>CAVQFC010000004.1:0-1862726 GCA_963711765.1 uncultured Acidobacteriota bacterium | reverse complement strand
CGTAGAGCTGCTGGGCGCCACCGCTGGCGACGCGGAAGCCGGTGATCACCTCGTCGAAGATCAGCAGCGCTCCGCTGGCGCGGGTGGCCGCGGCGGCGTATCGAGGAATCCATCAAGCAGCAGGACGACGCCCATGTTGGCGGCGATCAGCTTTAGAGGATCACGGCCGCGACGGGGTGCTCGGCGAGCGCGGTCAAGAGCAGCCTGGTCATTCCAGGGCACGAGCGCCCCGTGCCGGCGGTCTGCGCCCTCGTGACCCCCGGCGTCGCCGGCAGTGCCAGGGTCGCGATCCCGGAGCCGGCCTCGGCGAGCAGGCCGTCGGAGTGGCCGTGGTAGGCGCCGGCGAACTTGACCACGACCTCGCGGCCGGTGGCGGCGCGGGCGAGGCGCCGAAGCTCGTCCCCGTGTGGCCGCCTCGGCCGCCGCTGCAATCGCTGCCGGGTGAGCGTGGCCGAGGATCAGCGGCCCCCAGGAGCCGACCCAGTCGACGTAGCGGTTGCCATCGACGTCGATCAGTTCGCAGCCCTCGCCGCGCTCGACGAAGATCGGCTCGCGGCCAATCTGGCGCATCGCCCGCACCGGCGAGTTGACCCCACCGGGAAGGACCTGCAGCGCGCGGCGGTAGAGCTCCGCCGAGCGCTCGCCGCTAGGAATGCTCTCCTCCCAGCGCCGGTAGTCATCGGTGAAGTAGTGCAGGCGGATCTTCTTGTACTCGGTCGAGGAGTAGAGAGTGGCGCGGTCGTCTGGCCCCATCCCGCACTCCAGGGCGATCGAGTCGAGGATCGCGTCGCACTCTTCCTTCGAGCGGCCGTGCGCCATGGTGAAGACGCTGTAAGGCCAATCGGCGTAGGTGGCACTGGTAGCGGGCGTTGGGAGATGCCGCGGAAGGAAGCCATGCGGCCACCGACCGTCCATGATCTCGTCCTCGGGCACCTTCCAGACGCCCATGCCGTTGGCGGAGAAGCCGGCGCGGCGGTGGAAGAGGATCGCGGCGACGCGACGCAGCAGCTTGCGCTCGACCATGCCGCCGAGGTGGGCGAGCAGCTCCTCGGTCGCTGATCCCCACTTCGCCGCGGCTTGTCATCGAGGGGCGCTCGACCGCCTCCATCGGGCCCTGCAGGGTCGCGGATCACGGCGATGTCGCGCTCGTCATAGGGCTGCGCCTCGAAGCTCGCGCGGCGGCGAGGCGTCGACCGCGGCGGCGCAGGGCGTCGGTGCCCTTCTCCATCTTCTCCAGGTTCATGTTGATCTTGAACAGGGTCAGGGTCGGCAGCTCGCGCATCGACTCGGCGCCGGTCTCGCCGCATCAGCGCCTCAGCGTGCCGGGAAGCCCGAGCTCGGAGTCGGGCGGAGTGGCGATCGTGAACCAGAGGTTGAACTCGTGGGTGCGCAGGTAATTGTGCGAGACGCCCGGGTGGGCGTTGACGACCTGCGCTGCCCGCTGTGGATGCTCGGAGTCGACCTTGGCCGCGACCAGCATCGAGTCGTAGCCGAGCGCGCGGGTGTCGAAGATCGGCGTGATCTCGCGGATGATCCGCTCGTCGAGCAGTCGTTTGGTCCGAGTCAGGACGTCGGCGAGCGCGAGTTCGGCCTCGGCGGCGACGAGGGCGAACGGCTCGGGGTCGAGCGGAAAGCTCGACTGCAGGAGATTCATCAACCGCTTGTCGGTCTCGTCGAGCGGGATCGCGGCGCCGTCCTTGCGGGAACGGGCCTTCGACTGCGGAACCTTCACTGAAGCCACGCGGCGGCCTCCTTCGCGTAGTAGGTGACGATCGCGTCGGCGCCGGCGCGGCGGATCGAGGTCAGCGTCTCGAGCACGGCCGCGCGCTCGTCGATCCAGCCCTGCGCGGCGGCGGCCTTGAGCATCGCAGTACTCGCCGGACACGTGGTACGCGAGGAGCGGGGCGGCGGTCGCGTCCTTGACCTGGCGGATGACGTCGAGGTAAGCGATGGCGGGCTTGACCATCAGCATGTCGGCGCCCTCCTCCTGGTCGAGGTCGGCCTCGCGCACGGCCTCGGCGGCGTTGGCCGGATCCATCTGGTAGCCGCGGCGGTCGCCGAACTTCGGGGGTCGCGCTCGGCCGCATCGCGGAAGGGTCCGTAGAAGGCCGAGTGCGTACTTGGCGCGTAGGCGAGATCGGCACGCCGGCGTGCCCCTCCTCGTCGAGCGATGCCGGATCGCGCCACCCGCCCGTCCATCATGTCGCTCGGGGCGACCGCGTCGGCGCCGGCCTCGGCGTGGGAGATCGCGGCTTTCGCCAACACCTCGACCGGGTAGGTCGTTGTCGACCTCGCCGTCCCGCACGATGCCGCAGTGCCCGTGGTAGGTGTACTCGCACAGCAGACGTCGGTGATCACGGTCAGGGCGGGGTGAGCCTCCTTGAGCGCGCGCACCGCCATCTGCACGACGCCCTCGTCGTCATAAGCTCCCGAACCCGACTCGTCCTTGGCCGCAGGGACGCCGAAGAGCAGAACGGTGCCGACGCCGGCCGTAGCGATCTCGGTTGCCTCGGCTACCAGCTCGGAGATCGAGAAGCGCTCGACATGCGCGAGTGGCTCGACACCGTCGACGTTGAGCCCGAGCTGAAGACCCTCTTCTTCTTGATGGGATACACCCACTACTGCATCCACGCAGCGGAAGTGGCGCTGAAGAAAATGCTCGGGACCTCCTTCGCCGTCGAAGACCTCGAGGAGGAGTCGAAGGCGAACCATTGGTTGCCCTTCGGGGTCCTCGTCCAGAAGTTGAGGCAACGAGTGGAGGTCGACGAGGACCTCGAGGATTCGAGTATCCGAGCGTTTCTTCGGAACCGCAATATTCTCGTTCACCACCTCACGGAGGAGATTGCGCTCGGAGTGCCGCGAGGGCTGATCGACGCTGCGGAGTTCTGCAACGCGATCTCGATTCAGGCTCGGCGTATCACGGTATTCTTCGAGGCGGCGATGCTCGCGGAGAAGCCGACGACCAAGTTCGAGGGGAACGACCCGGAGGAAGTCGAGGCCGTGACGCCGTTCATTCACCTAGTGTTTCGTCGGCGAGAGTGACGCTACAACGTGAACAGCGCCTGCTGCCCCGCCGCCCGCGCCGCGTAGTCGCTCCCGCTGACGTCCGCCCGCACCCGCTCCCGCGCGACCTCCGCCCACTCCCGGTTGATCTCGATTCCGATCACCCGCCGCCCCTGCCGCACCGCCGCCGCGCACGTCGATCCGCTCCCGACGAACGGATCCACGACGACCCCGCCCGCCGGCGCGATCGTCACGAGCCGCTCCATGAGCGACAAGCGGCTTCACCGCTTGGTGCAGCTTGTCGCGATCCGCGATCACCCGGAAGCACCCGTCGAGGTACACGCCCGGTCTCCGCGAACGGCCCCCGCGTCGCCCACGTCGATGAACTCGCACTGCGCCCGGAACCCGCCGTTCCGCGGCCGCGACGCCTCCGTCTTGTCCCACGCCGCGATCCCGCGCCAGAGCCAGCCACCCGCCTGCACCGCGTCGCAGAGCGACGGCAGCTGCCGCCAGTCCGAGAACGCGACGAGGTGACATCCGTCGGCGCGCGCATCGCCACGCCTCGCTCGACCAGAGCGCCGTCCACAACGTGAACGACCGCTGATCGCGCACGTCGCCCTCGAACGCCGGGATCTCCCGGTTCGCGCTGCCCGTGCTCACGTACTTCGCCGTCGTGTCCTTCACGCGGTCGCCGCGGAACGCCCCGCCGCTCGAGTACGGCGGATCCGTCACGAACGCGTCGACGCAGCCGTCCGGGAGGTCGCGAAGCACGTGCAGCGCGTCGCCCATGCACGACGCACCACGACGCCTCGCCGCGAACGACCTGGTCGAGCGTGCCCTCGACTGGGCGTTCCGCTTGCGTCTGCTGCGGTCGCTCCGCCGTGATGGCAGCGTACGTCGCGTGAATTTCCCGGCGATTATCGCTCGCCGGAAGAGCTTCGGCGGCTTGTGCGGTGCGTTGGCATGGGGGCCTCTCACCTCAAGCGACGAGAGAGACCGAAAGTGCCCAGGTTTCCGCTAGTTGCTCAGAGTGCAGTAACGTTGCGAGTCCCGTTGGGGACGCTGCGAAAGCCTGTCTTGGGCGTAGGCAGCCGCCATCGCGAAGAGGTCCTCGTGCAAGAAGGCGCCGTCGAAGGTCGCCATTGGCGTCGCAACTGCCGATTCGAGCAGTCCCGATCACGGATGCCCGCCTGTCCACCGTGCTCTTCCAGTAGGGCGTCGTGCAAGGCGATGACGTCGTCGACGTCGAGGAATTCAGGGGGCGTCACTTCGCCAATTTCGCGAACAGCTCTCGGTGCCGGGCGACGACCTTCTTGGTCGACGTCGCCACGCGCCGCTGATGTTCGTCCTTCTCCGCTTTCGAGCGAACGGGCTCCACGATGATCCGCTCGCCATCCGTGACGACTTCGAGCTCCGTGTCCCGGCCGATCTTGAGAAGGTCGAGGATGGGTTTCTTGGGTGCCACGCTGTTGTTGCTCGACCTTCATCGCCATCAATTATTCCATGTGTCCAGTGGTGGGATGAGACGCCCCGCCAGGCACGCACCAAGGCGGTCCCCCGCTGACGCATAGCACCTGTCCTGGCTCCTTCTGCGCATCCGCCAGGAAGAAAGCGCCGCCGCACCCATCACGCCGCCCGCCGGTAGTCGTGATGCAGGCCGTTGAGGACGGGAACGGCCACGACCACGCCGCCGCCGGTGGCCGAGGTCGCCGCGCCGAGGGGAGTGAGTGAGGATCGTGGATCGTCCCGCGATGCTCTCTGCGATAGCACGGTCCGCCGGTCGACTGAGCCTCAACCACGCGCAGTCACGTCGTCGATCGAATTTTCCGTTCGTGGTGCGACGCCGCGACTCCCGGTATGCTCGCGTCCGCGATGGCGTCCCCCGAAGCCGTTCTGCATGGCCGTGAAGCGCCGCTTGGCGCGCTCCGCGCTGGGCTCGAGAGCGCGCTCGGTGGACACGGGCAGCTCGCTCTCGTTTCCGGTGAAGCCGGCATCGGAAAGAGCGCGATCGTCGCGGCCGTCGCGCGTGAAGCAGAGACGCGCGGCGCCGTCGTCAGTCGAGGACGCGCCTGGGAGTTCGCCGACGCGCCGCCGTACTTCCCGGTGTGGCCGTGCCTGCGCGCGCTCGGTATCGACGTCGCGGAGAATCACGGGAAGCACGACGAGAGCCACGCCTTTCAACTCTGGGAGAACGTCGTCGGGTCTCTCGCGCGCGACGGCAGAACGCGTCCCTGCCGTCTGGATCCTCGAGGATCTGCACGCGGCCGATCTCGGCACGCTCGATCTCCTGACCTTCCTGGCGCATCCGCTCCGGGCGATGCGCGTGCTCGTCGTCGCGACGGTCCGCGCCGAAAGATTCACGCCTCACCGATCGGATGCAGCAGCGGCTCACGCGCATGGCGCGCGACGGCCTCGACGTGCGCCTCGAGCCTCTCTCCGAACAAGACGTCGCCCGCCTCGCCGAGCAGACGGTCGGCGAGGCGTTGTCGGCGAGCGCGGTCCATCAGCTCGCGGCGCATACCGGGGGCAACCCGCTGTTCGTGGTCGAGTGCGCGCGCGCGTTTCGCGCGGCCGGGCGGCCTCGACGGCGCGCTGCGATGCGTTGTCGCCGACCGTGCGACAGGTCGTCCTCGATCGCGTGGCGCTGCTTCCGGAGACGACGCGTGACGCGCTCGCGTGCGGCGCGATCCTCGGGCGCGAGTTTTCGGCGGCGTCGATAGCGCGGATGCGAAAGTCGCTGCCGGCGCGCGTCATCGACACGCTGCTCCCGGCGCTTCGCGCGGGTCTGATCGAAGAGCTCTGGCCGGGCCACTTCACGTTCAGTCACGTGCTCACGCGCGACGCGATCGACGACGCACTCGGAGGCGAAGAGCGCGCCGCGCTCCACGCGCAAGCCGAAGTGGCGCTCTCGGCCCTCGGCGAAACCGCGGACGTCCTCGTGGAGCGCGCGCGTCACGCGCTCGGGGCGCTCCGGGCCGGCGACGAGCAGCGGACGCTGGCGATCGCCGAGCGCGCGACGAAGCTCCTCGAACGCGAAGGCGCCCTCGATCGCGCGTTCGAGCTCCACGCCCGCACGAACGACGCGCGCGCTTCCGGGCTCTTGCCGCCCGCAACGGAGGACACGAAGCTCCACATCGCGTCGATTGCCCACGCTGCCGGTCGCCCCGACGCTTGCCGCCGGCTCTGCGAGGAGGTCATCGCGTCGGCGCGCGCCGCCGGGAACGCCGAGCTCCTCGCGCGGGCGGCGCTGCTATGCGCGACCGACGTTCGCATCGGATTCGTCGATCGTTCCCTGGTGTCGCTGCTCGAAGAGGCGAATCGAGCGCTCGCAGGTCGATCGCCGACGCTCGCCTGTCGGCGTGCTCGCGCGACTCGCGACGGCGTACATCCCCGCCCCCGATCCGCGCGGCCCGATGCAACTGGCGCGCGACGCGATTCGCGACGCCAGGGAGACGAACGACGACGCGGTCGTCCTGGAAGTCCTCGACGTCGCGGGCTGGGTGCTCGGCTACGCGCCCGTCGCGGAGCGGATCGGCCTGTCGACGGACCTTCTCGAGCGCGCGCTCCGGGCGAACGACCTGCCGCGGGCCCTCACGGCGTACACCCGGCTCGCCCTCGATCACATGGAGACGGGCGACTTCGACGCGTTCGAGCGCGACACGGAGACCGTGCTCGCGCTCTCCGACGAGATGGGCCATCCGCGGCATCGCTGGCGCGCGCTCCTCCTCGCGTCCACGCAGGCGACCGCGCTCGGGAGATTCGCCGAGTCGGACCGCTTCGTCACCGAGGCCAGGGAGCTCGCGGCCCTCAACGACGATCCCGGGGTCACGCTCTCGCTCGCGATCCACGAGGTCATGCGCGGCAGAGTCCGCCGCGCCGACGCGGAACAGGAGGCAGCCCTGGCGCGGCTCGGGAGCGCCATTCGCGAGACGCCGCACGCGTCGGTCTTTTTGGCGTGCACGCGGCCGGCGTGGCCGCGCGAATGGAGGACGTCGAGGCGACGCGCCGCGAGCTCGCGGGTCATCGGCGCTCGCGTGTCGATGTTCTTCGGTGACCGCACCATCGCTCGGATTTCTCGCGGAATCGTACGCGCTCGTCGGGACGGACGACGAGCGGCGCGCCGTCCGCGAACGGCTCGCCGACGGCGCGGGCGATCTCGTCGGCGGCGAGGGGCCGTTCTCGTACGAGGGGACGACGGCGCGGCTGCTCGGGCTGCTCGACGCGTCGCTCGGCGATCTCGTGGGCGCCGAGACGCAGCTCAGACACGCACGGGCGCTCGCCGTCGAGCGGAGGCACGCGCCGTGGATCGCGCAGACGTCGTACGAGCTCGGCGAGGTGCTCGGTCGCGCCGGACGTCACGTCGAAGCGAGGGCTCTCCTCGACGAATGCGCGCGATCGCCGGCGGCTCGGGATGCCCGGACTCGAAAGAAGCATCGCGCCGGGCACGCTCGCTCCGGCGACGCAGCTCGACGGCGAGCTCGGCGACGCGCGAGCAAACCCACGGAGATGCGCGAGCCGGAGATATCTGGAGGATCGAGCACGCGGGGCGGGCGGTCCGCGTCAAGGACTCGCGCGGGATGCGGCTTCTCGCGCGGCTCGTCGAGCGCCCCGGCGAGGAGATCCACGTCCTCGTCCTCGCGAGCGACGACGCGGCGAGCCTCCCCGAGTCGAACGCCGGCGACGCTGCTCGACGAGCGCGCGAGGAAGGCCTACCGCGACAGGCTTCCGAACTCGACGAGGACATCGCCGAGGCCGAGACCGACGCCGACCTCGGGCGTCTCGAAAGCTCCAGCGGGAGCGCGACGCCCTTCGCGCGGAGATCGCGCGCGCCACGTCGCGCGGCGGGCGCACCCGACAAGCGGCGTCCGCCACCGAGCGCGCGCGGGTCAACGTCCAGAAGCGCGTGAAGGACGCGGTCGCGCGAATCGCCGAGGTCGACGAGGAGCTCGGTCGATTTTTCGAACGCGCCGTATGTACCGGGACTTTCTGCTGTTTCAGGCCGTGACGCTCCGCTTCCGAGGGCACGTGTCACGGGTCGTGACTCCGTTTGTCACGCCTCCTGGGCATGGAAGCAATCATCGGAATCCTGGTCCCCATCACCTTCATCGTAGCGCTGCTCCTCGAGCGGATCTTCCCGGCGCGTGAGCTCCCGAAGGTGCGCTGGTGGCTGCCGTAGTGCTTCGTCCTCTTCCTCTGCGCCGGCGCGCTCAACACGGTCTGCCCGGCGATGATCGCGTCGGTGCTCGGCGCGCACGCCCCGCTTCACCTCGGCTGGCTCGGCACGGTCGGCGGCGGCATCGTCGGCTACCTGGTCGGCGACTTCGTGAGCTACCTGCTGCATCGCTCGATGCACAACGTGCCGTTCCTGTGGCGCTGGACGCACCAGATGCATCACAGCGCCGAGCGCGTCGACGTCGCCGGCGTCGCCTACTTCCACCCGTTCGACATCACCCTGCAGATCGTCACCACGACGCTCGCCGCGCTTGCTCCTCGGGATCTCGACGGACGCGGCGGCGCTCGCCGGCTACTTCTCGCTCTTCGTGAGCGTGTTCCAGCACATGAACGTGCGCACGCCGCAGTGGGTCGGCTGGATCATCCAGCGCCCCGAAGCGCACTCGATCCACCACGCGCGCGGCGTGCACGCCTACAACTACGGCACGTTCATGCTCTGGGACATCGTCCTCGGAACGTTCCGCAACCCCGCCACGTTCGACGCCGGGCCGGCGGGCTTCTGGGACGGCGCGTCGCGCAAGTTCGGCGCGATGCTCATCGGTCGCGACGTGGGAGAGCCGTCGTGAACGCGTTCCACTCGAATCCCGCGAGCCCAAACCTTGTGACCTGTTCTCGATTGAACCGTAACTAAGGAGGATATCGACATGATTACGACGCTTCCGGAAATGCGTTCGGTGACGCACGAGCTGGCCATGTCCGTGTGGACGTTCACCGCGATCGGCGTGCTCTTCGAATCGGGGCTGGTCGAACACCTGCGCGAGCCGCGCTCGGTGGACGAACTCGCCGCCCGCTGCCCGGCGTTTTCGCGGAGTCGGCTCGAGCGGTGTCTCGCCGTCGCCGCGGCGGCCGGCGTCGTCACCGCCGGCGAAGGCCGCTACCGGCTCGCAGCAGGGGGCGATGCCGTTCTCTGCAACAGCCGTTTCGCGCCGCGATGGCGGGGGACATCCGCTCGCATCTGATGCAGGCGCTCGCCTTCCTCGATTCGTCGAGCGGGGAAGCGCCAAGCCCCGGCTGGCGACACACGGACAGAGCGCTCCTCCAGGCGCAGGGCGACGCGTCAGCGGGCCTCGCCCCGATGTTCAAGGCGAACATCCTGCCCGGTCTCGGCGATCTCGCCGCGCGCCTCGAGCGGCCCGGTGCGCGGTTCCTCGACGTCGGCGTCGGCGTCGGTGCGCTCGCGATCGCGATGTGTCGCGCCTGGCCCGAGCTCCACGTCGTCGGACTCGACACGTTCGACGTGCCGCTCGCGGTGGCGCGCGAGAACGTCGTGCGCGCGAGTCTTGCGGAGCGTATCGAGCTCCGCCGGATCGGTGTCGAGGAACTCGCTGACGAGGAATCGTTCGAGCTCGCGTGGCTGCCGGCGTTCTTCATCCCCGAGGCGGTCGTCGGCCAAGCAATGTCGCGCGTCCATGCGGCGCTGCGCCCGGGCGGCTGGGTTCTTCTCCCCCTGATCGGCGCTGCCGGTGACGACCGGCAACGCGCCGTCGCGGCCCTCGTGAGCGATCTGTGGGGAGGTCCGGCGTTTTCCGTCGCCGGAGCAGAGTCGCTCCTGAAAGAAGCGGGCTTCTCATCCGTTCGCACGTTGGCGGGGCCCCCGTGGGCTCCAGCGTTGGTCGTCGGTCAACGGTGATGCACGAGCACGCAGTGTCTCGAAGGAACTGAGGGGGTAAGGCATACGTCGATGACGATCTCGTAAGGTGCCGAAACCCATTCGCGGAGCACTCTGGAATCTCGGGCATGACCTCGGACGGAACACGATCCGGCGCATTTTGGTCGACGCGGGACTCGAGCCCGCGCCGGAGCGAGGGAAGCGGACCCGATGGGCAACGTTCCTGAAGGCCCACTGGGGCGCCGTCGCCGCGACGGACTTATTCACCGTGGAGGTCGCGACGAGCGTCGGTCTCGTGCGCTACTTCGTGCTCTTCGTGATCGACCTGAAGACTCGGCGCTTGCACATCGCGGGGATCGCCCACCAGATGTATGGCAAGTGGATGGAGCAGGTCGCGAGGAGCCTGACCGACCCGCTCGACGGCTTTCTCTGCGGCACGCGCTACCTCATTCACGACCGCGATCCACTGTTCACAGCCCGGTTTGCCGAGATACTCAAGGCGGCGAGCGTGACTGTCGTGAAGCTGCCGCCGAGAAGCCCGAACCTCAACGTGTTCGCGGAGCGGTTCGTGCGTTCGGCCAGGCAGGAGTGCCTCCGGAAGGTAATCCCACTCGGCGAAGCGCACCTGCGGAAGATCGTCGCCGAGTACGTCGAGCACTACCACCGGGAGCGGAACCACCAGGGGCTCGACAACCAGCTGATCGAGCCGCCCAGCTCTGGTCGCAATACCGTCGGAGCGATCAACTGCCGGGAGAGGCTCGGTGGGACGCTCAGGTACTATCATCGCGAGGCCGCATGATTCCAGGGCGTTCGAGTTTCGGCACCATACGCGGTTCAGCTACGGCGGCGCGGAGATCCGCTCAGCCGATGGGCAATGCATGACGGTGGAAAGCGGTGTCCCGGAAAATGGAACGCCCGTCGGCACCTATGGTTGCCTCGCACAGAAAGACGCCCTTCGCCAGGCGCAACAATGGACGCTCTACGGACCGATCCGGGGCCTGGACGGCAAGTGCCTCGAGGTGGACACCAGCGGCGGCGTTCAGCCTTCGAGCACCACTCATATCGCCAGCTGCAACGGGAGCCCCGAGCAGATGTGGGAGTACTACTTCTGATCGCCGAGCGACGCCGTCCCCCGTGACCTCCGGACAGCAGGGCCCGAGGAATGAAAAGAGGCGCAGGAACAGCGGCAGTCGCTTGAAGCGCAGTGCGGACCTGTAGATCGAGTGAATCGATAACCTAAACCCAATTATGCGAATAGGGTCGTCGCTCGGGTGCGAGGTCCGGCCCGGGACGCGCCGCCCTCGCGAAGAGCCGAAGAGCCTGACGAAGGAGTACTTCGGCAACTACGACGATCTGCCCAAGGGCGAGCGGCCGAAGGCGCAGCGCCGGTATCGGGAGTGGTGGGAAGCGACGGGCAAGGCGAAGTGAGGGCGAGCTCGCACGGCAATCCCACCACCATTCGATCGGGGTGTATGGGCACCTCGCGTGCGCGGTCCACACCGCGCCGATTCGCCATGCACGGCAACACGATAGGGCGGTGGATCCACACGATTTCGCGAAATATTGACCCGTCCCCGGCAGGTGGGCACGCTCAGCCCGTGGTCGAGGGCGATTCGAATACGCTGGCGGAGCAAGTGGGCGACGATCTCGGCGAGGCACGGCGTGCGCGCGAAGGTACGGCGTACCTCGCTGCTGCGGGACGGCTGCTCGAGCGATTCGATCCCGAGACCACGTTCCAGGCCATCGTCGACCTCGCCGTGCCCGTCCTGGCGGACTGGTGCTACCTGCATCTCGCGACAAGCGGCGAACCGCGTCTCGTGGCGGTCGCCAACGTGGATCCTTCGAAGGTCGCGCGCGTCCAGGCCGCAGCGGGACGTTCGAGCTACCACGACACGCCGATCGGCCGCGTGCTCGCCGGAGGCGGCGCGGAGGTCGTGAATATCGACGACACGCTGCGCGAGCGCTGGGCGCACGACGCCTCTCACCTCGAGCTCATTCGGAGAGAGCAATACAGGTCTGCCGTCATAGCGCCCCTTTCGGGCCGGGAGGGCGTGCTCGGCGCGGTCACGTTCGTGATGGCCGCCTCCGGCCGGAAATTCGGCGCTGCGGACCGGGACGTGTTGATCGAGCTTTCGCGGCGCACGGGGATCGCGCTGGACAACGCCCGCCTGCTCGCAGCGGAGCAAAGCGCCCGGCGCAACGCCGAGGAAGCGCGCGACCGCACGCGGCGACTGCAGCACCTCACCGAGATGCTCTCCCGCGCGAACGAACAGAGCGAGATCATGTCGATCATGGTGAGCGCCGGACGTAACGCGCTAGGCGCCTACTCCGGCATCGCGTGGCTGCTGCGCGACGAGCAGACGCTCGAGCTCGGAGCGTACGAGCACAGCGGCGACCCCGGGCGCCTCGAACAATTTCGCGTGATCCCGATGACCACGCCCGTGCCGGTGTGCGACGTCGTGCGCTCGGGCGAGCCCATGATGTTCGAAAGCCAGCAGGCCATGAGGGCGGCGTATCCACTGGCGGTCGCTCCCGGTAAGTCGCCCCTCTGTGCATGGGCCGTGCTGCCGATGATCTCTGGAGACCGCGTCCTCGGCGCGGTTACATTCCCCTTCGCCAACGAACGGCACTTCAGCGACGACGATCGCGAGCTGCTCGCGGCGGTGATCGGTCAGGCGTCGATCGCGCTGGAACGCGCGCGCTTGCACGAAGCCGTGAAGGCCGGTGAAGAGCGGCTCCGGAGCGCGCTCGTCGCCGCGCACGCCGGCACGTGGACGCTAGACTTGAAAACGATGAGGACCGTGCGCGACCCTTCGTATCGCGAGCTTCTCGACCTCCCGCAGTCGCAGATGCAGGCGAGCGCCGACTTCGGCTTGTACACCCGGACGACCGCGGGATCGCCCGAGACGCATTGGAACGCACGCTGCGCGATCGCGCGCCCTACGAACCCGAGGTGCGCATGCAGCGAGGCGACGGAACGTACATGTGGACTCGCGCACACGGTCGCGTCACCTACGACGCCGACGCCAAGCCGGCGATCCTCTCCGGCGTGATCGTCGACATCGACGAGGCCAAGCGCGCGAGCCTGCGTGCGGAGGAAGAACGCCGAGTCAACGAGACCCTACACCGCCTCGGCACCTCCTTCGCCAGCGAGCTCGACCACGACCGTCTCGTGCGACTCATCACGCTGGAGGTCGCGACGCTCGTCGGGGCGGCGGTCGGCGCATTCTACGAAGCCAGCGCGAACGGGTCGGTGACGGCGCTGCATTCGCTCTCCCTGGGAGCGGGCGACGTGGTGCGCGAGGTCACGGCGCCGAAGCTCGTCGGTGCGAACCTTCGCAAGGTCGTGCGCTGCAGCGATTGTCGCCCGAATCGCGTCGTCGATGGTCCGTCGCTCGCCTGCGATCACCCGGATTTCGGCAGCTACCTCGCCGTTCCGGTGATGGCTCGCTCGGGTGAGTCCTTCGGCGTGCTGGTGTTCGGCCACTCCGAGCCCGGCAAGTTCAGCGACGAGCAGCAGCGGCTAGCGACCTGCATCGCGGACCAGGCGGCGATAGCGCTGGAAAATGCACGGCTCTACCGGACCGTGCGCGAGCAGAAGGAGCAGCTCGAGGTCGCGTTCGAACGGGCAAGGCTCGCCGATCGCCGGAAGGACGAGTTCCTGGCCATGCTCGGCCACGAGCTGCGCAATCCGCTCGCGCCCATCGCGACGGCGCTCGCCCTGATGGAGCTCAGGAGCGACACCATGATCGAAGGCCGAGCGAGACGTCATCCGGCGCCAGATCGATCACCTGACCCGGCTCGTCGACGATCTGCTCGACGTTTCACGCATCACCCGCGGCAAGATCCAGCTCTCGAAACGATCGCTGGAGATCGGCGCCGTCGCTCGTGAAGGCCATCGAGACGGCCAGCCCCCTTCTCGAAAAACGGCTGCAGCGGCTGTCGATCGACGTGCCGCAGTCCGGACTACGCGTGCACGCGGACACGACGCGGCTCGCTCAGGTCTTTCAGAACCTGCTCACCAATGCGTCGAAATACAGCGACGAACAATCGCAGATCATCCATAGCCGCGCGGTCGATCGAGGAATGCGTCGTGGTAGAAGTCCGGGACGAGGGCATCGGCATCGCGCCCGAGCTCATGCCACGCCTCTTCGAGTCCTTCGTCCAGGGCGAGCGAACGCTGGATCGTGCGGAGGGCGGACTCGGGATAGGGCTCACCATCGCGAAGAGCCTGTGCGAGCTGCACGGAGGGACGATCGGCGTCGAGAGCGAAGGGCCCGGCAAGGGCAGCACGTTCCGGGTGACCTTGCCGCGCTCGTTCGACGCACTGGAGACCGTCGAGGCGCTCCCGCGGCAGCCATACTTCGTGCCGCGCAAGCGCCAGCGGATCCTGGTGGTCGATGACAACGTGGAAGCGGCGCAGACCCTGCACAAGCTGTTGAGCGTCCTCGGTCATCAATCCGCGGTCGCGCACGACGGCATCGTCGCCCTCGAGCTCGCGAAATCCTTCAAACCGAGCATCGCATTGCTCGACATCGGGTTGCCGGTGATGGACGGTTACGAGCTCGCCGGTCGTCTGCGCGAACAGCTCGGTGATGGACCGCTGCGCTTGATCGCCATCACCGGCTACGGGCAGGACGGCGATCGCGCCCGCGCGCGACAGGCCGGATTCGAGCATCACCTCGTCAAGCCCATCACCGTGGAAGCCCTCGTGACGCTCCTCGACGGAGATCAGCCTCACCCGTGAGTTCCGCCGAACGAGCGACAGAAGGCGCAGCGGTGGGCTACGGAGTGGATGCGGGAAGTGCAGCAGCGACCCGATAAGTCGATCGAGGACGTCCTGCATTGCGGCGCGGACGTTTTCGTCAACGTTGCCGTCCCGTAGCCCGACAGCGACCTGGTTCGCATCGGCGCACAAGATCGACAGGGTATCGCCTTGGAGCACGATTCCCGGGAAGCGTCGTCCTGGCGGGGGTACGACTGCGCAGGTCGAAGCTGACGAGTAGACCTCGAGCGTCAGCTCTTCCATCGTCACTCTCGCTCGATTGGCTCGCGTCGTTGGTCGTACAGCCTCACGATCAGTACGTCCTGTTCTCGCCGCTGGTAGTACACGCGAAACGGTGGAACCGGCCAGCTGCGCACGAGCGCGCCACCCGACAGTCGACTCTCCGGTCCATCGATCGGCAATTCGTCGAGCCGTTGGAGCGCGGTGTTCACCGCATGCATCATGCGCTCAGCGGCGGCGGCGTTCCGTCTACGCAAGTAGGTAAGGGCGGCGAGAAAATCGTCCGCACCTTCGGAGCTCCAGAGGACCGCCACTATCCGCCAACGATCTCTTTCGCCCGACTCATGACGTCGTCGTGGGACAGCACGCGAGTTTCCGCCGACTTCAGTGCGGCGACGAGTCCAGCCTCTTCCTCGTCGGAGAGTGCGACGGCTTCATCCACGGGCGCGAGGACATATCGCCCGGCCGGCAACGTCCGCAGTTGCTCGGGGATATCCTGCCCGTTCCACTCGACAACGACGGCCTTCGACACGCTGGAGAGCCTAGCACGGTGACCGCGTCGGTCACGGCCAAGCCGTCCCCCCGGCTCCGATCGCGCAAGCGAGCGAGTCGCAAACGGTCACGCGACCAGAAGCAGTGGGATTCGGCCAATTTTCGGCGCTCCGGGAAATGTCAGTAATGTATCGAAACCCCTTGGAGACGGGCCTCCACCGCCCCCGTCGTTCGACGTTCACACCATCCTCACCGCGAAGGTGGACAGCGTCGTGCTGAGCGTCGGCTCGGCAGACTTCATCCTGGGAGAGGCTCCGCCGCCTGAAGCCTTGGACCAGCTGTGCACAACGCTGATGAGCGACCCTCGCCTCGAGGCGTACGCCGCACAACACCCTTCGAGCGAAGGCGCCCGTCAGTCCGCTGCACCCGACAAGACATCGAGCGCCTCGCTCGAGTTGCCAAAGGAACTCGCGGAATGCGACGGCGACGAATGCTCGAAGAAGAATCCGGGAACATGGATCTTCACGGGCACCAGTGGAGTCGCGCGCCAGCCGAACGGGTCCGTCGCGGATCTGACGATCGAGCAGTACGATGCCGACAAGATCGTCATTCGCCGCGTCGAACGTCCGAACTCGTCCGTCGCTGGCCTCAGCGCCGTGTACAATGGCAAGCTCCACGGCGGTCGCATCGACGGCACGGTCGTCGTGACATGGCCCGGTCGTTTTCCCGACGCCACGCCGAAAGACACCATACAGGGTCCCTGGTTCGCCGAAGCTCCGCGCGTCAAGTGCAGCGCCGACTCGACGTCGCGTGGGGAGGACGGGATGGAGATCGGCGGTATGGCTGTCCGCTTCCGACACCCCGAGCTCGCATTCGAGTGCTTCGTAATGGCGGCAAACCAGGGGAACACTACGGCAAGGGCTCTGGTCGGATATCTTTACCTCAACGGCATCGGCACGGCACCCAACCCGACCCTGGGCCTCGATTGGCTCGAAACGGCCGCAAACGCTGGGGACTACAACGCTCAGCTTACACTTGGCCAGGTGTACGCCACCGGTACGAGCGGCGTGGCCAGCGACGCGGTAAAGGCCGCCCAGTGGAAGAAACGCGCGGACGAGAACCCAAAGCACCTCCAGGATCTGGAAAAAGTAGCTCAGGCCCGCGAACAAGCTCAGTTCGCTCAAACCCTCGCCGTCGTGGGTTTCTCGGCAATCGTCCGAGGTATGACGAGCCCTTGGTAGCAAGCGACGCGCGCTGGCGATCAGCACGTGATCGTGAGCGACGCGATCTTCGAGGTGATCTACAAGGGGTGGGCGAGACGGGCCGGCTCCTACTTTTGCGACGAACGCCTCGATCTCCACTGCGGGTCTTGGTCGGCCCATTCGCGGTGGATCTCGAGTACACCAGACGTGCGTCGTGCACCTCACCCAAGCGAGCGCCCCGCGCACCGCTGCCCACCTCAACCACCAATGAACGGGATTGTGCGCGGAATTACGCGCGACGCTTGCCCTGCTCCCGTCGCCGCCCCGGGCGAATGTTACAAATCCCAGGGAAGTTAATGGATCGAATGGTCCCAATGGCGATTCCCTGAGCTGACCGCCAATACGTCGCTCCCATCGGTGTGGTACGCTTGCGTTGGCGGCCGGTTCGTTGTGTCCGGTGGGCATGCAATCGGTCAAAGTTTCAATCACGATCTTCGACAGGGTGAGGCGCACGAGGCCTCGAAGCGGCGGGGTCGCCGTTTCGATGGTGATCACGCTGGTCGGTGTCCTTTCGTGCGCGAAGGGCGAGCTCATCCCCGACGGCACGAACGGCGTTGGGTCCAGTGGTGCCTCCGCGAGCGGAGGTGGAGCAGGAGAAGCCAACGGCGGCAAGGGTGGCGCGGGCGCCTCGTCCGCCGCGGGAGGATCGACCGTAGCCGGTGGCACGTCGCCGGGTGGCGGCAGTGGTGCGGGGGAACGTCGCCCGGCACGGGCGGCACCGTGGAAGCGAGCGGCGGCGCAGGCGCGACCGGCGGCAATGGCTCGGGAGGTTCGTCGCTTGGCGACAGCGGCACGCCGATGGATGCGGCCGGCGGCGGCGGCGCGGCGGAGACCGGCGGCGCAGCGAACGGCGGCAGCGGCAGTGCGAGCGGCGGCGCAGCGGGCGCGGGTGGAACGGATACGGGCGGCAGCGTGGGTACGGGCGGCGTGGATCCCATCGGCAACGCGAACCGCAATCCGGGTTTCGTCGATCTGTCGGCTTCGATGGGAGCGCCGTTGCCGGCGACGGGCTCGGCGGTGAGCCCCTCGCCGCCGACGGGGTGGACCTGGTACCAGATCGACGGCGCCGTGTGCCGCGACGGATCTCCGACGGGCTTTTACGTTCGCAACGGCACCGCCGACAAGCTCGTCATTTACCTCGAGGGCGGCGGCGCGTGCATGAACGGCAACTACTGCACGTTCAATCCCGCGAACGTGAATCAGATCCTCTCCGGAGACGGCCAGACGGTGTTCGGCACTGCAGGCGGCGCGATCTCCGGCAGGCAGCAGCCAGGCGTATACACCAACGGCACCGGGCTCCAGGGCGTGTTCGATACGACGAACTCGGCGAATCCCGTCAAGGACTGGAGCCAGATCTACATTCCGTATTGCACTGGTGACGTCCACTTCGGCTCGAAGAAGGACGCGACCGTGCCCGGTCTCACCCCGCTGCAGCAGTTCGTCGGCTACCAGAACATGCGCCTTTTCATGGGCCGCATCGTACCGACGTTCAAGAACAAGGTGACGCGTGTACTCCTCACCGGTGCGAGCGCCGGCGGCTTCGGCGCTGCGCTCAACTTCAGCATGGTGCAGGACTCGTTCGGCGACGTCCGCGTCGACCTCGTCGATGATTCGGGTCCCCCCTTCGACGACCAGGCCATGCCCCCGTGCGTGCAGAAGCGCTGGCGCGACCAGTGGGGCTTCGCAGGATCCCTGCCGCCGGACTGCACCGAGTGCCAATCAACGGACGGCGGGCGCCTGTCGAAACTCTCCGATTTCTTGCTCCGCAAGTACAAGCAGTCGAACGTCGCGTTCGTCTCCACCGTGCAGGACGAAGTCATCCGGCTCTTCTTCTCCGCGGGGCTCGCCAACTGTCAGAACTACGAGACGGCCAACCCCGCCGCGATCGTCGTCCTCCAGACGGATCCGACCGTATACTTCGCCGCGCAGCCGTACATCGACGGGCTCACGCGGCTCCGTTCGAACTACGTGAGCACCGGACGCCTCGCGACCTACTACATGGGCGGAGCCCCGCCGAACGTGACATGGCACCAGCACATCTTCCGCTCACGCTTCTACGACAAGGGCGGCGCCAATCCGTCGTCCGGCCTCGAGTCGATCGCGACCTTCGTCACGAACTTCCTCGGCAACAAGCTCGAACAGATCGGTCCCTGAAACCTCACGGATGGTCACGCGGCCAGCCTCCTCTCGAAGCCCAACGTTACCTGCGCTTCGACGCGGTCACGGCGATCGGCCAAGCGCAGGCCTGAACGGCGCAGGACCGGTGGGGCTCCACGTGAGGAGCTCCGCGTCAGGGCCGGTCTCGCGGACGCGTATGACGAGGTGTGTGCGTGCGGCCCGGTGAGTGATAGGCGCGTTCGGATGGGCACTCGCGTCCTCTGCCCATGAACCGGTGTTGACGTAAGTCGCGCGCCCGTTGTCCACGTCGCTCCGAACGGGCACGTGCGTATGACCCATGACCACGAACGCGGCGGGGAAGAGCTGTGCGAGCGCGCCCGCTCGCGCGGCGAGTGCGTGCTGCGGGTCGACTTGCCGCGTGTTGCTCAAGTACCGATGCGTGGCGAACCACGCGCCTGGAACGACTGTCCACGCCCCAAAGAGAACCGCAGGCGATCCGAAACCCGCCAAGCTGCAAATCGTCAACGCGGCGAGCGCGAGCAGCGCGACCGCGAGCTCATCGACGAGCAGACTAGCCATGATCCCTCGGACAGTGCTGGTCACGGGCCGAGCTTGTAGGGCGACGAGCGCTCGTAGCCGCCCCAGGTCAATCCGCATCGCTTCCGCGAACTGCGTGATGCGACGGTCGTGCTCGACGCGGAGGGCTTTGGCGGCGTCGCTCAGCGCAACGCTTCTCAAGCGAAAAAGCTCGAGGATCGCGTTCACGTAGCAACGAAAGAGATCGGCCCCGCCGCGAAAGCCGAGCTTTGCGGCGAGCGCGAGGTAATCGACGAGCCCCATCGTGTCGTGATCACAGTGACGAATGCCTGCCGTTCGATGCACGACGAAACGAAGGAGCACGTCGCTGAACCCCGGCGACAATCGGCGTTGGTCGACCGGCGAAACCGGCACGATGACGTGCTCCGTCGCGCAGAACGAATCGTACTGGTGACCGTGCTCGATGTACGCGATGCCCTCGACCCAGAAAAACCAGGGCGAAAACCGAATACGCCCGAAGAACTCCGCCTGTCGCTCGAGGGCTTCCGCGGACTGACGGAACAAGTGCGCACGAAGATCTTCCCGGACGCGGTCCCAATGAAATTCTCGGTCGTGATTTCCCGGAACGATGATGAGCTCGTTGCCCGCGGCGACGAAAGCGGCAAGAGCCGCGAACACATCGTGATGTCGCTCCGCGACGCGGGCGAGCTTGATGCAGGCGTGATCTTCCGCCGTCCCAAGTCCGTGAGCGCGCTCTTCTGCGGTGACTTCCGTGGAAACGAGCGACCGCGACGTCTCCAGCGAGATGCCGATGAAATCGATCAAGTCGCCGTTGATGACGAGCTCCCACTTCGGGCCGTCCGTGGGCGCTTCGCAATAGTGCCAGAGCAGCGCGGAGAGGTCCTCGTCCACGCTTTCGGAGCGCGCGGGCGGCGGCGCCGTCGGCGAATCCCCGATGTCGCTTCCGAGATGCACGTCCGAGAGCACGAGTAAGCGTCGGTACTCCTTCGCGGGAGAGGAAGTAACCGACGACATGACTCGAGTATGGGCGTGCGAAGGCCGCCCGTCCGTCAGCGCCGTGTCACGGTTTGAACATGGACGCGAGCGTCACCGACGATTACCAAGCCGCGCTAGGGCCGCTGCGTCGTGCTTTCCGGGCCTCGCGGAAAGCCTCGATGGCTACAGTCGGTGCATCGCCCAGCACACCCGTCCCGTGAGGCGGCGCTCTTCTTACGGGCGTCCAGGGCGGTGATGGTTGCAAGCCACGCCTTGATATGGGGGAGCTCGCCGACGGGCGCCTCCGTTGTCTCCGAGTACATGAGCGACGACGCGAGCGTCAGATGCGGCGGGTGGGCGGCGAACGGCGGCTTGGCGGGGATGACGGCGGGCGCCTGGGCGAGGTGCCCGGATGCCGTTGTTGCGACGGCGGTTACTTGCGATGCGGGCCTGCACGGCCTGCCACAGCTCCTCGCTGACGAGGGCGCACACGTTACGTTTTGCGAGACGGCGGCAGCGTTCGCGCACCTGCGGCGGAGCGTTGTACAGGACACGGCGCCGCGCAGGTCCGCCGCAATCCGCATCTTTGCTGCAGGCCAATCCGGCTGGGAGCGCCGTGCTAGGCGGCATTCCACCGCTGGGTGCCACTCCGCCAGCGTTGGGTGCCGCTCCACCAGTGTTTTATCCGTCCGAGTGCAAACAGGGCCCCGACTGGGCTTCGCCCATTGCCCAGAGCACCGCCTTCACGGCGGCGTCGATGTCCTCGAACGGCCCGATGACGCCCGCCGAGCGCTCGAAGAGCGGTTCCACGACTTCCCGGACGGCGTCTTCGTCATCGGCGTAAAACTCCCCGCTGTCCAGCGGCGAACCGCAGACACTGCACCGCTCGATCGCGTTGAGCGCGACCCCCAAGGTGAGCGCCTCTTCCCGTTCGCCGGCTTCCATGGTCGCATTGTAACGCGCCGGGGCTAGCCTCATCGTGACGGTTTCGTCGAGAAAGGGACGCGCTCAACCGACCAAGGAGAGCCGGAGGCAAAGAGTTTCCGCGACTTGCGCAATGTTCACTACTGCAGGCGTCCCCTTGGGGACGCCAAGGAATGCCGGGAGCGGTCTTCGGCACAAGCGTGTCGCCTTGGCACATGCCGAGAGCCCTGTCGCCAGGCGCGTAACGCTCAAAAGACGAAGCCGTCGGTGCGAAATACCTGCGTCTTGGCAGCGGCGGCGGCAGTTGCCTTCTCCGATTTGCTGCCCGTCACCAGGAGGATGACCGTCACGACTCCGCCGACGATGGCCGTGCCGAGGAACACGTCGGACAGCAGGGCCTTGGTGCGCGCACGACCTGCGATATCGTCGAGCTCTCCCCGCGAGGTACGGCGACCGAGTGCGGCGTCGTAGGCGTTCTGATCCTGAATCGCCCAGTATCCCATGGCACCCGCGGCGATTCCGAAGGCGCCGGTAGCGATCCCTGTCCAGAGCGGCCACCGGACCCCCGAGTCGTTCGCCTTCTGTCCGGCACCGGGCGCGTCGCTCAAGCGGGGTCCGAAGGCGAGAGTAACGGTCAACTCATCGCCCCCGACCACCTCCACCTCCTGGTGCACCGGCGCGTATCCGGAAAGCTCCGCCGTTACGTGATGCGCGCCGGCGCTCACCCGTACCGGCGTCACGTTGGTAGCGACACCCAGGGTGCGATCGTCGATGGTGATTCGCGCGCCGGGCCGATTGGCCTGGAACCGAACGGTCGCGATGCGCCCTCGAAGTCGCTCGAGATCTCCTTCGACGTCCGCGCGGCGATCGGCGGCGATCTCGTCCTTCCCCTTTTCGAGATACTCCGTGAAGTACTTCTCGGCGTCGACGTAGTTCCGGAGCGCGTAGGCGACCTGGCCGAGATTGTAGAGCAACCGATAGCGCGGCTCGAGCGCATATGCGCGCTCCAGCTCGATGAGCGCGGCGCGATAATCACCATCTTGATAGAGCTCGAGCCCCTTTCGGAAATGAGCTCGTGCCTCGGTGACGGTGTCGCTGGGCCCGTCGCCAGGTCGTGAGTCGTTCTCGGCATCGCCGGCGTGGGCAACGCGAGGCGCGGCGCAGACCAGCAGCGCCGACGCGGCGAGGAACCGGAGCGCAGCGCCGAAATCCAGGACGCGGGTCACTGGAAAGGATCCTCCGTGTCGAGCTTTCGTTCGCTCCGGGGTTTCAGGTGGCGGAAATCGTCGCCCTCGGCTTGCTCTGCGTGACTCGCAGCCGACGCGCGAGGGGCGACGACCATCTGTTGCGCCGTCGAGTCCCCCGTCGGGGGTGCCGCTTCTGCCTTCGACTCGGAGGGTGACGGCGCATCCCGCGCGCTTTCCTTCGGATTGAGCCGCGCGCTGGCCGCCCTGGCGGTGCGCGCTCTTTCGAACGTGCGCTGCGGAGGTGTGGCGTTCTCGTTCGTCGCGGCGGCGTTCGTCGCTTCCGTTACTTCAGCGCTCGCAGGTGGTGGAGGCGAAGGCTCGGCAGTCCGCATCACCCTGGGCGTCGAATCGGCGCGCATCGCGGGCAGGGAAGGGTTGGTCCGATTCGTCCAGGATAGAAAGCTGCCGACACCGACGCCGAGCACACCCGCGACCGCGAGCATGTACGCACGTCGGGTGAGGCGAAAGCGGGGAACGTCGTTCAACTCGCGCTCTCCTCTGGGCTCAGCACGGATGGATTGGATGAGCTGCGAAAGATTGGCGACCGTCGTCGGATCGTCGCTGGCGTCAGCGTTGGGCGAGCTCGGCGGCAGCGTCCGGACGATCGAGTGGGAGCGGTCTTCCTCCTTGAGCTGCGTGTCGATGATTCGATGCATCGAGCTGCGATCGTCCGCGAAGAGCTCCCGCACGGCGAACCCGAGCGCCTTCGAATCGGGGTTCTCGCCGCTGACCAGCAAGAAAGTCTGCAGTGCACTGCGCATGTCGTCGGCAGTCGCGAAGCGATCGCTCGGGTCCACCGCCATGGCACGATCACAGATCTCGGCGAGGCTCGGCTCCACATCGGGGGCGACGTCGCGAATCCGCGGCTCGGCGCCGGCAAGACGTATCTCGACGGCGGCGCGGGTCGGCGTCCCCGCGGCGAAGCGGCGGCCCGCGATCACTTCCCAGAGGATGATGCCCGCTGCGAAGACGTCGGCGCGTCGATCGCTCGGCTGTCCCATGATTTGCTCGGGCGAGGCGTAGCCGAACTTGCCCTTGAAGACGCCCGGGTTCGTCAAGGCTTCTTCGCCTCTGGCCTTGGCGATCCCGAAGTCCAGCACCTTGACCTGGCCGTCGTAGGTCACGAACACGTTCTGCGGGCTCACGTCTCGATGAACGATCTCGAGCGCCGTGCCGTCGTACTCGCAGAGCTCGTGGGCATAGTGAAGTCCGGCGAGTGCTTCCGTGAGCACACGCAGACGCATGGCGAGGGGAAATCGTCGATTGTCGTCGAGGCGTCGAAGAATGTTGCTGAACGGCTGTCCGTCGAGGAACTCCATCGCGAGGAAATGCCGGTCGTCCTCGATGCCGGCCTCGAGCGTCTGGATGACGTTCGGATGGTTCAGCTTCGCTGCCACCTTGGCTTCGGCAAGGAACATCTCCACGAACTTCTCGTTCGTCGTGAGCTCACGTCGTAATTCCTTCAACACGACGAGCTTCTTGAAGACGCCGATCCCACTGGAGACGGCGACGTGAATCGTGCCCATGCCCCCCTGCCCGAGGCTTGCGAGCAGTCTGTAGCGACCCAGCGTGCCGGCCGGCTCTTCTCGCTCGTCCTTCAAGTTTGCTGCGGAGCTCATCGGCACTCGCGCGTGGTCATGGGTAAAACTCCAGCGACGTGATGCCCGCGGCGCGCACCTGGGCGTTGTATTCGCCGAGCTTGGGGCCGTTCATCCCCACGCGCGCAGTGAACACCAGGAAGCCGGGCTCGAGGTTGAAGAAGCCTCCGCCGCCGGCCTCGTTCGTCGCGTCGTCGCGTACGGTCAACTGCGCATCGAGATTGGGCAAACCGTTCACGACGAAAAAGCTATTGGCCGGCTCGCTCGCCTCGAAATGAATCCCACCTGCGGCCTTGCCGTTGCAATCGTACGCCTGTGCGAACACGATGCCCGCGGATCGATCGATCGTCACGTTGGCCTGGGCCGCCAGTGCAGCGAGGCCGTCTATGGCTGCGGAACCGGTGAGCTGCAGCGTCTTCTCCACGCTGCTGACCAGCGGCTTCCCGAAGTAGAACAGTGTCTCGATGGTGTCCGTCGCGGTCAGGTCGAGAAAACCGGCGAACCCGAACGGCAGCTCCACCGTCACATCGGCGCTCCCGTCCCCGTCTTCGACGGTTGCGACGGGCGCTTGACAGAGAACGTCGGCCACCGGGCATGCGCGGAGGACCAGCCCGCCGACGGGTTTGTTCGCGAGGTAGTCTCTGGCGTGCATCGTGAGTGACACCGCCTTCGAAGGATCTCCCTGTGGCCGTTCACAGCGAAACGGCTGCACCAGGTCCGAGGGAGCGCACTGTCCCTTGAAACACGTCTCCGTTGCCGCGCATGCCGGAACCGAGCCGCATGACGCGTTCGTGACCTTCTCCTGGCTCGATGCGCAAACGCCCCGATCGCAGGTGACTCCAAGGCCGCGCTGAACGCACTCCGAATCCGTTCGGCACTGCTTTCCATCGACCTCGATGAGGAACGAACATCCCGAAGTGACCAACAACGTCGCCATTAGCGTGTGGTGATACAGGGGCGTTATCGAGCGCCGCGCGCGCTGAAAGCCAGTCACGTCCAAAGCGCGTGTTCCCGCCAAACCTCCGAAACGATTAACACACGAGCGGAGTCGCTCCAATAGGCGTCCGGTGCGTCAAGAGAAGTAGCCGCAGCGACCCTTTCGACTTCCCGCCTCTCCCCCTCCGCTCATTCGTCCATCCATTCCGTTCGGCGGCACGTTGGTCCGCAGTGCCACGCGGCGCCAACATGCGGCGATCCTTCTTCGAGGAGGGTCGTTCGCCTTGCCGCACGTGTATTCGCGGCCCTGCTCGATTTGCTTCCCGCGCGTACTCCGCCGATCAATCGACGAGTTGCGCGCGCGCCTCCTCGCATATTCCTGATGCCGACGAGCTCCGGCGTCCGCCGCAAGGATGCAGTCTGGCCCCCTGACACGAGGCTAGCAGCGAGGGACTGCAAGGGCGATCAGGCCCGGAGGTTAGCAGCGGCCCGGCCTGCTCGACCGGCTCGCGACGGGTCGCTCTCGACGTCGGACCGGAACCGGCTGGACGGCGTCGCCCGCTGAATCCCCGACAATGCCCTCCACGAGTGCCTGACGCTCGGTGTGCAAGCCACGCACGATTGCCGAGGGAAATCGCTGATTATTCGCAGAGACGGGAGAAGACCCCGAAATTCTACTATGAGAGCGCTGCTCCCGGGCTACGGCCCGGCGCTCGAACGGACGGAAATTTGACCAGCGATCTGGAACATCTGGTGTCTGAAGGCGTTCTCAGCGAGGTCATCGCTCGGCTCAAGAGCGGTAAGGAGGCCGACGTTTACATGGTGCGATACGGCGGCAAGATCGTCGCCGCCAAGGTCTACAAGGACCGCGCGCACCGCAGCTTCAAGAACAACTCCGCTTACAAGGAGGGGCGCTCCGTTCGGAACTCGCGCTCGCAGCGCGCCATCGACAAGGGTTCGAAGTTCGGCAAGGAAGCCGACGAGGACTCCTGGAAGGCAACTGAAGTCGCCACCCTTTACAAGCTTCACGCCGCCGGAGTCCGAGTCCCGACACCCATTCTGTACCTGGAAGGAGTGCTGCTGATGGAGGTCGTTCGCGGCGGGGACGGTGAGGTGGCCCCTCGGCTCATCGACGTGGACCTCGAAGTGGAGCAAGCGCGTGCCGGGTACATCGACATGCTGTCCCAGCTCGTTCGTATTCTTTCGTGCGAGCTAATCCACGGGGATCTATCGCCGTACAATGTGCTCTGGGGCACGAAGGGTCCGACGATCATCGATTTTCCGCAGGCGATTTCTGCAGCGCACAACAATAACTCGGAGCGATTCTTTCTTCGCGATGCCCACAACATTCTGGATCACTTCGTCTCGATCGATCCGAGCCTGAAGGCTCGAAGCAGCGATGCACGAGAGATCTGGCGCGCCTACGTCCGTCGTGAGTTGACGCCGGATTTCGTCCCGAGCGGGCGGCCCGCTCCCGCACCGCGCCCCGCGCACGCCGACCCGCATCGTGCGGCCGACGCCTCTGTGGATCGTAGCCGGCAGAATCGCACCCCACGCGACCCCGAACAGCAACGAGGCCCGCAGCAACATCAGCAACGAGGCCCGCAGCAACATCAGCAACGAGGCCCGCAGCAACATCAGCAACGAGGCCCGCAGCAACATCAGCAACGAGGCCCGCAGCAACATCAGCAACGAGGCCCGCAGCAACATCAGCAACGAGGCCCGCAGCAACATCAGCAAAAGTCTCGGGATTCGCGGGAGCACGCTACCGGTCACGATAAGGCTCGGGCATCCGGGGGGCCCCGGCGACCACGTGCCCCCGACGTCGTCGTGATGACCCGGCGTCCCCACCAGGCGAACGTCGAACCCGAGAAGCCGAAGGCGGTCATCGACACTGGGCAACGTCGCCGTGGCGAAGGGGCTCCGGTACGGCGACGTTAAGCTCGCGGCCGGAAGCAAGCGCGGGCGAACCGGTCGGCCTACGATCCCACCTTCCAGCTGAGCTGGCGCCCGCCGTTTGCGGCCGGCGCGGGGAACGAGCAGGTCAATTGTCCGGACCGAGCGTGGGGCTAAAACACCGCGGGTTCGGTGACGAGTTCGACGAACTCGAGACGACCGCCGCAAGAGCGAGCGGGCAAAGCCGTCACGACGATGGCGCTGAAGGAGCACGGCGGAAACTCACCAAGGTGCGCCATCGACGGGCGGCGAGGTCGACGAACGTCCCAGACGGCGGCGTGTCGGGCGTGTTGCCCCTGCTTCCCCAGCATTCGATTTGCCCGTCCGGAGCGATCGCGCATGCTTGGCGATCCCCCACGCCGATTGCCGTGAACGTCCCCTTGGGCGGCTTCCTGTTGCAACTCGGCGCACTGCCGGCGTCGGGGCAGGTGACCGGCTCGGTCGTATAGCCATCGCCCCAGCAAGCGACCGTTCCGCTCGCGGTGAGGCCGCAGCCGACGTCCGTTTGTGTCACCGCGAACGTGACGAGCGGTACCCCCGGTGGATAATCCGTCCCGATGCCGTCGGCGCTCCCGCATGTCACGACGTCCGAGGCTCCGGCCGCGCAAACCTCCATCCAGGTCGGGCACGCGATGAGATGTCGTTGCCCCGTCAACGCTATTGGCGAGCCGCCCGCATCGGCGGGAGCGGTCGACTGCCGCGCACCGGACGCGCCTCCCGTCGACTTCGCGCCGCCCGTCGCGCCGCCCGCTGCCGGCACTCCTCCGTTTCCGGTTCGGCCGCCCGTCGCGCCGCCCGCTGCCGGCACTCCTCCGCTTCCGGTTCGGCCGCCCGTCGCGCTCGCATCGAGTCCGCTCGCCGCGCTGGAATCGTCGGAGCTCCCACACGAACAGGAGAGCAGCGCGCACAGGACCCCGCAGATCCTGGAAAATCCACGGGGCGACGGCGAGCGGCGCACCGGGGAACTCTGTCGCTCGGTCCTCATGACCCGCAATCAATAACACGGGCGGTCCGTCGCGTGGATCGCCGCCCTCGGAAGGTGTTTGCAACGCAGCTATCCAACGCAACTGCGTGCGCTCGAGCGCGTCACCGGACTCTCCGAAGGGCAGGGAGGACGAACTCGAGCTCGTCCAGGGCCTCGAGCGTCTCGGTGCAGACGGGGTAGCCCTTGCGCACGCCGGAACGCACACCGTGTCTTACATTGCATGCCGACGCCTTCGTGCGGCGTCGCGTGTGATTCCTGCTTCGCCGAGTGTATCGAGTTCGAATGCGTACTATCCTCTGCGTGTGTCCATCGAAGGGTCGGTCCCCGAAGGTCGCTTCGGTCGGTTCGCTCGGTTCGCCAAGGTGGGTGGTGCAGTCGCGACGGTGAAGCTCTTCACGCGCGATCCCGAGAAGGTCGCCGAGCACATGGCAGAAGCGCTCGGGAATCTTCGCGGGCTCGCGGCGAAGGTCGGGCAAATGGCGAGCTACGTGGACGGGTTCGTGCCGGAAGCGCAGGGAGAGGCGTTCCAGAGCGTGCTCCGCAAGCTCCAGGCGGGCGCGGCGCGGTCTCCTGCGTCGGCCGTCCGGGCAGTGCTCGAGAAGGAGCTCGGCGCGCCGGTCGATTGCCTCTTTTCAGCGTTCGCGGACGAGCCCTTCGCGAGCGTGTTCATCGGCCAGGTTCACGAGGCGTGGCTCGCCGATGGCCGGCACGTGGCCGTGAAGGTGCAGCACCCGGGCATCGACAAGGCCGTGGAGGCCGATCTCCGCCAATGGTAAAGTGCTGGCCGACTTCGTCGGTGCGTTCGCACCGAGCACCCTCGATACGACCCGCCTTTACGACGAACTGTCGAGACGCTTCGTGGACGAGCTCGACTACAAGCGCGAGGCGGCCAACCAGGAGCGCTTCATTCATCTCCACGCGGGCGATCCGGACATCTGCGATCCCGGCGGTCGTCCGCGAGCGGTCGAGTCGGCGTGTCCTCTGCACGGAGCTCGCGTACGGAAGGAGGCTCGAGGAAGTCGCCACGTGGCCCGAGCGGGAGCGCGCGCGCATCGCACGCGCCCTCTGGCGGTTCGCATACAAGTCGATCCTCGTCGGTGGTGTCTTCAACGCCGACCCGCATCCCGGAAATTATCTGTTCAATCACGGCGGCAAGATCGCCTTTCTCGACTTCGGCTGCATCGAGGAGCTCACACCGCACGTGGCCCGATGGGCGCGCGCCGCTCATCGCGCAGCGCTCTCGAAGAACGAGGCCATCTTCTCCCGTAACGCCGGGCGGCTCGTCAGTGCCCAGGGCGGTCCGTGGGAGGCCGCGTTCGTCGCGTATCTACGGCAATGCGTGACCCCGCTCTTCGATTCACCCTTCCACGTGACGCGAAAGTTCGCTCGCGAGTTGGTGCGCGGGCTCTACGATCTCAAGGGTCACGCCTTCGAGAAGGGAAGCGGCTTTGCCCCCGTGCCGGAGAGCACTTTGCTCTTGAACCGGCTGCACGTCGGATTCTTCTCGGTGC
This sequence comes from uncultured Acidobacteriota bacterium, assembly GCA_963711765.1. Taxonomy (GTDB): domain Bacteria; phylum Acidobacteriota; class Vicinamibacteria; order Vicinamibacterales; family CAVVIG01; genus CAVQFC01. Next base: position 1,833,315 of record CAVQFC010000004.1, on the reverse strand, counting down.
TCGCCCGCCTCGACGTCAGGGCAGACTACGCCGCCGAAGAGCGCAAGTTTCTCACGCGCCTCGAGGACGTGGAGCCCCCGACGTTCGCGTGAAGCTCACGCGGCGGCCGAGATTGCCACGATCCCGGTCGAGGCTCGGTCGGACCCACCCATGGGACATGGACCGCCGCTCCTCGCCCAAGGACTGCCGCTGGCCCTGTTCGTAGCCCTGACTTTTCACATCACGGAGTGAGCAGCGCCGCGTGGCCGTCGGCGCCGATTCGAAGGGCGACGGGTCGCTCCTGTGCGAACACGAAGAGCGCCGCGGCTTCGGTCGTCAACTGCAGCGGTTCACCGGCGACAGGGCCGCCGAAGTCGGTCGAGTCGAAGAGGAGCTGATCGGGAGCCTGGGCGAGTGCGGCGAGCGGAGCGACCCTGAGGCGCGTTTCGCCGAACGTCGAACGCCAGAAGAGCAGCACCTTGTCTCCGAGCGGTGCGACGCCTCCCCACCACTTGCTCTGGAGGCCCGGCAAGCTGACGGTCTCCGGCTTGCACCCGTCGACGGAGCAATCGAGCCGACCTATTTCCACGAGCTCCGCGTTGCGGCGCACCCACGCAACGCTCGCGCCCGTCTTGCCACAAACCAGGCCTGAATCGAGCGAGCGATCGAACGGTAGCGTCGCGGATTGAGCCTTCGACCAAGAGTCTCCGGTCTTGAAGGCGACCGCGAACTGAGTCTTGCCTGGACCGCCGCTGGCCTTTGCGGATGGCTGGCTCTCGTAACCGTCGAAGGCGGCGACCGCGGTGCGATTGTCCGTTGCGCAGGTGTGCATGCGGCCCACGAACGGGCCCTTGATGCTCGCACCGCCGCCGAGGTGCCCGTGCGAAAAGGTCTTGGCTTCGAGCGAGGCGCTCGCTCCGTCGCCGGCCACGTACACGACTTGGTTTCCGATGGGGATGGGCGTGCCCACGGGTTCGATCGAAAGCTTTACCTCTCTGGAGGATTTGCCGTTCGCGAGTTCGATCGCGACGAAGCCCTTGGGAGCCGGCGCTGGCGGAGCTTTTGGATTGGGTGCCGGTGCGCCTTTCGCCTTCGGCATTTCCTCCGTGGGCGTCTCTATCGCGACACCGTCCGCCACGAGGTAGGGCAACTTGCCGTGCACGTCCGAGCGCGCACCCGTTTCGAGGTTGTAGGCCGACATTCCCGCGTCGGTGAGGCCGGCGGCGAAGAGCCCGCGCCCGCTGCGCGCGAGCCCGACCGTCTGTCCGGGTAGCTCCGGCACGCTCGCGTTCGCGTCCGAGCATTGCATCGTGGCGAAGCCCGCAGAAATCTTGCAGTAACGAGGACGAGCGCGTCCCTCCTTCGCGGCCAACAACAACACGGCCGAACCGTCCGCGTTCAAGCTCGGCCCGACCACGCGCGCCGGATCCTTGCTGAAGCTCTTCCAGCTGGTCGCATCGATGAGCGGCGGCGGTGAGAGCGCCGGAGCAGGAACACCCGCGGCCGCTTCCGGCTGCAACTTCGCTGCCTGCGCGGCTTCCCAGAGCGCGCTCATCGTCGGAAGAAACGATTCGTCACCGAGAATTGCGCAGTGACCGTCGTCTTTGCAGGCGAGCCGTTCCTTGAGAGTGCGGTGAACGAGAACAATGTCTCCCGAGGCCGCATAGAGCGCATCGGCATAGCTCGAGCAGCGCGCAGGCCAGGCGTCCTTCCCAGTCGTCGTGGCTCCCGCGAGCTGCGCCGAGCGAAGCTTCTGCACCCGCTCCACGACCGGCGCTCCCGCGGCGGGCCCCGCCAGACAAGTCGACAGCGCGCTCCAAGCTTTGGGCGCGTCCCCGCTGCCGCAAGCGACCAGGAGCGCCGTGACGGCTACACTCGAGAAAGTACCGAGCGCGTTCGTTCGAATCATCGCGCCACGGTAGTTGATTCCGTGCCGATGCGGGGGGACATCGTCGCGGGGGCCGCCGCGCCGGGGAATGGATTTCGCGATCGGGCCCACCGGAAGAATCAGGGCGCTGCTCCGGTGCGTTGACATCACGGCTGGCTCCGGCCCACGCTTGACGAGGCGGCGACCGTGCACGAGACCGTCGAAGCGTCACGGACGTCGTTCCCTTCACTCAGCCGCGACCCATGAAACTTTACAACGAACACAACCCTGCGCCCAATCCGAGACGCGTGCGTATCTTTCTGGCGGAAAAGGGAATTTCGATCCCTATCGAGAACGTATCGATACGCGAACGCGCGCACAAATCTCCCGAGTTCAAACAAAAGAATTCGCTCGGCCAATTGCCGGTGCTGTCCCTGGACGACGGGTCCCATCTGAGCGAAAGCGTTTCGATATGTCGCTACCTGGAGGAGCTTCATCCGACACCCATGCTATTCGGTGCCGACGCGATGCAACGAGCCCACGTCGACATGTGGATTCGCCGCGTCGAATTCGCGCTGATGAATCCCGTCGCCGCGGTTTGGATTCACACGCACCCCTACACCGCGAAGGTCGGTACGCAATACAAGGACTACGGCGAAAGCAATCGCCAACGGGCGTTGAATGCCATGCGTTGGCTGGATCGAGAGCTCGAAGGTCGAGAGTACGTCGCCACGAGCGCGTACTCGATGGCGGATATCGTTACGCTCACGACGATCGACTTCGCGAGATTCATCGGCGTCGGAGTCCCGGCCGACTTGCAGCAATTGAATGGGTGGCTAGGACGCGTCAGCGCGCGGCCGAGCGCCGGCGCGTAGCGAACACGGACGTACCGCGAATCCCGTGTCGAAAGGGTGAACACGGACCCGGCAAGCGGCGCAGCGGGGGGCCCGAAGCTTCGTCTGGTGCATGTGGAGGGACTACCTGATTCGCTCGAGAGCTTTCACGTCCGCGAGGTCCTGCTCTCGTCCGGTAGCCCTCTTGTTTTTGAGCAACGCGGGCCGTCCGATGACGGGGATCTTGCGACCCTCGAGTTCGAAGCCCGCGCCGTCGGCGATGGCTTCGTCGAACGTAATGCCATCCGCTCGGTTTAAAACATCGATGCGGAGTGGTGGGACGCCCATCTGCAGCACACCGTCATACGTCACGAAGTCAGCTTCGCCGACCTCGAACTGAGAGAGCGGCGCGCCGAAGGCAGCGAGCGCGCGATAGACGCGTTCGGCGTTCTGGCGGTCCGCGCGAACCAGCACGTCTAAGTCCTTCGTCGCTCGGGGGTGTCCGTGGAAAGCGACGGCGTGACCACCGAGGACCACGAACTCTGCGCCAGCGTCGGCCAACGCTAGGAGTAGATCGCGAAAGTCGTCGGGAAGCTCGATCATGTCGCGCGCCTGGGGACGAACGAGCAGGGGATCTGCTCGCGTGAGTACGAGGGGCGCGTGTACCCCGCAAGGCAATAGCTCGCCAGGGTCAGGCGATAGACGAGGGAGATTGCGTCCGCGCCGAAAACCGGGCTGAAGTCGACCTCCGGCTCGCCGAGGCGGCCCTTGCGGAGTGTCATCCGCTGTCCTCGCGCTTGCGCCCGTCTCTCCGCTTCCGTCATGGGCTATCGGCGCGTACGGAAATAGTCTCGGGCCGCGTCGCGCTCCCTCGGCGCGAAGTTCTCGGCAGCTCGACGGTGGGGGTCGTGGACACCCCGGTCCGGTGAGGGGAGAGGAGGCGCTGACCGGACATCGGCCAAATGTACGGCTACTTGCACGGCGCTGCAATCTGCGCAGCTAGGTCACCAATGTGATCGGAACCGGCCCGATTTTGGCCGATTTTGCCATGTTCACTACTGCAGGCATCCCCTTCGGGACGCTGCGCGTCGCTCGAACAGATTGTCCGCTTCAGCGCGTGAGGTGCCGGACGCCGATCATCGACGGCTCAGCAGCCGCTGACATCCAGCGTGCAATAGCCGTAAGGTACGACCCCGCTGCGCGTTCCGACCGAACTACTCGAGAGCGCGTTGCAGGTCCCGTATATCGTCGACGAGCCGCTGCCGGAATCACAGCTGGCGCTCGGGCAATCCTCCTCGTCGTGGCCCACCCGGCACCATTGGGAGCACACGTTCGCCCCGCTGATGCCTCTCGCACAGATCAATCCGCCGCTGCAGTCGCTGGTCGAGGCGCAGGTTTCGCCCGCTGCTCCCGAGCCCGCCGCCACGCAGTTGGTCGTGCCAGAAACGCCGAGCGACGACACGATGCAGTTGGCGTGATCTCCGCAAGCACCGAATGCCGGATCGGCCGCGGTGTTCGTGGGGTCCATCGGGTTACACTGCTGCGTGCAGGCTTTGAAGCCAGGGAATGGTTTGCTCGTCGCGATGTCGACGACCTGATAACAGGCGCGATACTGCGAGCCGGGCGCGCCGCAATCGGCCGCGGTGTCGCAATCGGGACGACATACGCCGCCGGTGCATCCGGCTCCCGCGGGGCAATCGCTGTTGTAAGTACACGCCGACCACAGCTTCACGCCCCCCGGCGCGATGCACTTCGTCGCGCTTCCGACGTAGGCGCAGTTCTGCGACGACGCACAACCGCAGCGAGACACGAGCTCGCATTGCCCGTCCGTGGTCGGAGGATGACAGCTGCTCGTCGCTCCCGCCAATCCCCCGGTTCCTACGGGTCCTCCCCCCCTTCCTCCACCACCACTCGAAGAACCACCCGCGACGCCCGCATCGACGACGCCACCCGTGGTCCCGCCGGCGCCGGGGGCGCCGCCGCCGTTCGCTATGCCTCCGACGCCGGATGAACCTCCCGTGCTCGACGCGCCAGCCGAACCGGGACCTCCGGCGCCGCCGCCGTGGATTCCGCCGTCCCGCTGGACCACGACACACGAGCCGGCGACGCAAGATTGTCCCGACGAGCAAGCCTTGCCACAACCTCCGCAGTTTCCGGCGTCGGTCTGCAAATCCGTGCAGCCGCTCGGACACATGGTTCCCGTCACCGTGCGGTAGTCCGTGACCGACGAGCAACAGGCTGCCGAATCCGAGATCTCGGCGCAAACCGAGTAGTCGCACTCTTGATGACTTCCCGATGCGACCCGCATCTGACATGACTTGGCGGGAGGGTTGCTCGTCGATGTCTGCCCGCCGTCGTTCGGCTCGGGCTCGTTCGCTCGCGTGCACGCGCCCGACGCGCAGCTCGCGCGGAAGCTGCACTTTCCCGACGGCGTCTGGCACGTTCCGGAAGCCACCGCCGATGCACCGCCCGTTCCCAGGGACACCGTCGCCGTGCAGTGCACACCGTCACCGGAGAAGGTCAGCTCGGAACCGTTCAGCGCGCCGGACGCCGTCAGGCCTCCGTTGCACTCGGCGGCTATATGGCAACCGCTCTGGTCGAAGTTGCATGACGACGGCGGGCAGTCCCCGCTGATGCTCCAGGCGCCCGAAAGCTCCGGGCACTGTCCGCCCGCAGCGGAAAACGAGTCTCCGCCGCACGCCGCCGTCGCTTTCAGTCCTGCGCAAGCGATGAACGCCCACACCGAAGCCTTCGTGAATCTCATGCTTTTTCGGGTATACGATCGGAGCCCGAGCGCGTTTCGGTCGGACGGGGCCGGCGTCTCCGCCTCACGCAAGGTACTGGCGAGCCGGAGGGCATCGGCCAGATCCGGAGCCGTGACGCACGTTGCTGTTCCCGTGTCGCCGACGGCCAACGTGGGTCCGTCGGCGACCGCCCGGCGCGGAGCAAGCCAGGCCAGGACGAGCAAGGCAAGACCTACGAACGAACTGCGTTTGACCGCGCTCACTGCCCCCTGGTGTCTCGACTCGAGGCGTTTCTTCAAAGAAAATCAACACGTCCGGAAAAGGCTGCCAGTTCGACCATTTGGGGAGAGGCTGGAGATCACGCGCCACCATCGAACTCGCGACCGCGTGGACCGTCGACGGACCGGTCGTGAACTTCTCTGGCGAAGGCGATCTCTCGACCTTCGAGGGCGAGCGCATCCGGCTGTCGCTCGACGACGTTCTTCCCTTCGGCGTCGACCCGTGTCTAGCTCGGGCTTCCTCGCCGCGAGCGGCGGGATCTACGGGCTCGGCGGACCCATCGTCCACTTAGCGCACGGCCACCGCTACTGGATCTTGCACTGGCTGGAGAAGCCCGCCGGTAGACCGGTTGCCCACGGTTCCGGCTCGATGCCGAAAGCGTGAGCCTGGAAGAACGTCCAGACGTCGCCGGCGAGGCCAGCGCCGCCGCAGTGACCGCCGCCAGTGTTGCAGTCGATGACGAAACCGCCCTTGCTCTTGAAGAGCATGTCGGCAGACGCACTCGTCTGCGAGAAGTCGACGATGACGACGTCGGAGCCCATCGCGCCGTGCACCGTCATGAGCGGCGGAACGTGGCCGCTCTCGAACGCCGGAGATACGGTAATGCCGCCCGAGTTCGGCGCCGCGGCAGCGATGTAGCTCGAGCGCATGGCGGCCATCGCTACGGAGAAGAGGCCCCCAGCGCTGCAACCCATCACGTAGATTTTCCGCGGATCGACGTTGTGATACTTGACGGCGCAGGCGACGAGGCCGTCGACGAGCTTCATGTCGCCCTGGCCGAAGATGCTCGTCCCCGAATAGAGGTCACCGCCCGTCGTGCCCTGGAACGACACGATGACACCGCCAGCCGCGGTGACGCCGTTGGCGACCGGCGCTGCCAGCAAGGCGTACTCACCGGAGGTCGAACCGGTGCCGTGCCAGTAGATGAGCATCGGCGCCGTCGAACCGGAGGGCTTTGGACCGACGGCGATCTGGATACCGCCGAGCCCTTGGTACGTGATGGTTCCGTTTTGCAACGCCGGGCAGTCACCGGGGTCCTGGGGAATCACGGGATCCGTCGGAGGACCAAGCCCGTGGATCCCACCGCTGCCCGACGTGGTCCCGCCGTTGCCCGACGTGGTCCCGCCGTTGCCCGACGTGATCCCGCCGCTGCCCGACGTGGTCCCGCCGCTGCCCGACGTGGTCCCGCCGCTGCCCGACGTGGTCCCGCCGCTGCCCGACGTGGTCCCGCCGTTGCCCGACGTGGTCCCGCCGTTGCCCGACGTGGTCCCGCCGTTGTTTGCGGTCGTTCCGCCCTGACCGGCTGTCGTTCCGCCGCCGGCGATGGTGCTCCCGCCGGATGCGATCGGCACGCCGCCACTTCCCGGCGCGAATCCGCCGGCACCGACGCGAGCTCCCGACCCGGGCAGCTGCGTCGAACCGCCCATGCCAGGTGGGATTCTGCTGTGTGCCGGAAGTGCCGCCCGAGTTCGGAGCGGCGACGCCACTCGCGCCGCCGCTCGATGCGCCGCCGATGCCCGGAACGCCCGCGGCCCCCGACGTGTTCAAGGGACTCGTCCCCGGTGTCGTCGTGTCGCTGGAGCCGCAGCCCGACGCCAGCACGGCGACGCAGAAGGTCTGGAGAGAGGCCGCGCGCAACGCACGGCGCGAACGAAATGCACGACGATGCCGAGTCGAATGCATGGCTTCACCCTTCCGGTTTGCGACGTAGCCGCACTCCGCAACCGCACGCGAACGTATCATCCCTGCACACCCAGGCGAACGAATGAGCGCCCGGGATAGGCTATTCGAACCGTCCGTACGTCGCCGTGTCCGAGTGCGTTGGAAAATATCAACGACAACCAACGAGGCTCGGGCCCCGATCGCCACCGTGCGGCCTCGTGGCGGGGATGCGCGACGATGAGTTCGTGCTTCGGCTTCGCGCAGACCGGAGGCTCCGCTCAATCGCAGTACTGCGAGCCCGGGTACAAGAGACAGCGATATGCTCTGCAGTCGACGTTGGAACTGATGGTGGCGACTTTCATCGCGCCGTCCGCGGGCGTCCACTCGAGCTGCGCTCCGAAGCTGTAGGTCGGCATCTGCGCTACGATTGCCGGATCCAGGTCACCGGAGTCGACGAGGTCTTCGAGTACGTCCATGCCGATCGGTCGCACCCGGAGGCGCGCCGTGACGCGCGCCGGAAGCCCGCCGGGACCGGACGCACGATACTGCTTTTGAACGCCGTGGGTGCCGACGTCGAGCGCGCTGGTCCTCACGGGAAGAACGGTCGACTCGTAGCCGTTTGGATGAGCGCTCGACGTTGCGGCTTGCCAGAACATGTGCACCGGCAGGCCCTGGTCGTCGTAGATCCGATCGCGGAGCAAGAACAGGTTCGGATCGTGCTTTGGATCACCAGGCGACTTTTCTTCGATCTCGCCGTCCGGGATGTTGCCGCTACTGACTTGGTCGAGCAGCGCTCCGTTGCCGTCGTACGCCATGAACTCGAGCCACATGCGGCGGTCTTGTGCAGAACCGCTCGGCTGGTTGTGTCCAGCGTTCGTCTCGACGCTGAACGAGAACAGGTTCGGCGGCGTGACCTCCAGGGCGAAGTAACCGATGCTTGCTACGCCGAGCTGGCAGTCCTCGATGGCGCTCCGCAGTGCGTCGCGGTTGGGAAAGTCGGAGAGCGGCAAATCGATGCCGGGCCACAGATGCTCGTGCACGATGCGCTCGCTTCCGCCCGGGGGATAGAAGGCCGCGAGCTCGCTGCGTGACGGCATATGACAGCTCGGACAACTCTCGAGCGCGGGCGAGTCCGGCGGTTGCCCGGCTGCACCCATGGAGAACAGACCGCTCTCGTACTCCTCGAACGTACGCTCGAGATGCACACCAGTCTGGGTGACGATATCGTGGCAACCGCCACACATCGCGGTGCTGTTACGGTTCGTGTCCTCGAACGAGCTCGAGTACTCCGCCTGATGCGCCCCGGGTTCCCGCGGATCTTGGATCGGTCCGCGCAGGGTAGTGTCGTTGCCGAGCGCGAGCATCGCGTTGTGATCGCCTTCGACTGCCAGCGCGCTATGGCAGAAGTAACAGCTTACGCCGCGGTCCTTGTCGGGAAGGTCGGCGAGGTTGAGGCCGTCGTTCGAGAGCTTCTCGACTACGGCCATCGGGGCGTGGCACCTGATGCAAAAATCCCCGAGTTTGCCGCCAGTCTCGCGCTGACCGCGTTTGTTCATGGCGACGAACACGGGGTCCTTCGCGGCATAGGCATGCATGCTGCTCGACCACTCGCGATAGTGATTGGGATGACAGCCGGCACAGTTCTCCGGATTGAGCAGCTGGTCGCGCGTCATAGCGCTCGGCAGCTTCGGAGCTTCGGCATCACCCAGCGCACTCGAACCGCCAGCGCCTGGAGCGGACACACCAGCACCGCCGCCTTCGCACGCCGCCAGGAGACAAACTCCCACCGCGCACGCGGCGTACAGCTTCATCGCCTTCGAAGATACCGCGAACAAAGGCAGCGAGCTACAGATCGGGCGCGTAAGCGTTACCGCCGTAGTCTTTGCAGAAGGCGGCTTCGTCGCCCTTGTACTTGGGATCTCCGGCGATGACGGCCGGGCGGAGTGCGTCCCAGACGGACTTGGGAGCATCGGCACCGATGGCGCCGGGTTCCACGTTGCGAGCAATCAACACGAGATCCAGTCCCTTGTGCACTTGAATGATCTGGCCCATGTACCCGACGCCGTTGAATACGCCAACGTCGTACTGCTGCGGCGCACACGAGGCGGGCGCGATGTAGTTGCAGTCGGGGGAGTCAGAGAGGCCGTGGGGATGGGTCTTGAAAATCGACAGCGGCGCGCAGGGCCCCGGTGAATACGCCACCTGATACTTTCCGTTCGCTCCCGGCTGGATGGCCGCCGTGAGACCCCCGAACGTGAAGTTCGACGCGGCGTTGAGCCACGTGAGATAGCCATAGCCCGTGTTTGCGTCTTCGAACGACGGATGCGACATCTTGTAGACCCAGTCCGCGTCGAGCAATCGAGTGCCGTTCCACATGCCGTCGTGCATGAGCAGCGTGCCGAGGCGCGCCATATCCATCAGATCGGTGCTCCAGGTGTAGGCGAAGGTCTTCGTGGCCGCCCCGCTCGACCAGACCGAGTTTTTCATGCCGAGCGGCGCGTAGACGAACTTCTGGGTGAACGTCTCGAGATTGGCGGTCAAATTGGTGGTGTCTTGCCCGATGGCGGCGTTCAGCATGTCGCTGATCGAGTTGATCTGCGTCGTTCCGACGGTGTCGTACGTCATCGTCTTCTGGCCGAGTGCGAGGTTCGGGTTTTGCGCGACCATCGCCAGAACGTGCGCGACGTGAGCTTCTTTGTTGTAGCTGAACGTGGTGAGCCACTGATCGACGCGATCTTGATCGCTGAAAGGCCCCGTCTTCGGGCCCGTTCGCATCATGTTGCGCGTCTGGTAGGCGACCACGCCCGCCACCGTCGCGCCGAGGGTCTTCGTCGTCGACCACGCTTCCGCCGCCGCAAAATTCGTCGCGTTGTGTTGGTAGCAGAGCTTGCCGTAGCGGAAGACCGCCCACGGCACGTTCAACGATGTTTCGGCGGCCTGGAGTTTCGCCAGGTCGAGCTTGCACACACTTGCGACGTCGCCGGGCGCGACTGCGGGCCAGGTCCCCGTCCCGGGATCGAGCTTCGGCGTGCCGGTCGGCATTCCTCCGTCAGAGCCACCATTCGAGCTCCCGGCCTGGCCGCTGGAACCTGCCGCTCCGCCCGCTCCCCCCGAAGCGACGCCCCCGGCGCTGTTTCCGCCGGCGCTCGTGCCGCCGGACGCTCCTCCGAGTCCGGCAGAGCCGACTGCGCCAGTCCCGGTTGCTCCTCCACCGACTGCGCCGCTCGCGCCGGCGCCACCATTTGGCGAAGCCCCGATGCCTCCGCCGGCGCCACCATTTGGGGAAGCCCCGATGCCTCCGCCGGCGCCACCATTTGGGGAAGCCCCGATGCCTCCGCCGGCGCCACCATTTGGGGAAGCCCCGATGCCTCCGCCGCCTTTTGCCGCAACTTGGTTCGCCGACGAGCCGTTCGAGCACCCGAGCACGAACCCGGAGATGAATCCGATGGCGAGCGCGCGCAGGTTCTTCGTCTGAAATAGCCACGGCTCGAGCGTGAAATTGCCCAAGAAGGTAGTCATGGCGACTACCTTTGCACCGAGCCTCGGACCCTGGCGCGCAGCGCGGCGCCCCGGCTAGCGGTATTGGCGGCAAGGGCTACGGCGACCGACTCGATGACACGCGGTCGGCGGTAGCACGGTATCGAGCGGGCAAAGCCTGAGCGGCAAAGACGAACAGCACCTGCCGGAGAGCGAACGGGGTCCGCGAAGTGCTGCAACTCGAGCGGGCGACAGAGGTTGGCTTTGCTTTCTGCCGGTCATGGGGCCAGAGACAAGCGTGGTGGTGCGGCTGTGGTCGCGCGATGGAGATCTGCAACATGCGGCTCGATTCGAGTAGACGGAGCGCGGCTCACCCGGGGCCATCAGAGTTCGTGATCGCGGTCGCACTTTCGTGCGTGGGCTGCGGTAAGACGGTCGACCGCGGGTTGGGCGGCCCTGCCAGTTCCGGCACGGGCGGTGCGCTCGTCGCCGTGCAGACGGGCGGCGCAGGCGGCGCGCGTCCCAGCAGCGGTGGAGGTGCCCAGAGCGCAGCGGGTGCAGGTGCTGTGGGCGTGAGCGGCAGTGGGGGCGTGCAGCCCACGGCCGGCGCGAGCGGTAGTGGGGGTGCGAGTGGCAGTGGGGGCGTGCAGCCCACCGCTGGCGCGAGCGGCAGTGGGGGCGCGAGCGACGCGAGCGTCCCCGGCGACGCGAGCGCCACCGGCGACGCGAGCGGCGTCACCCCGGGGGACAACAGCTGCTTGAATGGCATCACGGACTACGAGAGCGATGGCCCGTTCACGTTCGAGAAGAGGACCGTTGGCACCACCAACTTCTTCGTCCCTGCCGTGCCCGCTGGCTGCAATGTGCCCGTCGTCTATCTCGCGGGCGGAACCGGCGCCGTCTGCGACCCCTATGTAGGGATCCTACAGCGTCTGGCCACGCACGGATTCTTGGGTACATGCTCGGAGAACATAACCTCGGAGCTGGGAACGGAATGCATCGCGGCGCTCGACGCGGCGTTCAAAGCGTATCCCTTGCTGGCTGACAGGAAGATCGGAGCCATGGGACACGAACAAGGCGGCGGAGCTACCTTCATGTGCGTGCAGCTGGCCGAGGCGAAGTGGGGCAAGGCCATGACGTACGCCGGGCTTGCCATGGAGCCTGCGAGTGGCCTTGGGGGCTCCGGAGACTGGATGGATGCGTATGCCATGATCAGCTCGCCGATGTTCATGTTCAGCGGCTCGGCCGATGCCGTGACGCCAGAGAGCTTCGTACAGCAGTCATTCGACGCTCTGAGCGACACCGACGAAGCGTACTGGTACTCGGCGGTCGGTGCGTCGAGCATCCCGGTGCCGATCGTTCCGACCCAGCAGGTGGCGGTCCCGTGGTTTCGCTGGAAGCTACTGCACGACCGGAAAGCTTGCGAGTTCTTCAAGCAGATGCCGGACGGCGCCGATTGGGACCCACGCAAGTCGCAGAACGAGAGCCCGTGCAATTGACGGCGGCGCGCATTGAAACCCGCAGCCGCATCGCCTGGCGTCACCGCGACGCCGTTCCGCTCGGGAAAGGGCGAAAATGTTCAGGCGCAGGCACTTGGGAGCCGAAGCCGACCCAGCGCGCCTCGCGTCATCCGCGCGGAACCTCGGGGAAGCTCTACGACGACACGCGGAAACAGCTCGCGCGCCGCTATCTCGGCGACCCCAACATATCGATCCAGGAGACCGCGCACCTCCTGGCATTCGGCGATTTGCGCGGTTTTTATCGCGCGTTCCGGCGCTGGGAGGACTGCACGCCCGCGGAATACCGGCAGAAGCTCCGGTCGCCCGAGGGGGCCTCTGGCGCCGCTTTCCCATGAGTTGGCGTCCCACGCCCATGTGGGATGACCACCGATGCCCGAAGCTCGGGCCATGGAATACCGATCACGACCGAAATGGGGACTCACTTCCAGGATCTTCTCTCTCTCGCTGGTCGCGGCGCTCGGCGGCTGCAATAGCGCCAAGGGGGGCCGGCGGCTCTCCTGCTTCGGATGGCGGCACCAGCACGCCCGCGAGTGACGGCGGCAGCGGCAGCGGCGTACCGACCGCATTGAAGACCGACTTGCAGGCCATTCTGGACGATGCCGTGGCGCACGGGGTAACTCCCGGCGTCGCGATCCTGGTTTCTGCGGGAGACCAACGCTGGTCGGCCGGCGCAGGAGTCGACGACGTCGACAGCAAGACGGCGATCGCTCCCGATGAACGCTTCCGCATGCTCCTCGAGCATCGCTCCGGGATCCCGGATTGGGTCACCGACGCCGTCTATCGAGCGGCAGTCACCGATCCCGATCATGTCTGGACCCTCGACGAGATCCTCGCGCAGGTGGACCTCGGACGGCGACGACGCCATCGGACACCTGGGCGGCACGGCCGGCTACCAGAGCTTCATGCTCTACGTCCCCGCGACGGACCGCTACCTCGGCGGATTCATCAACGAGATGGGCGGCCTCGCGCCGGTGCTCGGTCCCGTTCTCGCGCGCGTGGCGAAGCCGTGAGGGTTGCCGCTCGTCCACGAGGACCAACGAAGGCAGGCTCATCGGGGATTCCCATGCCGGGGCGACGGAGACATTCTCCGTGTCGGTCGACCCCGAGACCAAGCGGGCGCTGCGTGCGCTTGCAGACAACGCCTTCGGGGTTTGAGACGGTTCGGCGTCCAACGGGACAGTTGACGTCGGCAAGCGCCGGCTGCTTGCTGTCGCCACCCTCGGAGGTCCGTCATGAAGCTCTACTACAATCCTCTGTCTCCCAACGTCCGTCGCGTTCGACTCGCTGCCGCCGTCCTGGGAATCGAGCTCGACGAGAAGAAGCTCGACTTCGCGAAGGGTGAGCACAAGAGCCCCGACTACCTGGCGCTCAACCCGAACGGCGCCGTCCCCACGCTGGTGGACGGCGACTTCGTGCTCACCGAGTCGCGGGCCATCATGCAGTACCTGGCGTCGAAGAAGCCGGAATCCGGGCTGCTGCCGCGCGACGAGCAAGCGCGCGCCGACGTGACGCGCTGGCAGTTCTGGGATTCGTCGCACTTCTCGCCGCAGCTCGGCAGCGCTGGCGTTCGAGAAGATACTGCAGGGCATGATGGGCCTCGGCGAGCCCGATCAAGGCAAGATCCAGGAAGCGCTCGCAGGCTTTCGTCGCTTCGCGACGGTGCTGAACAAGCGCCTCGAAGGGAAGAAGTACATCGTCGGCAACGCGCTCACGCTAGCGGATCTGACGGTCGCATCCTCGTTGATGTACTCGCAGGCCACCGAGGCGCCCGTCGACGAGTTCCCGAACGTGAAGGCGTGGTTTGCGAACATCACCGCGCTGGACGGCTGGAAGCAGACGGCAGCCTGAGCAGCCGATTCCCGTGACCGGAGCCGTACAATCGGTGCGGCTCCGGCTCGCATTCCCGTGAACGACGCACATCGTGGGACGGTACGAACGCAGACCGGCGTGCTAAGTCTCGTGCATGGGCATCGTCATCAAGAACACCATCGAGCTGCAGAAGATGCACCAGGCCGGTAGGATCGTCGCCGGCGTTCTCGACGCGGTCGAAGTGGCTTGCGTTCCGGGAGTGACCACGGCCGAGCTCGAGCGCATCGCACGTCGCGAGCTCGAGCGGGCGAAGGCGAAGTCGGCGTTCCTCGGGTACCGGCAGGCGGGGACCCCACCGTTTCCGGCCGTGCTCTGCACCTCGGTCAATCAGGTCGTCGTGCGCGGGCCTGCGGCTCAAGGCCGGCATGGTTATCGCCATCGAGCCGATGCTCAACACGGGCCGCGGCGACGTCCGCGTCCTTGTGGACGGCTGGACCGTGGAGACGCGCGACCATGGCCTCTCCGCGCACGTGGAGCACACGGTCGCCATCACGGCGGACGGGCCCCGGGTGCTCACGGCGTAGGAGCGTCCGGCGGGGTTCCGTCAGGCACGACGCTATCATCGCGCGAACTTCGCGAGCGCTCACGCCGTGAAGTGCGCCCGGGCCTATCCCTCACTCGAGCTGCGGACGCCGTTCGATGACCTCGTAGTGGGCAACACGCTCGTCGAACCGACGTAGCACGGCGCGAGCGGCGGGGGGCACGTGGCTCGCTTCGTAGTCATCTCCGACGAATCGTTTCACGGCTTCTAGATCCGTGAACCACATGATCGTCCGGAACTCGACCTCGTCGGCTGACGTGCGGCGGAGGAGGTCGATCTGCAAAAATCCCTCGATGCGCCGCGCTTCGATCGCCGGGATGACGTCGTTCCGGACGATTCGTTCGTAGGACGCAGCGTTCTCGGGCGCGGCGATCCCGTGCCAGATTCGACAAATCATGAGGGGAGCCTCCTTCGTTCGAGGTTTCGGCGGTAGCCTAGCGATCGAGCAAGGCGCGATCTTGGAGAATCTTGCGAGGGCTCCGTCAGGGAGGAGCTCCGATCACAAGGACCGCGAGCACGGAGTTCTCGTCGGTCAGCACCACGAACGACTGTGTGACCCACACCGAAGTGGAAAATGGTTTCGCCGGGATTTCCTCATCGAGAACCCCGCGTGGCATGAGGCTTGCCCCCAGCGCGATCTACTCATCACGAATCCGCGTCCGGCATCGAAGGACATGCGAGAGTGTCGAGCGCGCGAATGATTCACGAAAGGGAGCGCGCCAGCGGTGTGCTCTCTATCGTCGACCGGGCAAAGGAGCTGCGAAGAGATGAAAAGCAAACGAATGCTGGTGGGTGCGGGAATTTCGTCGACGGTCATCATCCTGGCGGCTGGAGCCGCGCTTTCGGGACAGGATCGGTACAGCCTCGCAATCCCAGGTGGGCTCGCATTCTCGGAGTTCAGGGGCTACGAAAACTGGCAGGTCATCTCCGTCAGCAACGGAGGGCTGCTCGCCGTGATCCTCGGGAACCCCACCATGATCGCTGCCTACAAGGCCGGTGTTCCTGCGAACGGCAAACCCGTGCCCGACGGCGCCAAGATGGCGAAGATTCACTGGAACCCGAAGAAAGATCCGGCGATCCCAGGTCAGCCATTCATGCCCGACACGCTCCATGATGTGGATTTCATGGTGAAGGACAGCAAGAGGTTCGCGGACAGCGGCGGCTGGGGATACGGCGAATTCGAATACGACGCCGCGTCCAGCACGTTCAGGCCCGGCACGACGGCCGACAAGCCACCACAGAAGAACGATGCGAAGTGCGGATTCTCATGCCACACGCACGTGAAGCAGCGGGACTACGTTTTCACGGAGTACCCGAGTCGGTGAGGTCTCGTCCGGAACTCGACCTCGCTAGCGGTCGAGACTAGAAGTGAAACGCCGGCCCGGCGCTAATGGTCAACGCAGTGCCTACGCTCGACCCCGAACCCGCGAGCAACCCGCTCTCGGCTGCGTCGAAGGACGTGAGCTGATTCGGGACGTCGCGCAATGCGACGCCGTGTCGCGCCAGGAAAAGTAGCTCCGCGGTGGCTCGAGCGGCGACGGAGAACTCGTTCGAAAAGTAGTAATCGAGCCCGAGGCCGATACGCGCGTTCGCGCCGTCGATGTCGAGGCCCTCGCCCAACCCGTTGAGCAGATCGGACAGACCGCCCATGACGCTGTAGCCGCCGCCGAGGAGCAAGGCTAGCTCGATGCGGTCGAACGGCATCTTCAACCCCACCTCGGCGTCGATGCTGTAGAGCTCGAGCGAGCTCGGGAGTGAGTCGCTGCCGAGCCACGCGACGCCGCCGCGAATGCCGAGTGTCAGCGAGTACAGGCGCGCGCCGAAGCCGAGCTGCGCCGAAGGGCCGGATAGCGCCCTCGGGATCAGGTTCGCCGTGAACGAATGCGCGCCGATCGACGACTGAAACGTCGCGAGATCCGCGCTCTGCCAACCAACGGCGCCGTCGATGGTGAATGGTTCGCCATGATACGTCGTCGGGCTGCCGGGCTCGGACGTTCCACGATCTGCCTGGATGGCACGAGCGTGCGCACGCGCGCGCGGACGCTGAGCCGGCGTCTCCGGTGTCCCCCCGGACTCCGCGCGGCAATCCACTGAGCGGAGCAACAAAGCGCCGGCGAGAGCGGAGGCGAGACATAAAATCGACCAGCGAGACATTCCGTGGCGTCGTGCGGGTGACGCGTGGAGTGCCCAGCAACGACCATGCCTCCTCGTCGCGACGCACGGTAAGTGTCACCTTGCGTACTGAATTTCGATCCCCACGGCACCAACTGAGACGCGAGCGCGCGGTGCGAACGTGCTCGCCACGAGCGTGACGATACGCCTCGATAGCGCTCCAGCACCTATGTCATGGCGTCGTTGTGATACCGCCGCCCGCCCCGCTGTCGAGTGCCGGCTCCGGGGTGATGCCGCCGCCGTCCTTCGATGTCCCCGGGTTGACGACGTTGCCCCCGTCGCGCGGCGGCAAGGGGCCGCCGCCGTCGTTCCCGCTGTCCGGAGCCGGCGACGGTGCGGTGCCGCCAGCCGCGCGCTTGAGCGACGAAATGTTCGCGTGGAGCACGAGGCCCCCGTAGGTGAGGACGACGGTGCCAACCTCAAAATGAGTGGACGCAAGCGTGAGCGGCGACGACGGGGAGAGCACCGCCTCCGGCTTCGTCAGTGCGATCGCCATCGTCGCCGGCGCGACGGGGCTTCCGATCGCGATGAGTTGCCCGACGGTCACGTCGTATTCGTCCCTCCGTATTCGCACGCTGCTTCCGGCCAGGTTCGCGTCGACCTTCGACGCCAGCAGGTGCAGCGGGCCGACCGTCGCGTAGAGCGCGAATCCGCCCGGCTCATTGACGTAGTCGAACTCGCTCTTCGTCGTGCTTTCGGCCGCCGGCGGGGCGGTCACATCGATCGTGAATGCGCCGTTGATGGTATCCGCGTATAGAATACCGGGCGGCGGAACGGTGATCGCGGGCGCGTCGATCTGAGCGACGTACGCCTTGAAGGTGAACGTCGCGAACCGAGACGGCTCGGCGTCGACGTTCTGGCAGACCCCTTCCCAGCAGGCGCGACCGGCGTCGCAACGCGTGAAGTTCGGCTTCTCGGGGCCCGGAACGCAAGTGTGAGTCGAGGCGAGACACGTCGCTGGTCCGTTACAGGCGTCCCCCGTGTCGCAAGCGCGGTCCGGATCTCCTGCAACGCAACTGAAGCGACAGGAGTCGCAGCCGTCGCCGTCGCGGTCGTTGAAGTCGTCGCACTCCTCGCCATAGTTCAGGATACCGTCCCCACAGACGCCTGCATTCACGGTCGACGTCGAGCGCGTCACCGCCGTGGCGTGCCCGCGCACCTCCGCTCCGGCCAGATGCATGATGAAGGACGCATCGTCGAACCGCGAAACGTCGGGAGGATCGAGCGGCAGCGACGTGCTCCGCACGGCGCCGAGATCCTTCGTCGACGCGAGCCGCAGCGCGAGGTCGATGGCCTGTCCGAAGAACCCAGTCGCCGTCGCCTGCTCCACTTCTATGTCGTACGAATCCGTCAAGCTGCCGTCCGTCGATTCGACGTCGTCACCGATGGAGATGGTCGATTGCACCAGCGACGGATCGAGCCACTGGCTCACGACGCCGAGGTCGCCGACGTCGAGGTGGAGCTCGAATTGTCCAGGGATGTTGTCGAATCCGTACCTCCCGACGCCGCCCGAAGCAGCCACCGTTGCCTTGCCCGGATTGAAGGCATAGACACCACGCAGTCGATCACCGACCGAGACGGGGAACGGAAGCGTGTCGGTGAGCGGCGAGACCGCGTCGACGACCCCTGTGAAGTCGAAAATGACGAGCTGATCGGGCTCGCTAGTGCCGGTCTCCGTCGTGCTGGCCGAGCCGCTGTCGACTCCGCCGTCCTTTGGCAGGGCGGCGGAGCCGTCGGCGACGCCGTCGTGGTCGGCGGTCGCGTCGAGCTCGGCGCCCGAATCGGGCTTCGAGTGGCTCTGGCTGGGGCCCGAGCAGGCAAGGAAGGAGAACGAGCAAGCGGCGATTGCGATAGCGACACGAGTAGAGAGTCGCTCGTGCCGCGCGCGCGGCGAATGGGTCTTCACGCGAAGGCAGAACTTAGCACGGAGCGAGCATGTCGTGAGGTGCCCACCGTGCAACCGAGCCCGGACGCGTTGTGTGTAACGGCGCGCAAATGTCGGGCGAGGTAAGCGACATGGATCCAGGTCGTTATCTGCGCCGTCTCACCGGCTAGCCGCCGGAGTCACCGGGCGAGCCGATCGCCGCGAGCGAGTTCCGCGCGCGGCTACGTGCTCGATGAGCGCAGGCGAAGCGGCCGGGATCTGCAAGAGCGCTGCGGGGCAAGGCTGAGCCGAGGGCCACGTGAGCGCGCGGCGCCGCCGAGACGCTCGCTGCCGATTCACGTGGCCGTCGGAGTTGCCGTTAGGGTCGCGGCATGTCGCGCGCAAGGTGATCAGGCGCGAGGGTGTAGCCACAGACTGGCGTCACTTCATGACCCGAGCGCCTGCTCGATGGCGCCCGTGACGAGCAGATCGTCGGGCGCCACGTCCGGGGCGAAGCGGGCAACGACCGTGCCCTGCCGGTCAACGACGAATTTCTCGAAGTTCCAGGCGATGTCCGCCGGCGCGCCGAGGTCGATGCCGTAACTTCGGAGCTTTGCCTTGAAGTCGCTGCCCGGCTTCTCCGTCGCGGTCGGCTGCGCCCTCGTCAGCTCGACGTAGAGCGGGTGCTGGCCCGCACCTTTCACGACGATCTTGGAGAACAGCGGAAAGGTGACGTCGTACTTGGACTCGCAGAACTCGCGGATCTCGGCGTCGGTGCCCGGCTCCTGCTCGCCGAACTCGTTCGCAGGAAACGCGAGCACCTCGAGCCCTCGATCGCGGTATCTTCGATAGAGCGCTTCGAGGGCCGTGTATTGCGGGGTGAGGCCGCACCTGGACGCGACGTTCACGACCAGGCGCACCTTTCCGGCGTACGCTGCCAGGTTCGAGTCGCCGCCGTCGTTCTTCTTGACTGGGATTCTGCTCGATGGATGCGCTCATGACCGAACCTCTCGCGTTCCACTTCGTTCCGTTGCTCATATCGAGCAGAGCGTCAACGCGATGAAGCCCTGCGCCATCTGTCAGACCGCATAGCACGGGTGGTGTTGATCGGGGCGGCAAACGAATGGCCGCTCGGAACCATTGAGCTCCAAGCCAGTTCGAAACTTGGCTTGTCGAGCCGGGCGTCATCGACTCGAGAACTCGGATTCCGTCACTGGCCTCCAGAATCGGTGCGTGCGATCCCGTTTCGGCGGCGCGTGATCTTCGACCGTCTTGGTCCCCGGAGACGAGAACGAGTTGCGCCGCGCCATGGGAGAGCTCGGCTAGGGTGAACGGAGTCACGTTCGACACCGGAGCGTATGTCGATCGGGCCGGGGGCCCGTCCGGAGGTCCGTGTCTAGCCTTGCATCGGTTCCTCACTGACACCAGACATCGTGAGTCCGCGACGAGATGCAAAGGAGACGTGTGGCATCCCACGCACACAAGAACACGGCGCCTCAGCTCGAGCCCTTTTTCTCGAAGCGGTGGCGGCCGAGCGAGAGTGAACGCGTCCGAAATCCGGACCTGATTCATCTTCGCAGGGCAGAGGGGAGGCCCCTTCTGATCTCGGGTCTCTGGATCGCCCTCGCGTTGGTGCTCGGCGCCCGCGGGGCCGAATTGGGCGCCATTCTGGTTCCGAAGCACGTGTCGCCCGTGAGCTCCGGCGACGCTGTGGCCGTGCTCTCGTCCATCAGCGCGGGGATGATTGCGTTCACGGGCGTCGTCTTCTCGCTGACCTCACTGGCCCTCCAGTTCGCGAGCACCTCGTATAGCCCGCGCGTGATAGGGGAGCTCGGTCAGCGGAGGATGTTGGGCCACGCCTTGGGCGTGTTCACGGGGACCTTCCTCTACAGCCTGCTCGCGATCGGCACGGTAGACCGGGGCGGCACGAACGGTGTCAATGTGGTGGTGGTGGCGACCGCCATGCTCTGGCTCTTCGGGAGCGTCGTCCTCTTCATCATGCTCTTGCCGCGCGTCGCTGGAATATCCGAGAGTCACATCCTGGCACGGCTCGGCGAGCTCGGTCGCGACGCAGCTTCACGCTTGTACGCGTCCGAGCTTCCGCGGCAAACGACGACCGTCGAGAGTGACGCGCCTATCAATCAGAGCTTTAGCCACCTAGGCGGGCCCCGCTACTTGGTCGGTTTCGATGTTTCCCGACTCAGCGCCGAAGCCGCCAAGTGTGGAGGGATAGTGGAAATCCCGCATCGAATCGGCGCTGTCA
Organism: uncultured Acidobacteriota bacterium; assembly: GCA_963711765.1. Lineage (GTDB taxonomy): Bacteria > Acidobacteriota > Vicinamibacteria > Vicinamibacterales > CAVVIG01 > CAVQFC01. The sequence goes on along the minus strand of CAVQFC010000004.1, from coordinate 1,812,245 downwards.
TTCTCCCGGGAGCGACGCTGCTCCGGGTTCGGGGTGGTAGCGCCGCCGACGGCTCCGAAGGGCGCTTGAGGGGAGCGCTTTGGCTCGAACTCGCTGCTTCGACCGTCAACGACCCCGCATATGCGGTCCGATTGCTCGTCGACATCGCGATCCGCGGCCTCTCGCCCGCGATCAACGATCCGACTACCGCCGTGGACGTCCTGGATCAGATCCAGCCCATCTTGCGCGAGATCGGAGCGGGCGAGATCGCGACGCAACGAATCCTGTACGAGGACGAGACCCCGCGTGTCGTTTTTCAGGGCAGAAGCTGGGAAGATTGGGTCGACCTCGCTCTCCAGGAGATCCGCCAATACGGCGAGGATTCGCGGCCCGTTCGCCGGCGCCTGCGTGAGCTCGGAGAAACGCTGCGCGCAGAGCTCCTTTTCGAGCGTCACGCCGCTCTACAACCCTTCTGCGACTAGCGCCCATATCCCATCGCGATTCATGCTTACTCCGCAGGCGCGACGTGAGCGACGGGCTGCTCGGCGGGCTGTCCTCCGACCCAGGTGGCGGCCTTTTCCTTGAGCTCATGGAACTTCGTCGTGGCGGCGTCCAGGCGCTGGTCCCAGACCGGGTCGATGGCTTGGCCGCGAACGACGGAGTGGAACCTGAGCATGAGCATCGTGAGGAAGAGGGGCTTGAGGAAGGCTTGCCGTACGTTGCTCGCGAAGAGCAGACCCGCGACGAGCGCCGTGACGGGTAGCCACCCGCCGAAGGTCGTAGGGAGCAGATACACGAGTGCCGCGATGGGCAGGAAGATCACCCAGAATGAGACGAACGACAGCACGCGCTCGAGCATCACCACGACGACGCCGGTCTTCAGGATCTCCTTCGAGTTCTGCGCATAGTAGATGATGCCGTCCTTGGAGCTGCGGTACACGTTGGCGTCGCCGCGCGCGAGGTTGTACGAGAACACGGTCTCGTCGATGTAGGTCGTCGAGGCGCGGAGCACCGCCTTCACGAAGCCGACCACGGAGCCCAGGCCGGGGATGGGGATCAAGTTGCTGACCCAATCGAGCGTTCGGTTGAATGCGCCGACGATGCCGTCGACGAGCATGTCCACGGCGAAGAGCACGTTCACCTCGCCGAAGCGCTCGGTGACGATGCGCTTGCCATACGCGAACATGTTCTCGGTTCCGTTTCCGACCCGGCCTTGAGTTATGACCTCCGTGAGGACGGCGATGTGGGCGGCCTTCAACAGGTGGAGAAAGTAGCGAACGACCGTGCGCCAGAGCCACCCGGAGCCGCCGAGCACGGCGACGAGCCAGATCCACCCGAAGAGCGGCGAAGCCTTGCCGAGCAGAATGAAGCCACCGACGGCGATGATCCACACGACCAGCGAGACCACGCTGACCGTGCAGAGCACACCGAGACGAGCGAGGATGAAGGGCGACGTCTTCATGAGCAAGCCCAGAGCCGCGCCGATGCCGAAGTCTTGCTGGACGACGGGGTAGCTGTGCCGCACGGGCTGGTCCGGATGGCTATACGCCGAGCTCACCGACGCTTCGCCTCCGGCGGACGGCCCGAACGCGGCCATCGCCCCGGCGAGCAATCCCTTTGCGGCATTCTGCATGGCTGCCGCAGGACCCGCGGACGGTGAGAGGTGCGCCTGCGCTGGTTGCACGGCCGCTGCGGCGTACGCGGGTTGTACCGGCGCGGCGTACGCGGGTTGTACCGGCGCGGCGTACGCGGGCTGTACCGGCGCGGCGTACGCGGGTTGTACCGGCGCGGCGTACGCGGGTTGTACCGGCGCGGCGTACGCGGGCTGTACCGGCGCGGCGTAGGCGGGTTGTACCGGCGCGGCGTAGGCGGGTTGTACCGGCGCGGCGTACGCGGGCTGTGGCACCGGCGCGGCCGGCTGCGCGTGCCCCATGTGCGACGGAACTTGAGGCATGAGCGCCGTGCCGCCCGCCGCAGGCGAGACGGATACCACCATGATGATGGACTCGCCTAGGCGCACCCACTGATTCGGCGCGAGCCGCAGTGGCGCCGACAGGCGGTTGCCCGTCGCGTCGAACGTCCCGTTCGTCGAACCCACGTCCCGGATGGACACGCCCGCCGCGTCGACGGACAGCTCCGCGTGGCGACCGGACACGTTCGTGTCGCCGAGCACGATGTCGCCCGCCTCGCGCCCGATGATGTATGTGCCGGTCGTGAGCGTACGGTCGGAGACCGTGCGGTTCGGAAATTGGATGCGGATCGTCGCGTGGGTCATCGGTCCTCCTGCAGATTGCGTGTGCCGACACCGTCCTACGGGGTCTTACGGGCTGAAATTGGACTACCTTCCCTGAACCTTTACGCTTCCAATCCTACTTCTTCAGGATCCGGAGCTTGTCGCGGTGCCGCGCCTGCGACGCATTGAAGTCGCTTTGCGCTAGCCCGAGGGCGGTGGTGGTGGCGCGCAAGACGTTCGTTTCGGCCATGGTGATCTCGGCATCGGCGGCTGCGATGTCGACCAGCGCGTCGAGGAGCTCGCGCCGGAACTGGTGATCGGCGAGCTCGCGGAGCTCGCGAGCGTAAGTCGGCGCTTCCACCGTGGCGATGGTGAGGGCCTGTTCGCGTAGGACCACGCGAATGGCGTCGACCCCGCCCTGCCCGAGCCCGTGCACCCGCGAGAGCTCCTGGACGATACGTTCCTCTTCGGCGCCGGAATATACGCGGTCGGCGTATGCTACCGTGGCCAGCAATCCGGCGACCGCGACGACCAGCCGCCGGGCCTCGTCGTCCGCCTCCGGCAGCGCGACGTTGACGACCTCCGCGAGTCGCGTGCCGGAAGTCGGGGCCGCGTCGCCAAGCATCTCCGTGAGCCACTGCAGAAGTCCGCTCATGGGATTGGCATACGAAGGACGGACTGTCCGCGCAACCGCTATATCGACCGCCGCATTCGCGGCATCTCGGTGGATTATTCGCCGCACGGCGGGCGATCAGGGCTCAGAGCCCTCAGTTCTGAAGGAGCCTCGCCTTTCAGTTCGGCTGCGGTTGCGCCGTGCCACCTTGCGCGGAAAGCGCCTGGCAGGCGATCTGCGTGTCGTTCGCGTTGCCGGAGAAGTACCGCGCCTCGTAGATGCACATCTCGTTGTCCGTCGCCGACTGCCCGAACGTGAGCGTGCGCCCGGTCTGGTTGTTGTACGTACACGTCCAGGTGATCGAATCTCCTGGATTGACCATGATCGGGGGGCTATACGGGATGGGTGGCGGTTCGTCCCATGTGCCGACGTCTGCGAGCATGACGCCGGTGTTGGTGCTCGCCACCTCGCGGACGCCGCGCATGTGCATGTGGGTTATGCCCACGACGAGGCCAATGGCTCCGTAGGATGGGGGAATCGAGCACGTCGTCGTGACCGTCTGCCCCATGCCAGGCGGAACCGACAGAACTTCGCGGTTGAAGAAGAGCTGGGCGACCCACTTGGTCACGTTTGCGGGGTTCGGCGAAGGTGAGAGCTTCGCCGTGGCGTTAGCGGGGAGCACGTCGTTGCCCGTGTTCACGTAGTGCAGCTGGATGCGAAGCCCCGACGACCCAAGGATCTTGGTCGCCATTCCGTCCGGGTAAGTCGTCTCCGCGTGTGGGCTCCCCGCCGTGTGCACGATCGGGTGGAAGTCCGAAATGGTGCAGTCCTCGAGCGAACGGCCCGTACCCTCGACGAGGTTGAACACGAACAGATGGTGCGAACCCTTCGACATGTCCGTCGAGATCTTGAAGACGGGGGTGTCCTTGCCCTGGAACGGATTGTCGAAGTTCTGGCACTTGTAGACTTCTTGCCCCGGCTGCAGCTGGAACGTGTCCGTCGTAAGGGTGACGGTGCCCGGGGGATCGGGGGTCGTCGTTGCCCCCGCCGCGCCGCCGCTAGGCGACGCGCCCGCAGCACCGCCCGCGGGCGCCCCGCCGCTCTGCGCGCCGCCTGCGGGTGCCCCGCCGATCGGCATGCCTCCGATGGGGGCTCCCGCGCCCCCGGAAATCGCGCCCGCAGCGCCGCCTGCGAGGGTCCCCGCGTTGCTGACGGACGCACCCGCTCCGCCGACGATCGTCGATGTGCCACCCGCGCCCGTCGCCACGTTCGGAACACCAGCGCCGCCGCCCGCCGCGCCGGTTGTCGCGGCGCCCTGCTGGCCCTCGCTCGAGCTGCCGCAGGCAAGTACCGCTATCGACGTTCCGAACGCAACGAGTCCCAGCGTGCGCATAGTTCGATCTTCCTCGCCCGGAGCCAGCTCGAGCCGTGGCACCGGAATACGTGTCCGCAACCGACCACCGCAGTCTGCCGCGCCGACCCGAAGCCGGTGCCCAACCGTAGATCCAAGCCGTGCAGCAGTCCACTGGGTTTGCCGCACCGGGGCGAGCGGACCGCTACGCCGCCGCGAAGTCGAGGGACCCGGTTCCAGATCGTCCGGGTAGGGACGCTGCAGATCAGTTCGTATCAAAATTTGATATAGCCCCTCGGATTGGCACACCGGCAGCGTTCGCCGCTCGCGTGCTCTCGACGGCCCTGCGCGGCGGCCGAAACGTCTAGCGCCAGATGACTCGTAGGTCAGCGTGACCGTGGGTGTCCCCTGTACTTCCCCGTCTTTGATCGCACCGAAGGGCTTTCACCTCGACGTACCACCATCTCGCGTTCCTGCGAGGCGAGTGGCGCGCTTCCGGCCTTCGGCATGCGCCTGCCCAGACGGGAGAAGTCTCAGTCTTGCCTACACGGAACCAGAGCGCGTCGCACGCGCAGAACGAGCGTCGCAGCGAGCCGCTGGACCATCTCGTCACAGCTTTCAAGCGCGGCGCCTTTCATCAAAATTTCGAGGCGACGGCGAGCGCGAGCGTCTTCTCGTCGGCTTCGATCGTGTCGGTCGTGAACATCGACTTCAGCGTTCCCGTCGCGGCGATGCTGATGTTGTAACCCCAGCAGTTCTTCTGGAAACTGAGATCGGTACCGAGCCCGTCTGCGATGACGGTGTAGCACGCCGTGTCGCCCACGCCGCTCGTCGGGGTGATCACCATGCCCATGCTCGCCTTTCTGTCGCATGTACTCTCGAACGTCGGCGGATCGACGTTGGTCGTCAAATACACGGTCAACTTGTCGGTGCTAGGCGCGGCAGCCTGGTACGTCCAGACGCAGCTGTGCGGATCGCCTGCCTTCCCCGTGCCGTTGTCGGGCGCCCCTACCATCACTCCCACGGCAGCGTTGATCTGGTCCTGAGTGAGGAGCGTGCACGGGCAGGACGTGTCGTGGCACCCGTCACCCTCGGCGGAGACCGTGCACGTGCTCACCGGGCTGCTGACGCCGCTGGCACTGCCGTCTCCGGCGGGACCGCCGTCTTCGCCAGGCGAGCTGCCGCCGGTATTGCCACCGTCGCGCGATGAACTGCAAGCTTCCGAGACGAACGCGAGCGCAACGATGGAAGCCACCCAGGTGATTCGAATGAGTTTCATGCCGGCGATGCTTGCGCGCCATGCCGCCAAAGACAACTCCGTGAGCGCGGAAAAGTTCGGGAATCGCCATGAATATGGAGAACGAATGGCGTTTTTCGGCCCGCGCGCAAGCGAGCGCGATCGCCATGAGCGCCGGCGCGTCCGAGATCGTACCCGGCACGCGAACGCGAATGGGATCGCGAAGGGACGGTCGCCGCGCTACGAGAGCGACTCGACGAACCCATTTCGCCGCTGGGCGCGTGTCTCGGTCGACGGTGTCTCGGCAGGCTGCTCGGCGATTGGGATGGTGCCGAACTCGTCGTGGGCGCCGATACCTTCTTGCGAGTGGGCGGCGTGGTGGAGCCCGAGCGCTTCGCGTCGGCGCTGACGGCGGGCATCGTGGTGCGCTGAATGCCGTCTGGGCGCCCCGATCCCGACTCGAGCCGTTGTCATATCTCCGTCGCCGCATGTATCCTTGCTGCGTGCTTATCGTAGGAAGCTTGACTTGATGTCGCATCGAACGTGGCAGGGGGCGCTTCTAGCGCTGCACTTCGGCGCTCTGTTTGCAAAGACTGGTGCAGCGTCGTGCGCCGACGATGTCGGCAAGGCGAGGGCGGACCGTATGGAGATGCACTGCCAGCGAGTGAATACTTCGCCGCAGAGCTCTTGCGTTACCCTGGATTGCTCGACGCTCTCGTCGATAGTGCAGGCCTTCTGTGGCAATCCGCAGGGTCGTCCAGCGCTGTGCGAGGAGTATCCTGCGCTCGTCGTTTCGAAGCCGGCCGGCATCCCACCGGATCTCGAGCGGATCATGACGACCGTTGCCGAAGACGGTCAGGTGGCAGGGCCTGGCGTAGCAAGAGTGCGCGAAACGTTCGCGCTCGTCACGTCCACGGTCGCGAGCGTCGAGAACTCGACGAACACGATCAGTGCGGAGCAGCGGTCGTTCAGCCAGCGCTCTACTGCCGCGTCCGCCGCCCACAAGCGCTACAAGGTTGCCGTCGATTCGAAGTCGGCTGCGCAGCTGGCAGAGGCTCCGAAGTTGCTGGAGGCCGCTCGGACCGAGTTCGGCGCCGCCGCATCGGTCGGCGAGTCGCTGGTCAAGCACACTGCCGAGCTGCGCCAGTACGAACGTACGCTGGCGGCATCCGTACACGGGGCAGACGACCTCGCCCGCCAGATCAATCTGTACGCCAAGGATGCGAAGAATGCCGGGCTCGTCATGGACGACGCCCTGCGGTCGGGTACGAAGGCGCAAGCCGACGCCGATGCCATGGCGCGGGTGAAGGCGTTTCGAGACGAAGCGATGGCTGCCGCGAAGGAGACGGCGAAGTCGGCGGCGGAAGCGACTCAGCTTTCTCGCAAGGCGCATACAATTGCGGAGATGGGCCCCGGCTACGACGCGAAAGAGGCGGAGTCGCGATCGTCGAAAGAGGACGAAGCGCTGAAGAACAAGCTCGACGAAGTGAAGCGAGCCCTGGCAGGCCTTTCCGGCACTGCCGGCAACCTGTGCGATAGGTCGATGCTCGAGCGGACGTGGAAGGCGTCCGGGAAGGCGAGCACTGTGCGAGGAGACGGCCTCGTACCGGTCGTCCTGCACACGCTCGATGCCAAGCTCCTCGGGACTGCTTGCCCATTCTTGAAGGCGACGTTCGTTCCGTCAGAAGCGGCTAGCGGCCCCGGTGCGGCCAGTGGCGCTCGAAATTTGGACGTGGGATTCGTGCCGTTCGCGGACCTCGGACTCGAAATCCTGATTGTCGGCGACTCCGGAGCGAAGTGCGGTTCGGATGGATGCGAGCGTACCTTCTTCGTGAGCGAAGGCGGGGGATTCGCCAAAGCGAGCAGTCCCATCGTCACCCGGGAGCTCGTCGGGTTCGCCCGGAAGGGCGTGGACGTCTTCGCGATCATGGCGGAAGCAGAGTGGAAGCTGCGACGGACTCCCGGCAAGCCGTCGGAGCTCGTCTACTTGCGCGGACGGTGAGCCACGTGGGCTGGCGGGGCGCTGTGCGACAGCGTGCAGACCGAGCACGTCGGATTGCACGCAAAACCCCGACGGCTGCCCCACCGGGACACTCTGCGATCTGGCGTCCGGTCGTTGTGACGTTCCCGTTCCAATCGGAGGGAGCTGCGCGCCGACGATGCGGTGCGGCGACGACGCCCATTGCGCGAGTGGCGTCTGCGAGCCGCTGAAACCGAATGGAGCCCCATGCATCGACGACGCAGAGTGCCAAAGTAGCAAGTGTGAGACGTCGTCCTGCGTCGCATATTCGAAGGCCGCCGCGGATTGGTGCGGCGCACGAATCACGCCCTGACGAAAAGGTCGACGGCACCTCGTCCGAGTCGAAGACGTCTCGCGTCAACGCTTCGACGTTCGGACCAAGATCCGATCGCTGTAGCGACGCGAGTGATTTCGTCGTAATGCCGCGCCGTGAAAACGCGGATGGGCTCTTGGCTGCTGCAGTGGGCAGCGTACGCACTCACCGTATCCCTCTCGACGCATGCTGCAGCGCAATCGTTCGCGCCTGGCGCCCCGTCTTCCAATGGTACCGCGCCGGCTCCGGACGTGGCACCTTCGGCGAGCGCTTCGTCGCCCACGGCTCGGACCGCTGCAGAAGATCTGCCACCGTCACCTGCGCCATCGTCACCTGCGCCACCGTCACCCGCGCCACCGTCACCCGCGCCACCGTCACCCGCGCCACCGTCACCTGTGCCACCGCCGCTCGTTCCCGCAGGGGCTCCAGGATCGTTCGGTCAGTTCGGGTCACCGGAAGGAGTCGCGTCGCCGCCGGAGCGTACGGCGACGGCGCCCGTCTTGGCGGCGCCGGGAGCGGAGCGGCCAAGCCCGGAGAAGAAGCTCCCGAGATTCGGAGAACGCGGGCAGTTCGCTGTGCTCTTCGACCCCTCTATCTGGATCACTTCGACGTCGTACACGAATAGCTCCGCGGGTGTGTTCACCGTCGCGTTCGAGCCGTCATTCGAGTACTTCGTCGCGCGCAACGTCTCGTTGGGCATGGAAATCGATCTGAGCTACTCGAACCAAAAAGGGTACGGTGCCGACGGGAGCCTGGTGCAGACGAAACGCTCGCTGCTCGGCGGGGGCGTGCACCTGGGAGTCAACTTTCCGCTCAGCAAAGCTTTTTCGGTCTACCCGCTGCTCCAGCTCGGCGTGCATCGAAGCAACCAGCAAGAAAGCCTGCTCCAGGGACGTTCGCTTTCCATCGCTGCGAGCCCGACGGGCTCACCGAACTACGGCGTCACCGGGCCGTGGATCGAGCTGTTGCTGCCGGTTCTCTATCAGCCCGTCCCGCACTTCTTCCTGGGCGTGGCTCCCCGCGTTTATCATGACTTTTCGCACGGGCAGGCCAGCGCTTCCGCGGACGCGGAACGTACGCTTCTCGGAGTCGCGCTCCTGTTCGGTGGGTTTTTCGATCCCGGTGAGGCGAGCGCCGACCACGAAGCGCCGGACGCCCTTCTCGACGAGACCGACGCAGAGCAGCCTCAGCTCGCGTCGCCGCGAGTCCGCTTCGGCCGCCGGGGCACGTTCTTGCTGACCGACGGAACGTCGCTCTCGTATACGTCGACGAGCTATGCCGGTACCGCGGCGTCGCAAGAGACGGTGAGCGTGTCTCCCGGAGTGGACTGGTTTTTCAGTGACAGCCATTCGTTCGGCGGCTTCGCGACGTACGCACATTCTTCCGTCGTGGGTCTCGCGACGGACAACGCCGGCAGCGCGGCGCCCCTCACCGTCACCACCAAGCGGGACACGATCGGTGTCGGAGCCCGATACGGTCACGTCGTTTCTTTCAGCGACTCGGCATCGTTCTATCCGAGACTGGGGCTGGCGTACACGCACTCGAACTTTTCGCAGGTCGAAGGCGGCGCGCGCGACGAGTACCCGGACAACGCGCTCACGTTCTCCATCACACTTCCGGTGATGATTCACTTCGCGCCGTGCCTGGTAATCGGTTTTGGTCCCGAGTTCGCCACCGACATTTTCCACTATTACCGTGCTGGCTCTCCGCAGGTCCAGGCGACCACGGTCGGATTGACCACGCTCCTCGGAGGATGGCTGTAGCGTGCTTACCCTCAAAGGAGCGGCACTTTCTCCACGGTCGTCCCGGTCGTCCAGTACAGGTTGTTCGAATCCATCGCCATCCGGATGGCAGGACCGTTGGGGTCATCCGCGTAGACGAACGCGGGGCCGCCGGCCGCGGGCACTGCCCAGATCTGGCCGCCAGTGCCCGTCGTGAAGTTTGGCGCGGCGAAGTAGACGTTCTTCCCATCGGAGACGACGTTGGAAACTCCCGAGCAGCAGGTGCTGCCGGTGATCGGAGACGGGTCGTTCAGGTTGGCGAGGATCGTCACGGTGTTGCCGCCGATCGGGATCTTCGCCACGAAGGGAGGAGTGTTGTCGGAGACGAAGTACACGTTGTTCGCGTCGACCCCGATCCCGTTGACGTAGCCCTGCCCCGAAGCGAGCGTGGTGACCGCCCCGCCCGCGAGGGGTACTTGCTGGATCGTTCCGTTGTTGAAAGCGCTCGCCACATTGCCGGCGTCGGTCCAGTACACGTTGTTCTGGTCGGCGACGATCGAGGTGGGCGTCGTCACGGTGGGCGCCAGAACGGTCGCTGCGCCCGATGGTAGCGGCTGGAGCACTACCCCGGCGAACGTGAGCGCGTAACCGTTGTTTCCGGAGATGGCCACGTCGACCACCGTGCCGCCGAGCGTGTCCCCAACGGCCGACTTCCCCGAGCCCAGCTTCGGAGAGGCGTACACGTCCGGCGAAGTGTGCTGGTCCAGGAACAGGTACGGCGATGCGCTGTCGACGACGATCTCGTTCAAGCTCGTCACGGTGCCCGTTGTCGCAACCGGGACGACCGTGGGCGTCGCCAGCACCCCCCCGGTGGGGCTCGACGAAGGGACGCTCAAGAGTTGCGCCGGGCTGCTCACCACACCCTGGGTCGTGAAGTAGACGTTCGTGCCATCGCTCGCGACACCCCAGGTACCCTGGTTGGTTGGCGTCACGCGAAACATGACGACCGGCGCCTTCGTGCACGCACCCTTCACGCACGCCGATCCCGGGCACATGTTACCGCAGCTGCCGCAGTTGTTCGGGTCCGATTGGAACGAGACGCAACTGGTCGAGCCCGGCACGCCGGCGATGGGCGTCGTGCCGGAACAAGTCACGCACGCAGAGCTGATCGACGAGGCCACAGCTCGGCGAGCCCCAGCCCGTCGACAGGTCGTAACCCGGGCCCGGCGGAACGGCCGGGCCGGAGGCGTTGAGTGCGACGATGTCGTGAAAGCTCTTGGCGTACGGCGTCTTGCTCGAGCTCGGGTCGTACGTGGCGCCGATCGCGTAGAGCGGTGGATTGGCGAAACCAATCCCATACGTTCCCTTCGCGCAGGCAGTGGGGTCGTTCATGCAGAGCTGCTCGTTGACGATGGCCATGAACCCCCCCATCAGCTGCGCAGACTCGCTCGTGCCCCCTGCAAACATGGGTGCACCGTTGAGAATAATGAGGACGCCACTCGCGGGCATCGCAACGTCGGGGTCGTTTCGGTAGAGGTTCGAGACCTGGTTCGCGGTGGGCAACTTCGTTTGCCAGAACGGTGAGCAAAACGGGTTCGAGGTGCCCGCCGATGCGGGGCACGTGCCGAACATCTCGACGCCGCCCCCACTGTCCTCCCACGCGGTTTCGTTCGCCCACGAAAGGCCTGGGCCGCTCATCGTGAGGATCGTCCCACCGACATCGGTCACCCAGGCGTCGCCGTACGTCGTGAAGGTGGCCCTGCCGGTCGTGTTGCCGCCGCCATCGCCGGAGGCCTCGAAGAACGATTGCCCCGTCATCGCCATGGACTTGATCACGGCATCGGAGCCGCCGGTGCAGAAGTAGAAGCTTCCGGAATTGGCGAATTGCTTCACCGTCGGGGTGGCCAGCATCTTGCTCGCCATGTCTTGCGACTGAGCGCAGCCGGCATTGGACGCCGGCGCGCCGAAGGTCACGACGGAGTCGAGCCCGGGGGCCATCGCGATCGCCGCCTCGACGTCCTGAGTCGCTTCGCTTTGCCAGCCCGGATCGATCGGGAGCGAGCTCGCGCTCCAATTACCCGACGCCGAGTCGAGAACCAGGTCGGTCAGGGTGACCTGGTGCCCGGCGGCCTCGTACATGGTGACGTCGTCGTGCTTGTATCCTCCGAAGATCGCGATGCCGACGGATTGTCCCTTTCCGTCCAGGCCCGTGCAGGACAGGTAGGCGTTGCGCAAGTCGCTCGACGTGAAGCTGTTGTCGAAGCCGGAGCCGCCGAGTGGCTTTTGGATGAGGTAGTTGTCTAGCCCCAGGATGTGCGACACGGTTGCCGTGACGTCGATGGAGGGCTCGCGATCCAGCGCGTAGAACGTCGATCGATCGGGCCGAAGCGCCTGGTTCAGGTCTACGTGAAGCGCCTGTTCGACCGCGGCAGCGGTGCCGCCGACATGAAGAGTGAAGCGGTGTGAATAAGTCGCCCCGACCGTAAGCCCGTGGGCTCCCGCCCAGTCGATGAGCGCCTGGTAGTCCGTCGTGGTGGGCGCGTAACGCGTGGTGATGTCGTCGAGCGAGAGGTACTGGCGGAACTGGGAGCTCGTGGGGCTCGCGATCTGCGTGGCCGTCGCATCGATGTCCGCCGCGTTGGGTGAGGGCAAGACGATGGAGAGGCCGACCAGCGTCGAAGGCGGGAGCGGCCCCGTCACTGGTGCGGTGGAAGCGGGCGGCACGAAGTGCCCCGTCAGCTGCTGCGACCCCTGCTGTGAGCTCGAGGAGGGTAGGCCGCTCTGGAAGTCGAAATCCACGTTGTTGGCCGCCGTGACGTCGTACGCGGCGAACGCACCTGTCGCGTGGGCGAACGCGCCGAATGACAGGGTGCCGTGCGGCGCGGCGATGAGAGCGACGACCAAACTATTGGCGCCAAGCGAGGCTACCGGCGTGCCGCTCGCTGGATCGACGCCAGCTACGTTGATGGCGAGCTGATTCGCTGGACGACCAAACGCGATGACTTGAGTGGCCTGTCCTGCGTTGAACGTGCCGGCCACGTTCACGACCACTCCGGGCTGGAGCGCCACCATTTGCGCCAAGTTGCCGAGGGTCACGCTGGCAAACGAATAGGTACCGGTCGTGAGGTAGACGATCCCCGAGACGTTCAGAGCCCCGTAGCTCCCCGGGGCGAGGTTCTTGAGCTGACCCAGGCTCACCTTCACGTCGGTGCCGCCCGTCGCCGGGGCGAAGGCGAGCGGCAGTGGGGGCATCGAAGAAGGGAACGCCGCCTGGTGTCCAACGTGGAGCGCGCCGTTGTTCACCAGAGAGCTCGTCTGGACATCGCCTACGATCGACAACTTTCCGAGCGAGACGGAGGGCGCGAGCAAGTTGTTCTGTGCATCCACGCCGACCTGGTTGCCGATGACCAGCTGCGTGCCGAAACTCGAGGGGGCTACGAGACGGACCCCGACGTCTCCTTCATTGACCGTATCGCCCGTTCCCAGCGTGACGCTGCGCTCGGCGTAAACGACGAAATTCGGGAGCGTGGGGGTCGCATTCAGCGCAAGCGACGTCGTCTGTGTTCGCTCGGGCCGAGAATCTCCGGTCCTGAAATCTCCAGCGCAGGAGACGACCAAGGCCCCCAGCGCAAGTACACCGAGCGTCGCTGCGCCGAGAACTGCCCGTGACCATTGGTCGCGATCCATACCGTGCCTCCTTGCCTTGGACTTGCACGTGAAGGCTTCTTGACCTCCATGGCGCGTCCCGGTGTCGCCTTATGGCGCGAGCACAAGTGTGGTGCAAGGTCAGTCGAGATCGATCGGATGTGCAGCCACGTTCACACAAGCCTGGCGATTGTGCATCGACGTGCACGGTGCACTCCCCGCTCATGGTCCCGCGTGTCCCGGATTCGCTACCAGCAATGTCGGATCCCGGTCGCCCGAAACGTCGCGTTGGTGAAAGGCAGGGGTTCAAACCATGGCGATGAACACACCCCCGATCGTGTCGGAGCAGGAATGGGAGGCTACGCGGCAGCGGCTACTGGTGAAGGAGAAGGCTTTTACCCGCTCACGCGACGCGCTGGCCGCCGAACGCCGGCGGATGCCCTGGCTGGCCGTGAACAAGAAGTACGAGTTCGACGGACCCAAGGGCAGGGTGAGCCTCCTCGATTTGTTCGAGGGCCGCCGGCAGTTGATCGTCTATCGCGCCTTCTTCGAGCCCGGAGTGTTCGGGTGGCCCGAGCACGCCTGCCGCGGCTGCTCTCTGGGCGCCGACCAGGTCGCCCATCTGGCCCATCTGAACGCTCGCGACACCACTCTCGCCTACGCCTCGCGGGCGCCGCAGGCGGATGTCGCGCGGCTGAAGGCGCGCATGGGCTGGGAGATGCCCTGGTACACAATCATCGATACGTTCGACAAGGACTTCGGCGTCGACGAATGGCACGGCCACAACGTCTTCTTCCGCAACGGCGACGAGGTGTTCCGCACCTACTTCATCAACAATCGCGGCGATGAGGCGATGGGGACCCTCTGGAGCTATCTCGATATCACGCCACTAGGCCGTCAGGAGACCTGGGAAGACTCGCCAGAGGGTTATCCTCGGACGCCGCCGTACAAGTGGTGGAACTGGCATGACAACTATGCCGTCGAAACGTCGCCTGACCCGAAGTGGGCCAAAGTGTCCGATGCCGGAGAAGCCGCCTTTCGAAATAGCGACGGATAGCGGTGCGCGAAACGGCCCAGGCCGCCAGCTCGGCAAGGGCCGTTCGAAATTCGTCCAGGTAGAGAACGTGCAGCTCTACTTACGGACGCCGGACGTGATGATGTACTGGCGCGGTTGGTCGTAGCCGAGCGGGCTCTCGAATTTCTCGTGCCAGGCAATCATGTCGCGCCGGAACTCTGCGCGGCGCGCATCGTCGAGGCTTGCTGCGAGCGACTTGGACGGACCGTAGTGGTTGAGCCACAGGTCGAAGGCCTGCTCCCCGGAGCCATAGCGGTACCGATTCGTGCCCTCCTCGAACTTGAGCTCGAAGTGCTCGCCGAGCAGCTGCTCGAGCCGTTCGTACTTGCCCCACTCGAACGGCGACGGCGGCGGCGGTTGGGGCGGCGCGGGCATGAACTTCTTCATCACGCCAAACATGTGGAAGACATTGCTGTCGTGCTTCCACGTGGCGAGGACGAGGCGCCCTCCCTTCCTCACGGTCCTGGCGAGCTCGGCAGCCGCGGCCTCGGGCTTGCCGACGAACATGACGCCGAAGGTCGAGATGATGCCGTCGAACGCGGCGTCGGCAAAGGGCAGCTTTTCCGCGTCGGCGTGGTGGTAATCGATCTTCAAGCCCTGCAGCGCCGCCGCGGCTCGGGCATGCTCGAGCATCTGATCGGCGATGTCCGCACCGGTGATCTTGGCGCTGGGGAAGCGCTGGGCGATGATGCGCGAGCCCCAGCCGGTACCCGTGGCGAGATCCAGGATTTGCTCACCCGGCTTCGGCTGGATTCGCTCGACGGCATGCTCGATGGCGTCCGCGATGCTGCGGCTGATGTCGTCGTACCGCCCGGCCGGCGAATTCCAGACGGACTGTGCCTTGAGATTGTGAGACTGAACTGTCATTGGCTCGTTTCCTCCAGCGATGGTTCTCGCGCCATGGCGTGGAAGGGGGCGTGGTACGGAGCGTGGAATCGCATGAACGCGCCGAAGTCCTCGGGAGATCGTCCTCGTTGCGCGCGCCCCCCGGATGCGGTGTAACCATGGTAATACGCGTGCTCTGGAGGTTGCAGTGAGCCCTAGCTCGATTGCTACGCGCGTCGTTCTGCTTTCCCTGCTCACGTGGGCATCTACGCTCCGGGCGTCCGACGCAGGAACGTCCTCCCACGACGCGGGACCCGCGCGGTGCATGACGTCGGACGATTGTTCGGCGCCGACCCCGTATTGTCACGCCACGCTCGGCACCTGCGTGCAGTGCATCGCAGACTTGAACTGCTGCCAGCGGGGGACAGCCGCCGGCGGGTAGCGCGAGCGGTGGCCGCGCTTCGACCGACGAAGACGCAGGCACGGGCACGCACCACGGCACCACGAGCACCTCGGGCGGCTGCGGGTGCTCGGTCCCGCGTAACGTCGAATCGCCGGCGAGCGCGCTGTCAGGGCTGGCTGCCCTGGGTCTCGCCGCGTTCGCGCGCCGTAGGCGCAGGCTCCATGTCTCAGCTGTGGAGCACGGCTGAGTCGCTACCCGGAACCTCTACCCGCGCCATCTCGATGCATGCCGTTTCGCAGCGCCATCGAACTCCGATCGTAGCCATCGGCCACGCACAGGAAGAGCGTACGACCGTCGGGGCCTCCGAGCGCGCATGCGTAACAACCGCGCTCGGTGCTGAGGACGTCCGTGACGGCGCCGCCGTCCAATACGCGCACGCACGCTTTGCCGATGGCATCCGCGAACCAGACGGCGCCCGCACGGTCAAGGCAAATTCCGTCGGGCGCGCGGTCCCGCAATTCGGCGAACACCCGGCGGTGCGACAGCGTAGCGTCGGACGCGACGTCGAAGGCGGTCAGGCGTCTGCCGAATGTTTCCGCAACGATCAGCGTGCGCCCATCGGGGGTGAGGACCATGCCGTTGGGGAACAGCAGGTCCGACGCAACGACACTCGCGTTGCCGTCCGGTCGCACCAGGATCAACGATGCTGGCTTCGGCTGCAGGGGTGATGCGAAGAGATCGAACCCCATGTACCCGACGTAAGCGTTTCCCTCGGCGTCCACGACCATGTCGTTGCACGCCGTAGGCGTAAAGCCCGACAGGTCGGCATGCTCGACCATTCCCCCGGAAGTCAGTCGCAACACACGCTGATCCGTCATCGATACGACAAGCAGCGAGCCGTTCGGCAACCAGCCGAGACCGGACGGGCTCGCGGGCACCCGAACGATCTTCGTGCACGGTGCCATCGAGGCCAACGGCCCGCACGACTCGCTCACCGAAATCCGAGAACCAAAGCTGGCCGTGGTGCCATCGGGGTCCCTCCGGAAAGCCCAGCCCACCAATTAGACGTGTCGAATCCATGCCGGACGCGCCGATGGTATCACCGAACGGCGGTCGTCATCACCGCCCTTTCCGGGCGCTAGGCGCGCGCGGCGATACCCGGCGTGTCGCCGGCCTCGATCAGGTGGCTCGCGAGCGCGGCGGTGAGCGCAAAGTCCGCGGGCCGATGACCGTCCGGAGCTTCGACGAGGACGGCAATCGCGGCATGTCGAGGGACCTCGTCCACCAGAGCCGTCAAGAACAGCGGACGATAGTCGGTCCCCGTGTCGTCGGTGAACTTCGCGACACTTTCGGCTGCCAGCAAGTTCTCTGCCGACACGATGGCCGTTTCGCCGTCGCTCGCCTCGAGATCTCGCGTGAGGTGCGCGCACACGTAGTCGAACAGTCCCTCGGGCTCCCGCGTTCCGTAGGAAGCGACCAGCGTCGGACCCTGGGGCGTACAGAGATACAGGTGGCCCGCGTTCGTGGCGCTCGCGCTGCAGAGGATCTCCAGGATACGCGCTCCGCGATCTCGCTTCGTCTCGACTCCGTCGAATAGCCGCGTCAGGATTGCCGTCGCGTCGCGGACGCCGGCAACACGTGTCGATTCGAAGTCCCGGAGCTTGGGGAGGGGGAGCGCGACGGTGCGGCGCGCCTCGTCCATCAAGCGTTCGTAGCGGGCGCCGAGTGGCGAGCCGGTCCCGTGACGGTACTCCTGCGCGGTCAGCCGTGCGTACCGCTCGACGGCTGCGTCATCACCGGCCCAGATGGCGACGCGCGCGCGTGCTTCGTAAGTGACGCCGAGAAGGAGGCCGGTCACGCCGAGCTCCGTCTGCGCGGCGATGAGCGCTTCCAGACGTTCACACGCAGCGTCGTACGCTCCGAGCTTCGCTTCTGGCGAGAGCGAGCGTCCTGGCCAGCGGGTGGGCTTGCGCCACCATGCCGTGCGTCGCACACATCTCGAGCGCGCGCTTTCCTTCCGTTACTGCTCTTCCGCTTCTCCGAGCTCGACGAGCGACGCCACCAGGCCCGCCATCGCCGACGGAAACGCCTGGAGGACACGGCTCGAATCTTCCGAGCCTGGAGCCGTGAGCGAGACGGCGCGCTCGAACGCCGCGCACGCGAGCTGCATGTTCCCGCAGATGTACTGGAATTCCCCCTCGCCGATGTGTCGATAGGGAGCCCAGCCGGGAAGGCGTGCTGCTCGCAGCTCGATCCGGTCCATGACCTGCCTCAGCCCGGTCAGGTCGCGCGCCGCCGGCCATGGCCGGTCCGAGACGATCCAGCGCCTGCTGCGGATCCCCGGCCGCGAAGAGGTGTTGCACGACCTGAAGACCGGGCTGTCTCTCGTACACCCGGACGAGCGCCGCGTGCCGCTTCCGGCGCTCGGAGTCGGACAGCCCCGCCGTCAGAGCCGACGCCCAGGCCGCGTACGGAATCGTCATCAGGCGGCCGTCGCTGACGAGCACCTGTTGCGAGAGCAGCGCCGTGAGGGCGCCGTCGACCTGCTCCGAGCCCTCGTCCGGGCAGAGCAGCGAGTAGTCTTCTCTGGTGAATGCGGCGTCCGACGCCAGTGCTTGCGATTCCGCGATGAGGCGCGCCAGTCGGGGCAGCGCCTCGAGCCGCTCTCGGATTGCGTCCTCGGCGCTCCTTGGCAAATCCCTCGTATCGAGGATGCTGGGTAGCGTCCAGGTCCCTGTTTCGTAGCGAATCCGTCCACGGTCGACCAGGTGCTGTGCGAGAATCCATGCAGGTGCGCGGGTTGCCGCGCGACACCGCGTGGATCTCGCGGCTCGCCAGACCGAGGTTCGGGACATCACCGAAGACGGAGGCGAGCAGCTGCTCCGTGTGAGCCGCCGTCAGCGGATTCAGTGTCACCACTTTGCCGTCGCCCGAGAGCGTGTCGAGCGCGCCTTGTTTCGGGAGCTCGGGCTCGGCCGTCACCACGACGAGCAGGCGACGGCGGGCGCCCTGACTCGCGAGCGCGGCGAGGAACCCCATCGAGGCATCGTCGGCGTGTTCGATGTCGTCGACCGCCACGAGCAGCGGATTCTTCGAGGCGACTGACAGGATGAAGCGAACGAGCGCCTCCGGATCGCTGGGCGGCGGAAAGCCGGAATCCTGCGCGCCGACCCCGGCGGCGGGGTGGGTTCCGACCTCGGGGCGCGTCTGCGCGAGCTGCGCGACGAGGGTGCGGGCCACACCGAACCGGCGCCCTGCGTTGATCTTTCGCGCCGGCACGGAGAACCGTCGCTCCGAGGATCTTTGCGCCGAGCACGCAGGCGTCGAGCACTCGCGATCGCCCCGTACCGGGGGCGCCCGCGACGATGACGCCGCGACCGTGCCCCTTGAAGGCCCGCTCCATGTGGACGCGAAGCTCCGCGAGCGCTTCGTCGCGGCCGACCATCCCGTCCGCGACGCCGTAGTCGTAGACCTCGATGATCCTCGGGTGCGACAGCTCCGCGAGCGTGTGAAACTCGCGTTCGAAGAGGGCGGCCGTCCCCTTGCCCTGGGGATCGCCCTCCGCGATCACCAGCTGCTTGAGGGCCAGGTCTCGCCCCGTCACCGCGTCGTTGACTTGATAGACCACCGCCATGCCGCCTCGCCCGAGCTCGCTGTGGACGGCGTATCTTCCGGCGATCCGGGGAGATTCGCCCTCCGTGGTGGCCACATCCGTCGCTCGAGTGGTCTGGTGCATCCGTTACGCGCTCCTTGCGTCAATGCGCGTCCGAAAACGTTCATCATACGTCGGAGTACCGCATTCACGATGTAGGGCTTTTTTGCCGTTGCACGGCTACACGTGTGCCGGCGTGCGAACAGGTCGGCTCTTCGGAGCTAAGCTACTCGCGTGGCGCAGTCGTTCACCGCCGTCGCCTCGTTCTCCATGACACTCAGGCGTTTGCCTGCGGCGTCATGGGCTAGGTGCCGGTCGCTACTGGTGGTGTGTCTCGTCGCGGGCTGCACCTCTGCGCGAGCGTGAACCCGCAGTCTTCGGCGACCTTGAACTGCTTCGTGGCCGACGGCATCGCGCTGGATGCGACGAGCATCTACTGGACCGACGACCGGGGCGGCATCGTCGGTAAGCTCACACCGCGCTTAGCGTCGTCCGCTCAGAACGCCGCTCGCGCAGCGTTGATGGTCAGCGCGATGAGCACCAACGACGAGAGGACGAAGATCAAGAACCGGACTTCGATCTTGTTGACCGTCGCTTGCAACAGGCTGTGGATGACCCGCATGGCGAAGTAGGTCCACGCGAGCGTGGCGTTCAAACCGCTGCCTTCGCCGAGCAGGGCGAGTGACAGCGCCACGGCGTAGAAGACCGTCGGTTGCTCCATCAGGTGGTTGTAGTTGTCGGCCTTCCACCGGACGTTCGGCGGAAGCATCGCCATCTGCTCGCCCCGCGGTGCGTTCGGATCCAGCGGTATCTTTGCTCGCTGGATCGCCGGGATCCTGGTCGCGTACATCCAAGCCCACATCACGTGGGTCCACAGAGCCAGGGCGATGACGGGAGCGACGATGGGGCTAGGGGTCGGCATCCACCCGGAGAGTAGTCGCGATCAGTTGCAACTGCTCGGTAGATCGCTCTTCGTCTGAGGACAGCCGAGCTTGACCCAGCTCGCCACGAGCGAACGCTGAGCGGCGGTGAGCGAGTAGCCAGAGCGGGACGGCGGCATCGAGCCATTCGCGACCTTCGAGCCAATGGAACTGCAGCTGGCCTTGGCCTTCGAGTACACGCCCCAATCAGGCAGCTTGCTGTTGCCCTGATGACACTTGGAGCAAACGGGCGCGTTGATCTGCGGCACGAAGTCGTCCTGGTAGGTCGGGCACGACGCGCCGGAGCTAGGTCCTCCCATTCCGGGAGTCGCGCCGCCCGCTCCCGGACTCGCGCCACCGGTTCCGGCACCCGGTCCTCCCGTTCCGGGATTCGCGCCAGCCGTTCCCGTTCCGGGATTCGCGCCAGCCGTCCCCGTTCCGGGATTCGCGCCTCCGGGAGCAGCGGAAGTGCCCGCGGATCCGCCGCCGGCCGTGGCTCCCCCGCTGGACGAAACCGCACCGGCAACGCCACCGTTCTCCAGGGTATTCGGATCCGGGGGGCCCGGTTCGGGCACGTCGGACGAGCATCCTGCGACGATGCTCATTGCGCCCAGCGAGAGCAGGAAACGAGACGGGATCAGAAACCCGCGAGCGACGAAGAGAGACCGGAACTTCCACGCGGACGAGCGGCTGGGACGACCAGTGCGGCGCATGTGGGGATATGTCGCCCGAGGGTCCCCTGAGCAGGCACGCGTACGAACGAATCCCTCCGGATTTTTCGGACGGTAACTTTTCTCGCGATGCGGGTCGCTCGTTCGGGTTACGTCCACCGCATCAGAGGATGCACGCCGACGTTCCGATGACGTCACAGCCGCTGTACCCGTCGGAGCTACAGCAGGGGGAGCTGATGCCGCCGAGCGCGCAGTTCGTCGGGCAGCTGCTCGGATCTGCGTTGACGCACCGCTGGCGACAGTATCCGGGGACGCAATCGCCCGCGGCGCAGTCGGAGCCGGTGACGCAGCCTTTTCCGGAGCCGCAGTTCAGCGGGCATTCGGGCGTGAGCTGACATAGAATCGACCACTATGGTGGTCGTACATTTCAGCACCGAATGCGGCGGGGCGACGCCAGCCCTTCGCGCCAATACCAGGATGCGAAACGCGCTCGCGCACTCGACGCGCTGACCGCCGTCGGGCATGCTGGCCTGGTCGTGCAACGTGCCGCAGCCGCGATCTGTCTCTGCCTGCTGAGCGGGTGCCATGGGGGAGCGAATCGCGCGACCGCGGAAGGCGCGCGCGCGAGTGCGAGCGCTTCCTCGGCAGCGACGGTCGATCCGTCGAAAGAGGTGGGCTCGGCGCAGGCTCTCGCTCCGCGCGCCTTGGCCGTTGTCCCCGCAACGTCCGCGACCGCAGGGGACCCAGCGGTCGATTTCGACGATCTGTTCGAATACGGCAGCGCCGATCCAGCGATGCCGAGTGGTGGCGCCGTCGACCCCCGGGTGCTCGCAGGCAAGGTCGCCTACGAGCCGTACGCCAACGGCCGCTTCGCGTTCTCGCTGGACGTTCCCCGCGCGTTTCGCGCAATGCCGGAACCCATGAACGGCGACGGCTTGCAATGGAGGCTCGGCAGGGACGCCGCCATGACTGCATCCGGCATGTACGCGGATCCGGAAATTCCGCTGATGTGTGCCCGTTCCAAGAACGTGACCGCTCACACTCAAACGAAGCGCGGCTGCTGGTCGACTGGTAAGCGGGGCGGCTTCATTTTCTGGCAGCGCGAGCGACTCGATCGCCAGGTCGTCTACTTCCTCGAGTTCCAGTACAAGGAAGGGCTGAAGGATCAGATGGCGCCCATCGTGGAACACGTGAACGCCAGCTGGACGCTCTGAACTAAAGGTACGCCGGCGGGGCTCGTGGCGGTGCCTATCTCACGTCGATTGGGCCGGTGAGGTCTACTGAAGAGTTGGGACGAGCGGCCGTTACGCGAGATATACGAGTCCGCGCTGCAGGGGACCGCTGACGCTCCGGCGCCATGGCCCGCCTACCGCGGACGATGAATGCCCCGATGCTTGCACCCGACCTAGAGTCCGCCATCGGCACGACGATCGCCAAGAGATACAACGCCTTCCGGCTCATCGGGAAGGGCGGATCCGCGGCGGTCTACAAGGTCGTCGATTCGAAGAGCGGCCGCACGCTGGCGCTGAAATGGCTCCTGCCCGAGCTCGCCGCGCGGCCTGACGCCGCCCTCCGTTTTCGGCGCGAGTACGCAACGCTCGCGCAGCTCAGGCATCCCCTCGTCATCCGGGCATACGACTACGGCGTCGACGAGCAGAGACCGTACTACACGATGGATCTGCTCTCCGGCGAGGATCTGCGGGGTATGGCTCCGCTACAGTGGCGAGAAGCCTGCGCGCTGCTTCGTGACGTCGCGTCCGCGCTGGCGATCGTGCATTCTCGGCGGCTCGTGCATCGCGACGTTTCAGCGAGAAACGTGCGGCGCACTCCGGACGGCCGCGCCAAGCTCCTCGACTTCGGAGCGCTGTGCGCGATGGGCGTGGCGCACGAGGTCGTCGGGACCCCGCCATTCGTGTCACCGGAACAGCTCGCCGGAGAGCCCCTCGACGCTCGTTCGGACCTGTTCGGGCTCGGGGCACTCGCGTATCACTTGCTCACCGGGCGGCACGCATTTCCCGCGACCGCGTTCGCCGAGCTGTACGGAATGTGGAGCCGCCGCATAGAGGCTCCCTCGGCGATCGAGCCCGGCATTCCACAGGCCCTCGACGGCCTCGTGCTGTCGCTCCTTTCTCTCAATCCATTGGCTCGGCCGGGCAGCGCCGCCGAGCTGTGCGATCGCCTCACCGGCATAGCCGGTTTGACGCCGAGCGACGCCGGGGAGAGCGCGCAGGCGTATCTCGTGACGCCCACCCTGGTGGCTCGCGAGGACATCGTCGTCCGGTTCCGGCGACGACTGCTCCGGGCGGAGCGCCGCCGCGGCAGCACCCTGATCATCGAAGGCGAGAGCGGGCTCGGGCGCTCGAGGTTGCTCGGGAGCCTTCTCACCGAAGCGAAGCTCCGCGGCATGGCCGCGGCGTATGCGGAGGGCGAGCAGGGACAACACGGTCCTTTCGCCGTCGCCCGTGCCCTGATCCGTCGCCTCGCGGAGAGCGAGCCGCAGTTGTCGCAGCCAGCAACCGGAGACGCGAGCGGCACGCGAAGCATCGTTCCCGGCGCTCGCGTTCTCCAGACGGATGACCCGATCCCGCAGGAGGACTGGCCGGCGGTCGCGGAGGCGGCTTCCGAGTGGCTCATCGCCTTCGCCGCTCGAGTGCCGCTCGCGCTCGGTGTCGACGACGCCGACGCAAGCGACGAACCTTCGCTCGCCGTTCTCACGAAGGTCGCCGAAGCGGCGCCGTCACGGCACCTGGTATTGATTGCATCTGCCGAGCCCGGCTCGAAGCGCGCCGCGGTGGAGCGATTGAGGGCGGCCGGGAGCTCGCACGTCCTTCGGCCGCTCCGGGCGTCGGAGACACGGCAGCTCGTGTCTTCCGTCTTCGGCGACGTTCCCCACGTCGATGCGGTCGCGGAGTGGGTGCATCGTCTCGCGGAGGGCAGCCCGCGTACGTCGCTCGAGCTCTCGCAACACCTGCTGGATCGCGATCTCGCGCGCTACGAGCAGGGCGGCTGGGCGCTGCCCTCGTCGCTCGAGGGGCAGAGCCTCCCCGAGAGCGTCCATCAGGCGCTGGAGGCGAAGATTGCCCGGCTGCGACCGCTCGCGCGAAAACTCGCCGAAGGACTCGCCCTGACCGCTGACGACGAACCGCTGAAGCTCGAGGAATACGCGGCACTGCTGGAGGACGGCGAGAAGATCTTCGACGCGCTCAACGAGCTCGTGGCGACGTCCGTCCTCGTCGGCCAGGGAGCCACGTACGTCTTCGCGAACAAGAGCATCAAGCGAGGACTCGAGCGGACGATATCGGCCGAGCGCCGTCGCCAGCTGCACGGCCGGCTGGCGACGGCTTATGCGGGAAGCTCGAGCGTGCTCGCGGCCTACCATCACTTTCTGGCGGGCGAACAGCAGCGTTCCTTCTCGGTCATGGTCCGCTTCATGGAGAACAGAAGCGAGCACGAATTCAGGGGGATCGGCTTCGCGCGCTCGGAGGCGGGGGCGAGCTTCTACGAGCAGCTGTTCGAGTGGGGCAACGAGCACGGGGCGCCGGGCAGCGAGCTCCTTCTGCTCGGAAGAGCGGTGCTCGGGCTCGCGGCCGCGGTCGATACGCGCCTGGCTCGTCACGCGCCGACGATCCTCACTCAGCTGGAAAGAAGCATCGGGCTCGTGTACTGGGACGAGTTCGAAGGCGTCACCGACCCGCTCGAGCGGATCCGGTCGTGCATCGGAAGGGCGTTCGTGGTCCGAGAAGCGACGCCGGCGCACGAACGCGGGCTCGACCCCGTGAAGGCGATACAGGAGTTCGCGGCGTGCACGGTGATGCTCGCGGGCGTGTACGCCCGTACCGCCGATCCCGAGGGCGCGAGCACACTGCAGCAGAACATGGATCGCTTGCGGCCGCTGTCTCCGGCCGTCGACGTACTCGCGGACGTCGTCGCCTACACGACGCGCGCGCTCCGCGGATGGGAAGCGGCGGACCTCAGGCTGCGCATCATCGAGCGACTCGCGGAGCCCGTCGCCGGCCTGGAGGAGACGTATCGACGCCCGATCCTGCTGACCACGATCTACTATCAGGCCCTTGTCGAGGCGATCGACGGGGACGACGTCGTGTGCGACCGCATTGCCGTTCTGGAAGGGCACACGCCGTATGCTCCGCTCGTCTGGCAGGTCCGGATGGTCGCGCAGCTCTTCAAGGGCGCCGAAAAGCAGAGCGAGGCGTGCCGACGAAAGCGTGACCTCGCCCTCGTCGGACGGCTCGACGTCGACCGCCAGCTCGAGACGAGCCTGGCGCACGAGGTCGGTGCCTACATGCTCCTGGCGGACCTGATGGCCTTGAAGCGGGTGTTGCCGGTCCTCGAAGAGCGCGCCCGGAAGTGGCCCGGCTGGATGCCGCACTATCTGCTCGCGCAGGGAACGTATCAGGGGCTGCGCGGCGATCTCGGTTCGGCGCTCGAACTCTGCCGCCGCGCCGTCGCGCTGGTCGAGCCGGGCGAGAACGTCGCCTGGTACATCGGGATGAACCGTCTCCTGCGTCTGATGCTGCAGCTCGGGCTCGACGCGGAGACGCGTGACCTCGCGCGGGCTGCGCTCGCGGAAGGCACGAAGCACCCGGCGTCGCTCTATCACATCTACCACCTGGAGATGGCGCTCGCGGTCGCCGAGGCCCGGACGGGAGAGGGCGAGGCGGCGATGCGGCGCGCAGACCGGGTGCTCGCCCAGGCTGGGAGCATCGGTACGCACGGCATTCTATTGATCGAGCTGCTTGCCGGCCACGCGCAGGTCGCCCAAGCACTGAACGACGAGCCCGCGTTCGCCGCCGCGTCGAAGAAGATCGGCGAGATGTGTACGAAGGTCGACAGCATCGCCTTCGCGACGAAGCTCTCGACGCTGCTGCGGCTGCCGCTCGGCGCGGGCTTCGAGCCGGTCGACGCCTCGCCCGCGACCATCTACGCGCGAGCGACGCCGGCGCAGATCGACGCCCGCATTCGCACCGACATCGAGCTTTGTCGAGGAGCGGAGGAACGCGCGAAACGCGTGCTGACGACGGTGCTCCGGCACGCCGGCGTATCTCAGGGATTTCTCTATCTGAACCAGTCCGAGGGTCCGGTGCTCGTTGCGTCGCGCTCGAACGATCCGCCGCCGAGCGAGATGGACGAGTACCTGTTCAAATGCCTTCGCTCCGCGGGCACCGAGGGGAGTGAGCAGACGGAAACGACGGGTGTGGGAGCTGGCGGTCAGTTCGGCAGCCGCTTCGTGTTCCTCGCGATATCGACGCATCGGGCCGAAGACCCGTCCACCGCGGCAATTGCGATGCTCGACTGCCACGAGCAGCGGCCGCGGATCGTGCCCGAGACGGTCCTCGGCGTTCTGGCAGAGGCTCTCATCGACGCAGGTGACGTGCAGCGCGTCTGATCGCGGCGCGTCATGGCCGCAAAGGTCCCCCTGACCATCGATGTGGTTGGTGGTCGATGGTTGCGTGGGCCATGGCTACGTGAGCAAATGCTCCGAGAACAGCGCATGCTTTCCGTCCTTTCGCGACCTTCTCGCGCCCCGGCGCCCATCGCGCGCCGCGCCGCGCGAGTGGCGTCGATCGGACTGCTCACGATGATGGCGGCCGCGTGCGGCGAGTCGTCGACTGGCGGCGGCGGCTCGGGGGGTGCACCCGCGCGGGGCGCGGGCGGCGTCGTCGCGACCGGCGGCGCGGGAGCGCTCGGCGGAAATGCCGCGACCTCCGGCGGCGGCGTGGCGGCCGGGGGCGGATCGAGCGGTGGCGCCTGCCACCAGAACGGCGAACCGTGCGCCGACTCCCGCGATTGCTGCGCGAGCGCCACCTGCAACAACACCGCGGGCTCCCTGGAGCTCAACGGCTGCCATCCGCTTTGCACGCAGAACGCGGACTGCTCCACCGGCTGCTGCGTGCTCTTCACGGGGAGCGCGCGCGGCATCTGCGGGGACGCAAAGTGGTGCAGCTGTGGCATGACCGGCGTCCCTTGCGGCTCCCAGCTGCCGGCGTGCTGCAGCGACCAGATCTGCCTCGCCGGCGACCCCAGCCGCGCGGCTTACGCCTGCCAGAAGCGCTGCACGACGGCCGCCGATTGCCCGACGAAGTGCTGCGTGCCGATCCCGAGCCTCGGCGCGAGCGCGTGCCTCGATCCAATGTACTGTCCGGCGATGATGTGAGGCGCGCCAGAACTTCGGCGCATTCAAGGGCGAGGACTCGCGGCCCGATGTCCGGCGGCAGACCACGCGGCCCGAACCGTCACCGCCCTGCGCCTCGGCGCGGCTTGCTACCCGTGTCGCGTCACGGGCACGGCGGCTCGTCCGACCTACCAGTGTGAAGCGGCGGACGGCCCCCTCTATCCGTGGTCACCCGTCGACGGGGGAGCGACGCCCGACGGTCAATCGCCACAAATTTTCGACAAACGCATTGGTCGCTGCCGTCACGCGCGATGCTGCCGACATACCGGCGGCGCGCGCCGCTCGTCGTCGTTCATCGACGCATCGGAGCGGGATCGTCGGCATCGGTGAGTGTGCAAGATGCACCGAAAGATCGTGCGGGAGCGAACGTCTCGGACAGTCGCGGTCCAACTTTGCAAGAGTCCTCGGCCGGCGAATGTTCAGTGATGTGTTTGCCGTGATCGGGTGAGACCATTTCGATGGAGTCTGGTGTGGCGTCCCCCGGGGGACGCATGGAGGTTGGGTCATGAGTCGGGGCATCGAACAGATGGTCAATGAGCGCGTTCTTGCGTGGCAGGCGGAGTCGCGTTCGATTTCCACGCCTCCGCCATCGGGCGTGCAACAGCGCCCGCTCGCCGTTCAACGGCCCATCGTCAGCATCTCGCGCCAGTGTGGCAGCCGCGGCGGTGAAGTCGGCCGGCTCGTCGCCGAACGACTCTCGTTCTCCTTTTACTCCCAGGAGCTCGTGCACGAGATCGCCACGCTGGCTCACGTGCGCAGCGAGACCGTCGAAAGCTTCGACGAGCACCCGCGCGGAGGCCTCGAAACGATGGTGCGCGAGATCCTCGATGGCGAGGCGTTCGCGGTCCCGGACTATCAGCGGCACCTGCGCGCCGTCTTGCGCGCGCTCGGTCGCAAGGGCCGCGGTGTGATTGTCGGGCGGGGCAGCAACCTGGTGCTCGACCCGGAGCTCACGCTGAAGGTACGAACGTACGCTCCCATCGACGAGCGCATCCGGTACACGGCGGCACGCAACTCCACGTCCCTGGTGCAGGCGGAAGCGACGGTGCGCCGCGTGGACCGCGAGCGCGCGGCCTTCTACCGGCAGCACTTTGCGGTCGACTGGGAGGATGCGTCTCTCTACGATCTGTCCATCAATACGACCCGCATGTCGCTCTCCCAGTGTGCGGACACCGTGGCGGCCGCCTACAGGACGCGCTTCGGCAGCGACGAAGGGACGCCGCCATAGCGCTCACTCGGGAACGCACGTCACGTTGGTGCTGAGCGACGAAGTGCACGCCGAGCCGGGGACCGTGGCGGTCACGGTTATCGAATGCGTGCCCGCGCCGCTGCTCGGGCAGTCGAGGACGCCGTCCTTGCCGGCGACGATCGTCCGGGTTCCGTCCCTGCGGTCCTCCCTTTGGCGTTGATGTGTCGCTACGAAGAAGCCATAGGAACCCCACTCATCCAGCAAGTCGTACGCCACACGAGGCTCGCGAGAGAGGTCCGATGTCGACGCCCGGACGCACGCGCGATCGGTTTCAGGATCGACCGAAATCCGGATTCCGGTGCTTCATACCCGGAAGCCGGCGATCAAGCACCGCTCGAGCTGCCGACGAACCGCAGCCGCCGGAGGTCCGCCTGAAAGTAGAGCTGGTGAATCTTGTCGCCCTTCACGGCCAGCAGGAGCGCCGCGAACGGCCGTCCCTCGCGACGGAGCACCGCCGCCGCTCGCCCGTTCAACTCGCGCAGCTCCACGTCGAGCCCTCCCTGCTCGGACACGGCGGCCACGAAATGCGCGATTTTCGTCGCGCCCGTCAGCGGCTCGGGCAGGTTGCGGAACCGCCCGTATTTCGCTCCGGTCTCGCCGCCGTCCGTGACGAGCACTGCGTCTTGCGCGAGCAAGTCGACGAGCGTCCCGAAATCGCCCGCCGTCGCCGCACGTACGAACGCCGCGAGCAGGCGCGCGTGCTCTTCGCGCGACGCCGTCACCAGCTTCCGGCCCTCGACGACGCCGCTCCGCGCGCGCTCGAGCAGCTTCCGGCACGTCGCCGGCGTGCGCACGATGAGCGACGCGATCTCGTCATGGGAGAAGTCGAATACCTCGTGCAGCAGCAACACTGCCCGCTCGGCTGGCGTCAATCGTTCGAGCGCGACGAGAAATGCCATGGACACCTGTTCCACCGCCTCGAGGCGCGCCATGCCCGCTTCGCCGAGATCCACCGGCTCGGGCAGCCGATTGCTCCGGCTCTCTTCGCGCCGTGCGCGCGCGGACGAAAGCTCGTTCAGGCACAGGCGCGTCACCACCGTCACCAGAAACGCGCGCGGGGAGTCGGCGATGCCGTCGTGGCAGTCCCACCGTAGCCACGCCTCCTGCACGGTGTCCTGAGCGCGCGCGGCATCCCCGAGCATCCGATACGCGAGCGCGATGAGCTCGTGCCGGAGTGACTCGAACACCTGCAGAGACTCCGACGCCGCCTTCGATGTGGTCATCGTGCAAGCCCGACGATTTCGTGAACGTGGGTGCGACGCTCGACGGTGTCGAGCAGGAACCTCGCTACTGCCCGAAATGACATGGTTTTCGCCTTCTCTGGCAGTGCGCCGGGACGCTCCCGATAGCTCTCGTCCGCGCGCTCGACGAGCCTCGGCGGGCGCGCGATGGTCCATTCGAGGTCGGTCGCCGCCAGGATGTTTTCGGCTGCGGCAAGGTCGCGCGCGATGTGCTGGAGGAGCCACCGGAAGAAGGCGTACTGCGGCCCGCGTAGCGGAAAGAGAACGGCCGCCGACACCAGCGCCACCCGAGCCACACCGGCGCGCGTCATCGCCGCGACAGTGCTCGCAGCCGCGTCTTCCACGACGCGGTGCGGTCTGAACGCCGCGGGGGGTCTTACCCCGAGCGCCGACAGGACCGCGTCGTGTCCGGGCATCGCCGCGGCGAGTCCGTCGGTGCTCAGGGGATCTCCCTGCACGACCGAGAGTCGTTCGTGCCCGATTTGCATCTTTCCCGTCGATCGAACGAATGCAGTGACGGAATGCCCGCGGCCGAGCGCCAGGTCGACGATGTGTCCTCCGGTATGCCCGGTTGCGCCAATGACGAAGATTCTCATGCCTGGAGAGACCGGGCTCCGCGGCAAAACGTGACGCAATTGCGACGCGCCCGGGCGGTGCCCGAGACTCAGGCCTGCGCGCGTCCCATGTCGAGCAGCTCACGGAGCGCCGCGTGATCGCCCACCTCGAACGCCCGTTCGGCGAGCAGGCTCGTCCGGTCCCGATTGACGGTGAGCACAGCGCGGACGCGGGCCCCCTCGAGGTATCCGACGGCCGCGTCGCGAGCGGCAAGGTCCCCAGCGACGACGACGCGGTCGAATTTCTCGGCGTGGCCGACGTACGAGAGCGTCACGTCGTGGTGCGCGCTCCAGAAGAACGGAACGTCGCGGATCGGTGGAGTGCGGCCGAGCATCGCGAGCGCCGCGGTGCGACCGTGGCGCTCGGCGACCGCGAAGTGCTCGATGCGAACGAGCTCGCCGTCGTACGGATAGCGGGCAATGTCGCCGACGGCGAAGACGTACTCGTTCGACGTCCGCATGCGCTCGTCCACGACCACGCCGCGGTCGGTCCGTAGCCCTGCCGCCTGAGCGAGCTCGACGCGCGGGCGCACCCCGACTCCCATGACGACCAGATCGGCGCCTAGCTCTTCGCCGTCGTCGAGCACGACCTTGTTCTGGGTGATACGCACCGGCTTGCGTCCGAGCCGGAAGTGCGCTCCCTTTTCTTCGTGAATGCGCTTCACCAGCGCGCCGACCTCGTCGCCGAGGATGCGCGCCAGGGGCGTGGACTCCGGTCCGACGACGGTCACGTCGACCCCGCGAGCGCGCAGCGACGCCGCCGCTTCCAGACCGATGAAGCTCGCGCCGATGACGACGGCCGAGCGCGCGGCGGCGCACGCGGCGATGATGGCACGGCTGTCCGCCAGCGTTCGCAGCACGTGGACGTGAGGGAGCTCTGCTCCGTCGATGGGTAGCCGGATGGGATCCGCTCCCGTGGCGAGAACGAGCGCACCATAGCCGAGCGACGTCCCGTTCGACAGTTCGACCCGTCGGGCGGCGACGTCGAGCGTCCGCGCCGAAGCGTCGAGCTTTAGTGCGATGTCCTGCTCCTTCAGGGCGTCGGCGGTGCGAAGGGGAAGCCATTCTTCAGGGGCGTTCCCGGCGAGGTAGTCCTTCGACAGATTGGGTCTATCGACGGGCGCTTCCGTGCCGATGAGCGTGATCGCCCCGGCGTAGCCCGCGCGTCGAAGCGACTCGGCAGAGCTCGTTCCGGCAGGGCCCGCGCCGACGATGACCACCGACGACGGGTGGGCGGAGCTGTCGCCGCCGGCCTTTGCAGGCGCCGGTTTCTTGCCGAGGACGCGAACGAGCTTGCCGTCGCGCCGGACCTCGTAACAGGGGAGGGAGCCGAGCGCGGGCGCACCGAGCACCTGGCCGGTACGGACGTCGAAGCACGCATGATGCCAGGGGCAGCGCACGGTGCCGTCGACGACGAGTCCTTGTGCGAGCGGGCCCCCGTAGTGAGAGCACGTCGCGCCGATGGCGTGCGCCTCGTTTCCCACGCGGACGATAATCGCCGCTTCGCCGTTCGCATGACCGAGGAGAGGTTCTCCTTCGCGCAGTTGCTCGAAGGGCACTCCAGACGCGAGATCGGGCCCCTCGAGCGATGCTTCGGACGTTGCCATACGGCCAGCATAGGTCAGGCCCGGCTGCAGCGCTCGCACGACGGTTAGGGTCGGTTCGCTGGAAGCGAGCACGAGCCGGCGTGCTATGCGAAGCGGACCGATGCCGGACGCCACGAACCTGGAGCCGGGGTTGCCGGAGGTGCTCGCCGCCACCCCGGACGAGCTCGACGCGATCCTATCCCGGAGAGCCGACGCGCTGGTCGTCCTGTACATGTGGGGACCGGACTGCCCGAATTGCGAGTTCTTCGCGACGCGGTTGCCCGGCGTCCTCCGTGCGCTCGCCGGCGCGAACGTCGCCTTCGTCAAGGTCGACGTGTACGCTCACCCCGAGCTGGCACGGCGATACGGAGTGTACGGAATTCCGAGCTTCATGCTTTTCCGCGATGGACGTCGCATCGGGAAGATGAGCGAGTTTCGCGGCGACGCGTTCTTCACCGACGTGATTCGAGAGCATGTCCCCCAATCTGGAGCACCAATGAACACGACTTTGACCACGCCGCCCGTCGCCCCGCTCCTCTCGCGCCTCTTCGCCGACGCGGAGAAGAGCAATCAGCTCCTGCGCGAGATGTTCGGTCATCTCTCGCGCGAGGAACGTGCAGCGCGGATGTCCGATCCGAACGCGGACTACCGCGCCTTCTATGGGATGGCGAAGGACATTCACATGGCCGTCGCTCCCGACACCGGCTTGCTGCTCTACATGCTGGCTCGCGGCAACTCGGCTCGGGCCGTCGTGGAGTTCGGCACGTCGTTCGGCATCTCGACCATTCACCTGGCCGCGGCGCTTCGCGACAACGGCGGTGGCCGGCTCATCGGCACCGAGTTCGAGCCCGGAAAGCTCGCGCACGCTCGCGCCAACCTGCAAGCCGCGGGCCTGGACGACCTCGTCGACATCCGTGAAGGGGACGCTCTGGTGACGCTCGCCCACGACTTGCCGGAGACGGTCGACGTCGTCCTCCTCGATGGACACAAAGCCCTCTACGCGCAGGTCCTCGCCCTGGTCGCTCCACGACTCCGCACCGGCGCGTACATTGTTGCCGACAACGCCGACGCCTGTCCCGAATACCTGCGACAAGTCCGCGTGCCGGGTTCCGGCTACCTGTCGGTCTCATACCGCGACGACGTCGAGCTGACGATGAAGCTCTAGATTCTCGGGAGGTGTGGAGTCGAATTGGTTACCGCCATTGTGCGATTGCGCGTGCGGTAGTGTGATGCTCACATGTACCTACGTTTGCCGCTCGTCTTCCACCGCACCGCCGCGCGCAGCTGGGGTCGCCTTCCACGGCGGGGTCGCCGTCCACCGCACCGCTGCGCGCGGCGGTGCGGTGGTGATGGATGACGGATCATGCGAAAAGCGAACGCGCGCGCATTGACAAGTTTCGTCGGATCGCCCATTCATTTCTGGTGGGCCTCGTCGCGCTTTGCGACGAGAGCGCCGTCTTGGAGGTGGGTAGATGCGTGCAATTCAGGTGGCTGCGTTCGTTCTGACGCTTGCTAGTGCGTGCGGCTGTGGACCCGATACGTCCCACGGATCCATCACAGTAAGCCAGCAAGCCCTGAGCACGTGCGACAACCCGATTGGCCTTAGCCTGTTCTTCACCAATGGTCAGGCAGCCCCCCTGCGCCTGATTGGAAACGCCCCGCGGTACCTTCAGGAGATCGACATCGTCGAGTCCGCTGCGTCGGCTTCCGACAGCGGCATTCAACCGCTGATCGACGGCGGAACAGCGTCGGCGCTGGACTGGGGCGGCGTCCAGCAGGTGGAAGAGATCTGGGTCCCCGGTCTGGATGGAACCTTCACGCGAGAACGCTACTTCCGCGAAGCCAAGTGGATGGAGATACCGAGCACGTTCACCGCAGTCGCGGTCGACGCTGGCGGGAACCAGGTCGGGCCGAGCCTCGTGGCCCACGCAGGCAAGGACGACGCGAGGAAGCAGTCGGATGACGACTTCGTTCGGCGATTCGTGGCGCGACAGGTGGCGACCGGCTGCCCCAGCGTCGGCAATTGTACCGGCGCGTCGTTCCGTGCCGAGGCGCTGATTCAGCTCCGCGATGCGCTCGAGCCGGACAAGGATGCGCGCGCCGTTTCGCCGTCTGCGACCGCGCTCCACCTATCCTTCAGCCAGCTACCTGGAAAGGTCTACAGCGTCGACCTTTCCAGGCAGGCGGCAGGGAGCGACGGCATCGGTTACGGATTCAGCGTGGAGCTCGAACCGAGCTCCGCTCCCGCAAACGGGACCTACTACGTCCCCGGTGAGTCGGTGTCGTTTCGAATCACGTTCCGGGATGGGCAGGGCAACCGTCTGTTCCCACCGGGCCAGTTGCCGACCTATGCGGAGTTCATTTCCGGTCAGGTCGAAAGCGGGGTGCGCTACCTGGACGTCCAGCTCTCGACTCGCCTGTACTACGCGCTCAAGCACCGCGAGTCGAACATGCTGGCGGTGCTCTCGGGGCCCGTCGACAAGCTGAAGACCCCGCAGACGGTGCTCGACCCCACGCTTCTGTTCGGACCACAAGCGCCGTTCGCGACGACCGCTGCGGACGGCTTCACCGCCGTGGGTGTGGAGGTGCCGCCCGCCGGCATCATTTTCGGCGGGCTCTCCGATCCCAGTCTGTGGTCGCTGCCGGTCTCGGACGTCATCACCTTCACGATCCCGCCGGATGCAGAGTCCGGCACCTACGTAGCTGCGCTCAAGGCTCGCCGCGACTTTGCAGGAGAGGCGCTCAACCGCGGCACGACGGTGCAGATCCAGGTAGGGCAAGCTGCGGCAACGACATTCGCACCCAAGACGGGGGGGTGCACCAGTTGCCATCAGCAGCGGACGGCGTTCAACACCGTGCTGCATGGTATCGACGACAGGCGCGCATGCTTCGGTTGTCATTCTTCGCTCGGTATCGAATTCGACAACGCGATCGACATCCGCGTGCACACGATTCACGACCGCTCGGAACGCTTCGGTGCCGACGTCAGACAGTGCTCGATCTGTCACCTGACGCCGCCGAACGGGCCGGCTCGCGGCCTACTGCCGTGACGTTTGCGGGAAATCTGGCAGCGTCCGGCCACACTTGACGCTGAGCGCTCCGGAGTGGGATACGAGTGCCATGGCGAAGGCCAGCTGGGGAATCACGAAGGCGGCGGGATCGGGTGCGATCTGGCTGCGCTTCGCGGGGCCGACGCGCACGGAGGAGATGCCGGAGTGCCTGATGGCGCTCTCGGAAATGCTGCCCGCTGAAGCCGCCAACATCGTGTTCGATCTGCGAGAGCTCGAGGGTCACAATCCTGAGACTAAGGAACCCATCAAGGCCTGGCTGGGGAAGAACAAGACGAAGATCAAACAGATCACGGTGCTGGTGCCCAGGTCGAGCACGATTCACAAAGTCGCCACGGCCGTGATCAGCCTGGCGGCAGGAGTGAAGATCCGCATTCGCGACAACATCGACGAAGACGTGTCGGTCGCTAGCTCGTAGACTACGGCTCCGCGGAGTTGCCGAGCGGGGGAATCGTGACAAGGGAGCCATTCACCGGAAGCGAGCCGGAACCGACCCGAGAAGCGCTTTCACGGCAATGCCGGGAGCTCGAGCTCATGGTCGACGCGATTCCGGCGTTCGTGTTCTACAAGGACACGGAAAGCCGGATCCTGCGGGTGAATCGCGCGGTGTCCGAAGCGTTCGGCGTGATGGCTCGCGAATTCGCCGGAACCGATGCCGCGCGCTGGTTTCCCGAACAAGCCAGCGAGCACTACCAGGCCGATCTCGAGGTCGTCGCCTCCGGAAGGCCGATCTCCGGCGTTCTGGAGCAGATCAACGTACCTGGACAGGCCAGGCGCTGGTTCGAGACGACCAGACTGCCGCAATTCGACGGGGACGGGCGCGTGACCGGAGTGGTCCTCGTGGCTCAGGACACGTCCGATCGCCGGCAACTCGAGGATCGACTGCGACAGGCTCAAAAGCTGGAGAGCATCGGGAGGCTCGCCGGGGGAGTCGCGCACGATTTCAACAATCTGCTGACCAGCATGTTCGGCCTCATCACGCTGGCCCAGAGGGTCCTGCCCGTCGACTCGATGGCGCACGAGTACCTGTCGCTGCTCCAGCTGACGGCCGAGGGTGGCGCGAACCTGACGCGGCAGTTGCTGGCGTTTGCGCGGCGACAGATGATCGCGCCCAAGCTCGTCGATCTGAACACGCTGGTCCTGGAAACGTCGACCTTGCTGCAGCGCTTGCTGGGTGAGGACATCGACGTGGTCAGCGAGCTGGAGAAAGAGCCTTTGCCCGTCAAGGTAGATCCCAGTCAGATTTCTCAGCTGCTCCTGAATCTGGCTCTGAACGCACGGGATGCGATGCCGAACGGGGGCGGGCTCACGTTCAGGACCACGTCGCTCGAGCTCGACGAACGCGGGCGGTCCTGCCTGCCGGGCCTTGGCGTCGGGGCCTATGCCTTGCTGAAGGTACAGGACACCGGAGAAGGTCTCAGCGAGGAGGCGAAGAAACATCTCTTCGAACCGTTCTTCACGACGAAGGAGTTCGGCAAGGGCACGGGGCTCGGTCTCGCGACGTGCTACGGAATCGCCCGACAGAACGGGGGGCACATCGCTCTCGACGCACACGACGGTCCTGGAACGACCTTCGCGATCTACCTGCCGCGGGTCGACGCGCCGCCCGAACAATCTCGGGTCGAGCGACCGAGCCAACGCGTGCAGCCCGGCAACGAGACGCTGCTCTTCGTCGAGGACGACGATCTATTGCGTCATCTCACGGTCGCCGAGCTCGCGAGCCACGGTTACCGGCTGATAGAGGCGTCGAACAGCGAAGAAGCGCTCAACGCGGTCAAATTGCACTCCGGTCCGATCCACCTGCTCATCACGGATGTCATCATGCCTCAGATGAGCGGAGTCGAGCTGGCGCACAGGTTTCATGAAATACGTCCGGAGGCGAAGGTACTCTACATCTCCGGCTACATGCACGACTCGCTGCCGAGCAGACATCCTTCGGCGCAGGTATTGTTGAAGCCCTTCACCAGCGACGTGCTGGTGGCTCGCGTGCGCGCGCTGCTCGACGGATAGCACTACCGCTAGAGTCTTTGGCAGAACAGATCACGATCCGCGCGGATCGCCACGAGCCACGGAACGAACCGGCGAGGCCGGCGGAGGCTGCTTTTCGGGCGCAAAGGACGCGCGAGGCGCCTGCCGACTCTGTTTTCTCGGCAGCCATGCGGCGAGTGAAGCGAAATCCCCGCAAATCCCGAGTTTCTAACAGTAGTGCTAGTGCGCTCCGCCGGCGTGTGAGGGCTGAATGAACGTGACGCCTTCTTTCACGTCGTCCAGATCGTCGCAAATGCGGATCTTCACGCTGACGGCGAGCCCGATCGCCGCGGTCACCATCCTGAGCCAGAGTCCGGACTTCGGGATGATCACGGTCACCTCTTCGAGCCGGAGTTTGTGCTCGAGCAACCAGGACTTGATCGGTTGCTTGGTTTCCGGATTGTAGCCGTTCAGCTCGCGCAGATCGAAGACGACCCTGGCATGCGATGGGGGCATGCTCGCCGTAAGTGTGTCGAGGAATGCGCGTACTTCGCCGGTGGGGGTCGGGCCCACGAACTTCAGCCAGAGCGTGCCGTCGTTTGCCGCCTTGCCGATTCGCCAGGTCGCATGATTGGACTGTTCCGGCACCATCGACGCCGCGATCCTGTCGTACTCTCCTTCGCAGTGCAAGAGGGGCTGGCTTCGCACTTTCGTGCTGCGTGAAGAGGCCTACATGCTCGCCGGCGCCGTGACGAGCAGGCCAGGCAAGTGTCGCGACGACGCGCGCCGTAGGATCGGGTGGAACGATGCGCTACGTTGCTGAGATGCGTCCGCTCGCTTGCGTCCCGCTTCTCACCGCCCTGGCGATCGGATGCTCGTCCGACTCGGAGAGCTCGAAGGGTAGCGATTCAGGAACGGTGCCTTCACGCGAAGCCGGCCCCCAAGGCGAGCCCTCAGGGGGCCGTGACGCCGGCAGTGTGGTCGGAAACGGTGGGGCGGCCCGCGATTCGGGGTCGGGTGGCGCCGGGACCAGTGCAAGAGACGCGAGCCCCGACGGCAGCGAGCAAACGCCGGACGCTGGCCATCGTGACTCCGGCATCCGAGACGCGGGCGGTCCGACGAAATCCGGATTCGTGATCGTCGCCTCGCACGCGACCGGTTCGACGTCGGTCTTCACCAGCTCCGCCGGTGCGGGTTTCTACGATGGGCCGGGCAACACATATGCGAACGGGTGCCGCCGCGAGGTCACCGGTGCGTGCTCCGTGCTGCAGTGCAACTTCACGGATGGCGGTGCCGAGACCCCAGCGCCCGGCGCCCCGCAGAGCGCCGGCACGGTCACGATTGACGGCACCACTCCGGCCTTCGTGTTCGACTACGACGCAGCATCCGGGAGGTATCTACCGTCGCCGGCCGTGCCAGCGGACCGACTGCTCTTTGCCGGCGGCGATATGCTCACGTTCGCCGCGAGCGGCGATACCGTTCCGGCGTTCTCGGACAGTCTCGTCGCGCCCGCGCCGCTCGTGGTCACGGCCCCTTCGCTCGCCGGCGGTGTGCTGTCCATCGACACCAGCCGGGATTTCCTTTTCACCTGGGAGGGCGCCTCCGCCGGACAGCTCAGCTTCAACGTCCGCTCGGCAACCTCGGCGTCGGGGATGGTTTTCGAAAGCACTTTCGTCAGCTGTCAGTTCTCCGCTTCGGCGTTGAGCGGAGCGATTCCCAGCACGCTCCTCCGGAGGCTTGCGAAGACCGGCGCCAGCACGACCGCCACGCTGGGCACCGATTTGTCGAACGCGAAGGAAGTCGTGGCCGGAGACTACGACGTGCACCTCGCCGTCGGAAGCTACGCGACCACTGGCGACGGCACGACGCCCTACGCGACGACGCAGGTCACCATTCACTGACGAGCCCGCCAGTGACCGCCTCGCTCGTCGCGAACGAGGAATTCTGGCGGAGAAATGCGCTAGCTCAGCGTCTTCGCGCGGAGCGCTTCTTCGGCGAGCTCGTCCATGCTCATGGAGTTCGCGGTCGAGAGCTCTCTGTCCGTAAAGAGCTTCTGTCGCAGCTCGCGTGGGAAATCCCCGGTGATGCGGTTCGTGACGGGACCGAGCAGCCGCCCCCACAGCGGGTGGCGGTTCACTTCGTTCATCGAGTTCATGAAACGATAGAAGGGACGCGTGGAGACGTTCTTGCGGTACCCGAGGATCTGCATCCGCTTGATGGCCTCTCGCAGCCTGTGCCCCGAAGGGATCGATGCGCGCCATGGGCTCGAAGAACACCTTGCGGAAGAACGGCGCGGCCGCGACCAGGACTCCGGCGAAGCTCGCGTAGGCCTTCGCGTGGTGCGCGAGCGGCCTATTCGGCTGCTTCGCCATGAGGGCCTGATACTCCGGCGAGGCGTAAAACTCGGTCATGTAGTAGTCCATGGCGATGTGACGCGATTCATCGCGATTGATGAGGTTCATCGCGCGCTGGCTCATGTCGTCGTGGACGTAGTCGTTGAGGGACCGGAGCAGGGCCACGTCGAGCAAGAGCTCGCCGCCCGTGATGTAGGCGTTGGCGATCTCGGCCGAGAGGTACCTGAGTGCGTCGAGGAAGTACGGCCTGAAGCGCTCGAGCTCGGGGCTGGTCGTGTACGATCTGTATTGGTGCACGTCGTAGTACTGCGCGAGCCGCTCGGCGACTTGCCCGTGGCGCTCTTCGTCGACGACGAACGTCGCGAAGATCTTCTTCAGGGTGGGATGCTCGACGATCCGGCCTTGCTCCTCGAAGAGCGCTTTCGCGAAACGTTCGATGCCGGCCATGTCCTTGAAGTACTGGACGACGGCGATCTCTTCGTCGCGCTCCATCGGTCGCGGCTTCGCGCTCCAGTCCAGATCGTCGATCTTCCACTGCTGGGTCGTGCACTTTTCCAGCATGCGCTCGATGTCCATGGGAGTTTCTCCGATATGGGCGCGTGGTAGCCTGCGGCTGAGGCGCAACTCGGTTGCGCCGCTCCTGCTGTGGCGGTGACCAGATCACGCGCAAAGGCGGCAGCTCAGTCGAACGGGAACCGCCATAGTGTTACTCGAAACGCTGGCCGCGCTCGGCCATCTCGAGCAACCGCTGGGGAGGCGCGAACCTGGGCCCGTATTTCTTGGCCAGCTCCGCGGCCCGTGTAGCGAATGCTCGCACCCCGACGTAGTTCACGAACTGCAGTGTGCCGCCGGTCCAGGGTGGCGCGCCGATGCCCATGATGGAGCCGATGTTGGCGTCACCGACCGAGCGAACGACCTGCTCCTGCAGGCAGCGGATACTCTCGATCGATGTGATGTAGAGCAGCCGTTCCTGCATCTCCCGGAACTCCGTGTCCGTCGGCCGCGAACGCTCGGGTTTCACGAAGTGCTCCCAGAGCCCGGGCCAGAGAAGCTTCTTGCCGCCCGGCGGATACTCGTAGAAGCCCTTTCCGGCGGCTTTTCCCTTGCGGCCGAGCTCGATCACCATGCGGTCGACGAGCGCATCCATCGGCGTCGCCTCGAGGACCTTTCCTTCGGCGGCCAGATCGCGGCGCGCTTGCTCGCGGACTTCGCGCGCGAGCTCCAGCGACACCTCGTCGTTCACCGCCAGCGGCCCCACCGGGGATCCGTTCTGGAGCGCTGCTTGCTCGATACTAGCGGGGTTCCACCCTTCGGCGAGCATGGTCACACCCTCGCTCACGAAGGTGCCGAAGACGCGCGACGTGAAGAAGCCGCGAGAATCGTTCACGACGATGGGCGTCTTCTTGATCTTCTGGGTGAAATCGAAGGCGTGCGCGAGCGTCTCGTCGCTGGTCTCCTTGCCGACGATGATCTCGACGAGCGGCATCTTGTCGACGGGGGAGAAGAAATGCAGCCCGATGAAGTTCTTCGGCAGCTGCGACGCCTTCGCCAGACCGGCGATCGGCAAGGTCGACGTGTTGGAGCAGATCAGCGCACCGGCGTCGGCATACCCTTCCGCCTCGGCGGTCACCTTCGCCTTGAGCTCGCGGTTCTCGAAGACCGCCTCGATGATCATGTCGCAGCCGTCGAGGCGCTTCGCGTCTCATGGTGGGCTCGATGCGGTCGAGCAGCGTCTTCGCGTCCGCGTCGGTCATGGCGCCGCGGCCGACCGCCTTCTCCACGAGCTTTTGCGAGTAGTTCTTGCCCTTCTCGGCGCTTTCCTGCGTGACGTCCTTCAGCACGCACTGAATACCCGCCTTCGCGGTGACGTAGGCGATGCCGCTGCCCATCATGCCGGCGCCGAGAATGCCGACCTTCTTCGGCAGCCACGGCGGCACCTCGGCGGGTCGGTTGCCGCCGGCGTTGATCTTCTGCAGGTCGAAGAAGAACGCCTGGATCATGTTCTTCGACACCTTGCCGGTCACGAGCTCGATGAAGTAGCGCGTCTCGATCTTTGCCGCGTTGTCGAAGTCCGTCTGGGCGCCCTCGACGGCGGCAGCCATGATGAGCTTCGGGGCGGGCATGTTCGCGCCGCGGAGCTGCTTCCTCAGGTTCGCGGGGAACGCGGGGAGCTGCATCGCGAGCGAGGGCGTCGCCGGTGTGC
Organism: uncultured Acidobacteriota bacterium; assembly: GCA_963711765.1. GTDB lineage: Bacteria > Acidobacteriota > Vicinamibacteria > Vicinamibacterales > CAVVIG01 > CAVQFC01. Next base: position 1,771,114 of record CAVQFC010000004.1, on the reverse strand, counting down.
CGCCGGGCATCTTGTAGCCGTCGGCGTCCCAGGGCTGGCGCACGCTCGCGTTGGCGCGGATGAACAGGCGAGCGCGCTCCATCATGTCGGCGCGATCTTTCGCGAGCTCGTCGACGACCCCGGCCTTCACCGCCTGCGCGGGGCGCATGCGCTGGCCCTGGATGAGCACGTCCAGCAACGCCTTCTGGATGCCGAGGAGGCGGACGGTGCGAACGATGCCGTTGCCGCCCGGCAAGAGGCCGAGCGTCACCTCGGGCAATCCGAACTCGGACTTCGGGTCGTCGATCGCGATGCGCCGGTGGCAGGCGAGGGCAATCTCGAGACCGCCCCCGAGCGCCGAACCGTTGAGCGCCGCGACGACGGGGACGCCGAGCGTCTCCAGCGCGCGGAGCTGTCCGGTCATCTCCCGGATGCTCTTCCACATCGAATCGCGATGCTCGGGGCCCGCCTGCACGAGGAGCCGCAGATCGCCGCCGGCGAAGAACGTCTTCTTCGCCGAGGTGACGATCACTCCGCGGACGTTTGCCTTCTCCGCTGCAAGGCGCTTCACCGCTTCTGCCATGGACGACCTGTAGAGGTCGTTCATCGTGTTGGCGGATTGCTCCGGATCGTCGAGCGTCAGGGTGACGATGCCCTCGGAGTCCTGGTCCCATCGGATTGCCGTCTTGCCGGTAGTCATCTTCCTGCTCCGTGTCGTTGGCGTCCGCGGCGGCGCTACAGTCGCTCCACGATCGTGGCGATGCCCATGCCTCCCCCGACGCACAGGGTGCACAGCCCGTAGCGGAGCTTGCGCCGCTCGAGTTCGTCGAGGATGGTGCCGACGATCATGGCCCCGGTCGCGCCCAGTGGATGGCCCATGGCGATGGCGCCGCCGTTGACGTTGGTGATCTCGTGGGAGATGCCCATGTCACGCATGAACCGCAGGGCGACCGCGGCGAAGGCCTCGTTGATCTCCCAGAGGTCGATCTGCTCCTTCGTGAGCTTCGCCTTCGCCAGGGCCTTGCGCGCGGCGGGAGCCGGCCCGACCAGCATGATGGTCGGATCCGCACCCGACACGGCCGTCGGCCAGGATCCGCCCGCGGGGAGCGAGCCCAGCGTCACGGCCGGCTTGCTCCGAGCCGATGAGAACGAGGCGCCGCGCCGTCGACGATGCCCGACGAATTGCCCGCGGTGTGCACGTGCTGGATCGCCTCGACGTAGTGGTACTTCTGCAGCGCGACCGCGTCGAAACCGCCCATCTCGCCGATCACCTCGAACGATGCGGGAGCTTGCCGAGCCCTTCCATCGTCGTGTTCGGCTTGATGAACTCGTCTTCGCCGAGCACGGTCTGGCCGTTGCGGTCGCGCACCGGCACGACGCTCTTCGCGAAGCGGCCCTTCGCGCGCGCCTGGGCGGCGCGCTTCTGCGAAGAGAGCGCGAAGGCGTCCACGTCCTCGCGCGAAAAGTCCTCGAGCGTCGCGATGAGGTCCGCGCCTATGCCCTGCGGAACGAACCCGGTGTCGTAGTTGGTCAGCGGATCCATCGCCCAGGCGCCGCCGTCGGAGGCCATGGGAACGCGCGACATGAACTCGACGCCGCCAGCGAGAACGAGATCCTCGAAGCCGGAGCGCACCTTCTGTGCGCCGATGTTCACCGCCTCCAGGCCCGAGGCGCAGAACCGGTTCACCTGCACGCCGGCAACCGTGTCCGGCAATCCCGCGACCAGCGCTGCGGTCTTCGCGATGTCGGCGCCCTGATCGCCGACCGGCGTGACGCAGCCGAGCACGAGATCGTCGACGCGCTCGGGATCGAGCTTCGGGTTTCTCGTGAGGAGGGCGCCGATGAGCGTCGTCACGAGGGAAACGGGCTTCACCTCGTGCAGAGAGCCGTCTTTCTTGCCCTTGCCGCGCGGCGTGCGCACGGCGTCGTAGATGAATGCTTCCGTCATATGGCTCGACCCGCTTCGAAGAGTTGACCGGAGATGTTGACCGGAGTTACCAGGCGGTCTAGTGTTTACCCGTGGGTAAGCTAGCGGTCCAAAAGGTGCCCGTCAAGGACGCTTCGGCTTCGCCGTGGCAGCCCCTGGACGAGCGCATGCGTGCCCGCGACGAAAAGCGGGAGGCGGTGCTCAAGACCGCCGCCGCGCTCGTTTTCGACTCGCGGCTTTCGCATGACGACGCTCGTCGACATCGCGACGCAGCTGAACATCACCAAGCCGGCGCTCTATCACTACTTCGGCAGCAAGGACGAAATCCTCATCGAGTGCACCCGCATGGGCCTCGCGGCCATCGAAGTGGCGTTCGAGGAGGCGATGCAGCGCAGCGCGCTCGGCCGCGAGCGGCTCGAGTCGTTCATGACCTGGTACGCCGAGAACATGATGACCGTGTATGGCGCCTGCTTTGCGCGCGTGGCCGAGCAGGATCTGGGCGCGGAGGCGCAGAAGGAGCTGCACGACGCGAAGCGCGTCCTCGATCGCAGGTTCCGTCAGCTCATCGAGGCGGGCCTCGAGGACGGCAGCATCGCTCGGTGCGACGTGAAGCTCGCGGCGTTCACGGTAGCCGGCGCCCTGAGCTGGATCGGGCAGTGGTACAAGCCGGGCGGGCGCTGGACGTCGCGTGAAGCCGCCGGGGGCGTCGTGAAGCAGCTCATCAACGGGCTCTCGAGCGGATCGCCCGCCCGGAGGGCAGAATGACCGCGGAGTTCGCCAGCGCAAATCGAGCGCGGCCGGTCGGAAGCAGGCGACGGTCCGCGGCACGGACGCGGTGCGCGGTGCGCGCTCGCCGTGTAGACGCGGGCTCGCTCAGGGAATCAGACGTTCGCAGACGTACGCGAATGCGGTCGTGCAGTTCGCGTCCGTCCACTGGCCGTTCGGACCGACGTGCAGGCGGCTGGTCGCGTTGCCGCCGCCCGGAGCACCTGCGGCGAAGTGCGCGTAGGCGAGCGCCTTGCCCGAAGCCGTGCCGGACCAGAAGCGAGTGGTGTTCCATCCACATCCACTGGCCCTGGGCGTCCAGATCCGTTCCGCCGATCCAGTACTCGGTGACGGCGGCGCTCGTGGCCTGCGTGCGAAGCGCCTGATCTTCGGCAGCGCCGCCGACGCTGGCGAGCGCCATGCCGTGCTTTCCGCAGAAGACTTCCGCGTCGCGAAATGAGGCGCCCGTGGTGCACAGGGCGTAGTCGCCGCTCGCCGCGGAGAAGCACTGGCACCCCGTGGGGCACAGCGCCTGCGCGCCAAGAACGACGTCGCGATCGATGCGACGACGTACACGGATTGGGTTCCCGTCGGCTTCGCGAAGGACGCGAGCGGCGTCGACGCCACGAGCCTGGATTGCAGCGATTTCTACGTGCCGACGGCGGGCTCGACGGAGTTCGGGATGACGCAGATCCAGGCCTTCGACCTCGACGCCCCGGAGCAGGCGCCGAAGGCCGTCGCCATCGTCGGCGCCGCCGAGACCGTGTACGGGAACACGAGCTCCATCGTCCTGGCCGGACGCGCATACACGGATCCGTGGCTCGTCCGGCAATCGTACGCCCCCTCCGTCGGAGTGAACGGCGCCGCGACTCCCCAGAGCATTCCCGTCGAGACGCTGAACTACACGCATCTACACCTCTTCGACGTCGGCGGCGATGGAGCGCAGCCGTCGTACGTCGGCTCGGGGACGGTGCCAGGCGACGTGAAGGATCAGTTCGCGCTCGACGAAAAGAGCGGCGCGGTGCGGGTGACCACCACCGAGCAGCGCAGCGGCCCGCCCCGCATCGACGGCAAGACGAACGAGGTCAGCCACGTGTTCGTCCTGCAAGATGGCGGGCAAGGCCTGTCGATCGTCGGCGACGCCGGCGAAATCGCGCCCGGCGAGCAGCTCTATTCGACCCGCTACGTCGGCGACAAGGCCTACGTGGTGACCTGGCACGTGACCGATCCGCTCTTCTACGGCGCGACGCCGGACACGGGTCCGTCGAGTACGCTGGAGGTGTTCCACGTCGACCTGGAGAGCGGCATCCAGAGGCTCGGCAGCGTCGACCATTCGTCCCTTCTCGCCACGATGCCCGACGGCAACTACGGATACTGCGGCGGCTACTTCGACGGCGAGGTGCGCCGAGGCGTGTTCTTCGAGAACGTCGTGTACTCCATCTCGTACGGCGGCATTCTCGCCAACGACGTTTCGGATCTGACGGCGATGCCGGTTGCGTCGTTGAAGCTCGCGGCGCCCACGCTGCCGGGCCTCAGCTGCGAGGCGCCAGTCGGACTCTGAGCTCGCCTGGGCGCGATAGCGACCATGTGGGTGCAGGTCGCTCCGGGGTAAAAGCGGAAGGCGCTCATGTGACCGCAGGCGTGGCCGTAGCTACACGGCGTATACTCGAAGCGCCGCGCCGGGCGGGGGTCCCTGAATGGGTCGACGCCGGGCTCGGAGCTACCGCGACGGTAACCGCCCCCGATGCCCGTAGTCGCCCCGGATCCCGAGCTCGGTGGAAAGATTGCGAACAGATACCGCGTTCTGAGCCTCATCGGCAGAGGCGGCTCCGCGGCGGTATACGAGTGCACCGACTCGACGCGGGGTATCACGATCGCCCTCAAGCGCCTGCTTCCGGAGCACGCCGGCGGGCGGGACTCGGCGCTTCGATTCCGCCGTGAGTACGCGTCCCTCGCACAGCTCCGGCATCCGCTGATCATCAGGGCGCACGACTACGGCGTCGACGACGAGACTCCTTACTACACGATGGACTTGCTCGCGGGGGAGGATCTCCGGGGGCTCGCACCGCTCGATTGGCGTGCAGCGTGCTCGCTTCTCCGGGACGTCGCCTCGGCCCTCGCCATCATTCACTCACGCCGGCTCGTTCATCGCGACGTGACCGCGCGCAACGTGCGCCGGACCCTGGACGGACGGGCCAAGCTACTGGATTTCGGAGCGCTGTGCCCCATGGGCGTTGCTCACGAAGTCGTGGGAACGCCCCCCTTCGTGTCACCCGAAAATCTTGCGGGACAGCCGCTCGACGCGCGCTCGGATCTCTTCTCGCTCGGCGCGCTCGCGTATCACCTGCTCACCGGCGAGCATGCCTTCCCGGCGGCTTCGTTCTCGGACCTTTACGGGATGTGGGGGCGCCGCGTCGAGGCGCCATCCGTCCTTCAGCCGGGGATCCCGGACACAATCGATTCTCTGATCCTCTCGCTCCTTTCGCTGAATCCGCTGGCGCGCCCCGGCAGCGCCGCCGAAGTGTTCGATCGCCTCACGGGCATCACGGGCCTCGGCGTCGTGGACGCGGGAGAAAGCGCGCAAGCCTATCTGGTGACGCCGACGCTCGTCGGCAGGGACGACGTCGTTCATCGTTTCAGGAGGCGGCTGCTCCGTGCGCGACGCCGTCGCGGGAGCACGCTGCTGGTGGAGGGCCAGAGCGGTCTCGGACGCTCGAGGCTTCTCGCGAGTCTGGTCACGGAGGCGAAGCTCCGCGGCATGCTGGCCGTTTACGCCGAAGGCAAGCAGGGCAAGGAGGGGCCGTTCGCCGTCGCGCGCGCGCTGGTGCGTCGTCTGGTCGAGAGCGAGCCGCTCCTTCCGCACGCAGCCGTTCTCGACAAGAGCGTCCTGGCCCGCATCCACGCCGAGCCTTCGCTCCCGCAGACGGGAGAAGCGATCCCCCAGGAAGACTGGCCGGCGCTCGTGGACGCGATCTCCGAGTGGCTCATCGCCTTCGCATCCAAGGTGCCGCTCGCTCTGGGCGTCGACGACGTCGACGCGAGCGACGAACCGTCGCTGGCGATCCTCACGAAGGTGGCCGAGGCCGCGCCATCGCGCCAGCTCGTCGTCGTCGCCTCGACCGAGCCCGAAATGAAGCGCGCCGCGGTCGAGCGGTTGCGAGCGGCCGGCAGCTCGCACGTTCTTCGGCCCCTGCGCGCGGCGGACACGTTGCATCTCGTGTCGTCGGTGTTCGGTGACGTCCCGCACGTCGAAGGCGTGGCCGAGTGGGTTCATCGCCTGGCAGAGGGCAGTCCGCGAACTTCGCTGGAGCTATGCCAGCACCTCCTCGATCGCGAAATTGCTCGCTACGAGCATGGCAGCTGGGTTCTGCCGGCGTCACTCGAGGGACTCAGTTTGCCGCAGAGCGTGCACCAGGCGCTGGAGGCTCGAGTTTCGCGTCTGGGACCGATGGCGCGAGAGCTCGCGGAGGGGCTCGCCCTCACCGCGGACCATGAACCCCTGCGACTCGAAGAATACGTCGAACTGCTGGATGACCCGGCGCACGTCTTCGAAGCGCTGAACGAGCTCGTGGCGGCGTCGATCCTCGTCGGCACGGGCACGACGTACGTGTTCGCCAACGAGAGCATCAAGCGAGGGCTCGACCGCGGGATCCCGAGCGAGCGACGGCAGGAGCTGCACCGTCGCCTCGCGAAGGCGTACGCGCCGGGATCCGCGGTGCTGTCGGCGCATCATCACTTTCTCGCCGGAGACGAGCGGCTCGCATTCTCCCTGCTCGTGAGCTTTCTCACCAAGCAGCGAAGCGAGCAGACGGTTCGAGGCAGCGGGTTCGTTCGCTCCCCGGATGGAGCCAGCTTCTACGAGAGGGCGTACCTGTGGGGGCTCGCGCACGGTGCGCCGCCTTCGGAGGTCGCGCTCCTCGGGAGATCGGTGCTGAGCCTCGCATCGGTGGTCGATACGCGCCTTGCGAGGCACGCCCCGACGATCCTTTCACGGCTCGAGGAGGACATCGGGCTCGTCTACTGGGACGAGTTCGATTCCGTCTCCGATCCTCTGGAGCGCATCCGCTCCTGCATCGGTCGAGCATTCGCCGTTCGCGAAGCGACGCCGGAGGAGGCGCGGGGCCTGGATCCGGTCAAGGCGGTCCAGGAGTTTGCCGCGTGCACGGGAATGCTCGCGGGCGTCTTCGCCCGCACCGTTGATCGGGAAGGCGCGAGCGGGCTCACGGTGAACATCGACCGCCTGCGTCCACTGTCTCCGGTCGTCGATGTGCTCGCCGACGTGGTCGCCTACACTGCACGCGCGCTGCACGGCTGGGACGCTTCCGAGCTCAGGCTGCGCGTGATCGACAGGCTCGCGGAACCCGTTCCCGGGCTCGAGGAGACGTATCGCGGTGGTTTCCGGATGGCGACGCTCTATTACCAGGGGTTGCACGAGGCGATGGTCTCGGACGACGCGGTGTTCGGGCGCATCGGCCTCCTCGAGGCTCATCCGTCCTATGCGCCGCTCGTCTGGCAGGTTCGGATGGTCGCGCACCTCTTCAACGGCGCCGAGAAGCAAGCCGAGGCGTGCCGGCGCAGCCGCGATCTCGCGCTCGTGGGCCGGCTCGATGTCGATCGACAGCTGGAGACGAGCCTGGCGCACGAGCTCGCGGCGTACATGTATCTGGGCGACCTGATGGCCCTGAAGCGGCTCCTGCCCGTGCTCGAAGAGCGCGCCGCAAAATGGACGGGATGGAAGCCGTACCACTTGCTGGCGCAGGGCACGTACCAGGGGTTGCGAGGCGACCTCGAGTCCGCGCTCGACCTCTGCCGCCGCGCCGTCGAGCTCGTCAAGCCGGGCGAGCACTCCGCGTGGTTCAACGGCATGAATCGGATCGTGCGCCTGCTTCTCCAGCTCGACCGGGTCGCCGAGGCCCGCGAGGTCGCGCGCGCGTCCCTCGCGGAGAGCGCGAAGCATCCCGTCGTCCCCTATCAGACCTGCCTTCTCGAGATGGCTTTGGCCATCGCCGAATCCAGGAGCGGTGAGCCGGAGCGAGCGAAGCGGCGCGCAGCGCAGGTGCTCGCTCGCGCCGAGGCCGAGCGCACCACCGGGATCTTGTTGATCGAGCTCCTCGCCGGACAGGCCGAGGTGGCACAGCAGGTGAGTGACGACGTCGCGTTCACCGCGGCGTCGAAGAAGATCGGAGAGATGTGCACGAAGGTCGACAGCGTGGCGTTCGCGACCAAGCTGTCGTCGCTGCTGCGCTTGCCCCTGGGTGCGGGCTTCGAGCCCGTGGATGCGTCGACCGGCACGATCCGGAGTCGAACGACCCCGGCGCAGACCGACATCCGGATCCGGACGGAGATCGAGCTATGCCGAGGCGCCGACGAGCGCGCGAAGCGAGTGCTGGCGACGGTGCTGCAGCACGCCGGGATCGCGCAGGGCTTCCTCTATCTGAATCAACCCGAGGGGCCGACCCTCGTCGCCTCGCGCTCGAACGATCCTCCGCCGAGCGACATGGAAGAGCACGTCCTCAAGTGTCTCCGCTCGTCGGGCACCGGCTCCGATCAGACCGAGACCACTCGTGCTTCGCACAACAGCCGCTTCGTGTTCCTGGGCATCTCGACGCACCGCGGACAGGACGTGGTGACGGTGGCTGTCGCGATGCTCGATTGCAGCGATCTGCGCCCGAGGATCGTGCCCGAAACGATCCTCAGCGTGCTCGCCGACGCGCTTCTCGACGCCGGAGACGTTCAGTCCGATCTGTAACGACTGCCCGGTATGGTCGACCCCGCCGAGCGCTGGGTCTTGTTCCGCGGCCGGACGTCAGGCGGCGCGCGCGTGCGCCGCGCTTCCCATTTCGGCGAGCGTCGCCGCGAAGCCCTCGCGCACGCTGCGGAACTTCGGTGCCCAGCCCGCGTTGCGCAGCTTCATGTTGGAGATGCGGAGCGACCGCGCCAGCAGCCTGCCGACGGGGCCGGCGAGGTTCGTGGCCCACGGAGGCGGCAGCTTCGGCGATCGCGCCAGGCGCATCGCGGCGGCGAGCGCGTTCGCGTAGTCACGATGGGTTACCGGATCGTCGTCGCCCACGTTGTAGATGCCGGCCGGGACGTGGAGCGCGGTCATGACCGCCGCCGCTGCGTCGTCGTGGGAGATGGACGAGATGAAACTCTCGCTCGGGCCGAGCAGTGGGGCGATGCCGAGTCGGGCCATGCGCGCGAAGTCGTGCAGCTGTCGGGCGTCGGGGCCGTAGAAGGCCGCGAACCTGACGACCACGCCGGTCCCGCCGGACTGCGAGAACCGCTCCGCCGAGAGCTCCGCATCCACAATCGTTCGGTTGAAGCTGACTGGTTCGAGGGGCTCCGTCTCGTGGATCCAATGATCCCCTCGATCTGAATATACCGGCGCGAAGGATTCCTGGATCAAGCGCTGCGCGCCGGCCTGGACCGCGGCCCGTGCCAGGTTCGCCGATCCGTCGCGCCGGATGCGGTCATTTTCCAGCCATGCCGCGGGGACGAACGTGAGCAGCATGGGCTGCGGTATGTGCGTCGCGAGGTTGATCACGACCTCGTGGCCGTCGACCGCGCGCAGCAGCGAGTCGAAGTCCATCAAGTCCGCCTTCACCGTCGTCGCTCCGGCACGCTCGAGCTCGACGACCCCTCGCCTGGCGTGGAGCATTGCCGTGACGTCGTGCCCTGCTGCCCGCAGCAAGGAAACTACCCGTCGCCCGATGACACCCGTGGATCCACTGACGAAGACGCGCATGGCGTCCGTCTACATAAGCTCCGGCGCGATCGCGTCAACGTGCCACGACGCCGTTCGAGCTTTCTACCGCGGGGCCGCAGTTTCGACTACCCGAAAGTCCGAGACGGGGGGCGCGTCGTGCTCGTGGTTTTCGACTCGTGCTGTTTCAAAATATTGCTCTCACGATCGCGCCGCAGCATCCTCGGGGTCAGGCTGGCGAGTCGAGGGAGCGCGCGTTGGCTGCTCGAGAAATGACGACGGGCGGGCGCTCGGAACGAGTTTTTCTGGTGAGCAAGAACATGGGTCGAGTCCGCGTGTGCACGGGCAGATACGTCGCGTTTCTGGTAACGGTGGTGTTCGTCGTCGCGTCGCTGACGCGGTCCAACACGGCGAAGGCCGACCAGGTCGCCGGAGCGCCCGACCCCTGTGCGCGCTACTGCGAACTGGTCAGCGAGTACGTGTCACTGTACGAGCCCGTCGGTGACGGCGGCAAGGTCGCGTTCGACCTCGTCATCGCGCTGGTTCCCGATCCGGAGCTCTCCGAGCGGACCGCATACTTCGACGACGTTCGGGAGGGCATCGACCTCGCGATGACCGCTCGCGACGAAGCCGCGCGAGATTGGGAGTGGCTGCCCTGGTCGTCAGGGTGCGCCGCGAACGTGCCTGGAGTCGAGATTTTCCGGCCCCAGGAGCCGGCGAAGGACGTCACACGGATCGTTCTGCTCGTGGGCGAGACGCCGACCTGGGGAGTACGCAAGGGACAACTCGAAGCGGCGCTCGACTTCGGTGCCCGGTGTCCGACCAGCGCCACTCGACTCGGCAAGTCCGGAGAACAGAAGCTGCTCGGACCGACGTACTCCGGCACGGCGCCATCGATCGCCGCAATTCTGAAGGGGAGATCGTCGGGCACCCATTTCCAGATCGCGTCCGGCACTGCCACGTCGGAGCTGCTGCCGAGCGTCTTCGCGGGGATCGGAACCTTCTTCGCGAGTGTGCCGAACGATGGCGATTCGATGCGCGCGATGACCGACTACCTGGCCAGACGCGGCGGACGGCAGAGCAGCATCGCCATCCTGAGCGAGAGCAGCACGGCATTCGGTTCGAACGTCAACAGGGCCGCGGGGAACATACGAGAGAGTAGCGAGAGCATCACTCAGATCCGCTTCTCGCCCAATCTGCGGAAGGCCGTCGCCGGTGCGTCGCCGCCGTCGAGCGCCGCCAAGCCTGTCGCCGGCGCGCCGGAGGATCCGCAGGTCCTCGAGCTCGACGACGTCGCGCGCGACCTGAGCCGCGACGGCATGCGCTTCGTCGGCGTCGTCGCCACCGACGCGGCGGACGTGGTGCGGCTACAGGGACGCCTGCGAACGGCGCTGCCCGACGTGCGCTTCTTCACGCTGGGTGCCGACATTCTCTACACGACTCCGGAGCTGGCGAGCGCCCTGAACGGCATGCTCGTCGCGCACGCTGTTGCGCCGGAGTCGACGCTCGGCGGGTCCGTCAGCTTCAAGAACGAGATGGTGCGCGGCGTCTACCTCGCGGGTCGTCATCTCCTCGGCGACAAGGTGGACCTGCCCGCGACGCGCATCTCGATGATTGGCAACGGAAGCCTCTGGGAAATCGGAGACGGCCGGCCCACGGCGAAGCCCCCGCGCAGCTGGCACGTCGTGCTTGCAGGGACCCTGCTGGTGTTCTTCGTCGCCGTGGTGTGCGCGCTGTGGCCGTGGCTGGTGCTGCGGGTTCCGCTTCTCAAGAACGCGAGCCTCACGCGGTACCGAGGCCCGATCTGGCTGTCGGTGGGGCGTTGCGAGCATCCGGTCCTGCGCGCCGAGGACACCCTGGTGACGGCGTCCATGCTGTCGATCATCGCGAGCGCCTGCCTGGTCATGGGCATCGCGGAGTGGTCGCATCGCGGGCCGGCGATCACGGGGTTCCTGGTCGTCGGCTCGGTGCTCGTGGTGCTCGCTTGCTGGAGCCGCGCGATCTGGAGCGCTCGCGCAGGAGGGCTCGAGCCGGCGGGCACGTCGGCGAGGGTCTTCTCCGTGCTCGGCGTCGTGGCAGCGTTCCTGGTGCTCGGGATCGGCTGTGCCCCGGCGCACGAGGCGACGCTGAATCTGCTGAGCGGAGGCTCGGCGGTCCTAGCGGCGCTCATCGGCTTCGGCATGATCGCGCTCGCGCAGTGGTGCTGGCGAGTCCGGCTGCGATTCCTCGACACGCACCGGTTCGGACACGGCACGAGAGCGAGCGAGCCGCCGCTCGCCGAGGCTCTGGGAGAGGAGAAGGGCGCCGGTACGGGTTTCTTCGAGCTGGAGGCGCAGCTGCTGCGGGTGATTCACAGTCCGTGGCAGCTCATCAGCGGCGTGCCGGTCGGCGTGCACGTCTTGCTCGCGCTCGACGTGGTGCTCGTCTACTCCGTACGCCCCCCGAGCGGCTTCGAGAGCGACTGGCGCAACACGCTGGTGGTGGGCTTTGCGCTACTGTCGCTGTTGCCCATCACCGTCAACTTCTCGCGCATCCTTTCGACGTGGGTGCTGTTGAACCGCCTGCTCCGTAGGCTTGCGCTCTTGCCTGTGCTCGAGCACTTGCGAAAGCTTCCGACGCCGCTCACCCGCAAGCTGCAAGCGCAGTTGACGGTGCCGAATGTCGAGCTGAACGAGCTCGCGCATCCCATCGCGCTTCTGGAACGGCTCGGAGAAAGCCACGCGCACCTGAAGACCGAGGGCGCCATCGCCCGCAGAAAGTGGGAAGCTGCCCTGCGGAGCCAGGCAGGCTCTCTCGAGACTCCCGGCGGTGACACGGAGTCGCCCGGCGTTCCGGATCAGCGACCCGTGGTGGACATCTTGCTCGGCGCTTCGGCGGCACTGCGGAAGGACGAATCGGAGCTCGACCCCGCGATGCTCGAGCTCTCGCGCCAGTATCTCGCCGCGCTCATCTCCATCTTCATCCCTCGATATTTGCGTCATTTCCGGCTCTACGTGGTCCCGGTGCTCGCCGGAAGCGTGCTCGGCGTACTGATGACGTCCCTTTACTTCGTCCAGCCGCAGCGCCTGCTCACGACGTTGATCTTCCTCTGGGTCGCGGGGATGGTCATCTCCACGTTCGCCGTCTACGTGTCGCTGGATCGCAGCGCGGTGATCAGCGCGATAGGTGACACCACTGCAGGAGCGATCGAGCTCGACTGGGCGTTCTTTACTCGTATCCTCACCTGGGGCATCGTACCCTTGCTCAGCTTGCTCGCCGCCAGGTATCCGGGATTTTCATACGACGTGTCGCTGCTCGTCGATACCCTCGCGAAGGCCTTTCGCTGACCGGACACGGCCCGCCGGTCTGTCGTAGACTCGACCGCGAACGAGACGGAGGCGCGAACATGGCGCGAAGCTTCGAGAACGGATTGGCGGCTGCGGGTGCACTGCTCGCCGCGATGACCCTCGGGACGACACCATTCCCGGCGACGAGCGCATGGGGCGCGTCGGAAGGCTCCGCCAGCTCGTCGCTCAAGATCACCTCCCCCGCCTTCGCGCAGATGGGCGCTATCCCGAAGAAGTACACGTGCGAGGGTGAGGAGACGTCGCCGCCGCTCGAGTGGACGGGCGCACCTTCGACCACGAAGAGCTTCGTGCTCATCGAGGACGATCCCGACGCGCCCGACCCCACCCGGCCCAAGCAGGTGTGGGTGCACTGGGTGCTCTACGGGATCCCCGCGGCGGCGACGCGCCTCGCCGGAGGCGCGTCAAGTGGCGCTCTTCCGAAGGGTGCGAAGGCCGGCACGAACGACTTCGGCAAGACCCAGTACGGAGGCCCCTGTCCGCCGAGGGGACGCCATCGCTATTTTCACAAGCTGTACGCGCTCGACGTCGTCCTCGACTTCCCCGGTGCGAGTCCGAAGAAGGCCGACGTCGAGGCTGCGATGAAGGGCCACGTGCTCGCGAAGGCAGAGCTCGTCGGCACCTACGAGAAGGGGCAATAGGCACCCGGAAGACTCGCCCGTCCATCGGGACGAGCGAATCTTCCGAGATCTCGGCTCGACGTCAGCAGTAGCCGATCTTCTGCGAGCACGTCGCCGGGCATGGGCCGTCTTCACGCGCTGGCAGGCCTTCTTGTAGACCTTCTCCCATTCGGCGCGCTCGGCGTCCGTCTGTCGTGGACGGTCATCTTCTTCTTGAGCCGCTCGAAGGCCGTGTCGTCCTCGCTTGCGGATGATCTTCGTGAGGGCGAGCGTTGCGGCCTTTCCCGCTGTCTCCAGAGATCGCGCTGATCCTTCGGCAGCTTCGCAGAGCTCCTTCTCGGAGACGACCGCGCCCCGACGCCGAAGCCGACCACGCCGGTAGTTGATGTGATCGAGTCGCGAGCCCACTGGAGCTGCTCGGCGGCGAGCGACGGGAGCCGATGAGCATGTTGATCGAGCCGGAGTTCAACAGCGGCAGGAACTCCACCACGTCGGCGGGCTTCGGCGTGACTCCGCCGATGGCTTCGAAGACCTTGGGTCCGATCACGTCCTGCGCGAGATGGCCCGGGCCTTCGCCCGTGAGATCGTCCGGGACCTTAACCTCGAAGCCTTCGACATCGAGCGGCCCATCCCGACGTCGCCCCAACCGGAGACGTAGAAACCCGCCTCGCGTGATCGCCTTGTCGAACTCGGGCCGCAGCGCGTCGCGTGCCTTGTCGAGCTCGGCCCAGGTCTTGAAAGCGCCGGGCATCTGCAAGCGTGACGATGGGCTTGTGAATCGACGAGAGGCCGACTGCCGTGATCGCGGCGCCGGTAATCTGGCCCGACTTGATCTTGCCGACCATGTTGCTCTCGGGCCCCGCGGTGCCGTTCCACAGCCACTGCACCTCGATCTCGCCGTTCGTCTTGTCGTCGACTGCCTTCGCCCAGGCCGAGAATACCTTGCCCCACGGGCTGTGCTTCGGCGCCAGCGTCGCGAAACGAATCGACGACTTGGCCTCTGCAGCAAAACCCACTGTGAACAGCGAGGCGGCAAAGGCGGCCGCTATCATCTGACGCATCATGTTTGGTTCGTCCTCCCGTCGGGTAGCCTAGTCGATGGTCGGGGTCGAAGTCTCAACTAGCCCACTGGACCAGCGCGTCCCGATCCGATGCCCCGGTGTTTTCAGCTCATCGGACCCCGACTCGCGCCATGCAAGTAGCCTGATGAGACTGCAGCCCTCCTGGAAGATGTCGTTGTGTACGTACGACGCGAATAGCGTGTAACCAGGATCAACGAGTCCACGGAGTGTCGTTGGCCGGTCGCGGGGCGTCACGAGATTTGCCGCGCACTACGTCGAGATCGCGCTGCGTCCCCGGCGCGGATTCTTTTGATCCTGGGCCACGAGCGCCCGACCGCGTTTCAAGCCGTGGCTCTGCATCGACCCCGAACGGTACTATCGCTGGGACGCGTTCCTTCTGGGGCGTCGCTGCCGCGCATCGGCTTTCGGCCCGACGATCACTGGCGACGGGGGCGGCCGCCTTCGTCGCCTACCAGCTCATCTTAGTCATCTTCAAACGATGACCTTCCGAGCCGGCCAGCACGCTAGGTGTGGCGGTGTAGCAGGCGCCACACGTGTCGCGGCGTGCCGTACGGCTGCCCTTTCAGCGTGAAAGCAGCAGAAATCCTGGGCGCGTCCCGCGGGAAGGCGCTGGTACGTGCCTTGCTCCGAGGTGCGCAAAGCAGAATCGAGGTTCTGATGTCCTACTACATGATGGGGATCAAGTTCTGGTCGGAGGTCAGCCTGTTGCTCGGGCTCCTGCCGTTGCTGGCGGTGGCGACACGCGGCCTCGCTCGAGTTTTCGCGCGCACGTTTTCGTCGAACACGCGCGCACCGGCGACGCTCGAACCCCACCGGCGCGGCGTGCTCGGCGTCTCCTGCAGAACGTCGAACGCGCGCTGATCGGTCGCCTGGCGGATTCGCCGGCTGAAATGCAAGACGCGCCGAGGGCCGTTGCGTCCCTCGGCGCGTCGTTCCGTTCACGCGTTGCGGCTTACGGAGTCGAGGTCGGATCCGTCGGGTTGCTGCCCCACAGGAGCTCGTCTCGATTGGCGTAGCCGTCACCGTCGCGGTCGATGCCGATCCGGTAGCCGGAGCCGGTGGGCACGCACGTGTAGGTGAGGGCGTCCTCGTGATGACGCACGAGCTTCCGCAGCACCGCGTCCGGCAGGGGCGGCAGCTCCGCGAGATCCGCCTTGAACGCCCCGTTTGCCATCACGAAGCCGACGGAGAGCTCCGCGATGCTGCCCGTGAGCGACGAGATCGGCGCGCGCCCGCGGCCGCCTGCGCCTCGAGCAGCGCGATGCGCGCGCGGCGACCGCCGAGGCGTTCGTCTGCGGTCAGCGTGACCTGCTGGCCGACGATCGGGAAGCATGTTCGTGTCGAACGCGAGCACGAAGTCCGCGAGCGCGCGCCGGAGCTGCAGGCCCTCGAGCGAGATGCCCTTCGCGGGGTTCAGCGGATCGGCCGGATCGGCGAACAGCGGGATGCCGTACGGGTTCGGCGGGAGTTGCGACGCCGTCGAACGTCACCGGGACGGTCGTCTGGATGAACGACGACCGCGCGTGAAGAAGTGCTCGAGCGTTGCCGTCGGTGCCGTCGTGCTGGAAGCCGAAGCCGCGCACCGCGGTCGACCGGCGGGTTGCAGCGGCGGCACGAGAGACGCCCGGCGTGGATGCCTGGTCCGGCGACGAGCCGAACATGCCGACCTTCGTGTACACGTTGCGCAGGTGCGGGACCTTGAAGATCTGCGTCTCGTTCTCGAACGAGAGCCGGCCGTCGGTGCCGAAGAAGCCGGGGTGCGTCGTGGTCGCCGCGTTGCCGTTGCGGATCGAGCGTGTGGCAGCCGTTGCAGTTGTGGAAGCGATCCGACGGCAGCTCCTGCGCGTGCCGTCGGCAGCGTCTGGTTGAAGAAGAACGCGCGGCCGGCCGCCTGCTGCGGCGCGTGAGCGAGTTGTCGAGGTTGCGGATCGGGTTCGGCGGATACGTCGACCTGCGAGGATGAAGTTCGTGAAGTCGGTCATGTCGGCGTCGCTGCAGCTGCGCCGGCGTTGCCGACGAGGCCGGGGAAGGCGACGTTGAACGACTTGAACGCGTTGACCTCGTCGAAGATGCCGCGCGTTCGGCTGCGCCGATGACGACCGGGTTGCCGGTCGCCGTCGAGGAACGGCGCGCCGGTCTGCTGGATCGCGCCGTTGCGATCGCCGCGCCAGTGCATCGCGCCGTGGTTGTCGAGGCCGCGCAGGCTCTGCGTCGTCATCGGCCCCTTGACCGGCTGGTACGCGGCGAAGATCGGCCGGCGACCTGCGGCCGAGCGAGCGCGACGATCGCCGCCTCGGGACGGTCGTGGATGACCGCCTCGTTGGCCGTACGCGGTGCGTGATCGGCAGCGGGATGCCGCCGGGATTGCCGAGGTCCCACGCCAGGCCGTCGAAGTCGCCGCCGATGTGGCAGCTCGCGCACGCCTGATCGCCGTGCGCCGACGTGAGGGTCGCGTCGTAGAGGATACTGGCGGCCCTGCGGTGACGCTCGCCGGCTCGGGGTTGAACATGGCGACGTGGCCGATCTCCTGTCGCGCGTCCCAGGTCGACGACCGAGATGCCGTCGTCGAAGCGCGTGAGCACGTAGCGCGAGGCCGCTGTGCTCGTCGAGCGACGACGCCCGTCGGGCCGCCGCCGCTGAGCGTCACCTGGTCGTCGCGAGCT
The DNA here is from genome assembly GCA_963711765.1 of uncultured Acidobacteriota bacterium. GTDB lineage: Bacteria > Acidobacteriota > Vicinamibacteria > Vicinamibacterales > CAVVIG01 > CAVQFC01. The sequence goes on along the minus strand of CAVQFC010000004.1, from coordinate 1,754,031 downwards.
CGGCGCGACGGTGCCGGCCTCGAGTCGCGCGGTGTCGTAGACGGCGAGCTTGCTCGAGCCCTGCGCGACGACGTAGAGCTTCGGCCGTCCGGCGAGACGACCAGGTCCTGCGGGAACGCGGCGCTGAGCGTCGGATCGCCGGCTGCCGGCGGTGTGATCGATGTGCGGGTTCAGGTTCGTCGCGCGACGACCGCGTCGTCGTCCGGGTCGATGACCGTGATGCGGCTGTCGACGATGTTGCCGCGCACCGACGTGAAGCCCGGGGTGTGCCCCTCGAAGCGCACGTCGTTGTGCGCGTCGGTGTTCGAGACGTAGACCTTGCCGCTCGCGGGTTGACGGCCATGTTGAAGAGCGTCGTGCCGACGTGCGCGTAACGTGCCGCCGCGACGCCCGCGGGCGGGTTGGCCGTCGCGTCGATCGCGAAGACGTCGTTGTCCGGCAGCTGGACCTTGACCGAACGGCGTCGAAGACCGTGCCGTACGCGTCGAGCCAGTGGCGCCGTCCTCGTCCTGCTCCACTTCACGACGAGGCCCGTCGGCGGCTGCGGGAAGGTCTGCCCGCCGAGGGTGATCGTCGCCGGTCCGGGCATGATGCCGCCGTAGACGTCGTGTCGACCGAGTCCTCGGACGACGGTGGTCGTCTGGTTGCCCGACAGAACGACGCCGCGTAGACGGTCTTGCCGTCGGGCGTCGCCGCGAGCGCGCGCGGCGTGTCGGCGAAGAGCGTGAGCTTGGCCAGGCGCTCGCCGCCCAGCGGCGGTGCCGAGGTGGTTCGCGTCGAACACCCAGACGTCGGCGCGGCCGACGGCCGGGTCTGAAGAGCATCCGGATCGTCCGGGGAGTTCTGTCCGCGGTGCGCGGTGGTGATGAACGCGCGATCGTGATGCGCGCCCGCGAACACGATGTCGCGCGGCTCGTCGCCGACGAGCAGCGTGCGCGCGACGTGCGATGTGTCCGGGTCGCTGACGTCGACGACGCTGACCGAGTCGGAGAGATGGTTGACGACCCAGACCTCGTCGTCCGTGCGCGCGGCGACCGCGACGGGCTCGAGGCCGACCGGCACCGAGCCGACGGGCTTCAGACGCGTTGCCGCACGATGCGGAAGATCTCCAGGCGATTGTCGGGCGTGTTGACCGCGAACAGCAGCTTGCCGCTCGGCGACAGGGCGAGCGGGCGTACCTGCAGCGTCTCGAACAGCGTGTACGGCTTGTTCGTCTGCGTGACCTTCGGGGGCGCCCCCTTTCGCAGCGGCGCGGTGAGCTGATTGGTCGGGTCGGCGCTCGGGCCCTGAGCCGCCGGGTCGCTGCACGCGGCGATGGCCGCAAGGGTGACACCGCAGTAGACGCCTACGAGTCGTTGCATGGGTTCTCCTCAGTGAACGAGGGTGTGAAACACGCTCGGCTCAATCGTATACACCACTCCGGAATCACGTCGGAATGGGTCACGACGAACCCTTTCGCTTCTATTCAGCTCGTTTTTCGTCGTGTCATCTGCTCTGTCAACGTACCTGGTCGGTGTGTGGATCCACGGCCCCCACACGCGCGCAACGGCGAGTGCGCGGGTGTGGGCGCTTCAGCGCGCGATGCGCAAGAGCCGGTGATTTCCGGAGTCTGCGACGATATAACCGAACTTGGTGATCGCGATCCCGCGCGGATTGACGACGTGCGTCGTCGCGCCGGTTCCAGTGTCGACACCCGCGCGACCGTCGCCGACGAGCGTGGTCACGACATGATCTCCATCGAGCGCAACGCGACGGACCCTGTAGTTCGCGCTATCCGAGACGATCAAAGATTGACCGTCGACGACCAGGCCGTCGGCAGGGCGGAGTCGCGCGGCGGCGCCAGGACCGGTGACGTCTCCCGCGATGCCGTCGACGTCGACGAACGGCACGAGAGCGCCGCCGGTCACCACGGACACGCTGCCGTCCGAGGTGAGCGCGTAGAGAGTCCCGTCGGCGCCGAACGCGACGGCGGTGACCTCGGCCGTGGCGTTCGCGACCGTGGTGACGCCGTCGGGACCGATGCGACGGATCGCGAGATTGTAAGCGTCCGCGACGTAGAGGGCGCCGTCCGGGCCGAATGCGAGCCCGCGGGGATACGCGAACGTCGCCTGGAGGGGATCCTTCGAGTCCGCGCTGCCGACCACCCCGGTTCCCGCGAAGGTGCTCACGGTGCCCTGCTTCGTGATCGCGCGGATGCGGTTGTTGTGCGAATCGCTCACGTACACCACGCCGTCGAGTCCGACGGCGATGCCGGTGGGCACGCTGAACGCCGCCTTGTCTCCGGGCCCGTCGTCGAAATGAGGGTTCGTCGTGATGCCGGTCGGTCCGGAACCGGCGAGCGTGGCGACGGTGCCGTCGAGCGCAATCCGGCGAATGCGGTGATTCCGTGTGTCCGTGACGTAGAGCACGCCGTCCGGATCCGCGGCGACCCCGGACGGCGCCTCGAACAGCGCCGTGGCGGCGTCTCCGTCGAGAAAGCCGGGAGAGCCGGTTCCCGCGACCACGCTGACCCGTACGTCGCCGCCGACGTCGTGGGACGTCAGCGCGGACACGACGACCTTGGAGGTCACCGAGACGAGCCCGGCGCGGGCGAGGACGTTTTCCGTCATGCGCTCGATGCGCGCGTCGCGGTAGTCAGGCTTGCTCAGGCCCCAGGACCACTGCCGCGTTCCGGCGGCGAACACGAAGCTCGACTTCGTCGGGTAGTAGACGGTCACGTCGGAAGGCACGTCCGAGCCGTACGCGCCGAAGGCGTCCGAGTGCGCGAGGACCTGGAGGCCCGCCGGCGATTCACGGTTGGCGAAGACGTGATCCCACTCGTCCCCGACGACGTGCGAGAGCGCGTCGCCCGCGGCGACGCGGGTGCCGGCGTAGATCCAGTGAGAAGGATTCGTGACGACCAGCGGAAAGCCGTCCATGTGCGTGAACAGCTCGTACATCTGACCGATGAGCGCGTTCTCGGGGCGCGCGTAGGGCGGATCGCGGAACTTCACCGTCGTAACGGCGCTGTCTCCCTTCGGGTCGAGCGCCGCGTCCTTGTAGCAGGTGATCACGCGGCGGCTCTCGCCCGAGGACGACCCCCCGAGCCTGATCCGCCAATAGGCGCTGTTGCCGGAGAAGAAGGCCAGCGAGAGGCCGCGGTCGCGCGCGTGCTCGAGCGCGTCGCGCTCGCCGTTCGACCAGTACTCGTCGTGGCCGACGTCGAGGAAGAGCTTGCGTCGGTCGAGCAGCTCGGGGTGCTCGTCGACGTCGATGTTGGTCGTGTACGCGACGTCGTACCCCTTGCTTTCCAGCCACTTTAGCATCCAGAGTTCGTACAAGAAGAGATCTCCCGAGCCCGCCGCGTCGCTCGCGGGCGTCCGGTACGGTCTGTCGAAGCTCACCTGGTAGGCGTGGTGTGCGGTGAACGAGCTCCCTGCCGGGAGCACGTTGGCGTAGAGGCTCGTTCCGCCCCACTGGTTGTACGCCTGCCATGTCGTGACGCTCGCCTGCACGAGCAGCGGGGCACGCGGCACCCTCTCGCGGAGGACGACGGGGACGTACGACTCGATACCGTCGTCGCGGATCAGCTTGAAGACGTAGTAGCCACTGACTGCCTGCGCATCGAATACGAAGGTCGCGCTCGGCTTCCACCGGCACTCGACCATGCCGGTGTCCTTGCTCACCGGGCAGTCGCGCTGCGGCGTCAAGGATGGAAAGAGGCCGCTCGTCACGAAGCGGCCGCCGAGACCCGAGTAGTGACCGAGGCGATAGAGCTCCCAGTGCGCATCGTGTCGCTCGCTCACACCGACGAACAGCTTGATGCCTTCGCCGGGCGCGACGGACACTGCCGAGGCGTATCCCTCGATCTCGCGGTTCAACGCGGGCTTCGTCAGCTTCCACGCGCTGGTGCCGGGAAGTGAATTCTCCAGCGCAATCGGACTCTCGTGCGCCTGCGGCGGCTGCCTACAATCGGCGTCCGCGTCCGGCGCGGATGCGTCGTTCGTGACGGGGCGACTCGCGCCTCCGTCGCTTGCGCCACCTTCGGGCGCGGACAGCCGGCGACCGGCGAGCGTGTGAGCCATGGCAGCGCCATGCGGCGGCGGCGGGTTGCACTGGTGGCGGCTGACGCCACCACCTTCGCAAGACGCGACGGAAATGACGCACGCCAGCAGCCACCGTGTTCGGTGATCCATGAAAACTTCCTCACCTGACCCAGACCCGGCGACCCCGCGCGTCGCCACCCACCCTTTGAGTATCAAATCGGGCAACGCGAGCGCAAGGCGGTGGCGGGAATTCGCCGCCACCATGGCGCTCTCGGCGTCGTGGACGCACGACCAGCGTAACCATCGCGTTGACGTCGTCAGTCCTTCAGGGAAATCCCGTCAGCGGGAAGCGGGAAGAATCAGCGCAAACGCCAGCACGAGAAAATTCTCGAATCTGAGTCGCGGTGTTACCGCGTGCGTCAGCGTGAGAACGCAAGCGAGAGCGCGGGCCAAGCGGAAAAATACCCGCTTTCGCGTTCACACACGCGCTGAGATACTCGAGTTGATCCTGCATGTGGACCCGTGGCGCCGCGGTCTGCTCGCTGCTGATCGTCGTGCCTGCGTGCACCGACGAGGGCGCGGCGGTGCGGGCTCTCGAGCATCTGTCGCCGCCGACGGTTTCCACCGTCGCACCCGCGACGACCGACGGCATGATGATGCCGCCGCCGAGAATGCGAGAGCCGGCGAAGGACGCGGGAACGGGCAACGCGCGCCCGAGCACGCCTGACGGCGCCGGGCGCGTGCCGCCGACGACCACGACTCCGACGACCACGACGGGGGACGCGGGACCGGATGCTAACGGCGAATCCGCATTCATCGACCGCGGTGTAGCGTCGCTGTCCTGGGACTCGATCCCGGCGCTGGGTACGCAGCACTACCGCGAGATCACCAGCTACGATCGCGACGAAGCATCGAAGTTTCCATTCGTCCAGGCAGGCAACAAGGACTGCAACAACTGGCTCGCCGTCTGCGGCAACCGTCCCGCCACCAACTACGGCTCCGTCGTCGGCACGGCTCCTTGCGACCCGGGCCTCGAGGGATATCTCATCGCCTCGGATGACTCCGGACCGGGATATGTCTCACGCATCTGGTTCGGGCATTCCGATTTCGACTCGAGCATGCCCACGGACCTCGAGAAGATCAGGATCTACGTCGACGACCTGAGCACCCCCGTGTACGAGGGCAAGCTCAGCGACTGGGAGAACGGCACCGACCAGCATTTTGTTCGTCCGCTCGCGGGCTGGACGTCCGGCGCAGTCGTCAGCTACGTGCCCGTCAGCTACTCGTCCAAGCTGCGCATCCTGCTCGACGATCTGAGTCCGACGGCGTTTTACTACTATCAGGTAGGGCTCAAGACGAGCGAACCCACGGCACCGTTCGAGCCCGATCGCGTCGACGCAGCCGCCATCGGCGTGCGCCTGCGAGAAGAAGCGTTGCAGGGTCGGGACCGCGTTGTCTGGCTGGACGGCACGCAAACGCTCGCGGGAAATTCGAGCGTCGTGCTGCTGGACCGCGACGGTCCCGGCACGCTCGAGTCGCTCCGCTTCACGATCCCGGCCTCCAGTGTGTCCACGCTGGCGTCGCTGGTCCTGCGGGTGACGTGGGACGACGCCACCAAGCCGGCGGTCGCAGTGCCGCTCGGATCGTTGTTCGGCCAGCAGCCGCAGCTCGCCGACTTCGAGACGTTGCCGATGATCGTCAGGACGGCAGGGAACTCCTCCACGCTGACGCTGTCGCTACCGATGCCCTTTGCGACTCATGCCCACCTCGAGCTCGCCAACACGGGCGTGACCGGGCAGAACATTTCCGTGCACGCCGAGGGCGTCCGAAGGTTCGTCGAGAACGCCGGGCGGCTGCACGTCGGTACCTCGACACGGCGAGCGCCGATGCAGCCGGGCACGCGATTCCCCATCGCGACGCTTTCCGGAAAGGGGCGCTACGTCGGTGCGATGGAGTTCCTGGAGGGGCAAGCGGACACTTCGGTGCTCAACCAGAGCCCGCTGAACTTCCTCGAGGGCGATCACCTGCTCGCGGTGGACGGCCAGCTCGTCGGCCACGGCACCGGCACCGAAGACTCGTTGAACGGCGGCTGGTATTTCGAAGGTGGCCCCTACTCCACGCCCTTTTCCGCCATGCTGTCCATCACGCCGCGGACCCAGACGCCCGGCCAGGTCACGGCCGTGCGCTGGCAGCTGATGAGCGATGCGGTGGACTTCCAGACCTCGCTCGCGCTCGGCCTGGAATACGGAGCGAATCAGCCGAGTACGGCGATCCAGTATTCCGCGGTGTCCTTCTACTACCTGGACACCCCCTAGAAGGAAGCCAGTTTCCGGGCTCTGGAAGGCGCTCACCGTCTTCGCAAATTGCCGCTTCCGGGATACGAACGGCCATGCGAGTTGCGAGCTCGGTCAAGGCGCTGCTGCTTTCGATCGTCGTCTGCGGAATCGGAGGCGTTCGCGAGCTCCCCGCGTTCGCGACGCCGGGCGATGAGCTGCCGCGCGTGCGGGTGAAGAACATCGGCCTGCACATCGGCGGCGGCCCCAACGATCCGGTCACCAAGGCGCCTTTCCTGAAGCAGATCGAGACGCACTTCGACGAGTTTCGTCGTTGCTACGGGCTCGTCGAAGCGCCTCCGGCGCGCGGCACGTTCGGCATCGATCTTCTGGTGGCGAAGGAAGGGGGGACCGCCGCCACCTCGAACGCGCGCACGGCCTTGAAGGGTTCGGCCTTCCGCGATTGCATGGTGAACGTGTTCGCCGCCATCTCCTTCGAGCCCCCGCGGCGGGGGGCGACGAAGCTGAGCTACGCGCTCTCGTTCGAACCGGAGTGACCGAGAGCCACGGCTTCGTCGATCGTCTGGACGTGATCGCGTGGAGCCTGGAGAAGGCGTAGTAAGCTCACCGGCGATGACCAGCCCGGAGCTCGAGTACTGGTTCGAATTCGCGAGCACCTATTCGCACATCGCCACCCAGCGTATCGAAGGGCTCGCAAACGCCGCGGGCGTCCGGATCCTGTGGCGGCCATTCCTGCTCGGTCCGATCTTCAAGGCTCAGGGCTGGAATACTTCGCCGTTCAACATTCAGCTGGCGAAGGGCGCGTACATGTGGCGCGACATGGTGCGCTCTTGCGAGAAGTACGGCATTGCCTTCGACAAGCCGTCGGTGTTCCCGCGCAACGGGCTGCTCGCGGCGCGCGTGGCGACCGCAGCGCAGGACGAGCCGTTCTTGCCGGCGTTCGTGCGCCACGTGTATCTCGCGAACTTCGGAGACGATCGCGACATTGCCGATCCTGGCGTCGTGCGCGCCTGTCTGGCGAGCGCAGGTTGCGCCGACGCGGATGGCTGGCTCTCGCGAGCGGTGAACGACGACGTCAAGAATCTTCTACGCGCACGCAGCGAAGAAGCCGTCGCGCGCGGCATCTTCGGCGCTCCGAGCGTCTTCGTCGGCAACGAGCTTTTCTGGGGCAACGACCGACTCGAGGACGCGATTGCTCTGGTGCCGCCGTTCCTGAACGCGCCACATTTCCTCAACAACGTCCTCCGAAAACCAGTCGGCCCTTTCCGATTATCGAAAGGTTCGATCGTGTCACGGCGGCGTCGCGCAATGGCGCTGCTCGCATGACGAGGCTTCGGGACCGCTGTTTACGATCGGCTCGGCCCGGCATTCGACCGATGGCTCATCCTTTGCTCAGGGGAGCGCCCGAACCAACCGGGAGGCTTCTGCGTGCTCAAGACCACGGGCTCTTTCTTGAATCTCATTCTTCTCGCCGGCGCGTGCGCGACGGTGACGGCGTGTTCCGGGGCTGCGGAGGAGGATCGGCGGCTCTCGCCGTCCGCCACCGGGGAAACCGGTAAGATCGGCCTCGCGCTACAGGTCGGGCAGGGAGTCGTATTGAACTCCGTCTCTTATTCGATCACCGGCCCCCATTCGTACTCGGGCACGATCGACGTCACGAACTCGACGAAGCTCAGCGCGGTCATCGGAAATATCGCGGCGGGCACCGGATATACCCTGTCTCTCAGCGGTACGGCGACCGACGGCGCCACTAGCTGCGGTGGTTCGTCGGCGTCTTTCGACGTGACCGCGGGCCAGACGACGACCGTCGCCGTTGCCGTGGGCTGTCACCAGGCGCCGACGACGGGAAGCGTCCTCGTGAAGGGCTCGGTCAACATCTGTCCAACCGTGGGGCGGTCAGCGCCAATCCGCCGAACGGGACGGCGATTGCGATCTCCAGCGCGGCGACCGACCCGGACAATGGTCCGTCTGCAATCACCTACCAGTGGACGACGTCGTCCGGTACCTTGAGCAGCACGACGGATGCGAATCCGACTCTGACCTGCACGGCGCCCGGCGACGTCTCGCTGACGCTGACCGTGAGCGACGGCGACGCTGCGTGCGCGGACACGTTCGACCTGAAGGTGTCTTGCCCGGACGATTCGAGCGATCCCGCGTGGGTCGAGCTCGCTTCCGGCGGCCAGGCGATCGCGCGGCTGATCACGCCTTACAGCGCCTGCCCGACGATCACGATCGACGGCGTCTCCACTGCGATGAACGTGCGCGTCGGCCCCGCGACGGAGCCGCTCCGCCCGACGTCGAGCGATCCCACCGTGAACCCGATGTCGCCGACCTCCAAGCCGTCGGTCTTCGACGTCACGACCTGCGAATACGACATTCCGGGCACCGCGCATTCCGCGAGCGTCGCCGGCAAGAAGCTGCCGCTCCCGAAGGCCGACGTCGAGCGCGTGGTGATCATCGGCGACACCGGGTGCCGCGTCTCCATCGGCAATCCCTGGCAGAACTGCGCCGATCCGATCCAGTGGCCCTTCGCCGTCCTCGCCCAGGCGGGCGCGGCCATGGACCCGGACCTCGTCCTTCACGTGGGCGACTACCAGTATCGTGACAACGCCTGCCCTGATCAGTCTCTCGGGTGCGGCACGGTCTGGGGATACGGCTACGATACGTGGCAAGCCGATCTCTTCACGCCCGCCGCGCCGCTCCTCGCGGCCGCGCCGTGGGTCATGGTTCGCGGCAACCACGAGACGTGCAACCGCGCCGGGCAGGGCTGGTATCGCTTCCTCGACACCAAGCCCTACTCGGAGACGAAGTCTTGCAACGATCCGGCGAACGACAACACCGGCAACTACAACGATCCATTCGCGGTGCCCTTCGACGATACGCAGTTCGTCGTGTTCGATTCGTCGAACGTGTCGAAGAGCGCCCTCAGCCCGGGGACCAAGCCCGCGGACGTGCTCCCGTTCAACAACTACCAGAGCGAGCTGCAGACAGCCGCGACCTTCACCGCGAACTCTAGCCTTCTCAGCATCTTCGCGGTGCATCACCCGCTGCTCGGATACACGCCCGGGTCACCGGCCAGCGGCGGCAATCCGGCGCTACTGTCCGTCATGTCCGCCACCTACCCGACGGCGTACTACCCGCCCGGAGTCGGTATGGCCATGCACGGCCACGTGCACGACTATCAGGCGATCAACTTCGCGAGCGGGCACCCCTCCACCTTCGTGGCTGGAAACGGTGGCGACAATCTCGACGCCGCTCTGCCGGATCCGATCACCTTCCCGCCTGCGGCTGGAACGGTCGTCGACAAGATCGCGCACTCGGTCTCGTTCGGGTTCATGGTGATGGATCGCATCGGTTCGCAGCAATGGAAATTCACTGCGTTCCGGCGTGATGGTTCGATCTTGACCCAGTGCAACATGCTGACGACCCCGTTCAGCGGTTCGGGAAGTCCGACGCCGGGAAGGCAGATCAGCTGCACCAACACCGGCGCCATCATGTGATTGCCGGAAGCGCTATCTCGAAGCACGGGCGGTGGTTGCTTGCGGCCGCCGCCCTGGCGCTTTCCATCGGCGCGGTAGCGAAGCGCACCAGCAGCCCGCCGCGGGTCGCAGTGCCGAAGCCGGAGTCCGTCAGAACGGGCCTCCCCCGTTTCGGTTCCGATATCCCCGTTCAACGTTCGGTCGTCGCATCGCCACTCGTACACGACGGCCCGCCGGAAGACGCGGCCTTGATCGCACTCGGTCGCGCCATCTTTGCCGATCCCCGGTTCTCGGATCCGCCTGGAACGAGCTGCGCGAGCTGCCACGACCCGCGCCGAGCATTCTCCGGCACCAACGGCGCTGCCATCGGCGTTCCCCGGGGAAGCCGCCCGGAACACTTCGCGAGGCGCGCCACGCCATCGGTCCTCTACCTGAAGTACGTTCCCAGGTTTCACTTCCACGAAGACGATGAGGCGCCCGCAGCATCGGCCCTGGGTGGCTTTTTCTGGGACGGGCGCACCGACACGATCGCCGAACTGGTGAGGCAGCCCCTCTTCAATCCAGACGAGATGAATGCGGGTAGTGAGAATCGCGTCGCGACCAGGCTGCGGGCCGCTCCCTATGCGGCCGAGCTTCGACGCGAGGTTCGGCTCCGACGCGAACGCCGTCGCGCAGGGTCTCGGCGTCGCGATCGAAGCCTACCTGACGAGCGACGAGATGGCCCCTGCGACCTCGAAGTACGACGCCTACATCCGGGGACAGGCGACGCTCACCCCGCTGGAAAAGCGGGGTCTCGAGGCCTTCAAGGATCCGACTCGCGGGGCCTGTTCGGGGTGCCATCGAATGAACGAGAGCTCCCCGAACCCGAAGTGGTCGCTGTTCACCGATTACGGCTTCGACGCCGTCGGAGCGCCGCGCAACCGCGAGCTACCCGGAAATCGGAATCCTAGCTCTTTCGACTTGGGACTCTGCGAAAGGAAGGACCAGAAGACGCCCTCGAGCGACAGCTCGTGGTGCGGTAGCTTCCGGACGCCCTCTCTGCGTAACGTCGCCGTTCGCCGGAGCTTCATGCACAACGGCGTGTTCGGCAAGCTCAGGGACGTCGTGCTCTTCTACGCGACGCGGGCGGCTACGCCGGACCGCTGGTACCCTGCCGGCACGAAGTTCGACGACCTGCCCGAACGGTACCGCGGCAACGTGAACGTCTCGTCGCTGCCCTACAACCGTCGCGAGGGCGGCCCGCCCGCGTTCGGTGACGAGGACGTCGATGCCATCGTCGCATTTCTCGGAACGCTCACGGATGCGGCGTACCTGGGGAACGAGTGACCCACCGGGACGCCGACGTCCGTTCGGGTTTGCTGGCGAGGGCGCCATTCGTTCGCTGCGTCGCCGCGGCTCTAGTCTTGCTGGTCGCGCCACGCGCGTGGGCGCACCAGGTGGGCCTGTCGCAAGGCGAGTACCGACTCGAGCAGTCGACTCTGGTCGCGGATCTGGGATTTGCACAGCGAGAGGTCGTTGCGGTGGTGCCCGGCATCGACTCGGACGGTGATGGCGCCATCGACGTCGACGAGCTCGGGCATGCGCGCGAAGCCATCCGGAAAGCGATCGTCGACAACGTCGTCGTGACCGGCGACGGCGCTGCTTGCCCGGGAACACTGGACAATGCACACGTGCTCGAGGCGGAGAACGGCGTGGCGATCCAGGCGCGCTACCGCTGTCCGCGTCCGCCTCGGCGCCTCCTGCTTTCCTGGCGATTCCTGGACGTTTTTCCCGCGGGTCATCGCCATGTGGCGAGGGCGCTGGTCGAACACTCGGCGCGAACGGCCGTGGGCGTTCGCGGCCTGCGCGATTGGACCCTGGACGTGGCAACCCCTGCGCCGGCTTCCGGCATCGCGGGCTCGATGTTCGGGCTGGGCATCGAGCACATCCTGACCGGTGCCGACCACCTCGCGTTCCTGCTCGGCGTCGTCCTGATAGGCGGATTGGTGCGGGCGCTCGTGGGGGTGGTGACCGCCTTCACCCTCGCCCATTCCATCACCCTCGCTCTCGCGACACTCTCGATTGTCACTCCGAGCGCCGCCATCGTGGAACCGCTCATCGCGCTTTCGATTGCCTACGTCGGCGTCGAGAACTTCTTCATCGCGGACGTCAGCAGGCGATGGCGAATCACCTTCCTCTTCGGATTGGTCCACGGCTTCGCCTTCGCCGGCGCCCTGCGAGAAATCGCGCTCCCTGCTGCGCAGGTACCCGTCGCGCTCGTCTCCTTCAACCTCGGCGTCGAGGCGGGGCAGCTCGGGGTTCTCGCGCTGGTCTTGCCGTTGCTCGCACTCGCACGGCGGTCCCCTCGATTCGATGCGCGAGCAATGAGGCTCCTCAGCGCCGCAATCGCCGCGGGCGGGTTCGTACTATTCGTGTTTCGGCTGGTGAAGAGCTCGTGAACGCTTCAAGCGTCGCCGCCGGTGCGGTACTCGAGCGGCGTCTGCCCGGTCCATCGCTTGAACGCGCGGTGGAACGACTCGACGTGGGAGAACCCGGAGAGGAACGCGATCTCGGTGAGGGGCGTGCGGCGCTCGCGGAGGTGCTCGGTGGCGAGCTTGCGGCGTGCGGCGTCGAGCTCGGTCTGGAAGGTCGTGTGCTCGCGTTCCAGCCTGCGCGTCAGCGTGCGGCGGCTCATGTGAAGCGCCCGCGCGATGCCCTCCGCGCTGACGTCGCCCGAGGGAATGGACTGCTGCAGCATCCGCCGAACGACCGCCGCGAGTGAGTGCGCCGACGAGAGCTCGGACAGGATGGAGTCGGCGCGCGCGCGCAGCAATGCCTGGAGCGCGGAGTCCGAGCCGGGCATCGGCGTGTCGGCATGGGAGAGGTCACAGGCGAATCCGTAGAACGGCGCCTCGAATTTGAGCGCCACGCCGGGGAAGTGGCGGGCGTACGCGCCGAGGTCCGCCGGTGCCGCGTGCGTGAACCAGCACTCGAGGTGCTCGGCCGGCACGTGGTCGGCGACGTGCAGCCGGAAGAAAGCGCACATGCTGAAGTCCGCGGCGTTCCTGGACCAGGAGGTGGAGTCGTCCTGCAGCAGGATGACCATCTGGCGCTTGCGCGTCTCTATCGAGACCCGGAACGAGTCCGTGAGCAGCCGGCTGTACCGCGACGCCGCGCCGAACGAATCGCGCACCGTCGAGGACGACCGCACCACGTAGTCGAAGACGCCTCCGGAGCCGAAGGTCATCGCGCTGCCGAGCCGGAGCCCGAGGCAGTCGTCCTGAAGGCGTTCGACGCCTCGTTCGAGCATGGCGTGAACGTCCTCGAGCGGGACGCGATCGTCCGCCTGAGCGCTCCAGAATGCCGTCGGTACGAGATTGCGATTCACTGCGGAGGCCGCAGCGAAGCGCATGAATGGTTGCAGGAGCCGAGCTGAACACGACGCGAGCATGGTGTTTTACCCGTTGGTTGTGGGTACGAGTGTATCATCCACTCGACCACACGTTGAGTTGCCTCGTGCGCAATTCGATCGCTTGGGCACAACTTCAACGTCAGAAAGAAATGTATGAAGCGTCGAAAATTGACGCGACAGGCTTTTAGCCTTCTGGGTCAGCCACTAGCCAGTTGCGCTCAGGCGGCCCGTGGGCTGAATTCAGGTGCGTTCCATTGGATCGCACCCGCTCGTCGCGCGCCGTGCGTCAACGCATGAAATGCATCGCGTCGTCCTCGAGGCGACGGAAGCGCAGGGTCAGCATATCGAGGGCGTAGTTCTGGTACAGCCGCCACGGCGCTCGCGTTCCCTGACTCGGAAACTTCGCGATCGAGCGCTGGATGTATCCAGAAGAGAAGTCGAGATACGGCGTTCGTGTCGACGTGTCGCCGCCGACGTGCGGCGTGCATTGCCGGTAGCCGCGCTGCTGCATCCGATTGAGGAGCCTGCAGACGTACGCGCACGTGAGATCGCACTTCAACGTCCAGGACGCGTTCGTGTACCCGAAGCACGACGCGAAATTCGGCACGTCGCTGAACATCATCCCCTTGTAGGCGAGCGTCTTTCCGGAAATCGACGCGCCGCCCGTCGACGCTGACGGCGAGCCCGCCGAACACTTCCAGCTCGAGGCCGGTCGCCGTCACGACGAGATCGGCGTCGAGCTCCGCGCCGGAGGCGAGCTCGATGCCCTTCTCGGTGAACGTCTCGATCTTGTCGGTGACCACCGACGCCTGTCCATCGCGGATGGCGCGAAACAAATCTCCGTTCGGCACCAGGCACACGCGCTGGTCCCAGGGGTTGTACGAGGGCGTGAAGTGCGTCGCCACGTCGTAGTCCGGACCGAGCTCGGCGCGAACGCCTTCGAGTACGCGGCGCTTCACGTAATCGGGTCTGCGCCGGCTGAGCTGGTAGAAAAAGAGACCGAGCAGCACGTTCTTCCAGCGGGCCGCCGCGTAGGCGACCCGCTCCGAGAAGCGCTCTCGAGCCCAGTTCGCGAACGAGTCCTCGTCAGGGTGCGAAACGATGTACGTCGGCGACCGCTGGAGCATGGTCACGTGCGCCGCGGTCTTGGCGAGCTCCGGGACGAGCGTGATGGCCGTCGCTCCGCTGCCGATCACGACGACACGCTTGCCGGCGTGAACGACGTCCGGCGTCCATTGCTGCGGATGCACGACCTGCCCCCGGAAGCGCTCCATGCCGGCGAACGCCGGAGTGTACCCGGCCGCGTATCGATAGTACCCCGCGCACGAGAAGAGGAAGTTACCAGGTGAACGTGATCCGTTTGCGTGACGGGCCGATCTCCACGGTCACCGTCCATCGCGCGTCCGGGGTCGACCACGAAGCCTCGGTCACGCGGTGCTCGAAGCGGATCTTGCGGTCGATGCCGAAGGCCGCGGCGGTCTCGCGAATGTAGGAGAGGATCGACGCGCCGTCGGCGATGGACTTCGGATCTTTCCAGGGCCGGAAGGCGTAGCCGAGCGTGTACATGTCCGAATCCGAGCGGACGCCGGGATAGCGGAACAGATCCCAGGTGCCGCCGCTCTCCTTGCGGCCTTCGAGGATCGCGTACGACCGTGTGGGGCACTCGGTCTGGAGATGAAAACCGGCGCCGATACCGGAAAGGCCGGCGCCGACGATGAGGACGTCGAAATGTTCGCTGGACATGAAGGGCGGACGCGGCGGCGAGTATTGCACGCCGCCGGGCGGCTGCGACGTGCGGCGATTGCGTGGCCGCCGCGCAACCGCCTAGTCGACGGTCCCGGCGCCCTCGGCCAGATCGAGTCGGTCGCCGCGCGGCATCGCCGCCGCGCGCTCGAGCTCGGTGAGCCCGTCTTCCAGGAAATCTATGATGCGCTGCACACGCGGTACCGTTTTTCGACACGCCACGATGCCGAAGTCGAGCGAACCGGCGTAGCTGGTAACGGTGATGTTCACGGCCATGCCGTGGTACACGAGGGACACCGGATACAGGCCGTCGAGCCGGGCGCCGTTCCAGTACAGCGTCTTTTTCGGCCCCGGGACGTTCGAAATGACGATGTTCGTCGGCGTGACGAGGGAGCCGAGGCCGAGCAGCGAGGGGAGCATGAGCGGCGTCGACATCAGCGCCGTGTAGAGGATGACCTCGTTGAACGCGAGCTCCTTTATGAGCGAGCGCCCGTCGCGGATCGACGCCTGGATCGTCTGCAGGCGCCGCACGGGGTCCTCCATGTTGGTTGCCAAGTTGACGAGCACCGCGCTCGTCGCGTTGCCGAAATTGTCCGCGTCACTGGGACGTACGGCGACCGGCGTCATGGCCGTCAACGGCCGCTCCGGAACGCCTCCGCCGAACTCGGCCAGATAGCGGCGCAGAGCGCTCGACGACATGGCCAGGACGATGTCGTTCACCGTCGCCCCGAAGGCCGCGCGCACGCGATGAATACGCTCGAGCGAGTACGACTGGGCGACGAAGCGGCGCGCGCCGGTGACCTTCCTGTTCAGGACGGAACGCGGGCCCTCGAACGGCGCGGCCATCCGCTCTTCGCGCGGCCGCTGATACGAAGACACCGTCCGCGCGATGGCGCGTCCGACGTTCGGGAGCACTCCGAGCTGCGCGCCGACCGCCTCGAGCACGCGCTCGAAGCCCTTGTGAGTCGGTCTTTCCGGAGCTTCTGCCTGTTTCCAGCCGCGGGCGCCCTTCGCCCACATGAGCGGCACGTTCCGCTCGTCAGGGTCCTCGCTGAGCGACGCCTGCAAGAGGCGCATGCCGGCCGTGCCGTCCACCTGCGCGTGGTGCATCTTCGCGTACAGAGCGAACTGTCCGGTGTTGAGGCCCTCGATGAGCGAGTACTCCCAGAGCGGCCGCGTTCGGTCGAGCAGCGTCCCGTGGAGCCGCGATACCAGGACGAAGAGCTCGCGGTACCGACCCGGGGAGGGGAGCGCCGAGTGGCGGAAGTGGTACTCGATGTCGAAGTCCGGATCCGTGTCCCAGTTCGGAAGCCCGAACCGTGACATCGGATAGACCAGGTGCTGATCGAAGGGCGCCCGGAACTCCTTCACCGAGATGCCCTCCTGGAAGAGCTCCTGAAGGTATTCGGAGCCCGCTCCCGGCGGAGGCCGGAAGAGAAGCAGGCTGCCCACGTGCATGGGGGTCGCCCGCGACTCTATCGTGATGAACCCGGTATCTATCGGCCCTAGCGGTCGCATCGGCCACGGAGCATACCGCACCGCGCGTCCGGGTCAGTTTCCGGCAAGGAACGTTCGCCTCTCACCCACGTGGGAGGCGAACGTTCCGACAAGCCCACCCGATGGACGAGCGCTACTGGCAGACCGCGCCCACGCACGTCTTGGTGCAGGCGAGGTTGCCGTTTTGCGTGTAGGTCTTGGCCCAGCCACCCGCCGCGAGCGCGGCCTTCAGGGCGTCCGGCTGGCACGTGACCAAGGCGCCGTTGCTCTGCACGGTGAGGTAGCCGGACAGGTTCGCGAGCTTGCCGGTCGGCTTGATGAGGCCGGTGATCGAGGTGAGCGCGCCGTTGTTGTAGATGTAGATGTAGTCGTTGATCGTGGTGCCGACGCTGGCGAGGTTCTTCAGGCCGTCCAGGGTGGTGATGCCGCTGTTCGAGTAGATCTGCAGGTAGCCGCCGACACTGGTCAGCGCCGCGAGGCCGTTCACGTTCGCCAGGGCGTTGTCGGACTGGATGTCGAAGTAGCCGCCGACCGTCTGCAGAGCACTGAGCCCGAGGCTCTGCAGCACCCCGTTGTTGTAGAACTGGAGGTACCCGGCGACGCTGGTGAGAGCTGCGAGGCCGTTCACGTTGGTGAGGGCGGGGTTGGATTGCACGTTCATGGAGCCGCCGACGGTCTTCAGGCCCGCAAGCCCCCCGACGTTCGGTGAGCTGCTGATTGCTGGAGATGCTCAGGTCCTTGTTCACGGCCTGAAGGTTGTTGAGGCCGTTCAGGTTGGTGAGGGCCGTGCTGTCGATGTGCAGCGCACCCGTGACGGTGACGACGTTCTTCATCCACGCCAGGTCGGCGGTGTTCAGGATGTTCACGTCGCCGGTGAACGTGCCGAGCTGGCCGTCCGTTGCGGCAGTGCCCGGTGTCGTGCACGCCGCCGTGGCAACGTTGCAGGCCTTGCAGCTCGCGTTCGCGCCGCTCTCATCGTTCCCCGACTGCAGCTGGAGCGCGCCCGCGAGCTGGTTGACCTCGCAGGCCGATAGCAGGGGGTTGCCGGCGATCTGGTACAGGTTGCCGACACCGCTCGGGCCCTTCAGCGTGCCCGACCGCAGGCCGGTGATGTCGGCGAGCAGCGGGTTCGCGGTCACGGTCAGATTGTTGCCGACAGCGACCAGGCCTTTGAGGCCGTCGAACGCCGTCAGCACGTCGTCGTTGCTGATGACGAGCGACCCGCCGATCTGCCCGAGGGTTCCGAAACCGGCGACCGTCTGGAGCGCGGGGTTGCTGTAGATGCTCAGGTCGGCGATCACGTCGGTGAGGGCGCCGAAGCCGCCGATCGTCTTGAGCCCGTTGCTGTAGATGGTGATGTCCTTGTTGGCCGTCGTCAGCCCGCCGAAGCCGCCGATGCTGGTCAGCGCCGGGTTGTTGTAGAATCTGCAGAGAGCTGCCGACGGTGGCGAGCTTGGCGAAGCCGTTCGACGCGTCCATCGTCGCGAGGAGCGTGTTGTCGTGGATCAGCAGCGACCCGCCGACGTTCGCCAGATTGCTGAAGCCGCCGATGCTGGTGAGCGCGGGGTTGCTGAAGATCTCGAGGCTGCCCTGGGTGATTCCCGTCAAGGCGGTGAAGCCGTTGATGGTCTTCAAGCCGTTGTTGCCGTCGATGTGCACTTCGCCGGGGACCGTGGTCAGCGCGGTGAAGCCGCTCAGGGTCGCGAGAACGTCGTTAGACTCGATGTACACGTACTGTCCCACCGTGGTCAGCGCGTTCACCTGGTTGATGTCGGTGAGCGCGTCGTTGTTGTAAACGTTGACGTACGAGCCCACGGACTGCAGCGCCAATAGGCCGTTGATGCTCTGCAGCGCGGCGTTCTGATAGATCTGTAGATACTGCCCTACCGTGGTGAGCACGGGCATGGCCAGTGTCTGGAGGGCGTTGTTCGACTGGACGTTCAAGTAGCCGCTGATGCTCGCGAGCTTGGAGAGCCCGTTGACGTTCGTGAGCGCGCCGTTGTTGTAGAGCTGGAGGTAACCCCCGATGCTCGTCAGGCTGCCCAGGCCGTTGAGGCTCGTGAGCGACGAGTTGCTCTGGATGTTGAAGTCCTTGTCGACCGTCGTGAGATTGCCGAGGCCGGTCAGGCTGGTGAGCGATCCGTTGCTGGAGATGCTCACGCTGCCGGTGACGTGCGTCACGTTGTTCAGCCCCGTCAGAGCGCTGAGCGACGTACTGTTGATGGTCAGATCGCCGTCGATCTCCGTCACATTGGCCAGGGTCTGCAGATCCTGCGGAGTGGTGATGGTGAGGGAGCCAACGTAGACGCCGTTCTGATTACCCGGACCAACGGTGCCCGAGCAGGTGGGCCCGGTGCACTGTGAGCACCCGAGGTTGCAGCAGCTCTGGTCGTTGTCGTCACCGGGCCATCCGCCGGCTGTGAGGAGCGTCTGCTTCAGGGCCTCGACCGCGCACGACGAGAGCGCGGGGTTCGTCGCAATGGCGAACTGATTGCCGACGGATTGCAGGCCGAGAAGGCCGCTGATGCTGCTCAGGACGAGGTTGTTCTGCACCAGCAGGTTCGTCCCGACGACCTTCAGCTTGTTCATGCTGTCGAAGCTGGTGAGCTTCGGGTTGTGGATGATGCCGAGGTACGTATCGATCTCGGTCAGGCTGCCGAAGGCGGTACCGCTGATGGAGGTGAGCGCCGGGTTGTTCCGGATGTCGACGTGCCCGGTCACGTGCGTGAGCTTGTTGAAGCCGGTGATCGACGCGAGCAGCGCGTTGTCGTTCATGCCGAGGTCTCTCTGCAGGGTGGTCAGGCCGCCGAAGCCGGACACGCTCGTCAGGGCGTTGTTGCTCGCGATCGAGACATCGTGCGCGACCCGCGCGAGCTTGGCGAGGCCGTCGAGCTTCGTCAGCGCCGCGTTGTCGTGAAACTGCAGGATCCCGGAGTCCGCATCGTTCGGGTTCGAGGAGATGTTGACGTTCTGCAGCGCCGCAAGACCGGTGACGGACGTCAGTGCCGCCTCGGTGTTGACGTTGAGGCCGCCGACGTCCGTCAGCTTCAAGAAGCCGCTCAGCGCCGTCTGCTTCCCGTTGTTGTTCAGGTTGAGCACTCCGCCGATGCTCAGCAGGTTCCCGAAACCCTTCACGTCGGTGATCGAGTCGTTCGCGTCGATGAGCACGTAGTTCTTCACCGACGTCAGCGCCGGGAAGCTGGTCACGTTCGCCAGGGCGTCGTTGTTGTAGACCCACAGGTAGTCGCCGATGCTGTTGAGCGCGGCGAACCCGCCGAGGTCGGCGAGGGCGCCGTTCTGGTAGATCTGGATGTACCCGCCCACCTCCTTGAGGTTGGAGAAACCGGCGATGTGCAGGAGGCCGCCGTTGGACTGGACGTCCAGGTAGCCGAAGATCTTCTTCAGCCCCACGAAGTCGTTCGTGCCGATGGTGAGGAGACCGTTGTTGTTGTAGAGCTGGAGGTAGCCGCCGACCGTGGTCAGGTTGGCGAGCGCCGACAGATCGGTGAGCACGCCGTTGCTCGAGATGTTGAAGTCCTTGACGACGGTCTGCAGTCCCGAGAGGCCCTGGAGCTTCGTGAGGCTACCGTTGCTGGCGATGCTGACGCTGCCGCCGACCCACTGCAGGGCATCGAGACCCGTCAGGGTGGTGAGCGACGTGCTGTTGATCGTCAGGTCGCCGGAGATGCAGGTCGTCTTCGCATTCTGGAACGCGGTCAGGTCGGCCGCGCTCGAGATGGTGACGCTACCCGACGTCAGGGTGCCGGCGCAGTCGGTCGGTACGATGGGCTGGACGCAGGTGCCGGACAGGCACAGCGACGTGTTGCCCGAGCACTCCATCGATTGGCGCAGGTGGTGCCGCACGACGTGTCGAGGTTCAGGTTCACCTCGCAGAGGTCGTCCGCGGTGCCGTTGCAGTCCTGCGTCCCGGCCGCGCAGGGAACGCAGGTTCCGGCGATGCACGTCTGGGTGTTGGTCGCGCAAGCGACCTCGGTGCCCCAGTTGCCCTTGTCGTCGCAGGTTTGAACGGCGCTCTTCATGTCGTCGGCGCACCGCGTCTGGCCCTGGGCGCACATCCCGTTGCCGGTGGTGCCACCCGTGCCGGTGGTACCGCCCGTGGCGGTCGTGCCGCCGGAGCTCGTCGTGCCGCCGGAGCCCGTCGTCCCGCCGGAGCCCGTCGTCCCGCCGGAGCCGGTGCTACCGCCCGACTCCTCGGTGCTGCCGCCGGTGCCCATGCTGGCGTCCACGGTGCCGCCCATGCCGGCATCCGTGTTCCCGGTGGTGCCGCCGGCTTGGCTGGTGCCGCCGGTGCTGGTGGTGCCGCCGGCGCTGCTGCCGCCGGTGCCCATGCCCATCATGCCGCCCATGCCGTTGCCCGAGCCGGGTCCGACGCTGCTGTCGAGGGCGCCCTTCAGAGTGCCGCCGGTGGTGATCTCCTCGGGGTTCGCGCACACGCCGAAGACGCATTGCTCGCCCTGGATACAGTCACGGGTCGTGATGCACTGGTTCCTGCACTGCAGGTCCACCGCGCAGACCAGGGGCGCATTGCAGTCCGAGGTGTGGCTGCAATGCGTTTCGCTCTGCAGCTGACAGATCTGGGTCTCGGTCCCGCTGTCGTCGGCGGAGACCTTCACGCAGCGCTGGTTCGAGGGGCAGTCGCGCGCCTTCTGGCACTCGGCATGGCAAAACCCGAAGCTGCAGACGAGGCCGCTCGCGCACTCGCTGTTGAATTTGCAGACCTGCTCGTTCTTCTGAGGCGAGCTGTCGGAGCCGCAGGCCACGGCGAGCACGACCGCAGCCAGGACGCTCGCCAGGGCGATCGACCGCTGCATCCACGAAACGAAGGGAGACCTCTTCACCGGAGTGAGCGACATGCCGGAAACCTCTTGTGAGTCCCTCTGCCTTGGTTGGAGCGGCAGGGTAGGTAAGGACGACGACCCTTCGCGAGCGCGTAGCTTCAGAAGAGCCAACCGTACTTCTACATCGGTCTTCTTTTTCTGAACAGCGAGAAGAGAGGACCTCGTGATCGAGGTAGGCGAGAGTGCGCCGCGTCGTAGTCACGGCTTTGGCGGTGGTGGCGCAGGTGCAGCGCAGGCGTGGCGAAGCGCGCGCGAAGATGCGTCACTCACTGACGTGACGCCACGTGACGCGCGCGCGGTCGTGTACCTGTACCGGCAGGCTCCTCCTCCTTAACTGAACAGCGCTCTCCCTCGTCGTTGTCCGTGCGTCGCTAGCTCGGGAGCAGATCTAGCCACACAGCAAAGGCGTTCACTTCTCGGGCGCAACGCTCGTCGCGTCGGCACGCTAGCTACTGCAGCCAGCGTCCTGTTCTTTCGTCGCGAAGCTCGTGATAAGGTGGGAGCTTCGCTGTCTCCGGTTTCCTTCTCTCCTTCACCATGCCGCTTTCAGGGACGGTCCCGAGCCGCTTGCACTCCCTAGCGTGGGCGTCGGCTTTCGCGGTGCTGCTCGGCGGGGCGCTCCCAGCGGCGTGCGGCAACGGCTCGAGCGGCAAATCTTGCGTGAAGGGGCAGCAAGACAAGTGCTTCGGGACCGGGCAGTGCCCCGGGTATCAGGTTTGCCAGGCGGACGGCACCTACGGCGAGTGCGTTTGCGGGGCAGGCACGGACGGGGGTTCGCGGCCCTTCCCGCACACGGGCCCGCTTTCGGGACTGCTCGGAGCCGTATGCGGGTCCTCCACGGATTGCCGGCACGGTCTCGAATGCGTAGGCGCGGACTCCAAGCTCATCCATGGGGAAGGCCCGAGCTCGGGGATGTGCCTCTCGCGCTGCGCCATCGGACACGAGGAGCTCTGCGCTTCGGTCGACGCTACCGCCCGGTGCCTCGTGCTCGACGACGCGGGGACCGCGGACACCTCCGACGACCTCGCTTACTGTCTCCCCGGGTGCACGCTCGGCGACCAGCCGTCGTCCGCGGACAAGTGTCGCGGGCGCGTCGACCTCGCGTGCAGCGCGTCGACCTCCGGAGCCAAGACGGGCTACTGCCGCCCGGTTTGCCGTAGCAACCTCGATTGCTCGCCCCGCTTCTGCGATCTGGGCACCGGTCTCTGCGCGGACAGCGCGCCTTCGGGCGACCCCATCGGCACCAGCTGCACCGCCGGCAGCTCGAAGTGCAGCGGCGGCTGCGTCCAGCAGGGTTCGGGCTTCTGGGAGTGCACGGGCGTCTGCGGCTACGACACGCAGGGCTGCGGCCAGAATGACGGGTTTCCGCTCGACTACTTCTGCTCCATCCCCGAATCGACCACGACGGGCGGAGGCGATCTCGGTTACTGCGCCAAGCTCTGCGATTGCGACGACGATTGCAAGCGCCCGGACGCCGTCTGCCAGGCGCAGCACGACCTGATCGCGCGGGCGGGGCGGCAAGGGATGTGCGCCTCCAAGGTCGCGTCGAACGGGACGCCGCGCAGCGGTATCGCCTGCACGCACTGACACCTTCACCCCAGCCGCCACCCGGGAGAGGGCACACTCCGGGAGATATAGGCCGTGTCGAGGCGGGGTGAACGGGATTGCGGCGCAAAGGACGCCCGTGCCTGGGCTAGCAGTAGCACTCATGCCACGGCGGACCATCAACCCAGACGAGCGCACCGGCGTTTCATCGAGTAGAACCGGACACCGAGGAACCCGCCCGTTCCCGGGCTGGCGCAACCTTCACCACCTCGCGCGCCGAGCACGATGTGATGACCCGATTCGGACTCTTCTTCAGCTTTGCCTCTCTGTTCGCTGCCGTCGCCGCGGCATCGTGCAGCGCTCTTGTCGATTTCGACCCGAACAAGCTGCCCGTCGATCATCCGGCGAGCTCCGCGCGCCACGACGCGGCCACTCCGCCGCCCCCCCGCCCGATGATGGAGGGGGAACAGTGGACGCCGGCACGAGCATCGGCGCCAACTGTCCACCGGGCTCGGCTGGAATGCCCTGCGCCCCGTGCGCTGCGGGGCAGTACTGTCCCGGCGGAGACGCGAACGCGCAGCAGTGCCCCGCGGGTCAGTGGGACGACGATCGCAATCCGACGACCCCTTGCGTGGCGCAGCGCGATTGCCAGGCAGGTGAGTTCGTTTCGTCCGTCGGCAGCGCGACGGACGATCGCGCGTGCGCGCCGTGCGCGTCGGGCCGCTTCAGCCCCGAGCTCAACGCGACCATCTGTGAGGGCTGGACGACGTGCGCCGTCGGCGAGTACGTCATGGCGGCGGGCACGATAACGACCGACCAGACCTGCGCCGCGTGTCCTTCAGGAACGTACTCGGATTCGCCGAACTCCGGGCAATGCGTGGCGTTCGACGCCTGCGCGGCCGGGACCAAGGAGACGACGCCGGGGAAGGCCGGAGCGTGTAGTCCATGCGCGGTCGGTGAATACTGTGCGGGGGCCGACGCGGCGCCGAAGGCCTGCGCCGACGGGACGTGGGACCACGACGCCAATCCCGCGAGCCCCTGCGTTCCCTGGACGCCGTGCGGCCTCGGCACCTACGAGGCCACCAAGGGAACGGCGGTCGTCAACCGCGTGTGCAGCGCTTGCGAAGCGGGGACCTTCAGCGCGACGTACAACGTCACCTCCTGCGCGAAGTGGAAGGATTGTCCTGCCGGTCAATTCGTGATGGCGATGGGCAGCCCTGCCAGCGATCGAACCTGCTCACCGTGCGCCGCGGGGACGTACACCGCCGGGATGGACGCGACGGCGTGCGTGCCGTTCGGCAATTGCGGCGCCGGTTCGTATGTCAGCAACGTCGGTTCGGCAACCCATGGGCGAGAGTGCGCCGCGTGCACCGCCGGCACCTTCAGCGCGAGCACGAACGCGATGGCGTGTCAGGCATGGTCCGTGTGCCAGCCGGGGACGTTCGTATCCCAGGCAGGGACGACGAACGCCGACCAGACGTGCACCGCGTGCTCCCCGGGCACCTTTTCGTCGACCACGAACGCGGGCCAGTGCGTGCCTCAGGGCTCGTGCGCCGCGGGAACGAAGCAGGTGTCACCGGGAACGGCGGGCGCTCCCGCCGTTTGTGGGCCGTGTAACGTCGGGGAGTACTGCGCTGGCGCCACCGCCGCGCCGCAGGCCTGCGGCACGGGCACCTGGGACCACGACGCCAATCCGGCGAGCCCCTGCGCGCCGTGGACGGTGTGCGGCACGGGTCAGTTCGTCGGCAAGCAGGGCTCGGCCACGGCCGATCGCGTGTGCGCGGCGTGCCCCACGGGGTCGTTCAGCACCGTCAACAACGCGGCCGCGTGCGGCCCCTGGAACGACTGCGCTCCGGGGCAATACGTCAGCGTCGCCGGCGGCGCGGCGAACGACCGGACCTGCGCGAGCTGTGCGCCGGGCTCGTTCACGTCCGTCCAGGATGCGCCGGCGTGCACCAGCTTTCACTCGTGCACCGCGGGGCAGTTCGTCTCGGCCGCGCCCACGCCGACCTCCGATCGCGTCTGCGCCAGCTGCGGGAGCGGACAGTTCAGCACGGCGAAGAACGCCGCTTCGTGCGGTGCCTGGACGACGTGTCAGCCCGGCACGTACGCCTCGGCAGCGGGGACGGCCTCGGCGGATTGGATTTGTACCAACTGCGCCGCGGGCACGTACTCGAGCGCGCAGAATGCGGCCCAGTGCGTGCCCGCCGGACAGTGCGGGCCGGGCACGCGACAGACGGCTCCGGCGACGAGCACGAGCCCGGCGACGTGCGCGAACTGCGCCGCCGGCTGGTACTGCCCGGGCGGAACGAACCCGGGTGGACCTTGCGCGACGGGGTCCTGGGACAATGACATGAGCCCCGCGAGCGCCTGCGCTGCGTGGAGCAACTGCAGCGCGGGGACGTCCATCTCGATGACCGCACCTGGCTCGACGACGGCGGATCGGAGCTGCACCCCTTGCGTCGCAGGGACGTTCAGCGCGACGGTGAACGTGGCCGCGTGCTCGCTCTTCATGTCCTGCGGCTCGGGGAGCTTCATCTCCGTCGCCGGTACGCCCACCACCGACAACACGTGCACCGCGTACACGGTCTGCATGCCGGGCGAGTTCGTGCAGACGAACGGCACCGCGACGGCAGATCGCAAGTGCGCAACGTGCAACATGAGCTTCACGACGACGGCGAACGCGGCGATGTGCCTGCCCTACACACAATGCGTCGCCGGTCAGTTCCTGTTCGCACAGGGTACCTCGACGAAGGACAACGACTGCCGGACGTGCGCCGACGGCACCTTCAGCGCCACCGCGGGCGCGACGGCGTGTGCGCCGTTCACCGCGTGCCCGACGGGCGAGACGCAAACCGGCCCGGGCACGATACAGCACGACAACGTGTGCAGCTGCAGCCCTGGCTCGTTCGTGGGGGCGGGTGGAACCAGCATTCGGCCCGTCTGCAGCCCCTGTCCGGGCGGCACCTTCAGCACGACGCTCGACGCAGCGATGTGCACGGCGCTCTCGGTGTGCTCTCCAGGGTTCTTCGTTTCGATGGCCGGGAACTTCACGATGGACGCCACGTGCAAGCACTGCGACAGCGGCTTCACGAACCAGGTCGACGCGACGGCCTGTGCCCCGTGGACGGACTGCCCGAGCGGGCAGATCGTCTCGACGCAGCCGACGGATACGACCGATCGTGGCTGCGCCATGTGCCCCGACGGCACGACGAGCACGGGGCCCAACGCCACCATGTGCATGTAGCCCCGGGGAGGGCGCGTCGCTCAGAGAGTGAGCACGTACCCGTTCTCGGGCGCGGCACGACCCGAGACGACCTCGTCGTAGACGCGCAGCACGGCGTCGGGGCCGTTCGCGGTGACGAAGCGCACCCACGGCCGTTCCGCAGCCGTGGCGCGCGCGATGAATTCGCCGAGAGCGGCGGCGACCTTCTGCTGGAACCCGCTCCGGCCCCAGTCGTTCATGCGTTTCGCGAGCTGCGTCGCGGCCAGAAACGGAGTGGGCGACGCGGCGCCCGTGCCGTCGTCGGCGACCACCGGGTTTCCTGAGCTGGGCCGCGGCGCACGGTGCGTTCCGCCCACGGTGCAGTCGTACGCTAGCGCGTCGCGGAGTAGCTGTCGGAGCGCGCTCCGGAGGGCGGGGTCACCCGCGACATCGACGTAGGTCGTCCTCTTGCGAGCCATCGAGCCGACGCTCGCATACGTCACGACGTGGTCGTAGACGCCGAGCGCTTCGACGAAGCCGCGGTTCTTCTCCGACGTGATCCCGACGACCCGCGTACCGCCGAGCTTCGACAGGGCGTATGCGGTGCCGTACGCGGTCTTGCTCGATGCGCTCGACAGGACGACCTGCTCGGCGCCGAAGAAGCCGTTGTCCGCGAGGAAGTCCGCGAGTACGAACGACGTCATGAAGATCGGCCGGAACAGCGCGAGCGCCGGTTCGCGCTCCGGCGAGTACAGCGGATCCGCCGCCCGCGAGTTGTACGTGTTGTAGATGGGGATCTTCGATGGCCGGTGCGCCGCGTCGTCACGGAACGACGTCGCGCCGAGGACGACCGGTCGAACGGTGAACTCCGTCGCCATCGGGACGTAGCCGAAGTACTGGTCCCCGGCCGTGACGCCGTCCACGTCGGAGCTCACGACCGTCGCGTAACCCCACGCCGGGATGCAGCCCCAATCGGGCTCGTCGAGCGGAAAGAAGTTCCAGTACGCCCCGGCGTCCCCGAAGGCGGCGTAGAACATGTTGTTCGACGTCAGCACGAACCGATCGACGCGCAACACGGCGCGCGGCTCCGTGCCGCTCGGTGCGACCGGCGCGCCCGCGAGGATGCGGGCTTGCCGGAAATCGTCGCGCCGAACCGCAAGTGTCGTGGCCACTTCCCCTCGCGGCCCGAGTTACTTGCGCGCGGCGGCCTCGGCGGCGAGCTTCTCCCGGTACTTCTTGATCATCTCTTCCTGCTCCTGCTTCGGCACGGGGGCGTAGCGGGCGAACTCCATCGTGAAGTTGCCCTTGCCCTGCGTGGCCGAGCGGAGATCCGTCGAGTAGCCGAACATGGTGTTCAGCGGGACCTCGGCGACGACGGTGACGTTCTCGTCGCTCGATCGTCTCGAGGATCACGCCGCGGCGCTGGTTGACCTGGCCGACGACCGAGCCCTGGAACTCGATCGGCGCCTCGATCTCCACCTTCATGATCGGCTCGAGGATGGTCGGCTTGGCGCCCGCGTAGCGCCTCGCGGAAGCCCATGAGCGCGGCGGTGCTGGAACGCCTGCTCGGAGGAGTCGACGGCGTGCGACGGGCCGTCGTTGACGACGCAGCGCACGCCGACGACGGGGAAGCCGATGAGCGTGCCCTTCTTGATGCCCTCCTTGAAGCCCTTGTCGCAGGCGGGGATGAACTCGCGGGGAATCGAGCCGCCGACGATCTCGTCGACGAACTCGTAGGTCTCGACCGCGTCGGCGGGCAGCGGCTCCATGTAGCCGTTCACGCGCGCGAACTGGCCGGAGCCACCGGTCTGCTTCTTGTGCGTGTAGGCGATCTCGCTCGCGCTGGGTGATCGTCTCGCGGTACGCCACCTGCGGCTTGCCGGCGATGACCTCGCAGCTGTACTCGCGGCGCATGCGCTCCATGTAGATGTCGAGGTGCAGCTCGCCCATGCCGCTGATGATGGTCTGCTGCGACTCTTCGTCCTGGTGCACGCGGAAGGTCGGATCTTCCTTGGTGAAGCGGTTCAGCGCCTTGGAGAAGTTGTGTCTCCGCCGTCGCGGTCCTTCGGCGCGACCGCGAGCGAGATGACCGCCGCCGGGCACGTGCATCGACGTCAGGGTGTAGTTGACCTTGCCGTCGGTGAAGGTTTCGCCGGAGCTCGCCTCGACGCCGTAGAACGCGACGATGTCGCCGGCTTCGGCCGTCTCGATCTCCTCGCGGTCGTCCGAGTGCATGCGGAACATGCGCGGCACGCGCACCTTGCGGCTCTGGTTCGAGGTGTTGATAGATGGTGTCGCCCGCCGTGACCGAGCCCTGGTAGACGCGGAAGTACGTGAGCTGGCCGTACTTGTCCTGCTGCAGCTTGAACGCCAGGCCGACGAACGGCTTCGTCGGAGTCGGACTCGAGGACGACCTTCTGCCTCGTTGTTGTCCTGATCGTGCGCCTCGTTGACGACCTCCGTCGGGTTCGGCAGGTAGTGCGACCACGCCGTCGAGCAAGAGCTGCACGCCCTTGTTCTTGAAGGCCGAGCCGCACATCACCGGCGTCATCTTCAGCGCCAGGGTCGCGCGGCGGATGGCGGCGCGGAGCTCTTCGGTCGATGACCGGCTCCTCGTTGATGAACTTCTCGGCGAGCTCGTCGTCGACGTCGGCGACGCGCTGGATGATCTCGTCGCGGGCTTCCTTGGCCTTGTCTGCGTACTCGGCGGGAACGTCTTCTTCGCGGATGATCTCGCCGTTGTCGCCGTCGAAGTAGATACGCCTTGCCGATGATCGCGTCGATGATGCCCGGCGAACTTGTCCTCGGCGCCGATCGGCACCTGCAGCTTCACCGGGTGGTGGCCGAGCTTCTCCTTGAGCATGTCCGCGACGCGCTCGTAGTTCGCGCCCGGGTTGTCCATCTTGTTGACGAACGCGATGCGCGGCACGCGGTACCGCTTCATCTGCTTGTCGACGGTGATCGACTGGCTCTGCACGCCCTTGCCGGAGTCGAGCACCAGGATCGCGCCGTCGAGCACGCGCAGGGCGCGCTCGACCTCGATGGTGAAGTCGACGTGGCCGGGCGTGTCGATGATGTTGACGTTGTACGTCCTCGAACTGGTCCTGCGAGCCCTTCCACACGCAGTACGTCGCGGCGGACTGGATCGTGATGCCCTTCTCGCGCTCGAGATCCATCGAGTCCATCTTCGCGCCGACGCCGTCCTTGCCGCGCACCTCGTGGATGCGCGTGGATGCGGCCCGTGTAGAACAGGATGCGCTCGGTCAGCGTCGTCTTGCCCGAGTCGATGTGGGCGGAGATACCGATGTTGCGGATGCGCTCGAGGGGGATGCGGGTTGCCACGTGCTCTTCTCGGGGTGAAAGTGGAAGCGACCCCGTACCGAAACCGGTCCCGGAAGGGAAGCGGTCAGTCGGCACCGGACCCGCCATTCACCAGCGGGCGGGCGGGGGTTTAGCACCCCTTAGGCCACGGTGTACCGTGAAGTCACATTTTCGATGAGGCCGTACGGTCCGTGGAGGCTCAAGAGGGCTCGGCGGGGCATGGCCGGGCGGCCCGCGGCCTTGTCACAGAGGCGACGGCCGGGCCGCGGGGGCTGCCGACACCGCCTTCACCGATGCCCCCGCCGTCGAATCGGCGCGTGTGCTTGCCGGGGGCGACTGCTTCTCCGCGGTCTGCGACGAGGCCAACCTGGCCCGGATCGCGAGCACGGCCAGAAGCATGGCGACCGCCAACACGGCGGTGGTCAGAACCATTCGGATTCGCATCGCGCTCGGCCTTTCTCGAAGCTCCGGACGTCGTCCGAGTGAGCGTCGTGTCCCGGTGCACTGCAAGTTGGAGACCGGTGGCCATCGTCTTCGCGAGCGATGCGCGAACGACCATGCGGCGCACGAGTCGCGTACGAGTTCGCGAAGCCCGTGGGATTCGCGCCGAGCCGGCGGTCGGTCGACTATGCGAGCGCGCGCGCGAGCGTGGTTCGTACTTCGCTCACGGCGAGCAATCGCTTCACCGGCTCGAAGAGCGGGCGTATGTCCGGGTTCACTTTGGAACCGAGCGACAGCCATTGCTTCACGCGCGCGACGCACAGCGAGTCCGAATAACGGGCACCCTGCAAGCGATCGACGTATTCGAGGAGCAGCTCGGCGAGCAAGCGTCGCTCCGCGTCCGCGTCGGGATTGCCGCTGCCGCACAGCAGCGACGGCCGGCCCATCGGGCCTCGGCCGAGCATGAACGCCTCGCAGCCGCTCTCGTCGCGGCACTGCTCGACTGCGCGCGTCGTGTTCAATCTCCGTTGGCGATGGTGGGGATGCCGATGGCGCGGCGGGCGCGTCCGATCGCGGCCCAGTCCGCCGGAGGTCCGTACATGTCCGCCTTGGTGCGCCCGTGCACGGTTACGAACGTCGCGCCGCCGCGTTCCGCCGCGCGAGCGATGTCGTCGACGTGGTCGCGGCAGTCCCAGCCGAGCCGGATCTTCGCGCTCACGGGACAATCGGCGGGTACCGCGGCACGGACGCACGCGACGATGCGCTCGATGCGTTCGGGCGTCTTCAGCAGCGAAGCGCCGCCGTCGTGACGGTTCACGAGCTTGGCGGGGCAACCGAAGTTCAGGTCCACGCCGTGAGCGCCGCCTTCGACCGCGCTGCGCGCGGTGGCGGCGAGCGGCTCCGGTTGCCCGCCGAGGAGCTGGACGAGGACGGGAGTGCCCGCCTTCGTCGCGCCGCCTTGCAACATCTCGGGACAGGCGCGCCGGAGGACCTCGACGGTCAGAGGCCGACTCGTCACTCGAACGAACTCGGAGACGGCGAACGTGACGGCGCCGGGACGGGCTCGTGACGTGACGAGCTCACGGTAAACGTGGTCGGTGACACCGTCCATCGGTGCGAGCGCGACGACGGGCAGTGTCGCCGCTTTCTCGCCGGGTATGCTCGCGCCGTTCACGTCGAAGCAGGGTAGCCCGCTCGATCGAGCCGGGAAGGGGGGAAATTGCCGTTCCGGTTCCCGGGTCGTGAGTTTTTTCGCGATGCCCGCTGGCACCGCCGGAATTTCTCGCGGGCCGCCGGAGGCATCGATGCGCACGGGACGTGTAGGATCCGGCCGATGGCACGCGAGGATTTTCGCCTTCGTCACGAGCTCAGGGTTCGCTGGTCCGAAGTGGATCCGCAGGGCATCGTCTTCAACCCGAACTACCTGACTTACTTCGACGTCGCGGCGACCGAGTACTGGCGGGCGATCGGATACGTATATCCCGACGGCTTTCACGGCCTCGGAGTCGATACGTTCGCCGTCAGCGCGAAGATCGATTTCAAGTCGCCGGCCCGTTACGATGATCTTCTCGACGTGCTCGTGCGGACCGCTCGCCTCGGTCGCACCAGTCTTCGCATGTTGTGCGAGGTGCACCGCGGCGTGGAGCTACTGGTATCCGGGGAGTTGATCTACGTGATCGCGAGCATCGAAGAGCGACGACCGACACCGATACCAGACGGGTTGATGCAGGCCGTTCTCGAGTATGAAAGGACGTCACCCGAGCGAGCGCAGTGAATTCGAAGCGGACGCGAAACAGCCTGGCCGACCTGATCAGCGAGAGCGAATCATGCTTCACGTGACGCAAGTTGGATGAGAATCTCTGCCGCGAGGAGAGGGAAGGGAGAGGTCCAGATGGCGACGGAAACTCAAATGATGGGTGCGAACGGAAGTGCGAACATCCAGTCGGATAGCCAGCACGGCGTGATCGGATCGTGGTGGCAACTCGCGATCGGCATGACGGAGTCGTCGTGCAACTTCGGCTTCGGGCTCGCGCAAGACACGCGTTCGGAGCTTCGCCGGCGCACGGACGTGTCGCTCACGTTCGTGGAAGACATCAGCGTCGGGACGCTGAAGTTCGTGCGCAAGCTCGTCGATCGAGTGGATGGCATCACCGCGGAGACCCTGGGCCGCGGCGAGGCGGCGATCCTCGTCGTGACGAGGACGCTGCGGCGCGCCGGTCACGGCGTGACCGAGCTCGCGTCGAGTACGATCTCGGACACGATAGGCTCGTCCAGCAACGGACGGCGTCCCGAAGGGTTGCGCACCAGCGCTACGGCATAACGCGTCACGTGACGGCTATCGTGCCCGGCGCGCTCCGTGCGAACGCTGAAAACGAGCCACGAAGCGCTCCGGGCGCCTTTTCGAAGGCAAAGGCTCAAATCGCCCATCCGTCATTGGTCTCCCTTCGTGCGAGAGTGCGCTCGCGACCCGACGCGGCGTCGCGCGAACAGGAGAACTTACATGACGGGATACTCGGCGTCCTTCGCGGTAGCCGTGACACTTGCTTTTGCATTCGTCAACACAGGTTGTCAGAGTAGCTCTGACCAGCAGAAGGAGGCGGAGGCGGGCGCCCCCGCGACGGCGTCGCACAATGGCAACGACGCCGCCGCGATGGGCCATCCGTACGTCCGCGCCGGCGGCATCGGGGTGACGGACCTCGACGGCGCGAGCATGTTTCTCACGGGCATCCTCGGCATGAGCCAGGAGGGCGCGGACGTGACGCGGCCGGATCGTGTCGAGCGGACTTTCTTCGCGAAGCAGGCGGGCCGCGGCTCGCGCGTCGTGTTGATGAAGTTCAACGACGGTCGCAACACGAAGGACATCACCGCGAAGATCGTCTTCCAGGCCGCGGACGTCCAGGCCACCTACGACGCGGCAGTGGCTGCGGGCTACGCGTCCATCCTTCCGCCCATCTCGCTCAGCGCTTCAATTCTCGTATCGCAGGTAAAGGGACCGGAGGGCTACACCGTCGAGATCTTGAACGGCCTCGATCCGGGCGGCGCGGACATCACCGTGCCGTACTTCATCGCGCTCGCATTCGGCGTGAGCGACCTGACCGCGTCGCGCAAGTTCTACGCGGACGCGTTCGGCATGATCGAGACGACGCCGTACTCGTCTTCGGATCTCAAGGAGCAGACGATGGAATACCCGAACGGGGGCGGCGGGGGGCTCGTGCTACAGCACTACGACATGTCGATGCACGAGTACGAGAACAACCCGGTCGAGCACGTATCGTACGTGCCCGACGTGAAGGCTTTCGTCGATCGCATCCAGAGCGCCGGGGGAAAGCTGGTTCAAGCGCCCGCGGCAATGCCGGCGTACGGAGGTAGGCAAGGCGCCGTCCTGACCGATCCAGACGGGGTGGTCATCGAGCTCGTCGCCGTGGACTGACCTCCTCCAGTACAGGGCGTCGCCGGTCTCGCTGCTGCAACATGCGGCGGGCGGGACCCTGGTCTGGCTGCTGACGCGGTCGCTGCTCTTCGCCTTCCAGGGTGAGGTGCTCGCGGGGGACGACGCTGACGCGCTGATGCTGTTTGCAACAGTAACTTTTCCTCCGCGCTCGTGAGACGCCGCATCGCGGCGGCGACCATATCCGCGCGTATCGATTCAAAAAACACTCGCTGAGCGCGATGGAGCACGGCGCTCCTAGGGTGGCCGCGCTACCTTTGAATGCTGAACGCTCGTTGGTGAGGGAGTCCCATGGCGAGAGCCAAGAAGTCTTACTTGCTGCTGTCCATCGCCTCGAGCGCCGTTATCGCGCCCGCGTGTGGGGGTGACGTGAAAACCACCTTCACGGACCCGGATAACACGGCGGACGGAGCCGCAAAGCCGCCGAAGACGGGCGCGGGTGGTGATGGGCCGTGCGGCGGTCACGTGTGCGGCGTCGTCGTAAATCCGTCGGGAGGCTCCACCAATCCGTCGAGCGACGCGGGCGTCCACGGCGTCGTGGTGCAACCGCCCCCTGCGGGAGGCGGCGGCACGGGGCCGTGTGGTGGACACGTGTGCGGCGTCATCATCATGCCGTCGAACGGCGGCGCGCCGGCGGGTGGCGGGAGCGGTGTAGGTGGCGGGAGCGGTGTAGGCGGCGGGAGCGGTGTAGGCGGCGGGAGCGGTGTAGGCGGGATTGCACCTTGTCATCCGTGTGGCGTCGTTCCAATTCCGTCGGGCGGTGCGACCGGAGTCGGCGGGTACCATCCGGGAACCGGTGGCTATTATCCGGGAACCGGTGGCTACTATCCGGGAACCGGTGGCTACTATCCGGGAACCGGTGGGTATTTCCCCGGCATCATGGTGCCGCCGCCAGGCACCGGCGGGGTGCATGGCAGCGTCCCTGTTCCGAGCACGGGTGGGCATCCGCCGGGCACCGTCGTCCGGCCCCCGTCGGGGGGCGGAGCGGGTGGTTACGCGCTGCTCGGGCTCTATGTGAATCCGAGTGGTGGATTGGGTGGATGATCACCTGGATGATCACGGCCGATGACGGAGCTCTTCACCGTAGAGTGGCTGGGCGGCGTCAGCGAACATCACTTCCGCAAGGCACGACCAGAAGAAGATCTGCCGTGGGATAGTCTCGACGCGCGGAGCTTTCCCGAGCCGCTGCTCGCGGCCGCGCGCGACGTATGGACCGGCGTCGCGCTGAGCGAATACGCCGCAATCGCGGCGTTCTCCGACGTGGTGCACGCGCTCGTCGCGGCGCGGGCGCCGCTCGACTTCATCGGGATGACCAGCGACTTCGTCGCCGACGAGGTGTATCACGTCGAGCTCGCGTGCCGACTTCTCACGCGCTTCGGCGGTGCGGCTCCGCGCGAGTTCGAACCGACGCGGCTCGCGCCGGTGACGCCGCCCGAGCTGACGCCGCTGCAGCGGAGCAACGAGCTCGTCGTGCGCATCGGCTGCGTGGCGGAGGTGTTCGCCAGCGAGACCGCCGTGCCCATGATGAAAGAGACGACGCACCCGCTGGTGCGCGCCGTGTATCAGCGCATCCTGCGCGACGAGGCGCGCCATCGTCGCTTCGGGTCGCTTTACTTCGAGTGGGCGGGCGAACGGCTCGACGATGCGGAGCGCGCGCGTCTCGGCGCGGTGGCGCTATCGGCGATCAGCGGCTACGCGCCAATCTGGCGCAAGGTCGCGCAGATGACCGGCGCCCCCGCCCCCTTCACGCCGTCGGAGATCCACGAGCTCGGCTGGATCGAACCTTCACGGTACGTGCCGCTCGCGCAGGGCGCCGTCCGGGACCACATCGTACCGGAGCTCGGTGCGCTCGGCATCGTCGTTCCGGAGCGGGAGCTCGCGGAGCTTCTCGAGGCGTAGCGAGCAAGCGCGGCGCTCCGGCGGGTCCTCGGTCAGGGCATCTCCCGCAGATCGACGTACTTCAGCCGAAGTTCGGAGGGCGTCTTTGCCGGCAAACGCATCGTTTCGCATGAGCGCACGCAGTACGTCCAGCGGCGAAACGATGCCTGCGAGCGTGCCGTCGTCGTTCACCACGACCGCGCGGTGGATGTCCTGGTCGATCATGAGCCGTGCGGCCAACTCCACGCCGTCGCTCTCACGGACGGCGTAGACGACCTTCGTCATGACGTCGCCTACCGTGCACGACTCCCCGGCGTTCCGGCGCCTCGGGTCGGCCAAATCCGACATCGTCACCATTCCGACGAGCCGTCCGCCGGGGCTGAGCACGGGCGCGCCGTTGACCGAGTGCCGGTGGAACGCGTCCCATGCTTGGCCGAGCGAATGGGTCGTCCTGAGAAAGACGATCGCGTGAGTCATGACGTCGCGAACGAGGAGTGGTTCCTGAGGCATGGCAGCTTTCATGCGGATCTCCGGGTGAACCCGGAACGGCATCAGCAACGGCCGTGCCGCCTGCCGTGACGCCGCCACGCTGCTGCCCGCGCGGCGGCGTCGCGCAACTTCCGCGCGGGCGGCGCAAGGCTGGCGCCCGCGAGGGGCGGCGCTCGGCGTCGGCGTGCCTGCGACGGGCGTGGCACGTGCGTTGCTGCTTGCATCGCGAGCACCGCGCGCGGCGGTGTTCCAAGAAAGAGGCAAACGTCATGCAGCGCGATCACATGAAGCGGTCTCTCGAGCGACTCGGGGTACCGCCGGAGGACTTCAGAGTGCTGAAGCTCCTGCCGCTCATTTACGTCGCGTGGGCCGACGGCCGGATCGAGCCGGAGCAGGCGCAGCGCATCCACGATTTCGCCATGCGCAACTACGACCTGAGCCCGGAGGGCATCACCGTGCTGAACCGCTGGCTCTCGCACCGTCCAAGTCACTCCTACGTCACCGAGGGGCTGCGTGACATCTACCGGCTCGCGCTGGCAGAGGACGACATCGAGGTGGACTTCAGCGAGCTGCCGGCGTTGCTCTCGTACGCGGAAGCGCTCGGACGCAGCACGGCGCGGGCTCTCGACCGCCCCGAGGGGATCTCCGAGCGCGGCAATGCGGCGCTCGAGGAAGTTGCGCGCGAGCTGCACATAGATCACGGGGAGAGCTGGGGAAGGCTGCTCGCGGAGCTCGGCGAAAACGCCAACAGCGTACCGCGCGCCTCCTGATTCGGTGCGCCGCCCGGCTCACGGGCGCGTTTTCTGAGCCGTGTCGCGCCCCTGGGGCGCCTAATAAGGGGTATGCCTCGGTGTACCCGGCAGCATTGGATAGCGCGTCGCCCCGCTCGTCTTTTCACCTGGATCGTGGGCTCCCTCGTGCTGCCCCTCGGCGCTTGCTCGAGTGACACGCGGTCGAACGCGAGCCGCGATGTAGATGCGTCGACGAAGGAGGCGGGCGTGGGCCCGGGCCAGGTGCCGGATCACGGCGCCGGCGGTGGTCCATCTGCGAGCGGGGACGTCCCGAGCATGGCCGGCGGCGCGACCGCGAGCGGCGGCGTGCACTCGAACGGCGGCGTGATGGGTAGCTCAGGAGCGGTGGACGCTTCCGGCGCGCCCGACGCCGGGATGGACGCGAGCCCGACGTCGATGGAAAGCCCCTTCGGCATCGCGAGCTCGGCCTCCTCGTCGCGGTCGCTCGAAGGATGGGCCGACGACATCGCCGCGACGGGGATCGGCTGGCTCCGCGGATTCGACGGCTCGGCGACGGACCAGCACCTCGCAACGGCGGCCGCCGCGGGCCTCCAGGTGAGCGGCATCCTGTTCTTCAGTGGTCCCGGGTCGTCCGCCACATTTCCCGTCGCCGATCTGCCGGGATGGGACGGGTACGTCGAATCGACGGTGACCCAGTGCAAAGGGCGCGTCGGATTCTGGGAGGTCTGGAACGAGCCGCCGAACTTCACCGCGGACACGTCGCCGGCCGACTATGCGACCATCGTCGTCCACGCTTACGATCGCGCGAAGGCGGTGGACTCCTCCGTGCAGATCGGGCTCGCGGCGCAGAGCAACAACGTGAACTGGCTCGAGCAGACCATCAGCGCTGGCGCCCGGGGCCACTACGACTACATCACGGTGCACCCGTACGAGACGCTCGGCCTCGTCGCCGACGGCTGGGAGGCCGAGTACATGAGCATCGTGCCGACGTTACGGAAGATGCTCGCTGCGAAGGATCCGGCGAAGCGGGACGTGCCGGTGTGGTTCACCGAGGTCGGCGAGCCCGTCGGGAACGGCGTCACCCCGGAGCACCAGGCCGCGACGCTGGTGAAAGCCTACACCCTGGGCATCGCGCAGGGAGCGCTTCGCATCCACTGGTTCGAGGGCAAGGACGGAGACTCGGGCCCGTTCGGGCTCATCGACGGCAGCGGTACGAAGCGACCGTCGTACACCGCGATGAAGACGCTCATCGCACGCCTGGGCACGTACCCGCGCTACCTGGGGTGGTACCTGTTGAACGACCGCCACTACGCGTTCCTGTTCCAGCGAGATACGACCACTGTAATGGTCGCATGGGCGCAGCCCGGAGCGAGCGACGCCGTCGACCTGGGGCAGCCGTGCGTCTTGGTGAGCCCGAACACGGGCGCGAGCTCCACGGCGAGCAGCGTGATGCTGACGCCGTCGCCGACGATCGTCGAGGGCGTGCCGGCCGCGTGGGCGTCGAAGGCTCGCGAGAATCGCAGTGCGCCACTGCCGTGGGGCGGAGAATACGGCGCTGCCAGGTCCGTCTCGTTCGATGCACCGGATGTCGCCAAGGGCCTGCACCCGCTCGGCACGGCGCCGACGGTGACCATCGACGGCGTGCCGGCGCGCGATCAGAGCTCCACGCCCGGGCAGGCGTTCACCGTCGATCCGAGCTTTCTCTCTTATACCGGCACGCCGATCACGATCACCGCCGTGCTGCGCCGCAACGGCGCCGACTCCGCGGGGTTCAACCTGAAGTACGAGTCGAGCCAGGGGCCCGGCTCGACGGGCAGCTGGTATTCGATCCCCGGCAGCGACCGATGGTACACGCAGACGTGGACCATCGGTGACGACGAGTTCACCGGCAAGTGGGGCTATAACTTCTCGTTCGACTCGGATTCGACGTCGAACAGCAAGTACAGCATCCGCAGCGTGACGGTTACGAAGCAGTGACGCGCCGTCGCGGCGCGGGGCCTAGGATCGCATGATGCGCGCCGACAGGGGGCGCAAGTGTGTCGCCTTCCAGAACAGGCGCTCCACGATGGCCGAGCGCGACGGTTCCAGCGCCACGGCCCTGCGTGACGCACCGCTCACCGAGTTTCGCGACACGTCGATGTATCCGCGAGGCGAGTGGTCGTCCATCGAGAACGGGGCCTCGATTCCATTGAAGGCGTCGATGCGATGGGTGAGGAAGCTGCCCAGGATGCTCGGGAGCGCGATCATGTCGGCGCGGCGGTCGGTGTTATCGAGCTTCCAGACGTCCGTCGACGCCTCGGCTGCGCGCTTCTCGCCGAAGTGCACGAACGTGGCGTCGACGGACGTCGGCGGCAGGCAAGGCACGACGTCGTGGTCGTAGACGTGACGATACAGAAGCCTCCCGAAGCGCGGCTCGAACCTGGCCTTGAAGCCCGCGTCCCCGACGATGGGCTGTCCGAACGTGTACACGCCGCGGAGCGCGGTTCTCCACGCGGCGTACGGGTCGTTGCCGTCGCCGTCGAAGATGCGCGCCGCAGCGACGACGGCCATGGCACCCCCCAGGCTGTGTCCGGTGATGTAGAGCTCCTGCATGCCGCCGCGTATCGCCGGCTCGACGAGATCCACGATGTCGGCCCACACCGCCTCGACGTTGGCGAAGAACCCCGAGTGCACGTGGCCACCCTGCGTGCCGAACACGTACTTGCTCGTGTCCGCGTCGGTGAGCCAGTTCATCAGGCTCGTCGGTTCGGTGCCCCGGAACGCAAGCACCCCGACGCGCCCGTCGCCGGTCAGCACGAAGTACGCCGTGGCGACGATGCAGAGCGCCGGATTCTGCACCGACATCTCCGTAACCGTCGACCCGGCGAACCCGTGATACTGGATTCGATCGGCGAGAACCTGTCCCTCCGCATAGCTCCAGCCCGAGAGGACCGACAGAGCGTAGGCCCATTTCGGATCGTACGCCGTGTCCGCCTTGCGACCGGGGAATCCCGTGTCGAGCACCGGCGCCGACGAGAACACGGCCGATGTCGCGCGCGCCGTCGGTTGATACTGTCCCTTCTTCATATTTTCATCCCTCCGAGACGCTCCATATGAGCGTCGCGGCGCCACGGTAGCAAGCGCTTCGCGGACGATCGCAATTGTGACTACGGGTGATCGAGTAGAATGCCCGTCGTGGAATTCACGAAGCGCTTGCGCGAAGGCGTGCGACGAGGGGAGATCACCTGCAGCGTTCGGATCTGGATGCGGCCCCACGTGAAGGTCGGAGGGCGCTACCGGATGGAAGAGGGGGAGATAGAAGTCGACGCCGTGGTCCCCATCCAGCTCTCGGATATCACTCCCGAGCTCGCGCGCCGTTCCGGCTTCAAGGGCGTCGTGGATCTGCTGAAGGTCGCCAAGCACGGCAACGGCGACAACGTGTATCTCGTTCGCTTTCACTGGGTGCCGCCCGGCGTGGGCGTCGAGCGCACGGCCGCTAAATCGCGCCGGATCAGCTCCCGCCGTCCGCCGCGCCGGGGAGGGTGAACCAGAACGTGCTGCCCGTTCCGCCGGGTCCGTCGTCGACGCCGATGGTGCCCCCATGGGCGTCGATGGCCATCCGGCAGAACGCGAGACCGAGGCCCGTCGAGTAACCGCTCGAGGTCACCGCGGCGAACTTCTCGAAGATTTGCTGGCGGAATTCGCCGGAGATGCCGGGCCCCTCGTCGGTCATCGAGAACCGGATGCCGTCGCGGTCGGCCTGGAGCA
The DNA here is from genome assembly GCA_963711765.1 of uncultured Acidobacteriota bacterium. Lineage (GTDB taxonomy): Bacteria > Acidobacteriota > Vicinamibacteria > Vicinamibacterales > CAVVIG01 > CAVQFC01. Next base: position 1,713,917 of record CAVQFC010000004.1, on the reverse strand, counting down.
CGATGCTGACGAGCCCGCCGGGCGGGGTGAACCGCAGGGCATTGCCGAGGAGGTTCTGCACCACCCGGGACAGCAGGGTCCGATCTGCGACCAGCGGCTCGGCGCTCGTCACGGACTCGACGACGACCCGTCTGTCGGCGGCTAGTCCGCGCATGTCGGACACTACCTCTCGCGTGATCTGCAGGAGATCGCACGGGACGCGGTCGAGCTTCATCGCGGACGCCTCGAACTTGCTGACGTCCAGCATCGTGGTGACCATGGAGGTCATCTTGTCCGTGGAGGCCAGGCACTGGACGAGGTCCTCGCGCGCTTGCGCCGGTAACGCGGGCTCCAGCATCAAGAGCTGGAGCAGTCCGGAGATCGCACCGAGAGGGGAGCGCAGGTCGTGCACGAGCATGTGCACCAGCGTGTCGCGCATCTTCTCGAGCTCGTGGAGTCGCTGGTAGTTCCCGGCGAGCTCGCGCTTCTGCCGGCACAGCTCGAGATGCGTCGCCACCCGCGCGTGAATCTCCTCGGACTGGAACGGCTTCGTCACGTAGTCGATGCCCCCGACGGCGAACGCTCTCACCTTCTCCGAGACGTCGGTGTGTGCGGTGAGGAAGATGACGGGGACGTCCTTCAATCGGGGCTCGGCCTTCATCCGCGTGCATACCTCGAACCCGTCCATTTCCGGCATGGAGATGTCGAGGAGCACCAGATCCGGTGGATCGGCGATTGCCGCCCGCAGCGCGAGCTCGCCGCTCGGCACGGGGCGCACCCTGTAGCCGCGTTCCTTCAGGATGCCGGAGAGGAGGTTCAGGTTGGCGGGGGTGTCGTCGACGGCGAGAATGCTCGGAGCCCTCGGTGTCGCGGCGGGGCCAGCCTCGTGGCTCGACGATGTCGCGTCCCAGTTCATGTCGCCCTCTCCTCGGTGTTCTGCGCGGACCTCTCCAGCAGGTCCATGATGCGCTCGTAGGCGAACCGCTCGGCGAGCTCCCGCAAAGACGCGGCGAGTCTGGCGTCGTGCGTTTTCGCTTCGTCGAGGAGGGTGAGCATCCGGTCCAGATCGGCGGTCAGGGTGGCCTCTCGCAGCTCCTTGCGCAGCCGTTCCGGCAGCCGAGCCACTGCTGCGGACGTCGGCGTCTGCGCGCGAGGAGCTTCGCTCGGCGCGTCTTCGTAGTGCACGCCGAGCAGGTGGCCCAGCCGCTCCAGAAGATGTCCTTCACGGATGGGCTTCTTCATGAAATCGTCCGCCCCGGCGTCCATGGCTGCGCGTACGTCGTCGTCGTAGACGCTCGCGGTGATGCAGATGATTTTCGCGGAGTCTCCGCCGGCCGCGCGACGGATGCGGCGCACGGCCTCGATGCCGTCGAGCTCCGGCATGCGAACGTCCATGAGGATGGCATGGGGCTTCCATTCCTCGAATTGCCGGAGAGCCTCGAGCCCGTCCTTGCATTGACGGGTTTCGAAGCCGACCATCGTCAACAATCCGCCCAGGAGCGTGCGATTGTCCTCCAGATCGTCGGCGATCAGGACTCGAAAGGTACCCTGTCCAGATGAAAGCCGCGCGGGTCGTCGCGCGAGCTCCTTCTGCGAGACCTCGGCGGCCCCGGCCTCGTCCAGGGGAACTTCGATGTGGAACAGGCTGCCCCGTCCCTGCTGGCTCTCCACGCCGATCTCGCCACCCATGAGCTGGACGAGCTCTCTGCTGATGGCGAGGCCGAGCCCGGTGCCCTGCTTGCTGGCGCGCCCGGCCTCGGTTTGCTCGAATTTCTGAAACAGGCGCGACATCTCGGCCGGCGCGACGCCGTGCCCCGTGTCCTCCACCTCGATGCGCAGACGTCGCTCTTCGGCGGAGCCGCGCACGTCGAGCCGGACGACGATGCGGCCTTCGTCGGTGAATTTGATGGCGTTGCCGAGCAAGTTGGACAGCACCTGTCGCAGCTTGCCGTCGTCGGCGCGGATGAATCGCGGAACGGCTCCCGTCCGTTCGATCGCCAGGCGAATGCCCTTCGCGCCGGCCCGGGGTGCGAACAGGTGCTCGACGTCGTCGACGAGCATCCACAGATCGAATGCCACCGTGGAGACGGCTTCGTGGCCGGCCTCCACCTTCGCGAGCTGGAGGATCCCGTCGATGAGGGCCATCAGGTGATCGCCCGCCCGGCTGATGGTCTCCAGGTGGCGTCGTTGCTCTTCCGAGACACCCGGATCGCGCAGCAAGAGCTGGGCGAACCCGAGGACGGCGTTCATCGGCGTGCGGATCTCGTGGCTCATGTTCGCCAAAAACCGGCTCTTGGCCTGGTTGGCGTGGTCGGCCGCGTCCCTGGCGTTGCGTAGCTCTTCGGTCCGCTGCTGCACGAGATCCTCCAGGTGACGGCGGTAGCGGTCCAGCTCCGCCTCGGCTTGCTCGCGCTCGGTGAGATCCGTCTGAACGCTGAGCGACGCGGACTGATCTCCCCACTGCGTGCGGCGCGCCCGGACGTGCACGTGAAAGGGCATGCCGTCCTTGCGCAGGTGCCAGTCGACGAACGATTGCTCGCCGTGCTCGAGCACCGTCCCGATGCGCGTGACGCTCTCGGCTCGCGAGTCCGGCGCGCACAGCTCGGGCAGCGTCATCCCGGCGAACTCTTCCGCGGAGTAGCCGTGCATCGCGCTGATGTGCGGGTTCGCGTAAAGGATCCTCCCGTCGCGGTCGAGCACCATGACGCCTGCCGGCGCGGCGTCGAGCATCTCGCCGAGGACCCGCATGCGCTCCTGCCCCAGCGCCTTGGCGCGTCGCTCGCGCGCGCGACCTAGGACCACGAGGATCATCTGGGCCAGGGTCTCGACTCTCCGCACCGCGGCGGCGCCCATCTGGCGGCCGCTCATGCTGGTGAACGTGACGAGGCCGTTCAACGTACCGTCGGCGGAGAACCACGGCACGCCCAGGATCCCGGTGATTCCGACGTCTTGGAAGTTGTGCCGATGGAAATCGGCCTCCCCTGGCAGCGCGCTCACGTCGGGGACATAGAGCGACTTGCCGGCCGCGCGCAGCTGCGAAAGTGACCAGGGGAAGAAGTCATCGAGGGCGTTGCCGACGCGCGCGATGCCCACCTCGTCCGGAAAGAGCTGGGTGACGATGAGACGTCCGGCCCCGTCGCCGGTCAGCTGCATGATGCTCGATCGATCCAGCGCGAAGAACTACGCAGGCAGATCTGCTCCTGCGCGTACCGGATCGCTTCGACGAGGAGCTCGTCCGGGACGTCGAGGAAGCGCCCCGCGAGATCGGCGAGCAAGGTCTCGAAGTCGAGCCGCTCGCGCAGCTCGAGCTCCGCATTCTTCTTTTCCGTGACGTCGACGCTCGCGGCGATCGCGTACCGGTTGCTCCCGGACTCGAACACCTGGAGGTTCAATTGCAGCGTGCGGAGGCTGCCGTCCTTTCTGCGAAGGACGTGCTCGAAGTCGCGGAGTGTGCCGTCCTTCTCGATCCTGCGAAGCATCTCCGCTCGCATCCCCGGTTCCGCATACAAGGCGAGCGATGCGGAGTTTTTCCCGAGCGTCTCCGCGCGGTCGTAGCCGGTGACGCGCTCGAATGCCGCGTTGACCTCCACGAAGGAAGCGCCCTTGTCCGCGTCGACGATCGTCATCGGCGTGGGATTCACGGCGAAGGCCACGCGCAGCATCGCTTCGAGATCGCGAGTCCGAGCGTCGGAGCGCGAGCTCGCCTGCTTCAGCAACTCGCGGCCTGCGATTTGACGGAGCAACGCCGCGAAGGAAGTCGTGAAGCTCGCGAGCATCGCCATCGCGAGCGCGCCGACCCACGAGACCAGGACCCGCGCGCGCCGCCGGTGCGCGGCGACGGCGCCGGCCGTGCGCGCCCGGAACATGCCGTAGAAATCCTCGATTGGCCTCATGATGCCCGCCTTGGCTGCGTTGTAGGCCTCGTCGTGCATCCATCCGAGCGCGAGGTCGCGATCGGACGGCTTTCGCACGGTGAAGTTGCCGCTTCCGTCGTCGAACCAGCCCTTGGCCGCGTTCATCGCCGCGACCTCGGTCTTCACCAGCCCGTCGGAGTGCTGTCGTGCCTCGGTGAGGTTTGCGAGTTCGGCCGTCGTGAACCCCGCTCGGAGCATGAGCGCCTGAAGCGAGGCCCGCTCACCGGTGCCGTTCGGGCCGGGTAGACCGGGGGACGTCAGGTGCCAGTAGACGCGGTCGTACCGTTCGGGGCGGGGGCGCTTGCCGTTGCGGATGTCGAGGATCGCCCAGTAACGTCGCTCGAACTCCGGATCGCCGGTGACGACGAAGGTGCGCGCCATGCGCGTGAGCTCGTCGGAGCTCTGTTGCAGCTCATCGGCCAGCAGGTACGAATGGAGCCCGACGTCGCGGCTGTCGTCGAGCAGCTGGAGCTGTCGATACAGAAGAAGGCTGAGGCCGCCGACGCACAACGCCAGCGCGGCCTGTCCGGCAAAGACGATCTTGAAGAGCCGTCGTGTCTCCATCGGTTCGCGGGGCGAAGCCGCCCCCTAGCCGACCGTACGCGAAGACGGACTCTGCGTGCACCCGTAAGCGCTGCATGCTGGCAGTCCGGCCAAACCGAGGCCGTGGCGCCGCCGTCGTGGATCCGCGCTACGGCGAGTAGACGCGGACGTAGTCCACGTCCATGTGCGCGGGCAAGGGCGTCGAGCCGTCGGGATTGCCGGGCCAGTCACCACCGACCTGGAGCGATACGTTGAGCCAGAACGGATCGTTCGCGCCCGCGGCGGCGTCGATGGCGTAGTGCTCGGTCATCGTGCCGTCGACGTACCAGTAGATGTCCGTCGAGGTCCACTCGAAGCCGTACACGTGGAAGACGCCGTACACGTTGGGAATGGTGTAGGTCGAGTCGCTCCCGGCCGCGCCATCCACGAAGCTGCATTTGCCGCCCGACACCGGGTGCGTGTACCCGAAGATGTTGCCATCGATGATCTCGAAGATGTCCCATTCGGGCGGCCATCGCGTGGAGCTCGTGAGCCAGTACGCGGGCCAGAAGCCCTTGCCGGCGGGGACGCGAACGCGCGCCTCGAAATAGCCGTGTGTGAACGTCCCGTTCGTCGTGAGGCTTCCGGAGCTGTAGGGCTGCCCCCCGGTGTTGCCCTGCGATTTGCGTGCAGTGAATGTCGCGAGGCCGTTCGCGAGCGTCACGCCTTCGGGGATGAAAGCTTGCTGCTGGTGCGAGTCCGAAAAGAACTGCACTCCCCAGGGCGCGAGCGTGTTCCACTTGCCGGTATTGACCGTCGATCCGTCGAACTCGTCGCTGAACGTGAGCTTGTAGCCGCTCGGCACGTACGCGGTGCCGGGATCGGGCGTCCCGTCGCCGCCCGTCGAATTCGGGACGCAGGTGAGTCCCACGGCATGGTAGCTCGCATCGCAGCTGCACGCCGCCTGTCCGCCGTTGACGTTGCAGGTGCCGTGTCCCGAGCACGTCTGTCCGCTGCACGATCCGCCGCTTCCCGTGGTGATCGTCAGCGGGACGTCTACCTCGTCCGAATGCATGAAGCTCTGTTGCGGCGCGCTATCCCAGGCGTGCACCATCCACGTCGTCGCTCCAGTGGAAAGGGAGCTTGCGTCGACGCTGGTCGAGAACGTGCCGTCGCTCTTCGGCGTCGTGCGTGCGAGCGGCGGATTCGCGTGGTTCGCGTCCCAGATCTCGACGTTCTGGAAGCCAGGGGCAAGCCCCGTCACCGGAACCATACCGTGCACCATCGCCTGCGAGGCAGGCGCATCGACGACCAGCTTGTACATCGTCGGCGATTGCGTGGTGCCGCCGGAGCTGGTCGTGGTGCCGCCGGAGCTGGTCGTGGTGCCGCCGGAACTGGTCGTGGTGCCGCCGGAACTGGTCGTGGTGCCGCCGGAACTGGTCGTGGTGCCGCCGGAACTGGTCGTGGTGCCGCCGGAACTGGTCGTGGTGCCGCCGGAACTGGTCGTGGTGCCGCCGGAGCCGGTCGAGGTACCACCGGAGCCGGTCGAGGTACCACCGGAGCCGGTCGAGGTGCCGCCGGAGCCGGTCGAGGTGCCGCCGGAGCTGGTCGTCGCACCGCCGGAGCTGGTCGGCATCGATCCGCCGTTGGCGTGCATACCAGTACTTCCAGGGGCATCGGTGGAGCCCGCGGACTCACAGGCGCTGCCATCGCAACCCGAGCCGGCACTGGAATCATCGGAGCAAGCCACGAGCCCGCAACTCACCACGACGGTGGTGACTGCGACCACCGTGGTGATGCCATGAGCGAAGTTTTCGACTCGAGGAACAACGGAGCTGTGAAGACGCATCGATGGGTGGGCGCATCGGCGCCTGTTCGCGGCTCATCGTTTCATCGATGCGCCCGCCAGGGAGGTACCTCGATTTGCGCGAGGATGCCCCCGACGACATTCGTTGCCGCCACCGGCCGGGACGTCCGTCTCCTGGTCGAGTCGTGCCGCAATGCGTGCACGCCACTCACTTCGCGACCTGCACCTGGCGCTCCGCCCACGCGACGCCGCCCCTGTCATCGCGCAAGACGAGCCAGAAGTGTACGGTGCTGCCCCGCGCGTGCGGAGTCGCGACCCACTCCGTCTCGGGCGAGTCGGCGACGCGCACATCGTCGCTGAAGGTGCCGTCCTCGGCGTAGTACTGAACTACCAGCTGCTCTTCGAAGGATTCCCCCGTCTCGTCGGTCCCCGATTCGACGCTGCCGGGCGTCGCTTCGACCTTCACGCGATGGCGAAGCCCGCCGTCGCAGTCACTGGCCGTATTGGTTTGCTTGCCGCATGCGGAGACGGCCTGGACGAGCGCCGCGGGCCAGTCCTTTCCGTCCCAGGTGACGCGCAGAATCTTCGGATTTTCGTTCCGGTCCTTTGCTCGGACGAAGACGCGCTTCATCCCCACGACGAAGTCGAACGTCGAGAGGCGAGCGCCGTGGTCGTCGCGGCACACGAAGGGCAGGGGATCGGAAGCGGTGGTCTCGGTTTCGATCCGCGCGTCCAGCGTTCCCGGGCACGCCACGGCGACGACGCCTTCGAGCGCGCGCCCGGGCAGCGGCTCCGGAGCGCGGGTCAGCGCGTCGCCGGGGACGTCGAACGCGAAATGGTCGAGCGCTTCACCGGTCGTGAGCCGTACGTCGTCGCCGCGTTCGGCTCGCTTCCGGATCGCTTCCACGCACCCGAGGACGCTCGAGTCTCCTGGATTGTGGCACGCCGCCCACCCCCAGGTGAGCGCGCGGTCCTCGGGATCGTGCGACAGCGTGGCGAGCGACACGGTTTCACCCGGGTGGGCGTACGGCAGGTCCGCCTGCACGGCGAGCACCCGCAAGGTGTTCACGCGCGACGGAGGATCGAAGTCGTTGCCGCAGGCGGTGCTGAGCCACGCCAATGCGAGCGCGGGCGATCCCCAGCGCGTCGGGTCAATTGCGATCTTTTTCATAGCTCACCTCGCACGCCCACGATGGGCAACACGGGAAGTCCGAGGAGCGGTTCGGACTTCCGGTAGTCGTATGAATACGTCCGCCCCTCTTCGGCGCGATGGTCGTAGACGTTCTGCACGTCGAGGTACGCCGTGAGACGCACGGCGCCGAGCTGCCATTGCTTGTCGACGCGCACGTCCAGGTGATGAAACGCCGCCGCGCGAGCGCCGTAGCGCACGGATGACTCGACCGGGGCGAAGGCGCCCGCGTCGTAGTCGACGGCGCTCCCGACGTAGGGCGTGTACGGCGAGCCGCTCACGTAGCGGAAGCGTGAGCTGATTCCCCAGCCCTTGCCGAGCTCGTAGCGGCCGGTCGCGGCGAGGATGTGCGTCTGATCGTACTGGAAGAGATGATAGGCGGAGCGATCGTCGTCGCGCCGTTCGCTCCGCGACAGCGTGTACGAAATGAACCCGGAGAATCGCCCCGGCCGCGTCCACTTTGCGAGCCACTCGATGCCGAAGGCGCGGCCGGAGCCGCTGTTCCGATTGACGACGCCGTTCGCCGATTGCGAGTCGTCGGGGGAGGCGACGACGAGATCGTGGAAACGCTTGGCGAACGGCTCCAGGTCGAGCTCGACGGCACCCGCGAATACCTGCTCGATCCCGACGGAGGCGTGCTCGGCCCACGCCGCGTGGATGCCGGGAGAGCCGAACGGCGGCACGCTCTGGTCGGGGTCGGGCGCTTGCCGGTACAGGCCGTACGCCGCCTTCAACGTCGTCCGGTACCGTCCCTGGCTCAGGTCCAGCCGCGCGCCGATGCGCGGATCGACCGTCCAGCGGCCAGTGTCGCTCATGTAGTCGACGCGTGCGCCGGGCGTGAAGAGGAGGCTCTGGACCGGCCGGACCTCGAGCACCGTGTAGGCCGCGGGTCGCGAGATGAAGCCTGCGCCGTGGAGATCGGGGACCGGGCGCGCGAAGACGGGGCCGGTGTTGCCCTCAACGCTCTGCGGGGGAAGGCGCATCGAGATGTCGTAACGCCCCCACAGGACGTCGGCGCCGAGAGTCCACGCCAGATGGTCCGACAGCCGCATGCGCAGGTCGCTCCGGGTCGTGAGCACGTTGAAGGTGATGGAGCCGTCGTACTTGTTCAGGGCGATGTTCTGGTGGTTTTCACCCCACGACACCTTGTTCACCCAGCGAGCGTCTCTCCCGAGTTTTGCGTCGACGCGCCCCATCACGCGGAAGAAGGATTGACTGAGGCCCAGCGTCCCGCCGTTCGCCGGATCGGTGGCGTCCGGCGCGTCGAAGAGCAGTTTCATGCGATCGTCGGAGCCGAAGACGGAGAGCCGCGCGGTGACGTTCTTCGCGAAGTCCTGCTCGAGCATCGCCTGGTAGTCGTAGTAAACGGGCGCCGCGACCACGCTGCGGCCCCCCACCGCGCCCAGCCAGGCGTCGACCCAGGAACGCCGGCCCGCGAGGGCAAAGCGCGTCGTCGTGGTGATGGGGCCCTCGATGATGGTCCGAGCGTCGAGGAGATCGACCTGCAAGAGACCACCCAGGTGGTCTTTTCTCGGCGATCTCATCTCGAGCTCGACGATGCCGCCCTGCAGCCGCCCGTACTCCGGCGAGAAATTGCCCGGATAGAAGTCGAGGTGCTCGATGAGCTCGGTCGGGACGACCGACGCGATGCCGCCGAAGTGATAGGCGTTGATGATCCACGTGCCGTCGAGGAAGACGCCCGTGTCCGCGGGGCTCGAGCCGCGCACGATGAGCTGCCCGTCGAGGGCCGCGGGACGCCCGACGCCGGGGAGGTTCTCCACCGACCGCAGCAGATTGCCGTTGGTCCCCGCGGCCGTCTGGATGTCGCTACCCGACAGCGTGCGCTTGGTGGGTTCGCGTGGTGGGCGTTCGCCACGCACCGACACCTCTTCGGGCTCCTCGACGGCCGGGACCCCCGCAACGCGCTTCGCGGCGGTCGCCGGAACGGACGCCCCGGGCGCTGGCGTGCTCGCGCCGGTCGCCGAGGGCGCAGGTGTGCTCGCGACGGGCGTCGCCGGGAGTGCAGGCGGCTCGTCCGGCCGCGTGAAGTCGAAGGTGAAGGGGATTCGCGCGGGGACCGGCTGATCACCGCGCTTCGCCGGTTCGAAGCGCATCTTCTTCGCTGCGTCGAGCGCGGCCGCGTCGAAGACGTCGCCGCCGGATTCGAGGACCTCCGCGTCGGTGACGGCGCCCGTTTCGTCCACCGCGATGGCCAGAACGACATGCGCGCGATTCTCCTCCGCGCCGTCGGGAAAGGCCGGAGCGACGGACTCGACCACCCGTGGTGGGGTCACCTCCTCGGCGAACACCGCGCCCGGGATCCCCAGCGCGACGACCAGCCCGCACCCGGCGAGCGCTCGGCGAACGACCTTCGACCTCGACACGTGCGGCAGTGCCCGTGCCGCTCCGGTTCGTTCAATGGTCGCGCCAACCAGAAAATATCATCCGACCACGAAACGTTCGTCGAGCGAGCGGGCACCGACCGGAGGTCCACGACAAGGAGAACGTCCGTGAATGTCGTCCATCTCACCAAGTCCCTGCTTCTGCACGTCGGTTCGAGCCCCGTCCTCTACTTGATGATCGCGCTCAGCGTGATGAGCGTGGGCGTGATCTTCGAGCGCACCTGGGTGTTCGCTCGCGCGGCGGACGATCTGCTCGCGCTCGACCGCGACCTCTTCGTCTACCTGGAAGTGTGGGACGTCGCGGGGGCTCGCGCGCGCCTCGAACAGTCGTCGTCCCCCGTCGCGGTCATCCTGGCCGCTGGCCTGCGCGCGGCCCGACGCGGGCGCGCCGCTGCCTCGGACGCCATGAACGGGACGGCCATGCTCGAGCGCCTGCGCCTCGAGCGACGGCTGTCGCTGCTCGGCACGCTGGGGAGCAACGCACCGTTCATCGGATTGCTCGGCACCGTCATCGGCATCGTCATGGCGTTCGACGCCCTGTCCGGCGCCGGGGCGAACGGCGCCCCGCCGAGCACCGTGATGAGCGCCATCGCCGAGGCGCTGGTCGCGACCGCGGTCGGGCTCGTCGTGGCCATCCCCGCCGTCGTGGCCTTCAACGCCTTCCAGCGGCGAATCAAGGTGCTCCTGGGCGAGGCGGAGGCCCTGGGGCAGAAGCTGCTCTCCTTCGTTCCCGGCGAGGAGGCGTGACCATGGCCGCGCAGACACAAGGCGGCGACGAGCCCTTCGCGTCGATCAACGTGACGCCGCTGGTGGACATCATGCTGGTGTTGCTCGTCGTCTTCATGGTGACGGCGCGCCTGATCACGCAGTCGTCGGTGCCGATGGATCTACCGCACGCGGCAAGCGGCAACGCCGAGCAGAAGATCTGGACGATCACCATCTCGCCTGCAGGCGAGACACGGCTCGACGGCGAGCTCGTTGCCGGCAAGGGCACGCTCCGGGCTCGCGCCGTACGGGCGCTCGCGCGAACTCCGGCGCTGCGCGCGGTGATCGCCGCCTCTGGCCATACCGAGCACGGCGCGGTCGTCGCCGTGCTCGACGAGCTGCGGCTGGCTGGGCTCAACCGGGTGGCGTTCGCGGTCGCGCCGGAGGGCCCGCCGTGAGCGCGACGCTGGCCATGGAACGAAAACGCGACGAAGAACTCGAGATCTTTCCGTTCGCGCTGGCGCTCGCGCTCGGCGCGCATCTCGTCGTGGCGTGGCTCACGCCATCGCACGACGATTTGCCGGAGCCGCCGCCCGCGCCGCTCGAGGTCGTCCTGGACGAACGACCTTCCCCGCCGCCGAAGCCAGAACCCGTGCCCGAGCCGGTGCGCCCGGAAGCGGTCCCGGCGGTGCGGCGCGCCGTCGCACCGGCGAAGGCCGCGGCTCCACGGCTCATGACCGCGGAGCCCGCCGCCGCGGCTACGGCAGCCGACGCGCCCATCGACTTCGTGAGCGACGCGAACGGAGACAGCCACGGCTTTGGCGTGGTGAGCCGCGGCGGAACGAGCACCGGGGAGGGCGCGAAGGCCGCGGCCACGGCTGCTGTCGCGTCGAGCGCGCCGCTGGCGCCGGAGCTCGCGGGTCCCGGGGATCTTTCGGAACGGCCGCACCTGCTCGTCGACGATCCCTGTCGCGGCTTCTTCCCGGGCAGCGCGAACGCCGATTCGGCGACTGCCGTGGTGCGCGTGGTCATCGAGGCCAGCGGCAAGGTGCGAGCCGTCACGCGCGTCGAGGAGACCCCAGCCGGACAGGGGTTCGGCGCAGCGGCACGGCAGTGCATGCGCGCCCAGCGCTTCTCGATGCCGCGCGACCACGACGGGCGCGCCGTCGCCACGGCGACCACGATCCGCGTCCACTTCGAGCGATGAGCCGGCGGACCGCGTTTTCGCGGGCGTCACCAGCCGCGCACACCTGCGACGAGCCCCGGCGAGAGATGGAGCGTGCCGTTGCTCGTCGTGACCGTCTTCTTCGAGACGAGCCCGTCGAGGGCGCGCGCTTCCTGACCCGACTGCACCGTCAGCACGTCGAAGGCCGGCCCCGCGTAGAGAGCGAAGCTCGGCGAAAGTCGCGCGCCGGCCACGACGCGCGCCTCGTAGAGCGCCTGGGGGTTCGCGCTTCCGGTCAAGCCGAACAGGACGTGAGCGAGGACGTCGAAGTCGAGGAACCAGTAAGCGTCCTCGTGGGCGTGGAGGCCGATGCCGATCAAGGGGCCGAAGCCGACGCCGTTCTTCGCAGCCGCGGAGAAGGAACCGCCGTAGAAGTTGTGGATGAGGCGGCTGCCGTGCTGTACGGCGATGGATGTGACCGCGTTGGTGGTCACGAATGCTTGCAAGTTGGTGCGTCCGCTCGTGACCAGGGTGACGGGGGCGATCGAGGCGTCCGCCGTGCGCGCGACGTTCACGACTCCGAGCTGCAGGCCATGGACGTCGCCGGCGATGTTGAACGCGCCGAGCTGCATGCCACGGACCTCGTCGGCCATGGTGATCGGAGACAGCTGAAAGCCGCGGATCGTGTGCGTGGTGACGGAGAGCAGGCCGTTGAACTGCACGCCGTCGACGCTGTCCGCCCACCCGATGGCCCCGGACAGAGTCACGCCGCGCACGCGGTCCGACGTCCAGTTGCCGAAGCCCGAGAGCTGCAAGCCGCAGACGAACCCGTTGTTGAACGACACCAGCGGAGAAAATTCGAGGCCCGCGACCCCGCTGGCGCCGCCGCCCACGAGCTCGACCGAGACGTTGCGGACAGTGCCCGCCGGTTCGAACGCCGACATCCCGACGAAAGGCGCCACGTCCGCGCCGAAGAAGCGGACCAGCTCCGGACGCGCGGCAGTGCAGGGGGGAAGCGGCCTCGGCGAGGGGCGCCGCTTGGGTACCGGAGCCGCGGCGGGCGCCGGCTCGGCCTTCTTCGCCTCCGCGCGCAGGCGCGAAAGGAGCTCTGCGGCGTCGTTTTCCAGCAAGCTTGCCGCGACCAGGCCAGCCGTCGACAGCTGCTTCGATTCGGAGCCCTCGGGCAGCACGATGGTGCGCTCGACGTCGCGCTCGCCCGAGCCCACCAGACGAAACGTGAGCCCGTGCCCGCCGTCCCCACGCACGACGAGCCGCGGGCTGCCCGACGAACCGACGTCGGTGACGCGCACGGCGGCCTCCCGCGCGATCGCGTCGCGTAGCTGCTGCGCATCGAGGCCGCCTGCGCCGGGCTCGATGTCGACCACGAGCGCGCCCTCCGGCGCTGTCGCGGCGACTGGAGCCGTGTCCGCGGGGGCTTGCGCGAACGCCGCACCGGTGGTCGCGAGCGCCGCAAGCAACGCCGAAGAAAGACAGCGAGAACGCATCGACGAGCGCACGATCACTTCAGCGCGTCGAGCAGCGCGCGGGCTTCGTTCTGTCGGTAGGAGCCATACTTGCCGGTCGCGAACGGCTCCAGCGCGGCGCGAGCTTCCTCCGAGCGTCCGAGCCGGACCAGGCATAGCGCGCGCCCGTAGCGTGCGTCGATCGCGAGCGGCCCGCGCGGATCGGCGGCGAGATAGGCGTCCCACGCCGCGAGCGCGGCGGCGGGCTTCTGCTCGACGAAGTGGAGCTGTCGCGCTCGGCGGTACAGCGCCAGCGCGGGATCGTCGTCCGCGTTCGCCGCCTGAGAGGACGGCGGCGCCGGGGACGGCTCGGCGGTGCTGGTCGTGGCGGCGTGCGCGGCACGTTCTTTGGGTTCTGGTCGCGTCGCGCCGCGTCGTACCGTCGGGGTCGGCGAGGCACTTGCACCGGCGCCGGATGTGGCGGCTTCGCCGTCCGGCGTGGGTTCTTGCGCCGGCGCCGGCGTCGTCGCGGCGGGGGCGACCGGCGGCGAGGATTCGGTGCTGGCCGGTCGTGGAGCGACGGTTCGAGAATCGGGCGCCGGCGGGCGAGCGACCAGCGGCGTGGACGCTTCAAATCCGAGGGCGCGAGCGGCCGCGTGATACGCCCCGGGCAGCCGCCCCGTCGCCGCGAGCACCGTGGAGCCGGCGAGCAGCGCCGCGATGGGGACGAGCCACATCACGCGGCGGCGCCCCGCTCTTGGACGCAGCTCCCGGAGGATCCGGCTCTTCGTGAGCCGGGCCTGCGGCGCGGGCCGTTCACCCTGCTCTCGCAGGGCGGCGATGGCTCTCTCGAGGTCGTCGCCGCTCATCCGAGCTCCTTCGCCAGCGTGTCGCGCAGCTTGCGGCGTGCATGGTACAGGCGTGTGCGCACCGTCGCCTCCGGTGCGCCGACGATCTGGGCGACCTCGCTCGACGACCGCTCCTCGACCTCGCACAGCACGAAAGCGACGCGCTGATCGTCGGGCAATCCGTCGAGGGCGCGGCTCAGCGACAGCGCGAGCCGCTTGCGGATCACGTCTTCTTCCGGCGTCGACGGCGACGCTGGCGCCGGGTGCTCGCTCAGCCGCGACATGGCCGCGCGCCGCCGGCCCGCGGCGCGGATGTGATGGCGCGCGTGGTTCACGGCGATGGAAATGAGGAAGGTCCGCAGCGACGCGTCGTGGCGGAAGCGCCGGATCGCGGAAGGCAAGGTGACGAACACCTCGTGGACCAGATCTTCGGCGATGGCTTCGTCCCCTACCAGGCGCCTGGCGAAGGCTCGGACCGCGGCGTGGTGCGATTCGTACGCCTCGGCGACCGCGTCGACCTCGCCCCGGGCGATGCGCTCTGCGATGGCGTCGCAGGAAGGCGCATCCATCAGCAGCGCTTCCGTCGAAGGGGCACGCAGGATCAGTGCCACGGTCCTCCGCGCGACGGATGAGGCAAAGGCCGGCGCCCCGCGGTTTTCCGGTTCCATCCGGCACGAGCCGCGGCCCGGCACGCTCCCACGCGGGTTTCCGCGGGGGACTTCGACGCGACGGCGGCAGCCTCGAACCGGCTCATCGCTGGCTAGTGCCCGGAGCCCCCGCCAGCGTTCAAAGTTTTTTCGTGCGGCCCCGCCCCATTTCCTGCTTTCATTCTTCGCGGGCGCCCGGTGGGGCGCGAGGAGCACCGCGGGAGGAGGCGGGCGCCGGACCTTTCCGGCAAGTCTGCCCGTCCCGGAGCACACGATGACAACGACGCACCCAATCAAGATACGGTCTTCGGTCTTCTTCGCCCTGCTCGTCGCCGGGTGCGGCGGACAGACGAACACCACGACGCCGACGCCAGCCCCGGCATCGCCGACGGATTTTGGCGGGGCGCTGGCACACGCGATCTGCGCGAACGTCGGGCCCTGCTGCGCGCGGAGCAACCGCCCGTTCACGGAGAAGAACTGTGAGGACGTCCTCGGCAAGGTCTACATAGGGAGATCCGACACGTTCGCGAAGCACTACGATCGAGGGGCGGCGCAGACGTGTCTGAACGGGGTCGCCACGAGCGCCAGCGAATGCGACTTCTCGTCGTCCGCCCCGGCCGCGAACGCGTGCAAATCGATCGCCGGCTCTTCCGCGGAACGCGTCAAGCTCGGCGAGCCGTGCAACGGGACCTGTGTCGAAGACGGCACCGGGACGTCGTGCTTCTCCGAGGCGCGCGTCTCGGTGTCCGGCGACGGCGGCTTGACGAGCTCGGGTTCGGCTCCGGCGTCGGGCTCGTGTTTCATGAACGACGGCCTGTATTGCGATGGCAACAGCAATTCGTGCGCGACGCAGCGCGCGACCGGGAGCGCGTGTCAGTCGAGCGAAGAATGCAAGGACGGCTTCTGCGGACCGAACGGCGCGTGCTCCCCAAAGGCGAAGGAAGGCGCGGAATGCACGAGCTACGACACATGCGCCGCCGGGTTGTTCTGCGATGGCTCGAGGTGCACCAAACTCAGTAACGAAGGCGAATCGTGCGCCTCTTCGGAGCAGTGCGCGACCGGCTCGTGCCGCCAGGGCACCTGCACCAGCAGCACCGACGATTTCTTGACGGCAGCCTGCGTACCGTAGGGAACCGATCACCGAGCCCTTCTCGCCCCATTTACTGTGCGCGCACAGCGCGTAGACCGAGCGCGATGCCGACAACGTCCCATGGGCAGTCCCATGGGGCAGTCCCATTGCAACGGCGATTGTACGCAGGAACAGGCGTGGCGAGCGTCCACGGCGATCACCAGCGAGACGCTCGAGCGGGCATATCCGCCGCCCGTGCCTGGGGGGCAGGGTTTCTCCTCTTGCCCTAGCGAACGCGGGCTCTCACGAGCAAAATCGAGATGAGGGTTGTCAAGAGAGATCCGCCGCTTTTTTGTCGCACGAGGGCGATCTGAGCCGCGCAGGGTCGTCGAGACGACTACGCTTTCATGACTCCGTTCGCCCGCGCTTGGCTCGGCGCCGCGCTCGCGGTGGGGTGCTCGGCGGGCGGCTCGGCGCCCCAGCGCCGCGCCGCGGATCAGGCACTGGGCGGTGTGTCCGGCGCGACGCCAGGCGCGTCTGGCGCGACGGGCGGCTCCGCTGGCGGCGCCGGACCGGCAGAGGCGCCGTCTCCTCTGTTTCACGGTGACGCCAGCGTCGTGACGAAGCCAGGCTGCAACGACATCAGCGTCGGATTCGAGAAGCTCATACCGACGGTTCTGCTCCTCGTCGACGAATCCGGCAGCATGTCCGACAACAAGTATCCCCCTGGCGGTTCGCAGTCGCGGTGGCGCGTGCTGCACGATGCGCTGCTGGCGGACGGCGGCCTGGTGCAGACACTCGAACCCGAGGTGCGCTTCGGATTCATGGGCTACACCGGCGACGGCACGGTCGCGACGTGCCCGATCCTCGAACGGACCGACGTCTTTGCCCCATCCACTTCGACGATGGCGCTCGACGCCATTCGCACCGTGTACCCCGAAGAGCGACCGAGCCTGCCGTACTCCGGCGACACACCGACCGGCGCTGCGATGCGCGCCGCGACGACGGAACTCGCAGCCTACGGGCAGCCGGGTCCCAAGTACATCTTGCTCGCCACCGACGGCGATCCGGACACGTGCGCCAGGCCGAATCCGCAGTGCGGACAGGAAGAGGCGCTGACCGCCGCACAGGACGCTTACGCCGCCGGTATCGGCGTATTCGTCATCGGCATTTCCGACGACGTCGCGAGCTGGCATCTGCAGCAGATGGCGAACGCGGGCGCCGGTCTCGACGCCGTCGCCCCGCCCGATCCGAACTTCTACAACACCTGTCCGCGCGACCCTGCCGTCACGCCGAAGTACGCCGCCGCCGCGCCAGCCAGCAACGCGAAGTTCTACAAGCCGGCTGACGGCGCCGAGCTTGCGCAGGCCTTGTCGGCGATCCTGTACGGCGCGCGAACATGCACCTTCACGCTGCACGGTAAGGTGACGCCCGGCAAGGAGTCGCAAGGAAGCGTTCACCTCGACGGCGTCCCGCTCGGCTACATGGCTCCCGATGGCTGGCGCCTCGTCGACGCTCAGACCATCGAAGTGCTAGGCGTCTCGTGTGACAAGATCAAGACCACGAGCAAGCTCCTGCAGGTGAGCTTTCCCTGTGACTCGGTGACCATATTGCGGTGAGCTCGTGCAGGCACGGCGAGGCGAGCTCGGCGGCCCAGCCCTTCGGCTCTAGTGAATCGTCGTGCCGACGGACCCCCCGAACAGGATGCACATCTCGCCGGTGTAGAGCTCGTTCTTGAACGTCAGCGTGTTGTCCGTCGTGTTGTTCACGTCGCACTCGATCTTGATCTTGTCGCCTGCGACGACCGGCAAGATCCCCGACGTCGCGCCGTCCGTCTTGGCGGCGGGATTGGGCGCTGGATTCTGCGTGATGCTGTTGTAGTCGAACGCAATGGCCTCGTCCCATTTCCACGAATCGTAGACGAGTACGTCGTTCTTCCAGACCGCGAACCGGTCGGTGGCGGCGTGCCGGTGGCCGAACATATCGATGATGCGCCCCATGCCGGTGATCGTCGACGTCGCCGTCAGGACCTTCTGTGTGTGCGGGGGGATCCCCTGGAACGGTCCCGCCGTCACCGAGATCGTATTCGATTTCTGAGTCACGTCCGCTTCATCGACGAACCAGACGTTGATCCAGATCTCGCGCACCAGCGGAGCGTCCGAATCGAAGTTGTATGCGTGATGGTTGACGCACAGGCGGACGTTGTCCGGCAGCTGACTGCCGAGCCCGACGTTCTCGGGCGCCTGCTTTCCGCCGGGCGGCATGTTCCGGATGAGATTTTGCGTGCCGGGGAAGCTTGCGACCGGCGTGCCGGGACAGCCGACCTGGCCGCTCACGAATCCGTCGGGCATCGAGTCGACCCCGGAAACGAGCGAGTTTATCAGGTGATGCGACCCAGGGCGCATCCGGATCTGGACGTAGTTGTACCAATGCGCGCCGCTGCCCGGGATTGTCGCCAGACCGTAGGCGTTGAATTCTTCGCCGGGTTTGGTGAGGTACTTCGCGACTTCTGCCGGATCCGCGTAGCTGCTGGGGCCGAAGTGGATTTGAATGCCCTTACCGTCGGGCGGCGGCAAGATGCAGTACTCGTCTCCGGGGTAGCCGCTGTGCAGATTGCAAGGGTCTGACCCGGGATTGCAGGGGGCCTTCGCGGAGGCGAGCGCGTTGTCGTCGCACGCGGGCGGCGTCGTGGCGGCGCCGCCGGTACCCGTGGCGCTCCCGGCAGTCCCCGTTGCTGCTCCTCCCGTGCCGCTCGGTGACGTGGCGCCGGCCATGCCGTTCACGATGACGGCGTTACCGCCGTTGCCCCCCGGCAACATCGTGGCGCCGCCGCTGCCGGTCGGGTTCGTCGGGACCATACTCGAGCCGCTCGTGCCAGCGGGAGCAGTCGAGGGGACGTTGCCGGTGCCCGGGAGCACGCCCGTCGCGCCCCCGGCAGCGCCCGAGCCAATGTGCGTGTCCGACGAACTGCAAGCCGCAAACGCCGCTGCCATCAAAGTCACCAGCGCCGTTTCGATACGAGTGGTCATGGAATGGTCCTTTGCCTCACGAGTGAGCGCTGGGGCTCGGTGCGCGGGCGCGCGCCCTGCTCTTGGGCTGCCGAGTCTAGCCCCGGTCGACGATGAGCTCGGGGCCGAATTGGGTCTCCGGAGCGCTCGCCGTGTAACTGCCCCGCGTTGAATTGCGCCCTCGGTGGCGCGTTTCACGGCGGGTGTATTCGCGGCGTTCCGGGACCAGCGGCTTCGCGCGTTTGGTTCATCCGCGAGGTGCGCACGCTCTGCCTGCGCTGACGGCGCGGCCGTGCGCTGCGCGGCGCGCTTCTGGAGCTCTTCGGATCGGCGCCGCGCGCCTCTCTCGCCATCGTGCACGCGCGCAGCATGCGAATTGTCGTGACGGATATGCCCCCTCCGCCCCTCAACGTCTGACCGGGAACCTACTCGAACCAGATCGACCCTGCCGTGCGCGGCGATCCACCTCCCGGTTTTCAGCGTGACTGTTCCGATCTGCATCGGATCCGGTGCCCGCGCACGTGTGGGGGGGGGTGCGCCGAAGCACGCTGCTCGCGGCGCCGTCGCCTCCTGAAGCCGTCACACCGCCCACGCCGCCACGATGATCGATGAGAACCCGTCGAGGCTGTGCGGGGTGTGAGTCCACGGCACATGGCGTAAGCATTTTCGCAGTCGCGCCCCGCGGTGGCGTTCCCTAAAATGCGGGTTATCTTGCACGTGAGAAACTGAATGCTCGCGGCAGACGTACGCTCCACGAAGCGGTCGGGGAATCAGCGTGCGTTGAATTCGTGCCGGCTGAAGGTGGTCTAAGGAACGTGTCGCATACTAGCTTTCGACGGGCCTTGTCCGGGTTCTGCACTCTCGCGCTGATTGCTGGAACCGCTCACGCCGATCCGGTGGCGTTCGGTCCAACCGACGTTCCGACGCTGTTCTACATCGCGAAGAGCAACAACCGCGACCGGGTGGACTACGGCATCCGTCTCGACACGAGCTGTCATCCCGCGAGCTCCGACGCGACCTTTCCGTACTGGCGCGACCTGGAACGGGACCCCGTCAGCGTCCATACGATGGGCATGTTCGCGCGAATGGCCTACGGGTTCGCGGCGCAACGCATCGAGCACCAGGCGGACGGCGCCGTCGTCCAGAAGCTCGTGCTGAAGCAGATGAATCGGCCCATCTGGGTGACGACGGTGAAGGCGGAGGACGGTCACTGCAAGGCTCTCGCATGGACGAAGATCGCCGGGGTCGAACGCGCGGAGCTGCTCTCCATCTACGTCAAGCTCTCGGGCGCGCTCTCCGTGGACTACGTCGACGTGAAGGGTCGAAACCGCGCGACGGGCGAGATGCTCAGCGAGCGGATTGAGCACTGACAGGCTCCCGGAGAGCGCCGCCTTGCTCGGACCTCGGCTGTGTGCCGTACTGGGTCGACGAGGACACGTGCTCGGGCGGGAAAGATTTCCTGACGGTCTTGCTCACCGGTCACCGGTACCTGCGAATCCTGGACGAAAGTGGCGCAGAGTCGTTTCGTTCCGACTCGACGACTCGACACGTGAACGCCAAGGTCAAGCCCGGGCGCTACGTCATCGAGACGGACGGCAAGCTCCGGAAGGTCGCTCTCACGGCGCTCGAACCAAGACATCGCGAAGCCCGCCCCACGGATGTCGCAGAGCCGCCGCGCCCGCGGCGCTGACTTTTTCGCTGAAGTCGTAGTCATCCGAGAGAGGCCTGGGACGCGTCCCATGGGACACCGTCGTGACGTCCCCCTGGGACGTCGGACCGCGCGCAGGCTGCGGGACCTTTGAACAGCGGAATTGGGCTGGATTCCCGCGCGTGCGAGCTGGCACCGCGCGTGCAGAAGGGGGGTTCGTCTGCTTCTTGGAGGTCATCGAAAAAATGAATCGGCTCATCTCATGGTCCACTCCCTTCTGGCTGTTCGTTGCTCTGGTTCCCGCGTGCGGCGGCGACGATGGAAACGGCGGCAGTGGCGTCAGCTCCGCGCAGCTCGTCTCGACGTGCAAGAAGACGTGCGAGAAAGAGAAGGGTTGCCTCGGGGCCGAAGCGAATGTGCTCGATTGCAATCAGGTTTGCTCGCCCGACAAGATTCCGCAGAACGGCACGAGCAATTCGAAGGCGACCTGCGACTACGCCGAGGTCAAGTCGAAGCTCGAAGCGTGCCTCGACGCGAAGTGCGAGGACCTCGAATCGTGCATGGATGATGCGACGCGCTCGTGCCGCGACGCGAGCTCGGGCGACAACGGCTCGAGCGGCGTAGGTACGGGTGGGAAGTCTGGCGGCGTCGGCGTGCCCACGGGTTCAGCGGGTGATGGCTCGCAAGGTACCGGCGGGTCCGACGGTGACGACTCGGGCTCCGGCGGCGCGGTGGGGATCCCCTCGTCGGGTTCCGGCGAGGGCTCGAGTGATTGCAGCGTGTGCGCGCAGGCGGCGGCGTGCTGCAAGGCGCTGATCGGTCTGTCCGGTGACCAGCAGTCGGCGACGTGCGATGCGTTCTCGCAGTCGGCTCCGCGCATTCGCAGATACAGGCGGAGCAGCGGCACCCAGCGGGGATGATGCTTCGCGTAAAAGGCGAGCTGACTGCGGCGATAGCCTCGCGCCGTCGCGGCGGGAGCGCTCGCGGCGGACCGGCCGCGCAGGTGGACCACCTGGACCTCCGGCGTGAAGAGGACCCGACGACCACTGGCCCGGACCGCCGCGCAGAAGTCCACGTCCTCCGTTCCGCGCATCCGCAGATACAGGCGGAGCAGCGGCACCCAGCGCGGATGGTGCTTCCCGTAAAACGCGAGCTGGCGCGGCGATAGCCGCGCGCGTCGCGCCGGGGCGCTCGCCGCCGATCGGCCGCGCAGGTGCACCACTTCGACGTCCGGCGCGAAGAGGATGCGCCCGCCCGCGCACGGATGGCCGCGCAGAAATCGACGTCCTCCGTGTACATGAAATAGCGCTCGTCGAGCAGTCCGGCGGCGTCGGCGTCGCGCGCGCCGCACGAGCAGACACGCGCCGCTGACCCAGTCGGGATGCTGCCGCCGCGGCGTGCGTCTGGTCGACGTCGCCGCGCGGCACGCCGAGCTTTCTGCCGCAACTCGTTGAGCGGCCGATCATCGGCCGAACGACAGCTCCGCACGGCCCTGGCCGTCGACGAGGCGCGGACCGACGATCGCGACGTCGGGTCGCCGATCGAGCGTCGCGACGAGCGCGGTCGATGGCGCCCGCCGGCACGATCGTGTCGCTGTTCAGCAGCAGGATCACGTCGCCGCCGCTGGCGCGGATGCCGACGTTGTTGGCGCGGGCGAATCCGAGGTTCGTGTCGGCTCGATGACCCTGACGCGCGGCCGAGCTTCGCGCGGCGTCGGCGCTGCCGTCGGTCGACGCGTTGTCGACGACGACGATTTCGCTGGCGGTGGCCGGTGGCGAACTGCGTGCAAGCGACGCGAGACAACGCTCGAGATCCGCGCGCGCGTTGTACGTCACGATGACGATCGACAGCCTGGTCACGATGACTGGTCCTACACGTCGAGCCACCGTTCGAGCACCGACAGCGTGTCGCGCGCCGCGTCGGGCCAGTTGTATTTGGCCAGCTCGCGAGGCGCCGCCGCCAGAATCCGCGTCCGCACGGCTTCGTCGAAGAGCGCGGCGTTCAGAGCGGCGGTCGTGGCCTCGAGATCGCCGGCCTCGACATACAGCGCCGCGTCGCCGCAGCTCTCGCGAGCGACGGCCGTGTCGAGCAGCACCGGCGGCACGCCGGCCGCCAGCGCTTCGAGCGGCGTCAGGCCGAGCCCCTCGTACTCCGACAGGAACGCGAACGCGCGGCGCCGCGGTAGAGCTCGGCGAGTTGATCATCGGTCACGTACCGATGCCAGTGGACCTGCTCGTCCAGCTCTTCGACGCGAATGGTGCGCGCCAGATCCTCGAGCGGGAAGCTCCGATTGTCGCCGACGATGATCGAGCGACGCGTCCCGATGAGCGCGCGCGATTGGCGCAAACGCGCGAATCAGGTCGGGGACGTGGCGGCGGTTGAAGATCGAGCCGACGAACAGAAGCGTGGGCGAGTCTGGCCTTGCGGCGCGCAGGAGGCGTCCCGCGCGTGCTGGCCGCCCGCGCGCGAGCCGCCAGGATCGATGCCCGGAGGAATCACGTGGATTCTTGCGGCGCTGACACCCAGGCGTTCGATCAGCTCGCGCTTCGAGAACTGCGAGATCGTCATCACCGCGATGCGCGCGCCGCGGATGCCCTCGTCAGCCAGCGGCGCCTGATGCCTTCGCGAATCGAAACCACTCCGGGTGCGCGACGAACGACAGATCGTGGATGGCGACGACCGATCGGAATCGCCAGGCGAAGCGGCGCGGTGTAGGCGGGCGAGAACCAGGCATCGATGCGATCGGTCGCGATGGCGGCGGGGAGCCGCACCTGCTCCCACCAGGTGCCCGCGCCGGCCACAACGCGAGTCGGGAACTGGCGTGAGTCGAGCGTCATCGCGATCGGCTCGGGAGCATAGAGCACGAACTCGTGATCCCGGCCGGCGGGGCCGGACCATTCGAGACAGCAGGCCGCCCAGGTAGCGGCCGACACCGGTCGCGTGACCGCACAGTTCGCGGGCGTCGATGCCGATGCGCATGCTAGGCAGGGCGGCCTTTCGGCCGCGAGAGTCGATCGCCTGTTGGTAGGTGTCGTAGACCCGGCGCGCGGTCTGGTCCCAACGAAACGTGGCGGCGCGGGCGACGCCGCGCGCGCCGCAGCCGGCGGCGAAGGTCTCGTCGTCCAAGATGTGCTGGATCGCCT
Organism: uncultured Acidobacteriota bacterium; assembly: GCA_963711765.1. GTDB lineage: Bacteria > Acidobacteriota > Vicinamibacteria > Vicinamibacterales > CAVVIG01 > CAVQFC01. Next base: position 1,690,408 of record CAVQFC010000004.1, on the reverse strand, counting down.
CGGCCATGTCGGCTGGCTGCTCGGGATCGACGAGCAGACCTGCATCGCCAAGCACCTCCGGCAGCGATCCGCGATTCGCCGCGACGACCGGGACGCCGAGCGTCATCGCCTCGAGCACGGGCATCCCGAATCCCTCCTCGAACGACGGCTGCACGAGCAGCCGCGCGCCTTCGTACAGGGCGCGGCGTTTCGTCGGATCGACGTAGCCGACGTGGCGCACATGGCCCGTCAGCGGCGGCGCGACAGGCGCTCGAGCCATGGCCCGGCCTCCGGCGTCGCGCGGCCGGCCAGAATCAGTTCGGGGACGGGTCGTTTCGACCCGGCTGAGGTCGCGGTGGCTGCCGGTCGCCGCACCAGCAGTCGCTCGTACGCGTCGAGCAGTCCGCCGATATTCTTCCGCGGTTCGAGCGTGCCGAAGAACAGCATGTAGCCGTCTGCGGCGACGACTGCTCGCGGCGTCCAGTCGGGCGCGCCAGGCGGGCAGATCGCGATGCGCTCCGGCGGTACGCCGAACTGGCGCTCGACCTCTCCGGCGGTGAACCGTGACGGCACCATGATGCGGTCGGCGCGGTGCGCGTGCGTCGCGCGCGAGCACGGGGTAGTCGCGACGGATCTCGGCGCGCGTCCGCTCGGGGTGCGTCAGGAAATCGAGATCGTGAATCGTGACCACCTGCGCGGCGGTCCGCGCCGGCAGCAGCAGCGGGTGCAGCGAATGCGCGACGTCGAAGGCCGCGCGGTGCGAGCGTTTCCACCGGCGGCCAGCCGAGGCGATGCCACGCGCAGTTCAGCAGCCCGACCGGCATCCTGCGATCGACGATCGCCGCGCCCGCAGCCGGTCGGGTGACGGCAGCAGGCGATCCTTCCACGAGCTCGAAAAAAGGGTCAGTCGAGCGGGCAGGCTGGGCTCCGTCGATCGCATCGCCAGCAGCGACTGCACCAGCTGGTGCGTGTATTCGCCGACGCCGCTCGGCTCCCGCAGCGCGGGACGGTAATCGATCAGGACGCGCACTTGTGTAAGTCTTTCTGAGTCAGTATCTTATTGTCTAATGAAAATCGCTGTCGTAGGAACCGGGTACGTCGGTCTCGTGCTGGGCGCGTGCCTCGCCGAGAACGGCAACACCGTCGTGTGTGTCGACAAGGATGCAGTCGAAGATCGCGACGCTCAAGGACGGCAAGATGCCGATCTACGAGCCGGGTCTCGAAGAGATCGTCCGGCGCAACGATCAGCGAAGAGCGACTGACCTTCACGACCGATCTGACGTCGGCGGTCAGGGCCTCGACGATCGTCGTTCATCGCCGTCGGCACGCCGCAGGGCGAGGACGGCTCGGCCGACCTGCAGCACGTGCTCGGCGTGGCGCGCGACATCGGCCGCGCCATGCAGAACTACACCGTCGTCGTCGACAAGAGCACCGTGCCGGTCGGGACGGCGAAGAAGGTGCGCGAGGCCATCGCCGCCGAGACCACCCTGCGCGTTCAGCGTCGTCAGCAATCCGGAGTTCTGAAGCAGGGCGCGGCGATCGAAGACTTCATGAAGCCCGACCGCGTCGTCATCGGCATCGAAGAGAACGACGACGCGTGCCGCCGATCTCGATGAAAGAGCTGTACGGCCCGTTCACGCGGACCGGCGCGCCGATCCTGACGATGAGCACGGCCAGCGCGGAGCTGTGCAAGTACGCCGCGAACTCGATCCTGGCGACGCGGATTTCGTTCATGAACGAAATCGCGAACGTCTGCGAGCTGATCGGCGCCGACGTGGATCACGTCCGGAAGGCGATCGGCTCGGACCGCCGTATCGGCACGTCGTTTCTGTTTCCGGGCGTCGGCTACGGCGGCAGCTGCTTCCCGAAGGACGTCAAGGCGCTGCTGAAGTCGTCGCAGGACGCGGGCTACGACTTTCGAGATCCTGCAGCGCGGTCGAGGACGTCAACCAGTCGCAGAAGGAGCGGCTGGTCGAGAAAATGGCGCAGCACTTCGGTTCGCTCGAAGGGGCGGACGATTGCGCTCTGGGGACTGGCGTTCAAGCCGCGCACCGACGACATGCGTGAAGCGCCGGCGATTCCGATCATCGAGCGGCTGCTGGAGGCCGGGCGTGCCGGTGCAGGTCTACGATCCGGCGGCGATTCCCGTTGCGCGGAGGATTTTCGGCGACCGGATCACGTTCTGCGACAAGAGCTACGACGCGCTGGCCGGCGCCGACGCGCTCGCGATCGTGACCGAGTGGAACGAGTTCCGCGAGCCTGACTTCGCCAAGATGCGAACGCTGCTGAAGGCGCCGGTCGTGTTCGACGGCCGCAACATCTACTCTCCCGAGCACATGCGCGCGCTCGGCTTCAGCTATTTTTCCATTGGCCGTTAGTTCGCGCGCGGTTCTGGTCACCGGCGGCGCGGGCTATATCGGCAGCCACGCCGCGAAAGCACTGCAGCGGGCCGGCTATCGAGTCGTGGTGTTCGACAACTTCGTCGCCGGCCACCGGGCCGCCGTCAAGTTCGGCGATCTGGTGGAGGGCGACATCACCGATACTGCCGCGGTGCGCGAAGCGATTCGCCGTCACGACATTTCCGCGGTGATGCATTTCGCCGCATTCCTCGACGTCGGCGAGTCGGTGCGCGAACCGGTCCGGTACTACCGCAACAACGTGGTGGGGGCGCTGAGCGTGCTGGAGGCGATGGCGGCGGAGCGCGTGCACCCGTTCGTGCTGTCGTCGACGTGCGCCACCTACGGCGAGCCGGTCGAGACGCCGATTGCGGAGTCGCACCCGCAGAATCCGATCAACAGCTACGGCGAGACCAAGCTGGCGGTCGAACGCGCGCTGCCGCACTTCGAGCGCGCCTACGGCATCCATTCGGTGGCGCTCCGCTACTTCAACGCATCCGGCGCCGACCCCGACGGTGAAATCGGCGAGGATCATCTCGCCCGAGATTCATCTGATTCCGCGGGCGATCGATGCCGCGGTCGGCGGGCCGGGCCTGCAGGTGTTCGGCGACGACTATCCGACGCCGGACGGCACCTGCCTCCGCGATTACATTCACGTGAGCGATCTGGCGGAGGCGCACGTCAAAGCGCTCGAGGCGGTGATCGACACTCGACGATCGACCGTGTACAACCTCGGCACCGGCCATCCGCACTCGGTCCGCGACGTGATTGAGACGGTCGGCCGCGTCACGGGGCGACCGGTACCCTGGACTCTGGCGCCACGGCGGCCCGGGGATCCGGCGGTGCTGTACGCGTCGGCTCAAAAGGCGCGCACCGAACTCCGCTGGACCCCGCGTCACGCGTCGCTCGATTCGATCGTCCAGACCGCCTGGGACTGGCACCGCCGGCATCCCCACGGATACGAGGACCGGTGAGCGCGGATCGGCAACGGACGCTGCGGCGACTGTTCCGGCTACTCCAGACCCTATCGGGGCCGGCTGCTCTGGGCGCTGGCCGGCATGGTCGTCTACGCCGCCGGCGCCGCGGGACTGGCAGCGTTGATCAAGCCGATTTTCGACAGCGTCCTGCCGTTGCAGGAGAACGTCGGAGTCATCGCGCGGGGCATCGTCGCGGTGTTCTTCCTGAAAGGCATCGGATCGTTCGCCTCGTCGTATCTGATGGCGGACGTGGGCCAGCGTGTGGTGATGGACCTGCGCAATGCGCTCTATCGCCACATCCTCGACCAGTCCGCCAGCTTCTTCGCCCATGGGCAGACCGGACGACTGCTCTCGCGGATCAACAACGACGTCGGCCAGGTTCAGCAGGCGGTGTCAGAGACTGCGGGCGATCTGGCTCGGGAAACACTGGCGCTGGTCGGCTATGCGGGCCTGCTCTTCTGGTACGACGCCAGGCTGACGATCGTCTGCCTCACCGGCGCGCCGCTCATCGTGTATCCGCTGGTTCGATTGGGGCAGCGCGTGCGCCGCACCACGCGCCGGAGCCAGGAAGCGCTCGAACAGATTTCGCACCTGAGCGCGGAAGCATTCACCGGCCACCGCATCGTCAAGGCATTCGGCACCGAGCACCTGGAGGCCGAGAAATTCAGCCGCGCCGGCTATCACCTGTACCGCACCAACATGAAGGTGACCGCTGCGTTGTCGAGCCTGCCGCCGCTGATGGAATTGCTCGGCGGCGTCGGCATGGCGGCCGCCGTTGTTTATGGAAGTTCGCAGATCGCTGAAGGCCATCTGTCGCCCGGCGATTTCGTCACCTTCATCGGCACGCTTCTTCTGATGTACGGCCCCGCCAAGAAGTTGAGCCGCGTCAACGCCGACCTGCAGCAGGCGACCGCGGCGTCCGAGCGCATCTTCGAGATGCTGGACACCCACACCGAGGTGCTCGAGCTGCCCGGCGCCGCTCCGCTCGCGCCATTCCAGCACGCCATCGAATTCCGCGACGTCAACTTTCGTTACGAAGATGCGGCAGCGCCGATCCTGAGCAACGTGTCGCTGACCGTGCGCGCCGGACAGATGATCGCGATCGTCGGGCGCAGCGGCGCCGGCAAGACCTCGCTGGTCAACCTGCTGCCGCGCTTTTACGACGTCGCCGCTGGCGCCATCCTGATCGACGGCGTCGACATCCGTCACGCGACGCTGGCGTCGCTGCGGCGCGCAGATCGGCATCGTGACGCAGGACACGGTGCTGTTCGACGATTCGATCGCCGGCAACATCGCCTACGGAGCGCCGCAGGCGTCGCGGGCGCAGATCGAGGCGGCGGCCCGAGCCGCCAACGCGCACGACTTCATCGAGGGACTCGCAGACGGTTACGAGACCACCATCGGCGAGCGCGGCCAGCGGCTGTCGGGCGGTCAGCGTCAGCGGATCGCGATCGCGCGGGCGCTGCTGAAAAACGCGCCGATCCTGGTGCTGGACGAAGCCACTTCGGCGCTCGATACGCAGTCCGAGCTGCTGGTGCAGGAGGCGCTGACCAACCTGATGATGAACCGCACGTCGTTCGTGATCGCGCACCGCCTCTCGACCATTCGCCGCGCCGACGCGATCATCGTCCTCGATCGCGGCAAGGTGAAGGAGTTCGGCCGGCACGACGAACTGGTGTCCAGGCCGAATGGCACCTACGCGTCGTTGTACCAGCTGCAGCTGCTCGAAGGCCGGAAAGGCGAAACGCGGATGGTGCCGTCGTGATCAAGAGCATGACCGGGTTCGCTTCCGTGGCGCGCGAGGACGAGCGGGTCACGATCGGCATCACCATCAGGGCGGTCAACCATCGCCACCTCGATCTGCAGTTGCGGCATCCCGCAGTCGCTGGCGGCGATCGAGAGTGAACTGCGTGCGCTGGTGGCGGCGCGGGTCGCACGCGGCCGGGTCGAATTGAGCATCTCCCTCCAGCTTCGTCAGACGGCCGGCGTCGACGTCGAGTTCAACGAGGAGTTCGCACGCGCGCTCGGCCTCGCCCTCGACGCAGCGCGCGAGCGTGGGCTCGTCGCCGGCGCGCTCACGCCAGGCGATCTGCTGCGAATGCCGCAGGCGATCACGATTCGCGACCGTCAGCCGGACGATGACGAGGAAACCGCGCGGACGCTCGCCGCGCAAGTTCGGGACGCAGTCGCGCAGGCGTTGACCGAACTCGACACCATGCGCTCGCGGGAGGGCGCGTCGCTCCACGGCGATCTCGACGGCCGCAAGCGCGCAGTGGCGCAGCTGGTCGAGCGCGTGGCGGCGGCAGCTGACGAGGGCCGGGCGGCGCTGGAACAGCGGCTCACCGAGCGGGTGCGCGATCTGCGGACGACGCTCCAGGCGGACGAGACGGCGGTGGCGCAGGAAATCGTCCGGATGGCCTCGCGATCGGACATCAGCGAGGAGCTCGAACGCTTCCGCGGCCACGTCTCGCATTGGACGGCGCTCGCAGATGGTCCCGAGCCGTGTGGCCGGAAACTCGACTTCCTGCTCCAGGAGATGAACCGCGAGGTCAACACGATGGGCTCGAAGGCCGACGGGCTTCGGGTGTCCGAATTGATCATCTCCGCGAAGGCGGAGCTCGAGAAGATGCGGGAACAGGTCCAGAATGTCGAGTAGTCCGGGTCTGCTGTTCATCGTCTCGGCACCATCGGGCGCCGGCAAGACCACGCTGGTCGAGCGTCTCGTGGAACAAACGCCGAATCTCAGGATGTCGCGCTCGTACACGTCGCGTGCCGCCCGAGCTGGCGAGGCCGACGGGGTGGACTATAATTTTGTGACACGAGATCGCTTCGAGGCGATGGTCGAAGCCGACGAATTCCTGGAGTGGGCCGACGTGTTCGGCAACCTCTACGGCACCGGGGCCGCCGACACCGACCGATTGCTCGCCTCGGGAGACGATGTGGTGCTGGTGATCGACGTGCAGGGCGCCCGGAGCGTCCGGGCACGGTCGATGCCGACCACCGGCGTCTTCGTGATGCCGCCGTCGTTCGCCGTGCTCGAGCAGCGGCTGCGGGGGCGCAGCAAGGACAGCGAGCAGGCGATTCAACGGCGCCTGCAGGTGGCGCGCGACGAGGTCGCCTCGTTCACCGAGTACGACTACGTCGTCGTCAACGACGACATCGGCGCGGCGGTCGAGCGCCTTCGCAGCATTGTCGTCGCCGAACGCGCGGGTCTGGCGCGGATGCGGGCGACGGCCGAAACAATAGTCAGGACATTCTGATGATTGACAGAAGCAAATTACCCAACTCGTTCGAGTTCGTCGTGACTGCCGGGGCCCGGGCGCGTCAGCTGCTGGCGGGATCGACACCCCGGGTGGACGTCGCGAATCGCAAGAAGACCACGGTCGCACTCGAAGAGGTCGTCACGAAAGCGGTCGAGAAGATCGACGAGGACTAGATCGTCACATGCTGATTGCTCTCGGGGTCACGGGCGGAATCGGCGCCTATAAAGCCGTTGAAGTGGCGCGCGGCCTGCAGAAGCGCGGCCACGAAGTCGTCGCGGTGATGACCCATGGCGCGACCCGTTTCGTCGGCGCGGTGACCTTCGAAGCCATCACTCGCCGTCACGTCATCGTCGACCAGTTCGAGGTCGGCATGAACGCCGATATCGAGCACATCGCCATCGCTTCCACGATCGATCTCCTGCTCGTCGCCCCGGCGACCGCGAACATCATCGGCAAGTTCGCGAACGGCATAGCGGACGACTTCCTGTCCACGCTCTACACCGCGACCCGGGCGCCGCTGCTCATCGCGCCCGCGATGAACTCGCAGATGTTCGCGCACCCGGCCGTCAGGCAGAACATGGACACGCTCGCGAGCCGCGGCGCACGTTTCGTCGAGCCCGGCGAGGGTTATCTGGCGTGCGGGTGGATCGGCAAGGGGCGACTCGCCGAGCCGGACGAAATCGTCGCAGCGGCCGAGTCGGTGCTCCGGCCGGAAGGTCCGTTGCGCGGGCGCCGCGTCGTCGTCACCGCCGGGCCGACTTACGAGGACTTCGATCCCGTTCGCTACATCGGCAACCGTTCGAGCGGTCGCATGGGCTATGCGATCGCGGCGGAGGCGGCGCACCGCGGCGCGCAGGTCACCCTGATCACCGGTCCGACGGCCATCGAGGTTCCGTCGGTGCACGAGGTCGTGCGGGTACGGCGCGCGGTCGAGATGCGCGATGCGGTGATGACGAGAGCGGCTGACGCCGATGTCGTGGTGATGGCGGCTGCGGTCGCGGACTACGCGCCGGCCGACCGGGCCCAACAAAAGCTGGCGAAGGGGAGTGGCCCGCTGACACTCGTGTTGCAGCGGACGCCGGACATCCTGGCTGAACTCGGCCAGCGGCGTCTGACCACAGGCGAAGGACCGATGCTCGTCGGCTTTGCGGCGGAAACCGCTGACGTGGTGGCTCGCGCGACCGCCAAACGCGAGCAGAAGCACGCCGATCTCATCGTCGCCAACGACGTGTCACGCACTGACGCAGGGTTTGACGTGGACACGAATGCGGTGACCATCGTCGGTGCGGGCGGCGCGGAATCGTTGCCGCTGCAGTCGAAGTCCGGCGTCGCCGTCGAACTCCTCAATCGTGTCGAGCCGCTGCTGGTCGCACGGCCAGTCAGGGTCTAGTGGATCGCGATCAAATCAAAGAGCACCTCGCGTTCGCGGCCGAGCTCGGGGTCACCGGGATCAGCCGCGCTCCGGATTGGCGCCGGCGTCCGAAGGCGGCCGCAATGGCCGCTCCGGAAGCCAACGGGGGGGCACCGGTCGCCAGCTCTGGCGACGGGGAAACAACGTGCCGGGCACTGAGACGGTGCCGGTGGTGCTCTCCAGGAATGCCGCGGAGGCACTGGCGACGATTCGCACCGATATCGGCGACTGCACCCGTTGCAAGCTGCACGCGCTGGGCCGTACGCAGATCGTGTTCGGCGTCGGTCGGCCCGACGCAGACCTCATGTTCGTCGGTGAGGCCCCCGGCGCCGACGAAGACATCCAAGGCGTGCCGTTCATCGGCCGCGCAGGCCAGCTGCTCACCAAGATCATCGAAGCCATCGATCTCAAGCGCGAGGACGTGTACATCGCCAACGTCATCAAGTGCCGGCCGCCGCAGAACCGCAATCCGGATCCGGACGAAGTCGAGACCTGCGAACCGTTTCTGTTCAGGCAGATCGACGTCATCAAGCCAAAGGTCATCGTCGCGCTCGGCAAATTCGCAGCGCAGGGGCTGCTGCGCTCGATGGACCCCATCTCACGCTTGCGCGGTCGCGTGTTCGACTACCGCGGTGCGAAGCTGATTCCGACCTTCCATCCCGCCTACCTCCTGCGCAATCCTTCGTCGAAGCGGGAGGTGTGGGAGGACATGAAGTTGGTAAAAACCCTACTAAGTGAAAAGTGAAAAGTGAGAAGGTTGAAGAGAAAACCGATCTGACTTCTCACTTCTGACTTCAGACTTTCGACTTTCCAAACTGTGTTCGTCCTCGTAGCGGTCCCCGTTCCCGGTCTCGATCTGCTGACCTATCGCGTGCCTGGCGGCGTGGCGGCGCCCTCGGTCGGCGCACGCGTGCTCGTGCCGCTGGGGACGCGCGTCGTGACCGGCCTGGTCGTGGAGACCGAGATGCGTGACCCGGCTGGTGTCGATCCGGCTGGACGAGCGCTCGCCGCGCCTGCCATCAAGCCAATCGATCCGTGATGGACGCCCACGCCTTCGTGCCTGCGGACGTCGTCGCGCTGGCGCGGTGGACGGCGGAGTATTACGCAGCCGGTGTCGGCGACACGATCACGGCGCTGCTGCCGCCGATGGCGCGGGGCGGCCGAGTCGATTCGCACAAGACCACGCGTGTGGCGACGATCACGATCGGCGGCAGCGAGGCGGTCGCTTCGCCCGGAAGCGCTGACCGCGAAGCAGCGGGAAGCGCTCGAACTGCTGGCCGGCGCGCCGACCGGACTGGCGACGACGGTCCTCGCCGCCAGGGGAATCGCGGCCGACGCCGTCTCGCGGCTGGTCGAAGCGCGGTTATGTCAGCCTGCGTCAGGATCGGATCGATCGGGATCCGTTCAAAGCGACCGCCGGACAGTCCGCGCCACGTACCACGACCGAGCGCCAGTTGACGCTGGAGCAGGGGGCGGCGCTCGGGCGGCTTCAGGCGCTCGCGGCCGCCAACGCGTTTCGCGTCGCGCTGCTCCACGGCGTCACCGGGCAGCGGCAAGACCGAGCTGTACCTGCGCCTGGCTGCATCGGTCGGTGCAGCCGGCCGTCGCGCGCTGATGCTGGTGCCGGAAATCGCGCTGACGCCGGCGGTCGCCGCCGTGTTCCGGGAAGCGTTCGGCGAGCGCGTCGCGATCCAGCACAGCGGCCTGTCGGACGGCGAGCGTCACGATCAGTGGCAGCGCATCCGCCGCGGCGACATCGACGTCGTGGTCGGCACGCGATCCGCCGTGTTCGCGCCGCTCGAGCAGGTTGGGCTGATCGTCGTCGACGAGGAGCACGACGGATCCTACAAACAGGACGAGAGCCCGCGCTACAACGGGCGCGACGTGGCGATCGTGCGCGGTCAGCGCGCCGGCGCGCTGGTCGTGCTCGGGTCGGCGACGCCGTCGATGGAGAGCTATCACAACGCGATGACCGGTAAATACGAGCGCGTCGTGCTCGAGCGGCGCGTGCTCGATCGGCCGCTGGCGTCGGTCACGCGTCGTCGACATGCGCGAGGAATACGCCGCTGAAGGGCCGGACGTGATTCTGAGTCGTCCGCTCCGGCGAGGGAATCGAGGCCAGGCTGGCGCGCGGCGAGCAGGCGCTGGTGCTGCTGAACCGGCGCGGCTTTGCGACCGCGATGTTCTGCCGGCAATGCGCCGGCACCCTGGACTGTCCCAACTGCAGCGTGTCGCTGGTCGTTCACGGCGACGGACCCGTCGCGGCGGGCGCGCTGCCACTACTGCAACTACACGGCACGCGTGCCGACGGCGTGCCCGCTGTGCGCCGGTCCGTACCTCGAGCAGGCGGGATTCGGGACCGAACGCGTCGAGGCCGAGGTGAAGCGGGTGAGTCCGGGCGCGCGTGTGGCGCGGCTCGATCGCGATGCGATTCGCCGCACGCGGTTCGCTGACCTCGCTCCTGTCGCGATTCCGCGACGGCGACATCGACGTCCTGGTCGGCACCCAGATGATTGCGAAAGGCCACGACTTTCCGCGGGTGACGCTGGTCGGCGTGGTCTCGGCCGACGTCGGACTCGGCGTCGCCGATTTCCGCGCCTCCGAGCGCACGTTTCAGCTGCTGACCCAGGTGGCCGGGCGCGCCGGACGCGGCGAGCAGCCGGGCGAAGCGATTGTGCAGACGCTGTATCCCGATCACTACAGCATTCAGCTCGCCTGCCGGCAGGACTTCCCGGCGTTCTACGAGCGCGAGCTGAAGTTCCGCCGCCAGATGCGCTATCCGCCGCTTCATCTCGCTGGTCAACATCGTCGTGCGCGCCCGAACGTTCGCCGGGGCGATGGACGATGCGGACTATCTGGTGGGGCAACTGCAGCGGTCGGAAGGAAAGGGGCTGCGCGTGCTCGGGCCCGCGCCGGCGCCGCTCGGCAAGCTGCGGGGCGAGTACCGCGCGCAGGTGCTGGTCAAGGGAACGAACCGCCGCAAAATGCGCGAGAGCCTGCAGGCCGCGCTGGCCTCGCGACCCGAACTGCAGCGACGCGTCGTCGTCGACATCGATCCGCTCTCGGTGCTGTAGAAATTCAGATTTCAGAATTCAGATTTCAGATTGAAAAGCTGAAATCAGATCTGAATCAAATCTGAAATCAATCTGAAATCTGAATTCTGAAATCTGAATTTCTAGCGTCCGGTGAGGTCCGCAATCGTGATCGGCGCCGGCGTGAAGCAGAGCGCGAAGATCACGACTGCGAAGAGCGCGAGCACGATCCGACGCGCGATCGAGCGGCACGTGTTCGTCCCATACCGTCGGATGTCGCGGTCCGAACAGCGCCAGCATCGCGATCATCAGCAGGGTCCAGACAATCCAGCTGCTGGCGAAGTAACGTCAGCGCCGGCGACGACCGTCATGGCCGCGACGGTCACGTAGATCGATCGGCGGCCGAGCACGGCGTAGGAGATGTGGCCGCCATCGAGCTGGCCGATCGGAAACAGGTTGAGCGCGGTTGCGAGCAGGCCGAACCACGCCGCGAACGCCATCGGGTGCAGGTTGAGCGAGATAGCCGTCCGGCGTCGGACCCCAGAAGACGCGGCTGACCAGCTTGAAGAGCAGCGGCTCGCCAAGTTCGACGCCGACGAAGTCCTGCCGGGATCCGCACGACGTGCGACATCGCGATGCCGATGAAGCAGGGCCGGAACGGCGACGAGAAAGCCGGCGATCGGGCCGGCGATGCCGATGTCGAAGAGCATCCGCTTGTTCGGGAATCGGCTCGCGGATGCGGATGAAGGCGCCGAGCGTGCCGGTCAGCGGCAATGGGACCGGAATGAAGAACGGCAGGGACGCATCGACGTCGTAATAGCGGCACGCGAAGTAGTGGCCGAGCTCGTGGCAGCCGAGAATCGCGAGGATGGTCCCGCTGTACCAGAGGCCGCGAAGCGAGCAGGGCCGGCGACGGACATCGGCAGAACGTGCGTGTCGAGCGCCGAAGTCTCGACTGGAACGCCGCGAGTGTACTGGACGCCGCCAGCGCACGTCGTGGTGGCGAGGGTGAGCACGAACAAGCAGAGCGTGCAGCCAGACACGGTCGTTGGAACTTCGACCGCGGCTGCCACTCGACGACCGGCGTAGGTTCCAAGTTACCCGATGTTCTGCAGCTCTTTGCCCGGCTTGAAGCGGATCGTGCGTCCCGGCGGGATGCGCACTTCCTTGCCAGTCCGAGGGTTACGGCCGATTCCGCGCTTGCGCGGCTTCACCTGAAAGACGCCGAACCCGCGCAGCTCGATTCGCTCGCCCCGCTGCATGGAGGTTCGCATCGCATCGAACACCGCATCGACAGCCACCTCGGCCTTGACCTTGGTGATGTCGGCGATTTTCGACACTTCGTTGACGATGTCGACCTTGATCATGCTTAGGGTCTCCTGACAGTCTTGTAAATACTATAGATTGTGACACTTACGCTGTCAAGGTACGGCTAAGTGTCTTTTAATCCTGCGTGACCAGCGCGACAGGCACACTGATCCACATCGCAATAGCCTCGCACACTCCGCTGTCGTCCTCGTCGGTCGTCCGAATGTCGGGAAGTCCACACTGTTCAATCGGATGACCGGCAGCCGGCGGGCGATCGTCGCGCCCGATCGCCGGCACGACGCGCGACGCGCTGGCGCGACCGGTGTTCTGGCGGGGCGCGATGTTTCAGCTGTTCGACACCGGCGGGCTGTACGGCGAGAGCGAGGACCCGCTCCACGAACTGGTGGTCGAGCAGGGGCAAGCGCGCGATCGTCGGCGCCGACCTGCTCGTCATGCTGGTGGACGGACGCGAGGGCCTGATTCCCGGCGACGAGCGCATCGCGCGCGAACTGCGGGAAACCGGCCGGCCCGGTGCTGCTGGCGATCAACAAGACGGACGACAAGCGCTCGCATGAGCATCGGCGATGGAGTTCTTTCAGCTCGGCTTCGACCCGGTCCTCGAGATTTCCGCCGAGCACGGAACCGGCGTCGCGGAACTGCTCGACGAAATCGTGACGCGGCTGGACGCGAAGAGCGGAAAGCCTTCCGCATCGGGGCTCGAAGCGAAGGATGACGGCCTGGACCAGGAAGTCGATCCGAGGCCCCCAAGCCCCAGCCCGGAGACGCCGACCGAAACACGCTTCGCGATCGTCGGTCGCCCCAACGTCGGGAAGTCGTCGCTGGTCAACCGGCTGCTGCGCGAAGAGCGCGTGCTGGTGAGCGACATGCCCGGCACGACGCGCGACGCGATCGACGTTCCGCTGCTGTGGCATCGCCGCCGCTTCCGCATCATCGACACCGCCGGCATGCGGCGACCGGGGCGCGTCTCGGGCGGCGGCAAGGTCGAGATGGTCAGCGTGGCGCTCGCGAAGGAGTCGATTGCCGACGCGGACGTCGTCGCGCTGGTGATCGACGCCAGCACCGGCGCCGCCGATCAGGATGCGGCGATTGGCGGCGAAGCCGACCGCGCCGGCCGCGGTGTCGTCATCGTCGTGAACAAGTGGGACCTGGTCAAGACGCAGGACAAGGACTTCGTCACGATTTTCGACGACAAGCTGCGCCACGGCATGCGCTTTCTCGACTACGCGCCGATCCTGCACATCTCGGCGAGGACCGGCGAGCGCGTGACCAAGGTGCTCGAAACGATGGACAAGGTGGCGGCTGCGCGCCGGATGCGTGTCCCGACGCCGGCGCTGAACAAGTTCATCGAAGGGATCGTCGCGGCGAACCCGCCGGTCAGCCCCGGACGCAAGCACGTCCGCATCATGTACGCGGCGCAGATCGGCGTGGCGCCGCCGTCGTTCGTGTTCTTCACCAACGTCGCGACGACGTTCCATTTTTCCTACGAGCGGTTTCTCATCAACCAGCTGCGCGAGAAGTTCGGGTTCGTCGGGTCGCCGATTCGCATCCAGGTACGCCGCCGCGATCGCAATACCAACGTCGGAGGCACGCCGAAACCACGCAAACGATTCGACGCGAAGAGCTGGGACGAGAAGCAGGCCAGGAAAGTGCGGACCGACCGCCGCGCCGCGAAAAATCGCCGCGATAACAAGAAGGACTGAGGCGTGTGCCTCGCCACCTGATCCGGCTCGCGCTCAGTCTCGCGGCGGTCGGCCTGCTCACGCTGGCGGACGCCGAGTGGCTGCAGGTGAGCAACGGCACCACGGTCGCGCTCGGCTTTCTGCTTGTCATACTCGTCGTCGCCACCACCTCGCCCCTCTGGGTCGCGGTGACCACATCGGTCGCGGCGATGGTCAGCTTCAACTTCTTCTTTCTGCCGCCGTTCCGGACGTTGACGATCGCGGATCCGCAGAACTGGGTAGCGCTGTTCACGTTTCTGGCAGTGAGCCTCGTGGCGAGCAACCTGTCGTCGAGAGCGAGGTCTCGCACCGAGGACGCGCTGGCGCGACGTGACGAGATGACGAGGCTGTTCGACGTCAGCCGCGACGTGTTGCTGATGACCGACAGCCGTCAGGCGCTTCCCGACCTGGCGCGCGCGGTGGCCCGTCGTTTCGATCTCGACTACGCGGCGATTTGCCTGCCGGGTGCTGAGGGCTGGGACATCGCGGCCGGTGGCGCGCGGGCGGTCTCGTTGAGTTCGGCAGACCTCTCCAGTGCATTCAGCGGCAACCAGAGGATTGATTCCGGTCCCCTGACCATTGTCCCGCTGCGGCTGGGGGCCAAGCCGATCGGCCTGCTCGCGATTTCGGGCGCCACTCCAGAAGCCGGAGCGCTCGATGCGCTCGGTGGGATGGCCGCCATCGCGATCGAGCGTGCGCATTTTCTCGAGGAGCTGAAGTCCGTCGAGCTGGCGAAGCAGCGGGAGGAACTGAAGTCGGCGCTGCTGGCATCGATCGGTCACGATCTGCGCACGCCATTGACCGCCATCGGCATTGCGGCGAGCAACCTGCAGTCGTCCTGGCTGACCGCCGACGATCGACGCGAGCAGAGCGAACTGGTGCTGGCCGAAGTCACCCGGCTGACCAGGATTTTCGAGAACATCCTCGAGATGGCCCGGATCGATGCCGGGGTCATTGCCGCGGCGGAGCAGTGGGTGCACCCCTCTGAAATCATCGAAGCCGCCCGGGATCAGGTGGGCCCGGGCCTGGCCGCCCACGTGCTGTCCACGTCGGTTCAGTCCGATGTGCTCGCACGGATCGACCCGAGGTTGACGGCGGCGGCGCTGTCCCAGTTGCTGCAAAACGCGGCGCAGTACGCGTCGGCAGGAACCGCCATCGACATCGCGGTGACGACGGTCGGCCACGAACTGCAATTCAGCGTGCGCGACCACGGCCGGGGCATCGCAGCCGCGGATGCGCCGCACCTCTTCGATCGGTTCTATCGCGGCACTGGATCGGGCAGCCACTCAACGGGGACCGGCATGGGGCTGGCGATCGCGCGCGGACTGCTGGCCGCCGCGCATGGACGTGTCTGGGCCGAAAACTGCCCCGACGGCGGAGCACGATTTACAATCGCGGTTGCCGCGGACATCAAGCCCGCGCAGACGGGCGATTCGCTGTCATGACACGCGCCGCACGCATTTTGCTGGTGGACGACGAGGTGCCCATTCAGAAGGCGATCGCGCCGCTCTTGCGCTCCCGCGGATACGAAGTCGACGTGGTCGGCACCGGCGGGGAAGCGTTGGCCATGGTCGCCTCGCGCGCGCCAGATATCATCGTTCTCGACCTCGGCCTCCCGGACCTCGAAGGGACCGAAGTCTGCCGCCGGATTCGCGCAACGTCCGCGATCCCGATCGTTGTCCTGTCGGCGCGAGGCTCAGACGATGACAAAGTGGAGGCGCTGGACCTCGGAGCGGACGACTACGTGACCAAGCCGTTCAGCCCGGAGGAACTGCTCGCACGCGTGAGGGTCGCGCTGCGCCGCGTGTTCTCGTCCGACTCCGCTGAAGTCGGCCGTCTGACGGTCGGCGACCTGACGATTGACTACGACCGTCGCCGTGCGGTGCGCGGAGAGGACGAGATCCGCCTGACACCGAAGGAGTTCGAACTGCTCGCACTGCTCGCCAGAAACGCGGACCGGGTGTTGACCAACCGCACAATCCTGAAAGCGATCTGGGGACCGAACGCCGTCGAGCAGCCCGAGCACTTGTGGGTGCTGATCGGGCAACTGCGCAAGAAAATCGAGCCCGATCCTTCACAACCGCGCTACCTGGTCAGTGAACCCTGGGTCGGCTATCGGCTCGCTACCGGTTAGAAGTTCAGGGTTTTTTTAGGCCCTCTTTGGGCCGCCGTTAGTTGCGACCGCCTAGCCTGAAAGGGTGATGCGCGTCCGCACCCAACACATCCTGGCGATGGCGGCGACGGTTGTGATCGCCTGCTGCCCGGCGAAAGCGACCGCCCAGACGCCGACCGATCAGGAGCTGCTGCGCCGGGTCGAATCTCTCGAGGCACAACTGGCGGAGCTGAAGGGGCTGCTGACGACTCGCGGCGTCAACGCCGCCGCCGTTTCGGCGGTCGAACCGTCGGTGCCGACGTCACAGGCAGCGGCCGAGGTCCCCGGTTCAACAAGCGATCTTCTTCACGGCCTGAAATACGGCGGCGGGTTGGACATGTACTACATGTTCAATCTCAATCGTCCCATCGGTCGGGTCACTTACCTGCGGGCCTACGACGTCACCAGCAACAACTTCAGCCTGAATCAGGCGAGCGTGCTCGTCGAGAGCCCACCCGATATCGATACGGGTCGCCGATTCGGCGGCCGCCTGGACATGCAGTACGGCCAGGCGACCGAAACGCTCCAGGGCAGCTCTGCGAACGAGCCCCGCCCGTGGGCGTATCGAAACATCTTTCAGGCCTACGGCACTTACGTCTTCCCGGCCGGGTCAGGCCTGACCGTCGATTTCGGAAAATGGGCCAGCTCGATCGGGATCGAGGGCAACTACACCAAAGATCAAGCGAACTACTCGCGATCCTATTGGTTCGACTTCCTGCCCTTCTATCACATGGGTGCGCGCGCGACCTATCGCTTCAACGACGCGGTGGCCGCCAACTACTGGATCACCAACGGCACGCAGCAGACCGAAGCATTCAACAACTACAAAGATCAGTTGTTCGGCGCGGTCCTCAACCCCTCGAAGTCGGTGACGTGGACCACTAATTTCTATCTGGGTCAGGAGCATCCTGACGTCGAGCCGATCGTGTCACCGGGCGAGCCGACGCTGCCGACTCAACCGGGTCTCTCGATTGTCCCCATCGTCCCCGCGCTCGACGGTCGTCTCCACATCGTGGACTCCTACGCGAGCTGGCAGGCGACGCCGCGGACATCGTTCTCTTTCGAAGGCGACTACGTCGTCAGCCGCGCCTGGAACGAACCCGGGCCTGGACGGGTGACGACGCCGTCCCACGTGTATGGCGGGGCGATCTACGGGCGTCAGCAGCTGACGCCACAGTCGGCGTTGGCCGTTCGTGCCGAATATCTCCGCGACGATGGTGGCCTCTTCACGGGCGCGACGCAGTCACTCAAGGAAGCGACCGTCACCTACGAATACAAGGTCGCGGAAGGCTTCCTGATGCGCACCGAGTGGCGGAGCGATTTCTCGAGCGCGCCTTTCTTCCTGACCTCGGACGTCGCCGTCCTGAAGTCCAGTCAGAGCACGGCCACTTTCGGCGCCGTCTGGTGGTGGGGCAACAAACGCGGGGCGTGGTGAGGTGAAGGCAATGCTTGATCTGCTGTTCGTCGCGATCGGAATTCTGTTTTTTGTGGCAGCTGGCGCGTATGTCGCCGGCTGCGAACGGCTGGGAAAGTGACGTTCCGGGCGGACCACCCATGACCATTGATTCTCTCGTCGGCCTGATCATTACCGCGGGACTGCTGGTGTATCTCACCTACGCGCTGCTGCGTCCGGAGAAATTCTGACATGACGCCCAATGGCTGGCTCCAGATTGGGTTGTTTCTCGCGGTCGTCCTCGCCGTGACCGCGCCGCTTGGCCGCTTCATGACGCGCGTATTTCAGCGGCAGCGGACATGGTTCGATCCGGTGCTCCGTCCTCTCGAGCGGCTGATCTACCGCGCGACCGGTGTGGACGAAGCGCGTGAGATGGGCTGGACCGAGTACGCCACCGCCATGCTGCTCTTCAGCGGAGTGTCGATGCTGGCTCTCTATGCGATCCAGCGAATGCAGCAATGGCTGCCCTGGAATCCGCAGCGTTTTGCGGCGGTTCCACCTGACCTCGCCTTCAACACCGCGGCATCGTTCACCACCAACACGAACTGGCAGGCCTACAGCGGCGAAAGCACGATGAGCTATTTCACGCAGATGGCCGGCCTGGCCTTCCACAACTTCGCGTCGGCAGCCACCGGTATCGCCCTCGCGATCGCCTTCATCCGCGGTGTCGCGCAGAAGGAGAAGGATACGCTCGGCAACTTCTGGGTGGACCTGGTGCGCTGCTCCCTGTGGCTACTGCTGCCGTTCTGTCTCGCCGGCGCGCTCCTGCTCGTTTCTCAAGGCGTGGTCCAGAACCTGCGACCCTACGATCGGGTGACGCTCTTGGATCCGCAAACGGCAAGCGCATCCGACGCGAGCGGCAGGCCGCAGACCACCGTCGTGAAAGAACAGTTGATTGCTCAGGGTCCGGTTGCCTCGCAGGAAATCATCAAGGAGTTCGGGACCAACGGCGGCGGTTTCTTCAACGCCAATAGCGCCCATCCGTTCGAGAACCCGACGCCGTTCACGAATTTCATCGAGATGTTCTCGATCTTCGCGATCTCGGCAGGTCTCACCTACACCCTGGGACAGATGACCGGCTCGGCGCGGCACGGCTGGGCCGTCTGGGGTGCGATGGCTTTCCTGTTCCTCGCAGGCGTCACGACCGCTTACTGGGCGGAGGCGCGAGGGAATCCTCTGCTCGCGGCCACCGGCGTCGACCAAACCGTCAATACCGGCTCCTACGGCGGCAACATGGAAGGGAAGGAGTGCCGCTTCGGCATCGCCAACTCGGCCCTGTTCGCAACCGTGACGACCGACGCCAGCTGCGGCGCGATCAACAGCTGGCACGATTCGTTCACACCGCTCGGCGGACTGGTGCCGCTCGTCAACATCATGCTCGGCGAAGTGATCTTCGGCGGCGTCGGCGCCGGGATGTACGGCATTCTCGTCTTCATCATCCTGGCGGTGTTCATCGCCGGCCTCATGGTCGGCCGTACGCCGGAGTACCTGGGCAAGAAGGTTCAAGCCTACGAAGTCCAGATGGCCATGCTGGTCGTGCTGGTGTTTCCATTGACGATTCTCGTGCTCACGGCGATGTCGGTAGTGTCGCCGGCCTTTGGCACGTCGAGCATTCTGAATCCTGGCCCGCACGGCCTCTCGGAAATTCTCTATGCGTTTACGTCTGCCACCGGCAACAACGGGTCCGCATTCGCGGGTCTGTCCGCCAACACGCGTTGGTACAACGTGACGCTCGCGGTGGCGATGCTGGTCGGCCGCTTTTTCATGATCATCCCGATGCTGGCGA
The DNA here is from genome assembly GCA_963711765.1 of uncultured Acidobacteriota bacterium. Taxonomy (GTDB): domain Bacteria; phylum Acidobacteriota; class Vicinamibacteria; order Vicinamibacterales; family CAVVIG01; genus CAVQFC01. The sequence goes on along the minus strand of CAVQFC010000004.1, from coordinate 1,670,912 downwards.
TCGCCGGCAGCCTCGGCCGGAAGAAGCGGATTCCACCGTCGCCCGGCACGTTCCCGGTGACCACGCCGCTGTTTTCTGCGCTACTCGTCGGTGTCATCGTCATCGTCGGCGCGCTGACGTTCTTTCCAGCCCTCAGCCTCGGCCCAATCGTCGAGCACCTGTTGATGGCGAAAGGTCAGGTGTTCTGATGGCCTCCGTACAACGAAAGTCGAAGTCGATCTGGGATCCGGGGATCGTTCGCGGCGCTGCGATGGACGCCCTTCGCAAGCTTCGTCCCGCCACGATGGCGAGGAATCCGGTGATGTTCGTCGTCGAGGTCGGGAGCGTGCTGACGACGCTCCGGCTGCTCGTTGATGCGGTACAGCACCGGCCGGGCCTCGGCTTCGAACTGCAGATCACGTTCTGGCTCTGGTTGACTGTCCTGTTTGCGAACTTCGCCGAGGCGATGGCCGAAGGCCGCGGCAAGGCGCAGGCCGACACCCTGCGGAAGGCCCGGACCGAGACGACGGCGAACCGTCTGCTTGCCGGTGGCCGGACCGAGACGGTCCCTGCCACGGCGCTGCGCAAGGACGATCTGGTGCTTGTGAAAGCAGGTGAATTCATTCCGTCCGACGGTGAGATCGTCGAAGGCGTCGCGTCAGTGGACGAGTCCGCAATCACCGGCGAGTCGGCACCGGTGATCCGCGAGTCCGGCGGGGACCGTACCGCGGTGACTGGCGGCACGCGAGTGTTGTCCGACTGGATCAAGATCCGCATTACTGCCGATCCTGGCCACACCTTCATCGATCGGATGATTTCGCTGGTCGAGGGGGCCGAGCGCCAGAAGACGCCGAACGAGATCGCCCTGAACATCCTGCTTGCCGGCCTGACGATTATCTTTCTGCTGGCGGTCGTCACCCTGCAGCCGTTCGCGATGTACGCCGGCGCGCCGCAATCGGTCTTTGTCCTGGTGTCGCTGCTGGTCTGCCTGATTCCGACGACGATCGGCGGGCTGCTATCGGCGATCGGCATCGCCGGCATGGACCGGCTGGTGCAGCGCAATGTCCTCGCGATGTCCGGGCGAGCGGTCGAGGCGGCCGGCGACGTGCACACACTGCTGCTCGACAAGACCGGCACGATCACGCTCGGGAACCGTCAGGCGACCGAGTTTCTACCGATGCCGGGCGTCACCGAACAGGAGATCGCCGATGCGGCGCAGTTGTCGTCGCTTGCGGACGAGACTCCTGAGGGTCGGTCGATTGTCGTACTGGCGAAGGAGCGCTACGGACTCCGTGGCCGCGAACTGGCCGATCATGGCGCCATCTTCGTGCCGTTTACGGCGCAGACGCGGATGTCGGGCGTAAACCTCGACGGTCGAGAGGTGCGGAAAGGCGCCGCCGATGCCATCGAACGCTTCGTTGCATCGAGCGGCGGCGCGGTGGTCCCGGAGTTGAGAATCGTCGTCGATCGCATTGCGCGGGCGGGCGGGACCCCACTCGTCGTCGCCGATCGCGGGCGCACCCTCGGCGTCGTTCACCTGAAGGACATCGTCAAAGGCGGGATTCGGGAACGCTTCGCTCAGCTGCGGGCGATGGGCATCAAGACGGTCATGATTACGGGTGACAACCCGCTGACCGCCGCGTCCATTGCCAACGAGGCCGGCGTCGACGATTTCCTCGCCGAGGCGACGCCTGAAGACAAGATGGCGCTGATCAAGAAGGAACAGAAGGACGGCAAGCTTGTCGCCATGACCGGGGACGGCACCAACGACGCGCCGGCGCTGGCCCAGGCGGACGTCGGCGTCGCCATGAACACCGGGACGCAGGCAGCGAAGGAGGCCGGCAACATGGTGGACCTCGATTCCAGCCCGACCAAGCTGCTCGACATCGTCGAGATCGGAAAGCAGCTGTTGATGACGCGGGGAGCGTTGACGACCTTTTCGATCGCCAACGACGTGGCGAAATATTTCGCCATCATCCCGGCAATGTTCGTGGCCGCGTTTCCGGTTCTGATGACGCTGAACGTGATGGGCCTGAAGACGCCGCAGTCGGCGATTCTGTCGGCGGTCATCTTCAACGCGCTCATCATCGTGGCGCTGGTGCCGCTCGCGCTGCGCGGGATTCAGTATCGCGCCATGAGCGCCGAGGCGCTGTTGCGGCGCAATCTCCTCATCTACGGGCTCGGCGGCATCATCGCGCCGTTTGTCGGCATCAAGATCATCGACGTCATCATCACCACATTGAGGCTCGCGTGAATATCCGAAAGAACCTGGTCGTTGCCGTGATGATGACCCTCGTCACGACCTTGCTGCTCGGCATCGTGTATCCGCTGGCGGTCACCGCGCTGGCACAGGCGTTGTTCCACGAACAGGCGAACGGCCAGCTGATCGAGCGCAATGGAGCGGTGATCGGATCGCGGATCATCGGGCAGGCGTTCTCCTCGCCCGGTTACTTTCGGTCCCGCCCGTCTGCGGCTGGTACGGGCTACGACCCGCTCAACTCGGGCGGAACGAATCTCGGACCGACGAACAGGAAACTGATCGATGCCGTCGCTGCGGCAGTGACGTCTGCGCGGAAGGAGAACCCGTCCGCCCAGGTGCCGATCGATCTCGTCACCTCGTCGGCGTCCGGGCTCGATCCGCATATTTCGCCGGCCGCCGCGCTGTTTCAACTACCGAGAGTGGCTCGGGAGCGGGCGATTTCCGAGGCGGAACTGCGCCGCCTGGTAGACCTCCACACGTTCGGTCGTCAATTCGGCTTTCTCGGCGAGCCGGTCGTCAACGTTCTCGAGCTCAACCTGGCGCTCGACGATCAGCATCCGATGAAGAAGTAGTCGATGGCTGAAGCACCGTCGTCCGTCGCCGAGTCGCTGCTCGCCCGCGCCAGGCTGGAGGGGCGCGCCAGGTTGCGTGTGTATATTGGCGCAGCTCCTGGCGTCGGCAAGTCGTTTCGCATGCTTGAGGACGCCCACGAACTGCGGCGCCAGGGCATGGACGTCGTGATCGGTTTCATCGAGCCTCACGGCCGCGCGGACACCATGGCCCGCATCGGCGACCTCGAACGCGTACCGCTGCGGGACATCCCGTATCGCGGCGTGACGCTGACAGAGATGGATCTGGGCGCGATCAAACTCGCGGCATCCACAGCTGGCGGTGGTGGACGAGCTCGCCCACACGAATGCGCCGGGCTCGCCTCACCAGAAACGCTACGAGGACGTAGTCGATCTGCTCGAGGCGGGGATCAGCGTCATCACCGCCGTGAACATCCAGCATCATCGAGTCGCTGAACGACGTCATCGCGTCCACCACCGGTGTCCGCGTCCGCGAAACCATTCCGGACTGGCTGCTCACGCGCGCGGACGAAGTCGTCAACGTGGACGTGTCGGTGGAGACCCTTCGCGAGCGGCTCCGCCAGGGCCGCATCTACCAGCCCGAGAAAATCGAGCAGGCCCTCGGCAACTTCTTCCGCAAAGGCAACCTGACGGCACTTCGAGAGCTGGCGCTCCGGCAACTGGCGTCGGATCAGGCGGGCAAGGCCCAGGTCTATCGCGCACGGGAAGGACTCGATCGTCCGGTCATCCCGGACAAGGTGATGGTCGCGATGGCGTCGCGCGGCAGCGCGAAAACGATTCTGCGCGTCGGATCGCGAATCGCCGGCCGGCTCGCCACCGACTGGTATGCGGTGTATGTCGAGACGCCGCGCGAAGGTCCTGGACGGATCACGCCGCAGGAACACGTGGCGCTGGCCGAGAACACCCGGTTCGCGAAACAACTTGGCGCGCAGGTGGTGTGCCTGCAGAACTCGCGTGTCGCCGACGCGCTGGTCGAGTTCGCGAAGCAACGATGGCATCACTCACGTGATCTTCGGCCAATCGGCGCGGTCGCGATGGAACCTGTTGGTCCACGGATCGATCGTCGATCGGTTCCTGCGCGATGTCCGGAACGCCACGGTGCAGATTGTGCCGGTCTCGGCGGGTGAGACCGGTTCGGGCGACACGGCGTCTGATAGTCCCGACGAAGGCAATGGGCGATGAAGCTGCGCAGCAAGCTGCTGCTTGGCTATGTCGGGTTCATTGTCGCTCTCGGTGTGCTCGGCGGCTGGAGCGCACGAACGTTGCAGCAGATGAGCGCGGTGTCAGGCCGAATCATCGCCGAGAACTACGACTCGGTGATCGCCGCTCAGGACATGAAGGAGAGCCTCGAGCGCATCGACTCAGCGGCGTTGTTCGCGCTCGCCGGCGACGGGCGCAGGGCGACCCGACAGTCAGCCGAGCATCGCCTCCGGTTCGACGCGGCGCTGGCGAGGGCGGCGGCCAACATCACCGAGCCGGGCGAGTCCGACGTGGTCAACGCCATCCGCGATGGGCGTGACGATTACCTGGACCGCTTCGACCGGTTCCTGCAGGCACCCGGCGATCGCGTTGGTCGCTATTTCGACGAGCTCGAGCCGCGTTTCAACAATGTGCGCGCCGACTGCGACCGCCTGCTTGCGTCTGAACCAGGACGCGATGCGCCGCAAGGCGGACGCCGCCTCGCGAATCGCCCGGCGCTGGTTCGTGATGACGGTCGTGCTGGTGTTGATTCTGATGGCCGCCGGTGTCGGCATCGAATACAGCCTGTCGAACGCCATCCTCGGTCCCGTGCGTCAGCTCACCGATGCGGCGACCAGGATGGCCGGCGGCGATCTCGACGCCGCCGTTCCGGTGCGCTCGGCAGATGAAATCGGCACGCTGGCGACCGGCTTCAACCGGATGGCCGCACGCATCCGCGAACTGCGCCGTTCGGACCTCGGCCAGCTGCTGGTCGCGCAGCAGACGACCGAAGCGGCGATCGATTCGCTCTACGACCCGGTGCTCGGCGACGGACGAGGCCGGCAGGTTGACCCGAATCAATCCCGCGGCCGAGCGTCTGTTCGGCGCCAGGCGCGATGTCATCGGCAAGCCGATCGTCGAGGTCGCGCGCGATCAACGGATCGCGCAGGCGGTGACCGACGTGATGCAGTCCCAGCGCGCCGTTGCTTCGGAGAGCGCGGCGGCGGTGCTGCCGTGGGCGGTGGACGGCGCGAGGTTGGCATTTCGTGTCCGCTCGACGCCGATGCGCGACGCGGATGGACGTCTGGTCGGCGTGGTCACGCTGCTCGAGGACATCACCCATCTCAGCGAAATCAGCCGTCTCAAATCCGAGTTCATCGCCGCCGCCTCGCACGAATTGCGGACGCCGCTCACCAGCGTTCAGCTCGGTCTTCACCTGCTGCTCGAGTCCGGCGCCGATCCGTTGACTGATCGGCAGCAGGAGATTCTCTACGTCTGTCGCGACGACATTCTCCGCCTGGACCGCTTGATGCGCGAACTGCTCGACCTCTCCCGCATCGAGTCGGGCGCGGTTGCCCCTGTGCGCGTTCCAGTGCGAACCGCCGCGCTGCTTCGTGAGGCGGTCGAAGAACTGCGGCCGCAGCTCGATTCTGCCGGGATTCGCATCATCGTGGATGCGGCGCCCGATCTGCCAGCGGTGTTCGTCGATCGCGGACAGATCGAGCGTGTGGTCTCCAACCTGGTCACCAACGCCCGTCGAGCGACACCGGTGGGCGGCTCCATAACCGTGTCAGCCACCGCAGTCGGCCATGACGTGGCGGTATCGGTGGCCGATACCGGGACCGGCATTCCGCGGGAGTACCTGGCAAAGATCTTCGAGCCGTTCGTGCAGGTGCCGGACACGCCGGTGGGCGGAGCCGGCCTCGGCCTCAGCATTTCTCAGCGAATCGTCGAAGCCCACGGCGGTCAGCTGAGCGTGCAGTCAGAGCCGGGGAAGGGATCGCGATTCACCTTCACGATCCCGATCGCGAGGAAGGCGGAGTCATGAGGATTCTCATCGTCGACGACGAAGCGCATATTCGGCGGATGATGCGGCTGACACTCGAGGCCTCGGGATACGACGTTGTCGAAGCGGTGAACGGCGAGCAGGGACTGATTCGGTTCGGCGACGGCAGCGGCATCGACGCCGTCGTGCTGGACCAGCGGATGCCCGGCATCGACGGGCTCCAGACCCTTCGCGAAATCCGCGCGCGTGCGCCGGGCGCGGCGGTGCTGATGGTTACTGCGTTCGCGTCCGTCGAACTCGCCGTGGAGGCGATGAAGGTGGGCGCTGCCGACTTTCTGCGAAAGCCGATGACGCCAGACGCCCTGCGCGCCGCCCTGGGCGCCGCCCTGGCAGGCGCACATTCCAGCACCGGCGAGCGTCTGGCACCACGGCCTGAGCAGAAGCCACGGATCGAGATGGTGACGCTCAATGGCTTTCGCATTCGACGGGCGTCCGGCGCGCGGGAGCTGTCGAATCCCGAGCACCTCTTCAGCGTGAACCGCTTTCCCGACGACGCCGGTACCACTGTGACCGTGTCGATTGCGCCGGAAGCGGTGGCCCGCATTGAACGTCTGACGAAACGGATGTTGCCGCCTGGTGGTGCGTTCTGGCACGAACAGGCCGAACGCCTCCTGGCCGCCTTGCTCTGGAGCGAGGGCCGTTTGCCGGACGGCGGCCGCCTCACGGTCAGCGACGTGTCGCGTGACGATCTCGATCTGGCGGCGTCCTGGACGGCCGATTGATGGAGTAACATTCCGGAGTGATTCCGCCGTTCGCCGTCCAGGTTCGTCGGCTGCCGTCGTCGGCCGGCCTCGCGCTTCCCGCCTATCAGACCCCCGGTTCGGCCGGTATGGACCTCCACGCGGCGATCGAGGACGACCTCACCATCGCCGCTGGCGAGATCGTGCTCGTGCCGACAGGGCTTCAAGTGGCGATTCCCGATGGCTTCGAAGGACAGGTCCGCCCGCGCTCGGGGCTCGCCGTGAAGCACGGCATCAGTCTTCCCAACACGCCGGCGACGATCGACGCGGATTATCGCGGCGAGATTCGCGTGCCACTGATCAATCTGGGACGCGAAGCGTTTCTCGTGTCGAGGGGTATGCGCATCGCGCAGCTCGTGATCGCGCCGGTGGCGCGCGTGTCGTGGGACGAGGTCAGTGAACTGCCGCCGACCGGCCGCGGCGGACAGGGCTTCGGCCATTCGGGCGTGTAGCTGGTATACTTTTCACGCCTTTCATGCCGGACGTTGCTGCTCAGGTCGACATTCCGAAGCGCGCATTGTTCAAGGCGGCGGAGGTGTGCGACCTGGCCAAGGTGCAGCCGTACGTGCTGCGGTCGTGGGAGGCGGAGTTTCCGGAGCTCGGCGTTGCCAAGACCGCGGGCGCACCTCGGGTGTACCGCCGCGGGGACGTCGAGCAGGTGCTGCGGATCAAACACCTGCTGCTTGTCGAAGGGCTCACGCTCGCGGGCGCGCGGCGGCGTCTTGATGACGAGGGCGCCCCGGTCGCGGCCGACGAGCCGGTACTGGACGAGCTGATCGGCCAGAACGCGCGCGAAAGGCTGACCTCGGTGAAGCGAGGGCTGCAGTCCATTCTCGACCTCCTGGCCGGCGGTCACGGCGCCGAGGAGTTTCAGCTGGCGGCACCGGCAGCGGCACCATCGCGTGTAAGATCGATACCAGCGGCGCGGGTCAAGCCATCACGCGGCAAGACGACGGCATCGCGGAACGGATCGGCGAAACTCCCGGCGCGCAGCCCCCAAGCGCGCCGTAAGCGATCCGCGTAGGAGTAGGGCAGTAGCGCGAGGCGTCAGCCGAGCGCTTCGACAGACGCAAGTTCGGGATGTAGCGAAGCCTGGTTATCGCGCCTGACTGGGGGTCAGGAGATCGGAGGTTCGAATCCTCTCATCCCGACCAATTCCCCCCCCAAAAATCCTTGCCGAAAAATTGCCCCGACGCCATCGTGACGGCAACCTTTACTGGTGGTGCCGGCCGCGTTTCGGATAGGTACGGCCGATAGGTATTCCAAAAACCGATCGTCGCGGCAATCGTGACGCTGGACTAGAAGGATTTGTAGCAGTCGGACTATCTTCCGTCTGGCCGAGAAAGGTCGATCAGGGTCGGTCCCGCGAGATCCATCAGTGACGTGTCCGGCATGCCGCCAATCGGCTCCCGAGACGATGCCGACCGATCGCTCGTGGAGGACGATTGTGCATGCCCAGATTCCCGGTTGTGACCTCTCCGAAATCATGGACGCGTTGGACAAGAAGCGCAGTGATCAAGCGATTGATATGGCTGGTCATGCTCGTCTGCGCACTGCCGACCGGGCGCGCATCGGCGCAGTCTCCAGTGCCGCCAGAGGACGTCGATCACGCCGTCGTCTTTGAGCTGGGCTGGGAAGGCGACTGGTCGAACGGCGAGGTCTGGCGTCACGGTGGTACGCTCGCGATGGAAGTCACGCCGATTGAGCACTGGCTCGAACTGGAGTTCGGTGTGTCTGTCCTTCGCGCGACCTCCGGTGCAGAGATCCCGATCGATCTGTTGTTCAAGAAACCCTGGCGGATTTCGCACCGAGTGGAGTTTATGGCGGGCGTCGGACCTGAACTCGTTTACTCGACCGTCGACCACGACGCGCTGTGGGGCTTGTCGGTCGTCGCCGACCTGATGGTGTGGCCCTCGAAGAGCGTCGGGTGGTATCTCGAACCAGGATGGGAAAGGACGTTTCAGCACAGCACCCATCAAGACGGCCTGGCGGTCGCCGCGGGACTCATCATCGGTCGATAGGCAGCGCTCTTTCCGAACCGCTATTTCTTGTCGACGCTTAGGTCGTACGTCTCCAACAGTCTCTTATGGAGCCTGCAGACGATCGTCGCGGCTGATCTGGCCACGATCACGCATCCGGGCGCCGGGCTATGCGTACGCGTATCGAGTGGCGTTGTATGATCATTGTCGTCGCGGCGAGAGCGCCGCGCTTCTGTTCGCGTACGGTACGGGCAAGAGTTGATGTTTACGTGGTTCACACGCAACGCGGAATTCCTGGGGTACGAAGCCAGGCAGATCTCGACGAACCTGTACGAGCTGGTCGTGCGGCTTGCGGACGGCACCGAGCGCGTGGAACAGTTCGACGGCCAGGCGGCGCTCATCGAGCGGCAGCTGGCCCTGCAACGCGAGCTCGAAGAGGAAGGCTGGACCGGCCCGCACGGCTGGAACATGTAGCCGGCGGCCGCCGCGGACGCCCGAGCTTCTACAACGCTTCGACGACGCGGTCGCGGCCGGAGTCTTTGGCCCGGTAAAGCGCCGCGTCAGCCCGATCGCAGGCGACGCTGAGCACTTCGTCCTGGCGGCCGGCCACCACGCCGCCGCTGATCGTCAGCTTGATGGTGTCGCCACGATGGGTCAGTTCGAGTTGGGACACCGCCAGGCGGATGCGGTCGCTGACCTGCTTCGCGCCGTCCAGCACGGTCTCCGGAAACAGCAGCGCCAGTTCGTCGCCGCCGTACCTGCCCAGCAAATCCTGCCGGCGCAGTTTGCCGCGCACGGTTTCACCCACCATCCGCAGCGCTTCGTCGCCCATGCCGTGGCCGTAGCGATCGTTGACGGTCTTGAAATGATCGACATCGAGCAGCGCGACGCAGAGCGGATGCTGGTGACGTGACGCCTGGGTCCACTCGAGCTCGGCAAGATCGAAGAAGTGCCGACGCGTCAGCGCGCCGGTCAGCGTATCGGTGGTGGCCAGGGCGCGCAGCTGATCCTCGACGCGCTTCTGCTCGGTGACGTCAGTCAGCGTCAGCATCACCAGCGTCTCCCCGGCGCTGACCAGGGTACGCGCGTTCAACAGCGACCAGAAGCTCGAGTCGTGGCCGCGCGGAATCTCGACGGCCAGCGCGTCGATTCGCCGATCGAGATCGAGGCGGTCCCGGAAGCGGCGTCGCGCGTCGTTGTTCGCGTGCAGCCGGGGTGTCAGCCGGCCCACGATGTCGTCCACCGTGGTGCCGAAGAGATCGGCCGCCCGCTCGTTGCAGAACCGGACCCGGTCGTCATCGAGTCCGATGAGGAGAATCGGCACCGGCGCGGTCGCCAGCAGCGTCCGGAAATTGTCCTCGCTCTGCTGCAGTTCGATGGTTCGCTGGCTCACGATGCGCTCGAGGCGCTGACGGTCTTCCTCGGCGCGACGCTCGTTCGCGGCGACGAGTGTTCCGAGCTCCGAGATCGTGTTGTTGACGAGAAAGGCCAGCACGTCGATGGCGTCGCCGCCATGATCGCGATCTAGCTGAACCGTAAAATCTCCAGCGGCCACCCGCACGAGGGCGTCAGACAGGTGCGCGACGGTCCGCGAGAGGCGTTCCTCGCGGCTGCACGATGCGAGGATCAGCCGCTCCAGCTCTTCCGCGACCGTGTTGAAGAAGAAGGCGACGGTGTCGTCGGCGTCACGGGTCAGCGTGCGCGGCAGGCGATAGGAAAACTCACCCTGGCAGAGGCGGAAGAATCCGTCGACCAGCGCGGTCGGCAGATCGCCGGGGATCAGCGTGCCTCGACCGTCCGACGAATCCACGCGAGCGCCTCCTCATAGGTCCCGAACATCCGGGTAGGGACGCGCGGCGGGTGCAGTCCCATGAAAATCGATGCAACCGCCCGGCCGAATACGGTGCTGCCGACCAGCGCGAAGCACACTTGAAATGCCGGATCCGGAGCATCGCGATAGATGTCGCGTGCGCCGGACGTCTGCGACACCACTCGGTCCATGAACACCATGATACCCGCGCGCTGGCCGCTGGCGCGAAGGTGCGTGAGCTGGATCCGCACGCTCTCGGCGGCCGTATCCGCTGTATCGCCCGAACCGTCCAAGGGCACTACTGCCAGAATTCCCGGTTCAACCTCGTAAAAATCCGCGTTCTCGGACCGTCCGATCGCCGACCACGCCGTGACGTCAGGCATCATTTGGAAACCGCCGGAACGGGACGCAGGGACGCACACCAGGACGTCGCGGCGTCCACCGATTCGAATAATTTCGTCGGCACCGCCGGCCGCGTCAGACCGAGAAAAAAGCTGCCGATCGCACGCGCCAGCGGGTTGGTGACGATGAGCGCCGCGGCAAAGAACAACGCGGGCTGCATGCCTGCGGCGTAGATGCGGCGCGCCTCGGCGTCCTGCGACGTCAGGGAATCGATTACGACGACGACCGCGCAGCGGCGGTTGAGCATCCGGGCGTACGCCGTCTGGAAGTCGATGTTGATCCTTGCGGACGCGCCGTCATCGCGAAGGCCTTGATCGGGCAGCACGATCATGACGTCCTCGGACGCCAGGAAATAGCGCGTGTTGTGGGTACGTCCGATCGGTTTCCAATGCTCGGGAACTACTGGCGGCGCTGCCATACTCATCGCTCCTCATTGGCGGACGAATTTCTGAACGCGCTTCCCTTCATAGGTTTCGGTGATGAAGAGGTTTCCCGTCGAATCCACCGCGAGATTGTGAGCGCCGTAAAACTGACCGGCCCAGTGGCCGGCGCCGCCGAAGGTGCTGACAACCTCGAGTGTCGATCGCCGCACGATGTAAATCTGCTGGTTCGTACCGTCCGGTACGATGAGGAAGGTCTGCTCCGGATCGATCGAGAACCCGATATCCCACACCGATCCGCTGCCGAAGGTGTCCTTTGCGATGAACGCCTCTTTCACGAAGGTGCCATCCTTGCGGAACACCTGAATCCGATCGTTGGTCCGGTCGCAGACGTAGACCAGGCCATCGTGCGAAATACGCACCGCGTGCACGATCCGGAACTGTGGCGGCGGTGGTCCGTTCGGGTCGTACTGACTGGGCTTGTTCTCGTTCTGTACCGCGCCGCTGAACGGTCCCGGAAGTCGTTCCCCTGCCTTCAGGAAATAGGAATCGTCGGGCCGCTTGCCGTAGGCGCCCCAATGACGCTTGTAGGCGCCGGTTTCGCTGTCGAAGACGATGATGCGATGGTTGACGTAGCCGTCCGCGACGTAGAGTTCGTGTGCGGCTTCATCGACGATCATGTTTGCGGCGGCGCCGAGGTTGACCGTGTCATTGCTGCCCTCGCCCTTGCCCTGATGGCCGATCTGCATCAGGAAGCGGCCATCGCGCGAGAACTTCAGGATGTGCGCGTCCTTGTCGCCGCCGGCGCCGAGCCAGACGTTGTCCTGCGCGTCGATGTAAATGCCGTGTTCGAGCTGCGGCCACTCGTAGCCTGCACCGGGTCCGCCCCATGACGAGAGGAGGTTGCCAGCCTGGTCGAACTCGAGCACCGGCGGCGCCGCCTTCCAGAAGGATCGCGTCTCGTTTGGCTGCAGCGTCGACGGTCGGTGCGTAATCCAGATGTGATCGCGCTTGTCGACGGCGACGCCCACGACCGCGCCGACCAGCCAATGATTGGGCAGTGGTTTGGGCCACGCCGGATCCACCGCATAGGTTGGTATTTTCATCGGTGTCTGAGCCCCGACCGCGACCATGAGCAGTGCGCAGTAGGCGAGGCGAAGCATGCTAATCGCCTTTCTTGCTTCGGTCCGGCGTCGAACCCTCGGCAATCAGCGGCATCGCCGAGCCCACCGACGGCGACAGCAGCCCCGATTTCGCGTAGGTCAGCAGCTTGTCGCGCGTGTCGGTGATGTCCAGGTTCCTCATCGTCAGCTGCCCGATACGATCCTGCGGCGAAAACACGCTCGCGCCTTTCTCCATCGTCAGCCGCTCCGGCTTGTAGGTGAGGTTCGGACTGGTCGTGTCGAGGATGGAGTAGTCGTTGCCGCGGCGGAGTTCGACCGTGACCTCGCCGGTGATCAGGCGCGCGACCCACCGTTGCGCCGACTCGCGTCGCATCAGCGCCTGCGAGTCGAACCAGCGGCCCTGGTAGAGCAGCCGGCCGAGATCGCGGCCATCGTGGCGATATTGCTCGATGGTGTCCTCGTTATGAATGCCGGTCACGAGCCGCTCGTAGGCGATGAACAGCAGCGCCAGTCCCGGCGCCTCGTAGATGCCGCGGCTCTTGGCTTCGATGATGCGATTCTCGATCTGATCCGACATGCCGAGGCCATGACGACCGCCGATGCGGTTGGCTTCGAGCAGAAGTTCAACCTGATCGGAGAACGACTTTCCGTTCAGCGCGATCGGCTGCCCGGCGTCGAAGCGAATCGAAACCGTCTCGCGCTTGACGTCGACATCGTCGCGCCACGACGCGACCCCCATGATCGGTTCGACAATCGTGATGCCCTTGTTGAGAAACTCGAGATCCTTGGCTTCGTGGGTCGCCCCGAGGATGTTCGAATCCGTCGAGTAGGCCTTCTCGGTGCTCATGCGATAGGCGAAGCCCGCCTTCGTCATGTACTCGGACATTTCCTTGCGGCCGCCGAGCTCGTCGATGAACTGTTGATCGAGCCACGGCTTGTAGATCCGGAGATTGGGATTGACCAGGAGTCCGTAGCGATAGAAGCGCTCGATATCGTTGCCCTTGAAGGTGCTGCCGTCGCCCCAGATGTGGACGTCGTCTTTCTTCATGGCGTCCACCAGCATCGTGCCGGTGACCGCGCGGCCCAGCGGCGTGGTGTTGAAATACGGTACCCCGGCGGTGGAGATATGAAACGCGCCGGCCTGCAGCGCCGCGATCCCTTCCGCGACCAGCTGCGCCCGGCAGTCGACCAGGCGCGCTTTCTCGGCGCCGTACTGCAGCGCTTTTCGGGGAATCTCGTCGTAGTCCGCTTCGTCCGGCTGGCCTAGATTCGCGGTGTACGCGTATGGGATCGCGCCCTTCTGTTTCATCCAGTGAAGCGCCGCGCTCGTATCGAGGCCGCCTGAAAACGCAATCCCGACTTTCTGTCCCGCAGGAAGATTCTGAAGAATGGTCGCCATATCAGTGTGTCGTCAATCTCTCGAAATGAACATCAATCTCTCGGAACGAACCGTGCCGCGACACTCTCGTCAGCGGTCGTGTTCAGGAGGTGGCAATCGGATCCGTTCTCACCGTGCGACGCCGAGACGGTCATCGCGGCATCGACCTCCCAGTCAGCGGTCTGGAAACGATCGGCGACGCCGATTTCCCAACGCGAGCCGTCCTCGAGCGTCAGATACCGTCCGTCGGGGCTGACGCTTCGCAGCACGTGTCCGCCACCGAACGCCGCATACGCAGCGACCGGAGCCGCGGCAGACTGTGTCAGCGGCGGCGGGGAAGCGGTCGTGCAAGCGGTCGTGCATGCCGCCGCGACGAATCCGGCTGCGGCGACCGCCGTGGCGCACAGACTATTTCTTGAGCTCGTCGTACACCGCCTGGATCGATCCCTTGACGCGTTCGTTCTTGTAGCCGGCATAGCCGTCCAGCTTGAACGACGCGGTCGCCTCGTCCACGCTCTTGTTCGCTTTCATCGCGTCGACGGCATGTGAGAGCAGCGCCGCGGTGAACTTCTGGTACTGCTGCAGATCCTTGGGCGTCATCATCGGACTATGTCCGGGGATCACGACGTCGACGTTCTTGATCGTCGCGAGCGCCTTCTGGAGTGTGCGCGGAAAAGCGACGCAGCTGCCGCCGTTGTTTCGATCGCACAGCGGTCCATCGAGCCACGCGAACATGTCGCCGGTATGCAGGACGCGCAAGGCCGGGAAACACGACGAAGGTGTCGCCGTTGGTGTGACCCGCGCCAAAGTAGTAGAGGTCGATGCGATCCTTGCCCGTGCCGATCGACTTCTTGTCGGTGTAGGTGCTCGATGGCAGGAACTTGGCGTTGTCGCCCTTGAAGGCGTCCATCTTCGCCATGTTCGCCTTGGTGTTCTCCTGGGCAACAATCTCGACCGTGGTCCCGAAGAAGCCGTCGTTGCCGGTGTGATCGCCGTGGGTATGGGTGTTGATGATGCGGGTGATCGGCTTGTCGGTCACACCCTTGACCCGATCCAGGACCGCCTGACCCCAGCCGGCCAGCTTGGTGTCGACGAGGGTGACGCCAGTGTCGGTAATGAACACCGCCACATTGCCGCCGCTGAAGGTCGCCTGATTGCCCGGAGTCGAGCTGGTGAGAACGTACAGGTTGTCCTTCAGTTTTTGAATATCGATCACTCGCGGGCCGGTCGGTTGCGCAGGCTGCGCCGCCAGCGACAGCGTTCCGACGGCCAGGAGTAGACCCAGTAGTGCGCTTCTTTTCATTGCATCATCTCCTCACCGCGCCGGGCGCTACTTCAACTCAGTGTACAGCTGTCCGATGAACCGATCGCCGGTCGTGCCGACCTGCGGCACTTTGGCGTCGTAGTCCGCGGCAGGCTTGGCGGCTACTACCTCTTCCAGCGTCTTGCCCTGCTTGATCAGCGCCGCCACCCGATCGCGCACCACGATGATCATGTCGCGATGTGCCGCCACCGCGACTTTGTCGACGGTCGCGCCGTGCCCCGGAATGATCCTGGTGGCCGGTCCGGCCAGGTCGACGACGGCGTTCAGTCCGGCCAGCATGCCTCGCAGCGTGCCGCCGTTGGCGCGGTCGATATTCGGGTACCCGACCGACCGGTAGAAATCGCCGGTCATGATCACGTCGACGCCGGGAAAGCGGACCATGGTGTCGCCGTCGGTATGCGCGGCCGGCACCGCGATCGCCTGGACGTCTTCCCCGTCCATGTGAAACGTCATGGCCACGCGATAGGTGAGGAGCGGCAGCGCCGCGGCGGGCGCGCCGCGTCCGTTGGTCCCGGCCGCAAGACGCGCACGCAGTTCATCGCGCGACACGATGGTGACGCCCATCTTGCCGAGATTCTCGTTGCCGCCGGTGTGATCCGGGTGCACGTGCGTATTGATCATGAAGCGGATCGGTCGATCGCTGATCTGCTTGATGGCAGCAACGATCTTCTCGGTCAGCGGCGCGAACTGAGAGTCGACCATCAGCACACCGTCCGGACCCGCGAGCACGCCAATCGTGCCGCCGGAGCCCTCGAGCGTGTAGAAATTAGTCCCGAGTTTGGTCGTCTTGATCTCGACCTTGCTGTAGTCGGTCGGCGTTTGAGCGGCCGCCGGGACGCTCAGGGCCGCCGCGGCGCAGGCCGCCAGAATCCGGTGGAGCTTGTTCATCTCGTGAATATAGCAGCTAACGTCAGCGAGCCACTTCGGTGACGCTGATCTGATATTTGAAGGCGTCGGGCGACAGGCTGTCGAGAGGGCCGTTCGCGGTCTCGGCGTACGGGTACATGAAAAAGGGGAGCGGCCTGTCGTTCGCTCCCGGCAGCGCCACGTCATTGGCGAAGTTGTAGGCGAACCAGTTCATTTCCCATGATCCGAATAATCGCGTTCTTGCGCTCAGCACCTTCTCGTCGTCGGGCGCCAGGTGCCCCGGCGGTTCCTCGAGCATCACTTCGCGGACGTCTGCCGGATCGACCGGCACCCAGCCGTAGCCGGTCAGGTAGACCTCGGCGCGGCAGTGCTGGGCTCTGGTCGCATCGTCTGTGGACAGCCCAAGGCTGCGCGCGCCGGTTCTGGATTTCGCGACGCGCAGACCGTAGAGATTGCGGGCGGGACTGCCGGCGGCGCGAGCCAGTCCGACAAACAGGGCGTTGAGGTCGGCGCACTTGCCGCTCAGATCCTTCGACTCGAGCATGTAGCGGATGTCGCCGAGCCCACAGCCCGGGGTGGCGGGGTTGCGACGGGTGTTGTCCACAATCCAGTCGTAGATGGCGCGTGCGCGCTCCAGGTCCGTTCCGGCGCCCCGCGTGATCGTATGTGCCGTGCTTTTCACGATGCCATCGGTCGGAATCAGCCGGGTCGGCCGCAGGAAACGCGAGAGTTTTTCGATCTCGACCGGCGGGACGCTCGGCCTCGTCAGATCGGCCGCGTGTCCGGTGGTCGCCACCCGGCTCGTCAAGGTCAGCACGGCCTCGTCGCCGGCCGTCCAGGATGCGGCGAGGATGTCAGGGTCGTTGGCGTTGGTTTCGACCATGACGACGTTGCCGGCGCCGGCGACGTAGGTGTCGCCGAGCGTCTTTTGATACGGCGTCTCCGGCATCGGTGTCGGGAGCCACACGCGGGTTACCCCCGACGGCTGGAGCACTTCGACGCGCGTCGTGATCTCGAAAACCCGCCAGCGATCGGTCGTCGTCGTGTTTTGCGCCAGGAGGGTCGAGGGATCGAGCAAGGCGAGGCTTGTGGCGGCGCCGGCGCGGCTCAGAAAATCGCGGCGATCCATGGGTTCGTGATTGTAACGTGGCCTGCGGCTAGTCGTCGCCGCGGCCGGCGCGGCCGCGGGCCGACTTCACTTCGCTGCGGCGCTTCTTGGAATCGAGGCGTTTTTCCTTCGAGGCACGGCCCGGTCTGGTCGGGCGCCTCGTTTTGGGTCGCTTCGCCGCCTGCTGGAGAAAGGCGACGAGCCGCGCCCGAGCCGCCTCGCGATTCTGTGCCTGGGTTCGATGTTCGCGGCTGTCGATGAGCAGGACGCCTTCGTCGGTCATCCGGCTGCCGGCCAGCGCGGTGAGGCGCTGCTTCATGTCGGGAGGCAGGGACGAAGCGCGTACGTCGAAACGCAGTTCAACCGCGGTCGATACCTTGTTGACGTTCTGTCCACCAGGACCAGACGCACGAACGAACCGTTCGTCAAGTTCGCGGTCGTCGATGGCGATGGCGTCGGTGATGCGAATCATGCGGAGTCCATCGTAGCAAGCGGTCGCTCGTCGCGCGAGGCGTCAGCCGAGCGCGTCTGGTGTCGGCTTCCCGTCCGTGTTCGCCCTGATCAGAAAGACGCGAACGCCAGGAAGGCCCAGCCGAGCAGGAAGGCGACGCCGCCAAGCGGAGTAATGGCCCCGAGCATCGTGATGCCGGTCGTGGCGAGCAGGTAGAGGCTGCCCGAGAACAACACGATGCCGGCGACGAAGCACCAGCCGGCCGCCTGCACGAGCCAGCCGCTGTTGCGCAGCAGCAAGGAGACCAGG
This sequence comes from uncultured Acidobacteriota bacterium, assembly GCA_963711765.1. GTDB lineage: Bacteria > Acidobacteriota > Vicinamibacteria > Vicinamibacterales > CAVVIG01 > CAVQFC01. Next base: position 1,653,186 of record CAVQFC010000004.1, on the reverse strand, counting down.
ATCAGCGCGAGCGCGTGGTACATCTGGTACTGCACTCCGGTCTGGAACACGCTCAGCATCTCGGGGGACAGCCGGCCGCGCAGGCCATGCGCACCGAACGCCCCGAAGGCGACGCCGAAAAACGCCGCGACAGAGCCCACCAGCAGGAAGGTTCGACCCATAGCGAACCATTCTAGCGTGGGAGCCGTCTATAGCCATTGACACTATAACCACACCGGCTATAGTCGATCCCATGCTGCAGGCTGCCACCTTTCACATACTGCTCGCGCTGGCCGAGGAGGACCGTCATGGTTACGCCATCATTCAGGACGTCGCGGCCCGGACCGGAGGCGACTTGAAGCTCAGCGCCGGGACGCTCTATCGGTCGATTCAACGCATGCTCGAACAGGGGCTGATCGTCGAAACGCGGGAGCGGCCGGCGCCCGAGGACGACGACGAACGGCGGCGCTATTACCGGATTACGCCGCAAGGAGCCGCGACCGTCCGGGCGGAAGTGCGCCGACTCACGCAGCTGGTCAAGATGGCCAGGGCGGCGGGGTTCGCCGGAGCGAAGGCCTGACATGCGTGTCTACGACTGGCTGCTGCACTGCTACCCGACCTCGTTTCGAAACGAATACGGGCCCGAGATGCGCTCGCTGTTCGAGCGCCGCCGAGTCGAGGCGGACGGGTTGTTCAGCGGCGCCGCTCTCTGGATGTCGACGATCGCCGAAGTGCTTGGTAATGCCGCGCTGGTGCACCTGGACATCCTCCGGCAGGACATCGGCTACAGCTGGCGGATGGTTCGCCGCGCGCCCGGTTTTGCGCTGACCGCCGTGGTCATCGTCGCGCTCGGCATCGGCGCGACGACGGCCGCGTTTTCAGTCACCGATTTTGTATTGCTCAGGCCGCTGCCGTTCCCGGAACCGGATCGGCTCGTGAAGTTGTACGAGCGCACGCCGGGCTACGCGCGGCTCGAACTCTCCGCCGCCAACTACCGCGACTGGAAGCAGGGCAGCACGGTCTTCGAAAGCATCGGCCTGTATCACGACACCGCCGCCAACCTCGTGGGCGCCGGCGAACCGCTGCGGGTGGTTGGATCCGCCGTCTCCGCCGACCTGTTTCCGACCTTGCGCGTCCGGCCGCAAATCGGACGGCTGTTCACGCCGGCCGACGATCAAGCGGGCGCCCCCGGCACGATTCTTCTCAGCTACCGCCTCTGGCAGACGCGATTTGGCGGCGATCCTGAGGTGGTTGGTCGTCAGGTACTGCTCGATGCCGAGGCGTTCACTGTATTGGGCGTGATGCCGCAGGACTTCCGCTTCCCGACCAGTGAAGCGACATTCTGGACGCCCTTGCGCTTCAGCGAAGAGGCCTACGTCGACCGCAACGACAACTGGATGTACGGCGTTGGACGGCTCCGCAGCGGTGTCTCGTTGTCTCAGGCCAGGGCTCAACTGGATGTGCTGGCGGCAGCTTCGCGTGCTCAGTTTCCCGCCGATAACAAGGACGTGGGCGCCAACCTGATCCGCTTCGGCGACGAAGTCTCGGAACAGTCCCGGCTGTTGCTCTACGCACTCAGCGGCGCGGCTGTCTGCGTGCTCCTGATCGCGTGCGCGAACCTGGCGAATCTGTTGCTTGCGCGTGCGCTGCAGCGGCGCCGTGAATTGGCGGTGCGAACTGCGATGGGCGCCGGCCGCGAGCGGATGATTCGTCAGTTGATGACGGAGAGCCTCGCGCTGGCCGCGATCGGCGGCGGTGTCGGTGTCGCGATCGCCTATGCGTCGGTGCCGCTGTTGAACCGGCTGGTGCCGGTCAGTCTTCCGCTGGCGACATCGCCGACCGTGGACCTTCGGGTGCTGGCGTTTGCTACCGTGCTGACGGCTGTCACCGGGATCGCGTTCGGCCTGGCGCCGGTGATGCGGATCGGCGGCGAAGCCGATCTTGCGGGGCTGCGCGAAGGTTCACGCGCGGGCGGCGGCCGCAAAGAGGGCACACGTGCGATCCTGGTGGTGATCGAGATCGTCGCGTCGGTGGTGCTGCTGGTGTCCGCGGGGTTGCTGATGCGCGCGCTATGGACCGTGCAGGCCATCGATCCCGGCTTTCGTTCTGCGGGGGTGCTGACGCTGCAGACGCCGCTGCCGATGCCGCAGTTCGGGAAGGTGTCGGTCCGCGAGGCGTTCTACACGCGCGTGCTCGACGACCTGCACGCGCTGCCGGGCGTGACCAACGCCGCGTTCGTCAGCTTCCTGCCGATGGGCACGATGCGAGGCGGCATCTGGCCCGTATCGCTCGATGGCCGGCCGGTCAACCGGTCCGAGAACCAGAACGCGTTTCTGCGCTACATCACGCCGGGATACTTCGCGACGCTTGGGATTCCGATCAGGAGCGGTCGTGATACTGCGGAATCGGACACCCAAGATCGTCAGAACATCGCGGTGATCAGCGAGTCGTTCATCCGTCGTTTCTGGCCGAACGAGACCCCGGCCTCCGTTCTGGGCCGGCACTTCAACTTTGCGCTGAAGGATCGAGTGGTTGCCGGCGTGACCGGCGACGTGCGCATGCGTGGCCTCGAGCGCGAGGCCGAGCCGCAGGTCTACCTGCCGTTTCGCCAGGTCGAGGATCTCTTCATCATCGGGTATATACCGCGCGGCCTGGTGATCCGCACATCGCTTCCGCCCGCGACCCTCGCGCCGGCGGTTCGTGCGATTATCCACAACATCGATCCGACGATGCCGGTCACTGACGTGAATACCCTGGTGGATGTGGTCGAACGCGACACCGCTTCACGGTCGGCGCAATTGCGTGTGCTCGGTGCCTTTGCGCTGATCGCGCTGGTGCTCGCGGGAATCGGCATCCACGGCCTGCTGTCGTTTTCGGTGTCGCAGCGATCGCAGGAGATTGGCGTCCGGCGCGCGCTCGGCGCGCAATCGGCGGATATTCTGTCGATGGTGGTCGGCCAGTGCATGAAGCTGGCCGGCGTCGGCGTCGTGCTCGGTATGGCGCTGGCCTATGCCGCCGGCCGCAGCATGCAGGCGCTGCTGGCCGGTGTTAAACCTGCGGACGCAGCCACTCTCGCTGCCGCCGTCGTCCTCGCGATCGCCATGACCGCAGTCGGCAGCTTGGTGCCGACGCTCCGCGCCTTGCGGGTGGATCCCAGCTCGGCTCTACGAGCCGAGTAGCGATCAGGAGGCGTATGCCTCTGGCAGTTCCGCGCAGCGTTCGAGGAACGCGTGATCGCTCGAAGCATCGTCTCGCAGCCAGTCGGTGACGAGCGAGACGATTTCGTGCGCGGCCGCGGCGCGATCGCTCGCGCCGGCGACGCGCACCGTCACCTCGCAGGCGCGCGGCCCGACCACGGCCAGCTGAACCCACCAGTCGCGCTGGACGCGCGTGACTCCGAACACATACAAGTCCCAGATATCCTTGTCGACGACAATCGACAGTGGCTCGTGGCTGGCGCGAAGTTCCCGTTTGACGTCGATACGCATCCTGTCCCCCATTTGATGATTTCGACGGGGACCATATGCCCATGGCTTGGCAGAATTGTGAAAAAAGCCTGACGAGAAGAGTCGGCTCAACCTGCCCGGAGCGCCACGCTCGGATCGATCCTCGAGGCGCGCAATGACGGGACGAGACAAGCGAGCGCAGCCACGACGGCGAAGGTCGCACCGACTCCGGCATAAACCAGCGGTTCGAGCGGGCGGACACCGAACAGCAGACTCTGAATCACACGAGCAGCACCCGCAGCTCCCGCAAGTCCGAGCAGGAGACCGGCTGCAACCAGCGTGAGACCGCTTCGCATGATCATTCGCACCACCTGCGCCGACTGGGCGCCGAGCGCCATCCGAATCCCGATTTCCGCCGTGCGCTGAGCGACGGCGTAGGCCAGCACGGAATAGAGCCCGACGACCGAAATGGCGAAGGCGAGCCCGGCGAAGATGATGGTCAGCGACGAGACGATCCGCTGCGTCCCGAGACTGGTCGCAACGTTGGTCTCGAGCGTGGCAAAGAACGAGATCGGCTGATCCTTGTCGACTTGCGCCACCGCGGACCGGATCACCGCCTGCAGCGTCGCCGGGTCGGCTGTCGTCCGCGCGACGACGTTCATGCCTGAGCGGCCAAGCTGTCGCATCGAGTAGTAGATCTCGTCCGGCACCGGTGCGTTCAGACCGTTCGTCTTCACATCCTTGATCACGCCGACCACGACACTCTTGATGTCTGCATTGCCGCCCCGCAGCAGAATCTTGCCGATCGCCGACTCGCCGGGAAACACATGCCGCGCCAGTGATTGGTTGACGATGCAGGCGTTGACACCGCCGTCTCGATCGTCCGGGGTAAACGGGCGGCCTTCGGCAAAACCGATCCGCATCAGCCGAAAGAAATCGTCGCTGACGATGTTGAAGCCGGCCAGCGGCCGTTGCGAAAGCGGCAGAATGGTTCGACCGCCAACGCTGTAAGGTGCGCGCGGATTGCCCGTCAACGGAAGGCCGAGCGCCGCGGCGGCTTCGGTGACGCCCTGCGTCGCGCGCAGTCGTTCGATCACCTCACTGAAGAACGCCGACTGTTGCGGGTTGGTCGGGTAGCGGGTGAGTGGCACGCCGACGAACGCGCTGGCCGCCCCTGCCGGTTCGAACCCGGGCGGCGTGTGCTGCAACTTGATGAAGCTGAGAAGCAGCAGGCTCGAGCCGACCAGCAGCACCACCGAGAGCGCAACTTCCGCGACGATGAGGGTGGATCTGAAACGGCCGTCGCGCGCGCTCGACGAGCCGCGGGCGCTGTCCTTGAGGGCGTCCACCAGACGTGCCCTGGATGCCTGAATCGACGGCGCCAGGCCGACCAGCAGGGCGCTGATCAGCGTCACACCGGCCGTGAACGACAGCGCGCGCCAGTTCAGCGTCAGCACGGTGTTGGGCGGCAGCTGCGAGGCCACGGTCGAGGTGATGGCCGCCAGCGACCACAGGCTGGCGAGCACGCCGAGTCCACCGGCGACGGTCGAGAACACCAGACTTTCGATCAGAAATTGACGGACGATCTGCGTCCGCGTCGCGCCGAGCGACTGGCGGACCGCGATCTCCTTCTGGCGTGCGGTAAGGCGTCCGAGGAACAGCGAGGCCACGTTGGCGCAGGCGATCAACAGGACGAAGCTGACCGCGGCGATCAGCGTGTAGAAGGCCGGCTCGAGATTGCCGACCAGCGACTGAATGAACAGGTGCGGCTCGGTCGTCGTGGTCGCGTCGAGCTTCGAAGCAAACGATTCCTTGTAGGCACGGCTGAGCGCAGCCAGTTCGGTCGCCGATTGCGCCAGCGACACGCCAGGCTTCAAACGCGCGATTGGCTGGGCGTATCCGGCGCCGGCCTGGATCTGGATGGCCGTCAGCCCGCCGACTTCGAAGACGCGCGGCGCGAACACCTGCACCTGACCGAACGGCGGGCTGAGACGGGCCGGCAGAATGCCGACCACCTGCCACGACTGTCCGTTCAGCATGATCGTTTCGCCAATCAGGTTCCCGCGACCGCCGAATCGCGTCTGCCAGAGCTCGTGGCTGATGATGCAGACGGCGGCGCCGTTCGGCTGATCTTCGTCGCTGGTGAAATTTCGGCCGAGCGCGGGCATGATGCCGAGCGTGGGGAAAAAGCTCGCGCTGACTCGCTGGCTGTTCAACTGTTCCGGATCGCCGTTACCCGTCAGCGTGAAATTGTCGAATGCCGAGATGCCGATCGCGCTGAACGACGTGGCGTGATCGCGGATCTGCTCGTAGCGCGACCAGGACAGCGCCGGCGCATTGAAATTGAGCTGCGGATTGTTGGCCCAGAGTGCGATCAGCGACTGGGGCCGCGGGATGGTCACCGGATTCAGGACCAGTCGGTCGTAGACGGAGAACAGCGTCGTGTTGGCGGCAATACCGACGGCGATGGTGATGACGGCGACCGCGGTGAACCCTGGGCTGGCGCGTAAGGCGCGCAGCGCCGCTCGGAGATCGGACATGGCTTGCTCATAGTCGAGCATCGCGTGTGCCAACATCTTCGCCCGGAAAAGTCGCCCGGGCCTTGCCGAGCCTGCCCGCTTTCGAAACGTCCCGGTCCCACCGGCGGACAATCGCTAATCATCCGTAGGGAGAACGCTACGGCAACGCGAAGGCGACGATGCTGCTGCCGGATGGCGCGCCGTTCTTGCCGCCGCCACAGACGATGACGATGTATTGCTTGCCGTTCAAGGTGTAGGTCGAGGGTGTGGCATTGCCGGCGGCCGGCAGCGTCGTCTCCCAGATCAACGTGCCGGTCAGCTTGTCGTAGGCGTGAAACTTCCGGTCGAAGTTGGTCGCACCGATGAACACCAGCCCGCCGGCGGTGACGATCGGACCGCCGTAGTTGTCGCTGCCGGTGTTGGTCAGCCCCTTGGCCGCAAGTTCAGGGAATTCGCCAAACGGGATCTTCCAGCGAATCGTCCCGGCATTGAGATCGATGGCGTTGAGCGTGCCCCAGGGCGGTGTAATCGCGGGATACCCGTCGGGATCCTGGAAGATACTCTCCCCGTCGCTGCGGTACTTCAGCCAGCTGGGATCCCTGGTCAGGTTCGGATCCGCGCCCTTGTCCTTGCCGGTGATGATGAAGTCGATGACGTCGCTGATGTTTCTGGCGCCCATGTCGGGGAATGCCGGCATGCGGCCGGTGCCCTGACGGATGAGCGTCGCGATCTCTTCGCGGGTATGTCGGTCGCCGACGCCTTCGAGCGAAGGGGCGGACGGCGAGCCCTTGCGGTCGTCGCGGTGACAGGTCGCGCACTTGCTGTTGTAGAGCGAGGTGTCGTTGTTCGGGATCATCTTGACGATCCACGGCATCTCGTTCGAGTTGACGTAAAGCAGCGCCGAGTCGGGATCGAACGCTGCGCCGCCCCATTCGGCGCCGCCGTCCACACCAGGAAAGATGATCGTGCCTTCGAACGTTGGTGGCGTCAGGAAGCCGGTGGCGTACTTGCGAAAGCGTTCGAGCACCGCCGCGTGCGCTTCCGGTGTCCGGGTCGTGAGCATGTCTTCGGTGAGGCCTTGACGCGTGAACGGCGGCGGCTTCACCGGGTAGGGCTGACGTTCCGAAAGGCGCTCGCCGTCGATCGTCGATGGCGGCACCTTCCGCATCTCGATCGGGAACAGCGGCGCGCCGGTGCGCCGGTCGAGGACGTAGACGTAGCCGTACTTCGTGATCTGCGCGACCGCGTCGACCTTGTGGCCGTTGCGCGTCACCGTGACCAGATTCGGAGAGGCAGGGAAGTCGTAGTCCCAGACGTCGTGCTTGATTCCCTGAAAGTGCCAGATGCGCTTGCCGGTGCGCGCGTCGAGCGCGAGCACGCAGTCGGCGAAGAGATTGTCGCCGTGCCGGGTGACGCCGTAGAAGTCGAACGAGGCGGAGCCGGTCGCCGCGAACACCATCCCGAGCTTTGCGTCGACTGTGACACCGGCCCAGGCGTTGGCGCCGCCGGACACCTTATACGCGTCCCTGGACCAGGTGTCGTAGCCGAACTCGCCGGGCTGCGGGATGGTGTGGAAGATCCAGCGGAGCTTGCCGGTGTTCACGTCAAACGCGCGAATGTGCCCGGGTGAACCGGGGATGGTTTCCGGAACGGAGCTGCCCATGATCAGCAGATCCTCGAACACCACACCCGGCGTGCTGGCGCTGACGCTGAGCTTTTCGGCCGGCATCCCGAGACCTTCGCGCAGATCGATGCGGCCGGCCCGCGCCGAATGACGCGATCGGTGTGCCCGTGCGCTTGTCGAGCGCATAGAGAAAACTGCGATAGCTGACGAAGACGCGGTCCTTGTGTACCGTGACGCCGCGATGACGGAATCGAGCGCCGGCCGGCGCGCCGCCGCTCGGATCGAACTTCCAGATCTCCTGCCCGGTCGCGGCATTGACCGCGACAACCTTCAATGTCGGCGTGGTCACGTAGAGTACGCCGTCGACGACGATCGGATTGCTCTGCATCTCCGAGGCCTTGAAGGCATCGTGTGAGTCGTAGGTCCACGCGACGCGCAATTGCGAGACGTTCTCCCGGTTGATCTGGGTCAGCGGCGAATAGCGAATATTGTCCACGCCGCCGTTGATCGGCCACGGCGCATCGGGCGCCGGGCTCTGGTAACCGGCGGCGCCCATCAACACGGTGACGGCCAGCAGAACTCCCCACGTCTTCGATCTCATGTCAGCAGCTTTCGCAGCGCAGCGTCGATGAACGGGTTATCGGCGAGATGACGCGATTCTATCCCGGCTGAACCGCAAGTGCCGCGTGACTCCGCCGCTCTGCGGCGAGCGGCACGGAACGTGCGACAGCAGGAAACGAGGCAAGGCTCAGGCAACCGTCAGGAGACATTGATGGCCAAATCGACGAGACCGAGTTCGGATTCGATGGAAGCGAAACTGGTGGCATTCGCCGAGCAGGTGGGACGATTCGCCGGCACAGTCCGGGCGAAAACCGAGAACGCGCTCGATCACGCCAGCGTTCGAGACGAAATTCAGCACCTGCGCGATCGCGCCGCGGATCTGCTCGATCAGTTGGCCGAATCGGTTCCCGGCGGGCCGGGCCGACGCCCGGTACGGAAGTCCATTGCCCAGGCTGGCGCGAAGAATACCAAGGGACGGAGCGGCGGGGTCGTGGACGCCCCGGGCAAGAAGCATCGCAAGCCCCCGGCGAGTCAGCGGCCGCCGATCGTGAACCCGCGTGTCGCGGTCAGCGCGATGAAGCGGCTCCCGAAGCGTCGGATCACACCGACGCGTGGATAGCCCATGACGCGATCATCAGCCTACGTAGGCGATTGAATAGCCGCGCTCCTGGGCGCGGTTGACCGCGATGATGCCGGCGGCGACGAAATGTGCGTTGCTCACCGCGCTCTCGACCATCTCCTTGTAGATGGCGTCGGCGTTTCCGTCGATCTTGCGCGCCACCATGCCGGCAAAGCGATGGCTGGCCATGTCGCAGACCGCGAAGTGCACGCCGCGCTTCGCCAGCGCCTCGAGCGCCGTGTTGTGGGTGTTGACGGTCGGCGGCTGGCCCGTCTTCGCGTCCGTCAGCTTCATGGCGTCGCCGAGAATCGACCCGTATTTCGTCCAGATGGCGTCGCCGAACGCGAGCGGCGTCGCCATGTGCCGGATGCAGATGACGATCGCAATCTCGTTGTTGTCGAGCCCGTACACGTTCTTGTTGCCTTCGAACGTATTGCCGGCAAAGGCCTGAGCCTCACCCAGGCCAGACGCCGACAGCGTGTCGAAGAAGATGCGATGGACGCCGGGCAGCTGATCGTACCAGTCGTCTTTCGACTCCCGCGCCGGCCGCCAGCGTCCATCGCTGGTGGAGGACGGAGCGGGCGACGCGGACTGGGCCTGTCCGCGCACGGTGGCGGCGCCGAAACCGACCGCCGAAGCGGCCATTCCCAATCGCGACAAGAACCAGCGGCGTGGCGTCGTTGCCTTCATGTTGTCTCCCATCGCTATTGTCTCAGATCTGTGGAGCGCTACGACGCCAGCGTCGCCGCGTACTCCTCGTAGGTGCCCTTGAAATCGTGAATCGTCCGGCCGTCGAAGTGCCAGATGCGGGTGCCGACCTCGTCGATCAGGTCCTCGTCGTGCGTGACCAGGAACACCGTGCCTTCGTATTTCTGCAGCGCGACGTTGAGCGCGTTGATCGATTCGAGGTCGAGGTGGTTGGTCGGCTCGTCGAGCACGAGGACGTTCGGCTTCTGCAGCATGATGCGGCAGAACAGCAGCCGCGCCGTTTCGCCGCCGGACAGCGCGTCGGTCGGCTTCGAGCCTTCTTCGCCGCTGAACAGCATCTGGCCGAGCAGGCCGTGAATGTCCTGTCGCGCCGCGTCCGGATCGAACTGGTGCAGCCACTCGACCGCGGTCATGCCCTTTCTTGATCACGCCGGTATGATCCTGCGCGAAGTAGCCGACCGAGACTTCGTGGCCCCACCGCAGCGTGCCCGCGTCGATGTCGCCGGGCGACGCCGGCAGGTTCGGCGCATCCGACAGCAGCGCCTTCAGCATCGTCGTCTTGCCGAGGCCGTTGCGGCCGATGAGGACGATCTTCTCGCCGCGATTGACGATGGCGCTGAAGTCGGTGACGACGCGATGGTCGCCGAACGCCTTGCTGACGCCTTTGGCCTCGAGCGCGAGGCGGCCGGACGGCCGGTTCATCGTGAACTTGATGTACGGCCGCTGCGATGTTCGATCGCGCCAGATCGGTCGTCTGCAGCCGCTCGACTTCCTTCTTGCGCGACATCACCTGGCTGGCGCGCGTGCCGGCGGAGAAGCGCGCGATGAAATCCTGCAGCTGCGCGATCTTCTTCTCGCGCTGGGCGTTCTCGCTCTCGACCCGCGAGCGGATCTGCATCTTGGCGAGCACCATGTCGTCGTAGCCGCCGGTGTAGGTGATGATCGTCTGGTAGTCGATGTCGGCGGTGTGCGTGCAGACCGCGTTGAGGAAATGTCGATCGTGCGAGATGACGATCAGCGTGCCCTCGTAGCGCACCAGGAACTCGCGCAGCCAGTGGATCGAATCGAGGTCGAGGTGGTTGGTCGGCTCGTCGAGCAGCAGCGCCTGCGGATGCCCGAACAGCGCCTGCGCCAGCAGGACGCGCACCTTCTGTCCGCCCTGCAGCTCGGCCATCGTCCGGTCGTGCAGCGCTTCAGGAATGTCGAGACCCTGCAGCAGGATGGCGGCCTCGCTCGCGGCTTCGTAGCCGTCCTCGTCGCCGACGATGCCTTCGAGCTCGCCGAGACGCATGCCTTCTTCGTCGGTCATCTCGGTCTTGGCGTAGAGCAGTTCGCGTTCTTCGAGCGCCTCCACAGCCGCCGGTTGCCCATGATCACCGTGTCGATGACGCGGAACTGGTCGAAGGCGAACTGATCCTGGCGCAGCACGCCGAGCTTCGCCGGCGCGACGACGGTGCCGCGCTGCGGCGGCAGCTCGCCGGTGAGCAGCTTCATGAACGTCGACTTGCCGGCGCCGTTCGGGCCGGTCAGCCCGTAGCGGCGCCCCGCAGAAAAGGTCGTGGTGACATCGTCGAAGAGCACCTTCGACCCGAACCGCATGGAGACGCCCTGCACTGAGATCATGATCCTGTGATTTTACCGCGAATCGAGCGGGCGTAGAATACCGCCATGAGGATGCTGAAAGCCGGTGCCGCGACGGTCCTTGTCGTGACGGCGACGGCGGGTCTGCTCGGCGGCTCCCACGCCGGCGCAGACTCAGCTCGCGATCGGCCGTTCGATGTGGGACCAGCGGCTGTCGAAGAGCGCGATCGCCGCGCTTGAAATGGCGGCTGAGAATCCTTCGACGGCGGCGGAGGCGAACGAGGCGCTGGGTCGGCTTGTACACATTCAAGGGTTGGCAGCAGGAGGGAGCGCTCCCGGGCTGGCACGACGAGCCGGGATGCCGCGACAAGGCGCTGGATGCGCTTCGTGCCTCGGTCAAGATCGATCCATCGCGAGCATCGGCGCAGGAAGCGCTTGAGGACGGCGGAGACATTCGCGGCGGCCGAAAAGGTGGACCCGGCGCCTGCGCGGCCGTCGGTCAAAGAGGCGGACGCGGCACTCGACGCGGAGCGTTCGGCCGCGAAGGACGCGCCGCTCGATGCGCTCGAACGGACGATCGAGGCGCGTATCCGTGTGCAGGCCGACGCGGCGCCGTATTTTGCCGGCTCGCAGATTCTGGTCGACCGTGGCCAGTACGGTCGGGCGATCGCCTGGGCCGAACGCGGGGCTACCGCGTCCGATCGCTTCATCGACGAGAACATCAACGCCTACCAGATGAGCGGAAAGGTGCAGAGCCAGTACGCGCGAGGCCGGGCGGCTTCCTCGGACCTCATTGGCGTGGCGCTGTTCCTCAAGAAAGATTACGCGGGTGCCGCGGCGAAACTGGAAGAAGCGGAGCGCCTGTGGCAGGGACTGGACTTCGGCAACCAGCTGCACCTCGCCGAACTGGCGCGCGCCCTCAACGACGCCGCGGCGGCGAGGAACCACTACCTGAATGCGCTGTCACTGGCCGGCGGTTCGACACCCGCGCGTCAGGCTGCCACGCGCACGCTGGCGGCGTTGCCACCCGCCGCTACCGACCAGGCGGCGTTCGATCTCTGGCTGGATGGAGAACTCGGCCGGCGGCGCGAGGAGCGAAAGGCCGCCGCGCTCAGGAGTGCGGTCGATCGGCCGCTGCCGAAGCTCACGCTCACGACCCTCGACGGTCAGCCGTACGATGTCGCGACGCTGCGCGGGAAGGTGGTGCTGCTGGACTTCTTCGCGTCCTGGTGCGGCATCTGCCGGCAGGAACTGCCGCAGGTAAAGACGTCGTTCGCCAAGTACAGCAGCGATTCCGGCGTCGCCTTTGTCCTGGTGAGCATCGACGAAGACACCAAACGCCTCGATCGGTATCTGGCGGAGATGAAGTTTCCGTTTGTGGTGGTGCGCGCGGATGCCGAGCAAGTCGAGCAGGCGATGGGATTCGACAACGTCCCCTCGACCTACTACATCGATGGTGACGGCGTGGTGCGTTACCAGATCGACGGAACCGAGTCGCACGGCGATTCGCCGACGCGTGTGAGCTGGTTCATCGATCAACTCAGGCACGGCCGTTCGTCGCAGCCATAGACGGTTTACTCGGAACCGTCGGCCCGTCCGACTTGAACGTCCCGCTCATCGCCGGAGCCGGACACGCGGACGCGCCACGGGTTGCAGCAGACCTCGCAGTCCTGGACGAAGCTGCCTTTCACGTCAGGCTCGAGATAAATTTCGACCTCTTCGCCGCAGTACGGGCACGTCACGAAGAATTGATCGTCCATGTCGAGTCAGATCCGCCTGGAGGCGAACACTATCTGGTGAAGAGCGCCGCGTTGAACAGCACGCGGAACGTGCCGAACGGCTGTCCGCGCCACTCCGGCCGGAACCCGATCAGGATCACATGGCCGTCGCCGAGCGGTACGTCGAGCGCCGCGGCCTTGCCGTGCAGATAATTCTCGCCGATCAGATAACCAGAAAGCAGCGGCGAGCCGGAGGTCTGGTAACGCGCGAGGACCGTCCCGGTGAAGCCGTCCTGTGTTTCAAAGACCGGGCTGCCATCGACGAAGACGGCCGCCTTCTCCGGCATTCCCGCCATCACCGGGTGACTCGGATCCGTCGTCACCTCAACCAGTGAGCCCCTCAAGAAGAACTCCTCCGGCCTGAGTCCGGCGACAGCATTCCGGACCGGCAGCTTGAACTGCTGAATCGCGAACGTGCTGGCGCCGCTCAGGCACACGAGCGTGCCGCCCGCGCGAATGAACTGCTCGAACGCCTGCACGTCGCTGGCGGTCAGTTGATAACCGTACTCAGGTCGCACGGTGCCGCCGCCGCGTCCGCCGCGGCCTCCATTCTGGGCGCCGGCGACCGGCACACGGGAGTCGTCGGCAATGATGACGACATCGACCCGATCACCGAGAGGAGTCTTGAAATCCTCGGGGTGAATCGGCACGATCGGGAAGCCGTACTGTTCGAGCACCCACCGCGACCAGCCTTCGTCCATGCTTCCGGTCCATGGTTGGTAGAGACCGATGCGCGGCTTACGTACCGTATGTCCCGGCGTGGCTGACGCCCGTTCCGCCTGCAGCGCCAGCGATTGCACCAACTCGTTCTGCGCCGCTTCGGAAAGATTGCGGATGCCGTACCGAATCGTCGAGGCTGTCGTCGTGACGGTGGTCTGAACGGTCGCGCCCAGGCCCACGCGCGGTTGAGAGCGCGAAACGCATTGTTCTGAGCCGGGTCGACCACGAGCATATCGCCGCTCCCCGTGACGCGGCCGGCGGCCGGGACGATGGCCGCAGCCGCCGGATCGGTATTGAAACCGACGCCGGGCACACTGTCGAAGGGCGCCGCGTCGATCTTCAGCGCCGCTTCGTAGGTCGTCGGCCTCACCTTCGACTCTGGCATCTCGCCGACCAGGCGAAGTTTCGCGCGCAGGTCAGGTCGTGAGAGGCGCCGCAGCCGCCACGACCCGGACCCCCATCTGCAAGGACAGAGTCCAGCCCGCCGCGTCGTAGGGTCGCTCGGGCGGGCCGCCGGGATACTGGCGCAGATCCGGATAGTGCTGCACGTCGAGCACCTCGCGCGCCATGGCGGCGAATTCCTGATCGGTCGGAATCACCCAGGTCCCGGCAGCGAACGTGTCGGTCCCGACGGTTGCAGACGCGGTCAATTCAGAAATCCGAACACCGCCGAACGCCAGCCGCCGCAGCAACTCGACCGCGGCGACCGGGTCGCGCTGCTCCTGAGGGACGAAGTAGGCGTACGGCGCCTTCGTGTTGCCAAGCGCGATCTGATCGCGGCCGGCCTGGTAGCGGTCGTAGAGCAGCGACTCTTTGTATTTCGAGGCGTACTCGATGACCGCCAGCGATGCGGTCTCCATGTAGTCCACGGCGTCGCGCAAGCGCCAGCGTCCGGGCGGCCAGGGACTCGAGTACAGGCTCTGCGGTCGCAGGTCGCGCATGTTCTGCGGGAAATCGTCGAGCGTGTAGTCGTGCGGTGTGGCGTACTGGAAGAGCGCCGTCTCGGTCCAGAACGCGGCGATGTTCTTGAAGTTCGGTGCGTAGTCCACGTAACCGGGATACCAGGCGTCGAAGGCCGTGCCCATGTGCGTCGCGCCGACCTGTCCGTGCTCCTCGAGTCCCTTCGCGATCGCCATGCCCATCATGTTGACTTCGCGCGACATCAGGAACGGCGCGTCCTCGCCAACCGGCTCGGAGAACGGTGGCAGCCAGATGCGGGTGGGAAATGGCCCGGACTGGTGGTGGACGTAGATGATCTGCGGTTCCCACTGACGCCACGCATGCTCCATTACCCGCGACTCGACCATGTTGAGCATGTAGGCGTCGCGGTTGTTGTCGTGACCGACGTATTCCTGGTACAGGCGTGGCAAGCCTGACAGCTCGAATGGTGTACCGACATTTTTCATGTACCACTCGGCGACCATCTGCTGGCCGTCAGGATTGATGGTGGGCCACACCATCACCACCACGTTGTTCAGCATCGCCTTCATCGCCGGCGTGTGTGCGCGCGACACGAGGTCGAACGCGAGTTGCGGCGTGTGCTGCGCACCGGCGACTTCCGTCGCGTGCAATCCGCCGTCGATGTGGACGAACGCCTTGCCGTCGTGCGCCAGCTTGCGCGCCTCGTCGTCGGTGAGTCCCTGCGGGTGCGCGAGTCGTCGGGCGATCTCGCGGTATCGATCGATCCGCGATAAATTCTCAGGCGACGAGATGAGGGCGAAGTACATCGTCCGCCCTTGGCTGGTCTTGCCAGCCTCGACGATCTTCATGTACTTGGTGGCGGCCGCGAGCTTCTTGAAATAATCGACCGACTGGTCGTAAGTCGCGAGCTTGTAGTCGGCGCCCGGACGGAAACCCAGCACGGATTCCGGGGTTGGCAGACCAGCGCTCGACAGCGCGATTGGGGCGGCGAACAGAAGCGCGAGGATGGTAGACGACGACACTATGCGCACGGGCGCAGTATACAACCCGACGCCTCAACGCTTGCGGCGTCGCCTGCTGGGTGCTGCCGGCCGCTCGCTGTCGCCCTCGCGAACCACACCAAGCCGCGCGATGACATCTTCGTGAAGCACGCGCATCTGCCGCAACGTCACGTCGTTGAGCTCGTGCATCTGTTGAAGAGTCTTGTCGTTGAGATCGTGCATCTGTTGAAGAGTCTTGCCGTTGAGATCGTGCATCTCGTGGCGGACGGCTTCGTGCAGTTGGTGCATCTCACGACGCGTCGCGTCATTGAGCTCGCGCATTTCTGCCCGCGAGTCGCGCATTTCACCGCGTCCTGAGCTCGCGCATTTCTACCCGCGTCGCGTCATTGAGCTCCCGCATTTCAGCGCGCGTGGCCAACGCGCCCATTTCACTTCGAACAGCCGAAAACTCCGTACGCATCTCCTCGCGAAGTTGCAGGACCTGCAACGTGAGGTCGTCGATGCGGGCGGGAAGTTCTTCGAGGCGGGTGACGCGCTCTTCCAATGTATCTATCCGTCGGATAACGGTTTGCGTCGGCATTCTGTCTGCTCCCATTCCCGGTCGCCTGAGAGCGATGGGGCGACCGTCAAATGAGAGGAAAGCGAACGTCGTGCCGACACGATTCGACGACGCTACCATCGTCGAAGGCGGCGTGCAACTGATGTCTCAGCACCTGATGGCTCAGCGAAGCGGCGCAGCCGGATGCTGCTCGAGATCGATGGGCAACGCGATCGATCTGGTGCTGTTCAAGTGACGGATGCTGCCATGCTAAGATTTCGCGTGATCTCGTGTCCCGTCCCCGTGATTCGCGGCATAAGTCCCGTGGCTCGCGCTTCCGGGTCCAGTCATATGGCCACTTGTCCCAAGTGCATGGGCGCTCTCACCGAGCACCACCGCTGTCCGCGGCCCGCTCAGTCGACTGGGTGATGCCTTGTCGACGGTGGCGATCGGCGGGGCCATCGGGGTGCTGGTCTGCTGGATGAATGGACGATCACGCACTGCCGGCGCTCTACCTCGCCGCCGCGGCGCTTGGAGGCGTGCTGGCCTCGGCGGTCCGGCAAGCCGTCGGCGGCCGGTCGTGACGTCAAGCGCAGTGCTGGCGAATGATCGCGAGCAGCGCATCGTGCTCGATCGGCTTGCCGATCGAAGCGACCGCTCCAAGCAGGCCGGCGCGTTGTTCCAGATCAGGGGCGCCCGACATGACAACGACCGGCACGCTCGCCAGGGTCGGATCCGCCAACTGCGCGCGCCGGAACTCGTCGCCGCCCAGCCGCGGCATTTTCAGGTCCAGCAGAACCAGGCACGGCGTGCCCGACGCCCGATGACGCACGGCCCGCAACACGTGGAGCGCCTCCAGGCCGTCTTCGGCGCCGACCACCTGAAAGCCCTCGACCGCGAGCAGCTTCATGAGCATGCTGCGCATCAGGGGGTCGTCATCGACGATCAGGATGTTCCCGAGCGAGGGCGTCATACCGCTGAATCTGCAATCAAGCGCCGTACCGACTCGACGGTATCCGAATCACCGGCCAGATGGCACGTCGCCCGGCGCGTGTGTCGGTTTTCCATTCGATGACCGGCGTGCCTGCACCGCTTTCCTACACCGAATTTCAGCGAGTGGATATTCGCGTCGGTCGCATCGTGGACGTTCAGCCGTTTCCAGAGGCGAGGAAGCCGGCCTACAAGTTGTGGATCGACTTCGGCGAGACGCTCGGCGTGAAGAAGTCGTCCGCGCAGATTACGAAGCACTACACGGCGGCCGACCTGCTCAACCGTCTGGTCCTCGCGGTCGTAAACTTTCCGCCGCGGCAGATCGGGCCGTTCATGTCGGAGGTGCTGACCCTCGGCGTGCCAGACGAGCAGGGCGAGGTCGTGCTCGTCGCGCCTGGCCAGGAGACGCCCCTCGGCGGGAGACTGTTCTGACGGCGGATATCAGGAAATCGGATGCGCGACGAGGAGCGTGAGCTCTGGCGCGGCGACGATCTGCAGTGTGTGGTGATCTCGTGCTGCTCTGGAGCGGAATTGCAACTGCGCCGTGCCGGCGAGATCGTGCTCCGCGAGCTCTATCCGACCAAATCGGATCTCTTCGAACGAGCGCGCGACCTGAAGGTCGAGCACCTCGGCGACGAGGCGACCCGGACTCAGACCGGCAGTCGCAAATAGGCGCGACAACCACGTCGATCGACCCGGTTTTCGAGCGTCAGCGAGCCGCCGTGAGCCTCCGCGATCTGGCGGCTCAACACGAGGCCGATCCCCGACCCGCCGGGTTTCGTCGTAAAGAACGGCACGAACAGGTTGCCCTCGTTGGTCAATCCCGAACCTTCATCGTCGATCCAGAGCTCTAATCCGCGGCCCTCCCGCTTCCAGCCGATGGTGACGCCGCCGCCGGTCTGAAGCGCGGCGTCCGCCGCGTTGTGCAGCAGGTTGATCAGCAACTGCTCGAGCTGGTCCGGGTCAGCCCGAATCGTGGCCGCTGGTCCTTCTTCGAGGCGAATCGGCAGCCGCGTCTCGACGCCGGCGATCCGCCGCACCAGCGTCGCTACGTTGAGGGCTTCGACGCGTGGAGCAGGCAGCTTCGCGAGCCGGGCGTACGCCGTCGTGAAGCGGCTGAGCGAGTCGGATCGCGCGGCGATGACTGCCAGACCCGCGCGCATGTCGTCGTTCCAGTCGTCGGGCATCTGCTCGCGCGCCAGCATTGTTTCGAGGCTGCCGGCGATCGACTTGATCGGCGCCAGCGAATTGTTGATCTCGTGGCCGATCACGCGAATCAGCCGCTGCCACGCCTGACGCTCCTCGTCGCGCAGCGGACGGCTGACGTCGGCGAGCACCAGCAACTGATGGGGGCGTCCCTCCTGGCGGAACGTCGTCCGTCGCACCTCCCATCGTCCAGAGGCGCCGGGAAACGCGACGTCCTCGACGCGAGGCGATGCGCCTTCGAGAAACGCCGCGAGGCCGAGATCTCGAAGCGGCACGCCCGAGCATCTGCTTGGCCGGCTGCGCCAGCAGGCGCTCGCCGGCGCGGTTGACGAGGCGCAGCGACTGCGCGACGTCGAACGTGAACACCGCCACGTCGATCTCGACCATCACCGTGCGCAGCAGCGCCCCGGCCTCGAGCGCGCCCAGGCGCTGGTCGTGGAGCGTCGACGCGAGGACATTGACTTCGAGCATGACCGCGCCGAGCGGATCGTCGCCGCTCGCTGCCGCGCGCGCGAATCGAGAAGTCGCTTTCGCGCAGCGCGGCGAGCAGGTTGGAGAGCGTCTGCAGCGGCAGCACGACGCGGTGGCGGACGCTGAACGAACAGCCGGTCCAGACGCCGACGATGCAGGCGGTCAGCGTCCACTGGACCTTGGGAGTGTAGTCGCCGGTCCACAGCAGGACGAGCGCGACGAGGGCGGCAGGGAGTCCGGCGGCGAGCGCCAGCAGCAGGATGTGCTGATCGAAGCGGAGCCATCCGACCGGCCGGCCGTCGATCGGATCGAGGGCAGAAGCCGCTGCGGCGTCCGCCGACTCGACAGGTCGCCCGCTCACACCGTGATCTTACAAGCCGTAGCGCTGCAGGCGGCGGTAGAGCGCGCTGCGGCTCAGGCCGAGCGCCTTCGCCGCCTGGCTGACGTTGCCGTCGAAGCGCGCCATCGCCTTCTTGATCAGGAATCCCTCGACGTCCTCGAGGCTCATGTCCTCGAGGCGCGACGTCGCGTCGCGATCGATGCGCAGGCCGAGCTCGGCGAGGCGGACAGCCGAACCCTGCGCCATCAGCACGCCGCGCTCGACCGCGTGATCGAGCTCGCGGATGTTGCCCGGCCACGGATGATCGAGCAGCGCCTGCAGCGCCGCCGGTTCGAAGCCGGTGATCGTTCTTGCGATAGCGCTGCGCGTGCTGCGCAGGAAGTGCGTGGCGAGCGCCGGGATGTCCTCGCGGCGCTCGCGCAGCGGCGGCAGGTGGATCTCGATCGTGTTCAGCCGGAAGAGCAGATCCTGCCGGAATCGGCCGGCGGTCACTTCGTCGCCGAGGTTCGAGTTGGTGGCCGAGATGATGCGGACGTTGGCCCGACGCGTGCGCGACGAGCCGACCCGCTCGAACTCGCCGGTCTCGAGCACGCGCAGCAGCTTGGCCTGCAGGTTGATCGGGACGTTGGCGATCTCGTCGAGGAACAGCGTGCCGCCGTCGGCCAGCTCGAAGCGGCCGACGCGATCGGTCTTGGCGTCGGTGAACGCGCCTTTGACGTGGCCGAACAGCTCGCTCTCGAACACGCCCTCGGAGAGGCCGCCGGCGTTGACGGTGACCAGGCCGCGGCCGGCGCGTGCCGACACCGCATGCAGCGCCTGCGCGACGATGCCCTTGCCGGTGCCGTTTTCGCCGGTGATGAGCACGTTGGCGTCCGACGGTCCGACGCGCGCGATCAGCTCGAGCACCGGCCGCATCGACGGCGCGTTCGGCGATGAGCAGCGGCCGCGCTTCCGGCTTCAGCGATCGGTTCTCCGCTTCGAGGCGTCTGCTGGCGCGCGCAGCGCGCGCGCGAGTTCCACCTGCGTCCGGACGATCGGCGAGCAGCCGCGCGTTCTCCCACGGCTTCTGGACGAAATCGCGCGCGCCGCGGCGCATCGCCTCGACGGCGACCTCGACGCTGCCCCACGCGGTCATCACCACGAGCGGCAGCGTCGGATCGTGTGAGCGGAGCTGCGACAGCAGATCGAGTCCTTCCTGGCCGGACGTCGTGTCGCGCGCGTAGTTGAGGTCCATCAGCACGGCGTCGAACTCGCGCTGTCGACCGCCTCGAGGATCGCCGGCGGGCGAGCTGGCGGACTCGATCCGATAGCCTTCGCCCTTGAGCAGCAGGCGCAGCGCCTCGAGCACGTCGGGCTGGTCGTCCGCGATCAGCACGCGGGGTTGGACGGATTCAGCGCGCATCGGGAATCCGTCGCCGCGATCGGTCGTCGATTCGGGCCATCGATGGGCAAGTGCCACGTGAGTTTCTCCCTGCAGTCGCGGCAACGCGGCGACTGCTGACCGACAATGCCGACTGACGAACGGCCGCCGTTTTAGACGCGTCACTGGCGGGCTTTGGTTTGAACCTTAGTCGTCGACCACCCAGCCGTCGCGCAGTTGAATGATCCGCGTGCCGTACGACGCGTTCACTTCCGAGTGCGTGACCTGGATGATCGTCGTGCCGCCTTCGTTCAGTCCGTCGGAACAACTCCATGATTTCTTTGCCTTGCGCCGAGTGAAGGTTGCCGGTCGGTTCGTCGGCGAGAATCACCTGCGGATTGGCGATCACCGCGCGCGCGACGCCGACCAGCTGCTGCTGTCCGCCGGACAGCTGATTCGGATAGAGATCCTTCTTGCCGACGATCTGAAAGCGATCGAGGATGTCGGCGACCATGCTCTGGCGATCCTTCCGGCTGACGTTGCGGTACGAGAGCGGAATCTCCAGATTCTCGTAAACGGTCAGGTTGTCGAGCAGGTGATAGCTCTGAAACACGAAGCCGACGTGCTTCTTGTGCAGTTCCGAACGCTGTTTGGGATTGAGACGATGGACCGGCTGATCCATGAAGTAGTACTCGCCGGTCCAGCGCGCTGTCGTGCATGCCGAGGATGTGGAGCAGCGTCGACTTGCCGGCGCCCGACGGCCCCATGATCGAGACGAACTCGCCTTCCTTGATGTCCACGTTGAGCGCGGCGCAGCACGTAGGTGCGGCCCGACGCCATGCGGGTAAGACTTTTCGACGTTCCGAAGAGAAATCAGCATGACGCTATTCTGCTCTCAGAGCCACGATCGGATCGACACGGGTGGCGCGCCGGGCGGGCAGGTAGGCCGCCAGGATCAGGACGGCGATCAATGCCGTCGAGACGCCGGCGAACGTCGCCGGATCGGTCGCGCCGACCCCGAACAGGAGGCTGCCCAGCAGCCGCGTCACGGCCAGCGAGCCGGCCAGGCCGAGAATGAGGCCGACGACTCCCAGACGCGTGGCTTCGCGCACCACCAGTCCGCGCACGTCTCGTGCCTGCGCGCCGAGGGCCATGCGAATGCCGATTTCGCGGCTGCGCTGGACGACGGCGTACGCCATGACGGCGTAGAGGCCGAAGCCGGCGAGCAGCAACGCCAGCGCTGCGAACGTGCCGATCAGTACCGCGGTGAACCGCGGCGTGGCGATGGTTCGCGCCAGATACTGATCGAAGGTGCGAATGTCACCGGCGGCTTGTTCCGGATCGAGTCGCGCCAGCACCTGGCGCAGCGAGCCGGCGGCTGCTTCGGGCGCCACCTGTGTTCGCGCAACCGCGGTCAGGAACGGCCAGGGCGCCTGCACGAACGGCGCGTACATCTGCGCTGAGGGCGGGTCGGTCAGGTTGGTCTGCCGTACGTCGGCGGCGACGCCGACAATTTCCCGCGGACCGGTGTCGTTGTAGCCGATCGTGACGCGCTTGCCGACCGGATCCTCGCCCGGCCAGTACTTCGCGGCCATGGTTGCGTTGATGACCATGACGCCCGGCGCCCGCTCGTCGTCACGGTCGGTAAAACCGCGTCCGCGAATCAGCCGAATGCCGAGAGTGGAGAAATAGTCGGGGCTGACTCCGAAAAAAGTGGCGACGGTGCGCACCTGGGGATCGACCGGATGACCTTCAGGAACGAATCCCATGCCGATGTCGCTGCCGGTCATCGGCAGGGTCGTGGACACCGCACTGGCTGTCACCGACGGGACGGCTGCGACTGCGTCGTGAAGCCGACGGTAGAACGCGATCATCTGCTCGGACTTGGAGTATCGCGTCTGCGGCAACATCAATTGCATCGTCAACGTGTGCCCGGTGGTGAAGCCGGGGCTGACGCGTTGCAGTAGTTCCAGGCTCCGCAGCAAAAGGCCCGCCGAGGCGAGAAGCATCAGCGAGAGCGCCACTTCGGCGACGACCAGGGCGCGCCGCGTCTGCGTGCCGTAACCGCTGCTGCCGCCGCGGTCGCCGTCCTTGAGTGCGTCCCCCGGCTTCGAACGCGAGAGCTGGAGCGCCGGCAGAACGCCGCACAGGGCGCCAGTCAGCATCGACGCGGCCAGGGTGAACAACAGCACGGTGCGATCGACATGCACGGTGTTCAGGCGGGGAATCTGGACCGGGCTGACCCGGACGAGCGCGTCCACGCCCCACAACGCCAGCACCGTTCCGGCCAGTCCGCCGATTGCCGCGAGCATCAGGCTCTCGACCAGGAGTTGACGGACAATGCGAAGGCGGCTGGCGCCGAGCGCGGTGCGGATCGCGATTTCGCGGCGGCGCGCCGTCCCGCGCGCCAGCAGCAGATTCGCGATGTTGGCGCAGGCGATCAGCAGCACCGCCGCAACCGCGCTCCACAGCACGACGAGCGCCGGACGGTAGTTCTGGACGAGCGCCTCCTGGAACGGTTTCACGCCGATGCCGCGCGTGCCGTTGCGCGGATCAGCCGCGTCGATGCGCGCGGCGATCGTCGCCAACTCGGCCTGCGCCGCTGGCACGGTCACGCCGGCACGAAGATGACCGGCCACCTTGAGGAACGACGCGTGACGCTGATCGGCCCACTGCGCGGAAAACCGTGACGCCAGGATCGGCATCCAGATCTGCGGCGTGTCCTCGCTGTCGAACGGAAACTCGAAGCGGGCCGGCATCACGCCGACAACGGTGATGGCGTCGCCATCCAGCACGATCGACTGGCCGATCAGCGCGGGATCGCGATTGAAGGTCCGGGTCCAGAGCGTTTCCGAAATCACGGCCGTCCGCACCGCGCCATGAGTATCGTCGTCGGGCAGCAGAACCCGCCCGGCGATCGGAGCGACCCCCAGCAGCGGAAAAAGGTCCGGCGTCGTGACGACCGTCGGAATCGACGCCGCTTCTCCGTGCCCGGTCAGCGTGGCCGCCGCCAGGGCATAGCCCGTCAAGTGCTGCACGCTGGTCGCCTGCGCGCGCCAGTCAAGGAGGTCGAGATAGCTGGTGCTGTCGGGTTCGTTGTGGATGGTCGTCTCGATCGAAACGAGTCGAGCCGGGTCCGCGAACGGCAGCGCCCGCAACAGCACGCCGTTGACGATGCTGAAGATGGCGGTGTTGGCGCCGATGCCGAGCGCCAGCACGATCACGACGAGAAGGCTGAAGCCCGGGGACTTGAGGAGCAGCCGGAGCGCCTGGCGGAGGTCAGTCAGCATGGAAATCAGAAGTCGGAGGTGAGAAGTGAGAAGTCTGCCGTGTGGAGTCCACCGTTCCCCGGTGCTCGCGACTTCTCACTTCACACTTCTCACTGTGACCGTGCGCCTACTCGGTAATCGCCATCTCCGTCTGTTCCTCGACGACGCGGCCGTCGAAGACGTGGATGCTGCGGTCGGCGTGGCGCGCGTAGCGCGGATCGTGCGTGACCATGCAGATCGTGGCGCCGGCCTGGTGCAGTTCGCGGAGCAGGTCCATCACCGCTTCGCCGCTGCGTGAATCGAGGTTGCCGGTCGGCTCGTCCGCGAGCAGGATCAGCGGTTCGCCGGCGACGGCGCGCGCGACCGCGACGCGCTGCTGCTGACCGCCGGAGAGCTGGCTGGGCAGGTGCTTGGCGCGGTGCGCCATGCCGACGCGTTCGAGCGCGGCCTCGGACGCGCTGCTTCCGCTCGGCGGCCTTCATGCCGCGATAGGTGAGCGGCAGCTCGACGTTCTCGAAGACGGTCAGATCGCCGATCAGGTTGAAGCTCTGGAAGATGAAGCCGATCTCGCGGTTGCGGACGCGGGCGCGCTCGGAGGCGGGAAGCTCGGCGACCGGCCGGTTGTTCAGCAGGTACTGGCCGTCGGTCGGCGAATCGAGCAGGCCGAGAATCGAGAGCAGCGTCGACTTGCCGCAGCCCGACGGCCCGGCGATCGACACGTACTCGCCCTTGTTGATCTGCAGGTGGATCCCCGACAGCGCGTGCGTCTCGACTTCGTCCGTGAAGAAGACCTTCGTCACGCCATCGAGCTTGATCAGCGCCTGTCCGTTGTCAGCCATGCTTGTTGTCTCCTGTTTGGCGGAGCAAGTTCCGCCACTACGCGTGCTCTACTTCAGTCGAATGCGATCGTAGGCGTCATACGCCGACATGTCGGACAGAATCACCTGATCGCCGACCTTCAACCCCGACAGAATTTCGATCGTGTTGACCGAGCTCTTTCCGAGCTTGACCTGCACCCGCTCGGCGGTCACGCCATCGTCGGTGATCTTGAACAGCCCGACCACGCTCTGGTCCTGACCGAAGGCCGGACGACCCATCGAACAGCACGTCGTTCGAGCCGCTCGAGCTCGATCGTGCCGTCCACGC
Source organism: uncultured Acidobacteriota bacterium (assembly GCA_963711765.1). Lineage (GTDB taxonomy): Bacteria > Acidobacteriota > Vicinamibacteria > Vicinamibacterales > CAVVIG01 > CAVQFC01. The sequence goes on along the minus strand of CAVQFC010000004.1, from coordinate 1,628,409 downwards.
TCAGGTCCGGCACGGCGCCCTTCGGCAGCGCGCCCGTCAGTGTCACGTCGACCGTGCGCGTGCCGTTCTGCACCGACGGATCGATGCGCGCGACGCGCCCTTCGACAATGCCGTTGCGGGTGTCGACTTCGGCCTTCTGCCCGAGCTGGATGTCCTTGGCCTGCGTTTCGGCGATCTTGATTTCGGCCTTGAGGCGGCTGGGATTGGCGACGCGCGCGAGGTTGGTGCCGGGCGCCACCTGCTGACCGACTTCGACCGGCACCAGCTGCAGCATGCCGTCGATGCCGGCGCGGACTTTCAACTCGTCGCGCTGCTGTTGCGTCAGTCTGAGAAACGCGCGCGCCTGATCGACCAGCGACTGCTGCACGGCCATCAGCGCCTTTGCCGAATCGGTCTTGCTGGCGAGCTGATCCTTCGAAATCTGGTTGCGCACGCCCAGCGAGTCGGCGTCCACCTGCGACTGTTTCAGCACCAGCTCGGACACCAGCTGATCCTTCGCCAGGGCCTCGTTCATCTGCGCCTGCATCTTCGCCTTGTTGTAGTCGGCTTCGATGTTGGCCGAGGCGGCGCGCTGCGTGAGCAAGTCGTTCTGAAGCGACACCTTGGTATTCGCCAGGCCGGCTTCCGCCGCCTCGAGTTTCAACTGGGCGTCCTGCAACTGCTGTTCGAGCTGCGGGTTACTGAGAACGAGGATCGACGTCACCGGCTTTGACCGCGGTGCCGGGCCTCAGGATGATCTGCTCGACGCGTCCCTGTGTGGTGGCTGGAATCCACCGGATGTCCTCCGGCGTGAGCGTCCCGAGCCCGCGCACCTGCCGCACCATCGGTCCGCGTTTCACCGTGTCCGGAAAGACGACCGCCCGTTCGACCGTCGGTGCGGCGGGCTTCAGCCGCGACAAGCCGACGGTGACCAGCGCCACGGCTGCGAGGCCGACAGCGCCATAGATGACCTGGCGGATGCGTTTCTTTCTTGCATTGGACGGACGGGCTATATCCATGGTTGTTTTGTCTGCTTAGACGGTTACTGTCGTGAAAACGATCAGCCGAAGCGACGGCAAATCACGAGCCACGGTCGTTTTCGTACGTAAATCATTATAATTAAGTCATTTATCGTTCGACTAAAAATGTCCTCGCGTCCCAGAAACCGTCCGCTTGTGGGACGACTCGTCCCGAAAACGAGTAAGGCCCGGGCGTCTGTTTCGCTCGGCGGCGATCTCGAGGAAATCCAGCGCGCAGGGCAGCGCGCCGCCGCGCTGGATCTCTTCAAGGGGCAGTCGGGCGAGATCGATCTGCTGCTGAGCGATGTCGTGATGCCGGAAATGAGCGGGCCGGCACTCGCGCAGCAGTTGATCGGCGCTCGTCCCGAGCTTCGGGTCCTGCTGATTTCCGGTTACGCCGAAATGGCCATCCCGTTTGACCTGAACAGCCCCGGCATCAACTTCATTGGCAAACCGTTTCGGGCCTCGGTACTGACCGAACGCATCCGGGAGATTCTCGGCGCCCGGCCCGGACACTCGCGCATCACCAGGGGTGGACGGCCCCTCGTATGAGACCAGGTCAGATCAGCGCGTTGATTGTGGACGATGAGGAATCGGTGCGGAGATTCGTCGAGCGGGTCTTGCGCGAGGCGGGCTACCAGACCGCTCAGGCGTCCGACGGTCCCGAAGCGATCGCCCTCGCCGCGACGCTCGACAGCTTCGACATCCTCGTTACCGACGTCATGATGCCGCAGATGACGGGCGACGAACTGGCGCGCCGGCTCCGCCAGTCAGAGCCCGGCTTGAAGGTGCTGTACCTGACCGGTTTCAGCGATCGGTTGTTCAAGGAAAAAGTGACGCTGTGGGAAGACGAGGCGTTCCTGGACAAGCCGTGCAGCGTCAAGGGTCTGCTTCAAGCGGTTTCGCTGCTGCTGTTCGGCCGGTTCGACGAAGGATGCGCGCCGACGACGGGCTCCAGTTCAGGACCGCACTGACGCCGCTCCGGCAGCGCTAGCCGCCGCGCGTGTGCATCTCGAGGTGCGGATCCTTTCGCAGCAGATCCTGGACCGGAACGAACGCGCGCTGGTCGCCGAGCGCGAGGCGGACCTCGGCGCCGCGATCGTCGCGGGTCCGCCAGCCGCTCGACACGAGCGCCGTCAGTTCCTCGGCGGTCGCGCCGCGCCGGAGCGGCGCGCGCAGATCCAGCCCGCGCGACGCGTAGAGACAGAGGTACCACATGCCGTCGGCGGTCAGCCGGCTGCGATCGCACAATCGGCAGAACGGTTCGCTCGTCGACGCGATGATGCCGAACGTCGTGCCGTCCTGCAGCGCGAAACGCTCTGCCGGCGCCGACGATCCGGGCTCGTCGATTGGCGTGATCGTGCCGTAGTGTCGCGTCAGGCGTTCGAGCATCTCCACGCGCGAGACGACGCGTTCCGGCGACCAGCGGCTGGCGCCGCCGACGTCCATGTACTCGATGAAGCGGACTTCGGCGTTGGCATCCCGTCCGTATTCGAGGAGCGCCACCAGCTCGTCGTCGTTCACCCCGCGGATGACGACGGTGTCGAGTTTGAGGCTGCCAAAGACGCGCCGCGCCGACGCGATGCCGGCATGGACGGCGTCGAGCTCGTCGAAGCGGGTGAGCGTCTTGAATCGATCGCGGTGCAGCGTGTCGAGGCTGACCGTGATACGACCCAGCCCCGACGATTTGAGCCCGTCGATCTGGTCCGCGAGGAGCACGCCATTGGTCGTGAGCGCGAGATCCTTCACGCCGGGTTTGCCGGCGATCATCGAGACCAGCGTCGGCAGGTTGCGTCGAAGCAGTGGTTCGCCGCCGGTCAGGCGGATCTTGTCCACGCCGAGCGACAGGAAGACGTCGACCAGCGTGCTGGTCTCCTCGAACTGCAGCACATCCTCGCGCGGCAGCCAGACGTAGTCGTCCTCCGGCATGCAGTACTGGCAGCGCAGGTTGCAGCGATCGGTCACCGACAGCCGGAGGTTGCGCAGCGGCCGCCCAAGCGTGTCGTTCATCGGTTGGGGAATTGTACGTTGGTAACCGGCGGATGTGAACCGCCGCCTCCGAAGGGTTCGTGTAGAGTGGAACGGTGCCCGACCGGGTAGACTCCCTCGACGCGTTCCGCGGCCTGACCATGGCCGCGATGGTCGTGGTGAACAATCCCGGGACCTGGGATGCGATGTACTGGCCGCTCGAGCACGCGGAGTGGCATGGCTGCACCCCAACCGACCTCATCTTTCCCTTCTTTCTCTTCATCGTCGGCGTGTCGCTGGCGCTTTCGAGGGCGACGCTGTCGGCGCCGTGGTGGAAGATCGCCAGGCGGGCGTCGGTGCTCGTCGGGCTGGGTCTGTTTCTCGCGGGCTTTCCGTTCTTCAACCGTGCCGCGTGGCGGATCCCGGGGATCCTTCAGCGAATCGGCGTCTGCTACCTTGCCGCGGCCACCCTGTTTCGGATGGTGCAGTCGCGGGCGGAAGGGAAGGGCTGGCGCCGCCAGGCGATTCTGCTGGGGTCGATCATCGCCGCGATCGTGCTCGGCTACTGGTTTGTGCTGAACCGATTCGGCGACCTGACTCCAGAAGGCAACATCGGCGCGCGGATCGATCGCGCGTTATTCGGCGCTCACCTCTACCGGTCCGAGTGGGATCCCGAGGGCCTGCTGAGTTCGCTTCCGGCGATCGCGACGACGCTGATCGGCGCGATGACGGGGCTGTGTCTGCGATCGCCAACGACGAAGACCAACAAATGGTTCAGCATGGAGATCTGGGGCATCGCGCTGCTCTGGGCCGGGCAGTTATGGAGCCGATGGCTGCCGCTCAATAAACAGCTATGGACCGGTTCGTTCGTGCTGTTCACCGGCGGCGCGGCATTGATTCTGTTCGCGATCTGCTTCGTGCTCATCGACGTTCGCGGTGTACGTGCGTGGAGCAGGCCGCTGGTGATTCTGGGCCGCAATGCGATCGCGCTGTTCGTGCTGTCCGGTCTCATCGGCAAGTCGCTGCTGCTCCTGAATGTGCCGCGACCAGACGGAAAAAGCGAGTCGCTCCAGTGGACCATCTACGAGCGCGGGTTTTCGTGGATGGCCGCGCCAAAGACTGCCTCCCTCGTCTATTCGCTCGCCTTCCTGGCGATGATGTACGCGATCTGCCACCTCATGTACCAGCGAAAGCTGTTTCTGCGCGCATAGGTGGCACGACTGTTGGAGCCGACGCGTCTGAGGTCTTCAATGCGCGCGTGTCTGCTCAGTCTCGGCCTGTCGGTTGCCTTACTCGTTCCCAAAACAGGAAGCGCGCAGGTCTACGAATTCCGATCGCCGCCGCCGGCCATCGACGCGGCCGCGGCCGCCTGGCAGGTGGACAGCCAGCTGATGCTGTTTGCCGGCCTCGCCTATGCGCCGACGCGCGAGTTTCGATTGTTCGATGCTCAGGTGATGACGCAAATCGGCGTCTTCAAGGGCGTCCCGATTTATGCCGATCCGACGCTGGAGCCGTGGTCGGTCGTCTACGTTCCGGTTGGACGCGATCGGATGCGGACGTACACGCGGGTCCGCGAGGTGGCGGCGGACGCGAGGGTCGCCACAGACGCGCTGACGGTCGCGGGCGCAGGGGCGATCGGGACCGCCAGCGCGATTGTGCCGGTGGCGCCGCGCGAGGCCGTCCCCGTGCCAGCCCGCGATCGACCCGCGCCGCGTCCGGCTCGCGTGGAGGCTATTCGCACGCCGCGGCCAACCGATGGGGTGTGGGTGGAGTTCGAGGGCCGGCGCTGGTACAGCGACGGCGAGGCAGTCTCGTACTCGCCTGAACGCTTCATCCCGGTCGGCGATTACCACGGGTTTCCGGTCTATCGCGATAACACCAGCAAGCAGGGCAACGTCATCTGGGTATCGTCCGTTCAGGATGGACCGCTGGCGCCGTACGTGAGGCGGTAGCGTCGCCGCGCTCAGTTCGGCAGCGAACTATAATCGTCGGCCAGAGATGATTCGCATTCTGGTGACGAACGACGATGGCTATCGCTCGGAAGGTATTCACGCGCTGGCTCGCGCGCTTGCGCGCGATTGGCGAGGTCACCATCGTGGCGCCGATGACCGAGGCGAGCGCCATCGGTCACGCGCTCACGCTGCGCAGGCCGCTGCGGCTCGAGTCAATCGGCGAGGGCGTGTTTGCCGTGGACGGCACGCCCACCGACTGCGTCAACATTGCCGTCACGCAGGTATTCAAGGACATGCCGTCGCTGGTCGTGTCCGGTATCAACAAGGGATGGAACCTTGGCGACGATGTGACGTACTCGGGGACGGTGGCGGGCGCGCTCGAAGCGTCGCTGCTCGGGGTGCCGGCGATCGCGGTGTCGCTCAGGCAGACGCCGCGGCGCGTACGACTTCGAGCACGCGGCGCGCGCGGCGGCGACCGTCGCCGGCGTCGATGCTGCGGCAACCGCTGCCGCGGCAGGACGTTCCTGAATCTCAACGTGCCGAAAGGCGAGCCGAAGGGTTATCGCGTCACCGTGCAGGCGAAGCGCAACCACGTGACGTCGGTGGCGGAGCGCCACGATCCGAAGGGGCATCCGTACTACTGGATTGAGGAAGGGCAGAACGAGTGGGAGCCGCACGACCGGTCCGACTACCAGGCGGTGCGGGACGGCTACGTGTCGGTGACGCCGCTGCACCCCGATCTTGACCGCGCACGCCGCGCTCGAAGCGGTCGAAGCGCTCGCGTTCGACAAGGCGATGGGGTAAGATAGGCGTTCGTCCGGTCGGGGCGTGGCTCAGCCTGGTAGAGCACTCGGTTCGGGACCGAGGGGTCGGAGGTTCGAATCCTCTCGCCCCGACCAATCAAATCTCCAAAACAACCCGATAAAAGGCCCTGTAAACAGGGCCTTTTGCTTGTACGCTCATCGTGTCGGGAGGTGCCAGAAAGTGTTACCAGATGGGGGGAGGCTTCGTCTCACTTACCAATCCATTTGCCAAGATGTTACCAGAAAGCTACCATGGTAGCGTGAGGTGGTAACACGTGAGACCGGTCGCCAGGGTGTACCAGTTTCAGCCGGATGACATCGAGCGGATCTGCAAGACGCTGAGCTGCTCGCGCGCACAGCTCGCCCGCACGCTCGGCGTGTCTCGGGCGTGTTGGCGCCCGCCGAAAACTGACCACCTGTGCTCGTTGAAAATTGACCAGGGCTAAAGCCGGTGGGCATGCCGCCGGCAGACGGTGATTCTCTCCCCTAGTCAGGCTCGTTCGTCGACACCCTCCTGCGTCTTGAGCCGGGCCTGCTCGCGCGATTTGATGCGGGCCTTGGCCGTGTGGCTGCTGTGGCGAAAGCGAAACGACTCGTTGCCGGTCTCTACGATATGGCAATGATGCGTCAGACGGTCGAGCAGCGCCGTGGTCATCTTCGGGTCGACGAAGATGCTGGCCCATTCCGCGAAGATCAGGTTCGTCGTGATGATGACGCTGGTGTGCTCGTACAGCTTCGACAGCAGGTGAAAGAGCAGCGCGCCGCCCGATTGCGAAAACGGCAGGTAGCCAGTTCGTCGAGGATCACGAGGTCGAGGTGCATCAACTGGTGCGCCAGACGGCCCGCACGGCCACTGGCCTTTTCCTGTTCCAGTGTGTTCACCAGTTCGACCGTGGAGTAGAAGCGTACGCGCTTGTTGTGCCGGGTGACCGCCTCGATGCCGAACGCGGTCGCGAGGTGCGTCTTGCCGGTGCCGGTACCGCCGATCAGCACGAGATTCTCCGCCTGCGCGGTGAAGGCTGTCGACGCAAAGCCCGCGATCTGCCGGCGATCGACTTTGGCCTGCTCGAAATCGAAACCGGCCAGGTCGTGATGCATCGGGAAGCGGGCGACGTGCATCTGGTAGCGAATGGAGCACGTGGCGCGATCCGTGGCTTCCGCCTGCACCAGCTGCGCGAGCAGCGCGGCGGCCGTCGTCATGGTGGGCTGGCCCTGCTCGAGGCCCTCGGCGTAGGGCCGCCCGCTCTCGAGTACCAGGTCGATGGCGACCAGCACGGCGTCCAAACCGTGCGTCCGGAGCGCCATGAGCACACGCGCCATGACCCGGTCGCCGCCCTCATGCCGGAGCAGCGCCTGGCGCAGCCTCTGCAGCGCATCGGGCAGGTCCGCAAACGGCGCGCCGTTCCGCAAGGCCCCGGGCTTGCGCTCGATCAGCGGCAGATAGTGCTGCCAATCGTAGACGACGTGATCGCGATCGACCGCGCGGGCGTGCTCGGCGACCACGCGCTGGTCGGCGACGATGACGACCCGCTCGGGATACAGGCGCACGCTGACGCGGTGTCCCGCCCACGCGCACGGCACCGAGTAGCGGTTGCGCGCGACGCTCACCAGACTGGTGCTGGAGACCCGGGCGGGCACCTCGACGTAGCCGTCGAACGGCGCCGGCATCGGCATCAGGTGCGGGCCTTCGTGCAGCCACGCCGCTCGGATGGTCTGGCCCGCGAGGTCCGGGTGCGGCGCGTCCCACGCCGTGCGGCACCGCGTCGCCAACCAGACGTTGAGCTCGGCAAAGCTGCCAAAGCGCTCCTGCTGGGTGTCCTGCCAGATCCGGCGACGCGCGTCCTGCACGCCCTTCTCGACGCGGCCCTTCTCCCAGCCGGACGCCACGTTGCAGAAGTCCGGCTCGAACAGGTAATGCGACGCCATCGCGGCGAAGCGGGCATTGATGACGCGCCCGCGGTCCTTGCGCGGCGTCCGGTCCACCGCCGTCTTCATGTTGTCGTAGATGCCGCGGCCGGCCACGCCGCCCAGCCCGGTCAGGCAGCGCGTGTGCGCGTCGAACAACATCTCGTGGCCTTGACTGGGATAGGCCACCAGCCAGAAGGCGCGGGACGCGCATAGCTTCATGTGCGCGAGCTGCACCTTCCGCCAGAGCCCGCCGATGACCAGGCCCTCTTCGCTCCAATCGACCTGGAACGCCTCGCCCCACGCAAACGTCAAGGGGACGTAAGCCGAGCGCGCCGAGACGGCCCCCTGCTCGGCGCGCCAGGCCCGCAGGCACTCCGTGACGCGACTGTAACCACCGGCAAATCCCTGCGCCTGGAGCTGCGCGTGCAGCTTGCGCGCCGTGCGCCGCTCGTGCCGCGGTCGACGCGCATCGGCCTCCACGGCCTGCCGAAGCGCCGCCTCGTACGCCGTGATCTTCTTCGGCCCCGGCGGCCGTCGGTATTGCATCGCACTGCGGGCCGGGCCCCCCAGCCACGCCTTAATCGTGTTTCTCGCCAGGCCGGTCCGGCGTGCGATCTCACTGATCGACAGGCCGTCCCGAAGCCGCATCCTGCGCACTTTCGCGTACATCGCCATGGTGTGCACCTCTCATCCCTACTGGCTTCACAGCCGCAGGGACAGTCGGAAACACCCTGGTCAATTTTCAGTGAGCAGAACCGCGATTCCCTGGTCAGTTTTCAACGAGCGGCAACACGCCAAGATTGATTCGGCCGTAGTTGTATCCGCGCCGACATCTAGCGGTGGAACGTACTTGGTGTACAGCGCGAACCGGGTTGACCGCAAAGCTGCTGAGATCGACATTCACCCGTTTGGGCTCATTGTCCACAGCTCTGGCCCTGGTTCGTCCGGTGTATTCCTCCAGCACGGCAACTGGGATGGCCGCAGCGAGTCGCCTCCATCTGGTTTTTGGGAGAGCGTGGACTCAAGCGGTATTGGCGATTACTTCTTGGCGAATCCGCCGCAGGGGCTTCGTGAGGGCACGCTCGATCAGCTCACAAAAGGGCACCGGGGCGCATTTGACGCAATCGTTGGGGAGATTCGCTCGCAGGTGGATGGCCGGAAGAAATAGGGGCTCGCGCGCCCCGGCCCGGCGCGCCCTACTGAGACGGTAGCCCGTTTGGTTTCGCTATGTCGAAAATCACCTTGCGTCGATACACACAACTGGCTCCGCTGCTGCACTTGTTGCATCGAAAAGCGCTGACCTTGTTGACTCCCCGGAATTGGGACGACACCAATGATGCGTACTACCTAGAAATTTACCGTCGTCGCAAGAACGTCGGCTCGGTGCTAGCTCTCTGTTTCGCCGAGGCCCCTGAAACGTATCACCACTGGCACGTCTTCGCGGGAAAGTCGTCGGGCGTCTGCTTGCAATTTGACAAAGATGTTCTCGTGGAGAGCCTGGGCGAAACAGCCGGAATCAAGTCCGGCTTCGTGAAGTACCCACAAATCAGAGACCTGCGAGGCGCTCATCTGACGACCGAGGAACTCCCCTTCGTAAAGCGTTATCCCTTTCAGGATGAACGGGAATTCAGAATCATCTACGAGGACGCTGAACCGATGCTGGAGGCCAAGGACATCCCCTTCAATCCCCTTGCGCTGCAAAAAGTAACTATCAATCCATGGATGCCTCGGGCAGTGTTCGACTCGGTTAAGGCTCATCTCTCGATTATCGTCGGGTGGTCTCATGTGTCGATCGCCCGAACAACGCTTGTCGACAACGACGAGTGGAAGAGTTTCGCCGAGAGCGAGAAACAAGCTTCAAAGCAGCCGCAGGGCGCAACCGGCGACGCTAAAAAGAAGGGCAACGCGCGAAATCGAACCCGCGCGAGTCGTGGTTGAAGGTGGCTGTTTCCGAACTGACCTGCCGGCGCTCCGCGAGAGCAGCTCGGCGCACCTTCAACCCGGCTTCGAGAGTCTCCTGCCATGAACCGGCACCTGCCCATGTCCACTGCCGCATTGGCATCGCGGGGCGCCGGAACCCGTCAAAGGCCGACCAATCCATCAACTCGACCTTGCGCTTGGCGTTAACCGGGATTTCCATTTTGGTCGGGCCCAGAGTGGCACTTTGTACCTTAGCAGGGCACGAGACGTGCGGGCTCGGCAATGCCGCCGGTGACAATCGCTAGCTGGTCGAACTGGCGGCCGAGTCGGTGCGCATCCTCAAGACCAATTCCGAGAACGAGTAGGCTGACTTCGACGGGCCAATCTCCGTCAGCTCCGCCCGCGCGCCCTTCGAAGAAGGTCAGGCCCAGCCCTCGAACAACCGCGCACAGTTCATGATGCCGTGCTCGATTGCGCTCCTCGGGGAGCAGACGAGATTGCGGATTGTAGGCCGTTACGTAGGCCCACTCAGACGCGCGACGAGCTCGGAGCAGTTTGTCGAGAATCTCCGAGTGGTATCCCGGACGAATCTCCACGTGCTCGCCATCGATTGTGGCCGTGAACACCGTGCGGACATATGCATCCCAGGTCTTGGTTCGATCATCTCGAAGGGTACTGAGCGCAACGAGCGGAGAGTCGTCCGACGGTTTGATGTAGACGCTCAAGAAAACGTTGCCGCCAGCGCTGCGTCGTGAAGGCTCGTATCTTTCAGAAATCTTGCGGTACGCTTCGTTGACGCTCTTCGGCTGCACGCCCGGCATTCTGGGGATCGAGCAAGTTGCGTCAAGGAGAATTGCTGGCTTCGACCCACGGAGACGAAGTTGCAGATCCTGCTCCAGGCGAATCTCGGCGAAAAGTGCGTTCCGATGGTCTGGTTCCGGCAGCCGTTCCTCAAGGCACTCGGACCTGAGGTTGTCGGGGACGTGACGAGCGCCGAGTCGGCAGAACAATCTCGTCCCTTTCGGCAGCAGCGGGATCGACTCTTCCGCGGTCAGGGTGATCAAGTCGGCGGCGGATCGAATTGCGTGTGCTCCGACGCGCAACTCTCCGATGCAGTCGTTCAAATCCGTGAGCGGCCCTCCCGAGATCGACTTAACCGCGCCGTCGACGATCCGAACCGGAATGACAACCGTCTTTGCCCCGCTATCTGGGAGGGGAGGTCCGTTTTCCGCCAAGGGACGCCGACTGTGACTCATATCTTGGTGGGCCAGTCTTCCGATTCCCTATTGGTGTCCACTTCTTCTCCTTCGAGTTCCTCGAGGGGAATGCGGTCAACCACCCAGGCGTCTATATAGGGACGCCCCCAGCGTAACGCTTCAGCGGACGGCTCTTCTAGGATGACCAGTCTGAAGTAGTCGGGCAGCCCCGTGTTGAAGGGGCCGTGCACGTTCCGGTACGCGATCCGCGCGACGTTCAGACGCTCACTGCCACCACAACGTGGACACGTTCCCGATTGCGTGCTTGGAACCGACGGCAGGTTGGGCTTGTCTGCCCACGCTTCAGTGCCAGCACTGCACCAGCCCCGCCAGCGAGCAAATGCCCACTCCGCACATCGCCTGCATAGGTCATGTGACCTGCCCCCAAAATCCGCTACACGGATAGTGAGAGGTCCTCGGGTTTAAGCGTCGTGTCAGGGCGAGCCGGCGTCAGCCGGCGAGCCCCCTCCGTGGTCCTGGCAAAGTGCGCCGGCGTGGCCCCGTCCAGCGAGCTGTGCGGACGCACGGTGTTGTAGTCGATGCGCCAGGCTTCGATCGTCACCTGCGCGTCGGCCAAACTCACAAACCAGTGCTCGTTCAGACATTCATCGCGAAACTTGCCGTTGAAGCTTTCGATGTACGCGTTCTCGACCGGCTTGCCGGGACGAATGAAGCGCAGCGTCACGCCGCGCGCGTACGCCCAGGCGTCGAGCGTGCGCCCGGCAAACTCCGGCCCGTTGTCCACGACGATGGACGGCGGCAGCCCGATGGTCGCGTGTAAGCGATCGAGGACGCGCGCGACGCGCAATCCAGGCAGCGAGCGATCCACTTCGATCGCGACACACTCGCGCGTGAAATCGTCGACGATGTTGAGTGTGCGGAAGCCGCGGCCATCGGCGAGCGTATCGACCGTGAAATCCATCGACCGGCGTGCCAAGCGCTGATCGGGGACCGGCAAGGGAATGCGCTCCGCCCGCGTCAGTCGCTTGCGGTGGCGACGCCGCACCTGCAAGCCGGCCGCGCGATAGATCCGATGCACGCGTTTGTGATTGACGACGAGTCCTTCGCGCTCGAGCAGGATATGCAGGCGTCGATAGCCGAAGCGGGCGCGGACCGCCGCGTGCGCCTGGAGCCGCGCCAGCACCGCACGGTTCGCCGCACTGGTCTGTCGCTGATACCGCCACGTCGCCGTACTCAGACCCACGACCCGACAGGCGCGTCGCAGACTTGTGCCGCGCGTCTGGAGCCACCCCACCACCTCGCGCCGAGCGATGGGGCCTACCATTTTTTTGCGACGACCGCCTTGAGCGCCTGGATGTCCAGCGTCTGCTCGGCGACGATTTGCTTTAACCGACGGTTCTCATCTTCGAGTTGCTTCAGACGTTGCATCTCGCTCAGCTCCATGCCGCCGTACTTCGCCTTCCACCGGTCGTACGTCTGATCGGTGATGCCGTGCGTGCGGCAGACGTCGGCGACCTTCCGTCCCGCCTCGCCTTCCTTCACGATCGCCAAGATCTGCTCGTCGGTGAATTTGCTCCGCTTCATCGGTCCTCCTCGGAACGGAGGGCCTCATTCTACGCGTGGCGGATTACTGGGGGCAGGTCACGTCAGCCGAAGTTAGACCGTGCAGCGCCGTTTCAAAGAGACAGATCCAAGTGGATGGCCGCCACATTCTGCAGCGCCTCATGATAGCGCTGGTGATTGTAGTCCTCGACAAAAGGGTGATCGCTCGATCTTGCCTTGTGTCATCGGGTGATAGGGCGCTCTGGTGGATGCGGAAGTCTGTGCGTCTCCAGATAGGTGTCGAGTTGCCTTAGAGGTAGCATGGATCGTTGTCGCTCAGTATCCACGGGTGATGCGCGACCGGCATCCGATCGGCGTCGTTGGCGGCGCGCGCCAGATCGAGCGTCTCCATGACGTCGGACGCTGGCATCGACGAGCGCAGCGTCAGAATCAAGGTTCGGAGAACTCGTTGGGCATGGTGACCTCTACCAAGTGCGCGACTCAGCCATGACGCCATCCGGATGAGGTCGTTGCGACCGCGCTACCTTCGATCAAGACGCAATCGGTGTCTGGCGCCACGGAGGCGCCGTCGAGTCACCGCCACGGGAGGTCTTCGTGCGTGAAACCTGGGTCCGTTTGCGCCAACATGTGATCACCGGCTTTCTCTTCATCATGCCCGTGCTCATCACGCTCGCGGTCCTGGGAAGGTTCTGGAAGGACATGTTACGGGTCGGGGGCGTCTGCTCAAGGTTGCTGAGGGTGGACAGTATTCTGGGGCCGTCCGGTAATGCCGTACTGGCCATCGTCTGCTTCCTGATCCTCTGCATCATCGCGGGCCACCTGGTGCGCGTGTCGTTCTTGAAGAGGATCAGCGAGCGGATCGATTGGCAACTGAACGAGATGATCCCGGGCTACAGCCAGCTCCGGTCGCAGACCACGAAGAAGATCGGCGTCGAGAAGGACCAGGAGCCTCTGTTCGACGCCTGTCTGGTGAGGGTGCAGGATCTCTGGCAGCCCGGATACATCGTTGAACAGAATCCCGGCGGCACGCAGACGGTGTTCGTGCCGCAAGCCCCCGCGTTCACTGCCGGGCAGGTCTATGTGGTGGAGTCCGATCGAATCAAGAAGCTCGACATGGATTCGGCTGCACTCAACGCGCGCCTCAAACAGCTGGGCAAGGGCATCATGAACCAAGCCCTCTTGCCCGGGGCCCAGCGAAGCTGACTCCCTATTAGAGGGTTGCGAGAGTGCCCTTGCGACTGGTCACCCAATGTGGAGCGCGAGGACGCAGACGCTGGCGCCGAGCCGAAGTGATCAGACGCCACACTTACGTCAGAGCGTTTTCGACTTGTAGCGCTTTCGACCCGCGGACCGCGACCCTGTGGCGCTAAGATGATTCAATGAGCCAGATCCAACTCACGGTGAATGGTCGCCGGCACACGGTGGACGTCGAGCCGACCACGCCGCTGCTCTACATCCTGCGCAACGATCTCGGCCTGCAAGGCCCGAAGTTCGGGTGCGGCCTCGGCCAGTGCGGCGCCTGCACGGTGATCATCAACGGCGCGGCGGTCCGCTCCTGCGTGACGGCGACGTCTTCGGTGCGCGGTGAAATCACCACGCTCGAGGGACTGATGACCAACGGGCGCCTGCATCCGCTGAAGCAGGCCTGGATCGACGAACAGGTCCCGCAGTGCGGCTTTTGCCAGAACGGCCAGATCCTCACTGCGAAAGTGATGCTCGACAAGAATCCGCATCCGACCGACGCGCAGATCCGCGAGACGATGAACACCACGCTCTGCCGCTGCATGAGCTACGGCCGCGTGCAGGCGGCAATCAAGCGCGCCGCGAAGGGAGGCGTGGCATGAGCGATCGCCGCACTTTTCTGAAGAATGCCGGTTATCTCGCGGTCAGCATCGGCATGTTCAGCGACGCGATCTTCGCGGCGGCCCAGGGGCAGGGCGGCGTCGCGGCGCAGGGCGCCGGGCCGTATCACGATCCCGACTTCCACCAGATCGACTCGTGGGTCGTGATTCACGCCGACAACACCGCCACGTTCTACGTCGGCAAAACGGATCCAGGGCAGGGGACCGGCACCGGCTTCCGTCAGCTGATGTCCGACGAACTCGACATCGCCTTCGACAAGACCACGCTGGTCATGGGCAGCACCGACATCACCGTCGATCAGGTCGGCTCGGGCGGATCGACCGCGATGGAGCGGGACTCGTGGCCGATGCGGCGCGTCGCTGCGGAAGCGCGACGGGTGCTGCTCGAGATGGGATCGGCGCACCTCGGCGTGCCGGTCGCGCAGCTCGCGGTGGCCAACGCCGTGATCACGGTGGCCAGCGATCCGTCGAAGCGCGTCACCTACGGCGAACTGGTCGCCGGCAGGAAGTTCAACGTGACACTGCCCGGCAACAACATCAACGCCGTCGCCGCTCAGGCGAAAACAAAAACCGTCCCCGAGCTCAAATACACGGGGCAGTCGCCGCCGCGCGACGATATCCCCGCCAAGGTGGACGGCTCGCAGAAATGGGCGACGGGCGTCACGTTGCCGGGCATGGTCCACGCGCGCAACGTCAAGCCGCCGTTCGCGTGCGCGAAGCTGACCGGCATCGACGAATCGTCGGTCAGGAACATTCCCGGCTTCATCAAGGTGATGAGCACAGGCAACTACGTCGCCGTCGTCTGCGAGAGGGAAGAGCAGGCCGTCCGCGCCGCGAAGCAGCTGAAGACGACGTGGGAGAAGCCTGCGACGGCGCCGTTCCCGACATCGGAAGGTCTGTTCGACTACATGCGCGCAGCCACGCCGACATCGTCGTCGCGGCCGAGCGTCGCGGGCGATCCGGCCGCGGCGTTCTCGCGCGCGGCGAAGGTGATCGAAGGCGAGTATCAGATCCCGTTTCAGGGCCATACGGCTTTCGCCGGCGCTCACGCCATGGCGGACCCGTCGAACGGCCAGATGACCGTCTACTCCAACGACATGAAGACGTACGGCATGCGGCGAGGTGTCGCCACGTTCCTCAACATGCCACCGGACCGCGTCCGCGTCGTCTACATGCAGGGGCCACAGGGGTTCGGCCGCACCGCGGCGGAGGATGCCGCGTGCGAGGCGGCGTGGATCGCGAAGGCGCTCGGCCGTCCCGTTCGCATGCAGTGGATGCGCGACGAGGAGACGGCGTGGGATACGAAGAGTCCCGCGTTCCTGGTGACGGTGCGCGGCGCTCTCGACGCGACCGGACAACTGATCGCGTACGACTACCAGGCGCGTTCGTGCGATCACAATCACCTCGGCTACAACGAGCCGGACACGGTGCTGATCGCACAGCTGATGGGCGTGCGGCGCGCCACGCCGGCCGTCGGCAGTTCCGCCGGTCCGTCGGACATGTACGCGATCCCCAACCGCGCGACCGGCGGCGACGTCGTCGGCCTGCCGGCGGTGTGGGAGACGCCGCTGCGCACCGGCAACTTGCGCGATCCGAACGGTCCACAATCCACGTTCGCCGCGGAATCGTTCATCGACGAGGCCGCGGCGGCGGCGAAGAGCGACGCGCTCGACTTCCGCGTCAAGCTGCTGAAGGCGGGCACGGGCGACGACAGCGGGTTCAGGCGCGCGCGATCGCTGGCGGTGCTCAAGGCCGCGGCCGACAAGTTCGGCTGGGACGCACGGCCGTCGCCGAAATCGATTGGCAAAGAGAACATCCTCACCGGCCGTGGCGTCGCGTATTCGTTCCGCGGCCAGACCGTGGTGACGCAGATCGCCGAGGTCGAGGTGAACCGGCAGACCGGTCACGTGCGCGCGAAACGGCTGGTGTGCGCGCACGACTGCGGCTTGGTGGTCAACCCGCAGACGCTGCGTCACACCATCGAGTGCGGCACGCTCCACGGCCTGAGCCGGGCGCTTTACGAGGAAGTGCGGTTCGACACCGAAAAGGTGACGAGCGTCGACTGGTTCTCGTACCCGACGCTGCGTCACATGGACATGCCGGACTCGATCGAGGTCCTGCTGGTGAACGGCGACCCGAATCCAGGCCGCCCCGATTTGCCGCCCTATGGCGCCGGCGAGGCGTCACTGAAGCCGATGCTCGCCGCAATCGGCAACGCGATCCACGACGCGACCGGCGTCCGCATTCGCCGCGTCCCGTTCCGAGCGGACCGAGTGTTGGCGGCGTTGAAGGCCGCAGGCGTCTGAGTCAGCGAAACCCGCGGCCGGTCGTCGGCGAGGCGCCACAGCTGCATGCTACTTTGTGATCACGGGAACCGCCGCCGCGAGTTCCTCACGTGTCGTGGGATTTCCGTCGATCGTTCCGTATGCTGTTATCGCACGACCAAGCGTAGCCTTCAAGGATCGCGGACCTTGTGTTTGGGTTTGCTGCGTGGTTTGTTACCTTTGCACCTGTACTTGTACCGGCGGGCCATAATCAGCAGCGGTCCCCGGCACGATCGCGAGATAGCGCCGAACATCGACATTCGCGCGTACGACCTGCCTTATGGGCCCCACCGCGTTCACAATCGCGGCTCCTTGCGGGTTCGTGGTGAAAGCTGCCAGAGGTTCCAAAGGCCCGTTGCCATCAGGTGCACCGGCGAGCACCAGCACGTACGGACGCCTGGGTTCGAGCCCGGTGACGTATGCCTGTAGCACTTGTGTCAGACCTTGCTCGAAAAGTGTCACGCTCGTCGGGTTGCGTCCCGCGCCTGCTGCGTGGTGTGCAGAGAGCGTCAGCTGCGTTGTCTGGCCGGCCACACCGAGCGACTCCAGGTTCTGTGTGCCGGGTCCATCGGGCACCGCGTCCGGTACATAGATCACGGCTTGCGGCGCTTGCCCGACTTTCACCGTTGCAACCACCTGCCGCGTCAGTGTGTCGATCGCGATGAGTTGATCGGCATTCTCAAGACCGACATACATCCGGCTGCCGTCGGCAGAAGGCCACAGCCCGTGCGGCAACTTGCCGACCGGAATCGTCGCGATTTTCGAAAAGTCATCAGTCCGAAACACCTGGACTTGGTCCAGCCCGCCGACCGTGACGTAGGCAAGGACGCCTCCCGCGGCGTTCGCGAAATTGACGTGATTGGTGATCGGCCCCGTCTCGATGGTCTTCAACACCGCAAACGGCGGTCGGGCGTCGAACACCGTCACTGTGCCGGTGTCTTTCAGCGTGAACCAGACTTGTGTCCCATCAGGCGTGGCGGCGATGTTCGGGCAGAACGGGCTCTGCTGAGGCACGCGTCCAACCACCTGGTGGCTGGGAACTGAGATGATCACGGTTTCGGCCGTCAACGAGGAGCAGACGTAGCCATACTTACCGTCCGGCGAAAAAGTCTGCATGCCGGGACCATTGGGCACAGCGATACGAGAGCGCTCTTCGTAGGTTGTGCCATCGAGCACCGCCACGTAGTTCTCGCCACGAACCGTAACCCAGACTTCTTTACCGTCCGCTGAAAAGAGCGCTTCGTGCGGCGAACGACCGACGTAGGTCACGTGCTTCACGACGTTGGTCGCGGTGTCGATGAACGCGACCGAGTTGGAGCCAATCGAGACCACAGCCAGCGTCCGGTGATCGGGCGAGGAGCCCATGCCATGCACGAGCAACTGACCGCGATAGAGCGGGCTCAAGTTGCCGGGCATGGGATCGCCGAGGCGAATGACGCCGAGCAGTGTGTTATCGGCGGGATCGGTCACTGAAACGGTGTTGGAGAACTGCTCCGCAGCGTACACGCGGTCGCGATGGCTGACCTGATGGGAGTCGACCGTGGCCGGCGGGCTGACGCCACGGCCGTCGATCGATGCGCTGTTTCCCTGAACGACCGCGTCCGAGGCAGCTGCCTGCCTCGATGCCAACCGCATCACCGCGATCTCCTGTTGCTGAGTGACGATGATCTCCTGTGCCAGCCGGCGCAGTTGCTCGTTACGCCCACTCCTGAGTTCGGCCTGCGCCATTGCGATGGCCGCTGCGTGATGCGGGATCATCATGATCGCAAAATCAGCGTCCACGTCCCCCGTCGGTCTCGCGTCCATTGCCGTCATCATTGTCTGCATCGCGGCGTGAAGGTCGGCGACGAACTGCGCATTGTCGGCGCTGGCACGAGCGACGAGCGAATGGTTCATTGACACGCCCACAAGGGCGAGCACCGCCAGTAGTCTTGGTCCGATACGCCATGGATTCATGCCGGCTCTCCCTCGCGACTTGATCGTCCTGTCATCGTGTGTCGTGGCACACCTATGGTTGTGATACGACCGCGTGTGCGATGTCGCGCGCGCGGTCGAGAGCACGCCGCATGCTGTCAGGGACGCCGTGCCGGCGGGCAAGGTACTCGCCGGTGTTCCACGTGATCGACACCACGCTGCCCTCTTCTTCCCGGAGCAGCAGCTTGAGCGGCAGGTCGATCGCGCAGGTCGGCGCCGCCAACATCAGCGGAGTCCCGGCCAGAGGAGCTCCGACGAGCGCCAGCTTCGTCGGTGGCATTCGCAACCCGACGCGTTCGGCTTCTGCGCCGTGATCGACAACGGCGAACACCGTCAGGCCGAGTTGTACGCAAACCGCGTGCAGGCGTTCTACCGTCGCATCGAAGGTGTGCGGACTCTCAAGTCTCCCGAGTCCGACACCATCGGCCGCTGGTTGCGCCATGTCATCTGAGTTCGTCATAGAAGTTGCCATGAAGACCAAGTGGGAAGTGCTGGCCGGTCCAGATCCGTGCGGCGCGCTCGAGTGTCGCGGCGTCGCGTACGTCGAGGAAGGTCTCGTCGCGTTCCGCGCTGTAACCCTGATGCAGGAGCCATCCGTGGTCCTCGCGCGTACCGTCACCGCGGGGTACGAAGATCGTCTCCTCGAAGGCGTATCCCGCCCCGGCCTGAATATGCTGACTCGTACCACTCTCGACATCGAGACGATGGAGCGACTGGAGGGCGTACCCCTCCCCGTTCTGCATCGTGTAGAGATATCTCGCCGGCCTCCCCACCAGACGGGGATCGAAGCGCGGAAACTCGTCGCCTTGACTCATCACCATCCGGCTCGTCACGCTGGCTGTCTGCATATTCAGCGCGATTCGCGTGAGCTCCGTCGGTCGCGGCTTCTCCGGCCGATCCGACGTCCAGGCCGCGATGAAGCGCAGTATCGAATCGTCGGGGCTCATCAGGCTGGTAAAAGACAGCTCATCGCCGGTGTCGACCAGGTTGCCGTGATGAAACACGACGCACGGAGGCAAGTTGAACACGCTCGTCGATCCCGAGCCATCCTTGCGGATGACGATGACGCGCGTCGGTGAATCGGCGTCGTATCGCAGGGCGTCGGCGGCGGGGAGGTGTCTCGAGAGCAGCGCCTGGAGGTCGAAGTGCAGCGGCGGCACGACGAGCGCAATGTGTTCGCGTCCGAGCAGCATGTCGTGAACCATGAAGTAGTCTGCTTGCGGCAGTCGGACGAGCTCTGTCAGTCGTCCGTCGAGCTCCATGCGGAACACCACCAGGCTCGCTCCACACACCGGGCCTGGTTTCCACCTGCGCGCGGAAGGTGTAACTGCCAGGCGGCAGCGTCGTATAAGTGGCGCTGCGCCGATCGCTGCCTACTTCGACCCATTCGCGATCCAGGCCGTCCAGACGATATCGATAGCGATTCGCTGACGGATTGAGGTACGACAGTGCGACGAATGTGAGTGCGAACACGTTCTGTTCGTGGCTCAGGACAACGCGATCGGCGTAAGTGATCGACGTCGAGAGGGGTGACCGGACGCCAGGGGCAACCGGCTTGCCCCCGATTTGAAGCTCGGTAAGGACAACCGGCGGCGCGTACGAGCGATCGACGATGCTGTCCGGCCGAAATGCCACGCCGCCGCCGAAGCCACCAAAGAACATTTCGCCGCTTCGGCTCTTGAAACAGGCGTCCCAGCCGGTCAAATCGCCGCCAGGTACCCCATCGGCCGTGGAGTAGTTGCGGATCGTGTGGGTCGCGGGATCGAAGCGAGAGAGCCCGTGTGTGGTGCTCATCCACAGTTGGGCTGAGGCGTCCTCGAGCACGCAGCTGACGGCGTCGCTTGCAAGACCGTCCTTCGATCGAAACGACGTGAATGTCTGTGTCGCGCGGTCGAACCGGTTGAGACCATTCTCGGTACTCGCCCAGACGGTACCGGCATGATCGATCAACACTGACGTCACGGTGTTGTCACTCAGCGTCCGAAGGTCCCCTGGTACGTGGCTATACACGGCGAACGATCCGGTGTCGGGATCGAATCGATGCAGGCCGGCGGTTCCGCCGAGCCAGAACGCACCGTCCGCCGCTTCAACGATGTTCCAGAAGCGCTCGGGAATGCCGGCGACGTCCTGCTTGTAAACGATGAAACGATTCGTACGCGGATCGAATCGGTCGAGACCATTCCACGTGGTTGCCCACAGGGTACCGCGGCGATCCACGAGCAGACGCGAGACGGTGTCGTCACTCAGACTGAAGGGGTCGGCGGGATTATGTCGATAGGTGGTGAACGTCCCGGTGGCGGGGTCGAAGCGGTTGAGTCCCGCCCCGACTGTGCCGACCCACATCGCACCGGCGCCATCCTCGGCGATCGCGATAATGTCGTGATTCAACCCTGGTCCCGGTGGACGATAGAAGGCGTGGCGGCCAGCCTGGCGATCGACACGCACGAGTGCGCCGGTCGTACTCGTCCATAAGGTGCCCCGCGCATCTTCGTAGACCGCGTTGATGAACGCCTCTCCGAAGCTGTCGGGATGGGCGGCGTTGCGCAGCAACGGAAGAAACGACGGGCGCCCGCGGAACACGTTGGGCGCCATCGCATGCAATCCCGCCCAGACGTTGCCTTCGCGATCTGTCGCAAGTGCGATCACGCGATCGTCGGCGAGGCTCTCGATGTCGCTCGGGTAGTTGCGGTAGCGGACGAGCCGCCGTCGATGGCGGTCGAATTTGAGGAGCCCCGAGCCGGACGTCGCGAACCACAGCGTCTGATCCTGATCTTCGACCGCCGAATAGATGCCGGCGGTGACCGGTGTGCCCGAATCGCGCTCGCGAATCGTATACCGCGTCAGGCGGTTCGTGGAGCGGTCGAGCACGGCCAGTCCGCTCTCTTCGCCTTCACGCGTGTACATCATCCAGAACACGCCGGCATGGTCTTCGAGGAACAGCACCGGCCGTCGCCCGGACTCAACGACGCGAATCCGGCGCAGCACGCGTCCGTGCTGGCGATCGAATTCCTCGATCTGCCCGTCGTCGGACACCCAGAACCGCCCATCGCGATCCTCGCCTGTCATCTTGATGTCGTTGCTGCCGAGGGTGAGCGCGTCGCCATCGTCGTGTGCGTAGCGCGTCATGCGTCCGCTCGCCGGATCGAAGGCGTAGAGGCCGTCGTCGGTCGACAGCCAGATCGTATTGGAGCGATCCTGGCTGATGCTGAAGATGTGCACCGGTGGTTCGTCGCCGCGCCGCCGTCCGAAACGGTAGTGGCTGAAGGTCTCGGTGGCTGCATCGTACCGGTCAAGGGACTGATCGCAGCCGACCCAGATCGTGCCCGCTCGATCCTTGAATAGCGCACGAATGTAGACACAGCTGAGGCTCTGCTCACGTTCCGGATCGTGCGCGAATATCTTGTAAGTGTATCCGTCGTAACGATCGAGGCCGTACTGTGTGCCAAACCACATGAAGCCGCGATCGTCTTGCACGATGTGGCTGACACGGGCCTGTGAGAGTCCCTGTGGCGAGAGCCGCGAGAAGCGGATGTCGTCGCCGTCGCTTACGGTCAGAACCTCGGTGTGGCCGTCGCCGCTCGAAACACGGCCGGCAGCGGCAGCAGGGCGCGCGGCGATCAGCACGCCAGCAGCGACAACGGTGGCACGAGCCGCCGCAGCAATCGCGCGTCTTCGGGTGACATTCTTCGCCAACGACTGGACTCCCCCTTGAGAGTGGGAGTGTCAGAATAGTCTCTTTTCGGGTATTTGCGCCGCGCGAGACTGGGTCGCGTGGCTGTTGCACGGGCCGGTTGTTCTCGATGTTGCCGGATTAGTGGGGCGATCGGCGCCCGTCATTCGCGCCGGCGACGGCCGCATCAAAGAGGGAGCACGCCGCGGCGAATCGCGGTCATCACCGCGTGCGTCCGATCGTGTGCTCGGAGCTTCGCGACCAGATTCTTGATATGGAAGTTGACGGTCGTCTCGGCGATATCAAGCTCGTCCGCGATCTGCTTATTCCGTCGGCCATCGCGAACGAGCCCCAGCACGGTCAACTCACGCCGGGTCAGCGGTGAATCACCGAGCTGCTCAGCGAGCGCGACGGCAACATCATCAGGCACGTGCAGCCGGCCAGAATGGATGACGCGAATCGCGTGCAGCAATTCGCATGGGGACAGGCTCTTCAGAAGATAGGACGCTGCACCGGCCCGCAGGGCACGATGAATCTCGCTGCGGCCGCTCGAGGTGCCTAACACTGCAACGCGGGTGTGCGGCGATCCGACGCTTATGCGGGCAATCGTTTCAGCCGGATCGTTGCCGAGAAGATGCAGGTCGGCAAGTACGACATCAGGCACGCGCATGCGAATCTGCACCAGCGCGTCGCTGACGTCCTCGGCGCTACCGACCAACGCCATGTCAGACTCCGCGGCCAGGACAGCTCGCACGCCCTCGCGGAACACCACGTGATGGTCGACGCTGAGGATACGAATGGGCAACAACGCGATCGGACCGCCCATCGCGTCTCCGTGTGCCCGCTGGCCGTGCGCGACATGTTCCAACATCGGCATTCCTTTATCGAAATTGCCGGTGATACTGACACCGCCGTGAGCGGGTGGAAACCCCCATAGGAGTTGCGGGCGCACCCCTCTAAAGAGTTGGTCGCGCAGCTTGGCCTCGCGTTTCCTTGCACTCTGGAGTGTTTTGGGCTGCGGCGGTAGGGGAGTCGTGTCAAGGCCGCGGCGGCTTGAGTATCAAAAGGCGGTGTCGCTGTTCGGGACTCGCGCGCTCCAGCCGTACAGAGCAACGGCCGCATCGCTGCGGCCCCCGCTCACCCACGCGATGATGCGGGAACTGCGTTTACGCCTTCCGCTGCAGCCAGCGCCGCGCCCCCATGCCGGCGAGGCCGAGGCCCAGCAGGGTGAGGGAGGCGGGTTCGGGGACCGGGGTGGTGTTGGCAGAGGGAGTCCAAAGCGCATACACGGAGTTCACGACAACCAGTGGGGTCGGTGAGTCCGTAGTCGGAAGAGCAACTATTAGTTGGGTCTCGTCAGGCGACCCGGCCCCACGGTTCCGGGCGCCGATAGTCCACGCGTAGATATTTGGGTCAGCTTGGGTGTATTGGGATAACGCGAATGGCGTCAACGCCCGGCAACCAGTCGCATCATCATTGACCAGACACCCGACTGTGAGGCTGGGCGTGGAGTCGAAGTTGCCCCGGGCCCCCGTCCAGGAACACCTGATCTAGCAAGGCTTGAGACGCGGCCAGAGCATCGGCCTGGGTCGTAAAGGTCAAGTCGGTCGCGGGGTTATCGCAGCCATTGAAGAGGGCGACGCACGTGCCATCCATGAATTCCACGTCATACAGGGTGCCGCCGACATCCACACCTTTCGCACCCGTCAGAATGCCGCCGCTGACGACGAGAAGTGCGCTGGCGTGCACGGACGTCACGGTCCATCCGAGTACTAGGACTACGAGGGCGAGGAAACGCGCGTGTCTCTCCATCGAGGATCTTTAGTCATCACCGGGGGAAGACATACCCCGTGCTAACTCCTGGAATCAGCGTGAATAACAGATCCTGTGCTCGTTGAGCAGAATCTTAGCGCAGACGGGCGCGGCCCGTCTCGATCGGGGCATCGAGCGGACCCGTGCGTTCAAGTCCTTCTCATCCCGGACATTCGACTCCAGCGCAGGACTAGCGCGCCGGTACCAAGAGGGTCTGGCTGATCACTGAGGCGAGACCGTCAAGCGAGTCCATCACAAGGGACGTCTGCGTTGGCGAGTCTCGGAGTGCCCACAGAACTTCCGAGGCGTTCCACGCTTGCGCCCGCGCGGCGGAAATCCCCCAGGCCGCCACGGTGTCTTCGACGTGGGACGCCGCCGGCATACGTTCGCCGAGCAGACGCACGTTCAGCGTCCGCTTCGCTTCCTCGACGAGGCTATCGAGCGTCGCGTTGAGCGCGACGTAATCCTGATGCTGCACGGACGTGCGGGACGGCACGTGACCTGTCACCCGGGCCGTGCCGACCAGTGCTTCGGGAAGATCGTGGTTGATATGCGCGTTCACGCCAGCAAGCGCAAACTGGATTCGGGCGATGCGGTTGTCGCTGCGGACGTGAAAGGACGCCGACCAGCAGCGCGGACACTGTGCGCCCTGCAGGACTGCCCGCAACGAATTGAAGAACAGCTCGCCGAACTGGACGTCGAGTTCTCTCAGCCACACCGGATCGTTGAATCCTCCGGCCGTGACACGATCCTGGACGGCTTCAGTCACCTGGAGGTAGAGGCGGTTGAACCACTTCAGGCCGTCGCCGTCATCACAGGTCTGGTCGATCGTGCGCAGAGCCGCAAGGACGTCGGGGATTGACTGCGGCGGCGTCTCGAGAGCGGCGATGAGAACGGGATCGTAAGGAAACATCAACACATCGTCACCTTTGCCAAAGTGAGGCGGCAGTATACATCCGCTCGAACGGGCACGATACCGGCGCGTCTCGCCAGTGTCAGTCGGCGTATGTACAGCTAGCCCGAGTTGTACTTCTACGACGAAGACGTCATGGATCACAACCTGTGCAATCATCGCGTCAGGAAGAAATCACTCCCTCCATTACCGACCTCGACACCGTGGTCATCCATCTGGGAGATCGCTGACATGCGGCGCGGCGTCGTCGACGTCGTCCGGGACGTCGCACTCAGTCAATAGCCCCGTGTGCTTCGCCACAATCTCGCGGCGGGTGTGTGCCGGCTTTCGGGTCAACTCGCGCTGTCGGAACGCGGAGGAACAATGGCGGTCTGATCTGGCGGGATGTCGATGACATCCCGGCCGGCGAGCCCTGGCCGAGGGAGATTCGCAAGTCATAGTCGCCGGATCAGAAGAAACGAGCTGACCGACACCATCAGCCACAACAAGACGCCAAGGCACAGCGCTCGCCACCCCACCATTTTCATTGTCTCGAACGACAGCCCGGCGCCAATCAAGAACAGCGTGATCGTGAATCCGGTTTTCGCGAGCGCCACGATCTGGCTACCGTACCGATGCGCGAGAGCGACGTAGGTGTTGGCCAGCATCGCGAGAATGAACCAGAGAATGAACCAGGGAAGGGCGACCGACCGTCGTTTGCTGTGGAACGCCACCGCCGACAACACGGTCAGCGGGACGATCCAGAGCGTCCGTGCAAGCTTCAGCGTCGTCGCCGTTTCAAGCGCGCGATCACCATAGACGGTCGCTGCGCCGACGACCGAACTGGTGTCGTGAATGGCGACCGCCGCCCACAATCCGAATTGCTGCTGCGTCAACGAGTAGTAGTGACCGATTGCGGGGAAGATCAGGAGCGCGAGAGCGTTCAACAAGAAGATCGTCCCCAGCGACACCGAAATCTCGTCTTCCGAAGGGTCGATCACGGATGCGATTGCCGCGATCGCGCTGCCTCCGCAGATTGCCGTGCCGGACGCCAGCAGGTACGAGGTCTTGCGAGACATTCCCAGCCGGTCGCCGATCGCGAGCCCCACGATGAGGGTCGTGACGAGGAAGACGACGGTGAGCCAAAACCCCCGTCGGCCCGCTTCAAGTGCGGCCGACACATTCAATCCGAAGCCTAAACCGACAATCGAACACTTCAGGAACAGATTCGTCGCCTTGCTGTTGATCGCCGTGAACGGATGGCCGACGAACTGCGCGAAAGCGAGTCCCAGGAGCAGGGCGATGGGCGGAGTCAGCCAGCGAGTCGTGCACGCGACGATGCAGATCGCGAATATGGCGATTCGAACATCGCGGTGATGTGACGGTTGCATATTGTGGTGGCGGCACTGGACGTTCGTCAGCCGAAGTTAGACCGTTCAGCGCCGCTTCAAAGAGACACATCCAAGCGGATGGCCGCGTAGTGCGGCGAGTGTAAGTTCTCGGGTTTTCATTGCTGCAGGTGCGCTGTGTGATGCGAGCCCGGCGCGCCAGGATCGCGCGGCGTTCGTGAAACTTGGCGGACGTCACATTCTGCAGCGCCTCATGATAGCGCTGGTGATTGTAGTCCTCGACAAAAGGGTGATCGCTCGTTCCACGTCCCGCGGCGCGTAGTAGTGCTCGAGCTTCACGACGTGCTTGAGCGAGCGATAGTATCGCTCGATCTTGCCTTGCGTCATCGGGTGATAGGGCGCTCTGGTGGATGCGGAAGTCTGTGCGTCTCCAGATAGGTGTCGAGTCGCCTTAGAGGTAGCATGGATCGTTGTCGCTCAGTATCCACGGGTGATGCGCGACCAGCACCTGATCGACGTCGTTGGCGGCGCGCGCCAGATCGAGGGTCTCCATGACGTCGGATGCTGGCATCGACGAGCGCAGCGTCACAATCAAGGCTCGGAGAACTCGTTGGGCCTGGTGACCTCTACCAAGTGCGCGACTCAGCCATGACGCCATCCGGATGAGGTCGTTGCGACCGCGCTATCGGAAGCCGTCGAAGGCGAGGCGGCGATCACGTGGCGCAGGAGATCTCGTCGCACTGCGAGCATCGCGTCGGGTCGCCCCACGCGTGTAGCGCGCGAGAGGTCTTGCGCATCTACAGCGCGCGGAACGTCTGCGTTGTGAACCTTCGATCAAGACGTAATCGGTGTCTGGCGCCACGGAGGCGCCGTCGAGTCACCGCCACGGGAGGTCTTCGTGCGTGAAACCTGGGTCCGTTTGCGCCAACATGTGATCACCGGCTTTCTCTTCATCATGCCCGTGCTCATCACGCTCGCGGTCCTGGGAAGGTTCTGGAAGGACATGTTACGGGTCGGGGGCGTCTGCTCAAGGTTGCTGAGGGTGGACAGTATTCTGGGCCGTCCGGTAATGCCGTACTGGCCATCGTCTGCTTCCTGATCCTCTGCATCATCGCGGGCCACCTGGTGCGCGTGTCGTTCTTGAAGAGGATCAGCGAGCGGATCGATTGGCAACTGAACGAGATGATCCCGGGCTACAGCCAGCTCCGGTCGCAGACCACGAAGAAGATCGGCGTCGAGAAGGACCAGGAGCCTCTGTTCGACGCCTGTCTGGTGAGGGTGCAGGATCTCTGGCAGCCCGGATACATCGTTGAACAGAATCCTGGCGGCACGCAGACGGTGTTCGTGCCGCAAGCCCCCGCGTTCACTGCCGGGCAGGTCTATGTGGTGGAGTCCGATCGAATCAAGAAGCTCGACATGGATTCGGCCGCACTCAACGCGCGCCTCAAACAGCTGGGCAAGGGCATCATGAACCAAACCCTCTCGCCCGGGGCCCAGCGAAGCTGACTCCCTATTAGAGGGTTATTAACCCGTGATTCTTGGCCTTTGTGGGCTAGGAAAACACGCTGTAGATGCGGTCTTGGCCCGCTGCGTTTCTGCCGGCAAAGAGAAAGTGGAAATCCGTCCACCCGCCAAAACCAACGATCGCTGGAGCCGACACGTTTCCTGGATTTCCATCATCCCCGTACGAAAGTAGCTGCCCCTGCTGGTTGACCGCATAAATGCGGTCCTGGCCGAGAGCGTTCCTTCCGCCGAAGAGGAACCTGAAATCCAGCCATCCGCCGAAGCCAACGATCACCGGAGCCGATACATTCCCAGGATTTCCATCATCCCCGTACGACAGGAGTTGCCCCTGCTGGTTGACCGCATAGATGCGATCTTGCCCGAGTGCGTTCCTGCCACAAAACAGGAACTTGAACTGCAACCACCCGCCGAAGCCAACAATCATCGGGTCCGACACATTCCCGGGAGTGGCGGCGTCGCCGTAGGCGAGCAGTTGCCCCTGGCTGTTCACCGCGTAAATGCGGCCTTGCGCGGCTGCGTTCCTGCCGCCGAACAGGAACTTGAATTGCAACCAACCGCCGAAGCCAACAGTCACGGGAGCGGATACATTTCCAATACCGCCGCTATCCCCATAGGAGAGCAGTTGCCCCTGCGCGTTCACCGCATAGACGCGGCTTTGTCCCGACAAATCCTGTCCTCCGAACAGATATCTGAAGTCGCGCCATCCTCCGAATCCCACGCCGACCGGGTTTGATACATTGCCGGGTGTGCCGTTGTCTCCGTACGACAGCAGTTCGGGCACTGAGAGCGCCTGGCTCACGGTCGCACCCGAAGCCGGCGTAACGCTGCCATACAGGGTGTTGGACTGTTCCGCAGTCGTTGGCTGAGAAGGCGCGCCACAGCCCGTGCTCGCCGTCTGGACGGCCAGAGCACCAGGGGATATGGAGTAGCTCAGAGTCCCCGCGCCCTGCGTAAATGTCGTAGTCCCGCCGGGCCCGACGACATCCACCTGAAAGCCATAGATCCGGAACTGAGCAATCGGCGCAAATGCATATCGCCCGGTGGAAACGTGACCCTTGGGGTCCGTGACCGTGAAGGTGGCTTGGGTGACATTGCCGCTCGCATCGTTTGTGAGCTGAATCTGCATGACCGAGCCAGCCGGAATCTGGCTTGACGGCGCCGGCCCGAACGAAGTGAGCATGAAGTCGTTCGATATGCAGGGCAGCCACGGTGACGTATTTGGCGGGTTTGGGGTATATCCCGGCGGCCAGCGCATGGTGTCGGAATAGCTCTTCGCGTTGGCCCAATACTGGATCTCCCAGCTGAGCTGACCATCGAGAACATAGATGATGTACTGGAACCAGTCGAGTGGCTCGCCCTGGCACGTTTGCCCGGGCTGCGGATAGGAATTCAACTGCAGTGAGAATCCCTTGTTGCCCCACGTCACCAGATCCTCGGTGACCTGCAGCGCCACAGTGAGATTCAGCAGATTCTGGCAACCGTTGACCAGATTGGTATTGTTGCTTCCGCCCAGTGCCGCCATGATTAACTCCCCTCGTCAAGGTAGTGAAGGCCGGCGCAAAGCGTTTCACAGAAACTCAGAAACGCCAGGAACTCACTGAAACCCGAATCACGGTGAGCATCGCAGACGGCGAGTGGGGCCGAATTTTTGCCGTCGAGCTTGCGTCTGATGTGGCGCGAGCGCAAAATGCCGTTCGCTCCCACAGGCCTCCCACCAGATTCAGGAGGACGAATGGCGCAAGCAAAAGTCGTTTCGTTGGCGAAGTTCACGAGCGCCGTGCAGTCGGCGGTGAAAGCGGCCGCCGCCAAGCATCCGAAGTTCAAGCTCGAAGTGAATGCAGTGGCGCTCGGCTATTTGATTCAGGGATTCCCCGTGCCCGAACCGATCGCTGCGGCCGTGTCGCTTGCCGAGACGCGCGCGTTCGCCGACGATGTGGCCGCGCACCTCGGAGGCGGCGCCGAGGCGGGAGCGCTTGCGATCGTCGGAACCGTCCAGGGATCGGTTTTCTCGCACGGCGGTCATCTGATCCTCGGCTTCCCCGTGCCACCCGAGGTTCTGTTCGAGCGGTAAAAGCATCCGGCCATGTCGAAAATGTGTCCGAGCGCCCAGCCCGGCATGGATAACTGCCGGGTTCTGGGCGTCATCGATCACGACGCGCCGAAGCCCATGCTGCTGTATCTGAATCGCGAGATGGCAGTCACGCCGGAGGTGCTTGCGCTTGCGGCGCCGCTGAAGCCGACCGAGGTGTTTCGGCTGGCGGCCACATGCGAAGAGCAGCGCTGCCCGCACTATGACGGCACGGACTGCCAGCTCGCCACGAGAATCGTCGCAATGATCCCGGCGGCGGTCGAGTCCCTGCCGCCGTGCCTGATCCGGAAGGACTGCCGATGGTACTCACAGGAGGGCGAAGCGGCGTGCCATCGGTGTCCGGAAATCACGACCGTCACTTACGACCTGTCGCCCCGCATGAGGGAGGTTTCAGGAGTCGAGGTCCGGACCGACTCGGCCTCTTCCTGATCGAGGTGATTGTCATCGCGCACCGACCATCAGTCGCCACACCGGGAGGGTCTTCTTGACCGGATGCCGGGGATTGCGGAGCTCGCCGCGGATGGTCAGGCGTCGGCCGAGCGCGTAAACGTCAGACGCTGGCCTTCGAGCTGAATCGTCAGGCGGCCGCCGTCGAGCGCAGCGTTGGTCGGTTCCATCGTGCCGGTCACGTCGGTGAGCAGCCGCCCGTACTGGTCGACGGACCAATGTCCCGTTTCAGGCGAGCCCGCAATTGTCGTGACGGTCGCCGTCCCGTCCTCGGCCAATAGCACGGTCACCAGTGGATGAGTCCACCTGCCAACCATGGCTTCGCGTACGAGACCTCCAGCGACGCGTCCGCTTGCGGCATCAGACGCCTCGCGGATCGATTCCTGAGCGGCGTCGAATAGACCTGCGGCGTTCGCGCGAGCGTCCGCAAAGGCGACGGCCCGCGTCGGGCGCCGCGTCGTAGGCCGATTGAGAGGTTTGAAGCTGGCGGCCTCCGATGGTCAGGTAATAGCGGGTTGCCCCCCGTTGTGCCATCGACTGCACGCGTCTCTTGGCGATGGCTCCTTGGACGATCTCGACGCGCTTGTCACGCACGTCGGCGGCGAGCGGGTCGAATGCCGGCGCCGCCACAATCATGGCCGCCGCTGCCACGAATCCCCACCCGGTCAAATGGCGCTTGACCGCGGTGGCCGCGGGGCCGCTCATGATGAGCAACAGGGCGCCAATCGCTCCGACCGGCAGGGCGACGCCACGCGTGCTCTGACGGCGGCCGCCGACCATGCGCTCGAATCTCGGTGCCTGTTCACTGGTCAGATGGCCGTTGCGGTTCTCGGGGAGCGCCGCGGCGGGAAACAACTCGGCGGGTCGGCCATTGGCTGATTCTCCGTCAAACCCTCTACGACAACAATGGCGAGCGGCTAGATCACCTCGCGAATCTTGTCCTTCGCCACGGTCTTGAAGATCTCCCAGCCGAGGCGCTCGCCTTTGAGCAGGGCTTCGGCGAAGTGCACCGCCTGCTGCGTCGTGATCCTGCCCGGCAGCGGCGGCTCGTTCGGATCGACGACGGCCTCGACGACGGCCGGTCCGGGATGGTCGAAGGCCTGCCGGAGTACGGAGGGCAGGTCTTTCGGATCCGTGACCGTGAAGCCGCCGGCGCCGCAGGCGCGCGCGAAGGCGGCGAAGTCGATCGGCTCCAGCTCGACCCCGTACTGCGGTGTGCCTTCGAGGACCATCTGCTCCCACTTGATCATGCCCAGTACGTTGTTCTTGAAGACGATCACCTTTACCGGCAGTTTGTGCTTCACGAGCGTGGCGACCTCGCCCATCAGCATCGTGAAGCCGCCGTCGCCGACGATCGCGACCACCTGCCGGCCCGGATAGGCAATGGCCGCGCCGATGCTGTACGGCAGTCCGTTCGCCATCGTGGCCAGGTTGCCAGACAGCGAGAACTGCATGTCGCCCCGCATCCGCACGTGCCGCGCGGCCCACGTCGCGATGGTGCCGCTGTCCGCGGAGACGATCGCGTCGTCGTCGAGGAACTCGTTCAGCGCCTGAGCGACGACCTGCGGCTTCATCGGGAGATCCTGCCGCGTGCCGCGAAGGACCATCAGCTTGTTCCACTCGGCGGTGCGTTCCTGCGCCGTGGCGAGGAACGCCCGATCGGTCTTGCGGGTGACGAGCGGGAGGAGCGCGCGGAGCACCGTCGCACAGTCGCCGATCAGGCCGACGTCGATTGGATGCCGCAGGCCAATGCGGGTGGCATCGAGCTCAATCTGAATCGTCTTCGCCTGCTCGGGCTTCGGATAGAACTCGAGATAGGGAAAACTGCTGCCGGCGATCACCAGCGTGTCGCACTCGCTCATCGCATCCTGTGACGGCGCGGTGCCGAGCAAACCGATGCCACCGGTGGTGAAGGGGCTGTCGTCCGGCACAACGGCCTTGCCGAGCAGCGGCTTGACGATTGGGCCGCCGACGCGGTCCGCGAACGCCAGCACTTCAGTCCGTGCGCCGAGGCATCCACGGCCGGCGAGAATTGCAACGCGGGAACCGGCGTTGATCAGATCCGCCGCCTGCTGCAGCCGCGCCTGCGGAGGAATCGCGCGCTCGGCCACGAAGAGGGCGGCGCTGTGCCCTTCCAGATTGGCATCCGACCGCGCATCGTCTTTGGCCGTCCAGTCCTGCACGTCCTTCGGAATCGTGATGTGCGCGACCGTTCGTCGGCCCAGTGCCGTCTTCACTGCCTCATCGACGACATTGATGACGTGCGTCGGCCCCATGACCCGCTCGCTGTAGGCGGCGACATCCATGAAGAGGCGGCTGAGATCGACGTCTTGCTGTCCGTGCGTGCCGATCAAATCGTGAAAGGTGTGGCCGGTGATTGCCAGCACCGGTTGGCCGTCACACTTGGCGTCGTACAGCCCGTTCAAGAGATGGACGCCACCAGGGCCTGAGGTCGCGAGGCACACGCCCAGCCGGCCGGTGTACTTGGCGTAGCCGCAGGCGGCAAAGGCCGCCGCTTCTTCATGACGCACCTGAACAAACCGGATGGTGTCCTGATGCGTGCGCAGCGCCTCGAAAATGCCGTTCACCCCGTCGCCGGGAAACCCGAAGATGGTCTCCACCCCCCATCGCACGAGTCGTTCAATGAGCAGGTCGGCGGTCGTCTTGGCCATGGTCTTGTGCTCCGCGTCATGAGTGGTGCGTACCCGAGCGTCGGAATACCGCCCACACCGCCGCGCCGGCCGCGAGAAGTCCAAGCCCCGTCAGTGCCAGCTGCCGGTTCGACAGTGTGGTGGCCCGACCATGGTTGGGACGGTACGCGCGCTCAGGATACGCGCCGGCTGCGCCGGACGGTCCCTCGAGGGCGGCCATCTCGAGCACCTCGGCGAGATGAAGCGCGCGCCGATCGGTGCCTTGCGCAATCTGCTCCCGGCAACTGAATCCGTCGGCGACAATCAAGGCTGTTTTGGGCGCATTGCGAACGGCCGGGAGCAGCACCCGCTCCCCGATGTTCATCGACAGGTCGTAATGATCGCGCTCGAAGCCGAACGATCCCGCCATGCCGCAGCATCCCGAATCGAGGACGTGGTGCTCGAGGCCCATGGCGTCGAGCACGTGCTCCTCTGCATTCATGGTCATGATCGCCCGATGGTGGCAGTGGCCGTGGACGAATGCCTCGCGGGGGAGAGACGGATACGGAAAGTCGGGTGCCTTCTTCTGGAGAAATTCACTGAGCAAATAGGACTGGTCTGCCAGACGCGTGGCGTGTTCGTCGTGGGGGAGCAGCTGCCGGAGTTCGTCGCGAAACACCGCGACGCAACTGGGTTCGAGGCCGACCATCGGCACCCCCGCCTCGATCAACGGCGCGAGCGTCCGGAGGATGTCGTGGAGCCAGGCCTTGGCGGTTTCGAGCATGCCGTAGTCGTACAGCGGGCGGCCACAGCACATCGCCTTGGACGGCACGATCACGGCATAGCCCGCACGTTCGAGCACGTGGACCGCTGCCACCGCGGTCTCCGGATGAAAGTGATTGTTGAACGTATCCGGCCACAGAATCACGCGCGGCCGATCGCCCGCCGGCGGCGTCGCGCGCTGTGTGAACCACTGCTGAAAGGTCTGCGGCGCGAAGGCAGGGATAGCGCGCGCACTCGGCATGCCGGCAGCCAGCTTCGCCAGCGTTCTGAGTCCCGGTGTCTGGGTGACGAAATTCACCACACGCGGCATCAGCGCCGCCAACCTCGCCCAGTAGTGAATCAGGCCGAACGAATAGGCCGTGATCGGCCGCCGGTGCTCCTGGTAGTAGTGCGCCAGGAACTCCGCCTTGTAGGTGGCCATGTCCACGCCGACGGGACAGTCGCCTTTGCAACCCTTGCAGGCCAGACAGAGGTCGAGCGCCTCCTTGACCGGTTCGCTCTGCCAGCCGCCGGTCAGCGGATCGCCTTCGAGCATTTCGAACAGCAGCCGCGCACGGCCGCGGGTGGAGTGCTGCTCCTCGCGGGTGGCCATGAAGCTCGGGCACATGGTGCCGCCTTCGAGCCGGCGACAATCACCCACGCCGACGCAGCGCATCGTCGCGTGGGCGAAGCTGCCGTGGTCGTCCGGGTACTGGAAGTGGGTGTGGACCGGCAGTGGGTGATAGTCCAGACCGAGCCGCAGATGTTCGTCCATCCGGTACGGATCGACGATCTTGCCGGGATTCATTCGCCCGGATGGATCCCAGATCGCCTTGAACTCACGAAATGCCTGCATCACCTCCGGACCGAACATCTTGGGCAGCAATTCGGCGCGCGCCTGGCCGTCCCCATGTTCGCCCGATAAGGAACCGCCGAGCGAGATCACGAGATCGGCGGCCTTCTCCATGAACGCCCGGTACTTGGCGATACCTTGCGCGGTCTTGAAATCGAAATCGATGCGGGTGTGAATGCAGCCCTGGCCAAAGTGGCCGTACAGGTCGCACTCATAGCCGTGTTCCTCGAGCAACTGGCGCAAGGCGCGCAAGTACGGTCCGACCTGCTCGGGCGGCACCGCGGAATCCTCCCATCCGGGCCATGTGGACGGACCGCCCGACGGATGCGCCGTCGCGCCGAGGCCCGATTCGCGAATCTTCCAGATCAGTGACTCCTCGCGAGGATCGTCGACCAGCTTCATGGTTGGCGCCTGGGCGCCGCCGCGGAGCGCGTCCATGACCGTATGAGCGGCGGAGTCTGCCTCCTTCTTGCTCGACCCGCCGAATTCCACCAGCAGCCAGCCGTTGCCCTTCGGCAGCAACTTCACATCGCCGCTGTGCAGGCCGGCCCTCTTCATGTCCTCGATCAGGCGATCGTCCATGCCTTCGAGGCCGATCGGGCGATGCGCCATGATCTCGGTGACGTGGTCGCCGGCCTCATAGACGTCCGGATAGCCGAGTACCGAGCAGGCTCCTGGCCTTGGGGTTGGGGATGAGATTGGCGACGATCTCGAGCAACATCACACACGTGCCTTCGCTGCCGACCAGTGCGCGCGCGATGTTGAAGCCGTGCTCCGGCAGCAGGTAGGGGAGGTTGTATCCGGAGACGCGACGAGGGATCTTGGGAAACGTTGAGCGGATCGCGCCCGCGTATCGATCCCGTAAGGCTCTGAGCGCGATATAGATCTCCGCGGCCCGACCACCCGCGGCGACAATCGTCTGAAACTGCGCGTCCGTCGTCGCGCCGACGCGCATCCGCAAACCATCGTAGGTGAGGATCTCCAGTTCCTCGATGTTGTCGGCGGTGCGCGCGCCGTCTCCCGCGAACTGTGCCATCACCGAATGGACGCCGCACGAGTCGTTCCCCACCATGCCGCCCACCGTGCAGTGCGTGTGCGTGGCCGGATCGGGACCGAAGGTGATGCCTTCCTGTTCCGCCCTCTGCCGCAGGTCGTCGAGGATGGTGCCCGGCTGGACGCGGCCGAGCCGCCGCCCGCTGTCGATACCGAGCACCTGGTTCATGTACTTCGAGCAGTCGAAGACAACGGCCGTGTTGCAGCACTGTCCGGCGAGGCTGGTCCCGCCGCCTCGGCCGAAGATAGGTGCCTGGTGCTGCCGACACACCGCGACGGCGTTGACGACATCGTCCGCATCCCTGGGAATGACGATGCCGATGGGTGGTTGCCGATAGTTGGAACCGTCAGTCGCATAAAGTGCTCGACTGCCGGCGTCGAAGCGGACTTCGCCGCGGATCGTCCCGCGCAACTCTGCGGCGAGCGCATTCGGATCGACGGTGTCAGAGCGCTGGTTCCTCGTGTCGGGGGAACCGCGTCTCGCAAGAGGCGGTTCAGACACGACCATCACAGGGCGTAGGGGCTCGCATCGGCGACCTTCAGTGCAATACCCAGGCCCGGTCGAGAGAGATCCGGGCGAAGCGCGCCGTCGCTCGGCTCCAGCACGCCGTCGAACAGCAGGCGCTCAATGCGGACGTGATCGTGGAAGTATTCGAGATGGCGAACGCGCTCGACGGCGCAACAGACGTGCGCGTGCACGCTCGGCGCAGTGTGCGCGGATAGCGGCAGACCCCAGGCGTTGCACAACACACCCGCTTCAAGGAATCCTGTGATGCCCGCGCAGCGAGTCGCGTCGGCCTGGAGCACGTCGACGGCGCCCGCTTCGAGCATCCGTCTGAAGTACAGCGTCTGGTAACCGTATTCGCCGGCCGCGATCTCCATGCCGGCTGGTGCGCGGTCTCGCAGCAGCCGCAGTCCTTCGAGATCGTCGGAAGGAACCGGCTCTTCGAACCAACCCACCTCGTCTTCGGCGAAGCGAGCCGCCTGGCTGAGTGCGAGTGTGCGATCGTAGGCGCCATTGGCATCCACGAAGAGTTCGGTGCCTGGACCGATGGCTTCGCGGGCGGCATGCACACGCTGACGATCGGCTGCGGCGTCACGGCCAATCTTCATCTTGACGGCGCGGATGCCACTTTGCGCCCAAGCGCCGAGTTGGTCGCGCAGCCGCTCCAAGGTGTACGAGGTGAAGCCGCCGCTGCCGTAGATCGGAACGGCTTCTCGTACCGAGCCCAGCAGGCTCACGAGCGGCACGTCGAGCACACGCGCCTTCAGATCCCAGAGAGCGATATCGACGGCCGCGATGGCGGTTGAGCAGACACCAGGCCGTCCGACATTTCGGACGGCGCGCACCATCGCCGTGTGGCTCGCAGCCACGCTCATGACGTCTTGACCGACGACGATGTCTGCGAGTGTCGTCTTGATCAATTGCCCTGCGGCTGAGTGGGTGTAGGTATAGCCAAGTCCAGAAACGGTACCTGCCGTCGCATGGACGACGACCAGTGTCGTCGAGTTCCATTCAAGAGTGCCGTCCGACTCCGGCTCATCAGTCGGAATCTCGAAGACTGACACGCCAATTCGCTGAATCGGTGACGCGGATATCCCCATGGTCTGAAGCGGCGTCGATACGACATGACTCAAATACAAAACAGAGACCAACGAGCGAGGTCTGGCGAGTCGGCATTCAACTTGATTAGAACGCGGAGGGATGGAAAACGATTGTCCAAATGCCGTTCAAATCAGCTGAACAGGATGGGATCGAAGCATGCGCGTTGACCACACAACCGTCGCCGTCGTCACCGGTGCCTCGGGCGGCGTCGGACGCGCCACGGCGCGCCTCCTGGCGCGTCGCGGAGCAAAGATCGTGCTGCTGGCGCGTGGAACCGAGGGTCTCGCGGGCGCGAAGCATGACGTCGAGGCGGAGGGCGGACAGGCGCTCGTTGTTCCGACCGACGTCAGCGACTGCGATCAGGTAGAGGCGGCCGCCGCGGCAGCTGAGCGCGAATTCGGCGCGATCGATCTCTGGATCAACAACGCCATGGTTTCGATGTACAGCCCGTTCATGCGGATGACCCCGGACGAATTTCGGCATATCGTCGACGTCACGTTTCTGGGTGCCGTGCACGGCACCCGCTGTGCGCTCGAACGCATGCTCCCGCGCAATCGCGGCGTGATTATCCAGGTCGGATCGGCGTTAGCGTTTCGATCGATCCCTCTGCAGAGCGCGTACTGCGCGAGCAAGCATGCGATTCAGGGGTTCACCGAGTCAGTGCGTAGCGAACTGATCCACGAGCACAGTCGCGTTCGCATCTCGGTCGTCAACATGCCGGCACTGAACACCACACAGTTCACATGGACGAAGAACAAAATGGCGCACAAGGCGCGTCCAACGGGGACGATCTTTCAGCCCGAGGTGGCGGCGGACGCCATACTCTTCGCCGCCGAACACGAGCGGCGCGAGATCATGGTCGGGTACACCACCGTCGAAGCGACGCTTGGGGAGAAGGTCATCCCAGGTGTGCTGGATCACTACCTGGCGACGGCGGCCTGGGATGGTTCCCTGCTCCCCGAGCCCGCGGATCGGAGTCAGCCGGACAACTTTTGGAAGCCAGTGCCGGCCGACCTCGGATCGCATGGAGCGTTCGATTCCATTGCGCGAGGCTTCAGTGCGCAGTTGTGGGTGAGCAAGCACCGCACGTCCCTGTTGGCGGGTGTGCTCATGCTGGGCGCGGCTCTTCTCGTTCAGGAGGCTGCGTCGCGAACGCGACGAGAGGGTCGCGATCGATGAGGGTCACGATGTCGATGAGCGCGTTGATCAAGGGTGGCGTCGCCGGGCTCGCGGGGACGACGGTTTGGCTCGGCATGCGGGCCTTCGATGAGCGCTATGCGCCGCTGACCGTGGCCTCGCCACGTCGGTCCTACGACGCATGCGTTCTATACCGCGCCTTCACCGGCGGAGCTCTGGCTGGCGCGGTCTATGGCCTGGCGCGCGAGCGTCAGCGAAATCGATCGAGTCTGCGAGACGGCGTGGCGCTGGGGGCCTCGACTTACGCGGCCAGTTGGCTGGCGCAGCTTTCGCCGCAGGGAATCGGCCGGCGACCCTGGCAGCAGTCGTTTCCCGAGCACGCGGGTGCGTTCCTTCGGCACCTGGCATACGGTGTCACAAGCGCCGCCACTTTCGTCGCGCTCGGTGACGCGCGCCATTGGCACGTGACGACCTCAGGACCGGTGACTCGCGGACCACGACTCCAGAACTGTAGACCGCCTTCACGCACGCTGCACACACTCTCCAAAGAGCACGGCCATGATTGAGGTGGACTGTTCGCTGATGGGAGAGAGGATCCGCCTGCCGCATGTCTGGGAACATACGGTCGGCTGCGGTCACGCCCCGCTGCTGCTGCGCGCCGATCTTCAAGCACATCTCCGCGAGTGCCGGCGGGAGCTGGGATTCGGCTACGTACGCTTCCACGGTCTGTTGTCGGCACCGATGGACGCGGTGATCTGTCAGAACGAGGAATGGCTGTATTCCTTCTTCAACGCCGACCAGATCATCGACTTCTTGCTCTCGATCGGGATGAAGCCCTTCGTCGAGCTGAGTTTCATGCCGGCCGCGCTCGCGTCGGGGCCGAAGACGGTCTTTCACTATCACGCGAATGTCACGCCGCCAAAGGATCCTGCGGAGTGGGGGAGACTGATCACGCGCCTGGTCCAGCACTGGATCGATCGTTACGGCCGCAGCGAAGTCACGCATTGGCTGTTCGAAGTATGGAATGAACCCAACCTCGAGGCATTTGGCTCAGGACGACAAGCCGACTACTTCGCGCTCTATCGCGAGACAGTGCGGGCAATCAAGCGGGTCGATCCCTCGTTGAGGGTCGGCGGCCCGGCGACGGCCGCGAGCGCCTGGGTCGACGAGCTTCTTGCCTTCGCCCAACGCTCCGATCTGGCTGTCGACTTCATCACGACTCACCAATATCCGACCGATGCCTTCGGCGAACCCGGTGACGACACGGAGACGCAGCTTTCGAAGAGCCGTCGCGGCGTGATGCGCGCGCATGCACAGCACGTGCGGAGGCAGTCGGGCGATCGCCCGCTCTACTACACCGAATGGAACACCTCGTCCAACCCGCGGGACACGTTGCACGACCAGCCGTTTGCCGCGGCTTTCGCGATCAATATCCTGATGAGCGTCGCCGACGTGGTGGACGGCTACAGCTGGTGGACCTGCTCGGACATCTTCAATGAGAACTACATGCCGGCGTTGCCCTTTCAGGGCGGTTTCGGCCTGCTGAACATTCACGGGGTACCCAAGCCCGTGTATCGCGCCTTCGAATTACTGCGTCGGCTGGGTCCGTCGCAGATCGCGGTCAACGGTGGTCACGGAACCGTCTCCGTGTGGGTGACGCCGACAGACGCCACACACGTCTCGGTGATAGCGACCAACCACGCTCTGCCGCGTCACAGTGTGGCCATCGAGCGCGTGCGGGTGATCGTGCGGGACGCGCTGGCGCCCCGGTCGGTCAGCGTCGAACGGATTGACGACGATCACGCCAACGCACCCGCGGCATGGCGGCGGCTCGGGTCGCCGGAATATCCCTCGCCCGACGAGGTCGATCAGTTGACGCGCAGCTCCGCGTTGGTCCAGGAGCCGCTTCCGTTTACTTTCGACGGGCAGGCGATTGGGTTGACGCTCGATCTGATGCCGCATGCGGTCGCGTTCGTCACAATCGAATTTGCCAGCGCGGCAGCAGACTTGCCCGCATGACCGACGAGGCCATGCTGGACCAGCTCCAACGCGAGACCTTCCAGTATTTCCTGAATGAGGCGAACCCGGACAACGGGTTGGTCGCCGACAGTACCCGAACCGGGGACGCCGGCGAGCATTGCGGCAACGGGCTTCGGACTCGCGATCTATCCCATCGGCGTCGAACGTGGCTTCATGAGCCGGGAGGCAGCGATTACACGGGTGCTCGCCACCCTTCGTTTCTTCCACAGCATCGGGACCCTCGATCGCGATGCCGGCGGTCGCTTTGGCTTCTACTATCACTTCCTCGATCGCGACACGGGCCGGCGAGCGTGGCACAGCGAAGTGTCTACGATCGACACGACGTTCCTGCTGGCGGGGGCCCTGACGGCGGCGGCCTACTTCGACCGTGAGACCGACGACGAGCGCGACATCAGAACGATCGCGTCGGCGCTCTACCAACGAGCCGACTGGCCGGCGATGCTGAACGGCGGCGATGCCGTGTTGCACGGCTGGACACCCGAGCGCGGCTTTCTTCGCTACCGGTGGTACGGCTATAGCGAGGCACTCCTGCTCTATGTGCTCGGATTGGGATCGCCGACGCACCCGTTATCCGCGGACAGTTACCGCGCGTGGACCTCGACGTATCGATGGACCAGGATTTACGGACAGGAGCTGATTTATGCGGGACCGCTGTTTATCCACCAGCTCTCGCACCTCTGGATCGATTTCCGCGGCATCCGGGATCAATTTGTGGCCGCTCGGGGTCTCGACTACTTCGAGAACAGCCGGCGTGCGACGTACGTGCAACAGGAGTACGCAATTCGGAATCCCAGGCGCTTCGTGGGTTACGGCAGCCGGTGCTGGGGCATCACCGCGAGCGACGGCCCGGGTCCGGCCACCCGTCTGGTTGGTGGCACCACACGGCGGTTCTTCGGCTACCTCGCACGCGGCGTACCGTATGGCCCCGACGATGGCACGATTGCGCCATGGGCAGCGGTGGCCAGTTTGCCGTTCGCGCCAGAGATTGTGCTGCCAACCGTGAGGCGCTTCCTCGAGCTTGAGCTCAAAATTGACAATCCCTACGGCTTTAAGGCGACGTTCAACCGGACGTTTCCCGGCCACTCCGATCGGCCGTACGGATGGATCTCGCCGCGGCACGTCGGGCTCAACCAGGGGCCGATCGTGATCATGATCGAGAACTATCGCCGCGGTCTGTTGTGGCGGCTCATGCGCCGCTGCGAGCCAGTCGTCCTCGGACTCCGCCGGGCCGGGTTCCTGGGAGGCTGGTTGACATAATACGGAATATGCGTCGAGAGATTGCCCGGCGATGTCTCTCATCGAGCGACTGTGACCGGAGGAAGGTCGCGGGGATGGACGTGTCCCTCGTGAACGCGATCTTGTCGGCGGGCACCCGGCCGCTCCGAACCGCTCGATCAACGGGCTGTCGACGCCCCACGTCATCGGGCTGATGAAGCCTTCGGGCGGTGACGGGCATAGGCGGAGCTGACCTTCAGAATCCGGGCGACCAACATCGGGTCGCCGGGAATCCAGTTGCCCATCACGATGCGGCCGCCGCGCCGCGTCACCCGCACCATTTCCCTCGCCACGCCAAACGGCTTCGGCGCGAACGTGGCGCCGAAGATGCTGACCACACGATCCACGCTCCCGTCGGCGAGTTCAGAAAGGCTGGTTGCGTCGCCCTCCTGGAATCGGGAGTTGATCAAGCCTTCGGCCTGCGCTCGACGGTTCCCCGCTGCGACGAG
This sequence comes from uncultured Acidobacteriota bacterium, assembly GCA_963711765.1. Lineage (GTDB taxonomy): Bacteria > Acidobacteriota > Vicinamibacteria > Vicinamibacterales > CAVVIG01 > CAVQFC01. The sequence goes on along the minus strand of CAVQFC010000004.1, from coordinate 1,586,332 downwards.
ATCACTGGCGATGTCGACGCCGAGAACCTCGGCGCCCAGCCGCGCCTCCGGCAGGGTCTGGCGTCCGGGAACGGGCATGCTTTCTGCAAAACGGAACTTCGATGTGGTTGTGGCTGATCGTCCTCGCCGCGTTGCAAGCGCCGACATCGGCCGTCTACGCCGACGAGATGATCCGGCGCTCGATGACGGTCATGGAGTCCAACTGGAAGGCCGCGCCCGCGTACGCGTTCACCAAGCGTGAACAAGACGATGACGGTGTGAGAACCTATCGCGTGGGGATGATGCTCGGCACGCCCTACAAGGAACTCGTAACCGTGAACGGACGCACGCTGTCCGCCGAAGATCGGGCCAAGGAGCAGGAGAAGCGCGGCCGCGAACTCGACCGCCGTCGTGCCGAGTCGCCGGGCGAGCGGCAAGAGCGTCTCAGGCAGTTTCACGACGACCGTGACCGCGATCATCGCATCTTCGCTGAACTGCCGCATGCCTTCACGTATACCGTGGTCGGCCAGCGGCGAGACGGCGAACACAGCGTGGACGTGCTCCGCGGCCGCGCGTATCCGGATTACGATCCGCCGACGACCGAGGCGCGCGTGCTCAAGGCGATGGCGATCGAAATCTGGATCGATCCGCAATCGCTGCAGTGGACACGGGTGTCTGCGTCGGTCACCCAGCCGGTGTCGATTGCCGGATTCCTCGCTACCGTCGAGCAAGGGACGCGGTTCGAACTGCAGCAGGCCCCTGTCGACGGCGGTGTCTGGCTGCCGAAACGTTTCGAGCAGCGCACGCGCGGCTCAATTCTGTTCATGTTCCATCGTCGTTCCGATGAAGTGGATACCTTCTTCGACTACCGCCGCGAGTCCGGCGATCCGTCACGACGGCCATTTCGGACCAACTGATCGGAAAGGCACATCACGGAGGCGTCGCGCGGGTGCTGCGATCGCGTTCAAGGCCGTCGGCGATGTCTCGCAGCGAGCACATGCCGACTATGCGTGTCGGTTCGGCCGGATCGACGACCGGGGCGAGGCCGATGCCATAGCGGCCCAGTTTGAACAGCGCCAGATCCAGCGTCTGATCCGAAGCGAGGGTCACCACCGTGGACGAGCCGACCTCGGCGACGGGCCGAACGTCGCCGGCCGCGATCCCGGCCAGTTGTGCCCTGGTCGCCAGGCCGGACAGATGGCCGTGTGCATCCACCAGCGGAATCGCGCGCAAGCGCGCCTCCCGCAGCCGTTCGGCGACGACGCCCACCGGTTCCTGGTCGGTTGCGGTGACGATGCGCCGGGTCATCACGTCCGAGACGGTCAATCGCCGAAGCATCGGGCGCATGCGATGCTCGGTGAGCGGCACGCCGTCCTGCTCGAGCAGCGCGTCGTAGATCGGCGTGGGCTGCAGCGCGCTGGCGATCGAATAGCTGATCGTGCTGCTGATCATCAGCGGCAGGACGATGGCATAGTCTCCGGTCATCTCGAAGATGATCAGCACGGCGGTGATCGGCGCGCGGACGGCGCCGGCGAAGAAGGCGCTCATCCCGACGAGCGCGAACGATCCGACGGCGTGATTGCTTCCGGGAATCAGCGTCTGCACAATCCAGCCGACCGCGCCGCCCACCATGCCGCCCATGAACAGCGTTGGTGAGAAGATGCCGCCGGAGACGCCCCACCCGTACGATACGACGGTCGCGACCAGCTTCATGACGCTCAATGACGCCATGGTGTGGAACGGCAGGCGGCCGACCAGGCCGTCGTTGAGGGTGTCGTAGCCGATTCCGAAGACCTGCGGAAACGCGACACCGATGAGGGCCATCAGCACCCCGCCAACCGCGGGCTTCAACCAGTTCAAGGTCGAGCCACCCCATGACCATACGAACGCACGCACGGTCAGAAGGCTCTTCACGAACAGTGCGCCGCCAAAGCCCGCGAGGACACCGAGTGCGGCGTAGACGAATAGCTCCCACCAGCGCACCAGGGCGTACGGCGGCACGATGAAAATCGGATGGCCACCCCGAATCGCCCGCTCGACGACCGAGGCCGCCACCGCAGCGACGACGATCGACCCGGCGAGCCGCTGATTCATGTCCCCGACGATCTCTTCGAGCGCGAAGGTGACTGCGGCAATCGGCGTGTTGAACGCCGCAGCAATGCCCGCCGCCGCGCCCACCGCCAGCAGGGTCTTCATCGCGCGGCTGCTGCTGCGCGCGCCGCGACCGATGGCGGCGCCGATGCCCGCACAGATCTGGACGATCGGCCCCTCGCGTCCCAGCGAAAAGCCGGCGCCGATGGACAGCGCGCCCAGCGCGAACTTGCCGGCTACGGTGGCGAGTGACACCTGCGGTCCGGGTGCGACGACGTAGCTGGTTTTGACCTCGGGAATGCCGCTGCCGCGTGCAAACGGCACGACGAACTCGAGCAGCACGCCGACGACCAGGCCGGTGCCGCTCAGCAAAAGAACGACAAGAGCCAGCCGGCTTGGAAGTGGATGGGCCAGGGCCGGCGTCAGGAGGTGGTCCTGAAAGAAGTCGATCAGGCGCTGAAACAGTTCCGCTGCGACTCCGGCGAGGGCGCCGACGGCCAGCGTCAGCAGAAAAATGATACGGGCGTCAGATTTTCGCCACTGTTCGAGAAGGGCCGCCGCCGATGCCCCCGCACCAGAGTCCTTCACTCGAGCTTAGCTGGCAGAGCGAAACGCCTTGTCGAATTGCTCCGCCAGTGTCAGCTCCGCGCGAGTGGGGGCGACGTAGTCGGCAACCCGACGGGCTCCCTCCACCTGCACTACCAGGTCGGTGAATCGCCTGGCATCGTCGATTCGACCGCGTCGCTCGATGGCGGGTTCAATCCTGTTCCACGTGCTCCGGAGGTCGGTCGAGGCTCGCGTCAGGGTCTGGATGCGGCCGGAGGCGATGCCGAGTTCCAGCTGGCGGCCGTAGTACTCGAGCATTTTGACTTCATATGGCACGTCGGTCTGATATTCCGCGGACAGCTCCGCGGTCGCGCAGGTGACGGCGTTGGCATCGTCCATCGTTTCGACGCGCTGCTTGTCCGCGATGTGACGCCCAAGCCAGGCGACGCGAGTGTCAAGCTGCGAGGCGATGTCGGCCTTGGGCATGGGACTCGGCAGGGACGAGGCCGCGTCGGTCAATTGCTGCAGGCGTTTCCCGGCCGACGGCCAGTCGGATGCAAACGCGGCATCGAACACTGCCGCAGCAGCGTCGCTCGCTTCCGCGAGTTGCGCCGGCGGTCGATCGGCCGCCGGAATCGTTTGCGGTGAAGGAGGAGGTGTCGCGGCTTGATGGCTGGGCGGGGCCGACCCTTCGCGCGAGCACGCGATCGATCCCATCAGACCGATCGCGAGTGGCGCCAGAAGTGCGCCGACCACTTGTGTTCGTGCCTTCGCTGCCAGTCGGTTGCGGAAAATCATATCGCCTCACATGCGTGTTCGTGGCGCTGTGCCGCGCGCGATCAACCGGACCATGATCAATCGTACACGCGTACAGACGCTATAGCGACCTTCGTCGAAAAGTTATCGTGTGCGTTTCAGAATCACGGCCGAAGGCCGGAGGAACTGCACAGTCGGATTGTCGCTCGAGGTAGCAATGACCGGCGCCTCGGGAGTGATCGCAAACGGGGAGTCCTCACTAGTGAGAACGAGCTCATCGTTGTGATCGGTAAAGTAGGGGTTCCGTAGCCGGGATGAATGTCGGTGTAATCCGAGATGTCATAGCCGTCGTCCTTCAACGGCGACGGATATACCGGCTGCAGCCACAGACAGTCCACGCCGAGCGACGCGGCGTGATCGAGGCGCGAGGCCAGCCCGGAAAAGTCGCCGACGCCGTCCGCGTTGCCATCGGCGAACGATTTGACGTGAAGTTGATAGAAGACGGCGTCCTTGTACCAGAGCGGGTCGGGTGATGGTATCGGCATCGAGCGCCAAGCGTCGCTCTCTAGTGTAGCCCTTCGGACAGTGCACACCCGGGAGACCGCTCCCTCCGGTGTTGTGCTTGCGTTGGGCGGTTCAACCAGACCACCCTATCGCGTGCCCATGCGTCTCCCGCTCCGCTCGACCCGGCCCCGGCAAGAACGTCCGAACCGTGTCGAGCGCGATGCGTCCCGGGGCCGCGGGTGAACGTTTTCGACATCGCGGCAGTACTCGTCGCCGCCGCTGCCGTGTTCGGCTATGTCAATCATCGGCTGCTGCGGCTGCCGCCCACGACAGGCACACTGCTGGTCGCTCTGCTGAGTTCGCTGGCTGTCGTGCTGGTGGAACGGTTCGTTCCAGGTTTCGACCTGCGCACGGCCATTCAGCAGTTCATCGGACGCATTGACTTCGATCAGACGCTGATGCACGGGCTGCTGTGCTTTCTGCTCTTCGCGGGAGCATTGCACGTCGATCTCGATGGTCTGATCCGCCATCGCGCCATCATCGCGGCGCTGGCGACCGTCGGGGTACTCCTGTCGGTGACCGTCGTCGGCGCCCTGGTGTGGGGGCTCTTTGCCGTGATGGGCCTGAAGGTCAGTCTGCTCGCATGCCTGACGTTCGGCGCGTTGATCTCGCCGACCGATCCCATCGCCGTGATGGGACTGCTGAAGGAATTGCGGGCGCCGCGAAGCCTCGAATCACAGATCGGCGGCGAATCGCTGTTCAACGATGGCGTCGGCGTGGTCGTGTTCATGGCGCTCGCCTCGCTGGCGCACCTGGGTGGAGTGGACGGGGTTGACGCGCCTGCGCCCGGGACGGCGGCGCTGATCGGGTTCGCCATCCGGGAGGTGGTCGGCGGCCTGGGTCTTGGCCTCAGCCTTGGCTACGTCGGATACCGCACGTTGAAGAGCATCGACGACCATCCGCTGGAATTGCTGATCACGCTGGCACTGGTGATGTTTCTGTATTCGCTGTCGTTCTGGGTGCACGTCTCGGGCCCGATTGCGGTCGTGGTCGCGGGGCTCTTCATCGGGAACCCCGGCCGCCGACTGGCCATGAGCGACCGCACGCGCGAGCACATCGACGCGTTCTGGCGCATGATCGACGAAGTCCTCAACGCCGTGCTGTTCCTGTTGCTCGGCCTCGAAGTCTTCGCCGTGCCGAGTTGGTCGAACGTGCTGCTGCCTTCGCTTGCGGTCGTACCGATCTGCCTCTTCGGACGCTTCGTCTCGGTCGCCGTCCCAATCACGGCCGTGCACCTGCGCCGACCGCAGCCTCGCGGGCTCATCCCGATCCTGACGTGGAGTGGGTTGCGCGGAGGGATTTCCGTGGCGCTGGCGCTGGCGCTCCCGCGATTTCCCGCCAAAGACCTGCTGCTGGCCAGCACCTACGCCGTCGTCGTGTTTTCGGTGATCGTGCAGGGGCTGACCGTGCGGCGAGTCCTGGTCCGTTATGGAGTCGGCGAACGCGATACCGGCGCGGAGCGCGCGCATGCGTAGGATGAAGCGAATACAATGTTGGCGCTGGACTTTTCGGAACTGCGGAATCGCATGGCGATCCGCCGGCGTACTCATCAACAGGCAGCGATCCCCGTCGGCACACCGGCTGACGGGTGAGGAGACGACACGTGGCTGATCAGGATCCTAATAAGACGCCGCACCAGGACGCGAGCGAGAGCGAAAACCCGGTCATCCCGGCTCCGACGCCGAAGCAGAGTGGACCGAGGACGAACAAAGACTGGTGGCCGAATCAGCTCGATCTCTCCGTCCTCCATCACCACTCGTCGCGCTCCAGTCCGGTCGGCGAGGCCTTCGACTACCGCGAGGAGTTCAAGACGCTCGACGTCGAGGCGCTCAAACGCGATCTGATTGCACTGATGACCTCGTCGCAGGAGTGGTGGCCGGCGGACTACGGACATTACGGCGGCCTCTTCATCCGGATGACCTGGCACGCAGCGGGCACCTACCGCATCACCGACGGCAGGGGCGGCGGCGGCGAGGGCGCCCAGCGCTTTGCGCCGCTCAACAGCTGGCCCGACAACGCCAATCTCGACAAGGCCCGCCGCCTGCTCTGGCCGATCAAGCAGAAGTACGGACAGAAGATCTCCTGGGCCGACCTGCTGGTTTTTACCGGCAACGTCGCGCTCGAGTCGATGGGCTTCAAGACGTTCGGCTTCGGCTTCGGGCGCGCCGACATCTGGGAGCCCGAAGAAATGTACTGGGGAACCGAGGACACCTGGCTCGGGGACGCGCGCTACAGCGGCGACCGCAAACTGGCAAAGCCGTTCGGCGCCGTGCAGATGGGCCTGATCTACGTGAACCCGGAGGGTCCAAACGGCAAGCCCGACCCGCTCGCGGCGGCGCGCGACATCCGCGAGACGTTCGCGCGCATGGCCATGAACGACGAAGAGACGGCGGCGCTGATCATCGGCGGCCATTCGTTCGGCAAGACGCACGGCGCCGCGCCGGCCACCAACACCGTGGGACCCGAGCCGGAAGCGGCAGCCATCGAACAGCAGGGACTCGGCTGGAAGAGCAGTCATGCCAGCGGCAAGGGCGGCGACGCCATCACCAGCGGTCTCGAGGGCGCCTGGTCCAATACGCCGACCAAATGGGGCCATTCGTTCCTCGATAACCTGTTCAACTACGAGTGGGAGTTGACCAAGAGCCCCGCCGGTGCATTCCAGTGGACACCGAAGAACCCGGAGGCCCAGGGCACCGTGCCCGATGCGCATGACCCTTCAAAGCGCCACGCGCCGATGATGCTGACGACAGACCTGGCGCTCAGAGTCGATCCGATCTACGGCCCGATCGCCAAACGCTTTCACCAGAACCCGGACCAGTTGGCCGTGGCATTCGCGAAGGCGTGGTACAAGCTGCTGCATCGCGACATGGGACCGGTGGCGCGCTACCTCGGACCCTGGGTCGCCGAACCGCAGTTATGGCAGGACCCGGTCCCTGCGGTCGATCACGCGCTGATCGGCGAGAAGGACATCGCGGCCCTCAAGAGCACGATCCTCGCATCGGGCCTGTCCATCTCGCGCCTCGTGGCCACCGCGTGGGCTGCGGCATCCAGCTTCCGCGGCACAGACAAGCGCGGCGGCGCCAACGGCGCGCGGCTTCGGCTCGAGCCCCAACGGAACTGGGCGGTCAACGAGCCGGCCGAACTCGGAAAAGCGCTGCAGGCCCTCGAAAAGATCCAGCAGGATTTCAACAAGTCGCAGTCCGGCAAGACGCGTGTGTCACTCGCCGACGTGATCGTGCTCGGCGGCTGCGCGGCCGTCGAGCAGGCGGCGAAGAAGGCGGGACACACGGTCGTGGTGCCGTTTGCGCCCGGACGCACGGACGCGTCGCAGGAGCAGACCGACGTTGAATCGTTTGCCGTGCTCGAGCCAGCCTCAGACGGGTTCAGAAACTATCGCGGAGCGGGAGAGACCTCGTCACCCGAGGCGACGCTCCTCGAGCGGGCCTACATGCTGCGGCTCACCGCTCCGGAGTTGACCGTGCTCGTCGGCGGTTTGCGGACCCTCGATGTCATCGTCGGCCAGTCCTCGGCAGGCGTGTTCACCGATCGGCCAGGCACGTTGACCAACGACTTCTTCGTGAACCTTCTGGACATGCGTACGGAATGGAAGCCGTCGGCGACGGCGCACGTATACGAGGGGCTCGACCGCAAGACCGGCAAGGTCAGGTGGACCGCGACGGCGGCCGACCTGGTTTTCGGTGCGCACGCTCAGCTCCGCGCGTTGTCGGAGGTCTACGCGTCGAACGATGCCGGGGAGAAGTTCGCGTGCGACTTCGTCGCCGCGTGGGACAAAGTCATGCGCCTGGATCGTTTCGACCTCGTCGCCCCGGCGTCTCGGCGATAAGAACGCGGCGGTTATTTCTTGGGCTTGAAGGCGTCCTTGACCTGCTGCTCGATGCTGTTGTAATTCTTGTCCAGGAACTTCTCTTCATCCTCGGTCAGGATCCGGAACGGCGCCCGCACGACGCTGTTCCGGAACTTGACGTTGAGCCAATACTGACCGTACGCGATGCCGCCGGGGATCTTGAAAAAGAGGCGGCCGAGGCAGGCCCGGTCGCTGCTCATTTCGACCTGTTCCTGCGGCAGGGCGCGAGCTCCCAGGTTGGGAAAGAAGCCGATACCGCAGGCACGGTACGCGGCCGTCGGAAAGTAGTTGATGGAGTCGCGCTGGACGTTTGCCCGCTGTTGAATCGCCTGAGTGCCCCCGTCGCGCTGCTCACTGATCGTCGGGAGAGGAAGGTGCTTGCCGTCGGGCGTATCGAGCGACAGCGCATCACGAGTCAGCGTGTAGTCCTTGGTCGGCTCGAGCAGCGTCATGCCGACTTCGAGCAGCATCCACGGTTCGCCGATCGAGCGGTTGGAGGCCTGGTACCCGAGAATCACGTAGCCTTCGTTGTTGTACGCCGCCCGCACGAACCTGCCCTCCAGCGTCATGATCTGCGGCACCCCGGGCTTCGGGATCTGCACGGTCGGCTTGTCCTGAGTCCGCGCCTCGTCCTTCGCCTGAAGGGGACAAAGCGACATCAATCCGACGACGGCCACCGACAGTGCAAGTCTGCTGCTCATACGCTCTCCTTCGCGAGCGACACCGGGACGCCCGCTCGGTCGTCACGGTAGCACGAGAACCGTGCGGCTGGGCAAGACTCGAGCGTGGTCCGGTGTCCCCTCATCCGTCTCCGGAGAGGACAGCCCATGCGCAGAAATCCCCGTAAAGTGTAGAAACGAGACGGCATGGAACGTGCTTTTTCACAGGGCAAGCTTCAGAATTCACCCGGCCTTAACCCGACTCAGGAGGACGTGACTCATGCAGACTCGCCGCCTCGGCTTCTTGAACGTGCCCGCCGCCGCCCTTGCGCTCGCACTCGGCCTCGCCACAAGCGCGGCTGCTGCCCCGGGCAGTGCCCACGCGAGCAGGTCGGACGTCGTTGCATCGGCGGTCCGCATCGACAACTTCGGACAGGTATCGACAGTGCTCTATCGCGGCTCGCAGCCGCACTCCCGGGACTACGCCGACCTCAAGTCGCTGGGGGTCAGGACCATCGTCAACTTGACTGGCGACGATGGCGACCCGAACGAGCGTTCGATGGCCGAGGCCGCGGGCATCGCCTACGTCAACATCCCGATGAGCATGCATGTGGCGCCCACGCCTGCGCAAATCGCACAGTTCCTCGCGCTCGTCAACGACCCGGCGAGCCAACCGGTCTACGTCCACTGCGTCGGCGGGCGTCACCGCACCGGGGTGATGACGGCGACGTATCGGATGACGGATCAGGGCTGGAGCGCGGACAAGGCGTTCAAGGAAATGAAGCAGTACAACTTCGGGCCGAGCTTCCTGCACCCGGAGTTCAAGGACTTCGTCTACAACTACCGGCCTGCTGTCGTGGCCGAGAACGCGGCGGCGACCCCAGCGGCTGCCCGAGAAGGTTCCCGTAGTTCAGTAAAGTGACGGCCGCGCCGATCCGCCGAGCAGCGTCGGATCGATTGTGGCGATCCCGTGATGGCTGTCGCCGCCCCAGGCGAACGACAGGTTAATCAACGGGAAACCGCCGGCGCGCAAGCTCAGCCCGACGGCGACGCTGTTCATCCAGTCGCCCGCACCGAAGCCGTCGGCTCCTTGGGTGACCTTGCCCTGTTCGACGAGCAGATACGCGCCAATCGGACCCCAGATGGAGTGTTCGAACGTTTCCTGGAATGCGATCACGTTCGGGCCGCGAGACTGGTAGTCGTCGTAACCGCTCAGGAGACGCTGCCCGTTGACATCGGATCCGCCGATCGTCGGCTGAAAGTAGAACGGCACCTGGCTGCCTTCGTTCGCCGTCGATCGGCTGGCGAGCAGTCGAATGCTGATCGTACCTCCCAGGTTGCGCGAGTACGACACGGGTGGACAGTTCTTCGCGCCGACCGAGATGAAGCAATCGTCCGGACCGTTGGTGTCCTTCGGTCCAGTCGACGAGACGGTGTGATAGAGCGGAATGTCATGCCGCAAGTCCAGGGTCCAGCGGTGAAACGAGCTCTGCGCGTCGGCGGCCGCGAGGAACTGCTGGAAATCCACGAGGTAGTTGAAACGCAGGCGGTCGCCGAAGGCCGAAGGCTTGAGCCGCACGCCCTCTTCAAACTGCCCGAACGATGGCACAGTTGGCAGGCCGGGCGTCGGGCTCTCGATGTCGAGAAAACGTCCGTTGACCGCCCCGACGAGCGACGGCCGTAACCGACGAAGGGCAGGGCTCGACAGCGGATAGATGACATTGGCACCGACGATCGTCTGACGTTCGCTGTAGACGTCCTGCCCGGCCGTGACGACCAGCGTATCGAGTGAGGTCGTCTGCGCGTAGATGTTGAACACAGGGTATTCGGTGATTGGTACTGACGCTCGTGAAGGGCTGCCGGCGGGCACGATCAGAATGGTGCGCTCGGGAATGTGCACGAGCTTCATGTAGACGCCGGCGCGCCACGAACCGGACGTCGCCGCCACCGCGTCGGCGTTCCAGCTGAGACGCCAACGCTCGTTCGGTGTGTAGTGCTCCGAGAAGGCCGCGCCGAAGGCGGTGCCGTTGAGGGGGGCGAGGCTGCCGAGCGCGACGTGAATCGGATCGTCGGTGGCGACCGCGACCGCGCATCCGATGATCTGTTTCGCGCCGAATCCGGAGCCGCAGTTGCTCTGAATGTCTTCGCCCTCTCGTCGAAGGTCCGACCCGAACTGGCTTTCCTGCGCGGCCAGGGGCGTCGCGGCGAGCAGGATCAGGAGCACCACAATAATCCGCATCACCGCTTCGGGCGTTTCTTTGCTTTCGCGTGCGTCGGTGCTGCGGCCTTCGATGTCCTGCGCGTGCTTTTCCGCGTTCGAACCGACTTGGGCATCCGGGGAGGTTCGTGCGGCACTCCGGTCGGTGGCCCGGCCGCCCGCAACGCCGATTGGCGGTGCAGCTCCAGCGTCAACTGCTCGATCCGGCGAGCCGCCGCGGCCTCGGTCGTGGCGCGCTTGATTTGAAACGCCTTTGTGGTCCGCGCGCTGGCCGGGCGAACCGCCCATTCGAGGTGCAGCAACTGGCTCTGGAGCAGCATGCCGGCGCGTCGCTGCGGGTCGTACGCTTTCTTCGGCGTCTTCGGGACGCGAATGACAGCCACGTGTCACCCCAGATCGAATTCGGGCGCGTCGTTTCGCATCGCGTCCAGCGTCAGCAGATCCAGAAACGTCGCCGCCGCCGCTTCGCGCGGTGAGCGATCGGCGAACGGTCCGAGGAAGAACGTCGTCACCGTCGCCGGAATCGACGCGTGCTCGAAGACGCGTTCGGTGCCGACCACCGTGCCGCGCGGCACCCACGGCGAGACCAGGACTGCCGGCACCCGGACGCCGAGGCGATCGAAAAGGAACTGCCGGCCGGTTCCGGTGGCGTCAGGCTGCGCGACGAATCCGTCCGGCAGGCAGGCCGGCGGCGGAACGTGATCGTAAATGCCGCCGTGCTCGTCGTACACGATCAAAAGCGCCGTCGATTCCCAGAGTGCCGCGTTCTGCCGAATCGCGTTGTACACGGCGGCGATGAATCGTTCGCCTTCCTGGACGTGATGATCAGGATGCTGGTCGGACGCCAGGATCGCGCCGCTGTCGCCGTCGTGGTCGCTGTAGTTCGGCTCGATGAACGAGTAGTCGGGAAGCTGGCCTGTCCCGCAGTCGTCGAGGAACTGCTGAAACGTCCCGAAGAACTGCGGCTGATGCTGCAGCAGGTTGACCACCTCGAGCGACGAGCTCTTGGTGTCGAAGTAGTAGATCTTGCCGGTCTTGCCGGCGTCCACGAGCCGCTGATAGATGCTCTTGAACTTGCGTGTTGGGGTAGAACACGCTCATGTCGACGTGGCCGAACGACGTGCCGTAGTGCGCGAAGGCGCGGTTGCACAGCGTCGGACCGGGAATCGAGGCGAACCAGCGATTGAAGACGGCGAACTCGGTCGCCAGCGTGGTCAGCACCGGCAGTTTGTCGGGCGTGAAGTGGTACATGATCTTGCGCGAGTGCTCGACGTCCCGGCGCATCGTGAAGTAGCTCTTCACGAAACCCTGCATCGTCGGCACCCGCGCCGGCGTCGAGTCGCCGTTGAAGATCTGCAGATCCACCGCCGGCGAACGCGTGGTCGGGGTCGGGATCGAGCTGTCCCTGGAACTGCGCCAGCGGCAGGACCGGCGCGCGGGCGCCGGTCGTATCCGGATTGGACTGCGTGCCGTCGAGACCGTCGATCCGCGGGTCGGTCTTTGCGAGCGCACCGAGCATGTGATCGAAGGAGCGATTCTCCATCATCAACACGACGACGTGCTTCAGCTTGTCGATACCTGCAGGCGGCATCCGTCAGGCAGTATCGCACGCGCGTCTCATCGCGTGGACCTGTGAAAAACACCGGCGCGATGGCCTACAGGATTTGAAAAATGCGGTACGCGACCTTGCCGGGCATCACGCGATGCACACCGACCGAGACGATGTTGTTCAGCCACGCGTACTTCTCGGCGCCGGTCTCGAACACCGGCACGATGCGCCAGTACCTGTGCGCCGCCTTGCGGCGTGTAGCTGATGCCGCGGTAGGTCATGTAGATCTTCTGGTTGTCGTCGGTCTGCAGGATGATGCGCACGTCGAGCACGCTCGAGCCGTCGGGCCGGCGCACGATCCAGTCGCCGCCGGGTCCGACGACAGTGCCTTTCAACTTTGGCCCGTCGAATGTACCGCCCGACACCGGAACGATCACGCGGTTGACGCCCGGCGATCCGACATTGTTTGCCGGCTGGGTGTCGAGCGCGAGGTCGATCAGCAGTTCTGATTTCAGTCCTTCATCACCAGCCGGCGTCTGCGCGCCGAGGCCGGCTGAACCCGCCGCAGCCGCGAACGTCGTCGCAAACACTCGCCGAGAAATGCTGGACATGGTGTGGCTCCGTGCTGTCAGTGACGATGGGCGGATGGCATACCGAGGCGGTTGACCGTGTCGCCTTCGAAGTCGAATTCGATCAGAACCACCGGCGTTTTCCCGACCACCCAGCCGTCATGGCCCGGTTCGATGGCGACGATCTGCGGCGCCCGGTGCTCGACGACGCAGCCGTCGGCGTATTCGATGTGAATTTCGCCGCGTGCGAGGAAGCCGACATGGGCGTGCATGCAGAGGTCGGTGCCGACCTGCGGTTTCATGTCGACGGACCACCGGAAGCCGACCGGATAAATCATCCGTTTGACGCGTGCGGCGCCGGCCCGTCCGACATCGAGCTGCACATGACCGATGTTCCGGCGCTCGCCGCCTTTCACCGGATCCAGCAGCGGGTCCGACGGCCGCGCGCGCCTGACCGGTCGCTTCGGCGTCCGGCGGGCGGTTTTCTTCGTCTGCCGGACGGCTGCGTTCACCTTCGTCACGGCTCGCTTCTTCACGACTCGCTTCTTCGCCATGCGCGCCTCACCTCGGTTATTGAAGCGCCGATGCTAACACGCTGACGCGTCCTGTGGTGGTTCTCGTTCTACCTTGACTGCTCTGCGAACTCTCCGGGCTCTGCGTTTAACGTCGTGATCGAGATGCTGTCAATGAAGACGCGGTGCTAGCGCGTCGGGCCGTCGAGAGCCGGACCGGGCGCCGGTCCGGTCACCGCGTACGACGGCACCGGCGCGGGATAGTTGGCCTGCCCGAAGGTTTCCCGAATCATTCGATTGGTGTCGAAGTAGACCTGCCAGTAGTTCACGTTGCTGCAGTACGGGCGGACGCAGAGCAGCGGACCGGCGGGCGTGAACTGCAGCACGTCGACTTCGGGCGCGGGACTCTCGAGCACGTTCGGAATCGCAGCCAGCCCGCTCTTGAGCACGCTTATCGCGTCGTGATGATCGACCGCATTGTTGATGGTGGCGGTCAGGTCGACCCGCCGATACGGGTTCGCCGAGTAGTTCTGGATCGTCTCCGTGAAAATCCTGCCGTTCGAGACGATGGTCAGGACGTTGTCGGGGGTGTTGATGGTCGTCCCGAACAGCCCGATCGTATCCACCGTGCCGGTGACGCCTCCAGCCGTCACCGCATCACCGGTCTTGAACGGTCGCAGGAACACGAGGAACGCTCCGGCCGCGAAATTGGACAACAGGCCGCCCCAGGCGACGCCGATGGCCACGCCGCCGGCGGCAATCAGCGCCGCGAACGTGGTCGTCTCGACACCGAAGAATCCGAGGATGGCGATGATCAGCGCGACATTCAGGACGACCGATAAGCCAGTCAGCAGATAGCGCGTGAACGTGGCGTCGAAATGCTGTCGCGTCAGTGTGCGGCTGAGGAGGCGAATCGCGAATCCGATCAGCCAGCGTCCCGCTGTCCACAGGACGACCGCGCCAACGAGCTTCCAGGCCACCGCAGTCAGGATCACGGCCGATGTCTGTAACAGAGCGTTGATGTCCATGCTGTCCTCCGAGGCGGGCGAGGATAGCAGACCTCGACCGGCCGAAACTGCATAGTCGGCCGGATTCAGCTGTGATCTGATGAGAAGTTCAACGCACGATCAGGCCAACAGGACGGGGCCAATGGGGGCGAAGGCCTACGCGGCGGCCGATCGATGCGGCGGGCGGCCGGCAGTTCAGTTGTCGCCAGTCGTCGGCTTGATCTGCTTGCGCTCGTCGAGCTGGTCGAGCGCGAGTTTATAGGCGATGTAGTACTTGTAGATGTTGCTCACGTACTGCACCGTCTCGCGGCCGATCCGCTTGGCGGCAATCCGCTCGACGTTGTTGAACCACACGTTCGGGTTCAGGCCGGTCTTGGCGGCCTCGGCCCGAAGCTGCTTCACGCGGGCCGGCCCGGCGTTGTAGGACGCAAAAGCCATCAGCCCCTTGTCCAGCGGCAGCATCGGCTCGTCCTTGAAATTCTGATCGATCACCTGACGGATGTACTTCACGCCCGCGTTGATGTTGGGTTCGATCTGCGTGATATCGCCGACCTTCAGTTCCTTGCCGGTCGCCGGCATCACCTGCATCACACCGACCGCGCCCACCTTGCTGTGGACGTTCTGGTCGAGGCCGGACTCCTGATATCCCTGGGCCGCCATCAGAAGCCAGTCCACTCCGTACTGGTCTCCGTACTTGTGAAAGAGATCGAGCAGGGTCTGAAATTTCCTGAGTTCGGCGGGCGAGGTCGAGCTCTTCACGAACTTGGTGTTTTTCAGGTACTTGGTGAAGATGACGTTGCCCATCGCCGTGCCCTTGCGATTGGCCTTCACGAAGGGGTCGAGGGCGGCCTTCAGCTTCGGGCTGCCTTTTCTCATCGCCCAGGCTATTTGCTGACCTTCCTTCACCGCGACGTTGGCGTGAATGGTCAGACCTGGAAGCATCTGTTTCCAGAAGGTCGCGAGGTAATCGTCCACGACCGTGATCTTGACCAGGCCCGCGCTGGTCATCTGGAGGATGTCCTCGTCCTCGAGATTGGAGGGCAGTTCCTTCACGACGATGGCCTTCTTGCCGGCTTTCAGCATCGAGGCGCTGAGCGCCGCCAGGTGCTCCTTGTAAAGACTGCCCGTGCGGATGTGGACCGTCTGTCCGGCCAGGTCGTCAAGGGTCGTAATCGCCGGCGCACCGGGACCGGTGACGACGACCTCTTTGACGTTGTCAGCCACCGGTTCGGCGAAATCGGCCTGCTGAAGCCGCGCCTCGCTGATGGTGATGTTCGCGGCGACGATGTCGCCGCGGCCCTTCAACAAGGCGTCTGCGAGCTCGTCGCGCCCAACCGGCAGGAACACGACATGCACCCGAAGGTTGCCGGTCTTCAGCTTCTTGTTCAGCTGCTCCTCGAAGGCGGTGAACGCGTCGTAGGTCGTACCGCGCTGCACGCCCTTGTCGATGAAGTACCCGGTCTTGTTGTAAGTCGTCAGCACGCGGATCTGGCGCCGTTTGATCATCTCGTCGAGGTCGCCGGTCCACGGTTGGGTGAGCGTGGTTGGCAGCGCCGCGACCTTCTCGCTCGCGCCGGCTTGGGCGGGCGCTGATGTCGTCTTCTTGGCTGGTTGGGTCTTGGCGGGAGGCGTCTGCGCGAGGGCTGGAACAGTGGCAGCCGTGAACAAGGCGGCAATCAGCGTGGTTCGAATCAATGACAACCCTCGGAAGTGACGTGAACGTCCCGCGCCTATGTCCGGATTATACAGCGGTCCGCTGGTCCGGCGCACAGGGCCGGACTCCAAGGGAAAAGAGCGGCGGGGCGGCCGTTAGAACTGGTAGGCCAGCGAATAGATGAACCCGAACGTGTGGACATCGATGGACGAGGTCACCGGCTTTCCGCTGAGCAGGTTGCGGAGCGTCACGTCGTCGGCCGTACCGGCCAGATGATTGAGGCCGGCGGCAAACTGAAACTTCTTGATCGAGCCGCTCAGGCCCAGCGTCCATGACAGCAGGTCGGCGCTGGTGAACACATTGTCCACACTGCTGTTGACCGGCGACTGGTTGTTGCCGATGCCTCCGTGCAGGCGCAGCGACCGATCCTTGAGCAGCACGAACTGTCCGGCAAAGCTGACGTTGGTGACGCTGTTCGAGGCGGAGGTCAGTCCGGGAAAGGGTCGCGTCACGACGCTCGGCGGCACGCCGGTTCCGTTGTCGCTGTAGGTGACGCTCGGCTGACTGGTGCCGACCATCGTGTACGCCGAAATCGAAGAGTACGCCTGCAGGTCGAGTTCGAACTGGGCGCGGGGCCGGACGTACGCCGCGCCGCCCTGAAACTCCCAGGGGAGGTGATACTCGAAGTTCGCCGCCGAGTCGAACAGCGACGCGCCCTGCGACACCGCGCCGGCGTCGAGGAGACCGTCGAGGGTCAGGGTGGCGCTCTTGATCAGGTTGACGCCTGGCGTCCGCAGGGCGCCGCCGAGGCGCCAATGGGACGAGATGTCGTACTGCGCCCCGCCCTGCGCCCGCAGCAGGATTGAGGATCCAAGCGTCCGCGACGTGACCACCAGCGACTTCAGGCCGGTGTTGTCGGCGATGCGGTCGCTGACGCTCTGCACGAGGCGGAGGTCCATGATCGTGAACGACAGACCGCCGCCGACGCGGAGCTTGCCGCCGCCGTGGTACCCGGCGGCGACGGAGAACTCACGCTGCGAAAACGAGGAGTCGCCCGAGTAGGCGAAGCGCTCGGCGCCTGAGGCGGTGGGCGTCACCAGCTGCGAGTCGGTTTCCTGATTCCAGGCGTTGGTGGTGAGCAGCGACGCGCCGAGGGTTATTTTCGAGTTTGGCCTGATCGTGAAGCCGACAAAGTTGGGCACCTGCTCGAGCGAACTGCCGTCATTGGGCAGTTGCGCCGGATTCACCGTCGTCCGCTGATAGACCCCGGCGCTGCCGCTGATCTGGGCGCCGTCCTCGCGAGTCAGACCGGCCGGGTTGAACCACGCAGCCGAGGGATCGCCGACGCGCGACACGATCGCCGCGCCTTCGAGTCCGCCGAACGGGCCAACCGCGACAGAGCCGTAGTTGTTGAGCACGATGCTCGGTGGCGGCGTCGTCACCTGGTCCTGCGCGTATGCGATCGACGAACCCGCTGATGACAGCACCAGAACAGCAATCAGAGTTTTCATATGTTCCTGTCGCGCGTGGACATCCACGCTTTTCAGTCCCGCCGTGCGGGCGGAACGAACCATTTGCCTTTCGGCACGATCTTCGGGTCGCTCGGGTCGGCGATGTAATGCGGCGACATGATCTGCACGCCGTGTTCGTTGAACGCATCCTGAATGCGGGAGTGCAGCTCGGCGAAGACAGGGCCGCGATCCCGCGCCTCGAGCGGCGCCGCCAGGAGCGTGTACTCGACGTAGTAGTCCTGCAGCGCGGTCTGTCTCACTTCGGGTGGGGGATTGTCGGCCAGGCCCGGTGTTCTGGCCGCGGCCTCGAGCAGCATGGCGTGGACCTGCCGCCACGGCGTGTCATAACCAATCGTCACTGAAGTCCGCACCCACACCGCACGCCGATCCCCGGGGCGGGAATAGTTGGTGACGACGTGGGAGACGACGACCGCGTTGGGGATGTTCATCTCCTCGCCATACGGCGTTCTGATCGTCGTCGCCAGCACGCCGACATTGGTGACCGTGCCCTCGATGTCGGCGATCCGCGCGAACTCTCCAACCCGTACGGATCGCGAATAGGTGATGACGAAACCGCTCATCAGCTGATTGACCAGCCCGCTCGATCCGAGCGACACGATCAGTCCCACGAACACGCTGACGCCCTTGAACGCGTCGGTGCTGCTGCCGGGAATGTACGGATAGGCGACCACGATGCACAACACCCACGCCAGCGTCGCCACGATATGTCCGGTCGGCCGCGCGAGCTCGGCATCGACGAAGGGCAGTTCCAGCTGTCCGCGCTCGACCGAATCAAAGAGCACCTTGAGGCAATAGACCAGAAACCTCGTCACCAGCGCGATGACGACGATCGTGAACACGCCGGGCAGCGCCTGGACCGTGCTCAGGCCGAGCAGTTCGAGCCGGGAGAACAGGAAGCCTCTGAGCCCTTCGCCCCAGGGCCGCGTGTACGGAAACCGGTTGAGGACGAATGTCAGCCATGTATACCCGACCAGCGAGGCCAGGACGAGCGTGATGACTCGAATGATGCCGCGCAGCACCCGGAACACCGGCGTCATTCGCGGCTGCGTCTGGCCCAGCTGGTACCGGGTCAGCTGATCTTCGACGCGGGCCACCAGCCTGGCGCTCACGCGGCGATGCGCCACAGCGACCAGCCAGAACAGGATCGCCGCGACCAGCGTGCCGAGCGACGCCAGCAGCGCCGCGCGAATCATCACCGCCGGCTTGTGGAGTTCGACCGCTTCGGCGACCGCGATCGTCAGCTGGTCAACGGCGTGCGCGCTGATCGAGGGCAGCGTCTCTCCGGCCAGGTCATCGGCGTCCTGCGGCAGGAGCACGAATGCGTTCTCGGAGCCGAGCGTGACGATGGTCGCGTCCTGAACCGGATGCGAACCGATCGGCCCGACGACGCCGCTCTTGACCAGTGCGGCGACGAGGGTTGATGCCGCGCGCGCGCGATCGCCCGGCGAGCGGGCCCCGAGGTTGGCGCGGAACGTGACGATCACCCGGTTGCCGAAGGTGAGGTCGGCGGGCGCGACGGCGCGCGCCGCTGCCGGCATGGTCGCGATGACCGTCCGGCCGCGGCGTCTGGGCGGCGGCGTCCGGCGTCGACGGCGGTTGAGCCCGCACCAGTGATGCGCCGAGCAGACAGAAAAGCGCGGCGGCGGCCGTCAGCCTCATGAATCAGCTAGTGTAGGACAAGAACGCGCCGATTTCGCGCTTCCCATACCGAGGTCGTACAGTAGAACGATGACGAGACACTGGCTGATTGCCGGTTTGACGACGGCGCTGCTGTCGGCATCCCAGCCGGCGCGGGCGCAGCGCACGGTAGCCGCCGCGTTGCAGGATCCCGGCGTGTCGGCGGCGCTCGCGTCGATTGATGCGAGCCGGGCCGGAACCGCACGGCTGCTCGCCGACATCGGCGCCATCGTGTCGCCGTCGGGCCATGAGCGCCAGCGCGCCGAAGCCGTCGCCGCTGAAATGCGCCGGATCGGTCTCGCCGACGTCACGCTCGATGACGCTCCCAACGTGGTCGGGCGGATCAAGGGACGATCGGGCAAGGCGCTGGTGTTCGTGGCGACGCTGGACGACCTCGCGACCGTGGCCACGCAGCAGGCCGCCGCGCACACGAAGCCGCGCGTCGACGGCGACCGCGTGATCGGCCCGGGCACGAACACGTCGAGCACCACGGTCGCGTTGCTCGCGGCCGCCGATGCATTGTCGAAGGCCGGCATCCGTCCCGAGCACGACCTGGTGTTTGCGGCGGTCGCGCAGGAGGAGACCGGCCTGAAGGGTATGCAGACGCTGTACGCACAGTGGAAAGATCGGGCGATTGGTTTCGTCGATATCCTGGGAGACGGGCACTCGATCAGCTACGGCGCGATCACGATCCACTGGTGGAAGGTGGTGGCCGAGGGGCCGGGAGGCCATTCGCTCAACGGCGGGGTGCCGAACGTCAACCAGGGCATCGGTCGAGCGGTCGATCGCATACTGCAGCTGCCGCAGCCCGCGCAGTATCGTGATCAGCGCGTCGTGATCAATGTCGCGATGTTACAAAGCGGCGCCGTCTACAACCACAAGCCTGAGACCGGCTGGTTTTCGCTCGATGTCCGTTCGCTCGACGGCGCGCGGGTGGAGGAGGTCGAAGCTGCCGTCCGCGGAATCCTCAAGCAGGTCACGAAGGAGACCACGATCACCTTCACGATGGAGCCGACGCAGCTGACGCCGGGCGGACAGCTTCCCGGCATGCGGGAGTCGCCGCTGGTCACGACCGCCGCGGCGATTGCGAAGCACCTCGGCTACGACGCGGAATTGGGGAACGCCGGGTCGTCGAACATGAACGTCGCGCTCGGGCAGGGCTCGCCGGCGATTGGCATCGGCGGAGAGCGCGGCGGCCAACGCGGCTTCGCCGACGAGTGGGCGGACATTCCGCAGATGATGCGCACCGCGAAGTTCATCGCGTTACTCGCCGCGACGCTGGGGATGTAGAGACGCTGTACCGTCCGGCCTTAGCCGTAGTAGGTGCGTCGTAGTGTCCGGCTTCAGCCGAAACCTCGAGCTCCGACACTAGCGGACGTCGCCGGCGTAGACCGTTCCCGCCTTCATCACGAACGTCACGTGCTCGAGTTGGGTGATGTCGGCCAGCGGATCGCCATTGACGGCGATGAGATCGGCCCACAACCCGGCACGGACGGCACCGGTCTTGTCGCTGATGCCCAGCAGATCGGCGGCGCTGGTCGTCGCCATCCGGATCGCGTCCATCGGCGGCACGCCGAGCTCGGCGACGAGAATCCTGAAGTCCTTCGCGTTCATGCCGTGCGGGATGACGGCGGCGTCGGTGCCGTAGGCGAACTTCACACCCGCCGCGTACGCTTTCTTGAGATTGGCACGCTGCAGCTTCAACACCGCCCGCGCTTTGGCGATCGCGTACTCGGGGGTGCCGTGTGCCGCGCCGTCCGCGATGATGAAGTCGAGCGTGTACAGCGTCGGCACCATGTAGGTGCCGTGCTCTTTCATCAGACGAATCCCTTCGTCATCGATCAGGCTGCCGTGCTCGATCGATGCGACGCCGGCGCGAACCGCGTCCTTGATGCTCTGCGCCCCGTGTGCGTGAGCGGCGACCTTCCGTCCGGAATGGCCGGCTTCATCGACGATGGTCTTCAGCTCCTCGAAGCTGTATTGAACGGAGCTGGGCGAGTCGCCGACCGAGAGGATGCCGCCCGAGGCGACGACCTTGATCAAATCGGCGCCGTATTTCACCTGTTCGCGTACCGCCTTGCGCACGCCCTCGATGCCGTCGGCAATCTGCGCGGTGCCGGGCAGCGAGAGGTACGGACTCCAGCCGTTGATGTCGCCGTGGCCGCCGGTGATGCCGATGCTGCGACCGGCCACGTACATGTGCGGGCCCGGGACGAGCCCGCTCGCGATCATGTCGCGCAGCGCGACGGTGGCGTAGCTGCCGCCGACGTCGCGGATCGTCGTGAAGCCGGCGTCGAGGGTGATCTTCGCGTGCACGACGCCACGAATTGCGTCATGGGCGTCGGTTTCGCGCAGCGCCTGGGTGTCGCCGCCGTCGCCGGGTACCCCGGTGATGTGGTCGTGGCAATCGAACAGCCCCGGCAGCAGCGTTCGTGCGCCGAGGTCGATCACGTGCGCGCCGTCAACCGGACGAAGCTCGGACGCCTTTCCGACCCAGGTGATCGTGTCGCCCGTCACGACCACCGCGCCGTTGATCAGTGGGGCTGCGCCCGTCCCGTCGATGATCCGGGCCGCCTTGATGACGGTGACCGACGTGGAGGGTTTCTGCGCGACGACAGGTGCGGTGGCGAGCGCGACAGCGATGGCGGCGGCAAGCAGGACCAGAGCCTTGTTCATGGCTGATGCTAACTGATCGGTGCCGGGAGACGCGGCGCCCAGGCAGTTACTGAACGAGTTGCTGCAGGCGGCGCTGGGCGGCGGAGTAAGAGGGATCGCCTGGCTTGACCCGTTCGAGCAGCGCGCGTCCTTCCTTCACATCGCCCTGGCCGAGGCGTGCCAGCGCCAGCAGGAAGTCGCCAGAGGGCAACTCCGGATTCAGGCGCAGGCCGATCCGCAGCATCTGGGTCGCGAGGTCGAAGTCGCCGCCGAGCAGGTGGACGACACCCAAATCGCGATCGAACCCCGCGTCATCGTCGTACAACGTGGACAGCGTCATGAACTCGCGGCCGACCGACTGAAACTGGCGCGCCGCGGCCGGTTCGAGTGGCCGCCCGCGCGCGTTGACGAGCGACGACAGCGCGGCGATCCGGACCGCGCGGCGCGGATCAGAGAGCGCCGCAACGAGCGTGGACCGGACGCCCTCGTCAGCGCCCGCTTCGACGGTTCCCAAGCCAGCGACCGCGCTGGCGCGGATGGCCGGGTGGCCGGCGGTGCTGGCCACGCGCAGCGCGGTGCGAGCGGATTCGCCCGGATATCGTCGCAGGTAGCCGACGGCCGTGGCCTGAATCAGCGGACCGGCCTCAGCATCTCCAGCGATGGCGATCAACCGATAGAGAGCATCGGGTACACCACGGCGCGCTGCCGAAAATGCCTGCGCCTGATTGACCAGCCGCGAACGGCGGCCGTTCGGCCACCACGACGCGAGCACGTCCACGGCCCATGCCGGCTTCTTCTCCTTGTGACACTCGGTGCACGCATTGGGAATGTTGAAAGCGACAGTGTTCTCAGGCGCCGGCACGCTCATCGTGTGATCGCGCATCGTCGAGTTGATGCTGATCACGGTCTTCGGCATGTGGCACTCGACGCAGGAGCTTCCGGTGCTGGCGGCGGAGTGCCGGGTGTGCGCTGTCACCTTCGCGCCGATCGACGCGTGGCACTGGGTGCACAACGCGTTGTTGGTCGGCGCGAGCTGCGGATTGCGATCCACGTTCGGGTTGTGCGGATCGAGGTGGCAGGTGGTGCAGGTCGCGGCGCCCTTCCGGAAACAAGCGCTCTGCCAGAGCCCGATCGCGTCGTTCGAGAATCGGCGCGGCCGGCCGTCCGGCCAGTAGGGGAGCTCGCGATCGGAACCCGGGTCGTACTCCAGGCGCGGCATGAAGTAATCGAAATAGTCGTCGCCGGCCCTGAAGTTGGGATTGATGACGTTGCGAAGCGAGTGGCACTGCGCGCAGATCATGCTGCTGGTGCGCGGGTCGAGTCTCGTCGGCTTGACGATGAGCCGATCCGGCTGCTGACTCGAGGATTGACCGTCGGCGACCACTGCCTTCGCCGCGTACTTGGTGACGTGGGCGCTGCCCGGTCCATGACAGCGCTCGCACGATGTCCCGAAATCGGTCCAGCGGGTCACGTAGTCCTGCGTGGCCGGGCGGAAATTCTTGAGCTCGCCGCTGACGTGGCAGCCGACGCAGTCCTTGTTCCACTGCTGGACCGCCGTGTGGGTGGTGCTCGCCGGGCGGACGATGTCCATGTTGTCGAACCACCGTTGGCGCTGGACGTCCCAGCTTGGAGGAAGCACGATGATCCAGCCTTTGTCGATCGTCGCCAGATAGTGCTGGATACGCCGGCTGCCCAGCGTGTACTCGACGCGGTGCTCCTGCAGCTTCCCGGTCAGGTAGGACTCGGCGATAAAGAAATCGTTGTTGGCGCGCCGGAGCTGAAAGCGATTGCCGTGCAGCGTGATGCTGGAGGCCGCGAAGTCACCGACCACGCTGGCGGCGCTCGCCGGCTGCAACATCTTGCTGTGACGGCCGTTCAGCCACGTGTCGTGCATGTCGCGGTGGCACGCCGCGCACGCTTGGGCGCCGACGTAGGTGGCCGCCGGCGGCGAGGACGGCTGGCTGGATCCCGCACGTGGGATTTCGACCAGCGCGAACAGGGACAACCCCACGACAGCAGCCAACTGGCGATTCAGACGCGACTCCCGGCCGGTTATACGGAAGTGACACACCCCCTGTCAACGAAGGACTGGCGCCCGGCCGGGTACAATCTGATCGACGTGCCCGCGACACCACGAATCGCTCCTCCCTCGCGGTGGACGGTAACGCTCGGCGCTTCCATCGACGGGGCACGGGGCGCAGCAGATTCCGGTCGCGCTCGAACCGTGGTCGCGGCCCGGCGCGGAACGAGGCTCGGCAAGGGCGTGGCTCGGTCGAGCCGTCCGGGAGTCGCCTCGATCGTCGTCATCGCCGTTTTCACGATGGCGTCGGCCGCGTGCGCCAGTCGCGCGTCACCACGTTCGACGGTGTCGGCGGGGGTGCTACACGGCGCCAACGTGCTCCTCGTGACGATCGATACGCTGCGAGCCGATCATCTGGGCGCCTACGGCAACCGTCTCGGACTGACGCCCACCCTCGATCGATTCGCTCGCGAAGGGGTGCGCTTCGACGTCACGCGTGCGCACGTGCCGTTGACCTTGCCGTCGCACACCACAATCATGACGGGGTTGTACCCGTTGACGAACGGTGTACGGGACAACGGCACGTTTCGCTTTGACGGCGCGCACGCGACTCTGGCCTCGACGCTGAAAGCGACAGCAGGTTATTCAACCGGCGCCTTCGTCGGTTCGTTCGTCCTGGATGCGCGGTTCGGACTGAATGTCGGCTTCGATCACTATGACGACCGCATGCATGGCAGCGGCGCGAATCTCGAGGTCGTGCAGCGCTCGGCGGAGCAGGTGCTCGAGCCGGCGGCGCAGTGGATTCTCGGTGCGGGCGATGCTGGTCAACCGGCCACCCGACCGCGAGGCACCCCGTGGTTCGCCTGGGTGCATCTCTACGATCCGCATGAGCCGTACACGCCGCCCGAGCCGTACGCCTCGCGATATGCCGCCGATCCGTATTCAGGAGAGGTGGCGTACGCGGACGCTGCCCTGGGCGCATTCATCGAACATCTGCGGTCGGCTGGCGCGCTCGATCGCACGTTGGTGGTGCTGACCTCGGACCACGGTGAGTCGCTCGGCGAGCACGGCGAGCGGACGCACGGCTTGTTTGCGTACGACGCGACGCTGAGGGTGCCGTTCATCGTGTGGGCATCGCCGGCGATAGCGGCCGACACCGTCACCATTCCGGTCAGGCTGGTTGACGTGATGCCTACCGTGCTCGACCTCCTTGGCGTCGCCGCACCTCCCGGCCTCGATGGCCGCAGCGTGCGTCCGCTGATCGGTGCGACGGAACCGCCTACCGGAGAGCACTCGATCTCATATTTCGAGGCGCTGAACGCCAACCTGACGCGGAACTGGGCGCCGCTCAAAGGCGTGGTCGACGGCAGCCTCAAGCTGATCGACCTGCCCGAACCCGAGCTGTACGACGTCGCCTCGGATCCGCACGAGACGCGAAATCTCTACGCCACACAGAGGGATCGCGCCCGCAGTCTCGAGTCCAGACTGGATCGTCTCGCCGGAGTCGCCGGACCGGTGACGCCGACGGCGATGGACCCGGACGCGGAGGCGCGTCTGCGATCGCTTGGCTACGTCGTTGGCAGCGTGGCGAGACCGAACCGAACCTACACCGGCGCGGACGATCCCAAGCGGCTCGTGCACCTGAACACGGCCCTCGATGAAGCCGCCGCCATGTGGTCGAGGCGGGATGCCGATGGAGCAATCACGACGCTCGAAGGTGTGATCCGCGAACGGCCAGATCTGACGCCGGCCTACGAGCGGCTGGCGTTCACGCTGCAGGCGACCGGCCGCGGGCCTCAGGCCGTTGCGCTGCTCGACTCCGCCGCGAAGAACGGTCACAGCGATCGTTCGCTGCTCCGGGCGCTCGGCTCCGCGCTGCGTGACACTGGCGATTTGCCTCGCGCCACTCGCGTGCTCGAAGCGCTGGCACGCGACGATCCGGGCGACGTCCAGACCGCCGATGCTCTTGGGCAAACCTACGCCCGCATGAACCGCACTCGTGACGCTGAGGCGCTGTTCAGACGCGTCCTGGCGGTGTCGCCGAATTCCGGCGCGACGTGGAACAATCTGGGCGCCGCCTATCTCATCGACGGGAACACGGACGAGGCGATCGCCGCGCTGTCGCGCGCAGTTGTGCTCAATCCGGAGCTGGCCGTGGCGCACAACGGGCTAGGCGTGGCGTACGCGAGGCGGGGAGATCTGGATCGCGCGAGGCAGGAGTGGACCCAGGCGCTGGCGCTGCGGCCGGGATATCCCGACGCCGCAGCCAACCTGCAGCGGATCGGCCGGTAAAAAAAGGGCCTCGCCGATGCGAGGCCCTCCCATCTCAAACGTCTTACTTCACATCTCAGAACTCGAACCGGAATCCCATCTGAAAGACTCGTGGATCGAGTACCGCGATCACGCTCTTGTAGCTCGGACCGAGGGCCAGGTTGAAGTTCGTGACCGGATCCGCGTTGAGCACGTTGTAGACGTCGAGCATCAACGTCGCCTTCATTCGGCCCTGGAGCGGGATGGCCTTGTCCACACGGATGTTCAGCAGGTTGACGTTGTCCGATCGATTCTGACTGAGGTTCTGGGTGAAGAACGAGCATTCGTTGTTGCACACGTTCAGGTTCACCGCTCCGCTCGGCACGATCGGCGAGTAGTTGAAGCCGCTCTGGTAGCGGTCGTTGATCCCGAGGCCGATGTCGTAGGCGAACGTGTAGTGCCCCGACATCTGTATGCCATACATCGTCGTCTGCTGACGGTTCGGCGCCGCCGGGTTGGGCGTCTGCTGCGGGTAGACCTGAATAGGATCCGTGTTGAGCGGACTGTTGGCGCCGAAATCGGTGATGTCGGCTGATCGCAGCTCATTGCGCCATTGGTAGTTGCCGCTGGCCTGGAAGAAGAATTTGCCAGAGCGTTTCGTGAACGCCAGTTCAAGCGTTTCGTACCGGAACCAGCTGTCGGCAATGTTGGTGTACGGCGTGGCGGTGTTGCCTGCCAGGCTGTTTGGGACATCCATCAGGTTATAGGTGGTGCCCAGGTAGGTCGCCTGGACCGGCACCGTGAGGTTAGCGGTGGTGCTGCTGCCGTTGCCCCACGCGCCGACGATGGGATTGAAGTAGAACGGCACGAAGTCATTCTGCTGCTTCATCACGAACGTGCCACGAATCGACGACTCGCCCCAGAACTGATGCTCGATGGTGCCGCTGACCTCGTCGGTGTAGGGGGTCTTCGTGTTGGGGTCCACCGACGCCGACGCGCCGCCGATGCGGCTGAGCAGCGGCCCGAGTTCCTGCACGCCGTCGTACAGGCCGTTGTGGTTCACGTCGTTGAACGTGTAGTTCGCGTAGCTCGTGCCGCCCGGGTTCGCGGACGAGAAGCCGTCCGCGAGGTTGTTGTAGTAACGACCGTAGAAACCCTTGAGGACGGTCGTGGCTTTGCTGTCGAGCGTGTAGCTGAAGCCGAGGCGCGCCGCGGCGTTGGTGTTGGCGAAGAACGTGCCGGCCGGAATGGTGCTCGTCGCCGGGAAGATCGTCGTGCCGCCCGCGGGTACGACGACGCCGGCCACCGTCGTGGTCGGGATTCGGTTGGCCGCGGTGTAGCCCATTCTCTGGTAGTCGATGCGCACGCCAGCGGTGATGGTCAGGCGGTTGCTCGGTGCCCAGCGATCCTGCGCGTAGCCGGAGTAGTGCTGATCGAGGTTGGCCGACGTCGTCCAGGCCGTGCCGTAGCCACCCGGCGCGCCGACGTCCGCGAAGCGGATGATGTCGGCAACCCCGGCCGGATTGTAGGTAATTCGGTACGGGCCCGACTGGCCGTTGATGCCCAGCGTGTACCAGTCGTGGATGTCCTCGAAGCCGAACTTGAGGTCGTGGCTGCCGGCCTTCGAGGGCACGAAATACGTCAGCTGCGCTTTCACCTGCGGCTTCTTGCGCTCGCTGGTGAACGCGTTCCAGCCGGCGCCGTTGACGCCGCCGGTCGCCTGCAGCTGCAGGGGTGGCTGAGTTGCGGGATCGACGGCTGGCACCATCGGCCACGCCTCGTGGAATTCGCCGACGTTGACGCTGAGGAACGCCTTCTCGCTCAGCAGCGACTGCCACTCGCCCTTGCCCATCCACGAGACGCTGTTCTGCGCCAGCACCGACTCCGGCGGGTTGAGCGATGACAGATTGCGATACGGCTTCTCTTTCTGTCCGCGCTGGTAGTAGCCGATGATCGTGTTCTTGCCATTCAGCTTGTAGGTGCCCTTGGCCGTCTGATTGTTGAACTTGCCGAGGTCGGTCGCGACGCTCTGCGCGACGCCGGCCACCTGTTTGTCGATCTTGAACTGGTTGTACGCACCGTAGAACCAGAGCTTGTCCTTCAGGATCGGGCCGCCGAGATCGAAGTGCCCTTCCCAGAAGAGCAGGTTCGGGTTGTCGCACTGTGCGACGCCCAGGCCGTTGATCGGGCAGGTGTAGCCGCGACTCTGTATGTCGGAGTTGGGCGCGTTGCTGCCGACGAACGCGCCCGGCTCATAGGCGAAGTTCTCGAGACCCTTGAACGTGTTGCCGCCGCTCTTGATCGTCGTGACGATCGCGGCGCCGGGTGAATTCATCTCGACGTCGCTGCCGAGCGAACTCACCGACACTTCCTCGTTCGCGTAATAGTCCTCGTAGAAGCCGGTGCCGCCGACGCCTTCCGTGTGATCGACGCCGTCGGAGACGACCTTCGCCTGGTTCTGCACGCCGAATGCTTCGTAGCCGGACTGCTGGCTCTTGTGACTGCCGCCGACGTCGAAGCCCTGCATGCGGACACCCGGTGCCTGGGAGAGCGCACCCCAGGTGTCGCTCGAACTGGGCACGGCGATGAGTTCCTCGCCCTTCATGTCGGCGCCGACCTTCGTGCTCGTCGTGTCGACGACGGGCGACGCGCCGGTCACCGTCACGTTTTCGGCCAGCGTCGCCAGCGAGAGCTGAGTGTCAACAGAGATGGTTTGTCCGACACCGATCGGAATGTTCTCGCGGGTGACGGTTCGAAAACCGGGCAGCTCGAACGTCACTTTGTAGGTGCCGCTCGCGAGCGCGGGAAACAGATATTTTCCGTCAGCTTGCGTGACGGTTGTCTGCACACCAATCTGAGATGGAGATGTGGCCGTCACCGTCGCGCCGGGCACGATCGCCCCCTGCGTGTCGGTCACCAGGCCGGTGAGGCGTCCTGGCGTGAGCTGGGCGAACGCCGAAACTGAACAGAGTCCAACCACTGCGATCGTGAACAGAACGAACACTGTCGCTCTTGCTCTCATGTAGTCCTCCGCGCCGGGATTCCGCTTGTGGAACGATGAACGCGGATGGTAACCAACGCGACAGGTCACGACAAGAAAAGAAGGTCGAATCAAGTCATATGTTTTGTGCGAGTGCCCGCGATCGGCCGATATTTCGAGGTGATCTGTTCAACCGCGGAACGCCATTCGCGATCGGGCACGCGTTCGGCGCAGGAAATCCGCGAGATCGGCAAAATCGAACCGACTCCAATTCGTTGTAGTTCTGGTTCAGGCTACGAAACAGCTCGGGTCGGCATCCATGGCCGCGGACCGCGGCGGTGTTCGTTTACTGTGCGATTCCGGCGAGCTCTTCCACTCGAGCTCTGGTCGATATCGAACACCTGGCGGCTGATTCTCCAAGGTAAAAGCAATTCAGACAAATTTTGTTTCAGGAACGCAAAAAGTAACACAAATGTGTGTACTGAAAACCGGCCTCCTCGACTATAGTGGCGGCCTTCGCGTAAAGACACGAACAGTGTCAACGAAGGATTTTGCAATTGAGACGGGAGGCCACATGAGATTGACAGCGGCGGGTGTCGTTGTACTTCTGATCGGGTTCTTGATACCGCCTTCCGCGCTTGCCCAGTTGGGACAGGGCCGGCTGGGCGGCGTGGTGACCGATGCGCAGGGCGCGGTGCTGCCAGGCGTGACCGTTTCGGTGACGTCGCCCGCGCTCATCGGTGCGCAGAATACGGTGAGCGAGGCCAACGGCCGGTTTCTGTTTCCGTCGCTGCCCAGCGGCACCTACACGGTGATTTTCGAGCTCTCCGGCTTCCAGAAACTGACACGGGAGAACATCACGGTGGCGACCGGGCAGACCATCACGACTGATGTCCAGCTGCAGCTGGCCGGCGTGGCTGAGGCCCTGACCGTGACCGGCGCTTCGCCGATCGTCGACGTCACGACGACCAAGGTCGGCACTGACCTCAAAGGCGAGGAGCTGACCGCAGTGCCGAACTCCACCGACGCGTGGGGCGCGCTCTCGGAGGCGCCTGGCGTCCGCATGCAGGGCTTCGACGTCGGCGGCAGCCACAAGAGCCAGCAGTCCGGCTACGAGGTCTTCGGCATCCAGAACCAGTCGCGCATCGTCACTGACGGTGTAGATCACACCGAAGGCGTCGGCGGCACCGGCTACTACGAGGACTACTACTCGAACGAAGAGGTGTCGATCAGCGCGCTCGGCAGCGACGTCGAGATGAACTCGGGCGGCGCGGCCGTCGTGACCACCATCAAGAGCGGTGGCAACACGTTCAAGGGCCTCGAGAACATCACCTACGAAAACGGTGGGTGGGTCGGCGACAACAACACTCCGGCGCTGCAGGCTCAGGGTTTCACGGGAAACCCGAACCTTCTGTTCTACGAGCTTCACCTCGACCTGGGCGGACCGATCATGCGCGACAAGGCGTGGTTCTTCGGCGCCTACAATACGTTCAAGATCAACAAGGTGGTGTCGGGCGTGCCGCAGAACATCGCGACCGACCTCGGCCTGTTCCACAACTACACCGGCAAGGGCACGTGGAAGCCGTCCAAGGACGACACCGTCATCGGCTACATCCAGAGGGGCCGCAAGGAAAAGCCGTATCGCGGTCTGTCCGCTTTCGTGGCGCCCGAATCGGTGCTGGCACAAGATAGCCTCACCTACACTTACAAGGGTCAGTGGCAGCGCGTGATCAACAACCGCACGTTCCTCGACGTGAACGTTGGCAACTATCACTCGCTGTGGCCGATGGTGCCGGCGGTGCCTGCCGCGACGAACATCCCGACGACGCAGCCGTCAACACAATTGATCAACGGCGCCGGCTGGAATGCCTTCAACTCGGTGCGCAACAACCCGCAGGTCAAGGCGCAGATGACCTACTTCATGCCGGACAAGAAGGGCACCCACGATTTCAAGTTCGGCTTCGAGTTCCGGCACGACTACTACCAGCTCGGTATCAACGGCCAATCGGGCCCGTATCGCCTGTCGCTAAACGCCGTCGGGGTCCCGACCGTGATCCGGTTCGTTGACACCGGCGATCCCGCGGCCTACGGCACGGGCTGGACGGTGGCGCCGAACATCGACCAGAAGTTCGCGTTCTACGCGCAGGACCGCTGGGCGCCGAACAACCGCCTGACGATTACGGCGGGTCTCCGAATCGATCACCAGAACGCCGAGTACGGCGACAGCGTACGCAAACCGACGATCAGCGACGTGACGTCCGACGGAACCCGGATCTTTCCGGTTTCGACCACCGTCACCGGCGGCAGCCTGCTGGAAAAGGCCACATTCGCTCCCCGTCTGGGATTCAGCTATGACCTGACGGGGAAGGGCCAGACCGTTCTGAAGGGTTTCTACGGCCGCTACTACAACAACCTGGCCGACGGCTTCTCGTCAGCGAATCCTGGCGGGACCAGCTACGCGCAGTACGCGTTCAACGACCTGAATCACAACAACAAATACGACGGCCCGCAGGAACTCGGCGCCCTGGCTTTCCGGCTGGGCGGCGCGGACGCCCCGGTGGATAAGAACGCGAGCATTCCCTACACCGAGGAATTCAGCGGCTCCGTCGAGCACCAGTTCTGGGGCGAATCGTCGGCGCGCTTCACCTACGTGCGCAAGCACAGCTCGCCGTACATCCCGTTCTACTACAACCCGTACGTGCCGGCGTGGAACGGCCAGCTCACCGTTCCCGTGCACGCGGTCGCATCAACGGGGCAGGCGTTCAATCTCGTTGACATCCCGTCAGCGTTGGCCAGCCAGAGCTCGGCGCTCTACACCAACGTGCCTGGAAGCGACTACTACTACGACACCATCGAGTTCGCGTTCAACAAGCGCTTCAGCTCGAAGTTCTTCATCCAGACCAGCGCCGACTATCAGTGGCGCAACGAGCTGCGGTCCGCTGACACCGCGCCTTACGGATTGAGCACTCCGCTCAACACCGATCCGATCGCAGTCGGTTACTTCGTCAACGTGAACCCGGCTGTCTCGAACCGTCAGAAGACGACGACGTACCACTTCCAGGCGATGGGCCGCTACACGCTGCCGTACGACATCGGCTTCGCGGTCAACTACCGCTACCAGAGCGGCTTCGCGTACTCGGAGATCATCGCGGACGCGGATACCACCCCTGGATTGAACGTGACGCCGAGTCCGTTCTTCGTCCAGAACCTCGACGAAAACCGGTCACAGAATGTGTCGCTCCTGAACTTCCGTGTGGACAAGGGCTTCACGTTCGGCAGCCACTACAAACTGACCGGAATCCTCGACCTGTACAATGTGCTCAACGCCAATCCGGTCACGAACTTCAGCGTGACCAACGGCAACTTCGGACACATCATCGCCGTGCTGGATCCGCGCGTCATGCAGTTGGCGGCGCGGTTTGAGTTCTAACGCGTGTAGTTCGAGGTAGTGGCCGGCTTCAGCCGGCCTTCGCGGTTTGTCTGAAGGCGGACAGTACGTCCGATCCGCCTGAAGGCGACACTACGATCTGGTCCGACTGAAGGCGGGCACTACTGGAAAGCTGGAAGCCCTGCTGGCAGCAATGCCGGCAGGGTTTTTTTATTGGCGGGCGCGATCCAGGTTGTATTGCGCGTCGGCGTAGCCGGGCCGCAACTCGAGCGCACGCCGCCATTCGACGATCGCCCGGTCGACCTGGCCCTGCGCCGCGAGCGCGACGCCGAGGCCGTTGTGCGAGGACGCCAGATCCGGGTTGATCGCGATCGCTCGCTGCAACGCTTCAGCGGCGTCGGGGTAGCGCTTCATCGCCAGGAACAGGGACCCGAGGTTGTTCCACGTCTCGGCGGCATTGGGCGACGCCGCGAGGACGCGGCGGAACTCGCGCTCGGCGTCGGCGCTGCGTCCCATGCTCGCAAGCGTGACGCCGAGTTCGTCGGCGGTTTCGAGATCCGACTGATCGCTTTTGGCAAGCTCGTTCAGCACCGCCGCCGACCGTTTCAAATCGCCGCTGTCTCTCAGCGCCGAGCCGAGCGAGCGCAGCATCACGCGATCGGCATGGCCATCGCGCGCTGCGCGATCCAGAACACGGACCGCATCATCCGGCCGTCCGCTTGCTCTCAGGATGTAGCCGATCCGCTCGTAGGCGACGAGGAAGTCGGGACGTTCGCGGATGACGCCATCAAGCGTCTGTACGGCGGTCTGCGCGTCACCGCGGGCCCAGGCCGCTCCGGCAGCGTCGAGCGCCGTGTTCAGATGCACGAGTGTTTTTGGATCGTCAGCCGCACCGTAGCTCTTACGCGGACTGGCGGGCGACGCGACGACATATCCGAGCGAGCGCAGTCGAGCCTCGGCGTCCGCGTCGATCGGCGTCGCGGTCGCGGGCGCCGCGCCTTTCACCACGCGATCCAGACTGGCCTCGAGTTCCCGTGCGCGCGGCTGTTGCTGCGCGTAGACGTTCCGTTGCTCGCCTGGATCGACGTCGAGGTCGTAGAGCTCGGGAAGCGGGAGGTCGATCACCTTGAAACGATCGCGGACCACGCCGGTCAGCGGCGCCCAGCCGCGGGTGAGGTTGGCGTTGAGCGCCTCGAAATACGATGCCGAGCGGTCGAACGGCTGCTCGCCGGTGGCGAATGGCCGGATGCTGCGGCCGTCGGCGCCGGTCAGCGGTGCCACCCCGAGCAGATCGAGCATCGTCGGCACCACGTCGACCAGCCGCATCGTGTCGGTGAAGGTGCCCGCGCTGAGACGAGCCGGCGCCCAGATCACCAGCGGCACGCGCAACGTCGAGTCGTAGGCGAAGAGACCGTGCGTTCGCTCGCCGTGTTCGCCGAGTGACTCGCCGTGGTCGGCCGCGATCACCACGAGTGTGTTGTCGAGCGCCTTCGCTCGACGAAGGCTGGCGACGAACTGTCCGAGTGCCGCGTCGGCGTACGCGACCGCGCCTTGATAGGGTGCTCCAGCGTAGCGCGACTTGTACGGCTCCGGCGACTCGTACGGTTCGTGCGGGTCGTAGAGGTGGACCCAGGCAAACCAGGGACTTGGGGGTGGGGCCTGGGGGCTGGGGGCTGAAGACGCTGGGCTGCCGTGTTGCGATCCGTCAGGCTCGGCGGCAGAGCCCCGAGCCCGCAGCCCCAGGTCCCCGGCTGTGATCCATCGAGCGGCCGGCGCCAGCACCTGCTCGGCGCTGCGGCGGACGAACTCGACGTCGCCGCCTCGTCCGAAAACGCGATCGTCGTAAACATCGAAGCCGCGGCCGAGTCCGAAGCGTGCGTCGAGGACGAACGCGCCGATGAATGCGCCGGTCCGATAGCCGGCGCGCTTGAGCGCCTCGGCGACCGTCGGCGTCGAAGCGCCGAGGCGGAACGTGCCGTTGTCGTGGACGCCGTTCCGGGTCGGATAGCTGGCGGTCAGCAGCGAGGCGTGCGACGGCAGGGTGAGCGGCACGTGCGCGTAGGTGTGTTCGAAGCGCAGTCCGGCTGCCGCGAACTCGTCCAATGTCGGGGTGAGGCCTCTCGCGCTGCCGTAGGCGCCGACATAGTCGGCGCGCAGCGTGTCGATGGTCACGAGCAGCACGTTCGAACCGTGCAGCGCTCCTGATGCAATCGACGCCACGACCGGCGGAGGCTGACGCCGGCACGCGGCGGCTGCAGTGAGGCCGACAAAGAGCGTCAACACGAGCGCCGTGGTCCGTTGCGCCGCTCGAATGGTTTGATGCGTCACGTCAGTCTTCGTGGCCGCCCAGGCGCTGAATCCTGACGCGAACGGTCGTGATGTCGCCGGCATAGCGATCGCGCGGCGCGTCCTTAGCGAACCGCTGCAAATAGGGCAGCGCTTCCTTCGGTTGACCGCTGTCGGCGAGCGTCATCCCCAGATTGAACAACAGGTCGTAGTCGCCCGGCAGCAGTTGCTCAGCGTGTCGCCACGCGTCGACGGCATTGCGCGGATCGGTGGCGGCCAGGGCCGCGCCGAGCGCGTTCCAGGCATCGCCGTACGAGGGATCGATCGTGGTGGCACGACGCAGCGCCGACACGGCGTCGGCCGGCCGCCGGTTCTGCAGCTCGAAGAGTCCGAGATTGAACCACGACGTCGCGGCCGTTGGACTCAGATCGACCACGGCCAGAAACAACGGCCGTGCCTGATCCGGACGATTCAACCCCAGGTAGACCTGCGCGAGTTCGGTCAGCACATCGGCGCTGTCGTCGCCGCTTCGGCGCGCCTGTTCCAGCGCGTCGCGGGCGCCACTCAGGTCGCCTGTCGAGCGCAGCGCGGTACCGAGTTTGGCCTCCAGCTCCGGCGACGCCGGCTCGATCGCCAGTCCCGCCCGAAGCAGATCGACCGCCTCACGGCCGCGCCCGCTCACGATCAGGATGGTCGATGCGGTCGTCCGTGCGGAGGTGAAATCAGGCCGGGCCCGCAGGATCGCCTGACATGCAGTCAGCGCCTCGCCGGACCGTCCTTCGTCGTACGCGGTGATGGCCGTGTTGAACTGCTCGTTAAGCGCCACCAGCCGCTTGGGATCGTCGGCCACGCCCGGGACGGTGCGACCCGCCGATCCTCCGGTGTAGCCGAGTGATTGCAGACGCGAGCGGGCATCGGCGTCGAGCGACAGCGACGGCGCGGACGCCGTCGCCGTCAACTGCGGCGCCAGGACGCGCTGCAACGCACTCACCGATGTGTCTTGCGCGATGCGATTGGTCAACTCGCGGGGATCGGCGCTCAGGTCGTAGAGCTCGGGCTCGGGCAGATCGATGTACTTTTTTCGGCCCTGCACGACGCCGCGCAGCGGCGCCCAGCCGCGGTTCAGCGACGCGTCGAGCGCCTCGAAGAACAGCGGGCGATCCGCGGCGAGCGGACTGAGTAGAGAAACGCCGTCCACGGCAGCCGGAAGTGGAAGGCCGAGCAGGCTCGCAATCGTCGGGGCGATATCGACGTGGGACACGGGGCGATCGACGGCACGCGCCGGCAGCGACGGCCCGTTCACGATCAACGGCACGGCCAGCGTCGCGTCGTAGGCGAACAGACCGTGGGTGGTTTCGCCGTGCTCGCCGAGCGACTCGCCGTGGTCGGCCGTGACGACGACCAGCGTACGGTCGAGCGCGTGCGCGGCCCGAAGGCGCGCCAGCAGCGAACCCAGCATGGCGTCGGCATACGCGATCTCGCCATCGTAGGGAGCACGTCCGGCCCGATATTCGGCCGGCGGATCGTACGGCGCGTGCGGATCGAACAGATGCACCCAGGCGAGCCAGGGCGACGAACTGGATGAGGATTCGAGAATCCAGTCACCGGCGTGCGCGACCACCTCGCCGGCACGGCGCTCGGCGAACTGAAACGAGGTGCGCTCGGTGCGCGGCAGCCGGTCGTCGTACTCGTCGAAGCCACGGCTGAGGCCGAAGCGGCCATCCAGCACGAACGCGCCGACGAATGCGCCGGTACGATAACCGGCCGCCTTGGCCATACTCGCCAGCGTCGGGACATCCGGCGCAAGCCGGAAGCGGGTATTGCTGTGAATGCCGTGATGGTGCGGCAGCAGGCCCGTCAGAATCGAAGCGTGCGCGGGCAGCGTGAGAGGTGCGGTCGAAAAGGCGTGCGTATAGCGGAGGCCGCTCGAGGCCAGACGATCGAGGGTTGGCGTCAGGCCGTCCCGGTTGCCGTAGGCGCCGACGCGGTCCTGGCGCAGCGTGTCGATGGTGACCAGCAGCAGGTTGGCCCGGCGCAGCGAGCCATCGTCCACGATCGGGCGCTCGGGTGAACTGCGGCAGCTGACGGCCAGGCCGACGATGACCGCCACGCCAATTGTTGCTCGCCCCGCGGATCCGTAGATCGCCGCCTCCGAGGTCGAGTGTAGCATCCGCGTCCGCCGCGATGACAACGTCTGGCCCGTGAGATCCGTCTAAGTGCTCGACATGGAGAATCCCCTCGTCGCGGTCCGCTACGCGTTCCGACAGTTCAGGTCCTCGCCGGTCTTCACCGCGGCCGCGGTACTGACGCTGGCGCTCGGCATCGGCGGCACCACCGCCATCTTCACGCTCATTCACGAGGTGATGATCCGCTCGCTGCCGGTGGCCGATCCGTCCGCGCTCTATCGAATCGGCGACGGCGACAACTGCTGCGTCCAGGGCGGGCCGCAGGATCAGTGGGGCATGTTCTCCTATCCGCTGTTCGAGCGCCTGAAGGCCGAAACGCCGGAGTTCGAACAGCTCACCGCCTTCCAGGCCGGAGGGTCGCGGGTCAGCGTTCGCCGCCAGGGCGTGGATACGGCAGCGCGACCGCTACGCTCGCAATTCGTCACCGGCAACTACTTTGCGACGCTCGGCGTGGGCGCGCTCGGCGGCCGCGTGTTCACCGATGACGACGACCGGGCGGGGGCGGGCCCCACCGCGGTCATGAGCTTTCATACCTGGCAGGCTGCGTACGGAGGCGACCCATCGGTGGTCGGCTCGAACATGGTGATCGAAGGGCATCCCTTCACCGTGATCGGTGTCACCCCTGCCGGCTTCTTCGGCGAAACGCTGCGCAGCGACCCTCCGGACCTCTACATCCCGCTCCAGATGGAACCGTTGATCAACGGCGACGCCGGCCTGCTGCGCCAGCCCGTCTCGGCGTGGCTGCGCGCGATCGGCCGGCTGCGCCCAGGCGCCACGACCGCCGGGATGCCGCCGCGGCTGACGCAGCTGCTGCGTCAATGGATCAAGAACGACTCCGGCTATCCGGCGAACTGGCTGACCGAAGTCGACCGCTGGCTGCCGAAGCAGACGCTGACCGTCGTCCCGGCTGGCGCCGGCGTCGGCGTGATGAAGGAAGCAGTACGGCCGCAGCCTCCAGATCCTGATGGCGGTGTGCGGCCTGGTGCTGCTGATCGCGTGCGCCAATGTCGCGAACCTGCTGCTGGCGCGCTCGGTCGCGCGGCGGACCCAGACCGCGGTACGGCTGGCGGTCGGTGCGTCGCGGGCGCAAATCGTCACGCAGGCGCTGATTGAAAGCGTGCTGCTCGCGGTGCTCGGCGGTATCGCCGGTCTGGTCGTGGCGATGGGCGCGGCGCGTCTCCTGCTGTCGCTGGCCTTCTCGAGCGCCAAGTTCCTGCCGATCAGCACGCAGCCATCGTTTCTCGTGCTCGGCTTTGCCTTCGGCCTCGCGTTGATCACGGGAATCGTGTTCGGCGCCGTGCCGGCGTGGTTCGCGACGCGGACCAATCCGGTCGAGGCGCTGCGCGGCTCGGGTCGAAGCACCGGCGACCATTCGTCCTTCACACGCACGGCGCTCCTCATCGTCCAGGCGACGCTGTCGGTCGTGCTGATTGCCGGCTCGACGATGCTGGCCCGGAGCCTGAACAACCTCGAGAATCAGGACTTTGGCTATCAGGTGAAGGGCCGCGTGCTGGTCGCCCTCAATCGCGCGCCGGCCGACTACACCTTTCCGAAGCTCGCCGCGCTGTATCGACAACTCGAGGACCGTCTCAACACGATGCCGGGTGTGCGGGCCAGCGGCCTGGCGATGTACAACCCGCTCACCGACAACTGGGGCGAGATGATTCTCGTCGCCGGACATCCGCCGCCGGGGATGAACGACAACGCCGGCGCCTCGTGGGATCGAGTCAGCGCGGGCTACCTCGAGAACCTCGGCGTCACCACGGTCTCGCGGACGCACGTTCACCGCCGCCGACAACGAAACGACGGCGCCGGTCGCAGTGGTCAACGAGGCGTTCGTGAAGCGCTTCTTCAAGAGCGACGAGGATCCGCTCGAGCAGCACTTCGGCCTGGATCTGCCGGAAAACGCCGGCACCTTCCGCATCGTCGGCGTCGTTCGCGATGCCAAGTTCGCCGGCTTCGCGCTGCAGCGGCCGGCCCGGCCGATGTTCTACGTGCCGCTCGCGCAGAATGTGGACTACAAGCAGCCGCTGATGCAGCGCATCGAGTTGTCGTCACACTTCATTCGCGGCATCCTGCTGGTCACCGATCAGACGCCGGGCACGCTCGAACCGCTTGTCATCCGCACGCTGGCGGAAGTCGATCCCGAACCTGACGGTCAACAGCGTGCGGACCATGGAGCAGCAGATCGCGCTGTCGTTCGATCAGGATCGCTCGGTCGCGAGCCTTGCTGGACTGTTCGGAATCGTCGCGTTGCTGCTGGCGGCCGTCGGCCTCTACGGCGTGACGGCCTACACCGTGGCGCAGCGGACCAACGAGATCGGCATCCGCATGGCGCTCGGCGCGGACCGCCCGCGAGTGGTGAACCTCGTGTTGAAGGGCGCGTTCACGCGCGTCGCGTTCGGACTGCTTCTGGGGCTGCCGCTCGCGGTCGGCGCCGGCCGGCTGCTGGCGTC
Source organism: uncultured Acidobacteriota bacterium (assembly GCA_963711765.1). Classification (GTDB taxonomy): domain Bacteria; phylum Acidobacteriota; class Vicinamibacteria; order Vicinamibacterales; family CAVVIG01; genus CAVQFC01. The sequence goes on along the minus strand of CAVQFC010000004.1, from coordinate 1,546,933 downwards.
GCAGCTCTACGGCGTGCCGTTCTGGGATCCGTCGCGTTGGGGCTGGCTTCGAGCGCGCTCGCCATCTGCGCGTTCTTCGCCTCGGTGATTCCGGCCCTGCGCGCGGCATCGATCTCGCCGATTCGCGCGCTGCGCTCCGAATAGTCATAACCCGGTAGTGTCCGCCTTCAGGCGGACCTCAATGGCCCGGCTGAAGCTGGCCACTACAGCTACTCAGCGCCCTCTCGCTCTGTTATCGTCTCTCGATGGCCTGGGCCACGGCGGCGCGGCCGGCCAGGGGAGCGATTCGATGAGGATTCGATGGTGTGCGGCGGCGCTGCTGGTATGTCTCGTGTGCGCTCCGCGTCCGGCAGCGGCCCAGACCAGTGACGGCAACTACCTGGATCTTCTGTCGGCGTCAGCCGCGAGCACGGTCAAGGCAATGCACGCGACGATTGCGCGCGACCTGACCGAGGCGGCGGCGATGATGACGGAGGACGAATACAGCTTCCGGCCGACACCGGAAACGCGCACTTTTGCCGAGCTCGTGGGTCATCTTGCCAACGCCAACGCTTTCTTCTGCGCGCAGGCGCGCGGCGAGCGACCGCCGACGACGATCAACTACGAGAAGGTGAGCGACCGGGCCGAGTTGATGATGGGGTTGAGCGATGCGCTGGCGTACTGCGACACCGCGGTTGCGGCGACTACCGATGCCAACGCCTCTTCGATGGTCAAGCTGATTGGTCCGGGCGATCATCAGACCTCGCGTGCCGCCGGTACTGGCGTTCAACACGACCCACAACAACGAGCACTACGGCAACATGGTCGTCTACCTGCGCCTGAAGGGTCACGTGCCGCCTTCGTCTGCCAGGGTCGCGCGGCAGTAGGCCGTCACCGGCTGTTTGACGGGTGCGTCAACTCGTCCTTGAAGACCACGCCGCCCTTCATCACGAAGCGCACGTCGCTCATCGTGTGGATCGTCGTCAACGGATTCTGAGCCACGGCGATCAGGTCAGCGAATTTTCCCGCCGTCACCGAGCCGACACGATCCTGCATGTTGAGGATCGTCGCGTTGAGCGAAGTCGCCGCCACGAGCGCGTGCATCGGCGGCTCACCGAGCAGCACGCGGTACTCGATCTCGCGAGCGTTGAGGCCGTGCGGCATGACCGGCGCGTCGGTGGCGAGGCCGATCGGCAGGTTCGCGGCCAGCGCGCGTTTGAATCCACCCACCGCGATCTCGTTGACGACCCGTCCGCGCGCCTTTTCTGATTCGGGCACGTGGGTGGATTCTTCGATGTAGCTGGCGAGCGCGAGCGTCGGAACGTAGAACGTGTTGGGATGCTCCTTCAGCAGCGCCACCGCCTCGTCATCCAGATACGATCCGTGATCGACCGTGCGGACGCCGGCGCGGATCGCGGCCTTGATCCCGTCCGCCCCGTGCGCGTGCGCCGCGACCGGACGTCCCCAGCGAGTGGCCTCCGTCACCGCTGCCTGGATCTCGGCGTCGGAGTATTGCTGCGCGCCCGGCGTGATGCCCTTCGACAGCACCGCGCCGGTCGCCAGAATCTTGATGAAGTCGGCGCCGTACTTGAAGTTAGTGCGGACCGCCTTGATGATTTCCTCGGGGCCGTCGGCCAGGTTCCGGACAAACGGCACATCGAGGTAGATCGAGAACTGCCGTGCGTCGCCGGCGCCGCCGGTGGACGACACATAGTTGCCGGCCACGAGCAGACGGGGACCGGGAACGGCGCCGGCCTCGATCGCCTTACGGAGCTCGACGTCGACGTACGGCCAGGTCGGTCCCATGTCGCGGCAGGTCGTGAAGCCGGCGAGCAGCGTCACGCGCGCGTTGCGCGCGCCCCACAGCGCCGCTTCCGGCGGCGTGGTCGTCGTGAGCGCGGTCTCCCAGTGCACGTCGTCCCGGTCCGTCAGGTGGGTGTGGAGGTCGATCAGGCCCGGGAGGAGCGTCGCGCCGCCAAGGTCGATCATCGTCGCGCCGGCAGGGACCGCGAAGCTCGAGGCGACCTCGACGATGCGATCGCCGGTGATGCGGACCATGGCGGGCTCGAGCGGCGGACCACCGCGGCCGTCGATCAGGCGCGCCGCCTTCACTACGATCGTCTGGGCGCCGGACGCCGCCGGGACCGCCACGCAGATGCCCGCCAGAACAATCGCAATCCACACGCGTCGCATCGATGCCTCCGGCGCGAGTGTAGCACCCGGCGTGGAGCGCGACCGCGCCGTATGCGCTGGCTCGCACGCGTCCTCTGTCGTAGAGTACCGGCAGAAAAGAGGTTCGTGATGCGCTGGATCGTTCTGGCACTGTGTGCCGCCCTGTCGGCTGGATGCTCGCGCAGTTCACAGCAACAACCGCCGACGGCCACCGCGCCAGCCAAGGTCAAGCTCGGGATCCGTCCCGCCGGCGACGAGACCATCAAGCCGGACCTGAGCAAGGTGTCTCCCGAGTTGCAGAAAGTGTTCGCGTACATCGACGAACACATCGACGATCACGTCGAGAATCTGCAGAAATGGGTCCGCCAGCCAAGCATCTCGAACAGCGGCGAAGGAATCCCCGAATCCGCGGAGATGGTGAAGGGATTCTTCGAACAACTGGGCTGCCAGGAATCGCGCGTCTTCGACGTCGGCATCACCGAGTGGGGCGCCCCCGGCAACCCGGTGGTCTACGCCAGGTGCGACGCAGGTGCGCCTCGGACGATCGCCATCTACTGGCAGTACGACACGATGCCGATTACGCAGCCCGATGCCTGGACGTCACCGCCGTTCGAGGCGCGTCTGGTCGAGCAGCCGCCGTTCAAGAAAGTGATGATCGGCCGCGGTACCAGCAATTCGAAGGGACCGGAACTGGCGTACTGGAACGCGCTGATGTCGATCAAAGCGGTGACCGGAAAGCTACCGGTCAACATCATTTTCGTCGCCGAGGGCGACGAAGAGCGGATGGACATCGGGCTGCGCAAGTTCATGATTGATCACGCGGAGCTGTTCAAGAACGTCGACGCCCTGATTGGCGAAGGCGGCGACCAGGCGCCCAGCGGCGGCGCCGGCGTCGGCGGCGGCTCGGAAGGGTGCGTCTACTTCGAGCTGACGACGAGCGGGAAGTCGTGGGGCCGCGGTCCGGTGCAATCGGATATTCACGGTGCCAACAAGCGCGCCGTGGACAGCCCGGCCTGGCGTCACATGAAGATGCTGGCGTCGCTGGTGTCCGACGATGGGAACACGCCGATGGTGAAGGGGTTCATGGACGGCTACGAACCGTTGTCGCCTGTGGAGGTGGCGCGGCTGAAAAAGGAAGCCGAGAACGGCCGACCTGAAGGTCGCCGCGGAGAACATCGGCGTGGCGCGGTTCATCTCCGACGATCCGTTCACGATGCTCAAGATGAGCCAGTACGGGATCTCGTTGAATCTCGACGGCATCTGGGGCGGCAACATGTACGCGGGCGGCGCCGGCGCGATTCTGCCGAACAAGATCACGTCGAAGCACAACATCCGCTACGTCCCGAAGATGAACGGACTCGAGATCGTGAAGCGGATTCGCGAGCAGCTCGACCGCAACGGCTACAAGGACGTGGAGCTGAAGATCATCGGCGACGTGCCGTGGTCGAAGATGTCGTACGACACCGAGATCGGTCGCGCCATGAACACGACCTACGAGATTTTCGACATCCCGCACGGCAAGCCGGCGGACTACTCGTCGATTCTCGGCGGCTACTGGCCCGCCTACCTGTTCTCGAACGAGGAAGTCGGGATGCGCGTGGCTCCGGTGTCGATGCCGATCGGCATCGGTGGCGCGGGCAGAGGTGGCAACGCGCATGCGGCCAACGAGTACTTCGTCATCGAAGGCGCCGGCAAGGTCTACGGAATGGCGGGCGCGGAGAAAGCGGCTGCGACGATCATCTACAACTTCGCCGGCAGCAATCTACCGCAGCCCGCGGCGGCGAAGAAGACCAACTAGAGGTCCTGCTGTTTCGATGTAGTGTCCGGCTTCAGCCGGACTCCATCGGTCCGCCTCAAGGCGGACACTACGGTGAGCCCGTCAGCTGATAGACGCCGCGGGTGGGGCTGGTTGCGTAGCCCTCCGCGACGAGCGCGCGGTTGCCAAGTCCGGCGTCCGGGCGTGAGAGTCCGGTGATGCGCGCCAGCTCTCCTGGCAGCGTCATCCCGGCGCCAGTCAGGAAACAACGAGCAATCTCGCGGTACGCGGTTTCCCGGCTCACTCGGCGCCGCAGCTGGTCGGGAAACCGCCCGACTGCCAGCGTCCAGATGTAGGTGAACCGCGGCTGATACAGCACCTCGCCGGGAATCATGAGCATCGCTGCCTGAAGCTCGTCCATCCCTCGTGCGAAGGCCTTGCGATCCTTCACGCCGGACTCGGCACGCAAATCGGCGGTGCCGATCTCCCACTCCTTGCGGAGGACGCGGAGGATCGCCTGCGCCGCCTTGCCGAGTCGCTGCTTTTCTTTCGAGCGGCGGACGCCCCAGACAGCGTGGAAATAGGGAACCATACGCGGCGCGATGAACATGACGTTGTTGTGAGCCAGTTTCGCGTAGTAGACCTTGCCACGCCGCACGATCTCGTCTTTCACGACCCAGGCGAGCGACGCCTCCTCGTCTTTCTGGACGTTGCGCGGGAGTACCGCGTCGCGGCGCCCGCACACCGCAACGTAGAGCGATGGCCGTGGACGTCGTGAATCGGTCAGGCAGGCGGCAAAGCCGACCTGTTCGATGAACGCCTCCGCGTCGAAAGCGGTCTCGACCTGGCGCACGCCCTCGCGGCGCCACCGCACGTCGCGATACTCCTCGATGTCGGCTGGAAGCTCCGGCTTCGGTCTCATTCAGCGGGCCGGAGCGGCTACTCGGATCGCAGCGCCACGAGCGGATCGAGGCGCGCCGCGCGCCGCGCCGGCACGTAACAGGCCAGGACGATGCACGCCAGCAGGAGGCCGGCGGCAGCGGCGATGATCGACGGCTCGAGCGGTGTGATCTCGGCGAGGAATCCCACCAGAACGCGATTGAGCACCAGCGCGCCGACGGCGCCGATGCCGAGGCCGATCACTCCGAGTCGAAGACCGCGGTTGAGGACCATGGCGACGATCGTCCGGCGTTCGGCGCCGAGCGCCATCCGCAGACCGATCTCCTGCGTGCGCTGGAGGACGGCGAACGCGATCACCGCGTAGACACCCATTGCCGCGAGCAGTAACCCGAACGCCGCGAATGCGCCCATCGCGGCCGCGCCGAGGCGCTCGCGCTTCAGCGTCAACGAGAAGAAGGTGTCCATCGGCGAGATACCGTAAATCGCGAGCGCTGGATCGATGCGCGCGACGGCCCGCTTGATGTCGGCCACGACGGTGAGCGGCTCGGCGCTGGACCGAATCATCAGATGGATGGTCTGCGCCGCCGCGGCCGATGCTTGCTGCGCATAGGGCAGGTACCACGTTTCCGGCGGATCGCCGGGATCGCGGGCGTCCGAGACATTGCCCGCAATGCCGACGACCGTCAACCAGGGACTGTTCGGGCGGGCGATGCGAATGCGTTTGCCCAGCGGATCCTGATCCGGCCAGTACCGCTTCGCCATTTCATTGCTGACAATTGCCACGCCCGGCCGCCGCTCGTCGTCTTCCCACGTAAACTGACGACCCCGGATCATCGGGATTCGCATCGCCGCCAGCAAAGCCGGGCTGACGAGGCGGTGGTTGACCATGTAAACGTCCGCCGCGGAAGCCGGCGGATGGCCATCGATCTCGACCGGCGCACTCCAGTCCCCGCCACCCAGCGGATTGACCGTGGTCGCGCCGACGCTCTTGACCCTTGGCAACTGCTCGATCTCGTCAATCACGCGGTGGAGCAGTTGGGTGCGCCTGAGGCCCCGAGGATAATTCGCCACTGCCGGCGTGAACTCGACCGTCAATAATTCGCGAGGGTCGAATCCCAGCGCCCGGTGCTGGAGCCGCTGGAAGTTCTGCAGCATCAGACCGGCCCCGACCAGCAGCACGATCGCCAGAGCTGTCTGCGCGACGATGAACGCGTTCAGCAGCCGGTGGCTGGCCGGCCCGTCGCCGGCGCTCGAGCGTCCGCCGTCTTTCAGCGATTGCGCGGCGTTGGTGGTGGCAAACGCGGGCACGATGCCGGCGACGATCCCGGTCAAGACCGACACCACCAGCGTGAAGACGAGGACGCGCCTGTCGATCCCGGCGTTGGCCATTCCCAGTTGCTCACCGATGGTCGAGGGAATCAGCGTCGCGAGGAACGTGGTCAGCCACTGAGCCAGCAGCAGTCCCGCGGCGCCGCCGATCAGGGCCAGCAGGACGGTCTCGGTGAGCATCTGCCGGAATTGCCGCCATCGGTTCGCGCCAAGGGCGGCCCGGATGGTGAACTCGCGTGCTCGGCTCACCGATCGCGCGACGACCAGGTTCGCGACGTTGATCGACGCCAGCAGCAGAAGGAAACCCACGCTGCAGAGCAGCGTCAGCATCGTCGCATCCTGGTGATCGACGAGATTGTCGCGCAGGGTAATCGACGTCACGGCGTAGGCGGACGCCGTCTCCGGATACTGTTCCTTGATTTGCGCGGTCAGCCGATCGAGATCCTTCTGCGCCTGTTCTGGCGTGACGCCCGGCCGCAAACGGCCGAACACCGCGAAATCGCGCGCGCGATCGGAGGGATCTACCGCGAACGGAATCCACACCTCGGCTTCGTACGGAAAACTGAATCCTGGCGGAAAGACGCCGACGATCGCGAAGGACCGATCCTCGAGCTGGACGATCGAGCCCAGCGCCGCCCCGGCACCGCCGTAGCGGCGCTGCCACAGCGCGTAGCTGATGATCGCCACGCCGCTGTCGATGCCTTGGCGTTCTTCGTCCGGGGAAAAGTCCCGTCCGACGATCGGTCGGACCGTCAGCGTCGGCACCCAGCCTGCGCTGCGATAGACGACTTGAACGCGCTCGGGAGCGTCGCCGCCGGTCAGCGTCAGGTTCTGGCCACTCAACGACACGATCGAATCGAAGACCCGGCCATCGCGCCGCACGGCGTCGACGTTCTGACTGTGCATGCCGAATGTCCGACGGTGTCCGTCAGGTCCACGGGCCGAGTCGAGCAGCCGAAGGACGCGATCGGGATCGCTCAGGGGCAGCGGACGAAAGAACACGGTATTGACGAGGCTGAAAATCGCGGTGTTGCCGCCGATCCCCAGCGCGAGCGTGAGAATCACCGGGACCGCGAACCCGGGCGATCGGCGGAGCAGTCGGAGACCGAAGCGGACGTCCTGCCAGAGCATGTGCACATGGCCGCTCCAGCCGACGGCTCTGACGTCCTCTTTCAGCGCCGCGACGCTGCCCAGGTCGATGCGTGCCGAGCGCGCGGCCTCGTCCGGCGAGGCACCGCGCTTCACGTACGCGGCTGTCGATGACTCCAGGTAGGCGCGCAGTTCTTCGTCGAGCTCGGCCTCGCGCCGATTAGAACGGAAGAGTGCGCGGACGTCCGAGCTGAGCTTTCGGAGGAGGGTCATGACCGACATCACGTGCCCGCGAGGATTCGCCGGATGGCGAGCGTCTGACGCTCCCAATCCTCGGTTTCCGTTTTGAGCCTTCGGCGGCCCGGTTCAGTGATCCTGTAGTACTTGCCGCGCCGGTTGTTTTCGGTTGCCCGCCACTCGCTTTTGACCAGGCCCTCGCGCTCGAGACGACGGAAGGCTGGAAACAGCGAGCCCGGCTGCACTTCGAACGTGCCCTGGCTGACCTGTTCGATGCGCTGGGTCACGCCGTAGCCGTGCATCGGCTGCAGGGCGAGCACGCGCAGCACCAGCATGTCGAGCGTGCCCTGCACGAGTGCGCGGGTTGGCGGCGGTGCGTCGGCCTTCATCTAGACAATCGAGATGAATGGTAGCGCCGCGGCCGCGGGCGGTCAAATCGGGCGATCCGTCGTCGTCCGAACGTCAACACGGACTGCCACTGGACCGCGGCGCGTGAATTCGATACATATGACGGGATGCATCGCTGCTCCTGGGCCGAAGGCGACCCGCTGCTCCGCGATTACCACGACCGGGAATGGGGCGTGGTCGAGCGCGACAGCCGCGCGCTGTGGGAAGCCTTGATGCTCGATGGCCTGCAGGCCGGTCTGGCATGGATCACGATTCTGAGAAAACGCGAGTCCCTGCGGAAGGCGTTCAAGGGATTCGAGCCTCGAGAGGTCGCCCGGTTCGGTCCGGCCGCCGTCGGGCGTCTGCTGCAGGATCCCGGTGTGATCCGATCGCGGGCGAAGATCGATGCAACGATTGCCGGCGCGCGCATCTACCTCGAGATGGAAGAGCGCGGCGAAGCCTTCTCCGAATTCGTCTGGAGCTTCACCGGCGGCACGCCCATCCAGAACACCGGCGCGGTGTTGGCGAGCACGCCGCTGTCCGAAGAGATCTCGAAGGCCTTGAAACAACGCGGCTTCAAATTCGTCGGACCCGTCATTGTCTATGCCTGGATGCAGGCGATCGGGATGGTGAACGATCACGCGCCGGACTGTTTTCGGCGCCGGGCAGTGCGGAAGAGGACACGGGACATCGAATGACGACCGATCTTCAGGCACAGGTTGACGCGCTCCGCTGGTATTACACGATCGACCTGGGCGGGGGCGTGATTACAAAAGGGTCGATGACACAGCGCTCCGGCTTTCGCTGACGGGCCTCCCGGACAACCTTGCCGGCCGATCGGTCCTCGACATCGGCGCGTGGGATGGATTCTTTTCGTTCGAGGCCGAGCGTCGGGGCGCGGCCCGGGTCGTCGGGAGCGACTACTACGCGTGGCGCGGCCTGGGATGGGGGACGGGTGAGGGGAAGGCGGGATTCGAACTGGCGCGCCGGACGCTGGGCTCCCGCGTCGAGGATGTCGAGATCGACGTGCTCGATCTGTCGCCGCAACGGGTCGGCACGTTCGACATCGTCCTGTTTCTGGGCGTCCTCTATCACCTGCCGAATCCACTGCTGGCGCTGGAACGGATCGCCTCGGTCACGACCAATTTCCTCGTTCTGGAAACAGTCGTGGACATGGTCGGCTTCGGGCGGCCGGCGGCCGCGTTCTATCCCGGCCGCGAACTCAATGGAGACCCGACCAACTGGTGGGGACCCAATGCCGCGGCAGTCCATGGCATGTTGCGCGCGGTCGGATTCGCGCGCGTCGAGACATCACGCCCGCAAGATCAGCGCTGTTTTGTGCCGCGCGGGCGGTTTCCCACCGACTGAAGGGCAGGAACGAGCTCGGGGCGGCGTTCCGGCAGGATCGCGCGGTGTTTCACGCTAGTTGCGTCGCCGGAAGGTCTGATGACCTGTGGCTATCTCGATGACTGAGCGTTGGCGACCAGCACTGGCGTCGCGCGGTACAACTCGGGAAAGAAGCGCTTCAAGTCGTCAATCTTCGGCAGATCGTTGATTGCGATATAGGGCTGCGATGGATTGTGGGTCAGGTAGTCCTGATGGTAGCCCTCGGCCGGATAGAAGGCATGGTCGGGCTCGATCTTGGTCGCGATCGGCTTTCTGAACGCATGGGCCTGATCGAGCTGTTCGATGTAGGCTTTCGCGACGCTGGCCTGTTCGGGGGTCGCAGGGAAGATCGCCGATCGGTATTGCGTGCCGGTGTCCGGGCCCTGTCGATTGATCTCGGTTGGATCGTGAACCACCGAGAAGAAAATCTGCAGCAGTCGTCCGTAGCTGATCTGGCGCGGGTCGTAGGTGATCTGCACTGACTCCGCGTGACCGGTGCGGCCGCCGCTGACCACGTCGTACTGCGCCGTCTTCTTCTCTCCGCCGGCATAACCCGACACGGCGTTCGTCACACCTTTGACATGTTGAAACACGCCTTGCACGCCCCAGAAGCAGCCGCCGGCAAGCACGAGAACTGCGGAGTTGCCCTGTCCGGGCGGCAGGTCGACGCCTGGCATGGGCACCATGCCCGCGCCCTCAGCCGATGCCAGATTGCCCTTCAGGGCGATCGCCGCCACTACCAGCAGCCGGAGCGCGACGATTGCTGCGTTACGAAGGATTCGTCTCATAAGCCCGTCCTTACCTGAACACTTGGACGCTTGTCTGAACATCAGGGATGCAGCGTTCATACAGTAACGCCATCCCTCGCCGAATGCACCCGCGGGCATTTTATTCCGGGCATGGCCTGCGCGGGTCGTGTCACCGGCGGTGCGCTAGAATCGCGGGGCGTGTTCGACGGAGATTGCTTCGAGGACGAGACATTTTCGGACGCTGAGCTGCCGGCGATCGACCTGTCGGAGAAGGAGTTCGTCCGCTGCCGGTTCATCCGGCTGGTCGCGCCCGAGTCGGTTTGGAAGGGCGCTCGGCTCGACGACTGCTTCTTGGAGCACTGCGATCTGAGCCGCATGCGGCCGGCCGCGATGGCGTTACGCGGTGCGGCGTTCGCCAACTGCCGCCTGACCGGCGTCGATTGGAGCGACCTTCGACCGAACCCTACCGTGTCGTTCGAGGCGTGCAACCTCCAGTACGCATCGTTCGTGAACGTGAACCTGACCGGCGCTCGTCTCGGTAACTGCAAGCTGGCCGACGCGCAGTTCATCGAGTCGCGGCTGGTCGAATGCGACTTCACGAAGAGTCAGATGGCCGGCTGCCGCTTCGAAGACTGCGACCTTCGCATGGCCAACTTCGCCGAGGCATATGGTCTCTTCGTTGATCCGACGCGCAACAAAGTCCGGGACGCACGCATCGCCATGGCGACGGCGGTTCTGCTCGCCGAGTCCTTCGGCTTCAAGGTAGACTAGCGTCCTTTTGAGGAGAACCTGCATATGCACGTCATGAAGAGAAGCCTGATATCGGCAGCGTTGGTGTCCTCGTCGATCGCGGTTGCCGCGGTGACCGCGCAACAGCCACCAGCGGCGCCTGCGGGACGTGGCGCGGCGCCGGCTCGACTGGTGCTGTCGGTCACGTCGCCGGCGTGGCCGGACGGCGGGGAAGTGCCGATGCACAACGCCGGACGCGGCGACAACAAGTCGCCGGCGTTCGAGTTTCACTGGTCGCTCGGGCCGACGCCCGCAAGCGCACCCGAAACACTTCAGTCTTACGCGGTGATCTTCCACGACATCGAGAACTCGACGAACAAGGGCACCACCGACACGCTGCACTGGTCGGCGTTCAACATTCCGGGAACCGCGAAAGGCCTGCCCGAGGGACTGGACAAGGGCGAACTTCCTGACGGAACGCGCAACGGCCCGGGCATCATGGCCCGCGGCGGCAATCCCGGACAGTACTTCGGGCCGGGCGCGGGTCCAGGGCCGTTTCACCACTACATCTTCGAGTTTTACGCGCTCGACACGAAGCTGGAGCTCCCGGCGACCGCCACGCGCGACGATCTGCTGAAGGCGATGGAAGGCCACGTCATCGGCAAAGCGGCCTACACTGGCCGTTTCCACGCGCCGCCGCCGCAATAACCCTCGCCGAACCGATCTCAACGATCTGCAGGCGGCGCGCACGTCGCCTGCAGCCCGATCGACCCTGCCACTTCCCACGCCGCGACCGTCAGGGCGGGAGGGTCTGCTATTCTGAACACAGACCATGTCGCACGACCACGCTGGTCACGCCCACGTGCACGGACACTCGCACGCTCCTGCCAACGTGTCCGGTCGAACCATGGGCGCGGCCGTCTCGTTGACGCTCCTCTTTGTCCTCGTCGAGGCGGCCTTCGGCTGGTTCGCGCACAGCCTCGCGCTGCTGTCGGACGCGGGTCACAACCTCGCGGATGCTGCCGCACTCGGTTTCAGCTGGTACGCGCTGTCGGTAGCCAGCAAGCCGTCTCACGAAGGCATGACGTTCGGCTACCACCGCGTCGGCATTTTTGCCGCGCTGGCCAACGCCCTGTCACTGGTGCTGATTGCGCTCCTCATCGGATGGGAGGCGATCGAGCGGATCCGCGACCCGCAACTCGCCAACGGCGGCGTCATGATCGGCGTCGCGGTCGCGGCCATCGTCGTCAACCTGGTGATCGGCCTGTGGCTGCACCGTGGCGCGAAGGACGATCTCAACATCCGCAGCGCCTACCTGCACATGCTCGGCGATGCCGTTTCGGCATTCGGAGTCGTAATCGCCGGCGTGCTGGTGGCGACGCTACACCTGCCGCTTGCCGATCCAATCGTGTCGCTCCTGATTGCGGGCCTGATTCTGTACAGCAGCTACGGCGTGCTGCGCGAAAGCGGAACCGTGCTGCTCGAAGGGACACCGCTGGGAATGGACATGCCGGCGGTGATCGGCGCGATCAAGAGCGTGTCAGGCGTGCTGGACGTGCACGATCTCCATGTGTGGATGGTGGGACCAGGGGTGGTCGCATGCAGCTGCCACGTGCTGGTCGCGGAGCAGAGCATCAGGCAGGGACAGCAGGTCCTCCGCGCCGTCGTTCATGACCTCGAGCACCGCTTCCACATCACTCACACCACCGTGCAGGTCGAAGTCGAAGGCTGCGCGGCCGACGACATGTACTGCATGGGCCAGCACGTGCGCGCCGATCAGTAACGGGGCACCGCGGCATCCACCGTCAGCGACCAGGCGTCGATTCCGCCACGCAGGTTGTAGAGATGGGTGAACGACAGCGCCTCGAAATACTCTGCCGCGGACTGGCTGCGGACGCCGTGATGACACTGGAAAACAATCGGCGTGTCCTTGTCCAGTTTCAGCAGGTCGTCGTGATAGGCGCGGTCGAGCAGCCGTGAGCCCTCGATGGCTGCCAGCGAGCGTTCGGTCTCGGTCCGGACGTCCGCGAATTCGAAGATCGCGCCCTCGTCGATCATCGCCTTCAACTCGCCCGGAGAAATCTGTCGGATCATCAGCGTGTCTCCCGTCTCAAAACCTGCCGGTGCAGCCGGGCCGGCAGCGGCAGACGATCGACTGCTCGCCGTCGGTGGCGTAATCGTAGGTCAATTCCTCGCCGGCGCTGATCGTTCGCGACGCCCTGATCCAGATGGTCTGGCCGACAATTTCGACCCAGCAGTTGGGTCGGCACGCATGGTTGATGAAGCGGGCGAGGTTGCCGCCGACCGCGGCGTCGCGGCTCCATGTCCGGTTGACGCGAAACACCCAGATGCAGCCTTCGGCGAGATAGCGTTCCTCCCGCCCTTCGCTGTCGCGGTTACGGATCAGTTCGCCCGCGTAGTCGATGATGCGGGTGTTCTTGGCGATCGACTCCCGGGCGAAGACGCCCGAGCCGTGAACCCTCGACCGTTTTCGCGCAATCCGTGGCCGCCTGATCAGTCTCGCCATCTGCTCGATCGTACACCGCTTGTTCGGGGGGTGCCATCCGCACCATCATCGGCAGATGGCACAGCTCTCGGCTTACGCCAACGCGACCCTGTTCACGCTGGCCACCTTGCTGCCGATCGTCAACCCGTTTGGATCGGCGCCCATCTTTCTCTCGATGACGGCCGACTTGCCCGTGGCGGCGCGGAGACGTCTGGCGGTGGTAGTGGCACGCTATTCGGCGCTGTTACTCGCCGCGGCCATGCTGATCGGCTCTTTCGTGCTGGAGCTGTTCGGAGTCTCACTTCCGATCGTGCGGGTGGCCGGCGGCTTGCTGGTGACGGCGAACGGTTGGCGCCTGTTGAATGACAGCGGTGGAGAGGTCAAGACCGAAGGGCCGGTGGAGGCATGGGAGCGCGAAGCCGAGCGGCGGGCGTTCTACCCACTGACATTCCCGTTGACCGTCGGACCGGGGTCGGTATCGGTCGCGATTACCTTGGGCGCGAGGGCGAAACATCAGAATCTGGAGGTAGTCGCGGACCTGGTAGGCGTCCTGCTGGTGGCGATCACAGTCTGGTTCAGTTACCGCTTTGCATCCAGGCTGATCGCCTACCTCGGCGAGACCGGAACCACCGTCATCATGCGACTGTCGTCATTCATCCTGCTGTGCATCGGCGTCAGCATCATCTGGAGCGGCCTCGTCGACTTGATCCGACCGCTCCTGACGGCCGCGCACTAGCTGGTGCTCTCGAGAGCTCTGCGTTGACCGTCAGGCGGTCCGATCCCATCAGGTTTTGATGAAGGTGCCGGCGCGCAACTCGGACAGCGCCGTCTGCAGTTGGTCCTTGGTGTTCATGACGATCGGACCGTACCACGCGACCGGCTCTTCGATCGGCTTGCCCGACACGAGCAGAAACCGCACCCCCTCGTCGCCGGCCTGGACGACGATTTCATCGCCGCGGTCGAACAGGACCAGCGAGCGGTTGCCGGCCGCCTCGCGGGTCACGCGGTCGCTGCCGTCGGTCGCTTCGGTCAGGACGCCGTGGGGATCCGAGGCATCCCGGAAAACGCCCGAGCCGGCGAACACGTAGGCGAACGCATGGCGGGTCGTCTCGACCGCGATGCGCTTGCGCAGACCAGGCGGCACGGAGATATCGACGTAACGCGGGTCCGCGGCAACCCCCTCGACCGGCCCCTTGCGGCCCCAGAACTCTCCGCAGATGATTCGTGCCCTGGTGCCGTCATCGTCCACGACTTCGGGAATCGCGTTCGATGGGACGTCCTGATAGCGGGGCGCGGTCATCTTCAGGGACGCCGGCAGGTTGGCCCACAACTGAAACCCATGCATCCGCCCGTTGGCGTCGCCCTGCGGCATCTCCTGGTGCATGATGCCGCTGCCGGCGGTCATCCATTGCACGTCTCCGGCGCCAAGGTTGCCGCGATTGCCGAGGCTGTCGCCGTGCTCGACGTTGCCGGCCAGCACGTAGGTAATGGTTTCGATGCCGCGATGCGGATGCCACGGGAACCCGGCGAGGTAGTCCGTCGGGTTCTCGTTGCGGAAGTCGTCGAGCAGCAGAAACGGGTCGAATTCAGTGGTGTCGCCGAAGCCGAACGCGCGCTGCAGCTTGACGCCGGCGCCTTCGACGTGCGGCTGGGTGTGGACGATACGCTTGACGGGACGGATGGACATGGTCGGGACTCCTGTGGCGGCGCCCGAGCCAGGCCGCGCCGCCGTTCATGCATGAACTATAGTCATTATAGTCGCCATATGTCAAGTAGTAACTTGTTTTTAGTAAGTCAAGGCGATACCGTTGACACATGCCACGAGCCGTCGCCTCGCCGGAGCTGTGCCATCGGTTTCATCGCGCCAGCGAGCTGATCGGCCGGCGCTGGACCGGAGCGATCATCTTCGTGCTCCTGACAGCACCCTGCCGCTTCGCGGTGCTGCGAGATGCCATTCCCGAGATCACGGATCGGATGTTGACGCAGCGGCTCCGGGAACTGGAGGCCGAGGGCATCGTGGTCCGCACGGTCGTTCCCGACACGCCGGTCCGGGTTGAGTACGCGCTGACCATGAAGGGCAAGGGCCTGGCCGCCTCGATCAAGGCGATCACTGCCTGGGCTCACAAGTGGAGCCCGAAATGAGAGCCAAGGCAGAGTGGGCAGGTGGGTTGACCGAGTGCCTCTCAAAAACAAAGAGGCGGGTTGGAGGAGTCCAACCCGCCATCCAAGTTGTGGACCGATCCGCCTGCCAGGCTGACGCCGCCGTAAAGGCCGCGCACCAGCAGGCTGACCGACCGTCGTCAGAACAGGAAGCGGAACATGATCTGCGTGATGCGCATGAACCCGCTCTGCGAGTTGATGACGCCGAACGAGCTGCTGCCCTGCGTCGTCGACGACAGGCCGTTCAACTGCACCTGATTGAACAGGTTGATGACTTCGATCTTGATCTGCGCCTGCTTTCCGCCGCCCAAGCCGAAGTTCTTCGACGCCGACAGGTCGGTGTTCATGATGTGCGGCGTCCGGACCTCGGTTTCGAGACGGGGAGCGTTGCCGAAGGTTCCCGCCGGCGCCGCGCTGATCGCCGCGGAACTGATCCAGGCGGCGGTCGGGTGATCCGCCGAACCGAGCCGGTCCGCGGTGTCGCCTGAAGTGGCGAAGCTGGCCCCGGTCAGGTTGGGGCGCAGCGCGTTACCGAGCAGGTTGGTGCTCGAGTTGCTCTGCGAGAGACCGATCGGGAATCCGCTCTGGAAGTTGTAGACGGCGGCGATGACCCACCCGCCGGCCAGCGCATTCCCAATTGTGCTGGTGCCGATGCTGTGGCCTTTGCCGAATGGCAGCTCGACGATCGGCGCGATGATGATGCGATGCGGCACGTCGAGAATGCCGTTGGTGTAGTCGACCGTGTTGTCGTAGCACATCGAGGTGTTCTGGGCTCCGGCATTGCAGGATGCCGCGCCCGAACCGTTGTTCGCGGTCGCCATGTAGTTGTAGTTGTTCACCGGCGTCGAATTGCCGCGATTCGAGTAGAAGTTCGTCTCGCCCATCTGGTTGTCCTTGAGCACGCTGTAGGTATAGCTGAAGCGTCCTCCCCAGCTGTGCGACATCCGCTTGTTCAGTTCGAAGACGGCAGCGTTGTAGCGGTTATAGCCCTCGGTGCTTTGCAGCATGTTGATGTTGCCGAACTCCGGGAACGGCCGCAGCAGCTGGCTGCGCGAAATCGTCGCCTGACTGGAAAACGGACCGGCGCCGGCGACGCCGAAGAACGGATTGGCGACCGACTGACTGAGGACCGCGGTGCCAAGCGCCAGGTACTTCGGATCGAGTTGGTTGATGTTGATCGGCGTGTCGGTGGTGCCGCCGATCGGCAGATGATCGCCGCGAGCGCCGACGTAGCTGATCGTCACGGCCATGTTGCCGGCCAGCTCGCGCTGCACGTCAGCCGAGTATTGCTGGACGCGTGGCGCCCCGCGGTTCTGATCCACGAACGCGATGTTGGTGCCGGCGCCGGCCAGGAGGCCGAGCGAACTGCCGGACGCGGGGACGATCCCGTTGGGAAACGGATTGGCCAGTGATACGGTCGCCGTCCCCTGAGGCTGTGGTGACGAGGTGTTGTTGGTGAATCCGATCTGTCCGTAGTTGCCGTTGTTCGACGTCGGGCTGGGCGCGGCGTAGTTGTACGGCGCCCAATACATGCCATATCCGGCTCGCAGGACGGTCTGCGAACTCAGCGAGTAGACGGCGCCGACGCGCGGCGACCATTTCACGGCGGGCGGGTTGCCCTGCTGGGTCGGGTTGCCGTTCACCCCGGCGAACATCAGGCCGCCCAGCGGCGTGCGCGCCGCCGTATTGCCGCTGGGATCGACACTGGCCGGAATCACCACCGACGACAGCGCGCTGGTCGCGGTCCGATCGAAGCCGACGGTGAAGTTGTTGTTGGCTTCGCGTATACCGGATTCGTGCTCGAGCCGAAGGCCGTAGTTCAACGTGAACTTCGAATTGACCCGCCAGTCATCCTGCGCATAACCGCTGTAGTAGTTGAGGTGCAGATCGAGCGGTGTCGTCAGCGTGATGGTGCTCGGGGCGGACTGGAAGTCGCCGTTGGGAACGCCCAGCAGGAAAGACGCCATCGAATTGCCGTCGAGGGCGTTCCCGTTGTTGAGCCCGGTGGACGACGTCAGCTCGCGGCCGAAATTGAAGCACGCGTTAGCGCAACCTGGATTGTTCAGATTGACGCCGATCTGGCGGTAGTCTCCGCCGAACTTGTAGGTGTGCGAACCGACGAAGCGCGAGTACGCCACGTTCCCGGCAAGGGACTTATAGGTCCGGTCGATCACCGGGTTGATCGCGCCAAGGCTGCTGTAGCCCCCGGCCGTGAACGCGACGTTCGGGAACTTCTCGACGCCGGTCTGAGAGATCTGGTTGAGGAAGGTCTGCGAGAAGCCCAGTGTCGCCGGATCAAAGGCGATCGACAGCGATGGCAGATCCGGGAAGCTCGTCCAACCGAAGCGGAGGGCAAGTGTCGAGTTATTGCTCGGAATCCACGTGTTGTTGATGGCCAGGATCTGCGGACGCCGCTTCAGGATGTAGTCGTTGGGATCCGCGAACCGGTTCGGCCCGTTCAATCCGGGCTCGAAGTAGTTCGAGCACGGCTCGTTGGTGCGGTTGTAGAGATAGAAGCCGGTGAGCGACACCTTGTCGCTGAACTTGTGTTCGATCTTTCCGGTGTACTCCTGCTGGAAGTAGTCGTCGATCTGCGCGACCGCGTTGTAGTTGGTGTTGCCGTTGTCGACGTTCACCTGTGGCAGGGGAATGTACGACAGCATCTTTTGCGCGATCGGACTGATCCGGCTCGCCGGGATGATGTTGCCGGGGAATGGCAGATGGGTCAGCGGGTCGTAAATCTTGATCGCTGCGCCACTGGCATTGGTGACCGCGGAGAAGTCGCCGTTGCGCTCGGCCTGGGTCGGCAGCACCAAAGCGCCATTGCGGGTCGAGATATTGTGGTAGTCCTCGGTCGCGAACCAGAAAAAGGTCCGATCCTTGACGATCGGGCCGCCAAAACCACCGCCCGGAACGTACCAGGCGGTATCCGGCTTCTGGTTCTTGGTCGTGCAGAGGCTGTCGCCAGACTTGCAGCTCTCGTACGCCTTTTGAGAAAAGTAGTTGTTTGCCGAGCCCCAGACGGGGCGGGTCTGGAAGAAGGCCGTGCCATGGAAACTGTTCGTTCCCGACTTCAGCGTCGAGTTGAAGACGCCGCCGCCGGTGCGGCCCATCTCCGCGTCATACGTGTGAACCTGCACCTTCACATCGTCGAGGGCTTCGATCGTCGGGTTCGCAACCGCGCGATTGGTGAGGTCGGTGACGGCGACGCCGTCAAGCGTGTAGTTGTTGCCGCGCCGGGTGCCGCCGCCCAGGGAGAGCAGAGAGGCGTTGGTCTGATCCTGCTGGCGGTTGAACTGACCGTCGCCCGAAGCCACCACCGTCGGCACCGTGGTCCCGATGAGATAGGCCGAACGGCCTGGTGACGGCAGCGCCTGGAGCGAGGCCGAGTCGAGGACCGTGCCAGTCGATGCGTTGGAGGTGTCGATGAGCGGCGCCGAACCGGTCACCGTCACGTTCTCCGCAATCGAGCCCACCTCCAGCGAGAGATCGAGCGTCAAAAACTGCTGCGTGCCGATGCGGATGCTGCCGCGTTCCGTGGTCTTGTAGCCCTGCAGCGACGCTTTCAGGACGTAGGTGCCAGGGTCGACGCTCGCGAACGCGAAGTCGCCGCTGTCATTGCTCACGACCGAGCGGCTGATGTTGGTCTGCTCGTTGGTCAGCGTCACTTCCACGCCGGGAATCACCCCGCCGGCGTCCTTCACCACGCCGCGCAAGCCGCCCTGGAACGACTGGGCGAAACTCGTTCCAGACGCCAGCAACAGCAACACCCCGACCACTAACGCAATCCGTGCTCTCATCCATGCCTCCGCAGATTTAGGCGTACAGAATCCGGCTGACAATCGGCTGACGGTCATCGAGCAAGCGCCACACCAGCCGAGCTGCATGAAGGCTTCGGACGTACTCGCGTGTTTTGTGGTGTTTAGCGAAATTCGGCAGTTGTCACGACGGCGACACATCTGCAACACAAATGTCACAGCTCATAAATGCGACGACACAAATGTTGCGACTGCCGCTCGGCGGATCATTTTCGGCGCGGTGTATCTGTGTGAAATACGTAGAGAAGATGTCTGGAAAACGTCACCGAGACGTAAATGGAGGATCGTCGTCGGTGCCGACATTAATGTCGCGGGGCGTGGGGAGCGCTCCGGCGCCGGACGCCGGCGAGCAGGGCGGTTGACGTGCAGCGGTTACCGTCGCGGACGATCCGTCGGCGCCGGCGCCGGCGCCGGCGTTGACGATGCCGTCGACGTCGGACCGCGCTGAGGCGCCGCAAAGTCGCCAGGAGACACCGCGTCCGTGATGTTCAGGATGCGGATGGTCGCCGAATCGACGCGCACCGCCACCACGACCGCGTCGCCCACGATGGTCGGCCGCAGGTGTTTGTTCTCGCGCCGGAAGAGCGTCAATCGCTGACCGACGCGGATGCTGTAGTCGTCTCCTCGGTCGATGACCATGGCACGCCCGGGAGCGCCGAGCAGCACGTCCGCATCGCCGAACAGAATCCGCGCGGGATGGTCGAGATCCGGTGCGCCAGCCGGCTCGGGAATGCGAACCGGTTCGGGGTTGAAGGCCGCGAGGAAATCACCAGGCCGCATCTCATCGCAGGCGTAGATGACGACGCCGACCGAGGTATGTTCCTCAGCTGAGACAATCTGCAGAAGGCCCGCGGTATGCTCGCCGGCGTTGGCGCCGCTGACGAAACCACGCAGCGTGAAATAGCGGCGCACCGTAAGATTACGTCCGACCTCGAGCCCGTCGAGAGTGCCGCCGTCGATGGTCAGTTCGTCGCCAGCCGCGTAGAGGTCGTGCGATTCGCCGCGCCGGATGGCGCGAACGGTTCCGAGCGTGTCGACGCCGTGGTTGCGTTTGGCCGGTCCGCAGACCGAGGCGTGGTCGTGAGGCGCGACGGCGACGATTTTCGGCGCCGGCGGCGGGGGAGGCGCGATCATCTGGCGCGGCGCGGGTACCGCCGCCGGCGCGCGGCCGCGGACCTCCACGTTTTCGACCCGTGCCGCCAGCGCGAGACGCTGACCGAAGCGGGCGTCGACTCCCGGGCGAATCGTCACGTCAACAGCGCCGGTCGCAAATCCTTGTAGTTCGAAGGTCAGGTGGACGATACCGGCGGGCACCGCAGCGAAAGCGTAGAGTCCGGTCGCGTCGGTGACGACCGTGCCCAGGACCTGGCCATCCGGGCCTGCCGCAACGACGGTGACGCCGGGGAGCAGGCCGCCAGACTCGTCCGAGACCGTGCCGCGCACCGAACCGTGATCGGCGGCGCCGGTCAGGATGGCCGCGCCGACTGTAAGCAGGGCAGCGGTCAGGGTCGTGAGAATCCGGGGAGTGACGCGCATCATGGCGTGGAGACCTCTCGCTCAGACTATCGGCGCCAACCACGCCGGTAATCAGAGGCCGGTTGGACGTGCGCCTTCGATGCCGGCGGTTCCGACTTCAATGTCGTTTGTCATGAAATTGTCACCCCGACGCGGGATGCGCAGGCGGCTACCATCGAAGAGTCATCGTCAGGAGAATTTCATGATGCGTCGTGTGTTGCTGATCGTCGCCGCCACCGCCGTCGGTCTCGTCTCCGTCGCGGCCGGGCCGCAGGCACAGCCGCCGTCGTTCAAGGGCACGACCCGGACAGTCGCCGTCTTTGCGACGGTGACCAACGCGCAGGGGCGTCTGGTGCCGAATCTGACCCGCGACGATTTCGCCATCGACGATGACGGCAAGCGGCAGGACCTGACGGTGTTCGCCAATGACCTGCAGCCGATCACGGTGGTGATGCTGCTCGACCGCAGCGGCAGCATGAAGCCCAACCTGGAGCTCGAGGAGAAGGCGGCCGAAGCCTTCGTCCGGTCGATGGCGATCGAGGACAAGGCGCGCATCGGCAGTTTCGCGAAGTACGTGCAAATCGACCCGGTGGACTTCACGTCGGACCATGACGTCCTGTTCAATATCCTGCGCAACGAGCTCCAGACCGACGGCCCGACGCCATTGTGGAACGCGGTGGACCGCGGGATCGACAAGCTGCTCGTCGAACAGGGCCGCCGCGTCATCCTCGTGTTCACCGACGGCGTGGACGAGCCGCTCAACTTCAGCGGCAAGAACAAGTCGTTGAAAGACGTGATGAAACGGGCGGAAGAACAGGACGTGATGGTCTATGCGGTCGGCCTGGCAGGGCAGAACGGGGTGAGCGCGGGCTTCGGTGGCCGGCCGCAAACCGAGCAGCCGGACGAGGGACTGCCGAAAATCGCCGCGGCGACTGGCGGGGGTACTTCGAGCTGACGTCAGCGAGGGATCTGGCCGGTACCTTCATGCGGGTGGCCGACGAGCTCCATCATCAGTACGCGCTGGGATTCACACCGGGAAAGCTTGACGGGAAGATGCACGACATCACTGTGCATCTCGCGCGGCCCGAACTGCGGGCAAGAGCGCGGAAACGGTACCTGGCGTCGAAACCCTGAGGACTACTCGGTGGTCTCGGTCGCCTCGGCTTCGTCGATCTGCCAGTCCTGCGGCGGCTGCGGACCGGCCTTGATGCCATCGAGATCGGGATCGACACCGTCGGCCCGTCCGGGATTGGTGGCCTTCTGCGCCGCGACTTCCTGGCGGCGGGCCTGCTTTTCCTTCTGGCGTTCCTGGCGCTGACGTTCGCGCTGGCGCTTTTGTTGCGATGGTCTCGATTTGTTCACGGTCTAATTGTACGACACCGGCCGTCCGCTGTCATAATGATCCGTGCCATTTACCAAACTCGGACTTCATCCCAGCCTGCTCGAGGGGCTCAAGGACCTCGGATTCTCGCGCCCCACGCCGATTCAGGCGGACGCCATCCCGCTGGCGCTGGCCGGACAGGACCTGCTGGCGTGCGCGATGACCGGCAGCGGCAAGACCGCGGCGTTCCTGCTGCCGATCCTGACGAAGCTTGTCGACAAGCCGCGCGGCACGACGCGCGCGCTGGTGCTGACGCCGACGCGCGAGCTGGCGGCGCAGATCGTCGAAGATCTGAACGATCTGGCCGTTCACACACCGCTTGACGGCTGCCGCCGTGTTCGGCGGCGTCGGCATGGGACCGCAGGAACACGCCTTTCGCAGCGGCGTCGACGTGATCGTCGGGACCCCGGGACGCTTGCTCGATCATTTCCGCTCGCCCTACGCGAAAATTGCCGGGCTGCAGTACCTCGTCCTCGACGAAGCCGACCGCATGCTCGACATGGGGTTTCTGCCGGACATCCGCCGCGTGCTGCGCCATCTGCCGGCGAAACGGCAGACGCTTGTTCTTCAGCGCGACCATGCCGCCGCCGATCGCGGCGTTGTCGCGCGAGATGCTGCAAGAATCCGGCGACGATCAACATCGAGCGGCGATCCGCGCCCGCGGTCGGCATCACGCACGCGGTGTATCCGGTCCCGCAGCATCTGAAGCCGGCGCTTGCTGCTCCAGCTGCTTGAGGGGAGCGAGATGCACGACGCGCTGGTGTTCACGCGCACCAAGCACCGGGCGAATCGCCTGGCGAAGTTTCTCGGCGACCACGGCATCAAGGTCGAGCGCATTCACGGCAACCGTTCGCAGGCGCAGCGCACCGAGGCGCTCGCCGGGTTCAAGAGCGGCAAGTACCGCGTGCTGGTCGCCACCGATATCGCCGCGCGCGGCATCGACGTCACCGCGCTCGGCCATGTCGTCAATTTCGACGTGCCGCTGGTGCCGGAGGACTACATTCACCGCGTCGGCCGAACCGCCCGCGCCGAGACCACTGGTTCGGCATTCACGTTGATGGCGCCGGAAGAAGAGGGCAGCATCCGCGGCATCGAGAAGGCGATCAACAGCCGGCTGCCGCGCGTCACGCTGCCGGACTTCGACTATCAGGCACGCGCGCAGGCGCCGCCGCTCGATCAGCGTCCACCACGGCCTCAAGGCTCGCGGCGTCCGCGGCCGTCGCATGGAGCGCCCGGCCAGCGCCCGGCTGGAGGACCATCCCATTCACGTGGACCGCAGGCGCGGCGCTCGTGGTCCGGGACTCCGCGCCGCCGGCCATGAGTGACCATGAGTGAACCGGCGTATCCGGCGGCCCGGCTCGTCGCGCCGAAAGTCGAGGAGCACTTTGTCCAGCATCTCGCGGACGGTCACGGGACAGGCGTTTCCCCTCTCGTGGCGCCGACGGCCGACACCATCGAGGCGATCATCGACGCCGCGTTCTGGGCGAGCCTGCGCCGCGAGGAGAGCTATGTCCCGAAGATCTCGCTGGTGCTGCTGGCGCCCGAGCGGGCGACGCATCCGCTGATGTTCGAACAGCCGCTGCCGCTGGTGCCGGCCGCGCTGGTCAAGGTGGCGCCCGCTGTCGAACGCCCCGGTATCCACCTCGGTGTCTGGCACGACGGCGACGGATTGTCGGTGTGGGGCACCATCCGCGCAGTGCCTTCGATGTGTGTCGTCGTCGAAGTCGCCGCGCCGGGCCTGCTGGTGATCAAGCATCACCGGGGCGAAGAGGCGGGGAAGTTCGTCAACGTCGCCGTGCTCGAGGGCGATCAGATCAAGATCGTGGACGAGAAGGCCTCGAGCCTGCCGGACTGTCCGCCGCTCCTGACCTCACTGCTCGGATTCGATTCGCCGGCCGCGTGGGGGCCCGAAATCGACTCGGTGAACGTGCTGGTGCAACTGGCAGTGTCCATGCGCGCACACGGCCGCGGCGGCCTGCTGCTGGTGGTGCCCGACCGCTCCGAGACGTGGCGCGAGTCGATCGTCCGGCCGATTCCGTACGCGGTGGTGCCGGCGTTCTCCGAACTGGCGCAGCTGAACCGGCAGAACCCCGACGAGAAGAGCAAGCGACTCTGGCAGGACGCGGTCAATCGCGCCGTTGACGCCGTCGCCGGACTAACCGCTGTCGACGGCGCCACGGTGGTCACCGTTCAGTACGATCTCCTCGCCTTTGGCGCGAAGATCTCGCGCCGGAAAGGCGCCGCGCAGGTGGAGCAGGTGACGATGACGGAACCGATCGTCGGTAACCGGGCGACGCTGCTGCACCCGACGCAACTCGGCGGCACGCGTCATCTGTCCGCCGCGCAGTTCGTGCACGATCAACACGATGCGATCGCGCTGGTCGCGTCACAGGACGGCCGGTTTACCGTGTTCTCGTGGTCGCCGTGCGACGGTATGGTTCACGCCCATCGCGTCGAGACGCTGCTGCTCTGACGCGGCCCTTTCAGGGCCGCGTCCTGTTCGTCAGAAACTGAAAAAGAAGATCAGATCGACGCCGGTGCGTTCGACCCGGCGAAAGGCGGCGAAGCCGGTCGTCGACTGGGCGTCCGAGTAACTGGCGCGTAGCCGCAGCACTCGGGACAGCGCGTACTCCACCGTCGCTTCGTCGTACTCATCACTGCCGAACTGACGGCTGAACCGGGCGACCAGACCGGGCGCAATCTCGTTGCCGATCGTGACCCTCGGCCCGGTGCCGTTATCGCCGGTCGGATCGATCTCGAGCATCCCGAATCCGATTTCCTTCTCGATCGCCGACAGCAGCGGCGAGGTGAGAAACCCCGCGGCCAGCGTTCCGGCGCGAACCAGCAATTGCTGCTGCTGCGCTCCAGTCAACTGGTTGGTCGCCGTGTTGAACACGATCAGCGACAGGATGTCGGATTCGTCGAGCGGCGGGATGCTCGCGAGCCGCAGCTCGGGCTCGTTCAGCGAGCCGAAGATGCTTACCCTGGTCTGGACCGCCGAGATCGTCCGGCTGACGGTCACGTACAGTCCGGGGTTGAGGTCGCCGCGAAAGTTGATCGAGCTGGCCGGGTCGACGTCAAAACGTCGGCTCTGAAATGCGTACGTCCCGCTCAGAGAATCGAACGACCCGGTCACCGAGAGCGGCTGGCCGGGATCCTTGTAGAGATACAGATCTCCGGTCGTCTTGATGTTGACCTCGCCGAGACCGATCGGCGTGTTCGATGAAATCTGCACGTTGTCGCCGGTCAGGCGCAGGGTGCCCGGGACATGAAGCTGGATGTCGAGTCCAAGCCGATCCCACGGGTTCAGCGCCCGGACCGCGTCGACGTCCGCGGCGGTTGAGGCTTCGGTCGCGTACGGTTGGAACAGCGCGCGTTGCAGGATCTCGTCCACCCGGACCGTGCTGTTGGCGGCAATCGTCAGTTCGCCGGCGATGCGCGGCGCCTCGAGTCGCCCACGCAGGCGCAGCGACGCGTCCAGGTTGACGCGTCCGAGGCCGTTGCGCATCACTTCGAAGCGACTCGCGGTGACTTCGATCTCGAGGTCGCCAACGGTCAGTTCGTGCGTGCCGAGGCTGCCGTGGACATCCAGCGGACGTCCGGCGCTGTCCTCGATGTGCAGACTGTCCACGCTGATCTTGTCAGTGGCCAGCGTCATCGCGGCGCGCACATTCTTATAGCGGGAGCCGGTGTCGGTGACCAGAAAACCGCCGTTGCTGATCGCGACGGTGCCCGACAGGTGGGGATCGCGGCTGGTGCCGATCGCCTTGACGTTGACCGTCATCTCGCCGCTCACGTCCCGGACGACGTCGGTGAGGCCCTGGAGCAGGCCGAGGCTGATCGGACTCGACTCGATTGTGAGATCCATCGGGCGCTCGGGAAGGTCGGTTCGTCCCAACGCCCGTGGAATGGTGCCGACCGCCGTCATCCACACGCCGGCGGCTTGATCGAGGCGTGCGGCGACGTCGAAGATCTCGTTCGCGTAGTTGAACCGGACGGCCAGCTTCTCATAGCTGAGGCGTTGGACCCGGCCGTGGTTGACCGCCAGCGTCCCCACCGCACGCGGCGCGTTTCGGGTACCGCTGATCGTGACGTCGAGGTCGAGCGCGCCGCCATAAGTGGCGGGTTGTTCGAACGCGGCGCGCAATGAGTCGAGAAACACGTGCGTGGCGGTCAGCTTGAGTGCGCCGGCGCCGTCGGTGCGCCATGAACCGTCGATCGCGATCCGCTGGTCGTTTCCGCCGTCGAACTCGACGCCACTGACCAGAACTTCGTCCGCGTTCCACGAAATCGTGGCGGTGGGCCGGCGGTCGACCAGCCGCCATGGAGCGCTGCCCAGCGTCACGGTCAGGGTGTTGAGATCGGCCTGGCGTGCGCCGAGATGCAGTGCCACGTCGCCGGCAATCGCTGCGTGACGATCGTTTCTCTGCGTCAGCTGCAGGTCGAATGTGAGGCGTTGCGCCGCGAGTGAGAGCTGTCCCGAGGCCTGGGCCAGATCCTGGCCCGCGATGGTCAGGGACGTGGCGCGCGCCGAAACAGTCCCGGCGGCGTCGGCCGCCTTCAGCGACGGCACCACCACGTCGTAGTGCCCGGAGACGGTCAGCGCAGCGAGGTCGGGCGCGGCAAGCCGGTCGAGCGTGGCGTCGCCGACTGCGCGCAGCGCGCTCAACGGTCCCGAGATGTGCCCCTTCGTGATGACCTCGCCGGCCGCGTCGATCGTCGTCAACGCTCGAAGAGCGTCGAGGTCGGCGCTGGTGATGTCGTAATCGAAGTCGGTGGCGCGATCGTCAGTGAGGCCGATCGCGCCGTGGCCAGTTCCGGTGACCGATCGGCCGGAGAGATCCAGCCGACGCACATTGAGCGTGGAGCCACGGAGCTCCGCGTCGATTTGGCCAGAGTCGAGTGCCACACCGTGGAACACGAACGGCTGCAAGGCGATCGCGCCGTCGACGTCGTAGTCCGCGAGCGTGACGTCGCGCCGCATCAGCTCGTGCACGGTCGCCGTCACATGGCCGGTTCCGGTCAAGGCCGACGCGATCCGCGGCTCATCGAACGGGATGCTCGGATCGATCTGCGAAAACGCGCCGTCGTACGATGCGCGAAGCGTTCCGTCCTCGATTGCGATCGAGACCCTGGCGTCTGACAGCGCGCCGTTGAACAGGTTGGCGCGCGTCAGGTGCCCGCCACCGGTCAGCCCAAGCGACTCCCGATCGATGCCGTGTCCCTCGATCTGGAACTCACCGGACAGCGTCCCGCCGTACTTCGGCGCCTGCATCCATTCGACGCCCAGGCCTTCTCCGAAGCGCCGCAAATCAACGTTCGCGACCTCGCCCGAGCCGCTGTAGCGAAGCGGCTGCTCGGACGTGTCGATCGTACCGATGGCGCCTGAACCAACGTTCGCGCCCAGAAACGTGGACGGACTGAACCTCGCCCGACCGGTGATGAACGGTTTGCTGAAGCGGCCGGTGACGTCATAGTCGAACGTCAGCAGGCTCTCGACGTGCGGCACCGGCACCGCGGTGGGCACGCGGCGCAAATCGATACTGGTTGTGGTTCCGACGAAATGAAACGGGAACGGCTCGTCGAGACCGATCGACGAGTTTTCCATGGACACCCGTGCGCCATACGCGAGTGCTTCGGCGTGCGCGATGAGCACGGCATCGGCGGTCAGTTGACCGCGGGCGCGGACCTGATCGCCGGCGTAGTCCATGTACATGGCATGCGCGCCCTCGAATCCGAAGATGCCGCGCGGAAAGTGGTTGCCCAGCTCCAGCGCGAGGTCGAAGGTGGCGCGACCCGTGATGTCGGACGGGCGATCCGGCCGACTGATCCATGGGGCCAGGTTGAGACGGACGAGATCGACGCCGCCCCGTCCGTGCCACCCGGGGACGGTGGTGTCGAGCGTCAGCCGTCCGGTTACCGTTCCTCCGTTTCCCCGCAGCCGGAGATCGGTCGCGAGCTGTGACAGCGGGCCCTTCAGCGAGGCCTCGAATGACGCGTCGATGCCGATCCGCTGGAGCCCGTGAATCACGCCCGCCCATTCCTGGAATACAAAGCGATCGGCTCGCACCTGCAGGTCGAGCAGCGTCGGCTTCACCACGTTGTTGACGGTTCCATCCAGCGTGAAGGCCGATCGGGCAGTCCGCACGGCGAACTTCTCGAAGAACCAGCCGTTCGCTCCGCGGCCGAACCGGCCGCTCAACGGGTTCACCGAGAGATCCGGCGCACGGCCGACCCAAGAGGCGTGATCGAAGGTCAGCGTCCAGTGGACAGGGTAGTAGGCGAACGAAAAGGAGGCGTTGAGGGCATCGAAGTCGGTAGGCACGTGCGCGGCGCCGAAATCGAGCGGATTTCGCAGCGACACGTGACCGTTGACGACCTCGATCGACTCGACCGTGATCGGACGGCCCGGCCCTGTCCTCCCGGCTTCGCTCGAGTCGCGCTTGACCAGCGCGGCCAGATCCCACGTCCCATCGCCGGTTCTGGAGCCGACGACGACCGGGTGGGTCAGGCGAACGCGGCGGATGGTGACGCCCTTGTCGAACAACTCCCGCAGCGCGTAGCTCAACGAAATTTCGTCGATGTGGATGAGTGTCTGCCCGTTCCTGGCGAGATTCACGTCCCCGAGCTGGATGCCGCGGAAGATCGACCCTTCGAGGCGGCCAATCGCCAGCGTCGCGGTGAGGTATTGGTTCGCCTGGCGCACGATCAGGTCGCGCAGCCCTTGCTTCGCCCAGCCGGTTTCGACCACGCCGATCGCGACCAGAATCACGAACAGGACGAGCGCGGTGACCCAGACGAGGGTTTTCGCCAGCACGGCTGGCAGCCTTCGGAGCCATCGGAAGCGCATCACCCGATCCGCATGGTATCAACCTACGTGCCGCAAACCTGAAGCTGTCACGCCCGTTCGTTCCGGCGCGCCCACTGGTAGTCGGGTCACCAGCCAACCTGACTGCCGGAGTTCATAGATTGTCTGCCGGCCGTTCGACCTCGCTTGCAATGGGCGGGATACGTTGTGCTTGCCCTCGGCGCGTTGACGAAAGGACCGATCGCGATGGTTCTGTGCGGGCTGACGTTCCTCATCGCCCATTGTGTGCTCGGCGGCGTCTGCTCGATCTTAACCAACCCACGGGGCGGACTGCCGCCCCGAGCGCCGTGGCTGCTGATGATCGCCTTGGTGACGAGGTATGCTGGCCTGATCCTGTACGTCATGCGGGCGATCGAACAACGGAAAGTTGTGCCCGACATCGCGCATTGGGTCGCCTTGCACGCCGAGCCTCGGTTCGAATCGCCAGCTACCGGCTCAACCGCTGGCTGCCGGCATACCGCTTCTACGTCGGCCGCCACACCACGTTTCTCGAAGAGCCGGCAGAGGCGGACGCCTTTTTCACGTCTACACGCCGCTGGTCCGATTCGTCGTGGTGACCCGGCCGCGGTAGGATTGTGGCGTGTCTCGCCACTCAAAACACCTTCTCTCAACCGTCCTGGTCATCATCGGCTGTGTGTTCGCGGCCGAATCCCCGCATTTGGTCGCGCAGCGGCCCGATACCCCGCCGGCCGACACCGGTCCGTTCGGCGCCCTGCGCTGGCGCAACATCGGTCCGCCGCGCGGTGGACGCTCAATCGCCGTCGCCGGGAGCGATGCCCGTCCGTACGAGTACTACATGGGCGCGACCGGCGGCGGACTATGGAAGACCACCGATGGCGGCCTCACGTGGAAACCGGTCACTGACGGCCACATCGATTACTCCTCGGTCGGAGCCGTAGCCGTCGCGCCATCCAATCCCGACGTCATCTACCTCGGCACCGGCGAGGCCGATATTCGCGGCAACATCATCCAGGGCGGCGGCGCCTACAAATCCGCCGATGCCGGAAAGACCTGGACGCACATCGGGCTCGAAGCGACCCAGGTGATCGCCAAGATTCGCGTCGATGCGACCAATCCGGATCTGGTCTACGTCGCCGCGTTCGGTCACCACGCGGCGGCTAATCCAGAGCGGGGCATTTACCGCTCCAGGGACGGTGGCAAGACGTGGGACAAGATTCTCTACCGCGACGACAAGACCGGCGGCGACGAACTGGTCATCGATCCCCACAACCAGCGGGTGTTGTACGCGGCGTTGTGGGAAGCCTCCCGCAACGCCTGGGGCATGTCGAGCGGTGGACCGGGCAGCGGTATGTTCAAGTCCACTGACGGGGGCGATCACTGGATCGAAATTTCGCGAAACCCCGGTCTGCCGAAAGCGATGCTCGGAAAAATCGGGCTCTCCGTTTCCGGTGCCGACTCAAATCGTGTCTACGCGCAGATCGAGGCCGACGATGGCGGCTTCTTCTCGTCGGATGATGCCGGCGCGACCTGGACCAAGGTCAGCGAGCGACGCGATCTCCGTCAGCGGGCGTTTTACTACTCGCGTGTCTTCGCCGATCCCAAGGTGAAGGACACAGTCTGGGAACTGAACGTCAATCTCTATAAGTCGGTCGATGCGGGAAAGACCTGGAAGTCGGTTGACCAGCCACACGGCGACAACCACGACATGTGGATCGCGTCGAACGACTCGAATCGGATGATCGAGGCCAACGATGGCGGCGCCATCGTGTCGATCAACGGTGGCGACACCTGGTCCGCGCAACTGATGCCGACCGCCCAGATTTACCACGTCATCACCACCAAGCACGTGCCGTATCACGTCTGTGGCGCGCAGCAGGACAACAGTACCGTGTGTCTATCGAGTCAGCCCGCTGACGCTGGCCCGGGCGGATCCGGCGGCGGCGCCGACCAGGTCTTCTACTCGGTCGGTGGCGGCGAAAGCGGCTACATCGTCAGTGACCCGCGCGCCCCCGAAGTGTTCTATGCCGGCAGTTACGGCGGACTCATCACTCGTCAGGACAAACGAACCGGTCAGGAGCGCCAGATCAATCCGTATCCCGACAATCCGATGGGCTATGCGTCGAGCGACATCGCCGAGCGTTTCCAATGGACGTTCCCGATCATCATGGCGCCGACCAATCCTGGCATCCTTTACGTCGGGTCCCAGCACGTGTGGAAGTCGATGACCGAGGGCCGCAGCTGGGAGAAGATCAGTCCGGATCTGACGCGCCACGATCCCAAGACCATGGGCGCCTCCGGCGGACCGATCACGAAGGACAACACCGGCGTCGAGACTTACGCCACCGTCTTCACCATCGCGCCGTCTCCAAAGGACGCAAATCTGATCTGGGCGGGATCCGACGATGGCTACGTCCAGGTGACGCGAAACGGCGGTACCAGCTGGAAGAACGTCACGCCGAAGAACATTGGCGACTTCGCGCGCATCAGCCTGATCGAGGCGTCACCCTTCCGAGCCGGAACGGCTTACGTCGCCGCAAACCGTTATCAGATGGACGACTTCGCGCCGTATGTATTTCGCACGGACGATTTCGGCGAGACCTGGACGACGATCACGGCCGGCGTGCCGGCGCACGAATTCGCGCGCGCGATTCGGGAAGACATCAAGGTGCCGAAGTTGCTGTATCTCGGCACCGAACACAGCGTCTATGTCTCGTTCGACGATGGCGCCCACTGGCAGTCGCTGCGTCAGAACCTGCCGGATACGCCCGTTCACGACATCGCCGTTGAGGACCGCGACCTGGTCATCGCCACGCACGGCCGCGGCTTCTACATCATGGACGACATTTCGCCGCTTCGTCAGGGCGGCCTCGAGACGTCGACCGCGTTTCGCCTCTATAAGCCCGAGGATGCCCGCCGTGGTCTCGATCGATCGGTCACGGTCAACTATTACATGAAGACTCCGGCGCAGAAGATCACGATGGAATTCCTCGACGCGCAGGGCAAGGCGATCCGCACCTTCACCGGAACCCCGGCCGACGCAGAGCGCAAGCCGCCGCCACCCTCCGAGGATGGACCACGGCGTCCGCCCGAGATTCACCCGGCAGTGAGCGCGGGTCTGCATCGGGTCCGGTGGGATTTACGGTATCCGGGCGCGACCGATTTCCCTGGCCTCGTCATGTGGGCCGCCAGCTCGCGCGGTCCGATCGCGCCGCCCGGCAGCTACACGGTGCGCGTCACTGCCGACGGCGAGACGCAAACGCAGGCGTTCGTCGTCCGTCGAGAAACGCAGTTGCTGAAAGACGTCACGGATCAGGATCTCCACGAGGAGTTCGATCTGGCGGTCAAGGTCCGCGACAAGGCGAGCCAGGCCAACGATGCCGTGCTGCTGGTCCGCGGCATCAAGCAGCAGGTCGACGACCGGAAGAGCAAGCTCGATCCGGCGAAGTCAGCGAACGTGATCAAGGCGCTGGACGATTTCGCGGCCTCGTTGAGCGCGATCGAAGGCGAGATCTATCAGGTGCGGCTGCAGAGCAGCCAGGATCCGCTGAATTTCCCGATCAAGTTGAACAACAAAATCGCGGCGCTTCAGGGCGTGATCGAAAGTGCGGACGTCCAGCCGACCGAACAGGCGTATTCGATGTTTCGCACCTTGTCGAATCGCCTGGATGAGCAACTGAGCACGCTCGACGCCAGCATCAAGGGCCGGATGCCGCCGGTCAATCAGTTGCTGAGGGGAGCGAAGCTGGAACCGATCGTGGCAGAGCCGATGAAAGTCGATCCGCCGAAGTTGTAGAAATCTACTTGGCGAGGTGAAACGGGACGCTGGTGACGACCAGGTTCGGTCGGAACAGCAGCGCGCCCTTGATCAACAAGGCGCGTTGGTTGTGCAGCAGGTGCTGCCACCAGCGGGCCGGCACGAATTCGGGAAGGATGACCGTGACGTAATCGTCGGCGCGCTCGCTTGCGACCTGCTCGATGTACTCGAGCAGCGGTTCCATCACCGACCGGAACGGTGACTGGAGCACGATCAACTGCACCCGCCCGCCCCAGATCGCCCAGTCACGCTGCACCTGCTCGGTCGCGCCGTGATCGACGTCCACATAGATCGCCCGCACGTCGTCCGACAGCGTTTCCGCGTAGCGCAGCGCCTCGACCACCGCTCGCTGGATGCCACCGATCGGGATGATCACCGTATTGTGGACGCGCCGCTGCGGCGTGTAGCCCTTCAGGGTCAACTGCGCGCCGACGTGGTCGTAGTGGCGACGCGTCGCCTTGAACACCGCCACGATGATCGGGATCAGCAGCAGGACGATCCAGGCGCCTTCGAGCGTCTTGGTGACGGTGACGATGATCAGGACGATCGCGGTCACGATGGCGCCGAACCCGTTGATGAACGCGCTCGTTTTCCAGCCGAACTCCCGGGTGGTCCGCCAGTGGATCACCATTCCCGCCTGCGACAGCGTGAACGAGATGAAGACACCGATCATGTAGAGTGGCAGCAGTGACTGCGTGTTGCCGCGAAACGCGATGATCAGTACCGCCGCGAACACCGACAGCACGATGATCCCGTTCGAGAAGGCGAGACGGTCGCCCTGGTTCATGAACTGGCGTGGGAGATAGCGGTCGCGCGAGACGATCGACGCCAGTCGCGGAAAATCGGCGTAGGCGGTGTTGGCCGCGAGGACCAGGATCAGCGTCGTCGCGGCCTGCACGGTGTAGTAGATGAAGCCGTGACCGAAGATTGCCCGGCCCAGCTGAGAGATGCCTGACTCGGCTTCGGTCGGAATCACGTTGTAGGTGTGCGCGAGAAACGTGATGCCGAGGAACATCGTGATCGCGAGCACGGCCATCAGGACCAGCGTGCGCCGACGCGTTCTTTGCTTCAGGCGGGCGGAATGCCGGCACGCCGTTCGACACCGCTTCGACGCCGGTCATCGCGGTGCAGCCGTTGGCGAATGCGGTCAGCAGCAGAAACCACGTCACTGGATGCGATCCGACCGTCGGCGACGCCGGACGCTTCCACCGGCACGATGCCGCCGAACGCGTAACGATACAGGCCGGCGGCGATCAGCACGAAGATGCTGACGACGAAAAAGTAGGTCGGGACTGCGAAGATGCGGCCCGATTCCTTCAGGCCGCGCAGGTTGCCGACCATCAGGACCGCGAGGAACCCGAGGCACAACTCGACGCGGTAGGCATCGAGGCGCGGCGCCGCCGACGTGATGGCGAGCACGCCGGCCGAAATGCTGACCGCAACGGTCAAGCGTGTAGTCGACCAGCAGCGACGCGGCCGCGATCAGACCCGCGGTCGGGCTGATGTTTTCCTTGGCGACGATGTAGGCGCCACCGCCGGTCGGGTACGCGTGGATCGTCTGGCGATACGAGAATGCGACGACCGCGAGCAGCGTCGTGATGACGATGCTGATTGGAATCGCGTATCCCAGGGCCTGGGTGCCCGCGACCACCAGCGTCGCGACGATGAAATCGGTGGCGTACGCGACCGACGACAGCGCGTCCGACGACAGCACGGCGAGACCGGTGACGCGCGACAGGCGCTCGTGATGCGCCAGGTGCGAGGGGATCGGCTTGCCGAGGAGAAAACGCTTGAGGGACGGAAACGCTGCTTCTTCAGACACGCTGCGAGTGATTCACCTTCAAACCACGCATGCTATCATACCGCCCCGTCGACAATTCGGTTTGCGACGGACGGACATGCTGTGCGGATCGCACGCCGATATCTGATCACCGGTCGCGTGCAGGGAGTCGGGTTCCGGTATTTCACGCAGGCCGCCGCCGTTCGCGAGGGCCTCAACGGCTGGGTGCGCAACCGACCGGACGGCCGGGTCGAGGTGTTCGCCGAGGGGGAACTCGAGGCCGTCGAGCGTTTCGAGCACCACTTGCGACACGGCCCCCCCGGTGGCCGGGTCGACGACGTGGATGTCGAGGATGCCGTGCCGGCGCTCCGCGAGACCGGCTTCGTTGTTCGATGAACGCGTCAAGTGAACACGTCACATGAACATATGGACCATCTGAAAACGCAGATTCGTCACGTGCCGGACTTTCCGAAACCCGGCATCCTGTTTTACGACATCACCACACTGCTGCAGGATCCGATCGGCCTGCGCTCGGCGATTGACAGCCTGGCCCTCCCGTTCATGGACCAGGGCATCGACATCGTCGTCGGCGTCGAGAGCCGCGGATTCATCTTCGGCGCCGCGGTGGCCGATCGCATCGGCGCCGGTTTCACGCCGGTTCGAAAGCCCGGAAAACTGCCGTCGAAGACGGTGCGCGCGACCTACGATCTCGAATACGGAACCGATTCGCTCGAGATGCACATCGACGGCGTCAAGAAAGGGCAGCGCGTGCTGATCGTGGACGATCTGCTAGCGACCGGCGGCACTGCCGCGGCCGTCGCCGGCCTCGTCAAAGGTTGCGGCGGCACCATCCACGCGCTCGCATTTCTGATCGAACTGGTCGGGCTGAACGGCCGCGCGAAACTCGGTTCCGAGCTGGTGCACACCGTCCTGAAGTACTGACGTGAGTGTGCTGCTCGCGGCGTGTGTGATCGGCGCGGTGGTCGCGTGGGCGGCCTTGCATATCGCAGGCGCGATACGGTCCGGGGCCAGCCACACAATCCAGGCTCGCGAGCTGCAGTTGCTGGAGCTGTTCGGTCCAGCGATCGCCGGCATCAAAACCGATCCGCGAGGACTACTGGTCTGGCAGCCGCTCGCCAAAACCGCCCGAAGCCTGTTCCCGACCGAATTCGCGGCGCTCGATCGGGCGGCTGGCGCCACGTTCCCGTTCACGCGCGAGCAGATCGAAGCCGCGCACTCCGCGTGGACCGCGGACTGGCTGGCGTGGGAGCAGCATCACGACGCCGAGTACAAGCTGAAGGCCGCGCAGGCCGAACACGACGCGACCGCTCTCGGGCCGTCGGCTCTTGCCCGCGCCAGAATCGAAAGCGTCGAGCGCGAAAAGCTCGAGCTGTATCACTGCCGCTACCAGGACTACATCCGCACCGCCAAAGCCCTCCAGGCTCTGGACGTCTGAGTGAGACTGTCCCGTTCCCGAACCGGAATTGCGGGACGGCACACACCCGTGTGTTTGTCGATAAGTCTCCGCCCTTTCACCCATGTGGGCCACGCCGCGCGATAGGGTGTCTCATAGTGAGACGTTCACCCGCGCGCCGAACAACGCGCGTTACGGTCGCGCCCGCGCGGCGGCGGTCTGCGTGACGAACAGGTCGAGCGTGTTTCGGTGCTCGACCCGCTCGATCACGAGCGGAATCGTGTTCATCCATCCTTCGACCGACCGGTCGCCAGGGGCGGCCGCGACGCGAATGTCGTTCAACCGGGTCGTCCATTGCGGGTTGGTGGCTTCGGAGCGGAACGCCAGGGCGTAGATCGTCGTGCGTCGGTGCTGTCGGTACAGCGCCAGGTTGACGTGGAACACCGCCGGCCACACCCTCCAGTAGTCGCCGCCGATGACATCTGCGCCGCTCGTCAGCACGTCCGGCGTCATCGCGCCGAAGTTCCTGTCCAGCGTCAGCCTGAGCGTCGCCAGCGACGGTCGGCCATAGTCCGCGATCGTGGCCGTCACCAGCGCCGTCGCGAGGACGAACGACGTCCATCGCCGCCATTTTCCTGCCAGCGCACTTGCGATCGCGCCGACCGAAAGCGCCGCCATCGTGAGGCTTGGATAGGTGTAGCGTGCGAAATACAAATTGATCTGCACCCAGCCGGAGGTCCCGGCGACGAGCCAGTGGACGACACCGGCCGCAAAGAGGACCGCGGCACCTTCGACCGCCGAGCGCTCGGCGCGGCGCCGAAACAGGACGATCGCGCTCGCTGTCGCGACCGCCGCAATCGCCGATAGCGCGGTGTGATCCAGCGACACCAGCGCCGACGAAAACAACTGCGACCACGCGCGCGGCCATTCCGCCGGCGAGATAAGGGTCGAGGGCGTGTGGAAGTCCGACAGCGAGGTCATGGCCTCGCCCGTCGTGACGCCGATTGCGGTGCTCGCTAACGCCCGCCACGACAACGGACGCCGCAGCAGAATCAGCACCGACGCCACCACGAACACCGACAGGTTGACCCAGTGGGCGAGCACCATCAGGAGCACGCTCACGATCAGATTGAACCAGCCTTGGTCTTGCGCGAGCACGATCGCGGTCGCAGCAAGCGACAGCGACAGTCCGTACGGTTCTCCGGCCAGCCAATCGAACTGCGTTCCGATGGGCGCAAGCGCAAGGAGCAACAGGTTCGTCACGGCGCCGGCGACGAACCAGCGGTGCGGATCGCCGGTGACGCATCGCGCCAGCAGAAACGGCGCGAGCAATCCGGCCATCGTCATCAACCAGCCCTGGAACAGCATGTTCATGAGCGGATCGCGTACGGGTGTTGCGATCAGCGGCACCAGCATGCCGAAGCGATCCTGGGACCAGTAGAACGGCGTCCAGCGTTGCAGGCTGACGAGAATCGGAATCAGCGAGTCGGCACTCTGCCAACTGTGAAATGGGCCGCCCGCCATCCAGGCGGCCATGACGCCGGCAAGCACGGTCGCGGCGGCCCACGGATTCAGGCGCGAAACGAAGCGCATCGATGCCACACCGTACGTGTCTAGTGGCATCTGCGTCAACGATGACTTCTTGTTACAATGCAGGTGGGAATCGACCCGTAGCTCAGATGGATAGAGCACTGGTTTCCTAAACCGGGGGTCGCGAGTTCGAGCCTCGCCGGGTCGACTTTGACGTCCCGCCAGTCCGTCGATCGGCAGGCATTCCGCGGCGCACGGACGCCTCGTCTTGCCGCCCGGAGCCGAACGCGGACCGCGGTCGAAACACTGCATGTCGTCCTGCGATCGGCTTGCGGTCTGGACGACAAATCGCCGACAATCTTTAGGGACCAGGGTCCTTCCTGTCTTCAAGACCCGCACCACCGAAAGCAGCTGAGATGAATAGAACCGAACGGCACCACCTGAAGGAAAATGAGATTCAGAACCTGGCGCGTGAAGCGCGCGAGGTGATTCAGACCCGTGGACGCGAGACGCTGATCGGCGCCGTAGTCGTCATCGTCATCGGCGCCGCCGCGGCTGGCTATTACGGCTGGCACGAACACGTCCAGGCCAAGGCGCACCAGCTGCTCGCCGAGGCCATGACCGTGCAAGACGCGCGCATTGGTCCGCCACCGGCGCCGGGCACGCCATCGAATGGCCTCTATTTTCCGACCGAGCGCGAACGCTCCCAGGCCGCTCTGACGAAATTCAAGATCGCGGCGGATGCGTATCCGTCTACCGATGCCGGCGTCTACGCGCGCTATCAGGAAGGCGCCACGTCGCTGGCGCTCGGAACGCCGACCGGAGCGGCCGAGGCCTTCCAGCAGGTCATCGCGCACGATGCGAACGGCTTCTACGGACAGATGGCGAAGCTCGGGCTCGCCGCAGCGCAAATGGGTTCGGGGCAGGTCAGACAAGGCGATCGACGCGTTCAAAGAGCTCGCGCAACACAAGGATGGACCGCTTCCGGTGGACGGAATCCTGATGCAGCTCGGACGTCTGTACGTGGACGCCGGCAAGACCGCCGACGCGCAGCAGACCTTCAATCGACTGGTTGACGAGTACCCGGAGTCGCCGTTCAACGGCGAGGCGCGCAAGGTTCTCGAGACGCTGAAGAAGAGCTCGACGACCTAGACCGGCCGCGATCCGAGCAGCTTCCTGCTGCGTCAGGCAGTGCAGCGTGCCGAGGCCCCACACCAGATCCACCGCGTGAATGCCGACGACCTGGTGGCTCGGCATCACCTCCGCCAGCACGTTCAAAGCGATTCGATCGTTCGGATCGTTGAAGGTCGGTACCATCACCACGCCGTTCCCGATGTAGAAGTTGGCGTAGCTTGCCGGCAGCCGCTCGCCATCCATCATCACGCGCCTCGGGTAGGGCAGGCGCACGACCCGCAGCGGCCCGATCGACGGATCGCAGTGACGCCAGCTCCAGCCGGCGCGCGTTGTCCATCGAGCGTTCGTGGTTGCTGTCGCGCGGATCGACTTCGACCGCGAGCACGATGGTATCGGCGCTGACGAAGCGCGCGATGTCGTCGACGTGACCGTGCGTGTCGTCGCCGGCACACCCTTCCCCAAGCCAGATGGTGCGACGGATTCCGAGCCACTCGCGGAAAGCGGCGTCGTAGTCCGCCCGCGTCATGCCGGGGTTTCTGACCTGGACGTCGCTCAGCAGCCATTCTTCCGTCGCCATCAACAGGCCGGCGCCGTTCACGTCGATGCCGCCGCC
The DNA here is from genome assembly GCA_963711765.1 of uncultured Acidobacteriota bacterium. Classification (GTDB taxonomy): domain Bacteria; phylum Acidobacteriota; class Vicinamibacteria; order Vicinamibacterales; family CAVVIG01; genus CAVQFC01. The sequence goes on along the minus strand of CAVQFC010000004.1, from coordinate 1,507,726 downwards.
TTCGAGCACCATTCGAGCGGCGCCGTCGCTCCGGAGCGGTTCGAGGCGCGGCAGGTCGGTGATCGCCGCTATCGCGCGACCGATCTCCGCATCCTGGTGCCAGTTCGGGTACTTCGCCCAGGCGTTGAACGACCAGTTGAGGAGCGACACCGCGCCGCGCGCATCGACGACGCCGGTCGGCGCGCTGTCGCGAAGCCACGTCCGATCGGTTGGGACCAGATGGAGACGCAAGCGGTCCTCGCGGACGTCGTGAGCACTCAGCACCGCCCGGGCACTCTCGAGGACCGCCTCCGAGTGGCAGAGAATCTCGACCGGTTCGAAGTCGGCGAGCACGCGCGCGATCTCGCCGTAGACCCACGGGAATGGGCGCGAGTTTGCCCGGCCAATCCGGTTCGAAATGCGGCCACGCAATCCAGGTCGCGCGATGCGGCTCCCACTCCGCCGGCATCCGCCAGCGGGGGGCGTCGAGTCCGCCGGTCATCCGAGGTAACGCTGAAGAATCGGGCCGTACGCGTCGATGCGCCGGTCGCGCAAGGAAGGGCCAGTTGCGACGCACGGTCTCGATGAGCGCCGGATCGCAGCGCGCGATCAGGATCTCCTCGTCGCTTCCGGCGTCGGCGATGTAGCGGCCGAACGGATCGGCGACGAACGAGCGGCCGAAAAACGTGAGGCCATCGGTTCCCGGTTCGTCCTCGTGGCCGATCCGATTCGGCGAGGCGACGAACACGCCATTGGCGATCGCATGCGAGCGCTGAATGGTCCGCCACGCGTCAACCTGGGCGGCGCCCCATTCTTCCTGCTCGGATGGGTGCCAGCCGATCGCCGTCGGGTAGAACAGCACCTGGGCGCCCATCAGACTGGTGATTCGCGCCGCCTCCGGATACCACTGATCCCAGCAGATCAGCACGCCGATGGTCGCGTAGCGCGTCTGCCACACGCGGAACCCTGGCGTGTCGCCCGGCGTGAAGTAGTACTTCTCGTTGAACATCGGATCGTCAGGGATGTGCATCTTGCGATAGACGCCGAGGATGCTGCCGTCTGCGTCGATGACCACCGCCGAATTGCGGTACACGCCCGGCCGCCTGACGTTCGAACACCGGAACGACGAGCACCACCGCGAGCTCCCGGGCCAGCCGCACCATCGCGTCCGTGGTCGGACCAGGGATCGCCTCCGCGAGATCGAAGCGTTCGAACTGCTGCGACTTGCAGAAGTAGGGGGCGTCGAACAGCTCTTTCAGGCAGATGATCTGCGCGCCCCGCCCTGCGGCGGCGCGCACCAGCCGCTCGGCTCTGGCGATGTTGGCCTCGCGGTCAGACGTGGCGGCATCCTGAACGAGTCCAATCGTAAACGGCTCGGACGGCTGGCTCATTAATCTCCTCGAAAAGCTCGCGTGAATTAAATCATACCTAGAACGCTTTTCCGACGCGGAAGTAGCCGGTCACGGTGTCGACGCGAACGCCGCTGGCATCGTGTCCCCAGGCGGCGCCGGCCGTGGCCGTAAACGGCAAGGAGTAACCGGCGATGATGTCGGCCGATAGTTCGGCGCCGGCGGAGATCTTGATCGCGTCTGCGCTGGCTGTGCGCGTCCAGGTTTCGCCGATGTCGGCAATGAACGCGGCGTGAACGGTGTGAAGGAACAGCGGCCAGGTTCCGACCCCGCGTTGCGGCGCGGCGATCGGAAATCGATACTCCGCGTTCAACAGCCCGACATGACTGCCGGCGAACGATGCGTCCGGGAAGCCGCGCATCAGGCTGAGTGCACGGCTGTCGAAGTCGACGACGCCGACGCCGGGATCAGTCGCCGCCCATCAGGAACACACGACCGGCAGCTGGATCGCCGGCGGAACTGCCGCCGGCCAGACGGATCGCCACGACGTGCTGGCGCGCGAACCCCGGCAGATAGGCGCGGGCGTCCACTGTCGTCGTCGTCGCATCGGCGAAGGAGCCGAGCGCCTGACTGACCCATTCACCGGTGACGCCAATGCTGACGCCAGCCTCCCGGCTGATGGAGTAGCCATAGCTGCGCGACGTGTTGATTTGCCAGGCCGATCGCAGCGGCGTGCGCTTGCGAGTGAACGAACCCGTCGCGAGTGTGTAATCGTCGAACGCCCTGGCAAGCGAGACCAGCACCGATTGCTGGACTCGCACATGACGAAAGGGGAGCAGCACGCCGGTTTCGACTTGCCGAGTCTGCCGGGTGACGTCGGCAGGCCGTATTTGATCGCTGGATACCGCCGCAAAGAACGACGTCGCGCTGGATGCGACCGCATAGAAGCCGGGTCGCCAACGGTTGTAGACGTAGCTGGCCTGCCAGTCCGGAATCGTGGCGCTCGATTGAATGGCGCCGCTGGGAGCCGAGGCCAGCCAGGTGGCGCTGACCCCGTAGGAGTGGTAGCCCAGGACGTCGGCGCCGCCGACTGCCGCGCCGATTCGCACCTGCTCGTTGGAAGCCTCGACCACGGGCGACCACGAAGTCGGTTTCAACGTGGCGAAAGGAGAGTAGTCGAACGTGGCTGCAGCTGTTTTCACATCCTGCCTCGCTTCCTCTCGCGGCGTCGACATCTTCATCGTCGAACCCGTTGAGCGCGGGTACGGCATCGTGAAGACGTCATAGCCTTCGGTGGTGTAGCCGGCGAACACAATCGTGCCGCCATCGGCCGAAACGTCAGGCCAGGTGGCGCCGCCGGTCGTGTGGGTCAGCTGGCGCAGCGTCGAATCACGAACGTCGATCTCGACGAGATTGAAGGTGTCATCACCAGGGGCCATGGCTGCAACCACTGCGTTCCCATCGGGACGCCAGGCGGGCGTCGCGAAGCGGGTGTCCGGCGCTGATGCCAGCACGCGAACTGTCTTCGTCCCCACGTCGATGAGGACGATCTCCGGCATCGCGCCAAGCCGCTGGCGTTCGACCGCGATGGTGCGGCCATCAGGGGACCACTTCGGCGCGTTGTACTGGGTGTCGTCCTCGGGCAGGAGGGTCGTCATCGCGTCCGTCGGAATCACCCCGGAGTTCCGAGCGGATCCGATGGGAACCAGCATCAGGCTTCGGCGGCCGGTCACGTTCTGCACGCACACCAGTGTCTGGCCATCAGGTGAGAGATCCGGATCGAACAACCGTGCGTCGCGGCTCAATGGTCGAACGGTGCCGGTCGCGCGCGACCACGCATACAGGTCGCTGAAGAGCGCGACGTTCCGGCGCAGCTCCATCTGATCGAAGTAGACGTCGGCACTGCCGATGGCGGTCGTCGACCCCAGATATCGATCGGTGAGGCGCTGCGGCACGGAGCCGTCGAGCCCGACGCGATACAGCGACGGAAACCCATGCGGGTTGACTTCGGAGTACACGATTCCTCCGGCAACGCGATCGAATCGCGGACCGGTGACGACGAAGCCGCGATGGGTCAGCTGCATCACATCCTCATCTGCCGGAACCGGTGGCATTGCGGCCACCTCCTGCGCCTGGTAGTCCCGCCACAGCGCCCCCAGCGATTCGCCGTACACCGACAGGAAGGCGCGCGACCCGAGGTAGGGCAGCCGCCGTGCGGTGGCGTCGGCGAGCGCGGCCAGTTTGTCGGCGCCGAAGCGATCGGCCAGGTACTCGTGAAACCCGACACCGTAGGCGTACACGGTCGAGCCGCCAGGCCAGTCGGTCAGGCCGCCGTTGACGCGGTCGAGCGGTTCGAGGTCCCGCGCGCGTGCCGCCTCGCCGACGATGGCGCGAACGTCGCCGGCGTGAAGCCGTCCTTCGCCGGTGATGATGCTCTCCTCATAGGTCGCCAGGCCTTCGATCTGCCAACCAGGCAGGAACAGATTGGGGAACGCGATCGGTGCGCGTCCAAAAACCCATCGCACCGGTCGCGCCCAGCCCTCCGACCGATCGAGGTGCACGATGTGCGTGAACTCGTGGGCGAAGGTGAGGCGGAGCCAGTCGTCGAAATCGAACTCGGCGCCGGACGGCGTCACCGCGTAGAGCACGATGGTGTCGTACGGCAGTGGCGTGGCGTAGCCGTTCGCCAGCTCTGTCTGATCCGCGAGCACGACGTGTGTAAGGCGCGGCAGCGTGATTCGAAGCGGCGCCGCGATGGTGCGCCAGGTCTCCTCGGCGACCACCGCGAGCCGCTGCGCGATGCGCTCTTCGCCTTGGTGATAATAGATGACGAAGTGTTCGGTGGGCAGCCGCCGGAACTTCAGCGCCGGGTCGAACCGCGTTGCGGCGTGGCCTGTCGCCACCACCGAAACGAGCAGGGCGCTAGCGCCGAGCAGCGCGGTGATCAGCCGGCCGGCGTTCGACATCTTTGAGGAACGTGAAGTCCGCGATGGGAAGAATCCGGATGCCCGACAACGATCGGCTGGCGACGGCGACGTTGGTCTTGCACCACAAGCTGACGTACGGCGCGTCTTCGGCGACGATGTGCTGAACATCGGCGTACAGCGGCTTTCGGGCCTGATCATCCACGGCGGTCGCGGCTGCGTCGAGCAAACGATCGACGCGCGGATCGCGGTAAAACCCGCGGTTGAAGCCGGACGGCGGGACTTGCGTCGAATGAAACACCCGGCGCAGGATGTCCGGATCGGCCACCGCGCCGCCGACCCACTGCAGCGTGAACAACTGGAAATTGCCGTTCAGAACGTCGGCATAGAGCGTCGAGAATTCGTAGGTGCGCACGTCCAGCGCGATGCCGACCGCCCGCAGGTCCTGCTGAATCACCGACGACTGCAGACGATTGAACTCGACATTCGAGATCTTGAGCGAGAGATGGAACCGCGGCTCCGGACCGTCGCCGTCGGGATCGGTGTAGCCTGCCTCGTCGAGCAGCGCACGCGCCTTCGCCGGGTCGAAGCTGAACATGAACGTGTCTGGAGCGAACGCCCAGGACGCCGGCGGCAGCAGGCCGGCTGCCGGCGTGGCGAGACCACGCCGCAGGTACTCGATGATGGCATTGCGGTCGATGGCATAACCGAGCGCCCGCCGCACCCTGACGTCCGCGAGGATCGGATCGCGCAGGTTGAGCCCGAGGTACTGATAGTCGGTTCCCGGTGATTGCACCACCTGCAGGTCCGGATCCTGCTCCAACTGATAGACGATGTCCGCGGCCAGGTCGTTGACCACGATGTCCATCGTGCCTTTGCGCAACTCGAGGCCACGCATGATGTCGTCGGGCACCACGCGCAGTATCAACCCGTCGTTTTTCGGCGGTCCAGCAAAGTACTTGTCGAAGGCGGCGAGGTCGATCCGGTCGTCGGACGCGTAGCTGACAAATCGATATGGCCCGGTGCCGACCGGATGGTCGCGGAATCGCGGCCCGGAGCCCTCGGGCACGATCGGGAACACCAGGTTCACCGGGAAGGATCCGAACGGCTCCCTGAGCGTGAAGACCACGGTGTATCGATCGCGGGCGTCAACGGCGTGCAGCATGCGAAACGCGCCCTTGCGAGGCGACATGAACGCCGGATCGAGCAGGCTGCGGAACGTGAACACGACATCCGCGGACGTCAATTCGTGGCCGTCGTGAAAGAGGACACCCTGCCGGAGTGTGACGATGTAGGTGAGCGAGTCGGGGTGGTCGAGTTGGAGAGCGAGGTCAGGGACGACCCGCAGATGATCGTCCAGCGTCATCAGGCCGTTGAATATCAGCTGCGCGGTCTTGCCCGACACATCGTCGGTTCCGATGCGAGGGTCGAGGTTGTTCGGTCCGCTCGTGATGCCGACGACCAGGACGTTCGGGTTGGTGGTGGGGCGGGTCAGGCACGCCGAGGCGCTGAGCAGGGCAAAGGCACAGGTCAGCAGCCTGGCCTTCATAGCTCTTTCTTCAACTCCGCGAGGAGGAGGAGCGCTTCGACCGGAGTCATGCGATCGACGTCAATCGACGCCAGTTTCTCCCGCAGGCTGTCGGGCAACTCGCTGGCGGCCGGCTGGAACAGTCCAAGCTGCTGCTGCGGGTCCAGGGCAGTGCCGCTCACCGACGGCCGTCCGCCGCGGGTCAGTTCGTCGCGTTCCAGCGCGCCGAGGATCTCGCGGGCGCGTGCGATGACGGCGTCCGGCAGTCCCGCCAGCCGAGCCACCTGGATGCCGTAGCTGCGATCGGACCGCCCTGGAACGATCTTCCTGAGAAAGATGATGTCGTCTTTCCACTCGCGAGCGGCGACGTGGAAGTTCACGACTCCGGGGGTGGCATCGGCCAGATCGGTCAGTTCGTGATAGTGGGTCGCGAACAGCGTCTTCGGGCGCAGCTTCGAGTTGGTGGCCAGAAATTCCGCCACGGCCCAGGCGATGCTCAACCCGTCGAACGTGGCGGTGCCTCGACCGATCTCGTCGAGGACCACGAGGCTGCGCGAGGTCGCGGTGTGCAGGATGTTGGCGGTTTCCTGCATCTCCACCATGAAGGTCGAGTGACCGCGTGCGATATTGTCCGATGCGCCGACGCGGGCGAAGATCCGATCGACCAGGGCGAGCTTGGCCTCGCGCGCCGGCACGAACGATCCGGCCTGGGCCATCACACACAGCAGCGCGGTCTGCCGGAGGTAGGTCGATTTGCCGCCCATGTTCGGACCGGTGAGGATGACGAGCTGCGAGGTGCTGCCGTTGAGGCTGATATCGTTCGGCACGAAGGCATCGCGACGAGCTCCGCCGCTCGACCACCGGGTGGCGCGCGTCGGTGACCAGGATCTCGTCGCCGTCGTGGACCCGCGGCTTGATGTAATTGTTGAGGGCGGCGTCTTCGGCGAAGGCGGCCAGAACATCGAGCGTCGCCAACGCCCGGGCAGTGGCTTGGATCCGCGGCGCTTCGGCCGCGACCGCGGTCCGCAGGCGGTCGAAGGCCTCGATCTCCCGCTCGAGGATCCGCTCGTCGGCGCCGAGGACTTTCTCCTCGTACTCCTTCAGCGCCGGGGTGATGAAGCGCTCGCCGCCGGCAATCGTCTGCTTGCGAATGTAGTCGGCGGGCGCCGCATGCAGGTTCGATTTCGAGATTTCGATGAAGTAGCCGAAGACGCGGTTGTAGCGAACCTTCAACGAGCCGATGCCGGTCCGCTGGCGCTCGGCGGTTTCCATCTCAGCGATGATTTGCTTGCCGGATCGGCTGATGGTGCGAAGCTCATCGAGCTCCGCGTCGACGCCGTCCCGCAGGTAGCCGCCGTCCCGCGCGAGGGCGGGCGGCTCGTCGATGAGCGTCGCCTCAATCGCCGAGCGCACATCCATGACGTCGTCCAGTTGCGCGACCAGCGACGACACCAGGGGCGCCTCGAATTCGCCGAGCAGCGTTCGCAGGCGAGGCACCGTCATCAGCGACTGCTTCAGACCCACCAGATCGCGCGGCCCCGCGGTCCCGAGCGCAGCTCTGGCGACCAGCCGCTCGAGATCCTGCACCGTCTTGAGGGCGTCGCGGAATTTGCCGCGCTCGGTGTTCCGGAACGCGATCTCCTCCACGGCGTCGAGGCGATCGCGAATCGGCTCGAGCGCGATCAGCGGGCGGAGGAGCCAGGAGCGCAGGAGCCGGCTGCCGATCGACGTGACCGTCCGATCGAGCTCGTCGAGCAGCGATCCGTTCCGGCCACCTTCCGACCCCTCGAGGATCTCGAGGTGCTTCATCGTCGTGGGATCGATCAGCAGCGAGTCGGCGCGCTGCCGGTAGCCGATCGAGCGGACGTGAGCGAGGTCGACCATCTGGGTGTCGCGCAGATAGTGGACGAGCGCGCCTGCGGCGGCGACGGCGGCCGGGTGCTGGTCGAGTCCGAATCCCTCGAGTCCACCGGCGCGGAGTTGATCGAGCAACACGCGACGGGCCGACTCGGCTTCGAACGTCCAGCCATCGACCAGGGTGGTCGGCAGACCGGATTCGGCGACGGCTGACGGCAGATCGCCGGCGCCGCCAGTCAGCCGCCTCACCGATCCGGGGCACGATGATCTCTCGTGGCCGGAGCACCGCGAGCTCGTCCGCCAGCGCGCGCATGCCGTCGGCGCCGATGTATTCAGCGGCGCTGAACTCGCCGGTTGACAGATCGAGCAGCGCGACGCCGATGGTCACCGCCAGCGGGGAGGTGCGGCTGGTGGATCGCTCCCGGCTGCGATCGCTGAACACCGCCATCAGGAATGCAGGCTCGCGCGCGTCCAGATAGCCGGTGTCGGTCAGCGTGCCTGGCGACACCACGCGGACCACTTCACGCTTGACGACGCCTTTGGCCTTGCGCGGATCCTCGACCTGTTCGCAGATGGCGACGCGGAAGCCGCGCTTGACGAGGCGGGTGATATAGCCGTCGATGGCGTGGAACGGCACCCCGCACATCGGGACCGCTCCGCCGTTGACGTCCTTCGATCGTGACGTCAGCGTGATCTCGAGCGCCCGAGCGGCGATCAGCGCGTCTTCGTAGAACATCTCGTAGAAGTCGCCCATCCGGAAGAGGAGGATGGCGTCGCGGTGCTGCTGCTTGGCGTCCAGGTACTGACGCATCGCGGGCGTCACCGGCGCTGACATATGCTTAAGTCTAACGCATGCGTGCGCTTGCCCTGGACACCACGACCCGCGCGGGAAGCGCCGCGCTCGTCGAAAACGATCGCATCGTCGACGAGCGTGTCGGGGATGGTTCGCGTACGCACGCGGCGCGATTGCCGCGCGAGTTGACCGTCATTCTCGAGGCGAACCACCTGACCTGGCGCGACATCGACGTCTACGCGGTCGCGTCAGGACCCGGCTCGTTCACCGGATTACGCGTCGGGATCGCGACGATTCAGGGACTGGCGACCGTGCATCACCGGCGCATCGTCGCCGTGCCGGCGCTCGAGGCGCTGGCGCAAATCGGCAGCGTGGGACTCGGGGCCGGCGCCGTCGTCTGGGCGTGGATGGACGCTCACCGCAATGAGGTCTTCGCTGCCGCGTACCGCGTGACAGACGCGCCGTGGTGCAGCTCCGGCCGCCTCGAAAGAATCGATGGGCCGCTGGTCGGCAGTCCCAGTTCGATCGGCGAGCGATGGAAGGCAACGATTGCCGTCGCGCCCGCGGTGCTGGTCGGCGACGGCGCAGAGAAGTACGACGCTGAACTGGCGCGGTCGTTCCCGACCACTGCGATCGTCGGCTTACCGATGATCGCGGGAGCGATCGGCCGCCTGGCGCTCGAACGGGCACGGCTTGGCGAAGCACTCGAGCCCGCGGCGGTTCACCCGCTGTATGTGCGGCGACCCGATGTCGAACATGCCAGGGAGGCCGGAAAGGCGCCGGCGAATTGAGCTCATGGCGCAAATCGTGATCGAAGGCGATGACGTCGGTCGCGCACATCGACGAAGTCCTGGCCATCGAAGAGGTGTCCTTTTCCAATCCGTGGACGCGGGCGATGTACCTTGCGGAACTGGACAATCACGGCGTGTCGTTTTGCCGACTGGCTCGGGTGCGACGGCACCGTGGCTGGCTTCTGTTCGTTCTGGCTGGTGCTCGACGAATTGCACATCAACAACCTCGCGGTCGTTCCGGACGATGCGGCGGGTCGGGATCGCGACGCAGCTTCTGAGGCACGTGCTGAAGGAGGGTGCGGCGTCGGGTGCGCGTCGCGCCACGCTGGAGGTCCGGCGCTCCAACGAGGCTGCCCGACTGCTCTACGAGCGTTTCGGGTTCGAGATCGCCGCGGTGCGGCAGAACTACTACAGCAAGCCGGAAGAGGACGCACTGGTACTTTCGCGAGCGCCGTTGACATAGCGCTCCGTTCACCTTGAATCGGGCCCGAGGCTTGTGGTACGTTTCGCGACAGCACGTCACGTTCCTCATGCAGCCGCACCGGTCCTATCCATCGTTCGAGTCCCCCCGCTCAATAGATGTCCAAGGAGGCGGAGTATGGAAGCACAGCCGCTGGGCGTGAAAGACGCATTGATCCAGACCGACGAGGAGTTTCATCGACTCTCGGACCGACACCACCAACTGGAAGACCGGCTGCACCAACTGACCGAAAAGACCCACCTCTCCGAACCCGAACAATTCGAGGAAGTGACGCTGAAGAAGCAGAAGCTTCAGCTCAAAGATCGCATGGAAGACATCGTGCGGCGCTACCGTCAGGAACACGCTCACGGATAGTCCGGCGAACTTCCTGCGGGCGCGCCTCGAACGCGCCCGCCTCACACACTTACGCTGATGCGTCTTGATTCCGCGGGCTGGCCGTTCATCGGCGGCGCGCTCGTGCTGGCCGTGGTGTCGGGTGCGGCGATCGCGCGGCCGCTGGCGATCCCGTTCGTCTTGCTGGCGGCGTTCTTTGCCTTTTTCTTTCGCGACCCGGCGCGCACGTCGCCGTCCGGCGACGCGTTGGTGCTGTCGCCCGCCGACGGACGCGTCCTGGTCGCGGGCGCGGCGACGCCGGCGCGCGCCGCCAGGGGTGTGGCAGCAGATCAGCATTTTCCTGTCGCCGATGGATGTGCACGTCAACCGCATTCCGGCATCCGGTCGGGTGACGCGCGTGGTCTACACGCCGGGTCGTTTTCTGCCCGCGTACCGGCACGATGCCGCGACGGCGAACGAACGCAGCGAAATCTGGATCGATCATCGTGGGCAAGCCATCGTGGCGCGGCAGATCGTCGGGCTGCTGGCGCGGCGGGTGGTGTGCCGGACCAGCGTCGGCGCTGACGTGCGCGCCGGCGACCGCTTCGGGGTGATGAAATTCGGATCGCGCATGGACATCTTCCTGCCGCGTTTCCGCGACGATCCAGGGTCGAGGTGGGCCAGATGGTCCGCGGCGGGGAAACGGTCATCGCGGTGCTAAACTGACCGCCATCAGCATGCCCGACCAGCACGAATCGCGGCTGAGATTCCTGCGCCGGACCAGCGACCGCCCGCGTCACCGCCTGCGCCGCGGCGTCTACCTGCTGCCCAGCCTGCTCACCATGGGCAACATGTTCTGCGGCTATGCGTGCGTGGTGTACGCGATGCGCGGCGAGTACGAAACGGCCGCGCCGTTCATCGGCTTCGCGGTCGTGCTGGACATGCTCGATGGCCGCATCGCGCGGCTCACCGGCACCACCAGCGAGTTCGGCGTCGAGTTCGACTCGATGGCCGACATCATCTCGTTCGGCATCGCGCCGGCGATCCTGTCCTTCGCCTGGGGCCTGTCAGCCCTCGGACGACTGGGATGGGCCGCCGGGTTCATGTTCGTCGCCGCGGCGGCGATGCGGCTGGCGCGCTTCAACATCCAGAGCGCCTCCGGCGGCGACAAACGCTACTTCGTCGGGATGCCGAGTCCGGCGGCGGCGTCAATGCCGGCCGCCACGGTGTTCGCCTTTCCGCTCGGACTCTACGACTACCGCTACGCCGTGCCGGCGCTGGCGATGGTGCTGGTGCCCGCCGCGCTGATGGTCAGCACGATCCGCTTCCGCAGCTTCAAGACGATCGACACGCAGAAACGCCGGCCCTACACGATCCTGATCTTCATCGCCGCCGGCATCGTCGCCATCGCCACGCACCCGCAGATCACGCTGTTCGTGATCGCGTACAGCTACCTGGCGTCTGCGTTCATCGGAATGGCGATCACCCGCTTCAAGCACCGTGACGGTGCGGCGGTCCAGAGTTCAGGGCCGGCAAGTGGGCCGACCGCGGCAGAGCAGGCACCGGCGGACCGATTCGATTCGGCCGCGCGGTAGTTCAAGGCGACCACACCCTATATCGCCCGGCTTCAGCCGCACGGACGCGGCCCTGAAAAGGGCCGCGCCACACTCTGAAAAGGCCCCGCTATAACCTGAAAGGCCCGCGCACCACACCCTGTAGTGTCCGACTTCAGCCGAACGGGACCCCCGGCAGCGTCATCGTCACGGTCGTGCCGACACCGCGCTGACTCTGGACACGGATGGTCCCGCCATTCAACTCGGTATTCCGCTTCGCGATCGTGAGTCCAAGACCGGTGCCGGTGGCTTTGGTCGAGAAGTACGGCTCGAAGATGCGGTTCAGCGCTTCCTGATCCATTCCGACGCCGGTGTCGGTGATCTCCACGGTCACCAGGCGGTGGTGGCCGCTGTCCGTGAAATCGCGGGCCACGATCGACAGATGCCCGCGTCCAGGCATCGCGTGCAGCGCGTTCTCCATGACGTTGGTCAACGCGCGCGCGAACAGCGTCCGATCGATGTTGACGATGCGGCAATTGCGGCGGCGCGTCCACCTCGATCGCGATCCGGTCCGTCAGGCCGGTACGGTACGGCTCGACCACCTCTTCGAGCAGCTCCGGCAGGTGCGTCGGTTCCGGCCGCGGCGTTGGAGACGACGCGAAGCTCGAGAACTCGGTCGAAATCTGACGGAGCAGCTTCACCTGGGTGAGGATCGCATTGACGCAGTCATCGAGCACCGGCGAGAGCGGGCCGCCGCGGTCGAGATTGACGCGGCGCGCGTGCTCCGCCGACAGCTGAATCGGCGTCAGCGGGTTCTTGATGTCGTGTGCGACCTGGCGCGCCATGTCGGCCCAGGCTTCGAGGCGCTGCGTCCGTTCGAGTTCGCTGCGCTGCCGCTTGAGGTCGGCCGCCATCTGGTTGAAGTCCTCGACCAGGCGCCGCAGCTCGTCCGACGAGGTGGCCGCGATCCGGGCGTCGAGGTCGCCGCGCGCGATGCGCCGGGTGGCGCGGGTCAGCCGGTTCACCGGATCGGCGATACGCTCCGCCATCCAGTATCCCAGCGCGGCGCCGAGCAGACTGAACAGCACGAAGCCGGCCAGAACGCGTCGATTCAGCTCGTCGATCTGCTGCTCGATCTCCTGCTGACGGTTTCGCAGCGGCACCGTGACGATGCCATCGTGCCCGCTGGCGCGTACCGGCGCGGCCGCGACGCGGTAGGGCAGTCCGCCCATTTCCTCCTCGCCGACAAACGTCGGCAGGCGCTCGAGAATGATCGCGCGATAGACGTCGGCGGGCGTCCGCGGCGAGATCAACCGGGAATAGAACAGATCGCGGGCGCTGGTCGCCTGGAGCCTCGAGCGGTCGAACAGGTTGACGTCCTCGTCGATCGCGCGACGCACCAGCACCAGGATCTGATCGTCGATCGCGCCGACCACGCCGCTGCCGCGCTGCTGCAGGGTCGCGTAGTCCTCGACCAGGCGCTGCGCAGTGGTCACGGTCCGTGCGGCGCCATCTTCCGCGCCCGCCACCAGCTGTCGCGCGACATAGGTGCGCGTGAAGATGGCGAGAATGAACACCGGAACGACCGCGCCGGCCATGAACGCCAGGAACAGCTTGCGATAGAAGCTGGAGCGAATTTCGCGCAGCAGGCCGCGGCCGCCGCCGGCCGGTGTCCGCACCGCCGCGAGGCTGAAGGCGGTCGACGCCAGCAGCAGCGTCGCATCCAGCACCATGACCAGCAGCACCAGTTCGGCGAGGTTGATGAAGTGGCCGACCGCAGTGATCACCGGGTAGCCGAGCGCGTAGATGCCGTAGCGATCGCTCAGCAGGTAAAGCCGATACGGGTTACCGTCGCGCTCGATCGACGCCCAGAACGGTGCGCGCGATTCGACCAGCCGCTGGAACACCGGGTCCGGCAGCGTCCACACGCCGGTCTCCGATTCGAACAGCGGTGCGCGGCTCCATCCGTAGACGACGAACTCGACGTCGCGGCCGGACACCGCCTCCGACGGCGCCGCGCCGTTGGTCCGCAGCGACTCGACATACGGACTCTGCGACGAGATGAACGGCAGCGTCCGATAGTCGAGCATCACGCGCACCACGATGCTGCCGACGCGGCGGCCGCCCTCGCAGATGCCGCGGCCGGTTCGCAGCACGTGACGCTCGCTGGATCCGAACGCCGAGACTTCGTCGAACGGCTGCTCCCAGTTGCAGCCGGTGGCGCGATACGGCGTGTTCGCGTACTCGGGCACCAGCGCGAAGCGGCTGACCAGACGCCCCTCGGCGTCGTACAGTTCCACCGCCGAGGTCAGGCGGTAGGTCGCCAGGTCGGTCCGTGACCACACCACGAACGCGCGATCGGTGGTCGGCGCTGCCGCGTTGCCGCCGAACACGAACGAGTACAGCGACGGAATGGCGTCGATCTGATCGACGGCTCGCTGCAGGCGGCGCTGAAGATCCTCGCGCTGCCGGATCGCCTGCGGACCGAATTCGGTCGCGACCAGCCGTTCCTTGGCTTCGGTGGCGTGCGCGAGCATCGAGGGATACATCGCCATCGACGGCGCGAGCAGCGCGAGAAAGAACACCAGCAGGCGGGCGGTCTGCGAGACGCGTCGAATTCGTCCGTTGCCGCGGGCCAGCGCCAGCGCCGCGCCGCCGGACGCGAGCAGCGCCAGCCAGAGCGGGCCGAGAGGAATCGGCACCGTCGCCGTCCGCGCCAACCACGTCGTCAGCAGCGATCCGGTGAGCCATCCGCCGGACGCGAGCAGCCGCCAGAACCTCGTTCGCGGCGTGCGCCACAACATCGCCGGGAGCGCGGATGATGACCGCCGCTCCCCAGACGACGGATGCGTGCAGCAGCACCAGCGCAAACTCGACGGCGAACCGCGCGCCGCTGATCGGGTGCAGCGAAAAATGCAGCAGGTTGAGATCGGTGTCGGCGACGACGCGGCGAAGCAGGTCTTCGTAGCCCCAGAACAGCGCCGCAGTCGCCGGCCCCGGCGACCAGGTAACCGAGTCCGACCGCCAGGATGGCGCCTGGCGTGCGCGAGCACACCGGCGGCCGCGGCCGAGCGAACCGCCGGTGTTCGATGAGATCCATCACCAGCCAGACCACCGCGGCCATCGTCAGCGTGGTGAGCAGGAGATCGAGCGGCGTCGGTCCTGCCGGCGCAAACGGTCGCAGCGCGACGAAGACGACGACATCGTGCACCGGTGACCAGCATCACCAGCGTCGCCGTGCTGAGGAGAAAGACCGTGCTCCGGCTGGTGCGCCGGCGCAGGTCGACCAGCGGTCCGGCGCAGAGGAGCAGCGTCACCGCCACGACAATCATCACCGCTGCACGCGTGCCGCTGCGCCAGCCGGCCCGCGCCGCGGCGAGATCGGCCGGTGGCACCTCGGCATCGAGAAGCGCGCCGCCGCCGGGCGCCGGGATCACGAACGTCAACGGTCGATCGGAACCGGGCGCGTCGCCGACGTGCGCGCGGACCCGCACCGTGACGAGCGAGGTCGGGAGCAGGAACGTATCGTTCAGTTCCGGAGCACTCTGCAGCTGACCAAGCGCCTGTTCGACGACGACGGTGGCGATGCGGGGAGCAGGAAAGGCGGGAATCGGCTCGACTCGAATCAGGCTCGGACCGAAGGCTCCGGACGCGACCAGCAGAGCGGCCGGACCCTCCAATCGCTCGCGGGGAAGGTCCAGCACCCGCCCACCCCAGGCCAGCGGCGTCGAGTCGCTGTCGTAAATGGTGATGCCGGTGCGTCCACCTTCGGCGTCGCCGAGGGCGGCGCCGACAATGTCGAACAGCCGCCCGATCGCAGCCTGATCGCGCGGCATTCGCCGGATCGCCGCTTCCTCGCGGGTGACCTGCTCGGACATCCCGCCGAGCGTCGCCGCGCCGGCATCGATCCGCTGCTGAAGCTCCAGTTGGACCTGTGCCAGCGCTGCCGCGTCGGACGCTCCGAACCGGGCCCGTTCGAGGCCCCAACCACTCAAGCCGACGACCAGCGCCACGGTGGCGCCGACGCGCAGGATGCGCAGGATGGGAGTCACGTCTGAATGACAGGATACACGGGTGCTATAGTGAAATCGATTGGACCTGAAGCACCTGCTCAAGCGCGGCGCGTTGCTCGCCGCCGCCAACTGGCCGACCGTCGCCATCCAATTCATCGCCGAGACCACCTTTACGGTGTTGCTGGCGGTGCCGATGATCGGGGCCGCGATCCTGGTGGCGGTGATGCTCGGCGGAGATCTGGCCGACCTGCTTCACGGCAGCCTCAAGGAAATCTTCACGACCATCGCCGGTACGCTGATGGCCGTTCCGGTCGCGCTGGTCGCGTTCATCACCGCCTTCTGCCTGGTGCTGTTCGGCGGGTCCCTGCTGCTGTTTCTGATCAAGGGCGGGACGGTGGACGTCCTGATCGCCGCCCACCAGGCGGCGGGCCCGATCGAGCGTCAGCCGCTCGGGTTCGAGACGCTGCGCGGCGCCTCGCGATTCAGCCTGGAGGCCTTCGTCGCCGGCTGCCGCCGGCTGTTTCGACCGTATCTGGCGCTGGGTCTGGCGCTGATGGCGGTGTATGCGGTGTCGTTCGTCGGATACCTGGCCTTCGTGGCCTACGGGTACCGGGCCGCCGACGGCCGGGCGCTGGTCATCGGCTGGACGTTGATGGCCGCCATCGCCGCGGCGATGCTGCTGGCGTGGTTCCGCGTCGTCAATCTCTTGTACATCGTGATGCAGGTGGCGATGGCCGTTGACGGCGTGGGCGTCTTCGACGGCGCGCGCTCCACCGCCCGGTTCATCCGCGCGGAGTTTCGGGAGCTCGCGGGCGTGTTTCTCGTCGTGGTCGCGATGGTCATTGCCGCGACGCTGACGTCGGCGCTGGCCTGGTCCGGGGTCGGGTTAATCGCGTTCGTGCCGCTGGTCGGCATCGCGGTGTTCCCCTTGCAGCTCCTGGCGCTGCTGCTGCGAGGGCTGGTCTTCGAATATCTGGGACTGACCGCGCTCGGCGCCTACGTGACGCTGTACCTGGGCTACGCGGCCCGGCGCACGGAGGCGCTCGACGGGTCGTCGATCACTTCGACTCTGGATCGGTCGGGAGCGTCGGCGCAAGCGTAACCGGGTTCGGCAGCGGGCTGATGGGCGAGACCAGCGGCTCGATGTTGCGCGTCACCAACGTGGCGCCGGCGCCGTTGGCCATGTCCCGCGTGATCGCCAACAGCATCGGCAGCCTGGTCAGCGGGTCGTCCAGTGCGTACAGCGGTGCGGCGACTTCCGCGCCCTCCGCGACTTCGCCGGCGGCGACGCCGTCGGTCAAGTTGAAGACCCGGACCGACGGCCCCTGGAAAGCCACCGCGAGCGTCCCACCGCTCTTGACCGGTCCCCACGTCGGACGCAGCGGGAGCGGCCGCATCCAGCGCTGGCCGCCGTTGACGCGATCGAGCGCGCGCAGCGTGTTATCGAGCGAGACGAAATAGACATGTCGCTCGTCGGCCACCGGCGTTCCGATGACGTCGCCACCGGTACGCCATCGCCAGTCGATTCGGCCATCCTTCGTCATCAGGCAGTAGAGGAAATTGTCTTTCGATCCCACGTAGAGGCGGTCCTGCAACGCCAGAATCTCGTTCGGTTGTCCGCCGAGACGACGTTCCCACAGTTGAGCGCCGTTCGCGACGTCGAGCGCGACGACGCGGCCGTCGGAGGTGGACACATAGAGATGATCGGCCTCCAGCGCCGGCGGCGCGTTGGCTTTCGACCCGAGGTCGTGCCGCCAGATCGTGGTGCCGTCGAGCGCGCGAAAGGCAACGATCGATCCGGCGGCGGTCGCCGCCACGAGCCAGCCGTTGTCGAACACCAGGTGCGTGGCCAGTGGTTCGGTGAAGGGAAGTTGCCAGGCGATGACGCCGTCACTCGACCTGAGCGCAATCACCGTGTCGGCCGTGACGTAGTAGAGCATGGCTCCGCCCGCCGTCAGCGGCAGCGTCGGCTTTGCGGAGGCGATCCACTGAAGCCTTCCCGAGACGAGATCGTAGGCGGCGATCCGATCGCCTTCGATGGGGAAATAGGCGAGCGGTCCGTCGTACGCCGGCAGCGTCGTCAAGAGGTTGTTGAGCGCCAGCGTCCACACCGGACGGACCGGAAGCAGTGAGAGCGGGGCGGCCGGCCTGGCCGCGAATGCGATCGAACAGCACGCGATCAGGGCAAGTGCACTACAACATCTGGTGGTCCGCAAGCCCGGCACACCGTTATAATAGCCTTTATCCTTCTGGTCCCTTCGACAGGCTCAGGGCAGGCCGGCTTGATCCATCAAACCATCATCGTCCTCGACTTCGGCTCGCAGTACACACAACTGATCGCCAGACGCCTCCGCGAGTTATCGGTGTACTCGGAGGTGTGGCCGCCCGATACGCCGGTGGAAACCATCCGTGCGAAGGCGCCGGTCGGCATCATCCTGTCCGGCGGTCCGAGGAGCGTGTCCGAGGCCGGCGCGCCAAGATGCGATGCGGCGATCTACGACCTCGGCGTGCCGGTGCTGGGCATCTGTTACGGCATGCAGTTGATGACCGACATGCTCGGCGGGCGTGTCGCGCCGGCGGCGCAGCGCGAATTCGGTCATGCGACAGTCACCATTGGGCGCCGCAGCGTCGATGAGCCAACGATCGATCCAGCCGCTCTGTTCGCCGGCGTGCCTGACGAAATCCGCGTCTGGGCCAGCCACGGCGACTTCGTGGCGGCGGTCCCCAGCGGCTTTTCCGTCGTCGCCACCAGCGCCAACGCGCCGATCGCGGCGATGGCCGACGCCTCGCGTTCGCTGTATGCGATTCTGTTTCACCCTGAGGTGGTGCACACGGAGAGCGGCCTCGAGATTCTCCGGAATTTTGCCTTCGGTGTCTGCCGCTGCACCGGCGACTGGACCATGGCCTCGTTCGTCGAGGAGGCGACGGCGCGGATCCGCTTGAAGGTCGGCGAGGGACGCGTGGTGTGCGGCTTGAGTGGCGGCGTCGACTCGACGGTCGCGGCCATGTTGATTCATCGCGCGATTGGCGACAGGCTGACGTGCATCTTCGTCGACAACGGTGTGTTGCGACTGGACGAGGCGACGCAGATCCGCAAGCGGTTCGAGCGGCTGCAACTGCCGCTGGTGTTTGCCGACGCATCTGATCTGTTTCTGGAGCGCCTGGCTGGTATCACCGACCCGGAGAAGAAACGGAAGGTCATCGGCGCGACGTTCATCGATGTGTTCGATGCGGAAGCCGCGAAGCTCGGCCAGGTCGACTTTCTGGGACAGGGCACGTTGTATCCCGACGTGATCGAGTCGATCGCGATTGTCGGTCAATCGTCGATGATCAAGAGCCATCACAACGTCGGCGGCCTTCCCGAGCGCATGCGCATGAAACTGGTCGAACCGCTGCGGGAGCTGTTCAAGGACGAGGTGCGACAAGTCGGCCGGAAACTCGGGCTCGACGAAGAATTCGTGGTCCGTCAGCCGTTTCCCGGACCGGGTCTTGCGGTGCGAATCCTGGGCGAGGTCACGCCGCCGCGATTGACGCTGTTGCGCCGCGCCGACGCGATCGTGGCCGACGAAGTCAAACGCGCGGGATGGTACGTGCGCCTGTGGCAGAGCTTTGCGGTGCTGCTGCCGGTCCAGAGCGTGGGCGTGATGGGCGACGAACGGACCTACGAATACACAGTGGCGATCCGAGCGGTCGAGAGTCGCGACGGCATGACCGCCGACTGGGCGCGGCTGCCGCACGAGCTGCTCGCATCCATCTCGTCGCGCATCGTCAACGAGGTCAAGGGGATCAACCGCGTGGTCTACGACATCTCGTCGAAACCGCCGTCGACGATCGAGTGGGAATGACGGGGTGCTTGGTGCGTAGTACGGGGTGCTCGGTCGGTCCCTGGAGTCGGGACCGTGCCGGGTCCTCGGTCCCAGTTCCGTCTCGACAGGACCTGGGACTACGCGCGGACCGGGAACCATGCAGCGACCAGGCCCCGAGCCCCGAGCCCCAAGGATCAGCGCGTGGCTGAATTCGTCCACCTCCATCTCCACACCGAATTTTCGCTCCTCGACGGCGCGTGCCGGATCGACGAGGTGCTGGATCAAGCGGTGAAGCTGAAGATGCCGGCGATCGCGGTCACCGAGCACGGCAACATGTTCTCGTCGGTGATCTTCCACGATCACGCGCGCAAGCGCGGCCTCAACCCAATCCTCGGTTGCGAAGTCTACGTCGCGCCAGGCGCGCGCCAGGACAAGAGCGGGAATCCCGGCGCCACGCAGAACCACCTGGTGCTGCTCGCGCAGGATCTCGAGGGCTACCACAACCTGATCAAACTGGTGTCCGCCGGCTACACCGAAGGCTTCTACTACAAACCGCGCATCGACAAGGCCCTGCTCGCAGAGCACTCGAAAGGGCTGATTGGATTGTCGAGCTGTCTCAAGGGCGAAGTGGCCGAAGGGCTGGCGCACTCGCAGGAACGCAAGGCGCTCGAGGCAGCGGCGGCGTACAAGGACATCTTCGGCCCGGGAAACTTCTTTCTCGAGATGCAGTGGCACGGGATCGAAGAGCAGCGGCTGGTCAACAGCGGCATTCCCGCAATCGCCCGCGACCTCGGCTTGCCGATGGTCTGCACCAACGACGTGCACTACCTGCGCGATACCGACGCGCACCCGCACGACATCCTGCTCTGCATCGGCACCGGAAAAGGCGTCAACGATCCGAAGCGGCTGCGCTACGACGCGAAGCAGTTCTTCCTGAAGACCGCCGCCGAGATGGCCGAGGTCTTCAAGGATTACCCGGACGCGCTCGCCAACACCATGCGCATCGCCGAGCGGTGCAACGTGGTGATCGCGGAAGGCGAGAACTTCCTGCCCGACTTCGACGTGCCGATCGGTTTCACGGTGGACAGCTATTTCGAAGCGGTCGCGCGCGACGGTTTCAATCAACGGCTGCCGCGGCTGCAGGAACTGGCCGCGAACGGGACGTTGCGACACACCATCGACGAGTACGAGCGCCGCCTGGCCTACGAGCTCGACATGATCAAGAAGATGAAGTACCCGGGTACTTCCTGATCGTGTGGGACTTCATCCGCTACGCGCGTGAGCAGGGCATTCCGGTAGGACCCGGCCGCGGATCAGCGGCCGGCAGCCTGGTCGCTTACTGCATGCGGATCACCGACGTCGATCCGATCGACTTCGACTTGATCTTCGAGCGCTTCCTGAATCCCGAGCGCGTCTCGCTTCCCGACATCGACATCGACTTCTGCGAGCGGCGTCGCGGCGAGGTCATCGAGTACGTCACGACGAAGTACGGTCGCGCCAACGTCGCGCAGATCATCACCTTCGGTACCATGAAGGCAAAGGCGGTCGTCCGCGACGTCGGACGCGTCCTCGAAATGTCGTTTGCCGACGTCGACAAGGTCGCCAAGCAGATCCCCGCGGCCCTGGACATGACGCTCGACAAGGCGCTGGAGGAAAACCAGATTCTCCGCGACATGGAGGCCAGCGATCCCAAGGTCAAGGAGTTGCTGAGCGTCGCCCGGCGCCTCGAGGGCATGACCCGGCATGCCTCCGTCCACGCCGCCGGGGTCGTCATCGCCCCGAAGGCCATCACCGAGTTCGCGCCGCTGTACAAGGGGGCGCGCGACGAAATCGTCACCCAGTGGTCGATGAAGGAGATCGAGCGCGTGGGCCTCCTCAAGATGGATTTTCTCGGCCTCAGCACGCTGACGCTGATCTTCGACGCGATTGCCGAGATCAAACGCACGACCGGCGTCGACCTCGACATCGACGCGGTGCCGCTCGATGACGAGAAGACCTACCAGGTGTTTCAGGAGGGCGCGACCTACGGCATCTTCCAGTTCGAGTCGAGCGGGATGCGCGACATCCTGCGCAAGTCGAAACCGCAGCGCCTCGACGACCTGATCGCGCTCAACGCCTTGTATCGACCGGGTCCGCTGCGCAGCGGCATGGTCGATGATTACATCGCCCGCAAACAGGGCAAGACCGAGATCGAGTACGAGCTGCCGCAGCTCGAACCGATCCTGTCCGACACCTACGGCGTGATTGCCTACCAGGAACAGGTGATGCGGATCTCGAACGTGGTCGCCGGGTTCACACTTGGTGAAGCCGACCTGCTGCGCAAGGCCATGGGCAAGAAGAACGCCGAGGTCATGGCGAAGATGCGCGGCAAGTTCGTCGAGGGCGCGAAGAAGCTCGGCACCGGCGACAAGAAGTCCGGCCACCTGTTCGATCTGATGGAACACTTCGCCGGCTACGGCTTCAACAAGTCGCATTCGACGGCGTATGCGTATCTGGCCTATCAGACGGCGTACCTCAAGGCGAATTACCCGTGGCACTTCGCGTCGGCACTGCTGACCATCGAAGCGCAGAACACCGACAAGCTGGCGTTGTACCTGGGTGAATGCCGTGACCGGCACATTCCGGTGCTGCCGCCGGACATCAACGAGAGCGAGCTCCGGTTCACCGTGACGCCGACTGGCGTGCGCTTCGGGCTGACCGCGATCAAGAACGTCGGCGAGGGCGCGATCGAATCGCTGCTCGCGGTCCGCGTCAAGCAGGGGCGGATCGCGTCGCTCGAGAAGCTGTGCGAGGACCTCGACCTTCGCCTCGTCAACAAGCGCGTGTTCGAGAGCCTGACCAAGGCCGGGGCGTTCGACTCACTCGCGAAGGGCAGCGCCTACGAGTCGCTGTCGACGCGCGAATTGCGTCCGCGACTGTTCGCGAGCGTCGATGCCGCGTGCGAGTACGGGACGCGGCTGCAGCGCGATCGCAGTGACGGCCAGGCGCAACTGTTCGGCCGGTTCGACGAGCCAGCCAGCGGGGACGACGGCCGGCGAACGGCCGTGCGGCGCTCACCCTGCCGACGGCCGCGCCGTGGACCGAGAGCGAGCAGCTCGGGTTCGAGAAGGAAACGCTCGGCTTGTACTGGAGCGGCCACCCCGCCGATCGCTATGCCGATGCGTTGAAACTGTTCGGCGCCAGGACGGTGGCCGAACTGGCCGACGCTCAGCCCGTGCCAGAAGCGGCCGATGCCTGGGGCACCGGCGGACGCAAGCCGATGGAAGCCGACACATCGGTCGGCGGTATCGTGGCGGCGTGTCCGCCAGCTCAAGACGCGCAAAGGCGATCGGATGGCGGTGTTCACGCTCGAAGACGCCTTCGGCGGCGTCGAGATCGTGGTCTTTCCCGAAGCGTTCCAGCGCGCCGTGACCTTCATCGAAACCGGTACGCTCGTGCTCGTGCGCGGTAAGCTGGAGCGCGACGATGAAGCGGTGCGGATTCTGGCGACGGAAATCGCGCCGCTCGACAGCGTACGCGAGCGACTGGCGCGCGAAGTCGCGATCTGCTTTCGAAAACCGGCCGATCGCGGGATGCTCGAATCGCTCGGCGCGGTGTTTTCGCGGCACCGCGGCGATCGCAAGGTGTCGTTCGAGGTCGAGACCGGGGAAGCGCCGCACCGCCTTCGCGTGAAAGTCGATGTCAGTTCGCAGATTCGCGTCCGCCCGTCTCCGGCGTTGATCTCGGAACTCGAGCAAATCGTCGGTCAGGGCACGGTCGAGCTGCGATGACCCGTCCCCGCCGAGCCCTCGCACCGGAGAACTGGCCTGCCTATGCCGCTTGAAACGCTGGAATTCGAGGAACCGATCGCTGTCGCTCCTGAAAGAGATCGACGCGCTGGCCCTGCTGCCGCGCACCGACGCCATCGACCGCGAACTGGCGGTGCTGCGGCGCCGGATCGAGACGGTCCGCGGCGACCTCTATCGGTCGCTGACGCCGTGGCAGCGCGTGCTGGTGGCGCGTCATCCGAACCGGCCCGGTCTCGAGGACTTCATCGGCCGGCTCTTCACCGGCTTCACCGAGATCCACGGCGACCGCCGCTTTGCCGACGATCACGCCATCATGACCGGCTTTGCCGAATACCGCGGCCAGCCGGTGCTGCTGCTGGGGCACGTCAAGGGTGGCGACACCAAGGAGAAGATCTTCCGGAACTTCGGCTACGCCCGGCCGGAGGGCTATCGCAAGGCGCTGCGGGCCATCCGCCTCGCGGAGAAATTCCACCGGCCGATCATCGTCTTCGTGGACACGCCGGCCGCGTATCCCGGGATTGAGTCGGAGGAGCGCGGCGTCGCCGAGGCGATCGCGGTCAATCTTCGGGACATGATGCTCGTCGACACACCGATCATCGTCATCGTCAGCGGCGAGGGTGGCAGCGGCGGCGCGCTCGGCATCGCGGTCGGCGACCGCGTGCTGATGCAGGAATTCGCGATCTACAGCGTGATTCCGCCCGAAGGTTGCGCCGCGCTGGTGTGGCGCGACGCGACCAAGAAGGCCGAGGCCGCGGCTGCCCTCAAGCTGACCGCACCGGACCTGCTCGGCTTCGGCATCATCGACGAAATCATCCGCGAGCCGATCGGCGGCGCGCACACCGATCCCGTCGGGGCCGCCGCGTCTGTAGACACCGTCCTGACTCGCGTGCTCGCCGAAGTGAGCGCGATGAGCAGCGAGGCGCGGCTCGAGGCGCGTTACACGAAGTTCAGAAACATGGGTAGGGCAGGGATTGATTTCGTTGAGGCCGGGTAGTTGATTCCCGGGCGTATGTTCGACACAAAGGACACGAAGGACACGAAGGACACAAAGCTAGGAGGGGCTACAGCTTGGATTCGGGTGCGTTGATCACCCGGTGGATGCCCGATCGCAGCTGCGGCACGTTGGAGTTGAGCAAGAGACCGAGCGGATGGCGACTCAAGCGAAGATACGAGAGGAGTTGTGCGCGATGAACCGGCAGCACGACCTCGACGCACTTGAGTTCCACCACCAGGCAGTTGGCGACGACGAAATCCACACGGTACGCGCTATCCAATCTGACGCCACGATACACGACAGGCAGAGTGACCTGATGTTCGAAGTTCAGGCCAGCCTCGGACAATTCGTAATACAGGCAGGCGTCGCAGGCGCTCTCGAGCACTCCAGCACCAAGAGCCGTGTGCACCTTCATCGCGGCTCCGATCACGATTCGGCTGGCCTCGTTCGGCTTCATGAGTTTTCCAGTAATGAACTTTGTGTCCTTGGTGTCCTTTGTGTTGAAGCGAATCGCTAAGCAATCGGAGCGCCGCTAGATGCCGACGATCGGCCCGCGCTGGGACGCGCTGGCGTGTGACGACCCGGCGACAGAACGGCTGGCGGCGGCGCTCGATCTACCGCCGGTCGTCGCGCGACTGCTTTGCCAGCGCGGGCTCTCCGACCCCGAGCAGGCGAGCCGCTTCCTGAATCCGTCCCTCGAGCACCTGCACGATCCGCTGTGCACTGGCCGACATGGGCGTCGCGGTGGATCGGATCATGGCCGCGATCGCACGCAAGGAGCGGATCGCGATCCACGGCGACTACGATGTCGATGGCATCACGTCGACGGTCATTCTGCGTCGCGCACTCGAGCTGCTCGGCGCCGACGTCACGCACTTCATCCCGGAGCGGCTCAAGGACGGCTACGGGCTGCAGCCGGTTGCGATCGAACGACTGCACGCTGAGGGCGTCGCGCTCGTCGTGTCGGTGGACTGCGGCATCCGCGGCGCCGACGCCGCGCTTCGAGCCCGCGAACTCGGCGTCGATTTGATCATCACCGATCACCACGAGCCGGACAGCGAGCTGCCGACGCGCACTGGCGGTGATCAATCCCAAGCGGCACGACTGCCGGTATCCGGACAAGAACCTCGCGGGTGTCGGCGTCGCGCTGAAACTGGTGCAGGCGCTGTGTCGCAAAGCCGGCCGCGACCACTGGCTGCCGGGATTCATCAAGGTGGCGGCGATCGGAACGCTGGCGGATGTGGTGCCGCTGGTCGGCGAAAACCGCGTGATCGCCAAGATCGGCCTCGACCTGCTGACCAAAGGACCGCACAAGGTCGGCCTCCGCGCGCTTGCTCGACGTCTCCGGGCTCGCCGGCAAGACCATCGACAGCTATCACATCGGTTTCATGCTCGCGCCGCGGGTCAACGCCGCCGGCCGCATGAGCACGCCGGACATCGCGACACGGCTCCTGCTCGCGCAGGACGAGACGATGGCGGAGGAGGTGCGTCAACTGGCGCTGCAACTCGACGGCGAGAACGTCAAGCGCCAGGAAGAAGAGGCCGAGATCCTGGCCGCGGCGAAGAAGATCGTGCAGACCGACCCCGAGGTCGGCGCGCGCACGATTCTCGTGGTCGCCGGCGAAGGCTGGCATCGCGGCGTCATCGGGATCGTCGCGTCGAAGCTCGTCGATGCCTTTCACCGACCGGCGATCGTCCTGTCGGTCGACGGCGACGTCGCGCACGGCTCCTGTCGCAGCTTCTCCCGCTTCGACATGCTCGCCGCGCTCGAGCGTTGCGCGCCGCTGCTGACGCGGTTCGGCGGCCACAAACAGGCCGCCGGCCTGACCATGGACGCCGGCCGCGTTCGCGAATTGCGTCTCGCGGTGAACGAGGTCGCGGACGAGACGCTCGGTCCCGAGGATCTGATGCCGCGGCTCCGCATCGACAGCGACCTGGCGTTCCGCGGCATCACCGGCGGAGTCGCGGCCGGCATCTATTCGCTGGCGCCGTTCGGCGCCGGCAATCCGCGCCCGGTGTTCGCGGCGCGAGGCGTCGAGATCGTCGATGGTCCGCGCAAGCTGAAGGAGCGGCACCTGAAGATGTCGCTCAAGCAGGAAGGCCGCATCTTCCGCGCCGTCGCCTGGCGCGCCGCCGAGCGCCACGAGTTCCTGACCGAGCACAAAGCGTCCCTCGACGTCGCCTTCTCGCTCGAGCAGAATCAGTACAATGGCGAGACCTACGTGGAGCTCACCCTGGCCGACCTCAAGAAGTCCTGACCACACATGACCCGCTGGCAACGGCGCGCCCGTCTGTCGATCGCCGTGTTCGGCGTCATGTTTGCGGTGTTCGTGTTTCGTGAATTCAAAGGACGCACGCCGGTGGTGGCGCCCGCCGCACCGGTCCGGACCGCGCCGGACGCTGTCGTCGAGATTACCGGCGGCGAAGTGGGCAGCTTCCAGAAATCACGCGAAGACGTGCACGTCAAATCGCAGAAGCAGCTGATCGAGGCCGACGGCTCGAGCAGGATGATCGGCGTCACCATCGTCACCGACGAGCGTAACGGCAGCCGCACCTTCACCATCCAGAGCAAGGAAGGACACATCGGCAAGGGCGAGTCGGTCATGCAGCTGGACGGCGACGTCAGACTCGAAGGCACCGACGGCATGGCCGTCCGCACCGAGCACGCGACCTATGCGACGCCGACGCGACCGTCCGGGCGCCCGGGCCGGTTGAATACACGCGCGGGCACATGACCGGTCACGGCATCGGCATGACCTGGGACAAGAACCGCGACGTGATGTCGATTCTCGATCAGGCCGTCATCAACATCACGCCTGACGAGCAGGGTGAAGGCGCGATGGACGTGACCGCGAGGTCCGCCGAATTCGCACGCCGCGACAAGTACATGCGATTTCTCGGCGACGTCAAGATCAAGCGCAGCAACCAGAACATCGAGGCGCAGAACGTGCTCGCGGTACTGACCGCGGACGAAAAGCGGATCGACTCGGTGCGAGCTGCAGGACGGGGCGAGAATCGGCACCCCGAAGGCGCCGCCAGGCGCGCTGCAGTCACTGACCGGCAATCAGGCGAATCTGAAGTATCGCGAGGGTGGAGACACCATCGAACACACGCTGGTCAGCGGTAACGCCTTGATCCAGCTGGCCGGCGAGACCGGCAAACCGGGACGACAGATCGCCGCGTCCACGCTCGACATCAGCCTGGCCGCGGACGGCTCGACGCCGACGGCGCTGGTCGGCCGGGAAGCGGTACAGCTGACGTTTCCGCCGGAACCGGGCGTGCCCGGGCGTACGATCCGCTCGACCGCGCTCGATGCCAAAGGTGAGCCCGGCCGTGGACTGACGCGCGCCGTCTTCACCGGAAACGTCCAGTATCGCGAGGTCGGCGCCGGCATCGATCGCGCCGCCAAGGCGATGACGCTCGACCTCGGACTGAAGCCGGGGATGAGTTCGATCGAGGATGCGAGGTTTTCGCGCGCGGTGCATTTCGAGGACGGCTCGATGGCCGCCATCGCTGCCGCCGGCCGCTACGATCTCGACAAGGGAACGCTGGCGCTCTCTGGCAGCGAACCTGGCGCCGTCGTGCCGCACGTCGTCAATCAGCAGATCGTCGTCGACGCAGTGAAAATCGACATCAACCTCGAAGGGCCGAAGGTGAAGGCGGACGGGCAACGTCAAGAGCGAGCTGAAACCGGCTTCGCAGGGTAAGGCCGGCGAGGCCGGCAACGACGTCAAGCTGCCGACGATGTTGAAGCAGGACCAGCCGGTCATCGTCGTGGCGAACAGTCTCGACTACGACGGAACCACTGCCAAGGGTACGTATACCGGCAACGCGAGACTTTTCCAGACCGACACGACGATCAAAGGAGACACCATCGTGGTGGACAACAAGGCCGGCAACCTTGGCGCGACCGGCAACGTGACCTCGACGACGGTGCTCGAATCGACCGACAAGGACAAGAAGACTGAACGGCAGCGGTCGACGGCGCAGGCGAAGGACTTCAAGTACGACGACGCAACCCGGCGGCTCACATATTCCGGTGACGCGCACATGAACGGTCCCGACGGCGACATGACCGCTGCCCGCATCGAGCTGTATCTGAAACCATCGGGCGACGAGCTCGATCGCGCCGAAGCGTACGAGAACTTCACGCTTCGTGAGCAGAACCGGGAAACCACCGGCAAAACCATGGTCTATACGACCAGCGACGAGAAGTACGTCATTGTCGGCACGCCGGTGAAAATCGTCGATGAGTGCGAGCGCGAGACCACCGGCCGCACGTTGACCTTCGTCAAGTCGACCGATAACATCGTCGTCGACGGAAATCGGCAGACCCGGACGCAGACCAAGGGCGGCAACGGGAAGTGCACCAGCTGACACTCGATGGCCACCCTTCGCACTCATAACCTCACCAAATCCTACGGCGGGCGTACGGTGGTCGGCGGCGTCAGCCTCGACGTCTCCTCAGGCGAGATCGTCGGTCTGCTCGGCCCGAACGGCGCCGGCAAGACGACCACGTTCTACATGACGGTGGGGCTGACCACCCCGGACTCAGGCCGGGTGGAGCTCGATGGCCATGACGTCACCGACGATCCGATGTATATCCGGGCACGGAAGGGCATTGGCTACCTGCCGCAGGAGTCGTCGATCTTCCGCGGACTGACGGTCGAGCAGAACATCCTGGCCATCCTCGAGACGATGGACTTGGACGGGGCGACGCGTCGGGCTCGGTTGAAAGAACTGCTGGCGGAGTTGAATCTGACCCGTCTGGCCCAGTCACCGGCCCACACGCTATCAGGCGGCGAGCGGCGCCGGGCCGAAATCACCCGCGCACTGGTGATGTCGCCGAAATTCATTCTCCTCGACGAGCCGTTCGCCGGGATCGATCCGATCGCCGTCAACGACATCCAGAAGATCATCTTTCACCTGAAGGAACGCGGCATCGGCGTGTTGATCACGGATCACAACGTGCGGGAAACGCTGCGCATCACCGATCGAGCGCACATCGTCCACGGCGGCGTCATTTTCAAGAGCGGCACACCGGACAGCCTTGCGGCCGACGAGGAGGTCCGGCGGATTTATCTGGGGGCCGAGTTCCGATTGGACTAGAATAGGCCTGAGAATTGCATAAGCTCAGTACATCAGTTAGCTGACACGCGTCGTTTCATGGGTATTCAGCAAAAACTTCACACGAAGCTCGTTCAGAAGCTCATTCTGACACCGTCGCTCCAGCAGGCCATCAAGTTGCTGCCGATGTCGACGCTGGAGCTCTCGGATCTCCTCAACCAGGAGATGGTCGAGAACCCGATGCTCGAGGAAGTGCCGACCGAAGAACTGCAGCCGGCCGAGGCGGCGCCGGCGCAGGAGAAGACAGAACAGGACGCGCAGGGCAACAAAACCGACACCTGGGACGACCAGGACTACGAGTACTTCTTCGGCGATTACCTCGACGACGGCTACCGTCCCAAGGCGCCGCAGGAGGTCAAGGAGCTGCCGCCGATCGAGAACACCCTCTCGACGGCGAGTTCGCTGACCGATCACCTGCTCTGGCAGTTGTCGATGCAGACCGACGACAGCCTGATGCGCGAAATCGGCACCGCCATCATCGGCAATCTCGACGACGACGGGTATCTGGTGGCCTCCTTCGACGAGCTGGCGGCTATGGGTTCGTGGCCGGTGGACGAAGTCGAGCGCGCGCTGAAGCTGATACAGAGCTTCGATCCGACCGGGGTGGCGGCGCGCGACCTGCAGGAGTGCCTGCTGCTGCAGCTCCGGCAGCTCGGGCTCGAGGGCACGCCGACCGAGAAGGTCGTCACCGAACACCTGCGGCTGCTGCAGAACCATCAGGTGCCGGAGATCGCCCGCAAGCTGGGCATGACGATTGACGATTTGAAGGAGCACATCGAGATCATCCGGCACCTCGATCCGAAGCCGGGCAGCCGGTTCAACCCGACCCAGTCGCAGTACGTCATCCCTGACGTCTACATCATGAAAGTGGAGGACGAATACGTCTGCGTCCTCAACGAAGACGGCCTGCCGCAGATGCGCATCAGTCCCGTGTACCGCCGCCTCCTCGACAAGAGCGCGTCGGACAACACCGACGAAACGCGCGCCTACGTGAAGGACAAGTTCCGCTCGGCGCTCTGGCTGATCAAGTCGGTCGAGCAGCGCCAGAAGACCATCTTCAAGGTGGCCAAGAGCATCATCAACTTCCAGAAAGACTTTCTCGACCACGGCATCGAGCACCTGCGACCGCTGGTGCTGCGCGACGTCGCCAACGACATCGGCATGCACGAATCGACGGTCAGCCGCGTCGTCACCAACAAGTACATGCACACCCCGCAGGGCGTGTTCGAGATGAAGTACTTCTTCCACAGCGGCATCAGCAGCTCGTACGGCGAGAGCGTGTCCTCGGTCACGATCAAGCAGCGCATCCGCAAGATCATCGAGAACGAAGACCCGCGCAAGCCGCTCAGCGACTCGAAGATCGTGAGCATGCTGCAGCGGGAAGGACTGGTGCTGGCCCGCCGGACGATTGCCAAGTACCGCGAAGAGCTGAAGATTCCAACCTCGAATCAAAGGAAAGTTCTTTACTGAAAAGGCGACCACATGCGCCTCGAACTCACCGGCCGTCACGTCGACATCACCCCGGAGCTGCGCCGGCTCATCGACACCAAGCTCAACAAACTCGAACGGATCCTCAACGATCGGGCGGTATCCGCTCAGTGCGTCCTGAAGCACGAGCGTCATCGGCACCGCGTCGAGTTGACGCTGCACGCCCGCGGCGAGACCTTCCTCCACGCCGCGGCGGATGCGGATGGATGGGAGAGCGCCGTCACCAGCGGCATCGCCCGTCTCGTGCACCAGGCCGGGAAGATCAAGGGCAAGTGGCAGGGCCGCAAGCGCCGCGCTTCCAAAGGCGATGCGGCGCCGCCGGCCGCCACGACTGGCGCGAAGAGCCCGGCCGCCGCACGCACGCCGCGCCCGCGTCGGCAGGCGCCGCGGATCGTCGAGACGACGCGTCACGCGCCGGTGGCGATGTCGCTCGCTGACGCGACACGCGCGCTCGCCGGCGACGGCGTCGTGATCTTTCGCCACAGCGAGACATCTCTCGTGAGCGTGCTGTACCGCCGCGCGAACGGGCAGTTGAGGCTCGTGGAAACCGAAACCGAGTGAACGGCGGCGTCACCGTCGGCGCGCTGCTCGCCTCGCGCACCGAGGCGTTGGGTCTTCCACTCGAGCTGCTGGCGGGCGCGGGCGGCGTGGGGCGCACGATTACCAGTCCGCACATTCAGAAGACCGGTCTGGCGCTCGCCGGGTTCCACGAATACCTCAAGCCCGGACGCGTCCTCATCTTCGGCGCCAGTGAGATCCGCTACCTCGAGAGTCTCGACGCGGCGGCGCGGCTGACAGCGCTGCGCCTGGCGCTGACGCTGGACTTTCCGTGCGTGCTCATCACCGGCGACTTCACGCCGCCGCCCGAGCTGACGCTCGAGGCGGAGCGCGCCAACCTGCCGGTGCTCAAGACGGCAATGGCGACCGCGCCGGCGATTGCCAAGCTCTCTTCGCTGCTCGAGGATTCACTCGCCGAGCGCGTGATGATTCACGCGGTGCTGGTCGATGTACTCGGGCTCGGCGTGCTGATCGTCGGCGAGAGCGGCATCGGCAAGAGCGAATGCGCGCTCGATCTGATTGTCCGCGGCCATCGGCTGGTCGCCGACGACACCGTCGAACTGCGCCGCCGTCAGGACACCGTGCTGATCGGCACCTGTCCGGAGCTGACCCGTTATCACATGGAGCTGCGCGGGCTCGGTGTCATCAATATCAACGAGCTGTTCGGCATCGCGTCAACCCGATCCTCGAAGCGCGTCGAGCTGGTGGTGCAGCTCGAGCGCTGGGATCCGAAGCGCGAATACGAGCGACTGGGCCTCGATGACGTGTTCTACGAGCTGCTGGGACTGCGGGTCCCGCTGATCCGGATGCCGGTTGCACCCGGACGCAACGTCTCGATCCTCGTCGAGGTGGCGGCAAGAAACCAGCTGTTGCGGTCGCGCGGCCACCACGCGGCGCGCGCGCTTGCCGATCGACTCGAGCGTACGCTCCGCGACGAGGCGTTGCCCGCGCTCGAGGAGGAAGACGACGAAATCGAAACCGGAGAATCGCAGTGAGTGCGGTCAAGCGCAACCGCCGCCAGTCGCCTGCAACGTCGGCGGGCCGGACCAGGCCGGCGCCGGTGAAGGCCGCGACCTCCGTGGCCAGGACCGGCACCGCGCTTCGCGCCGAAGGCCAGACTCCGCGCAAGGGCGGTCAGCCCTTCATCGTCCTGACCGGGTTGTCCGGCTCGGGAAAGTCCCAGGCCATTCGCGCGCTCGAGGACCTCGGCTACTTCTGCGTCGACAACCTTCCGACCACGCTCATCCCGACGCTGGCGAAGCTGTCGCTGCGTGCGGGCGGCGACATCGAGAAGGTGGCGATCGTCGTCGACGTGCGCGAAGGTGGATTCCTGTCGTCGTTCCCGCGCATTTTCCGGAAGCTGCGAAAGATGCGGCGGCTCAACCCGGTACTGATCTTTCTCGAAGCCAGCCACGCCGCGCTGGTCCGCAGATTCAGCGAGACGCGGCGGCCGCACCCGCTGGCGCCGGACCGTTCGGTGGCGGAAGGCATCCGCGACGAACGCGCGGCCTTGAACGTCATCCGTCCGCTGGCCGACGAGATCATCGACACCAGCGACATGACGGTCCACGAACTGCGTCAATTCTTCATGGGGTTGTCACGAGAGCGCGCCAGCGCGCGCCTGGTGGTCACGCTCCTGAGCTTCGGGTTCAAGTACGGGGTTCCGGTTGACGCGGATCTGGTGTTCGACGTGCGCTGCCTGCCCAATCCCTACTTCGTGCCCGGGCTGCGCCGCCGCACCGGTCGCGACCGTTCGGTCGTCGAGTTCATGGAGCGCGACTCCGGCTCCCGGGCGTTCATGGATCGGCTCGAGCAGTACCTGCGCTTCGCCATTCCCTATTACGTCGCCGAAGGGAAGACCTACCTGACCATTGCGATCGGCTGTACCGGTGGCCGGCACCGCTCGGTGATGATCGCCGAGCGCTTGCGCAAGGCCCTTGCAGGCGTCGGCGTCGCGCGCCTTCGGACCAGACATCGTGATCTCGGACATGCGGTGACGGGGCTAAGATGAAGAGATGGCCCGCTGTCCC
Organism: uncultured Acidobacteriota bacterium; assembly: GCA_963711765.1. Classification (GTDB taxonomy): domain Bacteria; phylum Acidobacteriota; class Vicinamibacteria; order Vicinamibacterales; family CAVVIG01; genus CAVQFC01. The sequence continues at coordinate 1,474,355 of CAVQFC010000004.1, read as the reverse complement.
CGCTGGCGGCATGAAGTGAGAGGTCTCGCATGATCGGCGTGGTGGTCGTGACTCACGGGCAACTGGCCATCGAGCTGGTCAATGCCGCGGAGATGATCGTCGGCGATCTGCCGCAGTTCACGGCGGTGTCGATCGGCTGGCACGACGATGTGAACGATGCGCGGGAGGATATCGCGCAGGCGGTGGAGCGTGTACGAGGTGAGGAGGGCGTGCTGCTGCTGACGGACATGTTCGGCGGGACGCCGTCGAACCTCGGGATGACGTTCCTTGAAACCGACCGGCTCGAGGTCATCACCGGCGTCAACCTGCCGATGCTGATCAAGCTCGCCGGGCTGCGCCGGTCGTCAGACCTCGCGGCGGTGGCGAAGGAAATGCGCGACCATGGCCGCAGCGCGATCTGGGTCGCGTCCGACCTGCTGCGATCCGAGAAAACCAGTGCCTGATCGGCTCCCATGACGTCCCAGCCCGTCACCGTCGTCAACCGGCTCGGCATGCACGCACGCGCCGCCGCAAAATTCGTACATATGGCCACCCGGTTCACGGCGCGGGTGCGGGTCGCACGTGACCACCGGGAGATGGACGGGAAGAGCATCATGGGAATTCTGCTGCTGGCCGCCGCCCGCGGCGCCACCATCACCATCAGTGCGGACGGCATCGACGAACGCGAGGCCGTGGACGCCCTGGTCGGGCTCGTCCAATCCGGATTCGGCGAGGACGCATGCGTCGTCTGAAGGGGATCGGCGTGTCGCGAGGCGTGGTGGCCGGCCGCGCGGTCATCCTGATCCAGCGGGATCAAGTGCTGCGGTATCAAATTGCGCCGGCCCGAGTCGAGCAGGAGCTGCAGCGCCTCGACAACAGCCGGTCCCGGTCGCGCACCCAGCTCCTCGAAATCCAGGCCCGCGTCACGGCGCGGCGGCCGGAACTCGCCTCGCTGTTCGACGCCCAGATTCTGATGCTGGACGATCCGATGCTCGTCCCGCGCGCCGCCGACCTGGTGCGCGAGCAGCGGGTCAATGCCGAGTGGGCCGTCCGGCAGGTCTTCCACGAGTTCAGGGCATTGTTCGACGAGGAAGCCGATCCGTACCTGCGGGAGCGCATGGGTGATGTCGGCGATCTGGTGGGCCGTCTGCGGATGAACCTGCGAAAGGGCGGGGCAACACCACGAGATCTACTGCAGGACCTCGACGACTCGTCGGTGATCATCGCCGACGAATTGACGCCGTCGATCGCGGCGCAGGTCGACTGGAGCAAAGTCCGAGGGTTCGCGACCGACGCCGGCAGCCGCACGTATCACACGGCGATTCTCGCCCGCTCACTCGACGTCCCGGCCATCGTCGGCTTGCACAACGCGAGCGAACGCATCCATGCCGGACAGCTGGTCGTGATTGACGCGACCGCCAGCGAACTGCTGATCGATCCCACGCCTGAGGAGCTGGCGCGGGCGGCCCGGCACAGTGACGATCACGGTCCCGCCATCGCCGATCACGACCAGCCGCGGCGGCCGGCCGTCACCGCCGACGGCGTCCACGTCAGGCTGGATGCCAATATCGAATTCCCAGACGACCTTGTCGCGGCCCGCTATGCCGGCGCCGAAGGCATCGGTTTGTACCGGTCGGAATTTCTCGTCACCAGCACCGCTGACGATATCGACGACGAAGAGCGGCAGTACGTGATCTACCGCGGCATGCTCGAAGGCATGGCGCCGGCGCCGGTCACGGTCAGGACCTTCGACCTGGACGAGGAGCAGCTCGTCTCACGTCTGCTGCGCCGGCCGATGACGACCGGCTGGGCGCCGGATGAGGATCGCGCCAGCCGTCAGGGGCTCCGCGGCCTGCGGCTCAGTCTGGCCCGGCCCGACGTCTTCCAGGTTCAGTTGCGCGCGCTGCTGCGCGCCGCCCGTCACGGACAACTGCGGATCATGTTTCCGTTCGTCTCGAGCGTGGAACAGGTCAGGGAAGCGCGCGCCATCGTGGAGGTCGCCGCCGAGGAGCTGCGGCGGCGCGGCGAACCCGTGCCGAGTGTCCCGATCGGCGTCATGATCGAGATTCCGGCGGCCGCCTACGCGGCCGATCTGCTGGCCCGAGAGGTGGACTTCTTCACCATTGGCACCAACGATCTGATCCAGTACCGTCTCGCCGTCGACCGCGCGGACGAGCGCGTGTCGCGTCTCTACGAGCCGCTGCACCCGGCGATCCTGCGACTGATTCTGACGGTGCGACGGGCGGCCGCGCGCCGGCGGTATTCCGGTCTCGCTCTGCGGAGAGATGGCGTCCGATCCGGCGCTGCTGACGCTGCTCGTAGGCCTGGGCCTGACCGACTTCAGCATGACGCCCGGTGCGATCCACGTGGCACGGCAGGTACTGTCGGAATGCCGTGCCGCCGACCTCGAGGCGCTGGCGCGCCGGGTGATGCGCCTGGCGACCGTTGAAGACATCGAACGCGAATTGTCGGCCGCTGTCGGCCGGCTGACACCGATCAAAGGAGTGCCGTCGTGAGTGATCAGATCGCAAGAGTCGAGAAGCCGTGGGGCTACGAGCTTCACTGGGCCAAGACCGATCGTTATGTGGGCAAGCTGATCCACGTGAACGCGGGACATGCGCTCAGCCTGCAGTACCACAACATCAAGGACGAAACGATTTATCTGCAGTCGGGGAAGATGCTGTTCGAGATCGAAGTCGGCGGCGCGCTGACCAGGCGTGAGATGCTGCCTGGGCGAACGCGTCCACGTGACCGCGAAGACCGTCCATCGCATGACGGCGATCGAAGACTGCGACATCTTCGAGGTCTCGACGCCAGAGTTGCAGGATGTGGTGAGGCTCGAGGATAGATATGGGCGAGAGGATCCTAAGATCTAAGGATCTGTGGACTTAGGGATCTGAGAATCTGTCTGAGATCTGAGCAAACCACCGATTCTCAAATATATCCTCAGGTCCTCAAATCCTCCGATCTTCAAATCTCAGAATGGAATGTCATCGTCAGTGAGCGGCTGATCCGGTCCGTCCGGACCGGGGCTGAGTGACCGCCCATGTCGTCGCTGGCGCCGCCGCGCGCCGCGCCGCCGCCGCGGCTACCGCCCCCCCCACCGCCACCTCCGAGCAGCACCACACGATCGCCGCGAATTTCGGTGGTGTAGCGCTTGTTGCCGTCCTTGTCGTCCCACTGGCGCGTCTGCAGGCGGCCCTCGACGTAGATCTGCTTGCCCTTGGTGAGGTATTCGTTCAGCGACTCCGCGGTCTTGCCCCACAAGACGATGCGGTGCCACTCGGTCTTTTCCTGGCGCTGGCCGCCCTTGTCGTTCCACACTTCGGTGGTCGCCATGTTCAACGTCGCAACGGCGGCGCCGCCAGGCGTGTAGCGCAACTCGGCATCGCGTCCGAGATTGCCGACCAGAATCACCTTGTTCACGCTTCCCATAAGCCGTCGATTCTACTCGATCTGATCAGCGATTCTCGCGGATCAAGGTTTCTTCAAACGGTCGAGACCCTGCTTCGCGAGCGTTCGCGTCGCCGCTGTCCGGATAATTCTTGATCAGCGCTTCCCACGCAGCGCGGGCGCCTGCGACATCCTTGAGATTGCGCAGCGCGAGCCCCTTGCGGTAGTACGCCTCGGGGATCGAGTTCGTCGCCCGGATAGTTGCGAATCGCGAGGTCGCAGGCCTGCGCGGCCTTGTCGTTCTTGTTGTCGTTCAGATACGAGCCGCAGATCAGCACCTGCGCATCGTCGGCGCGGTCGGACTTCGGGAAACGTCTTGATGTAGGTCGTGAAGCCCTCGACCGCGAGATCGTATTGACCGGCAGTGTAGTCGGCGTAGGCCGCATCCCATAGCTGCGTCGGCGAGGCGTTGAGCGACGGCGGCGGTGGCGTAGCGGCGTTATCAGGGGTCGCGGCCGGGGGAGCGCCACGCCTGATGCGGCGGCAGCAGCCGGATCAGATGCGACCGGCACGGGGCGGGCAGCCATCTGCTGTAGCGACTGACGGAGCGAGTCCACTTCCTGGGTCAGCGATGCCGATGCGGACGTTGTTGTCGTCCATCTTCTCCCGGATGATGCGCACATCACCCGTCAGGTTGTCGACGACAAGCTTCTGATCGGCGAACGCCTTCCGGTTGGCTTCGGCCTGCTGGTCGAGCCGCGCGTTCACCGCTTTCAACGCATTCGGTGAGCGTTCCGAGCAGATTCTGCAGAACCTGCGACTGTTCCTGCAGCATCCGGAGGTCGGCCATCAGCTGCTGATGTTCCTTGTTGGCGGCGGACGCGGGCGCGGCGCAGACGCGCCGCGAGGGTCACGGCGAGCAGCAAGCTGCAAAGTCTCTGTCTCATGATTCAGCTCACTTGGCGGTGATGACGAAATGCGCGCGACGGTTCTTGCCCCACGCGGCTTCGTCGTGACCGGGATCGAACGGAAACTCTTTGCCGTAGCTCACGATGTGCAGACGATCGGCAGAGATGCCGAGCGACACCAGATAGGCGCGGGCGTTCACCGCCCGGCGCTCACCCAAAGCGAGATTGTACTCGGCGGTCCCGCGCTCGTCGCAATGTCCTTCGATGGTCACTGCCCAGCGTGGTGTACCTCTTCAGCAGCGCGGCATCCTCGTCGAGGATTTTCTGTCCGGCGGCGCTGATGTCGCTGCTCGTCCAGCTCGAAAAAGACCGGTTTCAGCGGCGAATTGCGATTGAGATCGTCGATCGACGCCGACGCGATGGCGTCGTCGCGGCATCGGCTCGGGCGGGACGGCGACCGGCTCCTGCGCCGGGGCTGGTGGCGCCGGCGGCCGGGGCGGCACGGTGTCCTGCACCGGCGGTGGCGGCGGCGGTGGTGTCGGACGAGCCACTGGCGGCGCGTTCTTGTGGCAGGCGACCGCGACGATCACGGCGGTGACGACGGCACACTGCAGGACGATTCGTCGAGCGCGATTCATGGGCGGGTCTCCGGTAGTTTGGACCAATCCGGCATTTCATTGTTGCCGGTTCTTGTGATCTGCCGGACGTCCTTGCCGTCGCGGGAGATCGTGAAAATCTGCGACTTCCCGGATCGCGTCGACATGAACGCGATGTGCCGGCCGTTCGGCGAGAACGCCGGACTCTCGTTGGTGCCTTCCCCGAACGTCAGCGGCGTCATATGGCGTGTGGCCATGTCGAGGATGTGGATGTCGAAGCCTGGGCCGTTGCGCGATGCGTAGGCGAGCTCGTTGTAGGGCGCCGGCGACCAGGTGGCGCGATCGCAGTACGACTCCGTCGTGATCCGCTGCGCCGTACCGCCGCCGTCCGCGGCGATGACGTAGATCTGCTGCGAGCCCGAGCGGTCCGAGGTGAACGCGATCTGCGTGCCGGAGGGCGACCAGGTCGGCGTGATGTCGATCGCCGGGTTGTTGGTGAGGCGCCGGACGTTCGACCCGTCGCGGTTGGCGACGTAGATTTCCGGGTTGCCGTCGCGCGTCGACGTAAAGGCGATGCGGGTGCCGTCGGGCGACCACGCCGGCAGCCAGTTCTCGCCGATCCGTTCGCCTTTGGTCACTTCCTCGATCGTGCCCTGGAAAATGTTCGAAATGAAAATCTGTCCGCCGCCACGCCGATACGAGGTGTAGGCGATCGACCGGCCATTCGGCGACCAGCGCGGCGAGATGTTGAGCGTCTTGCCGACCGTGACGCGCCGCTGGTTCTCGCCGTCGTAGTCGGCGATGTAGATTTCCTTGTTGTTGCGATTCTGCACGGTGCCGGTCATCCGCTCGTTGTCGCGATCGGAATCGAAGACCAGCTTCGACATCGCCACGCCGTTCAACGCCCGCTGCGACTTGTGGATTTCGTCCGACATCGTGTGCGCGAACAGGCGCGCGTTCGATCCGTTGTACTGACGCGGATACACCGCCTGATGCGTCCGCACGTTGAACATCTTCATCTCGACCTTGAAGCCGGAGCTGACCTTTTCCACGGTGCCGACGATGACGCCGTCGGCGTTCAACTCGCGCCAGCGGTCGAACGGCACGTCGGCGAACGACGTCGCCGCGGGGACCGAGGCGTAGACGTCGCGCGGAATGAACGTGAACTCACGCTCGTAGTTCAGGTCGTCCCAGAGCACCTCGGCGATCGGTCTTCGCGACCGCGACGGTCTCGGCGTCTCTGCTGAGCGCGATGAATCGGCGGCACGGCCAGGCGCGGAGCGCTGCCGGCGTCGCCGCTGATGGTGGCGCCGATGTCGCTGGGCTGTTGCGGCGTTTGCGAGGCTGGCGTTTGCGACGCCGGTGTCTGCTGGGCGTGCGGCCAGGCGGCAAGCAGTCCCAGCGCCACCACGCCGGTGCAAAGTGTCTGTCTCATTGGTATTGAAAACTCAGATGAACGGTCAATGTCGGATTCGGGAACTCGGCCGGCAACGGCGGCAAGGTGCGGGTCTGCAGCACCGCGCGCTGCGCTGCCGCGTCCAGCGTGAACGTGCCGCTGCCGCGCTCGACCGCCGTGTTGGTGAGGCTGCCGTCGCGTTGAATCGTGAACTTGACGATCGTCTGCTCCGGGCGTTCCTTGATTCCGCTGCCAGGCCGAGCGGATCCGCTCGACCATCAGCGCGATGTAGTCCGGGCAGCAGAAGTCCTGCACGTCGAGCGTGGAACCGGTGCCTGGCCCACCGCCGGTCGACAGCCCGAAGCCCTGGCCGCGGACGCCGGTGTCCGACACGGTCGAACCCGGCGCGACGGCTGCGCGCCCTTCGTCGGCGTCCGTCCGCGGGCCTGATCGGGCGCTTCCTTGACGACCGGCGGCGGCGTCTTGCTCGCCTTCGTCTGCTTTGGCGTTCGGCAGCGGCTCGGTCATCTCCGGCGTCTTCGCCGCCGGCGGAGTAATCGCGGCGCGCTTGGCGGCATCGTCGGCGGCACCGCCTGCACCGGACGTCCGCCCATCGTCGTCATGCCGCCGTTGCGGGGGCCATCGCCGCCGCCGCTGAGCGAAATCGTCATCACCGGGCGCTGTTGCGTCGGCGCGGTGGGTCAGCAGGCCGCCCGGCGCGAAGATGACGCGCGGCGGCCAGCAGCGCGTGCACCGCGATCGACACGGAGATCATCCGCTGCAGTCCGGCCGGCGTCTGCATCCGATCGCGCAGAATGTCGGTGACGTCCATCAGCGCTCGCCCGGCATCCTGGTGACCAGGCCGACGTTCTGGACGCCGGCGGCCTTCAGGCGCATCGAACACGTCCATCAGCTCCTGATACTGCACCGTCGCGTCGCCGCGCAGATACACCTCCTTGGCGTGGCCGTTCTCCATCTTCTGGCGGATGCGCTCCTGCAAATCCTCGGCCCGGACGCGATCGGTGCCGACGAACACGAAGTGCGATTCGCGATAAGCGGCGGGCACGGTGACTTCGACGCGTTCGCCGACCACCGGCGCGGCGCGCGTGGCGACCGGCAGCTTCACGTCGATGCCGCGCTGAATCATCGGCGCCGTGACCATGAAGATGATGAGCAGCACCAGCATCACGTCGACCAGCGGCACGACGTTGATCTCCGCGAGCGACGATCGAGACGCGGCGTCCGCGTCCGGCGCGGCCGGACGATGAAGCGCCGGCGCGGTCCGAGCTTCGGCATCTACGTGAAATTCCTCTCCGCGATGTTGAGGAACTCCATCGCGAAATCGTCCATTTCTGACGCGAACAGCTTCGCGCGCTGCGACAGGTAGTTGTAGAACATCACCGCCGGAATCGCGGCGGCGAGGCCGGCGGCGGTGGTGACCAGCGCCTCGGCGATGCCCGGCCCGACGGCCTGCAGGCTGGTCGAACCGGTCTGGCCGATTTTCTGGAACGCGATCATGATGCCCCACACGGTGCCGAACAGTCCGACGAACGGTGTCATGCTCGCCGTCGTCGCCAGAAACGAAACCCAGCTCTCGAGTTTGTTCACTTCGACCGCCGAGGCGCGCAGCAACGCGCGATCGACTGCCGGCAGACTCTTCAGGGTAGGACGTCCGGCCGGCGCGCGCGGATTGGGATTGCCTGCTGGCTCGGGCGGCGCCGCCTGCCGCAGCTGCGCGGTCAGCTCGGCGTAGCCGGTCTGAAAGAGACCGACGAGCGGACTCTCGGCGAGCGACCGGCACACCGCCTGGACTTCCGAGAACTTGTTGCTGCGGCGGAAGACGTCGAGGAACTGCGCGCTTTGTCGCGCCGCGCGACGAAACGTCCACCACTTGTAGAGGAAGATGCCCCAGGACCAGATCGAGAACAGAGCCGAGCAGTCCGATGACCGCGATCGTGAGCCAGGAACCGAGTGAGGAGACCGAAAATGCCGGTGCTGCGAACTCTCGGACGCAACTCCAGCCGGCGCCTGCACGAGCAGGGCGACCAGCGGGCTTCCAAGCGTGCGCAAACGGCCCTCCGAGACATAGCTGTGCGCCGCTGGGACAGCGCGATGTCGCAGAACTGTATCATGACGTGAAATGGCTGTCAAACCTATGTTAGGATTGGAGTTCTCTCGCTTTCTCGCGGCTTTGCGATTTTCGCATGCTGCGGTTCCTTCGCATCAAACATCTCGCGGTCATCGACTCGGTCGAGGTCGAGTTCGATCCTGGCTTGAACGTGCTCACGGGCGAAACCGGGGCGGGCAAGTCGATCCTGGTCGAAGCCGTCGGACTTCTGCTCGGTGGGCGCGCGTCGGGCGACCTGGTCCGTACCGGCGAAGACGCGGCGACGATCGAGGCCATCTTCGAGAGCGGCGGCGAAGAACTGCTGGTCCGCCGCGAGATCACGGCGCAGGGACGCAGCCGCGCGTTCGTCAACGGCGCGCTCGCGACGGCCGGTGCGCTGAAGGATCTCTCGACGCGCCTCATCGAACTGCACGGTCAGCACGAGCACCAGACGCTGCTCGATCCGACCACGCACCTTGGCGCGCTCGACGCCTTCGGCGCACTCGAGTCGTCTGCTCGCGCCCACCGCAGCCGCCTACGACACCATGCGCCAGATCCAGGACGAGCTGGCGCGCGTCCGAGCAGCTGCCAGCGATCGCGACACCCGTCAGGATCTGATCACCTTTCAGCTGGCCGAGCTCGACCGCGCTGACCTGAAACCGATATCAGGCGAGGAGCCGGGCGAAGACGTCGAACTCGGCGCTCAACGCCAGGTGCTGGCGAGCGCCGAGCGCGTCGAACGGCTGTGCGCGGAGAGCTACGCGTCGCTCTACGACAGCGACGATGCGGTCCTGGCCGCGCTGGGCGGAGTCTGGCGCCGAGTCGGCGAACTGGCCGCGATCGACCCGCAGTTCCAGCCGTATCTCGACGGCACGTGACGGTCATCAAGTCGCAGCTCGAGGACCTCGCGCATTTTCTGCGCCGATACGGCGACGGCATCGACGCCTCGCCGGCGCGCCTGCAGCAGGTCGAAGAACGGCTCGCGCTGCTCGAACGGCTGAAGCGAAAGCACGGTCCGACGCTCGCCGACGTCGTCGCCAAGCGCGACGCGCTTGCGTCGCGAGCTCTCCGATCTCGCCCGCGGCGACGATCAGGCCGTCGAGCTCGAGCGCGAGCTGACGGCGGCGCGGGCGGCGTTTCTCGCGGCCGCCGACAAGCTGTCGGCCGAGCGCCGGCGACGTCGCGACGATCTTCGGACGCCAGCTCGTCGCACTGCTGGCGGAACTGGCGATGGAGCAGACGCGTTTCGAGGTGCGCTTCGGCGATGCGCCGCTCCCCGAAGCGTCCTGGACCGGCGCGCGGCATCGACGCGGCCGAATTCTTCGTCTCCCCGAATCCTGGCGAGGATCTTCGGCCGCTGGCGCGCATCGTCTCCGGCGGCGAGCTCTCGCGGATCATGCTCGCGCTCAAGACGCTGACCGCCACCTCGCGTCACGGCTTCAGCGACGCCGCCGATCGCCCGCCGAGCGACTCGGCGCCGGGCCTGATCTTCGACGAGGTCGATGCCGGCATCGGCGGCCGGGTCGCCGACGTGGTCGGCCGGAAGCTCCGGACGCTCGGGTCGGCGTTTCAGGTGCTGTGCATCACGCACCTGCCGCAGATTGCCGCCTACGCCGACACGCAGTTCGCGATCGAAAAGCGGGTCGAGGGCGGACGGACCCGAACCACCGTCCGTCGCCTGACCGGCGACGGCCGTGTCGACGAACTCGCGCGGATGCTCGGTGGGGAAGCGGTCACCGACGGCCTTCGGCAATCGCGCGCGTGAGATGATCGAGGGCAGAGCGAAAGCGAAAGGCGAAAGCGAAAGTCCGACGCGGAAGCCGACCCAGGGATCGAAGACCGCCAGGCCGTCCAACGCCGACACAGTCAAAGGCGAAGCTCAGTGGCGCGTAAATACCTGATCGAGACGTTCGGCTGCCAGATGAACGTCCACGACTCCGAGCGCATGGCCGGCCTGCTCGAGCAGGCCGGCTACGAAGCCACCGGCGAGGCGGCTGATGCCGACGTCGTCGTCATCAACACCTGCAGCGTGCGCGAGCGCGCCGAGGAGAAGCTCTACACGCGCCTCGGCGAACTGCGGCTGCTCGGCGCCGAACAGCGGGCACGATCCCGATCGTCGCGGTCGCCGGATGCGTCGCGCAGCAGGAAGGCGACGGCGATTCTGCAGCGCGCGCCCGGCGTCGCCGATGTCATCGTCGGCACGCAGGCGATTCGCACGCTGCCGATGCTGGTCGAGCAGGCCGCCGCGACGCGCCGCCCTGCGGTCAACCTCGATCCGTTCGACGACGTGACGTTTCCGCTGGGCGTCACGCGGCGCGACCGATCCGGTCAAGGCCTACGTCACCATCATCGAAGGCTGCAACGAGTTCTGCAGCTTCTGCGTCGTGCCGTACACGCGCGGCCACGAGCGGATGCGGCCCAAGCGCGACATCCTGGCCGAGGTGCGGGAAGCCGCGGATACCGGCCGCCGCGAAGTTCAGCTGCTCGGGCAGATCGTCAATCACTATGCCGCGCCGGACGATCCCGCCTGCGACTTCAGCGGCCTGCTCGAGGCGATCCACGAGATCGACGGCATCGAGCGCATCCGGTTCGCCAGCCCGCATCCGCGTCACGTCACGCCGCGGTTTCTCGCGACGATGGCTCGGCTGCCGAAGATCTGCCGCCATCTGCATCTGCCGGTCCAGTCGGGCTCGACCCGCGTGCTCGAAGCGATGCGCCGGCGCTACACGCGGGACAGCTACCTGGAACTGATCGGGCGGATTCGCGCAGTCGCTGCCGGACGTGGCGCTGTCGACCGATATGATCGTCGGGTTCCCGGGCGAGACTGAAGCCGACTTCGACGACACGATGACCCTGACCGCCAGCGGTGCGGCTACCACAGCATGTTCTCGTTCAAGTATTCGCCGCGGCCGAACACGCTGGCGGAGAAGCGCCTGGCCGACGACGTGCCCGAGGATGAGAAGACGCGGCGGATCGTGGCGCTCCAGGCGTTGCAGCGGGAAATTCAGACCGGTCTGAACGAGCGCATTGGTCGGGCACGACCGTCGACGTGCTGGTGGACGCGGCCAGCCGTCGCCGCGACGGTGAGCTATCCGGCCGTACGAGCAGCAACGTGGTGGTCAATCTGCCTGGTCCGGCCGCCTGGATTGGGCGAACAGTACCGGTACGAATCGAGCGCGCAGGGCCGCACAGCGTGTGGGGTCAGATGGACAGCGGCGCCACCAGCGCCCAGTAGAGAAGGTGCCATGCAGATTGAAATGACCATCAAGGGACTGATGGTCGACCCGATCACCAACATGCCGATCGTCATCCTCCGCGACAAGGACGGCCAGCGCGTGCTGCCGATCTGGGTCGGCATTTTCGAAGCGAACGCCATCGCGCTGCAGATCGAGAACGTCCCGACGCCGCGACCGATGACCCACGATCTGCTTCGCAACGTCATCACCGATCTGAAGGCCTCGGTCCAGAAGATCGTCGTCTGCGACCTGCAGGAGAACACCTTCTACGCCCTGATCTACCTCGCGCTGAACGGCGTCACGGTTGCGATCGACGCCGGCCGAGCGACGCGATGGCGCTGGCGCTCCGGACCGCGCGCCCCGATTTTCGTCGAGGACACGGTCATCGATCACGCCAAGACGGTGGACTTCACGCCCGAGAAGAACGACGCCGAACGTCTGCATCAGTGGCTGGAGAGCCTCGACCCGGACGACCTCGGCAAATACAAGATGTAGCGGGGCGGCGCTCAGCCGCAAGTTGTCTGCTAGAATGACCGCCGGTCCTCACGTGACACGCGGCCACCCATGATCGTTGCCATCGCCAATCAAAAAGGGGGCGTCGGAAAGACCACGACGGCCATCAACCTCGCCGCGGCGCTGGCGTTGCGGGGCAGCCGGACGCTGCTGATCGACCTCGACCCGCAGGCCAACAGCACGATGTCGTTCCTGGACATGTCCCAGGTCACCACCAGCGTCTACGACGCCATCGCCGACCCCGCGATTCCGCTCGAACAGGTGATCCTGCCGTCAGCGCTCGTCAACCTGTCGATCGCGCCGTCGCGGATCGCGCTGGCCAAACTCGAAGCCAAGCTGGTCGGGGAGATGGACGCGCACTTCCGCCTCAAGGACAAGCTCGAGCCGCTGCTCGCGACGTATTCGCAGGTCGTCATCGACTGCCCGCCGACACTCGGCCTGCTGACCGTCAACGCCCTGGTGGCGGCGACCCACCTGCTGATCCCGATCCAGTCATCGTATTTCGCGCTCGAAGGGACCGACGACCTCCTGGAGACGATCGAAAAAGTGCGGGCCCGCCCCAACCCGGCCCTGCGCATTCTCGGCGTCGTGATCACGATGCACGACAAGCGCACCGCGCTGGCCCGCGACATCCGCGCCCAGATCCAGAAGGTGTTCGGCGGCAAGGTCTTCAAGACCGTCATTACCAAGAGCGTTCGGCTCGAAGAGAGCCCGGCCTACAAGGAATCCATTTTCACCTTCGCGCCGGACTCGACCGGCGCCACCGAGTACTACAGCCTGTGCGAGGAGGTCATTGATCGTGCCTAGACGAGGCTTGCCCGACGCGCATGACCATGCGCCACGACGAGCACTACGTCGACGCGCTGGCGGCGTCAGCCGGCGCACCGATCGGCCGGATGATCCCGATCGACCAGGTCGATCCCAACCCCAACCAGCCGAGGCAGGTCATGGGCGATCTGTCGGAGCTGATCGCCTCGATTTCCGAGAAGGGCATCGTCGAGCCGCTGGTGGTGCGCCAACGGGCGGGCGTTATCAGATCATCGCCGGCGAGCGCCGCTACCAGGCTTCGGTCCAGGTCGGCCTGCGGGAACTGCCGGTCGTGATTCGCGATGTCGACGACACCGAGATGCTCGAGCTCGCGCTGATCGAGAACCTCCAGCGCAAGGATCTGACGCCGTTCGAAGAGTCGGAGGCCCTCCACGGTCTGGCGGCATCGCTGCGGCTACACCCACGAGGACCTCGCGCGCCGGCTTGGCAAGTCGCGCAGCTCGGTCACCGAGTCCCTGGCCCTCGCGGCGATGCCCGAAGAGGTCCGAAACCTCTGTCGGCTGGCCGACATTTCATCTAAGTCACTGCTGTTACAGGTGGTTAGGCAGGAGACGCCGGAGAAAATGACCGCCCTGATCGAAAAGATGGCCGGCCGGGCGGTCCGACCACCAGGCAGGCGCTGCGGGATGCGGCCGCCAAGCCCAAGGCCGGCCGTCCGAAACACTACACGTTTGCCTATCGGCCGCCGACGAAGGCGTTCAACCTGAAGATCAGTTTCGCGAAGAGTCGCGCGTCCCGCGACGAAGTCATCGACGCCCTCGAAGCGATCATTCGCGACCTCAAGAAGTCCAAGTAAGCCGATCGGCAGTTCGGGCCGGTCGGCGCCCATTGTTAGACCGACGGAGTCGCCAGGCGTACGGACAAGGCGGCAGTTCAGAGCAGTGTGTCTGGCGTAAGGCCCAGGGGGGCGGCACCAGCCGAGGCGGACCGAGCGGCGCACGCGTTCTCGGGTGACATTTCATCCCTTAGTTAACATAACATACATTATCGGACTCACTGGAAATAGCCTTTTAAACCTGGCTGTTGATGGATTGCGGAGACGTTCGCGGTCGGTTGCCCAAACGGTCGGCGTCTTGACCGTCTAGGCGCGCCACTGTTGGGCTTCAAAGGCGGCGTCCGGCACCGTCGCCGCGATTGGTCGGTTCGCCGGATGCCGTTCGAGTTGAACGCCGGCCTGATAGACCTCGACGACGAATGCCGCGGCCTGCCGGGGAGCCAGCGCCAGATCCGCGAGCGGCAGGGATAGCTCCAGTACCGCGCCGGCTGCCACGGAAGCCCCGCCGGGCCCTCGGTCGCTCCAACCGGCAGGCGTCTTTGCCTGGTCCTGATACCGTCCCTCCGGCCGCCCATCGACCATCGCGACGACGAACTGAAGACCCTCGGGCGCCATGAAGTTCAGGCGCACCTCGCAGCTGCGATTGAGCAGCTCGAGCAACGGCTGAGTCCAGTCAATCCTGACGAACAGGTGGCTGCGCCCGAAGCCGAACCGGACCGCCGATACCGCCGCTGCCGGCGCGTCGGTCCGGTGCATGGCGCCCGCCAGCTCGTGAACCTCGAACAACCCGGCGCCGAGCCACTCGAAATAGCTGGTCTCTTCGCCATCAATCACCGGCGACAGCAACCCGGTCGGCTGGGCCTCAGCCGCAACCAATCCGCCGGTCGTGATGTTGCTGACGTAGAGCTCTCCGGGCGCCGGCAGCTGGAGGCGCTGGTAGGCATTCCTGAGATGCCGCCGGAACAGGTCGTCGAACGCCTCGTCGTGAGCGGAGGAATGATCGTCGCCGTACCACCAGAACCAGTCGCTGCCTTCGGCAATGAGAATCTCCTCGCGCGCCTCGGCCGCCGATTCGGCGTCGGCGCCCGCGGCATCGAGCGCAGCCCGCGCATCGCCGAGCTGGCTCCACGCGGTCTGGTCGTCGGCGTGACCGATCCAGATGTAGAAGTTGGCGTCGATCCACGACCCCGGGAAAGATGCCCGGCAGCTCGGGCCCGTCCCTCCGGCACGCCTCCGCCATGGTCACGGTCTGAAGCTCCGGGTGGCGGGACAGGCGACGGTAGAGCGCGCGAAGGAAAGGCCGGCCGCCACCAGCGAAGTGCTCCCAGGCATTCTCGCCGTCCAGGATGATCGGGATCACGGCCTCTCCCCCGCCGGTTCGAGCCCGATACCGGGCTCCCGCCTCCACCATCCTGGCGACGAAGTCTTCTGCCGCGTTCTCTGGCATCCCACCCGGAGTAGGTGAAGCCGATCAGATCGGACAGCACGTGATCGCGAAACACGCACGACACCTCGGCCCCGGCAACGCGGATCCGGTACGGGGTGTAGAGCCGCTCGGGCTGCTCGACATGGCCGCGGCCGTCTCTGGTGAAATCGACGCCGAGGGTGCGGCCCAGGATCATCTCGTCGGTCGCCATCCATCGGAACCCGGCGCCGGCCGCCAACGGGACCATCGCGTCGGACACCGATCCCTCCGAGGGCCACAGGCCGACGGGACGCTGACCAAACAGGCGCTCGTGGCAGGCGACGGCCCGGGACAGCTGCTCGACAGCGTCTTCCGGCCGCTGGAATCGCCGCCGCGGCAGCTTGCGTGTCGGGGTGCGTCCGTTTGTAGATCTCGGTGTCGCACAACAGCGGCAGGATCGGGTGATAGAACGGCGACGCCGAAATCTCGATCTGGCCGCGGGCCGCTGCGTCGCGGTACTCCGGAATGACCTTGTTGAGCAGCTCCAGCTCGACTTCCCTCAGCTCGATCTTGTCGCTTTCGGAAAACCCGCGTCCTCTCGCAACCAGCGCCGCGACACGCGGATCCCCGTCGAGATAGAGCGGATCGATCCATGCGAGCTTGTGCCACACCTGCAGGTCGCGCAAATCGTCGCGGCTGAATCGGCCCGCAGCGGCCGCCCGCTCGTCCTGCGTGGCGAAGCGGTCGCCGCGGCGCTCCCGCAGCTCCGCATACGCGGGTATAGGCGTCGATCATCCGCTGCCGCTGCGCGTGAAAGAAGTTCTCGAGCACGAAATCGACATCAGCGGCAGTCGAGCTGGTCGGCCGGCTTCAGACTCAGTTCGAGTGTCCGGTCGCGAGCGCGATCCTCGGCGAACGCCTCGAGCTGCACCAGCATCGACGGCACCAGGTTGAACGTCATCCGGACGTCTGGAAACTCGCGCAGCATGGCGACCATGCCGTAGTAGTCCTTGAGCGCGTGCAGCCGGACCCACGGCAGGATGTGCTCGTGGGTGGCGAGGTCCTCGTAAAACGGCTGGTGCATGTGCCACAACAGGGCGACTCGGGTCATACGTTGTAGTCTAGTGCGAGGTGAAGACCCTCGACCGCTACGTCATTCGCGAGTTGATCCCGCCATGCCTGATGGCCCTGGTCGGACTGACGTTCGTGCTCATGATGCCGCCGATCATGCAGAATGCGGCGGCGCTGATCGCGGCCGGCGTGCGCTGGAGCGTGGTCGCTCGCCTGCTGTATACGCTCACACCGCAGGCGCTGGCGCTGACCATCCCGATGGCGCTGCTCTACGGCATCCTGTTCGGCCTGGGCCGCCTGTCGGCGGACCGCGAATTCGTGGCGCTGCAGGCGTGCGGCGTCAGCGTGTTCCGGGTCGCGCGTCCAATCGCACTGATGGCTGTTGTCGCCTGCCTGGCGACCGGCTACGAAATGATCTACGCGCTGCCCGACGCCAACCAGACCTTCCGGCAAATCACCTTCGACGTCATCGCCTCCGGCGCCGAAAGCGACATCAAGCCGCGCGTGTTTTTCCAGAACTTCCCCAACCGGGTCATCTACGTTCGCGACATCCTGCCCGAAACCGGCTGGCACGACGTCTTCCTGGCCGACGACACCCAGACCGATCAGACCACGGTCTACGTGGCCAAAGCCGGACGTCTCGTCATCGATCGCGCCACCAAGACCGTGCAGCTCGTGCTCGAGCGGGTCACGCGACATGTGACGTACCCCAACAAGCCCGAGGCCTACGACGTCGGCTCTTCACAGAGCCTGGCGCTGAACATGAATTGGGAAACGGTGTTCCCGCGCACCCAAATCATCAAGGGAGACAACGAGAAGACGGTCGCTGAACTTCGCGAAACCGCCGCCGAGAACCGGGCCAAGAATCTCCCGGACTCGATGCAGATCTACACCATCCAGCAGAAGTTCTCGCTGCCGGCCGCCTGCTTCGTCCTCGCGCTGATTGGCGTGGCCCTCGGCGCGACCAGCCGAAAAGACGGCAAGCTCGCGAGCTTCGCGCTCGGGACCGGCGTGGTGTTCGCCTATTACGTGCTCCTCTACACGTCGCGCGCGGCCGCAAGAGCCGGGGCGTTGCCCGCCGGGCTCGCTCCGTGGGTCGTGAACATCGTGCTCGGTGTGGCAGGCATTGGCCTGGTCCTCTGGCGCGCCGGCTCGTCCGATCAGCCGATCCGCATCGATTTGTCGGCACTCTGGCCGTTCCGCCGGACATCTTCCGCCACAGCCAACGGCGGCGCCGGCGTCGCCGTTGCCCCGCCGGCGTCACGCGGCGTTGTGATCGTCCTGAGAGTGCCGAATATCGACTGGCCCGGCCCGAGCCTGCTGGACCGTTACGTGTCGCGCCAGTACCTGTCGGTGTTCGGGCTCGCATTCGTCGCGCTGGTCGGGATCTTCTACATTTCGACCTTCATCGACCTCGCCGACAAGCTGTTCGGCGGGGTGGCGACCGCGAGCATCATGCTCCGCTATTTCTATTTCGAGACGCCGCAGTACATCTATTTCATCATCCCGCTGGCCACGTTGCTGGCCACGCTGGTGACCGTTGGCCTGCTCACGAAAAACAGCGAGCTCATCGTGATGCGGGCGTGCGGCATCAGCCTCTATCGCTCTGCCCTGCCGCTCCTGCTCTTCGGCATGGCCTGCAGCGGCGTGCTGTTCGAAATGCAGGAGCACGTCCTGGCCGAGTCGAACCGCGAGGCGGCGCGCCTGAACGCGATCATCCGGGGCTGGCCGGTGCCGCAGTTCGGTGTGCTCAACCGCCAGTGGATTCTCGGCAAGAGCGGAGACATCTATCGCTACCAGTTCTTCGATCCGCGGTCGGATACCTTTACCGGTCTGTCGTTGTTCCAGCTGGACCAGGATTCGTGGAAGCTTCGCAGCGTGACGCGGGCGCAGCGCGTCAACCTGGTGCGGAACCTCGCGGCGAATGGCCACGCTACCGTCAGCTGGCGCGCCAACCAGGGCTGGACCCGTGAATTTTCGACCGTCACACGCCGCAAGGTCACCAGCGACGTCGTCACCTACACGCCGTTCACCGATCAAGCGCTGACGCTCGAGCCGCCAAGCTACTTCAAGACGGAAATTCCCGAAGCCGATCGGATGACCTACGCCGAGCTCAAGCAGTACATCGTGCAGCTCCAGAGCAGCGGCTACCACGTCGTGCCCTACGTGGTGGATCTGCACAAGAAGATCGCGTTTCCGTTCGTCACGTTGATCATGACGCTGCTCGCGGTGCCGTTCGCCGCATCGCTTCGCCGCAGCGGCGCACTGTTCGGCATCGGTGTCGGACTGATTCTCGCGATCGTCTACTGGACGACGTTGAGCGTTTTCACGGCGCTGGGCGCGGGCGGATGGCTGTCGCCGATACTGTCGGCGTGGGCGCCGAATATCCTGTTCGGTTCGGCGGCCGTCTACATGCTGCTGACTGTCAGAACGTAAAGCTCAACGCTGCAGCTCCGCCCGCGTGATCCACAGGTGGCCGGCATCAGCGGCCTTGGCGTTGGTCCGGTCGACCACGAACAGAATGTGGCGGATGTGATCGAGCCGCGGCGCCATTGTGCTGGTCGGACCGACTGGCGTCACATCGTCGAAGCTGACCGACCGTACTTGAGTTGAGCGATCGACGAACACCGATCGCTGCCAGCGATCGTCGTGATCGGAGTCGTCCCCGCCGCGCAGTTGCACCGATACCCGCATCGGATGATCGGAGCGAACGGTGAACGACAGGCGGTTGTATGGTGCGATGCCTGCCGGCGTCTCCGCGACCAGCACCGCGGTCTGCCGCGTGCCAGGAGTGTCGGCGAGGCGATAGGCCCACTGCAGCTCCGTGCCGACGACCTCTACCGACGCCTGCGAGCCCGCGTCGTGCTCAACCGCCCATCCCTGCGTCGATGCGCCGTCAAAAATCGGGTGACTGATCAGTTCACCGGCTGCGTGCATCGGCACCGCCTCGGGCGGTCCATCGCCTCTCACGTAGATCGGATTGCTGCGAAGCCAGGTCACTGGTGCGGGTCCGCTCGAGAGAATCTCGACCCAGAACACCGCCGGCTCGCCAGTCGCGTGCACCGTCCAGTCCTCGGCGCCTCGCTGAGCGGCCAGGGTTCGAGTGCCCTCGTGAATGACCGTCGTGAAGTCCGCCGGAGCGTTGGTGCGAACGTGCAGCGCGAGCGAGCCGGCGGCGCCAATCTCGTCGCCCTCGTGCACGGTTCCGTGTTCGTTCGTCGCGCTGAACTCGAACCCGGCCGGCGACGCGAGGCCGTCGATCACGGTGTGGAGGTGCCCGGCGCGAATCGCCCGCATGATCAGCCGGCCGTCGGTCCCGGCATCGCCGGACAGGGGCGCCTCCGGTCGAACGTGGATCGAGAGCAACCGGAAGGACGACTCGTAAGATGGCAGCGGCAGGACGTACCGCCCCTGCGCCAGTTCCGCTCCGCTGCGGAGCGCCAGTTTCGCATGCGCGTCGGCTCCGGCCATCACCACCACGCGCCTCCGCTCCGCCAGAGCCTCCCACTCAAGCAGGATGCCGGTGGGCTGGATCATCCCAGCCATGATCTCGACGGGTCGAAAGGGATACCCGAGCAGTCCCTTCAGCAACAGGAGTCTGGACCGACCGGACTGCGACGCGAGCACCCGCCAGCTCGTGTCGGGGTTGAGCAGTTCCACCCCGTCGAACCGTGTGGTCCAGTCGCGCCACTGCAATTGCGGCTTCGGCGAGTCGGGATGCGCCACGATGCCGAACCCGCCGAGTCGTCGCACGTCGTCGACGACGTCACGTGCCTCGCCGGCGAGCGGATACGGCGACGCCGGCATGTCGAGCGCGATGTAGTGGCCGCCGTTCGTGCTGATCTCGACGCCGTCGAGGCACAGCACGCCCGAGCGATACACCGGCGGAGCCGGCGTTCGCGTGGCGTCGCCGTGATCGGTCAACACGACGAATTTCAATCCGGCGCGCGCCGCGGCAGCAGCGATTTCGTCGGGGCCGCTCAATCCGTCCGAGCGGCTGGTGTGAATGTGAACGACGCCGGGCACGGTGCCGGCGTCGAAGATCGCAAGCGACTGGCGAGGTGGTGGGATGGTGAAGGCGATCCAAACAGCAACGGCGGCCACGAAGGCCGCCGTCACCATGAGAATCCTCTTCACAATCGAGCGGCTATAGACCCGCTGCGGACTTGAGCGCGGCGGCCTTGTCGGTCCGCTCCCAGAAGAACTCCGGCTCGGTGCGGCCGAAGTGACCGAACGCCGCGGTCTTCTTGTAGATCGGCCGCCGCAGCTCGAGCTCTTCCATGATGCCGCGCGGCGTCAGCTTGAAGTGCGAGCGCACGATCTCGGTGATCTTCTCTTCGGGAATCCGCCCGGTGCCTTCCGTGTGCACCATCACCGACACCGGATCGGCGACGCCGATCGCGTAGGCGAGCTGCACGAGCGCGCGCTCGGCAATGCCGGCGCGCGACCACGTTCTTCGCGATATAGCGCGCCATGTAGCGCGGCCGAGCGATCGACCTTCGTCGGATCCTTGCCCGAGAACGCGCCGCCGCCGTGCGGCGCCGCGCCGCCGTAGGTGTCGACGATGATCTTGCGTCCGGTGACGCCGGCGTCGCCGTGCGGCCCGCCGACGACGAAGCGGCCGGTCGGGTTGACGTAGATCTTGGTGTTCTTGTCCATCAGGTCCGCGGGAATCACCTTGTTGATGATCTTCTCGATGATGTCTTCCCGCATCGTCTCCTTGGTGACGAGCGGGCTGTGCTGGCTGGAGACGACCACGGCGTCGACGCGAACCGGGCGTGTTGCCGTCGTATTCGACCGTGACCTGCGACTTGCCGTCCGGACGGAGGTAGTCGAGCGTGCCGTCGCGGCGGCAGGCACGACAGCCCCTTGACGAGCTTGTGCGCCAGCATGATCGGCAGCGGCATCAGCTCTTCGGTTTCGGTGCACGCGAAGCCGAACATCATGCCCTGATCGCCGGCGCCGCCGGTGTCCACGCCCATCGCGATGTCCGGCGACTGGCTGTGAATCGAGGACAGCACGGCGCAGGTCTCGCCGTCGAAGCCGTACTTGCCGCGGTTGTAGCCGATCTCGTTGATCGTCGCGCGGACGACCTCCTGGAAATCGACGTAAGCGCTGGTGGTGATTTCACCGGCGACGACCGCAAGGCCGGTGGTGACGAGCGTTTCGCAGGCGACGCGGCTGACCGGATCCTGCGTCAGAATGGCGTCGAGGATGGAATCGGAGATCTGATCGGCGATCTTGTCCGGATGCCCTTCGGTGACCGATTCAGAAGTGAAGAGATGCCGTCCCTTACGGCTCATGCCGAGCTCCTTCGAAGTGTTAAAAATGAGGCTGACAAACACGCTAGTTTAACAGAATCAGGCCCGCGGGTGAAAACGATCGTAAATCGTCCGCAGCCGCGCCTCGAGGACGTGGGTATAAATTTGCGTGGTCGAGAGGTCGGCGTGGCCGAGCATCAGTTGGATCGCGCGCAGGTCCGCGCCGCGTTCGAGCAGATGGGTCGCGAACGAGTGACGCAGCACGTGCGGGCTCAGCGATCGCGGCAGGCCGGCCTCGAGGCCGTATCGCTTCAGCACCTTCCAGAAGCCGACCCGGCTCAACGCACCGCCGCGCGCGTTCAGAAACAGCCGCGGCGATGCTCCACCCTTCAGCAGCGGCCGCCGACCGTTCGCCTGGTAGCGTTCGATCCACTCGCTCGCCTGTTCGCCAATCGGCACCAGGCGTTCCTTGCTGCCCTTGCCCACGCACGTCAGGTAGTGCTCGCCGAGGTGCAGATCCGCCTGACGGACCCCGACCAGTTCGCTGACGCGCAGGCCGGTGGCATACAGCAGCTCGATCATCGCGCGATCGCGAAGGCCGAGCGGCGATCGCGACGTCCGGCTGCGCGATGAGCGCGATCGACCTCGTCAATCGAAAGGAACTTCGGCAGCGACGGCCACGCGCGTGGCGGCCGCAGATCGTCCGCCGGATTGCTGGCGAGGCGACGGTCGAGCACGAGAAACCGATAGAAGCCGCGGACCGAGGCCACCATGCGCGCAACCGAACGAGGCGACAGCCCGCCGTCATCTGTTCGCGGACGAACGCCTCGAGCGCCGCGCGATCGAGCGACTCCGGCGCACGTTCGACGCCGGCGGCGAACGCGAGCAGCGCCCGCAGATCCCGTCGCGTAGCTCTCGAGAGTCAAGTCGGCCAGTCGACGTTCGACGCGCAGATGATCCAGGTACGCCTCGACGGACACGCTCACGGCTGTTGACTCCCTGGGTCTCATCTGCCGAGTCCTGACTGTCGACTCCCGACTCCCGACTCCCGACTATGATAGTATTCGCGCCTTCGTTCCGAGGTCCTGAACGCATGCCTGTCCGTTCGAAATGGCAGTCGCTGCCGACCGAGCAAATCAATCCCGCCACCCTCGCCATCGACAAGCTCTCACCCGCCGACATCGTCGAAGGCATGCTCAACGAGGATCGCAAGATGCTGGCGGCGGTGCAGCGCGAAAAGGAGCGCATCGCGGTCGGCGTCGAGATCATCACGCAGGCGCTTCGCAAGGGTGGACGAATCATCTTCGTCGGCGCCGGCACCAGCGGGCGCCTGGGTGTGCTCGAGTCGGCCGAGATGCCGCCGACCTTCGGCACCAGCCCCGATCTCGTGCAGGCGATCATGGCTGGCGGCAAAGGCGCGATTCTCAAGGCGCGCGAGGGCGTCGAGGACAACTACGAGGAAGGCGCGCGATCGGTGAATCGTCTGCGCCCCACGACCAAGGATGTCGTGATCGGCGTGTCGGCGAGCGGCATGACCCAGTTCGTTCGCGGTGGACTGACGCGGGCCCGGCGCGCCGGCTCGAAGATCGTCTTCGTCACCTGCGATCCGCGCACCGAGCTGCAGACCTTCGTCGATCTGACCATTGCCCCGGCCGTGGGCCCGGAAGTGATCGCCGGATCGACACGGCTCAAGGCCGGGACCGCGACCAAGATGGTCCTCAACATGCTGACCACCGCGTCGATGATCCGCATCGGCAAGACCTACGGCAACCTGATGGTCGACGTGCAGATGGGATCCGAGAAGCTGCGCGATCGCGCCCGCCGGATCATCATCATCGTCACCGGACTCGAGTACGACGAGGCCGACAAGCTGCTGCGGCGCGCGCACTGGAACGTGAAGGCGGCCATCGTGATGCAGAAGGGCGGCCTGACCCATCCACAGGCGATCTCGCGGCTCCGCAAGGCGCACGACTTCGTCCGGGACGCGATCGGCGAGGACGTTGAAGCACGGCTGAAGGAGTTACTGCGAGTAGGCTGAACCCAGCCGCCCGGCGGCGCCCCGATCCAGCCAGACCTCGACGCGCGGATGCAGCTGCAGAAACGATCCGGGGAGTCGCGGCGTCACCGGCCCCTCGATCAACCCCTGAACGCAACCCGCCTTGGCTGCTCCGGTCGCCACCAGCATCATCCGCCGGCCGCCAAGAATCGTCGCCATCCCCATCGACAGCGCTTCCCGCGGAACGTCCGCCAGTCGGTGCCCGAACAGCGCGGCGTTGGCGCGGCGCGTCTGTGATTTCAGAGCGGTACGATGCGAACGGGCGACGAGAGACAATCCCGGCTCGTTGAAGCCGATGTGGCCGTTGGCGCCGAGGCCAAGAATCTGAACGTCGATGCCGCCGGCCCGTGCGATCGCGCGTTCGTATCGCGCACACTCGCGCACCAGATCCGGCGCCGCTCCATTCAGGAAATTGATGCGACGGGACGACAGATTGATGCCGTCGAACAGGTGGCGGTCCATGAACGCACGGTAGCCGCGTGGGTCGCGTGCGGGAAGGCCGACGAACTCGTCGAGGTTGAAGGTCGATGCGCGACCGAAATCGGCAAGGCCGGCGTGATTGAGGCGAACCAACTCTCGATAAAGCGGAATGGGGGTGCGTCCAGTCGGGAGTCCCAGCACCAGCGACGGATTCGCCTTGAGCGCACGGCCGATTTCCAGGGCCAGCCGCCGGGCCAGCAAGTCAGCGGAACGAAACACGCGTACGCGCACGATCTCTCCACCGGTTCACGTCAATTGTCGGCCGTCGACCGCTTATAGACAGGCACTTTCGCGCCGCCTCTGGCTTCGGCGATCGCGAGCCGCACCGCGCCGACCGCGGGTTCCTCTTCGAGCACTCGCACCTGACATCGCGGCGCGACCTCGACCAGGCGCGCCGGCAGTTCCGCCGCCAGCCACGGCACCACGCGGAATGCGCCGCCGGCCAGGCAGAACGTGAATTCGTCGCCGCGCATCGCCAGCCGGGCCGCCACCGACTGGGCGGCCAGCACCAGTTCGTCAGCCGCGCGCTCGAGGATGCGAGTCGCCACCGCGTCACCCCGCTCGCCCATCCGCTGGACCAGTGGACCGAGCGCAGCGACCGCCGCCCGGGGCAGCTCCCGATCGTAGACCATCCGCGGAAGCCGAGGCACCTCGGCGACATCGAAGTGCGCGAGCATCTCCGCGGTCAGCCCGGTCGCGGGTCCGCGGCCATCGGCCGCCCGCATCACCGCTGCCAGCGCCTCGCGGCCGATCCAGTAGCCGCTGCCCTCGTCGCCGATCATGTGACCCCAGCCGCCGGCGCGTGCCGCCTCGCCGGCAGCGTTGCGGCCATACGCAATCGAACCGGTGCCCGCGATCACCACGATGCCGGGCGCGTCGCCAACGCCGGCGACCAGCGCGATCAACGCATCGTTCACCACCAGCACACGCGATTTGTAGCCGATGCGGCGCATGATCGCCCGCACCACTCGCGCTTCGTCCTCGCGGTCGACACCGGCGATGCCGAGACAAATCGCGTCAGGCACGATCGGCCGGCCATCGATCGTGCGATCCCCGATCGCCGACTCCATCACCTCGTGCAGGACTTTTTCGACCGCGAGCTCGCCCGCGGCGTGCAGGTTGGCGCCGGGTCCCCGGCCTTCCGCAATCGTGGTGCCGTTCTCATCCGCGAGCAGACAGACGGTCTTGCTGCCGCCGGCGTCGATCCCCAAAACGCGCATGTTCTATGTTACGCTCGCCGCCTTCATGCTCAGTGCATCCCTGTGCAGCGCGGCCGCCGCCGCGGTGCTCGCGTTGCGCCTGACTCCCGGCCGCTGAGTGTCCATGGGATTTTCGGCTGTCGACTACGTGGTCCTGGCGGTTTACCTGGCGGGCATCACCGCATTCGGCAGCCGCTTCCGGGGATCCAACCGAACCGTCAGGGACTACTTTCTCGGCAACCGCAACACCTCCTGGGTGGTGATCGGCCTGTCGATCGTGGCCACCGAAACGAGCACGCTCACGCTCATCGGCGCACCGGCAATCGCGTATGCGGCGTTTCCGCGTCCCGAGCAGGGCGGCAATTTCATGTATCTCCAGGTCGTCGCCGGGTATGTCGTCGCGCGCTTCGTGATCGCGTGGCTCTTCATTCCGGCCTACTTTCAAGGCGAGGTGCTGACGGCGTACGAACTTCTCAATCGACGGTTCGGCCCGCGCGCAAAACATTTTGCAGCGTCGCTGTTTCTGGTGATGCGCGCCCTCGCCGAAGGCGTCAGAGTCTTCGCCGCGTCGCTCGTGCTGTCGGCCGTTCTCAGCGCGAGCGTGCCGGGACTTCCCCATCTCTGGCTCTGGTCCATCGTCATCGTGGGTCTGCTGACGCTCGTCTACACGTTCGAAGGCGGCATTGCCGCGGTGATCTGGACAGATCTTGTGCAGCTCGTCATCTATGTCGCCGGGTCGCTGCTGGCGGTCTACATGCTCGTGCACCTGATACCGGGTGGAGGGCCCGCGATTGCAGCCGATGCACGCGCATCGGGAAAGCTTGCCTTCCTGTCGTGGTCGGTGGACCCGACGGTGCCGTACACGTTCTGGGCTGGGCTCATCGGTGGATGCTTCCTGACGATGGCGTCGCACGGGACCGACCAGTTGCTGGTGCAGCGGCTGCTGACCTGCCGGAACCAGTGGGAAGCCCAGAAGGCTTTGATCCTGTCCGGCTTCGTCGTCTTCGCGCAGTTCACGCTATTCCTTGCCATCGGTGTGATGCTGCACGCCTACTACCAGCACCACGCGCTACCGGCGCTGTCGAGTACCGACGAAATCTTTCCCGCTTTCATCGTCCGCAGTCTGCCGCACGGGGTCGCCGGCCTCGTCATTGCTGCGATCTTCGCCGCGGCGATGTCGAACTTGAGCGGGTCGCTCAACTCGCTGGCTTCGACGACCGTGCTCGATTTCTATCAGCCGCTAGCCGGACGGGATGTTGACGATCGCCGGCTGTTGCAGCTGTCCCGGTGGCTGACGGCTGCCTGGGGAGTGGTCCTGATTGCCATTGCCGTAATGGCGCGAGGCTGGGGCTCCGTCTTCACGGTCGGCCTGACGATTGCGTCCATCGTGTATGGCCCGATGCTCGGCGCGTTCTCTGCTCGGCGTGCTGACGCGCATCGCGACTGAGAATGGCGCCATCGCGGGCATCGCTGTGTCGCTGATCGCGATGATCGGTGTTCGGCTTTTCACACCGCTCGCGTGGACCTGGTACGTGGTCGCCGGTACCGCAATGTGTGTGACAGTTGGCCTGATGGTGAGCCGTGCCGGTCGCTGACGCGCGTCGCGTGATCGAATGCGCCATCGGCGACCGGATGTTTCCGGCCGCGGCGATCGAGGTCGGCGACAGCCGTGAGCTCCTGTGGAGCGAGGCGTTCGGTACGCTGACCTTCGACGTCGCGACGCCCGCGACGGGCATCGACACGCCGTTCGACCTGGCGTCGCTGACGAAAGTCATCGCCACGACCAGCGTTGTCATGGAACTGGTTCGAGCGAGCGCGTTGGGTCTCGACGAGCCTGTCTCCGTCTTCTTCAGTGAATGGCGCGGCGCCGACCGCGACGCACGTCACGATTCGACGATCTCCTCGAACACGCGTCCGGTCTGCCGGCGCGGCTGCTCGACGCGCCGCCGATTGGACGCCGCGAATTCGAACATGACATCTGCGTCATGCCGCTGGCGTACGTTCCCGGCGTCGCGTCGGTCTACAGCGATCTCGGATTCATCCTGCTCGGATTCCTTGCGGCGGACCGTGGCTCGGCCCCGCTCGAAGAACTCGTTCGCCGAATCGGCTGCCCGGACTTGACGTTCACGTTGTCCCCGAACGATCGGACACGAACGGCGCCGACCCGGCCGATGGACGACGATGCGCGACGTGGACGGCTGCTGCAGGGAGAAGTGCACGACAACTACGCCGCCGCGCTCGGCGGTGTCGCCGGCCACGCCGGCCTGTTCGGATCGGCGTCGGCGGTCGGTCAGTTCGCGCGCAGCGTTCTCCGGACGGCGCGTGGCGACGCAGATCAGACGCCTCCGTTCACTCCCGCGCTGGTGAGAGCGTTCACCACACGAGGATCGGTGGCTGCGAGTTCGAGAGCGCTCGGCTGGGACACGATGCTGACGACCTCGTCGTGCGGCGCCGCGGATGTCGCCGGCCGCCTTCGGCCACGTCGGCTTCACCGGCACCTCGCTCTGGATTGATCCGGCGCGCGATCGATATTTCGTCCTGCTGACCAATCGCGCATGCGGCGGCGGAACACTCGACGAGATGCGCACCGTACGACGGGCGTTCCACGATGCCCTGGGTGACCTGTGATCGCGTGCGTGCGTGACGGACGATGACGCTCACCATCCTTGACTGGATCGTCATCGCCGGATACTTCGCGCTGAATCTGGCGATCGGTCTGTACTACGCACGGCGCGCGCGCGGCAGCACCACGGAGTTCTTCCTCTCCGGCCGGACCGTTCCGTGGTGGCTGGCCGGCACGTCGATGGTCGCGACCACGTTTGCCGCCGACACGCCGCTGGTCGTCACCGGCATGGTCGCGCGCTACGGCATCGCCGGCAACTGGCTGTGGTGGAACATGGCCGCGAGCGGCATGCTGACGGTCTTCGTCTACGCCCGGCTGTGGCGACGCGCCGGCGTCATGACCGACGTCGAGTTCGCGGAGCTGCGCTACTCAGGACGAGCCGGCGGCCTTCCTGCGCGGATTTCGCGCGCTGTATCTCGGCATCCCGATCAACTGCATCGTCATCGGCTGGGTGAACCTGGCGATGATGAAGATCCTGCAGGTGACGCTCGGCCTCGACGCGACCGGCGCGCTGTGGGCGCTTCTGGCGATGTTGTTCTTCACCGCGTTCTACACGACGCTGGCCGGACTGTGGGGCGTGCTGGTCACCGACCTGGTGCAGTTCGTGCTGAAGATGGGCATGGTGGTGGCGCTCGCGTATTTCGCCGTCCGCGCCACCGGCGGTCTGGCCGCGTTGAAGGAACAGGTCAGCGCACTCGACGCGGCGGCCGGCAGCGGATCGCGCCTGACGTTTTTTCCGTCAACCGACTCCGCGTGGATGCCGGCGATCACGCTGTTCGTGTATCTCGGGGTCAGCTGGTGGGCCAGCTGGTATCCGGGCGCCGAGCCAGGCGGCGGCGGCTACGTGGCGCAGCGGATTTTTTCGGCACGGACCGAGCGCGACGGACTGTTCGCCACGCTCTGGTTCAACATCGCGCACTACGCGGTTCGTCCGTGGCCGTGGATTCTGACCGCGCTGGCGTCGCTGGTGCTGTACCCGAATCTCGTGGACAAGGAATCGGGCTACGTCCGGACGCTCATGGATCCGCACGTCTTTCCGCCGGCGCTGCGCGGCATCATGCTGGCGGCATTTGCGGCGGCCTACATGTCGACGATCGGCACGCAGCTCAATTGGGGCGCCTCGTACGTGGTCAACGATTTTTACCGCCGGTTCCTTCGACGCAGCGGCGCCGAGCGCGAGTACGTCATCGTCTCGCAGGTCGTGACACGTTGCGCTGATGCTGCTTTCGATCTACGTGACGCTGCACCTGGCCTCGATCGAGCAAGCCTGGAAGCTGCTGATCGTCACCGGCGCCGGCACCGGCAGCGTGCTGCTGCTGCGCTGGTTCTGGTGGCGCATCAACGCGTGGTCTGAAGTGTCCGCGATGGCCGTCGCCGCTGCGGTGTCGCTGTTCCTGCAACTGGCGCTCGAGTGGGATTCCGATCGGCCGCGCGACTTCGCGTACATCATGCTCGTCACGGTCAGCGTGACGACGATCAGCTGGCTGGCGGTGACGTGGCTGACCGCGCCGGAGCCGCCGGCGACGCTCGAACATTTCTACCGCCGTGTCAGGCCGCACGGCCGCGGCTGGACGCGATAGTCGCCGCGGCCACGGGCATTCCCGCCGCCGCCGGGCTCGCTTGCGCGGGAACTCCTGAACGCGTTGCTCGGCTGTGTGCTGGTCTACGGCGCCCTGTTCGGTGTCGGCGAGATTCTGCTGCGTAGCGCCGTCGATTGGCTGTCGCGTTGCTCGCGGTCTCGGCCGCGGCTGCCGTGGCCATCGCGCGCAATCTCAGTACGGAATCCGACTCGTACAGGACCACCCGTTCGCACGGGCGTCGGCCAGCGCGCACGCCGCGGCGTCCTAACCTCAGCGACCGCGGCCAGACGGCGGAAACAGCGGCTGCACCGGCGCCACCGGTGCCTGGGCCAAAGCCGCGTCCCCCGGGAGCGTTTGGCGATCCCGGAGCGCCGGGGCCTCGTCCGCCTGGGCCGTTCGGACCGGGTCCACGGCCGCCGACGCCGCCGGGGCCGTTTGGTCCGGGCTGTCCGGTGCCCGCGGCCGCCTGGTCCGGCGGCGCCGCCGGCGCCGGGCGCCTGCGTTGTGGCGACGTAAACGAACGCCCACTCGTTGTAGTGGCTGCGTCCGTTGTAAATGCGAATGGAGGCGTCCTTGCTCTTGCTCGTGACACCGCTGATGCCGGTGACTGCGCCCGCGGCGCCTGGTGTCCCGATCGACGATGTATTTCGCAGTGCCGAGCCGACTTGTCCGCTCGCCGTGACTTCCGGTCTGCGACGACGTCGTCGCGGGCGAGGTTCCGCCGGCCGCCGGTGGTGTTTCCGGCGGCCGGTGTGGCGCCGGGCAGCGCCCCGCCGGCGGGAATCACGGCGAAATCGTCGTTGGTAATCGGATCCTTGAACTTCTTGCGCAGGAACCGCTGCTCGACGAGGACGTCGATCGTGGGCGGATATGCGTTGGCGAACTTGCGCTGGAACAGTCCAATCGCGTGCACGTACTGCAGGCCGCGAAACACCAGCTCGTCTTCCTTTTCGCGTTGAGCCTGATGACGCCAGACCGGCATCACGGCAGTCATCATGATCGCCATCACGCTCATCGCCACCAGCAGCGCCGCCATCGCGTAGCCTCGTTCCGTTTCGCGGGAGTGATTCGATCGGCCGGCTTGACCCGCTAACTTCATGGGAACTAAGATGGTTATCGGCTTTCATGCTATCACGCTTCCGCGGTCCTTTCCCGGCTGCCGTCTTCCTGGTCTGTGTCCGCGCTGCTGACGGTCAGCCTGCACCCGCGTGCCGTTGCTGGCGCCGACCGGATCGACGATCACGCTGACGTCGTCGGCGACGGCGCTGCCGGTCAACGGCACGACGCAGCTGATTGCGCAGGTGATCGAAGCGTCGGGCACGGCGCCGCACAGCGGCACGCTGGTCACTTTTACGACGAGCCTCGGCGCCATTCAGCCGTCGGACGCCGAAACTGATTCTGCCGGCCGCGCCATCGTCACCTTCCAGGCCGGAACTTCGAACGGCACCGCGACAATCACCGCGATTTCCGGTGGCGCTGGCGGCAGCACCACAACCAGCGGGTCAGCCACGACGACGACCGCGGCGAATGTCGTCAAGATCGCCGTAGGTTCCGCCGCGGTCGGACGCGTGTCCGTGAATGCCAATCCGGCGCAGCTCTCGTCGACTGGTGGAACGGCCGCGATCGTCGCGTCGGTTTACGACATCAATGGCAATCCGCTGCCGAACGCTCTGGTGTCCTTCACGACGACGGCGGGGTCCCTCGGCGCCTCCACCGTCAACACCGATGGAAACGGCAGCGCGGTGACGAGCCTGCGGACGGTGGTTACGGCCACGGTGACAGCAACCGTTGGCGCCAGCGGCACGACGACTACTCCGCCGGCCACCGGAACGACTCCCGCGGCGACGGGGCAGACGTCTGGAAGCGTCACCATCAACGTTTCAGGTGCTCCCTCCTTGAATATCACCGCGCCCACGTCGGCGAGCGCGGGTACGCCCTCGACGTTTACCTTCGCAGTGACCGCGCCCACCGGCGTCGTCGTCCGCGATGTGATCGTCAGCTGGGGAGATGCGAGTCCAATCCAGGATCTTGGCGCCATATCCGGCACGGTATCCGTTCAGCATGCGTACGCGTCGCAGGGCACCTATCAGGTAACAGCGACGCTGACCGACACCGCCGGTGACACGGTTCCGGTGAACACCAGCGTGGTGGTCATTGCGACGCCGCTGCCGACAGTCAACATCACGCTGCCGACCGTGCCGGCCGTCGTCACGTATCCGTTCAACGCGATTATTACGATCCAAGTCACGCCTCCGGCTGGGGTCGGCATTCAGGACGTCACCGTTGACTTTGGCAACGGCGCGCACGACCGACTTGGGCGGCTTGACCGGATCCGCCTCAGTCAGTTCGCAGTACCCAGGACGCGAACACGTATACCGTGAAGGTGATCGTCCTCGACACTCTTGGCAGAACGACGCAGGGCACCGCGACACTGGTCCTCCCGTAGACGCGTTGACGTTACGAACAAAGGCCGGGCAGCGCGCCCGGCCTTTTGTCTTATTTCGTCAGCGACAGAGTCGAGAACCTCAGAAAGGATCGCTGGGACCGTTATCGAGCACGACTGACTCGAGCGCAGCCGCGAACGTACTGCCCTGCGAGCGTGCGAACGCCGCGATCGAAGGTGGCCAACACGCCTTTCACTGCTCCTGGCGAGCGAGACCTGCAGGTACGCGTCCGTCCACTGACGATGCTCTTAACTCTCGAGTGGAAGACTTCCAGCGCCGAGGGCACGTCTGCGCCGTCGGATCGAGAATTCGTGCTTCGGATCGCCGAAGACTGCGCTGCAACAGAGGCGAGCGCTTCAGGGATCGAGGACCGATGAACGCGCCGGCGCTAATCCCAGTCCGCGTATTTGTCGCCGTTCATCGACGGTGACGTCCGATCCGCTCTTGACGTCGTAGACGCCCGCTTCGGCGGTGGGATTGTTCGGATCGGGTTCGGCGGGAACGGTCTGCCAGCTGGTCGTGCTCTTCGTGAACGGGTCCTCGGGAATCTTGCGCAGGTAGCCGTCGCTCACGAGCGCGTCGAGCGTTCCGGGATACTGCCCCTTGTCGGCGTAGTACTGATCGATGGCGTCGCGCATGCCGAAGAGATCTTCGCGTGAGCACCGCCTCGCGCGCGTGAACCAGGCTGCCGCGATACTGCGCCATCCCGATCGCCGCCAGGATCACCAGAATCGCGATGACGATGGTCAGCTCGATGAGGGTGAAGCCCGCTGGGACGGGCGAATTGGGTCATTGGGCGATCTGGTCATCTGGTCGATTGATTGGAGCAATCGGGGAGACGTCCAGCGTGACGCCGCTGCGCCGGAACGGTCGGCTCAATCTCCCGATCAATGACCAGATGATCAGATCTCCGGATCACCAAATCTCTGCTACCAGTCCTTGTATTTGGTGCCGTCGAGCGCCGTGCCGTCGAACGTCGTGTAGACGTCGAACACGTTCTGGCCGCCCCACTTGGTCGCGTCCGGCTTGTCCTGATACGACCGCAGCCCCCACTCGGTGCCGTGCGTCATCGGGTCGACCGGAATGCGCCGCAGATACTTCAGCTTGCGGCCGGTCGCGTCGTTCGCCGCGCTGACGCCGTCGACCAGCGTCTGCAGGTCGGGCGGATAGTTCTCGCTGCCGACCTTGATGTCGAGCGATGCCAATCTGTCCGAGATCGGCCGCGTCCTTGAACTTGTCGATCGCCGTCCGCATTTCCCGCAACGTCCGTCGCAGCTCGGCCTCGCGCGTGCGAGTCGCCGTGACCTTGGCGAGCGGCATGATCGCGGACGCCAGAATCATGATGATCGTCGCGACCACCAGGATCTCGATGAACGTGTAACCACGGCCGTCGCGAACCGCCGGAGTTCCCGGCGGCCGTGACGGCCAGCCGTGACCATTCACGAGCGGTCCGGCGTCGCACTATTGCACCGTGATCGTGACCGGCGTGAACCTCAGACCCATCGCCGTCCCACCCGGACCGGTTGCCGTGCCGCTCAGCGTCAGCGTCGCCGGGCCCGGTGCGATCGCGTCGAATTGAATCGCGGCCAGCAGACCCGTGCCCGACGCGCCGGTGGCGTCCGCGCCGCGCGCCAGCGTGATGTCGACGCGGTTGCCGTTGACCTGCTGGGTGAACGCGACGTTCACGCCGCCGGCGCGCATGAAGCTTCCTTCCTGCACGTTGCGCACGCGCAGTTTCGCCGGATCGAAGATCAGCGTCAGCGTAATCGTCGAGATCCGCGCCGCGTCGGCGATCGACAGCGGCACCGTATACGGGCCGCCGCCGACGCGGATCGGGGGCCGACGGCGGCGAAATCACCACCTGCGCCGAGCCGATGCCCTGCGACGACGTCGGTACGGCGTTCGGATCGCCGCGCGGGCGCGCGGCGCCGCGGTCGATGCGGGCCGCCACGGTGCGGCAGCAGACGGCGGTGTCGGCTGAGCTGCCGGCAGCCACGGCGTCGGGCGGCGGCGCCGGGACCGCGATCGGCGCGGCCGGCGGCAACGTCACGACAGCCGTCGAGCTATTGGGCTGCACGAGGACCGTGCCCGGCACCGGCGACGAGCCTGGCGGAGCGACCACGGTCGGGTTCGCGGCGGGCTGCTGGGCCTCGGGTCCAGTGGCGATCGACACCCGGCGCCGTCGGCGTCAGGAATCGCGGGTTGGTTCCGAGCGGCGCGCCGGCGCCGCGGCGCGCTGCCGGCGGCTCGGCCGCCGGCGGCGGGGCGATGAGCGGCGGCGGTCCGCCGACGCCCAGATTCTGCTGCGATCCGATGTAGATCGGCCTCAGGTCGTCTTCCGTGATCTCGTGGTTCCGGACGATATGCGGCGTCAGCAGCATGACCACGTCGATCTGCTCGCTCTGCAGCGTGTTGTGCGAGAACAGCTGCGAGAGAAACGGGACGTGGATCGTGCCCGGGACTCCGGTGACGCCGTCCTGGTTCGTTTCCTGGAACAGCCCGGCCAGCAGGTTCGATTCGCCGTCGCGCAGACGCAGCCGCGTCGTGACCGTGCGCTGGCCGAAGGACGGAATGTTGACGCCGCCGATGATGACGTCGCCACCCGCGCGAACTGGCGTCGACAGTCACGTCGAGGCGGATGTCGCCTTCGAGCGTCACCGTCGGCGTCATGTCGATGTTCACGCCGACGTCCTTGTATTGATACGAGCTGAGCGGATTGACGCCGGCGCCGCCGGTCGCAATCGGCGTATAGCTGGTCGAGATGATCGGAATCTGCGAGCCGAGCTTCAGCGTCAGCTTGGCGCCTTCCGCGCCGCGCAGCTGCGGCTTGGCGATGATCTTGGTGTGCGAATCCGACTCCATGAAGTGCACGATCGCGGCCGGCACGGCCAGGTAGAAGTCCGATGTCGTCAGGCCGCGCGAAATCGTGTTCACGTTGAAGGGCGGCGGTGACGTCACGCCCTGCGGCGTCGACGCCGCCCGTCGTGCCGCCGCCCGTCCCGCCGCCGGTGCCGGTCGAGCCGCCGGTCGGCGCCACCTCCGGCGACAACACGCCGCCGACCGCGTATTGCGTCAGCTCCAGTCCGTAGTCCTTTGCCCGCGTGCGATCGACCTCGAGAATCTCGACGTCGACGACGATTTCGGCGCGCGGCTTGTCGTTCTGCTCGATCACCTTCTCGAGAATCTGGACCACCGAGCTGGTGCCGCGGATGGTGATCGTGTTCGCCGTCTTGTTGCCGGCGATCGCCGGCTGCACCGCGATGCCGGGCAAGCGGATGATGGTGCTGAGAATCTGCATCACCTCGGTGGAATCGGCGTGCGACAGATAGAAGGTGCGGATCACCTGCTCGTCGTACTGCGCGTGCTTCGGCGTCGTATCCGGGAACACGAAGATCGATCGCTCGCTCAGGATCTTGTACGAGAGCTGATTCATCGTCATGATCTGGTTGAGCGCCTGTTCGAGCGTGACGCCGTCCAGCTGCACGCTGGTCGGACGATCCTGAATGTCGCGATCGAAGGTGAAGTTGATGCCGGTCATGCCGCCGATCGAAGTCAGACGCATCGCGCAGGCTGGTGTTGTTGATGCGGAGGTTGAGCGGTTCGCGCGACGCCGGGTTGAGAATCGGCTCGGCCGAGGCGGCGCGGGCGCGTTCGCGCAGCACTTGAATCGCCGGCTTCGGGCGCGACGCCTCGATCCGATCGCGGATCTCGCGATCGAGCTGCGCGACCTTCGCACTCGCCACCCGGTTGCTCGGATCGTAGTCGCTCGCCTGGCGATACTCGCCGAGCGCCGCCTCGAGCTGGTCCTTCTGCTCGAACTCGTGCGCCTTCTCGAGATGTGACCGTGACGCCGCCTGCAGCGCGTGCTGCAGGGCGATTTGATAGTTGGCGTTGTCGGGCGACGCCTGCAGGGCCTTGCGGTACGCCGCGACCGCCTCGTCAAGGTTGCCCGAGCTTCATCGCCGATTCGCCCTCGTTGAAGGCAGAACCTGCCGCGCATCCGGTCGCCAGGAGGGCCAGCGCCAGCATGGCTACGAGCCTGTTGAACCTGTTCGTCATAGCTCTCAGTTATCCGCCGGTGAGACGAATGGTTTGGCGGCCGCGGCCGTCGACATACGCCAGGTCGATCGATTCCACGCCGATCTTCAGAATGCGGTAGCGCCCCTCGATGATATCGCCTTCACGTCCGTAAAAGGGCGCGTTCCGGCCGTCGCTCAGGATCGCGATCTTCTGCTTGTGCTCCGACTGTTCCACCACGCCGATGAACTTCAACGTGATCGGCGGCGGTGGCGGCGGTCCGGTCGACACGACCGGCGCCGGCTCACTCGGGACCGGCGTCACGACCCGCTGCGGCGGCGGCGGGCGCGGCTTTCACCTTGAACCTGAAGAGATCCCGGCCCCCTTCTTCGGGCCGGACGCGTTCGGCGTCGAGCGCGCCCAGATGGACGTCGGTCGCCGATGGTCCGCCCTCGACCTGAGCCGCCCTCGCCTGGGCCTGTCTGTT
Organism: uncultured Acidobacteriota bacterium; assembly: GCA_963711765.1. Classification (GTDB taxonomy): domain Bacteria; phylum Acidobacteriota; class Vicinamibacteria; order Vicinamibacterales; family CAVVIG01; genus CAVQFC01. The sequence continues at coordinate 1,438,001 of CAVQFC010000004.1, read as the reverse complement.
AGACGTCGAAACCGTACCGACAGACGTGACCGGCCACGCCAGGTACGCCGTCACCGCGAGCACCACGACCACAGCGCCGAGCAGAAGCTGGCGCTGCTTAGTTGCCATTCGGCTTCACGAGGTAGTAGGTCGACAGGTCGAGCGTCAGCGTCAGCGGTTTGTTGGGATCGGTCTGCGCCAGCAGGACGTTGTCGATGATCACGAATTCCGGAGCGCTCTCGAGCGCGAACATGAACTGGCGAAAGCTGGCGTAATCGCACTGCATCCTGGTCGTCGCCCTGAGCACGGCCAGCCGCGAGCCCTTCTCCACCGGATCCGGATCCGTTCGACGATCCAGAAAGGTGACGTTCGACTTGTGGGCCAGTTCCGGCAGCGACGCGAACGTCAGTCGGCGCGCCGCGGACAAATCCTCCGGCAGCACCTTGTCGTAGAACGTCGCCAGTTCCTGCTCGGCCCGCGACTTGCCGCCGACCAGCGCGCGCGCGGCGGCGACGTCGCTTTCAGCGGCTTTCAGCGTCCGCGCCGCGGCCTCCGCCCGGCCGGCCGCGCCGACCGACTTCACGCCCAGCGGATACACCCACAACGCGTATGCAGCGATGTTGAGCGCGATGCCGATCGCGAGCGGCACAATCAGCGACCGTTTCTCGTCGAGGATCCGCCTCGTCAGCGTCATCGGCGTGCCCCCGTGCGCGTGGGCGCCCGTCGTCCGCCGGGCAGATAGACCGATTCCACCGTCGCCTCGATCAGGCCCTGCTCGTTGAGTCGGTCCTGGCGGGCCAGCATGCCGGTGAACGAGCCCGCCTTCTCCAGGTTGTTCATGAACAGGTTGACGTCGTCCACGCGCCTGGCCACGATCGTCAGGCTGACGACGAAGCCGCGATCCTTGTTGTAGACGCGGCCGCACCGACACCAGCCGGACATCGTCGGGCAGGGTGGCTTCGAGCTTGTTGAACAGGTCGGTCCACGAAAACGTCCGGCGGTCGATCAGCTCGTTCGCCATGCCGCGCCTGATCGGACGCGATGTCCACCTGGTGCGGATCGACGCTGGCGCGCAGCCGCGCGGCTTCGCGCCGCAGATCGGCGGCCCGCGCTTCGTCGTGCGACGCCGCGGTCGCCAGTTGCGTATCGCTTCTCGAGTAGCGAATGACGCGCCCGACGTTGAAGATGGTGGCCGCGATCACGACCACCGCCCCGAGCAGCAGCCACAGCCGGACCAGGCGCTCGTTGTAGAACGGACGGGTCGCGAGGTTGGATCGGATCACGCTGACACCTCGTTGTGCTCGCGCAGCAGCAGGCCGACGAGCGGCGCGAGGGTATCGAGCAGCGCCGGCGCCGCCGAGATGCGATCGGTGAGCGCCGCTGCGGTCCGCGGGTCCACGGTCTCGACCGGCGTCGTCAGGCGGGCCTCGAGGCTGCGGCGCAGTTCGTCAATCACCGCGTCCGATCCGGCGCCCGCGGCCGCCGCGCCGGCGACGATCACGCGCGAGAAGCCGCCGCCTTTCAAGCGATCCTCGTAATACATGGTGGTCTGGTGCACCAGGTCGGCGAGCGTGCCGTCCGTATCGGCCGCGCGACTGCGGAAGAAAATCAAATCAGCGCCGCGCAGAAGCGCAATCGAGGCGCAGTCGGCGGCGAGCGTTGACCAGCAGCCAGTCCCCGCCCGGGGCCTTCGAACCGGCAAGCACCGCGTTGATCACGTTGAACGTGGACAGGTCGACGATGCCGGCGTGGGTTCCGGCCTCGCGGCACAGTCCTTCATACTCTTCGATGACGTCACGCCTCGCCATCGACACCACGAACTCGTGTCCCTCGGCCGACTCCGCGCCGCTCACGTAGGACAACTGCGCGTCCTCGACTGGAAACGGCGCCGCCTTCTTCACCTGCCAGCGGATCAGCTGATCCAGGTCCTGCGCGCGTGCCGGCACCTTCTCGAACCGCACCACCGATACCTTGGCCACGACGTCCGGGACGATCAGGCCGATCCGACGCGGCCGTCCGATCCGGTCGAGGACGGTCTGAAGCGCCGCGAGCACCGCGGCGCGTTCGCGCACGTTGTGCTGGCCCAGCCCGGGCATCAAGCGCACCGTCCGGCAGCGGCTCGATCGCGTGACCGGCGACGACCGGTCTGGCCGGCCCGCCACTCGAGCGCTCGCCGCGGCCACATGCGTCGACGCGATGTCGACCGCCACGGCGGGCACCACGCCCTCGGTGAGCGAGGGCCACGGACTCATTCGACGAAGGTCACCTTGTTGACCTCGCGCAGCGTCGTGACGCCTTCCATCACGCGTTCGACCGCCGACTCGCGCAGGAACCGCATCCCCTCGTCGCGAGCCGCCTTCTTGATTTCCGAGGTCGGCCGCTTTTCGAGAATCAGTTCGCGGATGTTGATCGGTCAGATCGAGCAGTTCGCAGATCGCCGTTCGTCCCTTGTAGCCGGTGCCGCCGCACTCGATGCACCCGATCCCCTCGTAGAAGACGTGGGTGTGCTCGAGTGCCGGATCGATGCGCCGATTCCTCGAGCAGTTCGCGCGACACCTTGACCGGACGCTTGCAGTGGGTGCAGATGTTCCGCACCAGCCGCTGCGCCAGGACGCAGTTCAGCGCCGACACGAACTGATACGCCTCGACGCCCATGTTCAGGAAGCGACCGAGCACGTCCAGCACGTTGTTCGCGTGGACCGTCGTGAACACCAGGTGTCCGGTCAGCGCCGAGTTGATCGCGATCTGCGCGGTCTCGTTGTCGCGAATCTCGCCGACCATGATCTTGTCGGGATCGTGACGCAGGATCGAGCGCAGCCCGCGCGCGAAGGTCAGCCCCTTCTTTTCGTTGATCGGAATCTGGGTGATGCCCTTCAGCTGATACTCGACCGGGTCTTCGATGGTGATGATCTTGTCCTCGATCGACTTGATCTCCGAGAGCGCCGCGTAGAGCGTCGTGGTCTTGCCGCTGCCGGTCGGGCCGGTCACCAGCACCATGCCGTACGGTTCCGCGATGTACTTGCGGAAGCGCTTGAGCTCGGCCTGGGGGAAGCCGAGGATGTCGAGACGCAGCTCGGTGAACTGCTCGCTGATCGATTCCTTGTCGAGGATTCGGATCACCGCGTCCTCGCCGTGGACGCTCGGCATGATCGAGACGCGGAAGTCGATGGTCTTGCCCGGCATCCGCAGCTTGAAGCGCCCGTCCTGCGGCACGCGCTTCTCGGCGATGTCGAGCTCGGCCATGACCTTGATGCGCGACAGGATCGAGCTGTGAAACTGCTTGGCGATCGGCCGCATCGCCGGCTGCAGCACGCCGTCGATCCGGTACTTGACGTTGACCGCATTCGTCTGCCGTTTCGATGTGGATGTCGCTCGCCCGCCGCTGAATCGCGGTGTAGATGGTGGAATCGACCAGGCGGATGACGGGACTGATGTCGCTGGTCAGCCGCTCGACAGTCAGGCTGTCCTCGCCGTCCTCCTGCTCCTTGAGCAACTGCAGCTGAAAGCTCTCGGTCGCGTCCTCGAGCACCCGCGTGGAGCTTTCGCTCTTCTTCAGGATCGACTCGATTGCCGATTGCGAACCGACCGCGACCCGGATCGGCGTCCCCAGCAACATCGCCAGTTCGTCGATCCTCGGCAGGTCGCTCGGATCGGAGACCACGATTTCGAGCAGCCTGCCGTCGCGGCGCAACGGGACGAACCCGTACCGCAGCATCAGCTCGGCCGGAATCGAGCGGAACAGATCCTGGTCGATCCGGAACCGATCCATGTCGATGAACTCGATCCGCCAGCGTTCCGCCAACTGGCGCGCGCGATCAATCTCGGCGCGCTGCTCGTCGGCGCCGAGTAACGCCCCGAGTTCGGGCGGCGGCGACGGAAGATCCGTCTTTGGAGTTGTGGCCATCAGTTCCCTACCGACATCTGCCTACACGATCAAGACAGGACCGAGCTGAGCTGGAACAGCGGCATGTAGAGCGCCAGCAGCAGTCCGGCGATCACCAGGCCCATGAACACCAGCAGCACCGGTTCCACCAGCGTGATGAACCGATCCATCGTCGTCGAGATCTCTTCGTCGTAGAAGTCCGCGACCGTGTTCAGCATTTCCTGCAGGGCGCCGGTGGACTCGCCGACCTCGGCCATCTTGACCGCGACTTCTGGAAACGCCCGGCGCGCCTCGAGCGCCGCCGCGAACGACTCCCCTTCCCGGACCCGCGCGCTGACGATATCGAGTTGACCCGCCATGTATTGATTGCCGACCGACCGGGCGGCGATATCGAGGGCGTTGACCAGCGGCAGGCCGCCGCCGAGCAGCGTGGCCAGCGTGCGCGACATCTGCGAGGTCGCGAACTTGCGCGCCACCTGACCCAGCATCGGCAGGCTGAGCAAGACGCGATCGAAGCGCGCTTTCTGTCCCGGCCGCTTCACCCACGCAAACACCGCCACCGCGCCCAGCGCCAGCGCCGCCACGATCAGCAGGAATTGCGTGCGGGCGACTTCAGAAACCTTGACGATAATCCTGGTCACGAGCGGCAATTGAGCGCCGAACGAGCTGTAGAAGTCCGAGAATGCCGGCACCACTTTCAAGACGATGATCGAAACCAGCCCGATCGCGAGCGTGACGAGGATCGCCGGATAGACGAGCGCCGACACGGTCTTGCGCTTCACCGTGGCGACGATCTTCGTGTACTCGACATACCGGCGCAGCACCGCGTCCAGGTTGCCGCTGCGCTCGCCGGCCAGCAGCGACGCGGTGTAGACGCGAGGAAACAGATCGCCATGCGCGGCGAACGCATCCGACAGCGCGGTGCCCGATCGGACCTTCTCGTGGACGTCGGTGAGCACCTCGCGAAACGTCGGCGACGTCACGCGCCGTTTGAGCAGGTCCAGCGACTGCACCAGCGGCATCCCGGCTTTCAACAGTGTCGCCAGTTCCTGGTTGAAAACCAGGAATTCGCGCGTATTGACCGCCCGGCGCTGCGGCAGGTGGAACGCCAGCCCGGCGATGGCGTGCCTGGGCTGCAGCGAAAGGACGAACAGGCCCTTCTCCTCGAGATCGTGGCGCAGGCGAGCCTCGTTCTCGGCCGCGTACACGCCTTCGACGATCTCGCCGTTGGGCGATGCCAGCCGGCAGCGAAACTCCACAGTGTGGCCAATCCCTCCGCGGAACGAAATCTGACCGCAATTGTATCAAGGTTGGCGCGGTCCTCTGATTAGTTAGACCGTGCATCGGCGCGAAAGGCTGGGCGGCCTTGCGCGTTTTGGCGGACTACCGGGCGAGTTGAAGAATCCGCGAGACGTAGAGCTGAGTTTCCTGGTACGGCGGGATGCCGTGGAAGCGCTGCACGGCGCCCTCTCCCGCATTGTAGGCGGCGAGCGCCAACGCCATCGGGAGCCGCTCGAGCAACCCTTTCAGGTGTTTGATGCCGGCCTCGATATTGGCGGCCGGATCGTACGGATCGCTGACCGCATACTTCCGCGCGGTTTCGGGCATGAGCTGCATCAGCCCCATCGCGCCTTTGGGCGACCGCGCGCGTTCCTGATAACCGGACTCGACCTGAATCACGGCGCGCACCAGCTTTGCCGAAACCCCTTGCTCCGCCGAAACCCGGTCGATGATCGCCCCGTAGGGTACGGTCGCACTGCCTTCGATCGGCGGCGCTGCTAACTTCGTGGTTTCAGGCTCGGGGTATGGCACTTCGTCCGGAGCAAAACGATCGACGACCGCGGCATCGCACACGATCTCGCCGCCGCCCCGCATCGTCAGCACGACTGATTCGCCCTCGCTACGATGCGCTTTGATCGAGAGCGTGCGGCCCGACGTGAAAAAGACCAGTTCGGCGCCGGCCGGCCGTGCCGACGACACAAAGGACACCAAGGTCACGAATGACACAAAGAAAACAGAAGCGCAACGCCTCGTCTCCGCGCCCCCTCCTTTGAATCCTTCGCGCATTCCTACCTCGGATCGATGAACGCGTGAAAGACGCGGACGCCCAGTTCGCGCGGGTCTTTGCTGTTGGCGGCCGGAATCGTCGCCGGCACGTAGGTTTTGTCCACCGAGATCTTCAGTTCGGACATGTCCGCCGTTCCCAGCTGCGACGCCTTGAGCGGAATCCGGCGGAGCTCCGGCTTCTTCGGTTGGACCTCGAACTGATCGACGGTCTCTCCACCGAGCGTGACCGTCACCTGTTGCGGCTCGTTGAACGCGCTGCCCGGGTTGTCGAGGTCGAGGTAGAAGGTGCAGTCCTTCTTCGGGTTCTTGAACGCCAGTGTCGCGTCCTTCTTGGTCCACTGCCACTCGACGTTCGCGTTGTGATCGGCGACTTCCCCGGGATGCCAGCCGTCCTTGAACAGCGTGAACACGTTTTCGGTCTGCGGCTGCAGCTGCAGCTTCGCCACCTTGTAGGCCCGTTGACCGACGTCCTCGCCGGCCAGCGGCAGGCGCTTCTGATCGACGGTCGAGTGCAGGCCGATCTGGATCGACGCCTCGCCGACGTACGGGTAGACCGGCACGAATACCGTCTTCGTGTACTCGATCGTCTGTCCAGGCTTCCACTGGGTCGTCGGAATCGGCGGATTGTGATCGAACGCGAAAATCATCTGCTCGTCCGCGTCCACGACGTGCACCATGACGCGGTAGTCCTGCGTGAACTGCGCATCGGGTGCGACCACGAACTTGTAGGTGATGTCCAGGGGACTCCCGAGCGGGGCCTTATCGTGGTTGAACGTGACGCTCGGCGTCGCGACCGGCGGCGCCGGCGTGTCCTTCTTCTTGCACGCGGCGATGCCGCCGGCGCCCAGCAGTACGGACAAGCCAAGGGTGGCGAGGCGGAAGGGTCGGCTCACATGCATAGGTAGAGATACGTCTCCAGGCGACGAAACAAGAGTGAAAGCGCGCGTGCCGCGATGATAGTCCAGTTGTCGCATCCCTCGCAATCTGTTAGAGTTCCGCGCAATAACCCACATGTCTTCTGAAGCCTTGGGACTGGTCGAAACGCGCGGTCTAATCGGCTCGGTCGAAGCCGCTGACGCGATGGTCAAGGCCGCCAATGTGACCCTGGTCGGCAAGGAATACATCGGCGCCGGTTACGTCACCGTCCTGGTCCGCGGCGATGTCGGCGCGGTCAAGGCGGCCACCGATGCCGGCGCAGCCGCCGCTCGCCGCGTCGGCGAGCTGATTTCCGTCCACGTCATTCCGCGACCGCACACCGAAGTCGAAAGAATCCTGCCCAAAGGAATCTGACGGTCGTTCCATCGTGTCCGACTGTGGTTGATTGACGATGGTCGAGCCGGCGAGCCCCCAACAAACCGATCGCGACCTCGCTTCGATAGCCGAAGCGCGCGCGATGGCCCGCCGCGCCAAGCAGGCGTGGCTCGAGCTGGCCGAGTTCAGCCAGGAACGCATCGACGGCATCGTCGACGCGATGGCGGCGGCCGCCACCGCCCAGGCCGAGGCGTTCGCCCGTCTTGCCGTCGACGAAACCGGTTACGGCGTCGTCGACGACAAGATTCAGAAGAACCTCCTCGCCTCCCAGAAGGTCCACGCCTTCATCCGCCCGATGAAGACCGTCGGCGTTGTCGCGCGGCACGAAGAGCGGCGGGTCATCGATATCGCGGAGCCGTTCGGCGTGGTCGCGGCCGTCGTGCCCTCGACCAATCCGACGTCAACGGCGATCTACAAGATCCTGATCGCCTTGAAGGCCCGCTGCACGATCGTGCTCAGCCCGCACCCCGCCGCCGTGAAGTGCATTTCGCGGGTCGCCGAGGTCATGGACGAAGCGGCGCGGCGCGCCGGCGCACCGGCGGGCTCGATCAACTGGATGACGACGGTCACGCTCGAGGGCACCCAGGAGCTGATGAAGCAGCGCGACGTCGCCGTCATTCTCGCCACCGGCGGCATGGGCCTGGTGCGCGCGGCCTACAGCGCCGGCAAGCCGGCGTACGGCGTCGGACCGGGCAACGCGCCCGCGTTCATCGAGCGGACCGCGGATCTCAAGAAGGCCGTCCACGACATCATCACCGGCAAGACGTTCGACAACGGCGTCCTCTGCTCGTCCGAGAACTCGGTGGTCGTCGACGCGCCGATCGCCGAGGACGTGAAGCGCGAATTCCAGTCCCAGGGCGGCTACTTCATGAACGCGGGCGAGATGAGCGCGCTCGCCGCCCAACTGGTGACGCCGCAGCGGCTGCCCAACCCGGCACTGGTCGGCAAGTCCGCCGTCTTCATCGCCGGAAAGTGCGGCATTGCCGTACCGGCCGACACGCGCGTGCTGCTGGCGCCGCTCGAGGGCGTCGGCCGCGACTTTCCCCTGTCGATCGAGAAACTCTGCCCTGTGCTGTCGTACTACGTGGTCGCCGACTGGCGCGAGGGGTGTGAGCGCTGCAAACAGATCCTGAAATACGGCGGCATGGGCCACACCATGTCGATCCACTCGCAGAACGACCAGATCATCCTGGAGTTCGGCCTGCACAAGCCGGCCTTCCGGATCATCGTCAACTCGCCGACCACGCACGGATCGACCGGCATCTCGACCGGACTCGACCCGGCGATGACGCTCGGCTGCGGCGGCTTCGGCGGCAACATCACGTCCGACAACATCACGCCGCGTCACCTGCTGAACATCAAGCGGCTGGCGTACGAGGTGTCGCCGGTCGTCAGCCGCTGGGATAAGGAACGGCTCCGGCGCGGTATCGTTGCCGTCGGTGACCACGCGCGCCGCCACTCCGGCTGGCATCAGTGCGGAAGTCCTGGCAACGCGAATCGATGCCTTTCTCGGTTCGCGAGGATTCGCCGCCGGGTCGCCGTCAGCTCCAAACTCGTCAACCGCGCCCCCGCCCGCCAAAGCCGCTCCCGATCAGACGCCGCTCGACTTCGTGTGTGAAGAAGACGTCCGGGCGGCCCTCCAGGCCGGCCGGAAAATCGTCGTGTCAGAACGAGCAATCGTGACACCCGCCGCACGCGATCTGGGCGAACAACACCGTATTTTCAGCGTTGCGCCCTGGCGCGGTTAAGCCCCATCCAATTGCTGAGCCCGTTGGACTTATTGTTGACCCCCTGTTAGGCGTTTGTTACACTGACGCTTCCATGGTGCGGGGGCGCAACAGCCCTCCCGCGTGACGAACACGGCCTTCGATCTGTCCAGACTGCCGGGCATTTCGGAGGGAGCCCCCGCAGTGGGGGCGACTTACGATGCCGCCGATGCTCGATTCGGCCGGAATCGCGGAGCGCCCAGAATGTTTCGATCCGAGTGGCGGTGCTGTCTCCTGGTCGCACTGCTCCCCTTGATCGCCGGTTGCGGTGCTGGATTGCACGCGAAGGCTCCGGAGTCGACTCCGAGCGTCGCCCAGGCCATCGCAGCTGCGCCGGTCACGACGCCCACTCCCGAACCGGTTCCCCCGCCCGCCCCACCCGTAGAAGATTCCGTCCTCACGCTGATCGCGACCTCTGATCGTTACTTCAAGGCCGGCGAGACCGAACTCGCGCAGGGGCACGTCGAGGCCGCGAAGCAGGCATTCGACCGGGCGGTCGACGTGTTGATCGAGTCGCCCTATGGAGCGCGTACCGAGCCCAGCATCCGCGAACATTTCGATCGGTTGATCGATCGCATCAGCACCTACGAAGTCCGCGCCCTCGCGGCGGGTGACGGCTTCACCGAGAAAAAGTACGAGGCCGCCTCGATCGACGAGCTGCTCGCCATCTCGACCACCTTCGTGACCCCCACGGCGCCCGCGTCACTGCGGGAAATGGTCGAGGCCGACCTCCAGACGATGGCGCACGACATTCAAATCCCCGTGAACCAGCGCGTGCTGGCTTACGTGGAGCTCTTTCAAGGCAGGCTCCACGAGTTCATCGAGGAAGGCATGAAGCGCGGCAGCCGATACCTGCCGATGATCCAGGACGTCTTCCGGTCGGAGGGCCTCCCGCTCGATCTCGCCTACGTGCCGCTGGTCGAGAGCGCCTTCAAGCCCAATGCGCTGTCGCGCACCAAGGCCAAGGGTGTCTGGCAATTCATGGCCGGCACCGGTCTCGAAAACGGCCTTCGCCGCGACTGGTACATCGACGAGCGCTCCGATCCCGAAAAGGCGACGGTTGCCGCGGCCAAGTATCTGCGGACCCTGAACAAACTGTTCGGCGGCGACTGGTATCTGGCGCTGGCGTCGTACAACGGAGGCCCCGGACGCATGCAGCGCGCGGTCAAGTCCGCCGGACTCGATAATTTCTGGGATCTGGCCGCGAAGCCCAAGCTGCTGCCGCGCGAAACGCGTGAGTACGTGCCGATGATTCTGGCGGCGATCATCATCGCCCGCAACCCCGCGCAGTACGGCTTCGATTTCGAGACCGAATCCGCCGCGGCATTCGACAAGGTGACGCTGCCCCGCCCGGTCGACCTTCGCCGCGTCGCGGAGTGGACCGACAGTTCCATCGATCAGATTCAGGCGTTGAATCCCGAACTGCGGCGGTGGACGACGCCGGTCAAGGACACGCAGTACGAATTGAAGGTCCCCGTCGGCACCGCCGACGTCGTGCGCGATCGGATTGCCGGCTCGGCCACCACCGACCTCGCGTCGCTCAAGTTTTACACCGTCAAGCGCGGCGACACGCTGCCGCTGATCGCCAGGAAGCTGTCCGTCGAGAAAGCGGATCTGGCGGAAGCGAACTACCTGTCGGTAAACGCCCGCGTCAGCGTCGGCCAGAAGCTGATGGTCCCGCACGAAGCCACCGCCCTGATGGTGGCGCGCGCCGATCGTCCGGCGCCGGCAACCGAGGCCCGGCGCACGGCGTCCGACTCGGGTCAGCTGGCCGAGGGCGCGCCGACGTCGAATCGCACCAGATTGAGCTACGAGGTGAAACGCGGCGACACCCTGGCCTCCGTCGCGCGTCTGTTCAAGACCAGCGTTGCCGCGGTCCGCACCTGGAATCCGCGGCTGCCCGGCAGCAAGCTGACCGCCGGCCAGCACCTCACCGTCTACCGCCTGACTAACTAGAGGTTCGCCAATGGGGCGCGTGACCGCGCTCATCCTTGTTCTCGTTTCGACGCGGGTCATCGGCGGCTATCAGCCGCCGCCTCCACCTGATACAACGCTCACGCAGCCCGGCACCGCCGTGATTCGCGGGCGCGTCCTTGCGGCCTCGACCGGCGACCCCCTCCGAAATGCCCGTGTCGCGATTCTGGGAACGGCGAATACCGAGGTTCACCCCGTGCTGACCGACGCCGACGGCCGGTTCGCGTTGACGCGGGTGCCGGCGGGCGCGCACCAGATCACGGCGGTAAAGACGGGCTATGCCGAGGCCCGATTTGGCGCGCACGGATCGGGTCCCGCGCTTCGAGTGGAAGTTGCGGCCGGCGCCGTCGTGAATGGTATCGACATTCGTCTCGCCAGGAGCGGCGCGATTTCCGGGCGTGTGGTCGACGATGCCGGCGATCCGCTGCCGAACTCAACGGTGACGGCCGACCGCGTCGTCCGGATTGACGGAAGGCTCGATACTCGATCGGTTGCCACGGCGCAGACAGACGATCTCGGCGAGTATCGCCTCTTCGGCCTGCCGGAGGGCCGGTTTGTGGTGGGCGTCACCGGCACCGGAATGGACAGCCTGCAGAACACGCCAGGATTCACCGACGTCGTCTGGAGCCGCACGTTCTATCCCGGCGTGCCGTCCCTCGCACAGGCACAGCCGGTCACGATAGTTCCCGGCGCCGACGTGCCGGGCATCGACTTCACATCGACTCCGATGCGCCGACCGTCCCTCTCGGTCACGGTCGTGGATCCAAACGGCGAGCCGACCGATGCGCAGGTGACGTTCGGCAGCGAGTCGAGGCTGGGATCGACGTCGGTCAGAATGGGAATTACACCGAGCCGAAATACGACCGTCGCACGGCTCGAGCCTGGATCCTGGGTCGTCCTCGCGGTCGGATCGAAAGGCGTCGGCATGACCCGTGTCACCCTGGGTGCCGACGACGAGGCCGTTACGATCGCAATGACGAGAGGGGGCCGCCTGTCGGGACACGTCGTCAGCGATGGCTCACCCATTCCTCCCAACGCCATCGTCGACATCGAAGCGATACCCGCCGACCCCGCTCTTGCGACTGCCGGCATCTTTCTTCGTTCGCGTCGCATGGAGGCGGACGGCCGCTTCGTCCTGACCAACCTGCTCGGACCTCGCCTGCTTCGTCTGCGCGCGGGACCGAAGGGATGGTTGCTGAAGGATGTCGTCTCCGATGGACGCAGCATGCTCGACGTCCCGCTCGTTTTCTCCGGCAATGAAACGATCACGGACGTCGAGGTCATCCTCTCCAATCATCGATCGACCCTCACCGGAAACGTGACGACAGCCGATGCCGGCCACACCGCAGCGGCGGACTACTCGGTGCTGGTGTTTCCGAGCGATCCGGCTCGCCTCCGAAACACTGAGCGTTGGGCGCGTTGGGCCCGTCCCCGTGTGCGGGGTGACTTCGTGATCGACGATCTTCTGCCTGGCGACTACCTCGCAGTGGCGGTGGCTGACGTTGACGAGACGCAGTGGCAGAACGCGGATTACCTCGAGCGCTTCCGTTCGCGCGCAACGCCCGTGACGCTCGGCGATCGGGAAAACAAGCACATCGCGCTCGAACTGGTGCCCGAATCGTGATCGTCTTGCTGTTCGCTCTGGTATTGTCCGCTGCGCCGCAATCAGCGCAGCCGACGCCACCCGTCCCGCCGGCGCCCGCCACGATCCGCGGGCGCATCGTGCGTAGCGATAACGTGCCGCTTCGCCTCGCCCGGGTTCGACTGACGTCAGCCAACGCACGCCCGCTCGGGTTTCCGGTGCTGACCGACGAAGACGGCCGCTACGAGTTCGCCGACGTCACACCCGGCAGCTATTACGTGCTCGCGAGCAAGTCAGGCTACCTGACGATCGCCTTTGGCCAGCGGCGGGCGTCGGACCGCGGCGATCCGATTACCGCTGCTGCTGGAGCTGTCGTCGAGCACGTCGACTTGATACTGCCTCGAGCCGCGATCGTCGCCGGAGTGATCACCGACGAAAACGGCGAACCGCTCGAAAACACCGCCGTGTCGGTGTGGCAGATTCGGTTTTCAGCCGGCCGCCGGCGATTGACCGGCGTCCCGGGCGCCTCGACGCGCAAGACCGACGATCGTGGACGCTATCGACTGTTTGGCCTGCAGCCCGGACGCTATCTGGTGGGCGCCGTCGTCGGTCAACTGCTGCCGGATCAATCGACTCTCGATGTGCCGGGATACAGCCGAACCTACTTCCCGGGAACGGCGAATCCGACCGAAGCCGAGATCGTGGACGTGCGGCCAGGGCAGGACGCCATGAACATCGATTTCTCCCTGGTGCGCGGTCCGACCGCGCGCGTGAGCGGCATCGCCTTGAGCAGTGACGGCGAGCCGGTGCAGGGCCTCACCATGATTCCGAGTTTTCGATCCGGCGCGGTGGCCATCGACCCCGTGGGCGCGCGCACGCGGTTGGATGGATCGTTCGAGTTCGAAAACGTCGCGCCCGGCGAGTACGTGGTGCAGGCGGCGCGGCCGCGCGCGAGCCAGTCCGCCGAGGGCGAGTTCGGCGCCCAGTATGTGACGGTCAGCGGCGCGGACGTGGACGGCGTCATCGTCCAGATGTCTGCGGGCTCCGAGATTTCCGGACGGGTCGTTTTCGAGGACGGCGATCCGCCGAAGCCTGGAGGCTTCGAGCTGCAGCCGGCGCCGGTCGATCTCGACCTCACCTCGTTGATCGGCCGCAGCACCGCCAGCGCGGACGCCTACGAGAACTGGACGTTTGCGATGCGCGGCATCAACGGACCGCGGCGGCTGCGCGTCACCCGTGCGCCGGAGGGTTGGATGTTGAGGCGCATTCTCCACGACGGCATCGACATCACCGATGCGGTCCAGACCTTCGGCACCATCGAACAGTCGATGGCGAACGTCGAGGTCGTGATGACGCGAGCGGTCACCGCGATTGGCGGCTCCGTGACCGATCGGCGTGGGGCGCCGGCCATCGACGCGGCAGTGGTCGCCTTTTCGGCGGATCGATCGCTTTGGTATCCGGGATCCCGGTTCGTGGGCCGAGCGGACGTCAGACGCAGCGGCGCCTTCATCATTCCGCTGCTGGCGCCGGGTGACTATCGTGTCGCGGTGGTGGACAAGAGCCGGGTCGCCGACGTCAGTGGCGAAATCGAGGACCCGGACTTCCTTGAATCACTGCTGGCAGGTTCGACCAGAATCACCCTCACCGATGGCGGCCGCCCGTCGGTGGCGCTCAAGATGCCGGGCACTCCCTGAAGACTACGCCGTTTGGCCGCGACCCCAGCTGTCCTTCAAGCTTCTGATCGACGTCGGCGCTGAGTGTGTTTGAGACCGTTGAGACGGCCTTCGAACTGCTCGACGAACGGAGAGTGGACGCGAGTTTCGATAACCCCACACTCGCGGCCCGTCGAATCGACGTGATGAATTTCTGCCAGCGCCTGCCGGGGCTCGATGGCATTCCCTGCCAGCGACGGGAGTTGCTCGTCTGTAAGTTGTTGAACACAGACGTGACCGGCGTGGGGCGCCGCTTGCAGCCTGGATTCGGGTGCTCGCCAGCCTTCGAACCGCCGCCGTCTTCGGGATCGAGGCCTGTCCGGTCCACGTCGAGGTCGACGTGTCGTTTGGCCTGCCTGCCTTCACCATGGTCGGACTTCCCGACACCAGTGTCCGTGAGAGCCGGGATCGCGTTCGAAGCGCCATTCGCAACTCCGGTTTCGAGTTTCCACCGCATCGAATCACCGTGAACCTCGCGCCCGCGGACGTGCGCAAGGCTGGCGCGTCCTTCGACCTGCCGATCGCTCTTGGCATCCTCGCCGCCACCGGCGCGGTCAGTCGGCGGGAGATCGCCGACACGGTGCTTCTCGGCGAACTGTCCCTGGACGGTTCGATCCACCCGACCCGGGGCGTCCTGCCGATTGCCGCCGCCGCACGGCGTGCGGGCCTGGCGGGCATACTCCTCCCGCTTGCGAACGCCCGGGAGGCCGAAATCGTGGCCGGGCTCGAAGTCGTCGGCGTAACCGCGCTCGCCGACGCAGTTCGCGCGCTGAACGATCCTGACGATTTCAGGACGAATCCGCCGCCGCGGCGAACCCCGCGCGATCCGGTGACCGCGCCGGCGGCGACAGGTCCCACGATCGTTCCTGACCTCGCGGATGTGCGCGCGCAGTTGCTGGCGCGCCGTGCGCTTGAAATTGCTGCGGGCGGCGGTCACAATCTGCTGCTGGTCGGACCGCCGGGCGCGGGCAAGACCATGCTGGCGCGGCGCCTCGCCGGCATCTTGCCGCCGCTCGACTTCGACGAGGCGCTGGAAGCCACCTCGGTCCACTCGGTTGCGGGTCTCCTGAATTCCGACGACGGTCTGCTGCGTGAGCGGCCGTTTCGCGCTCCGCACCACACGATCTCGAACGCCGCGCTCGTCGGCGGCGGATCGCAGCCGCGGCCTGGCGAGGTCAGCCTCGCCCATCATGGTGTCCTGTTCCTCGACGAGATGCTGGAATTCAATCGCCACGTCCTCGAGGTGCTGCGCCAGCCGCTCGAGGAAGGACGCGTCACCGTGACGCGCGTGGCGCGATCCGCGGTCTTCCCCGCCCGCTTCATGCTCGTCGGCGCGATGAACCCCTGTCCGTGCGGCTTCGCCGGCGACAGCGCGCGCGAGTGCCGCTGCACGCCGCAACAGGTCGCGCGATATCGCGACCGGTTATCAGGTCCGTTGCGGGATCGCCTTGATCTCACGGTGGACGTTCCGGCCGTGCCCGCGGCGGCACTCGGCGGCGCGCCCGGAGGAGAGCCCTCCTCCGCGGTCCGCGCTCGCGTCGTCGCGGCGCGGCAGCGCCAGTCGCAGCGATATGCCGACTCCTCGCTCGCGACGAACGCGGATCTGACGCCGGCGCTGATCGGCGTGCATTGCGCGACGGACCGGGCCGGGTTGCGTGTGCTGACGGCCGCCGTCAGCCGGCTGAAGCTGAGCGCGCGAGGGTACGACCGCGTTCGCCGAGTGGCTCGAACAATCGCGGACCTGGCCGGCGACGATGGTGTAGGCGCCGACCATCTGGCGGAGGCGCTTCAGTTCCGCATCGCGTAGCTGTGCGCATCGTGGCCGTCACCTGCTTCGTGTCTTCGTGATAGCGAACACCGGCTCGCCAACTCATCATTTCGGCAATGCGAAGGCCGTGAGCGTGGTCCCGGACGGCATCACCACGTATTGCCGGCCATCGATGGCGTAGCTGGTCGGCGGCCCAAAAATCTGCGCGCCGGTCTGGTACTCGTAGAGCTTCTTGCCGCTGCTCGAGTCGGCCGCGAAAAACACGCCCTGATGGTCGGCGCTGAAGACCACGCCGCCGGCGGTGGCGAGAACGCCTGCCCACCCCGCGTCAGCGTAAGTGATTTCCCACTTGCGCTCTCCGGTCTTTGGATCGATGGCCCGGAGCGCGCCGTAGCGTTTCGGATCGGCGACCGGCGCGACCGTGCCGCCCATCGTTCGATCGCCGACGCCGGATGTCGTCGGGGTTCGCCGGACGAACTTCGCGCAGGTCTCTCTCGCGGTGACGAAGAACAGCCCGCGGCCGGCATCGTAGGACGGCGACATGAAGTTCGTGCCGCCGTACCAGTCAGGACACGTCACCGTGCCAGCGTCCGTCGGATCGGTGTTCGGCAGCACGGCGGGCCGGCCGTTGGCGGCAATCTCCTTCGCCCACGTCACGTTGACGAACGGTTTGCCGAGCAGGAACTCACCGGTGGCGCGATCGTTGACGTAAAAGAAACCGTTGCGATTCGCCATCATGACGACCTTGCGCGGCCGGCCGCCGATGGTGAGATCCGCCAGCACCGGCACTTCGTTCGCATCCCAGTCATGTGTGTCGTGCGGCGTGTACTGGTAATGCCACTTCAGCGTGCCGGTATCGGGATCGAGCGCGACCAGCGAACCGGTGTAGAGGTTGTCGCCCGGCCGGCTCTCGCCGTCCCAGTCCGGATTGGGATTCCCGACGCCCCAATACAGCAGGTTCAACTCGGGATCGTAGGTGCCGGTCAGCCACGTCGGTCCGCCGCCGCGCTGCCAGATGTCGCTCTGCCACGAGTCGGCGCCGCGTTCGCCGGGGGCCGGGATCGTGTAGAAGCGCCAGGCGCGCTGGCCCGTCGCTGGATCGTATGCGTCGATGAACCCGCGGTTCGCGTACTCGCCGCCGGCCATGCCGACGATGACCTTGTCCTTGACCACCAGAGGGGCGCCCGTGGCGGCGAAGCCGTCCTTGATGGCGCCCATCTCGATGTCGTAGATCACCTTGCCGGTCTTCATCTCGAGCGCCACGAAGTGGGCGTCGAGGGTGACCATGAACAGGCGATCGTGATAGACGGCAAATCCACGGTTGACCAGACCGCAGCACACCTTCAGTCCCTCAGGTAGCGTGCGCTGGTAGTGCCAGATCTGGCGTCCCGTCCTGCCGTCGATGGCCCACGCGTGGTTCAGCGAGCCGGTGACGTACAGCGTTCCATCGATCACGATTGGCGTCGCCTCGAACTTCAGCGGCACGTTGGTCTGAAACGCCCACTGCGCCGCCAGGGCGCCGACATTCGCCGGCGTGATCTGGGTCAGTGGGCTGAACCGCTGACCGCTGTAGTCCCCGGAGTGGGTCAACCAGCGGGACGGGTTCGCCAGGCCGTCCAGGAGATCCCTGGTGCTGATGTCCTGGGCCCGGACGGTCGATACAGCGGACAGGGTCGCGAACGCCGCGACCGCGAAAAGGGTATGACGCGCTCTGAAATTCATTCGGGATGCTCGCTGAAGAAGGAACAGTCTCGGCGCATAGTATCGCCGAATATCCATTTCTGTCGGCCGGACCTGTTTTCGCCTGATGTTCGCTTGCGAAATTCTTGACTGGGCGACCTGTCAATCCGTGTGATAGAGTTTTCGAGCGTCGGACGTGCCGGTTTCACGTCCATCCCCTTTCCGAGCAATTCGATAGCAGTCATTCGCGGATAATCCGTCGGGTGCATTTCAGGAGGCTATGCGTTCGCGTCGTTACACGGTAGTGATAGCCGACCGCTCAACTGGCGCCATGCGCCATGTGACGGTCAACGTGCGTGCGACGATCCTGGTCGTCGCGGGCGTCCTGGCCCTGCCGGTCCTGATGGGGCTCGGTGCGAGGTGGGGCGCCCGGCAGGAAATCGATCAGCTCCGAGGCGCCAACTCGATGCTGCTGGTCGAGAACGGCAGCTATCGCGCCGCGACCGGCGAGTTGACCACGCAGATTCAATCGCTCGAGGGCGTCATCAACGACCTCGGCGCACGGGCGGCTCTCGACCCGAACCAGGCTCGGGCCATGGCCAAGCTGCCGGCGATCGTGACGGTCGCGGGCCACCGGCGGCAGCAGCGTCGCCAGCGCCGCCGTCTCCGAAATCGCTGCGGCCGCGTTCGCTACCCCCGAAGACACGTTCGGCGTCCTGCGCAACCTTCTTCAGGGCCTCGAAAGCCGTCTGCGCTACGTCCGGAAGGATGTCGAGCGGCGCGAGGCGCTGGCCTCGGCGACGCCGTCGATCTGGCCGGCGCACGGCTGGCTGACCGGGACCTTCGGCGGACGCAGCGATCCGTTTACCGGTGAAACCGGCTATCACCAGGGTCTGGACATCTCGCTCGAGAAGGGCTCGCCGGTCTACGCGACCGCGGACGGCACCGTCGAGGCCGCTGCATACAGCGGCGACTACGGCAACCTGATCATCCTGAGGCACGGGTTCGGCCTGACCACACGTTACGGCCATCTGAGCGGCTTCAATGTCAAGGCGGGCCAGACGATCAAACGCGGCGAGGTCATCGGCTTCGTCGGGGCGACCGGCCGCGCCACCGGCCCGCACCTGCACTACGAGATTCTCGCCAACGGGAAGCTAATCAATCCGCTGCAGCTGCTCACCCAGCCCGCCATCCGGTAGGGATCGGCTGACCGGTCTTTGGCCGGACCCCAGCGCGTCCCCGCATGCACCGTCGAAGCTGCTACAATCGTCTGATTATTCAGGCTCGGCCTTCCCAATCCGCAGATGCTCGATACCTTAATCGCTAAAGTCGTCGGCACACAGAACGACCGCGAACTCAAACGGCTGCGTCCGATCGTCGGCGCAGGTCAACGCCTTCGAACCGGCGATTCAGGCGCTGACCGACGACCAGCTTCGCGGCAAAACCACCGAGTTCCGTCAACGGATCGCCAACGGCGAAACCGTCGACGACCTGATGGCCGAGGCCTTCGCCGTCGTGCGCGAGACCGGCCGTCGTGTGCTGAACATGCGGCATTTCGACGTCCAGCTCATCGGTGGCGCCGTCCTGCACAAAGGCAAGATCGCCGAGATGAAGACCGGCGAGGGCAAGACGCTGGTCGCGACGCTCCCCGCCTACCTGAACGCCCTCGAAGGCAAAGGCGTCCACGTGGTCACGGTCAACGACTACCTCGCCCGCCGCGACTCGGAATGGATGGGCAAGATCTACCGCTTCCTCGGCATGACCGTCGGCGTCATCCAGCACGACCTGAACGACCAGGAGCGGCAGACCGCGTACGCCGCCGACATCACCTACGGCACCAACAACGAGTTCGGCTTCGACTATCTGCGCGACAACATGAAGTTCGAGCTCGCGCACTACGTGCAGCGCGGCCATCACTTCGCGATCATCGACGAGGTGGACAGCATCCTCATCGACGAAGCGCGGACGCCGCTGATCATTTCCGGCCCGGCCGAGCAGTCAACCGACCTGTACTACGAAGTCGATCGCATCATTCCCCTGCCTCAAGATGGGCGCGGTGGTGCAGGGCGACACCAAAGCCGAAGAACGCGAGGCGCTCGAGGCCACCGGCGACTACATCAAGGACGAGAAACACAAGACGGTCACGCTGACCGAAAGCGGCATGGCCAAGGCCGAGGAGCTGCTCGCCAGCAAGCTGCAGCCAGGCGGACTCTACGACCCGGCGAACATGCCGCTGCTCCACCACGTGAACCAGGCGCTGCGCGCGCACGTCCTGTTCCACCGCGACGTGGACTACATGATCAGCCCGACGGCGAAATCGTCATCGTCGACGAATTCACCGGGCGCCTGATGCCCGGCCGGCGCTGGAGCGACGGCCTGCACCAGGCGGTGGAAGCCAAGGAGAAGGTGAAGATCGAGCGCGAGAACCAGACGCTCGCCACGGTCACCTTCCAGAACTACTTCCGCAAGTACAAGAAGCTGTCCGGCATGACCGGCACCGCTGACACCGAAGCGGAAGAGTTCGCCAAGATCTACAACCTCGACGTCGTCCTCATTCCGCCGAACCGGGTCCTGCGCCGCATCGAAAATCCCGATCTCGTCTACCGCACCGAAAAGGAAAAGTGGGACGCGATCGTCACCGAAATCGTCGAGGAGCACACCAAGGGCCGGCCGGTGCTGGTCGGCACGGTCTCGATCGAAAAGTCGGAAAAGCTCTCGACCCTGCTCGATCGCCGTGGCCTGAAGCGCGGCACCACCACCGGCGGCGGCGTCAGACAAGCACGTCGTCCTCAACGCGAAGTATCACGCCCAGGAAGCGGAATTCGTCGCGCAGGCGGGACGCAAGGGCTCGGTGACCATCGCCACCAACATGGCCGGTCGAGGCACCGACATCCTGCTGGGCGGCAATCCCGAGTTCATGGCGCGGCAGCAGTGCCTCGCCGAACAGATCGCCGAACGCCTGCCCAAGGGCGAAGAGCGCTTCGTCGAGGACGAGCACTACGCGTACTTCTATCACCTCGACGCGTTCTATCGCGTGCCGAAAGACGTCTATAACCGCATCTTCGAGCACTTCAAGGCGCAGTGCGACGCCGAGCACGACGACGTCGTCGCGCTCGGCGGCCTGCACATCGTCGCGACCGAACGTCACGAGGCGCGACGCATCGACAACCAGCTGCGCGGCCGCGCCGGCCGCCAGGGCGATCCGGGCGCGTCGCGCTTCTATCTCTCGCTCGAAGACGACCTGATGCGGATCTTCGGGTCGGACCGCATCTCCGGCCTGATGCAGCGGCTGGGCATGGAAGAAGGCGTGCCGATCGAACACGGCATGGTCTCCAAGGCGATCGAGCGCGCCCAGAAGCAGGTCGAGGCGCAGAACTTCTCCGTCCGCAAGCACCTGCTCGAGTACGACGATGTGATGAACAAGCAGCGCGAGAACATCTACGCGCTGCGCCGCGAGATCCTCGACGGCAAGATTCGCATCGACGAAGAGGACGTCGTCGGCACGCGCGAGTACCTGATGGCGCTGGCGCAAGACACCCTCGACACGCTGGTCGAGACCTACGCTCCTCGCGAGGCCGACTTCGAAGAGTGGGATCTCGACGCGCTGAAGCGCGAGGTCAACCGCGTCTTCGCCGTGGACGACGACGGCCTTCGACTTCAGCGATCGGACGGCTGACGAGATCCGCGACACGCTTGTGGGACGCGATCGTCAAGTCGTACGACGACAAGGAGCAGCTGGTCGGCCGCGAGGTGCTCGAGCGCGTCGAGCGCGACATCATGCTGCAGATCGTCGACACGCAGTGGAAGGACCACCTCTACAGCCTCGACCACCTGAAGGAAGGCATCGGTCTGCGCGGCTACGGCCAGCGCGATCCGCTGGTCGAGTACAAAAAGGAAAGCTTCGAGCTGTTCCAGGCGATGAAGGAGCGGGTGGACGAGGAGATCGTCCGCTACCTCTGGTGGCTGCGCCCGATCCTGAACGAAAATGGCGCTGCCGCCCCGCCGATCGCGCCACGCCCGGCGGCACGCCGTCCGCCGCCGCTGATTCTGAACGATCCGTCCGCCGAGTCGCAGCGCGGTGGCGCACTGGCGGTTGCCCGCGCGCAGGCGCCGACCCAGACGGCTTCTCCGTTCGGCCCCTCGCACGACGCCAGGCAACCCGCCCGCGTCGGCGGCGACGATGCGGTCTTGAAGACGGTGCGCCGCGACGAACCGAAGGTCGGACGCAACGATCCGTGTCCGTGCGGCAGCGGGAAAAAATACAAGAAGTGTCACGGGACGGCCGCGTGAAGACCGCCGAAACGCCCACGCCGCTCTCCATCGAATCCGGCCTGGCGACCGCGCTCACGTTCGACGATGTGCTGCTGGTCCCGCAGCATTCGGACGTCGTCCCGACCCAGGTCGACGTCACCACACGGCTGACCCGCAACATTCGTCTGTCGGTGCCTCTGGTGAGCGCCGCGATGGACACGGTCACTGAATCCCGCCTCGCCATTGCGATGGCCCAGCAGGGCGGCATCGGCATCATCCACAAGAATCTGTCGATCGAAGAACAGGCATCCGAGGTCGATCGCGTGAAGCGGTCGGAGAGCGGGATGATCGTCGATCCGATCACGCTCTCCCCCACCAACCGCATCTTCGAAGCGCTCGACCTGATGAAGAAGTACTCCATCTCGGGCGTGCCGATTACCGAAGACGGCAGCAAGGAAGGACGCCTGGTCGGGATTCTGACCAATCGCGACCTGCGCTTCGAGACCAACGTGAACCGCCCCATCGCCGACGTGATGACGCGCGAGCCGCTGTTCACCGTGCCCGTCGGCACCACGCTCGATGCGGCGCGCGAGATTCTCCACCAGCACAAGGTCGAGAAACTCCTGGTCGTGGATCGCGACTATCGGCTGAAGGGCCTGATTACCGTCAAGGACATTCAGAAAGCCGTCAAGTACCCGAACGCGAGCAAGGACTCCCTCGGGCGTCTGCGCTGCGGTGCAGCAGTCGGGATCGCACGAGACACGGTCGATCGCGCCGATGCGCTGGTCGGCGCCAACGTGGACGTCCTGGTCGTCGATACCGCACACGGACACTCGCAGAACGTGCTCGACATGGTGCGCCAGCTGCGCCGGCGATTCCCCAGTGTCGATCTGGTCGCCGGCAACGTGGCCACGGCGGAAGCGACCGAAGCGTTGATCGGCATCGGTGTAGATGCCGTCAAGGTCGGCATCGGCGCCGGTTCGATCTGCACGACACGGATCATCGCCGGCATCGGCGTACCGATGATCACCGCGGTGATGGAATGCGCCGCCGCCGCGTCCGCCCACGACGTCCCGGTCATCGCCGATGGCGGCATTCGCTTCTCGGGCGACATCACCAAGGCGATTGCCGTCGGGGCGAGCACGACGATGATCGGCAACCTGTTTGCCGGCACCGACGAGAGCCCGGGCGAGATCATCCTGTATCAGGGCCGGAGCTTCAAGGAATACCGCGGGATGGGATCGATCGGCGCCATGCGCAGAGGCAGCCGCGATCGGTATTTCCAGGACGAGTTCGACCTCGAAGCGCCGGGGGGCAGCGAAAAACTGGTTCCTGAAGGGATCGAAGGCCGCGTCGCGCACAAAGGCAGCGTCGCCGCGATGGTGCATCAGTTGGTCGGCGGCCTGCGTGCCGGCATGGGCTACTGCGGCGCCAAAAACATTCCCGGGCTTCAGATGAACCGCAAACTGATTCGCATCACGCCGGCCGGTGCGCGCGAAAGCCACGTCCACGACGTCGCGATCACCAAGGAAGCGCCGAACTACAGATCCGAATAACCAGGAAGTGAGAAGTGAGAAGCGAGCCGAAAGCCGGGCGCTCCGTACCTGAGACTTCTCACTTCACACTTCTACCTTTCCGATCGTTATCCGCCGCCCGGTGTCTCCCGCATGCTCGATCGAAATGCGGACAGCGTTATGCGGCGGCCCCGGCAGGCGCTCGGCCCATTCAATCGCCAGCACGCCGTCGACGGCGATCTCGTCGAGACCCAATTCGTCGAACTCGCGGGGATCGTTGATCCGGTAGAGGTCGGCGTGGAAGAGCGTCAGCCGCCCACCGCGGTATTCCTGGATCAACGTGAACGTCGGGCTGCTGACATCGTCGCGGGATACCCCGAGGCCTTCCGCCACGCCGCGCACGAACGCCGTCTTCCCGGCGCCCAGATCACCGTTCAACAGCAGCACGTCGCCCGCGGACAGGTTCGCCGCGAGCGCCCGCCCCGCGGCAGCGGTTTCCTCTTCGGATTGCGTGGTGATTCTCTGGGTCACAGGCACTTGTAGCGCGAGGCTTTCAGGGCCGCGGTCGGCGTCAATCCTTGTTCACGACCTTACGCCGGGCAGTGAGTTCCATGACCGCGTCGCCGAGATGTGCGGCGACATCCGCCGATGTCATCGCGACTTCACCTTCGTCGGCTTCAGCGAGATCGCCCGCCATGCCGTGCAGGTACACGGCCAGCCGGCACGCCGCCTCGGCATCGAGCAACTGCGCGAGCCACGCGGCGATCATCCCGGTGAGCACGTCGCCGGTGCCGCCGGTCGCCATCCCCGGGTTGCCGGTCGGGTTGATGAAGACCTTCTCGTCGGGCGTCGCAATCAGCGTCCGGTGTCCCTTCAGCACCACGAACACGTGGTGGACAACGGCGAAGTTACGCGCGATTTCGAGCCGGCTGCTCTGCACCTCCTCGATGGACATGCCGACCAGACGCGCCATCTCTCCAGGATGCGGCGTAATGATGACGTCACGGCCTTCCCGACCGGCAAGCTTCTCGGGATCGCCGGCAAAGGCGTTGAGGCCGTCCGCGTCGATGACGATGGGCATCGTCGCGCGATCGACCAGCTGCCGGATGAACTCACGGGTGCCCGACGCCTGCCCGAGTCCGGGCCCGAGCGCGATGACGTCGCGCGCGATTTCGATGACCTGATCGACCGCCCTGGCGTCGAGGCCGTCCGCTGTTTCCGGAAGCGCCTCGGTCATGTACTCCGGCGCCATCGCCGCCACCACAGCCTGACAGGAGTCGGGCGTCGCGACGGTGACCAGGCCGGCGCCCGAGCGCAGCGCGCCAATCGCGGCGAGATGCGCGGCGCCGGTCTTGCCGCGTGATCCGGCCACGATCAGGACCCGACCGAAATCGCCCTTGTGGCTGTCCGGCGTCCGCGGCGGCACCAGCGGACGCATCGAGGCGCGGGTCAGGAGATCGACGTGCGGACCACTGACCGCGTCGATCACGTCGTCCGGGATGCCGATGTCGGCGATGACGATGTCGCCGGCGCGAGTCTCTCCAGGGGGCAGAACCAGCGGCAGCTTCGGCGCCGCCAGCGTGATGGTGACGTTGGCTTCGATCGACGGCCCGATCGGCTCGGGCGAATCGGCCGAGAGTCCGGACGGAAGGTCGATCGCGACGACCGGGATGCCCGAGGTATTGATGTCGGTGATCACCGACTCGATGAACCCGGACACCGGGGCATTCAGGCCGGTGCCGAAGATCGCATCGACGATCAGCGTGCAGTCGCTGACCTCCGAGAAATGGAGTTCCCATGCCTGGCTATCGGCGACCTCGACGACGGTGTGACCGAGGCGTCCGAGGATCTCGAGGTTGACGCGCGCATCGCCGCGAACCTCGGAGACGCGGCCGATCAGGAACACCGACACATCGACGTTGCGTTGGATCAGCGTCCGTGCGACGACAAAGCCATCGCCGCCGTTGTTGCCGCGGCCGCACAGGACCGCGACCTGACGATCGGACAAGTCGCTGTAGATTGCCTCCATCGCCGCGACCGCCTGGCGGCCGGCGTTCTCCATGAGCACGAGCGACGGGATGCCGATGTCGTCGATCGCGCGGCGGTCGGCCTCGCGCATCTGCGCGGCATTGAAGACTCGCATCAGGCTTGTTCGATAGTGTGAATCAACACAATGGACACCAAAGATAATACCTTAAGCAATTTTCTTTCTGTCCCGGGTGTCCTTGGTGCTGGCTCAGCGTTCTCGTCTGATGTACGCTCTGCTGCATGGCCGCAACCATCAACGTCAACGGACGGATCTCCGACCAGGAGCACGCCGTCGTCCCCGTATTCGATCACGGCTTTCTTTACGGCGAGGGCGTCTACGAGACGCTGCGCACCTATAACGGTCAGCCGTTCCTGTTCGAGCGGCACATGCGCCGCCTGCGGACGTCCGCGGACATGCTGGCTCTGCCGATCCCGCTCTCGAATGCGGAAATCGCGACCCGGTTTCGCGACACGATGACCGCAGCGACGCTCGGTGACGGCGTCCACAATGAGGCCTACATCCGCATCCTGGTGACGCGCGGCGTGGGCGAGCTCACCTACGATCCGGCCGCCTGCCCGACGTCATCGATCGTCGTGATCGTGAAGCCGAACGTCGATCCGCCGGCCGAAGCATTCGACAAGGGCGTTCGCGTCTCGCTGGTACCCGTGGTTCGCAATCATCCGGCGACCGTGAACCCGCTGATCAAGTCCAACAGCCTGATCAACAACGCTCTCGGTATGCAAGAGGCCTTGAAGCGGGGCGGCTTCGAAGGCATCATGCGCAATTACAAGGGCGAGCTCGCCGAGTGCACCCAGTCCAACCTGTTCATCGTCAAGAATGGCGCGGCGCTGACGCCACCCGTGGATGCGGGACTGCTGCCGGGCATCACCCGTGAGTTCCTGTTCGAAATCGGCGCCGAGGCCGGTATTCCAGTACGCGAAGCCGTGCTGCGCGACGAGGACCTCTTCGCCGCCGACGAGGCGTTCCTCACCAGCACGACGCGGGAGCTCGTGCCGATCGTACAGGTGGACGACCATCAAATCGGCGCCGGCGCTCCTGGGCCGATTGGAAAAGCGATGCTTGCCGGATTTCGCCGCGCTGCGCACAAGCTGACGGAGCGCCAGACGACGGTCTCCTGACCGACTACGCGGTCGTGACTTCCGACGCTCGTCGTAGGACGAGCATCGTGATGTCGTCGAACTGTGCCGCGCCGCCCACAAACTGATCGATCGCGGCAAACACCGAAGCGACCAGCGCCGATGCCGTGCCTCGGCTGTGCTCGCCGACGATTTGCAGCAATCGCTCCTCGCCGAATTCCTCACCGGCGGCATTCTGGGCGTCGGGAACGCCGTCCGAATAGAGCACGACCCAGTCGCCAGGCGCCACCCGCACATCGGTTTCCTCGTAGAGCTGACCGGCGCCCATCAGCCCCAGCGGCGTGCCGGTGGAGGTCAGGCGCTCGGCGGAACCGTTCGCCTTCAACAGCAGGCAGTCCGCATGGCCCGCACTCACGAATCTGGCGGCACCGGTCACCGGCGTCAGTTCGAGCAGCGCGGCGGTGACGTACTTGTTCGGTGACGTTGACGCATACAGCAGGTCATTGGCCCTGGCGGCCAGCACGTTCAGCGCCGGACCGCCTTCAATCAGCGCGCGCAGCGTCGCCTGCATGCTGCTCATCAGCAGCGCCGCGGGCATGCCTTTCCCGGATACGTCGGCGACGCAGACGACGAGGCGATCGAGGCCTTCGTGGTGTGGAACCAGAAGCGCCTCGTAATAGTCACCGCCACACTGCCTGGCCGGGCGATTCCTGGCCGCGAGGTCGTATCCGGCGACCCGCGGCATCTCCGCCGGAAACAGGTCCGCCTGGATGCGAGCCGCGAATTCAAACTCGCTCTCGAGCCTGGCCCTGGCAATCTCGGTTTCCTTGTGAAGCGCCATCAGGCGCTCGCGTTCCTGCGCCGCCTCGACGGTTCGTTCGAAGAGCCGCGCGTTTTCAATCGCGGTCGCCGTCTGCAGGGCCAGGGTATTCAGAAGCTTCAGTTCGCCTGCGGTGTATGACGCCGGCTTGACGTTACCGAGAACGATCGCGCCGATGACGCGCTCCCCGACCTTCAGCGGCGCACAGACCAGCGACCGTACTCCCGTTCCATCCTTGATGCGCCGTACATCGCCGTCCACGTCGTTGACGATCTCGGCGATGCCGCTGGCGGCTATCGATCCGACGATCCCTTCGCCGAGACGGAAGCCGGTCAGATGCGGAAGGGCCTCACCGAAACCGGCGCGCGTCGTCAGCAGTCCGGCGGCTTCGTCCAGCAGCATCACCGTGCCGTCAGACGCCGTAATCAGGTGCCGCGCTTCCTGCAGCGTAAGGCTCGCGACTTTCTCGAGATCGAGCAGCGCCGCAAGCTTCTCCGAGAATGAATAAATCAGGTTCACCTCGCGGTAGAGGTGCAGCACTTCAGTGCCGAGAGCCTTGCGTTCGGATTCCCGCTGCAGCAGATGCCCGATCAGCGACGCGATATTGCCGACCGCCGGCGGTCCAGCGACCCATCCGACCTGGCTGCCATCGACGATGATGGCATGCCGCTGCGTGCCATCGCTGACGCCGCCGCCGTGCAAGACGCGTCCAGCCTGGTCTCCGATCGTGACCGGCTCCCCCACCGAGGCGATCAGCGCAGCCAGCAGTCGGTGCTCGTCTCCGGACGGACGAAGCAGGCGGGTCAGTGCGGCGGAGGTCGCCACGCGTCAGAGGCCGAGCACGGCGCGTGCCTTTGCCAGCAACGCGTCGGGATCGAACGGCTTGGTCATATAAAGGTCGGCGCCGACTTCCTGCCCTTTCTGGCGGTCGAACTCCTGGCCTTTCGCGGTCAAGAGGACGATGTAGACCTCGGTGAGGCCGAGCCCGCGCTTGGTGCGCTCGCAAACGTCGAAGCCGCTCACCTTCGGCATCATGACGTCGAGGAACACCAGGTTGGGTTGCTCGGCCTCGATTGCCGCCAGTGCTTCCTCGCCGTTGGTGGCGGTCAGCAGCGTGACGCCCTCGTCCTCGAGATCCTCCAACGTCTGCTGAATCAGCATGCGGATGTGCGCTTCGTCGTCAACGATCAGAATCGTACGGTTCACCTGGACTCCCGGGTTTCCTGGTAGACGAGGAACAGGACGTTCTCCAGTCCCTTTTCGAATCGGAGGAGTTGCACCGCCTCAGGGTTCGCCGACGACACGGAATTCATCATGATGATGTCCGGCTGAAGAGCCTTCGCGGCCTCGAGAAGATTGTCGCCGCGCGCCTCGGTCACGGTGTAACCGCGTGATTTCAGGACATCGGTCAGCGTTTTCACCGTCGACGCGTCCTGATCGACGACCAGCACGCGCTTGCGCGAGCGCTTCTGCTCGATCAGCGTGCCGACTTCCTTGAACAACAGTTCGGTGTCGATCGGCTTGGTCAGGTAGCGATCGACCCCAAGGCGGAAGCCGCGGTCCTTGTCCTGGACGATCGACAGAATCACAATCGGGATGTCGAGCGTCTGCGGGTCGTTTTTCAGCACCGCAGCCACGTCGAACCCGTTCATCTCCGGCATCATCACGTCGAGGACGACCAGATCGGGGCGGTTGCGTCGCACTTCGTCGATCGCGGCGCGGCCGTTCGACGCGCTGCTGACCTGGTAGCCGGCCTCGGTCAGCTCCTGCGTCAGCAGGTCACGGATGTTCGCCTCGTCGTCCACCACGAGAATTCGCGGCTGGCGGGTCGGCGTCCGCGGCGTCGTCACCACCACCTGATCACGTAGCTGACGCAACAGCGCGGCGAGCTCCACCGGTCCAGTGCCGATCGACAGCGAGGTGCCGGTGACCGGAATCGCGAACGAGAACGTGCTGCCGGTTCCGAGTGCGCTCTCGACCCAGATCCGGCCACCGTGATGCTCGACGATCTCGCGGCAGATCGGCAGGCCGAGCCCCGTGCCCTTCGGCTTGTCGGTGAGTGTGTCGCCCACCTGCTTGAAGCGCTCGAATACTTTGGGCTGATCTTCGGGTGCGATACCCATCCCGGTATCGACGACGCTGACGGTGATCTCGCCGCCGTGGGTGGTCGCGCGGCAGGTGACCGAACCGTGATCGGTAAACTTGACGGCGTTCGAGATCAGGTTGATGACCACCTGCACGAGACGGTCGCGGTCGCCGGTCAACGTCGGCAAATCCGGCGCTACCTCCTTGACCAGCGTCAGCCCTTTCTGGTCGAGCAACGACGAGGTGGCGGCGGTCGCATGATCAATGACCTCGCGAAGATCGACCGGCTCCATGTGCCATTCGAGTTTGCCCGCCTCGATCTTGGCCAGATCCAGCACATCGTCGATCAGCTTGGTGAGTCGCTCGCCTTCGCTGACCACCACTTTCAGGTTCTCTTCCACCTGCTGCATCGTCTGTTGAATCCTGCGATCGTCGGTCTTGATCAGCGGGAAGATGCGTTCGTCGAGTCGTTTGCGGATGATTTTCGCGAAACCGAGCACTGACGTCAGTGGTGTGCGCAGTTCGTGGCTCACCGTCG
This sequence comes from uncultured Acidobacteriota bacterium, assembly GCA_963711765.1. Taxonomy (GTDB): domain Bacteria; phylum Acidobacteriota; class Vicinamibacteria; order Vicinamibacterales; family CAVVIG01; genus CAVQFC01. Next base: position 1,407,945 of record CAVQFC010000004.1, on the reverse strand, counting down.
ACAGGAATGCGCTCTTGGCGGCGTCCGCGTCCTCGGCGATCGCCCGGGCGCGCTCGGCGTCGTCGAACAGCCGGCGCATCTCGTGTTCCTGCTCGTTGAGCTGGCGGTAGGCGGCCGCGTTGTCGAGCGCGATCGCGGTGTACGCCGCGAGGTTCTGCATCACGTTGCGGTGATACTCGGTGTAGGCCTGCTTCTCGAAGCTCTGGATCGTGATGACGCCGAGGACGCGGTCCTTGGAAATCAGCGGCAGGTAAATGAGCGACTGCGGTTGACGCGACATCGAGCCGTCTTCGAGCGGACGCGACTGGCCGTCGTAGTGCGCCAGATACCTGCCGTACTCCTGATCGACATCGTTGATGAACACCGGAGCGCGGTGTTCGATACACCAGACGGGAAACTGATCGGGGTTTCTGGTGTCGCGCGAATACGGAGCGTAGCGGCGCCCGTCTTCGATCGCCAGGCGAAAGTCCAGTTCGTGACGATCTGCCTGATAGAGACCGACGCCGAACACGTCCGCATCCGCCAGCTGGTTCACGTGCTCGTAGAGCTTCTCGAAAATCGTGTCGATGTCGAGCGACGCGGTGATTTCGCGACCGATTTCGCTGAGCAACTCGACGTTCTTCATCCGCTCGCGTTCAGATGTAGCGAGCGCTTCGGCCGATTCCGCCCGCAGCCGTGCTTCGTTGATCGTCGATCGCTGACGCTCGCGCGCGATCACCCGCTGGCGCTGCAGCCGATCGAAGCCGAAGGCGATCGCCGCGACTCCAAGGACGTAGAGGAGGTAGGCCCACCAGGTCCGGTATGGCGGCGGCTGGATGACGAACGCGTACGCCGTCTCAGGCGTTTCCTTGCCGCTGACGTCGCGCGCCTGGAGCCGGAACCGGTAATCGCCAAAGCCGAGATTCGTGTAATCGCGGCGCGTTTCCTTGGTCCAGTCGGACCACTCGGCGTCGAGGCCATCGAGGCGCGTCCGATACACCGTGCCCTTCTCGTCGTAGAAGGTGGCAGCGGCGTACTGGAAGCGCAGCGATTTACTGGACGGCGGCAGCGTCAATGCGGTCGTCGCGTTTTCGCCTCCGAACACCACGTTCTTGTCGTTGACGGTGACCTTCCTGACCAGCGCCGGAATCTGCTCGGCGTCCTGCTGGCGGATGGCGGTGTCGTAGCGATACAACAGACCATCGGTGGCGAACCAGACCACGCCGCCCTGGTCGAAGAACACATTGCTGCCGGTCCAGAAGCGTCCGAACGCGACGCTTTCCTTGTGATACGAGCCATCCGGCTGACGCTTCAGGTTGACGAGCTCGACGCCGTTGCCTTCGAGGACGTCGCCGTTCGGCGCCTCGACGATGCCGATGAACCCCTCGACGGGATCGGGGTTGGGAGAGATAACGTTGAGCCTCTCGTCGGCGACGAACTTGTGGCTGGCCTCGTCGAACCGCAGCACCGGACTCTTGAAGCCCTGAAACAACGCCTTCCCCGCTGCGCGGTAGGCATTGATGCCTCCGGTCGGCAGCTGCTGCCCGACGCCGAAGCGCTCGATGCGCGGCTCCGGCCGAACGCCGCTGGCGAGGCCTGCGGGATCGAACTGCAGCCGGAGCAGGCCGGTCGACTGCGTGCCGGCCCACAGCACGCCGTTGGCATCGCCGGCCAGGCTGCGGACCTGCTCGGTGATGCCCGCGATCCGCCCTTCGTTCTGCCAGTGCCCATCAACCCACCGCAGCGACGCCACACCATCGAACAGCCCGACCCAGACGCGCGTCGGGTTCGTCGTGGATGTCATCAGCGACGAGGCGTTGAACGAACGCCCCAGTGACGAGACAACGGCCGTCGCCTTGCCATCCTCAATCCGAAAGACACCGTCGGACGCGGCGGCCAGCAGTTCCGGTGCGTGTATGCCAGCCGGATCCTTGAACTCGAGGACATCCCACGCCTGCGATGTGACGCCGGGCACCCGCGTAAACGCCGGAAAATCAGCGCCTGCTTCTTTGGCACCGAGGACGTAAACGCCGAGACCGGATGCCGCGTACAGCCGGTCCTGATGCCGCGCCATGCGGACATCGCCGAGCGACGGCAGTCCGTCGGCCTCCGAGTAGAACGACAGCGGTGTCTGCGTTTCGACGCGGTCGATGCCGGCAGTCGTGCCGATCCACAGCGCGCCCTGACGATCTGGCATGACGTAGTACACGGAGGTGGTTCGAAGGCCCGCGGCCTTGTTGAGCATCTGCACGCGCTTGCCCGCGCGATCGATGATCACCATCCCATCGTCGGTCGTGGTGAGGGCGATGTGCCCGCCAGGCAGCTCGAAGCCGCGGTACAGATTCGCCTTGATGAAGGGATCCACCTCGGTTGGGAACGGCGTGAGCGTGGCGCCGTCGTATAAGAACAGACCGTCGGAACGCGTGCCGATCAGGAGATGGTGATCGTCGTACGCCAGGAGCACGGGCCACACTTCGTTGCCGAGGCTTGCGGTTCCGGGTACTGTCTCGAGCACGTCGCCGTTCATGACGGTGAGGCCGACGCCCGGCTGCGGGATGTACAGCTTCCCGTTCACATATGACGAGCGGTTGAAACGAACCGCCGACTTCCAGACCTTCATCGCACCGTTCGCCCAGCGAAACAGCGCGACCTGCGTCTGGAAATACACGCCAGCCGGCGTCACCCACGTCCGCCAGACGTCCTGAAACTGCCGGCTGTCGGGCGGCAGTTTGTCCACCAGCGACACGTACTGCAGTTCACCGGTTGCATCGGGGGCGAGGTAGCCGAACTCGCTCGTGCCGCCGACATAAATCCGTCCATCGCCGTCGATAGCGAGCGAGCGACCGGTGCCACGGTTAGGAAAGCGAATCAGCCGCCAGGTGGCGCCGTCGAACTGAAGGATGCCATTGCTGTTGGCGAAGTACAGGAGGCCGCGCTTGTCCTGCGCGATGGCCCAGTTCTGGGCATCCGCGTTGTAATCGGCGGGAGAGTAGTGCCGGATGAGGGGGCGGCCGACCTCCGACGAGCGAGTGGCGGCCGGCGCCGAATCCTGAGCCGCTGCCGAACCAGCGAAAAGGAGGCACGCGAGCACGACGCCGTGCCCGGTCAGGAATTGGCGCGTCAAGGGTTGGATGATTCTACGCGTATTCGGCAACCGGCGGACACGCGCACATCAGATTGCGGTCGCCGTACGGGTTGTCGATCCGGCCGACGCTCGGCCAGTGCTTGCTGGCGCGGACGAACGGCAGCGGAAACGCCGCCTGCTCGCGCGAGTAGGCGTGACTCCAGTCGTCTGCCGTGACCATCCCCGCCGTGTGCGGCGCGTTCTTCAGGACGTTGTCCTTCGGATCCGCCTTGCCGTCGATGACCGCCTGAATCTCGCCGCGGATGGCAATCAGCGCCTCGCAGAAGCGATCGAGCTCGTCCTTCGCTTCGCTCTCGGTCGGTTCCACCATGATCGTGCCGGCGACCGGAAACGAGACCGTCGGCGCGTGAAAGCCGTAATCCATCAGACGCTTGGCCACGTCGGTTTCGTCGATGCCGCTGGCCTGCTTGAGCGGGCGCAGGTCGAAGATCATCTCGTGCGCGACGCGCCCGTTCTGGCGCGTGTAGAGCACCGGAAAATACGGCTCGAGACGCGACTTCAGGTAATTCGCGTTGAGGATGGCGTAGCGCGTTGCGTCGGTCATGCCGTCGCCGCCGAGCATTTTCATGTAGGCGTACGAGATCAGCAGGATGCTCGAGCTGCCCCACGGCGCCGCGGAAATCGCCGGGATCGCGTGCTCGCCACCGGTCTTGATAATCGGATGCCCGGGCAGGTACGGCGCGAGGTGCTTCGCCACGCCAATCGGTCCCATGCCCGGACCGCCGCCGCCGTGCGGGATGCTGAACGTCTTGTGCAGGTTGATGTGACAGACGTCCGCGCCGATCGTCGCCGGACTGGTGAGCCCGACCTGCGCGTTCATGTTGGCGCCGTCCATGTACACCTGGCCGCCGTGCTCGTGGATGACGGCGCAGACGTCCTGGATGCTTTCTTCGAACACCCCGTGAGTGGAGGGATACGTGACCATCAGCGCCGCGAGCCGATCGCTGTGCTCAGCCGCCTTGGCTCTGAGATCGGCGACGTCGATGTTGCCCTCGCTGGTGCTCGCGACGATTACCACCTGCATGCCGGCCATGACCGCACTCGCCGGATTGGTGCCGTGCGCGGACGAGGGAATCAACACGATGTTGCGGGAAGCCTGTCCCTGATCCTTGAGGTACGCACGAATCACCAGCAGTCCTGCGTACTCCCCTTGCGCGCCAGAGTTCGGCTGCAGCGACACCGCCGCGAATCCGGTGATCTCGCACAGCGTCTGTCTCGAGCTCACGGAACACTGCTGGTAGCCCTGCGCCTGATCGACAGGTGCGAACGGGTGCAGCTTCCCGAACTCCGGCCACGTGATCGGCAGCATCTCGGAGGCGGCATTCAGCTTCATCGTGCACGAGCCGAGAGGAATCATCGACGTGTCGAGGCCGATGTCCTTGCGCTCGAGTCCGCGGATGTAGCGCATCATCTGCGTTTCCGAATGATGCGTGTTGAACACCGGGTGCAGGAGGAACGGCGTGGTACGCGCCAGGCCCGACGGAAACGATCGGCGCCAGCGCGTCAGTCGACCGATCGAAGGCAACCGTCTTCACCGCGGCCCCGGCGGCAAATACCTGCAGGAGCGCGAGAATGTCGCCCTCGTCCACGGTTTCGTCGAGCGCGACGTGGATGGTGTTGTCCATCCGGTAGCCGAGATTGATCCGCAGGTCCTGCGCCGCCTTCACGATCTGGCCGATCGCCTGGACGCCGCCCGGAACCTCGAAGCGCGGCGTGTCGAAGTACACGTCGTTCAGCTGACGGAAGCCGAGGCGCGCCAGCTCGCGCGTCAGCAGCTTCGCATACGCGTGCACGCGCGTGGCGATCCGCGTCAGCCCCTGCGGTCCGTGGTAAACCGCGTAGAGGCCCGCGATATTCGCCAGCAGCGCCTGCGCCGTGCAGATGTTCGAGGTCGCCTTTTCGCGGCGGATGTGCTGCTCGCGCGTCTGCAGCGACATGCGATACGCCGTATTGCCCTGCGAGTCCACCGACACGCCGATGATCCGGCCCGGCGCCTGGCGCACGTGCTTCTCGAGCGTCGCGAAGAACGCCGCATGCGGGCCGCCGTAACCGAGCGGCACGCCGAACCGCTGCGAGTTGCCGTAGACGACGTCGGCGCCCATCTCGCCCGGAGGCGTCAGCAGCGTCAGCGCCAGCAGGTCGGAGCCAACCGCGACCAGCACCCCTGCCGTCTTCGCCCGCGCGATGAACGCCCGCAGGTCGAGGACGCGGCCGCCGTTGTCCGGCGTCTGGACCAGCGCGCCGAAGACGCGCTCGCCGAACTCCACCGAGTCGAGTCGTTCGTTCGGCATCAGGACGATCTCGATGCCGAGCGGTTCCGCCCGTGCGTGCAGCAGGTCGAGCGTCTGCGCAAAACACGAGTCGGACACCAGGAATTGCGGCGCGCCGCCGATGCCCTCGAGCTTTCTCGCCTGCACCCGCGCCAGCATCGTCATCGCTTCGGCCGCGGCGGTCGCTTCGTCGAGCAGCGAGGCGTTGGCGATCGCCATCCCGGTGAGGTCGCGCACCATGGTCTGGAAGTTGAGCAGCGACTCGAGCCGGCCCTGCGCGATCTCCGCCTGATAGGGCGTATACGGCGTGTACCAACCCGGGTTCTCGAGCACGTTGCGGAGGATCACGCTCGGCGTAATGCAGTCCGAGTATCCGAGCCCGATGAACGAACGGAAAATCTGATTGCGCGACGCAGTTTCGCGCAGCTCCCGCAGGAAGTGATACTCGCTCTCGCCGTCCGGCAGGTCGAGCGGCTTCCTGAGGCGGATGCGCGCGGGGACGGCTTCGTCGATCAGGGCATCGAGTGAGGGCGCGCCCACGACCTTGAGCATCGCGTCGCGCTCGTCCGCGATCGGGTCCGATGTGCCGGGATTGAAACTGTTCGAAATCAGAAAGCATAGGTTTACGTTACCCGCTCGCCCGAAGACCCGCTCCGCACAGGAGGGTCGGCGCTACTTGGTCAACGCCTCATATTGCGCGGCATCGAGGAGCTCGCTCTTCTCGGACGGGTTGGTCAGCTTGATGACGACCATCCAGCTCGCGTGCGGATCCTTGTTCACCGCCTCGGGCTTGTCCTTGAGCGCGGTGTTCACTTCGACCACCTCGCCCGTGACCGGCGAGTAGAGCTCGGACACCGCTTTGACCGATTCGATCGTGCCGAAGGACTGTCCCTGCTTCAGCCTGGTGCCGACCTCCGGCAGCTCGACGTAGACGACGTCACCGAGTTGCTGCTGGGCGTAGTCGGTGATGCCGACCTTGCCGTTGTCACCCGACAACTCGATCCACTCGTGGTCTTTCGTGTATTTGAACGTGTCCGGATACGCCATCGTCGCTCCTCTACGCTTTGCCGCGGCCCGAAAGGCCGCGGTCTACATCCTTCGCGTGCGGCCGCGCCCGCACCGGTCACGCGCCGCCGTGCGCTACTTCTGACGCTTGTAGAACGGCATCGGCACCACGCGCGCGCGGGTGCGCCGGCCGCGGATCTCCACGTCGAATTCGGTATCGACGGCGGTGCGCTCGATCGGCAGGTACGCCATGCCGATCGCCTTCTTCAGGTGCGGCGTCTGGGTGCCGCTGGTGACCACGCCGACCTTGTCGTCGCCGATGTAGGCGTCGTAGCCGTGCCGGCCGATGCCGCGCTCCTGCATCTCGAAGCCGACGATTTTGCGTCTCGGGCCGTTCGCCTTCTGCTCGCGCAGCGCGGCGGCGCCGTTGAAGTCGTCTTTCTTCCAGCCGACGATCCAGTTCAGGTCCGCCTCGACGGCCGTGGTCGTCTCGTCGATGTCGTTGCCGTGCAGGCGCATGCCGGCCTCGAGGCGCAGCGTATCGCGGGCGCCGAGACCGCAGGGGATGACCCCGGCCGACTGACCGGACTGCAGGAGCGCCAGCCATACCTTGTCGGCCTGCTGCGGTGGAACGAAGATCTCGAAGCCGTCCTCGCCGGTATAGCCGGTCCGCGACACCGTGGCGCGCACATTGGCCACTTCGCCGTGACCGAACCAGTAGTACTTCATGCCGGCGAGATCGACACCGGTCAGCGGTTGAAGGACGTTCAGCGCCTCCGGACCCTGGAGTGCAATCAGCGCGTAACGCGAGCTGGCGTCCACGACCACAGCGTCGCCGACGCCCTTGATCTGCTCGGCCATCCAGGCGTAGTCCTTCGCGATGTTGCCGGCGTTGACCACGAGCAGGAAGTGCGCGGGCGCGAGCCGGTAGACCAGCAAGTCGTCCACGAACGTGCCCTGCGGCGTCAGCAAGCCGGAGTACTGCGCCTGACCGACCGCGAGCTTCGACGCGTCGTTGGACGAGATGCGCTGGACCGCGGCGAGCGCGTCCTTGCCGGCGATTTCCATCTCGCCCATGTGGCTGACATCGAAGATGCCGGCACGGGTGCGGACGGCGTCGTGCTCGGCGGAGAGCCCGCTGTATTCGACGGGCATGTCCCAGCCGCCGAAGGGCACCATCTTCGCGCCCGATGCACGATGCCGGGCGTTGAGCGGTGTTTTCTTGAGTGGAGCGTCGGCGGCCTGATCCATGGGGAATGTGAGCGTGACAGGAACAGGTAACGGTACTATGCGCGTTCGCACGCGGTCAAGAATCGGAGCGCAGAAAAAAATGGCCGCGGGACCTTGAACCCGCGGCCATTCCGGTCGACTGCGTGACACGCCGTGACGCGTTGCGTCTTCCCCGTCGGGGCCGGATCGATCAGCCCGTTCCCAGCCCTCTCGTCAGTTGTCGCCCAAGCCACGTGCCTGCGACACTGGCAATCAGGAGAATGGCGCCGCCGAACGCGATGACAATCGGAAAGATCGAGCCCGGGCCAGGTCCCGCGAACAACACGACCGTCATCGCGACCACGGCGCCGAGGCCGAACCCCAGTCCTTTTGAGTCCCGTTCCGACAGACCGGCGGGCACGACAAGGGAACTGGCCACGAACACCACGCCGAGGGTGAACGCCATCGCCGCGTTCGAGTTCAGGAACCACGGCGGACGCGTGCCGTGAAACCAAGTGGTCCAGCGTGCCACCTCGATCGCGTGCGCAACCACGAACGTCAGAGCCCCGGCGATGAACCCTCTCGACCTATTCAGCATGACAGGCGCATCAGGTCGCAGTAGGTCTGGACGCCGCTCAGAAAGCATTGCACCACCTCCATGTTGCAGAAGTCACACTGCCAGCTGCTCCAGAACCGCCACCAGGACGAGGAGCCGCATCCGCGTTTCTGGTAGCAGCGGTCGTGGTCGTCGCAGCAGACCCGAAGCATCGTCCCGTCGAGCCAATGCAGGTTGTCGCACCCGGCTTCGTTCGCATATGCGGTCGGGAAGAAGAACTGCGCGATACGATTCGGCGGCGGCGCACCGCAACTGCTCGCCTGCGGTGTACTGCCCTTCGCCGCCACGGCCGCGTAATGATGTTGCGCGATCGTCTGGATCGCCGCCCACGTCGTGTCCGGCGCCAGCCCCCAACTGCCGTAGTCCTGTTTCAGGTGCTCCGGACCGACAAAGAAGCTGCCGACGCGTCCGGCCGGCTGGTACGCGAACACCTGATCCCGCTCGAACCAGACGCCGACGCCTGCTGCAACGCCGTTCTCGGTCAGTTCGGTGACCATCGCGGGCCCCTCCACATAGCGCCCCGGCCCCAACAATCGCCGCGGGTAGGTGCGCCGCGACAACTTCGCAACCACGCCGTTGGCCCAGACGATCTCCACGGTCTCGACGTCGGCGTCAGCATCCCGGCGTGCCGCGGCTTTTGGCCGCATGACGCCCTCGTCCCACACCAGATTCGAGGTGCCGTCCTTGGACAGCCCGTAGGCCTGTCGGGTCGCCCAATCGAGCGTCGCGTGCACGACCGCCGGGTCGCTGATCGCCTGGAACGGCGTGCCATCGACCGGCTCGTAGTAGACCGTATCATGCGCCCCGTCGACCCGATTCAGCGCCAGTCTTGCACGCTCATTTCCGTTGCGGTCGCGCAGGGCCGTATGGACGTCTCCGGTCAGACTGCGTTCGGACACCGCGACGTGGCCATCGCGGAACTTCGTGGTCACCTGCGAGGCCTGCGACTCGAGTCCGTAATAGGTCGCACCCCTTTCGTGCGGGTTGCCGACATGCCGCTGTCCGGCTGGAAGCATCTGCACCGCGGCGTTGGTCTGTGACGCCTTGACCACCGCACTGGCTCTCGGCCACATGAATGCCGCGCTTCCAACCGCCAGGACAACGAACGCCAAGAAGGTCTTCATTGCGTGTGCTCCTCACGATGAGGAAAACGTGTGACCTCGCAGCTGGACCGCTGCCCCTGTCTCGTCTCCCGATTTCGCCGGAGACACCCGGCGTTCCGGCGCGATGCGCCGTGAAGTCGCTTACACCGGCTCCGCCGCCACCGCGGTCCCGGCGTCCTCCGGCCAGTCGGCCCGCGCTTCTGGTTCGTGTTCAGGAAAGCGCAGGTACGCCTGCAGGGTGTGGTAGCTGATGTTGAGCACCCGGCAGGCCTCGCGCTTGTTGCCGTGGCTGCGTTCGAGCACCAGCCGTGCGTAGCGGCTCGCCCAGGCCCGAAGCGAGTCGTTGCGCCTCGAACCTGAATCGACCATGCTGCCGTAATCGCCGCAGATTGCCGGAGGCAGATCCTCGAGCGCCACGACGTCGGACTCGGCGAGGGTTACGGCGCGCTCCATCAGGCGCTCGAGCTCGCGAACGTTGCCCGGCCAGTCGTAGGCGATCAGCGCCGCCGCCGCGGCCGAAGACAGGCGCAGCACGCGAGTGGTCCGATGCCGCTCCAGAAAATAGGCCGCCAATTCCAGCACATCGCTCGGCCGTTCGCGCAGTGGCGGCACCCTGACGTCCACCCCGCTCAGGCGATAAAACAAGTCGGGCCGAAACAGACGACGGTTGACGAGATCGGCGAGACCGCGATTGGTCGCGGCGATGATGCGAATGTCGACGCGGTGGACGCCATTGCCGCCGACGCGCTCAACCGCAAGATCCTGAATCGCCCGCAGCAGCTTCGCCTGTGCCGACAATGAAAGGTCCGACACCTCGTCGAGAAACAGGGTGCCGCCATCCGCAGCCTCGAACTTTCCGCGCCGACCACGCACGCCGGTCGCCGTCCGCTCCTCGATGCCGAACAGCTCCGCCTCGAGCAGCGTCTCGACGAGTGCAGCGCAGTTGATCGCGACAAACGGGCCGTTGCGCCGGTGACTCAAGTCGTGAATCTGCCGCGCGACGAGCTCCTTGCCCACCCCCGACTCGCCTTCGAGCAGCACCGTGAAGTCGGTCGCCGCGACACGTTCGATCGTCGTCCGCAGCGTCTGCATCACGCCGGTCGATCCGATGAGTGGAGCGGCGCCGTCGCGCGCCGGTCGTCCGCCGCTGATCGTCGTGGCGCGAGCCAGCAGGAGTCTCGAACGTTCGATCTCCAGCACCAATCCGCCCAGATGGGCCGCGAACGTCAGCAGCTGAAAGTCCCACTCGCCGATCCGGCAGCCCGGCTCGAAGGTAGCTTCGAGCGTGCCGGGCAGGTTCGGATCGGCGCCCGGCACGTCGATCACGACCGCTTCCAACGCCGCTGAATCGTCTCGCCGAGGGGCCCAGCGGCTTCCCGCCTCGCGCAGGCAGACCTGGCGAGCCGGGATCACTCGCTGCAGCGTCGCTTCGAACGCGCCGCGCATCCGCGCGATATCGCTCCGCCGGTCGAGCGCTCGCGTCAGCGCCGTCAGCAACTCGTTGACCGCCTGTCGCCGATCGCGCTGGCGAGGCCTGTGAAAGTCTCCAGCGGGACGCGTCGGCATGCGGTCCGGCAACGAGGCCATCTGAGTCTCTGTGCGATGCTCTGCGGATTTCGGCATGGCCGCGGGAGAACCAAAACCGTTGCCAACGAGGGCGGCGGCTCCCTGCTCGGAAACGCCACGGAAATCAATCGACCGCGATTCCATTACAGCACCTGCCGGGTATCGTCTGCCCGCATGGGTGCTCCGGATCTCCCGTCGGCCGACGAGCGATCCGCGCCGGCGTCGACAAACCACGGCATCGGATGGTCGAAGCCAACGGCTCCCCGGTAACACACGAACGATGGGCGCACCCGCACCACCGCGCATCTCAATACCCGGCCGCGAACGGTGGACCGCTCTGCTTTCGTTTCCATCTGCAACTCCACTGGTGCCCCGGGCAACAGACGATGACTCGTTTCGATGAGTGCGCCGCCGGCCGAGACATCGATGACACGAGCGTGACTTCCTGGCGTGACGCGCGCGGCGACCACGCCGTGATGGGCAATCTGATGAATGCGGGTCGCGCGTCGGCGATCGGGTATTGGCGGCTTCATAGCGGTTTCCAGGCCCCGGACATCCGGTCGAATTTCAACGAGCGGGTTCTGCCGGTCTCGCCGAAGATGCGAATGGCGAATTGCGCGCCTCCCCGGCTCCGCAGGTACAGCGTCCCTGAGGTTGACGTGCCGGCTGACGAGAAGCTCGCCAGGCCTCCCGAGCCGAGATGGATCGGAACGGATCCCGGCGGAGAGCTGCCTGAATCGATCGCCGGCAAGTCAGGCAGTACACCGAAGTCGACTCCGGGAAACTGATCGGACAGACGTTCGACGGCACCGACCGCTCGATCGACGCCGTGCTGGATGTCGTACGTCAGCACGCCATTCCGGTTGCCGTCTGCGTAGACGCCAAATGCGTAGCCGGCTGGCGACGATGTGAACTGGATCGCGACGGATGCGGTGCGCACCACGGCGTCCATCCGCGCCCGTTGGAGCCGGGCCGAGACATAACGTGTCGCGGCCGCTGCACGCGTCTCGTCGAGTCCGCTCAGGTACTGCGGCACCGCTGCGGCACTCACCGTGATGCTCAGCGCCATCACGAACATAAGTTCGAGCAGCGAGTAGCCGTGTGAGCGCCAACACGCCGACTCCGCGCCATCCGGTCCGGCCACACAGCTGCGGCCGGACCGGGTTCGCTGCCTACTGCTGCCGCGCCTGATCGTGGTCAGCCTTCGCACTGCTCACCGTGATCTGCGGCTTGAGCTTGAGGAAGTTCTTCTCCCCGATGCCGCGAACGTTCATCAGCTCCTCGATCTTCTTGAAGGGCCCGTTCTTCGTGCGAAATTCGACGATCAGCGCGGCGGTTTTGGCGCCCACGCCTGGCAGCGCCTCGAGTTCGGCGGCCGACGCCGTGTTCAGGTTGATCGGTCCAGCCGTTGCCGGCTTGGTGGCGGCATGACTGGTGGGTCGGGTCTGCGCGATCGCGGCGACAGGCGACGACACCATGAGAATCGACGCGGCGGTGACGAGCGACAACAGTGTGCGGAACATCATTCCTCCTTGTGAAATGGGACCCTGATCCGGCAACGCCAGGCTCGCCGGGAGGTCAGACCGTGCGATCCCACCAACACCGTCCAGGGTCGACAGCTACAAGGGCAAGGCTCACGCCGCGACCACCGATCGCGCACGTACACAGAAGTCGTTGGACGATTTGAAGTTGTTCTCAGCCGCGTGACGGTTGGTCTGGGGACGTGAAACAAACTGACGCCTGCTGGCGCCGGCATGGCCTGTCTCACTGCCGGAATCGCGGCCAGATGCGGTCAACCCGCGTTGCACGTTCGGCACCGGTGGTTGCGACGCTTGAGACCTGATTTGTTCCAGGGTTGTTGCCGTCAGCGCCGCACCGGGGTCAGGCGGCTCGCCAGGCCGGCTGCCGCCTTCTCCTGCTTTGCGTCTTTCAGGATCTGGCGGATCGACTCGGGCAGCAGGCGCTGCCCGAGTTTCCAGCAGGTATTGCAGGCCGTGCAGTCGTAGTAGTGGATCTGGATCTGCGGCATCGACGCCGCCTGCGGACGGAACGCACCCGACGACACTTCGGTGTCGACGTACGCCAGCGGTCGCTGGCAGTCCGGACGGTTCGGATCGGGCGGCCGCGCACACGACTCGAGGACCGACACGCCAGCGTCACCTCGCCGGCTGCGACGATTTCGAGCCCGACGGCGCGAGGGCGCCGTACACGAGCGTCGCCGAATCACCGCGGAGGTGCATCGCGCCCGGACGATTGCCGCCCCTGATTCTGAATCATGCCGATGAACGCCAGGTCATTGACCGGATCGATCCAGAACCACGTTCCAGGGGCGCCACTCCAGTAGAACGTGCCCTTGCCGTACGGCAGGTCGGCGACCTTGGGATCGGTGTAGACGGCAAAATCGAGCCCGCCGAATCTGTCTCAATTTTCGTGCTCTCCAGGGCCCGACATTCCGATCGCATGTCGACCGCGTCGTTCTCAACGTCACGGTTCTCGACGGCGACGGCAAACCCGCACTCGATCTCCCGCAGGATGCTTTCACCGTTCGCGAAGACGGTCACCGGCAAACGATCAGTCATTTTGATGCCGGATCTGTCCCGGTACGAATACTTGTCGCGCTCGATTCCAGCGGCAGTATGTCCGGATCCCGAATGGTGGCCGCGCAACAAGCGGTACTTCGACTGGCCGATCAGCAGGCTTTCGACTCCGGTGCGACGTTACCCAGCCCTCACGTCCTCACTTGACGAGATTTTGCAATGTGGGCACAATGACTACATGGAACGTGGTGTCGTCGGCGCTCGCGAACTGAAGACCCGGCTCGGCACGTACCTCCGACGGGTGCGGGAAGGCCGTACGCTGCTCGTCACGGATCGCGGCGAGCCGGTGGCGGAGCTGCGACCGGTCCCCTCGGATACGAGCGTCTCCGCCGCGCTGGTGAAGCTTTCCAGCAAGCGCGCCGTCAGCCTTCCGGTCCGCAAGACGATGGTTGCCTTCCGGCCGATCCAGAGCCGAGGCCGCGCGCTGTCGGAGGCCATCCTCGAAGATCGCGAGGACCGATTCTGACGCGGTACTTTGACGCGAGCGCCTTGGTGAAGCGGTACGTGCGAGAACCCGGCGCCGTGGCCGTCCGCCGGTTGCTCAAGGCGGACGCGGGCGCCGCGAGCCGCCTGTCGGAAGTCGAGGTCGCCTCCGCGTTGGTGCGTCGGGCGCGAGAAGGAGCGTTCACGGTCGAGGAACGGGACCGGGCTCTCGCGTCGCTCGCTGACGATTTAGCCACGCTGATCATTGTCGAGTTCACGCCAGAGATTACGGCAGACGCGCGAGCCCTCCTGCTCCGCCACCGCCTGCGGGCAGGTGACGCCGTGCAACTCGCCAGTTGCCTCTATCTCGAACGCGAGATGAGCCAGCCGCTGCCGTTCGTCGCGTTTGACGCGCGCCTCACGGAGGCGGCGCGTCATGAGGGCTTAACGGTCGTGCCCGCGTCGAAGGGTTAGCGCTGATGCCGCCGGAGTGCCGCTCCGGAGCGCTTCGACCGGCCGATTTCCGCTGCCCCAAGTGCGCCCACCAAAGCGACCACCACCAGCGAGACGCCGTGTGCGGAACATCATTCCTCCTTGTGAAATGGGACCCTGATCCGGCAGCGCCAGGTTCGCCGGGAGGTCAGACCGTGCGATCCCACCAACACCGTCCAGGGTCGACAGCTACAAGGGCAAGGCTCACGCCGCCGCCACGCGACGGGTTTACAGGTGCGACGAAACGTGACCCCTGATGTCGTCAGCGCCTTCATCAGACCGGTGAAAATGCGGCCATGCTCGAGAAACTGGGTTGCTCGATCGCCACTCGCGTTTCCAGTCATCTCTTCCGCGAGAGTCTCGCTCCGCCCCGGCCCCTCCGCCCCGCCGTAGCTGCGCCCGATATTTCGGAGACCGATGGCCGCTCTCTTCTGAGTGTCGCGAAATTCCTAAGCAGTTGACTCTGCGGCTGATCCGGCTCGTCCGGCACAGCCTTTGCTCCCTCGTAGGCAGCCTCGGCACCGCCCGTGACACAAACCCAGAGGGAAAAATAATGAAATGGAAGTTGAAAGCGGCGCTAGCCTTCGCGATGGCTACGACCGTCTTCGGCGTCGTCCGTGCACCAGCCGTCAAGGCTCAAGCCAGGAAGCCGAACATCGTCGTGATCATGGGCGACGACATCGGCATGTGGAACATCGGTGCGTACCACCGCGGCCTGATGGCCGGGCGGACGCCGAACCTGGACAAGCTTGGCGCCGAAGGCATGATCTTCACCGACTACTATGCCGAAGCCAGCTGCACGGCGGGCCGCGCCAACTTCATCACCGGCGAGCTGCCGATTCGCACCGGCATGACTACGGTCGGTCAGGCCGGCTCCCCGGTCGGCCTCCCGGTGCAGGCCGTGACGATCGCCAGCGTGCTCAAGTCCATGGGCTACGCCACCGGGCAGTTCGGCAAGAACCACCTCGGCGACCTCAACGAGTTCCTGCCGACCGTCCACGGCTTCGACGAGTTCTTCGGCTACCTCTATCACCTCGACGCGATGGAGGATCCGGCGCACCCCGCCTACCCGCAGGAACTGCTGGCCTCGGTCGGACCGCGTAACATGGTTCACAGCTGGGCCCAGGATCGCGACGACGCCACCACGATGCCGCGCTGGGGCAAAGTCGGCAAGCAGCGGATCGAAGATGCCGGCACGCTTTATCCCAAGCGCATGGAAACCGTGGACGACGAGATTCTCGACTTCTCGCTCAAGTTCATGGACAAAGCCAAGTCGGACAACAAGCCGTTCTTCGTGTGGCTGAACCCGACGCGCATGCACATCGTCACGCACCTGTCGCCGAAGTACGAGGGGATGCGCAATTCGAAGAACGGCTGGTCCGAGCAGGAAGCCGGCATGGCCCAGGTCGACGACATCGTCGGTAGTGTCATGCAGAAGATCAAGGACCTCGGCGTGGACGACAATACCATCGTCGTCTTCACGACCGACAACGGCACTGAAGTGTTCACGTGGCCCGACGGTGGACAGACCCCCTTCGCGCAGAGCAAGGGCACGGTTCTCGAGGGTGGCTTCCGCGTGCCGGCCCTCGTGCGGTGGCCCGGTCACGTTCCTGCCGGAAAGGTCGAGAACGGTCTGATGTCAGGAATGGACTGGTTCCCGACGTTCGTCGCGGCCGCCGGCGACCCGAACATCATCGAGGATTTGAAGAAGGGCAAGACGGTCAACGGCACGCAGTACAAGGTGCACCTGGACGGCTACAACCAGCTGGACATGATCACCGGCAAGGGTCCGTCGAATCGTCACGAGATCTTCTATTTCGGCGAGAGCGAGCTCGGCGCCGTCCGGATCGACGACTACAAGTACCGCTTCATTGACCAGCCGGGCGGCTGGCTCGGCGAGAAGACCCATGTCGACGTGCCCTACCTGATCAACCTCCGCCTCGATCCATTCGAGCGCACCGGCTGGCCGGGCAACGGCACCAAGGACGGCGGTCAGCAGTACTTCGACTGGTTCAAGTTCGAGTTCTGGCGCTTTGTGTTCGTCCAGCAGGAAGTCGCGAAGCTGGCGATGACGGCCGTCGACTTCCCGCCCATGCAGAAAGGCGCGAGCTTCAATCTAGACGCCGTCAAGGCGAAGATCGACGCGGCTCGCGCGTCCATCGCCAAGTAAGACACCCTCCTCAGGGCAGGCGGCTCGCAACGCCGCCTGCCTCCCTCTTCTCTTCACTGCTTCAGAATCTGACGGATCGGATCCGGCAGTAGACGCTGCCCCAGCTTCCAACAGGTATTGCAGGCTGAGCAGTCGTAATAGTGGATCTGGATCTGCGGCATCGACGCCGCCTGCGGACGAAACGCGCCCGATGACACCTCGGTGTCAACGTAGGTCAATGCGCGTTGGCAGTCCGGACAGTTCGGATCGGGCGGCCGCGCAGACGACTCGAGGACCGACACGCGAGCATCACCTCGCCGGCTGCGACGATTTCGAGCCCGACGGCGCGAGGGCGTCGTACACCAGCTTCGCCGAATCACCGCGGAAGCGCATCGCGCCCGGACGAGTGCCGCCCTGATTCTGAATCATGCCGATGAACGCCAGGTCGTGGACCGGATCGATCCAGAACCAGGTTCCAGCCGCCCCGCCCCAGTAGAACGTGCCCTGACCGTACGGAAGGTCCGCGACCTTGGGCTGCGTGTACACCGCAAAGTCGAGGCCGAAGGCGACGGCTTCAGCACCGGACTGGGCCGCGGTGCCGTCCACGTTCACGTGCAGCCCGCCGATGTGGTTTTCCGCCATCAGCTTCACCGTTTCCGGCTTCAGGATGCGGACGCCGGCGATTTCGCCCTTGTTCAGCATCATCTGGCAGAAGCGCGCGTAGTCGTGGGTTGACGCCACCAGACCGCCGCCGCCGGATTCGAGCCGAGTCGGATCCTCGAAGCCGCCACGATCTGGGCGCGACGGATTCACTACCAACGCGTCCTGGTTCTTGTCCCAGTGATGCACGTCAGTGAAACGCGGCTTCTGCGCCGGCGTGACGTAAAACGCGGTGTCGGTCATGCCGATGGGTCCGGTGACGTGCGCCTTCAGGTAGTCGCCGAACTTCTGTCCCGATAGCTTCTGGACAATGTAGCCTTGAATGTCCACGGCAACCGAGTACGACCACTTGGTTCCCGGCTCGTACAGCAGCGGGATGTTCGCAACCCGCGCGATCAACTCGTCGAGATCCTTCGCCCCCAGGACGCGGTCTTCCCGAAACGCCTTGTTCACCGGATCATCACCCGACAGTCCATAGCCGAAGCCCGCGGTATGACTCATCAACTGCCGCATCGTCGCCGGCTTCTTGGGTGTCGCGAGCACCGGTTTGCCGTCCGCGCCGATCACCGCCTTGCCGTCGGCGTCCCAGGTCAGCTCTTTCAGGTTCGCCAGCTCCGGCACGTATTTGGTGATCGGATCGTCGAGCTTCCACTTGCCCTGCTCATACAACTGCATCATCGCGACGCCGGTGATCGGCTTGGACATGGAATAGATACGAAACAACGAGTCGAGCGCCATCGGCGTCGCCGCGGTGGCCTTGCCGAAACTCTTGAAGTCCGCCACCTGACCGTGGCGTAGCAGCAGGATCGTCATGCCGGCAGTGTCGCCGTCCGCCACCGACTTCCGCATTCTGGCGTCCAGAGCGTCGAGCCCGGCTTTCGTGAAGCCGAGGGTGGCCGGATCGGCGACGGCAGCCGACGGCCACGCGGGGTTGGCGGCCGGTTCGGCCAGCGAGGTCGCTGATCGAGCAGGCTTCGTGGCGGCGCCTTGCGGGCCGGCAAGTGTGACGGCCACAAATGTCGGAGCGGCCGCGAGCACGACAGCGACGGGCAACCACCGATTCGCGAAGTGTGTGGACATGGGCGAAGAGGATACGCCTGCCGGGGCGACTTGCCAAGTCTCACAGACCTCACTACCCTTTGCCATCCTTCGCATGTCGATGCTCACCCGCCTCGCCTTCGCCGGCAGCATCTGTGTCGCAGCCGTCGGCATCGCCTGCTTCGACCCGGCAACGACCTGGTGGATGCCGTCCTGCCCGCTGTATGCGCTGACCGGACTGCTCTGTCCGCTGTGCGGGTCGCTTCGCGCGGTGCACGCGCTGCTGACGGGCGCGCCAATGGCGGCGTTCGAATTCAACCCACTGCTTGTGCTTGCCGGCGGCGCGGGGGCCATCTGGCGCGGGCGGACCCTCGGCTTTTGTTTCAGCGCGCGTGGACTCGTCGCGATTTCGGCCTTCGGACTCCTGCGCAACCTGTGGTGGCCGGCTGCCTGGCTCGGCCGTTAGACTGTTTCCCGAGGAGAGACCGTGGACACACCTGAAACGATCGCCAACGCCTACATCTCGCGCGGCGGAACGGTTGATATCGGCGGCGCGCTGAGCCGCGGCTGGGAACTGCTCCAGGCCCACATGGGCGTCCTGGTCGGCGGGACGGTCCTCGCGTGGCTGGTATCGGTCGGGCTCTCGTTCGTGCCCATCCTGGGCTGGGTCGTCGGCTTCATTCTCCTCGGCAGCGTCGACTACATGTTCCTCCGACGCATACGCGGCGAGGAGGTCCAGATCGGCGATGTCTTCGCCGGATTCAATCTGGCGATGGTCAACCTCGCGATGGCCGGACTCGTAAAGGCGCTGCTGGTGACCATCGGTTTCGTCTTCTGCATCCTCCCCGGCATCTATCTCGCCGTCGCCTACGTCTTCGCCCTGCCGCTCGTCATCGACAAAAAGCTGGATTTCTGGCCCGCAATGGAGGTCAGCCGTCGCGTGGTCCATGCGCACTGGTGGTCCATGTTCGCGCTGGTGATCGTGCTGGCGGTGTTGGGATTCTGCGGGGTCCTGCTGTGCGTGGTGGGGCTCGCGATTACCATCCCGCTCGCGTCGGCCGCGCTCATGTACGTCTACGAGGATCTGTTCGGCGATCGTCTGGCGGCGTCGGAGTCGCCGATAGTGGCGTCACCAATCACGTCCGCGCCGCAAACGATGTAGCCCCACCCGATGTAGTGGCCGGCTTCAGCCGGCCTTCGAGGTCCGCCTGAAGGCGGACACTACACTCGCTGGCGCTCACTACGCTTTCTGTGTCCGGCACCAGTCGAGCGTGTGCCGCAGACCTTCCTCGAACGACACGGACGGAACATAACCGAGCAGGTCGCGTGCTTTGGTGATGTCCGCCTGCGAGTCGCGCACGTCGCCCGCTCGCGGCTCCTTGTAAATCGCCTTCAGGTCTGTGCCGACGATGCGGTTCATCGTCCGCAGCAGTTCGTTCAGCGAGATCCGACCTCGGGTCGCAACGTTGATCGCTTCACCCGCCGCCCTGGGCGCCTCGCAGGCACGCAGCACGCCGTCGACGATGTTGGCGACGTAGGTGAAATCGCGGGTCTGCTCGCCGTCTCCGTAAATCACCGGTTGAACCCCCGCGAGCAGCGCGGTCGCGAACAGCGAGATCACGCCAGAGTACGGCGACCCCGGATCCTGTCGCGGGCCAAACACGTTGAAGTAGCGAATCGTGACGGCCTCGAACCCATAGAGGCGCCAGAACATCCGGCAGTACTCGCTGCCCACCACCTTCTGCAGCGCATACGGAGACAGCGGATTGGTGGGCATGTCCTCCCGCTTGGGCAGTTCGGGCGTGTCGCCATACTCGGACGACGAGCCCGCGAACACCAGGCGCTTGACACCCGCATCGCGTGCCGCCACCAGCACGTTCAGGGTGGCGACGATGTTGGCGTTGTTGGAGGCGATGGGGTCGCTGACCGATCGCGGCACCGACGGGATGGCCGCCTGGTGCAGCACATAGTCAACGCCCGCGACCGCCCGTCTGGCGAACGCGAAGTCGGCGAGGTCGCCTTCGAACAATTCAACGTCCGGCAGGTGGGCCAAGTTGGCGCGCTTGCCGGTGATGAGGCTGTCGGCCACGCGCACGCGGTGCCCGCGGCGGGTTAGCTCCTCTGACAGGTGCGATCCGATAAAACCGGCGCCGCCGGTAACAAGGTATGAAGGCATAGGAAGGCGATCAGTCCGGAAAACCGGCGCGCGGCAGGCCCGGTGTCAGCTTGAGGGCGTTCTGGTAATACAGCTTCTTCAGCACTTGATCCGGCAAACCGATGCCGTACAGTTTCCAGAACGCGTGATAGTCGCGGTAATAATCGAAGTACTCGTCGTTGGTCTCGAAAACCCGCCAGTAGTACGGGTACTCGTCCGGCTGATAGCTGTCCTTGCCGAACAGAATCCGGTCCTGATACTTGACGAAGAAGTCGTGTGCGGCGCGCGGCTGCCGGCCGAAATCGTAGAGCACCGCGGCCACGTCGTAGTAGACGTTGGGATTTTCGTCGAGCAGTTTACCGGCGCGCGCCAAATCGTTGGCATGCCAGCCGAAGTGCGCGAGGATGAACTTGGTGTTCCGGTGCTTCCGGATCATGTTGTTGCGTTCGGTCATGAGCTGGTCGAAGCGCACGCCGGTCTGATGACGACGATCGGAATAGAGTGAGAGCTCGAGCCAGCGTTCGTTGGTGTAGTCGAGCGGCTCGAAGAACGCGGGCGGCTCGGCGACGTGAATCAGCACCGGGACGTTGCGGGTTGCGCACTCCTCCCAGATCGGATCCAGCTCGGGGTCGTCCACCGGCAGCCGCGAACCGTCCGCCTTGCGGTCGAACATGCCGAGGTCCTTGAACACCTTCAGGCCCTTGGCGCCCGCATTCAGATCCTCGTCGAGTTGCTTCGCCGCTTTCGCACCGAAGCCGGGCCCCACACCGCCGCTGAAATTGACGTTGGCGAACAGGACCATGCGGTCCTTGTATTTGCTCGCGGCGAGCGCATTCACGCCCTGCTTCAGGCGATCGCCGTAGGATCCGCTCAGGTTGACGAGCAGCTGCAGGTTGTTGTCCTGCATACCTTTCATGACGCGGTCGTACTCGGCGGCCGAAATCGGCGTCGGCTGATGGCTGTGGATGTCGATGACCGGGTATTTCGCGCGCGGCACCGGATGCTGCGGCGTGACCAGCTGTGACTTCGGCTTGTATTCGGTGATCGCTGGCGGCTTGAACTCCGGCTGGCGTCCTTCCGCCGGCCGCGGACGGATCTGGCCGGGCGCCGGTCCGGCCTGAGCGACCAGCAGGACCGCCCCCAGCCCCGCGGCGACGACAATCGAGAACACAAAAGATCGCAGTGAGCGCATAAGCCGAATTCTGTCCCCCTCGACGCGTCACCGGCTTTCGCCGGCACCGCGCTCGGGATGACGATCATTCCTCTAGCCTCGCCATTGCTGGCGAGATCGAGCAACCTACCCGGAGGCTTCGGACGGGCCGTCCTCGAGCGCCTCCCTATTTGGTCTTGCTCCGTGCGGGGTTTTGCCTGCCACCCGTGTTACCACGGGCGCGGTGCGCTCTTACCGCACCTTTTCACCCTTACCCTTCGACTCGCTCCCGACTCTCGTCGGGCGCTCGCTCAGGGCGGTATATTTTCTGTGCCACTGTCCTTCAGGTTGCCCTGACCGGGCGTTACCCGGCGCACTGCCCTGCGGAGTTCGGACTTTCCTCCCTTCGACTCGGCTCTACGAGCCTCGCTCAGGGCAGGCCATGTATCGGCGGCTTGCCGTAAGCGAACCACAAGCAAGCCTGTCTCAGCGGCTTGCCGTGAGCGAGGCCCGAAGGGCCGAGTCGAACGGCGATCGTCTGGCTCACTGCGAAGTCGTGATTGTACGTCCTAACCGTCAGTTTCCTGTGCGATCTGGTATTGCTCCAGTTTCTTGTACAGGTTGCTGCGAGGCGTCCCGATCACTTCGGCGGTCTTCGAGATGTTCCAGCCGTTCTCGCGCAGCTTGCCGACCAGGAACGCCCGTTCCGCGTTTTCCTTGAACTCGCGCAGCGTGCCCAGCCGGGCGGCGTCCGCTTCGTTCTGTGCCGCCGACCCTTTGGCCGCGGGCGCCGGCGACCGTACCGTCTCGGGCAAGTCCGCAACGTCGATCGTATCGCCGCTGGTCATGATGTTCAGGCGCTCGACCGTGTTTCGCAGCTCGCGGATGTTCCCCTTCCAGCGGTACCGTCCGAGCGCCTCGAGCGCGCCCGGCGTCAAGCGCTTCGGGCGGACGTTGTTCTCGCGGCTGAAATACTCCATGTAGTGGCGGATCAGGGCGGCGATGTCCTCGGGCCGCTCCCGCAGCGGCGGCACCAGAATGGGAATCACCGCCAGCCGGAAGTACAGGTCCTCGCGGAAGTTTCCCTTCTCGATCTCTTCTTCGAGGTTCTTGTTGGTCGCGGCGATGACGCGAACGTCCACCTTGGTCGTCCGCGCCGACCCGAGTCGCTCGACTTCGCCTTCCTGCAACACACGCAGCACCTTCGCCTGGGTCTTCGCGCTCATGTCGCCGACTTCGTCGAGAAAAATGGTGCCGCGGTCCGCCTGCTCGAACTTGCCCACCTGTTTTTCGGTGGCGCCGGTGAACGAGCCCTTTTCGTGGCCGAACAATTCAGATTCGATCAATTCTTCCGGAATCGCGGCGCAGTTCACCTGCACGAAGCGTTCGCGCGATCGCAGGCTGTTGCGATGAATCGTCCGCGCCACCAACTCCTTGCCGACACCGCTCTCGCCGGTAATCAGCACCGTTGCGTTGGTCGGCGCTGCCCGCGCCACCGCGGCGGTGACCTGCTTCAGCGCCGTGCTCCCGCCGACCATCTGGTGCCGAACTTCGACGGCCTTCTTCAGGGTTCTGTTCTCGTCACGCAGCCGGCCGTGCTCGAGCGCGTTGTTGATCGTCACCAGTAGCCGCTCGGTGCTCTCGAACGGCTTGTCGAGGAAGTCGACCGCGCCTTTCCGGATCGCCTCGACCGCGGTGGCGGTCGTGCCGTGGCCGGAAATCATGATGATCGGCAGCGTCTCGTTCATCCCGCGCAGCCGGCCGAGGACGTCCATGCCGTCCATCCCGGGCATCTTGATGTCGAGCAGGACCGCGTCGATCGCGTCCCGTTCAGCGATCGCCAGCCCTTCCTGGCCGGTGGCCGCGCCGACGAAGTCGAAACCGGCGTATTCGAGAGTCATCCGCAGCGAGTCGCGAATCGCGGCCTCGTCGTCGATTACCAGGATGCGTGATTTAGGCATGGATCAGCGGTCTTCGACGCGGATGGTCGTCAGCTGACGCTGGTCGAGGTCCGGCGTGTAGATGTACAGAGTCAGGATGTCGCCAACGTGAACCGTGCGGGCGATACGACGATAGTCGGCCACGGATTCGATGCGTTGGCGGTTGATTTCGAGCAGCACGGTATCGCGTTCGATGCCGCTGTCGAACGACGAGCTGAGCGGCTCGACTTTCGAGATCAGGACGCCTTTGAGCTGTCGCGGAATCTCGAGGCGATCGACATCGCGGCGTTCGAGTTCCCGCACGCTGAGGCCGAGCCACGCCTCCTGATCGCCGGTGCGATGCTCCGGCGCCGGCGCAGCAGCCGCATCCTGGCCCTCGCGCTTCGGCCGCTCGGCCAGCTTCACGGTCAGATTCTCGTCGCGCCCGTCGCGCACCAGGTGCAGCCGCGCCGCCGACCCCGGCGCCCGCTCGGCGATCTCCCGAATCAGCTGATCGTCGTTGGCGATCGCCCGATCGTCGAGCGAGGTGATGACGTCGTAGGGCCGCAGCCCGGCCCGATCGGCCGGTGAACCGGCGGTGATGTCCTGGACCAGCGCACCGTGCTGGACCGTCAGCTTGAGCGACCGCTCCAGATCGCTGTCGACGTCCCGGAGGCCGACGCCCATGTAGCCGCGGCTGACGTGTCCGCGCGCCCGCAACTGCGGCAGGACCGCGCTGGCGCCGTTGATCGGCACCGCGAACCCGATGTTGCTCGCACGCGAGCTGATCGCGGCGTTGATGCCGATCACTTCGCCGCGCGCGTTGATCAGCGGTCCGCCGCTGTTGCCGAAGTTGATGGCGGCGTCGGTCTGAATGTAGTTGTCCAGGCTGTTGTCGAACAACTTGCGGCCAAGAAAGCTGATGACGCCGACCGTCACCGAATGTTCGTAGCCGAGCGGGTTGCCGATCGCGCACACCCACTCGCCCATCCGCAGCGTTCCTGAGTCGCCAAGCGGCGCGACCGGCAGCCCGGACTGACCGTCGACCTTGATCAGCGCGACGTCGGTGTCCGGGTCGGTGCCAATCACGTGCGCCCGCAGGCTGCGCCCGTCAGACAGCTTGACGATGATGCGGTCGGCGCGGTCGATTACGTGATTGTTGGTGAGGATGCTGCCGTCGGCGTCGATGATGAAACCGCTACCCGCGCCGTGGCGCGGCTGGTCCCGGTCGCCTCTCGATGGTCCAAGGACCGATGGGCCGTCAGGGTCCGGCGCTTCCCCGCCGCTGCGTCCACGGCGGCGTCGATTGTCGCGCGACCGCGAGGTCGCGTCGATGTTCACGACCGCTGGATTCAGTCGTTCGACCACGTCGGCGAAGCTGACCAGCGGCGAGGTCACCGCAGCCGAAGCCGGCCGTAGCCGCGCGCGCGCGCCCTCCGCCCTGGGCGCACCGGCCGCCATCGAGGACTGCGCTACGCCGCCGGCGACGATCGCGCCGATCAGAAAAGCAACCGCTGCGGTGAGCGCGACCGTGACGATCGTGAAGCGCCGCGACATCTCAGTTTTGATTATATGCGTTCGAGGAAGACCTCGAACTCCTGCTCGTTCATCCGCTCGACGCCGAGTTTCTCGGCTTTTTCCAGCTTGCTGCCCGCATCCGCGCCGAATACCAGGTAGCTGGTCTTCCTGCTCACCGACCCCACGACCTTGCCGCCAAAGCGTTCGATCTTCGCGGTCGCTTCCTCTCGTGTCATCGTCGCCAGCGTGCCGGTCAGGACGAACGTCTTGCCCGACAACGGACCGGTCTGCTCGCTCGGCTCCGGCAGATCCGTCGTCATCTTGACGCCGGCTTCACCCAGACGGGCGACCAGATTCCGGTTCCGCTCCTCGGCGGCGAACGCACGAACCGACTCAGCGACCACCGGTCCAATTTCCGGGACTGACTGCAGCGCATCGAGGTCGGCGTCGAGCAGGCGCTCCATCGATCGGAAATGGCGCGCCAGCGTCGCCGCCGCCTTTTCGCCGATGTGGCGGATACCGATCGCGTAAATCAGCCGCGACAGGTCGTTCGCCTTGCTGTGCTCGATCTGCTGCGCAACGTTGCGGCCGACCTTCCCCAGCTTCCTCGGCACTGCCCGTTCTGAGCGCGGTTCCTTTGGCGTCACGACGACGCCTTCGAGTTCGACCGCCGTCAACGTGTAGAGGTCGGCGTAGTCTTTGACACGCCCCTGCTCGAGAAGTTGATCGACGAGCGACGCGCCCAGGCCCTCGATGTTCATGGCGGCTCTCGACGCGAAGTGTTCGAGGCTGCGACGCAGCCGGGCCGGGCATGATGCGTTTTCGCATCGCCAGACGACTTCCTCAGCGTCGCGCCGGAGCACACTCCCGCACTCGGGACACATCGTCGGCATCTGCCAGGCGTCTCTGCGAGGGTGGCCTTCGGGGTGAGGATGAATCGCCTTCACGACTTTGGGGATGACGTCGCCGGCCTTCTCGATCAGCACGCGATCGCCGGGGCGCAGATCCTTGCGGGCGATGTCTTCGGCGTTGTGCAGCGTCGCCATCGAAATCGTCGATCCCGCGAGCTTGACCGGTTCGAGCACCGCGTACGGCGTCACCGCGCCCGTGCGTCCGACGTTCACCTCGATCGCGACCAGCGTCGTCGTCGCCTGCTGCGCCGGGAACTTGAACGCGGTGGCCCATCGAGGAAACTTCGCGGTCGTGCCCAGGCGTTCGCGGAGCGCCAGGTCGTCCACCTTGACGACGACGCCGTCGGTCTCGAAGTCGAGAGTGTGGCGCTTTTCGGCCCAGTCGGCGCAGAACGCGATGACCGCATCGATGCCGTCGCAGAGCCGCCAATGCGGCTCGACCGGCAGTCCCCACGACGCCAGCGCCGTGAGTGCGGCCGAATGATGACCGTAGCGTCCGGCTTCAGGCGCCTGATTGTAGTGTCCGGCTTCAGCCGGACCAGTCTCGGCCCGACCGGTGTCAGCGAGCGCCGCCACCAGCTGATAAACGAACGCGCCCATCTTCCGTTTCGAGACGAGCGCAGGATCCAGATTGCGCATCGTGCCGGCTGCCGTGTTGCGTGCGTTGGCGAACAGCGGCTCGCCGGCGTCCTCCATCTCCCGGTTGATTCGCGCGAACGAGGCGCGAGGCAGGAACACTTCGCCGCGGATCTCGATACGTCCAGCCGGCGGACCAGCCGATCCGACCGCCGGTGTCCGCAGAGCCAGCGGAATCGGCCGGATCGTGCGGACGTTCGCGGTCACGTTTTCTCCGCGGGAACCGTCGCCGCGTGTCGCGCCGCGTGTCAGCCTGCCGTCCACGTAGGTCAGGGCAATGCTGAGGCCATCGATTTTCAACTCAGCGACGTATGAGACGGCGACGTCGCCAAGGCCGGCGCCCTTCCGGACCCGCTCGTCGAAAGCTCTCAGCTCGTCTTCGCTGTAAGCGTTATCGAGACTGAGCATCGGCACGAGGTGATCGACCGTCTCGAACCCCTCGACCGCCCGTCCCGCTACCCGCTGGGTCGGCGAATCAGGCGTGACCAGTCCTGGATGCTCCGCCTCGAGCCTCTCGAGCTCGTGCAGCAGGCGGTCGAATTCCTCGTCCGAGACTTCCGGATCGTCGTGGACGTAGTAACGCTCTTCGTGGTGGCGGATCAGCGCGCGTAGTTCGGTGACGCGCGCTTCGATCGGGGCGGACATCTCAGATTTCAGCGTTTCAGATTCAGGATTTCGCTCCGAAATGAATCCGAAATCATAAATCCGAAATCTGCAATCTCGAACGCTAGCGGTCGCGCGACAGCACGTAATCCGGCAGCGCCAGCAACGCGTCGCGTTCCGCGCTCGGCGGGAAGGAATAGAGCGGCTTCTTCGCCTTTTCCGCAAAGTCCACCGCGTGCCGGTAGGCGTAGTCGATCGACGCCTGATCCTTGAGCGCGTGCAGTAGTTCGTGCCACTGCTCCGGCGTGGCCGCGCGCGAGGCGATGATGTCCCGGATGATCTGCGGCGCCGGCCCGTTCGGCGCATGCGTCTGCAGGTGAATCAGCGGCAGCGTGACCTTGCCCTCGCGCAGGTCGGCGGCCAGCGGCTTGCCGACGGCCGTGGTATCGCCGGTGAAGTCGAGCAGGTCGTCAACCAGCTGGAACGCCATGCCGAGATTGAAGCCGTACTCGCGCAGTGCCTGTTCCTGGTCGCTCGAGACCTTGGCGAGCATGCCGCCAATCTGCGCACAGCCGCCAAAAAGATGTGCCGTCTTCCGCCGGATGATGTCGAAATGCTCGTCCTCGCTGATCGCGGCATCGCCGTTCTTGGTCAGCTGATAGAGCTCGCCTTCGATCATCCGCAGCGTGACGTCGCACAGCAGCCGGATGATCTCCAGCTCGTCGTGCGTCAGCGCCATCGCCATCGACTTGATATAGAGGTAGTCGCCGAGCAGCACCGTGATGTCGTTGCCCCATCGCGAGTGCACCGCGAGGCGACCGCGACGGAGATCGGAGTCGTCGATGATGTCGTCGTGAACCAGCGTCGCGGTGTGGATGAATTCGACGACCGCCGCATACAGGATCGAGCGATCGCCCTCGTAGCCGGCGAGGCGGGACGCCATCAGCAGGACCGCCGGACGAATGCGCTTGCCGCCGCTGGTCTGGATGTACTGGCCGATCTTCGGGATCAGCTCCACCTGCGACTGCACGTGGCGCGCGAACTCGCGGTCGACCTTTTCGAGGTCGGCGCGGATCGGCTCGAAGATCTGGGTCAATGCCAGCGACGTCTTTTCCACGGTGTTTCCAGCCAAAACTTTATCACGGCCGGAACAGACGGTGGAAATTCGATGTGGTCTGCCGTATCAGGTCGAGTGGCGACACCTGGTGGATCTCGGCCAGTGTTTCGACGACCCGGGCGACGTGAGCCGGCTCGTTGCGCTTGCCTCGAAACGGAACCGGCGCCAGAAACGGGCTGTCGGTTTCGACCAGGAGTCGGTCGAGCGGCACTCGACCGGCCACCTCGCGGACATTGGCGCCTTTGGGAAAGGTGACGATGCCCGCGAACGAGATGTAGAAACCGAGCCCGAGCCCGGCGTCCGCGAGCGCCTGCGTCCCGGTAAAACAGTGGAGCACGCCGCGCAGATCGTCGCCGCCTTCCTCGCGCAGGATCGCCAGCGTGTCCTCGTCGGCTTCCCGGGTATGAATCACGACGGGCTGTTTCAGTTCGCGCGCGACCCTGATCTGGGCACGGAAGACCGCGTGTTGAACGTCGCGCGGTGAGAAGTCGTAGTGATAGTCCAGGCCAATCTCCCCAACGGCGCGCGCCGAGGGCGTTGAGCCGAACTGTTCCCGCAGGAGGGTCGCGGTCTGGTCGGGATCGCCCGCGAACTGGTGCGCGGAGTGCGGGTGCACGCCGATCGAAAAACGCACCTGCGGCCATAGCTGTTCCACGCGCTGCGCCTGTGCGGCCTCGGCTGCGTTGCCGGCTTCGAGAATCACCAGCGTCCGCTCGAGTCCCGCACCTCTGGCCCGCGCCACCACCGCGTCCAGATCGGCGCTGAACACCTCGTCGGCAAGATGGCAGTGACTATCGATCACGTTTCAACTTCGGTGATGCAGTTCGAACTCGCCGAACGCCTTCTCGAGGGCCAGCTTCAGTCCGGTCTTCGTCGGCGCCTCGACGAAGCTGTACTCGATCGAGTTGCGCACCATCCGCTTCAGCGTCAGGTAGTCGAGACTCTGCTCGTCAACCGCTTTCTGGAACTCCTGCGTCAGAGTCGACCGCGACACGCCGGCATCATCGGTCGCCAGCGCCACCGGCACGCCGAATTTCAGGTAGGTGTGCATCGGATGGACGCCGCCGGTCACACCGAGGATGCGGTCGGTGCTGGTCAGCGCGATTTCAACGAGCACCTTCTTCGCCGCCATTTCCTCGAGCAGCGCCGTCACGTCGTCTTCGAAGATCAGATCGACGCCGTGACCGATCCGCTTCGCACCGGCTACGCGCACCGAATCTCGGATATGAAAGCGCAGTGATTCGGGCGGCACCAGGCCGGCGGTCAGTTCGCCGGCATGCAGGGTCAGGCGGACGGCCGGATAGAGCGGCTGCAGGAACTGGAGCATCCGCATGTGCAGCGAGAAGTCGCGGATGGCTACCGGATTGTCCTCCGGCTGCACCAGGTTGAGGCCAACCAGCCGCGGGTCCTGCGACGCCAGCTCGAAACCGGCGAGAATCTGCGTAAACACGGAGGCCGGCGTGTTGGTGCGGCTCACCTGCGAGAGATACCGGACGGTGACGCCGCAGCCCGCGTCGGCCTGAGCCGTGTCGCAGTGCAGCAGCAGCCGCTGACGTGCTGCGGCAGCGTCAAGCCGTTGCCTGGCTTCGGCCACGACGGCGGCGCGAAGGCCCGCCGCCAAGAGACTTTGTCTGGCGGCGCCGAAATCGGGGTTCTCTGCGTTCCAGGCCAGTTCGCGTCCCATCCGTGCAGTGGTCGCGCCGTCCACCGTCACCATCAACTCGAGGTAGCTGACGTGCTCTGAGGCGGCCCGCGCCATGACCTCGGCCAGCATGTCGCCGGTCCTGAAGGACGCCGGACCGAATTTCGCAAACGTCGCGAAAAAGTGATCGTGACCATTGAGCGACGCATCCCAATGGCGCATCGACATCGCGTTGATGGCGCGCGAGTAGAGCGCCTGGTCAGCGAGCACGGCGGACGTGGCGATCCTGCCGTCAGCGGGATCGCACGGCCCGGCGACCAGGGTCATCGTCGCCGCCACCATGCAGCCGCCGTCGTCCGCGGACCATTGCAGGTAGCTTTCGGCGTAGACCGCGCCGGACAGATGGTTGTGGAGGTCCCCGCCCTTCGGCATTTCACGAAGGAACAGATGCATTTGCGCCGGCTCCTTGCGGAGCGATTCGAAGTACCGCGCCGTCGCCGTTTCGCGCGACGCGGGCGGTGGCGCGGCTCCGACCAGGCCGAGCGTGACGACGGCGAGAATGGCGACTCGGCTGAAGCCCCGCCATGGATCAGCGCCCGTAGCGCGAGGCTTCAGCCCGGCGTCGATCATCGCACCCGCGTGCCCGGCGCCGGCGGCTCGGCGAACGAGACCACCGTTGGCTTCCCGCCGTCAGGGCTCGCCGCCAGGACCATGCCGTTCGACTCAATCCCCATCAGCTTTGCCGGCTTCAGATTGAACACGATGACGACCGTCTTCCCGACCAGCGCCTCCGGTTCGTAAGCTTCAGCGATGCCAGCGACCAGCGTGCGCTGCTCGGTGCCAACGTCCACTGACAGCTTCAGCAGCTTCTTCGACTTTTCGACCCGCTCGGCGGTCAACACCTTCGCCGTCCGGAGCTCGACCTTCATGAAGTCTTCGATCGAAATCTGCGCCGACGCGGCCGGCGGCGCCGCCGCAGCGGCTGGCGCCGCGCCGGGTACCGCTGCGGGCATGGATGTCGGTGCTTGTGTCGCTGTCGTGGGGGCTGAAACGGGCGGCAGCGCTCCCGGCGATGGCGCGTCCGGCGGTAATGGATTCTCACTCACGGTTGTCGTCTCCTTGCGCGGCCACAACGGCCCTTCCTGAAGCAGCAGGCGTTCACCTTCGTTGCGCCACCGGCCGTCACGATCGAGCGTGACACCGCCGGTCGCCGCACCGATCCGTCGCAGAATCTCCCGGCTCGAGGTCGGCATGATCGGTTCGAGCAGCACGGCGGACAGCCGAATCGCCTCCGCCGCGTCGAACAGCACCTGGGTCAGCCGATCGGCCGACGCCGGGTCCTTCGCCAGCGTCCACGGCGCGGTGGCAGCAATGTACTCGTTGGTGGCGTCGATGAGGCGATAGGCGGCCGCGGCGCCTTCGTGGAGCATCAGGCCGTCCATCGCGCGACGGTAGTCGGCCGTCACCTGGTCGCCGAGTCGCGGCAGCTGGTCGGAGCCTCCAGCACCTGGAATCAGCCGTCCCTGCCGATACCGCGCCGCCATCGCCGTCACGCGGCTGACGAGGTTGCCGAGATTGTTCGCGAGATCGACGTTGTAGCGTTCGTCGTAGCGATCCCAGGAGAAATCGCCATCGCCCCCGAAGGCGATCTCCTTCACGAGGTAGAGGCGTAGCGGATCCTGCCCCTGCGGACCCAGGCGGTCGGCCGCCTCGATCGGATCGACGATGGTGCCCAGCGTCTTGCTCATGCGCTGACCGTTCATCGTCATGAACCCGTGGCCGAAAACCTGGCGCGGCAGCGGCAACCCGGCGGCCATCAGCATCGCCGGCCAGATCACCGCATGAAACCGGGTGATGTCCTTGCCGATGATATGGAGATCCGCCGGCCACCAGCGTTCGAAGAGCTGCGAATCGCCGCCGAGACCAACCGCCGACGCATAGTTGATCAGCGCGTCGAACCAGACGTAGACCACGCTCGAGGGATCCCAAGGCAACGGGATGCCCCACGACTGACCCGCCCGGCTCACCGAGATGTCCTGCAGTCCGCCTTCGATCAAGCGAAGAATCTCGTTGCGGCGGATGTCAGGCTGGAGGAACTGCGGGTGCGCGGCGAAGTGGTCGAGCAGCGGCTGCTGATACTTCGAGAGCCGGAAGAAATAGTTCTTCTCGCGAATCCACTCGGGCTTGAGCGTCGGGTGCAGCGGGCAGTTGCCGTTGACCAGATCCTTTTCCTGCTTGAACTCCTCGCAGCTGACGCAGTACCAGCCTTCGTAGACGCCTTCGAAAATATCGCCGGCGTCCCACAAACGCTTCGCCAGTTCCGTCACGCCGGCTTTGTGACGCGGCTCGGTGGTGCGGATGAAATCGTCGAACGACACGTCCAGCCGCGCCCAGGTGTTCCGGAACTCCTGCTCCATCTGGTCGCAGTAGGTCAGCGGGTCGAGCCCGGCTTCCACCGCCTTCTTGAACACGTTCTGCGAATGCTCGTCGTTCCCCATCAGGAAGCGCGTGTCGATGCCGCACAGCCGTTTGTAGCGAGCGATGACGTCGGCGCACACCTTCTCGTACGCCGTGCCGAGATGGGGCCGGCTGTTGACGTAGTCGATCGCGGTGGTGAGAAAGAAGCGGCTCATGGCGTGCGGGCTCCGTAGGCGTTCCAGGCCATCGCCTGGACCTCTTTCACCGGCAGGCGGTGTGCCGCGGCCAGCCTGGCGCAGTCCTCGAATTCCGGCGTGGCGTTCATCACGCGTCCGTCGCGCGTGGCCACCTTGAACCGTACCGCACCGAGCGGCGTCTCGACGCTCACCAATCTCGCGCCGCAGGCACTCGCGGTCGACCTCGTGGTGCCGCAACCCGATGGTCGTGGTTTCGCGGAAAATCAGATCGGTCATCCGCGATCGCAATGACGGCGGCGCGAGCACCGTGAGCAGGGTTCCGGGACGATTTTTCTTCATCTGGACCGGAATGTAGAACACCTCCAGCGCGCCGGCGGCATAAAGGCCGTCCATGACACTGCCGAAAATCTGCGGGTTCATGTCATCGATCTCGCATTCAATCACGGTGACGCGGTCGCACTCGGCCGCAGCCGCGACTGCGGCTGAAGCGGCGCGGCCGACCAGGATCCGCAGCACGTTGGGCGTCTTCGGGTCGTCGCGCTGGCCCGCACCGTAACCGACCCGCTCGATCGACATCGCCGGGATCGGGCCGAACGTCGAGGCGAACGTCGTCGCAATCAGCGCGCCGGTCGGCGTCACCAGTTCTTTCTGGACGGCGCCGCTGTAGATCGGCGCGTCGCCCAGCAGCGAAACGGTCGCTGGCGCCGGTACCGGGAACAGTCCGTGCGCCGATTGCACCGTGCCGCCTCCGACATTCAACGGCGAACAGACAACATGGTCTGCGCCGAGCCATTCCATCGCGAACACGATACCGACGATATCGATGATGGAGTCGAGCGCGCCGACCTCGTGAAGATGGACCTGCTCGATCGGCATCTGATGGATCGCGGCTTCCGCCTCCGCCAGCCGCTGAAACATCGACTGCGCGCGGGCGCGACCGCCGGCCGACAGGCTGGAGCCATCGATCAGCGCAAAGATTTCGCCCAGGCTGCGGTGGCCATGGCCGGTGGCATGGGTCTGGTCGTGCGGATGTTCGTGATCGTGTCCGTGGCCGTGGTGGTGCTCGTGCGGGCGCTCGTGCGAACGTTCCGCGGACTGAACGTGGCCCTGCTCGTGGACGGTGAACCTGGTCGCGGCAATACCCGTGCGAAGCACGCGGGTCGCGTGCACGTGGGCGTCGCCCAGCGCGAGCGAACCGAGCGCGCGCTTCAACTCCTCGAGCGGCAGGCCGGCGTCGAGGCAGGCGCCGAGCGCCATGTCCCCGGATATGCCCGAGAAGCAATCGAAGTACACCACTTTCACAGTCGTCCCATCTCCTTGAAACTGAAATACCGCCCGTCGCCGAGGACGATGTGATCCACCACGTCGATGCCCATCAGGAGACCCGCGGCCACCAGCCGCCGGGTCAGGCTCGCATCCTCCGGGCTCGGGCTCGGATCGCCTGACGGGTGATTGTGGAACACCACGATGGCGGCCGCGCCACCCAGCACCGCTTCCCGGAACACGTCGCGCGGCTCGACCACCAGGCTGTTCAACGTGCCGACCACCAGCACCGTCGTTCGCAGCACACGGTGCCTGGTGTCGAGCAGGACGAGACCGAACTGCTCGACGCCGCGCGCGCCAAAACGCGGCATCAGGTAGAACGCCGCATCCCGCGGCGCCGACAGGCGGACCCGCTCGCTTGGCGCATGCGCCAGCGTCCGGCGGCCCAGCTCGATCGCCCCGATCACCTGCGCCGCGCGGGCGCGGCCGATGCCCTCGACCTGCAACAGATCGTCGCAGGTGGAACGCGTCAGCCCGTGCAATCCGCCGCGCGCCGTCAGCAGATCGTTGGCGACCGACAGCGCGTCCTTGTGCCGCGATCCGCTTCCAATCACGAGCGCGACGAGTTCGTTGTCGCCGAGCGCCGTCACGCCGTGCCGTAACAGCTTCTCGCGCGGCCGATCGTCGGGCGACAGGTCCTTCATCTTACACTTGGACCGCGGCCGAATTCCGGCCGGACACGTCGCGCATCGCGGACAATCGCGTCGCCCATCGCGATTGAGGGGCGCGAAGCCGCGTTATACTTGGCCGAATGTCGTCGCGCCGTTGTTTCATCTTGTCCCTGACCGTGATCGCGGCGCTCGCCGGATCGGCCTGCGGCGACCCGCCCGACAAGGAAATGAGTCAGGCGCAGACCGCCATCGACGCCGCCCGCGAGAGTGGCGCCGAACGCTACGCCAGGGACGAGTTCACCGCCGCCCAGGAGGCGCTCAAGAAAGCCAAAGAGGCGGTCGCCGATCGCGATTACCGCCAGGCTCTCAACAACGCCCTCGATGCGCGCGAACGCGCCCAGAACGCCTCCAAGGAAGCGACCGAACGGATCGCGACGACGCGCGGCGCGGCTGAATTCGCCCTGAAGGACGTGGCGTCCGCCCTGAAGGACGCCAACGACAAACTGAAAGCCGCCGAAACCAACCACGCCGCCAGCCGCGCCGTCGCCACCGCGCGGCACACGATTGCCGACGCCGATATCGCCGTGCAAAAAGCGCGCACAGCGTTCGCCGACGGTGACTTCCCCACCGCCACCGACATCGCGCACGCGGCCGCGACCCGCCTGCGTGGCGCGGCCGGCGATCTCGAGGCAGTGACCACCGTCACGACCCGGCGTCGCCACTAATCCGTCTGCGAGAAATTTGCTCGATCGAGGCGGGTCAGGTACGCGGAATCTGACGCAGCCAGGTTCCGTCCAGCACGACTTCGGCCGAACCGGTCAGGTAGACGCCATCGTCCCGCCAGTCCACGCGTTGCGTGCCGCCGGGGGCAATGACGTTGGCTTTCCGCTGCGCTCCACCGAACGCGGCGGCCGCGATCAGTGCTGCGCAGGAGCCCGTTCCGGACGAAGTGGTCGGGCCCACACCCCGTTCCCAGATCATGATGCGGACCGAATCCTGGGTTTCCACGTGGGCGAACTCGACGTTGGTGCGGTTCCCGAAAAGCACATGCCGTTCGATGGCGGGTCCGAGACGCAAGAACCGCGCCTCGTCGGGCAACGGGCCCAGCACCACGCACTGGGGGTTGCCGAACGTCATGATCACCAGATCCATCGGCTCACCCGCGACGGTCGCCGTCCGCTGGTGCAGATCGACCGGCTTCCCCATCGCCGCCCGAAACGTCTGACAGAGACGGTCCTGCGCAGTGCGCGCCAGGTGCTTGATGCCGCCCTCGGTGTGAATCGTGACCGCCGCGTCGGCGCGGTGATCGTCGCGCAGCAGCAGAGCGGCCAGCCCGCGGACGCCGTTGCCCGACACCTCTGACTTGCTGCCGTCGGCGTTGAACAGCCGCATCGAGGCACCATCGTCGGTGACTTCGTAGACGATCAGACCGTCGGCGCCGATCCCGGTGTGGCGCGAGCACATCTGGATGGCGAGCGAGTCCTCGGCGACCTGGAGTCCGAGGTCGGATCGCTGGATGTACAAAAAGTCGTTCCCGTAGGCGTGGGCCTTGGTGACCTTGATCATGGCGCGATCATTTCGTGCAGAACGCCAGCAGATGCCAACCGAATCGCTCGACCATCGAACGCGGCAAGGCGTTGAACGTACCGACGAACAGACCGTTGTAGACCGCGCCCTTCCAGCCGCCGTGGAGGCGCGATTTCACCGGAAATCGTTCCGGCACGATGCGCACGTCCCTGAATCCACCGACCAGCGTCCGGAACTCCTCGATGCTGAATTTCAGCAACACCGGAGCGTCGTCGTGCTCGAGACCGACGTTCATCAGTTTGGAGAGCGCATTCAGCCACGACACACGGTTGTACACCTGGAACAGCGCCCGACCGCCCGGCTTGAGGACGCGGCGGCACTCGTCCACGAGCCGCTGAGGACTCGCGGTGTACTGGACCACCCCGTGAGCGTAGACGAACTCAAAGCTGTCGTCGGCAAACGGCAGCTGCTCGCCGTCGGCGACCTCAAAGCGTCCGTCGAGCCCCTGCTGGGCGAAGTTCGCGCGGGCCAGTTCGATCGCCGAGGCCGACAGGTCGACGCCGGTGGCTTGCGCGCCGCCGCGGGCAAATCGCGCCAGATCGACCGCAGCGCCGCAGCCGACCTCGAGAACCGACTTGCCGCGATAGCCGTCAAAGTCCACGAGCCGGAGCAGGTGGTGCAGCTTTTCGAAATGATATTGATCGAGGTCTTCAAAAAACCCGCGGGACCCGACCGGGTGACGGGTGATTTCCAGGTCGTGAATGTGATGGTTCCAGTACGCGCGGACCTGCTCTGTTGTCGCCACGCCGAAACTATATCTCACGGCCTTTGTTAGGATGACACCTGCATGATCCGCGATCTCGATCAGCTGACCGCTCGGACCTTCGACGTGCTCGTCGTCGGCGGCGGTATCTACGGGCTGACGATCGCATACGATGCCGCGCAGCGCGGCCTCAGCGTCGCGCTGGTCGAACGTGACGACTTCGGCAGCGGCGCCTCGTTCAATCACCTGCGAACCATTCACGGCGGCCTGCGCTATCTGCAGTCGCTCGACCTGGGCCGCGCGCGCGAGTCGGTGATCGAGAGGCGGACCGTGGCGCGGATCGCCCCGCACACGGTGCGGCCGCTGGCGTTTGCGCTGCCGCTGTATCGCTCGCTGACCCGCGGCAAGCTGGCGATGCATGCGGGCTTTGCGCTCGATCGTCTCGTCGCCGCCGGCCGCAACCAGGGCGTCCCCACCTCGCTGCGGCTGCCGGGTGGACGCGTGGTTTCTAAAATGCAGGCGATCCAACGTTTTCCCGGACTGCGCCGGCAGGGCCTCACCGGCGCCGCGGTGTTCTACGACTACGTGACGGCCGAGCCAGACCGCCTCACGTTCAGCTACGGCCAGGCGGCCGTCCAGAGTGGCGCCGTCCTCGCCAATCACGTCGAGGCCCTGGCTCCGCTTGTGGACGGGCCGCGAGTGGTCGGGGTTCGAGCGCGCGACGTGCTCGATGGCCGAACCCTCGAGATCGCGGCCAGGGTCACCGTCAATGCCACCGGAGGCGCCGTCGATCTCTTTCTGCAGCCGCTCGGTCTGTCCGCCGGTGTGCCGATGATGAAGGCGATGAACCTGGTGACGCGCCGCGATGCCGGCGACGAGGCGCTCGGCGGCCGGTCGCCCTCAGGGCGCAACCTGTTTCTCGTACCGTGGCGCGAGCACGCGTTGTTCGGCACGTGGGAGTCCACCGAGGCCTGCGCGCCGGACGACACCAGCGTGAGCGAGGCCGACGTCGCCGCGTTCATCGCGGAATTGAACCAGTCCTTTCCTGCGCTCGACCTGACCGTCGCCGACGTCACGCTCGTCCATCGCGGCGTGGTCCCGGCCGCGGTCCACGGCAGCCGCATCTCGCTCCAGGGTCACGAACAGGTTCGCGATCATGCGACGACGGGGATCGAGGGCCTGCTGACGGTGGCGGGGACAAAATTCACCACGGCGCGCCGCGTGGCGCAACGCGTCACCGACACGCTGCTCTCGAAGCTTCAGCATGCGCCCGTCGCCTGCCGTACCGCGGATACGACGCTTCCGGGCGGCGACGTCCGCGACCTCGGCCTGGCGATTGCCACGGCACGACGCGAATTCGACGAAGGGCTTCCGTCCGACACGATCCCGCATCTGCTGGCGGCGTACGGATCGGCGTACAGGACCGTGATGGACCTGGCCGCCGACCGCCCCGACTGGCGTACGCGGATTGCGTCCGACTCGCCCGTGATCGGTGCCCAGCTGGTGCTGGCGGTACGGCAGGAAATGGCGGTGACGCTGGCCGATGCGGTGATTCGGCGCACGCCCCTCGGTGTCCTCGGGTGCCCGGGCGAGGACGCGCTCGCGCGAGCGGCGGCGATCGTGGGATCGGAACTCGGCTGGAGCGAGTCGCGCCGGCTCGCCGAGATCGCCTCCGTCAGGAACGTCTACCGCTACGGCACCGTGAAGGCGTTGAAGACGTAGGTAAAGCCGGCGGTGATGCCGACGGTCGGATCGACGCTGGTCAGGCCGAAGAACACACCGCCGTCGACGCGCAGCGATCCATGCGTGTAGCGGCCACCCAGGTTCAGGATCGCCCGGCTCTCGGTCCCGGGAAACGGCTCTCCACTCCGCGTCGACCACCGGCCATTCACTTCTCCCACCAGTTCGGCCTGCTGCGTGATCGCGCGCGCCAGCGAGAACCCATACACGAGATCGTCGTTCTGACGATTGCCGTCGGTCGGATCGCCGAGAATGGCAAATCCGATATTGCCGACGAGGCGGATCGACTGGATGGTCTTGCCGACGAGCAGGCTGGTCGTGAAGTCGGTGGTGTCGAGACCCAGGCCGCTCTCGTTGGAGGCATTGGGCAGCTTGGTCGCGAAGCGGATCGTCAGGGCCGGCCGGCCCTGGGTCTCGGACAGCATCCGCACCTTGATGCCGACGACTGCGTCCGAGACGTCGTGCGTGCTGTCGCCGGTCGCCGTCACCAGCGACGCGAGCGGCGCGTTGGGATCGCGCGACGTGATGTTCAGCCGATTGTAGAGCCCGCCGTCAATCTGCAGTTCCGCGATCGAGCTGATACCGAAACTGAAGCCCAGCGTCGGGACGCGCAGGAGATTGCCGCTCAGGCCCGAGACCGGATAGTGCACGTCGCTGGCGAGGTCGAGGCCGCCCTCGATCAGGATGCGCCCGGCGCCGATCGGCTCGGGATCTTCAGTGATCAGCGGACGCTGTTGCGCGATGGCCGACGTGGACATTGACAACGACAGGAGCAACGCGAACAGAGCCACAGCGGAACGACGTGTCATTCAATCCTCATCAAGCCGTAAAGCGTGGAGGTCCGGCTGAAGCCGGACACTTACCGATGGCCCATTGGTCCGGCTAAAGCCGGACACTACGGATGACTTCCGACGATCGGCAGGAGCCGGCCGGCGCCAACCGCCGTAGGGTCCGGCTTCAGCCGGACCGCCTCGACCTGGGCCTCGATCGTAGTGTCCGGCTTTTGCCGGACCGCTGAGACTTCAGTAGTGTCCGGCTTTAGCCGGACCATTTGGGTCTCAGACCGGACCGCCTCGACTCGCGGCACGCTCGCGCGCAGTTCACTCGGCGGATTGAGCCGCGTATCGAGCAGATGACGCGGCGCCACATTGGCGAGCGCCTTGAGCATCGACTGCTTGATCGTCGGGTGCTCGCGCTCGAGTTCCATCAACAGGCGCTTGGTCCGCTGACGCTGCAGTCCAAGGTCGCCGCACGCAGGACAGCAACAGCCGATGACCGGCAACTCGTTCTCCTTCGCATACTGACGCGCTTCTTCCTCGCCGACATACACCAGCGGTCGAATCACCACGTGCGCGCCATCGTCGGACACCAGCTTGGCCGGCATCGCCTTCAGCGCGCCGGCGAAGAACAGGTTCAGCAACAGCGTTTCGATGA
Source organism: uncultured Acidobacteriota bacterium (assembly GCA_963711765.1). Lineage (GTDB taxonomy): Bacteria > Acidobacteriota > Vicinamibacteria > Vicinamibacterales > CAVVIG01 > CAVQFC01. The sequence goes on along the minus strand of CAVQFC010000004.1, from coordinate 1,368,029 downwards.
AGTCGTCGGCATGATGGCCGAGCGCGATCTTGGTGGCGCCGGTCTCGCGCGCCATCCGGTAGAGGACGCCGCGCCGCAGTCGCGCGCACAACGAACACGGCGTCGCGCCATCGTCCAGGATGTCGTCGATGGTTTCGCCGATGTTGGTGTGCTCGATGCGGTACTCCCAGCCGCGGGACTCGCAGGTCTTCGCGATCAGGTCGTGCTTGTATTCCTTGTAGCCGGAGTCGACGTTGACGGCAATCAGCGAGAACCGGATCGGCGCTCGCTGGCGCAGCACGTCGAGCACCTGCAGCAGCGCCCAGCTGTCCTTGCCGCCCGACAGCCCGACCATGACGCGGTCGCCGTTCTCGAGCATGTCGAAGTCAACGATTGCCTTCGTCGTCTTTTTGGCGAGACGCGACTCGAGTTCGCTGCGATAAGCCATGTCGTTGATTCTAACGCGAGGCGACGACGCGCGCGGGGATGCCGACGGCGATCGCCGACGCCGGCACATCGTCTTTCACCACCGCGGCGGCGCCGATGACGGCGCCGTTGCCGATCGTGACGCCATCCAGAATCTTTACGCCTGCGCCCAGCCAGACGCCATCGCCGACACTGACCCCCGCCGAGGTTCTCTTCTGCTCGAGCACCGACTTCGTCGGGTCGGAGAAATCGTGGTCGCCGCCGATAACGTAGCAATACGCGGCCATGAGCACGCCTTTCCCAAGGGTGACACGGCTGGCTGAAAACAGTTCGCAGTTGAACCCGATGTTCGCGTCGTCGGCGATCTCGAGGTCACCGTTCTTGCACGACAGGATGGTGTTGCGGCCGACAAAGACGCCATCACCGATCTGGATGCCGCGGTTGCTCTCGCCCTTGGCATCGACGAGGCAGTTGTCGTCGATCACCACATTGCTGCCGATCCGGATCTTGTGGGGATGCCGAAGCACGACGTTCTGGCCAAACACGACGTTGCGTCCGCAAGAGCCCAGCAGCAGCGGATACAGCAGCTTGCGCAGCACGAGGCCGAGCGCGCCTGGGACATGCTGCGACAGGGTGACGACCAACTCGTACTTCAGCAGCGCGCCGAGGCCGCTGCGTCCGATGATCAACGCCTGATATTTCTGGCGCGCCGACTGGCCCGTCGCGAACAGCTGCTCCTGCGCCTTGTCAGAGCCAGCCATGTTCACGGTACCAGCGCAGGGTTCGCCGGATGCCTTCATCCAGACCGATTTGCGGAGCGAAGCCAAGTTCGGTCTTCGCCCGGGTGATGTCGAACGCCCGGCTCTTCGTAAAGAAATCGACGCGCCGGCGAAAAATCGGCGGCTCGATGCCGAACGGCGCGCAGATCGCCTCGCACGCGGCGCCGGCGGTCCAGAACGGCCATACCGGCACGTGCCGGGTCGGCACCGGGACGCCCGCGCCTGCGGCCACGCGCGCGACCAGTTCGTTCAACGTGGTCACCTCCCCGCCGGCGAGGATATAGGTGCGATTAGCGGCAGCCGGGTGCGTCGGCGCACAGCAGAAAGCCGTCCACGAGATCGTCAATGTAGGTCAGATGGTAATAGATTTCGCCGCTGCCCAGCGTGACCCAGCGGCGACGCGCGACTCCGCGAAAGAGCTTCAGCAAACGTCGATCGCCCGGTCCGTAAATGCCGGTGGGCCGCACGATCGTCACGTCGATGCCAAGGCGCGCTCCGGTTTCACGGGCCAGACGCTCGCCTTCGAGCTTGGTGACCTGATACACATCGCCCGGCCTGAGCGGCGCGTCCTCGCTGGCCGGCGGATGTTCGACGTCACCGTGAACGCCGACCGTGCTGCAATGGACAACCCGCGTGACGCCGGAGCGGGCGGACGCCTCGATAATCCGCTGCACCGCCGTGGCGTTGACCGTCCGGTAGACCTCGTCCGCGAGCCCGGCCTGCCGGTAGATGGCGGCGATGTGAAACACCACGTCGATGCCGGCGGTGGCCGCGAACAGGGTTTCGGGATCGCGAAGATCGCCGGCGCGCACCTTGACGCCGTTGGTGGTGAGCGCGGTCGCCAGCGGTCCAGGTGTCCGGACCAGCGCGAATACCTCGTGCCCTCGCGCCACCAGGCCGCGGGCGAGATGTCCTCCCGTAAAGCCGGTGGCGCCGGTGACTAGGGCGCGCACCGTTCAGCGACGACCGTGACTGGTGATCCGAATATCTTCAGGAAGCCGAGTCGATCGAGGAAGCGTTCGAGCTTGACCGTGAAGCGCTGCGAGCCGATCGCCTTGTGGAACGCGATGGGGAGCACGAACTGCCGGTGCACGGACCGGATGCGAAAGCCGTTGGTGTCGAACGCGGCGGCGATCGTGGACGGCCTGAAGACCCGATAGGCCTCGGTCTGGCCCCCAAGCGCGTGGCGGATGCGCCTGACGATCGATTCGAGCAGGGCGACGCTCATGGCCGAGGGATAGTCCACGACCACCAGTCGATCGGCAACGCGACATAACTCCCCGATGCAACGCGGCCAGTTCGGCACGTGCATCAGCAGGCGCAGCGACACGACCGCATCGAAACTCCGATCCCCGAAGCGGAGCGCGTGAGCGTCGCCCAACTCGAACGTCACCGCGACGAGCTGCGCCTCGGCCCGCTGCCGACCAATCGCCAGCATCTCGTCCGACGCATCGACGCCGGTGACCCGGGCGCCGCCGCGCGCAAACAGCAGCGCCGCCCGGCCGGTCCCGGTCCCGACGTCGAGGATGCGCCGGTCCTGAATCCGGCCGATCATGTTCGTCAGTACCCGCGCCTGTGTGCTCGCTACCAGTTCACCGATCGCGCCGCCAAAGCGGCGATCGTCGAAGCTCCGGGCGTTGGAACGATCGGCGTAGTGGGTGTAGCTGTAATGGTCGCGCGCCGGCTGTTCTTTCACGCCACGTCCTTCACCACTGCGCCCCTGGGTGTGGGCATCAGGGCATCGCAGGCCTGACGGGTCTTGGCGAGATAGGCCTCGTAACTGTATTTCGTCTCCGCCAGTTCGCCGGCCTGCCGGCCGACGCGCGCGGCCCGATTGGGATCGCTGAGCGCAGCGAGAATGCCAGTCGCATATTCCTCCGGCGAGGCGCCGGTCAGAATGGCGGTGTCGTCGCTGAGCACCTGCGTGTGGGTCAGCAGACGCGTCGCGACAATCGGCTTTCCCGACCGCAGGTATTGATAAATCTTCAGCGGCGTGTTGGTGCCGCGCGAGCGCGGCGACACGAGCACGTCGCACATCAGCAGATACGCTGGAATCTCCTGAGCGGGCCGTTCGCCCGCGAAAATCGTCACGTCTTCGATTCCCGCCGCGCGCGCCTGGGCCCGCGCGTTCGTGACCTGATCCTCGCGTCCACCGGCCAGCAGCAGCCGCGCGTCGGGGCGGGCGGCGCGGACGATCGCCATCGCCGCGAACAGCAGATCCAGGCCCTGATACGCCTCGAAGGTCCCGGTGTACAGCACGACCGGCGTTTCTCCTGCGAGGCCGAACCGCTCGCGTACCGCAGCGGCGGCTTCGGGCGTCGCGGCGTCCTCCGCCGAGCCGGGTGCGTTTTCGATCAGCACGATCCGGGCGTCCGGCTCGATCGCTCTGACGGTGTCTTCAAGCGCAGGGCAAATGACGATCACCACCCGCGATCGGCGAATCATGAAGCGCTCGATCGCCAGAAACGCCTGCTTGATGACGCCCGAACGGCTGAACGCGAAGTTCGAGAGCTGCTGCGGCAGGCTCGAGTGCATGTCGTAGAGGTGCGGGACGCGCTTGATCGCGGCGAGCATCGCGCCAATCAATCCGCCTTCCTCGTGCGAGTGAATCGCGTCGTACTGGCCGCTGAAGGCACGACGCAGTCGCCGTCAACGCCAGCAGCGCGTCGAGCGGAATCTTGGCCAACGACGGACCGATCTTGACGCGGCTGACAAACGGCGGACGGAGGCTTCGAAACACACGAAGCCCCGGCATCGACACGGTCTGGCCGAATGGATAGGTAACGAGATCGACCTGGTGGCCGAGCGCGGTGAGGGCGCGGATGCGGTGGAACTCGCTGAAAGGAGTGCCGCGCGGCTCGAAGAACGGCTCGGGCGCGATCATCAGGATGCGCACGGTTCCGCTGATTTTCTCACGAAACCGTAGTACAGTGACGAACCGTTTCAACACGATGTCGGTGGAATCTTCCGAAGCGTCACCCGTGCGCCGTTACGCCGTCCTGGCCCTCAAAATCACCGTCAGCGTCGCGCTGCTCGTCCTGCTGTTCACCAAGGTCGATGTCGGATCGCTGTGGGCGACCGCACGTCGCGCGTCGGTTGCGTGGCTCGCGGTGGCGCTGCTCATCTATGGCGTCAACGTCGCTCGCCAGCACCTGGCGCTGGTCGCTGCTCCTGCACGCCCAGCACGTGGTCGTGCGTCCGTTCAAGCTGCTTGGGTCGTTCATGGTCGCCAGCTTCTTCAACAATTTTCTGCCGAGCAACATCGGCGGCGACGTCATTCGCATCGCCGACACGGCAAAAGCCGCGGGGTCGAAAACGCTGGCGACGACGGTCGTGCTGGTCGACCGTGGGCTCGGCCTGATGGCGCTCGTGCTGGTCGCGGCAGTGGGCGCCACCATCGCCGGACGGGTGCATCCGGCGGCGATGCCCAACTGGCCGACCGGTTTGTGGCTGGCGTTCGCCGGCGGCGTCGTGCTCGCGGTGCCGGCGGTGTTCGCGCCGCAGCTGGTGGCCAGGCTGCTGCGGCCGCTGACCATCTTTCACGCCGAGTGGGTCGGGGATCGCATCGAACAGCTGACCGGTGCGCTGGCGAAGTTCCGCGACAACCCGGGACCGATCCTGGCCTGCTTCGTCGGCGCCGTGTTCGTGCAGGGAGCGATGGTGGTGTTCTATTTCGCGGTCGCCTACGCGCTGCACCTCGATCTGGCGTTGACCGATCTCGCCGTGATCGTGCCGATTTCGTTCGTGGTCCAGATGCTGCCGGTCTCGGTCAGCGGCTTCGGCGTTCGCGAAGCGACGTTTTCGTTTTACTTCAACCGGATCGGCCACCCGATTGCGTCGGCGGTGCTGATGTCGCTGGTGGCGCAGACGCTGATCATCCTGTGGTCGCTCACCGGCGCGGCCGTCTACGTGGCGCGGGGTCATCAGCCCGCCGCGGCGTGAGCCGCTACGGTGGATAGCCGACGATTTCGTAGAGTCGCGTGTCGGCGTCGATGTACAGCGGCCGCAGATACGGCTCGAACTCCTTGAGGCGCGCCAGCACGTCCCGCGCGTTCTCGGCGTTGTACCAATACATGTGAAACACCGCGTAGCGCACGTGGTCGGGCTCGAGCCGCTTGAACGCGTCGCGGCTCGGGAACGGTGCGAGCGTCATAACGTCGTCGAGAAAGTCCGGCGGGATGTAGTCGCTGTAGCCGTTGACCAGCGGCATCCAGTGAGTCGTCGAGGCGAGCATGTAGTAGGTGTGCCTGAAGAAGATTTCAGGCAGATAGAAGAACGGCATCTCGATCACCGGGCCTGACGGTAGCGGCGCAAGCACCCGGTAGACGTTTTCGACCGGCTTGGCTTCCGGCATGTTCAATTCGACATTCAGTTCGCCGACCGCGACCAGCGCGATCGCGCCGGCTGCCAGCGCGGGACGTGGCAGGCGCCGGAGCAGCGCGGATGCGCCAACCCCCGCCAGCACCGCGCAGGCCAGATCGACGATCATTCCGAACCGAGCCGGCGCTCGCAGCCAGGCGAACAGCGGCACGGTCTTGTACAGCAACGAGTACAGGCCGGCCTTCGGGCCAAACGATGCCCAGCACGCAAGCACGGCCAACCCGCCGTACAGCGCGAGTAGTTCCGTGCGTCGCTCGCGCCGCGCCGCGACGATGCCGCCGACGCCGAGAATCAACGACACAAACCCCGGGAACGACACTTCGATCCAGCGCGGCAGGTAGGCGAGCATCCACGCGTGCGCGTGCGATGAACTCGCGAGGTAATCGCTCCAGTTGGCCGAGTACCGCCTCGCCATGTCGAGCTCGCGGTGAAAGCCTGCGCCCTGACTCAGGTACGGCAGGAACGCCGGCGCCACAAGCAGGATCGACACCACCGCGGCAACCGCAACTGCCGTCCAGTAGCGACGGTCCCGCCACGACCCTCTCGTGAGAGCGATGACGATGACGCCGAAGCCGACGATCAGCACGTCGAACACGCCGTAGTACCCACAGCAGACGGCCTGCGCCGCCATCACGGCGCCCAGCGCCGCGCCTCGTCCGGGTCCGGGCCGATCGGCCATCCGATGAAACGCCAGCAGGCTGAACGGCAGGCCGGCGGTCATCATCAGCTGGATGTGGGCCGTGTGCGCGAACACGTAGGGACAGAAGGCGAACACGATCGCGGATATCGCCGCGGCGCCGCGATCGCGAGTCAGGTATCGAACGAGATAGTAGGTACCGCTGCCGCTGAGCACGAACGCCAGCAGCACAACGAAGTTGAGCGCCGCGTAGGGGTTGCGCGTCGCCCAGTAGACGGGGACGGCAAGCGCGCCGGCGCCGAGGTTGCTCTCTGAATAGGCGAGCGTGTCACGATGCGGATAGAAGATGTTGGCGTCGAAGACGTGCCGCGGATCGACGACCAGCGTCCGCGCCACCCACGAGACGTTCCAGATCGAGAACTGGCCGTCGCCGTTGTCCGACGCGGCCGACGCTGCCCATCCGAAAGGCGATCGGATAGGTCATCACGGCGGTCAGCGCCGCGCCGACGACAAGCACGACCAGAGCTTCGCGCCAGCCGCCGGAGAGCGGCTCGTCCACCGGGTTCACTTCGCCGCCGGGATCGCGGTGAACTGCATGAGGACGCCGAGATTGCGCGGGTCTTTCAGCGCCGGGTTCACCAGCTGCGGCGTGAAGGCGCCGGTCGACTGCGCCGAGATCAGGTACGCGTAGCTGCGCAGATCGCGAACACCGGAGGCCGGCACGTCGAAGGTGACCGGTCGATCCGGCGCCAGCGGAATCTCCAGTTGCGGACCGCCTATCGACATGATGAAGCTGGTCGGCACCGACGAGCGCGCGGTCACGCGAAGGTGATCGATCGGCCAGTCGCAGCGCATGATGATGTCCGCGCGACCGTCACCAGCAATCCAGACGCCCTTGTCGCCGGCCGCGTCGATCACTTCCGGCTGGTAGGCGTGCTCGTCCAGGAAGTACAGCAGGACGTCGCTGTACCACGAGTGCGCGCGTCCGCCTTCGAGCATCACCGGGAGATCGTTCGCCATCGTGATCTCGACCGGCAGGCGCCGGGCGAAGCCCCGCTCGGTCGTCTGGTTCGGAAACTTCGCGGCCACGAACGGGTTCATCACCATCTTGGCGGTGAACAACGCGCCGCCGAACCAGGCCAGCAGAGCGGGCACGCTCGAGTCGAGCGAAGGCGTCAGGAAGAACAGCGCGCCGTAGACGCTCATGAAATAGCGGTTCCCGGGTGGACCGCCACCGCCGGACCAGGTGTACGGAGCGAAGATCAACAGCGCCAGCGCGGAGGCGCCGACGGCGAGGAACGTCAGCATCCGCCACGGACGGCTCCGTTCGCGCGAGATCAGCCACAAGCCGACGACGATGACGCCGGGAAAGAAATACGGCACGAATCCGAAATGCCGTCCGACCAGAAAGTACTCGACGTTGTGCGACAGGCGGTTGGTGAAGTCCTGGAGCACGTTGTCGGTGTCGAGGTCGTTCGTGGTCATGTCGGCGCTGGCGACGGGATCGTCCCACGCGTTGCGGGCGCCGCCGTCGAACGGAAAGACGCCGACGAACCGCTTGCGATCGCCGGCGTCACCGCCCTGGTAGTTGAACTCGCCCGAAATCATCGCGTTGACGCCGTACAGGCCGCCGGCCATGACGACAAACACCACGGCCAGCATCGTGCCCTGCCGGTAGCGGCGCCGCCACCATGCCCACAGGACGATCGGCGCAATCAGCAGCGCGTGGCTCGGCTTCGAATACGTTGCCGCCCCGAGCAGCAGGGCCGCCGCCACATCGGTCGCCGTGCCTCGCAGCCATCGCGACGCGGTCTCCTGCGCCACCTCCTTGTAGGCCCACAGAAAGTAAGCGACGAACACCAGAGTAAAGTTGAAGATCTCTGGCGCGAGAAACACCGCGTACACCGGCACGCACGATGCCCCGACGAACGCCAGCGCGAAGGTCAGCGAGGGTCCGCTTCGCGAATTTGCCGACAGGAACAGGTAGCCGCAGCCGCAGACCGCAGCCAGTAGAAGGACGTGCAGCACCAGCAGTCCGTTGAGGCCGAACAACCAGACGAACGGCGCCGCCGCGATGGCATAGATGAATGCTTTGCCGTAGTACAGGCGATCGCCACGCAGATCGGACGTCTTGACGAGATGGACGAACGGCGGCGAGGCTTTCAAGCCGAGCCGAAGGCGTTTCCCGCGCTTCAGGAAGATGCCGTCGGGGCCGGCGCGGTAAAGGTGGTAGAAGCGCTCCAGGTCCTGCCGCTCGTAGGACAGGTTGCCGTCGTAGGCCAGGCTCAGTGCCATGGCCACGTAGGTCGCTTCGTCGCTCTTGACGCCGTAGCCGGTCTTGACGACGTCCACGGAGATCGCCGCCGACAGGGCGACGATCAGCAGCACGACGGCGACGATCGCGGCGTGGCCCCGCGCGCGTGCTCCCGTCGGCACGGCAGATGCGTCGATCGACGTCGGCGAAGCCACGCGCACATAATAGAATACTCAGCGTCGATTCCCTATGAGCGCACGCATCCCATTCGCTGAGCGCGGCGGCCGTCTGCGTGGACTGCTCGATCTCGCCACCGGCTGCTATCCGGCGTTCCTGTTCGGCGGCGCGCTCGGCGACCAGGTGCCGGCCTTCCATTTTCACGACGTCACACGCGAATCGCTCGAGCCGCAGCTCCGGTATCTGGCCGAGAACGGCTACCGGACCATCGACTGCGACCAGATTGCGCGCCTGGTGGTCGATGGCGTGCAGCCGGAGCCCCAATCGGTCGCGCTGACGTTCGACGATGCGTGGGCAAGCGTGTGGTCGGTGGCGCTGCCGCTGTTGCGGCAATACGCGATGCGGGCCATCGTGTTTGCGATTCCGGGTCGGATTGATGACGATCGACATTCGCCGTTCGTGACCTGGACGCAGCTGCGCGAATTGCACACCAGCGGCGTGTTCGATGTGCAGTCGCACACACGCTCGCACGCGATGATTTTCAGCGACGCTGAACTTCTCGATTTCGTGTCGCCTGAATTCGCGCGTGAGCCGTACCTCAATCACCCGGTCACCACCATGAACGGGCACGTCGCTGCCGTCGAAGAGTCGGATCTCGGGACGCCGCTCTACCTCCGGCGATCCCGCATGTCCGATGCCCGACGCTATTTCGCGGACGAGGCCGCCGCCGATCGCTGCCGGCGTCACGTCGCCGAGCATGGCGGCGCAGACTTCTTCGAGCGCACTGAATGGCGGCGCGAGCTGACCGCTGTCGCTGCGCAGCCACGCGGACGGTTCGAAGACGACGAGTCGCGGACGGCGGCGATTCGGCGGGAGCTGGCGGACGGCCGGGACCTCCTCAACGCGCAGCTGCAGACGAGGTCGGTGAAGCACGTCGCCCTGCCCTGGGGGGTGTCAGGATCCCTGACCCGCGAGGCGCTTCATGCCACCGGTCACGACACCGCATTTGCCGAACGGCCGTTGCGACGACGGTCGCTGCGAGCCGGGGACGATCGGTTTCAGCTGATGCGGCTGAACAACAAGTTCCTGACCTGTCTTCCAGGCCGCGGCCGCCGCTGGTTCTTCAGTGCCGTCTGATGGCTGACTTTCCGCGCGACGTGGACGTCGCGATCGTGGCTCACAACAACCTGGTTCCGCTGCCGGGGACGCTGGCGTCGCTGATCCAGGCCGGCTGCCCGCCCGAGCGCATCACCGTTGTCGATGTGGCCAGCACCGACGGCACCGCCGAATGGCTGCACCGTGAATGGCCGGAGGTGCGGGTCAGGCGGCTCGACCGCAACGACGGACCGAGCCCCGGACGCAACGTCGGCATTACCGAAGCGTCACGGCGGTTCGTGTTCCTGATGGATGCCGACGTCCGCATCCAGCCGGACACGATTGACATCCTTCACGCCGCGATGCTCGCCGACGCCTCGATCAAGATCGGCAGCCCCATCGTCGTTCACGCCAGCCGGCCCGATCGCATTCAGTACGCGGGCGGAGCCCTGCACTACATCTGCGAGGCCGTGAACCCGTGGCTCGATCGTCCGCTCGCCGAGCGCGGGCCGCTGCCGCTCGATATCGGCGCCGCGCCGACCTGCGCGCTGCTGCTCGATCGTGACACCGCGATCGACATCGGACTGTTCGACGAGCGCTACTTCATCGGCAAGGAGGACGGCGACTTCACCCATCGGGTGAAGATGGCCGGCCACAAGATCTGGGAGCCGCCGCAGTCGCTGGTCCTCCACAACAGCCGCCCGCGCGGTGCGTGGCTGTTCTATTACCAGATCAGGAATCGGTGGCATTTCATCCTGAAGAACTATCAGTGGCGAACGATCGTCTGCCTGATCCCGCCGCTGATCGTGCACGAGCCGCTGCAGTTCGCGGTCCTGGTGGCGAAGGGACACGGCTGGACCTACCTGAAGGCGGTCGGCGGACTCATCGCGATGCTGCCGGCGCTGCCGCGCGACCGCGCGCTGGCCCGCCGCATCCGCCGCAAAAATGACGGCGAGCTGCTGGTCAGTGCGCCGCTGGTGATTCGCGACGACCTGGCGTCGAGCGCTCTGGTGCGAAAAGGCAAGGCGCTCTACGAACGACTCCTCGACGGCTACTGGACGCTGCTGCGTAAGACGGTGCTGGCGCGATGAATCCGATCGCCTCGACCACTCGCGTGCTGGTCTTGAGCACCTACTATCATCCGGTTGTCGGCGGAGTCGAGGCGCACGCGCGGCAGCTCGTCGCCTACCTGCACCGCCGCGGATTCGGCGTGGAGGTGGTCACCAAGCGGATTGGTGAGGACGACCCCGCCAGCGGCACGGTCGATGGCGTGTTCATCCATCACGTTGGACCCGCCGGCGAGCGTAGCGCCAGTGGCAAATGGCAGGCGACTCCGGCCTTCCTGCAGACCATTCGCAGGCTGGCATCGCGATTTGACGTCATTGTCTGCATCGACTATCGCGGCATCGGCATCGCCGCCGTGATTGCGGGCCGCCTGACCGGGCTGCCGGTCATCGTTCAGGGAGAGACCGCCGCCGTCCTTGCCGGAGCCGATTCACAATCGACGTCGGGCATCGCGGCGGAGTCGTGGATGACGCGGATGTTGAAGGCGCCGGCGCGGACGATCTATCGACGCGCCGATCAGGTGGTCTGCATCGGGCGCGACCTCGAGCGCGAAGCGCTGCGCGCCGGGGTGCCGCGCGAACGCGTGCACTATCTGCCCCATGGCGTGGACCTGGAGCGCTTTCGTCCGCCGGTCGCCGGGGAACGCGACGCGCTGCGCGCGCAGTTCGGCTGGCCGGTCGATCGGCTCGTCGTTCTTTTCGTCGGACGCCTCAGCCAGGAAAAAGGGGTGATGGACCTGCTCGAGGCCTGGCGCGCCACCGCGCGCGGCGATGCCCTGCTGGTGATGGTCGGGCCCGACATGACGGGGCACCCCTGGGACGCCGGCGCCGCGGGCCGCGCCTATGTCGCCGCCAACGGCCTGGGCGATCATGTGCGGTTCGAGGGACCGTCGCCCGACCCTTCGCGCTTCTATCGAGCCGCGGATGTCTTCGTGCAGCCGTCACACTTCGAGGCGCTCGGCAACACCGCGCTGGAGGCGATGGCCAGCGCTCTGCCGGTGGTCACGTCCGGCGTGGGCGGGCTCGCGGATTTCTGCGTCGATGGAACCAACGCCCTGCTCTACGAGCCGCGATCCGCCTCGTCGCTGGCGGGCGCTCTCGATCGCATGATCGCCGATTCGGCGATGCGTCAGCGGCTGGGCACGGCGGGCCGGCAGACCGTCACCGACCGATTCGAGCTCAACGGCCTGCTCAATCAGTACGCGCGCCTCATCCTGTCCACGCTGGAGACGCGCCGCTGATGTTTCGCAACATGGCCTATGCGAGCGTCACCGCCGGCAGCGCCGTCCTGCTGCTGATCCTCAACGTGCTCGCGGCGCGCACGCTCGGCGAGGTCGAATTCGGGAAGTTCTCGTTCGCGCTGGCGCTCGGTGCGATCTTCGAAACGCTGATGGACTTCGGTCTGCACCAGGTCACGATCCGCGAGGTCGCCAGGGACAAGTCGCGCGCGACCGAAATGCTGCACCACACGCTCGCCATCAAGCTGGTGTGGATGGTCGGCGCGTTTTCGGCGCTGGTCATCACCGCGACGTGGTTGCGGCCCGAATGGGACGTGCGCATCGCCTGTTACCTCATCGGCGGGTCGCTGGTGTTGCGTTCTTATATGCTGACCATTCGCGGCGTGCTTCAGGGCCTCGAACATTTCGGCTGGGACAGCGTCGTGGTCGGCGTCGATCGCGCCGTTCTGCTCACCTGTGGCACCGCGGCGCTGCTGTCGGGAACGGGGTTACGCGGCCTGGTGATCGCGTTCATCACGGCCCGGGCCATCTCGCTGGCGCTGACCGCCTGGCTGACCAACACCACGCTCGGGGGAATCGGCCTCAAGTTCGACCGCGACGTCTGGCGCGATCTGCACACGACCGCGGTTCCGTTCGGCCTCTTCCTGGTGGCGCTCAACCTCTACTCGTACATCGACAGCGTCATGCTGGGCAAGATGCGCGGCGACGCGGAAACCGGTCTGTACAACTCGGCGTACCGGACCTACGAAGGGCTGGCGTATGCGGCGTCGCTCATCGCCGCGGTGTTGACGCCGCGCCTCGCCTCCTTGTTCGTCGGCGACCGGCGTGCCCATCAACGCGTCGCCCTGCTGGGCATCGCCGGCGGCTGCCGGCATGGCGCTGGCAATCGGCGCCGTCGCGTACCTGGTGGCCGACCCACTCATCGTGTTCGTCTACGGGGCCGAATATCTGCCATCGGCGGCGCCGTTCCGGCTGCTCTGCTGGGGACTCGTGTTCGTGTTCGCGATCTGGGTCCTGCACGCGATCACCATCTCGATCAATCGCGAGCGCCTGCTCTTCCAGACCGCGATCGTCGGGCTCATCGTCAACGTCGGCGTCAACCTTTACGTGATCCCGCGGATCGGGATGAACGGTGCAGCGATCGCCACCGTCGTCGGCGAGGGCGTCAGCATGGCCATCCTGCTGTTCGGCATCCGAAGCGTCTTCCGGAGGGTGACCTAGTTCCCGCCATGACCGCTCGTGCCTCTGACCCGGTCCGGCCGCGGGTGCTGTTCGTGCTGCTGTTCGTGTCCTGCGCCTACTTCTATCAGGCGGGCGGCTGGAATCAGAATTCGCGCTTTGCCCTGGTGCGGGCGATCACCAACGAGCACGCCCTCAACATCGATCCGTTTCGACATGCGACCGGCGACGAAGCGTTTTTCGACGGCCACTATTACTCGGACAAGGCGCCCGGCCTCGCCTTCGCGGCGGTGCCCATCGTCGCGCTCGCGCGTCCAGTCCTGCACGCGTTCGGAGGTGACCCTGAAACCCTCGGCGGACTGGCTCTGCTCTCTTACCTGGCGACTGTCTTTACCGCCGGGCTGCTGACGGCCCTTGGCGGGGTCGCGCTGTACCTTCTCTGTCTCGATCTCGGCGCCAGCCACAATGGCGCAGGGTTCGCGGCGCTCACCTACGGACTCGCCACGCCGATCTGGACCCTCGGGACCATCTTCATCGGCCATGCGTTCGCAGCGGCGCTTCTGCTGATCGCGTTTCGTGCGGCGTTGCGCGTTGGCGTGGTCGAGTCCGGCGACATCGGTCTGGGCCTGACGATTGGCGCCGCAGCCGGCTGGGCGACCATCTCGGAATTCCCGGCGGCGATCCCCGCGGTGCTCATTGCCGCCCTGACCGCGTATGCGGCTCGAGCGCGTGGCCGCGAACGCGCCGTCAGAATCCTCGGTGCGATGACGGTCAGTGCGCTTGCATGCGCGGCGGTACTGATGGCGTATCAATACGTCTGCTTCGGATCGCCTCTGCATCTGGCGTACAGCAGCGAACCCGGCTACGCGGGCATGCAGGAGGGCGTCTTCGGCGTCAGCCTTCCGAAGATGATCCGCCTTCGCCGGATCCTGTTCGGCAGCTATCGAGGGCTCCTGCCCCTGGCGCCAACGCTTGCGGTCGCGCCGCTTGGCCTTCTGTGGCTGATGGCGCGACCGTTTGCAAAGAGCCCCCACGCCGAGCGCACTGCGCGCGCGGCTGCATTCCTGGCGCTGGCGATCGGCAGCTATTTCGTCCTGCTCAACGCCAGCTATTTCTACTGGGAAGGAGGCTGGTCGTACGGTCCGCGTCATGCGGCGCCGGCCATCCCGTTTCTCTGCGTCGGGCTCGCCATCCTGTGGACCGCCTTCCCGGCCGCCGGCCGCTGGCTGCTGGCCGCCCTCACCGCCTACGGCATCGCCGTGACGCTGGTGGCGGTGTCAACCATGCCGCTGCCGCCGGCGAATATCAGGCAGCCGATCGCGGACTTCATGCTCCCGGCGTTTCGTGACGGCGACCTGTCGATCAACACACAGAGCGTCGCCTCCGGCGGCGTGGATCTGGACTTCCGCGCTCACCACGAACCCAAAGCCGCCTTCAATCTCGGCATGAAGGTTGGCCTTGATGGTCACGCCAGCCTGGTGCCGCTCGGCCTCGTCTGGTTTGCATGTGGACTCTGCTGGTGGCGGGTATCACGAAGAGACGAAGGTCACGAAGATCACGAAGAGCCTTGAGTACGAAGGAGGCTTCGTGGTTGATCACGGTTCGTTCCTGGTTCAACGACGTTCGAAGATTTCGATCGTCGGATTGACGTTGCGCAGAAACGACGTCGAGTTCAGGTCGAGCCGATCGCCGACCAGATCCGGATGCGCGCCAGGCAGCCATGGCCACGGCGTCGACGAACGCGCCCGCAGCACCAGCCGGTAGCCGGCTGCGCCGCTCTGCAGCCGAGCGATCACCTGGCCGAGCGGCGTCTCGGCCTGCTCGCTCCTCGAGTAGTCCGCATTGACGATGCAGAATCGCGGCAGCGCGTTGGTCAAGGTCGCCGGCCCGTCGATGTCGAGCGTCGCGAACGAGTCGAGCCTCGGCAGGTATCTCGCGATCCCCGTGGTGCCGACGAGATCTCCGTCGTGGACATGATCCGTCAGCCACTGTTCGACGCCGTAGCGCGCGTCACGCACCATCAGCACGTCCACCGTCGCGCTGTACAGAACCGTGTAGAGCAGCACCGCCGCAACGGCCGCGAGGCGCCAGCGACGAGATGACGTGCAGGCAGCGGTCAGTTGATCGATCGCGAAGCCGCCGAACAGCGCCAGCACGAGGCACAATGGCAGCACGAAGCGGTCGTAGTTGTAGAGCACGACGTCGATGAAGCCGAAGTAGTACGTCAAAGCCGGAACCAGCAGCCAGATCGATGCCCGGCGGTACGGCGCAGAGATCAGCGCCCAGAGCACACCCAGGCCGCACAGGAGAAACACCGGCCAGCCCCAGCTCAATTCGATCAGGCGTCCGGTCAGTGCGAGCAACGAAAGACGGCCGCTCAACGTGGGAGCGAAGGTCTGATAGAACGCAACCTGCCGTCCCGTGATGGTCGCGACGTGCTGGAGAAATCCCGGCAGGTTGAACACCAGGTTCTGGGCAACGACGAATGTCAGGACGGCGCCGGTCGCGGCGGCCGCGACGCGCCGGTCGCTGATGGCTCGCCACAACGGGCGCGGCATCTGTCTTGCGCGGGCCTTCCGCCACAAATCCAGGACCACGACCGGCGCCATGCCGGCGCAGAAGGCGTACGCCTGATCCTTGGTGCAAATCGCGAGCGTCGCCGTCACCGCGCAGCCGACCCAGGCGGCCAGCGAGCCGTCCGTGAGGATTCCGAGGTAGCAGGCGAGCGAAAGCGCAAGCCAGAACAGGTACGGCACGTCGACGTTGGCGGTCTTCGCGCTGTAGACGAACGGCGTGGCAACCGCGAACAGCGCGGCCGAGAACAGCCCCGCGCGCGATCCGAACGTTCGCCGCCCGCTGACGAAGACGGCCACCATCACACCAGCCGACATCGCCAGGCTGACCAGCCGTCCGCTCAGCGCCATCAGGCCATGCGCCAGCGTGGTGTGCAGGCCGATGAATCCGAGCCAGCCCGCGGCGAACACCGGTGCGTAGGCGAGAGTCAGGACGTAGTAGTGAAACGGCGGATAAATGGTGAACCAGCCACGACCGAATCGGTGGGCGATCGCATCGAGTACGAAGAACGGGCTCAGTTCGTCGCCAACCCAGTCGCCGCGCGGCAGTCCCCAGGTGATGCCGATCGCGTTCAGCAGCACCGACCCGGCCACGACGCAGAACAGAGGACGGCCGTAGCCGGCGCCAATCCATCGCGCCGCGAGCGCCGCAAGCGCTGGTCCCCACAGCGCCCACGCGGCCCACAACGTCGCCAGCACGAGGGCGATGCTGCTCGCCACTTCGGCTGCATCGAGGACGCGATCGGTCGCGAACCGGCGGTACGAAATCTGCCGCGTGCGGAGAGACCACACCGGTACCGGCTCGAGCGGCGCGCCCGCCTCCGACCAGGACACGGACACCGCCGGTACTCCGGCGTCGTGGACGTAGCGCAGGAACAGCGAGTGCGGTCCGCGCTGAAGTGTCATGCCGCCGGTGACCGGCGCGCGCGCAGTCGTCTGCCGCGTATCGGCCACCACCTGACCGTCGATCTCGAGCATCGCCGACTGGTCAGCGCTGAGTGCGAAGGTATAGCGGCCATCGCCCGCAGCCAGCAGCCACCCGCTCCAGATCGCCGTGAACGACAGCGGCGGACGCCCGCTCCAGTCAGAGAACAGGCTCTCAGTACCTGGCTCCCGGTCGACGGCAGACAGTTCCGGTCCGGCGTCAGGGTTGGCGTTGCCGAAGTACTGGACGCGCACGCCCTGCGTGACGGGGTCGAGGTGCCGGGCGGCGATCACCGCGACGGTGACGCCGGCGAGCGTCGCGACAATCGCGAACACGGTGCGGAGACGAGGGCGATCGTGTGGGGTCGGCATCACCGCACCGGTTTCGCGCAGTCTATCCGACTGCCCTCAGCGGCGTTTGGGGGCCGTGAGAAAGAACGTCGAGCGAAAAGTTGAACTGGTGCTGGCCGGCACTTCGAGGGATTTCTCGATCGTAGTCATGAACGCGGACGAGATGACCTGATATCCCTTCGCAGTGGGATGCAGTCCGTCCGTGTCGATCAACGTCGTGACGTCGCCACCAAACGCCGCGTAGACGTCAACGAACGGCACGCCCTCGGCCGCGGCGATGCCCGGCAGGTAGGCGTTGAACGTCGTCACGTAGGGGGCGCCGCCAGTGCGGCCGGGTACGCAGCCCGGCGTCACGTTGCTGCCCGTGCACGCGGCGGGATTCTGCGGCGGAAGGTTGGCGAGAATCACCTTGAGCCCCGCGTTCTTGCCGACTCGAACCATCGACTGGACGTTCTGCACGGCGGGGAGGATCGCCGCGTCGCCGCCGCCGAGATCGTTGGCGCCCTCCATCAACAGCATCACCTGATACTTGTCGCCGCCCGCGATGGTCATCGGCAATCGAATCAACCCGTTCGCGGTGGTCTCGCCCTGGACGCCCTGGTTCTGGACGCCGAGATCGATCTGGGCCTGCGCCTGGTAGCGGATGGCGAGGTCGCGTCCCAGATCGGTCGGGTAACTCAGGAAGAAGTCGATCAGCCGCGGCTGGTACTTCAAGGCCGCCGCCAGACCTTCGGAGGGCACTTCGCCGGCCGTGATGCTGTCGCCGAACGCGAAAAAGCGCGTGTACGCCAGCGTCGGGCCTTTGGTGACCGTGACCGAGAACGTGCAGCTGCTCGAGTGCGCAGCGGCGTCGGTCACCGAGCAGGTGACCGGGGTCGAGCCGATCGCAAACGTGGCGCCGCTCGCCGGCGAGCAGGTCGGCGTGCCGAGCGGCGAGGTGCCTCCCGAGACCGCCGGCAAACCAAACGAGACGATCGCGTCCTTGCCGTTTGTCGAGAGCTGGCTGGGAACGACCGGGCAGGAGATCGCCAGACCGGCGGTGGTCGGAGCGGTTGAGGAACTACCGCAGGCGGCCGCGACGAACGCGAGCGCCACGGTGACAGACGCCCGCGCCATCCGGATAGAACTGGAACAACTCAAGCAGGGATAGCTCTCACACTACCTGCCCGATCCGTAAACAGTCAAGCCGGCTCAGAACGGGAAGACACCCGACCCGGCCGGGAACGGCACCAGCACCACATTCGAGCGTTCCTTGACTTTGAAGGCGCCGTTGTTGCGCTGATCGCCCGCGGTCACGAAGAAGCCGACCATCTCGCCCGGCTGAGGCTGGTATCCGGCCATGACGCCCCAGCGAATCGGGTCGTAGTACCAGTTCTGGCCGTACATGGCTGGCGGCCCGCCGTTGCGATCCAGGCCGCGCCAGAATTCGATGCAGCCCGACGTGTACCAGCGGCCGTTGATGTTCAGCACGATCCAGAGCGTGTATTCCAGCGAATCGCCGGGCGCGCCGAACGGCACGTCGGGCCAGCTGCCGACCCCGTCCTTCTTGGTGAAATCGATGTGCACGCCGCCGGTGCCCAGGTCGAGCCGCGTGACGGTCGCCGTCGCCGGCCAGCTGGCGATGTCCTGCGGCGAGTTGTAGACCGTCGCGAGCCCCAGGTTGACGGCGTCGTTCCCCGCAGGTCCGACCGTCACCGGAGGCGCGACCACAACGGGCGCGGCCGGTGTGGTAAACGCTCGCGTCGCGGAAAACGGACCAAGCGTGGTCGGATCGTAGGCGCGCACGTGCCAGAAGTAGGTCTTGGCATACGCCAGATCCGACGGCGTGTTCAGGGTTGTCTGGGTCGGCTGTTCGGTCGCCGACCAGGTGATCTTGTTGGCGAACGAATCGGTGTCTGCGACTTCCACGAGATAGCTGATCGCGCCGGCCGGGCCGGTGCGAACCGCGTCGGTGACGACCAATGATGGCCGGATGCTGTCAACGACGGCGCCGGCGGCGGGAGACGCGAGGACCGGCTCGCTGATCACGATCGGCGTGAACACGCTGAAGCTGACGACCGACGAGTAGGGACCGGTGTTGGCGCCGTCCTGCGCGCGGGTTCGCCAGAAATATGTGTGCCCCGTCGCCAGCGGATCGGGCAGCGTCAGCGTGGTCTTTCCGCTGGTCCCGGGCGTGATGCCGTCGCGCGTGAATACTTTGGTGTTGAAGTTCGCGTCGGTCGCGATTTCGAACAGGTAGTTGAGCGGACGCGGACCGTTGCTGCCGGCGTTGGAGACCGACAGCGTCACCGGCTGTTTGTCCATCGCGATCTTGACGCCGTTCTGCGGATCGACGGTGGACGGCGCGGTGATGTTGATACCCGGAATCGGACCGGCGACCGACGGGCTCAGCGGATTCGAGCTCTTCGTTACCTCGCAGGCGGTCAGCGCCAGGGCGCAGACCAGCAGGCTCCCGGCAGCCAGGACCCTTCTCCCCATAGATGCGCGCTCCTGCACACGGCTTCTATCGGGTCGATGGCGGCGGGAGTTTAGAGCCCAGGGCGTGTCACTGTCGTCGGTATCCCGTTGTCTCCGGCTTTAACTGCCATCGGTAGTGTCCGGCTTTAGCCGGACTTCACAACGCGCTAGCTAGGTTTGAGTCTGAAAACCAGCTCGCTGCCGGGCGGCGGAAAGGCCGCCGCCAGATCGAGGGCCTGGTTGCGGCCGAGCTCGTCTCGACGCGCCTGCCACTCCCCCGCTGGATAGGCTCCCCCGCGGACCAGCACGTAGTCCACGTGCCGGCCGCGGAGGTAGTTGATCGAGCGGGCGTCCGGGAACGACTGCATGACCGACACCAGCTCGAGATAGGAATTCGGCAGGACGCCGCTGTAGCCGTTCACCATCGGCCTCCAATGGACCATGCCCTCGAACATGAAGCGCGATTCGCTGTTCGGCCACATGTTGCCGGGGGTCGGCATCGGAAGTTCGACGAGGACGCCTGGCGCCTCGGTGGCCAGCCATCGATCCGCGGCTGACGGCCGCGGCGCATCGGCCAGCGCGGGGGCGGATGCGTACTCGGCGATCATGCCGACGATGACGAGCCCGACGAGCGCGCGGCGCCAGGGTGCGGTCACTCGGGTCATCATCGAGGCGATTCCGAACGCCGCGAGCAGGCCGAGCGCCAGGTTCACGAGCAGGTCGAATCGCGAAGGCACCCGCAACGCCTGAAACGGCTTCACGTATTCGTACAACAGCGGATAACTGAAGCCGCCGAACCCTCGCGACGCCTCGAAGGCGAACAACAGCATGCCCCCATAAGCGACCGCGATCCGCGAGCGCCGATACGCGACGCCGAGCAACGCGCAGGCAACCGCGATCGCGCCCGGAAAGAGGTTCAGTTCTTCCCCGCCGAACCGGGACGCCGTCCAACCCCAGAGCCGGTTCATGGCGGGCGACGACAGGTAGTTCGTCCACACCGCGTCGTAGTGCTGAATCTCGCGGACGCTGCGCGGGCCGGCAAACGCCTGCGCGCGCATGTAGGGCATCGCGTACGGCAACAGGATCACGCCGGCGACGGCGGCGCCAAAGATCAGCAGCAGCAGAAATCGCAAAGGCCGCGACGGCCGCACCGCGACCACCAATAGCGGCATCAGCACGGCGAGGCAGACGACAAAGCACATCGCCCCGTACAAACCCGAAAGGAACTGCGCCGCCATCACCAGCCCGAGCAGTACCGCGTCACGCGCGCGCTCACCCGCCAGCAGCCGGTGCACCAGCAGCAGCGCCAGCGGAATGAAAAACACCGTCTCCATCGCCAGGTGGTTGTACTGCTCCATGCGGTACGGCGCGAACGCGTAGACCAGTCCCGCGACGAACGCCGCGCCGCTATTGCCGGTCAACTCGAGCGCCAGCAGGTACATCGTGAAGCCGGACAACGCGAGCGCGCCGAGCAGCACGAGGTTGTAGATGAGCGCCGGGCTCAGGTGCATCCAGAACAGCGGCGCGACGATGGTCGCGGGCAGGAGGATCGCGTCCGAATACGCCAGCGTTGATTCTTCCGGATAGAAGATGTTGGCGGCGAACAGGTGCGCCGGGTCGGCGCGCAGTTGATGCGCGACCCAGCCGAGGCCCCACGCGCTGAAATACGAATCGGGGTGATCGGCCACCGCCGTCTGGATTCTGGTCACTTGAGGGAAGGTGACAATCGCGGTCACGAGAACGAAGGCCGCCAGCACCACCAGTCGCGAACGCAGCATCGGCATGCGGTCCGGCTATTTCGCCCCGAGCCGGGGCCTGACCTGACAGCCCAGCCGGCGCTGATCGTCCGATGCGCGATCGACATCAGCCGGACGAAAGTCGCTCGACGATCGGACGGACATCGGGACGGTGACCGTACCAGGCGCCAGTGGGACCGTGACCTCGCGCGTTTCGTTGGCGGCGAGGTCGGCGTCGAGGTGTTCAGGGCCGACTGAAAGCGTCACATGCCCACCGTCAGGACCGACCAGCAGAATCAGGTGCAGTTCGGTCGCGCCGTCCGGCACGAGCACCAGCCGCGTCGTCTCCGTTCCACGCGTCCAGAAGACGCCGCCTTCCGGATACGCGTGGTCGTCTTCGTAGGCGATGTACGCGTTGGGACGTCCCTCGACGGCCTCAACCGCGGCAACACGGATTCCCGATCGAGCGGCTCCAGCAGCGAGACTGACAGGCGCGAGCTCGATTCGCCTGCAGGCTTCAGCCGACGACCCATCGCTGAGCGCGATCTGGACGGGCGCCGGCACCACCGTGCGGAAGCGGAGAATCGCGGGAGTCGCGAACGGCGGCGTCGAGCGGCCCAGCACAACCTGCGGCGCGAGCCTCGCCGTCAGCTCGCCAGCAAGGCTCGATGCGCCATCGAGCCACACACGTGCTTCCCACTCGCCTTCGGGCAACTCGAACGGCGAGCCGACTTCGCCCGCCTTGCCGGTCGACAGTGACTCGCCCTGCCGCGATACCCCAAGAGTGAGCGCCGAATTCAGCGACGGGCCGGACACGCGCCGCCACGCGTGCACATCGACCGCTCGCAGACGGGCCGCATCGAACTCGCGCAAGGCCGCGAGCTGACCGCTCAGCACCACGGCGGCTTTCCGGTTGACGTCGTGGCCGATGGTGCGGCCGCCCTCGAAAGCGCTGGCGGTCGCGCCGAACACCAGCACAGTCGTCGCCGCCGCCCCCCAGCTCGAGCCGACCCGCCGTGAGCGAATCGCAGCGATGGTCACGCCCACGCCGATCCCGAAGGCGGCGAGCCAGCCGACCAGGAGACCGAGCGGCCTCAGCCAGTTCTCCTCGGTAAAGGTCGGCAATCCCAGGTTCAGCGGGGCCGGACCTTGCAGCGACTGCACCAGCGCCGAGAGACCATGCGGATCGTTGAAGAGAAACGGAGCCTTGGGTTCAGCCACGCACATCGCCGCGATGGCCAGACTCACAATCAGCACGCCGGTGACGGCGGCGCGGCCGGCGATGCCGTGCAGGCGATCAATCGCGATCGCGATCATCGGCGCCAGCAGAGGAATCACCGGCACGAAGAAGCGCGCCGGCGCGCTCGACCCGCCCCACCACATGTAGAACCGCGTCGAGCTCAGGAGAAACAGCGCGGCGGCGGCGGCGAGACTCGACGCGTAGGCCCGCAGCCCGGCGTCTTTCCACATCATGACCAGTCCGACCAGGGCCAACCCATACACCGGGCTGTACGCGACGATGCCGAATTTCTGGTCGAACAGCAGACCGAGCATGCCGTGAGGAATGTTCTGCATCAGCACGTTCAACTGCGTCGAGCTACCGTACGGCGCCTCAGGATCGAGCGTGCCGTAGGTGCGATAGAAAAAATAGAGCCACGCGGTCAGCGACAGCGCGATCGGCGCGGCCAGAGCGGTCACCGCCTTGACCCGCGGCCACAGCCGTGCCGCCTCCAGAGCCGCCAGCAGCGCGAGCAGGACGATGAACTTGGTGTGCAGCCACGGCAGCGAGGCCAGCAGGAGACCGTGGGCGAAGGCGCGGATCGCCGACGCGTCCCGACGCCACAACCACAACGCCGACCAGGCGACGATCAGAGCGCCCGGCAACTCCGGATAGATCAGCCACGCGTGCGGGATGAACGGCACCGTGAGGCACGTCGCGGCCCACACGACCGTCGCCGTTCGGACGTTGGTCAGCCCGGCTGCCAGATCGAATATCGCCAGCGCCGTCAGCGCCGCCAACAGCGCAATCGCCACGACCGTGCCGGATGCGCCACCGACGGCGTAGGCAGGGACGAGCGCCAGCGGCAGGCCCGGCGCGTGGATTGAATAAATCTGCCCGCTTTGCGAGCGCTGCAGGTAGTCGGGCCGGAGTTCGCCCGGATAAAACGCCTTGTAGTCGCGGTGCTCGTGGTTGTTGGCGATGTCGAGATCGTGGTCGGCAAGCAGGCTGTGCGCGATGACGAGGTAGTGCGGCTCGTCACCGCCGAACCCCGCGGCGGCGGCAAATCTCAGGCCGAGCGTCGCGTAGAGCAACAGACTGACGACGAACACCGCCGCCCGCGGCAAGCCGACACGCGGCCACGCCAGCGTCGGCATCAAACGGGACAGGGTCCAGCCGACGGCGGCTGCAGCTACGACCCAGCGCAGCGGTCCCGCCAGCGTCAGCAACAGCGGCGCCCGATCGGGCAGCCACGGCAGAAAAGGGATCAGCCACGCCAGCAGCAGCGCGGCCGGCAGCACCGCGCGTGACCGTCGATCGAACCGCTCAGGACTCCGGCGCGCGGCCCACGCCAAGGCACCGAAGAGCGTGACGCCGGCCAGCATCGACCACCATGCACGCGACGATGGCGGCAACAGGGCGATCCGCTCGGGCCCGCCGGCCGGCCACGCCACGATCTGGACGGAGGCGGGAAGCAGGTAGACAGCCGCGGCGAACGCGACCGCAGCGAGCGCGAATCGCAGCACCGATCTCGTCATGGGGAATTGCGCGACACGGCGCCGTTAGGATACCGCAGCCGCGAATAGAAAAAGCCAGGGACGCGGTGTCCCTGGCTTCGAAGGTGCGATCGAAATGGTTCCGCGGCTAGCGCCGCAGGCCGCGCAATGTCGTCTTCAAGGCGTTCGTCACAGCGCCGTTGACACCCCAATTGACGAACTCGACGTTCGAGCGTTCGCAGTAGCTCGGGCAGGTCGCGCGGGTGTAAGTCGCATCGCGCAGGTTGCCGTAAGCGACGTAGAGCCCGACGCTCTCGCCCTGAGCCGGCTGATAGCCGGTCATCGGTCCCCAGCGGCCCGGATCGTAGAACCACTCGACGCCGACGTTGAACTGCGAGCCGGACGCGGCGAGGTCGCGGCCGTACCAGAACTGGACCACCGACGAACAATACCAGTGCCCGTTGATGTTCAGGCACATACCCAGCGTGTACTGGAGGCTGCCGTCCCCAAACGCGGTGTCACCCCACCGGTTCGATCCGTCGCGGCGGTCGAAGTCCACCAGGAACTCGTTGGTGAACGTCACGTTGGTGATCTTCGCGGTCTCGGGCCACGAGCCCAGGTCCGGCGGCGAATCGACGATGGTGGCATCGGTCATCGGAGAACGGCACGAACCTGAACGTCGACGTCGCCGAGTACGGACTCTGGACCGAGGTCGCCGAATCGGTGACCTGGACGCGCCAGTAATAGGTCGCGTTCGAGACCAGCTTCGTCGTCATGGTCATGCCCGTCACCCCCGCCTGCTCCGGCGTCGTCGCCGTGAAGACGATGTTGCCGAATGACGAGGAGTCGGACACGTCGAAGCGATACGACATCGTGCCGACCGGACCAGTTCTCGCCGCGTTCACGACCGAGAGCGTGCCGTTCGATCCGAGCGTGCCGCCCGACGGTCGGCGACGACACCTGCGGCGCCTGGATGACGACCTGGGCGCCGACGCTGAAGCTTCGCGACCGCGCTGTACTGACTGACGGTGGTGCCGGAGGTCAGACGCGAGCGCCAGTAATAGGTCTTGGCCGCCGGCCCGGCGAGCGTGTCGATTTTCAACGACGTCGTGCCAGCTGCCTTCGGCGACGCCGTCCTTGGTGTAGACCTTGGTGGCGAACGCGGCATCGGTGGCGACGTCGAACGAATACGTCGCGCGCCGACTTGCCGGTGTGCGCGCCGTTCTTCGACCGTGAGCGTCAACGGCTGGTCGGCGAACTTGAAGGTCTGATTCGCGGTGGGAGTCGTCGGCTGAGGACTCGTGACCGAAATACCCGTGCTTGCATCGGTCACGGCCGCGCTCCCAGACGTGGCCTCCAGATCGTCGGACGGACGCGTCGGACTGGTCTTCTGGCACGCGGTCGCGCCAAACAGCGCGAGCGTACACAACAGTGTTAGAGACTTCAGCTTCATAAACTCCTACCGCAATTAGTGTCGGTTGAACCGATTTGAGCGTACGTACGAACCTTACAATCGTCCGCGACAAAGGCTGGGAGGCCTGTCGGCGGGTGTGAGGGAGTCGTTAGGATACGAAAATGCGCGGCGGTCGTCAAGCTAAAATTCACGCTATGTACGTGTACCCGACCAACTTACTTAGGTCGCAGCTGTCCGGCTGGATTCGAGCACCTCGCGGATCACGTAAGTCGGCTTGCGCTGCGACTCGTGATAAGTCCGAGCCTGCATTTCGGCGAGCAGGCCGAGCGTCACCAGCTGGACGCCGGTGAAAATCAGCAGGATTCCGAGCAGCAGCAGCGGCCGGTTCGCCAGCGACGTGACGTCGCGCCACCACTCCACAACCAGCCATCCGCTGATGAGCGCGCCGAGGAAACCCATCGCGAGGCCGACCAGGCCGAAAATCTGCAGCGGTCGCGTCGCGTAGCTCAACAGAAACTTGACGGTCAGCAGATCGAGAATGACGCGGACCGTGCGCCCGATGCCGTACTTCGACTGGCCGTACTTGCGCGCGCGATGGTTCACCACCATCTCGCCGATGCTCGACGTCTGCTCGCTCGCGATCGCCGGCAGGAACCGGTGCATCTCGCCGTACAGCTTCATCTCCTTGACGATCTCGGCGCGAAACACTTTCAGGGAGCAGCCGTAGTCGTGCAGGTGGACGCCGGTGACCACCGAAATCAGGCCGTTCGCCATCATCGACGGCAGCCGCCGCGACAAGAACTTGTCCTTACGATCCTTCCGCCAGCCGCAGACGATGTCGAAGCCGCCTTCGAGCATCGCGACCATCGCCGGGATGTCGCGCGGATCGTTCTGCAGGTCGCCGTCGGACGTCACGATCAGCCGCCCGCGCGCGTGGGCGAAGCCGGCGGCGAACGCCGCGGTCTGACCGAAGTTGCGGCGCAGCCGAATCACCCGCAGCCGCGAGTCGACTGCCTGCAGCCGCGCCAGGATCGCGAACCCGTCGTCGCTGCTGCCATCGTCCACGATGATGATCTCGTACGAGCGCCCGGACGCTTCCAGCGTCTCGGTCAGCTCACGGTGGAGCTCGACGAGCGAAGGCGCCTCATTCCGGATCGGGATGACGACGCTCAAATCGATCATGCGGTTAGTTTATCGGTTCTTGCGGGTCCGGCCATTGGCCACCAGCAGATACGCCGCGAACCCGACGATCAGGACCGCGACGACCGCCAGCGAGACCGCGGCGCCGTGGTCGTGCATGTAGATTTGCGCCTGTTCGCCGTACTTGACGGCGAGCAGTCCAAGCGCCAGGTAGCGTGCGCCGCGGCCGATGGCGATGGCGATGGCGAACCGGGTGGCGCTGATGCCGACCACGCCCGCCAGGAGCACGAAGATCTTGAACGGCGCCGGCGGCGGCAGAATCGAGGGGACCAGAACCGCCATCACGCCGTAGCGCTGCAGCGTCGCCAGCGCGCGCTCGACCTTTTCGCCGCCGAAGCGCTGCCGCACCAGCGCTTCCCCGCCCTTCTTGCCCAGGTAGTGCAGCACCAGGCAGCCCGCGATCGAACCACCGACCGTCGTCGCCACGTACCAGAACAAGCGCGGAGGGGCGGCGCGTCACCATCACGACCAGCAGCACGTCGGTGATGCCCGGCAGCGGAAGGAACGACGAGTCGAGAAATGCGACGAGGATGAGACCCGGTGCGCCGAGCGCCAGCGCGAGCGTCCGGACCGAGTCGACGAATCTGCTCATAGAATGATCAGGTGATTATACCGTCCGATCGGTCGCGGCTCGCTGCCGGTGGTCGTGACGCTGATCGCCGCGATCGGCGGGACGCTGGTCGCGTGGCACTATCACCGCCTCGGATTGACGCTCAGCCACTACGACGCGCGCGGTCACCTGATCGTGGCGCGGCGGATCTTCGACAGCATCACGCCGGGCTGGCAGCAGATCGGCGCGGTGTGGCTGCCGCTGCCCCATCTGCTCAACGCGATCCCGGTCCAGATCGATCTCTTCTACCGCACCGGCGCGTCCGCGGTCGCGATCTCGATCGCGTCGTTCGCCATCACCGCCGGCGCGATTGCCTGGATCGTCTGGACGCTGACCGCGTCGTCGTCGGCCGCGCTCGCCGCCGCCGTCGTCTTTGCCGGCAATCCGAACGTGCTGTATCTGCAGGCCACGCCGATGACCGAGCCGCTCCTGCTCGCGACGATGACGGTTGGAGTCGCAGCGTTGATGGCCTGGACAGCGAGCGCGACGCCTCGCACGCTCGCGACGTCGCACGAGCAGTCGCCCTTGTCCGCAGGCACCTCGTCGGTCGGCAGTGGCTCGTTCGCGCTAGCGCTGCCTGACGCAGATACGAGGCGTGGCCGGTCACCGCTGCGCGCTGGTCGGCGCCGTGTGGGCGCGCTGGCGTCGCGGCGAGACGATGACCGACGCGATTCGGCGCGTCGCGCGCGATCGCGGTCTATCCCGGCGTGGCCCTGATCGGCTTCGCGATCTTCAGTCGCGTGGTGGTCGGGCAATGGTTCGTGTCCAGCGACTTCTTCGTCGCCGAGAACAAGGCGCTCGGGCATCCGTGGCTGGCCGTCGACGAGATCGCGTGGGGGACGCGCGCTGCTCAGCGGCCGGCTCCTGATCGCCGCGGGCTCGCTGGGCGCCGTGCTGCTCGCGGCGTGGGGCCTGACGCGGCGTCGGGCGGATGCGCTCGTCGTCCTGTCGCTTGTCACCACGGCCGCGATTCCCTGGGCCGCGTTCGTCAAGGGGCATCCGTTCCGCATCCGCTACATGGTGCCGCTCATCGTCATCGAGGCGATCGGGTGCGGCGTGCTCGCTGGCGCGCTGCCCTGGCGGCGAGCGCGGATTGCCGGCGCCGTCGCACTGGTCGCATTCGCGGCGTACGACCTGCGTCCGCTCGATGTGTCGGCGCCGATGGTGGTCGAAGCGCAGTGGGACCGGCCGAATGCGGCGCCGCGCGCGCAGGTCACCGCCTGCCTCGGCGCTCCGGGCGGCGGCGTGAAGATCATGGCGAGCATGGGCTCGCTCGGCCACTACATGCAGGAGGCGTCGGCGTCGGGTTTTGCCCTGCGCGACTTCCTGCACGAGGGCAACGGCGACATCTGGCTCGCCGCGCTGCGACGAACCCGTGGCCCTTCGCCAACTGGATCCTGATCGAGGAAAAGGCCGAGGGCGGCGACATGCTCGCGCGTCTCGCGCGCGAGCATCCGTCATTTCTCGACGGCTATCAGCGAACCTGCGAAGGCGCCGGGCTCGCCCTCTACAAGCGGATACCGCGCGTCAGAACTTGACGTTGATCGTGAACAGGTAATTGAAGCCGCCGAGATCGATCTTGCTTCCCGCAAAACCCTGATCGAGCGGTAGATCGCCGATCGCGTACTGATAGCGGACTTCCCCGCCGACGCTGGCGCTACGGCTGACGGGAACCTTGACCCCGCCAAGAATCACCGGCCCGACCGTGGCGCCGCTGCCGGCGAAGTTGCCGTGGATGATGGTGACGTTGTCGTCGGCGACGAAATCGCCGTTCTCGCTGTAGTGCCACGAGAAGACACCGACGCCGCCGCCGACGTACGGCTCCACGCCGTGATGGTGGCCGAGCGGCAGCCAGCGTACGGTCGCGTCGAACGGCACGATGCGCAGTTGCAGCGTCGCCAGAATCGGAGCGCCGGTCGTTTCGAACTCGCTGAATGCGTCGGCGGCCACGACCGAGCGCTGGTAGTAGCCGACGCCGAGGCCCGCGTCGAATTTGTCGCCGAACGCGATCAGGAAATCGCCGCCGAAGGTGAAGCCCGTGAAACTGCCCATGTTGAAGTCGAGGAATGACGAATTCTGAAGCAGCACGTCGTTGACGTCGCGCGAGCCCAGCGAGGACGGCACGAACCCGCCGAGATAGAAGTCCGCGGATTGTTGAGCTGACGCCACCGACGGTCTCATCAGCACGGCTGCGAGGGCAAGAACGATCGAGCATGTCAATCCGAGTCGGGCGGGTCGTCGCATCGAAGAGTCTCCTCGAGGACGATTGGTAGCAGGAGCGATGCCAGAATGGGGGGCAAAAACCGGCCGCAAAGCGGCGGGGAGGAGCCGAACTGTCTCTGGCTGGTATCAGTCCGTCACTTTGGGAGCACGCCCGGCGCGAAACGACCGGATGGTGCTGAGCATCGCGTCGTGCAGATGTCCGTTCGTGGCCACGACGTGTCCGCCCCGCGAACGAAACGCCGCCCCGTCCATGTTGGTGATGCGGCCGCCGGCCTCTGCGACGATCAGCCCGCCGCCGGCGATGTCCCAGGGCTTCAGATCGGTCTCCCAGAACGCGTCCATGCGTCCGGCCGCGACCCAGCAGAGGTCGATCGCCGCCGAACCCAGGCGGCGTACGGCGCGCGCCTGGCCGACGAACGCCGCGAAGAGGCCGACGATTTCGTCCACACGCGTGTGGACGTCGTAGGGAAAGCCGGTCACCAGCATCGCGTCCACCAGACGCTCAGCCGAGGACACGCGCAGCGGCGCGCCGTTGAGGAACGCTCCGCCGCCGCGTTCAGCCGTGAACAGCTCCTTCCGGTTCGGATCGTAGACGGCCGCGACTTCCGCCACGCCGTCGATCTCGAGCGCCAGCGAGGCGCAGAAAATCGGCAGACCGTGCGCGAAATTCGTGGTGCCGTCGATCGGATCGAACACCCAGCACGGTCCGGCCGGCGCGGCGGCCGCGCCGCCGAGCTCCTCTGCCAGAATCTGATGATCCGGAAATCGCTCGGCGATGAGCGCGCGGAACGCGCGCTCGACCGCGACGTCCACCTCGGTGACGAGATCGATCGTGCCCTTCTTGTCGATGTGGAGCTGCTGACCGAACTTCGCCATCTGCATGTCGCCGGCGAGGACGACCGCTTCGATGGCGGTGGTGAGGAAGAGGGGGCTGAGCGACACTCAGGCCTGGACCGAACCGCTCGAGGCGTCGGGAGGCTGGCAGCGCTTGATCATGCGGATTTCCATGCCGCCTTCCGGCGCGCGGCGCAGCTGCATGTCGTCCATGAAGTTGCGGATCAGGAAGATGCCGCGGCCGCTCGACTTGAGCAGGTTCTCGGGATCGAGCGGGTTGGCCACCGTCTCCGGATCGAAGCCCTCGCCCTGATCGCGCACGCGAATCATCAGCTCCGGCACGGTGGCGAGCTCCGTGGTCTCGAATTCCACGAACACGTGCTTGCTGGTGTCGCTGCGGTTGCCGTGCTTGATCGCGTTGATCACCGATTCGCGAATCGCGACGCCGACCCAGTGCTGCGAATCCTCGTCGAGGCCGATGCTGCGCGCCAGATGATCGCTGACGACCTGCACGAAATCGAGCATCTCGAAGGCGCTCGTGAACTCGAGCCTGACGATGTGGCGGCCGTTTGCGGTCATGTCGCTGTCAGAGCGAACTGCATACCATCTCCGTCACGATGTCAAGGCGCGCGGTCAAACGAACTCGTTTAAGATCGGACCACATGTCGTCGCCGGCCGCCACCATCACGCCCACCCGCCTGCTGCGAGGCCGCCTGCGCGTGCCTGGCGACAAGTCGATCGCCCACCGCTATGCGCTGCTCGCGGCGCTCGCCGACGGCCGCTCGACACTCACCCATTTTGCACCAGGAGCCGACTGCCGGTCGACGCTCGCCTGCCTGCGCGGACTCGGCGTCGAGATCGACGAAGTCGGCCAACGGCACCGTCACCATACTGGGACGAGGCTTCGGGCAACTCCGTTCGCCGTCGGCGCCGCTCGACTGCGGCAACTCCGGGACGACGATGCGGCTGCTGGCCGGTGTGCTGGCCGGCTCTCCGTTTTCGACCACGCTGGTCGGCGACGCCTCGCTGTCGCGGCGTCCGATGCGTCGCGTGATGGAACCGCTCGAGCGGATGGGCGCCCGCATCGAAGCGACCGACGGCCATGCGCCGTTGACGGTGCACGGGGCAAAGCTGCACGCGATTGCACACGTGCCGACGACGCCCAGCGCGCAGGTGAAGAGCGCCGTCCTGCTCGCCGGACTGCACGCGGACGGCGTCACCAGCGTCACCGAGACCTCCGCCACCCGCGACCACACCGAGCGAGCCGTCGCCGCATTTGGCGGCACTGTCACGGTCGAGCGGCCTCACCGTGTCCATCGCCAGCGGGCAGCGCCTTCGAGGGCCGCACGCTGATGGTGCCCGGCGACTTCTCGTCCGCCGCGTTCTGGCTGGTCGGCGCCGCGGCGCTGCCAGGCTCGCGGATCGAGATCGAGGACGTCGGCCTCAACCCGACGCGGACGGCGCTGCTCGACGTCCTCCGGCGTTTCGGCGCCACGGTGGAGGTCCACGTCACGACGACCGAGGCCGGCGAGCCGCGCGGCACGATCATCGTCGAAGGGGACCGCACCGGCCGCCTCGAGATCGCGCCGGAGGAAGTGCCCGGACTCATCGACGAGCTGCCGGCGATCGCGGCGCTCGCGGCCGGCGGCGGCGAGGTCGTCGTCCGCGGCGCCGGCGAGCTGCGCGTCAAGGAGAGCGATCGCATCACGGCGCTCGTCGCCGGCTTCCGCGCGCTCGGCATCGACGCCGAGGAGTACCCCGACGGCTTCGCCATTCGCGGCCCGGCGGCGGGCGGCGCCCGGCCGTCGGCGGCCGCGCCGACGCCCAGGGCGACCATCGCATGGCCATGGCCTTCGCGATCGCGGCACTCGCCGCCGACGGCCCTTCGGCGATCGACGGGTCGGACGTCGTCGGGATCTCCTATCCCGGATTCTTCGCAACGCTCGACCGGCTGGTGGCGTCGCCTTTCGATCACGGCGAGCCGTGAAGGCGGACAAGATCTACCTGGTCGGGTTCATGGCCGCGGGCAAGACCACGCTGGCGCGCGCGCTGGCGCGCCGCCTCGACTGGCAGGCCGTCGACATCGACGAGCTGATCGAAAAGCGTGAGCGTCAGACGGTGGCGGAGATTTTCGCGCGCCGACGGTGAGGGCTACTTCCGCGCGACCGAACGGGCCGTGCTCACGGAACAGCTGGCGCCGCGGCACGTGATCGTCGCGACCGGCGGCGGCACCTTTGCCGACCCGCAGAATCGCGCCGCCATCAACGCCGACGGCGTCTCCGTCTGGCTCGACGTGCCGCTCGAACGCCTGATCGCCCGCGTCCCGGCCGACGGCCGTCGTCCGCTGGCGGCCGATCGCGCCGGCTTCGAACGCCTGTATGATCAGCGTCGCGCGGCGTACGAGCAGGCGCACGTTCGGCTCGACGCAGGGCGCGCCGCGGTTGACGCCCTGGTCGAACAACTGGTCGACTGGCTGGAGCACTGATGCGCTATCTCGTGCTGACCGACATTCACGCCAACCTCGAGGCGCTCGACGCCTGCGTCGCCGATGCACAGGTGCGGAGTTCGATGCGACGCTGGTGCTCGGCGATCTGGTCGGCTACGGCGGCGATCCGAATGCCGTGGTCGAGCGCGTCCAGGCGCTGAAGCCAGTCGCCATCGTTCGCGGCAACCACGACAAGGTCGCGTGCGGACTCGAACAGGCGGAGGGGTTCAACGCGGTCGCCCGGAGCGCCGCGAAGTGGACGCTCGACGTGCTGACGCCGGCGCATCGCGAGTGGCTGTGCGCGCTGCCCGAGGGTCCGCACCTGGTCGACGAGGTCGTCGAAATCTGCCACGGGTCGCCGTTCGACGAGGACGCCTACATCTTCGACGAGCTCGACGCGGTTCGCGCGCTGAAGATGTCGGTGCGGCCGCTCTGCCTCTTCGGCCACACCCACTATCCCGTCACCTTCGAGCTGTCGAACCAGTCGTTCGACAGCGTCGACGCCGCGTCAGCTCCGGAGATGCTGATCGAGATGAAGCCTGGATCGAAATATCTGGTGAATCCGGGTTCGGTGGGTCAGCCGCGTGACGGCGATCCGCGCGCCGCCTATGCCATCGTCGACACGAACGAACACCGTGTCGAGTTGTTCCGGCTGAAATATCCGATTGCAGCAGCGCAGGCGAAGGTGATCAAGGCCGGACTGCCGGAGGTGCTGGCGCATCGGCTGGCGGTCGGACGGTAGCACCCCGCACCTCGCACCTCGCACCGAACTTCCTACTTCTCACTTCTCACTTCTCGACTTTTAACTTCATTCTTCCGAGCCGCCCGTTCTTCCCTCCGCCGAAGTTCAGCGGCGAACGCATCGCGCGCGGCGCGGGAACCGAGCACCCAGCCAATCACCATTCCGACCAGCGCGACCGACGGGATGAAGATGAAGTGTCCGGCAGTCATCGCTGGATTTTCTTGGCGAGCGTGTTCATGTCGGCCTCGACGCGGTTGAGGCGCCGCCAGATCGAAAACAGGTACACGATCACCGCGAGCCACACAAACGCATAGGCGCCGATCAGCAGCGGCGCCGCCGGCAACTGGTCCGACGGCGGCAGCGTGTCGACCGGAACGAAGCCGCCCTGCCCCGCAGGTGCCTGGCCGGCGAGCACTGGAACCGCCAGCAGGACGAACGCGGTGAGCCCAATCAGTAATCGGCGCATATCAATCCTCGAGCGCGAGGTACAGCTCGTCGAGCGCGGCCTGGCGCTTTCCGAGGTTCACCCGCAGCATCAGCAATGCGGCCATCAACAGCATGAAGGCCGTGACGCAAAACCAGAACGGGCCGGCCATCGGCGCCGGCAAGGTCGGCACGACCGAGGTCAGCGGATGGATGGTCCGCCAGATGTTCACCGCTTCGTAAACGAACGGCACGACCGCGAGCCCGAAAATACCGACCGCCGCCGCCAGCTTGTCCGATCCAGGGCCGCCGTACTTCCGGACCAGGATCCCTGAAATGAACGTCAGCTCCAGCAGCAGCGCGATCGTCAGCTTGGCGTCCCACTGCCACCACACACCCCAGGCCTTGCGTCCCCACAGCGGTCCGGTCACCAGTCCCATCAAACCGAACAGCACCGCGATTTCAGCCGCCGCCTCCGCGATCCGATCCATCCGCGGGCTGTTCCTGAACAGGTGAATGATGCTGGCGACGCCGCAGATCGCGATCGCGGTGAACATCGCGAACCACGACGGCACGTGGAAATAAAAAATCTTCTGCACCAGCCCCATCGTGGACTCGTACGGTGCGCCGGCGATCATGAACGGTGACGCCGCAAGCATCAGCCCGGCGAGCAGGGCGACTGGACCAAACGCCTTCATATCGACTACTCCGTCATCAGCGGTTCGAACGTCCACAGCGCCAGCGTCACAAACACCGTGTCGAACGCG
Organism: uncultured Acidobacteriota bacterium; assembly: GCA_963711765.1. Classification (GTDB taxonomy): domain Bacteria; phylum Acidobacteriota; class Vicinamibacteria; order Vicinamibacterales; family CAVVIG01; genus CAVQFC01. Next base: position 1,333,367 of record CAVQFC010000004.1, on the reverse strand, counting down.
GCGAGAATTCCCAGCCACATGATGGCCGTGGCGTCGTCAGGCGGCGTACTCAGCAGCGCCGCGGTCCCGCGTACACCCGCAATAATCACAGGAATGACGATGGGATACAACAGGATCGGCAGCAGCACGTCGCGGGAGCGCGCGCGCACGAGCATCGCCGCGAACAGCGTGCCGACCGCGCAGAAGCCGAGCGTGCCGCCGCCGAGCAGTCCGACGAGCAGCAACGGACGGCTGAACAGCGTCGCCTGGAACATCAGCGCCACCATCGGCACCAGCAGCGCCTCGGCGATCGTCAGCAGCGCCAGCATGCCCAGCAATTTACCCGAGATAGAGCGCCGGCCGCGGCGCCGGCGCCAGCAGCAGCGCCCGCAGCGTTTCGCTGTAGCGTTCGCGCTCGAAGGTGCGGCCGAGCGCGAGCGTTCCGGAGAACGCGATCGCGATCCACAGGATGCCCGCGGCCGCATCATCGACCGCTTTGCCGTCCTTGACGAACGCGAACGCGAACACCAGCACGCACGCCACCGCGAAGAACAGCGTCGTCGTCAACACTTCCCAGCTGCGCGCCTCGATCGCGACGTCCTTGCGCAGTACGAGCCACGCGGTGCGCCAGAACACGTCAGGCCGCTCCGATCAGGGTGCGATAGCGGGCGCGCAGGCCGGCTGGCGCGGGCTCGTCGCAGACGACGCGGCCGCTCTTGACGATCGCGACCCGCGTCACCAGGCCGTCAGCGAGATCCAGGTCGTGCGTGGCGAGAATGACGATGGAGCCATCGGCGGCCAGCGCTTTGAGCCGGGCGGACACCACGCTGACCGCCGCATCGTCGAGACCGGTGAACGGCTCGTCGAACAGCACCAGTCGCGGATCGTGCAGCAGCGCCCGTTCGAGGGCGAGGCGCTGCCGCATGCCGCGTGAAAACCCGCTGACCGTATCGTCCGCACGATCGGAGAGACCCGCGCGCTCGAGCGCGGCGTCGATGACGGCGATCGCATTCAGACCGTACAGCTCCGCGAAGAACTGCAGGTTCTGGCGGGCGGACAGCTCCGGATAGAGGTGCAGCTCGTGGGCGAGCAGGCCGATTTGCCGCCGCAATCCCGCGCCGAGGTTGCGGGCGGAGGCGTCGCCGAACCTGACGTCGCCCGAAGTCGGCGCCGCAAGCGTCGCCAGGATGCCAATCAGCGTGGACTTGCCGGCGCCGTTGGGACCGAGCAGGCCGACGATGTCGCCTGCCCGCGCAGCCAGGGTGACGTGCGAGAGCGCCCGGCGCCGGCCGTAGTGTCGAGAAACATCGTGCAGTCGAACGGAATCGAAGTCAGCGTCGGACACGCTCAGGGCGCCCCGAGCGCGCCGAGCGGGGCCGTCATCCCCGGACGGTCGGCTTGCGGCGCGGCGGCGTCCTGCCCCTCGAGGCTGCTGTAGACCTGCTCGAGGGCGCCCAGGATTTCCTCGCGGCGTGTGGCGTAACGGCGATCGTCGCCGCGTCCATTGCGATGATCCTGTTCCAGCCGAACCAGATCCGCGAACAGCTTTTCGCGGCGGGCGACCAGGCGCTTGCGCTCGGCGGCGCGTCCGGTCGGCTGGTCGTCGGGACGTCCCAGCATGAAGGCGCCGACCACGGCGATCGCAACCGCCAGGGAAAGCGCCACGAAGCGCGGGGCCGCGCTGTGATGCGGGTAGCCGCTGATGGTGAGATCGATCTGTGTCCCGGCCGCAACCGGGCCGCCCTGACCGGCGATGAAGGTCTCGCCTTCCGACGGGATGTCACGCTGCTGCGCCACCTGCGGCGAGGAGAGCGTGGTCGATCCGATCTTCTTGACGACGACTGCCAGCTGCCTCGAGGTTGGCCGGGAACGCCTGCTGAAACCGGAGCTCGCCGTTTCCGAGCGGCATTCGACTGGCCACCTGCACGTAGGTGTGACCCGGTGCGAACGGTCCCTGTACGGCGACGTGCGTGCCTTTCACGCTGGCGGTCGGCGACGAACCTTCCATCAACTGTGCGCCCGAGGCATCAGCCGGCAAGTCGAACGCGAACGGCGCCGGTGGATTCACCGGGGCTCTGGCGTTGTTCGCGATGTCGAGGAGATAGAACACCTGGACGCCTTCGTCGTCGGGTTCGACGACGATGCGGGATTGGTCGGCGATCACGACCTGACCGCTGATCGGCGGCGCATCCGGCGTCGTTGCGGGACCCTTGGTGGTGTCTGTCGCGACCAGCATCAGGCGGATGCCACCGGCGGCCGGCGCCGGAAACTCCTGCGACTCGAGCTTCTCGCCGTCCACGTCGGCGGTCGCCTTGACGGGAGTTCCGGCCGGCAGATCGGAAAACTGCGCGCGACCGTTCTCGTCTGTCTTCTGGGTCAGAACTTTCGAACCGACGTGAAGTTCGATCTGGTGATTCGGGATGTTGTTCGACAGCGAACCGCGGATCAGGCGCACCGAAATCGCGCCTTTGGGCAGATCGTCAACCGGCCGCGGGATGCCCGACATCTGCTTCGGATCGGGCATCGCGAAGCCGCCCTGCTGTCCCGACACCAACGTCGAATCAACACAAAGGACACCGAGGACACAGAGACTCAGGATCGTACGGAGAATCAGGATCGCGGCGCGATCCCGTCGATCAGAAACCTTGGTGTCCTTCGTGTCCATTGTGGTCAATCAGTGCGCGGCGAGTGACTGCCCGCAGGCTTTACAGAACCGCGCGTCCGTGTCGTTCACAGTCGTGCACGACTGGCATGCGCGTCCGGCCGGGCCGCTCGCCTCGCGCGCTCTTGCGAACCGCTCGCCGAGGCGTTTCTGCAGATCGCGCTCGATCTGGTCGCGGTGGCCGACACCGGCGTCGAGTTGTTTCATGATACGCGCCGCGCGCGCGCGGAGACGTCCGGACATCTCGGCCCAGTCCGCGTCGGACAGCTTCCCCATCGCGCGGTCGAACTCGAGCTCCTTGATCGACTTCAGCGCGAGCAGTTTCTCCCGCTCGAGCGCGACCCGCGTGCGCTGACCGACCATTACGGTCCGGTCCTCTTCCGGCGACACCAGCGGCTTCAGCATCCTCAGGACGGTGATGCCCACGAAAGCGGCGGCGCCCATCAGCACGGTGAGCAGCAGGACGGTGGTCACGCCCTGGCCACGCGAAATGAACGTGACCGCAGTCGCGCAGCCGAGCGCGGCGAGGACGAAGAATTGCCAGGGCTGGAGGCTAGTCGAGGTCTCGGAGCTCATCGTCGATGCGCTCGTCGAGCGCCGAATCGGTCGCGACGGGATCGATCTTCGTCTCGGCGGCCTTGTGGGTCCACTTCACCGCTGCGAAACCGACCGCGACGGCGCCGCCGGCGCCGACAAGGTACGGGACAAACCACGCCAGCCGATTGAAGCCCTGATCGATCGGCGCCCCGAGGATTTCCTGGCTGCCGTACTTGGTCACGAACCACTGGATGATCTCGTCGTGTCCCTTCCCTTCCTGAATCAGCGAGGCCAACTCGGCGCGCATTTGATTCGAGGTCGGGCACGGATCTTTTTTGCACTCGGCGAGGTTCTGGTGACCGCAGCCGCCGCAGATGCAGACGATCTCCTTCTGCAGTTCCTTCTCGAGCGGCGTGCGCGGCGCGGCGTTGACCTGCTCGGGGTCAACCTGACCCATACCGTGCGGCACCGGCATCGCCGTCTGCGCAGCGACCGACTGCGAGAGTCCCGCCGCGAGGAGCAGCGTCAGTGCCGTGGTCGCGGCGGCCGCGGCGATCGGCGACTTCGCCAGCGCGAACGAGTAGGCGCGCTCCGGCAGCAACGCGATCCCCGTGCCGAGCGCGAGGACGCCGAAGCCGAGCCAGATCCAGTCGACCAGCGGATTGATGACGATCGTCAGCGTTGCGGTCTGCGTGGCGAGGTCGCTCGGCTGGAACGCGAGCACCAGGTACAAATCCTCGGCGAGGGTGCGCCGGATCGCGACTTCGGTCGTCGGCTCCTGTTCGTGCTTGCGATAGGCCCACTTCGCCGGATACAGCGTGTCGACCTGCTTGCCGCCAACGAACACGGCGATGACCGCCGTCGTCATCTGCTTCTGACCGTCGTCGCTGATCTTGATGCTCTCGTTGCGCAGCGTGTACTTGCCGACCGTCGTCTGCTGACCGGGCTTGAGCAGCACCGTCTCGTCTTTCTTGAAGCCGTTGCCGGCGAAGCCGAGGCAGATCAGCACGAAGCCGAGATGCGCGATGTAGCCGCCGTAGCGGCGCTTGTTACGACCGACCAGGCCGACCAGCGCGGTGAAGAAATCGGTGCCGGTGTTGCGGCGCCGCACGTTGCCGCCGCGCACGAATTCCTGCGCGATCGTCGTCGCGACCATGGCGCACAGCGAAAAGCACAAGCCGGACGCCCAGACGCGCATGCCGGCGGCGGCCAGTGCGACGGCGGTCACGATGCCGGCACAGAGCGGCCAGAGAAACTGGAAGCGCAGGTTGCTGAACGTTGACTTCCGCCACGCCAGCAGCGGCCCGACGCCGGTCAGGAACAGCAGGATGAAACCGATCGGCACCATCCACTTCACGAAGAATGGCGCCGCCACCGTCAGCCGGTTTCCGGTCACCGCTTCGCTCAGCGTCGGGAACATCGTCGCGAACAGGACGAAGAGCGCCGAGAACAGCAGGATCCAGTTGTTGACGAGGAACGCGGCCTCGCGCGACATCCACGAGTCGAGCTCGTTGCGCGCTCGCAGCAGCGGCAGCCGCCAGATCACCAGGCCGAAGCTGACGACCAGAATCGTCGTCATGAACCCGATGAAGAGGTGCGCCAGGACCGGATCGTCGCCGAACGCGTGCACCGACTGCACCACGCCCGAGCGCGTCATGAACGTGCCGAAGATCGTCAGGAAGAACGTGACGATGACGAGGACGACGTTCCAGACGCGGAGCATGCTGCGCCGCTCCTGCACCATCACCGAATGGAGGAACGCCGTGGCGGTGAACCACGGCAAGCAGCGCCGCGTTCTCGACCGGATCCCACGCCCAGTAGCCGCCCCAGCCGAGTTCCTCGTAGGCCCAGATCATTCCGAGAAACAGGCCGAACGACAGAAACAACCACGCGAACATCGTCCAGCGGCGCACCGCACGCAACCAGGAATCGTCGAGGTTGCCGGTGACCAGCGCCGCGATGCCGAACGCGAACGGAATCGTCATGCCGACAAATCCCGTGTAGAGCGATGGCGGGTGAATCGCCATGTACGGGTTCTGCAGCAGCGGACTCAGGCCCTGACCGTCGGTCGGCGCGACCGACAGGAACGTCGTGAACGGGTTCTTGTGCACCACCATCACGAACAGGAAGAACATCTGCACGCTGGAAATGGTGGCGACGACGTAGGGGATCAGCTCGCGGTGGCTTTCGCGGTTCACGTAGACGGCGAGCGAACCGAAGATCGAGAGCAGGAACACCCAGAACATGATCGAGCCGTCCAGGCCGCCCCAGTACGACGTGATGCGATAGAAGAGCGGCTGGACGCTGTCGGAGTAGTGCTGGACGTACTTGATCGAATAGTCGCCGGTCAGGAATGCGTTGACGAGCACGGCCGAGGCCGCGGTCATCAGCGCGCACACCAGGTGGAAGGCGCCGATGCCGCTCTCAATCAGCGGTCGCGAACGCCGCCGCGCGCCGACCACCGACATCACGGCCGCGTAGGCGCACACGACGAATGTCGCGAGCAGGAGAAACGAGCCGAGTGAGGCCATGGAAGGCTCCTACGATCCGGTGGACGCGGACTTCGCTTCGTACTTCGACGGGCACTTGGCCATTACCCCGTCGCGGTCGGTGTGGAATCCATCTGACGCGAGCCGGCCCTTCAGGACAACTTCCGCTTCGCCCTTGAACGTGTCGGGGACAACGCCCGTGTACCAGGCTTCGATGACCGGCCCCGGTTCGCCGTTGCGAATCGGATTGTTCTGCACCTTGAACTTGTAGTCGAGCGAATCGGGCTTGCGCAGAATCGATCCCGGAACGACGTAGCCGTGCAGCTGCAGCTGCTTGCCGTGCCACTGCGACTGATCCGCGGACACCTCGTCGATGTTCTTGAAGTACTCAGTGCCATCACGCATCGTTGACCAGAGCAGCGTGACAAACGCCAGCACCAGCACCGTCGCGGTCGCACCTATCTTGATATATCGATGTGTCATAAGGACTTCCGGGACAAAGCTAACGTCAGGATAGCCGCTCTCGGCCGAGGATGCAAGGCAATCGGACTCATCGTTGAATCTGTGCCAACAGTTCGACCACCGTCGCCACCGGTAGCCCGACGACGTTGCTGTACGAGCCGTCGATCCGGGAGATGAAGCGGGAGGCCAGCCCCTGGATGGCGTAGGCGCCGGCCTTGTCCCGGGGCTCGCCGCTCGCGACGTACCACGCCACGTCAGCGTCGGAAAGCGTCGCCATCGCCACGATCGTGGTTTCGACACGGCCGAGCTCGAGGCGTCCGCGGCGCAGGCTGACCCCGGTCATGACCTTATGACGCCGGCCGGAGAGCCTCCGGAGCATCGCCGCCGCGTCCGCATCGTCTTTTGGCTTGCCGAGAATCTGTCCGTTGACGATGACGGCTGTGTCGGCGCCGAGGATGATGGGGTCGCCGTCGTGTCCGCCGTCACGCGGACCGTCCTCGGTCTGTGGCGCAGGGCTTTCAGCCCGGCGATCGCGGCCCTGAGAGGGCCGCGCCACCGAAGCCGCCGCGACGGCAAGCACCGCCGCGGTCTTGTCCGCCGCCACCCTCCGGACGTAGTCCGTCGCCGACTCGCCGGGCCGCACCCGCTCGTCCACCTCGGCGATGATCGTTTCGAACGTGAAACCCGCGGCGCGCAGGAGTTCGGCGCGGCGAGGCGACGCGGACGCTAGGACGAGTTGCACGGACGCAATGATAGGATCGAAACGTGGTTCCGATCACACAGGCACTCCCGGGTGCGCTCATCGAACTTCTGCGCGGTTCGCCGCTTTCGGACGGCAAAGTCGGATTTGCATGGGGGGCCGCCGTCGGTCCGGCAACCCAACGGGTGACCGCGGTCAAGCTCGAACGCGGCGTCCTCTTCGTCGAGGCCCAGACCACCGTCTGGGCCGCCGAGATTCGCCGATCGTCGCCGACCATACTGGCGCGCCTCAAGAAGCTACTCGGCGAGAATACGGTCAGTCGTATTGAGGTTCGAACCTAGCGCGTTGACCGAGCCCCTGGCCCCAAGACCCAAGCCCACGTTATGACTCACTCAGTCATCGTCTCCGCCGTGCGCACGCCGACCGGAAAGTTTCTCGGCGCGCTCAAGGGCTTCACCGCGCCGCAACTGGGCGCGCTGGTGGTCGCCGAGGCCGTCCGCCGCGCCGGCATCGATCCCGCCATCGTTGACGAATGCATCATGGGCAACGTCGTCAGCGCCGGACTCGGCCAGAATCCGGCGCGGCAAGCCGCGCTTCATGGCGGACTGCCGGAGCAGGTCGCCGCGCTCACGATCAACAAGGTGTGCGGATCAGGACTGAAGGCGGTCATGCTGGCCGACCAGGGCATCCGCGCCGGTGACATCGACGTGGCCGTCGCGGGCGGCATGGAGTCCATGAGCAACGCGCCGTACCTGCTGCCGCGGGTGCGTGACGGTCTGCGCATGGGCAACAGCGAGGTCGTGGACGCGATGATCAACGACGGGCTGTGGTGCGCGTTCGAGCAATGCCACATGGGGAACTCCGGCGAGACCGTCGCCGAGCACTACCATGTCGGGCGCCGCGCCCAGGACGACTATGCGGCGCTCAGTCATCAAAAGGCGGCGCGCGCGATCGCCGACGGCGCATTCACGGACGAGATCCTTCCGATCTCGATCCCGCAGCGCAAAGGCGATCCGATCGTGGTCGATCGCGATGAGTCAGTTCGAGCGGACACGACCTCCGAGGTGCTTTCCCGACTGAAGCCGGCGTTCAAGAAAGACGGGACCGTCACCGCCGGCAACGCCCCCGGCGTGAACGACGGCGCCTCGGCGCTGGTGGTGATGTCATCGGATCGAGCACAGGCGCTCGGCCTTGCGCCGCTCGCGCGGATCGTTGCACAGGCGATGTCGGGCTTGGCGCCGAAGTTCGTGCTGATGACACCCGTCGAAGCCGTGCGGCGCGTCGCTCAGAAGGCTGCGTGGGATCTGAAGGACGTCGATCTGTTCGAGCTGAACGAGGCGTTCGCGGTCCAGGCGGTGGCGGTGCTGAACGAACTGGGCATCGATCCGCAGAAGGTGAACGTCAACGGCGGCGCCGTCGCGCTGGGACACGCGATCGGCTCGAGCGGCGGCCGCGTGTTGACGACCCTGCTCTACGCGCTGAAGCGCCGAAACTTGAAACGCGGCATCGCGACGCTCTGTCTCGGCGGCGGCAACGGGGTCGCGCTCGCGGTCGAACGGGTGTGATGCAGGATCGTTCGACGTTCATGATGTCTCGACGTTCGTCGGTCGAATAGCGCAGCGCGAATTCCATGAACGACGAACGAAGAACGTAGAACGACGGACCTAGAACGACGAACGTAGAACGACAATGATCAAAACTATCGGCGTAATCGGCGCGGGCACGATGGGCAACGGCATCGCCCAGGTGTTTGCGCAGGCGGGCTTCACGGTTCGCCTCGTGGACGTGGCGGCGCCGATGCTCGATCGCGCGCGAGCGACCATCGAGAAGAGCGTCGGCAAGTTCGTCGAGAAGGGAAAGCTCTCCGCCGCCGACCGCGACGCCACGCTCGGACGGCTCTCGACGACCACGTCGATCGATCGCCTGATCGACGCCGACTTCGTGGTCGAGGCGATCGTCGAGAACGCCGAGATCAAGTCGGCGCTGTTCGGTCAGCTCGACGCCATTACCCCGGCGGCCACGATTCTCGCGTCGAACACCTCCTCGATCTCGATCACCCAGCTCGGCGCCGCGACCAAGCGGCCGGACAAAGTGCTCGGCATGCACTTCATGAATCCGGTGCCGCTGATGACGCTGGTCGAGATGATTCGCGGCCAGGCGACGTCCAGCGAGTCGATGCAGGTGGCGTCGGATCTGTGTAAGGCGCTCGGCAAGACGGCGGTCGAGTCTGCCGACTATCCAGGCTTCATCGCCAACCGCATCCTGATGCCGATGATCAACGAGGCGATCTTCGCGGTGATGGAAGGGGTCGGCACGCCGGAGGCGATCGACGCCGTGATGAAGCTGGGGATGAACCATCCGATGGGGCCGCTGACGCTGGCCGACTTCATCGGCCTCGACGTCTGCCTCGCCATCATGAACGTGCTGCACGACGGCATCGGCGATCCGAAATACCGGCCCTGTCCGCTACTCCGCCGGATGGTGAGCGCCGGTCAACTCGGGCGCAAGTCGGGCCGCGGGTTTTACCCGTACTAGCCAGAGCAGATAGAGAATCGGTCCGAGAATCGCGATCTCCTGCGTGATCGCGCTCGCGTTCTGGACGATCACCGGCCACGTCAGCAACTGACGTCGTGCGGTCTGCTGAAAAATATCGAGCCCCGAGATGTACCAGCCATCATCGAACGGCCAGAGAGCACGGATCCCATATGGCGCAAAATGATCCGCGCCGAGCCAATCGAGCAGCAGGTGACTGGCGTAGGCTGCGCCGCAGATCAACGCCACGCCGACCGGCGACGTCGTGCCGAGGCGCGGGCCTTTCAGGCCCGCGTTCGAGTTCGGAAAACCCGCCGCGGTTCCGCGCCCGCGATTGACCCACCCTGTCACGGCCGCCGCGATAATCGTCACAGCGATCACGGCGCCGAGGCTGTGCGTGAACGACCGGTGCGAGCCGGCCTGAATCAGATCAGCGTCGGGCAGGGTGGCCAGCGCCGCAGCGACGATGACCAGGCGGCGAGGAGCGCGTGGGGAAATGGTCCAGACGGTAGCCACACCCGCAAGGGCATGGCCGACAGGGCTAGGCATCGAACGGTCATCATCGCAGATTCTGCAATCATCAGGACGGAGGGGCGAAAGTCTCCGGCTTCACAAATGGCCTCATTACCGCCAGTTTCAGCGAATTGTTCACGATATTGCGCTTGACTTTCGCCTCGGCACGTATCTAGAATAACCACGCCTCGGAGGGCCGAATCACATGGCAGTTGAACGAGACGAGCGTCAGGAACGGGAACGCAGCAAGGCCGTCGATTTGGCCGTCGGGCAGATCGAAAAGCAGTTCGGCAAGGGTTCCATCATGCGGCTGGGCTCGAAGGGCGCCATCCAGCCGATGGAGTTCATTCCGACCGGCGCGATCAGCATCGACTACGCGCTCGGCATCGGCGGTGTGCCCGAGGCCGTGTCATCGAAATCTTCGGGCCGGAGTCTTCCGGCAAAACGACCCTGGCGCTGCAGGTCATCGCGGAGGCGCAGAAACTGGGAGGCATGGCCGCGTTCGTCGACGCCGAACACGCGCTCGATGCGCTCTACGCCCAGAAGCTCGGCGTCGATATCGACAACCTGCTGGTGTCGCAGCCCGACAACGGCGAGCAGGCGCTCGAAATCGTCGAGGTCCTGATCCGCTCGAACGGTGTCGATGTCGTCGTCGTCGACTCGGTGGCGGCCCTCGTCCCCAAGGCCGAAATCGAAGGCGAGATGGGCGACGCGCAGATGGGTCTGCAGGCCCGGCTGATGTCGCAGGCGCTCCGCAAACTCACCGGTGCGGTGTCGAAGTCCAAAACCTCGCTCATCTTCATCAACCAGCTGCGCGAAAAAATCGGCGTCATGTTCGGCAACCCCGAAACCACGACCGGCGGCCGCGCGCTGAAGTTCTATGCGTCGGTTCGCATGGACATCCGCCGCATTGCCAGCATCAAGGACGGCGACGCCGTCATCGGCGGCCGCGTCCGCGTCAAGGTGGTCAAGAACAAGGTCGCGCCGCCCTTCCGCGAGGCCGAGTTCGACGTCATGTACGGCGAAGGCATCTCCAAGACCGGCGACCTCCTCGATCTCGCGGTCGAGAAGCGCATCGTCGAGAAGAGCGGCGCCTGGTTCGCCTACGGCGGCGAGCGCCTCGGTCAGGGCCGCGAGAACGCCAAGCAGTTCCTCAAGGACAACCCCGAGGTCTTCAAGGCGATCGACGACAAGGTCCGCCGCGAGCTCGGGATGTCGCGGGACGCGGCCGAACCGGTCGCGGTGTAATCGAGCGCGTGTAACGGCGGATGGCTGACAACCTTCCGCCGTCCGCTGCCCGTCCAACCGGGCATGCGCTACCTCTCCACTCTCTTCGTCCTGTTCCTGCAGGCCGTCATCGGCATGTCAGTGTCGGGACAGACGACCGACATCCACGGCACCTGGACCGCCGAACTCCGTAACGCCGAAGTGTTTCTCCAGGTTCGCACCGACGCGCCACCCGACGCCGACCGGCCCAACAACAACTGGAACGGCAGCGGCTGGAGCATGGGCCAGACCTTCCCCGCCGACCAGCTGACCGGGCTGCCGATCAACAGCACGCCGTTCAGCGCCGCGAGCGTCAAGTTCGAGCTGCGCCGCGAAGCCGGGACGCTCGCCTTCGACGGCGCCTTCCGCGACGGCCGCGGCGCCGGCCTGTTCGCCTTCCAACCCCGCGAGCAGTACGTCGCCGAGATGAAGGCGATCGGCTACAGCGACGACCTGCCGTTGTGGCGCCGCTTTCAGCTGGCCGTCCACGACGTCGGACCGCGCTACATCCGCGACCTCAAGACCGAGGGCTACGACAAGCTGACGCTCGACCAGGTCCAGCGCGCGAAGAGCCACGGCGTGAGCATCGACTACATCCGCGGCATCAAGGCCGAGGGCTACAGGGCCGTGACGCTCGAGGCCATGGTCCGGACGCGCGACCATGGCGTCACCCAGCAATACATCAAGGACATGAAGGCCGAAGGCTTCGCCGGGAGCACGCTCGAGGACTTCGTCCGGACCCGCGACCACGGCGTCACGCAGGCGTATGTGCAGGGAATGAAAAAGGCCGGATTCACCAGCGCGACCATCGAAGAACTGGTCCGCGCCCGCGACCACGGCGTCACGCCTGAGTACGTGCAGGAAATTCGCGGGCTCGGCCTGACCGCGACGACGCTCGAGGAATTCACCCGCCTGCGCGATCACGGCGTCCGTGCGGCGTTCGTCACCGACCTGAAAGCCGCCGGCTACGACAAGCTCGCCGCGGAAGATCTGGTCCGCCTGCACGATCGCGGCGTCACCGGCGCGTTCATCGGCGAGCTCTCGGCGCAAGGCTTCAAGAACCCGCCGCTGGCGGACCTTCTTCGCGCCAGGGACCACGGCGTCAGCGCCGAGTTCATCTCCGACATGAAGCAACTCGGGCTCAAGGACCTGACGCTCACCGAAATCACGCGGCTGCGCGATCACGGCATCACGCCGGGGTTCGTGAATCACGCGCAGGCGCGTGGGTACACGACCACGGATCCAGAGGAGCTGATCCGCCTCAAGAACGGCGGCCTCTGGAAATAGGCTCGCGTTCGACAATCGCTAACCGTATCGGCTGCCCTCCCGCCTCTCCCCTATTCGACCGCGCGGAGGACGCGAGAAATCGCGGTCCGAAGAGCCATCGGCGCCAGCTCTCGTCACATCGTCGCGCTGATCGTCGGCGAGGGATTGGGCTGGACGGGCCTGGGTATCGTCGCGGGCGCGTTTGGTGCGCGCATGCTTGCGCGATCGCTGGCGGCGCTGCTCTACGGCGTCGGCGCGACCGACGTCCCGATCTTTGTCGCAACAGCGCTCGGCCTCGGCCTGATCGCGCTGGTGGCCTCGGCGCTGGCGGCGCTCCTGGCCGTCCGTGTGCCGCCGATGCTTGCTCTTCGGTCCGAGTAAATACTAAAATCGGTGTTTCCACACCTCGGGGCGAGGTAGCTCAGTTGGTAGAGCATACGACTGAAAATCGTAGTGTCGACAGTTCGATTCTGTCCCTCGCCACCACACAAACTCAATCAACGCAGTCACTTCGGAGCGCGAGCAGCCCCGCTCGATTCTCGTCGTAGTCACACCCCAGTCACAGCGGGACGCGCGCTCGATTCGCGACGCGATGTCGAGCGTCTCTGGCTCCTCTGACGATTTCTGCCATCGTTCGGCAGTCACCCGTGCCTCGGTGAATCCGCCCACCCGGGCTCCGCTACCTTCGGTATCGGCGATGCCTTTCTAGCGACAGACATCGGCGACGGGCGTGCCAGATTCGGCCAGACCCTGCGCGTAGGCGACTTGCTCTTCGGTGTAGTCCAGAAGACGTGAGGCGGTCTAAAAGGGCCGTTGCAGTGACCGCTCGGCTGAGTCTCGCGTATAGCAGCTCTGATCCGGTCGCGTCCCGAATCTGCTTGCCCTCAGCTTGGCGATGCCAACGGCCGCCGTCGACGGATGGTCCCAACTACGAGAGCCATGCCGGTGCCGAACAGGAGCAGCGTGGACGGCTCGGCAACGACCTGAGGATTGGATCCGGAAATCGTCACTCGGGCAAATGGGAATTGGTTTGGGTCTTCAACGGGTACCTCAAAACTGATCGGAAAGCTCACAAAGGAAAAGACCGGCAGCGCGGACGAGGTCGGATCAGAGCCGCCGCCAAAACTGTCGACGCGGCAAAGGGTAAATCCGCACGCTGTGGCTGGTCCGTACAGAGGGGGCTGATCGGTGTCCAGAGGCGGACCCTCCACTCGAGTCGTCTCAACAAGGTCAATGCTTCCGGGATGGGGGAATCGAACGCTTACATCCTCATTGATTTCCAAGTATCCGCCTAAGGTGTACTCGCGTCCCGTAAAGTCCAGCACTGCGGTGAAACGATAACTGCCAACATTAGAAGGATAGGAACCGAACTGACCCACAATGTTATCGTCCGGGTCCACCGTCAGGAGGATGGTGGCGGGGGTGCCGATCGGGATGAAGTCTTGAAGAGTAGGCGCGGATGCAGTGCCGGTGTACAGGTAGGTGATCGGCGCCGCATCAGCAGCACGGACTGCGACAAACCAAATGATGAGAACTCCAATGGCGAGGCGGCTGATGGGAAGCATCGGGACCTCGGTGACGGCTGACGTCGCGGATAGGGATTTTGCACGGCAAGTGGCCTTTCGCGCGCCGTGTCTGGTTTCTGGCTGACATCTGGTAGCCATATTTGAAAAGCCGCCGAGTAGGGGTCTGCGACTCCAGCTATAGAATTTATTGATGAGACGATAGATCCCATGGACTGGAATCGCAACAAAGCATTGCGCCGTCTTCCATTTACCGGTTGAGTTTGCTCTCGATTTGGTGAGAAAGAGGACGTCCATCCGCCTCCAGTAGCGAATTCGTTTAGAGTCCGGCGGTTACGCCAAATGCGGGATGGACGGCTTCACGCTCTTAACGGATGCCCATCAAGCGACGCGACGACCCTTGTCGTCGTACTCCGACCACCCAACCGGGCTCAACGAACGTTCACAGATTCTCGGTAATTCTGCGGCGTCTGCCCTGTCCAACGCCGAAACGATCGATGAAACGCCGCGGGCTCGGAGTACTGCAGGAAGAACGCCACATCGGCGATGCTCAACTTTCGATCCTGCAGCAGCGCACGCGAGAGCTCCGCGCGCACATCGTCCAGGATGGCGCGGAACGATGTGCCCTCCTCGCCGAGGCGACGCGTCAAACTTCGCCGGCTCATTGCGAACGCTCTGGCGACCGAATCGGCTGTGAGCGTCGTCTGCCCGAGATCCTCCACCAGCATCCTCCTGACGCGAGCACTCACGGAGGCAGATGTCGGGAGAATCGCGTCGGGAAGCACCTGATCCAAGCGTCGCCGGACGATTGCCGACAGCGCGGCGTCCGCTCCTGGTAGTGGCCGCGCCGCGTCGGCTGCGCTGACGATCATCGTATTGGTCCCGGCGGCGAAACGGACGGGCACACGGAAGAACCGCTGATGCTCCGACACGTCGTCAGGGCAAGCATGAGCGAAGGCGACCAGTACCGGCACGATTGGGACGCCAGTGACATCGCGGGCGAGTTTCAGCGCGAGCGCCAGCGCGAACTCCGCGCGCGCCGGATGCAGCGCCGACGAACCGACGTCGCGGATGATCAGCTGCAGCCCTCGGTCGTGCGATTCGGCTCGCGCCGCGACCCGATCGCTCACCAGACAGCCGTAGCGCGCGAACCGTTCCAGGCCTGATGCGAGCGACCGGCTCGAGCGGACGGCATATTCGATCAAATCGAGCGCACCTCGCGGAAGCCACTCGGCGACGTGCACCCCGATGGCGACGTCGTTGGTCATGGTTGCCGCCAGGCGCCACGCGGTCTCCGCTGTCGTTTCGGAAACGCGTCGATCGGGATCGTTGCTGACGATGCCGGGCAGCCGACTGATTTTCGCCACGTCCAGGCGCTGACTTTCCAGCCACGCGACCAGATGTGGAAAGGCCCACGTCTGAACCGAAGGTCCACGGGTCCGTAAGTTACCGGCCATCTAGCAGTTCCATCGTGTGGCCGCGGATGTCAATCGATTGGCCCGTCCCGTCATCCGCCGTTCGCCAGCTCGATGGTCCAATGAGGGCCATGTTAACGCTTTCACAGCGCGTCCCCGCAATGGTCTTTCGCGTTCCTGAGCAGCGAGACGACTTCATTCGCGACTCGCAAGATCGCGGCGAATGGGCCCCGTTATTCAGCCACTTTCGCGTACGCCGATCTCCGGAGCGCCGCTGCGAATCGACCCTGGCGATGACGCCGCCCGCGTGTGTGGCACTTCCACAACACCCGACCGGTGGGGCCGCTGGAATCCACTGAGCTCGTAAACGCAGACGCGCCGGCCGCTGGAAGCGGACGGCCACGGAGAAAGACGTGAATACTGCAAACGCGACCCTCGATTATCAGAACGACACACAGAAGACATCGAGCGACGACACCAGCGATATCGGGCGCGACACGCGACGCAAGCCGCTTCGATCATCGACCCTGGGGAAGTCCGAAACGATTGCGAGAGCGCAGCAAAACGCGAACGCGACCAACGCCTCCTTCATCGTCTGGGAGCATGTCGTCCGACACGACACGGACATCCCGGCGCGACACACGTTCATCATCCTGCCGCTGGCGGCTTCGGATCCGACGGGCGGCGTCTGGGAGCCGGTCGCCTACGTCCATCCGCGATGACCATGCGTGAAGCGCCGGCGCCGTTGCTCACGGAAAAACCCATCGTCGTGCTGTGTCCGCGCTGTAAGTTCGACAGCCTGAAAGTCATCGATCTCGGACCAGACCTCCGCACGATTACCGTCGTCTGCACGCAATGCGGCCGGCTGAGTGTCGTCACTGTTTCCGCATAGGGTTCACTCGGCGGTGACGGTTTCGCCTGCGTAATACCTGCGTAGGTGGATTCGGAAATGAGGATGGCCCGGGGTAACACTTTGGCATCCGTCTCAGACCTTCAGCGCCGCGGCCTATCGTAGTGTCGCTACCGGAGCTGCGGACGGGCGAAGGCGGCGTCGGCATATGCGTGGAAGATCTCACGCTCCTTCTCGGTGAGACTCACGCGAACGAAGGTTGCTGTCCTATTTCCGCCGCTTGATCGTTTCGTTCAACAGCGCGATGGCATTCGCCTCACTCGCGGCCGGTCCGCTGACCGACACCACGACCGCCTGAGGCCCGGTGATGGCGCCCGCGTTCCATCCACCCATCGAATGCTCGACGAATCCCTCCGTACCGATATCCGGAAGTTTCTTGAACCCCGGTGCGCCCTTGTGTGGTTCGTGGTAGCGCGCGGGCACCACCTGGATCAGCACATTGCCGTCGCCGGAGTGCGCAAGCCACTGGCACCCGGTGCCCATCGCCGCTACGCGTCCTGGACCGAGCGCCACGCCTGCAAACTTTCCGAGCTCGGCCGGCGTGAACAACCGGCATTGCGGGCTCTTCTCGGCGGCGATCTTTTCTTCGCCGGTCAAAGCCGCGGCCGTCTGCCCGGGAGCCTGAGCGGCGGCGCCGCCTCCGCAGGCGGACATCAAGGCAACGCAGAGGCAACACCCAACAGTCACGATTCGCATGAGTAACCTGTCTCGGGGAACGTGAGGAAGAGTTCCACCGCATCAACAGTGAGGGACGAGCGGCGGCGATATTACCGATGGCGTCCGCCGCGTTCAGCCGAGGGCGACCGTCCTGATCGCGCCGAGCAGCGCAAACACGCCGTGCACCGCCTCGAGTCGGTACTGGCCAGGCACACAGGCCTTTGATTGAGGGCAGCCAGCCAAACGACCGCGACTGGCGCTCTGGGATCATGGTGGCTCCGTTACTGACGCACCAGTTCCACTCGGCGGTTCTTGGCGCGGCCGTCGGCGGTTGCGTTGGATTCCTTCGGCTGCGCCGCGCCGAAGCCGGCGGTCGACAGCCGCCCCGGATCGACGTGATAGGTCTCGGCGAGCGCGCTGCGCACCGCGAGGCTGCGTCGCTTCGAGAGATCAAGATTGAACGAATCGCCGCCGACGTTGTCGGTGTGACCGTTGATGATTAGCGTCCATGACGGATTCCTGGTCAGCGCTTCGCCGATCTCGCGCAACACCGGTGCGGATTCAGGCCGCAGGCGATCGCTGGCGAAGTCGAAGTAGATCCCGTAGACGTCGACGCGCTTGTCGACCGCCAGATGTTTCTCCACCTCACCGGCAGTGGGAAACGAGATCTTCGTGTAGGTGATCGAGAAATGACTGGCGAGGTACCGGTTACTCGAGCACGATCGGAAACCGCGGATCGCCAAGAACCTTGAGGTTGAGCGTGTCGGGTCGGCCGTTCATCTCGTAGCGGCCCGACGCTTCGACGACCGGCAGGTCTACTTCCCGATCGTTGACGATGAGCTTCGAAGTTCGGCTGCCCTGGCGTTCGATCCGGCCGTCATCGTCCTCGGTGAGACGAAGCGGCAGACCATGGCGAGGCGCTTCTACTTCCAGGTAGCGATGCCGCGTACTGCCGGCGGTCGTCAACTCCGTGAACGACGCAGCCGACAAGCTGAAAGACAAGGCGCCGCGCATCGCCTCGGGCAAATTGAGGTCGAACGCCGTCTCGTACATGAACGAATCGCGCAGGTCGGCCCAGCAGAGCCGTCGAACCGAGGCTGTCACACGCTGGTTGGCGTCGTTGGGACAGCTCATGCTCATCAGGACAGAGAAGCGATCAATCTTGGTGATCTGCTTGAGGCACTCGTGGTCTTTGTTCTCGTTTGGCTTCGTCCAAGTGCTCGCCAATGTCATGCCTTCCTTGAGCGGAATCGTCGCGGCCGCGGCGGCCGCCTGCTCGGATTCAGTGGCCGGCCCCGGATCGGGGCACGATCCTCCGGGCTCGAATCCTTCCGGCAGCGGGAGCGAAACCGGCGCTGCCTTCTTCACCTCCGGCTTGTCGTCGTCCCCGAACAGCGCCAACAGGCCCTTGAGGGCATCTTCGGTGTCGTTCGCGGCAACGGCAGGTGTGGCCCCAGCCTTGTTCGCGGGAGGAACCGGAGGTGTCCTCACCGTGGCCGGGACGGATCCGCCGAGCCGCTCGAGCAGTTTCGTACCGACGGCAGTCGCTCTCGTTTCCGAGTCCGCCCGCATCGGGAGCGTGACTGTGATGAGCGCAGTCCCGAGGTGGATCGTCAATACGCCTTCGCTGCTGTAGACCGCGTCGTCGCCCAGGTCAACGGTGTGCGCGACTTGACGGCCGACGGCGCTGCCACCGAACGCGTCTGACATTTGCTTGCCGAACGTGGGTCCCCCGCGGTCGTTCCATTCAATCAACACCTCGGCCTGCGCCCAGCTACCGGCCTCGCCCGGTGGGTAGGCGCACGAGGTCTTCGCTGCGGTATCGTCGGCCGCCAGCGTGCCGATTGGCGCCTTGAGGATCTCCGCCATCTCTTCGCGCGTGATCAGAGAGCACGCCGCGGGGCGCCGGGCCGCCTCGGTTTTCGGCGGGGTCGGTGCGCGTCCACAGGCGGCGCTCCACGCGCAGGCGGCGACGATTAGGACTGAGGCCGGCGCGGTCATGGATGACATGCATTGCTCCGCGGTTCCCAGGTGGTCTGGTTGACGACGTTGGTCCCCTTGGCTTGGAGGCCGCCCTCGCCGGCGATCGGTTTGACGTTCAGAGCGCGCAGGATGAAGTTGATCGCCTTGACGATCGATTGTGGAATCAAGTACCCGACCCCGGCGTTGACGCCCATCGTGAAGGTCGCCTGATTGCACGGAATCATGCCGGTCGCTGCCGACTTCACGGCGCCCAACCCGGAACTGAAACTGAAGTAGGGCCCCGCGGCGAAGCCGAACGCCCCGACGCCGACCACCACCCGCATCTGATGGGAAAGGTTCAGCCCGGCAACACCGAGTGACAGCCCGTCGAGCGATTTCGCCATGTCGGTCCTGGTGTGAAACTCGACCGGGGCGCCGACCTCGAACGCGCCATCGCGATAGCCGACGCGAAAGGTGCCGGCAAACGAGTAGTCGCCGATCGCTTTCAGAGAGGTGTTTTTGACTCCCAGCGACGACTCGACGATCAGGGTCTGCCGCACCGTAATCGCCAGCGGTGCGCCAATCCCGGAAATCGGGATGCTGAAATCGGTGTCCGGTGTAAGCCTCTCGTGGACGTTCGCATTCATTCCGATGTCGGTGCCTGCGTCGAAGCGCCACGTCAGTCCGGCGCCGCCGCTGAGGACGAGCTCCACGGTCTGGATTGCGCCGTCTTTGATCAGAATGTCGAAGTACAGGTGTGGCTGTTTCATGTGCACCGTCACCTGCGCAGCCAGGGTCAGGTGCGGCACCTTCGAGGAGATGTGCATCCCGACGCCGTCCGATCCCACGACGGGGTGGGTATTGAATTTGAGAATCACCGGTTGCGGCGGCGGCGCCGCCGGGCCGAGCGGCGCCGGGCCTCCAGGCGGTGCGGCAGGCGGCGGGGACGCCAGGCCGTCGGATACCAGAACGAAGTGCGGACGGCCTCGATCGTCGAACGCTGCCGATTGCTGCGCGAGCGGCAGTTCCTGGCCGGGATAATCCGGCGCGGTAATGGCGATCGCCTCACCGAAGTCCACGTCCTGTTCGACAGTAAAGTGCGCGTTCTGGTAAATCTCGTTGATCAGCGCGGGACCGATCACCACCGACATGACGTCGCCCTCGCGGCGCACGGCCAGGACCTTGCCGACCGCGCGTCCTGTCACGAAGATGATTTTGCCGACGGCGACCTCGGCAGTGCCCCGGGCCCGGGCGTCAATCGTCCAGACCAGGCCGTCGGTGCTGAGCCCGCGGATCACATCCGCGCCTCCTTCGACGATGACGACCTCCGGCTGATAGGTGACCGCGGCCGATCGAGTGGGCGCCATTCCGTACTTGATTTCGTTCGGCGTCAATTCACTGCGCTTGACCAGATGAGCCCCCGACAGCGGCCGCGAGGGACGGCGGCCGCAGCCGATCACGGCAAGCGCGGCAGCGAAGGACGCAATCAGCGCGTAACGTGTCATCGTTGAATCACAATGCGATGCAGGGCCGCGCCGCCGTCATCGCCAAATGGGATCGCCGCGAGGGTGTTCCGGCGGCTCGACTGCGAATGGCCGCAATAAGGTGTTGGTCCTTTGTCGCCCACCAACAACTCGCCATCGCCGTTCGAGTCAGCCGTCAACACGGCCCGCGCTGAACCATCCGACCCCATCGACTGTTTGCCATTGCTCACAGCAATGAAGCCGCGGCCGCCGGTCGACATGATGACCGCCGCGACATTGCCCCTTTGGTTGTAGAGAAGGAGCGGGTTCTGCTGGCCTGAATCAGCTTCCCTGACGCGAAGAACCGGCCTACCGGACCTGCCCATCACAACAGCCGCCGCGTCGAGAGATCCTGGTTTGCTGTCGCACGGCCGATGTTGTCGGTGTGACCCTCGACCTGCAGCGTCCAGGCCGGGTTCTTGACCATTACATCGCCGATTTCCTTGAGCACGATGACGCCGCCAATCATCGACGTTGCTTCATCGCCGAGTCCATCGATCGACCCGGCGACCGCCCCGCCGGCGTCCTTGCCCATTACCTTCGTAGCGATCCGGCCGTCGGCCATCGCTTCCTCGCCGGAGTCCCAATCGATGTCGATGGTCGCGTCGGAACCTTCTTTGCCTTGCGGCGCCGCCACCGCGCCGCCGAGGATGGCACCGATCAGGATGGTCAGAACGGATCGCGGCATCACTCATCCTTCGGACCCGGCTGTTGGGTCTACAATGACAGGGCGCGCTGGCCCGTCTTTCTCTAGGTGAGGATGCAGAACCCGCGATATTACCGTCTCGTCCTGACGCTTGTTTCGATTCTGTTCGCCGGACGCCACGTGGCTGCGCAAGCCCTTTCCTCCCCGTCGGAGGCGGCGCCGAACTGCGCGACGCTCAAAGACGATCCCTTGCCGGTGTGGCCCGATTCGTCGGCAGACGCCAGGCGCTTGAATGACTGCGGCTTCGAGCTTCGGGCCGTTGGCGATTACGCGCGCGCTGAGCGCGTCTTCGCCGCCGCGCTCGCGATGGCCAGACGGGAAGCCGATCGATCGGCCGAGGCGACCGCGCTGGACGGCTACGGCGCCACGCTGGTCACACTCGGGCAAGCCGACCGCGCCGAGCCGCTGCTGCACGAGGGGTTCGCACTCGCCGAGGAGCTGGGCGATGGCACGGTCATGGCCGAAATCTCCACCCAATTCGGCCACCTCAGGACGATGCGAGCGCGCTACGAGGACGCGCGCGAGTTCCATCTCCGCAGCTTCGCCCTGTGGGAGGCCATCGGCAATCGCCGGGGGATGTCGGTCGCGCTCAACAATGTCGGCGCGACCTATCAGTCCGTCGGCGATTACGCCAGCGCCGCGGACTATTTTCGGCGCAGCCTGACCGGCCTGCAGCAACTCGGCGACGATCGCCGCAGTGCCACCGTCATCGACAATCTCGCGAGGATTTCGCGCATCCTCGGCGATTCTGCCCAGGGCTTGGCCCTGTCGCAGCAGGCCTACGAGATCCGGCGTGGACTCAACGATAAGGACGGCATCGCCCGGAGCCTGACCTCGCTGTCCGAATGCTACCGGGCGCAGGGCAACTACACCGCGGCGCTGGACTCGTTGCAGCAAAGCCTGGCGCTGTTCACGTCGATCGGTTTCGCTCACGCGATCGCGGAAACCTTGAACAACATTGCGGTCGTCTACGAAGCGCAGGGCAACTACGCGCAGGCGGCCAGCTATCTGCGGAAGTCCCTCGTCGTGAACGGCACCAAGGTCGGCAGCCCGTCGCTGACCGCCGAGATCCGGACGCACCTGGGCGAGGTCTTCCTCGGACAGGGAGACTCGAGCCGGGCGATCGACTCGCTGCAGCGCAGCCTGGCGATCAGCACGCGGGCGGATTTCAAACCGCAGGCGGCGGATGCCCGGCTGGCGCTCGGCCGCGCCTATGCGGTCCGAAATCAGTTGGGCCCGGCGGCGCAGTCTTTCCGCCGTGTGCTGGAGTTCCGCGATGCCACCGGCGATCGCAGCGGACGGGCCGAGGCGCTCGTCGCGCTGGCGGACGTCGAACGACGCAGCGGCCGCTATGCCAACGCGTTGACGCTGGCGACCGGCGCGCAAGCGCTGGCCGAGGAGATGGAGCTGGTTGACGTGCAGTGGCTGGCGCTGACCGTCATCGGCCGGATCGACGTCGCCTTGGCGCGACCGGCAGAGGCGAGCCGGGCGTTCGAGCATGCGATCGACGTGATCGAGGACCTGCGCGCGCAGAATCGCGGCGACGAGGAGGCACGTCGGCAGTTCTTCGCCAATCGCCTCGCGCCCTACCAGGCGCGCATCGAGCTGGCACTGGCGGCGCACAACACCGCGGACGCGTTCTCCTTCGCGGAGCGGTCACGAGCGCGCGCGCTGCTCGACATTATTCGCAGCGACCGCGTGCCCGTCACCAAAGCGATGACCGCCGCGGAGCGCGACCGGGAGATCGAGCTGCGGACGTCGTTGAATTCGGTCAACAACGAAGTACTAGTCGCGGCCCGCACGGAGCCGCGTGACGAGTCCCGGCTGGCTGCGCTGAAAAGACGGCGCGACGAACATCGGCTCACCTACGAGGCGTTTCGGTCCGGCCTGTACGCCGCGCATCCCGAACTGCAGAACGATCGAGGTGCCGCGCCGATCGTCGGTGCCCTGGAAGCGCAGCAGCTGGTGCCGGGCGCGTCCGGCGCAATTGTCGAGTTCGTCGCCGGGGCGATTCGAACGGACGCCTTCGTCGTCACCGGCGCCGGCATCCACGCGGTTCGGCTGCCGGCCACCACCGCGGTGCTGGACGGACAGATCCGCCGATTTCGCGACCAGCTGGCCCATCGCGATCTGCGGGCCGCCGACTCGGCGCGCGTACTCTACGATCTGGTGCTCGGGCCGATGCGCCACTCGCTGCTGGGCGTCACCGAGCTGATCATCGTTCCGGACGGAAGCTTGTGGAACCTGCCGTTTCAGGCCCTCCAGCCGACCCCGGGGCGTTATCTGATCGAAGATGCCGCCATATCTTACGCGCCGTCCGTCACTGTGCTGCGCGAAGCAATGCGCCGCCGTCCCGCAGCGCCGGCCGGATCGACACTCCTCGCGTTCGGCAACCCAGCCGGCTCGGATCCACTGCCGGAGTCCGAATCCGAAGTGCGGCAGACCGCCGCCACCTACGGTGTGTCGAGTCGCGTCTATGTCGGAGCCGACGCCACCGAGGACCGCTGGAAATCGGACGCTCCGCGGTATCAGGTGCTGCACCTCGCCACGCATGGCGTCCTCGACAACGCGAGCCCGCTGTACTCCCACCTGTCGCTGGCCCGGCCGGCGCCTGGCGATCGCGAAGACGGGGTGCTGGAGGCGTGGGAGATCATGAATCTGCAACTACGCGCCGATCTGATCGTCCTGTCTGGTTGCGACACCGCGCGCGGCCGGATCGCACCCGGCGAAGGGATGGTGGGCCTGATGTGGGCGGTGTTCGTCTCCGGCGCGTCCGCCACGCTGGTCAGCCAGTGGGCCGTCGAATCGGCCGGTGCCGCACGCCTGATTGTCGCGTTTCACCAGGAATGGCGCGGCGGCCAGCGCGGTGTCTCGAAAGCACGGGCGCTACAGCTGGCAGCGGTGCACGCGCTCAAGACGCCTGGATTCGAGCATCCGTTCTACTGGGCCGCCTTCATTCTCGGCGGGGACGGTCGCTGACCGAGGCATGGATCCGACCCTCGACGCGTTCGCAACGGCGTCCCATGAGCGCGCCGAGGAGGAATTGGGCGTGGTGCTGGCGCGGTACGCGGCGCCGATCGTCACGCGGGTGGTGGCCAGCCGGATCGGCGCCGGCTCCGGAGAGGCGGAGGATGTTCGCGCGCAGGTGCTGTTGCAGTTGATGCTGCGGCTTCGACACGGTCGGGTCGAAGAGACGCTCGGCGACATTGAGACGTTCAGCGCCTATGCGGCCGCGGCCGCCCATCACAGCTGCGATCATTTCCTCCGCGCGAAATATCCACTCCGCTGGCAACTGCGCAACCGCCTGCGCTATGCCCTGGAGCACGATTCACGGTTTGCATTGTGGCGATCGGGGCACGGCACATGGCTCGCCGGGTTCCGTGGCTCCGAGGCGCGCCCGCCAGGGACACCCCCCCAAGCCGAGACACTCTCGGACATCGAGCCGCAGCAGGTGAAAGGATTTCTGGGCCGCCTATTCGACCGCAGCAACGGTCCGCTGGAACTGACGGCAATCGTAGACCTGGCAGCAGAGATCTGGCGTGTGCCCCTCCTGCCTCACGACGGGGCGATCGGTCTCGAGCATGTCGCCGATCGCGCGCCGGGCGCCGAGGCCGCAATCGCGGCGCGGCAACGGGCGGAGCGGGCGTGGCACGAAATCCTCGAGCTCCCGGTCCGTCAGCGGCAGGCGCTGCTGCTCAATCTGAAGGACGACGCCTTGAGCCTGTTCCTGATCACGGGTACAGCGTCGCTTCGCGAGTTGGCTGCCGCAATCGAGATGAGTGTCGAGGCGCTTGCCGATCTCTGGAACGAACTGCCCCTGCCAGATAACGAGCTGGCGCGCCGGTTGGCGTGTACGCGGCAGCAGGTCATCAACCTGCGGATGGCGGCGCGAAAGCGGCTGGTCAATCGCCTTGATGGCCGAGCTAATATCCTGACGGTTCGGACCTCCCCACGAGCGATGGACGCGACAACATGAGATGGCCTGAAGGATCGCGTCATGCGACCGACGTCGAGATCGATCGGTTTAGACGAGGCGCGCTGGCCGTGGAGGATCTGCTCGCGTTCGACGCTCATCTCGCCAAGTGCGCCGACTGTCGCGCGAGGGCTGCCACCCCTGCGGATAGCGCGAACGCCCGCGCTCGTTTCGAAACCGCGATCGGTCTCGCGGATCCTCACGTGCCCGAGGGCGATGTCCACGCGTATGTTGACGGGACTCTCGATGCCTCGAGGCGCGGCGAGGTTGAAGATCACCTCGAGCATTGCGCCTCGTGCGCCGATGAGATTCGCGACCTCCAACAGTTCGTCGGGCAGCCCCGTGCATCTCACAGTCGTCGTCTGACCTGGTGGTACGTGGGCCTCGCGGCTGCCGCGTCGCTGTTGATCGGTCTCTTCTCCTTCCAGCGGGCCCGACCGTCACCGTCGATACTGATGGTGTTCAACGACGGAAGCGCGACGATTCGCGTCGATGCGCTCGGAAACATCGAAGGCGTCCGTGGTCTCTCGGACCTGGACCGTTCGCACATGAAGCAGGCTGTCGTTTCCGGGCGGCTGACGTTGCCGGCAGCGGTAGCATCGCTCGCCCGCACCGACAGCGCGCTTCGAGGCCCGGGCGACGAAGCCGCTTTCCGTGTCATCGCACCGGTGGGGACCGCCGTCCTGTCGGATCGACCGTCTCTGCGTTGGACCGCGCTGGCGGACGGCGTCACCTACGTCGTCAGGTTGCGCGACGAGGCCAACGGAGCCACCGCGATCAGTCCCGCGCTACGAGGCACCGAGTGGACACCAGACCTGCCCCTCGCTCGTGGAGACATCTACATGTGGCAGGTCGAAGCCACGGCCGGTGGCCAGGAGATAACCGCGCCCGCACCACCCGCCGCCGCGGCACGATTCCTGATTCTAAGCGCTGAGCAGGCAGCGCGTCTTTCACAAGCGCCCGCGTCGCATCTCGTACGCAGCGTTCTCTACGCCGACGCCGGATTGCTCGACGACGCGGAACGAGAGATGGCGGCGCTCAAAGCGCAGAATCCGGAATCAGAGATGGTGCGACGCTTCGTCGACCAACTCGCCGAGGCGCGGCGCTAGATCATTCGCGGCCGGCTTTGCACCCCTTCAGACTTGCTGTGTCGTTGTGGAGGCGATCGGACTACCAGCTGTCAGGCAACCCTCGCCATCGATGCGGTACTCGATGTTGAGCGCTTCGGGATGGTGTTCATCACGTCGATCAACGCCTTCGGAATTGACGTAACCGACAATCGGCGGAGCCGGTGCCCAATCCGAACAAAGCGGGCGACAGCGCCGCGGAGACACCATCGCGACGTTATGCAATTGCTGAGTAGACACTCTACAGCTCTCCAACGACGGTGACTGATACGCCGGCTACCGGACTGCGGTAGTTCGCTACCTACAGAAGCGAACCAAACGCATCTGTAGAACCCACGTTGCGCCACGTTCGCGTCTTTTGTTGGCCTCTCCGAATCGTGAGTGACTGGCACCGTTGTTGATATCGGAGCTACGGTGCGACGACACCCCGGCCCGCCTGGTGGTCCTCAAACGCCGCGGCGTCGTCTTCTACACCGTCAGCATCGGGCAGGTCGTTTGGATAGTCACAGCGCAGAAGAGACGCTTCTTCAGCATTTCTAAGACGCCTACGAGCCGCGACAACGGCGCACGACTCGGTGTGCCGCCCAATTCACCCAGTTTGCCGAAAGTCAGACATGCCTAAGTCGAAACAACCCCGGCCCCACCCGCGCTCTGAGATCGATCCCAACAGCCGGGCCACTGTCTCGGGACCGGCCGAACCGAAGCCATTGGCACACGCAGACGATGACCTGACCGCGAAGATGGCGGGCACGCAGGATCTCGCCGCCCAGCTGCCCTTCAACGCGAACAAGGCGACCGAATACGACCCTGCGGCGGCGGTGAGGCCGGAACCTGGCGTGTGCCTCAAAGCGGACGATCCGATTGTCGGATCCAGCACCGTGCAGGAAAAGAATGGGTCCGACAAGGTTGGCAGCGGTGGGCCGGTCCTTGGTGAGAACAAGACCATCGGACCGCTGGATCGGGTGCGCGTCGATTCGAGCAGCGCGCATGCTGACGACCAACCAGGGCGTGCCCATCGGCGACAATCAGAACTCGCTCAAGGCCGGTCTGCGCGGGCCGACGCTGCTCGAAGACTTCATCCTGCGCGAGAAGATCACGCACTTCGACCATGAGCGAATCCCTGAGCGCATCGTGCACGCGCGTGGCTCGGCGGCGCACGGCTTCTTCGAGTGCACGAAGGCACTCGGCGAGTACACCAAGGCGTCCATATTCGCTGAAGCCGGCAAGCAGACACCGGTCTTCGTCCGCTTCTCGACCGTGCTCGGCGAACGCGGTTCCACGGATACGGCGCGCGACGTGCGCGGCTTCGCGGTGAAGTTCTACACCGACGAAGGCAACTGGGATCTGGTCGGCAACAACATGCCGATCTTCTTCATCCAGGACGCGATGAAGTTTCCAGACCTGGTGCACGCCGCCAAGCCGGAGCCGCACTTCGCGATGCCGCAAGCCGGCACCGCGCACGACACGTTCTGGGACTTTGCCTCGCTGATGCCGGAGATTACTCACATGCTGATGTGGGCGATGTCCGACCGGGCTATTCCCCGCAGCTACCGGATGATGCAGGGCTTTGGCGTGCACACCTTCCGCCTCGTGAACGAGGCGGGCGAATCGGTCTTCGTCAAGTTTCACTGGAATCCGGTGGCGGGCACGCACTCGCTGGTGTGGGACGAAGCGGTGAAGATTTCCGGCGCCGATCCCGATTTCCACCGGCGCGATCTGTGGGAAGCCATCGAGGGTGGCGCGTATCCCGAGTGGGAGTTGGCACTCCAGATATTCACGGAGGAGCAGGCCGAGGCCTTCAGCTTCGACATCCTCGATGCAACGAAGATCGTGCCGGAGGAGCTCGTGCCCCTGATTCCGGTCGGCCGCATGGTGCTGAACCGCAATCCGGACAACTTCTTCGCCGAAACCGAGCAGGTGGCGTTCTGCACCGCGCACGTCGTGCCGGGAATCGACTTCTCGAATGACCCGTTGCTCGCCGGGCGCATCCATTCCTACGTCGATACGCAAATCTCGCGATTGGGCGGACCGAACTTCCACGAGATCCCGATCAACGCGCCCGATCGCGCAAGCACATAACAATCAGCGCGACGGGATGCATCGCCAGGCCATCAATCGCGGTCGGGTCTCCTACGAACCCAATTCGCTCGCGGGCGGATGCCCGTTCCAGGCAGGCGCGAAGGGATTCGTCTCCTTTGCCGAACAGATGGAGCCCGAGGCCAGCAAATTGCGCGGCAAGCCCGAACGGTTCGCCGAGCACTACGCACAGGCGCGATTGTTCCTGAGCTCGCAGACGCCGACCGAGCGGGCCCACATCGTCAACGCCTTCCGATTCGAGCTGTCGCGTGTACAAACGCCAGCGGTCCGCGAGCGTATGGTCTCAGGACTGATGAACGTCGATCGGGAATTGGCCGAGAGTGTTGCGCTGGGTCTTGGCATCCGCACCATGCCTGCTCCGATGCCCAAGGTGCTCGAGAAGGACATCACGCCGGAAGTCGAAACCTCCCCTACCCTATCGCTGATGGCGCGGCCGGGCGATGGCAGTGTCAAGACACGGCGCATCGCTATTCTGGTCGCCGACGGCGCGGAAGGCGGCCCGCTCGAGACGCTGGCGAACGCGCTGCTCGCCGCCGGTGCAGTACCGCGCTTTGTCGGCGCCCGCCTCGGCGCGGTCGCTCTATCCAGCGGTGAACGCCAGGTCGACACCACCCTCGAAGCGATGCCCTCAGCACTATGGGACGCCGTCGTCATTCCGGACGGTGCGGACGCGATCGAACAGCTCGCGATCGATGGCCGCGCCATGGAATTCGTCAAGGATCAATATCGGCACTGCAAACCGATACTCGCGATCGGCGCCGGCGCCTCGCTGCTCGCCAAGGCGGGCATTCCCGAGACCCTGCTGTCAGGCGAGCCGGACCTTGGACTCCTCGTCGCGAAGGCGGGCAACGCCGATTTTACCGCCCCCTTCTTCGCCGCTATTGCCAAGCACCGTCATTACGAACGCGAAACCGATCCGCCGCGCGTGTAGCGGAGATCACCATCAACCACCACGAGGAGACTGACATGGCTGGAGCCGGAACCCTGCACGACGCGTTTCTCGACGAACTCCGCGATGCTTATGACGCAGAAAAGCAGCTGCTGAAGGCCCTGGCAAAAATGGCGAAGAAGGCGTCGGCCAGGAAGCTGAGCGGCGCCTTCGAGTCGCATCTCGAAGAGACGCGAGGACACGTCGACAAGCTGGAACAGGCCTTCGGCCTGCTGGACGAGAAGGTGCGCGGCAAACACTGCGACGGCATCGCCGGCATCATCGAAGAAGGCAAGTCGGTGATGGAAGAGGACTTCGATGACGAGACGATGGATGCCTGCCTGATCGCCTCCGGTCAGCGCGCCGAGCACTACGAGATGGCAGCCTACGGCACGCTGGTCGCCTGGGCCAACGTCATGGGCCATGCCGATGTGGCCGAACTGCTCGAGGAGATTCTGAACCAGGAGAAGGCGGCCGACGAAAAACTGACGGCGCTCGCTGAGGGCGGCATCAATCAGGCCGCGTCAGAGGGGGCGATGACCGGCGAAGACAGCGAAGCCAGTGAGAAGAGTAAGGCCGCGTCTTCGGCCAAGCCGAAGGCGTCAGGCGGCTCGGAGCCGAAGGGTGGCGCGAAGAAGAAGAATAAGAAGAAGACCGCCAGGCGCTAACCGCTCGATCGGCGACAGGAGGGCGACGTCGCGGCAACGTCGCTCTCCGCCGCAAAGATCCGCCGAAGCCGTCCTGCGTCGGCGACGATCCAGACCGGCGCCGACGGCGCCACGATCTGCTGGGTCGAACCCTCAAGGGCGCCCGCGGAATACGAAACCTGCTCAATCGCGAATCCGTTTACGATGCGAGCCGATCTGGCCGTTCCGCTCGATGTTTACGTGGCGTAATGAAGTGTCGACGGTGCAGGACCACGCTGGCCTGTGTGCGTGACTGCTGGAAGCGCTGCGCGTCGAAACCCGCCATCCATGAGAAAAAACGCCACCGACAGGATCGAGTTGGCAAGCGCGAGACCTATACCGATTGAGAGCGTCATTACCGTCGCGAGAACCAAGACTTCCACATCTGCCTCCTCTGCTTCCCGCCCTGGCGGACCCAACACCCGGGAATCCGTCCACACAAGCGGCCGTCGCCCCACCGAGCCGAGGAAGTGCAAGCACTCGGCCATACATCGTGGATGGCATCGCGATTGCTCTGAGTTTGAGTGCACCGCTCGCGTCCTGCTCTAGGAAGCGACACCCGCCCTATCCCCCCGACGGGAGGCACGAGCCTCCCGACTCGTCACCTCGCCAACCGGTGTCGACTTGAATCCATCAGGGGTGTTGATCGTTGAGAGATGTCAAAACAGTTCCCCGCACAGGACCACACACAGAGCCCGCCCGTATCGAGGACACGCCGGCTTGAAGCGGAGAACGGCGGCGGCCCACTGGCTCGAAGCGGTGACTGAATATGCTCTTCGAACCGGCCACATCGCGGAAGAGCTGCTCCATCTTTCCTGCCGGCGTAAACGTGATCGGCTGTGCGCCGGCTGTGGAGTGGCCGTCGAAGTCGGTCCGGATCAGCTGCGACTACCGGAGCGATCCCGATAAAACTCATCCTGCCACCACGACGGCACACCAAAGGGCGCGGCCTCACCTGCACGATTGCGATCGGCCCACAGGCCGGCCATCGCCTCGTCCAGGCGGTCGAGGTCAGATGAATCCAGCTTGTCGAACGCGTCCTTGTCGAATCCCGGGAATCGCTCGACGTGTTCTTTCGAGATGTCGGCGATCAACTCGTTGCCGTCGCTGCTCAGGACGACGTGTCCGACGGGTAGCAGGAAATGCTTGTGAATGAACCAGCCGGCAGCGACACCAACATGTCGCGGCTGTCGTTCACGCATGTCGATGACGAACCCTTCGACTTCGCCGAGGGTCGTCCCATCGCTGCCGCGAACCGGCAGGCCCGACAACTTCTGTCCGCTCTCGTCGAGATTGTCGGCGTCGATCCATTTCAATTCTCTCTTTGGATGATCCATGGCTTCTCCTTATCAGCGATATGTGCGTGCTTGTCCTGGCACACCGGATTAAACGCAACATCGCGGCCAACTGGCTGCGAGCTTGGTGCCGCATTCCCCACGATTAGACGATTCCCTGAAGGCCGTACCGCGATCGTCTGAGGCATATACATGTCGGTTCGACGGGCTCACACACGCGGCCGGCATGAGACGTCAATCAATACGCTCCGCTCGCGGCAAACCGCTGGCTTGGCAGTGCAAGAATGGTCGCAGCATCGAGGGCGGCGTGACTCGTGGCGTACGGCTCTCAGTAGCCGATGTAGCCGTCAACTGCAGCAGCGCGGCCGGCTGGTACAGGGATCGGCTGGTCAGCGCCGTCAGAGCGCGAGCGCGGGCTGTCGTCGGTGCAAGAACCATTCGTCGAGCACCACGCGCCTGACGAACGCGGGAACTCGCAACAGGCGGG
Source organism: uncultured Acidobacteriota bacterium (assembly GCA_963711765.1). Classification (GTDB taxonomy): domain Bacteria; phylum Acidobacteriota; class Vicinamibacteria; order Vicinamibacterales; family CAVVIG01; genus CAVQFC01. The sequence goes on along the minus strand of CAVQFC010000004.1, from coordinate 1,301,672 downwards.
CCGCCACCAACGCTTTGACCCGATCGGGAATCAGTTGCGCGACCGCGCCAGAGGCCTCAGGCCGGCCGAACCGTTCCCCGAGACGGTTCACGTACGACTCCAGCCGTCTGCGGGTGTACCGACCTCGGGCCTCGACGATCGTCTCGGCGGCCAGCAGTCCTGATTCGATCGCCTGCCGGATCCCTTCCCCGCTCTGCGGATCGGCGACACCGGCGGCGTCCCCAATCAGGGCAACACCCTCGTCGATGGTCCGACCGCGCGGTTCAGCGTTCAGGAGATAGGAGTGGCCGCGCCAACGCCACGTCCGTCCCGTCGGAATCCGGCCCGTCGTCTCGAGAAATGCCGCGAACTGATCCGTCGCGACCGGCAACGATCGAGGGTCGAGGCGACCGAGACCGACATTGAGGTAGTCGCCTTTGCGAACGCACCAGCCATAGCCCTGCAGATCACGGCAGAAGAACAGCTCGGGCACCTGCGATTCGCTCGAGATCTCTGCGCGTTCCGACGCGGATAGTTCCGCTTCGGCTTCCCTCGCGACGACTCGCGGACGGCCGCGTTCCGCTCCGTTGAGCATCCGCGACACCGGGCAGCCCGACCCGCCCGCTCCGACCAGCAACCGCGCGCGAATCGCATCACTCACCACCCACCCACCACGTTCTCTGCGGATGTCGGTGACCGGCATTCCCAGCATCAGCCGCACATCCGCCCGTTCGAGAAGATAGCGATCGAATTCGCAGCGGCGAATGCCGAAGCTGACCGGGGCGCCGTATCCAACATACGTGACGTCGGAAGTGCCGATCAGCCCGACGCGAAATCCGGTGAACGGCTGAAACGTATGACGACGTGAGTAGTTCTCAGCGTCCCACTGCAGCGCCGACAGCACCTGCGGGGTAATCCAGCCGGCGCAGACCTTGTCGCGGGGAAATTGCGACGCGTCGGCGACGATGACGTCGAGGCTGGCGGCGCGAAGCCGCCTCGCACAGGCCGATCCAGCAGGGCCGCCGCCGACGATCAGCACTTCGCAATCGATCATATTCCTGGTGGACGGCTCAATCCAGGCGCGTCCATGGAATCGCGTTCGAGCGACCACGGGCAAAGACCACCTGAAACAGTTGCATCGATCCGGTGGTGAAGGCGGCCTGCGAGCCGGCGAGGTACAACCGCCACGCCCGCACGAAGGCCTCGTCGAACATCGTCGCCACGGTGCCGGCGGCGGCTTCGAAGCGTGCGCGCCAGTGTCGAAGCGTCGTGGCGTAGTGGAGACGCAGGTTCTCGACGTCGATTACGGAGAGGTCCGACGGAGCGAGGACGCGGTCGAACACTTCGGACAACGTCGGCGGGTAGGCGCCTGGAAAAATGCGCCGGCTGATCCATTTGTTGAGTGGACTCGGCCGGGTGCGGCCGATGAAGTGGAGGAGGCCGCGACCGTCGCTCGTCAGCGAACGATCGATCACGTGACCGAGTTCGCGGTAATGCGCTGCGCCTACGTGCTCGAGCATTCCGACCGAGACGAATGCATCGTATTGACCGCGCACGTCGCGGTAGTCGTCTTCAACGAACTCGATCCGATCGTCGAGGCGCTCGGCGCGGGCCCGCTCGCGGGCGTACGCCACCTGCTGGCTGGAGATGTTCAGTGCGCGAACCGTGACCCCGTAATGACGGGCCATGTGCCGCGCCAGTCCGCCCCATCCACATCCGGCCTCCAGCACTCGTTCACCCGGCCGCAGCGCCAGCTTTCGACACACGCGATCCATTTTCGCGGTCTGCGCGGCTTCGAGCGTCGCAGTCGGCGTCGGGAAGTAAGCGCACGTATAAACCATCTCGGAATCGAGCCAGCGTTCGTAAAAGGTGTTGCCGAGATCGTAATGATGGTGGACGTTTTCGCGGGCCGTTTTCGTGTCGTTGCCGGGCTGGCCCGGCCAGCGCCTGCGTCGGGTTTCGGATCCAGGCGCGTCGTAGATTTGCGCGAGGACCGCCGGAAGGTCGCCTTGAATTTCGACGGCGCCGAACATGTAGGTTTCGCCGACATTCAGTTCGGGGTCCCAGATCCAGCTGAACAAGGCGCGGCGATTCTTGAACACGATCGTCCCGACCACGGGTTCGGACGCGGCCAATGGTGGAACGATCCTGAAACCGTCCCAGAGCTGAAAGCCGACCGACGCGGCCGCCACCCTCCGATGAATTTGCGCGAGCGCCCATCGGTCGAGCGCGGTAGACGCGAGCGACGCCGCCTGTGTCGAGAACGACTGGCCCCAGGCGACCGAGGCGTACTCCGTCTTCACAGGCCGTCCTGCGAGGAACGCTCGTGGCTATTCGCGCCGTATGGCCGGGCATCTGAATGTCGGCCTTTACCGAACTCCTCGATCATTTTCCTGTTGAAGACAGGGATATCGTCCGGCTTGCGCGACGTCACCAGCCCGTTGTCAACGACGCACGGCTCGTCAACCCAATGAGCGCCGGCGTTCTCCAGATCGCTCCGCAGCGACGGCCAGGACGTGATCGTCCGCCCTTCTACCGCTCCCGCTTCGATCAAGGTCCACGGTCCGTGGCAGATGGCCGCAATCGGCTTTCCGCTGTCCACGAACGCCTTCACGAACCGGACGGCTTCGGGATTCATACGCAGCTTGTCCGGATTCATGACGCCGCCAGGGAGCAGCAGTGCGTCATAGTCGTCGGGACGAGCGTCGGCGAGAGTCCGATCGACCGGCACCTCCTCGCCCCATGCAGTGTGCTGCCACCCCTTCACCGAGCCGGATTGCGGTGAAATGACGTCCACGGCGGCGCCCGCCGCCAGAAGCGCCTTGCGCGGCTCGATCAACTCGATCTGTTCAAACCCGTTTTCGACAACCACCGCGACACGTCGGCGGCGCAGCTCGTCGGCCATCTGTCACTCTCCTTGCAACTGACGCTGTCGAGTGCAAATGCAATTCCAATCGCTGAATGGCGCGGTCGATTTGCGCATCGGCACAGCTGGCTGGTCGATACCGCGTGCCTCAATGGCAAGGTTCAGCGACCGCGGGACGCACCTCGAGCGATACGCGCGATCGCTTCGGTGCGCTGAGATCAACTCATCGTTCTACCGGCCCCACTCGGCAGCGACGTACACGAAGTGGCGCGGCAGCGTGCCGTCCGATTTCCAGTTCGCCGTCAAAGTGCCCCGGACGATTACCCACGAGCTGAAGCTGCGCCATGCGCTCGAACCATTCGCGGTGTTTCTGGCTCAGACCGATGGCCTGTCGGAGAAGCGGGGTCCATTGCTGGTGCAGCTTCCGCCGTCCCTGGCCTTCGACGCCGCCGTCGTAACTTCGTTCCTCCAGACCGTACGCGAACGCTATGAAGGGCCGATGGCATGCGAGCCAAGGCACGCAACGTGGTTCTCGCCGTCGGCGGTCTCGTTGCTCGAGCACTACCGAATCGCTCGAGTCGCGGCCGATCCGCCGCGGGCGCCAGGCGCACTCGCTCCTGCGGGCTGGATGCGGCTGGCATATTTTCGGCTGCACGGATCGCCGCGAATCTACTGGTCGAGATACGACCGTGCCTTCCTGATATCGCTGCGGACGACCATCCGAAGCCTCTCATCTGCCGAGCGCGTCTGGTGCGTCTTCGACAACACCGCCAGTGGCGCAGCTGTCGAGAATGCATCCGAGCTCAGTCACTATCTGAGCGCCGAGTCGACCGACCAGGCGTCTCTCTTTTCCTGATGTTCCTGCCGGTAGCAAGCTCATCAAAGAGTCCGTGCTGAGGGCGGAGAAGAGGACCGGCCGTGTCGCGCCTAATTCACGAGTGCCGGCAGCTGCTTGTCTTCACGAGTGCCGGCAGCAGCTTGTCCAGCGTGATCGGCAGGCTGGTTACGCGGACGCCGGTGGCGTGATAAACGGCATTGGCGACCGCTGCCGCGACCCCCGTGATCCCGATCTCGCCAATTCCGTGGGCGCCGAGCGGTGTGTGAGGATCCGGTGCGTCGGTATAGACCACGTCGATGTGTGGGATGTCGGCGTGCACCGGGACGTGGTATTCGGCCAGCGATGGATTCACGATTCGGCCGTTGCGATCGTCAAAGACCGTCTCCTCGGTCAGCGCCATCCCGATGCCCATGACGATGCCGCCGCGGAATTGAGAGACGGCGGTTTTGGGATTGATGATTCGCCCGGTATCGAAGGCGCCAAGCCAGCGCCGAATACGGACCTCGCCGGTGAAGGCGTGCACCGCAGCCTCACAGAATTGCGCAGCGTAGGAGTGCATCGAATACTTCATCATCTCCACGGGCGCACCGGTCTTGACCTCGGTTTCGAGGAACTCCCGGCCGCTGCGCCGGAGAATGGCGCCGTAGGTTTCCCCGACCAGTGGCCGCTCGCGGAGATAGATTCCGCCGCTCCTCATCTGCACGTCGTCTACCGCTGCGCCTTTGACCGGCGAGCTGGACGAATGCTGCGCGAGCTCGAGCAGCTGCTTCAGGAGCGCGTCCGCCCCCTGATGAACGGCGAGGACGATGCCGATCGTTTGAGCGGACCCGCCGGCCACGCCGGCCGCCGGAAGAGTGCTGTCCCCGTATTCGAACGACACCTGTGCGCACCACGTTCCAGATAACTGTCGAGGATTGTCGGGCCCAGTACCGACTCTGTCAGTGCATCTGTTAGGTTTCTAACGGACGTTGTCGTTTCGACTCTCCTAGAATCTCCCCGTGGAACGCTGAACACCCGGAGCCCTCCATGACGATGTCCCAGCCCGCGCCCGATGACGATTTGACGCTCGAATTTGTCATTCAACAAGACGGCAGCCACAAGGTCTGGTGCCTTTGGCGAGGCCGCGACGTGCTCGCGCTCGAACCCACTTTCGACGCCGCCATGGCCACTGCGAAGCGAATCGCGCGAGCCGATCGTTGTCAGGCGTGGCTGATGGATTCGTCTGGTCCCATCCCGATCGATCTTTCCCAGCCAGACCGAACCTAGTTCGTGCCGCTCCTTCGATGCCCTTGGATGGGACGAAGACCTCTTACGAGTCAGCAGACGTTGCAGGATTTCACGGTCAACGTAATCGTGCCACTCACGCCTTGAAAGGTGGCAGTGATCACGACCGTGCCAATTGACCCTATGTAGGCGCCGGGGCTCACGACGCCGTTCGAGTCGACGATCGCCAATGGGTTCGAGGGCTGCCACGTCACCCCGGCCGTTTCCGCGGCGCTGGAGCCGTCGGAATAGTGAGCCGTCGCGGCGCACTGCGCCGTTGAGACTTCGTACTGGATCGTCGTGGCCGAGCACGAGACGGTGACGGAGGTGAGCGTGGGAGCCGGGGGCGTGGGAGTCGGGGACGTGGGGGCCGTGGGCGTCGGAGACGGAGCGGACGAGCTACCACATCCGGATAGCACCACGCAGCCGACCAGGACAACCACAGCCGTGACGAGACGGTTTCTCACGCGTTCTCCTTCTAACAGCGGCGATCGAACTCCAGTTCGATTCTGTCCCTCGCTACCACACTGGTTCACTTCACAAAACGTTCCGAGCGCGATCTGAAACAGCGCGCGGGCCTGAGGGCTGAAGGCTGCCCTAGATCGGCAGCGACAGACAGAACGTGCTCCCGCTCGACGTGCTGCGTTCCAGAATCAACCTGCCGCCGTGCGCTTCGGCGATCCATCGCGCGATCGGCAATCCGAGCCCCGCGCCGCGCTCCCGGCGTGCCTCGTCGAGCTGGACGAAGCGATCGAAGATGCGCTGCCGGGACTCGACCGGAACTCCGGCGCCGTCGTCAACCACCCGGACGCTGATGTCGACCGGACCACGCGCCATCGACACGCGCACCACGCCGCCGATCGACGCATGCTGCACAGCGTTCTGCAAGACGTTCACCACCAGACGGCGCAGCAGTTCCTCGTCGCCTTGGTACGGCGTCTCGCCAGGCGTGTCTGCCACGATCGTGACGCCCCGGTCGGTGGCGAGCACTTCAACGGCACGCCGGCACTCCGCGACCAGCTCGTCGAGATACAGGTCGACCTTCCTGAGTGTGTAACCACCGGCATCTGCGCGCGCCAGGACGAGCATGTCCTCGACCAAACGGCCGAGTCGGTTCGCCTGACCGCCAACGATCGTCAGCGCCTCGCGATACTCAGGTTCGTCGCGATGCTCACGGCTCAGCGTCACCTCCGCCGCCGTTCGCACCACCGAGACCGGCGTTCGAAGTTCGTGCGACGCATCCGCCATGAACTGCCGCTGTGCCTGCAACGCCGCACGGAGGCGGGCGACGAGGCCATTGAACGCGCCGGCAAGCTTGCCCAGTTCGTCGGTACGATCGCTCTCTCCAAGATCCTCGAGCCCGGTCAATGGGATCCGGGCGGCACGATTCGCCATCGTCGTGATCGGCCGCAGGCCAACCGATGCCAGCCACCAGCCGCCGGCAGCCGACAGCAGCAGCGCGATCGGAATCGCCACCACCATCCCTTCCTCTGCTTCGTGCTGCTCACGCATCGCGTCGGACAGCGGACTCGCCACCACGAGTACCAGCGTCTTCGTGCCGAAGATCTGCGGGAGCGCCCGCACGCGCCACGGTCCGGAAGCCGTGGCGATCGTCGCGACCACTACTCCACCGGCCGCCGTTGGCCAGGGCATCGGGAGCACCAGACCGCTCCACCGTGCTGCCAGCGGCGCGCCGTCCGCATCGAGAATCACCACCGCTCGTCCCGGAGCGGTAACCGTATTGCGTGCCTCCTCGGCGGCCAGGCGAAGCGTCGGGTTCTCACCCAGCTCGTCTCGCACGACATTGGACAAGGTGTCCGCCAGCGACGCGAGGTCCCGGTCAACCCGTCGCAGGCCCAGACGGCGCTGCTGCCACAAGACGTCGGCGCCAAAGATGGCAAGGACGATCAGCAGGGCCAGCGTGTACCAGAGCGTGAGCCGCACCCGAAGCGACATGCTTCGCACTACCGGTCCTCCTCCGTCACGAACTGATAGCCTTCGCCTCGCCGCGTCCGGATCATGGAGTCGCTGCCGGGGCGATCGAGCTTGCGGCGCAAACGCTGGACGTAGACGTCGACGACGTTCGACAGCGGATCGTAGTGACTGATCCCAGACGTGCTCGGCGATCTCGCCTCGGCTCACGACGTCGCCGTCGCGGCGCACCAGGTACTCGAGGAGCGCGTACTCTTTCGCCGTCAGCGGCACGTCGTCGCCGTGCAATCGGACGCGACGCTTTCGCGTGTCGATCGAGAGCGGACCAATGGTCAGCCACTGTGGCAGGATCGGCTGACGGCCGCGCCGGATCAGCGCGCGCAGTCGCGCCAGCAGCTCGCCGAAGTCAAACGGCTTGACGAGATAATCGTCGGCTCCGGCGTCGAGCCCTTCGATGCGCGCCTCCACCGCATCTCTAGCCGTCAGCATCAGAATCGGCACGACCCCGCCGGACTCCCGAATGGCTCGACAGACGGCAAAGCCGTCCTTCAACGGCAGCATCACATCGAGAATGATGGCGTCGTAGTCGGACGTGCCGGCCTGGAACACGGCCGCTTCTCCATCGCCAGCGACGTCCACCGCATACGTCTGCTCACGAAGTCCCTTGGCGAGCACTTGCGCGGCGTGAGGCTCGTCCTCGACCAGCAGGATGCGCACGGTGACAGCCTACACCGACTCGAGTTCATCACAGGTTCATGTTGGGACCAATACACTGCGGGTTCGGTCCACGCGGCCGAGGAGGGCTCGTAATGCGGCACGCACTGGCGGTCACGGCGACTCTGTGTCTCGGTACACTGGCAATGGTCCAGGCGCAAGATGGATCCTATCGCGCCGGTAAGGACATTCCGATCGGCGGCGAAGGCGGCTGGGACTACCTCACCGTCGACAGCGCGGCGCACCGGCTCTATGTGAGCCACGCCACCCACGTCGTCGTCATCGACACGCAGACCGCGAAGATCGTCGGCGACATTCCGGACACCCCGGGCGTGCACGGCGTGGCGATTGCCGCTGAGCTCGGTCGTGGTTTCGTGAGTAACGGACGCGAAAACAAGTCGAGCATCTTCGACCTGAAGACGCTGAAGCTGATTCAGAAGGTCGACACCGGCGAGAACCCGGATGCGATCCTCTACGAACCGGCGCACAAAGAGATCTACACGATGAACGGCCGCGGCAAGTCGGCCACCGTGATCGACGCCGGCAGCGGCAAGGTGGTGGCGACGATTCCTCTCGACGGCAAGCCGGAAACGGCGCAGGCGGACCCCAAGGCTGGCAGGGTCTACGTGAACATGGAGGACCTGAACTCCGTGAAGGTCATCGACACGGCGACGCACAAGGTCACCGCGACGTGGCCGGCGGCGCCGTGCGAGGCGGCCACTGGTATGGCGATCGATCTGGCGAACCACCGCCTCTTCCTCGGCTGCGACAACAAGCTGCTCGTGATGATGGACAGCACCGATGGCAAGGTGATCTACAGCGTGCCGGTTGGCGAAGGCGTCGACTCCGCGTGGTTCGACCCGGCGACCCGGCTGGCGTTTACCTCGAACGGCGGCTCAGGCACGGTGACGGTCGCGCACGAAGAGTCGCCGTCGCTCCTCAAGGTCGTGCAGACCATCAAGACGGTTCGCGGCGCTCGCACCATGGCACTGGATCCGGCCACCCATTCGCTCTATCTGGCGGCGACCGACTACGAACCGCAGGCGCCGGGCGCCAAGGATCGTCCCAAGGCTGTGGTCGGCACGTTCAGGGTCCTCACCTACTCAATGAAGTGAGCGGCGTGATGATCCGGTCCGTTGCCCTGGCGCTGCTCGCTGTGCTGCTGGTCGCGCCTGGCGTAACAGCGGCAGAAGCGTTTCAGGCGCCAGCCCCGCCAAGCCTGGACGCGCCACTGACGCTGCAGGATGCGCTCAGCCTGGCGCGCGCGACCAGCCAGCAGGTCCGTTCCGCGCAGCTCGCCTCGAATCTTGCCGCCGAGGACAAGAAGCAGGCGCGCGCGGCGCTGCTGCCGTCCCTCAACGGTTTCACCCAATACATTTACACGCAGGCGAACGGCACGCCATCCGGCATTTTCGTCGCCAACGACGGCCCGAACGTCTACGCGATGTGGTTGAACGTGCATGGCGACGTGTTCTCCCCGGCAAAATGGTCGGAGTACAAGGGCGCAGCCGCAGCCGAAGCGGTGGCGCACGCCAGGGCAGACGTCGCCGGCCGGGGGCTGGTCGCCACGATCGTCCAGAACTACTACGGCCTGGTCGCGGCTCAGCGCAAGCTCTCCAGCGCGCAAGAAGGCTTGCGCGAGGCGCAGCAATTTCTAGACGTCACGCAGAAGGAGGAAACCAGCGGCGAGGTCGCGCACTCGGACGTGATCAAGGCGCAGATTCAGGTGGCGCAGCGGAGTCGGGACACGCAGGACGCCGAGCTGACGCTGCTGAAGAGCCGACTGGGACTCTCGGTCCTGATTTTCCCCGACTTCCGGGACGCGTTCGCCGTCGTTGACGATCTCGAAGCGATGACGCCGCTGCCGCCACTGCTCGATGTCAAGGCGGCGGCGATCGCGAATAGCCCTGATCTCCGCGTTGCCGAAGCCTCGGTCCAGCAGGAGACGATCGGCGTCGGTGTCGCCCGCGGTGGCGTACTGCCCTCGCTGTCGTTCGACTATTTTTACGGCATCAATGCCAACGAGTTTGCGACTCACGCCTCGCCGACGTTAGAGATTCCCGCGGGCGTCAATCTGCTCGGCTCGGTCGCACAGATTCAGTTGAACGTGCCGCTCTGGACCTGGGGAGCCGCGCAAAGCAAGCTGACACAGGCGCACCTGCGGGTGCAAGCCGCGAAGGCCGATCTCACCCTGGCGCAGCGACAGCTCCAGGCCAGTGTCGACACCTTCCATCGCGAAGCCGAGGTTGCACGCGACCAGGTCGGCTCGCTGCGCGAGTCGCTGGATCTCTCGACCGAGAGCCTGCGGCTGACGCTGCTGCGCTACCAGGCGGGCGAAGTGTCAGTCCTCGAAGTCGTCGACGCTCAGAACACATTGATTCAGGCGCGCAACGCCTACGACGATGGTCTGGTTCGGTACCGCGTAGCGATGGCAGCGCTCCAGACCTTGACAGGGACGCTGTAAACCATGGCCATGTCGATCCGCCAGTCTTGTCTCCTCCACTGGATCCTCCTGCTTTGCGGCTGCGTGGTCCTGCCGCAGACGGGTTGCAAGAGGGCCGAGAAAAAGGAAGAAATCGTCGCGCCGGTCCGCGTCTCGCCGGCGATCAAGGGCAGCATCCGATTGATCGTGAACGTTGACGCCGTGCTCTATCCGAGCGATCAGGCGAACATCGTCCCGAAGATCAGCGCGCCGGTGAAGCGCTTCCTGGTAAACCGCGGCGATCACGTCAAACCCGGACAGCTGCTCGCGGAGCTCGAGGCGCGTGATCTCGCCGGCGCGGCCCAGGAGAGCCACGGCCAGTACGAGCAGGCCGAGTCGAACCTGCGGGTGACCACGACCGCCGGCGTTCCCGAGCAGCTGACCAAGGCGCAGACCGACGCCACCGCCAGCCAGCAGTCGATGGACGCGGCCAAGCGACTGCTCGACAACCGCCAGCAGTTGTTCAAGGAGGGCGCGCTCGCGAAGAAGCTGGTCGACGATGCCGAGGTCGGCTACGCGCAGGCGAAGGCGGCGTTCGACACCGCGCTGCAGCACCTGCAGGCGCTGCAGAGCGTCGGTGGCAAGGAACAGATCAACAGTGCGACGGCGCAGGTCGAGGCCGCCAGGGGACACTACGAAAGCGCGCAGGCGCTTGCCGGCTACGCGGAAATTCGCAGTCCGATAACTGGCGTCGTGACCGACCGGCCTCTCTATCCGGGCGAGATGGCTGCGGCGGGTACGCCGATACTCACGGTGATGGACATGTCGAAGGTGGTCGCGCGCGTGAACATGGCGCAGGACCAGGCCAGGAACGTCAAAGTCGGAAACGAGGCGACGATCACGCCGGCTGATGGCGGCGAACTCGTCACCGGGCGCGTCACCATCGTGAGCCCGGCCTCAGACGTCAACAGCACGACGGTGCAGGTGTGGGTTCAAGCCGACAACCCGGGCGAGCGCCTGCACGCGGGCCAGTCGGTCCACGTTTCCATCATCGCCGCCACCCTCGACGGCGCCACGCTGATCCCGGCGCCGGCGATCCTGCCGAACGCCGAGGGAGAGACGATTGTCCTGGTGGTCGACGATCAGAACGTCGCACACGAGAAGGTGGTGCAGATCGGTGTGCGCGAGCCGGAGATGGTGCAAATCGTCGCCGGCGTCGAAGTTGGTCAGCGCGTCGTGACGCAGGGCGGCCTCGGACTGGAGGACAAGACCAAGGTCCGGGTCATGAAGCCCGGGGAAAAGAGCGCCGGCGAAAAGGACGAAGCGGACGAGGACAAGAACTGATGTGCGCGGCAGGGGCGGACGCTTCTGACGGCGAGCATTGGACCGCCCGTCACGGCAAGCCGATCATCTTCGTCATCCTGACCCTCGTCGCCGTCGGCGTCTATCTGGCGACGACGATCCCGGTCGCCGTGTTCCCCGAAGTCGACTTCCCCCGCATCGTGGTCGGCGTCGACAACGGCGTGGCGCCAATCGATCAGATGCAGGTGACCGTCACCCGCAAAATCGAAGAGGCGGTCAACAGCGTCCAGGGGCTGGAGCGCGTCCAGTCGGTGACCAGTCGCGGCACCGCCGAAATCGACCTGTTCTTTTCGTGGTCGGTCAACATGTTCGAGACGCTGCAACGCGTGAATGCCGCGCTGGCGCGGGTGCAGCCGGACCTTCCGCCAACGGCGAAGGTGACCGCCAACCGTTCCACGTTCGCCGCGTTTCCGATCATGGGCTACAGCCTGACGTCGGATACCGTCCCACAAACCCGACTGTGGGAGCTTGCGACCTACGACTTCAAGCCGCGCCTCAACCGGATGACCGGCGTCTCGACCATCGTCGTCCAGGGCGGACAGGAGCCGGAGTTCGAGGTTCAGGTCGATCCGGCCAAGCTGGTCCAGACTCAGATCACCATCCCGGCGATTCTGGACGCGATCGGCCGCGGCAACCTGATCGACTCTCCCGGCCTCTTCGAGCACGACCACCAATTGGTCTTGAGCCTGGTGACCAGCCAGGCCCAGACGCTCGACGATATCGGCAACATCGTTGTCAAAACCACCCCGCTCGGCGCGCCCATCCGGCTGGTGGATGTGGCCAGGATTTCGCGGTCGGTGAAGCCGGTGTATACGGCAGTGACCGCCAACACCAAGAGCGCGGTTCTGCTGAACGTATTCCGCCAGCCCGACGGCAACACCGTTTCCGTCGCCAGCGCGGTGCACGCGGAAATCGACAACATCCGGAAAGAGCTGCCGAGGGACGTGCAGCTGCAACCCTTCTACGACCAGTCGGATCTGGTCAACGACTCGATCGCCAGCGTCCGCGACGCCGTGATCATCGGCCTGATCCTGGCCTCCCTCATCATGGTGCTGTTTCTCCGCGACTGGGGCACGTCGCTGGTCGCCGGCCTGGTCATCCCTGCGACTCTCGCGGTGACGTTCATCGCGCTGCGCCTGATGGGCGAGAGCTTCAACCTCATGACGCTCGGCGGCCTGGCCGCCGCCGTTGGACTCGTCATCGACGATGCGATTGTGGTGGTGGAGAACATCGTCATGCACCGCGACTCAGGACGCAGTCGCGCCGACGCAATCCGCAGCGCGATTGACGAGATCCGGGTGCCGCTGATCGGATCGACGATCACGCCGATCGTCGTCTTCCTGCCGCTGATCTCGGTCACCGGCGTGACCGGGGCGTTTTTCAAGGCGCTCGCGGTGACGGTCGGCACTGCCCTGCTGACGTCGTTGGCGCTCGCGCTCACCTGGACGCCCACCCTGAGCCATTACTTCCTCGGCCGCCGGCGCACCGATCCACAGTCTCGGCCTTCACACGACACATCTCACGGCGGCCTGCCGCCGCGTGTCATGCGCACCTACGAGTGGGTGTTGCGAACGGCGATTGCGCGCCCGGCCCTGCTGGTCGTCGGGAGTCTGCTGGTGATGGCGGCTGCCTACGGTACCTACGGCCTGCTCGGATCCGACTTGCTGCCGGAGATGGACGAGGGCGGCTTCATCCTCGACTACATCATGCCGGCTGGGTCGTCGCTTCAGGAGACCAACGGGGTGATCACCACCGTCGAGCAGATTCTCCGGGCGACCCCAGAAGTCGAGAGCACATCACGCCGCACCGGTCTTCAGCTGGGCTTCGCCGCGGTCACCGAAGCCAACACCGGCGACATCGCAGTCAAACTGAAGCGCAATCGCAAGCGGGCCGGCGACGAAGTCATCGCCGAGGTGCGGCAGAAGGTCAACGCGCGGCTGCCGATGCTCGATGTCGAGTTCGTGCAGCTGCTGCAGGACATGATCGGTGACCTGACCAGCGCGCCCGAGCCGCTGGTCATCAAGCTCTTCTCGCAGGACCCGACGCTGCTGAAGACGTGGGCGCCGCAGGTGGCCGAGGCGATCAAGAAAGTTCCCGGCGTCGTCGACGTGCTCGACGGGATCGAGAACACGATCAGCGGTCCCGCAACGGTGTTCAAGGTCGATCAGGCGATGGCGGCGCGCGCCGGGTTTACGCCGCAGGAGCTCGAGCTCGACGCCAGCGCGATCATGCAGGGTGAGCCGGCGGCGACGCCGCTGGTCGTCAACGATCGCGCGTATACCATTCGGGTCCGCTTCCCGGAGTCGACGCGTGCGTCAGTTGACGCGATCAAGAGCACGCTGCTGGTCAGCGCGGCCGGTCACACCGGGACGCTCGGCACGCTGGCAACGGTGGAAGACATTCCCGGCCAGACCGAAGTGCGACGCGAGAACCTCCTGCGCAACGTGACGGTCACCGCGCGTCTCGAGAATGTCGATCTCGGCAGCGGCGTGGCGGCGGTCCAGCGGACGATCGCGGACCTGCACCTGCCCTCCGCCATCCGCATCGCTTTTGGCGGGGCGTATGAAGAGCAGCAGAAGTCCTTCAAGGATCTGCTGGTCGTCCTCGTCCTGGCGGTGCTGCTGGTGTTCACCGTGCTGTTATTCGAGTTCGGCAGTTTCGCCGCGCCGGTGGCGGTGATTGCGTCGGCGCTGCTGTCGACCATCGGCGTGTTCGCCGCTCTGCTCGTCACGCGGACGACGTTCAACCTGTCGTCGTTCATGGGTCTGATCATGGTGATTGGCATCGTCGCCAAGAATGGCATCCTCCTGCTCGATGCCGATCAGCGGTTCCGCGCGCAGGGTCTGTCACCGGAAGAGAGCATGATCCAGGCCGGCGAGCGGCGGCTTCGTCCGATCGCGATGACCGCACTCGCGACCGTCGCCGGCATGATTCCGCTGGCCCTCGGCTGGGGTGCCGGCTCGCAGATGCTGCAGCCGCTGGCGATCGCAGTCATCGGCGGCATCGTCGCGTCGATGCTGCTGTCGCTCGTCATGACACCAGCGGTGCATTACTATCTCGCACACACCGGACGTGACCTAAACGGCCGCCGGTGATGATCCGGCGGCCGCCGCTTGAACGTCGAGAGAGATTGGGCGCCGCTACTTCTGGCGTTTGATGTAGGTGACGTGCGTGACGCCGGTGATCTTGCCGGCGTTATCCATGCGGATGTATTCGTTGCTGATCTTGTTGCCATCGTCTGACAACGTGTTGATCACCACCTGGTAGACCACACCGTCCCGCTTGTTGTAGATGCGGATGCTCTTGTCGTTGACGATCTCGACCGCGGTCTCGGAGTTCTTCTGGCCGGCGACGGGCCGGAACTTGCCGTCGAAAAATGTTTCGTAGCTCCATTCCGTTCCCGGCTTGCTCGGGTTGCTGACGGTGAGCTTGCTGCCGCCCTTCTCGAAGGGCTCGTAGGTCATGACGTTGTTCGGATCGGCGGCGTTGTCCCACACACCGAACCGGTTTCCACCAGTCTGCGCCAGGCTGGGGCGGGCAGAGAAGATTGCGGCAATGATGACGGCGGTGCACACGAACAGATTTCTAGAACGCATCGATTCTGCTCCCTCTATCGGTCCTCGGGTACTCGAAGAACCCAAGGCAGCATAGTCACTTTGCCGCACCGCTGCAACGAGGGTGGTTGCACCGATGTCACCGTTTGCAATAGGGGCGTTCGGGCGGTCGGCGCGGACGCAAGAGCCTCGGTCCCGTCGCGCGGAATTCGCGCTGCCGCGCGACTTAAGTCGGCCTGCTTTTTCGGCCTGCCACAATTTTCACCGATACAAAAACTTAACCTGTGCAATGGCACGCTCCGGGTGTAGGCTCCCTCCGTACGTCGGCGTCCGCGCATCAGCGGCAGCCGCGTCAAGAAGGAGCAGCGAATGACTCTCAAGCGTTTAGTCGGCGTTGGATTCTGCGCGGCTGTAGTCGCGGCAGCATCCCTCGCGGGGTTGATGGCGCACGGCGATCACGGGGACGAGCCAACCCCCGTCGGATCGTGGTTCGGTGTCGCGCATCCCTGCACACCGGATGCGGGCCTCGAAGGTGCGCTCGGGTACGTGGAACAGCCGGGTACCGAAGACGCGAACATCTGCAAGAACGCCTGCAAGCTGAACACGCCGGCGGGCGTCTGCCCGACCAGCCAGTTCCCGGTGCCCGAAGTCACGATGATTCCCACCATCGGTGCCGACAACACCGTCACGGCCTACGATTTCGCCGAGATGATCGATCACCACACCATCGCTCAGGGCCGGTGGGACCTCGCCGGACGCACCCGCGTCGATCCGTACGGCAAGCTGCTCGACCGTTACCAGGCCAGCTTCATCTGGTTCCAGTCGCGCACGCCGACGGGTGGGCCGATCTCGATTTACGGGGGCGCCGTCCGGCCGCGCTTCGTCACCTTCTTTGACGACGACAATCCCGACGTCATGCGCGGATTCATTCAGCCCTATGCGTTTCCGTACACCGACAACAACGGCTTCGTGATCCTGAAGCCCGGCACGCCGTTCCCGCTGCTCGATCCGATCAAGCCGCTGCCGGCAGTGTGCGACCCGACCGTGTTCGATCCGACGCAGCCGCATTGCTTCGGCACGCTGCATTTTGTGATTCGGCGGACGCCGTCGCACTAAACGCTCCAACTGAGAGCAGACCATCTTCATTCAAGGAGACACGATGCCGATAACCGTCTTTTCTCGTCGCCGATCGCTGCGGACGATCGCCGCGACATTTGCCGTCACCGCCCTGCTGGTCGCCGGCGCCGGGAGTCGGACGAGCCTGCTCGCCGACTCGAATCACGACGATGACGACAGCTCGCTGCGCGGCAGCTGGGACATCACGATCACGACCACTCCCAACCCGCCGTTCGCTGTACCGTTCCGCATTCTTCGCACCGTGACCGGCGTGGGCGTCGTTGACTCATATGCGTTCCCGCCGATCACGCCAACCGCCGGCGCGCTCATCAACAGCTCCGGTCACGGCAGCTGGAAAAAAGCGTCGGGGCGTCGCCACTTCACGGTGCTCGTGAAGTACTTCCAGCTCAACCCGGCGACACCATTGGCTGTGCTGGATTCGATCGGTACTGTCCGCGAAAACATCACGTTGTCGGCGGACGGCAATTCGTACACCAGCTTCTTCTGGACCGAGATCGCGTTGCCCGACGGCACGGTGATCGTCCAGAACAGCGGATCCACGACGGCGAAGCGCATCCAGCCGTAATCCATCGACGTCACGGTCCAGGTAGCCGCCCGGACCGTGACACATCTCTCCGACGCTTTCACAACTCATCTTCCGGCGGACCTGCTTCAAGCTCCCGCGATGTGCCACAATGACGCGCGCGGAGACCTCGACGTCTTCGGCGCAGTGCAGAGACGTGGACTGTCGGCTCCGTGAATCCCATGACCCGATTGCGCGCAGCCGCTACGCTCTCCGCACTCCTGCTGCTGTTCTCCTGGCGCCTGCGTGCTCAGGACATCACCCTTCCCTCGGCGCCGAACTCGGTGAAGTTCGGCGTGCTCGGCGATGCCGGAACCGGCGACCGCCCGCAATATGAAATCGCCGACCGGATGGCGCAGCTGCACGCCAACTTTCCGTTCGACCGCGTCATCATGCTGGGCGACAACATCTACGGCGGCCAGGGCGCGTCGGACATGGTCAAGAAATTTTCGCAGCCATACAAGGCGCTGCTCGATGCAGGCGTGAAGTTCTACGCCTCGATCGGCAACCACGACGCGCCGGCCAACGTGCGCTACCCGCTCTGGAACATGAACGGCGAGCGCTACTACACCTACGCCACGAAGAACGTCCGGTTCTTCGCGCTCGACAGCAACAAGGTCGATCAGAAAGAGCTCGCCTGGCTCGACGCCGAGCTGGCGAAAGCGCAGGAAGACTGGAAGATCTGTTACTTCCACCATCCGCTCTACTCGGATGGCGGCACGCACGGATCGGCGATCGATGTCCGCGTCCTCTTCGAGCCGCTGTTCCTCAAATACGGCGTCAACGTCGTCTTCGCCGGACACGACCACATCTACGAGCGCATCACACCGCAAAAGGGCATTTATCATTTCGTCGAGGGGGCAAGCGGACAGCTGCGCAAGGGCGACGCCAGGCCGTCAGCGATGATGGCGAAGGGCTTCGACCAGGACCAGACATTCATGCTCGTGGAGATCGACGGCGCCGTGCTCTCGTTCCAGACCATTTCCCGCGGCGGCAAGACCATCGATTCCGGCACCATTCAACGGCAGGTGTCGCGATGAGCCTCCACCGACGCGTCGCCAGCCGTCTCTCCAGCGTGATTGTCGATTACCTGCTCGCGCTGCCGATCGGCTGCGCGGCCGCGCTGGTCTGGGCCAACACGCTGCCGGAAAGCTACTACCGCTTCTCGCATACGGCGGCGTTCGCCGTGAACGCGATCGGCATGGTGTTCTTTCTGGGCCTGATCACGAAGGAAGTGACTGAGGCGACGATTCCCGGCGGAGCGCTGCACCCGTGGCGCCGGGCCGCGCTGCCCGTCGCCGCCGCGATCGGCAGCGTGGCGGTGTCGGTCGCGTGCTATCTCGCTCTTCGTCAATCAGGCCGGCGAGTACATGCTCGAGAGCGGCTGGGTGGCCGCCTGCGCCATCGACATCCCGGGCAGCTACATCATCGCCAGGATGATCTTCGGCCGGCATCCCGCCGTCCCCTTCCTGCTCCTGCTCGCCATCGCCGCCGACGCAATCGGCCTCACGTTCGTCGCGGTTCTCCAGCCCGCGAGCGATGCGCATCCTGCCATCGGCATCGGTCTGATGGCGATTGCCGTCGGGACGGCGGCGGGTTTCCGGCACGGCGGCGTCAGGAATTTCTGGTGGTATCTCCTCGGTCCAGGCGTGATGTCATGGCTGGCATTGTTCCTGGGCGGCGTCCATCCCGCGCTCGCATTAGTACCGGTCGTGCCGTTCTTCCCTCACGCGAAACGCGACGCGGGCCTGTTCGTCGAGCCGGCAGCCCAGGCGCACGATACGCTGACACTGTTCGAGCGCTGGTGGCGCCTGCCGGTCGAAGTCGTACTCCTGTTCTTCGGACTGGTCAATGCCGGCGTCCCGCTGCACGGCCTGGAGGCCGGCATGTGGGCAATTCCAGCCGCCGCGCTGGGACGGCCGATCGGTATCTTGGCCGCCACTGGACTCGCGCTCGCCGCCGGACTGCACCTGCCCCATCGGGTCGGCTGGCGCGAGCTGGTGGTGATCAGTTGCACGGCGTCGATCGGTTTGATCTTCGCCTTGTTCTTTGCGGCGGCGGTGATGCCACCCGGACCGGTGCTTCTCGAAATGAAGAGCGGCGCGCTGATGACGATCGTCGGCGCGGTGTTGGCATTCGCTGCGGCTCGACTCCTTGGAGTCGTCCGCTTCGCGCGCTGAACAGCGACGCGTGCGCGCCGGCGCGTCGCTGACAGCTTGAACAGGTTCGGCCCTGCGACAATTTTCTGTTGCGGGCCGCCGCCGATCTTGAAAACAATCGGCCATGGAAAAGAAGCCGCGGGGACCGGGCCCGTCGGATTCGGGGACCTGCACTCCTGCACGGCGGCCGTTGGCGCACTCGCGCAGCGCAGTCAAACGCCAGGATCAGATCGCTGCGGACATCAACGAGCACGTCCGCAAACGCGTCGACAAACCGGAAGCGAAGAAGACGAGCTGAACGCCAGGCTTCGCGGACGTGAGGAGGCGCGCAACATTTCGGTAAACAATGACGCGCCCTCGTGGCTGGCCGTCGTTGCTTTGATACGCTTGCGATCGTGGATCGCAGAGCGTTCATGCGGCTGAGCGGCTTGAGTACGATTGCGATCGGCGTCGCCGGCGTGAGCGCGAGCGGCGCCGCCCCGGATCTCGAACCGACAGGCGCCGCCCCGGCGATTGAGCCTTCCGCCGACTTCACGATCACGATCGCGCCGGTCACCGTGGAGCTGGCGCCCAATCTCGTGTTCAGCACCATCGGCTACAACGGAACGTCGCCAGGTCCCATTCTGCGAATGCGCGAGGGCATTTCGCAGATCGTTGACGTCGTCAACGACACCGATGTCCCTGAGCAGCTGCACTGGCATGGCCTCTGTGTGCCTGCCGAACTCGACGGCGCCGAGGAAGAAGGCACGCCGACCGTGCCGGCGCGCGGACGGCGCCGTTATCGCTTCACACCAGCGCCGGCGGGGACTCGCTGGTATCACACGCACACGATGGCGATGTCGGACCTGCACCGCGGCAGCTACACGGGACAGTTTGGCTTCCTCGTGATCTCGGAAAAAAATAGCCCCGGCGCGTACGACCAGGAAGTGTTTCTCGCCTTGCGGGACTGGGAGCCCTACTTCACGACCCAAATGGCCGACATGGACGCGCTGGCCCCACGATGGCCGCAGCCTGAGCGTCCCGACGTCGCGGACATTCGCCCGAACGGGCTCGAAGTCAGCGCGGCGTTCTACTCCATCAACGACAAGGCGCTTGGCGCCGGCGAGCCGATTCGGGTCCGGAACGGCCAGCGCGTGCTCTTCCACTTTCTCAACGCGAGCGCGATCGAGAATCGAAGCATCGCCCTGTCCGGTCATCAATTCCGCGTGCTGGCGCTCGACGGCAACCCGGTGCCGTCACCGCAAACGGTGGAATGCCTGGTGCTGGGACCAGGCGAGCGTGTCGATGCCACGGTCGAGATGACTCGCCCCGGCGTGTGGATCATGGGCGCGCTCGAGGACAACATCCGCAAGGCCGGCCTCGGCGTCGTCGTGGAGTACGCCGGCCAGCGACGCCCCCCCGAGTGGGTCCCGCCGGGTCAGTCCGTGTGGGACTACACAGTCTTTGGCGAAACGCGCGCCGCCGCTTCGCTACCCGCGCGCCCACCCGCCGAGACGATCGAGATGGTCTTCGAGAAAGTCCCACGAGCCCACGAGGACAAGTTCAACGGCTTCCTCATCAACGGCACGCCTTATCCGCACGACCGGGAGTTCGTCTTGCGCGAAGGCCGCCGCTACCGCCTGGTGCTGCGCAATCGCACCGACGATGCCCACCCGATGCATTTGCACCGGCATCTGTTCGAGCTGGTCGAGATTTATGGAAAGCCGACCGCCGGCATCATGAAGGATACGGTCGTCGTCCCGAGATACGGCAGGGCGATTGTGGAATTCCTCGCGGATCAGCCGGGGCCGACATTGTTCCACTGCCACATCCAGCAGCACATGGACTACGGCTTCAAAGCCCTCTTGCGCTACGCCTGACCCAACCTCTTACTTGTGTGGTGGCTCGACCCAGACGTCGCTGAGCTTGATCTGTTCGATCAACTGCAGGGGATCGAACTTGCGGAACCCGGTGGGAACCGTGAAGAGCGTCGACGCCTGCGGCGCATCGACGATCGCATCGAGCGTTACGACGGAGCCGTCGCCGTTCTCGACGCGAACCGGAAACTGGCGGAGTGGGTCGATCCAGCGGTAGCTGCGGCGGCCGTCACGTGACGTGACCTCGTATTTCAAGGCCTCGTGACCGTTCACGTCCTCGAGTCCGATTCGAGCGCATCGCCATTCAGCACCGCCCGCCGCCGCGCCTGCAATCACTTCCATTGCCTGCCATTGGCGGCACGCGTTCGCCGGGTCCACCCGAACCAGCACTTGCGTCAGCGGACTCGAGCGCCTGGCGTCCATGAATACGCGTTGCTGCGGCCGCACGAACCACGCTGCCGGCTGATCGGCGTTCACGACAAAGAACCCGTCAGCCACATCGTGCGTCTCGATGCGAACCTTGCCGCGGGACACATAAACCCGGCCCATGGTTTCTTTCGATGGGCTCCCGGCCTTGATGGCGCCGAGTTCGGCGACAAACTGCTGCGCGTGGGCGACGGATTCGAAACGAGCGAGCCCGCACAAGAGACACCACAGGCACAAGGACGCTCCGGCGCTCGACCTACTCATGATCAGTACTCCCGCGAAACAGCGTTGAACAACGATGGGCGCCGATCGAGCCGAAGCCC
This sequence comes from uncultured Acidobacteriota bacterium, assembly GCA_963711765.1. Classification (GTDB taxonomy): domain Bacteria; phylum Acidobacteriota; class Vicinamibacteria; order Vicinamibacterales; family CAVVIG01; genus CAVQFC01. The sequence goes on along the minus strand of CAVQFC010000004.1, from coordinate 1,280,279 downwards.
GATCGACGCCCTGCGCTGAGGCTGGAACCCCCCGGTCCACGCCTCGAAACAGTCAGCGCGTCCTCAGTAGTACGGCTGGTTGTTCGCCGGCTTCGTGAAATCGAAGATGTCGAACAGGTCGTCGAGCGCCGGCATGTTCAGCGGCACGTAGGGGTTCTTTGCCTTGACGACGGGATTCGGGAAGTTGTCGCGACTGCGGTGGCTGATCGTGCCCAGGTGCCAGTTGCGCTCGATGAACTTGTCGAGCGAGACATGATCGCCGTAGCTGTGATTGATCTTTCCGCCCGTCGAGTACGGCGAGAGCGCCAGCATGGGCATCCGCGGACCGTCGCCGAAGTAGTCGAAGATCTGCGAGAAGCCGGAGTCCCAGTAACCGCCCGCTTCGTCCCAGGTGATGAAGACCGCAGTGGTGGCCTTCAGTTCTGGATTCGCCTGCAGGGCGTCGAGCACGGTCTGGACGTACGCTTCGAACAGGTCCAGCTTCGAGCTCTGCGGGTGACCATCGAGGAGGCCGTCCGGCTTCCCGATCGAAACCGCCGGCAGGGTGTTGGTTTCGATCGCGCTGATGAGATCGGTTGTGTCCTTGATGTGTTCCGCGCGCTGGCCCGCATCGCCCATGATCGACCTGGCGTACTGAAATGGGTTGCAGATCTGGCAGTAGGCAACGCCGAGCGCGTGGATGGGATCGGCCGCGGCTGCCGCCGACAGACTGGGATTCGCCGGGTTCGCCACGACCGCTTCCGCCGCCAGAATCGCGGCGTCGTTGTAGGCGCCACCGTAATACGCCCAGGTGATGTTCTTGGTGTTCAGCAGGTCGCCGATCGTCGGCACGGTCGATGGCGGAAGCGCGCCCTGAACCGCCGGCGCCGGCGTGCCATCCGGCAGGTAGCCCGGATTGGTGTTGTTCAGCATGTAGTAATGGTTCTGCGCGCAGTTCGGCTCGGCCGTGTACGGCAGGCTCTCGATGTAGTCGACGATCGGCTGGACGCCCGGATTGGTGACGTCCGAGCAATCACTGAAGTTGTTGTCGGCCGTGTACTGGTTGATCGTGCCCGCCTTCGGATTCGGGTTGGCGATGTTCGACGGCGGCGTGACCGGATTCCCGTTGCCGTCACTCCAGAAGCCGGCGTCGCCGGTGCCGAACATGAAGTGGTTGGCGCCGGTGCCACCGAGGAAGGACTGGTGGAAGTTGTCGCTCAACGTGAAGCGATCGGCCAGCCGCTTCAAGAACGCCGCCTGCTCCTGCTCGGCATTGTAGAAGCCCATCTCGTTGCCGGCACTGCGGCTGGTCGCGGAGTAGGTCGCCATCACGAAGGGAAACAAATCGTTGAGGCAGCCGGTCGGGTTCGCTTTCGTCGCGTTGGCGATGCTGCAGTCCTGCTGCTGCCACGCCTGGTAGAAACGATGCGTCATGTCGCCGGTGTAGTCATCGTCGCTGAGCAGCGGACCTTGCAGCACGAACGGTCCCGGCGGAAGCGAGCCGGCGCCCGGTACGCGGGTGTCAAGCACACCCTTGGCGAGGCCGGTCGCGCCGGTGGTGAGCAGGCTCGCGTTCGCCGGTTCGATGTCTGGATCCGGTGGAATCGAGATGAACGGCGCGGAGGTTGCGGACGCCGCCGTCGGCGCACCGTTGGTGTTCGGTTGCGGCATCAGGTTGGTCGAGAGGTTGTACGGCGTCTTCGCGCTGTCCGGGGGCCCGATGTAAAACAACGGTTGAGCCGCGACCGAGAACTGCTGGGCGAGACCGTAGCTCGGCCCCGGCGTGCCGTCCTGATTCACGATGCCGTTGGACAGGATGTTCGAAATCGTTTCCTTCTTTCCTTTCGGCACGTAAACGCCGAACGTGTGATCGAGGCCTCGGTTCTCGCCGATCAGCACGATGACGTGCTTAATCGGGCTTTCGGTCTTGAATTTGGCGGCGGCGTCCTTCGGCGTTTTTTGTTTCTTCGATGCGTCCACTACAGACTGCGCAATGCCAGTGGCCGACAACGCCACCGAGATGCACAGCGACGTCGCGAGCTGGCGTTTCCTTTTGACAAAGATGTTCTGATGCATGCGATCCCCCTCCACGGTTGATGTTCGGGCCAACGAAACCTGAGAGTGGGATGATGCAGATCGACGATGACGATCGCGTTATCGCGTCGTATCGTGTGTGAAACGTTTGCGGCTGAGTGCAGCTAAGGAAATCGTTGCCGTCGTTCAGTGCGCATCGGCGAGCGACTGGTAGATCGCGTCGGTCAACTGGCTGACGGTCACCGGCTTCGTGAGCACGCAGTGGACGTCGAGCCGCTTCGCTTCGACCAGCGCAGTCTCGCGATCGACGCCGGTCATCATCACCACCGGTATGTGCACCAGCGCCGGATTCGATCGCATCTTGCGAAGCACGGTCCAACCGTCCACGATCGGCATCGTCACGTCGAGAACGACGAGATCGGGTTTTCGCTCGCGGGCGAGTGCGTATCCGTCGAGAGCATCCGTCGCGGTCACGATCGTCAACTCCTTGCTCGCGGACAGCGCCATCGCCATGCCTTCGACGAAGTTGCGGGAATCGTCGATCAGCAGAATCAGCCGGCGGCTCATCAGGGTCGGGCTCATCGTGTCCTGAGCAGTTTACCCGAGACGTCCGACGCCGCGACGTTTCGGGAACGGCTTGTCGCGATCGACACGGGTCTCGACGGCCAGCGCTCGGAGCAACGGAGCCAGCCGGCGATCCTGTCCCACGGCTGGCCGGACACGACGCCGCAACACTGACCACCCCGGTCCGGTTCGCAACCGGACCCGATGCACTGCTACTCAGCCCCAGGCGCGAAGCTTTCGCGTGCGCAGTCGATACACGAAGCCGCCGCAGCGTCCACAGTCGAAATAGTCCCAGCGCTCGATCGGCTTGACGCCGCTGATCACCGTGTGGTGGTAGACGAGGGTCGAGCCGCACGTGGGGCACGACAGGCACGCCGGCCCCGGATCCGGCATCGACGTAAACGTCGTCGGCCGTCGGGTTAGCGGCATGCTGAGTCACCGTAGGCGAGGCTCATGGCCGAATTCCGGGACGTCATCGCGGTCGGTCGCGTGCGGCGCGTACACGCAATCGGCCAGGAATGTGCGGTGGATTGGAATGTACGTGGGTGCGGAGGGATCGGTCTGTTGGCTTTCTAACAGGAAGGACCTGTCAACGTGATATGTTCAGCCGTGGAGTGAGTCTACCGCCTGCCTTGCCCTGAAAGTGGGCAGCGCTCGGTGTGCGACAGCCTCAGCGTTCCCCGTCCGTCCGACGGGAGAGGTTGCGCACATGGCCGCACGGCACGCCGTCGAACAGCTCATCGCGACTCGCCCGCCGACCTCGAGTCCCAGCGCAACAGCTTCCTCCCGTCCGCTGCCGATCGTTCGCAACCGGCTTCTCGCCGCGCTGCCCTCCTCGGACTTCGACCGCCTCCTGCCTCTGCTGACTGAGACGCCGCTCGAGTTGAAGACCGTCCTCCACCGGCCCGGCGAAGCGATCCGGCACGTGTATTTCCCGGGGGGCGGATTCCTTTCGATCGTGACCGTTCTCGAGAGCGGAAGAATGGTCGAGGTCGCCACGATCGGCCGTGAAGGTATGGCCGGCTCGGCCGCCGTACTCGATGGATTGCGCGCCGCGCCGGCGACGATGGTCCAGGGCGCCTCCGATCTGTGCTACCGCATGACGGCGGCAGTGTTCCGGGAGGAAATGGATCGCGGCGGCGCGTTTCAGACGCTCCTCACACGCTACTCGCACGCCGTCCTTGGCGGCGTCATGCAGGGAGCCGCGTGTAACGCGGTGCACTCGGTCGAGCAGCGCCTGGCTCGCTGGCTGCTGATGGCGCACGATCGGATGGACAACGACCGCTTCGCGCTGACCCAGGAATTCGCCGCGATGATGCTTGGCGCCAGCCGGCCGACCGTCTCAATCGTCGCCGGCCAGCTGCAGGCTGCCGGTCTCATCCGCTATCAGCGCGGAGTCGTCACCATCCTCGACCGCGCGCGGCTCGAAGCCGCTGCGTGCGAGTGCTACCGCATCACCACCAATCTACTCGTCGCCGTCGTGGCACCGCACGCGCGTGCATCCGCCAGCTGACGCCAGCGCGCTCCGTCTGTAAGCTTCCCGACAGACGACGCCGACTCGACGGGATACGGTCTGGGTTTGCCCTCAACAGAGACAAGCCATTTGGCCGTTCGGAACACGCTGCTGGCTGCCTTGCCCGCCGCTGAACAGAAACGGGTCCTCTCTTCCGTCGACATCGTTCCGCTCAGGCTGAGAGTCTTCGTCCACAAGCCTGGAGAACCGGTGAACCATGTCTACTTCCCCGGCGGCGGATTTCTGTCGGTGGTGACGATCCTCGAAGATGGCGGCATGGTGGAAGTGGCGACGATTGGCCGTGAAGGCGCTACCGGCCTGGCCGCGGCGCTGGACTCCACGACGCCGACGACGGCCGCGACGCTGGTCCAGGGCGCGACCGACACCTGCTATCGAATGAGCGTCGACGCCTTCCGCGACGAGATGGAACGCCGCGGCGTCTTCTACGAGCTGATGACGCGATACTCCCACGCCTACATCGCCTTCATCATGCAATCGACGGCGTGCAACGCGGTGCACTCGGTCGAACAGCGGCTGGCGCGCTGGCTGCTGATGGCGCGCGATCGGATGGAGAGCGACGACTACCCGCTGACACAGGAATTCGTGGCGATGATGCTGGGCGTCAACCGATCGACGGTCACACTCGTCGCCGGCACGCTGCAGCGCAAGGGCCTCATCACCTACCGGCGCGGCCGGGTCTCGATTCTCAATCATCAGGCGCTCGCGGCGGCCTCTTGCGAGTGTTACTGGACCGCGACGAGAGTGCTCAACTCAGTCGTCGCGCTTGCCGCCGGCTTCCGTAAGGCGCGCTGACCCACAAACAAAAAGGGCCGGCGCTGGTGCGCCGGCCCTCGAAACTGCGAGACGGAAAAAGAGCGCCTATTGCTGCTGTTGCGGAGCAGCCGCGGTCGAGGTGACCGTCGCCGCGCGACGCTTGTCCTGCTCGATCTTGAAGTCCTCGTCCTTCATGTAGACGATGTTGATCCACGCGTGGGCCATTTCGTCCACGGTGCGATCGCCCCAGCCGACCCACTGGTTCGGATCGGGATTGCTCTTCTTCGCCGTGGTGTTGTCGTGCCACGCCGTGACCTTGAGGATCGTCCCCTTCGGCAGCAGCGGCGCCACATCGTCGGCGTAGACGTAGGTGGTCATCCAGTTGAAGTTGAAGTCGCTGACCAGGCTGAGCACCTGCTTCTGGCCGCTCGGCAGGATGGCTTCGACCATCATCGCCTTGCCGCGCAGGTGCATGTGCGCCTGGACGCTCTCGATGCGCGCTGCTTCGCGCAGCACGGTGAAGCCCTCGGCCAGCGAGACCGTGTTCGGCCGGATGTCCATCGTGCCGAGCGCGGCCGGCACCAGCGACAGCGTGTCGCGGTACTTCGGCTCCTGCCCCTTCGGGTAGAAGTAGATGCCCATCTCGACCTTGCTGGTGATCTCTTCGCCGGCCTGCGAGTAGTGGATGTCCCAGTGGAACTTGGAACCCGGCAGCAGCAGCTTGCCCATGTCAGGGCGCATCATCTCGCCCTGCTTGCCGACCGCCCATTCCATGAACGGCGCCGGCAGCCCGGGAACGCCCGGCGCGCCCGGTTCGCTCTGCTCGAGGTAGGCGATGGCGTGGTGCGTGATCTTGCGGCCCTTGAGCGTTTCGGGACGGATTTCGATCGCGCGCACCCAGCGCGGCTCGGTGATGCCTGACGGCGTGACGCGCTTGTCCCACACGTCCTGCGACACGGCCGGCATCGTGAAGTCGTACGACTTGATGATCAGGTCGGGTTCTTTCTGCCCGAACTGCGCGGCGAAGTTCCAGCCCTGATCGCCCGGCCACTGCTTGGCGGGCGGCATGTCCTTCGGATCGCCCTGCGGCGCCCCGGCGTCGACCCAGCGCTCGATCAGCGTCGACCTGTTCGTCGGTGAGCGAGCGATCGTTCTTGAATTTCTGGATGCCGACGTTGCGATCGATCTGCCACGGCGGCATCTGGCGATCGCTGACGCGCGCCTTGATCGCCTTGGCCCACGGCCGCGATTCGGCGTAGGTCAAGAGCGACATCGGCGCCATCGAATCGGGCCGGTGACAGGCCTCGCACTTCTCCTGGAAGATCGGAGCGATGTCCTTGGTGAAGGTCGGAGCCTTCGCCGCGTCGGCGGCGGCGGCCGAGCCGGGCAACATCAGCGCAACACCCATCGCCAACCCGCCGATTGCCACATTCCGCGCGTGTCGAAGCGTCACTTCCATCATGTGTCGTGCTCCCTCTGTATGCACTGTAGCCGATCTGCTACTTCACGGTCACTTTCAGATACGTATTCGTCCAGCAGCACTGAAACCCGCCGCCGCCCTCGCCCGACTCGTCGTTGGCCTGGACCCGCAGCAGGTAGTCGCCCGGGGCGGAGAAGGTCGCGTTCGCGCTGACCATATCGCCCTGTTTCTGCACCGGAATGCGCGCCTTGTCGAAGGTCACCTTTCCAGGTCCGCGGAACTTGTGGAACGACACCGTCGCCACCGACAGCGAGCCGCGGCCGGTCGGCGCCGCGCCCTCGGCCGGTCGGCTTGGGGTCTTCCACCCAGACGCTGATCGGGACCGGCTGGTTCACGGTTCCGGTCAGGGTCGACGGCGACGCTGGTCGGCGGGCCGGTGACCTTGGCGCCGCCCTGCGAAAACGCCAGGACCGGGGGCTGATTGCCCATACCCAGCTCTTTGTACGGGCTGATCGGATAGCCCTTGTTCAGCGTGAACGGGATGGCTTGGGTTTCGCCGTTGGCGACGATCGTCCAGGTAATCGTCTTGGTCCCGAAGTCCTTCGGCACCTTGACGACGAACACGCCCCACTGGCGGCCGATCTCGAAATGCGTCGGCTGGCCCTGGTCGGGACCGCCCGGATCGACGTGATTGTTGGGCCCGACCGGGATGTCCAGGGTCTCCTTGGTATTCCGGTTGTAGTAGCCGAGCATCAGGCTGAAGCTGCCGTCGGGGTTCGGGAACCAGCCCTCGAACGCCGGCGTGATGCTGTTGCCGCGGTCGCGCATCGGATCGAGCGGAAGCGTCGTCTGCGGCGCCTGCGCGCTGCCGCCAATCGGCCAGGCCGTCACCGCGATGGCGACGAGCGCCAGCGCCGCGGCCACTCTGTAGCGTCGATAGAAGAGAGACATTGCAGTACTCATTGTTAGGGGTGCTTACATTCTACCAGATACCCGACAATTCCGTACTCCGGGCTGCCTTGCCCTTACCTATCGGCCGATGGCTTCGGTCTGACCGCGTTCGGCAACGCCAGCCGGTTCTCGTGCGTGACATAGCTGATTTGCAGGTTGTAGCCGTTCGGGGTGACGGTGTGGTAGCTCTTGAACGCGGCCACGTGAATCTCGTCGCCGGTAGAGGTGTCGACCTGCGCCTTGAGCCCCCGCTTCTCCAATTCGGCTTTGACACCGTCGGTATCCCAGGGCTGGATGCCGAACGAAATGTGATCGATCCGGCCTGCTCCGCCGCGCGCCGCGCCGTGGCTGAAGGCCGGGTCCAGCGGATTCGGCCCGCGGACGATGATGTCGCCGATTTCGCCGATCATCAGTTCGTTCTGGCTGCCCTCGTCATAGGTGCCCTGCCAGCCGAGGAGATTGCGATAGAACGAGACGCTCTCCTTGTAGTTGCTGACGTTGAACGAGAAATGATCCAGCCACACCGTCTTCCATCCGGTTGACGCGAACGGCGCGGGCGCGGCGAGATCGACTGTCGCGCTGGCCGAGCCGCGGCCCTTGGCGAACCCCTCGCTGTTGCACAGTTGGAGGTCGAAGCCGTCGGGATCCTTGACGTGAAAGCTTTCGAACGCCCCGTGGTGATCGGCGACGGGCGTCAGGCCGCGCTTGCGGAGTTCGGCTTCGACCCGCGCGGCGTTCCACGGTGCGATCACGTAGCCGCACGATTCGACCCTGGCGCGCACCGGACGCGCCGCGCCCGCCGCCGCGTCCCGAAGGCGCCTCGAAACTCGCGGCGGGGACCTGCTTGAAGATGACGGTCCCCCACGCGCCGATATCGAGGACGGCCTGCGTGCTGTCGCTGAGGCGCGGCGTCCACCCCATGAGCGCCGCATAGAAGGCCGCTTCCGCCCGCGCGTCGGCCACATGGAACGTCACGTGGTCCAGCGCGACAGTCTTCCAGCCGGTGGCGTCGAACACCTCGGGAATCGGCGACGTGTTGCACGCCGGGATGCCGAAGGTGCGCATGCAGCGTCCCTGCGCGAGCGTCGGAATCGGAGCGCCGACCAGTGCGACGCCCAGCAACTGCAGCAGTCCACGACGCGACAACCCGCCGGCGCGATCGCCGGCATTCGACGAATCCACCTCCGGGCTGAGCGTCGGCCTCACGCCTGCATCGCCCGCTCGTGAATGGTCTTGAGCGCCTGCCAGCCCGCGGACACCGCGCCTTCCTGCCAGTCCGGCTGCGAGTACGGGGTGGTGACGGCGGAGCCGATCAGGACGCGGTTGTCCAGCTTCGACAACTGCGCGCGGCGCGCCTGGGCGCTGCCGGAGGCGTAGCCGCCCAGGTTGTACTTCACTTTCTTCCACCACACCGCGTAGGCGCTCTCGAACTCGTCGCGAATCTGAGGATGGACCTTGCTCGCGTTCATCAGGACGTGTTCGACGCGATCCTTCACCGGTTTGTCGATCAGATCGCCGACCGCGTTGTTGATATAGAGCCCCAGCAGCACGCCCTTCTGCGTGAAGTAGTCGTTCGATGGATACGAGAACTCGCCGATCGGCAGGTTCGAGTAGAGATGGCCGCCGAAGATCTTGTCGTCCTCTTCCCAGAACCGGCGCTTCATCGCCAGGCCCATCTTCGCGCTGTTGCTGTAGGTCGTGGCCTTGACCGCCTCCATCATTTCCGGCGACAGGTTGATGTCCACGTTCGAAAGGACGGTGAGCGGCATGCACACGACCACGAAGTCGGCGCTGACCTCGGTCTTCTTCCCGGACTTGGTGTCGAGGTAGACGATCTTCACGCCCTGCGCGTCCTGGTGAACCGACTGGACTTCGGCGTTGAACGTGATTTTCCCGTCGCCGATCTTCTTCTGGAAACCTTTGGGGAACTGGTCCATGCCGCCGACCGGCTGGAAGATCGGCATCGCCGCGGTGCCATCCATCGCCGGCACCGAGCGCATCCGGCTCGGATACCCGGCCTTCAGCAGCGACGCCAGATCGTACGGATCGCCGGGACCGCGGTTCGTGAACGCCTTGTAGGTGTGGCTCTTCGCGTCGAGATAACCCTCCGAGACGAGGTAGGCCACGAAGCGCTGCTTGTCCTCCGCGGTCATCGGCAGATTCAACTCGTTCTGATCGATCGCCTTGGCCAGCAGCTCGTTGGTGTGGCCGATCATGTCGGCTTTCACTTCGCGCAGCCGCACGCGCTTGCCTGCGAAGCGGACCGGCGGTGGGTCCCTCGTAGTAGAAGTAGCTGGCGTCCGCCTCGTTGACGAACAGCTGCAGCGGCACGCCGAGTTCCTTGCAGTAGTTCAAGACCCCGGTGTGCGTGTAGGGGATGCGCCACGGACCGACGTTGACATACTGGCCCTCGTCGAACGCGCAGACCTGACGCTCGCCGCCGATCTCGGTGTGTTCCGCGCCCTTGCGGACGCTCCAGCACAGACCGCCGACGCGATCCCGCGCCTCGAGCACCTGATAGTCGTAGCCCAGTTTGCCGAGTTCGTAGGCGACGACCATTCCGGAGACGCCGGCGCCGAGCACCACGATCTTCGACTTCGATTTTCCGCTGAGCGCAGGACGCTGGCCGGCCTGTCCCGCCATCAGATCCCAGGAGGTCATCGCCGTCATGACCAGCGAGGACCCGCCGACCACCCCCAGCTGTTCGAGGAACCGACGGCGCGTCACGGGTGGAATTTCAGTACGGGCTCTCGGCATCGTCTCTCCTGTGAAAGATAAGGAAAATATACCGCTCAGAATACCGCCAGTTCGCGGAATCCGGAAGCGGTTGGCGACCGCTGCGCCGCTCGGTTATCGACGGCGCACGCCGGCGCCGACGCTGACGTTGACGCTTCGCGTCGAGCCGGCCGGCCGCGCCGACGGCACCGCTGGCGCGATCGTCCGCGATCGAACCGAGAGCGCTCGATATCGAGATGGGAATCCCCAGCCGCCACCGCCGTAGTACGAGTCGCCGCCGAATTGCGGCGAGAACGACAGTGGCTGAATCGGCGCAAACGCCTCGGGAGGCCATTCCCACGGGCCGGCCGTCGCGCGGCCGTCCCCGATGATGAAGACGATCGGACCATCCGGATACTGCGGCGGCGCGCTGAACTGCCGCGCCGCCATCGCCTCCAGGATTTCGGGGGACACGGCTTCAATGGGCGGGAGCGGCCGTCCGAGATCCGCGTTCGTGTAGACGTGCGTCTGCCCGGGCGCCGGCGCGGGCGCCGCGAGGCAGAGCGCCAGGATCAGCAGTCCGCTCTTCACAGGCACTCTCACCGCGATGCTACTTGCTCCACGGCGGAACGACATGGTTCATTCGCGCATACGCGATCAGCTGGCCGAGATGCTCGTGCAGGTCGCCGCTGATGTGAATCTGTGTCTCGCTGACCGTCATGTCCATGCCCATGACTTTGCGCTTGCCGGTGAGCGTTGCGGCATCGAGCGCCTGAACCTGCGACTTGGCATAGCCGAACGCCTTCTTCAGATGGGCCACGACTTCAGCCTTGTCGGTGGTCGCCCGAATCTTGGCCATCTCCTCACGGCTGCCAAGATCCATGGGCTTGCCGCCGAAGGAACTCGGGATGAACGCGTAACCTTCGAACGCCGCCAGCATCAGCACCTCGGACACCGATCGTACGCCTTCCATGGGGCGCCAGGTGTACTTGTCCTGAGGGAATGCTTCAGCGAGGCCGACGAACTTTCCCTGCAGTTCGTCGAGATCGGCGACGAAGCCGGCCTTGATGGCGGCGGCGGCATCCTTCGAGGTGTCCTGCGCACGGGCGGGCGCTGCCGACACAGCGCAGACGATGGCGGATAACGAGAGCAGGCCGAGCGCACGACGCAACATCATCTGTCGTCTCCTTGGCGAGCCAGGACCGTCCCCGGCTCACGATCGGCCTATTCTAGCCGCAACCAGCGGGATTGGAGCGGCGATTCCAACCTTCATTCCACTTGCGCTCCGCCGCGCCACGGCTAGGATCGCGATCTATGAAAATCGTCCTCTTTGGCTGCGCCGTCATCCTCGTCGCCGCGGTCCTGGTCAATGGTCAGGGTCGGACACCGTCCGGTGGAGGCTCAGCCTCCCTATCGTTCACGGTGACCGAGGTCAGCCTGGCCGAATTGAGGGCTGCGCTCGCCGCGAAGCGCACCACCTCCCACGACATCGTCGCCCAATACCTGATTCGTCTCGCGTTGTACGAACACGTCGTGCACGCCGCGATCGCGATCAACCCGCACGCCCTCGAGCAAGCCGATATCCTCGATCGAGAACGCGCGGCGGGTCGCCTCCGCGGACCGTTGCACGGCATTCCCGTCGCGCTGAAGGACAACATCCACACCACCGACATGCCGACCACCGGCGGTGCGCTAGCGTTCGCAGGCTTGATCCCGCCTTATCAGGCGACGCTGACGAAAAACCTCCTCGACGCCGGGGCGATCATCATCGCCAAGACCGGCCTGACCGAACTGGCCAACTGGGTCGCCGGCGCGCCGGACCCGATGCCCGGCAACTACAACGCAGTCGGCGGGTTCGGCTACAACCCGTACGATCCGCGTCCCGATCCGCGTCCGCAGTTCTTCGACGGTCGTCCGGCGCTCCAGACCGGCGGTTCGAGTTCGGGGATCGGCACCGCTGCCAGCTTCTGGGCCGCCAACGTCGGCAGCGATACTGGCGGCTCGGTGATCAGCCCGTCGAACGCCAACATGCTGGTCGGCATCAGGCCGACGATCGGCCGCATCAGCCGCTACGGCGTGATTCCGATCACCGCCGATCACGACACCGCGGGACCGATGACGCGCACGGTCACCGACGCGGCGATCATGCTCGGCGCGCTCGAAGGCGCCGCTCCCGATCCCAACGACACCGCGACGCGGACGTGCACGCCGCCGCCGGGACGCGACTACACGAAGTTCCTGAACGCTGACGGCTTGAAGGGCGCGCGCATCGGCATCCCGCGGGTGTTCTATTACGATCGCGCAACGCTGCCAGGCGACGAGGATTCGCACCCGTCGAGCGGCGCCGGACGCGGCGGCCTGAACCCCGACCAGGCGAAGGCGATGGCCGACGCGATCGCCGTACTCAAATCCAGAGGAGCCATCGTCGTCGATCCGGCGGATGTGCCGAGTTTTGTCGCCAGGGACGAAGCGCACAACTTTCTGATGTTCGACTATTGCTCGGGCGGCGACCAGGGCCGCGGCCATGATCAGCACTGTTCGGTGAACTTCAAGTACGGCATGAAGCGCGACTTCAACGCGTGGCTGAAGAGTCTCGGCGCCACCGCGCCGGTACCATCGCTGACGGCGCTGCGTGAATGGAATCTGGCGCACGCAAAAGCTGGCGCGATCAAGTTCGGGCAGTCACGCCTCGACATCTCGGACGACATGGATCTCGTGCGCGATCAGGCACGCAACGATGCCGACCACAAGAAGGACCTGCAGCTCAGTCGGGCGGAGGGGATCGACGGCGCGCTCGCGCCGCAGCACCTCGACGCCATCCTCACGCCCGGCAGCGCGGGCGCCGGCCTCGCCGCCCGCGCCGGCTACCCGATCATCGTGGTGCCGTTCGGCATGGTGCCCAATGCGCCGAACCCGCCGTTTCCGGCCGGCTTCAACGCGAAGCCCGCTCCGTTCGGCGTCGGGTTTACCGGTACCTCGTGCAGCGAGCCGAAGCTGATCGAGATCGCGTACGCGTTCGAGCAGGCCACGAAAAAGCGCGTGCCGCCCTCGGCGACGCCGTAGGGACCGAGACTGATCCGCCGCGCGGGTCCGGTAAAGCGTCGGACGGAATTGTCTCCACCCTGACCAACGTCCCGACCGGTGTGCCGAAACCGCATAGCTGCGAGGCCAGCAGGCGTTAGGATTCCTCTAGTGTCCAGTTCCAAACGCCGGCGTAACCAGTCACGGCGTGAGACGCCGGAACCGCCGGCATCGAATCGAAACTTGTACATCGTCGCCAGCATCGCAGTGGCTGCCGCCATCGCGGTGACAGCGGCTGTCGCCTTGCGCCGGGACGTGCCTGCGCCGCCCGCGGCCGCTACCAGCCCGGTTCCTCTCGCGGCAGCTGGGTCGAACGCGTCGGCCGCTGCCGGTGGCGACCACGCCGCGATGTCTGGCATGACGTCAGCCGAGTTCGGTCCAACCGTGCCGAATGTGGCACCGCCGCCTGGTGACGCGCCGAAGGGCATGGTCTGGATTCCGGGCGGCGAGTTTTCGATGGGCGCCGCCGATCCGCCCGACATGGACGATGTCGGAATGAAGGCGACGACTGATTCGCGGCCGATTCACCGTGTCTACGTCGATGGCTTCTGGATGGACGCCACCGTCGTCACCAACGCTCAATTCGAAGAGTTCGTCCGTGCCACGCACTACGTCACGATCGCGGAGCGCACGCCCACCGCCGCCGACTTCCCTGGCGCACCGCCGGAGAACCTCGTGGCCGGTGCGGTGGTATTCACTCCCCCGTCTCAGCCCGTCCCGCTCGACAACTACTTTCGCTGGTGGTCGTACGTGAAAGGCGCGAACTGGCGCCATCCACGCGGCCCCGCGAGCTCGATCGACGGCAAGGGCACTGATCCGGTCGTCACCGTTGCGTACGACGATGCGGTGGCCTACGCGAAGTGGAAGGGCACGCGCCTGCCGACCGAAGCGGAGTGGGAGTTCGCGGCGCGCGGGGGCTTCAGCGGGAAGCCGTTTGTGTGGGGTGACACCTTCCGTCCCAACGGCAAATGGATGGCGAACACGTTTCAGGGAAGGTTTCCGGTCAGCGATCGCGGCGAGGACGGCGTCGTCGGCCTGACGGCCGTCGGCCAGTTTCCACCGAACGGCTACGGTCTCTACGACATGGCCGGCAACGTCTGGGAATGGACCAGCGACTGGTATCGGCCTGACTACTACCAACAGCTGGTGGCCGCGGGCGGCGTCGCGCGCAATCCCGCAGGGCCCGCCACTTCGTTCGATCCGTCCGAGCCGAAGGCGCAGAAGCGCGTCCACCGCGGCGGATCGTTCTTGTGCACGGACGAGTACCTGCTCGCGCTACATGGTCGGCACCCGCGGCAAAGGCGAGCCCGACACCGGCACGAACCACCTCGGCTTCCGCACAATCAAGCCCGGCATCCCCCTGCAGCGGCGATGAGTACGCGCACCGACGCATTGGCTACGCGGCTTCTCGCGGGATCAGGTGAATGGCGGTCGCTTTGACGACCGCGACCACCGCCGCGCCTTCGACCAGTTCCAGTTCCTCGAGCGCCGGGCGAGTAATGACGGCGGTCAGCAGGAACCCGCAATCGACGGTGACGCGGACGATGGCGCCCTCAGGTTGAATCGCCGTAACCCGGCCTTCGAGACGATTTCGCGCGCTGATGTCAGCGGCTCGCGACACCTCGAGCGTCACGTCCTCGGCACGAATCGAGACGAAGACCGTGCGCACGCCGACGATCGCCGGCGCGACGCGCAGATCCACCGCACCGATTCGCACCGTGACCAGCCCCTCGCGAATGTCACGGACCTCGCCAGGCACCACGGTCTCGACACCCACCGACGCCGCGACCTCGACGTCAATCGGATGGCTGAATACGTCGTGCACGACGCCGACCTGCCGGATGTAGCCACCGGACAGCACCGCCATCCGGTCACCGAGCGTCAGCGCATCGATCCGATCGTGGGTGACGACCAGGCTGGGCACGCCGATCGAACGTAGAAACTGCCGCAGTTCACGCCGCATCGGATCGCGAAGCGGCAGGTCGAGCGCGGCCAGCGGTTCATCGAGCAGGATGAGGCGCGGGTCCCTGGCCAGCGCGCGCGCCAGCGCCACCCGTTGCCGCTCGCCTCCCGACAAAGTCGACGGCGATCGGCGCGCGACATTCTTCAGGTGCACGGTCCGCAGCAGCGTTTCGACACGATCGCGAGCGTCCGACGGCGCCGGGGCCATCCCGAACCGGATGTTCTGTTCGACCGTGAGGTGCGGGAAGAGGCCGTAGTCCTGCGACACGTACGCGATCCGGCGACGCTGAGGCGAGACGTTGACGCCGCTCGACGCGTCGAACCAGAGGTCATCGCCGAACCGGATGCTGCCCTCCTGCGGCCGATCGAGTCCGGCCAGGCAGCGCAGGATCGTGGTCTTGCCGGCGCCCGAAGGCCCGAACAACACCATCACGTCGCTCTCGCCGGAATGGAGTTCGAGGTCCGCGCGGACGCTGACGTCCGCCGCAACCCGGCGAAGGAACGAGGCGACTAGACGCGCGGCCATGCCCGTCCGGATTTGCGCTGCAGCCGATAGGTCACCGCCAGCACCACGAACGAAAACAGCAGCAGCAGCGCTGCCGTCCGCCCTGCCCTCGCGTACTCGAACGCCTGCACATCGTCGTAGATCGACACCGACACGGTCCGGGTCCGCCCGGGCAGATTGCCGCCGACCATCAGGACGACGCCAAACTCGCCGAGCGTGTGCGCAAAGCTCAGGACCATGCCGGCGACGATGCCCGGACGCGCGAGTGGCATCACGATCCGTCCGAAGGTTCGAAGGCGCGATGCGCCGAGACACCACGCCGTCTCGATCAGGCTGCGATCGACGGCTGCGAATGCGGCGGCGAACGGCTGGACGGCGAACGGCAGGCTGTAGAGCACCGACGCGACCAGGAGTCCCTCGAATGAGAACACGATCGGTTGTCCGGCGATCGCCTGATAGGCATGGCCGAGGGGACTGCGCGGTCCGAGCGCGACGAGGACGTAGAAGCCGAGGACCGTCGGCGGCAGCACCAGCGGCAACGCCACGAGCGCGTCAACCGCCCACCGGCCGCGACGCTGCGAGAACGCCAGCCACGCGGCGAGCGGCAGGCCGACCACAAGAAGAATCAGCGTCGTCGCGGTCGCGAGGCGGACGCTGAGGGCGATGGCCGACCAGTCCACTGCCCTATGCTACTGCGCCTAGAAGAGGAACTTGAGGCCGAGTTGCGCGACGCGCGGGTCGAGCGCCGTGGTGATCGTCCCGAAGTTCGCGGCGCCTTGCACCGCGCTGGGCGAGCCGAGGTTCACCGTGTTGAACACGTTGAACACTTCGAACCGGATCTCGATCGAGGTGCCGCGACTCATGGGCAGGCGTCGAATCAGGGCCATGTCGACATCGCGATACGAAGGTCCGCGGACCGGGTTGCGGGTCGCCGTGCCGATCGTGAACTGCGGCGTGATCGTGAACGCCGCGGTATTGAACCAGTGGCCCGGAGTCCGCTGGTCCGCCGGGAGCGTCGGGTCGGCAACCTGGTTCGGACGCTGCACGCCGAAACCGGCAAAGGCGTTGAAATTGGTCGTCTGCGTCACCGCGATTGGAATCCCCGACTCCATCGTGATCAGCGAGGTGATCGCTCCAGTCGTTGACGATCGCGCCCAGCACGCCGTGCACTTGATGCGCGCGGCTGGCGCCGTAGGGGATGTCCCAAAGCACCGAGGACACGAACACGTTCGGAATGTCGCCCGGTCGAGTCATCGCGCTCGAGCGCGCGGTTGAAACTGTCGGCGACCGGATAGTTGGCGATCGGCCCGGTCAGAATCGACGCGTCGAACACCGACGAGGCATCGTCCACCAGCTTGGAGCGCGTGTACATCACCGAGTACGACAGGCCGTGCGACAGGCGTTGCTGCACGCTCATCTCGAGACCGTTGTAGCGCGTGGTGCCGACGTTGTTGCGATAGAGGCTGACCGTCTGGTAAGCCGGATACGGCCTCAGCAACTGCGCCACGGTGGTCGTCGGATCGCCCAGCGAGGACGAGCGGCGGGATGATGCCGTAGTACGGATTGGGGACCTTGGCGAGTAGCGGCTGCCCGGTGCGCCAGCTGCGCCGCCGTCAGCTGATTGATGTTGCTGTCGGGGATGCCGACGTGAATGATATTCGATCCGACATAGGCGACTTCGAACGTGGTGTTCGTGGTCAGCTCGCGCTGGACCGCCGCATTCCACTGTTGCGACGTAGCCTGATCCGAGCGTCCCGTCCACCGCGAACACGCCCTGCCCGAGGCCGGCGCTCGGCGTCAGCGGAATCGGCGCCACCGTCGGACCGTTCGCGAGCACGAACGCCGGATTGGTCGTATCGAGCGCTCGCTGCGACACCGTCTGCAGGAACGGAAACGTCGGTGTCGTGAACGGCGTGGTGATGCCCGCCATCTCGATCCAGACGATGCCGAATCCGGAGCTGACGATGGTCTTGTCGGTGAGGCGATACACCAGACCCAGGCGCGGACCGAAGTTGTCCTTCTTCAGCGGCCGGACCGGATCGTCACCGGGATAGTCGAGCTGCTGCGTCTGCAGGTTGAACACCGCCGGTCTGGCCGTTGATTTCCGTCGACGGGAAATTGAGCGTGTAGCGCAGGCCGGCATTGACCGTCAGGCGATCGGTCGCCTTCCAGTCGTCCTGGATGAAGTACTCCTGAAACCTCGCGCGTTCCTCGATCTCCTGCTGCTGCAGATCGATCGAGAACAGCTGGACCTGCCCGAGCAGAAAGCTCGCGAACGGCGTGCCCGTGTTGGTGACGCCTGGCTGATCGCTGCCGATGGCGTTGAACGTGAACGAGCCGGTCGGCGACGGCGGCTGAATGACGTTCAGTCTCTCCCAGCGCCAGTCGAGCCCCATCTTCACCGTGTGCGCGCCCTTCAGCCAGGTCAACGAGTCGGCGATTTCGGACACGCCGGTGTGGAAGTTCGACGCGGTGTTCGGCGGCGACCCGAGCTGCTGATAGCCGCTGATCAGGAACGTCGGCAGCGTATTCGGGAACTGGGCGTTCGACGGAATGCCGGGAATGCTCAGCGCCGAACCGGCCGAGCTGGTCAACTGCGCCGCGGTGCGGCCGACCGTGCGGGTGGTGTTGCCGATGCGCAGTTCGTTGAACAGGTGATCGGCGAACGTGTGCTGATAGTTCGACGCGAAGGCCCAGGCCGAGGTGTCCTGCGGGCCGAGCGTCCCGGAGGTGACGCCGCTGCCGTCCGGCAGAGGCGTGACCGGCAGGAAGCCGTCGCGGAAGTAGGTGAGGCGTGCAAAGACCGAGTCGCTTATTCGTGGAGAATCGGTGATCGACGCGCACGTCCCACTGATCCTGGTTATCGATTTCGTTGTCGATCCGGCTGTAGTTGTTGGAGGTTCCCGAAGCCGTGGGCATCGGATAGCGCGACAGCAGAGAGAGCGCGACCGAGATCGATCCGGTTGGCCGGAATCGCGTTGCCCGGAAACGCCGTCCGAACCGAGCCGACGGTCGTCGCCGGGTCGTAGATGACCGGGACGCGGCCGGCAATCGACTCGGTAAAAATGCCCTGCCGCTGCAGCACCGTCGGCACCGTGGACGTCGCCGTGCGGGCGATTGACTGCCGCTGTCCCTGGTAGTCGACGAAGAAGAAGGTGTGGTCCTTGACGATCGGACCACCGAGCAGTCCCGCCAAACTGATTGCGGTTGTAGTCCGGCTTCACCGGCACGGTCGACTGAAAGTAGTTGCGCGCGTTCAGCGCCTCGTTGCGGTAGAACTCGAATCCGTCGCCGTGAAACACGTTGGCGCCCGACTTCGTCGTCAGGTTGATGACGCCGCCGTTGAAGCGGCCGAACTCGGCCGGCGGACTGTTGCTCTCGATCTTGAATTCCTGGATCGCATCGATGACCGGAAAGTATGCGACCTGGCCAGGCTCGGGCTGCAGCACCGAGATGCCGTCGTAGAGATACTCGTTGGTGCGGGGGCGGCCGCCGTTGATCCGCGGGAGTTGCGAGTTGGCGGGGAGCGCGACGCCTGGCGCCAGTGACGCCAGCCCGATGTAGGCGCGGCCGTTCAGCGGGATCCGGGTGACCTGATCGTTGCGCACGACATAGCCGAGGCTCGCGGTCTCGGCGCGCATGATCGGCGCGTCGGCGGTCACGTTGATCTGCTCGGACAGGTCGCCGACCGCCAGCTCGAAGTCGACTCGCAGCTTGGCGCCGGTCAGCACCTGAATACCGTCGCGCCGAATCGGCTTGAACCCTGATAGCGCGACCTCGATCCGGTACGCGCCGGGCACCAGGCTGGTAGCCGCGTAGACGCCGTCGCTGCTCGTGATCAGCAGCCGCTGGCGGCCGGTATCGACCTGGGTCATCGTGACCGACACGCCGGGGACCGCGGCGCCGGTCTGGTCGTCGACGACGCCAGTGATTTCACCCGAGCCGATCTGCGCCGATACCGACGGCGCGATCAGGACGAGCCACGAGATCGCCAGACACAGAATACGGATCGAGCACACCCGAGCCACGCGCATTCAGCCTCCAGGGAGAAGCAAAGCGCATCACTTTATATCGGATGTAACGAATATTCAAAACGATCTTAATCGTGCTGAAGCGACTTGCTCGTACGCCATGGGTCGGCGAAACGCGGGTCCTCCAGCAGCGCGTGATCGGTCAGCGCGGTGAGGAACGCAATCAGGTCGGCACGTTGCTCCGGCGTGAGCATGAAGCCGCGGACTGTCGGGCTCCGATTCGGATTGTCGTGGCCGATGCCGCGGTTCGGACCGTCGCTGATGGTGCGGCCGCCGGCTTCATAGTGCGCCAGCACGTCTTCGAGCGTGGCAATGCTGCCGTCGTGCATGTAGGGCGCGGTCACGGCGATGTTACGGAGCGTGGGCGCCTTGAACTTCCCGACGTCCTCGGGCTTCCCGGTCACCTCGTAGATCCCGGTGTTCGGCGACGGATACGACAACGCGCCGGCGATGTTGTAGAGCCCGGTGTTGTGAAATTCGACGCCGCCGTCGCGATGACCGTCGAAGTCCACCGCACCCGACATGTTGAAGCCGCCGTGGCAGCGGAAACACGACTGCGGCTGACTGAAGAACAACGTCTCGCCGCGGCGCGCCGCCGCCGGAATGGCGTTGTCGTCGCGGTCATCGTGATAACGGTCGTACGGCGACCGCGCTGAAATGATCGTGCGCTCGAAGGACGCCAGCGCCTGGGTCACGTGATCGATCGTGAAGAGATCGTCACCCCGGCCAAAAGCCTCCTCGAACAGTGGCGTGTAGCGCGGCTCCTGACGCAGCCGGGCCAGCAGTGCGGTTCCGGGCCGTTGCAGTCCGAGCTCGATCGGATGATCGCCGAACATCGGCACCAGCGCCTGAGCTTCGAGCGTCGTCATCGAGGGGTTGCCCCACGTCAACGCCGCGGCGTATGCGACGTTCACCAGGCTCATGGCGCCGCGGGGATGCACCTCGCCGGTGGACCCGACCGCCCGAGGCTTGCCGTCGGTGAACGCGCGCGCCTGCTCGTGACAGCTGGCACAGGCCTGGGTTCCGTTCGCGGAGAGGCGCGCATCGTAAAACAGATATCGTCCGAGCTCCGCTTTCGCCTCGGACATCGGATTGCCGGCCGGAACGCGCGGCGTGGGAAAAGACTTGGGAATGTTCCACACGTAGACGGCCGACGGTGCCGCCGTGCCCGCGGCCAACACCAGAGTGGCCGCCGACCAGACCGCGGCGAGCGCCGCGAAGATCCTGCCGTTCACGATCACTTCACCGCGCGCATGACCTCGATGCGCTGCACCATCCGAATCGATCGGGCGCCGCGCTTGTCGTGTGGCGCGACGATGCGGAGCGGACCCTGGTAATCGAACAACGGCTTACCGTCAATGGTGTCGGCGACGATGATCTCGTTGGGCGTGAACGCGGGGTCGAGCTCGGCCAGCGAGAAGACCACCTGGTAGCCGTCCTTTGCCGTCGCCTGGACATAAGTCGTCAGCGCCTTGCCCGACAGCTCACGGCCGAGCGGCGCGCCGGCGCGCTTCAGCAGTTCGCCGACGAGGACACCCTCGTAATGGACCTCTTTGGCTTCCTCGCTGACGGTCACGGCCGTGCGCGGCATGGTCTTCAGCTCGGCGGGCGTGATCGCGAATGGCTTCGGGACGTCGCCACCGATCTGCAGCGTTACCTCCGAAGCAGCGGCGGCCTGGGCGTACGCGACGGCAACCGTCGCCGAGGTGACCGCGAGAGCCAGCGCGGCGGTGACGAGTGACGCGATGCCTCGGGAATCGATGTGCGACCTCATAACCCGGAAATTCTACACCAGAGGCAGCTTGAACCGGCCTTCCAGCCGCCTCTCTCCGCTCTGAACCGGCTACAATGGACCGTGCTCCAAAGAGTTCGCGTTGCCTTCCTGTTGATGGTCGTGGCGCTTGCGTTCGGCGGCATCGCGTTCGCGCAGGACCTCACGGTCGCGGCCGCGTCGGACCTGCAGTCCGCCCTGCCCGCCGTCGCCGCGCAGTTCGAGACAGACACCGGCCGTCACGTCGGCCTGACCTTCGGATCGTCCGGCAACTTCTTCACCCAGATCGAAAACGGCGCGCCGTTCGACGTGTTTCTCTCCGCCGACATCGACTACCCTCGGCAACTCGAACGCTCGGGCAAAGGCGAACGCGGCACGCTCTACGCCTACGCCACCGGCCGGCTGGTGCTGTGGACCCGCAACGACTCGGGCATCGACTTGCGCCGCGGCCTCGTCGTCCTCACCGAGGGCCGGGTCAAGCGAATCGCGATCGCCAACCCGGAGCACGCGCCGTACGGCCGGGCCGCAATGGCCGCACTCCATCACGAAGAGATCTACAACCGCGTCATCGAGAAGCTGGTGATCGGCGAGAACATCGCGCAGACGGCGCAATTCGCCCAGTTCGGGAGCGCCGACGTCGGCATCATCGCGCTGTCGCTGGCGCTCTCGCCCGCGCTGCAGAAGGATGGCACCTACGTCGAGATTCCAGAGAGCGCTCACCCGCCGATCGAACAGGCGGCGATCGCGATCGCCGCCTCTCGTCAGCTGCCGCTCGCGCGCCAGTTCATCGACTATCTGAAGCGTCCCGAGACCGTCCGCCTGCTGCAGTCATTGGGCCTCGCCGCCGCACCGATGCGCTGATCCACGGTATGATTCGAGTCGGTTTACGGAGGCCGAGCCGACGATGTCGCTTCTAACCGTCAGGGTCGCTGCGGAACGGATGGGTATCGGGTACTCAACCCTGAAGCAGTGGATTCATCAGGGAAAGATTCGCACCACCCAGACCGCCGGTGGTCATCACCGCCTCTCGGAAGCCGAAGTGGACCGGATGATTGCGCGGCACTCACCCGCCGGACCGAAACAACCCAGGCGAGAGGCCGGTCCAACCGGCATCATCGTCTCGCTCAGCGGGCGCAATCGCCTGCGCGGCTTCGTCGAGGAGGTGCGGATCGACGGGCTGATGGGCCAGGTCCGCCTGCGGATCGGCGATCAGACGCTGACCGCGGTCATCACCAGCGACGCGCTGACTGAGCTCAAGCTTCGCCGGGGCGATGACGCACTGGCGATCATCAAGTCGACCGAAGTGATGATCGCGCGCGAAGCGGAAGCGCGGCCCGTGAAGCGGCGCGTCGTCCGTCGCTGACCGCTCCTCGCATGTGCGGGCCGCGCGCCGGCCCAACTGACCGCCCGGCCCAACTGACCGCCAGTCCTGACCCTCAGCCGAGCCCCTCTACAGAACAGGCACCATCCACGTGAGCACGTAGGCCTGCAGCATCGCCAATACGCCGACCAGGAAGGTGAACAGCAGGCTGTGAAAGACGACGCGGGCGAGAATCTCGCCTTCTCGGCCGACAGCGCCGACGCCGGCCGCACCGACCGACAGATTCTGTGGGCTGATCATTTTGCCCATCACGCCCGCCGAGCCGTTGGTCGCGGACATCAGGATCGGATCCAGACCCGACAACTTGGCGGTCGTCGCCTGCAGCGGTCCGAACAGCGTGTTGGACGAGGTGTCGCTGCCGGTCAGGAACACACCGATCATGCCGAGCCAGGCGGCGAAGAATGGAAACAACTTGCCCGTCTTCGCCAGCGCCAGCGCCATCGACGAGGTCATCCCCGAATAGTTCATCACCGTCGAGATCGACAGGATGAACGCGATCGTCACGACCGGCAGCTTGAGCTGACGCCCGGTCTTGATCGCCGTCGCGAAAAACGCCTTCGGCGGCACCCCGACGATCAGCATCGGGATGAAAGCGATCAGCGCCGCGATCACGACCAGCGTGCCGGCCGCAGCGAGAAAGTCCAGGCGGTAGGTCAACGCGTATGGCGTGGACGCCGGGACGACCGGCACTTCGCGCCGGACAATCGGCGACGGCTTGCCGTTCTGCATCGTGTAAGCACCCGGCCAGCTGAATTCCCACACCGGGAAACGCAGCGCCTGCGGATTCTGCGCCGCGCTCTCGCCGATCCACGGGTCCGGGCACAGCGCGTTTCCGATCTGGCCGCACTTGAACAGCGCGGTCACGTTCGCCGGCGGCTTCAGCTTCGATAAACCCGCGAGGTTGCCGATCTGCCCGACCAGGACGGTCGCGATCAGAATCAGGTAGGTCGCATAGGCACGAAACACGCGGCCGGGGGTGTCGCGCGGCGCCGCCGCGAACACGGTGACGTGCTGCGCGCTCTCCTTGAACTCCTGCGCCGGCGTCCACACCTGCAGCAGGAGCGCCACCGAGGTGAGCGAGAACAGCGCCGCGAGCACGTCGGTCAGCTCAGGACCGACAAAATTCGAGACGGTGAACTGTCCGATCGCAAAGGTCGCGCCGGCGACGATGACCGCCGGCCACACCTCGAGCATGCGCCGCCAGCCGGCGTAGATCACCACCAGGTAGGCTGGGATGAACAGCGAGAAGAACGGCAGCTGACGACCGGCCATCTGCGACAACGCGTGGGTCGTGCTCTGCACGTCGTGCCCCAGCATCGGCGCCAGCAGTCCGCCGAGCGTCGTGACCGGGATGCCGAGCGAACCAAACGCCACCGGCGCCGTATTGGCGATGAGCGACAACGCCGCCGCCATGATCGGCTCGAATCCGAGGCCGGCGAGCATCGAGGCGGTGATCGCCACCGGCGCGCCGAAGCCGGCGATGCCCTCGATCAGCGCGCCGAAGCAGAACGCCACCAGCAGCAACTGGATCCGTCGATCACTGGTCAGGCGCGAGAGCGAGCGGCGAATCACGTCGAAGTCGCCGCTCTCGACGGTCAGGTTGTAGAAGAAGACCGAGCAGATAACGATCCAGCTGATCGGCCAGAGGCCGTACGCCATTCCGTGCGTGGCGGCCGCCAGCGTCAGCGTAAAAGGCATCCCCCACACCAGCCAGGCCAGTCCGAACGCAGCGGCGGCGGCGGCGATCGCCGACTTCCACGGCACCACCCGCAGCCAGGCGAGAAGAATCGCGAGCAGCAGCGGCGGCAACGACGCCACCAGCGCAGAGAGGAAGACGCTGCCGGCGACGGGACTGTAAACCTGATGGAAGACGTCGGTCATGGCCGAGCATTATGGCATTTAGTGCTCGGCGAACGATCGGGGATGACCGTGACGGTAGAATGTCCGGAAAATGAATGACCAGAACGAGACAAGCCGTGACGTCAGGCTCGACGTCTGGCTCGACGTCTCGTGCCTCTATCGCACTCGGTCCGACGCGCAGAAGGCGTGTAAGTCCGGCAAGGTGACGGCGAATGGCCAGCCGGCGAGGCAGAACCGGCCGGTGCGGATCGGTGACGAAATCGAATTGAGCCGGCCGCTCGGACGGAAGCAGACGCTGCGGGTGCTGAAACTCGCCGACCGCCATATCGCGAAGGCCGACGCCCGCGCGCTCTACGAGGACCTGACGCCGCCGCCGACTCCGGAAGAAATCGAGATGCGTCGGATGGAGCGGATGTTCCGGGCCGCAACCCCAAAAAAGTCGCCCGACAAGCGCGACCGTCACGCGCTGAGAAGACTAAGGGGAAGAGAGTAGTCGGGAGTCGGAGTCGTAAGTCAGTAATCAAGGACTACCGACCGGCGACGCTCGACTGCCGACTACCGACCAAATTATTCCACCCTGTTCCCGATATCGCCGCCGGTGTGGCCCGTGCCTTGACGGTAATTGCGGGTGCCGCCGACCTCGGTGCCAAGCCCGCCAGTCACACCTTCGGTAATCTCACGACTGCCGGCGTGCTCGCTGCTGCCGTGCTGCGACCCACCGTTCATCCCGTCAACGTCATCAGAAACCCCATCGTCTCCGTCGGCGCCACGCCGACGGACGGTGTCGTGCGCCGACGCTTTCGGCGTGATGTCGCCGAGTATTCCGAATGTCGTTTCTTTGCTCATGATGATGCGCTCCTTGGCGACCAACGTCGCAAAGGACGTGCCGAGTCGCTAGCGTCCAGCTTCAGCCGGACATGCTGAGCGGATCAGTCGGCAGTCTTCTGGTGGTTCAGTAGCGAATACACGAGCGCGGCGCCGAAGATCACCACGATGAGACCGAGCGAGAGCCACACCGGAATCACGATCGCGATGTAGCCGGCGGTGTGGAGGTACTCGAGCAGCAGTTTCACCCCGACCCACGCGATGATGACGAACGCGCCGTCCACGAGCGGTGGATACCGCTCGACCAGCGACAGCAGCATGCCGATGACGAGGCGCATCATGATGATGCCGAGAATGCCGCCGGTCAGAATCACCCAGAGCTTCGACGACATCGCGACCGCAACGAGGATCGAGTCAATCGCAAAAACAATGTCGGTGAGCTCGACCTTGATCACCGTAGACCAGAACGGCGACAGCCCGAGCCACGATGTGGCGGGTGGCGCGGTGCGGCGTTCTTCCGCGTTTCCACCGCCGAAGTGACGGACGACCAGGTACAGGAGGTAAGCCGCGCCGAGGAGCTTCACCCAGCCCAGCCGGATCAGAAAGGCCGCGAGGACAACGGCCGCCGGAGCGGAAGGCGAACGCGCCGAGGATGCCGTAACGAAGTGCCTTTTTCTGCTGGCCCTTCGGCAGGCCCAGCACCAGCACGGCAAGGACCATGGCGTTATCGGCACTCAGCAGACCTTCGAGCGCCACCAGCAGGCCGATGGTGACGAAGTCCGACGCCTGGATCACCCTCTCAGAATACTACCGCTGAAGTTGACACGATCCATGTCAAGGTGCATACTGGAAGCCGCATGGGGCTGTCGGAGCCGGATCTCTTCTTCATCAGCATCGCTGCGCGCATGCTCGGCATGCACCCGCAAACCCTGCGCAAGTACGAACGCCTCGGTCTCGTGCAGCCGACGCGCACCATCGGCAGCATGCGCCTCTACTCGCGCGACGAGCTGGCGCGCATCAAGGTGATCAAACGCCTGGTGGACGATGGCGGGATCAATCTGGCGGGGGTGCAGCGGCTGCTCTCGATCGCGGAAGTGATTCAGCGTCTGCGCCCGCTCATCCAGGACGAGGCGCTGTCGGCCCGTGACACACGCCGCGTCGCCCAGGAACTGGACGCGGTCAGCCGCATGCTCGGATTCGAATAAGCGATGGATTTCAAAGACTACTACTCGACGCTCGGCGTGGCGAAGACCGCCACCGCCAAGGACATCAAGGCCGCCTATCGCAAGCTGGCGCGGAAGCACCATCCTGACGTCAACCCCGGCGACAAATCCGCCGAGGGCAGGATCAAGGACCTGAACGAAGCCTACGAGGTGCTGAGCGACGCCGACAAGCGCAAGAAGTACGACGAGCTGGGCGCCAACTGGCGTGCCTACGAGCAGGCTGGCCAGGGTGCAGGGGCCGGCGCCGGCTATGCCCGCGGCTTCGATCCAAGCCAGGGCGGCGGCTGGAACGTCAACTTCGGCGGCGGCGGCGCTGGCTCGCGCACCATGACCGAAGAGGAGATGCGCGACATGTTCGGCGGCGGCGCGAGTCCCTTTTCTGACTTCTTCAACACGTTCTTCGGCGGCAGCCAGCATGAAGAAGAGCCAAGAGGACGCGCACGCGGCGCCCGCGGCGGCCGCGTCGCTCGTGCGGGCCGGGACGTCGAACAGGAAATGGACCTCGGTCTCGAGGACGCCTTTCATGGCGCGATGCGGCGGCTGTCGATCTCGTTCGACGGCGAGGCGCGCTCGGTGGACGTCCGCATTCCGGCCGGCGTCAGCGACGGCGCGCGGGTGCGCGTGGCCGGCGAAGGCGAACGCGGCACCGGCGGCGGCAAGGCCGGCGATCTCTATCTCCGCCTCCGGATTGCGGCGCATCCGCAGTTCGAGCGCAAAGGCCGCGATCTCTACACCCACGTATCGATCGGGCTGACGACGGCGGTGCTCGGTGGCGAGGTCGAAGTAAAAACGCTCGGCGGCAAGTCGCTGCGTCTCAAGATTCCGCCGACCACCCAGAACGGTCAGGTTTTCAGACTGAAAGGCCACGGCATGCCAGTCACCGGCAAGCCGGACGAGCACGGCGACCTCTACGCGACCGTCGATGTCCAGTTGCCGCGCGACCTGTCGCCCGAGCAGCGCGCGCACTTCGAAGCGCTGCAGAAACTCGAAAAGGCATCATGAACATCAACAAGTACACCGAAAAGGCGCGCGAAGCGGTCGCCGCGGCGATCGAGCTGGCGCGCCAGAGCAACAACCCGCAGGTCGAGCCGGAGCATCTGCTGGTGGCGTTGGTCGAACAGGCTGACGGCATCGTGCCCGAGCTGCTGCGCAAAATGAACGTGGACGTCGCCGCGGTCGTGCGCGGCGGCCGCGAGCTGCTGAAGAAGCTGTCGCAGGCGTACGGCGGCTCGGAGCCAGGCATGTCGCCGCGCTTCAAGCTCGTGACCGATCAGGCGCAGGCCGAAGCCGATCGCATGAAGGACGACTTCGTCAGCACCGAACATCTGTTCATCGCCGTCGCGGACGAAAGCGGGCGCTCCCCTTCTGCCTTGCTGCTCAAGCAGCAGCAGGTGACCCGCGATGCGATCCTGCAGGCGCTCTCCACCGTCCGCGGTTCGCAGCGCGTGACCAACGAAAATCCTGAAGGCACCTATCAGGCGCTCGAACGGTACGGCCGCGACCTGACCGACTTCGCGCGCAAAGGCAAGCTCGATCCGGTCATCGGCCGCGACGAGGAGATCCGCCGCGTCATCCAGGTGCTATCTCGCCGCACCAAAAACAATCCGGTGCTGATCGGCGAGCCCGGCGTCGGCAAGACCGCCATCGTCGAAGGGCTCGCGAGCCGGATCGTCCGCGGCGACGTGCCCGAAGGTCTGAAGAACAAGCGCATCGTCGCGCTCGACATGGGCGCGTTGATCGCGGGCGCCAAGTACCGCGGCGAATTCGAGGAGCGGCTGAAGGCGGTCCTGAAGGAGATCACCGACGCGCAGGGCCAGGTCATTCTGTTCATCGACGAACTGCACACCGTGGTCGGCGCCGGCGCGTCGGAAGGCTCGATGGACGCGTCGAACATGCTCAAGCCGATGCTGGCGCGCGGCGAACTGCACACGGTCGGCGCGACCACGCTCGACGAATACCGCAAGTACATCGAGAAGGACGCCGCGCTCGAGCGTCGCTTCCAGACGGTGCTGGTGAACGAGCCGACCGTCGAGGACACCATCAGCATCCTGCGCGGCCTGCGCGAGCGCTACGAGCTCCACCACGGCGTGCGCCTCAAGGACTCGGCGCTGGTGGCGGCCGCGGTGCTGTCGAATCGCTACATCGCCGACCGGTTCCTGCCGGACAAGGCGATCGATCTGGTGGACGAGGCGGCGTCGAAGCTGCGCATGGAAATCGATTCGATGCCGGTCGAGCTCGACGAGCTCGAGCGCCGCATCATGCAGCTCGAGATCGAGCGCGAAGCGCTGCGGAAGGAAAAGGACAAGTCGTCCAAGGAACGGCTCGCCAAACTGGAAAAGGAGCTGGCCGACCTCAAGGAAGACCGCGGACGGCTGGCCGCGCACTGGCAGCAGGAGAAGGACGCGATCCAGGCGTCGCGCAAGCTGAAGGAAGAACAGGAGGCGCTGCGACTCGAGATCGAGCAGGCGCAGCGCGCCGGCGACTACACCAAGGCATCCGAACTGCAGTACGGCCGCGTGCCGGCGCTGGAACAGCGGATTCGCGACGAGGAAGCGCGGCTCGCCGACGTCCAGAAGGGCAAGCGGATGCTCAAGGAGGAAGTCGACGAGGAGGACATCGCCGACGTGGTCAGCAAGTGGACGCACATCCCGGTCAGCCGCCTGATGGAGGGCGAGGTCCAGAAGCTGATTCACATGGAAGAGCGGCTGCACCAGCGCGTCATCGGCCAGGACGAAGCCATCGGCGCGGTGTCGAACGCGATTCGACGCGCGCGCGCCGGGCCTGCAGGATCCCAATCGCCCGCTCGGCAGCTTTCTGTTCCTGGGTCCGACCGGCGTCGGCAAGACCGAGCTGGCGCGCGCGCTCGCCGAGTTCCTGTTCGACGACGAGCAGGCGATGGTGCGCATCGACATGTCCGAATACCAGGAGAAGCACACCGTGTCGCGGATGATCGGCGCGCCTCCCGGCTACGTCGGCTACGACGAGGCCGGACAGCTGACCGAAGCGGTGCGCCGCCGACCCTACGCGGTCGTGCTCCTCGACGAAATCGAGAAGGCGCATCCCGACGTGCTGAACGTCCTGCTCCAGCTGCTCGACGATGGCCGGCTGACCGACGGTCAGGGCCGCACGGTCGATTTCAAGAACACCGTCGTCATCATGACGTCGAACCTCGGCAGCCAGTTTCTCGATCGACGACATCAACGAAGGCACGCGGCGACAGGTGATGGACGAGCTGCGCGAGCACTTCCGGCCGGAGTTCCTGAACCGCGATCGACGAGATCATCTTCTTCCACGCGCTCGGGCGCGAGCACATGAAGCGGATCATCGACATCCAGCTGGCCGGCCTGGTGAAGCGCCTCGACGAGCGCAAGATCCACGTGACCATGACCGATGCCGCCAAGGATCACCTGGTCCGCGAGGGCTACGATCCGGTCTACGGCGCGCGCCCGCTGAAGCGAACCATCCAGCGGCGCGTGCTCGATCCGCTGGCGCTGCGCGTGCTCGAGGGCGCAGTTCCTCGAGGGCGACACGGTCGTCGTGGACGTCGGCCGATGGCGGCCTGGTGTTCGAGAAACGCGAGGCGGTGAAAGCGTAGTGGCTGCGAAAACGTTCGACTCCCCGGTTCAACCCGCGCGGCGGCGATCGGCGCGGTCCGGCCAAGCTCGGCCAGCGTCCTCGTCGTCGCTGTGGTACGGCCTCGCGTTCCTGCTGCTGCTCGGCCTGGCGCAGGTCTATTTCCTGGCGCCGGCCGGCCGCACGATTCTCGTACTCCGAATTCAAGACGCTGCTGAAGAACGGCAAGGTCGCCGAGGTCGTCGTCAGCGGCCAGACGATCCACGGCACGCTGAAGGACGAACCGGACAAGACCAAGCAGTTCACCACGACGCGGGTCGACGATTCGAAGCTGACCGAGGAGCTCGAAGCCAAGGGCGTGAAGTACAGCGGCGAGCTGGACAACCACTGGCTGTCCGACCTGCTCGGCTGGGTCGTGCCGCTGCTCTTCTTCGTCGGCATCTGGGGCTTCTTCTTCCGCCGGATGAGCGGCGCCGAAGGCGGCGTGATGTCGTTCGCGCGCAGCCGCGCGAAGATCTACGCGGACGACGAGGTCAAGGTGCGGTTCGTGGACGTGGCGGGAGTGGACGAAGCGCGGGAAGAGCTCAAGGAGATCGTCGAGTTCCTGAAGAAGCCGAAGAAGTACACCAACCTCGGCGGCCGGATCCCGAAGGGCGTCCTGCTGGTCGGACCTCCCGGCACCGGCAAGACGCTGCTGGCGCGCGCGGTCGCCGGCGAAGCGCACGTGCCGTTCTTCAGCCTCAGCGGATCGGAATTCGTCGAGATGTTCGTCGGCGTCGGCGCCGCCCGCATCCGCGATCTGTTCCAGCAGGCCGAAGCCAAGGCGCCGTGCATCGTCTTCATCGACGAGCTCGACGCGCTCGGCAAGGTCCGATTGCAGAGCCCGCTCGGCGGCCACGAAGAGCGCGAGCAGACGCTGAATCAGCTGCTCGCCGAAATGGACGGCTTCGACTCGCGCAAGGGCGTCATCATCATGGCCGCGACCAACCGGCCGGAGGTGCTCGACCCGGCGCTGCTCCGCCCCGGACGGTTCGATCGCCAGGTGCTGGTCGACAAGCCGGACGTCAAGGGGCGCGAGGAGATCCTTCGCATCCACGCGAAGGGCGTGAAGATGGCCGCCGGGCGTCGACCTGCGGGTGGTCGCGGCCCGCACCGCCGGGTTCGCCGGTGCGGATCTCGCCAACCTCGTCAACGAGGCGGCGCTGCTCGCCGCGCGCGGCGACAAGACCGAAGTGGACATGCGCGACTTCGAGTCCGCGATCGATCGCCTGATCGCGGGGCTCGAGAAGAAGCGCGTGATGAGCACGAAGGAACGCGAGATCGTCGCGTACCACGAGTCGGGCCACGCGATTGTCGCGACGATCCTGCCCGGACTCGACCCGGTCCACAAGATCTCGATCGTCCAGCGCGGCTTCGGCGCGCTCGGCTACACGATGCAGCTGCCGCTCGAGGATCGCTACCTGATGCAGCGCGGCGATCTGCACAGCCAGCTCGCGGTGCTGCTCGGCGGACGCACCGCCGAAGAAATCGCGCTCGGCGAAATCTCGACCGGCGCGCAGAACGACCTGCAGCGCGCCACCGACATGGCGCGGGCGATGGTCACCGAGTGGGGCATGAGCGACGAAGCTCGGCGCGATCAACTACGACGGCAACAAGCGTGCGCGCTTCCTCGACATGCCGATGCCGCAGGAGCGCGGGCTCTACAGCGAGAACACCGCCGAGACCATCGACGCCGAGATCAAGCGCATCGTCACCGACGCGCACCAGAAAGCGCGCGAGATCCTGAACGCGCATCGCGCCAAGCTCGAAAGCGTGACGCGGCGACTACTCGAGGTCGAGGTGATGGAAGGCGACGAACTGCGCACGCTGCTGACCGCCGCGGACTAGTGCCGTCCCTCGTCGACACTCTGCGTTTTCTGCCTTCTCTGCGTTGATCGTGGTCTTCGGCGGGCTTCGTCCGACTGGAGATTGCTATACTCGAAGCGGCTGCTTCATTCATTCCCGTAAGGAATTCCTGATGCGATCGAAGAGTCTCGTGCTGTCGATGCTGTTCGCCTCGCTGACGCTCGCAACGTCAGTACTGGCGCAGCAACCGCCGCCGGCGGGCGCGCCGCTTCCGCCTCCGCCACAGCCGGCGCCCGGGGCAGCGATGGCGCCTCCGCCAGTGTACCCGGCGGAAGAACTCGACCGGATCGTCTCCCCGATTGCTCTGTACCCGGATCCGCTGCTGGCCCAGGTACTCGCAGCCGCGACCTTTTCACCGGACATTCCTCCTGCGGCACAGTGGGCCGACCAGCATCACTATCTGACCGGCCAGGCGCTGGTGAACTCGATGAACGCGGATCGGCTGCCCTGGGACCCATCGGTGCAGGCGCTGCTGCCGTTTCCGTCCGTGCTCAGCATGATGGCGACCAACATGCCGTGGACCGAAGAGATCGGCGCGGCGTTTCTCGCCCAGCAGCCCGAGGTGATGAATGCGGTCCAGCGCATGCGCCAGCGGGCGCAGTCCTACGGCTACCTGCAGTCCAACGCCCACGTCGTCGTGCATACCGGACCGTATATCGAAATCGCTCCGGTCAATCCCGCCGTGGTCGTGGTGCCCTACTACAACCCGGTCGTCGTGTTTGCGCCGCCGCGGCCCGGCGTCGTCGTCTACGGCGCGGTCGGCTACGGCTACGGCGTGACCGTCGGCGCGGCGTTCGCGCCATGGGGCTGGGGCGCGACCCACTTCGCCTGGAACACCCATGTCGTCGTCGTGAATAACGCGCCCTGGCAGCGGGTGTGGACCAATCGCGCGGTCTACGTGCATCCGTACGCGGTGCCGCGCTACGCCGTCGATCGGCGGGCGCCCGAAGTGCACCACGTGGTTCAGCGGAGTCCGGCCGAGCGCGAAGCCGAGCGAACCGGTCACGCCGTCCATGAAGAGCACCGGAGCGATGCGACGCGCAAGAAACAGGACGAGCACAAGCAGCAGTGAGTTACACCGCGACTTCGCGGTGCCCGCGCACGGGTGCCCACTGAGTGAGCGCGATCGCGACGCCGATACTCTGCACCACCACGACCAGCGCCACGCAGGCGGTCCAGCCGCCGGAATTCCAGAACAGCGACGGCAGCGCCGCTCCGGTGCTGCCGCCAACGTAGTAAAAGGTGGAATACATGCCCACCGCGACGCCGCGATCCTGGGTCGTGACCGCGCCGATGTAGCTCGTGGCGGTCGCCTGCGCGACGAAGACGCCGGTCGCACACAACGCCAGGCCGACGACGATCGCGGGCAGGGACGGGGCGAGCGTCAGCACCGCGCCTGCAGCACCGAGCGCCATCGCGGATCCCAGGCACGGCCGATGGCCGTAAATGTCGATCCACCGGCCCGAGATCGGAGTGGCGACCGCGCCGACCAGGTAGACCACGAACAGCCAGCCGAGCGCCCGTGTCGTCAGATCGAATGGCGGCGCCGCCAGGTGAAAGGTCACGTAGGTGAACATCGCGACCTGAGCGAAGAGCACCGTAAACCCCACTCCGCATGTGGCCACGAGCCGTCGATTGGCGAGGAGATGTCCGAGGCCCGCGCTCGTCGCCGGGGGCGACACCCTGACGTGCCGCTTCTCGCTCGGCAGCCAGAAGAAGAGCGACGCAGCGATCAGCGCGTTGCACGCCGAAAGGGCGACGAACGAAATCGGCCAGCTGAAGGCCGAGGCCGTCAAACCGGCAACCAGTCGGCCGGTGAAGCCACCGACGACCGTGCCGCTCATGTACATCGACGTGCCGCGGCCGGCCCGATCGGAGGGCCAGACTTCGTGGACATAGGCGATCGCGCTGGCGAAAATCCCGGGCGTCGCCAGGCCCTGCACGAAGCGCCACGCGATCAGCTGGTGCAGGCTGACAGAGGTCGCGGCCATGACCGTGGTCACCGTCAACACGCACGCCGATCCGACGATGACCCGGCGCAGGCCGAAGCGATCGGCGACGCGTCCGATGATCGGCGCCGCAATCGCCACCGCAATCGTCGGTGCGGTCACGGTCAGGCCTACTTCGAACGTGGAGGCGTGAAACGTCTTTGCCAGCAGCGGCAACAGCGGCTGGGTGGCGTAGAGGTCGATAAACGCCGCGAATCCGGCGAGCGCAATCGGCAGGGTCGGCGGCCGTCGCATCTGCTGTCTGACTATACTGTGCCGATTGCGATCCGTGCTGCGCCGATCCGCGGGCGCGGCCGTCTCGAATCAGCCCCGCCTGCCGGACTGTCGATTACTGAGCCGGTTTGTCGTCGCTGCCGGTGACTGCGGCCTCCGCCGCCGCGAAGCCGATCTTCGAGTGCGTGCCGTCGCAGAACGGCTTGTTGGTGGACGCGCCGCAGCGGCACAGCGCGAACGGACGCCGCGCGATCGGATACGCGTTGCCGTTCCAATCCACGACCGTCACGTCATCGCCTTCGACGAGATACGGTCCGTTCTGCCTGAGCTTGATGGTCGTCACTATCGCACCTCGGTTTCCGGCCGTCAGCCCCTGGCCTCGAGCCCCCTGCCCCTGCGTCGAGTCACTTCTGCATTGAAGAGAGGAAGTCCGCGTTGGTCTTCGTCTTCGACATCTTGTCGATCAGCAGTTCCATCGCCTCGACCGGCGAGAGCGGGTTGAGGACCTTTCGCAGCACCCAGATGCGGTTGAGATCGTCCTTCGGGATGAGGAGCTCCTCTTTCCGTGTCCCGCTCTTCTGGACGTCGATCGACGGAAACACGCGCTTGTCGGTCAGCTTCCGATCCAGATGGATTTCCATGTTGCCGGTGCCCTTGAACTCTTCGAAGATGATGTCGTCCATCCGCGAGCCGGTGTCGACGAGCGCCGTGGCCATGATCGTCAGCGAGCCGCCTTCTTCGATGTTGCGCGCGGCGCCGAAGAATCGCTTCGGCTTCTGCAGCGCGTTCGAGTCGAGGCCGCCCGACAGCACCTTGCCCGACGGCGGGATGACCGTGTTGTAGGCGCGCGCGAGGCGCGTGATCGAGTCGAGCAGGATCAGCACGTCCTTCTTGTGCTCGACCAGCCGCTTGGCCTTTTCGATCACCATCTCGGCGACCTGCACGTGCCGCTGCGCCGGCTCGTCGAAGGTGGACGAGATCACCTCGCCCTCGACCGAGCGCTGCATGTCGGTGACTTCTTCGGGCCGCTCGTCGATGAGCAGCACCATCAGGTAGATCTCGGGATGGTTCTTCGCGACCGACTGCGCGATGCTCTGCAGCAGCATCGTCTTGCCGGTGCGCGGCGGCGCGACGAT
The DNA here is from genome assembly GCA_963711765.1 of uncultured Acidobacteriota bacterium. Classification (GTDB taxonomy): domain Bacteria; phylum Acidobacteriota; class Vicinamibacteria; order Vicinamibacterales; family CAVVIG01; genus CAVQFC01. The sequence continues at coordinate 1,244,854 of CAVQFC010000004.1, read as the reverse complement.
CAGGCCGCGCTGACCCTTGCCGATCGGCGTCCACAGGTCCATCACCCGCGCGGAAATGCTTTCCGGCAGTCTCGAGGGTGATGCGTTCCTGCGGGTAGAGCGGCGTGAGGTTTTCGAAGAACAGCTTTTCGCGCGCCTGATCCGGCGCCTCGAAGTTGACCGCCTCGACCTTGATCAGCGCGAAGTAGCGTTCGCCTTCCTTCGGCGGCCGAATCTGACCCGAGACCGTGTCGCCGGTCTGCAGATCGAACTTGCGAATCTGCGACGGCGAGACGTAGATGTCGTCCGGACCGGGCAGGTAGTTGTAGTCGGGCGCGCGCAGGAAGCCGAAGCCGTCCGGCAGCACCTCGAGCACCCCTTCGGAGAAGATGAACCCGCTCTGCTCGGTCTGCGCCTTCAGAATCTGAAAGATCAGTTCCTGCTTGCGCATGCCGGTGGCGCCGCCGACGGTCAGGTCCTTGGCGATCTGCGTGAGCTTCTGGATGCTCATGTCCTTCAGATCGGTGATGTTCAGGCCTTCGCCCGGTCGCCGCACCGGCGGCGCCGCGGTGGCGGACGCCTCAGGAGCGGCGGCGCCGGCGTTTGGATCGGCGTTGTCCGGCGTGGTCTGACCGTTCGCGCTTCGCCCTTGAGCGGGGCGCTTGTGATTACTGGGCATGAGAATTCTCGAGCATGGAGTGGAGGTGTTGTCGAACACGGGCCGGCGGCCCGAAGGATTCAGAGAGGTGTGGTAGCCGAATTGAGTATAGGACCGGCGGGCTCAAGTTTCAAGCCCGCGCCCCGCAGCGTCAGAGCGCGTAAGGATTCTGCCCGATGGACATGATGCTGCAGGCGACGATCGGCTGAATTCCAAGCGCCCTAGCGCGGGCGATGAGCTCGTCGCTCTCGGCGCCAGGATTGATCCACACCTCGGGAATACCCTTCCGGGCGATCTCGGCAATGACCTGTTCGCCGATCGCGGGCTGCAGGTACATCGACGCCATGTCGATCGGTCCCGGCACGTCGAGAACCGACGCGTAGGCCGTCAGGCCTTCAACCTCGGCCTCGTGCGGATTGATCGGGATGACCGTGTAGCCCTGATCGCGATACGCCCGCACGGCGCGGTTGCCGAACTTCTGGCGGTTGGTCGAGGCGCCGATCACGGCAACGATCTTGGACACGTCTCAGTATACGACTCTCGCCGCAGCGGCGTCTTCGCGTCCAACGCCGGCGATCACGGCGTTCGAACGCAGAGACGCGACGTTCGCATCAGCACCTCACGCCCGAGGGGAATCGGGCTAGCGTGTCGAGGTCGCTTGCGGCGCGTGCTTGCCGACGAACTCCAGCAGCCGCGCGCTACCCTCTTTGAGCAGCGCCATCGACGTCGCGAACGAGATACGGATCGTGCCTGGCGCGTCGAACGCTTCGCCGGGCGTCACCGCGACCCGCGACTCCGTCGAGCAGCGCGTCGGCGAACTCGAGCGACGTGCGCAGACCCTCGGGTGGACAGCACGTCGCCGATATCCACGAACATGTAGAACGCACCGGCTGGCTTGCGGCAGCGCAGGCGCGGATCGGCCGTCAGCCACGCGTGCAGCTGATCGCGGCGCACCCGGTACTCGTCGAGCATCTCTGTCACCGGCTCCTGCGAGCCGACCAGCGCGGCGAGCGCGGCCTTCTGCGTGATCGACGTGACGTTCGAGGTCGAGTGGCTCTGGATCGCCGAGGCGGCGGCGATCATCGCGGCCGGGCCGATCTGCCAGCCGCAGCGCCAGCCGGTCATCGCGTAGGCCTTCGACGCGGATCCGCAGAGCACGGTCTGGTCCGGACACGTCTCGGCCAGCACGCGCGGCAGGTTGTGCGGCACGTCGTCGTAAATCAGCTTCTCGTAGCAGAGATCGACGACGATCCAGATGCCCCGCGTCGCCGCGGCCTCGCCGATCGCGCGCAGCTCCGATTCCGCGATCAGCGCACCGGTCGGGTTGCCCGGCGAATTGACGATGATGCCGCGAGTCCGCGGCGTGACCGCCGCGAGAATCGCGCTCCGCCCGCACCGCGAAGCCGTCCTCGACGTGGGTCTGCACGAGCACCGGAGTCGCGTCCGCCAGCTTGACCTGCTCGATGAGCGTCGGCCAGTACGGCGCGTGCGTAATCACTTCGTCGCCAGGTCCAAACAGCGCCAGCGCTGTGTTGTAGAGCGCCTGTTTGCCGCCCGCCGTCACCACGACCTGCGACTCGGTGTAGTCGACGCCATAGTCGGCCTGGTAACGGTCGCAGATCGCGCGCTTGAGATCGGCGATGCCCGAGGCCGGCGTGTAGCGCGTGAAGTTGGCGTCGATGGCGGCGTGCGCAGCGCTCTTGATCGCGTCCGGTGTCGCGAAGTCCGGTTCGCCGGCGCCGAAGTCGATCACCTCGACGCCCGATCGCCGCAGCGCGATCAACCGTCGCGGTCACCTTCATGGTCGGCGATCCTGAAATCCGAGTGGTACGCTCCGCCAGCGTGGCCATGATTACTTCTTCACTCCCTTGCTGCGCAGACGTTCCTCGACGAGGTCCGGCACCAGGCCCGTGCGACCCGCCCGCCGAGCGAAAACACTTCCTTGATCAGCCGCGAGCTGATGATAGGTGTACTGTTCAGCCGGCATCATGAACACCGTCTCGATCGACGGCTTCAGCTGCTGGTTCATCAGCGCCATCTGAAACTCGAACTCGAAGTCCGACACCGCACGCAGGCCGCGCACGATGACCTGTGCCTGCCGCCGCTCGACGTAGTCCACCAGCAGACCGTCGAAGGTATCGACCTCGACGTTCGGAAACGGCGTGAACACCTGGCGGGCGATCTCGACCCGTTCGTCCATCGAGAACAGCGGCGCCTTCTCCGCATTCACCAGAATCGCCACGACGATCCGATCGAACAGGCGCGCGCCACGCGAGACGATGTCGACGTGGCCGTTGGTCAGCGGATCGAACGAGCCAGGGTAGACAGCTACAGTGGGCATGAGTAAAAAGACAGCGCAGAGTCGCCGCTGGTTACCTGACGGCCGCGCACCAGCGTGCCGGCCGCTTCCGGAGACGGCCGCCGCTTCGCGTGTTCCAGAATCAGCACGCCGCCCGGCGTCAGCAGATCCGCGGTCCGGGCGATCGCCGACGCCACCTCGTCCGCCGGCGCGTCGTACGGCGGATCGAACAACGCGATGTCGATCGACGCCGGCGGAACGTTCTCGATCGCGCTCTCGATGCGACCGCGGACAATAGCATAGCCGTTTTCGACGCCGCAGTGCGCCAGGTTGTCGGCAATCAACGCCTGCGCGCGACGATCCGCTTCGACGAAGGTGACCATCGCCGCGCCCCGGCTGATGGCCTCGATGCCGAGCGCGCCGGTTCCGGCGTAGCCGTCCAGCACCGACGCGCCGGCCATGCGCGGCGCGAGAATGTTGAACAGCGTCTCGCGCAACTTATCGGAGGTGGGACGCAGTCCCTCCCACGTCGGCGGTTTCAGACGCCGACCCTTCAGGGATCCAGCGATGACACGCATCTCGACAATCTGTTCATTGGGTTATCTGAGCATCTGGTCATGGTCGGTCGTGTAGCGCCCGCGCTACATTGTTCCTCTATCAACGCTGTAACGAGGCAATCGCCAAATCAATGACCAGATGACCAGATTCCCCAATAACCCAATTGTGGAGAGGCTATCCGATCTCAACGAGCCTGAACCGCTGTTGCCAGTTGGCGATCAGCTTGTCGATGCCGGCCGCGGTGACGTCGAGCGCCGATGCGAACCAGCGCGCGGCCTCGCGTTGAGCAGCCTCCAGCAGCTCGCGATCGCGAACCAGGTCGATCGTGCGAAACGTCGGCATGCCGGCCTGTCGGGTACCGAAGAAATCGCCCGGACCGCGCAGCCGCAGATCGCGCTCGGCGATCTCGAAGCCGTCAGTGGTCTCGGTCATCGCGCCGAGCCGCTCGCGCGCATCGTCGGACAGCGGTGACTGATAGAGCAGAAAGCAGAACGACTGGTGACGGTCGCGGCCGACCCGCCCCCGCAGCTGGTGCAGCTGCGACAGCCCGAAGCGCTCCGCGTGCTCAATCAGCATGACCGTGGCGTTCGGCACGTCCACGCCAACTTCCACCACCGTCGTCGAGACCAGAATCTGCAGCTCGCCGGCGGCAAACGATCGCATCACACGATCCTTTGCATCACTCTTCATCCGACCGTGCAGCAGACCGACGCGATAAGCCGGAAACACCTCCTGCGCAAGCTGATCGTGCATCTCGGTCGCCGCCTTCAGGTCGATCTTCGCCGACTCCTCGACCAGCGGATACACCACGTAGGCCTGGCGACCGGCGTCAACCTGTCCGCGCACGAACTCGTAGATGTCATCCCGCCGCGACTCCGGACGCGCCGTCGTCTTGACCGGTAGCCGCCCGGCGGGCAGCTCGCGGATCACCGAGACGTCGAGATCGCCGTAGACGGTCAGCGCCAGTGTCCGCGGAATCGGCGTCGCCGTCATCACCAGCACGTCGGGATGCAGGCCTTTCGCGCGCAGCGTCGCGCGCTGCAGCACGCCGAACCGGTGCTGCTCGTCGATGACCGCGAGTCCGAGCCGGTGGAATCCGACATCCCCTTGTACCAGCGCGTGGGTGCCAACGACCAGGTGAATCGAGCCGGCTCGAATTTCGGCCAGCTGCTCGCGGCGGGCGGCGCTCGGCGTCGAACCCGTGAGCAGCGTGACCCGAAACGCCGACGACTGCAGCAGCCGCGAGATGTTGGTGAAGTGCTGCTCCGCGAGGATCTCGGTCGGCGCCATGAACGCCGACTGAAGACCGTTTTCCATCGCGACCAGCGCGGCCAGCAGCGCGACGATCGTCTTGCCGGCGCCAACGTCGCCCTGGAGAAGCCGGTTCATCGGGAAGCTGCGCTGCATGTCGTCCACGATTTCCTTCAGCGCCTGCTTCTGCCCGTTGGTCAACCGGAACGGCAGCACCTTGCGCGCCGACTCGCGGATGCGATCGTCCACGTGAACCGCCGTCGTCTTCTGCTCGGCTGCGGCGGCCTGCCGCCGCGCCAGCACGCCGAGCTGAAACAGAAACGCCTCCTCGAAAATCAGGCGCTGCTGCGCCGGCGTGGCGAAACGGTTGAGCGCGTCAATCGGCGTATCCTGCGGTGGAAAATGCGTCGCCAGCAGCGCGGCATACCGCGTCGGCAGCCCGAGTCGAACGCGCAGGTCCTCCGGCAGATGTTCCGGCAAATCGGCGGGCAGACTCTGCAGCACGTCGAAAACCAGCCGTCGCTGCATCTTCGGCGTGACCGCCCCGGTCCGCTCATAGACCGGGACGATGCGGCCGGTATGAATCGTCTCGCCTTCTTCCTCGTCGAGAATCTCGTACTGCGGATTGGTGATCTGGAGGCTGGCGGAACCGCGCATCTCGACCAGCCCGTAAAGCACGACGTGCTGGCCGCGCACGAACACGTCCTTCAGAAACGGCTGGTTGAACCACACGGCGCGCAGCGACCCACTGCCATCGTCCACTGCGGCCTCGAAGATCTTGAAGCCGGGACGACGAGTGGTACGAAGCCCGGCCACCAGGATGCGTCCGCTGATCGAGGCGGTCTGACCTGGTGTGAGCGACGAGATGGGCTGGAGACGGCTGCGATCTTCGTAGCGCAGCGGAAATCGGTAGAGCAGATCTTCGAGGGTGACGAGCCCGGCGTGCTCGAGGTCGGCGGCGCGCCGGGGGCCCACGCCCTTGAGAAACTGCACGGGCGTCGCGAGCGCCTCGTCGGCCGTCATTGAACGATTATGGCTTGACCTCGCTGAACCTGGATCTCCCGGATGCGCGCCGGCAGTGCAAACGGATCGTCGAGACTGACGCCGGCCGGTTTCTCCGTCGTGCGTGAGTAGAAGCTGACGATTTCCTGCAGGAACAGCTTGGGAACCGGCAGACTGCTGACCGTGGCCGACTCGAGCGCAAAATGCCCGACGCCGTTTGCCGTCGTCAGGACGCCGCTGGCGCTGACGGGAAGCCGGCCGGTCAGGTAGTTCATCGGATCGAGCAGGCTGGTCGGCGCCTTCTGCCTGCGCACCGCATCCAGGTCGACGACGGCGCGGCCTGAAACGCGGCCGGTGCCCTGGATGGTGATCGACGGCTCGACCACGCCAGCCGGCAGCTGTTGCTTGGCGTCGAAGGCCAGATAGGAATTCAGTTCGGTTTCCGTGACCGTCGTCCGGCGCGGCGCTGTCGACCCGCGTTCGGCGTGCGACTGAATCGCCGCCACTTTCTGCTTCAACTGCTCGGCGTCACGCCGCGTCGCGCGGCCGTCGGCGTGCGGCACGGCCACGGCCGCCAGAAGAATCGCCGCGGCGAGCGCGCGAGCGGCCGGCGCATGACTCGAGGCCATGAGTCGAGTTTACTGCTGTTTGGGACGATTCGCCTGTCGGGCCCTGGTCACCAGGTCGAGCTTCCGGCGTTCCATGTTCTCTTCGAATACGCGGAACTTTGCCTGCTGCGAAACGTTCAGGACCTGATCGATCGCCTCGTAGGCTTTCTTCACATCGTCCGCGGTCCTGGCGTCGAGTTCCTGGAGCGCTTTGAGCCGATCCGAGAGCACCGTTTCGTCCGGCGAACCGGCGTTGAGCATCCGCCGCATCTCGTTCACGAGCTTGGCATGTTCCTGCAGGCCCTTGCGACGAACGTCCTGCAGCGTCTTGTAGCGCGTGACGAACTGCGAGAACTGGTCGTCGCCGATCTTCAACTGCTCCTGCGCCTGCATCAGCGCGTAGCCGTCGAACATGCGCTGGATTTCCGCCGGCGACACCGCCTCTTCTTCGCCGCCGGCCCGGCCCTGACGGCCGCCCGCCTGACGACCGAGCGGGCCCGCGACGCCGAGGCTGGCCGGGGCCAGCACGCTCACCAGTACGATCGATGCGAACAGCTCCCTCATCGCGTCAGTTCCCCGTGTGCGTCAACTCTTCAGCGAGCAGGCGTCGCAACTCGCGCAGCTCCGAATCGCTCAAGTGGACGACCGCATGCTCGGCGCTGCCGCTGGCCGCCAGCCCGGCTTCTCCAGCGGATGCTGAATCCATGCTGGTGGCGAGATCGGCCACCAGACTCAGCGACGGATCGGCGGTGAGCGAACCGGTCTCGCTCAGAAGCTCGCGCGATGGCAGCACGTCCGCGGCAATCGCTGTGGCTGCCGCCGTGAATCCGTCCTTCACCTCCGGCGCAGGTCCACGGCCGTTGACCAGGAGTCCGACGAGGAGCATCGCGGCAACGAGGGAGGCCGCCGGCATCAGCACCTGCGGCCAGGAGCGCACGCCGCTCCACCAACTCCGCGCCGGTTCCCCTGCAACCGCTTCGCTGACGCGACCCGACAAATGGTCCCAGAACAACGGCGAGGGTTCCGGCACCTCGACATCAGCGACGGTCGCCATCATGGCGCGCAGCTCGTGCAACTGCTGACGGCAGGCGGCACACGATGACAGGTGCGGCGCAGACGATTCCTCCGCCGCACCTTCAGCGAGGTCGATGAGTTGATCGGCGTTCAGGTGCATTACAACCGTCCGTCCCCGAGCATCTTCTTCAAATTCGCCAGCGCGTGAAAGAAATTCGCCTTCACCGCGCCGACCGAGCTGCCCAGGATGTCGGCGATGTCCTGGTGCGGCATCTCGTGATACATCCGGAGAATCAGCGTGGCCCGCTGTTTCTTCGGCAGTTGCGCAATCGCCTCGCGCACGCGGACGGCGCGTTCGTCGCGCAGCAGGCGGTCCGGCGCCGACTCCGATCGGCTGTCCGCGAACTCGCGCTCCTCGATCGCCTCCGTCAGCTTGCCGAGCGGCGCCTTGCTGCTGATCCGGTTGAGGCAGACGTTGACGCCGATGCGGTGCAGCCAGGTGCCGAGCGACGACTGGCCGCGGAAATTGCGAAGGCCGCGATACGCGCGCAGAAAGACGTCCTGCGACAAATCGCTCGCGTCCTCGTGGTTGCCGACAAAGCGATAGCACAGCAAATATACCGGCCGGCGGTGCCGTTCGACGATGAGATCGAAGGCCCCGGGCCGATTGGCGAGGCACGCATCCACCAGCGTCCGCTCGTCGAGGGCGTCCAGATCGCTATCGGCCGAGGTCATCGCTCGACGCCGAGTCGCATCCGTGTCCAAAGGGTGCCAGGTTCCGGAGAACGCCAGTGCCAGCGAAGGTGCCATGGTCAGGCTTCAAAACCGTTAGACCGCTTGAGTCTCTGGAAGTTACACCTGGGGTCGGGCCAGCATCAGCTGCTCGACTTCGCCCGGGTCCGGCAGCCCGCCCCGTGCCCCCAGGGTCCGGCAATTCAGGGCCGCGACGGCGTTGGCGTACGCCAGCACATCCTCGACGTCCGCGTCGGGAATCCGCAGGCAGGCGGCGGCGAAGCCTCCACGAAAGGCGTCGCCCGCCCCGGTGCTGTCCACGCAGTCCACGGGAAACGCCGGGGTCCGGATTTCCCGGCCGTTGCACCAGGCGAGGCTCCCCTCCTGACCGAGCGTCACGCACACGATGCCGGCGCCCGAGTCGCGGCCGATGGTCTCGAGCGCGTGGCCGAGACCTTCGTGACCGGTCAGGGCACAGGGAAACTCCTGCGCCGCGATGATCGCGTCGATGTGGAGCAGCAGTTCGCCGATGCCGGGCCTGACCTTCTCGACGTCGATGACGGTCGGAATGCCGGCGGCGCGCGCGAACTGCGCGGCGCGGGTGGACGCTGGCGTCTCGTGACAGTCGACGATCAGCATGCGTCCGGCGGTCACCGCAGCTTCCGGCACATCCGCGGGCGTCATCGTCAAGGCCGGATGGCGATCCCAGAGCACCGTGCGGTCGCCTGAGCGCGCATCCACGAGGATCACGGCAAACCGATTGGTCGCACCGGTCACCGTGCGCGCGGCGCTGATGTCCACTCCCGCGGCGACCAGGCTCTCTCGCGACAGGACGCCGAGGTCATCGTCGCCGAAGCGCCCGACATAGGTGGCGGTCAGCCCGAGGCGTGCGCAGGCCGCCATTGCGGTCGCGATTTCACCGCCGGGCAGGCGGGCAAAGCGCTGTAGCCGCTGCTTGCTGTTCGGCGGCGGGTACTCGGCGACCACGGCCATCAAGTCCACGCTGTTGAGGCCGAAGCCGGCGACGTCGAACGGCCGGGTGCCGGCCGCCGGGATCGCGAACGGGATCCGCATGACGCCGGAATCGTAACATCGGGCCAGGCGCTTGACCTTCGCCTTCCTTTTGCGTAGAGTGTCTTTCGCCTGGGGCACGAAGGCTCCAGTGAGCGAGGGCCTATGCTTCCTCTCACGAAACGGCAGCGAGAGATTCTCGACTACCTGAACGAATTCATCAGCCAGCACGGCTACGCCCCGAGTCTCGAGGAAATCGGCCGCCGATTCGGCCTCTCTTCGCTCGCGACGGTGCACAAGCACCTCACCAACCTGCAGGAAAAAGGCTTCATCAAGCGCGCCTGGAACCGCAGCCGTTCGGTCGAAATGGTGCCCACGCGCGCCGGCGGACGTGCGGTCGAGCTGCCGATGCTCGGCTACGTCGCCGCCGGGCTGCCGATTGAGGCCATCAGCTCCAACGAGACCATCGCCGTGCCCGAGGATCTGGTCGGCAAGCGCGACACCTACGTGCTCCGCGTCCGCGGCGATTCGATGATCGACGAACAGATCCGCGACGGCGATTTCGTCGTCGTCGAGGATCGCAAGACCGCCGACAACGGCGAGATGGTCATCGCGCTGTTGCGCGGCTCGGACGTCACGCTCAAGAAGTTCTATCGCGATCCGGGCGGCAAGATCCGCCTGCAGCCAGCCAACGCCGCGATGCAGCCGATCTTCGCGGACCCCGATCAAGTGCAGGTTCAGGGCGTCGTCGTCGGGGTGATGCGGAAGTACTAGCGTAGACTTGGGCATGGCCGATCAGCCCAGGCAAGTCAACTTCACCATCGTTCCCGACGACAACGAAACGACGCCCAGGACCTACGCGAACTTCTGTTCGATCGCGCACACGCCGTTCGATTTCACGCTCACCTTCTGCGAGGTGATGCCGCTGTCGGACAAGGAAATCAAAGAAGCCGAGGCACATCACGTCGTCCGCGCGCCGGTGAAAACCAAGATCGTCGTGCCGGTGCAGTTCGTGCCGAACCTGATCGCGGCGCTTCAGGAACACTGGCGCGTCTACTCCGAGTCGTACAGCAACGTCGGCTGGAACAAGAGCACCGAGCCCGGCGTCCATTGATCGCGCCCTGCGTCGAGATCTGAGAGCTCGTCATCTTCGTGCGTTCGTGATGAAAGACTCCCTTCGCGACAGTTCAACATGAAAACCGCGCGTGAGACGCAGGAGATTCTCGACAAGCTCGAGACGCAGCATCCGGACGCGGATACCGAGCTCGATTACACGACGCCATTCGAGCTGCTGACGGCGACCATCCTCTCGGCGCAGTCCACCGACATGGGCGTCAACCTCGTGACGCCGCCGCTGTTCAAGCGCTATCCGAACGCGACCATCCTCGCCAAAGCGACGCCGGAAGAACTCGAGCCGCAGATTCACGCGACCGGTTTCTTTCGCGCCAAATCCCGGTCGCTGATCGGGATGGCGAAGGCGCTGGTCGAGCATCACGGCGGCGAAGTTCCGCGCACGATGGAGGAACTGGTCGAGCTTCCCGGCGTCGGCCGAAAAACCGCGAACGTGGTCCTCGGTCATGCGCTCGGCGTTCCGGGGCTACCGGTCGACCGTCACGTTCTTCGCGTATCCAATCGCATCGGCATCGCGGAAGGTGACGATGCGATCGTCGTCGAAAAGCAACTGTGCGCGGCCATGCCGCCCGAACGCTGGACGCGGACGTCGGACACGCTGATTCTCCACGGCCGCCGCATCTGCCGGCCGAGCCCGCTGTGTGACCTGTGCGTCGTGCGCGACGACTGCGACTACTACGCCAACGTGTTGTCGCAGGAACGAGTCGCGAAAAAAGTTGTGGCACGGGCGACGGGGAAACCCGGACGCCCGGCCAAGTCAACGACCGCCAGGAAGAAATCGGCGCCGAAATCCCGTGCAGCGAAACGCGTTCGAAAAGCTCGTCGCTGACGCGCTGGGCGGACTGCCCCGCCGCTTTCGCGATGCCATGAAAAACCTCGCGATCATCGTCGAGGACGAGCCGTCGGCGGCACTCCTGCACGAGATGGACATCGAGCCTCCGGATACCCTGCTTGGCCTGTATCAGGGGACGCCGCTCACCGAACGCGGCTGGGACTACGGCAACGCGCTACCCGATCGCATCCTGATTTTTCAGGGTCCCCACGTTCGGGACGCCGAGGACGAAGAGGATCTGGTCGTCGCCATCGGCGAGACGCTCATTCACGAAATCGGCCACTACTTCGGCCTGAGTGAGGAAGAGATCGAAGCGATTGAGGAGCAGTACTGGCGGGGCGATGCCGCCGAGTAGGTGCGAGGTGCTGCGTGCGGGTGCTGAGTCCGAGGTGGGGGGTGCGACGTGCGCGTAGTTCGTAAGCGCTTCGGCCAGCACTTTCTGGCGCCCGAATGGATCGACAAAGTGATCCGCGCAATCGATCCGAAGACCGACGAGACGTTCATCGAGATCGGGCCGGGGCGCGGCGCACTGACCTTTCCGCTCGCGGCGCGTGCGAATCACGTCACCGCTTACGAGATCGATCGCGATCTTGCCGCTGAGCTCCGCGATGCGGCGATCCCGAACCTGACGGTGGTCGAGGGCGATTTTCTCAAAGAAGCGGACGAATCGTTGCTGAGGGCCGCAGCGCCCACAGGGCCCCCAGCCCCCAGTCCCCAGCCCCTTCGCGTTGCCGGCAACCTGCCTTACAACGTCGCTTCGCCGATCATGTTCCGGCTTCTCGAATTGTTCGAGGCGGGACTGGCGTTGACCGATGCCACGCTGATGGTCCAGCGGGAAGTTGCGGATCGGCTGGTGGCGGCGCCCGGCGGCAAGGAATACGGAGTCCTCAGCGTCCTGATTCAGCACGCCGCGCGTGTCGAGATGGTTTTGAAACTTCCGCCAGGCGCGTTCCGGCCCCCGCCGAAGGTGAATTCGGCGCTGGTGTCGCTGGGCTTCCGAGCGGCCGATCCTCCGGTCAGGAACCGTGCGGTCTTCAACAACATCGTCCAGGCGGTATTTACCAGGCGCCGGAAAACGCTGTCGAACGCGCTTCTCGCCTACGCCGGACATCCACACCTGAAGCCGTCCGAGGCGCTCAGCCGGGCTGAGCTCGACGGTAAGCGGCGCCCCGAAACGCTCTCGCTCATCGAGTTCGCCCGCCTTGCGGACGCGTATACACCTGACTGACGCCTCGCGCACAGGGTTCGATGGAATCGCTTCGAGTTTGTCAGGAGCTGTGCTATTCTTCGGCAGCTAAGTTGTACGTAGGTCAACGGTTATTCGACCTGCGCCGGCCATCCCGCCCGCATCATTCTCAGGCGCGCCCAGCAGCCTGATCGAGCCGCTACGGCGGCTCCCAACGATTGAAGCGACTCCGCCAGGAGTGCCTTCGGTGTTGGTGCGTACATTCGTTTCTGAATGCTGGAAGCCGTTGCACTAGGCGGACTCGGCGAGTTCGGCATGAACATGCTCGCGCTGACGTGGGGCGACACCACCATTGTCATCGACGCGGGCGTCATGTTTCCGGATCCCGAACTGCTCGGCGTGGATCGAATCATTCCCGATCTCACGTACCTGCAGCAGAAGGGCGGCGCGGCCGCGCTGGTGCTGACGCACGGCCACGAGGATCACATCGGCGCGGTTCCACACGTCGTGCCGCAGGTGCACGGCCCGATCTACGGCACACCACTGACCCTCGCGCTGGTCGAACCCAAGCTCGAAGAGCACGGCATCGACGATGCGCGGCTGGTGCCGGTGAGGCCGCGCGAGCGCGTCACCGTCGGTCCGTTCACGATCGAATTCGTCCGCGTCACGCACAGCATCCCCGACTGCGTCGCGCTGGCCATCCACACACCCGCCGGCATCGTCGTGCACACCGGCGATTTCAAGATCGATCAGACGCCGATTGACGGACAGCATTTCGACATCCACCGCTTCGCGGAGCTCGGCAACGAAGGCGTGCTGGCGCTGTTCGCGGACAGCACCAACATCGACCGCCGCGGATTCACCGGGTCTGAAACCGAAGTCGTGGACGCGTTCGAGGAAGTGTTCACCAGCGCGTCGGGCAAGCTGGTGGTCGCGGCGTTCGCCTCGAGCATCTACCGGATGCAGATCCTGGTGGATCTCGCGGCGCAATTCGAGCGCAAGGTGGCGTTCCTCGGTCGCGGCATGATGCGAAACTCGGAGATCGCGCAGCGCCTCGGCTACCTGCGCATTCCCGCCGGCCTGCAGATTCGCGACTCGGACGTGGGCTCCTATCCCGCCCAGGACGTGCTGTGCCTCGCCACCGGTTCACAGGGCGAGCCGATGTCAGCGCTATCGCGCATCGCCATCGACGATCACCGCCACGTCAAGATCGGACCGGATGACACTGTCGTCCTGTCGGCGCGTTCGATTCCGGGCAACGAGAAGGCGATTGGACGGGTGATGAACCACCTGGCGCGGCGCGGCGCCAACGTCATCTACGAAGGCGTCAAGCACGTGCACGTGTCGGGTCACGCCAGCGAGGAGGAGCTGAAGCTGGTGCTTTCGCTGGTTCGTCCGCGCTATTTCATCCCGGTCCACGGCGAGTACCGCCAGCTCTCGCAGCATGCACGCATCGCCGAGCGCGTCTTCCGCGGACGCGAACCAAAGCCGGACGTTCTGCTGGCGGAAAACGGCGACCTGCTGCACTTCGACGACGCCGGCGCGCGCATCGAGGGTAAGGCGCCGGTCGGCCGCGTGCTGATCGACGACACGCGCACCGGTGAAGTCGGCGACGAGGTCATCCGCGATCGCCGTCACCTCGCGGAGGACGGACTGGTCGTGCCGGTCGTTGCCATCAACAAGCAGACCGGCCTGCTCGAAGGCGTGCCGGACATCATCACGCGCGGCTTCGTGATGGAAGACAGTCAGGCGCTGCTCGCCGACGCCGCGCGGCTGCTTGCGGAGGTCGTCGACCAGGCCAGTCTCGAAGAGCGCACCGACCAGGGGCTGATCAAGGAGAAGCTGCGCGTCGAGCTGCGCCGGTTCTTTCGCAAACGTTCAGGACGGCGGCCCTTCGTGCTGCCCGTCATCATGGAGATCTGATACGTGGGTCGATCGACTGTTTCACGCCGGGTCAGCGAATTCGTCGGCGTCGCGCTGTTCGCCGCAGCCCTGATCTGGATCGTGTCGCTGGCCAGCTACGAGCCGGCCGACCCGGTCTGGTTCTTCAGCACCGGCGCGCACGCCGCGCCGCTGAACTTCGCCGGGCGTGTCGGCGCGTTTCTCGCCGAGCTGTCGTTCCAGCTGTTCGGCTACGCGTCTTACCTCATCCCCGCCGTAATGGTGGTGGTCGGCTGGAACTATTTCTGGTGTCGAACCCTCGACGCCGCCGGCACCAAGGCGACCGGTGCCGGGTTGCTGTTCGGCTGCCTGAGTGCGTTTCTGAGCCTGGTCTTCGGCACGCTCGACATCTCCGGCAAAGCCCGTCCAGCCGGCGGCTACGCCGGCGAGTTCCTCGCGAAGGAGATGTCGGAGTACCTGAATCGCACCGGCTCGGTGATCGTCCTGCTGACGCTGATCTTCATGGCGATCATCATGTCGACGCAGTTCTCGTTCGGGCGATTCTTCGGCGCGGTCATCGAGGCGGTCCGCAGCGGCACGACCCGAGGCCTCGACACGTTCCACGAGTGGCGCGAGGAACGGCGCCGCGAGCAGCAGCGCCGCGAGGTGATTGCCAAGCACACGAAGAAGGCCGCGCCGGTCGTCACCGAGGCCGCCGGCGGTCACACGGCCGCGAACGACGCAGCGGCCGCGAAAGCCGCACTCGCCGCCGAAGTGACACCCGCCAAGACCCGGCGGCGCGAGCCGCGTCCCGATCCGGAAGCGGCGCCGTCGGAAGGCCTGGCGGCGAAAGCGTCGCGCATGATGGCGAACGCCTTCAAGCGCGACGACCGGAAGGACGCCGAAGACGTGGCGCCGGCGATCGTTGCGGCGCCGCAGGGACCGCGATCGTTCGCGCCGCCAAAGCCGCCGAAAGTGTCGATGCCGGCGCCGCCGCTGCCGCTGTCCGATCCGGAACCGACATCGAAGGCACCGGCCGAGCGCCGCAAAGGCGACTACGCGCTGCCGCCGCGTGGCGCTGCTCGACGCGCCGAAAGCCGAGCGCAAGATCGACGAGCGCGAGTTGATGGACGGCGCCCGGCTGCTCGAGGAGAAATGCCGCGAATTCTCGGTCGACGGCAGCGTGGTGCAGATTCACCCCGGGCCCGGTGGTGACGACCTACGAGCTCAAGCCGGACGCCGGCGTCAAGTACTCGAAGGTCACCGGCCTGGCCGACGACCTGTGCCTCGCGATGCAGGCCGACTCCGTCCTGATCGATCGCATCGCCGGCAAGTCCACGGTCGGCATCCAGATTCCCAATCGCACCCGCGAGGCGATCTCGCTGCGCGAGCTGCTCGAGTCCGAGGCCTACCGCCGCTCGACGTCGAAGCTGACGATCGCGCTCGGCAAGACCATCCACGGCGAGCCCTACATGGCTGATCTCGCGACCATGCCGCACCTGCTCATCGCCGGCTCCACCGGCGCCGGCAAGTCGGTGGCGATGAACGGCATGCTGACCAGCATCCTCTACCGCGCCACGCCCGACGATGTGCGGATGATCATGATCGATCCCAAGCGTCTCGAGCTCGGCATGTACGAGGAGATCCCGCACCTGATGACGCCGGTGGTCGTCGACCCCAAGCAGGCGGCCAACGCGCTGCGCTGGGCGGTCCGCGAAATGGAAGAGCGCTACAAGACGCTGGCCGCCGAGGGAGTCCGCAACATCGAGCAGTACAACCGCAACGTGCGACAGGCGATCGAAGAGAAGCACACGCCCAAGGAAGGCGTCGAGCCCAAGCCGCTTCCCTTCATCGTCGTCGTCATCGACGAGCTCGCCGACCTGATGATGGTCGCCAGCAACGAGGTCGAGGAATCGATTGCCCGCCTCGCGCAGATGGCGCGCGCGGTCGGCATCCATCTGATCCTCGCGACCCAGCGTCCGTCGGTGGACGTCATCACCGGCCTCATCAAGGCCAATCTGCCGGCGCGCATCGCGTTCCGGGTGGCCTCGAAGATCGATTCGCGGACCATCCTCGACGGCAACGGCGCCGAACAGCTGCTGGGCAAGGGCGACATGCTCTTCCTGCCTCCGGCCTCGTCGCGCTTCATTCGCATCCACGCGCCCGTACATCTCCGAACAGGAGAGCGCGCGGCTCGCCAGCTTCCTGCGCAAGCAGGGCAAGCCGGTCTACGACGAGACCATCACCGCGGAAGAAAAAACCGCAGCCGACGGCATCGAATACGAGAAGGACGACCTCTACGACGAGGCGGCGCGCATCGTGGTCCAGAGCGGCCAGGCGTCGATCTCTTATCTCCAACGGAAGCTGCGCATCGGGTTCAGCCGCGCCGCGCGACTGGTGGACATGATGGAAATGGAAGGCCTCGTGTCGGCCGCCGACGGCGGCAAGCCGCGCGACGTCCTCGTCGACAAAGGCTACTTCGCTGAAGTCGACGCGCAGCTTCGATGAACCGGGCATGACCATGGCAAGACACACGGGCAGGAACCGATCAATCAGACGACTGCGTCACGCGTTGTGCGCGCTGCTCGTGTGTGGAGCGGCGACGGTGCCGCTGCGTGCAGCGGTGCCGGTACGGACGATGTACGACGCGGCGATGGCTCGCGAAAAGGCTGTGCGGGCAGCAATGGACGCGGCCAACGCATCCCCGGATCTCCTTCAGGAGGTTCACGCCACAGTCGGCGCCTACCAGGCGGTGGTCGCGAAGTACCCGACCAGCTCGTACTGCGACAATGCGCTGTGGCAGGCGGGACGGCTGGCGCTCGACGCGTTCGTCAAGTTCGGCCAGGCGCGTGATAAAGAAGCCGGGATCTACCTGCTCCGCAAGCTTGCCGCGGCCTACCCGTCGAGCAAACTCGCGCGCCAGGTGCCCGATCAGATCGCGAGCGCGGAAAGCGCCGTGCCCGCGGCAGCCATCCCGGCCGCGGCGGAACCTGCGCCGGCCGTCCGCCTGCCGCCGACCACGATTACGAGTCAGCCCCTGGCGGAGCCGCCCCCGCCTCGCGTCGTGGCACCGGCTGTTACAACGCCGCAGGCGTCAGCGCCACCGGCGCCTTCCACTCCCGCGGTTCCGGCCAGAATCGCGACCATCAAGGCGATTCGCCGCTCGGTGCTGCCCGACGCGGTTCGGATCGTGATCGAGCTCGACGCGGAGGTGCTGTTCCACGACGAGCGCATCGCCGATCCGGCACGCGTGTTTCTCGATCTGCCGGGAACGCGGGCGGTGCCGGCACTGGTGGACCAGACCATTCGCTTCGACAGCGACGCCGAGCCGGTGCGCCAGATTCGCATTGGCCGCCATCCCAACAACACGACTCGCGTCGTGCTGGACGCTGCTGAAGTGAGCAGCTACAGCGTCTACCCGCTCTACGCGCCGTACCGGCTGGTGATCGATTGCATTCGCCAGGGCAAGGCGACGCCGGGTGCGACCGCGACGTCCGCACCGATGTCCGCGCCGCGCCCGCTCGACGCTCGAGACATTGCGCGTGCCTCGAGGCTGCTGGCGAAGGCGCCCGCAGCGGAGCCCCGGTTGCCGCGCATCCTGCCGCCGCCTGCGCCGCTGAGCGCGCGCCGGCTGCCGCCCGAGCGGATCGCTCCGACCCCTGGCCAGTCGCCGATTGCGAGCCGCCTGATCGCCGACGCACGCGCCGTCCCACCCGCCGACGCGGATACCACCGCCGTTCCGATGCATCGCGCCGCGGAGGCGTCCGCGCCCTCGGCCGCCGCTGCTCCGCCGATGCAGAACATGACCCCCGGCTTCTCGATCGCGCGCCAGCTCGGACTCGGCGTCTCGAGAATCGTGATCGACGCCGGACACGGCGGCCACGATCCCGGCGCCAAAGGCAAAGGCGTCACCGAGGCCGAGGTGGTCCTGGACGTCGCGTTGCGGCTCGAAAAACTGCTGCAGAAGGTGCCCGGCATCGAGGTCATCCTGACGCGGCGGACCGACGACTTCATCGAGCTGCCGGAGCGGACCGCGATCGCCAACCGCGAAGGCGCCGATCTGTTCCTGTCGATTCACGCCAACGCCAGCCCGAATGCGCAGGCGCGCGGCATCGAGACCTACTTCCTGAATTTCGCGAACAACCTCAGCGCCGCGGCGGTCGCCGCCCGCGAAAACGCCAACTCGACCCAGGCGATGGGCGCCCTTCCCGACTTCGTCAAGGCCATCGCGCTGAACAACAAGCTGGACGAGTCACGCGACCTGGCCACCCAGGTGCAGCACTCGATGTTCGGGCGCATGAAGGGCACCAACAAGACGCTGAAGGATCTGGGCGTGAAGCAGGCGCCGTTCGTGGTGCTGATTGGCGCGGCGATGCCGAGCGTGCTGGCGGAGATCTCGTTCGTGACCAACCCGCAGGAGGCGCGGCTGATCAAGACCACTCAATACCGGCAGAAGATCGCGGAGTCGCTGTTCGACGGGATTCGCAAGTATCAGACGTCGCTGAAGAACACCGGCACCATCGCGCTGCAGTAGGGCAATCGCTCATCCGCGGGAACGCACCCAGAACAGCACGCTGCCGAACACGAAGCCGAGCACGACCGCGGACACCACGATCAGTCCGGTCAGTCCCAGCGATCCGAGCAGCACGTCGGCGAGGCCCGCCAGCTCGCTTTTCTCAGGCTGAATGATCTTGACGATGATCGGTTTGGCCGGCTGGGACTGCAGCGCCAGCGCCAGCAGACTAGTCATCGATCTTCTCGAATGCGAGCGCAGCGAGCGTGCGGACCGCGACGCCGCTCGGTCCCTTGGGCAGGTACGGACGCGCTTCTTCGGCCCACGCGGTGCCGGCAATGTCCATGTGCACCCACGGCAGATCGCCGGTGAACTCCTTGAGGAACCACGCCGCGGTGATCGATCCCGCCGGCCGCCCGCCGGTGTTCATCATGTCGGCGATGTCGCTGTTCAACTGATCGCGGTAGTCGTCGAACAGCGGCAACGGCCACGAGCGATCGCCGGCGGCGTTCGCCACCCGCCGGACGCATTCGAGCCATGGCTCCGGCCCTCCGAACAACCCGCTCGTCACCTTCCCCAGCGCGACCACCACGGCGCCGGTCAGCGTCGCGACGTCGATCAGGTGGGTCGCGCCGAGCTGACGCGCGTACCACAGCGCATCGCCGAGAATCAGGCGGCCTTCCGCGTCCGTGTTGATCACCTCGACGGTCTTGCCGGCGGCGCTCTTGAGAATATCGCCCGGCTTGATGGCGCGGCCGCCGGGCATGTTCTCGGTGGCCGGCACGACGCCGATGACCCGCATCGGGGCCTTCAGCAGCGCGATTGCCCGCATTGCGCACGCGACGGCGGCGCCGCCGGCCATGTCGTCCTTCATTCGCTCCATGCCGTCAGCGGGTTTGATCGAGATGCCGCCGCTGTCGAAGGTAACGCCTTTTCCGACCAGACCGAGCACCGGCGTCGCTGGCGCACCTGGCGGCTCGTAGCGGAAGACGATGACCCGCGGCGGCTCGACGCTGCCGCGCGCAACGCCGAGCAGCATGCCCATGCCCAGCTTCTCGATCTGCCTTTCGTCGAGCACCTCGACGCCGACGCCCACTTCGCTGGCCAGCGCGCTCGCCCGCCTGGCGAACTCGGTCGGCGTCAGCGTATTCCCCGGTTCGTTCGCCAGTTCGCGCGCCTTGTTGCTGCACTCGCCGAGCACGCGGCCGCGATCGATCGCGGCGGCGATCGCGGTCGCGCGATCCT
The DNA here is from genome assembly GCA_963711765.1 of uncultured Acidobacteriota bacterium. Lineage (GTDB taxonomy): Bacteria > Acidobacteriota > Vicinamibacteria > Vicinamibacterales > CAVVIG01 > CAVQFC01. The sequence continues at coordinate 1,224,954 of CAVQFC010000004.1, read as the reverse complement.
CCGGCGCATCCACCGCCGCAATCGTCCATGCGGGCATCGGACCCGGCACGGAATCTCCGGTCTTGTAACTGCCCACGGTGAATTCCGCGAGCGTCAGTCCTTCCGCCACCGCCTGCGCGACCGCCAGCTCACCGCCGCGCAGAACAAATCCGACGCGAGCCACACGGCGCTGCCGTGCCGCCGCGGCAGCAGCCGCCGCCACCCGTCGCGCGATCTCGCCGCCCCAATCGCCTTTGCGGCCGGCGCCGATGAGCGCGACACGCCTGGAGCGCCAACCTGTACCGCCAACCGCGGTCAGAAAGATCTCGTAGGTCTTCGCCTGGAATTCCTTCGACGCGAGCGCACGGTCGATTTCTCCGGCCGTGGCGGCGTCCAGGGTGGGCACCGCGCCGGCAGCGTCGCCCTCGAACCAGGGCACGAACAGGAGATCGACGTCGACGAGCGAGAGAGCGTCCGTCGCATATGCAATCGAACTCGCGGAAGCGGCTGAGGGCATGCTGACATTATGGCTGATGAAACTTGTTCGGGCCCCTCCGCGACGGTACAATTGCACGCAGTCCTGCTGGGGTGAGGGTGGTTATGACCGGGACACCGCTGCGACGATTCGCTCTGGCCGGCGCGCTGGCGCTGGCGCTACCGGCATCGATGGTTGCCTCCGGCTCCGGCCAGAAGTCGGGCAAGGATGCGAAGGACAACCCCGACGCCAGGCGACCGAAGATCACACTGAAGGCCCAGCCCGTCATCGCCATGGCGCCGGCCCGGGTCGTACTCACCGCCGAACTGGTCGGTGGCGCCGACGACTTCGAGGATTTCTACTGTGCGACCGTCCAGTGGGAATGGGGCGACGGGACGCAGTCGGAATCGACGAGTGATTGTCCGCCCTACGAGTCCGGCAAGAGCGAACTGAGGCGCCACTTCACCGTGGCCCACGTGTTCAATACGGGCGCGTGGCACGTCAACTTCCGGCTCAAACAGCAAAACAAGTCGGTCGGCGCCGCGAACGTCAGCCTCCAGATCCGCCCCGGACTGCGCGATTCAGGGCAGTAGCGTCCCACAAACGGACAGGCTCGAACGGTCATCGCCCGCGTCGGCTGATTTTTCGAATGAATCTGCGTCGGACCGCTGTCCAGTTGTGGCACGGGATTGGCCTGACCGTTCGCCGTGCAGCTCCGCCGATTCGCGGGTCGGACTTTTGCCGGCGTCCTGATCCTGCTGACGGCGCTGGTGTCGGTCGGCCTGACGGCTCCGGCCGACGCGCCATTCGCGATTCGCGTCCACGCGAGGCTGGTCGGCGTGGATGTTGACGTGCGGATCGGCTCGACCCATCTGCACGCTGCGTGGTCCGCGATTCCCGCGGATGCTCCGTCAACCAAGGGCACATCGCCGGCACTCTAAGGCTTCATGGACACGCTGCTGCAGGATGTGCGCTACGCGCTGCGAATGTGTCTCAGAACGCCAGGCTTCACGATCGTCGCGATCATCGCACTGGCGCTCGGGATCGGCGCCAACGCCACCATCTTCACGGTCGTCAACGCCACGCTGATCGAGCCGCTGCCCTACCGCGAGCCTGGGCGGCTGGTCGCGCTATGGGAAACCAACAGTCGCCGGCCCGGCAGCCCGAATACCATTGGCCCCGCGAACCTGATCCGCTGGCAGGAACGCGCGACCTCATTCGAGCGGATCGCACCGTTCTACGACTACCGCGTGAACCTGACCGGCAGCGGTGCGCCGGAAGAGATCGTGACCCTTGCCGTCACGCCCGACTACTTTCCGGCGCTGGGTGTGGCTCCCGTTACCGGACGGGTGTTCGCTGCCGACGAAGGTCCTGACGGCCAGGACGCGGTCGCGATTCTCGGCTTCAGCCTGTGGCAGCGCCGGTTCGGCGGCGACCCCTCGATCGTCGGACGAACCGTTCAGATCGACACCAAGCCGATCACCATCATCGGCGTCATGCCGCCAGAAGCGCGGCTCTTCGTCGGTCGCGGCTCGCTGGTCGGCAAGCCGGCGGAATTGTGGATGCCCTTTGCATTCTCCGAGGCGAGCCGCACGCCGCGCGGCCGTTACCTCAGCGCGATCGGCCGAATCAAGCCCGGTGTCACGGTGCAACAGGCGCGGGCCGAACTCGCGACGATCGCCAGCGGCCTGACGCAGGAATTCCCGGCGTTCGACACCAACTGGAGCACACTGGTCGTGCCGATTCGCAGCGAGCTGTCCGGCGACCTGCGGATGACCCTGTTCGTCCTCTCGGGAGCAGTCGGATTCGTGCTGCTGATCGCGTGCGCGAACGTCGCCAACCTGCTGCTGACGCGCGGGGCCGCGCGACAACGCGAGATCGCGATTCGCGGCGCACTCGGCGCGGGTCGCGTCAGGATCGTGCGTCAGCTGCTGACAGAGAGCCTCGTTCTCTGTGCGCTCGGCGGCGCGACCGGCCTGCTCGTCGCGCAATGGGCGCTATCGGTGCTGCTGGCGATCAGTCCGGCCAACCTCGCCGATCTCGGCCCGGTTTCGCTCAGCTATCCGGTGCTGGCGTTCACCGCGGCGGTCTCGATGCTGACCGCGATCGCGTGCGGCGTGGCCCCGGCCTTCGAAGGATCGCGCGGCGACGGCGCAGGAAGCGCTGCGCGAGGGTGCTCGTCAAATCGGCGTCGGCGTGCGCAGTCGCCGGATTCGCCAGGCATTCGTGGTCTCCGAACTGGCCTTCGCCGTCGTGCTGCTGATCGGCGCCGGCCTGACGCTGCGGAGTCTCGCCAGCCTGCGCGGTGTGAATCCCGGGTTCGATTCGCGGAACGTGCTGACCGTCCGGCTGACCATCCCGTCAGCGCGCTACCGGACCGACGCCAGCCGTCTGACGTTCTTTGCCGAGGTCGTATCGCGGGTCAGGGCGCTGCCTGGCGTCGAAAGCGCCGGCGCCATCAGCTATCTGCCGCTGGCCGGCCTTGGCGCCGCCACCGACTTCACCATCGTCGGCCAACCGCCGCCGGCGCCGGGCCAGGCGCTGCTGACCGACGTCCGCGTCTGCGACGACGGCTATTTTGCGAGCATGAAAGTGACGCTGCGCGGAGGACGTCTGTTCTCCGATCGTGAGATGCGCGAAAAGTCGAACGTCGTCATCGTGAACGAAGCGCTGGCGCAGCGATATTTTCCCGACGGCGACGCCATCGGCAAGAGTCTCGTGATCTCGATGAACAGCCCGAACGTGCCGACGACGATCATCGGGGTCGTCGCCGACTCGAGATTCGCGGACATCGTGACCGTGCCACGCGCAATGACCTATTGGCCGCACCCGCAGCTGGCCTACAGCGCGATGACCCTGACCGTGCGCACGACGGGCGACCCTGCGGCGATGGCGCCGGCCGTCGAGCGCGAGGTTCACGCGATCGACAAGGATCAGCCGCTCGGCGACGTTCGCACGATGGATCAATGGCTGGCCCGATCGCTGGCGCAGGCGCGATTCAGCTCGACGCTGCTGAGCGTGTTCGCCGGACTGGCGCTGCTGCTGGCGGCGGTGGGCGTCTACGGCGTGGTCGCGTATGCGGTCAGCCAGCGGACCTCGGAGATCGGCATCCGCCTCGCCCTCGGCGCCGACAGCCGGGACATCCGGCGCATGATCGTCGGCGACGCCGCCAGCCTGGCCACGATGGGACTGGGGGTCGGCGTCGTCCTCGCGCTGGCGCTCGGCCGCGTCCTCACTTCGCTGCTGTACGAGACCTCGAACACCGATCCGCTGACGTTCGCGGCAGTCGTCGGCATCCTCGGTACCGTCGCACTTGCCGCCGGTTACATTCCGGCGCGGCGCGCCTCGCGCATCGCGCCAGTCGAGGCGTTGCGCTGCCAATGATCGGCACCTTGGTTCGGGATCTCCAGTACGCCGTCCGCACCTTCCGTCGCTCGCCGGGCTTTCTCGCGCTCGCGGTCCTGACCATCTCGGTCGGTGTCGGCGCCAACGCGGCGATCTTCAGCATCGTGAATGCGGTGCTGCTGCGACCGTTGCCGTTCCTGCGTGCCGGCGATCTCGTCCTGGTCTCGAACCAGAACCGGTTGACGAAGCAGTCGTCGTTCGATGCCTCACCGGCGAATTTTCTCGACTGGCGGCGGACGCCAGCGCAGCTTCACCGGCATGGCTGCGTTCCGTGAAGGGACGGTCGGCCTGTTCTCAGCCGATCGTCCGGAGCGGATCGCCGGCGCCATCGTGACCGTGAACTTCTTCGACGTGCTGGGTGCGACGCCGGCGCTGGGACGGACATTCCAGGCCGCCGACGAAGAACCCGGCGCGCCGCGCGTCGCCGTGCTGAGCGACCGTTTCTGGCGGCGTCAGTTCTCGGGCCGCCCTGACGTCGTCGGCCAGACGCTGCGGATCAACGACGAGCTGCACACCATCGTCGGGGTGATGGCGCCCGGAATCGATTATCCGGGCAAGGCAGCGCTGTGGATCCAGGCTCACTGGCGGGTCCCGGAAGATCCGCTGGCGCCGGACATCGATCCCGTGACGCAGCGCGACCACGCATTCATCACCGTGATGGCGCGGCTCAAGCCGGGCGCGACGCTGGCCAATTCGCAGGCCGACATGGACGCGGTCGCCGCGACGCTCGAGCACGACTTTCCGGAAGAAAACGAGAATCTCGGCGCGGTGGTTCTGCCGCTGCGAGAGGATCTGGTGTCCGATCTGAAGCCCACGATCCTGCTGCTGTTCGCCGCGGTCGGACTGCTGCTGCTCATCGCCGCGGCCAACGTGTCCGGCCTGCTGATCGCGCGAGCCACCGCCCGACACCAGGAGATCGCGATCCGGATCGCCCTCGGCGCCAGCCGCCGCCAGATCCTGACGCAATTGCTGACCGAGAGCCTGGTCCTATCGGTCATCGGCGGCGCCGGAGGCGTGCTGCTCGCGATGTGGCTGATCGGCCCGCTGGTCGCGCTGAGTCCGGCGGATCTGACGGTCGCCGGCGCCGTGACCATCGACCGCTCGGTCCTCGGCTTCGGCCTCGCCATCTCGACGCTGGCCGGCGTCCTGTTCGGTCTCGCGCCCGCGCGGCAACTCCTGCAGACGAACCTGCACGAAGATCTGAAGCAGGGCGCGCGTGGCGGCAGCAGTCCCGGCCAGCGCCGCATCCGCTCCGCCATCGTGGCCGGCGAAGTTGCGTTATCGCTCGTCCTGCTGATCGGCGCCGGCCTCACAATCCGCAGCTTCGTGAAGCTGCAGCAACAGTCGCCCGGCTTCAATCGCGGATCACGTGCTGACGATGAGCGTGAGCCTGCCGGCGGCGCGATATCCGACGGCGGCGCAGAAGGCGGCGTTCTGGGAAATGGCCATCGCCAGGCTCCGGCAGATTCCGGGCGTCCAGTATGCGAGCGCCACCAGCCGACTGCCGCTGCTCCCTGGCGACAGCACCCGGGGCCTGTCGATCCCGGGATTGACGTCGGAGGTCGCAGCCGAGCGCGTCGTATCGAACGGCGTCGCCGGACTACTTCCGCGCCATGGGCATTCCGCTGCTGCGTGGACGCTTCTTGGAAGACGGCGACCGCGAGGGCCGCCCGCTGGTCGCGATCGTCAGCGCCTCGGCGGCACAGCGCTTCTGGCCCGGGCGCGATCCGATCGGCCAGCACTTCTCGATCCACGAACCCACGATCACCGTCGTCGGCGTCGTCGCCGACATTCACGGCGCGGCGCTGGACGTCCCGCCGGTGCCGACCATCTATGCGCCCTACCGGCAGGACCCGTGGCCGTTCATGGTCTTCGCAATCAGATTTGCCGACCCGCTTGGCAGTCGGGGCAGAGCATTCGAGGCACCGGAGAACCTTCAGGCCAGCGTTCGCAACGCGATCTGGTCCCTCGACAAAGACCAGCCGATCGGCGCGGTGAAGACGATGGACGAGTGGCTGTCGAATTCGCTGACCCGGCGCCGTTTCAGCGTGACGCTGCTCACCGTGTTCGGCGCGGTCGCGGTGTCGCTGGCTGCCATCGGGCTCTACGGTGTCCTCGCTTTCATCGTCGCGCAGCGCCGCCGTGAAATCGGCGTGCGCATGGCGCTCGGCGCGCAGCCTCGCGACGTCATCCTCGACGTGCTCGGCCAGGGACTGCGGCTGGCCGTCGTTGGGATCGTCATCGGCCTGGCGCTGGCGCTGGCACTCACCCGCCTGTTGAACAGCCTGCTGTTCGCGACGAGTCCAACCGACGCTCTGACGTTCGCGGCTGTCTCAACCCTGCTCGTCGCGATCGCCATCGCGGCCAGCATCATTCCGGCGTTGCGGGCGAGTCGGGTGGATCCACTGACGGCGCTCAGGGATCAATAGTTGAATACTGAGATATTTGAGGATGTGAGGACTTGCGGATCTAAGGATCTAATCTGAGGATTTGATTTGAGGATCTTGGAACTCAAGCCGCAGCTGCGCAACGCCGTGTTCGCCGCCCAGTCGGAACACTGTGACGACCGGTGTGGCGCCAGCGAGGCTGACGATGGCGTAGAGCGCATCCGGGTACGCGGCCTCGGCGACGTCGGTCTGCTGATGGAGTCGGCGCTGTGTGCGGATGCGAGTGGTAGAAACCGATCACGTCCAGGTCGCGGGCGCGGGCAGCGCGACGGGCGTTGAAGTGGTCTTCGGGTTCGATCACGAATCGCCTCGCTGGATCGCTCGCGATGTTTCGCGCCCGCACGGCTTCGAGCACCTCGACGCCCATTCCCAACAGTAAGCCGCAGCATTCAAGTGGCGCGGCCTCGCGGGCGTGACGAATCACGGTCTCAACCACCCCTGCGGCCAGCCGCACGACGTCGCGTCCGCTCCCTCTAACTTCCAACTTCACACTTCACGCTTCACACTTTCGTGATTCGTTAGAGCGCCTCGACCACCATCGCAATCCCCATCCCGCCGCCGATGCACAGCGACGCGACTCCGAGCCGCTGTTTTCTCGCGCGAAGCGCGTAGACCAGCGTCGTCAGAACCCGGGCGCCGCTGGCGCCGATCGGGATGGCCGAGCGCGATCGCGCCGCCGTTGACGTTTACCTTCCGCGGATCGAGGCCAAGCTCGCGCGTCACGGCGACAGACTGGGCCGCGAACGCCTCGTTCAACTCGAACAGATCGACTGTCCGCGATCGTTCGTCCCGCGCGCGCGAGCGCCTTTCGGACCGCCGACACCGGGCCGATACCCATCACCTTCGGATCGACGCCCGTTGACGCATACGACAGGATGCGCGCGAGCGGCGAGGTGCCGACCGCCGCCGCCTTTGCCGCCGAGCAGACGACCAGCGCCGCGGCGCCGTCGTTGATGCCCGAGGCGTTGCCGGCTGTGACCGATCCGTCCTTCCTGAACGCCGGCTTCAAGCGCTGCGAGCTTCTCGACCGTGGTGCCGGGCCGCGGGTACTCGTCGCTTGTCGACGATCGACCGGCTCGCCTTTGCGCTGCGGAATCGTGACCGCCACGATCTCGTCCCTGAAGCGGCCCTCGGCGATGGCGGCGACAGCGCGCAGCCTGACTCTCGGCAGCGAACGCGTCCTGATCTGCACGTGACACGCCGTAGGCGCGTAGCCACTTCCTCGGCCGTGATGCCCATGTGGGTAAGGCCGATCGCGCAGGTCAATCCTTCCGCCAGCATCGAGTCGATCGCCTCGGCGTTGCCCATGCGATAGCCCCAGCGCGCGCCTTTCAACAGATACGGCGCGTTCGACATCGACTCGGTGCCACCGGCGATCACGGTGTCCACGTAGCCGACGCGAATTCCTTCGACCGCGTGCACCACCGCCTGAAGGCCGGAGCCGCAGACACGGTTTACCGTTTCCGCCGGCACCTCGATCGGCAGGCCCGCCTTCAACGCACACTGACGCGCGACGTTCATGCCGGCGCCGGCCTGCAGCACGCAGCCCATCACGACGTCACCGGCGTCGTGCGGCTGGATACCGGCGCGCGCGATCGCCTCGCGAATCGCGATCGCGCCCAGCTCGACCGCGCTGACGTCCTTGAACACGCCGCCGAACGACCCGATCGGCGTCCTCGTTGCACTTAAAATCACCACATCGTCGTTTCTGTCCATGCCGCGATCTGTACGCGGACCCAAACGCCTCCGGGATCGGAGCTTCCCCGGTGCTACGATCGTCGAGGACCCGTAGCGGCCGACCTCGGTCGGCCGTTCATCGCCCGGAGGATGAGGATGGACGTTCGTTTTCGCGCGCGCCGGTCGGCTGGTCTCGCGCTGGTGCTCTCGCTGGCGTTGCTGTTCGCGGTGGCCACGACCCTCGCACAGGCGCCCGCCGCGCCGCAGCGGACATTCAATCCCCAGGACACGCTGCCCTTCGACCCCGCGGTCCACACCGCGACGCTGCCGAACGGCCTGAAGTACTTCGTCCGCCAGAACAGCCGGCCGGCCAAGCGCGTGTCGCTGCGCCTGGCGGTACGTGCCGGCTCGGTCTACGAGGCCGACGATCAGCAGGGCCTCGCGCACCTCATCGAACACATGGCCTTCAACGGGAGCGCGCACTTCAAGCCGGGCGAGCTGGTCTCGTACTTCGAGTCGATCGGCGCGCGGCTCGGGCCCCACGTCAACGCCTACACCTGTTTCGACGAAACGGTCTACATGCTCGACGTCCCGAGCGACAAGCCCGAGGTCGTCGAGAAGGCGCTGACCGCGCTCGCCGACTTCGCCGGCGGGCTGTCGTTGACGCCGGACGGAAGTGGACAAGGAACGCGGCGTCGTCATCGAAGAATGGCGCGGCGGCCTCGGCGCCAGCTCGCGCGTACGCGACAAGCAGCTGCCGATCCTGTTCTATCAATCGCGCTATGCGGAGCGCCTGCCGATCGGCAAACCCGACATCATCCGCAACGCACCGGTCGCGCAGGCTGCGCGCCTTCTACGACACCTGGTATCGCCCGGAACGGATGGCCGTGATCGCCGTCGGCGACATCGAGCCGGCGACGATCGAGCAATCGATCAAGACCGACTTCTCGCCGCTGACCGATCGCGCGCCGGCGGCTCCAGCTGCCCGATCGCACAGTGCCGCTTCAGAAGGACGCGCTCGTCAGCATCGTGACCGATCCCGAGCTGACTCGATCGTCGGTCAGCATCGAGCGCAAGCGAAAGCGCGAAGGCGAGCAGAGAGTCGCCGACTACCGGCGCGATCTGGTCGAGCGCACGGTCGAGCACATGATGGACGAGCGTTTCACCGAGCTGGCGCAGAAGCCCGACGCGAAGTTCCTTGGTGCCGGTGTCAGCGGCGGCAGTCTCAGCCGGGACGTCGCGACGTTTTCGATGGGCGCCGCCGTCCAGGACGGCAAGCTCGAAGACGGCATCGGCGTGATCGCCTCGGAAGCCAAGCGCGTCCGCGAGTTCGGTTTCGGCGCCTCGGAAATGGATCGCGCGAAGCAGTGGATGGCCGCCTTTTACGAGCAGGCCTACAGCGAGCGGACCAAGACCGAGAGCGGCTCGTTCGCGCAGGAATACATCAGCTACTTCCTGAACGACGAGCCGAGCCCTGGCATCGAGTACGAGTACCGCCTCGTGCAGCAGCTGCTGCCGACGATGACGGCGAACGACGCGTCGGCGCTGGCGAAGTCGCTGCTGGTGGACGACAGCCGCGTGATTCTCGCGGTCTCGCCGCAGAAGCCCGGCATCTCGATTCCCACCGACGCGCAGCTGCAGGCCGCGCTTGCAAAGGCCAGCGCCGGCCCCGTCGAAGCGTGGGGCGATGGCGGCGCAACGCGAGCGGTGATGGACACGCTGCCCGCTCCCGGCGCGGTCGGCTCCCGCAAGACGCTCGACGACATCGGCGTCACCGTCGTGCATTTCGCCAACGGCGTCGACGCGTGGCTGAAGCCGACCGACTTCAAGAACGACCAGATTCTCTTCGGCCTGACCGCGTCGGGCGGCGCATCGCTCGCCCCGCCGTCGGAATTCGTCGAAGCGACGCTGGCACCGGCCTACGTCGGACTGGCGGGAGCCGGTGGACTGACGGCGATCCGAGCTCGACAAGGCGCTGACCGGCAAGCTGGTGTCGGCGCAGCCGTTCGTCTCGCTGTCGTCCCACGGCGTCCAGGGCAGCGCCGCGCCGGCGCAGCTCGAAACCGGCCTGCAGCTCCTCTACCAGAAAATCGTGGCGCCCGAGACGATGCCGACGCGTTCGCGCTGATGAAGAAGCAGCTCGAGGCGGCGGTGGCCAATCGCGGCCGATCACCCGGACAGGTATTCGGCGAGAAGCTGTCGCAGGTGAACAGCTCGAATCACTACACCTCGACGCCGTTGACGCCGGAGCGCGTCGCGTCGCTCGACCGCGCCAGGATGACGGCCTTCTACCGCGCGCGCTTCGCCAACGCCGCCGACTTCACGTTCTTCATGGTCGGCGCGTTCAAGGTCGACGAGGTGGTGCCGCTGCTGGCGCGGTACATCGGCGGGCTGCCGTCCACCGGCCAGCGGACGTCCGCGTTCAAGGACGTCGAGCTGCACTTTCCATCGCGCCAACCAGCGCGTCACCGTGGAGCAGGGCCGCGAGCCGCGCGGGCAGACGGTGATCAGCTTCTTCGCCGACCCGACGCCGGATCCGGTGCAGCAGGAAAACATCGCCGCGGCGACCACCGTGCTCGACATCGCGCTGCGCGACATCCTGCGCGAGGATCTCGGTCAGACCTACACGGTGCAAGTCGGTCTTTCGCAGCCGCTGCCGCAGCGCGGCGAAGGGCACATCGAAGTCCGCTTCGGAGCGGCGCCCGAGAACCTGGAGTCGATGACGTCGCGGGTGATGCAGGAGATCGCGCGCCTGCAGAAGGACGGGACCGTCCGAAGACCTGACCAACCGCGCGAAGGAGTCGGCACGCCGGACCTACGAGACGTCGCTGAAGCAGAACGGCTACTGGATGGGACGGCTGCAGATCGACGACGATGCTGGGACTGAACCCGTCGGACATTCTGACCCGCCCGGCGCGGATCGACGCGGTGACGCCGGCCACCGTCCAGGACGTGTTCAAGCGCTACTTCCCGTCCGACCGCTCCACGATCGTGACGCTGGTGCCGGCGCCGGCCTCGCAACCGTAAAGGCGACGATCGACGCCGAGCTCACCAGCCCGAGTCAGATGCGGGTGACACAATCCACGTCGCTCATCTGGTGAGGCTGGCGCGCCAACGGCTGGCGTCGTCGAACACGTCGCTGAGGTAGTCGCCATCGGCGAGATCTTTGCGCAGGCTCTGAAGCACTTCGATCAGAGAATCAAGCGCCGGTCCGATTTCGTCCGCGTTGGTCGCGGCGATGTCGCGCCAGATGTCGGCCGGGCTCGACGCCAGCCGGGTCGTGTCGGCGAGACCACGGCCGGCCATGGCCAGACCGTCTCGTCCGGCTGACTCCCCCACCACCGCCATCAGCGCGCTGGCCGTCAACTGCGGCAGATGACTGAGAAACGCGAGCAGACGATCGTGCGCGTCGGCCTTCATCACCCGCGGAACGGCGCCCAGTGCGCTGACGAACGCAGTCAGTTTTTCGAGCGCCGGACCGGCGGCGTCGCCTTGCGGCGTCGTCAACAACCATGGCCGTCCCGTGAAGAGGTCGGCACGCGCGCGTTCGAGGCCGCCCTGCGCGGCTCCCGCCAGTGGATGGCCGCCGATGAACGTGAATCGAGCCGGCAGAGCTCTGGCGGCATCGACCATGGCGCGTTTGGTACTGCCGGTGTCGGTGACGATCGCCGGCTGGTGCACGTTCTCGTCGAGGCTGGCCAGCAGCGCCAGGTTCTGCTTCACCGGCGCGGCAAGGATGACGATATCCGCCTCCGCCAGCACGATCAGGTCGTCCGCGGCCACGTCGATCGCATGGACCCGCATCGCGCGTCTCGAGGACGTCCTTGTTGTCGACGGCGATCACCAGCGACGAAGGCCATATTTCGCGCGCTGCAAGTGCGATCGATCCCCCGATCAGCCCAAGGCCGACGATGCCGATCTTCTCGAAGATCGGCGGCGCGCTGGAGGGCACGTGGGCACGTCCGGATTGGATGACTGGAAGCTGCTGCGACATAGGGAACTGACGCCGGACATTCAGATTTCAGAATTCAGATTTCAGATTGGATTTCAGACCGGACTTCAGATTGGATTTCAGCCTCGGATTGAACACTCCGATTCAATCTGAAATCATAAATCTGAAATCTGCAATTTCGTGACCGCTAAGAGCCCCAGCCGCCTCGCCGGACCGGCTCGAGGCAGATGCCGCGGCCGATCGCCGGCGCGATGATCCGCAGTTCGGCCATCAGCCGATCGAACTGCGACGGGAACATCGACTGCGCGCCATCGCTGAGCGCGTGGTCCGGATCGCAGTGCACCTCGATGATCAGGCCGTCGGCGCCGGCGGCCACCGCGGCCCGCGCCATCGGCGCGACCATGTCCCGGCGTCCGGCGCCGTGACTTGGGTCGGCGACGATCGGCAGATGGCTCAATTTCTTCACCACCGGAATCGCCGAAATGTCGAACGTGTTGCGGGTCGCGGTTTCGAAGGTCCGGATGCCGCGCTCGCACAGGATCACGTCGCTGTTGCCGCCGCTCAGGACGTATTCGGCCGACAGCAGCCACTCTTCGATTGTCGCCGAAATGCCGCGCTTGATCAGCACCGGCTTGCGGGCGTGTCCCAACTCCCGCAGCAGCGTGAAGTTCTGCATGTTGCGGGCGCCGAGCTGGAAGATGTCGGCGTACTTGTCGATCACCTCGATCTGGCTGACGTCCATGACCTCGGTGATCAGTTTCAGGTTCTCGGCGTTGGCGGCGTCGCGCAGCATGCGCAGGCCTTCCTCGCCGAGTCCCTGAAAGCTGTACGGCGAACTGCGCGGCTTGAACGCGCCGCCCCGGAAGATTTTCGCGCCGGCCCGACGCACCGCAGCCGCGGCCGCGTGTACCTGCGGTTCGGTCTCCGCCGAGCACGGACCGGCCATGACGATCACTTCGTCCCCGCCGATGCGGACGTCCCCGACGTTGACGATGGTGCCTTCCGGCTTGAAGGTCTTGCTGGCGAGCTTGTACGGCTCGGAGATGCGCAGCACCTCGTGGACGCCGTCGAGCAATTCGATCAGCGCCTTGTCCGGATGACCCTGGCCGACCGCACCGAGCACCGTGCGCGTGACGCCAGTCGATCGATGCACGTCCATCCCCATCTCCACGAGACGGGCGACCACCTGCTCGATCTGGATTTCGCTGGCCCGTTCTTCCATTACTACGACCATGGCTTCTGTCTCCACTCTGCTGCTTTCGTCTTTCATCGGTGGGGCGACCCTTTCAGGGTCGCCGATGCGGGCCTGAAAGGTCCGCGCTCCTTCGCGCTACGTCGCCACCGCTACTTTTTCTCGAGTTCTTCGCCGTGTACGAGTCGCCGTTCCAGACGGCGAGCCTCGTCGATGATGCGCTCGAACAACCGGGCAATCGCGTCCGGTCCGAGCGGCCCTTCCGCCGCGATGCCGCGCACGTGCGCCAGCACCTGTTTCTCCCGCTCGGGCTGGTAGACCTCGACGCCGAGTTGTTTCTTCAACTGTCCGATCTCGCACGCCATTCGGGCGCGCTCGTTCAGCAGCCGGACCAGTACTTCGTCCACCCGATCGATGTCGTCCCGCAAATCGTCAAGCGTTGGCATTGAGCGCGGCCGCCCCCCTCAGCCACTCCACATAGTTCTCGACCCGCTGCACCAGGCGCGGTGTCGGACTGGCCTCGGCAATCAGCGACACCAGCGCGCTGCCGACCACCGCCGCGTCGGCATAGGCGCAGACCTCGGCCACGTGCTCGGGGCTCGAAATGCCGAACCCCACCGCAATCGGCAGCGTCGTCCGTGCACGAATGCGATCGACCATTTCCCTGGCGTCGGTTGATAGCCGGGCACGGGCGCCGGTCACGCCGAGCCGCGAAATTCCGTATAGAAATCCGCGGCCAAGTTCCGCCGCTTTTCCAATCCGCGCCTCGGTCGTCGTCGGGCTCAACAGAAAAATGGTGTCGATGTCAACGGCGGACAGCGTTTCGCGGAACTCGCCTGCTTCTTCTATCGGCAGATCCAGCACCAGCACCCCGTTGACGCCGATATCCGCCGCCCGCCTGGCGAACCGCTCCAGCCCCATGCGCAGCACCGGGTTGGCATAGCTGAACACCACCACCGGCGCGGCAATCGACGGGCGAACCTGCTCGATCACCTCGAGCGCCGTCCGCAGGCTGCCGCCGGCGGCAAGCGCGCGTTCGGTCGCGCGCTGAATCACCGGACCGTCGGCGAGCGGATCGGAAAACGGGACGCCCACTTCGAGCACGTCGGCGCCGGCGCGATCGAGCGCCTTGAGAATCTCCGCCGAACGGGCGAGGTCCGGATCGCCGACCGTGGTGTAGGTGATCAGGCCGGGTCGCTTGCCGGCTCGAATCTTCGCGAAGGCCGTCGCGAGAGCGCTACCTCCCGGCAAGGCTCTTCTCCACCGTGTGCACGTCCTTGTCGCCCCGTCCCGACAGGTTGACCAGCAATGTTGCCCCCGGACCGAGCTCGCGCGCCAGCCTGCCTGCGTGCGCAATCGCATGCGCCGACTCGAGCGCCGGCAGGATGCCTTCGAGCTTCGCGAGGCGCTGAAACGCCTCGAGCGCTTCGCTGTCGGACGCGTGGGCATACTCGGCGCGGCCGAGCGCACGCAGCCACGCATGCTCCGGCCCGACCGCCGCGTAGTCGAGTCCCGCGGAGATTGAATGCGTCCGGTCGATATTGCCGTCTTCGTCCTGCAAAATGAAGGTGCGAGTTCCCTGCAGGACGCCGGCGCTGCCGCCGGCGAACCGCGCCGCGTGACGTCCTCGCAGGATCAGCTCGCCGCCGGCCTCGACGCCGATCAGGCGGACGTCGCGATCGTCGATGAAGGCGTCGAAGATGCCGATCGCGTTGCTGCCGCCGCCGACGCATGCGACCACCGCGGTCGGGAGCGCACCGATCTGCTCGAGGATTTGCGCACGCGCTTCCCTGCCGATCACCGACTGAAATTCCCGCACCATCAGCGGATACGGATGCGGGCCCAGCGCCGAACCGAGCAGGTAGTACGTGTCCGAAACGTTGGTGACCCAGTCGCGCATCGCCTCGTTGATGGCGTCCTTCAGCGTCCGGCTGCCGGCGTCGACGCGGCACACCTCGGCGCCGAGCAGCCGCATGCGAAACACATTCAGCGCCTGGCGGTCCATGTCCTCGGCGCCCATGTAGACGTGGCAGTCGAGGCCCAGGAGCGCGCACGCGGTGGCGCTGGCGACGCCATGCTGTCCGGCGCCGGTTTCGGCAACGATTCGCCGCTTGCCCATGCGGACAGCCAGCAGGGCCTGGCCGAGCGCGTTGTTGATTTTGTGTGCGCCCGTGTGCGTGAGGTCCTCGCGCTTGAGGAAGATCCGCGCCCCGCCCGCGGCTGCCGTCAGCCGCGTCGCCTCGTAGAGCGGCGTCGGCCGGCCGACGTAGTCCTTCAGCAGCCGATCGAGTTCCGCGGCGAAGGACGGGTCGTCGCGAACCGCAAAGTACTCCCGCTCGAGCTCCTCGATCGGCTCGACCAGCGTTTCGGGGACGAACCGGCCGCCGAATTCGCCGAAGTAGCCGCGCGCGTCAGGATCGCGCCGCGAAATGACTGGTGCCATACACCGCCTCGAAAAGCGCCCGCAGGCGCTGATGATCTTTGATACCCGGCGCCCGCTCGACGCCGGATGACACGTCAATACCGAAAGGCCGCACTCGCGCGATGGCGTCGGCCACGTTTTCCGGCGTCAAGCCGCCGGCGAGCACGATTTTCCGCCTCGCCGCCACGGACGCGGCGGCGACCCAGTCGATGGTCTGGCCGGTGCCCCCGCGACGGATCGGGTCGTCCGCGTCGAGCAACACCGTGTCCTGACTGCGCCAGACGTCCACGCGCGGATCGCCAACCTTCAGCGCTTTGATCACCGGCGAGCCAATCGAGGCCGCGTACTCCATGGTCTCGTCGCCGTGCAATTGCACCGCACCGAGCCGGACCAGACGAGCGACGCCGTTGACGGACTCCGCCGGTTGGTTGACGAAGACGCCGACCGGAGTCACGAACGCCGGCAGACGCGCCGCAATCTGCTTCGCCCGGAATGGATCGATGAAGCGCGGGCTCTTGGGCCAGAAAATGAAACCGATCGCGCCGGCGCCCGCGTCGACCGCGGCCTCCGCGTCCTCGAGCCGCGTGATCCCGCAGATCTTTACGAGCATCGGGGCAGCTCCCGCGCTGATTCGACACCAAGGACACAGAGGACACAGAGACAGGTTTTCATCTGCGTGCACCAGAATGATTTGGCTTTGTGTCCTCAGTGTCCTTTGTGTCGAGTAGTTCTCTCAAAGCTGTACCCGGGTCAACGGCGCCCATGAAACGTTCGCCAATCAGGAAAGCGCGATAGCCGAGGGCGCGCAGCCGGACCAGATCGTCGCTCGTTCTCAGTCCACTCTCGCTGACTGCGACGATGTCGGACGGAATGCTGGAAATGAGAGACCTGGACGCATGCACGTCGACGCTGAGCGTCTTCAGGTTCCGATTGTTGACGCCGATCACGCGCGCACCCATTTCGACGGCCACCGCCAGTTCCCCCGCGTCGTGCACTTCGACCAGCACATCAAGGCCGATCGCACCGGCAAATCGGTGCAGGCGTCCCAGCATCTGCGGCGGCAACGCGGCGACGATCAGCAGCGCGGCGTCCGCGCCGGCGGCCTTCGCTTCGAGCAGCTGATATTCCGATACGATGAAGTCCTTGCGAAGCAAAGGCACGTCGACCGCCGCGCGAACCGCGGCCAGGTGCTCGAGCGCGCCGTCGAAGAAGGTCGGCTCGGTCAGCACCGAGATTGCCGCCGCGCCGGCGGCAGCATAGCTTTCGGCAATCGCCACGGGATCGTAGTCCGGTCGCAGCACGCCTTTTGATGGCGACCGCCGTTTGCATTCCGCGATGACGTTGACGCGATCGGTCCGCGACAGCACGGCGACGAAACGGCCGGCGCGGGACGGCACCGCCGCCGCGCGGGCCTCCAGGGTCGCGAACGGCTGATCCGCCTGCCGCACTTCGACGATTCGCCGCGTCGCCGCGACGATGGTCGCCAGCAGGTCGGCCGGCCGGGCCTCCGGACCACGCGCGTCCTCGTCGGCCGCGGCGACTCGTCCGGTTGTCACTGCGCCGCCTCTGCCGTGAATTCTTCGGCGGTCGAGATCGACACCAGCTTCGCCAGGGTCCGCTTCGCATCGCCCCGATCGATCGCCCGTGACGCCCGCACGATGCCGTCGCTCACCGAGCTGGCCGCCCCGGCAATGAACAGCGCCGCGCCGGCATTGAGCAGCACCACGTCCCGAGGTGCGCCGCGCTCTCCCCCGAGGATGCGCTCGATGACCCGGGCGTTCTCGTCGGCGTCCCCGCCCTCGAGCGAACCGGCCGACGCCTTCACCAGACCGACGTCGGCCGGATGTAGATAGAACGTATTGACCACGCCATCGCGACACTCCGAGATCTTGGTGTATCCGGTCGTGGTGAGCTCGTCGATGCCGTCGGCGCCATGAACGACCCAGGCGCGGGTGGTGCCCAGCAGCATCAGCGCCCGCGCCATCAATTCGGTGTCTTCCGGACGCGACACGCCAACCAACTGACGCGTGGCGCCGGCCGGGTTGGTCAGCGGTCCAAGCAGGTTGAAGGCGGTCCGAATTCCGAGTTCGCGGCGCACCGGAGCAGCGTGACGCATCGACGGGTGGAAGGTCGGCGCGAAGAAGAACCCGATTCCGGCGTCGGCGAGGCAGCGCTCGACCACGCCGGGTGACGCGGTGATCCGAACCCCGAGCGCCTCGTAAACGTCGGCGCCGCCGGTGCGGCTCGACGCCGAACGATTGCCGTGTTTGGCCACCCGCACGCCGCAGGCGGCCACCACCAGCGCCGCGCAGGACGAGATGTTGAGCGTCCCCGAGCGATCGCCGCCGGTGCCGCAGGTATCGAGCAGTTCGTCGTAGCGCTTCGACACCGGAACCGCGTGCGCCCGCATGGTCCTCGCCAGGCCGACGATCTCGACCGGCCGCTCGCCTTTCATCGCGAGGCCGACCAGGAGCGCGGACACGTGCGCGGGCGCGGCGCGGCCCTCCATGATCTCCGACATCGCAGCCGCGGCCTCGCCGCTCGTCAGGTCTTCGTGGCGGGTCAGCTTTTCGAGCAGCTCCTGGAACGGTCTCACGGCCGATCCTCGAGAAAATTGCGGAGGATGCGATGTCCTTCGCCAGTCAGAATCGATTCCGGATGAAACTGGACGCCGTGGACCGGCCAGGTCTTGTGACGCAGGCCCATGATGTTCGCATCCTCACGCGTCCGCGCCGTAATCTCGAGCGCCGGTGGCAGTCCGACTTCCGCGACCATCAGCGAGTGATATCTGGACGCGAGGAACGGCCCGGCGATCCCGCTGAAGACACCGCGGCCGTCGTGATCGATGGTCGATGTCTTGCCGTGCATCGGAACCCCGGCGCGCACGACCTCGCCGCCGAACACCGCGCCGATCGCCTGATGACCGAGGCACACGCCGAGAATCGGTGTCGTCTGGCCCAGATGACGAATCACGCTCATTGTCACACCCGCATCTTCCGGGCGCCCCGGTCCGGGCGAAATCACAATGCGGGCGGGCTTCGCGTCGACGACATCTTCCAGCGTGACGACGTCGTTGCGCATCACCCGCACCTCGGCGCCGAGCTCGCCCAGATACTGCACCAGGTTGTAGGTGAACGAATCGTAGTTGTCGATGACTAAGACCATGGAGACTTCAGATTTCAGGCTTCAGATTTCAGAATTCACGCGTCACACTTTGAAAAGTCACAGACCCGCCTGAGCCAGGTCGAGCGCCCGGAGTAGCGCCGTGGCCTTGTCGCGCGTCTCTTCGAACTCGGCCGCCGGGTTCGAGTCCATGACGATGCCGGCGCCGGCCTGCACGTAGGCCTTACCCTTCGACATGATCACGGTGCGGATGGCGATACAGAAATCGAGGTTGCCCGCGAAATCGAGGTAGCCGACGGCTCCTGCATAGAGACCGCGACCCGACGGTTCGAGGTCGCGGATGATCTGCATCGCCCGCACCTTGGGCGCGCCCGAGACCGTGCCGGCGGGGAAACACGACACCAGGGCATCGAGCCGATCGCGATCGTCGGCCAGCGTGCCTTCGACAATCGAGGTGAGGTGCATGACATGGGAGAAGCGCTCGAGTCCCATGAACTGCGGCACGCGGACCGAGCCATAGGCGCAGACCCGGCCGACGTCGTTGCGGCCGAGATCGACCAGCATCACGTGTTCGGCGCGCTCCTTCTCGTTCCGCTTCAACTCCTCGGCCAGCCGCATGTCCTCTTCATCGGTGCGGCCGCGGCGCCTGGTGCCGGCGATCGGATGGGTCTCGACCCGCGAGCCCTCGACGCGGACCAGCATTTCCGGAGACGAGCCCACCACCGACACGCCGTTCATGCGGATGAAATACATGTACGGTGACGGGTTGACGTGACGCAGCGCCCGATACACCGTGAACGGATCCGCCGCGACCTCGGCCTCGAAACGCTGCGACAGCACCACCTGATAGATGTCGCCGGCCGCGATGTGCTCCTTGGCGGCCCGCACCTGTTCTTCGAACCGCTCTTGGGTGTGGTTCGATGTGAAGGTCAGCGGCGCTGCGACCTCACGCCGGCTGTGCGACAGGTTGCGCTCCAGCTCCCGCTCGAGGAACTGAATCTTGGCGCAGGCAAACTGGTAGAGCGAATCGAGGTCATCGTCGGCGGTGATGCGCGCGTTGGCGATGATGAGGATGCGATGCTGGACATGGTCGAATGCCAGCACCGTGTCGAACAGCATGAAACCGGCGGCGTCAGCGCCGTCTGGCGCCGAGCCGAGGTCGCCCAGCACCGGCTCGAACCACGACGCCGCACCGTAGCCGAGATATCCCACCGCTCCGCCCGTGAAGCGCGGCAGGCCCGGAACAAACGGCGACCGGAAATCGGCCATCAGGCCGCGCAATGTGTCCACGAACGGCTGGTCGGTTTCGGTCGTGGTGCCGCCGCGATCGATCGTCGTCTTGCCGTCACGCGAGCGGAGGATCAGGAAACGGATCCTTGCCGAGAAACGAATAGCGTCCGACGTGTTCGCCGCCTTCGACGCTTTCGAGCAGGAACGCGTAGTCCGCGTGCTCGGCAATTTTCAGGAAGGCGGAGACCGGCGTCAGCAGGTCGGCGACGATCTCCTTGCACACGGGCACGAAAGTGCCCCGCCGTGCAAGCTCCTTGAACTCTTCAAACGAGGTGATTTTCATCGCCAGCAAACTCCGCCAGCCGCTGAAGTGCGGCATTTCTCATGACACCGATCGGAGGTTTGGTGCCGGTCCAGCACTCGAACTGTTCGTGCGCCTGGGCCACAAGCATCTCCAGACCGCCGATCGTCTGGCAGCCCATCTCCTCGGCCTCGCGCAGAAGCTGCGTGACCGGAGGGTTGTAGACCAGGTCGTAGACGTATTTTCCGGTCAGCTGCTCCCGGGGAATCGGCGTCGCGTCCACGCGCGGGTACATGCCGATCGGCGTGCAGTTGATCAGCAGGTCCCAGCTGCCGCGCTCGGGCGGCCACGATCCCACCGTGACCGGCGTCAGGAGGGCGATGTCTTCGGCCTGGAAGCGATCGCGGGCGTGGACGCGGACCGAGCAGCCGCTCGACGCCAGCGCCACCAGCACGGCCCGCGCTGCCCCGCCGGCCCCCAGCACCGACACCCGCATGCCGCGCAGCGACACGCGTTCCTGGAGCGGCGCCAGGAAACCGCTGGCGTCCGTATTGGCGCCGAGCCAGCGATCGTTGGTCACGCTGACGGTGTTGATCGCGCCGATGCGGCGCGCCACTGCATCCACTTCGTCGACCTGATCGAACATCGACACCTTCAGCGGGATGGTGATGCTGGCGCCGTTGATGCCGAGGGCGCGGCCAAAGGCGGCGAAGTCGGCGGCGCTCACGGCCGGAAACGGCACGTAGACGGCATCGAGCCGCGCCGCTCGAAACGCCGCGTTGTGCATGGCCGGTGACACTGAATGTCCGACCGTGCCGCCGACGATGCCATAGATTTGGGTGGCGGCGGTGATGCTGCGGAAGTGGTAATCCTCGAGCAGCGCGTGCGGCGTCAGTTGTCCCACCGCATCGATGCTGCCGGCGTAGGTCCAGACCGATCCGAAGCGGCCGGCGAGGATGCGGGTGGTGAGGCCACAAGGGCCCATGCCGATCAGAATCAGTCCGCTCGGTGTGCCGCTCTGGGCGCCAAGGTCGTGCAGGGTCAGCGCGTCGCTCAGGCTGTTCAAGGTGACGGCGACCTTGACGATCTTTGCGCCGGTCGAGCGCATCGCGCGAACGCGTGCGATCAGGTCGGGCGGCACACCATGAAAATCGTGACTCGACAGCACGATGCGGCGTCCTCCCGACTGCTTGATCACGGCGTCGAACCGGGCGCGCCATTCGATGTCCACGTAGTCGGCGCCAAGGTCGAGGGCGTCGGTGAGAATGCGACGCCGGTCCTCTTCGGATCCCGTGAACCCGCCGCCCTCCCAGACCGGCCGGCAGGTCACGATCACCGGCAGCCGGCGTCCCTCGAGGGCGCCGCCGACGTCCGGATCAGCGACTGAGTCGAGCCGCAACTCGACGAGATCGGCGTCGGCGACGGCATCGCGCTTCTGGCGCAGTTCCGCTGTCGTGGCGCCAGTGACCGTTACGCAGACCAGTGGTTTGGACACAAATTCGCTATAAATAAAAAAGCCTCTTCAACCTGTCGGCTGAAGAGGCTCGAAAATCGTTCGCGCGGTGGCGGTTCAGGCCAGGGCGGATGCCTCTTCAGTCGTGCCCCAATACCACCAACCCGCCGATGCGCACACGGGTGCGGTCTGGCGAGCGACGACGGCGCGGGTGAACGACTGCGGCATCAGATCGCTGAGACGATAGCAAACCGTAGCGATTGCTGTCAACACGATCGCCCATTTCTCCTTGACCAGCAAGCACTTCTCCCGTATAACGGAATTGCATCCATGCCAGTCCGTCGGCTCGCAATCACGCTTGCAGCGCTGGTGATCGGGGTGTCGGCGCTGCTGTCTGGCGCGACCGCCCAGATGAGCATCGATCAGATCCGGCCGGGCATGGTCGGCATCGGCCGTACCGTCTTCGACGGCACCCACGTCGAGGAATTCAAAGCCAACATCATTGGCGTGCTCGAGAACGTGATCGGCACGCATCGCAACCTCATTCTCGCCAAGCTCGAAGGCGGCCCGCTGGCCAACACCGGCGTCATCGCCGGCATGAGCGGCAGCCCCGTCTACATCGACGGCAAGCTGATTGGCGCAGTCTCGTACGCGCTCGGCAGCTTCTCCAAAGAGCCGATCGCCGGCATCACGCCGATCGCCGAGATGACCGACTCGACGCTGCTGACCGACGCACGCGCGCCCGGCGCACGCGTCCACATCGAGTATCCGCTGACGCGAGAAGCGCTGACCGCCGCATTTCGCAAGGCGCTGAACTGGAATCGGCCGTTCGCCGATCGTCCGGGCGACGTGCGCATGGACGGCATCAGCAGCGTCGCCGGTCTTGGCGGCAGCCAGTTGAGCACGCTGCTGCGTCCAATCGCGACGCCGCTGGTCATGTCCGGCTTCGAGCCTGACGTGGCGGACGTGTTCGGCGGAGCGTTTCGAGGATCAGGGGTTCGTGCCGACCGGGAGCGGAAACGGCGGCTTTCGCAAGGGCGAGAAACCGTTCGACGGTCCGCTGAAGCCGGGCGATGCGATCGGCGTCATGCTGGTGGGCGGCGACCTGCAGTTCGGCGGCACCGGCACGGTGACGCACATCGACGGCGATCGCGTCTACGCCTTCGGTCACCCGATGTACAACCTCGGGCCGACCGAATTTCCGATGACGCGGGCCTACGTATACACGATTCTGCCCAGTCTGTTCTCGTCGATGAAGCTGTCGAGCACCGGTGACATCATCGGCACCTTCACGCAGGATCGCGCCACCGCCATCGCCGGCCGTCTCGGCGCCGGGCCGCGCACGATTCCGCTGACCATCGCGCTCGAGTCGCCGCGCGCGCCGTCGCACACCTTCCATTTCGACGTGGTCAACGATCAGCTGTTCGGGCCGCTGATGACCTACGCGAGCATCCTGAACACGATCGGCTCCTACGAGCGGCAGTTCGGCGCCGCCAGCTTCATGGTGCGCGGCAGCGCGAAGATCAGCAGGCACGATCCGATTGCCTTCAACAACCTCTTCTCAGGCGATCAGGGATCGATGAACGCCGCCGCCTACGTCGTCGCGCCGGTGACCTACCTGATGGGCAACGACTACGAGAAGGTGGACGTCGACGGCATCGACATCACCATCGCCACGACCGAAGACACCGATGACCGCGACGCTCGAACGGGTCTGGCTCGACGATCCGCGGCCGCGCGCGGGCCGCAGCGTTCCGCTTGAAGGTTCTCTTCCGCACGTATCGCGGCGAGGAAATCATCCGCACGCTGCCGATCGAGATTCCGGCGAACGCCAGCGGTACGCTCTCGGTCCAGGTGTCCGATGGCGCGCAGGCTCAGCCTGTCGGAGCAGCGCGAGGCGCGCGCGCCGCAGGCGCGAACCGTCGACCAGATGATCAAGTCGCTCAACAAGGGCCGCCGCAACAACACGCTCTACGTCCGGCTGCTCGCCAACGAGGCCGGCGCCGTCGTCAACGGCGAGCTGCTGTCGTCACTGCCACCGTCGGTGCTCGGCGTGCTCGAGGGCGACCGCAGCGGCGGCAGTTTCAATCCGATTCACAGCGCCACCATCGGCGAGTGGGAACTGGCCACCGAGCATGCCGTCACCGGATCGCGCACCCTGACGCTGACGGTTTCGCAGAACTGACGTCCGCGTCGCTCCCACTGCCATCGATATATCGATATGTTGAATTCAAGGCTGCGCTTACTGGCGGCAGCGCTACTGGCGACCACACCGTTGCTCGTCGAGGCGTCGTCGCCCAGATTTTTCCAGACCGCGACCCAGGCCGACTTTCTCAAAGGCGAGATCGACAACCTGTCAGTCGACAGTCAGGGCCGGCTCACGCTCGGGCCGGCGACCGAGCTGGTCTACGAAACGTCGGCGCCGTTTCTGTGGTCGATGGTGGCCGCAGCCCGACGGCACGCTGTTCGTCGGCACCGGCAACGAAGGCAAGGTCTTCCGCATCGACCCGCAGGGCAAGGGCTCGCTGTTCTTCGACAGCTCGGAACTGGAGGCGCACGCGCTGGCGCCCGCGCCCAACGGCGGACTCTACGTCGGCACCTCGCCCGACGGTCGCATCTACAAGGTCGATCGCAACGGCACGGCGACCATCTTCTTCAGCCCTGAAGAGAAGTACATCTGGGCGCTGGCGACCGACGCCAGCGGCAACCTGTTCGCCGGCCACCGGCGAGAAAGGCGTGATCTACAAGATCGCGCCCGGACGGTAAAGGGACCACGTTCTACAAGACCAACGCGACGCACGCATCTGCGCTCGCCTTCGACAAGTCCGGCAACCTGCTCGTCGGGACGGGCACGCCGGGCACGCGTGCTGCGCATCGATCCAGCCGGCAAAGCCTTCGTGCTGCTCGACTCGCCGTTCCAGGAGATTCACGCGCTGCGCTTCGACGACAAGGGCACCGCTGTACGTCACCGCGATCAGCGGACGCGGCGGCTCGAGCGGGGGCGGCGGCACGACGCCGACGATCGATCAACCCGCGCCGGAGACGGTGCGGGTGCCGGTGGCGACGGTCTCGGCGGAGATCACGTCGATCGTCGATCGTCGACGTCAGCGGCGGCAGCGGCTCGAGCGGCGCTCCGCGCGACGATCATCGGACGCCGAAGGGCGCGATCTACCGCATCTCGAGTGATGGCGTCTGGGATCAGGTGTGGGAGTCGCGCGACGACACGCCGTACGACATCGCGTTCGATCAGAGCGGCGCGCTGATCGTCGGCACCGGCAACAAAGGCAAGCTGTACCGACTCGAAGGCGAACCGCTGCGCGCCGACGCTGCTCGCGCGCGCCAGCGCCCAACAGGTCACCGCGGTCTACCGGACCGGGCCGGTCGCGTCTACTACGCCACCGCCAATCCCGGCAAGCTGTTCCGCCTCTCGTCCGAGCGCGCACCGCGCGGCACCTACGAGTCCGAAGCGCGGGACGCGCAGATGGTGGCGACCTGGGGCGCCATCAGCTGGCACGGCACCACGCCGGCAGGCACCAAGGTCGAGCGTCTTCACGCGTGCGGGCAACACCGAAACGCCCGACGATACCTGGAGTGCCTGGTCCTCCGCCTACGCCAACCCGGACGCGTCACCCATCACCAGCCCGAAGGCGCGCTACCTGCAGTGGCGCGTCGGTGCTGACCGGCAAGGGCGACGAGCCCGGTGCTGACGTCGGTGACCGCCGCCTACCTGCAGCGGAATCTGCGGCCGCAGGTGCGGTCGATCACCGTACACCCGCCGGGCATCGTCTTCCAGAAGCCGTTCTCGACCGGCGATCCCGACCTGGCGGGATTCGAGGATCAGTCGACGCCAGAGCGCAAGCTGGCAGCCTCCGCCAGCCAGACGCCCGGCGTCTCGACCGGCCTCGGGCGCCGCGCCTACCAGAAAGGACTCGAGACGCTGATCTGGAAGGCCGACGACGAGAACGACGACGATCTGGTGTACGACGTGCTCTATCGTCGCGAAGGCGAGACCAGCTGGAAGACGCTGCGCAAGGCGACCCCTGACACGATTCTGGTCTGGGACACGACGACCGTCCCGAACGGCACGTACTTCGTCCGAGTGATCGCGTCCGATGCGCCGTCGAACCCTGCCGGCACTGGCATTGACCGGCGAGACTGGACAGCGTCGCATTCGAGATCGACAACACGCCGCCGACCATCAGCGTGAGCGCGGTCCGGGTCGAACGCGGACAGACACTGGTCACCTTCGACGTGAAGCGACGACCACTCCCCTATCCAGCGCGTGGAGTTCTCGCAGGACGGACAGCGCTGGCGCGGAGTGTTTCCGGTGGACGGGATCGCCGACTCGCGGCAGGAGCACTACGAGCTGGTCATCGACGGCGCGATCGGGGAGCGCGGCGTCACGCTGCGGGCGAGCGACTCGATGAACAACGTCGCGACCGCCCAGGTCGATGCGACCCACGCGGTAGATTTTCGTCTGTAGGATTTAGGCGCGAATCGGAACGCGGCCGTTCGACGCGGCGGCGCGCTTCTTCGACGGCAGCGGCTGGTCGATCGTTGCGGCCGGTTTGCTGGCGCGGACGGTGGCGCGCTCGACCAGCCACAGCATGCTCGACGTCGCGGGCGCCTGGGTGACCGGCGGGTAGTCGAGCCGCGCGCGCGCCACGACCTCGAGCAGACCCTCGATCAGCTTCACCTGATCGGTCGCGCGACGGTGCCGGGCCGACTTCAACGCGCTGAGGTTCGCCAGGTGCCCCTGGTGCGTGACCACGGCTTCGAGCGTGAAGACCGCGTCCTGCTCCGCCGATTCGTTCGCGCGCTGGAAGCGCTCCGCCCATCGCTCTTCCCACCGGGCGCGGCAGCCGGACGCGTCAGCCGGCATCGTTGCCCGATTCGCATTCGAGCGGCGTCGCCAGCACGTTGACGATCGCCGCGAGCGAATCAGGACGCTCGTCAGTGGCGAATCGCATCATCCCGAGCATGATCGTGACGCACGCGATCGTCGCGCAGGCAGCGCCGAGCCGCCGCGTAGACCACATGCATGTCGTCGAACAGCTCGCGCACGTGCGTCATCAGCGACGCGCCGTTTTCGGCCGTCAGGCGGCTGATCACGGTGGTGTTGAAGACCGCGGCTTCTTCGTGCGTGAGCGCGAGACGCTCGGATACCAGTCCCTGCAGCGCACCGCTGACGTCGTTCAGATCCGCCAGGTCGGCGGCGCACGACGCGCAATCCTTGACGTGCGCGATCACCGCAATCTGATCGGCGATCGCCAGCTCGTCGTCGTGGAACGCCTGGAGACGCCGGCGAATGGTCGCGCAGGAAGCGGTCTTCATGCGAACCTCTCGTCGCGCAGTTCGAGTGCGCAGCGACTGACGCGCGCGGGTCAGCCGCGACTTGACGGTGCCGACCGCGACGCCGAGCGAAAAGGCAATTTCCTCGTAGCTGAGGCCGTCGATCTCCCGCAGGACGATCGCCGTCCGCTGGTCGAACGGCAGGTGATCGAGTGCCTCCTGCAGCTTCGCGGCCAGCTGTTTCTGCGCGAGCATGCGGTCGGGCGTTTCCTGCCGGCTCGATGGAAAGTCGCCGTGCGCGGCAATGTGCTGTTCGAGCGGCACCTGATCGGCGCGGTGCCGCCGCCGCCAGAAGCGGTGCCGGTTCCGCGCCTGGTTTACCGCAATGCGGTAGATCCAGGTCCGCAGACTCGATTGACCACGGAAGCGATGAATGGTTCGGAAGACCCGGAGGAACACCTCCTGAGACAGGTCGAGCGCTTCGTCGCGTTCGCCGAGCAGGTTCATCGCCAGCTGAACCACCATTCGCTGGTGTTCGCTGACCAGATCGGCGCAGGCGGCCTCGTCGCCCGCCGCACACCGCTGCACGAGGGCGGCCTCTCGGCCGTCAACGTCGGACCAACTCGCAACACGCGCCTGCTTCACGGAGGCTTCCACTATAACAAGTTAGACCCCGATTGTGCCTGAAAGTTCCTTCCGTCACCCAGCGGACCCAGCCGAGCCGCTGGTAGGATAGGCCTATCGTGACGCGGGCCATCGCGGTCGTAACGGTAGTGCTGCTGACGGCGGTCGGCACGGCGCTGCTCTCCCAGGCCACGGCGCGGCAGCGCGACTATCGTGCGGCGCTGACGCGCGGCGACAACGCCCTGCGCGACGAGCAGAGTTTTGCCGCGATCGAGGCCTACAGCGGCGCCATCGAGCTCCACCCGGATTCGATGCTGGCCTATCTCCGGCGAGGCCAGACCTACCGGCGGCGCGGCGATCGCGGCGATCTCGACGCCGCTGCTCGCGACTTCCGGAAGGCGGCCGCCCTCGACCCGGCCGCCATCGCGCCGCTCGAGGCCCTGGGCGATGTCAACTATCAACTCGACCGTTACGACCGGGCCGCCGATGCCTTCGAGCGTGCGATCGCCCTGGACGATCGCTCCGCGCGAATCAGTCACAAGCTGGCGCTCACCCGCTATCGGGACGGCGACGTGGACGCGGCATTGGACGCGGTCGCACGAACAGTCCGCCTCGACGAGCGGCAGGCGGACGCGCACTATCTGCTCGGCATGTGCCTGCGTGAAAAGGGACGCAGCACCGAGGCGACGCGCGCATTCGAGCGCGCGGTCGCGCTCGCGCCTGGACTCGTCGCTGCGCGGGACGAACTCGCCGACCTCTACGGCGCTCACGGTCGCCGGACCGACCAGATCGAACAGCTCCAGGTGCTGGCCGCGCTCGATCCGACCCGGGTCGAGCGTCAGGTCGCGGTGGCGATGGCTCACGCCCACGCCGGACACTGGGATCTCGCGGTCCTGACGCTCGGCAGTGCGCTCGAACGCCACCACGATGACCCGCTCATTTATCGCGCTCTTGGCCAGATCTGGCTCGAACGCCCGCGCGACGATGCCGCGTTCCTCAGCAAGGCGCGGGAAGCGCTCGAGCGCGACGCGTCCAGCCCGACCGCGCCAAGCGATCTGCTGACGCTCTACGCCCGGGCGCTGCTCGACGAAGGCGCCATCGATGACGGCGAGCGTGCGCTGGCGCAGGCAATCACGCGATTCCCGGTCGAGCCGTCGGCGTTTCTGCTCTACGCGGCGGTCGCGGAGAAGCAGAACCACCTGGCGCCGGCGCGTCACGCGCTGATCGCCTACGGGACGCTGATACGGCCGGATATGGACGCCGTCCCTCGCGCCGCGAAAATCGCGGCGCTGTCGCTTCGGCTGAACGACCCGCCGACCGCGGTCGTCTGGCTGACGAAGGCCACGGCGGCCAGCCCGAACGACACACTGCTACTCGCCTCGCTCGCCGACGCGCAGCTCCGCGACGGTGACTGGGCTGCTGCGCAAGCGACGATCGCGCGGGGCCTCGAACGGGATCCTGGGAACGCCCAGCTCGCCATCCTGGCGCGCAAGATCCGATAGGTCGGCCGCGCGTCGCTTCCGCTCGAGCGCCGGCGACGACCCGTCCGTGTCAGCGTCCGGCGTGTTTGGGATCGGTCGCGTCGCGGAGGCCGTCGCCGAGAAAATTGAATCCGAGCACCAGGACCGCGATCGCCAGTCCAGGCACGACCGTCAGGTGCGGAGCGTCGAGCAGATGGGCCCTTCCGCCATTCAGCATGGTGCCCCAGCTCGGCGTCGGCGGCTGGACCCCCAATCCCAGGAAACTGAGCGCCGCCTCACCGATGATGGCGCCAGCCATGCCGAACGTCCCCTGAACGACGACCGCGGGGATCGCGCTGGGAATCACGTGCCGCCAGAGGATGCGGGCCGTCCCGGCGCCCGCTGCCCGAGCCGCCTGCACGTATTCGAACTCCCGCGCCCGGAGCACCTGCCCTCGAACCAGGCGCGCGTACCCGACCCAGCCGATGACGGTCAGCGCAAACAGCACGTTGCCCAGGCTCGGTCCGAGCACCGCGACCAGCGCAATCGCCAGCAGCAGGCCGGGAAACGCCAGCAGCACGTCGATGACCCGGCCGATCACATCATCGGTCACGCCGCCAAAGTACCCGGCCACGGCGCCGAGCAGCGTGCCAAACGAGGCCGAGACCGACACCACCGTGATCCCGACCAGGAAGGAGATGCGCGCGCCCGCCAGCACCCGCGCGAGGATGTCCCGCCCCAGTTCGTCGAGGCCGAACCAATGCACGCTGCTCGGGCCGGCCAGCCGCAGCGCGAGATCCTGTGCCGCCGGATCGAACGGGCTCAGCGACGGTCCGACGATCGCTGCCGCCGCCGCGCCGATGACAATCGCCGCGCCAATCTTGAACACGTCAGCGGTACCGGATGCGCGGATCGAGCAGACCGTACGCGAGGTCGGTCAACAGGTTCATCCCGACGTAGGTCACCGCGATCAACAGGATGCAGCCCTCGACCAGCGGATAGTCGCGGAAGCTGATCGACTGAATCAGCAGCCGTCCCACGCCCGGCCACGCGAAGATCGTCTCGGTGATGACGGCGCCGGTGAGAACGGCGCCAAACTGCAGGCCGAGCACAGTGACGATCGGAATGAGGCTGTTGCGGAACGCGTGACCGACGATCGCCCCGACACGCGAGACGCCGCGCGCCCGGGCGGCCAGCACATAGGGCTCGCGCAGTTCCTCGATGACGCTCGCCCTCGTCATCCGCGCCAGCACCGCGGCGAGCGGAGCGCCGAGCGTCACCGCCGGCAGCACCAGGTGCGCCAGGGTGCCGCGCCCGGACACCGGCAGCCACCCGAGCGTGACCGAGAAAACGATCGCCAGCAGCGGGCCCAGCCAGAAATTCGGAATCGAAATGCCGACCAGCGCCAGCGTCGTCGCCGCGTGGTCCACCGGCGTGCCGGCGCGGGCCGCCGCCACGATCCCGAGCGGAATCGCCATCACGGTCGCCAGCACCATCGCCGCGAACGCCAATTCGAACGTCGCGGGCATACGCTCGACGATGGACGCAGTCACCGACTGGTTCGTCCGCAGGGATGCACCGAGATCGCCACGGGTCAATCCCTTCAGAAACGCGCCGTACTGAATGTAGAGCGGGCGGTCGAGGCCGAGCCGGCCGCGCAGTTCGCTGATGTCCCGCAGAGAGGCGCTGTCTCCGAGCATCGCCTGGACCGGATCGCCTGGCACCAGGTGGATCAGCGAAAAGACGAGCGTTGCCACACCGAACAGGACCGGAATCGTCAGCAGCACGCGGCGGACGAGGAACCGAATCATTCGGCGCCAATCCCGAGACGGGTGATGAGCTTGGTGAGACCTTGTCGCGTGACGCCGAGTTCGGCCGCCGCGCGTCCCCGATGCCCGCCGCTTCGAACCAGTGCGGCGCGGATGAATCGCGATTCGAAGGTTCGGCGCGCCTCGTCGAGGCGCCACGTCTCGCGCCTCTGGACCTCGGTGAACGACGCCGGCAGCGCGTCCGGTGGCACCACACCGCGCTTGGGACTCCGGACGGTCAACGCCGCCAGCACGTTCTGCAACTCCCGCACATTTCCCGGCCAATCATAACGTGCCAGCGCCGCCATCGTCGCCGCGCCAAGGCTGGCGCGGCTGCCCAGACGCCGGGTCGACTCGCGCCAGAAGTGCTCGGCCAGCACCGGGATGTCCTCGCGACGCTCCCGCAACGGCGGCACGCGGACGCGGACGACGTCGAGCCGGTACAGCAGATCGAGGCGAAAGCGCCCGGCCACGACCTCCGCAGGCAAGTCCCGATTGGTGGCGGCGACGATCCGGACATCGACGTGGCGCGAGACGTTCTCGCCGACCCGACGCAGCTCGCCCTCCTGAATGACGCGGAGGATCTTCGCCTGCGCGCGGGGCGAGAGCTCGCCGATCTCGTCAAGGAACAGTGTGCCGCCATGTGCCTCCTCGAACACTCCCTGCCGATCGGCGACGGCGCCGGTGAACGCGCCTCGCGCGTGGCCAAACAGTTCGGCTTCGACCAGATCGTCTGGCAGCGCTGCGCAGTTGAGCGTGCAGAACGGGCGGTCGCGCCGCGGGCTCGTGCGATGAATGGCGCGCGCCACCAGTTCCTTGCCGCTGCCGCTTTCGCCATCCACCAGGACGGCGAACGGCGCCGCGCCGGCACGCTCGACGCTCCGGCGGAGCTCGTTCATGGACGGCGTCACGCCGAGCAGTTCGCCCGGGAGCGTCGCGGCCTGATCCCGCCGCGCCAACGCCGCCGACAGAATCGGCGCAGCAGCGGTGGCGCTGGTGGTGAGAACAATCGCCGCGCGTGAGAGGTCGTGGGTCGAACCCAGCGTCCAACGGGCGCACAGCGCCCCGATCGGTGCCCCGCCGTACTGCACCGGCGCCGCCGCGTCGATCCGGTCGTCGTGTCGATGCGGCGGAAGCGTCACGCCGGCAGCGATCGCACGGGTGCCAATCTCGACGTCGAGACGCGAACCGTCACACGCGAGGATGCCAGGGCGTCCCTCGTTGGGCACGACGAAGGCGACCGAGGCGGCGCGCATCTGGGCGCGAACGAGCGCGCACACGTCCTTGAGCACGATCAACTCGTCGTCGGCGGTCTGACATGCGCGAAGCACTCCCACGATGTCTTCTGCGATCGGATCGGCGGCGCGCGCCAGCGCCACACGTGGCGATGCGGACACGAAGAGCGGAAGCGCGTCCAGACCGGTCGCCGCCGCGCGACGCTCGACGACGCCGAGTGGATTGGGCTCGCCGGCAAGCACTTGAACTGCGAGATCGGCGCGCGCCCTCAGGATCGGCGGCAGCGTTGGACCTATCCGGGCCAGCCGGCGCGTTTGTGCCGCCGCGGCTGAAGGCGACCCGCGCCGCCGGTCGATTTCAGCCAGCAGCAGGACCGCGCGAACCGCGCGCAACGGGTCGTGGGCGGCGCGTGCGGCGATGCGGCATTCGTCGACGTCGTGAGCGGCGGCAGCGAGATCGCCGACGGCGAGGTGCACGAACGCGGCGGTGCATCGGCTGGCGGCCACAAGCGCCGGGTCGGCTGCCGCGCGAGCCTCCTCGCAGGCGCCCGAGATCAGCGTCATCGCCCGGCCCACGTCACGCAGTCCGACGGCCACCCGTGCGGCCTGACGCAGGTGACGCGAACGAACCGCCTGGTTTTCGCGTCCGCCGACCGCGGACAATGCCACATCCGCGTCAGCGTAGCGCCCGCGCCAGAACAGACATCGCGCGAGCGATACCGCGGCCCGCACGGCGCATCCCTGGTCGCGCTCGGCCCGCGCCGACACCAGCGTCGTCCCGAGCACCAGTTCCGCCTCGTCGAGGCGCGCCAGATCGATCCACGCCTCGCCGCTGAGCACCGCGACCTCGAGCAGCAGCCCCGCGTGCGCGCCATGACTTGCGTAGATCCTCGCGCTCTCGATCGCGTTCTGCGCCTCGCGTGTCCGGCCGCGACGTAAGAGCGTCCAACCGAGAGCGATGGCGCCGCGGCAGGCGTCGGACCAGTCGTCGCGCCTTGCGAGCGCGCCGATGCAGTGGCGCAGTTGACGAATGCCTGGTGCGTGCCGGCCAGCCGCGATCTGAGCCATCGCGCCATCCATCCGCCGGCGCAACAGGGTCAACTCGCCTGGTGACGGCCAGACCTGGCTGCCCGCGCGCGACACCTGCGGCGCGGCCACCGTCGTCTCGGCGCTGTCGGTGTCGGCCGAACCATAGACCGCCGGCTGCTCGGCAGCCATGGCGAACGCTGGCCGCCGGAACGGCTTCGATTCCGAACCGGTCGAAAGACCGATGCCCAACCATCTGGAAAAAGCGCCAGGAAGACCGCGCGACCGCTCAGCGACTTCACGAGCCCTGCGCTCGGCGACTGGACTGAGACTCGCGGGCCGAAGCGCATTCAGGAGATCGTCCGGGGAGATGCGATCGAGGCCGACGCAGTGGACGCCCGGCGTCTCCTCGATGCCGACAATCAGCGCGGCATGGGACTGCGACACCGACAGCGTGGCATGCAGAATCGCCAGCCACGCATTCTGCGCCGGCCCATCTTCGATCACGAACAAGGCGCGGCCCGCCCAGAGCGGTGTGAACGGTCCGTTCACGAATCGTCCCGCTACCGGAACGAACCCGCGCAGCCTGGCAAGGCGCGCGAGTTCCCTGACCGCCACGCTCTTGCCCGATCCTCGCGGCCCCCACAACGCAGCGGCGTGGAGGGAATCAGTGGGCGGACCATCGAACATCTCGGCGATCGCACTCACCGCCGGGCGATCGATGATGGCCATGCCCCGCTGACGAAGCGGACATTCGTCGACCTGCCCGTCCACCTCGCACGGGTAGCCGGTCTCCGGATCGGGTAGCAGCCGCACTTCGCCGTGCACGCCGGTCCTGACCGATGCCGTCGAGGTCCCGCCCTGCGATAGACCCAGTGCTCCAAGGAGCCGCCGCACTTCATCGAACGCCAGCGCCGCCGCCGTGGCTGTGCCACGCCATGCCCCCGTCGACGACCACGCCTCGAACCGCGACGATTCGCCGATCGGTCCGTAGTCCACGAGCGGCGCCAGCGCGCGGTGCTGCAATCTCCACAGCGCGTCGCAACGTGCGGCCCATCGCACTTGTTCGGCCACACCACCGGTGGTCGCGATCCTCAACGTCACTTCTCCACCGGTTGCCAGGTCCATCGCCCGGCCGTTGTCGTCCACCGCGAATCGATCCGCCACAAGATGCACGGCGCCCTCCTGCCATCTGTGCGCGACGTGGTGCAAGAAGGCGGCCCGTGCATGTCGCGAGCGCAATCGCGGCGCGGCGGCGGCCGGATGCCGCACTTTTTTGGAATAGAATGAATCCGCATGCTGCGATTTCTCACAGCCGGCGAGTCGCATGGAAAGGCGCTCATCGCCGTCCTCGAAGGCATTCCGGCCGGTCTCACCATTGACATCGACGCGATGACCGCCGAACTCCGCCGGCGCCAGACTGGCTACGGTCGCGGACGACGGATGCTGATCGAGTCCGATCGCGCCGAGCCGCTGAGCGGCATCCGGCACGGCGTGACGACCGGCGCGCCGATCGCGCTCATCATTCCCAACAAGGATTGGGAAAACTGGCAGCGCACCATGCACTCGGAGTCCGAGATGCCGGCGGACGCTTCCGGCGTCGATCGGGCGCCGGTCACACGGCCGCGGCCAGGTCACGCCGACCTCGCCGGCTTCGTGAAGTACGGACTCGACGACATGCGCAATGTCCTCGAACGCGCCAGCGCGCGAGAGACCGCGGCGCGCGTGGCGGTCGGGGCGATCGCACGGCAGCTGCTGTGCCAGGTCGGGACCGAGATCGTCAGTCACGTCACCACGATTGGCGCGGTATCGATCGCCGATCCGCTGGCGATCAGCTTCGAGGCGGCGCGCGCGATTGCAGCCGACGCACCGCTGCACTGCGCCGACGCCGGTGTTGAGCAGCAGATGATCGCGGAGATCGATCGCGCCCGCGACGCCGGCGACACGATGGGCGGCAGCTTCGAGGTCATCGCGCATGGCGTCCCGCCCGGACTCGGCAGCTACGTGCAATGGGACCGCAAGCTCGACGGACGCCTGGCGCAGGCGCTGATGTCGATTCCGGCGATCAAGGCGGTCGGGATCGGCCGCGGGCCCGGCGTCGCGATCGTCCCGGGGTCTCGCGTACACGACGAAATTCTTCCCGGCGACGCGGCCGCAGGTGCGACGATGCCAATCGCGCGCCCCACGAACAACGCCGGCGGCCTCGAAGGCGGCGTCACCAACGGCGAGGATCTGCGAGTCAGCGGCTACATGAAGCCGATCTCAACCCTCATGAAACCGCTCCGCTCGGTCGACCTGACCACCATGACGGTCAGCCCGGCCGCGATCGAACGCAGCGACGTCTGCGCGGTTCCCGCCGCCGCGGTCGTGGGCGAAGCGATGGTCGCGTTCGTGCTCGCGGAGGCGGTGATCGAGAAGTTCGGCGGCGACTCGATCGAGGAACTGGTCCGCAACTGGTTGGCGTTCCGTTCGCGAACGTCGACTCGATTCGTCGCCCGATGACCCGGCCGGAAAGGAACGCAGAGCCCGCAGAGTCCGCAGAGTGAAGCTTCTGCCACATCTGCGGTTCGGGCGGCGGTTCAGTGATTTCGCAAGGCCGGAATTCGCCGCCGATCGGATCGTCATGACAATTGCAAGCTCCGGCGGAGGTGCGCGAGAAACTCAATACTCTGACCCGGCAGATTATCGGTGCAGCCCTTACCGTTCATCGCGAGATAGGGCCCGGCGTTCTGGAGTCCGCGTGCGAGGCGTGTCTCTCTTTCGAACTTGCGGCACGGGGCTTGCGCGTCGAACGCCAGAAGTATTTGCCGCTCGTCTATCGCGGCCTTACCCTCGGTCGGGCGTTCAGGATCGACCTTATGGTCGAGGGCCTGGTCGTCGTCGAAGTCAAGTCTGTCGAACGGCTCGAACGAATCCACAGCGCTCAGGTACTGTCTTATCTCCGCATGCTCAATTGCCGAGTAGGTCTGTTGATCAACTTCAATACCCAATGGCTCGTGCGGGATGGCGTTCGACGAATCGTGAACGCTTTTCCCGAGTGAAGCATTCCTCTGCGGACTCTGCGAGCTCTGCGTTCCCTGGGCGGCGATGATTCGACCGATTCTGAAGTACGGCGACACCACCCTTCACGAACCCGCCCGGGCCGTGGACGCCGTCACCGCCGACATCGTCACCCTCGTCGACGACATGATCGAGACCATGTACGCCGCGCCGGGTGTGGGGCTGGCTGCGCCCCAGGTCGGCGTCCCGTTCCGGATCTTCGTCGTCGATGTGTCGCTCGGCCGAGATCCCTCGGCGCTCATCGTCATGGTCAACCCCGAGTTCGTCGAGCGTGAGGGCGTCCAACTCGAAGAGGAAGGCTGCCTGAGCGTCCCCGGATTCAACGCGACTGTCGTCAGGCCGACGCGTGCGGTCGTCAAAGGGCTGGATCGCAGCGGCGAAGAACATCAGGTCGAAGGCTCGGCGTTGCTGGCGCGCGCGTTCCAGCACGAGATGGATCATCTTGACGGCACGCTGTTCGTCGATCGCCTTCGCGGCATCAAGCGCGACCTGATTGTGCGCAAGATCCGAAAGTTGACGCGGGCGGGTAAATGGTGACCGGCCTTCGCGTCGTCTTCTTCGGCACACCCGCGTTCGCGGTCCCGTCGCTCGAGGCGCTGCTCGCGGCGACGCCGCACAGTGTCGTCGGCGTCGTGACCCAGCCGGATCGCCCGCGCGGCCGCGGGCAGAAGGTCTCGGATTCTCCGGTGAAGGCCCGGGCTCTGACCGCCGCTCTACCGGTGCTGCAACCCGACCTGATGAAAGATCCGGCGTTCCTGGCCCGCCTGGCTGCCTGGAACGCCGACCTGGGTGTGGTCGCGGCGTATGGAAAAATCCTGACCGACGCCGTGCTGGCGACGCCGCGGCTCGGTATGATCAATGTCCACGCGTCGCTGCTGCCCAAGTACCGCGGCGCGGCGCCGGTGCACCGGGCCGTGATCGACGGCGAGCAGCTCACCGGCGTCACGATCATGCGGGTCGTGAAGGCGCTCGACGCCGGTCCGATGCTGGCGCAGGAGACGATCGCGATCGGGCCGGACGCCACCAGCGAGACGGTCGAGCACGATCTGGCCCGCCTCGGCGCGGACTTGCTCACTGCGGCCGTAGATCAGATCGCCAGCGGGCAGGCGGTTGAAGTCGAACAGGACGCGTCCGCGGCGACCTACGCAAAGCGAATTTCGAGAGCCGACGGTGCGGTTGACTGGCACGGGCCGGCATCGCGCGTGCACAACCTGATTCGCGGCCTGCATCCGTGGCCTCATGCGTTCACTTACGTGCATGGCACACGACTGATTCTGATCGCGTCGACGATCGAGCCGGACCGCACCCCCGGCCCGCCCGTACCGCCGGGCACGGTGATCGAGGCGGCCGGCAACAGCCTCGTCGTCGCGACCGGAAGTGGCGCGATCGCGCTGACACACATTCAGGCGGAGGGCAAACGTCCGATGACCGCGCGGGAGTTTCTCGCAGGTCACGCGCTGGCCGCGGGCGACACCTTTTCGCCGATGCCATGATCGCGCCGGCCCGGATCGCGGCGTTCGACATCCTGACCGCGGTCTCGGCCGGAAGCACCGATCTGCCGACTGCGCTGGCCGCCTCACGTCCGGCACTGCCGGATGACCGCGATCGCGCGCTGGTCGCCGAAATCGCTACCGGCACGCTGCGTTGGCGCGCGGCCCTGGATCACCTCATCGTCGCGTTCTCGAAGCGTTCGATCGATCGCCTGGATCAGGAGATCGTGGAAATCCTCCGCCTCAGCATGTATCAGCTCCTCCACTTGACTCGAGTACCAGCATCTGCGGTGGTCGATGATGCGGTGGAGTTGGCGCGGCGGGCCGGCAAACGCAGCGCAGCCGGATTCGTCAACGCGATCCTTCGTGGTGTGTCGCGCCATCGAAGAGCACTGCCGCTCCCGACGCGACCCGAGAACGAGAATGACCGCGAGGCCGTGCTCGATTACTTCAGCATCACGCTTTCGCACCCGCGCTGGCTCGCGGCCCGCTGGTACGATCGCCTCGGCTTCGATGCCGCTGAACAGTGGCTCCGCTACAACAATACGCCGGCGGCGGTCACGCTCAGGGCCAACCGGCTGCGGTTCACCCGCGAAGAACTGACCGAGCGCCTCGCCGAAGACGCTGTCGTGGTCCGTCCGGCTGCGTTTGCTCCCGACGGCCTGATCGTCGAGTCGGGTCATCCGCTCCGTGGCGGCGGCGCCGAGGCCGGGGCGTTTGTGGTCCAGGACGAGGCGTCCCAACTGGTTGCGCTCCTCGCGGGGTCGTCGCCCGGCGCTCGCGTGCTCGATGCGTGCGCCTCTCCGGGCGGCAAGGCCACCGCTATCGCCGCCGCGATGGACGACAACGCCATGCTGGTCGCCTGCGATGTTCGCGAACGGCGCGTCGATCTGCTGCGGCGCACGGTGATCAGCAGCGGCGCCCCCAATATCCGCATCGTGCAATCGAATCTGCTGCAGCCGTTGCCGTTCTCGTCCGCCTTCGATCTCGTGTTCGTGGACGTTCCCTGCTCGGGCCTCGGGACGCTGAGACGTGATCCCGACATCAAGTGGCGCCGCACGGAACATGATCTTCCCGCGCTCGCCGCCGCGGCGCTCACGATGTTGCAGAATGCGGCGGACGCAGTCGCTCCGGGTGGACGTCTGGTTTACGCAACCTGCTCGAGCGAGCCCGACGAGAACGAAGGCGTGGTCGATGCGTTTCTCGCCACCACTCCGGACTTTGCGCCGCTCGACGCGAGGGGCGCGGCGCCGGCAGTGCCGGCGGCGCTCGTCGACGCACGCGGACACCTGAAAACCGCGCCGCATCGCGATGCCCTCGATGCCTTCTTCGGCGCCGTATTCGAGCGCCGCGTCTTGTAGTACGATCCGGTGCTCATGGCCTTGGGTTCCCGCGTCTGGAGCGCGGGCAAAATCATCGCGCTCATCGCTGCACTGGCTGGCACCTACGTGCTGTTTGCAGCCGCGTCCATGCGCATCGCTCTCCGCACACGAGAAGTGCAGGTGCCCGATCTCACCAACCGTACCGCCAACGAAGCAGCGGCACTCGCGAGCGAACTGGGACTGGCGCTAAAGGTCGACGACAGTCGCCGGCCCGATTCGAAGATTGCTGCGGGCCGCGTGCTGGCGCAGGAGCCGGCCGCGGGTTCGACGGCGCGGCGCCAGCGCAGCCTCCGGGTCTGGCTGAGCGGCGGCGCCCGCTCGTCGACGATCCCGCGCCTGGTCGGCGAAACCGAGCGGACGGCGGAACTTCGCGTCTCGCAGGACGGTCTAACGTTGACCGGCCTGTCCGAGATCCGTTCGCCGAATTTCGCGCCCGACATCGTCGTCGCGCAGACGCCGCCGGCGAAGAGCGCGGCCGGGCAGGTCGCGCTCCTCGTCAATCGTGGTGAGCGCGGCGCCAGCTACCTGATGCCGGATCTGATCGGCGTGAACGGCGACCGCGCCGCCGAGATTCTTCGCGCCCACGGATTCCGCGTAGCGGTGGTCGGCTCGAACCCGTATCCCGGCGTGGCGGCCGGCATCGTGATCCGCCAGAGTCCGCAGGCCGGCTTCCAGATCGGTCCCGGCGAACCCGTGTCTCTCGAGACGAGCCGGTGACTATCCGACTGGCCCCTTCGATTCTCTCGGCCGACTTCGCGGCGCTGGGCGAGGCGGTGGCCGCGGCCGAACGCGGCGGCGCCGATCTCATCCACGTCGACGTCATGGACGGACATTTCGTCCCCAACATCACGATCGGACCGCCGGTCATGAAGTCGCTGCAGCGTGTCGTCACGGTGCCGATGGACGTGCACCTGATGATCGAGGATCCGGATCGCTACATCGAGGCATTCGCCGATGCCGGTGCAGCGATGATCTCGGTCCACGTCGAGGCCGTGCGTCACCTGCACCGCACCGTGCACGCAATCAAGGCGCTCGGGGTCAAGGCTGGAGTGGTGCTGAACCCGGCGACGCCGGCCGCGACGATTCAGGACATCGCCGCCGACCTCGACTTCGTGCTGGTGATGTCGGTGAATCCGGGTTTCGGCGGCCAGACGTTCATCGCCCACAGCGAGTCCAAAATCCGGGACGTCCGCGCCGTGCTCGATCGCTCGGGCAACAGCGCCGCCCCGATCGAGGTCGACGGCGGCATCGACTTGCGGACGGTTGGCCGGGTCGTGGCCGCCGGCGCCAGCATCATCGTCGCCGGCTCGGCGATCTTTCACAGCCCGGATCCGGAACGCGCCACCCGCGAGCTGAGGGCGGCGGCGGCGGTGGCGGCGGTCGCCTCACCAGGCGCTCGATGAATCCAGAGTCTGCGCCCTCCGTCTCCCGCGTACGCGTGCGCTACGCCGAAACCGATAACATGGGTGTGGTGTACTACGCCAACTACTTCGTCTGGTTCGAGGTCGGCCGCACCGACCTCCTGCGCAACGCCGGCTGGAGCTATCGCGACATGGAAGCCGACGGCTTCGCGTTGCCGGTGATCGACGCACATTGCGCCTACCGTGAGTCAGCGAAGTACGACGATGACATCGAAGTGAGGACAACTGGAACCATGCTTTCTCCCATTCGCGTGCAGTTTACCTATGAGGTCGTCCGATCGTCGGACGCCGTGATTCTCGCCACCGGCAGCACCGAGCACGCCACACTCGATCGGTCGAGTCGCCCATGCCGGCTGCCCGAGCGCGTCCGGGCCCTGTTCTCGTGAAGGCGCTGGTCACCGGCGCCGCCGGCTTCATCGGATCGACCTTGTCCGGACGATTGCTCGATGCGGGCGCGGACGTGGTCGGCATCGACAGCTTCACCGACTACTACCCACGGCCAATCAAGGAACGCAATCTGAGCGGGCTGGTCGGGCACAGGAGCTTCCGGTTCATCGAGTCGCGGATTCAGGACGCCGATCTGGCGACGCTGCTCGCCGATCGATCGCACGTCTTTCATCTCGCGGCCCAGGCCGGTGTGCGGAAAAGCTGGGGTCGCGACTTCGCGATCTATACCGCGAACAACATCGAGGCGACGCAGCTCCTGCTCGAAGCGTGCACGAAGACGACAATCGAGCGCTTCGTCTATGCGTCGAGTTCGTCGGTGTACGGCGACAATGCGCCGCTGCCGATGCGCGAAGACGCATTGCCGCAGCCGGTCTCGCCATACGGGGTCTCGAAGCTCGCCGCTGAGCAGTTGTGTTACCTCTACGCGATCAACTACAAGGTCCCGACCGTTTCTTTACGCTATTTCACTGTTTACGGCCCGCGACAGCGTCCGGACATGGGCTTTCACCGCTTCCTTCGTGCGACCATTCTTGGAGAGCCGATTGCCGTCTTCGGCGACGGTGAGCAGACGCGTGATTTCACCTTCGTCGCCGATGCGGTCAGCGCGACCATCGCGGCGGCGACCAGAGGCGCGGTTGGCCGCGTGTACAATATTGGTGGCGGTTCGAGAGTGACGGTGAACCACGTGCTCGAGCTGATTGGGCGCGTGGTGGCGCGGCCGCCGGTTCTGACCGTGAATCCGGAACAGAAGGGCGACATGCGTCATACGTTTGCGGATACGTCGCTGGCGCACGCGGACCTGGGATTTACACCGACGGTCGGGCTCGAAGAAGGGCTGACCGCCGAGTATCAGTGGCTGTTGAGCATTCTGTGAACCTCGAACGAAACATCGGTCGTGGACGTCTGCTGCTGGTCGTGGCCCTGCTGGCCATCACCGCCGCATGCGCGTCCACCCCCCGTGGCGTGGTGCCGGCGGGCACGAGCGAGCCCGACAAGTATCTGTTCGACAAGGGCACCGACGCGCTCAAGGCCAAGAAGTACCTCACGGCTCGGGAGTTCTTCAAGCAGGTCACCGAAACCTACACGCAGAGCACCTATCGGCCGGACGCCAAACTCGGCATCGGCGACACCTACATCGGAGAAGGCACCTCGGAGGGCCTGGTCCTCGCGATCAACGAGTTCCGCGAGTTCCTGTCGTTCTATCCGACGAACCCGCGCGCTGATTACGCCCAGTACAAGATCGCGATGGCGCATTTCAAGCAGATGCGCGCCGCCCAGCGCGACCAGACCGAGACCCGCGACGCGATCAAGGAGTTCGATACGTTCGTCGCCCGCTATCCGAACAGCACGTTGATGCCTGAGGTCCAGGCCAAGCAGCGCGAGGCCCGCGATCGCCTGAGCGAGGCCAGCTACCTGGTCGGCTACTTCTACTACAAACAGCAGAAGTGGTATCCGGGCGCGATCGATCGCTTCAAGTCGGTCCTCAAGGACGATCCCGGGTTCACCGGACGCGACGCCGTTTATTACTGCCTGGCCGATTCGCTCACGAAGGTCCGCCGCGAGGCCGAGGCCCTGCCGTATCTCGAAAAGCTGGTCGCGGAATTCGAGAAGAGTGAGTATCTCGTCCTGGCCCAGAAGAAGATCGTCGAGCTCAAATCTGCCGCTCCCCCGGCACCGGTCAAACCGTCAGGAGGTTAGCGTGCGACGCCAGTGCAGTGTCATTGTTGTTACCGCGATCGTGTCGGCGCTTGCCGCCGCCGGAGTCGCGTCGGCGCAGACCGCAGCGCCGTTGACCCAGATCGAACAGGCGATCGCCTGCGCTCCGCCCACGGTCAGCGCGGACCTGGACGCCAAGCTGCACATTCTCGGCGCACAGGACACGGTGGACCGCGACCTCTACGGCACCGGCGACCTGCTGGTCGTCAACGGCGGCACCGCCGCGGGTGTCCAGATCGGCGAGCGTTTCTACGTGCGCCGCGCCAACGTGTTCGGCGGAACGCCCGATGGCACGGCGGTCACCGCCGCCTGGGTCAGCGTGGTCGCGGTCAACGATTCGACCGCCATCGCCAGCATCGATCACCTGTGCGGACCGATCCTCCGGCGCGACTATCTGGAAGCCTTCGTGCCGCCGGTCGCGCCCGCCGGTGCCGACCATGCCGACGATGCCGGCGATCCGGATTTCGGGGCGATGGGAACGATCGTGGTCGGCAGCGAGCGCCGAACCATCGTCGGTGCAGGCGACTTCGCGCTGATCGATCGCGGAACCGAACAGGGTGTCGAGGCCGGGTCGCGCTTCGCGGTGTATCGGAACGTCGGTCAGGGCCTGCCGCTCAGCAGTATCGGCGAGGCGGTCGTGGTCTCGACGGGCGCCACCACCGCGCTGGCGCGAATCACCCGGTCGCGCGATGCGATCTTCGTCGGCGACTACGTCGTCCCTCGCAAGTAGTCAGCCGGCTCGTCGGTCGGTCTTCCGATCGGCATGCGGCTCGCGCGGCGTACGAAAGTCGGCGACGCGCGGGCTGAGAATGTGGTTGAACCGGCGGAAGTAGTCGCTGGCCGAGAGCAGCGCGGTCACGACCACGACCCACAGCGCCGCCTGGCCAATCACGTACAGCGTGCGCGGCAGATAGAGCGCCGCGCCAATCTGGCCGTGCGAGAGAATCAGCGCCAGAATCGCGACGATCTGCGCCACCATCTTGATCTTCCCCATCGACGAGGCCGGCATCGCCACGCCGCGCGCGTAGGCCAGACTGCGGAGCGTCGTGACCGCGAACTCGCGGCCGATGATCACCGCGACCATCCACGACTGCGCCAGATCGAGCTGGATCAGGGAAATCAGCGCCGCGGAAATCAGCAACTTGTCGGCCAGCGGATCGATGACCTGACCGAGCGGTGTGATTTGCTTGCGGCGGCGCGCGAGGTAGCCGTCAGCCCAATCCGTGAGCGACGCCAGCGCGAAGATCGCGGCCCCGACAATTTCCTTGGGCACGCCGAGAATCTGCCGTCCCTCGAACTTCGTCAGCAACACCACCACCAGCAGCGGCACGAGAAAGATGCGCGAGATGGTGAGCGAGTTCGGGAGGTTCATGGCGGAACAACCGGATGCCCACATGATAACATCGGTAGTTGCGATGAAGGCGATTCTGCTGGCTGGGGGCAAAGGCACGCGCCTGCGCCCGCTGACCATTCACACACCCAAACCGATCGTTCCGATTTTCGATCGGCCGTTTCTCCACTATCAGCTCGACCTGCTCAAGCGAGGTACCGGAGATCGACGAGGTCATCCTCAGTCTGAACTATCAGCCGCGGCGTATCGAAGAGATCTTCGGCGACGGCGCCGACTCCGGTCTCGGCATCCGCTACGTCGTCGAACCGGCGCCGCTCGGCACCGCCGGCGCCGTGCGCTACGCCGGCGAGTCGCTGCGCGAATCGGTGGTCGTGTTCAACGGCGACGTGCTGACGGAGGTCGA
Organism: uncultured Acidobacteriota bacterium; assembly: GCA_963711765.1. Taxonomy (GTDB): domain Bacteria; phylum Acidobacteriota; class Vicinamibacteria; order Vicinamibacterales; family CAVVIG01; genus CAVQFC01. The sequence continues at coordinate 1,180,583 of CAVQFC010000004.1, read as the reverse complement.
CCTCGCGGCGGTGATCGCGCTGCACCGCGAACGCAAGGCCAAGGCCACGATTGTGCTGACCCCGGTCGAGAACCCGACCGCCTACGGTCTGGTCGAGACCGACGCCAACGGCAACATTCAGCGCTTTCTGGAGAAGCCGAACCCGGACGAGATCACCTGCGACACCATCAACGCGGGCATCTACATCCTCGAGCCTGACACGTTCGATCGGATCCCGAAGGACACGCCGTGGTCGATCGAGCGCAGCTTCTTTCCGTCCCTGATCGAGCGCCGCGAAACCTTCCTCGCCTACGTCTACCGCGGCTACTGGATTGACATCGGCACGCCGGAAAAATACATGCAGGTCCATCGCGACATCATGGACGCGCGGTATGTCGGGCATCGTGCGGCCGGCGTTCCGCCGTTTGCGAGCATGCCGGGCGCCCACTGGGTGTCCGCCGACGCCAGGATCGAGGACGGCGCCGTCATCGAGGGTCCGTGCTTCATCGACGAGGGCGTCGTCGTCAAAGCCGGTGCGCGCATCGGCGCCTACGCCGTGATCGGGCGTCATTGCCACATCGAGGAACACGCCGTCATCGAGCGCTCGATCCTCTGGGCGAACACCCGCGTCAGCCAGGACGCCGTCGTGCGCGATTCGATTCTCGGTCGGCACTGCCACATCGGCCGCAACGCCGTGGTCGAGGACGGCGTCGTGCTCGGCGACAAGTCCGTCGTCAGCGATTTCAGCCGGCTCTAGCGATCAACCATGTCCGTGATCATCAACCCCGACATCTTCAAGGCCTACGACGTTCGCGCGGTCTACCCGGGCGAGTTCAACGAGGAGTCCGCCCGCGCCATTGGCGCCGCGTTCGTGGTCTACCTGAAGGCGACGAAGATTGGCGTCGGGCGCGACATGCGGCTGTCGTCGCCGACTTTGGCGGCGGCGTTCATCGACGGCGCGGCTTCGCAGGGCGCCGACGTGATCGACTACGGCATGATGGCGACCGACATGCTCTACTTCGCCGTCGCCGCCGACCGCCTCGAAGGCGGCGTGCAGGTCACGGCGTCGCACAATCCCAAGCAGTACAACGGACTGAAGATGGTACGGCAGCAGGCGCTGCCGCTCAGCGGCGACGCCGGCCTGTCGGACATCCGCGACATGATCGCGAACGATCGCCTTCCCGCGCCGGTTGCGCACCGCGGCCAGGTGACGACCAAGAACGTTCTCGAGCCGTATGTCGAGCATGTGATGTCGTTCATCGACCCGTCGATCATCAAGCCGTTCAAGGTCGTGCTCGACGCCGGCAGCGGCATGGCCGGGTTGGTGGCGCCGAAACTGTTCGATCGCCTTCCCTGCGTCACCACGCGCATGTGCTTCGACGTCGACGGCAACTTCCCCAACCACGAAGCCAACCCGCTGATCGAAGAGAATCGGCGGCACATCGTCGAGCGCGTCGTCGCCGAGAAAGCGGACATCGGCATCGCCTGGGACGGCGACGCCGATCGCTGCTTCTTCATCACCGGCACCGGGGAGTTCGTGTCGGGTGATTTCGTTACCGCGCTGCTGGCGGAAGCGTTTCTGCTACGCCATCCGGGCTCGACGATCATCTACGACCTGCGCGCCAGCTACGCCGTCCGCGACATCGTCGCCCGCTACGACGGCACGGCCTTGATGAACCGCGTCGGGCATGCGTTCATCAAGCGGCGGATGCGCGAGTCCGACGCCATCTTCGGCGGCGAAGTCACCGGCCACTACTACTTCCGCGACAACTTCTACGCCGACAACGGCTTCATTCCGGCGCTGCTGATGCTGGAGCTGATGTCGAAAAAGGGCCAGAGTCTGCAGCAACTGCTGCAGCCGCTGTCCGAGCGGTATTTCATCTCGGGCGAGATCAATACCAAGCTGCCGAACATGAAGGTCGTGCCCGCGCGGCTCGAGGCGCTGTCGGCACAGTACGCCGACGGCAATCAGTACGAGCTCGACGGCCTGTCGGTGGACTACCCTGACTGGCATTTCAACGTCCGGCCGTCAAATACCGAACCGCTGCTCCGCCTGAATCTCGAGGCCACCACGGCAGCGATGATGGCCGCGAAGCGCGACGAAGTCCTGGGCATCATCCGGGGATAGCGGCGATGGAGATCGAGTGAGTCGGTGAGTTAAGATCGCCAGGTCAGACCGTCGCCAGTTTCGCGGATGGCGGCGCCACTTCGATTCGCGGGCTTAGTACAATGGTAGTACAGAGGCTTCCCAAGCCTCGGACACGGGTTCGATCCCCGTAGCCCGCTCCACCCACTCCGTCCGCTCCCGTGGCCGGCAAGTTCCCGGACTCAGCCTCGCTTTCTCAGCGGAGCAGCCGCCGACATGAAGTATAGTCATCGCTTGATTCTAAACTCATCCGCTACTGAGGGTGCGGACAGAGCGTATAGAAAATCGTGTCACAAAGAGCCTCGTCTGCCATGACCTGCCTGATAACCGGTGATCTAGCCCCACGCGACCCACATCCTCCGTCGCAAAAGGTCACTCGCTCAGCCGACTAATGTCGCCCAATCAGACTGGCGACTCGCGATTGACTGCCCCGTCGTATGCAGCCCCGCAATCTTCGAGCACCGATCCGACGACGGCTGATGTTCCCGTGGTCGGCCGGGTTCAAGGGATAACGAGGACGTTGATCGTTGGCGGCCTGTTACTGGGCCTCATTCTTACGATCCAGGTCGCGGTAGGGACGTACAACAGCGAGCGGAGTGCGTATTCCGATGAAGCCGCGCACTTCATGAACGGCCTTCTGGTGCGCGATTACGTCTGGGACGGCCTGCGCCAGAATCCGATTCGATTCGCGGAAGAATATTACCTGCACTATCCCAAGATCGCCATCGGCATGTGGCCGCCGCTATTTGCCGCGAGTGCCGGCCTGTTCATGCTGCCTGGCTGGCCGCCGCGAGTCGCGATATTCGTCCTTCTCGCGCTCGTCAACGCGTGGGCTGCCTGGCGGCTGTACCGCTTGATTGGGTCGTTCGCTTCGTCGCTGGCGGCCGGCATCTGCGCCGCCATGCTCTGCCTGGTGCCCGTCGTCGTCGACCTGACGTCGGCGGCGATGGTTGATCTGCTGATCCTTGCATTGTCCCTTGAAGCATCCTACTGGCTCGCACGGTTTTTCACGACCGGGGAGCACCGGCACGCCGTCTGGTTCGGCGTGTTCTCGGCGATGTGCTGCCTCGCGAAAGGCAACGGCCTGGCGGTTGTGTTTCTGCCGCCGTCTATGGCGATCTTTACGCGGCGCTACGACCGGCTGGCGCAGCGCGGGCTGTACACAGCCGCCGCGATCGTATTAGTGCTGGCGGGGCCTTTCACACTCCTCAGCTACCGGCTGGACTCGGCGATTGGCGACTTCGCGCCGCTTCATGTGCGAACCGTGATCGATCGGCTGCTGTTCTACACCACCAGTATTCATGTTCAACTGGGATCGCTGGCGACTGGATTGGCACTATTGGGATTTGTCGTAGCGATTCGGCAGGGTCGCGGCTCGCCCTTGTCGGGCGCCACCGCGAACAAGGCCGCACTAGCGGCGCTCGTCGTCTCGGGGATGGCGTTTCATCTTCTAACCCCCCATCAAATTGTGGCCCAACGCTATATCGCGATGTTGTTCCCACCGCTCCTCGGATTGGTCGTGGTGGGTATCGACGCGATTGCGTCCGGTATCCGACCGCCTAGCCGTCGAGCATTCCGAACCGTGTTGATGTTGGCAGTTCCAGCCGCATTCCTGTTCGCCACGCCAGCCTTTGCCATCCGGCACCCGATAGGGGCCGGCGAAACGGCGGACTTCATCGAGCATGCCAGCGGCCTCCCCAACTCGATGAGCCTGATCGTCAGTGACGAGCTCGGTGAGGGCGCGATGGTGTCGGAGGTGGCGCGCCGTCATCCCATGCCTAGTGCGACCGTCATTCGCGGCTCCAAACTCGCGGCGACCGACGACTGGGGCGGCCACGGGTTCCGCCTCCTGTACGCATCACCCAAGGCCCTGCTCGACGCGATCGAAGACCTCCATGTCCAATATCTTGTCATGGACGATTCGCCGGAGACGGCTGACGTGGCCGTGGTGCGTCAGGCTCGAGCGCTCATCGACGCCAATGGCGACCGTCTCGAGCGCGTGTTTGAGGCACAGGGTGAGCGGCGGTTCGTCACATATCACTTGAAGTATCAGTCGCCCGGCGCGCCGAAATCGATCGAAATCGCATTGCCCTTCTCGCTGGGCCGCGTGCTCACGCCGAAACCGCGCTCGATCACACCAGAGGTGGATGGAAAGGTTGCCAAGCCTTGATTCATCCTCACGCGCCGGACGTTGCTCAGCCAGGGCGACCCGGTTGAGCCCGCGAGGACGAACCTCATCGAAGCCCTGGAGTTGTTCTTCGAGTCTGCCGATCCGGCCGAAGTAACCCGGAGGCTACACAGCGAAGCCCGCGACTACGGGACGACCTCAATCAATTCAATCGCCTCACGGCTCGGACCTTCGATCATCACGGCCCGATAGCTTCCAACCCTGTAGGGTTCTTCGAGGAAGCGGACCCCTTCGGCGCGGAGCTTCGCGACCCAGGGCTCCAGTTCCGCGACGCGCAGCCCGTAATGATCCATGAGGTGACCGCGGGTGCCCGCGAGCGGCATCGCGGTCTGATTCATGTACGCGAATAACGAGACGCCGCTGAACGCCATACTGGTCAGCGACGGCGACCGGTACATGCCATCGCTGTCGAGCGCCGGCCACGACTTGTCGGGTCCGCGCTCGACACGGCAGTTCGCTTCGGTCCGCGCCGGCGCCGCACTGCCGCGGCCGCCCGCCGGCATGTTGAGGTGCTGCTGGTACCACAACTGCGCACAGAACGGCTGCTCCATGTACATGTGGATGTGATTGAAGCGCTCCGCCGGCATGTTCCCCTGGTATTCGACCATCGCATCGTCGGGCCCGCGCAGATAAGCGAAGCCGGCGCCAAAGGTCGGCTTGGCCCCGCGTGCCTTCGCGTCGGCGATGCCGGCTTTGGTCAAACCGAGCACGCCGCCGGTGCCAGGCCAGGTGTCAGCGCTGGTAATGACGGTGGCGCCGTTCTCTTCCGAGTAGAGCGGCAGCAGCGTGACGCCGTGCTGAATGTACGCTTCGGCGCTCTTATGCACGTCGGTCACGACCCAGCCGAAATGCCAGAACGCCGTCTGCGGCTGCGTCGGCGGTGGTATATCGACCTTCGTGAAGAGGACCCAGACGTCGGTCGGCGATTTCAACGCCGGCTGGCCGGCGAACGTCGCCCTCGACGTGGACGGAAACTGCCGTGTGTAGAAATCAATCGCGGCGTCGGGATTGATCGAGTTGAGATGCAGATGATGGAACGCTGGCGTCTGCAGCGAAGTCGATGACGGCGCCTGGGCGACGATCGGAGAGTGCGACGACATCGCCGCTACCGCCAGTCCCAGCGTCGTTGCTCCGACCAGCCGGATCGTCGTGGCTGAAATGCGGGAGGACACTCAGTTCTCCAGTCCCAGCGCCCATCGGATGCCGCCGGTGACGTGGGCCTTGAAGACGGCGTCATGCGCCCAGATGTCGTCGCGGTGTCCGAGCGTGGTGTAGAACGTGCGCCCCCGCCCGGACGTATGCGTCCAGGACTGGGGATAGTCACCCCTCGGCACGTTCGGAAGGTCAGACAGATCGGTCTTGTCGGTGTCGAGGCTGAGCAGGACGTGTACGCGATCGCGCGTGAACGGCATCAGGATGTGCAAACGGCCGACGGCGGAGATGTTCTCGGTCGGTTTTGCCGCGTCCCACACCGCGTGGCCGAACTCGTAGAACTCCTCGTTGAGCGGCCAGCTCGGACCGAGCATGCGTGTCGCCGGGTGGTTGGGGTCCTCCACCTTCAACACGCCGATCTTGCCCTTGGCGATCATCTCGGTCGGTACCAGCGACCGCAGGTAGTAGCCGCCGAGGACCTCTCCGAACTCGGGGTAATCGTACAGCGTCAGCGTCGCGCAATGGACGCCGATCAGGGCCTTGCCGCTTTTGACGAAGTCCACAATCGCCTGCCGCTGCGCCGGCGTCAACGGCAGATTGCCATTGGTCATCAGCATCAGACCGTCGAAGGAGTTCAGGTATTCAGGCGTGAGGAAGGACAGATCGAGGCTGCGCGACTCCTGCTTGTAGCCTTGCAGCGTCGTGACCTCGAACCCCGACGTCTTCCCCCACGCGGTGACCGCAGCCTCCGCCGGCTCGAGGCTCGAGTGCTTGTAGAGCGCGGCATGGGTCAGAAACAACAGCTTCTTCACGCCCTGAGAACTTTGCGGCGCTTCGGCCCGGCCGAGCAACGACAACACCGAGAAGGCCAGGACCGTCGCTGCCAACATACGCACATGAAGTCTCATGTCAGCCTCGTCTAGGGCGCGACGCCGCCTGGACGTCGCACGCGTTCAATTCGCACCAGCGGCCACTGGGTCACCAGCGGCACCGTCAGCTCGGCGGAGCCGTCCGGATAGCCATTTTTCTGCAGCGCATACGCCAGGATGTCCAGATACTCCTGGACCGCGAGCGAGCCCGGACGTCCGAGCGGCATGCTCCTGATCCGCCCGAGGAACTCAGAGAGGCTGGCGTCCTGCCATTTCAACTGGAAGCCCTCCCCCGCCAGCGGCCCGGCGTACTCGTGGCCGCCAAGATCAGCCATGTGACACTCGGCGCAATGTCCCGTGTACGCAACCTTGCCGCGATCCGCCTGCATCGATGTGTAAAGTCCATCGCTCAGAGCGCGCCGCGCCGGCGGCGCCTGCGCGGACGCGACGTTCATCACGAGACTCGCCAACGTGATCAGCGCGGCCGCGACGCCGACGTGGCGCGGGCTCACGCCATCTCCGGATTCAGGTTGAAGTGATCGACGCAGTACTGCAGATATCGGCCGTCGTTCAGGAAGTCCTGCAGGACGTCGTGCGCGAGGTGGACGGCCTTGGTCACCGCGTAGCCGATGTCCCTGGTCTTCAACACGAATGCGATCGATGCGGCGCCGCCACGATTGACGACCGTCACGGCGACGCGCCGCGGATCGACGCGGCGATGCGCCGGAACGTCCGGGCTGGTGTGGCGCTTCACAAAGGCGCGAAGGCTGCGGTCCATCGGCGATCCGGCGCCGATCGCCGGCAGTAGGTTCACGAAGGTCAGCGTCCGCCGGGTCGCATCGAAAACGACGCGAAACGAGACATCGCGCAGCCACGTGAAACGCAGCTCCGTTCTGGCGCCGGCGCCGGCGGCGGTCAGGCTGCGGAAGCTGCCGCGCGCGGCGTAGTGCTGAAACGCCGCGAGCACGAGCGCTGTCTCGTCGGACTTGGCCACGCCTGTCAGGTCAGTGCATATACGCGGTGACGCCGGGTTCGAGATTCCGCGGCGTGCCCGGCGGAAACGCCTGGGTCGACAGGAACTCGCGGCTCGACTGCACGTTAATCAGCGTCGAGAGCTTCTCTTTCGATGCGGCCTGATAGGCGCGTCCGAGCGCCGCCCTGTACTGCTCGGGCGTCGTGACGTACTCCCCGCGCGCGCCCAGTGCCTCGGCGACACGGTCGTAGCGCAGGTTTTCCTGGAACAGATACATGTGGTGCGACCGCGGTCCCTGGGCCGCCGTGATCATGCCCCACGCGTTGTTGTTGTACACCGTCATGATCGCGGGGATCTTGTATTTGCTCAGGGTGTCGAATTCCATCGCCGAGTAGGCGACGCCGGCATCGCCGGTGAAGCCGAAGACCGGCGCGCCCTGATAGGCCTTCTGCGGCCCGGTGCCGAGTTGCATCGCCGCGCCCGCGCCGAGCAGGTGACCCACGTCCGGACCGATCGGGTAGTACTGATACGGGCAGTTGTTCATCTGGCCGGGTCGGTAGGCGCGCAGCCATCGCCGCGTCCAGGAGGCGCCGGTCCAGCCGCCCTGGGCGAAGGTGGTCTGCTCTTTCGGGATGTCGCCCTTGTACAGAAAGTCCGCCATCACCTTGCCGATGACCGCCGGGTGCACGACGCCCGTCTGCTGGCTGTATTTGAGGCCGAGCGCGTAGTACTCGTCGTTCACCTCATCGAACTTCTTGCGCGCCGCAGCCAGCTCACCGACCCACGCGGCGCGCTGACGCTTCGGCAAGGCGTCGGCCAGCGCTTCGAGCGCCGCTTTTTCGTCCGAAACGATGCCGAGATCGAGCGGCCAGTTGCGGCCCAGATCTTCGGCGACCGGATGGACCCGGATCGCCTTCACGTCCGGATTGAAGCGGTACTCGCCGACGTTGGGCATCAGGTACTGCCCGACGAAGATCACGAGGTCGGCACTGCCGAGGGCGTCGGACGCGAGATTCGCCGACAGGCGATGGTCGTCACCGAAGTGTCCGCGCACCGGCCCGGACTCGACCACGGCGATGTCGTTCTTTTCCGCGGCGAGCTTGAGCGCGACCCAGGCCTTGTGCTGAAAAACGCCCTGGCCGGCGACGATCATCGGCCGCTCCGCTTTCTGAATCAGGTCCACCGCGGTCGTGATGTCCTTCGCCGACGGGTGCGCCACGCAGTCGGTCCGGTACTTCGCCACTTCCCAGTAGTCCTTCAACTCGGAGGCGTCCTTGAAACGCGCACCGTGGACCTCCGACGGGAAATCGAGGTGCACGACTCCGGGAACGCCGCTCTTGAGCTCGCGGAAAGCCGTCTGCGCGTATTCGTTGATGCGGTTCGGGATCGTGATCCGCTTGCCGTACTTGCGGATGCCCTCGGTGGTCGCCTGCTGGTACATCTGCTGGATGCCGCCGACCCGGTCTTCGTTGGACATCGCCATGTTGCTCGCCAGCACCAGCAGCGGCGTGTGCGCGCGATTCGCGCTGGCGATCGACATGATCATGTTCGCGAAGCCCGGACCCTCGGTGCCGGATGTCGCGACCACCTCGCCGGTGACGCGGGAAAAACCATCGGCGGCGGCGCACATGATGTCTTCGACGCGACCACCGTAGGCGGGAATGCCCGTAGCCGAGATCGCGTTGATCATCGTGTAGTTGCCCGGACAGCAGAACAGCGCCGCCAGCCCTTCCCGCTTGCAGACGCGCGCGAAGACCTCGGCACCGGTCAGCCCTTTCTCGCCGAACTCGAACGCGATCGGCGCTTCGTTGATCGACTTGGTAAACTGCTCCGCCACACGGATCGGCGGCATGTTGGGACCCGCATCGCCCGCACCCGCCGGAACCGACTCGCTGGCGGCGATCGATGCGGCTTCACCGGTGGCCAGCGCGGCGGCTGCTCCCGCCCCGATCGCCGACTTCGCGAGAAACTGGCGGCGCGACACACGTGCGGAAGTCTTTCGTTCAGTCATCGTCAGGCTCCTGGCGAGTCACCGCCGCGGCGGCCGGTTGGCGGCCGGACCGATACTGCGGATGAAGTTCACGACGTCCCAGATCTGCGGGTCCTTGAGGTCAACGCCAAAAGGCGGCATGGCCTCGGCCGCACCGTCCTTGATGGTCTTGAACAGTTGCGCATCGCTCGTCCCGAACTTCCATCGCGACGGATCGGTGAGATCCGCGGCGATGGCCACCGCCGCGCTGCGGGCACGGCCATCCTCGTCATGGCACGACTGGCAATTCTGCAGATAGAGGCTCTTGCCGCGGGCGGCCGATTCCGGCGCATACGGTACCGGATTGCGAGCCGGTGTCGTGGCCTGACCGAACACGACAACCCCGCCGGCGATGGCCATCAGCAGCGCGAGCCTCACGGCGCCTACGCCTTGCGCGGCTTCTTCGGCACGAAGGCCAGAAACCGCCGCGGGTTATCCACCATGATGCCGTGCAGCACTTCGTCGCTCGCGCCGGCGGCCTTCAGCTTCGGAACGAACACCGTCCAGGTTTTCGCATAGCCCTGACCGCCGTTACGCTTCATCTGCCCCGCGTTCGAAATGTCCGCGGAGAACATCAGGTTGTCGGCGAAGCCGGCCTCGATGAGCGCCATCACCATCGGGACCTGTTGCGCGTCGCCGGGACCGCCCTGGCGGTCGAACCCGACGAAGGCGCCGCGACGGCAAATCGCCTTCTGCATCTGCACGTTCGCGTCGACCAGGTTGCCGACATGACCGATGACGATGCGGTTCGGCTTCACGCCCGCATCTTCGAGCAGGTCGAGCTGTTCGAGGGCCGATTTGCCGGGGATCCCCGTATGCGTGAAAATCGGCAGGTTGGTCGCTACGTGCGCCTTACCGATGGCGCGGAACACTTTGCGCTCGTCCGCGCTGATGTCGTCCCACGACCCGATTTCACCGAACACACCAACCGGATCGGTCTCGACCTGCTTGATCAGCGCCTGGACCACCTGCTCCTCGCTCATCGTCGAGATTTCTTTCGGGTAGAACGGCTGCGTGTAGAAGCCGGCGCCGGCGACGATCGGCATCCCCGACTTGGTGGAGAGCTGCCTGAGAAAGTTGATGTCGCGGCCCATGTCGGGATGCCCGCCGTCGACGATGCAGGCGATGCCTTCGCGCTTGGCGATGGTCAACTCCTCGGACATCAGGTCGAGGTCCTGCATGAAGAACGGACCGGGCGGGGCCGGAGGCGGCGTCGCACCGCGGCCGGCCGCGCCACCACCGCCCCCCGCGCCGGCTCTCCCGCCGCCCGCGGTGCCAGGCGGCGGTCCGTTCAGGGCCCGTGTTTCGGCCGCGTAGCCGACCCATCGGGTCATGAAGTCGGGCGCGAACGTCAGGTGCTCGTGAAACAGCGTCGCGCCGCCCGCCAGTTCTTCGGGCGCATAGTCTTTGAGAATCGTCCGGATGACGGCGCCCTTCGGGAACGTCGGAGTCGCGGCGCCGGCCAGTCTCGGCAGCGCGGTCGCGCAGGCGCCAAGACCCAGCATGCTGAGCATTTCCCGTCGCGTCCAGACCAGAGACCGAGAATCCTGTGACATGCCCTTCTCCTTGTGAGCCGGGATTATAGCCAACGACTGACGCGAGTCAGCAAGGATGACGCGCGGTGCATTCTACCCACCGGGCCGGCCAATCCAGGGTGGCCGCACCAGCAGCGCGGGGTCGGCTCCAGGCTTCGGCACGAACTTCTGCGTCCGCCCGTACTGGTTGTCGCCGCCGTACAGGTTGCCGTTCGAATCGACCGTGAAGGTGTGCACCTCGAGGTAACCATCAGGAAGATCCTTCGGAACCAGCCACGTGTAGAGATGGTTGCCTTTGAAATCGAGCTTCACGAAGCGCAGCGGTCCGAGGTCGGTCACCCACACGCTGTCCTGGTTGACGATGACGTCGAGCGGCAGTTGAAAACCGTCCCACTCTTCGACGAAATCGACCTTCTTCGGATCGGGCGTCGTCTTGAAGACGTTGATTCGGCCGCCCGAACGATCGAGCGCGAAGATCAGCCCGCCCGGACCCACCGCCACCGCGTGGACGCCGTTGAACTGCCCCGGCCCCTTGCCGAAGCTGCCGAACTCGGACAGGTAGTTCGCATCGCGGTCCATGATCATCACGCGATGGTTGTCGAGTCCATCCGCGATGAGGATCCGGCCATCCGGCAGAAACGCCACATCCTGTGGACGGGCAAAGTGCGTCCCGTCCTTGCCTGGAACGTTCTTCTCGCCGAGCGTCTTCAGCAGTTTCTTGCCGTCGTTCGAGAAGACGTAAATCTGGTGGAACGTCTCGTTGACGACCCAGACGCGGTGTTCCGGATCGTAGGGACTGATGCGGAGGCGATGCGGTCCAGGGCCACTCGAGCCCTCGCACAGCGAGTCCCACTGCGTCCAGCGTTCCTTGACGTTGCCGTTGCCGTCGAGGGTGTAGAGGCAGTCGTGCCACACGCGCCGCTCCGTGGCGTTGAGCACGTTGATCCCGATCGATCCGGCAAAGCCGGCGAACGCCGGCGGGATCGGGTCCGGGAGCCTGGTTTCCCCGCGCTGCGCGATGAAGATGCGATTGGGCGACTCGGCGAACACGCCGGAATTGCCGCCGAACGCGAATCCGGGCGGCGCGAACGGCTTGTGCCAGCCGCGGATCACGTCATAAGGGCTGGGTCCGACCGGACCCGAAACGACGGCGCGATTCTGCGCCAGAAGCGTGGACATGCCCGTCGCCGCCGCGAGCAAGGCCGTCGGAATCGCCAGGGCTCTGATCGTCATGCCGCGATTCTAGAGCACTTTGCCGCGAAACTTCGTCCATAATCAGGCCGCGCTGCGGAACTGGCGCCCGCGAGACGAGATCTGGAGGTCACGATGCGGTCGGCGAAACTGGCGCTGGTAATGTTTGTGCTGGGGTGGGCGACCGCGGCACCGGCGCAAACGCCGGGCATCCATGTGCGCAGCGTGCGCGTGCTCGCGACCGATCCGGAAACGCTGGCGGCGTTCTACGAGAAGGCGTTCGGCATGTCTGAAACACGCCGGCCCGCCAACACCGCGACGTTCAAGGAAATTGCGCTCAACTCGGGCGCGACGCCCGACCTCGCGCGTCAGTCGCCCACGACCGGCATCGTGATCGCGACCCGCCCGAAGGACGCGCCGGCTGGCGCGATGGCGTCACTGATTCTCGACGTGCCGGACCTCGACCAGGCCATCGCCTCCGCGACGTCGAGCGGCGGCACGCTGATGCGTGCGCCCGGGCTGTCCGCCGAGGGTCTGCACTACGCCTTCGTCAAAGACCCCGACGGCAACCAGATCGAGCTGGTGATGAACCCGCGCTGACTAGCCGTTCGGGTTGAAGCGATAACCGACCCACGGCTCCGTCACCAGGTAGCGCGGATTGGAGGGATCCGGTTCGAGCTTCTTGCGCAGCTGTCCCATGAAGACCCGCAGATACTCGGGCTGCTCCTGCGACGCCTCGCCCCACACTGCTTCGAGCAGCGTGCGATGGGTGAGGACGCGGTTGGGGTGCCGCGCCATGTAGACGAAGAGATCGAACTCCTTCGGTGTGAGCCGCACTTCCTGCCCGCGCGCGTGGACGCGCCGTCCTTCGAGATCGACGCGGAAGTCACCCGCCTCGAACGACGCGATTTCCGAATCGCCGCCGCTGCGCCGCAGCGCCGCGCGCACGCGCGCCAGCAGTTCCTCGATGCCGAACGGCTTGGTCACGTAGTCGTCGGCGCCTGAATCGAGCGCTTCCACCTTCGTCCGCTCCTCGCCTTTCACCGACAGGACGATGATCGGCACGGCCGAGATCGCGCGAATGCGCTTGCACAGTTCGACGCCGTCCATGTGCGGCATGTAGAGGTCGGTGATCACCAGCTCCGGCCGAAACTCGGCGAAGTTCGCGAGCGCCGACTCGCCCTCAGCCGCGGTGCGCACCTGATACCCCTGACTGCTCAGCACGGTGCGCAGCACGCGCGTGATCTGCGGCTCGTCGTCCACCACCAGCACTCGCGATTTGTCGGTTGTTGCCGTCGCCATCATGTCGGTCTCCTTCTCTCTCAATTTCAGATTTCAGAATTCAGATTTCAGAATTCCGATTTCAGATTTTCGACTTCTCACTTCACACTTCTAACTTCTGAGTTGCCTGCCGCCCCGACGTGACCGGCGGCCTTTCCACCTCCGGCGTCTCGAGCGCGATCGGCAACGTCATCATCACCGCGGTGCCGCGGCCTGACGCCGGCGTACCGATCCAGATCCGTCCGGCCTGCGTCTCGACCAGCCGGCGCCCGATCGGAAGCCCGAGACCGACGCCGCCCCGACGCGGATCGTGCGACTCGCGCGCCGGGACGCGAAAGAACTTCTCGAACACCCGTTCGCGCAGCGCCGCGCGGAATACCCGGCCCTTCGTCGGCGACGGTGATCCGGACGTGCCGGTCGTCATGGAGCGTCGCCTGCAGGCTGATGGTCGTGCCCGCCGGCGAGTACTTGCTGGCGTTGTCCACCAGGATGTAAATCGCCTCGGTGATCGAGGCCGGGTCGACGCCGAGCGGCGGCAGCCCCTCGTCGATGTCGAGGGCCAGACGATGGTCGCGTGTGAGCGTGTCGGCGCGGGCCAGGCTCGAGCCAATCACCGCTTCGACCTCCACCGATCGAAACTGCGATGGCTGCGTCGGCTCGGCGCGATCCGAGGTGGACAACCCTTCGATGAACCGGTTCAGGCGATCGGACTCTTCGTCGATGACCTGAAGCAGTTCGCCGCGTCCCTCCAGCGACAGCTCCGACTGAGGACTCCAGACGCCCCGATGCAGCAGAGCGGTGACCGCGGCCTTGATCGCGGTGAGCGGCGTGCGCAGGTTGTGGGTCAGCGCGTCCAGCAGCGCGGCCTTGAGCTGCTCGTTGCGCCGCACGGCTTCCGCCTCGCTCGCCCGCTCGAACGCCGCCTGCAGCTCCTGGTACAGCCGCTCGATCTCCTGCCGGCCGGCCTGCGCCTCGGCGGCGCGGCGCTCGGCGCGCGACGCCAGTTCGCCGGCGATGACAGCGGTAATGATGAAAATGACGAAGGCGAGCCAGTCTTCGGGATCCTCGATGCCGAAGCCTTCGGGCGGCAGGAAGTAGTAGGAATAGGCCGCGGCGCCCGATGCGGCCGCGAGCAGCGCCGGGATCGTGCCCCACAGCCGCGCCACGATCACGACGACCAGGAGAAGAAGCGGCGCGGCGATGCCCGCGCTGCTGACCGAGAAGAGACGCAATACGCCGACGACAAGCCCGACCGTGAGGCCGGCCGCGACGCATTTGATCCACCTCACCGCTCGATTATAGAAGCCTGCGCGGCGATTCCCGTGCCGCGCAGCGCCTGCGACAACCTTTTCACACAAACGCCACAGGACCGTGGCTGGAGAGGACGAGCCGGCTACTTCGCGGTCTTACCGGCGGTGTCTTTCCGGCGCGCCGCCCAGTACTTCTTCATCCGCGCCGACACTTCCTTGCGCGCCGCGGCCGACATGGCTTTTCGGCGGCGTGTCACCAGCGGCGCCGCTAGCGCAATCTCGTGCGCGTTGCGTCCACTCGACAGGCCCGGAAACGCCTTGAGGATGGCGACCTGCTCTCGCCGCAGTTCTTCGAGACGTGCTTTCGCTCCAAGCAGCGCCAGGTGATGAATCTCCACGCGAGTCAGGTCGGCCACGGATCCTCCAACGGCTCACCGATTGACCGAACTGGTCAATAAGCTGCCCGAAGCCATCGTAAACCGCTGTGAACCGAGTGTAAAGGCGGGTCAGTAGCCGGATGGCACCGACGCGTCGGGTTTTTCGCCGCGCGACTGCTGAACGATTTTGACGCCGGCGCTGGCGCCGACGCGCGTGGCGCCGGCGGCAATCATCGCCTGCATCCCTTCGAGGTCGCGCACGCCACCAGCGGCCTTCACGCCCATCTCGGCGCCGACCACCCGGCGCATCAGCGCCACGTCGGCGGCGGTCGCACCGCCGCTGGCAAAGCCGGTGGACGTCTTGACGTAGTCCGCGCGCGCGGCCTTCGCCAGCGTGCACGCCGTCACCTTCTCCTCGTCTGTCAGCAGCGCCGCTTCGATGATCACCTTGCTGAGCGCACCAGCTTCGCGGCAGGGCGTGGTGACACAGGCGATGTCCCGCTCGACCGTCGCGAGGTCGCCCGATTTCAGCGCGCCGATGTTGATCACCATGTCGATTTCGCGCGCGCCGTCGAAGATCGCGCGCCTGCGTCTCGTAGCCCTTGACGTCGCCGGTGGTCGCGCCGAGCGGAAATCCGACCACCGAGCAGACGCCGACGCCGCTGCCCGCCAGCAGGCGCGCGGCCAGCGCCACCCACGTCGGGTTGACGCAGACGGTGGCGAACTTGAACTGCGCCGCCTCGCGGCACAGATCCTCGATGTTCGGCGCGCGTCGCGTCCGGCTTCAACAGCGTGTGATCGATCATCGAGGCGACGCCGGCCGGCGCGCCGCCGGTCGCGAGCAGGCCGACCCGGGTCGCACCGGCATCGAGCACGCCGCGCAGGCGGTCGGGACAGCAGTCGTCGAGCACCGAATGACAGGCGCAGCGCTGGCGCGGCCGCCGCCTTTGCCGCCACCAGCTCGCTGACAATCGTGTCGATGAGCCGCTTCAGCTCGTCTCGCGTCATCCGCGGTCCTCGAGGGCACGGATCTTGGCCAGGCGGGCGATGTACCTCGGCTCCTTCATCGCCGTGGTGATCCAGGTCGTCACGATCGCACGCGCCTCGTCGGCCGTGACCAACGTGGCGCCCAGCGTCAGCACGTTCGCGCCGTTGTGTTCGCGGGAATAGCGCGCGATCAGTCTCCGAGGTCGCCATCACCGCCCGGATCCCGTCGATCTTGTTGGCCGCGATGGCGGAGCCGATGCCGGCGCCGTCGATGACGATCCCCGCGTCGGCTTCGCGGCGGGCCACGCTGCGACCGACCAGCGCGGCCGCGTCGGGGTAATCGACGGACTCGGCGCTGTCGATGCCGAGATCCTGCACCGCCAGTCCCCGCCCGCGCAGGTACGCCACCAGCGTCCGCCGCAGCGCACGGCCGATGTGGTCGCTGGCGATCGCGATCGTTCGTATGTCGGCGACCGGCACCAGCGCCGTGGCGTCCGCCGGCGCGCGGCCCTCGTTCACGACCGCAATCCGCCGCTCCCGCAGCGTGTCCAGGGCCAGCGGCGTGATGTGACCGCCTTTGGCCAGCGTCACCACCTCGCCCGGCGGCAGCACCCGTGCGTCGCTCTCGGTGATGATGTCAAATCGTTTCATTGCGGTATGATTTCGCCCTTATGGCCGAACCCGATCTGCGTCTCTCTGAAATCCTACTCTCGGAAGCGCAGATTCAGAAGCGTGTCGCGGAGATGGCGCTCGAGATTCGCCGCGACTTCCCGGACGACCTGCACGTGATTGCCGTGCTCAAGGGCGCGTTCATCTTTCTCTCGGATCTCGTCCGCCACATCCCGGGCCACGTGTCGCTCGACTTCATGGCCGTCTCGAGCTACGCCAAGGGGACGACGACGTCGGGTGAGGTGCGACTGCTTGAAGGACCTCGACACTGCCGCTCGACGGCCGCAACGTCGTCATCGTCGAAGACATCGTCGACACCGGACTGACGCTCACCTATCTGCAGGACATTCTGCTCAAGCGACATCCGAAATCGCTGCGGACCGCCTGCCTGCTCAGCAAGCCGTCGCGACGCAAGGTGGACGTCAAAGTCGAGTACGTCGGCTTCACCATCGAGGACAAGTTCGTCGTCGGCTACGGCCTCGACTACGCCGAAAGATACCGGAACCTGCCCGACATCGGCGTGCTGGACGCGTAGCCCCGCCGAGGTCACCGCGCCGGCGCGACCGCGGCCCTGACCTTCGCCGCAAGCTGGTTCGCGTCCGCGATCACCGTCGCGCGGTCGAGCGTGCGCACCTGGCGATCGTTCATCAGAATCCGGCCGTCGACGATGGTCGTGCGCACGTCGTCGCCGCGGGTCACGTAGACCAGATGGGACACCGGATCGTACAGCGGCGTCTGCCGCGCGGCGCTCATCGAGACCGGATCAAATCGGCCCGCTTCCCCGCTTCGAGCGATCCAATTCGCTTCTCCATCCCGAGCACCCGCGCGCCGCCGATCGTCGCCATGTCGAGCGCATCCTGTGCTGTCACCGCGGTCGGGTCGTGGGTCGAGAGTTTCGCCAGGAACGACGCCTGGCGCATCGCCTCGAACATGTCGAGGTCGTTGTTGCTGGCGGCGCCGTCGGTCCCGAGTCCGAGTTTCACGCCCGCGGCAAGATATTTCGTCACCGGCGCCGCGCCGCTCGCCAGCTTCATGTTGCTTTCCGGGTTGTGCGCGACGCCGACACCGTCGCGCTTGAGGATGGCGATGTCCGCGTCGTTCACCCACACGCCGTGCGCGCCGATCGTGGTCGGTCCGAGTACGCCGATCGAATCGAGATAGGCAGTCGGACGTCAAGTGGTATTGATCGCTGGCGACTTTTACTTCGTCCTCCGTTTCGGCGAAATGGATCACCAGCGGCACGCCGTACTTCCGCGCCAGCTCGGCTGACGCTTTCAAGGTCGCGGTGTCGTTGGTGTACAGCGCGTGCGGCGCGACGGCCGGTATCGACCAGACCGTTGTCCTTGAACTCCTTGATGAAACGTTCGGCGCGCGCCAGTGCATCGGCAGGGGTCTTCGCGTCGGCGACCGGAAACTGAATGATCGTCTCGCCGAGCACACCGCGCAGTCCGGCTTCGACCGTGACCCTCGCGATCTCCTCCTCGAAGTAATACATGTCGCAAAAGGTCGTGGTCCCGGACTCGATCATTTCGAGCGCGGCCAGGCGCGTCCCGACGCGAACCAGTTCCGGCGACACCGTTTTGGCTTCGGCCGGAAAGATGTACTTCTGCAGCCAGTCGGTCAGGGCGAGATCGTCGGCCAGACCGCGATACATGACCATCGGTGCGTGGGTGTGCGTGTTGATCAGTCCCGGCAGGACGATCTGATCGCGGGCGTCGATGGTCTGTGCCGCCTGATACTTCGCGGCAATCGTCGCCGGGCTGCCGACTTCGACGATGTCGGTACCGTTGATGGCGACCGCGCCTGGCGACAACATCGTGTGCGCCGCGTCCTCCGTGATCACGGTGCGGCCGACGACGACCAGAGAGACCGGCCGCCGGGGCGGCTGCGCCGCAACGAGGCTGATGGAGCCGGTGAGCATCGCGAAAGCGACAAAACCCTTCATCGCGTGCGATTCTATCCTCGAATCAAAGCCCGGCTCCCGGGCTCCCAGGTTGCAGCCCCTGAGCCCCCGAGGCTCCCGAGCCCCAAGCCCCCAGTCCCTGTTCTTGTATGATTCCCCGGTGCCCGTCCACATCGTCAACCATCCGCTCGTGCACGATGCCCTGGTCTCGCTGCGCGACAAGACCACGCCGCCGGAAGTATTCCGCCGCGCCGCCACCCGCATCAGCGTCCTGCTCGCCGCCGAAGCGCTGCGCGACATCCCGACGCAGGATCTGACGGTGCACACGCCGATTGGACCCGCACCCGGACGGCGGATCGGTCCGGATGTGGTGGTGGTGCCGGTGTTGCGCGCGGGGCTCGGGATGCTGGACGCCGTGCTCGAACTGGTGCCGGGCGCGCGGGTCGGCCACATCGGGCTGCAGCGCGACGAGATGACCGCCGTGGCCTCGCAGTATTATTCCAAGCTGCCGCCGCGGCTCGACGCCAGTTACGTGCTGATGATCGATCCGATGCTGGCCACCGGCGGCAGTGCGGTCGCCGCGCTCGATCTGCTGGGCCGCGCCGGCGCGAACGTGATCCGGATGATCTGCATCGTCGCCGCGCCGGAGGGCGTGGCGCTGGTCGAACGGCATCATCCGGATGTGGAGATCTATACGCCCGTCGTGGACGCGGAGCTGAACCCGCAGAAGTACATCGTTCCCGGCCTCGGCGACTTCGGCGACCGCCTCTACGGCACGCTCTGACACGTCACAGGCGCAGCTTATGGCCAAGACATCTATCACCGAACGACGCGCCGAGCCACGGACGCCGCCCGAGCGCTGGCAGTCCGCGCTCACCGACATCGCGCCGAACAAGATTCTGGTTCGCGGCTACCCGCTCGACGAGATGATGGGCCGCCTCGGTTTCGCCGAGGCCGTGTACCTGCTGCTGATGGGCGAGCTGCCGACGCCCGCGATCGGCCGGATGCTGAACGCCGTGCTGGTGTCGACCATCGATCACGGCGCGACTCCGCCGTCCACGCTGGCCGCCCGCAACGTGGCGACCTCAGGCGCGCCGCTCAAGGACTGCGTCGCGGCGGGGATTCTCGCCTTCGGTCCGCATCACGGCGGCGACATCGAGTCGTGCATGCGCTTTCTCGATCGCGGGCTGGTCAAGGTCCGCGCCGGCAGCACGCTGCAGCAGGCGGCGGACGCCATCGTCAGCGAATGCGTCGAGCAGAACGAGGTGCCGCCGGGTTTCGGACACCGTTTTCACCAGCGCGACCCGCGTGCCGCACGCCTGTTCCAGATGGCGATGGAGCTCGAGCTCGAGGGCGCAGCACGTGCGGCTGATCCGCGCGGCCGAACGCTCGCTCGACGCGCACACCGCGCGATTCGGCCGGCCGCTGCCGGTCAACGTGGACGGCGCGATTGCCGCGATCTGCGCCGATCTCGGCTTCGCGTACGAGCTCGGCAACGCCATCTTCCTGATCTCGCGCCTTCCCGGCCTGATTGCGCACGCGCACGAGGAGCGGACGCGCCAGCAGCCGATGCGGCAGATCGATCCCAAGGATCACGACTACGACGGCGCCGCGCAGCGGCGGTTGCCGGAGGGTCGCAAGTAGCGGTACAATTTCGTTCTCCCGCGGAGGCGATTCGTCCCGAGGGCGCGTAGCTCAGTTGGTAGAGCACTGCCTTCACACGGCAGGTGTCACAGGTTCGAGTCCTGTCGCGCCCACCACTTAACACCCTCACCCTCGTCACTGAGTTACTGGCGGCATAACTTTTTTGCTTGGCACTGCAGCCCCCGCTCACATGCATCAGCATGGGACCTTGCGGAGCGACGATCTGGATTTCGGTATCCAGCGACTCTTCACCCGCTCCCCGTGATTGCGAGACCGCGGTCACTTCGGGGCGATCGTTGGATTGACCCAGCCGTTCTTCATCACGCCGTGCGACGGACGGAAGCTGAGATAGTCCACGTGATCGGGAATCTCGTACCAGCCGTGGATGACTCCCGGCGGCACAATCAGCACGTCGCCGACCTTCAATTCGACCTTGCGTGAGCCAACCGCCACCCCACCGCCGCAGCCCGGACCGTTCGGTCCACCGTCAGGGTTGTTCGTGCCGTGCCGGCCGTTGACGAGCGTGCCCTCGATGAACGCGATGCCACCGCCGGAGACGATGAAATAACCTTCGGTCTGATTGTCGTGAGCGATCGCCCCGTGAAGTGCGTCCCCCGGGGGGTTGGCCATCTGTTGTCCACACGGAACTGGCGCCGCGGTTGGCGCATTGCCGCCGGCAGCATTCCCTCTCCCGGCCCCCGGCGTCGCATTGCCACGGGCTGGAGCCTGAGCGGCCTCGGCGACCGTCATTACCTTCTGCTTCCCGCGATGGATGACGCCCACCTCCATGCTCCAGCCGTCGCCGATGTCCACCACCCTGGCGTTCTCGTCGCGGGTCGTCAGGCTTTGTTCGGTCGCGCTGATCTTGTCGATCTCCGCCTTTGTGATCAGCGTTGCCGTGGTCGGGTTTCCCGCCCTCGGCTGCGCGTAGACTGCGAGGGGTATCAGCACCGACGCCACCAGCATGAGTTTGACCGCAGTGTTCGTCATCGCGTTCCTCCTGAATACGTTTTTACATTGACCGCGCGCACCCTTCTGCCGTTGGCGCAGTATAAACCCGCACGAGACGAGACGCTCGACGATCCCGAGCTGGCCGTTGTCGCGACGTGATCGCGATGTCCACGGCGAGTCGATCGTGCACGACCAGCGCGCCGACGGCCCTCATCGGAGTACGATGGTTCAGTGAAGCGCATCGGATTTCTTTCGTTCGGACACTGGAACGACTCGTACGGCTCGCGGGTGCGCACGGCGGCGGACTCGCTGGTCCAGTCGCTCGAACTCGCCGTCGCGGCCGAGGAGCTCGGCGCCGACGGCGCCTACTTCCGCGTCCATCACTTCGCGCGCCAGCTCGGGTCGCCCTTCCCGCTGCTGGCGGCGATCGGCGCGCGCACGCGCACGATCGAGATCGGCACGGCCGTGATCGACATGCGCTACGAGAACCCGATGTACATGGCGGAGGACGCCGGCGCGGCCGACCTCCTCTCGGGCGGTCGCCTGCAGCTGGGGATCAGCCGGGGATCGCCGGAACAGGTCATCGACGGCTGGCGGCATTTCGGCCATCTGCCGGCCGACGGCGAGAGCGACGCCGACATGGCGCGGCGCCATGCCGACGTGTTCCTCGACGTGATCGAAGGGAAAGGCTTTGCGAAGCCGAATCCGCGCCCGATGTTCCCGAATCCGCCCGGCCTGCTGCGCCTCGAGCCTCACTCCGAAGGCCTGCGCGACCGCATCTGGTGGGGCGCCGCCTCGAACGCCACCGCGCAATGGGCCGCCGCGCGCGGCATGAATCTCCAGAGTTCCACGCTGAAATTCGACGAGACCGGGGAGCCGCTGCACATCCAACAGCGGAAGCAGATCGAGGCGTATCGCGAAGCATGGAAGACGGCCGGTCATGCGCGCGAGCCGCGCGTCTCGGTCAGCCGCAGCGTCTTCGCGCTCGTCGACGATCGTGACCGCGCGTACTTCGGCCGCGAGACCCGAGATCAGGATCAGATCGGCTTCATCGACGCCAACACGCGCGCGATCTTCGGCCGCTCCTACGCCGCCGAACCCGACGTGCTCGTCAAGGAACTCGCGGCCGACGAAGCGATCGCTGCGGCCGACACGCTCCTTCTCACCGTGCCGAATACCCTCGGCGTGGACTACAACGCCCACGTGATCGAGAGCATCCTCAAGTACGTGGCGCCAGCACTGGGATGGCGTTGACCGCCGCTGAGAGGGAAGGACATAATTGCGGGTCCAGGATCGAGTACACGGCGATGTTGCTCGGCGCCACCGGCAACGTCGGCGGTCGCATCCTGCAGCTCCTGGTGCAGAGCCCGCTTTGCAAGAAGGTCGTCGTCGTCACCCGGCGTAACGTCGCGGAGCTCGCGAACCCGAAGGTGCAACTCGTGGTCGTGAACATGGACAAGCTGGAGGACGAGCTTGCACCGCACGTCAAGGGTGTCGACATCGCGCTCGCGGCGTTCGGCGTCGGCAAAGGCAGCGCGAAGATGGCGGACGAGGAGGTGCGCAAGATCGAGATCACCTATCCGACGGCCTTTGCGTCTGCGGCCAGAGCCGGCGGCGCTCGCGTGCTGGCGATGATGACGGCGGTCGGCGCCAATCCGCAGTCGTCGAGCAAGTACGTCCGCAACATCGGCATCAAAGAGAAGAAGTCGGAGGAGCTCGGGTTCGACTTCCTCGGCCTCTACCGACCCGCTGTGATCCTCGGCAACTCCAACACGCCTTCGGCACTCGGAGTCGTCATGCCGCTACTCCACTGGGCGATGCCATCGCGCTACCACTCGATTCACAAGAACGACCTCGCGCGCGCCATGGTTGCGCAATCCGAGCAGGCGTTCCTCGCGCTCGCGCGGGCGAGCCGCTCCACCGCTCCGACGGTGAAGGTTCTCGAGTACAACGAGATGGAGCCGTTCTTCGTGGCCGGCGACAGCGAGGCGTACTAGACGCTCCTCGAAGGCCGCACCTAAGTCGAAGTACCGTCCCCGGTTGACATACATAGAACTGCAATGTATAACGACTTCTACGTATGGACATGGGTAAGGACCTGGTTGCGGCGTCCGCCACGCCGCTCGTGCTCGCCATCCTTGCCGAAGGCGACAGTTACGGCTACGCCATCATCAAGCGCGTGGCCGAGTTGTCCGGCGGGCACCTGCAGTGGACCGACGGCATGCTCTATCCCGTGCTGCACCGGCTCGAGCGTCAGGGTCTGGTCGCGGCGAAGTGGTCCGCGTCCGAGACCGGCCGCAAGCGCAAGTACTACCGGATCACGAAAGAAGGCCGGACGCAGCTCGCCGCGCAGCGGCAGCAGTGGCAGGTCGTGGACGGTACGCTGCGGGGCATCTGGATGAAGGCGTGCACGGTATGACGACCTTCGCCGATCAACCGCTCGAGGAGCAAATCGCGCAGTGGCGGGCGTATCTGCGCCGCCGGCAGGCCATTCACGGTCCCGACGTCGAGGAGCTCGAAGGACATCTGCGCGACCAGTTGACGGCGCTCACCGAGGCCGGCCTGACCGGAGATGAAGCCTTCCTGGTCGCGGTCAAGCGCATGGGCAGCCTCGATGCGCTGTCGCGCGAGTTCGCACGCGCGCATTCCGAGCGGCTGTGGAAGCAATTGGTCATCGCGCCCGATGCTGACGCGCCGGCCGAGCACCTCACGCGCGCGAAATCCTCGTCGTCCTGGGCCTTGCCGTCGCCGCGGCGATGGCCGTCAAGGTGCCGGCGCTGTTCGGTCATCCGACTCAGCCCGGACGAAGAAGTGCCGCTCGTTCTACTTCCGCAACGCCAGCCTGTTCGTCTTGCCGCTGCTCGACCATCTACTTCATCTGGAAGCGCGGGTGCCGGATGTTACGAGCGGCCTCTGGCTCGCGCTGCCCTTCGCGGCCGCGGCTGTGTTCGCCAACGTCTTTCCCTTCCGCGTCGCGGCCAGCGACACGCAGAGATGCTGACCGCTCTGCACCTGCCAATCGCGCTCTGGCTGGTCGTCGGCGTCGCGTACGTCCGAGGCCGCTGGTTCGCCGATGGCGGGCGCATGAACTTCGTCCGGTTCTCGGGCGAGCTGGTCGATCTACTACGTGCTCATCGCGCTCGGCGGGTTCGTCCTGACCGCCTTTACGGTCATGATGTTCACGAGCCATCGGGATGAAACCTGACTGGTTCGATCGGAGGCTGGCTGATCCCGTGCGGGGCGGCGGGCGCCGTCATCATCGGATCCTGGCTCGTCGAGGCGAAGCAAAGCGTCATCGAGAACATGGCGCCGGTGCTGACCAGGCTGTTCACGCCGCTGTTCACGGTTCTGCTGCTGGCGTTTCTGGCGCACGATGGCGTGGACGGGCAACCCGATCAACGTGAAGCGGGAGGTCCTCATCGGCTTCGACCTGCTGCTGGCGCTGGTCGTCGGGCTGGTGCTCTACGCCGCCTCCGCGCGCGATCCGCAGGCACCGCCCGACTTCTTCGACGCGCCTGCAACTGCTGCTCGTGGTCAGCGCGCTCGTGGTCGACGGCGTGGCGCTCGCGGCGATCGCCGCCCGCATCTCCGAGTTCGGCTTCACTCCCAACCGGGTGGCGGCTCTTGGCGAGAATCTCATTCTGCTCGTCAACCTGGCGTGGACGGCGTGGCTCTATGCGCGCTTCGTGCGTCACCGGGGCTCGTTTGCCACGCTGGAGCGATGGCAGATCGCCTATCTGCCCGTCTACGCCGTGTGGGCGGCGGTCGTCGTGATCGTGTTTCCGCCGGTGTTCGGATACATCTGACCGCTGACCGGTCGACCGGCGCGTTGCTATTTCGTCGGCTTGTACGCGATCAGGACATTGCCCGCCGTCTGGCCGAACAGCCCGTAGCCAGAGTTGATGAAGAGCATGCCCGCCCCAGCGGAGATGCCATGGCTGTCAATCGATCCTCCCTTCGCGTCGATACCGTTGATCGTCTTGTGCGACCCGATCGTATCGATCGTCTTCAGGACCGTACCGGTCTTTCCGTCGAGCATGATGACTTCACCGCCGAGCGTCGCTCCGACGACGGCGCCGTCGATGGTGAGCGGGGCTGCCGAGAATCCATACTTTGTTGCGCATGCCGCGACCAGTGTGCCGCGGTCGCCCTCGCAGTTCGGCTTGGCGTCGAAGCCCCATACTTGCTTCCCCGTGCTGATATCGACCGCGTAAACGCCCGGATGTGGAGTCTGCGCGCCGGGGATCACTGGGTCGCTGACGGCGGCGAACATGCGCTCGCCCGTCTGTGGTGATTCCCCAGTGAATGCCTCCGAGATAGGTGCCCTGTCCGAATCGGACGTTCCATAGCTTCCTGCCGCTTTCGGCATCGAGGGCCCAGGTATCGCCTGATTTCTGTCCCGCGAGAACGACGTCTCGGCCGCTCGCGTCCTTCGCGAGCGTCGCGCCAGCCCCGAAATCGAAATCGCGTCCCGTTCCCGGATCGTCCGCGATATTCCACGGACAATTCGAACCCGACGTCTGTTTGTTCGACGAACAGGCCATGTTCCACACGTCGAGCGCCATCGCCTGAAATTTCCAAACGACTTGGCCAGTGTCGAGATCGAGCGCGATCAGCGCATCAGACGTATCAGTGTCGGGATGCGACGTGTTTTCGCCGGTGGCGACGATCACGCGATTGCGTTTCTCGTCGATCAGCGGAATCGCCCAAATCGGCGCGCCCGACGGCCCGCGTTGCCTGATACCGGTCGAAGACACTTCGCCGGTGTATTCCGCGTTCCGCATCGTGTGGTATTCCCACAGCCTCTTGCCGTCGGCTGCCGACAACGCGACGACCGCCCCGTGACCGACGCAGCATTCGAACGTCGCCCGTTGACCGGCGGCGACTCCAGACGCCGAGATCGGCACGATGACTTTGTTTCTGTAGAGGACCACGCCGCCGCGAATCGAACCGGGGTTGCCCTCGGGTTGACCACTCGCCTGCCAGATGGTGTCGCCGTTTCGGGCATCGACCACCAGCACATCGCGGCCCGACCGACACCGCAACCACTTTGCGCCCGTTGAGATCGCCGAAGCTGGGTGTATTGCGCGAGTTGGCCCTGACACTCCACTTCACGCAGCCGGAGGCCGTGTCGAGTGCCGCAAGCAGGCCGCCTGCCGCAACGAACATGGTGTCGCCGACGATCGCGGCGCCGGTGCCGCTGCCCTGTCCGGGAAATCCAATCGCCCAGGCGACGTCCAGGTTCTTCAAGTCGCCGCCCTGAGGCCGGACTGCGCCGCGGTCAGGCTGCGTGTCTGATTGCGATCGACGCTGAACCCCGACGACACGACTGTCTTCGACACATCGACGACGCGCTTCTCGGCCGCGCACATGATGGTTTCGCTCCAGTTGACGGCGGCGGAAGCCGGGCGTTGAGCTCGCGCGCGCACGTTCGGCACCGCGATGATCGCGACCCAGATGAGGAGACGCATCGGCTGCATCAGTGGACGTTGGTTCATGGGTCCTGTACGCAAAACAACGGTTTACGAACACCGCCCGTGATCGGAGTCTCGGTCGCGAGAGGATATCTCCGTTCGCGGCGCTCTTAAAGGTCCATTTCCAAACCTGCACGTCAGAGCCCGACGCGCATCGGCGTGACGCCACGGACCTTCCTGGCCGGCGTATGGGATAAACTTCTCGCAAAATGAACCTGTCTTCCGGCGACCGTCCAGGCCGCTACCAAATCGCAGGAGGCGATCCGCAACAGGTGACACACTTCTCTGACCAGCAGATCTTGGCATTCGATCGAACCGCTGATGGAAAGACCCTGGTGATTGCGCGCGGCATGCTGACGCGTGATGCGCTGCTGATGCGGAATTTCCGCTAGCCTTCGCGACATGGCGCCACTTCTGCAGCGCGTTCTGGTTGTCGATGACGATGAAGGGATTCGTCGCTTCGCTGCGAAGGCGCTGCGGCACGAGGGCTACGAAGTCGAGATCGCTTCCGACGGACCGGAGGCGCTCCGGATCGTCGAGGCCCAGGCCCGGTTCGATCTCTTCGTCATCGACGTCATGATGCCGCGCATGCGCGGCGACCAACTGGCACGGCGACTTCACGACCGTGACCCCCAGATCAAGGTCCTGTACTTCACCGGTTATGCCGACCAGTTCTTCGCGTTGCGTCCGATGCTGCGAGAGCACGAAACGGTCCTCGTGAAGCCGGTCACGATGAACCAGTTGCTGGAGGCCGTTTCGCGGCGCCTCGAGCGCACGGCGTGACCGCCGAGGCTTGACGCGACTTCTCGGCGATGACGCCCCGTTTGCAATCACCGTAACGAACATGGCAAAGAGCACATCGTCGCGCCAGCCACTCACCGGACGGGTCGCCCTCGTCGCAGGGGCCACACGCGGCGCCGGCCGCGGTATCGCACGAGCGCTCGGAGACGCCGGTGCGACGGTGTACTGCACCGGCCGCAGCGTCAAGGGCAAGCCGTCGGCGTATCGCCGGCCAGAGACGATCGACGAGACCGCGGCGATGATCAACGCCGCCGGAGGTACCGCCATCGCGGTTCGCGTCGATCACTCTGACGAGCGCGAAGTGAAGGCGCTGTTCAAGCGCATCCTGCGCGTCCACAAGCGCATCGATGTCATCGTGGACAGCGTGGCCGGCGAGGATCCACTGATGGGTGTGTACGGCTACCTCTGGCAGGCCGACCTGAAGGCCGCTGACGCCATCTTCCGGCAGGGGCTGACATCACGCATCATCACCGCGAAGTACGGAGCCCTCGCGATGATGCCGGCCAAACGCGGCCTGATCGTGGAAGTGACGGAGAACGACATGATCGGCGGCGGCGGGAATCCGATGGCGCAGGCGGTCAAGATGGCCCAGAAGGTGCTGCCGCTCTTCTGGGCCGCCGAACTGGCGCCGCACGGCGTCTCCGTCATGGCCGTCACTCCCGGTTTCCTGCGCTCGGAATCGATGCTGCAAGGTCTGGGCGTCACGGAAGACAACTGGCGCGAGGCCGGCAAGAAGGATTCGAACTTCCTGGAATCGGAGTCACCCCTCTTCGTGGGCCGCGCGATCGCCGCGCTCGCGGCGGATCCGAACGTGCGGAAGCGCACCGGAATGCTGTTCGGCTCCTGGCAACTTGGACGCGACTACGGATTGTTCGACTACGACGGCCGTCGTCCCGATTGGGGTCGCCACAAGATTGATTTCTCGGTCCTGCCGTCTGAGTGGATCGAACTCTTCCGTACCGGCTCAGATCTGGAAATCAAATGGTTGACGACGCTCGCGGCACGGACCCGGAAGTTCAAGGCAAAGATCCCTTCCTGAGCCGGTGATCGGCCGGGCGCTAAGGTCGTCCGGGTTCGGCCGGACTGTCACCGTAGCGTCCGGCTTCAGCCGGACCTTTTGCGAATCACTCGACAAATCCGACGCACAAGTCCTCGAAGTCTTCCAGGGCCTCGGACTCGGAGGCGACGATCTCGAACAGCGGACTCAGGCCGGCGAGGTCGAACACCTCGCGGACACGGGGGCTGATGTTGGTCAGCACAATCGCAGCGCCCGTTCCCATGGCGATGAGGTGAATCTGGGCCAGCAGGCCCAGACCCGCGGCGTCGACCGCCGGGACCCTCGCGAAGTTCAGCACGACCTTGTGTAGCCCTCCGGCCAGGAACGAACAGACATCGTCGCCCAGCGACCGCCGCTGAGGGCCGGTAGAGGTCGCTGTTGATGCGGATGACCGCGACGTCATCCAGGATTTCATGCTCAATGGCCATTCGCCGCTCCACGGTAAGTATGACGAGCGGCTGTAACAACCGGTCGCGAGCTCCAGCACGATGCGAGGTTTACAGGGAGACCTCATGTCATACGCGACGAACGCCGACCATCGGTCGCAGGATCACACCGGCACCCAGGTGCGAATCGCAGCGCAAGGGCCGCAGGCGGCCAATGTGGTCGGGGTGATCGATCAGACGGATTTTTTCAGGCTGATGAACCGGGCACTCCCGTTCACGGGCCTGGCGCCTCCCCGCGGTGGACGCATCCGTCAGGTTGGGGGCTGCACGTGTCCGCAGTTCGAGCACGTCCAGCCCGGACCGCGGCGCTGAGTCTGGGTCGTGCTCTCCGACTCGACCACCAGGCGGATTCGTACCAAGGCGTCCTTCGAGAAGACAAGCATCAGGCGCCCGCACCTCGGACACTTGCGAATGTCGCCGGCTTGAGGCTCGTCCCCCATATTGACCGCGCGCGTCAGGTCAGCGTCCAGCCGTCGGCGAGCAGAGCGCGCTTCATCTGCACCCCGTAAGCAACCGCGTCCGAATGCAGCAGAAATCGATAGACCGACGATTCCGCGCCGTCCCGCAGCAGGCGCACCTGCCATCCCCATCCAACCCAGGCGGCGCAGTTCAGCCACGGTCTGCCGGTGGTCGCGCGACAACGTCCAGAGAATCGCGGCGCGAGCGTCGTTCTCGAGCGGCGGAATCACGAGCAGAGCGTCGGCGAAATCCCACATGACGGGATGGTAGCGCCGCGTCGCAACAACGGAGTGACTAAGCGGTCCGCGTGGTGTCTGCGCGCTGCTACACCGGCGGCACGCCAAGGTCTTTTCGGCGCTCGAAGGCCGTTCGCGAACCACCCTGATCCAACCCGGCGACGACACTGGCTGAACCATGGCGGACGTCCCGAGCCTCGACGATAAAGATCACGTCCTCGGCGATATTCGTGGCATGGTCGCCGATGCGCTCGAGGTGACGCGAGATGAGAATCAGATCAACGCTCGCCTCGATCGTTCGTGGGTCGCCAAGCATGTAGGTGAGGAGTTCACGAAAGATCTGATCTTTCAGCCCGTCCAGCCAGTCGTCCTGGACCAGTACGGCTCGCGCGAGTCCGGCGTCCCTGGCGACGAATGCGTCGAGCGCCTCCCGATGCATTTTCAACGCCAGCGCGCCCATGCGAGGGAGGTCGATCAGCGGCTTGACTGGAGGATGCTCGATATAGCGCTGCGAGGCCTCGGCGATGTTGACGGCGAGATCGCCTACCCGCTCGAGATCGGCGTTGATCTTGAACGCTGACACAACCACTCTCAGATCGACGGCGACCGGATGCTGCAGTGCGAGCAGCGTGAAGCATCGCGCGTCGATTTCCATCTGCGACGCATTAATCCGGTCGTCGCCGGCGATGACCTCAGCCAGCAAGTCCTTGTCTCGATCGACCAGCGCCTGCATCGCCATTCGCACGCGGTCCTCGGCGAGCCGCCCCATGGCGAGGAGCCCCGCCTTCAGTTGGTCGAGCTGCACGGCGAATTGGCGTCGATCCGGATTCATGGCGACCTCCTCCTGGCCAGACAGGAGCGCACTATACCTTCGATTCGGCCTTTCAGGGCCGCCGTGTAAACGTGGCGAAACACTGACGGGCTCAGGAAGCCCGGCCGTACACCCGACCGACTTCATCGGCTGTTCATCGTCAATTTGCTAGGGTACCGCGAGATCGGTCCAATATGCGCCAACTGATACTCGCTGCGCTCATCACTGTTCCGCTGATCGCGCAGACCTCGTCCTACCGGATTACCCACACCTATGCCCTCGGCGGCGACGGAAACTGGGATTACATCGTTCCCGATCCGCCAGCTCACCGCGTGTTCATCGGACGGCAGAATCGGGTGATGGTCGTCAACTCTGACGATGGCAGACTGCTGGGAGAGGTGACGGGCATTCAAGGCGCCCATGGCACGGCCGTCGCCACTGGCACGGGCCACGGCTTCGCGACCTCGGGCAACGATCGCTCGGTCGTGATGTTCGATCTCCAGACCTTCAAGACCCTGGGACGGATTCCCGCGGCCGAAGACGCCGATGCGATCATCTTCGATCGCGCCTCCAATCGCGTGTTCACCTTCAATGGCGACGCTCACTCCTCCACCGTCATCGACCCCGCCGCAGGCGCGCTGATCACCAACATTCCGCTCGGTGGCAAGCCCGAATACGGCGCATCAGCCAATGACGGCAAGGTGTACGCGAACCTGACCGACACGAGCGAGGTGGTCGAGATCGATGCGAAGACTGCTACGGTGACCAGACGTTGGTCCACCGCGCCGTGCAGTCAACCAGTCGCGATGGCGATCGACGAGACCCATCATCGTCTCTTCAGCGGCTGCCGCAGCGGCGTGATGGCGATTTCCAACTATCAGTCAGCGAAGGTGATCGCGACCGTGCCGATCGGGACAGGCGTGGACGGCGCGGCCTACGATCCCGTGTCCACCGACGCATTCGCGTCGAATGCGGATGGCACGCTCACGGTGGTGCACCAGGATTCCTCTGATCACTACACCGTCACGCAGTCGGTGACCACCGCCCCGGCGGCGCGGAACATGGGCCTCGACCCGACGACGCACCGGTTGTTTCTGGTCTCAGCGAAGTTCGGACCGGCTGCCGCCGACAGCGGCACCAATCGACGCGGGCCGATGATCCCCGGCTCGTTTTCGATGATGGTGGTCGAGCGCGAACCCGCCGCGCGCTGACGGCGGGCCCGGGACCGCCGTTCAGAATCGCATTGCCAGAGCGACGCGTGCCGCTCTCGGCGACCCCGGCGAAATGTTGGTGTTGCTGTCCGAGTTCAGGTAGTAGGTCGTGTTGAACAGGTTCTCGACGTTGACCTGCAGCCGCAGGCCTGCGGTCAAGGCGTAGAACCCAGCCGCGTCGACGCGCGTGTAGCCGGGCAGCGTCACGGTGTTGTCGATGGTCGCGAACATGTCGCTGCGGTAGATGATGCCGACGCCGCCGGCCAGTTTCGAAGTCGCCTGATAGCGATTCCACAGCGAGAACGTGTTGTGCGGCACCTGGCCGACGACCGCGCCCAGCGGCGCCGCCGCGGTCGCGCTGGTGACGAACGCGTCCTGGTATGCATAGCCGCCGGCGACGCTCCACTCCCGCGTCAGGTGCCCGGTCGCGCCGATCTCGTAGCCGTTGGTGCGCTGACTCCCGGTCTGCACGATCAACGTCGGGTTGTTCGGGTCAGTGGACCTGGTGTTGGTGCGATCGAGCCGATACAAGGCGGTCGTGAGCGACAACTGCGGTGCGGCATCCCACTTCGCGCCGACTTCGTAGTTGGTGAACTTCTCCGGCTCGAGGGCCTGGGTGATCACGGTCAGCGACGAAAACTGGTCGCCCGAACTGGGAAGGTACGACACGGTGTAGGTGCCATACAACGAGACCTGGTTGACTGGCTTGAAGACCAGGCCGGCTCGGGGCGAGAACAGGTTGTCGACGCGGCCAATGGTGTCGCCGTTGCGATTGTTGTGGTAGGTCAGGTCGAAACGGTCGCCGCGCAGGCCGGCGATTACCTGCACCTGCGACGTCAACTCGATCTGATCCTGCACGTACAACGCGCCGAGGTTGGTGCGCAGATGATTGTCGGCGTCGGTCAGCACTCTGACGGAAGGTCACCGGCGTCGTGATCGTCGGGTTCGCGTACGGCACCAGGATCGACGTGTCCAGGTTGTTGAAGTAGCCGGTGTTGCGGAAGTTGTCGGTCAGCTGCTGTCCGATTTCGGCGCCGGTCGAGCAAGGTGTGGTGGATGTGGCCCATGGTGCCGACGTAGACGGCATCGGTCTGGTTGAACAGGTTGCGGCGAGTCGGTCGCGTTGTTGTACGCCGTCAGCGCCACCTGACTCTTGTCCGCCGTCACGGCGCCGGGCACGTAGTTCTGATAACCGCGATCGTAGTTGCCGAGCATGGTGCGATTGCGAATCGTCCAGTTTCCGGTGCGGTGCTCCACCAGGCCGGACAGCAGGTTCACGTTCGCGTGGACGTGGCTGTTGTCCGGATTGCCGTAGTAGGTGGTGATCGGCACGTCAGCTGGCCGGCCCTGATACGAGCTGATGCCGCGATCGGCGACTCGGGTGTCGTGCAGGAATTCGTCGGAGACCGTGATCCTGGTCTTATCGCTCGCCGCAAACGTCACCGTCGGCGCGATCCCGCCGCGCTCGAGATCGACGCCGTCGCGGAAGCTGCCGGAGTTCTCGTAGACGCCGTTCACCCGGAACGCCACCTTGTCATTCACGGCACGGTCGACGTCGCCGGTGAACCGGCGGTTGTCGTAGGCGCCGAACTGGACCGTTCCCCCTGCTAAGGCGCTTGAAGCCCGCCTCCTTGCTCACGCGGTTGATGACGCCGCCACCGCCGCCGCGTCCGAACATCGTGGCGTTGGGTCCCTTCAGCGCCTCGATCCGTTCGACGTTGTAGAGATCGCGGTAGTACTGGACGTCATCGCGGACGGTGTTGAGGAAGAAATTCGACGAGGAGTCGTTGCCGCGGATGATGACTTCGTCGCGGTTGTTCTCGCCCTGGTGCTCGGCGATGCCTGGGATGTACTGGACCACGTCGGTGATGCTGTCCATCAACGTGTCGGCCATCAGTTCCTTCGAGACGACCGTGATCGACTGCGGCGTGTCGATAAGCGGCGTCGGGGTCTTGGTGGCGCTGGTGATGACCGGCACGTTGTAGCCGGCGGGCGCGTTCACGTTCACCGCTTCCTGACAATCCGGCCACTTCGAGCACGATCTGACGCGTGTCGCTGCCGCTGGCGACCGCCTTCACGGTCTGCTGCAGCTCGACGAAGCCGCCGGCCTCGATCGTGACCGTGTACGAGCCGGGCGCCAGGCTCAGCGTAAACGACGCCGCGCTGGTTCGTCGTGGCGACCGGACGCGGAGGTCTGACCCGTCGCGACGGCGCTCGCGCGGGCTCCAACGACGGCAGCGCCGGTCGCATCGACGACCGTTCCCTGCAGCGAGAAGTTGTTCGAGGCGGATTGCGCCGACGTCGTCGGCGCGAAGGACAGGACGGCAAGCACACAGCAAACGGCGGAACAGCACAGACGACGCACAGCGCACTCCAATTCGTTGCGCTGACGAAACCCGGGGCCTACAATACGCAGGTCGAGTGCGTCAGTCGCGAACGCGAATGACAGGTCTCTCCGGACCACGTTCGACATGACCCGCTGGTGTTTGCCGCACCGGCGGGTCGCCTCACAAACTGAGAACGAGTCTCAATTTCAGAATCAGATTCTAATGCCGACCGAATAGGTCGGTCAAGAGGCGCGCCATCGAGGCGGCTGAAAGACGGGTGGGCGCGACCGGCGCCCACCCCTGACGAAGCGTGTGACTAGTCGCGATCTCTGAATTCCAGCCCGGGAAGGACCGGCGTACCCTCTCGCGCGAACCGCCGACAGCCGATTCGGATCGAGGCCGAGCAACTGCAGAATCGTCGGTGCGACCTGTGTGGTCTCGACGAAACTCGTGACCGTGGCTGCCCTCAGCGTCGGATTCGACACCAGCAGCATGACGTTGGTGTCGTCGTGAGCGAAGCCGCCATGCTCAGATTGCTTCTTGAGGCTTCCCGTATAGACGACTCCGACGTTGGGGATCACGATGATATCCGGCGTGCGCGGATCGAGGTCGCCCGGTTTGGGCATTGAGCAGCACGGGTCGAGGTCCTTGGGAACACCGGGAGCGTTGAACATCGTGGTAATGGAAGAGCCAAAAAAGATCTGCCCAAGTCCGATGGCCGTCGCATCGGATCCCGGAGCGATTCCGGTGGTCTCGAGAAGGTTGACCGCAGCCATCGTATCGGCGGGATTCGTCAACCAGAGCTGCGAGATGTCGTCCTCGGCGATGCCGAGGCCGTTCAGCGGGTTGGAGTAGACCGCCGGGAGAAACGACCCGATGACCGCCGACGGTGGCTGCCCGTTGGTTCCCGAATGTCCGGGAATCGGGAAAAAGCGGTTGGTGTCGATCGGCGATTGACCGTGCTTGGCCGTGACGATGATCGCGGTGGAACGGAGAAGACCTCGATCCCGGAGGGCGTCGACCATCTGGCCGATCGCGGCGTCCGCAAACTTGATCTCGGCCAGCATGCTCGGCGTCGGATCTCCCGCGGCGTCCGTGTAGCCGCCCTTCACGCCTTTGATCAGCTTCTGACCCACGCTGACCGCCTGGAAGTTCATGCCGAGGATTGTCGGCACCGGGGCCTTCCTCGCGCCGAGGTGGTCCTTGCCCATGATCTCGTTGACGACCGCATTGACCTTCAACTGGTCATAGCATCTGATGGAGGCGAAGTCAGTCGTCCAGTCGTCGCCCGCCGCGTGTGCAATGTTCGAGCAATCGTCGCCGGCGACGGTGTGAAAGCCCGGAATCGACACGATATCGGAGTTCACTTCGGGTGCGTAGTAATCGTCCACATTGCTGGGCACGGATGTTCCGGTCGGTCCGGAGACCGTGGCGTAGGCAGGGTGCTTGTCCGACCACGCCGTATAACCGCCCGCCGCGTGGATGACGCCGTAGATCGTGTTGGTGCGGACGAAGTTCCAGGGATAAACGGGCTTGCACCCGTTGAAGGGATCGCGAGGAAGCTTGAGGGGATCGATGGAAAGAACGCCCCCGTCGAACATGCTGTACGGGCCTCCGCCGTTCACGTTGTGCTGGTTGAGTTCGACCCCTTCCTCGTATTCGGTTTCATATCCCGCGACGCTGCCGACCTTGCAGCCCGCGGGGCCAGTGCCCGGCAGGCCGTTGCCGGTGTCGATCGTCGGTCCGGCGAGGACCCGATCGTAGGCCACGTCGTAGAACGCCCCGACCGTTTTCGGCGTGCCGCCGGTCACCAATGCCATCAGGCCGGGGAAGGAATCGGACGGCCTCGAGGTCGTGGTTCGCGTGTAGGTCACGCCGGTCTCTCCCAGCTCGGCGAGATGCGGACACGTTCCGGCGCTCGACGCAATTCGCGTAGTCCAGTGCGTGCATTCCGTCGATGCTGATCAGCAGCACGTGTTTCACGTTGGCATCGCGATCATCTCGATCGTGGTCGTGCCGCGGACCTGCCGAAGGGTGTGCGCTGGCTAGCAGGATCACGGTCATCGCGATCGCTCCGCCGCGCACGAACGTCTGTGGACTCACTGGCATCGGTTCCTCCTCGAGTGTGATCGCGAGCCGGAATCGTCTCGCGAATGAGCATCGATGCTAGGTGCGCGATGTAACCACGAGGCGAACGCGATGTTAAAAGGTCGACAAGAGGACGCGCGTTCATCTTGTGTTCATCTCGTCGCACCGCGACCAACAACACGAGTGCCCGCGCGGGTTCATCGTGAGTTCATCGGCACATCACTAGACTCGCTGATGTGATCGTCCGACTCAGGCGGAGACCGCTCAGCGGGCCATGATCCACGGTGTCAGCACGCTGCTGCTCCTCGTCGGTCTGCAGGGCGCGCCAGCGCGGCCGTCGGCCGCGGCGCCGCCCGATCGTCACCGGCGTGGTCCAGGATCAGACCGGGGCCGTCCTCCCTGGCGCGGTGGTCGAGCTGCTGACCACGGCAGGAGCAGTGGTCGCGTCAACCACATCCGACAACCTTGGCACGTTCCATTTCGACGTGCGTCAGCCCTGGTCAGTATCAGTTGGTCGCTCGATTCGAGGGCTTCCTGCCCGCGTCCACCAGGCTTCGCGTCACCAATCGCCCTGCTGGCGCGCAGCGGCTGGTGCTCGGCATCGCCGGCCTCAGCCAGGAGATCACCGTCAGCAACGGCGTCACCGACGTCGGCGCCGGCGCCGCGAACAACGTCGACGCCGTCTCCATCGACACCAACATGCTCGAAAGCCTGCCGGTGTTCGACAACGACTACATCGCGACGATGTCGCAGTTTCTCGACGCGGGATCACTGGGCAACGGCGGCGTCACGATCGTCGTCAACGGCATGGAAGTCAGCGGACTCAACGTCAGCGCGTCGGCGGTGCAGCAGATCCGAATCAATCAGGATCCCTACTCTGCGGAATACTCCAGACCCGGACGTGGACGGGTCGAAATTCTGACCAAGCCGGGTGGGCAGGAATACCACGGCGACGCGACGCTGATCTACCGGAACTGGCGCCTGAACGCGCGCAATCCATTCGCGACCGCAACCCCGCCGGAGCAGCGCAAGATCCTGGAAGGATTCGCCGGCGGCCCGCTCGGCAAGAGCGGCAAGACGTCGTTCATGATTTCCGCCAACGACGACGTTCAGGATCTGCAGGCGTTCATCTACGCCAGCGGGCCGTCCGGAATCATTCAGGACTCGCTGCCGCAGCCGAGCGGCCGCGCGCTGGTGACCGGAAGCATCACGCACCAGCTGAGCGACAGGAACACGTTTTCGATCAGGCCCAACTACCAGTACGAGAGCGACGTGAATCGCGGCGT
This sequence comes from uncultured Acidobacteriota bacterium, assembly GCA_963711765.1. Lineage (GTDB taxonomy): Bacteria > Acidobacteriota > Vicinamibacteria > Vicinamibacterales > CAVVIG01 > CAVQFC01. Next base: position 1,143,263 of record CAVQFC010000004.1, on the reverse strand, counting down.
CGGCGGCACGACGCTGGCGAGCGCGGCGAACACCTTCACCCACCACGAGCAGCAGGTCACGTATACGCAGCAGACGATCGTGCGCCCGACCCTGCTCAATCAGTTCCAGATCCTGCTCGGTCACGAGCGTGAACCGACGGTCAGCGCGGTCGCGGCTCCAGCCATCGTGGTGGCGGGCGCCTTCACCGGCGGCGGCGCGCAGGCCGATCTGGTTCGGACCGAGACACACATCAACCTGAACGAGAGCGTGGCCTGGACGACCGGGCATCATCTGGTGCAGGGCGGCTTTCAGCTCCCCGACTGGAGCCGGCGCGGTTACTACGATCGGACCAACTTCGCCGGCACGTTCTATTTTTCCGGTCTGGATACGTACGCCAGCGGCCTGCCCTATTCGTTCATTCAGCAGCGCGGCAACGGCGACCTCGCGTTCCTCGAGAAACAGCTTGGTCTGTATCTGAAAGACGACTGGCAGATCCGGCCCGGTCTGTCGATCGGAATCGGCCTGCGCTACGACTGGCAGAACTATTTTCACGACGACAACAACGTCGCGCCCCGATTCTCGCTGGCGTATGCGCCTGGCAATCAGAAGACCAACGTGTTTCGCATCGGTGCGGGGGTTTTCAACGATCGCAGTGGTCCCGCGGTGATCGCCGACGTGCTGCACTCGCTGCCTGGCGGGCTGACGAAGATCGTCCTGACCGATCCCGGTTATCCGATTCCATTTCCTTCACTGTCCTTCAAGGCCGATCAGCCGCCCAGCGTCGTGCAGCTGGCGCCGAACGTTCAGATTCCGCAGACCGTTCAATACGGCGCCGGGCTGGACCATCAACTCTACAAGGCGCGCCACGCTGTCGCTCACCTACACGGGTGCACGCGGCTATCACCTGTTTCGCTCGCGCGATGTCAACGCCCCGCCGCCGCCCGCGTATGGAGACCGTCCCGACCCGGCCTACGGGGTCCTGCGACAAGTCGAGTCGGCCGGGAGGCAGAACAGCGACTCGGTGCAAGCCACGCTGCGGGGCAAGGTGACACGCTGGTTCAACGGCCAGATGCAATACACCTGGAGCCGTGTCTACAACGACACCAGCGGCATCGCGGCGTTTCCGGCCAATGACTACGACCTCTCCGGCGAATGGGCCCGCGCCGACTTCGACCGCCGTCACCGATTCGTGCTGCTCGGACGTCTGACCGCGATTAAGTGGGTGGACTTCGGCGTCGGTCTGACCGCCTACACCGGCGCCCCGTACAACGAGACGCTGGGCCCCGACATCTACAACAACGGGCGGGGTCGAGCCAGGCCGGCGGGAGTCGCGCGAAACAGTCTCGAAACCGCCGGGTACTCATCGCTCGATCTGCGGGCGTCTCGCGAGTTCAAGCTGGGCGGCGCGTCAGGGCGCACGCTGACGTTCGCGCTCGACGCCTTCAACGTGCTCAATCAGGTGAACTACAACCAGTATGTGGGTACGGTCGGCTCTTCGCTGTTTGGTCAGCCCGTTTCGGCACGAACTGCACGCCAGTTGCAGATGTCGGCCCGCATGAAGTTCTGAGGAACCATGAAGCTCGGAGATCCGCTGCCAGGAAGTCCCTGGCTCAACATCGTGGACGCGTGCCTCTATGCAAGAGTTGGCAGCCACATCCTCTATCGCGCGATCGCCGAAGGGAAGCTGCGCGCAGCACGAGTGGACGGACGCCGCAAGCTCGTGGTCAAACGGGAGTGGCTCGATGCGTGGCTGACCGGTGTGGCGCCTGAGGTCGTGACCGCCCATCCCTCCCCGCCGCCTGCGCCGGGTGCCGCCGGGCCGCGAGTCGCGCACCCGCGGAGCGCGCTGCAGGATCAGGATCGCATTGCCAGGAAGATTATCGAACAGGCGGCCAGGAAACGCGGTTAGGTGATTAGCGTGCAACTGTCGTACGCGAGACCAGTACCATCACGCCGCCGCCCGGCATTGGTGCCGGGGTGAACGCCCAATAATCACTCGCATGATGGACGACCGTCCGGCCGGCGATCGTGCCCATCGCCGAACCAAACACCACATCGCTGAGCCAGTGGTCGTTATCGTGCAAGCGCGAGGCTGCGACATAGGCGGCAATCGCGTACCCGGCCACACTGTATCTCCAGCCCAGGTGCCGCAGGATCACGGTCGCGTCGGCAAACGTGATCGACGCATGCCCGGACGGAAACGAACAATTGAACCCGCAGTGATCCGTCTGATACGGCCTGAGCCGCTGCGTCGCGAGTTTCAGAGGCTCGACGAGAATCTCGCTGAGGATCTGCGCCTGCAGGAGATCCATTCCAAGATGGGCGACCTTCGGCTGATCGCGCCAGCGGCCCACAGCGTAGGTTCCGACCGAAAAGGCGATCTGAACCTGGGTGCTGCCGATGTATTTCCCGGCCGCGAAAAAGTCGTCCGTGGCATCACCGCCACTCTGCAAGTGGGCATTGAATTCCTTGTCCCAGGGATGAACGGCCAGAGCAAGCCCTCCGCCCACCGCGGCGATGTAGACATTCGGCCACGCCGGCAGGTGCTTGAGGTCCTCGCCGAGATTGCCGAACAACGCCCTGATGCCGGTATGTTCCGGTGTCGGCGGTTCCTTGGCGTCCGCTTTCTGTTCCTGCGTCTCTGCCGCCTCGTGATTGGCGACCGCCACTATCGTTTCCGCTGACTGCGCCGGAATCGATTGCGCTTGAGTCGGTGGTGGCGGCGTCAATTGCATGAGCAGGAACAGACTCGAGACAATGAGCATCAGTGACTTTGTTCCAAGAAGGGTGCCAGCGGTCCAGGAACCCGCCTGTCATCAGCCGTTCATGTAGGCGCCTAAAGATGACGTGGCACCGGTGTCAACACGAACGCCTGGCGAATACTCCGTCAATAGCTCGTGGAAGCGACAGCCAGTACCAGCAGCGCCTTGATGCCCGGCACGATGCTGCCGGCCTCGGCCGTCTCCTGGAGTTGATGCGGCATCTGGCCCACTCGCGCGCCGACGGCGACCGCCGGAATACCCATCGCGACGGCGATATTGGCGTCCGTCGATCCAATGTCGGCGGGAACGATCGGGAGCGTGCCCGGCTTGCGGAAATGGTTTTCGACGGCAAGCGCGGTCTGCACGAGCGGATGCTGGAGGCGTTCCGGCGCGGGCTTCGCCTTCGAATAGTCGATGGCCATGCCCTTCTCCATCCGGAAACCGACGCCGTCCTGCTCCGCCGCATGTTTCGCCGCGGCGACGACGGCGCTCTCGAGTCGATCCTGCGTCGCGGTGTCCACCGAACGCAGGTCCACCGTGAACCACGCTTCGCGAGGGACCGCGTTGATCACGGTGCCGCCGCCGATCATGCCGACGTTGAGCACGGGCAGCTTGAACGTGTCGAGGCCAGCGACGATCGGCGGCAGTGGAATGTCGTAGAGCGCGTCGATCGCCTTGGCGACGGCTCGCGCTGGATTGGGGCCGCCGCGACTCTCCATCGTGTGCGCACCAGGCGACGTGTAGAAGAACTTGAACTGGCTGATCCGCAGCGCGCCATACCAGACCTCGGTGGACGAGAGATCGATGGCCACGAACAGGTCTGGTTTGTAGCCGCTGGTTTCCAGCCAGTGCTTTGCGCCCAGCAGTCCGAGCTCCTCCTGCACGGACGCGAGGAAGATGATGTCGCCTTTGGTCTGGACGCCGCCGCGCTTGAGTGCGCGGAACATTTCGAGCGTCGCCATCAGGTTGCCGGTGTCGTCGCCGACGCCGGGCGCACGCAAAATGTCGCCGTCGCGCTTGACGTGCACGTCGGTGCCCTTCGGGAAGACGGTGTCCGTGTGCGCGGCGAAGACGATCGTCGGCCCGCCGCCGGTGCCCTTGCGAACGCCACTCACATTGAAGATATCGTCGGTCTTGATGTCGCTGAGTCCGAGCTGCTGCATTTCGGCGCGGATATACGCCGCCCGCGCCTGTTCCTGACCGGAAGGCGCCGGCATTTCCACGAGCTTGATCCACTCGTCCACGATCGCGGTCTTCCGCTCGTCAACGGATCGGAGCGCGGTCTGGATATCGGGACGATCAAGAAGCGACGGTTGAAACCAGGAGCTCTGCGCCGCCGCAGGGACGGCCGAGAAGAGCAATAGGACGACCGCGTACTTCAGCATGCGGCCCAGCATATCGGATCGCCCGGCGGTTCGCGCTCGGTCAGAGACCCAGCGAGCTTCGCGTTTGTGGTCCAACGCCGTCTTCGACGATGGCGCGACTCGATTGCCAGTCTTTGACAAGGTGATCGGTGAACGGGCCGTAGATGCCGTCGCTCGACACTGGCTTGCCGTGAATGGTCAGCGCCTTCTGCAGCGCCTGGACGTCGGGGCCGCGCAGGTACGGACTCATCAGGCGGAGAGTCCGCGGCGCGTCGCCGGGCGCGGGAATCTCTGGCGCCAGTGCGTCTTGTGTGATCGTCACGCCGTGGACGACGAGCGGGAGTCCCAGGTCCCATTTGTCCTGATCGATCAGGGCGCCGAAGGAGTCGACGCGGTAAACGGTGCTGGGCAGCGGCGGCGCCAGCGACTGGAGCCAGGCCCGGCGCGTCGCCAGGTAGTTCTTCGCCCATTCCTTCTCGCCGAAACCGCCGGGCGGACCAACTCGATCACGAAGCCGCGCCCAGCCGCCCTGCACGTGGCTGTCGTAGATGATCGTCTGTCCGAGCGGGAGCGTCACCCCAAACGCCTGGGCGTCGCGAACCGCCGGCGCCAGATAGTTGTCGTTGAAGAACTGATCCTGGGTCGCACGCATCACCGGATCCTGCTGTCCGGCCTGCTTCAACAGGAGTTGGACAGCGGTGTCGGTGTCGAGCGAGACGTCCTTCTGCTGGAAGCGCGACAGCAAGGGCTGAATCTGCGCCGTGAACTGGCCGCCGGGCTGCCGGCAGTAGAGGTCCAGCAGCTTGAACAGCGTGCCGGATCCGAGCGCGGCCTGGCTGCGCCCGTACGACAGGTGACCGCTGTCGCCCTTGAGCACGGCGATGGCGCCGTAGTCTCCGTGCACGCGGCCTGTTTCGAAGACGTTGACGATCGCGCCGCACGTGAGGATTTGGAGATCGTTCATGGTGTCGCCGCCGTCACGCTGGCCATCGGCGCCAACGCCGCCAGCGAGATCGCCCGGGTGAGGTCGGCAGCCAGATCCTGAACCGCCGCAGCAGCCTGTTGAGCGGCCTGGGCCTCAGCCGGTGTGGCGCGGTTCGCGGCGACGTCCGCCGTCGTCCTCACGGCGGACGCTTCAGCCGTGGTCCGGAGGGCCGTCAGCTGGGCAATCACGCTGTTGATCGCTGGCGCGGTATGCGCTGCGCCCGCGGCTCTGATCGCCGCCGACAGTGCGGCAATCGCGTCGCCGGCATTGGCGTTCGTGACCGGTTGCAGCGCCGCCAGCGTCGTCTGCGCGCGGACGATCGGCCTGGCGAGATCGGGAAGTGTCGCAGTCCCGGCCGCGTCGGTCGTTCTGTCATTGGACTGGCGCGGGCCCACCGCGTTCATGTTGATCAGAGCGGCGGTGCGCTGCGCTTCCGGACGGGCAAAGACCTTGGTGTGCTCGACGCCGCCCTTGATCGACGTGAAGGTCAACGAGCTGGCACGCGCAGCGTCGCCGGTGGTCTGCAGCTGAACGAGACCGTCGAACACTGCAAACACCGAGTTATCCCCGTTGTCGAATCCGTCGAACGCATCGAGCGCCTTGCCGAACGCGTTCAACCGGAGCTCGAGATCCGCGGTCTTGATCGCTCCTGTGGACTGCAGCAGGGCGCTCAACTGTCCGAACGCTTCGATGATCGCGTTTTCGATGCGAAGCAGTACGGCGACATCCTCACGCACCTGCCGGCTGTTGACGAAGGTCGGCGGCGGCTTGAGGTCTGGGATGGGCGAGGTGAGCCGCACGACCGCGCCGTCCAGAACCGATTGGGCCTCGACGAAGGCGCTCGAGTTGTCGTCGAACAGTGTGCGCACATCGTCGCTGCCGTAGAGCCAGCCGACGTCGTGGAGCTGGCGGTCGCTGAAATAATTCGCGAGCACGATCCGCCGCAGAATCTGCCGGATGTCGCCGGCGCTCGGCCGCGCGTTCATGAGCAGCGAGACGGCTCGATCGGTGTAGCGCACGTCATACACGGAGCTGGTTTTGCCGAATCCCCCGTCCTTCAGTTCCAGGAACGGCGCGAGCGCGGGCCGGTTGGCGCCAACCGCGTCGAGGCCGAGCGTCTTCGCGAACGACAGATAGTCGTCGAGTTCGTCCGACGAGGTGTCTTCGTCGGTGAAGCTGACGCCGTAGCGCGCCGACATGCCGGTAATGACATCGATGGCGTACTGCGCGGTTTCCGGATCGAAGGACGAATCCGACACCCTGGTCTCGCCGAGCACGCGAAGCAGGAAGCTGGTCAGCACGGCCTGCTCGCTCTTCGAGCCATGCTTGCGACGTTCGGAGTCGGCGGTCATGTCGGCGGTCGTGAAGACCGTCAGCAACCCGTTACCGGTGTCGCGGATCTGCTGTTCCGCATCGACGATGACGCGGTGCATCGCCTGATAGTTGAACTGCCGGTGCCAGCCGGCCACATTGAAGCTGAGAGAGGTTTGCGCGCTGACGCGATGAGACAGGATCCCTTCGCGAAGCCTGACGACATCGGGCTGGTAGCTGGCGAGCACTTCCTGGAAATCGCCCCGGCCGGCTGCCTGCATGTAACGAAGGCCGGTCGCGTTCGGTGAGCCGTCCGGCTGGCGGAGGCGGATCTCCATGTCGATGAGCGCATCGCGCTCCGAGGCCGAGTTGTAGGCGGCATGGAGTGCTGCGGTGAACTTCTGGCCAGCAGCCTCTTCGAGGATCTTGTCGAACGAGTTGAAAAACTCGCCTCGCTTCGCCACGACTGCCTTCACCGCGTCGAGGGCCTTCTTCAGACCATTGCCGTTCAACTGATCGATCGCGCTGCCGACCAGCCGCTCGACAAAATGACCCAGCCTGGCATTCGCGACCGCTTTCAGATCCTCGGGGGTCTGTAACGTTGCCAGCTCATTGAAAAACGCGTCGAGTCCGAACTGCTCCTTGGCCAGCTGGATGAAGTCGCGGATTCCCTGGTGCTGGGCGTCCCGAATCAGCGAAAGCGTGCTGTCCACCCGCCTCTTCAACTCGGGAAGACTGGGAACACTCGTTCCCGGGACGAGTCCGAGTGCCCAGCCGAGCGGATCGCCGTCAGTCAGCTGACGAAGGACGTTCCACGACATCGGATCGACTTCGCCGCTCAGTTGATCCCAATCATGCATCGCGCTGAGCGCTTGCAGTCTGGCAGTGAGGTCCTGCACGCGGTTGAGGACCGGATCGAAGTAGCGGTCGAACAACGCGATGGCGCGCTCGTCCAGCTCGCGATAACCGTCAACGACGGTGGCGACTTTCGTCTGGAATGCCTGCACCTCTGTCGGGGAAGTCAACAAGTCGATCGCTTTCCCCGCCAGCGCGCTCAAGTAGTCCGTCGCCAGGCCATCCAGTTTGGCTTTCAACGTACCGATGGTGTCGACGTGCCCGCTCTTCGTCACCAGCGAGTCCGCCAGGTTCAGCCAATTTCTGGCCTGCACCCCGAGCAGCGCGCCGAGGAACTCCTTGCCCGACGCCGGCAGTCCGTCGGTCGTGAGGCTCGCCGAGACGTTGACGTCGGCGGCAACCTGCAGTTCCTTGAGCCTTCTCCGCTTCACGACGACGCGAGCGAAGCCGTCCTGCGAGCCTCGGGTGACATCCACGGAGAAGCGCCCGGCAACCTGGCCGGTCAGCGTGAGCTTGCCGATCACACTGAGGGCGTAGTGCTCCGAGAGCGCGATCTCACTGATCCTGATCGAACTCGTGCCCTTCAGCTCGTAACCCGCCGACGCGCCGACACTGTACTTCAGCACGCCGCCGTACTCGAACGACACGAGGTCGCCCGCTGCCGGAGGCGTCGTGATGCCGCCCGGCAGCGCCAGGCCGCGCGTGAGCGCGAACAACATGTCCTTCAGGGTGGTTGGCGTCCGCGGAAACGCGCGGACGACGACGTAGGTGGCGTCGGTGCCGGCCTCGAGCGTCGCATTGACCGCGAGCACGGTGTGATTGAACGCACCCTGCGCGGAGAGTTGACCGGTGCCGCCGACTTCGAGGGCGAGCAGTAGGTTGTCGGCGGTCAGCGTGTCCGCCAGCGAGAAACGTGTGACCAGATCCGCGCCCGCGCCCTGGTTCTCCAGAAAGGCTGGCACGATGCGAACGGTTGCGCCTGCGTGAACGCCAAGTCCGATCGTTCCTGACGCCGCGAGCACGATGTCCTGATTGCCGTCGATCTGAAATCGAGCGTTCACGATCGGGTCGGCGCCCGGCTGAAGCCCTTTCGTCAGATCGCCATTGAGATCGAGGACGAGCGCACCGGCGGCGCCTGTCCACAGCGGAATGTCGGACTTGTCGATGTTCAGGCTCGGCACGCAGCTCTCCCGTCTGGCGTGGTACTACTTGATCGGCACCGTGACGGTGATGGGGTCCTGCAAGAGCACGGAGACGACCGTGCCGGCAGGCACCTGAACTTCCTCGCCCTTGGTCGCCAGCACGGTTCCAGCGCCGCCGCCCACCGCGCCGATCGCCGCGCCCTTGCCGCCGCCGATCACGCCGCCGACAATGGCGCCGACTCCGGCGCCGATGCCGCCTTTCTTCACGTCGGACTTGGTGTCCTTCGCGGCCTCGCGGTGCACGGTGGCGGTCGCGATGCGTAACGTCTCGTCGTTGACGACCATGCGATCGAATCGAAACGCGATTGCGGCGCGGCCTTTCACGCGGCCCGACTCCTCGGCGGAGACGACCGAGCCGGTGATCGGGGTGCCCGTCGGCAGCGCCGTCGCTCCTGAGACGACGACCGGCTTGCTGAGCGACCCCTTGACCGGATCCTCGGGATGGCTCTTGTCGGAGGCGAGCGTACTCAACACGTTGACGTGCAGCGTCGTGCCCGCCGGGATCGTCACCTCACGAAACGTCGGCTTGGGCGGCGGCGGCGGCTCGGCCGGAACGGCCGCCGGTGGCGGCGCCTGCGCGGGCACCGCGGCGGCGGGGACGGGAGCCGCCTGGGCTTGCGGCGGCACAGCGGCCGCTTGCGGCGCGCGCGGCGGCGGCCTGAGGAGTCGCGGCTGGCGCCGCGGCTACGGGTACGGCGGTCTGGGCCGGAGCCGGCGCGGCCGACGCCGGCGGCACGGCCTGCGCGGGCGGCGCGGCCGTCGCCGCTGATTGTTGCGGAGCCGGCTGCGAACACGCAGCCAGGCAGGTTGAAGCGATCACGAAAGCGCAAGCGGTCCTGTTCACGTTGCCTCCTACTGGTGCACGGAATCCTGAAACGTTTCAGCCGGCGGGCGCCCGGCAACCGACGGCTCGAGCGAAATGATCACCGATTTTGACGCCGGCTGATTGCTGTCGTCTGCGACGCTGCCGATCGCCACCAGGACGTTCGTCTCCGGGTAATAGGCCGCCGCCGAACCGGCGGGAATGTCGTACGGTACAACCTTGAACCGCTCGGCACGGCGCGTCTCGCCGTTCGAAATGGCTGACGAGATCCACCCATTGATCCTTCGCCAGACCCCGCGTGCGCGATGTCCGCCGCGTTGAGAAAGACGACGCGCCGGCCGTTCGAGATGCCGCGGTATCGATCGTTCTCGCTGTAGATCGTCGTGTTGAACTGATCGTGGCTCCGCAGCGTCGTCAACAGCAGCTGGCCGGGCGCGAGGTCGTGCACCGGAATCGCGTGCACGGAGAACTTCGCGCGTCCGGATGGCGTCTGGAATCGCCCGTCGTGCGGCGCGTTCGGCAGATAGAAGCCGCCCGGCTGACGCACGCGCGCGTTGTACTGCGCGAAGCCAGGAACGACGTGCTCGATGTGCGTCCGGATGCGGTCGTAGTTGTCGACCAGTCGCTCGCCAGTTCACCGTCGAGCGCTGTCCGCAGGACGCGCCTCGGCGATGCCCGCGACGATCGCGGGTTCGCTGCGCAGGTGGGTGGAGGCCGGCTCGAGCGCGCCCCGCGACATGTGCACGACGCCGGTGGTGTCCTCGACGCTGACAAACTGCGGACCGGCGGCCTGGACGTCGCGTTCGGTTCGTCCGAGGCACGGCAGAATCAGCGCCTGCTCGCCGGTAATCAGATGGCCGCGATTCAGCTTGGTCGAGATCTGCACCGTCAGCCGGCATCGGCGCAGCGCTTCGGCGGTGTAGTTGGTGTCGGGCGTCGCCGCGAGAAAGTTGCCGCCGAGGCCGACGAACACCTTGATCCGCCCATCGTGCATCGCCTTGATGCTCTGCACGGTATCGAAGCCGTGCTTCTGCCGGCGGCGTGAACTGGAACTCCTTGCCGAGCGCTTTCAGGAACTCGGGGCTCATCTTCTCCCAGATGCCCATCGTCCGATCGCCCTGGACGTTGCTGTGGCCGCGGACCGGGCAGATGCCGGCGCCGCGCCGGCCGATCTGCCCGCGGAGCAGCGCGAAATTGACGATGCTCTGGACGTTGGCGACGCCGTTCTTGTGCTGTGTGATGCCCATCGCCCAGGAGCAGATCATGCGCTCCGAGGTGATGGCGATCTGCGCCGCTTCGCGGATCAGATCGCGCGAAATGCCGCTCTGCTTCGACGATCCGGTCCCAGGACTCGCGACGAAGATCGTCGGCGAACGCGTCGAAGCCTTCGGTCTGCTGCTGCGATGAAATCGCGAGCGAGCACGCCGCCGCCGCGGCGCTCGTCCTCTTCGAGCATCTCCTTCATGATGCCCTTGAGCAGGGCGACGTCGCCGTTGATGCGCACCGGCAGGAACAGCACGCCAGCTTCGTGCCCGGACAGCAGGCAGATTGAGCGGCTCCTGCGGATTGCTGAAGCGCATCAGACCCGGTTCCTTCAGCGGATTGACGCTGACGATCCGGCAGCCGTTGCGCGCCGCCTTCTGCAACTCGGTCAGCATGCGCGGATGGCAGGTGCCGGGGTTCTGACCGATGACGAAGATCGCGTCGGCCTCGGCGAAGTCCTCGATCCTGACGGTCGCCTTGCCGAAGCCGATGACTTCGGTCAGGCCGGTGCCGCTCGATTCGTGGCACATGTTCGAGCAGTCGGGCAGATTGTTGGTGCCGAACTGTCGCGCGAACAGCCCGTAGAGAAACGCGGCTTCGTTGCTCGCGCGGCCCGACGTGTAGAAACACGCTTCGTCCGGCGACGCGAGCGCGCGCAGCTCGCGGCCGATCAGCGCGAACGCATCCGTCCCACGAAATCGGTTCGTAACAGTCGGCATCGGCGCGCCGGATCATCGGGTGCGTGATGCGGCCGAGTTCTTCGAGCCACACATCCGGACTGCGTGAGCAGGTTCGAAATCGGATGACGCGCGAAGACTTCCGGCGTCAGCCGTTTCGTCGTCGCTTCCGACGCGACGGCCTTGGCGCCGTTCTCGCAGAACTCGGCGATGTGGCGGTCGCCGTCGGGATCGGGCCACGCACAGCTCGGACAGTCGAAGCCGTCCTTCTGATTCACTCTTCAGCAGCGTTCGGAGGCCGCGCGCGGCGCCCATCTTCTTGAGGCCGAAGTAGCCGGTCTCGTAAATCGCGTAAAGGCCGGCGGCAGTGGTGTGGCGGCGGCTTTCGTCGGCGCCGTCGATCTCGAGCGGCGGCTGCGCGCCGGGAACATCACCAGCGGCGCTCGCGTTCGCCTTTTCGGTCGGTGGACACCCAGCGCCAGTTCCTGCGTCGCCTCCCGCGCTGATGTCGCTCATCCACGCAGTCTATACAAACGAGAAGCCGGAGTGGCACCGGAGTTGAATACATGAGTCTTCGGAGGCTTGAATGAATCGTGGTCCACTCATCGCCGGCATCGCCATCGGGCTCGGGTTGTACGGCATCTATATCGCCTCGTTTCTGCCCGGACTCCTCGTCGGGCCACCGGTGCCGCTGATGATCCTGGGCTTCGGCCTGCAGGCAGCCGCCGCCGTGCTCGCGGCGATTGGTGTGTGGATGGGACTTGCGTGGGGAACCGTCGCGGTTCTCATCCTCGGCGCGGCGATCGCCTTCACGTCGCTCTCGGAGGCATTTCTGCTCGGCATCGTGTCGTACGATCACGCGCTGGCGGTGAGCCTGGCGGGCCTGCTGATGACCATCCTGATCGCGATGTACCTGCGGAGGCCGCGCGCGATCGGCATTCGCTAGCGTCCTGCGCGGAGCGGCGGGATGTTGAAGCCCCCGGCTGTTTCGCCCGCGCCACAACCATCCACTCGGCCGCCGGGCCCGACACGTTCGGATCAGGACTCAGCAGCAGCGTTTCGGCCTCGATCGCCTTCCAGTCAATCGGCGCCTGTGCCCGCGCCGTTGCCGCCGTGCCGGCCGCCACCATCGCGGTGATGATCAGAATCCGTTTCATTTGCGAACGCGCTCCTGCCGGCGCCGGTCTAAACGTTTTCGGCGAGGACGTGAGAAGCTGGGGCCATGGACACACCAACCGACCGGACCAGACGGCCCTTCCGGATTGAGGAAGCCACCGGCATTCTGTCCAGGACGCCGGCGACGCTCGACACGCTGCTGCGGGGACTGCCCGATTCATGGATCGACGCCCACGAAGGCGGCGAGACGTGGAGCGCGTTCGACGTCCTGGGCCACCTGATCCATGGCGAGCGGCGCGACTGGATGCAGCGGACGCGAACGATCCTGACGCAAGGCGAGGCACAGGTGTTCGAGCCGTTCGATCGCGCCGCCCAGTTTGCGGCGTCAGCCGGCCGCGCCTTCCCCGATCTGCTCGAGGAATTCGCCCGGATCCGGGCCGCGAATCTCCGCGAGCTCGAATCTTTCCATCTCACGGAAGCAGACCTCGATCGGGTCGGCCGCCATCCGGCCTTTGGCACCGTGACGCTGCGACAGTTGCTCGCGACCTGGATCGCCCACGACCTCGATCACCTCGTCCAGATCTCGCGCGTCCTCGCAAGACAGTATTCGGACGAAGTCGGCCCGTGGCGGGCCTACTTGCGCATCATCAACGGCACGCCGATCTGAGCGACCACTCGATTCCGATCAACGCGGGAGGATTTTTCTGTCGTCCCGACATTCCTGATGGCAAGCGCTGCTGGTCACGCTGAGGGCCGGTTCGGATCGCGATCGCCGCTGAGCCGCGCTTCACGGATACAATCGCGGGTCGGAGGACTCAATTGAGCCATTATCACGACCCCGAAGATCTGAAGCTGCTGCCTGAATTGAAGACGCTTGCGCCGGACGAATTCAATGGTTTCGTCGCGCTCGATTCGATCATTGGAAAAGAAGGCGGCGCGATTCCCAGGAAGTATCGCGAGCTGATGGCGATCGCGATCGCCTGCACGACGCAGTGCCCCTACTGCCTTGATGTGCACACCCGCAAGGCGAAGCGCGCCGGTGCCACACGTGAAGAGGTGGCGGAGGCAGTGTTCCTGTCGGCGGCTCTCAGGGCCGGTGCAGCCGCGACCCACGGCACCCTGGCCCTGAAACTGTTCGACAAGGCGTAGGCGGCTTCATTCCTTTCGGCTTCGGCGGTGGCCTCGGCCGCGATCAGCGGCTGAGGCGCTACGAAAGCCTGCAAAATGACTCAATAGACATTTAACGGACTGTTAGGTATACTGCGGCCAGGCTGATTCCCATGATGATGATCGCGCGATTGAGAGGCCAGCCATGATCGACACATCGGCGGCGCTGCAATCACACGCGAGCAATCGCCGGCAGCACGAACGCATCGTCGGTCCCTTCGACGGCACCCGCGCCGGCGCCCTCGAAACCCCGCTACGAATTTTCGACCTGAGCCGAGGCGGCTGCTTCGTCATCAGCATGCACGCACAGACCGCGGGAACGCGCTTCACGATGCAGATCGCGATTCCGGAAATCGGACCGATCACGCTCAACGCGGAAACCGTGTATTCCCGCGACGAATTTGGATTTGCGGTGCGCTTTGTGGACCTGGACAACGCCAGCGCGAATGCGCTCGACAACGCGCTCAGACACCTGCGCGGCGAACCGGTCGCGACGGCCGAGCGGCGTCCGCCAGTCCCCGGATCAATGCACGCGGTGGTATCGCTCGAGGAGTCGCTCAGCGAAGCGAACGTCAGCCGCTTCTACCGCGACGCGCCGCCGAACACGCGGCTCCCGAAAGCCCGCAGATTCGAGCATCCCAGGGCCACGCGCACCGGCATGCTCGGGTCCGGCTATCGCGTCGTCATCGACGGACGCCAGGTCGCGCTCATCAACCTGTCGCTGACCGGCGCGCAGATGCGCGGACCGCTTCGCCTCGAGCGCGATCAGCCGGTGCTCGTGAAGATCGGCTGGCCGCAGGATAACCTGTCGTTCACGGCGATTGCCCGGGTGCGATGGGTCGAGCTCGAGCCCGAACCCAGGGACAACCAGCCGGTGTACCGCACCGGCGTGGCGTTCGAAACGTGGGACGTCCGCCGCCTGAAGGAGATCATTCAGAGCCGCGGCCGGACACCTGCGCCATCGGCTGAATTAATCGGCACCTGGTCGCTGACCGCATAGGCGCAACAGGATACGATCCGCCACGTGCACCTGGTGGTCTGGCTCGTCGCCGATCTGCTCCGCCACGCGCTGCCGCTCGTCCCGCTCTACTGGTTTCACGGCAGCATCGCCAGCTACACGCTCCTCACCGCCTTCGACCTGTCGCTCGGACTCTGGCTGATTATCGTCACGACGCGCGACGCTGGCGACGTCAACTCGGTCGATCCGCGCTCGCGGTGGATGGTCTTCCAAATCCTGTCGGTGCTGCTGGCGGCGACGCGATTTCAAACCAGCTTCTACCAGCGGACGACAGCAGGCGGATTCGGTCCGGCGACGAGCAAGGGTCCGGTGCTTGGCAACCTCGACGCCGACCGGCGCGAATCGCTGGCGGCGCAGGCGGCCCAGGTCACGCTGATCGCGACGTTCGCGGGCCTCTGTTACCTGCTGATCATGTTCGGATCGCGGGGCCTGTCCGTGCTGCCGGCACTCTACGCCGCGGCGCTGATGTTCTACGACATCCGTCCCGACATCGCGCAGAAGATTTTCCCGTCGCTCTGGCAGAAAGCGGAAAGCGCTACGAGCCAGCAAAAAACGCCACCAGCTCGGGGACGACGACCTTCGCGTTGACCATGTGCGTCTGGCCCGGAAGCATCTGGTAGGTGGCGTTCGGCGGGACGCCGGCAAGCCCGAATTGACGGGGAAAACGAGAGCGGGCCGACCGGGGCCCGCTCGTCAAGGGGTGAGACTACTGAAGATCCAGGTTGCCGGCTTCCCCGCCTTTGCCGGGACGGCCGGTGAGCAGCGAGAAGGCAAATGCCGCGGCCACCTGCAACGTCCCGCCGGGACTCGCCCAATACTCACCGCCGGTCGCTTCGAACCTGATCAGGGTCAGGTGCGGGTCGTCCATCCCGTCCGGAAACCAAGTCTTGATGATCGGGGAATACAACTCCCGCATCTTCACACGGTCACGGATCGTCGTGGCAGTCCCGGTGAGGTGAAGGTACGCACTGTGCTCGTCGCTCTGGCAGATCACCGAGACCGGCGCGTCGCCGGCCAGTTCGGACACCTTTCGGCTGCGGTCGTCCACGAAGAACCACAGGACGCCGCCGAAAATCGCGCCGTCGCCCTGCAATCCCATTGGCCGGACGTGCATGTCGCCAGCCGGCGTGTGGGTGATCAGCATCGCGCTCTTGAACTTCGGCAGCAGGGTTCTGATTTTGGCGATCGCCGCCTCGCTCGACAGTTGCGCTTTCTCGTCAACGCTTTTTGTGGGCATGCCACTACTCCTGCCCTGACGTCTGCACGCGGGGTGCCACGACGAAATCTCCGAGCGTCCGGCGGATTTGTGTAAAGACTCTGACAGTCGGCAAGACGATGACCCATCGGTGGTATGTCGCGGTATTCTTGCGGCATGAAGGCTCACCCGTCTGTCCTGCTGGCGCTTGGCCTTGTCATCGGCACCGGAACGCTGGCTCGGGCGCAAACTCCCCCGCTGCCACCGGCGCCGCCTCCTGCCCCTGAGGCGCCTCGGGCGTCCACTCGACCGCTGCCCGATTTCTCCGGCACATGGACCATCGACCACAACTACAGCAACGACCCCGCTCAGGCTGATTTCGGGGCCGCGCCGGCGGGCACGAAGCAGGGCGGACAAACGCACGGCGGAAGCGGAGGACGCGGTGGATTCGGCGGCCTCGGAGGATTCGGCCACTACGGCGGCAATGCGGCGGCGGCTCGGGCGGTCGAAGCCGGGACGATGCATCCGGTGGAACGACTCCGGACGAGAAGGCGCGCCTCGCCGCACTCACCGACGAACTGAAAAAGGGCGCCTCGACCCTCACCATCTCGCACCACGATCCGAGCTTCGTCGTCACCAACGGACTCGAGCACGCGGTGTTCTGTCAGACCTCCGGCGAGCGCCAGGACCAGCACTTCGGCGATCTGACGATCCCGACCGTGACCAACTGGGAAGGCGACCGAATCGTCACCGAGTTCGACCTGAGCAGCCGGCGGCGGCTGACCTACACCTACACCCTGCTCGAGAACACCAAACAGCTGGTGCTGCGCGTGCATCTCGAGGGCGACCAGGGATCGAGGGGAACCGGCGGTGAGCTGAAGCTGGTCTACCGAATGAGCCCCAACGCGACTAAATGAGCTGCTTCATCGTCCACCCGGAATCGTTCAGCAGCGCGTTGTACTCATCGAGCGAGATCGACCGCTTGGCGTAGGTGCAGGAGACGACGAACATGGAGCGGTCTTCGCTCCAGTCCGCGCGCGTCACCGTGCTTTCGAGGGCGTAGCCGCCGCTCGTGGTCAACAGCAACGGGCTGCCCGGCTTCGGGATCGCGGGCACCTGAATCAGCGTGGTGAATCGGACGCTGCTGTTGTTGATGATTTTGTCGGGTTCATGGGACGATCGAATCGTCAGGCCCGGGATTCTCAGATTGGCTTCGACTTCGATTGGCATCAGTGTGGGCAACCGGCTCCATGAATTCTATTCGGCGGAGCGGCTGCCCACAAAGCACAAACGTCTGGTGCGACTCTATGGCTGCTTCCGGGCGGGCAGCATCGAAGCGATCTCGCCTGCCAACGCGTGGATCTCGTCGAGTGTCGCGCGGTCCACTTTGACCGTTCCGCGATTGTCGGCCTTCCCGTCGGCGCCGGGGTGCGCGAGTTTTGCCGCCGGGGCGTCATCCAGTGCGCCGCCGCTCAGCGCCTGAATCCGCTTGAGCATCACGATCGCGCTGTCGACGTCAGGCGTGGCCGAAAGCCCGCCAGGCGCAGGCAGCACGCTCGCCGCCGGCGACACGATCACCGGTGAAGTGCCCGCTGCCGGCACTCCCGGGGCTGCTCCAGGTATCGCTCCAGGAATCGCGCCCGGTGTCCCGGGCGCGCTCATGGTCGCGCCGGTCGGCGGCGGAATCACTCCGGGCGGCGGAATTACTCCGGGCGGCGGCGTGGCCGGCGACGTCGTCATTGTCGGCGGCGCCCCTGGCGTGGTCGTGGTCGGCGACTGGACGGATGTGCGGCGGCGGCACGGCTTGCGGCGTCGGCTGAGCAATTGTCGGCGCCGGCGTCCCGGGCGGCGTGGTCTGTGGCGTTGTCGGCGCTGGGGGCGCCGGTTGGGCTGTCTGTGGCGTCGCAGGTGTGGCAGTCTGGGGCGGCGATGGCGGCGCTGGCGCTGGCGTTTGCGCACGCGCCGAGGCGGCGAGACTCAGAACGATCGCGCGCGCCGAGCGCAACCGTAGACATTTTCATCGGCATCACACGTCCTCCAACTCGACGCCAGACGCTGGCGCCACTGATGTTGGTGCACGTCTCGTGCCCGCGGTGATACGCTCGTGCTTGCGATGTTCAACGACGATCC
Organism: uncultured Acidobacteriota bacterium; assembly: GCA_963711765.1. Taxonomy (GTDB): domain Bacteria; phylum Acidobacteriota; class Vicinamibacteria; order Vicinamibacterales; family CAVVIG01; genus CAVQFC01. The sequence continues at coordinate 1,125,415 of CAVQFC010000004.1, read as the reverse complement.
GATCGGACTCTTCTCGATCCGATACCAACAAGCCAGGCAGGCGCTTCCGGAAGCCGACGCGATGGTGCTTTCAACCGTCGATGCCGACGGGTGGCCGTCGGGCCGCTTCGTCCTCCTGAAGAGCGTGGACTCCCGCGGCTTCGTGTTCTTCACCAACCTCGACAGCCGCAAAGCGCGAGCACTCGAGGCCAATCCACGCGCCGCGCTGTGTTTTTACTGGCCGCTGCAGACGCAGATCCGCGTCGAGGGCGCGGTCGAGCGCGTTGACGACAGCGAAGCTGACGAGTACTTCGCGACCAGGCCGCGCGAATCGCAAATCGGTGCGTGGGCGTCGACGCAGAGCGCGCCGCTCGCGTCGCGGCAGGAACTGGACGCGCGCGTCGAGGACATCCGGGCCCGCTTCGCGAATCAGGCGGTGGCCCGCCCACCGTTCTGGTCAGGGTTTCGAGTCGTGCCGAGGTCGATTGAATTCTGGACCCGCGATCCGGCGCGGCTGCACGAGCGGGTGATCTATCGAAGGCAGGGCGACCGCTGGGTGCGGTCGCTGTTGAACCCCTAGATAAACAGCGCCTCTTCGTCCTCATTGCGGCCGGCTCGGCCTCGGGGACTCCTCCGCACCTCGCCCAGCGCCTGAAGCGCGGCGCGCAAGCCGACCATGATCGCGCGGGCCTCGCGCGCCGGGCCACCGATCGACTCCTGGACGCTGACCAGCGTCTGTTCGATCCGCACCGCGAAATCGCCGAACATCCGGTCGACCCGTTCGACCTGGGCGGTGGCCAGCGCCGCCGCCCGCGCGGCGTCGCGGCCAATCGCGTTGGCGTGGCCGATCAGCGGCTTCAGGCCTTCCTCGAACCGCTCGACGGCCTCGCTCATCTGCCGCATCGCGCGGCTGGCCATGACGATGACGGCGATCTGAATCACGGCGGTCGCCAGGGTGGCCACCGCGAGGATGCCGAGAAAGACGTCAGCCCATAGCATCACGCGTTTTCCTTGCGCGCCTGCTGGTACGCTTCGCGACCGCGCTCGATCGCCGATGACAGCGTCTCGCGGCCCTGGCTCAGCGCGTCGCGGCCCATAGCCGCGGCTTCGGCCGCCTTGACCCGGGCCTCGCCGGCGCGTTCGCCGAGGAACTCGCGCGTCTCGCGGCCGGTCGCCGGTGCGTAGAGCAGCGCCACCGCCGCTCCGCTGACCGCACCGAGAATGAATGCCAGAAGAATGCTGCCTGCCCCTGCGCCGTCGTCTTGTGCCATTAGAAGATGCTCACTTTGATATTGAGATACTTCCGCGGATCCTTGTAGATCGCGTCCAACAGCTTGCGGAAATCGTTCACCGCGCCATTCATGTTCTCATATAACTGCTTATCTTTCAGCAACTGACCCGCCGTCCCCTCGCCATTGTTCAACTTGGTCACGAGGTCGTCGAGCTTTTCCGTCACGGCGTTGAAGCGGTTGAACAGCGCCGGATCGGTCAGGAACTTTCCCGCCGTTCCCTCGCCGCGATTGAGACGGGCGGTCAGCTCGTTGATGTTGGCGGTTGCTGCCGTCAGCGATTTCGACAGTTCGTCGTCTTTCAGCAGCTTGCCGAGGCTGCCCTCGCCGGCGTTCAGCCGCCGGGTGACGTCCTCGATGCTCTTGAGGGACGCCTCGAGCGAGCTCGCGGCCCGAGGGTCCTTCAGCAGCTCGGCCGATAGAGCCGCGGCCCTCCTGCAGATCGCGCGTCATCTGGCCGGCGGTGGCCACGAACTGATTCAGCTGGACGTACAGCTGCTCGTCGGTCAGGAGCCTGCCGGCGGTGCCCTTGCCGCTCCGCAGGTCCCGGATCATCCCGGTCAGCTCGTCGATCGTGTCGGTGGCCTGCTCGGCGACGTCCTGGAACTGGCCTTTGGCCTTCACCGACCGGACGTAGCCATACTCCGGAATCGGCGTGCCCGTCGTCTCGGGCGAGATATCGACCGCGCTCGAACCGAGCAGCGAGATCGAGCCGAGTGTCGCCCGCGACTTGTCGGTGATCCGATCGCGGACGTTCTTGTTCACCTCGAACACGACGTCGACCTGATCGCCGGCAAACTCGATGCGCTTGACGGCGCCGACCTGCATGCCGGCGACCCGCACCGGCGAGCCGTCGGCGAGCCCCGCCACGTTCGGGAACCGCGTCTTCAGGGTGTAGCGCTGCCAGAAGAAGCCCTTGCCCGCCGACAGGCTGAAGACCAGCACGGCGGCAATCACGATGGCGCTCATCGTCAACAGACCGACTTTGAGTTCCGACCAGGCCAGCGATCTTGTTCGAGGCATGTTGTCTCTCAGCTCAGGAAATTCTTGATGTACGGATCGGTCGATGCTCGCAGCTGCTGCGCGTCGCCCTCGAAGACGATGTCGCCTTCGCGAACCATGATGAACTCGGCCTCGCGCTCTTTCTCCAGCGGCGCCCGCACGATCCGGACGGTGCCGTCGGCGTCGCGTTCGGCCATGTGCTCGGCGACGAAAAAGGCGTCGCGCAACTGGTGCGTGACCACGATCGAGCTGACGTGCTCGAGGTCGCGCAGCTTGATGATCTCTTCGTCTACCGTGGTCGCCGTGATCGGATCGAGCCCGGTGGTCGCCTCGTCGTAGAGCAGGATGCGCGGCTTGAACGCCATCGCCCTGGCGATCGCGACGCGGCGGCGCTGGCCGCCCGACAGCTCGGACGGCATGCGGTTGAGAAAATCGCCCAGGCCCACCCAGCCGAGCACTTCCTTGACCCGCTCGTCCGCTTCGGGGATCGGCATGGCGCTCTCCTCGTAGAGCTTGTAGCCGACGTTCTCGCGCACCGTGAGCGAATCGAACAGCGCGCCTTCCTGGAAGATCATCCCGAGGTCGGCCCGCACCCGCATCATGTCGCGCTCCGACAGCTCGTCCACGCGCTCGCCGTTGACCCAGATCACCCCGCCGTCGGCGCGCAGCAATCCGGTGATGATCTTCAGGATCGTCGACTTCCCGGAACCGCTCGCCCCGAGGATGATCTTGGTGTGGCCGGAGATCAGCGTGAAGCTGATGTTCTTCAACACCACTTTTTCGTCGAACGCCAGGCGCACCTGGTCGAACAGCACGACCGGCGCGCCCGGTTCGCTGAGGATCTCCGCCGCCGTCTGGGTCGCTGCCGTCTCCGCCATGTCAGTACATCGTGGCTATGAGAATTTTGGTCACGAAGAAGTCGACGGCGATCACGCTGACCGATCCGGTCACCACCGCGACCGTCGTCGCCTTGCCGACGCCCTGGGTGCCGCCGCTCGTGCGCAGGCCGACGTGGCAGGCCGTGGTCACGATCACGAAGCCCAGTACGAACGGCTTGATGAGTCCCATCCAGACGTCCTGGGTGTAGAGCGCCTGCGTCACCGACGACCAGTAGACGCCGGATGCCACCTGCAGCTGGAACACCGAGACCAGCCAGCCGCCGAGAATGCCGACGAAGTCCGAGATGACGGTCAGCACCGGCGCCATGAAAAACCCGGCCAGCACTCTCGGCACCACCAGCTTCCGGATCGGATCGGTGCCGAGGGCCCGCAGGGCGAAGATCTGGTCGGTCACCACCATCGACCCCAGCTCGGCCGCGATGCCGGACCCGACCCGGCCCGTCAACATCAGCGCCGTCAGCACCGGCCCGAGCTCCTTGATCATCGAGGCGCTGATCAGGCGTCCGACCACCGACCGGCCGCCGAACTGATCGAGCGTCAGACCGCTCTGCAGCGCCAGCGCGGCGCCGGTGAAGAACCCGGTCAGCAGCACGACGGTCAGCGACCCGACCCCGATGACGTCGAACTGCTCGACGATGTCGTGGACGTAGCGCGGCGAGGTGAAGATCGCGATCACGGCCGCCTTGACCAGGCGCACGTACTCCTGGACTTCGAGCGCGGCTTTCTTCAGCCAGTTTTCCAGATACGACAGCACGAAGCGGCTCAGGCCCTCCGCACCGGTCGCGGCAAGCCCAGCTCGGGATTGCGCAGACGCTTGATGTCATCGCGGAGCGCCGCCGCCTTCTCGAAATCCAGATTCGCCGCGGCCGCGCGCATCTGTTCCTGCAACTCGCCGAGGTACGCGTCGAGCTGCTGCTGGTTGTGGAAACGCTCGGTGCCGTCAACCGTGGCGGCCGGGGTCAGGTAGTCGCGCTCGTAGACGCTCGACATCACCTCGTCGATGGCCCGGATGATGGACGTCGGCGTGATGCCGTGCTCGTCGTTGTAGGCCGACTGGATGGCGCGGCGCCGCGTGGTCTCGCTCATCGCCAGCTGCATCGACCGGGTCACGGTGTCGGCGTACATGATCACCTGGCCCTGCACGTTGCGCGCCGCCCGCCCCGACGTCTGGATCAGCGAGCCGGCGGACCGCAGGAAGCCCTCCTTGTCGGCGTCCAGAATCGCCACCAGCGACACTTCCGGCAAATCGAGGCCCTCCCGCAGCAGGTTGATGCCGACCAGCACATCGAACTCGCCGCGCCGCAGATCCCGGAGGATCTGGATCCGCTCGAGCGTCTCGATGTCCGAATGCAGGTAGCGGACCCTGACACCCAGTTCCTGATAGTACTGCGTCAGGTCCTCGGCCATCCGTTTCGTGAGCGTGGTCACGAGGACCCGTTCGCCGCGGCCGGCGCGCGTCCGGATCTCGTTGAGGAGGTCGTCCACCTGGCCTTTGACCGGCCGGACGTCGATCGGCGGGTCGATCAGGCCGGTCGGCCGGATGATCTGCTCGACCACCACGCCTTGAGACTTGGACATCTCGTAGGGACCCGGCGTGGCGGACACGAACACCACCTGGCGAACGCGCTGTTCCCACTCGTCGAAGTTCAATGGTCGGTTGTCGAGCGCCGACGGCAACCGGAAACCGTAGGCGACCAGCACTTCCTTCCGGGCCCGGTCACCTGCATACATTCCCCGCACCTGCGGGACGGTCTGATGGCTTTCGTCGACGACGATGATCGCATCGTCGGGCAGGTAATCGAGCAGCGTCGGCGGCGGCTCGCCGGGCGCGCGTCCGGTCAGATGCCGCGCGTAGTTCTCGATGCCGTGGCAGTAGCCGATCTCCCGGATCATCTCGAGGTCGAACATCGTCCGCTGGTGCAGGCGCTGGGCCTCGAGCAGGCGCCCTTCCTTCTCGAGATCGCCGCGGCGTTCGGTCAGTTCTTCCTTGATTGTCTCGACCGCCTTCTTGGTGCGCTCGCGCGGCGCGACGAAGTGCGACTTCGGATACACCGCGGTCTTGTCGTGGCGATGGAGCGTCCTGCCGGTCAGCGGGTCGAACGTCGACAGCGCGTCCACGTCGTCGCCGAACAACTCGATGCGCAACCCGGTTTCTTCGTACGACGGATACACCTCGATGATGTCGCCGCGGACGCGAAAGGTGCCGCGGCCGAAATCGTGATCGTTGCGTTCGTACTGAATCTCGACCAGCTTGCGCAGGATCTCTTCGCGCGTGATCCGCTGTCCCCGCTCGAGCGGCAGCAGCATGCCGTAATAGGCCTCCGGCGACCCGAGGCCGTAGATACACGACACGCTGGCGACGATGATGACGTCGCGGCGTTCGAAAAGGGAGCGGGTGGCGGACAGCCGCATCCGGTCGATCTCTTCGTTGATCGTCGCTTCCTTCTCGATATAAGAGTCAGTGGCCGGAACATAGGCCTCCGGCTGGTAATAGTCGTAGTAGCTGACGAAGTATTCGACCGCGTTGTCAGGAAAAAAACGCCGGAACTCCTGGTAGAGCTGCGCCGCCAGGGTCTTGTTGTGGACCATCACCAGCGCCGGACGGTTCACCTTCGCAATCGTCTGCGCCATCGTGAACGTCTTGCCCGAACCGGTGACGCCCAGCAGCACCTGGTGCGAGTCGCCGCGGTCGAGCCCAGCCACGAGCTCGCCGATGGCGCGCTCCTGATCGCCGGCCAGGGAGAAATCGGAGACGAGGTGGAAGCGGTCGTACATGGACGGCATACGAAACTCGCATCGTACCAGACGGCGGGGCTGGGGGCTAGGGACTCGGGCCTCGTAGACCTTGTCGATCTCCTTGACGTCGAACGAAAGAACGCCGCACGGAAACGGTCACTCCACCGTCGACGAGATTCACCTGCGACCGGAACGCGTCCGCCACGGGCGAGCGCGGCGGCGGTCAGCGGCGCGGTGGACAGGCAGACCGCGTCGATCCATGGTCCTGGCGACGGTGACGCGCGCCGTGTGTCGCGACGGACACGCACTCGACACCTTCGACCGGAACGCGGCCACCGCGACGGAGCGTATAATCTCAGGTTGGTACGCTGATGCGGTGTCTAGCTGTCTGCCAGGACGAACTGGTCATCAGGATGCTCGACGAGATCCTGCTGCCGGGATTCGAGGTCGAGTTCATCGTCGAGAACCGGCCGCTCGCCCGCCGCCTCCACGAGGCGGGGGTGACGGTCACGCCGGGTGACCCGCGCCGCACCGACACGTATCTCAAGGCGGACATCGGTCCCGGCACCTGCGTCATCATCGAGGACAACGGCAGACGCAGCCCGAAGAAGATGCTCGAAGCGGTGCGCGCCGCCGGCGGCGCGCTGGTCTACGTCCTCGGCATCGGCACCGAAGCGACCGGCAAGCGCGCCGAGGAATTCCACGCCGAATTCCCGGACGTGTCGTACCTCTCGATGTCGGAGCTGTTCGGCGGACCGCTGCTGACCGAGTTCAGTCGATCGCTGACCCGGGCGCGCGTCCAGCAGTATCAGCGCTACTTCAGCGACGCCGATCGCGTGCTGATTCTGCTCCACCACGACCCCGATCCAGACGCGATGGCCAGCGGCCTGGCGCTGCGCAACGTTCTGCGCCGCACCAAGACCACGGCGATCATCGGCGCCATCCAGGGCGTGACCCGGCCGGAGAACCTGCGGATGGTCAACCTTCTCGACCTCCACGTCGAGCCGATCACCATCGACGGCTTGAAGGAATACGACCGCATCGCGATGGTCGACGTGCAGCCGCACTACTTCGGCGGCCTGATCGATCGCGTCGACCTGGTCATCGATCACCATCCCGAGCAGCCCGGTTACACCGCCGTGTTCAAGGACATCCGCGCAGGACTACGGCTCGACCTCGACCATCCTCACCGAACACCTGCGCGCCGTCGACGTCAACATCTCGGAACGCACCGCCACCGCGATGCTCTACGCGATCAAGTCAGACACCCTGTTCTTCAATCGATCCACCAACCGGGTCGACCTCGAAGCGTTCTCGTATCTCTATCCGCTGGCGGACGCCGCGCTGATTCGCAAGATGGAGGGTGCCGAAATCACGCTCGAGCGGCTCGACTACGTGATGAAGGCGTACAAGGGCGGCACGCTGGCCGAGCAGGTGTTCTGCGCGTTCGTCGGCGTGTCCGCGCGCGAAGATTTCATCCCCTACGTCGCTGATTTTTTCCTGCAGCTCGAGGACGTCAAGTGGACCGTCATCGCCGGCATCGTCAACGACGCGCTGGTGGTGTCGGTGCGGAACCTCGGCTACACCAAGAACGCCGGCGAGTTCGTGCGCCGCTTTTTCTCGGATCTCGGCAGCGCCGGGGGCCACCGCGCGATGGCCAAGGCGGTGGTGCCGATGCGGGCGTTCCGGGAGAAGTTCGGTGAGCTGACCGCCGACCAGATCGGCTCGCGCCTGCAGGAGATGGTCCAGGAGTTCCTCCAGCACGAACCCGCTGGGAAGTTAGAAGTGAAAAGTCCGAAGTTAGAACTGGAAGTTAAAAAAGGCTGATCCTTTCACTTCTCACTTCTCACTTCTCACTTCTCACTTCTCATTGCCGAGCGCTTGATCCAAATCGGCAATCAGGTCGACCGCGTCTTCCAACCCCACCGACAACCGCAGCATTCCCTTCGTCACTCCCGCGTCCTGCAGCTGCTGGTCGGTGTGTCCCCACTGCGAGGTGAGGACCGGCATGCTCATCAGGCTCTCGACACCGCCAAGGCTCGCCGCCCGCTTGATGATCCCAAGTCGATCGTAGAGCCGCGCGGCGCGGTCGTAGCGGCCGTCCAGATCGAAACACACCATGCCGCCGAAGCCGGTCATCTGGCGCTTCGCGATTTCGTGATCCGGATGCGACGCCAACCCCGGGTAGTAGACGCGGCTCACCCGCTTGTCCTGATCGAGAAAGGCCGCGACGGCCGCCGCGTTCGCATTGTGCTGCGCGACACGAAGCGGCAGTGTCTTCAGCCCCCGGCCGAGCGCGTAGGCGGGATGCGGATCCATCACCGTCCCCAGCAGCCGGCGGGCCTTTTCGATCGGCGCCAGCAGCGCCTGTGGACCCGATACCACGCCGCCGGTCACGTCGCTGTGACCGTTCAGGTATTTGGTCGCGCTCTGCATCGACAGATCGATGCCGATCGCCAGCGGCTGCTGGTTGATCGAGCTGGCAAACGTGTTGTCGATGACGGAGAGCACGCCGCGCGCCTTGCACGCGTCCGCGACGCTCTTGATGTCCACGCACCGCAGCGTCGGGATTGATCGGCGACTCGAACCAGACCATTCGGGTCTTCTCGCTGAACACGCGCTCGAGATTGGCCATCTCGTCGAGCGAAATGAACCGCGGTGTGATCGCGAAGTTGGCCAGCAGATCGTGCAGCAGATGAAAGCGTGCCGCCGTAGATCGCGGCGCCGCAGAGCACTTCGTCACCCGCCTTGAGATGCGCCATCAGGATCGTCGCGGTGGCGCCCATGCCCGACGAAAACGTCAGCGCCGCTTCGGCGCGATCCACGGCCGCGATCTTGGCCTCGGCGCTGACCACGGTGGGGTTGGTGTAGCGCGAATACAAGTGTTTCGACGAACGCCCTTCGTTGTAGTCCAGCACCTCGGCGGCGCTGTCGAAGACGAACGTCGTGGTCTCGTAGATCGGCGTCGTGAGCGGCACTGCCGCTTCTCGATCGACGGCGCCGGCGTGAATCAGTTCGGTAGACGGCCCCTTCATGACACTCCTTGTTCCATGCGTTCGCCGCTCGCCCCGACCACCGGCTCGATGAACTGATGATAGGCATCCTCATAGCCGCGGCCCATCAGCTCGCTCAGTCCCTGGCGCCGATGCGATCGATCGTCGTAGCCGCCGGCGAAGTCGAACGGGCCGATCGGGTTATGAGACGGGACGAATGGTGAAGATGCGCACGCCGCCGGTGGTCGTGGTCGCGTCGCGGACGATCGCGCACTCTGACGACTGGACGTACTCGCCGAGACGGCCGCGGCCGTCGCGGCGCCGGTTGGCGAGGGTATGCGGACCGGGCGCTTCGGCCGAACCGGACACCAGCAGAATCTGCTCGACGTCCAGCTCGATCAGCTCGTCAACCAGACGAATCAGTCCGGCTGGCCGGTCGCCGAGGCGATGCGTCTCGCCGCGCCAGTAGCCGTCGGCGGCGAATGTCATGTTGTGCCAGTCGGTGGCCAGCGGGACGCTCAATGCGCCGGCGATGGCGTCGCAGAGATGGTCGCGAGCCAGGCCGGCAAGGTCGAACACCTCGGCCCGCCGGCTCTCGGCGGCCTCGGACGTCGGCCGTCGAAACAGCCGACGCCGGCGACCCTCGCCGACCAGCGCGAAGATGAGGTCGCGGTGCGCGTCGATGTCATGGACCGAGAGCAGCAGTTCCCGGAATCCCGGCTGCCCGACGTTGTCGGCCAGTAACTCGGTGTAGCGCCGGCCCAGTTCCGCCGGCGTCGGCATCCTGACGTTGGCGGCGCCGCGCACCAGATCCCACATCACCTGCCAGCAGTGATCAATCGCGCCGGCGGCGGAGAGCGGTGGGCGGACCATCAGCCACCAGAACGCCCCTCGCCCGCTGCGGTCGCCGTGCATCCAGCCGTCAGCCAGCGCAACCGCGCCGGCGGCGCCGAGCACCAACACCGCCAGCCGCGGCAGCCACGTCGGCAGCGCGTCCGGCGCGAACGCCCGCTCCGCCAGGCGTAGATAGTCGCTGACCAGGCCACCGGCGCCGCCGAGGCCGATCATCTTCAGCACGAAATCGATCGGGAATACGATCGAGCCGACCGCCACGGCTACGATCGGCAGCACCACGATCGTGAGCGCCAGGCCGAGAGTCCCGGCCGCGATCTTCGGCACGGCGCGCCAGCCGTAGAGACCGCGCACGGACGGGCGCAGCCAGAAACCCTTGTCGTCCCACAGCCGCTGCGAGCCATCGACCGCCGCGAACAACGCACCGACCACGCCGACGCCACGTCCGGCGACGATGTCGATCTTGACGCCGGCTTCGTGCAGCGCCCGCAGCACACCGGCGTGGTAGGCGCCGGCGGTGCCGGTGCCGGTAAAGGCCAGCGCGGTTCGGCGTTGAGGAGAGTAAGAGTCTGCGGCCGGAAGCGGCGGCGGGACCGGAGTGTCGCCGAAGCGATCCGTCATCCGGCGGTTCGTCGTGAATCGTCGACAGACTCACGATTTCGAACTCGCGCTTCCCGCCCGGCGTCGTCACCACCACTGAATCGCCGGGTTCCTTGTTGATCAAGGCGCGGCCGATCGGCGAGGTCGTCGAGATCAGGCCCTTGTCGGCGTCGGCGTCCTCGGGCATCACCAGCTGGAACACCAGCTTGTCGCCGTTGTTCTCGACGACGTGCAGCGTCGAGCCGAAGCCGGATCGATCCTTGGGAATGCGATCGACGTTGATCAGTGCGATCTCGGCGACGCGCTTCTGCAGCATGCTGATGCGCGATTCGACCAGGCGCTGCCGCTCCTTGGCCGCCTGGTACTCGGCGTTCTCACGCAGATCGCCGAGCTCGCGGGCGCGCTTGATTTCTTTCGGCAGCTCCAGCTTCAGCTCGTGATTCAGCGTCGCGAGTTCGTCTTCGAATTTCTTGATCAGCCGCTCTTTCATGGACTCCAACCCTGGACCGGCGCAATCGTACCACAGTGCTATCCTTCCGCGTGACCATTACCAGCCGCCAGAACCCGCTGGTTGCGCGCTTCCGCGAGGCCGCGCGCGGCGGCGCGGGCAGCCTGCTGCTGCTCGACGGCGCACACCTCGTCGCTGACGCGCTGGCGAGCGGGGTCACGCTGTCGATTGCCGCGATCACGCCCGCGGCGCTCGAGCGGACTGAGGTGTCGCCGCTCGTCGCAAGTCTGTCTCGAGACGGAGTCGAGGTCGCGACCGTCTCAGCCGTGGTGATGGGCGCGATCAGCCCGGTGCGGACACCGAGCGGCATCGTTGCGCTCGCGGAACGTCCGTCACCTGCGGGCGATCGCATCTACGCCGGCGGTGTCCTGGTCGTATTGCCGTGGACGTGCAGGATCCCGGCAATGTCGGTGCGATCGTTCGCGTCGCCGAGGCCGGCGGCGCCTCCGGGTTCATTGCCACGGCCGGGACCGCCGATCCGCTCGGCTGGAAGGCGCTTACGCGGGTCGATGGGAAGCGCGCTGCGACTCCCGATCGCCCACGTCACGGACGCCGATTCCAGCGTCGCCAATGCTCGGCGTCGGGGATTTCGCATCGTGGCGACCGTGCCGCGCGGCGGACGGACGCCGGACGACTCTGATCTCTCCGGCGCCGTCGCGCTGCTCATCGGCGGTGAAGGCCGTGGACTGAGCGAGGCGCTGATCGATGGCGCGGACGAGCGCGTCACGATTCCAATGGCCGCGCCGGTCGAGTCGCTGAACGCAGCCGTCACTGCGGCGCTGCTGATTTACGAGGCACGCAGACAGAACTTCAAAGTTAGAAGTTAGAAGTTAGAAGTCTGAAATTTGAAGCCTGGTATCTGAAATTCCATGCATCCCTTGTTTCCAGAAGAAGAATCACCGCGTGTCGCCGCTCGGGCGCCGCTGGCCGAGCGCATGCGGCCGCGGACCTTCGACGAGTTCGTCGGTCAGCAGGATCTGCTTGCGCCGGGCAAGCCGCTGCGCGAAGCGATCGAGCGCGACCTGCTCCAGTCGATCATCCTGTGGGGTCCGCCCGGCACCGGCAAGACCACGCTCGCGCGCATCGTCGCCGACACGACCAAAGCGCGCTTCGTGTCGTTCAGCGCCGTGCTCGCCGGAATCAAGGAGATCCGCGACGTGATGGCGGAAGCCGAGCGCATCCGCCGTGGCACCGGCCGGCGGACCATTGTGTTCATCGACGAGATCCACCGCTTCAACAAGGCCCAGCAGGATGCATTCCTGCCGCGCGTCGAAGCCGGCGACATCGTGCTGATTGGCGCGACGACCGAGAACCCGTCCTTCGAAGTGAACGCGGCGCTCTTGTCGCGATCGAAGGTGTTCGTGCTGCACGGCCTCACCGTCGAAGAGGTCGCCTCCATCCTGCGCCGCGCGCTTGACCGACACCGAACGCGGACTCGGCAACGAACCGGTCTCGATCGACGACGATGCCCTGAACGCGATAGCGCTGTACTCGAACGGCGATGCGCGTTCGGCGCTCAACCTGCTCGAGCTGAGCCTTGCCGCCGCGCCGTCCATCGACCTTAGCCGTCACGTGGACGTCGGCCGTGTCGAGCAGACGATTCAGAAGCGCGCGCTGCTCTACGACAAGTCCGGCGAGGAGCACTACAACATCATCTCGGCGCTGCACAAGTCGATGCGCAACAGCGATCCCGACGCGTCGGTCTACTGGCTGGCGCGGATGGTGGAGGCCGGCGAGGATCCGCTCTACATCGCGCGACGCCTGGTCCGCTTCGCCTCGGAAGACATCGGCAACGCCGATCCGCAGGCGCTTGTTGTCGCCATCGCCGCGAAGGACGCCGTCCACTTCATGGGCATGCCCGAGGGCAACACCGCGCTGGCGCAGGCGGCCATCTATCTCGCGACCGCTCCCAAGAGCAACGCGATCTACGAGGCCTACAGCCGGGCCGCCGAGGATGCCCACCGAGACGTGGCCGAGCCGGTGCCGCTGCACCTGCGGAACGCGCCGACGAAGCTGATGAAGGATCTCGAGTACGGCAAAGGCTACAAGTACGCGCACAGCGAGGCGGACGCGGTCGCCGACATGTCGTGCCTGCCGCCGGCGCTCGAGGGTCGCAAGTACTACGAGCCGAAAGAGCGCGGCTTCGAGAAGGAAATCAAACGGCGGCTGGACGGCTGGGAAGAGATCAAGAAGCGCCGCCGAACGAACGGTTGAACAGGTCGTCAATCGCCCGCTGACCGTTGTCGAGCAGCTTCCGCGTCCCGGTGCCGGTGATGTGCGGATGCGTGATGACCGGGCCGTCCGACGCGGTCCGCGGCTGCCACTCCACGCCGGCCCACGTGAACCAGCGATCTTTCTCCTGGTCGAACACGTGCAGCGGCTTGTTGCACAGCTTGGCGAACTCCGCGCCCCATCCGGTGCCGCCGCGCACGGTGCCGTCCGCCAGAATCACGCCGACGACGTAGATTTCCTGGCCGTTGTTGACCTGGTACCAGAGCGTCTGCAGGACCTTGCGGATGGTCGGCGCGTCGGCGTAGCGGCGACCCATCAGGCGCGCGACGTACTCGAGGCTCACGTCGCCCGACTGCAGTTCCTCGTGGTTCAGGACACGGACGCCGCGGTGGCGCGCGATCTTGTGGCCTTCGAAGGTGAAGTTCACTTCCTCCACCCCGTGCTGCTCGGCGCACGCACCAAACGCGGCTTCGGCACCGCCTGCCCCGCCGCTGAAGAGAATGGCGTCGTCTGCGTTCATTTGTGCCTCTCCTCCGGGTCTGCGATCATAGCACCCACGATGGACGCTTCAGCCAAACGCTACCGGGCCGGCGAATCGGTCGAGGACTTCTGCCGCGCCTGCAAGACCGACCGCATGCACACGGTGGTTGCGGCTGACGCGGACGGCAGACCGATCCGCGTGGATTGCGGATACTGTCACAGCGAACACAACTATCGCGGCGGCGGCCGCATCGGTGTCGGCGGGCCTGAACGGCTCGCCCCACATCCGGAAAGCCGTGGCGCGGGCCTTTCAGGCCCGCGATCACGCGCAGTCTCTGAGCGGGAGCCCTTCCCCATCGTCTCCGAACGCGAAAGGACAGGACCGCCGATGACGATCGATCGCGACGCCGATCTCGAACTGTTGCTGCGGCGGATCATTCGCGAGGAGACCGGAATCACGCCGGTGGCGCCGGCCGAGAAGTGGCGCGGCGGGACGTTCGTTCTTCGACCGGGCTCCGCGGGCCTGCAGGAGAAAAGCTGGCCGATCGAGACGTTCTTCCACAAGGTCGTGATGCTGCGCAATCGCCTGCGCACGCTCGAGCAGCAGGTCAACAGCGCCGACATCAGTGACGAAACGAAGGTCCGGCTGCAGGGCTACATCAGCGGCTGCTACGGCACGCTGACCAGCTTCAACGTACTGTTCGCCGACGAGGCGGATCAATTCAAGGGCGCCGGCGGCGACTGAAACGTCTCGTCGTCGCAGGCCGCCCATGGTGGCGCGTCTCATCGTGAATGAACGTATCCCGCACGCGCCCGGGCGTGACAATCACAGCCCCGCACGGTCACTTGAAGCTTGTGGAACTTGCCATCCGCGGGATACGTCGGCACGAAGCCAATGAGATACTGAGCGCGCAAATCGTTCAGCACCCGGTCGACGCCTCTCGGGATGTCGGCGTTGGCGTCAACCGTCGTCACGAATCCGCCCGTCGGGTCCGCCAACGCCTTCAGCGTTCCCTCGTCCAGGGGCTCGCCACGTCCACCCGGGTCTGAGATCCCGACCGCGTAAACCAACCCTTCCGAGCCTCTCACAACCTCGACATATTTCGGCAAACGATCGCGTGCCGACAAGTTAAGGCGGCGAAAAACTGCGTGACTCGATATGCCTCCCGGCAGCCACTGATCGCCTGGCAACTCCTCGTTGCCGTCAGAGATGACGATCAACGCACGCCGGCGCGCCGCGCCAGAGTCGAACTCGCTCAACCCAACTCGCACCGCCTCGAACAGGGAGGTGAAGCCACCGCGAGCCATCGGCTGCGCATCGCCCAACGCCGTCAGCACGGCGCTGTGACTGGATGTCCACGACGTGATGGGATAGGGCCAGTTGTTGAACCCGTAGATCGCAATTTGATCGTGCGAGTCCAGCTGGTTGACCAGTCGCCCAATCGCCTCCCGCGCGTATCGGAACCGGTCGCCGCGCATGCTCGAACTGGTATCGAGCGCGACCACAATGCTGAGCGGAAGGGGATCCTTGCTGAACTGGCTGATGCGTTGCGGCCGGCCGTCCTCGCTGACCTCGAAAGCGTCTTCGGTCAAAGACTTCAACAACGTCCGCCCTTGTTTGTCGGTGACGACGACGTTGATCGCCACCAGTTCAGATTCAGACTTGAATGTTGGCTGTTGCTCAGCAACCGGCTCCAACGCGGAAAAGACAACGACCAGAAGCGTGCCGATGCTGCGCTCGATTGTTCGATGAGGAATCATCGACCTGGCCTTTCGCTCCATTGCGTCGCTAGGGCGCACCCATCTTCAGCGGCGCGTGTTGAACCGCTTCAGGCGCCTCCATCGTGCGTACCGTCAGGACGAGGCCGCCGTTGCCAAGCGCTGCCCGGTCCGACGGCTGCAGCACCACCGTTCCTGCTGATTCGCTCGCCTTGTTCGTCATCAGCGTCGCCAGCGCCGGACCAGTCCGTCCGCGATGGAGCGACGCGACGAGTGGCCTGGTCGAGACCGCGTCCCACGCCAGCGAGCTTTGCGACGGATCGAACGTGAACGTCACGTGCGCGCCACCGAGGTTGACGACGAAGCCCGTCGCGGCCGGCGGACGTCCGCCAGTCAGCGCCGGGGTGGACGAGGGAGCACGCCGCGGGTGGACGGCTTGCTCATACGCATATGCCATCGACAGCAGCCGCGGCTCGCTCCAGGCCGCGCCCAGCAGCTCGACGCCGACCGGCACACCGTCGTCGGTGAACCCGGCCGGCATGCTGATCGCCGGCAATCCCGTGCTCGGAGCGAGCTGGCAGTTCTCGGCGCCGCGTTGCGGTTCGCCAATCAGCGCCGCCTTTCGGCGCAGCGTCGGATACGCCAGCACATCCAGCTTCTGGTCGTGCATCAGCGCCGCCACCAGCGTCGACAACTCGGTTCGCTTCGCGCGCGCATGGACGACATCCGGGGTGTCCGGCGAGGTGCGGGCGTCCCGACGCTTGAAGTTCGCGTCGAGGGCCGCTGCGTAATCGCCGCGCTCGAGAATCTCGTGGAGTGAGTGTACGGGGGCGTTAGGCCAGCGCGACAGGTACTGAATGAGGTCGAACTTGAACTCCGCGTCGATCACGCTCGACAGGCGCATCTGATCGTCGACGCCGTGCATCACGACGTCCACGACCTCGGCACCTGCCTTCGCCATCGCTTCGAGCGCCCGGCGATCGATCGCCGTCACCTCGTCATCGTCCGGCAACGAGCCGAACATTTCCTTCACCGCACCGATCCTCACGCCTTTCAGACCGTCCGGCCTCAGAAGATCGCGGTAGCTGGCGGGAATGTGCCCGCACGCTTTCCTTGGTGATTTCATCGTCCGGATCCGCGCCGACCGTGGCGTCGAGCATCACGGCGAGATCGGTGACGCTGCGAGCCAGCGGGCCGCCGATGTCCTGCGTGTGCGAGAGCGGGACGATGCCGCTGCGGCTGGAGAGGCCAGCGGTACCGCGAAGGCCGAAGAGGTTGTTGTTGGCGGACGGAATCCGGATCGAGCCGCACGTGTCGCTGCCCATGCCCGCCGCAGCGAAGCTGGCGGCCACGGCCGCGCCGGTGCCACCGCTCGATCCGCCCGGGTTACGGGACGGCACATACGGATTGCGCGTCTGTCCTCCGGCGGAGCTGATCGTCGTGATGCCGGAGGCGAGCTCGTGCAGGTTGGTTTTCCCGATGATGATGGCGCCGGCATCGCGCAGACGCTTCACCTGGAAGGCATCGCGGCCGCTCATGAAGCCGGTGAGCGCGAGTGTACCGGCGGTGGTCGGCATGTCCACCGTCTCGAAGTTGTCTTTGACAACGATCGGAATGCCGTGCAGCGGTCCGCGGGGTCCGCGCGCCGCGCGTTCGCGATCGAGCGCGTCGGCCACCTCGAGCGCCTTCTGGTTCATCGCGATCATCGAATTGAGTTGCGGCCCGCCGAGGTCGTAATCGCGGATGCGGGTCATGTAGGCGAGGACGAGATCCCGCGATGTCACCGCTCCGGAACTGAGCGCCGACTGCAGTTCGGCGATCGACTTCTCGCTGACCTCGAAGACCGGGCCCGGCCGAGCTGCCGTCGACTGGCGTGACGCGTCGATGGCGATCGGGCACACGGCGAGTGACGCCGCGATCAGTGCGGCCCCGGCCAGCCGGCGCGTCAACGTGCCGCCCATGTGCGGATCTTCGCGTGCAGGAAGCTGACGGGCACGGCACCGTCCTCGAGCACACGATCGTGGAAGCTCTTGATGTCGAATCTCTGCCCCATCATCCGCTGCGCCTCCTCCCGCGCCTTGCTGATCTCGATCTTGCCGAGCATGTAGGCGGTCGCCTGACCGGGATAGATGATGTAGCGATCCACTTCCGACGCGACATCGTCTTTGTCCTCGGCAGTGTGAGCGAGCATGTAGTCGATCGATTGCTGACGGGTCCAGCCGAGCGTGTGGATGCCGGAATCCACGACCAGACGCACCGCGCGGAGCGCCTGGCTGGAGAGCATGCCGAGGCGATCGAGGTCGCCCGAGAACAGGTGCATCTCGTCCGCGAGGCGTTCGGTGTAGAGCGCCCAGCCCTCGGTGTACCCGGAGTTGCCCAGGTAACGCCCTATCGGGTGAATCTCTTTCCGCTCGAGCGCGATCGCGCCCTGCAGGTGGTGACCCGGGATCGTTTCGTGAAATGCCGTCGATTCCGATTCGACTCGGCTGTGTTTTTCGGCCTGATACGCGTTGATGAAGAACACGGCAGGACGGCTGCCGTCCTCGGCCGGCGGGTTGTATTCGTTGGGACCGTTCTTCTCCCTGAATTTCGGATACGGCTCGATGACCACATCGGCCTTCGGAAGCAGGCCGAACCAGTCGCGCATCTTGCTTTTCGCGCGCGCGAGGGCAGCCTGCGAGTAGCCAATCAGGTCCTCGCGGCTCTTGAACAGATACTTGCGGTCGGTCCGCGCGCGCAGCAGCAGCTTCGGGACGCTGCTGGTCTGGAACGACCGCTCCCCGATCACCTTCATCTCGGCGTCGAGCTGATCGACCAGCGCCAGTCCTGTCGCGTGGACCTCTCGGGCCGGTACCGGCAGCGAGCTGTGATAGCGAACCGACGCGTCGTAACACGCTGCGCCGTTCGGGTTGGCGGAGACGGCGATCGCGTCCCGCGCGGCCGGCAGGTATTCCTTGATCAGGAAATCGCGATAGCGGACGAAGGCCGGCAGGATCTGCTCGCGGACGAGCAGATCGAAGTGCTGCTGGAACTCCGGCGTCTTGTCACGAACCGACGGCGAATCGAACGGCGAGTCGGCCAGCGGTGTCTTGATCAGCGTGTCCATCTGATCGATGACCAGCCGGACGTTGCCCTTCGGCGCCGAATACCCGGCCTTGAGCCCTTCGCGAAGGTTGGAGATTTCCGTGTCGATGTAACGAGGCAGCAGGCTCCAGCGAGCAAGCGCCTCCCGGCGCGCCGCATCGGTGCCGACGGGCTGAATCGTAATCGTGTAGCCGTCCTGCACCTGCCAGCCGTTGACGAACTGGCTCACCATCCAGAGCTCGTTCCGGCAGACCCGGACGTCGATGGAGCTTTCGAGCTGCTCTCTGACGATCGCGTAGGTTGCGCGGAGCGGTTCGGCCGTGATCGCGGCCGGGTCGATCGCGCGCGCCTGAGCCAGCCAGCCGTCCTCTTTGGCCTGCCAGGCGTGCAGCGCCTCGAGCGAATTGTCCGGCAGCTTGTCCTGCGGGCGTCCAGGGATGCCGTAGAGCGTGATCTGATCGGGGTTGCGCTGGAGGTAGCCGTCCAGATACGCGTTGGCGAGGGCGAGGACGCGCGTATCCGCCGGCTCCGGGACGGCCGCCGGCGCCGGCGCCGGCTCGGGGCCGCGTCCGCAGCCGGCGGCGGCCGTCAGCAGACAAGCCCAGACAAAAGCAGTTGGCCGGTGTCTAGCCATGCCGGATTATACTTTCCGCGCGGAGGCCGAATGGAGATCTCAGAGCGAACGGTTGGTGACGTGGTAATCGTGGACGTGTCAGGCAAAATTACACTGGGCGACGGCGGTGACGTGGCGCTGCGGGACAAGATGCGCAGCCTCATTCACCAGGGGAGGAAGAAAGTATTGCTGAACCTCGGCGAGGTGTCGTACGTCGACAGCGCCGGGCTCGGCGAAATCGTCTCGTGCTACACGACCGTGACCAAGAATGGTGGCGCGCTGAAGCTGGTGGCCGTCACCAAGCGCATCCAGGATTTGCTCTCGATCACCAAGCTGCTGACGGTATTCGAGTGCCATGACACCGAGGCGGAAGGTCTGGCCAGTTTCTCGTAACGCGTACCGGCTGACGAAACCAGCCACAATCAACGCAGAGACCGCTGAGACCGCCGAGGTTGTTCTTTTCTCCTATGAACCCTCTGCGAGCTCCGCGTGCTCTGCGTTAAACGTTGTCGCCCTCTAGCGCGTGAAGCGGGTCAGGCCCCACCCGGCCACGAAAATCGCGATGCCGATGCCGAACAGCTTCGGGTCGGGACCCATCGGACCGGCGGTCAGCACGTCCACCAGCAGTTCGAACATCCCGAGCAGCATCGCCAGGCGGCCGATGTAGTACAGCGTCAGCTTCATATGCGGTCGAAGTTCTTCTCGACCTCGCGCCGGGTCAGCCGCAGCATCACCGGGCGGCCGTGCGGGCAGATAGTGGAATACGACGTCGCCCGCAGTTCGTCGAGGATGTGCGCCATCTTCTCGTAGGTGAGCGGATAATTGGCCTTCACCGCTGCATGGCAGGCGGTCAGCGCCGCGATCCGTTGGAGTGCCTCCTGGACCTGCGCGCCGCGATCCAGCCCCTCCAGATCTTCCGCAAGCGCCAGCAGCGTCTTCGAACTGTCTGCGGCGCCAAGCAACGCCGGCACTGCGGCGACCGCGATCGTCCCGCTTCCGAACGGTTCGATTTCGAAGCCAAGCTGCTGCAGCTCGCTCCGACGGTTCGCCAGCACCTGCTGCGCCGACGAGGACAGCTCCATGACCATGGGGATGAGCAGGCGCTGCGACTCGAGGCCGCCGGCAGTGAGCCGCTCCATCACCCGCTCGAACAGCACGCGCTCGTGCGCCACGTGCTGATCGATGATCGCAATCCCCTCATCGTCCACCGCGATGATGAAGGTGTCGCGGAACTGCCCGAGCGGAATCATCGGCTTGATTTCGATCGGAGCTTGAGTGGAGTGGTGCGTAGGCGGCAGCTGCGGAGGTGCGAGGTGCGAAGGTGCGAGGTGCGAAGGTGCGAGGTCGGTCGTAGTGTCCGGCTTCAGCCGGACCACGTCCGCGAACTCTCCTCCGCCGGACATCGGAATCGGCCGGTGCTCGTTTGGCATCCAGCGATTCGGGTAGACGCCGCCCGACAACACACCCGGCAGGGACGCGTTGACCGGCGCCGCCGGCGCCACATGCTCGGGCCGCAGCTGCAATTGCGGCGCACCGCTGTGGCCGAGCGCATCCATCAGCGCGCGCCGCACGACCTGGTGCACCAGCGACTGATCCCGGAAGCGGACCTCGGCCTTGGTCGGGTGGACGTTGACGTCGAGCGCGTCCGGCGCCATCTCCAGGAACAAGTGCACCTCGGGACTGCGCTCCTTGATCGTCGCCTGGCTGTAGGAATCGATGATCGCGTGCGCGATGGTCTTGTCCTTGACGATGCGACGATTGATGAAGACGTTTTGCGGTCCGCGGGTGGGCCCCTGTTCCGCCAGCGCCGCGATGAAGCCCGTCAGCCTGATGCCGCCGGCCTCCTTGCGCACTTCCATCAGGTCGCTGCGCTCGCCGTAGACCTGATACAGGCGATCGCGAAGCGACACCGCCGGCGGCGCCTGCATCACCGTCCGATTGGCACTGGTCAGCGTGAACCCGATCTCGGGGTTTGCGAGCGCGAGTTGGGTCACGACGCGCGACACCTGCGCTGATTCCGCGCCGTCGGACTTCAGGAACTTGCGGCGTGCAGGCAGGTTGTAGAACACGTCGTTGACCTCGACGATCGTTCCCACCGCGGTGCCGACCTCCGTGACCGACGCCACCGTGCCGCCGTTGACGCGAATCTCGGTGCCGCTCTGCTGTGCCCTGGCGCGCGTCCGCAGCACGAAGTGCGACACCGACGCGATCGACGGCAGCGCTTCGCCGCGGAATCCCAGCGTCGCAATCGACGCGAGATCGTCGGATCGCCGGATCTTGCTGGTGGCGTGGCGTTCGAGCGCCAGCCTGGCGTCCTCAGGATCCATGCCTTCCCCGTCGTCCTCGACGCGGACCTGCTGCTTGCCGCCCATCTCGACGTGGATGGCCAGCCGCCGGGCGCCGGCGTCGATCGCGTTTTCGACCAGTTCCTTGACGATCGATGCGGGACGCTCGACCACTTCGCCGGCGGCGATCTGATTGGCGAGGTCGAGGGGAAGGCGGTTGATCTTGCCCATGCCGTGCCGCGATCAGAGCCAGCGGCGGCCGGCGGCGGCCAGACCTGACGCGGCGGTCAGCAGACCGGCGAGGCGATCCTGTAGCGCCGACACCTCGTCGGCCATCCGTACCAGATGATCGTCGACATCACGGAAACGCCAGGCCATCTCGGTGCTGATGTCGACGAACTCGCGCCGTGCCATCCGATCGACCGCATCGCGCTGCGCCCGGCAGGTGGTACCGAGCGAAAACGTCTCGCCTCGAATCGACAGCAGGTCTCGCACCTGCGCCGGCGCCGGCTTGTCGAACAGCGCCGTCTCCACGCGATCGACGCGGCCGCGCAGTTCGTCGAGCCGCGGCCGGAAGCCGTCGATGACCGCGTCGGCAACGCGATGGAACAGTCCGACCGACCCTTCTGACATCCACTGCGCGTTGTGCCGCGCGTTGTCCGCCAGCTCCGCGATGGCCTTCGATTCGTGCCAGTGAACGGTCACCAGAAAGGTCTGGCCGACGAAGCAATCGACTTCGTCTTCCTGGCTCCCGATCACGGCAAACAGGTAGCCGTCGTAGGCTTCGACCTTCGGAATCTGGCCGGCCCCCATCGCGTCCTCGACGGCCAGGCGATGAAACGCGAAGGTGTCGGTGAGCAGGAGCGATTCCGGGATCGACGGCGCCTCGAGATCCACCCAGAGAAACGCACCGGCGGACAGAGCGAGCCAGGCGCGATCGATCCGCGTCACCTGCTCGGTCCGCCCTTCGCGGCACACGAAGATGGTGTTCAATCGCCGACTTTGACCGAGAGCGCGGCCTGCGCCGCCGCCAGCCGTGCCACCGGCACCCGATAGGGCGAGGCGCTGACGTAATCCAGGCCGACCTTGTCGAAGAAGTGAATCGACGCCGGATCGCCGCCATGCTCACCGCAGATGCCCAGCTTCAGGTCCGCCCGGGTCTTGCGGCCCAATTCGACGCCCGTCCGTACCAGGCTGCCGACCCCTTCCGTATCGATCGACGCGAACGGATCGCGGTCGAGAATCTTCTTGTCCTGGTAGATGCGCAGGAACTTGCCGACGTCATCCCGCGAAAAGCCGTAGGTGAGCTGGGTCAGATCGTTGGTCCCGAACGAGAAGAACTGCGCTTCGGCGGCGATCTGATCGGCGGTGACCGCGCCACGCGGCACCTCGATCATCGTGCCGACCAGGTACTTGATCTTGACGCCCTGCTCCTTCATCACGTCGGCAGCGACGCGATCGACGACCGCTTTCTGATCGCGCAGTTCCTTCACGTGACCGACCAGCGGGATCATGATCTCGGGCACGACCTTCAGGCCTTCCTTGTTCAGTCGGCACGCGGCCTCGATGATGGCGCGAGTCTGCATCTCGGTAATCTCCGGGTAGGTGATGCCGAGGCGGACGCCGCGATGACCGAGCATCGGGTTGAACTCGTGGAGCTGCTCGACGCGTGCGAGCAGGGTCTTCTTGTCGTCGAGCTCCTTGCCCTTCTTCCGGGTGGCTTCGAGCCGGGCGACGTCGACCATCAGGTCCTCGCGCTTGGGCAGGAACTCGTGCAGCGGCGGATCGATGGTGCGAATCGTGACCGCGCAGCCGTGCATCGCCTTGAAGACGCCGTAGAAATCCTCCCGCTGAAGCGGCAGCAGTTCGTTGAGCGCCTTCCGGCGGTCGGCCTCGTTGTCCGCGAGAATCATCTTCTGGACGATCGGAATCCGGCCTTCGCCGAAGAACATGTGCTCGGTCCGGCACAGACCGATGCCGCGCGCGCCGAACTTGTAGGCGAGCTCGGCCTGGTCGGGCAGGTCGGCGTTGGCGCGGATGCCGAGTCGGCGGAACTTGTCCGACCAGGTGAGCAGCTTCTCGAAGCGCTGATAGATGTCGGACTTCGCCGGCGCGCAGCGTGCCGTCGAGCACCTGCAGGATCTCGCTCGGCTTCGAGGCCACCTGCGCGATCTTGACCTCGCCGGTCAGGCCGTTGAAGGAGATGTAGTCGCCCTCCTTCACCATGTGATCCTTGACGCGGAACGTCTTGCCCTTCTCGTCGATCTGCGAGCTCGCCGGCGCCGACGATCGACGGCTTGCCCATCTGGCGGCCGACGACCGCGGCATGCGACGTCATGCCGCCGGTGGCGGTCAGGATGCCCTGCGCCACGAACATGCCGTGGATGTCGTCAGGCACCGTCTCGCGGCGGACCAGAATCACCTGCTTACCCTGGTTCGCCCACTCGACGGCGTGGTCGGCCGAGAACACCACCTGACCGCTCGCCGCGCCTGGCGACGCCGGCAATCCGGTGGTCGCCGTCGGCAGCTTCTTCCACTCGTTCGGATCGAAGCCGGGCGCGAGCAGCTGGTTCAGCGCTTCGGGATCGACCAGCAGGATCGCTTCCTTCGGCGTCAGCAGCTTCTCCGCAACCAGATCGGTGGCGATCACCACCGCCGCGTAGCCGGTGCGCTTGCCGCTGCGGGTCTGCAGCATGAACAGCCGTTCGTCCTGGATCGTGAACTCGAAGTCCTGGACGTCCTTGTAGTGCTTCTCGAGGCGGGTGGTGATGTCGCGCAGCTGTTTGTAGGCCTTCGGCAGGACGTGCTCCGAGCTCGCGGATCGGCTGCGGCGTACGGACGCCGGACACGACGTCCTCGCCCTGCGCGTTGATCAGGAACTCGCCGTAGAACTCCTTCGCGCCGGTCGCGGGGCTGCGCGTGAAGCCGACGCCGGTCGCGGATCGATCGCCGGTGTTGCCGAACACCATCATCTGCACGTTGACGGCGGTGCCGATGTGATCGGGGATGTCGTAGATGCGGCGGTATTCGATCGCGCGCGCGTTCATCCACGACCGGAACACGGCGTCGCGCGCCATGGTCAGCTGGACGCGCGGATCCTGCGGAAACGCCTTGCCGCTCTTCTTCTGCACCAACGCCTTATAGCGCGCGACCACATCGCGCAGGGCGGCTCTCGTCGAGATCGGTGTCGAGCTTCGAACCGGTCGCCTTCTTGACCGACTCGAACTCGTGCTCGAAGGCGTCCTTCGGAATTTCCAGCACGACGTTGCCGAACATCTGGATGAAGCGGCGGTAGCTGTCGAACGCGAAGCGGCCGTTGCTGGTCCGGCGCTTCAGTCCCTCGACGGCATCGTCGTTCAAGCCCAGGTTGAGGATTGTGTCCATCATCCCCGGCATCGAGAACTTCGCGCCGGAGCGGACCGAGACGAGTAGCGGATTCTCGGTCGAGCCGAGCGTCGCGCCGGCGGCCTTCTCGAGACGCTTCACCTGCTCGTCGATCTCGCGGTCGATGGCAGCGGGAATCTTCTGCTTTTCCTTGTAGTAGATGGTGCAGACGTCGGTCGAGATGGTGAAGCCGGGCGGGACCGGCAGGCCGGCGTTGGTCATCTCGGCGAGGCCGGAGCCCTTGCCGCCGAGCAGATCCTTCATGCTCCGGTTGCCGTCGGCTTTGCCGTTGCCAAAGAAATAGACGTACTGATGGGACTTGGGACTCGAGGCTCGGGACTTGGATTTGGCCGTGGCCGCGCGCCTCTTTGCTGCAGGCTTCTTGGACATCTCTACTCCGTCGGTTCGAAAATTTGGTAATTGGGTAATCTGGTCATTGGGTCATTGATTGCCAGATTGGCGGATCCTCACGCCGGCTTCTCTTCCACGACGAGTTCTGAGATGTCGGCGATATTCAATACCGTGCGACGCAGCATGGTCAGCAGCGTCAGTCTGGCTTCCCTGACCTTCGGATCATCCGCCATGACGAGTACGTCGGCGAAGAATTTGTCGACGGGCGCCGCAAAACCAATCATCTCGCGGACGGCGCCGGCATAATCATCGTCGCCGATTGCTTTGGACACCTTGGCGAAACGGTTGTCGATTTCCCTGAAGAGCGCCTGTTCGGACGGCTCCGTCAGCAGCGCTTCGAGTTCCGGTCGCATCTTGCCGTCGAAGCCCTTGGTGATGTTCTTGACTCTCTTGAAGAGGACTGCCAGTGCCTCGAAATCCTTGTGTTGCCTGCCCTTCGACAACGCCTCGATCCTGCGCAGTGCTCGAGAAGGATGCTTCCAAAACGCGGCCACGGCTCTTGTCTCGTCAGATCGGAATCCACGACGCTCGAAAATATGAAACTCTCGCTCTCGAAGAAACTCAAAGAGCGACGGTTTGCCATTTATCGTCCGCGACGTTGAACTGGTCGCCGTAGTTGGCGAACGCCTGATCGATCGAGCTGGTCGATGCCCGCCGCCATCTCCGCTCTGAATAATGCGGCGTTGTCGATCAGGATCTTCATCACGCCCTGAGCCGCCCGGCGAAGGGCGTAGGGGTCTCGCGAGCCGGTCGGCTTTTCTCCTGCGGCAAAGAGGCCGACGATCGTGTCGAGCTTGTCCGCGAGCGACACCGCGGCCCAGGTGACGGCCGCCTTGCCGAGCTGCGCCTTCGTCGGCGGCGCATCGGCTTCGACGCCGATCGGCAGGTAGTGGTAGTAGATCGCCTTCCACACCTCTTCCGGCAAGCCTTCGGCGCGAGCGTAGACGCCGCCCATCGTGCCCTGCAGTTCCGTGAACTCGCGGACCATGTCGGTGGCGAGATCGGCCTTCGCCAGCCGCGCGGCCTGCCCGGCCAGCTTCGCCGTCGGTCGCGTCGGCGCCGAACGCGTTCCTGCGCAATCCATTCGGCGAGCCGCTCGATGCGCTCGGCCTTCTCCTTGTAGGTGCCGAGCTTCTTGTGGAACAGCACGCGTGCCGAGCCGATCGATCCGCGACTCGAGCGGCGACCTTGCGGTCCGCTTCCCAGAAGAACCGCGCGTCGCGCAGCCGCGCGGTGACGACGCGCTCGGCGTTGCGGGCGATGGTGCGCTCGTTGTCCGGCTCGGTGTTGATCACCGCCAGAAACGCGTTCTTCAACTTGCCGTCGTCGCCTTCGACCGGAAAGTAATGCTGATGGTGAATCAGCGTCGTCGTCAGCACTTCCTCGGGCAGCTCGAGAAACTCCGATGCGAAGGTGCCGGCAATCACCGACGGATACTCGACCAGGTCGGGGACCTCGTGCAGCAGATCGGAGTCGTGCACCATGCGGCTGACGCGGCCCTGCAGACGCTGCGCCTTGGCGTCGAGCTCGCGGGCGATCTTGTTGTGCCGCTCGCTGCGCTCGAGCATGACGAAATTCTCGAGCAGACGGGCGCGATACTCGTCGAACGACCGGACCTTGATGGCGCGTCCCGCTCGCCCGCTCGTGGTCAGAAAGCGATGACCGTAGGTCACGGCGCCGGTCGACACGTCCTGCACCTGCGAGGTCTGCGCAGCGGCGGTGCGTCCAATCGAAAACGGCACGACGCGTCCGCCATACAGAAACAGCAGCCAGCGGATCGGCCGGCCGAACAGCAGGTCGCCGCGGCCATCCTCGAGCATGGCGTCCCAGTGCATCGCCTTCGGAAAGGACACACCGCGCAGCGTGCCGCCGAGCACGTCCGGCAGCACGTCCACGGTTGACTTGCCGCGCTGGCGTTTACGAAACGCCAGATACTCGCCCTTCGGCGTGTGCACGCGCTCCAGCGCACTCACCTCAACGCCCTGCTTTGCGGCAAACCCGGCCGACGCCGGCGTCGGCGTGCCGTCCGGCTTGAATGCGGCGGCGACCGGCGGTCCATTCACGAGCTCCTCGAGATCGCTCTGACGCTCGGGAATCCGGACGATCCGGACGGTCAGGCGGCGCGGCGTGCTGAAGGTCTCGGCCGGCGACTCCGGCGCGAGGCGATGCTCGCGCAGCTGCGCCGCCAGAATCTCTCCCACCTGATTGGTGAGGCCTGGCAGCCAGCTCGCCGGCAGCTCCTCGCAACCGATTTCGAGCAGCAGTTCGCGGTCCATTACCGTCCGCCTTCGCGGGTCAGGACCGCGGTCGCATCGCCGGCTTCATGGCCACGAGATCCGCCGTCGACGTACGCCTTGGCCACGCCGATCGCGAGCTGCCGGATGCGCAGGATGAACGCCGTCCGCTCGGTCACGCCGATGCTGTTGCTGGAGTCGAGAATGTTGAAGAGATGCGAGCACTTCAGGCAGTGTTCGAGCGCCGGCCAGATCAGTCCCGCCTTCAGCAGCGCGCCCGCGAGCTGGTAGTACTTGCTCGAACAGGTCGCGATGAAACGCGCCGAACTCGACGCCGGGGATCTCGACCTGTCCGAAGACGTACTTCGACTGCTCGATCTCCTCGCGCAGCCGCACGTCGGCGTACTTCACGCCGGATGCCCACTCGAGATCGTAGACGCTGTCGACGCGCTGGAGCACCATCGCGATCCGCTCGAGGCCGTAGGTCAGCTCGGCGGAAATCGGCGCGAGTTCGATGCCGCCCGCCTGCTGAAAGTAGGTGAACTGCGAGATCTCCATGCCGTCGAACATGCACCTGCCAGCCGATGCCCCAGGCGCCGAGCGTCGGCGACTCCCAGTTGTCTTCCTCGAAGCGGATGTCGTGCTGACGCGGGTTGATGCCGCATGCTTCCAGGCTGTCCAGATACATCTGCTGCACGTCGTCCGGCGCCGGCTTGAGAATGACCTGAAACTGATGGTGCTTGAACAGCCGGTTCGGATTTTCGCCGAAGCGGCCGTCGGCCGGACGCCGGGACGGCTGCACGTAGGCGACGCTCCAGTGCGCCGGTCCGAGCACGCGCAGAAACGTCTCCGGGTGCATGGTGCCGGCGCCGACCTCGACGTCGAGCGGCTGCTGCAGCGCGCAGCCGCGTGACGCCCAGAACTCGGACAGCTTCAGGATCAGGCTTTGAAAGGTCATTCGTTTCGGCGGCCCTGTCAGGGCCGCCTATCTCCGCATCTCCCGCAATACCCGCACCGACTTCAAATCTTTTTCCAGGTGCATCGCGATCAGCGCGCGGTGCGACGCTTCGAGCTCCAGCAGCGCACGCCTCGAGATCGCGACGTCGCCCAGGCCGAACGGACTCAGCCCTCGCGCCACACCGAGAAATCGCCCGCGCCTCGTCCGACAGCCGCTGATCGAGGGCGTAGACGCCCTGCAGCCGCAGCAGCCAGTACTCGAAATACCGCGCCAGCGGCTCGATCGGCACGCCGGCCGCCGATCGCATCCACCATCGAGACGCCGAGCCGGAACAGCGTCTCGTTCGGGTCGGCTTCCTGCGCCCACTCGTCAATCAGCTCGGCGAAGTAGCTGACGTAGCCCAGCGCGTCACCGTCGACCGCCGACAACGGCGACCTGAGTTGCTCGACGTACTCGAGCCGCACCAGGTCGCGCCGCTCCCGCTCGACGTAGCCGACCCGCCCGTACGTCATCGGCTCGAGCGCCGCCGCCGAATCGCCGCCGGCTCTGCCGCGCGTTCTTCGCGACACCGCGCTTCTTGCCGCGATCGCGCGTCAGGAACACGACGATACGATCCGACTCACCGAGCTTGTAAGTCCGCAGAATCAGGGCGTCGGTGGTGTGAAGCGACATCCGAAGGCGGGTATCAATTCTACTTCAAGCCGATGTCGTCGAGCAGACCCTCGTCCTCGCGCCATTCCGACTTGACGCGCACGTGAAGGTCGAGAAACACCTTCGTATCGAAGAATTTTTCCAGGTCCTCGCGCGCCGCCACGCCGATGCGCTTGATCATCTCGCCGCCGCGCCCGAGGATGATCGGCTTCTGCGACTCGCGCTCGACGACGATGGTGCAGTACAGCTTCAGGAGGCCGCCCGGACGGTCCGGCTCCTCGAAGCGGTCGATGATGACGGCGCTCGAGAACGGCAGCTCGGCGTGCGTGAACTGCAGCAGCTTTCTCGCGCACGATCTCGGCGGCGAAGAATCGCTCGGGCTGATCGGTCAGGTAATCCGCCGGATACTGCGGTTCGCCCTCGGGCAGTCGATCGATCAACAGGCGTTCCAGGCGATCGACGTTGTCGCCGGTGCCGGCCGACACCGGGATGATCTCGGCGAAGCTGCCGAGCTCGCCGTACTGCTGCATGATCGGCAGCAGGCTGGTCTTCTTGATGAGATCGATCTTGTTCAGGATCAGCAACGATCGGGACCTTGGCGTCCTTGATGCGATCGAGCACGAAGCGATCGCCCTTGCCCGGCGGTTCCATCACGTCCACGACCAGCCCGAGCACGTCCACTTCCTGAATCGTGTCGAAGGCTGTCTCGACCATCCGCACGTTCATCCGATGCAGCGGTCGATGGATGCCCGGTGTGTCGATGAACACGACCTGCCCGTCTGGATAGTTCCGCACGCCGAGAATCCGGTTTCTGGTCGTCTGCGGCTTGTCGAAGACGATCGCGAGCTTCGAGCCGACCAGGCGGTTCAACAGCGTCGATTTGCCGGCGTTCGGACGGCCGATGAGCGAGACGAAACCGTACTTCATGCCAGCACGGCCGGATCAACACAGAGAACGTCGAGGACACAACGCATCATGTCGTTTTGATCCTTTCCTCGGTGTCCATCGTGTCCTCGGCGTTGACGGCCTTCCGACTGATCCGCACCTTGTTGATGCGGCGGCGTTCGGCGTCGAGCACGTCCACCGCCAGGCCGTCCAGGTCGAACGTCTCGCCGACGGTCGGGACGCGCCCGAGGTGCGACGAGCAGGTAGCCGCCGACGGTTTCGAAACCCTCCCGCTCGATGTCGACGCCGAGACGCCTGACGATTTCGTCGACGTCCACCTTGCCGCTGAACACGAAGCGGCCGCCGCCTTCGTCGACAACCGACTCGGACTCGACGTCGTACTCGTCGCGAATCTCGCCGACGATCTCCTCGAGCAGATCCTCGATCGTCACGAGGCCGGCGGTGCCGCCGTATTCGTCCACGACGATCGCGCACTGCGTCTGCTGCCGCTGAAACTGCTTCAACAGCTCAGGGACGCGCTTGGTCTCCGGGACCACCACTGCGGTCCGCAGCAGCCCCGCAATCGGCAGCCCATCGTCCACCGTGTTGAGGGTGACGAGATCCTTCACGAAGACGAAACCGGTGATGTGGTCGAGGCTGTCCTTGTAGACCGGAAACCGCGAGTATTCCTGCTCGCGAAACAGGCTGCGGACATCGCCGACGCTGGCGCCGTCGCGAACCGCGACGATGTCGGGACGCGGCGTCATCACTTCGCGAACGAGCGTGTCGCCGAAGTCGACGATGCTCTGCAGCAGGCGGCGGTCCTCGCCGTCGATGATGCCTTCCTGCTGGGCGACGTCGACGAACGCGTCGGTGATTTCGTTGGCCACTTGCGTTTCCTCTGGCGGCGACGCCACGGCGCTGCGTCGATTGGCGCCGACGATCCGTGCGATCCAGCGCGTGACGGGACCGAGCGCGCGCGCGATTGGCGCGAATGTCGGCAGCAGGACGTCGAGGACGCGCTCGGGATCGCGCGAGACGATCGCCAGCGGCAGCAGCAACTCGCACACGATCACGAAGCCGGCCACCGACAGGACGACCAGCGTCAGCGTGTGCGGACGATCGACGCCGATGAGGTTCGCCAGCAGTGCGGTCACCCCGCCGGTGACCAGGCCGAGCAGCAGCCGCGTCGGAATGAACAGCAGCGGCGGATCGTCGAGGTATGGGCCGAGCGTGCCGGAACGATCGCTGCGCTCGGCGAGGAGCCGCAGCGACAGCCGCATCAGCGCGCCGAACGCCGCTTCGATCGCGCCGAGGTACACCGCGGCGATCGCGAGCAGGAAGACCAGCAGCGGAATCATGACGCGGACCGGCCCGGCCGGCCGCGGTGGGCGCGTTCGATCAGGCTCTCGCGCAGGCCGCCTTTCAGCCGCAACCGCCGCTCCACTCGCAGCATCGTCCCGGCGTCGCGCTCGTGGTCGTAGCCGAGCAGATGCAGGAGTCCGTGCAACGCGAGAATCCGCAGTTCGGTAGCTTCCCCGTGACCGACGGCGCGAGATTGCCGCTTCGCCACGCCGCGAGCGATGACGATATCTCCCAGGAAGGGGGTGGGGGCTGGGGGCGAAGCCAGCGACTTGCGCGCGCGCCCTCGCGGGGCCTCGACCGCCGGGAAGCTCAGCACGTCCGTCGGGTAGTCTTTGCTCCGATACTCGCGATTCAGCGCGCGGACACGCGCGTCGCTGACGAGAGCGACCGACACCATGCCGCGGGCGTTCCTGGGCGCCACGCGTGCCAGCCACGCGGCCAGACCGCGAACCGCCACGGTCCGACCCTGCTCGTCGGACACCAGGACGCGCAGCCGGCCAGCCTCAGCCATGGCTGCGCGGCTCGACCGGCTCGTCTCGTCCAGCGACAGCCAGCGCGGGCCGGCTGCTGCCGCCGGAGAACTGTTCGTAAGCCTTCACGATCTGCTGCACCAGCTTGTGGCGGACGACGTCACGATCGTCGAAGTACACGAAGTCGATGCCGTCGATGCTGTTGACGACCTTCATGGCCTCGACCAGGCCGGAGGTCCGACCGGGCGGGAGGTCGATCTGCGTGATGTCGCCGGTGATCACCGCCTTGGCGCCGAAGCCGAGACGGGTCAGGAACATCTTCATCTGCTCGGTGGTCGTGTTCTGCGCCTCGTCGAGGATCACGAAAGCGTCGTTGAGGGTGCGACCGCGCATGAACGCAATCGGCGCGATCTCGATCGTGCCGCGCTCGATGTAGCGCATGACCCGCTCGGTGTCGAGCATGTCGTAGAGCGCGTCGTAGAGCGGACGCAGGTAGGGATTCACCTTCTCCTGCAGGTCGCCCGGCAGGAATCCGAGCTTCTCGCCCGCTTCGACCGCCGGCCGCGCCAGGATGATGCGGCTGACCTTCTTCGCGACCAGAAACGCCACCGCCTGCGCCATCGCCAGGTAGGTCTTGCCGGTGCCGGCCGGGCCGATGCCGAAGACGATGTCGTTTTTTTCGATGGCGTCGAGATACTTGCGCTGGTTGACGGTCTTCGGCGCGACCCGGCGCTTGCCCGCCGCGGTCAGGCTGCCCTTCAGGAAATGATCGCGCAGGTCGACGGCCGGATCCTGCGACACCATGTCGGACGCCGGTCTTGATGTCGGCCTGGGTGAGCTTGAGACCGTCGCGGAGCAGCGACGACAGCTGCGCCACGACCCGCTCGGCCTGTTCGACGCCGGGGCCATTGCCTTCGACGAGCAGATCGTGTCCCTGGGTGCGGATCTTGACGTTGAACAACGCTTCGAGGTGCTTGAGGTTCTCGTCGTAGGAGCCGAACAACGTCTCGACGCCCTCTTCGGGCACGGTGATGCGTTTCATCTGCCTCGCTTTACCGGATCCGGATGTGCAGTTCCCGCAGTTGCTTCTCGTCGACCGTCGACGGCGCGCTCGCCATCAGGTCCACCGCGCTCGCCGTCTTCGGGAACGCGATCACTTCGCGAATCGAGGTCTCACCGCTCAGCGTGGCGACGATACGATCGAGGCCGAGAGCGATCCCGCCGTGCGGCGGGGTGCCGTACTCGAGCGCTTCGAGGAAGAAGCCGAATCGCAGCTTCGCCTCCTCGTCGGTGATGCCGAGGCGCTGGAAGATACGCGCCTGGAACGCCGCGTCGTGTATTCGAATGCTGCCGCCGCCGACTTCCGATCCGTTCAGCACCAGATCGTAGGCCTTGGCGCGCACCTCTCCCGGCTGGCTTTCGAGCTTGTCCATGTCCTCGTCGTGCGGCGAGGTGAACGGATGATGCATCGAGTACCAGCGGCCGTCTTCCTCGTTGTACTCGAGCAGCGGGAAGTCGGTGACCCAGAGGAATTCGAACACCTCGGGGTTCAGCAGGTTCTCCTTCTTCGCGATCGCCAGGCGCAGTTCGCCCAGCAGCTTCGACGTATTGTCCGCGGGTCCCGCCGCCATCAGCAGCAGGTCGTCGGCCCCAGCGCTGACGCGCTCGAGCGCCGGTCGCAACGTCGCATCGCTGAGCGCCTTCACCGAACTCAGCGCCGGCTCGCCGGGACGGACCCAGATCAGGCCGGTGAATCCCATCGCCTTGGCCTGATCGACGATGACGTCGAGCTGGCTGCGCGAGTACTTGTTGCCGCCCTTCACCGCGAAGCCGCGCACGACGCCGCCGTCGGCGATGATCTGCTTGAAGACGCGGAATTCCGAGTCGCGGAAGACATCGGACAGATCGTGAATTTCCATGCCGCAGCGCAGATCCGGCTTGTCCGAACCGTACTTCGCAATCGCCTCGGCGTAAGCCATACGCCGGAAGGGGAACGTGACGTCGCGGCCGATCTCCTTGAAGATCTCCCGCATCAGCGGCTCGATCAGCCCGTAGATCGTCTCGGGTCGCGCGAACGACATCTCGACGTCCACCTGCGTGAACTCGAGCTGACGATCGGCGCGCTGGTCCTCGTCGCGGAAGCAGCGGACGATCTGGAAGTAGCGGTCGGCGCCGCCGATCATCAGGATCTGCTTGAAGATCTGCGGCGACTGCGGCAGCGCGTAGAACTCGCCGGCGTGGACGCGGCTCGGCACCAGGAAGTCGCGCGCGCCCTTCGGGCGTGGACTTGGCCAGAATCGGCGTCTCGATCTCCCAGAATCCGTTGGCGTCGAAGTACTTCCGGATCGCCATCGAGACCCGGTGCCGCAGGCCGATGTTCGCCTGCAGGCGCGGACGGCGCAGGTCGAGGTAGCGGTAGCGCAGCCGGACGTCCTCCGACACCGGGCCGTCCTCGGCGATCTGAAACGGCGGCGTCTTCGATTCGTTGAGCAGACGAATCTCGCGGGCCAGCACTTCCACTTCGCCGGTCGCCAGCTTCGCATTCACCGTCTCGTCAGCGCGACGCTGCACGTGGCCGGTGATGCCGACGACAAACTCCGAGCGGAGTCGCTTGGCGACGGCCATCAGCGCGTCGTTTTCGCGGACCACCACCTGCGAGACGCCGGCGCGGTCGCGAATATCGAGAAACGTGACGCCGCCGAGGTCGCGGATGCGGTGCACCCAGCCAAGCAGCACGACGTCGGCGCCGACGTCGGTGGAACGGAGCGCGCCACAGGTATGCGTTCGAGTGAGGTCGCCTAACGGTTCAGACATTCGGAAGAAGGTTCTCGGTGAAAAGAGGTTCTACGTTCTACGTTCGTCGTTCTGCGTTCTGCGTTCGTCGTTCACGAGTTGGCGGACACGCTCGGCTGCTTCGCTGCGCGGCACCGACTGCTGTTCCCTCGTCGTCAGGTTGCGGATGCTCGTCTCGCCGCGTGCGCGCTCGTTCTCTCCAAAAATCACCAGCGCCTGTGCGCCGCGCGCCGAGGCGTATTTCAGCGGCTTCTCGAACTTGCGGCTGGCGTCCGGGAACACGTCCACCCGCAACTGCTGCCGCCGTAACTCCGCCGCCATCGTCATCGCTTCTCCGCGCGACTCGTCGTCCAGAAACGTGACGACGACGTCAACGGCGCCCTGCGCCATCGTCGCCGGGAACATCTGGCGTTCCGTCATGACGACGATGATGCGCTCGAGCCCGAGCGAGAAGCCGCAGGCCGGCACGTCGCGACCGAGGAACATGCCGACCAGGTTGTCGTAGCGCCCGCCGCCGCCGAGGCTGCCGATGCCCTCGACCGCAATCTCCATGATAGCGCCCGTGTAGTATGACAGGCCGCGCGCGAGGCTCGGATCCACGCGGATGCGTCCTGCCGCGGCGGTTGACTGAGCCAGGCGAACGATTGTCGTCAGATTCGCCAGGGCCTCGTTGCCCGGCAGGATGCCGTCCAGCCGGGCCAACGCCGCCTCCGGGCCGCCTGACGCTGGGGACCCCTCGACGAAAAAGGACAGTGCGCTCTGTCCGGCTTCGGCGCTGATGCCGCGCTCAGCAAGCTCCCTGGCGACGCCGTCGCGGCCGATCTTGTCGAGCTTGTCCAGAGCAATCAACGCGTCGCCGTGCGAGCGCATCCGAAACGCCGGCCTGGTCGAGCAGCGCGGTCAGGACGCGACGATGATTGAGCCGGATCACGAAGTCGGTGAACCCGAGCGCGACGAGAATCTCGCTGACCGCGCCGAGGATGTCGACCTCGACGACCGGCGATGTCGACCCGATCGCGTCGATGTCGCACTGATAGAACTCGCGGAAGCGCCCGCGCGCCGGGCGATCGGCGCGCCACACCGGCTGAATCTGGTAGCGCTTGAACAGCGTCGGCAGCCGGCCTTGATACTCCGCCACGACTCGCGCCAGCGGCACGGTGAGGTCGTAGCGCAGCGCGAGGTCGGCCTCGCCGGTCTTCGCTTCGTGCTCGCCGCGCTTCAGGATCTTGAAAATGAGCTGATTGCCCTCTTCGCCGTACTTGCCCATCAGCGTCTCGATGTTCTCGAACGCCGGCGTCTCGAGCGGCTCGAACCCGTAGCGCTGATACACGTCCCGCACGATGCCAATCACGTAGTCGCGACGACGAATGTCTTCGGGAAGAAAATCGCGCGTGCCGCGCGCGGGCTTGGTTGACTGCTGATCGGCCATTACATGTAGTCGAGTCGATAGGTCGCGTAGCGGTCGGCGTAGTCGTGGATCCCGGCGATTTCGCTCTGCGTGAGCAGACGCTTCACTTTTCCCGGACTGCCCATCACCAGCGATTTCGCCGGCACCTTCTGTCCCTCGACCAGCAGCGTCCCGGCCGCGACGATCGATCCGGCGCCGATGTGCGACGCCGTTCAACAGGATCGCGCCCATGCCGATCAGGCACTGGTCCTCGATGGTGCAGCCGTGGACGATGGCGCCGTGGCCGATGGTCACGTTGTCGCCGATCGTCGTCGGGTGCGTGCCGCTCATGACGTGAACGATCGATCCGTCCTGGATGTTGCGTGCGGCGGCCGACCCGGATGCGCTGCACGTCGCCGCGAAGCACCGCGCACATCCAGACGCTGCTCTCTTCGCCGATCTCCACGTCGCCGATGACCTGGGCGCTGTCGTCGATGAAGGCGGAAGGATGAACGCCGCGGCAGCTGACCGCGGTAGGGCCGGAGCACTTCCTGATTATAGAGGATGGCTCCTGGAGAGTGCCGAAATGGCGGAAGGCTCAGGGCTGACGGCTAGGCAGATGCGAATTCCATCAACCATGACCATCAGCCATCGGCCCTCAGCCACGGCCGCGTCGCGTCAGTTGTTGTTCGCCGACTTCGCTGCGGGCGCCTTCGGGCTTGGACCGCCCTTGAACGTCAACAGGTGGTCGCGAATCGCCCTGATCTGCGTCTCGGCGTCGCCGCCGAGTTGCGGATAGAACGACTTCGGATAGTCCGGCCAGAACGCCGGCATGCGCGTGCCGGGCAGGATGTCGGACGGCTTCTTCAGCCACTGAAGGATCCACTCCGGCTGCAGCCGTTCCGGTGCCATCCGCAGATCGGGCGCGAGGTTCGACGTCGGCTGGTCCTTCGGGATCGCGCCAAGCACATGGCACTGCTGGCACTTGAGCAGCTCGAACAACTGCTTGCCGCTGTCGCCGTTCGCGGTCTTGACCATCTCGTGTGTCTGGAACGGACCGATGGAGTTCGAGATCGATCCGAAGTAGCTGATCACGTGGTTGACGTTCTCGTCGTTCAGTCCGAAGGTCGGCATGCGGACGCTCGAGCCACGGCCGGATCGTGATCGGCCCGCGCACGAACGCATAGAGCCAGTCCGGCTGCACGCGCGCGCCTTCCGGCGTCAGCATCGGCGGCCCGAGCGACGGGTCGGCGACCAGCTTCAGGAAGTCGCCGCCGTCGCCTTCGATGATGTGGCAGCCGACGCAGTTGCGGCGGTGCACGAGCGTCCGGCCGACGCCGAGATTGTCGTTACGCGCGGAGCGAACCGGCATCGCCGCGGGCGGCTGAATCTCGCGCTGGAAGCTCATGATCGCGGTCAGCAGCCGATCGACTTCAACGTCGGTCAGATCGAAGTTCGGCATGCGCAGCTTTTCGAGCGGCTGCAGCACGCGTCCCTTGTCGAAGACGCGCGGGTCGTGCAGCTTGCGGTTGAACCACGCCAGCTTCGACGAGTGCGGGATGTCGGTGATGAACGCGAAGTCGAGCCGCGTCACCAGCTTGCTGCCCTCTTCCGAGAGGTCGGTGCCGATCGACTGCGCCTTCTCGAAGCCCTTGATGTCGTGGCAGCTGAAGCAGCCGTAGCGGCTGATCGCGCGCTGACCGAGATCGAGCTGCTTCTGCTCGGGCGACATCTTCGCCATCTGCGCCTTCGCGTCCTCGAAGGGCATGACGTTCTTCATGTAGTCGAGCAGCACCGCGTCGGTGACGCCTCGCGTCAGGCGTCGCCTTCGCCGCGTCGCCCGCGGCGCCCTTCAGCGTCGATCAGGTAGGTCGCGACGTCGGCAACCTGCGCGTCGGTGAGGCGCAGGTTCGGCATGTAGGTCGCCGGGCTGTAGTGCTTCGGATCCCGCACCCAGTTGTAGATCCACTCGTAGGTCGTCTTGTTGCCGATGTTCTCGAGCGGCTGGCCGAAGGTCCGGCGCGGGCCGACTTCAGATCGCGCGCCCTTCGCCGACGACGTGACAGCCCTGACAGCCGATCGCCTTGACGATCTGCTCGCCGTTCTTCGCGTCGCCGTGGCCGGGATTCGTGACCGCGAACGTCGTGTTTCTCCGCATTCGCAAACAGGTAGGCGGCGATCGCGTTGATCTCCGCCTCGTTGCGCGGCGCATCGTCCGGTCCGCTGTTGTTCGAGTTGTAGAAGAAGCGCGGCATCCAGGTGGTCGGCTTGACCGCCTTCGGATTGCGGATCCAGTTCTTGACCCAGTCCTGCGTCAGCTTCGAGTCGATCTTCGTGAGGATCGGCCCGGGCTTCTTCACGTCCTCGAAGCCCTTGGTCTTGTGGCAGGCGATAGCAGCCGGCGCGTTCGTAGGTCGCGTAGGCGATGTTCAGCTTGTCGGCCTTGGGAATGTAGACCTGCTGCTTGTGGCACTTCGCGCACGACGCTTCCGTCATCGTCGATCGGCAGCATCGGGTAGTCCCACAGGTGCGGCTGCTCCCAGCCGTATTTCTTCTCCCACTCTTCCTTCTGCTTCTCGTTCGACGGCATGTGGGCCGCGTCGCGGAAGCTGACCGACTGGCCCATGCCTTCGTGGCAGACGGTGCAGCCGGTCTTGTCGATCGGATGCGACGAGCTGCCGCCGAGATAGGTCGCCAGGTCCGGGATGCGTCGTGAACGGCTGCGGATACTTCTCGTAGCCCTTCTTGTCGATCGCCAGGTGGCAGGTCTGGCAGCGATCCATCTTCGGCACGTGGATGAAGTTCACGTCGTCGACGACGTTGGGCAGGATGATCTGCTGGATCTTGAGCGTCGGCGCGAGGAAGTCGAGGAGCGGTGCGTTGCGGAAGTAGTCCTTGACCGCGCTCGGCGCAATCACGTCGAGCCGCTTTTTCAGGCGCGTCTGCTCCGCCGTGATCTCGTCGATCGATTTCTGGACCGTCGCGACCTGACCAGTGTACTGCCCGAGCTGCTTCTGGACGTCGGCCTTGTCAGCCTCGGCCTTTTCGCGGGCCAGATCCAGCACGGACAGCTGCTTGGCTTCGTCGGCGGCGACCTCGCCTTTCTTTGCGGCGCTCGACAGTCCGTTGGCTCGTGACGCCTCGAAGTCGTAGCGATCCTGATCGTAGGTCGCCTTCATCGTCTGGTACGCCGTCGTGGCGCGGAACAGCGCGTTGTCCGCGTCCTTCAACTTGGCCTGGAGCTCGTCGACCTTCTGCTGGTTGGCGCTGACGTTCTTCCGCGCGGCGGCTTCCGACGCGGTCAGTTGCGCCAGCTTGTTCTTGTCGACCGCGCGTCCGGCCTGCTGCCAGGGTCGCCTGGGTGACCTGGTACTCGAGGGCCGCGAAGCGCCGCTGCGTGTTCTTCCATTCGCGGTCGAAGTCATCCCAGACCATCCAGATGACCGACAGGAACAGGAACAAACTGGACGCCGCGAAGACGACGTTCAGGAAGTCGACGTTGTAGGCGTGCCCGACACTCTTCTTTTCAGCCATGGGGTTTAGATGTTGAAGAAGATCTCAGGAATAGCCACGATGTATTTCAGGTTGAAGAGCCAGCGCGCCAGCATCTTGAGCGGCAGCGACATCATCATCAGGAACAGCACGACGCCGGTGTAGTAACGCGGGCCGCCCAGCTTCTCGTAATAGGTCTTCAGCCACAGCTTCGCCAGCAGCGGCGGCAGCGCGAAGACGTAGAACAGCACGAGCAGGATGCCGAAGATCTCGCGCACGAACCAGTTGGTCGGCAGCCCCATGTGCAGGCCGCGCACCCAGATGTACTCCGACAGGTTCACGTTGGTCAGCGCCGCCAGCTTGTGGATGTCCCAGAACTCGAACGGTCCGAAGAAGTTCCAGTTCGGACCGCGCAGGAACGTGCCCGAGCACGATCAGCGAGCACCACAGCACCACGAAGCCGAACAGGAAGATCGTGATCTCGGCCTTGCGCTCGCTGAAGGTGAAGTAGCCGTTGCCCTTGGGGTTCTTGTCGATGTACGGGATCGCGATCAGCCCGACGATGATCAGGCCGGGAAGCACGACGCCGGCCAGCCACGGATCGAAGTAGACCAGCATTTCCTGCAGGCCGAGGAAATACCACGGCGCCTTGGACGGGTTCGGCGTGTTCGCCGGATTCGCCGGCTGCTCGAGCGGCGCCTTGAGGAAGATCGACCAGACGATCAGGATGACCGTGAACAGGATCAGCGAGATCAGCTCGGTGTAGACCAGGTCGGGCCACACCCACACGCGATCCGATTCGGCTTTTTCGATCGGACCCTGCCCGGCGGCGATCCGACGGTCGTTCAGCACGCCTTCGCGGATCGAATACCAGACGAAGAAGACGAGCAGGAAGATCAGGCCGACGATCGGCACGTTGTCCGGCTTGGTGACGATCAGCCGGAAGTTGGGGTCGAACGTGCCGAAGATGAAGAACAGGCCGGTGAGGCCGAGTGCGCCATAGCCGACGGCGTTCGACGCGACCTTCTCCCGCTGCCAGACCATGATCGCGAGCAGCGCGACCGCCAGCATGAAGAACAGCCGGGGGTCCGCGACGGCATTGATTGCACTCTTTATGAAGCCCATACGCCTCCACGTCGACCGACGTTCGACGTTTGTTGTTCTACGTTCCTGAACGACGAACGACGAACCACTAACGACGAACGCCTACAGCGGACCGCTGATGCCGCCGTCCTTGCGGACGCGCCAGAAGTGCACGGCCATCAGCACCGCGATGCCGAGCGGCAGACCGACGCAGTGCAACACGTAGAACCGCAGCAGCGCGCCTTCGCCGACGAACGACCCGCCGAGCAGCGCGAACCGCGCATCGTCGTACGGCGTGAATCAGCGGCACGTCACCGAGCCGCAGCAGCTGCGCGCCCGGGCCCTCGTGGCCGAGGAACGGCGTCGCGCGCGCCATGTTCGAGCCGACCGTGATCGCCCAGATCGCCAGCTGATCCCACGGCAGCAGATAGCCGGTGAACGACAGCAGCAGCGTCAGCACCAGCATGATCACGCCGACCGACCAGTTGAACTCGCGCGGCGGCTTGTACGAGCCGGTCATGAAGACGCGGAACATGTGCAGCCACACCGTGATGACCATCGCGTGCGCGCCCCACCGGTGCATCTCGCGCATGATCCCGAGCGGCACGTGCTCGCGCAGGCCGACGATGTCGGTGTAGGCGTACTCGAGCGTCGGCCGGTAGTAGAACATCAGCAGCAGGCCGGTGAAGGTCAGCACCAGGAACAGGAAGAAGCTCATCCCGCCCATGCACCACGTGTAGCGCAGCTTGACGCCCGACTTGCGGATCCGCACCGGGTGCAGGTGCAGGAAGACGTTCGACGAGCATCACCAGCACGCGGTTGCGATCGCTGTCCGGCCGGCCGTGACGGAACACGGACGTCCAGACCTGCGTCTCGGTCAGCCAGTTCCAGAAGCGAGTGCCGGGCCTTCCTGCGGAGCGATGGTCTTGGTTTCTGCCATAAAAGAGAGTCCGTCAATCAGAAGATTTGAGGATCTGAGGATTTGAGTACCTGAGAATTTGTTTAAGGATCTGAGCTGCCAGATTCTTCGATCAATTCCTCAGATAAATCCTTAAGTCCTCAAATCCACACATCCTAAAATCTCAAAGTTCATCGATCCATCGTCAGGCTTTCAGGAACGCATCTGGATCTTTCCATTGCCCGAGCTCGTACTGGAACTTCCGGCTCTTGTCGACCAGGATCTGTCCGTCGTCGGCCAGCGCGACGCGCGCGCGTTCGAGCGGACGAGGCGCGGGACCTTCGAAGTTGATGCCGGTCAGGCGATAGCCGCTGCCGTGGCACGGGCACTTGAACTTGTTTTCCGCCGACAGATAGTTCGGCGTGCAGCCGAGGTGCGTGCAGACCGTGATCAAGGCGTAGAAACCGCTGGCGTGCGCCTCGATGTCGTCGGGCGTTCGCACCAGCCAGATGCCGAACTTCTCTTTCCAGCGCTCGTCGACGCCCATGCCGTATTCGTTCGGGAACCCGGCCTTGAACTGCTGCGGCGGTTCGTTCAGCACGTTCGGGAACATGAACCGGCCGGTCGCCGCGAGCGACGCCGCCGTCGCCGCCGAGAAGGTGCCCCAGGCGAGGCCCATCCAGGCGCGGCGTGAGAGCAGCGGTGACGTGTCGTCGGGATCGCGCGTGGCGGCTTTGGCGGCAGCCGGTGCCGCCGCGGCGGTCGCGGCACGCGCGGCGGCGCCGCCTGCCGACGCGATCGACGTCGTCTTGCCGGCGACATCCGGCGCCGGCGCCGCGGGCGGACGCGGTGCGGCCGGCTTCGGTGCGGCGTGCGCAACAGGCGCCGCCGCTGGCGCGGCAGCCGCCGGAGCTGGTGCCGGTGGCGCGGAACCGTCGGGGAGCGTCTCGTCAGCCATGTCTCGTTATCCCATCACCTTGAGGGCTTCGATTGCCGCCTGCCGGACCTTCATGCTCCGGTCCTGCTGGCTCAATGTCGTCACCGGCGTCTTCAGAGAATCATCCTTCAGCGTTGCCGCCGCTCGCAGACCGCTGATCATGACGTCGGCGATCGGGTCGATGTCCTCGTCCTGCCGGACTTCGCGCTTGACCGTCTGCTCGACGTACTGACGGTCCAGCATCTGGCGCAACACCGCCACCCCGTCGTGGCTGCCCTTTCGCGACAACGCCACCGCGGCGTTCCAGCGGACGTCCGGCTCGGTGTCCGTGAGCGCGGTGCGAAGCGTGAGCAGCTGCGCGTCGCCCGGCAGCGCGCCAAGCGCGTAGACCACCATCTTGCGGATGCCCTTGTCCGGCGATTCATACAGCGGCTGCAGTGTCGCAACCACCGCGGGGTCGCCGGACGAGCCGAGCGCCCAGATCACGTCCACGCGCGTCTCGCTGTCGGCGGAATCGAGCGTTTTGGTCAGTTCGGTCACGGCCTCGGGCGGCAGCGGCGGATCCAGGCGCCCGAGCGCGAGCGCCAGATACTGCCGCACCTTCGGGTTGTCGTCTTTGGCGGCAACGAAGGCCTTGACCAGTTCGGGACCCAGCGTGCGGTCCGCGCGAACCTTCGGATCGGCCATTCGGCGGGACAACTCGTAGGCCGCGGGCCACCGCCGGTCGGAACTGCCGTTCCGTACTTCAGACAGGTAGTCCTGCGGTTTTCGGTCGTCGGCGAGCAGGGCGCGGAAGCCGACATACACCACGACCGTGATCGCGACAACGGCCAGCGGAATCAGGAAAAATTGAACGGCTAACGAGGGCGCCGCAGTTAGTGGGTTTCGAGTCGCTTCATCGCGCTCGACAAGTTTGTCCATGTGAGACGACGCGGAGGCTCTGCTGTCTCGGAGACGCCCGAGACGGCCTAAGTTTTACTACGGCAGACCTTTGCGGTCAAGCGGCGACTGGACACCGCCTTGCACGCGGCGCCTGAGGGAGGCGCCGGCGCCATCACATGAGCTGCCGCCGGCGCTTGGGATCCTAACTGGCGCTTCCGACCGACTCGGCGGCCGGCGCATCCGACGTGACCGGCTTGAGGAACGGCATCAGCTTTCGCAACCGTGCGCCGACCTGTTCTACCAGATGGTTGCGATCCGCTTCACGCAACTTCTCAAAGTTTGGCCGTCCAGCTTCGTTTTCCGCAATCCACGCCTTTGCGTAGGTGCCGTCCTGAATCTCGGTCAGCATCTTCTTCATCTCGCGCCGCGTCGCATCGGTGACGATGCGCGGACCGCCGGTGTAGTCACCGTTCTCCGCGGTATCGCTGACCGAGTAGCGCATGTAGTTGAGGCCGCCCTGATAAATCAGGTCCACGATCAGCTTCAGCTCGTGCAGACACTCGAAGTAGGCGATCTCGGGCTGGTAGCCCGCCTCGACCAGCGTGTCGAAGCCGGCCTTGATCAAGGCGCTGACGCCACCGCACAGCACGGCCTGCTCGCCGAACAGGTCGGTTTCCGTTTCCTCGGTGAAGGTCGTCTCGATGACGCCGGCGCGCATCACGCCGATGCCCTTCGCATACGACAAGCGTCAGGGCCCGGGCATGACCGGTCGCGTCCTGTTCGATCGCGAACAGCGCGGGCGTCCCGGCGCCTTCGACGTACAGTTCGCGGACCCGATGTCCCGGCGATTTCGGCGCCACCATCGAGACGTCCACGTCCTTCCGGACCTTGATCGCCCCGAAGCGGATGTTGAAGCCGTGCGCGAACATCAGCATGTCGCCAGGTTTCAGGTTGGGCTCGATCTCGTCGCGGTAGACG
Organism: uncultured Acidobacteriota bacterium; assembly: GCA_963711765.1. Lineage (GTDB taxonomy): Bacteria > Acidobacteriota > Vicinamibacteria > Vicinamibacterales > CAVVIG01 > CAVQFC01. The sequence continues at coordinate 1,081,336 of CAVQFC010000004.1, read as the reverse complement.
CGGGCCTGCGAGGTGTCGGGAATCAGGATCATCACCACGTCAGCCCACTTGGCGACCTCGCCGACTTCGCCGACCGTCAAGCCGGCGGCCTGCGCCTTCGCGCGCGACCGGCTTGCCGCCGGCAAGCCCACGCGGACGTCGACGCCGCTGTCCTTCAGGTTCAGCGCGTGCGCATGACCCTGTGATCCGTATCCGATAATCGCGACCTTGCGCGCCTGAATCAGCGCCAGGTCGGCTGAGTCGTCGTAGTACATCGTTGCCATGCTGAATCCTCGAATCTGGTAATGGGGAAATTGGGTAATTGGGGAATGGATTGAGGACTTGGAAAATCAATTACCCGACTGCCCAATCACCCAATTTCCCAATCCGAATTTCAGACAGAACAACTACTGACATCTCCGCTGATCTCCGCCGCCGTCGTCGCGGCCGGGCGGGAGCGTGCATTGCGCGGCGGCAGCGTGCCGCGGGCCATCGCGACGCGCCCGGTGCGCACCAGTTCGATCACGCCGTAGGGACGCAGCACCTCGACCAGACTGTCGATCTTGTCCTCAGTGCCGGTGGTCTCGATCACCAGCGACTCGGGACTGACGTCGACGATGCGGGCGCGATAGACGTCGACCAGTTGCATGACGTGCGGTGCGCGCGGCGCCGGTCGCGGCGACCTTGATCAGCGCGAGGTCGCGCGAAATCGAGGGTGCCGCGGTGATGTTGTCGACGCGACGGCACGGCACCAGCTTGTAGAGGTGCGCCTCGAGCCGGCGCGCGCCGTACTCGTCGGTATCGACCACCACCGTCATGCGCGACACACCGGGCGTCTCGGTATGACCGACGGTCAGCGACTCGATGTTGAACGCGCGGCGCCGGAACAGCGACGACACGCGATTCAGGACGCCCGGTTTGTTGTCGACGTAAACAGCAAATGTGTGGAGCATACGATTACCCGGCGAAAACGAAGCCACTCATCACGAAAGCACGAAGTTCACGAAGACCACGAAGAAACATTCTGTACGAAACCGATTTCGTGAGCTGCGTGTTTTTCGTGTCCTCGTGATAGGGCACTAATCAGCCGCGGTTTCGACGATCGGCGACGGCCGGCGGATCATCTTGTGGAGATCCGCGCCGGCCGGGCACCATCGGATAGACCGAGTCTTCCTGCTCGACCTGGAAATCAATCAGCGCTGCGCGCTTCTGGCGCCGCGCCGACTCGACCGCCCCGTCCACGTCCGCCCGTCTCGTGACGGTGGTCGCGGGAATGCCGAACGCGTCCGCCAGCTTGGCGAAGTTCGGTCCGGTGATCGGCGTCGCGGCGTAGCGCTTGTCGTAGAAGAACTCCTGCCACTGCCGGACCATGCCGAGGAAGCCGTTGTTGATGACCGCGATGTTGATGTCGAGGTTCTCCTGAACCACGGTCGCCAGCTCTGCGCAGGTCATCTGGAAGCCGCCGTCGCCGACCACCACCCAGACCTCGGCGTCCGGACAGGCGATCTTCGCGCCGATTGCCGCCGGCAAGGCGAAGCCCATGGTGCCGAGGCCGCCCGAGGTGATCAGCGTCCGCGAGCGGTTGTGCTTGTAGTACTGCGCTTCCCACATCTGGTGCTGACCGACGTCGGTGACGACTACCGCGTCGCCGTTGGTGAGCCGCCACAGGTCGTTGATCACGTGCGCGGCGTACAGATGGCCATCGTCGGGCAGATTCTGAATGTCGCGGACGGCGGCGTCGCCTTTCAACGCGTCGATGTGCGCCAACCACGCGCTGCGGTCGCCCCGCTCGACCAGCGGCAGCCACTCGTCGAGCGCCTCGCGCAGATCGCGCGCGATGCCGACGTCGACGCGGACGTTCTTGTTGAGCTCGGCGCGATCGATATCGACGTGGATTTTCTTGGCGTTGCGCGCGTAGGTCTTCAGGTTGCCGGTGACGCGGTCATCGAAGCGCATGCCGAGCGCGATCAGCAGGTCCGCCTCCTGAATCGCGTTGTTCACCCAGGCTTCGCCGTGCATGCCCATCATGCCGAGGTTGAGCGGATGCGACGCCGGCGACGCCGCCGATGCCGAGCAGCGTCACCGCGACCGGAATCTGTCCGCGCTCGGCGAGCGCGATCAACTGACGCTCCGCACCGGACAACATCACGCCGTGGCCGGCGAGAATCAGCGGACGCTCGGCGGCGTTGATCAGGTCGATGGCGTCCTGCGTCTCGCCATCACCCGGCAGCGCATCGTCGAAGGTTTCGGAGAGATGCGGTTCGGCCGCATCCCAGTCGACCTCGCAGCTGCCCTGCTGCGCGTCCTTTGTGATATCGACCAGGACCGGCCCGGGGCGTCCCGAGCGTGCCACCGCGAACGCTTCGCGCACCGCGGCGGCGACATCCTCGGCACTGGTGACGAGGTAGTTGTGCTTGGTGATCGGCAGGGTGATGCCGGTGATGTCGGTTTCCTGAAACGCATCGGAGCCGATTAACTTGCTGCCGACCTGTCCCGTGATGCAGACGATGGGCACCGAGTCCATCATCGCCGTAGCGATGCCGGTGACCATGTTGGTGGCGCCGGGCCCAGACGTCGCGATCGCCACACCGACCTTGCCGCTGGCGCGTGCGTAGCCGTCAGCCATGTGGGTCGCGCCCTGCTCGTGGCGCACCAGGATGTGGCGAATCGGGTACTGCAGCATCGCGTCGTAGGCCGGAAGAATCGCGCCGCCCGGATAGCCGAACACGTCGGTGACGCCTTCGCGCACCAGCGCTTCCCACAGAATCTGCGCTCCCGTCAGCTTCATGACATCACCTCGAACGGATCGGGCAGCCAGCCCTCGTGGGATTTCCAGCGCGCGTAAGTGCCAAGCGTGCGCAGCATCGGCGCGAATTCGGCCAGATGCGCGAGGGCGCGCGTGCAGGCGACCTCGTCACGCGCGATCGCCAGATCGACGTAGAAGAGATACTCCCAGGGACGCCCCTGGATCGGCCTCGACTCGAGCTTGGTGAGATCGATGCCGCGCAGCGCGAACACGCTGAGCGCCTTGAACAACGAACCAGGTTCGTTCGGCAGCGAGAACACGATGGATGTCTTATCGGCTACGGTCTCGTGCAGCGGCAGGCGTCCGACGATGAGGAAGCGCGTGATGTTGTCGTCGAAGTCCTGGACCGAGGCGGCGAGCGAGACCAGGCCGAACACCTCGCCCGCCCGGGCCGAGGCAATCGCGCCGGCATCGGTCTGCCCCGAATCGGCCACCATCTTCGCGCTGCCGGCCGTGTCGTAGGTGGCGATCACCTCGACGTTCTTCAGTGTCCGCAGGAAGCGCTCGCACTGCGCCAGTCCCTGCGGATGCGAGTAGACCCGGCGCAGCCCCTCGAGAGTCGCGCCGGGCAGCGCCAACAGGTGATGAATCACCGGCAGCTCGACCTCGCCGACGATCGGGAGTTCGTGCGCAACCAGAAGGTCGTAGTTGCGATGGATGCTCCCGCCGATGGAGTTTTCGATCGGCAGGATGCCATAGGCCGCCGCGTCGGAGGCGACCGTCTCGAACACCTCCTCGAAGGAGCGGCACGGAACGAGCTCGGCGTCCGGGCTCACCCGCCGGGCGGCCGCCTCACTGAAGGCTCCCGGCTCGCCCTGGTATGCAATGCGCTTGGACATAAATTAAAAAGGCCACCGTCCTGCGGATGGTGGCCTGCGTCTGTCCTCTGTCGAAGCCCTCATCCGCTGGCGCGTTGGCGCCAAATAAAAAGGACCGGAACAGGGAGCAACATGGTGACCGCTATTAGAGCGTCACGGAGATCAGAAGTCAAATTGATAATCATTACAAGATTATTAATCATGCGAATGGACTCGTCTCGAAAGGCCCCGCGGTCAGCCGTAGAATGAGCCGTCGAAAGAGCGGGAGACAGATGTGACCAGGGAAACGCGGGTGACGGTCGCGGTGGTGCAGGCGGGCTCGGTGGCGTTCGACGCTGAGGCCTGCGTGGACAAAGCGGTCAGGCTGATCGGCGAGGCGGCGGCGACCGGCGCCACCGTGATTCTGTTTCCCGAAGCCTTCATCACCGGATATCCGAAAGGACTGAACTTCGGTCTCGCCGTCGGCGCGCGCGATCCGGTCGGTCGCGAAGAGTTCCGGCTGTACCTCGAGGCGGCGATCGAGGTTCCAGGACCCCACACAGCCCGCCTCGGCGAAGCCGCAGCCGCGAGCCGCGCCTATGTCGTCGTCGGCGTGATTGAGCGCGAACTCGGCACCTGCTACTGCACGGCCCTCTTCTTCGGTCCCGATGGCGCGTTGCTCGGCAAGCATCGCAAGCTGATGCCGACGGTGCTCGAGCGCGTCATCTGGGGCTTCGGCGACGGCTCGACCCTGACGGTGGTCGAGAGTCCCTACGGCAGAATCGGCTCGGTGATCTGCTGGGAAAACTACATGCCGATGCTGCGGATGGCGATGTACTCGAAGAACGTGGCGCTGTATTGCGCGCCAACGGCAGACGACCGGGACACGTGGCTGCCCTCGATGCAGCATGTGGCGCTCGAGGGGCGCTGCTTCGTGCTGACCGCCTGTCAGTTTCTGCGCAAGCGCGACCTGCCGGACACGGTCCGCGTGTCACTTGGCGACACACCGGACGCCGTCCTGATGCGCGGCGGCAGCGCCATCATCACTCCGCTTGGGAAGGTCCTGGCCGGGCCGCACTTCGGCAGCGAGACCATCCTGACCGCGGAGCTCGACCTGAACGACATCGGCCGCGGCAAGTTCGACTTCGATGTCGCCGGCCACTACAGCCGGCCGGACATTTTCCAGTTGAGGGTCAATGAGTCACCGATGCGCGCGGTCACCGTGCGCGCCAGGCTGAAAGACAGCGAATGAGAACACCAGTGTTGTTCAGACGCGTCGTAGTCCTCGTGCTGCTGGCCGGCCTGGGTTCGATCACGACATCGCATGCGCAGGCACCCGAGAGCTACGTGCAGCTCAAGTTTCGCTACATCGGCCCGGTTGGCAACCGGGTCATCGCTGTGGCGGGGCTGCCCGGAAACCCCAACGTGTATTACGTCGGCGCCGCCTCCGGCGGCATCTTCAAGACGTCCGACGACGGCGCCCATTGGGACGCGATTTTCGACGATCAGGCGGTTTCCTCCATCGGCTCGGTGGCGATCGCGCCCTCCGACTCGAACGTCGTGTGGGCCGGCACCGGCGAAGCGTTCATTCGCAGCAATATCTCGATCGGCAATGGCGTCTACCGTTCCACCGACGCCGGCCGCACCTGGACGCATCGCGGTCTCGAGCAGACGGGACGCATCGGCCGCATCGTCGTCGACCCTGACAATCCCGACGTCGCGCTGGCCTGTGCGCTGGGTCACACTTACGGGCCGCAGCAGGACCGCGGCGTCTACCGCACGGCGGACGGCGGCCAGAGCTGGCAGCGCACGCTCTTCGTCGACGAGAACACCGGCTGCTCGGACTTGGCCATGGATCCGCATAACCGGCGGATCTTGTTCGCCGGCATGTGGCAGATCGAAGTCCACACCTGGGGCCGCACCAGCGGTGGACCCGGCAGCGGACTGTTCAAGTCAGTCGATGGCGGGCTCACCTGGACGCGTCTGGCGGGGCACGGCCTGCCGGCGTCGCCGCTCGGCAAGATTTCGGCACAGGTGGCGCCAAGCAACTCCAGCCGCGTCTACGCGCTGATCGAGACCGGCGACGGACTGCCGGCCGCTGATGGAACGCCGACGCAGAGCGGATCGCTGTGGCGGAGCGACGACGGCGGAGAGCGCTGGGAACTTGTGAGTTCCGATCGCCGGCTGCGCGGCCGCACGCACTACTACACCCGCTTCGCGATCGAGCCAGACAACGAGAACGAGGCCTACTTCCTGTCGGCGGAATTCACCAAGACGCTGGACGGCGGTAAAACGAGCATCGAGCTCTCCGGGAGACTGGCACCGATCGGCGACAACCACGACATGTGGATCGACCCCACCGATGGCGATCGCTTCGTCGTCGCTCACGACGACGGCCTCAGCTTCTCGGTCAATCGCGGCCGCAGCTGGCGTCAGATTCAACTACCGGTGGCGCAGATGTATCACGTCGCGGTGGACAATCAGATCCCGTACAACGTCTACGGCAATCGTCAGGATGGACCCTCGACGCGCGGGCCGAGCAACAGCCGTCTGGCGAAACAATCGGACGAAGACAGTGCCTCGGCGATACCGCGCGGCATGTGGCACTCGGTCGCGGGCGGCGAGAGCGGCTGGGCGATTCCCGATCCGATCGACAACAACATCATCTGGGCGAGCGGGACCGGATTCGGCAGCGTCGGCGGCACCGTCGAGCGCTTCGACGAAGGGACCCGCCAGGCGCGGGAAGTGGAGATCTGGCCCGAGACCACGGTGGGCTCCCCCGCCGGGTCACTGAAGTACCGCTTCAACTGGACGTTTCCGGTCGCCATCTCTCCACACGACCACAACACCGTCTATGCGGGCTCGCAGTTCGTTCACCGCACCACCGACAGCGGTCAGACCTGGCAGGTGATCAGTCCCGACCTGACGCTGAACGATCGCAGCCATCAGCAGCGATCGGGCGGCCTCACGCCCGACAACGTCGGCGTCGAGTACGCCGGTGTGGTGTTCGCGATTGCAGAGTCACCGCGCGAGAAGGGCGTCATCTGGGCCGGCACCAACGACGGCCAGCTGCAGATCACGAGAGACGCCGGCGCCCACTGGACCAACGTGACGGCGAACATTCCGGGCCTGCCGCCGCTCGGAACGGTCAGCAACATCGAGCCGTCACGATTCGACAACGGGACCGCCTACGTCACCTTCGACCTGCATCAGGTCAACAACCGCGATCCCTTCATCTTCAAGACCAGCGACTACGGACGCACCTGGAAGAACATCGCCGGCGACATCCCGAAAACCGTTTTCAGCTACGCGCACTGCGTCCGCGAGGATCCGGTCAAGCGCGGACTGTTGTATCTCGGCACCGAGAACTCGGTATATTTCTCGCCCGACGATGGCCAGCGCTGGCTGCCGCTGCAGTCAGGGCTGCCGCACGCCCCGGCGCACTGGCTGACGATTCAGGAGCACTTCAGCGATCTGGTGGTCGCCACCTACGGCCGCGGTTTCTACATTCTCGACGACATCAGTCCGCTGCGCGCGCTGACGCCGGAGGCGTTGAACGATGCCGCCCACCTGTTTGCGCCGCGGCCGGCATATCGGTTCCGTACGATTACCGATCCGATGTCGATGCCCGACGATCCGACCGAGGGAAGGAACGCGCCCTATGGCGCGGATCTGACGTTCTGGCTGAAGAGCGTCCCGCCGGACAGCGACCGGGCCGGCACGAAGATCGTCATCAGCGACGCTGCCGGCAAATTGGTGCGCACGCTCGACGTCGGTAAGACGGCTGTCGCCGGCGTGAACCGCGTCTGGTGGGACTTGCGGATGGATCCGACCGCCGAGATCACGCTGCGGACCAAGGCGCTCTACGCGCCCGATTCGATTCTCGCCGCCGACAACACGCGTAAGTTTCCGACCCAGGCGTCAATTGCCGTACTCGTCCCACCTGGCACTTACACCGTGACGCTGATCGCCGGCGGCGTCGAGCGGACCTCGCCGCTGGTGGTGCGGAAAGATCCGAACACGGTCGGCACTGACGAGGACCTCGCGGCGCAGACGAAAACGATGCTGTCGATCCGCGGAAACACCAACGCGGTCGCCAAGGTGATCAACACGGCCGAATCGGTCCGTGCCCAGCTCGCGTCGTGGCGAACGGCGACCGGCAACCGCGCCGACGCCGAGGTGAAGGCGTCGGCCGAGGCGCTCGAAAAGCAGATCGTCGAGATCGAAGCGCGGATGGTCAACCTGACTGCTACCGGCCGCGGCCAGGACTTCCTGCGGACGCCGGGCCAGATGATCGACAAGCTGACCCACCTGGCCGACGTCGTCTCGTACGCTGATTTCGCCCCGACGGAGTCGCAGCTCCAGGTCGATGCCAAGCTGACTCAGGAGATCGCGCACGATCGGGAACAGATGGAGGGCGTGTTGGCGCGGACGCTGGCATCATTCAACGCGATGTTGCGCGAGCGGCAGTTGGGCGCAATCGTGGCGCCGAAGCCGTGACCTGACGTCGGCTAGATTTTCGGTAACGTCACGCCGCGCTGGGCCTGGTACTTGCCCTTCTTGTCCTTGTAGGACCGCAGGCAGGCCTCGTCGCTCTGGAAGAACAGCACCTGCGCGATGCCCTCGTTGGCGTAGATCTTCGCCGGCAGCGGCGTCGTGTTCGAGATCTCGATCGTCACGTGCCCTTCCCACTCCGGCTCGAACGGCGTCACGTTGACGATGATTCCGCAGCGCGCGTAGGTGGACTTGCCCAGGCAGACCGTCAGCACGTCGCGCGGAATCCGGAAGTACTCGATGGTGCTCGCCAGCGCGAACGAATTGGGTGGGATGACGCAGACGTCGGCCTGGATGTCCACGAACGACTTCGGGTCGAAGTTCTTCGGATCGACGACGGTGTTGAAGACGTTGGTGAAGACCTTGAACTCGTCGCCGACGCGGACGTCGTAGCCGTAGGACGAGACACCGTAGGAGATGACGCCGTCGCGCACCTGGTCGTCCACGAACGGCTCGATCATCTTGTGCTCGCGAGCCATCTGCGTAATCCAGCGGTCCGATTTGATTGCCATGGGGGTCAGCGACGAAAAAAGGCCAGAATCAGTGACAGGACTACGCTCAGGACAATCGACGTCGTCAGCGGGAAATAAAAGCTGACGCTGCCGCGTCGCACGTAAAAGTCGCCCGGCAGACGTCCGAACGGAAGGCCGAGCATCATCACCAGGCCGAGCACGGTGATCGCGAGGCCGATCAGGACGAAGGTCTTACCCATTCATCGTCTATTCAACACAAAGGACACGAAGGACACAAAGCAAAATATTTCTGTCTCTGTGTCCTTTGTGTCGAAGCTCTTAGATCAATTCGACGCCCGCGAAGAAGTATCCGATCTCGTATGCCGCCGTCTCCGGGGCATCGGATCCGTGCGTCGCGTTTCGCTCGATCGACTCCGCGAACTCCTTGCGCATGGTGCCGGCGTCCGCCTTGGCCGGATCGGTGGCGCCCATCAGGGTCCGCCACTTCTTGATCGCATCGGGCGCCTCGAGCACCATGACGACCGCGGGGCCCGACGACATGAACGAGGTCAGGCTCGCGAAGAAGGGTCGCTCGCGGTGGACGGCGTAGAAACCTTCGGCCTGCGATTTCGACAGGTGCAGCCGGCGCATGGCACGGATCTGGAATCCCTGCTTCCTCGATGCGCTGGGTAATCTTGCCCGCAAGACGCCGTTCCACGGCGTCCGGTTTGATGATGGCCAGGGTCCGTTCGGTCATATCCGCCGATTATAGCAGGCGATAGCTCAGCACTTAGGAGTTGAACACATGGTTCCGACCACGCAGCCGCAACTCGACGATCAGGACATCCACAAAGGCGCGATCGAGGGCGACCGACCCTCCGATGAGCAAAATGTGAACAACCGTGGCAAGGGTGTGGACCCGAACGGCCTGCCGAACGACCCGGTGGCAACGGCACAGGACAAAGAGGGCGCCAACGCGGACGGGACCGAGGGTTGAAGAATCTGCGGTCGGGTGATCGGTGATTGGGCGACCGCCAGGCAGAAAGATGACTCCGATCGCGAGCAGCGGATCCGCGATCGGTGATTCGGCGGCGGATATCGCCGATCACCCGATCGCAGATCGCCCGATTCGAATTATCGAAGCCCTTCCATGATCTCTTCCAGCGCCTCCGTGCCGGGCCGGGTGCGCTCGAGCGGCAAGGTCGCGAGCGGCTCGTCGACGACGTTCAGCTGGGTGAGGAAGTCGTCGCGGTCCGGCTCGATGTAGATCAGGCCGGTCGCGAACTCGCCGCGGCGCGCGGTCTCGTGCAGCCGCTTCATGGCGTTGATCTTGTCGGTCGGGTCGTAGTCCTCTTCGAGCTTCTTCAGATACAGCTTCGACCCGTCGTGCATCGTCACTTCCTGCGACGAGCCCGGCTCGTAGTCGACCGAGATGTCCTCGAAGAACGGCACGAAGCGTGACGTCCTCGACCGGATCGTCGTGATCCTTGGCGTAGGCGTAGCTCTTGGTCGAGCCCTCGTGATCGTTGAAGGTGACGCACGGCGAGATGACGTCGAGCATGACCGTGCCGCGGTGCGACAAGCGCGGCCTTGAGCAGCGACAGCAGCTGCTTCTTGTCGCCCGAGAACGAGCGGCCGACGAACGTCGCGCCGAGCTCGATGGCGAGCGCGCAGGTGTCGATCGGCGGCAGGTCGTTGACGACGCCGGTCTTCAGCTTCGAGCCGAGATCGGCAGTCGGCGAGAACTGCCCCTTGGTGAGGCCGTAGCAGCCGTTGTCCTCGATGATGTAGATGATCGGCAGGTTGCGGCGCATCAGGTGGACGAACTGGCCGATGCCGATCGCGCCGGTGTCGCCGTCGCCGCTGATGCCGATGGCAATCAGCTTGTGGTTGGCGAGCATCGCGCCGGTGCCGACCGACGGCATGCGGCCGTGGACCGCGTTGAAGCCGTGCGACGCCGCCGAGGAAGTACGCCGGGCTCTTGCTCGAGCAGCCGATGCCCGAGAGCTTGACGACCTGCGTCGGGTTGATGCCCATCTCGTAGAACGCGTCGATGATGCGCTCGGAAATCGCGTTGTGGCCGCAGCCGGCGCACAGCGTCGTCTTGCCGCCCTTGTAGATCGCCGGCTCGAGGCCGATGCGGTTGACTTTGATTGGTGTCGGTGTCGCCATGACCTATTCGCCCCCCGCCGTGCCCGCGCTGACGCGGGTGGTCGTCTTCTTCGCCACTTCGAACCCTTCCTGTGCCAGCACATCGTCGGTGATGCTGCGGGCGTCGATCGGCAGCCCGTTGTAGTGCAGCACGCTGCGCAGCTTGGCCTGACGCTCGGGCGTCAGCTCCAGCTTCATCAGCTGCCGCATCTGGGCGTCGCGATTCTGCTCGATCGACGTAGACGCGCTCGTGTGCGTCGATGAACGCCGCCAGCTCGTCGTTGAACGGATACGCGCGCAGCCGGAAGTAAGACGTTTCGACCTTCGTCTCCTCGCGCAGCTGATCGCGGCTCTCCTCGGTGGCGAAGTGCGACGTGCCGAATCCGATGAAGCCGATTTTCGCCTTCGGGTTCGCTCTGGACGACCGGCGCCGGCACGTGCGTGCGCGCAGTCTCGAACTTGCGCGACAGCCGGTCCATGTTCTCGACGTAGTCGTCAGGACGCTCGCTGTACTGGCCCTTCGCGTTGTGGCCCGATCCGCGCGTGAAGTACGACGGCAGGCCGTCGCCGGGAATCGTGCGATAGGGGATGCCGTCGCCGTCCACGTCCTTGTAGCGGCCCCACTCGCCCAGTTCCTTCAACTTCGCAGCGGTCAGCACCTTGCCGCGGTTGATCGGCTCGGTCGGGTAGGTGAACGCGTCGGACATCCAGTTGTTCATGCCGAGGTCGAGGTCCATCATCACGAAGACCGGCGTCTGGAACTGTTCGGCGAGGTCGAACGCTTCCATCGCCATCGTGTAAGACTCTTCGACCGAGCACGGGATGAGCATCAGGTGCTTGGTGTCGCCGTGCGACAGGAAGGCCGCCTGCACGCAGGTCGCCCTGCGCCGTCCGGGTCGGCAGGCCGGTCGACGGCCCGACGCGCTGGACGTCGAAGATCACGGCAGGGGTTTCCGCGTAGTACGCCAGGCCGGTGAACTCGCCCATCAGCGAGATGCCGGGACCGGCCGTCGCGGTCATCGACCGCGCACCGGCCCAGCTCGCGCCGATCACCATGCCGAGCGAAGCGATCTCGTCTTCGGCCTGCACGACGGCGAACGTCGCCTTGCCGGTCTCCTTGTCGATCCGGTACTTCTTCATGTAGCCGATCAGCGACTCGCACAGCGACGAGGACGGCGTAATCGGATACCAGGCGACGACCGTGACGCCGGCCATCATGCAGCCGATCGCGGCGGCGGCGTTGCCTTCGATCAGAATCTTGCCGGCCGTTTCGTTCATCGCCTCGATGGCGAACGGATCCTGCTTGGTGAGCGTCGCTTCGGCGTAGTCCCAGCCGGCCTTCAGCGCGCCGGTGTTGAGGACGACCGCCTTGGCCTTCTTGCCGAGCTGCTTGCCGAGCGCCTTCTCCATCAGGGCCAGATCGATGCCCGAGCAGCTTCGCGAGGATGCCCGGATAAATCATGTTCTGACGAGGCGGCGCAGCTTCGCGTCCGGGCAGACCGGCTTGACGAGCACGTCGAACGGCACCGGATAGAACACGAGATCGCTGCGCAACGCGTTGAGCTTGAGCGGCTCGTCGTAGACGACGGCGGCGCCCGGCTCGAGCGTCAGCACGTCTTCCTTGGCCGTTTCCGCGTTCATCGCGACGAGGAAATCCACTTCCTTCTTGCGCGCGATGTAGTGCTGCTTGCTGGCGCGGATCGTGTACCACGTCGGCAGGCCGGCGATGTTCGACGGGAACATGTTCTTGCCGGAGACCGGCACGCCCATCAGCAGAATCGAGCGCAGCAGGACCATGTTGGCGGTCTGGCTGCCGGATCCGTTGACGGTGGCGATCTGAATGCTGAAGTCGTTGACGACGCGCTGGGCTCGCCGGAGGCTTGCTGTTCCTGAACCGCGAGATCTGTCGGTGACATTCTGAAGTCCTTACAACGTATGAAGATAAAGGAATGCCGGCGGAGCTCCGCCGCAGCGGGACAACCCTTGCAGTATAGCAGACTTAGAGCAGGTCTTTGATGGCGCGGCCCATGTCGGCCGGACTCTTCACGACGCTGACGCCGGCGGCGGTCAGCGCCGCCATCTTCTCGGCGGCCGTGCCCTTGCCGCCCGCGATGATCGCGCCGGCGTGGCCCATTCGACGTCCGGGCGGCGCCGTCTGGCCGGCGATGAAGCCGACGACCGGCTTCTTGAAGTTCGCCTTGATCCAGGCGGCGGCCTCTTCTTCGGCGTTGCCGCCGATTTCGCCGATCATGATGACCGCGTCGGTGTCCGGATCCTCGCCGAACAGCTTGCAGCGCGTCGATGTGCGACGTGCCGATCAGCGGATCGCCGCCGATGCCGATGCAGGTGCTCTGTCCCATGCCGAGGCGCGTCAACTGGTGAATCGCCTCGTAGGTCAGCGTCCCGCTCTTCGAGACGATGCCGATGCGGCCTTCCTGCAGATGTTGCCGGGAATGATTCCGGCCTTGGCCTTGCCGGGCGAAATGAGACCGGGACAATTCGGTCCGACCAGGCGCGTCGCCGGATGCTCCTTGAGGAACGTCATCGCGCGCATCATGTCGAGCGTCGGGATGCCTTCGGTGATGCAGACGACGAGCGCGAGACCGCCGTCGGCGGCTTCCATCACCGCGTCGGCGGCGAACGGCGGCGGCACGAAGATCACCGACGCGTTGGCGCCCGTCTTCTTGACCGCGTCCTGCACGGTGTCGAAAATCGGCCAGCCTTCGTGCGTCGTGCCGCCCTTGCCCGGGGTCACGCCGCCGACGACGTTCGTGCCGTACGCCGCCGCCTGCTTGGCGTGAAAGGTTCCCTCGCGGCCGGTGAGTCCCTGAACGATCAGGCGTGTCGATTTATCGATGAGGATGGACATATATGCTTCGAATCCGTCTTCATCACGAAGAACACGGAGAGTGTTCGCTACCCCGCCAGTTCCACAACTTTTTTCGCGGCCTCGTCCATGCTGTCGGCGGTGGTCAGCTTCATGCCGCTCTCGCGCAGCAGGCGCTTGCCTTCGTCGACGTTGGTGCCTTCCATGCGGATCACGATCGGCACCGGGACGCCGAGTTCCTTCACCGCGGCGATGACGCCCTGCGCGAGGACGTCGCAGCGCAGGATGCCGCCGAAGATGTTGATGAGCACCGCCTTCACGTTCTTGTCCGACATCAGGATCTTGAACGCGTTGCGGATCTGCTCGGCGTTGGCGCCGCCGCCGACGTCGAGGAAGTTCGCCGGCTCCCCGCCCGCCAGCTTGATGATGTCCATCGTCGCCATCGCGAGGCCGGCGCCGTTGACCATGCAGCCGATGTTGCCGTCGAGGTGGATGTAGTTCAGGCTGAACTTCGACGCTTCGATCTCGAGCGGATCCTCTTCGTCGAGGTCGCGCAGTTCCTTGATGTCCGCGTGACGGTACATCGCGTTGTCGTCGAAGTTCATCTTCGCGTCGAGCGCCAGCAGATCGCCGCCCTGCGTGACGACGAGCGGATTGATCTCGAGCAGCGACGCGTCCGTCGCCACGAACGCGTCGTACAGCGACGTCGCGACCTTCACGAACTTGTTGACCTGCGGACCGTCGAGGCCGATGGCGAAGCCGAGCTGACGCGCTTCGAACGGCACGATGCCGACGCCGGGCTCGATGGAGACGCGGAAGATCTTCTCGGGCGTCTTCTCCGCGACCTCCTCGATGTCCATGCCGCCCGCCGCGCTGCGCCATCATCACGAACTTGCCGGACGACCGATCGAGCACGAGGCTCAGATACAGCTCGCGCGTCATCTGCAGACCCTCTTCGACGAGCACGCGACCGACGACGCGACCCTCGGGACCGGTCTGATGGGTGACGAGTGTCATGCCGATCATCGCCGTGGCGAGCGTCTCGGCATCGGCCGGCGACTTCGCCAGCTTGACGCCGCCGCCCTTGCCGCGGCCGCCGGCGTGAATCTGCGCCTTGACGACGACGACGCTGCCGCCGAGCCGCTTCGCGATCTCGCCGGCTTCGACTGCGTTGCAGTGCGACCTCGCCGCGCGGCACCGGCACGCCGTGGCGGGCCAGGATGGCTTTAGCTTGATACTCGTGGATTTTCATGACGGTAGGAAACTCCTGATGCTAATCGGCAAGCCGCGAGCCCGTCAAGGCGACCATCGCCCTCCGAACGAAGCGTCCCGCCTACGGTTGCACCGTGCTCGAAGCAAAAGTAAACTCAACGCTGATGGCAACACCTACACGGATGTTTTCTTCGTCGGTCGGGACCAAGCTCCTCATCGGCATCACCGGCGTTTTCCTGTTCATCTATCTCCTGATTCATATCGGCGGCAATCTGGTCGTTTTCCTCGGACCCGCCGCCTTCAACAAGTACGCGTTCACCTCGAAGGCAACCCGCTGCTGCCGATCATCGAGTTCCTGCTGCTTGCCGTATTCCTGGTTCACATCTACAAGACCGTGCGGATGTTCGTCAGCAACCAGGGCGCGCGGCCGGTCGCGTACGTCAAGAAGAAGAGCGCCGGCTGCACGAGCCGTAAGACGTTCGCGTCGTCCACGATGATCGTGTCGGGGTTGTGGCTGCTGGTCTTCCTGCTGATTCACGTCAGGGCGTTCCACGACGGCTGGGGTCAGCAATACGAGTGGCCGGCGGGCGGACGCGATCTGTATCGCCAGGAAATGGAGACCTTCAGCAATCCGCTGATGGTCGCCTTCTACGTCATCAGCATGGTCGTGGTCGGATCGCACCTGTGGCACGGCATCTCGAGCGCGTTCCAGTCGCTCGGTGCCGACAAGCCGGCCTGGACCCGGTTCATCCTGCCCGCGGGCAAGGTGATCGCCGTCTTCATCGCCGGCGCCTTCATCGTCATCGCGCTCTGGGCGCATTTCGTCGCGGGAGTCCGGTCATGAAGCTCGACGCACGAGTACCGGCCGGCCCGATCGCCGAGAAGTGGGACCGGCACAAGTTTCGAGATGAAGCTGGTCAACCCGGCCAACAAGCGCAAGTACAGCGATCATCGTCGTCGGCACCGGCCTGGCCGGCGCGTCGGCGGCCGCGTCGCTCGGCGAGCTGGGCTACAACGTCCTGAACTTCTGCATCCAGGACAGCCCGCGCCGCGCGCACAGCATCGCCGCGCAGGGCGGCATCAACGCCGCGAAGAACTACCAGAACGACGGCGACAGCGTCTATCGCCTGTTCTACGACACGGTCAAAGGCGGCGACTACCGCTCGCGCGAGGCCAACGTCTATCGGCTGGCGCAGCTGAGCGTGAACATCATCGACCAGTGCGTCGCGCAGGGCGTGCCGTTCGCGCGCGAGTACGGCGGCCTGCTCGACAACCGCTCGTTCGGCGGCGCGCAGGTGTCGCGCACCTTCTACGCGCGCGGCCAGACCGGCCAGCAGCTGCTGATCGGCGCCTATCAGTCGCTGATGCGGCAGGTGCACGAGAAGAAGGTGAAGCTGTTCGCGCGGCGCGAGATGCTCGACCTCGTCGTCGTCGACGGCAAGGCGCGCGGCATCATCGTCCGCAACCTGACGACCGGCGAGATCGAGAAATACGTCGGCCGACGCGGTGATTCTGGCGACCGGCGGCTACGGCACCGCCTATTACCTCTCGACCAACGCGGTGAACTCGAACGTCACCGCGACCTGGCGCGCGCACAAGCGCGGCGCGCTGTTCGCGAACCCCTGCTACACGCAGATTCACCCGACCTGCATTCCGGTCAGCGGCGATCATCAGTCCAAGCTCACGCTGATGAGCGAGAGCCTGCGCAACGACGGCCGCGTCTGGGTGCCGAAGAAGAAGGGCGACACGCGGCCGCCCGAGCAGATTCCCGAGGACGAGCGCGACTACTACCTCGAGCGGAAGTATCCGTCGTTCGGCAACCTCGTGCCGCGCGACGTCGCCTCGCGCAACGCCAAGCAGATGGCCGACGAAGGCCGCGGCGTCGGCGAGACCGGGCTGGCCGTTTATCTCGACTTCGAGGACGCGATCCAGCGGGTCGGACCCGAGACGATCAAGGAGAAGTACGGCAACCTGTTCCAGATGTACCAGAAGATCACCGATGAGGACCCGTACAAGGTGCCGATGCGCATCTACCCGGCCATTCACTACACGATGGGCGGGCTCTGGGTGGACTACAACCTGATGAGCAACGTGCCGGGCCTGCACGTGCTCGGCGAAGCCAACTTCTCCGACCACGGCGCGAACCGCCTCGGCGCCAGCGCGCTGATGCAGGGTCTGGCGGACGGCTACTTCGTCATCCCCTACACGCTCGGCGACTACCTGGCGAGCAATCCGCTGCCGAAGGTCACGACCGATCACGACGCGTTCAAGGAAGCCGCCGACAACGCGCAGAAGCAGATCAACACAGCTGCTGGCGGTCAAGGGCAAGCAAGACCATCCGACGACATCCACCGCGAGCTCGGCCGGATCCTGTGGGACAACGTCGGCATGGCGCGCACCGAAGCGAGCCTGACCGAGGCGCTGAAGAAGATCCCGACGCTGCGCGAGGAGTTCTGGCAGAACGTATCGGTGCCCGGGCACGCCAGGACAACCTCAATCAGAGCCTCGAATACGCCGGCCGCGTCGCCGACTACCTCGAGTTCGCCGAACTGCTGGCGCGCGACGCGCTCGAGCGCCGCGAATCGTGCGGCGGCCATTTCCGCGAAGAGAGCCAGACGCCGGACGGCGAAGCGCTGCGCGACGACGAGCACTTTTCGTACGTGGCGGCGTGGGAATTCAAGGGCGTCGGCAAGCCGCCCGAGCTCCACAAGGAACCGCTCGAGTTCGACGAAGTCCATCCCAGCCAGCGGAGGTACAAGTAGCGCGAGGCTTTAGCCGAGCGAAGAGGACTATGAGACTGAACCTGAAGATCTGGCGCCAGACTGGACCGACTGCCGCCGGGCGCCTTGTCGACTACCCGACCGACGGACATCTCGACCGACATGTCGTTCCTCGAAATGCTCGACGTCGTCAACGAAGGGCTGATCGGCAAGGGCGAGGACGCCATCGCGTTCGACTCGCGACTGCCGCGAAGGCATCTGCGGCATGTGCAGCCTGGTGATCAACGGCGTTCCGCACGGTCCCGATCGCGGCACCACCGTCTGCCAGCTGCACATGCGCCGCTTCAAGGACGGCGACACGATCACCATCGAGCCGTGGCGCGCCAAGGCGTTTCCGGTGGTCAAGGATCTGGTCGTCGATCGCAGCGCGTTCGACCGCATCATCGCGGCCGGCGGCTACGTGTCGGTCAACGCCGGCGGCGCCCAGGACGGCAACGCCATCCTGATTCCCGAAGGACGTGTCGGAAGCGGCGATGGACTCGGCGGCCTGCATCGGCTGCGGCGCCTGCGTCGCGGCCTGCAAGAACGCGTCGGCGCATCTGTTCATGAGCGCGAAAATCTCGCAGCTGGCGCTGCTGCCGCAGGGCCAGCAGGAGCGGTATCGCCGGGTGACGGCGATGATCGAGCAGGCGGACAGCGAAGGATTCGGCAGCTGCTCGAACGAGGGCGAGTGCGAGGCGGTCTGCCCGAAGGAGATTCCGATCTCGAACATCGCGCGCATGACGCGGGAATACGTCAAGGCGCAGCTTGGCGCCGGCAAGTAGCCGTTTTCGGGTAGTGTCCGCCTTCAGGCGGACCTACGCCAACGGCCTCGCCTTGATCGTCAGAATCTCATACGCCGCTTGCGCGTCCTCCTCGCGAACCAGCAGATCGACGCCGGTGGTCAACGCCAGATGAGGGCGGAGGCCGCCGACATCGTCTGGCCGCATCAACACGTCGATGCCGGCGGCTTCGAGTGCCGACTTGGCGAGTCCCGCCTCCATCCGATCGCTGAACGTCCGGACGACGACGAGAGGATCTCAGCCGATCCTCAGCCTCCAGTCCGACGCCTCTCGCTAGACGCCGATGACGTCCGACCAGTTCCTTGACCGCCGCCGCCGACTTCTTGAACGCCGCGTCCTCCTCCGGCGTCAGCTTGATCTCGATGATCTTCTCGAGGCCGCGCGACCCCAGCCGGCACGGCACGCCGACGAACAGATCGCGGACGCCGTACTCGCCCTGCAGGAACACCGAGCACGGCAGAATCTTGTGCTTGTCGAGCAGGATGGCTTCGACCATCTCCACCGCCGACGCGCCCGGCGCATACCAGGCGCTGGTGCCGACCATCTCGGTGATCTCGAGGCCGCCGCGCGCGGTCCGCGCGCAGATGCGGTCGATCGTCGCCTTGTCCATCAGGTCGGTAATCGGAATGCCGGCGACCGTCGAGTAGCGCGGCAGCGGCACCATCGTGTCGCCGTGGCCGCCGAGGACGAACGCGTGGACGTTCTCCACCGAGACGCTCAGTTCCTGCGCGATGAACGTGCGCATGCGCGCCGAGTCGAGCACGCCGGCCATGCCGATGACGCGCTCGCGCGGGAACTTCGACAGCTTGAAGATCGCCTGCGCCATCGCGTCGAGCGGATTGGCCACCGGGATGATGATGCAGTTCGGCGAATACTTGACGACCTGCTCGGTGACCGCCTGCATGATCTTGTAGTTCACGTTCAGCAGATCGTCGCGGCTCATGCCCGGCTTGCGCGGCATGCCCGACGTGACCACGACGATGTCCGAGTTGGCGCTCTCGGCATAGTCGCCGGTGCCGAGCACGCGCGCATCCGAGCCGTAAATCGGACAGGCCTCGAGCATGTCGAGCGCGACGCCGGCGGCCTTCTGGTCCGCGATGTCGATGACCACGACGTCGGCGAGCGACTTGTCGGCGACCCCGCGGGCCACCGTCGCGCCGACGTTTCCTGCTCCACCAACGACTGTCACTTTGCGATTCATTGCCTCTCCCTCAAACGATGCCACTCATCACGAAACCACGAAGACCACGAAGGTCACGAATCGGCTTGTACCGGACCGAACTTCGTGTGCTTCGTGCCTTCGTGATGAAGGGCCGTTGCTACATATTCTTGATGATGGCGTCCGCGAAGGCGGACGTTTTCAGTTCGGTGGCGCCGGTCATCTGGCGTGCCAGGTCGTAGGTGACGGTTTTCTGCGCGATCGCCCGCTCGAGACCCTTCTCGATCAGCGCTGCCGCCTCGTTCCAGCCCATGTAGTTCAGCATCATCACGCCGGACAGAATCACCGAGCTCGGATTGATGACGTCCTTGCCGGCGTACTTCGGCGCCGTGCCGTGGGTCGCTTCGAAGAACGCGATCTCGTCGCCGATGTTGCCGCCGGGCGCCATGCCCAGACCGCCGACCTGCGCGGCGCAGGCGTCGGACAGGTAGTCGCCGTTCAGGTTCGGCGTCGCGAACACGTCGTAGTCGGCCGTGCGCGTCAGGATCTGCTGGAAGACGCTGTCGGCGATGCGGTCGTTGATGAGCAGCTTGCCATCGCGCGACGCGCCCTGCCCGACCTCGTCTTCGGTCACGATGTGCGTCGCGGAACTCGGCCTTCGCGAGTTCGTAGCCCCAGTCGCGGAAGGCGCCTTCCGTGAACTTCATGATGTTGCCCTTGTGGACCAGCGTGACGACCTTGCGCTTGTTGGCGAGGGCGTACTGAATCGCCATCCGCACCAGCCGCTTGGACGCCGGTTTCCGACATCGGCTTGATGCCGATGCCCGAATCCGGCGCGATCCGCTTGCCCATGTCCTTCGCCAGGAACTCGATCAGGCGCTCGGCCTGGGGCGTTCCCTTGGCGAACTCGATGCCGGCGTAGACGTCCTCGGTGTTCTCACGGAAGATGACCACGTTCATCAACTCGGGATGCGTGACCGGCGCCGGCGTGCCCGCGAAGTAGCGGACCGGACGGATGCACGCAAACAGGTCGAGCACCTGCCGCAGCGTGACGTTCAGGCTGCGGATGCCGCCGCCGACCGGCGTGGTGAGCGGTCCCTTGATGGCGATCTTGTACGCCTTCACCGCTTCGAGCGTGTCGCCGGGCAGCCATTCGCCGGTGACGTTCTTGGCTTTCTCGCCGGCGAGAATCTCGAACCACGCGATGCGGCGCTTGCCGCCGAACGCCTTTTCGACGGCCGCGTCGAACACGCGCACGCTGGCGCGCCAGATGTCCGGACCAGTGCCGTCGCCTTCGATGAACGGAATGATGGGCTCGTCTGGCACCACCAGTTGACCGTTCTTGCGCGTGATCGGAGAACCGTTTGTGGGAGGTTTGAGCGCGGAAAAATTCGGCATGGGTTTTTAGGTCAGGTCACCTGTGTCCGCGGAAGATATCCGCGAACTCTGTGGAAAACTCTGTGGAAAAGGCATCATGTTTACGCCGTTGTGATGCAGACTTCGGAGCGTTTTAGCGTTTTGCACCAGAGCAGGGCAAGCCGACAGTCGCGCTCGCGCCAGCAACTAAAACCCTCGGATTATACTAGCTGCACGTTGGCGAGTCGAACATGGGTTTCCGTTTGCTTCGAATACTGCTGACGATCTCGTTCATCGCGAGCGCATCGGCCGGATCGGACGCGGCCGCTGCGCAGCAGTCCAACGAGAAGGCCGTCGCGCCGACCGCCTCGCGAGCCGCGCGAACCAGAAATCCGGTGCCGGCAAGTTCGGCGTCGATTCGGTCGGGACACGCCGTGTACGACCGGCTGTGCGCGTCGTGCCACGGCGAAACTGGCAAAGGTGATGGCTCGATGGGCGAAGAGCTGAACCCGAGACCGGCCGACCTGACCGATGCGGAATGGAAACACGGATCGACCGACGGTGAGATCGACGCGCTCATCAGGAGCGGCGTCAAAGGTACGGGGATGAAGGCCTACGGCCGCAAGCTGACGAACCATGAGGTGTGGGACGTCGTGAACTACATTCGAAGCATCGGGCCCTCCAAGAGCCAATAACTGATGAAAATTGTCGTTGCAGATGATCTGCCGGCCTCCGCGCTGGAACTGTTGCGTGCCGAGCCGGGCTGGACGGTGGACGCGCGTGCCGGCCGCCCGGCCGCTGTGCTCGCTGGCGATCTCGCGGACGCTGACGCCTTGCTGGTGCGAAGCGCCACCAAAGTCGACGCGGCCCTCATCGCCGCCGCGCCGCTGACTTCGCATCGTCGCCCGCGCCGGCACCGGTGTCGACAACGTCGACGTCGCGGCCGCGAGCGCGCGCGGCATCCTCGTGGTCAACGCGCCCGGCGCCAACAGCATCAGCGTGGCCGAGCACGCGTGCGCCCTGATGCTGGCGCTGGCCCGGTCGGTGCCGGCCGCCGACCGCGCGATGAAGGGCGGCAAATGGGAAAAGAAGAAGTTCCTCGGCACTGAATTGCGCGGCAAGACGCTCGGCGTCGCCGGACTGGGACGTATCGGGCAGGAGGTCGCACTGCGCGCGCGTGCGTTCGGGATGCGGCTGGTCGCCCACGATCCGTTCATCTCAAAAGACATTGCCGGCGGCCTTGGCGTCGAGTTGATGACGCTCGACGAGGTCTGCGCGACCGCGGACTACCTGACCCTGCACCTGCCGTCGACGCCCGACACCAGGCATATCTTCAACGACGAGCGGTTTGCGCGATGCAAGCCGGGGATCCGGTTGATCAACACCGCCCGCGGTGAACTGATCGATCAGGCCGCGCTCGTGCGAGCCATCGAGGCCGGCGTGGTAGCAGGCGCCGGCCTCGACGTCTTCGAAACCGAGCCGCCGTCCGACTGGTCGCTCGCCCAACTGCCCCAGGTGATTGCGACACCGCACATTGCGGCGTCGACCGAAGAGGCACAGGAACTGGTCGGCACCGAGACGGCCGCGACCGTCCGCGACTTTCTCCGCGACGGCGTCGTCCGCAACGCCGTGAACTTTCCGTCGATTCAACCCGACGAAATGCAGCGCCTGCAGCCCTGGATCCGGCTGGCCGACCAGCTGGGAGCGATCGCTTCCCAGATGGGCACCGCGCGGATCGAGGCGCTCGGCGTCCGCTATTACGGCGCGCTGGTCGAGAGCCGCGGCGTCGAAGTGCTGGCGGCGAGCGCGGCGGCCGGCGTCCTGCGGCCGATTCTGTCGAGCGGCGTGTCGATCGTCAACGCACGCGCCGTGGCCCGCGAACGTGGCGTTGAAATCGTCGAATCGCGCAGCTCGCGTTCGCGTCATTTCACGAGCCTGGTCTCGGTGAAGCTCCAGACCGACGCGGGCGATCGCTGGGTCGAAGGCACCGTGTTCGAACCGAACAGTCCGCGGCTCGTCTCGGTCCGCGGCGTCGAGGTCGAGGCGCCGCTCGGCGGCACGATGCTGATCATCGTCAACCAGGATCAGCCGGGCGTGATCGGCGAGGTCGGGACCATTCTCGGCAGACACGGCGTCAACATCGCGAGCTTCGCGCTCGGACGCGGCGAGAGTGGTGCGATTGGGGTGGTCAACGTCGACGAGGACGCGGCGGCCCCGCAAATGCTCGACGCCGCGGTCGACGAGCTCCGCCGGGTGCGCGGCGATTCGCGAGGCGTGGGTCATTCGCCTGTAGAGACACAAGCGACCCCGCGCGTCTCTACTTCACTGCAACTCGCAAGGCGCCCGGGTGAATCCGGACCCGCAACTCAGTGCCTCCAGCGACCGGCTCGCCATCGACGTGCAGCAACATCGGCTGGTCGCACTGAATCGTGACATGCGCGGATCTTCCGGATCGTGCAGCCCGGCATTCGAGCGACGCTGTCGTTGAACAACCGCGGCACCTGCGCGATCGTCATCAACCGCGATCGTTCTGACACGATCACCATGATCCAGCCAGCCATCGTCGACCAGAGCGCCCGGCGCAATCCGGGCGCCGTTGCCGAACTGCGCCGAGTTGGCGATCGTCACGAGGATGGCCTGCGACCTCGATCACCTCGTCACCGGTCGCGATCCGGTAAGTCATCGGCTTGTATGTGAACAGGGCGCCGGCGCTGATGCGCGCGTAGCCGACGAATCCGCGCCGTGTCGGCGGTCGCGAACCGGGACGCGACGTGCGCGTCGAATCCGACGCCCGCGACGTTCGCGAACAGCCGGCCGTCGACCTCACCGAGGTCCATCGGGCGCGGCGTCGCGGCCAGCGCGTCCGCGATCGCGCGCTCGGGACGCGCATCCACGCCGAGTTCCCGCGCCAGTCCGTTGCCCGAGCCGGCCGGAATGATGCCGAGCGGCACTTCGTCGAACGCGAGCGCGGACGCGACCTCGTTGATCGTGCCGTCGCCGCCCCACGCCATCACCAGCCGGGCGCCGCGTTTGACCGCCGCCTTCGTCAGCTCCTTCGCGTGGCCAACTCTCTCGGTGATGAAGACTTCGGCCGGATCGCCGTGCGCGTCGACGACGGCGAGAGCGACCTGCGCGCGCTCGCGCGCCACGTCCGGTCCCGCCGCCGCCTGAGATCGGGTTGATGATGATGGCGGTGGACACGGACGGTGAACTTAGAAGTGAGACGTGGAAGTGAGAAGTGTAGAAGTTAGAGTTCGAAGTGAGAAGTTTGACGCGAGAGGCCTCGGAACACTTCAGACTTGACGACTTCCGACTTCTTTGAGCGTCACCGAAGGGCCAGACGGCGGATCGTGTGATCCGATTCGTCGCTGAGCTCGACGACGTCGGCTGATATCTTCACGACGCGGTAACGCGGCGTGATGCTGTCGCCTTCCTTGACCATGAAGAACTGACCTCCGCCGGCGATGAACGCGGTGCGGATCGGGCCGTCGGCTCCGGCATCTTCCGCGATCCCTTCGAGCGTCAGCGGTGGAGGCGCGGGCGCGGATCGGCGCGGCTTCCGACAACGCGGCGACAGGTGCGGCCAGGCGCCAGCGCCGGGGATCGAACCGGCGCGGCGCGGAACGTGAACAGGTTTCGGCCCGGCCCGATCGGCTTGGCGTCAGGTTCGAGACGGTCGTGCAGCCTGGCGATCTCATTCGCGAGTTCGGCGCCTTGCACTTCGATCGGCCGCGCGGCCTCAACCGGCGGAGCCGCGATCGAATGATTCGAGGTCGCCGCGCCGGCGAGCCACGCGATGAGCGCGCCGCCAACGACCGCGATCGTCGCCGTTCGCTTCAGGTTCATCGTTCTGTGTTCCGATCGTAGCACGCTGATTTTCGGGGTGTGTGCTATTATTCGTCGTGCACCCTGTTTCGACTGGCTCGAGAGTCGATTCGGTTCCCCCGCTCACCATCGTCGCCATCATCCCCGCACGATACGCGTCGACCCGACTCCCTGGCAAGGCGCTCGCCGATCTCGACGGCCGGCCGATGATCGAGCACGTGTATCGCCGCGCCGAAGCGGCGAAATCGGTGTCGCAGGTGATCGTCGCGACCGACGATCTGCGCATCGCGACGCGTGTCCACGATTTCGGCGGACGGGTCAAGCTGACCAAGCTCACCCACCAATCCGGTACCGACCGCCTCGCCGAAGTCGTCGCAATCGCTCGACTGCGACATCGTCGTCAATGTGCAGGGCGACGAGCCGCTCATCGATCCGCGCGCGATCGACGAAGTGGTCGCGCCGCTCGCGGCCGATCCGTCGGTGCCGATGACCACGCTGTATCGGCGCATCATGAACGTCTCCGAGCTCAACAACCCGAACATCACCAAAGTCGTGGTCGACCGCGGCGGCCATGCGCTGTATTTTTCCCGGGCGCCGATTCCGCACGTCCGCGATCCGCGCGGCGGCTGGCCGCCCCTCTATCGACATATCGGCCTCTACGCGTATCGCCGCAGTACCCTGCTGGTGCTGGCGTCCCTCGAGCCGACGCCGCTCGAGCGGGCCGAATCGCTCGAGCAACTGCGGGCGCTGGAGCACGGCATTCGCATCAAGGCGGTGGAAACCGCATACGACTCCTTCGGTGTCGACACACCGGAGGACCTGGAACAGGTGCGCCGGCTGCTGGCGGCGCCGGCCTCGAACTAAGCGCAGCGAAGGACAACGATGACCAAGGACGGACGAACCCCGAAATACATCTTCATCACCGGCGGCGTGGTTTCCTCGCTCGGCAAGGGGCTGGCCGCGGCCAGCATCGGCTGCCTGCTCGAGGGTCACGGCTACAAGGTGACGATGCAGAAGTTCGATCCGTACATCAACGTCGACCCCGGCACGATGAGCCCGTACCAGCACGGCGAGGTCTTCGTGACCGACGACGGCGGTGAAACCGACCTCGACCTCGGTCACTACGAACGCTTCACCGACATCGTCACGACCAGGAACTCGAACTGGACCACCGGCAAGATCTATCAGAGCGTCATCCAGAAAGAGCGCCGCGGCGACTACCTCGGGCGGACCGTGCAGGTGATTCCGCACATCACCAACGAAATCAAGGACGCGATTCGCGCGGTGTCGCACGACGTCGACGTCGTGCTGGTCGAAATCGGCGGCACCGTCGGCGACATCGAGAGCCTGCCCTTCCTCGAGGCGATCCGTCAGTTCCGTCAGGACGTCGGGCGCGACAACTCGCTCTACGTGCACCTGACGCTGGTGCCGTTCATCGGCGCGGCCGGAGAGCTGAAGACCAAGCCGACGCAGCACAGCGTCCGCGACCTGCGGTCGATCGGCATCCAGCCGGACATCCTGCTGTGCCGGACCGATCGGTTCCTCGACGACGACATCAAGCGCAAGATCGCGCTTGTTCTGCGACGTCGACGAGGAAGCCGTGATCACCGCGAAAGACGTGGCCGACGATTTACGAAGTGCCGGTCGTGTTCGCCGCCGAAGGCCTCGACCGCATCGTGCTCAAATACCTGCACCTGCCGCAGACCGAGCGGAAGATGCAGCCGTGGGAGGACCTCGTCAAGCGGATCAAGAATCCGATCGACGACATCACCATCCACGTCGTCGGCAAGTACGTCGGCTACGAGGACTCCTACAAGAGCCTCAACGAGGCGCTCTATCACGGCGGCTTCCCGCACGGCGTCAAGGTCAACATCAAGTGGATCGAGGCCGAGGCGCTCGAGGAGCCGAACGGCGCGGCGCTGCTCGACGGTGCGGACGGCATCCTGGTGCCCGGCGGCTTCGGCAACCGCGGCACGCGCGGGATGATGATGGCTGCGCAGGTCGCGCGCGAGCGACGCATTCCCTACTTCGGCATCTGCTACGGATTCCAGTGGGCGACGGTCGAGTACGCGCGCAACGTCGCCGGCCTCGCCGACGCCGACTCGACCGAGTGCAACCCCGACGCGTCGGCGAAGGTCATCTACAAGCTGCGCGATCTGCTCGGGCATCGACGATCTCGGCGGCACGATGCGGCTTGGCAGCTACGCCTGCGAGCTCGCGCCGGGATCGCTGGCGCAGCGCGTCTACGGCGCGACCGTCATTCACGAGCGTCATCGTCATCGCTACGAGTTCAACTGCCTCTACGAACGCACGCTCACCGAACACGGCTTGAAAATTTCCGGCCGTTCGCCCGACGGCAAGTTCGTCGAGATCGCCGAGCTGCCCGGACATCCGTGGTACCTCGCGGTCCAGTTCCATCCGGAGTTCAAGTCGAAGCCGACACGGCCGCACCCGTTGTTTGCCGCGTTCGTCGAACGCCTCCTGGCGAGCACAAGACCGCGCAGCGACTCGTCGGCCAGGCGGGTCAGGTTGGCGCGGTCGGTTAGCCCGGCCGGTATAATCGCCACGTGACCTCAGTCCAGCTCGGCGACATCACGTTCGGAGGCGGCAGCCCGTTCGTGCTGATCGCCGGACCGTGCGTGATCGAGAGCGAAGCGCACGCGACCGATCTCGCGGGCCGTCTCGTCGAGCTGACCCAGCGCGCCGGCGTTCCGTTCATCTTCAAGGCGTCGTACGACAAGGCGAACCGCACGTCGGGCCGTTCGTTCCGCGGGCCCGGACTCGACGAAGGGCTCCGCGTGCTGGCGCGCGATCAAGTCGCGCCTCAACGTGCCGATCCTGACCGACATCCACGAGGCGAGCCAGGCGGGCCCGGTCGGCGAGGTCGCCGACGTCCTGCAGATTCCCGCGTTTCTCTCGCAGACAGACCGACCTGCTGATCGCCGCCGCCCACACCGGCCGCGTCGTCAACATCAAGAAGGGTCAGTTCCTCGCGCCGGACGATGTGAAGCACGCCGTCGCCAAGGTGACGGCCGCGGGCAACCCGCGCGTGATCGTCACCGAGCGCGGCACCAGCTTCGGCTATCACAACCTCGTCGTGGACATGCGCGCGTTTCCGATGATGCGCGCGCAGGGCGTGCCGGTGATCTTCGACGTCACCCACAGCCTGCAGCTGCCGGGCGGCGGCGACGGCGTGACCGCCGGTCAGGCCGAATACATCGAGACGCTGGCGTCGGCCGGCGTCGCAGCCGGCGTCGACGGCGTGTTCCTCGAAGTCCACGAAGAGCCGGCGCGGGCGAAGAGCGACGCACAGAATGCGCTGCGCCTCGACCTGCTCGAGCCGCTGCTCGTCCGCCTGCGGGCGATCGACGCCATCGCCAAGCAGGCCGAGGCGCACGCGCGTGGCTGACCGAGCGCTCGCGCGGAAGGTCCTCGAGACCGAAGCGGCCGCGATCCTCGCGCTCATCGATCGCCTCGACGATCGCTTCGACTGCGCGGTGCAGCTGCTTCGTCAATGCAGGGGGCGCGTGATCCTGACCGGCATGGGCAAGTCGGGGATCATCTGCCACAAGATCGCGGCGACGCTGACCAGCACCGGCACGCCGGCGCTCTTCCTGCATCCGGCCGAAGCGATTCACGGCGACCTCGGCGTGATCCAGAGCGACGACGTCGTGGTCGCGCTGTCGAACAGCGGCGAGACCGACGAACTGCTGCAACTGCTCGAGACCATCCGGCGGCTCGGCGCCAAGCTGATCGCGATCACCGGGAGCCGCGGATCGACGCTCGCGCAGGCGGCCGACGTCGCGCTCGACTGCAGCGTCACCGAAGAAGCGTGTCCGATGAACCTGGTGCCGACCGCGAGCACGACGGCGGCGCTGGCGATCGGCGACGCGCTGGCGATGACGCTGCTGGTCGAAAAGGGCTTCCGCGAGGAAGACTTCGCGAATCTGCATCCCGGCGGAAAACTCGGCAAGCGGCTGATGCGGGTCGAAGCGCTGATGCACGCCGGGGAGGACTGCCCGATCGTCCACGACGACACACCGATGCCGCGTGTCTTTTACGAGATGTCGAGCAAAGGTCTCGGCATGACCTGCGTCGTCGATGCCGACGAACGCCTGCTCGGCATCATCACCGACGGCGATCTCCGCCGGCGCATGGAGCGTGGCGCCGAGATTCAGGCGCTGCTGGCCGCGGACGTCATGACCAGCCATCCGGTGACGATCGGACGGGCGACGCTCGCGGCCGAAGCGCTGAACGTCATGGAGCAGCGGAAGATCACGGCCATCGTGGTCGTCGAAGACGGCGGCGCCAACGCGGTCGCCGGCGTCCTGCACCTCCACGACCTCTGGCGCATGGAGATGTTTTGAGCGACGAGCGGGCCGCGAAGATCCGGCTGTTCCTGTTCGACGTGGACGGCGTCCTGACCGACGGAACGATCCTGCTCCACGCCGACGGCAGCGAGAGCAAGGTCTTCGACATCAAGGACGGCACCGCGATCGTCTGGGCGCTGCGACTCGGCCTGACGGTCGGCCTGTTGTCGGCGCGTAGTTCGGTCGCGACCGCCAAGCGCGCCGCCCAGCTCGGGATGACGCTGATTCACCAGGGCGTGGCGAACAAACTCGAGACCTACGAGCAGATCGCCGACGGCCTGATGCTCGACGACGACCAGATCGCCTACATGGGCGACGACATCCTCGACCTCCCGGTCCTGATGCGGGTCGGACTGGCGGCCGCGCCCGCGGATGCCGCGGCCGACGTGCTCTCGCGCGTCCACTGGGTGAGCCGAAAGGGCGGCGGCGCCGGCGCCGCGCGCGAGCTGATCGAGATGGTGCTGCGCGCGCAGGATCGCTGGGGAGCGGTCCTCGATTCCTTCCTGGCCGCGCCGGCGGAGCGGCAGCCATGATTTCCTACGCGCCGCTGCTGGCCGCTCTGATCGCTCTTCTTCGCCGGCCTGGCCATCGGCAAGGCGTGGGAGCGATACAAGCTGCGCGACGGAAAATGGATCGATCGGCGCCGCGCCCGGGAGTCGCCCCACTACATCCTCGGCCTGAACTTCCTGGTCGCCAACCAGATCGATCTGGCGATCGAGGAGCTGAGCCGGGCCGCCAGCCTCGACGCCGACGCCCTCGAAGTCCACATGATCCTGGGCAACCTGTATCGCGAAAAGGGCCAGGTCGGCAAAGCCATCACCGTGCATCAGAATCTGCTGCAGCGGCCGACGCTGAGCAAGCTCGAACACGCCTACGTGCTGCTCTGCCTGGGCCTCGACTACAAACGCGGCGGGTTCGTCGATCGCGCGCTCGAAGCCTTCAACGAAGTGCTGCGACTCGATCCCGAAGAACGAGTACGCGCTGCTCAACCTGCAGAAGCTGCACGAAGAGCAGCATCAGTGGATCGAGGCATACGACACGCGGCGGCGTCTGTCCACACTGGCCGACACCGAGGCGCAGCCGCAGAATCAGGCGATTCTCGCCTTCCTCGAGAACGAGATCGGCCTCGAGGCGATGCGCCGCAAGGAGTACGTCGAGGCGATTCGCCGCTTCGAAGGGGCGATCGACCTCGACGCACGGGCGGTTCCCGCGTACCTCAATCTCGGAGACGTCCGCGTCGCCCAGGGCAGCGAGCGCGACGCGGCGGCGATCTGGGAAAAAGTGATCGAGGTCGCGCCCGATCGCGCCTACCTCGCATTCGACCGACTGGAGGCGCTGGCGATCCGGACCGGCAACCCGGAACGCTTCACGCGACTGTGCCGGCGGCTCATCGACGAGAACGCGCAGGACTGGCGTGCCCGGCTGGCGCTCTCGCGCCACCTGGCCGGCAGCGGTCACCCCCGAGAGGCGCTCGACCTGCTCTTCTCGGCGCTCGTGCAGAATCCACACGCCCTCCGCATCCATCAGGCGATCTGGCGGGCTCTGGCGCAGCTGCGTCACCCGTCGGCACTGGTCGATCGCTACGGCGAGCTGACGCAGCACGCGGTCTTCTACCTCGACCCGCACATCTGCATGCGCTGCCGCTATCGCAGCACCGAGCTGCTGTGGCAGTGCCCGCACTGCCACGACTGGAATACGTTCGTCGAAGAGAGGATTGCGCCGGCGCAGGAAGGCGTTGAAGTTTAGGGATTTGAGGAGCTGAGGACTTGAGGATCTTTGGATCTATTTGAGGATTTGGGCCAGGACGCCGTCCAGCTGTGCGTCGGTCTCCGCGAATGTGCCGTCGGTCTTGATGACGAAATCTGCCCGCTTCGCTTTCTCGTCGGCCGGCCACTGCGCTGCCAGGCGCTGGCGCGCAGCCTCCGCCGTCATTCCGCGAGCGAGCAGCCGCTCCACCTGCGTTTCCGGCGCGCAGGTCGTGGCGATCACCTTGTCGAACATCTTCTCGGCGCCGGTTTCGTAGAGCAGCGGCACGTCCACCACCGCGAACGGGTCCTCGCCGATCAGCGTAAACGCGCGGAGACCGGCCTCGATCGCGCGGTATACGGCCGGATGCGTCAGCGCTTCCAGTTCACGCCGAGCCGAGGCGTCCGCGAAGACGATCGCGCCGAGCTGCTTTCGATCGATCGAGCCGTCGGCGGAGAGGACGTCCCGACCGAACCGGTCGGCGATGGCAGCGGTCGCCTCGGTGCCGGCGGCGGTGACGCCGTGCGCCAGTTCGTCGGCGTCAAGGCACGGAACGCCCCGCATTCTGAGCTGGTTTAGCACGTAGCTCTTGCCGGTCGCGATGCCGCCGGTGAGCCCGATTTTCAGCATGGAATTTGGTCCGGCTCAAGCCGGACACTACAAACCCACGGAGTCTGGCTAAAGCCGGACACGACACCTAGCGCGGGCGCTGCGCGATGCCTCACGCGGTCCAACCGGCTCGCAGTTGCGCCGCCGTCAGCGTGTTCCTGAGCAGCAGCGCAATCGTCAGGGGCCCGACGCCGCCGGGGACCGGCGACAACGCGCCCGCGACCTCCGCGACGTCGGGATGCACGTCGCCGACGACGATCGATCCGCGGCGCTCGAACACCTCGCGACGTTTCGATCCGGCGCCGAACAGACGATCGACCATCGCTCGATCGACCACCTGGCTGGTGCCGACGTCAACCACTGCCGCGCCCGGCTTGACGAACGCCGGCGTCACGAACCCGGGACGGCCAATCGCCGCGACCAGGATGTCGGCCTCGGCACACACGCGAGCAAGATCCACGGTCCTCGAGTGGCAGATCGTCACCGTCGCATGACGATGCAGCAGCAGCAACGCCATCGGCTTGCCGACGATGTCGCTGCGGCCGATGACGACCGCACGCTTACCCGCAATCGCGATTCCCGATCGCTCGAGCAGTTCGATCACGCCGGTCGGCGTGCACGCCACCAGTCGCGCGCGATTCTGCACCAGATAACCGACGTTGATCGGGTGGAAGCCGTCGACGTCCTTGTCGGGGCGAATGACGTCGAACACGCGCCGCTCGGCGTCGGCGCCCATCGCCGCCGGCAGCGGCGACTGCACCAGAATGCCGTCGTGGACCTCGCTGGCGTTCAGCCGTTCGACGGTCGCTAGCAGCTGCTCGAGCGTTGCCGACGCAGGCAGGCGTTCGAGATCGGCGCGCAGGCCGGCCTCGCCTGCCGACTTCAACTTGCTGCGGACGTAAATCTCCGACGCCGGGTCTTCGCCGACGAGAACGATACCCAGGCCCGGCGGCCGGCCGGCTCGCGTCGTAAAAGACGCGACCGCCGGTCCTGTTTCTCCGCGGATCGCCGCCGCGACCGCGGTTCCATCGAGCACCCGTGCCGCCAAATCAGCGACCGGCTTCCTCTTTGTGCAGCTCCAGCCGGCTGTGCTTGATGCCGTAGGAGAAATAGAAGACCAGGCCGATGACCAGCCAGACGCCGAGCCGGAGCCAGTTGGTCCAGCCAAGGCCGTAGATCATCGCGCCGCAGACGACGATGCCGAGGACAGCCACCAGCGGCAGCGCCGGCACCCTGAAGCCCCGTACCAGTTCCGGCCGCCGCACGCGCATGATCCAGACGCCGGCGCACACCAGGATGAACGCGAACAGCGTCCCGATGCTGGTCATCTCGCCGACGATGCTTTCCGGCAGGAAGCCGCCAAACAGGGCGGTGAACACGAAGAACAACAGGTTGGCCTTGTACGGCGTCTGGTACTTCGGATGCACCTCGGAGAAAATCGCCGGCACCAGACCGTCATGGCTCATCGAGTAGAACACCCGTGACTGGCCCATCAGCATCACGAGAATGACGGACGAGAAGCCCGCCAGAATCGCGATCGTCACGAACTTGCGCCAGCCATGCGTAGCCGATCATGTATTTAGTGATCGCAAACGTGACCGACGCTTCCTTGCCCGCGGTCCGGAAGTCCTCGACCGTCGCGACGCCGCTCAGCACGTACGAGAAGAGCACGTACAGAATCGTGCAGATCACGAGCGACCCGAGGATGCCGATCGGCATGTCGCGCTTGGGATTCTTCGCTTCCTGCGCGGCAGTGGACACCGCGTCGAAGCCGATGAACGCGAAGAACACGACGCCGGCGGCGCCGAGGATGCCCATGATGCCGCCGTAAGGATGGGTGATGCCCTCCGACGTCGTGTAGGTCGTCTCGGCGGGAATGAACGGCGTGTGATTCGCCGGGTTCATGAAGCCCCAGCCGATGGCGATCACCATCAGCACGATCGCGACCTTGGTGATGACGATGAGGCTGTTGACGACCGCCGACTCCTGCATGCCGCGGATGAGCAGCAGCGACATCGCGAGGAGAATGACGATGGCCGGCACGTTCATGATGCCGTGTACGCCGGCCGCACTCATCTCGAGCGGCGAGTGACACCACTGGTACGGCACGTTCAAGCCGATGTACTCGAGGACCTTGTTGAAGTACTCGCTCCAGGCAATCGACACCGTGGCGGCGCCAACGGCGTATTCGAGACACGAGGTCCCAGCCGATGATCCACGCCACCAGCTCGCCCATCGTCGCGTACGAGTAGGTGTAGGCGCTGCCGGCGATCGGAATCATCGAGGCGAACTCGGCGTAGCAGAGGCCGGCAAACGCGCAGCCGAAGCCGGCGACCAGGAACGCCAGCGTCACGGACGGACCCGCGCGCTCGGCGATTGCGGCTGCCGTGCGCACGAACAGGCCGGCGCCGATGATGGCGCCGATGCCAAGCGCAATCAGCGACATCGGACCGAGGGTCCGCTTCAGCGTCGCCTCGCCGCTGCCGGCGACGTCGGCCATCAGACGATCGATTGACTTCGTTCGAAACAGTGCGCCTGCCAATATGTCCTCTCAGTCCGTGGATCGAGCGATGGGAGATTATACGTGGCGGAGCCGCTGATTGAGGCCGCCTGGCCGGAAGCTGCCGTTTGCGGAGCCTCGACGCCTTCAGCGATCGAGCCGCCGGCAGTAATCACGCACCCGGGAGGCCGGATCGCCCGTGCTCAGAAGATCACCAATGACCGCGACCGATGCCGCGCCGGCCTCGATTACAGAGGGCGCAGCGTCGAGGGTGATGCCGCCGATCGCCACCAGCGGCACGCGGCCGACCCTGGCCGCCACTTCGCGGACGCGGGCGAGACCAACGGCGTCGTGGCCGGTCGCCTTGGTCGTCGTTCCGAACACAGGACCGAGCGCAATGTAGCTGACCGGCTCAACGAGGGCGGCCTCCAGTTGCTCCGGGGTGTGCGTCGATCGGCCGACGATGGCGGTATCGCCGACGATGCGCCGCACGGCGGCAACCGGAAGATCCTCCTGCCCGACGTGCACGCCATCGGCGCCAGCCAATTGGGCCAGGTCGGCGCGATCGTTGACCACGAACAAGGCGCCCTGTTCATGTGCCGCTGCCGCGATGGCCCGCGCCAGTTCGAGGAACCGGTCACCGGGCAGGGCCTTTGCGCGAAGCTGGAGAAAACGGGCGCCGCCGGCGAGGCAGGCGTGCGCCAGATCAATCGGCCGCCAGCCGGCGCGCTCGGCGACCTCGACGTCAACAATCGCGTTCAACCGCGGAAATTTCAACTCGAGACCATCACGGCGTCACGATCAACACGGAGCTCACGAAGATCCCCTTCCAGGAAGCGCTTCGTGCTGGTCGGGCCCGGTGTCGTCGTGAAGGATGTGCCGTCGTCAGACCGCTTCGGCGAGGCGGCCGGCGGCGGTGTTCGGCTTGGCGAGGAACCGCTCCATGAACGATGTGCTCAGCTTGCCGGCCACGAATTCCGGGTCGGCGAGAATCCGCAGGTGCAGCGGAATCGTCGTCTTGATGCCCTCGATGGTCGTCATCTCGAGCGTGCGTCGCATCCGCGCAATTGCCTCGGCGCGGTCGCGGCCGTGCACGATGATCTTTGCGATCATCGAGTCGTAGTAGGGCGAAATCGTGCAGTCGGAATGGGCAAAGGTCTCGACGCGAACACCGGGTCCGCCGGGCACGCTGAAGACGTGAATCAACCCCGGCGAGGGCACGAACGTCTCCGGATCCTCGGCGTTGATGCGGCACTCGATCGAGTGGCCGGTGAATGTGACGTCGCCCTGCTTGAAGGCGAGGCGCTCGCCCGCCGCGATCCGAATCTGCTCCTTGACGATGTCGATGCCGGTGACCATCTCGGTGACCGGGTGCTCGACCTGGAGGCGCGTGTTCGCCTCCATGAAATAGAAACGACCGTCGGGATCCATCAGGAACTCGAAGGTGCCGGCGTTGGTGTACTTCACCGCTTTCGCGGCGTCGATGACCAGGCTGCCCATCTTGCGGCGCATCTTGTCGCTGAGCGCCACTGACGGCGATTCTTCGATCAGCTTCTGGTGACGCCGCTGGATCGAGCACTCGCGCTCGCCGAGATGGATGACGTTGCCGTAATGGTCGCCGAGCACCTGGAACTCGATGTGCCGCGGCGACTCGACGTATTTCTCGATGTAGACGTCGCCGACGCCGAAGGCCGCTTCCGCTTCCCGCTGCGCCGTCTTCACTGCATGCGAGAGTTCCGCCGGGGCGCGGACGACGCGCATGCCGCGGCCGCCGCCACCGGCCGTGGCCTTGACGATCACCGGATAGCCAATCTCCTTCGCCAGCTTGAGCGCCTGTTCCTCGTTGTCGATCGGGCCGTCGCTGCCCGGCAGAATCGGCACGCCGGCCTTCTTCATCACGCGGCGCGCCCGGGCCTTGTCGCCCATCAGGCGAATCACCTGCGGGTCCGGGCCGATGAACTTGATGTGGCACGCCTCGCACACCTCAGCGAGGTAGGCGCTTTCGGAAAGAAACCCGTAGCCGGGATGGATCGCGTCGGCGCCGGTGATTTCGGCCGCGCTGATCACCGCCGGGACGTTCAGATAGCTGTCGGCGCTGCGCGCCGGACCGATGCAGACGTCCTCGTCGGCGAACTTGACGTGGAGCTGATTCTCGTCCGCCTCCGAGTAGACGGCGACGGTCTTGATGCCGAGTTCCCGGCAGGCGTAGATGACCCGCAACGCCACCTCGCCGCGATTCGCGATGAGAATTTTCTTGAACATGGGTCAGCTTGGCTGAAACCGCGCGCTACTTCGCCCGAATCGCGAACAGCCGCTCGCCGTACTGCACGGGCTGCGCCGTTCTCGCACGTAGACGTTGACGACTTCGCCGTCGTACTCCGACTCGATCTCGTTCATCAGCTTCATCGCTTCGATGATGCAGAGCACGTCACCCTTCTTCACCGTTGCGCCGATCTCGACGAAGGACGGCGTGTTCGGCTCGGAGGAGCGATAGAAGGTGCCGACGATGGGCGACTTGACCACGGCCAGGTCGATGTCCTCGTCGACAGCGGGGTTGAGCGCAGCCGGCGCCGGCGGCACCCCAGCCACCGTCATCGTCACGGCGCTGGTGGGCGGGGCGACCGGAGCGGCGGCCGGAACGGTCGCGACGTGTGCGCCGATCGAGTCCTTCCGCACCTTCAGCCGAAGCCCGTCGTGCTCGATCTCGAACTCGGCGAGTTGGTGCTCGCGGACGAGATTCAATATGTCTTTGATGTGATTCAGGTCCATCATCAATTTAAGGAATTTAGGATTTGAGGATTTGAGGATATGTCTATGAATTTGAAAGCCCGCGCACGCTGACCGAATCCGCCCACCGAATTCATCCAATCGCTCCTCAGATAAATCCTCAGATACTCAAATCCTTAGATCCTTAGATTTTCAGAACTCAATGAGCTGCGTGTCGCCCCTCGTCAGGACCTCGACTCCGTCGTGCGTCACGAGCACGTCATCTTCGATCCGCACGCCTCCCCACCCGGGCAGGTAGGCGCCGGGTTCGATCGTGAAGACCATCCCGGTGGCGACGGCATCGTCGGCCGCATCCGCGTGTGAGGCGGTGCGCCGTGAGATCCGAGGCGCCTCGTGCACCTCGATGCCCAGTCCGTGACCGGTTCCGTGTCCGAACGCCTCGGCCAGACCGCGACTGGCGAGGACGTCGCGGGCCGCCGCATCGATGTCGAACCGGGAACACCCGGGCTTCACCCTGGCAATTGCCCGATCGTGCGCCTCCCGCACGGCGTCGTAGACTTCCCGTTGCCGTCCGCCCGCGGGGCCGATCGACACCGTCCGGGTGAGGTCGACGCAGTATGAGTCGTGGACGCCGCCAAAGTCCAGCACCACGAGGTCGCCTTCGCTAATTATTCTCCCCCCTGGCCGCGCATGCGGCAGGGCAGCGTTCGGGCCGCTGGCGACAATGGTATCAAACGCGGGACGCTCGAAGCCCAGCTTGCGGATGCACCCGTCGATGATCTGAGCTAGTTCGCGTTCCGTCAGACCCCTCATCACTTGCCCCATGACGAGTGTGGTCACTCGAGACAGCCGCTGCGCCGCTTCGCGCAGGACGCTCACCTCGTACTCGTCCTTGACCACGCGCAGCCGCTCCACCACGCCTTCGGTCGGCGCGAGTTCCAGCGCTGGACGCTGCGTGAGCTTTGCCGTCAACCAGTTGTAGCGGCTGACCGGGAGGTTCTCGGCCTCCACGCCGACACGCGCTGACGGTCCGGCGACGAGCAGCTCGGCGAGGGTTTCGTCGTACGAGTTCTCGACCGTGACCAGCTCGAGGTCCGGACACTCGTCCGGTTTGCCTTTCGTGCCATGGAAGGCCGTCACGTAGCGCGAATCGGTGACGAAGGTCAGGCGTTCCGGCGTCACGACAACGAGTCCGGCGCTGCCCGTGAAGTTGGTGAGGTACAGAACGTTCGGCCTGGCCGTGACCACGAGCGCGTCGAGGCCGCGGCCGGCGATCTCGCCCCTGAGGGCCCGATGCCGCGCGCTAAGCGTGGCGCTGGGTGCGTGAGACATGCACGGCCTGAAGCCACTGTTCCAGGACCGCGACGGTACGAGCGTCGCGCTCCCGCGCCGGGCGGTACGTGGCGGCCACTGCGGACTCCGGTTCGGGTGCGACTGGCGGTGCGGCGAAGATACGGTCGCTAGTCGAAGGCTGCCAGTCGTCGGGCAACGAGGTACTCTGGTCCGCCGGCTCCGCAGACATCGGCCATTGGATCTGCGGCTCAGGCGCCTTGGTCGACTCGGACGGGTGTTCGCCAGGCAGTGGGACCGGCTCCGCCCACAGGCGATCGAGGTCGCTGGCCATCGCCGGGGCGAACGTTTCGATGGTTTCGATGCTCGGCGTGTCGGCAACGTGCAGGTCGATCGCGTGGTGCTCGAGAATCGGAGTTTCGACGGCCGGATCCGCCGGCATGTCGAGCGTTGGTATCTCGAGCGTCGGCGTTTCAGCGACGCCCAGTTCTTCGGTCGGCGTCTCGACGACGGTCAGCGCCTCGACGACGGTCGGCGCCTCGACGGCCGGTGGCTCAACGACGGCGAGCGCTTCGATGGCCGGCGATTCGACGACCGTGAGCGTTTCGATGGCTGGTTCAACGACGGTGAGCGCTTCGATCGCCGGTGACTCGGCGAACGCGGCCGCATCGACCTCAGATTCGAACACGCGGTACGCTTCGAGATTGGGCGACGCAATGACCTCCGGCCGCTCGAAAGCCGGAGACTCACTGACCTCGGGCGCGTCGAAAGCCGCTGACTCACTGACCGCCGGCGTCTCGACGGCCTGCGACTCTAACGCCGGCGCATCGTCGACGGACGGCTCGGTGGCGGATAGAGACTCGACGACCGAGCTCTGCGCCATGGGAGGCCCGACGCCGGCAGGTTCGGCAATTGTCGGCGCGTCTGATCGAAGGAACGCGAAGATGTCCTCGGGTGGCGCGGCTGCCGTCTCCGGCTCGGTCGGTGCGGAAGCTGTCGCTGCCGCCTCGAGCTGATGTTCGAGGGAAGCCACGGTTTCCTGAAGGTCGGGATCGTTTTTCGCGAGGGACAGGGCCACGCGGTACTGCGCCAGCGAGTTGCTCAAGTCGCCCTGGCGATGGAGCGTCTCGGCGAGGGCCCGCAGCGCGGCGAGGTTCTCCGGCGCACTCCGCAGTACGTAATCGAGTTCGCTTTGTGCCTCGCTGAGTTGGTTCAGTTCGAGGAGCGCCCGCCCGAGCGTGACGCGGGCCGACAGATACGTGGGGTGCAAGGCCAGACCGGCGCGGCAGACGTTGACGGCTTCGTCGAGATCGCCGGCTCGCCGGCACTCCTCCGCCAGCTGGGCGAAAGCGATCGACGTCGGGTCCTTTTGGACTCGGCGTCGAAGATCCTCGATGCGGCTGCGGTCGGTCACCAGCGCTACTGCACCTGAATCGGCAGCGTCGCAGGAGCTGACGTACGGTTCAGGCTGTCAGTTACCGTCAAGGTCACCGTATACGAGCCGGCCGACGGGTACTGGTGGATTACCGATGACCCTGAAGTAACGGCCACCGTGTTGTCTCCGAAGGTCCATTGATATGACACGATGGTCGTTCCACCTGCAGAGGTGGAACTGACGCCATTGAAGATCACGGTTTGGTTAACCAATACTGGCGACGGCGGAGTGAAGGTGAAATTAGCCGTCGGGGCATTGGTCGAGCCGATCGAGACTGGATGCGTCACGACCGCCTTCTGGCCCGTGTCGTCCGCAACGGACAGAATCACGTTGTAAGAACCGACGGCGCTAAACGTGTGAGTCTGAGTCAGACCGCTGCCAGCCGGAGTTCCATCGCCCCAGTTCCAAGTGTACTGCGTGATCGTATGACCAAGCGCCGCTTTGGATGGGTCGGCGCTGAAATTCACCTGCTGTCCCACCAACGGTGACGACGGCGAGAACACGAACTCGGCGGTGGGCCCGGTGGTCTGCGAGACCGCAACCGTCTGGTTTGCGGACGCCTGTGCGCCCCGCGTCGTCGTCACCGTGAGCGTCACGATGTATGACAACGCCGTGGTGTAGGTGTGACTCGGCGACACTCCGGTGCCGCTAGAGCCGTCACCGAAGCTCCACGTGTACGTCGAGATGGCATCCGCTGTCGCCGGGCATGTGTTGTTGACTAACGCGCCTCCGCAACTTGTGGATGCGTCGAAGAGCACGAGCATATTGGTCGCCGGCGAGGTCGGGGACAGTTTGAACGCAGCGGTCGGCGTCCCGACCGGAGGCAGGATGACGCCGGGCGGCACAAGGCGAATGTCGGCCGCGACCGGTACCAGCGCCTGAGCGTCACTCCCAATCAGCGTCGCCACGATCGATACAGTACCGCTGTTCTGGGCGGTGCCGGCCGACGGCGCGGGTGGTGTCGTGTAGATGGACGTGGCCGTGCCGTCCGCGGCGGTGACCACGGACTTCGTGGACAGCGTCCCGTAGTCTACGAGTGCGCCACCCACGGTCATGTCCAGGTGGACCGCCCTGCCGGCCAACGGCCTCCCGTCGGGACCATTGACCAACACCTTCACCGCCGACTGCGACGCGCCGTTCTGCGTCAGGCTGTCGGGCGTGGCGGTAATCGTCACCGATTGTGCCAGCGTTGACGGGCCCGACAAGGACGGTGCTTCGGTCTGATGGACTCCGCACGCCGTGGCCAGCACGACGCACGCAATTCCGGCAAGTCGGTAGAACCTGGTCCTCATTGGTCCCCAAAATTCGCAAAGTTGACGCTGAGCGACGCGGTCGCCTGAATGGCGTTACCGACCACGTCGGTGCCATAGAAAGTGACCTGGGCCAGGGTCGCGATTTCGATCGGGTTCGTCTTCAGCTGAACCAGCGGCGATTCCTGCTTGGCGGTAAAGCGCACGATCTCGAACGGCATGGTCCCGGTGCCGCCGGCGGCAATCGTCAGGGTCGCCGCGCCGTCGAACGTGTACGGGACGTCCACGCCTTCGACATTGCGGCCGTCCGAGCGGATGTACTGGACGTGATACCGGGTAATCGTGACCTGGTTGTTCGCCGATGGACTCACGCTGACGTCCTTCATCGTGACCTGGAACACCGCCTCGCCGATATCGTTGAAGACGGTCGGGCACGGTGCGGCCGCGCTGCAGGGCGCCGGCGAGATGACGTTGGTGATGACGTCGGACGACAGCGGCACGCCGAAGGTCGCCGGCGCGGATCCGCGCGCGCCCTCGAGCGAATTGACGACCAGCAGCACCGGTGCGCGTCCCTGGCGGACGACGTCGCCGCACGACGCGGCGGCAGCGCCGAGCGCGGCGAGGATGATGATTCGATGAGCGCTACGCATAGCAGACATTGCCTCAGGCCTCAGCTCTTGATGATCCGCGGCGTGATGAACACCAGCAGTTCGGTGTTCTGATCCGTCACCGAGTCGCGCTTGAACAGCCACTTGAGCAGCGGAATCTCGCCCAGACCCGGCGTGCGGTCGGTGTTGTTGGTGGTCGTGCTGGTGTAAATGCCGCCGATCACGGTGGTCTGACCGTCGTTGACCAGCACCTGGGTGACCGCGCGCTGCGTATTGATCGGCGGGATGCCGTTGACCGATCGACTGAAATCCGCCTGCGAGTTCTCGAGATTGATCAGCATGATCACGGTGTTG
The DNA here is from genome assembly GCA_963711765.1 of uncultured Acidobacteriota bacterium. Taxonomy (GTDB): domain Bacteria; phylum Acidobacteriota; class Vicinamibacteria; order Vicinamibacterales; family CAVVIG01; genus CAVQFC01. The sequence goes on along the minus strand of CAVQFC010000004.1, from coordinate 1,039,767 downwards.
GCCGCGGTAATCTGCGGCGTCACCTTCAGCGTCAGCGCCGCGTCCTTGAAGCTCACCGTGACGGTGTTGTTGGCGGTGGTCTGAATCGGAATCTGCACGCCCTGGGTCATCTCGGCGGCGATGTTGTTCTGGGTCGTGACCCGCGGCGTCGACAGCAGGCGCCCGTTGCCGGTGGATTCGAGCGCGCTCAACGCCACGTCGAGGTTGAACGCGCCGTTGATCGATCCCAGCGCCAGCCCGATGGCGCTCGGCGCCGCAGGCACGCCGAGGTTCACCGCGGTCCCCGCCGGTGCTCCGACGCCAGCGGCCGTGCCGGAGAGCGCTCCGCTGTTGGGAAACGCCAGGCCCGTCGTGTTGCCGAGCGTCGGATCGACCCTGCCGTTGAAACCCCACTGCACGCCGAGCGTCCGTGCGTAGTTCTTGTTGGTCTGGACGATGCGCGCTTCGATCTCCACCTGCGGCTGCGCGCGGTCGAGCGTGGTGATGAGGTCGCGTGCGCGATTGAGGTTGTCGCGCAGGTCGGTGATGATCAACGTGTTGGTGCGGGCGTCCACTTGCACGGTGCCGCGCTGCGACAGCGAACTCTTGGTCAGCAGCACGATCAGCTCTTCCGCCTTGGCGTAGCTCAGCGAGTGCGTCATCACCTCGAGCTGTCCGGCAAGCGCGCGTTCCTCGCCGAGTTTGCGGCGCTGCGCTTCTTCTTCCGACAGCACCGTCAGCGGCGCGATGCGGACGATGGTGCCGTCGACCAGATATCCGAGCTTGTTGGCGCGCAGGATGATGTCGAGCGCCTGATCCCAGGGCACGTCGCGCAGCGCGACGTCGACCGTACCGCTGACCGTCGGATCGATGACGATGTTGAGGCCGCTGATTTCCGCGAACGTTCGCAGCACGGCGCGCAGGTCCGCGCCCTGGAAGTCGAGGCTGACCGGGTGGCCGGTGAACTGACGGTCGTTCCGCTGCGGACCGCCGACGCCTTGAGGCGCGGGCGTTGGCGGCGTGGGCGGCTGTGCCTGCGGCGCCGCGGTTGCCGCCGGACCGTCCGGCTCGCGCAGTCGCTGAACCGCATTTCGATCGCCGGAGGCGCGGTTGCTGGCGACGGCGGACGGACCGCCGCTTGCCGGCTCCGGGGTCAGCGCGTTGATCGGATCGACCGGCGCAGCATCACTGTCCTGTTGCAGCGCCGCCATGGCGTCGGGCGCCGGCTTGACCGGCGGCGGCAACACATAGGGCGCCTTCGTCTCGGGTTTGTCGAACTCGATGACCACCGTGTTGCGATCGCTGCGAATGTGGTGAGCCACCGGCTGCGCGAGCGCAATGCGCAGGTGCGCCACCGGCGTGCCGAGCGACTCGCCATCCTCGACCGAGACAGACGCGATCGCGCCCTTGCCGCTGACCGCGACCGCGTTGGCCACGCCCGCGGACGCGACGTTGCGGAAGTCGAGCGCCAGGGTCAGCGGATCGGGCCGCGTCGCCACGTACGCGAGTGGATCGCTGGCTTCGATCACCAGTTGCGAGCCCTTGGCGCTGGTCCGGGCGCTGATGGTTTTCAGCCGGCTGACACCGCTGCCGGTCGAACCGGACGCGTTGACCAGCGCGCCGGCGGTGGCCAGAGTGAGTAACAGGGCGAAGCCCCTCGAAACAGTCATTCCTTGACGTCCTCGACCGATCGCAGGAATTTGCGAATCTCCCGCTGCTTGACGAGCGACAGCGGATCGTTGACTTCCTGAATGACAATGAGCCCCTGCGGCGTGACGGTCTTGATGGTTCCGTCGAGCAGCTTGTCGCCCTGATGCACGATGTACGTCTTGTTATCAGGTCCTTGAATCATCGCCACCAGGCGCCGCGGCTCTCCATCACGCCGCGCACGGAAATGTCGCTGACGCTGAGACCCGACGGTCCTTCGCCTTTTCGCGACTGCGCCCGCTGCTCGCCGCCGACGCCGACGCAGGCTGAGAAACGGATCGCGCCGGCCGTCGGGCTGATACGTGTAGTTTTCGGCGGCCGGCGGCAGCGATGCCGCTGGTGCGGCCGGCGGTCGCCGGAGCGGCTGCGCCGGCGCTGGCTGTCGCGGCTGCCGGCGCGCAGGCGCGCCGCGGCGCGCACGCCACGAGCAGCACGATGGTCAGGAACAGATGACGCATGGCTAGGGCCCCTTCGGCGCCGGCGCCGCCCCGGGTTTCGCGACGCCCTTTGCCGGCGTCGGCTTCTCGAGCAGCACGAACGTCGTCGCCACGCAGGTCGCGGTGATCGTGGCGTTCGCGTCGGGCTGGTCGCTGGCCCTTCACGTCGAGCGCCGGTGATGTTGACGATGCGCGTGAACTTGCCGACGCGATCGAAGAAGATCGCGAGGTTGTGATACGTGCCGTCGAGTTCGAGCGTGATCGGCCACTCGGCGTGCAGCTGTTTGGTGACCGTCGGGCTCGGCTTGAAGCTCTTGATCTCGAGATTCGACTGCGCCGCCACCATCTGCATGCGGCGCAGCAGGTCGGCGGCGTCCTTCTCTTCCGGCAGGACCGCCTTGAGGTTGGCGAGCCGGCCTTCGAGATCCGCGACCTGCGACCTTGAACTCGTCGAGCTTCTTCGCGGTGGTCAGGCCGCGGGCGATGTCGGCCTTCAGCGCCTTGAGCTGCAGCTCGCGCGACGGTCATGTCGGTCCGCGCCGGCATCTCGTAGTAGTAAAAAAACAGGCCGCAGCCCGTCGCCGCGAGGGCGACGAACGCGCCGATCTGCGCATACCACGGGAGTTTGGTGAGACTGAGTTCCATCGGTGTTCGCTACTGAGCCGTATCGGGGGACGCCCCGTCGTCTTTACCCGCCCAGCCCGCCCCGTCGGCGGCGACACGCCGGCTGGCGGTGCGCCCGCGGGCGCCTTCGCATCGGACGGATTCTGGAAAATCGCCTTCAGGCTGAACTTGACGAGCTCGCCGTTCGCGCCGTGCGCCGGGCTCGGCCGTCGTGCTGACGATCTCGATCGATCGCTTGAAGTAGCCGGTCGCTTCGAGATTGGCGACGAAATCCGAAATGCCGGTCAGCGTCGTGCACTTGCCGTCGATGGTGACGTCGGTCGTCGCTCTGCTTCAGCTCGGTCAGCCACAGCATCGGCGGCAGCGCGCGGCTGATCTGATCCAGCATGTGAACCGGACCGGTCTGGCCCTTTCGCAGCTGCTCGATCAGCACGACGCGCTGCTGGAGCTGCGCCTTCCGCTGCTCGAACTGCTGCACCTGCTGGATGATCGAATGCAGGCGCGACCGTCTCCTGCTGCGCGGACGCGATCTCCGCGTCGAGCTGCTTGGAGTCGCGCGTCACCGACCAGTAGCGCCAGCCGATGAAGAGCGCGGCGAGCGACCAGGATCAGCGCTGCAGCCGATGGTCAGCTTCTGGCCGGTCTGCAGGACGGACCGCGGCCTTCTTCTTCGGCGCGCGCTCGGCGGCGAGCAGGTTGATGCGAATCATCGGTCGCCCGCCCGTCTCAGCGCGAGGCCGACCGCGACCGCCGCGCGTCGGCGTCAGCGCCTCTGCGATCGGTGACGCCCGAGCTTGCGCGGTTCGAACGCGATCTTGCGGAACGGATCGAACATCTCGACGGTGGTGTTGAAGCGCTCCTGCAGCGCCTCGGCGAAGCCGTCGACGCGCGACGCGCCGCCGCTCAGCACGATCCGATCGATGCGATCGGAAGACGCGGTCGCCTTGAAGAAGTCGAACGTCTTCTGGATTTCGAGCAGCACGTTCTCGGTCATCGCGTGCAGCACCGGCTTGCACGTCCTCGAGGGCGACGCCGTCGACCGGCTGCCCTTTCTTCAGCCGTCTCGGCGCTCTCGAACGGCAGGTTCAGCTCTTTCTGCACCGCCTCGGTGTAGGCGTTGCCGCCGATCGAAATGTCGCGCGTGAAGACCGACTGATCGCCGGTCAGGATGTTGACGTTGATCGCGCTGGCGCCGGCGTTCAGCAGCACGACGACGGTGTTCGGCTCGAGACCGTAGTTGGCCTCGTAGGCGTTCTGCAGCGCGAACGCGTCGACGTCGACCACGACCGGCGTCGCGTCCGGCCTGCGAGATCACGCCGGTGTAGTCGGCGATCTTTTCCTTCTTCGCCGCCACCAGCAGCACGTCCATCGTGCCGCTCGACTCCGGCGCCGGTGCCGGCGTTGAGGATCTGGTAATCGAGATTGACGTCCTGGATGTCGAACGGGATGTACTGCTCGGCTTCCCAGTGGATCGACTCGGCGAGCTCGGCCTCGGTCATCACCGGCAGGTTGATCTTCTTGACGATGACCGCGTTGCCCGAGAGCGACGCGGCGACCTCCTTGGTCTTGAACGCCTTGTTCTCGAACAGCCGGCGGATCGCGTCGGCCACGGCGGCGCCGTCGATGATCGCGCCGTCGACGATGCTGTCGGGCGGAATCGGCTCGACGGCAAAGGCCGTCGACCTTGAAGCCCTTGCCGACCGCCTTCAGTTCGACCGCCTTGACGGCGCTCGATCCGATGTCGAGGCCGACGACGGCTTTGGATTTGTCGAAGACCAAACACGTGAGTTATGTCCTGTCTGCTTGAAGCCAGACGCCCACCGCAAAGCCGGTACCAGATCTCAGCAGCGGCGATTTCGCCGCGAATTCTGGTGATCGCGCGCCAAAACCGCGATCGGGACGGGACCGCAGCGGGCATTCGGGGTTACGAATTCGTCAGTCGATCACAGAATCGAGATCCGGGCGCTCGAGTAGGTCAGCTGAGCTGCGCGTGCGGTCTGCTGTATCGGCCACGATCGAGTTGCTCATCAGCCGGGCATACGTACCCTTGACAGTACCCAGAAAGGCTCGTATGATTTGGGTTTACCGTTGCCTGGACCTGCCCGACATGGTTGCACGTCCGGGCGGGAAATCCCCCAACATCGGTTCGCGGGTTTTTTCGAAAGGGTTGTTTTAGGGATGTCTACGTTCATGGCCAGCGCCGACTCGGCGGCGGCGAACACTCGCTGGCACATCATCGATGCCGACGGTCAGGTGCTCGGTCGCATCGCGACGGTCGCGGCGCGGCTGCTCCAGGGCAAGAACAAGCCGACCTACACGCCCTTCATCGACACCGGCGATCACGTCGTCGTCGTGAACGCGGCGAAGGTCAAGCTGACCGGCCGCAAGGAAGATCAGAAAATTTATCGTCAGCACAGCGGCTACGAAGGCGGCCTGCGCGAGGAACGCGCACGGCTGGTCCGGCAGCGCAAGCCGCAGAAGCTGGTCGAAGACGCGGTGCACGGCATGCTGCCCAAGACCAAGATGGGCGAGGCGATGTACCGCAAGTTGAAAGTGTACGCCGGTCCGGATCACCCGCACGCGGCGCAGAAACCATCCAAGCTCGAGGTCGCGTAACGTGGCAGCAGCAGTTCAGTATTACGGCACCGGCCGTCGCAAGACATCGACCGCCCGCGTGTTCCTCCGGCCCGGCACCGGCGCCATCAGCGTCAACCGCCGCGAGTTCGAGGCGTTCTTCCCCACGCGAAGCGCTCCGCACCCAGATTCGCACGCCGCTGATGCTCACCGAGACCGCCGACAAGTTCGACATCCTCGCGACCGTCGCCGGCGGCGGCGTCGTCGGGACAGGCAGGCGCGGTGCGCCTCGGGATCGCGCGCGCCCTGGTCGAATACAACCTCGAGCTGCGCAAGAAGCTCAAGGAAGAAGGACTCCTGACGCGCGATGCGCGCGCCAAGGAACGCAAGAAGTACGGCATGGCGGGAGCGCGCAAGCGCTTCCAGTTCAGTAAACGGTAACGAAGCGTCCGGCCGCGAGCCGGACCGAAAGGTGAGGAAGCTTGGCCGCGATCGCGATGAAGGATCTGCTGGAGGCTGGCGTGCACTTCGGCCACCAGACGAAGCGCTGGAATCCGAAGATGAAGGAATACATCTTCGGCGAACGGAACGGCATCTACATCCTCGACCTGGGGAAGACGGTGAAGCTGTTCCGCGACGCCGAGGAATTCGTCAGCCGCCTCGCGTCCGAAGGCCGCACGATTCTGTTCGTCGGCACCAAGCGGCAGGCGCAGGACGTCATCGCCGAAGAAGCGCAGCGCTGCGGGATGTTCCACGTGAACGAGCGCTGGCTGGGCGGCCTGCTCACGAACTTCGCGACGATTCAGCGCAGCCTCGGACGTCTCCGCGATCTCGAAGCGATGGCGACCGACGGCCGCTTCGACACGCTGTCGAAGAAGGAAATCGCGCGGAACGAGAAAGAGCGCCGCAAGCTGGCGAAGAACCTCGACGGCATCCGCGGCATGTCGCGCCTGCCCGACGCGGTGTTCATCGTCGACACCAAGAAGGAACAGATCGCGGTCGACGAAGCGCGCAAGCTGAAGATTCCGGTCATCGGCATCGTCGACACCAACTGCGATCCCGACGAAGTGGACTTCGTCATCCCCGGCAACGACGACGCGCTGCGGTCGATCCGGCTGTTTGCGTCGCGCATCGCCGACGCGGTGGTCTCCGGCCGCGGACGTGAAGCAGTCGGTCGAGGCCGATGCGGCGCGCCGGCGACGGACGCGATGACGACGCGGGCGACAGCACCGCGCGTCAGGCGACCCGGCGCGCCGCGTCGCCCGCGCGAAGCGGCGCCGGCGTCGGCGTAACCGATACCCAGTTTTTCTCAGGAGACGCCGGCCTCCGGTCCTGGGGGTCCGGCGTCTTGTTCGTCCGCAGGCCGGCGCGGCTTGCGGACTTGCAGAGGTACGACATGGCGACATTACAGCAGAGCAGGTGAAGAAGCTCCGCGACCAGACCGGCGCGGGGATGATGGAGTGCAAGAACGCGCTGACCGAGGCCAACGGCGACTTCGAGGAGGCCAACACCATCCTGCGCAAGCGCGGGCTGGCGCAGCGCGGCGAAGAAGGCGGGACGCACCGCGAACGAAGGGCTGATCGGCCAACACGCGTCGCGCCGGATCACTCGTACCGGCATCCTCGCCGAGGTGAACTGCGAGTCCGACTTCGTGGCGCGCACGCCGGACTTCGTCCAGCTGATGGCAGGACGTCGCTCGCCGAGATCGAGAAGGCCGGCGACGCGCGCGACCGACGGCGTGGCTGAAGGATCCCGAACGGCCCGATCGTCGCGCTCGTCGCGCCGGTGATCGCCAAGCTCGGCGAGAACATGGCGGTGTCGCGCTTCGTGCCGCTACGCCGGCACAGGGCTACGTCGGCCAGTACATCCATCTCGGCGGCAAGATCGGCGTGCAGGTGGAGTTCGGCGGCGTCACGCCCGAGATCGCGGCGCGCGACGAGTTCGTCGACGCTGGTCAAGGAAATCGCGATGCAGATCGCGGCGGCCAGACCCGGCTACGTGTCGCGGCGGCCGGTGCCGGCCGACCTCGCTCGAGAAGGAGAAGGCGATCTACCGGGCGCAGATGGAGAACTCCGGCAAGCCGGCCAACGTGATCGACAAGATCGTCGAGGGCAAGCTCGGCAGCTTCTACGCGCAGGTCGGTGCTGCCGATCAGGCGTCGATTCGCGATCCGAAGATGACCGTCAAGGACGTGCTCGCCGCCGCCAACAAGGCGCTCGGTGCCACGGTCACGGCTCCAGCGGTTTGCTCGCCTCAAAGTCGGCGAAGCGCGCAGTAGTACGCAATGGCTCATCGCTAGGGGCTGATGGTTATGGTTGGATGGCGCGTCCATCGGCCATGACCATTAGCCATTAGCCCTCAGCCATCGATATAATCTCTTCTCGTGACTCCCCCTCCCCGACCGCCTACAAACGCATCCTCCTGAAACTTTCCGGCGAAGCCCTGATGGGCGAGCAGACCTACGGCATCGATCCGGCCGTCGCGACGCAGATCGCCAAGGACGTCGCCGAGATCCAGGGAATGGGCGTCGAGACCGCCATCGTGATCGGCGGCGGCAACATCTTCCGCGGCGTCGCCGCCAGCGCGCGCGGCATGGACCGCGCGACCGCCGACTACATGGGCATGCTGGCGACCGTGATCAACGCCCTGGCGCTGCAGGACGCGCTCGAGCAGCAGAACGTCGTCACCCGCGTCGTGACGGCGATCGAGATGCGAGCGGTCGCCGAACCGTTCATCCGCCGGCGCGCCATCCGCCACCTCGAAAAAGGACGCGTCGTCGTCTTCGGCGCCGGCACCGGCAATCCGTACTTCAGCACCGACACGGCCGCAGCGCTCCGCGCGATGGAAATCAAGGCCGACGTCATCATGAAGGGCACCAAGGTCGACGGCATCTACGACGCCGACCCGATGCTGAAGCCGACGCGACCGCGTTTCGAGCGCGATTTCCTACCTGCAAGTGCTCGAGCAGGGTCTGAAGGTGATGGATGCGACGGCGATCTCGCTGTGCATGGACAACCGGCTGCCGATCGTCGTGTTCAATCTGCGACACGCCGGGCAACATCAAGCGCGCGATCACGGGCGAAGCCGATCGGTTCGCTGCGTGACGGTCTGAGGATCTGAGATGTCGAGGCGGTTTGCGGATGACGCTCATCGAAGATCGACAATCTCGATCCAGATCCTGATCCACGAGCATGGATGTCAACGATCTCAAAGGCCTGTACGCCGAAGTCAACAAGCGGATGAACGCGTCGCTCGAGCACGTCCAGCACGAACTGGCCGGCGTCCGCACCGGGCGCGCGTCGGTCACGATTCTCGACGGCGTCCACGTCGAGGCGTACGGCTCGAAGATGCCGCTCAATCAGGTCGCCGGCCTGTCGATTCCCGAGCCGACGCTCATCGTCGCCCAGCCGTTCGACCCGTCGCAGCTCGGCGGCGATCGAGAAGGCGATTCGCGCGTCCGGCCTCGGGTCTGAACCCGGCCAACGACGGCAAGGTCGTTCGCATCCCGCTGCCGTCGCTGACCGAGGAGCGGCGCAAGGAGCTGTCGAGGCACGTGCACAAGCTGAGCGAGGAGGGCCGCAACAGCGTCCGGCAGGTCCGCCGCGACGCCAACGATCGGCTGAAGAAGATGCTGAAGGATTCCAAGATCTCGGAAGACGACGAGAAGAAGGGCCTGGACGAGGTGCAGAAGCTCACCGACGGCCACATCAAGAAGATCGACGACCTGCAGGCGAAGAAAGACGCGAGCTGCTCGGCCGATAGCGTGTCATATTTTCACCCATCTCGAATGCTCGGTCCCGTGCGGAGCGCCGCCGCTCGATCCGCGCGGCCGGCATCACCTCTGCGTGCTGCGGCGCTCCGCTGCTCGCCCGCTACGACCTCGACAAGGCGCGGGCGTGGTCGCGCGACAGCCTGGCGGGCCGCGAGCCGAACATGTGGCGCTACCGCGAGATGCTGCCGCTGTTCGACGGCGAAGCAGCCGGTCACGCTCGGCGAAGGCTTCACGCCGCTGTTTCACGCGCAGTCGCTCGGCGCGTCGATCGGCCTCGATCGGCTGTTCATCAAGGACGAATCGCTCAACCCGACCAACTCGTTCAAGGCGCGCGGCCAGTCGGCGGCGATCACACGCGCGAAGTATCTCGGCGAGAAGACGATCGCGCTGCCGACGGCCGGCAACGCCGGCAACGCCGCCGCGGCCTATGCCGCCGCAGCGGGCCTGGCCTGCGAAGTCTTCATGCCGAAGGACGCCAAGCGGCCCTTCGTCGACGAGTGTCGCCTCTACGGCGCCAACGTGACGCTGGTCGACGGCCTGATCACCGACGCCGGCCGGATGGCCGCCGAAAAAGGCGGCGCCGCTCGGCTGGTACGACGTCTCGACGCTGAAGGAGCCGTACCGCATCGAAGGCAAGAAGACGATGGCCTACGAGCTGGCCGAGCAGATGGACTGGCAGTGGCCGGACTGGATCGTCTATCCGACCGGCGGCGGCACCGGCATGGTCGGCATGTGGAAGGCGTTCGACGAAATCGAACGCATCGGCTGGGTGAAACCTGGCAAGCGCCCGCGTATGGTGTCGGTCCAGGCCGAGAATTGCGCGCCGATCGTTCGCGCGTTTCGCGCAGGGCGCCGAGCGCGCGACGATGTGGGAACACGCATCCACGCTGGCCGACGGTCTGCGCGTGCCGCGCGCCATCGGCGACTTCCTGATCCTTCGCGCCGTCCGCGAGAGCGGCGGCACGGCCCTCGCGGTCACGGATCGATCGATGGTGGACGGCATGCTGACGATCGGCCGGCTCGCCGGCGTCAGCGCCGCGCCGGAAGGCGGCGCCGCGTTCGTCGCGATTCAGCAGCTCGCCTCGGCCGGCACGATCAAGCGGCACGAATCGGTCGTCCTGTTCAATACCGGCGGCGCGCTGAAATATCTCGACGTCATTCGCTGACGGCGGAGACGGCTCCGCGACGGCGTCAATCCCCGAACGTGACGCCGAGCGCCTTGGCGGTCAGCAGCAGATCGAAATCCATCGGCACCGTCTTGATCTTCCCGACCACTTCGTCGATCGGTCGAGCGATGATGTCGGGCGGCGCGAACGCCACCATCGTGCCGAACTCGCCCCGCTTCACGAGTTCCACCGCCTTGCCGCCAAACCGTGTCGCCAGCACCCGGTCGAAGCTGGTCGGCGCGCCGCCGCGCTGCAGGTGACCGAGCACCACCGAGCGCGTCTCCTTTCCCGTTTCGTGGTGCAGGGCGTCACAGACCCGCGCGCCGATGCCGCCCAGCCGCTCCGCGGTCCGGCCGTGCGCCGCTTCGACCACCGACATCGTCCCGCCCTTCGGGTAAGCGCCTTCCGCCACCACGACGATGCTGAACTTGGCGCCGTAGGTGTCGCGCTCGCGCAGCTTCTGCGCCACCAGACTGATATCGAACGGAATTTCCGGAATGAGGATAGCGTCCGCGCCGCCCGCGACACCGGCGTGCAGGGCGATCCAGCCGGCGTATCGGCCCATCACCTCGACGACCAGGATGCGCTTGTGCGCCTCGGCGGTGGTGTGCAGGCGGTCGATCGCATCGGTCGCAAAGGCCACGGCGGTGTCGAAACCGAAACAATTCGTGGTGCCGACGATGTCGTTGTCGATGGTCTTGGGGACGCAAACGATCGGCACGCCGAGCCGGCAGAACTCGTAGGAGATCGCGAGCGTCCCGTCACCGCCGATGGCCACGATGGCCTGCATCTCCTTCCGTTTGAACATTTCGACAATCCGATCCGCGTAGCGATACGAACCGTCCGTGGTGTCGACTTGTGAGGTCACCGGGTTCCCGGTATTGAGCGTCCCGAGGATGGTCCCGCCGAAGCGGAGGATGCCGGTGACGTGGCGCGGCGTGAGGACGTGCGACCGATCGAGTTCGAGAAGACCGTCGAAGCTGTCTTCGATCCCGATCGTTTCGATTCCGGCGTTGGACGCGGCCTTGACGACCGCGCGGATGACGGCGTTGAGGCCGGGGGCGTCGCCGCCGCCGGTAAGAACGCCGATACGATTGATCGCTGGCATACAGCGAGTGTAACAGCAGCACGCGTGCGGACGCGTTGCCTCCGCGTAAACTCGCATGGTACAATTGGCGTTCGGAGGGCGACTAGCTCAGTTGGGAGAGCGCTGCCTTCGCAAGGCAGAGGTCACGAGTTCGAGCCTCGTGTCGTCCACCACCCCTTTACTTCTCCAAGGCGGCCAGCCTTCACGTTGGCCGCCTTTTGATTTCCATCTCAACCCATCGACTGACCGGCGGCATCACGTCGATATAAATTTCATCGTCTGGTTCGGGAAGCGCGATCCCCCCGTGATCGATCGTCGGTCGCGGTCTGATCCGCGCGCCGACTGACGCACGCTGGCGATCGTCTGGCCGGTCTTCTGCCCGTGCTGCGGTCATCGTCAGGACCCGGGGCCTCGACGGCCATCGGTCCGCCCGCGGCAGGATCCTCGTCGGTCGGCTGGAAACTGTCCAGGCGCAAGGAGAGCGCGCCGCGTCCGCCGGCGAGGACCTCGAGATCGTACGCGTATCCGATCATTCGGGACAGCGGCACGCGTGCGTTGATAGCGACGGCTCCGCCGCGATTCACGATCGTGTCGGTCGGCCCCAGCCGCTCGAAGTCGCGCAGCACTGCTGACGCGCATGCTTCTGGAACGACGACCTCGACACTCATGACCGGCGCCAACCGAACCAGTGGCCCCTTTGCCAGCGCGTCTCTGAGCGCCATCGCCGCCGCGATCCAGAACGCTCCCTCCGACGAGTCCACATCCTGATACGAGCCGTCGTACAGTTCCAGGCACACATCGCCGAACAATTCGACAGGACGCGGCATGCTCGAGATGGTGTTTTTAAGCGACTCCTCGATCGAACCGACAAATATCTTCGGAATGGCCACGTCGAGACTGTTATCCACAAACGTGAGTCCGCTTCCGGGTGCACCGGGACGGATACGAACCCGGATGTGCGCGTAGTGACCGCGGCCTCTGGCCTGCTCCACATAGCGTCCTTCCCCGTCGGCGGAAGCCGCCAGTCCCGACCGTGGTACCACCCAGGGCTTGCCGAGCGAAGCCTCGACCTGAAACTCGCGCTTGAGTCGGTGGATGAGGATCTCGAGCTGGCGCTCGCCCATCGCCAGCAACGTGACGCGCCTGGCGTCACGTGTAGACTCCGCACGAAACAACGGGTCTTCGGTCTTGAGTCTCGCGAGGCCCCGTTCAAGCCTCTCCTGATCGCCGTCCGTCCGAGGCCGGACCTCGATCGCCAAGAGCCCGACAAAGGGTTCCATCGGCCGCGAATAATATCGGAAGACGGGGAGGCCGCGAGTATTCCGACTTCTTCCGCTCGAACGTGAACAGCACCCCGGTGCTGACGACGCCGTGCGTATCAGATCGTTGGGGTGACGCGTTCCATGATGGCAGCGGCGCGGTCCAGAAGCGCGATTTCCCGGGCCGGCAGCAGACGCAATGCGGCGGTCAGGCGCTCGACCCGCCGGCGTCTTCCCCCCTGCAATAAGCGTGTGCCGCTCGCCGTCGCCTCCAACCGGACTGCCCGTGCGTCCTCAGCGTCCGCCCGCCGGCTGACCAGACCCGCCTTCTCCAGGCCGATCGTCACCTTGGTCATCGTCGGTGGTTTCACCTGTTCGATTCGCGCCAGTTCGGTCAGACGCATCGGCCCGGCGAACACCAGGACCGACAGCGCCGACAGCCGCGCCGGCCCCACTCCGGACTGCTCGTCCTCTTTGCGGACGGCCCGCAGCAGGTGGATCGCGGCGGAATGGAGCGCGTCGGCGACCGCGGCGGTCGGTTTGGGGCTTGTGCGAGCGGCCATGCCGGCACTATAACTTAGTTAGCCTAGGCTAATTAACTCGAGGAGGCCACATGACGCCGGTTGCCAGCAGCCTGTCGCGGATTCACCAGATTTCAATGCGCGCGCACGATGTCGAGCGGGCGGTGGCGTTTTACCGCGACTCTCTGGGCGTCCCGTTCCTGTTTGCGATGCCGCCCCGGCTTGCCTTCTTTGACTGTGCCGGCGTCCGGCTGATGCTGTCGACACCCGAGCCAGGGTTCGACCATCCCGGCTCGATCTTGTATTTCGCGGTCGAAAACATTCAACAGACGCGTGACGCACTGGTGTCGCGCGGCGTCACCTTCCGGACCGAGCCGCACCGCATCGCGACGCTAGCCGACCGCGAGGTGTGGCTGGCCGACTTCGAAGACAGCGAGGGCAATACGCTCGCCCTGATGTCCGAGCCCAGGCTCGTCGCGAGCGGTTCCTAGGACGCGTGACGCAGCGGCTTCACGGTCGTGAATTGCCAGTCGATCGCCTGCGCCACCAGTCGTTCGAATGCACTCCAGGAACACGCGGTCGCACCGTCGACGCAGCCCGGGATCAGGACCGTTTGTGCCGCCGGCGGCGCCGCCAGCGTCAGCGGCTGCAGTGACCGCATCTGCTCCAGCGTCTGGGCGACGAACTCCGCGGTCACTGTCAGCTGACCGGTCGCGCGGTCGCGCCAGAGGGCGAACACCAGTGCGCCGCCTGGCGGCGTCTCGTCAGCCTGATATCCGGGGAGCTGCCAGGTGAGCCCCAGCATTCCTGAGATGTTCGATTGGTTGGTGTCGTGGCCGGCCAGGATCAGCGCCGCATCGGCGGGCGAACCGAGCGCGTCGGTCATCGCTCGACCGGCTACCGCCTGCTGCATCGACCGTAGCAGGCGCGCCAGCATGTGAGAACTGCGCGCACGGGCGACGTAGGGCGTGCGGCGCATCACATCAGCATAGCTGCCGTGGAGTCGAAGGATCTTCCCGAGTGTCTCCACGTCCAGCCGGCCCCACCCCAGTTCCCGGCCTCGCATGCCGTTGGCATATTCGAGAAGGAAGTTTTCAGTGAAGGTGGAGGCGGTCGCGAGTGCCTCGGTCACCTCAACGCCACGCGGACCGGTCGTGATCGCGATCGCCGCCGGCGTGGGAATGGTCTTCACCGGCGCGGCGCCTTCGTCCACCAACACCTGTCGAAGCGCGTCGAAGGCGGCGCGATGTGCCGCGATGAAGTCGCCCCGCTCTTGCAGTCGATCGCGAATGGCCTGCGCCGACTGGCGCACGTCCGGCGTCGCAAGGCCAGTCGCGATTGGATCGAATAACGGATCGTTGTCGCGTTCGCGAAGTGAGTGGATCTGGACCGGGCAGTCCGGCGACAGGCCGCGCGCCATGGCACGGCCGCTCTCGAGAGTGCGCTGGTCGTTGTCCGCCCAGATGAAAATGCGGCGCGGCTCGCGGCACCCCACCGCACTGGCCAGCCCCTCGCTCGAGAGCCAGGCCCGGTAATACCCACCCAACTCGGCCATCAAGACCGACCCTCGTGGCGTCAGTTCTCCCGGACCCACGCCCCACGAGGGCCACGGCTGCGTCGAATACTGGTTCAGCCGCGTTTCATCCCAGGTCGGCGCGCGCACGCCATGCCGGCCGATGATCACCACGTATTTAAGCTGTCGTCCGACGACCGGCGCCCAGGCCAGCGTGGCCAAAGCGGCGGCGACGACGAAGGCGATGAGTCCAAGGCGCATCGGCACAGCGGTCCCCGTCAGAAAATGTACCGCAGCCCGAAGCCGAAGGTCGTCTTGTCGTACTCGCGTTGCCGGACGAACTGTTCGCTTCCGACGTACAGCCCGTACGGCTCGTCGCTGAGGTTCAGCATGTAGATGGTCGCCTTCAGGCCCCGCGACAGCGAGACCGAACCTTGCGCATCCACCTGCAGATGCTTGTAGGTGTACTGATCGCCGGCCGGTCCGCCGGGCCCCAGGTGGGCGGGGTCAGACGAGGTCTGATAGGCGTACTGGTAGATGGCCGGACCGTTGTAGGTCAGGCCCAGCCGGATCGAAGCGCGACCTCGATCGTAGGTGGGACTCAGATTCCAGCTGTTCGGCGTCTGGCGCTGCAACGCCGGGCTGTCGCTCCGCCCGGGCAGGTTTTCCACAGACGAAGCCGTATGACTGTAGTTGGCAAACACGCCAAGTCCGGCGAGGGCGCCGGGCAGGGCCGTCAGGTGCTGCTGGTACGACACCTCGACCCCGTGAATGTCGGCGCTGCTGCCGTTGAGCCATTGCGTCACCAACTGGCCGGCGTTGTTGCCGGTCGTCGGCGTGTAGTTCGTCAACACCAGCGGGTCGCTGAGTTGCTTGTAAAAGACTCCGGCCTGAATCATCCCGGCCGGTCTCAGAAACTGCTCGAACAGGAGATCGTAGTTGTTCGCGTGCGACGGCTGGAGCGCCGGATTGCCAATCGAAACGGTCGCCGGATTGGTGGAATCGTCCTGCGTGGCGTAGGGAACGAGTTGATAGGTGTCCGGCCGCGACAGTCCGCGACCGTACGCCGCCCGAAGGTTCGAGTCGGACGTGATCGCGTACTTCGCCTGGACGCTCGGCAGCGCGTCAACATAGGACGGGTTGTTGCTGACAGGGATCGGTACACCGCAGCCGGTCGGCGTCGGACAATTCTTCGAACCCGCCGGGTACAAGGTGACGTCGTACCCGTTGGTCTCCATCCGCGTCGTCTCGAAACGCAGGCCGGCTTGCAGGCGCAGCTTGTTGAAGTCCACGGTGTTCATGACATAGGCGGCGCCGATGCGCTCGGTCAGGTCGAAGATGTTCGGATAGGTCGCCGCCGCGGTTTTGTAGCCGTTGACGAAGTTCGAGAGCTGGGTCTGGACCAGGTTCACGACGCTGTTGAAGTTGGAGACCGGACCGTAATGGCCGCCGTAGTAGGAATCGTTGTAGTAGTTGCTGCTGCTGAAGGGATTGAGCAGCCCGGTCATCGGGTACGACGCCGCCTTCCATCCGTCGTAGACTATCTCGGTTGCGTCCTGCGACTTGTGGCCGTTGCGGAACTTGGCGCCGAACTCGAGGGTGGCTGGATGAGTGCCGGCCCTATAGTTGAGACCGGCGGAACCGGCGACGGACAGGTTCAGCTGCGAGGTGCTGCCGTCGGAGGTGGTCAGGTCTTTCAATCCCCAGTTCGACGCGTTCTGCAGGGGCGTTCCCGCCGCGTCGCAGCCGCTGCCGAACGTCGGCACGTAGGCGTCAGTTTGCGCCGCAGGGTTGAACCCGCAGTTCAACGTCGGCCCCAGCCACGAAAAGTCGGCTTTCGGATTGCCTGCTGAATGACTCTGAGAGGCGTGGGCGGCAGCGACATCCCAGGTGAGCCACGAGGCGCTCAGCAGGTGCTTGCCGCTGACGTCGACGCTGCCGATCGAGTACTCGGGACTCTTGCTCGAGGTGTAGAACTTCGGAGCGGCAGCCGCTGCCGGCGAGTAGTACCACTTGTCGCCGTAGTCTTTCAGGCTCGACATGATCCCGGCCACACGGATCAAGGACGCCTGTCCGAGCTTGTAGTCGCCGCTCCCGGTGAAGCCACTCCGGGTGCGCGTGTAGCGATACTCACGCACGGTGTTGTTGTCATAGAACGGTGCGGCCATCGTCGATGCCGTCGCGCTGATGCCCGGCTCGACGTCATCGATGCCGCGGCCGTTCCAGTCATAGGCGAGACCGACCAGCACCCCGAGGCGCTTGTCCGCGCCGAAGCGCTTGCCGATGGTCAGGCCAAATTGGTCGTTGCCGCGACCGCCGAGAATCGGGTTATAGCCGCCGAGCATGCTGAGAATCAGCGTCGGCTGTTCGGTGGCGGTCTTTGTGCGCAGATTCACCGAGCCGCCGATCCCGTCACCGTCCTGATTCGCCGACAACGTCTTGTTGATCTCGACCGACTCGACCAGGTCCGCGGCCACCGCGTCGAGCCGTACCTGCCGGACGGTCGGCTCCGGCGACGGCACCGTGATGCCGTTGATGGTCACGTTTGTGAGGCGCGGTTCGGTTCCTCGCACCTGCACGTAGACGCCTTCGCCCTCGTCGCGGGCCAGCGTCACCGAGGGCAGCCGTCCGAGCGCGTCGGCGACGTTCGCGTTGGGCAAGGAGGTGATGACCTCGGCCGGCAGCACCTGCAGGATGTTGTCTGCCGTCCGCGTCCGGTTGATGGCCTCAGCTTCGCCGTGGGGTCGCTCGCCTGTCACGAGCACCTCCTCGCGCTGCCCTTCGACGTCCATGCGGACCGTCAACCGGTGGGTTTCAGTCGTCTCGACGACCACCGTCGACTGGGACACCTTGAATCCAACGTAGGAGACCGACAAGGTGTAGGTTCCGGCCGGCAGATTGGTAATCGTGAACTCGCCCTGTTGATCCGAGGCGACCGAGACGCCCACCGGTTGCAGCCGCACCTCGGCGCCTTGCAACAGCGCACCCGTTTCGTCGGCCACTCGACCGAAGATCGCGCCTTTGCCGCTCTGAGCCAGTGCCGCCGAACACAGGGACAAACTACACAAAACCACCAGACAGCCTGGCCACTTCGAAAATCTCATCATGCGCTCCAGCAAAAAGTCATAGCCGGAGGCTGTTGTACGGCACAGGTACGAAGCTGTTGCGTCGAAGTCGTAACTTTGAAGTAACGACTTTAGTGGTGCGAGGTCCGAGGTGCGAGGTGCGGAGTGTTAGGTGCGAGGTGCTGAGTTCTCGCCTTTGACGTTTTTCCAGGGGCGTTCGTAGTTCAAACGAAACAGATCGATGACGTCGCCCACGTCACGCTCGTCGCGGATGCGGCGGCTGATCCAACCCGACTCCGGCAGGATGTGATGCCGTTCGGCTTTGCCAGCGGCGATCAACTCGTCGCGGACCGGGATCGGGAAAGGCAGATCGGCGAGACGGCTGCCGTGCAGGTGGCCGAGTTCACGGTGCCCGACCCGAAACTCGATCCCACCGAAGCGATGCGGCTCGACGCTGACGCCCGGCCAGCCGGCGACTTCGCGCTCGATCTGTGTTGAGATGGGATCGGACATGGATTCCTCGCCTCGAGACCGGGTCGGCCTGTGCGCATCGTGCCGGCACGCGCAGGTAGTCACCTCGTCAAAAGGGGCGACGTTTCATCTTTGCACGCTGTCGGCGACCGACCCATCCTTTCGACGGTACCCAGCCCTGCCGGTACGATCGTGTCCTGGTTACCAGCCGGAGCCGTCGGACGACGAAGGTCGCCGCGAGTAAGCGCGCGGCACATGATTTGATTGCAAGTGGAACAGGACGGGCTTGATGAGCGTGGCATCGCATCTCGGCATTGATATTCGTGAATACGACACACGGATCCGCACGTTCATTCCCAACTACGAGGAGATGCTCGCCGAGGCGGCTGCTGCACTGCCGGCTCGGACGCGGACGATCGTCGATCTCGGAACCGGAACCGGCGCGCTGGCGGCGCGATGTCTGGCGGTAGTGCCGCGGGCCCACATCGTCGGCATAGACGGCGACCCGGACATCCTCGAGGTGGCGGCACGCCGGCTTCACGGCCGCGGATCGTTCCTCTGCCAGTCCTTCCTGACTGCCGCGCTGCCTCCGTGCGATGCGGTCGTGGCCTCATTCTCGCTCCACCACGTCCGTACGCGCGCTGCCAAAGCGAAGCTCTATCGCCGGATCTTCCGCGCCCTGAGACATCGGGGGCTTTTCATCGCAGTCGATTGCTATCCATCTGCTTCGGTCGGCATCGCACGCGACCAGCTCATGAAGTGGAACCAGCACCTGCGGCGCAGCTACAGCCCCGCCCGTTCCGCCGCGCTGCTCGATGCCTGGTCGCACGAAGACGTGTACGTGCCGCTCGAGTCCGAAGTGTTGCTGATGGAGCGTAGCGGCTTTCAGGTGGACGTGCTCTGGCGGAAAGGATCCTTCGCAGTGTTGTTGGGCGTGCGTCCGCGCGCCTAGCAGGCCTGCAGCAACCGGCGCAGCTTCCGCTCCGCCGCATCATCTGCCTGACTGCGGGTTTGCGCGGACCTTCATCGACGCGGGAGTGGGGACGACGCCGCCGGGACGGCGCGGCTTCGGATCGGGCGCGCCGATCCGGATAGGTTGACAGCCGCTCAGGGCGCGATCACAATACAGCACCGTGCCGGTCCCCAGAATCACCAAGGAAGATCTGAAACTGCGTCTCGAGAGCTCCCAGCCACCGCTCGTCGTGGACGCCAGGCTGAAATACCCCTACGAACACAGCACCGTGAAGCTGCCGGGCGCTCTGCGCTATCTGGCCGGCGACACCGCGCCCTCGATTCCGCGAGACCGCGAAGTCGTCGTCTACGATTCGGACCCGAACGAGCTGGCCAGCTCGAACGTCGCAGCGGAACTGATTCGCCAGGGATACAAGGTGTCCGCGCTCAAAGGCGGCATCAACGAATGGCTGGCGGCGAGCCTTCCGACCGAAACGAAAGAAGCGCCGAAACAGGCGCCGCCAGAACCTGGCGCTCTGAAAGGCTAGCCGGCATTCCCGGCGGCTCCCCAACGACGGCCGAGCCCTTGCGCCGCACGCTCGATCAACTCGCCATGCTGGCGATGATCAGGGGCGATGCGGCTGAACAGTCGCTCTTCACCTACGCCTCCGCGTTCGTCCAGGCCCGCAACATTCAATCCGATCTCGATATCGGATCGCTGATCGAATCGCCGCCGCCTGACTGCGACCCCGAGATTCTTCGGCGGCTGCGGCAGATGTACGAGGCCGGTGGATGGGTGCTTGTGGAGTCGGCGATCGCGGATCTGCCGGCCGATCTGCGCTGGCTCTACGAATCCGGCGCGGTGACCATCGAGCAGCTGGGCGCCCTGCACCGCGGGCTCGGCGTCACCTCGGGCACAGACCTCGCCGCCGCCGTCAGCGAGCAGCGCATCCGGACCCTGCCCGGGCTGAACGACGCCGCCGAAGAGGCCATCGCCGCAGCCCTGCCTGGCCTCCGCGCTGCATGTCCCGCCTATCGCCCTCGGACGCGCGGTTTCGGTCGTCGAACCGATCCTCGCGCACCTGCGGGAAGTGGCCGGTGTCGCGTGGGCGCTGCCGGCCGGAGCACTGCGCCGCGGACAGGACATGGTTGGCGACATCGAAATCGTTGCAGCCGCGGCTGACCCGTCACGCGCCATCCTCGAACTGATGCATGTGGCGGAGCGGGGACGGTGCCTGCACCAGAGCGCCCGGCGCATCTACCTGCTGATCGATCGCGTCCAGGTCGGCGTCCGTTTCGAGGCGCCCGACAACGCCGGGGCGGCGCTGTTGTATCTGACCGGCGCACCGGCGCACTTCGAGGCGCTGCGAAACCAGGCCGCCTCACTCGGGTGGACGCTGGCCGCATCAGGGCTCTCTGCCGGCGACGGGACGCCGCGCCTGTCCGCGACCGAGGACGATATCTATGCGACGCTCGGACTGCCGGTCATTCCGGCGGAAATCAGAAACGGCGACGAGGAGGTGTCACGGGCACTCGCGGGTACGTTACCGACGCTGGTGGCGCGGGAGCACATCCGCGGCGACCTGCACATGCACTCGACCTGGAGTGACGGCCGCGATTCGATCGCGGCCATGGCCCGCACCTGCCATGCGCTGGGCTACGAGTACATCGCCATCACCGACCATTCACCGCATTCCGCAGCCTCCCGCAATCTCACGGCCGAGGGCGTGCGGCAACAGGCCGATGAAATCGCGGTGGTGCGCGAGCAGTACCCGGACATGGCCATTCTCCACGGATGCGAGGTGGACATCCTCCCGGACGGCCGCCTCGACTTTCCCGAGAAGGTTCTGGCACAGTTCGACATCGTGTTGGCCTCGCTGCACGAGCGCGCGGGCCACGGCCCCGACCAACTGCTCAAACGCTACGTCGACGCCATGCGGCATCCGCTGGTGACGATGATCACGCATCCGACCAACCGTGTGGTGCCCCACCGCGCCGGCTACGACCTGGATTGGGATCGGGTGTTCGAGATGGCCACCGCCACCGGCACGGCGGTCGAGATTGACGGCTCGCCATCCCACCTGGATCTGGACGGGGCGCTGGCGAGGCGGGCGATCGCCGCGGGGTGTCTTATGGTCATCGACAGCGACTGCCACCGCGCCGAGATGCTCGATCGCCAGATGCGGCTTGGGCTCACGACAGCACGTCGGGGCTGGGTCGAGCCGCGTCATGTGCTGAACGCGCGCCCGCTCGAAGAGGTCCGCGGCGTCATCGCCGCCAAGCGCGCGGCGCGCTGACTGTCAGCCGCATGGTTCGCCGCGCCCTCGTACCGGCGCTCATCGTCGCCCTGATTGCGTTCGCGCTCTATCACGCGACGCTGCTTCCCGGCTTCGATTTCGGGGACACCGGATCGTTCCAGGCGACGGTCGGGTCGGCGGTGATTACCACCCGCGATGCATACCCCGCCTACTTCGCCATCGGCAGCGCGTTGCTCTGGCTCATCGGCGGCGATCCGGCGCATGCGCTGAATCTGGTATCGGCGATCGAGGGCGCGGTCGGCCTGCGGTCTGCTGGTGCTGGTGGCGGCGGAACTCTCGGGATCAGTGGCGGCGGGCGCCGCCGCAGCGCTGCTCTTCGCCGTGTCGTACACGTTCTGGAGCCAGGCCGTCATCGCGGAGGTCTACTCGCTCCACGTGATGTTCACGCTGGCATCGCTGTGGTTGCTGCTACGGTGGTCTGTCACGCCCACACTGCGCCGCCTGACGCTCTTCTTTGCCGTGTTCGCGATGGGTTTCGGCAACCACCTGTCGATGGTGCTCCTGCTGCCCGGCTTCACGGCGTTCCTGCTCCTCGCGGCGCCGGCGGGTTGGCGCTCGATGTTCGCGCCCAGAGTCGTTGCGATTGCGGTTGCCTGCGCATCGGTCGGAGCGCTCCAGTACGCCTGGAACCTGCACTCATTGTGGGTACTGCCGCAGCCGCCGCGATGGACTGGTCGACGCGTTGTCTCGATTCTGGTTCGACGTCACGAAATCCGATTGGCGCGACACGATGGTGATGAACGTGCCGCGTTCGATGCTGGCGGATCACGTCGCGATGTACTGGTTCGACCTCACGCAGCAGTTCGGCGCCGTTGTTCCGATTCTCGCTGCGGTCGGGTGGATCGGACTGGCGCGAAGCGACTGGCGGCGCGGCGGTCCTGCTCGTGCTGCTGTTCGCCGCCAATGTCGTGTTCGCGTTCAGCTACAACGTCGGCGACTCGCACGTCTTCTACCTTCCGTCGCACCTCATCGTTGCCCTCCTGGTGGCGCCGGCGATCGCGTTGCGTGGTCGAGTCGGCAAAGGCGGCGCGCCATTGGCCGCTGCCGCGCTCCTGCTCTACGCCGCGCTCCGCGGCTATCGCGACTTCCCGGCTCTCGACCGCAGTCACGATCGGCGTCCGACCGACGTGCTCACGGCGCTGACCGCCGGCCTCGACGAGCACAACGGGCTGTTGCTGACCGATCTCAACTGGCAGATCGACAACGGCCTGTCGTATTTCGCGAGCGTGTTGAAGCCGGATCTCGCTTACCTGCGCACGCCGGACGTTTTGCTGCGGGCTCCGGCATTGATTGTGGAGAACCGCGCCGGTGGACGACAGGTCGTGGTGACCGAGCGATCGCGCACGACGCTCGCGTCCGCTTACGGTCCGCTGCTCAGCATCGCGCCGGATCCACGTGCGATCACAGAGCGCGTCTCCGATGTCGCGCGCGGTCTGACACCCGGAACGCGTTATGTGCTGTGCGTGCTGCGCCCGTCCCGCGACTTGCAGCTCGACGCCGTGGATCTGTCGGACGCGCTCGACCGGCTCACGGGCGGCCACTTGGCAGTTCTTCCGTCCGGTGACTACGCGGCCGTGGCCGGCAGCGTCGGCGCCTCTCCGCTGCTGACAGTGGGTGGGGCTCAGCCTTTTCGCAGGTCCGTCGATATCGGCGGCGTGGACGTGGTGATCCGGATGGAATCGTGGCTCGCGTCCGACACCATTCGCCGCATGGGCTTCGGCCACATCATCGCCAACCACCAGCACACACTCATCGTCGAGCGCGGTGTGAGCCTGGTGACATTCGGCGCCGATGGTCAGGCCACTCGAACCGTCTACGAGTCGAACATCTTTGCAAGGCAGGCGCGGTATCGCGTGGACTACCGGCAACCGTAGTAAGGTTGCATGATGGTGTTGAGGCGTTGGACCGGCTGGGCTCTGGCCGGCGCGATTGCGGTCGTCGCGCAGCCGGCGCCGAGAGGCGCCGAGCAATCCGCGCCTGAGCTGGCCGCGGCGCTCCAACACAAGCTGGACGGCATCAAAGACTTCTCCGCCGACTTCACGCATGCCTACGAGGGCGGCGTGCTGCACAAGACCATTACCGAGACCGGCCGCCTGCTGGTCAAGAAGCCCGGCAAGATGCGCTGGGACTACTCGGCGCCCGACCAGAAGCAGTTCGTCTCGGACGGCGTGAAGATGTATTCCTACATCCCCGAAGACAAACAGGTCATTGTCGCGTCGGTACCGGCCGCCGACGAAGCGACGACCCCGACCCTGTTCCTGACCGGCAAAGGCAATCTGCCACGAGACTTCACGGCCTCGATCGTCGAGCTGCCGACGGGCATGCCGCCGGGCTCGCGCGCGCTCAAGCTCGTGCCCCGGACCCGGCAACGGGACTACGACTGGCTGATGCTCGTCGTCGACCCGGACAGCCTGACGATCCGCGGCCTCGTCACGATCGACGCGCAGGGCGGAAAATCGAGCTTTTCCTTCACGAATCTGAAGGAAAACGTCGGTTTGGCCGATAAGGTCTTCGCGTTCAAGATACCGCGCGGTGTTGATGTCATCACGGCTCCATCCCAATTCTGACGAGACACGCGGCGGCACCACGGCCGCGGGGCTCTGGGTGTGCCTCGCGCTGTGTGCGTTCGCCGCCGGCTGCGCCTCGAGCGGCGCCATGCATCGAGGCTCCGAGGCCGAGCGCACGCAGGACTACGACCTCGCGGTCGTCGAGTACACGCAGGCGCTCCGCGCCAACCCTGAAGACAACGACGCCCGCGTCTCGCTCGAGCGCGCCAAGCTGCGCGCCTCGCAGGATCATTTCAACAAGGGCGCGGCGGCTGGAAGCGGTCGGCAAGTACGACCAGGCGCTCGTCGAATTCGAGCTCGCGGCCGAGCTGAATCCCAGCGCCGGCGACGTCGACGAGGAACTGCGCTCGACGCGCAACAAGCTGCGTCTCAAGGTCGCCGTTCCGCGCGAAGGCAAGACAGAACTCGAGACCATCATCGACCGAACCCGCGATCTGCCGCCGCCCGGGATGGACCTGCCGCAGGGCGTGAAAATGCCCGCGTCGCTGATCTTTCGCGACGCCAGCAGCCGCGACGTTTTCACCGCCATGGCACGGCTGGCCAACATCAGCGTGATCTTCGATTCATCGTTTCGCGAAGCGCCGGTCACGGTCGATCTGCGGAATGCGTCGCTGGACGATGCACTGACGACGGTTTCCGGAGCGACGCGCTCGTTCTTCCGCGTGACCGCGCCGAGAACCATCATCATCATTCCCGACACGCCGGCGAAGCGCCGCGAGTACGAGGAGGAAGTCGTCCGCACGTTCTACCTGAGCAACGCCGACCTCAAGGAAACCATGGACCTGCTGCGGATGGTGCTCGACGCGCAGACGCATTTCGCCAACCACCGCCATCAATGCCATCACCATCAAGGACACGCCCGAGCGGATCGCCGCGGCGGGCCGCGTCCTTGCCGCCATCGACAAGGCGCGTCCGGAAGTGATCATCGACGTCGAGCTGATCGAGGTGGACCGCACCAAGCTGGCGGAGTACGGCCTGCAGATCGCCTCGTCCGGATCGCCGGGGATCAACGGCTCGGTCGCGATCGCACCAAATGCGGCAGGGAACGTGACGCTTCAGACCCTGCGCAACCTGTCGCAGTCCGACATCCTGCTGGCCGGTCTGCCGTCGCTCTACTACCGGCTGCTCAAGAGCGACGTCAACACGCGCACGCTCGCCAATCCGCAGCTGCGCACGACCGACGGCGCGACGGCGACCGCGAAGTTCGGCGACCAGGTGCCGGTGCCCGTGACCACCTTTGCGCCGATCGCCACCGGCGGCACGCCGCAGCAGCCGATCACGTCGTACAACTATCAGAACATCGGCGTGAACATCGACATCACGCCGCGCACGCACCACGACGACGACGTGTCGCTCAAGCTGAAAGTGTCGATCACCAACATTTCCGGGACAGGATTCGGCGGGCTGCCGACCTTCGGCAACCGCGAGATCAACACGGTCATCACGCCTGCGCGACGGCGAGACCAACATGCTGGCGGGGCTGATTCGAGACGACGAGCGAAATTCGCTCGACGGGGTGCCGGGATTGAGCGATCTGCCGCTGGTGGGACGATTGTTCGCGCACAACACCAAGAGCGTCGACGCAGACCGACGTCATCCTGACGCTTGACGCCGCACATCATCCGCGTGCTCGACCTGAGCGAAGCCGACCTGCGACCGTTCCGCGTCGGTCACGATTCAGGCGCGCCGGTCACCGAAGTGCCGGCGATCCTGCTGCCCGTGCCACCCCAGACGAAGAGCCGGTCAAGAAACCGGGCGGACGCTAGGACATCCGCGCGACCTTCGCGCCGAGTCCCTGCAGGCGCTCGACCAGCCTTCCATAACCGCGTTCGACGGTCTCGAGCGGCGACAGCCGGCTCTGTCCGTCGGCAGCCAGCGCCGCGGCGATCAGCGCCATTCCCGATCGAAGATCGCGGCTGTCGAGCGGGCGGCCGCGCAATCGCTTCGGTCCGGTCACGATGATCCGGTGCGGATCGCACAGGAACAAATCGCCGCTCATGCCGCTCAACTGCTCGAGCGCAAAGAGCCGCAGCTCGTAGAGCCAGTCGTGGACGAGCGTCTGCCCTTCCGCCTGGGTCGCGAGCACGGTCACCAGGCTGACCAGATCGCTCGGAAATCCTGGCCACAGACTGGTCGTGATGCGGCCGGCCGCCTGCGGACGTGACTGCTCGACACGGAAGACATCGCCCTTCATCGCGCACTCGATCTTCATGCGCTTGAACACGGCGGCGACGACTTCCATGTCTTCAGCACGCGCGCCGTGGACGTCGATTTCTCCACCGGTGACGGCGGCGACGACCGCCCAGCTGCCGGCCTCGATGTAGTCGCCCCACAACTGGTGAGTGGCGCCGCCGAGTTTCCCGCCGCCCTCGACGCGAATGGTCGGCGTGCCGGCGCCGGTCACGCCGACGCCGAGCTTCGCGAGGAAGGCGCAGAGTTCGACGACGTGCGGCTCGCAGGCGGCGTGGCGAATTTCGGTGAGTCCCGCCGCGCCGGCCGCCGCCAGAAGCGCCGTCTCGGTGCCGGTCACCGACGCCTCGTACAAGTAGATCGAGGTCGGCTTCAGGCCGTCAGGCGCCTCGAGCACGTGTCCGGCGCCGAACTCGACCGGGACCTGCTTCACGCCCATCGACTCGAGCGCCTCGAGGTGTGTCGCGATGGTGCGGCGAGCCGGGAAATCGCCGCCGGGCGGCGCGAGACTCGCCCGGCCGCGCCGTGCCAGCAGCGGGCCGAGCAGCAGCACCGAGCCGCGCAGGCGGCCGACCAGCGCCGGATCCGGCTCGTCCTTGACGACTTCAGGGCACCGTACCCGCAGCGTCGTGCTGCCGATGCCTTCGACCTGGGCGCCGAGATCGAGCAGCAGACGCGCCATCACCTCGACGTCGCTGATGCGCGGCACGTTGGTCAGCACGCATTCTTCGGTCGTCAGCAGGCAGGCGGCGAGCAGCGGCAGCGCCGAGTTCTTGTTGCCTTCGACCTCGACCGCGCCGGACAGGCGTTGGCCGCCTTCGATCAGGAGTGTCGACATTTTAGAAGTCACCGAGATACATGATCTCTTCCCGCAGATCGACGCCGAATCGATCGCGCACCGCCAATCGGCAGCGATCGATCAGCCGCCGGATGGAGGCTGCCGTCGCCGTGCCGTCGTTCACGATGAAGTTGGCGTGCGGCGGGAGACACGCGCGCGCCGCCCTCGCTGGCGCCCTTGAGGCCGGCACGATCGACCAGCGCGCCTGCCGACCATGGCATGCCGTCCGGCACCGCATCCTGACCGACCTGGGGATTCTGAAACACGCAGCCCGCGCTCGGCGTGTCGAGCGGCTGCGTGCGTTTGCGGAACGCCAGCGACGCCCGGGCGATCGCGCGCAGCGCCGCGGGCTCGCCCGCCGACACGCGGAACACCGCCGAGAGCAGGATTTCGCCGGTCGTCTGCAAACGGCTGCGATCGTATCCGAATCCCATTTGATTCGCCGCGCGATCCTCGGTCGCCCCCGATCGCGTTGCGACCCGTACCCGGTCGACGAGCTCGCCGATCGAGCGCCCGGAGAAATGCGCGTTGCCGAAGATGGCGCCGCCGACTGTTCCGGGCGTCCCCGCCCAGGCCTCGAGACCGGCGCAACCGTGATTGATCGTCCAGCGCACCAGCCCGTTGATGGTGACGGCCGCGTCCGCCTCCACCTGGCCCGCTCCCGCTCTGCGCACGTCCCCGCCGCGCGGTCGAATCACCAGTCCGCGAATGCCGGCATCGGCGACCAGGACGTTCGAGCCGCCGCCGAGGATGGTGACCGCCAGCCGCAGATCGTGAGCCAGGCGGAGAGCGGTGACGATCTCGCTGCTGTCCCTGGTCTCGATCAGCCAATCGGCAGGTCCACCGACTCGAAAGGTAGTGAACGGCGCCAGCGGGACGTTCGCCCTGGCGCGATCGGCGAATGCGGCCCGCAGCGCCGCCAGCGGTTCCGTCACGAGCGGCGCGCCTCGATCGCCATCAGCATCTGTTCCTGGGCAATCAGGGCCGCCATCGCCGCACGCGCGCTGCAGACCACGAAGGCGACGCGGTCGGATGGCGCGAGCTGGCCTGCCAGCGGGATATCCGCCGAGATGACGGTGGCCAGTTTCGGATATCCACCCGTTGTCTGGCGGTCGGCCATCAGCAGAATCGGCTGCCCCGAAGCGGGCACTTGGAGTGTTCCGAGCGCCGTCGCGTCGGAGATGATGTCTGCGCCGCGCGCGTGCGTCAGCGCCGGCCCGGACAGGCGATATCCCATGCGATTGGAGTCCTGGCCGATCACGTAGGCGGCCGACTGGAGTCGGTCGAGCGCGTCTGGCGTGAAATGATCTGCCTGCGGACCCGGCAGCACGCGAATCGTCGCGGGATTGCCTGGCGGCACGAAGAGCGGCACGCGACAGTTCGACGGGAGCGACAACTGGGCGCTCGCACCGCCGAGCGGCAATCGATCTCCGCGTTTCAGAGAACGACCGTTCAAGCCACCCATGCGACGACACGAGATTCGTGGCGCGGCTGCCAAGAGTCGGCGGTACGGCGACGCCTCCCGAGACGGCCACATAGGCGCGTGCGCCGGCGCGGCGCTCGCCGAACAGCACCCGTGATCCGGGCATGACGATGAACGCGGCGTTGGACGGAGCGGGGCGGCCGATCGACCGACAGCTCGAACTCCGCGCCGACGACCGCGACCAGCCGTTCGTCTTCGAATTCGATCTCTGGTCCGAGCAGCGTGACTTCGAGTGTCGCTGCCCGCCGATCGTTGCCGACCAGCGCATTGGCGAGGCGGTGCGACGACTGGATCCATCGGCCCCGCGACCGGCACGCCGCTCGCCTGCCACCCCCATCGCCCTTCGTCCTGCACGGTCGTCAACAGGCCGGGGGTGATGATACGCAACGCGCGCGAGCGCGAGCCGGACCCGCCGCTCAGGCCGTCCACGATTCGAACTCCGTCCGCTCGATTGGATAAAACTGAACCGCGTCGCCGGCTTTCATCAGGAACGGCATCGGTCCGCTGCGGATCGAACGGCTTCAGCGGAGTTCGGCCAATCAGCTGCCAGCCGCCCGGCGTTTCCATCGGGTACACGCCGGTCTGCACGCCACCAATGGCCACCGAACCGGCCGGCACGCGCACGCGTGGCGCGGCGCGGCGCGGCATCGCGATCCGCGGCGTCGACGACGCCCAGGTAGGCGAAGCCGGGGACGAAGCCGACCATGAACACACGATACGTTGCCGTGGTGTGTGTCCGGACAACGTCGGCCTCGTCCATGCTGCGCGAACGCGGCCATGTCCGCGAGATCCGGTCCCGAGGTCGCCGCCGTAGCACACCGGAATGCGTACGTCGGCGAAGACGTGATCGGAGATCGAGACGGATCGATCGATCGAGGGCAGGCGACGACACCAGGCGGGCCTCGTGTTCGGCCCGGGCGATCAGGGCGGTTCCGTCGGTCCGCAGCGGATCGAAGTAGATCGCCACCGACCGTAGGTCGGCACGACGTCGCGGACGCCTGAGATGGCGGCCTTTTGCAACGCGGCGGCACAGGCAATCGTCCGGTCGTTGACGATCGGGTCGATGCGTTCCTCGAACTCGACCACGATCGCGGAGTCACCCGCGGCAACGATTCGATACGGCGTCACGCCAGCGCCTGCAGCAGCTTCTGATGAATGCCGCCGAATCCGCCGTTCGACATCAACACGACGAGATCGCCCGCGCCGATGCTCGCGGACGATGGTGGCGACGATGTCGTCGACTGACACCGCCTCGCGCGCCGATGGACGCCGGCGCCTCCGAGGTCGCGCACGAGCTCGGACGTCGACAGCCGTTCCGCCTCCGGCAGGTCGATCGGAAGACCGGGGCGAAGATGACTTCGTCGGCGCCGGCAAAGGCCCGGGCGAAATCGTCCTGAAACACGCGGCGGCACGACGAAGCCGAGCGCGGCTCGAACACCGCCCAGATTCGCGCGTCGGGATTCGACGCGCGCAGCCCGACAAGCGTCTCGGCGACCGCGGTCGGATGGTGGGCGAAGTCGTCGTAGACCGTCACGCCGTCCGCGACGCCGACGATCTCGAGACGCCGCTTGACGCCGGCGAAGGTCGCGCAGGCCCTCGGCGATGCGATCGACACCAATCCCGACCTCCGTGGCGACGGCGATCGCGGCCAGCGCGTTTCGCACGTTGTAGGCGCCGACCAGCGGCACGTCGAACACGCCGAACGGCGCGCCGCCGCGACGCACGCTGAAGCGCGTGCTGGCTCCGCGCCGGCTCGAGATCGTGCGCCTGCCAGTCGGCGTCGTCGGCCGATCCCGAATGTTTCGACGCGCGACACGGCCTGCTCGCCACGGCGGTCGCGCGCCCGGGCTGTCGACTGCCGACCAGCAGCAGCCCGCTTTCGCGGAACGAGATGCACGAGGCGGCGGAAGGCGAGCATCACCGCGTCGAAGTCGGCGTAGATGTCCGCGTGATCGAACTCGACGTTGTTGATCACGGCGATGTCGGGCAGGTACTTCAGGAACTTGGCGGTCTTGTCGAAGAACGCGCTGTCGTACTCGTCGCCTTCGATGACGAAGTCGCGTCCCTGGCCGAGCCGATAGCTGGAACCGTGCTCGCCGAAATTCCTGGCGATGCCGCCGACCAGCACGCTCGGATCGACGCCGCCGTGCGTCAGCAGCCAGCCGGTCAGCGACGTGGTCGTGGTCTTGCCGTGCGTGCCGGCGATGACGATCGACCGGGCGCCCCAGAGAAAGTGCTCGCGAATCGCCTCGGGCAGCGAGCAGTAGCGGATCTTGCGATCCAGCACTTCTTCGAGCTCCGGGTTGCCGCGGGAGATGGCGTTGCCGACGATGACGAGACTCGAGGTCCGATGTGATGTGCTCGGCCGCGTAGCCGGCGAAGGCCGGAATGCCCTCGGACGCCGAGGAAGTCGCTCATCGGCGGGTAGACGTCCTGGTCCGAACCGCGGACGTCGAAGCCCTTCCGCTTCAACATCGCCGCGAGCGTCGCCATCGCCGTCCCGCAGACGCCGATCAGGTGGATGCGATCGCTCACGGCTCAGACCGCAGCCTAGACAACCGCCGCCTCCTCGATGACGAGTCGAGGCCGGGCGTCAGCGACGACGCGGCACTGCACGCCGAACGGCAGTGTCATCGCGGCGCCGATCGTGTGCCCGAAGGAAAGCCAATCATCACGGCCCCGGAAAATCGTGAAACAGCTCGGCCATCACGGCGCGGGCGGTCGGCTCGCCTGAAGGCTCGTCGCATCCGGGCAGCTCGCCGATCACGACGGCTGACGCGCGCGCGAGCAGCCCGGTCTGCCGCAGCTGCGTGACCATCCGGTCGAGCCGGTACGGCCGCTCGCCGACTTCGTCGAGGAACAGCACGTGTCCAGCCGGCGGAGCGAACGCGAACGGCGTCGCGAGCGACGCGAGCAAGCTGCGTCAGCGTGCCGCCGAGCAGCATGCCGCTCGCCTCACCCGGCCGAAGTGTTTCCAGGCCGGGGCCTGCCAGCTCGCCCATCGGCTCGCGGTCGCACAGTGCGTTCAGAAACGACGCCGCGATCGTAGCCGTCGGCGTCCGCGGCCGAGGCGTCCCGCCAGCATCGGACCGTGGAACGCGACCAGCTCGCAGCCGAACGTCAGACAGGTCAGGATCGACGTGAGATCGCTGTAGCCGATGAACGGCTTGGCAGCGCGCTGCGCGCTAGCTCGCGGTCGAGCAGCGGCAGCACCTGCGCGCTGCCGTACCCGCCGCGGACTGCGATGACGCCGGCGATACGAGGATCGCGCCAGGCGTCGTGAATGGCGGCCGCGCGGACCTCTGGCGGACCCGCGACGTAGCGGCGGCGTGCGAACACCGAATCGTCGTAGACCGGGGCGAAGCCGAGCCGCTTGGATCTCGGCGAGGCCGTGATCGAATTCCTCGCGGGTGAACGGGCTGGCGGGAGCGACGACGGCGAGCCGATCGCCGGTGCCAGCGCGCGAGGCTTGAGCATCACAGAAAGCGCGCCATCTCGTCGGCGATCGCGCGGTGCTCGTCGCGGCCGAGGACCGGCGCGAAGCGCGGCCGCGAGCGGCGGCCGGCTGCGACGGGAGCGCGCCGAGGAAGCGCTCCTTCGCCCGCTGGTGACGCTTCAGCGAATCCTCGACCTGCGTCAGCGGCAGTCGTTCGTCTTCGACCGCGTGGATGAGCGCCTCGAGCGCGGCCGCCTGGGTGTCGTGGTCGCCGCTGCAGATCAGGACGCCGTCGCAGCCGGCCTGCGATCGCCAGCACAGCCGACGCCGGCGACGTCGTACTGTGCCGCGATCGCCTTCATCTCCAGATCGTCGCTCAGGATGACGCCGTCGTAGCCCAGCTCGCGGCGCAGGAGGTCGGTCACGATGTGGCGCGACAGCGTCGCGGGCCGGTGTTCGTCGAGCGACGGGACGAACACGTGCGCGGTCATGATGGTCGCGACCTGGCCTCGATCGCGGCCCTGAACGGCACGAACTCGACCGCGCGAAGCCGATCCGGCGGGTGCTCGACGAGCGGCAGCTCGAGATGCGAGTCGGTGGCGGTGTCGCCGTGTCCGGGAAAGTGCTTGCCGCAGGCGGCGATGCCTTCGCGCTGCAGGCCCGCACGATCGCGGCGCCGAGCCTGCGCGACCTCTTCGGCCTTGCTCGGCGAGCGCGCGGTCGCCGATGACCGGGATTCTTCGGATTGGTATGAATGTCGAGCACCGGCGCGTAGTCGAGCGTGATGCCGACCGCTTTCAGCTCCGCCGCGAGTGCGCGCGCGAAGCGCTCCGCGAGCGCGACGTCGCCGCTGCGGCCGAGCGTCGCCATCGGCGGCCATTCGGTGAACGGCGCCTTGAGCCGCGCGACGCGCCCGCCCTCCTGATCGACCGACACCCAGAGCGGCAGATCCGGCACCAGGCGTGACGCCTCGAACGCCAACTCGGCGACCTGCTCCGGCTCGGCGATGTTGCGCGCGAAGAGAATGACGCCGCCGAGACCGAACTCCCTGGCGAGTTCCCGGAGCTCGGCGGGGATCTGATGCCCGTTGAAGCCGGCGATCGAGCAGCTGACCGATCTGGCGGCGGAGTGCGGCTGGCGACATCGCGCCCACGATTCTACAGCGACCGACCAGCTATAATTCGCGGCTAGTGACCCGGATCACCGCCTCCGCTCCGACCCGCATCGATCTCGCGGGCGGCACCATCGACATCTGGCCGCTCTATCTCTTTCACGAGGGCGCGTCGACGCTGAACGCGGCGATCAGCCTGCGCGCGCACGTCGAAGTGGCACACCGCGCACGAGCGGCGGGCATCGAACTGCGATCGCTCGACACCAATCGCAGCCGCGACCGCGGCCGACTGGTCCGACCTGAACGGCGACAGCGACCTGCCGCTGCTCGCGCTGCTCGCGCGCACTACCGCCTCGAGAACGCGACGCTGACGACGCGCGGCGAGTCGCCGGCCGGCGCAGGCATCGCCGGCTCCTCGGCGCTGACCATCGCCGTCTGCGGCGCGCTGGCGCGCTTCACCGGCGCGCCCTCCGATGCCGGAGCATCTGCTGCAGGTGGCGATGAACGTCGAGTGCCAGACCATTCGCGTCCCGACCGGCGTGCAGGACTACCGCCCGGCGCTCTACGGCGGCGTCGCGGCCATCGAGCTCGGCGTCACCGGCATTCGACGCGTCGCGCTCGACGTCGATCCGCGCGAGCTCGAGCAGCGCATCGTCCTGGCCTACACCGGCGCGCCGCAGAAATTCCGGCACCAACAACTGGGACATCACCAAGCGGCACATCGACGGCGACCGCCACATCTTCGACTGCTTCGAGCGCATCCGCGACACCGCCGTGGCGATGCGCGCGGCGCTCGAGCGGGGCGACTGGGACGAGGTCGGACGGCAGATCGCCATCGAATGGGACAACCGCAAGCGCCTGGCGCCCGGCGTCACGACGCCGGTCGATCGACGATCTGATCGCGCGAGCCACGGCCGCGGGCGCGACCGCCGCCAAGGTCTGCGGCGCCGGCGGCGGCGGCTGCCTGTTCTGCTACGGTCCGCCGTCGCGCACGTGGCGCCATTGCCGAGGCGCTGGCTGCCGGCGGCGCGCGGCTGCTCGACTACTCGCATCGAAACGGAAGGCCTGCGCCTTGGATAATCCCGCCATCGCGCGGATCCTCCGCGAGATCGCCGATCTCCTCGAGATCAAGGGCGACAATCCCTTCAAGATCCGCGCGTACCGCAACGGCGCCGATATCGCCGTCGAACCATCCGCACGATCTGGCGCGCCTGAACGAGGCCGGCCTGCGTGAGATTCCCGGCATCGGGAAGGATCTCGCCGCGCGCATCCGCGAAATCGCGGATACCGGCGACACCCCGTACCATCAGGAGCTCCTGGCCGAGTTTCCCGCCACGCATCCTCGACCTGCTGCGCCTGCAGGGCGTCGGTCCGAAAACGGTCGCGACGCTCTACCAGAGCTCGGCATCCGCATCGCTCGACGATCTCGAGCAAGCGATCGCGCGACGGGCCGCATCCGCGCCCTGCGCGGCATGGGCACGAAGAAGGAGGCGCTGATCCTGAAGGCGCTCGAGGAACGGCAAGCGCTTCGCCGGCCGTCATCTGCATCTCGCAGAGCCAGGAGGCCGCCGGCGCGCTCATCGGCTTACCTGCTCGAGCAGGCGCCTGACGCCGACATCGAGGCGGTCGGCAGCCTGCGGCGCGGCTGCGAAACGTGCGGCGACCTCGACCTGCTCGCGTCGAACGCGCCGGCGTCGCTGACTCGACGACTTCGTCGAGTATCCGCTGGTCGAGCGGGTGCTCGGACACGGCGACACCAAGTCCAGCGTTCTGATCCGCGGCGGGTTTCAGGCCGATCTGCGGCTGGTCGCCTGCGGAGAGCCGCGGCGCGGCCATGCAGTACTTCACCGGATCCAAGGCGCACAACATCGCGCTTCGCGATCGAGCGATGTCGCGTGGCCTGAAGCTGAACGAGTACGGCCTGTTTCGCGCGGACGACGACGCTCGCATCGCGTCCGGGCGCGAGGAGGAGATCTACGCGGCGCTGGGCCTGGAGTGGATCGCGCCGGAACTGCGCGAGATGCACGGCGAGATCGACGCCGCCGAAGCGCACGCGCTGCCGCAGCTTGATCGATCGCCGCGACCTGCGCGGCGATCTCCACATGCACACGACCGAGACCGACGGCAAGGACGACATCAGGACGATGGCCGAGGCGGCGAAGGCGGCGGGGCTCGAATACATCGCCATCACCGACCACAGCCAGTCGCTGGCGATGGCCAACGGTCTCGACGAGCGCGCGCGCGCTCGCGCATGCGGCGCGCATCCGCGCGCTCGACGCCGAAGGACTCGGCGTCCGCCTGCTCGCCGGCATCGAGTGCGACATCAAGCTCGACGGCTCGCTCGATCTCGACGACGACTGCCTCGCCGCGCTGGACATCGTCGTCGCCTCGGTGCACTCCGGCTTCACGCAGGACCGACAGGAAATGACCGACCGGGTACTTCGCGCGATCGAGAACCCGCACGTGGACATTCTCGGCCACCCGACCGGCCGGATGCTCCTGAAGCGCGAGGCCTACCCAATCGACATCGAAGCGATCGTCGCCGCCGCCGCCAGCAACGGACTGGCGATGGAAATCAACAGCCAGGCGCACCGGCTCGACCTGAACGACGTCCACGCGCGGCTGGCGCACAATCGCGGCGTCCGGATCGTGATCTCGAGCGATGCCCACTCGCAGGCATGCGCTGGCCTACCTGCGCTGGGGCGTCCTGACAGCGAGGCGGGCCTGGCTGCAGCCGGCCGATGTCCTCAACACGAAATCATTCGACGACTTCCGCGCCTCGCTGCGCCGCCATCGGAGACCATCGTGAACCTGCGGATGCTCACCACCGACGACAAGCTCGCCGAAATCCGGCGGCTCTATTTCAAGACCACGAAGCAGACGATCGAGCAGGACCTGGCCAAGGCGCTGGACCTGCTGAAATCGATGCCGTCGGAAGACGAACGCGAGCGGGCCACCGTCTACATGGAAGGCATGGCCCAGATGCGCAGGGACTGGGCCGGCAAGAAAGGAAAAGGTAAACAGGGTGAAGTGAGAAGGAAGACCAAGAGCAAGAAGTAGGCGTCTACTTTTTCGCAGTGGCGGCGACGACCTTCTTTCGGGCCGCGACCCGAAGCGGCTCCGGGACGTTGCGATCGACCGACAGCTTGCCGACGTCGCGGTCGGCGAGGCGGGCCATCAGGTTGATCGACAACCCGAGCGGCGTTTTCGGGTTCTTCACGAGCGCCAGCACGCAGCCGTAGGACTTCATCCAGGCCCGGTTGCTCGCGATGATGCGCAGGACGTCTTCCGACACGTTGGCCATGCGCGCGAAACTCTCGGCTTCGGGTCCGGACACCTTGGGACTCGACAGCACCGCCGCCGCGATCATCTTGTTCGAGTCGTGAATGAGAATCGCGCGCATCTCGCGCGAGCCCTTGACCGCCGCCTTCAGTCTCCCGGTAAACGACATCTTCTGCAGTTTCTGCAGCGCGGTGTCCCGGTCCTCTTCCTCGTTGGCATCGGGCTCCGGCACCGACGCATCCACCAGCGGCTCCTCGATGTCGAGCTGGATCTCAGGAATCTCCGCCGGGAAGATGCCGCGGTCGCCGAAGAACTCGCGTAAATCGACCGGCACATCGGGCCGGCCGAGGAACACCTGGAGTGTCTCGACCGGAATCTGCCTGAGCGTGTCTTCCGCGGTGGTCCGGATCTCGAGATCGGGATCCTCGAGCAGCAGGACCAGGATCGCGAGTTGTTCGTGAGCGCGCGGCGCCAGCGCCCCGCTCGCGGCTTCGAGGCGCACGTCTCTCTCGACAACGCCCTTCCTGAAGAAGTCCAGTAGCGGAGTGGGCCCGATCACCTTGCCTGCAGGTAGTCTTTGAAGTTGGTGAGGTTGACACGTGCGGTGACGACCTCGCCCGATTTCCCAAGGGGCCTGGCGGTAACGCCATTGAACGTCAGCACGATGGCCGAGGCGTCGCCCGCGGTCAGTACCATCTCACGGCGCACCTCGATGGTTTTCTGCTCGCCGATCTGCAGCAGACGCTCGATCGCTTTCTGTCCGTCGACGGTGGCCGACACCCAGCACGGCCGGGTCGCGGTCAGCGACACGGTAAGGCGGTCCGTTGCGCCTTCGACCGGCGTCGGAGGCGACGCGACAGCGACAGGCGACGAGGAAGCGGCCGGCGGCGGGGCCGATGCCGACTTGCCAGCGGGCGATTCGAGAGGAGCCGCCTCGGCAGCGGCAGTCTCGACCGACGCTGGCGTCACCGCCGGTGTCGTCTCGGGGCCGGGCGCCGTAATGGCGACCGGCGCGGCCGCATCCGGCTGGCGCGGGTGGTTGGCCATCGTCGCGTAGTACAGCACCGCGGCCGCGATCGGGATGCTGATCACCACCAGCCAGATGAGCGTGCCCGCCATCTTGCGATCGCTCTCGAGCGCCTCGTTGTCCTCGACCTGATCGGAGACCGGATGTCCCGCCGTGACTGAGTCGTTGGGAAACTGGGCGATGAATTCGAGGATGGTGCGGTCGGGATCGAGGCCAACCTCGATGGCGTAGGAACGCACGAACGAGCGGCTGAAGATGCCGCCCGGCAGACGGGCGATGTCGTTGCGTTCGAGCGCTTCGAGAAAACCGACCGAGATCTTGGTGGCGTTGGCAATGTCACGCAACGAGACCCCGCGACGCTCGCGTGCCTCGCGAAGCGTGGCGCCGAAACCACTGGACGTTCGTTCTGTTGCCATGACGAATCGACAACCGTCTATGTTAGGGACGCGACACTACGCTGTCAAACCGCGCGCGTGCGCGCCCCAGCAGATCCTGGAGCGGCATGGACCGACAGACGCCGCCGATTCCCGCATCAGACGAGTCACCGTTCCGCATGAACAGACCGATGGCGGCGATGCCGGCAGCCCCGGTTTCTGCAATCGCTTCGAAGCGGGTGTCATCGATGCCGCCAATCGCCAGAACCGGCGGCCTTGACGCGCGAACGATGGTCCGAAGGCCGGCGGCGCCGAGCCACGCCGTGGCCTGAGGCTTCGACGCCGAAGGAAAAACCGAACCCGCGATCAGATAGTCAGCGTTCGCCGCTCGGACGGCGTCATCAACGCTGTGGACCGATCTGCCGATCAGAAAGCCGCCCGGCGCCAGCGACCGCGCGGCGTCGACGCCGATCGAGTCGCCGCGCAGGTGGACACCGTCTGCACCGCAGGCCAGCGCGATGTCCAACCGGTCATTCACCACCACGCGTGTTCGGGAACCGCATGTGACCACGAGCAGCGACGAGACAAGAGCGGCCAGGTCCCCGGCCTCCAGGCCCCGCTCGCGCACCTGCACCAGATCCACGCCGGCTTCGACGGCGAATCGTACCTGCTCGACGAGGCAGCGGTGCGAGCGATCCACCGGCCCGTCGGCCATCAGGCGCCGGCGATCGGTCACCAGGCAGAACATCGCGGGACTCACGGCTGTCCGACGCCGTCACGCACGCTGCTTTCGTGGTCGTGCGACGCGAACAACAGCGCGAGGTCGGCAAATCCGGCGCAAAGGTTGACCACGCCGAGTCCGCAGACGCCGCCGCGAACGAAATTGTTGGTCAGGACGGACCGCAGAGGCGGCCAGGCCAGAGCGAAGTAGTTCCGCTCCCAGAAATCCGGCCACCAGGGAAGAACCAGAAGCACCAGCCCGACTTGCACGAAAAACAGCACGTAAAGCAATCGGCGGATCAGCACACTATCCTGCTTGCACCTTGGCCAGCCGATCGATTCGCTCGGCGATATCGCGGTAGTCGCCCGCTTCCGCCTTCAACTGCGTGCATACCTCGAGCGCCCGCGCGACATCGCCGGCCTTCTCGAGTGCCTCGGCCATCTCGTACTTCAACTGATGCGCATCGTCGGAGGTCGGCGCCGGCGCCTGCGAAGCCCGTTCGAGCCATTCGAGCGCCTGCGGCAGCTGATTCCGATCGCGATAGAGTTTGGCGATCATCCGCGAGGTCGCGAAGCGCAGCTTCGGCGCGCGTGACGCGGTCTCGAGCGCCTGGATACAGCCGTCGATGTCGCCGGCTTTCCGCAGCGCCAGTCCACGCTTGTATTCCTTTTCGGACTCGTCGAGTCCGGTGCGTCGTGCGACCTTTTCCCGCATGCTGCCGAACACGCCGTCGAGGTCAGGCGCCGGCGGCGGAGCCGCCACCGGGATTGGCTTCAGGTCGAGGCCCAGCGTGATGTCGACTTCCGAACCGACGCCCGCTGGCGGCGCGGCTGGTTCGGGCGCCGCGACCGGCTCCGGTCCGAGAATCGCGAACACGTCGATGCCCTTCTCGCTAAGCGAGAAGTGATGCTGCTCGTCGGGCCTCAACCGCCGAGGCGCATCGTTATCCGTTGACGAAAACGGATCGCTGACCACGACGTCGAGGTGGAGGGCGTTGAGGTCGCCTTCTTCCTGCAACGCCGGTTCGGCGGCCGCCGGCGCATCGCCAAACAGTGACCCGCCGCCGAATCCCGAGAGATCGGTTGCGGTGAACGGCGACTCGCCGCTCAACCGGGCCGCGATCAGACCGTCCGGATCGGGCTCGCCGAGCAACACCAGCGCGCGGCGGAACCGATCGATGTTGGCCTTCTCCCAGGGTTCACGGGCGACGAGATCTTCGGCGATGAACCGCGCTTCGTTGGCGGCGCCAACCGCGATATACGCGTCGGCCAGCTGGGCCTGGGCGCTGTACATCGCGGCCTCGAGGCCGCCATCGACACAGATTTCGACCAGACGCATCAACGCCGGCGTGTGGTTCGGCACCCGGGTGACGAATTCCTGGAGCGCCGCGATCGCCTCGTGCCATTCCTGCTGCGCGACGGCGCTGTCGGCGACCAGTTCCATGACCTGGAAACCGGCGTCGGGCTTCTGCTCCGCCACCGACCAGCCAAGCAAGGTGATCGACTCGCGGCGCGTTGGATCCTCTTCGAGCAGCCGGCGCAGCAGGGTGATGCCGTCGTCGGCCCGGTCGGACCGAAGCGCGATGTCGGCGACCGTCATCAGCAGCGTCGCGTCGGTGCCGGCGGTCTCGACGGTGAGATACTCCGCCGCCATCGCGATGTTGTTGCGGGCGATGAACGCGCGGGCGAGCTGTGCCTTCAACTCGTTGTCGTAGTCATGGAGAGCGGCGGCCTGGCGCAGCGTGCCGAGCGCCTCGTCCTGCTGTCCTTCCGCTTCGAGCGCGGCCGCGACCTTTCGGAACTGCTCGACGGTAACGGCGCACTCACGGGCCCGCGTCAGGTCGCCCTGACTGATGTACACGTCGAACAAGCGCTCGCGGATGTCCTCGTCATTGGGATTCAGCTTGGCGGCGTCGCGCAGCACCGCGACCGCCTCGTCCTGGCGCCCTTTGCCGGCGAGCTCCTTCGAGATCTTCTTGAAGTCGTTCATCGCCCCACCGACATCGCCCAGTTCGATGCGGGCGGCGGCGGCGGTCAGGCGGCTTTCGTAGTCTTCCGGGTCGAGCGAGCCGAGCCGGATCTTCGCGTGGATGGCACCGCGCGTATCCCCCTTGCCCTGCCGCAGGTCGATCAGCGTCTTGAGGTGGGCGCGGGCGTCGGCGTAGAGCCCCTGACTGCCGAGGATGTCCGCGATCTGGACGAGGGCGTGTTCGTGGTTCGGCTTGACCTTGAGAATCTTCTTGTAGATGGCGCCGGCCTTGGCGACCGACCCTTCGTCGCTGAGACTGTTGGCGATCTCCATGAACTGCTCGACCGCCTTGTCGACCTGGCCGGCGCGCGCGTAGAGATCGCCGATCGTATTCCTCAGGTTCCAGTCGTGCGGCGTTTCCTCGAGCAGGCGCAGGAATTCCGTGATGGCAGCATCGAGCTTGCCTTGCCGGATCAGTTTCTCGGCGTTGCGCAGCGTAACGGCGCGATCAATAGCCACGGCGGAATCTATTCAATCGTATCAAACAGCGTGTGGGGACGAAACGACCGGCGGTGCGCGTCGGAGTAGCCAAAACGTGCAACCGCGCTCAGGTGATCGGCGGTCGCATAGCCCTTGTGCCGGTCGAAGCCGTAGCGCGGATCGCGGTCGTGCAGCTCGCACATCTGACGATCGCGGGTGACCTTGGCGACGATCGACGCGGCGGCAATCGCGGTGCAGCGCCGATCGCCGTGTTTGACGCCGCGCTGCGGCATCGGCAGCTCAGGCACGCGGAACGCGTCCACGAGCACCATATCGGGCGCGGGGACGAGCGCCAGCACCGCGCGGCTGCATCGCCTGCAGCGACGGCCTGGTGGATGTTGATGCGGTCGATTTCGGACGGGTCGGCCTCGGCGACCGCCCAGGCGACGGCGTGGCGCAGGATGCGGTCGTACAGCCGCTCGCGCTCCGCCGCGGGCACGGCCTTCGAGTCGCAGACGCCCGGAATGTGCCGATCAGGATGGAGAACGACCGCCGCCGCGACGACCGGGCCGGCCAGACAGCCGCGCCCGACTTCGTCGACGCCGGCGACGTGCACGAACCCGACGCGCCGCAGCGCGTTCTCCAGCGTGCGCATCGCTGGAACGCGGGTCATGGCAAATGACGCGCAGCAAGCCGTCAGCCCTCTGGCGACGTCCTTCATCCGTGCCGCCTTGCCCTTCAGGTCGCGCAGGTAGTACAGCTTGGCGCGGCGGACCTTCGC
This sequence comes from uncultured Acidobacteriota bacterium, assembly GCA_963711765.1. GTDB lineage: Bacteria > Acidobacteriota > Vicinamibacteria > Vicinamibacterales > CAVVIG01 > CAVQFC01. The sequence goes on along the minus strand of CAVQFC010000004.1, from coordinate 998,065 downwards.
CGACCGCGTGATCTCGACCTTCTGAATCGTCGGCGAATGCAGCGGGAAGATGCGCTCGACACCCTGGCCGAACGACACCTTGCGCACGGTGAACGACGCGCGCGTGCCGCCGCGGTGCAGGCCGATGACGACGCCTTCGAACACCTGGATGCGTTCCTTGTCGCCTTCGCGCACCTTGACGTGCACCTTCACGGTGTCGCCCGACTTCATCGCCGGCCGGTCGGCCAGCTGCGCCTTTTCCACCAGTTCAATCGCGCCCATGTCTCGCTCCTTTTAGCTCCTGCAACATTGCCCGTTCTTCGTCGTCCAGCGCCGCGTCCGCCAGCAACTCCGGCCGCCGCTCGAGCGTGCGGCTCAGCGCCTCGCGTTTCCGCCAGCGCCGAATCTCCGCGTGATTCCCCGACAGCAGCACGTCGGGCACTTTGAGCACCCGCGCCGCCGCAACCGTTTCGCGGACCGCAATCTCGGCCGGCCGCGTGTACTGCGGAAAATCGAGCAGCCCGCGGCTGAACGAATCCTCCACCACCGACTGTTCGTCGCCGACGACGCCGGGGACGAACCGCGCCACCGCGTCGAGCACGACCAGTGCCGGCAGCTCGCCGCCGGTCAGCACGTAGTCGCCGATCGACAACTCCTCGGTCACCCGCGCCCGCACCCGCTCGTCGACTCCTTCGTATCGGCCGCACAGCAGCACGAGGTGCTCGAGCCGCGCTCAAGCGCTGCGCGCCCGCCTGCGTGAAGCGGCGTTCCCTGCGGCGACGTCAGGATCACCGTCAGCGGTCGCACCGCGCTCGGCCTCAATCGCGTCGAGCGCCCGAAAAATCGGATCCGGCTTCATCACCATCCCCGGGCCGCCGCCATACGGCATGTCGTCCACGACCCGGTGACGATCGGTCGTGAAGTCGCGCAAGTCGCGCACCTTCACGTCAAGCGTGCCGCGCTCGATCGCGCGGCCGACGATCCCCAGCGCCAGCGGCTGTTCGATCATCGCCGGAAAAATCGTGACGATATCGAAAGTCATCGACCCGCCGGGCGCCGTTGGCTTCGAGCAACCCCTCGGGAGGATCGATCACGATCCGTTTTCCGAGCGGGTCGATCTCCGTGCAAATCGGCGCGACCAGCGGAATCAGCACTTCGCCGCTCATGCCGTCGACCACCAGCCGGCTCCCCGCCATCGTTCCTTCGACGTCGCGGACGATGCCGACCGGCGGCCGTCGCGTGTCTCGACGCGACAGCCGATCAGGTCGTGCCGGTAAAACGTATCGGCCGGCAGCGCCGCCAGCCGTTCGATCGGCACTCGCAGTTCCAGCCCCGCCAGCGTCTCCGCCTCGTTCATCGTCTCGATGCCGTCGAGGCCGATGACCGGGCGGTCCTTATGGAACCGCGCCGTCGTGATCGTCAGCGGCTCGACCCGGCCGTTCCGCTGCACGAACACCTCGGCGCCTGCCTGAAACCGCTCGTCCGGAAAATCAGTCTCCGGATTGACGATCACCTGTCCGCGGATGCCGTGCGCCCGGGCGATGCGACCGACGAGCGCCATAGCATCCCAGTCCATGGAATTTCAGATTTCAGAGTTCAGATTTCAGATTGATTTCAGATTGGCGCCCGAGCATCTGAATTCTGAATTCCAAAATCTGAAATCTCACCGAGTGTTACCGCGTCTCGCGAATCTCGAGCGTGACCTGTTTCCCGTCGCGCTCTCCTGCCGTCGTCGCCAGCGTCCGCAGTGCCGCCGCGGTCCGGCCCTGACGGCCGATCACCTTGGCGATGTCCTGCGGCGACACGAACAGCTCGATGAGCGTCACCTTCTGGTGCTGCGATTCGGTGACGCGAACATCGTCGGGCCGATCGGCCAGCGCCTTGGCGAGCACCTCGACGACCGCGCGAACGCCGGTCGCGGCCGCCGCGTCGGCGCTCACTTTGCCTCTGGGGCCGCCGCGACGGCCGCCGCGACAGGCGTCAGATGACGCGCGATCAGCGTACGGACCGAATCCGACGGCTGCGCGCCCTTGCTGATCCAGTAGTCCACGCGCTCCTTCTGGACGTCGACCAGCGCCGGCTTGGTGCGCGGGTTGTAATGTCCGAGGATTTCGACGAATGAACTGTCGCGCGCGGCGCGCGAATCGGTGACCACGATACGGAAAAACGGACGCTTCTTGGAACCGGCCCGGCGCAAACGAATCGCTACCATCGCACTTCTCCTGAATGGCGTATCGGGGCTCGAACCCGACCGCCTGTTTCGCTGCGCACGCTTCTTGTAGTGTCCGGCTTGAGCCGGACCGAGTCTGCCGGCGTCAGCCGAACATTTCGTCCACCTGAAGGTGGACACTACATGGAGGCGCTTCGAACACCGCGGGATTACCCGCGGTTGCGCAGCATCTGCATGGCCGAACGGCGAGCCTTCTTGCCGCCGCCGGCCAGCCCGGCCATTCCGCCGAGCGACTTCAACATCTTCTGCATCTGCACGAACTGCTTCAGCAGACGATTCACATCCTCGACCGACGTCCCGCTGCCCTTCGCGATCCGCTTGCGGCGGCTGCCGTTGATGATGTGCTGCTTGCGTCGTTCTTCCGGCGTCATCGAATTGATGATCGCCTCGACCCGCGTGATCTGCTTCTCGTCCGGCTTGTTCTCCGCCAGCGCCTTGAGGTTGCCCATCCCCGGCAGCATCCCCATGATCTGCTCGAGCGGTCCCATCTTCTTGATGGTCTTGAGCTGATCGCGAAAATCCTCGAGCGTGAACTCGTTCGCGAGCAGCTTCTCTTCGAGCCGCTCCGCGTCCTCGACGTCGATCGCCGCTTCCGCCCGTCTCGATGAGCGACAGCACGTCGCCCATGCCGAGCACGCGCGACACCACGCGGTCGGGATGAAACGGCTCCAGATCCTCGAGCCGCTCGCCGCTGCCGACAAACGCGATCGGCACGCCGACCACCGACACCACCGACAGCGCCGCGCCGCCGCGCGCGTCGCCATCCAGCTTGGTCAGCACGACGCCGGTGACGCCGACGCGGCGCATTGAACTCGCCCGCGCTCTTGATCGCGTCCTGCCCGGTCATCGCGTCGGCGACGAACAGCAGATCGGACGGCTCGGTCACGTCCTTGATCGCGACCAGCTCCTGCATCAGCTCGTCGTCGACGTGCAGGCGGCCCGCCGTGTCGACGATCACCGTGTCGAAGCCGAGATTCGTCGCTTCGGCCAGCGCGCCCTTCGCGCGCGACACCGGATCGGTGACACCGGCGGGATCGTGCACCCGCAAGCCGGCCTTCTCACCGACGACGTTCAGCTGCTGAATCGCGGCCGGACGCTTCACGTCGGTCGAAACCAGCAGCGGGTGGCGGCCCTGCTTCGCGAGCCACATGCCCAGCTTTCCCGACGTCGTCGTCTTGCCCGCGCCCTGCAGGCCGAGCAGCAGGATGACGCGCGGACGCTTCGTCGTCGCCTGCAGACCGCCTTCGGCGTTCGCCGAAGAGCGCCAGCATCTCGTCGCGGACGATCTTGACGACCTCCTGCGACGGCGCGAGGCCGCGCAGCGGGTCCTTGGCGTTCGCAGCGTCCATCGCGCGGTCGCGCACCCGGTCGACGAACGCCTTGACGACCTTGAAATTGACGTCGGCTTCGAGCAGCGCGAGCCGAATCTCGCGCAGCGCGGCCTCGATGTTCTCAGGCGTCAGCCGCGTTTCGCCGCGAAGCGTCTTGAAAACGTCCTGAAGCCGTGTGCTGAGGGAGTCGAACATGACCGCTAACCTGCTCTACCGCAAACCCTTATCGTAGCTGAGCGGCCCGAGCGCTGTCAAACGGCCGGCGGGGATTTTATTTGACGGTCATTTCGAGCTTGAGGGCCCGAAGCTTGCCGATGGCGTTCTTGAGCGCGCCCGAGACGGCGCCCTGCGCCGCGGCGTCGTCGCCCAGCTCGATGAACGCGCGCTCGAGCACGGCGAGCGTCGTTTCCACTTCCGCAGTCGTCACGTCCAGCGATTGACGAGCCAGGTGTTCGACCAGGTCCAGGCAAGCGCGCAGCAGCTCGGCGCCTTTCGGATCGGGCGAGGAGCTGCGCGCGGCAGCGCGCATGCCCGCCATCAGCGAATCCCGGCACGCGTGAAGTTGGCCTTTGACAGTCACAGGAGTGTAGTCGGCTGGTGCATCGGAACTGAGCCGCGCGATTGCGGAGCTGGATCGTAGCGAACGCGGCGAGCAGCTGTCAATCGTCAGACCGATGACAGCTTGTGTCCGAGCTTCTCTTTCTTGGTCTTCAGGTAGCGGCGCGTCGAATCGGAGGCCGGAATCTCGAGCGGCAGCCACTCGCTCACCGACAATCCGTAGCCTTCGATGCCGACCAGCTTGCGCGGGTTGTTGCTGAGCAGCCGCATCGATCGCACGCCCAGCTCCCGCAGAATCTGGACGCCGATGCCGTAGTCGCGCTGGTCGGCCTTGAAGCCGAGCCGCTCGTTCGCTTCGACCGTGTCGAACCCCTCGTCCTGGAGCTCGTAGGCGCGAATCTTGTTGGCCAGGCCGATGCCGCGCCCTTCCTGATTCAGGTACAGCAGGATGCCGCGGCCTTCCGCGGCGATCTTGCTGCAGCGCCGCGTCGCAGCTGCGCGCCGCAGTCGCAGCGCACCGAATGGAACACGTCGCCGGTCAGGCACGCGAGTGGACGCGCACCAGGACGTCCCTGCCGTCGCCGATGTCGCCGCACACGAGCGCGAGTGTGTTCCTGCCTGTCGATCTGATCTTCGAAGACGTGGACTTCGAACTCGCCGTACTCGGTCGGCAGCTGCGCCGTCGCCACCGCTTGACCAGCGACTCGGTCCGCGTTCGGTACGTGATGAGATCCGCGACCGTGATCATCAGCAGTCCGTGCTTCTTCGCGAACTTGCGTCAGCTCCGGCACCCGCGCCATCGTGCCGTCTTCGTTCATGATCTCGCAGATGACGCCGGCCGGATAGAGACCCGCGATCCGCGCCAGGTCGACCGCCGCCTCGGTCTGTCCGGTGCGCACCATCACGCCGCCGGTCCGCGAGCGCAGCGGAAACATGTGGCCGGGCCGCGCAGATCGGCACGGTCTGGTCGCCGGATCGATCGCCGCCAGCACGGTTGCGGCGCGATCGGCCGCCGAAATGCCGGTCGTCGTGCGGCCCCGCGCTTCGATCGACACGCAGAACGCGGTGTCGAATCGCGAGCTGTTCTGCGCGACCATCAGCGGAATCTCGAGCTCGTCGAGCCGCTCCGGCGTCATCGACAGACAGATCAGTCCGCGGCCGTACCGCGCCATGAAGTTGATGGCCTCCGGCGTGACCTTCTCCGCCGCGATCGTCAGGTCGCCTTCGTTCTCGCGATCCTCATCGTCGACGACGATGATCATCTTGCCGGCGCGGATGGCGTCGAGCGCGTCTTCGATGCGGGCGAAGGGCGAACCCTTCCTGACCGCGCCTTTGGCGATGTGCATGCGTTTCAATGTGTCACTTCTCCGGGACGCACGGTGTTGAGCGTGAGCCCGGCCAGCTCCGCCGCGCGAACGACGTACTTCCCCACCATGTCGCACTCGAGATTGACGCGATCGCGCACGCTGCGCGCGCCCCAGATTGGTGTGCTCCATCGTGAACGGCACCATCTGCACGTCGAAGCGATCCGCGCCGAGCCCCGCCACCGTCAGGCTGATGCCGTCCACCGCGATCGACCCCTTGTGCACGATATAGGGCGCGAGATGCGGCGGAAAGCCGACCGTGAGCCAGTGAAAGTCGGCGTCGCGCCGCAAGTCCTCGACCCGCGCCGATGGCGTCCACGTGCCCCTGCACGAAGTGGCCGCCGAAGCGGCCGTCGGCGCGCAGCGGCCGCTCGAGATTGACCGCGTCGCCCTGCGACAAGCGCTCCGAGCGTCGTCACGCGCACCGTCTCGGGGCCGACGTCGGCGTGGAACTCGCCGCTGGTCGGCGACGAATCACCGTCAGGCAGACGCCGTTCACCGCGAGGCTGTCGCCGGGCGATCAGTTCCGGCGCCAGCGGCGTGGCGATCCGCAGGCGGAATCCGCCGCTCGTCGGCTTCCGCTCGACCAACTCGCCGACGGCTTCAACCAGGCCCGTGAACATAACCTTCGATCAGGACGTCCGGTCCGAGCGACTCGACGTGCCGTTCGAACAGAGCCGCCGGTCGAGAACGCCCGGTCGCCGAGAAGCGGCACGCCCGTCGTGGCCGAGCGCGTGCGGAGTCACATAGAGGCGGACGAAGTCGACCAGCTGCTCGTCCCACGCCGCCGCATGCAGGGCGGCGCCGCCTTCGAGCAGCAGCGAGCCGATCTGACGCGCCACCCAGACAGTGCAGCGCCGAGCGAAAGCTGTCGCCCGCGACGGCAATGTCGGCGCCCCGCGCCTCGAGCGGCGCCGCGAAGCGTCGCCCGGTCGGCGGCGGCGCGCCGTCGTCACGATGATGACAGGCCCGGCGCTCGGCTGTCGAGAGCACCGTGCGCCTGGGCGGGCGTGCGCAGATGGCGGTCGAACACGACCCGCGTCAGCGGCCGTTCGCGATAAATCGCCGCGCGACCGTCAGCACGCGGATCGTCGGCGAGGATGGTGCCGACGCCGACGCCGATCGCGTCCACCTCGGCGCGCACGCGTTGGGCGTGACGGTTCGCCGCCGCCGACGTCAGCGCCGTCCGGTCGCCGGGCGGCTCGGCGATCCGACCGTCGAGGCTGGTCGCCGCCTTCAGCACGACGAACGGCCGTCCTTCGCGACATCAGCGTGAAGAACGGCTGGTTCAGCGGCCGCGGCCGGTCGCCGCACACAGTCCCACGTCGACGGCGACGCCAGCGGCGCGAAGAAACGCGAAGCCGCGCCCGCTGACCAGCGGGTTCGGATCCTCGACCGCCGCCACCACCCGACGAACGCCGGCGTCGACGATGCGATGGACGCACGGGCCGGTGCGGCCGAGATGGCAGCACGGCTCGAGCGTGCAGTACAGCGTCGCGCCCCGGGCGCGCGTTCCCGGCCTCCGTCGAGCGCGCCGCACTTCGGCGTGCGCCTCGCCGGCGCGCTCGTGGTAGCCCTGCCCCACCACGACGCCGTCGGGCGACACCAGCACCGCGCCGACCAGCGGATTCGGACTGGTCCGGCCGCGGCCGCGCGGCCGCGTGAAACAGCGCGCGCTCCATGTAGTCGCGATCGTCACCACTTCTCCTCGAACAGGCCGTCGACGTACTCGTCGGCCGAGAACGGCACCAGATCGTCGATCCCTTCGCCGACGCCGACGTAGCGAATCGGCAGCTTCAGATCGTGGGCGATCGCCACTGCCACGCCGCCCTTGGCGGTGCCGTCGAGCTTGGTGAGCACGATGCCGTTCACGCCGGCGACGCCCATGAACTCACGCGCCTGCGCGACGCCGTTCTGGCCGACCGTCGCGTCGAGCACGAGCAGCACCTCCTGCGGCGCGCCGGGAACTTCGCGCGAGGCGATCCGCCGGATCTTCTCGAGCTCGTTCATCAGGTTGACGCGGGTGTGCAGGCGGCCGGCGGTGTCGACGAGAATCGGATCGCGCCCGCTGCGCCTTGCCCGAGGTGATCGCATCGAACACGACCGCGGCGGGATCGGCGCCTTCGCGCGCGCGCACCATGTCCACGCCGGCGCGGCCGGCCCAGATCTCGAGCTGTTCGACCGCCGCGGCCCGAAACGTGTCCGCCGCGCAAATCAGCGGCTTCTGCCCTTCGCTCTTCAGCAGATTGGCGAGCTTGCCCGACCGTCGTCGTCTTGCCGGTGCCGTTGACGCCGACCATCAGCGTGACCTGCGGTCGATGCGCGACGACGACAGGACGATCGACCGCCGCGAAGACGTCCCGGATTTCCTGCTTGACCAGATCGCGGAGGCTCTTGCCTTCACGCGCGCGCGTCCTGACCGCCGCGATGATCCGATTGGTGGCGGCGACGCCGATGTCCGCCGAGATCAGCAGCTCTTCGAGCGCGTCGAGCGTCTCGACGTCGATCGCGCGCGATCGCCGCTCGGGCGCGTCGGCGACGCGAACGATATCGTCGAAGCGATCGACGATCTGCTTCGTGGTGCGCGAGAGCCCCGCGCGGATGCGGCCGAGCAAACCCATTCAGGCGATCTTAACCGGTCTCCGCTTCCGCCCGCTGCCGGCGCAGCATCAGCGCATCGAGCGCCGAGCGCACGTCGATGCGGCCCTCGAGCACCTCGGACATCTGCGTGGCGATCGGCAGCTCGACGCCGTGCCTGGCGCCGAGCGCCAGCGCCGCACCGGTGGTGCGGACGCCTTCGGCAATCATCTTCATCCCGGCCAGGATGTCCGGAAGCGATGCGGCCCCGCGCCAGCTCGATCCCGACGTGGCGATTCCGGCTCAGGCGTCCGGTGCACGTCAGGACCAGATCGCCGAGGCCGCTCAGGCCGGCCAGCGTTTCCCGCCGGCCGCCGGCCGCGCACGCCAGCCGCGTGAGTCTCCGCCAGGCCGCGCGTGATCAGCGCGGCCAGCGCGTTGTGGCCCAGGCCCAGCCCTTCGACCACGCCGGCGGCGATGGCGATGTATTCTTCAGCGCGGCGCCGATTTCCACGCCGATCACATCATCGCTGCCGTACAGACGGAAGTACGGCCCCCGGAACTCGTGCTGCACCAGTTCCATCGCCTGCGCGTCGAAGGACGCGGCGAGCACGGCGGTCGGCAGCTGCCGCGCGACTTCGATCGCGAAGCTCGGCCCGGACAGCACGACGACGGGATGGCCGTCGCCGGCTTCACTCGCGATCACCTCCGACATCCTGAGGAGCGTCGAGGCTTCGAGGCCTTTCGTGGCGCTGACGATCACCGCGCCGGGCGCGAAGCTCGGGGACGCCGCGCGGATCACGGCGCGGCAGCCGTGCGACGGAATCGCGGAAACCACGAGTTCGGCGCCGCGAAGCGCATCGGGCAGCGAGTGGGTCACCGAGACCTCTGTCGGCAGGGTGACGTCAGGCAGGTAGACCGCGTTCGCGCGCCGCGCCGCCATGTCATCGACCAGCGCCTGATCGCGCGCCCACAACTGCACCGAGTGGCCCACCCGTCCAAGGTGGACGGCCAGCGCGGTGCCCCAGCTGCCGGCCCCGAGAACGGTCGACGGTCCGCATCAGACGCGCGCTCCAATCCGCCGTTCGGTTCCGGTCCAGATCCGGGCAAGGTTCGATCGATGCCGGAACACGATGATCGCGGCCGACGCGCTCGCGCCAATCACGGCGGACCACGGGCTGCCGAGCGCGTAGGCGATCGGCGGCAGCGCGAGCGTCGCGAGCAGCGAACCGAGCGAGATGTACTTCGTGATCCAGACCGCGGCCGTGAAGATCGCCAGGGCCGGCGGCATCGCCAGCGGCGTCACGACCAGGAACACACCGCACGGCCGTCGCGACGCCCTTGCCGCCGCGAAAGTGCAGCCACAACGGATAGATGTGTCCGATGATCGCGGCGAGCCCGGCGGCCGCGGGCGCCGCAGGACTCGACGTGAGCCGTTCGGCAAGCCACACGCTGGCCGCGCCCTTCGCCATGTCGAGCGCCGCCACCAACACGCCGGATCTGACCCCGGAAGCCCGCATCACGTTCGCCGCTCCAAGATTGCCGCTGCCGGTATGGCGCAGATCCACTCCCCACTGATTCGACACGAGCAGCGCGAACGGAATCGTTCCAATGAGGTAGCCGGCGACCACCGCAATCAGGATCATCATGCCGTCACCTCGGTTCACGTTCGGCCCACTCGCGCTGACCCTCGACGCGGGTGACCAGCAGGCGCGTCATGTTGAGCGCGGACTGCGCCGCCTGGAACTTGACCATCTCGCGGCCGCCAACGAACCGGAACGTCCGAACCTGCGCTGCATGGTCGCTGACGACGGCGACGGCGACGGTGCCGACCGGCTTTCCCGGCGTGCCGCCACCCGGGCCGGCGATGCCGGTAATCCCAATCCCGATGCTGGTCCCGGCCCGGCTGCGAATCCCCTCGGCCATCGACCGGGCGACCGGCTCGCTGACGGCGCCATGTTCCCGAATCAATGCCTCCGGAACTCCGGCCAATTCCGTCTTGGCGCGGTTGCTATAGCAGATCACTCCGCGCTCCACGTACGTCGAACTGCCGGGCACGTCGGTCAGCCGTGACATCAACAGACCGCCGGTGCACGACTCCGCTGCGGCAATCGTCAGGGCGCTGTCGCGAAGCAGCGCGCCGACCACTGCTTCGAGCGACCGGCCGTCCGTGCTGTACACCGCCGCACCGAGCACGTCGTGAAGTTCGCGGACCGCGGGTTCGAGCGCCAGAGCGGCCTCACCGGCGTTGGACGCGCGCACCGTCAAGTGCAGTTCGATCTGCCCCAGCACCGCGAGGATCGTCGTGCTGATTGGCGACGACAGGGTTGCCCACTTCGAGTAAACAGGCGCGGCGTGCGCATCGACATCGGATTCGGCGCGCCCGGTGATCTTCAATACGCGACGGAACAACCCGGCTCCGTTCGCTTTTGGCGCCAGCCGGTCTGCAATTGCCGCCTCCAGCATCGGCGTCATCTCTCTTGGCGGGCCGGGCAACAGCAAAATACCGGCGCTGCCACGGTCGAGCCACAGTCCGGGAGCCGTGCCGTTGCCGTTCGGCAGGACCACCGCGCCATGCGGCACCATCGCCTGCCGCCGGTTGATCTCCGGCATCGTCATGCCGCGCCGCACAAAGCGATCGCGGATCTGGTCGACGATGGTTTCATCTACCGACATCTCGAGACCGAGGGCGGCGGCCACCGCGTCGCGCGTGACGTCGTCCTCGGTCGGGCCGAGTCCGCCAGTGATGACGATGAGGTCGGCCCAGGCGAGCGCACTCTTGACCACCGCCGCCAGTTCGTTCGACGTCGTCGGCCACGACCGCCTTGAAGCGGACGTCGTAGCCGATTGCGTTCAGTCGCTCCGTGACTTTGAGCGAATTGGTGTCGACGCGAAACGGCGTCAACATCTCGCTGCCGATCGCCAGGATGCAGGCTTTCATACGAAATGGCTCATTGGTTCATCTGGTCATTGAGTCATTGATTGGGTCATTGGCCGGCTCATTGAAACCATCAATGACTCGATCAATGACCCAGTGACCAGATGCCCCAATGACCAGATGTCCAGAGTAACGCCCGCAGCGCGAGATTCGCGTAGATGGCCGCCATGCCATCGTCGGCCATGACACCGACGCCGCCGTGCAGACGTTCGAGTCGGTTCGCGGGATAGGGCTTGATCACGTCGGCGACGCGGAACAGCAGGAAGGCCGCCAGCGCGCCGAGCCAGCCGACCGGATTGAACAACAGCGTGATCAGCATCCCCATCACTTCGTCGATCACGACCTGACCCGGATCGGTGCGACCGAAATGACGTTCGGCGACGCTGCCGCTCCACGACCCGACGACGAACAGAGCGACGACCACGCCGACCTGGACGACAGGCGACGCAGGCAGCAGCCACCAGAGCAGCAGTCCCGCCGCCGATCCGAACGTGCCAGGCGCGACCGGCGCGTAGCCGACACCGCACACGGTCGCAAACGCCAGCGCGAGCGCGTGTCATGGTCAGCGGACGACGCGCGTTCCGGCGAACCGGTCGTGCAGCCCGCGATGGTCGCGGCTGAACAAGGCAGAGAGAAACCCGAGGCCCGCCGGTATCGCCAACACCATCCACATCATGGTGCGGAGAAACGCGCGGCCGAGATCGAGCGACGCCTCGGAATCACATGGCACGACGCGGATGCCGGCCACCATCTTGCCGAGCGTCTGGCCGCCGGCGGTGAACGCCACGAAGTATCCACAGTTCTGGACGACCAGAAACGCCAGCAGCGGTCCCTTGGGCAGGATGCCGAGATCCGCGACGGTGAGGCCGCAAATCTGCATGGTGAAGTAGACGACCACGACGTCGACCGCGGCGAGGATCAGCAGATCGATGACCACGGCAAGCAGCCGCGAGACCATCGCCGCGTTTTCGCCGGTCTCGGACTCCCGGTTCGCGGACGCGTCGTGCTCGGTGCGCTTCGTGCGGAACTGATCCCGCGTCCCGGTCGTGGGTTCGCGTTCCGGCTCAGGCGCCAGATCGAGCGACGGCAGCCGCGGCTCCGATCTGAGCCGAGGGACTTCCGGCGTGGCGCGACGGACCGCCAGCGGCGGACGCGGCGGCGACGCTCGCGTGATCAGCGGCGCATCGTCGGGAATCGGCGGTCCGAACAGCGACAGCTCGTCGCGAGACGGCGACGGCAGGCGCGCGAACGCGCGACGGGAGCCGCCGGCGGATCGGGTTCGCCGAACATGCGATCCAGATCGAGGGCCGCGTCAGCCAACCGGACATCCGGTGGCGCCGGCGTGGCGCCGTCCATCAAGGCCAGGTCCTCGAGCGGCCTTAACGAGCGCTCGTCGGCACGAATGGAAATGTCGGGGATCGACACCGTCGACGCCAGCGAAAACTCGTATCCACAATGGCGGCAGCGGTCGACGTGTTCGAAGCCGAGGTAGCCGCACTTCGGGCATTTCATGGGATGCGCCGATCGCTTTTCTCGCGGTCCGGTTGCGCTGCTGCCGGAAGCGGCGCCGCGGCCAGCAATTGACGCTGGATGTCGCCGCGCAGGCGCTCGGCTTCCGTCTTTCTGCGTGTCGGTCGAGCGAATCGATTCGAGCGCGGCCAGAGCGTCGTACAGATGACCGCCGGCGGCCAGGTTCTTCGCCCGGACGAGCGTCGTCTCGCCCTGCAGCGGCACGGCCAGCGGCGCCTCCTTCGTCGACGGTCGCGGCCGGCGCCGCGGCTGGGGTGAGCGTGACGCTGCCGGCATTGCGTACCAGCGAGGCGATCGATCGTTCGATGGGTATATCCCAGCGTCCGGCAGCGTAGCCACCGGCGACGATCAGTCCGATCAGCACGGTAACCACGACGGCGGCCACGATCGAAGGCCTGGAGCGACCCGGCTCGAACGGCGTACCCGTGCGTACCGGACGTCCGGTGCGCAGTAGAGCTGTCCACCGGGACAGGCGGTTCGAGCCGATTCAGGCGATCGAGCACCGCCAACGCTTCGTCGGGCGGCGCTCCGCCCTCGATCGCGGCCTGCAGCAATCGGCGCGCCTCGTCGCCCTCGCCGCGTTGAAACGCCGCGACGCCGGTGTGCAGCAGCTCTTCCGACTCGCGCTGCCGTTCGGCGATGCGCACTGCGTGCACGTTCGATGTAGGCCCGCGCCCGCGGATGGCTGCGATCGAAAAACAGCGCGCGGGTCCAGACGTTGATGGCGAGTTCGTAGTTGGCGGCGAAGTAATGGTCGAGGCCGAGGAGCAGGAGCTGCTCGATCCTGGCATCGCGATCCGCATCCTGCCCCGACCCCGATCCGGCATCGTGCGCGTCGCTGCGATGGGCATCGGACATGAAAGCGCAGCGATTATACTGCAGGTCCCATGCTGATTGAATGCGTTCCGAACGTGAGCGAGGGGCGCCGCACCGAGACCGTTGCCGCCATGGCCGACGCGATCCGATCCGTGGCGGGCGTGGCGCTGCTCGATATCTCATCCGATGCGACACATAACCGATCCGTATTGACGTTCGCAGGCAACGCCGCGGGCGTCACGCAGCGCGGTGCTGGCGCTTGTTCGAACGCGCCGTCGCCGACATCGATCTCCGCACGCAGCGCGGGGAGCATCCGCGGCTGGGCGCAGTGGACGTCGTCCCCTTCGTCCCGATCGAAGGAGTGACGATGGCCGACTGCGTCGAGCTGGCCAGATCGGTCGGCGCGGATGTCGCGACGCGATTCGGCGTGCCGGTCTACCTGTACGAGGAGGCGGCGACGAACCCGACGCGCAAGAATCTCGAAGACATCCGTCGCGGTGAATTCGAGGGCCTGGCGGCAAAGATGGCGCGGCCGGGCTGGGCGCCGGACTTCGGTTCAGCTGTACCTCACCCGACGGCCGGCGCCTCCGTGATCGGCGCGCGCATGCCGCTCATCGCCTTCAACATCAACCTCGCGACCGATCGGCTGGACGTCGCCAAGGCCATCGCGCGCAGCGATTCGTCACAGCAGCGGCGGCTACCGTTTCGTCAAGGCGATGGGCCTGCGCGCTCGCGGACCGCCCGGTCGTACAGGTGTCGATGAACCTCACCAACTATCAGAAGACGCCGCTGTTCCGGGTGTTCGAGACCGTACAGCGCGAAGCCGCACGTTACGGGGTTCGCGTGCTCGAAAGCGAAATCGTCGGCCTGGTGCCGGCGGCGGCGCTGCAGGCGGTCGCGGAGTTCTATCTGCAGATCGCCGGCTTCACACCCGACCAGGTGCTCGAGCATCAGTTGCAGAAGCTGAAGACCGAGAGGTTCTGAGCCATCACACCGTCTCGGTTTCCTCGTCGGCGCGCCGTGACGGCGCGATCCCGAACGCCTTCATCTTCCGGTACAGGTTGCTGCGCTCGACGCCGAGCACGTCCGCCGTCCGCGACATGTTGCCTTGCTGTTCGGCGAGCGTGCGCAGAATCAGATCGCGTTCGAACTGATCGCGCGCCTCGTGGAGCGTGCGCCGATCGCGGCGCCTCCGGCGTCGCCGCGCGGTGGGCGCCGGCGCTCGTCGAGAAAGCCGAGATCCGCGGCGGAGATCTCGTCACCCGGCACCATGATCATCAGCCGCTCGATCACGTTGCGCAGCTCGCGCACGTTGCCCGGCCACGGGTAGTGCTGCACGCACGGAGCGCGCGCCCGGATCGAATCGCTTCTGGCGCCGGCCGTATTCGCGCGCGAACTCGGCCATGAAATGATCGGCGAGCAGCGGGATGTCGTCCTGCCGATCGCGCAGCGCCGGCACGAAGATCGGAATGACGTTGAGCCGGAAGTAGAGGTCTTCGCGGAACCGGCCGGCGCGGATTTCCGACTGCAGGTCCTTGTTGGTCGCGGCCACGACGCGCACGTCCACCTTGATGCGCGCCGTGCCGCCGACCGCCTCCATCGTCTGCTCCTGGAGCACGCGCAGCACCTTGGCCTGCGTCTTCAGGCTCATGTCGCCGATCTCGTCGAGGAAGATCGTGCCGCCGTCGGCGACCTCGAACTTGCCGCGGCGATCGGCGACCGCGCCGGTGAACGCGCCGCGGACGTGGCCGAACAGCTCGCTCTCGATCAGCTCTTCGGGGATCGCGGCGCAGTTGACCTCGACGAACGTCGCCGACCCGCCGGCGGCTCAGGGCGTGGATGGTGCGCGCCACCAGCTCCTTGCCGGTGCCGTTCTCGCCGTAGATCAGCACGCGGCCGTTGGTCGGCGCCGCCATCGCCACCTGTTCGCGCAGCTGGCGCATCGCGTAGCTCTCGCCGATCATCGTCTGGTGACGATCGACGCGGGCGCGCAGCGCCCGGTTCTCGGCCTCGAGGATGCCGCTGGTGCAGCGCGTTGCGCACCACCAGCACCGTCTTCTCGAGCGAGAGCGGCTTCTCGACGAAGTCGAAGGCGCCCATCTTGATCGCGCGGACCGCGGACTCGATGTTGCCGTGGCCGGAGATCAGCACGACCTGCGCGTCGACCTGCCGCTCGCGCAGTCGGGCCAGCGTCGCCAGGCCGTCCATGCCCGGCAGCCAGACGTCGAGCACGATCAGGTCGACGGCGCCGCGCGTGACGCGCTCGAGGCACGCCTCGCCGCTCGAGACCGCCTCGACGCTGTAGCCCTCGTCGCGCAGCACGCCGCTCAGCGCGGTCCGCACGCCCGGCTCGTCGTCGACGATCGAGAATGGTGGGCTTCATCAGGATCGTTCGCGGTTCGTAGGATTCGTGGTTCGATCGTTCGAACGCAGAACGAGCATCGTCAGCGACTCGAGCATCGAACGACGAACGGCGCCTTGAGCATCAACACGGCAACTCGATTGTAAACCGCGTGCCGCGCGGCGTGTTGTCGCCGACGTCGATGCTGCCGCCGTGCTCGGCGATGATCCGCCGCACGATCGCGAGGCCGAGTCCGCTGCCGCGGCGCTTGGTCGAGTAGTACGGCAGGAACAGCTTCTCCCGCTCCGCCGCCGGAATGCCGGGGCCGTCGTCGGCGACCATCGACGCGGACGATGCTGTTGGCGCTGTCGAGCTGCGGTCTCGACGACGATGTGGCCGCGGCGCTCCATCGCCTCGATGGCGTTGTCGACCAGGTTGATGATGACGCGGCGGATCTGCTCGGGATCGAGGCGAACCAGCGGCACCGCCGGCGCGAAGCGCTGATCGATGCGCACGTCGGTGAAGATGCCGTTGTAGAGCGCGATGCGTATCGGTGATCAGCTGCGCCAGGTCGGTCGGCACCGTGCGCGGCGACGGCATCCGCGCAAACTGCGAGAACTCGTCGACCAGCCCTTTGAGCGACTCCACCTCGCCGACGATCGTGGCCGTGCATTCGTCGACCAGCGCCTTGGCCTGCGGCGGCGCGTTCGGCGAAGTGCCGGCGCAGCCGCTCGGCGCGACAGCTGAATCGGCGTCAGCGGATTCTTGATTTCGTGCGCGAGACGGCGCGCCACCTCGCGCCACGCGGCGACCTTCTGCGCGCGAATCAGCGGCGTCACGTCGTCGAGCACCAGCACGACGCCCTCGGGCACGCCGGTCTCGCCGACCAGCGCGGTCGCGACCGCGGCCAGGTGCAGCTCCTGACCGTCGCGCGGCCAGCGCGATTTCCTGCGCCGCCGGCTGCGCCTTCGACGCGCCGGCACCGGCGAGCAGCGCGCGCAGCGGCTGCAGGTCGGCGCGATCGAACACCGCGACCGCCGGCTGGCCGACGATCTGGCGCTGGCAGGCCGAGCAGCCGCGCCGCCGCGCTGTTGATCGTCGTAATCGCGCCCGCGGCATCGACCGACACCACGCCGGTCGTGATGCGCTCGAGAATCGTCTCGATGTAGCGGCGCCGGCCTCGACCTCGACGTGCTTGCGTTCGAGATCGATCGTCGCCGCGATCGACTCTCCGCCGGCTCGTCGCCAGCTCGCTCGGCCATCGCGTTGAAGGCCTCGACGAGCGAGCCGAACTCGTCGTTGCTCTGCGGCTCGACGCGCTGATCGAGCCGTCCGGCGCCGATTTCGCGGGCGGCGGCCGACAGCATCAGCACCGGCCGCGTGATCCGCTTCGCGAGATACGACCCCATCCAGGTGGCGCCGAACAGAATCAACAGCGTCACCATCAGGAAGAACGACAGATAGAGGCCGGTCAGCGGCCGCTTCAGCACCCGCAGCTGGTTGTAGCTCTCGAAGGCCTGCGTCATGCGCCGCGAGCGCGCGGCCAGATCGCCGGTCAGGTAATCGGTCGCCACCACGACGCCGGTCGGCTTCGCCGTCGGGTCCGCGCACCACCGCGGCGGCGTGCAGCAGGTCGCCGCCGGTGCCAAGCGTTTCGATCGAGCGGGTGTCCGACGATCCGCCAAGCGCCTGCGCCGCCAGCCGATCGACCGCCGCGCGGCTGTGACCGGGCGGCAGCGTCGGCGCCGCGACATCGACGACCGACTCGAGGCTCGGCAGCGAGCCGGTGGACGGCACGACGCGGTACACCTCCACCATCTGCACGCGCTGCAGCGTGATGTCCGGCGTCAGCAGGTCGCGAATCGGCCGGACGTCGGCGCTGGTGAGATCGACCGACGCCAGCAGGCCGCGCGAGGCGGGTCGCGTGATCGGTCGCCAGCATCTGCTGCTCCTGGTAGTAGTCGCCGGCAATCTGGTTCGCGGACGACAGGATGTCGGCCATCGGCGCGTTGAACCAGCGATCGATGTTGGTGCGAATCAGCTCGCTGCCGACGATCAGCACGAGGACGGCCGGCACCAGCGTCATGCCGAGGAGCAGCGCGACCAGCTTCGACGCGGAAGCGCGCGAACGGCAGCGCCTTGCGCCGCTCGACGACCAGCTTGACGATGTTGCGCGCCAGCACGAAGACCAGCGCGGCGAGCATCGTCAGGTCGGCCGCGGACAGCGCGTAGAGGACGAACTCGCTCAGGAAGTCCGGTGAGAAGCGCGACGTCCCGTTGGCGAGGAACAGCAGCGCCACCAGCACCGTGATGAGCGCGACGATGCCGAGCAGAATGAGGCGCGGGTTGTCGCGGAACGGCCGGCGCGGCGGTTCCGGCGACCGGCCGGGCGCCGGACTGGTCGCGCGTCTCGGCGAAATCGACGTTACCGTCGCCGGCATGACGAACACTCGCAGGTCATGGCTGATGGCTCAGCGCTGATGGTTGCCGTTGACCGCCGCCGCTGTCACTGAATGAACGTGAACTTCGCGAGCCCGAGCGCCGTCCCGCCCCACGGCCAGAAAAACCACCCGCTGTGCGGACGGGTGTGGGCGCGGACCCGTACGTAGTACTCGGCGTTGGCCTCGAGCGCCGACGTCATCGACAGCGGCACCCGTTCGAAATGGGTCATCCAGCCGCGAACCGAATCCTGGTCGTCGGTCGGGCGCGCATCCTCGACGCGGCCGTCCAGCGAGCGCGACATCTGATAGCGCCGGGTCAGGTTGTCGAAGTGCACGGTCGCGGTGATCGACACCGCCGCCAGCGTGCGATCGAACAGCGGCGCGCCGCGACGAAGCTCCACCTCGTACGAGAAGCTGGTCGAGAGACCGCTCTGAATCGCGTCACGGACGTCGGCGTGAAGCCGTCGTTCAGATCGAACGACACCAGCACCTGACCGTCGCGTTCGATCGGAGTGACGCGCAGATCCGGCGCCACGGCATCGGCGCTGACGACCGCCACGAGCGCCAGAGGCCACCGCGACCGCACGCAGCACCGAAGAAGAGAGCGTCATTCCTTCGGGTTCAGGAGTTGCTTCAGTTCGTCGGCGAACTCGTTGATGTCGCGGAAATGCCGGTAGACGGACGCGAAGCGCACGTAGGCCACTTTATCGAGCTTCTTCAGCTCTTCCATCACGAACGCGCCGACGTCGGCGATGTCGAAATTTCCTTCTCGGGGCGCTCCTGCAGGGTCGCTTCGACGCGATCGGCGACGGCCTCGAGCGCGGCCACGCTGACGGGCCGCTTCTCGCACGCCTTCAGCAGGCCGTTGACGAGTTTCTGCCGATCGAACCGTTCGCGCGTGCCGTCCTTCTTCACCACCATGTACGGGATCTCGTCGATCCGTTCGTAGCTGGTGAACCGTTTGCCGCACTCGAGGCACTCGCGCCGGCGGCGAATGACCTCGCCCTCCTTGGATTCGCGCGAATCGACGACTTTGTCGCCGAGATGTGTGCAGTAGGGACACTTCATGGGTTCATGCCGCAGGGTGCGCGGCTTCGTCCGCCAGACGTCGCAGACTCTGGACACTCGAGCCCTTCCTGCGCGGCAAACAGCAGTCCGAGCAGGAGCGAAGGGACAATCGTGATCAGGTGCAGCACGATGGCTGCGCCCACTGCTGCCCCGTCCGGCACGCCGTAGAACGTCGTCACCCCGACCCGAAACGCTTCGTGAAAACCGCCAATCGAGCCGGGTGTCGGCACGGCGACGCCGATGACCAGCAGCGCAATCAACAGGAACGTTCCGGTAAACGGAACGGCGAGACGAAACGCGATCGCGACTGACCAGATGCCCATGGCGATCGACAGCCACAGTGGAAAGGACCACAGCAGCGCGCTCAGAAGCCGTGCCGGCCGCCGCAAAGTTCCCAGACCACGCGCGAGCTTCGTGATGAACCCCTCGATGAGCGCGGCCAGCCCGGCCGGCAGGGACCTGGTCGATCGTGCGCAGACTCGCACCAGCGGCGCCGGATCTCTGGCCATCAGCAGGGAAACGCCGAAGGCGGCGAGCGCGCCAACACCAAACACGCCGGCGCTCCACTTGGCTGCGGCAAATGCCCGCGGCTGCTCGAGACCGAGGTTCCGACCAAATCCAAACAGATAGGTGACCAGCAAAATGACCACCGTAATGACGTCCAGCAACCGTTCGACGATGACCGTCGCAAACGCGCCGGTCGCGTCGATCGGTTCGATCGAGTCCCGGCGCGATTGCCGCGCCAGAAAGTACGGACGGATGACCTCGCCGGCGCGAGCCGGCAGCACGGCGCTCGCCGCAAACCCCACCGCGGTCGCCCTGAAGGTGTTCGCGAACGACGTCGGACCGAGCGGCTCGAGCAGGACACCCCAGCGCAGCGATCGAATCGCCAGATTCGCAACCGTGAACGCGAGCGCCATCATCAGCCAGACCGGTTTCGCGTCGAGGATGCTCGCCTTGACGCTCTCGAGCGCGACGTTGCGAAGGAAGAGCGCGACGAGCGCGACGGCAGCCGCCAGGACGATCACGGCGCGAAGGTTGGAACGCATCACGGCTTGGGCTGCACTACTATACCGCCCCTACATCTTGTTGCCGCGCTGATTGGGCATCTACCCTTGCGACAAAGCAGCGACAGACAAGAATTTCTTGTCTGCCGAACGCGCACTGGGTAAGATTTAGAGCTTCGTCTTCCAGAGGATTTTGTTGTCGCCTGCCTCGCCCATTCTCCAGACCACACTTGCCGACCGGCGGCCAGATCGACAGGGAAAGGTCCGCGACATTTACGACTTCGGCAATCGCCTGCTGATCGTCGCGACCGATCGCATCTCGGCGTTCGACTACGTCCTGGGCTCCGGAATCCCGGACAAAGGCAAGGTCCTCACGCAGATTTCGTCATTCTGGTTCGATCGGACCCGGTCGATCGTGCCGAATCACGTGCTCTCGACCGACGCCGCGTCGTTTCCCGGGCCGGCGAGAAGCGCGCAGGAACTGCTGCGCGGGCGTTCGATGCTGGTCACCCGCACCGAACCGCTGCCGATCGAGTGCGTCGCGCGCGGCTACCTGTCCGGCTCGGGCTGGAAGGACTACGTCGCCACCGGCAAGCTGTGCGGCCACAAGCTGCCGGCGGGGCTGAAGGAATCCGACCGCCTGCCGCAACCGATTTTCACGCCCGCAACCAAAGCACAGAGCGGCCACGACATCAACATCACCGAAAAGGAAGCCGCCGACCTCGTCGGCAAGCATGTGCTGGATCGCGTCCGCGATCTGACGCTGCGCCTCTATGCCGAAGGCTCCGCGCACGCCGAGTCGTGCGGCATCATCGTCGCCGACACGAAATTCGAGTTCGGTCTGCTGCCGCTCGAAACCAGCGATCGGCCGGTTGAAGATCGGGTCATCCTCATCGACGAAGCACTGACTCCCGACTCGTCGCGTTTCTGGCCGAAGGACACCTACAGCCCGGGCGGACCGCAAGCCAGCTTCGACAAGCAGTTCGTGCGCGACTACCTCGAACAGATCAAGTGGAACAAGCAGCCGCCCGTCCCGTCGCTTGCCTGACGATGTAGTCGCGAAGACGCGGGAGAAGTACGTGGACGCGTTCCGCCGCCTGACCGGACGGGATCTCGCGTGATCGCCGAGCGACTCGAAAAACTGGTCGAGGAGATGGTCGACCGCGGCGTCCAGTTCGACGACGCCGTCCAAGAATTCGAACGCCGCTTCATCGTCCGTGTCCTGGGACAGTGCGACGGGAGCCTGACCAAGACCGCCTGCACGCTCGGCATGCACCGCAACACGCTCACCCGCAAGATGGGCGAGTACAAAATCCGACGCCGGGCCTGACCCACCGGGCCTTCCGAAGCCGCCGGCTCGACTAGCAGTCCACGCTTGACACTGCCAACATCCGCCATATAATTAGCAGTCGGTCATGGTGAGTGCTAACCCACCATGGCCCCTCGCAACATCTTCAGGGGTTACCCGTAAGGAACCTCCCAACTCAAGCAGACGGAGTACAACGCATGAACGTCAGACCGCTGCACGACCGCATCATCGTCTCAGCGCCTCGAAGAAGGCGAACAGAAAGTCGGCGGAATCATCATCCCCGACTCCGCCAAGGAAAAGCCGCAGCAGGGCAAAGTCATCGCCGCCGGCAACGGCAAGTCGAAGGACGACGGCAAGCGCGTCCCGCTCGACGTCAAGGCCGGCGACCTCATCCTGTTCGGCAAGTATTCCGGCCAGGAGATCAAGCTCGATGGTGAGGAATACCTCATCATGCGCGAAGACGAAGTTCTTGCTGTCATCGAAGACGGCGATTCCAAGAAAAAGAAGTAGGAGACGACATCAATGGCAAAACAGATTGTGTACGGCGAGCAGTCGCGGCAGGCGATCCTGCGCGGCGTCAACCAGCTGGCCGACGCGGTGAAGGTCACGCTCGGCCCCAAGGGCCGCAACGTCGTCCTCGACAAGAAATTCGGCTCGCCGACGATCACCAAGGACGGCGTCACCGTCGCCAAGGAAATCGACCTCAAGGATCCGCTCGAGAACATGGGCGCCCAGATGGTCCGCGAAGTCGCCAGCAAGACGTCGGACACGGCCGGTGACGGCACCACGACCGCCACCGTGCTCGCGCAGGCGATCTACCGCGAAGGCGCGAAGAACGTCGTCGCCGGCGCCAACCCGATGGAGATCAAGCGCGGCATCGAGAAGGCCGTCGAAGCGATCACCGACGAGACTGAAGAAGATGGAGAAGGCGTCGGCGGCAACATGGTCGCGCAGGTCGGCACCATCTCCGCGAACAACGACGAGACGATCGGCAAGATCATCGCGGAAGCGATGGACAAGGTCGGCAAGGACGGCGTCATCACCGTCGAAGAGGCGCGGACGCTCGACACCTCGCTCGAAGTCGTCGAGGGCATGCAGTTCGACCGCGGCTACCTGTCGCCCTACTTCGTCACCGACTCGGAGCGCATGGAAGTCGTGCTCGAGAACCCGGTCATCCTGATCCACGAGAAGAAGATCAGCTCGATGAAGGATCTCCTGCCGGTGCTCGAGCAGGTGGCGCGCCTCGGCCGCCCGCTGCTCATCATCGCGGAAGACATCGAAGGTGAAGCGCTGGCGACGCTCGTCGTCAACAAGCTGCGCGGCACGCTGCAGGCCGCGGCCGTGAAGGCGCCGGGCTTCGGCGATCGCCGCAAGGCGATGCTCGAAGACATCGCGATCCTGACCGGCGGCAAGGCGATCACCGAGGACCTCGGGCTCAAGCTCGAGTCGCATCAAGATCGAGGACCTCGGCAAGGCCAAGAAGATCACCATCGACAAGGACAACACGACGATCGTCGAAGGCGCCGGCGCGTCGATCGGCCATCGAGGGACGCGTGAAGCAGATTCGCGCGCAGGTCGAGGACACGACGTCCGACTACGACCGCGAGAAGCTGCAGGAGCGGCTCGCCAAGCTCGTCGGCGGCGTCGCGGTCATCAAGGTCGGTGCGGCCACCGAAACCGAGATGAAGGAGAAGAAGGCCCGCGTCGAGGACGCGATGCACGCGACCAAGGCGGCGGTCGAAGAGGGCATCGTCCCGGGCGGCGGCGTGGCGCTGATCCGCGCGGCGCAAGGTGCTCGACGGCCTGAAGCTCGGCGGCGATCAGCAGATCGGCGTCAACATCATCAAGCGCGCGATCGAAGAGCCGATGCGCTGGATCGCGACCAACGCCGGACACGAAGGTTCGATCGTCGTGCAGAAGGTCCGCGAGATGAAGGACACCGAGGGCTTCAACGCGCTGACCGACACCTACGAGGACCTGGTCAAGGCCGGCGTCATCGATCCGGCCAAGGTGGTGCGCTCGGCGCTCCAGAACTCCTCGTCGATCGCGTCGCTGCTGCTGACGACCGAAGCGCTCATCTGCGACATTCCTGAAGAGAAGAAGGATGCGCCGGCGGGTATGCCCGGCGGCGGCGGAATGGGCGGGATGTACTAACTTCGTTAGAAGTTAGAAGTCTCAAGTTGGAAGCCTGAACTTTAGAAATCTGAAATGTGAAATCTGAAGTCTGAAATAAAGAAGGCCCGGCGAGCTCACGCTCCCGGGCCTTTTTCTTTTGGCGCGGTCAGATCCAACGTGGTCAGAGGATCGTCATCGACGCTCGCGACTTCGCCCCTCGACAGCTGGAGGAGAAAGTACGAAGCGGCGAACGCGACGGTGATCGCCATCCATCCCAGCTTGGGAATGCCGAGTGGCGCCTCACCGAAGAGACCGAAGAACGGGAGTCCGTGTCCGCGCGGCCCCATACCCAGAAAACCAATCGCGATTCCAGCGATCAGCGTCCACGCCAGCCAGCCGTGCGCGCGACCGGCTTGCAATCTCATTTCCTACCCTGGTCTTGGCCTTCGTCACCAATCGCTGGCGCGGTCAGATTCAGCGTGGTGATGTTGTCGCCGAGTGGTGATAGTGCAGACTGCGGTCGCGACCGCCGCAGGACAACGCTGCTCCCGATGAGGAGCATCAACGCGGCCGTGTTAATCGCCTTCGCGACGGGACTCAACTGGCCCAGGCCAAGGAACAACGCCCACGTTTGAAAGCAAACCGTCGTCCCCAGCGAGACCGCCACGAGTGACCGGGCGAGATGCGACGGCGACAGCGTCACGGTTGCGTGCCTCCTGAATCGTCAGCGCAGCGTGAACGTCAGCTCGATCGTGATCTGGACGGGAACAGCCGCGCCAAGGCGCTGACCGGGGGCGAAGCGCCATTGCTTGGCGGCTTTGATGGCTTCCTGATCCAGGCCGAACGTCGAATCGAGCGAACGCACGACCTGGACGTCGCCGACGGATCCGTCCTCGCGGACGACGCATTCGAGCAGCACCGTGCCTTGGACTTTTGCGCGCATGGCGTCCGACGTGTACTGCGGACGAACTTCGCGTAACACGCGCGGCAGCGTGACGCCGTTGCCCGGACGGTAGACGCCGCCGCCGGTGCCGCCGCCGCTTCCTGGTCCGAGGCCCGAACCGTTGCCCGGCCCCACGCCGGTGCCGGTGCCGGTGCCTGCGCCACCGCCGCTGCCCGAACCCTGCGAAAGCGTGGGCGGCCCGGGAGGCGCCTCGATCGCACCCGGGAGCGAGTCCTGCGCCGCGGCAAGGCTCTTCGCCGGAATGTTCATCTGCGCGACGGGATCCGGTTCCTTCTTGGCTTCCTGGATTTCCATCTTCGGCGGCTTGGCGACGGGAACCGTAATCTTGTCCTTGCCCGGCAGCTCCGCCTGCCTCGGCGGTTCCTTCATCCGATTGCCGCCACCGCCGCCGCCGCCGCCCGGCCCAGGTTCGTTGAGCCAGATGATGTTCTTGTTGGGCGTGTCGGGAACAAGCTTGGCGGCCTGTCCTGGATGGGCCGCGCTGAAGCTGACGAGGAAGATCAGAAGAGCGAAAAACCCGACGTGCCAGACCAGGGACGCGATGAACGCGGGGCCGACGCGGGACTGCCGCTGTTCGAACAGAAAGGCGGTTGCGACCGGATGCTCGCCTTCGAGGTGCACAGACAGGTGCCCGGCGGATTCATTCGGGCGGACGTCTGCTGTCAGGGGTTCGGCCATCGAGGATGATATTTGGGGACCCGTCCAAGTATTGTGGCGCACGGTCTCAGAGGCTGCAACTGCAAAAGAAGTGCCTCGGAAACCGCGCGGCTGGACTGGCTAGACTCGTCCGCCCCAGGCGCCAATCGCGGCATTGCCGCCACCGTACGAGTGCAGGATCGCCAGCGCGTCCGCGGCCCGGGGCTCTCCGCGCGTGGCCACGAGCACGCCGCCGCGCGCGGCGAGCGCCTCGAAGATGCGGCCGTCGTGCGCCTGGAAGCCGACGCGGCGCATCGTGCCGGCCAGGCCCAGGGTGGCCAAATCCCGCACGCTGCCCTGCAGCGCTTCGATGAGTGAGCCGCGACAGACGACTGGACCGACCGCGGCGAGATCGAGTCGCTCGGGCGCCGCACCAAAGGTCGATTCGACCAGTTGCGAGGTCTCGGCGGTTTCCTTCGCGAGGACGCTCAGCGCCTCGGCAGGAAACCCTGCCTGTTTCAGCGCGTCGATCCCCCTGGACGCCCACGCCACGTCCTGAAACACGCCAACTGTGAACAGTCCGACCTGCGCCTCAATCATGGCCGTGTAATGTATCACGGACAATACGGTGCGGGATGCGGGGTGCGGAGTGCACGGTGTGGGTGTAATCTGCGGCACGCGTCGTGCGTCAAGCGCGAGATAAATCAGTGGCCAGCTCGAACCTTTCGAACGCCTGGAACCCTTCGACCCTCTCCGACGTTGCGATTGTCGGCGCCGGGCCGGCAGGCGCACGCGCCGCGTACGTCCTCGCCCGCGCCGGTGCGCGGGTGACGCTCTTCGATCCGTCGCACCCGCGCGAAAAGCCGTGTGGCGGCGGCGTCACCGGCCGTGCGCTGGCTCTGGTCGCCGATGCGATCCCGGCGAGCGAGTGGCCAGCCACGGTGATCCGCTCGGCGCGATTCATCGATTCGACGCGCGGGCGATCGGCAGTGGTGCCGCTGCCTGACCACGTCGACCGCGACGCCCTTCGCGTCGGCAGCCGCACCTCGTTCGACGCGGCGTTGCTCGACGCCGCCGAACGCGCCGGCGCGCGGCTGGATCGGTCGCGTGTGCTCGACGTCAGCATCGACCGGGACGGCGTAAGCCTCGAGACCAGCGACGGTCCTCGCCGCGCGGCGTTCGTGATCGGCGCCGACGGCGCCAACAGCCTCGTCCGCCGCCGCGTCTCGCAGGCATTCCGCCGCGATCAGTTGTCGATCGCCACCGGCTACTTCGCGCGTGGCGTCACCAGCGACGAGATCGTCATCGAGCTGGTGTCGGACCCGCCCGGCTACCTGTGGTCGTTTCCACGGCCGGACCATCTGGCGATCGGCATCTGCGGCCAGGCCGACGCCGCCGTCACCGCCGGCATCCTGCGGGACATGACGGCGGCATGGATCGAACGGACCGGAATCGCCGGCGATGCGAAGCTCGATCGCTATTCGTGGCCGATTCCGTCGCTGAACGCACGCGATTTCGAACGCCTCCAACTGGTGGGACGGCGCTGGTGTCTGATCGGCGACGCCTCTGGCCTGGTCGATCCGATCACTCGCGAAGGCATTTATTTCGCCATCGCATCCGGTGAATGGGCCGCCGACGCCGTGATCGCAGGCGATCCGCAGCTCTACTCACGGCGCATCAACGAAGAGGTGGTGCCCGAGCTCGCGTATGCCGCCCGGCTCAAAGCGGGTTTCTTCCGGCCGGCATTCGCCTCCCTGATCGTGCGCGCGCTGCATCAAAGCGCCGGTATTCGCGCGGTCATGGCAGACCTGCTCGCCGGCCGCCAGAGCTATGCGGGACTCAGGTCAAAGCTGCTGCGCACCTGGGAGTGGCGGCTCGCCGCACACCTGCTGCTGCGCATGTAACACCCGGTTCGGTGGTACAATCGCAGCAGTTTCCCGCGCGGATTCTGGAGTTTCAACATGTTTGGTTCACTTGGCGTCCCCGAGCTGCTGATCATTCTCTTGATCGTGATCCTGATTTTCGGGGCCAATCGTCTTCCCGGCCTCGCCAAAGGGATGGGCAGCGCAATCAAGAACTTCAAGGACGGCATGAACGACGGCGACACCGACAAGAAGTCATAAGACCAGCCGCGATTCTCCGGCCCGCCGCGTCACCCGCTCGCGGTCGAGGTACTCGAGCAGCGGAATAGCGAACTTCCGGCTCACGCCGAAGCGCTGCTTGAACCCGGCGACGTCGATCCGGGCCGCTCCACCACCCGCCACTTTCATCGCCGCCACGCTCCGCTTCAACTCCTGCAGCGCCTGGTCGTGAAAGATCAGCGTGTCCACCCGCACCAGCACCTTCTGCCGCAACAGCAGCTTGACCACTCGGTCGGCCAGCGCCGGCGCGAGGGCAGCCTCGACAGTGATCGACGACGGGTCGGGCGGCAGCAGCCCGCGCTCGCGGAACAACAGCTCGATCGACGCTCTGGCCCGCTCCTCGTCAGGCGACAACTCCAGGCGGTGCGTGGTCAGCGACACGCGATCTCGCAGCACCACCGTACCCGCGGCCGACAGCTCGGCGAGCGCGTGATCGAAGATTGCGGCGTGTCCGTGTTTCGACACCTGGTCACGAAGATCCTCACGTGGCAGGCCTCCGGCCAGCGGTGCGGCGGCGTGATGACTGGCGAGCGTCTTCAGAATCGAATCCTCGAGTCGCGCAACCGTCGCCGGGACGACCAGCACGTCGCTCGCGCGGATCACCGCCGCTGACTCGGCGAGGACCCGCAGCCGCGCCTCGATCTCGCGAGGATCGATGCCCAGCCGGGAGGTCAGCGTCCCGATCGGCACGCCGGCCGGACCCGCGTCGTTGACCACGACCTGGATCGCCCGCAGTTCTGCGGCAATCGGATCTCCCGCCGGCTCGGCCATCAAACGGCCGCAGCGCTCGAGCGCGAACCTCGTGCGAATGGCGCCGCGCGGCGGCTGCGGATCGAGCACGATGCCGCCGGCGATGGTCACCGGGGGAGAATAGGCGCGGAGCACGAACCGATCCCCGCGCACCAGCACCGCCGGCGCTTCCAGCCTGAGCCTCGCGAAGGCGCGTTCGCCGGGTTGAATCACGAACGCGTCAGGGTCACGACCATCCGCGCGCCGCTGCGGCGTCGGGCCGATCAAGGAGACGCGGCACATGATCTCGGCGGTTCCCTGGTGCAGCCGCGCGCGGCCGCCGTGTTTCAACGGCTTCGCGTCCCGCACGATGTCGATCGCCGCGTCGACGACACGGGTGATCTCGAACGCGCCTGGCGTGATCAGCGATTGCCCGCGTGCAAGATCCTCGACCTCGACACCGCTCAGGTTCAGCGCCGAACGCTGCCCCGCCACGGTTTCGATCTGCTTCCGGCCATGCACCTGAACGCCGCGAACCTTCACCGATCGATCCCCGGGCAACAGCGCCAGCGTCTGATCCACGGCGATTGTGCCTGACACGAGCGTGCCGGTCACAACCGTGCCGAAGCCCTTCATCGAGAAGACCCGATCGATCGGCAGGCGCGTCACGCCGCCCGCGGCGCGCGAGGGCGCGCGACGACTGACGTCGACCAAGGCCGACGTCAACCCGGCCAGCCCGTCGCCGGTTCGCGCCGAGACCGCGACCACCGGCGCGCCCTCGAGAAACGAGCCGGCCACCAACTCCTGAACGTCGAGCCGGACGATGTCGAGGGTGTCCGGATCGACCAGATCGGACTTGGTGATGGCCACCATGCCGACCGGCACGCGCAGAAGCCGACAGATCTCGAAGTGCTCGCGCGTCTGCGGCATCACCGACTCGTCTGCGGCGACCACCAGCACGACCAGATCGATGCCGCCGGCGCCGGCGAGCATGTTCTTGATGAAACGTTCGTGTCCGGGCACGTCGACGAACGCGAAGCTGATTCCGTCGATGATCTGATGGGCAAACCCGAGGTCGATGGTGATGCCTCGAGCTTTCTCTTCCTTCAATCGGTCGGGATCAGTGCCGGTAAGTGCGAGCACGAGCGAGCTCTTACCGTGGTCGATATGCCCGGCGGTGCCGACGACGATGGAACGCATTTGGGGAAATGCTGATGGCTAAAGGCTGACTGCTGATTCAGCCGACGACTGACTACTACCTTTTCCCTCGCTTGCGCTGCTGCCGCTCGTTTCGGCCGGGCCGCTGCTTGTGCCGGCCGCCGCCCCGCGGCGGCGCCGCCTTGCTTCGTCGCGGCCCACGCTCGCCGGCACGGACCCGCTCGAGAATCTCGACCAGGCCCAGGTCGACCTGGCGGACGTCCATGTTGACGCGCACGACCTGGACCTTGACCTTGTCGCCGAGCCGATAGACCTTGTGCGTGTTCTCGCCGCGCAGCAGGTGTCCGGTCTCGACGAACCGGTAGTAGTCGTCGGCCATGGTCGAGACATGGATCAGTCCCTCGACGAAATGCTCGATCAGTTCGACGAACAATCCGAACGCGGCGACGCCGGTCACGTAGCCCTCGAATTCGTCGCCGACCTTGTCGGCCATGAACTTGACCTTCTTCCACTGCAGCAGCTCCCGCTCCGCCTCGTCGGCGCGGCGTTCCATCTCCGAGGTGTGACGCGCGATCTCGGGCAGATCCTCGCTCCACTCTTCGCGCTGCTCGTCGGTCAGCGCCCCGTGCCGCGCCGCCCGCAACGCGCGGTGCACGACGAGATCCGGGTAGCGCCGGATCGGCGACGTGAAGTGCGTATAGCTCGGCGCGGCGAGGCCGAAGTGACCGCGGTTCTCCGGCGCGTATCGCGCCTTCTGCATGGTGCGCAGCATCAGCATCGCGATCGGCTTCTCCTCCGGCTTGCCGTGGATCTGCTGGATCAGTTTCTGAAAATGCGCCGGCTTCAGTCCGTTCGGCGGGGCCGCCAGGCTGTAGCCGAATCCCGAGACGAAATCCTCGAACTTCGCGACCTTGAGGATGTCCGGCTCCTCGTGAATGCGGTACAGCGCCGGCGCTGCCTGCGCCTCGAGATAGGACGCCACGGTTTCGTTGGCGAGCAGCATGAACTCCTCGATCAACCGGTGCGCGACGTTGCGCTGCAGCGCGATGATCGCCTCGACCACGCCGCCCTCGTCGACGATCACCTCCGCCTCGTTCAAGTCGAAATCGATCGAGCCGCGGCGGCGGCGGGCGGCGTTGAGGATCGTGAACAGATCGCGCATCTGCTCGAACATCGGCACCAGCGGCGCGTACTGCTTCAGCAGCTCCGGATCGCGATCGGTCAGGATGCCGTTGACCGCGTTGTAGGTCATCCGCTCGTTGCTGTTGATGACGCCGTCGTGGAACTCGTGCCGGCGACCTGACCCTGGCGATCGATCTCCATGAAGCACGATTGCACCAGGCGATCGACATGCGGGTTCAGGCTGCACAGCCCGGTCGAGAGCTCGGACGGGAACATGTGCACGGCGCGCTCGGGGAAATACACCGAGGTGCCGCGTTCGTAGGCCTCGCGGTCGAGCGCGCTGCCTTCGCGCACGTAGTGCGACACGTCCGCGATGTGTACGCCGAGCCAGTAGTTGCCGTTGGCCAATTGCTCGATCGTGATCGCATCGTCGAAATCGCGGGCGTGCTCGCCGTCGATGGTGACGGTCACCAGGGCGCGGAAGTCGGTACGGCCGCGGATGTCGCGCTCAGACGACCGCGGCGCCGAGCTTGAGCGCCTCGGCAATCGACTCGCTCGAGTGCGCGTCCGGGATGCCGTGCTTGCGGATGATGATCTCGGTGTCGACGCCCGGCGCGTCGATATTGCCGAGGACGTCGGCGACCCGCCCGATCGCGCCGCGCGTCGAGGTCGGCCAGCGCGTCAGTTCCAGCGTCACCATCTCGCCCGGCGACGCACCGCCCTCCTGGCCGGCCGGGACGACGATGTCCATCAGCACGCGGCGATCGAACGGCACGACGTAGCCCATGCCGTTTTCGTCGCGGTCGTAGCGGCCGACGATCCATTCGTTGGCGCGCTCGAGAATGCGGATGATCCGGCCCTCGGCGCGACCGCCGTCCTTGATGCGCTCGATGCGGACGACGACGCGGTCGCCGTGCATCGCGTCGTTGAGGTGGGTGTTGCCGATGTAGATGTCGCCGCCGCCCGAGTCGAGCGGCCGCTCGGGGGTGACGAAGCCGTAGCCGGCCGGATGCGTCTGCAGCCGGCCGACGTAGAGGTCCATCTTTTCGGGCAGGCCGAAGCGCTGCCCGCGAATGTGAATGAGATCGCCCGACGAGACGAGCGACTTGATGTGACGCTTGAACGACGGCTGGTCGTCCTTCGGCACTTTGAGAATTTGCAACAGCTCGCGCATGCCGGCCGGGTGATGCACCCGCTCCCGCATCAGCGCGAGGACTTGATCGCGTGAAAACATCTGAATTTAGGCTAACAGAATTACCTGGAGGTCGCCGACGTTCGTGCCGGTCGGCCCCGTGTGAATGAGATCGCCCAGCGCGTCGAAAAACGCGTAGGCATTGTTGTCGACGAGAAAGCGGTCCGGCGCCAGGCCGGCCGCGCCGGCTCGGCCGATCGTGGTGGCGTCGGCCAGGGCGCCGGCGGCGTCGGTCGGTCCGTCGATGCCGTCGGTGCCGACGCTCGCCAGTGCGAGCGCTGCGCCGCCCGCCTCGGCCAGCAGTTTCGCCGACGCCAGCGCGAACTCCTGATTGCGGCCGCCCTTGCCGTGCCCGGTGACGTGCACGGTGGTCTCGCCGCTCGAGACGACGCAGGTCGGGCGCGTGCTGTCGCTGACCCGCGCCAGCACCGCGCGCACGTGCGCAACAGCAGCCGTTCGCGCTTCGCCGACGACCGGATCGTCGATGCGCACGACGTGATAGCCGCGCGCCACGGCCGCGGCGGCGACGCCGGTCATCGCGTCGCGCCGGGAGCCGATCACGGTGGTCTTCGCCCGCGCCAGACGCGGATCGCCTGGCGTCGGCGTCTCCGCCACGCCGCCGGTCGGCGCCGCGGCGCAGCCGCGCGACGATCGGCGCGGGATAGGCGCTTTCCGCCACCCAGACGCCGCAGCGCGTCGAGCGCGTCCTGAAAGCTGCTGTCGTCGCCGACGGTCGGTCCCGACGCGATGACGCTCGGATCGTCGCCGACGACGTCCGAGATGACCAGCGTCCGGCAGCGGCCGGCGACGTGCGCCGCGAGCTGGCCGCCCTTGATCGCGGACAGGTGCTTGCGCACGGTGTTCAGCGCGTGGATGTCCGCGCCGGCACGGAGCAGTTGAGCGGTCGCGGCGCGCTTGTCGTCGAGCGTGAGTGCCGTCGGCCGGCACCGCCATCAACGCCGAGGCGCCACCGGACAGCAGCACCAGCAGCGTGTCCGACGCGGCGACGGCTCCAGCGATCGCCAGGGCGCGACGACCGGCGGCTTCGCTGCCCGCCGTCGGTACCGGATGACCGCCGACGATCGACTCGAAGCCGGCGGGAACCGCGGCCGGCGCGGCGCTGACCACAAGTCCGGCCCTGATACGTTCGCCCAGGGAGCGCGCTGCAGCCGCCGCCATTGCCGGCGCAGCTTTTCCGGCAGCGATGATCACGCAGGTGGGTGTGACGCTCGGCTGAAGCCTTGCGCTGCATCCTGCGCGCCTTTCCCTGCATCCGAGCGCCTCGCGCGATGTCCTCAGCGCCTCGCCTCGAATCTTCGGCGAGCGCGCGTTCGACCAGCGGGCCGGCGGCGGCCGCATCGATACCCGCCCGGACGAGCGCCAGGAGATCGTGTCGAAGATCCGGAAGTGACCGCGTCAGTGTGTTTGCTTGGGGTCCGACCAGGACGACAGGCCGGTCACGACGTCGAATTTCTTGAGGAGCGAGCTGACCAGTTGCGGGGCGTTGTCTTGCGTGGAGAGTTGTTCGAGTCGTTCCATGATTCTCGTCAGCGCGGCTTCGACGTCCGTAATCGCGCTTTCGGAGTAGTAAGGCCGCTGCTCCTGCAGGCAGCGGTGGTGTTTCAGAAACTCTTCCCGGTAAAACTCTGTGATCGGGTGCTGCGCGCTGATCGGCCTCGAATCGGGAGCGAAGCGTGGCATGCAGGTCCTCGGAGTTGAATTGTCTGTTACTTCAACCAGTGTAGTGCCGCAATAAAACGGGTGTCAAGATTCTGTAACAGGTCAGCGGTTCCAGGCCGCGACCAGCCCGCCCAGGCAGCCGACCGCCATCCCGCCGACGACCAGCAGGACGCACAGTTCGAGCGGGAGAAAGCGAATCGCCGACAGGTTGACCGCGGACGCGAGCGGCACGAGATAACGCGCGCGCAGCGCGAAAAACACCACCGCCAGCACCGCCAGCGCGGTCAGCGCGCCCCGACGCCGCCCTGCAGCACGCCCTCCATCACGAACGGACCGCGCACGTACACCGGCGGCGCGCCGACCAGCTGCATGATGTCCAATTCGTCGCGCCGCGCGTAGAGCGCGAGGCGGACGACGTTGGCGACGGTCAGCGCGGCGGCGACCGCGAGCAGCGTGCCGAGCGCCAGCCCGATGCCGCGAATCAATCGGATGACCGTGAGCAGGCGATTCAGCCACTGGCGGTCGTATCGGACGTCGGCGACGCCCGGCATCTCTCGCAAGCGTGGCGGCGAGACCGTCGACACTCGCCGCAGCGCCGGATCCCGGCCGCAGGTGCGCCTCGAACGACGCCGGCAGCGGATTGTCCGTCGGATCGTCGATGGCCGAAGCGAGGTCGCCGAAGGTCTGCTTGAACCGCGCCAGTGCGTCGGACTTCGACACGAATTCGCGGCCGGACACGGTGTCGCTGCCCGCCAGCGCGACCTCAATCGCCTTGCGCTCCGCCGGCGTCACGTCGTCGTGCGAGGTACACCGACAGCTCGGCGGTGCTGCTCCACTCGCGCGCCGAGGCGCTCGAGATTCGCCGTGACCAGGAGAAACCCGCCGAGGACGAACAGCGCGAGCGCGATGGTCGCCGTCGACAGCAGTCCCGAGTCGCCGGCCGCGCCACAGGCTCGCCAGCGCTTCGTCGAAGGCGTAGCGAAGGGCGCGCACGTCAGGCCACCTCGACGACGCGTCCGTGATCGAGGGTGATCGAGCGCCGGCCGACGCGGCGGATCAACTCGCGATCGTGCGTCGCGACGACGACCGTGGTGCCGCGCGCGTTGATCTCGCGGAACAGGTTCATGATTTCGAGCGACAAGTCCGGATCGAGGTTGCCGGTCGGCTCGTCAGCGAGCACGATCTGCGGATCGTTGACCAGCGCCCGCGCGATCGCGACGCGCTGCTGTTCGCCGCCGGACAACTCGTCCGGCGAGGCGTTCATGCGGTGCTGCAGACCGACCCACTTCAGCACCTGAAACGTCTTGCGCTGCTGGGTCGACGAGCGGCAGACCGAGCACGCGCATCACGAACGCGACGTTCTGGAACACGGTGAAGCGCGGAATCAGCCGGAAGTCCTGAAAGACGAACCCGACCGTGCGGCGGTAGGCCTGCAC
The DNA here is from genome assembly GCA_963711765.1 of uncultured Acidobacteriota bacterium. Classification (GTDB taxonomy): domain Bacteria; phylum Acidobacteriota; class Vicinamibacteria; order Vicinamibacterales; family CAVVIG01; genus CAVQFC01. The sequence goes on along the minus strand of CAVQFC010000004.1, from coordinate 963,403 downwards.
CTGCGACGGCTTCAGCGCGTTCAGGTCGCGGCCGAGCACCTTCAGCTCGCCTTCGCTCGGCAGATCTTCGCGCAGCAGCAGACGGAGCAGCGTGGACTTGCCGGCGCCGCTGGCGCCGGTCAGAAACATGAACTCGCCTTTGTCGATGGTCAGGGACAAATCGCGCAGCGCGTAAACGCCGCGGCTGTAGAACTTGGAGAGGTGTGAGGTCTCGATCAATTGTGGTGAGGAGCCGGATTATAGCACGGTGAACGCGCTCAACCCTCGAGCGCCTGCTTCAACATCTCGTTGACGCGTTTCGGATTGGCCTTGCCGCCGGCCGCCTTCATCACCTGCCCGACCAGGAATCCGAACGTCGTCGTCTTGCCTGCGCGGTACTGCGCGACCGGCTCGGCGATGCTTGGCCAGCACCTCGGCCACCAGCGATCGCAATCTGGCGCGTCGTCGTCGATCTGCGTCAGGCCTTCCGCCGCGACGATCTCGCGGCGCTGTCCTGCCGGAGGCGAACATCTTCGCGAACACGCTCCTTGCCGATCGAGCCGCTGATCGTGCCGTTGTCGACCAGCGACGATCAGCGCGGCGAGCCGTGCGGGCTCGAGCGGCGACGTGGCGACGGTCAGTCCCGCGTTCGTTCAGCGTCGCGCGCGAGCGTCGCCGATCATCCAGTTGCTCGCGGCTTTGCGGCGCGCGCCGGCCCGAACCGTCGCCTCGAAGTAGTCGGCGAGTTCGCGGGACTGCGTCAGCTGAGTCCGGCGTCGTAGTCCGACAGCGCATACTGCTCGACGAAACGCGTGCGCCGTGCCGCCGGCAGCTCCGGCATCGCGTCGCGAATCGCTGGCGATGCGCTCGGCATCGACGACCACCGGCGGCAGGTCCGGCTCCGGAAAATAGCGATAGTCGTGCGCTTCTTCCTTGCTCCGCATCGACTCGGTGCGTGCCCGTGTCGGCGTTCCACAGACGCGTCTCCTGCACGATCGCGTCCGCCGCCGTCGAGCACGTCGATCTGCCGTTCGATCTCGTATTCGAGCGCCTTCTGCAGGAAGCGGAACGAGTTGAGGTTCTTGACCTCCGCCTTGGTGCCGAGCGCCGCCTGACCGGCGGGGCGCACCGACACGTTGGCGTCGCAGCGCAGGCTGCCCTCCTCCATGTTGCCGTCGTTCACGCCGAGCCAGACGAGCATCTCGCGCAGGCGCGTGAAGAACTCGGCGGCGTCGGCCGCCGAGCGCAGGTCGGGCTCGCTCACGATCTCGATCAGCGGCACGCCGCTCCGGTTGAAGTCGACGTAGGTCTTGCGATCGGAATCGGCGAAGCCGTCGTGAATCGACTTGCCGGCGTCCTCTTCGAGGTGGACGCGCGTGATGCCGACGCGCCGCGCGTCGCCGCCACTCGCGAACTCGACGGCGCCGCCGCGTCGCGAGCGGTTGCTCGTACTGGGAAATCTGGTAGCCCTTGGGCAGGTCCGGATAGAAATAGTTCTTCCGCGCGAAGATCGACGTCGGCTGAATCGCGCAGCCGAGCGCCAGCACCGCGCGGATGGCATCGTCGACGGCGGCGCGGTTCAGGACCGGCAGCGCACCCGGGCAGTCCGAGGCAGACCGCGACAGATGTGGGTGTTCGGCGTCGGCGCCGAACGCGGCGCTGCAGCCGCAGAACATCTTCGACGCGGTCAGCAGCTGCGCGTGAATCTCGAGACCGATGACGGCCTCGAACGCGGCCGCCACGTCAGATTCGCGGGCCGGCGGCGACGACGTCGGCGCGACACCGTCGGCGAACTTCTTGAAGTTGTCGACGAACATCTCCGCCAGCTTCGCCGCCTGCGCGTCGTAGGCCGCGCCGTTCGACCACGTGTTGCGCGGCTTGAGCACTCGACGCCGGCACGTCGGGACACGTGGTCGGCACGTCGAGATTGAACACCGGATCCTTCGTAGTAGGCCACGGTGTCGAGCGCGCCCGACGAGCGCGGCGCGAATCATCGCGCGCGTGTGCGCGATCTTCATGCGCGATGCCGACGCCGTACGGATCCGCCGGTCCAGCCGGTGTTGACCAGCCAGACGCGCGACCTGTGTGCTGCGCGATCTTCTCGCCGAGCATCTTCGCGTAGCGGCCCGGCGCGCAGCGGCAGGAACGGCGCGCCGAAGCAGGTGCTGAAGGTCGCCTTCGGTTCGGTGACGCCCTTTTCCGTGCCGGCCACCTTGGCGGTGTAGCCGGAGAGGAAGTGGTACATCGCGCCCTCGCGGCGTCAGCCGCGAGATCGGCGGCAGCACGCCGAACGCGTCCGCCGTCAGCATCACGATGTTCGTGGGATGCCCGCCGAGGCCGGACGGCACCGCGTTGTCGATGAACGAAATCGGATACGCCGCGCGCGTGTTCTCGGTGTAGCGGTCGTCGTCGAGATCGAGCGTCCGCGCTGTCGGGTCGAACACCACGTTTTCGAGCACGGTGCCGAAGCGCCGCGTCGTCGCGTAGATCTGCGGCTCGGCTTCGGCCGACAGCCGGATCGTCTTCGCGTAGCAGCCGCCTTCGAAGTTGAACACGCCGCGATCGCTCCAGCCGTGCTCGTCGTCGCCGATCAGCATGCGCGTCGGGATCGCTCGACAGCGTGGTCTTGCCGGTGCCGGACAGGCCGAAGAACAGCGCGACGTCGCCGGCCGGGCCGATGTTCGCGGAGCAGTGCATCGACAGGACGTTCCTGCAGCGGCAGCAGGTAGTTCAGGATCGAGAAGATCGACTTCTTCATCTCGCCGGCGTAGCTGGTGCCGCCGATCAGCACCAGCCGCTTGGCGAAGTTCACGGCGATCACGACGTCCGACGCGCGTGCCGTGTCGCCGGGGATCGGCCTTGAAGCTCGGAGAGTCGATGACCGTGAACTGCGGAGAGGCGGCCTGCTCGGCGATCGCGATCGTCGATGAACAGATTCCGGCAGAACAGGTTGTGCCACGCGTACTCGTTGATCACGCGAACCGGCGAGCGCGGTAGTCCGGATCGGCGCCCGCGAAACAATCGAGAACGAAGAGCTCTTTGCCGTTGAGCGACCTCAACAGCTCCTGGTGCAGGAGTCGAACTGGGCCGGCTCCATCGCGCGGTTGACGGCGCCCCAGGCGATCTCCGCTTCGCTCGACGATTCACGAACGATGAACTTGTCATTGGGCGAACGGCCGGTGTGCTGGCCGGTCCGGCAGGCGAGCGGGCCGTCCGCGGCGAGTTGGGCTTCCTGTCGTCGGACCGCCTCCTCGTACAGCACAGCTGGCGACAGATTCCAGCGCACGCGAGCGGTTTCGATTCCCTCGTGGCCGAGCCCGCGCGTGCGCTCAGTACCGGTGGTCATCGACGACTCCTAAAAGATGAAGGGCCAGTAACATAGAAGAATTTACGGGATCGTACTCGCAGCTCAGACGCTCGTCAAATAAAGGACGCGATTGCGGTAGACTGTAAACAGCGCTCGACGAGCATCGTAATGCCTGTATGAATGCTGAATTTCCTTCAGCCGACTCGCGGAAGGCGGCCGGGTTCGCTGGTGGCGACGCCGATGCCCCAGCCCTCCCGCCTGCCCATCGTCCGAGTGCTCCGGCGATCTCGGATGAGTCGCGGCTCGCGATCGAAATCCGCGGCCTGGTCGAGCGCGGCGAGATGGACGAGGCGCGGGCGCGTTTCAGCGATCTGGTCACGCCTCTTCAGCGACGAGCCTGCCGAATCGCCTATCAGTACCTGCGCGATCCCTCCGAGGCCGACGAGGCCGTCCAGGACGCGTTCGTCAAAGTCTTCTCGCACATCGCGTCCTACCGCGAAGCATGGCCGTTCGAGGTCTGGTTCACGCGCATCCTCATCAATGGATGCCTGGATCGCCGCAAGGCGCGCACGCGCCGCGATCGCTGGTTCGTCGCGGGCGAGGTGTCGAGCGCGGACGAAGCGCGGGCGTCGGCGGCCGGTTCCGGCAACGATCCTGAACATCGCCTGCTCGCACGCGAACGCCGGGCCCGCATTGCGGCCGCCATCGATCGCCTCGACGGCCGGCAGCGGACGGTCTTCACGCTGTGCCACTACGGCGACTATACGCCGCGTGAGGTCAGCGCGATGACCGGACTCAAGGAATCCACCGTCCGTGTCCACCTGTTCCGGGCCGCGCGCAAACTGCGCGGCCTGCTGGGAGGCAAGCCGTGATGGTCCGCGCCAGTCACCTCCAGGAAGAACGCCTGTTCGACTGCTACCTGACGAGCAAGAGCGGCGAGCCGATCGACCCGCCGGTCGCCGAGCATCTGTCCGACTGCGAGACGTGCGCGGCGCGCTTCGACGAGCTCGCGGCCTTCATGGACGGCCTGCAGCAGGAAAGCGAGGCCGAAGCCGACGCCATCTTCACGCCGGAGCGTCTGCACCAGCAGCAGCAACAGATTGAGCGGCGCATCGCGCTTGCCGGCCGTCCTGCGCGCGTCATCAGCTTCCCGCGGCGCTTCGTCCGCGGAACCATCACCGGATCGGGCGCGCGGACCGCGCCGCGCTGGATCGCGGCCGCGGCGGCCGCGGGACTCTTTGTCGGCGCCGCCGTCGGCGCGGGCTACGAATGGCGCGTCGGATCGGCCGGTTCCCAGCGTTTCGCGGAGTCGGCGCGGCCTCGGCTGACGCCAACCGGAACTCGGGGAAACCCGGCGGACGTCGCCGCCGACGATGCCTTTCTGTCAGATCTCGAGGCTGCGGTCGAACGGCCGCATACCAACGAGTTACGGGCGTTCGATGCCTTCACCCCACGCGTCCGCGAAGTCCGGGACCAGCATTAGCGGCTTCGCTCCTCCCTCTCGCTTGTAAGAGGGCTTCCCACCTCCCTCTCCTCGTAAAAAATTGTCTCCCCTTAAACACAAGCGCGGGGGACGTCGTAATCCCTGAAGTAACAGCTTTTTCAGAGGTTTACGCATGAAGCTGACATGGGCGCGTTGGCTGTTGCCGGCGGTTTTCGCGCTGGCGCTGGTCGTCCCTGTTCACGGACAATCGTTCGGCTTTCCCTGGTGGCGCGACCCGCAGTTTCAGAAGGATCTGAGCCTGACCGTGGACCAGGCGAGCCGAGTCGAGGGCGTGTATCAGTCCGCTGTCACGGTCCTCCGGCCGAAGAAAGAGGAACTGGACCAGCAGGAAGCCGAGCTGTCGCGGCTGATCGCCGCCAACTCGGACGAACTGATCGTCTCGCGCCAGGTCGACAAGGTCGAAGCCATCCGGTCCAATCTGAACAAAATGCGGACCCTGATGCTGCTGCATATGCGGCAGGTGTTGACGCCCGATCAGCGGGTCCGGCTCAACAAGATGCACGAGCAGTGGGAAAAAGATCACGCGAAGCCGCGCGGCGACAACACGGTACGACGTTAAGGGAGAGAGAGACTTGATGACACGGAACGGTTTCAACGGGATGCTCGCCGCGACACTCGCGTGCGCCTCGCTGGCGGCGCCCGCGCGCGCGCAGGCGCCCGCACAGCAGGTGTCGGAGGCGCGCCTTCACGATCTGATCAAGCAGGCGGCGGAAAAAGTCGCGAACGGATCGGCGGACGTGCAGCAGCCGGCGCCGAACTCGGGCGGGCGCCAGGTCGTCGCGCTCACGTTGGACGATGCGGTGAAGTTCGCGCTCGATCGCAACCTCGACATCGCCGTGCAGCGGCTCAATCCCCAGATCAACGACCTGGCCGTCCTCAGGATTCAGTCGGTGTACAAGCCGTCGCTGGTGTCGACGCTGAACCGGCAGTCGGTGTCGACGCCGGCCAACACCACCCTGGCCGGGAGTTCGACGCCCGGCTCGTCGATCGTGGCCGGGTTGACGACGTTCAACGGAGGCATTGCGCAGAGCGTGCCGTGGGGCGGCGGCAGCTACGTCGTCACCCTGAACAACAACCGCCAGACCACGTCCAGCCAGAACACGCTCTACAACCCGTCCTACAACACGCTGTGGACCGGCGCCTTCACCCAGCCGCTGCTGCGCGGATTCGGCACCGATTCGACCCGCCAGCAGATTGGCGTCACCCGGGTCAACCGCGACATTTCAGACGTGCAGCTGCGCGCCACCATCACCAACACGCTCTCGAACGTCCGCGAGGCGTACTGGAACTACGTCTACTCCGTGCAGGCCGTAGACGTCGCCCAGCAGTCGCTGACGCTGGCGGCGCAACTGGTCAAGGACAACCAGACGCGCGTCGAGGTCGGCACCATGGCGCCGATCGACGTCGTCCAGGCGCAATCACAGGCGGCGACGGCGCAGCAGAATCTAGTGGCCGCGCAAGGCACGATGCGCACGACCGAGCTCGCGCTCAAGCGCCTGATCGTCGGCGGCGCCGAGGATCCGAACTGGAACGTGCAGCTGAATCCCGTGGATCGTCCGGATTTTCGCCCGGAGCCGATTGACCTCGACGCGTCAGTGCGCCGTGCACTCGCCGAGCGGACCGACCTGCAGATCGCCAAGCAGACCGTCAAGGCCAACGACGTCACGTTGAGGTACCTGGACGAGCAGCTGAAGCCTCAGGCCGATTTCGTCCTGACCTACGGCGGCACCGGCGTCGGCGGCACCCAGCTCAATAAGAACTCGTCGGCGGTCAACGCGCCGATCATCAGCACGACTCCCGGCGGCTACGGCGACGCGCTGAATTCCCAGTTCAACAACCCGCGCTGGACCGCGCAAGTGAACTTCTCGTATCCGCTCGGCACCAGCCTGCAGGAAGCGTCGGTCGCGCGCGCCAAGGTGCAGTTGAACCAGGTGCAGGCCCAGGTCAAGCAGATCGAGCTGCAGGTCGCCACCGACGTGACCAACGCCATCATCAACGTGCAGTCAGGCATCGAACGCGTCCAGGCGGCTCAGGCGGCCCGGGCACTGGCACAGAAGACGCTCGAGGCCGAGCAGAGCAAGTTCGAGGTCGGCATGTCGACAAACTACAACGTCATCCTGACGCAACGCGATCTCGCGACCGCGCAGATCAACGAGCTGCAGGCGATTCTCAACTACCGGATCTCGCTGGTCGAGCTCGAACGCCTGCAGCAGACGACTCTGCAGAGCCTGGGCATCTCGGTCCTCACTCCGCAGTAAGAGACACAGTCCATGAAGCGAGCACTTACCGTACTTCTGCTTGTCGCGGCGATCGGCGCCGGCGTTGGTGCGTACTACATTCGGCGCAGCGGACCGGAACCGCAGATCAACACGTCTCCAGTCACACGCGGCGACATCGTCGACACGGTCGGTGCCACCGGGACGTTGCAGGCGGTCACGACCGTCCAGGTCGGCAGTCAGGTATCCGGCAACATTTCGTATCTTGGCGCCGACTTCAACTCGATCGTGAAGAAGGGACAGGTCATCGCCAAGCTCGATCCGTCGCTGTTCGAGGCGCAGCTGCAGCAAGCCAAGGCGAACCTGATGCAGACTCGCGCCAATCTCAATAAAGCCCAGAGCGATCTCGAACACGCCAAGGTCATGCTGCTCGACTCGCAACAGAAGTACACGCGCGAGAAGGAACTGGCGGCGAAGAACCTCGTGCCCCAGAGCGACCTGGACGCCGCCAAGATCGCGGTCGATTCGGCGAACGCGAGCCTGGCGTCGCAGCAGGCGACGGTGACGCAGACGCAAGCGGCGATCAGCCAGTCCGAAGCGTCGGTCAACCAGAATCAGGTCAACCTCGATCACACCATCATCGAGGCGCCGATTGACGGCATCATCATCCAGCGCAGCGTCGACGTCGGCCAGACGGTGGCGGCGAGCATGCAGGCGCCCACGCTGTTCATCATCGCCGCCGATCTGACCAAGATGCAGGTCAACGCCAACATCGACGAGGCGGATGTCGGCCGCATCCGGCCCGGCCAGCACGTCACCTTTCACGTGGACGCCTACCCGTCGGACACGTTCAACGGAACGGTCTCGCAGATCCGTCTGCAGCCGGTGGTCGTCCAGAACGTGACGACCTACGGCACGGTGATTGACGTCCCCAACCAGGAGCTCAAGCTCAAGCCCGGCATGACGGCGAACGTGAAGGTTGAGATCGCCAAGCGAACCGACGCCCTCCGCGTGCCGAACGCCGCGCTGCGTTTCCGGCCGAATGCCGACGTCTTCGCCGCGCTGAATCAGGCGGTTCCGCCGGAGGCCCAGTTCACCGGTCGCGGCCGTGGTGGACGCAATGGCGGCGCGGCGGCCGGCGGCACGGCGGCGGGCACGACGTCCACTGCTGCGCCACCGACTTCAGCTCCGGCGACGGCGGCCGCTCCGGGCGTTGCCTCCACGACACCGGCACCTGCCCCCGCAACCGGATCCCCGGCACCAGAGGCCGGCGAACGCGGCGGTTCCGGTGGCGGGCGCGGCGGTGACAACGCCGACCGTCAGGCGCGCATGCTCGACCGGTTCAAGACGATGTCTCCCGACGAGCAGAAACAGTTCATCGCGCGGATGAAAGATCGCGGGCAGGACACGACCGCGTTCGAACAGGCCGCGCCGGCCACGGCCAAAGCGCCGTCGGCCTCAGCCGCAAACAAGTCGAAATACGGAGCGCCGCAGTCCGCGCAGACCATCGACGCACTGTTCGCACCGCTTCAGGTCGTCGAATCCCGTGGTCGCGCCTGGCTGTTCGTCGATCACCAGTTGAAGCCCGTCAATCTGCGACTCGGGATCACCGACGGCACCAACACGGAGCTCCTGAGCACCGAACTGCAACCCGGAATGGAGGTCGTGACCGGGGTGACCGGCCTCGGCTCCACACGGTCGACGAACGCGGGCGGTGCCAATGGCAATCCGCTGATGCCCGGACGCGGCGGCCCTCCGGGCCCGGGTGGGCGGGGACGCTAGTCCATGCCGCTCGTCATCTCGGTCAAGAACCTCGTCAAGACCTACGTGGTCGGCGAGGTTGAAGTCAAGGCACTGCGCGGGGTCAACCTGGATGTGCCGCAAGGCGAGTTCCTTGCGGTCACCGGGCCTTCCGGTTCGGGGAAATCGACATTCATGCACATCGCCGGCTGCCTGGACCGGCCGACATCGGGGCAGTACTTCCTGGACGGCCAGGACGTATCGCGAATGTCGAAAGACGAGCTGGCGGCGGTCCGCAACAAGAAGATCGGCTTCGTCTTCCAGGGATTCAATCTGCTCTCGCGCACGTCGGCGCTCGACAACGTCGAGTTGCCGCTGCTCTACGGGAACAGCCAGCTGAAAACCGCCGAACGTCACAAGCGAGCCGTGGACATGCTGACGCTCGTCGGACTCGGCAACCGTGCAGACCATCATCCGAACCAGCTCTCCGGCGGCCAGCAGCAGCGCGTCGCGATCGCCCGCGCGCTCATCAACAAGCCGTCGATCCTGCTCGCCGACGAGCCGACCGGGAACCTCGACACCAAGACCAGCATCGAAGTAATGGGCATCTTCCAGCGCCTCAACCAGGAGACAGGCATCACGGTGCTGCTGATCACGCACGAGATGGACATCGCCGAGTACGGCACGCGCATCGTCACCTGCCGCGACGGCCTGGTCGTGGCGGACCGCGCCGTGACCCGCCGGCGCGTCGCGAAGGACGAACTGGCGGCTCTGCCGCAGGCCGCCGAGGCAGTTTAAGGAGGCGTCACATGTCGGTCTTCATGATCTTTCGCATCGCGCTCAAGGCGCTGGGTCGCAACAAGATGCGCACCGCCTTGACCATGCTCGGCATGATCATCGGCGTCGCCGCTGTCATCACCATGGTCGCGCTCGGCACGGGCGCCCAGACCTCCATCGAGAGCCAGATCCAGTCGGCCGGCACCAACATGATGATGGTCAGCGCCGGCAACTTCTCGAGCGGCGGCGTCCGCCAGGGTCAGGGCAACGCCAGTACGCTGGTGCCCGACGATGCTGTGGCCATCGCCCGAGTTCAGGGCGTCCAGTACCAGGCGGCCGGCGTCAACACCCGCGGGCAGGTCGTCTCCGGCAACCAGAACTGGAACACGCAGATCCAGGGCACCGACGTGGACTTCTGCCGCTGATTCGATCGTGGCCGACGACGATGGGCGCGTTCTTCACGCCGCAGGACGTCACCACCGCGTCGAAGGTCGCGCGTGCTCGGCAGCGTCGTGCGCGATCAGCTGTTCGGGCCGGATCAAAACCCAGTCGGCCAGATCGATCCGCATCAGACAACCAGCCGTTCACCGTCGTCGGCGTGATGAGCAGCAAGGGCCAGTCGGGCATCGGTCAGGACCAGGACGACGTGGTCTTCGTGCCGTACACGACGGTCATGAAGAAGATGCGCGGCATCACCTACATCCAGCAGGTCACCGTGTCGGCTGCGTCGGCGACGGATACGACGGCGACTGCGGATCGCATCGCAACGCGCTGTTACGCACGCGCCACAAGATTCAGCCGGGCGACCCCGACGACTTCATGGTGCGGACGATGGAAGAAATGGCGAGCGTCCGCGTCCAGGCGACGCAGACGATGACGGCGCTGCTGGCGAGCATTGCCGGCGTGTCGCTGCTGGTCGGCGGCATCGGCATCATGAACATCATGCTCGTGTCGGTGACCGAACGCACTCGTGAAATCGGACTGCGAATGGCGATCGGCGCACGCGGACGCGACGTGCTGATGCAGTTCCTGGTCGAAGCCGTCGTGCTCAGTCTGTTCGGCGGCAGCATCGGCATCGCGCTCGGGTTTGCGCTGTCGCAGGGAGTCACCTACTGGATGAGCTGGCCGACCGCGGTGTCGCCGCAGGCGGTGCTCGTCGCGTTCGGGTTCGCGGCGATGACCGGCGTCTTCTTCGGTTTCTACCCGGCGCGCAAGGCGGCGGCGCTCGACCCAATCGACGCACTCAGATTCGAGTAATCAAACGTCTCGGTCCACCTCCAGGCGCATTCACTTCGAATAAAATGCGAATTGCGATTCGAACAAGAATTCATGATTAGAAGCTCGGTCGGACGATCGCTATTCCTGGGACTCGCGCTGGTCGGCGCGCTGGCAAGCGCCGCCTGCTCCGGCGGTGAAGCCGCTCCGGCCACGCCGCCGCCGGGCGGTGGCGGTCGAGGCGCCGCACCAGTGGTGCCGGTGACCGCCGCATCCGTGGTCCAGCGGTCAGTGCCGCTGACCATCGAAGGCATCGGCACCGTGATCGCGGCGTCAACGGTCGCGGTGCACTCGCAGATTACCGGCGAGCTGAAGTCGGTCAACTTCGTCGAGGGCGATGAGGTGCAGGAGGGACAGGTTATCGTCACCCTGGACAAGCGGCCGCTCGAAGCCGCGTTGAACCAGGCGGAGGCGACCCTCCAGCGCGACCTCGCGCAGGCCGCGAACGCCCGGGCGCAGGCGACGCGCTATAAGGACCTGCTCGATCGAGGCATCGCGACACACGAGCAAGTGGATCAGATGGTGACCAATGCGGCGGCGCTCGACGCGACCGTCGCCTCCGATCGCGCCAATGTCGAGAGCGCGAAGGTGCAGCTGGACTACGCGACCATCCGGGCGCCGCTCACCGGCAAAACCGGACTCCTGCAAGTACACCCCGGCAACCTGGTGCGCGCAGGGGACGCCGGCGCGATTGTCACGATCAACAAGATTACACCGGTCTATGTCTCGTTCTCGATTCCGGAAGCGCGTCTTCCCGACCTGAAGCGCTACATGGCCAGGGGCAAGCTGTCGGTCATCGCCGAAGCGCCGAGCGACGACAAGCCGTCGACCGGGACGATCAACTTCGTCGACAACGCCGTGGACGTCACCACCGGCCAGATCAAGGTCAAGGGCACCTTCCCGAACACCGATCGCCGGTTGTGGCCCGGACAATTCGTGAACGCGACCGTCACGCTGTCGGACGAGGCCAATGCGATCGTCGCGCCGTCGGTCGCGATCCAGACCGGACAACAGGGTACCTACGCCTTCGTGGTCAAGGCGGATCAGACCGTCGAACTTCGGAACGTGACGGTCGAACGCACCAGCGGCGACGACTCGGTGATCAAGAGCGGTCTCAAGCCCGGCGAGGTCGTCGTCACCGACGGCGTGCTGCGCCTGGTGCCCGGCAGCAAAGTCACAATCAAGAACGACTCGGCACCGAAAGCGACATCATGAATATCGCGGCGCTCTTCATCAAGCGCCCGGTCACGACCGCCCTGATCATGTTGGGCATCATGGTCTTCGGCATCATGTCGTACCGGCTGCTTCCGGTCAGCGACCTGCCGACGGTCGACTTCCCCACCATCCAGGTCGGCGCCAGCCTGCCCGGCGCCAGCCCCGAAACGATGGCCTCGGCGGTGGCGCTGCCGCTCGAAAAGCAGTTTGCGACCATCGCCGGGCTGAACTCGATCAACTCGACCAGTTCACAGGGCGGCACCAACATCGTGCTGCAGTTCGATCTGAGCCGGAACATCGACGCCGCCGCACAGGACGTGCAGGCGATGATCGCGAAGACCGCAGCGCCAGCTGCCGCCGCAGATGCCGACGCCGCCGTCGTACCAGAAGGTGAACCCCGGCGATCAGCCGGTGCTGTTCCTGGTGCTGCGATCGGCGACGCTGCCGATGTCCACCGTGGACGAGTACGCCGAAGGCACCATCGCCCAGCGCATCTCGATGGTGACGCGGCGTGGCGCAGGTCAACGTCTTCGGCGCGGCCAAGTACGCGGTGCGCATCGACGCCAACCCGAACAAGCTGGCGGCGCACGGCGTCGGGCTGGACGAACTGGCAACCGCAATCAGCAACAACAACGTCAACCTCCCGACCGGCACCATCTTCGGCGCCGACAAGACCTTCACCGTCCAGGCCAACGGTCAGCTGATGCGGGCGTCGGCCTACGGACCGATGATCGTCGCTTACCGCAACGGCAACCCGGTGCGCCTCGATGAGGTCGCGCGGGTCTACGACGGCATCGAGAACGACAAGAGCGCGGCCTGGTACGGCGGTCAGCGCACGATTTACCTCGCGATTCAGAAACAGCCGGGCACCAACGTCGTGCAGGTCGTCGACGCGGTCAAGCAGCTGCTGCCGACGTTCCGCGAGCAGCTGCCGGCCGCGGTGTCGCTCGACGTCCGGACCGATCGATCGGTGGCGATTCGCGAATCGGTCGCGGACGTCAAGTTCACGCTGCTGCTGACCATCGGCCTGGTCATCGCGGTGATCTTCCTGTTCCTGCGCAACGTCTCGGCGACAGTCATTCCCAGCCTGGCGCTGCCGGCCTCGCTGGTCGCGACCTTCGCGGTCATGTACCTGCTCGACTACAGCCTCGACAACCTGTCGCTGATGGCGCTGACGCTCTCGGTCGGCTTCGTCGTGGACGATGCGATCGTGATGCTGGAGAACATCGTCCGGCACATGGAAATGGGCAAGCCGCCGATGCGCGCGGCCTACGACGGCTCGGCGGAAATCGCCTTCACCATCGTGTCGATGACGATTTCGCTGGCCGCGGTGTTCATCCCCGTGCTGTTCATGGGCGGCATCGTCGGCCGCCTGCTGCACGAGTTCTCGGTGACCATCGGCGCGGCGATTCTGGTATCGGGCTTCGTCTCGATCAGCCTGACGCCGATGCTGTGCAGCCGCTTCCTGAAGCCGCCGCACGCGCAGAAGCACGGCTGGTTCTACAACGCGACCGAGCGGATGTTCGATCTGTGGCTGCAAGTTGTACGACGTGACGCTGCAGGCGTGCATGCGCTTCCACGTAGTGACGATGGCGGCGTCGATCGCGCTGATCTTCGGCACGGTCTACCTCTTCGGCCTGATTCCGAAGGGCTTCCTGCCGTCCGAGGATCAGGGACGATTCAACGTCAGCATCGAGGCGATCCAGGGCATCGGCTTCGACGAGATGGTGCGCCACCAGGAAGAGGTCGCCGCGATCGTCGGGAAGGATCCGAACGTCGCCGGACTGAGCAGCAACGTCGGCGGCGGTCCGGGTGGCGGCGGCCTCAACCAGGGCCGCCTCACCATCGATCTGAAGCCCCGCGCCGAACGGAAACTCAACGTCGATCAGATCATGGCGGAGCTGCGGCCGAAGCTGTCGCAGGTGCCCGGCGTGCGCGTCTACATGGTGAACCAGCCGCCGATCAACCTCGGTGGCCAGCAGGGCGCTCGCAGCCTCTACCAGTTCACGATGCAGGACACCGACACCGCGGAGCTGTATCACTGGGCGCCGCTGTTCGAGACCAAGGTCCGCGAGATCCAGGGCATCGAAGACGTCAGCAGCGACCTGCAGCTGAAGAACCCGCAGATTCAGGTCGATCTGGATCGCGACAAGATCTCGGCGCTCGGCCTGAACATCAATCAGGTCGAGAGCGCGCTGTATAACGCGTACGGCACCCGGCAGGTGTCGCAGATTTACGCGCCGAACAACCAGTACCAGGTCATTCTGCAGGTCGCGCCTGAATTCCAGAAGGATCCGGCGTCGCTGAACAAACTCTACGTCCGGTCGTCGACGATCCCGGCCAACGCGACGGCGGCGCCGTTGATCCCGCTCAGCACGGTGGTAAAGATCGGCACCGACGCCGGTCCGCTGACGGTCAGCCACACCGGCCAGCTGCCGTCGGTGACGATTTCGTTCAACCTGAAGCCCGGCTACGCGCTCGGCGACGCCGTCAACGAAATTCAGGCCGCCGCCGCGGCGACTCTGCCCTCGACCATCGCCACCAGCTTCCAGGGCACCGCGCAGGCGTTCCAGGACTCGGTGCGCGGCCTCGGCGTCATCCTGATCATGGCGATCGTGGTCATCTACATCGTGCTGGGCATCCTCTACGAGAGCTTCACGCACCCGCTCACGATTCTGTCCGGACTGCCCTCGGCCGGCTTCGGCGCGCTGCTGACGCTGCTACATCTTCAACGTCGAGCTCAGTCTCTACGCGTTCGTCGGCATCATCATGCTGGTCGGCCTCGTGAAAAAGAACGGCATCATGATGGTGGACTTCGCCGTGGAAGCGCAGCGCGAGCACGGCAAGACGCCGCGCGCAGGCGATTCACGAAGCGTGTCTGGTCCGCTTCCGCCCGATCATGATGACGACGATGGCGGCGCTGGTCGGCACGCTGCCGATCGCGCATGGGCATCGGCGCCGGCGCCGAATCGCGGCGTCCGCTTGGCCTCGCGGTCGTCGGCGGCCTGCTCGTGTCGCAGCTGCTGACGCTCTACATCACGCCGGTCTACTACATCTACATCGAGGGAGCCCGTCTGTGGCTCGCGAGCCGCGGCCACAAGGCGGTCGCCGAGCCGGTGCGGCACGACGTCCACGGCGTGCCAGTCGAGGCGCCGGCGCACATGCAGAGCGCGAAATAGGCACGAGCGCTTCGATTCCCTACCCTGTCAACCTTTCGCTAAGCTGTCTCCGTCCAATCGGTTGTAAGTGGAACCGTGACGACAACGGCGGTGATGACGCTGAACGGCGAAACCCCGATCCCCTACGGGCTCGATGACGATGTGGCCCTTGCGGCCCAGGGGGATTCGTCCGCCTTCGAGCGGCTCTATCGGACGCACGTCGCCAAAGTGCACAGCCTGACGCGGCGGATGTTGAGCAGTCAGGAAGCGGACGAAGTCACGCAGGACATCTTCGTGCGGACCTGGCAGAAGCTGGGTCAGTTCCGCGGCGACTCGGCGTTCTCGACCTGGCTGCATCGCCTCGCGGTCAACGTCGTGCTCGAACGGCGGCGGACGTTCGCAATCCAGCGGGGCCGGATGACCGACGACCCGGCGGCGCTCGACCAGGTCACGGTGCCGCCGCCACGGGCGGACATCAAAGTGGACTACGAACAGGCGCTGGAACAGCTGCCGCCCGGCGCGCGGGAAATCTTCGTCCTGCACGACGTGGAAGGCTACAAGCACCGCGAGATCGCGGTGATGCTCGAGATCGCGACCGGCACGTCGAAGCGCCAACTGCACCGGGCGCGAATGTTGATGCGGCGGCATCTGGGCGAGTGACGAACATGCATGACCAGTGGACAGACCAACTGTCGGACTATCTGGACGGCGAACTGTCGGACCACGAGCAGGACGCCGTGGCCGCGCACCTGCGGAGCTGCGCGGAGTGCATGAGCGGTCCTCAACGACCTGAAGCGCGTGGTGCGGCAGGCGCAGAGAGCCGAGGCGAGACCGCCGCACGCCGATTTGTGGTCGGGCATCGCTGCCCGTCTGGACGAGACGCCGGACCGCGCCGAGCCCGCGGTCGTTCGGTTCGTCCCGCGCCAGCCGCGGCGGGTGGCCTTCACGCTGCCGCAGCTGGCCGCCGCTGCTGCGCTGCTCATCGCCGTGTCGGGCGGGGCCGCCTGGAAGATGGCCCAGGGGCGCTCGGCGGAACCCTCGCGCTACGCAAACGGGTCCGGGTCTCCTGACGGCCCGCGGTCTGCAGACGGCTCGCGGTCTGCGGACGCCTCGCGCGATGCCGCCAGCAGAGCAACGACTTCGCCCGCGGTCCCTGCCGTTACTTCGGATAACGCTGGCATCGACGCTGGGCGCGTCGTCAGCGTAGGCCTGGCTGACGCGCAGTACGACGCCGCGGTGGCGGATCTCGAGAAAGCGCTGAAGGCCGGCCGCGGGCAGCTCGACCCGTCGACGGTCTCGGTGGTCGAGCACAACCTGCAGATTATCGACCTGGCCATCGAACAGGCGCGCCAGGCGCTCGGCGCCGACCCGGCCAACAGCTACCTGAACGGACATCTGGTCGAAGCGCGGCGACGCAAACTGGATCTGCTGCGCCGCGCCGCGGCGCTTGCGACGGAAACGAACTAACACCCAAGGACCGATGACTATGCTGGGATCACTGTTGCTGGCGTTGATGCTCGTCACGCCGACCGATCAGACCGTGCCGGTGACCAAAGGCACGAAACTCGACGTCAACAACTTCGCGGGCGACGTCATCGTCAAGGTGTGGGACAAGGACGCGGTGCGCGTCGAGGTCAACCACTCGGACCGCGAGGTCGTCGACATCAAGCCGGGGGAGCAGACGCTGAGCGTGCGTTCGCGTTCGGTGCGCGGCGGTCCGCCGCGCTCGCTGGACTACACGATCACGGTGCCGAAGTGGATGGCGATCGCGGTCAGCGGCACGTATGCCGACGTCACGCTCGACGGCGTCGGCGGCGACGTCACCATCGAAACGACCCGCGGCGACATCAAGGTGACCGGCGGGTCCGGTTTCGTCTCGTTGAAGTCGGTGCAGGGACAGATCGTCGCTCGACAAGGCGAAGGGCCGCATCGAGGTGCGCGCGATCAACGAAGGCGTCCGGCTCGCCGACATCAGCGGCGACATCTCCGCCGAGTCGACCAACGGCAGCCTGATCCTCGATCGCATCGATTCGGAGAACGTCGATCTCTACACCGTCAACGGCAACATCACCTTCGACGGCCCGATCAAGGACAAGGGACTCTACCGGCTGACCACGCACAATGGAACCGTCGGCATCGCGGTCCCGGACAAAGCGAACGCGATGCTGACCGTGCGCACCTACAACGGCGGCTTCAAGTCCAGTTTTCCGCTGAAGCTCGACGACCAGAATCCGCGCAAGCGCTTCACCGTCACCCTCGGCACTGGCAGCGCGCACGTCGAACTCGAGTCATTCGGCGGGTCGATCCTGCTCCGCCGGCCGGGTGAACCCCGGCCCGAGGTCGAGCGCGAAGCCGAGCGCAAGCGCGCGCGGGAGCGCGACAAAGACAAGGATCAAGGACAAGGAGCCGAAGGGTCAGGCCCTCAACGGCGTCCAGTTCGACATCAACGTCGACGACCTGGTGCGCGACACGCTGATCGACGTTCAGCCCGAAATCGATCGGGCAATGCGCGATGCGATGGCCGAGGTCGGCACGGCGCTGGACGCACTGGAGACGCTGCACCCGATGCCGAATCCGAGACCGGCTCCGATGCCGACTCACGACCCGAACCCGCACGCGAGTCCGATGCCGCGCCGCTAGCGTCGGCGCCGATCAGACCAGGATCACGATGTAGCGGCCGGCTTCAGCCGGCCTTTGCGATCCGCAACGCGTTAGAGTTCGGCGATCAACTCGGTGACGTTCTTCTGCGTCACCGGATCGACCAGCGTCGGCGCAATCTCGGCGAGCGGACCGAGCACGAACCCGCGTTCGCGAAATCGTGGGTGCGGAACGGTCAACCCCGGCTCGTCGATCACGACGTCGCCAAACAGAATCAGATCGAGATCGAGCGTCCGCGGCGCCTTCGCGTACGGCCGTTCGCGCCCTCGCGCCCGTTCGATCGCCAGCAGCGTATCGAGGAGTGCCCGCGCCGTCATCATGGTTTGGCCGACCACCGCCGCGTTGAGGAACACCGGCTGTGGGCCGGACACGCCAACCGGAACGGTGTCGTGAAATCGCGACACGGTGAGGTGCGCGAGCAGGTTGCCGAGTTGAGAGATCGCGTAGTCGAGATGGGCGCGGCGGTCGCCGACGTTGGTGCCGAGCGCGATCGCGACCGTGGTGGGAGTGCCCACCGCCGCCCTATTCAATCCAGCGAGATGGCAGGACCTCGCCGTGCGAGGGGCCGACGGAGGCGCCGCGCTGACCGAGCAGGTCCGTCCGGCCCGCCAGAGCCTGATCGAAGAATCGCTTCTGTTCGAGAGTCTCGCCGAGCACGATCCGCAGCATCTTGGCGTGGCGCGCGTTGCTCATGCCGTCGACGCGCGGCCGCCAGCGATCGACGAACGCCTGTGCGTCCCTGCCATCCTCTTCGATCATCCGGCGCGCGGCCTCGGCGCGCTTGGCGCCGGTCTGACGGCCTGGTTCGGCGGCCTCGGTCACGGCGCCGCCGAGCTCCTGAATCGCCTTGGCGATCCAGGTCAGCTGCACTTCCTCGCGATTGATCGATGTACTGATAGGTGTTGTTGATGTCGTACTGCCCGACCACGCGCGCCGCCTCCTGGTGCCGCAGCAGCATGGCCAGCTTCTCGCGGTAAAAATCCTGGAGCAGCGGAAGGACGTCGGTCACGAGTTCTGCTTTTCCTTGCAGCTGATGCAGACGCGCGTCCACGGGATGGCGTTCAGCCGCGCCGGCGCGATCGGCTCGCCGCAGTCGCGGCACATGCCGTAGGTGCCCTTCTCGATACGCCACAAGCGCTTCCTCGATCGCCTGGAGGATCTTGGCGTCGGTCTGCTTGAGCTTGAGCGCGATGTGGACTTCGTTGTTGCCGCTGGCCTGATCCGCCATGTCACCCTGGCGGGTGTTGTTATCCATCGAGGCCTGCAGCGGCTTGATGCCGCCGGTCCCGAGAAGTTCGACGCGCTTTCTCAACAGCGCGTCCTTGTAAGTCTGATCGTCCATGTGAAAATGCCACTCCTACCCTGTGCGATAAAGCGGGTCTGTGTAACATCAAATACTAGCACTTACGGCCGGGAACATGGAGCGCTCGTGTCACCTCGCGAGACCGCGACGCCCGCCGTTACTCGGCCCGCAGCGTCGCGAGCGGCTTGTTGCGCAACACATCCAGACTCGAGACGACGCCGATGACACCGACGAGGACCGCCGTCAGCACCACGCCGGCCACGTGCTCAGCCGGAAACAGGCGCCACGGAATTTCGAGCGCCCAGCGGCTGACGCCCCACGTCAGCGCCACGGCCCCGAGCGAGCCGATCAGGCCGGCGAGCGATCCGAGCACGCCGTATTCGATCAGCAGCATGCGGGCGATGGTCCGCGGTATTGGCGCCGAGCGTCTTGAATACCGCCGCTTCGTAGACGCGCTGGAACTTGGTCATGGCGACCGCGCCGATCAGAATCAGGCCGCCGCTGAACAGCACCAGCCCGCCGACCACCGTGATCGCGAACGTGACCTTGGACATCACGTCGCGGACGGTCTCGAGCACGTCGTGAAAATCGATCACCGACACGTTGGGAAACCGCTCGACCAGATCGTGCTGAAACCGCGCGCGCTCGACCGCCGTCGGTGGTCCCTTGAGCGGCGCCACGAACATCTGCGGCGCCGAGTCCAGCGCACCGGGACGAAACACGAACACGAAGCCACCGTTGCGCGACTGGCGCCACTCGACGTCGCGGATGCTGGTGATCTTCGGACTGACGGTGCGACCCAGAATGTCGAACCGCATCGTGTCGCCGACGTGCAGGTGTCCGCGCTCGGCGATCTGGCGCTCGACCGACACTTCTGGTTCGCTTGACGGGCTGCTCCAGAAGGCGCCTTCGATCACCCGCTCGTTCGGCTCGAGATGATCGCGATACGTCAGCGTGAACTCGCGGCTGAGCGGCCGGCTCTGCTCCCGGATCGCCTCCGGACCGTCGAGATTGAGTTCCTGGCCGGACACGCCGACCACTCGCGCCCGCAGCACCGGGATCAGCTGATACTCGCCGGCTCCGCGCCCCGGGTCGCCGAGAAATGCGCGCACGCCGTCGACCTGCGCCTTCTGGATGTCGAGCAGGAACATGTCCGGCGAATCCGCGGCGACCTGGACCGAGAACTCGCCAAGCAGGCTCGCCTGCAGCGATCGCACGCCGACGATGAAGAAGGCGCCGAGTCCGACGGCAAGGAGAATGACCCGCGTCTGGTTGCCCGGCCGCGACAGGTGCAGAACGGCGTGACGCAGTGGAAACGATCGCGAGTCCGGGCGAGCGGCGCGATCAGCGCAATCAGGACCCGACCCGCGAGCATCAGGACGACCGCCAGCCGCAGCGAATCCGGCACAGACGATGGCACCGGCCTTGAGCGAGGCGGCCTGCCAGGCGGTGAGCGCCACCAGTGCCGCGGTCACCGCGACGATGACCGCGATGCCGGTCCAGTCGGTCGCCCGGCGGACCGTTTCGTCGCGCAGCAGCAGCGACGGCTTGATGAACCGCACCTGCATCAGCGGCACGACCGAGAACAGCAGCGACACCAGGACGCCGATGGCGGTGCCCTGGAAAGCCGCGCTCAGCGACACGCCGTAGTGCGCCTGGGCCAGGATCGACGTGGACGAACCGAGCGCCAGCCGGAATCGCCGCCAGCGCCGCCCGCGCCAGCACGACGCCGAGCAGGCTGCCCGCCAGCCCGAGCGTCATCACCTGCAGGAGGTAGACGCCGATGATCTGGCCGCTGCGCGCCCCGACGCATTTCAGCACGGCGATGCTGCGGATCTTCTGCAGGATGAACACCCGGGTGACGCTCGACACGGCGATGCCGCCGAGGATGACGATCACCAGGCCGACCAGGCTCAGATAGTTCTCGGCGCGATCGAAATCGCGGCCGATCTGATCTTCGTTCGACCGGTAGGACCGTGCCGTGATGAAGTCCTCGCGGAAATCCCGGCGAATGGCACGGACCAGTCCGTCTACGCGATCGTCCGGCGCCTTGACGAGCAGCACGTGCCGCGCCCGGCTGCCGAAACTGAGCAGCGCGGTCGCCGGGATGTCCGCGAGATCGATCATCACGCGCGGCCCCAGGCTGAACTCGCCCATGCCGCTGCCCGGCTCCCTGGCGATGAGCGCCGCGGATCGTGAACAACGCCTGACCGATGGCGATCTCGTCGCCGACCTTGACGTTCAACGCCGTCAGCAACTCGGGCCGGACCAGCGCACCACGATGCTCGAGCAGCGCGTGGGAATAGGGCTGTCCGTCGGCCAGTTCCATCGCGCCGTAGAGCGGGAAGCCTGCCTCGACGGCGCGCAGTTCGGCCATCTTGGCGACCTGCCGCGTGGTGTCCGCCGGCCGCACCATGGTCGGCGTCTCGAGGGTCTCGGTCTTCTGCGCGTTGCCGGCCTCGGCGCAATCGGCGGTCGATCGTCGCCCTCGCCTCCGGCGACCAATCCCTCGTCGTCGAAATCACGACGTCGGCGGCGATCAGCGATTTGGCTTCGGCGCCGAACACGGCGCGCACGCTCTGGATCACCGACCGCAGCGTCACGATGGCGGCGACGCCGACGGCGATGCAGACGAAGAAGAACAACAGCCGGCGCCACGACGAGCGCGTCTCGCGAGCGGCCATGCGCAGGACGAACATCATGCGCGGACGGCCTGCAGCAACGTGTTCTCGACGACGCGGCCATCGCGAAGCACCAGCCTGGCGTCCGCCATCGCCGCCAGTTCGGCGTCGTGGGTCACGAGCACCAGCGTCGTGCCGCGGCGGCTGTGAATCGTCGCGCAGCAGATCCATGATGTGGCGTCCGTTGGCGCTGTCCAGATTGCCGGTCGGTTCGTCGGCCAGGACGATCGACGGGCTCGTTCGCGAGCGCCCGCGCCAGCGCGACGCGCTGCTGTTCGCCGCCGGAGAGCTGCGAGGGATAGTGATGCGCGCGGCCGGTGAGTCCGACCTCTTCGAGCAGTCGTTCGGCACGCGGTCTGGCGTCGGCGCGCCGGCGATCTCCATCGGCACCGCCACGTTCTCGTAGGCCGTCAGCGACGGAATCAGGTGGAAGAACTGGAACACGAAGCCGATTTTCTCGCCGCGCAGCCGCGCCAGCGCATCCTCGTCGAGCCGGGTGATGTCGACGCTCGTCGATCAACACCGCGCCGGACGACGGCGCGTCGAGACCGGCGATGAGGCCGAGCAAGCGTCGACTTGCCGCTGCCCGACGGTCCGACGATCGCCACGAACTGACCGCGCGGAATCTGCAGCGACAGCGGGTGGAGGATGGTGAGCGGCTCGGTGCCGCTGGTCACGGTCTTCGAAACGTCACGCAGTTCGATCATGATCCGGAGCGGCCTTGTTCGATGACGGGTTTCAGCACCGCCCACACGTTGTCGGCGACGATGCGCGCGCCTTGCGCGGTGGGGTGAATGCCGTCGCGCTGATTGAGCGACTCGATGCCGGCGACGTTCTGGAGCAGGAACGGCACGAGCGCGACGTGGTACTTCGCGGCGAGCGCGGGATACACCTTGTGAAACGAGACGATGTAATCGCGTCCGTAGTTCGGCGGCGCGTCCATGCCGGCGAGAATGACGCGAATACCGCGCGCCTGCGCGCGGCTCGATGATGCGCGCGAGGTTGTCCTGCAGCTCGAGCGGCCGGCAGCCCGCGAAGGCCGTCGTTGCCGCCGAGCGCCACGATCAGCACGCGGACGTCGCCGTCGAGCGCCCAGTCCAGTCGTGACAGGCCGTCCGCCGATGTGTCGCCGGAGACGCCGGCATTCACGACCTCGTAGTCAAGCCCTGCCGCCTTGAGACGCTGCTGCAAAAGCGTCGGGTACGCGTCACGTCGATCGAGACCGAGGCCGGCGGTGAGGCTGTCGCCGAGAATCACGATGCGCGGCAGGCTGGAGACGGGCGCAGCCGCCGCCGCTGGCCGGGCCGCCGCGGCAGGGACGGCCGAGTTTCGATCGGCAGGCATCGACGACCCCGACTCGCGCGGCGCGCACGCCCCGATCGTGAGGAGTGTCACGACGGCGAACAAGCCGGCCCGCCATTCCGGAAGACGCGTCATCATCCTTATGTTACGACGCGGGCCGGAGGGTGCGGGACTCGGACCGACCCGCGTCATTTCGCGTGAGCGGCGAGCTGCTGCTCGAGCGCGGCAATCGCGGCCATCAGCATCCGGCGATGGGCGGGGGTTCGTGCCGCAGCCAGATCCGCTCTGGCTCTGGTCAGTGCGAGTTCGATCGTGCCGCGGGCGTTCTGCGCGTCGCGCTGCTCGGAGGTCAGCGCTCGCCCGAACTGGCGTACGCGTTCGGCTTCGGCCTGTTGATACTCGACGTCCTTGCTCTCGAAGCCCCGCGCCATTGTTTGTCTACAGTATCCTATTGAAATGAGCGGCCCCGCGGATTCTTCGGTCAGCCTGGTGATCTTCGGCGGCAGCGGCGATCTCGCGCACCGCAAGCTGCTGCCGGCGCTCTACAACCTGCACGTCGACGGCCTGCTGCCTCGCGTCGCCGTGCTCGGCGTCGGGCGCTCGGAAATGAGCGACGACAAGTACCGCGAATTCGCCAAAGACGGCATCTCGCACTTCTCGCGCCGCCCCGTCGACGAGAAGGCTTGGCAGACCTTTGCGCCACAGCTGCACTTCACCACGGCGGCGATCGATGCGCCGACCGGCTTCGCGTCGCTTGGCGCGAGGCTCGACGTCATCGAGCACGAAGGCAATCTGAGCGGCGACCGGATCTACTACCTCGCGATTCCGCCGTCGCTGTTCGAACCGACCGTCCAGGGTCTGGCGCGCGCACGTCTGGTGGCCCGCGGCGACCGGCCCTTCAGCCGGGTCATCGTCGAGAAACCGCTCGGACACGATCTCGACAGCGCCTGCGCCATCAACGACGCGATCGCAAAAGTATTCGACGAGAAGCAGATTTACCGAATCGATCACTACCTGGGGAAGGAAACGGTCCAGAACATCCTCGTGCTCCGGTTCGCCAACAGCATTTTCGAACCGCTGCTGAACCAGAAATACGTGGACCACGTGCAGATCACGGTGGCGGAGGAAGAGGGCGTCGGGACCCGCGCCGGCTATTACGATCACGCCGGGGCGCTGCGCGACATGGTGCAGAACCACATTCTTCAGCTGCTCTCCGTGATCGGAATGGAGGCGCCGCGCTCGCTCGACGCCGACGCCATCCGCGACGAAAAACTCCAGGTATTGCTGTCGCTCCGGGCGATGGACGATTCGATCGTCGGCGCCAACACGGTACGGGCGCAGTACGCGGGCTATCTCGACGAGAAAGGCGTCGAGCCGGCCTCGCGCACCGAGACCTTCGTGGCGCTTCAGCTGTTCATCGACAACTGGCGCTGGGCCGGGGTGCCGTTTTTCCTTCGCACCGGCAAACGCCTGCCGAATCGGGCCAGCGAGATCGCCGTGTATCTCAAGGACGTGCCGCCGATCCTGTTCAACGCCAACCCGAGCACCCGACTGACGCCGAACGTGCTGTCGATCCGGATTCAACCGGACGAAGGATTCTCCCTGGAGATCAGTTCCAAGGTGCCGGGACCGCACGTGACGGTCGCCCCGGTCAAGATGGACTTCCACTACGGTAGCCGGTTTGGCAGTGCGTCCCCCGAAGCCTACGAACGGCTGCTGCTCGACGTGATGACCGGCGATCCCACCCTCTTCATGCGCCGCGACGTGGTCGAAGCGGCGTGGCGCTGGGTGATGCCGATCCTCGACCCGATGGGAATCGCAGCCGGGAACGCCGTTGCCGACCTACACCGGCGGCAGCTGGGGACCGGCTGAAGCTGACGCACTGATCGGCGCCACCGGGCGAGTGTGGCGCGCGCCGTAGAGCGCGCTACAATCCTCCCCATGCCGGGTGCCCTGAGCTAGTCGTCCGCGTGGCTGCAGACCGTCCTGACCCGGGCCGGCGCGTTGCTTCAGCGCGGCCGTGGGGCGGAAACCGTCCAACTGCTGGCGCCACATCTGCGCTCGGCGTCACTGACGCGAGACGACGAACTTGCGCTGCGGTCGATGCTCGCCGAGGCAGCGCTGCTCCAGGACGACCTCGATCAGGCCGCGACCGCCCTCGGCCGCCCGCCCGACACCTTCCGCGACACCGTTCCACCGGCGCGCCTGACGACGCTGTGGCGGCTGCACGGCCGTCTCTCGTCGGCGCGCGGCGATCAGTCGCGCGCGATCGCGATGCACGGCCGCGCGCTGAAACAGGCCGACGCGGCCCACGACTCGCGCGGCATCGGGCTCGCGCACTACGAGCTCGGCCAGTGCTATCGCCAGGTCGGCGACATCGCCATCGTCCGCGAGCACATCTCGAAAGCGGCGTCGGCGCTGCACGCCGCCGGCGACCGGCGTCATCTCGCGCTGGTCCACTCGCTCTCGAGCATTTCGCTCGCGCAACTCGGCCACTACGACGAAGCGATGTCGGCGCTGCGCCAGGCCGAACGCCTGGCCTCGATCGTCCAGGCGGACGACGTGCTGGCAACGGTCTGCGGCAATCAGGCGAACGTCATGATGCTGCAGCACCGCTACGAGCAGGCGCTGGCGCTGGCCGAGCGCAGCGTCGCGCTGCACGAGACTCACGGCTCGGGCCACGGACTGGCCGTCGCCTTGGCGACGCTTGGACAGATTTGCGTCCGCCTCGGCGACCTGGTGCGGGCCGAGGACGCCCTGCACCGTGCGCTCGACGTTCGGAGTCCCGATCCAGTTTCACGAGACGACCGGCGCCGTATTCGACACGCTGGCGCAGATTCACCTGATGCGCGGCGCCTACGACACCGCCAGCGACTTCCTCGGCCGTGCCAGCGAGGCATACGGCGGGTACGGCCGGCAGACCAGCCAGTGGTACGAGTGGTCCGTGCGAGTCCTCGGCGCCAGGCTGGCGCTTCGGCGCGGTGCGCTGGACGAGGCGGTCACGGCCGCGGACGAAATCCTTCAGGCGGGCGCACCGCCATTCGATGCGCTGCAGGCGACGCTTGATTGCCGCCGAGGCCCTGACCGGGGCGGGACGGCTGAACGAAGCGGGCGATCGACTGGCCGCCGCCGCCGAAAACCTCGACCCGACGACGGCACCCGCGGCGTGGGGTGAATACCTGCGTCTGCGCGGCGAGGCTCACGCCAAGGGCGGCGGCGCCGCCGACGCGTATCACGATTTCTCGCAGAGTGCGGCGTTGCTCGACCTGCTCGGGCGAGCGCTATCAGTCCGGCCTGAGCCATCTGTCGCTCGGCCGGCTGGTTGCGGCAACGGGCGCTCGTTCGGTCGCGGAACGCCACTTGAACAAGGCGTTCGCCGTGTTCCAGCAACTCGGCGCCGCGCGCGACCTCGACGACACGCGCGCGGCCCAGCAGCTGCTGACGACGATCGGCACCGGCCAATACGTCATCTCACCCGCCGACGCCGACGATGCGATCGTCAGGCGGTTGGTGGATGCGGCGGCGCTGCCGGATCTGCTGGGACGGGAAACAGCGTCGGCGCTGCTCGAGGCGGCGTCGGCCGACTGCTCGGTCGTGTACGTGCAGCTGGCCGGCGGTGACGTGCGGATCGATCGCAGCGGCCGGCTGCGATCCGGAGGCGGCCGCGGGCGATGGCGCGAGCGACCGCCAACGGACACGCGTACGGCCGCGGCGCGCTCGTCGTCGAGCCGCTGGGCCGCGATCCGGAAGGGCCCCGCTTCGGCCTGGTGGCGTCGCCGCGACCGATCGGACATCCGGTGATGCGGCGGCTGCGCATGATTGCCGCGGTCGCCCGCCAGGGCTTCGCGTTGTGCGCGGCCCGCGATCGCCAGACCTCGGTCGTCGGCCTGGCCGTCATGGATCGATCGCTCGAGCCGCTGCTGCCGGGATTCCTGTCCGCGAGCGCGGCGATGACGCGGGTCGTCGAACAGATTCAACGTCTGCAGGGCAACGACCTGACCGTGCTCATCACCGGCGAGAGCGGCACCGGCAAGGAGCTCGTGGCCCGCGCGATCCACGTCGGCTCGCACCGGAGCGCCGGCGACCTTCCTGCCCTACAACTGCACGACGACCGGACGCGATCTGGCGGACAGCCAGCTGTTCGGCCATCGGCGCGGCAGTTTCACCGGCGCGGTCTCGGACCAGCCCGGCCTGGTGCGGACCGCGGCCGGCGGCACCCTGTTCCTCGACGAAATCGGCGACCTCCCGCATCGACGTGCAGCCGAAGCTGCTGCGATTCCTCGAGCAGCAGGAGATCATGCCGATCGGCGAAACCAAGCCCCAGCGAGTGGACGTGCGCGTCGCTCGCGGCCACCAACGCCGACCTCGAGCAGCGCGTCGCCGAAGGCAAGTTCCGCGAGGATCTGTACTACCGGCTGGCCGTCATCCGCATCCACGTGCCGCCGCTGCGCGAACGGCGCGAGGAGATTCCGCACCTCAGCACCTATTTTCTGCGCGAAGCGCTGGAACGGCTCGGCAAGCCCGACACTCATCTGAGTTCCGACACGCTCGATGTGTTCGCGCAGTACTGGTGGCCGGGCAACGTGCGCCAGTTGAAGAACGAGATCCAGCGCGCGGTCGCGCTCAGCGCCCCGGGCGGCACGATCGAACCGTCGCACCTGTCGCCGGAAATCACCACCCCGCGCCTGCCTTCGTCTCTCGCCGGCGGCACTGCGGTGCGCCAGTCTCGATCGAACGAGAACCTGGCGCGGGCCGTCGAAGAGGTCGAACGCGAGATGATTCAGGCCGCCCTCGACCGCACCAGCGGCAACATCTCCGAGACGGCGCGAGGCCTGGGTCTGACCAGGCGCGGCCTCTATCTGAAGCTGCGCCGCCTCGGTCTGGACGCCGGAACGGATGGCGGCGTCCACTAGCCTGCATACTTAGTAGTCGTTATCAAGCCAGTGATGGATACCAAGTATCCTAAATTTTCACGATAATTCTACTTTCACAGATGATTTAGCAAGTTGCTTTGAATCAGCTAGCTTATTAGCATATTGCAGAAATTGCCTGCATACGACTGCACGCGGCGCGGAACTTGATACATACCCAGCAGCACGTTCTAACAGTCTGGGGGATCCCGTGAAGCACATCTGGACCGACAAACCGCCGAAGCACTCCGACGCCAACACCCGGACGTCCGAGCGCCGCCCAGTCAGTGTGCCTGCTCGACTCACCTGGAAAGACCAGCGCGGAGCGACGCGCTTCGCGACCGTCGTCACCCGGAACGTCAGCGAGATCGGCGTCTATGTCGAGTCGACGACGCCGTTGTCGATTCCACTGTTCCGGCTGGTGCAGCTGCAAATCGAACGCGACGCTCGGGACGGCGGCGCGCTGCCCGAGACGCTGCAAGCAGGGGCGCATTCTCTCGGCCGTCTACCGCGTGACGCCGCCGACGTCGACCAACGCCGCAGGGGCTGGCGCTCCGGCTGATGGTCGATCCGCGCCGGATGACCGAGACCGAGCGCACCCGCGCCACGGCCTGAGCATCGCGCGAGCCGTACGCAGGCGTCTACGCCTGCGTCTTCTTGCGCCAGTACCGGGCGAGACCGCGCCAGCTCAGATCGAAGCGACCGGCCACCTCGTAGGCGAGCGCGTCGGCGGTCGCTCATCCGTCGCGCAAGCTCGACGCCGGATCTGGTCGGTAAACCACGCCTCCCGCGATTCATCGCCTCCCGCCGCGCCAGCGATGCCTTCACCAGCCCGCTCGTCAACGCGAGGTGATCGGCCACCTCGGTGAGGTGCGCGCCGACCGGCGCAAACGGTCCGAAGTGCGTCAGGAAGACGGTTGACGGCTGCCAGGCCGCGATCGTGGCGAGGCTCTCGCGCCACGCGTCGAGATCGATGTCGGGCGGCGGCGTCGGCGGCATGTTGAAGCCGCCCGGCAAACAGCCGGACGCCGGCCGTATCGCCGACGAAGGCCATGCCGGCGTCGGCGCTGAAGTAGCTGACGTGATGCGAGGCGTGTCCCGGCGTGTAGGCAACCTCGAGGTCGCGACCGCCCGCCGAGATCCGCTCGCCGCCCGCAAGAACGCTCAACGCTGCCGTCGGCACCGGCGCGACCTCGCCCCACAGCCGATCCATATCGGCGCCCCACAAGCGCGTGGCGCTTGCCAGCAGCTTGCTCGGATCGACCAGGTGCGCGGCGCCGTTCGTGTGCACGTAGACGCGGATCGATGGATGCTCGCGGAGGATCACGCCGGTGGCGCCGGCGTGATCGAGGTGGATGTGAGTCAGCAGGATGCTGCGCACATCGCGCGAGCGACATGCCCGAACGCGCCAGGCCGGCGCGGAGCGCCGGCAACGTGGTCGACGGGTCCCGGGTCGATGATCGACACGCCGGCGGCGCCGTGCACGATACCGGTCGCGATGATGCGCGGCGTGCCGAGATACTCGAGATCGAAATAGGACAGACCTGTCGCCAGTGTGTTCATGACGTCCGCTTCCGGCGCGCTCGCAGCGCGCCGATGATGACGAGCACCAGGACGACCGCCAACCCGGCCAGCCCGGCGCTTCCGATAATACGTTCGAGCGTATCCCAGCTGTAGGCCAGCGAGTAGCCCGCGAACGCGATCGCGCATGCCCACACTACCGCGCCGGTTGCGTTGAAGAAGCTGAAGGTCGGCCAGGACATCCCGCTCCCGCCGGCCAGCACCGCGCAGACGACGCGCAGGCCGGTGATGAAGCGGGCGACGAAGACCGTCTTGGCGCCGTGGCGGTCGAAGAAGCGATCGAACTCGTGGAGGCGCGCCGCGGTGAGACCGAACCGTGCCCCGTAACGCTCGGCGATCCGCCGGCCGCCTTTGCGGCCGATCAGAAAGCCCAGGTTGTCGCCGAGCGTCGCCCCGGCGATGGCGACGACGATGACCCAGCCAAGCGACAGATGGCCGGCATGCGCCAGCGCCGCGCCGGCCAGCAGCACGGTTTCTCCGGGAACCGGCAGTCCGGTGTTCTCCAGGAACACGCCGGCGAACACGACCGCGTAACCGTACTGCGCGAACAGCTCGACGAGCCACGCCGGCATCAGTACGTGGGGCTGGCGGCTGCGAGCTGGGGGCTCGCCGCCAACGACTGGCCGGCGACGGCAGGCGGGCGACTGGCGACGACGGACAGGCGACCGGCGACTGCGGCCTGCCGACTGTTGACTGGTGACCGAAGACCGGCGACTGAAGACTGACGACTGCCCGGCCCCCGCAGCGGACGTCCGGGGCGTTCGTCGGTGATCGCGCCGTTCGCCACGACGCGGCGGCCGTTGACGAAGACGTGCTGGATGCCGACGGCGTAGTGATTGGGCTCGTTGAACGTGGCCGCGTCGCGCACGCGCAGCGGATCGAAAATCGTGATGTCGGCCATCATGCCCGGCCGCAGAATGCCGCGGTCGTTGATGTGCACGCGAATCGCGGCCTTGGACGTCATCTTGCGGACGGCCTCTTCGAGCGGCAGCAGCTGCTCGTCGCGCACGTACTGACCGAGGATGCGTGGAAACGATCCCCAGCCGCGCGGATGCGACTTCGACCCGGCCAGCTTGCCGTCCTCGGCGCGTGCGCCGGAATCGGTGCCGACGCCGACCAGCGGATTCTTCAGCGCGGCGCGCACGTCGTTCTCGTCCATGATCGACGTGATGACCGAGCTCTCGCCGCGATCGGCGATGACGAGATCCATCACCGCATCGCGCGGATCCTTGCCCATGGCCTTGCCGATCGCCGTCAGCGTCATCCCTTCGTATTTGCGCAGGTCGTCGTTGAGCACCGACGACAGCATCACGCCGTCGCCGCCGTTCGAGCCGTACCACTGATTCTCCCAGGTGGTGGCGTTCGGGTCGTTCATCTCGCGCTTGACGCGCTCGCGGGTCGCCGGATCGCGCAGGCGGCTGATGGTCTTGTCGATGCCGCCCTCACGCACCCACAGCGGGAGACACGAGTCGAGCCCGTTCGAGGCGCGCGTATACGGATACTGATCCGCGGTGATATCCAGACCGCGCGCGCGTGCGGCTTCGATGCGGCGCAGCACCTCGGGCATCTTGCCGAAGTTCGCTTTGTACGCTGTCTTCAAATGCCAGATCTCGGCCGGGATGCTCGCGCGTTCAGCGATGGCAAAGACTTCGTCGAGCGACTCGAATATGCGTGCGCCTTCCGACCGCTGATGGGTGAAGTAGACACCGCCGTACCTGGCCGCCACCTTCGCCAGCTCGACGATCTCGTCGGTCGACGCGAACCGGTCCGGCACGTACTGCAGCGACGTGCTGACGCCGAGCGCTCCCTGCTCCATCGCCTCGCGCGACGAGCTGTTTCATGCGCTCGAGTTCGGCGGAGGTCGCCGGACGATCGTCCTTGCCGATCACGTAGTTGCGAAGCGTTCCGGCGCCCACGAACGTGCCGACGTTGATCGCCGGATGCGATTGCTGCTCCAGCCGGTGGAAATAGTCGCCCAGCGTCCGCCAGTCCTGCGCGACGCCGTAGTGCGCGGCGTTGGCGGCGCCTTCCTGAATCATCCGATCGTTCACCGGCGCGATCGACGATCCCTCGCCCGTGATTTCGGTGGTCACGCCCTGACGGATTTTGCTCGCGGCCCTCGCGTCCACGAGCACGTTGAACTCGGACTGACCCAGCAGATCGATGAACCCGGGCGCCACCACCAGACCGGCGGCATCGACGACGGTCGTCGCGGTCGCGCCGGCCAGCGCGCCAACCGCCGTGATGCGGTCGCCTTCGATCCCGACATCGCCGCGAAACCAGGGCGCTCCGGTGCCGTCCACGATCCGCCCATTGGTGATGAGCACGTCGAAGCGTGGACGCTGAGCCAGGGCGGCGGTGGTCAGCCACGAGCCGGCGCCAAGAAGCGTGATGACCGGGATCAATTGCGAGGCGCGCATAGCAGATGCTAACAGATGCCTTAGAGAATCCTCGCAGATCCGCGCAGAGGCGTGGAGTGCCTGGCGTACTGAAACGAGGCCGACAGTGTCCTCTGTTCGACGGTGTCCGCCTGGTGCCGGTTGTGAAGAATCTGTGACCCCTCCCGCTCTCGCCTGACAGTTTCGCACTCGATGGTACCAAATCGACCCATTTGCGAATCGCGGCGCCCCGGCCGTCTAGACAAGTGACGTTAAACCTTTGACATAACTGCTGGTCCAACCCATGCAGTGCAAGGATTGGTCTCCCGAATGTTTCGACCCACTGCACGACGAATCGCAACCCTGCTCCCGCTGATCGCGGGGCTGGTACTTCTGGCCGACGCGCCCGTCGCATCCGCTGCCGACGGCGACATCGTCGCCCAGGCAGGCGACGCCTCAATCACCCACGACACCGGCACTGGCACCTGGACGCTGACGGCCGCCGGGGCGACGCTCAAACTCGCCCTCGACGGTTCAAGGGACTTTTCCGTGCTGAGCTTGACGTCGCCGTCGGGTCACGCCTGGACGACCGCGCCGGCCTCGGACACGCAGGTGCGCGTGGGAAATCAGATTCTGGCCTTCGGCAGCCGTCAGGCGGGCTTCGCGTATCAAGGCGTGACGGTCGCATCGGGCGACACCAAGCTTCAACTGAACGCGACGTTCACCCTGCCATCCGCGGGCCTGCGCATGACGCGGCACTATGCCCTCGCGTCGGGGTCGCCGTCGTTCGAAACGTGGAATACCTACGAGGCAATGGGCGCTGCCCCCACGGTCGCCGATCTGAATGCGATGCAATTCACCGTGCCGCCCGGCTCGATCCGGTGGCTCACCGGCCTTCAGGGCGACAATGCCGATGTCGTGAACGACTCGGCGTTCACACTCGAGCAGAAAAAGCTGACGGTCGGCCAGCACTTCGCGGTCGGCGCGACGTTTCGATCGTCCGAGCAGACAGTGCCGTGGTTCGCGGTCGATGGCGTGCAGGACGAGTTCTACGCCGCGCTGATGTGGTCCGGCGCCTGGTCACTCGCGTTCGATCGGACACGCACGGGCCTGACGCTGTCATTCGGGCTTGCCCCGATGACGACCACGCCGACGCAGGCGATTGACGGCCCGCATGCCGTGTTCGGCGTCGCCGCCGGCGGCCTGGCGGAAGCCTCCGCGGCCTTGCGGTCCTACGTGCTCGCCGGCATCCGCTCCGGTCGCCCGCTGACACCGCTGGTCACCTACAACACCTGGTTCGCCTACGGCACCGACATCGACGAGCCGTCGATGAAGAACGAAATGGACCACGCGGCCGCGCTCGGCGTCGAGTTGTTCGTCGTCGATGCCGGGTGGTACGCGGGAACCGGCGTCGACGGGCCGTTCGACTTCGACTCGGGACTCGGATCCTGGGATCCCGATCCGGCGCGGTTCCCGAACGGCCTCAAGCCGCTCACCGACTACGCGCACAGCCTGGGGATGAAGTTCGGGCTGTGGGTCGAGCCGGAGCGGACGAATCTGTCCCTGGTTGGCGCTGGCGGCGTCGACGAGCAATGGCTGGCGACCACCGGCGGCAGCTACGGATCGGACCACGCCGGCCAGATCTGCCTGGCCAGCGCGGCGGCCCGCCAATGGCTGATGGACCGTCTCACCGGACTGCTGGACGATGTTCAGCCCGACTACCTGAAATGGGACAACAACATGTTCATCAACTGCGATCGCAGCGGTCATGGACATGGCGCGACCGACGGCAACTTCGCCCACGTCAACGGTCTCTACACGATGATGTCGGACCTGCGCGATCGGTATCCCGATCTGCTGATCGAAAACGTCTCCGGCGGCGGCAATCGGCTCGACCTCGGCGCGCTGCGCTATACGGACAGCGCCTGGATGGACGATCGCACCGCGCCTTCGGTCCATGTGCGTCACAATCTGCAGGGGCTCGGCGCGTTGTTCCCGCCCGCGTACCTGCTCTCCTTCGTCACCGATCACGATACAGAACCGTTGCACGACGCTCCTGACTTGTCGCTGTACTTCCGCAGTCGGATGGCCGGTGCACTCGGCCTCTGTTTCAGAAGCGACGACTTGTCGGATACCGATACGGCCGGCATGGCCACCGAGATCAGCGTCTACAAACTGATGCGCTCGTCGGTCAGCACTGCGTCGGCAGGGCTGCTGACCAAACAGGCGCAGGCCGAAAACGGCCCGGCGTGGGACGTGCTGCAGGAAAGCACCTCAGCCAGCAATCAGGTCGTGGTCAGTGCGTTCCAGTCCGACGCGGGCGTGTCCACATTCAATGTGAAGCCGCTCGGCCTGTCGCCGGAGACCACCTACGACGTCACGTCCGTCGACAGCGGCGCGCTCGGCAGCGCCACAGGCGAGGCGTTGATGTCGGACGGCATCGACGTCGTGCAGTCACCGGCCAGCGCCGCGCACATCCTCATCCTGACCGCCCGCCAGTAGTAACATCGGCGGCGTGGAGGTCCATCTCATCGACGGCACCTACGAGTTGTTCCGCCATTTCTTTGCCGTGCCCTCGGCGCGCGAGGCCGACGGGCGAGAGGTCGGCGCCGTCCGCGGCGTCCTCGGTTCGATTCTCGGCATGGTCAACAGCGGCGCGACCCACGTGGGAGTCGCCACCGATCACGTCATCGAATCGTTCCGCAACCGCTTGTGGAGCGGCTACAAGACCGGCGCGGGGATCGACCCCGATCTGTTCTCGCAGTTTCAGCTGCTCGAAGACGCGCTTGCCGCGATGGGCGTCGTGGTCTGGCCGATGATCGAATATGAAGCCGACGATGCCCTGGCGGCGGCCGCGGCAGCAGCGGCCCGCGACGAACGGGTCACTCGCGTGGTCATCTGCACGCCGGACAAGGATCTGTCGCAATGCGTCCAAGGCACACGCGTGGTGCAGTTGGATCGCCGCACCCGGACCATCCGGAGCGAATCGGATGTCGTCGCAAAGTTCGGCGTGCCGCCGGAATCGATTCCTGACTACCTGGCGCTCGTCGGCGACGCTGCCGACGGCTACCCCGGCCTGCCAGGGTGGGGAGCGAAATCGTCGGCGGCCGTGCTCGCGCGTTTCGGTCACCTCGAATCCATTCCCGCGGACTGGCGCGAATGGCACGTCAATGCGTCGAGCCCGGCCAAGCTGGCGGAGACGCTGATGCGGGAACGTGACCGCGCGCTGCTCTTCAGAACCCTGGCGACCCTCCGCACCGACATTCCGTTGTTCGATTCGGTGGACGATCTGCGGTGGAAGGGCCCGACACCCACATTCAAGGACTGGGGCGCCCGTTTTGACGCCGCGATCACCGCGGAGGCGCCGCGTCGTGCGCGTTAGGACTGTGCTGGCGTTGGTCCTGGCCCTCGTCTTCTTCGGGTCCGTCCGCGCGCACGCTCAAGCGACGCTCCTCGCCGGCGACTGGGAAGGCACCCTGAAGACGCCGGCTCGGGATCTGCGGTTCGTCCTTCACGTCACCCCGACTGACAACGGCGAGCCGATTGTGACCATCGACAGCATCGACCAGTCGGCGCTCGGCATTCCGGTGTCGTCGATCGCAGTGGCCGGCACCGCCGTGACGTTTGCCGTCGCCGCGGTCCGCGGAACCTATCGCGGCACCTTGAGCGCCGATCGGACCACCATCGACGGCTCGTGGCTCCAAGGCGTCGAGATGCCGCTCCGGTTGAAGCGGACCGCGCACGTGGACATCGTCCCCTCCGATCTCGACGGAACGTGGAGCGGGACACTCCAGACCGGGACCGTCTCGCTCCGGCTGCTGATCCACGTCACCAACACGCCGTACGGTCTGGTATCGAGCGTCGACAGTCCCGACCAGGATGTCCGAGGCCTCGCGGCCACGATCGTCCGGCAGGGCGCGAACGTGACGCTCGAGTCGAAACAGATCCGCGCCGAATTCGAAGGCAAGCTCGACGCCGGGCGCACCACCCTCGACGGCAACTGGTCGCAAGGCGGCAAGAGCACGCCGCTGGTGTTGACCCGGGAACGGAATACCTCGGTGCGCGACCCGAAGCGGCCTCAGAATCCGCTGAAGCCGTATCCGTACCGCGAGGAAAACGTCTCGTATGAGAACGCGACCGCTGGCATCACCCTGGCAGCGACACTGACGATTCCGCCCGGCCCCGGACCTTTCCCCGCGGTTGTGCTCATCACCGGATCCGGCGCGCAGGATCGAGACGAGAGCATCAAGGGTCATCGGCCGTTTCTGGTGCTGGCCGACTACCTCACCCGCCACGGCATCGTCGTGCTGCGCGCCGACGACCGCGGTGTCGGACAGTCAGGCGGCAATTTCGCGACGGCAAACACCGCCGATTTCGCGACCGACACAGCAGCCAGCGTCCGCTATCTGCGCTCCAGGCGCAGAGGTGAATCTCAAGCGCCTCGGGTTGGTCGGCCACAGCGAGGGTGGGCTGATCGCGCCGCTGGTCGCCGGACGGGATCATGACATCGCATTCATCGTGCTGATGGCCGGCTCCGGCATACCCGGAGACGAGATCATCGTCGAGCAGGGCGCGCTGATGATGAAGGCGATCGGCATGAGCGCGGATCAGATCGACATCAACTCCGGACGCGAGCGCGAAGTCCTGCGGATCGTGAAGGACGAGAAGGATCCCGGCGTGCGCAACGCCAAACTGCAGGCCGCGCTGGACGGCGTGACGCCGGCGGCGTCGATTCCGGAACAGATTCGGGCGCTCACCAGCCCGTGGTACCGCTACTTCATCAGCTACGACCCGGCGATCGCGCTGAAAGAGGTCACCTGTCCGGTGCTGGCCATGAACGGCGAGCGTGATCTGCAGGTCCCGGCGGCACAGAACCTGGCGGCGATCAAAAAGGCGCTCGAATCGTCAGGCAACATGCACGTCACCATCGTGGAACTGCCCGGCCTCAATCATCTCTTCCAGACGGCGACAACAGGACTTCCGGGCGAATACGAAGAGATCGAAGAGACTATCGCGCCGATCGCGCTCGACACCGTCGCGAGCTGGATTCTGAAGCAGTAGTCAGCCGCCGTAGACGGTCCGGCCGCCGATCACGGTCCGGTTCACCTTGATGTTCATGATCTGATCGGGTTCGACATCGTGCGGATCCTTTTCGAGCATGACGAAATCCGCCAGCTTCCCGGCGGTAATCGAACCCTTCAGATCCTCTTCCGACGAGGCGTAGGCGCCGTTGATGGTGCCGATGGTCAGCGCTTCGTCGACCGTTACTCTCTGATTGGGCCCCCAGGAGCGTCCTTTGTAGTCCTTGCGCGTGACCATGCTCTGGATCGCCATCAGCGGTTCGAACGGACCAGGTGTGTAGTCGGAAGCGCCCGGGACGCGGATGCCGGCGTCGAGGAACGAGCGGTGCGCGAACATCCACGCAACCTTGGCATCGCCGTACTGCGTCCATTTCTCGCCGTGATAGTAGACGTAGGTCCAGAACGGCGTGGGAATCACACCGTTCGCGTGGATGCGCCTGATCAGGTCCGGATTCACCAGCGTGCAGTGCTCGATGCGATGGCGGCGATTCGGGTCGGGCCACTTCGCGAGCACCTTCTCGTACGCGGTCAGCACCATGTCGATGGTGACGTCGCCGTTGGCGTGGACCCCCACCTGGAATCCGTGCACGTGTGCATCGTCAACAGCCTCCTGCAGCTGCTCGGGTGTGAGGGTCAGGATGCCGTAGTCGTTGGTGCCGACATAAGGCGTGCTCATCCGCATCGTGCGCTCGCTCGCCGATCCATCCGCGACGAACTTGGCGCCGCCGATGCGGATCCACTCGTCACCGAAACCGGTGCGGACGTTTGCGGCTTTCAAGCCGGCCAGCACCTTCGGCTCGATCACCATCATGTAGGCGCGGTGGGTCAGCTCGCCGTTGGCCCGGCAATCCTCATATGCCTGAACCTGCTCCGCGCCGGTGCCGGCGTTGTGGACCGACGTGAGGCCGGCGGCGTTGAACAGCTTCGACATGTGCGCCATGCCTTTGCGGGCGCGGTCGCGGGTCTGCTCGGGCGTGAACACTTCGTATTTGCCGACCTTGTCGAAGACGTCGCGGGCATTCTCGGCGACGCGGCCATTGAGCTCGCCGTTCTCTCGAAAGAAGCGGCCGTCCGGGGGATCCGGAGTGGCGGCGGTGATGCCGGCAAGCTCGAATGCCTTGCTGTTGTAGAACGTGGTGTGACCGCCGCGGTGAGCGACCGACACCGGGTGATCGGTCGTGGCCTCGTCGAGATCCTTCCGGGTCAGCGGCCGATCGAGCTTGGTGTCGTCGAACATGAAGCCGGTAATCCACAGCTCGGGCGCGCTGGTCTCGGCCTTCCTGCGGATGGCGGCCTGAATCTCGCGGACCGTCCGAAGGTTGGTGTTGACGCCGTAGAGTTCGTCCACGCCGCTCGGATGGCTGTGCGCATCGATGAACCCGGGCGTCACGGTCATGCGCTGCGCGTCGATCACCGTCGTACGTGACGTGGCCAGATTGCGAACGTCACTGGACGAACCGACCGCGACAAACCGGCCGTTCTTGACCACGAAGGCTTCGGCGCGCGGCATTGCGGTGTCACTGGTGAGCACACGCGCGTTGACGACGATCAGATCCGGTTCGGCGGTCGCGATCGACGAGGGCTGCGACGCCTGTGCGGAGACGGGGAGGCGGCCGAACCTGAACGCGCCGGCGAGCGCGGCACTGAATCCGAGAAATTCCGCGCGTGTATACTTGGCCATAAGGCTGCATCCTAGCGCATGATCCTTCACCAGTTTTATCTGAATTGCCTGGCGCACGCGTCGTATGTCGTCGGCGACGAATCGTCGGGCGCCGCGGCAGTGATCGATCCGCAGCGCGACATCGATCAGTACCTGGCGTTCGCCGAACAGCATCACCTGCGCATCACGCGGGTGTTCCTCACTCACCTGCATGCGGATTTCATCGCCGGACACCTGGAGTTGCGCGATCGGGTCGGCGCCACCATCTACCTTGGCGCGCGCGCACAGGCCGAGTACGCCTTCACGCCGCTCCACGATGGCGACCGCGTCGAGTTCGGGCGGGTTCGTCTGCAGGCACTGGAAACACCCGGACATACACCGGAGTCGGTGTCGCTCGCGGTCTACGACCTCGACGAAAGCGAGGTCACGCCACATGCCGTGCTGACCGG
Organism: uncultured Acidobacteriota bacterium; assembly: GCA_963711765.1. Taxonomy (GTDB): domain Bacteria; phylum Acidobacteriota; class Vicinamibacteria; order Vicinamibacterales; family CAVVIG01; genus CAVQFC01. The sequence continues at coordinate 924,229 of CAVQFC010000004.1, read as the reverse complement.
CGACACCCTGTTTGTCGGCGACGTCGGGCGTCCGGATCTCCGCGCGTCGCTTGGCTGGTCGGCCACCGATCTCGGCGGACTGCTGTACGACTCGCTGCGCGACAAGTTGCTGACACTGCCCGACAGCAGTCTGGTCTATCCCGCCCATGGGGCCGGATCGTTGTGCGGGAAGGCGATCAGCAAGGAAACCGTCTCGACCATCGGCGAGCAGCGTCGGCTGAACTATGCGCTGCAGCCGATGACCAAGGGCGCGTTCATCGAGCTGGTGACCGCCGATCAGCCGGAGGCGCCGTCGTACTTCACCTACGACGCGGTCCTGAACAGCAAGGAGCGGCCGACGCTCGACCAGGCGCTCGCACGCGAATTGAATCCGATGACGTTGGATCTCGTGCTGGCGCTGCAGCGCACCGGCGGGCAGATCCTCGACACGCGGGATTCAGTCGAATTCGCCGCCGCGCATCTGGCCGGCAGCCTGAACATCGGACTGGGTGGTCAGTACGCCACCTGGGCCGGCACGCTGCTCGATCATGCGCGGCCGATCGTGATCATCGCCGACCCGGGCCGCCAGAACGAGGCGGCGATCCGTCTTGGCCGCATCGGCTTCGATCACATCGTCGGCTACCTGGAAGACGGATTGCGGAGTCTGGACGGCCGTCCAGAGCTCACCGCGACGACCGAACGCGTCAGCGCTCCCCTGGCGGCCGAACGCCTCGGCGACGGCACGTCGCTCGCCGTTGACGTGCGTGCGCCGGGCGAGCGCGCCCAGAGAACGATCGCCGGGAGTGTCGGCGTCCCCCTGAGCCAGCTCGCCGAGCGCGCCACCGAGTTGCCCCGAGATCGACCGCTGCTGGTCTATTGCGCGGGCGGCTACCGATCGTCGATGGCGGCGAGCCTGCTTCAGCGGATGGGATTCACGAACGTCAGCGAGATTGCCGGTGGCATTACCGCCTGGGAGACGGCGAAGCTGCCGACGGTGTCGAACGGGGCCGCGCCGGTCTAGGGGCGCCGTGAGCCATAATCCGTTGCGATTCGCACGGCTTCTGCTCCTTCCAACCATCATCGGACTGCTCGCTCGACCGCTTGCGCTCTCGGCGCAATCGCTCACGCCATACGCCTCGATCGTCGAGCACTACGCCCGCGGCGATACCAAGGGCGCCGTGGTGGAACTTGCGCAATGGGTGGACGGCCGCTCCGGCAGTGTCGACCAGGCCATTGCGGTGCTCATGCCGCAGCGGCTTCGGGCGGCGACCATGCTGCACACGGATCTGGCCGGCGCGATGGCCATGATCGGCGAGAAGTCGCGCGCGGACGCGCAGCTGCGTACCGCCAACCGCATTCTCGATCGTCTGCTCTCCCGGAACCCCGACGACAGCGCGAAAACATTTGGCAGTTTTTGGTACACCTTCGCCAGCAGCATCTACGTTGCGGAAGGCTCGCTGGATCGGGCGCGGGCCTACGTGGACAATGGCCTCTACCGGTTTCCGCGATCGTCGGAACTGTTCGTCGCCAAAGGAATCGTGGCGGAAATGATCGTCAGGCAGCAAATGGAAGGCGACCCGCGAATCGCCCGCGACGGTCCATCGGGCGGGGCCGCGCGGAAATTCGAGCAGATGCTCACGGCGGCGTCCGGACATTTCGAGCGCGCCATCAACCTCGACAAGGCCAATGCGGTCGCCTACCTCCATCGCGGCTGGACCCTCCAGCAACTCGCCGATCAGCGGGCTGCCCGCGAGCTCGAGCTGGCTCTGGCGAATGCCTCCGACAACGGCGTGCGATACCTCGCGCATCTGCTTCTGGGCGCGGACGCCGAGAGCCGGAAGGATCTCGATGCCGCCGCGACCGAGTACGAGGCAGCGAGGACGCTGATTGGAGCGCAGACGGCGTGTGTCGCCTTGAGCCGCATCGAAGTGCAGCGTGGCCACAACCAGCGCGCGCGCGAGATCGTGGAAGAATTCGCCCGACAGCCCGAGCACACCGAGGATCCATGGTGGAACCTGCGGATCGGCGGCTTCGATGGCACCGCGCTGGCCTGGCTGCGCACTGAGGCACAGCGGCCATGATTCGAATCGCCGCCGCGGCTCTGGTCGCGGTTCAGGTGCTATCTGCGCCGCAGTCGACGTTTCGTGCCGGCGTCGAGGTCGTACAGCTGGATGTGTCAGTGATGCGCGGCGGGCAGCCAGTTACCGGGTTGACCGCACGAGATTTCGCACTCACCGACAACGGCGTGACTCAGCAGCTGCAAAGCGTGACGCTCGAGCAGCTGCCGCTCAGCGTGACTCTGGTGCTGGACACCAGCCAGAGCGTCGCCGGTGAACGCCTGCGGCATCTCGTGCTGGCCGGCGAAGGCCTGACCGGTGCGCTCAGACCGGGCGATCGAACGGCCCTGATGACGTTTTCGCATCTGGTCGATCTCCGGGTGTCGATGACCGACAATCTGCAGGCGGTTCGCGATGCGCTCGCCGCGATGAAACCCGGCGGCGCGACGTCGCTTCGAGATGCGGTGCACTTGGCGCTGCAACTCCAGCCGCGCGACAACACCCGACCGCTTCTGCTGGTCTTCACCGACGGCGTCGACACCGCAAGCTGGCTAACCGAAAATGCCGTACTCGATTCCGCGCGACGCGTCGGCGTGGTCGTTCATGCCGTGCGGGTGGACTCCAACGCATTTCTCGATCGACTTGCGGAAGTGTCCGGCGGACGCACCTGGTCCGCGACGTCCGACAAACAATTGCGCGAGTTGTTCACAGGGGCGCTCGAAGAGATGCGCGCCCGCTACCTGCTCAGCTACACACCCACCGGCGTGACCGCGGCCGGGTGGCACGAGTTGAGAGTGAAGCTGAAGAACGGCCGCGGCGACATCACCGCGCGACCGGGATATTTTGTTTCCGGATCTTCGCCACCACCGTGAAGTTCGGATCGACGACGTTGGCGATCTCGTACTCTGCCGCCTGGCCCAGCAGCGTCTGGGCGCCTCGCTCCGTCATTGCGTAATCGGCCATCAACCATTTCTGCAGTTCGGTCGTGGCATGCTGAAACGCCTCCAGCAGCGGCCGGGCGCTGCCGAGCACCATGATGTGGGTGTCCGACTCGAGGCGCGGCCAGCCGATTGCCTTCTTCTTCAACAGCTGGACGCTGAAGGTGACGTCCATCGACGTCTCGAGGCCGGTGCCGACCACTTCGCCCTCGCCCATTCGCGCGTGACCGTCGCCGAGAAAGAGCAGAGCGCCGGGCTCGTTCACCGGCAGCATCAGCTTCATGCCGGCGCCCATGGACGCGTAGTCCATGTTGCCGCCGAACGCTCCGGGGACGCCGGTCGCGATCGCCTCTTTGCGCGCCGGTGCCACGGCGATGCAGCCGAGCATCGGCTTGAGCGGCAACTCGATCCCTCCGGGCTGTAGGTCCGTCTGATCGAGTCTGGCCACGCCGCGCGCCTTGTCGATCGTCCAGGTCACGCGCTTCGGTTCGCGATCGACGCGCGTCGCGATCGCTCCCGGATCCGCGGCATATGGCGCCAGCAGGCTGCCAGAGTTTGCCGACGCCCGATTCGTTTCGAGCGTTTCGAGACTCACGACCAGGACGTCGCCGGGTTCGGCGCCGTCGATGAAGAACGGTCCGGTTTCGGGATTGCCGCCGTTCGCGACCTGCTTTCCGTTCCAGTCCACACCGCCGGCATCGATCGTCTTGGTCACGACCCGATCGCCCGGCTTGATGTGAAGCGCCGGCGGATGTGCAAACGAGTAAGTGTTGTAAAAGACGGTCGGGATGAACTGAAACGTCTCGGCATTCGCAGTTGTCGGGACGAGGGCTCCGACGATGAGGACCGCAAGAATCGATGATTTCATGGCGGGATGTTACCTCAGCTCATTTGCCGCGACCGCCGCGGGAACCTTTCCGACAATTTGGTGTCAGTTCGTAGTGATGATGCGGCCAACGCTACTCGTCGGCATCCTGTGCGTCGCCAGCGCGTGCGGGGGCCCGCCGCTGAACCTTGCCGCCAGCGTGGCGGTCGAGAACCTCTCGACCGGCTGGCGGGACAGCGGCGCGGTGAACGGCGCGAACAAGGTCGTGCCGCAGTTGTCATTCACCCTGAAAAACGTCTCGGGCCAGACGTTGCCGCCGCTGCAGGTCAACGCGGTGTTCCACCGGGTGAACCGGACCGAGGAATGGGGCAACGGTTTCCGGGCGTTGTCCGGATCGGGCCGGCTCGCGCCGGGCGCGTCAACCGACATCGTCGCCATCGATGCACCGCTTGGGTACACGGGGACCGATCCGACGGACTCGCTGCTGCGCAATTCGCAGTTCGTGGACGCCAAGGTCGATCTCTTCGCGCGCTCCGGCTCCGCGAGCTGGACGAAGCTGGGCGAATATCCGATCGAGCGCCGGATGCTCGAGCGTCGCTAGATCGTTTTCAGGAGTACGGCGTCTTCAGCGGTACTGAAGCACTGCCAACTCGAACCGCAAAGCGCTTTCGTGAAATACGCCTGCGGACGCGTTCAGGCGGTGCGATGCGAGGGTCCGGAAATGCGCGCGACAACCCAGCCGATGAGGGCGCCGATTGCGCCTCCAGCCAGCACATCCAGCGGAAAGTGATCGCCCAGATAGACGCGGGAATAGCCGATTCCGCCGGCCAGGAACCACCACACCACGCGCTCCGACGGCAGTACGATCGACAACACCATCGCAGCGGCCGCGGCATTGCCTGAGTGACCCGACGGAAACGAGGGATCGTTGGGTCGCGGACCGATGACGTGAAGGGCCGGCGTCCGTTCGAACGGACGCGGACGCGCGACCGCCGGCTTGATCACCCAGTTGATCACCAGGCTCGTGCAGACGATCGCGAGGATCAGGCGTGCGAGGTCGGCGAGCGGGAGCCGTCGGACGGTCATCAGCACCGCCGCGATGGCCAGCCAACCGAGCCCGCCGGTTCCGAAGGCACTGAGCGCCCGCATCACCGGGGTGAGGAATGCGACGCGGTGCGAGACGATCCAAGCGTCCAGGAGATAGTCGAGCCCGAGCATCACCCCATGATGTCACGGTCACGAATCGCTGTGGAGCGACCCTTCGTTCGTGGTGGCGCGTCGTGAGACGCTATGCCAGGTGTGACGAGCGTCGCGAGTAACTGAAGTAGACGACGAGTCCGATCGCCAGCCAGATGACGAGGCGTTCCCACGTCGCCAGCGGCAGCCCGACCATCTGCGCGACACAGATGACCGCTCCAGCGACGGGTACGAACGGCACCCACGGCGTTCGAAACGGACGCGGCAGATCCGGCGCGGTCCGCCGGAGAATGATGACGCCGATGCTGACCAGCACGAACGCCAGCAACGTGCCGATGCTGACGAGTTGACCGAGCACCGCGATCGGCGTCAGCCCCGCGACCAACGACACGATCGTACCGGTGAGCAGCGTGCTCAGATGCGGCGTGCGAAAGCGCGAGTGCACGGCGCCGAACATCGGCGGCAGCAGACCGTCACGGCTCATCGTGAAAAAGATTCGCGTCTGCCCGAGCAGCAGCACCAGCATCGTGCTGAACAGTCCGAACAACGCCGCGACCTTGATCACCGGGCTGAGCCACGTCAGCCCGGTCGCGTCGATGCCGACCGCCAGAGGATCCGAGACGTTCAGCTGTCCGTACGGAACGATGCCGAGCAGAACGGTCGCGACCAGGATGTAGATGACGGTGCAGATCGCCAGCGAGCCGAGGATGCCGATCGGCATGTCGCGCGCCGGATTCTTCGCCTCCTGCGCCGCCGTCGAGACCGCGTCGAAGCCGATGTAGGCAAAGAACATCACGCCGGCGCCGCGCAGCACACCGCTCCAGCCGAAATGGCCGAACTCGCCGGTATTGGGCGGGATGAACGGGGTCAGGTTGGCGCGCTTCACGAATGCCGCGCCGGCCACGACGAAGATGATGAGGACGGTGGTCTTGATTCCGACCAGCCAGGTGTTGGTGTCGGCCGATTGCTTGATGCCGATCACGAGCAGGCCAGCGACCACCAGGACGATCGCCGCCGCCGGCAGGTTGAACCCGCCCGCAGCCCCGGCAAGAGACGGCGGGACGACGATGCCGACGTCGCGCGCAAGGCTCACGAAATACCCGGACCAGCCGACCGCAACCGTCGACGCGCTGAGGGCGTACTCGAGGATCAGATCCCAGCCGATGATCCACGCCAGGAACTCGCCCATCGTGGCGTAGGCGTAGGTGTAGGCGCTGCCGGCCACCGGCACCATCGCGGCAAACTCGGCGTAACAGAGCCCCGAGAACGCGCAACCGACGGCGGAGATCACCATCGAGAGCACCAGCGACGGACCGGCGTTCTGCGACGCCGCGGTCCCGGTCAGCACGAAAATGCCGGTGCCGATGATCGAGCCGATGCCGAGGGCGGTGAGGTTCCACGGTCCGAGCGAGCGGCGCAGCAGTCCGCCTTCCGCTTCGGCCTGGAGATCGGCAAACGGTTTTCGCGAGAACAGTCCCATGGGCAAGCGTGCCCGACGCGAGACTCGCCTGTCTTGCACCCGAACAACCCGATGGGATCGTCTTAGCGCGGCTGGAGGGTCAGCCGGTATTCCGCTGGCGTCAGGCCGGTGTGTTGCTTGAACAGTCGCGAGAAATGACTCTGATCGCAGAATCCGGCAGCCACGGCGATGTCGCCCAGCGGCGCTTCAGACGCGGCCAGTTCCCGCCGCGCGAACTCGACGCGCAGGTGCCGGACGTAGCCGGCGAACGTCTGGTCGTGGACGCGGCGGAACGTTCGCGCCAGATGGACGGGATGGACACCGACCTGGCCGGCCACGGCCGCCAGCGAGAGCGGCTCGGCAAAATGGGCTTCGACGAACGCGCGCGCCTGCCGCAGCCACGCCGGCGCCGGACGTTCCTCGGCCCTGGTCACGCGACGCGATGCTTCGGCAAGCACGCCGAGCGTGATGCTTTCGATCGCCAGCCGCGACACTTCGTCTCGCAGGCGGAACTCGCCGTGCAGCCGATGCGCGAGGTGGACGACGAAGCCGCCGCAGAACGCCGCCGATTGCTCGAGAACGGGTGCGTGCGTCTGCGCGCGTGCGTACCAGGCGGGGTCGATGTCCACGATCAGGCAGGTCGCGCCGGCATTCGACGCCAGCCAGGCATGCGGCTCCTCACCGCGGCGGAACAGCAGCGCCGATGGTCCGTAGCGGTGGGTTTCTCCGCTGCGAACCTCGATCAGCGTTCCGGCCAGCACCAGGACAAATCGCGAGTGCGGGTGCGCATGCCGGTGCACGCGTTGGCCGGCCGAGTACTGGACCTCGGCGAGCAGCAGGCCTCCGACCTTGCGCCATCGCAGGATGTCCCCGTGCGTGAAGTTTCTGGGCGGCTGGGCGTACACCATCGTCGCGGTCGGGACGAGTATACGCGCTACCGCACCGTGTGCGCAGTCACGCACGGCGCGCTATCGACGCCATCCTCATCTCCGCCTTCGACGGCTTCCACCGCGGCCGCGTCCGTCAGGTCGCGCAGGCTCGTGGACCGCTGACGCTCGGCGATCACGCGAATCCGGCTGCGCAGCCGGCCCACGGCTCCGCAGGTCAGGCGAAACGGCACCCGGTCAGCCTCCGCAAGTTCGTTCGGCAGGAACATCGGACGCATCAGACCGACCGAGTCGTGATTGGGAAACGCGAGCAGCACATGGCCGATCTCGTGGGCGAGCACCCGCCCCAGTGCGCGTGCCAGTTCGCAGTCCTGTTCGCTGTGGATCGCCAGCCGGCGATTCGTCTGCAGCGCAAGCACGCGCCGTGTCGCGTTGAACGACACTCGGATCGGTCGTCGGCTAAGGCCCTCGAGTGCGACGGTGGCCTGGCCAAGGATCTCCGTGCCGCCTGGCAATGCGTCTCCCGGCATTCCCGGTGCGACGATCACCTCCAGATCTGATCGCTCGGACCTGGCGTACGCCGCGCTCGTCTCGTCCCATCTCAGGTCAACGCCATACGGGCGCCAGAGACTCGCCGTTTCTTCCTCGAGCAGGCGTGCGTCCACCGCCGTCGCAATCGAATGGTCGATCCGAAGATGCACGCCGACCTCGAATCGTGGCGAGTCGCAACAATCGATACCAGCGCCGGCCACCAGGCGCAACGCCGCGAGCAGGGTCATCAGCCGAAATCCGGTTTCCACGTCGCGCCTCCTGAATGGAAGCGGCGTGCTGTGCCGCTTCGGCCGGAGCAACGCCTCCTCTCTGTCTGGTAGGCGCGGCGGACCGAAACGGCGTCACATCGGGGGCCGGCGGCGCGAAACTGAAAGGTTTTCCGGGCCGCTGTCCTATCGGTCTGAGGAATGCCACGTATCTCGTCCGCCGGACACCGGCACGCCAATCGATGAGCCCCGCATGAGCTGTCCGCCGTGTGGTCAATCGACCGAGCCTCGGCCAACGAACCGCGCCCCGGAATCGGCCGTGGTTTCTGCGGACGGAGTTGTTGTCCGATTCGGTACCCGTACGCGCGCACGAGAAGCCAGGGCTCACGTGTTTTCACCCGACGCACTGAAGGAAGATCGGGGACTGACCGCACTCGCCCTGAACCGGCTGCTTTCGTGGCTGGACGATGGGGCCGAATCGCATGGCGAGACATATCTCGAAATGCGCCGGCGGTTGTCCTCTTACTTCGATCGCCGGAATCGCCAGTCGGCTGACGAGCTCGCGGACGACACGCTCAACCGGATCGGCCGGACGCTGGAGAAGGACGGGGCCATCGCCACCACCCCGCCGGCGCGCTACTGCTACGTCGTCGCCCGGTTCGTCCTGCTCGAGGACATCCGGCGCCAGCGAACGACGGTCCCGCTGAAAGAGCCGTGGACCGCAGACTCCTCGACCGTCCGCCGCGTCGGCGCGGCGGACGCTGATCTGTCAGAACAGGAAGAACGCCTCGAGGGCCTGGATCGCTGCCTCGAGGAGTTGAAACCCGACCAGCGCGAGCTGGTCCTTGAGTACTACCGCGACACCGGCCGGCAGAAGATCGAACGGCGCCGGGATCTGGCGAACCGGCTCGGCATCACGATGAACGCGCTCGGCATCCGCGCCTGCCGCATTCGCAACACGCTCGAAACCTGCGTCGACTCCTGCCGCCAGAAGCGACGACGGATTTGAGGCGGTCTTCCACTATCGAGACGAGGGGTCAATCATGGTGAGACATGTCCGTGTTGCGTAAGTCACAACTGGACGACCAGCAGTTGGTGCGCTACCTGCTGCGGCTCCTGCCGGACGAAGAGGCGGATCGGCTCGATGAAATGAGCATCGCCGACGAAGAGACCGTGTGGAGGCTGCGCGTGGCGGAGAACGATCTCGTCGACGGATATGTGAGCGGAGCGCTCACCGGCGAGACGCTCGAGCGCTTTGAGTCGTACTTTCTCGCCTCGGAGCGGCGGCGCGAGAAGGTAGAGTTCGCGCGCAGCCTCAGAACCGCCGCATTGCCGCGACCGGTCCGATCGGCGCCGGGTTCGATCGCTCCGCTGTCCCGGACGTGGTGGGTCGCGGCGGCGGCGCTGGTTCTGGTTATCAGCGGAGCGACGTTGTGGCAGGACGCGCGACTGCGAACCGGGCTCGACCAGGCGCGAACGCAGACGGCGGCGCTGGACCGCCCTCCCCGCGCCGTCGAGCCGCTACTTCAAGACGGCCGGGCGGCCGCCGCAGCAAGCGACCGTGGATCGGCACCAGTCCACACCGCCCTGGCCACGCAGACGCGTGGTCGGACGCCGCCGCCCGCGCGCACCACCGCCGCACTGGTGTTGCTGCCGCAAACGCGATCGGTCGGAACGGTCGCCGAGCTCTCGCTGCCGCCCGGCACCGACCGCGTGGCGTTCGATCTTCGCCTGGAGTCCAACCGGTTTCCCCGCTATCAGGTCGTGGTGAAGGACCCGGCCAGCGGCGAGCCGGTGTGGCGAAGCGGCGAGCTGATCGCGCGCGCGATCGACGACCAGGCGACGGTATCCGGCGTCCTCCCCGCCGACCTGCTCACACTGCAGCACTATTCGATTGAGGTCACCGGCCGTGCGGACGGCGAATCTGAATTCGTCGGCAGCTATGCGGTGCAGATCGTCGATCGGTAGCGCCGGACAACGGGGCCGCCATGACATCGGGATGAGACCAGGCAGACCGCTGATCGCCGCGCTGTGCGCCGCCCTGCTCGCCACCACCGCCTCCGCGCACGGCCAGCCTGACGACTTGCCGCTCGAGCCAGGGACGGCCGTCGAGCGCGCGTTGACGCGCGGTGAGGAGCATCGCTACCGGATCGCGCTGACCGCCGGCGAATGCGTCACTCTTGTCGTCGAGCAGCTCGGGATTGATGTGGTCGTCCACGCCCGCGACGCAGGCGGCGATCCGATCGCCGACTTCCAGGACGAAGTCAGCATTCGCGGCCACGAGCCGGTTGAAGTGGTCGCCCAGTCGAACGGGATCTACACGCTCACGATCCATGCCGCCGCCGGCAGCGTCGCGCCCGGTATGTACGCGATTCGTTTGGTCGGCCGGCACCCGGCCAGCGACGCCGACCGCGCGATCCAGGAATCGAGAACGCTGCGCGTAACCGCCGCCCGTTTGCAGCAGGCGGGCACGTTCGAAGCATCGCGGCGCCAGTTCGAGCGGGCGTTGCAGATCGCTGAGTCCGCGCGCGGGTCGGACGATGTCTACGTCGCAGAACTGGTCGCCGACCTGGCGGCCAATCGACTCGACGCAAGAGACTACGCTGGCGCGGAGCGGCTGTTCCGCAGGGCGCTGACGATCTTCAACCGGACGTTGGGCGTCGAACACCCGCGGACGGCGATGGTCCACGCCCGTCTGGCCTTCCTGGACCATCGCACCGGTCAGCATCCCGAGGCGGAAGCGCTGCTCGAACACGCGCTCGCCATCGTCGAGCGCACGCTCGGACCTGAGCATCCGTGGACGGTTCGCTGCCTGCTAACGCTGGCGAATTTCAGAAACGATGCGGGAGACCTGCTGAAGGCCGAAGAGATCGACCTCCGTGCCATCGCCATCGCCGAGCGAACTCGCGAGACCGACAGCATTCTCTATTCGGATCTGCTGAACAACCTCGGCGACGTCTATCGCCAGAAACACGATTACGCAGGCGCTGAACGCCTGTTCCTGCGATCGCTTGCGCTCGGCGAGACCTTGCGCGGCGCGGACAGCTATTACGTGTCGACCACCTTTCAGAACCTCGGCATCATCGCACGCGATTCCAGACACTACGCCGAGGCCGAGTCGTACTACGAACGCGCCCTGGCCATCAGGGAACGGATTCTCGGACCGGAGCACCCTGACGTCGCACAGCTTCTCAACAATCTGGCCAACATCTACCACGCCACTGGCGACGACGATCGAGCGCTGGAGACGCACTTCCGCGCGCTGCGCGTCTGGGAAGCCAACGGCGGCGCCTACATGCGGGGGACGCTGATCTCGGTCGGCAACATCGCCCGGACCTACGCCGCGCGGGGCGCCGTCGACCAGGCGATTGCGTTTCAACGCCGCGCCGACGCCATCATCGAGACGCAGCTCTCGCTGAATCTCGCGGTCGGATCCGAGCGCCAGAAAATGGCGCTCGTGGCCAGCATCTCGGAGCGCACCGATCGGACGATTTCGCTGCACCTCCGCGAGGCGCCGACACATCCGGACGCGGCGGCGCTCGCTGCACTGGTGCTCCTGCAGCGAAAGGGACGCGTCCTCGACGCGATGGCCGATACGCTGGTTGAGGCTCGCAGGCGCATCGCCGATCCCGCGGATCAGGCGCTGCTCGATCAGCTTACCCAGACGTCGGGGCAATTGGCGCGCGTGGCGCTGAGCCGGCCCGAACAGTCGGCGTCCGACGAGAAACGGAAAGCCGTCGCCGACCTGGAGGCGCGCAAGGAGGCGCTCGAATCGGCGTTGAGCCGGCACAGTGCGGAACTGCACGCACGCATGCAGGCGGTCACGCTCGAATCGGTGCAGGCGGCGATTCCTGACGATGCCGTGCTCGTGGAGTTTGCGCTCTTCCGCCCGTTCGATCCGAGGGCGGAAAGCAACGATGAGGCGTACGGGCCGTTCCACTACGCGGCGTACGTGGTTCGCAAGCACGGCCCGCCGGTTGGCCGCGACCTGGGGACCATGCGGGCGCTCGACGACGCGATCGATGCGCTGCGCAGAGCGTTGCGTGATCCGGCGAGCACTGACGTGAAGGCACGCGCTCGAGCCCTCGACGAGCAGGTGATGCGTCCGCTGCGTGCGTCATTCGGTGAAGCCACCCGGCTGCTGATCTCGCCTGATGGCGCGTTGAATCTGGTTCCGTTCGAAGCGCTCGTCGATGACGATGGCCGCTACCTGATCGAGCGGTATGCGATGAGCTACCTGACCAGCGGACGCGATCTCCTGCGGATGCAGATTCCGCGTCTCTCCCGCGGTAATGCCGTCATCGTCGCCGATCCGCTGTTCGGCGAGCCGGTGGCGCGCAAACTGGCGACACGACAGGCGCTCGACCGCAGCGCCGCGATCTATTTCGCGCCAATCGGCGGCACCGCACAGGAGGCCCGCGCGATCAAAAGCCTGTTCCCCGAGGCGACGCTTCTGACCGGACGCGACGCCACGAAGAGCGCCCTGCAATGGCTGGATGGACCTCTCCTGCTCCACATTGCGACGCACGGATTTTTCATGCAGGACGTCGCCGGGGAAAAGCCGCAGCCCGTGGTGACAGCCGGCGGCGCCCGTGCCGCGACTGCGGCGGACGGCGCCCAGAATCCTCTTCTACGGTCTGGTCTGGCGCTGGCCGGCGCAAACGTCAGCGCTGGCCAGGAAGACGATGGCATCCTGACGGCGATGGAGGCATCGAGCCTGAAACTCTGGGGGACGAAGCTGGTGACGCTCTCCGCCTGTGATACCGGCGTCGGCGAAATTCGAAACGGCGAAGGTGTCTACGGGCTCAGGCGGGCGTTCGTGATCGCCGGCGCGGAAACCCTGGTCATGACACTGTGGCCGGTCAGCGACGCGATCACCCGTGAGCCGATGGAGGCCTACTACGCCGGCCTGCGGGCAGGGTTCGGTCGCGGCGACGCGCTGCGGCAAGCCAAGCTGGCGATGCTGAAACAGAAGGACCGTCAGCATCCGTTTTACTGGGCCAGTTTCATTCAGTCTGGTGAATGGGCCGGACTCGACGGCGTCCGGTAGTCAAGGCGGGTGCGAAGCACCTGGCGCGCGGCGCACCGTCGAGCTGTCGACATTCCGAGCAGGTGTCACAAAAACCCGGCGAAGCTGTCGGACTTTCCGCTTGACCCCGCGCACCCCGGTGCGAAACGATTCCGCTTCTCAACCAGCGGCTTGAAACAGTGGACTCGCGGCGAAAGGACGACCGATCATGGCCACACGCACCAGGACGCGAAAACGCGCACAGCCCTCGCGCCGTTCGACGACCACCGGCGCGACGATGACGCTGGATCAGTTCCTCGCAACTACCGGAACGCTGAGCACCGCCGCGCGAACCCGTCTCGTCGATCAGGCCGAGATGATCTTCCGCTCGATGTACGTCCACCTTCCGCTCAAGCGGGCGATGCACGCGACCGATCCGGTGCAAAGGCTGCGGCTGCTCCGCCTCCATCTGAAGGCGCTCACCGAACGTCAGTTCCATGACGAGTTGATCGACATCTTCACCGACATTCGAGATCTCCACACCAACTACATTCTGCCGGCCCCGTACGCGTCGAAGACCGCGTTCCTCCCCTTCCTGCTCGAGCAGTTCAGTCAGGACGGCGAGCGCCAGTATCTGGTCTCGAAGATGCTCCTCGGCTTCAGTCATCCGACGTTCAAGCCCGGAGTGATCGCCACCACCTGGAGCGGCGTGCCGATCGACCGGGCCGTTGACCTGAACGCCGAACGGCAGGCCGGCAGCAATCCGGATGCGCGCCACGCACGCGGACTCGAAGCGCTGACCATCCGCACCATGGCGATGTCCACGCCGCCCGAGGAACACTGGGTGATCGTCGGCTACCTTGACGGCAAGACGCGGCGGGAATTGCGCCTGGATTGGCGCGTGTTCGAACCCGATCCCGGGCCATCCGCACGAAGCATTGCCAGCGGCGGCCGCGAGTTGCGGAGCGCGCGGCTCTCCCTCGGTCTCGACTTACGGACGGAGCTGGCGCGCCGCGCGAAGAAGGTCCTGTTCAATCCCCGCGCGATGGTCGCCGAGCGCGCTTCGATCAGCGCTCGGTCGAGCGGCAAGGCCAAAGTCAACCTTGCCGAGACCAGCACCTTGCCTGACGCATTCGCCTTTCGCAGCGTGAACACACCGAGCGGCGCGTTCGGCTACATCCGCATCTGGACCTTCATGGTCGAGGACGAGGACGCGTTCGTGACGGAGTTCGTACGGATGGCCGGACTGCTGCCGACAAACGGGCTGATCATTGACGTGCGCGGCAACGGCGGCGGGAACATCATGTGCGCCGAGAAGCTGCTGCAGGTGCTGACGCCGCGTCCGGTGGAGCCGACGCTGCTGTCGTTCATCAACTCGGAGCTGACCCTCGAGATCTGCAAACGGAACGACTGGGTCTCGACGTGGGCGCGGTCCATCGAGGACTCGGTCGAAACAGGCGAGATCTATTCTCAGGGGTTTTCGCTCGAGCCATTCGAGTTCTACAACCAGATCGGCCAGCGCTACCAGGGACCGGTGCTGCTGATTACCGATCCGCTGTGCTATTCAGCCACCGACATCTTTTCGGCTGGATTCCAGGACAACCAGATCGGGCCGATCCTGTCGGTGGGCGGCCGCACCGGCGCCGGCGGCGCGAACGTGTGGGACTACGATCTCCTGCAGCAGGTGCTGCCCGGACGGAAGAACCCGTTCCGGCCGCTGCCACAGGGCGCTTCGTTTCGTGTGGCCGCGCGCCGTGTCGTTCGCTCGGGCACGCATCGCGGCGTTCCGCTCGAAGATCTCGGCGTCTCGCCAGACAAGACGCACGACATGACCAAGACCGACCTGGTGAGCGACAACCGCGACCTGCTCGCCAAGGCCGGCAGGCTGCTGGCGACGCTGCCGCGACCGACGCTCGATCTCCAGGTGACGGCATTGCCCGGAGGCACGAGCCGCGTGACGTTGGTCACCAAGGGACTCGACCGGGTGGACATCACGGTTGACGGGCGTCCTCGCGCGACGGTGGATGTCACCGGTGGTACCGTGACCGCCGAGATTCCACAACCGGGCGCCGGGGCCCACGAGATCGCGGCGCACGGATTCAAGGCTGGCGTGTTAGCGGTGGTCGCGCATGTGACGTTGTAAAAAGGGAGTGCCCGCGATCAGGGACGGCCGTCGCAGTGGTGGTTGACCACATCGTCGCGCTTGGTCTTGAACGCGGCGACCCACTGGTCCACCGTGCCCGCGTCGTTGGTGTGGGTGCTGCCGTCCCACAGATGAGCGAATCGCGAGACGTCGAACAGGTCGTGCAGCTGCGCATCCGTCAACTGGACCAGCAGATCGGCCAGAAATTTCCGCCCCTCCTCGGAAATTCGCGGATTTTCGAGCGTCCCCGTCAGCGACTTCGGCAGGTAGGCGACACAGTGCTCCGGATCCTGCCAGACCGGTGCGCGCGACCACTCCTTCAGGTTGACGCCGCCGACGCTGGCGCGATTGAGCGCGTTGGCATGTCCAAACGTCTGCCCGAGATCGTGCACAAGCATGAAGGGACGAGCACAGTTCGAATCGGCGGATGGCTCTCGAGCGCCATCGGGCGGCAGGCAGATCAGCCGCTGTTGTTCGGCTTTGCTGTCCGTGTGCTGGACGAATGCCGCCAATAGCTTCAGGGCATCGCGCTGAGCCGCCGGCGCACCGCCCGCGGCTGTTTGGACCCGGTCGAGCTCCGGCCAGGCCCACCCGGTCTTCTTCGACGTCTCGAGCTCCCGGCCAGGCATCTTGCGCTGAATGGTTGCGACGGCCGCGTCCTCCGGGTGGATCGTTGACGGACAGCCGTTGCACGTGACGCTGACCGGATACGTGTGATCCGCGCCGAACCCGAGCGCCCAGAACAGACGACTCGCCGCCACCTCGGCATATACCTCGGAGTTGTGCCGTCCGTACTTCACCTTCACTTCATCGTCGGGTGCAATGACGCAGGTGAACTTCGGCGTATTGCCGTTCATCTTCCTTTCGATGTACGCGCACGTGACCGTCGCGTCCGGCGCGAACGAGCCCTTGCCGGTCGGACCCGTGCGCATGTCCATCGAGCTGACATCGGTGGCCGCCCAGACCTGCGCGCGATGGATGTCGGCGAGGCGAGCCTCGGACGAAATGGGTGATTTCGGCGCGGCATGCGCGCACGCGCCCAGCGACGTGGCGGTCAGGGAAAGAGCGGCGAGGGTCAAGAGACGGCTCATGCCTCTACAACAGCAAGAACGTATCCAACCCGCGATGATGGATGAGGTGGCTCACGGTCAAGTCGGAGGCAAAAGCACGTCGATGCTCCTCATCGGCCGGCGTTGATCGCCGTGGCTTCACTGAAGCCGTCAATCGCCAGGAAGGTGTTGTTGAGAAGCACCGCGCCGACCGTCAACTCTCAGTCGTGCGGCACACGCGACGAGGGGGTCGCGTCGCCGTCAACGAGCCCGAGAGACCAACGGATCGCTTCGAAGTACATCGTGGACAGCGCCGGGTTGTCCCAGTCGTCCGCATCGTGCCCCAGGATCGAGTAGAACACTCGCCCTTTGCCGTAGCGCTTCGCCCACGCCACCGGGAAATCGCCGTCTTTACGATGCACCAACGGCCTGGTCAAATCGAGCTTCGATGGGTCCAGATGCGCCAGGACGCGGATTTTGTCACGGGAAAAGTCCTTGAGCTGATACAGCTCGTCGTGGAACACCATCGACGGCGGCAGATGACGCATGGCCGGAAACGTCGGATCATCGACCACGACGGTGCCGTCCGCCACCTCCCACGGATGCTCGTCGAAGCGGCCGCCCAGCATCTCACCGAATTCGGGCCAGGAGAAGAACGCGGTGGCCGCCGAGTGGGCAGCGACAAAGCCTTTGCCATCGTCCTTCACGAACGACAGAAGGTCCAGCCGCTGAGCATCTGACAAATCGATTTCTCGGACGCCGAAGAAGAAGATCGCGTCGAAATAATCCAGGTTGCGCACGTTGAATGACTCGCCGGTCGCAATGCCGGTTCCGGCCGGAAACGTGATCGGCCGCTTGGTGATCAGCTGAGAGTCGGTCCGGATAATGGTGTCGTAGGCGCCCGACTCACGTCCGAGTCGTTCGACCGTGGCCACGGCGTGGGAGATGGAGTCGTGCTGATACCCGTTTCGAACGTCCGCCCACGCCAGCACATGCTTCCGCCCCCTGGGCTGGACGGCCTGACCACCAAGCGTGACCTGCGCGACGACCGCTGCGCCAATCGTGGCACCCGCTGTACGTCGTCAGACCAAGTTGGACACTTCGGCGCTGCTCTGTAGAGACATTTCCAAGCGAATGGCCGCGTGATGCGGCGTCTGTAGATTCTCTCGCTTCCGTCGCTGCAACGTGCGTTGCTTGATCCGGGCCCGTCGGGCCAGGATCGCCGCCTGCCGGCCGTGAAACATATCGGCCGGCGTCACGTTCTGCAGCGCCTCATGATACCGCCGGTGATTGTAGTCCTCGACGAAACGGGCGACCGCCCGTTCCACCTCCCACGGCGCGTAGTAGTGCTCGAGCTTCACGACGTTCTTCAGGGAGCGATGGTACCGCTCGATCTTGCCCTGGGTCATCGGATGATACGGCGCACTGCGCGTGTGCGGCAGCCCGTGGGCCTCCAGATAGGTCGCGAGCTGCCCCGAGATGTAACACGGCCCGTTGTCGCTGAGCAGCCGCGGCCGATGGGCGACCGGCACCGCATCGACGCCGGTGGCGGCGCGCGCCAGGTCGAGCGTCTCGATCACGTCCGTCGCCTGCATCGACGTGCGCAGCGTCCAGGCCAGGATGTAGCGCGAGTAGTCGTCGAGGACGGTCGACAGGTAATACCAGCCCCAGCCCACGACGTGGAGATACGTGAAGTCGGTCTGCCACAGCTCGTTCGGTCGGTGCGTCGGCTGCTGAAACACCTTGCCCGCCGACAGCACGACGAAGGCCGGGCTGGTGATCAGGTCGAAGGCTTTCAGGATGCGGTAGACGCTCGACTCCGAGAGGAAATGCCCCTCCCGGTCGGTAAATTGCCACGCGAGTTCGCGTGGCGTGCGCTCGGGCACGGCCAAGGCGAGGTCGACGACCTGCTGTCGCACCCGTGGTGGGATGCGATTCCAGTGCCGCCGTGCCGCCGAGGGTCGGGCTGCCAGCCCGTCCAGTCCGCCCTCGGCGTAGCGGCGATACCACGTGTAGAACGTCGCGCGGGGCACCTGCAGTTCGCGCAGCGTCTGCCGAACGGACAGATCCGAGCCTTCGACCAGGCGAATGACTTCGCCCTTCTCGGCCGCCGTCAGTCGCACGTGTCGTCTCCCGAGTCGGAGGCCGTCACGCTTTTTTTCAGCAGGCGATTCTCGAGCACGATCTCGGCCACGAGCTGCTTCAGGCGCGTATTCTCCTTCCGCAGATCCGTGACCTCGGGCGCCGTCGCCTCGCGGCTCGTATCGCCGACCAGCCGTTTCTTGCCGGCCTCGAGAAACTCCTTACTCCACCGGTAGTACAGATTCGGCGCGAGCCCTTCCTTCCGGCACAGCGTGGCGATGCTCTCCTCGCCGCGCAGGCCCTCGAGCACGATCCGGATCTTCTCTTCCGCCGAAAACCGCCGGCGGGTCTTCCGCCGGATCTCTTGCACGACCTTCTCTGGTGATGCTTCCTTGCCCATGGGGGTCCTCCTCCCCAGGCTCGGAAGTGTCTCTTATTTTCAGGACCTCAATGGTCCAAAAGGGTCTTACCCCCTACAGTAAAACGACAAAGCGTGGCGTCATCCGGCGTAGTTCTTTTTTCTCGGCGCGGCCTTCGATTGAAGCGAGTGAAGCGCGTTCAGTTGCTCCGCCGCCGAGTGCATCATGGCTTCGTCCACGATGGCGTAGCGGCGACTTACCGAACGTGAGACTGCCGCTGGAGTTCCCAGGATTTAGTGGACACGCCGTAACCTCGGCGGAGGGAGGTGCGAATGTCCACGAAGTTGAGTACCGGCGCGTGCTCGTGATCTATGGCTTCATCAAGGCCAACAGGGCCCAGTTCACCATCCGGATGATGTGTCGCCTGCTCGGCGTCGCGCCGAGCGGCTCTTACGCGTGGCTCTCGGAGCCTCTTTCCGACCGAGCGCGAAGATGAGCGCCTGCTTCGCTTGATCCGACCGTCGTTCACGGCCAGTCAGGGCATCTACGCCGAACGTTCCCACGCTCGTCATTCCGCAATGCGCGAACATGAACGCCGTCGTGAACTGCACAGTTCGAAGAGAAGTCTGCGGCGCCGTCTATTGTCATACTTCCGTCACCCGCGGCGTGATTCCGTGCTACAACCGCGCCTGATGGATCCCGTTATCGAGCTCGCGACCGTCACAGTCTCGTATCTCTGGATGTGGCGAGGGCTCTTTCCATCTGTCGGGCGTCTGAGCGCCGATGACCTTCCGCCGCCCGGGCAGATAACGGCGCACCCTGATGTCGGGATGGCGCTCTACGCCCGGATGCGCGATCTCAGCCTGCGAACTGCCGACGAGCGCATAGTCGCAGCGCCCGCCGGTCAGCAGTCGGCGCGATCGTTGGACAAGCCGGGCGTCGCTGATCTCGTCCGAAAGCTCGCCGCCGAACGGGCGGCGGCGGGAGCTGCCGCGAAGTCGATGACGGTCGCCGGGATGTACCAGAAGCTGGACCGCGTGTTTAATGCCAGCGCTAACCGTGACGATCTCCGGTCGGCACTCACCAGCATCGCGCAACGGTACGTCCGCGATATCCACGCCATCCTGTCGGCGCTCGGTCCGGTCGATCTGGACGGACCCACGTCTGATGCCGCCACTCGTCGTGTCGCCGAGGGCGTCGGGCCGATGACACGCGAGCGGCTCACGGCCGTCATTGCGCGAACGATGTTGCGCGATGGCAAGGCGGGAGCCCTTGCCCTGGCCTTGAACTATCGTCCGCTGCTGCTGCGCGACGTGAACGCGGACCTCTCCATCCTCGACGAAGAGTATTATCCGAGACAGCTGGCCATGCGCTGCCGGCGGCTCGGCGTGCCAGTCCCGTTTGCATTAGTGCTTCACGAAGAGCTCGACGAAATTGAACGGTCGCGCGAACTGCGCGGCGGCAAGCCGCCAACGTTTGCCCGCCAGATGCTGGCGTCGGAGCGGGCGTCCCAGCAAGGACTCATGGGACTGTCGTTCTCCGGCGGCGGCATTCGCAGCGCGACGTTTAACCTGGGCGTGCTTCAAGGCCTGGCGAATGCCGGGTGGCTGACGCGCGTGGACTATCTCTCGACCGTCTCGGGCGGCGGTTACATCGGCGCGTGGCTGCTCGCCTGGGTCAAGCGTCGCGGGTCGATCGCCTTGGTCCAGGATTCGATTCGTGGATCAGTGGCCCATTGCGAAACGGCCAACGACGCCTTCGAGAACACCGACCCGAATTCCAATCACGTTCGCCCGATCCGTTTTCTGCGGGAGTACAGCAACTACTTGACGCCACGCACCGGATTCTTCACCGCCGATACGTGGACGATGATCGCGATCTGGCTGCGCAACACCACGTTGAACCTGATCGTCCTCGCGCTGTTCCTGATGGGGTTGCTGGTAGCGCCGCGGGTGCTTGGTCTGGCCTTCATCAACCTGCACTCCGCCGGTTTCTCAGCCGCGGCCGCCACGGTCCTGCTGCTGTGGTCGGGCGTGCTGGCCGGCTGGAATCTCGGCACCTTCGACCGTCGTCCGCCGGCGACCGACGCGTTAACGGCGGCGCGTGGCGATTCGGCGCTCCTCATCTCCACGACGTTGGTCGTCCCGCTGTTCGCATCGGCATTCTTCGTCAGCGCCGCCTTGTGGGTGGCGCCAGGTCTCGCCGATCCGCGCTTGCCGTGGTGGTCGAACCAGGTCTTCCTCACCTCGTTCAGCGTCGCCAGCCTGACCCTCATCATCGCGGCGGTCATCGCCAACGTCACCGCGGCAGCGGGCGACCTGGCCGCGTCGTATCACACACTCTCGGAACGAATCACGATCGCATTGCGTCGCAGCCTTCGCACGGTGATCACTGGCGGCATCGCCTCGTTCATCGGTGCCGCGCTGCTGATGGCCTTCTGCCGGACGATCGTGCCGGTGGCGCTCGAAGACACACAGCGGGGCGCGTGGATTGCGGTGGCCTTCGGGCCGCTGGCGATGCTGGTGCTGACGTCGCTGGTGATCGTGATTTATCTCGGACTGGAAGGGGCGGCGTTCCAGGACGAGCGTCGCGAATGGTGGAGTCGGGTCGGCGCGTGGACGTCGCTCATCGGCGGCGGCTGGGCCCTCATTTCGTGCATCAGTTTCTTTGCGCCGTTATGGATTGCCCGACTCGGTCTCTATGCGAGGCTGGCCGGCATCGGCTGGGGCGCGATCACCGCCGCCGGAGCGTGGCTCGCGGCTGGCGGCAAGTCCAATGGGACCAATCTGGTTCTGGATCGCAATACCTGGACCAGTGCGCTGATCACGCTCGCGCCCTTCGTTTTTATCGTCGGATTTCTCTCCATCCTGTCGGTCGCGACCCATCTCCTGCTGGCGGAGTTACAGGTGAAGGCGCTGTTCGGCGAGCCACTCTTCACGGTGTTCCCGCTGCCGGGTCTCGAACTGCAGCGCTATGTTGAAACCTACTGGGCCATCCTCGAGCCGCGTTCGTACCTGCCGCTGGCACTGGCCGTGGCCTTTCTGGCGATAGCGTTTCTGCTGGCGCGGCGCATCGATGTGAACGAATTCTCGATGCATCACTTCTATCGCAATCGCCTCGTCCGCGCCTACCTCGGGGCGTCCCGATCGCCCCGGCACCGATCACCGAACGCGTTCACCGGTCTCGACCTCAACGATGACATCAAATTGTGGCGCTTTCAGACGCGCGACCTGTCCACCGACAACGACGCGACCAGCGACTGCCACCGCGGCTTCAACGGACCATACCCAATCATCAACACCACGCTCAACACCTCGAGCGGCGAAGAACTCGCGTGGCAGGAACGCCAGGGTCAGTCGTTCGTGTTCACGCCGTTGTACAGCGGCTTTGATTTTTCCGTGAAGCAGCCGGAACTGCCCGAGCGCGTGCGTAGCCAGTTCGCCTACCAACGCAGCGAGCTCTTCGGATCGGCACGCGGCGGACCGACGTTCAGCGGGCGCAACGTCGAAGGCGGTTTGGGCATCGGCACGGCGATCGCCATCTCCGGCGCGGCGGCCAATCCGAATGCCGGATACCACACCTCTCCCGGCGTCGCCTTTCTGCTGACCGTTTTCAATGCACGGCTGGGTTGGTGGATCGGCAACCCTCGCATGGATCGATGGCGCCACGATTCGCCGACTCAAGGAATCTTCTACCTGATGTCCGAGCTGTTCGGCTACGCCAGCACCAAACGCAAGTACGTCAACCTCAGCGACGGCGGCCATTTCGACAACCTCGGGCTCTACGAACTGGTTCGCCGACGCAGCAAATACATCATCGTCTGCGATGCCGAGGAGGATGAGAAGTACACCTTCGAGGGGATCGCCAATGCCATTCGCAAGTGTCGTGTGGACTTCGGCGTGGTCGTTACGCTGCAGACCACCGGCATCGTGCCGTCCCAAGCGACCGGCCGCAGCACCGTGCACGCCGCGGTCGGCACGATCTCCTATCCGGGTCTCGAAGAATGCGGACGTCTGATTTACATCAAAGCGTCTGTGACCGGCGACGAACCGATCGATATCCTCGAATACAAGGCCAAGTTCCCGGGGTTCCCGCATCAATCGACCGGCGATCAGTCGTTCGACGAGAGCCAGTTCGAGAGCTATCGCATGCTGGGTCTACACATCGCGGCAGCGACAGTCTCGCACTGGCCGGCGGGGGCCACCGGCTTCGATGGCGACGAGAACACGGCGGCCTTCGAGGCCACCGCCGGAAATATCGATCGCCTCCAATGGCGCGCTCAGGTGACCCATGGCTAACTCGAAACCGAGCGACTTCAGGGTCGCCTTTACCAAGATCGCCGTGCGGCTGGCGGCAGTCGTGGCGCTGTGTATCGGCGTCTGGATCCTGGTGCAGCTGCCATCGATACCGGCGATTGGCGCAGCGCTCCATGGTCACGATGATAAGGACGATCGCCATATCGAGCGGATCGGCTCCCCAGCCGTCGTCTACGACGCGCGCGCGTACCGCGTCCTTGAGTGTGAGAACGCGCCGTGCGATCACCTCGACGACGACGGCCTCGACTACAGCGTGCGGATTGAGGTGCTCGACTCCGGCTTGATCGAGGGCCGTGGGCTGGCGTATGACGGCGACCAGACGCGGTTGATCATCGCGGACGCATGGGAGGGCCTGTACGGTTACTGGCCTCACGCAACCAACGTGCGGCCGGATCGGCTGCCGTGGATTCGGGTGTGTCCGGGCGGCCAGTGCCAGGACGTCGACCATCGCGGGCTTGCCTACGACCCCGACGCGAGCCGGATCGTCGTGACCGATTACCATCAGCACCGCTTGACGCTGCGACTGCCGAGCGGTGAATTCGATCGATCGATTGGCGGCAACCGCCTCGTCGATGGCGCCACCGACGTAACGCTTGCGGAGCGCGGCGCGTTCTTCGTGTCGGCGACCGGCGAAGGCTCGGGATCGGGCGATGGCGGCAAACCGTCTGGTGCCGTGTATCACGTCACCGAATCGGAGGCCCAGACGATCGTCACCGGTCTGCAGCGGCCGATCGGCCTGGCGTTCTCCCCCTGTCAACAGCGCCTCTACATCGCCGACTCCACCAGCCAAGGGCTGACGCTCTATTTCTTCAGCCAGGATGCCCAGTCGCGCTGGCAGCGCGCCGGTGTGCTGGCGACGATACCGGTCGATCGCAACGCCCCTGCGGCGCCGCTCAGCGGCATGGCGGTGGTGGCATGTGAGCAGGCCGTTCCGGGACCGCACTCGATTTTGAACGGCGGCGAGTTGTTCGTGGCCGGGCCCGGTGGGTTGTTCCTCTTCCACCCGGATGGCACGCTGCTCGCCAAGTTTGTCCTGAACGAACGCGTCACGGGCCTGGCGTGGGATGAGTGGACCGATGCGCGGCGCGATCTGTCCGAGCCGGCAGTCCATCAGTTATATCTGACGGTCGGACATCGCATCGCGCGGATCCACACCACTGTGGGAGCCGAGCCATTGCCCACGCGACGACCGCGACCAACAGCGCCGCCAACGGGAACGGCAGCAGCGCCCGACTCGCGCGGCCCGTCCGCGCCGAACGCCGGCTCTGCGCGCCCCGACTCCACAGCGGCGGGCGCCATGTCGAAGGAACCAACATAGGAACGCGGCTCCCCACGAGCATCGTCAACAACCTCGCCATTTGTTTCAGTGTCTACGGGCCTTAATGTACGGGTGAGGGAGGCTGTTGTGCGGCGGGAGCGCCCGAGTTTGCAAAGGACACGGAGCCGACGCCTGCGGCTGGAGGAACGCAAAGCGATCTTCCAAGTTCATCGCGACCGTTGTCGCTAAGGCGCCGAACCGCCAGCGAATAACTCTCGATCCTGCTATAGTCAGAGCCTTCATTCCTAAGGACAATCGGCGGGGTTCCGAGCCTTGGCTCGGTTGAAATTCCTGCGACGGCGACAACGTCAAAAATCACAAGGACCGAAAGAAAAAATCGTAATTGATTATCCACCAGACCGCCTGGTGCATGAGTTTCCCTGTCGTCTTGTCGACGTACGTGGGCTGAAAGACGCGGCCCATCCCATACGTGCCGCGCCCGGCGTCAGGATTCCGTTGCATGAACGGGACTCTAGCGCAATCCGACAGGTTTGCCGTTCTGGTGGAAGACCGCCCGAACTGAGTTCGTTCAGAATTGCCTTATTTATCTGTTTAAAAGGTGCCGGGGGCGGGCATCGAACCCACACGCCCCTTGCGGGACCCAGGATTTTAAGTCCTGTGCGTCTGCCAATTCCGCCACCCCGGCCCAGCCCTATGTTACGTGACCGCAACCTCGCGCACGAATCCAAGAGAGTAGCGGCGACGTCAGTTTGCCTGGGAATGCGCGCGTGGATGGTGATGAGCGTTGCGGGAACCTCGCTGCGAATCAACGGACCATTCGAGCCGCACTCCTGCAAGCTCGAATGATCCGGCATGACATTCGCTCGGCTATCGGTGGCCGTGTTGCTGCTCCGAGACCTGGACCAACACGTTGCCCAGGCGATCGGGCGGCGACGGAGGATTGGTCGCAACTGCCCGATAGCTGAACGTGCTGCCGACCTTCACCGACTTGAACTTGCCCGTCCCACCCGTCACCACGTAGGTGCCGGACAGCGGTCCGCCGGTGCCGCGGAAATCGGCGCCCGGCACGCCGAGGTGAAATGTTCCGGTGCCGTTGTTGTCGAAGAAAATCTGGTCGCCGTCGATGTCAGTGATCGTCACCTTGTTCTGAAACGCAATCGGCAGCGCATCGCCAACCGGCGCGCCGGTCGGAATAAACTTAAATTCCACCAGCGTCGTTCCGATGATGTCGCCGGTCGCGGTACCGATTTGATAGCCCAGTCCGGTCGTCAGGTCGAACGCCTGCACGGCATCCTGCTGCGTGAACAAGAGTCGATCGCGCCCGTCCGCGCGAACACTGCTGACAGAGGCCCCGAGAGAAAGCGCGACCGCGACCACGAGGATCGCTACGCGGCGGCGCAGAGAAGCGAACGCGTTCATGTCAACCTCCTGAGATGCCGGGCCAGGCACGGCCACGGTCAAGGCGACACTATGCACGCGCCGAGGCGGCCAGCGCAACCATATACAAGCGGATCCAAGACAATCGCGTCAGAGTGCCTCCCACGACACACCGGCGTCAGTCAGGATGCGCCGGACTTTCGCCTGACCGTCGCTGACCTGCCTGCCGCGCGCGTACGCCACGAGCCTGTCGATCGATTCCACCGGCTCGGTTCGCGACGCAATCCGAGCGGCCAGCACACCCGCGAACTCGGGCTCAGACAGCAGCCGACGAACCACATCTGTGAGTGGGTCCGCCATCAGTTAATCATCAGGGAGCATCAGTGAGCCGTCAGTGAACGGTGGGCGACGTCGGCGCTTCAGGCGCTGCGAGCACCCGGGTGATCATCGACTCGAGGCGCGCCTGGTCGATATCGAACGGTCCCGCCACTGCCGCGCCGAGCGTGATCTCGATCGCGATCACCACGCCGCCGTCTTCGAACGGATTGACGATCCAGCTGAGGCCGCGCAGCGTCACCGCGCGATCCTCCTCGCCAGGACGCTTCACGCGATCCATGGCCCGCAGCATCTGCTCGAGCACCAGGCGCACGTCGGTGTCGGTCCACGCCTGCGGCGCGTGCGGCAGTTCGTCGAGCGCCACGGTGGTCGCGTCGTTCTCGCCTTTCAGCAGCACATCAACGGACATCGTCATGCGGGGTTCCTCAGGACATGCTGCAGGGCGTCAACCGATGTGACTGGTTGAAGACAAGTAAAGTCGCGGCACACATACGCGGACGCCATGCCGTCGACGGGCCTCATGCCCGCGATGAACGGCAACCGCCCGCTCAGGGCGGCCTGTCGATTGGCAGTGACGGGGAGCTGGATGGCGAACGGCATGTACTCGAGCGCCAGCGCGCGGCGCAGCTCGTGGTTCCCCGCCGTTCCATCGACGAGCACCACCTGCTGCAGTCCGGCGATCGCCGTCGAAAGCGCAGCCGCCATCATCGGGACGCCGCGGCCCATCTGCTCGAGCCGCGGCCCGAACAACCGCAGCGTCCGCTCGATGCGATCAGTCCACGCCGGCTCGTGAACCAGATGCGACAGGGTCAGCAGATTCATCACCGACATCGAGCTTGCCGTCGGCTCCGCGCCGTCGTAGTCCTCTTTCATCCGGATCAGCACGCTCGGATCGCGGCCGGTCGTGCTGAACCAGCCGCCGGCGGTATCGTCCCAGAACAATTCATCCTGGCGCTGCTGCAGGGCGATGGCCCACTCGAGCCAGGCCGAATCGGCGTCGGCCTGGAACAGTTCGAGCAGGCCCGCGACAAGGTAGGCGTAGTCCTCGGCGTAGCCTTCAATTTCGGCGACGCCGCCGCGATGCCGGCGCAACAGCGTTTTCGAATCGGCGATCCACATCGATGCACGGATGAATCCCGCCGAGCGGCGGGCCGCCTCGAGATACGGCTGCGCCACGCTGACGCCAGCGTCGCCGAGCCCGGCGAGGAGACGAGCGACACGCGCGCACGCGGCGATCATCAGGCCGTTCCAGGCGGTCAGGATCTTGTCATCGCGCTGCGGTCGAGGACGGCCAAGCCGGGCGTCGAACATCTGCAGCCGCGTGCGATTCAGGATGTCCACGACGTCAGCGACCGGCTTCCCGGTCCGGCCGGCGATGTCGTCGATCGAACGCGCGATGTAGAGCAGGTTCTTGCCCGTGAATTCCTGCTGCGGATCCTGCGGTGCGTTGCCATGCGGCTCGACGCCAAATCGCAGCTTCACCACTTCCGCGTCAGCGCCGAGCAGGGCATCCAGTTCGTCGGCGCGCCAGAGGTAATAGGCGCCCTCCGTCTTTCGCGCGCCCGGCGTTTCCGGCGGCACGCTGTCGGCATCCTCGGCGGAGAAAAACCCACCGCCGGCATCGGTCATCTCGCGTAGCACATATTGAACGGTGTCTTCGGCGACTTCGGAATAGAAGCGGTCGCCCGATACCTGAGCGGCCTCGGCCAGCGCCAGCACGAGCTGGGCCTGGTCGTAGAGCATTTTCTCGAAATGCGGCACGCGCCATTCGGCGTCGACCGAATAGCGATGGAATCCGCCGCCGACATGATCGCGCATGCCGCCGAGGGCCATCGCCCGGAGGGTGCGGAGCACCATCTCGCGCGCGTCAGCGTTCCCGGTCCTCGCGTATTCGCGCAGCAGGAACAGCAATTCAGACGGCCGCGGAAATTTCGGGGCCTCACCGAATCCACCCAGACGAGCGCTGAATGCGTCGCGGAACTGCGCGAGCGTGTGAGCGAGCGCGTCAGGACCCGGCACCGTCGCCGAGGGCGCCGCCGGCTCGATGGTTCGCAGCCGCGACGTCAACGCTTCGGCCGAATCGACCACCTTGGCCCGCTCGGCCTTCCAGACGCGCGCGATCTCCTGCAGGATGTCGATGAATCCGGGACGTCCCCACTTGGATTCCGGCGGGAAATAGGTGCCGCCGTAGAACGGCTTCAACTCCGGCGTCAGCCACACGCTCATCGGCCATCCGCCCGATCCGGTGGTCGCCTGCACGAACGTCATGTAGACGCGATCGACGTCCGGTCGCTCCTCGCGATCGACCTTGATCGAGACGAAGTGCTGGTTGAGAACCGCCGCCAGCGAGCCGTTCTCGAACGACTCGTGCTCCATGACGTGGCACCAGTGGCAGGTGGAATAGCCGATCGACAGGAAGATCGGCTTGTCGGCGGTACGGGCGGCGGCAAACGCTTCGTCGCCCCACGGATACCAGTCGACCGGATTCTCGGCGTGCTGCAGAAGGTACGGGCTGCGCTCACGCGCGAGACGATTCATCCGATCATTATGACACTTCAGACGCGTGGACTTGGCGCGGCCGGCACATCGTCAGGTCGTCCACGAACGAGTCGCGCGAACGCGGCCGTGAACTCGACCCCGTACAGCAGAATCACCGCCGACACGTAGATCCACGCCAGAAACACGACGACTGCGCCGATCGAGCCGTTGACCCGCGTGAAGCGGGACATGTCGCGCACGTACCACGAGAATCCAGCCAGCGCCACCCGCCACAACAAGCCCGTGACCAGCGCGCCTATCCAGACGTCGCGCAGGCGTACTTTCGCATTGGGAACGTAATAGAAGATGAAGCCGACGACGACGATGAAGAGCAGTGTGGTGGCGTTGCGGACGGTGAGGCTGCGCAGGACGCCGAGGCCGGGAAAATGATCGAGAACCTCGGCGAACCATCGCGCCCCAACCACCTGCGATGCGCTGACCAGCAGCAGGGCGACGAGCAGAATCAGCGCCGCGACCAGCAGCATCGCAAAGGAAATCAACTTGTGCTTCCAGAAGCTGCGCTGCTGCTCGACGCGCCAGGCGTAGTTGACGGCGGTGCTGATCGCGCCGAAGACGCCGAGCGCGCCCCAGACGAGCACAATAGTTCCACCCACGCCCAGCGTCAGCGCGCCGGTGCCGAACGAGTCGAGCTGTGTGGTGATGAAACCGAACTGGGTCGGAAAGTAGCGGAGGACGAATTCGAGGACCGTGTTCCGATCGTGAGCGTCGGCGGTCACGCGACCCAGCAGGGTCAGTGCGAGCAGGAGCAGCGGAAACAGCGACAACAACCCGTAATAGGCGATCGACGCCGCGTACGTCAGGTTATCGCTGTGATAAAAGCTGTCGAGGCCGAGCCATGCCGATTGCCCGGTCAGCCGCGCGAAGGCTCGCACGCGCTGACCGAGTCCACCGGCAGGAGCCGCGTTCACCGCGCCATTATGTCAGGCGCGGGCCGGCCCGCCTCGATCCAGGCGTCGCGCACTTGGTTCGCGAGGTACACGGGAACGCTGGCGCCGAGCCAAACCCTGAGCGCGCTGTACGCCAGCCGGCGCAGCGGTGGCTTGGTCACGATCAGATAAGCCGCGGCCACACCCGCAGTCATCACCACGACGTTGGCGACGGTTCGTGCTGTCGAGTCGGTCATGCGCCTCAGCTCCGGCGCGTTGCGGCGGCCGCGTCGTTGATCGACGACTGGATCGAGGCTTTGGCCTGTGATGCGGCGGTGCTGCCCTGCTGACTCGCTTCGTCCACCATGGCGGAAGTGGTCTTGGCGGCGTCGCGCGCGACGGACGACGCCGAGTTGGCGGTGTCGCGAACATAGCGCTGCGCTTCGTCCGCGCCCTTGACCGCGGCGCCGCGCGCCTTCTCGAGCACGTCGCGGCCGCGATCGGCCCACTCGCCCGCGGTGCCGGCCGCGCGCTTATAGCCTTCGTTGGCCTGGTTCGCCAGGTCGTTGGCGCGATCGGCCAGCTGATTCCTCAACTCGGCGCCGGCTTTGGGCGCAAACAGCAGTCCCAGTCCCACTCCGATCGTGGCGCCAGTCAGCAGCCCCAGAACAAAGCCGGCACCACCATTGGCATTGCTGTCGTTTTCGGTGCGGTAGTCATTACTCATGTGTCTCTCCGTAACAGTTCAGGTTCAGGTTGCTGACTTGGGCTACGCGGCCTCGCGCGAACGCAGGACTTCTTCAATCGCTGCGCGCACGCCGCGGACGAGGCCGACCATGTGACGGGTCTTGACGCGGACGTTGGTTCGCATGCGGTCGGCGGTGTCGTCGAGGCGAACCATCGTGTCTTGAATCGCGTGCTCCACCCGTTCGGTGTCCGCCTTCACCGTCGTCGTGATTTCCTTGAGATCGTTCAGGACGTCGCTCAACTGCGTCGCCATCGGACTCAAGAGACGCGATTCCATCGTTTCAGCAGCGGTCGTCACTCGGCGATACATCCGGAACATCGTGACGCCGATGGCCAGCAGCGCGATGGACTCGAGCAGGCTGATCGCCGCCATGATGCCCAGGAGCAGGTTCGTGGTTTCGAGTCCGCCGGGCATGGATTCACCTCAGAAAGGAGACGTCTGGCGAGGATTGGAATAGCGCACGCTCGGCGTGGCATGCGATGGAGATGATTCGCCGATGGCGTCGTTGAACATCTGCCAGCTGTCGGTGGCGACGCCGGTCGCCTTCTGCACGGTCGAGCGGAAACTGGCCAGTTCGCGGGCCAAGTCGTCGATGGCTGGCTCGATCTGGTGACGCAGGCGTTTGCCATGGTCGGTGAAAAAGAGGTAAGCGACGACACCGCCGACCATCGCGCCAACCAGAGATGCCAGAACTGCACGGGAGTTGTCCATCAATGCCTCCTTCGGGTCCGCCCGAGGTCACTTGCCGCTAATGGGCTACAAGTTGTGTGCCAGCCGCTCGGGGCTTGTCACTTCTCGGCAGTGGTCGGAACGGCAGCGGCTGAGCTCCGCGCGGACTTCGCCGTATCGCGAATGTCGTGCTTCTTCATCTTGCTGTACAAGGTCGGACGATACAGTCCGAGAATCTGCGCGGCTTCCTGCTTGTTCCAGTTGGTGCGCTGCAGCGTCTGCACAATCGCCATCTTTTCGATTTCCGCCAGCGTCCGGTGCGGCGGCACGACGAAGTCGGCGGATGTCGTCGACTCCTCACGAATCGATTCGGGCAGATCGGTGACGGCGATCTCTGTCCCCTTCGCCACCAGCACCGCGCGCTCGATCGCATTCTCGAGCTCGCGGACGTTGCCGGGCCAGCGGTTGCGAATCAGCAGGTGATAGACCGAAGGGGCCAGCGTCTTGACGTTCTTCTGATAGCGCTGGCGGAATTTGTCGAGGAAGTAATCGCACAGGAGCGGGATGTCCTCGGTGCGCTCGCGCAGCGGCGGCACCCGTAGCGTGATGGTGTTGATCCGGAAATAGAGATCCTCGCGCAACCGGCCGTCGCGCAGCGCCGCATCGAGGTCGATATTGGTGGCGCACAGCAGCCGGAAATCGACGTGGACGATGCGATCGCTGCCGATCGGGACGATATTCGCGTTCCTGGAGCACCCGCAGCAGCTTGGTCTGCAGGTACGGAGGCATCTCGCCGATCTCGTCGAGCAACAGCGAGCCGCCCTCCGCCATTTCGAACAGGCCTTCCTTGTCCAGCGTGGCGCCGGTGAACGCGCCTTTCTTGTAGCCGAACAGCTCGGACTCGATGAGATCTTTTGGAATCGCGGCGCAGTTGATCTTGATGAACGGTCCCTTCAGCCGCTTGCTGTTGTAGTGCATCGCATTGGCGATGAGCTCCTTGCCGGTGCCGTTCTCACCCTGAATCAGGATGTTGGCTTCGCTGGCGGCCACGCTTTCCACCAGCTCGAACAGGTCCTGCATCTTCTTGCTCTTGCCGACCACGTTCTGAAACTTGTAGCGATCCTGCAGCTTGGCTTTCAGCTGCTCGTTCTCGTCAACGAGCGTCTTCTGCTTGATCGCCTTCTCGAGTTTGTCGAGCAGCCGCTCCGCGTCGATCGGCTTTTCGAGAAAGTCGAACGCGCCGGCTTTCACCGCTTCCACGGATCGCGGGATGTTGCCCTGGCCGCTGACGACGATGACCTCGGCTTCGGAATCGAGCTGACGAAACTTGCGGACCAGCTCAATCCCGTCGACGTCCGGGAGCATCATGTCGGTGATCACGACATCTGGACGCCAGGCGCGAAACAACTCCTCGCCGCGGGTGCCGATGAGCGCGGTTTTGACCTCGTAGCCCGCGTGCTCGAGCAGAATTTTCAGCCACTCGGTCATCGCCGGCTCATCGTCTATCGCCAGCACCCGCTTCTTGCGTTTCAGACTCATGGACGAATACTGAAGCGAAAACGCGCAATGAGTCAATGCACAAATACATCACGCGTTGTATTTCAATACACAGACGAAGATTACTTGCACGGCTGGGCTAATAACCTATCTCAAGCAGAACCCGCGGTTAGGCGGCGGCCGAGGCCTCTAACTGTTCCGCGCCGACGGTGCCATAATTCAGGCGCATGTCCGAATCCGACGCCTCTGATTCACCCTCGGGATCTACCCCGCCAACGTCTTCCACGCCGGCCGATGCGCAGCCTTCGTCCAAACGTCCGATCACGCGAATCGCGTCGGCGCTGACGACGGTTGCGGGCGGCGAAGACAAAACGCTGTGCGAACGGTGCGGGGCCGACATGTATCGCATGCATGCGGTCTGGCGTTGCGCGTCGTGCGGATTCAAGACGGACTGCTGCGGCTGGTGATGGTCGTCCTCGACTCGCACGTCAACCCATCCGACCCGGCCTTCCTCTCCAACCGCGATCGCCTGCGGCAGCTCGTCATCGAGCTGCGTGCCCACGCTGCGCGCGCGCGCGAAGGCGGCGGCGCGAAGTATCTCGAGCGCCATCGTGAGCAGGGCAAGCTTCCGGTGCGCGAGCGGCTCGCGCTGCTGCTCGATCCCGAGACGCCGTTCCTCGAACTGTCGCCACTCGCGGCGCACGACATGTACGACGGCGACGCGCCGGGCGCCGGCCTGGTGACCGGGATCGGCCGCGTGTCCGGACGCGACGTGCTGATCGTCGCGAACGATGCCACCGTCAAAGGCGGCACCTACTTTCCGATGACGGTCAAGAAACACCTGCGCGCGCAGGAGATCGCGCATGCAGAACCGGCTGCCCTGCATCTACCTGGTCGATTCGGGCGGCGCGTTCCTGCCGCTGCAGGCCGAAGTCTTTCCCGATCGCGATCACTTCGGACGGATCTTCTTCAACCAGGCGCGCATGTCCGCCGAGCGGATTCCGCAAATCGCCGTGGTCATGGGATCGTGCACCGCGGGAGGCGCCTATGTGCCGGCGATGTCCGACGAAACGATCATCGTCAAAGGCACGGGGACGATTTTTCTCGGTGGGCCGCCGCTGGTCAAAGCGGCGACCGGCGAAGACGTGACCGCCGAGGAACTCGGCGGGGCCGACGTCCACACCCGATTGTCCGGGGTCGCCGACTACTTCGCCGAAGACGACGAGCAGGCGCTCGAGACGTGCCGTACGGTCGTATCAACGCTGCATTCCGTGAAGCAGCTTCCTGCTGGACCTGACCGCGCCCGAGGACCCGCACTACGACCGCGGACGATATCTACGGCATCGTCAACGCCGACAGCCGGCAGCCCTACGACGTCCACGAGATCATCGCCCGTATCGTGGACGGTTCGCGTTTCGACGAGTTCAAGGAGCGCTACGGAACGACGCTCGTGACCGGGTTCGCGCGCCTGCACGGGTTCCTCGTCGGCATCGTCGCCAACAACGGCGTGCTGTTTTCGGAATCGGCGCTGAAGGCGACGCATTTCATCGAGCTGTGCAACCAGCGCGGAGTGCCGCTCGTCTTCCTGCAGAACATCACCGGCTTCATCGTCGGCAGCAAGTACGAGCGCGCGGGCATCGCCAAGGACGGCGCCAAGCTGGTGCACGCGGTCGCGAACTCGGTGGTGCCGAAGTTCACGGTGATCATCGGCGGCTCGTTCGGCGCCGGCAACTACGGCATGTGCGGCCGGGCCTACGAGCCGCGACTGCTGTGGATGTGGCCGAACGCCAGAATCTCCGTGATGGGCGCGTTGCAGGCCGCGTCGGTGCTCACGACGGTCAAACGCGACCAACTGACGCGAGAGGGGAAGCCGTTCTCCGCCGACGACGAGGCGGCGATCCGACAGCCCATCCTCGACAAGTACGAACATGAAGGGTCGCCCTACTACTCCACTGCGCGGATGTGGGACGACGGGATCATCGACCCGATGGATACGCGTACCGTGCTCGCGCTCGGACTGTCGGCCGCATATAACGCGCCGATTCCGGAAGCGAAGTTCGGCGTGTTTCGAATGTAAATGCTCATCACGAAGCACACAAAGAACATCGAGTGCCAAGTACGCTCAACCAATGATCTCTCGTGACCTTCGTGTTTTTCGTGCCTTCGTGATACTGACAACCGGGACGCCATGGCCTACGACTTTCTGACGATTCGACAAGAAGGCTCTGTCGAGCGTCTCACGCTCAATCGGCCTGAGGTGCGCAACGCCTTCAACGAGCACGTCATCGCCGAGCTGACGGCGTGGACCGGCGAGGTACGCGCACGAGCGGAGCGGCACGAGACTCGAGCGGTGGTGCTCGGCAGGCGCGGGCAAGATGTTCTGCGCCGGCGCCGACGTGAACTGGATGTCGAAAACGGTTCGCTATTCACGCGAGGACAACCAACGCGACGCGATGGCAATGTCAGCGATGTTCGCGGCGATCGACGCCTTGCCGGTGCCGGTGGTCGGTCGGATTCAGGGCGCTGCCCTTGGCGGCGGCGCCGGTCTGGCCGCCGTGTGCGACGTCGTGGTCGCGGCGGAGGACGCGCTTTTCGGCTTCACGGAAGTGAAGCTCGGCATTCTTCCGGCGGTGATCTCGCCATTCGCGCTGGCCAAAATCGGGCCGCTCGGCGGCGCGCGAACTGTTCCTCACCGGTGCGCGATTCTCGGCCGCCAGAGCCAAGGAAATCGGACTGGTCCACGCCGTGGTCCCCGCCGCGGAGCTCGATGGCGCGGTCGAGCGTTACCTTCGCGAATTCGCCAGCGCAGGCCCCGAGGCCGTGGCCGCCGCGAAGGCGTTGATTCCGGCCGTCTGGGGCCGAGGCATCGACGAGGCGAGCGGGATCACGACGAACGCGATCGCCGAACGGCGTGTCTCGCCAGAAGGCCAGGAA
Organism: uncultured Acidobacteriota bacterium; assembly: GCA_963711765.1. Classification (GTDB taxonomy): domain Bacteria; phylum Acidobacteriota; class Vicinamibacteria; order Vicinamibacterales; family CAVVIG01; genus CAVQFC01. The sequence continues at coordinate 888,906 of CAVQFC010000004.1, read as the reverse complement.
GGACTGCACGCCTTCCTCGAAAAACGGAAGGCCAGCTGGTCGTGATCGAGCGACTGCTGATCGCGAACCGCGGCGAAATCGCCTTGCGTATCGTCCGAGCCTGCCGCGAGATGGGGGTCGAGAGCGTCGCGGTTTACTCTGATGCCGACGTCGCGATGCGCCGCATGTCGATGCCGCCGACCGCGCGGTCGCGATCGGACCGGCGGCCGCCAGCGACAGCTACCTTTCGACCGCCCGCCTGCTCGAGGCGGCGCGATCGCGCCGGCGCCGACGCCGTGCATCCCGGCTACGGATTCCTGTCCGAGAACGCGGCGTTCGCGCGCGCCTGCGGAGACGCGGGCCTGATTTTCGTCGGACCACCGCCTGATGTCATCGCGCGCATGGGCTCGAAGATCAACGCGCGGCGGCTGGTCTCAGCGGCCGGCGTGCCGGTCGTCCCCGGCGACACGCCTGAGGATCAATCGGACCAGGGTCTGCGGGCGGCGGTCGAGCGAATCGGCCTGCCGGCGCTGATCAAGGCGTCAGCCGGCGGCGGCGGCAAGGGCATGCGCACCATCCGCGACGCTGGCGATATCGACGAGTCGGTTCGGGCGGCCCGGCGCGAGGCAACCGCTGCGTTCGGCGACGGCACGCTCTACGTCGAGCGTCTGATCGAGTCGCCTCGTCACGTCGAGGTCCAGGTCTTCGCCGACGACCACGGACACGTCGTTCACCTGTTCGAGCGTGAGTGTTCGGTCCAGCGGCGGCATCAGAAGGTGATCGAGGAGAGCCCGTCGCCGGCGTTGACGCCCGAACTGCGCTCGCCGCATGACCGACAGCGGCGGTCGACCGCCGCGAAGGCCGCGGGCTATCGCAACGCCGGCACCATCGAGTTTCTCGTGGACGGCGCTCGCGCCGGCGCGGCCGACGCGCCATTTTATTTTCTCGAGATGAACACCCGGCTCCAGGTCGAGCATCCGGTCACCGAGCAGGTGACCGGCCTCGACCTGGTTCAGGCGCAGCTTCTGGTCGCGGCCGGCGAGCCGCTGCCGTGGACGCAGGAGTCGATCACCCAGCGTGGACACGCCATCGAGGCGCGCGTCTACGCCGAAGATCCGGCGCAGGGATTCCTGCCGCAGGCCGGACGGCTCCTCCTCTATCGCGAACCGCGATCGCCGGGCATCCGCATCGACTCCGGCGTCGTCGAAGGCGGCAACATCTCGATCTACTACGACCCGATGATCGCGAAAGTCATCGCCACCGCCGAAAATCGCGAGCTCGCGATTGCCCGGCTCGGCTCGGCGCTGCGCGACTTCCCGATTCTCGGCGTTCGAACCAATATTCCGTTCCTGCTTCGTGTCCTCGACCACGCGCGCTTTCGGGGCGGGGACGATGGACACCGCGTTTCTCGATCGCGAGGGCGCGGCGCTGGCCGGCAGCCCGCCGGAAATGCCCCCACACGTCTGTGCAGCGCTCGAGGCGGCCGAACGCGACCGCCAGACATCGCGGGACCCGCGATCTTCGCCTCGAACCGGCGGACGCTACCAGACGGATCCGTGGACGACCATCCAGCGGTGGGGACGTGAATAAGACGCCCACGGTGACCCGCGTCGGCGACGGCGTGTATCGAGTCGAGGCCGGCGGTCGCGCCGAAATCGTGTACGTGGCAGGCACCGCAGCCGATGGCTGGGCGTTCTCGAACGGCGAGGTGTTTCGGACGCGGACAACAGCCGAGCCCGCTGCGAGATCGAGGCAGCGCTCCGGCCGGCCCGCCGCGTCGGAGATTCTGGCGCCGATGCCGGCGACCGTCCTGAAAGTAAACGTCAAGCCGGGCGACACCGTCGCCAAGGGCGACGTGCTGATCGTCCTCGAAGCGATGAAGATGGAGTTGCCGATGCGCGCGCCGGGCGACGACCACCGTGACGGCTGTGTCCTGTCGCGAAGGCGATCTCGTGCAGGCGGACGCGGTGCTCGTGGCGTTGGGGCCCGGGGCCGCATGACCCCAACTCGCGTCACGATCGTCGAAGTCGGTCCGCGCGACGGTCTGCAGAACGAGCACGTCACCGTCGCGACGGCCGACAAGATCGCCTTCGTCGACCGCCTGAGCGCGGCGCGGCCTCCCGGTGATCGAGGTGTCGGCGTTCGTCAGCCCGAAATGGGTGCCGCAGATGGCGCGACGCCGGCGAGGTGTTCGCGGGCATCGCGCCGTGCTGCCGGCATCCGCTACACCGCGCTGGTGCCGAATCTCGCCGGGCTCGATCGCGCGCTGGCCGCCGGCGTCACCGAGATCGCGATCTTCGCAGCGTCGACCGAAACGTTCAGCCGGAAGAACATCAACCAGTCGATCGACGAATCGCTCGCCGGCTACCGGCAGGTGTGCGATCGGGCGATCGCGGCCGGTCTTCGCGTGCGCGGTTATCTGTCCACGGCGTTCGGCTGCCCGTTCGAAGGAGAGGTGGCGCCGGAACGTGTCGCCGACGTCGCCGCGCGACTGAGCGAACTCGGCGTGTTCGAAGTCGCGATCAGCGACACCATCGGCATCGCGCATCCGGGCCAGGTGCCGCGGGTGCTCGACGCGGTGCTTGACGCGGCTGCCTGTCGATCACGTCGCGCTGCACTTCCACGACACGCGCGGAACGGCGCTCGCGAACGTTCTGACCGCGTTGCCGTTATGGCATCGCCACCTTCGACGCGTCAGCCGGTGGCCTCGGTGGCTGCCCGTACGCGCCGGGCGCCGCAGGCAATCTGGCCACCGACGACCTGCTCTACATGCTGGACGGACTGGGGATTCGAAACGGGAGTGTCGCTGGATGCGGTGAGCGACGCGTCCGACGTTCATCGCCTCGAAGATCGATCACCCGCTGCCGTCGCGCTACTTCCGCGCTACGCACGGAACGACGAAGAAGTGAGAAGGGTGAAGTGTGAAGTTCGAACTTCACACTTCTAAGTTGTGACTTCCGAGTTCTCACTTGTGAGAATCTTGACGACCTCTTCCCACGGCATCATGTTGATGGCGTCGTAGTCGGCCGGGCAGCCGAACTCGCGCTGTTGGGGCGCGGTGGGATTTCCGAGCGTGACGCAGAGGCCGCAGCCGATGCAGAGGTCGGCGCGCACGGCGCAGACCATCCGGCCGTCTCGGTCCGGCTCTTCGACGATGCAGCCGGCGACCGGGCAGGCAGCCTGGCAGATGGAACACGCAAACGCACCGAAGCAGCTATCGGGATCGATGACCGCGATCGTCTTCGGAGCCTTCTTGCGCGGCCCCGACATCATCTTCGTCCACATGGGGCGGATTATAGCCGAATCAGCGCAGCAGTGGATGGCCGGCGGCGGGTTCTCCGAGTTCGGGCATCACCGGAAACATAGTGGTGACGTCCTCGTAGATCAGCCCGTATGAATTGATCCCGAAGTAGCGCAGGTTCGTGAGTTCAGTCGGGTCGGCCGCGGCGCGGAATCCCTGTCCGCCTTCACCGGCTCCGACGCCGTTGCATGAGGCGGGCGAGCCGCCAAACGGTTCGGCCGCGAGCTGCACTACATAGCCCGACTTGACGACCGAATTGCCGCTCGTCAGATCCGGCGAGAGAAATGGTTCGTTCGATCCGGGCGGCGTCTGCCCGAGCGACGGCAGGCTTGGCGCGTAGAAGCCGTTGCCGCAGGTGAGCGCGTAGGTGAGCTCGGCGCTGTTGATGGCGCGCATCGAACCGATGGCCGACGCCGCGCCAGCGGCCTGCTTGGCCAGCAGGAGCTTCGGAATAGCAATTCCGCTGAGGATGCCAATTAGCCCGCACACGAACATCACATCCAACAACGCAAAGCCGCCGTCCGTTTTCCGCAAGGGCAGTGTCTGCACTTCTGCACCACGACTGCAGAGCTCGTGCCGACTCTCTCCGCCAACCACGCTCTTTGTTTTCAACGACTTACACATCACTGATCCCGGCCAAAGCTGACGTTTTACGTCAGTGGACGTTTAGCTGACAAATGTTGCCAGTGATGTTTCGGTCGAACCGCCGACCTGCTGCAGGCTCAGCCGGCCTGCAGCAGCCTCTGACTGAGGCCGTCGACGAGCTCCTTGTCTGTGACGGGAAGGTCCTCGAAAAAGCAGTTGATCGCCTGGACGACGACACGCCACTGAGACATGCCGGTGACGGCGCTCAGCGCGTTCAACCGCGCTTTGAACTCGGCCGGCACACGGATGCTCAATTGCGGATAGTCCTTGACCCGTTCTCCGTGCTTCGCGCCAGCGGGCGGCCGTCCTACACGGCGGCGGTTCGGATTCTTGTCGGACATAAACATCCCTGACGATGCAGAGCTGAGATGCGCCAACTCCGCGACGCATCGGACTTCTGCGGGCATCGTGAATTCACGCCAGCGAAAACACCATGCCTGTCAAGTTTGCAAAGAAAGCGCCAACTACTTCGTTCGGCTCTTGGTCGTGGTGGAGAGATTCGGCGCGTCTTCACCGAGCGCGGTCGCCAGATCAGTCTGATGTTCCTGCTCCTGACGAAGAATCTCTCGAATGTCTTCCGCGATCGCGTACTCGCCCAGCGCCTCGCACTGACGCACCCGCTCGCGGTAGGCGCGAATGGTGTTGTTCTCGTTTTCGAGATCGGCGCGCAGCATCGCCTCGGCCTTCTTCGATTGCTTCACTGGCTGCGCCGTGACGGTCGGCATTCCGCCGAGATAGTCGATGTGTTTGGAAATCGTCAGCGCGTGGCTCAACTCCTCGCCCGCGTGCTTCTCGAGTTCCTTGGCGATGTTCATGTACTCCGCCCCTTTGAGGACCTGCGAGTACACGACGTACGCGATGATGGCTTGATACTCCCGCGACAAGTCCTCGTTGAGTCGGTCGATCAGTTGCTGGCGCGTAACAGTCACATCAGGCATTCGATTCTCCTGACGAACAGTCTAGCGAAAACAATGCCGAGGCTACCTCGACTGTGCATTTCGACAGACATGAGGTGACTCTGAGGCACCGACAACAGTGTTCACAGCGACGGTAAACGGCGCAAAGCGCGACGGTTTTGCTCAGTAAAATGGGATAGAATTCTCCGCATTCCCACAGGCGCTGCACCCGTATTCCTTCACGGCTGGCCGTGTCCGCCGGTGTCCTTCGGTGTGTGGCCAATGGCCAACGACACGACGCATGGAAACTCCTGAGCCGTTCGGCTCGATGATCGCGCACGATCACATCGCGGTGTCGCAGTTCGCCGCGCCGGACCTCGGGCCTGCGCGGCAGGCGTCGTAGCTGTCGTGCCACTGACCGCGGGCGTTCAAATCGTCGGACGATTCGAGATTCTCGCGCCGCTCGGCGCGGGCAGCATGGGCGAGGTTTACCAGGCGCATGACCTGAAGCTGCGGCGCGACGTCGCGTTGAAGCTGCTGTCGGCCGCGCTGGCCAAATCCGAGGAACACCTGCTGCGCTTCGAGCGTGAAGCGCGCGCCGCGTCCGCGCTCAATCATCCACACATCTGCACCATTTACGACGTCGGCCAGGCGCCCGAAGCCGAGAACCGTCCTTACCTGGTGATGGAACTGCTGCGCGGCATGACGCTGTTCGAGGTGCTGGGCTCGGGCCCGTTGTCGGTGTCCACGACGATCGGGCTTGGCGTGCAAATCTCCGACGCGCTCGACGCCGCGCACAACGCCGGCATCATTCACCGCGATCTGAAACCGGCGAACATCTTCGTCACGGCTCGCGGCGATGCGAAGCTCCTCGACTTCGGCCTCGCCGCCATGAACGCTGCGGTCGATGCCAGTCAACCGGCGGGTATGGCCGACGAGCGCCATCCCACGGTGCTGACCAACCCGGGCACCGCGGTCGGAACGGTGCTCTACATGTCGCCGGAACAGGCGCTGGGCGATCCGCTCGACCAGCGTACGGACCTGTTTTCGCTCGGACTCGTGCTCTACGAGATGCTGACCGGACGGCGGGCGTTCGAAGGACGCTCCACGACTGCCATTGTCGATGCGATCCTTCACGCGACGCCGAGCGGACTGGAGGCGGCCGACGTCTCGAACGTCCCGAAGGATCTGCGCCGACTGCTGACGCGCCTGCTCGACAAAGACCGCGACCGCCGTCCGGCCACGGCGGCGGAGGTCGCGGGGCAGCTGCGGGCGGTCCAGAGCGGGTCGATCGCCGGACGTGAATACGCCGCGGCGCTCGGCAGCGATACCGGCGGACCCGCTGTTCCACGCGCCCCTTCGAGCATCGTCACGAAGCGCTCGCAGCGCGGGTCGCGGGATGGATCGTCCGGCCTGACCCGGGCGCTGTCGGCGGGCAACGTGCGCGAAGCGGCGGCGTTCGCGGTCGTGCTGATGCTGCTGGCGCTGGGAGGTTACGGCGTGTTCACCTGGTACCGCGGCCGGCCGAACCTGACCGTCGCACGCGAACCACTGCTGCTGACCGAGTTCGACAACACCACCGGCGAGACGGTGTTCGACGGCGCGCTGAAAGATGCGCTCGAGATCCAGCTCCAGCAGTCGCCTTATGTCAGCGTGGTGCCCCGCTCGCAGGTGCGATCGACGCTGCAACTGATGGCGCGGTCGCCGGACCAGTCGGTGACCGAGGCGGTGGCCCTCGAGTTGTGCGAGCGGCTCGGGGTGAAGGCGATCGTGCTCGGCTCGATTGCGCCGCTGGCGCCAGCCTACGTGATTACGCTCGAGGCGCGCGCCTGCCGCACCGGCGACACCCTCGCCACCGAGCAGATCCAGGCTGCCGCGAAGACCAACGTGCTGGCCAGCGTGAGCGCCGCCTCGGCCAGCATCCGCGAGAAGCTCGGCGAGTCGATCGGCTCGATCGAACGGTTCAACGTGCCGGCGCAGAATGCAACGACGGCGTCGCTCGAAGCGCTGCAGTCCTACAGCCGCGGCCTGGACACGCGCTTCAAGAACGGCGACGCGCAATCGATTCCGTTCTTCGAACGCGCCCTCGAGCAGGACCCGAACTTCGCGCTGGCCTCGGCCCGCCTGGCAGCAATCTACACGAACCTCCGTGACCTGGTTCAGGCGCAGACCTACATCAAGCGCGCCTATGCGCGCAGCGACTCGCTGAGCGCGCCCGAGCGCCTCTTCATCCGCTCGCAGTATCACTTCACCGTCACCGGCCGCCTGGACGAAGTGGTGGCGACGTATCAGACCTGGATCGACACCTATCCCGACGACTGGGTGCCGCACAACAACGTCTCCGCCGCCTATGCCAAGTTGAACCGGTTCGAGGACGCAGCGCGCGAGGGAAAGATCGCGGTACGGCTCGGATCGAATTCGGTGCTCGGCTACCAGCAGTACGCGCGCAGCCTGATGGCGCTCGATCGGCTGCCCGACGTCAGCGGCGTGCTCGCGGAGGCGGCCGCGAACGGCCTCGACTCGTCGGTCCTTCACCAGTTTGGCTACGATCTCGCGTTCGTGGCCAACGACGCGGGCGGCATGCAGGAACATCTGCAGGCGACGCGCGCGCGCGCCGATGGCTATCTCGTGACGACCGAGGCGGCGCGGGCGGCGATGGCCACCGGACGGATCACCGACGGCCACACGTTGTATACGGAAGCGGTCGTCGCGGCGCGTGCGGCCGGCGCCTCCGATGTCGCCGGCAGTCTGGTCGCGGAAGAGGCGCTTTTCGATGCGCTGCTCGGCGACACGACCCGCGCGCAGGCCGAACTGCAGCAGGCGGTCGGCATCGGCAACGGTGTGGAGACGACATGGACGGCTTCGCTGGCGGCGGCGTTCTCGGGACGCACCGCTCGAGCGTCCGAGCTCGCCGACGCCTTCGACCGGCAGAGTCCACCGTCACCAGACGTGTCCCGCGCCGCCTCACCAGCCCTGCGCGCCGCGCTGGCGCTCGCGGGCAACGACGGGCGAAAGGCGCTCGATATCCTCAGCAACGCCGGCCCGTTCGAGCACAACAACGGCTCATGGCTGCCCTATCTGCGGGGATTGGCAGCCGAGTCGGCCGGGGACAATCAGGCCGCGGTCACGGCGCTGCGCGACGTGGTGTCCCGGCACGGTCAGGATCCGACAAGTCTTCTTCACGTGATTGCGCGAGTGCCGCTGGCCCGCGCGCTGGTCGGCGTCGGCGCCGTCACCGAGGCGCGGCAGCAGTATGCCGACTTCGCCGCCGCGTGGCGCGACGCAGACCCCGGACAACCGCTGATGCAGACTGCGCTCCATGAGGCCGCCGCACTGCCCGCGCCATCGGCGTCCTCGAACGCCTCGTCGCCCGGCCCGCCGTCCGCTCACCCATGAACGTCGACGTCCTGCTCGTCTCGATGCCGTTCGGTCCGCTGTTTTCGCCGTCACTCGGCCTCAGCCTCTTGCAGCCGCTGGTCGCGGCGCGTGGAATGAGCTGCCGCCAGGACTATTTCACGCTGCCCTTCGCCGAGACGATCGGCGAAAAACTCTATTCGAAGATCACCAGCCAGCATCGTGCGATGTCGCGAGCCTTCGTCGGCGAGTGGATCTTCTCGCACGCCCTGTTCGATTGGGACGCCTCGCACGACGAACGCTACGTCTCCGAAGTGCTCCTGAAACCGCCCTCGTGGCTGGGTCGCAACCCGACCCGGCCGCCGGGTCCCGGGGAACTGCGCGCCATTCTGAAAGCGCGCGACGCCGCCGCCGCCTTCGTCGACGCCTGCGCGGATCGGATCGCCGGGTCGCAACCGCGGGTGGTCGGCTTCACGAGTGTGTTCCAGCAGCACCTGGCGTCGCTCGCGCTTGCCAGACGAGTGAAAGAACGGCTGCCGGACTGCTATGTGGTCATGGGCGGCGCCAACTGCGAAGCGACGATGGGGGTGGAGACCGTTCGGCAGTTCCCGTATGTCGACGCGATCGTCTCCGGCGAGGCCGATCGGGTGTTTCCCGAGCTGGCCGCGCGGATCGTGGCCGGCGAACCCGCCGGCCCGCTCAAAGGCGTGGTGACTCGAGACACAGTCGAGGCGGCCGCAGCCACGCTCCCACCGCCGACCGCTCAGGGCGTCATGGACCTCGACGCGCTGCCGTACCCGGACTTCACCGACTTCTTCGCGCAGTTTCAGCAGAGCCGCTTCAGCCGTGACTGGCAGGCAAGCGTGTTCGTCGAGACCTCGCGCGGGTGCTGGTGGGGCGAGCGGATGCACTGCACGTTCTGCGGCCTCAACGGCGCGACGATGACCTACCGCAGCAAGTCGGCGCCCCGTGCGCTGGCGGAACTCCTGCACCTGACCGGCGCGCATCCCGGCTGCGACATTCAGGTCGTCGACAACATCCTCGACCTCAAATACTTCAAGACGTTGCTGCCGGAACTCGCCGCTCGCAAGCTGAACGTCTCGCTGTTCTACGAGACCAAGGCGAACCTCAAGAAAGACCAGGTCCGGCTGCTTCGCGATGCCGGCGTACTCACCATTCAACCGGGCATCGAAAGCTTCAGCGATCGGGTGCTGAAGCAGATGAAGAAGGGCGTCACCGGGCTGCAGAACATCCAGCTGCTCAAATGGTGCAAGGAGATCGGCGTCCATCCGATCTGGAATTTCCTGATCGGCTTTCCGCAGGAGTCGGCGGACGATTATTTCGCGATGGCGGATCTCGCGACCCGGGTCTGCCATCTCCCGAGACCATCCGGCGTCAGCGTGATCCGCCTGGATCGGTTCAGTCCGAACTTCAACCAGGCCGGCCAGCTCGGCTTCACTCGCCTGCGTCCGGTTCCATTTTACGAATTCCTCTACGACCTGCCCGAAGCAGCGCGGCACAACCTCGCCTACTATTTCTCCTACGACTACAAGGTCCCGCAGGATGTCGCCCGCTACGCAAACCCGCTCGTCAAGCGCGTCCACGCGTGGAAGACCACCTGGAAGCACGCCGAGCTGGTCTCGGTCGATCTTGATGACCGGCTGTTCGTATTCGACACCCGTCCTCGTCCAGTCGCGCCGCTGTCGGTGCTCGACGGCGCCGATCGCGAGCTCTATCTCGCCTGCGACTCGATCACCGACTCCAGTCCGTTCGACGCGCCGACCGTGGCGCGCCTGAGGACGATGGCCGATCGCGGTCTGATGCTGAACGACGGCGCAAAGTACCTGTCGCTGGCCGTCGCGATCGGCGAGTATCAGCCGTCACGCGCGTCGATGGCGTTGTTGAGGCCGCTGTTCTCGGAAATCGATCGCGCGGATCGCTCGCGGATCACATCGGCGTTCCACCCTCGTTAACCGTCAACCCAGGAGGCAGAATGGCAAAGAAGAAGGCTGCGAAGAAAAAGGCTGCACCGAAGAAGGTCGTCAAGAAGAAGAAGGCCGCCAAGAAAAAGAAGAAGCCGGTCGGCGACGTTTTCGGGTAGAGCCGCCCGCGCAGCCCAGGGAACGGCCGCGCGGCCGTTCCCTCCGTCTGCTGCTCGTTGGATCGCGCCTAGGTCTTGTGCGCGATCGTGTTCCAGTTCTTGATCAGGTGGTCGGCCGTACGCCAGGCGAGTGCCTGAACGGTGAGCGTCGGGTTGTGCGCGCCGCTCGTCCCCATCACCGATCCGCCGAGGATGCCGAGGTTCGGCGCCTCGTGAGAAAACCCATAGCGATTGACGACGTTGGTCTCGGCGTTGTCGCCCATGCGCGTGCCGCCGTAGGCGTGCGTCGAGACGCCCATGGCGCCGCCGACCGGCGCACGCTGCGTCGCGATCGCTCCCGCCTCGCGGTACCACTGCTCCATCTTGTCCTGGGTGAACGCGGCAATCCTGCGCTCGTTGTCCTTGAACTCGGCCGTGACCCGGCACACCGGGTAACCCAGCGGATCTTTCACGACCGGGTCGAGGTCGAGGAAGTTGTCCTCGTACGGCAGCGTCGTCTTCTGGATGTACGAGCTGTGTCGAGCGGTCGGCGTTCTCCTTGATGAACGCCTTCCACTGAGCGCCCCATCCCGGCGCGCGTCCGAACGTGTTCATGCCGGCCGCGGCAATCGGCCGGCGGTCCGACATCACCCACAGGTTGCCGCCGCCGATGAAGTCGAGCGATGAATGGTCGAAGTTGTCGTCGGCCCAGTTGTCCACGGCGACGCCCTGTGCCGGCAAGCCGTACCAGCTGTCGAGATCGAACGGGAACAACGCCGAGACCGGTGCGCCCTGATGGTGGCTGAAATAGTGACGTCCGACCTGCTTGTGATTGTTCGACAAGCCATCCGGATAGGCCTTGCGATTTCGACAACAGGAGGAGCCGGGAATTCTCGTAGGTGAAGCTCGCCAGCAGTACGACCTTCGCCGGCTGAAAGTACTCGACGCCGTCGGTCAGGTAGTTGACGCCGGCCACGGCGCCGTTGCCGTCCACTTCGATGGTGGTGACGTGGGCGCGGGTGACCACCTTGAAATGTCCCGTCTCCTGCGCCCGCGGAATCGTCGTCACCATCGTCGAATTCTTGGCGTCGACGTGGCACCCGCCGCGATTGCAGAACCCGTGATACATGCAGGCCGAGCGGTTCTGATATGGGCGCGAGTTGATCGCCGCGGGGCCCGGGAAGGGATGCCAGCCGATGTTCTTCGCCGTCGCCGTCATTTTCTCGATGAACGCACGTGCCGCGCAGCGGCGGCATCGGGTAGCCGCGTTTGCGCGGCGCCTCGAACTTGTTGCCGCGCGGATCGATGGTGCCGTTGATGTTGCCGGCCTGACCGGAGACGCCGACCTCGTATTCGATCTTGTCGTAGTACGGCTCGAGCTCGTCGTAGCCGAACGGCCAGTCTTCGACGGTGGTGCCCTTCGGGAGCCGCGACGCGCCGTAGCGGCGTGTCGTCTCGCTCACGACCTTGAAGTCCCAGGGATTCAGCCGCCAGCTCTGCGCCCAGTAATGCAGCGTGGTCCCACCGACGCCGTTCTGCATCGGGTGAATGTTCGCCGCGCGGGCCGGTCGGCGACGACGCGGTCGGACGCGACGTCGGGATCTCCTGGTTGGCCTTCTGCACGGACTGCGGCCAGCCGCGATAGTTGTTGCGGAGTTCGTCCGGCGCGAAATCGCGCTTGGTGAGCCAGCTGCCCGCCTCGAGGCCAATCACCTCGATGCCGGCCTGCGCCAGCGGCAGCGCCGCTACGCCGCCGGCCGCGCCGAGTCCGATGATCACGACATCCGTGTCTTTGAGCCTAGTCGCCATGTTTGATCCCCTCGTGCGGTTCGACGCGGGCGGTCGCCTTGGTGAACGAGGTGTAGTCGTACGCCGATTTGTGATTCGACTTCAGGGCGTTTCCTTCAAGGCTCTTCTGATCGGCAGCGGTCACCATCGTCCGGATGCCGGGATAGCGAATCATGTCCCAGCCGATGAAGTTGGCATTGCCGCCGTAGTACGGATCGCCGAAGGTGCCCTGATGGGTGTGGTTCAGCATCAGCGCAAAGAATGCCGCCGAACTTCCAGTAAAACCGGTGGCCGCACCGGTTTCGACGTCGATGAGCACCGAATCCTGATCGGTGTGCGTCAATTCGAGGAACGGCTTACCGCGTGACGATCGCGCGTATCGATCCAGCGCTGCCAGGCCTGCGGTGTACGCCTGCCGCGACGAAGCAAGGGCGCCGCCAAGCGCTCGATCGATGTAGTGAACCGCCCGCGCTTCGGTCGCGCCAGGCCCGTTGGCGTCGGTCGGAATCAGTCGCGCGACGATCGCGTCGAGCAGATCCGCTTCAGAAGCGGTCAGGCTCTCGAGCGGCTCGCGCGCGGCGGCCATGTCGTGATCGTGTGGCGCGACCGCTTCAGCCGAGCGTTCGTCGTGGGACGGCGTCGTAGCGCTCGGCTCAAAGCCCCGCGCTACGTCAAGAGGAACCGCGGCTGCAGTGCCAACGACTGCCGCGCGCTTCAACAGTTCTCGACGAGAGATAAACGTCATTTCAATCCTCCGCTCCCGGCGCCTTGCGTTCGTAGATGGCAACCAGCTCGCCCTGTCCGATGACGTGCCCCTTGATTGCGTCGAGCAGCTCGGCGCGATTCAGGCCCGGTTTCAGATTGAGCGTCGCGTCGATGGCGTAGACGATGAAGTGATAGTGATGCGGCTTGCCTGGAGGGGGCGCCGGTCCGCGGTAGATCGCGCGGCGAAAACCGGACACGCCCTGGACCGCGCCGGTGATTTCCGCCGGCATCGGCGCTTCCGGATCGATCGGCACGCCTTCGGGAACGCCTTTCGCGGACGAGGGAATCCGGTAGATGACCCAGTGCACGAACGGCGGCGGGTTTCCGGCGTCGGGATCCTCGCAGACGACGGCGAACTCTCTGGTGGCGGCGGGTGCGCCGGTCCACGTCAGCGGCGGCGACACGTTCCGTCCGTCCGGCGTGTACTCGCGCGGCATCGTCTCGTCCATCTTCAAGGTGGGACTGGAGACGACGATTTTGGCGGGGGCCGCCTGCAAGAGACCGGCATGTGCCGTGGCTCCGGCGACCGACGTCATGCTTCCTACGATCACCGCTAACGCCGCGAGTTTCATCGCACCCTCATTTCTTCTTCTTCGCCCTGAACTCGGCAAACAGCGCCGCCATCTCCTCGTGATCCTTCATCGACGCGTACATCGACGCCGTGCGATCGAGTCGGTCGGGCATGTCCATGTCAGCGCCATGCGTCAGCAGCACGCGCGCGAGGTCGGTCATGTTGGCCGAAGCGGCCTTGATGAGCGCGGTCCAGCCGTCACCGTCTTTGGCGTTGACGTCGGCGCCCCGATCGAGCAGGAGACTGACGGTCTCGACGCAGTTTTCTCCGGCAGCCGCCAGGAGCGGCACGCTGCCGTTGACGTCGACGCCGGCGCTGAGCCCACCGGCGAGCAACACCTTCACCGCGGCCGTGTGACAGCCGGTCGCGGCCAGAATCAGGTCGCCGCCGGTTGCCTTGGCGCCTCGCTTCTGCAGCACCTGGATCGCGTCGGCGGCGCCAGCCGCGGACGCGTAGGTCAGGGCGACTCCGCCACCGGCATCCGCGGCGGAGGTATTCGCCCCCGCCGCCAACAACGCCTGGGTGGTGGTGGGGTCACCGTTGGTGACCGCTGCCATCAATGGCGTGCGCCCCTGGTTGTCGGCGATGTTGGGATCGGCATGGCTCGCGATCAGCACGCGGACGACATCGGCATGGCCGCCATACGCGGCCACCGCGAGTGCGGTCATGCCGCCACTGCTCTTGACGTTGACCTCGGCGCCGCTCGCGATCAGCAGCTTCACGACGTCGCCGCGGTCGGCGGAGGCGGCGCGAATCAACGCCGTCGCGCCGTCCTCGTCGGTGTCCGCGACGCGCGCGCCGGCCGCCAGGAGGGACCTGGCAATGGCGGTCTGACCCTGCACCGCCGCCACCATCAGCGGCGTCATGCCGGTCTCATCCTTCTCGTTGACGTCAGCGCCGCCGGCGATCAGCGTCGTGACCTCCGCCGTCCGGCCGTAGAGCACGGCCTCCGACAGCGGGGTGGGCTGGGCGAGCGCCATCAGCGCCCCGAGGACGCAGCTGAGCACACTTGTCATCACTCTGGCGGAAGGACGATAGCATATGGTACCGTCTTACTGCTTCCACTTTTGGCATGAACGTCGACCACCGATTCACACAGACACAGAAGCGCTACGCCGCCGACGACCTCGAGACGATGAGCGAGGCGGTGCGCTACCAGCAGCACATTTACGACGTGCTGCGGCCGTACGTCGGCAAACACGTCCTCGAAGTCGGGTGCGGCATCGGCACGATGACGCGCCAGCTGATCGAGACCGCTGACGATGTCGTGTGCATCGAACCGAATCTGAATTGCGCGGCCCAGGCGCGCGCCGCGCTCGGCGACCACCCGCGCGTCACCATCCGCGTCGAGCACCTCGAGGAATCGGATACTTCGCAGCTGGCGAACCGCTTCGACACCGTGGTCTGCGTCAACGTGCTCGAGCACATCGAAGACGACGTCAGGGCCCTGAGGGTGTTTCGCGACGTGGTCGCCGGCACCGGCGGTCAGGTGCTGATTTGGGTGCCGGCGGTCCAGGCGATTTACGGGCCTCATGATGCCGCGCTGGGCCACCACCGCCGTTATTCGAAGGCGTCGCTCACCAAAGCGTTCGACAGCGCCGGACTCGAACTCGTCGCCATCAAGTACAGCAATCCGATCGGCCTCCTCGGCTGGATCTACAACCTGTACGTCAGCGGAAACACCGAGCACACGCCGAGTCAGGTTCGCCTGTTCGACCGGCTGATCGCGCCGTGGGCGCTGCCGATCGAACGCTTCGTCGCGCCGCCGATCGGCCTGTCGGTCGTCGCGGTGGGCCGCGCCCGCATTCGACCCGCATGACGCACACGCCTTCCGCGCTGCAGCGCGCGGCGCAGCTCGTGCCGCCCGATCCGCTGCTCACCGTCGTAATGCCCGTGTTCAACGAACGGGACACCATCGACGAAATCATCCGCCGGGTCCTCGCCGTGAAGATGCGCATCGAGCTCATCGTCGTCGACGACGTGTCAACCGACGGGACCAGCGAGATTCTCGAGAGACTGCAGAAGGAACTCGGGTTCACCCTGATCAAGCAGCCGAAAAACGGAGGCAAAGGCTCGGCGTTGCGCCGCGGCTTCGCCGCGGTCAGCGGCGACATGATGATCATCCAGGATGCCGATCTCGAATACTCGCCGGAGGAGTATCCGCTCCTGACCTCGCTCATTACCTCGGGACGAGCCGACGTGGTGTTCGGCTCCCGGTTCCTGGGCACGCACCGCGTGTTCCTGCTCACCCACTATCTGGGCAACCGGCTCCTGACCTTTATCACCAACGTCCTCTACAACACCATGCTCACCGACATGGAAACCTGCTACAAGGTGATGCGAACCGACGTGTTACGGTCGATGACCCTGCACTCGAACGGCTTCGGCATCGAGCCGGAGATCACCGCCAAGATCTTCAAGCGCCATTACCGCGTCTACGAAGTGCCAATCAGTTACGACGGCCGGGGCTACGACGAGGGCAAGAAGATCACCTGGCGCGACGGCGTGGTCGCGCTGATGGTGCTGCTGAAATACCGGTTCACCGAGTAACTGATCGCACGGGCCGTACAGGCGTCCGGGGTATAATGTCGGTTCCCCGCTTTCCTGAAGCCTGCGGCTATTCCAGCCTCCAGCCTCACCAAAGCCGCAAGGAAAAGAAGGTTCAGTGGTTCAACGCCCGAGCGGAACAAACCCTTTCGAGTTCGTCGTGGTCGCCGGATTGCGTGCGGCGCAACTGATGCGCGGCAGCATTCCGCGTGTCGAGCGCGCGCACAAGGTCATCACCACCGCGCAGCTCGAGGTCGCTCAGGGACTGGTCGCCAGAATCCCGGTGGAGCTGAATCCGATCATCCTGCCGGAATAGTCCTGCCCGAGTAGCCTTCCCGGCGCCTCTTTACTTGCGAGGCGCCGCGAGCCGGACGTGGGTGGCCCGAGGCCCGCTGCACCGGTCCTCGATCACTTCGAACGTCACGGCGTCACCCGCCGTGAGCGAGTTGAAGATGCCGAAGGTCGAGTCATTCCGATGAAAGAAGACCTCGCGGTGATCGTCGGCGCGAATCAACCCGTGACTCTGTCCGGCGTTGATCTTCGTCACCCGCCCGCTCATGCTGTGCGTCGCGGGAGGGCGAATCTGGTCGGGTCGTCCCAGTCGTCTGATCATTTCCGGCCGCGCCGTCGATTGTTCGCCCATGCGGCTGATCTTACCACCATGCATCAGGGCGGCAGGTTGTCGCCGAAAGTGCTTAGCTGCCGACCCTCCTGTTGCTATGATGGCTGACATGTGGATGCGATACGGGACGCGACTGGTCCTCGCCACCTCCCTCACGGCCATCCTCATGGGCGCGCCGCTCCTGGCTTCCAAGATCAAGAGCACCGGTAACGCCGACCCGAACTTCGATTTCAAAGGCATCCACAGCTGGGCATGGGCGGCGGACGGCCCCGGCGACGTGAAGATGGCGCGCAGCTCGCAGGACGATCCCAAGGCCCTGCTCGCGATTTTCGGACCGACCGTGGTCGAGTCCGTGGTCAAGGAACTGGGTGCGCGCGGCCTCAGCCAGGTGGATCCCGCCGAGGCTCCGCTCAAGATGCACTACTACGTGCTGGTCACCGTCGGCTTCGAGGCGCAGACGATGGGACAGTTCCTGCCGCCGATCGCCGACTGGGGCATTCCGCCGTTCACCCCGATGACGCAGTCGCTCAACGTCATCCAGACCGGATCGATTGTGCTCGACGCGGTCTCGTCGAAACTGAACCGCGTCGTGTGGCGCGGCATCAGCCAGACCGAAATCGAGAAACTCAAGAACGACGACGAACGGAAACAGGTCATTCGCGACGCCGTCAAGGATCTGGTGTCGAAGAAGTTTCCGAAGACCTAGTCCCGCCATGTGATGCAGCAGGCTCGATCGACTGGCGGGTCCACGACGGTCGGATTCCTGCTCGGATTTCTGACCGCGGCGCTGGCCGCGACCCTTGCCTGGCACTTCCTCACACCGCGCTCGCCCGTCCGCATCGACGCCTCACAGCCAACCGTCGTCCGGCAGATCCAGCAGCTGCAGCGGCTTGAAACCGTGTTCTTCAGCATGGACAAGATCGTGTCCGGCGGCTGGGAGAGTCGCTACCTCCCGACTTTCCTTTCCGGCGAGCGTCTCCTGCTGATTGTGTATGGCGACGTCACTGCAGGCGTCGACCTCGCGGGAATCGGTCCGTCGGAAGTGGCGGTCACCGGGCAGACCGTCCGAATGAAGCTGCCGGACGCGCAAGTGTTCTCGGCGAGGGTGGACAACGAACGCACGCGCGTGTATTCACGAGAGAGCGGTCTGTTTACGCACGTCAGCGCGAGCCTCGAATCCGAGGTGCGGCGCGAGGCGGAGCGTCAGATTCGGCAGGCGGCGCTCGACAACGGGATTCTGAAGACCGCGACCGAGAACGCTCGCACCACGCTGACGTCGTTCCTGCGCGGTTTGGGTTTTCTGGAGGTGGAGATCCGATGAGGGTCTGGAGGCGGTATCTCGCGAGTGGTCCGGCTGAAGTCGGACACTACCGACAAAGAAGCGGCGGGATCGCAGTCGGCTGACGCTGGCACATCACCGGCAGGGATGCCGGCGGGACACTAGGAAGCCGCTCGAGCCGCGGTCGCGCCCCGATCGAATCCCCGGCTCTCGAACCCACCGAGGCCCGATTCGATGACAGAGTGACTACGGTCGCTCATGAGCTGACCGAGCAGCAGGCCCAGGACCGTCGAAACCAGCAACCAGACGCCGAAACCCTCGAGTAGCAGCCTGATCATCGGCCCCTCTTGCTGACGAGCTGTGCAAGATTCGTGTTTCGGTGTGTAAAAGAGGCGTAGTCGTCAGACCGCGCGTAGCTTTTCACTCCACAAGTTGAGACCGTTGTTGGACCGGTCATGGACGTTGAAATGGCCGCAGGCGAATCCATGTCGCCCCTGACTTGAATCGCTGCGCTTTGGATCCTCGCGACACGACAGTCCTCCGAATTTGCGCGCACCGAATTCACGGCGCCGCCGCGAACGGCGTTGGCCCGAGAACTGCACAACAATCGGCGTGCGAAATGATCAACGACGCGACGAGCGGCTGTGGTGCGTCACCAAAGATGGGGTCGAAACCGAGTGCCGCCTTCACTCGGGCCCGCACGGCTTCGCGATCCAACTGAGCTCGGCTGGTCTCGTCTACCTAGGCAAGCCGTGCGCAACCGCCGACACCGCGCTCGCACAATGTCATTCCCACCAGACAGTTCTGTTGGCTGATGGCTGGCAGCAGATCGAATGCCATGTCGAAGAGTCGGTCGCTTAGAGAGAGGCGAGAGGACGCACCATGAACACCCCACCCACTCCCCAGTGCCCCAACTGCCGCCGCGGCGATTCCGCAGAAGAGCAATCCGAGTGCACCGCATGCGCGCGCTGGTTCGTCTGCACGCGCTGCCACATTCGCTTTCCGGGCCCGCTCACACAGTCACGGGCGGCCTGACGCAGCAGTCCCGCCCAAAGTCGGGCTCACGCCACCATCAAGGTTCGCTGCGCCGATGTAGACTCCCCGGGGGAGCACGGCGAGCGTGCACGAATACGATCTCATCGCAGAGTGGTACGCCTCGGATCGCACACACCTGACAGGGGTTCCGGAAGTGGCGGCGCTCGCCGCGTCCCTTCACGTCGGCGCACGCATTCTCGACGTCGGCTGTGGCAACGGCAATCCGATCACCCGGACCCTCCTCGCCGCCGGCCATCACGTCATCGGGCTCGATAGTTCGGCGAAGATGTTGGGGCGGTTTCGCGTCAACCTGCCAGACACACCCGTCATTCGCGGCCGCGTCCAGGACTGTGCATTCGCCGACAGCTGCTTCGATGCTGCGGTCGCGTGGGGCGTCATGTTCCACATCGATCAGACGGAACAGATCCGGGCGATCGCGAGCGTGTCGCGGGTCCTCAGGGTCGGGGCGCCGTTCCTCTTCACCGCCGGCGACGCCGAAGGTCCCGAGCCGATCGAAGGCACGATGGACGGCGTGGTGTTCCGCTATTTTTCGTTCAGCGTCGACAACTATCGACGCGTCCTCGGCGACCACTGCTTCACGCTGGAGAATGTGCACGCCGACCGCGGTGGAAACACCTACTATCTGGCAAGGAAACGCGCGTGACCTTTCCTGACTGGCACGACGGTGAAACGAGGATGGCCTTCGGCTGGCGCGTCTACGGCCTGGGCATCATGGCATTGGCTGTGGTCTGCCTGGCGCTGGGAGATTTTCTTCCCGGGCAGCCTGTACCCAAGGGCTTACCCGCGCGGACCGCGCTGGCCCATGCCGCGGGCATATTCATGCTCGTGGCAGGCGTGGCCATCGTGTGGCGTCGCACGACGGCCCTGGGCGCCGCGACGCTCACCGCTTACTACACGCTGCTTGTCGTCATCCTGATGGACGGGCGCGTCGCGCTCGCGCATTACCGCGAGTTCATTGCTTACAGCAACGCCGCCGAGCAACTCTCGATCGCGGCGGCCGGGCTGATCGTCTACGCCAATAGCGCCCGGATCGAAGCGAACCTCGTCGAACGACTCACAAGAGCTGGACAACTGGCGTTCGGGGTTTGCGCACTGCTGTTCGGCGGAGCGCATTTCTTCTACATGAACCTCACCGCGCCGCTGGTTCCCAGGTGGCTGCCGCCGACGCAGTTGTTCTGGGGGTATGCGACCGGAGTTGCGTTCATCGCGGCGGGCCTGGCGATTCTGTCTGGCGTACAGGCGCGCCTCGCGGCGATTCTGACGACCGTCATGCTCGCGATTTTTACCCTGCTGGTGCACGGGCCGATGCTGCTCGGCGACCCCTTCAATCATGGAATCTGGACCGAGAACGCCACGAACCTCGCGATCATGGGCGCCGCCTGGGTCGTGGCCGACTCGCTCGCGCTGCCGAGACACCATCGTTGACGCTCAGCATCACAGGCGCAGATACCGTGTGCTAGCGTAGACAGATGAGCGCATCTTTTCTTTGCGTGTTCCGGGTAGTCGTCGCGTCGGCGATTCTGTCCTTCGCTTCGTTTGCCGCGGCGCAAACGCCGCCGAGCGCGCCCGACATCCCCGCGAAGTACACGCCGCCCGACATCAATGCCGATTACGTCAAGCGCGTCGTCATGATGCCGATGCGCGATGGCGTCAAGCTCTACACCGTCATCGTCGTGCCAAAAGGCGCAAAAGAAGCGCCGATTCTCCTGACGCGGACGCCGTACAACGCGGCGCAGCGCGCGACCCGAAATGAATCGCCACGCATGCTGGCGACGCTGCCGCAGGGCGATGAAGTCTTCACGGGCGACGGCTACATTCGCGTGTTTCAGGACGTGCGCGGCAAATACGGATCAGAGGGTGAGTACGTGATGACGCGGCCGCTGCGCGGTCCGCTGAATCCGACCGCGGTCGATCACTCCACCGATGCCTACGACACCATCGACTGGCTCGTGAAAAACGTGCCCGAGTCGAACGGCAAGGTCGGCATGCTCGGCAGCTCCTACGAAGGATTCACCGTGGTGATGGCGCTGGTCAATCCGCATCCGGCGCTGAAAGTGGCGGCGCCGGAAGAGCCCGATGGTGGACGGCTGGATGGGCGACGACTGGTTTCACTACGGCGCCTTCCGCCAGCCGAACTTCGACTACATCTCCGAGCAGACGACGGCCCGAGGCGCCGGCAACGGCGATCGTGCGCCAGGGTTACGACGACTACGACAATTTCCGCCGCGCCGGATCCGCCGGCGACTTCGCCATCGCGAACGGACTCGCGAGTTTCCCTTCTGGCGGAAGATGGCCGAGCATCCCGTCGTACGACACGTTCTGGTCGGAGCAGGCGCTCGACAACATCATGGGCAAGCAGCCGCTCAAGGTGCCGACGATGTGGATTCAGGGATTGTGGGATCAGGAGGACATGTGGGGCGCCATCCACAGCTACCTGACGACCGAGCCGAAGGACAGCCGGAACGACATGAACTACCTCGTGATGGGTCCGTGGCGGCACAGCGGCGTCAACTACGACGGATCGACGCTCGGTCCTCTGCATCTGGAACGGCGACACCGCGCTCGAATTCCGCCGCGACGTGCTGAAGCCGTTCTTCGATCAGTATCTGAAGGACGGCGCACCGAAAGCGGACACGCCGCCGGTCTTCATCTACAACACCGGCGAGAATCACTGGGATCGGTTCAAGCAGTGGCCGCAGGCGTGCGACGAGGGCTGCGCCACGAAGTCGAAGCCGCTCTATCTGACCGGTGACTTCGGTCTGTCGTTCAACAGACCCGCGCAAAGCGGAACGAACGGCCGCCCGGCGTTCGACGAGTACGTGTCCGATCCGGCGAAGCCGGTACCGCTACGTTCCGCGGCCCGCACGTTTCGCCGACGGATCGGTGTGGCAGCGCTGGCTGCTGATCGATCAGCGCTTCGTCGCCGACCGACCCGACGTGCTGTCGTACGTGACGCCGCCGCTCACGGAGCCCATTCACATCGCGGGTGCGCCGATCGTGAACCTGATGGCGTCCACCAGCGGCAGCGACAGCGACTGGGTGGTCAAGGTGATCGACGTCTATCCCGACGAAGTGCCGAGCCAGCCGGAGATGGGCGGCTATCAGCTGAGCGTGTCCATGGACATTTTCCGCGGACGCTATCGCGAAAGCTTCGACACGCGCGAAGGCAATCACGCCGAACACACCGCTCAGATATACGTTCGGCCTGCCGACCGTCAATCACGTGTTCCAGCCGGGGCACCGGATCATGATCCAGGTGCAATCGAGCTGGTTCCCGCTCTACGACCGCAATCCGCAGACCTTCGTGCCGAACATCTTCTTCGCGCGTCCGGCCGACTACGTGAAGGCGACGCAGCGGATTTATCACGGTCCGGATGCGGCGAGCTTCATTTCGCTGCCGGTCGTGAGCGGAACATTCTAGTGCGACCCCTTCGGTATTCCATCAACGTCACATTGGACGGGTGCTGCGATCATCGCGCAATACTTCCGGACGAAGAGTTGCATCGTCACGCGGTCGACAATCTCGAACGAGCCGATGCCCTCCTTTTTGGCCGGGTGACGTACGACATGATGGAGGCTGCGTTTCGGCCGCCGACGGAAGCTGGAGCGAGACCTGATTGGATGGAACCCTTCGCGAGGACGATCAACGCGGCAAAGAAATACGTCGTATCGAGCACCCTCACCCAGGTCGACTGGAACGCCGAACTCGTGCGCGGCGATCTGCGGACGGCCGTTCAGCAGCTGAAGCGGGAGCCGGGGAAAGGACTGCTCGTGGGAGGCGTGAAACTCCCGCTGGCGTTGGCGGAGCTGGGATTGATCGACGAGTACGAGTTCGTCGTGCAGCCCAGGCTGGTGGGCCATGGGCCGACGTTGTTCGCGGGACTATCGAAGTATGTCGACCTGAAGCTCGTCGGCAGGCTGGAATTCGGCTCGGGTGCGGTGGCGATGCGGTATGAGCCGAGAACATAGCCATCAGGCCCGGGTCAACTGCCGCTCAGGCAGGATGGCGACAAGGCCGAGCAGGTGATCCGCCTCACGAAGCGCCGTGCGCTGATCGTACTGGCACTGGTGATCGTTCTTGCATTGGTACTCGTCGGCCAGCGGCTGAACGCAACGAAAGTCGGCGGGCAGCAGCCTGTTGAACCCTTCCGCATCGCCGGCAACTTCTACTACGTCGGCGCCAACGACGTCGCGGCCTTCCTCATCACCGGTCCCGAGGGGCACATCCTGCTCGACGCCGGCTATCCAACCACAGCGGTGATGATCATCGGGAGCATCGCGAAGCTCGGTTTCAACATCAAGGACGTCAAAGTGCTCCTGAACTCGGAGCCGCATCCCGACCACGCGGGCGGGCTGGCGGTGCTGCAGCGGGCGTCCGGTGCCGAGCTGTGGGCGAGCGACGCGAGCGCAGACGTCATCGCCTCCGGCGGCGATGACCGCGACCTCGTCCTGCCGCTGAGAGCCCTCATCCGGATGAAGATCCTCGGCTACCCGGCCACGCGTGTCGACCACCGGTTCAAGGACGGCGACACGATCCGGGTCGGGCCGATCGCGCTCACCGCGCACATCACGTCGGGCCACACGCGTGGCTGCACCTCGTTTTCGTTTCCGGTCCGCGACGGTGACCGCGTGCTGAACGTCGTGAGCGTGTGCGACCCGGGCGTGCTGGAAAGGTCGGAGTATCCGGAACAAAGGACAGACCGCGAGCGCAGCTTGCGCGTGCTGCGGAGTCTGCCCGCCGACATCTGGGTGACCAACCATGCGAGGGCATGGGGCAGGTACCGCAAGTTCGTCGCGAGTTCCACCTCGAAGAATCCGGTGGACGCGTTCATCGATCCCGACGGCTATCGCGCCTACATCGACAGCGCCGAGGCAGAATTCAAAAGCGGTCGGGTGCACTAGCCGCAACACGGCGCCTCACGGCAGCGGGTCGCGAATGGTAGTCTCCCTTCCGTGCCGAACTGCGCGTCGAACCCGATCCGTTGATGGGCGCGGATGAAAGTAGCAGCCTATCAAACACCGCTGTTAGAGTCCGGCTCGATGGAAGCGTTGGCTTTGATACGGCGACGTGTCGAGCAGTGTGAAGTACGCAACATCGCGATTCTGTGCTGCCCCGAAGCAATTCTCGGTGGTCTGGCGGACAACAGCAAAGACCCGACGCCGTTCGCAATCGCCACCAGTCGAATTGGTCCCGCGCTCGCCCCGCTCGCGAGTGACCGTGTTACATGCATCATCGGCCTGACGGAATTGGCCGACGACGGAAGGCTCTACAACACCGCCGCTGTTTTGCATCGCGGCACCATCGCCGGCGTGTACCGCAAGCAACGTCCCGCAATCCGGCGATCCGTGTATGCAGCCGGCACTGAAACGCCGGTGTTCCGCGTGGATGGCCTGACGTTTGGCATCGTCATCTGCTACGACTCGACCTTCCCTGCGCTGGCTGCCCGATCGGCGGCGCAAGGGGCGACCGTCCTCTTCGTTCCCTCGAACACCGCCCTGCCGCATTCAAGGGCTGGCGAAGACATTGTGGCGCACGCGAGAGAATGCGATCTGGCTCGCGCGATCGAGAACAAGATGTGGATCATCCGGGCTGATGTCGCAGGCGAAACCAGCGAGCTGACGTCCGTGGGGGCATCGGAAATCGTTCGTCCGGACGGGTCCCTCTTGATGGCTGCGACGAGACGCGGCGAGGACTTTCTGGTCACGGACATTGGCCCAACTGTTGAGTGAGCATTTGATACATGGCCGGAGACGAGACTGCGCTTGCGACAAACCGGGATGGCTGGAACCGCGTTGCCAGGCACTTCCACGGAGGCACCGCGCTACCGGAATATGGACCGCTGGCGCCGACTGAGGACACGCTGAGGCTTCTGGATAGAACGTCCGACGTGTGTGCGCTTGAACTCGGCTGCGGGAGCGGGCACTCGCTGCGCTACCTCGCCGAGCGCGGCGCTCGTGAACTGTGGGGCCTCGACTTGTCATCCACCCAGATCGCGTTCGCCGAAGAGACGCTCCGGCCGTTTGCGTCGTGCGTGCGGCTGATCGAATCGCCAATGGAAGTAAATCCGGGGATCCCGCTGAATCACTTCGATCTCGTGTTCTCGATCTATGGGCTTGGTTGGACGACGGACCTGCCAAGTACAGATGAGGCTCGTCAGCACTTACTTACGGCCAGGCGGAAGTTTCATCGTCAGCGGGGAACATCCCGCTTACGGTTGTCTCGAATGGAATGGCACAGATTACATCGTGGCCAGGCCCTACCTCAGGGAAGGCCCGGTTGAGCACTCATCGTGGAAGGGCGTGCCTATCGTGATCCACCATCGCACGCTCGCCACCTTCGTTGGCAACCTCGTTCAGGCGGGGCTGCAGATCGAAGCACTGGTGGAAACCCCGTTCAATGCAGAGGCTATGAAGGACGAGCACCGAGACCCGGCGCGTTGGTACTCCGTCGCCAGGGCACAGACCATGCCGACGACCTTCATTATCAAGGCACGGAAACCGCCCAAGTCGTAGAGCGTTTCCGCTCCGTTCACATCGGAGGGTGCGACCGGAGAAGATTGGAGGCGCCGCCCGGATTTGAACCGGGGGTGGAGGTTTTGCAGACCTCTGCCTTACCTCTTGGCGACGGCGCCTCAATAAACAAGAACGGCGGGTCGAGAGACCCGCCCTTCTGACCGCGGAGAGAAAAATTTGGAGCGGGAAACGGGATTCGAACCCGCGACTTCGACCTTGGCAAGGTCGCACTCTACCACTGAGCTATTCCCGCCCGAACCCCCAAAGTACCACACCGCTGGGCTCGCTTTCAAGCTCGCGAGCCGCGCGACCGACCGCTCCGGAACCCTCCGCCATCATACCTTGACCTCGCGCAGCACCTGGGCCGCCTCCTCCGGCGACGTCGGGTTGATGTAGAACCCGGTCCCCCACTCGAAGCCCGCCACCCGCGTCAGCTTCGGCATGATCTCGACGTGCCAGTGGTACTCGCTGGCCACGTCCTCCGAAAATGGCGAGGTGTGCACGACCAGGTTGAACGGCGGCACCTCGAGCGCGCGGTTCAGCCGCTGCAGCACCGTCTTCAGCAGCCGGGCCAGGCTCGCGTATTGGTGACGCTCCGCCTCCTCGAACCGCGACCCGTGACGCCTGCGGCAGGAGCCACGTCTCGAACGCGAATCGCGGCGCGTACGGCGCCAGCGCCACCACGTCGGCGTTCTCCTCGATGACCCGACGGCCGTCGGCACGCTCCTGCTGGATGATGTCGCAGAACACGCAGCGCTCCTTGATCTCGAAATGCCGCCGCGCGCCTTCGATTTCCTGGCGCACCAGTTCGGGCACGATCGGCAGCGCGATCAGCTGCGAGTGCGGATGCGCCAGCGTCGCGCCCGCCGCCGCGCCATGATTCTTGAAAATGAGGATGTAGCGCAGCCGAACGTCGCGCTTCAGGTCCAGCATGCGCTCGCGGCACGCCCAGAACACCCGCTCGATCTCCTGCTCGGTCATCATCGCCAGCGGCCGATCGTGATCCGGGGTCTCGATGATCACCTCGTGGGCGCCGATGCCGTTCATGCGGTCGAACATGCCCTCGCCCTGGCGATCGAGATTGCCCTCGACTTGAAGCGCCGGGAACTTGTTCGGAACGACCCGCACGTTCCAGCCCGGCGTGTTGGGCGCGCCGCCATCAGTGCGATACGACAGCACTTCGGACGGCGTCATCGCCTCGTGGCCGGGACAGAACGGGCAGTGCTCGCGGCCGAGAATGGTCGCCGACTCGACGCGGAAGTCGTTCGGGCGCTTCTGGCGATCGGTGGAGATGATGACCCACCGGCCGGTAATCGGATCCTTGCGAAGGTCAGGCATTACAGAAGTTTGAAGTGTGAGTGAAGTGTGAAGTCTGAAATCTGAAGTCTGAGATCTGAAATCCTAAGCAGCGTCGAATGCGTTCTGAAACACGTCGATGACCGGCGCGCCGTTCGCGAAATGGATCGCGACGACGTCGAACCGGCAGGGACGGTCGATGAGATGATGACGCGCAAGAAAGTCGTTGGCCAGATGAGTCATCCGACGCTGCTTCCACGGCGTCACGGCTTCGCTGCCGTCGCCGAATGCACGACCCTCCCGCGTCTTCACTTCCACGAACACGATCGTCTGACCGTCGCGAGCGATGATGTCCAATTCTCCACCACGTCGGCGGTATCGCCTCGCAAGAACGACGTACCCTCGCCGCTCGAGTTCCGCACACGCGAGATCTTCACCGGATTTTCCAAGGGCGATGCGAGCCTGCGTCATGCTCAATCAGCGCAGCAAACATCAGGCCGAGACCTCGGTCAGCGCCTCGTCGAAAATCCTCGACCGCGGTGTCTGCCTGCTCTCGCGTCAGCACCAGCGGCGGCGAGAAGCGGACCGCATTCTTCCCCGCCCCGAGCACCAGCAGTCCGCGGTTGAACGCCGCCGTGACGACCGCGTCGCGCTCGCTGGTCGCGCGCTCCTTGGTCTGGCGATCCCGACCAGCTCGACGCCGATCATCAGACCACGACCGCGAACGTCGCCGATCAGCGGATGCTTGTCGGCCAGCGACCGCAGCCCGTCCATCAGATACGCGCCGACCGCGGCCGCATTCGCTACCAGCCGCGTCTTCAGCAGCGAGATCGTCGCCAGCGCCGCCGCGCACGAGACCGGGTTGCCGCCGAACGTGCTCGCGTGCGCGCCCGGCGGCCACGCCATCAGCCCGGCCCGCGCCACCGCCACGCCGAGCGGCAGACCCGAGGCGATGCCCTTGGCAATCGCCATCACGTCCGGCTCGACGCCGGTGTACTCGATCGCGAACATCTTCCCGGACCGCCCCATCCCGGACTGCACTTCGTCCACCACGAGGAGGATGCCGTGCTTCCTGGTCAGCTCGCGCAGACGCTGCGAAGAACTCGTCGGCGGCCACGATGTAACCGCCTTCGCCCTGGATCGGTTCGACGACGATCGCGGCGACTTCGTCAGGTGAGACGACCTGCGTGAACAGCTGATGCTCGACGAAGTCGATGCACGCTTCCGCGACGGTGTCGGGCGTCGCGCCGAGCGGACAGCGGTACCGATCCGGATAGTGCGCGTGAAACACGCCCGGCATCATCGGCCCGAATCCGCGACGCTGAATCGCCTTGCTCGCCGTCAGCGACAGCGCCCCCATCGTCCGGCCGTGGAAACCGCCGTAGAAACGCGATGAGGTTCTGACGGCCGGTGGCGTAACGGGCCAGTTTCAGGCAGGCTTCGATGGCTTCCGCGCCCGAGTTGCCGAAGAACGATCGGACGCCGCCGGCAATCGGCACGATCGACGCGAGTTCCTCCGCGAGCCGCACCTGCGGCTCGTAGTAGAAGTCGGTGCCGGACATGTGCAGGAAGCGCTGCGCCTGCTCGGTGATCGCGCGCACGACGTCGGGATGCGAGTGGCCGGTCGAGTTGACGGCGATGCCAGCCGCGCAGTCGAGGAATACGTTGCCGTCCACGTCCTCGACCATCGCGCCCGATCCCGCGTTCGATGACCAGCGGATAGCCGCGCGTGTAAGACGGCGACACGACCGTGCGGTCGCGCTCGATGATGGCTTTTGCCCTCGGACCTGGCAGCGGAGTGTTGATCTGGGGCGGGCTCGTCACTTCTTCTTCCAGCGGGTGCCGCCGGCGCTGTCTTCGAGGAGCACACCCCGGGTAGCCAGATCGTCGCGGATGCGATCGGCGGCCGGCGAAATCGCGACGGCGTCGCGCGGCGTGACGATCCTCGATCAGGCGATCGATCTCCTCGATCGGCACCGGCGGACGTTCGTCCTCGGCCTGACGCAGGCTCAACACCCCGAGCACGAGGTCGAATTGCTCGAACGCGTCCTTGATGCCCGGCAGATCGCCGGTGCCGACCTGACCCGCGTCCATCGCGGAGTTCAGCGAGCGCACCAGCTCGAATACCGCCCCCAGCGCGGACGCGGTGTTCAGATCGTCTTGCATCGCCTCGGAGAATTCCTGACGGGCGGTGGCGACCCGCGCCGCAATCGACGGATACTCACCCGCGACGGTGACAGTGTCGAGCCGCGCCAGAAAATCGGTGAGCCGACGAAGCGCTTCTTCGGCCTGGCCCAGGCTGGCCCAGGTGAAGTTCAGCTGCTTGCGATAGTGCGCGGACAGCAGCAGGTAGCGGACCGCTGACGGCCGGTAGCCGCGCTCGATGACGTCGCGGAATCGTGTAGGTGTTGCCGAGCGACTTCGACATCTTCTGCTCGTCCACGATCAGATACTCGACGTGGACCCAGAAGCGCGAGAACAGCTTGCCGGTCGCGCCTTCGCTCTGCGCGATCTCGTTCTCGTGATGCGGAAAAATCAGGTCGATGCCGCCGGCGTGGATGTCGATCGGCGACTCGCCGAGCAGCCGCAGCGCCATCGCCGAGCACTCGAGGTGCCAGCCTGGACGTCCCGGCGGATCGACCAGATCCCAGGTCGGCTCGTCCGGCTTGGTCGCCTTCCACAGCACGAAATCCCGCGCATCGTCTTTCGCGTAGGTGTCGGTGTCGACGCGCGCGCCCGGCTGCATGCCCTCGAAATCGAGATGCGCCAGCTTGCCGTAGCCGGGCAAGCGTCGAAATCTTGAAATAGATCGAACCGTCGCTGACGTACGTGTGACCGTTCTTGTCGAGCGCGCGGATCAGATCGGCCATCGCCTGCAGGTTCGCCTGGTCGGTGGCGCGCGGCGTTTCCTCGACCGCCTCGAGTCCAAGAGCGACGCGCGTCTTCGCGAAACATCGCGATGTACTGATCGGTGTAGCTGCGCAGATCCATGCCGGCCTTCTGCGCGCCGATGATGGTGCGATCGTCCACGTCGGTGAAATTCATCACCTGCCGGATCTTGTAGCCGAGCAGGTATTTGAGCGTCCGGCGCAGAACGTCCACGCAGATGAACGTCCGGAAGTTGCCGATGTGTCCGCGGGCGTAGACGGTAAGCCCGCACGTGTACATGCGGACGGTGCTGATCGGTGCCGGGCGCGAAGGGCTCTTCGCGTGCGGGTGAGGGTGTTGTACAGGCGCATGGGTCAGGAGGCCGGAAGAGGACGAGTGGTGCGCCACTCCGGGCCGCCGCCACCATCGACAGTCAACTGGAGCTCGCCACCGCCGGCTACGAACCGGACCGTGCAGCGACGCTGCCCACCGGCGACCCGTTCGGCCAGGGCGGCGCGCAACCCCTTGATCAGTTCACCGGTGACGCCAGGCTCGTAGCCGATCTGACCGAGCACGGCCAGTGCCAGGTCGCCGACCATCTGATCGAAGGGCGGCTCGTCGGACAGGTCGAGCGCGAAGAAAAACTCCTGCTCGGGCA
Source organism: uncultured Acidobacteriota bacterium (assembly GCA_963711765.1). GTDB lineage: Bacteria > Acidobacteriota > Vicinamibacteria > Vicinamibacterales > CAVVIG01 > CAVQFC01. The sequence continues at coordinate 858,688 of CAVQFC010000004.1, read as the reverse complement.
CGTTCCGGAATTCTACAGTGAAAGCCGGCTGAACAGCACGCGCGCGCGGTGGGAGTCGGCGTCGATCTGCGCACGCAGCGCCTCCAGCGACTCGAACCGCCGTTCGTCCCGCAGGCGCTGCACGAAGCCGACACGGACCGTCTGGCCGTAGAGGTCGCGGTTCAGGTCGAAGACGTGCGTCTCGATCACCACCCGGCCGGAGCTGTCCACCGTCGGCCGGGTGCCGATGTTGGTGATCGACGGGTACACGACGTCCCCAATCCTCATCGTCGTCGCATACACGCCGAGCGGCGGCAGCAGCTCGTTTTCGCTGCACAGATTGGCGGTGGGAAATCCGATGGTACGGCCGCGCTGGTCGCCGAGCGTCACGGTCCCGTCGACGTAGTACTCGTGACCGAGCAGCGCCCCGGCCTCGTCCACCCGCCCCTCGCTCACCAGACGCCGGATCCGCGTGCTGCTGACCACGAAGTCCTTGTAGCGCACCGGATCGATTTTCTCGGCCTTGAAGCCGTAGCGCGCGCCGAGCGTGCGCAGCATCGAGAAGTTGCCGGCCCGATCGTGTCCGAAAAGAAAATTCGCGCCGACCCAGACTTCAGCGACGTGCAGCCATTCCACGAGCACCGTTCGCACGAACATCTCGGGGTCCCAGTGCGACAGCTCTGGCGTAAAGCGGACGATGGCGGTGCCCTGGACGCCGGCGGCGGCCAGCGCGTCGATCTTCTGCGCCTTGGTCATGAGCAGCGCCGGCGCCTTGTCTGGCCGAACCACACGAGGCGGGTGCGGGTCGAAGGTCATCACCACCGAGGTCGCGCCGCGCTCGTTGGCGACGCGCTGGACGCGATCGAGGATCTTGCGATGACCGCGATGCAGGCCGTCGAAGTTGCCGAGCGCCAGCACCGGCTGCCCCCAGCGCGCGGGGCGCACGTCCTCCGGAAAATGGATGACGTCCATCACGCGTTCTCCAAGACCAGGCCATCATAGGCCAACTGCACGCCGGCCGGCAGTTCGGCGCAGGTCTGCGCGTGCGGTAGATCGTGGCAGATGTGCGTGAAGTAGGCGCGCTCCACGCCGAGCCGCGCCACCACGTCGAGCGATTCGCCGACGCTGAAATGCGTCGAATGCGGACGATGGCGCAGCGCGTCGAGGATGAGGGTATTGACGCCATCCAGCAGCGGCCACGACGCGTCGGGAATGCTGTTGCAGTCGGTCAGGTACGCGAACGATCCGATTCTGAAGCCGAGCACCGGCAGCGTGCCGTGCATCAGCGGGACCGGGACGATCTCGACGCCGCCGAGCGTGAATGGTCCGGCGATGCGAAACAGCGCGAGTTGCGGAATGCCGCCGCCTTTCTGTCGGGGCGGCTCGAACACGTACGAGAACATGCGCCGCAGACCGTTCACGGTCTCTTCATCCGCGTAACACGGAATCGATCCCTTCTGCAGTTGATTGAACCGACGCACGTCGTCCAGGCCGAACACATGGTCGGCGTGGCAGTGCGTGAACAGGATCGCATCAACGCGACGGATGTCGTGGGCCAGCGCCTGGCTCCGCAAGTCGGTCGAAGTGTCCACAAGAATCGAGCGGACGCCGGCCGCAAACGCCGGTTCGTCCTGGCGGCGAACGATCTCGATCAGGATCGACGGACGGCTCCGGCGGTCGCGCGGATCCGTCGACGTGCAGACCGCGCAGTTGCAGCCAATCGCCGGCACGCCATGGGACGTGCCGCTACCGAGGACGGTGACGCGAATGGCGCTCACGGACATTCTGATGGCTGAATGCTAGTTGCTGACTGCACGGGAGGACCTGTGGCTGCTGGCTAACGACTTCTGGCTGACGCCTGACGCCTGTTATGGCTCGATAATCCGCTTGCCGCCGCCACTGGCGTCCACGAAACGCATACGGAGCTCGTAGAGCACCTGCTCGAGAATCTGACGTTCTTCCGCCGTCAGGTTGCCCTTCGTTTTCTCCTCGAGCAGCGCCAGGATTTCAATCATCTGGGCTGCGCCGCCGAGATTCACCTCGGACGGTTGACCAGATTCAGGGTCGGGAAGGTCGCCGAAATGGATGGCGGCGGTGCTGGCGAGAGACAGCACGAAACCAGTGAAGCTCAGGAGCGGCTCGGACATTTGATCTTAAGATTACCAAATGTCCGAGTCGAGCCGCGCTGCCCAAGCGTTTACGCGTCTGGTTGACATCGTTGCGACGCTGCGGGCGCCTGACGGCTGTCCCTGGGATCGGGAGCAGACCATCGATTCGCTGAAACCGTTCGTGCTCGAGGAGACCTACGAGGTGGTCGAAGCGATCGACAAGGGCGACCACCACTCGTTGCGCGAGGAACTCGGCGACTTCGTCTTCGAAGCGGTGTTGCTCGCGCAGGTCGAGTCCGAGGCTGGGCATTTCACGATCGCCGACTCGTTGAGTGACATCTCGGACAAGCTGACCCGACGTCATCCGCATGTGTTCGCCCGCGGCGACGGCGAACCGCCAATCCATTCGGCCGCGCGTGTCCGCACGCGGTGGGAGGAAATCAAGGCGCAGGAACGCGGCGGCGAGAAGGCCAGGACGCTGCTCAGCGGGATTGCGCCGGCGCTGCCCGCCCTGCTCCGTGCCTACCAGATCGGCGTCCGCGCCGCGTCGGTCGGCTTCGACTGGTCGCAGGTCGCTCAGGTGATGGACAAGATCCAGGAGGAGGTCGACGAACTGCGCGAAGTGGTCGATTGCCCGGAAGGCATGGACCACGAGCGTGCGGAAGACGAGATGGGCGATCTGCTCTTCTCGATCGCACACTTGTCACGGCAGCTCGGGATCGAGCCCGAGACCGCGCTGCGCAAGGCCAACGACAAATTCACGCGGCGATTCACGTCGATGGAACAGACCATCGAGGCATCAGGCCGGGCAATGGGAGACATGACCATCGACCAGCTCGAAGTCGAGTGGGAACTGGCGAAAACGCGTACGCACAGCACATAGCCGCTCATCACGAAGGCACGAAGATCGAGCCGCACGCTCAAGGCTTCGTGGCTTTCGTGCTCTTCGTGTCTTCGTGATGTGCCTCGAGTGCCGACATGTTCAACCTTCGGCCGTTGAACGTCGTCATCGCAATCGAGTCGCCATCGCTGTCCATCGTGACCGCGCCGTCCTGGTCGGTTCTGAAGATCTCGGCGCCGACGGCTCGGTAGCGCTCGAGCACCGCCGGCACGGGGTGACCGAAATGATTGCCCCGGCCGACGCTGACGACCGCGACCTGCGGATGCAGCGCCTCGATGAAGTCCCGCGAACTCGACGTCGCGCTGCCGTGGTGCGGCACCTTGATCACCCGCAGCGTCGATGCCGGAAACCGATCGGCGATGGACCGCTCGACGCCGGCGCCGATGTCGCCAGTCAGCACGACCGAGACCTCGCGCCAGCGAAGCTCCAGCACCAGCGAGTCGTCGTTCCGCACCTTCTGCCGCTCCCAGTCGGCCGGCACCGGATGGCGCGCGACGACTTCCACCCCGTCGATCCACTCGTGATCGTCGGCATAGACATTGGCCCACCGCTCGCCCGCGGATTCGGTGGCAAGGCGCAATGACGTCAGCGCCGTGGACCGCGGCACTGGGATCCCCTCCCACACCTGCAGCGGCCGGAATTCGCGAAGAACCGAAGACGCCCCGCCGATGTGATCCGGATCGCCGTGACTGAACGCCATGCGATCGAGGCGGCGATACCCTGCGGTCCTGATCACCGGCGCCACCACGCGATCGCCGATATCGAACGACGAGGACGACCCAACTCCGCCGGCGTCCACGAGCAGCGTCGATCCCAACGGAAACGTGACCAGCGCAGAGTCGCCCTGTCCGACATCCAGGAATGTCACATGCAGGCGGCCGTCCCCGCGTCGAACCAGGGTGCGCGGATCGACCAGAATCCAGAGCGCGGCGGCGACGGCAATCGGTGCGGCGACGCGCACCACGCGGCGGCGCAGTCGCCCGGCTGCGAGCCAGACCGCCACCAGCGCGATGTAGTAGACGGCGATGGTGATCCATGGCGGCTTGGCGATTCGATATGTCAACGCGGGCACGAAGCGAACCAGATCGGCCGATGCGACCAGTCCGGCGGCGCCCAGATACGCAACCCATCCGAACAGTTGCGCCGCTCGCGTCGACACCAGGGATACCGGCACCACCGTCATGCCGGCAATCTGCGCGACCGCCATCAACGGAATGGCCAGGAAGTTCAGCGCCAGGCCGGCGAACGTGACGCGGGAAAACACCGCTGCGCCAACTGGAAACAGCAGCGCCTCGGTGGCCGCCGATGCAACGAACATCGAGACACCCTCCTGCAGCGCCACGACGATCAATGCAGCGACCGCGGTACTCGCAGAATCAGCAGATCGTTGCTTTCTCTCTGCGTGCTTCGCGAGCTTGGCGTTGATCATCGCGGCCAGCGGCGCAACGACGAGAATCGCGAAGGTCGCGCCGCACGTGAGCAGAAACGCCGGGTCGGCAACCGAAAGCGGATCGACGGCGACCAGCAGCGCCCCGACCACAGCCAGCACGTTCAAGGGCGAGCTCTTGTGGTCGAAGATCTGCGCGCCGAAGTAGAGCACCGCCATCAGCGTCGCGCGGTTGACGGATGCGCCGCCGCCGACGAATTGAGCGTAGCCAAGCAGCACTGCGATCGAGGACACCATCGCTCCGCGACCAAGGCTGCCGGCGAACCTGAAGCCGCCAATCAGCAGGCCGGCCAGGATGGCGATGTTGCCGCCGGAAATCGCGATCACATGGTAGGTACCGGCTTCCTGCAGGCGCCGCTGGACGTCCTGATCGAGACCGGCCCGATCGCCGATCACGATCGCGGCGACAATCGCACCGGCCTGGGGGCTCCATCGACCAACGCTTCCGCCAATCGCCACGCGTGCCGTGGCCCTGGCGCTCGCCATCGCTTCGTCGAGGACGCTGCCGCGGGCCACGATCTCGACCAGCGCTCCGCTCTTCACGGTTCCAACCAGCGTCGTGCCGCGTCTGGCGAGCGCCCGCTCGTTGTCGGGCACGCCCGGATCGAGGTAACGCGAGGGCCGCCGCAACTCGGCCGGCATTCGCACGCGGCGGCCGGCACGCCAGCTGTCCGCCAGGCCCGGCGCAGACGAACCGAGAATCGTGAGGAGAGCGCCTCCAGCCTTCGCACCGCCCACGCGTCGGCCCGCCGAGCCGATCGGGGCGGCGGAGACCGCGGCGCCAGACTTCAGCAGCGGGTTCGGCTCGGCCAGCGTGTCGACGTCCAGGCTCAACGAGACGCCGCTGTCCAGGCGCGCGGCGTCGGCCCGCAACCTCCCCTCGACGACTGCGAACGCCTCGTCGTCTTCCGGCAACCTGCGGCCTTCGGCCGCTGCCTCGACGCGACGCGATCGCGCGAGTTCCTCGAACGCCGTCCGCAACGACGGCCGCCACGCCCGCTCCCAGGCGGTCGAAGAGAGGAGCATCCCGCCGGCGAAAAACCCGGCCGCGACACCGATGACAATGACGCGGGGCTTGCCACCGCGCCACGCCCACCCTGACGACAGGCCGGCGAGTATCAGCGTGACGAAGAGAATTGAATGAGAGAAATCAGGAAGCAGCAGGCCCGCAGCCGCCCCACCGAGCAAGCCAGCGGCCGGAACCGCGGCAGCCGCGCGCATCCGATCCGTGGCTGCAAATTCCGGGGCGGGGCCTTTATCACGGTGACACGAAGGTCACGAAGCACAGGAACCGCATTAAGCTCTCGTATTAAAGAGACTTCGTGGCCTTCGTGGCCTTCGTGCCTTCGTGATGCAGCCGCCGCAGATCGCAGAAACTGCGCGCGCTAGACCGTCTTCGTGGCAATTCCTGCGTAGTAGTCCTGCAGCGCGCGGACGCCGAGGCCCTCCTGCGCGCAGCGCGCGAATCGCGCTGACCGCGCGCCGGCGCCGGTGAGCGTCGTGATGCACGGCACCTCGTGCATCATCGCGGCGCGGCGGACCGTCCGGTCGTCGAAGAACGACTCGCGGCCGAGCGGCGTGTTGATGATCAGATCGACCTTGCGGTTGACGATCTCGTCGGCGATGTTCGGCCGTCCTTCGTTGACCTTGTAGATGACGTCGACCTCGAGGCCGTAGGCGCGCAGATACGCGGCGGTGCCGCGCGTCGCGATCAGATGGAACCCGAGCTCGATCAGATCGCGCGCAATCGGCAGCAGGTTCGGCCTTGTCGTCGTTGTTGACGCTGACGAACGCCGTGCCGCGCTCCGGCAGCCGCTGTCCGACCGAGAGCTGCGCCTTCGCGAACGCGACGCCGAAGTTCGATCGATCCGCCCATCACCTCGCCGGTCGATTTCATCTCCGGCCCGAGAATCGTGTCGACGCCGGGGAATCGCACGAACGGAAACACCGGGCTCTTCACGAACACGCCCGACACCTGAATGTCTTCGGTGCAGCCCGAGCTCGGCGAGCGTCCGGCCGGCCATCACCTTGGCGGCGACCTTCGCCAGCGACACGCCGGTCGCCTTCGACAGATACGGCACGGTGCGCGACGCCCGCGGATTCACCTCGAGCACGTAGACCACATCGTCCTTGATCGCGTACTGGACGTTCATCAGGCCGACGACCTTGAGCGCGCGCGCGATGCGCCGCGTGTAGTCGCGAATCGTCGCGAGGTGGCGCTCGGGACAGATGAACGGCGGCACGACGCACGAGCTGTCGCCCGAGTGGATGCCGGCCTCCTCGATGTGCTCCATGATGCCGCCGATGACGACGGCGCCGGTCGCGTCGGCGATGGCGTCGACGTCGAACTCGAACGCATCCTCGAGAAACTTGTCGACCAGGACCGGATGCTCGGGCGACGCGTCGACGGCGTGCGTCATGTAGCGATCGAGCGTCGTCACGTCGTAGACGATCGCCATGCCGCGGCCGCCGAGCACGTACGACGGACGGACGACGACCGGGAAGCCGATTTCGCGCAGCCGACGTCGCGCGCCTCCTGGCGCGAGGTCGCGGTGCCGCTCGCCGGCTGCGTGATGTTCAGCTCGTCGAGCAGCGCCGCGAAGCGCTTGCGATCCTCGGCCAGGTCGATCGAGTCCGGCGACGTGCCGAGAATCCTGACGCCGGCTTCCTGCAGCGCGAGCGCCAGCTTGAGCGGCGTCTGGCCGCCGAACTGCACGAGACACGAGACCTCGCCGCCGGCCGATCGCTCGGTTTCGATCACCGCCATCACGTCTTCGAACGTGAGCGGCTGGAAGTACAACCGGTCGGCGGTGTCGTAGTCGGTCGACACGGTCTCCGGGTTGCAGTTGATCATGATCGTCTCGAGCCCTTCTTCGTGCAGCGCGAAGGCCGCGTGACAGCAGCAGTAGTCGAACTCGATGCCCTGCCCGATCCGGTTCGGGCCGCTGCCGAGAATCACGACCTTGTTCGCGGTCGTTCGGGTTCGACTCGCAGGTCGGCTCGTAGGAGCTGTACAGATACGGCGTGAACGACTCGAACTCCGCCGCGCAGGTGTCGACGCGCTTGTAGACCGGCTTCAGCCCCTGACCGATCGCGCCGCTCGCGGACCGCCGCTTCCGTGTCGTTCGACCGCCAGCGCCAGCTCCTGGTCGCCGAAGCCGGCGCGCTTCAGGCGCCGCATCTCGCCGGCGTCGAGCCCGGCGAGGCCCTTCGCCGCGGCCGATCCGCGCATCGCGGCGATCTCGAAGAACTGCCGCAGGAACCACGGATCGATCTTGGTGACGTCGTGGATCTGCTCGACGGTCCAGCCGCGGCCGATCGCCCGGAACAGATCCCACATGCGGCGGTCGGTCGGAATCGCCAGCCGCTTCCGCAGCGTCGCATCGTCTTCGTCGTCCACGCTCGAGGAGGCGAACATCAGGCCGCTGCGCCCGAGTTCGAGCGACCGCACGCCCTTCATGAACGCTTCCTTGAAGGTGCGGCCGATCGCCATCGCCTCGCCGACCGACTTCATCTGCGTCGTCAGCGTGCGATCGGCCTGCGGGAACTTCTCGAAGTTCCAGCGCGGGATCTTGACGACGACGTAGTCGATGGTCGGCTCGAAGGACGCGGGCGTCAGACGCGTGATGTCGTTCTTGATCTCGTCGAGGTGATAGCCGAGCGCGAGCTTGGCGGCGATCTTCGCGATCGGAAAGCCGGTCGCCTTCGACGCGAGCGCCGACGAACGCGACACGCGCGGGTTCATCTCGATCACGATCATGCGGCCGTTGGCCGGGTTGACCGCGAACTGGATGTTCGAGCCGCCGGTCTCGACGCCGACCCGGCGGATGATCTTGCCGCGCCGCGTCGCGCATCCGCTGATATTCCTTGTCGGTCAGCGTCAGAATCGGCGCGACCGTGATGCTGTCGCCGGTGTGCACGCCCATCGGATCGATGTTCTCGATCGAGCAGATGACCACGAAGTTGTCGGCGCACGTCGCGCATCACCTCGAGCTCGAATTCCTTCCAGCCGATCACCGATTCCTCGATCAGAATCTCGTGCACCGGGCTGAGCTCGATGCCGCGCTCGGCCAGATCGCGGAACTCGTCGACGTTGTAGGCGATGCCGCCGCCGATGCCGCCCATCGTGAACGACGGGCGGATGACCAGCGGGAAGCCGAGCGTCTTGCGCCAGCTCGATCGCTTCGGCCACCGAGCGCGCGACGCCGCTCTGCGGCACGTCGAGGCCGATCTCGCGCATCGCGTCCTTGAACAGCTGGCGATCCTCGGCGACCTTGATCGCCTGAATCGACGCGCCGATCAGCTCGACGTTGTACTTCGTCGAGCGTGCCGTTCTCGTGCAGATCGACCGCCAGGTTCAGCGCGGTCTGGCCGCCGACCGTCGGCAGCAGCGCGTCGGGACGCTCGCGCTCGATGATCGGCGGCGAGCACCTCCGGCGTCAGCGGCTCGACGTAGGTGCGGTCGGCCAGCTCCGGGTCGGTCATGATCGTCGCCGGGTTGCTGTTGACGAGGATGACTTCGAGCCCTTCGGCGCGCAGCGCCTTGCACGCCTGGCTGCCCGAGTAGTCGAACTCGCACGCCTGCCCGATGACGATCGGACCGGAGCCGATGATGAGAACGCGTTTGAGATCGGTGCGACGTGGCATAGCAGTTGGGGCTGAGGCTGGGGACTTGGGGCTCGAAAAAGACTCCGAGCGTTCAGCCCCAGCGCCTAGGCCCGAGTCCCCTCGATCAGGTTCAAAAAGTCGTCGAACAGGTAGTCCGCGTCGTGCGGGCCCGGCGACGCCTCCGGGATGGTACTGCACGCAGAACACCGGCTGCGTCTTGTGCCGCAAGCCTTCGATCGTGCCGTCGTACAGATTCAGGTGCGTCACCTCGACGTCGTCCGGCAGCGACGCCGGATCGACGGCGAAGCCGTGATTCTGCGAGGTGATCTCGATCTTGCCGGTCCGACAGGTTCTTCACCGGATGATTCGCGCCGCGATGGCCGAACTTCAGCTTGAAGGTGTTGCCGCCCATCGCGAGGCCGAGAATCTGATGGCCGAGGCAGATGCCGAAGATCGGCACGTTCGACGCGACCAGCGCCTTCGCGTTGTCGACCGCGTAGCTCAGCGGCGCCGGATCGCCGGGGCCGTTGCTGAGAAACACGCCGTCGGGCTTGGTCGCGAGCAGCTCGGCGGCCGGCGTCGTCGCCGGGATAGACGCGGACATCGCAGCCGTGCGCGCTCAGCCGCCGCAGGATGTTCCACTTCATGCCGTAGTCGTAGGCGGCGATCTTCAGGCGCCGCTTCGTGCGCTTCTCGAGCGCGATGCCGAACTCGTCCGGGTCTTCCTGCGGCCAGTCGAACGCGGCCTTCGCCGTGACGCCTTTGACGAGATCCGAGCCTTCCATCTGCGGCACGGCGTTGGCGTGATCGACGAGTGCCTTGACGTCGAGATCGTTGCCGGTGGCGATGACGCCGCGCATGACGCCGCCGGAGCGGAGCTGCCGCGTCAGCGCGCGCGTGTCGATGTCCGAGATGGCGACGATGCGGTTGGCGACCAGGTATTCGCGCAGCGTCATCTCCGAGCGCCAGTTGCTGGCGACCGGCGACTCGTCACGGATGATGAAACCGGCGACCTGCGGCGCGCGCGACTCGACGTCGGCGTTCGACACGCCGTAGTTGCCGATCTCGGGACAGGTCATCGTGACGATCTGTCCCGCGTAGGACGGATCGGTGAGCACTTCCTGATAGCCGGTCATGCTGGTGTTGAACACCACTTCGCCGCCGGCTTCGCCCTCGGCCCCCGCGGCCGCGCCGCGAAACACCGTGCCATCTTCCAACGCCAGAATCGCTTCCATCTCACCCCTACACTGAACGCAGAGTTCGCAGAAAATTCTCTTTCACAAGTATCAAGTATCTCTGCGTGCTCTGCGACCTCTGCGTTCCTGTCTTGTCAACGACTCATCGCTCCAACGACGCCGTGACCCGATTGGCTTCAGTCGACACCACCTGGACTGCAGACGCCCACGACTGATAGCCGTCAAGCTGAAGACGAATGGTGTGCTCGCCGGCCGGCACGGCCGGCAACGACAACGGCGTCACGCCGACCAGCCGTCCGTCCAGATACACCGACGCTCCCACCGGCCGCGAATCCACGCGCAGCGGACCGGGACCGCTGGCCGCCCTGACTGGCGGCGCCGGCGGCGGCGCTCCTGCCGCCCCTGCCGCGGGCGCACGACGCGGCTCAGGTATCGGCGCCTTTTCGCGGACCAGTTCGAAGTCGATCGATGCCGCCGGACGCGATGCGGTGACGACCACGCGTCGATCGAGCGCCGTGTAGCCGTCGCGAGTGACACGCACGTGATGCGCACCGAAAGAGATATCGCGGACAGTCGCCGGCGTTCGACCGGCGTCATGGCCGTCGACTGACACCGCAGCGTTTCCAGGGGTGGACCGCACCAGCAGCCGACCGCTCTCGGGCCCAGGTTCGACCGGCGCTTGCGGCGCCGGCGGGCTGACTCTCGCCGCCGGTTTCGCGGTCGTCTTGGCGGCATCCGGTGACGCTGCGGCGAGAGCCGGCTTGCCCGTCTCGGGCACCGCGCCTTCCGTGAACTCGCGTCCAGGCGCGCTGCCTGCAGTGGTCGCCAGGTTCTGGCGCTGCGAACCGGTGCCATAACCGGCGGCGAAGCCGATCGCGATGCCGACGGCGAGCGCCAGCACCAGCGGCCAGACCGCTGAGCGCGACCGCTCGAGCACGGAAAGAAACTCGGGTTCCCTGGTCGTTTCCCTGGTCGTTTCCTTCGGCGAGTCCCTCGTTGTCTCCCTCGTTGTTTCCCTGATCGGTTCCGGCCGCACCGGGACCGCCTGCTTCTGACCGATCCGTCCCGCCCCCTTCAAGTCGTCGTGCGCGCCCGCGCTCATTTCCAGGTCGGGGACCGGGCCCTGCGTGAACGCGTCGGCGATGTCGGCCGGGGCCGCCGTCGCGCGAACCATCGGCAGTTCGGTGTCGAGCGGCAGCCGCGGCTCCACTTCCGGCGTCGCCCGCTTCTCCCCGACCTTGCCGCCGTTCCGGTCCGCTGACGATCCGGACCGCGCCTTCCTCGCTCGACGGTCCACTGGTGCCGGCGGCGCCAGCACGATGGCCGGAAACGCTTCCTTCAAGGCCTCGGCGAACTCGAGCGCCGTTTCGTACCGATCGTCGGGACTCTCCGCGAGCGCGCGCCCGAAGGTCGCTCGCAGTCGTTCGCGGTCGCCACCCTCGATTGCCGTCAGGCTCTCGGCGGCCCGGGCGCCGGTGCCTGACACGCGCCGCGCCCAGAGCAGTTCGTGGATCAGGGCGGCGAGGCTGAACACATCGGCCCGACGATTCCACGCGGCGCCGGCCACGCGCTCCGGTGGCGAGTACGGTCGGCGGACGGGCGCCGTGACGCCGACCGTTTCGAGCGCATGGGCGACGCCCATGCCGGTGAGACGCGTGTCGTCCGACGACATCAACACGTCCCGGGGGTGCAGCGCGCCGTGGCTGATATTGACCACGGCGGCGAAATCGAGCGCGCCGGCGAGCTGGGCGGCCACACGCAACGCCTCGGCTGGCGGCGCCGGACCGTACTCCCGCACCGACAAGTCGAGCGACTCGGCCGCAACGTAGTCCTGCGCCAGAAACGCCGAGACGCCGGTGATGCCGGTCGCCAGCGGCGACGCCAGCGCGGGATGCGTGAGGTCGGCGGCGATCAGCCGCTCGAATGCCGCGACCAGCTGGTGCCCTTTTTCCGGCGGCAGGTCGAGATTGAACAGCTTGACCGCGACCAGCCGCTCGCGTTCCGCGTCGTACGCGCGGAACACCGGCCCCAACGTCCCTGCACCGATCTGATGAAGAACACGAAACGGTCCGAACGCGTCAGGAGGCGCAGTGCCGGAAGGTTCCGTGTGCAGTGAAAAACTCCTAGAGGAAGGCCCACGAATCGTAACATTGAACCGCCTCGCGTTCAACGCACCGACGCGCAAATATCGCGCGCACCGTCCAGCCCGGCGCGCGCGTCTTACTCCTGTTCGTTCAACCGCATAGCGGCCGCGATTGCTTGACAGTCCGCGCAACGCTCTGCGAGAGTAGGCTTCCGGTGCAGGTGAACTCAGCCGAATCTACTTCGGAGTCTTCGGTCCGCATTCCGGTCGACGTGCGCCGCTTCCCGTGGATTCGCCGCCTCGCGGCGGATTACGCGTACGACTTTCCCTCGGTCGCGCCATTTTTTTCCGGCAATCCCGCCGATCACTCCGCGTGGGCCGACGCGATTGCGCGCACCCAGGCGCACCAGCGGCGCCGCGACGACATCGCTGACGTCCTGGCCAGGCAGCAGGAGCATCGCGGCGCTCCCACGAAAGCGCGCGAGGCGGCGCGGCTCCTCGCCAACCCGCGCACCGTCGCCGTCGTGACCGGACAGCAGGCCGGCCTGTTCGGCGGCCCGTTCTTCACGTTGCTGAAGGCGCTCACTGCGATCAAGCTGGCGGATCAGGTCGCACGGGATCACGGCGTACCCGCGGTTGCCGTTTTCTGGATCGACGCAGAAGATCACGACTGGGAGGAAGTGCGGTCGTGTACGGTGTTCGACGAGCAGCTGGAGCCGCAGAGCGTGTCGCTGCCGGCCCGGCCGGGCGTCGAACCAGCCCCCGTCGCCACGATCCGCCTCGACGAGGCGATCCTCGACGTGCTTTCCGCGGTCGAACAGCTCCTGCCCAAAACAGATTTTCGCGCCTCGGTCATGGATGACCTGCGTCAGCCGTACGCGCCCGGCCGCGGTATGGCCGAGGCGTTCGGCCGGTGGATGGAACGCGTGCTCGGGGATCGCGGCCTGGTCGTGTACGACTCGTCGGATCCGGCAGCCAAGCCGCTCGTCGGCGAGGTGTTCGCGCGCGAGTTGTCGATGCCCGGTCAGACCGCGAAACTGGCGGCGCTGGCGGGGTCGGATCTGACCGCCCGCGGCTATCACGCGCAGGTGAACGCGCAGGACGATAGCCTCGCGCTGTTTCATCTCGACGGCAGCCGCCGCGCCATTCGCCAGCAGGACGGACGCTTCGTCGTCGGCGAGCAGCCGTTCCAGGCGGCGACCCTGGTCGCTCAGGCGACCGAGCATCCGGCCGCTTTCAGTCCGAATGTCCTGCTCCGTCCGATCGTCCAGGACACGATTTTTCCGACCATCTGCTACGTCGCCGGGCCGAACGAGCTGGCCTATCTCGGCCAGCTGCGCGGCGTGTACGAACACTTCGGCGTTCCGATGCCGCTGTTCTATCCGCGCTCGACCGCGACGCTGCTCGATTCCGCGGCGCTGCGATTCCTGACCAGGTACAAACTGCCGATCGAGTCACTGCAGGCGCAGGACGAAGCGGCGTTGAACGATCTGCTGCAGGCGCAGATCCCGGCGGTGGTCGAGGACTCGTTCACGGCGGCGGCGCAGGGAATCGAGGCGCAGATGACCCGCGTCATCGACGCCATGCCGGCGCTCGATCCGACGCTCGAGGGCGCGGCGCGCTCGACCCTCGAGCGCATGCAGCGCGACCTGCAGACGCTCCACGGCAAGATGATCCAGGCCGCGAAGCGCCGCGACGAGACGCTGCGGCGTCAGTTCATTCACGCACGGGCGCTGGCCTTTCCCGGCGGCCACGCCCAGGAGCGAACAATCGGCTTTCTGTCGTTCCTGAACGAGTACGGCCCGGCCCTCGTCGAACGGCTCGACGAGGAGCTCCCGCTCGACCTCGGGCGTCATTGGATTGTCACGATCTAAACCGAAAGGCAAACGTCTTCGCTTCCGGGTCGTCGCCACCTGGCGCAAGGGCTGGGTGCGTGTGGTCGCCCTCGCGCTCGCCATCCCGACCGTCATCCTCTGCGGGCTCGCGACCTATTACTACGTCCGGTTCGCGCACTTGATCGACGTGCGGCTGCACGGCGAGCGCGCCACCACGTTTCCCCGCGTGTTCGCGCGGCCGCTCGAACTGCGACGGGGCCAGGCGCTCACCGATCGGCAGCTGATCGACCGCCTGAACGACCTCGGCTACGCGCAGCGCACCGCGATCGGGAAGCCTGGCGAATTCACGACCGGCACCGGTGTCGTGGCGCTGATGGCGCGCACGCCCGAGCTCAAGGGTCAGATCGTGCGCGTGGTGTTCCAGCGACCGGATGTGAGACCAAAGACGCCGGCGCGCAAACCGCCGCCTCCTCCGGTCCGTCCGCGTCCGGCCGATCATGTCCTCGGGCTGGAAATCAACGGAGCGCCGAGCGAGCGGCTGATTCTGGACGCGCCGGTCTTGACGACGTTGACGGTTGGCGATCGGGAAAAGCGGCGGCCCGTGGCGATCGCGGCAATTCCCTCGCGGCTGACCCAGGCGGTGCTGTCGATCGAGGATCGCCGCTTCTACGATCACCCCGGCATCGATCCGATCGGCATCGCTGGCGCGATCGTCTCGAACCTGAGTGGTCGGCGTCAGTATATGTCCGGCGCCAGCACGATCACGCAGCAGGTCGCGCGCAATGTCTTCCTGCCGAAGATGTTTCCCGGTATGACGCTGAAGGACGCACGCGAGAAGTCGGTCCGCCGCAAACTGCTCGAAGTCTGGGTCTCGCTGATCCTCACCACCCGCGCGTCCAAGGACGCCATCCTCGAGATGTACCTCAACGACATGACCCTCGGTCAGCGCGGCTCGTTCGGCATCGTCGGCGTTGCGGAAGCGGCGCGGCTGTTCTTCGGCAAGGACGTCAGCAACGTCTCGCTCGCTGAAGCGGCGACCATCGCCGGCGTCTTCCAGTCGCCGTCGGCGCTGTCGCCATTCAACAACCCGGTGCGCTGCCGCGAGCGCCGCAACGTGGTACTCCAGTCGATGGTGGACGCCGGCTATCTTCAGCAGGACGCCGCCGAGCGCGCCATCCACGAGCCGCTGCTGGTGGTCCAGCGGGCGCTCGAATCCGAGGCGCCCTACTTCGTCGACTACGTCGGACAGACGCTCGACGAGCGCTATCCGGGCCTGACCACGACGACGACGCAGCCGGTCGATGTGTACACGACGCTCGATCTGCACCTGCAGCGTCTGGCGCAGGACGCCGTGCGCGATGGCCTGCTTCAGGTGGACAGCCTGCTCGCCAGGCGCAAGCGCGGAAAGGCCGAGGCCGCGCTGATCGCGGTGGATCCACACACCGGCGAGATTCTGGCGTTCGTCGGCGGGCGTTCGTACAACCAGTCGCAATACGATCGCGCCATCGCATCACGCCGCCAGCCCGGATCGGTGTTCAAGCCGTTCGTGTTCCTCACCGCATTCGAGGAGGCCGCCAGGCAGGGGCGCGCCGACATCACGCCGGCGTCAATCACCAACGACGAGCAGGAGACATTCGAGTTCGACGATCAGGAGTGGACACCGGAGAACTACGAGCACGAGTACGACGGCCCCATCACCTTCCGGCGCGCACTGGCACATTCGCGCAACCTCGGCACCATCCATGTCGCGCAGGCGGCAGGTTACGACCGTGTCGCGAATTTCTGGAAGACGCTTGGCGTCGGCGCGGCGCCGAAGGCGTATCCGTCGATTGCGCTCGGCGTGTTCGAGGCGACGCCGTATGAAATCGCCACCGCGTATACGCTGTTTCCCAACGGCGGCGCGATCCGACCGTTGAAGCACCTGTTGAAGATCGTCAGCGGCGGCAAGGACGTCACCAGGGACAAGGAGGTGCCGCCGCGCCGCGTCGCACGTTCCGACACGACGTTTCTGGTCACCAACATGATGCGCAGCGTGCTCAACGAGGGCACCGCCGCCAGCGCACGTGCCAATGGGTTCACGCTCGACGCCGCCGGCAAGACCGGCACCACCAACGACCTGCGGGACGCCTGGTTCGCAGGTTTCACACCCGACCTGCTCACCGTCGTCTGGGTCGGCTTCGACGACAACCAGCCGGTCGGACTCAGCGGTGCGCGCGCGGCGCTGCCGATCTGGACCCAGTTCATGAAAACCGCGCTCGCCGGGCGGGCCAGCGTCCCCTTCGACGTGCCTGACGGCATTGCGTTCGTGAACATCGACGCGGCCACCGGCAAGCTCGCGACGCCGTTCTGTCCGAAAGTGATCAACGAGTCGTTCATCGCCGGGACCGAGCCGACGCAAACCTGCGACGTGCACCGATAGCCTGCCAGTCCTCGTGATGATGGCGCCGGTCCCGTATAATCGCCATAGATGAACCGCGAAGTCTTTGCCGCCGTCGCCGACGCGCTCGACCGCGGGGAACCGGCCGCGCTGGTGACCATCGTCTCCACCACCGGCTCGACCCCTCAACGGGTCGGCGCCAAGATGCTGGTGTTCGGCGACGGACGGATCGTCGGCACCATCGGCGGCGGCTGCTACGAGAACGACGCGTTCGGGAAAGCGCGCGAAGCGATCGTGACCCGCGCTCCGCAGTTGATCCACTACGAACTGTCGGACGATTTCGCGCAGGAAAGCGGTCTCATCTGCGGCGGTCAGATGGATGTCTACATCGAGCCGATCGAGCCCTCGCCCGAGCTCTACATCATCGGCGCCGGCCACGTCGGTTTTCATCTCGCCCGCGTCGCCCAGGAAGTGGGATTTCGCGTCCACGTCGTTGACGACCGCGAGAAGTTCGCCAACACCGAGCGCTTTCCCGCCGCCGTCGAAATCGTGGTCGAAGACATTCCGGCGTGGATCGCCCGCACCCGCCTGCCCGCGCACGCCTACACCGTAATCGTGACGCGGGGACACACCAACGACCTCGATGCGCTTCGCGCGCTGGCGCCGCGCGAATTGCGCTACCTCGGCTTGATCGGCAGCCGCGCCAAGGTCGCGCGCATCTATCAGGCGCTCGTCGACGAACAGATGCCCGCCGATCTGCTGGCCCGGGTGCATGCGCCGATCGGCCTCGACATCGGCGCGGTCACGCCCCAGGAAATCGCAGTCAGCATTCTGGCCGAGTTGATCGCGGTCAAGCACGGCAAAGAACATCCAACGTCGATGCGCTGGACTCCCGCTTCGCTGAAGTTAGAAGTGAAAGGTGTGAAGCCAGAAGTGTCGACTCAGAAGTCAGAAGTTCCAACCTGAAGTTTCGATCTGCAATCTGAATTCTGAAATCTGAATTTCCTGCATGTCGTCGTTACTGATACGCGGCGGCATCGTCGTCACGATGAACGATCGGTTCGAGATCGTCGAGGGCGATGTCTCGATCCAGGACGGCCGCATCGCCGCCATCGCCCCGCATATCACCGAGCCCCACACCCGCACGATCGACGCGCACGGCGGTTACGTCCTTCCCGGATTCATCCAGACGCACATTCACCTCTGCCAGACGCTGTTTCGAGGATTCGCCGACGACCTCCCGCTGATGGACTGGCTGCGCACGCGGGTGTGGCCGATGGAAGCGGCGCATACCCCGGCCTCGCTTCGGTCGGCGGCGCGGCTCGCCACGACCGAGCTTCTGGCCAGCGGCACCACCTCGGTGCTGACGATGGAGACGGTCCACGACACGGATGTGGTGTTCGAGGCGGTCGCCGAGAGCGGGATGCGAGCGGTCATCGGCAAGTGCATGATGGATTTCGACGCGCAGGTCCCCGGCCGCCTGCAGGAACAGACCCGCGCCTCAATCGACGAGAGCGTCGCCATCCGCGCGCGCTGGGACGGCGCCGCCAACGGCCGCCTGCACGCGGCGTTCGCGCCGCGATTCGCGGTCTCGTGCTCGCGCGAGCTCCTCGAGGCCGTCGCCGGCCTTTCACAACAGCATCACGCGCTGGTCCACACCCACGCGTCGGAATCGCGCGAAGAGATTGCCATCGTGCGCGAACGGTCCGGCGGCCTGGGCAACCTCGCGTACCTGGCCAGTCTTCACCTGGCGACGCCCCGTCTGTGCGCGGCGCACTGCGTGTGGGCCGACGAGGCCGAGCAGCGACTGCTCGCCGAGCACGACGTGAAGGTGATGCACTGTCCGGGCTCGAACCTGAAGCTGGGATCCGGCGTCGCGCCGGTGCCGGAGATGATCGCCCGCGGCATCACCGTGTCGCTCGGAGCCGACGGCGCTGCCTGCAACAACCGCCTCGACATGTTCGACGAGATGCGCCTGGCCGCGATCCTCCAGGCGATGCGCGTCCGGCCTGGGATCCTGCCGGCGCGCGACGTGCGTCGCGATGGCGACCACGGCAGGCGCGCGGACGCTGGGGCTCGAGCATGAGATCGGGTCGCTCGAAGTCGGCAAACGCGCGGATGTCATCGTGGTCGAGCGGGATCGTCCGCATCTGTCGCCGGGACCGGATCCGTATTCGACGCTGGTCTATGCGGCCCGTGGCAGCGACGTACGGACGACGATCGTGGACGGCGAACTGCTGGTCCACGACTTCGCGCCTGTGCGGGTCGACCGGCTCGAGGTTGCGATCGAAGCTCGAGCGGCGGCCCGCGACCTGGCGGCCCGCGCGGGAATCTGAATCCTCCAACCACCGCGCGCGTCGAAGTAAAGCGGAGCAACACGTCGCTTAAACACAGACAGATTGGTACTTAGCCTGATTTTGCCTTTGTGAGCGGGCCGATCACCCTGTATAATGTCTTAGCAGTCGAAAGGTAGGACTGCCAACCTCACATGTCCCAAGACGCTGCCGATCGGTCGAAGCGGGTCCTGGCTGCCCTGGTCCGCGAGTACATCACCTCGGGTGAACCCGTTGCATCGTCGTTACTGGTCACGGCGGCCGGTCTCGGCGTATCGTCGGCGACGGTGCGCAGCATCCTGTCCCGGCTCGAAGAGGACGGGTTCGTGGCGCAGCCGCATACGTCGGCCGGCCGTGTGCCGACCGACCGCGGCTACCGGTTCTACGTGGACATGCTGCTCGAAGCCAAGCGACCCGGACGCGCCGCCACGGCAGTCGAAGCGCGTCTTCGCCGCGACAGTCCCGATCGCCTGCTCGATTCGATGCTCCCGCAAGTGTCGTTGATGCTGTCCCAGGCCGCGCGCACCGTCGGTTTCGCGATCCGGCCGGCGCACGAGGCTGCCACCTTCGATCGCGTCGAGTTCGTGCCGCTCGGCGCGACCCGCGTGCTGGTGGTCATCGTCGCCAGCGGCGGCCATGTGATTCAGAAGGTGATCGACGTCGGCGAAACGCTCAGCGCCGACGAACTGCGTCACGCGGCGAACTACCTCAACGCGGAATTCTCCGGCCTGCCACTGCACCGCGCACGGGAAGCGGTGCTCGAGCGGATTAACGAAGAGCGCCTGCTGTACGACGCGTTGCTGGCGCGGGCCATGCGTCTTGCCACCTCCACGTTCAGCGACCTGCCGGACGACCGCACGATCTTCCTCGAAGGCGCGTCATCACTGCTGGACGATGCGACGGGGCTGGCGGTGCAGACGCTGCAGGCACTGATGCTGATGATCGAGGAAAAGCAGAAGCTGCTCGAGCTGCTGAACGAATACATCGACGGACCGGGAGTAACCGTCGTGATCGGCGCTGAACACCTCAACCCGAACCTGCGACCGTTCAGTCTGGTGCTCTCCACCTACGACGACGGCTCGGGGATCGGGACGGTTGGCGTGATCGGTCCGACGCGGATGCGCTACTCGCGGGCGATCTCCGTCGTCGACGGCGCGGCGCAGGCCGTCTCGCGCGTCCTCCGGGATCCGAACTAAACACCGCGATCAACTCTCGGGGCTCGGCCCTCGACGCCGGGCGTTGGAGTGGACCGCGGCCGTGAGAGTTGAACGTTGACAGTTGAGAGTTGATGAATGTCTGACGAACCACTGACCGACACGCCAGAAGCCACGCCGGACGCGCCGCCCCCCGAGATCGACGTCCTGACCCGCGACCGCGACGACTACCGGGATCGCCTGCTGCGCAAGACGGCGGAATTCGAGAACTACCGGAAACGCATCGAGCGGGAGCGGCGTGAACAGGCGGATCAGGCGGTCGTCGATCTGCTGCAGGAACTGCTCGCGGTCGTGGACGACTTCGATCTGGCCGTGACGGTCGATGCCGGAGAAGGCGGCGGCGCCTATCGCAAGGGCGTGGAACTGATTCACAGCAAGCTGCGGGACCTGCTGCGCAAGCAGGGCGTGACGCCGATCGAAGCGCTCGGCGCCGACTTCGATCCGAATCTCCACCAGGCGGTGCTCCACGAGGCCAGCCCCGGTCACCGTGACGGCGAAGTGATCGGCGAGATGCGGAAAGGCTACAAGCTCGGCGACCGCCTGCTGCGGCCGGCAATGGTGAAGGTGGCCAAGGCGTGAGCAAACGCGACTACTACGAGATCCTGGAAGTCACGCGCACTTCCACCGACACCGAAATCAAGAGTTCGTACCGCCGCCTGGCGATGAAATTTCACCCGGATCGCAATCCGGGCGACCAGGTCGCGGAAGAGCGATTCAAGGAAGCGGCCGAGGCGTACTCGGTGCTCGCCGACACCCAGAAGCGAGGCCTCTACGACCGCTTCGGTCATCAGGGCGTCAGTGCGGCGGCCGGCTCCGGCGGCGCCGGCTTCGATCCCAGCGTCTTCAACGGCTTCGAAGACATTCTCGGTGGCCTCGGCGACATCTTCGGCTTCGGCGACCTGTTCGGCGGCGGCCGTCGGCGAGGCGGCCCGCAGCGCGGCGCGGATCTGCGGTACGACCTCGAGATCTCGTTCGAGGAGTCGGCGAACGGCGCTCAAACCACGATTCAGATTCCGCGCCAGGAAAACTGCGACACCTGCCACGGGTCAGGGTCCGCGCCCGGATCATCAGCCAGCACCTGCCCCGGCTGCCAGGGACACGGTCAGGTTCGATTTCAGCAGGGATTCTTCACGGTCGCGCGCACCTGTCCGCAATGCCGCGGCGCCGGCAAGGTCGTCACCAAGCCGTGCACGGTGTGCCGAGGCGCCGGCCGCATCGCCCGCGAACGCAAGATTCCGGTGAAGATCCCGGCGGGCATCTCGACCGGACAGCAACTGCGCCTGCAGGGCGAAGGCGAAGCTGGATCCGGCGGCGGGCCGGCCGGCCACTTGTACGTCGTGATCAACGTGCACGAGCACGAGTTCTTCCGACGTGACGGCCTGAACCTGTTCTGTGAAATCCCGGTCAACTTCACCACCGTGGCGCTCGGCGGCGAGATCCAGGTGCCGACGCTCGATGGGCAGGAACGCGTGAAGGTTCCCGAAGGAACCCAGACCGGCACGACGCTGCGCCTCAAGGGCAAGGGGATGCCCGACGTCAACGGACACGGACGCGGCGATCTCTTCGCCACCGTTCAGGTGCGGACGCCCCGGAAGTTGAACAAGGAGCAGCGTCAGCTGATCGAGCAGCTGACCAAGGCGCTTCCGCCCGAAAAATTCGAACCGCGCGCGCGCGAAGACGAAACGCAGGACGAGCGCAACCTCTTCGATCGCGTCAAGGACATGTTCGGCTAGGTGAAGGACTACCCCGCACTCGACGTCCGCACCGCGTCTCCGGACATGCTGCTCGCGATCGTCGACGACTTCGCGCCGGTCGCCGTGGACGAAAGCGGCGGAATGGTTCGCCTCTTCTTCTCGACGGCCGCATCACGCGACGCCGCAGGCGCGGCGCTCACCGGGACCTTCGATGTGCGCGCCGTTGACGTCCCTGACGAGGACTGGGCGCGACGCTCCCAGGACAACCTGCTGCCGGTCACGGTCGGCCGCCTCACGGTGGCGCCGCCGTGGTCGCCCGCCGCAACGTCGAACGACGCCCGCGCGCTCACGATCGTGATCCTGCCGTCTATGGGATTCGGCACCGGACACCACGCCACCACACGCCTGTGCCTTGACGCGCTGCAGCACATCGAACTCGAGGGCCTTTCGGTGCTCGACGTCGGCACCGGGTCGGGTGTGCTGGCGTTGGCCGCCGACCGTCTCGGCGCGGCGCGTGCCATCGGCATCGACAGCGACGAGGACGCCGTCCAGTCCGCGCGCGACAACCTGCCGTTGAATCCCGGCGCGCGGCGGGTCACCTTCGAGGTCGCCGATCTCGCCTCGGCGCACCCCGCAGCCGCCGACGTCGTCGTCGCGAACCTGACCGGTGCGCTGTTGGTGCGGTCGGCCCCGGTGCTCCTCGCGGCCGCGAAATCCGGCGGGCGGCTGGTGGTCAGCGGACTTCAATCGCACGAGCGCGATGCCGTCGTGGCGGCGCTGTCCCCGTCGGCGAATCTCGAACGGGAGCAGGAAGACGAGGGCTGGGTCGCGATCACGATGAAAAAATCGTGACAGTCAACCGGTTCGCCCGGCCTCGGGTCTAATGAGTAGCGTGATACTCCGCAGCACGATCGCCGTCCTTGTCCTTGCGTTCGCCACCGCCGGCGGCGCGCAGCAGCAACCAGCCCGCGACACCTCCGCGCAAACGCAGGCCGCCCCTGCTCCGACCGGCCGGATCACCGGCCATGTCATCGCCGGCGACAACGGACGCCCGGTCAAACGGGCGCGCGTGTTTGCAGCCGCCGCCGAACTCCAGGGCGGACGCGGCATGCTGACCGACGACAACGGCGTCTTCGACTTCACCGAACTGCCCGCAGGCCGCTACACGATCACCGCGTCCAAGTCGGGATTCGTGTCGCTCTCCTATGGACAACGGCGGCCGCTGCAGTCCGGGACGCCGCTGCAGCTCGTCGAGGGACAGCAGTTGAAGGACGTCAACTTTCAGCTGCCGCGCGGAAGCGTCATCGGCGGGCAGGTCCTCGACGAGGACGGCGACGCGATGCCTGGCGTCATGGTACGCGTGATGCGGTATCAGTACCTGCAGGGCGAGCGCCGCCTCACGCCGGCCGGAGCCGGTCAGACCGACGACAGAGGTCAGTACCGGGTCTGGGGCCTGATGCCCGGCGACTACTACATCAATGCGGTCGCGCGCGGTGGTGGCCCGGGCGGATTCGGCGGTCCTGGTGGGACCGGCGGGCCGGGCGGTGCCAACGGGCCCGGCGGACCCGGCGGCGGCTTCGGCGGACGTGGCGGCGGTCGCGGCGGACAGTCAGCGCCCGGCGCCGGTAGCGGCGCCGAGCAGGTCAACTACGCGCCGACCTACTACCCCGGCGTCCCGTCGATCGCGGACGCGAAGCCAGTGACCGTCGGGCTCGGCGCGGAGACCCTCGACATCAACTTCGGGATGCAGCTCGTACGCATGTCGCGACTGACCGGACGGATCGAGAACCCGGACGGGACGCCGGTGACGAGCGGCAACGTCAACCTTGCCGCTGACATCTCGGGCAGCCGCGGCAATCAGATCGGCATGACCTTCGGCGGACGCATCGACTGGGACGGCTCGTTTGCGATCAACAACGTGCCTCCCGGTCGCTACACGCTGCGCGCACGCGGCGACGATTCCGACACACCGCAATTCGCGTCGCAGCCCATCACCGTCAACGGCGACGATCTCTCGGGTATTACGGTCGCCCTCTCGGGCGGCGCGACGGTCAGCGGCACCGTGACCTTTCAGACCGGTTCGACGGGCACACCCGATCTGTCTCAATTCAGGATTTCAGCGCCGATCGTAGATCAGGGCAGCTTCGGCCCGCAGCCAAACGCGCGCGTGAACAAGGACGGCCAGTTCACGCTCGAGGGCATCCCCGCCGGCGCGCACCTGTTCCGGTCGGGCGGCAACAGCCGCGGCTTCATCCTGAAGTCGGTGACGGTGAACGGGCGCATCGTGACCGATACGCCGATCGAGCTGCGCAGCGGCGAAACGATCTCAGGTGTCGCCATCGTCTTCACTGATCAGCAGAACGAAATCAACGGCACACTGACCACCGAGCAGGGCTCGCCGCTGTCCGAATACACCGTGCTGGTGTTCCCGACCGATGCCTCGCTGTGGCGGCCGCAGGCGCGGCATATCATGACGACGCGGCCCGATCAGACCGGCAAGTACCGGCTCCGTGGGCTGCCGTCCGGCGAATATTTTGTCGTCGCCGTCGATCCCGCCGAGCAGGGCGAGTGGTTCGAGCCGGCCTACCTCGACGAGCATCGAGGCGGGGCGACACGGCTGACGCTGTCGGACGGCGACGTCAAGACCCAGGACCTGAAAGTCGCGATCCGCTAGAACGTCCGCTTCGGCGGCGCCGGCGGCATCTCGGCTGCAGGCAGCCGCGGCAGCATCCCGTCCTGCATCGCCAGCTGATAGAGCGTCGCGGCGATACTGATCGCCGACGCCTTGACATCGTCCTCGATGACTCGCTCGTAGTTGTCGAGATTGGTGTGATGCGTGTGCGTGTTGTATTCGATCGGATCCTGGCCGAGACCGATGCCGGGAAGGCCGGCGTTGTTGAACGACGTGCTGTCGGTGCCGCCCACCATCCGGCTGGTGGTCGCCGATGCGCCGAACACGCCGAGGTCCTCGAACGGCGCGAGCGCCTTTCTGACGATCGTCGCGGCTGAGGGCGGTCCGAACACGCTGGCCCCGCGCACCCGGCCGGTGCCCGAATCGACGTTCAGGTAGCCGTTGAACGTCGCGTACTCCGGCTTCTGGCTTTCGAACGATCCGAAATGCTGCAGCACGTAGGCCTGCGAGCCAAGCAGTCCTTCCTCCTCGCCGCTCCAGAGCGCGACCCGGATGGTGCGGCGCGGCTTCACGCCGATCGCCTTCAGGATGCGCGCGGCTTCCATCATCGTCGCGCAGCCGATCGCGTTGTCGGTCGCGCCGGTCGCCGACTGCCATGAATCGAGGTGACCGCCGAGCATCACCACTTCGTCCTTCTTGTCGCTGCCCGCGATTTCGGCGATGGTGTTGTACGCGGTCCTGCCCTCCGGATAGACCTTGTTGACGATGTTGAATTCGAGATCGACGGGTGTGCCGTCCGCCAGGATGCGCGAGATGCGGCCGTAGTCCTCGTTGCGCATCACGACGGTGGGTACGACCTTGTCGACGTCGTAGGTGCGGTTGTTGAACGCGATGATCTGGCCGTGTTCCCGGCCGGCGTCGTTGATGCGGACGAGGACACCCTGCGCCTTGAGGAATTCGTCCACCTTCGTGTTGATCTCCGCAGCCGTCATCGTACCGGGCGGAATCGCGGGAGGCGTGAAGTTGCCGCGTCCACCGCGGCCGCCGTTCGGGCTGTTCGGGTCGTACTGCTCGCGTACCTGCGCGTCATCGCGCCGTTTGGCGGGCGGCGTGATGTTGACCGCCACGAAGATCGGCTTGCCGACCAGGACGATCTTGCCTTTCGCCGCACTCGCGACGCTGTCGAGATACGTGGTGAATTGCGCCGGCGTCGGGTGCTCGGGCAGCACCATCTCGTAGGCTCTGGCGCTGACCGTTCCCGGCGTCCCTGGCGTCCAGGCCAGCACTTCGGCAGTGAGCTGATCCTTGACCGGCGAGGTGACGTGCGCCGAGAACCGCTCGTTGACCCATCCCGGGTGACCGAAATCCCACGGCTCGAGATGGCCGTTGGTGAAGCCCCACGACTCCATCGTCTTGATCGACCATTCCCCGGCGGCCTTCAGGCTTGGCGTGCCGGTGAGACGCGGTCCGTAGACATCGGTCAGAAAGTGAAGCGTCCGCATGATCTGCGAATGCTCGGCTTCTTCCCTGCGGATCTTCGCGTTGATGTCGGGATCGAGCTGCGATTGCGCGACGACCGGCGCCAGGAGCGTGAATATCAGGGCCGGCGCGGTCAGGATGTGTCGTTTCATGGTGTCCGTCTCACTCTCAGGAAGTTTCCGACGCGTTCTAGAGGTCGCCCCAGAGAAACTGGAGCACGCTGATCGCCGCGACCGGCACCGAGTCCGCCCGCAGCGTGCGATGACCGAGCGTGACCAGGCGCGCGCCGTGCTCACGCGCGGCAGCACACTCGTTCCCGGTCCATCCGCCTTCGGGGCCGACCAGCACGGTCACATCCGCAGGCACTGGCAGCTTCTGAATCGCCGCCAGCGGCTCGACGGAATCAGCGGCGCCCGGCTCGACCAGCATCAGCCGCAGCGCGGTGGCCGGATCGTTCAACAACGTCTCGATCGACAGCGGCACCCGAATCTCTGGCACGACCGCACGGCGCGATTGCTTGACCGACGCCACCGCCACCCGGCGCCAGCGTTCGACGCGCGCGCCTCTCAACAGCGCCGCGACCGTGGTTTCGCTGCGGGCGCTGACGATCGGCTGAATCGCGACCGCACCCAGCATCACCGCGTCGCGCACCACATCGTCCATCTTGTCGCCCTTGAGCACGGACTGGGCGAGCGTAATCGCGACAGTCGGCTCGGGCGGCGGATCCAGGCGCGACACCAACTGCACGCGCACGTCGTGGCGGACCGCGGCGGCCACCCGCGCGAGGAACTCATGACCGCGTCCGTCGAAGACCGACACCGTGTCGCCGACGCCGAGGCGCAGCACGCGCGTCAGGTGCTCCGCCTCCTCGCGCGGCAGCACCACCACATGGTCGCCCGGATCGAACGGCGCGAAGAACCGGTGCACGACGGCGATTATACGATTGGTTTCCGTCAGACACGGCGCCCGGTCATCACGAAGACACGAAGGGCACGACGCGATCTTCGTGACTTCGTGATAGCAGTTGATATACTGCCGCGCAGATGTTTTTTCGCGGTCAGATCATCGGAAAATACAAGATTCTGTCGACGATCGGCAGCGGCGGATTCGGCACCGTCTATCTCGCGGAAGACACCTGGATCGACAAGAAGGTCGCGCTCAAGGTCCCGCACAAGCAGGGCGTCGATTTCGGCGAGCTGCTGCGCGAGCCGCGCATGCTCGCGACGCTCAATCACCCCAACATCGTCACCATCCTGACCGCGGAGAAGCAGGAAAACATCTTCTTCATCGTGATGGAGTTCGTCCCGGGCGAGACGCTCGAGGCGATCATCACGCGCGAGGGCGCGCTCGACGTGTCGCGTGCGCTCGACTACACCTGCCAGGTCGTCAACGCGATGGACCACGCCCATCGTCAGGGTGTGCTGCACCGCGATCTGCGGCCGTCGAACGTGCTGGTCACGGACAACGGCCTGCTGAAGGTCGCCGACTTCGGCACGTCGCGCTTTCTCGAGATCGCCGCCCACGGCACCACCGTCATCGGCAGCCCGCCATAC
Organism: uncultured Acidobacteriota bacterium; assembly: GCA_963711765.1. GTDB lineage: Bacteria > Acidobacteriota > Vicinamibacteria > Vicinamibacterales > CAVVIG01 > CAVQFC01. The sequence goes on along the minus strand of CAVQFC010000004.1, from coordinate 831,249 downwards.
ATGGCGCCGGAGCAGTTTCACGGCAAGGCCGTGTTCGCCTCCGACATCTACTCGCTCGGCGTGACGATGTACCAGATGCTCACGGGCGTGCTGCCCTACGACACGCCGTCGCCGGCGGACCTCGATCGGCTGATGCGCGGCGAGTTGCACACGCCCCCGCGCACCCGCAACCCCAAAATCCCCAAGTCAATCAACGACATCGTGCTGAAGGCGATGGCGCCGGACATTCACGCCAGGTACCAGCGTGCCGGCGATCTGCTCGACGACGTGATGTCGGCGCGTGGGAGCGGGTCGGGACGGACGCCGCGACCAGCACCGAAGAACGATGCCGCCAGCGAAGAGTCGCAGGACATCCAGCTCCGGCTCAAGGCGCGCGAGGCGCCGCAGGCGCGTTTCTGCTGGCACTGTCGGAAGCCGCTCCACGCGCGATCCGATCGGTGCCCGTTCTGCGGTGAAGCCCAATGACTCACGATTCCATTCAGACATTGCCGAATTACCCAGTTTCCAAATTCCTCTGTTCCCAGTTGGGCTAAGATCTCGACAAGGAGCGGGCAATGGCATTTGCGGGCACGGGCCAGATCTGGATGAACGGCAAGCTGGTGGAGTGGAAGGACGCGACGATCCACGTCGCTTCGCACGTCGTCCACTACGGCAGCGCGGTGTTCGAAGGCGCGCGCTGCTACGCCACGCCGAAAGGATCCGCCTGTTTCCGCCTCGACGCGCACATGCGCCGGCTCCAGCTCTCCGCGAAGATTTACCGCATGGACTATCCGCTGGACCTCACGGGCTGGCAGACCGCAGTGCTGGAGACGATTCGCGCCAACGCGATGAAGGCCTGCTACATCCGGCCGATTGTCTATCGCGGCTACGACACGCTCGGGGTCAACCCGCTCGCCTGCCCGGTTGACGCGACCATCCTGCTCTGGGAGTGGGGCGCCTATCTGGGCAAGGAAGCGCTCGAGCAGGGAACGGACGTGAAGGTGTCGAGCTGGTCACGGATGGCGCCGAACACGCTGCCGGCGATGGCCAAGAGCTCGGCCAACTACGCCAACTCCGCGCTGATCAAGATGGAGGCGATCGCCGACGGCTACTCCGAAGGCATCGCGCTCGACGTCTACGGGAACGTCAGCGAAGGCAGCGGCCAGAACATCTTCCTGGTGCGCGACGGCCAGGTCTACACGCCGCCGGTCGGATCGTCGATTCTGGCAGGCATCACCCGCGACTCCGTGATCACCCTGGCGCGCGACCTCGGGTATCCGGTCACCGAGACGGTGATTCCGCGCGAGGCGCTCTACACCGCCGACGAGTGTTTCTTCGTCGGCACCGCCGCCGAAGTCACGCCGATTCGGTCGATCGACAAGCTCGTCGTCGGCGCGGGCAAACGCGGACCGGTCACCCAGGCGCTGCAGCGGGCGTTCTTCGACGTGATCAACGGCGAGGTTCCGGACACGCACCACTGGCTCACCTACGTCTATCCAGAGGAATCCGGGCTCCGCGACGGCGCGAAGGCCACCGCTGCGCACGGACGCTGATGCACGTCAACGATCTGCTCAAGATCGCCGTCGATGCCAGCGCGTCGGACCTGCACCTCAAGGTCGGCAGCTATCCGATGATGCGGGTCCGCGGCACGCTGATGACGGCCAGCACCGAGAAACGTCTCGATCACGAAGACGTGGTGGCGATCAGCGCCGCGGTGATGTCGACGACGCAGCGACAGAAGTTCAAGGAGACGCAGGAAGTCGACCTCGCCTACAGCGTGCCCGGGCTGGGCCGCTTCCGCTGCAACATCTTCCAGCAGCGCGGCACCGTCGGTCTGGTCCTGCGCGTCATCCCGATGCAGATCCGGACCATCGACGAGCTCGGCCTGCCGCCGGTCCTGAAGACCATCGCCGAAGAGGAGCGCGGCCTCGTGCTCGTGACCGGCACCACCGGCAGCGGCAAGAGCACCACGCTCGCGGCGATGATCGACCACATCAACAAGACCCGGCCCGCCCACGTCATGACGGTCGAGGATCCGATCGAGTTCCTGCATCGCGACAACCGCGTCGATGGTCAACCAGCGCGAGGTCGCGGTCGACACGCGTTCCTTCGCCCAGGCGCTCCGCAGCGCCCTGCGTCAGGATCCCGACGTGATTCTGGTCGGCGAAATGCGCGACTTCGAGACGATCGAGACCGGACTGCTCGCCGCGGAAACCGGGCACCTGGTGCTGTCGACGCTGCACACGCTCGACGCCACCGAAACCATCAACCGCATCATCGCGGTGTTTCCCGCCGCACCAGCAGAAGCAGATCCGCCTTCAACTCGCGAGCGTGCTGAGGGCGGTCGTCTCGCAGCGCCTGTTGCCGCGGATCGACGGAAAGGGGCGGGTCGCCGCCGTCCGAAATCATGATCAGCACCGCCTTCATCCGCGACTGCATCGTGGACAAGGAAAAGACGCACCTGATCCACGGCGCCATCGCCAGCGGCACCTCGCAGTACGGCATGCAGACCTTCGATCAGTCGATCTTCAGCCTGTTCGAACAGCACCAGGTCTCTTACGAAGAAGCCGTCCGCTGGGCCAGCAACGTCGACGACTTCAAGCTGAAGGTGCAGGGCATCTCCTCGACCTCTGAGATCAGCCGCGACCAGATGGCCAAGACGCTCACCGGCGCCCCGGAAATCACCCGGTTCGGGTCGTAGCCCGCGCACCAGCACCGATCCGTCCATGGCGTCCGCTTACATCGACGGCCTGAAAATGCTCGGGCGGCGCGAGCTGTCGGAGTCCCAGATCCGTCAGCGCCTCGCGCGCAAGGAACACGATCCGGAGGCAATCGAGGAAGCAGTCGAGCGTCTCCGCGCCGAACGGGCGATCGACGATGTGCGGGTGGCGGAGGCCATCGCCAGAACCGAGACGTCGATTCGCCGACGCGGCCGGCTGCGGGTACGGCTGCAGATCGAGCGCGCCGGCATCGCCAAGGCGATCGCGCGGCGGGCGGTGGACGAGGTGTTCGGCGCCCTCGATCCCGAGGCGCACATCGAGGCGTCGCTGAACAAGCGGCTGCGCGGGCGTGCGGAGATCGCTGATGACCGCGAGTTTCAGCGCCTCTATCGCTATCTCACCGCGCAGGGCTTCGAGTCAGACCAGGTGATGAAGGCATTGAACGGTCACCGGCGCCGCCGATAGTTCTGCCCCGGGTCACCGCCTCCAGGCCGGAGGCGGAAGGCGCCGCGCGACGCCGTGTCGCCTGTCGACACAATGCGTGGTCTAAACTAGAGAGATGACCTCGAACGAGATTCGCGCGTCGTTCCTCGAATATTTCGAACAACACGGCCACCGCATCGTGCCGAGCTCCCCGCTCGTGCCGGGCGACGACCCGACGCTGCTGTTCACCAACGCCGGGATGAATCAGTTCAAGGATCTGTTCCTGGGCCGGGAGAAGCGCACCTACACGCGAGCGACCACATCGCAGAAGGTAATGCGCGTCAGCGGGAAACACAACGACCTCGACAACGTCGGGCCGTCGTTCCGGCATCACACCTTCTTCGAGATGCTCGGCAACTTCTCGTTCGGCGACTATTTCAAGTCGGAGGCGCTGCCCTTTGCCTGGCGGCTGCTGACCGATGTCTGGAAGATGCCGGCGGATCGCATGGTCGTGTCGATCTTCAAGGGCGAGAACGGCATCCCTCGCGACGAAGAAGCGTACGACATCTGGCGCACGTTGGGCGTGCCGGCCGATCGCATCCTCGAGCTCGGCGGCGACGACAACTTCTGGCAGATGGGCGACACCGGACCATGCGGCCGCTGCTCGGAGATCTATTTCGTCCGGGGAGGCAGTGGCGCCGACCCGGAGATCGAAATCTGGAACAACGTGTTCATGGAGTTCGAACGCAGCGCTGACGGCGTGCTGAAGCCGCTGCCGGCGCCGTCGATCGACACCGGCATGGGCCTCGAGCGGATCACCGCGGTGCTGCAGAATAAGGACTCGAACTACGACACCGACCTGTTCATGCCGTTGCTGACGGCGATTGGCAACGGCTCCGGCCACGCCTACGGCGGCTCGATGAGTCCCGCCGACGTGTCGCTGCGGGTCGTGGCCGACCACATGCGCGCGACCACCTTCCTGATCGCGGACGGCGTCATTCCATCGAACGAATGGCGCGGCTACGTGCTGCGCAAGATCATGCGGCGGGCGATGCGCCACGGCAAACACCTCGGCTTCACCGAGCCGTTCATGCACAGCCTGGTCGCCGTGCTCGATCGCGAGATGGGCGACGCCTATCCAGAGCTGCGTCAGAACCGCTCGATGCTCGAGCGCACCATCCTCGCCGAGGAAAACCGGTTCGAGACAGTGCTCACCGAAGGGCTGCCCCGGCTCGAGGCTGAGCTGAACAAAGTGCAGGGCACGAAAGCGAAGACGCTGCCGGGCGAGGCGGCATTCCGCCTCTACGACACCTTCGGCATCCCGTACGACTTCATCGAGGATACCGCCGCCACGCAAAACATCGAAGTGGACAAAGCCGGGTTCGACGCCGCCATGGGAGGCCAGCGCGACAAGGCGCGCGCCGGCAGCGCATTCGGCAAGACCAGCGAGAAGCTTGCGTTCGGCCTGGCAGGCGAGGACCCGGACCTGTTGAACGCCAAAGACGTGTTCGTCGGCTACGACACCACGACCGTGGCGTCGCAGATTCTTGGCGAGTGGAATGAAAACGGCGATCCGGTTCAAGAGCTGCGCGAGGGACAAGTCGGTTACGTCGCCCTCGCCAGGACGCCGTTTTATCTCGAAGCCGGCGGACAGGTGTCGGACTCGGGCCGCATCGTCGCCGACGCCAGCCAGTCCACGGCGGTGGTCGAGGGGCTGTCGCGGATCAAACCGGGACTGCCGCGCGCGCACCGCCTGCGCGTGACGGTCGGCGCCCTGAGAGTGCGCGATCTGGTGACGGCGGAAGTCGATGCCACGGTCCGCGACGCCATCCGGCGGAACCACACCGCGACGCACCTGCTACACGCGGCGCTCCGAGACGTGCTCGGCACGCACGTCAAGCAGGCGGGGTCGCTGGTGTCGCCCGACCGGCTGCGCTTCGACTTCGTCCATTTTCAGCCGGTCACGCGCACCGAACTCGACCGCATCGAGCGCATCGTCAACACCCAGATCGTCCGCAACACGCACGGTGACGACGGAGGTTCGATCAACTGAAGAGGCGATCGCGGCGGGTGCGATGGCGCTGTTCGGGGAGAAATACGGCGATCAGGTGCGGGTCGTCAGCGTCCCGGGATTCAGCATGGAGCTGTGCGGCGGCACGCACGTCACCGCGACCGGCGACATCGGCTTCTTCGTGATGGCGGCGGAAAGCGGCGTCGCCGCTGGCGTACGTCGTATCGAGGCGCTGACCGGCGCTGGCGCCTTGGCCTGGGCTCAGCACCAGCGTCAGGTGCTGACGTCGGTGCTGGAGACGCTGCACGCGGGCGAGGACGCCGCCGTGGACTCGATCGTCAAGGTGCAGGCGGACGCCAAACGCCTGACCCGCGAGGTGTCGCAGCTCAAGACAAAGCTGGCAATGGGCGGCGGCGCGGCCACTGAAGGCGACGAGTCGGTCGACATCAACGGGATCAAGCTGGCGAGGCGGAGAGTGAGCGGCCTCGACAAAGACGCCCTGCGCGGCTTGTCCGACTCGCTCAAGGCTCGCATCAAGAGCGGTGTCGTGGTGATTGCGTGCGAGAACGAGGGCAAGGTCCAGATCGTCGTCGCGGTGACGCCTGACCTCGTCGGCCGGATCAAGGCTGGTCAGATCGTGAAGGAACTGGCGCCGATGGTCGGCGGCGCCGGCGGCGGGAGGCCGGACTTCGCCGAGGCCGGCGGCAAGCAGCCCGAGCACGTCGACGAGATGCTGAAAGCCGCGGAATCTGTCATCGCGAAGATCGCTGCCCCCTGAGCCTCCCGATTCGGCGTCTGCGCTGCGCTACAGTTCACGGTTCTTCCTGCCGATAAGCGCTCCGGGTTGTCCCATCGGACAACCCGGACGTACACTGTTGACCTTGTTTTCTTTCCTGATTTCGATCGCCCCTGGCAGGCCTAAACTCCTGTCCTGTCTAGCGTTTATCGCGTGCATCGCCAGCGCGGTACCTGCCCGGGCGCAGATCTATTCGTGGCACGACGCTAACGGCAACCTGGTCCTCTCGAACCGGCGTCCGGCCGGTACTGCCCCGCTCAACTCCTACGCGGTGCCGAAGGCCGAAGGTGTGCGGGCGACGCGGCTGGCGACGGCGGATCGGGCTCGGTCTTTCGATGACCTCATCAGTCAGCACGCCCGCGAACAGAGCGTCCGCCCCGACCTCGTCCGCGCCGTGATGCAGGTGGAGTCCGGATTCAATCCCAACGCACGATCGCCGAAGGGCGCGATGGGCCTGATGCAGCTGATGCCGGCGACGGCGCGTCAATTCGGGGTCAAGGATCCGTTCAACCCGTCAGAGAATGTCCGCGCGGGCGTCGCGTATCTGCGCGAGCTGCTGGATCGGTATCAGAACAACGAAGAACTTGCGCTCGCGGCCTACAACGCCGGACCAGGCGCCGTGGACAAGCACGGCCAGACCGTGCCGCCGTATCGCGAGACCCGCAATTACGTCTCGCAGATCAACCAGATGGCATCGAGACCGATCGCCGTGCGCGACAATTCGATCTATCGAGTCACCGAAGTGATCGACGGCCGCGAGGTCGTCCGCTACACCGACAAGAAGCCGACATCAGGCACCTTCGAAGTCCTGGGCCGTTAACAGCCCGCAGGCAGCCCGCCCCTGACACCCAGCCTCCCACCTTATTCCGACTTCTCCACCGCCATCACGTCGAGTCGTTCGTAAACCGGACCGAGCGCTTCGGTCGCAAGCAGCACTTCGATCCCGACAATCACCATGCACACCGCGGCGGCAGGAATCAGCGCGCCATGCCCGAGGAACTGCCGCAGCGCGAACCAGATGATGCCGCCGACAATCGCGCCGGGCAGCAGGGCCACCACCATCAGCAGCCAGGTTCCGCCCATCATGATCAGGCGCTGCCCCATCGCGTCCAGACCGCGCGCGCGCTGGCTCCCGAGCGGGACCCACGCCGGAAACATCAGCGCGATCGCGTTGAGGATCGTCAGCTGCGCAAACACCAGCGACGGCGCGACCAACGCAATCGCGGCGGCGCCGCTCAGCCGCAGGCCGACGCTGATATCGACGAGCGTGATGCCCGAGAGGTACGCCGCCACGGTCAGCGTCGTCCACGCGCTGAGCGTGATGAGGGCGCCAGGCCAGATCAGCTCGCCACGGACGACCGCTGACGCTTTGATCGGCCAGGTGCGAAGGACGGCCAGGTGCGCCAGATCCTCACGTATGTCGCTGCGAAGCACCTGCGGTCCCAGCACGATCATGAAGACGGTCGCCATCAGGGAGAACGCGCCAAGAATTGCGGCGGGCGCAGCGGATCGTCCGAGCGACGCAGACGCCACCGCGACGGCGAAGAACAACGCGACCATCCGGAGAATGCTGCGTTTGTCGACCGTCCGGGTCGTCTGCATGGCGCCCTTCCAGGCGAACGCCAACTCGGGACGGCCGAGCGAAGCCAGGGCCCACCCGGTCGATCGCACTTTGTAGCGGGCCGTCCCGGCGGTGGCACTCTGCTGACCGCGTCTCGCGGCGACCTCCGCGGTCGCCTCCTGAAAGACCCCGTCGCTGGCGATCACCCAGGCGCCGAGCGCCACGGTCACGAGTGCCGCGCCGCCCAGCGCGCCGAGGTACGGCAGCGGCCATGGCGCGAACATCGGTGCCGTCAGCGCAGCGAACGGCCACAATACAATCCCAGCCAGGCCTTTCATGGATGCGCGACCGGCGAGAACCATGACGTCGAGCCCGCGCAGGTGTGGGGCGGCCTGATACTCACGTCCCAGCGCGGCGCCGATCACCACCAACGCCGCCGTCAGAATCGCAATCGGTATCCACGCCATCCGTCGGCTTCGAGTATCGCCCGCACGCAATCGGGTTCGAGCCAGGGTCACGCCGGTGAAGTAGAGCTTGAGCGCGAGCGACATCAGCCACGCGGCGATGGCAACGCGCAGGCGCGTGAATCCCGACAGCGTGAAGCCGGCGCCAAATCCAATGACCGCGGCGCCGAACAACATCCCGATCTGCGACCGCAGCAGCCGGTGCAGCAGCAGTTGACGCCGCGGCACCGGCGCCGGAAACAGGAACTGCACTTCGGCGTCTGAAAAATCGAGAAGGCCGCTGTCGAACGGCAGGATCCAGCTGAACACCGCGAGCACCATGAACAGGATCCCGATCAGCGCCGGGCCCGCCGCACTTAGCGAGGCCGGAATCTGCGTTTGCGGCACCCGTCGTGGGCCGGCGCCGCGGCGGCCGAGGCGATAGCGCGCGAAGAAGCTGAAGTAGATGTATGCCGCGCCGACCAGACCGCCGACGAGATAGCGCGGCTCGCGCAACCGTCTCAGGCGCACGCGCACGCGGTTGTTCGCGCTGCAGACGATGATGTAAAGGCTCGCGCCGAGCATCGGTCAGGGCTCGCCGACGGTGTCGTGACCGGTCACGTGGAGGAAGATCTGCTCGAGGCTCGATCCAGAGGCGGCGAGGTCGGCCCGGGTCGCGAGCTCGGCGAAGGTCCCGTCGGCGATCTTCCGGCCGCGGTCCATGATGATCACACGCGAGCAAACTTCCTCGACCAGGTGCAGCAGATGCGACGAGAGCAGGATCGCCGCACCGGCGCGCGCGCGGGCGACAATGGTCTGACGCATCCGCCGGATGCCGATCGGGTCGAGCCCGGTCAGCGGCTCGTCGAACAACAGCGTGGTCGCGTCTCGGACCAGGCCGCAGGCGATCACGACTTTCTGGCGCATGCCGCGTGACAGCTCGCTCGGCAGCGACCGCTCCTTGCCTTTCAGTTCGAGCTCCTCGACCAGGGCCGCGGCGCGGGCGTCCACGTCGCGCACCGAGTAGAGGCGCGCGGTCAGCCGCAGATGCTCCGCGACGGTCAGATACTCGAACAGGTGGGGCTCGTCGGGCATGAAGGCGAGCCGCCGCTTGGCCTCGAGCGGGTCGGTCGCGAGGTCGTAGCCGTCGATCTGCGACCTGACCGCCGGTCGGGCGCAGGATGCCGGCCAGCGACCGCAGCGTCGTGGTCTTGCCGGCCCCGTTTGGGCCGATCAGCCCGACGATTTCCCCGGCGCCGACGGTAAACGACAGGTCGTCCACCGCCGTGAAGGGACTCGAGCCAGTGGTGTAGGTCCGGGTGAAGATGCTCGACGGCGATGGCCATTGTGGTAAGATTAGGGGTTCCGGAGGTTATTGATCACGTGGCATCGCACGCATCCGCGCTCAAAGCGCATCGTCAGAGTCTCAACAACCGCGAGCGCAACCGGCAGTTCCGTTCGCGCCTTCGCACCGCCCTCAAGAGCATCCGCGCCGCCATCGACGGCAACGATCTCGCCGCGCGCGAAGAGCGGTCTGAAGCAGACCATCTCGCTCATCGACAAGATGGCGAGCAAGGGGATTATTCACAGGAACGCGGCCGGCCGCTACAAGTCCCGGCTCACCACGCGCCTGGCCGCCCGGTCCTAACCCGCTTTCCCGCACACAATTCGACGACCAGGCGCTCGAGCAGCACCCGCGGATCGCCCGCGGACCGCTTGAGGGCCAGGTCGGTCCGGAACAGCGCATCGACCGCCGGGCGAACCTCGCCTGGCGCCAGCGCCGGAAACTTCGCACGGACCACCCATCCGAGCTGACCGAGGATTTTCTCGGCCGGCGCGCCGGCGTCGAGCATCAACGCCAGCTGGCGCAGCGCGTCCGCGGCACGGCCGGCTTCGATCGCGTTGGTCATGGCCCAGTCGTCCTGCAGCGCCGCCGGTCCGGTCACCTCGCGCACATCGTCGGCGGTGATCTGCTTCTGTCCCAGCGCGTACAGCAGCAGGCGATCGACGTCGCCGCGCAGGCGCTTGACGTCGACCCCGGCGCGCTCGGCCACCAGCCTCGCCGCGCCCGGATCGATCGATCGCGCCCGCAGCGGCCACTCGCGTCCGCACCCATCGCTCCGCATCCGCCAGGTCCTCGAGCACGCCGCACTCGACGATGGTCGCCTGCTTCTGCAACTGCTTGAACATGCGGCTGCGGCGGTCAACCGCCGTCGCGACCAGCACCAGCACGGTCTGCGGTTCAGGCTGTTTGATCAGCGCCTCGAACTGCTCGAGCGCGCGGGTTGCCGCCTCGCTCTCGCGTTTGGGCACCAGCAGCATCTCGGCCTGGGCGACCGTCACGACCCGGCGCGGCACCATCATCGGCAGGGTGCGTACCGCCGCCTTGATGGATTCGACGCCCTCCACGAGTCGGTCGCCGCTGGTCCAGTCGCCGGCGTGGATGCGCTCGACGTTGAACGCGCGCAGCCCTTCTTCGACGAGCTCGGCGAACTCGGCGGCGAGCGCCGACTTCTCGATCTCGTCTTCGCCGAGCACGAGATAGATCGGATCGACGGCGCCGCTGGCGATTTGCTTGCGAACGCCGGCCGGGCTCAGGGCAGGCAACTAGAACGCTTCGAGGATGGCGCTGACGATGGTCCGCGCGAACTCAGAGCTCATGCGTTCGAGGCCGCTGGTGTCCTGCTGGAAGAACGCGGCCGGATCGGTGTTGGTGCGGCTGGTCGTCGCCTCGTATTCCTGTCGGAACAGGACGCCGGGATTCTCCCACAGCACCTTGTTCTCGCGAAGGTCGCGCAGCTCGACCCGCGCCTGCATCGTGATCGCATACCGCGAGGCGAGCTGTTGCGGGTTGAGGCTGGCTGGCTGGATGCTCACGGCAGTGACTTCGCCGTTGAGCAGGGCGTCGACGCCGGTGCTTTCCGGCAGGATCTGATACTTGCCGCGACCGATGAACTCCGCTCGGACTTTCTGCGTCAGCATCGTCTCGAGGTTGAAGACGGTGGTCCGGTTGCCGAACGCGGGGATGCCGATGGTCTGGATGTACGCGGGCAGAAACGAGCCGCGGCCGGCGAGCGTGTAGCCGCAGGCGGAGAGCGCGCTGCCGCAGAACACCCCAAAAACGCCGCGCAGGAACCCGCGCCGCGATCCCGTCGCGTTGATCACCGCTTCAGCGCCCACGCCCGTCATCATGACACCACAATGGAAACCAGCGGGCCCTTGGCGACCACCACTTTGCGAATCGTCTTGCCGTCAGTGTACGCGCGGATCGCCGCATCCGCGAGCGCGAGTTCGCGCAGCTGATCCTCGGCGGCGTCGATTGGCGCGGTAATCCGCGCGCGCAGCTTGCCGTTGACCTGCACCGGCACCGTCACCTCGGCGGCCCTCGCCACCTCGGCGTCGAACGCCGGCCAGCTCACCGTGTCGAGCGTGCCGACGTGACCGAGCATCTGCCACATTTCCTCGGCTGTGTGGGGCGCGAAGGGCGAAATCATCAGGACCAGCGCGTCGATCGCCTCGCGCAGGACGGCGATCGTCTGCGGCCGCTCGACCTTTCCGGCCGGCGGCTCGTTTCGCGACGGAGCGCCGTGCGCCGTACCGTCGCTGAACGCGTAGAGCTCGTTCACCAGTTCCATCAGCGACGACACCGCGGTGTTCAGGTGCATCCGATCCTCGATGTCGGACGGTAATGCGGCGGATCGTCTCGTGCGTCTTGCGTCGCACCGCGCGCTCGGCATCGGTGCAGTCCGGGCCGCATGCCGGCATACCCTCGCCGCCGATGGTCTCGGCCCAGTGGTCGACCAGCCGCCAGACCCGGACCAGAAAGCGGAAGCTGCCCTCGAGTCCGGCGTCGCTCCACTCGACTTCCTTTTCCGGCGGCGCCACGAACATGACGTAGAGGCGCAGCGCGTCCGCGCCGTACTTCGAGAGCATGTCGTCCGGATCGACGACGTTGCCCTTCGACTTCGACATCACGGCGCCGTTCTTCAGCACCATGCCCTTGCGTCAGCAGGCGCTTGAACGGTTCGTCGAACTTGACCAGGCCGACGTCACGCAGCACGCGGGTGAAGAAGCGCGAATACAGCAGGTGCAGAATCGCGTGCTCGACGCCGCCGCTGTAGAAATCGACCGGCATCCAGTACGCCGCGTCGGCCGGATCGAACGGCAGGTTCGTCGTTCTTCGGATCGCAGAAGCGGAGGAAGTACCACGACGAATCGACGAACGTATCCATCGTGTCGGTTTCGCGTCTGGCCGGTCCGCCGCACCTGGGACACGTGACGTTGACCCACTCCGGCACCTGGGCCAGCGGCGAGTCGCCGCGTCCGGTGAACGTCGTGATCTCCGGCAGCTTGACCGGCAGCTCCTCGTACGGCACCGCGACGACGCCGTCCTTCTCGCAGTGAATGACCGGAATCGGCGTGCCCCAGTAGCGCTGACGCGAGATCCCCCAGTCCTTCAACCGGTACTGGACCGTGCCTTCACCGATGCCCCGTTCGGCAGCGGTCGTCGTCATCCGGCGATTGGCCTCTTCCCACGGCAGGCCGTTGAACTCGCCTGAGTTCACGAGCCGGCCCTCGCCGGCATGCGCCTCGGTCATCGTCTCCGCCGAAATCGGCGCGGCGTCGCTCTGGACGACGACGGCAATCGGCAGGTCGTAGGCTTTCGCAAATTCGAAATCGCGGGCGTCGTGGCCCGGCACGCCCATGACGGCGCCGGTGCCGTAACCCCAGAGCACGAAGTTGGCGACCCAGATCGGCACCGGCTCGCCGGTGAACGGGTTGATCGCCGGTACGGCCCGTGTCGAACCCTTCTTTGCCGCCGACGCGAGCGTCGCGATCCTGAGCGCGGAACGCCTGCGCCTTTGCGCGGAACGCTGCCGGATCCGCGGACGCTGCCGCGAACTGCTCGACCAGCGGATGCTCGGGCGCGAGCACGATGAAGGTGGCGCCGAAGATGGTGTCGATGCGCGTCGTGAAGACCTCGACGGCTCGCCGGCGCATCCGACAACGCGAACCTGACGCGCGCGCCCTCGGATCGTCCGATCCAGTTGCGCTGCATGACGACGACCTTCTCCGGCCAGTCCTTCAGCGTCTCGAGGCCGTTCAGGAGCTCGTCGGCGTACTGCGTGATGCGGAAGAACCACTGCTCCAGATCGCGGGCGACGACCACCGATCCGCACCGCCAGCAGCAGCCGTCAATCACCTGCTCGTTGGCCAGCACCGTGTTGTCGACCGGACACCAGTTGACGGTCGAACGCTTGCGGTAGGCGAGACCGCGCTCGAACATCTTGAGGAAGATCCACTGGTTGAACTTGTAGTAATCCGGCAGGCAGGTCGCGATCTCGCGCTCCCAGGCGTAGCTGATGCCGAGCCGCTGCAGCTGCCCTTTCATGTGGGCGATGTTGTCGAGCGTCGACTTCTCGGGATGGGTGCCGGTCTTGATCGCGGCGTTCTCGGCCGGCAGACCGAAGGCGTCCCAACCGAACGGATGCAGCACGTTGAAGCCGCGCATCCGCTTGGTCCGCGCCATGATGTCGCCGATGATGTAGTTGCGGACGTGACCGACGTGCGCGTGCCCTGACGGGTAGGCGAACATCTCGAGGCAGTAGTACTTCGGCCGCGACGCGTCCGCCTTCACCTCGAACGCGCGCGACGAGGTCCACTGCCGCTGCCACTTCTTGTCCAGTTCCTGCGGTTTGTAGTCGGTCATGAGAGGGCTGGGTTTATTGTACCCTCGCCGCGTCGTAGCGAGAGTGAGGGTGCGGAAGGGATGTCAGCCTCGAGACGCCTTCAAGCGTCCTGGGCGCCCGCGGACCCGGGCGACGAATCCGTCATCGGCAGCGTGACCAGAAACGTCGTGCCGACACCGGGCCGCGATTCGCAGCGGATGTTGCCGCCGAGCGCCTGCACGCAGTCGATCACAATCGCCAGGCCGAGTCCCGTGCCGGTGACGCCGAGCTCGCCATCGAGGTGCGCGTGGGCGCGGAAGAAGCGATCGAAGATGGCCGGCTGATCCGCCTCCGGAATGCCGATACCGTTGTCCCGAACCAGGATCGTGCATGTCCGGCCGCCGTCCGCGTCAGCCGCGCGCTCCCCATCGCCGGCCGGCGCAATCGCCACGAACGAATCGGCCTTCTCGGTGTCGCTGTACTTGATCGCGTTGGCCACCAGATTCAGCAACACCAGTTCGATCCGGGCCGGATCGGCCGTCAACTGCGGCAGGTCGGGCGAGACCCGAATCGACACCTGGCGCGACGCCGCCATATCGGCCAGCTGCCGGGCTACTTCGTCAGCCAGGCTGCGCAACTCGATCAGCTGCTGGCTGGGCAGATCCGCCGCGTCGCCCATTCGCGCAAGACGCTGCAGGTTCTCGACCAGCCAGGACAGCCGCTCCGCGCTGGCGCGGACCGTCGCCGACACCTTGGCGAGCCGGGTCGGATCCTGACGGACGACGTCCTTGTCGAGCAGCGCGCCGGCGAACAGCAGTGTCGAAATCGGCGACCGCAATTCGTGACTGGCGGCACGGTTGAAGGCCTTGATGCGCTCGCTTTGATCCTGGATGGTCGTCGTGTACTCGCCGATGAACGTGTCGACAGTGGTACGCATCAGCACCCGGACCGATCGCGTCAGCCGCTGCTGCACCTCGAAACATTCGCCGACGGTCGGCACAAACCCGAGCCGCCCCGTCTCCTCGACCAGAAACGATTCCAGAATCTCGCCGAGTATTTCGTATTCGTGAAGCAGCTGGTGGGCGCTCGCCCGCTGCTGATGACGGAGCTGGCCGAGTTCGCGCGCCTTGTCCATCACCGAGGCATTGGCGGCGATCTCCTCGTCTTCGGGCGCCGCCAGGTAGGCCGCGATTTGTTCGACCAGCACGGGAATGTGATCGAGCAGATGATCGGACGGAAAGACGTCGTTGGCCTGCACCGTCAGCAGATCGCGCAGTCTCGTCAGCCAGCGGGCTGCGAGCGTCAACCGCGCCGCGGTCATGCGTGCGGCAATCACCGACGCGTAATCCTGCGCAGTGAGCGAGGTCACCGGAAAGCTCTTGTGCTCAAGTAGGAACTGTCAGTTTACCACCTTGATATCGCTGAGTCGGTGAGCCGCAGGGTTGCGCAGTTGACGGCAACGCTGCTCAAACAAAAAAACCGTGCCGCCTCGACAGGGCAAGTGCGTGGCCGGCGTCAAATCGTCCAGAACGGTGCGAGCAGCGGCCGCAGCCTGCTCACCGCCGCCTCGCCCCGCGAGGATGCGATCGCGCCTGATGGCCAGGACGCCGACGCCGCAGACGCGGCATGCTGTTCAATCACCGCGTCGAGCGACGCGGCCAGCGCCTGCAGGTCGTAACCACCTTCAGTGACCGAGACGATTCGGCCGCGGCAACACTCGTCCGCCACCGCACGAAGCTCGCGCGTCATCGCCGCGAAGGCCGGCGTCGAGAGGCGCATGCCGCCGAGTGGATCGCGCTCGTGAGCGTCGAAGCCAGCGGACACAATCACCAGATCCGGTTCGAACTGCAGGAGAATCGGCGATATCACTTTCGCAAAGACCAACTGATAATCAGCGTCAACGGCGCCAATCTCCATCGGCACGTTGACGGTGAATCCGCGCCCGCTGCCGTGCCCCACTTCGTCAGCCGCGCCGGTGCCCGGATAGTACGGGAACTGGTGGGTGGACACATAAAGCACGTGCGGGTCCGACTCGAAGATGTGCTGGGTGCCGTTCCCGTGGTGCACGTCGTAATCGACGATCGCGACCCTGGCCGCGCCCTGCGCACGGGCGTGCGCAGCGGCCACCGCGACGTTGTTGAACAGGCAGAATCCCATGGCGCGGTCGCGCTCGGCGTGATGGCCGGGCGGCCGCACCAGCGCCACCGCGGCCGTATGGGAGCCGGCCATCACCCGCTCCACCGCATCGATGGCCGCACCCGCCGCCAGACGCGCGATCTCGTACGACTCCGGCGAGGTGTAGGTGTCCGGATCCAGCGACAATGCTCGACCAGCTGTTTCAGCCACCCGCCGCACGTAGGCATCGTCGTGCACGCGCGCGAGCTGTTCGATGGTTGCCTCGCGAGGCGCGACGACCTCGATACCGCGGGCTCGCCATCGATCGACCACGGCCGCCATCGCCTCAGCGCGCTCCGGCCGCTCGGGGTGACCGGGCGGAGTCTGGTGGTCGCTGAACCGATCAGAATGGACGAGGATCAGTGACATACGGACATAGGAAATGATGATTGCTGAATGCGAAATGCTGATTGGGGATGCAGCACGTGACTCCCGACTCCTGACTCCTGACTAACGATAGCATCTGGGAATGGGCGAATCACGCGTGGCTCTTGTCACTGGCGCCAACCGCGGCATCGGGCTGGAGGTCTGCCGCCAGCTTGCGGCACGCGGGTTCCATGTCGTGCTGACGGCACGCGATCCGGCGAGGGCCGAGGCCGCCGCCGGCACGATTCGCGCCGCCGGTACGGGATCGGTCATTCCCGCCCAGCTCGACGTCACCGACGCCGGCTCGATCCGCGCGCTCGCCGGCGAACTATCCGGGCGGATGCTGACCGTGGACGTCCTCGTCAACAACGCTGGCATTCTCCTGAACGAAGACGATGGCGTCCTCGAGATGACGGTCCGCGACATTCGCGCAACATTCGAGACCAACGTGATTGGCGCGGTCGCGGTCAGCCAGGCGTTCGTGCCCGGCATGATCGAACGCGGCCACGGCCGTATCGTCAACGTCTCGTCGGAGGCCGGTCAACTGACGTCGATGGAGACGTACGCTCCGGCGTACTCGATGTCGAAGGCGGCGCTCAACGCGTTCACTCGGCAGCTCGCCGGCGAGACGCGCGGCACCGACGTCCTGGTCAACAGCGCCTGTCCGGGCTGGGTGCGCACCGACATGGGCGGGCCGGGCGCGCCGCGGTCAGTGGAAGAAGGCGCGGACACGATCGTCTGGCTGGCCACGCTCGGAGCCAAGGGTCCGAGTGGAGGATTCTTCAGCGAGCGTCGGAAGATCGAGTGGTGACGAAAACGCCAGTGCGCGTCGACGGACTCAGAGCATCGCAAGGGCGCGCGCCTCGAGCGCGCGCAAACGCGTCTCGAGCGCGAGCCGGTGCGCCTCGAGCGCGGTGTCGTCGGCGTTCGCCTGCACGAAGAAGGGTTCGCCCATGGCAATCGCCACCTCCGAAAACGGCTTCGGAATCTGCGTCCGATCCCAGCTCCCCATCGTCCAGTGCCGGCTGGCTTCCAGATGAAACGGGACGACCGGATTGCCGGTGGCCTTCGCGAGCCAGATCGCGCCCGGCTGCGCGACCCGCGCCGGTCCGCGCGGGCCATCGAGGGTGAACCCGGCCGGCTTGCCTTCCGCCAGGGCGCGCTTCAGCTGCACCAGCGCCTTCACCGCGCCCCGCGACGTCGAGCCGCGCGCGGTGCCGTATCCGAACCGTTCGATGATGCCGGCGATCCATTCGCCGTCGAAGTTTTCGCTGGTGATGACGACGATCCGCCGCCGCCGGAAGTAGTACGCGGCCGGCAGGATGCGGCCATGCCAGAACGCCATGATCGGCTGGTGTCCCCCGCGCACGACCGCATCGAGATGGTCCAGACCTTCGTGGCGCCATCGCAACGTCGAGCCCAGCGCGGCGATCAGTGGATATCCGAGGCTCGCGATGAGCCTGGCCTGAACGCGCTTCGATCGCGACGCGCGCCAGCTGTCAGGCGTGCTCATCGCCCTTCGGGCGTTGGCGATGTGGCCGGCGTCGATCGGGATTGCAGCTTGCCGTTCACGTAGGACATGAGATCGACGAACTGGGTATCCGCCTGGGCGCTGGCCTGCGCGCCCTTCAACATGATCGAGCAGAACGGGCAGGCGGTGACGACGGTGTGGGCGCCGGTGGCCTGGAGCTGCTTGAATCGGACGTCGCTGATGCGGCTGCCGGGCTCCTCTTCCTTGGTGGCAAACAGCAGTCCCCCGCCGGCGCCGCAGCAGTACGGGTTTTCGCGATTGCGTTCCGGCTCGCTGATCTCGGCGCCGAAGCGCTCGAGCAGTGCCCGCGGTTCGTCCACCACCTTCTGATAGCGTCCGAGATAGCACGGATCGTGGAACGTGACCTTGTCGTCGGGCGAGCCGGAACGAACCGCCGCGGTCTCGGCGCGCAACAGTTCCTCGACGAACACCGACGAATGAACAATCTCTACCTCGTAGCCGAACTTGCGATAGTCGTCGCCGATCGTCTTCACGCAGTGCGGACACGACGTCAGGATCTTCTTCACACCGGCGGAAGTGAACTCGGCGATGTTGCCGGTCGCCAGCTCCTGATACATGTACTCGTTGCCGGTCCGCTTCGCGGGATCGCCGGTGCAGCGCTCCTTCGACAGCACGCCGAACTTCACGCTTTTCATGCGCAGGATCGAGAACAGCGACTTGAGTGACTTCTGGAAGTCGGCGTCGAACGACCCGGCGCAGCCGAGCCAGACGAGAACGTCATGCCGGGCCGGATCGAACGTCTCGAGCTCGGCCGCGGTCGACGAACTTGGCGCGCTGGTCGGAGCCGAGTCCCCAGATATTGCTGCGGCGCTCGAGGTTGTTGTACATCGCGCCGAGGTAGTCCGGCGCGTCCCCGTTGGACACCAGCCCCCGACGAGCGCCGATGATGATCGGCAGCTGCTCGATGCCGACCGGGCACTGGTTCTCGCAGGCGCCGCAGGTCGTGCACTGCCAGAGCACCTCTTCCGAGTAGAGCTCGCCGAGCTTCAGCTCCTGGCGTCCCGCCAGGACCGCCTGCTGCGTCTGCAGCACGATCGTCTTCGGATTGAGCGCCTTGCCGGCCTTCCACGCGGGACAGTTCACCTGACAGCGGCCGCACTCGACGCAGGTCAACGCGTCGAGCACCGACTTGCTGCCGAGATCCTTGACCGTCTCGAGGCCGACTTGCTCTTTCTCGAAATCGAGATTCGGCAGGTTGCCAAGCTCGCGGCGACTTCAGGAACACCGTGATGGGCGACAGCACCAGATGGAGATGCTTCGACGCCGGAATCAGCGCCATGAACGCCAGGATCACGCCCATGTGGACCCACCAGTTCACGCGCCCGGTGATGGTCGTTTCGTCGAGCTGAAAGGCCAGCAGGAACGTGACCATCAACGTCGCGATGAAGAGCGCGATCACGATCGATTCGATCGACACCTTGGGCCCAAGCGCGACCGGACGGACGAACGCACGCCTGATGAGCAGGTAGACGATACCGAGGAGCACGGCCGAGGCGAACGGCGTCAGCGCAACGCGATAGAGGTAGAACCAGCGGGCGTGCGTCAGATCGACGATGCCGAGGCCGCTCAGGAATTCGGTCAGCGTATACCCGCCGAAAGCGACGAATCCCCAGAACACGAACGCATGCATCAGGCCGGTCAGCGGCCGCTCGCGGATGGTCTGACGCTGAAGAACGACGTCGAAGAAAAAGCGGCGGGCGCGGAAGCCGAGATCGGCCGAGCTGAATGTGTTGGGCGCCGCCGCGACCAGTTGAACACGCCGCGCCACCTGCGCCGCGAAGGCGCCGACGCCGGCCAGGAAGAGGAGCCAGAAGGCGACGGTCTGCATCACGTGTTTTGAACGCAGAGTCCGCGGAGCACGAAGAGAAGAGTACGCCTTCTCTGCGATCTCCGCGAACTCGGCGTTCCCTCGTCAGCCTTTCACGGCAGCGATGAGCGCCGGGACGATCTCGAACAGGTCGCCGACGATCCCGTAGTCCGCGATCTCGAAGATCGGCGCATCAGGATCCTTGTTGATGGCGACGATGGTGTGGGCGCCCTTCATGCCGACGAGGTGCTGGATCGCGCCGGAAATACCGAGCGCGAGATACAGCTTCGGCGCCACGGTCTGCCCGGAACTGCCGACCTGACGCTCCATCGGGAGCCAGCCGGCGTCGCAAATCGGACGCGACGCCGCGAGCTCGGCGCCGATCGCCTCGGCCAGCTGTCGGGCGATCGCGATGTTCGCCTCTTCCTTGATGCCGCGGCCGACCGACACAATCCGCTCGGCCTGCGACAGATCGACGGCCTGCTTCGCCTGCTGAAATGGCGGCTCTGGCTTCTCGCGAATCGTCGTCGCATCGACCGCAACCGTCAGCGCGCGGACCGGCGCCGGCGCGGCACCCTTCGCGGCCTGGTCGACGCGGTATGCGCCAATCTGGAACGTGACGAAGTGCGGCGCGGGGCCGAGCGGGACCACGTCCGCGGTCAGCTTGCCCTGGAACATCGGGCGCACGAAGGACACCTCGGCGCCTGTCTTGATCGCCGTGACATCCGTCAGGATCGCCCGGTCCATCCGCGCCGCGAGTTTCGGCGCGAAGTCGCGCGTCTGATACGTATGCGGCAGCAGCACATAGGTCGGCGACAGCTGCGCGATTGTCTGCTGAAGCGCGGCCGTGAAGCCGTCCGGCGTGTACGACTCGAGCGCCGCATGCTCGACGGTGACGACCTCACCGACCTGAGCCGCCGCCAATTCGCCGGCGACACCCGCAACGCCCGTGCCGGCGACGAGAACCGTGATCGGCAGCGAACCGGACGCCGCCAGCTGCTGCGCGGCGACAATGGTCTCCCACGTCGCCCGATTCAGCTTGCCGTCGCGCTGCTCGGCGATGACCAGGATCATGAAATCACCCGCGCATCCTCGCGCAGCTTGCGGACCAGTTCTTTGGCCGCCTCGGCCGGCGATCCGCCGATGATCTGCGTCTTCTTGCCCTTTTCAGGCACGTAAAGGCTGACGATCTTCTGGCGCGCAACCAGGCCGGCAGGCGCCGCCGCCTTTCGGATTTCCTTCTTCTTCGCCGCCATGATGCCCTTGAGCGTCGCGTAGCGGAGCTGATTGATGCCGCTCTGGATCGTCAGCACCGCCGGCAGCGGCATCGCCACCCACTGGAACCAGCCACCCTCGAGCTCGCGCTTCACGCGCAACGCGCCCGCCTGCCAGCTGTCGTCCTCGACCCTGCTCGGGACGACCTGAGGATCTCGAAGGTCGAAGGGTCCACCTGGACTTCCATGATGATGGTCGCGTGCGGCAAGCCGAGGCGTTCCGCCAGGACCACGCCGACCTGCGCGAAGCCCTGGTCGTCGGACTGCAGGCCGGTCAGCACGAGGTCGAACTGCTCGCTCTTCATCGCGCTCGCGAGAGCGTCGCCGGTGACGAACGCGTCAGCGCTGGCGAGGCCATCGTCTTCGACGTGGATGCGCGCGATCGGCGCCGCGCGCCAGCGCTTCGCGGATCACCTGCGCGACCCGCGCCGGCCCAGCCGAGCAGACCACCACCTCGCCGCCGTGCTTTTCCTTGAGGCGCAGCGCTTCCTCGAGCGCGTAGGCGTCCGGCTCGTTCATCTCGAAGCTGGCGTCCTGATCGCGGATCCAGGTCCGGGCGTCGTTGACGCGGGGCTGCCATTCGCGGGTCGGGACCTGTTTGATGCAGACGGCTATCTTCATAATCTCTCGAACGCAGAGTCCGCAGAGACGATATCAGCTCTGCGAGCTCCGCGAACTCTGCGTTCCATTGGGGATCACTCTTCGAACCGTTTGAACAGCAGCGCGGCGTTGGTGCCGCCGAAGCCGAACGAGTTGGACAGCGCGTAGGTAATCGACATCGGCCGGCTCTTGTGCGGCACGTAGTCGAGGTCGCAATTTTCGTCTGGGTGATCGAGGTTGATGGTCGGCGGCGCGATCTGACCTGTACATCGGCCAGCACCGTGATGCCGGCCTCGAGCCCGCCGGCGGCGCCGAGCAGGTGCCCGGTCATCGACTTGGTCGACGACACCGCGAGCGCCGTGGCGTGATCGCCGAAGCAGCGCTTGATCGCCAGCGTCTCGAGCGAATCGCCCTGCGGCGTCGAGGTGCCGTGGGCGTTGATGTAGTCGACATGGTCCGGGGTGATGCCGGCGCTCTCGATTGCGGCGCTCATGACCCGAAACGCGCCGTCGCCGTCTTCCGACGGCGCGGTGATGTGGTACGCGTCGGCCGACATGCCGTAGCCGACCAGCTCGGCGTAGATGCGCGCGCCGCGTGCCGCTGCGCGCGCTCGTACTCCTCGAGGATCAGCACGCCGGCGCCTTCGCCGACGATGAAGCCGTCGCGGTCCTTGTCGAACGGCCGGCTGGCGCGCGCCGGTTCGTCGTTGCGCGTCGACAGCGCGCGCAGCGCGCCGAATCCGCCGATGCCCATCGGCGTGATCGCGGCCTCCGATCCGCCGGCAATCATCACGTCGGCGTCGCCCCGCTTGATGATCTCGAACGCGTCGCCGATGGCATGCGCCGAGGCCGAGCAGGCGGTGCAGGTCGCCGAGTTGGGCCCCTTGGCGCCGTAGCGGATCGAGACCTGGCCGGCGGCCAGGTTGATGATCGCCGACGGGATGAAAAACGGGCGAGATCTTGCGCGGGCCGCCGTCGAGCAGCGCCTTGTGCTCGCGCTCGATCGTGGTGAACCCGCCGATGCCCGGACGCGATGAACACGCCGACGCGCGGCGCGACAGTTCCGGCGAGATCGTCAGCGCCGCATCGTCCATCGCGAACTGCGACGCGGCGATGGCGTACTGGATGAAGATGTCCATCTTCTTGACATCTTTTTTCTCGATGAACGCCAGCGGGTCGAAGTCCTTGACTTCGCCCGCGATGCGCGTCGCGAACTGGGTGGCGTCGAACTTGGTGATCGTGGCGATGCCGCTGCGGCCCGCCGTAAGCGCCTCCCAGTTCGCTTCGGTACCGATCCCGAGCGACGACACCAGGCCGATGCCGGTGACGACCACTCGCCGTCTGTCAGTCACGAATCCTACTTCTTGGTTTTGGCGTGCGACTCGATGTATTCGACGGCTTCCTTCACGCGGGTGATCTTCTCGGCATCCTCGTCGGGAATCTCGATGCCGAACTCCTCCTCGAACGCCATCACCAGTTCGACGGTGTCGAGCGAGTCGGCGCCGAGATCGTCCACGAACGATGCGTCCGGCGTCACTTCTTCTTCGTCGACGCCCAGCTGCTCCACGATGATGCTCTTCACTTTGTCGGATACGGCCATTCAATCCTCCTACATGTACATCCCGCCGTTGACGGCGAGAACGTGCCCTGTAATATACGACGCCTCGTCCGACGCAAGAAAGCACACCGCCGCGGCGATGTCGTCGACGCTGCCGAGACGGCCGAGCGGAATCTGCGCCGCCCAGTCCACCTGCGCCTTGTCGGTGATGGCGCGGGTCATGTCGGTGTCGATCATGCCCGGCGCGACCACGTTCACGGTGATGTCGCGCGATGCGACCTCGCGCGCCAGCGCCTTGGCGAAGCCGATCAGCCCGGCCTTCGACGCCGCGTAGTTGGTCTGCCCGGCATTGCCCATCTGGCCGACGACCGATCCGACCGCGATGATCCGTCCGCCGCGCTGCTTCAGCATCGGCCGCATGCGCCGCCTGCGCGAGCACGAACGTGGCGGTGAGATTGGTCGCGATCACCGCGTCCCAGTCGTCGCGCTTCATGCGCATCAGCAGCTGATCGCGCGTGATGCCGGCGTTGCTGACGACGATGTCGAGCCGGCCGTGGCGCTCGACGATGTCGCCGGGCGCGGCTTCGACGGCGCCGCGCGTCGGTCACGTCGAGGGTGAGCGCCTCGGCGCGTCGTGCCCGGCGGCGGTGATCGCGTCGACGCACTCGCGTCGCGTGGTCGCCGCGCGCCGCGGCCACCACGGTCGCGCCCTGTGCGGCGAGCCGCGCCGCGATCGCGCGCCCGATGCCGCGCGACGCGCCGGTGACGAGCGCGACTTTTCCGGAGAGGTTGAACATGTCCTGGTTGCGCGACTACGCGAGCGCGGTCTCGACGGCCGCGAGATCGTCGGGGCTGCCGAAGCTCACGACCGTGGCCTCGCGGTGAATCTTGCGCACGAGTCCGCTCAGCACCGTGCCAGGACCCACCTCAACATACGTTGTGACGCCCTCAGACGCAAGGCGCGCGACGACGGCCTCCCACCGCACCGGCGACGACACCTGCGCGATCAGCGCCTCGATCGCCGCCGGCGCGTCGCGCTTCGGCTCGGCGTCGACGTTGGCGACGATCGGCACGCGCGGCGTCGGGCGCGTGCAGCGCGCGCAGCTCCGGCGCGAGCCGCTCCTCGGCCGGCTTCATCAGCGCGCAATGGAACGGCGCGCTGACCGACAGCGGAATCACGCGCTTGGCGCCGAGCGCCCTGGCGCGTTCGCCGGCGCGCGCGACCGCATCGCGCGATCCGGCAATCACGACCTGGCCGCCGCCGTTCAGGTTCGCCGGGCTGACCACGTCGCCGTGCGGCCGCCTCGTGCGCACGCCTCGGCGACCTGCTCGGCGTCGAGGCCGAGAATCGCCGCCATCGCGCCCTCGCCGACCGGCACCGCCTCCTGCATGTACTGGCCGCGGCGCCGGACCAGCCGCAAGCGCGTCCGCGAACGCGAAGGTCCCGGCCGCGACGTTGGCCGAGTACTCGCCCAGACTGTGGCCGGCGACGAACGCGGGCGTGAGCCCGCGCGACTCGAGCAGCCGGCACGCCGCGATGCTGACCGCGAGGATGGCCGGCTGCGTGTTCTCGGTCAGCGTGAGCTGATCCTCCGGACCGTCGAAGATGATGCGGCTGAGCGGCTCGCCGAGCGCGGCGTCCGCCTCGTCGAACGTCTCGCGGCAAATCGGAAACGCATCGGCAAGCGCGCGGCCCATGCCGACTTTCTGCGCGCCTTGTCCTGGAAAGAGGAAGGCGATCACGAGTGCGACACCGCCGTCGCCGCAATGTCGGCGCCGACCCGTTCGATGAACCGCTGCGCCGACGAAACGATAGGCCATCGCGATCGCGTTGCGAACCGCCTTCGCGCTCGACCGTCCGTGGCCGACGATGGTGACGCCGGCGACGCCGAGCAGCGGCGCGCCGCCGTACTCGGAGTAGTCGACGCGACGGCGGAAGTGCCGCAGCGCGCGCCGCGTCAGCATCGATCCGACCCGCATCGTGATCGTGCTCGACAGCTCTTCGCTCAACAAGCTCTTCGACCACCTCGACGAGCCCCTCGCTGATCTTCAGCGCGACGTTGCCGGTGAACCCGTCGCAGACGATGACGTCGGCCTGGCCGCTGTAGACGTCGCGCGCTTCGACGTTGCCGATGAAGGCGAGCGGCGAACCTTTGAGCAGCCGGTGCGCCTCGCGCGTCAGCTCGTTGCCCTTGCGTCGCTTCCTCGCCGATCGACAGCAGCCCGACGCGCGGCGCGATCGATGCCGAACGCCACTCGCGCGTAGACGCTGCCCATGACCGCGAACTGCAGCAGGTGCTGCGGCCGGCACTCGACGCTCGGCGCCGACGTCGAGCAGCACCGCGGGCCGGCCGCGCGTCGGAATCGTCGCCGCCAGCGCCGGTCGATCGACGCCGGCAGCATGCCGAACGCCGCGTGCGCCGCCATCACCGTCGCGCCGGTGTGGCCGGCGCTGAACGAGCGCCGCCGCCTCGCCTCGCGCCACCAGTTCCGCGGCGACGCGGATCGACGCGCCCGGCTTGCGCCGCAGCGCCGCGGCCGGCGACTCCTCCATCGCCGATGACGTCGGGCGCTTCGACGACGCGCACGCGATCGCGGTCGACGTCTCCGGTGCCGCGCGAGTTCGGCGTCGATCGCCGGCGGCGGCCCGACCAGCGCACGCCGAGATCGAAATGACGCGCGGCGGCCAGGGCGCCGTCCACGATGTGGCGCGGCGCGAAGTCGCCGCCCATCGCGTCCACTGCGATCCAGATCATCGCCGGGTTCAGCGGTTCTATTCTTCCTTGACCGCCCGCGCCTGACGGCCGCGGTAGTAGCCGCAGTTCGCGCACACGTGGTGCGGCTGCTTCGGCTCGTGGCACTGCGGGCACTCGCTCGAGGCCGGTCGCGCTTGAGCGCGTCGTGCGTCCGGCGCTTGGCCGTCCGCGTCTTGGAGTGTCGTCGTTTGGGATTCGGCATCGTCTTCGTCCTTCAGTTCTTGGTGCGAACGTCTATCGGGGTCTTCGTCAGGGCCCGCAACGCGGCGAGGCGCGGATCCTCCCACTCGCGGCGTGCACGCGCACGTCTCGCGATTCAGGTTGGTGCCGCAGATCGGACACAAGCCCATGGCAGCTGTCGCTGCAGAGCGGCTTCATCGGCAGCGCCAGATGAAACTGCTCGCGCATCAGCTGATCCGAGGTCGATCTCGTCGTTCTCGTAAAACGCCGTCGTCAGATCGTCTTCTTCGAGTCTCGCGTTCGGCTTCGTCCCCGCTCGCCTGCGTGTGCGGCTGATACCGCAGGTCGAACGTCTGCGTCGACCGGCAGCGTGAACGGCTCCAGGCACCGGCCGCACGGCAGCTCCAAGCGTCGTCTGGACGCGGCCGACGAGCCGGAACAGGGCCTTGTCCTTGAAGATCTCGAACGCCAGCGACACCGGCGCGACGACGCGAAAGTCTTCGTCGGTGCCGAGAACGCCTCGGGCGCGTATTCCTTCTCGAATCGCTCCTGCGCCGTCCTGATGGTGCTGAGATTCAGCGTGAGCATGAACCTCCCAATATACCTTGGAACAGGGGCCTTGGGCTAGGGCCTTGGGGCGGTCAAAACCCGATTCCGCCGGCTCATTGACCCAATGACCAGGTCACCCAATGACCAAATTCGAGAATCAGTCGACCGCCCAGGGCTTGGGGATGTACAGCTGCTCGAAGAGGCGGACGGCGTAGCGATCGGTCATGCCGGCGATGAAGTCGCGGGTCGCGGCGTCGAGCGCCTTCGTGCTCGATGGTCCTGGCGTCGAGGAACTCGTTCCGGACGCTCGCGGACCTTCTCCCACAGCCCGCTCAGAATCCCCGACGCCTTCTTGAACTCGGCGGTCGCGATCGATGTTCTCGTAGACCGCGTCGAACAGAAACGCTCGAAGGCCGAGCACGGCGTTCGAGCACGGTGTCGCTCATGCGGATCTCGGTCAGGCCGCCGGCCAGCGTTTCGGTCACGACGTCCTTCACGAGCGTGCCGATCCGCGCCGAAGACGATCGCGCCGAGCACCGCCACGAGATCCGCCGGCAGATCCTCGGCCTTCAGCAATCCCGCGCGCGTCGCATCGTCGATGTCGTGGTTGACGTACGCGATGAGGTCGGCGACGCGCATGATCTGCCCTTCGATCGGTGCCGATCGCAGCGCGCGGCGACATGCCGACCGGCGCGCCCGACTTCCCTTTCGAATGCTTCGCGATGCCGTCGCGCACTTCCCACGTGAGGTTCAGGCCGCGGCCGTCGTTCTCCAGCAGATCGACGATGCGCAGGCTCTGCTCGTAGTGGTTGAAGCCGCCCGGCATCAGCGAGTCGATCACCCGCTCGCCGGCGTGTCCGAACGGCGTGTGGCCGAGATCGTGGCCGAGCGCGATCGCCTCGGTCAGCTCCTCGTGCAGGTGCAGCACCTTCGCGATGGTGCGCGCGATCTGCGAGACCTCGAGCGTGTGCGTCAGCCGCGTCCGGTAGTGATCGCCGGTCGGGCGCGAAGAACACCTGCGTCTTGTGCTTCAGCCGGCGGAACGCCTTGCAGTGGATGATGCGATCGCGGTCGCGCTGAAACGCCGGCCGCACGTCGTCTTCCGGTTCGGGGCGCAGGCGTCCGCGCGTGTCGGCGCTCTTGGCCGCCTGCGGCGCCAGGATCTCGCGCTCGCGCGCCTCGAGCTGTTCGCGAAGTTTGGTCATAGGGTTGAACGCCGAGTTCGCAGAGCGCGCAGCGAATCATGATCTTGCTGATTTACTCTGCGAACTCTGCGGACTCTGCGTTCTAGATCGAGATCTCCGCCAGGAAGCTCGTCCCGTGCGCCAGCGGACCGACGCCGAAGTTGTCCGCCAGCGTCTGACCGAGGTCGGCGAAGGTCCGGCGCGTGCCGAGGTCGACGCCGGCGCGGACGCGCGCGCCGGTCACCAGCAACGGCACGTACTCGCGCGCGTGATCGGTGCTCGGCGTCGTCGGATCGTTGCCGTGATCGGCCGTCACCACGAGACAGTCGTCGTCTCGCAGTTGCGGCAGCAGACGCGCGAGCCGCGATGTCGAAGCGCTCGAGGTTCGCGGCATAGCCGCGAACGTCGTTGCGATGTCCGTACTGCGTATCGAAATCGACGAGGTTCGTGAAGATGAACCCGCGATCGACCGCGGCCATCTGCTCCCCGAGCCGATCCATGCCGTCGTCGTCGCTCGACGGTGTGCACCGCGCGGGTCATGCCGCGGCCCGCGAACAGATCTTCGATCTTGCCGATCGCCACGACCGGGACCGACGCAGCCTTCAGGCGATCGAGCAGCGGTCTCGCCTGACGGCGGCAGCGCGTAGTCGTGACGGTTGGCGGTTCGCTTGAAGTGTCCGGGAGCACCGACGAACGGCCGCGCGATGACGCGCCCGACGCCGAGCCCTTCGCCGACGAGCCGGTAGGCAATCTCGCAGGCGCGATACAGCTCCTGAACCGGCACGACCTCTTCGTGCGCGGCGATCTGGAACACGCTGTCGGCAGACGTGTAGACGATCAGCGCGCCGGTCCGCATGTGCTCGGCGCCGAGCTCGTCGATGAATCTGCGGTGCCGGACGCCGCCTTGTTGCCGAGGACGCCTCGGCCGGTCTGCCGCGCGAACGCGGCGATGATCTCCGGCGGAAAAGCCGTCGGGAAACGTCGGAAACGGCTCGATCGAGCACGATGCCCATCATCTCCCAGTGTCCGGTGACCGAATCCTTTCCGGCCGACGCCTCAGCCATCCGGCCGAAGGCCGCGGTCGGCGGCAGCGGATGGCGATCCCGTGCTTCGCCCAGCGACACGATTCGGTCCAGACCGAGACGTGCGGAGCGTCGGAAGCGCCAGCGGGACGTGCTTCGCGATGTTGCCGAGGGTGTTGCTGCCCTGGTCGCCGTAGGCCGCGGCGTCCGGCAGCTCGCCGATTCCGACGCTGTCCATGACGATGACGATGACGCGCCGAAAAGGCGAGGCAGCCACGGGCCGTTACTGATGTGAGAAGTAGTTGGAAACCGGCTTCGGCGTCTTGATTGCGGCGATCGCGTGCTTGAAGATCATGTGATCGACGCCGCCGTGGTCGAGCACCAGCGCGAAGCGATCGAAGTTCTTGATCCGTCCCTCGAGCTCGCTGCCGTCCATCATGCGAATCGTGACCGAGAGCTTCTCGCGGCGGACGTAGTTGAGAAAGACGTCCTGGATGTTGGGCTGGGACGATTTCGATTCCGACGCGGGGGCCATTAGCGTTCGCGCTCCTGAAGCCGTTCGTTGAACCACTCGAGTACGGCGGCGATCACCGAAGCCGACTCGCCCGGACCGTCGAACCAGACAAGAGTAGGCTCTTTGCGGAACCAGATCAACTGGCGCCGCGCGTAGCGGCGATTCTCCTGCGCGATCAGCGCGCGCGTCGCCGCCTCGTCGCGGACGCCGTGCAGGTGCTCGAGCGCCTGGCGGTAGACGAGTCCGCCGAATGGCCGTGCGTCCTCCGGCACGCCGCGCGGCGAGCAGCGCCCGCATCTCGTCGAGCAAGCCCGCGCGCGAACTGCTCGTCCACGCGATGCGTCACCCGCTCGGAGATCGCGGCAGCCGGCAGCCGCAGTCCGATGGCCAGCATCTCGACGTCCGCGATCAGCGAGCTGGTCTCCGGCGAAGTGTTCGGTGAGCGGCCGGCCGGTCAGGAAGAAGACTTCGAGCGCCCGCACCAGCCGCTTCAGATCGCGCGGCTGAATCCGCTGCGCCGAATCCGGATCGACCTTGGCGCAGCATGCGGTGCAGCAGCGTGACGTCGCGGCGCGCGGCAATCGCTTCGAGTCGCGGACCTCAGCACCGCGTCGCGCCCGGGCCGGGAAACAATCCGCGCGTCAGTGCGCGGAAGTAAAACCCGGTACCGCCGACGAGAATCGGCAGCCGGCCGCGCGACTGGATGTCGCGAATACGCTCGGCCGCGTCGCGCGCGTACTGCGCGGCGGTGTACTCCTCGGTCGGATCGACGATGTCGATCAGATGGTGCGGGATGCCGCGCCGCTCGTCCGGCGCGATCTTGTCGGTGCCGATGTCGAAGCCGCGATACACCGCCGTCGAATCGCAGTTGATGATCTCGCCGCCGATGACGCGCGGCGATCGCGAGCGCCGAGCGCGCTCTTCCCGGTCGCGGTCGGACCGAGCACCGCGAGCGCCGAGCGGCTTCATCGAGACGCGGACCAGGACGTAGACGATGAACGCGATCAGCAGGATCACGAGCCCCAGCTGCTGCGTGCGGGTCACCGCGGCGGGGTTTCGTTGTAGAAGAACGTGACGGTGAAGAAGGCCTTGTCCGACGGGTATTCCGGCGGCAGCGGCTGGGTCGGATTCGACGAGGACAAGCGCGCCGAACGCGGCGTTGTTGAACGCGTCGACGCCGGACGGCCCGGCCACGTTGAGATCGGTGATCGATCCGTCCTTGTGCACGTTGAACTGCATCACGACGTGCCCCTTCATGGACATCGCCGCGTACGGAATCAGCCAGTTGCGCTTCACCTGCGCGATGAAACGGCGGATCCACGGGCCGAACTCGACGCCCTTGGTGTCGAACTGGATCTCGGGTCCGAACTGACCGCCGCTGCCGCCGGGATTGTCGAAGGTCTGATTCTGCGTGTAGCGCTGCGAGATTGCGCAGCGCATCGCCGAGCGATCCGCCGGAGGAGGGCGATCGACCGTTGAGCGCCGTTCTGCGAAGCCGCGCGCGACGGCGACTGCAGCGAGGACGACGAATCGCGGAATCTTCGAATCAGGCGGATTGTCGGCCGGCGCGCCGGCCGCCGGATCGGGTTGCGGCCCCTGTCCGCGGGCGACCTGCTTGGGTGGTTCCTCGACCCGCTCGGGCGAATTGCCGCGGCTGAACGGCAGCGGATTGGCCGGCTTCGGCGCCTTTTCCGGAGTGGCCGCCACGCGGTTGAGATCGGACGGCACGGCGCGCTCAGGCGCCCGCGCGGCCGGCCGCTCGACGCGCGGCTGCACGAAGACGAACTGCGTATTGTCCGGACGCTGCTGGACGGGAACGGGCACCGGCCTTGACTGCGTCAGGAACGGAAACCACTTCGGCACCACCAGGAGGAGGATGACGAACACCAGGTGCGCGATGATCGAAAGCAGGACGCCTTCGCGCCACGAAATGGCCTGGCCGACCGGGCTAATATCCGGGTGGTAATCGTCGAAATCGAAATACATCAGGTACTTAGAGTCAGTATACCAGTCGGCGGCTGGGGCCTTGGTCTGACCGCCGGTAAAAAGTTTATTAGGTCCTGCGGGCCGTATAAAGAATGACGCTGCCGAACGTCAGAGGGATGGGCAAAATATCGCTGAGACCGGCCTGTCGCAGGACTTTCACAAACTCGGCGGGAGTCTCGAACGCACCGATTGATGCGGGAAGATACCCGTAGGCCGCGTTGTGCCGGGACACCGCGCGGCCGATCACGGCAGCACCCGCCGCAGGTACCACAGGTAGAGCGTGCTGATTCCCGGCGCCGTCGGCACCGCGAACTCGAGAATCGCGAGGCGCCCGCCCGGCTTCAACACGCGATGGATCTCCGCGCACGCGGACGGCGATGCCGTCGACGTTGCGGATGCCGAACGCGACGGTGACCGCATCGACGGAGGCATTCGCGATCGGAATGCGGGTCGCGTCGCCGCGAACCAGCGCCACACGATTGGCCAGCCCTTCGTTCCGCAACTTGCCCGCCCCGACCTGCAGCATGCCGTCGGAGAAATCGACGCCAACGACGCGCGCGGCGCCGGGACTCGCGCGAACCGCGGCGATCGCCAGATCGGCGGTTCCGGTGCACAAATCGAGCACGCGCTCCCGGCCGGTCAGCGCCAGCGATGCAATCGCGCGGCTCCGCCAGCGACGGTCGATGCCGGCACTCAGCAGATGGTTGAGGAAATCGTAACGCCCGGCAATGGCGTCGAACATGCCGGCGATCTTCTCGGGTGATTTGGAGACGTCCGTCACAAGAGGGGAACTTTCATCGCGAAGACACGAAGATCACGACAATCGGGTTGGAAAGAAAATGAACTCGTGGTCTTCGTGGCTCTTCGCGCCTTCGTGATAAGGACCAACTACGATCCGGCCTGGCCGGTCCACGGTGGGTACAATTCGTGGTCGAAGCCGAGCGCCGACAGGATCTTTCCGGCCATGAAGTCGGCGAGATCATCGAGCGTCTTCGGCATGCTGGTAGAACGCCGGCATCGCCGGAAGGATCATCGCGCCGGCCTCGGCGCAGAGGACCATGTTCTTCAGCTGCGGCAGACTCATCGGCGTTTCTCTCGGGACGATCACGAGTCGGCGCTGTTCTTTCAGCATCACGTCGGCGGCGCGCTCGACCAGGCTTGCGCGACAGGCCGTGAGCGACCGCGGCCAGTGTCTTCATCGAACACGGCACGATCGCCATGCCGCGACAGCCGTGACTGCCGCTGGCGATGGTCGCGCCGAGATCCCGGTTGCTGTGAATCGAGATCGTCCCTGCATTCACACCGGCGCCGTAGCGTTCGGCCAGATACGGAACGAACCGATCGACCGACGCGGCGTCGCCGAGCTCGTCGCGCAGCAGCCGTCGTCCATAGTCGGAGACGATCAGATCGACGTGAACGCCGCGTTCGAGCAGCGCCGCGACGGTACGCGTCGCGTAGATCGCGCCGCTGGCGCCGGTAATCGCGATGGCAATCGCCGCCGGGCGTTCAGTGCCGCCAGGGGCCATACAACGACACCGTCAACACCGCGAGGTAGAGGATTCCGACATAGCCGTTCAGATCGAACGCCCGCTTCACCTGCGACAGGTCGTCAGCGCGTACCAGCGACTGCTCGTAAATCAACATCACCGCCACCGCGCCAACGCCGGTCAGGTAGACGCCGCCGAGCGGCGCGACCGCCGCCAGCGCCAGCAGGCACGCCACCGCCACCACGTGCATCGCCCGCGAAATCGTCAGCGACGCCGGCACGCCGAACCGGACCGGAATCGAGCGCAGGCCGTGCGCGCGATCGAAGTCGAGATCCTGACACGCGTAGAGCACGTCAAAGCCGCCGACCCAGGTGCCGATCGCCGCCGCCAGCAGCCATGGCTCCCA
The DNA here is from genome assembly GCA_963711765.1 of uncultured Acidobacteriota bacterium. Classification (GTDB taxonomy): domain Bacteria; phylum Acidobacteriota; class Vicinamibacteria; order Vicinamibacterales; family CAVVIG01; genus CAVQFC01. The sequence goes on along the minus strand of CAVQFC010000004.1, from coordinate 798,232 downwards.
GCCGCCGCGCCCGCCGACGGCGAGCCAGCCGCCGACCGGCGCGACCGCCATCGCCAGCCCGAGGAACAGCTGCGTCCAGGTGGTAAACCGCTTGGCCAGCGAGTACCAGAACACGATCGCGAGCGCCACCGGCGACAGCGCCAGACAGATCGGATTCAGTCGCCACGACGCGAACACGAACACCGCCGCGGCAACCACCACGAAGACCGCCGCTTCACGAGGCGTCATCACGCCGGCCGGCAGTTCGCGGTTCGCGGTCCGCGGATTGAGCGCGTCCATCCGCGCAGTCGGCCAGCCGGTTGAAGCCCATCGCTGCGCTGCGCGCCGCCACCATCGCCACGAAAATCCAGGCGATCGTGGTCCACGTCACCGCGACGTGCTGCGCCGCCAGCAGCGCGCCAGCCAGCGCGAACGGCAGCGCGAAGACCGAGTGGCTGAAACGGACGAAAGACGCGTAGGTGGTTAAACGCTTGAACATCTCAGATTTCAGAATTCAGATTTCAGAATTCAGATTGATTTCAGAGCCTTGAATCTGAAATCTGACCTGTGAAATCTGACATTTCACGATTCACCGAGCCAGTGTATTTGGGAGGGCTCGACGCCACTGACCAGGTATTCTTCCACATCGACGGTGCCCGGTGGGATCTCCACCGCAATGAGCCGCGCCGACTTGCCCGGCTCGATCGTGCCGTAGTCGGCATCGAAGCCGAGCGCGCGCGCTCCCTGCCGCGTCGCGCTGTCGAGCAGCGCGCCTGCGGATACCGTCGGCGCCAGCGCCCGCATCGTTGCCAGTTCGGCGAACACGTTCAGATCGGGCGAGCTGGCGAGGCTGTCGGTGCCGACCGCGACGTTGACGCCGTAGTTGTAGAAGTCCTCGATCGGCGGCGCTCCGGCGCCGGTGTGAAAGTTGCTGCGCGGACAGGTCACCAGCGTCGAACCTCGCGCCACCAGGCGATCGAGATCCGCCGTGGTCATCTGGACGCCGTGGACGGTGAGCACGCGCGGACCGAGAAAGCCGCTGTCGTCGAGAAACTGCACCGGCGAGCCGCCGGGCGGCACCCACGCCGGGTCCCAGGATCCGATTTCTTCGAGCAGCATCCGCCACGGGCCCTGACCGCTGCGGATGAACTCGAGTTCCTCGACGCTTTCGGACAGGTGAATGCTGCACGGCGCGAACGGATCGCGATCGAGCGCCCGCCGAATCGCCCGCAGCACCAGCGGCGAGACCGAATAGGGTGCATGGGCGGCGAGGCTGGCGCGCACGCGATCGGTCGCAACCAGCGCTTCGAGCGCGCGGCTCGCCTGCTCGACGAGGCCGGTCGGATCGGGAGCGTTGAAGCGGATCAGCTCGTAGAACACGACCGCCGCGAGTGGGCTGCGTGTGAGCGGGACCAAAGCTGACCAGCGTGTTGCTGATGTCGCCGACAATCGCGGTGCCGCACGCCACCGACTCGCCGATCGCCCGATCGACCGCGTCCAGAATCTCCGGACCAGTCGGCGTCGGGGCGTTGCCGCCTGGCGGCCATGACGCCGCGAATCCAGGTCACGAACTGCGACGCCGGCGGCACTTCGTCTCGCAGGTACGAGAGCTCGAGGTGCGTATGTGCATTCACCAGGCCGGGCAGAATGGCGAACGATCCGAGGTCCACTTCCTGTGCGCCGTCATTGCGCGCGCGCCGCCCCGACGCGCCGGTGGCGCTGACGCGGCCCTGTTCGACGGCAATCCATCCCTGACGAACAGGCGGGCCGGCAATCGGCAGAATCCAGGATGCGTGGTAGCGGATCAATTGGGGATGACGCGAAGCTGCTTTCCGGATCGGCTGCGCGCCGGATAGTTGATCAGCTCGTCAGGGACGCTGGTGTCGCCGGCCTCGCGAGCCACTGCGAGCTCGAGCATCCGCGGCACCTGCGCTCGCGGAAGATCGGAGCGCCGAGAATCTCGTAGTGCATGTTGCGGCGCCTGGCCGTGAAGCCGGCGTCCTCGATGTTGCGGACGATTTCGAGTTCGTCCATGCAGTAGGACGCGCCGGCGGCGCGCACGACGTTCTCCTCGATCATGACGCTGCCCATGTCGTTGGCGCCGTACGCCAGGCTCAACTGCCCGACCTTGCCGCCCTGCGTCACCCAGGACGCCTGCAGGTTGTCGAAGTTGTCGAGCACGATGCGCGCAATCGCCAGCGTCCGGAGATAGTCGATGCCGGTCGCTTCCGATCCCGCCAGCTCGGTGTGATCCGGCTGATAGCTCCAGGTGATGAAGGCGGTAAAACCGCCGGTCTCGTCCTGCAGCTCGCGCAGCCGGAACAGATGTTCGAGTCGTTCCTCGTCGGTTTCCACCGTGCCGTACATCATGGTCGCGGTCGTGCGCAGACCGGCTCGATGAGCGTGACGCATGACGTCGAGCCATTCGTCGGCGGTCGCTTTGCCGTAGCAGTGCAGCAGCCTGCGGACCCGATCGACCAGAATCTCGGCGCCGCCACCCGGGATGCTGTCGAGGCCGGCCGCGATCAGCCGATCGATCACCTGAGGCACTGGCCGCTGCGACAACCGCGACAGGTGGATCACTTCAGGCGGCGACAGCGCGTGCAGCTTGAAATCCGGATAGCGCTGCTTGACCGCGCGAAACAGGTCCTCGTACCAGGCCAGCGGCAGATCGGGATTGTGCCCACCCTGCATCAGCAACTGGACGCCGCCGACCGCGATCGTCTCGTCGATTTTCCTGAACAGCTCGTCGAAGCCGAGGACGTAGCCCTCCGGCGATCCGACATCGCGATAGAACGCGCAGAACGTGCATTTGGCGACGCAGACGTTCGTGTAGTTCACGTTGCGGTCGATGATGTAGGTGACGATCGACTCGGGATGTTTGCGGGCGCGCACTTCGTCGGCCAGCGCGCCGAGCAGTGCCGTCGGTGCGCGACGATACAGCTCGAGCGCCTCACCGGCGTTCAGCCGTTGTCCGGAACGGACCCTGTCAGCGATTTCCGGAATGCTCAGCATCGTAGACACGAAAACTGCCGTCGTAAGAGACGAGGTGCAGTTCAGCGGCGTAGCGATAAAACCGCGTCAACCCCTCGATCTCCTCGTCCCCCAAATAGTAGCGGATATTCTCGCGCAGATACCGCTCGGCCGCCGCCTGGCGGATCGGGTCATCTGGATAGTACGCGGCCGCCACCCCTGACGAATCCGCAACACCAGCGTCACGGGCACCCTGCAGGAGCGCGACCTCGTCCTGGCCCACAGCTCCCGGCCACCCCACCCACATCGCATACACAAACGGCAGTCCGGTCGACCTGGTCCACAACTCGCCGAGGTCGATCTTCTGCACGCCCGCGTGTTGGTGATCGAGGAACAGCGCCGCATCGCCGATGATCAACGCAGCATCGGCTCTGCCCAGCATCGTATCGAGATCGGGCGCCATCGGCATTGCCTCCGGTGACGCGGCGAAGCTGTTGCGCAGGAGGATCGTCGCCAGTGCGACCGAGGTGCGCGAGCTCGTGTCCATGGCGATCGAGCGGATGTCGCGCGGCTCTTTCCGCGTGTAGATCGCGACGGACGCGACCGGGCCGTTCGAGCTGACCGCCGGACCGGGAACCACTGCGTAGGGCAGCGGTCCGCGAAGATACTCGATTGATGGAATCAGGCCGACGTCGATGCTGTGCGCGTGCAGCAGCTTCGCGCATTCCGACGGGATGTCGTAGCGAAGGTCGAACCGCGGTTCGCGCTCGAGACCGTAGACGAGCGGCCTCGCGTTCAGGTAACCGACGGCTCCCAGCCGGACGCTGCTCATCGGGTCAGGACGTCGAAGCGGCCGTTGCGCTCGACCGGCTCCTGCCCCGCGGCGATGATGTTGCGGCGAATCTCCTCGAGCGGCGCCCGGCGGCGCCCTTCGCTCGTTTCGTTCTCCGGCGACACGGCATCCACATCGTCAGCGCCAACAGTCAGCGCCACCTGCGCCAGCTTCGGCCCGTAGAGCGTCCAGTCGACTTGAATCGAGGCAACATTGTCCACGACGATCCGCGCCAGCGCGACGTGCTTGACATCGTCGTACCCGGTGGTCGGCGCGGCCGGGTTGACGCGGCGTGGCAGAGGCGCAAACGCGCGCACGACCGCCACCGCGCGCTGCAGCGCCGCGACGGCCTTGAGCAGCGGCAGCGGATCCGCTGACGCGGACTGATGAACCGTGAGACGCGCGAGCGAGAGCCCGGCGATGTTGACTTCCTCGATCGATCGCCTGGCATCGGTCATGAGATCGAACGGCGCTTCCGCAACCAGTTCGAGGCCGGCAGCCTTCAGGTCTTCGAGCAGCGCGCGAAGCGTGACGCCGTCAGTCACCGCCAGCCGTTCGAGATCCGCAAGTGAAAAGCCGGAAACGGCGGCGCCATTCGCCATCGCCGCCACCTGTCCGACGCGTTCGATCGCCGCGGCCCGGCTTGCGACAGCGCCGACGATGCGGAGTTCACCGGCGGCGGGCGCGGACGGTATCGGAGCGGAGACGTCAGCCGGGACGTCGAGGACGCGCACGAATGTCGTGCGCAGGCCGTGGCGCTGCTGCCGCAGGTCGTCGGCCCGCACGCCAATCGTGATGATGTCGTGAGAAGCCGCGAGCGTGTTCAATTCCGGTTCTGTCACAGGCATGCCGACCACTGATCATATCAGCGCGCATGGCGGTCCGAAAGGACCGGGCTCAGGGATGGAGAACGGTGACGGTGTAGGTCACGGCGGCAGTGGCGTTGCCGACGTCGCGAACCAGCACGCACAGCTTGCCCGGGCTGGTCACCACCGTCAGTTGTGGCGTGGCGCCCGCGGGCGTGACCGTCATCGGGCCGGTGATCGGGACGCAATTCGACGATGCGTCGGGCACGCCAACCGCCAGTCCCATCGCGATATCGGACGGTGGTGTGGCCGCGGTCAGCGTCACGTCCGTTTCGCCCGACTGCGAGACGGTGAACGTGTTGGAGAAGGATCCGCGAACCGGAACCGTGCCGTTGAACGTTTCGGTGGTTCGCGTGATCGGCGTCGGGGTCGTCGAACTGTCGCTGTTGGAGCACGCCGTCGTCAAGGCCAAGGCGGCGGTCAGCAGGAGAATCGCGAATTTCACGAGTGCAATACCGTCAGGGTGTAGCCGATCGGTTCGACCAGATTGCCGGTGTCGTAGACGATCACGCAGTAGGTGCCGGGAATCGTGGCGGTGCCGGACATCTGCACGCCCGGGCCGGCGACGGCGTTGATGGTGTCGAGCGCGAGGCAGGATCCGGAGCTCGGCGTGCCCACGCCGACGCCGACCGCGGCCGACGGACTCACCGTCAGCAGGCTCACCTTCAACCCACCGACCTGATTGACGACGAACTGCTTGGTGTCGGAGCCGAGCACGAGCACGGTTCCGGTGAAATACTCGGTCGCCGTCGGTACGACCGGTGTCGGCGCCGGCGGCGGAACCGGATCCGCGCACGCCGCCGCAAGAAGGCTCGCGGCCATCGCCGCAACAAGAATCCGCCTCATCGTCTTTCCATCATACCTGTCATTGCACCGTCAGCGTCAGCGGCGCAAAGTTGGACAAGGTGCCGGCGGTTGCGCTCACCGTCAACGTATAGCTTCCCGGCGGCGTACCGCCGTTGCTCGCGGGCGCGGCTTGTCCAGTGCCTGAGAGGCTCACGATGTGCGGGCTGCCGGTGGCGCCGTCGGCGACCGAAATCGTACCGGCTCGCGCGCCGGTGGCTGACGGCGTAAAGCTGACGTTAATCGTGCAGCTGGCGCCGGCGTTCACCGACGTGCCGCAGTTGTTGATCTGGCTGAAGTCACCGGTGGTCGAGACGCTGACGATCGACAATGGATCGGAGCCGATGTTGCTCAGGTACACCGATTGCGGCGTGGTGGTGGTCGAAATGCGTCTGCGGCGCCACGAACGTGACGCCTGCCGGGAACAGCGCGATACCCTGATCGAGCGCAGCCGCGCGAACGCTGCCGGCGCCGAGGTAGGCCGCCGGCGCCAGCGCGACCATCACCGCGGCCATCCGCACCGCAAGATTCAACGGCCGCCGCATGGGAAGACGCCGTGCACCGAATCCGATGAGCGCGATGAGCGCGACCCACAGGAGTGACGGCGTCCAGTTCACGCGCCGGAGCGCCAGCCAGGTGGATGGTCCACCCGGCTCGAGGCCGGTCGGCGGAACCGCGGAACTGGAAATCGTCGAGATTGTCAGGCGCGAGGTCGCGCCGCTCACGCCCGGAACCACCGTCGGCGGATCGAACGAGCAGCTCGTCTGCGGCGGCAGATTGCCGCTCGCGCAGGTGAGCGTCACCGGCGTGTTGTAGGGACCGCCTTGCGGCGTCACCGTCACCAGGTGCGACGAGGTCTGCCCTGCCGTGAGCGTGACCGATGACGGCGAGAGGCTGACCGCGAAGTTCGTGACCACGACCTGCAGGGCGACCGCATCCGAATACGAAAGGCCGTTGTTGCTGGCCGTCACGCTGACGGAGTTGGTGCCGAACGCGCAGGTCATCGTGGCGCCGGGCGGCGTGCCGCAATCGCCGGACCAGTTCAGGCTGACCAGCGGGCACGTATTCGGGTCGACGAAGCCAAGTTGCGCCGGCGTGACCGTGGCGCCAAACGCCGTGTTACCGTCGAGCGTCAGCGTGGTTTTTGGCCCCTTGAACGACGGCCGCACGCCTTGGGCCGATGCAAAAGCGTCGGCGCGGCCCGCGCCAAACACGTTGTCGGGCGGCGTTGCGCTCAGCGCCGCGGCTCCACCGATGATCGCCTGACGCAGCGCGAGCCGAGCGGTGTCCGGACCAACCGTAGAGGTCGAGCGACCCAGCAGACACGGGGCGTTCTGCAGCACCAGCGCGGCGATGCCGCCCATGTGCGGTGACGCCGCCGAGGTGCCGAAGAACGGCACCGGGAACGATCCGGATCCGGTAATGGACACCCCGTCGATCGCGGCGATGTCGGGCTTCACGCGTCCGTCGATCGTCGGCCCCTGGCTGCTGAAAAACTCCGCGGTCGAATTCGAGGTGTCGCGGCAGGACTCGTCGGTCTGAACGGCGTTGGCGGCCGCGGCTGACGCCGAACAAATCGCGCCGACCGCCACCACCGCGGCCGGCGATCCGGCGGCGTCGCTCTGCGCGGCGATGCTGTGCGTCGCGGTGTTGTAGTTGTGACGGACGTGGCTCTGTCCCGACAGCAGCGCCGGTCCCGCGGCGGCGCATTCGGGCTGGAAGGAGAAGATGTTGAGATTTCTCGGCTGCGCGGCGTCGTGGACGTTCTGCACCACGATCTGGAAGAAGTCCTGGGCTCCCTTGTTGACGAAATCGATGACCTCGACCGGATCCTGGCGCCCATTCTGCTGGTCGGTGCTGCTCGCCACCACCCGGCCCGTGCTCTGCTGCACGAGATACATGTCGTAGTTGTTCGCCGAGCCGCCGAACGGGTCGTTCCAGGAGAGGAAGATCGCCACCTCACCGTTGGTCGGTAGCGAGATCAGGTTGTAGGGCCGTGCGCCGAGACCGAGCACGTCGGTGGTATCCGACGAGGACTGAAACAGGTGCAGGTGGCCGGTGTTGCCGATGCCGCTCACCGTCGTGCCGTCGACCCTCGAGTCGGTGTACGCGCCGTAATAGTGCTCGTCTGCGTCATTGCCGACCGAGGTGAAATACGCGCGGATCGGAAACGTGCCGTTGTTGAGCGCGGCAGCGGTATTCGCCGACACGATGCTGGTGCCGTCGTAGGGCTCGCCAAAAAATCCGATGTCGTCGAGGACCACGTCGTTGGAGGCGGCGAGGAAGTTCACCGCCTGGTTGAACGACAGGTCGGTGTCGCCGTTGGCGAACGACAACTTCGCGCCGGGCGCGAGATCGTGGACGATTTCGAGCAGCGCGGTGCCTTCGGCCCCGGCGCCGGCAAACGAGCAGGCCGGCACCGTGACCGGCGGCAGTCCTTCGAGGTCGCCGTTCGACTGAAACGAGCGGCCGAGGATCCCGCCCGACGACGAAAGCAGAACCCCGGCGGCATTGCGGGTGCCGACTGACGTCGGAAGGTCGCCAGTGGAGATCGGACCGTTCAGCGCTCCCGGACACGTGGTGCAACTCGACGCGAAGACGCCTTTGATACCGTCAGAGATCACGCCGACCCTGACGCCGCTGCCGTCCAGTCCCCACGTCGCCCGTACCGTGTCGGCGTGGAGGATGGTGTCGCCTTCCGTGGTGACCGCGCCGGTCCGTCGCCGCGCGTAGGTCGGCAGCCGGATCGAGTTCACGACCGCGAGCTGCGCCACCGCCTGAAGCCGCGCCGCAGGCACCCGTGCCTGGACGCGCCGGTGCGCCGCATCCTGGAGTTCGATGGTGACGCCTGCGGTCGTGAGCTGCTGGAGGGTCGCGGCCGACACCTCGCTCATCAGGATGTAGACCTGGACCGCGTTGTTCGCGTCGATCCGCAACCGATGTCCCTGGACCGCGTCCTGAACCGATCGCGGCATCTTCTCGACCGCGAGCGCCGCAGACGACCCGGTCGACGCCTGCGTGGTCGCGGTCCCGGTCTGCTGGGTCACAGCCTGCGATAAATCCGCGAGAACCGTGGTGAGTTTCGAGGAGGGATCCTGAGCCGGGGTGTCGGTCACCTCGCGGCGCTGAACGTCGGCTGACACGGCGACGCCCAGAAGCAAACAAACAATAAGGAAGCGCATCTTAGTCGGTATCCATTAGACGGCCAACTTCTGACAAAAGTATGGCGAGGGAGCTGGCACGCCCCTCTATTATGGCGCTACGGCTCGGCGCGGTGCTCCATGACTTCGAACATGCGCGCGACCCAGCCCGGATTGACGCCCGGAGCTGTGATCGCGGGAAAGTGCGCCCGGTGCGCCGTCATGTCGATGCGCCTGGCCGCATCAGCCGCAGGCACCTTCTCGCCGTGGAGGATCGTGCCCTGCTTCCAGAAATCGCGCAGGTAGGCCTGAAACCAGTCGATCCGCTCCTTGCCCTTGAACGGATCGCCGTGTCCCGGGATGACGTCGACGAAGTCGAGCGGTTTGAGCTTCTCGAGCGCGTCGGGCCACTCGTCCACGAAACCGTCGATCAGGTTGGCCACGCCGTTGACGAGCAGGTCGCCGCTGCAGAGCACGCGCTCCTTCGGCAGGTAGACGACGAGGTCGCCGCCGGTGTGGCCGCGACCGAGATACAGCAGGCGAATCTCGCGGCCGCCACGAAAGAGCGTCAGCCGGTCGGTGACGGTCACGTTCGGGGGCGTCACCCTCAGGTCCTTCATGCTGGAGGCGAACGACGACTGCACGCCGACCTGCTGCTCCAGTCGCGCCTTCGCCGACGCGTCGGCCTCGATAGCAGCGCGCGCTTTGAGGTCGTCCACCTGCCTGGGCAGCGCCTTGATCAGATCCGCGAGCATGCCTTGGTCGAGCACATCGCCGGTCATCTTCCGGCGCGTGAACTCGTGGCCGATGATCTCGACGCCCGGCGGGAACGCCTGGTTGCCGTCGGTGTGGTCGTAGTGAAAGTGCGTGTCGATCAGTACGCGCACCGGCTTGTCGGTAATCGCTTTCAACTCCTGCAGCATCGCGCGGCCCGATTCCGGCGAGATGTGAGAGTCCACAATTACCACATCGTCCTGATTGACGATGACCGCGGAGTTGGAGCCGACATTCATCGTCCCGGTGCCGAGGGCGCTGTAGACGCCGGGAACGATCTGCGTGAACGTGTAGGCGGCCGCCGGCGCAGATGTCTGCGCATGGAAGACGAGCGAGCCCACGGCGATGCCGGCAAACGCCAGCACCAGTCGGATGCGGATCATCGGATCAAAGTATAGCGGTAGTGTCCGGCTTCAGCCGGACCGCGGTAGCCGGTAGTGTCCGGCTTCAGCCGGACCACGGTAGCCGGTAGTGTCCGGCTTCAGCCAGGCCGACGCATCGCGCGAAGCGCCAGCACCGCGGCGCGGCCCAACGGTCGATCGACGTAGAGTTTGACGAGACTGCTCGTCTCCAAATACAGGATCATCAGCTTCGGTCTTCGATCACGATGTCAGAAAGAAACTTTCCCTTGGCTCAGTCGATTCTTCAGGTCGCGGACTCCGACGGATTGCATACCGACCTCCCTCATGTGGCCACAATCGTATTACGATTGTGGCTACATATTCGCGAGGCGGTGACCGACCGAATGCTCATGTAAGATTCCCGGCACATGCCTTCCGCTGTCACCCGCGCCGACATCGAACGCGTCTACCCGATCATCGAACCGCACATCCGGCGGACGCCGACCGTGAGGTTGAGCGGCGCCGACTTCGGCTTGCCGCCGTTCGTGCTGACGCTGAAGCTCGAGCAGTTGCAGCACGCGGGTTCGTTCAAGACTCGTGGCGCGTTTACCAATCTGCTGACCCGGCATCCCCCACCAGCCGGCGTCGTCGCGGCCTCTGGCGGCAACCACGGCGCCGCCGTCGCTTACGCGGCCCGCCGGCTCGGCGTACCGGCTCACATCTTCGTGCCGACGGTATCCTCCCCCGCCAAGATCGATCGCATACGTTCGTACGGTGCGCAGCTGACCGTGACCGGTGAGCGCTACGCGGAGGCGCTGGCCGCGGCTCTCGCGTGGCAGTCGCAATCAGGCGCGATGGCGATCCACGCATTCGATCAGATCGAAACCCTCACAGGTCAGGGAACGGTCGCACTGGAGCTGGCGCAGCAGGCGCCCGACCTGGACACAGTGCTGGTCGCGGTCGGCGGCGGCGGGCTGATCGGCGGAATCTCGGCCTTCTACGAATCAAAGACCCGCGTTGTCGCAGTCGAACCGGAAGGCGCGCCAACACTGGCTGACGCGATGAAAGCAGGGCATCCCGTGGACGCTCCCGCCGGCAGTGTGGCCGCGGACTCGCTGGCACCGAAACAAGTCGGCGAACTGATGTTTCCGATTGCACAAGCGCATGTTGCGCGCGTCGTGCTGGTCACGGACGAGGCGATCCTGGCGGCGCAGCGCGCGTTGTGGAACGTTCTGAGGATCGTCGTCGAGCCGGGAGGATGCACTGCATTTTCGGCGCTGCTCTCGGGCGCCTATCAACCAGTGGAGGGCGAACGCGTCGGCGTCGTGATCAGCGGTGCGAATACGACCGCGGTCAGTTTCGGTTGACTTCAACCGCCGCGTAGCGCAGAACGTTTAGTCCGCGACGCGGCCCTGAAAGGGCCGCGCTACATCCAAGCGGGGTCTACCGCCGCATTTTCGACAGAATCTCCGCAGCTCTTTTCCCCGCCGCTTCAGTGGTGGCGACGCGCGCGGGCCAGTTGCGCGTGTAGCCTTCCGACGCCCACTTCCTCGTCGCGTCGATCCCCATCTTTCCGCCGAACGCCGGCAGATCGGACGCATCGTCCAGATCGTCCACCGGGCCCTTGGTCATCTGGACGTCGCGCAGCGGGTCGTAGTGCGTGCCGACGATCCAGGCGACCTGACTCAGGTCGTGCACGTCCACGTCCTTGTCGACGACGATGATCGTCTTCGAGAACATCAGCTGACCGAGTCCCCAGAACGCGTTCATGATCTTGCGCGCGTGACCCGGATAGCGCTTGTCGATCGACACGAGCACGAGGTTGTGGAAGATGCCTTCGGCCGGAAAGTGCATGTCCACGATCTCCGGCAGCGTCTTGCGGATCATCGGCAGGAAGATTCGCTCGCTCGCGAGGCCGAGGTAGACAGTCCTCCATCGGCGGAATGCCGACGACGGTCGTCAGATACGTGGGCTTCTTGCGTCGCGTGATGCACGTCAGGTGGAAGACCGGGAAAGTCGTCCGGCTGCGAATACAGGCCGGTGTGATCGCCGAACGGACCTTCGCGTCGCCGTTCGCCCGGCTCGACGTAGCCCTCGAGCACGATGTGCGAGCTCGCCGGCACTTCGAGATCGACGGTGACGCACTTGACCAGCTCGATGCGCCGGCGCGCGAGAAATCCGCCGAGCAACAGTTCGTCGAGCCCTTCGGGCATCGGCGCGGTCGCGCAGTACGGCAGCACCGGCTCGGGGCTCGAGCGCCACGGCGACCTCGAGCCGCTTGCCCAGCCGTTCGGCGACGCGGTGATGCTGCGCGCCGCCCTTGTGGCGCTGCCAGTGCATGCCGGTCGTGCGGCCGTCGTACACCTGCATGCGGTAGGTGCCGATGTTGCGCATGCCGGTTTCCGGATCCTTCGTGAACACCAGCGGCAGCGTGATGTACCTGCCGCCGTCCTCGGGCCAGCACTTCAGAATCGGCAGCGAGTCGAGCGTGCCGTCGCGGTCGACGATCTCCTGGCACGGCGCGTCCTTCACCGTCTTCGGCATCAGGTCGCGCAGCCGGCTGACCATCGGCAGCATCTTCAGCGCGTCCATGATGCCTGCGGGCATCTGCGGCGTCATCAGCTCGTCGATTTCCTTCGCGAGGTCGTCGAGCGTCTTGACGCCGAGCGCCAGGCACATGCGCTCGTTCGAGCCGTACACGTTCGACGCGACCGGCATGTCGAAGCCGGTCGGGTTCTCGAACAGCAGCGCCGGCCCGCCGAGCGGCAGCTTGCACGCCTGATCGGTGACCGCGGCGATTTCGAGATCCGGACTGACCGCGGTCGCTGATGCGCGCGAGCAGCTTGCGTTTGTCGAGGTCAGCGAGAAAGTCGTCGAGGTCTGAGTACATAAGATTTCATCACGAAGACACGAAGCACACAGCTTCGTGACTAAGACGCGGCGGCTATCTTATCGGTAATCGCCTGCGCCACGGCGAGCGCGCGGCGGCCTTCTTCGCCGGTGACCAGCGGCGGCCGGTGCGACACGACGGCGTCCACGAAATCCGCGAGTTCGCGCTTGAGCGGCTCTTCGTTGACGACCGGGATGTCGCCGCCCTGAATCGTCGGCAGCGCGCCGTCAGCCTTCTCCAGGCTCCACAGTCTCGACCTTCTGCGCCGCGTAGTCGATCGACAGGTACGCCGACGGCTGAAAGAACCGGATCTTCCGCACGCGATCGCGGCTGATGCGGCTCGCCGTCAGGTTGGCGATGCAGCCGTTGGCGAACCGGAGCGCGCGCATTCGCGATGTCGACGCGGCCGGTCAGCACCGGCACGCCGACGGCGTCGATCGACTCGACCTCCGAATGCACCAGCGACAGGACGACGTCGAGATCGTGAATCATCAGGTCGAAGACGACGTCGATGTCGAGGCTGCGTTCGGGAAACGTGCCGAGGCGATGGACCTCGATGAAGCGCGGATTCCGTGAGCAGCGGCCGCGCCGCCGCCACCGCGGGATTGAAACGCTCGGTCTGACCGACGGCGAGCGCGACGCCGGCGCGCGCCGCAGCGGCAATCAGTTCGTCGGCCTCCGCCGAGCGAACGCGCCATCGGCTTCTCGACCAGCGCCGGCACGCCCGCGTCCAGAAACGGCAGCGCGACATCGCGATGCCGTCTCGGTCGGGACCGCGATCGTGACCGCATCGACCTGTCCGATCAGGTCGCGACGCGGCGAACAGCGCGCGCGTGCCGTACAGCGCGCGGCAATCTCCTCCGCCCGTGCGCGATTCGTGTCGACGACCGCCACGAGCTCGACGCCCGGCAGAGCCGCGAGGATCCGCGCGTGATGCCTGCCGAGATGTCCGACGCCGATGACCGCGACGCGCAGGGCCATCTCCTAGCGACCCGATGCCGCGTCATCACGAAGACACGATGCACACGAACACGCACAGGTTGTACAGAGTCATGCGTGATCTTCGTGTCCATCGTGTTTTCGTGAAAATGAACGTCGGGACTCACAGCTCGCGGCTTCGTCCGACGATGCAGATGCCGGCGTCGTCGGCGGTGCGGATGATGGCATCGCCGTCGATCATCAGCGTCTTCGCCGGCATCCACCGACAGCGTGGTCGCGCCGGCCGCCTTCATCGCCTCGATCGTCGAGACGCCGACCACCGGCACGTCGAAGCGCATGTCCTGATTCGGCTTCGCCACCTTCACGATGCGGACGCCGGCGCCGGCCAGCTGTCCGGCGCGCGCGATGACGGCATCGGTGCCCTCCATCGCCTCCACCGCCACGACCGCCGCGGACTTCACCGCGATCGTCTGCCCGATGTCGAGGCCGGCGATGAAGTCCGCCATGCGATACCCGAACTCGAGATCCGACTGCTCCTCCGCCGATCGGCTGCACGTCGGGTCAGCACGCCCGCGCCGGCCAGCAGCGGCGCCAGGAACGCCGTCGAATTCAGCAGCTCGATGCCGTGCTCGCGCAGTTCGCCGGCGATGCCCGCGATGATCGCGTCGGTGTTCCTGGTCTTGAGCCGCATCACCACGCGCAGCAGCGTCATGTCCGCGCTGGCCATGACCGCGAACAGTTTGGTGTGCTTCACCTGACCGGCCATCACCGCCTGCGTGACGCCGGCGTCCTTGAACAGGCTGATCAGCGTTCCGAGCTGCCCGAGCGAGATCCAGTGAAAGGCCGCGGCGGGCGCCTCGGCCGCCTTGCGTTCGAGATCGGGGAACGTTTCGTCCTTCAGGCGCGATGATGGTGACGTCGTGGCCGAGCGCCGCGGGCGGCGTCGAGAACCAGAAAGGGAAAGCGGCCGTTGCCGGCGATGAGGCCGAGCTTCACCAGAGTCTCATCGCGAAGACGCGAAGGACTGTTCGTGCCCTTCGTGAACTTCGTGGCATCGTGATGCAGATCATCCGCAGGCGGACTATTCGTCGGCGACGGCACTTCATCGGTGCGGCGGACCGCCCGCCGCAGAATCACGCCGCGCTGCGACGAGCGGATGAAGTCGACCAGGTACTGCACCTCGGGGCACGCCAGCGACGCGTCCTGCTCGATCTGCTGCAGCGCGCTGGTCGTGTTCAATTTCGACTGCAGCAGGTAGCGGAACGATCGCTTCAGCTTGACGATCACCTCCGGCGAGAAGCCGCGGCGCATCAGGCCGATGGTGTTGGTGCCGAAGATGCGGGCCGGACGGCTGCCGACCGTGCGCGCGAACGGCAGCGCGTCCTTGGTCACCACCGAGTAGCCGCCGATGAAGGCGTGACGGCCGACGCGGCAGAACTGGTGCACCGCCGACCCGGCGCTGATGTTGACGAATTCCTCGACCGTGACGTGGCCGCCGAGCGTCGCGAGGTTGCCGAAGATCGTGTCGTTGCCGACGTGGCAGTCGTGCGCGACGTGCACGTAGGCCATGAAGACGTTGCGGTCGCCGATCGTCGTCTTGCCGCCGCCGCCGGCGCGTGCCGCGATGGATGGTGACGAACTCGCGGAAGATGTTGCGGTTGCCGATCGTCAGGCGGTCTCGCTCGCCCTTGAACTTGAGGTCCTGCGGCACCAGGCCGATCGAGGCGAACGGATAGATTTCGCAGTCGTCGCCGATGGTGGTGTAGCCGTCGATGACGACGCTGGCGCCGATGCGGCAGTTGGCGCCGATGCGCACGTGAGGGCCGATCGTGACGTGCGGCCCGATCGTCGTGCCCGGCCCGATGAAGGCGCGCGGATGGACGATCGCCGTCGGGTCGATGTGGGTTTCGTCGGGGATGACGCCGAGCAGCAGCTCCGCTTCGGCGACCAGCTGATCGCCGACAAACGCCGCGGCGTGGGCGCGCGCCAGCGCTGGCACGCCGGGCGCCGAGCGTGACCTCGAGCCGCAGCCGATCGCCCGGCACGACCTGGCGGCGGAACTTCGCGTCGTTGACGCCGCGCAGGTAGACGCGGGCGTTGGGCGGCGCATCCTCGCGCTGCAGCAGCAGAATCGCCGCGACCTGCGACATCGATTCGAGCATCAGCACCGCCGGGCATCAGCGGCGCGCCCGGAAAATGACCCTGGAAGAAGTCCTCGTTGACCGTGACGTTCTTGACCGCGACCAGGCGCCGGCCGGCGTCGTGCTCGGTGATTGCGTCGACGAGCAACGACGGCGACCGGTAGCAGAGTCGGTCGAGCAGGATGGGAATGTTCAGCACGGTTCGGCGGCTCACGACTGGCGGGCTGACAGCGACCGGCGATGGCAGAACGGTTGCGACCGACCCCTTCACCACAGCCACCAGCCCTTCCCCCTCAGCCAGGTCGCGCGTTGACTACTCTTTCGGCGTCGTCGCAGGCTTGGCCTGTGCGTCGAGCTTCTTGATCACGTCGCCGGTGAGATCGAGACCCGCCACGGCCCAGGCGATGCCGGCTTCGCCGGCGTTGAACACGATGTGCAGCCCCTTCTCGGTCGCCAGCTCGTTGACGATCGGCGAGAGCTTCTTGACGAACTCGTTCTGGACTTCCTGCTGCAGTTCCTGGACTTCGGCCTGCGCGTCCTGCTGGAAGCGTTCGCCGTCTTTCTGCTGCTTCTCGATTTCCTTTTCGAGCTGGCCGCGCGCGGCCTCGTTCATCACGCTGCCGCTGGTCTGCAGCTTCTGCTGGTTGCCCTGCAGCATCTTGGCCTTGTCCTCGGCCTCCTTCTGCTTCTTCTGGATCAGGTGCGTTGACCCTGGCGAGCGCGGCCTTGCCGTCAGCTGACGCCTGGAACACGACCTGCGGATTGAAGAAGGCGATCTTCGCGCCCTGCGGAAACGGCGCGGGCGGACCGGGAGCGGCCGCAGGCGGCGCCGATGGGGCTGGCGCGGCGCTGGCGTCGGCGCCGGCTTCGCCTGACCGGCGGCTTGGGCGAACACGGGCGCGGCGCTCAGCGCGAGCGACAGAACGAGCGACGCGGCAATAGCGGAACCTCTCATTACCAAGAATCCTTTCGTGTGACGGAAGCCTTTGATTCTACACCAGTTCTGAGCCGCCTAGAAGGTCGAACCCACGGCGAAGCGGAACTGGAATCCCTGCTGCGGCTGGAGTGTGACTGTCGAGGACGCCGAACCGCTGCGGGTTATACGCGAAGATCAGACGGAACGGCACGTTCAGGACCGGCATAAAGAATCTGACCTCGAGCGCCGGTCGATGTCTTGAAATCCGTAAAATTGAAGTTCTTTCCGGGGATCACGACCGTTGCGAGCGACCCGCCATCAGGCACGTAGGCCGGCGGCCCCAGCAGACTCGCGCCCCGGCTGCACTTCGCCGGCGTCGTAGAAGAAAATCAATCGCACCGGACCGGCAATCGTGATCTGCTCTTCCACGTTGAAGAGCAGGCTCTTGTTGCCGCCGAGCACGAGGCCGGTGACCGGATCGCGCGGTCCGATGGTCCGGATGTCGAAGCCGCGGACGCTGTACTCGCCGCCGAGGAACAGCTTCTCGAAGATCGGCAGGCCTTCGGGTCCAGTGAACGCGTGGATGTACTGCGCCTGGGCCCGCAGGCCCGAGCGTCAGCCGGCTGGCCTGCTTGAAGTACCACACGCCTTCGACGAAGCGGCTTGTAGAAGTTGGTGTTGCCGCCGAGGCCGGCCAGATCGATCGATGCCGTGATAGCGCTTGCCGCTGGTCGGGAAGATCGGCTGGTCGACCGTGTTGTAGACGATACGACGGCACGACCTTGCTGATGATGCGCTCGCCGTTCTGACCGATGAGCAGCGAATCGCGCAGGATACGGGTTGCGCGCGAGCACGGTCGGATCGAGGTAGAGCTCGTTGATCTCGGTAACCCGTGACGCGCTGGTAGCTGTAGTTGATGAACATCCGCGAGAAGCCGCTCGAGCGGATACCCGAACGTGAACACGACGCCGGTCGTCTGCTGCGTGAACTGGCCGACGTAGCGGATGTCGGTCCGGAACAGGTTGACGCCGCCGGTGATGTTGCGGTCGAACAGGAACGGCTCGGTGAACCCGAGCGAGTAGTTCTGCGCGCGCGACCCGGCCTGCAGCGAGAGCGTCAGGCTCTCGCCGCGACCGAGGAAGTTCGACGGTCTGGAACGACAGCTGCCCGAAGACGCCTTCGAACTCGCGAGACGCCGGCGCCGAAGGTCAGCTGATTGCGGTTCTGCTCTTCGAGCTTCAGCTTGATGTCGACCTTGTCCGGCTCGTTCGGCACCTTGGGCAGTTTCTGGACGTCGACCTCGCCGGGCTTGCCTTCGAGCGCCTTGAAGTATCCGAGCTGATTGAGCCGCTTGACGCTGAACTTCAGCGCCTCGGTGTTGAAGACGCCGTCCTCGACCAGCCGCATCTCGCGCCGGATGACGTTGTCGCGCGTCGTCGTGTTGCCGACGAAGGTGATGCGGTTGACGAAGAACTGCGCGCCCTCCTGCATCCGCATCGTCACGTCGACGATCGGCGGCCGGCGCGCCTTTGGCCGCGGCGACATCGGGCGCCTTCAGCGCATCGGGCGCGTCGGGCACCGCCGGGTTCGGATCGTCGTGGAACTTGTAGTCCGGAAAGCCGGTGAACTCGTAGTAGCCGCCGGTGCCGTAGATTTCGCGCGCCTTCTCGAGCCCCTTGCGAATCGACTTCTCGCCGTAGTACTCGCCCGGTATCAGCTTGAAGAGCGGCTTCAGGTAGTCGGTCTTGACGACCGTGTTGCCGGCGACGTCGAAGGTGCCGACCTTGTAGCGCGGGCCCTCGGTGACCGGAATCGCGCAGCTCGATCCAGCGCGTCTTCTTGTCGTCGGAGTCCTCGAGCACCTTCAGCTGCGGGCGCGCCGACGTTGGCGCGCAGGTAGCCGTGGTCGCGGTAATAGGCGACGACCTTCTCGGCGTCGTCGTCGAACTTGGTTTCCTGGTACGTGCCGCCGTCGCCGATCAGGCCGAGCAGGTAGGTCGGAAAGTGGAAGAAGTCCTGAAACTGGCCGCGTTCCTTGTTGTCCTTCAGCTGACGTTTCAGGGTGGCGTCGCTGATCGCCTTGTTGCCGACGAAGTCGAGCGTGCGGATCTTGACCTTCGGCCCTTCGTCCATGTTGAAGGTCAGGTGGACCAGCTTCGGACCGCCGGTGATCTCCTTGATCTCCGGCGTGACTTCCGCGAACTGGAAGCCCTTCTCGCGCAGCATGTCGCGGACGATGCCGGCGACCTTGCGGACGAGGCTGGGATCGATGAAGGTGTCGAGGCGGATCTGCGCGTCCGCGTCCTTCAGCTTCTCGTCGATCTTCGAGGTCTCGATCTTCTTCGAGCCGACGTAGTCGACGATCTTGACGCGCTGCCGCTCCTCCATGTTGTAGGTGACGATCTTGCCGATCGTGCCGTTGGGGAACTTGTAGTCGCTGACGTCGATCGAACAGGTTGTCGAGGAAGTTGGTGTTCCACAGCCGGTGGAAGTCCTCGAGGACGATCTTCTCGCTGTTGTCGTCCCAGGGAATCCAGACGCCCTGCGACGGCAGGCTGGGTTTCAACTGGATGTAGTAGAGGTAGGTCTGGGGCTCGATGACCGCGGCGTTGCCCTGGGCTTCGAAGCAGGGGGCGATGAACAGGACCACCGGTCCGCTGCCGGCCGGCGGCTGCGCCCGCGGCACCTGCGGCTGGCCGCAGACCGTCACCGGCGGCAGCGCCGCAGGCTGGTCCTGCGCGGCCAGCGGCAGGGCGACCAACGACAGCCCCACTGCCGCGAGCAAACGCACCGAGATACACATTGTCGCTATTTTAGACCGAGGATCAGGCCGGATGGCCGTTACGTCAGTTTCCGGCCCGACGCAAGCTCGCCCGCCGGGCGATACGAGAGCTGTCCCGCGTCGAGGTAGACCTCGATGTCGCCGCCGTGCAGGTGCCCGCGGATCAGTTCTTCCGACAGCGGATCCTCGACGTAGCGCTGAATCGCGCGGCGCAGCGGCCGCGCACCGTAGGACCGATCCTTACAGGTGATTTCGATAATCCAGTCCACCACTTCCGGCGGTCAGCGTGATCTGCAGCTTGCGATCCACCAGGTTGGTGTTCAGCTGCGCCGACCAGCAGCGCCATGATCCGCCGCAGGTCGTCGTCGGTCAGCGCCTCGAAGACGATGATCTCGTCGATGCGGTTGATGAACTCCGGATTGAACGTGCGCTTCACCTCGCCGAGCACCATCTCGTTGACGCTCTTGGCGATCTCGCCGGTCTCGCTCGACTGGAACCCCATCGAGCTCTTCTTCTGGATGAAGCGAGCCCCGATGTTCGAGGTCATGATGATGATCGTGTTCTTGAAGTTGACCCGATTGCCGAGGCCGTCGGTGAGGTGGCCGTCCTCGAACACCTGCAGCAGGATGTTGAAGATGTCCGGGTGCGCCTTCTCCACCTCGTCGAGCAGCACCACGGAATACGGATTGCGCTTCACCTTCTCGGTGAGCTGGCCGCCTTCCTCGTGTCCGACGTATCCGGGCGGCGAGCCAATCAGCTTGCTGACCGAGTGCTTCTCCATGTACTCGGACATGTCGAAGCGAATCAGCGCGTGATCGCTGCCGAACAGGAAGTTGGCGAGCGCCCGCGCCAGCTCGGTCTTGCCGACGCCGGTCGGTCCGAGGAACACGAAGCTGCCCACCGGCCGCGCCGGGTTCTTCAGGCCCGCGCGTGAACGGCGGATGGCGCGCGAGATGGCGGAGATCGCCTTCTCCTGGCTGATCACGCGCTTGTGCAGCTCGCCTTCCATCCGCAGCAGCTTGTCGCTCTCGTCCTGGTTGATCGACGCCATCGGCACGCCGGTCCACTTCGACACCACATCGTCGATCTCGGCCTTGCCGACGATGACCTTGCGGGCGTTGGACTTGACGTCGAACTTCTGGCGGACGAACTGCAGGTTCTCGCGCGCCGTCACTTCCTGCTCGCGATAGAACTGCGCCTTCTCGAAATCCTTCTGGGAGACCGCGCTCTCCATCTGCTCGACGGCGACGCGGATGCTCTTGTTGATCTCGCCGAATTCCTCGCTGTAGCCGGCCTCGCGCAGCTTGGCCCGCGCGCCCGGCTTCGTCAACCAGGTCGATCGCCTTGTCGGGCAGGAAGCGGTCGGTGATGTAGCGGTTCGACTGATAGACCGCCGCCTCGATCGCTTCGCGCGTGTACTCGACGTGATGGAAGCTCTCGTAGCGATCCTTGACGCCCAGCAGGATGTCGATGGTCTCGCGCTCTCCTGGCGGATCGACCTTGATCGCCTGGAAGCGCCGCTCGAGCGAACGATCCTTCTCGATGTACTTGCGGTACTCGGCCGGTGTCGTCGCGCCGATGCAGCGGATCTCGCCGCGCGACAGCGCCGGCTTCAGGATGTTGGCCGCGTCGAGCGAGCCTTCCGCCGATCCGGCGCCGACCAGCGTGTGCAGCTCGTCGATGAAGACGATGATGTTCGGGTTGTCGGTCAGTTCCTTCATGATCGCCTTGAGGCGTTCTTCGAACTGGCCGCGGTACTTGGTGCCGGCGACGATCAGCGAGATGTCGAGCGCGAGAATCCGCTTGTCGGCGAGGAAGTGCGGCACGTCGCCGTAGACGATCTTCTGCGCCAGCCCTTCGACGATGGCGGTCTTGCCGACGCCGGGCTCGCCGATCAGCACGGCGTTGTTCTTGGTGCGGCGGCACAGCACCTGCTGCACCCGTTCGAGCTCGTGCTCGCGGCCGACCAGCGGGTCGAGCTGGTTCTTCATCGCCGACTCGGTCAGGTCGCGGCTGAACTCGGCGAGCAGCGGCGTCTCCTTCACCCGCTTCAGCGTGGTCTTCTCGTTCAGGAGCTGAACGATGTCCTCGCGGACGGTGTTGAGGCGCATCCCCTTTTCCATCAGGATCGACGCCGCAACCGATCGCTCCTCGCGCAGGATGCCGAGCAGCAGATGCTCGGTGCCGATGTAGTTGTGCAGCAGGCGGTCGGCTTCTTCGGCCGCGAACTGCAGCACGCGCTTGGTTTCCGCGCTGAACGGGATCTCGACCGAGGTCGAAACCTTCTCGCGGAACACCGTGCGGCCTTCGATTTCCTTGCGGATGTTTTCGAGCGACAGGTGCGAGCGCGCGAAAATCCGGCTGGTCAGGCCCTTGCCTTCGCGAATCAGGCCGAGCAGCAGATGCTCGGTCTCGATCGAAATGCTGCCGAGCTGACTCGCCTCGTAGCGGGCGAAGAAGAGGACTCGTCGAGCCCGTTCGGTGTACCGTTCGAACATCCAGGCTACCTAGGTGAAAGCCGATGCTGTGGTGGTTACGGGAGCGTTACCCACATTATACGGCATGGGTTACGGGAGCGAACGCAATTTCTTCCTTAAGTTCCTGTAATGCTTAGGGTTCCCGACAGGCTTCAGCAGCCGGCGATTCGTGTCCGGCTTCAAATGGCGGCTGTCGTCTCCGGCTTCAGCCGGACCGGACATCAGGCTGGCGCCAACTGGCCACCCACCAGTCGGACGACGCGGTCGCAGGCCGCCGCGAGTCGCGGGTTGTGCGTCGCAATGACCGAAGTCAAGCCGTAGGCGTCGTGCATCTCGCGAAGCAGCGCGTGCAGCGTATCCGCCGTGGCTTCGTCGAGATCGCCGGTCGGTTCGTCCGCGAGGAGGATCGACGGACGCATGACCAGCGCCCGGGCCACCGCCACCCGCTGCTGCTCGCCGCCCGACAGCATGCCCGGCCGATGGGTCAGACGCTCGGCCAGTCCGACCCGTCCGCAGCAGCTCCTCGGCTCGCGGCCGCGCCTCGGCCATCGGCATGCGCGCGATGCGCATCGGCATCTCGGTGTTTTCGAGCGCGCTGAACTCCGGCAGCAGGTGGTGAAACTGGAAGACGAAGCCGACACGGCGGTTCCGGAACGCCACGATCTCCGGCGTCCGGCGAGCGAGGTCAGATCGGTCGCCGTCGATCGTGATGGCGCCTTGATCGACGCGGTCGAGCGCCGCCGAGCACGTGCAGCAGCGTGCTCTTGCCGACGCCGGACGCGCCGACAATCGCGACCATCTCGCCGGCGGCGACCTCGAGATCGAGATCGCGCAGCACGGTGAGCGGTCGTCCGCCGACCGGATAGCTCTTGACGATGCCGTGGGCTTCCAGGAACGGCATCAAAGTGTGAAGTCACTTATTCGTATCTGAGCGCCTGCGCCGGATCGAGGCGCGCCGCCTGGCGCGACGGGTAGATCGTCGCGACAAAGCAGATCAGCACGGCCACGAGACGACCAGCGCGAAGTCGAGCGGCAGCACCGTGAACGGCAGGTAGGACACCTGGTAGACGTCGGCCGGCATGTGAATCAGCTGGTAGTGATCGAGCACGCGCGACAACGTGACGCCCAGCAGCGCGCCGGACACGTGTTCCGATGACGCCGATGATCAATCCCTGCAGCATGAAGATCGATCGTCACGCTGCGCACGCTGGCGCCCATCGTCTTCAGGATCGCGATGTCGCGGCTCTTGTCCATCACCAGCAGGATCAGCGACGCGACGATGTTCAGCGCGGCGACCATCACGATGAGGCCGATGGTGAGCGAGACGGCGATCTTCTCGAGCCACAGCGCCGAGAACAGCGACTTGTTCATCGTCTGCCCAGTCCTCGGTCATGTACTGCGGACCGAGCTGCTGCGGTGATCGACTTCGCCGACCTGCGGCGCCGTCCAGATGTCGTCGACGCGCAGCTGGATGAAATCGACGCTGATCCTTGTCGAGCAGCCGCTTCGCGACGTCGAGCGAGACGAAGCCGTAGCTCGAATCGAACTCGTACAGGCCGAGGCTGAAGATGCCGGCGACACGCAGGCGGCGCGGCTCGCGGAATCATGCCCATCGGCGACAGCGTCCCCTGCGGCGTGAGCAGCGACACCGAATCGCCGACGCCGACGCCGAGCTTGGTCGCGAGATCCTTGCCGAGAAGGATGCCGTCCGGCGCGTCGTCGCCGGCCGCGGCCAGCGCCGTCGAGGCTCCCGGTCAGCATGCCGTTGCGGATGTCGGTCACCTGCGGCTCGAGCGCCGGATCGATCCCCTTGATCTGAATCGGCACGGTCTCGCGTGCGCGCGGAAACCAGTCCCTGGCCGAGAATGCCCGGCGCCGCGCCGACCACGTGCGGCAGCGCTCGCAGCTTGTCGGCCTCGCGCGTGGTAGTCGGTGATGCCCGTCGGTGTTCCAGACGTAGATGTGGGCGTTCGATCCGAGGATGCGATCCTGCAGCTCGTGCTGCAGTCCGGTCATCATCGCCAGCGCGATGACGACGCGCCATCACGCCGACGGTGACGCCGAGCGTCGAGATGAACGAGATGACCGAGATGAACGCCTGCTTGCGCTTGGCGAGCAGGTAGCGCAGCGCGATGTGCAGCTCGAACGGGACGTCCATCAGTCCCGCTTCCGCATCAGTGGAAACAGGATGACGTCGCGGATCGACGGACTGTTGGTCAGCAGCATGACGAGCCGATCGATGCCGACGCCTTCGCCGCCGGTCGGCGGCAGGCCGTACTCGAGCGCGCGGATGTAGTCCTCGTCCATCGCGTGCGCCTCGAGATCGCCGCGCGCGCGATCCGTGAGCTGCGCCTCGAAGCGGCGGCGCTGCTCGGCCGGATCGTTGAGCTCGCTGAAGGCGTTGGCGACCTCGAAGCCGCCGATGTACAGCTCGAACCGCTCGACCGTGTCCGGATCGTCCGGCTTCTGCTTCGACAGCGGCGACACCTCGGTCGGAAAGTCGTAGACGAAGGTCGGCTGAATCAGCTGGTCCTCGCACAGCGCTTCGAAGATGCCGGTGGTGATCTTGCCGGCGCCGTGACCGGGATCGACCTCGAGCCCCAGTCGCGATCGCGATGGCCGCCGCCTGATCGCGGTCGCGCAGTTCGGCTCGCCGTCACCTCGCGGTGCAGCCGCCGCGACGCCGCGTCGCGCGCCGCCTCGCGCAGCGACAGCCGCGCGAACGGCGCCGTCAGCGAAATCTGATGGTCGCCGAACGTGATCTGATCGGTGCCGATCGCCTTCCGGCGACCGTCGGCAATCATCTCCTCGGTCATCGTCATCAGCGCCTGGTAGTCGGCGTAGGCCTCGTAGAACTCCATCATCGTGAACTCGGGGTTGTGCTGCGTCGAGATCCCCTCGTTCCGGAAGTTGCGGTTGATCTCGAACACCTTCTCGAGTCCGCCGACGGTGAGGCGCTTCAGATACAGCTCCGGCGCGATGCGCAGGTAGAGATCGCATGTCGAGCGCGTTGTGGTGGGTGGTGAACGGCCGCGCGATCGCGCCGCCGGCGATCGGCTGCATCATCGGCGTCTCGACCTCGAGATAGCCGCGCGCGGTCATGAACTCGCGAATCGCCGCGATCGACCCGGCTGCGCGTCTCGAACACCCGGCGCGAGTCGGGGTTCACGATCAGATCGAGATAGCGCTGGCGATATCGGATCTCGACGTCGGTCAGGCCGTGCCACTTCTCCGGCAGCGGCAGCAGGCACTTGGCGAGGAAATGCAGGCGCGACGCCCAGATCGTCAACTCGTTGGTCTTGGTGCGGAACAGGCGGCCCTCGACGCCGACCCAGTCGCCGAAATCGAGCAGCTTGAAGATCTTGAAATCGAGCTCCGGCAGCGAGTCCTGCCGGATGTAGACCTGGATCTTCGCGTGGCCGTCGGACAGGACCAGAAAGTTCGCCTTGCCGAACGAGCGGATGGCGAGAATGCGGCCGGTGGTCACTGTCTCGGGCGCTCGGCCTCGAGCTCGTCGTGCGTCTTCTGCCCGTGGGCGTCCACCAGCGCGGAGATCGTGTCGCGTGCGCGCGAACGTGCGCGGATAGATCTCGATCGCCGAGCGCGGCGAGCTCCGCGAGGTTCGTCTGCCGCTGTTCGATCTGTTCTTCTTGTGACGACATCGTTCTCTCAACACAACGGACACAAAGGAAACAGTCCTTCGTGTCGAGTCAGCCCCGCGCAGCGAGCTTCTTCCGGATCGCGTCCAGCATCCCGTTGATGAACTTGACCGATTCCTCGGTGCTGAACGTGCGCGCCAGCTCGAGCGCTTCGTTGATGACGACCGCGGCGGCGGCGTGTCCGCGATCGCGCAGCAGCTCGCAGATCGCCATGCGCAGAATCAGCCGATCGAGCACCGCCATCCGCTCCGGCCGCCAGCGCTCGGCGGTCTCGGCGATCAGCGCGTCGATTTCGGCAAGCCGCTCGACGGTGTCGCGCGCCAGTGCGGTCGCGAACGTCCGCAGCGCGTCGGGCGGCGGATCCGCGTCGGGCCACTGCAGCGCGAAGAATGTCTCCGCGGCTTCGTCGACATCGCGTCCGCCGATCTCCCACTGATAGAGGATCTGCAGCGCCGCTTCGCGGGCGCGATGACGCGGGTCCTTCTTCTTCGCGCGGTCTCACGCTGGGCCCACGCTATCTCCGCGGGCGACGCCTGGCGGCGTGAGCTGCGCCACGACTTCGGCCATCTCGACGGCCGCGACCGCCGCCTCATGCCCTTTGTTGCCCGGGCCGTCGCCGGCGCGCGCGAGCGCCTCCTCGACCGAGTTGCGTCGTCAGCACGCCGAACGTCATCGGGACGCCGGTCGCCGCCGCGGCAGCGGTGAGACCCTGAGCGACCGCCGACGAGATGTACTCGAAATGCGACGTCTCGCCGCGAATCAGACAGCCGAGACAGACGATCGCGTCGTAGCGTCCGCTTTCGGCGGCGTGCTGCGCGGCGAGCGGGATTTCGAAGGCGCCCGGCACCCGGACGAGCGTGACGTCGTCGGACGCCACGCCGGCCGCGGACAGCGCGGCGAGCGCGCCCGACCTGCAGGCGATCGGTGACGAAGTCGTTGTACTTCGACACGACGATGGCGAATCGGAAACCCGGTCGCGCGCTTCGAGCCTTCGATGGTTCGCATCGCTACCTGCCCTGTGAACGTCGCCGGGCGCTTCGCGAGAAACGCGGCGGTGCCTTCGTGCATGTCCTCGGTCGACGCGACGAGGCCGAAGAGCGTGGCCTCGTATCGACACCCCTCGGCGAACGGCATCTCGGCGCCGCGATTGACGGCGTCGATGATGTAGCGCATCGCAATCGGCGCCTGCCGGCGAGTTGCGCGGCGAGCTTCCGGGCCTCGGTCATCAGATCCGCGGCCGGGACCACGCGGTTCACGAGGCCGATGCGCATGCGCCTCAGCCGCCGAAATCGGCTGCCCGTCAGCAGCAGCTCCAGCGCCTTGCCCGCGCCGACCAGGCGCGGCAGACGCTGCGTGCCGGCATATCCAGGAATCAGGCCGAGCCTGATCTCGGGCTGTCCGAGCTTCGCAGTCTCGGCCGCGAAGCGCAACGTGCAGGCCATCGCCAGCTCGCAGCCGCCGCCGAGCGCGTAGCCGTTGATCGCCGCGATCACCGGCTTGCCGATGGTCTCGAGCAGGTCGAACACGTGCTGGCCGGTCGAGCGCGTGCTCGCGTCCGCTGGTCGGCGTCTGGACAGCGAGCTCGTTGATGTCGGCGCCGGCCACGAACGCCTTGTCGCCGGCGCCCGTCACGATCACCACGCGGACGGTGATCGTCCTGCTTCAGTTCGAGGATGACGCGCCGCAGTTCGTCGAAGCGTCTGCGAATTGAGCGCGTTCAGCACCTTGGGACGATTGATGGTGACGAACCGCGATCGCGCCGTCGCGCTCGACGAGAAGGTTGTCGAAAGCCATGTCAGCCCAGAGCGGGAACGGATACATCAGCCAGCCGAGCACGATGGCCGACGCCAGAAATCCGGCGAACATCAATCCGCCGAATCGCACCTGCTCGCGCGCCTCGTCCTTCGCGATCACCGCGAAGACCAGCGACACGAAGAACGCGAACAATACGAGCAGGAGAAAGTGGCTGGCCATTACTTGCGGCCCAGCGCGACGTCGTACGCGTCGATCACGACCAGCAGGTTGAGCAGGCCGGCGACGATGAGAAAGGCGTTGCCGTACTCGTAGGTGACAGCCCGGACCTCGCCGACGCCGTAGCCGAACGTGCGGGCGACGAAGTATGTCGCGCCGATGCCGAGGTCGGCCATCGCGGCGAGGCCGACCAGCGGATCCGAGAAGTCGAACGGAGACGAGCCGGCCCTGCAGCGCCAGGCCGATCGCGAACATCAACGGCAGCGCGACCAGGAAAATCAGGCCCTTGGTCCGGCGGCCAGCCACAGATGGCCGGCGCCGGGGATGGCCCACGACGCGAGGCACAGCAGCACGAGGCCACCCGACTGCGTCTCTTCGCTGGCGGTTGCGCGCACGGTCGGTAGTTTACCTCATCCCTTCGACAGGTCCCGAGGACGCGCAGCGTCATGCTGTGCGCCGTCGGTCACCAGCCAGGCGGCTCCCGCTCCCAACGGCAGTCCCGCGGCGGCACGGACGAGTTCGACGGCATCACGCCCGTCGTCCATTCGGACACGAGCGTGATGGCGCGTCGGCAGCGCCGCGACGCCCAGCACCAGCCGGCTGTCCGCAGTGCCGATCCGCGAGCGCCCGTGCACGACGCCATCGCCGAGGACACGACGACCGCGAGCGCGGCGCCGACGTAGATGCCCGTGCAGCGCGCGCACACCGGCATCTGCGCCGAGAACAGACGGAACGATCGCTGCGGAAGCTGATGGCAGATCAGGCGTGCCTGCGCCATACACGGCGATCGCAAACGAGGCTGACCAGGCGGTGACGCGGAGCACTGGCGACCCAGCGAAGGCCAGCGGCAGGATCGCCGCCCACGCGATCGACGTCGCGGCGAACGCGGGGCGCAGCACGGACAGTCGCACACCGGATGGTACACTCTCGCGCATGAATCCAGACTCGCCGTCGGGACGGCACCTCGACCGGCGTCGCGCTGGTGTCCGCGACGCTGCTGATGACCGAGCTCGCGCTGACGCGCATTTTCTCGGTCGTCATGTACTACCACTTCGCGTTCCTGGCGATTTCGATCGCGCTGTTCGGCGTCAGCGCCAGCGGCGTCTTCGCGTACGTGCGCCAGGCGTCGTCTCGATCGCTACGGCGTCGATCGGCTGCTCGCCGTGCAATCGCTCGTGTATGCCGCCTGCAGCGTCGTCGCGCTGTTCTGGCTGGTTCGCCTTCGCGTCGAGCTGCAGCTACTCGCCGCACAACCTCGCTGCTGATGCTGACGATCTACGCGCTGGCGGCGCTGCCGTTCTTCTCCGGCGGCCTCGTCGTGACGCATGGCGATTTCCCGGCTCTCGACGCAGATCAACGCGGTCTACGCGGCCGACCTCATCGGCGCCGCCGCCGGTTGTCTGGTGCTCATTCCGCTGCTCGACCGCCTCGGCGCGCCCGGCGTCGTGCTGGCGGCGGCGGCGCTGGCGGTTGCCGCGGCCGTTCTGTTCGCGCCTTCGGGCAACGACGCCGGGTCGCGCTGGTCGGTGGCGCCCTGCTGATCGTGGTCCTCGGCGGTCAGCTGTCCGGCGGCGCCGGCTTCGACGTGCGTCGACACCAAGGGCCATCGCGGCGACCGCGTGCTCTTCAGCAAGTGGAATTCGTTCTCGCGCATCGGCGTGTACGAACGCACGCACGGCGACTGGTCGCTCAGTCCCGCCTACAAGGGTCCGCTGCCCGGACACGCGGTTCATGGACATCGACTCGGCCGCGTCGACGCCGATTCTCGGACTCACGCCGGATCTCTCCAACGCTCAGTACCTGCGCTACGAGCTGACGGCGCTCGCGTATCACCTCAAGGAAAGGGGCTCGATGCTGCTGACGACCGCGGTGATCGTGAGCGCGAAACGACCCAGCCGTCAGCCTCCCGCCCCAAGCCCCGGCCCCGGCTTTACCGCGCTCGTCATCGGTCCGGGCGGCGGTCGCGATCTCGTGTCGGCGCTGGTCTTCGGCGCGGCTCGCGTCGACGGCGTCGAAATCAATCCGATCATCGCCAACGACGTGATGCGCGATCGGTTCCGTGATTTCTCCGGCGGCATCTACACCAATCCCAGCGTCCGCATCGCCGTGGACGATGGCCGGAGCTTCGTGCGGCGGACGCCGGAGCGCTACGACGTGATCCAGGCGTCGCTCGTCGACACCTGGGCGGCGACCGCCGCAGGCGCGTACACGCTCACCGAGAACACGCTCTACACGGTCGAAGCCTTCAACGACTACCTCGATCACCTGACCGACGACGGCGTGCTGACGATCACGCGCTGGGTGATGGACGGCCTGCGCCTGGTCTCGCTCGCGCAGGAGGCGTGCGCCGAGCGCGGCTGGTCGGTGACCGATCGCCTGGCGATCGTCCGTCAGGATCGCGTGGCGACGTTCCTGCTGAAGAAGACGCCGTTCACGGCTGCCGAAATCGCGCGGCTCCGGCCGTCGCCGATCGACTCGAGTTCGACATCCTGTACGCGCCACCGACCGCCGGGCGTCGCCGCGCCGCCGATTCGGGACGGCGTGGGTCGACGGAGCGCGCGACCGGCGACTACGCGCGCCTGATCACGGCGCCGGACCGCGACGCTTCTACGACACCTACCGTTCGGACATCCGGCCGACCACCGACGACCGGCCGTTCTTCTTTCACACCACGAAACTCTCAGATCAGTTCGACGTCGCGTTCGGACGTCAGATGCTGTTCGGCAACGGCCTGAGCGCGCTGATGACGCTGCTCGGCATCTCGGCGTGCTGGTCGCGCTGTTCGTGATCGGACCGCTGGTGCTGGCCGATCGCGGTCAGCCGCGTCCGCGCGGCTGGCTGGCGTGGCTCGCCTATTTCGGCGCGCTCGGCGCCGGCTTCATGCTGATCGAGGTGTCGGTGCTGCAGCGGTTCGTGCTGCTGCTCGGCCACCCGGTCTACTCGCTGACCGTCACGCTGTTCTCGCTGCTGCTCGGCACCGGCCTCGGCGCGGCATGGAGCCGCCGATTCGACGGCGCGGTCGCTCCGTCGCACCGGCGCGATCGGCCTTGTCGCGGTCGCTCTCGTCGCCATCGCGGTCATCGTCGTGGCGACGCCGGTTGTCGCGTGGGCGATTCCGTTGTCGCGGAGCGCCCGGATGGCGGTCGCGGTGGCGCTGCTGGTGCCGATGGGCATCGCGCTCGGGATTCCGATGCCGACCGGGTCTGCGGATCCTGAGCGCCCGGGCGCCGCAGATGGTTGCCTGGGCGTGGGGCATCAACGGCGCGTTTTCGGTGCTCGGCGCCACCCTGGCCATCTTCATCGCGATGAACTGGGGCTTCAGGACAGCTCTTCTGGCTGCCGCCCTAATCTATCTCTTCGGTCTCACCGCCCTGCTGGCTGCCACGCAACCTGCAGAGTCGTAAGAGATTAGCAGTTCAGGAACGCCGAACGTTGTTTCGGCGTCTAACAACGTTAAGCGCGTGAACACCGTTCACTGCCAGACATAACGTTGGAGTTGGGCGAGACGTCCAGTCCAGCTTTTCCGGACACTCATGGGAATCAAAGAACGACACGAACGGGACCGCGAAGCGGTCAGCCGAGCGATCCTCGACGCGGCACGCGAACTGTTCGTCGCCGAGGGCTTCCACAACGTTTCGATTCGCAAGATCGCCGAGCGGATCGAATACAGCCCCGCCGCCATCTACGGCTACTTCCCCAGCAAGGACGACATCTTCTTTGCACTCGCCGAAGAAGGCTTCCGCCTGCTCGGCGACCCGGCCGCAATCCGTGACGACGACCGGCTCAAGAACGCTGCGCCGATCGAGCGGATCCGCGCCGCCTTCTGGCGCATGTACGAATTCAGCCGCGAGCAGCCGCAGTATTTCGCGCTGATGTTCGTCGACCGCTCGGTGCCGCGCATCAGCCAGGAATACGAACGCTTCTCGTTCGCGCGGGAGATGAAGGAGACGCTGCTCGACGAACTGCGCGCCTGCATCGCCGCCGGCGAACTGCCCGCGACCTCAACCCGGTCGTCGCGATCCGGACGCTCATGGTCGGGCTGCTCGGCGTCGCGGTCCTGCAGCCTCTCGGATCGACTCGGGCCCGACGAGAACGCCGGATCTGCTGGCCGCAGACGTCCTCGACCTGACTATCGCCGGCCTTCGCTCCGGCGTGACCCTGCAGTCTCCGGTCGCGGACGACTGCCCCATGCCACCCCGACCCATTGCTGATGCGCACGCTTCGTAACGCTGAGGAGTTTTGTTCATGAATCGCGGACTCATTCATTCCCTTCTTGCCGCCTCGCTCCTGGCCGTCAGTTTCGCAGCGGCCGGCGTGCAGCACCGGCGACGCCAAAGGCAAGGACCCCTCGAACTCAGCGCCGGTCGTGTCGGCGGCGCCACGGCCGCGGTCGAACAACCGATCGCCCGTTTTATCCGCGCCACCGGCACGCTGATGGCCGAGGAACAGGCCGACGTCGCCGCCGAAACCGCCGGCCGCGTCGTATCGGCGCCGGTCGAGCGCGGCACAGCAGATCGCGCTCGGCGCGGAGCTGGTGCGGATTTCGCCGACCGAAACGGATGCGCAGCTCAAGGAAGCGCAGGCCAACGCCGCGCAGCTCGAGGCGCGCCTCGGCCTGACGACGGACGGCGCCTTCGACGTCAACGCCGTCCCCGAGGTACAGAACGCAAAGGCGTCGTACGAGCTGGCGCAGAGCGAGTTCAATCGCATCAAGTCGCTGCTCGACCAGCGCGTCGTGTCGCAGTCGGAGTTCGATCAGCGCCGGACGCAGATGGAAGCGGCGCGGCAGACAGTACGAGGCCGCGAAGAACGGCGCGGCGCAGCAGTATCAGATGCTGCAGGCGGCGCGCGCGCGCGTGTCGCTCGCCCAGAAAGCCTTCGCCGACACCGTGGTTCGCGCGCCGTTCAACGGCGTGATCGCGCAGCGCCTGGTGTCGATCGGCGACTACGTGACCAAGGGCATGAAGGTCGCGGTGGTGGTCCGCGTCAACCCGCTGCGGGCGGTCCTGACCGTGCCCGAGCAGTCGGTGTCGTCGATCGCGGTCGGCCAGCCGATCACCTTCGCGGTCGACGCGTACGCCGGACGAACCTTCGAGGGCACCGTGAAATACGTCGCGCCGGCGCTGCAGGCCGACCAGCGCGCGCTGACCGTCGAAGCGACCGTGCCGAACGCCGACGGCGAGCTGAAGCCCGGCCTGTTCGCGACCGCGCGCATCGAACAGGCCAGGCGCACGCCGGGCGTGCTCGTGCCACCGCTCCTCGGTCGTTGACGACCGCCGGCACCAGCCGCGTCTACGTCGTCAACGGCGATCACGTCGAGGAGCGGATCGTCACGACCGGTGAGACGGTCGGCAGCCTCGTCGAAATTACCAAAGGTCTGAAGGCCGGCGAACGCGTCGCGACGACCAACGTCGGCCAGCTCGTCGACGGAATCAAGGTGAGCTAATCATGCAATGGCTTGCAGCGCTGTGCGTCAAACGTCCGGTCTTCGCGACCGTCCTGATTCTGTCGCTCACCGTCGTCGGAGCGTTCTCGTTCTCGCTGCTCGGCGTCGACCGCTTTCCGAAGGTCGACATCCCGACCATCGTGATCACGACGGTGCAGCCGGGCGCGCGCGCCCGAGCAGATCGAGACCGAGATCACCGACAAGATCGAGGAAGGCGTCAACACGATCAGCGGCATCGACGAGCTGCGCTCGACCTCGTCGGAAGGCATCTCGCAGGTCATCATCAGCTTCCTGCTCGACAAGGACACCGACGTCGCCGCGCAGGAAGTGCGCGACAAGATCAACGGCGTCCTGCCGCTGCTGCCGAAGACGATTCAGCAGCCGCGCGTCGATCGCTTCGATCCGGACGCGTCGCCGGTGCTCAGTCTGGCGCTGAGCGCCAACAAGCCGGTGCGCGACATCACCGAGTACGCGGACAAGGTGCTGCGCCGCCAGCTCGAAAGCGTCAACGGCGTCGGCCAGGTGCTGGTCCTCGGCGGACGGCAGCGTCAGGTCAACGTCTGGCTCGACGCCGATCGCCTGCGCGCCTACAACCTGACGGTCACCGACGTCGCGCGCGCCCTGCAGTCGCAGAACATCGAGATTCCCGGCGGACGCGTCGATCAGGGACCGCAGTCGCTGACGCTGCGCACGCGCGGCCGCGTCCAGACCATCGCCGAGTTCAACGACATCGTCATTCGCGAGAAGGACGGCCACCCGATTCGCGTATCGCGAAGTCGCGCGCGTCGAGGACGGCGAGGCCGACCCGGACACCATCGCCAACGTCGAACGGCACCGGCACCGTGCTGCTGCAGGTGCGCCGGCAGTCCGGCACCAACACGGTCGAGGTCGTCAAAGAAGTGAAGCGAGCGGCTCGACGGAACTGCAGGCGACGCTGCCGGCCGGCTACAGCGTCCGCCATGGTCCGGGATCACGTCCGAGTTCATCGAGGCGTCGATCCACAACGTCGAGGAGCACCTCGTCGTCGGATCGATCCTCGCCGCGCTCGTCGTGCTGCTGTTCCTGACGAACCTGCGCTCGACGATCATCGCGGCGATCGCGATTCCGACCTCGATCATCGCCACCTTCGGCCTGGTCTGGTACATGGGCTTCACGCTCAACATGCTGACGATGCTGGCGCTGACGCTCTCGGTCGGCATCGTCATCGACGATGCGATCGTCGTGCTGGAGAACATCTACCGGTTCATCGAGGAGAAGCACGCAGAATCCGTTCCAGGCGGCCGTCGATGCGACGCAGGAGATCGGCCTCGCCGTGCTGGCCACCACGCTGTCGCTGGTCGCCATCTTCGTTCCGGTCGGCTTCATGGGCGGCATCGTCGGCCGCTTCATGAAGAGCTTCGGCCTGACGATGGCGTTCGCGATCATGGTGTCGCTGCTGGTCAGCTTCACGCTGACGCCGATGCTGTCGGCGCGCTGGCTGAAGGTCGATCACAGCACAGCAAGGGCGAGCACGACTCGAAGGACTCGCGTGGTCTTCCACGCCATCGACGTGCTCTACACGCGCCTGCTCGAGTGGTCGATGCGCCACCGCGCGCGTGGTCGCCGGCTTCGCGGTGCTGGTGCTGCTCTCGAGCGTGCCGCTGTTCATGATCGCCGACAAGAACTTCATGCCGAACGACGACCAGTCGGAGTTCGAGATCAACCTGCGCGCGCCGGAAGGCACCAGCCTCGAGTCGACCGAGGTCATCGACCAACCGCGATCGCGAACGCGATCCGGCACGGCTGTCCGAAGTGGACTACACGCTGGTCACCATCGGCGGCGATCCCGTCGAAGACGCGCAACCTCGGCAACATCTACGTCCGGCTGACGCCGATCGAAGCAGCGCACAGCGCGATCAGTTCGTCGTCATGGACGCAGGTCCGCAACCAGATCCTGCCGCCGCTGGCCGCCGGACCTCCGCACCTCGGTCCAGCCGGTCGCGACCATCGGCGGCGGCGGCGCGCAGAACGCCGACGATCCAGTTCATCATCAACGGTCCGGATCTGCGCAAGCTCGAAGTGATCAGCCGCCAGCTGGTCGAGCGCGTCAAGACGCGTCAAGGGCGTCGTCGACGT
The DNA here is from genome assembly GCA_963711765.1 of uncultured Acidobacteriota bacterium. Lineage (GTDB taxonomy): Bacteria > Acidobacteriota > Vicinamibacteria > Vicinamibacterales > CAVVIG01 > CAVQFC01. Next base: position 763,148 of record CAVQFC010000004.1, on the reverse strand, counting down.
CGACACGTCGATGAACGTCGGCAAGCCCGAGCTGTCCGTGCAGGTCGATCGGCCGAAGGCGGCCGACCTCGGCGTCCAGGTCGGCGATGCGGCCGAAGCGCTGCGCCTGCTGGTCGGCGGCGATCAGGTGACGACCTACAACGAAGGCGGCGAGCAGTACGAAGTGCACCTGCGCGCGCGCGCCGAGAACCGCACGCACGCAGCAGGCGATCGCGGCGCTGACCGTGCCGTCGTCGCGGCTGGGCAGCGTGTCGCTCGACAACGTCGCCGAGCTTCGCGCCGGGCACGGCGCCGTCGGACATCAACCGGCTGGCGCGTCAGCGTCAGGTGACGGTGTTCTGCAACCTGCTGCCGACGGCGTCGCAGGCGGAGGTGCAGAACGCCATCCTGGCCGAGTTCGCACAAGCTGAACGCCGGCGCCGACTACCGCGGCGCGTTCACCGGCCGGTCGCGCGAACTCGGCCGCGCGGCGCAGAACTTCGTCCTGGCGTTCGTGCTGTCGCTGGTCTTCATGTATCTGATTCTGGCGGCGCAGTTCGAGTCGTGGCTGCACCCGATCACGATTCTGCTGTCGCTGCCGCTGACGCTGCCGTTCGCGCTGCTGTCGATCATCATCTTCCGGCAGTCGCTGAACATCTTCTCGGCGCTCGGCCTGCTGGTGCTGTTCGGCGTCGTGAAGAAGAACTCGATTCTGCAGATCGACCACGCCAACCAGCTCAAGGAGACCGGTCTGTCGACGCACGACGCCGATCATCCGGCGAGCCGCGATCGGCTGCGGCCGATTCTGATGACGACGTTCGCGTTCGTCGCCGGCATGATTCCGCTGATCGTCTCGCGCGGCATCGGCTCGGGCACCAACCACGCGATCGGCTTCGTCATCTTCGGCGGCCAGTCGCTGGCGCTGCTGCTGACGCTGCTCGTGACGCCGGTGGCCTACTCGCTGTTCGACGACGCCTCGAAGATGCGGATGTTCGGCCGCGGCCGCGCGACGTCAAGGCGACGGTCGCCGCTGACCACCGGCGGCCCCGCGCCAGCCCGGGCGGCGCAGCTCCGCGCTCGGCCGGACCGCTCTGCTCGTGCTGCTGGCGCTGGGCTCGCCGCGGCCGGCTCGGCCCAGACCGCCGCCGCACACGCCGGCGACGCTGCGCTTGACCGTCGACGAGGCGGTGAAGATGGCGCTCGACAACAACCTCGACCTGAAGGCGGACCGGATCGATCCGCAGATCAGCGACACGCGCGTCGCCTCGGCGGCCGGCGCCTTCAAGCCGACGTTGAACTCGAGCCTGAACGCGAACAACCAGCTGCTGCCGCCGTCCGGCCTGCTGTCGCCGGTGGCGACCACCAACCGACGTCGTCACCGGCGGCGACTCGATCGGCCAGAAGCTGCCGTGGTTCGGCACGTCGCTACAACGTCGGCTGGACGCGCGTCGCACACGACAGCAACAGCTTCCTCAACAGCTACAACCCGCTGGTGCAGTCCGGGCTGTCGCTGACGCTGTCGCAGCCGCTGGTCCGCGATCTGGACGATCGACTTCGCGCGCGAGCAGCTCGCGATCAGCAAGATCAACCGCGACATCGCCGACACGCGCCTCAGCGAGAACTGGTGCACACGACCGCGAACGTGAAGAGCGCCGTACTGGAACCTGGTGTCGGCCCGCGCCACGGTCGACGCGCAGCCAGACGGCGCTCGACCTGTCCGGCGAGCTGGTGCGCGTGAACAACGCCAAGGTGGACGTCGGTACCTCGCCGCCGCTCGACCTGGTGTCGGCGCAGGCGGAAGTCGCGTCGAACCAGGAGCAGCTGATCATCGCGCGAGACCGCGGTCAAGCAGGCCGAGGATCTCCTGCGCCTGCTGATTTTCGACTCGTCGGTCCGCGAGAACTGGACGGTCAAGCTCGACGCCGATCGATTCGCCGCCGATCGGCACCGTGCGCGTCGACGTCGACGCCGCCGTGACCCGGGCGCTCGCAGCAGCGCGCCGACCTGACGCGCGCGCGCGCAGAGACATCGACAACGCGAAGATCAACCAGTCAGTTCACGCGAGCAACCAGACGCTGCCTGACGTCCGGCTCAACGCGAGCTACTCGGCGAACGCGCTCGGCGGCACGCAGGTCCTGCGGACCGGCGGGCTTCCCGGGCACCATCATCGGACCGGGCGACGTCGCGCCCTTCACCACCATCCTCGGTCAGCTGTTCAGCCAGGATTATCCGACCTGGGGCGTCGGCGTCAGCGTCTCGTATCCGCTCGGGCAGAGCACGGTCAAGGCCGATCAGCGCCCGCGCCAAGCTGGCAACGTCGCAGTCAGCAGGAACAGCTGAAGAGCGCCGAAGCGACACGTCATTCAGCAGTTGCGCGACGCCGGCTTCAAGATCGAGATGAACGCCAAGCGAATCGAGACGACGAGAGCGGCGCGCGAACTCGCCGAGCAGCGCCTCGACGCGGAGCGGAAACGCTTCGAAGTCGGGCATGTCGACCAGCTTCCTCGTCATTCAGGCGCAGCGCGATCTCGCGCAGGCGAAGAACAACGAGGTCGGCGCCGTGCTCGCGTACGATCTGTCGCTGGTCGATTTCGACGCGCTGCAGGAGGCCGGACCGTCTGCCACCTCGCTCGCCAGCGCGGCCGCGTCGGGCACGTCGGTGGGACAGAACCGGCAGCAATGAGTGTGCAGCGGGTGTGGCGTCTCCGCAAGAACCACACCTGGCTCGATGCCCGCCTGCGCGAGTGCGAGGGGTCCGACGCCGTCGACGTGCAGTTCTTCTACGACGGCGCGATGTTGTGGACGCGGCGGTGGCCGTCGCGCCAGCTCGCGCTGGACCACGCCGACGAGCGGTTGCGGGAACTCCAGCGCGCCGGCTGGAACACGCACTGGTAAGCGCCGCCCTGCAAGGGGTCGCGAATGGATTGGCCGTTCGACGTAGCGATTGGATTGGCCGTTCGACGTAGTGTCCGACTTCAGCCGGACCGCCTCAGTCCGCCTGAAGGCTGACACTACTTCACGCGGTCGCGGGCACTTCGAGCGGGCCGAAGTGCTCTTCGTAGCGCTTCTTGAATTCCGCCCACGTGTAGGCGTGGCTCAAGCCGCCGAGGTGTTCGAGCGCGTAGGTGGCCGCGACACTGCCCAGCTGGGCGGAGATATCGTACGGAAGCCCGAGCGACATCCCGCGCATCAAGCCACCGCGAAAGGCGTCGCCGACTCCAGTCGGATCGACGATGCGCGCCGGCGGCACCGCCGCGACGTCCACTGAACCGCCGGCCGTCAGCACGGTCGATCCGTTCTCGCCCTTCGTCACGATCAAGCGTGGTCGCCACAGCCAGGATATCGGCTTCGCTCATGCCGGTTTTCTGCCGCAGCAACTCCAGCTCGTAATCATTCACGATCACGACTGTCGCGCCGGTGACGCCGTCGCGCAGCTGGTCGCCGGCCATTCGCGCGCACTGCTGCCCGGGGTCGAAGATGAACGGAATGCCGAGCGTGCGGCACTCCTCGGCGTACTGCACCATCGCGCCGGGATCGTTCGGCGCGATGATCGCGAGGCCACAGTCCGGCACGCTGCGGAACGACAACTGGCCGGCGTCGGCCATGGCGCCGGTGTAGAACGACGCGATCTGGTTGTTTTCGGTATCGGTGCTGCAGAAGAACGACGCGCAGAACTTGCCGGGGATCTGCTTCACGTGCGACGTATCGACACCGGCGGCGTCGAGCCACTGTCGATAATCGCCGAAGTCCTCCCCGGCAGTGGCCATCAACAGCGGCCGCGTCGCCGAGCAGCGCCAGCGTGTAGGCGATGTTGGGCGCGCAGCCGCCGCGCCGCTTGTCCATCGTATCAACGAGAAAGCTCAGACTGACCCGCTTCATGTGCTCGGGCAGGAAGTGTTCGGTGAACTTACCGGGGAACGACATCAGGTAGTCGTAGGCGACGGAGCCGGTGACGACAAGGTTTTTCATGGGTTCGAAGGGTTCGAAGGGTTCGAGAGGTTCGAGTGGTTCGAGTAGTTCGGGACGTTCATGGCGCGGATTGTGCCAGCACGTTCAGAGTGGGAATTCGGCGTTTCGAAGACCTCGTGGCCTGGCAGCTCGCTGTCGAATTGCGTGATCGGGTGTTTGCGATTACTCCCACTGACCCGGCAGCGAGAGAGAGCGGATTCTGCAATCAGATTCAACGTTCCACCCGATCCGTCCCTGCGAACATTGCGGAATGCTTCGGACGCTATTATCCACGAGAGTTCCGAAGATTTCTCAGGATCGCGGTCGCGTCAGTGCAGAAACCGAAAATCAGCAGACGGCCAAGGCCCCAACGCCCCGAAACTGACGCGAACTCGTCGAACCTTTCGAACTTTCGAACCTTTCGAACCTATTTCATATACTTTCCAATAATCGGCGCCAGGTCCTTCTTCGTCTGCTCAGGCACGAGCGCCGCCTGCGTGATGATGGCGGTCGCCAGTGCGTCCTTGCATCCGCAGCTTCGCGCGCCGGAGATGGTCTCGACCGCGTCGGCGATCGTCTTCTGCGCGGTCGCCGCGTTCTGCGTCAGGTTCGCGATAATCAGATCGACCGTCACCGAATCGTGGTCCGGATGCCAGCAGTCGTAATCGGTGACGAGCGCCAGCGTGGCGTAGCAGATCTCGGCCTCGCGCGCCAGCTTCGCTTCCTGCAGGTTGGTCATGCCGATGACGTCCATCCCCCACGATCGATAGAGCTTCGACTCGGCGAGCGTCGAGAACTGCGGGCCCTCCATATTGACGTAGCACGCCGCCGCGGTGCACGGTCGCGCCGACCTTCTCGGCGGACGCCGCCGCGATCTTCGACAGATCGCCGCACAGCGGGTGCGCAAACGCCACGTGGGCGACGATGCCGTTGCCGAAGAACGTGCTGATCCGCCCCTTCGTTCGATCGAAGAACTGATCGGGCACGACGATGTCGAGCGGCTTGTATTCCATCTTGAGGCTGCCGACGGCGCTCGCCGACAGGATGCGCTCGACGCCGAGCACCTTCATGCCGTAAATGTTGGCGCGGAAATTCAACTCGGACGGCAGGAGGCGATGGCCGACGCCGTGTCGCGCCAGAAACGCGACCCGCTTGCCGCGCAGCGTGCCGATCACGTACGGTCCGGAAGGATCGCCGAACGGCGTCGCGACGGTTTTCTCTTCGCGGTCGGTCAGTTCGGCCATGTCGTACAGGCCGCTGCCGCCGATGATGCCAATCTGTATGTCGTTGCTCATGGTGTCCATCGGGTTAAGCCAGCGCCGGAACTATGACGGCGCGGCCATTCTGCTCACGGATGTAGCCGGCAGCGATCGCCGGATCGTGTTCGAAGAAGACGAGGATTTCCTTCTCGATTGCCTCGCGCACGAACTGCTTCTTGGCCGCCAGCGTGTCCATCGGGTACAGGTCGAACCCCATGATCCAGGGACTCGACAGGTGCGCGACGGTCGGCATCATGTCGGCGACGAATGCCGCAGTGCTGGCCGCCAGACTCGATGATCACCATCTGATGATGCATGCGTGTGACCGCCGGTGCGCCGTACTCGCACGCCCGGCATGATCGTCATGTCATCGTCCACCAGCTGCAGCACCCCGGCGTCGGCGAGCGGCAGGTAATTATCCGCCAGGTAGCTCGCGCGGTTCCGTTCGTGCGGATGCGTCGCGTCTTCCCATTCGCCGCGGCGCACGATGTACTGCGCGCGCGGAAAGCGAGGACGCACCACGCCATTGGCATCCCGGACGGTGAATCCGCCGGCGTGGTCGAAGTGCAGATGGCTGGCCAGCACGATGTCGATGTCGTTGACCGACAGGCCAGCCTCGGCGAGCGTGTGGTCGAGATTTCGCGATCGGTCGACGCCGTAGAGATCGTGAAAGGCGGCGCTGTCCTTGTCGCCGAGCCCGGCGTCGATGAGCATGGTGCGAGCGCCGCGGACAATCAGCGGCCGCATCGCCAGCGTGATGCGGTTGCGCTCGTCGGCCGGCGCCCGCTTCTCCCACAACGCCTTCGGCACCACACCGAACATCGAACCGCCGTCGAGGCGCAGAAAGCCGTCGGAGAGCGAGATCAGCTCGAGGTCGCCCACTGCATAGCGGGACATTTCAGAATTCTGATTTAAGACGTCAGATTGATTTCTGATTTCAGACTGGACCGAGGACTGACGACTGGCGACTGAGGACTGAGGACCGCCGACTGCCGACTGTTTCAGCTCGACCAGCACACCGTGGGCGCTCGAGGGATGGATGAACGCCACGAGTGCGCCCTCAGCTCCCTGGCGCGGGTGCTCGTCGATTAACCGGACGCCCCGCGCCTTCAACTGCGCCAGCGCGGCGACGATGTCGTCGACGCGGAAGGCGACGTGGTGCATGCCGGCGCCGCGTTTCTCGATGTACCTGGCGATCGCGGAGTCAGGCGACGTCGCCTCGAGCAGTTCGAGCTTCGACTCGCCGGCCGGAAGAAAATGCGCGCGCACCCGCTGGGACGCGACCTCTTCTGGCGCTTCGACCTCGAGGCCGAGCGCGTCACGAAAGAACGCCAGCGATGCGGCGAGGTCCTCGACCGCGATGCCGAGGTGATCGATGACCGCCTTCACGCGTCGACGCCCCTGCCGTCATCACGAAAACAGGAAGCGCATGGAGCCCACGAAGAGATCCTTGTACTAAGAATGATTTCGTGGCCGTCGTGATCTTCGTGTCTTCGAGATGATGATGGCATTTCGCTACCTTGACACGGCGCGACGCAGGAGGTCGTTCGCGGCTGTATACGGGTCCACCTCTCGCAAGGCGATGCGATCCACGATCGTCCCGAGTTCCCCCGGTTCCAGCACCTCCCGTTCGAGATGATCCATGAATCGTTTGGAGACCAGCTCGCGCAACCGGTACTCGCTCCGCGTCTTGCGTCTGGCTGCCTCGCTGCCGCGCGAGTGAGCGCGAAACGCCGCGATCGCCTCGGCGAGCTCCGCCACGCCGGCGCCGCTCGTCGCTACCGTCTTCAACACCGGCGGCCGCCACTCCCCGCTCTGATACGTGTGCAGCGCCAGGTTGGCCTCGACCGACCCGACCAGGCGGTCGGCGCCTTCTCGATCCGCCTTGTTGACGACGAAGATGTCGGCGATTTCCATGATCCCGGCCTTCAGGGCCTGGACTTCGTCGCCGGTTCCCGGCACCAGCGTGACGATCGAGACGTCGGCGGTGCGGATGATGTCCACCTCGTCCTGGCCGACACCGACGGTCTCGATGATCAGGATGTCCTTGCCGGAGGCGTCGAGCACGAGCGCCGCGTCGCCGGTCGCGCGCGACAGGCCGCCGAGGTGCCCTCGCGTCGCCATGCTCCTGATGAACACCCCATCGTCCGACGCATGAGTCTGCATGCGCAGGCGATCGCCGAGCACTGCTCCGCCACTGAACGGGCTGGTGGGATCGACCGCAATCACGCCGACGGTCGGGAACGCAGAGTTCGCAGAGTCCGGAGAGGATGCTACGGCGTCTGAGCTCTGCGAACTCTGCGGTCTCTGCGTTCTAATCTGGGTCACCAATCGGTCCACGAGCGTGCTCTTGCCCGCGCCCGGCGGGCCGGTGACGCCAATCAGATACGCGTGGCCGGTCCGTGGAAAGATGGCGCGCACGAGATCGGCGCTCGCCGGATCCTCGTCCTCGATCAGCGAGATGGCGCGGGCGACGGCGCGGGCCTCGCCTGCCTGCACGCGTTCAGCCAGGGTCGAGGTCACGAGCGCGATAACAGGTGACGTGCGATGACCAGTCGCTGGATCTCGCTCGTCCCCTCACCAATCGTCGTCAGCTTGACGTCGCGGAAGTATTTCTCGGCGGGATAGTCCTTCACGAAGCCGTAGCCGCCGTGAATCTGAACGCAGTCGTCGGCGACCTTGACCGCGATTTCGCTCGCGTACAACTTCGCCATCGACGACTCGAGGGTGGTCCGGCCGCCGCGCTCCCTGAGGTACGCCGCGCGGTAGGTGAGCAGCCGCGCCGCCTCGATCCTGGTCGCGGCGTCCGCGAGCTTCCACTGAATCGCCTGAAAACTGGCGATCGTCTTTCCGAACGCCTTGCGCTCGCGCGCGTACCTGAGCGCCGCTTCATACGCACCCTGGGCCAGGCCCACGGCAAGGGCGGCAATGCCGATGCGGCCGGCGTCGAGCACCTGCATGGTATTGACGAATCCTTGCCCCTCTTCACCGACGAGGCGATCGGCCGGAATCCGGCAATTGTCGAACAGCACTTCGCTGGTGTCGCTCGCGCGCATCCCGAGCTTGTCCTCTTTCTTGCCCGGCGACATGCCCGCCGTGCCCTTTTCGACGATGAACGCAGAAATGCCCTTGGAACCGGCGGCGCGATCGGTCACCGCCATCACCACCATGACGTCGCCGACGCGGCCGTGCGTGGTGAAGGTCTTCGATCCGTTCAGCACCCATCCGTCCGCGTCGCGCGTGGCCTGGGTTCGCATGCCGGCGGCGTCACTTCCGGACGTGGACTCGGTCAGCCCCCAGGCGCCAACTTTCTCGCCCCGTACGAGCGGAATCAGGTAAGTCTGTTTTTGTGCGTCGCTGCCGAACTTGAGGATGTGCGAGGAACAGAGGCCGTTGTGTGCGGCCACCGACAGCGACACCGCCGGATCCACGCGCGCGATCTCTTCCATGCAGATGCAGTAGTCGATCGCCGACATCGCCGCGCCGCCGTACTGTTCGGGCATCTGAATGCCGAGCAGGCCAAGCGCCGCCAGCTTCGGCATCAGCTCGATCGGGAAGTGCTGATCCCGATCCCATTCGCGAACGTGCGGCCGAATCTCGGTCTCCGCGAACTCGCGGACAGTGCGCCGGAGCAGCTGCTGCTCTTCGGTGGGACGAAAATCCATGAACGCTCAACTCTAGCACGCGGCGGACGCGCGATCGGTCACCCTCTGCTGACCGTCGCCCAGACCAGCACGTACTTCTTTCGTCCTGCTTTCTGCACCCAGGCGAGCCGCGCCCCGTCGGTGGTCCACGCCGGCAGCAATGCGTCCTTCGCGCCGGAAACGCTCTGCTTGTGGCGCTCGCGGTCGAGCAGTATCAGATGTCCGTCGAGCGTCGTATAGGCGATGGTGGCGCTGGAGATCGGACCCCAGCTGAACATCAGTCCCGGGACCGGTCGTTGATTGACGAACTCACTGACCGCTTCGTCGAAGACCATGAGGCGGACGACATTCTCTTTCTGCGACTCGGTCGTGGCGTCGAGGTTGACGCCCACGCCGGTGCCGCCCTTCCCCACATCGTCGGGCCGCCCACTCCCCGTGCCGATCTTGATCTTCTCGGCCTTCTGCTGGACGTCGATCATGATCGACCCCAGTCCGGGCGCCGAGCGATCCGACTTGACTGCCCAATAGGCCTGCGCCCAATCGGGTTCCGCGGGAATCGATTCGACGGCGCCGCCGTCGGCAGCCACCATGTAGTGGCGCAGCTTTTCCGATCCGGGATCTCCGTCGGCGGTCTGGATGTACAACTTGGTGGCGTCCGGCGACCAGCCGATCTGGCGCAACTCGCCTTTCAGTTTGCCGAGATCGAGTTCGACGACGGTTTTCTGGCCGCTGACTGTGAGGGTGGTGACGTCAATGGGGCCGGTGAGGGGAGTCTGTGCGGGCGAGATCGACAGCGCCGACGCGAGGACCAGAGACCACGGCATCGCAAACCTCCTTGTGCGCCGACCAGTTCGTATGCGGCGCGCGGTTTTGCACGAACCAGCCGTACAGCAGACCCGAATAACTCTGCCACCGCATCCGATGACGATCGTAGAAGGGCGTCAGCGCCCGCTGCAGCGCCGGCAGGCGGTAGAACGGCACGCCCGCGAAGTAGTGGTGCTCGAGGTGATAGTTGGAATTGAGAAACGCGAAATCCCAGAACCAGTGGCCGCGCATCAGCGTGCCCCACTTGGCCGGGTCGGTCGGATCGATGTCGTAGTGCTGACCGAGGCGGTTGAGCGTGAACGCGATCGGGAACACGAAGAACACCGGCACGATGTAGGCGCGAAGCGCCGCGCCGGTGCCGAACAGCGTCCAGATCGCCGCCAGGGCCGCGAGATGCGCCGCGATCGATACCTTTCGTTCGAAGGCGATCCGTCGCTGGAGATCGCCGGGATAGGTCGCGCTTTCCTTCCGCGCCGCCCGGAAGTAAATCGGAAACAGCGCCGGCGAGCAGTACAGCAGCTTGAACCAGCGCGCGTTTCTCTTCGGCGACAGGTGGTGGCGCTTCGGATCGTCCTCGTCGGAGCCGAGCTCGGCGTGATGATCGAGGTGCCAGCGCGTGAACTGGCTCGCCGAAATGCCGCTCGGAATCGCGTAGAGCCAGCCGAGCGCGCGCTCCGCGGCCGGACGACGATGCTGGAAGACGGTGTGATGAACGACCTCGTGCAGCAGGACCGTGAAGTTGAACACCGTGAACCCCTGCACCAGGACGAGAGGAATCCAGACGAGCGGCTGCGCAAAGGCGATCAGCGCCCACGTCGTCAGCGCCAGGATGGCGAACTGCCGCGCCGCAACCCAGCCGTGCCGGGCTGGGCTCTTCACGTGTAGCGCCCGCATCAGGTCGAGCGGCAGCGCGTCGCTGAGCTCGCGTCGAAGCGCCGTTGCATGCTGGCTGTAAAAATGCTGTTTCATCGAGTCGCGGGGCTGCCTTGTACTCCTGCAGCGGCGGCCTTATTATGGCATTCAGGAGGCTTGATGACACGGGTTGGACGCCTCGTTCTCTCGGGCGTGTTCGTGCTGCTGGCGGCATCGACCGCGCGGGCGGATATCACGGCGTTTCTCGGCGCCAACACGACGCCGGCGAACCGGCCCGTGCTGGGAGCGGCGATCGGCGCCGGGTTCCTGGTGGTCGCCTTCGAGTTCGAATACGCCTCGACCGCGTCCGACGTGACCGTCGCCGCGCCCGAGCTGAAGACGGGCATGGGCAACGTTCTGCTGCAGACGCCTGGTGCCATTTACGGGTTCCAGCCGTACTTCACCACCGGCGCCGGCGTCTACCACGAGGCGCTGGGGCTGCACTCGGACACCGGCGTCGGCTTCAACACCGGCGGCGGCGCAAAGATATCGCTGATCGGGCCGCTGAAGCTCCGCGTCGATTATCGGGTGATCAAGCTGGGAAGCGGTGCGCTGTACTCGCCAGCGCACCGCATCTACGCAGGATTGAATCTATCGTTCTGAGCCGACTACTTGCCCAGGTCGGAGACCATCGCGAGGTTCACGAAATTCTGGCCCGACGCGTACGCGGCGGCGTATTTCGTGTAGAGCGCCTGCACTTCCTGGGGAAACGCCTCCGACAGGATCGTCGACACCGTGTAGTCGGCGTCCTTGGGGCCGTCCTCGATCACGAATACGTAGAGGACGTTGCCGCCGGCCGCGGGGTCCGGCGACTTGAACACCTTCCACGACTTCGCCTGTTCCTTGCGTCCAGGCTTGTCGCTCTTCTGCAGCGCTTCCTTGAGCTTGCCGACGACCTCTTCGAAGTCCGCGGTCTTGTCGGGCTTGATGAAGTTGAGCACCATGCCGTAACCGGACGCGAACACGCGTGGCGCAGGCGCCGCGGCCGCCTGGGCGGCGGGCGCCGCCTGCGCGAACACACTGGTCGCCGACATCAAACCGACGGCCAATCCAAATCCAATCCTGCGAAGCATCGGGCCTCCTCCTGCGAAAGACCGTTACTTTAGCGTACTTACGCTATACAAACACTGTCATGACTTCGTGGGCCACGAGCATTCCCTGCCGGGTGAGGACCAGCCGATCGGACTCGCGCCTGAGGATGCCGGCGTCGAGGAATGGGGTCAGAGCTGTCCCGAACCGCTGCCAGAGGTCGACGCCGTAGCGCGCCTCGACGGCGGACATGTCGATGCCATCGACGAGGCGCAGCCCAGTGAACAGCGCGTCCCCCAGCCGCTCCTCGCTGGTCAGCTGTCGGACATCGATCGCGGGCGAGGCGCCACATCCGATGCGATCGATGTAGTCGGTGACGGAAGAGACGTTTTTGTAGCGGACACCGTGACGCGTCGAATGGGCGCCGCAGCCGAAGCCGAGCCATTCGCCGTCGGTCCAGTATTTCAGGTTGTGGCGCGAACGGCGACCGGCGAGCGCGACGTTCGAGATCTCGTATTGATCAAGCCCGGCGCCTTCGAGCCGCGCCATCGCCTCCAGGTACATCGACGCCACGTCATCGTCGGGCGCCTGCGACCAGCGGGAGCGCGCCATGTCTTCCTTCAGCGGCGCGTTCGGGTAGACCTCGAGCATGTACAGCGACAGGTGGTCCGGCTCGAGCGCGATCGCCGAGTCCACCGACTCCAGCCAGTGGTCAACGCGCTGTTCGGGCAGCCACATCATGAGGTCGAGGCTGACGTTGTCGAAGCCGGCGCTGCGCGCCTTCGCCGAATGCGTCGCGGGCGCGGCCGGCCGAGTGCAGTCGCGACAGCCGGCGCAGCTCGTCCTCCCGGAAAGACTGAACGCCGAAGCTGAGCCGGTTGACCCCCGCGCGCCGGTACGCGGTGAGGCGCGCTTCGCTCACCGATTCGGGGTTCGCCTCGAGCGTCACTTCGCGATCGCCGGACATGTCGAATGCCGCCAGACAGGCGTCGATGATGCGCGCGATCTCGTCAGGCTCGAGCAGCGACGGCGTACCGCCGCCGAAGAAAATGGTGTCGGCCTTCGCCGTGCCGGACCTGGCGCCCTCGGCGGCAATCTCGGCGACCAGCGCGTCGACGTAGCGCCGCTTGAGGTCCGCGTCGAACAGTCCGCGGTTGAAGTTGCAGTAGTTGCAGATGGCCGAGCAGAAGGGGATGTGGAGGTAGAGACCTAACATCGAGCGATTCGCCGATTAACGTTCCCGCCCTGCCGCCCGGCCATTTCAGGTCGGCCCGGCCGTCGCGGACGGCCGGTTCGCGCAGTTGCGCGCGCGCCTGACGGCCGGTGCGCGACGGCAGCGAGGCCGTCTTCTTCCGCATCTTCCAGAGGGTGATGAGATCGTCGACGCCGCCGTTGACCGGCAGTTCGCGATAGTCGGCGCCGTCCATCTGGACGAACTCGCACATCTCGTGCAGGCGCGAGCGCATCCGGTGGCCGATGCGGAACAGCAGCGAGTTCGGGCTCGGTGTCGTCGGGAATGTCCTGATAGTTCGACGTGAAAATCGTCAGCCGGCGCTCGTTGTAGCGGGTATTGACGATCAGGTTCATCGTCTCCTCGACCCACTCCGACGTTTTCTCGGCGCCCAGGTCGTCGAGTACCAGCAGCTCGGCGGTCATGACCGGCCGCAGGATTTCGAGCTCGGTCGTGCGAATCGACGGATCGTAGGTGCTGCGGATGACGCGCAGCAGATCGCGCGTGTCGTAGAACAGCCCGCGAGCGCCGCAGGTCTGGATGACCTGCTTCAAGACCGCCACCGCGAGATGGGTCTTGCCGACGCCCGGCTGTCCTTCGAGCAGCAGTCCGCGTCCGGTGACCGGAAACGAGTCCGCCACCCGCCGCGCTTTCGCCACCGCCTGCTCGAGCGACTCGTTGTAGGCGGCGAAGTTGCCCAGCGTGCAGTGCAGATAGCGCTTCGGAATGTTCGCGTCGGCGAGACGATGCTGCCCGATCTGTTCGCGCCAGCAGTCGCAGCGCACGACGCGGCGAACGCCCTGCGCGTCGACAGGCTTCCAGCCGGTATCGTCGCACAGCGGGCAGGGCATCGGCAGATTCTATCAGGTCCAATGCTCGCGTTCGCGATCGGCGACGAAGGTTTTATGTTTTGACTTTTGTCTTGGGATTGGGATCGACGGCGGCCGGCGAGTTCGCACGCACGAGATCGGTCGGCGACGACTTGACGAGCGCGGTCGAAAGCCGCTGCTCCCAGTCGTCGACGCCGCGCACCATCTCGCGCTTGACGTATTCCATGAACTCGTTGACTTCGTGCTGCATCGCCTCGATCTTGCGGCGCATGTTGAGGATGATCTCGACGCCGGCGAGGTTGACGCCGAGGTCGCGGGTCAGCGACAGAATCGTCTCGAGCTGCTCGAGATCTTCCTCCGAGTACAGCCGCGTGTTGCCGTCCGTGCGCGACGGCTTCAGCAACCCTTCGCGCTCGTACAGGCGCAGCGTCTGCGGGTGGATGTTGTACTTCTGCGCCACCGCGCTGATCATGAAGAACGCTTTGCCCGGCTTCTTCATGGCAGGTCGCGCCGGTGCCCTTCGTGTCCTTGTGGTGAGTCAGCGACTGTCGAACATCGTCGCTGTTGATCCGCCCGAACTCCCGCAACAGCTCCTTCGACCGCTCGTCGAGCAGCGGCGGCAGCACCAGCTGCACTTCGACGACCAGATCGCCGCGGCGGCCATCGCGCGGCGACGGCGCGCCGTGCTCGCGGATTCGGAATCGCTGCCCGGACTGCGTGCCGGGCGGCACCCGCAGCCGCGCGTGCCCGTCCGGCGCAGGGCACGTCGATCTTGGCGCCGAGCGCGGCCTCGTGGATGGCGACCGGCATCGTCAGGTGCAGGTCGTCGCCGTCTCGGCGAAAGAGCGGATGCGGCTGGACCTGGACCGTGATGTAGAGATCGCCGGTCTCGCCGCCGTGACGGCCGGCGTGTCCTTTTCCGGGGACTCGGATGCGCGCGCCGTCGGCGAGCCCGGCGGGACGTTGACCGAGATCGCCTCGATCCGCATCTCGAACTGCTGGCCGCCGCACGCCGGACACCGGGCCTGACGCTGCCGGCCCGATCCGCCGCACGGCAGGCACGGCTTCGAGAACACCATGTGGCCGCGCACCGACTTCACCGTGCCGACGCCCTGGCACGCGTCACACTGCGTTTCGTCGATGTTCAGCGACGCCGGTCCCGCGGCAGACGCGGCAGTGTTCCTGCCGCGTCACGGTCAGCGCGCGCTGCCCGCCGCGCATCGCTTCGTCGAAGCCGAGCGTGATCGACTGATGCAGATCGGCGCCGCGCTCCGGCGCCCCGGTCGTCCGCTCGCGCCTGGCGCGCGCTGCAGCACGTCGGCGAACAGATCGCCGAACGTCGGCGCCGCGTTCCCGTGCACGCTGACCGTGAAGTCGAACCCCTCGAAACCGAACGTCTGGCCGGCCGCGCCCTCGACCGCGTGGCCGGTCGTGTCGTAGCGCTGCCGGCGGGCCGGATCGCTCAGCGTCTCGTAGGCCTCGGCGATCTGACGGAACTGCGCCGCCGCCATCCGGTCACCGGGATTGATGTCCGGATGGAAGCGCCGCGCCAGCCGCTTGTAGGCGCGCTTGACGTCAGTCAGCGTCGCGCCGCGATCCACGCCGAGGACGATGTAGAGATCCATCTCCCGTCTGGGTTACTTGCCTTCGTCTACGACTTCGGCATCGATGACATCGCTCTTCTTCTCGCCGCCGCCACCGCTGGCGTGATCGCCTGACGCCGGACCGCCCTCGCCGCCGCCCGGACCGCCGCCGCGCCGCCGGCCGCCTGCTGCTTGTAGAGCGCTTCGGCCGCCTTGTGCTGGGCCGCGGTCAGCTGATCGAGCGCGCGCCTGAATCGCGGCCGCGTCGGTGCCGGCGTTCGCGGTCTTCACCGCCTCCATGGCCGCCTCGATCGCCTGCTTGTCGTCTGGCGTCAGCTTGTCGCCGGTGTCCTTGAGCAGACGCTCGGCGCCGTACACGGCCTGGTCGGCACGGTTGCGCGTCTCGATCTCTTCCTTGCGCCGCTTGTCATCGTCGGCGTGCGACTCGGCTTCCTTCATCATCCGATCGACCTCGTCCTTCGACAGGCCGCTCGACGAGGTGATCGTGATCTTCTGTTCCTTGCCGGTTCCGAGATCCTTGGCCGAGACGTTGACGATGCCGTTGGCGTCGATGTCGAAGGTGACTTCGATCTGCGGCACGCCGCGCGGCGCCGGCGGCAGGCCGACCAGATGGAACTTGCCGAGCGTGCGGTTGTCACGCGCCAGCGAACGCTCGCCCTGCAGCACGTGAACCTCGACGCTGGTCTGGCTGTCCGATGCGGTCGAGAAAATCTCGCTCTTGCGCGTCGGGATCGTGGTGTTGCGCGGAATCAGCGTCGTCATCACGCCGCCCATCGTCTCGATGCCGAGCGAGAGCGGCGTGACGTCGAGCAGCAGCAGGTCCTTGACGTCGCCCGCGAGCACGCCGGCCTGCACCGCGGCGCCGATCGCGACGACTTCGTCCGGGTTGACGCCCTTGTGCGGTTCCTGGCCGAACAGATCCTTGACGATCTGCTGGACCTTCGGAATGCGCGTCGATCCGCCGACCAGCACGACCTCGTCGATCTTCGACAGGTCGATGCCGGCGTCGGCGAGCGCCTGCTTGGTCGGGCCGACCGTCTTCTGCAGCAGGTCGTCGACCAGCTGCTCGAACTTGGCGCGCGACAGCTTCATCTGCAGGTGCTTGGGACCGGTTGCGTCGGCGGTGATGAACGGCAGGTTGATGTCGGTCTCCATCACCGTGGAGAGCTCCATCTTCGCCTTCTCCGCCGCCTCGCGCAGACGCTGCAGCGCCATACGGTCCTTGCCGAGATCGATGCCTTCCGTCTTCTTGAACTCGGTGGTGATCCAGTCGATGATCCGCTGATCGAGGTTGTCGCCGCCAAGGTGCGTGTCGCCGTTGGTCGCCTTCACTTCGACGACGCCCTCGCCGACTTCGAGGATCGAGATGTCGAAGGTGCCGCCGCCGAAGTCGTACACGGCGATCGTCTCGTCCTTCTTCTTGTCGAGGCCGTAGGCCAGCGCCGCCGCGGTCGGCTCGTTGACGATGCGCATCACCTCGAGGCCGGCGATCTGGCCGGCGTCCTTGGTCGCCTGGCGCTGCGCGTCGTTGAAGTAGGCCGGGACGGTGATCACCGCCTTGGTGACCGGCTGGCCGAGATATTCCTCGGCCGCCTGTTTCAGCTTCTGCAGAATCATCGCGGAGATTTCCGGCGGCGGATATTCCTTGCCGAGCGCCTCGACGCGCGCGTCGCCGTTGCTGCCGCGCACGACCTGGTACGGCACCATCTTCATCTCTTCGTTGACCTCGTCGAACTTGCGGCCCATGAAGCGCTTGATCGAGAACACCGTGTTTTCGGGGTTGGTGACGGCCTGCCGCTTGGCGACCTGGCCGACCAGCCGCTCGCCGGTTTTGGCGAACGCCACGACCGACGGCGTCAGGCGTCCGCCTTCCGGGTTCGTGATCACCACCGGCTCTCCGCCTTCCATGACGGCGACGACGGAGTTAGTGGTGCCGAGATCGATTCCGATGATTTTGCTCATCCGTTACCTCTTGCGCGGCCTGCGATCGCGAGGCCTGACATGCATCCAACTATAAAAATTGAGTCTTCCATTGTCAATCAGCTGTCACGTTAAAATACGGTACTCGTTCATGCCACACGTCGTCGTCAAGGTCGCGCGCAGCGCCGTCATCGTCGCCCTGTTCCTCGTGGTGGCGATGCTCGGCATCCTGAGCGGCGTGCTCTTCGCGTACGCCGGCGACCTGCCGCAGGTCACCGCGCTCGACAACTACTCTCCGAGCACCATCACCCGCATTTACGCCGCGACCGGACAGGTGATCGGCGAGTTCGCGACGCAGCGGCGCGTCGTCGTCGGCTACGACGACATCAATCCGCTGCTCCGCCAGGCGATCATCGCCACCGAGGACGCGGAATTCGACCGGCATTTCGGCGTCAACGTCTGGCGCATCCTGGTCGCCGCGATCACCGACGTCGTCGAACGGCGGCGCGCGCAGGGCGCGAGCACGCTGACGCAGCAGCTGGCGCGCAACCTCAAGGAACAGTTCGGCCTGACCAACGAAAAGTCGTTCGAGCGAAAGATCCGCGAGGTGATCCTCGCGATGCAGATCGAGAAGCGGTACACGAAGAAAGAGATCTTCACGATCTACTGCAATCAGATGTACCTCGGCCACGGCGCCTACGGCGTCGAGGCCGCGTCACGCCTGTACTTCGCAAGTCGAACAAGCAGCTGACGCTCGAGGAGGCGGCGCTCATCGCCGGCATCTTCCAGACGCCCGAACGCCAGAGCCCGTTCGTGGACATGAAGCGCGCGACCTCGCGCCGCAACGTCGTGCTGCAGCGCATGGCCGACGAGCACTACATCACGCAGGCGCAGGCCGACGCCGCAAAGCAGACGCCGATCGTCACCGCGGCCAGCCGAGCCAGCCGCCCGGCATCGCGCCGTTCTTCGTCGAGGAAGTGCGCAAGCACCTCGAGCGCCAGTACGGCGCGAAGGTGCTCTACGAGAACGGCCTGGCGGTGCGACGACGCTCGACTCCGACCTGCAGGAGCATCGCCGACACCGCCATCGAGCATGGGCTGCGCGCCTACGACAAGCGTCACGGGTGGCGGAAGCCGAAGCGGAACGTGCTGACGAGGGCCACACCATCGACGGCTTCAAGGACGAACGCTGGACGCGGCCGATCGTGGCCGGCGACGTCGTGCCGGCGGTCGTCGTGTCGGCGCCGAAGACGGGCGCGGCGCGGCTCCGCGTCGGCCGCTACCACGCCGACATCGCGTCGACGGCTTCGAGTGGACGCACAAGACCTCGGCCGCGGATCTCTTCAAGCCGGGCGACCTGATCGACGTCGCGATCACCAAGGTCGACGAGGCGACGAGACGCGTGGCGGTCACGCTCGAGCAGACGCCGCTGGTCGAGGCGGCGCTCATGGCGATCGACAACCACACCGGCCAGATCAAGGCCATGGTCGGCGGCTGGAGCTTCTCGCGCAGCAAGTTCAACCGCGCGGTGCAGGCGTACCGGCAGCTCGGATCGACCTTCAAGCCGATCGTCTACACCACGGCGATCGATCGCGGCTTCACGCCGACGTCGATCATCGTCGACGCGCCGGTCACCTACCCGTCCGGCAACGGTCAGATCTACGCCCGCACGAACTACGACCACAAGTTCCAGGGGCCGATCACGCTGCGCTACGCGCTCGAAGAGTCGCGCAACATCCCGGCGATCAAGATGATGGACACGCTCGGTCCGAAGACCGTGCTGGAGTACGCCAAGCGCTTCGGTTTCGAGGAGGACTTCCCGCCCTACCTGCCGATCGCGCTTGGCGCCGGCGACGCGACGCTGCATCGAGATCACCAGCGCCTACACGTCGTTCCCGAATCAGGGCGTGCGGATGAAGCCGTTCTCGGTGCTGACGGTGAAGGATCGCGAGGGCAACCTGCTCGAGGAGAATCGCGGCGAGCCGAGCGACGTCATCCGCGCCGACACCGCCTTCGTGATGACGAACATGCTGAAGGGCGTGCTGAGCACGCGCGGCACCGGCGTCCGCGGCGCCAAGCTGGCCGTCGGAATGGCCGCTCGCCGGCAAGACCGGCACCGTCGACGACAACACCGACGCGTGGTTCGTCGGCTTCGATCCGGACATCACCGTCGGCGTGTGGGTCGGCAACGACGACAAGCGCAAGTCGCTCGGCGCCGCCGAACAGGGATCGCTTCGTCGCGCTGCCGATGTGGATGGAGTTCATGCAGCGCCTACATCGACGGCCGGCACCGACAAGGACGATCCGCCGGAATTCGAGGCGCCCGGGCAACATCGTGTTCCTACCGGTGGACCACTCGAACGGGACCGTGATCACCGCGGAGACGCCGGGCGCCGTTCACGAAGCCTTCATCGCCGGCACCCAGCCTGGCGCCGGCGCTGCGACCTTCGGCCGCCAGCCGTAGCAAATCACGGCATCACGAAGTCACGAAGCGCACGAAGTCCCCGAAGCCGATCGGATCACGTCCGACAATTCCAGCCCACGCGGTCGCTTTCAAGACCCGGACGATTCGCCATTCACCCGTGCCGATGTGAACGGTGAACTCCCAGCACCCTGCGGTTGGATAGAACATTTCGGACGGAAGAAACGGATCCGATCATCGGCCCGACGGCAGCAGCAGTTGCGATCTTCCACACAGCGACCTCCACACTACAGAGCTGCCGCTACTTCGTCACGATGTCCACGACAACAAATAGGTGATCAGCCCGCCGACCCCGGCGCCGGCAACTGTCGAAAGAACATTTCGGACAAGACGATGTGGACGACCTGACCGCGACTCCCAAACCCAGTTAGCCGCGAAGAAGACAATAAAGAACGAACTCATGAACGCGATATGACGAGGAAAACGAGACTGAAACAGACTGGATAGTAGCGGTGAGAGGAACCCAGCAGCCCCGTACGGCCACATCGTTGACCACGGAACGCGATGGTCAGGAATTGTCTGAAGGACGTCGCTGGCTGGGTCAAAGGTGTCGTTCATTCGAGCCCCGTTTTCGCCGCCGTTGTCGGTAGCCTAACACCACGTCGCGTGCGACCGCACCCAGATTGTCGGCTACGACTGAAACCGCGGCAGCATCGCGCGCAGCGCGCGCATCTCGCCGTGTCTGAAAAAGCCGCTGGTGACGAGTAACGCGGGCAAGGCGGCTAGCACCCCGAACTTCACTGCAAGCCCGGCCGGCGATAACGGAACCATCCCAGTCGAGGCGACCCAGCGATCCACCGCAAACAGCACCAGCGCAATCGCCGCGATATGCGCGATGCGGCGCCACTCGAACGGCACCGGAAACACCCGATTCGCCTGCCACGCTCCAAGCGCCGCCATCAGCGCGTAGGCAGCCGGCGTCGCCCACGCGACGCTGACCATCCCCCACCGCGGTGCCGCGACGATGCAGATGCCAAGGTTGAGCGCCGCGCCGGCGCCGGCAATCCACGCCAGCACGTGCGTCCGCCGTTCGATGTACAAGCCCGCGGTAACCACCGCGTAGATACCGCTGAAGACGTAACCCAGCAGGATCACCGGCACGATCGGCAGCCCGCGCCAGTACTCCGGCTTCACGTAGTGATACACCGCCGGCACCTGCGACGAGTGCCGGCAGGAGCACCGAAATGCAGAGAAAGGCCCCGGCGCACACCAGCATCAGCGCCGTCAGCACGCGCGAGTAGAGTTCCGGCGCGCCGGGCTGTCGCGCGTGCTGCAGCGAGAACGGCACCCACGCCAGGCGGAACATCTGCACGACCAGCAGCATCGCCACGCCGAGCTTGTAGTTGAAGCTGTAGATGCCGACCACGTCTTTGGCCGTCATCTGGTAGACGAGCTCGGCGATCCGGTCGGGCAGGTAGTTAAGCGTGATGCGGTCGCCGTTCTCGACCAGCATCACCGCGAGCGTCGCCGGCATCACCGGAAGTGCATACGCCCAGAGCGGCCGCCATGCTCCGCCGCGCAGTAACGCAGGACGGACCAGCCGCGAGATGTCCACGAGGAAGATCACGAGGAGGCACAGGTTCGCCGCGAGGTTGGCGAAAAAGATCGCGGACACGCCCCAGTGCAGCTGGCCGATCGAGCACGATGTTGAGCGCAATGCTGATCCCCACGAACAGGACCCGCAGGATCGCGTAACGCAGCGACTGATTCGACATCCGCAAGTGCGCGAACGGCACCGCCAGCAACGCGTCGGTGTAGACGATCGCCATCATGTAGCGGAACGACACGGGATCGAGCCGAGTCAACGCCGCCAGCCATGGCGTCGCCATCACCGCGAGCATCGCCAGCACGCCGCCGACGACCGCAACGACACCGAACGACATCGTGAACACCCGCTGCCGTTCGACCAGCGGCGCATCCTTCACCGACGCCGCATTGCGCATGTACGCGATATCCATGCCCAGATACAACGCAATCGAGATGATCGGGATGTACGAATAGACGACGCTCTGGACGCCGTTCTGGGCCGGATCGAACTGGTGCGCGTAGTAAGGCTGGAGCAGGTAACTGAGCAGGCGTCCGACGATTGAGCTGAGGCCGTAGACCAGCGTCTCCGATCCGAGCCGCTTGAGCCTCGGAGCGAAGTCGATCGGCCGCGTCTCAGTCATCGTCTTCGTCCGCGGACGACTGGCCGAGCGTGCCGTTCGCCTTCTGCATCAGGTACGCCTTGATGAACACGTCGATGTCGCCGTCGAGCACCCGGTTGACGTCGCCGACCGGTCTCCTTGGTGCGGTGATCCTTGGCCATCTGATACGGGTGCAGCACGTAGCTGCGAATCTGGCTGCCGAAGCCGATCTCCTTCTTCACGCCGCTGATCTGAATCCAGCTTCGCCTGGTTCTCCTTGATCTTGATGTCGTAGAGACGCGCCTTCAGCACCTGCATCGCAGAGTCCTTGTTGCGATGCTGCGAGCGCTCGTTCTGGCACGACACCACCAGGCCGGTCGGCAGGTGCGTGATGCGGATCGCGGAGTCGGTGACGTTGACGTGCTGGCCGCCGGCGCCGCTCGACCGGAACGTGTCGATGCGGATGTCCTTGTCGTCGATCACGATGTCCACGTCCTCGGGCAGCTCGGGCCACACGTAGAGCGAGGCGAACGAGGTGTGCCGGCGCGCCGCCTGGTCGAACGGCGAGATGCGCACCAGGCGATGGACGCCGGCTTCAGCGGCGAGCAGACCGTAGGCGTACTCGCCGCTGACCGTGACGGTGACGCTCTTGATGCCCGGCTTCCTCGCCAGGCTGATAGTCGATGATCTCGCGCTTGAAGCCGCGCCGCTCGGTCCAGCGCATGTACATGCGCAGCAGCATCTCGGCCCAGTCCTGCGACTCGGTGCCGCCGGCGCCGGGATGAATGGTGATGATCGCGTTCTTGCGATCGTGCTCGCCGCCGAGCATCTTCTTGATCTCGCCGGCCTGCACGGCCTCGTCGAGCGTGTCGAGCCCCTGCTCGAACTCGGCGTCGACCGGCTCGCCGGCCTCGGAGAATTCGAGCAGCACCGACAAGTCGTCGGTCTGCTTCTTGAGCGACGCGATCAGATCGCGGTCCTGCTCGAGACGCCGACGGCGCTGCTGGACTTTCTGGGCTTCGGCCGGGTCTTTCCAGAAATCGGGAGCGAGCGCGCGCTGATCGAGGCGGGTCAGTTCGTCTTCAGGATGGGCCTGCTCAAAGATAACTCCGCAAGTCGCCGGCGCGCTTGCTGAGATCGTCGTAGCGTCGCTTCAACTCGTCGACTGTAGCCATGGCGTCATTGTACACGTCGTCTTGCGGCGACGAGGAGTGCGGCGGTCAGCAGCGCCGACCCGTACGTGAGCACGTCGCCGTGCCGCGCGTAGAAGGTCGTGGCCTTGACGAACCGGACGTCGCCGACCAGCACCGCCGGCTCGTTGATCGCCGTCCGCGCCAGCACGCGACCGTAGGGATCGACGATGCCGCTGATGCCGGTGTTGGCGGAGCGAACCAGATAGCGCCCTTCTTCGATCGCCCGCATCGACGCCTGTTCGAAATGCTGATACGGCGCCGAGGTCGGCGCCGAACCAGGCGTCGTTGGTGATCGTGGTCAACAGTTCGCTGCCG
Organism: uncultured Acidobacteriota bacterium; assembly: GCA_963711765.1. Lineage (GTDB taxonomy): Bacteria > Acidobacteriota > Vicinamibacteria > Vicinamibacterales > CAVVIG01 > CAVQFC01. The sequence goes on along the minus strand of CAVQFC010000004.1, from coordinate 739,852 downwards.
GCCTCGACGAAGGTCCGGACGAGCGCGGGGTAGACGACCTCGTAGCAGATCGCGATGCTGACCGGGTGCCCCCGCACCGGCAGCAGTTCGGCGCTCGTTCGCCGGGGAAAACGTCCCGACCTGTTCGGTCAGCGGCGCCGCGAAAAACAGCAGCTTCTCGAGCGGCACGTACTCGCCGAACGGCACCAGATGAATCTTGCGATACACGCCGCGCGACGACACCGTCAGGTCCGACCAGGAACGCCGAGTTGAACCACTTGATCGGGTTGCCCGCGCTCGACCTGATCGCTGCCGACCAGGATGGCCGCGTGCGACTCGCGCGCCACCGCCCGCACCCGATCGGCGGCCGCGTGATCCTCTTCGAAGATGAACGGCGTGGACGATTCGGGCCAGAGCACGAACGCGGCGCCCTGCGCGATCGCCTGCCGGGTCTTGTCGATGTAATCCTGGAAGATCGCGGTCGATCGCTGCAGGCCCATCTTCTCGCCCTGGTCGACGTTGCCCTGCACCATGCCGACGCGAATGGTCTCGCCGCCCGCAGCGAGCGTATTGATCACGAGGCGCTCGCTGCCCCACGCGGCGACGCCGACCACGAGGACGATGGTCAGCACCAGCGGGCGCGCCCGCGTGTAGCCGCCGGTGGCGCTCGCGGCGGTGGCGAACGCCGCCAGCGCCGCGCTCGTCGTGGTCACCAGCATCGACACGCCGTAGACGCCGAACAGGCTGGCGAACTGCGCGATCGGCAGGACCGTCGCCTGACTGTACCCGAGCAGCACCCACGGAAATCCGCTGATGATGTAGGTGCGACCGAGTTCGGTGGCGGCCCAGACGAACGGCACGGCGAGGAACGCGCGCCGGCCGTAGGTCACCGCGAGGCGCCGCGACGATCAATGCGAACACCGCGGGGAACAGCGCCAGATACGCGATCAGCGTGGCGTTGACGAGCATCGCGACCGGAATCGCCAGGCCGCCGTAGAGCGCCATCACGCGGGTGATCCAGTACAGCGTCCCCGTGAAGTAGATGACGCCGGCGAGCAGGCCGAGGAAAAACGCCCGACGCAGCGTCGCGCCTTTGAGCGCGACGAGCAGCGGCGCCAGTGCGACCCAGGCGAAAGCGGGATGTCCGAATTTTGGAAAGCTGAGGGCGAGGAGGACGCCCGAGGCGGCGGCTAGCGCGTAACCCAGGGCTTGAACTGCTCTTCTTTTTGCAGCCGCTCGGCGATCGACTCGGCTTCGCGCCGGGTGCCGAACTTGCCGACGCGGACGCGATAGACCGACGGAGTGCCGTTGGCGGGCGACAGGACGTAGGCGTTGTAGCCCTTCGAATTGAGGCGCTTGGCGATGGCCTCCGCTTCGGTGCGAACGTTCAGGGCGGCGATCTGGACGGCAAAGCCGCTCTGCGTCGGTTCCGGCGCGAGATCGGTGTGCGTCGCTTCCTTCGCGGCGTCCTTCGACGGGACCGCAGGAGCGGGAGCCGGCGGCGCGGCAGCCGCTGGAGCGGTGGTTTTCGTCGCGGCAACGGTGACCGGCTTCTCGACGACCGGCGCGGCATTCGCGGCCGGCTTGTCGTGTTCGGGCTTCAATTTGCCAACGGACGGATTCTTGTCCCCGAGCTTGGTATAGGCGAAGGAGTCGCCTTCGGCTGCTGGAGACGGCGGCGCCGCTTTGGTCGGATCCGAGTCAGCGATTGCGGTTACCGGCGCGGAACCCGGCGCCGGTGTCGGCGCGGTGTCAGCCGGTGATGACGCGCCTGCCTCGGTCCCGATGCTGCGTTCTGCCCGTACGCCGCGCCCCACCAGCACGCCGCACAGAAAAATCACCACGGACACGACCGTGGCGGCCATGAACAGAAAAACCAGCTGTTTGCCGTTCAGCTGAATTTCGCGAAAGCTGTCGTCCTGGACCGCGTGAGCCACAACTAGCGTGATTTTAGCACGTTAGCGGCCCTCAAGCTTGCTGATCAACAGCCGGGCCTCCGCAGACGTCGGGTCGAGCGTCAACGCACGGTCGGCTTCGGCGCGGGCCGCGTCGAGGTCCTTGGCCTGACGGTACGCCTCGCCGAGCACCGCGTGACCCTCGGCGGTTTCGGCGCTCCACAAAGAAATCTTCAGCGTGTCGATGGCGTCGTGCTCGCGTCCGGTCCGCAGATAGATCCGGCCAAGCAGCAGCTGCGCCTCCGCGAGGTAGGGCGAGAGATAGAGGGCGTGGTTCAATTCGATGGCCGCCTCCCGATCGTTCTCCTGCTGGAACAGGCGCCGGGCCCGATCGAGGTAGAAGGCGGCAAGCTCGGCCTGATCGCGCTGACCGGTCTCGGCGAGCCGCTCGCTCACGCGCGCCACGCGCGGCAGCTCGACATCGTCCTTGATCCGTTCGAGATCCTTCGGCACCTGATCGCCACCCGGCCGCTTGGTCGGTTCGTAGGTGGACGACAATCGGCGCGCCAGTTCGCGTTCGCGCGCGGCCTCGACGCTGCTGCCGGCTGACGCCAGCGAGGCGGCCAGCACCACATGCGCATCAGCGTCGGCGGGGTTGCGGCGCAGCGCTTCGCGCAGCCAGTAGGTGGCGGCTGACGCATCGCGCGCCTGCCAGTAGGCGTAGCCCAGGTTGAAGAGATAGTCCGGATCGTCCGTGTCGAGTTCGTGGGCCTTCGTGAAGTAGTAGGTCGGCAATCCGGTCGCCGCCGTTCCGCCGCGGCGCAGTTGGACCACGCCCAGATTGTTCAGGACTGCCGCATCGGACCGGGCGTCAGCGAGCGTCTTGAACGACTTGAACGCCTCGTCGTACTTCTCCAGGTCCAGCTGTGACAGCCCGGCGAGAAAGGTCGCGCGCGGTGCCGATACGGAATCGGGCGGCACCGAGGCGACCGCCGCAAGTGCGTCCTCGTGATTCCCCTGCTCGGCGTACACGTCCCAGAGCGCCAGGCGCGCGCGATCGAAGGTCGGCTGTCGCTTGAGCGCGGAGTTCAGGTAGGTGATGGCGGTGTCCGGCGTATCCGCCAGCAGGCCCTTGATGAAATCCTCGAAGGCCGGCAGTGGCGGATGCTGGCGTTCGATCTCTTCGGTGGATCGGGTCGAAGGCCGCGCGATGCGGCGCGCGATCCGCTCGAAGGTTGCGAACAGTTGCGGCAGCGTTCCGCGTTCGGTGACGTCGGCGATCACACGCCCGGTGTCGAGCGCGATCGCGCGGGCGCGGACCACCAGATCGTCGCCCTCCATCTGCAGGGCGCCGATCACCACCTGCCCGGCGCCGACCAACTGCCCGATGCGGATCACCGTGGCATCCGTCAGCGCCGCGGCCGGAGGGACCTGCAGGTGGTCGAACGCCGCCTGCCGTTCCGGCCGTCCGATGGCGTTGGCGTCGAGTCCGGTGAGATCGTCGGTGAGCAGCACGGCGGCGGCTTCGCCGAGCCAGAAGATCCGTCCTTCGCGTTTGACGTTGTCGAACGGCACCACCAGGATCCGCGGCGGCGGTTGCGCGGCGGCGGCAGACGCGCCGAGCAGGATCGCGAACGCCAGCACCCAGCGCGTCACGCGACCTCCAGCGTCTCCAGCGGCGCGTCGCTCATGATCGCGACTTTCAGCTCGCACGTCCGCTCGCCGGTCCCGCGGCAGGTGGCGACGTTGGCGCGCGCGCCGACGCCGAAAGCCAGCAGCAGCTTGGTGAACGCCGCTGCATAGAACCCGCACAGAGGATAGGCGACCGGATCGCGAACGGTGCAGAACACCGAGGCGCGGATATCCACGGTGGCGGTGCCCTTGCGCAGCCGCCAGACCGCGCGGCTGCCGCGGTAGCTGCTGTGCACGAGCCCCTTCGAGAGCCGGAGCAGCACGCGGGTCCGCAGCCAGACCGGCAATGCCTTGACGAGCGAGCGCTGGAACGGCGACATCGACGCCACCGTCCACTCGGCGGCGTATTCCCCGGCCCGGGTCGTGATCAGGTGATAGGCATCGCCTTCCTGACGCAGAAAGCTCAGGACGGCGTAGAGCGGTGCGAGGCCAATCGTCCCCTCGCGCAGCCCTTCGGCGTTGAGCCAGTTTTCGTAGAAGCCGAGACGGGTCGGCAGAATGTCTGCGATGCCCTGATGCAGGCTGGCGACGAGGACGCGTCCGATGCCGGCTGCTCGCATGTCGGTTAAGATGACTCCACGCCATGAAGCAGAGCGCTGCGATCCTCACGGGCGGAACGGCCCGCCGTTTTGACGGCCGCGACAAGAGCGCGCTGGTCGTGGACGGCCGGACGATTCTCGATCGACAGGTGACGGAACTGGCGTCGGTCGTCGACGAGGTGCTGCTCGTCGGCGGCGCGGCGGCGCATCCGGCGGTGCATCCGCTGCCCCGACACATCGACGATCTGGTGCCGGGCTGCGGACCGCTCGGCGGCCTGCACGCGGCCCTCACCGCCATGCAAGGCGGCAGCGTCGCTCTCCTCGCCTGCGACATGCCGTTCGTCACGGCACCGTTCATCGCCTATCTGCTGTCCCTCGCGCACACGTCCGACATCGTCATTCCCCACACCGAACGCGGCTATCATCCGTTGTGCGCCGTCTATTCGCGCAACTGTCTGACGGCGGTCACGGTGCGGCTGGCAGAGCGCCGGTTGAAGATGACCGACCTGCTGGCGGATGTGTGCGTTCGCCGCGTGACGCCTGAGGAAATCGAGCGGTTCGGCGATTGTGATCGCCTGCTGGCCAACGTGAACACGCCGGGCGAGTTCGCCGACCTCGAGACACTGCAGAGTCACAAACCGTAATCTATCACGAGCTTAGCGCGGGCTCCCGATGCCCGCCACCCAACCCGCACATGATTTTGAGTCTCGAGCAGCAAATCCACGACGCCATTGCCGCGACCATCCGGCAGCATTTCGGGATCGCCGACGTCCCGCCGTTCGCCGTGGAAATTCCGCCGAGCCGGGTGCATGGGCGATTTCGCCGTGCCGGTGGCGTTTCAACTGGCGCGAGCGCTGCGCAAGGCGCCCCGAGCGATCGCGCAAGACCTGGCCCAGGCCGTCGGGACGCTGCCGGGAGTGGCTCGCATCGAAGCCGCACCCAATGGTTATCTGAATCTGTTTCTCGATCGCGCGGCCTTCTTCGTACCGCGCCTGCGTCAGCAGATTGCGCCGGTTGCCGTCGCCAGCGAGAGGACGATCGTCGAGCACACCGCGATCAACCCGAACAAGGCCGCCCACATTGGACACCTGCGTAACGCCGCGCTTGGCGACACACTCGCGCGAGTGCTGCGGTTCAGGGGGACTCCGGTCGAAGTACAGAACTACATCGACGACACCGGCGTTCAGGTCGCGGACGTCATCGTCGGCTTCCGCGAGATCGAGCGTCGCACGCTCGACGAGATCGTGAAGATCGCCGACACGACGCGGTTCGATTACTACTGTTGGGACCTGTACTCGCGGGTGACCGAGTGGTACGACCAGGACACGTCGCATCTTGCGGCGCGGGCCGCGGTCTCTCACGATCTCGAACACGGCGGGAACGAAACCGCCGCCATGGGCACGCTCATCGTCGAGCGCATCGTCGCCGCGCATCTTCGAACGATGGCGCGGCTGAATATCGGCTACGACCTGCTCACGTACGAAGGCGACATCATCCGGCTGCAGTTCTGGGCCCGTACGTTCGAGATCCTGAAGGACCAGGGCTCGATGTTCCTGCAGACCGAGGGCAAACTGGCCGGCTGCTGGGTGATGCGGATCGACGAAACCGGCGGAGCCGGCGAGGGGCCGTCTGCGGAAGCCAACGAGTCTGTTTCAGGCGAGGGCGACGGCGAGGCCGAGGAAGCGCGCGAGAAAGTGATCGTCCGCTCGAACGGCGTGGTCACCTACGTCGGCAAGGACATCGCCAACCAGTTCTGGAAGTTCGGCCTGCTCGGACTCGACTTCCGCTACCGGGCGCGCGATGCGCAGGCGGGCGGCAGGCCGTTGTGGTCCACCACATCGGGCGCAGGCGATCCGGGCGCGCCCCCGTTTGGACACGCGCAGAGAATCTTCAACGTCATCGACTCGCGGCAGATGTACCTGCAGGCGCTGCTCAGCCAGGCGCTGCGCACGCTCGGGCATCCCCGCGAAGCCGAGAACTCGGTGCATTTCTCCTACGAGATGGTGGCGCTGTCGCATGCGACCGCACGCGAACTCGGCTACGAGTCGCGCAGCGAGGCCTCGACCAAGCCGTTCGTCGAGGTGTCGGGCCGGAAGGGGCTCGGGGTCAAGATTGACGACCTGCTCGATCTCCTCACCGACAAGGCCACGGCGGAAGTCGCGAAGCGCAACGCCGGGTTTTCGAGCGACGACTGCCGCCGCGTCGGCGGCCAGATCGCGGTCGCCGCGATCCGCTATTTCATGCTCAAGTTCTCGCGCGGCAAGCTCATCGTCTTCGACATCGAAGAGGCGATCAGTTTCGAGGGCGAGACCGGTCCCTACCTGCAGTACGCCGCGGTTCGCGCCGGAAACATCCTGCACAAGCTGCACGAGCGCGAGGGGCTATCCGAGGCCGACATCGCGCGAGACCTGGACTCGATCACCGCGAGGGAACTGACCGACGTCAGCGACGACGTCGGCCACGATCTCTGGGCGGTCGTGCTCGAGGCATCCCGGCTGGACGATGTCGCCGACCAGGTGGTTCGTTCGCTGGAATTTTCAGTGCTCGCCAAGTACGCGTTTGGCCTGGCGCAGACCTTCAACGCCTTTTACCATCGCTATCCGATCCTCAACGAGGAGCAGGCAGACCGGAAGCGATGGCGGGCCGCGGGCGTCGCGTACGTGCGTACACAGTTAACGCGTACACTGGACCTGATGGGCATCGAGATACCCAGCCGGATGTGAGGCGGACAGCCATATGAGCGTCATCGGAATCACGAAGTGCCGGAGCCTCGAGGACTACCGGCAATCGATTCTCCACGTCGGCGGCGATGTCCGAATCCTCGATTCGACAACCGCCGCGGCAGGCGCACTGGACGGAATCGACGGGCTGATGTTGACCGGCGGCGGCGACGTCGAGCCGGCGCGGTATCACGAGACGCCGCACGCCACCGCCGTCCCGGCCGAGTCGGGACGGGACGAGTTCGAGATCGCGCTCATTCTCGAGGCGCGCCGCAGGCAGATTCCGATCCTCGCCATCTGCCGCGGGATTCAGGTGCTGAACGTGGCCGCTGGCGGCAGCCTGTATCAAGACATCCCATCGCAGCTTCCTGGCGCGAGCCCGCACAGCCTGGACGTGCCGGCACACGAGCCCTACGAGCTGGCGCACGAGATCTGGATCGAGAAAGACTCCCTGCTGTCGAGGCTGATGCGCGATCGAATCGTGGACGATGGCTGCGAGGTGAACAGCCGGCACCATCAGGCGGTCAAACAGATCGCGCTGGGACTGAAGGTGACGGCAACGGCGCCGGACGGCGTCATCGAGGCGATCGAAGATCCCGCGGCGCCATTCTGCCTCGGCGTCCAATGGCACCCCGAAAATTTCTTCCGCACCGGCGAGTTCCGCGCCATCTTCGAAGGGTTTCTCGACGCCGCTACACGAACGTGACGGCGTGAGATCTTAGGAATTGAAGATCTAAGGAGCTGAGGATTTGTCTGTCAATCTTCAGCGCCGATTCGACGCTGCGATTGCGCCGCACCGAGCAGCCAAGCGTAGTCACTGCGTGACAGCAGTTCCTTAGACAAATCCTTAGATCCTAAGATCCTCAAGTCCACAAATCTCGAGCTTCGTCAGTTCCTCATGAACCCCACCACTGTCTCCACGTGGGGTGTGTTCGGAAAGAGATCGAAGCCGTCGACTCTGTCGATCACGTAGCCGGCGTCGACCAGGCGCCTCGCGTCGCGGGCGAGCGTGGCCACGTCGCACGACACGTAGGTCACGCGCGCCGCGCGCAGGCGTAGCAGTCCATCGATCGCCTCGCGCGACATGCCGGTCCGCGGCGGATCGACAATCACCGTCCCCGACGACAGGTCCGCCGACGGCCTGGCCTGCGCCACGAACTGCTCCACCGACTGGTGGACAGCGACCGCGGACGCACCGGCCGCCTGAATATTGGCGGCGAGATCGGCGGCGGCGTGGCGATCGCCCTCCACCGCCGTCACGCGCACGCCGTACGTCGCCGCGACCGCCACCGAGAACAACCCGACACCCGCGTACAAATCGATGACTTCGTGACCCGGCACGGTCCGCTCGACGACGTGCTGCACCAGCGACACGAGCAGGTGACGATTGCCCTGGAAGAACGCGTGGACGTGGCGGCGCAGCACCACCGACGCGCCGGACCTCAACGACAACCGGTCGCTGACGTGCGGATCGCCACGTCCGCCGAACGCGGTCACGACGCCGGTGAAGCCGGACACGTCGCCCAGCCGCGCCATCGCGTCGGCGCCAAGAGGCGTGGTCGCATCGAGCGCGATAACCCGGTGCGACGCGTCCAGGTTCTCGGCGATCTCGATCTCGCGCACGCCCTCGACGGGGGATTCCTTCAGTGCCGTCGCCGCGCGGTCCAGGGCATCGCAGGTGTCCGGCAACAGTTGCCGGGTCAGCCTGCGCATCGCAGACTTGGTGGCTGCCCTCACGGAAAAAGCCGAAGCGATGTTCACGGACATGCAGGCGGGCGCGCATGCGGTAGCCCTCCTGCGGCGAGCCCGTGAGGCCGACCGTTGCCGGGAGAGTCAGCCGACCAATGCGCCTGAACGCATCCGCGATCACGTCACGCTTGATCTCGAGCTGGCGTGGGTACGCGATGTGGTTGTACAGGCAGCCGCCGCAGAGCGGATCGCCGACCGGTGTTCGCCGATCCGCCGACGCCTCCTCGATTTCGACCGGTCCGGCATAGGCGACGCCCTTGCCGACGCGCTCCACCCGCACCACCAGGCGCTCGCCGGGAATCGCACCAGAAACCAGGACGATCTGGCCGTTGACGCGCGCGATCATGCGCCCGCCAGCCGCCGGCTTGTCGATCGTCAGAGAGAGCGTGTCACCGGCGGTCAGCATGAGTAAAACGTTGATGGCGTTGTATCACGCCTCGAACGTGACGATGGGCAGGTTGAACCGCGCCCGAACGAGACGGTCGATTGCCGCGGTTCGTGCAGCGGCGAACATCATCTCGGTCATTCCCGTTCGAAACTGCGCGAGGTCCTCGTCCGCCTCGCGCTCGAGGTCAGACCGGGTCAACTGGTCGAGGGTGGCGCGAGCGTGCGCCAGCAGATCCGCATCGAGCGCCGCCAGCCGGTCGCACAGCGTGCGGCGGGCCTCGCCGCGCAGGCCGCCGGCCTTCGCGCGTGCCGCATCCAGTTCGCCGGCGACCCGATCGATCAACACGTCGAAGTCAGCGCCGAGCGCTCCGCCGACGCGGGCCGACGTGAGGCGCCGTACGACGCGTTCGAGGTGCACCGGCAGCGACGACTGATGTTTGGTCGCGCCGCTTCCGGTCTCGGAGACGTCCTCGCCGGCCGACGCTCCCGCCGCGATCGCGCCAACCGCCCGCCGCCACTCGTCGAAGACGTCGAGCACGTCGGCGTCGCAGAAGTCGATCTTGACCGGCCGCCGCCGGCGCGGCCTGCTTGTAGTAGCGCTCGAAATAGCGATCGATGCCCTGAAACGCGATCTTGAGCGGCACACCCCGCTCCGCCCACGACGACACCAGATCGAAAGACGGACCCGACCACCCGCATGAGATGGCCGTCGTTCTTCCGGCACAGATAGGCCTCGATCTCGCGACAATAGGCTGGATCGGTCACGACCACGCGAGCTCTCCGGAGACGATGCGCTCGAGGCGATCGCCGGTCTGCACGAGCAGCGCGCCGCGATCGTCGATACCGGCGGTGATTCCCGCCCGCGTGCCCTCGAGTGTCGTCCAGGTGACGCGCGCGCCCGACGCTGCCAGGCGCCAGGCCGCGCCACGCGTCGAGAATAGCATCGAAGCGTCCGTCGAGCAGATCCTCGTAACGCCGCGCCAGCGCCGCAAGCGTCTCGACCAGCACGTGATGCCGATCGACGGCGCGACCGAGCTCGGATTCGAGCGACGGTGGCGCGGTCGCGAAGCTCCGGCGGAAACGCCGTCGCCAGCACGTTGATGCCGTAGCCGACGATCACCGCGTCATCGACGCCGTTGTGCGACGCCTCCGCGAGAATGCCGCCGAGCTTGCGTCGGCTCACCTGCAGATCGTTCGGCCACTTCAGATCGACGCGCAAGCCAGTGGCCTGGCGGATGCCTTCCGCCAGCGCGACGCCGGCCATCAACGTCAGCAGTGTCGTGGCTCGCAGCGGATCGGCGCGGGCTCGTGACGGCTGGAGCACCACCGAAACGTAAAGCCCTGCTCCGGCCGGCGAAAACCAGGTATGGCCGCGTCGGCCGCGTCCGGCGGTCTGCATCGTCGGCCACGACGACCAGTCCCTCGGCGCGACCAGGCGTCGCGCCCGCGGATCCGCAGCGCTCGGCAGCTTCATCGTTGGTCGATCCGATCTCGTCGAACAGCACCAACGTCGAGGCGATCGCGCCGAGCCTCGGCCGGGCACGGTCGAGCGCCGCGGTCAACTCGATCGGAAGGTCAGATGGCGTCGATTTCAAAGCTGATATCGATCGCCGGAGCGGAGTGAGTCAACGCTCCGACCGACACGAATCTGGCGCCGGTGGCCGCCAGCTCGGGAATCCGCTCGAGGGTCACGCCGCCGGAAATTTCGATCGCGCGTCCGGCCCTTCGCCAGCGCGACCGCCTGGCGAATGTCATCGGTCGACATGTTGTCCACCAGGATCGTCTCGACGCCGGCGGCCAGCGCCTCGTCCACCTGCGCCAGCGTCTCGGCCTCGATCTCGATCGGAACGCCGGGCAATGCGCGCGCGTCCGCGCGATCGCGGCATCGACGCCGCCGGCCAGACGGATGTGGTTGTCCTTGATCAGGATCGCGTCGAAGAGGCCGACGCGATGATTGCTCGCGCCGCCGGCCCGCACCGCGTATTTCTCGAGCGCTCGCAGCAGCGGCGTCGTCTTCCGGGTGTCGAGGATCGTGATCCGCCCGCCGGCAGCGTCGACGAACCGGCGCGCGTGCGTCGCGATACCCGACAAACGTTGCAGGAAGTTGAGCGCGGTGCGTTCGCCGACCAGCAGGGCCCGGGCGGTACCGGCGATCGCCGCGACCTCGCCGCCCGGCTGACACGCGTCACCGTCAGCGCGGATGCGCTCGATCGCGGACCTGCGGATCGAGCTGCCGGAACGCCTCGAACGCGACCTCCAGGCCGGCGATGACGCAGTCGGCTTTGACCATGAAGACGCCGCGGGCCGGCTGCGCCGGCATCGACCGTCGCCTCGGTCGTGATGTCGCCGCCGCGCACATCCTCGTCGAGCGCTCGGCGGACGATGTCGTGATAAACGAAGGATCCAGCGGCTGCACTTTGGAAATTCAGATTTCAGAATTCAGATTTCTAACTTCTGACTTCTAACTCTTGACTTCCGCCGAAGGCGGCAACTCGTAGCCGGTGACGAGAATCTCGCGCGGCTCGCCGGTGGTGGTCGCGAACGTCAGGACGCGAAGCGCCGCGCGCAGATCGGCCTCGACGATCGGCATCAGCGCCGACCGCGCCGGCGTCAGCCTTGACCGTCACGCTCGGTGATCGGCACCTTGAGCGGCTGCTTGGCTTCCGAGCGCTGCTTCCGCACCTCGAACATCACTTCGGTGGCCCAGACGTAGGCGCGCTCGTCGCTCTGCCGGACGTCCTCGCCGTGATCCGCGAGCATCGACAGCAGTTCATCCGGCGTCGGCCATGCGGCGGTGTGAATCGACCCGTCCCGCCACCACGACCAGACCTCCTCGGTCACAAACGGCAGAAACGGCGCGAACAGCCGCAGCATCACCGACAGCGCCGCGGTCAGCGCGGCGTTCGCCGAGCCGGCGCCCTCGGCGCCCTGCTCACCGTAGCGGCGTCCCTTCACGAGCTCGAGGTAGTCGTCGCAGAAGCCCCAGAAGAAGGTTTCGGTGCGCTGCAGCACGCGCGCGTAGTCGTAGCCCTCGAACGCCACGCGTCGACTTCCGCGACGAGCGCGGCCAGATTCCGCAGCATCGCCCGATCGACCGGCGCGGTGACCGGCGCCCTGCGGTTCCGCGGACATCAGCGCGAACTTCGAGGCGTTGAGCATCTTGATCGCCAGCCGCCGGCCGACCTTCATCTGCGCCGGATCGAACGCGGTGTCGGTGCCGGGCCGGCCGCTCGCCGCCCAGTAGCGCACGCCGTCCGAGCCGTGCTCCTCGAGCAGCGCCAGCGGCGTGACGACGTTGCCCTTCGACTTCGACATCTTCTTGCGATCCGGATCGAGCACCCAGCCCGAAATCGCCGCGTGCCTCCAGGGCAGCGAGTCGTGCTCGAGGTGCGCGCGCAGCACCGATGTCGAACAGCCAGGTGCGGATGATGTCGTGCGCCTGCGGCCGCAGATCCATCGGGAACGTGCGGCGCGAACAGATCGGGGTCGTCGGGCCAGCCGCAGACGATCTGCGGCGACAGCGACGAAGTCGCCCAGGTGTCCATCACGTCCGGATCGCCGACGAAACCGCCGGGCACGCCGCGCTGATCCGCGCGATAGCCGGCGGGCACGTCGGTCGACGGATCGATCGGCAGCCTGCTCGTCGCGCGGCGGCGATCGGATGGTCGTAGTCGACGTGCCCCTGCGGCGTCGAGCGGATACCAGACCGGGAACGGCACGCCGAAGAACCGCTGGCGGCTGACGCACCAGTCGCCGTTCAGGCCGTTCGCCCAGTTCTCGAAGCGCGTTCTCCATGTACTCCGGATGCCAGCTGCAGCTCGCGGCCGCGCGCGAGCAGCGCCTCGCGGAATTCGATCGTCTTGATGAACCACTGCCGGCTGGTGATGATCTCGAGCGGACGATCGCCCTTCTCGAAGAACTTCACGGCGTGCGTGATCGGCCGCGGTTCGCCGATGAGATCGCCGCTCTCGCGCAGCTGCTCCACGATCTTCGTGCGCGCCTTCGCGGCCGACAGCCCTTTCAGACTCGCCGTAGTGACTGCTGCGCGCGTTCGGGCGTCGGCCGATTCCCAGCCCGGCGCGCCCCAGGTGACGTCGCGCAGCGTGCCGTCGGCCTGGATGATCGCGCGCACCGGCAGGCTCAGCTCGCGCCACCAGGTCACGTCGGTGATGTCGCCGAACGTGCAGATCATCGCGATGCCGCTGCCCTTGTCGGGATCGGCGAGCGTGTGCGCGCGCACCGGCACGCGGACGCCGAAGAGCGGCGTCAGCACGTCCTTGCCGAACAGCGGCTGATAGCGCGCGTCGTCTGGATGCGCGACGAGCGCGACGCACGCAGGAATCAGCTCGGGACGCGTCGTCTCGATCTCGACGATCCCGACTGAAGGCCGGGCGACGTCCAGTCGCGGGCGACCTCGTCGGGCAGCGCGAACGTGATCTTGTGGTACGCGCCCGGCATCTCGCGATCTTCGAGCTCGGCCTGCGCGACGGCGGTCTTGAAGTCGACGTCCCACAGCGTCGGCGCTTCGACCTGATACGCCAGGCCGCGCCGCAGCAGGTGGAGAAACGCCAGCTGCGAGACGCGCTGCGATCGCTTGCCGATGGTCGCGTACGTCATCGACCAGTCGACCGACAGCCCGAGCGTCTTCCACAGCTGCTCGAAGACCTTCTCGTCCTCGGTCGTCAGCCGGTTGCACAGCTCGATGAAGTTCGGCCGCGACACCGACAGCGGCGGCTTCGGCGGCTGCGCCGGCGGCGCGAAGCCTGGCACGTACGGCAGCGACGGATCGCAGCGCACGCCGTAGTAGTTCTGCACGCGGCGCTCGGTCGGCAGGCCGTTGTCGTCCCACCCCATCGGATAGAACACCGCCTTGCCGCGCATGCGCTGGAAGCGCGCGACGACGTCGGTGTGCGTGTAGGAGAAGACGTGACCGACGTGCAGCGAACCGCTGACGGTCGGCGGCGGCGTGTCGATGGAAAAGACGTCAGCGCGGGAGCGCGTGCGATCGAAGCGGAAGACCGCAGTCGATTCCCAATGCGGCACCCACTTGGCTTCGAGCCCTTCGAGGGCCGGCTTCTCGGGCAGCCGAAGACGAGCCGGGTCCAGGCTGGTGAGCGGCGACGACGACTGAGACATCCTCTGATCGTATTACGGATTGCGAATCGGGAAATTGAGTGATTGGGAAATTGGGCAATTGATTGCCCGATTACCCAATTACCCAATTACCCAATTGCCAGCTACTCTATCGCGTCCTTGATCCGGGCGATCTCTTCGGAGATCAATCGCTCGGCGACCTTCGAGACGATGTCCGAAACGGTTTCGCGGACCACCTGATCGGATAGCCGATCGAGCACACGCCGGGTGACCGCTTCGACGAGTTCCTCGGTGATTTCCACCGGTGCGGGTGGCGCGGGCACGGGCGGAGTTGGAGCGGCCGGCGTGGCCGGCCATGTGAGCGCAACGTCGGAAAGCGGACCGCCCTGTTCGGACGCGAGCAGCGCGGCGAACGCGTCCGCCAGCGACGGCAGCGCCGCGGGCTTGGGCGGCAGCGATCGCGCGCGCGCCTCGGGTGAAGACGGCGCTACCGCCGGCGGCGCGATCGGTTCGGTGACCGCCACCGGCGGCGGAGCCTCGTAGCGCGAAATCGGCGTCAGCGGGTCGAGCCCTGGTCCTTCCGCCACTCGTGGCGGCGCGGCGGGTGGCGGAAGCGCATCGAGCGCATCGAGGTCCCATTGTTCCGGTGCGCCGGCGGCCTGAGCCAGCGTCGCCGCCGGATGGGCGCTCTCGAGGTGCGCGAACGCCGCATCGAGACGATCGAAATACGCGTTCAATTCGCCGCCTCCGGGTCCGGACGCTTCGAACGTCTGCGGCCCGCTCTCCGCTGCCGGCGTGGTCGCTTCAGGCGGTACGGCGGCGGCGGACGGGGAACCGCTCAGCGGCCGCTCGCGGCCTCGCCAGCAGCTCGCGGACACGGCCAATCACCATCTGCGGCTCGAACGGCTTCGCCAGCATCGCCATCGCAACCGGCCTGCGGCCGCGCGCTCCTGATCGACCGGTTCGAAGGCGCCAGTCAGCAGGACGACGGGAATGTGGGCCAGCCGCGGGGTCCGGCGCATGAACTGCGCGACTTCGTAGCCATTGCGTCCCGGCATGCCGATGTCGGCCAGCACGATGTCGGGCGTCGTGGCCTCGAGACGCTCGATTGCCTGGTCGCCGTCGCTGACGGCGACGACCTGGATGTCTTCGTCGGCGAACGTCAGCTCGATGACGCGCTGGATGGTGACGCTGTCGTCGGCCAGAAGTAGGGTATGGGGCACGGATCGCTTATCGGCCAATCGGATGGCCATCTGCACACGGCTGACAGGGTCAGCTTAAACCCTGGCCCGGGCGTTGGTGTTGATGAAATCGATGATGTCCTGCATCGGGGTGCCGGGCAGGAAGATGCCCTTGATCCCGAGCTGGTGGAGGGCCGGGATGTCCAGGTCCGGGATGATCCCGCCAATCACCACCAGCACATCGTCCAGCCCCTTGGCCTTGAGCAGGTCCATCAGCCGCGGGGCGATGTGATTATGGGCCCCCGAGAGAATCGACAGGCCGATGACGTCGGCGTCCTCCTGCAGGGCGGCCGAGGCGATCATCTCGGGCGTCTGGCGCAGGCCGGTGTAGATGACCTCCATCCCGGCGTCGCGGAGCGCCCGCGCGATGACCTTGGCGCCGCGGTCGTGGCCGTCCAGACCCGGCTTGGCGATGACGACTCGAGTTTCCACGTTGTCCCTGCATCTAGATGATCGGCACTTCTTCGTATTCGCCCCAGACCCGCCGAGGACGTCGCACATCTCGCCGACGGTCGCGTAGGCGCGGACCGCCTCGAGAATCCGCGGCATCAGGTTTTCCCTGGTGCCGGCCGCGGCGCCGAGCGCCGCCAGCGTCCGCGTCACCGCCGCCTGATCGCGGCTCCGCCGCAGCGCGGCGAGCTTCGCGAGCTGTTTCTCGCCCGCCGACTCGTCGATGTAGAGGATTTCGATCGGCGGCTTCGTCCTCCTGGACGAAGGCGTTGACGCCGACGATGACCTTCTCCTTGCGCTCGAAGGCCTGCTGGAAGCGGTACGAGCTCTCGGCGATCTCGGTCTGCGGAAAGCCGCGCTCGATCGCTTCGACCATGCCGCCCATCCGATCGATGGTCTCGAAGTAGGCCATCGCGCCGTCTTCCATGTCCCGGGTCAGCTTCTCGACGAAGTACGAGCCGCCCAGCGGATCGACGACGTTGGCGACGCCGCTCTCGTGGGCGATGATCTGCTGCGTGCGCAGCGCCAGCGTCGCGGCTTCGGCGGTCGGCAGCGCCAGCGCCTCGTCGAGCGAGTTGGTGTGCAGCGAGTTGGTGCCGCCGAGCACCGCCGACAGCGCCTGCAGCGCGGTGCGGACGACGTTGTTGTAGGGCTGCTGCGCGGTCAGCGACACGCCGGCGGTCTGGCTGTGGAAGCGCAGCTTCCACGAGCGCTCGTTCCTCGCGCCGAACCGGTCGCGCATCGACCCGCGCCCAGATGCGCCGCGCGGCGCGGTACTTGGCGATCTCCTCGAAGAAGTCGCTGTGCGCGTTGAAGAAGAACGACATCTGCGGCACGAACGCGTCGACGTCGAGACCGGCGTCGACGCCCCACTGCACGTACTCGAGGCCATCGCGCAGCGTGAACGCCAGCTCCTGCAGCGCGGTCGCGCCCGCTTCGCGGATGTGATAGCCGCTGACCGAGATCGTGTTCCACTTCGGCACCTCGGTCGGTGCAGAACGCGAAGACGTCGGTGACGAGCCGCATCGACGGCCGCGGCGGGAAGATGTATTCCTTCTGCGCGATGAATTCCTTGAGGATGTCGTTCTGGATCGTGCCGGAGATCTTCTTCCAGTCGGCGCCCTGCCGCTCGGCGACCACCAGATACATCGCGAAGATCATCGCGGCCGGCGAGTTGATCGTCATCGACGTGGTGATGTCGCCGAGCGCGATGCCGTCGAACAGCGTTTCCATGTCGGCGAGCGACGTCACGTTGACGCCGCACTTCCCCACTTCGCCGAGCGACAGCTCGTGATCGGGGTCGCGGCCCATCAGCGTCGGCAGATCGAAGGCGACGCTCAGGCCGGTGCCGCCGGCGCGCAAGCAGCGTCTTGTAGCGCTCGTTGGTCTCCTCCGGCGTCCCGAACCCGGCGAACTGCCGCATCGTCCAGAGCTTGCCGCGGTAGCCGCTGGCGTGAATGCCGCGCGTATAAGGAAACTGGCCCGGATCGTTGAGGTCGCGCCGGTAGTCGATGGCGCTGACGTCGGCCGGCGTATACAGCCGCTCGATCGGCCGGCCGGAGATGGTCGTGAACTCCGAAGCGCGCTCGTCGGCGGCGGTCTTCATCGCTGCCGTCATTATACCTGCCGGCGGCTGCGTCGCCTTGACTACTCGAAGCGGCGCACGTTACGCTCGCGGTTTCCTGACGAGGAGCCTGATGGCGGTCACCCACGGATCGATTTTCTCGGCGATGCTGCAGGAGTTCGACGGCGCCGCCCGCATCCTCAACCTCGAGCCAGGCATCTGGAAAATCCTCACCCACCCCAAGCGGCAGATCACCGTGTCGTGTCCGATCCAGATGGACAACGGCGAGATCGAGGTCTTCACCGGCTACCGCGTTCAGTACAACATCACGCTCGGGCCGGCCAAGGGCGGCATCCGCTACCATCCCGGCGTCACGCTCGACGAAGTGACGGCGCTGGCCGCGTGGATGACCTGGAAGTGCGCGGTGGCGCACATCCCGTTCGGCGGCGGCAAGGGCGGCGTGATCTGCGACCCGACGAAGATGTCGCGGCGCGAGATCGAGGCGCTGACCCGCCGCTACATCGCTGAAATCATCGACGCGATCGGCCCCGAAAAGGACGTGCCTGCGCCGGACGTCAACACCGATGCGCAGATCATGGCGTGGGTGATGGACACCTACTCGATGCACGTCGGCCACACCACGACGTCAGTCGTCACCGGCAAGCCGGTCGAAATGGGCGGCTCGCTCGGTCGGCGCGAAGCGACCGGACGCGGCGTGATGATCGCGACGCGCGAGTCGGCAAAACACATCGGCTTCGACATCAAAGGCGCCACCATCGCGATCCAGGGCTTCGGCAATGTCGGTTCGATCTCGGCGGAGCTGCTCGCCTCAGAGGTCGGGGCGAAGATCGTGGCAGTCGCCGACTGGAAGGGCGGCGTCTACAACGAGAAGGGACTCGACATTCCCAAGCTGGTCGAATACGCGCAGAAAGGGAAGACGGTCGACGGCTTTCCTGGTGGCGCACCGATCAACAACGAGCAGCTGTTCAAGCTCGACGTGGACGTGCTGATTCCCGCGGCGCTCGAAAATCAGATCACCATGGACAACGCGCCGAGCATCCGCGCCAAGGTCGTGATCGAGGGCGCCAACGGACCGACCACGCCCGACGCGCACCAGCACCTGCACCAGCGCGGCGTCTTCGTCGTGCCCGACATCCTGGCGAACAGCTCGGGCGTCACCACCTCGTATTTCGAATGGGTGCAGGATCGCTACGGCTATTTCTGGACCGAGAAGGAAGTGAACGAGCGGCTCGAAGCGAAGATGTGCGAAGCCTTCAACGCGGTGCTGCAGACGGCGCTCAAGTTCAACGTCGACATGCGCACCGCCGCCTACATCGTCGCGATCAACCGCGTCGCGGTGGTGACTCGGATGCGCGGGATGTACGCATAGTCGCCAGTCGCCAATCGTCAGACATGATTCACGGCGTCACGCGAAAAGTGACGCGATCCTTCGCTTCCTTCTTTCCGTCCGTGGCTGACACCTGCAGCATGTACTCGCCCTGGGCCAGCCACGCGAGTGGCAGGTCGATCACGTTCGGGGCAGCGGGGCCGTCGGCCGGTGTCACCGTCAGTTCCCGGACCACCGCCCCCGAACGCACCAATATTTTGGCCGCAACTGTCGGCGGTGTGCCGCCGGCACCATAGGCCCGGAAGCGTACCAGGAGATGTTCCGTGCGGCTGAACTCGCGCGATGCAACCGGCACCGCATCGGCGCCCAGAGTGCGGAACTCGCGCGCGTTTCTGCGCGCGCAGGATTTCCGGGCTGCCGACCGCGACCTCGCCGCGCAGATCTCTCACCGACAGATCGCGGATGTCCTGATCGAGGACCTTCTGGGTCACGTCCTGGATCGACATGCGAAGCCGGAGCCGGCCGGGAGGCGAATCGAATACGGCCTGTGCCGACATCAGGCTCGGATCGTCGATCAGCGCCGGGCCTGTCGGCGAGACCGGTCCTTCGAACAGCACGGTCCCGTCTACCGTTTTTGCCGTCAGCACCAGACGCGCCGGACTCATCTGCCGCGAGCGATCGCCGGGAATGTGCGACGCCGGTTCCCAGACGAAGGTCAGCCGCGTCTTGCCGTCCGCGCCACGCGACTCGCCGAACCACGGTTTGATGATCGGACTGACGTGCGGCGGCGGCTCGAGCGGCGCCGCCGGCTTCGGATGGTTGATCGATTCCAGAATCGACGCGCGCAGGATCTCGTCCGGCGAGGGCGCCCAGTACCCGTCGCGCGCCCGCACACTGGCGCCGGCGCGCTTGACCCGCACCTGGACGTCGTGAAACCTGCCGTCCTCAGGATGGACCGCATGGTAGACCAGCATGTAGTACGCCGCTGAGTCGGTGACCGCGCCCCGGAGGCCCAGGTCGAGATCGCCGGCGATGGCCTGGCCGTTGGTCTGTCCCGCGATCCGTCGCAGTCCGTCGCCGTCGCCGGCGTCGGCGACGTCGCGCGGATCGACCGTGTAGAGCGCGACGTTGGCGCGATCGGCCGAGCGATGAATCGTCTCGAAGGTGGCGAGGTATTCCCCACCGCGCTGCCGCTCGATGCCGGTCATGCCTTCGGACAGGATGACGAGCGCCTTGCGGCGATCCGGTTCGCCGCCGAGGTGCACGGCAAGGGCGTTAATCGCAGCGAGCGCCACCTGGTTGCGGGTCGCGTCGATCTTCGCCGGCGTCCCCGCGAAAAAATCACGCTCGTACGCATTCCGCGGCTGGTAGTCGCCCTTCCGTCCCTCGAAACCGTCGATCGACTGCCGCACCTCCTCGAGATCGCTGACCGCGTGAATCGTCATCAGCGAGTCGAGCGGCTTGAGCACGATGACGATGTCGCGGGGCGAGACGTGACTGTCGACCAGGCGTCTCAGCGCAGCGCGGGCACGCGTCGTGCTCGGTCCAGGACTGACATGGTACTCGTCCAGGAATATCGCCAGCAGCCGCGTGTCGTCACGGACCAGCCGCACCGACTCCAGCGACTGAGCGGTCCCCTCTTCCTTCAGCTCGAAGTCGGCAGGCTTGAGATCCTCGAGCACGCGACCGCGCGCATCGAACGGGATGACATCAATGGTGACGAGTTGAGGCGTGGCCGCGGGTTCGCTGCGAACGACGACCTGCGGACTGAGCGCCGCCACCGCGACGATTGCCGCCAGAGCGCGCCGCATCGCTCCTCAGGCGGTCACGCGGAAGCCGACGAGTTCCCTGGCCTCGCCGCCGTCACCGCCGGCCTTGATCTCGAGCACGTACTCGCCCGGTGCGAGTCCGGAGAGCGGCACCTCGATTTGTTGAATCGACGGCGTTGGTGAAGGCGCCGACGGCAGTTCGTTCATGGCCGAGCCGCCGCGGTTCAGGAGGTGAATACTGAGCGCCGGAGTCGTGCCGCCGGGACCGTAGGCCGGCACTCGAATCAACAGCCGGTCGGTGCGGCTGAACTCGCGGCCCGGCGACGGCACGGCATCGGCATCCGCCTTCAGCTGCGTCAGTTCGCGCAGTGTCCTCGCGCGGAATACTTCCGGCGTGCCGAACGTCGTTTGCGCGCCGCTCAAATCGGGCACGGTGATTTCCCGCACGTCGGTGTCCAGTACCTGCGCGCCGGCACCTTCGACCGACAGACGCAGGGTCATCTTGCCGGGTTTGGCGTCGAAGGTGACTCGCGACGGCACGCGCGGCGCCGCCGCACTCGCAGGCGCCGTCGCCGTGGTTCCGATCGGCACCGCCGACGCGAGCGCCATATCGGGCACGCGGCCGCGGAAAAACGGCGCGCCGTCAGTGCCAATCGCCATCACTGAGACGCGCGCAGGTTCCTCGCGTACCGGCGGCGAACCCGGCGACTTCGGCATCGCCTCCCAGACGAAGGTCACGCGCGTCTTGCCGTTGTCACCGCGCGACGTACCAACCCAGGTGCGCACCACGTCCGTGCGCGACGGATGGCTGATCGCGGCGAGCGCGTTCTCGACCGGCTTCGGTGCGATCGCCTTGGTCGCCATCTTGGCAATCGCCGCTTCCTGATTGTTCAGCGCCCAATAGCCCTTGCGGGCGCGCACCTGCACGCCGGGCCGCTTGACGCGGACCTTGATGTCATGGAACTTCCCATCGGTCGGCGTCTGCGAGGAGTTGTAGCCGATCAGGTAATAGGCGCTGGCGTCACGGGTGATCTGCTTCATCCCGGCCGCGATGTCATTGCGGTTGACGATGGCGCGGCCGTCGGTGTTTTCGCTGAGCTCGCGCAAGGTATCCATGGTGCTGTTCAGGTACTGCGAATCGGTCTGCAGCCCGACACCCTCGTTGATGTCGAACTCGAACACCGGCAGACCGCGCGGATCCACGGCGTAGATCGACACGTTGTTCTTGTTCGCGATGTCGTAGACGTCGCGCAGCTCTGACTCCATGTCGAGCGAGGCCCGCCAGTTGGCCCGCTCTTCGTTGATGTCACCCACGCCGGCGGTCGGATTGGTCGTGGCCCCGAGGCCCGGCACCTGCGCATTCTGGGTGCGCATCTGCGGCGGCAGAATCATGGTGTAGCCCTCGCTGACCAGCAGCAGCGACTTCCGGCCCTCCTTCAGCGAACCCATGTGCACGATCAGCGCCTTCAACGCCGAAAGCGAGACCTGATTGCGAATCTGTTCGACGGTTTCCGCGGGATAGTATGCGTATTGCTCTTCGTACTGGTTCTTGGGCTCGTAGTCGTATTTCCGTCCGGTGAACTGCTCGAGGCCGCGGGAGACGGCCGCGTGGTTGCGGGTCATCCGCACTGAAGCGGTCGACTCGAGCGGATACATCACGCCGAGCATGTCGCTCGGACCCATCTGGGTATCGACGAAGGTCGCCAGCTGCTTGCGCACCGACATGCTGGAGCCGCGACGGACATGGTAGTCGTCCAGAAAAATCGCGAACAGCCGCACATCGTCTCGCGCTGCTTCGGCTTCTTCGTCGAAGTCGGTGCGGATTTCCTTCGGCGGCACCTTGATCGCGTCCTGGACGCCGCCGTCGAGTTTGATCAGCTTGAAGGTGTCGATCTTCTGCGGCTTGCCGTCCTCGAGGATGTCGAAATCGGCCTGTTGCAGATCGTTGACCGGGTTGCCGGCCTTGTCCGTGATGATCGCGTCGACACGGACGAAGTTGATTCCCGAGCGAAAAACCGGCGGCGGTTGCTGCGCAGGATCGGCCGGAGGCGGCGGCTGCTGGGCGACGGGCTTGGCCGCAGCCTGGCCCTGGGCATCTCCGCGAGAGCCGGAGAGCGCGACCAGTGCCGCGATCAGGACAAAAGCCGAAGAGGTCCGGATGGATCTGGACATGCCCTATCTTAGATCTTTGCGGGAGGTCCGGCTGAAGCCGGACACTACGGAAATGATCAAGAGTGTCCGACTTCAGCCGGACCGCGCACGGATCAACGCACGACCCGGAATGCGACGAACTGCTGGGCCAGCTGCTCTCCCGAACGTGCGCTCAACTCGATCACGTAGTCGCCGAGGCCGAGGCCTCCAAGCGGCAGCCGGACCTCGGGCTGCTGACCCGGCGTCACCGGCAAGTCGGTAAGCGCCTGGCCGCGACGGTCGAGCAGCCGCGCCGACACCGACCCGGCGCTGGTCGCCGCGCGCACCACCAGCGTGTCCGTGCGGCGAAACTCCCGGCGCGGCTGTGGCTCGCTGACGGTCTGTCCGCGCGCGAGGGCGATCGTCGGGGCCTCGAGCAGGGTCGCGGGCTGGGCTGCCACCGGGCTCGGCATGATCACGTGACGCTTGCCCTCGGTCGGCTCGTCCGCGTCCGGACGCAGTGAATCGGCCAGCTGCGCCACCGCGGCCTGCACCGCCTGCGGCACAGCGACGACTGGCGCGGTTGCGGTGACGCTGTTCGTCCCCTGCTTGAGCGACCAGTAGCCGGTGCGCGCGAACACCGTGGCGCGAGGACGCTTCACGCGCACCGTCACCCGATGAAACCTGCCGTCATCCGGATGCGGCGATTCATACGCGATCAGGTAGTAGGCGCTGCCGTCCTGAATGACCTGCGCGAGAGCGCCTCGCACGTCGTTCCCGAAAATCGGGCGGCCACCCGTCTCGTGCGCGAGCGCGCGCAGGAATTCGCGGGCCGGCAACACACCGGCCATGATCTCCGCGGCCGTCGGCGGGCGATCCACCGAGCGGTCGGTCGACAGGCCGCGAGGATCGAGCGGGTAGATTGCGACGTTGGCGCGGTTCGCCGCCTCGTAGAGATCGCGCAGGTCGTCGATCGGCTCGCTGAACGCCTCGCTGACGAAGACGATCGTCTTCCGTCCCTGCTTGATACCGCCAAGATGAACCGCCAGGCCCTGAAGCGCGGACACCACGATCTGGCGCCGAATGGTCTCGATTTGCATCGGGTGGCGGAGATGCTCCTCCTCGACCGGATGTTTCGGCGTGTAGTCGCCCTGCCGTCCGTAGAAGGCCTTGATCGCCTTCAACACCGGCGCCCGGTCGCGGCTGAACGCGACGTCGGTAACTGAATCGAGCGGGTAGTACAGGGCAACCAGATCGGTCGGCGGCAGCTGTTCGACGAATGCCAGCAGCGGATCGATCACGCGCAGCTCGGTCATGCGCGGCACGTGGTAGTCGTCCAGCACAATCGCGTAGACGTGGACGTCGTCTCGCGACGCCTCACGCTCTTCGTCGTCGTGCGAGTGAATCGGAGCCAGTGTGGTGTCGCCGCTGTAGGCATCGGCGCCCAGGAAGCGGACCCGATCGACGGCCACCGGCTTGCCATCGTCCAGCACCTCGAAGTCCGCGGCAGTCAGGTCGACCATCGGGCGTCGATCGGCGTCGGTCACCACGGCATCGACCTGGACGAGGTTGGTGCCGCCGCGGAAGGTTGGCTGCTGGGGAGGCGGCGGGGCAGGCGCCTGAGAAGCGGTCAGCGTCGCCGCGAGCAGGACGACGAACACCAGCGAGATCCGACGCACGATGAGTCGATGATAGCATCTGGACCATGACCCCTCTGACCACCCTCGCCGAGGACGAACGGCTGTTTCGTGACAGCGTGTACGAGTTTGCGGATCGGGAAATCCGGCCGCTGGTCCGCGAGATGGACGAGCACGCGAAGTTCACGCCGGCCCTGATCGAGAAACTGTTCGGGCTCGGCGTGATGGGCATCGAGATTCCGGACAGCTATGGCGGCGGCGGCGCCAGTTTTTTCCACTCCGTTCTCGCGGTCGAGGCGCTGTCTCGCGTCGATCCGTCGATCGGCGTCCTGGTCGACGTGCAGAACACCCTGGTCATCAACGCCTTTCTGCGCTGGGGCAGCGATGACATGAAGGCGCGCTTTCTGCCGAAGATGGCGACCAGCCTCGTCGGCGCCTACGCGCTGTCGGAGGCCGGGTCCGGCAGCGATGCCTTCGCGCTGACCACGCGAGCGACCGAACAGGACGGCGGCTGGGTCTTGACCGGCCGGAAGCTCTGGATCACCAACGGCAACGAGGCCGGCGTGTTCATCGTGTTCGCGAATGTGAAGCCTGATGCCGGCTACCGCGGCATCACCGCGTTCATCGTCGAACGCGGCGCCGCCGGGTTCACCGTCGGAAAGAAAGAAGACAAGCTCGGCATCCGCGCCAGCAGTACCTGCGAGCTGCTGTTCGAGAATTGCCGCGTGCCAGCCGCCAATGTCCTCGGCGAGGTCGGCAAGGGCTACAAAGTCGCGATCGAGACGCTGAACGAGGGGCGCATCGGGATCGGCGCCCAGATGATTGGACTGGCGCAGGGCGCGCTGGAGCACGCGATCAAATACACGAAAGAGCGCAAGCAGTTCGGCAAGCCGATCGCGGAGTTTCAGGCGGTCCAGCACCAGCTGGCGCGAGCGGCGACCGAGATCGAGGCGGCACGCCTGCTGGTCTACAATGCGGCGCGGCTGCGTGACGCGAAGCAGCCGTTCCTCACCGAGGCCGCGATGTGCAAGATCTTCTCGTCCGAGGTCGCGGAGCGGGTGACGTCGCTGGCGGTGAACCTGTTCGGCGGCAACGGCTTCGTGAAGGACTACCCGGTCGAGAAACTGTATCGCGACGCCAAGATCGGCCAGATTTACGAGGGCACGTCGAACCTGCAGCTGCAGACCATCGCCAAGCAGATCCTGGGATAGGGTCGAGAGGTTGTCAGACCTGCCGTCCGGGCGTCAGGCTTTCGCCAGCACGCTCGCCGCGATGATCATGCGCTGCGCTTCGGATGTGCCTTGATAGATTTCCGTCGCGCGCACGTCGCGAAACAGCCGTTCGACCACTGAGCCGCGGCGATAGCCGGCGGACGCCAGAATCTGCATCGCCTTGTCAGCGGCCTTGTGCGCCGCTTCCGACGCCGCCAGCTTGGCCATCGACGCTTCGACCGTGCTCTTCTCCTGGGTATCCTTGGCCGCAGCGGCTTTCAGCGTCAGCATGCGCGCCGCCGCCAGCTCGGTGGCCATGTCCGCCAGCATCCACTGAATCGCCTGGTAGTTCGCGATCGGCTTGCCGAACTGCTCGCGCGCTCTTCGCGTAGGCGATCGCCTCGTCGAGCGCGGCCTCGCCGATGCCGAGCGCCTGCGCGGCAATCGCCACACGGCCGCCCTGAAGCGCCCACATCGCGAGCACGAATCCCTGATCGACGGCGCCGAGCACCTGATCGTCCGGCACCGTGATGTCGAGTTCGAGGTCCATGCAGCCGAGGCCGCGGACACCGAGCGAATCGGCGCGGGCGGTTCGGCGGATGCCCGGCGTGTCCATCGGCACCAGAAACGCCGTGATGCCCTGGCCGCGCAGTCCGGGACGGGTTCGCGCGAACACGATGGCGACCGCCGCTTCCTCGGCGTTGGCCACCCACACTTTCCTGCCGGTGATCCGGTAGGCACCGCCCGAGTGCACCGCTTTGGTCTGCTGATTCGCGGCGTCGGTCCCGGCGTCGGGCTCCGACAGCGCGAAGGCGCCGATCGCTTCGCCACGTGCCAGCTTCCGCAGCCACTGCTCGCGCTGCGGGTTGCGTGCCGGCGTGTGCGATCACTTCCGCGACCAGCGAGTTGGTGACCGAGAGCGACACCGCGACGGTCGCGCTGGCGCGCGCGATCGCCTCGATCGCCAGCGCGTAGCTGACGTAATCGCGGCCGGGCCGCCCCACGCCTTCGGAATGGTGACGCCGAGCAGTCCTTCGCCCGCCGCGGCGTGCATCACGTCCGCAGGAAACTCGCCCGACTTGTCGATGCCGGCCGCGCGTTGCGCGACAATCTCGCGGGCGAACCGCTCGGCGGTCTGCTTGAAGGCTTCCTGTTCCGGACTGAGTTCGAGGACCATCGCCGATTCACCACAACGGACGCCAAACGACACGAAGCCTTCGCCAGGCGACATTCAACGCGGAAACCGCGGAACGCGCAGAGATATCTTATCTCTCAGCGGGTGCAGCGAGTTCTGCGTTAAACGTTGTCTTTCGCCAGGCGCTCGAAGATCGGCCGCAGGCGCTGCGCGCTGACGTCCAGCGCTTCCGGCAGCACGCGCGTGTCGCCGATCGCGGTCATGAAATTGGTGTCGCCGTTCCAGCGCGGCACGAGGTGGACGTGCAGGTGATCGAGCACGCCGGCGCCGGCAGGACGGCCGAGATTGATCCCGACGTTGATCCCCTGCGGCGTGTAGACCTCGGTCAGCGCCATCTCCGACGAGACGCGTGAACATCATCAGCTCGGCCTGCTCGTCGCGCGGTCGTCGCCGCCAGTGACGGCACGTGGCGATTCGGCACCACCATCAGGTGGCCGCTGTTGTACGGATAGAGATTGAGGATGACGAAGGAGAGGCGGCCGCGCGCGAGCACCAGCGCGTCGCGGGTCGGGTCTGAGGTGTGACAGAAGATGCAGGCGATCGGATTCACCGCTGGCGCGCGGTCACGTAGGCGTGTCTCCAGGGAGCCCAGAGGCGTTCCATCGGAGGCTGGGTCTCGGGGCTATTCGGCTTTTGGAGCCGATTGGGCTTTTCCAGCCCCAGTCCTCGAGCCCCAGGTCCCTTTCATCTAGACTGCCATCGCGTCGGGCGGAACATTCTGATCGGAAGGCGGCGCCGCGGCCGGATCCT
Source organism: uncultured Acidobacteriota bacterium (assembly GCA_963711765.1). Classification (GTDB taxonomy): domain Bacteria; phylum Acidobacteriota; class Vicinamibacteria; order Vicinamibacterales; family CAVVIG01; genus CAVQFC01. The sequence goes on along the minus strand of CAVQFC010000004.1, from coordinate 712,502 downwards.
TGTTGATCAGCTCCTTCAGCTCCTTGCCCGGCTTGAAGTACGGCACCTTCTTCGGCGGCACGTCCACCTTGTCGCCGGTCTTCGGATTGCGGCCCTTGCGCGGCTCGCGCTTGCGCAGGCGGAAGCTGCCGAATCCGCGCAGCTCGATCTTCTCGCCGCGATGCAGCGCGTCGATGATGCTGCGGAACACGGTGTCGACGATGACCTCGGAGTGCTTCTTCGTCAGATCCGACACCCGCGAGACTTCCTCGACCAGCTCCGCCTTGGTCATGCTGCCGTTGGTCATGGTGGTCCTGTTAGGCCTTGGGGCCAGCGGCTGGGGGCTTCGAAGATCAGCCCCGAGTCCCCAGCCCCTAGTCCCTGGTCGTCATCCCTAGCGGTTGCGGAAGTGATCGCCGAGCGTCGCGCTGCCGTCGCCGGCGCTCTCCTGGTAGCTCTCCCAGTCGGCGCGGAACTCGTCCGACTTGAGCGCGCGAATCGAGAGACCGATCTTCCGCTCCGCCGGCGCCAGCTTGATGATCTTCATCGGGTAGGTCTCGCCCACCATCAGCTCGATCTTGCCGTCCTTGCCCGCCGCCACCGAGTCGTCGAACTCCGAGACGTGGATCAGGCCCTTCGATGCCTTCGTCGAGCTCGACGAACGCGCCGAAGTTGGTCATGCGCACGACCTTGCCTTCGATCGTGTCGCCGACGTGATGGCGCGAGAAGAAGTCGTCCCAGATGTCGGTGGCGAGCTGCTTGAGGCCGAGCGACAGGCGCTGGTTCTCGGCGTCGATGTTCAGCACCATCGCGTCGACCACGTCGCCCTTCTTCAGGACTTCGGACGGATGCTTGATCCGCTTGCTCCACGACATGTCGGAGATGTGGATCAGGCCGTCGATTTCCTCCTCGACTTCGACGAACGCGCCGAACTCGGTGAGGTTGCGCACCTTGCCCTGAATCTTCGAGCCGACCGGATACTTCTCGGCCAGGTCGTGCCACGGGTTGGTCTCGACCTGCTTCAGGCCGAGCGAGATGCGCCGCGCCGTCGGATCGACGCCGAGCACCATCGCGTCGACCGTGTCGCCGACGTTCAGGATCTTCGACGGATGCTTGACGCGCTTGCTCCACGACATCTCGCTGACGTGGATCAGGCCTTCGACGCCCGGCTTCGAGCTCGACGAACGCGCCGTAGTCGGTGAGGCTGACCACCTTGCCGCCCATGCGCGCGCCGACCGGGTAGCGCTCCATCACGTTCGCCCACGGATCGGTGATGAGCTGCTTGTGGCCGAGCGACACGCGCTCGGTCGCCGGGTCGTACTTCAGCACGATCGACGTCGATCTCGTCGTTGACCTTGAACAGCTCCGACGGATGGCCGACGCGGCCCCACGACATGTCCGTGATGTGCAGCAGGCCGTCGATGCCGCCGAGGTCGATGAACGCGCCGTAGTCGGTGATGTTCTTGACGACGCCCTTGAGCACCTTGCCCTCGGCCAGCGATGTCGAGCGTGTGCTTCTTCTTCTCGGCGTTCTCCTCCTCGAGGAGCGCCTTGCGCGACAGCACGATGTTGCCGCGCTTCTTGTTCACCTTGATGACGCGCATGCGCAGTTCCTGGCCGCGCAGCGCGTCGAGGTTGCGGACGGGACGGACGTCGATCTGCGAGCCGGGCAGGAACGCGCGGACGCCGATGTCCACCGCGAGTCCGCCCTTGATCCGCTCGATGACGCGGCCGATGACGACCTTGCGCTCGGCGTAGGCCTTCTCGACCTCGTCCCAGATCTTCATCTTCTCGGCTTTTTCGCGCGAGAGGACGACGTAGCCTTCGCGGTCTTCGGTGCGCTCGAGCAGCACGTCGACGATGTCGCCGGCCTGCACGGTGACCTCGCCGTTCTCGTCGAGGAACTCGCGACCTGCGATGATGCCTTCGGACTTGTAGCCGACGTCGACGATGACTTCGGACGCGGTGACCTTGAGAACCGTCCCCTTGACGACCTCGCCTTCCGCGATATTCCGGAAGCTGCTATCGTAGGAATCGAGCAGCCGTGCGTACTCTGCAGGATCGATCTGATCATCATCGTCTCGCGGAAGGGCGATGATTCCTCCAGCCAATCGCATTTCCGCTGCGGGTCAGACCGGGGGTCTTCTCTTCTTCAACGTTCGCCATGCCTTGCGCGTCCTCCTGTATCGTTCTCGTATGCTGACCGGCCTTTCGATGGCCGGGCCGTCCAGTGCTCGATCAGCCTGTGGCTCGAGCGCGCACTGACGGGTTTTTTGAAATTCCGATAAGCAACAGAGAGTACGACACTTACCGCCAACAGTCAAGGTTCTGAAAGGACCAGTGCGATGGCCAAACGGAAGGCCGCAAAGCGATCGAAGCCCACGAAATCCGCCAGGAAGGTCGGCCCTAAACGCAAGGTCGCCAGGTCCGGTGCGAAAAAGGCCTCGAAACGGCCGGCGAAGGCTAAGGCATCTGCCAGAAAGAGACCGTCAGCGAAGCCTAAAGCCAAGCCCGCCAAGGGAAAGGCGAGGAAGGTCAGCCGGCCGGCGGCCGTCACGAAGCCAGTCAAGAAGCCGACTCCAACCGCAAAGGCGGCCGTCGCGAAGCCGAAGCCTGCCGCGACGACCAAGCCTGAGGTCAAGCTTCCCCATCTCGACCGGGCGCGCCGTACCCTCGACGAGACGCTCCGCACGCCACCGTCCTCGCTCGACATGGAGCGCAAAGGCACCGCCGCGCGCAGCGGCCGGGCCGAAATGGCACAAAACGCCCGCGATCATCGCGGCATGTCGTCCGACATCACCGGCGGCGACGTGGACGTCGACGTCGAGGACGCCTACTTCACCGGCGACGAGGCGCCGGGCGGTGACAATCCGAGTCCCGATCTCGAAGTCGTCGACGACATCGGCAAGGCGCTGGGCGTTCAGTACGACGATGCGGAAGAGTTGAAGTCGGGCGACAAGCTGGTCGAACGCGACAAGCACCGCTGGGAAATGGATCCGGCCTCGTCGGAAGACTACAAGGACAGGGACTGAAGGAAAGGTGGAAGTGAGAAGTTTGAAGTGAGAAGCTGCAAGACTTCAGACTTCAACTTCAGACTTCAGACTTGTTACTTCTCACTTTCTTCACCAGGTCATCACTTCGTCGACGACCTCGTCCACCGGCTTCCCCGTCGTATCCACCAGCACCGCATCGGTCGCGGCGTAGAGCGGCGACGCGGTTCGCGTGCGATCGCTTTCGTCGCGCTGCGGTGAGCAGGTCGGCGACGTCAGCAACGGCTGCCGGGCACGCCGGTGTGCGCGGGATCGTGCGCGCGTCGCCGCGCGCGTTCCTCGGGCGACGCGTCGAGGTAGAGCTTCACGTCGGCCTGCGGGAACACCACCGTGCCGATGTCGCGGCCTTCCATGACGATGCCGCCGTCGGCGCCGAGCGCGACGCTGCCGCTCGACCAGCACCGACCGCACCCGCGGCAATCGCGCCACCGACGCGGCGGCGTGATCGATCTCCGGCGTGCGCATCTCGCGCGTCACGTCGAGGTCGTCGATCGTGACGGAGCTGCTCGTGATCTCGATGCGCGACGCCGCCGCCAGCGCCGCGACCGCGACGTCATCGTCGAGCGACACGCCATCGCGCAGCGCTTTCCAGCCCACCGCGCGGTACATCGCGCCGCTGTCCACGTGGCGATAGCCGAGCGCGCTCGCGATCGCGCGCGCCACGGTGCCCTTGCCCGCGCCGGACGGACCGTCGATGGCGATGATCAGTGGCTTACGCATGGAATTGCAGATTTCAGCGTGCAGATTTCAGAATGAGAGTCAGATCGCCCGAAACGTGTTCTGATGAAAATCTGCAATCTGAATTCCGGGCTCTGAAATTCCATGGGTTTCGCAGAGTGTAACATGCGCATCATGCGTCTCATTCGCTGGCTGATGATGGCTGTCGCACTGGCGGTGCTGCTGTTCATCGCGCGGCCGTATGTGCACGGCTTGTCCTTCGTGGTGCGCGCCGCCGACATGCAAGGACGCTGGCGCCAGGCCGCCGATCTCGACACCACCAGGATCAGCGAACGCGAGATCAGCATCCCCACGGCGCGTGGGCCGCTGCGTGCGCGCGTGTACGCGCCGGAGCGATCGCGGCGGCGCACCGCACTGCTCACCTCCGGTCTCCATCCGTCGGGCATCGACGAACCGCGGCTGGTGCGGCTGGCGCGGCAGCTCGCTGAGAGCGGGATCACGATCGTCACGCCAGACATCCCCGAGTTGTCGCGCTTCGTCATTTCGCCCGCGATCACTGACGCCATCGCGGACGCGGCGCAGTGGCTCGCCGAAGACGCCGCGTTCGCGCCGGACCATCACGTGGCCGTGCTCGGGATCAGTTTCAGCGGCGGGCTGTCGGTGGTCGCGGCCGGCCGGTCCGCGCTGCGCGATCACGTGTCCTACGTGCTCTCGTTCGGTGGCCATGACGATCTGCCGCGTGTCCTGCGTTATCTCTGCACCGGCAGCGAACCGCTGCCGACGCACGAACTCCGGCTGAACGGCGACCAATCGAACGAGACGCTGACACGCCCGCCGCACGACTACGGCGTCGCGGTGATGCTCTACGGCATGGCCGAGCGGGTCGTGCCGCGCGCGCAGGTCGAGCCGCTTCGGGCCGCGGTCCAGCGCTACCTCGTGGCCTCCGCGCTCGACACCGTGGACAAGTCGCAGGCCGCAGGTCGCCTTCGCGGAATTGCGCGAGGCCGCCGGGAAAATGCCCGAGCCGTCACGCACCCTGATGCGCTACGTCAACGATCGCGACGTCGTCCACCTCGGCCCGCACCTGCTGCCCTACGTCGCGCTGTTTGGCGGCGATCCGGCGTTGTCGCCATCCCGATCGCCGAAGCCGTCGGCGCCGGTCTTCCTTCTCCACGGCACCGAGGACAACGTGATCCCCTCGGTGGAGTCGGAGTATCTCGCGAACGATCTTCGCGGACACGCGCCAGTCCGGCTGCTGCTCAGTGGATTGATCTCGCACGCCGAAGCCGATCGTCCGGCCCACCCCGGCGATGTGCTGCAGCTGGCGAGCTTCTGGGGAGATCTGCTGTCCCGTTGAGAGGGGCGGTCATCACGAAGGTATCGTGAACTTCGTGTTCGTCGTGCCTTCGTGATAAACCACTAGCTGTGGAACGCCTACAGAAAATCCTCTCGCAGGCGGGGATCGCGTCGCGGCGCGCGTCCGAACAGCTGATGCTCGACGGCCGCGTCACCGTCAACGGCAAGACCGTCCAGCGAGCTCGGCACCAAGGCCGACCCCGGCGTCGACGACATCCGCGTCGACGGCCGGCGCGTCAAGGTCGCCGAGCACCATCGCTATCTGCTCCTCAACAAGCCGCGCGGCTACGTCACGACGCAGATCGGATCCCGCAGCGGCGGCCGACGGTGCTCGATCTGCTGCGCGGCGTGAAGGACTACGTCTACCCGGTCGGCCGCCTCGACTACGACTCCGAAGGCCTGCTGCTGCTGACCAACGACGGCGACCTCGCCGCGCGGCTGACGCATCCGCGCCACGGCATCGCCGCGCGTGTACGAAGCGCGGGTGCTCGGCATTCCCGATGACCACGATCTCGACCGGCTCGCGCAGGGGCATCGTGATCGACGGGCGGCGCACCGAGCACGCCGAGGTGAAGCTGCTGGCGCACGGCCGCGACGCCGACGAATCGACGCTGCAGCTGACGATCCGCGAAGGACGCAATCGTCAGGTGCGCAAGATGTGCGATGCGATCGGCCATCCGGTGAACACGCTGCGAGCGGGTCGCGATCGGTCCGCTGCGCGATTCGAAGTTGAAGGTGGGCTACTGGCGCGAGCTGACCGCGGACGAGATCACGCGCCTGCAAAAAGCGGCGGCGATGACACCGCTGGCCGCCAGGGGCGCGACCAAGCCGAAGCACCAGGCCGGCAGCGGCGGGCGGCGAGCCGTCACAAGACAATCGAAGTAGCGCGGGCCTTTCAGGCCCGCGTCAGACGCGACCCTAAAAGGGTCACGCCACATTCCGCGCTCAGTGGATCGATTCGCCGGGATCGATCGCTTCGTCGTCCGGCTCGTCGAGCGGCAGCATTTCCTCGGTCGGCGTCTGCTCGACCAGAATCGGGGCATCGAGGCCGAGCGCTTCGGCCATGTCTTCGACCTTCGGCAGATCGGCGAGATCGTTCAGGCCGAAGCGAATCAGGAATTCCTTCGTCGTGGCGTACATGAACGGACGGCCGACGACCTGCTTGCGGCCGACGATCTTGATCAGGTGGCGTTCGAGCAGCGTGTTGAGCACGCCCGAGGTGTTGACGCCGCGGACGTCGGTGATCTCGGCGGCGGTGATCGGCTGCGCGATAGGCGATGACCGCGAGCGTTTCGAGCGCCTGCACCGTCAGCTTCTGCGTCGTGCGCTCGTGAAACAGCCGGCGCACCCATTCGTGCAGATCCGAGCGCGTCACGATCTGATAGCCGCCGGCGACCTCGACCAGCTGCAGGCCGCCCGGCCGCTCGTAGTCCTGCTTCAGCGCCGCGAGCGCCGCCTGCGACGTCTTCCTTCGGCTCGGTGTCGAGCAGCTTGCACATCGCCTTCGGCGTCAGCGGATCGGGCGACGCGAAGATCAACGCCTCGAGGATCGCCTTCAATTCGGCCGATGCCGCGCGTCGGCAGGCTCTCCTCGCTCGGGGAGTTCGCAGCCGGTTCGACAGGTCGCGCCTTCCCCGTCTGTCTTTCGTCAGCCACGATTTCCCTCCGGATCGCCAATCGGATGCGGCGCATCGGCCGGCCGCGATCGTTTGTAGACGCGAATCGGGCCGAAGCTGCCGGACTGGAACACCCGCACCAGCTTCAATCGAATCATCTCGAGCAGCGCCAGAAAGGTGACGATCAGGCCGCCGCGATCGCTCGACGTCGGCGAACAGATCCTCGAAGCCGCACGCTTCGGTCTCCGACAGCCGCGCCAGCAGCTGCTCGATGCGGACCTCGACCGGCATCTGCTCCGGCGGCAGCAGCACCTTCGGCCGGTGCTTGGCGCGCTCGACGACCGCCTGGAACGCGGTCAGCAGGCTGAAGAGATCGACCTCGAGCTCCGGCTCGTAGTCGTCGCCGGCAATCTCCGCGACGCGCTCGTCCGGCCGCAGCCACTGCGCCGACGCGCAGCTGCTCGCGCTCGTGCAGCAGCCGGCCGCCGCCTTGAACTTCTGATGCTCGAGCAGACGGCGCACCAGCGCGTCGCGCGGATCCTCGCTCTTCGCCCTCGACGCCGGCCGCGGTCTCCGGACGCGGCAGCAGCATCTTCGACTTGATGTGAATCAGCGTCGCCGCCATCACCAGGAACTCGCCGGCGACGTCGAGATCCAGCTCCTGCATCAGCTCGATCGCCGTCGAGGTACTGCTGCGGTGATGAGCGCGATCGGGATGTCGTGGATGTTGACCTCGTTCTTCCGGATCAGGTGCAGCAGCAGATCGAGCGGGCCCTCGAAGTTCGACAGCTTGACCGGAAACGCGTCCGGGCGCGGATTCGAAGTCGCAATCGCGGCTCGGTCATTCGATACGAAATCTTCATCGCGTCGCGGACGCGCGCCATCGTCGTCGGCGGCCACGGCGCGGGCGCGCTTCGAGCCCTCGAACAGGATCTCGCGCAGATGCTCCGGCCTGGCCAGCGCCGCCGCGCGCCGCTCGCGAATCGGGTCGAGATGCGCGTTGAGCGCGTTCGCCAGCTTGGTCTTCACCTCGACGTCGCCGACCTTGCCGGCGCGGTAGCGCGCCTTCAGATCGTCGACTTCGGCGGTGTTCGGGTTGAACGCGTCGTGATAGACGAACACCGGATTGCCTTCGACGGTGCCGGGAATGTCGGCGCGCACGCGCTTCGGATCGGTGTACATCCGCATCACTTTCTTCTTCACCTCGTCGGCGCGAGTCCGACAGGTGAATCGTGTTGCCCAGGCTCTTGCTCATCTTCTTGTCGCCGTCGAGGCCCGGCAGGCGGCCGAACGTCGTCAGCAGCGGCTGCGGCTCGACGCAGGCACGTCGCCGAAGAAGTTGTTGAAGCGGCGCACCGACCTCGCGCGCCAGCTCGAGATGCGCGACCTGATCCTCGCCGACCGGGACGAACGTGCGCGTCGTAGATCGCGACGTCGGCGGTCTGCAGCAGCGGATAGCCGAGAAAGCCGATCGACGACAGGTCCTTGTCCTTCAGGTTCTCCTGCTGCTCTTTGTAGGTCGGCACGCGCTCGAGCCACGGCACCGGCACGACCATCGACAGCAGCAGGATACAGCTCGGCGTGTTCGGGCACGAGCGACTGGACGAAGAACGTGCTCTTCTCCGGATCGAGTCCGGCGCCGATCCAGTCGGCGACGTTGTCGTAGGTGTACGTCGTGCAGCTGACTGGTGTCGGCGAAGTCGCTCGTCAGCGCGTGCCAGTCGGCGACGAAATAGAAGCAGTCGTACTGCGTCCTGCAGCGGCACCCAGTTGCCGAGCGCGCCGACGAGATGGCCGAGGTGCAGGCGGCCGGTCGGCCGCATGCCGGACACGACGCGGGCTTTGGCCGTCACTTCGTTGGAAGCCAGGAGAGGATGAAGCGATACGGCGGCACGACGATGTAGTCGAATCCGTCGGTGAGCATCAGCGCGTACAGCAGGATGAAGCCGTACGGGCGGATCCGGTTGAACGACAGCGCGAGCGTCGCGCGGCAGCAGGCCGCCAGCACGTTGCCGCCGTCGAGCGGCGGAATCGGCATCATGTTGAAGACCGCGAGCAGCACGTTGAGCTGCATCGCCGGCTGAGGATCGACGGCGATCGGCACGATGATGTTCGGCTCGCCCAGCGTCTGCGGCGAGACCGGCAGCAGCGCGAGCAGGAGCGCCGCGATCACCGCCAGCATCAGATTGCTCGCCGGGCCGGCGGCGGCGACCAGCATGTAGTCGCGACGCGGATGCCGCAGCTGCGGCACGTTCACCGGCACCGGCTTCGCCCAGCCGATCAGCGGCGCGCCGCTGACCATCGCGACCAGCGGAAAGATCACGGTGCCGATCAGATCGGCGTGCACGAGCGGGTTCAGCGACACGCGGCCGAGCAGCCGCGCGGTCGGATCGCCGAGGCGATCGGCGGTCCACGCATGCGCCATTTCGTGCACCGTCAGCGAAAACAGCAGGACGACGAACGCGATGAAAATCTGCGCGAAGTTGATGTCCAGCAAGGATTAAAGGTTACGGCCGACTCGCGAAAAAGGCAAGGACGGCGTCGGCGATTTTCGCGCCGACCACGGCCGCCAGTTCCTCGCGCGTCGCGCGTCGCACGCCCGCCAGGCTGCCGAACGTCGTCAGCAGCGTCTTGCGCCGCCGCGGCCCGACGCCGGGCACGTGGTCGAGCTCCGATCGCAGATCGCGCATCGATCGCGCGCTGCCGGTGGAACGTGACCGCGAAGCGGTGCGCTTCGTCGCGGATCCGCTGAATGAGCAGCAGCGCCGGATCGGTCGCGGCCAGCGCGATCGGATTCTCGTGCTCGCGCGTGTAAAGCAGCTCTTCTTTCTTGGCGATGCCGACCGCGACGAGATTCGCGAGTCCCGAGTTCCTCGAGCGCCGCGTACGCCGCCGACGAGCTGCCCTTTGCCGCCGTCGATCAGCATCAGATCGGGAAACGGACCGCCCTGCTCGAGCAGCTTGCGGTAGCGGCGCAGCACCACCTCGTGCATCGCCGCGAAGTCGTCCGGAATCGGGGCTCGGGGCTCGGGGCTCGGGGCTCGGCCGCGACGTGTCCGGCTGAGGGTGTCGGAGCGTTCGACTTCGACGCCGAGCCCCAGGCCGCCAGCCCCACGTCCCGAATCCGGAACTTCCGATACTCGCCACGCCGCATCCGTCCGTCTTCGCAGACGACCATCGACGCGACCGTCTCGCTGCCCTGAATCGTCGAAATGTCGAAGCACTCGATCCGCCGAGGCAGTGCCGGCAGCGCGAGCACGTGCTGCAGCGTCTTCGAGCGCGTCGTACTGCGCGGTCTGCGTCTGGTTGAACCGCGTCTGATACGCCGAGCGCCGCGTTGCGATTGGCGAGCTCGACGAACCCGCGCTTCTCGCCGCGCTGCGGCACGAGCGATCTGCACCCTGCGGCCGGCGCGCTCCGACAGCCAGCTCTCGAGCGCCTCGACGTCGTCGGGTTCCGCCGGCACGTGGACTTCCGGCGGCGCGCTGCGCAATCTCGTAGAACTGCTGAATCGCCGCCTCGAGCACCTCGCGCCTCCGCCCGCGCCGACGATCGCCGCCTCGGTGCCGAGCTCGACGCGCTCGACCACGCGACCGCGCCGGACCTGGAACACCTGAATGACGACGCCGGCCGGGCCGAGCTTCAGGCCGAACACATCGCGATGGCCGAGCTCGGTCGTCGCCATCTTCTGCTGGCGATCGTGCAGCGTCTGCACCGTCCGCATCGCGTCGCGCAGCTGCGCCGCTTCCTCGAACCGCTCGCCGTCGGCGGCGCTCAGCATGCGGGCCCGCAGGGTCTTGACCAGCTCGTCGTTCCTGCCTTCGAGAAACAGGCGCGTGTCGTCAACCGCACGGCGCGTACTCGTCCGTCGCTGCAGACCGTGTCGACGCACGGCGCGATGCAGCGTTTGATGTCGTACTCGAGGCACGGCCGGCCGCGCTTGCCGGTGATCACCTCGTTGCACGAGCGGATCCCGAACAGCCGATGCGTCAGCGCCATCGTCTTGCGCGCGAAGGTGCGCGGGCAGAAACGGCCCGGCGTAGAAGCTGCCGTCGCGCTCGACCCGCCGGGCGACCAGGACGCGCGGGAAACGTCTCGTTGGTGGTCAGCTGCAGGTACGGATAGTTCTTGTCGTCACGCAGCAGGATGTTGTATTTCGGGGATTCGCTGCTTGATCAGGTTGTTCTCGAGCGCCAGCGCCTCGACCACCGAGTCGGTGACGATGACCTCGAGACGGACGACCTCGTCGAGCAGCGCGTCGGTCTTGGAATCCGACGCCGTAGGCGCCGAGATAGTTGCGGACGCGATCGCGCAGCGCGCGCGCCTTGCCCACGTAAATCGTCTCGCCCTCCGCGTTGAAGTACAGATAGACGCCTGGCTGCTCCGGCAGCCGGGCGATCTGCTCCTTGAGTTCGTGGATGGGCATACGCTACTATGTCGCGTTTTCGTTCAGTGTCTGAACCCTCCATTGTAGCCGACGGCGCACGTCACACACGGAGCCTGCCATTTCGACGATGAGCAACGGCCGCGAGCCTGAACAGCCCGGCAAGCGGACGACCTTTACTGGCGTGATCGGCGCAGCCTGCATGTTTCCGCTGCGGGCCATCATCAACCTCTGCGTCGCGCTGCGCATTCACCCGAACACGCTGACGCTGATCGGCGTGATCATCAACGTCGGCGCGGCGTGGGCGCTCGGCTTCGAGCGCTTCCTGCTGGCGTTTTTCATCATGCTCGTCGCCAACATCTTCGACTTCATCGACGGCAAGGTCGCGCACCAGCTGCAGCTGCAGTCGGCGTTCGGCGCGTTCTGGGACTCGACGCTCGATCGGTTCTCCGATCTCGCGCTGCTGACCGGGCTGATCTTTCTCTACTCGAAGCTGGGCCGCAGCGACTACGTGATGGTGGCGGCGCTGACGCTGATCTTCTCGATCATGACCAGCTACGCGCGGGCGCGCGCCGAGTCGCTGGTCGAGAAGTGCAAGGTCGGATTCATGGAGCGGCCCGAGCGAATCGTCCTGTTCATGATCGGCGCGCTCACGAACCGCATGGCCGCGGTGCTGTGGGTGATTCTGGTGCTGTCGATTCTCGCGGTCGCGGACCGGATCTACTACACCTATCTCGCGCTGAACAAGCTGCCGATGCCGTCGCGCAGCGGGCGTCGGCGGCGTCTTCACGCGCGCGTTCTTCTGGACCGACGAACGCGCGACGCTGCCCTACGACCTCTGGGTGATCGCGATCCTCGCGTTCGTGTGGCTGACGCCACCGGCATGGCTCGGCGATCCGACCGCGCACGACGCCGGGCTGATCGCCTGGGTCATCGCCCACGTCACGTCGTAACCCCCCGTCGGATTTCCGATCGCTGTCGCGCGACCCTTTCAGGGCCGCATCAGGAACGGGCCTGAAAGGCCCGCTCTACATTCGCGACAACGGTTCGTTGTCTGGCCGTGTCTCGCTGCGGGTGACCGCTCTGACGACGGACTGCGGACGCTGATTGACGGTCAGGAACATCCGTCCGATGTACTCGCCGATGATGCCGAGCATCACCAGTTGCGCGCCGGAAAACACCAGCACCGTCGCCATGATCCAGCCCCAGCCGTACTCGGGACCGCGATTCAACAGCCAGAGCCAGATGACGACCACGAACGCGCCAAGACCGGCCACCGCCGTAACCAGGCCAATGACGGTGGCAGCGCGAAGCGGCAGCACCGAGAAGTTCAACCAGGCGCTGATCCACAAACGGATCAGCCGCTTCAACGTGTAGCCGCTGGCGCCGGCCTGTCGCTGCTCGTGGCGGACTTCGACGGAACCGATTCGCTGCGTCACTTGCAGCAACAGGCCGTCGAGGTAGGGGTACGGACCGGCGTAGCCAATCACCTGCTGAGCGGCGAACGCGCTGACACACCGGAAGCTCGAAAGATACAGGCCCTTGGGCTTGTCGATCGCCCAATCGGTCATGCGATTGGTGAACCAGCTCCCGGCGTTGCGCCACGACGAGTGCCGCTTCACTTCGTACTGTCCGAACACCACGTCGAGCCCCTCGGTCTTCGCGTGCTCCCACAAACGGAGCGCTTCCGCCGGCGGATTCTGACCGTCATCGTCGAGGTTGACCAGGTAGGCGCCACGGGCATGACGCCATCCGGTCAGGACCGCGTTGTGCTCGCCGAAGTTGCGGGAGTGATCGATGAAGATGATCGGAACGCGGGCGGTGTGAACGAGATCGAGGCAGACGGCGGCCGTCCGATCGGCGCTGCCGTCGTTCACGAGGATCACTTCGTGTCCGCCGTCGACGACCAGCTGCTCGATGGCCCGCACCAGCGGGCCGATGGTGTCCGCGCCGTTGTAGACCGGGATGACGAAGCTGAGCACTGGAGGCACGTTCAGGCGCGTTTGCGTTTCGCGGCCGCGGCGGGCTTCGCCACCGCTGCCTTGACCGGTTTTTTCTTCGCTGCACTCACCGTATCGAGGCTTTTTCTCAGCGCGTCCATCAGGTTCACGACGTTCGGCGGCGCGTCGGCGGCAGTCGAAACCACCTCCTGCCCTGCAATCTTGGCGTCGATGATGCGCTGAAGCCCGGCGCGATACTCGTCCTTGTAGGTTGCGAGGTCGAGCGGCTGCTCGAACGTCTGGATCACCTGGCGTGCGAGCTTCATCTCGTCCGGCCTGTACCGCCTCGGGTACCGCGTCGAGCTCGTCGATGGCATCGATGTCGCGGATCTCGGCAGCATGATGCAGCGTGTGCATCGCGATCCCCCGCTTGTAAGGACGCACGGCAACCAGATACTCACGTCCGGAAATCGCCAGCTTCCCGATGCCGACCTTGCCCTGCATGCCGTCGCGCATGACCGCGAATGCCTCAGCCGCCATCTTGCCGTCGGGCGCGAGATAGTACGTGCGCTCGACGTACATCGGGTCGATGGACGCGGCATCCGAAAACTGCACGAGATCGATTACGCGGGTGGACTCGGGCCGCACCTGCTCGAGATCGGACTCCGAGAGCACCACGTAGCGTCCCTTCTCGAACTCGTAGCCCTTGACGATGTCCGAAGTCGGCACCTCGCGCTCGCACTGGGGACACCAGCGCTTCTGGCGAATCCGCGACTGGCACTCGGCGTGGAGCTGGTTGAAGGCAATCGAACCGCTCGACTCGGTCGCCGGAAACACCTTGATCGGGATGTTCACCAGGCTGATCTTGAGGAACCCTTTCCAGGTCGGGCGTGCAGCCATTTGCTTGTGTATCGGACGATGGAGCCGGATGCTTTGAACTGGGCTTGGGCTGGGGCCTGGGGCTGGGTTTTGGACCTGGGCGGGGCTAAGCCTCAGCCTCTGGTCCCTGGCCCCCCAGCCCGGCCAGTCACACCTCATCGCGCTCGTCGTGCGCTCCCAGGTCGAGACCGGTGCCGGTGAAATGGATCGCGTGTTCTCCGATCTTGTCCCGCAGCACCCGTCGCGCGGCCCCGTACTTGTCGCCCGGGACGATGAGGCGCCGTGCAAGATTGCGCAATCGGGAAATCAGAATCAGCACCACCTCATGCTCGCCCTCGCGCCAGCTGATGCCGCCAACTTCGCTGTACGGGATGAACACCGAATCGGCCCAGATGCCGTCCTCGTAGAAACCCCGCCCGATCCGCAGGCTCATCGGGTAGAGGTAGCCGTAATACAAGAACATCATCGCTTCACCGAAGAACTGGCGGTGGATGAAGACCGCCTTGACGAACACGAGCAGGCCCAGAGCGACGCCGAGGCCGAGCGCAAACGCGTACTGCGGTGGATTCGGGCCGCGCCAGACGAGAATCGCGGTGCGACGCCGCCGCAGATACTGCACGTAGTCCCACGCCAGCTTCACGTTGGCGCAGAGAAAGCCGAAGCCGAGCAGCAGCAGTGTGCCGGTGAGGACGTCCACGGATGGATTTTACGATGGTCGGCCTGAAGGCGGACACTACGGGCTGCACGTGTCGTGTCCGGCTTCAGCCGGACTTCGCCCCGCGGACGCGGCCCTGAAAGGACCGCGCTACGACGAGCTTTTCGGCTCGCCCGCCAGGTGGGGATCGAAACAGTGACGGCAGCGCGCTTCGTACAGTCCGGTCGCGCCGACCAGAACGCGATCGCTGCTGACCACGAGGCGCTGCGTATGGTTGGCCGGATCGCCGCAGACGACGCAGATGGCGAGCGTCTTGGTGATGTATTCAGCAATCGCCAGCAACTGCGGCATCGGCTCGAACGGGCGTCCCAGATAGTCCTGGTCGAGCCCCGCGACAATGACCCGCTTGCCGCGGTCCGCCAGCGTATTGCAGGCCGCCGGCAGGTTGGCGTCGAAGAACTGCCCTTCGTCGATGCCGACAACTTCGGTCTCGTCGGCGACCAGCTTCACCAGTTCGTCCGAGTTCCGCACGTTCTGCGACGCGATCCGCATGTCGCTGTGCGACACGATGTGATCTTCGCTGAACCGATTGTCGATGAGCGGCTTGAAGATCTGCACCTTCTGCCGGGCGATCTGGGCGCGTCGAAGCCGGCGGATCAGCTCTTCGCTCTTGCCGCTGAACATGCTGCCGGTGACGACTTCAATCCACCCGTGCTGCGGCTGGCTGCGAATGACGTCCATGGGATTCCGGAACGATCAGGCGCGCGACTGGTACTCGCCGGTCTCGGTGTTCACGCGCACCTTGTCGCCTTCGTTGACGAACGGCGGCACCTGAATCACCAGACCGGTCTCGAGCGTCGCCGGCTTGATCTGATTGCTGGCGGTCGCGCCCTTGATGCCCGGCACGGTGCTCTTGACGAGCAGGTCCACGGTCGGCGGCAGCTCGATGCCGACCGGCTCGACGTCGTAGAACTCGACCCGAATCGTCATCTCGGGGATCAGGAAATCCTTCGAGTCGCCGAGCGCCTCGGTCGAGATGTGAATCTGCTCGAAGGTGGACGTGTCCATGAAGTAGTAACAGATCGCCGTCGTTGTAGAGGTACTGCATCTCGCGCTCGTCGAGCGACGCGCGCTCGACGTCCTCCTCCGCGCGGAACTTGTGGTCAGCCAGTGCGAGGCTGCGGATGTTGCGCATCCGGACCTGAATATGAGCCCGCTTGTTGCCGGGCGTGAGATGGTGCAGCTCGAGCAGGCGGAACAGGTCGTTGCCGACCTTGATGAGCATGCCCTTGCGGAGCCGGGTCGCTTGTATGAATGCCATGATGGTGACTGTATATCCTTGCAATCGTAGCACATCCGGGCGACGGCCAGACATCGGTTGCAGCCATGTTACGATGCGAAACGTGGCTTTAACGAGGTGGGATCCGCTGCGCGACCTGCTCGCGCTCCACGAACAACTCGGTCATCTCGTCGGCACCGACGCTCCCGGCTGGACACCGCCTGTCGACCTCTACGAAACCGCGAACGAGTTCGTGCTGACGGCGGAATTGCCGGGCCTGACCCGCGAGCAAATCGAAATCCAGGCCGAGGATATGCGCGTCACCATCCGCGGCGCCCGCGCCGTCGATCCGGACCGGCACATCCCGTGCGAGCAGTATCACCGGGTCGAGCGCGGACACGGACACTTCTCGCGCGCGTTCGCGCTGCCCGAGCGGATCGTCGTCGAAGCGATCAGCGCCGAGCTCAAGGACGGCGTCCTGACTGTCACGATTCCCAAGTCGGGCGACCGCGGCACGCGCCGCATCGACGTGGATTGACGCGATGTTCAGGCGGATGGTTCTTGCCGGCGCGGTAGTCCTGATGGTGCTCGGCGCGTTCACGGCCGGACTGCTGGTCAACGGCTGGACCCGAGCGTTCGCCGCGTTTCGAGTCGCCGACCCGCCCCCGGCGGTGATCATGCTGCCGACGTCGACGCCGGCACAGACCGCTCAGCGCGCCGCGCCGGCTGCCCTGCCGCCGACCGCGGCGGCACCGGCATCTGCCGCGACCGGCGGCCCGGACTTCACTCGCATCGCCGGGCAGGCGGTCAAGGGAATCGCGAACATCTCGTCGCTGCAGGTGGTGCGCACGCGCAACTCGCCGTTCTCGAACGACCCGTTCTTCAGCTATTTCTTCGGCGACCAGGACGCGTTCGGCTCGCGCGATCGCCGTTCGCTCAGCCTCGGGTCCGGCGTGTTCATCTCCGCCGACGGCTACGTCGTCACCAACAACCACGTCGTCGGCGAGAACGTGCGCGAGATCACGATCGCGCTGCCCGACAAGCGCGAGATCAAAGGCAAGGTGATCGGCACCGATCCGACGACCGACATCGCGCTGCTGAAAATCAGCGTGACCGGACTGCCGGTCGTGCCGTGGGGCGACTCGAGCCAGCTGAAGGTCGGCGAATGGGTGCTGGCCATCGGCAGCCCGTTTCAGCTGAGTCAGACCGTCACCGCCGGCATCGTCAGCGCGACGGGTCGGGCCAACATGGGCTTTGCCGACTACGAGGATTTCATCCAGACCGATGCCGCGATCAATCCCGGCAATTCCGGCGGCGCGCTGATCAACACGCGCGGCGAACTGGTCGGCATCAACACCGGCATCTACAGCGAGAGCGGCGGCTACCAGGGCATCGGATTCGCGGTGCCGAGCAACCTCGCGCGGCACGTCGTGGACGACCTGATGAAGTACGGCGAAGTCCGGCGCGGATCGATCGGCTACATCGGCATCGAAAAACTGACGTCGCAGCTCGCCGAGGAAGTTGGCGCAACCGGCACGAGCGGGGCGCTGGTGTCGAGGATGACGCGGGCGTCCGAAGCCTACGAAGCCGGCATTCGGCCCGGCGACGTGATCATCGGCTTCAACGGCCAGCACGATCGAGGACACTGGGCGTTTCTCCCGCCTGGTCGCCGACGCGAAGATCGGCAACGACGGCAACGCATCAAGTTGCTGCGGAACGGCAAACCGATCGAGTTCAAGCTGCCGGTCGTTTCGAGTTCGACGGCCAGCAGCCCGCCGCCAGTAGTGTCGCCGGCTTCCAGCCGGACCCGGATTGACATCACGCCAGCGCTGCGCGCGACTCGTACCAGCCTTCGAAGTCCTTGAACGACCGGCTCAAGTGGACCGGCCTCGTGATCCGATCGGCCACGACCTCGGCCGTCTTGTAGCCATTGCCGGTGACGCAGACGACGATTGATTCGTCGCGCGGGATGACGCCGCGCTCGACCAGATCGATCGTCGCGGCGAGCGTCGTGCCGCCGGCCGGCTCGGTGAAGATGCCCTCCGTTTCGGCGAGCAGCTGGATCGCGTCGACGATCTGTTCGTCGGTTACCGCCGCGCCGGTGCCGCCGGTGGCCTTGCACGCTCTCGATCACCTGGTAGCCATCCGCCGGATTGCCGATCGCAATCGACTTCGCGATGGTGTTCGGGCGCACCGGTTCCGGATGTTCGAGGCCCTGCTCCAGCGCGTGGACGACCGGCGCGCATCCCGCCGCCTGCGCGGCGTACACACGCGGCAACTCCCCTTCAACGAGTCCGATCTCCCTGCAGCTCGCGCAAGCCGCGCACGATGCGCGGCAACAGCGTGCCGCCGGCGACCGGCGACACCAGGTGTTTCGGATATCTCCATCCGAGCTGCTCGACGATTTCGAATCCCATCGTCTTCGCGCCTTCGGCGTAGTACGAGCGCAGGTTGATGTTCACGAAGCCCCACGCGTAGCGATCCGCGACCTGCGTGCACAGCCGGTTCACATCGTCGTAGTTGCCGGCGATGGCAAGCATCGTCGGCTTGAAGATGGCCGAGCCGAGCAGCTTGCCCGCTTCGAGGTTGTCCGGGATCAACGACGCAGCACTCGACGCCGAGCCGTGGCGGCGTGAGCGGCGACGCTGTTGGCCAGATTGCCGGTCGACGCGCACGCCAGGACCTTGAATCCCAGTTCGACCGCGCGGGTCGCGGCGACCGAGACGACGCGATCCTTGTACGACAAGGTCGGATGGTTGACCGAGTCGTCTTTGATGTAGAGCTCGCTCGACGCCGAGACGATCGGCCAGCCGCGTGCAGCGCACCAGCGGCGTGAAACCGGAGTTGAATCCGGTCAGCGGTTCGCCGGCGATCGGCAGCAGTTCCCGATAGCGCCACAGGTTCTTGGGTCGACTGCTCGATCTATTCGCGGGTGAGGTGAATCGACGCGTAGTCGTACACCGGCTCGAGCGGACCGAGGCAGCGATCGCAGACGTAAACAGCCTCGGCGGGAAACAGAGCCTTGCACAGATGGCATTGCAGTCCGAGTAACGCGCTCACGGAGCCTCCGCATACACAGAAGTTTGAAGTGTGAAGTCTGAAGGTAGAAGTTCGGAGGTTGCTTCCGGAAGTCTGAAATCTGATTCCGAGAATCTGAAATCTGAATTCTGAACTCTGAAATTCGTCGTCAGCGCAGGCGGCGGAACGATCGCCGCCGGATCGCGCGCGATCGCGACGATGTCGCTGAGGACGGCGACGGCGGTTGCAGCTCCACCGGCGCCCGCGCCGAAGAGGCCAACCTCACCGGAGTGCTCGCCGGTGATGAGCGCGGCGTTTCGCGGCCCGATCGTGCGACCCAGCAGCGAATCGCTCGATACAGCGGTGGGCGCAACCCAGGCGGTCAGGGTCGCGCGGTCGCGGTCGTAGTCGGCGAACGCGATCTGACGGATCGACTGACGCTGATCGCGGAGCCGCCGCACGTCGGCGGCCGAGACGGTCGCCGATGTCGCGGCGGCAATCTGCGACGGTTCCACTCGGACGCCGAAGGCGAGCGCGCAGAGAATCGCGAGCTTCGCCCGTGCATCGCCGCCATCGAGGTCGGTCGATGGGTCGGCTTCTGCGTAACCGCGCGCCTGCGCTTCGGCCAGCGCACACGCAAGAGAGCAGCCGTCCGCCTCCATCTGCGAGAACACGGCGTTGGTGGTGCCGTTCAGGATGGCCACGATACGCGTGATGCGATCGCCGGCCAGGCCATCGCCAATTGCTCTGACGATCGGCATCGCGCCCCCGACCGCCGCTTCGAATCGCAGCTGACGGCCCTGACGCGCGGCGAGGCGCAGCAGATCGGCGCCATGCCGCCGCGATGACCTGTTTGTTGGCGGTGACGACGGACTTGCCCGCGAGCAGGGCACCGCGAATCCAACCCGTTGCGGGATCGAGGCCGCCAACCGCTTCGACCACGATGTCGGCGTCGCAGCGAAGGATGTCGTCGATGTCGGAGGTCCAGCGGACGTCGTCCGTGGAGCTGAGGAGATGCCGCTTGGCGTCAGCGCGTCGATCGAAAATGTGCGTGAGACGAAGGCCGGCGTCGGGATTGGAGGCGGTCAGGCGTTGCGCGACGGCCGATCCGACCGTGCCAAAACCCAGCAACGCCACACGAAAACAGGAACTCACTCGTAGTCTCCCTCATCTCCCCCCACACGATGCGGGGCAGGAATTGGCACCTGAACCGCGACCTGAAGGTCGCGTGGTTGCCGTGGCGTCGCAGGGCCTATCCCTCAGCCACTCTTGATGAAGCGCGTATTTCGATTGTCCGAGCGACGACTATAACAAAGGCGTTCTCACGAAAGCAACACCTAATAATCGACGTATCCACATAGGATGATTCAGGCCGAGCACTCGCCGTCCAGCACCTCGGGCACGAACTCGCGGATCTCGCCGAGATCGACGAAATCGAGCGGCACCGCGTCTCCAGGCTGTAGACGTTCGAGGTCGGCCAGCAGCGTCTTGACGACATCGAGCTCGACGCGGCCGAAGTAGGACGCCGCGGTTTCGTCCGGCTTGCTTGTCACGGGCGTACAGGTCGATCAGCCGCTCGACCACCTCCGGCATCCGCCGCGCCGGGACTTTGGCGGCGAGCCGGCCGAAGGTGACGCCGCCCGCCTGCGCCCCGCCGCCGACCGTCACGAAGTACTGCGGCACCGCGCGCGAGCCGAGGCGGCGCACACTGCCCTGAAAGCCGATGGTCGCGATGTGATGCAGCCCGCAGCCGTTCGGGCAGCCGCTGATCTTGATGCGCGCGCCATCGGCCGAGGCGATGAGATCCGGGCGCGCACGCAGGCGATCCTCGAGCAGCCGTCCGAGGCCGCGCGACTGTGTCACCGCGAGACGGCAGGTCTCCGCGCCGGGGCAGCTGGTGACGTCAGCCACAGTGCCGGCCTCCGACGAGCCCGAGTCCGGCCGCGGCGAGCCGGCGATACAGCTGGCGGACGTCGCAGGCGTTGACCCACCGGAATACGAGATCCTGATCGGGCGTGACGCGGATCGTGCCGTCGCCGTACGCGCGCGCCAATTCGCCGAGGACCCGCATCTGCTCGCTCGAGACGTCCCCGAGCGGCACGCTGGCGATCGCCATTACGAAGCCGAACTGCTTCTGCGCGCGGACGTTGGTGACGCGCCAACGCGCGTACGACTCGTCGCCGGCTTCGATCAAGGGAACGATGGTCGGGCGTCAGTCCGGGGCCCGAGATGCGGCCGTTGGCGACGCGCGAGGCGATATGCCCGGCCGAGGGCGACGAATCCTTGACCCAGTCGGGTTTGGCCTCGCTTGCCGGCGGATCGATTTCGAGCGTCGGCACCTGACCGCGCAGGCGGCAGGCGGTCAGTTCGCGATCGTATTCCTCGCGCCAGCGCGTCCAGCCCAGCGTCTTGATCATGAACTTCATGCGGTTGCGCTGCTTGTGCTGGTAGTCGCCGAGTCTGGCGAACACGCGCACGCACCGCTTCGGCGACGCGGAGGATCTCGGACGCCGGCAGAAATTCATGCAGCACGCCGGCCGCCGTCGTCATGATCGCGGTGCCGCCGCCCGCGGTGACTCGAAATCCGCGTCCGCCGTCCGGGCCGACCAACGCGCGGAATCCGAGATCGTTGACGCCGGTGACGACGTGGTCGATCGAGCATCCTTCGAACGCGATCTTGAACTTGCGCGGCAGCGTCGAGCTGAGCGGATGGCGCAGCAGATACCGCGTCATCGCCTCGGCGTACGGCGTCACGTCGAACCGCTCGTCAGCGGCGACGCCGGCATACGGGCAGGCGGTGATGTTGCGGACCGAGTTGCCGCACGCTTCCCGCGTCGTCAGACCCGCTTCGGCGAGGCGCCGCATCGCCGGTTCGGCGTCGTGAAGCTTGACGAAGTGAAACTGCACGTTCTGCCGCGTGGTGATGTGACCGAAGCCGCGCGAGTACCGCTCGCCGACGTCGGCCAGCGCCTCGAGTTGTTCGCTCGAGACAATGCCCTGCGGAATCTTGACGCGCAGCATCTGCGCGTCCTCGGCCTGCCGCTGACCGTAGGTGCCGCGCACGAGCCGGAAGGCGCGCCACTGGTCTGGCGTCATCTCGCCGCGTTCGTAGCGCTCGAGCGTGGTCACGAATTCGTCGATGTCGGCCTCGCTGGCGAACGACAGCCGCGCCCGGCCGTAGGTTTTCGTATCGTCAGCTGCCGACATGCTGTCCTCACTCGCTCGACTAAAGTGTCGTGCTCCGGCGGCTCTAACGCGCGACGGTCGCGCGAGGCTTCATGAACCGATCCAGCCGCCCCGCTGTAGCGCGAGGCTTCAGCCGAGCGCTGTCAATCGTCTGTAGTCCGACCGCCACCACATCGCCGACGACAATCGTTCCCGCTCCGCCGCACTCGAGCGACACCAGATCCGCGGCCATCTGATCGAGCGTTCCCCGCCAGACTTGTTGTTCCGCTCTCGTTCCGTCGATGATGACCGCGGCAGGTGTGCCACGGGACCAGCCGCGGTCGATCAGCGTGCTGGCGATCGCGCCCGAGCGTCCAAGTCCCATCAACACAACCACCGTCAGACCATTCGGCCGGAGCTCCGCAACGGAGCTGGCGAATGCGGCTTCGTCGTGGCCGGACACGACGAGGAACGCGGTCGCAGTGCCGCGATGCGTGACCGGAATCCCGGCCGCGGCCGGTGCGGCAATCGCGCTGGTGATGCCCGGCACCACGTCATACGGTACGTTCGCGCGCTGCAGCGCCAGCGCTTCCTCCCCGCCGCGCCCGAACACGAAGGGATCGCCGCCTTTCAGCCGCACCACTCGACGCCCTTGGCGGGCCGCGCGAATCATCAGGGCGTGAATACTGGTCTGCGCCATCGCGTGGCGGTTCGAGCGTTTGCCGACGAAGAACCGCTGCGCCCGTCGCGCGTATTTGAGGACGCGCGGATCGACGAGCGCGTCGTAGAGCACGAGATCCGCGGCGCGCAGTCGAGCGATCGCCGTTCGCGTCAGAAGGCCGGGGTCGCCGGGACCTGCGCCGACGAGCGACACGTGACCGGTAGTGGTCGTCAGAGCCATGAGTCCTCCGGTGCATTCAGCCACGGCACGCCGGGACGAAACCCCTCGCCGGCGACCGGGTGATCCGATGGCGCGAAGGCGCGCACAACCGAGTCGCCGCTGAACACTTCGCCGTCTGGCGTCTCGTGCGGACCGAGGTACAGCCTGTTCAGCGCCTCCAGCAGCAGGGGTTTGCGATCGGCCATCGGCACGGCATCGCGCCGCCAGGCGATGCGCTCGGCACGCGCCCGCCATACCCAGGTAGCCAGATCGTCGGGCAGGACCGCGTCGATCGCTTCGCGCAAGCAGCGACGTCAGCGCGGGCGCACTGCCTGACGTCGAGATCGCCACGGTCACCCCGTCGCGTCTGACAACGCCGCTCAGGAATGCGCTGGCATTCGCGGGATCGTCAACGGCGTTGACGAAAACCCGTCGCGCTTCCGCGAGCGCCGCGACAGCCTGATTCACGACCGGTGGCGCCGCCGCGACGACCAGCCAGACCTCGTCGAGATCGGAAGGCTCGAAGGGCCGCAGCGCGAGGCACGGTCCGGCGTCGTCGTCGGACTGCGCGGCACGCACGACCAGCTCGGCGATCTCATCGGTTACTTCAGGTGACACGATCCGGACGCGGGCGCCCGAAGCCGTCAACTGCTTGAGCTTGGCGGTGGCGACCGGACCACCGCCGACCAGCAGCACTGTCCGATTGCGAACATTGAGAAACAGCGGCAATAAATCAGTCATAAATGAAAAAAGGCCCGGGAAGCTGAAGAGCCTCCCGGGCCTTTGGGTTCTGTTCGTTAACGAAACGTGATCAGGTGAGGATCGTCGATTCGCGCGAGGCCAGACCATTGGCGCAGGGGCTCGAGGCGAGCCCGCAACAACAACAGCAGGTACATGCGCAGGTCGATTGACCGATCACAGTGGTCTTTTTTACCGCGCGAACCGACCCGGCGTCAAGTTTCCCGTAGACTGGAAGGAATGAGACTCCCCCTCTCCCGCCTCTCCAGCGCCGTCGCGGTCATCGCGTTGACTGCGCTTCCGGCCTTCGCGCAGCGGCTGCCGACGACGATCGTGCCCAGTCATTACGACCTGGCCTTTGTGGTCGACGTCGCGCATGCACGGTTCACCGGCACCGAAACCATCGCCGTCCAGATCGCAGCGCCGACCAACACAATCGTCCTGCACGCTCTCGACATCGAATTCCTCGACGTGACGATCGGCAGCGGCGCCACGACTCAGAAAGCAGCGGTCGCGCTCGACGCGAACGCGCAAACGGCCACCTTCACGGTGCCGGCGCCGTTGCCGAAGGGATCGGCCGACGTCCACGTGCGGTACAACGGCGTCCTGAACGACCAGCTGCGCGGGTTCTACCTGAGCAAGACCAAGGCCCGAAACTACGCGGTGACGCAGTTCGAGTCGACCGACGCACGGCGCGCTTTTCCCTGCTTCGACGAACCGTCGTTCAAGGCGACGTTCGGCGTCACGCTGACCATCGACCGCGGCGACATGGCGATCTCGAACGGCAAGCTGCTGTCCGACACCCCGGGGCCGTCGATCACGCAGCACACATTGAAGTTCGCGACGTCACCGAAAATGTCCTCCTATCTCGTCGCCATGGCGGTCGGCGATTTCAAGTGCGTCGAGGGCGGCGCCGACAACATTCCGATTCGCATCTGCGGCACTCCCGAAAAAAAGGACCTGCTGCATGTGGCGCTTGAGTCGGCGCAGCAGGTCATGAAGTTCTACAACAGCTACTACGCCATCAAGTATCCGTTCGTGAAGCTCGACGTCCTTGCGGTTCCGGATTTCGCTGCGGGGGCGATGGAAAACACGGCGGCGATCTTCTATCGCGAAACCGACCTGCTCGCCGACTCGAAGACCGCGTCTACGGCCACGCGCAAGACCATCGCCTCGGTGCTGGCGCACGAGATGGCCCACCAGTGGTTCGGCGACCTGGTCACGATGGCGTGGTGGGACGATGTGTGGCTGAACGAGGGCTTCGCGACCTGGATGGCCAACAAGCCGCTCGAATCGGCGCACGCGGACTGGCATGTGCCGGTGGACGAAGTCGAAGAGAACCTCACCGCGCTCGGCCTCGATTCGCTCAAGTCAACGCGATCGATTCATTCAGACGTCGACACGCCGGCGCAGATCGACGAAGCATTCGACGGCATCGCCTACCAGAAAGGCGCGGCGGTCCTCCGCATGATCGAAAGCTACGTCGGCGCCGAGACGTTCAGGAAGGGCGTCAACACCTACCTGCAGGCGCACGCCTATGGCAACGCCACCTCCGAAGACTTCTGCCAAGGCGATCGCGTCGACCTCGGGCAAGCCGGTCGAGCGCATCCTGCCGACGTTCGTCAACCAGCCCGGCGTGCCGCTGCTGGACGTCGCGCTCGCCTGCAGCACTGGCCATACCACGCTGACCCTGAAGCAGCAGCGCTTCTTCGTTGACGCGCCGCCAAAGGAGGCCGGGCGCTGGCAGATTCCGTTCTGCGTCAAGGCACCCGGCCAGGCGTCACCGGCGTGCGACGTGATGACCGACGAGACGCAGACGCTGCAGCTCGGCGGCGCGTGCGTTCCATGGGCATTCGCGAATGCCGGAGCTCGAGGCTATTACCGCACCGCGTACTCGTCAGAGATGTTGCGCGCGCTGGCGCCGCACGTCGAGACCGACCTCAGCGCGCCCGAGCGACTCGTGCTCCTCAACGACGAATGGGCGCTGGTCCGGGCTGGAAGGCAGACGGCCGCGGATTACCTGACCCTGGCCTCCGGGTACGGGCGCGAGCCGATCAGCGGCGTGCTCGCGGAAGTGGCGCGACGACTCGACAACATCAACCAGGACCTCGTCACCGCGGCCTCGAAACCAAAGCTGCAGGCGTTCACGGCGTCGCTGTTCCGGCCGCTGTTCGACGAGGTCGGGTTCACGGCCGCGAGCGGCGACGACGACAACCGGCGCTCGCTGCGCGGCGTGTTGATTGGCACACTCGGCACGACCGGCCAGGATGCCGACGTGATCGCCAAATCGAGGGCCGCGCTCGATCGCGCGCTCTCAGGCGGAGCGGCGCTCGACTCGACGGTCGCGGGGGCCGTGGTCACCACTGCCGCGATTCACGGCGACGTGAAACTGTTCGACGCGCTCGCCACCGCCAGCGATCGCGCCGAGTCTCCTGAAGAACAGTATCGCTACCTGTTTGCGCTCGCCGCGTTTCGGGATCCGGCGCTCGTCGATCGTGGCCTCGAGCGATCGCTGACGTCACAAATCCGAACGCAGGATACGGTGCTCTATCTGTCGCGATTCCTGTTCAACCCGACCGCGCGGCCAAGAGCCTGGGCGTTCATCAAGGAGCACTGGACCGCGCTCGAGCCAAAAGTGACCATCTTCGGCGCCGACACCAACCTCACCCGTGCGCTCGGCGCCTTCTGCGACGCCGGCTCGCGCGACGACGTGCGGCGTTCTTCGCCGCGCATCCGCTGCCCGCCGCCGCGCGCACGCTCGCGCAGACGATCGAGCAAATCAACAACTGCATCGCCCTGAAAGAGAAACAGACGCCGGCGGTCACCAGTTGGCTGGCGACGAGATAGCGGCGGAACAGGCTGGTCCGGCTAAAGCCGGACACTACGCCTGACTCGCGACGTCTGAATCGCGACGTCTGAATCGCGACCCCTGAATCGCGACCCCTGAATCGCGACTGTCGACTGTCGACTACCGACCGACAACAGCCGACTCTCGATTAGATCCGCTTTCCCGAAACCGCCGCGTGTCCGCGCACCCACGCCCGCCATGGACGCTCGGTGCCGACCCTGATTCCGATCCGCGGGCCCCACTCGGGCGGCGCGACACGGATGCCGCGATCCTCGACATACAGGCGATCGCCAACGAGATCGAGGCGGT
Organism: uncultured Acidobacteriota bacterium; assembly: GCA_963711765.1. GTDB lineage: Bacteria > Acidobacteriota > Vicinamibacteria > Vicinamibacterales > CAVVIG01 > CAVQFC01. Next base: position 685,728 of record CAVQFC010000004.1, on the reverse strand, counting down.
TCTCCTCCAGCGTGATCCCCATCGCCAGCGTAAGATTGCCCGGACCGCGGCAGAGATCGTCAGGCGAGATCGCGACACCGGACTTCGCCGTCCGTCGTCCTTTGGTGATGCGGCCGCGCCGCCGCCGCATCACCGCGATGCCGTCGAGCGGCTCGAGTGCGCGAATCAAGACCGCCGCCGGCGATCCCGCTGCCTCGGTGACGACGTTCACCAGGTAGTGGATGCCGTAGTTGAGATAGACGTAGGCGTGTCCGGGCGTACCGTAGAGCGGTTCGTTGCGACGGGTTGGGCCGGGCGCCGCGTGGCAGGCCGGATCGGACTCGCCGATGTAGGCTTCGACTTCGACAATCACGCCGCTGGTCAGGACGCCGCGCCGGCGGTGAACCAGGACCTTGCCGAGGAGATCCCGCGCCACATCAAGCGTCGGCCGTTGGTAGAACGTGCGGTGCAGCTTCACGCCGGCACCCACTCGCTCAGCGCTGTTGCAGACGCGCAACCGCGCGCTCGGCGGATTTGACGACGTCGGGATCCTTGTCGGTCAGGAGCGGTTGCAGCAGCGACAGCGCGACCGGATCGTCGGCCAGGTAGAGCGCGTCCGCGATGTCGGCGCGCATCTTCGGATCCGGGTCCTGCAGGTAGCGCGAAAACAGCGCCATCCGTCCCGGCACGAGATCGACAAGGTATCCTCTCGCTTGATCCCGCAGCTTCGGTTTCGCCAGGGCCTCGGCGATCCGATCGAGCGAGACGTTCGAGAGCATCGCCGCGGCGAACGCGCCGGTCAGTATTGTGGCGTCAGCGTGCTGTCCGGCAAGCGCGGCCTGGATGTCGGGAAGCTTCGCCGGATCGCCGAGCCGGGCAAGGCCTTCGACGGCGATGCCTTTCAACGCGTCGCCTTTGGCCCCGAGCACCGCGGAAAACACGGTCACGCTCGCAGCGTTGGCAATGTGGCGCCAGACCATCGAGCGAGGCTTCGGCCAGCGGCCCCTTTGCGTAGTACCGAAACAGATCACTGAGCGCCTGGACGGCGCGGTCGTACCGCATCGAGCCGAGCGCGGTCATCGCGGCGGGCTTCACCAGGCGATCGCCGTCGTTGAGCGCCGTGATCAGCGCGTCGCCGACGGTCGGTTCGATCGGCGTATCGTTCGGGCGGCGCGCGAACACCCGGCCGAGGACGCGCACGGCGGCATACCGCGTCGCGGGGTCGGCGGAGCCGATGAAGGCGGCGAGTCTGGGTCCGCTCGCGGCGAGTACGGTGCTGCGCGCCGCACCACCCGGCTCGCTCGCCAGCGTGCCGAACGCGTAGAGCGCCTCGAGCGACACCTTCGGATTGTCGTCTCGAGCGGCGGCCAGGAGCGCATTGAGGACCTCGACCGGCACCGGGCGCGGGCCGAGCATGAGCGGACCGGCCGAAAACAGCGTCTCCGACAGACGTGCCCGGCTTGCGCTTGCCCGGCGGCATCTTCTCGGCGAGGAAGATGTTGAGCTCGGCGGCAATCGCCTCGAACTGGACGGCGTTGCGCGGATCGGTGATCAGCGGCGCGAGCGGCAGCGCGGCCTCTTCGAACGCCGCGTCCTTCAGAAGCTGCACGGCGTGGATGCGCGTGCCTTCGTCGGGACTGGTCAACTCGGCCACCGCCTGATCGAACGGAATCTGCGCCGGTGACGCCGATGCGACCAGAACCATCACGACGCCGAACATGAGGCTCTTCATGACATCACCGCCGCGAACTAGCGTCCTGAGGCGTAGGCATGCGAGCGCCCTTCGGCGAGAACCGGACGCAGGTAGCGTCCGGTGTGGGACGCCTCGACCTGAGCGACCTGCTCGGGCGTTCCGGTGGTCACAATCGAGCCACCGTCCTCGCCGCCTTCCGGACCGAGATCGATGATGTAGTCGGCGGTCTTGATCACGTCGAGATTGTGCTCGATGACCAGCAGCGTGTGGCCGGCCTCGAGCAGTTTCCTGAACGCGGTCAGCAGCTTCGCGATGTCGTCGAAGTGCAGGCCGGTCGTCGGCTCGTCGAGGATATAGAGCAGACGTTCGCCGCCGTTGCGACGACAGGTGCGCGGCGATCTTGATCCGCTGCGCCTCGCCGCCTGACAGCGTCGTCGCCGGCTGACCGAGACGCAGGTAGCCCAGGCCGATTTCGTCGAGCACCTGCAGGCGCCGCAGCACCTTCGGCGAGCTGCTGAAGAACGTCAGCGCTTCGCGGACGGTGAGGTCGAGCACCTGATGAATCGATCGGCCGCGATAGTGGACGTCGAGCACCTGCGGCTTGAACCGCTTGCCGTCGCACTGATCGCACGGCACGAAGACGTCGGCGAGAAACTGCATCTCGACGCGCACCTCGCCCTCGCCCTGACACGCTTCGCAGCGGCCGCCGGGGACGTTGAACGAGAAATGGCTCGCGCTCAGGCCGCGCGCCCGCGCATCCTTGGTCGCGGCGAACAGCTCACGGATCGGATCGAACGCCTTCAGATACGTGACGGGATTCGACCGCGGCGTGCGCCCGATCGGCGCCTGATCGACCAGCACGGTGTCGGTGATGTACTCGGTGCCTTCGAGATCGTCGAAGACGCCGACGCGCTTGTCCCACCCGCCCTTGGCGCGCTTGATGGCGGCGTAGAGCACGTCGTGGACGAGCGTCGACTTGCCCGACCCGCTGACGCCGGTCACCACGGTCAGCGTGTTGAGCGGGATGCTGACGTCGACGTCCTTCAGGTTGTGTTCGCGCGCGCCGATCAGCTTGATCTTCTGCCCGGTTCCGCGCCGTCTCGTGGTCGGCACCGGAATCGCGAGTTCCTGACGGAGGTACTTCGAGGTCAGCGAGCGCGGCTCGAGCATCAGCGCGTCGAGCGTCCCCGAGAACACGACGCGGCCGCCCTGCTCGCCGGCGCCGAGACCGAGATCGACGATGTGATCGGCGACCTTGATCATGTCGGCGTCGTGTTCGACCACCAGCACCGTGTTGCCCTGATCGCGGAGCTGACGCAGGATGGCGATGAGGCGAAGGTTGTCGCGCGAATGCAGGCCGATCGACGGCTCGTCGAGCACGTACGAGCGTGCCGACCAGCGCCGAGCCGAGCGACGTCGCCAGGTTGATGCGCTGCGCTTCGCCGCCGGACAGCGTGGACGAGAGTCGATCGAGCGTCAGGTAGTCGAGGCCGACGTCGCTCAGGAACGAGAGCCGGCGCTGGATCTCCTTCAGCACCTTGTCGGCAATCGTCTGCTCTTTCTCGCGACAGCTCCAGCGTGCTGAAAAACGCCTGCGCTTCGCGGACGGTCAGTGACGAGACGCGATCGATCGTCCGATCCGAGACGCGCACGTCGCGCGCCTCGCGCCGCAGCCGCGCGCCGCCGCAGTCCGGACAGGTCAGGTAGCCGCGATAGCGGCTGAGGAAGACGCGGACGTGCACCTTGTACTTCTTCCTTTCGAGCCAGCGGAAGAACCCGCGGACGCCTTCGTAACTCGCCCTTCGCCTTCGATGACGAATCGCCTATCGTCCTCGGACAGATCGGACCACGGCACGTCGAGCCGCAGCTTGCGCTTCTTCGCGGCGCGCTTCAGCTCGGCGAGCTGCGCGCGATAGTGCGGCTTGGTCCACGGCTCGATCGCGCCGTCCTGAATCGACTTCGCCGGATCCGGCACGACCAGCGACATGTCGAGCTCGATGATGTTGCCGAAGCCGTGGCACGTCGGGCAGGCGCCGAACGGGTTGTTGAACGAGAACAGCCGCGGCTGCGGATCCTCGTACGCGATGCCGCAGGTGCGGCACTCGAAGCGTTCCGAGAACACGATGGGGCTGGGCGGTTGGGGCGGGGTGCTGGGAGCTCGACTGACGACTGGCAGCGCCCATGCCGCCCCGCCGCCCTCGAGGTACGCGGTTTCGATCGAATCGGTGAGGCGCTGACGTTGATCCGCCGCCGTGACCGGATCGTCCGACAACTGCATCCGATCCACCACGACCTGAAGCAGCGGCTGGTCCACCAGCGAGTCGGGATTGACCTCGTCGAACGCGACCGCCGCGTCGTCGATCAAGAGGCGCGCGAAGCCCTTCTTGCGGAGGCCTTGAATCGTGGCGGCAATTGCAGCGGCAGCGCCGTTTTTCGACGCTGCGCGATCCGCCCCCTGGCTCGTCGAGCCGTCTGACTCGTCGCCACGCTCGGCGAGCTCGTCCACTTCCGCCGTCTCCGTGGCAGACGCCGACGCGTCCACGACCGGCAGATCGAAGCCGAGCAGCAGACGCGTCCCGGCCGGCATCGCGCCCAGGCGCGCCGCGACCACTTCGGCCGTCTCGCGGGTCACTTCCTTACCGCAATTCCGGCAGAAGGTGCGGCCGACGCGCGCGTACAGCAGGCGCATGTAGTCGTGAATCTCGGTCGTCGTGCCGACGGTCGAGCGCGGATTGCGGATGCTGTTCTTCTGCCGGATCGCGATCGCGGGCGAAATGCCGTCGATGCGATCGACGTCCGGCTTCTCCATGCGCTCGAGAAACTGCCGGGCGTACGCGGACAGCGACTCGACGTAACGCCGCTGCCCTTCGGCGTAGATCGTGTCGAAGGCGAGCGACGACTTCCCTGAGCCGCTGACGCCGGTGATGATGATCAGCTTCCCGGACGGCAGCGTGACGTCGATGTTCTTGAGGTTGTGCGTGCGCGCCCCGCGGACGACGAGGTCGGCGGCTTCAACAGCCCCAGGCGTGGACGTATCGGGCATGCGCGGTGTACGACCCTTGGTTGCGAATTTTCGGCTGGCCTGAATCTTCTATCGTAACGCAGCGCCTTACTGCGGGCAACCATTGGGTCGTTCACGTCATTGGTTATCTGGTCATTCGATTTTGCACGCCTCATCTAATTCGAGCCTCGGATTCTCTGGAACAACCGTCGGGATCGCCGTAGCCGAGGTTGACGAGAAAATGCGATCGCCACCAGCGTGGAGAAGGCGCTCATGATCGGCGCCCGCGCGTCCACGCGATAATGCCGTTGACGATCAGCAGCACCACGGCCGGCGCCGGGTTGCCGCCGATGATGAACAGGTGGGTGATCACCGCGCCGATCATCGTCACGGTGAGAGTCGCGGCGCCATAAAACGCCAGCGACGGGACGCAGCAGTGTGATCGCGCCGGCGATCTCGAGAAGGGCGGTGAAATAGCGGAACCACTGACCGATGCCGATCGTGGCAAACGCCTGGACCATGTCTTCGCCGCCGGCCAGCTTGTGCGTGCCCGCGAACAGGAACATCGCCGCGCTGAGTATCTGCAGTGTCCAGGCGAAGGCAGCCTTCCCTCGCGACCACCGCGCCGCATCGTTTTCGCTTTGATTCCAAGTCTGTGTGAGTGTCGTCATGCTCTCGCTCCTCTTTCATTCGTTATGGATGAACTGTACATTGCTGAACTATCGGTCAAAAAAAAGGCGCTACTTCTCCAGCTTTGCGAGCAGTCGATGCAGCGTTTCGGTTTCGTCTGCCGTGAGCGCGTCGAACAGTTCCCGCTCCGACTCCGCCTGAATCTGGCTCCCCCGAACATACGCCTTACGGCCGGCGTCGGTCAGCACCGCCAGACGTGAACGGCGATCGCTTGAATCCGATGTGCGGCTGACCAACCCGTCAGCTTCGAGACGATCCACCAGCTGGGTGACGTTCGACTTCACGCAGCGCAGGCGATCGGCCAATTGCCCAAGTGGAAGCGACTCCCCCGCCTGGCTGAGCTGATGCAGTGCCGCGAGCTTGGCGAGTGACAGATCGACGGCCGAAAGCCTCTGTTCGATACGGCTTTCGAGCACGCCTGAGGCGTGCAGCACCGCGAAGAGTCCGGTCCGTTCGGCGTTGGCCATCTAGTTCAGTCATGTAGTATATCACAATCGCTAGAACATGCCACACCACCATCGTTGGGCTGACATCTCTCCTGAGCAAATCACTGACACGATTGAACGCCGCTTCATCACCGGCGATTCGATGACCGTCGGACGGTTCGCGCTGAAGCGCGGCGGGGTGGTTCCATCGCACGCGCACGCGAACGAGCAAATCAGCATCGTGCTGAGCGGCGCGCTGCGATTCACCATCGACGGCGTCGACACCTTCGTCCGCGGCGGCGAGGCGATGCAGATTCCGGGCAACGCCCTGCACGGCGTCGAGGTGCTCGAGGACACCATCGTCATCGACGTGTTCAGCCCGGTGCGTCAGGACTGGATCGACAAGACCGACACCTATTTCAAACGATAGGGCCCGGGCGCTAGGGACCGAAACCACGCGCGTGCTAAAATCACGGTTTCCCGCCTGGCCGGCGTAGCTCAGTTGGTAGAGCAGCTGATTCGTAATCAGCAGGTCACGTGTTCGAGTCACGTCGCCGGCTCCAAAATCCTTAGCAAAATCGTTCATCGCGTCTTCGGACTGCCTGTCCAGCGCACGCCGGGTAACACATGGGTAACAACCGGCTTCGTTTCGCACCACCCAGAGTCGAAATCGCATTTGGCGCCTCCCATTCGAGCGCAGTCGGAGCCAGTCGACTTCCAGCCTCGGCGTTACGGCGCTGGAGTTCCCAGGGTTTAGTGGAGACTCTTGCGGAGCGGTTTGTGAGCCGATTCGAACTGCTCCGGGCTGACGCCGCCGAGATGACTGTGGCGGCGTGTTGAATTGTAGAAGCTATCGATGTAGTGAGCAACGTCCGCGACGGCCAGCTCCCGGTTCTTGTAGATCTGTTTCTTGATTCGCTCCTTTTTCAAACTGCTGAAGAACGATTCGGCGACGGCATTGTCCCAGCAGTTGCCCTTCCGGCTCATGCTCGGCTCGAGGTGATTGGAGCGACAGAACCTCCGCCACGCGTCGCTGCCGTACTGCGTACCTTGATCGGAGTGAATCATCGTGCCGCGCGGTCGTCGTCGCCGTACGGCCATGAGCACGGCGTTCAGCACGAGTTCGCCGCCGAGCGTGGGACCCGCGGACCAGCCGACGACCTTGCGCGAGAAGAGATCCGATGTGTTAGCGTATCGCGATCATGAGCAGCGTCGCGCACGTCTTTCCGGTCCTGGTGGCGATCGCCATGGCGGTGGGCGTTCAGCCGCCTTCACCGGCGACCAGTCAGGACGCGTCGCCGCGACACGTCGTGCTCGCAACCATCGATGGCCTGCGAGGCGACTATCTGGGCGAAGCCGATCGCTATCACCTCAACATCCCTCACCTCCGCGAGCTGATGCGCTCGGGAAGCTACAGCGGGCGTACGATCAGCGTCTTTCCCACACTCACAGGGACCGCGCACACTTCGCTGGTCACCGGCACCGGCGCGGCAAAGCACGGCATCCTCGGGAATAACCGATTCGATCCAACCCGATGGGTCTTTCGGCTCGACAACCCGGATAACTACGATGCTCAGCCGGCGTACCAGGACTATTCCGACATCAAGGTCGGCACGCTCTGGAGCGCCGCACACGCCAAAGGGTTGAAGACGGCAGCAATCGGTTGGCCGCAGACGGCCGGCGGCCCCATCGACTATCGCATCGACATGTTGATGGCCGCGACGGCTGCCGAATCGCACGCACGCACCTCGCGCAGCGCGTCACCTGGCTGGCTGGACGCGGTCGAAGCGACGCTGGGACCTATCGCGGCGCTCGATCTCCGCGGCGTCGATCACATGAAGACGCTGATGGCCGCGCAGATCTTGAAGCAGTTCAAGCCGGCACTGATGGCGGTGCACTTCACGCTCACCGACGTGGTGCAGCACGCGAACGGACCCTCCACAGCCGCGGCCTTCGCCGCGCTCGAAGAAGAAGATCAGAACGTCGGCGACCTGGTCGCGGGCATTGCCGCCAGCGGACTCGGCGCCAGCACGACACTGATCGTCACGGGGGACCACGGCTTTCTGCCGATGCACACGGAGCTCGCGATCAACGTGCCGCTCGTCGAGGCCGGCCTGATTACGAAGGGCGCCGACGGCCACCCGTCGTGGGCGGCGATCGTCGCGCCAAATCGCGGGCTCGGCTCGGTGTACTTGCAGGAGAGGTCGCCAGAGACGACGGCCCGGGCCCGTCGGGCGCTCGAACGTTACGAGGCTCTCTATCCGAACCGTTTCCGCATCGTCGAACGGTCGGAGCTCGATCGGTGGGGCGCCGACCCAGGGGCGGTGTTCGGCGTCGAACCCCTGCCCGGGTACGTCCTGAATGGACGGCTCGCCGGCCCTTTCGCGCAGCCGTTCTCTGGCGCCGGTGGGCACGGGTATCGGCCGGACACGCCCGGTATGGAAACGGGATTCATCGCAAGTGGCGCGGGCATTCGGATCGGCGTCGTGCTCCCCGTCACAAGCACGATCGACGTCGCGCCGACGATTGCGGCGATCCTTCACCTCGACCTGCCGGACGCCGAGGGAAAACCAATGGTCGGTATCTTCAGAGCGCCGTACACCAGGCCGAACTAGCACGCCGGCCGACGGCAATGAGCATTCGAGGTCATCAGACCATCGATGTTCGTGCGTGACCGCATCACGATCCGAGCCCGACCGGTCGGCGGCATTTGGACAGGCGCAGCCGAAGAGACCCTGGCGGGCGGAGACGTTTGGATACGTACCGCGCGCCGTTGACGAAGTGGTATGGTTTGCGCTCTGCTGCAGGTCCCTGACACGTACGGAGAACCAAGATGCTGAAGGCGATGAAAATCGGATTGCTGGTCGTCGGGACCTTCGTGGTCGTGACACTCCTGACACTGCGTGTGACCGGCCTCGAGCCCGCGTACGTCGATCCGAACAGCGAGCAGTTCGTCAAAAGCGGCCGGACCACCCGGCCGGGGTTGTGGCTGACGGGCGAAGTCGTCCACGAGCCGGTGACCAATTGGGACTGGGTCAACAAGGTGAATGACCCGATCCGTAAAAACACGATCATGCTCGAGACGCGAGCGTGGTATGGCCTCCCCCACTCAGTGACGATCAACGTGACCTCGCGTGGCGACAAACTCTACGTGCAGGGAAGCGAGAGAGACTTCAGATTGCAGAAGAAGTTCCCCGCTTCCAAGGCGTGGTGGGCCAATGTCGAGCGCGATCCGCGCGTGCGCATGAAGATCGGCGGGAAACTCTACGAAATGACGCTGGTCCTGATCCAGGATCGCGCCGAGGTTGCGCAACTGCAAAGAGGAAGAGACCCCGTCACGAAAGAGACTGGTCCCGACGGGCAGGAACACATCACACAGGTGGTGCACTGGTGGCGCGTGTACCAGCGGAACGTTCCGGAATACGGGAACGCGCCGGCGGTGGCGGCGCCCGACAAGGCGATTTCGCAGCTCGGACATTAGGCCGGCGGCGTGAAGATTGCGATCACCGGAGCCAACAGTGGTGTCGGCAAGATCCTGCTGCGACACCTGGCCGGGCGCCGCGACATGCACGTCGTCGCCTGCGTGCGCTCCGCAGGATCGATCGCCAACCTGCCGGCATCGCCGGCGATTTCAGCGCGCGCGATCGACTACGCCGATCGCGACGGCCTGGCTTCCGCGTTCGGCGGATCCGGTTGCGTGGTGCACCTCGCGGGTATCCTTTTCGAGAATGCCGCATCGAACTATCAAACGGCCAACGTCGACGCCACCCAGGCGGTCGTGGACGCGTGCAGGAAGGCCGGAACCGGTCGCATCGTGCTGGTGAGCGCGCTCGGCGCGGACCCGGCCTCGAGCAATCGGTATTGGAAATCGAAAGGCCGCGCGGAACGCATCGTGCTCGAATCGGGTCTCTCCGGAACGATCATCCGCACCGGGATCCTGTTGGGACCTGGCATGGCAGGCGCCCGCGCCGTGGTCCACACGGCCTCGCAGCCGGCCGTGACGTTGCTCGGCGGCGGCCGTCATTCGATCCGCCCGCTGGACGTGGACGATCTGAGCGGCGCCATCCTGCATTGCTGTGAAGCCGCCGATCCGCAAATGACCGTGCACGAACTGGTGGGACCGGAACCAGTGACCTATCGCGAGGTGGTCGTCCGGACGGCAGCGCTGATGGGTCGTCAGGTCTCAATCCGGTCCATGCCGGTGTGGCTCGCGAAACTGGGATCCGCCCTGAGCGGGTGGCGGCGACCGGGCGGCATGACACCGACCGTGATCGACGTGATCACGTCAAGCGAAGTCGTGCACGAAAACGCGGACGCCGACCTTGGCGTGCGCCTGACGCCATTGTTGGCGACACTCGAGAAGCTCCTGCCCTCGCAGGTCAAGGTGGCCGTCCGTGACTGAATCCGCCGCGTCTCCAACAACCCCATCGGCCGGCAGTGCCTCGAAGGCGGTGGGACGCATCGTCTTTCTCGCGATTGCGGCTGGATGTTTTGGCTTCCTGTACTCCCGCCTGAACGGCGCCGCCGCGCGTGAAGGGCTTCCGCTCGTCGACTACATGACCCGCGTGTTCTCCAACGTGCGATGGCTGCCGTGGTTGCTCCTGATGGTGGTGTACTCGTGCTTCTACTTGCTGATCGACACGCTCGTCCTCACGCGGGTCCTGGGCTGGTTCATCAAGCCAATCCGATATCAGGACATCCTGCCGATCCGGGCCAGCGCCTACATCGTCTCGCTCTTCAGCGAGCAGGTGGGCAAGGGGGCGATGGCGTATTACCTGAATCGCCGCTACGACGTGCCCGGCTGGGAAGTCGCGTCGGTGATGCTGTTCATCATGTTCGGCGAGATCTTCTATCTCCTGACCTGGGCCAGCCTGGGGTACATCGTCAACCGAAGCTCGCTGCCCGCGATCTTTGGCTGGATGCCGCTGATCACGCTCGGCGCTGCGATCGTGTTCACGCTATGGGTGCTCTACTTCCGCGGAGTGATCTTGCCGAGCAGCCAGTTTCGCGAAAAGAAGATCTTCCACGCGTTCAGGATGGCAACGCTGAAGCATTACCTGTGGTTCTTCCTGCTGCGCTCCCCGGCGCTGCTCGTAGCCGTGCTCGTGTACACCATCGCCTTGAATCTGTTCGGGGTACCGGCGTCGCTGCGGCCGCTGCTTGGCTACCTGCCGATCATTTTCTTTGCGGCGACGGTGCCGACGCCGATGCGGGCGGCGGCGATCGCGCTCTGGGTGGTCCTGTTCCCACAAAACGAGGGCCAGATGGCGGCCTTCGGATTTGTGCAGCACAACTTCTTCATCCTGTTCAATGCGCTGATCGGCCTCGTGTTCCTGCGCCGCGCGCAACGCGAGCTGTTCGATCGGTGATGGCGAACGCGCTCACCCTCGTCCGACTGGCACTGGCGCTGCCAGTGGCGACCGCCCTGGCCCGTCCCGAACGGCTCGGTCCTGGAGTCGTGGCGACGATGGTCGTCGTGGCGATCCTGACCGACCTGCTCGATGGCCCCCTCGCGCGCAGGCAGGGAACCGCGTCGGCCTCCGGGATGTTGTTCGATCACGGCACGGACTGCTTCTTCGTCACCAGCGCCTTGACCGGCCTCGCCATCGCCGGTGCGATTACGCCTATCCTGCCGGCGCTGATCCCGTTCGCGTTCGGTCAGTACGTCATCGATTCCTACGTGCGGCACCGCCAGCGCCGGCTGCGCGCCAGTTTTCTCGGGCGGTGGAACGGCATCCTGTACTTCGTGCCAGTCGTGCTCGCCACCGCGTCGCGCTTGCCTTTCCCGGTGGGCTTCACGTCGCTCCTGCAGGTAGCGACGAGTGCGCTCGCCTATCTGCTCGTAGTATCAACCGTCGCGTCCATGCTCGATCGTGCGACGACGCCGGCCCGATCAGGGTAGCAATCTGCAGCCGAAATCGATCGAGAACTGCCGCCGACCGTCGGGCATCAACGACGCGAGATCCGAACGCGCTCGCGATTCGGAACACGTTCAGAGAGCGCCTGCAGAATGGCCAATAAAAATGTCCCTGAACCGACCATGGCGGTCGATCGAAGGCCATTTCTGTCGGGATGTGCTAGCCGAGACGTAGGTAACACCGTATTCCGGACAGATGGGTGACCGCACATCATCGACACAATCACGGTCAGGTCGATAGCGGCGCCGTTGTCCGGGCGGTCGTGACGCACATCCAGAATCCGACGCTGACGGAGGTTCGTTCAGCGCGTTCGTGAGCTAGCCGAGGATCAGATTGGGCAATCCCATCCGGAACCTGATCTGGTCGAGCACCTGCGCGTGGCGCATCGGTTCAGGAATGTCGAACTCCCAGAGTGCGCAGGGCGGTGCATGGACGCCTGACATCGCCAGGATGGCGTTGGTCGCCCGCCGGGCGGCCTCGTTGGCGGCCTCCATCGTGGCGAGGTCGGTGTAGGTGCGGACGTAGTCGGCGGCAAGCAACAGGTTGCCGACCTCCGTGTACGCCTCCGGGCGCAGCGCGAGCGAGCCGGCGTAATTGATGAGCAGCGGTTCAGCGTTGGTGACGACGCCAGGATTGGGGAGCTGGATATCCGGATCGAGGAACCAGTCCACCAGGTTGCCATCCTCGAGAACGACGCGTTCGGGAGCGTTCAGCGCCGCCTTCAGCTGCGCCCACACTTCGTCCTTGAGTTCGTCGCGCGTCGCGGCCTGAAGCGCCGGCTTGCCGTTGACATTGCCCGGGGCGATCCAGTTCGAGATGTCGACAGAGAGAATGCCGCCCACCTGCCCGTTGCCGTACTGCGACAGGTCGTAGCTGCTCCAGAACTGACGCTGGGAGATCGAGGTGAGCGCCCAGTTCGAATCGAGGTAAACGGTATGCCCGTTCGCCAGCGCGAGATCCGTGTGGAGGTAGAACTGGATGCCGTTCATCCATTCGGTCCGCAACTCGCCGAGCTTCGAGAGCGATGGCGCGACACGCGCGAGTTCCGGCGTGATGAGGCCTTGCATGACTTCGAGCGGCACCGCGGCGACGTAGAAATCCGCCGTCACTTCTTCGAGGCTCCCGTCCCGCTCGACCGTCACGCCGCGCAGCCGGTCACCCGCGAGATTGAACGACCGGAGCGTCGCGTTCGGGAGCAACGCCACCCCGAGGCGCTCGGTGAGGTGCTGCCGCCACGGGTCGATCCAGACGTCATTGGTCGGTCCGGTGAGCAGGCGGTCGAAGACGCCGCCCGGCACGAGGATGCCGTAAAAGAGCTGCAACAGAATGCGTCCGACCGTCCGGGTGCTGCTCTCTTCCGCGCGCATCGCGACGAGCGATCGCGTCATGCCCTGCGCGAGATATCGCTGGTAGTTCTCCGACCGGGTCTTCGCGCCGATGAAATCCCAGAACGCCGTGTGCTCGAACTCCTCGAGGTAGCGCTCATCGCAGCTGGTCGCGAGCCCGAGCAGCCGCGTCACGAAAAAACCAATCTCCTCGTCCGGGATGTCGAGGTGGTCGAACAGTGCCCGGAACGCGGTGCGGAAGTCGTCCAGGGTTTCCGGGAACCGCGCGACCCAGAGCGGGTCGGCCTTGCCGGCCCGGGCGAGCAGGATCCGGGTGGCCAGGACGAGGTTGTCGGCGCAGCTGGCGCCACTGCTGCCGAACGGGATCCGGCGCATGGTGTCGATGATGTGCTTGTAAAAGCCGGGGAAGAAGCGGAAGCCGTGCTCTCCCGGAAGGTTCTTGCGCCCTCCGGTGCCGCTGCCCGGCACCGACATGCTCCGCGCCTTGCCGCCGAACGTCGCCTGTCGTTCGTAGACGGTGACTGCGAAGCCGCGCTCGGCCAGTTCGTGGGCGGCGCTCAGACCGCCGACGCCGCCACCGAGGATTGCGACCGTGGGCTTCGACGGAGGAACTACAGGCAACATGGCTCCCGCCTCAGTGAGTATCTGCTTCGGCTGCCTTGAACGGCAGGAACGGGATCTTCATCAGCTATCGCCGCGACACGACCGACACAAAGGACGACAGTTCGATCACCTGTCGCAATTGTTCGGGAGCGACGTGTCTTCATGGACGCCGACGACACACGATAACAGACATTAGCAGGGTCTCCGGGTCAACAGAAGGCCGTTGTAAGGAGTTCCCCACATGGAAAACATAAAATCGGCGTAACCGGAAATAGTCGGAGGCGAGAGCGCACCAGCGAGCCGGCGGCTGCCAACCGGCTGGCAAGCCGGGATCGTGTCAGCGGGGCGGCGCGGATTGTTCGAGAGTGCGTTTGATGGAGGCAAGCGCGTCCTCGATCGCCGAGCGTGTCTTGTTGACGACGATCTTCCGAAGCATCGAACCCTTGATGCCGGTCAGCCCTTCCTGCTGCGAGCCCTTGAGCGTCACGAAGTAGAAACCGTGCGGAGCGGTCCCTGATCCATCTTCGACGCAGACCGACATGTCCAACGCGGTGTGGAAGTAGTGCGTCGCGTACAGCTGCTTGATCGCGACGACGCCGAAGTTGCGGTCCTGCACGCGACCGCGGTAGATGACGGCGTGATTCACCCGAATCGTGGGCTTCATCCCGAACGCCACTTTCTCCCAGTAGAAGAAGCTGTCGGCGCCGGCGAGCTCGGCATGCGGGTATTCGAGAAGGTAGCGTCGCAGCTCCGGCAGCACGTCTGGCAGCTCCGCTGCGTGGCTCATCATCGTCTCGAACTGGTCGGCGACACGCGCCGGATGCTCCTTGTCCCGGTACTCTCCCAGGGCCTCGTTTCCGCCGCGTTGATACGCCTGCACCAGCTGCAGCACCCGGGAACGGGCGAGAGCATTCACCTGGTCGGCCACGTCAGCACGCGACCAGTTCACGCCGTCATGAAACGCCTGAATCGCGGTCGTCGGCAGCTGCACGTCGCACGAGCCTTCGCGGCACTTTTTGAGCGCCTTCACATCGTCCGAGTCGAGCGCGAGCGCGCTGAGATCCGCGACGATGGCGTTCTCGCGGAGCTCACCGATCCCCTGGTATCCCTCTCTGCCGCTCAAGCGCCCGACATCACGCGAAGCCTCGAGATATCGCTCGAAAGAGCCGTTGACGTGCACCGCGCCGAACACATACACCTCAGAGGGGCCGCCCCACGAAAGTACCTTCGCCAAGGGACGGCCGGCGTCGATTGCGGCGATCTGCTCTGCGGTCAGCCCGAGGTCCGTGAAGATCTTCAGCGGGACGCGTTGTTCAGCAGCGCTTGAGATCAGGCTGACGGCGAGCAGTACGGCGAGACGTCGCATGGAAAATGCCATTGCGCTCATGCTTCAACAGCGTGACTGGAGGCGCCGTGTCGCGGGAGAGGATCTCCCATCGCCCGCGGAGAGTTGACACAATTCTCGACGATCCGCCACGCGGCGATCAACATCGCATCCAGATCCTCTGCGCATGCGCGATCCACCCCGACGCGAGCATCGCGTCGCGGCGGCCATCCAGCCCATCACCGGCACCAACTCGAGTGCGCCGCCGACGAGGCCCAGAGCCACCGGATGGACCGACTACGAAACCGACGAAATGCCGAAGATGCGGTCGAGGGCGCCAATCTCACTGTGTGGCAGCGCACTGGCACTGAATGGCGAATGGCCACCGAAAATGTGCGACACTTTGGCGCCGGAAACATCCCCATGGCAAGGCATCGTCCACCTCATCCCCTCGCCTCCAGGTTTCTCGACCCGGCGGTCGTGCCGGAAATCAGCTGCATCGTCTCCGCCAGGACACCTCTCGGATTCGACCTGCCGGCATTCGTCGCGGCGGCGCAACGCTTCGTCGATGAATACCTCGGGCCCGTCTGGGGCGTCGCCGCGCGCCTGAAGATTCGGCGAAAGACGCAGCCGGGCTGCTGGGCGCTGGTATTCGTCGACACGGAGCGGCAAGCCCAAGACGATGGCTGGCACGATATGACGAATGACGGCCTGCCGCTCGCGAAAGTGTTCCTGGGCGTCATCGACGGCGAGATCACGGAAACGGAACCACACGCCCGCGCGAAGGCGTTTCAGGACGCGGTGACGCTGACGGTCGCCCACGAGATCGCGGAAATGCTGGTCGATCCGGCGGTCACGCTCTGCGTCCAGCGTGTCGGCTACGGCGTCTATTCGCTCGAAGTCGCCGACCCGGTGGAGGAAGACGGGTTCCGCGTCGACGGCTTCATGATGACCGATTTCGTGTACCCGGCTTGGTACGAGCAGTTTCACAAGCCGGACTCGACCCAGTTCGATCACTGCCGGAAATGCCGGCGTCCATTTCACGTTCTGAGGACCGGCTACGCGTCCATCTTGCGGCGAGGACGCTGGACCGACCACGCCGGATCACGAGCGAAGCGCAGACGTTTCAAACGTGAGGATCGCAACGGTCACCGTACCGAGCAGCGGAAACGATCCGGGCATTTGAAACGATCCACAAGGCGATAATCACGCGATTTATCGCGCGTTTGCGACAGCGTCAGAATCGACCTGGCGCAGGAGTTCCTGGAATCGCCGGTCAGCCCGCAGTATGTCGAAGTCAGGTTCCACCGTGGTGTTGACCAGCGCAGAACAGCGATGGGCGGCACAGGCCTCGAGCAGCGCGAGCGCTTGCCCGATGTCGCCACTCTGGGCGAAGCAGCGGGCGGCGATCACCGGCGACCCGTTGTCCCGATAAGCCGCTCCGCAGTCCCGCAGCAGCGCCGGGAAGCCGTCGCGCTCGAACGTGCGCGCAATGACCTGCGCCCGCTCAGGCGTGGACACCCGTTGTCTCAGCGCCACCGCTTCCTCCAAAAGGCCCCGGTGACGAAGCGAACCCTCGAGCCAGAACAGCGCGATCCCGAAGCGCGGATCCAGTTCGAGCGTCCGCCGCGCCTGAATGATGGCCTCGTCGTAGCGTCGCGCCCAATAGAGCGCGCGGGCCAGGTTCGTATTCACGATCAACGAAAACGGATCGAGATCCCGGGCACGCTCGTGTTCCGCGATGGCTTCCTGATGGCGCCCGCGAAGCGAGAGATAGCCGCCGTGCCAGTTGCGACCGAGTGCGTCATTGGGATCGAGCTCGAGCGCCCGTCGAAACTCCCTCTCTGCGCTCTGCCAGTCCCAGTCGTACCAGGTATGCACCGTTGCCAGCGCATAGTGCGCACTGGCAAGCCCATCGTCGAGAGCGAGTGCCTTCGCGGCCGCGGCCTTTCCGCGCGTCAATGCTTCGTCGGCCGGAATCGCTTCGTATGCGCCCGCGACCACGTATGTGTCCGCGAGCCCTGAATAGGCCGGCGCGAATGTCTGGTCGCGTTCGATCGCGCGGGTGAAGAGTTCGATCGCGCGCTGCCAACCCTCGCTGGTGTACTGGTAGAAGGCGTAGCGCCCCTTCAGATACAGCCCATACGCCTCCGGCTGCACGCTCCGCGGCCGGTCCAGCGGCCGGACGATGCCGTCGATGCGCCGGGCGATGTCGGTGGCCACCGCACGCTGGAGCTCGAGTGATTCGCTGACATCCCGTTCATACGTCTCGGCCCACAGGTGCATGTCGGTGGACACCTGGATCAACTGCGCGGTGATCCGCACGCGGCTGCCGGCACGTGTGACGGTTCCCTCGACGAGCGCGTCGACGTTGAGCTCCCGCCCGATGTCCCTGATCGTCGCCTTCGTGTGCTTGTACCTCATCACCGACGTGCGGGACGTGAGCCGCAGGCTGCCCGTCTTGGCGAGGTCCGTGATCAGCGCGTCCGTCATCCCGTCGGCAAAATATTCCTGCTCGGGATCGCCGGAGAGGTTTTCAAGCGGGATCACGGCCAGCGAGGCGATGTGCGGGACCGCCGCCCACAGGCCGATCCGGCGGCGAATCCCGCCGACGTCGAGGGCAAGAGCGACCGCCATCGCGACGGCTGTGACGAGCACCGCCACCACCGCGAGCCGCAGGCGGTTCCCGGAACGGATCGGTGGCGCCACATCGACGACCGGCGCGACCTCCTCCGGATCAGTTCTGACCGGAGCGATGAATCGATAGCCCTTGCGCGGCAACGTCTCGATGAACTGCGGATGGTCCGCGGAATCACCCAGCGCGTCGCGCAGATGATTCATCGCCTTGTTGAGACCGCGATCGAAATCAACGAACGTGTCGGCCGGCCACAGCCGCCTCGTCAGTTCTTCACGTGCGACGAGCTCGCCGGGCCGCTCGAGGAGGGCCAGCAGGAGTTGCAGAGGTTGGTCGCGGAGCGCCCGCCGGTGTCCGGCATTGGTGAGCTCGCCGGTGCGTGCGTCGACCGTGAACGCGCCAAAGCGATAGAGGCGAACGGTGTGCTGAGCAGTTCCCATCGCTTTCACGCCGCGAGGAGGGCCCGAGTCTATCACCCGGCGGGAATGAAGATTTCACCGCAAGGGAACACGCCAGGTATTGATCGCACCGGCGTGTCGCGTCATATCTGCCGCCTCTACACAAAAGCAGCCGCAGAGGCGGCAGGAGCGATTATGGAGCCAACTGACAAGCGGATTGGAGCGCGGACGGCCACAATTCTCGTCCTCGTCGTCGCACTCACATCGATCACGATGGCGCACGACGAACGGCGGAGCCACGACAATGATCAGCGAAAGCCTGACACGCTGTACGTCTGGGCCGGCGATCAGGCGAGGGTGGCGCCGGACTTTCTCGCAGTCATCGACTTCGACGAAGACTCACCCCATTACGGCAGAGTCATCAGCACCGTTCCGATCCCTGCACCCGGCAGCTCAGGAAACGAGCCGCATCACTGTCATCTGTCGGCCGACAAGAACACGCTCGCCTGCGGCGGGCTACTCGCGCTGCTGCGCGGGCAGAACAGCATTTTCTTCTTCGATGTCTCAAAGCCGCGCCACCCGAAGTTCCTGTTCTCGACCAGCGGCACCCTCTCCAACATCACCGACGACTTCCTGCCGCTGAAGCACGGCGGCTTCCTCGTCACCCAGATGGGCGACCACGCCGGCGGCACGCCAGGTCGCGTCGCCGAGTTCGACACCAACCTGCGGATGGTCGGGGAATGGCCGGCGGATCCACCTCAGCACGATTTCAATCCGCACGGCATCGCGGCCCGTCCGGATCTCAACCTGATGGTGACCTCCGACTTCATGATGCCCGCGAGCTCGTTGAACATCGTGCCCGGCGATCCGCTGCTGCGCGGGAGCATCCGCGTGTGGGATCTGGAGAGACGATCAATCGTTCGCACCATCACCATTCCGACCGCGATCGGCACGATGGACGTCAAGCTGATCCCCGGCGATCCGCAGGGCCGCGCCTTTACCGCGGGCATGTTCGACGGTTTCGTGTACCTCTTGGACACCGCCGCCGGCACGGCGAGGGCCGTCTTCGACTGCGAGAGCATCGTGCCTCACGTCGACGTTCCTGTTCGCGGAGGCATGACGCAGCTGATGGCGATGCCGCGATCCGGCGATCGGCTGATCTTCGGCCTGTTCCAGGCTGGCCAGGTCGGCATGCTCGACGTCAGCGACCCCGAGCATCCAGTCCAGAGCAGTATCGTCAACCTGGGTGCCGACGCCGGACCCCATATGCTGGCATTGACCGACGATGACAAGCGTCTGGTGGTGAGCGACTACTTCCTCAACGAGGACGACTTCGGCAAGGTCCACTTCGAGGGAGACCACCACGTTCGGGTGATCAACGTCTCCAGGCATCGCCTCGAACTCGATCGGCGCTTCGACGTGGATTTCAACACGGCGTTCGCGACAGGATCCGCACGCCCGCACGGGGTCGCGATGAAATGACGGGCATCTGCCGGCTCAGTTCGAGGCAATCCGCTCGAGCGTACGCAGCCAGAACCCGCGCCCCTCCGTGCTGATGTAGAGCCGTGGCGCCCGGAGACCGTCCGCGCTGATGACGATATCCCTCACGTCCTCGTGAAGGCGCAGTCCTTCGTCGAACGGCGTCCACGTAGTCCCGCCGTCCTGGCTGCGGAAGACACCGCGGCTGGTCGCCAGAAAGAATTCCGCAGGATCGCTGGGGTTGCCAATCAGTTTATGGAGGTCCGCGAGCGGATGATCGTCGGCGATGTTACCGGTGACGTCGGTCCAATGCGCGCCGTTGTCGCGGGTCACGAAGGCGCGCGAGGGTCTACCGGTTCCAGTCGTGTAGTAGATCGTATCCGGCTGCAGACGTGACCGATCCGCGTTCGCGCGCGTGTCGGGCTTCTTGATGCAGGTCCTGCCCGGCTTGTCACATGACAGAACCTCTGGCGTGATGTCGGCCAGCGACAGGTTCGTAGTCAGGACGCGCAGTGTGATGTAGGCGAAGACGTGAAAATCGTCCGCAAGCGTCACGGGGATCGTGTGCAACAGTGGATTCGTCGTGTGATCGATGTGCGTGATCACGCCCGGCACAGGCACGAAGCTGAGCGGCTGCCAACCGCACGGAGCCGGCAAGAAACCGCTGCGGATGTAGACGCTGCTCAACGCGCCGAGCACGACGTTGTAGGTGAAGACGTTGGGGGTCGCCAGGCCTGGCGTCGGATCGATGAGCAGGCTCGGACGCTTGTTGTCCCCTGTGAGACCACAAGCAATATCGAAAAAGCTCGCGCCGCCATCGATCGACAGGTACCGGTTCCCGGGACCGCCAAGCGCGCCGCTGAACGTGAGGACCGATGCATTTTCCGGCATGATGCTGACCTCACCGCCGTCGCCGCCATCAACTCGGGTCATTGCCGGATGTGCGCTCGCGTCGCCGCGCGCGACGCCGTTGTCCTGGAGCGCCGCTACGAAGATTTCCGGATTCGACCGCGACGCCGCCAGAACGCCCTGACGAACCGCTGTTCTGGGCTCGAACGCGTTGATGCCAAGCAGGTTGCCCGAGTCGTCGACCCGGCGGGCGCTGTGAAGCGGCAGCCCGTAGTCGATCAAGTAGTAGCCGCCATCGTCTGCCGTGACGAGCGTGCGGGCGTCGGACAAAAAGAGGAGGTTGTTGTAGTCGTTGTGGCCGCCGTCAGCGACCTTCCAGTGAACCGTGCTTTCCGTTGCGTCCTTCGTTTCGGCCAACGACTGAATGCCGAAGAACACATGGTTGGGGTCGTGCGGGTCGCACGCTATCGCGCACGCGTGTCGGCCCTGCTTGCCGGGGTTGAGGAGTTCTCGTTCATTCCCGCCGGAGATCCTGGTCCACGCGCCGCCGGCCGAGCATTTGAGTGTCGTGGATGTCGGCAGGCTGTCGAAGCGATACACGCTCTTGAGCGCACCACTCTGGGCAATGACCGCGGCGTACAAATACCGATCGTCCGATTGGCTGGCGGCCAGCAGCACACGGGCGATACTGCCGGAAATTCCAGTGCCGAGCGCGCACCATGTGTCACCGGCATCGGGGGAATACATGACGCCGACGGCCTCGACTCCGGCGTACCACTTCTGGGAATGATTGGGATCCTGCACGATGTCGGTGCAGGCGCCTCTGAGGATCCGCCGCCAACTGCTTGCCGGTGTGCCGTTCCGCACCACATCCCGTCCGAAATGCGCGCTCTTCCAGATCCCGTTCGACGTGCACGCGACGACGGTGTCGCCTGACTCGTCGGTCCGGTCGGCGGCGAGCCGGGCCACCTGCGTGGGCGTCAACCGCATCAGACTCTCGCCCCACGTCGTGCCACCATCCTTCGTCAAGTAGATACCGTCGCCGGTTCCCCAGAACGATCCGGTCCCGATGAGGATCTGGTGCGAATCGGTGGAATGGACGAGGAACGAGCCGAGCGTATGGGAGCCCGGAAAATTGTCGGTGAGCGGAACCCACCCGGTCAGTCTCCGGTCAGTGCTGTTGACGATTGACTTCCACAGCCCGCCATGCGAGGTCCCGTTCCACAGGATGTCCAGACCTTGATCGCTGTCGTGCGCAACGGCCACCTGCGCCGACCGTCCAGACTGGTGGTGCACGGGGTGGCGGGTGGCATTCCGCTGGGCCGGCGGCACGACGATGCCCGTGCCGATTTGTACCCATTGAGATCTCGAGTCGTCCTGGCCACCACCGGCTTCGCCGCGAACGCCGGGCGCCTGGGACGTCAGCAGGCCAAGCGCGACAATCACCGCGGGAATTTTCAGTCTGTTCGACACGACCCTCTCCTTCGCCGCTCGTGCACCAGGCGTTGACCGGTTTCGGACGCGAAGAGTGTGGGCCCGTACGCAGCCGGCGTCACTACCTGCGTGAGTAGGAATCGTGTGCTTCGGGCGTATGATAAAGTTCCGCCGTCTCTGAAAGGACCTTTGATGCCAACGCTTTCCAGTCGCTCCAGTGTCTCTGTCGGGCTGGGCTTGTCGCTCGTTGCCGCGGGGTGGCTGTCGCTCGCGGCGCAGCAGGCGCCGCCCGCCGACGACGCATTCCACCAGGCGATTCGGAACGACAATCTGGCGGCGTTGAAGACACTCGTCGCCGAGCGCGGCGCCAACGCGCGAGGGACTTCCGGTCTCTCTCCGTTGACGATGGCGGTTGGATTCGGGAGTCCTGCGGCGGTGACGGTGCTGGTGGACGCCGGCGCCAACGTGAACCCCGAGGGCGGCGGCTTGACGCCGCTTCACCTCGCCTGGCGAGACGGCGGGCTCACCCGGCTGCTGCTCGCCCATGGCGCAAACCTCGAAGCGAAGAGCGGCAGGGGTCGCACACCTCTGCTCATCGCCGCGTCGGCCGCCAATACGACGACCGATGTGATCGCGCAGCTGCTCGAAAAAGGCGCGAACGTGAACGCCGCCGACAACGGCGGCATCACCCCGCTCATCTCCGCCGCAGCCACGGGCAACACCGCGGTGGCGAAGCTGCTGCTCGAACACGGCGCCGAGCCGAACATCACTGCCAAAGACGGACCGATTTCAACGGCGCTGCAGGGTGCCGCGACCAACAGCGACGTCGAGCTGACGCGTCTCCTGCTGGCGCGCAAGGTTGACCTGACGGCGGTCAGTCCGGACGGTTCCGGCCGCGCAAAAAACGGCGTCATCGCCTTCGGGCACGTCACGGCCCTGCATCTGGCCGCGGCGGGACGAAGTGTCGAGGTCGTCCGCCTGCTCCTCGACGCAGGCGCGCCGATCGACGCGCTGGACATGCGCGGGATGACACCGCTGATGTTCGCCGTCGCGACCGACAATCCCGAGCCACGGATCGCGCAGCTTCTCGTGTCCAAAGGCGCGAGCCTGACGACTGCGACCCCGCAGGGCGAAACCGCGATCGACTGGGCACGCAAATACAACGACCCGACAGTGTTGAAGGCGCTCGGCGTTCAAGCGATTCCGGTTTCGAAGCTCGAGACGGCGATCATTTCCACTGGCGCGCCAGCCGTCGGACTTCGCACGCCGCGCGAAGCCGTCGAGCTCAGTCTCCCGCTGCTGCGGACCGGATCGGCGCGCATGCTGAAGGACGGCGGCTGCACCGCCTGTCACGCGCAGCCGATGGTGACGTTGACCACAACCCTCGCCTCGCGGCGAGGCTGGACGGCCGATCCTGCTCCCGACGCCATGACGCAGGTGAAACAGCACATCAGCGGCGCACTCCAGAGCATGCTGCAGTTCACGGCGCAGGGCGGCGCGCCCGAGGCAGAACTCTACTCCGCGTTCGCAACGCAGGTTGCCGGCGCGCCGGCGGGCATGCCCACCGATGGGTTGATGTATTACCTCGCCGGCACCCAATCGCCCGCCGGCTTCTGGCATCGTCCGGCTTCACCGAATCGGGCGCCGATTCAGGATGGCGACATCAGTCGCACCGCGCTGGCGATCAATGCGCTCGCTCACTGGAGCATGCCGGCCCGCAAGGCGGAACTGGCGACCCGAGTCGAGCGAGGCGCGTCCTGGCTTGCCGCGCAGGAACCAGCGTCAACCGAGGATCGCGTGATGCAGCTGCTCGGTCAGATGTGGGCGGGCGCGCCGATCAAGCAGCGCGACGTCAGAATCAAGCAGCTGCTTGCGCTGCAGCAGGCTGACGGTGGCTGGTCGCAGAATCCGCACCTCGTGACCGACGCCTACGCGACCGGGCAGGTGTTGTACGCGCTCGCCGAACTCAAGGTACCAGCGACCGCGCCGATCCAGCACGCCATCGCCTTTCTCCTCCGCACGCAGCAGAACGATGGCACCTGGCACGTGAAGTCGCGGGCGATGCCGATCCAGCCGTACTTCGAGAGCGGTTTCCCGTACGAACACGATCAGTGGATCTCGTTCAGCGGCACCGCATGGGCCGACATGGCGCTGGCGATGACTGCGCCGACGGAAGGCTCGTCAGCGACCGGCGCGCCGAGGTAGTCCCCGCGGCTCTACACGGCGAACACCATCGCTGGGCCGCTGGAAGCCTGATGACTCACAGCCTGAACAGCGGCCGTGCCAGCGTCATCCCAGGCCACGGCACACCCGCGACCATCGCCAGCACCGCAACCGCGAAGCAGACGAACCGGCCGTTGCGGCGTGCGCGCGTTGCCGGCTCGCCCATCGCGAACACGCGCCCTGCACGCACAGTCACGAACGCGACGACCATCGTCGCCATGTGGGTGAACGTCCAGAAGCGCAGGGCCGGATCGCGCAGAGCCAGACCCATGTTGCTCATGGCCTCGCGCGTGTACGGGCTGAGGCCGAAGTACAGCAGGAGGCCGAGCAGGATCTGAACGTCGAAAGCCATCATGAACAGCCAGTCCCACCGCAAGCCTCGTGGGCGTTCGCCGGTATCGGCGCGGTCAATGAAGGCGTTGATCGAAGCGGCCACGCCAAGGAGCAGCACCGCCCACCGAACCCAGGAATGAATCGTCAGCACCGCTGGATACACACGTGTCCTTTCGTTCTCATCTTCCGCCGCCCGCCCGCATCGGCGACGAACGCCACCAGCGCACGATCGGCGTGACCACCATTGATCCACACCGCCACGCGAACAGAAACGGGGCGAACAGCAGCATCAGCAGCGCCAGGATCAGCCCGTCTATCGCCACGGTCCACCGGCGGACCGCCTGAAACACCGGCGCGCATCCGATTGCGGCGGTGACGAGCACCAGCCACACCTCCAGCGCAACGGTCGGCCGTCGACTCGACGCCGAGGCACTCAATCCGGCAAGAGCCCTGAAAAACAGCCACGCATCATCCAGCGTCGCACTTCGCAGGATCACCCAGCCCGCCATGACCGCCGCGAGAAGATAGACGTGACGTGCGAGCGCCGGAAGGCGTTTGACGGCCGCTCCGACGCCAGCGTATTCCGCGAGAATCAGCGCCGCTTGGTACGCGCCCCAGGCGAGGAACGTCCAACCGGTTCCGTACCAGAGACCGCACAGCAGGACAAGGAACGCGTCGCGCGTCGCGACTGACAGCGCGCTGCGGTCACCATCCAGCGGCGGCGTCGCGTACTCGCGAAACCAGGTCGAGAGTCCGAGATGCCAGCGCTGCCAGAACTCCACAACGGTCTGGCCGACGTAGGGCCAGCGGAAATTCTCCGGCAGGCGGATGCCGACCATCCGCGCCAGCCCGAGACCCATGTCGGAGTAGCCGGAGAAGGCGTAGTAGACCTGCAACGTGAAACTGACCAGCCCAAGCCATGCGACCAGAGCACCGACGCCGGCGGGCCGTATCGCGAACGCCGCGTCCGCCTGCCGACCGGCCAATTCAGCAACGACGAAGACCTTCCACACGCCGATGACCAGCCGCCGTACCCGTACGAGTAGTCGCTCAGGCTGGGCCAGCCGTGGGCGAGCTGCGGCGCGATCCCTCGATAGATCACCGGACCGCCGACGATCATCGGCAAGAGCGTCAGGTGAACCGCCAGCTGACAGCGGCTGCGGTTCGCGGCGGCGCGGCGGCGGTACACGTCGACGAGGTACGAGATGCCGTGAAACGCGAAATAGGAGGCGCCGAACGGAACCAGCGTGGTGGCGATACCGGCCGTCCGGATCGCCATCGGGCTCGCACGCGTCATCGCTGCGACCGTCGTGATGTGGACAGCGATGGCCGCGCCAAGCCACGCACGCGCCACGGGCCAGCGCGTGGGCTTTGGGTCCGCCTGCGTGACCGCGCGCTCGATCGCGAGCGCGATCCAGTGCGTGAACAGCACGAACGCAACAAGAACGGCCGCGAGGATCACGCCGCCGCTCGCCAGCGCCATGGCGAGGCCGGCGATCGACAGGAACACGGACGTGTCGAACCCGTCGCCGCGCCTGGGTTGCAACACCAGCGAAACGATCAACAGAACCGGCGCGACGAAAACGGGAATGAGGACCGAGACCCAGAAGGGTTGAGTGAAGAACACGCCCGAAGGATGCTATCGTGCCCGTTTGGTTCGGGCAAGGAGGGACGGCACGCGTCGACCATGGAGAGTGGCCATGATCATCGATCACGCGGGCGTGATGCGGACCATGAACGTTGGTGTTTTGCCGTATATTTACGAGCTGCCTATCCTTCTCGCGCGACCAATATCCCGTTGCAAGGCGAAATTGCCTCCATATGACTTCCACGCCGGCCACCACTCTCGATCCGCACGCCGCCGCCCGGCGCGATCAGCGCAACGCCGTGCTGGCGAGCTTCCTCGGCTGGACCTTCGACGCGTTCGACTTCTTCGTTCTGACCTTTCTCATCACCGACATCGCCAGGGCGTACGGTGAGTCCCGGCCGAACGTCGCGTTCACGCTGACGCTGACGCTGGCGATGCGCCCGATCGGCGCGCTGATCTTCGGCGTGATGGCCGACCGTTACGGCCGCCGTCTGCCGATGATGATCAACATCGTCTTCTATGCGGTGATGTCGGCGGCGTCGGGTCTGGCGCCGACGTTCACGGTGTTTCTCGTGTTGCGCGCCCTCTTCGGCATCGGGATGGGCGGACAGTGGGGCGTCGGCGCATCGCTGGTGCTCGAGTCGGTGTCGCCGCGGTGGCGCGGCGTCCTTTCCGGACTGCTGCACCAGGGTTACTCACTCGGCAACCTGCTCGCCGCGCTCGCCTTCCTCACCGTCTACCCGCGCATGGCCGCGATCAACCCTGATTATGCCTGGCGCGTGATGTTCTTCCTCGGCGGCCTGCCGGCGCTGCTCTCCATCTTCGTACTGGTGAACGTGAAGGAGTCGGAAGCGTGGCAGGAGCACCGGACCGACTGGCGCTCCTACGTCCGTTCGCTGCCGCCGGTGTGGAAACGTTTTCTCTACCTGGTCCTGCTGTTGACGATGATGGGCCTCATTTCGCACGGGACGCAGGACCTGTATCCGACCTTTCTTCAGCGGCAGCGGCTGTTCGCGCCGAATCACGTCGCCGAGACCACGATGCTCTCGATGGTCGGAGCGATCTTCGGCGGCCTCGTCATCGGCTATTGTTCGGATCGGTTCGGTCGGCGCCGCGCCATGATCGGCGCCGCGTTCGGGGCACTGCTGGTCGTGCCGCTGTGGATCGCCGCGCCGACATCCGCCTTGATTGTGCTCGGCGGATTCCTGATGCAGTTCTTCGTCCAGGGCGCGTGGGGCGTCATCCCGGCGCACATGAACGAGCTGTCGCCGGCTCACCTGCGCGGCTTTCTGCCGGGGTTTGCCTACCAGATCGGGATGGTCTGCGCCGGCGTCGCTCCGTACATCGAGACCGTGATGGGCGAGCACTTCTCCTACGCGCAGTCGATGGGTTATCTCGCGGCGGCGGCGCTGATCCTCGGGATGATCGTCATCGGCCTCGGGCCGGAAGCGCACGGCATCACCTTCCGCAAGTCGACGTCCGTCTAGCGCGGATCTTCAGGCCCGCATCTCACGCGACCCTGAAAGAGTCGCGCCACGACCTTGATGTACGCCGCACCGATCGATCACGCACGCCTCCCCAGCACAGTCACATGCAGCTGCCGCCGAATCGTCATGCCCTGGCGCGTGTACAACGCGATCGCCGACGCGTTGTCGGAGAAGACGTGGAGCATCGGGATTTCGCCGCGCGCCACGACCTGACGGGCGACGGCTCCGAGCAGCGCCTGCGCGTAGCCGCGGCCGCGAAAGTCCGGATGCACACACACCGCGGTCAACTCGGTGTAGTCGGCCGGCTTCATCCGTTCGCCGGTCATCGCCACGAGGCGTCCATCAACCTTGATGCCGAGGAAGGTACCCAGCTCGCGGGTCCGCACACCGAAGGGTCCGGGCCTCGTGAGTTCGATCAGTTCGATCATCGCCGGGACGTCAGCGGCGCCGAGGCTCACCAGATCGGGCGAGGGGCCGGACACCTCCGCGGGAGTGCCGATCATCTGCGTCCCCATTCTGGCCATGCGCACGATGAACGAGTCGGGCGGCACGATCGGGTCCGGCGTGAACAGAACGGCACTGTCGGTCGGCGACAACAATGCGTGAAGCGCCTCGAAACTTTCCGGCGACGAATCCTTCAGCGCGGCGAAGGGACCGATCGCCGGAGGAAAACGCCGCGCGTGGATTCCACCTTCCGCGAGAGGCGCCTGCCGCGTGGTCAGCGCGGTCCAAATCGGATAGTCGAGCGGATGCGGTCCGGACACGATTACTTCGGTCCCGGTTCCAGGTGTTCGAGGAAATAGCGCGCGATCAGCGAATGAATATGCAGGCTCGTTCCGGCGCCTTCCGAAATGGCGTGGGTCCGGTTCGGATAGACCATGAGGTCGAACGGCTTGCCGAGTTCGACGAGCCGGTTCACCAGCCGCTCGGTGCCCTGATAGTGCACGTTGTCGTCGCCCGAGCCGTGGACGATCAGCAGCTTTCCCTTCAGGCCGTCGGCGAAGTTGATCGGCGATCCGACGCGATATCCCTCGGCGTTGTCCTGCGGCAGCCCCATGTACCGTTCCTGGTAGATTGAGTCGTACAGCCGCTGATCGGGCACCGGTGCGACGGAGACGCCTACGCTGAAGACGTCCGGAAAGCGAAACATGCAGTTGAGCGTGTTGGAGCCGCCGCCGCTCCAGCCCCAGACGCCGATCCGGGTCGTGTCCACCCACGGGTGAGCTCCGGCAAAGGCGCGAATCGCCGCCGCCTGTTCCCGCGAAGACAGATCGCCGACCGTGCCGTAGACGATCTTCCGCCACGCCGAGCCCTTGGGCGCCGGCGTCCCCCGGTTGTCGAAGCTGACGATCACGTAACCCTGGTCCGCGAGCGCTCGGTGAAAGAGCGCGCGCGATCCTCCCCACCGATCGACAACCGTCTGCGAGGCCGGCTCGCCGTACACGTACACGATGACCGGATATTTCTTCGCGGCATCGAAGGTGGCCGGCTTGACGATCGACCCGTCGAGCACGACGCCGTCGCCGATGTCGACGCTCACGAATTCGGTCGCCGGCGCCAGCATCGGCGCCAGTTTCGTCTCGAGCGCCGCATTGCCTGCCAGCGTTCGCACCACCTGATGAGACGGCAACTGAACCAGATCGACGGTCGGCGGCACGTCCGCGCGCGACGCGGTGTGAAACGCCCAGCGTCCGTCGCCCGACAGCTGATAGCCGTGTGTGCCGCGATCGCCGGCGGGCGTGACGCGGTTCACTGCGCCGGACCCGTCGAGTGACACGCGAAACAGGAATCGCTCCAGTGCTGACGCCGGCGACGCCGTGAAGTAGACCAGCCCGCTGCTGGCGTCAACGCCCTCGACATCGATGACGTCGCCGTCGAACTTCGTCAGAAGGCGATCGGCCGAGCCATCGAGCGCAACGCGGTACAGGTGCCGCCATCCGTCCTTCTCGCTCGCCCAGATCACCGCCTTGCCTCTGTCGATCTCGATGAGCCGGCTGGAATGATCCACCCACGCCTTGTTGCTGTCGCGAAAGATCCGCCGGACGTCACCCGTTCGCGCATCCGCCGCGAGCAGGTCGTTGGTGTTCTGCAGGCGATTCAGCTGCTGCAGCAGCAGTTCCCCGGAGGCGGCGGTCCACTGCAGCGTCGCGAGATAGGTATTGCGCGGATCGCCGGGCGTCTTCATCCATCGCGGCGCGCCGCTCTCGACGTCGACGACCCCGATCCGAACCGCGGAATTGGCGGTGCCCGGCTTGGGATACGGAAACCGCGTGACGGTGGGATAGAGCGCCGCGGTGTCGTTGACGAGCGTGTAGAACTCGACGCCGCTGGTATCGAATTGCCAATAGGCGATCGAGCGCCCATCCGGACTCCAGCGGAAGCCGTCACGAATCCCGAGCTCCTCTTCGTTGACCCAGTCCGAGGTGCCGTTGACGATCGTGCTCGAGCCGTCGCTGGTCAGCGCGCGGATCGCCCCTGACGCCAGGCTCTCGACGTACAGGTTCCGCTCCCGGACATAGGCGACGCTGGATCCGTCCGGCGACAGCTTCGCGAACATCAGCGACGACTCTGCCGCGTCGCCGCCCATCTTCCGCAGCGAGCGCGTGTCGCGGTCGAGCACCCAGTAGTCGCCGCGGGTGTTGAGACGCCACACGGGTCGGGTGTTGGTGAAAATGAGCACGCGACGCCGATCGGGTGTCCAGGCGTAGCCGGCGATCGCCAGCGGCGCAGCCCCGCCCTTCGGCGTCAATGACGATGCGTCCGCGAGCACGGTACGGGCGCCGGAGATCGCGTCGTATGCGACCAGCTCCTGTGTGCCGCCGGCTCCCGTCCGTTCGACCATGCCGTAAGACCGGTTGTCGTCGAACCAGACCGCGGGGCCGAACGTTTCAGGCGAGTAGTCGCTGCTGTGGAAAATGCGCTGCAGCTGATCGACCAGTCGCTGCGATTGCGCGGTCACGGGCGCCAGTGCACCGCACACCAGCACGGCGAGAGAGCCGACGAACAGGCGCCGGCGCCAGCACGGCGTGATCGATTGCATGCCCAAGTTTAATGCGCGTGTAAAACGATTCGAACGACCCGATACAACCGCCGGACTATTTCGACGCCGGCCGCTCGGTGACCGGCCGGTCGGGCGCCGGCGGAAGCGGCGCCTTCGCGCCTCCTGCCATTTCGCCCGTCAACAACGCATCAATATCGGGATAGGCGTAGATGGTCGGGGCGTGATCCTTCATCAGCCCACCGGTGTCGGCCGTCGGTCCGTAGTTGCTGTGCAGCTCGCGGCCGAGCATCCGGAGCATCGTCGTCAACTGGCCTCGATGATGTGACGTGTGAGTCATTCGTCGGACGATGACCCACGCGCGGGTCCGGTTGACATCGAAGAACGTGGTCTCAGTCTCCCACCAGGCCTCGTCCCGTTGCGTGAGGGCCGCCAGCCGCTTGCCGCTGTCTTCGGCGTACTGCGTCAGAAATCCGAGCCGTGTCTCGGACTGCGGCAACGGCGGCGCGGAGACGTCGATGCCAAGCATGTGGCGAAACCAGAAATCCTCGCTGATGCACTGGTGCACCATCTGCTCGTGCACACTGCGGCCGCGAGGATCGCCGTCACGCGGACGACATGGCAGGTCGGTATCGTGGAACTCGCTCCACACCGTGAGGACCTTGAGGCGCTCCGAGTCGTAGGCGTCGACGAGAAAGGCGTAGCGCATGCGCCGAAGATTATCGCTCCAATTGCTGTCGGCGATCGGCGAGACGTTCGAGCGGCAGCCGCAGGTCGAAGTGGCAAAGAGCAGGCGGTGTGCCGTTCAAGTCCGGTTGGAGCCGGAAGACAGCGCCTCGGCCAGCAGGGCCAGATACCGGCCGCGGGGGATTTCGATCGCGCCAAGCGACGCCAGATGCGGCGTGCGCCACTGGACATCGAGGAGCGTCAGGCCGGTGTCGCGCATCAGGCTCACCAGCGCCATCAGCGCCACCTTCGACGCGTCGCGGCGAATATGGAACATCGACTCGCCCGCGAACAGGCCTTGCAAGCGAACGCCGTAGAGACCGCCGGCCAGCTCGCCGTCCCGGCCGAACACCTCGACGCTGTGCGCGTAGCCCAGTTCGTGGAGCCTCGTGAACGCGCTGATGAAATCCGCGGTGATCCATCCGTCCTTGCGGGCCGGATTGCCGCACGCGCGCATCACCTCGACGAAACAGGTGTCGACGCGGACCTCGAAATGCTTCGCGCTCTGGTTCATCGAGCGCGTCACCCGCAATCCGTCGAGCGGGACGATGCCGCGCGGCTCGGGCGACCACCAGCCGATGGTGCCCTCGAGCGAGCGCGGCTCCATCGGAAAAATGCCCCGGCGATAGGCGCTGATCAAGGTCGAGGGCTCGAGATCGCCGCCGAGGGTAATCAGGTCGTCGTCGGGCCAGTCCGCCGGCGGCGGAAACGACCAGCGGCTCTGGCCGACCGGCTGCGGAACGGAAGACCAGTCAGTCACGGTGCCGCGCTACTTGGGATGAGCGACGAAACGATAGCCGACGCCGCGAATGGTCTGGAGGTGCCGGGGCGACGCGGGGTCGTCCTCGATGTAGCGGCGCAGCCGGACGACGAAGTTGTCGATCGCGCGCGTGTCGGTGTCCTCGCGCACGTTCCACACGTCCTCGAGGATCGCGGTCCGCGGCACGGCGCTGCCTTCGTGCTGGACGAAATAGCGCAGCAGCGCGGCCTCCATCAGCGTCAGCGGCATGCGCTTGTCGCCGACGAGTGACCTCGAGCTGCTCGAAGTCGATGCTCTTGCCGGCAAACGAGAACCGGCGACGCGACCGGCGGCGTGCGGGACGCGGTGCTCTGCCTGAACCAGTCGTGACGCCGCAGCAGCCCGTGGACGCGGGAAATCAGGATCGGCAGCTCGAACGGCTTGGCCAGGTAGTCGTCAGCGCCGGCGCCGAACCCGCGCAGCACGTCCTCGGACCGCCCGCGCGCGGTCAGCATCAGGACCGGCACGAACTGTTTCTGCTGCCGCAGTCCGGCGACGACCTCGAAGCCGTCGATGCCCGGCAGCATCACGTCGAGGATCACGAGATCGTAGCGTTCGGGCGCGGCGGTCAGCCTGCGCCAGCGCATCCTCGCCGGTGTCGACGAGCTCCACCTCGTGCTGTTCGGCTTCGAGGTTGAAGCGCAGGCCGTCGGCGAGGTGCTGCTCGTCCTCGACCACGAGAATGCGGCTCATTCCGGCGCCACCACGGGCAGGTTCACGATGAAGGTGCTGCCGTGCCCCGGTCCGTCGCTTTCCGCGAACACCTTGCCGCCGTGCCGCGCCACCACCGAACGGACGATGAAGAGCCCGAGGCCGGTGCCCTTGATGCGGGTGGCCATCACGCCGGGGACGCGATAGAAGCGCTTGAAGATCCGCTTGTGCTCGGACGGCCGAGATCCCGATGCCCTGGTCGCGCACCCGCAGCGTTACCGTCCCGGGATTGGCCTGCTCCAGTTCCACCGCGACGCTGACGTCCGCGCCCGAGTACTTGATCGCGTTGTCGACGCAGGTTCGAGACCATCGCCTTCAACTCGTCCTCGTCGCCGATCACGCGATCGTGTGAACCGTCGAAGGTGCTGCGATAGGTGATCGCGTCCGCCGCCAGACGATGGCGCGACCGCGCCAGCGCCAGGCTGTCCTCGACGATCGCGTTGAGGTCGACCGGGGTGTGGCCCGATCGGCGCAGCCGGGCGCCGGCCTGCCCGGCACGAAGCACCTGCTCGATCGTTCCCAGCAGGCGATCGCTGTCGTCGAGCATCACGCCGTAGAACTCCTGGCGTTTCGCGTCGTCGACCTGCGCGGTTCTGCAGCGTCTGGAGATAGAGCTTCATCGACGCGACCGGCGTCTTCAGCTCGTGCGTGACGGCGTTGATGAACGCTTCGTGCTGCTCGTTGCGGCGGATCTCGCGCACCAGAAAGATGGTGTTGAGCACGACGCCGGTGATGATGAGCGGGAAGACCACGATGCCGGCGAGCAGCAGACCGGCGTTGCGCCAGCTGACGATGACCCAGCCGACGTTGAGCGCCAGCGCACCGCCGACGAGGCCGACGCCGAGGACGATGAAGAACGCGATCGACTTCCGGCGCCCGCCGGACGTCATGCTCTGCTCACGCCTTCAAGGATAACGCTAGGCGGCCATTTCCTCGGGGGTCTCGCTGATCCTGGCCACCTGGAGGTCCCACACCAGACCGGTCTTCCGGAGCAGCTTGAGGCAGAGCCAGGTCGGGTCGAACTCGTACCACGCCAGGCCGTGGCGGGCCGAGGTCGGGTGCGCGTGGTGGTTGTTGTGCCAGCCTTCGCCGAAGGTCACGAGCGCCACCCACCAGACGTTGCGCGAGTCGTCGCGGGTCGCGAAACGGCGGCGTCCGCACATGTGCGTCGCGGAATTGATCAGCCAGGTCGAGTGCAGCCCGACGACGACGCGCAGGAAGATCGCCCAGTTGACGAGCGGCCAGCCGCCGATGGCGAGCAGGATGACGCCGCTCAGCGTCAGCGGCACCCAGTGATAGCTGGTCAGCCAGCGGTAGAACCGGTCCTTGGCCAGGTCGGGAGCGTACCGCGACATCCGCGCGGTGTCGATGTGGTGCGCCTCGCCGAAAATGATCCAGCCCAGATGCGCCCAGAACCCGCTGACGCGCGGCGAGTGCGGATCCTCCGGCTGGTCGGAGTGCTGGTGATGCAGGCGATGCGTCGCCACCCAGAAAATCGGACCGCCTTCGAGCGTCAGCGTGCCGCAGATCGCGAGGAAATAGTCGAACCACCGGTAGGTCTTGAATCCGCGATGGGTGTGGAGGCGGTGATAACCCATGCTGATCCCGAGTCCGACGGCGACCCAATACATGAACGCGGCGGCGAACAGACGGCTCCACGAGAACTGGAACAACGCGATCACCGCCATGATGTGGAAGGCGATCAGGACGAACCCGGTCAGCCAGCTCAATTTCGTATAGCGTGATTCGCTCACGAATCGCGAATCGGACGAACTCGACACGACGCTCTGCATGCGATCTCCAGGGAAGTACGATCGGATACTCAGTACGGTAGCGAACCTGGCGTCTTGTGACTGTAAGAGTTCGGTAATACCTCCCGCGTGCCTGAAACTGCGCGCGCTGGCGACGCGCGCGGGCCGGTGTACTATGGCGCCAAGTGTCCGGTTTCTCGCGTGCCACACTCGATCGCGGCGATGTGCAGATCCGATATCGTCGTACGGCGTGTGTCGCGGAGGATACGCTGCAGGCCGCGGTCGCACTCCTGTCAGAAGAGGAGATGGCCCGCTATCACCGCTTTCATTTCGACGACGATCGCCGTGAGTTCGCGCTGGCGCATGCGCTGCTGCGAACCACGCTGTCGGCGTTCGATGACGTGACGCCGCGGGAGTGGCGATTCGAGAACGACGCCAACGGCAAGCCCGCGCTCGCGCCGGGAATGACCGGTGTTCCACTCTGCTTCAACCTGTCGCACTCGCGCGGTCTCGTCGCCTGCGCCGTGGCCGTTGACGCTGATGTCGGTGTCGATGTCGAGTCGGTGACGCGCGCCACCGACTGGCGCAGCATCGTGCCACGATATTTTTCGGCAGCCGAGGTCGAGCACATCGATCGCCTGCCGCCGCCGGAGCAGGCCGGGCGCTTTTTCGAGCTGTGGACGCTCAAGGAGGCCTTCGCGAAAGCGCTCGGGCTCGGCCTGTCGCAGCCGCTGGACGCGACTTCCTTCGATCTCGCTGACACCGCCGCCATCGGCTGCGTGCTGCCAGACGGCGTGCGAGCCGAGGTGTGGCAGTTCGCCCTGTATCGACCGGCGGCAGACCACTGCCTCGCCGTCGCGGTCAGCGACGGGACGCCGCGACGCTGGCGGATCGATGTGACACCTCGATGATTCGAGCGATCGAGGGCATCAGCGTGCTGGTCATGCTGTCGGTGTTTTTTGCGTATTTGATCGCGCCGCTGATCGCCGTGCTCCGCCTGAAGGTGCGCATCGGCGCACGACAGCGTCCACCCACCGTGGCCGTGGCGGCGGCCATTGTCTACGTGGTTCTGTTCCTTCCGCTCGGCGCCATCGCCTACCGCTCTGCCGAACCGGTCGCGCAGTGGGTCCAGGTCACCGCTCCCGGCGCGGTCCAGCACCTGTTCGGCTCCGACAACTTCAAGCCGCTCGAAGCGGCGATCGCCGGAGCGCCGCTGCCGCCGGCGGCGCGGCGGCTGGTGGCGGACCGGCTGGCTCACAGCATCGCGTCGATTGAACACGAGACGCGGCAGACGCTCGACGAACTGATCGCCGCGGCCGAGCACGCCTGGTGGCTGGTGGTGGTGCCGATCGCGGCGTTCGCGCTGCTGACGGCGGCGCCGGAATTCCAGCGGTCGTCGTTGCGCGTGCTCAAGCGCGGACGGGTGTGGCGGGCGGAAGAATACCTGCGCGACGTCAACAGCGCGATGGCGGGTTACGTACGCGCGCAGGCGGTGGCCAGCGTCATCGTGGGCACGGCGTGCGTGGCGGGGTTCACCGTTCTGGGCCTCGAATCGGCGGTCTCGATGGGCGTAGCCGCTGGCGTCCTCGAGCTGTTTCCCGTGCTCGGGCCGATCACGGCGGCGCTGATGGTCAGCGTCGAAGCCGGCAGTCTGCTGCTCGCTGTGCTGTTGTTCCTCGGGGCGTTGCGGATCGTCGAGGACTACGTGATTTATCCGCGCTTGATCGAACACGGCATGCACCTGCCGACGCCAGTCGTCATCCTGACGATCTGGCTCGGCGCGGTGTTTTTTGGTGTGGCAGGTGTGGTGCTGGCGATCCCGGTCGCGGGCCTCATCTCAGTCAGCGTCCGGCATCGGCGAGAGCACCGCGAAGCGGAGCGGCTCGCCGAACGAACGGCCGCCGCCGGGACTTAGGAGTTGGACGCCGCCGGCTTGGCGGCTTCGCGCGCCTTCATCATCTTGGCGAGCTGCTCGCGCCGCAGCATCTTGCGCTTCCGTTCCTTCTGAAACCGTGCCCGATCGCCGTTCCGTCTCGACATGATGTCCTCCGCTGAGAAAATTGGTTAATGACGCCCGGCCGCCGCGCGGCCGAGATCGACCGCTTTGAAACCAGGCTCGCCCCAGTTCATGACGAACACCGAGAAGCCCTGTTTCATGCGCATCTCGATGTCCGCGGGGGTCGAGGGGAAGCCGCAAGGGACGTTGAATTCCTTGCACGCGGCCAGCACCTGCTGAATCGCGTTCTCCCAGCCGACGGCGTCGAATACCCGCTCGCCGGTGGCGCTGGTCGCGGTGAACACGCCACGAAGCGTGCCCGCACCTGGCCATAGTACTCCGATGCCCTTCACGGCGGCGATTTCCCGCACGTGCGCCAGTCCCTCGCGGCTCTCGACGATGGTCCAGTTGACCAGTTCGCCATCCGGGTTGAGCGGCCACAGATCGGCCTTCTTCCGGTACTCGGCCTCGGTCATGCCCCAATAGGCGGGCGCTCCTCCCACCGTCTCCGGGCGGGTTCCGCCTTTGGACGCGAACCGCATCGCGGCGAGGCCGGCCCGCACCTCGTCGGCGCTTTCGGTTTCGACGAACATGATGCCGC
The DNA here is from genome assembly GCA_963711765.1 of uncultured Acidobacteriota bacterium. Lineage (GTDB taxonomy): Bacteria > Acidobacteriota > Vicinamibacteria > Vicinamibacterales > CAVVIG01 > CAVQFC01. The sequence goes on along the minus strand of CAVQFC010000004.1, from coordinate 648,741 downwards.
TGACGCCGAGATTGAGCTCGCGTGAGATGTTCTCGACCGCCTTCGAGGTGTCCGGCGCGATCTTCGGCGTCTTGACGATCAGCGGATGCGCGAAGCGCGGAAACGGCGTTCTGGTGAGGGCGCCGGCGTCCGCGGTCGCCTTGACGAATTCGGCATATGCCGGCAACGCCCGCTCGAGGCCATCTTCCATGCTGCCGTTGAACAGGAAATCGGCGGGAGCGTACGCGAGCGCCTCGGTGGCCAGCTCGCCCTGGCTCTTCGGCGCCACCGGCGCGGGCGGCGGCCCGCCGGCGCGGCCACGTCCGCTCGAGTTGCTCGGGTTGTAGACACCGAACACGGCCTTTTTCTCTTCGAGCAGGTCGATGACCGGATTCAACCGGTGACGGCCGGGCGCCTGTCCCGCCAGACCGACGTGGAGCGCGGCGGCGGCGGCCGCCGTCACGATCCAGACCGGGACGCTGGTGCCGCGGCTCATGCCCACTCCCCCGCCCGCATCAACGGCTCGGACTGGCCGTCGGCGCGCACGCCGTCAACGTTGAGTTCGCCGGATCCGATCATGAAATCCACGTGCGTCGCGCTGCGGTTGCCGCCGGCGCCTTCGAATGCCTCATCGCTCATCCCCTCGCCACCGCGCAGCGTGAATTTGTAAGCGGCGCCCAGCGCCACATGACTCGCGGCATTTTCATCGAACAGCGTATTGTAAAAGAGTAGTCCCGACTGCGCGATCGGAGAGCTGTGCGGCACCAAGGCGATCTCGCCGAGCCGTGCCGCGCCGGCGTCGGTGGCGATGAGCGTGCGCAACACCTGCTCGCCCTTCTTGGCGTGAACGTCCACGACCGATCCCGCCTCGAACCGGACGCTGAAGTCCTCGACCAGCGTGCCGCCGTAGCTGAGCGGCTTCGACGAGCGCACCGTGCCGTCCACCCGATCCTTGTGCGGCATCGTGAACACCTCCTCGGTCGGGAGGTTGGGCGAGAAAGCGATTCCCGACGCATTCGTCGATCGGCCGCCGACCCAGATATGCCCCTCGGGCAGCCCGATGGTGAGTGCGGTTCCCGGTCCGGTGTAGCGAAGCGCGGTGTAGGCCTTGCGGTTCAGCGTTTCGGTACGCGCCGCCAGATCGGCGAGGTGCATCTCCCATGCGGCGATCGGATCCGGCCGATCGAGTCTGCACAGGGCGACGATCGCCTCCCAGAGGCGTGCGAGCTGATCGGCGGGCGCGAGATCCGGAAACACCCGCGCCGCCCAACTGGGCGCGGCCGCGGCAACCACCGCCCAGTTCGTGCGGTTACGCGAGATGTGTTCGCGAAACGGCCGCGCACTTTTCGCCGTCGCCTGCTGGACCTGTGCGACCAGATCCGCGGGCATCAGCTTGAGTTGATCGGGATCGTTCGCGTAGATCGACAGTACCGCGTGGCCCGCTTCCGCGTGCTGCACTAGTGCATTCGGCAGCCAGGCGGAAAACTGCTGGAACGACGCGCGGGGCGCGTGGGCAAAGCGGATCGCCTGCAGCGCTTCGTCGCCCCAGATCGGCTCCACCAGTTCCGCCCCGGCATCATACGCTGCTGCCGCGATGTGGCGGACCAGCGCCGCGGCCTCGAGCGCGACGCCGCCGTTGGCGAGCGGACCGATGATGAGCAGGCGCTGTCCCGGCTGCAGGTTCAGCCCGATTCTGACCGTGAGCGCGGCATAGCGCTCGAGTTGCGACTCCAGATCGATCGGCATCGTGGAGCGCATTGTACCCACTCCGCCGCGAAAGCTTCGGCTGGGCTTCGCTTCTCCGTGCAGCGCGCTATGATGGATGCCTGATGCCTATCTACGATTTCCGCTGCCGGACCTGCGGCCACGAATTCGAGGCGCTGGTACGGCCCCAGGACGGCACCGAGCCGACCTGCGGATCCTGTCAGGGGCACGACCTCGAAAAGCTCTTGTCCGGCTTCGCCGTCAGCAGCGCCGAGAAGACCCAGGCAGCCGCGAAGAAATCACGTCAGAGCCAGATCCGCGCCAACAAGGACAAGGTGGTGGCGGACGAGGAATACCGGAAAGAGCACGAAGGGCACTGAGTCGGAAGGACAGGAAGATTTGAGGATATGAGGATCTAAGGAAGTGAGGATTTATCTGAGGATCTAATTGCCAGGTGTGCCATCCAGCGTTTGGTATCACCGCCCAGGCGAGGGACCTCTCAGACGGTCGCAGATCCGCAGATACGTTCCTCAGATTCTTAGATCCACAGATCCTAAAATTTTCAGGCTCCTGTCAATCCCGTCGCAGCGCCTCCATCGGCTGGATCGCCGCCGCGCGCCTCGCCGGGATCCAGCTGGCCGTCACGGCGACGATCATCAACAGCACGGCCGCAGCCCACAGCGTCGCTGGATCGGTCGGTCCGATGCCGAAGAGCATCGACCTCCCGAATCGCGTGACCAGCAGCGATGCCGCGACACCGACGATGACCGCCGCTGCCGATAACGAAGACGCCTCGCGAAGGACCATCGCCAGAATCTGCCGCGGGACCGCGCCCAGCGCCATTCGAATGCCGATCTCTTTGGTGCGCTGCGCGACCGAGAACGCCATCACGCCGTAGATCCCGACCGACGCCAGGACCAGTGCCAGAAGCCCGAACGCCGACGTGAGCGATACGAGCAGCCGCTCGTCCGCCAGGTCGGCGTCGATCTGGTCCTGCTGGGTGCGAACGTTCACCAATGGCAGCGCGGGATCGGCGGCGTGCACGGCCCGGCGCAGTGCCGGCAGCATCGCGTCGGGCCTGGCGCGGGTGCGAATCTGATAGGTCAGCCGCCGTACCTGGGATTGCTGCAGGTAGGGCACGAACAACTGCGGTGGCGGCGCGCCATGCAGGTCGTCGTACAGCGTGTCGGCGCACACGCCGACGATTTCGATCGGCCCGGCCGCAAGAACGTCACCGTAGCCGGCGTAGATGCCGACCGAGATGCGCTGCCCGATCGGATTCTGATTGGGGAATCTGGTCGCGGCGAACCGCCTGTTGATGACAGCGACTTTCGGCGAGGTCGCCGTGTCGTCTCCGCCGAATGCCCGTCCGGCGACAATCGGGATGCCGAGCGTCTCGAAGAAGTGGACGCCAACGGCGTTGTAGGGTTCGCGCGGGTCCGCACTCGCGTCAACGGCTTCGCCGTGCAGCAGGACGTCCGTGTCGAGGCGTTCGCCGGAGAGGTACGGCGCCTCGGCGCCGGATACCGAAACGACGTCTGGAATTTCCGCGATCGCCTGCTCCATGCGCTGATGGAACGCGACGTTGGCGCCGGCAGGATATCGATTCTGCGGCAGCACGATCTGCGCGAGCAGCAGACGATCCGTGGGAATCCGGGATTGACGGCCGTGAGTCCGGCGAGCGAGCGAATGAAGAGGCCGGCGCCAATCACGAGGAGTGTGGCCAGCGCGATCTGAACTCCCACCACGGACTTCCCGATCGTGCCCCGGCCTCTGACGCCATCGGCAATCTCCGTCCGCGGCCGCGGCAAGGGCGGGCGCGAACCCGAACAACACGCCGGTGGCGATCGAAATCAACGCGGTAAAGCCGAACACCTGCCAGTCGAAGTGCAGCGTGAACCGGGCGATGGCGCCGCGTCCGACGTAGGCGAGCGCCAGACCGCACGCGCCGCCGAGGGCCGCGAGGAGCAGGCTCTCCACGAGCATCTGCCGAATGATGCGCGCGCGCCCGGCGCCGAGCGCCAGCCGCACGCTCACTTCGCGCTGGCGTCGCGCTCCCCGCGCCAGCATCAGCGTCGCGACGTTGGCACACGCCAGCAGGAGGACGAGCCCCAGAAACGCCATTAGCACCGCTATCGGGGTGGCGAAGACCTGTTGCTGCGCGAAGAGGCCGCGGCTGCCGTCGCGCAATACCAGTGTCGGCACGGTATCGCTGGCGCGAATCGGCACGACCGCGCGGAAAATCGCGACGAACTGCGCGTCGAGCGTCGTCTGCGCCGTGCGATCGCTCACACCGGGTTTCGCGCGGCCGAGGACGATGAGGCCGCCGGCCGCCGGATCCGCGAGCCAGTTCCGGCCGTTGGAGGCGGGCGTCACGAGCGTCGCCTTCGCCAGCGTGACAATGATCGCCGGCGTCCCCGAGGGCAGTGTGCTACCGGCTCCGGTGAAGACTTTGGGATTGACGCCGATGATCGTAACGGGGACATCGTTGATCTTGATCGACCTCCCGATCGCGGCTGGCGACCGCGCGAATTCGCGATTCCAGAAGCCGTCGCTGATCATCGCTACCGCGGGGCTGCCTGGCATGTCGTCGGAAGGACGAATCTCGCGACCGATCTGCGCCCTGATGCCGAGCGCCTCGTAGTAGTTGCCCGAGACTTCGTGGAGAAGCACGCGCTCCGCGTTGTCGCCGACCGTGGCGTTCGCCGCAGTCGCGTGGAACGCGAGCAGATCACCGAGCACCGTATTCTGTGCGCGCAGATGTTCGTAGACCGGGTACGAGAAGCCGGTCGTCGCGAGCAGCCTCAGCGATGATGCGTCAGGGACGTCGAGCCGATCGAAGAGAAGCTGTTTGCCGACGGAAAAGATTGTCGTGTTCGCCCCAATGGCCAGCGCGAGCGAGACGACCGCGACGAAGGTGAACGCTGGGCTTTTGCGCAGCAGACGCGCGGCGAAAATCAGATCCGTAGATGAGTCCCTTTAAATACTCGGATTCAAAGGTCCTTCGCTAGCAGGAGACGCACTTGTGATTATTCTTCGCGCCCAGCTTCTCCAGCAGCGCGACCGCGTCCGGGAACGGCTGGATGCGCTGGACCGGGCCGTTGGCCATGTCCGCGGTGGTGCGGCCTTCACGGCTCACCGCTTTGACGTCGGCGCCCTTCGACACCAGATACTGAATCATCTCGACGTCGCCGCGCGCCGCGGCGTTGTGCAGCGCAGTGTTGCCCTCGTGATCGAAGGCGTTGACGTCGGCGTGCAGCTCTTCGACCAGGTACTTCACGGCGGCCAGCATCCCGGTCGGCGCGAAGCGGTGCGAATTGGCGGCGAAGCCTTCGCCGTAGCCGACGCCCGCGGCGGCCTGCAGCGGCGTGACCGCGGGGCCGCCGACCGGAACCGGCGGCAGACCCGACACATCTTTGACCTCGCGGTCGACGTCGCCGGCGCGCGGACGCCCGGCTGATCGTTTCGGTCCGGATGTTCGGATCGGCGCCGTAGGCGACGAGCATCTTCATGGCCTCGAGGTCGCTGGCATACGCGGCGCGCCAGAACGGCGTCGCGCCCGCCTCGTCCACGCCTGACAGATCGAAGCTGTAGCCTGAGTACCAGACCTTCTTGTTCAGGCGGACGTTGGGATCGGCGCCCTTGTCGAGCAGCGCCTTCATCAACACCAGATACGTCGTCTGCTGATTGAACTGCGCGCGCGGCTGCGGGTACAGCGCCTTCGGCGCCCATTCGCAGTTGAGCGCGGCGTACAGCGCGGTGGCGTTGTTCTCGGACGCCGACTGCGGGTTGGCGCCTTTCTCGAGCAGCAGCTTCGCGAGATCGAAGTGGCCGTTGATCGTCGCGATCAGCAGCGGGCTGGTGTGATCGCCGGCGCTCACCTGGTTGACGTCGGCCCCGGCGGTCGAGCAGCGCGTTCACCGAGGCGGCGTGGCCTTCGCGCGCCGCGAACAGCAGCGGCGTCAGGCCGCCCTGCGCGGCCACCAGCTCGTTCAACTGATAGGTTGCGATCGACGCCCGGCGTCTGCGGACCGCGTCCGCGTCCGGCTGGCGCCGCGGCGGCGTTGGTCGGGGCCGCTCCAGGCGCTGCGGCGCCGCGGCCGGCCGCTGCTGCAGGAGCGCCGCCCGTTCCCGGTGCTCCGGCCGCGGGTTCAGGCGTGAGCTGCGGATTGCCGGTCGTGAACGCGCGAAGCGCCGCGGGGTCGCGGCTGAGCGCCGCCAGGTCGGTGACCTTCGACGTGGCCTTCAGATCGGCGCCGTTCGTCGCGAGCAGCGTCGAGGACGTCGGCGCGATCGGACGCCGCCGCGAACATCGCCGGGGTCGAGGCCGCGAAGCGTGTCCTTGGCGTTGACGTTGGCGCCCGCTTCGACCAGCGCCGCGACGGCGTCGACGCTGCCCGAGGCCGCCGCGAACATCAGCGGCGTCGTGCCGTTGGCGGTGGCGCCGTTGACGTCGGCGCCTGCCTTGAGCAGCGGCGCGATCACCGGCGCGCTGCCGTTTTTCGCGGCGAGCAGCAGCGGCGTGTAGGCGCCGATTCGGGTCGTCGCCTTGACGTTGGCGCCGGCGTAGAGCAGCGTCTGCACCAGGTCGGCGTCGTTCTTCATCGCCGCCCAGTGCAGCGCGGTCATGCCGTCGCCCTGCGCCGCGTTGACGTCGGCCGCCTGCTTCAGCAGCGACCGGACCGCGTCCCGGTTGCCCTGCATCGCCGCATCGGCGACCGGCGCCGATGGCGCGGCGTACAGCAGCGCGGACAGCGCAGAGTCCGGCAATCGCCACCCGCAAAATGTTTCGTCGCATGGTCTGGTTCCTGTTCGGGCCGCAGGCGAGCCCGGCCCCTACGACGGCGGTCGTCGCTCGCCGGCGCCTGCGCCTTGTTCAAGTCGAGCGCCGCGGTGCTGTCGCCGAAGCTCGGCATGTCGAGACCGAGCGAGTGCGCGACCGTCAGCATGGCGTTGGCCATCGGCGTGCCGTCGGCGGCCTTGACGTGCATGTTGCCCTTCAGCGCGCCGCCGGCGTGGCCGGCGATGAACATCGGCACCCGCTTGTGATTGTGGACGTTCGAGTCGCCCATCGGCGAGCCATAGAGGATGACCGAGTTGTCGAGCAGCGTGCCGCCTTCGCCGTCCGGCGTGTTCTTCAGCTTCGTCGAGGAAATACGGCACCAGGCTGACGTGGTACTTGTTGATCCGCGCGAAGTCCAGGATCTTGTCTTCCTTCTCCTGGTGGTGCGACGCCGAGTGGAAGGCGCCCTTGTAGCCGCTCTCGGGATACACGCGGTTCGACGCGTCGCGGCCGAGCTTGAACGCGAAGACGCGCGTCAGATCCGACGCGAACGCCAGCGCCTGCAGGTCGAACATCAGCTTGACGTGTTCGGTGAACGAGTCCGGCACGCCGATCGGCGCGCCCGGCAGCTCGCGCTGTTCGCCGCTGGCGTTGTAGGCCTCGACCTTCTGAATCCGCCGCTCGATCTCGCGCACGTCGTCGAGATAGTCGTTCAGGCGCGCCTGATCGGCGGTGCCGAGGTCCTTCTTCGACGCGGGCGATCGACGTGCCGAGCCAGTCGAGGATGCTGCGATCCTCGGCGCGCCGCTCCTTGCGCTCGGCCGGCGTCGCGCCGACGCCGAACAGCTGATCGAACACCAGACGCGGATCGCGAATCATCGGCAGCGGCTGCGACGGCGACGACCAGCTGATCGAGTCGGTGTAGGCGCAGGAATAGCCGTAGGAGCAGCCGCCGGCCTGATCGACGTTCTCGATGCACAGCTGCATCGACGGAATCGGCGTCTCCTGCCCGTATTTGTTGGCGAAGATCTGATCGAGCGAGACGCCGGCGTGCAGGTCCGATCCCTGCGTCTGCTTGGGGTGCGACTGGGTCAGGAACACCGCGCTCGAGCGGAAGTGATCGCCGCCGATTTCCGGCGCGGTGAACGCCTCGGCGTTCCTCACGTCGGTGTTGCTGACGATGGTGAGGGCGTCGCGGAAGGGTTCGAGTGACGCCAGCGCGCTCGGGGCCGAGGTCGAACGCGGAGCCGACCGCCGCCGGCGCCCACAGGTTGCGCTGGATGCCGATCTGCGTGCTGCCGGCGGAGCCGTGCACCATCTCGAGCGCCACGAAGCGCAGCTTCTTGTTGGTGGCGGCGGCGCCCTGCGCCAGCAGCGTCCGCGCCGGCACCATCGCGTCGAGCAGCGGCAGCGCGACGGCGACGCCGATGCCGCGCAGAATCGTGCGGCGGGACAGGTGCTTGTTCGAGATCAGCATGCGTCTCTCCTCTACCGTCGAGCCGGACGTTCGACCGCTTCGGCTCGGCAGCCGTCGGTCGTCAACGTGTGAGTGTCGGGTTTGGCGGTCCGGAACGCCGGGCTGTTGACCAGCGCCAGCACGAACGACGACATGCGATTGTCGTTCTTCGCCGCGTCGCGAATGATGCGCGAATCGCCGGCATGTCCGCGTACTCGACCCGGCGTCCGAGCGCGTAGGTCATCAGGTTCTCGGTGAAGCTGCGCAGGAACACGTCCGAGTGCTTCAGCAGCCCCTGCTGCAGTCCGCGCGGTCCGTCCATCTTGGTGCCGTCGTAGAGGTCGCCGACCGAATCGATCGCGACCTCGTTGTCCTTGATGCGCCAGGCGCCGGTCGCATCGAAGTTCTCGAGCGTCAGACCGAGCGGATCGATCACCCGATGGCACGACGCGCACGCCGGATCCTTGCGGTGCTGCTCCATGCGCTCGCGCGTGGTGAGCATGCTTGCCGCCCCCGGTCGCGGCGGTGTCGTCGAGCAGCGGCACGCCGGGCGGCGGCGGCGGCGGCGGCGACGCCAGCAGCACCTCCATCACCCACTTGCCGCGCTGCACCGGCGAGGTGCGATCGGCATTCGACGTCAGCGTCAGGATGCTGCCCTGACCGAGCAGACCGCGGCGATAGTCCGGCAGCGTCACCCGCCGGAAGGCGCTGCCGGTGACGTTCGGGATCCCGTAGTGCTTCGCCAGGCGCTCGTTGACGAAGCTGTAGTCGGCGGTCAGCAGGTCGAGCACCGATCGATCCTCGCGCACGATGCTGTCGAAGAAGAGCTCGGTTTCGCGCTGCATCGCCTGCGCCAGCGTGTCGTCGTACTGCGGAAACAGCAGGTAGTCGGGGTGAATCTTCTCGAGATCCTGCAGCCGCAGCCACTGCCCGGCGAATCGCGTCGACAGCGACTCGGACCGCTTGTCCGCGAGCATCCGATGGACCTGCGGTCGAGACCGGCGCTCGTGCGGAGCGTCCCGGCATTCGCGGCCTTCATCAGCTCGGCGTCCGGCGGCGCGCCCCACAGGAAAAACGACAGCCGCGACGCCAGATCGACATCGCTGATGCGATACGTGTCGGACGCCTTCACCGTCCTCACGGCCGCCGGCATCTGCTCGAGCCGGAACAGGAAGCGCGGGCTGACCAGCACCGACTGCAGCGCCATGCGGATGCCGTCCTCGAAGTCGCCCTTCTTGCGCCCCTGCTCGTAAAACTGCATCGCGTCCTGCACATCGTCCGGCGTGCCGTCGCCGCGATAGGCGCGCGCGGTGAGCCCCTTGACGATCTCGGCGGCGCAGGTCTCTTCTTCCTTCGCGCTGGTCGGCCGGCAGGTGAACACCAGGCGGCGGCTGACCGTGTCCGAAACGCCGGTGACGTTCGACGGTCCGAGAATCGTCATGTCGCGCATGTGCGGCAGCGCGGTGACGCCGAAGGTGATGTTGACGTCGGCCAGCGTGTTCTCGAGCGGCACCAGCAGGTCGTCAACCGGACCCTCGAATCGTTCGATGAACGCGGCGGTGATCCGCTGAGGCCCGGCGGCGATGCGAATCGGCGGCGTCGAGATGTCGAGGCTGTTCTTGGGATCGGTCTCGCTCATGCGGACGTTGAGATCGAGCAGCGCGGCGCGCTCGCCGTTCACCGAGACCTCGACCTGCTCCTTCACGTCCATCGTCGCCATCGTGGTGCGGCCGTAGATGCCGCCGAGCGGCTCGTTGTGCAGCGCCACCTTGACGATGTAGTCGCCGTCGGCGGGAAAGACGTGGACCACGGAGACGCCGCCGCGGGTGCCGACCGGCGCGCCGTCAACGTGGCGCATCTGCGAGCCGGTGCGGCCGATCTTGTAGGTGACCGAGGTCGCGCTGGCGCCGCGATCGCCGATCGCGAGGCGGCTGATCTGGCTCGCGGCGCGCAGGTAGCTCTCCATCAGCGTCGGCGAAAACGCCTGCACGTCGGCGACGTTGTCGAAGCCCTTGCTGATGGTGTCTGGCGGCAGCAGCGCCGCGACGTCCACGTCGATGCCGAGCAGGTCGCGCACCGCGCGCTGCGTACTCGGCGCGGTTCAGCCGCTGGAACGGACGCCAGCCGGGATTGGGATTCAGCGCGGCGGCAGCGTCGATCCGCGTCTCGAGCGAGTCAACGAACGCCGCGATCGTCGCCGCGTCCGGACGCCGCGCGTTGGGCGGCGGCATCATGCCGGCGCGGAGCTTGTGGATCATCTTCTCCGCGACGTCGGGATGCTGCGTGATGGTCGCGGCGTCGAAGCCGGCGAGCACCAGTTGGCCGGCTTTGGCGCGCTCGCTATGGCAGCCGGCGCAATACTGCGCGACGAGCTTGTTCTGGGCGTCGAGCGGAAGCGCCGGCGAGACCGGCGCCGAAGGGGTGTGAGCCACCGCGAGCCTGGCTGCCGGCGTCGGCGCCTTCGCGGGAGTTGCCGTCTGATCGGCGGTGACCGCCGCGCTCAGCATCGCAGCGGCTGCGACCGCAAACGTGAATATTCTCATGCCGGTTCCCTGCGTCCAGATCGCGTCGCGCGCGCCGATTTTCTACAGCTAGAGTATAGGCTGGAGCCGGCTGGCAAATGCCATTGGTAGTCGTGTGATGTCACGAATTGTCTCGCCCTGGTCCGGCTGAAGCCGGACACAATCGAACCCGTCCGTCATTCTCACCGAGCCCGTCGCGACGGCCCATACAGCACCTGGCCCGGACGCGCCGCGGTCATCTTTCCGTCCTCGAACGCCACCTGACCATTGACGATGACCTGCGTGACGCCTTCCGCGTACTGGTGCGGCTGCTCGAACGTCGCACGATCGCGGACGGTTTCGGGATCGAAGATGGCGATGTCCGCCTTCATGCCCTCGCGCAGGACGCCGCGATCGGCCAGACCGATCCGCTGCGCCGGGAACGCCGACATCTTGCGCACGGCGTCCTCGAGCGTGATCACCTTCAGCTCGCGCACGTAGCGGCCCAGTACGCGGACGAACGTCCCGTAACTGCGCGGGTGCGGGTTGGCCTGACCGAAAATCGGAATCTCGCCGTCCGACCCGATCATCGTCGCCGGGTGGCGCAGGATGCGCTGCAGATCGTCCTCGTCGATGGCGTGGAAGATTCCGGCACAGCCGCCTTGCTCGACGATCCACAGCGCGGTGTCGGCGGCGTTGTCAACGGTAGGGTCGAGGCCCCGCCCCCTGGTCACGTCGCCGAGACGCTTGCCGTCGAGCGAGTGATCCCAGTCGCAGCGGGCGAGCTGGACGTTGTTCGGATCGCCGCCGCCGCGCTCTTCGAGAATCAGCCGCGCGGTTTCCTTTTTCAATTCCGATCGCCGTGACGGATCCTGCAGCCGCTTGATCACGTCCGCCCGTCCGCCTTCGAGCGCATAAGCCGGCATCAGCGCCGCCTGAATGCTGGTGGACGAGGCGGTGTACGGATACTGATCGAGCGTCGCGTCCACGCCGCGCAGGCGAGCGGCGTCGATCATCTTCAAGGTCTCGACGCTCTTGCCCCAATTGCCCTTGCCGATGATCTTGTGGTGAGTGACCTGCGTCGGCAGTCCGCCCTTCTCACCGATCTCGATCGTCTCGCGCACGCTGCCGAGCACGTCCGACGCCTCGTCGCGCATGTGCGAAATGTAGATCCCGCCCATGCGGCCGGCGACCTTCGCGAGTTCAACGACTTCGTCCGTCGGTGTGAACGTGCCGGGCACGTAGAACAGCCCCGAGCTCAGGCCGAAGGCGCCGTCTTCCATCCCCTGGCGAACCAGACCGCGCATCTTCTCGATCTCGCCGGCCGTCGCCTTGCGGTTGACCGACCCAATCACTTCCTCGCGGACGCTGCCCTGCCCGATGAAGGTGCCGAAATTCGGCGTCACATGCGTCGCCGCCACCCGCTCGAGAAACGGCGCAATCGGCACCGGCGACGACCCGTCCGGCCCTTCCATCAACGTCGTCACGCCCTGCCGGACGTAGTTGTCGGCGGTCGGCACCTGGAAAATGCCGCGCCGCGCGTGGGTATGGATGTCGATGAATCCCGGCGCGACGACGCGGCCGCCGGCGTCGATCACGCGAGTCGCGGGCGCATCGATCCGCGGCGCGATCCGCACGATGCTGTCGCCGCGCACCGCGACGTCGCCGCGATACCACGGACTGCCGGTGCCGTCGACAATGCGGCCGTTGCGGATGATGAGGTCGTAGGCGGGGGCTTGTGCGGCCGGCGCCACCGCGAGCAGGACGCCGGCAGCCAGGATGGCGGCGGCGCCGGTGAACACGAGCGATCGATGCATTACTTCGACGCCGTGGTCGGCGCCGCCTCGGCCAGCAGACGCTCGACCTTCGCGGTGATTTCCTCGGTCATCTCGGTGTGGAACTCGCCGCTCGCGATGCCGGCAAACCCGGCGTGCGCGCTGCGCACCTTCCCGTCGCGTCCGAGAAAGAACGTGGTCGGAAACGAGTTGAGGTTGACGCCCTGCGGCAGTTTCTCGTTCAACTGGCTCGGCTCGCCGGGAATCAGCACGGTGTAATCGATGCCGTAGCGCTTGATGAACGCGCGGACGCGAACTGGATTCTTGATCTGCGCTTCTTCCTCGAACGACAGGCTGACGATCTCGAGGCCCTGACTCTTGAACTTCTTGTAGAGCTCGGCGAGGAACGGCGCTTCGTCATGGCAGTTCGGGCACCAGCTTCCGCCGATGGCGACAATCACGACCTTGCCCTGAAAGCGCGGGTCGGTGTTCGACACGATCCTGCCGTCTACATCGGGGAACGAAAACCGGAACGGCTCGGTCGGATCGACAACGCTGGTGAAGCGCGAGGGATCACTCGGCTGCGGCAGCCCTTTGGCGAGCGCCTGCTCGGATCGAATCGCGGTCAGCGGCTTGTTGACGTTTTCCACGACGGTCAGCGTTCCGTCAGCGCCAGGGGTCAGTGTCAGGCGGAGCGGACGCGCACCGGAGAAATGGCTCAGCACGAATGCGCCGTCGCGGAACGCGCCGGTCAGGGTGCCGGTGTCGCCGTCCACACGGAGAATCGCCGCCGACACTTCAGCGCCGGACTGCCGGACGATCAGCTGCCAGGCGGCTTCGCCCTTCGAGCTCTTCCCGACCTGCACGTTCCAGAGGCCCGCCACACTGGGGATCTGTACATCGCTGGGGGCGACGGGCGTGAAGCGCACGGCCTTGAACGGATACGGCGCGCCGCGGGTGCTGCGCGAATATTGGCCTTCGAGACGTCCATCGGTGATGGTCGCCTCGAGTTGACTCCCATATTCGTCAAACGTGAGCAGCAGCTTGCCGTTGTCGAGACGGCCGGTCGTGGACGTCACTTTCTCGTCACCGTTGAAAAACGAACCCTTGATCGCGGCACCGGCGCCGGCGATCTCGAAGCGGAACGGGATGTCGAGCGTGCCGTTGCTGACCGTGACGGTGGCATCCCACAGCCCGGCCAGTGACTGCGCGGCTGCCGGCAACGGCCGCGCGAGGACGGCGACAAGCGCCGCAACCATCGCGAGTGCGAACTTCGTTCTCATGAAACACTCCCTCAAACGTCAAAAGGCCCGAGAGGCGTTGAGCCTCCCGGGCCTGCATCAAAGCCGGGAACCTGGATCGGATCGGGCGACTGACTATCCCGAAACGACATCCGTGCACCGAGCACCGCGCAGGCCGGAGAGTTCTCCGGCCGGACAACACGAGCAACGGCAACAGCGGAACACGTTCATGTCTGCACAATATGGGCGATTCGCCCAGGCTTGTCAACCACGGACCGCCGACGTGCGGTAGCATGGTTCGTGTGCCAGCCTCGGCCGCGGCCGGCCGTCTCTCCTCCTCCTCTCCTGGCTACCGTTGCGGGCGCCCACGTGCTGGCGCGCGGGCAGGCGGCCTCGTCATCCTCTCAGCCGCCGATTCGCGACAACAAGCTGTTCGAATCGGGCATCGAGGTCACCAGCATCGCCGCCACGGTGACCGATAAGGAAGGCCACCCGCTCGTCGATCTCGAACAGCAGAGTTTCGAAGTGTACGAAGACGGCGTCAAACAGACCATCACCCAGTTCACGCACGAGCGCGTGCCGATCGGCCTCGGCGTCCTGCTCGACATCAGCGACAGCATGTTCGGCAAACGGATTCAGGAGGCGCGCGCCGCGGTCGACCGTTTTCTGTTCGACCTGCTCGACCCCGAGGACGAGTTCTTCCTGGCCGCCTTCAACCATCGCCCGCGCGTGCTCACCGGCTGGACCCGCGACCGATCCGAGGTCGAGCGGGCGCTGGCCGCATTGAAGCCGACCGGCGGCACCGCGATCTACGACGCGATTATCGCCGCGGTGCCGCTGATCGAACGGCGCAGCCGGCCGCGCGCTGCGATCCTGGTGATCTCCGACGGCGCCGATACCGCCAGCACCGCGACGCTGCGCGAACTGCACTCGGTGATGGTGCGCAGCGACGCGTTCGTCTATGCCATCGCGATCGATTCTCCGGAGCCGCAGCCGATCAACACGCGGGTCAACGTGCAGACGCTGCGGGAAATCACCGGCGAGAGCGGCGGCCGCACCGAAGTCGTCCACAACGCGGTGGAACTGAACGAGGCCACGGCGCGCATCGCCGACGAACTGAACAGCCAGTACATGCTCGGCTACACCTCGCCGCACGGCGGCGACGGCCAGTTCCACAGCATCCGGGTGCGGGTCCCGGGGACCGACGATCGGGTCCGTTCCCGCAACGGCTACGTCGCCGTGCCGGTGACCAGGCGCCGCAGCCAGTAGCCGCTTCTGATCACGCCCGGCCGGGCGCGTTCCCTGAGTGCTTGACTGAGTCAACTAATATGTTGACAATGTCATGCATCATGTCGCCGGCCGCTTCCGCTCGCCACATCGACACCGTCCGCGCCTTCAACCGTTTCTACACCCGCCGGATCGGCGTGCTCGGCGAGCACCTGCTCGACTCCGCGCTGTCGCTGACCGAAACCCGCGTGCTCTACGAGCTGGCGCACGGCGCGTCGCGCAGCGCCGCCGATCTCGGCCGCGACCTGGGACTGGACGCCGGCTACCTGAGCCGGATCCTGCGCCGTTTCGAGAAGAGTCGCCTGCTGACTCGGCGAGCGTCCGCCGCCGACGCCCGCCAGAGCGAACTGACCATGACCCGCAGCGGCCGGGCGATGCTGGCGCCGCTCGAGGAACAGGCGCGCACCGAGGTGGCCGCGATGCTGGGGCGCCGCGGCAGCGCCGAACAGGCGCAGGTCGTCGAGGCGATGCAGACGATCGAACACCTGCTCGGCGACGCACCCGCCGCGCCGGCGACGCCGTTCGTGCTGCGTCCGCCGCGACCTGGCGACATGGGCTGGGTGGTCCAGCAGCACGGCGCGATCTATGCGCGCGAATGGCGCTACGACCAGCGCTTCGAAGCGCTGGTGGCGCGGATCTGCGCCGACTTCCTGGACCATTTCGAGCCGGCGCGGGAGCGCTGCTGGATCGCGGAGCGCGACGGCGAGATCGTCGGCTCGGTATTCCTGGTCAGCAAGTCGCGCACCGTCGCCAAGCTGCGACTGCTGCTGGTCGATCCCAAAGCGCGCGGCCTCGGCATCGGCGGCACGCTGGTGGACGAATGCGTTCGCTTCGCCCGTGATGCCGGCTATCGGACGCTGACGCTGTGGACGCAGAGCGAACTGGTCGCCGCCCGCCGCCTCTACAAGGCGGCCGGCTTCATCAAGGTCGATGCCCGCAAGCACGACAGCTTCGGCCGGCGTCACCTGATCGCCGAAACATGGCAGCTGTCGCTGCGCCAAACGCGCGCATAATCGTGGCAGCGTGAGGATCGACTCCCGATGCTGACAGCCGCGCGGCTCCTCGCCGCCGCGCTGGTTCTGTCGTGGACGCTGCCGGCGTTCGAGATCGCTCCGCCGCTGTTCGAGATTGCCGTCCGATCCCGTGCGGTCGAGCCCGGCGAGCTGGTGGTGGTGACGGTCACAACCTCGTCGGCCGAGGATCGCCCGCGGGTCCGCGCGTTCAATCACGACATCGAGCCGTACCGGCTGGACGACCACCGCTGGCAGGCGTTGGTCGGCATCGATCTCGACGTCAAGCCGGGCACGTATCCCATCACCGTCTCGGCGGCCAACGCGACCGCCGCAGCCGGCTACGACCTGGTCGTGGGGCCGCACGCGTTCCGCACGCGCCGCCTGAGCGTCAACGAAGCGTTCGTCACGCCGCCGGCGTCGGAGGAGGAACGGATCGCGCGCGAGGCGCGGCTGCTGGATCAGATCTGGAAGTCGTCGTCGCCGACCCGCCTGTGGGCCGAACCGTTCGTGCGTCCGGTGCCGGGCGCCGCCAACAGCGCCTTCGGCACCCGCAGCATCTTCAACGGCAAGCCGCGCAACGCGCACGGCGGCGCCGATTTCCTCAGTCCGGCCGGGACGCCGATTCACGCCCCCAACGCCGGCCGCGTCGTGCTGGCTCGCGACACGTATTTTTCAGGCAACACCGTGATTATCGACCACGGCCTGGGACTGTTTTCGATGCTGGCGCACTTGTCGGTCATCCAGACGCACGAAGGCGACCTGGCGAAGCGCGACCAGGTGGTCGGACTGGTGGGCGCGACCGGCCGTGTGACCGGCCCGCATCTGCACTGGGCGGTGCGCGCCAGCGGCGCGCGAGTCGATCCGCTCTCGCTGCTCGAGTTGCTCGGTGGCGCGTCCTGCGTGCCGGCGCCCTGTCTTCAATAGATCAGCACCGACGAGCGAGACGTTGAACGCAGAGCACGCCGAGCTCTCAGAGAATTCTTGGCAGGAAAACCAGGAGCCTCAGCGATCTCTGCGGTCGCTGCGTTGGTCGTGGTTCGCTTCTCTGTGGCCGACGCTACACGTGCACGAGCACCGCCTTCGCCGGTTGACCGGTTGCCTTCGCGATCGCCGATGCGTAGAACGACACCTGGCGACGGTATGCTGCTTCGCCAATCGCGAGCTCGCGGTCGGTCTTGTAGTCCACGACGGTCCACAGGCCCTTCTCCTCGAACGCCAGGTCAACCACGCCTTCCACCATCGTGCCGTCCGGCATGACGGCAGTGACTGGCGTTTCGCGGCGGCACGCACCATGAGCCTGCGCCGCCGCCGCGCGCGTCAGCAGATCGTGCGCGAAGAGACGATCCACGATTGCTGCCGCCGTGTGCGCCGCGTCCTCGTCCAGTCCAAGCACTCGCGCCTGGGCGACCGCCAGCTCGACGAGCGCTGAGCGCGCTGAGCCGAACGGCGCACGCGCGAGCAGATCGTGGACCAGTAAACCGAACGCGACGCCGCCGGGACGCGCTTCGGTTTCACGCGTCAGGTTCACGACGGCGACGAGATCTTCAGGCCGCGGCTCCGACGGCGCCGGCTGCGGGGCGTCGCCGGCCGCCGCTTCGGCGGTCACCCACTCGCGGACGGTGACGATCGCCAACGACGCCGCTGCCCCGGCCGCGCGCGCATCGTGCCGCGCCAGCTTCCAGCGGTCGTACCGGCCTCGGCCATCGGCGACCACATTCTTCGGCACGTCCTTGACGATGAGATCCTCGCGGCGCACGCCGAAGGTCGGCTTCGCGGTCGAGCGATCAGCGCATTCGGATCCCACCACACCACGGAATAACCTGCGTCGAACTGATGCTGGCCCGGGCACACGGTTGCCGGGCCGGCCGGCTCGTCATGCGGCCGCTGGAGCACCGAGTCCTTCGACTTGAACGCGGGGCACCGCGGACCCTGCGGCCGCGGTCCGGCGAGCGTCCATCGGCGGGATACAGCGCGCGATTGAGCGGTCCGAACCAGCCGCCCTCCCAGGGCGCGTCGCCGAGCGCGGGCACGACCAGCAGATCGCGCGCCCGGGTCGCCGCGACGTACGCGAGCCGGACGCCCTCGGCCTGATCGCGCGCCACCTCTTCGGCCTCGTGATCGTAGCAGCTCGTGCGGCGCCCACCCGCCAATCTTCATCGCGCACAGTCCGCGCGCGGCGTCGAGGTAGCGGCTGGCGTCGTCGCGGCTCATCCGGCAGGTGAGATCGGCGAGGATCACGACCGGAAACTCGAGCCCCTTCGCCTTGTGCACCGTCATCAGCCGCACGCCGTCGCTGCCCTCCTCGAGAATCGGCGCCTCCGCGGCTTCGGCAGACGCCGCGTCGCGCAGCTCGTCGATGAAGCCGCGGAACGAAATGCCGCCGCCGGCCTCGTACTGCCGCGCGAGCTCCGCGACGTGCAGCACGTTGGCCAGCGCCTGCTCGCCGGCCGGACGCAGGATGAACCCGACGTGCGCGCGCGTCTCCTCGAGCAGCCGGCCGATCGTGTCGGCGACCGGCCGATAGTTGCGCCGGCGATGCAGCTGCTGCAGCAGACGCAGCGCGTCGGCGATCGGCATGCAGGTGCGACGTCGGCTCGCCGGTCAGCGCGAGCTCCTGGCCGCCGTTGCCGCCGAGCTCCTTCGGCACGCGGAACGGATGGAACGATGCCGAAGCGATGCCGGAACTCGAGCAGGTGCTCGTCGTCGATCGCGAACAGCGAGCCCTTGAGCGTCGCGAACACCGACAGCTCGTCGTCCGGCCACTCGATCGCCGCGAGCGCGGCGCGGATCGTCTCGACCTCTTCGCGGCCGTGAAACGCCTTGCCGCCGACGAGCAGATGCGGAATGCCGCGCGCCTCGATCGCGTCGACATAGCGGCGCGTGACGTCGTCGCCGAAGCTGACGAATCGCCGGAACAGCACCGCGATGTGCCGCGGCTGCAGCGGCACCCGCGATTCCGCGCCGTCCGCCTGCTTCTCGGAGACGGTCCAGCCGCTCTCGTTCGTCGAGCCACGCGATGATACGCGCCGACCGCGTCGGGCAGCGAGTCGTCGATCGGCTTTGCCGGATGCCTTCGCGGCGCCAAAACCGCCGCGTCCGTACGGCTTCGGCACCGGCAGCGCGACGACCGCCGGCTGCGGTGACCTCCTCGGGCCGGCAGGGCGACAGCGCGACGTAGTCGGCCTGCAGCGTCGCTCGGTCGCCGGTCATCTCGTGGCTGAAGGCCGCGTTGACGAACCGCTGAATCTCGGGGACGCTGCGATAGCTCGTCGTCAGCTGCAGCACGCGACCGCCACGCGCCTTCGAGCTCGTCGCGCACGTGCCAGTAGGTTCCGACGTCGGTGCCGCGGAACCGGTAGATGGCCTGCTTCGGATCGCCGACGATGAACAGCTTGCCCGGGACCGTCGATCTCGCGAGCGTCGGTGCAGAATCTCGGCCTGGATCGGATCGGTGTCCTGGAATTCGTCGACGAAGATCCGGACGAACTTGCGCTGCAGGTGCCCGCGCACCTGCGTCGTCGTTGCGGATCAGATCGCGCGCGCGAACGAGCAGGTCCTTGAAGTCGAGCGCGCCGCCCGCCTGCTTCAGCGCCTGATAGCCGATCGGTCGCGCCGGCCAGTTCGCCTTGCAGACAGGCGGCGAGATCGGCGTCTGCGCTGCTTTCGAAATTGCAGCAGATCGGCGAACAGCGCGTCGCGGGCCGCGAGCACCTCGGTCCGCGTGACATCCTTGCTGAACTTGTAGCCGCTGCCCTTTCGCGTGCGCGAGAAGCCTGCAGTCGCGCGCAAGATCGACGAGCCGCGCCTCCCAGCCGTCGAGGTCGCGCTGGCCGAACGACTGCTCCAGACGAATCTGCCGGCTCAAGCGGCGCACGCCGTCGGTATCGATGAACAGATTGTCGCGCTCGGAAATGGGGCTGGCGGTCAGGTCGGCGAACCGATGCAGAACCGTTCACGAGCCGTGCGACTTCGACGTCGCGATCGAACGGCGGTCGATTCCACGGCAGCGGAAAATCGCGCCACTCGGCCAGCGTCCGCCCGGCGCCGCGCAGCCGATCGATCGGGCCGCCGGCGTCGCCGTCGCCGCTGCCCGACCGAACGGCGCCGAGACGCCACTCGTGCGGCGCAGCGCGCGGCGCAGCCCTTCCGGTGGGTTCTTCAAGCGCCTCCTGCAGCCAGGCCCGGAACGCGCGCGTGTACAGCCGATCGGTCTGCGGCTCGGTCAGCACGGCGAACAACGGATCGACGCAGGCCTCGACCGGCCGTTCGCGCAGCAGTTCGGCGCAGAAGCCGTGGATCGTGTTGACGTGCGCTTCCTCGAGCGTCTCGAGCGCGAGATCGAGGCGCGCGGCCGCGTCACCGAACGCCCCGGCGCGCCGCGACTCGAGCGCCTCGCGCAGGCGCAGCTTCAGCTCTCCGGCCGCCTTCTCCGTGAACGTCACGGCGACGATCTCGAATCATCGTCGCGCGTCCCGTCTCGAGCACGCGCAGGATGCGGTTGACCAGCTCGGTCGTCTTTCCCGTGCCCGCGGCGGCTTCGACGATCAGCGTGTCGTCGAGATCGTCGGCGATGGCGCGGCGCGCGTCGGCGTCGCGTCGTGCGTGAACGGCAGTCACGCGTCATCGCATCGACCTCAGCGCGTCGAGATCGGCGAGCCGATCCTTGGCCTTCCGGCGCGATGCGCTCTTCCTCGCGCGGGCCGCAGACGGGCCGGAAGTCGCACCAGGTGCAGGCGCGTTCGTCCGGCGCCGCTGCCAGGAAACCGAGTTCGACCGAGCGATCGATGATGGTCAGCACCTGGAGGCCTTGACCGCGGGTGTAGTCGTTGATCGGGATCGCATGGTCGGCGAACCCGCCGGCGGTGGTGGCGTAGAACAGGCGCCCTTCGGTGACCTGTCTTGCCGAGCGCCTGCTCGATGGCCACGCTGTACAGCACCGGCTGCAGCGTTGTGCCGCCGCCGACGATCAGATCGGTGGTCGAACGATTCTTGCCGGTCTTGTGATCGGTGACGCGCAGGACGTCGAGGTCCGATCGATGTTCGATCAGATCGACCGATCCGCTGCAGGACGAACCGGCCGTCGACCATCACCGGATCGCGGAGGCTGCGCGGATCGCGTCCCTCGTCGTTCAGGCCGAAGCTGAACTCGAAATACTCCGGTTGCCATGCACCGGTGTCGGCCAGCTTCTGCACCCAGATGCCGAGATCGCGCCGCAGCTCGCCGATCTCGTCGCGCCAGACACGCGGCGATCGCCGGGCGCGAGCGTCTCCGCGTACTCCGCCGCCACCCGATCGAGCACCGCGTCGAGCGTCGCCGATCGCCCGCGGCACGCTACGCCGGCGCGATCGGCAGCGCGCCGCTGCGTCTTCATCGCGCGGTAGAACTCCGCCTGCACCTTGTGAAACAGGCTGCCGCGCGTCAGCGGATCCATGCGCACGAGCGGCTCGGGCTCGTCCCACGGTTCGAGTCGATAGATCGTCGCCAGCAGGAACTGATACGGGCACGTGGCGAAGCGCTGCAGCGCCGACAGCGAATACGGGCGCTGGCGCAGACGATGAGCCTCGAGCGCGGCGCTGGTGCCCGGCGCGACCTTGATCGAGTCCGTCGCTCGGCGACCACGCAGTCCGGCCGCGCGACCAGCGGCTGATCACCGATCGACGCAGCGCCTCGTTCAGTCCGAGCATGTAGTGCGCGCGGCCGCGCGACCGGCGGCGGGATCGCGCGCGTCGAGCAACGGCTTCAACACGGCGAGGTCGTGCTCGAGATCGTCGATCGCGCGATCGGGATCCGCGGGCGCCGGCCACGCCAGGCTGGCGCCGCCCTCGCCGGCGGCGTCGGACGCGAGCACGCGATGATCCGGGCACGCGGCCGGTGATCGCGCGCACGACGTCGAGCGCGTAGAACGACGGCACGCGCGCGCGCGTCTCGCCGACGTCCAGTCGCGGATACGAAAGATACAGGCGCTCGCGCGCGGCGCCGATCGCGATCTTCAGCAGCAGACGCTCGGCCTCGCCGCGGCCCTGCTGATCGACCAGCGTCGAATCGAGCTGTTCGCGCCGCTCGTCGAGCAGCAGCGGATCCTCCCGCGGCCGCTGCGGCACGACGCGTTCGGCCAGGCCCGGGACGAACACGACGCGGAACGTGCGGCCGCGCGCCTGATGCGGCGTCCCGACGAACAGCCGGCCGTAACGGCGGGCCGGCGGTTCCCAGTCGAGCGTCACCAGACGATCGTGCAGGACGTCGCGCGCTTCCTCGAGCGTCACCGGGCCGACATCGGCCATCGGCCGCAGATCGGCGAGCAGCCGTTGCACGCGCTCCGGACGCCGCAACGAACGCGCCGTCAGCGCGGTGAAGCGATCGAGCCACTCGCCCCACGTCGCGCGCTCCGGCCAATCGGCCAGCGCGTCGATGATCGGCAGCGCGAACAGCCGCAGGTGCGCCAGATTCCGCAGGTCGCGCTCGAACCGGCCGATGCGGGCCGACTCCGGCTCGTCCCGCTTCAGCTCGTCGATCCGGTAGCGATAGTCCGCCTTCAATCCGTCGAGCCGGCGCCGCCAGCGCTGTTTGCCGTCTTCGCGCGTGCGGCCGCCGACGACGGCCGACTCGACGATCAGCTCTTCCCACTTCCACGGCGATCGCAACGTGCCGGCGACGACAGCCTCCTCGTCGGAGTCGATGAAGCCAGCGTCGACGGTCTCGGCGTCCTCCGGTTGATCCGCTGAATGATTCCCGACTCGCCACGCCTCGAGCTCCGCATAAACCGGGTCGGACGGCGCCGCGGGATCGGGACGACCGCGATCGCCGCGCGGACCGGCGTCGCTGACCGGCGGCACCTGGCCGAGCGACAGGTATTCGTCGAACCGCTTCGCCGAGAGGCCGTCCACCGCGCAGGTCAGGAGCGCGACGAACGCACGACCGGCGGGGTCGGGGCGCCGGGTGCCGCGATCGAAATAGACGGGCACGTCGCCGCGGGCGCACGCGTGCTCGAGCAGGCCGAGATAGTGCTGCGGCGCGCGCAGCAGGACCGCCATCTCGTCGAACGGCACGCCCTGCGCTGCCTCGTCGAGCACGCGGCGCACGATCTCGACGGCCTCGCGGCCTTCGCCGGGCGCCGAAAACAACCTGACGTCCCCCGCCGGCTCGCGGTTCGGCGGCGGTTCGCTCCGAAACACAAAGCGGCGCAGGCACTGCAAGTCGGAGGCGCCGACGCCGAAGTCAGAACTGTGAACTTTGAAGTCAGAAGTATTTCCGGAATCTGAATTCTGAAGTCTGAATTCTGAAAGTTCGACCCGCTCAACCCGGCCGCCACAACGCTCCAACGCATCGAGCGCGACCGTGTCGCCGTCCGGAACCGTCGCCAGCACGTCCGGCGATCGCGCGATCAGCGCGGCCAGGAACTCGCGCTCGGCGCGCGAATCGAGCGGCACGTCGAGCAGGACGATCGGCAGGCTCGCCCAGCGCACCAGGCCATCGCGACACGCCTGCGCGGCGAACCGATACAGCGCCGCGCGATCGTCGACGGCCGCGTGACGGAATTGCTCCTCGACCCGTGCCAGCAAGATCGACAGATCACTCAGGACCAGGGACGAAGGACCAGGAATGGACGAAGAACCAGGCGCCAGGTCCGAAGGACCAACTCCCGCCAGCCGCAACTCGTGCAGCGTTCTTGCCAGTGCCTTGGGAAACCCGGGCATCGAAGCGACCGGGGCGAAGTAATCCAGCTCTCCGGCAACCACCGCATCGAATACCGCCCGCGCGGCAATGGCTTCAGTGCCCGCCTGCGTGCCGGGAACGCTCGCGCCGCTGACGCGCGCGGCGGCGGATCGCACCGCGAGCTCGGTCAGGCTGAATCGCGTCAGGCCGAACGTGGCGCCGGCGTCACGGGCGATCGCGCGCGCCAGGTCGTCAGCGGCGCCTCGCGAAGCGCCGACAATCGCGATTTCTGAAGCCGGGGGGAATCGGGCGACGAATGCGCGGGTCGCGTCGAGGCGCGCCGCGGCGGAGGTGGAACTGATGATGCGCACTGGACTGCTCCTTCCGGACACCCTGCCGGACTCTCGGGAACCGCACGGCGCTCGCCGCGGGCAACTGTCGGGATTCTACACCTGGATGGAGATCCTGATCACGAAGACACGAAGAGCTATGTGTTCTTCGTGGTCTTCGCGGTCTTCGTGGCTTCGTGATGAAGGGCTCCCGTGGTCACGCGAATATGAAAATAGCCGTCCGCCTCCTGAACGGCAATCGGTGCGGCGAAGGCGTCACTCAGGCGAGGCGACGTCAGGACGTCGGCCTTCGACCCGTCAGCGGCGACGCGGCCGTTCTTGATCAGAATCACCCGTGACACTTCCGGAATGATCTCCTCGACATGGTGGGTGACGATCAGCAGGGTCGTGCCCTGCTGCGCGAGCGCACGCACCCGCTCCATGAACTGATGGCGGGAGACGAGGTCGAGCCCGCGCGTCGGTTCGTCGAGCACCAGCGCCCTGGGCTGCTGGACCAGCGCGCGCGCGATCAGCACGCGCCGGGCCTCTCCGGTGGACAGCGTGTCGAGCATCCGGGACCCGAGCGAGCCCGCATCGACCCGATCGAGCGCCTCGAACGCCTGCCGGCGCATCGTCGCGGTAATGCGCTGATGCGCAAAGATTCCGTGGCTGGCGAAATAACCCGAGAGCACGGCATCGAGGCCGGTGATGACGCCGTTCGAATTGCCGTGAACGAAGCGATCGTGCAGGTCGGCGGATACGATGCCAAGCTGGGCGCGCAGCGCGAACACATCCCAGCGAGGCTGACCGAACACCCGAATCGGCGGCACGTCGCCGTCGATGGGCAGTGGATACTGCTGCAGCGTGAGCAGCCTGATGAAGGTGGACTTGCCGGCGCCGTTCGGACCGAGAATCGCGGTGTGCTCGCCGGACGGAATCGAAAGTGTCAAATCGTCGAGGACGCGAACGCCGCCGAGGACGACCGACGCATGATGCAGCTCGAGAAGCGGGTGTGATGGCAACTGATAACCGTCGACTGAAGACTGGCGACTGCTGACTGATGACTGCCCGAGCTCAGCGGATTCGCCACCCGACGAAAAATCCCGCCTTGATCGGTCCGCGCGTCTTCCCGGCCTCGCTCACCTTGTAGCCGCCGATGGTCATCGTGCGCAGGATGTCACCTTCGGGATGCCCGCGTCCTTCCAGGTCTCGAGAAATTCGATGCCACTCCGATCGAATGCCTCAGGGCTGTTCCGCGGTGGTCGAGACCTTGCCGCCGGCCTGGCGGGTGTATTTGTTGAACCAGCTCATCATGTAGAGCTGCGTCCGGATGTAATTCGACGGCTTCGATCCGGTGCCGTGATATTCCTCGTTGAACTGCAGGAGCTTCACCGGCACGCCCTTCACCTTGAGCGCGGAATAATATTCTTCCGTCTGCGGCATCGGCGTCCGCCGATCGAGCACGCCGGTCATCAGCAACGTCGGCGTCGTCACCTTTCCCACCGACATCAGCGACGAGTGCGACAGCCAGTCCGAGGGATCCTCCCAGAACGGCTTCTTGAAGAAGCTGTAGGTGAACAGCGGCACGTCGGTGTGTCCGGCCATGCTCAACCAGTCGATCACCGGGCAGCGAACCGCCGCCGCGGCGAAGCGATCGGTGTGACCGATCACCCAGCTCGAAAGCACGCCGCCGCCGCTGCAGCCGGACACATACATCCGCGACGTGTCGATGTATCCCTTGCCGACCACGGTATCCACACCCGCCATCAGATCGTCGTAGTCCGGCCCGGGATAGTCGTGATCGATTCCGTTGGCGAAGGATCGCTGCCGTAGCCGGTGCTGCCGCGCGGGTTGACGAACAGCACCACGAACCCGTTCGCGGCGAAGTTCTGGAACATGTAGTTGAACGCCGACGTTGTACATCGCAGAACGGCCCGCCGTGGATCTCGAGAATCAGCGGATACTTCTTCGATTCGTCGAACGACGGCGGCTTGACGATCCAGCCCTGAATCTTGGCGTTGCCGGTCGACTTGTAGCTGATCTCTTCCGACTTCGCGAGCTGTTTGCCTTGCAGCACATCGCCGTTGACGTCGGTCAGCTTCGTCACCTGGCCCGGCTGCTTCAGATTGACTCTGACGACATCCTGCGGATGATCGAGGTCGGCGGAGATGCCGACGGCGATGCAGATCCTTCGACACCGAGTCGAAGGTCAGCACCTGACGGCCGCTGGTCACCGGCTTCACGCCGCCGACGATAGTGGCGAACTGCAGGTTGCGGGCGCCGTGATCGTCGGCATCGAAGTACAGCCCCGTGCCGTCCGGTGCCCATCGCAGGTTGATCGGATCGCGATCGTAGTCGCCGCTGATCTTGCGCATGCCGTCGCCGCCGCCGGTGATCGGGATGACGAACAGATCGCTGACGTCGTGCGAGCGCCCCGTCGGAGCGTGACCGGTAAAGGCCACCGTGCGGCCGTCGGGCGAAACGACCGGCCGGCCCCACGCACCAGGCTTGGCGACCAGGTCGCGAATCGCTCCGGTAGCGACGTCGGCGACGTAGAGCTGCGAGCTCTCGTACTGCAGATCGGCGTCCGGCGATCGATTGCCTTCGAACACGATCGACTTGCTGTCGGGCGTCCAGTCGATCGAGGCGCCGCCGCGCAATTCGCCGGAACCGACGCTCCACTTGCCCGACGTCACCTGTCGAGGCGTGCCGCCCTCGGCCGGCACCACGAACACGTGCGTGAAACCGTCGTCGAGATACCCGACCTGGTCCTGCCGGTAGTGCAGCGTCGACACGACGCGCGGCGCCGGCGTCCACTTCGCGCCTTTCGGCTCGGCGGGCATGCTGATCGACCAGTGCTCGGTGTCGGGCACGAACATCGAAAAGGCGACCGACTTGCCGTCGGGCGACCATTTCGCGTTGCGCGGAGCCTCGCCGACGTGCGTGATCTGCGTGGCGGGTCCCTCGGCGTCGATCCAGCGCACGAAGAGTTGCGCGCCCTTGGGCTCGCCGTCCGCGCTGAACATCAGGCGCTTGCCGTCTGGCGACCAGCGCGCGCCCGTGCCCTTGACCAGGAAGCGGTGCTGGGATCCGTCGGCGTTCATGATCCACAGCGACGATTCCCACTTGTCCTCGAGCTTGTTGACGGCCTGCC
Source organism: uncultured Acidobacteriota bacterium (assembly GCA_963711765.1). GTDB lineage: Bacteria > Acidobacteriota > Vicinamibacteria > Vicinamibacterales > CAVVIG01 > CAVQFC01. Next base: position 621,865 of record CAVQFC010000004.1, on the reverse strand, counting down.
GCGTGTAGACGATGCGCGAGCCGTCCGGAGAAATCTGGGCATCGCTGACGCGTTCCCAATCGAGATAGTGTTCGGTGGTGAGCAGCGTCGCCGATCGCGTTTCCTGCGCGAGCAGCCCGACGCCGCCGCCCGCGAGCGCGACTGACAGCACCGTGGCGATTGCCATTCGTCGAATCATCTGGCACCTCCTCCTCGAACGCCTTCCTGGGTTGGGCGCGCTCCGTTCAGCGCCTCGAGGCCCTTCATCGACGCGCGACGATTCGGCATCCGGACCAGCGCCAGCCGGTATTGCGCCGCCGCATCCGTCGCTCGTCCCTGAGCGCGCAACAACTCGCCGTACAGTTCGAACGACGGTTGAATCGGTTCGGCCGGACCCGACGGCGCGTCGAGCGTCAGCTCGATCACCGTCGCCTCCTTCAGCAGCCGCTCCGCGGCGGCTGGATCTTTCTGCGCTTCCGCGATGACCGCCGCGACTTCTTTTTCCATGATCGCAAACGGCCTGGCCCGATACGCGTTCGACCCGGACTCCGCCTGCACCCGCATCGCCTTCAGCTTCTCGAGCGCGATATTCGCGGTCGCCACGTCACCCGTTCTGGCCGCGCTCAGACCGGCGGCCAGCACGTAAGCGGCGCTGCCGTCGTACCCCGGAGCGCCGCCGTCTTTCACCGGCGCGCTCGACAGCGGCAGCGGCTCCCACCGCCCGCTCTCGACGACCTGACGCGCTTTCATCGACGCGTAGCCGTCACGCACGCGTGGACTGTCGTCCTTGTCCGCGACCGCCTTCGCGGCCGCCACCGACTTCGCGGCCTCGTCGAACTTCCCCTCCTGGAGGTAGGCGTACTGCAGCCAGGACAGGGTGTGGAAATCTTCGCGGCCGCGCGGCAGGTTCCTGGCGTCGGCGAGGTCGACGGCCGCCTTGTAGGCGACGATGTTCGACGCGATCACGTCGTCCCACATCCCAAGCTGAACGAAGATGTGGGTCGGCATGTGCAGCGCGTGAGCGGCCGACGGTGCGATCTTCGCGTAGGCGCGGGCCGCGGGCAGGCCGAGAATCGCGTGATCCGGATCGTCGAAGGCGTGGATGATGAAATGCGCCGCGCCCGGATGCTGCGGATGACGCTGAAAGACGTCCTCGGCGAGCGCCGCCGCCTGCATCGCGGTCCGCGTGTTCTTTTCGCCCGCGCGTCCCGTGCCGAGCAACGCCAGCGCGTAGAACGTGGTGATTTCATCGTCTTCGGGATATCTCGCGTGCAGGCGCTCCATCGCCCCGGCGTACGCGATGTCGCGCGCCAGCTTGTCGCCGGCGCCAAAGAGCACGTCCACGGCTTGAATCAGATCGCGTTCCTTGCCGGCCGGCGCCTTCGCGGCGCGAGCGGCTGCGGTCGGCGCCAGCTTTTCGAGCGCACGGCGCGCCTTGGCCAGATCCTGTTCCGCCCACAGCGGGTGATTGAAGCTCATCGCTTCGCCCCAGTAGCCGAGGGCGAAGCCCGGATCGATTTTCTCCGCCTGGAGGAAGGCGTCGGCCGCCTGATCGAATTCGAAATTGTAGAGCGCCTTGGTGCCGACGAGAAACAGCGGCTGCGCCGCCGGAGACGCCGACGACGGAAAGTCGATCGAGCCGAGGGCGACGGCCGGCGCGGCCTGCGCGTGGAGCGCGCGGTCCGGCACGGGGACGAGGAGCACCACGGCGACGAGCACGGCGGCAGCGAGCACGTGATGGCGGGCGTTCATGCGAACCTCCAGGACAGCCATTCTAGCTCCCGGCAGCCGGGGTACACTCGCGAAATGACCGTGACGGTCCGGCCGGCGAAGGCCACTGATGCCGAGGCGATTTGCCGCATTCACAACCAGGGCATCGAGGATCGCATCGCCACGCTCGACACCACGCTGCGGACGCCGGAAGACTCGCGGGCGTGGCTCGGCGATCGCGGCCCCCGGCATCCGGTCCTGGCAGCGGAAGTCGACGGCATCGTCGTCGGATGGGCCAGCCTCAATCAGTACAGCCCGCGCGCCGCCTACGATTACGTGGCCGACTTTTCGGTGTACGTGGAACGCGGACATCGTGGCCAGGGAATCGGCCGTCAATTGCTCGATCGGCTGATCAGGACGGCGCGCGGTCTCGGCTTTCACAAGATGGTCCTGGCGGCGCTCGTCGCCAACCTGACCGGCATCGCGCTCTACCGGCGCGCCGGGTTCACCGCGGTCGGCGTCTTCCGCGAGCAGGGCCTGCTTGACGACCGCTGGGTGGACGTGATGATCATGGAAAAGCTGCTCTGACGCGTGGTCACCTCTGCCGGATCCGACATCCCGTTACGCATCGCCATCATCGCACCCTACGACTTGTCCGCGCCGGGCGGAATCAACAACCAGATTCGCGCGCAGGCCGCGGCGCTCCGGCGCCGCGGTCACGTCGCGCGAGTATGTGGACCGGCGTCAGCCGCGCTTTCCAACCAGGAGCAATCGCTCGGCCGAACCGTGTCGGTTTCTTTCGGTGGAACAGAATCCCGCCTGGGCCTCGACCCACGGGCGTACGCGGCGGTGGGACGAATACTGCGCGAGCCCTTCGACGTCATCCACCTCCACGAGCCGCTCACGCCGCTGGTGCCATGGCTGGTCCTGCTCCGGGCGAACATTCCGCTGGTCGGCACGTTTCACGTCTACCGGGAGCACGGACATCATTTCTACGCGACGTTCGGGCGATGGCTGCATCCGTTGATGCGGCGGCTCAGCGCACGTATCGCAGTGTCAGGCGCGGCGAGGCGGACCGTCGCCGCCCATTTTCCGGGAGAGTTCGAGATCGTCCCGAACGGGATCGACGTCGGCCGCTTCAGCGCGCCCCGTCCGATACCCGAGCTGATGGGGGACGCTCGGCATCACGTGCTCTACGTCGGGCGACTCGAGCCTCGCAAAGGCGTCGAGACGCTGATTCGGGCGATGCCAGCGGTGACCCAACGCGACTCACACGCATGGCTGCTGGTCGTCGGCGACGGTCCCGAACGGCCGGCGCTCGAGGAGCTGGCTCGTCGCCTCGACGCGCGCGTGCGTTTCGCCGGTCGAGTCGATGACGATCAACTGCCCGGCTACGTCCAGGCCGCCGATATCGTCTGCTCTCCGGCGCTCGGCGGCGAAAGCTTCGGCATCGTGCTGCTCGAAGCGATGGCGTGCGGCAAGGCGATCGTGGCAAGCCGGATCGACGGTTACGCCGAGCTGCTGGCGCCCGCCGGCTGCGCGCGCTTCTTCAATCCCGGAGATGTCGACGGCCTGGCGCGGGAGTTGGCGTCACTGCTCGGATCGGCGGAGCAGCGCGACCAACTGGGACAACGAGGGGCGGCGACGGCACCAGCGTTCGACAGCGACGCCATCGCCGGCCGGCTGGAGGCGATCTACCGGCGGGTCATGAGTACAGCAGCGCCACCACGATCCAGACGATGACCGCCAGTAACGCACCAGCGGCGCAATCGGCGATGTAGTGATACCGGCCGACTACGCACGCGACGGTGATGCTGACGGTGAGAACCAGCATGCCGACGCCGATCCAGGGGACCGGACCGAGAAGCGCCAAGGCAATCGCCAGCGATCCGGACACATGACCGCTGGGAAAGGTGTTGGCGCGAATGGTGAAGTGCTCGACCATCTGCGACGCGAGACTGTGAACCGTACGGTCCGGCAATGCCGCCTTCCGTTCGACCAGCCACGGTGGCCGCGTCGGAAACACGCTCAGCGGCGCAAAGGCGCCGAGTTCCGCGGCCACGACCATCGTCCAGTAGCGATCGGCGAGATGCCGCTGTCCCGTCGCCACAAGGGCCGCGAGCCCGGCGGGAAGCATCAGAAAGCAGCCCATGTAGACGAGATCCAGATAGGCAAGGACCGGACGCGGCCACGACGCGAAGCGTGTGGCCGGTTCGCCGAGCAGCCGCTGGTCCCACGACATCAGCCATCGTTCGAGGTCCGGCGACGGGGTCACGAAGAACCGGCCTGAGAAGTAATAGCCAACCAGGATGATCACTGCCGGCGCCCAGTCCCGTTGCGGCGGCGTTGCCGCGCGCGACAGCCATGAAATCGCCATCATCATGACGATGCCGATCGCGGAGATTTGCAGGCGGCGCGACGGCGGCAGCGGACGGAACCAGGACAGTGCCGTCAGCACCGCGAAGTAAATGAACGACAGGGATTCCGAAGAACGCACGCGCGGGACCTTCCGTGATGCTAACGTATGTCGGTCACGCCATTGACCGACATTCGACCCGTCAACGGCCGGCAGGAGTTCCGCCGGTTCATCGATTACGCCTACGAACGCAACGCGTCCGATCCGCATTGGGTGCCGCCGCTTCGTATCGGCGAACACGAACGCCTCACGCCGCGGAAGAACCCGTTCTTTGCCCACGCCGACGTCGAGCTGCTGCTCGCCTGGCGGGACGGCCGCGTGGTCGGCCGCGTTGCGGCGATCGACGACCGGCTGCACAACCAGGCCCACGGCGACAACGTGGCGATGTTCGGCTTCTTCGAGGCCGACGACAGATCCGCCGCACAGGCGCTGCTCGCCGCGGCGGAGACGTGGGCGCGTAGTCGCGGACGGGCGCGGCTGCGCGGACCGATCAATCCGTCGCTCAACGAGTCGGCAGGATTGCTGATCGACGGCTTCGACAGCGATCCGATGCTGATGATGCCGCACAACCCGCCCGAGTACGCGACGTTCATCGAGTCGGCGGGTTACGCGAAGGTCAAGGACTTGTTTGCGTGGCTGTACGATTTCAGCACCACGCCGCCGGCCGCGGTCGCGCGCCTCGGCCCGCGCCTGCGCGACAAACACGGCATCGTCGTGCGTCCGCTGAGGCTGTCCGAATTCACCACGGAAGTCGAACGCCTGCGGGTCATCTACTGTGCGGCCTGGGAGCGCAACTGGGGCTTCGTCGCGCCCACCCAGGACGAATTTCGTCGCCTGGCAACCGAGCTGAAGCCGATCTTCGACGAGCGCTGCGCCGTCTGCGCGGAAGTCAACGGCGTACCGGTCGCGTGCGCCGTCGCCGTCCCGGACATCAATCAGGCGCTGAAGGGCACGACCGGGCGGCTGTCCCCGACCACGTTATTCCGTTTGCTCCTTCGCAAGCGTTACATCACCCAGATGCGGCTGCTGCTGCTCGGTATCGATCCTGCCTATCGCACGCTGGGTATTTATCCGGTGCTGCTCCACGAACTGCACCGCCAGGTCGCGGGCGGACCGTATCGGCGAGCGGAGTTCTCCTGGGTGCTCGAGGACAACCGCGACATCAATCAGCCGGCCGAAAACGCGGGCGCGCGCCACTACAAGACCTACCGGATCTACGAGAAGATGCTCTGATGCGACAGCGGATCGCCGTGACCGGGGCGACCGGCTTCATCGGTCGCCACCTGGTGGCGCGACTGATCTCGGGCGGCGACGAGGTCCGGGCGATCGTCCGGCCGGGGTCGCGGACCTTTGACAGACTCTCCCTGCCCGCTGACGTGGTGGTCATCCGCGCCGCGCTCGACGAGACTTCCCTTCGCCACGCTTTTCGTGACGCGAACGTCGTCGTCCACCTCGCCGGCATCGTGTCGAGCGTTCGCGACCAGGGATTTCAGGACGTGAATGTCGACGGCGCCCGTGCCGTCGCAGCGGCAGCGAAGTCCGTTGACGCACATCTCGTGAACATCTCCAGCCTCGCGGCGGCCGGCCCCGCCTCGGCATCCGCTCCACGGACGGAAGACGATCCGCCGGCGCCGATCACCGCCTACGGCCGCAGCAAACTCGCGGGCGAACGCGCCATCGCCGCCGTGACCGGCCTGCGGTGGACGGTGCTTCGCCCCGGCATCGTCTACGGACCGGGCGATCGCGCCTTCCTGCCGTTGTTCGCGGCGGCGGCACGTGGTGTCGTGCCGCTGGTCGGGCGCGCGAGCGCGAGCTACAGCGTGATTCACGTGCGCGATCTGGTCACGGCAATCATTGCGGCGATCGACCGCAGACTCGACGGTGACGCGATCTTCGTCGCTCATCCTCAGCCGGCGTCCACTCGACAGCTCGCGGAGAGCGTCCGCGGCGCGGTCGAACGCGCGACCGTGACGATCCCGGTTCCGATGAGCCTGACGCGGCTGGCGGCGTGGGCCGGCGATCTCGGCGGTGCGCTGACCGGCCGGCCGCAGGTGATCAACAGCCGCCGCTACGCGGAAATGTCAGCCGACGGCTTCGTCTGCCGGATCGATCGGATGCGCGATCGCCTCGGGATCGTCGCGCAGATCGGTTTGACAGACGGAATGGCGGAGACCGCCGCGTGGTATCGGGAGACGGGCTGGCTATGAGCGGACGCGCGACGGGACCGCCACGCCGGTGACGCCCATCTCGGCGCCGACGCGGCCGAGCACGTCGAGCGCACGCGTGATCTGCTCAGCGCTGTGCGCGGCCGAGCAGCTGGCGCGCAGGACGCACTGATCCACCGGACAGCCCGGCGGCACGATCAGGTTGACGTACAGCCCTGCCTGCAACAAGCGCTGCCACAGTCCGATGGTGCGTGTCTCGTCGCCGATCATGATCGGCACGATCGGCGACTCGGTCTCGCCGATCACGTAGCCGAGCTCGCGCAGACCCTGCCGGAGCCGGTGCACGTTCGCCCAGAGCTGATCGCGCAGCTCTGGATGCGCCCGCACCACCTTGACCGCGGCGCCGACGCCGGCGATATTGGCCGGCGATCCGGAGGCGGTGAAGACATACGCGCGCGCCAGGAAGTGCAGCGCGCGCAGCTCCGGATGGTCCGACACGCAGACGCCGCCGATGCCGGCCAGCGACTTCGAGAACGTGCCGACGACAAAATCGACCTGGTCGAGCACGCCCTGATCTTCGGCGCAGCCGAGGCCGTTCGGGCCGTAGGTCCCGAGCGAATGCGCTTCGTCGACCAGCAGGTAGGCGCCGTGCGCGCGGCAGACGTCGGCGATGTCGCGCAGCGGCGCGACGTCGCCGCGAATCGAATAGAGCCCTTCGACCACCACCAGCTTGTTGCGATCGGTTCCGGTCAGGCGCTCGAGTTTCTTCCGCAGGCTCTCGGGCGAGTTGTGGCGGAAGCCGATCACCTGCGCGGCGGTCTGGCGCGTCGCGTCGTAGATGCTGGCGTGGCTGTCGCGGTCCACCAGGATGACGTCACCCGGGCCGCACAGACCGCCGACGAGAGACAGGTTCGCCTGATAGCCGGTGCTGAAGATGATGGCGTGACGCTTACCGAACCAGTCGGCGAGGTCGCGCTCGAGCTGTTCGTGGATCGCCAGCGTGCCGTTGGCGGTACGGGATCCGGTGGTCCCGGTGCCGAACTCGACGACCGCCTGCCGGGCGGCCTCGACGACTTCCTCGTGCAGCGTCAGACCGAGATAGTTGTTCGACCCGAACATCAGCGTCGGCCGGCCCTGCACGACCACTTCGCACGGCCCGATCACGCGATCGATGACCGTAATCCCCGGCGTGGCCGAACCGTCGTCGAACATCGCGCGACGTTTTTCGACCGCGCGAAGCTTGTCGAGTAGGTCCATCGGTCTCCCGCTAAGCGCGCAGCGACTCGAGCGTCAGCTCGCCGCTTTCGTAGCGCGCCTTGGTGGCGCCGCGCTGCACTTTTCCGCTGGTCGTCCGGCCCACCGCTCCGTGGTTGACCAGCGCCACATCGTCCACGTACAGCCCGAACACGTCGCCGATGCGACGACGAATCATCTCGATCAACGACGGCGCCGCCACCGTACCGCTCGGCTCGGCCACAATCACGACGCGATCGGGACGCCCGCGTGCGGGAGCGCCGAATGCGACCACCCGCCCGCGCCGAACACCCGCCAGATCGTCGACGGCCCACTCGAGATCCTGGGGATGATATTTCCGGCCGTTGACGATGATGATGTCCTTCGCCCGGCCGCACACAAAGAGCTCGCCCTCTGACAGATAACCGAGGTCGCCGGTTCGGAGCCGGCCGTCCCTGAGCACCTGGGCGGTCAGCTCGTCCTGCTTATAGTAGCCCAGCATCACCGACGGCCCGGACAAGAGGATCTCGCCGACGTGACGGTCCGGCACCGCCCGGCCGTCGTCTCCGACGACCTCGATGGCATGTTCCGGCAGCGCCCGGCCGCAACTGACCAGCGTCACTGAATCGCGGGCGGTTCCGGGAACGGCGATGCGGCGTCCGGCCAGCGCGTCCGCGGATACCTGCTCGGTGCGAATGGCTCGATCGCGCGGCGGAAACGACGCCGCCAGCACGTGTTCCGCAAGACCGTAGCACGGCAGGAAGCTGGTCTCGCGAAAACCGACCGCGGCAAATTTCGCGGCGAACGCCGCGAGCGTCGGCGCATGAATCGGCTCGGCGCCGCAGCCGGTGACGCGCCAGCTCGACAGGTCCAGGCCGTCGAGATGCTTCACCCGGCGCACGCAGAGGTCGTAGGCGAAGTTCGGCGCGAAGCTGATCGTCCCGCGGTGACGGGTGATCGCGCGAAGCCATTCGGTGGGACGCTTGACGAACGCCTCCGGCTGCATCAGCACGCACGCGCACAGAGCGTAAGGCGCGCCGAGGGCCATGCCGACCAGCCCCATGTCGTGGTTCAGCGGCAGCCAGCTGACCGCGATGTCGCCGGGCCTGGCGCCGACGCCGGCCGGACTGGCAAACGCGTCGATGTTCGCCGACAGGCTGCGGTGCGTGAGCGCCACGCCCTTCGGCGCCGACGTCGATCCCGAGGTGAACTGCACGAAGGCGATGTCGTCGAGCGATGGGGACGTCATCGGCTCGATCGGCGGCGCGTCGAGTTCGGCACGGGACAACACCATGTCGAGAGCCGGACAGCTCGATCGGATCGCGGCGAACGCCGGCGCCAGGGCGGCGCTGGCGACGACGGCGCGCGCGCCCGAACTGCGTAGCGTCGCCGCCGTCAGCTCGATGTAGCGCGGCAGATCGCCGGTGGTCGCCGGCGGATACAGCGACGCGGGCGTGAGGCCGGCGATCGACGCCCCGAACAGCGCGGTGAGGAACTGCTCCGCGTCGGAGATGACCAGCGCGACCAGGTCGCCGCGGCGCAGGCCGCACTCGAGCAGGCTGCGCGCGACGCCCAGCGCCGCGACCCGGATGTCGGCGTACGAACGGACGGTCTCGATCGCCGCCGTTGACGAAGGTGTAGCCCAGATCGGTGGCCGCAGCGTCAGACAGCGCCTGCGGACAGCGTACGGCATCTGGTCATCAAGCGGTCGGCCGCTCCGCGACCAGCTCCGCGACCTGCGCGACGACCCGCGCGACGGTGCGGGTGGCCGGCACGTCGTTCAGCGGAATGGAAATGTCGAAACGATCCTCCAGTTCGGCAATCACTTCGAGGACCTGCAGCGAATCGAATCCGAGGTCGGCCACCAGATCGCTCTGCAGCGTCGGCGCAATCGGCCGGCGGCTGACGCTCTTGAGAACGTCGATGACGCCTTCTTCGATCGAAATCGAGGCTCGCTGGGACATGGAATGAATCCGTAACAATAGCATCAGGCAGTCAGGAAACGATAAAACAGTGCCCCTTCTGCTGCACGAAACGATCATGCGTCGCCAGAGGCCGCGAAGCCTTGTCAGTCCGGTGAAAAAACCGTGGCTCACAGAATTGAGATCGCGAGCGGCCGAAGCGACATTCTTGTCTGAAAGCCGAGGACACCGCGGGGCGTTTTTTACTATCCTTGACGCGGTGACCCTACGCCGCCGGCTGGCGATCGTCGCGGTCTGGTGCGCGGCTGCAATCCCGCTGCGGGCGCAAATCGACCCGCGCAACGCGCTCGTCGAACGCAGCGCCTGGGAGGCGCTCAACGCCGGCCACGCGCACGACGCGGCCGAGGCGTTTCGCGAGGCGATCGCGTCCGACCCGAAGAACGCGCGGCTGCACCTCGGCGCGGGGATGGCCGCATCGGTGGAGCGGCGCGATGCCGATGCGCGCGACGAGTTCGAGCGCGCGATTGAGCTCGATCCCAAGCTGACCCAGGCGCGGGCACTGCTCGGTCAGATGCAATATCGCCTGGGCGATCGGCCCGGCGCGATGCGCACCTACGACGCCCTCCTGAAACTGACGCCGGACGATCGCGAGGCACAGGCAACCCTCGAGCGCTGGCGTCGCGAGGGCGAGCTGCAGGATCGGATGCAGCAGGCGATTGGATCCCACTTCACGGTTTCGTTCGAAGGACCGGCCGAAGCCGACCTCGCGGCCAAGGCGCTCGAGGTGCTCGACCGCGCCTATTGGCGGGTCGGTCAGCTGCTTGGCAGCTATCCGACCGATCCCGTTCCGGTGGTGCTCTACACCACCGAGCAGTTCCGCGACATCACGCGCGCGCCGGGATGGGCGGCGGGCGCCTACGACGGCACCATTCGCGTGCCGATGCGCGGCGCGCTCGACAAGGAAGCCGAACTCGATCGCGTGCTCTCGCACGAATTCGTGCACGCGCTGGTGCGGAGCCTGGCGCCGCACGGGGTGCCGACCTGGCTCAACGAAGGCGTGGCGACGGCGCTCGAGGGAGACGACCTCACGTGGGCCACGGCCGCGGTCCACGCCAACAAACCGGTACCGCTGCGTGCACTGCAGTCGGGATTCGGCCGATTCACCGGCGCGCAGGCGCAGCTGGCCTACGCCACCAGCGCTTTGACCGCACGCCGGCTGATCGACGAGGCCGGCGGCTTCGCCGTCGCCAACCTGCTGCGCGATCTCGGCGACGGCGTCGACTTCGACGCCGCGTTCCTGCACCGGATCCAGCGCTCGTTCGCCGATTTTCAGGCGTCCTTCTGACTCCTGCTATCCTCAACGGATGACGCCCGCTTCCGCTGAAACGGTGCAGGCCGCGCAGCTCGAGTTGAACCGGCTGCTCGGCCCACGCGCCACCGACACCGCGGCCGTCCGCGACCATCACAGTCGCGGCGAGTCGTATCACACGCCGGCCGCTCCTGACATGGTCTGCTTTCCGCACACGACCGACGAAGTCGCCGCCATCGTCAAGATCGCGGCGAGGTTCGGCCTGCCGATCGTGCCGTTCGGCGCCGGCACCTCGCTCGAGGGGCACGTGCACGCGATTCACGGCGGCATCGCGATCGACATGCGCGAGATGAACAGGATCGTGCGGGTCAGCGTCGCGGATCTGGACGCGACGGTCGAAGCCGGCGTGTCGCGGCTGCAGCTGCAGAAGGCGCTGAACAACACCGGATTGATGTTCCCGGTCGATCCCGGCGCCGACGCGACGCTCGGCGGCATGACCTCGACGCGCGCCTCGGGCACCACGGCGGTGCGTTACGGCACCATGCGGGAGAACGTGCTCGGTCTGACCGTGGTGCTGGCAGACGGACGGATCATCAGGACGGGCACGCGCGCGCGGAAGTCGGCGGCCGGCTACGACCTGACGCGGCTGTTCGTCGGCGCCGAGGGCACGCTCGGGGTCATCACCGAGATCACGCTGCGGCTCCATCCGATTCCCGAAGCGGTGTCCGCCGCCGTCTGCCAGTTCGAGACCATCGAGGGCGCGGTAGAGACGGTCATCGCGACGATTCAGCTCGGCGTGCCGATCGCGCGCATCGAGCTGCTGGACGAGACTCAGCTCGACGCCGTCAACCGCTACTCGAAGACCAGCTATCCGCTGTCGCCGACGCTGTTCTTCGAATTTCACAGCGACAGTGCCGCGCACGTCGCCGAACAAGCCGCGTCGGTGCAGGCGATCGCGGCGGACCATGGCGGCCGCGGCTTCGAGTGGGCCACCAGGCTCGAAGATCGCGAGCGGCTATGGCAGGCGCGACACCATGCGATGTACGCCGCGGTGGCGCTGCGGCCCGGCGCCCGGGCCTGGACGACCGACGTGTGCGTGCCGATTTCGCGTCTGGCCGAATGCGTCATCGAGACCAGGCGCGACAACCTCGCGGCCTCGTTTCCGGTGTGTCTGGTCGGCCATGTCGGCGACGGCAACTTCCATCTGATCTACGTGCTGGACCCGAATCGTCCCGAAGAAATCGAGGAAGCGAGCCGGCTCAACGAACGCATGGTCCTGCGCGCGCTGGCGATGGGCGGCACCTGCACCGGCGAGCACGGCGTCGGCATCGGCAAGCTGAAATACCTCGAAATCGAGCACGGCCCGGCCCTCGACGTGATGCGCACCATCAAACGCGCACTGGATCCGGACAACCGGATGAACCCGGGTAAGATGATCGACCTATGCGAGTGAACCCACGGCTGCGCGCCCTCGCCCTCCGATCGCTGGTCGTCGCGGCCGCGTTGTTGTTGCCGGCGCAGGCGGTCCAGGCCAAGTCGTTCGCCTGGAAAGTGACGGGCAAGTCCGGCAGCGTCGTGTACCTGATGGGATCGATTCACGTGCTGTCGCCGGATTTCTACCCGCTCGCGCCGGCGCTGGAACAGGCCTTCAAGGACTCCGATCTTCTCGTCGAGGAAGTCGATCTCGCCGAAATGCTCGACCCGACCGTGCAGCTGCAGTCGCTTTCGAGCGGCATGCTGCCGGCCGGCCAGTCGCTCGACAAGGTCCTGTCGCCGGCGACCATGGCGCTGGTGAAGAAGGCGATGGGCGAACTCGGTCCCGCCGGCGCCGCGCTGATGCAGTTCAAGCCCTGGATGGTGGCGGTCGCGCTCGAAGGCATCGAGCTCGCCAAGGTCGGCTTCGATCCGGATCTGGGTCTCGACAAGCACTTCTACGACCTCGCGAAGGAGACGGGCAAGCCGGTCCAGGGTCTCGAGACCGCCGCGTATCAGATCTCGCGCTTCGACACGATGACGATGGAGCAGCAGGACCACATGCTGGCGGAGACGCTGAAGGAGCTCGACACTGAGGTGGCCAGCGTCAACAAGCTCGGTGACGCCTGGAAAGCGGGAGACGTACTGGCGGTCGAGCGCGTCGTGCTGGCCGACCTGAAATCCGATCCGGTGATGTATCAGCGGTTGCTGGTCGAGCGCAACCGAAACTGGATGCCGAAGATCGAGGCACTGTTCGCGCGCAGGGGCCACGCGCTCGTCGTGGTCGGCGCCGCCCACCTGGTCGGCCCGGACGGTCTGCTCGCCGTGTTGAAAGCAAAGGGTTACACGGTCGAGCAGCTCTGAGGCGGCGGTACGGCGTCCTCTTACTGCTCCGTCTCGTCGACGCAGCGTTTTTTCTCGAGCACCTGCTCGGCGACGACTCTGATCAGCGGCTGACCGCCGTCGCGCGCCAGCACGAGCTGGCGACGTCCTTCCGCCTCACGCCCGACGCACAGTTTGAGATCGCCGGACACCAGGTGAAGATACGGCGCAAACCATTTCTGCGTGAGGTGGTTCAGCATCGCGTCCGCGAAGCCCGGCTGCGTGAACCCGACGTCCGCATCGAGCGCGTACATGCCGGCGATCCGCGCGCTGTCGCGTCGATCGAACAGGCTGAACACCACGCGTTCGATCCCGACACGCTGCGCGAACACGATCTCTTCTTCTTTCGTGGCGCGCGGCGGAGGGGTCAGCGTGCTTTTGAAGACGGCTTCCCTGCGCCGGTACGACGCCAGCAGCTCCTGCTGGTCCGACGGCAGGCCGGCCGTCACGTCAGCGCCGGGCATGGCACGCCCCCAAAGCAGCGCATCGGCCACCGCGACCGCCGCACCGTTGGTCACCGCCGCTTGAGCCGACGCGACCGCCGCAAGTGCGCCCGCCGGAAAAACGACCAACACGAACGACGCAAATGCAGCGATCACCGCCGCGACTACTTGCCGGCGGGCGGGAAATGCGCCTCGTACCACCTGATACTCCGATCGATGCTGTCCACGACGTGTTTCGACTCCCGGATTCCGTGCCCTTCGCGCGGGTATCGCACCATCACCGCCTCGGTCCCGACATCGCGCAGTCCGATGTAGAACTGCTCCGCCTCGGCAATCGGCACGTCGTTGTCGTTCTCCCCGTGCATCAGCATGGTCGGCGTGTGCGCGTTCGCCACGTGGCGGATGGCGGACCGCTGCAGCAGCGTGTCCATCAGCGTGCCTTGATGGGGAAAGGTGCCCCATTCCATCTGCTCGTACTGGTTGTAGTAGGTCATGTAGTTGTAGCTGATCAGGTTGATGATCGCGGCGGTGGGGATGGCGGCCTTGAACACGCTGGTCTGCGTGATCAGCCACGCGCTCAGCTGACCGCCGTAGCTGGTGCCCTCGACGCCGAGCCGATCGCGATCGATCCACTGATAGCGGCGCATCGCGGCGCTCAAGGCGTAGAGCACGTCCTGGCCTTCGTTGCCGTTCTGATCAGCGAAGACGGCGTCAGTGAATGCCTGACCGTAACCGGTCGAACCGCGATAGTTCACCATCAGCGTCGCCCAGCCGCGCGCGGCATAGACCTGATTCTTGAAGTTGAACGCCGGGCCCTGCTGTCCGTGCGGGCCGCCATGAATGTTGACGATGAGCGGACACCTCGCGGTTTCGGTGCAGCCGCGCGGCTTGGTGAGAAACGCTTCGACGTCGAACCGGTTATCGTTCGACACGAACGTGAACGCCTCGACCTCCGCGAGCACCTTACCGCGAAGCAGTTCCGCGTTCAGGTCCGTCATCCGCCGCCCGCCGATGTACAGCTCCGCCGGAGCCGACGGCGTTGACAGCGTGTAGGCGACGACACCCTTCGCCGTCGAGAACGCGCCGACGCTGCCGCGCTCGCCGACGACCTTCTCGGCCGGGCATCCGGTTCTGCCGGACGGATCAGACGCGCATGACAGCGGCAATCGATACAAAGAAGAATTGCCGCGTTCCTGGACGGTGAACATCACCGCACGGCCGTCGGCGGTCCATTCAGGCGCACCTTGACGATTGTCGATGCCTCGGCCGACCTCGCGCCGGCTCGACCCGTCAGCACCCACCGTCCACACATGCGTGTCCTCCATCGTCGTCTCGAGATCGGTGAGACCGCGTTTGGTGGCCTGGTAGGCGATGGTCTTTCCATCCGGCGACCAGCGCGGGCGGTATTCCGCGTTCTCCGTGGACGTCAGGCGACGGATCGATTTGTCCGCCAGCTTCAGCGTGAACAGGTCGTAGTTGAAGAACTGATCCTCGTTCGGCTCGCGGTTCGAGATGAACGCGATCTCGTCGCCGGTCGGCGACCACTCGATCGAATGCTCGTAGTGGGCGCCGTCGGTCACCTGGTCGACGCGGCCCGAAGCCACGTCCACGACGAAGATGTGCAGGCGGCGGTTGTCGTTGAAGCGTGTGTTGCCCTCGGCAGCATCCGGCTTGTAGAGATACCTCGTGATCACAATCGGATCGCCGGTCGCATCCGCCGTCTCCGGACCGGGCACCGAACTTACAAACGCGATGCGCTTGCCGTCGGGGGACCAGGCGATGTCCTTGCCCGTCGTCGGCAGCGGACTGTTCGTTCCGGACATCTCCGACAGGAATCTGGCGCCGCTGCCGTCGGAACGAGCGACGACGAGGCCCGCCTTGTCGCCGACGCGACCCTGGTAAGCGATCGACTGTCCATCGGGCGACCACGCCGGGTTGCCGCTCGGCTCGCGCTCCCCGCCGAAACGCACGGTCTTTCCGTCGGCGACGGTCATCACCCACAGCTGCCCGTACGGCCGTCGCGGGCCGTCGTTGTTCTCGACCACGTAGGCCACACGCGTGCCATCGGGCGAAACCTGGACACCACCGACGGACCGCAATTTCAGCAGATCGCTGCTCGTCAGCCGATCCTGCGCACCGGCGACGCCAGCCGCCAGCATCAGTCCGCCCGCCATCCATCCCGCTAACGATCGTCTCACGCGCGCCTCCGCAGGCATTCTATATCCCGGTTCTCGGGCAGGTTATCCTAGGCAGCAGCGAGGAGTAACTATGCGCCGTGTGTGGATGCTGACGATGATCGCGATGCTGGCGGGTGCGGCGGGCCTTGGCGCCGACCAGCAGCGGTGGTGGAGCTACGTGCAGGCGCTGGCCAACGACGGCATGGAAGGCCGCGACACCGGCAGCGCCGCGCACAAGCGGGCGGCCGAGTACGTCGCTGCGCAGTTCGCACAGGCCGGACTCGAGCCGGCCGGCATCAATGGATATATTCAGCCGGTCGCCTTCAAGACCCGGCGGATCGTCGAGGCGCAATCGAGTCTGGCGCTCGTCACCGATGGCAAGAGCGAATCGCTGACGCTCGGCGAAGACGCGAACATCAGCATGCGCGTCGATCCGGCGCCCACGGTCGAAGCGCCGCTCGTCTTCGTCGGCTACGGCCTCAAGATTCCGGAGCGTCAGATCGACGACTTCGCCGGCGTGAACCTGAAAGGCGCCGTGGTGGTGTACATCGCCGCGACGCCGGCGTCATTGCCGGGGCCGCTGCAGGCCCACTTCGGATCCGCCTCCGAGCGCTGGACGATGTACAAGGCCGCCGGCGCGGTGGGAACGATCGGCATCCCCAACCCGAAGAGCATGGACATTCCCTGGTCGCGTTCGACGCTGTCACGGCTTCAGCCGGCGATGTCGCTGGCCGACGCCGCGCTCGAAGACGCGCCCGGCCAGCAGCTCGCGGTGACGATGAATCCGGCGCACGCCGAGAAGCTGTTCGCCGGCTCCGGTCACACGTTTCAGGAATTGCTGGCCGATGTCGATGGCGGTCGGCCGATGCCGAGCTTTGCGCTGCCGGCCCGCTTGAAGGCCGTGGCAAAGGTCGAACACGCGGCGGTCGAATCACAGAATGTCGTCGGCATCCTGCGCGGGTCAGATCCACAGCGGAACAAGGAATACGTCGCGGTGTCCGCGCACCTCGACCACGTCGGCATCGGCCAGCCGATCAACGGCGACAGTATCTACAACGGCGCCATGGACAACGCGTCCGGCATCGCCGCCATTATCGACGTCGCGATGTCGTTGCACGACTCAGGACAGAAGCCGGCCCGGTCGCTGCTGTTCGTCGCGGTCACCGGCGAGGAAAAGGGCGAGCTCGGATCGCGATACTTCGCCGCGCATCCAACCGTGCCGCGCGGCAGCATCGTGGCCGACGTGAACACCGACATGTTCCTGCCGCTGTTCCCCTTGAAGACGCTGATGGTGCTGGGGCTGGACGAGTCCGACCTCGGTCAGGATCTCAGGGCGACGGCCAAAGCGCTCAACCTCAATGTCCAGGCCGATCCCGAACCGCAGCGCAACCGCTTCGTGCGCAGCGATCAATACAGTTTTGTCAAAGTCGGGATCCCGGCGCTCGCGATGAAGGTCGGCTACGAAGCGAACACGCCGGAGGCGGCGATCGCCGCCAAAGTGGACCGCCGAACGCTATCACGCGCCGTCGGACGACCTGAATCAACCGATCGACATGTCCGCGGCCGGGCATGTACGTCAACGTGATTCGTGATCTGTCCGTGCGGATTGCCAACCGGACCGACCGGCCAAAATGGAACGACACCAGCTTCTTCAAGCGGTTCGCCCCGGCAAAGTCCTAGGGACCGTGTAATTTCTTCCGTCAGGAAACCCGACAGTTTCACCGGGCACAAAAGAGTAATCGCCCAGCTGACAACGAGATACGGCCGGGCTCGAGACAGTCAGTGCCTTTGCGTCGTCGGTGTCCCATGACACCGAAAAGACTTCGGCTCGTAATCTTTCAGGAAGCTCCAGGGCTCTGGTTGGTGCGAGGGCTCGAACACGATCTTGGCGCCGAGGCGCGGACGATCGGTGAAGCGGTCCGGTCAGCCTTGCGGTTTGTCGAAGCGCACACCGCCTTCGACATTCGTCACGATCATCTGCCGCTGGCGGCGTTTCCGCCGGCGTCGCCGCGTTACTGGAACGCGTACGCGAGCGGCACGCCGGTTCCGCTGACGCAATTCGGCGTCACGCCGCCGCCCGACTGGGACATTCAGCGTCGCTTCGCGACGCGACTGATGCGCCCGGAAGTAGCGATGCCGGTGCATGCGCGAGCCGGCGATCGGCGCGGCATAGTCACAGCAACGAGTCGGGGCCGGACGCGGTCCGGTCCCGACTATTCGCGCAGCTTGCGCAGCGTCGCCGTGAAGAACTCCCGGCCGGCCTGCGGGTCGTAGACGATGACCGGCATCAGGCGGCCGCGGATACGATCCGGGTTCCTGCGGGCGTAGTCCATCAACGTCGTGGCCAGCGCGAGCCTGGCCGTTCCCGTCTCCGCCCCGCCGCTTCCGTCCAGCAGATCGTTGAAGGACACGTCCCAGCGCCGGCCCCGCAGCAGCGCGTCGACCACCGTTCCTTTCAGGATGTTGTGCGAGAAGTTGAAGAAGAACGAGAGCGGCGAGTAGGTCTCGTCGGAGGGTCGCAGCCGGTCGAAGGCTTCGATCAGCTCGGCCTGGTGTCGCGTGAAGAGTTCGCGGATCGCCGCCCTCGGTTGTTCGTTGCCTGACAGCGCCGCCGGCGCCTCACCGACGAACGCTCGCGCATCGGACGAGAGGCCGTTCAGGATCTTCTCCACCACGGCCCGATACTCGTCCCCGCGATGCCCCGCGTCGCGCAGTCTGGCGAACTCGCGGAGCGACACGTCGAGCGCGAAGCACAGCCACGGATAATCGGCGACGTTGTCGTCGCGCATGACCAGGGTGTCGCGGCCGTAGGTGGCCTCGAATCCGAACCGAAGATGGCAACCGATGCTGGCGGCGTGCGTGAGCGCGATCGCCGTCTGGTGAGCCTGATTGAGCGATCGCACTCTCTCCAGCAGCTTCTCGTATCCAACCTCGACGACCTCGAAGTGCGAGGTCGCGATCAGGATCATGCGTTGCGCCATCGTCCACGAATCGCTGACCGCCGCCGGCCTCGCCCTGTAGCAGCCGCAGCAGGTCGTCGAGCCGAACGAGGTTGCCGTCGGGATCGCCATCGTCCCAGATGCGGAGCGACAGCAGACACAACAGATGAAAGAGGTAGTAGTCGAGCAGGATCGCGAGCGAGCCGAGGTCGATCGGGCCGCCGCCGCGCAGTTCGAGGACATAGTGCAGCACGTCCACCGGGATGATGTCCGGGCTGACCGAATCGGCTTTGCCGTCCCAATCGTTCAGGACATGGAAACCGTCTTCGCGAGTGCGCGCGTCGCAGTCGCGGACGATTGCCGAAAGGTTGACGGTATGCGGTCCGGCGTTCCAGACGTGGGCGCGCATCCGGTCGCGCAGCCGCAGCAGGGCGGTGCGGAAATCTGCGTCCTTCGAGACGCTGGCGAGCACGTCGCGCCGGAACGAGCCGTCCAGCACGCGTGCGATGGCCTCGCACGACTCAGCGAACGGGATCACGCGCTATTTCTTCCCGAGCGGCAGGTCGTCGCGGTTACCCCACTCTTCCCAGGCGCCGTAGTAGTTGCGGAGCTTGTCGTAGCCAATCAGGTGCAGGGCAAACAGGTCCACCGACGCGCGCATGCCGACCTGACAGTACGCGATCACCTGCTCGGACGGCACGATCCCGCGGCCGGCGTAGATGCGCGAGAGTTCCTCGGCCGACTTGAAGGTCTTCTGCTGCGGATCGAGCAGCTCCTCCCAGTACACCGGAATGGACGAGGGCACGAACCCGCCGCGCCTGATGTTGCGCAGATCCTTGCCGTCGATCTCGCCTTGCGTGCGAGCATCGACAATTTTCACGCCCGGCTTGTCGATGGCGGCGACGACGTCGGCGGCCGTGGCGATCCAGGACGGCTGCGGCCGTGCGGTGAAGTGTGCCTCGGCGACGGTCGTCGGCGCCGGCGTCACCTCACGTGTTTCGGCTGTCCACTTGACCCAGCCGCCGTTTACCAGCGCGACGTTGGTGTGACCGAAGTAGTTGAGAATCCACCACAGCCGGGCGGCGTAAATGCCACCGCGCTCGTCGTAGACCACGACGCGCGTCGTGTCAGCGATGCCGAGCCTGGCCATCATCGCCTCGAACGCGGCAGCGGTCGGCAGGAACGTCGGCGGATTGGCGGCGTCGCGAATGGCGACCGGCGACAAATACACCGCGCCTGGAATATGACCCTCGGCGTAGCCGTTCTGGCGCATGTCCACGATCCGGACGCCGGCGTCGGCGGCGTGGGCCGCCACCCAGTCGGTCTCGACGAGTTGTTCGGGATGCGCGTAGGTCACGGCAAGCAGCGCAATCAGCGGAAGCATGACGCAAAGTTTAACGCATGCCGCAACCATTTCCCCTTACAGTGGGAGCGTGGATCGAACGACTTTGAACGGCGTGTCCGTGTTGGTCGCGGGCGCCGGCCTGGCCGGCCTGGCAGCGGCGCACGACCTGGTGGCGCTTGGCGCCTCGGTGACGGTGGTCGACGCGCGCGACCGCGTCGGCGGGCGGGTCTGGACCATCCACGACGGGTTCGCGGAGCGTCAGCACGCCGAAGCCGGCGGCGACCTGATCGACGAGGATCATCTCGCGCTCCGTGAGCTGGCCACCGCGGTCGGCGTGAAGATGACTCGCGTGCTGCGAGGCGGCTTCGGCTACGTCCAGACGGACAAGGCCGGAAAGGCGCGGATTGTTCCGCGCACCGCGATGAGCGGATGGGATCGGCTGGCCGGCGAATTGCGCGACCTGATCCGTCCCTACATGCTCGCGGAACGCCGCTGGGACACGCCGATCACCGCCGACATTGCCAGACGATCGGTGGCGTCGTGGCTCGATCAGGTCAAAGGCGACAACGACCTGCGTGCGACCCTCACCGGCCTGCGCGGCTTTTTCCTCGCCGACCCGGACGAGTTGTCGATGATTGCGCTCGTCGATCAATTCTCCGAGGCGGACCGTCCCTCCGAGAGCACGATGTATCGCATCGACGGCGGCAACGATCGCCTGGCCGCGGCGCTCGCCGCGCCGCTCGCCGAGCGCCTGCACCTCGGCACGGAAGTCGTGGCGCTGTCGCACCGCGGCCGCTCGGTGCGCGTCAGCCTTAAGAACGGACGCGCGTTGTCGCAGGCGACCTGTGACTACGTCGTGCTGGCGCTGCCCGCGACACTGCTCCGGCGCATTCCGATTTCGCCGGCGCTCCCGGCGCAGCAGCACGACGCGTTCGTCCGCCTCAAGTACGGACGCGCGACGCGGACCCTGCTGCAGTTCGCCCGGCGATTCTGGCGCGCTCCCGGACGTCCGCGGGCGTTCGGCTCGGCGCTGCCGTTCGGAGCGCTCTGGGACGGCAACGAAGAGCAGCGCGGCCGCGCCGGCATCATCAGCCTGCTCGCCGGTGGCGGCGCCAGCGATGCCACCCAGACCATCGTCGCAAAGGACGGCGCACGCGGACTGGCGCAATCGCTCGAGTGGCTCGGCACGCCGCTGCCGGACATCGTGGCATCGAAGCAGATTGTCTGGGAGCACGATCCGCTGGCGCGCGGCGGCTACGCCTTCTTCGATCCCGGCTTCGATCCCGCCCTGCGCCCGTGGCTGGCGCGGCCCGCCGAGCGGCTGTTCTTCGCCGGCGAACACACCAGCGTCAGGTGGCAGGGGTACATGAACGGCGCCGTCGAGAGCGGCCGCCGCGCCGCCGCCGAAATCGCCGCGGTGCATACACCTGCCTGAGCCCGCGACATGAGCGTGGCGTCCGAAACGGGATTGGTTCGCGCCATCGGTGCGCGACAACTCACCGCCAGCATCGTCAACGTCACGGTCGGCGCCGGCATCTTCGTGCTTCCTGCCCTCGTCGCGGCCGGCCTCGGTGCCGCCGCTCCGGTCGCGTACATCGTCTGTGCGGTGTTGATGGCGCTGATCGTGTCCTGCTTCGCATCCGCGGGCAGCCGGGTCTCGCTGACCGGCGGCCTGTACGCGTATGTCGAAGTGGCGTTCGGGCCTTTCGTTGGATTCCTGGCGGGTGTGCTCTATTGCCTGATGGCCACGTTCGCCGTCGCGTCGGTCGCCAGCGCCTTTGCCGGATCGGTGGGCGCGCTCTGGCCACCGGCCGGATCAGCGTTCGGCCGCGGCCTGATCATCATCGCGCTGTTCGCGACACTCGCCGGCATCAACGTGCGCGGGGTCAGGCCTGGCGTCGGGCTGGTCGAAGCCACGACGGTGCTGAAGCTGCTGCCGCTGCTGATCTTCGTCGGCGTCGGCATCTGGTCGGTCCACGGCGAATACCTGCGGTGGTCCGGCCTGCCATCCGGATCGGATATCGGCCGGACGTCGATTTTACTGATCTTCGCGTTCGCCGGCGTCGAGATCGCGCTGGTCCCGAGCGGCGAGGTCCGCGAACCGGCGCGGACGGTGCCGCGCGCGCTGCTGTCGGCGCTCGCCATTACCACCACCTTGTATATCTTGATTCAAGTCGCGGCGCAGGGATTGCTGGGGCCGGCGATTGCGCAGCACACCGCCGCGCCGCTCGCTGACGCGGTCGCCCTCGTGCTCGGCAACAGCGGACGACTGTTCGTGCTCGCCGGCGCCGTCGTCTCGATGTTCGGCTACGTCTCCGGGGACATGCTCGGCAGCCCCCGGGCCCTGTATGCGTTCGCCCGCGACGGCATCCTGCCCGAGCCGCTCGCCCGCATCCATCCGCGATTCCACACGCCGCACGTCGCCATTGCCATTTACGCGTGCCTCGTGACGCTCCTGGCCGTGAGCAGCAGCTTCACCCAGCTCGCTATTCTCGCCAACGTGGCGGCGCTCACGCTCTACCTGATGTGCGTGAGCGCTTCTTACCAGTTGCAGCGGCGCGACGTCCGTATTGACGGCACGCAGCCGTTCAGACTGGCGGGCGGACCGTTGATTCCACTGCTGGCGGCCGCGGTGATCCTCTGGCTGCTCTCGAACGCGACGCGGCGGGAATTCGGGATCGAAGCGCTCGCCCTCGCCGTCGCGGCCGTGTTCTATTTCATCCGCAGGACCGGCGGCGCGGTCTGAGGCCGGTCGCACCACTCGCCGCGCGGGATCGAGGTCGGCGCAATCGCAATCGGTGTTGACCCGGGCCGCTGATCGATCGGGTCGTATACCGCGATCGAGCCGCGCGTGGCCATCGGCGGCCAGGCAAGGGCGCCGAGGCGGCTGGTCCGGCCAAAGCGCGTCCTGAACGCCTCGACCTCGAATCCGTCGAGAACAAAGTACGGCTTCCGTCCGATCGACTGCAGGTAGGCAACGGCGCGGTCCAGCCATTCCGGATCCAGTACGTCGTACCTCAACGTGAGTCGACCCGCATAGAGGCGCAGCGATCCACTGTGCTGCATCGCGAGAATCACCGCGTCTGGTTCGGTGTAGCCGGCGACGAACCGGGCGATGTCGACGTATCGGCGCTCGCTGGCGCCCAGGTCGAACGTGCCCCGGCTGGCCGCCGTCGCGACGCCTTGCGATGCCACGATCGCGACCGCGACAGCGGCGGCGAGCGCAGCCCGCGAGGGCCACCATCGGCGCGCCAGCCCGTCCAACGCCGCCGCCGTCAACACCATCATCACCGGCCACATCGGGAGCAGGAACCGGAGGTACCACCACACGTCGAACGGCTGGTAGAACAGGTACGACAGTAACACCGCCGCGATCGTTCCGGCGAGAAGGATGGGCGCGGAGCGGAATCGGCGAGCGCGGAAACGCCCGGCGAACGACCACGGCGAGCAGCGCAATCAGCAGCACCGGCAGCTCGACGTCGGCCATCCACGCGGCGAACTGGCGAAGGTTGGTCACGAGGAACCCGAACGAGTAGAGATCGCGGAGGCCGCCATAGCCGGACGTCAGCGCGGACTCGTAGAGATGTGCATACAGCCAGGCGACGCCGACGATCGACGGCAACACGCCCAGAGCAAATCGCAGTGTCGCGCGAACGCGTGCCCGCCAGCCGTCCCGCCCGTGTCGCAGCAGGAACCAGCCGGCGATGACGAGGGGGAGCAAGACCAGGTTAGGACGAATCGCCAGCGTGACGGCAGTAGCCAGTCCGCTCGCCACCGGCAAGCCGGCCGCCGCCAGCGTCAGCGCCAGCGTCCACGCCGCGGTGACCGGCACGTCGCTCATCGCGTTCATCAGCTGATACAGGAACACCGGACTGCTCGCGACCAGGACGGCGCCGGCGAGCGCGATACTCGGAGATCCGAACATCCGACGGCCCAGCGTGTACGTGCACCAGATGGTGAGCCCGCCGCACAGCGGCACGACCAGGAACGCGCCACAGAAACCGAACGGAATCTCGAGCAGCGCCATCAAAAGCGGCAGGCCTGGCGCATAGACCGGAACGATGGCAGTGCGAATCCACGGCGACGGACGGTACCCGAGCGGCGCCCAGGTGTGAACCGCCAATGGCCACGGCGACGGGCGTACCACGTCCTCCTGGTTCGTCGTCAATTGACCGCGAAGCAACAGCGCCGCCTCGCTGACGTAGCCGTAGGAATCCGATCCGCCGGCGACCAGGGCCCCCCAGTGCAGGCCCGCGAACACGACGAGGCCGGACAGCGCCGCCGCGATCAGCGTCGGCGTCAGCGGCATACGCTGCCTACTGATCATGGGTTCCGCTGATGGACGACGCGTCCGCCGACGATCGTCGTGAGCACCTGCACATCCTTCACGCGGGCCGCCGGAATGCCGAAGATGTCGCCGCTCAGGATGACGAGATCGGCGAGTCGCCCTCGAGCGAGGGTGCCTTTCTGGTCGTCCTGAAATTCGGCGAACGCCGATCCGCTGGTATAGGCTCTCATGGCTTCGTCGATGCTCATCTGATGAAGAGTCATCGCCGCCTGCAGCGCCGGCATCGGATTGAGCGGCGCCACCGGCCAGTCGGAGCCGATCGCCACGCGCACGCCGCTGTCGAGGAGGCGTCGCGGGGCGTCGGCCGTCGCATCACGCGCGGGTTGGATCGACGCAATCACGTCCAGGGCCGTCAGACGTTCGAGCAGGTGCGGCCCAAGACTTCCGGCGCGCTCGATTCGCGCCCGGCGGTCGCGTCTTCCGTTGCTCCGCGTCACATCGTCGAGAAGGCCGAGCGCGCGAGACATGCCGGCGTCGGTGTCGGCCTGGATCGCGAGTTGAAGACCGGCATGGTCTGCCGCCATCAGACGAATCCGCATCTCGCCGGTCGGCGTCGGAACGCCCGCGAGTCCCTCGTCGGCAAGGCCCACGACGGCGCCAATCCGCAGCGACGGCGAACCGAACGCGCGACGGATGCCGAGCTTCGCCTGATCGTACCAGGCGACGTCGCTCATCACGGCGTAGATGCGCGTGGTCAATTCGCCTCGTTCGGCGAGATCGGCAAACACCGAAAGGTCTTCCGGATCGGGGTCCATGTCCTGGACGCTGGTGACGCCCAGGGACGCGGCGTGCTGGAGCGCCTGCTTCACGATTTGAAGCCGCCGCTCCGGAGAGGTCTTCGGGATCACGCGCGTCACCAGAGCGATCGCCGCGTCGGTCAGGACACCGGTCGGAAAGCCAGTCGCCGGATCACGGACGATGGCGCCGCCCGGTGGATCGGGGCTGGCGGCGGTGACGCCGGCGCGGCCGAGCGCCGCGGAATTGGCCAGCGCCGTTCGCCCGTCGAAGCGGGTCACCAGCACCGGGGTGCCGTTGGTGGCATCGTCGATCATCTGACGAGTCGGCAACGCCGCCGGCCGCCAGCGGGTGTTGTCCCAGGCGCCGCCGACCACCCACTCGCCCTGACGCGCCTTGACCCGCTCGCCGATGCGACGGACGAATTCGGCCTGGCTGTCGGCGTCACGCAGGCTCACATTGTCGAGAACGACGCCGCCGTCGACGAAGTGCACGTGCGCGTCGTCGAAGCCGGGCACAAGGCGGCGTCCCCCGGCGTCGATCACGGTCGTGTCGGCGCCGCGCCAGCGCTCGATCGCATGATCGTCGCCGACGTCCACGATGCGGTCGCCGATGATCGCGAGGGCGGTCGCGGCAGCCTGTGCGGGATTACCGGTCCAGATGCTGGCGTGGGTGATGACGAGGTCGGCGGCGACGGGCGCGGGCGTCGAGCAGGCGACGGTGAACGCGACGGAGGCCGCCAGCGTCGCGATGGCGGAGCGGGCCGGCCTGCGGGACATGCGCGAGGCAAATTATAGCGCGCGGCCCGCGGGCGAATCGCCTTGGTCAGCCATCGCGGCGCGAAGCGTTCAGGACAGCTTGGCGATCGCCTCCTCGAGCTGCGTCACCAGCGGTCGAGCTGCGCGACGACGGCGCGCACGGTCTCCGGCTTGCTGAGATCGACGCCGGCGCGCTGCAGCAGCGGCATCGGATGATCGCTGCCGCCGGACTTCGAGCAGCGTCAGATAGCGATCGATCGCCGCGCGCGCGATCGGCGGCCGCTGCCGCTCGGTCAGCTGCTTCATCAGCTGCGCGCTCGAGGCAAAGCACGTCGCGTACTGATAGACGTAGTACGGCGTGCTGTAGAAGTGCGGAATCCGCGCCCAGGTCACGCGCGACAGCCTCGTCGTAGTCGAGCGCGTCGCCGTGATAGGCCTTCAGCAGGTCGAAGTAGATGTCGCCGAGCGCCGTCGGCGGTGACCGGCTTGCCCTTCTTCGACCAGCCGGTGCGCCTGCAGCTCGTAGTCCGCGAACATCACCTGCGTGTAGAACGTCGCCGACGATGCCGTCGATGGCGTGCTGCAGCAGGACGATGCGCTCGCGCTCGTCGGTCGCGCGCGCCAGCATGTAGCTCGAGGAACAGCGCTTCGCTGAGCGTCGACGGCACTTCGGCGACGAAAATCGTGTAGCCCGAGTAGACGAACGGCTGATGCGCATTCGACAGCATGCGTGTGCATCGAATGGCCCATCTCGTGCGCCAGCGTGAACACCGCGTCGAGCGTGTCGTTGTAGTTCAGCAGCATGTACGGGTGGACGCCGTACACCGGCGCCGAGTAGGCGCCGCTGCGCTTGCCCGGATTCTCGTAGACGTCGATCCAGTCGCCCGTCGAGCACCTCGCGCAGCTGCCGCTGATAGTCGGCGCCGAGCGGCGCCACCGACGCCGGCAGCCACTCGAGCACGTGCGTCGTACGGATACTGCCGATCGAAATCGACCAGCGGAATGGTCGTGTCGTAGATGTGGTACGATGTCGAGGCCGAGCACGCGCTTGCGCAGCCGGTGATAGCGCCGCAGCGGCTCGGTGCCGGCCTTGGTCGTCTCGATCAGGTTCTCGACGACCGCGGTCGGGATGTTGTTGCCGTGCAGCGCGGCATCGAGCGTCGACGCGGTAGCCGCGCGCCTGCGCGTGGAACCAGTCGCGCTGCAGCACGCCGTTGTAGAGCGACGCGTAGGTGTTGACGTTCGCTTCGAACAGCTTGTGGTAGCGCCGCGAACGCCGCGGCGCGATCGGCCTGGTTGCGATTGGTCGCGAGAATGGCGCGGTACTGGCCGTAGGTCAGCGTGACCTCGGCGCCCGACGACAGCGTGATCGTCGGGTGCTTCACGTCGGCCGTCGAGAGCGCCGCGTAGGCGTCGTTGGGCGCCGACGAGAAGCGGCTCGACAGCGACAGCAGGTGCTCGCCCTTGTCGTCGAGCACGTGCTCCTGCTGGCGATAGAGATCCTCGATCGCGAAGCGATAGACGGCGAGGTCCGGGCTCGCCGGCCATCCACTGCTGGACGGTCGGCGAGCGGAATCGCCAGCAGTTCGGGATTGAACCAGGCGCTCGCCTGCGCCGGCCTTGGCGAACAGAATCTGCACCTGCTGGCGCCTGCGCGTTGATCTGGTTGTCGCGCTGATCCTCGTCGTACTTGAGCGACGGCGAAGTACCAGACCTTGTATGTCGAGCTGCCCGATGTCGTCGCGACAGCTTGCAGCGCCGCGAGCAGGCTGTCGGCGCCGCTCGGCAAGCGTGCCCTGCAGTGCGGCGTACGGCGCCGATCTTCGCGTCCAGCTCGTCGTAGCCAGCCTGCCACGCCTGCCCAGTCGGGAAAGATGTGCGGTCAGGTTCCACTTGAAGCGGTCGGGAATGTCCTGACGCTCGCGGAGCTGCGGGGCGGCTGGCGCTTCGGCTGGGGCGAACAAATCCATCCGAAAATCATACTTCAGCCATCACGGCCGAACCGGGCTTCCGGCGCCATGGACTGCGTGTTCTGTGCAAAAACGAGGGCGCGAGCGGACGATCGCCGATCTGTGGCATCGTGTTGTGATGCGGGTCTCCACTCTGCTTCTTCTGCTCACGGCCGCGCTGACCTCGAGCGCGTGCTTTCAAATGACCACCGTGCTCAAGGTCAACGGCGACGGCAGCGGCACGATCGAGCATCGGATGCTCTACACCACGGCGGCCCTCACCCAGCTGCGCAACTTCGCGGCGCTCGGCGGGAAGCGCGGGCCTGGAGACGATCCGCTCTCGGAGCAGCAGGCGCGCGATCTGGTGGCGAGCATCGGTCCGGGCGTCACCTACGTCTCGTCCACGCCGGTGCAGTCGCCGATCGGGCAGGGGCGCGATGCGGTCTACGCCTTCACCGACGTCAGCCAGCTGCGCATCTCGACCCAGCCGGCGGCGCCCGGCGGCATCTCGGTGAAGGCGGGCGGCATGAGCTCGCAGGGCGAGACGATCACGTTCTCGATCGCGCAGCAGGCCGACGGCAACGCGATCCTTCGCATCAACGTCCCGGAGCCGAACTTCGTCGACGCGCTGCGGATCACCCGCGGCGGCAAATCAGCTCGCGATGGTCAAGACGCTGCTCGCCGGCGCCAAGGTGATGCTCGCGGTCGAACCCAACGGCGCGGTGGTGCGCACCAGCAGTCCCTGGGTCGAGGGTCAGCGCGTGACGCTGCTCGAGGTCGACCTCGACAAAGTGCTCGGCGACGAGACGCTGGTGCCGCGACTGCAGGCCGCGAAAACGCCGACGAGGCCAAGGCGCATCATCAAGACCGCGCCGGGACTGAAGATCAACCTCGATCGCGAAATCACCGTCGAGTTCACGCCAGCCAAATGATCTCGGTGTCGGCAACGCCGTCGCGAATCGTGATGCGCGCGACGCTCGGCTGAACGTCGAATCGGCGCGGGCCGGCGGCGCCGGGATTCAACGCCACGCGGCCGTTTCCGTCCGGCTCGAGCAGCGCCTGGTGGGTGTGTCCGAACACGACGATGTCGCCGTCGTATTTCGCCAGCGCCAGCGCCGCCGTCGGCCGCCCCAATTCGTGGCCATGGCTGACGTGAATCGTGACGCCGCCGATCGTCACCGACTCGCTCACGCGCCAGCACCGGGTCGTGCGAATCGTCGACGTTGCCGTAGACGGCATCCACGCGAGCGATCGCCGACAGCGCGTCGAGCACCGCCTGTCCGCCGACGTCACCAGCGTGCAGAATCCGATCGACGCCGGCGAACACCGTCGCGACCTGCGGACGCAGCAGCCCGTGCGTGTCCGAGATCACCCCGACCACGTATACTTCGTCGTTCATGTCCGACCGATTGTTCACGCCGCGCTTCTTCGTCATGTGCGGGTTTACCTTTACGGTGTTCCTTTCGGCCTTCCAGCTGCTGCCGACCGCGCCGTACCGGATCCGGGCGCTTGGCGGCAGCACGTTCGCCGCGGGACTGTTCCTCGGGCTCCTCACCTACGCGTCGGCGCTGTCGGCGCCGTTGACCGGCGCCATCAGCGACCGCATCGGATGCCGCCGTACCCTGATCGTCGCCAGCGTGGTCATCCTGCTCTGCGCCGCCGGCTACGCATCGACCAGCAGCTACCTCGTGATGCTGACGCTCGGTCGTCGTCCACGGCATCTTCTGGTCGGGGCTGTTGTCCGCGTCGGCCGCGTACCTGACCAACCTGCTGCCGGAAACGCGCCGCGCCGAAGGCATCGGCTACTGGGGCATGTCGAGCATCGCGGCGATCGCGGTCGCTCCGCCAATCGCCTTCTGGATCATGCAGCGCGGCGGCTGGCTGTGGATCTGTGTTTCCTGCGCCAGTCTCAACGTGCTGATGGGCGCCATCGCCTTCACCCTGCCGGATGACGCGCCGATCGGCCGTCAGCTGACGCTGCCGCTGGGACGGGTCGGCTGGATGCCGTTCTGGAGCCGGACGCTGGTCGAGTGGCGCATTCTCGCGCTGGCGTTCACGCTGTTCCTGTGCTCCTTCGGCTACGGCGCCATCACCAGCTTCAGCGCGATGTACGCAGACGCCGTTCTCATCTCGCCGCGGAGCGTGTACCTGACGACGCTGGCGATCGTGATTCTCGTGACGCGTCCGCTGTCGGCGCCGCTGGCCGATCGGATCGGCTACCGCCGGGTGCTGCTGCCGTGCCTGGCGCTGGTCGCGATTGGATTGACGCTGCTGGCGGCAGGTTCGACGCTGACCACCTACTTGATTTCAGCGATGGCCTTCGGCGCCGGCTTCGGAACCGCGTATCCGGTGTTCGTGGCCCATGTGATGATCGACGTCAGCCCGGTCAGGCGCGGCGCGGCGTTCGGTGCGATTCTCGCGGCGTTCGACACCGGCATCGGTACCGGCTCCACCATCGTCGGGTGGCTGATCGAGCACATCGGGTTCGCCGCCGCGTTCGGCGTCGCCGCGGCGCTCTCGGTGTGCTCACTTCCCTACTTTGTCGTCGCCGAGCGCAGGCTGCGGTAGTTGCGGAGTGCAGGCGTCGAGCGCGCGACCCAGGCGGTCGCGATCAGGCAGCCGATGCCGCCGCTGACGACCGAAAACGGCGCGCCCGAGCCAGTTCGCGACGGCGCCGGCCTCGAGCTCGCCGAGCTGCGGTCCGCCCATGAAGAACACCATGTTGACGCCGGTCATGCGGCCGCGCAGCCGATCCGGCGTCTCGAGCTGGCGGACGATGTTGCGGATGACCATGCTGACGGTGTCGGTCGCGCCGGTCAGCGCCAGGCAGAGGAACGTCAGCCAGAACGAGCGCGAGATGCCGAAGACGACGGTCGCCAGACCGTAGCCGGCGACCGCCCACAGCAGCGTCGGCCCGCGCCGCTCGATCCGATCGGTGAGCGCCGACCATCACGGCGCTCGTGAGCAGCGCGCCGACGGCGGGCGCCGCGTACAGCCAGCCGTAGCCCTTCGCGCCGACCTGCAGGACGTCCTGCGCGAAGATCGGCAGCAGCGCGGTCGCCGACGAGAAGAACGTCGCGAAGAAATCGAGCAGCATCGTCGATCGAATCAGCGGCGACGCGAAGACGAAGCGCAAGCCCTTCGAGCGCCGCGCGACAACGACACGTCGTCTCGCGACCCGCCCTCGGATGCGGCACGCGCCGGCACGTCGCGCATCATCAGCAGCGCGACGATGACGAAGCCGAACGAGATCGCGTTGGCGACGTAGACCCAGCCGACGCTGGTGGCGGCGATCAGCAGGCCGCCGAGCGAGGGCCCGACCACCGACGCGGTCTGAAACATGATCGTGTTGAGGCTGATCGCGTTCGGCAGGTGCTTCGCGCGGCACCAGCGTCGGCACCAGCGCGCCGCGGGCCGGCAGATCGAACGCGCCGACCGCCGCGCCAAGAGCGGCGAGCACGTAAATCGGCCAGACGTGCGTCAGTCCGCGAAAGGTCAGCACCGCCAGCGTCAGCGGCGACCAGGGTCGCGCGCGACCTGCGTGATCAGCATCAGCCTGCGCCGGTCCCACGCGTCGGCGACGACGCCGCTGAGCATCGAGAAGAACGTCGATCGGCACGCACCCGCACCAGGCCGACCAGGCCGAGCGCAAGCGCCTTTGCGCCCGGCGCACGAGCAGCGACACGTGCCACAGCAGCGCCGCGTTCTGCATCATCGAGCCGGTGAACGACACCATCAGGCCGATCCAGATCAGCCGGAAGTTGCGGTGTCTGAGCGCGACGAACGACTGGCGGGAGAACAAGGTCAGCTGTGGCCGAGGATCGAGTGCGGCTGGTACGGCGCTTCGAGGAACGCGATCTCGTCGGGCTCGAGTGCGAGATCGACGGCAGCGACGGCCTCGTCGAGGTGCGGCAGCTTCGAGGCGCCGATGATCGGCGCCGTGACGCCCGGCTTCGCGAGCAGCCACGCCAGCGCGATCTGCGTCGGCTTGACGCCGCGCCTGCGCCGCCAGTTCGCCGGCACGGTCGGCGATCGTGAAGTCGGCGTCGGCTGTAGTACAGCTCTGGGCGAAGTCGTCGGTCTTGGCTCGGGTGGTCTCGCCCCGATCCGCGCCGCGGCGATTGCCGGCGAGGAAGCCGCGGGCCAGCGGACTCCACGGAATCACGCCGACGCCCTCGGTCGCGGCAGAGCGGCATCATCTCGCGCTCTTCCTCGCGGTAGACCAGGTTGTAGTGGTTCTGCATCGACACGAACCGCGTCCAGCCGTGGGCCTCCGCGACGGCGAGCATCTTCATGAACTGCCAGGCGAACATGCTCGACGCGCCGATGTAGCGCACCTTGCCCGACTTGACGATGTCGTGGAGCGCTTCGAGCGTTTCCTCGATCGGCGTGTGGTAGTCGAAGCGATGGATCTGGTAGAGGTCGACGTAGTCGGTGCCCAGTCGCGCGAGCGACGCGTCGATCGCGTCGAAGATGTGCTTGCGCGACAAGCCCTCGATTGTTCGGGCCGTCGCTCAGGCCGGTAGAACACCTTGGTGGCGACGACGACCTGGTCGCGCTTCGTGAAATCCTTCAGCGCGCGGCCGAGCACCTCCTCGCTGACGCCGCGTGAATACATGTCGGCGGTGTCGAAGAAGTTGATGCCGTGCTCCAGCGCCCGCGCGATGAACGGACGGCTCGCCGCCTCGTCGAGCACCCACGGCCGCCACTCGGGCGTGCCGTAGGTCATGGTGCCGAGGCAGATCCGCGAGACCTTGAGGCCGGTGTTGCCGAGTCGGACGTAGTCCATGTCATTTGGAACGCAGAGATCGCGGCGATCGCAGAGATCATCACACCTACCGTCCCTCGGCGGACTCTGCGAACTCTGCGTTCAGTTTCTTTAGGGGTTACTTCACGTCCAGCAGTTCCACGTCGAAGAGCAACGTGGCATTCGGTGGAATCGCACCGCCGGCGCCGCGCGAGCCGTAACCGAGCTCTGACGGGATGACCAGCGTCCGCGTGCCGCCGATCTTCATCCCCGCCACGCCCTGATCCCAGCCGCTGATCACCTGGCGGGCGCCGAGCTTGAACTCGAACGGATCGCCGTGATCCTTCGAGCTGTCGAACTTCTTGCCTTTGTGGTCCGCCGCCTTCGGTTCGTACAGCCAGCCGGTGTAATGCACGGTGACGGTCTTTCCGGCCGTGGCCGCAGTGCCGGTGCCGACCTTGCCGTCGGTAATCTGGAGGCTTGTGATGTTATCCATACGGGACTCAGTCTCTAAATCGGGTGATGGGGGAATCTGGTCATCTGGTCACTGATTGGAGCATTGATTGATGGATTGAGCCGTCAACCTCTCGTTCAATGACCCAATCAATGCCCCAATCAATGCCCCAATCAATAAACCCAATCACCAGATCACTAGATTACTAGATTATGTGGTCAGCACCAGCTTGCCGACATGCGTGCTGGCATCCATGACCCGGTGCGCCGCGGCGGCGTCGCGAAGCGGAAACGTGGCGTGGATGATCGGCCGGACGGCGCCGGCTTCGAGCAGCGGCCAGACGTGCTCGCGAACCGCGGCAGCGAGCGCGCCTTTTTCCTCGACCGACCGCGCGCGCAGCGTCGATCCGGTGATGGTCAGCCGCCGCTGCATGATCCGCTGGATGTTCAGCTCGGTCTTGACGCCGTGCAGCGTGGCGATCTCCACCAGCCGCCCCTCGAGCGCCAGCGTGTCGATGTTGCGCGCGAAGTAGTCGGCGCCGACGATGTCGAGGATGACGTCAACGCCGTGTCCGCCGGTCAGTTCGCGGACGACGGGCGACGAAGTCCTCGGTGCGATAGTCGATCGCGCGCTCGGCGCCGAGACGCTCGCAGGCCGCACACTTTTCCGGCGAGCCAGCGGTCGCGAAGACCCTCGCACCGCGCGCCCGCGCCAGTTGAATCGCGGTCGTGCCGATGCCGCTCGACCCGCCGTGGACCAGTAGCGACTCGCCCGCGGCCAGGCGGCCGCGCTGAAAGACATTGGTCCAGACCGTGAAACAGGTTTCCGGAATCGCCGCCGCGGCGACAAAATCGAGGCCGCGGGGAATCGGCAGGCATTGCGGCGTCGGCGCGACGCAATACTCGGCGTAGCCGCCGCCGGCCACCAGCGCGCACACACGATCGCCGACCTTCCAGTCGGTGACGCCTTCGCCGAGTTGCTCGACCGTCCCGGCCACCTCGAGACCCGGAATGTCGGTCACACCCTTCGGCGGCGGATAGTTGCCGAGTCGCTGAAACACGTCGGGGCGGTTGACGCCGGCGGCAGCGACCTTGACCAGCACTTCACCAGCAGCCGGGACTGGCGTAGGCCGATCGCACCGCCACCAGAACATCAGGGCCACCCGGTTCCCGAATCTCGACTGCGATCATCGTTCCTCTCCAAATGCCGCCGCCGTCGTCGCTGGTTCGAGCACCATCGACGCCAGGCCGACGCCAAGCCCGAGCACCAGTGCGAGAAGCGCCGGGTGCGCGCGCGTCCCCGTCAGTAGCAGCGCGTCGGCGACGAGCAGAGTCGACATCATCCCATCGGGCAGGGTGAGCGGCCGTCGGGTCTTCCGACGCTCGACCGCCAACCGGCCTCGATTGATCGCTGAGGTACGAGATGACCGCGCTGAATGCCGGCCGCTGCGGCCAGCCGTCGCAACTCCTGGTATACGACGGGCGCCAGC
The DNA here is from genome assembly GCA_963711765.1 of uncultured Acidobacteriota bacterium. Classification (GTDB taxonomy): domain Bacteria; phylum Acidobacteriota; class Vicinamibacteria; order Vicinamibacterales; family CAVVIG01; genus CAVQFC01. The sequence continues at coordinate 587,392 of CAVQFC010000004.1, read as the reverse complement.
GCCGCGGCATCGCCGGCAGGGCAATCGTCAGGCGTCATACCGAAGACGACGGTTCGAGAAATTGGGGCGCATGCAGCGCGAGCACGGTATAGGCTCGGCGCAGGGCGTCAACGCGCTCGGCGTACTCGCGCTTCGGAAATTCGCCGCCGACGTAGCGGTCGCGCAGCCGGCGGATTTCGTACTTGTAGAGGTCGCGGACATAGTCGCGCACCAGCTGCGGGTTCGTGTTCCCGGTCGGACGAATGCCGTGGCGCGACAGATGTTCAAGCACGTCACGGCGGTACGAATACATCAGTCGCTCATCACGATCGAGCGCACGGCGTCGAGTGTCGGTCCGATCCTGATCACGTGTCTCGGCCGGGCCAGGGCCTCGACCAGCGGCGCCGGCTTCTCCATCTCGCGGCCGACGATCGGATCGACGATTTCGGCGAACTTCGCCGGATGCGCGGTGGCGAGAAAGATACCCGGCCGGCCGCGCAGGGCGTCGCGTCTCTCCTGCCCGTCGCGACCGACCAGTCCCATGTAGGCGATGGCGCTGTGCGGGTCGAGCAGATAGCCGCGTCGTTGGTGGACGCGGCGGATGGTCTCGCGCACGTCCTCGTCCGTATGACGGACGCCGGTGACGTCGGCCTGCATCGCTTCGAGCTGGCCGCCGTACAACCAGAGCATGCGCTCGAAGTTGCTCGGGTTGCCGACGTCCATCGCGTTGGACAGCGTCTGCACCGAGGCGTCGCGGCTCGAACACGCCGGATCGCAGATACTGCGGCACGACGTCGTTGACGTTCGTCGCCGCGACGAAGTGGGCGATCGGCAGACCGGCGCGTCTGGCCATCAGTCCCGCCGTCAGGTTGCCGAAATTGCCGCTCGGCGTCGAGAACACGGCCGTCGCCTGACGCGCGCCGGCGTGTTCGGCAAGGCGGGCAACGGCGTGGAAGTAGTAGATCGACTGCGGCAGCAGGCGGCCGACGTTGACCGAGTTGGCGGACGTCAGGCGCACGCGCCGCCTGCAGTCTCTGCGTCGCGAACATCGCGCGCGTCAGGCGATGACAGTCGTCGAAGCTGCCGGAGACCGCGTAGGCGCGCACGTTGCCGCGCTCGCCGTTGAACATCGTCAACTGCGCTTCCTGCGTCGGGCTGACCCGGCCGTCGGGATACAGAATCACGACGCGCGTGTGCGGCACGCGGTGAAACGCGTGCGCGACGGCGCTGCCGGTGTCGCCGGAGGTCGGCGACCAGAACGGTGAGCGGCTCGTCGGCCCGATGCAGCGCCGCCATCAGGCGGGCCATGACGCGCGCGCCGACGTCCTTGAACGCCAGCGTCGGGCCGTGGAACAGCTCGAGCGCGAAGATCTCCGGCTCGACCTCGACGAGCGGGATCGGAAAGTTCAGCGCGTCGACCACGACCGCTTCGAGCGTCGCCGGATCGATCGCGCCGCGCGCGTACGGCCGCAGCGCTCGCAGGCCGATCTCGGTGAGCGTTCGCCGCGGCAGGCGCGCGAGTTCGTCCGGCGTCCACGGCTCGATCGCCTCCGGCACGTAGAGGCCGCCGTCCGGCGCCAGCCCTTCGAACAGCGCCGTCTCGAACGGCACCGCAGGCGCCTGTCCGCTGGTCGTGAGAAATTGCATATCAGACGGATGCCGGCACGACGACCCGCGCGCCGCCGGGCGCGATCGCCGACACGTAGGTCTGCGGCTCGCCGCCGATGTGCGCCTTCACGGCCGCGGTCATCGCGGCCGCCACCGCCGACGCCGAGGCGCCGTCGCGGCAGAGCGCGAACAGCGACGGACCGGATCCGGACAGGCTGCAGCCGAGCGCGCCGGCGTCAGCCGCGGCGCGCTTGATGCAGCGCGAGCCCGGGCACCAGCGGCGCGCGGCGCGGTTCGGCGATCGTGTCCTCGAGCGATCGCGCGATCTGATCGAAGTCGCCGCGATGCAGCGCGTCGACGAAGCGCGCCGAGATTCGCCCACTGCCGGATGGCATCCGCGAGCGGCACCGTCGCACCGAGCAGCGCCCGCGCGCGCGCGGTCTCGATTTCGAGATCCGGGTGCACGACGACCGCGGTCAGACCGTGCGGGATCGGCAGGCGAATCGATGTCGGGCGGATTGGCGACGCGAACGAGCACGAACCCGCCGTAGACCGCCGGCGCGATGTTGTCGCCGTGCGCCGATCCGGCGCCAGGCGCTCGCCTTCGAATGCGCACGCCATCAGGGTCTCGCGCGACGCGTTGGCGCCGAGCAGCGCATCGACCGCGACCACGGCCGCGACCGCGCTGGCCGCGCTGCCGCCGAGGCCGCTCGACAGCGGCAATCCCTTTCGAATGGTCAGCGCGATGCCGCGGCGCGCGCCGATCGCCTCGAGCAAGCGCCTGCACCGCGACGCTCGCGGTGTTCCTGGCCGGATCGCGCGGCAGCCGTCCCTGATCGTTCACGATGTCGTCGATCAGCACTCGCGGCGCCGCCGAATCGCCATCGTCCAGCGCGCGGACGTGACCTCGTCGCCGGGATCGCTCAACGCGAACCCGAGCACGTCGAACCCGCACGCGACATTCGAGACGGTGGCCGGCGCAAACGCGGTTACGACATCCATCGCTCGGCACATCTTACCTGCGACGAAGCGAAACGCAGAACCGGCGGCACCACTGACCGTTGCTGGCGGCGGACCGTTTGCGCGTGTCCCGCGGCGCGATTCAGCGACGATACCGCTGCCGGATCGTCGGAATCAGGTACTCGCGGAAGGCGCGATCGAAGTCGTAGGCGGGATCGAAACCCCAGTCGCGACGCGCCGCCGAATCGTCCACGTCCGCCGGCCACGAGTCGACGATGCCCTGTCGTTTGACGTCGACCTGATAGGTGATGGCCGCATCCGGGAACGCGGCGAGGACGACCTCGCGAATTTCGGCCGCCGACGGGTTGAACGCTGAGAGGTTGTAAGCGCTGCGCGTCAGCCGCTCGCGCGGCGCGGCCGCCAGCGTCAGCAGCGCGTCCACGCCATCCGGCATCGCCATGAACGGAATCGTCGTGTCCGGCCGCACGAAGCACGCGTAGGGCTCGCCTTTGGCCGCGGCGTGAATCATCTCGGGCGCGTAGTCCGACGTGCCGCCGGACGGCAGCGTCAACGCCGAAATCAGTCCGGGAAATCGCACGCAGCGAAAGTCGACGCGCGGCGATGGCGTCCGCCGACAGCTGCTTGTAGTGGCGCGCGTAGTAGTGGCCGAGCTGCTCGCAATACAGCTTGTTGCACCCGTACATCGTCGTCGGCTGCGCGAACTGATCCTCGGTAACCGGCCTGCGCGCGCGTCTTCGCATCGAGGTTCGGCAGACCGTAGGCGGCGATCGACGAGGGGTAGACGAACACGACGGGACGGCCGTGCGATTCGCCCTGGCGCTGCGCGAACTCGAGCAGGTTCAGCGTGCCCTCGACGTTGACGTGATGCGCGGTCACCGGCGTGAACTCCGACCGCGTCGACAGCAGCGCCGCCAGATGGAACACGCGGTCGACCTCGAACTCGGCCAGCACGCGATCGAGAAGGCTGGCGTCGGTGATCGAGCCGGTGAACTCGCGGGTGACGAGCGGCGCGAGCGACGCGTCGAGCGGACTGACGTCGAGCGTGATGATCGATGCGGTCGGCGCCAGGCGCGTGACCAGACCGTGACCGATCTCGCCGCCGGCGCCGGTGATCAGAACGACCGGTTTACGCATTCAGTTCCGCCATGTTGGGATCCGTTTCCACCGCGGCCGGCCGGGCCGTGGTCAGCATATTCAGAGAGGTATAAATCACGACCGCGACGACCAGCCAGCGCACGGCGCCGAGCGGCAGCGACCGCACCAGATACGCGGCAATCAGCACCGCCGGGAAACCGCCCAGCGCGAGCCCGAGCGCCGCCTTCGCATCGTAGCTGCGGGTGCGGACGAATCGCATGCTGCTGACCGGCATCAGAAACGCGCACGACCCCATCATGATCGGGAACGCAGCAGTGGGGTTCATGCCGAGCAGGCTGACCAGGATCATGCAGGGCGCGTAGAGGCCGATGCCGAGCATCATCAGGATGCCGAGTCCGAAGTTGCCGACCATGCCGATCGCCAGGCGAACGCCACTGAGGCCGAGGGTGTCGCCGCCGCCTGGCACCAGGTTCAGCTGCGAGAGCAGCATGATCGCGGCGGCGCCGAGCAGCGCGATGCCCATCCCGAGCTGAATCTTGCGCCGCGGCCAGTGCACGACGACGCCCGCACCGAGCCACGCTCCCGCAGTCGCGGCCACGATCATCAGCACCAGCGTGGTGGGTTCGACCGGCACGATGCTGGTGTAGATGAAGGCCTGGGCGATCGTCGACAGCGCGTGACCGACGTTCATCGTGCCCGGTATCAGCTGCACCGGCACCATGTCCCGAAGCTTGTAGACCGCCGTCGTCGTCGCGAACGATCCGATGCCGAGCGTATCGAAGAAGGCGGTCACGAAGCCGATGGCCGTCTGCAACCCCGTCGGCATCGCCAGACCGCCTCTGACCACCGTCGCCGCGTAGAGGAGAAACGCGACCCCGAGCCCAACGAACAACAACGTTTTAGCGTCCATGGATGAATTCGTTCGTGTAGGTTTTCGGCCAGATCGATGTTCGCGGCCTTCACTTTTTCCATCGAACCGGCGAGGAGCGTGTGGACCGCCTCGGCTCCGTCGGCGGCCATCGAGCCGTCCGGCGAGAACATCGGCATCGAACTGGTCAGTGCCTCGACGTACAGCGCGTCGTCTTCGCCGCGGAAGGACTTCGGCGTCTTCTCCGCGATCTCCTGCGGCGAGTGCGCGTGCATCCAGTCGAGCGTGCGTGTGATCGCGCGCGCCAGCCTGCCAGTGGTGTCGCGGTTGGCGCGGATCCAGTCGGCCTTCGCGTACAGGACCGCGCCGGGATAACTGTGCGCGCCGAACGCTGCCGTGACCCCGGCCTCGGTGCGCAGATCGGCGAGCACGCGGACGCCTGGGTTTCGTCGCTGCACCAGCGTAAACGATGGATCGGCCATCATGCCGGCGTCCACCTTGCCGTGTTCCATGGCCGCGACGGCCGTCGCCGCACTACCGATCGCGGTGACGCTCACGGCATCCGCCGCAACGCCGTGCCGCAGCAGCAGATAGGTCAGCAGCATCTGCGACGAGGACCCGGCGGTGGTCACTCCCGCAGTGCGCCCTTTCAACTGCTCGATGCTGGTGATCGCGCCGGCGCTCTGTGGCGAGGTGACCAGCACCAGTCCCGGGAAGCGAATCATCGTCACGAACGCCGTCAAATCGCGCCCGTCGGCCGCCAACTGGATGGTGTGATCGTAAAACCCGGACACGACGTCCGCACTGCCGCCGACGAGCGCCTGCAGCGCTTTGGCGCCGCCGGCAAAGTCCTGCAGTTCGACGTCCAGTCCTTCCTCGCGATACAGCCCAAGCTCCTGCGCCAGCGTCGTCGGCAGGTAGATCATCTGGTTCTGGCCGCCGATCGCGATGCGGACGTGCGGAGCGCCATCCTTCGAGGCATGGGCGCAGGCTGTCGTCATCAACACGGCGGACACCAAGGACACAAAGGTCAGTTGGATTTTCGTGCCCAACCTCTTTGGTGTCCTTCGTGTCGAAGGACTTAGTTTTTCCATCGCAACAACCACCGCTCCAAGCGCGTCACTCCGGCGCTGACGATCACGACGACGATGCCGAGAACGGTCATGCCGGCGAAGACGCCGGTCGTATCGAACGTGCCCTCGGCCTGAGAGATGACGTACCCGAGCCCGCGCGTCGCGCCCAGATACTCTCCCACAACCGCGCCGACCATCGCGAATCCAAGGCTGGTCTGCAGACTCGAGAAGATCGAGCTCAAGGCGCTCGGAATCAGCACGTGACGCACCAGCTGGCGCTCGGTCGCGCCCAGCATCCGCACGTTGTCCACCAGGACGCGATCGGCGTCGCGCACGCCCTGATAGGTGCTGAAGAACATCACGAAGAACACCAGCGTGACCGCCAGCGCCACTTTCGACCAGATGCCGAGGCCGAACCACAACAGAAACAGCGGCGCCAGTACCACGCGCGGGATGGCGTTGAGCATCTTGATGTACGGATCGCAGACCTCGGCGAGCAGCGGCGATCGGGCCAGAGCGAAGCCGAGTGAGATGCCGGACGCGGCGCCGATCGCCAGGCCGAGCAGTGATTCTTCCAGCGTCGTTGCCAGCTGTGGCCAGAGTGATCCGCTCAGGATCCAGGTGGCGATCCGCGAGACGATCGCCGTCGGCCGGCTGACGAAGAACGGATCGAGCAGCTTCAGCGCCACCAGCGCCTGCCAGAGCGCCAGGCCGGCGACGCCGACCAGGACTTGCCACATCAGGACGGTGGCGCGGCGGCCTGCCCCGTCTGCGGAACGCGGCTCACCCACGCCGGCTCTCCGCGTGGCGCTGACTCTCGAGCACTTCCTCGCGGAGCACGGCCCAGAGCGCACGATACAGCTCGACGAACGCCGGCGTGGTCCGGAGCTCCATCAGATCGCGTGGACGGTCGAGAGGCACCGGATGACGGGCGACGATGCGGCCGGCGGGACCGGCGGATAAGACGATCACCTCGTCGGCGAGTGCGATCGCCTCTTCGAGATCGTGGGTCACGAAGACCACGGTCTTCCTGATCGCGCCCTCGTCCCAGAGCGACAGCAGCTCGGTTTCCATGCGCTGGCGGGTGTGGACGTCCAGTGCGCTGAACGGCTCGTCCATCAGCAGCGTGCGGCGATCGAGGATCCAGTTCTGCGCCATCGAGGCGCGCTTGCGCATGCCGCCGCTCAGTTGCGCCGGATAGTGCGACGCGAACGACGTCAGGCCGACGCGAGCCAGCCAGCGATCGGTGCGCGTCACCGCGTCCGCCTTCGCGGCGCCGGCGATGATCAGCCCGAGGGAGACGTTCTCGCGGACCGTTTTCCACGGCAGCAGCGCATCCTGCTGAAACATGTAGGTCGCGCTGCGATTGAGGCCGCTGAGGGGCTCGCCGTCCACGCGCACCTGGCCGCTCGAAGGGACCAGGAGTCCCGCGGCGATGTTCAGCAGCGTCGACTTGCCGCAGCCGCTGGGTCCGACGATCGCGACGAACGCGCCGGCAGCCACCGTCAAGGTGATGTCGGCGAGCGCCTGGTAGACGCCGCCGCCAGGCGTGACGAAGGTCCGCGACACGCGCTCGAGCGCCAGTGCGCTGGCGACTTCGGCGACGTCAGTCACCGCTGGCTTTTCTGCCACGCGTCGTAGCGCATGCGCAGTGTCTTGACCGGGTCGGCGTCCTCGGTCGGTTTGATGTCCTCGTTGGTGACGCTGATGTACAGCGCGTAGGCGCCGTCGTTGTACGACTCCTTGTTGGTGTTGGCCTTGTCGGCGCGCAGGATATAGGCCACGTGCGCGGTTTTCGTCGTGCACGGCGCGTTCACCGTCGGCTCGGCGTCGCAGGTGCAGCGGCTGTCGCCGCCCTTGCCGTCGGCGGCTTCCATTCCGGCCATCACGCGATCGGTGAGGCTGCCGGTACTCGCCGTCAACGCCGCGACGGCCGCGTGCACCACATCCTCTCCTCGCAGGATGTTGCCTTGCACCGAATACCAGATGCCGGTACCAAGCACCTGGCCCTGCTCGTGAAGAGACGACGCCTGATTCTTCGATCCCGAGGAACCGGCGTGGCGTCCCTGCATGTCGAGGATCCCGAACTGCCGCGTCTCGAAGTTCGGATCCTGCTTCAGCAATTCGATGATCTGTGCCGGATCGGTGCCCTTCTGCAGCTCGGCATAAATCAGCTTCTGGTTGGCGCGGGTGTTGTCCACCGCCGCCTGCGCCGCGGCCACGCCGACGCCGGGTGCGACGATCGCCTGGATGTCCATCAGGTCGCGGGCGCCAATCGGCTGACGTCGCGCGAACGCTGCCTGCGGCACGCAGGTCGCCGAGGCGACGACGATGACGCCGGTCTGCTGATCGAGCGCGACGATCGACCAGGTCGCGTACGCGGACCCGCGGGAGAGGAGCAGAAACATGACAACGGCGATGACGCGGCGCATGGGAACCTCACAGCGCGAGACGATGGGCCCGCGCGACTCTGGAACGCGAATGCCTATGCTAAGGTACGTCGCATCAAACCATGAAGCACACCCTGTTCGCGGCGGCAGCGCTGGCGTCAATGGTCGTGTCGGCGGGCGCGCAAACCGAACAGCTCACGGCCGAACGAGCTCTCGATCGCCGCACGATCGGTGATCTCGATTTGTCCGGCGACGGATCGCGCGCGGTATTTACCGTGACCGAACCAGCGGTCGGCGCCAGCCGGACGCGCGCGATCTGGCTGCTCGACGTCGCCGGCGCCAGCGTCCGGCCGCTCACCTTCTCCGGCAGGAACGACAGTTCGCCGCGCTGGGCGCCCGACAGCCGGTCGATCGCGTTCGTCTCGGATCGCGACGGCGAGCCCCGTCTCTACCGGTTGTCGATGAGCGGAGGTGAGGCAGAGAAGCTCGAGGACGAACCGCTTCCGCCGCAAGCCACGTTTCGGTGGTCGCCTGACGGCACGCGCATCGCCGTGCTGATGGCCGAACCGAAATCCGAGGCACAGCGGAAACGCGAAAAAGACAAGGACGACAGCCGTGTCGTCGACCGGGACACCCGTCGCGCGCGCGTCTGGCTGCTCGACGTGGCGACCCGCAAGATGACCGCCGTCACGAGCGGCGGCTGGCAGATTCAACAAATCGAATGGATGCCGAAGGGCGACCGCCTGATCGCGTCCGCTGACGCGACGCCGGCGTCGGATCAGTGGCACGAGCATCTCTATTCGATTGCGCTCTCCGACGGAGCGTTCGCCGAGATCGCCGCGCCGCGCGGCCCGCTCGGCGCCTTTGCGCTGTCGCCTGAGGGCAGCGCGATCGCCTACATCGGCGCCCGCGCCGATGGTCCGGACTCGCACGATCTGTATCTGCAGCCGACCGCGGGCGGCGGCGCCACGAACCTGACCGCGGCGTCGCTCGATCGTCCCGTCAGTCAGCCTCGCTGGGTCGATGCGCAAACGGTTGCGGTCCACGTCGCGCGCGGATTCGCCGGCACCGTGGCCCTGATTGGACGCGACCGCTCGGTCCGGCCGATCGATGGCCTCGACGTGAATCCGGCGTCGTTCGCACGCACCGAGTCGGGCACGTTGATTTATTCCGGCGAGACCGTGACGCACGCTCCGGAGCTGTGGATGAAGACCCCTGGCACCGCCGCGAGAGCGGTGTCGACCGTCAACAGCAGATGGGCGGCGATACCGGTCATCGCTCCTGAGATGGTGAAATACACGAGCGCTGACGGCACCGAGATCGAGGCCGCGCTGCTGCTGCCCGCGACGGTCGGGCGGCCCGGCGTGGCGCCGTCCGCCGTACACCCTCCTGCGGTGATCCTCGTCCACGGCGGACCGACCGGACGCTGGAGCGACACATTCGAAGCCTGGGGACAGCTCCTGGCCGCTCGCGGATACGCGGTGCTCTACCCGAACGTGCGCGGCTCGGTCGGGTACGGCCACCGCTTCGTCGAGATGAACCGCGCCGACTGGGGCGGCGGCGACTTCAAGGACGTGATGGCCGGCGCCGACTATTTGATCGCACGCGGCATCGCGGATCCCGATCGCCTCGGCATCGGCGGCTGGTCGTACGGAGGCTACATGGCCGCCTGGGCGGTCACGCAGACGACCCGCTTCAAGGTCGCCGTGTCCGGCGCCCCGGTCATCGACATGGCCAGCGAGTTCGGGACCGAAGGCGGGTCGGCGTACGACGAATGGTTCTACGGCACGCCCTACGAAAAGCTGGAGGGCTTCATCAAGAGTTCGCCGATGACGTTCGTGAAGAACGCGAAGACGCCGACGCTGCTCTTGCAGGGCGAGGACGACACCACGGATCCGATCGGGCAGAGCCAGCAGTTCTATCGGGGATTGAAGCGCTACGGCGTGGACGCCGAGTTCGTGCTCTACCCGCGCGAGCCGCATGGCCTGCGCGAGGAGAAGCACCTGCTCGATCGGTTGAACCGGATCCTGGCGTGGTACGACAAGTACCTGATGCCGAAAGCCGCGGCGACCGGCCAGCCGTAAACGCGACGCTGTCACGATCGCGGGCCCGAAAAGCCCGCGCCACGAAAACCCCGCGCCACATCGGCTATGCCAGCTGCGGCAGCCCGGCGAGCGCGCCCCAGGTGTCCGGATCCTGACACAGCAGCGTGTTGAGATAGATCCGCACGTCCGCTCGGCGGGAAACTCCGCGACGATCTTCGCGGCCGCCGGCGCGACCTTCGCCGGGTCCGGCTTGACCTCGTCTTCCTGAATCAGGCCGTTCTCGTGCGCGATGCCCAGCGCGTCGAGAAACGCGCCCATCATCGGCCGATGATCGGCCAGGTGATACAGGATGAGGGCCCGCGCGGCGAGCGGATCGGGCAGCGTACCGAGCGTCGCCAGGTGGTGCGCCTTGCGTTCGACATCGAGGCCGATCACGGTCTTGGCGCGGAATTTCTTCTGCTGCGCGATCAGGAACGCGGCCTGCACCTGCTCGTCGGTGGCGTCGGCGATCCTCCCAGAACGCGCGCGCGGCCCGCTGCCGCTGCTCGCTGGTCATCTGTTTCCACAAACGCGCCGGGGTCAACGTCGTCTCTGTCATTGTGGTCAGTCTAATCTGCATTCGTCGATTGTTGCTATCCTAGTGCCATGCAATCACGGTGGCTTCGTCTCGTGAACGCCGGCGGCCTCGCGTTGATCCTCGCGACCTCGCTGCGTGCGCAGCGCGCCGGGTCCATCCGATCAGTGGACGACCGATTGCGCCGGTGATGGGCTATCAGGGCGCAGACTGGCTCGAACGCAGCGAGCGCGAAGACGAGGAAGCGCCGGACGTCGCGCTCGACGTCCTGAAGATCGCGAAGGGCGCGTGCAGTCGCCGACATCGGCGCGCGGATCCGGATACATCACGGTCAAGCTCGTCGAGCCGCGTCGGACCCGACCGGCCGCGTCTTCGCCAACGGACGTGCAGCCGCAGATGCTCCAGATCCTCGGCCGGCGGCTCGCCGCCACGAAGATCACCAACGTGACGCTGGTGCAGGGCACGCTCGACGACCCGGAGCTCGATCCGGCATCGGTCGATCTCGAGCTGATGGTGGACGTCTACCACGAGTTGTCGCAGCCGCAGGCGATGCTGCGGCATCTGCGCGACGCGCTGAAGCCTGGCGGCCGGCTGGTGCTGCTCGAGTACCGCAAGGAGGATCCGTCGATCCCGATCAAACCCGAGCACAAGATGAGCGTCGCCGACGCGAAGCTCGAGGTCGAAGCCGAGGGCTTCACGCTGTCGAAGGTGGACGAGACGCTGCCGCGCCAGCACATCCTGATCTTCACCGTCCAGTAGTGCTGTTCACCGAGCCGACGTTTCTTTTTCTGTTCCTGCCGGTCCTGCTCGCGCTGTATTTCGCCGACCGGATCGCGCGCGCACGCCGCCTACGCCAACTGGCTGCTGCTGGTCGCCAGCGTCATCTTCTACGCGAAGGGCGGCGGCGCTTTCACGTGGCTGATGCTCGGGTCGATCGCCTTCAACTACTACGATGGCGATCGCGGTCGATCGCGGCACACGGGACAGCCGCAGGCCACGCAACGTCTCGCCGTCGCGGTCACCGTCAACCTGATCGTCCTCGGGGTGTTCAAGTACGCCAATTTCTTCGCCGACAACGTCAACGCGCTGCTGCTCGCTCTGCACGCGCCGTCCGGTCGTCGTGCCGCGCGTCCTGCTGCCGATCGGCATCTCGTTCTTCACCTTTCACGCGATCTCCTACGTCGTCGACGTCTACCGCCGTGACGCCACCGCGCAGAAGAGCCCGGTGCACGCGGCGCTGTACCTGCTGCTGTTTCCGCAGCTGATCGCCGGCCCGATCATCCGCTACCGCGACATCGCCGATCAGCTCGCGCGGCGGATCGTGACGCTCGACGACTTCGCCTACGGCGTCCGCCGCTTCATCATCGGGCTCGCCAAGAAAGTGCTGATCGCCAACATCGTCGCCGGCCCGGCCGACCAGATCTTCGCAATGCCGCTCGCCGAGCTGTCGCCGGCGCACGCCTGGCTCGGCATCGTCTGCTACACGCTGCAGATTTACTTCGACTTCTCCGGCTACTCGGACATGGCGATCGGCCTCGGCCGGATGTTCGGCTTCCGCTTTCCGGAGAATTTCCGCTGGCCGTACGTCGCCGACAGCGTTCAGGAGTTCTGGCGGCGCTGGCACATCTCGCTGTCGACCTGGTTCCGCGACTACCTCTACGTCCCGCTCGGCGGCAACCGCGTCAGTCCGGCGCGCACGCTACGTCAACCTGGTGACGATCTTTTTCCTGTGCGGCCTCTGGCACGGCGCGAGCTGGAACTTCGTCGATCTGGGGCCTGTGGCACGGCGCTGTTCCTGGTCATCGAGCGATTGATTTCGCAGCACCGACAGTCGCCGACCGCGCGAGCGGCCGGTGGCGCGATCGAACGCGAGCGATGCCCGGCGTGCTCGATTGGCCGATCTGGCCGCACGTCTACACGATGCTGGTCGTCATGATCGGCTGGGTGTTCTTCCGCGCCGACACGCTCCCGGCCGCGATCGCGTTCCTGAAGGCGATGGCCGGGCTCACCGTCGCGGCGCCGACGCCGTACACCGTCGGCTGGTACCTGACGCCGGAACTGTGGCTCGCGCTCATCGCCGGCGCGATCGGATCGACGCCGTGGGTGCCGGCGCTGCGGGCGCATTGGTCGACCGCCGATCGACCGGATGGCTCGTGGCGGCTTCAGCTCGTGAGCACGACGGCGCTGATCGCGCTTGCTCGTTCGCGTCGATCCTGCAGGTGGCGGCGCGCACCTATAACCCGTTCATCTATTTCCGATTCTGATGAAGCGCACTCCTCGTCGCCCTGTTCGTCGTCACGATTTCGCTGCCGCTGGCCGCGAACCTCGCCGGGCGTGACGGCGCGGATCCGGGCGGCGAGAATCGCGAACTGGCGGCGTTTCCGCAGCTCGACTGGTTCGTGGCAGGTCGATCGCCGCCTTCGGTCCTGGCGTCAGCGCCTGGTTCGACGATCACTTCGGTTTCCGCTCGACGCTCGTCCGCTGGTACGGCGAGAGCCGGCTGTTCGGCCTCGGCGTCTCGCCGTCCGCGGCGGTGGTCAAGGGAGACGGCGGCTGGTTCTTCTACGGTGACGACAAGTCGGTCGAGGACTATGCCGAGGTCGAGCCGATGACGCGATGCGGCGATCGCCAACTGGCGCGCGGCGGTCGCTGCGCGCGCGCGACTGGCTCGACGCGCGCGGCATCGCGTTACGTCTTCACGGTCGCGCCCGACAAGCACGTGATCTACGCGGAAGAGATGCCGACGACGATCGCGAAGGTCGGCGACCTGTCGCGGACCGATCAGCTGTTCACCGGCGCTGCAGGATACCGGGCATCGCCGTCGACCTGCGCCCGGCGCTGTTCGACGGCAAGGCGCGCGAGCGCCTCTATCAGCAGACCGACACGCACTGGAACGACCGCGGCGCGCTGCTCGCCTATCAGCAGATCATCGACGCGGTGCGCGCGCGCGTCCCGGCGACGCCGCCGGCGTGGACGCGCGACGATTTCGAGTCGGCCGAGCGTGACATCGAAGGCCTGGATCTCGCCGGCATGATGGGGCTGACGCGTGTGCTGCGCGAGACCGACCTGATGCTGATCCCGAAGCGGCCGCGCCGGGCGCGGGTCGCTCGAACCGGCCGGCGCCGCGCCGACCGACGAGGAGGGCCGAATCGTGACGGAGATCGATGACCCGTCGCTGCCGCGCGCGGTGATCTTCCGGGACTCGTTCGTCTCACGGCTGGTGCCGTTTCTCTCGGAGCATTTCAGCCGCGCGGTCTATCTGTGGCAGAACGACTTCGACGCCGACGTCGTGACCAAAGAGCATCCAGACGTGGTGATTCAGGAAATCGTCGGGCGGCACCTGTACAACTTCATTCCGTCGCCGGAACTGGTGCCCAGGCCCTAGCGGCCACGGCGCCATTTTTTGTCAGTTTCGGTGCCTGATTTTGTCAAACGCCAAGCGCTGGTGTGGCCGCTGCGAGCGTGAACCGCCAGGTTTCCGCGAGCACCTGAGCGCTCGCGCGGGCGTACAGGCGGTCGTGTCGAAGGACGTTATCACCTTGAACGACACAGATTTCGAAGCGTGGGGCGTCTTCACGTTCGATCATCAGGCACTGGGTGCCGTCGCTCGAGGTCCAGAGACGTTGCGTATTGAGCGTGCTAGCCATAACAGCCCGGGTCGTGCAAACAGAGGGCCGCTTTTTGTGACGTAAAAGCATACGCGGACGCAAGCGACTTGCGTCCGCGTTGCCTGGTCGGACTCAGGGCCGATCGGTAGTCCGCGAGCCTGCGGCCGCCGCCGACGCCGAGCCGTAGTAGATGCCGTTGAACAGCAGCTTGAACGTGCCGTGCGGCTGATCCGCGCCAGTTCACCTCGTTGCCGAACAACACGACATGGCCCTTGCCGACAGGTGCTTCGATGATCGACACGGCCTGATCGAGATACTGCTGGCCCCACGCCCAGCCGCTGCGCAGCGGCGTCGGCACCGTCGTACCAGGCGATCGGCTTGACGCCCTTCAGCTCCGCGTCCGGCACGCAGCCGGAACGCCGGACTCTCGTCGTAGAACACGTAGGCGTGGTCGTCCATGCCCGTACGCGAGCGGCTTCGTGTTGTCGATGCGGGCCTCGAGGATCGAACCGGGGATGAAGAACTTCTCGCGCGGCAGCGACCGCTCGACGCCGCCGGCTGACGCGCTCGACCAGCGCGTCGCGAATCGGCAGGCCGAGCTGATAGCCGAGCGCGGTGGACGATCCGATGGTCACGATCGTGCCGCCGTTCTCGCACGAACTTCTTCAGCTGCGGCACCGTCGTCGCGACGGAGACGCGGCCGAGGCGATTCGCGGAACTCGGCGGGAATGCTGTCGGCGGCAGGCTGGCCGCCAAAGCCGCCGCCACCGCGGCCGTCTCGCCGCCGGGAATCCCGCCGTCGACGAAACATCAGCACGTCGAACTTCGCGTTGAGATTGCCCGCGTCGAGCGTCTGCGGGTAGACCACCTCGAACGGGAATTCGTACTGCTCGAACAGCCAGCGCGTCCAGCCCGACGGCATCGATCCGCCGTACTGATCCCAGAGGCCGATGCGCACCGGCTTCAGCTTCATCGACGTCGCGTCGGCCGCGCGTCCACGGCGCCGAAGTTCAGTCCTTTGTCCGCCGTCAGCTTCTGCAGAATCGGCAAGGTGGTCGGCTTCGCCGGGATGTACATCGCGCCGACCGGATAGGTCTTGCCGCCAACAGTCCACGGCGACTTCAGCCAGTAGACCTCTTCGTTCGCCTTGAGCAGCCGGTTGACCGCGACGAACGCGTCGTTGACCTGGTGGCTGAGCAGGTAGCCGCCGGTGGCGCTCGGCGCCGGTGCGATCTGCCCGGCCGGCAGCGGCGCGAGATCGGCAATCTTCTCGCACGGGCCGTCGAACCCGTCGAGAATGCGGTCGAACTTGATGCCCATCGAATACGCGATGTTGTAGCCGGTCACGTCGTAGGGCGGACGCGGCGGCCCGCCCGGGTACGGAATGTCGTCCGGATGATCCTGCGGCTCGAACATGTCCATCACGTGCGCGCGGAACGGCTGCGCCGCCTTCACGACGTAGGATCCCGCGCCGGATACTCCTTGCCGGCGACCGTGAACGCCGTCGTCGCGCGTTGGACGACGACGCCGCCTTTGATCAGGATGTTGACGAACTTGGTCGCGGTCAGGAAATCGGGCTGGTCCGACGGGACGATGAAGCCGCGCGGATCGCGCAGCTTCGGATCGTGCAGCACCGTGTTGTAGATCGGCGACCGGCGCGCCGCCGCGCGCCGCCGCCGGCCGCCGCCGCGACCGCCGCGCGGGCCGATGTCGGCGCCGCCACGGCTGGCGCCCGCTGCCGCGGCTTCAATCGCCTCGCGGGCCGCCATCGATGCGCTTGGGGTGAATCGTCCAGTTGTCGCGATTGCCCTTGTCGATGGCGTTCTTCGCCATCTTGTACATGTTGAACAGGAAGTCCTCGTGACGCTTCGACGCGAGATCGAGAATCGCGTAGTTGTTCGTCATCTCGTACTCGATCGACTGCCGGAAGTGCCATGTCTGCGGCGCGATCGGGTTGGGCACGTCGGCGCGCGGCAGCTGCATGTCGAGCACGAACGGGATCTCGACCGGCGTCGGGTTGCCGATGATCTCGGTGAGGATGCCGATCTGATTGTGGAAGTACGACATCGTGCGGATGCCGCCGTTGAACCAGGTCGAGTAGGGCGCGCCGCTGCGCATCACCGCGCCGGGTTTGTTCTCGACCGCCAGCCGGGTGTGAATCGCCGAGCCGACCATGTCGATGCCGAGCACCACCAGCGGATCGAAGTTGTAGTTGAAGGGATCGCGGAACGGCGGCGCGAACAGCACCGCGCCGGCCGGGCCGGTCTGGTGATGGTTGTACATGATCGCCGGATACCACTCGCGATACATCATCCTGTTCGCGTTGACGCTCTCCGACATGTTCATCATGTAGAAGTCGCGGTTGTCGTCGTGCCCGACGTATTTCTCGTAGAGCCGCGGGATGCCGTTGGTCGAACGTCTCTTCTCGTCCGGCTCGCGCATGTACCAATCCGAGACCAGCTCCATGCCGTCCGGGTTGACCAGCGTGCAGAGAATCACCGTGTCGTTCAGGATGCGCAGCGTCTCCGGATCGGTCCGGGTGGTCAGGCGGTAGACCGGTCTCGATCAGCTGCTGCGTGCCCACCACCTCGGTTGCGTGCAGGCCGCCGTCGATCCAGACCACGGTCTTGCCGTCTCTGCGCCAGCTGGTGCGCCTGTTCCTCGGTGATGCCGTCGGCCAGCGCGAGCTTGCGATTGGTCTCTTTGATCTGCGGCGAGCTTCCTGTGGTTCTCCGGCGACGTGATGATCGCCGTCAACTCCGGGCGCCCTTCTTCGGTCTTGCCGATGTCCACGACGGTAAGGCGATCGGACTCCTTATCGAGCTTGCTGCAGGTACTCGACGTATTGCGTGTAGTTCGCCAGCCAGTAGTCGTCGCCGACGTCGTGGCCGAACTGCTCTTTCGGCGTCGTGATTTTCTGCGCCGCCGGCCGGTTTTGCGCCTGCGGCACGGCAACCGCGAGCGCTGCGGTCAGCGCCGCCATGGCGATGGATCTCTTGAACATATCAGGCCTCTCGCGAGATGGAACGGGTGAGAGGGATGGTAGCAGACTTGATAGATCTAAGGAGGTGAGGAGCTTTGGATTTGAGGATTTGGTTGAGGATCGAAGGATCTAAAGACGCACAAGCCGGCCGACGCCCGGACGCGCCAGCCGGCTGAAAGCCGCCGAGGGCTCACGACTGCCGGCTCACGACTCACGACTACCGATTATTGATTGCTTGCGCGGTTGTCGTTCTTCAGTCGTGCCACCAGCACCTGCGTCTGACCAGCCTCGATGGCGAAGCCGCTTCGCTCCGGCGTAAAGAACTCGAACGCCGTCCTGGTTGCCTTCATCAGGCCCTTCGACGTGTGGATCTTGGACGCCAGCAGGTAGTGACCGAGTTCGTGCGCGAGCGCCCGCCCCATGGCGCGGCCGAGCAGCGTTTCCTTCTGGACCTGCGTCATCTGGTCCAGCAGTCCGACGACACCGCGCGCGCTCTTCAGGAAACGCATCGCGTTGCCGTACGACACGTAGATCTCCTGTTCGGGCGTCGTCACATCGTCGAACACGATCCAGCCGAGCGGCAGCTGGCCGTCCCGGGCCGCGCCCGGCGCGTCGCCGAAGGTGACCCGAAGTGACTGCGGCAATGGCGGCGGACCAACAGCCTGACACGGCCGCCGGTCGCCATCGGCGATGCGCCACACGAAACTGATACCGCTGGCCTTCCACACCGCATCCGCTTCCTCGAAGACGTTGTGAAGCAGCGATGGCGACACGCCGGTCGCCGTGACGGTGACGATGATCGGCGGGGCAGAGAAGGTGGCCGGCGATTCGGTGACGCCGGCGGGAAGGAGTGACGTGGACGCGATCAGCGCTGCGACAAGGCTCGTGGTCATCAGCATCTTGTCTGAGATAGACGGACGCTGACGCGGAAAGTTTGATGTCCGAATTCGCGAAGAACGGACGCTCTTAAATCTCGAAATCGACCGCGACGATGTGTTCACAAATCCCAACACCGAACTGCGCGACCGGCACGTGACGTTCGTGTTGCTGATACGCGTCGAGCGCGGCGCGATCGCGAAACGTCACGCTGAGGCCGGTGTCGTACGATCGCGGCGACCGCACGACATCCTCGCCAACTTTCAGGTCCACGAGCACGTCTAAGCTTTTCAGCGCAGCCAGACGCTGGCGATGATCGGCGCGCGTCGCGCTATCGGTGTCTGCCTTGTACTTGAAACACACCAGGTGCAGCAGCATCAGAGTTCCTCGCCTTCGATGTCATCGTCGGCCATGTCGACGACGATGCTGTGGATGTCGACCCGGAACCACTGCCGGAACGTGGCCAGGTCGCGGGTCACGGGCCATGCCGTTTCGTTCTCGGTCCAGGCCGAGAGCTGGAACTCGAACAGCCACGCGGCGTTTTCTTCGACCCATTCCTGGACGTCTTCCTCCAGCTCGAACTCCGGCAGCAGGAATGCCGAACCGTAGGCCTTGGCGCGCGACACGGTAATCGCGCCCTTGTTGAAATCAGCGTCGACCTGACGCATCCAGTCGACGAACGGCTGATCGCCGGTGATCGAGATCGCAGTCCGGTTGATGACTCGCATCCGGCAATTGTAGCGGACACTAGACCAGCCGGACCGCGGCCGGCGACTCGCGGCTCTCGCTCGCCGCCGCCCGCAGGCTGCGTGCGAGCGTTCGAGCGACGCGGTCGGCGCTGGCGACGGGCGCGGCGGTGTAACACAGGCGCAACCGGTCGCTGCCGCCCTGGTCCACGTAGAACGGTTCGCCGGTCAGAATCATCACCGATTCGGCGAGCGCATGGTCCTGCACGGACCGGCCGCGGACCGATGCGTCGAGCTGGCACCACAGATACATCCCACCGTCGGGGATGGCGAATCGAAGGGCTGTGGCCGGCGCGTGCTGACGAAGCGCCTGCACCATCGCGTCGCGCCGCCGGCGATGCTCGGTCCTGAGGGTGACGAGGTGCCGATCGAATACCCCATGCTCGAGCAGCTCTGACACCACCAACTGCGACAGGTTCTGCGTGTGAGGGTCGCACTGCTGCTTCAACATCGCGAGCTGATCGACAATCGGCCTGACGGCGCTGATCCAGCCCAGTCGCAGACCGGGCGCCAGCATCTTCGAAAAACTGTTGATGCGGATGACGACCGCGTGCGATTCGTCGAGGGTGAAGAGCGACGGCGGCGAGGGCGTGGTGAACGAGAGCTCGCGATAGGTATCGTCTTCGACGACCGGCACGCGATAGCGGACCGCCAGTTCGAGCAGTTCGCGCCGCAGCCGGATCGACATCGTGACACCGGTCGGGTTCTGGTGCGTCGGGTTGGTGTAAATCAGCTTGGGTCGGTAGCGCAGGAACAGCTCTTCCAGTTCGTCCACGTCCCCGCGGGCGATGTCCCATCCGACCAGCCGCGCCCCGGCGGCGCGGAATGTCTGAATCGCCCCGAGGTAGCCGGGCCGATCGATCACGACGGCGTCACCCGGATCGACGAGGCAGCGCGCCAGCAGGTCGAGGCCCTGCTGCGCGCCCGCCAGCACCAGGATGTGTTCGGGATCGCCGCCAAATCGGGTCGCCAGGGCGGCGCGAAAACGCGGCAGCCCTTCGGTCGGACCGTGCCGCCACGCCGCATCCGCTTGCTTTGTCAGCACCGTGTTCATCGCCCGCTGGAAGGCCTCGGCGGGAAAACACTCGAGCGCCGGCACGCCGGCAGCGAGCGAGGTCAGCGCGGGGTCGGCGGCGGCGCGGACCAGATCCCGCAGCGTCGTGTCGGTCGCCTGCAGCGCCGCCGCGGCGATCTTGCCTCGCCACGCGAACGGCGCGCTGGCGGTGTCCGGCCGCGCCGACACGAACGTCCCGCGACCGACGTAGCCGCGGACCAGACCGCGCGCCTCGAGCTCGCGGTAGGCGCTGACCACGGTCGCCCGGCTGATGCGCATCGCCGCCGCCAACTCACGCTCGGGCGGCAGCCGAAACCGCGGCGCCAGGTCGCCGCGCACGATCCCGGCCTCGATGAGCGTCACCAGGCGGCGGAACAGTGGTCGCGTCCGCGCAATCGCGCGCGGATCGGTTCGCAGCGCCGTAAACAAGCCATTCACGGATTGGTCCGCTTGGACGGGTCGCGCCTTGGGCATGATTGCTTTCACCATGACAACAGAAACCAGTCCAAGTGTAACTGATGCCCCGGCGCGCGCCGGACTCGACGAGGGCGTGATTTACGTCAGCGGCCGCTTCCGGCCGGCCGGCGAAGCGACGGTCAGCGTCTTCGACCACGGCCTGCTGTATGGCGACGGCATCTTCGAGGGCATCCGCGCCTACCGCGGGCGCGTCTTCAAGCTCGAACGCCACATCGATCGGCTGTTCGATTCGGCCAAGGCGGTTCGCCTCGATGTTCCGCACAGCCGCCGCGATCTCTGCGACATCGTGGTCGAGACCTGCCGGCGCAACGACATCGACGACGGCTACATCCGCCTGGTGATCACGCGAGGCCCGGGCGACCTCGGGATCGACCCGCGCAAGTGCCCGCGTCCCGAAGTGATTGTGATTGCGCGCAAGACGATGCAGATGTACGGGGACGCGCCGGCGGCAATCCGCGTGGTGACCTCGAGCTTCCGCCGCAACTCGCCGGACACGACCAGCCCGTCGATCAAGTCACTGAATTACCTGAACAACGTGCTCGCGAAGATCGAGGCGAACGATCGCGGCGCCGACGAGGCGCTGATGCTCGACGTGCACGGCTTCGTCTCCGAAGCATCGGTCGACAACGTGTTCATCGTCACCGAGCGGGGCCTGGCGACGCCGCCGACGGCCACCAACCTCAAGGGCGTCACCCGCGAGACCATCATCGAGCTCGCCAGCGGCCTCGACCTCGCCATCGAAGAAAAACCGGTGACCCTGTTCGACGTCTGGACGGCGCGCGAAGTCTTCATCTGCGGGACCGGCGCCGAAGTCGTGCCGGTGGGATCGGTGGACGGCCGCACGATCGGGAGCGGCGGCGTGGGGCCGATCACCCAGCGCATCAGCGACGCGTATCACCAGCGCGTGCGATCTGAGGGTTGGGCTGTTCGGTAGCGGGCGATGCGTGCTCATCCAGGGGGGAACGCCGACCCTACCGCAATCCCCGGCCTGAGCGTAGAATGCGGCCGGAGGACCGCGATGGCAGACACCGCCAAGTGTGCTCACCCCGCCTGCTCGTGCACAGTCGCGAAGGGCGGCCCGCACGGGAAATTCTGCAGCGAGCACTGCAAGGAAAAGGGACAAACCATCGAACTGCGCTGCGATTGCCAGCACCCGGCCTGTCGATAGGTCAAGGTGTGGGGCAGCGGCCGGACGCGTGGGGCAGGCGTCCGCCATATCCGAGCCGGGCCATAATGGGTGTACTCATGAATGCGCCCGAACGTTACGAGCAGCTGATCGCGTTTCTCAGTTCGAACCTGCACGCCCCGGTCGATCGACAGGAACAGGAGGACGGCTCGATTCAATTCATCGGCGGCGACCCGGCCGAGGTGGTCGCCTTACTGACGGACACGAGCGTCATCGTGTCGGAGTTCTCCGGCGTCTGGGAAACACCGTTCACATTTGCCGCGAAGCCGCGACGAGTCGGCGTGCTCAAATGGCGGCGCCTGCCCGAGAGCGCGTTGTGGAACGCGCTCGGCGCGCTGATCAAGGGCGCGCGCGACGCCCGCTTTTCGCACTTTCAGACCTGCGTCTACTGCGGGCGCCGCACCGCACCGGAATGGCTGCACGACGCCGGGGTCTGCCAGGCCTGCGCCGATCAGCACAGCGGCGTCATTCATTGAACCCGCGCCTCGAGCGCGTGCCACCGATCGTAGACAACCGCCAGCTCGTTCGCGAGCGTGTCGACGCGTGCCAGCGCTTCGGCAATCGCCGCGCCGGGCTCTTTGTAGAATTCCGGCGCCGCGATTCGGGCGGCGAGCGCGCGCTGCTCGGTTTCGAGCGTTTCGATACGAGCCGGCAGTCCGTCGAGTTCCCGCTGCTCCTTGTACGACAGCTTCTTCACGGTCGTTTGCGCCTTGGCCAGCTTGCTCGAGCCCGAGGCGCGGGCATCGTCCGAGACGGCCGGCGCCCGCTTCTCGCCTTTCGCGCCTGCCCTCTGACTCTTCTCGTGCGCCGTCCGCTGGCGGACCCAATCCTCGTACCCGCCGACGTATTCGTTGACGCGGCCATCGCCCTCGAACACGAACGTGCTGGTGACGACGTTATCGAGGAAGGCGCGGTCGTGGCTGACGAGCAGCAGCGTGCCAGGCCATTCGACCAGCTCCTCCTCGAGCAGTTCGAGCGTCTCGATGTCGAGATCGTTGGTCGGTTCGTCGAGGACGAGCAGGTTGGCCGGGCGGGTGAACAGCCGCGCCAGCAGCAGGCGGTTGCGTTCGCCGCCCGACAGCGCCTTCACCGGCGAGCGTGCGCGCTCGCTGGAAAACAGGAAGTCGCGCAGGTAGGCGTTGACATGACGGGTGCGACCGTTCGCCGTCACCGTATCGTTGCCCTCGCCGACCGTGTCGAACACGGTGCGCTCGGGATCGAGCTGCTCGCGCTGCTGATCGAAATAGGCGATCTGCACGTTGGCGCCGAGCCGAATCTCGCCGGCGTCGGGCGGCAAGTCGCCGAGCAGCATCCGCAGCAGCGTGGTCTTGCCGGCGCCGTTCGGACCGATGAGACCGATGCGATCGCCGCGCAGAACACGCGCTGAAAAATCCGAGACGACGGCTTTCGCCGTCGTACGATTTCGAGACGTGTTTGGCTTCAATCACCATCTTGCCCGACTGCTCGGCCTGTTCGGCCTGCAGGCGAACGTTGCCGAGTCTGCTCGCGTCGCTGCGCCCGCTCCTCGCGCATCGCCAGAAGCGCCTTGACGCGCCCTTCGTTGCGCGTCCGCCGCGCCTTGATGCCCTGGCGCAGCCACGCCTCCTCTTCGGCAAGCTTCTTGTCGAACTTCTCCGCCTGCACCGCGTCGTTGGCCAGCGCCTCTTCCTTGCGGCGCAGATAGGTCGGGTAGTTGCCCGGCCAGGACGTGACGCGACCGCGATCCAGTTCGACGATGCGGGTTGCGAGGCGCTGCAGAAAGGCGCGGTCGTGGGTCACGAACATCACGGCGCCGTCGTACTCGGCGAGAAAATCCTCGAGCCACCGGATCGCCTCGATGTCGAGGTGATTGGTCGGCTCGTCGAGCAGCAGCAGGTCCGGCTGGCCGACGAGCGCCCGCGCCAGCAGGACCCGGCGGCGCCAGCCGCCAGAGAGCGTGTCGACGATCGCGTCGGGCGGCAGGTCCAGGCGCGACAGCACCAAATCGACGTGATGTTCGCGCAGCCACTCCTCGTCTGCTTCGAGGTGATGGGTATGCCCTTCGGCCACCACTTCGAACACCGAGCGGTTGGCCGACAGCGGCACGTCCTGTTCCAGCCGCGCGACACGCAGGCCCGGCTGCCGCCAGACCGTGCCTTCGTCCGGCTCGAGTTCGCCACTGAGTATGCGAAGGAGGGTGGACTTGCCGGTCCCGTTGCGGCCGATCACCGAGACGCGCTCGCGCGGATCGATCAGCAGCGACGCGCGGTCGAGGAGCGGCAGGTGACCGTAGGCAATGGAGACAGCGTCGAGCGAAACCAGTGGCACACGCTACGGTACCACGCTCCGTCGGGCGGCGCCGCGCCGAGGTTCTGCGCGATAATGACGCTCATGAACCGCTACCGCACCGCGCTCGCCCTGGTCGCGGCCGGCATCGCGATGACGGTCACGACGCGGGCGCAGCCGCGCCTGACCTGGGACTACTCCGCCATCGCCGAACGCCTGGTCGGCCAGCTGGCGCTGAAACCGGGCGAGCGCGTGATGGCGATCGCGCACCCCGGCGTGTTCGAGGATCTGCTGCCCTACCTGCGCTACGAGGTGATGCGGGCCGGCGGCATCGATCTCGGCGTCATCGAGGTCCTGCGCGAGCCGGTGCCGCTGGCGTTCGATCCGGCCGTGCTCCAGAAAGGCGCGCGCGAGTCGCGGGCGTACTACAAGGCGATGTTTCGCGACGTGGACGCGGCGATCATGATGCCGGGCGCCACGACGTCGCATCCGGCCTACCTCGCGATGCAGGACTGGCTGAAGGACGACCTGACCGAGCATCGTGGCCGGCGGACGATCCATTTCCATTGGGTCGAGAACGGCAGCGCGTATCCGATTGCCGGCCAGCCGCTGCCGGCGCGGTGGGCGATGGACGCGCTCTACCAGCGCGCGCTGCTCGAGACGGACTACCAATCGCTGGCCGATGTCGAACGCCGATTCGCGGACGCGATCAAGACCGGCGAGGTGCGCATCACGTCGCCGGGCGGTACCGACTTGAAATTCCGCGCGGGCAATCGGCCGGCAAACCTGCAGGACGGAAACGCGTCGGCGGCCCGTACCGCCCAGGGTCAGGTGCTGGTCGATCACGAAGTCGAACTGCCGGCCGGAGTCGTGCGCATCGCACCACTCGAGGATTCGGTGGAGGGGGTCATCGCGTTTCCACCGTCGCAGTGGGACGGCCGGCCTGTCGAAGGACTCACCCTGCGCTTCGCGCGTGGTCGTGTGGTCGACGTCCGGGCCACCAGTGGTCGCGACGCCGTCGAATCCGAGATGCAGAAGGCCGGCGAGGCCGGCCGTGCGTTTCGCGAAATTGGGGTCGGCTTCAACCCGCTGCTTGCGGTGCCCGAGCGGATGCCGTGGATTCCGTACTACGGTTACGGCGCCGGCGTGGTGCGGTTGTCGCTCGGCGACAACAGCGAGCTCGGCGGCGCGATTGGCGGCGGGAGCGGCTACGTGCGGTGGAATTTCTTCACCGACCTGACCGTGAGCGTCGGCTCGACCGTGTGGGTGCGTAACGGGCAGCTGCAGGTGCCGCGCATCGCGGATTGATCGGACGGCTGCGAGCGCTCGAAGGCGTAGGATGAAGAGAGTGGCGGGCCGGTGGCGAATCCCGATGGTCGTCGGCGTGATCTCGCTGGTGACGGTGGCGGCATTTGCGCAGCGCCAGTTCGGCGGCTTCGGCGGCGGATCCGGCCGCATCCCGCCGATTCACAACGTCGCCTACGACGGCCAGTTCACCTTCGTGCGTGTGTCGTACCAGACCGCGCCCGGCGGCTACTGGTCTCGCAACCGGCCGTCCTGGGTTCACGGCTACCCGCTCGCCGAAGAGAACCTGATGCGGATCATGAACGACCTCAGCTTCCTCGACGCGCGCACCGAGGACGTCAACGTCCTCGCGCTCGACGACCCGGACATCTTCAAGTACCCGCTGATCTACATCATCGAAGTCGGCTGGTGGACGTTGACCGATACCCAGGCCGCGACGCTTCGCGCCTATATCAAAAAGGGCGGCTTCGTCATCGTCGACGACTTCAAGACCGAACAATGGACCAACGACGGCACCGGCGGCTGGGAGCCGTTCGCCAACAACATGCAGCGGGTCCTGCCCGGCGTCCGCTTCTTCGAGATGAAGCCGTCGGATCCCATCTTCCATTCGTTCTTCGAAATCGAGACGCTCGACAATTTTCCGCAGGCCTACAACGCCGGCCGACCGGTGTTTCGGGCGGTCTACGAAGACAACGACCCGAACAAACGCCTGGTCATGGTCGTGAACTACAACACTGACATCTCGCAGTTCTGGGAGTGGTCGGGTCGCGGATTGCGTTCCGTGGATCAGACCAACGAAGCGTACAAGCTCGGCGTCAACTATCTGATGTACGGCATGACGCATTAATATGGCCCATGGCTGACGAGGGAACGCCCAAGACGTCGTTCGAGCTGGCGATGGAGCGGCTGCGCAAGAAAGATGCGGAGGCAGGCATCGAAGCGCGGACGCTCACCGACGAGCAGAAGGCGGCGATTGCCGAGGCACGCAGCTTCTACGGCGCGAAGATCGCCGAGCTCGAAGTGATGCACCAGTCGAAGCTGCTCACCATCGTGGATCCGGCCGAACGCGAGGCGGTGGACCAGAACTATCGGCGCGAGCGCGAACGCCTGACATCGGACCGCGACAACAAGATCGACAAACTGCGACGCTGACGCTGACACGGCCGGCTAAAGCCGGCCACTACGGGGTCGCCGGCCACTACGGGGTCGCCGGCCACTACGGTTGTAGTGTCCGCCTTCAGGCGGACCTCGAGTCTTTTACGGTGCCTCGGTGTAAGCCGTTTTCGCGATCAGCGCCACACGCGCCGGCGCCGTCCAGTCCGGATGAGCGGCCTGGAATTCCGCCTGCACCGCCGAGGCGGTCTCGTCCGCCGACTTTCCTGCCCGCTTCAGTTCGATCGCGCGCGCCTGAATCGCCTTCATCATCGTCCGTTGCGCGTCGATGAGCGTGGCGTCTCCAACGAGGCCGTGACTCGGAACCAGCACCTTGGCGCCGAGTGCGGAGAGCTGATCGAAGTCAGCGAGCCACGCCTTGACGCTCGAATACGGACTGGCGAAGGCGACGAACGCGTGGTTCATCACCACATCGCCGGCAAACAGTACGCGGTCCCCTTCGACCCAGACAATCGTATCGCCGCGCGTATGCGTAGGCCCGAGCGCGAGTAACCGGACCGTCACGCCGCCCAGATCGAGGCGGTACTCGCGATCGAAAACGATGTCGGCGGCGCGGAAGTGCGCGTCCTTCAGCAGCTCGGCGGTCGCCGGCGATCGGCTCGCAAAGGTCTTCGCAAGTTCCAGCCCGAATTCATCGATGTCCTGTTGCTGCGTCCGTGCGCGGATGATTCTTGCGGTCGCCGGGAACGCTGACTCGCCGAGCGCATGTTCCGGGTGGAAGTGCGTCGCGACCACGAAAAGGTCCGGCGTCGCGCTCAGCGCCCTCGTCGCGTGCAGCACCGTCTCGCCGTTTCGGGGACCGAGCCCTGTATCGACTACCAGTGTGCCCTTCTGGCCGACGATGATGCCAACGTTTGGCACCAGACCGACATTGCGATCGGAAATCACGTGCACATGTTCGGAGACTTTCGAGATCGCGGTCTCGTCGATCAGCGGTATCTGAGATGGCGGAGATTGGACGGTGATGGCGGCGGTCAGTGCCGCCGCTGCCGCGAGCGGTGCGATCGAACCGGTCAACGTCATGTGTCTATTAGACCACCGGCGCGATTCTTGCGGTTGCCGAAGCGGAGGCTCTCATGTCCGAAGTAAAGAAGTGCGCTCATCCCCAGTGCCGCTGCTCGGTCGCCGACGGCGGCCAGTTCGGGAAGTTCTGCAGCGAGCACTGTAAAGAGGCTGGCGACCAGACCGAACTGATGTGCGACTGCAAACACCCCGGCTGCCGTTAAGGCGACACCCGCCGGCTCAGGTGGCACAAGTCGTGCTGCAGCGGTGGAGTGAGGAAGAGTGTCGTGATGTCACCTGAGCCGGCTCAATATCGCGGCAAGCGCCCGCTGATCAAGCGCCCGTGGTTCTGGGCAACGGTCGGGAGCATCACGCTGCTCGTGATCCTCTCCATGATGTTCGTTGCCGCGGTGCCGCTCTCCTCCGACGTCCTGCGCCACCGCATCGTCGCCGCCTTGTCCGAGCGACTCGACAGCGACGTCGAACTGGGCGACCTGCACATCCGTGTGTTCCCCGGCCTGCGCGCCGAGGGCGCGGACCTTCGAATTCGACGCCGCGGCCCCGCTATCGCGAACTATCCGCCGCTCATCGCAATCAAATCGTTCCACGTGGACGCCAGCGTGGCCGGCTTGATGCGGAAGCACGTATCGCATGTGCAGCTCGATGGACTCGAGATCAATATCCCGCCAAGCGAAGCGCGCGATCGGCAAAAGGCCGAGGCGAGCGCGAAGGGAACCGCGAACCCGGATGACGCGCCTCCGGCGCCGGCCGACGCGCGCCGCGATCCGCTAAACGACAAGGGCGTGGTCATCGATCGGTTGGACGCCGACGATGCGCGTCTGGCCATCATCCCACTCGAGGCCGACAAAACGCCAAAGGTCTGGGCCATTCATCACCTGCAGATGTTCGACCTCGGCGACGTCACCTCCTGGCCATTCCAGGCGACGCTCACCAACGGCGTGCCTCCTGGCGAAATCGACGTCGACGGCCACTTCGGACCATGGCATCGCGAGGAGCCGGGCACCACGCCGCTCAGTGGCGTCTTCAATTTCGCGAAAGCCGATCTCGGCGTCTTCAACGGGATCAACGGCACCTTGTCGTCCGATGGTTACTTCGACGGCACGCTCGCCGAAATCCGGGCGAACGGCACCAGTAACACACCCGACTTCTCGCTGCAGGTGGCCGGCCATCCGTTCCCGCTGTGGGTCGTATACCAGGCGCTCATCGACGGCACCAACGGCGACACCCGCCTCGAATCGATCGACGGCTGGTTCCTGAACTCGTACCTGCATGCCTCGGGCGCAGTGCTCGATTCACCGAAGAAGAACGAAGGGCGCACGGTAACGCTGGACGTCGCGCTGACGCAGTCGCGCATCGAGGACATCATGACGATGGCGGTGAAAGCGGACAAACCGCCGATCACTGGCGCGTTGACGCTGACCACCTCCTTCGTGCTGCCGCCGGGACACAACGATGTCGTCGATCGGCTGCGCCTGAAGGGCCAGTTCTCGATCGCCAAGGCGGAATTCACCAGTTACGACGTGCAGGGCAAGATCAACGAGTTGAGCAAGCGCGCCAGCGCGAAAACCGACGATCCGAAGACGGCGCGCGTCGTGTCCGATTTCGCCGGTCACTTCGTGCTCGGCGACGGACGGCTTCGTCTTCCGGACGTCACCTTCGCCACGCCTGGCGCCAAGGTCGAGCTGGCGGGTGCGTATGGCATGAAGGCCGAAACGCTCGACTTCAAAGGCCAGGTCCTGCTGGACGCCAGAATTTCGCAGACCGTGACCGGCTTCAAGTCGATTCTGCTCAAGATGGCCGATCCGCTGTTCAAGAAACCGAACGGCACCGGCAGCCTGATTCCCGTCAAAATTGGCGGAACCCGCGGCAACCCGGCGTTCGGTCTCGACGTGCACCGCGTGTTTCATCGCGACGATCCACGGTGACAACAAGTTGCATCAGCCGGTCGCGGGGCACCGCCGCCGTGTGTCAAAATCGATTGACCGATGTGGATCGTTCGAATCGCGCTCAAACGGCCGTACACGTTCGTCGTGCTGGCACTGCTCATCCTGATTGCCGGACCGCTCACCATCGCGCGTACGCCGACTGACATCTTCCCCAACATCGACATTCCCGTCGTCACCGTCGTCTGGAACTACGGCGGCCTGTCGGCCGAGGAAATGTCGACGAGGATCGTCTCGATCTTCGAGCGCAGTCTCACGACCACGGTCAACGACATCGAGCACATCGAATCGCAGTCGCTGCGCGGCATCGCGGTCGTCAAGGTCTTTCTTCAGCCCGGCGCGAAGATCGATCTCGCCGTCGCGCAGGTGACGGCGTCGGCGCAGTCCCAGTTGCGACAGCTGCCGCCGGGCACGCAGCCGCCGTTCATCCTGATGTACAACGCGTCGACGCGTGCCGGTGCTGCAGCTGGCGCTGTCGGGAAACACGCTGTCGGAACAGCAACTGTTCGACATCGCGGTGAACTTCCTGCGCACCCAGCTGGCGAGCGTTCAGGGCGCGCAGATTCCGTATCCCTACGGCGGCAAGCAGCCGCAGATCCAGGTCGATCTCGATCCGGCCGCCCTGCAGGCGCGTCACCTGTCGCCGTCCGACGTCGTCAACGCGATCAGCGTCCAGAACCTGATTCTGCCCGGCGGCACGCAGAAGATCGGCGGGACCGAGTACGACGTGGCGATGAACGCCAGCCCGAAGACGGTCGAGGAGCTGAACGATCTGCCGATCAAGACCGTCGGCTCCGACACGATCTACATTCGCGACGTCGCGCACGTCCGCAACGGCTTCCCGCCGCAGACCAACATCGTCCGCGTCAACGGGTCGCGCGCGGCGCTGCTGACGATTCAGAAGGTCGGCAGCGCGTCGACGCTCGACATCATCAACAACATCAAGCGGTTGCTGCCGCGCGTCCAGGCCGGTCTGCCGCCGGCTCTGAAGATACGAGCCGCTGCTCGATCAGTCGCTGTTCGTGGAGGCCTCGATCAAGGGCGTCCTGCGCGAGGCGCTGATTGCCGCCTGCCTGACCGCGCTGATGATTCTGGTCTTCCTCGGCAGCTGGCGCAGCACCCTGATCATCGCGGTCTCGATCCCGCTGTCCATCCTCATCTCGATCATCGTGCTGAGCGCGCTGGGCGAGACCATCAACATCATGACGCTCGGAGGGCTGGCGCTCGCCGTCGGCATCCTGGTGGACGATGCGACGGTCGAGATCGAGAACATCAACCGCAACCTCGCACAAGGCAAGCCGACCGAAGAAGCGATTCTCGACGGCGCCCAGCAGATCGCCATTCCGGCGTTCGTCTCGACGCTGTGCATCTGCATCGTGTTCGTGCCGATGTTCTTCCTCACCGGCGTCGGACGTTACCTCTTCGTGCCGATGGCGGAAGCCGTCGTGTTCGCCATGCTCGCGTCCTACCTGCTGTCGCGCACCCTGGTGCCGACGATGGCGAAGTTCCTGCTGCGGCCGCACCCGGAAGATCCACGCGAGAACCTACGAAGCCGCAACCCGCTGGTCAGGCTGCAGGCGCATTTCGAGGTCGAGTTCGAGAAGCTGCGGGAGAAGTTCCGTCGGTTCCTCGAGCTGGTGGTGGAGCACCGCAAAGTGTTCGCCGGCGTCTTCCTGTTGTGCTGCCTGGCGTCGTTCGCGCTGCTGCCGTGGGTCGGCGAGGACTTCTTCCCGGCGGTTGACGGCGGCCAGTTCAAGCTCCACCTGCGCGCGCCGAGCGGGACCCGCATCGAGGAGACCGCGGCGCTCTGCGATCGTGTCGAAGGCGTACTGCGCGAGTTGATTCCGCCGAAAGACCTGTCCGGCATCATCGACAACATCGGACTCCCCTATTCGGGTCTCAATCTCTCGTACAGCACCTCGGCGCCGATCGGACCCGGTGACGCTGACGTGATGGTCGCCCTCGCCGGGGACCGCCGCCGTCCGACCGCCGACTACATCCATGATCTGCGGATGGAGCTGCCGCGACGATTTCCCGGAGTGATTTTCTCGTTCGTGCCGGCCGACATCGTCACCCAGATCCTGAACTTCGGGCTGCCCGCGCCGATTGACATCCAGGTGGTCGGGCGCAATCTGGCCGCCAACCGGGTGTTCGCCGGCAAGCTGACCACGCAGGCTGGCGCAGATTCCAGGCATCGCCGACCTGCGCGTCCATCAGGAATTCAACCAGCCGCGGCTGCAGCTCGACGTCGACCGGACGCGCGCGGCGCAGCTCGGGCTGACGCAGCGTGACGTCGCGAACAACCTGCTGATTTCGCTCTCCGGCAGCAGTCAAACGACGCCGACGTTGTGGCTGAATCCGAATACCGGGGTGAGCTACGCCATCGCGACGCAGACGCCGCAGTACCGCGTCGCCTCGCTGCAGGACCTCGGCAACATTCCGGTCACCAGCGCCGGCGCCGGCCGCTCGCAGACGCTGCAGGCGCTGGCCAGCGTCAAGCGCGAGATGGGCATGCTGGTCGCCTCGCACTACAACGTCGCCCCGGTCATCGACATCTACGGCGCGGTTCAGGGTCGCGATCTCGGCAGCGTCGCGCGCGAGATCAACCCGATCCTGGCAGCGAGCAGGAAAGAGCTGCCGCGCGGGTCGCAAATCATCGTCCGCGGCCAGATCGAGACGATGACCTCGTCGTTCGTCGGCCTGCTGGCCGGCCTGGCGCTGGCGATCGTGCTGGTCTACCTGCTGATCGTCGTGAATTTCCAGTCGTGGCTGGATCCGTTCATCATCATCTCGGCGCTGCCGGCGGCGCTGGCCGGCATCGTCTGGTTCCTGTTCCTGTCGCACACCACGTTCAGCGTGCCGTCGCTGACCGGCGCGATCATGTGCATGGGCGTCGCGACCGCGAACAGCATCCTGGTGGTCAGTTTCGCGAAGGACGAACTCGCGGGCGGTGCGACGCCGGTGGACGCCGCGATCGACGCCGGCTTCACGCGCTTCCGTCCGGTGCTGATGACGGCGCTGGCGATGATCATCGGCATGGTGCCGATGGCGCTCGGCTTCGGCGAAGGCGGCGAGCAGAACGCGCCGCTCGGACGCGCGGTGATCGGCGGCCTGGCGTTCGCGACCGTCGCGACGCTGTTGTTCGTTCCGGCGGTGTTCGCGTTGTTTCACCGAGGCCAGACGCACGAAGCGGGCGCAGCGCCGGCTCACGCGGAGATCACAAACTGATGTCGAAGCAGAACACGCGTGGGCCGATCGTCGGCGGCCTGCTGCTGGTGGTGGCGGCGCTCGGACTCGCCTTCTGGGGCGTGTCGACGCGCGCCAAGGCGCTGTCGGTCGTGACCAGAGAAACCCGCGAACTGGCGGTGCCGACCGTGGCGGTGATCAAACCCGAGCGCGGCGCGCCGCAGCAGGACATCGTGCTGCCCGGCACCATGCAGGCGTTCACCGACGCCGCGATCTACGCGCGGACCAACGGCTACCTGCGCAAGTGGTACGTGGACATCGGCGCGCGCGTGAAGGCGGGCCAGGTGCTGGCCGACATCGACACGCCGGAAGTCGATCAGCAGCTCGAGCAGGCCCGCGCCGACCTGGCGACCGCCGAGGCCAACGCGCGGCTGGCGCAATCCACCGCCGAACGCTATCGCGATCTGATCAAGACCGATTCGGTGTCGCGGCAGGATCTCGACAACGCCAACGGCGCGCTCGAGGCGCGAATGACCGGCGTCACCTCCTCGAGCGCGAACGTGCGCCGGCTCGAGCAGCTGCACAGCTTCGGCAAGCTGACCGCGCCGTTCGACGGCGTGATCACGGCGCGCAACACCGACGTCGGCGCGCTGATCGATTCAGGCAGCAACGCCAAGGAACTGTTCCACATCGCCGCCGTGCACCGGCTCCGCGTCTTCGTCAACGTGCCGGAAGTCTACTCGCGCGCGGCGGTGCAGGGGATGAAGGCCGATCTGACGCTGAGCGAATATCCCGGACGGACGTTCACCGGCACGCTGGCGCGTACGTCGCAGTCGATCGACGTGGCGTCGCGCACGCTGTTGACGGAGATCGACGTCGAGAACCCCAAGGGCGAGCTGCTGCCGGGGTCCTACGCGGAAGTGCACCTCAAGCTGCCGACCGAGGCCTCGACGTTCAAGCTGCCGGTGAACGCAGTGATCTTCGGCACCGACGGCGTGCGCGCTGCGGTGGTCGGCGCCGGCGGCATCGTCACGCTCCAGCCGCTGACGCTTGGCCGCGACTACGGCAACAGCCTCGAGGTGGTCGCCGGCCTCACCGGAACCGAACAGGTCGTCGTCAACCCACCTGATTCGCTCGAGACCGGCCAGCAGGTGCGTATCGCCGGAGCCAGCGAACCATGAACCAGGGATCCACCGCGCGACTGCGACCGGTGCTCGCGATGCTGGTCGTGACGCTGTCGGCGTGTGCCCCGAAAATCAAGTACGTCGCTCCGGTCGTGGAGACGCCGGCGGCGTTCAAGGAAAACGGCAACTGGAAGCCGGCGCAGCCCGGCGACATGACGCTGCGCGGCGACTGGTGGACGCTGTTCGACGACCCGCAGCTCGATGCGCTCGAACAGCAGATCGACGTCTCCAACCAGAACCTGAAGGCCGCCGAGGCCCAGTTCGTGGCGGCGCGCGCGCTGGTGCGCGGCACGCGGTCGCAGTTGTTTCCGCAGGTCAGCCTCGGTCCTTCGATCGGCGCGGCGCGGCCATCCGCGAACCGTGCGACCTCGTCGTTTCACGATGCCTACGGCGATTTCCTGCTGCCCGGCTACGTATCCTACGAAGCCGACGTCTGGGGACGCATCCACAACGCCGTCAGCGCGAGCCGGGCGAATGCGCAGGCAACCGCCGCGGACCTCGAGGCCGCACGGCTCAGCCTCCACGCCGAGCTGGCGGTCGACTACTTCGCGCTGCGCGGAGTCGATCGCGAGCGGCAACTGCTCGACTCGGCGGTCGCTTCCTACGAGCGCGCGCTCGAACTGACCCAGAACCGCTTTCAGGGCGGCATCGCATCCCAGGCCGACGTCGCGCTGGCCGAGACGCAGCTCGAGACGACCCGGGCCCAGGCAATGGACGTGGAGGTCGGACGAGCCGAGCTCGAGCATGCGATCGCGCTCCTCGTCGGCCGGCCGGCAGCCGAGTTCGCGATCGCCGTCACCCCGCTCGACACCGCACCGCCGGACGTCCCCAGCGGAGTGCCGTCGGAACTGCTCGAACGGCGTCCGGACATCGCGGCCGCCGAGCGCCGCGTCGCCTCCGCCAACGCGCAGGTCGGTGTGGCCACCGCGGCGCTCTATCCGATCATCACGCTCAACGGCGTGGCGGGGTTCGAAAGCAGTTCGTTCGGCAACTGGTTGTCGGCGGCGAGCAGCTTCTGGACGATCGCGCCGGTGGCATTGATCAATGTGTTCGATGCCGGCAAACGGCACTCGGTCGTAGACGAGGCGCGTGCCAACTACGACGAGGCCGGCGCGCTGTACCGCCAGTCGGTCCTCGCGGCGTTCCGGGAGGTCGAGGATCAGCTCTCGACGCTGCGGATTCTCGACGAGGAAGCCGCGGTGCAGCGGCGCGCGGTGGACGCGGCGGAACGCTCGCTCACGCAGGCCACGAACCGCTATCGCGGCGGGCTGGCCAGCTACCTCGAGGTGACCGTCGCGCAGGCCGTGGCGCTCTCCAACCAGCGCACCGCCGTCGACATCCTGACGCGGCGGATGAGCGCCAGCGTGCTGCTGATGAAGGGACTCGGCGGCGGCTGGCAGGTGGCGACTCTCCCGACACCGTAACCCGGCGCCGATTTCGCACTTCGCACTTACTCGCTTTTCACTTCATCTTCTAATTTCGAGACTGCGTTCGCAGCCAGGCGCGCGCTTCTTCGAACGCCGGGCACGCGTCGGCAACCAGCTTCCAGAACTGTGGTGAATGATCGAGACGTTTGAGGTGCATCAGTTCGTGGATCAGCACGTAGTCGCGCACCGAATCGGGCATCGTCACCAGGCGCCAGTTCAGGCAGATGTGACCGCTGCGTGAGCACGACCCCCATCGCCAGCGCTGATTCCGGATGCTGATCCGCGACACGGTCAGCCCGAATCGCGCCGCCAGTTCGAGAAGCCGCGCGGGCAGCTCGCGGGCTGCGCGCACGCGCAGCGCGCGCTGCTCGACATCCCCGAGCGGGGGCTCCGCGCTCGGTTCAGAGGCCCGTCGGGCGCGGTCGGCTTCGACGCGCCGCAACTGCGCCTCGATCCAGGCGGTCTCCCGCTCGGCGAATCGTTCGGCCTCGCGCTTCGATCCCCGCCGCGGCACCGTGACCCGCACGGTCCCTTCGGCCGTGACGCGAATGAGATAGCGGCGCGCCCGCGGGTGACGGACAAATACGATCGCAGGATCGAGTCGTCGTCGCGCGACCGGCGCGCTCGGCGCGGTCGGCGCGCTCGGAGCGACCGGCGCATTTCCCGCGCTTCTCGTGACAACAGTGCGCGTCCGCGCTTCCGGGCCTGGCGTCCGCAGTTCGAAGTTGAGCGGCAGCTGCATCAGTGGCCGCCGAACACCAGGAACCCGCGCTTCCGGAGGCTATCCGCCAGCTTGACCTCCATGTCCACCGCTCGCTCGTACGACATCGGATTGAGATGGGCGAACAGACGCGGCACCAGCCGCTCGCCGCAACGTTTGACGACCGCGGCGGCCTTCACGCCGTTCTTGTGATTCTGAAATCGCTGTTCGACGGACAGGCCGGTCATGCCGACGTAGTATCCGGCTTTGCCGTCGCCGTTGGGATTGCGGAGGTAGACGACGTAGACGCTGTGATGGTCAGAAGGTTGTGGTGTGCGCGCCAAGTTTCCGGTCCAGGGTCACGAGCGGCATCCGCAGGGCGCGGGCAAGCCAGAGATAACTGGCATCGTACGCGGTGAGCCCCGTCTCGAGTCCGAGCTTGACGACCTGCTCCTGATCGATGCCGCGAAAGCGCAGGCCCAGACCCTGCAACACGTCGAGCGCCTCGAGGAACAACCCGGTCGCGGCCGGCTGCTTCCTCGAGCGCTGCCACGCGACGTTCATCAATTCGAAGACGACCAGCGTCGGCGCGTGAAGGCGGTGACCATCGATTTCATCGATGACCGCGTCGGCACTCGGCTCGGCAAATGCCAGCGCCGCCAACGCCGACGCATCGATCACCTTATCGGGCATCGCGGGTCTCACGGATGATGTCGGTTGAATTCTCCCCCGCGGGCAGGTTCAGCTTCCGGATTCGCTCGTACACGTCGCGAGCCGAAATCGTGGGGACATCGTCGACCGCGCGTTCGATGAGGTCGAGCAGTTCTCCCTGGAGAGAGCGGCGGTTGCGTGCCGCCCGGGCGCGCAACCGCTTGATCACTTCGTCGGGGACGTTCTTGATTGAGAGGCTGGCAGCCATGGCTCCATTATGAATCCATTCTGGAACCGTGTCTAGGCTTCGATTTCTTCCTCGTCGGGGAACGGCAATCCATCGGTCAATTCGGGTGCCTGGAGCATGCGGGGCACGCGATCGATCGGCTCGAGCTGCTTGATCTCCTCGCCGCCGTTCGCCGCCTGCATGTCCTTGTCCCTGAAGCGCCGCGCCTTCACGAGCACGTTGCCCTCCAGCGAGCCGACCGCTTCGTTGTACGCCTCGAGGCTGGACTTCAGGCGGGCGCCAAGCCTGTCGAACTTCTCGCCCAGCGAGCGGACGGCGTCGTAGAGGTTCTTCCCGAGATCGCTGATCTTGCGCGCGTTCTCCTCCATCGCTTCCTGCTGCCAGCCGTACGCGACCGCTCGAAGGAGTGCGATGAGGGTGGTCGGGCTCGCCGGAATGACGCGCTTCTCGACACCGGCTTCAATGAGCGATGGATCCTGCTCGAGCGCCGCGCTGAAGAACATCTCGCCTGGCAGGAACATCACCACGAACTCCGGCGTGGACGCGACCTTGTCGAAATAGCTCTTCGCGGACAGCTGCGCGATATGGGTCCGCACCTGACGGGCGTGCTCGCCGAGCAGCGACTGGCGCGCGGCTTCGTCAGGCGCCTCGAGCGCCCGGAGGTACGCGTCGAGCGGCGCCTTGGCGTCGATCACGATCTGCTTGCCGCCCGGCAGACGCACGACCACATCAGGCCGGATCCGCGCGTCATCGTCGCCGAGCAGCGTGTGCTGCTCCATGAAGTCGCAGTGCTCGAGCATGCCGGACAGCTCGATCACGCGCTTCAGCTGCAGCTCGCCCCAGCGGCCACGAACGCCCGGCCGCTTGAGCGCGTCGGTGAGGCGCCTGCGTTTCGTCGCGCAGTCCCTGCCCGGCGGTATCGAGCGAGGCGATCCGCTGCATCAGCTGCGAGCCGCTTTCGATCGCGGCGGCGCTCGGAATCCTTGATCTCGCGGTCGACCTGGTCGAGCGTTCTCGCCATCGGCGCCAGCAGATCCTCGATCGCCTTCTTGCGCGCGTCGATGTCGCCGGTGGCCTGGGTGCGGGCTTCGCGCAGCCGCGTTTCGGCCAGCGACAGGAACGCCTCGTTGTTGGTTTTGAGCGCGTCGGCGCTGAGCGCCTGGAATGCCTCGCGCAACTTGCCTTCCGCTTCGCCGTAGGCCTTGAGCCGCTCGGCGTGGACGGCGCGATCTTTCTCGAGCTCGAGGTGGAGCCGGCTTCGTTCTGTCTGGAGACGCGCGTGGCCGGGACGGGAGGCCAACCAGCCCACCAGCGCGCCAACGCCGAGGGCGATGAGCAGAGCGACGATGAAGGGCAGGTATGCGATGGACACTAGTATGACATCACCGGGACATCACGAACGGCAGCCAGGCTTCCGGCAGCTGCAGCTCGGCGGCGTGAGCGGCGAACGCCATCGTGCGCGCCTGAACGGCCGCCGGCAGTTGACGCGCTTTCAGACCCGCGCTGATCGCCTGCAGCGCATGACGCGCGTCGATCTGGGCCTGCCGCCTCTTGTTGGCGTACTGCCCGATCCCCTTCGACGCGTCCGCAACCGCGGACGCACGCGCCGCTTTCAGCATGTCGAGCCGTACGTGGTTCACCGGTTCGAACGGCAGTTGCGACTGGAAGCGCGCGTCCGATGCGGTGTCCAGTTCGCCGGCCGCCTTCAGCGAACGTTCGCGTTCGAGCTCGGCGCGATGACACGCGAAACACAGCGCTCCGGTTCGCGCTCCAGCCAACCCGGTTCCGACACGCGTTTGCCCGCGATGGGCGGCGCAGAGCACCTTGGGGCGCCGGCCCTCGAGCTCGCCGCCAGGAAAGGTAACCCATTCATCTGCAACGACATCGGTCGCACTTCGGCCTCTTCCAGTCACCATATGAACCAGTGTAGTGGGAGGGTGTGACAGGACAGGTCACGCGCCTAAACGGCGACGTACTGGACAGGATTCCCGGCGGCCTCGATGAACTTCGCGAAATCAGCGGCCGCGATGACGAACGTGGCGGTGTTGATGTTCGGATGGAATCCGAGCTTGTCTGCCGCCTTCAGGTCCCGATCGAGAACGAGACGAACCGAATGGTCGTGGTTATTGATCAGACCGAACGGCGACACGGATCCGGGCGTCAGCCCGAGATGGGTCATCAGCCGGTCCGGGGACGCGAAGCTCAATTTGCCGTCGCCAATCTGTTCGGCGACCGCTTTCAGATCCGCCCGCTTCGTGTGCTCGAGCACGACCAGGTAGTGACGACTGCCCTTCTGGTTCCGCAGGAACAGGTTCTTGCAATGAGTGCCGTCGATGCCTGACCAGTAACGCGCAGCCTCTTCCGCCGTGGCCACCGGCGGATGCTCATGGCGCGTGAACGCTGATCCCGAGCGCCGTCAGCGCGTCCACGACCGGCCGTTCCTGCTCGGTCACGGAAACCTCCCGACCGCGGCCAGCAGATCGAGCCGCGCATGCCGCAGATTGTCCTCGGCGAGCGCCACCGCCGTGTCAACGTCCCGTGCGGTTCGTTCGGCGTCGATGACTTCGATGTTGGTCGCGGCGCCGGCCCTGAAGCTGATGTTCGTGATCCGCACCACCTCTTGCGCCTGCTCGGCGGCGGCGCGGGCGCTCGCCACGGCTCGTTCGCCGCTCGCGATCGCTTCCCGCGCCACGCGCACCTGCGAATTCGCTTCCGTCACCGCGCCGGCGAGGGTCACCCGCGCGAGTTCGAACGCAGCCTGCCGCTGCGTCTTCACGCCGGACCGCTGGCCGCTGTCGAAGATCGGCAGGTTGGCCTGCAGCAGGAACCGCCAGCTGTTGGCCGGCAGGAAAAACTGCGACGGGTAGTTCGTCGAGGGCGTGAACAGGGCGTCGAGCGTCGGCCACCATTCCTTGCTGCTGTCGCGGAACACGCGCTCGGCCGCGCTCTGCTCGCCGGCGAACAGCTTCAGGTCGGTGCGCGCCTGGAGCAATGACGCCGGCGTATCCGGCGGCAGTTCGAACACCGGGTCGTCGATCACATCCACCGGGCCATCGATCACGATCAGCACGCCGAGCGCCTCCTGTGCGCGGTACAGCGCCAGCTGCGCCACCTCGACCAACCCGATGTCAGACGAGTACTGCTGCTGCGCGCGTACCGAGTTCAACCGGCTGCCGGCGCCGCCGTGCTCCAGCTGCGTCGCGAGGTCGAAGTGGGCCTTGGCGATGTCCCGCGCACTCGCGTTGGACTCGACGAGGTGATGCAGCGAGATGATCGTCAGGTAAACGTCGGCGGCAGAGAGCGCGATCTGCCGGCGCGTGTCGGCGACGGTGAGCTCAGCGACGTTCTTCTGGTCCTGTGCCTGCGTCCGTCTCGCCCACGCCGCAGCCGCCACCAGCGGATAGTCGGCGGTGATCGACGCCGTCACTTGATTCTGCGGCGTGACGGTCGATCCGTCGAAGTCGACCCCGGTATTGAGGGTCGTGGTCGTGATCGCGCCGTTCAGCTGCAGCCGCGTCGCGCCCCGCGCCTGATGGATCAGACCCTCGGCGCGAAGAATTCCCGTCGCGGCCTCCGCCATGGTGGGATTCTTCTCGATCGCCTGGCTGACGGCGTCCTTGAAGGTGACGCGCGCAACCGGCACCGGCGCCTGTGCCGACACCGGCGCAGCGAGCACGAGGTTAAGCGCGACGACGGCTGAGACTCTTGACCACGACATAGAGCACTGGAATGAACGCAAGGTTGAGGAAGGTGGACGCGATCATGCCGCCGACCACCGCTGTGCCGACCGAATGACGCGCTTCGCGTCCGGCGCCGCTCGCCACCACCAGCGGCATCACGCCGAGAATGAAGGCGAGCGAGGTCATCAGAATCGGCCGCAGTCGGATGCGCGCCGCCTCCACCGCGGCGTCGGCAATCGACAGACCGCGCGCGCGCAACTGCTCGGCGAACTCGACGATCAGGATCCCGTTCTTCGCCGAGAGCCCGATCAGCATCACCAGGCCGATCTGGCAATAGACATCGTCGATCAGCCCGCGGCCCCACTGCGCCAAGAGCGCGCCCATGATCGCGAGCGGCACCGACAGCAGGATGATGAACGGCAGCGTGACGCTCTCGTATTGCGCCGCGAGCGTCAGGTAGACGAGCAGCAAACCGAGACCGAAGATCAGCGCCGACTGGTTGCCCGCCTTGCACTTCCTCGAGCGAAATGCCGGACCACGCGTAGGTCATGCCCTGCGGCAGCTCGCGATCCGACAACGCCCCCATCGTCGTCAACGCCTGACCGGAGCTGAAGCCTGGCGCAGCCGATCCGTTGATTTCCGCCGACCGGAACAGGTTGAAATGGGTGATGCTCTTCGGCGCGGTCGCCTCCCTGACCGACACGACATTGCGCGAGCGGCATCATCCGGCCCGCCGCCGTGCGCACGGAGTAGCGCGCGATGTCGGACGGGCTGGCCCGGAACTGCGGATCGGCCTGGACGTAGACGCGATACGAGCGGCTGTTGAAGTCGAAATCGTTGACGTACGACGAGCCGAGCAACACCTGCATCGTGTCGGTGATGTCGCCGAGCGACACGCCGAGGCTCTTGGCCTGCTCGCGGTCGACGTTGACGATGACCTGCGGATCGTTGGCGGTGAACTGCGTGAAC
This sequence comes from uncultured Acidobacteriota bacterium, assembly GCA_963711765.1. Lineage (GTDB taxonomy): Bacteria > Acidobacteriota > Vicinamibacteria > Vicinamibacterales > CAVVIG01 > CAVQFC01. Next base: position 546,096 of record CAVQFC010000004.1, on the reverse strand, counting down.
AGGCCAGCCAGGCCCGGCGTCTGGTTGCCGCGCGCGATCAACTGCTGCGCTCGCGCGTTCCAGATCCTCGATCGGCCCGCCGGTCTGATCGAGCAGCTCGTAGGTGAAGCCGCCGAACTGACCGAGGCCGTTGATCGAGGGCGGCAGAAACGGAATCACCAGCGCGCCCGTGATCTGGCTGAATCGCGCCGAACAACTGGCCGACCACCGCCTGGACGGAGTGCGCGTCGCCTTCCCGCTCCGCGAAGTCCTTGAGCTGGGCGAACACGATGCCCTGGTTCGGCGCCGCGCCCGCGAAGCTGAACCCGACCGCCGCGAACATCCGGCTCATCTCGGGCACCGGCTTCATCACGTCCTCGACCTGCTTGACGATGTCCTTGGTGTAGTCGAGCGAGGCGCCCGGCGGCGCCTGGATCAGGATGAAGATGTAGCCCTGATCCTCGTCGGGCACGAACCCCGTCGGCACGCGGTTGTAGACCCAGTAGGTCAGCGCCAAGCAGACCGACGAACGCCAGCGACACGACAATCCGGGCGCGGACCAGTCCGCGAAGGATCGACACCAGGATCGCGGTACCGCCGTCGATGACGCGGTTGACGCCCGAGAAGAACCTGCCCTTCGGCTTCTCACCGTGCGCGAGCAGCAGCGCCGCGAGCGCCGGCGTCAGGGTCAACGCGTTGAACGCCGAAATGACCATCGAGATCGCGATCGTGAGCGCGAACTGCTGGTATAGCCGTCCGGTCGTCCCGGGAAAGAACGCGACCGGCACGAACACCGCCGCCAGCACCAGGGCCGTCGCAATCACGGCGCCGGTCACCTCGCTCATCGCGACCGAGGCGGCCTCAGCCGCCGGCCGGTGTTCGTCGTGGATGTGACGCTCGATGTTTTCGATCACCACGATCGCATCGTCCACGACCAGGCCGGTGGCGAGCGTGATGCCGAACAGCGTCAGCGTGTTGATCGAGAAGCCGAACAGCTTCACGAATGCGAACGTGCCGATCAGCGAGACCGGAATCGTGATGGCGGGAATCAGCGTCGTGCGCCAGTTCTGGAGAAACAGGAACATCACCAGCACGACCAGCCCGATCGCCTCGAGCAGCGTCGTGACCACCTCGCGGATCGACTCCGCCACGACCGTCGTCGTATCGAAGGCGACCTCGATCTTCAAGCCGGGCGGGAAGCGCTTCGACAGGCGGGCGATTTCCGCGTTGACGTCGCGGTAGACCTGCAAGGCGTTTGCGGTCGGCAGCTGCAGGACGCCGAAGCCGACGGCGTCACGTCCCTGGTAGCGCGAGGCGGTGCCGTAACTCTCCGAGCCGAGTTCGGCCCGTCCGATGTCCCGCACCCGGACCAGTGAGCCGTCCGCGGAGCGCTTGACGATGACGTCCTCGAACTGCGCCGGATCGGTCAGCCGTCCCGGCGCGCGCACGCTGATCGTGAATGTCTGGCCGGCGCGGGCCGGCTGCTGTCCGACCGGCCCGCGGCGATCTGGACGTTCTGTTCGCGCAGCGCCGCCACGACATCGTCTGCGGTGAGTCCGCGGCCGGCGAGGCGGTTGGGATCGAGCCACACGCGCATGGCGTAGCGCCCGATGCCGAATACCTGCACGTCGCCGACGCCCGGAATGCGCTTGATCTCGTCAACCACGAATCGATCGAGGTAGTTGCTGATGAAGAGCGGGTCGTACTGGCCCTGCTCGGAGAACGCCGCCGCCGCGAGCACGAAGTTGCTCGACACCTTGGTCACCGACAAGCCGACCTGCTTCACTTCGTTCGGCAGCCGGCCCTCGGCCTGGGAGATTCGGTTCTGCACGTCCACAGCGGCCAGGTCGAGGTTGCGATTGACGTCGAAGGTGACGGTGATCGCGCACGACCCGTCGTTGCCGCTGGTCGACTGGATGTACTGCATCCCCTGGACGCCGTTGATCGCCTGCTCGAGCGGCGTGGTCACCGCGGTTTCGACGGTCTGCGGCGCTGGCGCCGTTGTAGAACGCCGCCACCAGCACCTGTGGAGGCGCCAGTTCGGGAAACTGCGCGATCGGCAGCGTCGGAATCGCGATCGCACCCGCCAGGACGATGACCAGCGCGCACACGCTCGCGAGAATCGGACGCCGGATGAAAGTGTCTACGAACACGGTTCAGCGCGTCTCTTGTGGAGTCGGAGTGGTCGGAGCCGTCGCCGCCTGCGCAACGATCGGCGCGCCGTCGGCGAGCTTCTGCGCGCCGGACACGACGATCCGCTCGCCTGGTTTGAGGCCATCGAGTACCGGATACGTCTCGCCGACGATCGGGCCGACCGTGATCGCCCGCTGCCTTGCCACCAGCTTGTCCGGCGGCGTCTTCGGCCACGAACGCGAAGAACTGCCCGTTCACTCGCAGCACGGCGGTGACCGGCACCACCAGCCCGTCGGTCGTGCGCCAGATGATGCGCGCCCGGACGTACTGAGCCGCGCGAAGCTTCGCGTCAGCGTTCCGTACCTGTCCCTTGACCAGCACCGATTGCGTCTGATCGTCGACGTGCGGCGAAATGAAATTGACCTGTATTGTCGCGACCGGTGCTGCGGCGCTGCCGCTCAGAATCTTGATCGGTAACCCGGGTCGCAGCCCGGACGCGCGTTCGATGGGCACCGACACGTTGAGCTCGAGCACGTCGTTCTGATCGATCGTCGTCAGCACGGTCTGTGGCGTCACCTGATTGCCGACGCGAGCCGGCACGTCGCCGACGACGCCCGCGGTCGGCGCGGTGATGGTGAAATAGCGCAGCTGCACCTGCTGCTGCTGGACCTGCGCCTGCAGCGAGTTCAACTGGGCCTCGGCCGCCTGCTGGTTGGTGTCCGCCTGCTCCATCTCCTGCTTGCTGATCGCGCCTGCGGTGTAGAGCTCGTGCGCGCGTTGCGCCTGCTGCCTCGCAAAATTCAGCGCGACTTCTCTAGCGGCGCGATCGGCTTCCTGGCCGGAGACGGCAGCCTGCTGGCGCCGTGGATCGATCTGGACCAGCGGCGCGCCCTCGCGGACGCGATCGCCGGGCTTGACGAAGATCTGGGTAATCTGCCCGTCGATCTGCGGCTGGATGGCGGTCGACTTCAGTGATTTGAGCGTCGCGACGTACTCGGTCGCATCCTCGATCGGTCTGAGCGTTGCCGGCGCCAGCACCACCGGTGTCGGCGGAAAACCGGGAGCGCCGCCTGAAGCGCCTTGATTGCATGCCGAGGCGGCACACGCGGTCAACAGCGTGGCGGCGAAGAGACGACGGCGAAGCATCACTCATTCTAACCATGCGGTCGGTTCCGCCGATCTGGCAGCCCTACGGCAGACCGGCGCGAGGATCAGGTATCGGCTCAGCCGCGTGTAGAATTCGAACGTGCCGCGAAACGCCGAAGTCATCCGGCAGTGGACGATTCTTCGCGAGGTCGAGCGAGCCCGGAGCGCCGGGGTCACCATCGACGAGCTGGCGTCGCTGTGCGCGGTCACCACGCGAACGATTCGGCGCGACCTGCAGGCCCTCGAGGAAGCCGGCTTCCCGCTCTATGACGACCGGTCGCACGACGATGGCAAGACACGCTGGCAGGTCAACGGCCAGGCCTTCAAGGGACTCTCAGCGGGCCTGACCGTGTCGGAGTTGTGCGCCTTGTACTTCAGCCGCACGCTTCTCGAATCGTTGTCGGGCACGCCGTTTCGTGACGATGTCGAGAGCGCATTCGAAAAGCTCGGCTCGGCGCTGACCCCGCACATGCGGCAGTTCCTCGATCAATTGCCGAGGGTGATCGCGACCAAGGCCGACCCGATGCGGAGGCACGACAACCCGCGCCAGCAACAGTTCATCGCCCGCGCGCTCGAAGCGACGCTGGGCCAGCGCCAGGCCAGCCTGACCTACCACTCGAAGTCGAGCGACCGTACCAAGGCCTACCTCGTCCATCCCTATCGCCTGGCGTACGCACAAGGCGGCCTCTACCTGCTCGCCTACGTGCCGGAGTACGGTGAGGTCAGGACGTTCGCGGTCGAACGGATCCAGGAGCTGTCGCTGCTCGAGGAACGGTTCATGCCGATCGAGGAGTTGCCCGATTCGGCGTTTCCTCACTCGCTCGGAGTCCATTCCGGACCTCCGGAGCACGTCGAAATTCATTTCGAGGCCGCGGTCGCCGACTACGTCAGGGCGCGCGGCTGGCATCCATCACAGCAGATGCGCGACGACGAGGGCGGCGGTGTGTCGCTGAGTCTCGAGGTCTGCCGCGACCGGGCGCTCCACAGCTGGATCCTCAGCTTCGGCCCATTCGCGCGTGTCGTCGCACCGGACACGCTCGTTCGTGAGATCGCCGATCAATTCGAGGAAGCCAGAGCGAGGTACGCATGATCACCATGACGACGGCCGGGAATGCACGAGGAGGCCGGATCTCGCGAAACAACCCGGTCGTGATGGCGGCGTTGGCCTGGATCCTGCTGTTGCCGAACGGCGCTGCGGCCGCTCCGCGCGCGGTAGCGCCGGACGTGCAGCAGGTGGTCGAGGCGTTTCTGCTCCATCTCGGCGACCGCGAATACGACCGTGTCGCGGCAGATCTGGCGCCGAAAGCCATCGTCATTGTCACGCGGGAACGATCGGGCGAGTGGTCGACCAGCTACCAGACCGGCGACCAGTGGCTCGCCGCGCTGAAGGGCAACCCCAACCCGATCGCATTTCGCGAGCCGCTCACCAACGTCGTGGTGACGGTGGACAGCGATCGCCTCGCCTACCTGCGCGCCGACTTTCAGGTCATGCGCGACGGCATCGCGCAATCCCACGGCGTCGATCAGTTCACGCTGGTTCGCGAGTCCGGCGACTGGAAGATCGCGGTCGTGGCGTATACGTCGATGCCGGTCAAGTGATTCGCCTGCTGGCCGTCGACATCGACGGCACCCTCCTCGATGGAGGGGGACGCCTGCCCGACGCCCATCGCGACGCGCTGCTCGCAGCGTCGGCTCGCGGCATCGAGGTGGCGCTGGTTACGGGCCGCGCGTTCCACTTCGCCAAGCCGGTGGCCGACCTGCTGCCGATGCCGCTGACGCTGATCGTCAACAACGGCGCGGTGGTGAAGCGGAAAACCGGCGAGACCGAGCGCCGTCACGTGCTGGCCCGGGATGCGGCGCGACGAATTCTCGCCGCAACCGCCGCCTATGAAGACAGCGTCGCGATCGTCTTCGATCGGAGCGACGACCGGCAGATCCTGTTCGAGCGGATGGACTGGACGCACGTCAACCGGCGCGGCTACTACGAGAGGAACAAGGCGTTCATCGCGCGCGCGACGCCGCTGAGCGAGAGCCTCTCGGACGATCCGATCCAGGTGATGTTCAACGGCGGGGTCGAACCGATGCGGACGCTGGTCGCAGCCCTGCGATCGCTGTCCATCGCGGCCACCTACACCGTCGCCGTGACCGAATACCAGGCGCGCGACTTTTCGCTGGTCGACGTCAACGGCGCCGGCTGCTCGAAAGGGTCGACGCTCGCCGGCTGGGCGGCCACCCGTGGTGTTGCCGCCGCCGAGGTGATGGCGGTGGGCGACAACCTGAACGATCTGGAGATGCTCGATTTCGCAGGGACCGCCGTGGTGATGGGCAATGCCGCCGACGCCATCAAGGAGCGCGGTTATCACCTGACTGGCAGCAACGACGAAGGCGGCCTTGCGTCCGCAATCGCGCGCTTCGCCCTCGGCTCCGCCTGACGCCTTACTCGGCCCGCAACGTCGTCGCGGGATCGACGTGAACCGCCCGCCATGCCGGCACCGAACACGCGACCGCTGAGGCGCCGATCAGAATCGCGACCACGCCGCCATACGTGACCGGGTCGAGCCGCGAGACACCGAACAGCAGCGTGACGAGGGCCTGACTCGCCGCCGCCGCCCCCGCCAGGCCCAAGGCGATCCCGATGCCGGTCACCATCAGCCCTTCCCGCACCACCACGCCCAGGATGTCGGCGCGCGAGGCGCCGAGCGCCACCCGGACGCCAATCTCGCGGGTGCGCTCCGTCACGCTCCCCGCCAGCACACCGTAAACGCCAGTCGTCGCCAGCAGCAGGGCGACGACGCCGAAGACCTCGAATAGCGTGGACGCGAACCGCCGATCGGCTTCCGATCGCGCGAGCAGCTGGTCCATGGATGCGATCCGGGTAATCGCCTGGTCCTTGTCGATTGACCACACCGCGGTCCTGACGGAAGGCGTCAGGCCGAGCGGATCGCCGCTGGCGCGCACGACCAGCGACATCGCCCGATCCGCCCAGTGCCATTGCTCCGGCGTCACGTAAATCGCGTCGGCATCGCCCAGCGCCAGTGAGGTCTGCTTGACGTCGCCAACAACGCCGACGATGGTGAACCACGGTCCCTGGTCTGGTCCGAAGCGAAGCCGCGTGCCTGCGGGATCGGCGGCGCCAAACCGGCGGCGGGCGAACGACTCGCTGATCACGGCCGCCGCTCGTCCCCCGGCCGTATCGTGCGCATTCAGCAGTCGGCCACTGCGCAGCGGCAGGCGCATGACCTCGAAGTAGCCCGGCGTCACCGCATACCGGAGCGCACTGTTCACGTCCTCGAGGCCGACGTCGCTCTCGAAGTGCACGCCGTAGCCGTCGACATCGCGGCTGAGCGGCAGCTGGCTGGTGAAGGCCGCCGCCGTGACTCCCGGCACGCGTCGAACCTCGTCGAGCGCGCGCGCGAACAGGCGGTGTCTGGCCGCGTCTGAATCGTACGCGTGCCCGACCGCCTGGACTTTCATCGTGAGCATGTGGGTCGCGTCGAAACCGGTTGGCACCGCAAACAACCGCTCGAGACTTCGCATGATGAGGCCGGCGCTGACCAGCAGGACCAGCGCGAGCGCAACCTCGGCAATCACCAGCACGGCGCGGGTGCGCGGCCGTCCGCCCGCCGTTCGCTGAGAGACGCGCTGCAGGCCGGGCTGCAGATCGTTACGGCCGGCGGCCATCGCCGGAGCGAGGCCGACGACGAGCCCGAGAAGGGTGGTGACCACAAAAGCGAAAGCCAGAGCGACGCTATTGATCTGGATGGCGCCGGCTCTCGGCAGGCCCGGCGGCGCAAGTGCCACCAGCGCACGCACGCCGGCAGCGGCGACGGCGACGCCGAGGACGCCGCCGATCGCCGCCAGCAGCAGCGATTCGGTCAGGAGCTGCCGCATCAGGCGTCCTTGGCCGGCGCCAAGCGCCGCCCTCATCGCGAACTCGCCGCGGCGCTGAGCCCCGCGCGCCAGCTGCATGTTGGTCACGTTCACCGCGGCGATCGCCAGCACCAGACCGACGGCTCCCAGCACGGCCAGCAGCAGCGGACGCACCGCCTGCGTCACGTCATCCTGCAGGGCGCGAACGATCAGACCACGCTCGAGAGACGCCCATGGGACCCGCGGAAACACGGCCTCCGGCGTGTGCGCGATCCGGTTCAGCTCCTGCCGCGCCTGATCGACCGCGACGCCCGCGCGGAGCCTGCCGATCATCCGCAGGTGATGCCCCCACTCGCGGGCGTCGGGCTTCAGCAGCGTGCTGTACTGCAGGGGCGACCAGATCTCCGCGGACGCGGCCGGGACATTCTCGAATCCGTGCGGCATCACGCCGATGACAACGCAGGCGACATCGTCGAGGCGAATCTCGCGTCCCGCAATCGTCGGATCGGCGCCCAGCCGCCGGCGCCACAGACCGTCACCGACGATGACGACGCACGGACGGTCGGGCAGGTCGTCGGCGGACTCGAAATCGCGGCCCAGTGCCGGCGGGACACCGAGCGCACGAAAGTACTGAGCGCTCACGCGTTGTCCGTCGAGCCGCTCGGGTTCTGCCGCGCCGGCCATCACCGGCTGCCACGGCTTCGTCGACGCCAGCGACTCGAACGATCGGCTTCGCCGCGCCAGTTCGAGATAGGTGCCGAACGTGGTCTCGAGCGACGCGCCGTTCGCCCCGACGTCGGAAATGACCGCGATCTGGCGCGGATTTTGGTACGGCAGCGGCTCGAACAGGATTGGATATACGGCGCTGACAACAGCGGTACTGGCGCCGATCCCGAGCGCCAGCGTGGCGGCACAGACGATCGTGAATCCGGGAGCATGACGAAGCCGACGAACGGCGTGACGCAGATCGCCGACCATCGTCGTCGTGAAGTGCTCCCACCCGGACGCGCGAACCTGCTCGGCGACCCAGGTCGGGTTTCCCATCGCCGCCTGGGTCAGACGGCGCGCCTGCTCGGGAGCGGCGCCGCCGGCCACCAGGTGCGCCGCCGCCTCGTCCAGGTAGTGGCGCACTTCGTCGGCGACGTCGCGGTCAGCGGCGTTCGACTTCATCAGCGCACGAAGCCCGCGTCGCAGCGGCCGCCACCAGGCCACGGCTATGCCTCGGCCTTCAGCAGGCGGGCAATCGCCGCCGCGCGGCGTGACCAGTCGGCGGTTTCGATCGTCAGCTGTTTCCGGCCGGCGCGGGTCAGGGTGTAGAACCGCGCGCGCCGCGAATTTTCCGTGTGCCGCCACTCGGCGTCGATCCAGCCGGCGCGCTCGAGTCGCTGGAGCGCCACCAGCAGGGATCCCGGATTGACCTTGAACACCCCTCGCGAAATCTGCTCGACGCGCCTGGCGATGCCGAAGCCGTGCATCGCCTCGAGGCTGACGGTCTTGAGGATCAGGAGATCGAGGGTGCCCTGAATGACGTCGGTGCCGGGATCAGCCACGGACCGACGATAGGTCGCGCTCATCTTGATTGTCAAGATGAGCGGTGATCGATCGCGGCAGAACAGAACGCTTCATCGGCTTGTCTCATCGCCGCCTCCGCCTGCCGCATCATGGTCATGTTCATCGTTTTTTCGGTGTGAATGTGCCGGACCAGCTCGAACGGTTACCGCCACCTACCCGAATGGGCGAAGCGCGTCCCGAAGCCGTCGTATCATGGGCTGTGGCCCATCCTGAACGTTTGCCTCGATCTCCTGCCGCTGCGACCCGCGGCGCCGCCGCTCCCACGCCAAAAAAGCCGGCCTTTACCGCTGGCGCCTGGGAAGAAGCGCGCGGCCTGATCTGGACGCATCGTTCGCGTTTGGCGCTCGGCCTGGCGTTGATGGTCGTGAACCGCCTCGCCGGAATGGTCCTCCCGACGAGCACCAAATACCTGATGGACAACGTGTTCACTCAGGGTGACTGGGATCTGCTGCCGAAGCTCGCAATAGCCGTCGGCGTCGCGGCTGCAGTCGATGCGGCGTCGTCGTTCGCGAACTCGCAGATCCTCGGTGTCGCCGCCCAGCGCGCGATCACCGACATGCGCAAGGACGTCGAAGCGCACGTGATGCGCCTGCCGATTCGCTACTTCGACTCGACCAAGAGCGGCATCCTGATCTCGCGCATCATGACCGACGCCGAAGGGATCCGGAACCTGGTCGGCACCGGACTGGTCCAGTTGACCGGATCGATCCTGACGGCCGACGATCGCCGCTGGCGTACTGTTCTAGCTGAACTGGAAGCTGACCGTCGTCACGATCATCATCCTCGCGGTGTTCGGCGGCGGCATGGCGACGGCGTTCAAGCGGCTGCGGCCGCTGTTCCGCGAGCGCGGCCAGATCAACGCCGAGGTGACCGGCCGGCTCGCCGAAACGCTCGGCGGCGTCCGCATCGTCAAGGCCTACACCGCGGAGAAGCGCGAGGAACTCGTCTTCGCGCAGGGCGCGCACCGCCTGTTCCGCAACGTCGCGAACTCGCTGACGGGCGTATCGTCGTTGTCGGCGCTCTCGTCGCGTCGTGATCGCGGCGATCGGCATCGCGATGATGCTGATCGGTGGCGCATCGATTCGCGCCCGGCAGATGACCATCGGCGAATTCGTGATGTATCTGACGTTCACCGCGATGATCACGATGCCGATCATCCAGCTGGCGAACATCGGCACGCAGATGAGCGAGGCGTTCGCCGGCCTCGACCGCATCCGCGAGATTCGCCGCATGGCGACCGAAGACGACGAGGACGCCAGCCGCGCGGCGCTCCCTGACGTTCGCGGCGAGGTCGAGTTCGACGATGTCACGTTCGAATACAACGACGGGCGTGCCGGTGTTGAAGCACGTGACGTTCCACGCGCCGGCCGGCTCGACGACGGCGCTGGTCGGCTCGAGCGGATCGGGCAAGAGCACGCTCATCAGCCTGGTCATGACCTTCAACCGTCCAGGGTCGGGCAGCGTGCTGGTGGACGGCCGCGATCTGACCTCCATCAAGCTGCGCGACTACCGCGAAAACCTCGGCGTCGTGCTCCAGGACAACTTCCTGTTCGACGGCACGATTGCCGAGAACATCGCCTACGCGCGCCCGCACGCGACGCGCGACGAGATCAAGGCGGTCAGCCGCATCGCCCACTGCGACGAGTTCATCGAAGGCTTCGAGAACGGCTACGACACCATCGTCGGCGAGCGCGGCGTGCGACTGTCCGGCGGCCAGCGTCAGCGCGTGGCGATCGCGCGCGCGATCCTGGCCGACCCGAAAATCCTGATCCTCGACGAAGCGACCTCGAGCCTCGACAGCGAGAGCGAAGCGATGATTCAGGACGGTCTGAAGGCGCTGCGCAAGGGACGGACGACGTTCGTCATCGCGCACCGGCTGTCGACGATTCAGAGCGCGGACCAGATTCTGGTGCTCGAGCACGGCGAGATCGTCGAGCGCGGCACGCACGAAGAGCTGCTGGCGGTCGCCGGGCGCTACCGGCAGCTGTACGACAAGCAGTACCGCTTCGAAAAGGATCGATTCATCAATCCGGGCGAAGACTTCACGCCCGAACCGGAGGCGGTCGCGATGCGGGCGCCGGCCCGCGCTAACAACGCACTCTGATCGCCGCTGCAACGTGCCCTGTCGTTTCGTCGCTGAGCGGCGCGTATGCGAGCGGCTGCTCCAGGCAAACGCGGTGTGGCCCGGCAGCGGTCGGCGGCTCGACGATCTTCGGGGCAGCGAACAGCGGGCGCTTCGACGACTGCTTGCCTCCGGAGTCATCGGCGATGACGGCGGTGGGCGCTACTACCTGTACGCGCCCGCGTATGTGGCGTTGCGAGGCCACCGCCGCCAACGGATTCTGCTCGCCTTGCTGTTCATCGTCCTCGCGCTGGCACTCACCACCCTCGCCTCCCGCGTGTAGTCCGTCCTTCGAGGGCCGGCTGAAGCCGACCCCGACGGGCCGCGGCCGCGCTTGAGGTACCCTGACTGAACCTCGGAGGCTGATTTGATGCGACGTTGCGCCCGATTCCTTCTCGCCGTTCCGTTCCTGCTGCTGGCCGTCGCCACGCTCGGTGTGCAGACGACTGGCGCGGCGTCTCCCGACACTCCGCGCTGGCTTGACGAATATCGTGAGCCGGCGGCGCGGCTGCTCGGCGAGGCGGTGGGGAGCACCTTTGCATGGCAGCGGCTGTCGGTCCTGACCGACTCGATCGGCAACCGCGTCAGTGGCTCACCGGCGCTCGATCGGGCGATTCAGTGGGCGGTCGTCGAAATGAAAAAGGACGGGCTCGAGAACGTCCACACCGAAAAGGTGATGGTGCCGCGCTGGATTCGCGGCAGCGAGAGCGCCGAGATCATCGAGCCGGCGCGGCATCCGATGGTGATTCTCGGCCTGGGCGACAGCGTGGCGACGCCGGCCGATGGCATCCAGGCGGAAGTGCTCACCGTCCACACGTTCGAGGAGCTCGACGCCAAGTCCTCTCAGGCGCGCGGCAAGATCGTGTTTTTCAACGCGGCGTTCACCAATTACGGCGAAACCGTGCGCTTCCGGTCGGCCGGGCCGTCCCGGGCCGCCAGGCTCGGCGCGGTCGGTGTCCTGGTCCGATCGATTGGGCCCGACGGACTGCGCACCCCGCACACCGGAGCGCTGTCGTACGCGAGTGACGCGCCGAAGATTCCGGCCGCCGCGGTCACGTCCGAAGACGCCGACCGGCTGCAGCGGATGTCCGATCGCGGCAACACGGTGATCGTCCGGCTGAAAATGGAAGCGCATTTCGGCCCCGACGCCGAGTCAGCCAATGTCGTCGGCGAAATACGCGGACGCGAAAAACCCGACGAGGTCGTCGTGGTCAGCGGCCACCTCGACTCGTGGGACGTCGGCGCCGGTGCGACCGACGATGGCGGTGGCTGCGTCGTGTCGTGGGAAGCCCTGCGGATCATGAAGAAGCTGAACCTGCGGCCGCGCCGTACCGTGCGGGTCGTGCTGTGGACCAACGAGGAGAACGGCGGCCGCGGAGGACTGGCCTATCGCGACCAGCACCGGGCCGAACTGACCAGGCACGTGCTGATGATCGAGTCCGACGGCGGCGTGTTCCGTCCGCTCGGTTTCGGCTTCAGCGGCAACGAAGCCGCCCGCGAAACGGTCAGGGCGATCGCGACGCTGCTGTCCGGGATCGCGGCGGATCAGATCACCCCGGGCGGCGGCGGCGCCGACATCGGCCCGAGCATGCAGGAAGGCCACATCCCGGGCATGTCGCTCGACGTCGACGGGTCGAAATATTTCCTCATCCATCACACGCCGGCCGACACCATCGACAAGATCGACCCGGTCGAGATGGCCAAGTGCGCGGGCACCATCGCGGTCATGGCCTATGTCGTGGCTGATTTGCCCGGCCGCCTCGGCACCTAGACGTATAATTTTCGGGTGCCCATCATGAGAAATATCTGCCTCGGCGCGGTCGCGCTGATCGTGACCGCGTGCTCGTCGACGTCCGCCCAGCAGCCCAAGCGCCAGACGCCGAGTGACGTCGTCGCCCTCGTCGGCTCCACGTCGATCACCCTGTCGGAGATCGACGAAAAGGCGATGCAACAGCCGGTCGGCAGCTTCGGCAGCATGAAGCTGTCGCAGGCGATCTACGAAGCCCGTCGCGTCGCGCTCGACGATGCGATCGCGAACCGGCTGATCGACGACGCGGCCAAAGCGCAGCACGTCGATCGCGCGGCGTTGATCGACAAGGAGATCACGTCGAAGATCGCCACCGTCAGCGACGCCGACATCCAGACGTGGTACCAGGCCAACCAGCAGCGCGTGCAGGGAGCGCCGCTCGAACAGGTGAAACAGCCGATCCGCGCCTATCTCACGCAGCAGCGAATGCAGGACGTCCGCGAGGCTTACCTCGAGACGCTGAAGGCGAAGACTTCGATCAAGATGATGCTCGATCCGCCGCGGCAGTCAGTGGCGTCGAGTAACAGTCCGTCGAAGGGCTCGGCGAAGGCGCCGATTGAGATCGTCGAGTTCTCCGACTTCCAGTGCCCGTTCTGCCTGCGCGCGAACCCGACCGTGACCGAAGTGCTCAAGACCTACGGCGATCGCATTCACTTCGTCTACCGTCACTACCCGCTGCCGAATCACCCCAACGCCAGGCCGGCGGCCGAGGCGGCGGCCTGCGCCGCCGAGCAGGACAAGTTCTGGCAATACCACGACGTGCTGTTCGCCAATCCGTCAAAGCTCGCGCGACGCCGATCTGAAAGCGCACGCCGCGGAGCTTGGCCTCGACACCGCGAAATTCAATGCCTGCGTGGACACGCACGCCACGAAGAAGGTGGTGGAGACCGATACCGAGGCAGGTCAGGATGCCGGAGTCGACGGCACGCCGGCGTTCTTCATCAACGGCCGGATGATCAGCGGTGCCCAGCCGTTCGACGTCTTCAAGAAGATCATCGACGAAGAACTCAGCGCGAAGAAATAGGCGTCAGCGCAGCAGTCTCAGCCCGGTGACGACCGAGGCGACAATCGACAGCGCGGTCGCGGCGAGACATACCAGCGCGATGATCACGTGGTCGCCGCGTTCGCGCGTGTGGATCGGGTTGAGGAACGTCGAGGTCAGGTAGCCGCCGACGAAGCCGCCGAGGTGGGCGAAATTGTCGATGCCCGGCACCAGCAGTCCGAACACCAGCGCCTGCACCATGATCGACACCGCCATCTGCTTCGCCATGCTGCTGCCGCTGCGGCCGTAGTGATAGAGCGCGCCGATCATCCCGAACAGCGGCGCGGACGCGCCGACGGTCAAGCCCGCGGCGTGCAGGAGCGGCAGGTTCGGAAAGAACGCGCCCGCGAACGAGCTCAAGGCGAATCCGGCGATCGCCGCCCGCGGTGTAGATGATCACGGTCCGGGACGGCCCGAACAGCTCGGTCAGCGCCGGCCCCATCTGGTAGAGCCAGTACATGTTCATCCCGATGTGCAGCAGCCCGGCGTGCAGCCAGCCCGCGCTCAGCACCGTCCACCAGCGACCGAGCCCGAAGACGGGATACGCGCCGCTCGCGCCGAACATGATCAGGACCGCGGTGCTCGGTGACAACGCGGACAGAATCCCGCCGGTCCCGATCGCGCTGCCCGACGTCAGCAGCGTCGCCACCCACAGCGTGACGCAGGCGCCGATCACGATCTGCGTGAAGCCGATGTCGGTGCCGACCGCACGAAGCATCGGTCCGAATCCCCACATTCCAGGATTCGACCGGCCGCACGAATAGCACCGGTCGTCGCGGACGCCGACCAGCGATCCGCAGGAAGGACACACGACCGATCCGGTTGTTCGCCGTTGAAACACGCTCATCTCGAGCCCCTGACGGCCGCAGCCCCTATTCTTTGGAGCTCTTCGGCCGCATGTTCGACGCCAGGATCCGCTTGCGCAGCCGGATGCTCGTCGGCGTCACCTCGACGAGCTCGTCGTCGTTGATGAACTCGATCGCCTGCTCGAGGCCGAGCTTGCGCGGCGGAATCAGCCGGATCGCTTCGTCCGCCGACGAGGCGCGCATGTTGGTCTGCTTCTTTTCCTTGCGGACGTTGACGTCCATGTCGCTCGGACGCGCGTTCTCGCCGATGATCATGCCCTCGTAGACGCTGGTCGCCGGGTCGATGAAGATCTCGCCGCGCTCCTGCAGGTTGAAGATCGCGTACGACGTCGCGACGCCGGCGCGGTCGGCGACCAGCGCGCCGTTGGCGCGCGCCGGAATCGCGCCGTGCCACGGCTCCCAGCTCGAAAAGATGTGGTTCATGATGCCGGTGCCCTTGGTGTCGGTCATGAACTGCGAGCGGAAGCCGATCAGCCCGCGCGCCGGAATGCGGAACTCGAGTCGCACGCGGCCGCTGCCGTTGTTCACCATCTTGGTCATCACGCCCTTGCGCTCGCCGACCTGCGCGATGACGATGCCCTGGTGATCGTCGGGCACGTCGATGACCAGTTCCTCGACCGGCTCGATGGTCTTGCCGTCGATCTCCTTGGTGACGATGTCGGGCCGCGAGACCTGCATCTCGAACCCTTCGCGGCGCATCATCTCGATCAGAATCGACAGCTGCAGCTCGCCGCGGCCGACGATCTTGATCTGCTCGGGCGTGTCGGTCGGCTCGAGGCGAATCGAGACGTTGCCGAGCAGCTCCTTGTCGAGACGATCCTTCAGCTGGCGCGACGTCACGTACTGCCCGTCGCGGCCGGCCACCGGCGACGTGTTGACGCCGAAGATCATCGACACCGTCGGCTCGTCGATCGCGATCGGCGGAATCGGCGATCTGGTGTTCGACGTCGGTGATCGTCTCGCCGATCGTGATGTCCTCGATGCCGGCGAGGCAGACGATGTCGCCGGCGGCGGCTTCCTGGATATCGACGCGCTTCAGCCCGTCGAAGGCGTAGAGCTTGGTCACCTTGGTGTGGTGGATCGTCGTTGTCGAGCTTGCAGACGACCACGGCGTCGCCGATCTTCACGCGGCCGTTGAAGATGCGGCCGATCGCGATGCGGCCGACGTAGTCGCTCGAGTCGAGGTTGGCGACCAGCAGCTGCAGCGGCGCTTCGGGATTCCCGCGCGGCGGCGGCACGTGCTCGACGACGGCGTCGAACAGCGGGCGCAGGTCCTCGCCGGCGGTCTCCGCGTCGCGGGTGGCCGTGCCGATGCGGGCGTTGGTGTAGAGCACCGGAAAGTCGAGCTGATCCTCGTTGGCGTCGAGATCGATGAAGAGGTCGTAGACTTCGTTCAGCACCTCGGCCGCTCGCGCGTCCGGTCGATCGATCTTGTTGATCACCACAATCGGCGTCAGCCGGCGCTCGAGCGCCTTGCGCAGCACGAAGCGCGTCTGCGGCAGCGGACCTTCCGACGCGTCCACCAGCAGCATGCACGCCGTCGACCATCGACAGCGTCCGCTCGACCTCGCCGCCGAAGTCGGCGTGGCCCGGCGTGTCGACGATGTTGATCAGGAGGTCCTTGTAGTGGACGGCGGTGTTCTTGGCCAGAATCGTGATGCCGCGCTCGCGCTCGAGCTCGTTGCTGTCCATGGCGCGCTCGGCGACGCGCTCGTTGGCGCGGAAGGTGCCGCTCTGGTGCAGCAGGGCGTCGACCAGCGTGGTCTTGCCGTGGTCGACGTGGGCGATGATGGCGACGTTGCGCCGGAGCGGGTTGGCGACGTCGGCGGCGCGGCCTGAGGATGAAGGATGCTTTTCTGCTGACAAAGACATCCTCCCAGTATAGCCGACTCCAGACTCTTCCTTACTTCCCCAGCCGCGAGAGCAACTCTCGCGCGCGCTCGCCAAACTGCTCGTCGTCAGCCACTTTCGCGGCATATGTCCGAGCGTCCTCGCGGCGGGACAGGTTGTAGTACGCAATCGCGGTGTCGAACCAGGCCGTCGCCATCTGCCGCCGCCCGCTGGCGATGTACTGCTGCCGTCGCCCGATTTTCGATTCTTTACGCGCCTGCGGTTCGCTGGACGCGGCAATCTTCGCGATGTCCGCTTCGTAGCCGTGCTCGGCATCGGTGAGGCAGGCAGCCGTGTCGATGAGGACCGTCGCGGTACGCGGCCATTCGCGGAGTTCGGCGAGAACCAAGCCGAGGTAGTAGCCGGTTTCGCAGTCGGCCGGTTTGCGTTGGTGCGACTCCTCGAACTTCGCGTGCGAGACCTCGAGTTGATGACGGCTGTAGGCGATGCGTCCTGCGAGCTTGGGCACCTCCGCGTTCACGAGCAGTTTCGCCGCCGCCTCGATGTCGGTCCAGGCTTCGTCGTAGCGCTGGAGCTCGTACAGATTGAGCGCCCGCCAGAAGTGCGCGTCGCCGAGAAACCAGCGCTCCGCCATCAGCTGATCGACGGTCGCGATCGCGTCGAGACTGCGGCCGACGTAGGTCAGCGCTCGCGCCTTGCCGAGCAGGGCATCCGCGGAGTGCGGCTCGATCGAGAGGGTGTGGTCGTAGAAGGTGACCGCGCGGTCGAAATCCTCGAGCGTCATCGCGAGATTCGCGATCGCCTGGGTCAGCGCGGGCCAGGCCGGATGCCACGCAAACGCGGCGTCGAATGCCCGTTCCGCGTCCTCGAGCTTGTCCTGCCCCGAGACCAGCAGGGCGACGTCACGGCGACCCAGGTAGAACTGGACCTCGACGAAACGCGGATCGCGGGTCAGGATCGCCTGCAGCGCCTCGGCTGAGACGGTCCGGCAAGTGGCGCGCCGGAAGGCGATCAGTGGCGCGCTGGAGAATGTGGAGGTCGGTTCGACGATCGCGTCGAGCGTCAGCGTGCGGGCATCACCGTTGGTACAGGAGAGCGCGAGCCAGACGTAGGAGGCGAGTTCGTCGACGGGCGCCCGATCGCGGAGCACACTGCTCCAGGTCTGCATGTTCGCCCGCATGACGCGGCTGCGCTCCAGACCCTCGTCGCTGGTGATCGCCCCGGTCGGTGCGCCGCCGGTGGGCAATGCGTCGATGACTGACAGCGCGGTCGCCATCCAGGCGGGCTGACTGGCGTCCCCCGCGAGAAGCATCCGCGCCTTTTCCAGGTACCGTTCGTCGGCCATTCCGAGCTCGCGCTCACGCACCGCGATCAACGCGGCGCTTCTGATGGCGCCGGCCGTTCCCTGTTCCGCCCCTCCAGGCAGCGTCCGCAGCACGTCGTATTGACCGTACGCCGCGACCAGGCAGTCCAGGCACCCTTCGCGCACCAGGACGTCCGCGGCCGCGAGCTGCGCCACGGTCGGCGCGATCGGAGTCGCCGGAGGCGGCGTTCGTCCACAGGCCGACAGCGCCACCGCCACGAGCACAGCGGAGCGTCCGCTCGCGTGTTGACGCATCGCGCGTTTAGACACCGCAAGAGTCAAAATGGCTCGTGATAGCATCCGGTGCGGCGATGGATTCAGCGGCAAATCCGCTCGCGCGCCCTCGAGCGCGAATTTCTGGCGTCTGCGTCGTGGCGGTGGCGCTGGTCCTCTTCCGCAGCCTCGTCTGGACGCTCTGGGAGCAGGCGGATTTCGACTCCGATCAGGCGATCAGCGGGTTGATGGCCAAGCATCTCGCCGAGCTTCGCGCCTTTCCGCTGATGTTTTACGGGCAACAGTACATGCTGGCCGTCGAAGCGTGGCTGACCGCGCCCTTCTTTGCCCTGTTCGGCGTGTCGGTGCTGACGCTGCGCCTGCCGCTCATCGCCATCAACGTCGGGGTCGCGTGCCTGCTGATCGGCACACTGGTGCGGGACGCCGGCCTGACGCCTCGCGCGGCGTTGCTCGCCTCGCTGTTCTTTCTGGTGCCGCCGCCGGTGGCCGCAAGCCGCCTGGTCGAGGCTGCGAGCAACATCGAATCCTTTCTCTACGTGCTGCTGCTCTGGCTGATGCGGGCGAACCCGATCGCCTTCGGACTGATTGCCGGCGTCGGCTTTCTCCACCGTGAATTCACGGCCTACGCCGTCTCCGCGATAGTCCTCCTCGAGATTGGCTACGGCACGTTCTTCTCTGTCCTCAACCTCAAAGGAAAGGCGATCGCGTTTGCTGAATTCGTCGGTGTTGGCGTGGTCGTGCGAGCGTTGATGAATCGTGGCGACCTGCTCGGCCCGGGCACGGCGAACACCTTGCCACCTGGGGTGCTGAACAGCCAGCCCGGATTCTGGCTGGCGCATTTTTGCTGGAACCCTTCGGCGCTGCTGCCCAACCTGCGCTGGCTCGCCCGGGAGAATCTCGGCGTACTGCTTGGCTGGCGGGTCGGACCGTTGTCCGACTACGCGCGCAGCACCTTGACGATCGGTCATACCTGGGTGTGGGTGCCGGCGCTCGTCCTGGTCGCCGCGGCGGCGCTGGTCCGGGTTCGGCGCGCTTCGGGGGCGAACCGTGGGCTCCTCAGCCGTCCGCTCCGCCGCCGGGCGGCATCCCTCGTTCCGCCTTCCCCACCTTCCTGGTCATCGTCGGGTTGCAGGCGATCGTGGTGTACGCCTTCATGACGTGTGTGGTGCAGGACGGCACGCTGGTGCGGTTCACGCTGCTGGCGCTGCTGATTCCGGTGGCGCTGACTGCGATGGTGCTGCGCGCGAACAGGTCGCCGGTCGTCCAGGCTATCGCCGTCGTCGCGGTTCTGGCGTGGGCGGCGCCAAGCGTGACCGACAACGTCCGGCTTCTGGCGGAGTACATCAGCCGGCCGCCGCAGGCTGACTACCGCAATTTCGCGAATTTTCTGGAGCATGAAGGCGTGCGCTACGGACGCGCCCCCTACTGGACGGCCTATCAGATCGACTTCCTCACCAACGAACGGGTGATCCTCGGTTCGTTCGACAAAGTCCGTATCACCGAATACGAGGACGCAGTGAACAGTCACGCGGCGCAATCGACCGCCGTGTTCGTCGACGATCCGTGCACCGATGCCGGGGACGTCATCTTCGGCCGCTGGTGCATGATGTACTTCGAGCGGGCGAGGCACGCCGCCCCCGGTTCATGACCGACTCCGGCGTCGTTCGTAACGGTCCGGTCTGGCGCGTCGCGCTGCTCTACTGCGGCCTGACGTTTCTGCTCGCCTACCCGCTGTCGCGGCATCCCGGCACCCGCGTGCTCGCGAACGGCGCCGACCCGAATCTCTTCATGTGGTCGCTCGGCTGGGACACCCACGCCTTCACCCATCAGCCGTTCTCGATCTTCGACGCCAACATCTTCTACCCGCAGCGGCACACGCTCGCGTACTCGGAGAACTTCATCGGCAGCGCGTTTTTCGCGGCGCCGATCCTGTGGCTCACCGGCAACATGATCCTGGCGAGCAACCTGGTGGCGCTGCTGTCCTGTGCGTTGTGCGGCCTGGGCGCGTTCGTGCTGGCGCGCAAGCTCAGACTCAGTATTCCGGCCGCGATCGTGACCGGCATCGTCTTTGGATTCTCGCCGCCGCGTTTTTTCCGGATCGAGCAGCTGCACCTGACCACGATCCAGTGGGTGCCGTTCTGCCTCGCCTATCTGCACGCCTACCTCGACACCGGACGCCGCCGCGATCTGCATCTCGCCGTGACGTTTTTCTCGCTGCAGGCGTTGACCAGCGGCCACGGCGCCGCGCTACTCGTCCTTGCCGTGGTCATCGTGCTGGTGTACCGCTTCGCGCTCGGCGAGCCGATCGCGCCGATGCGGCGGCTGCGCGACTTCGGCGTGGCCGGCGGGTTGCTCCTCCTGCCGGCGCTGCTGATCGTCATCCCGTACCGGGAAGTGCAGAACGAACTGCAGTTCAGCCGTGGCGTCAACGACTTCATCACCAACTCGTCCAGTTTCCTCGCCTCGCCGTCGCGGCTGCATGGCGCGGTGCTGTCGGCGTTCTCGGCGACGCACTTCGAAGACGAAGCCAACGCGTATCTGTTTCCCGGCTACCTGCCGCTGCTGCTGTCGGCGGCGGCGTTTCTCAGGTGGCGGGCTCGCGCCGGCGGCGTGCCGCCGCGGCGCCGCGTCCAGCCCCTCGGAGCGACGCTTCTCGAAGTATTGGCACTCGCCTCTGTTGTCGTCGCTTCGTGGATCACGGCATACGGCCCGGCGCGCCCACGGTGGGGCGGCAGCGTGCTGTTTTCGATCCGCGCGCCGGGGCGGGCGTGGGCGCTCGGCGTCCTCTTTCTCGTGCTGCGACTGGCGGCGGCGCGACGGGTGCCGTTCGACCTTCGCGGGCGACTCGATCGCCTTCGGTCGATTTTCCTGCCTCGCGCACATGCCGTTTCCGATTCCGTGCGCAACCGCAGCGCCGTCGTCTACCTGCTGCTGACGACAGCGGCGGTCTGGATCGCGACGGGGCCGGCAGGCGGCCTGTGGCCTCTCGTCTACTGGCTGCCGGGGCTGAACTTCATCCGTGTGCCGTCGCGATTCTTCCTCCTCGCGGTGCTCGGGATCGCCGTCCTGGCGGGAATGGGCTTCGATCGGATCGCCGCCGGCATGACCGACCGGCGGAGACGGCTGCTGGCGATCGCCGCAAGCGTCTGGCTGGTCGTCGAATTCTCGGCGATTCCGCTCGGGACCGAGGCCGGACGCGTCGACATACCGGCGATCGATCGCTGGCTCGCGACGCAGCCGGCGCCGTTCGTCATCGCCGAGGTCCCTTTTGCCGATGCGACGCTGGCGTCGGAGTACATGCTCCACTCGACCGCACACTGGCAGAAGACCGTCGCCGGCTACAGCGGCATCCAGTCAGGCTTTCAGGGCGTGCTGTTCCGCCAGCTGCAGGAGTTTCCCGACGCCGCCAGCCTCGATACGCTCGCCAGCGTCGGGGTCAACTTCATCGTGGTGCACAGCGATCTCTACAGCCCGGAGCAGCGCGCGGTTCTCGACGCCAGGATGGACGCGTTCCGCGATCGCCTGACGCTGACGCACGTCGAGGGCGCCGGCCGCGTGTACACGCTGCACCGCCGCTAGACTCGCTCGGGCTGGGCACTGGCGCGTAGTGTCCGGCTTGAGCCGGACTTCGCCTGGTCCGCCTGAAGGCGGACGCTACACAACTGGAAAATGAATCGCGTGCTCACGCACCGAATCAGAACAGAGGATGGATTGTCGTGAACAGTGCCAGGCCGAGCGTGTAGAACAGCGCGAACGTCACCGTGATACCGGTCGCGACGCTGCGCGAGCGAACCGACGCCAGCCAGATAAAGGCGGGAAAGAGAATCGAACAGTAGCGACCCATGCCCTCGAACACGCCTGATGAGAGCGGTAGCCACAGATTCAGCAACATGAAGAGGCCATAGGCGGCGCCAAAGCGCATCCACACGAACGGGATCGCGCAGACGAAGGCGATGGCGCTGACGCCGTACAACGTGTCGTACAGCGCCATCCGCTCTGTGGTCAGAAAGCGATACGGATGCGTCGTGAGTTGCGCGATCAGGCGAAGTGGCGCCATCCACGGCGCGCCGCCGGGATGGTAGTCCCAGCGCTGCAGCGTCGCGGCCCATTCGAGCGGGTTCCCGGTCAGATGATAAATGTACAGACAGTAGAGCGTGAAGCCGCTCGCGGCCAGTGCAAGTCCGCCGAGCGCGGTGAGCCGGGACGAGGTCGTCGGCGCTGCTTCGCGCCAGGCAATCCAGGCCAGCGGTACCGCGATCAGGATGCCGGGGACGCGCGTCGCGGTCGCAATGCCGCCGCACAGTCCGCCGATGATCCAGTGACGCGTGCGAAAGCCGTAGAACGCCAGCACGGTGAACAGCAAGAACGTGCTTTCGCTGTAAGCGACGCCGAAAAAGAATGAGAACGGAAAGACTGACGTGAACAACACGGCCCGCCGGGCCAGACGTGGCGGCAGATCGAGTCGCGCCAGGTAATACAGCGCAACCATCGCCAGGACGTAACAGGTCCACGACACAAAAATGCCGGCGATGTAATAAATCGCATGATGGCGGCCAAACAGGTCGCCGACCCAGCGCATCAACAGCGGATACACCGGGAAGTAGGCGATGTCGCTGCGGCCATCGACGGTTGGAACGTAGCCGCCCCAGGCGATGTTCTGAAAGTGACCGGTGTCGAAGCGTGCGAACGTGTCCCAGAACGGGCTCGTCGATCCGGAGAACACGTTGAGCTGCTCGGGCGAATCCAGCGGGAACGCGAGATTGGCGAACAGAGCAATCACCATCGACAGCAGTCGGAACGCCAACGCACCGGCGGCGATCTGAAGAGCCGCCAGCGGACCGTCCGATCGCGCCGACCGCACGGTCCGAAGCGCGTCCATCGGGACGAGCGTGGGCGCGGCGCCTTCAGTTGGGTCTGACAAGGGCCTTCGGCAGACGCATCGCTTCGGCGTCGGCGAGCGCCTGGTTCAATTCGCCGAGCGCGTAGGTTTTCGCGCCAATCGCACGCCATGGGATCGACGCGTGATGCCGGTCGAGCAGGCGCAGCGCCCGAACAAAATGGCCGACTTCGCTGCCCCAGCAGCCGCGGATCTCCAGATGCTTGCGGTTGATGTGCTGGTGCACGTTGACAGCGCTCGGACCGGCGTCGGTGTAGTGACCCGCGATGACGTAGCGTCCGCCGTCGCGAATCAGCGGCAGCGCTTCCTCGAACGCGCGCGCTGAGCCGGCCGCCTCGATCGCGATGTCGACGCCAAGTCCGGCCGTGGCGTCGCGGACGATCGCGGCGCGTTCCTCCGGCACGGTGGCCTGGATGTCGATGGTGAGATCCGCGCCCATGCCGGCCGCCAGCTCGAGACGATCGGCCGGTGCGCCGAAGGCGATGACACGGGTGGCGCCGGCGAGACGCGCCAGCGCGATGACGCTGAGACCGACCGCACCCGTACCCTGCACGAGGACCGTGTCGCCGAGCATGATCGCGGCGCGCTCGACCACGTGGACCGCGGTGATCAAGCCGCAGCCGCCGCTGATGTAGGTTTCCGCCGGCACTGACGCCGGCAGGACCGCCATCGCGACGCCGGGTTCCAGGTAGACGGCTTCCGCCCACCCGCCGAACAGGCCGTCGGCGGCCGAATCGGTGATTCCATAGACTCGGCGAGCCTCGCAGCGTGTCGGCGTGCGCGTGACCGCACAGGCGCGACAGCGCCCGCAGGTCCGGTGCACGTCGAAGAAGGCCAGCCGATCGCCCTCGACGACGCGCGCGCCATCGACGGTGCGAATCTCGCCACGGATCTTGTCGGCGATGCCGACCGACACATGGCCGGGAATGATTGGGAACGGCACGCCGGCCAGTCGTCCGTGCCAGATGTGAACGTCGGTGCCACACACCTCGGAATAGAGCGTGCGCAGCAAGATCGAACCCGGCTCGAGCACAGGCTCGTCGAATTCCCGGATCTCGATCGGCGCACGCGGTGCCGGCATGACGGCGGCAAGAATCGACATCGGCCGGCTTAGAATACCGTATGCCTCTTTTTGAATACGAATGTCTGGGCTGCGGTCACCGGTTCGAGCACCTGACGCGCGCCGACCGGACGCCGGCGTGCCCATCGTGCGCGGGCGATCGGCTGCAGAAGCTGATGTCGGTCTTCGCGGCGCAAACCGGCGGCGCGTCGAAGTCGTTCTCCGAACGCCCGTCCGGCGGCTGCGGCTCCTGCGGCGACCCGCGCGGCCCAGGCTCCTGCGCAATGAACTGACGTGGAACCCGTCGGACCTTTCGAACCCCTCGAACCCTTCGAAAACCTCTCGAACCTTTAGACAAGCGCGAGCGGCCGGATCGGCGATCCCGTCGCGCCCATCAGCTTCAACGGAATTCCGACGAACGCGAATTCGTAGTGCCGGCCCGACGCCAGCGCCTCGAGATTGAGATTCTCGATGATGTAGATGCCGTGCTTGACGAGCAGATGCGCATGGCCGAACAGCGTCATGTTGGTGTCGGGATCGCGCTCGGTCACCTCGTCCCAGGCGGCATTGTCTGCCCCGACGGCCACGACGCCCTGCTCCGCCACCCAGACGTTGCCGGATTTGGACACTCCCGCGCCGTCCAGATACGTGTCCGCGTCCTTCCAGCAGGCGCCGTAGCCGGTGCGCACCAGCAGCACGTCGCCGCGACCGACGGTGACGCCGGACGCCCGCGCGGCGCCGGTCAGATCGTCAGCGGTGATCGCATAGTGCAGCGGCAATCGCTCGACCTGCTTCCAGCGCGCGACGTCGATCAGCACGCCTCGCACCAGCAGCGGCCGAATCGTTTCAACGCCCAGCGCGCGGTAGCCGGTGCTCCCCTCCACCGTCTCGCTCTTCACGTCGCCGTGCAGCGTCAGGTCGCAGGCCTGGTGGCACAACGCGTCGATGTGCGTGCCGCTGTGCTCCATCATCGATAGAATCCCGGACGAACCGGACCGCGGGCCGTCGGTGTCCGGCCGGTAGGAGTCGCGGTGCCGCCGGTAGAGGCTGTAAAGGTATCCAGGCTTGTGCGCGGGATGGATCGGCATGCCGGCAAAACGCGGCTGCTCCAGGTCGAAGACTGTTGCACCGGAGAGGTGCTCGAACAGCGCCATTACCGTTTCACCAGCCGGATGAGCCCAGCCTGTTCGCGCGCGTGCAGGTAGGTCATCACTGTCGAGAGCGGCACCGGATCGAACTCGCCCGACAGGAAATCGCGAATCTCGAGCGCCGTTTTCTTCTGGCCGAGAAGGATCGTCGCCTCCGCGGTCATGTGCTGCGGCAGGCCGCCAGTGGCGGCGCCACGACCGCCGCCACCACCGGTTCCGCCAAAACCGCCGCGACCACCGCCAGCGCCCGGCGCCGCGCTGCAGCCGGCGAAACTGCTGCCGTTGACGCACTCGACCAGCAGCGCCGACGCTTCCTTCTCTTCTGCGGTCATCGTCGGTTCGGCAGCGGTCATCTTCCGCTGCGATGCGGCCAGCAAGTACGCCGCCTTCACTTCGTCCAGCAACGCCGCACCGCGCTTGTCGATCAGCGGTCCGAAGGCCTCAACCTTCCTGTCGCCGTCAACCGGATTGTCAAAGAGCACGCGCGCTGACTTCACGACGCCCTTCTCGACGTCGGCCTGATGTTTCACGGTGATCACCGCGTCCTTGTAGGCGCTGGTCAACGCTGCGGCATCGGTCGCGTCGGCGATGTAGCCGAGCGCCTTACGGTGCGAATCGCCCATTCGCTCGGCGCCCCGCGCCAGGTTTTCGGACACCACCCGCGCCGCCATCTCGTCTCCGCCGGTGGCGAGCACGGTCATCGCGCCGGTCGCGACCACGGCGGCGCGCTTGTACTGGGTCGAGTCCTGCTTGTCCGGCGTGTCCTGCGACGAGTGATACCAGTTGTCCGGCCAGGTGATGAACATCACCGCCGGAATCCCGTGCTGCATATACGTCACGTGATCGCTCGAGCCGTAGTGCTTATCGATCTTGATATAGAAGGCATCGTCGCTGCCATTCGGCGCCTGGACCGGCAGGCTCGGACCGTAGCCGCCGGCGCGAAATCGGACGCGTTCGCGCGTGATCTCGGAGACGAACTCCATCATGCTCTGGCCGATGTCGTTGAGGAACGAGGGAAACGTGTCCGGCGTGCGCTGCAGAATCCAGTAACTGCGCGAGGTCGAGAGCCTGATGCCTTCCATGTCGAAGTTCAGGTCGGCGACCACGCGTTTGGCGATGTCGGGATGGGCGGTGAGCCAGGCGTTGGTGCCGCTGATCTCCGGCACCCAGAGAAAATGAATCGTGTGCTTCGGCTTCGGCAGCTTTCCTTCGGAGACGAGCTTGATGTAGGCGCGGCCGACTTCGAGGGTCAGCGCACAGCCCGAGTTGTCGTCGTTGGCGCCCTGTTTCAGGTAACCCTCGTAGAGATGACCCGAGATGATCACGTCCTCGGTCGAACCTGGATCGCCGGCGATGGTGGCGTGCACGGTCTCCAGTTCGCCGGGCATCGTCTCGGCCTTGATCACCGAGCGCAGCGAGATCTTCTCTCCACGCGCCAGACGGGCGACCAGATCGTGTCCCTGTCGCGGCGAGACCGCCCAGCCGAAGCCCTGCGCACCGGCTACGATGCTGGACGAGGGAATCACGTCCACGCCGCGATCGGGATACAACGTGCTGTAGCCGACGGCGCCGATCGCGCCGCGCTCGGACGCGAGGGCGTAGATCTGGGCGACGCCGCCGCCGCCAATGGCCACCTTGCCCTTCAGGTCCTTGCCGGCGTAGTCCTCGGCGCGCGTACCCAGGCCGACGTCCACCAGTTCGCCGGTGACGTCGCCGTTCGCGCTGTTGGACGCGACCGACACGGCCACGTCGTGGATGTCATACAGCTTGTGCGTCTCGGTCGCGGTGACCATCCACAACTCGCCGGTGGTCGGGACCCAGCTGCGCTGCGGCGAGGGAAACGATTCGATCTCGACGCTGGAGAACCCGTAGTCGCGCGCAAAGCCGGCCATCACCTCGCTCTCGCGAAAGTGGCCGGTGTATTCGGAGACGGGCCGGATGCGAGGGTATGGCACCAGTTCGAGCACATGGTGCATGGCCCGTTCGCCGGACGCTTCGCTGATGATCGCCCGCATCTGATCGTGGTTGAGCAGCGTGCGGTCTTCACGCTCCTGCGCGAGCGGAGACGCGGCATACGCCACCGCCACGGCGGCGCACAACAATAACCCCAGTCGTTTTGTCATCCGCCGATTGTATTACGCTGCCACAACAGACAGACGCGGCCCTGAAAGAGCCGCGCCACACGCGGGACGCGGCCTGAAAGAGCCGCGCCACAGAATCAGCCGGGCGCCGCCCTACTTCGGCGGCGCCGGTCGCGGCAGCATGCGATCGAGATTGGCGGAGTTGTAGGCCCAGGTCGCCATGACGATCGCTGCCTGGCGGATGTCGTCCACGTTCAGACGATCCGCCGTATCCATGTTGGTGTGGTGCGTCCGGATGTCGTAGTTGACGTAGTCCTGGATCGGATTGAATCCCGGCACGCCGACGTCGGTGAAGCTGAGATGGTCGGTGGACCCGACCGGCTCGCTGACGTTGCGCCGCGCGCCGATGCTCTTCAGCGGCTCCAGCCAGCTGTCGAAGATCGGCCGCACCTCTTCCTGATTCTGGAGGTACCAGCCGTAAATCTGCCCGGTGCCGTTGTCGATGTTGTAGTAGACGTCGAACTTCTCGCGTGCGGCCGCGTTCTTCTCGCCGGCCAGATGTTCGGTGACCCACGCCTTCGATCCGAGCAGCCCCTGCTCTTCCCCACCCCACAACGCCACTCGAATCGTGCGGCGCGGCTTCGCGCCGATCGCCTTCAGGATCCGCATCGCCTCAATCACGGTCGTCGATCCGTCGGCGTTGTCGGTCGCGCCGACGCCGGTATGCCACGAATCGAGGTGGCCGCCGATCATCACCACTTCGTCCTTGAGAACGGGATCGGTACCGGGCAGTTCCGCAATCACGTTGTAGGCGTTGCCGTTGTCCTCGTCGTAAAACTTCGACTGCACGTTGACCCGCAGCTTCACGGGAATGTTCTGCGCCAGGAAGCCGGCGATCATGTTGTACTGCTCGCCGCTCATCGTGATCGACGGCGTCGCGCCGGGTCCGCCGTCGCGTCCGGTCACGAACACCGTGCCATGCTCGCCCTGGCTCGGCTTCAGGATCACGCCGGCGCCGGCTTCCTTCAGGATGTCAGCCACTCGTTGATTGCGCTGCTGCGGCGTTTCCGCGCCGCCCGCCGCGGCGCCGCGACCGTTGCCGCGCTGGCCGACCGACGTCGCATAGGCCGCCGACATCGGCACGTAGCCCGGGTCGCTCGGCTGCGGCCGATCCTTGCGGATGAAGGTCGTCATGATCGGCTGGGTCATGACGATCGAGCCTTTGAGCTGCGCGCCGCTGCGCGGCGACATCCTGGGAGGTCTTGCCGCCGAGAAACACCGGCGCCGCGACGATCTCGCCGGCGGTCGACGCCGACCAGCCGTCCGCGTAGGCGATGAGCGGCAGGTAGCGCGGCTCGATCATCTCGACCGTCAGCTTCTCGATGGTCCAGCCGCGGCCGAACTTCCAGGGCTCGAGGTGCGCGTTGCTCAGGCCGTACCCGGCCAGCCGATCGCGCACCCACTCAGCCGCACGCTTGTGCGCCGGCGACGCCGTCAGCCGGGGACCGATCGTGACGGTGAACATGTCGAACACCGGCGCGACCTGGGAATGTTCGAGGCCCTCGCTGCGAATCTTCGCGAGGATCGGATCGCCGGTCTGTGACTGCGCGCTCGCGGCCACACAGGTCAGCAACAGCGCGACAGTCGTCTGAAATCGAGTGGTCATGAGGGGAAGGTTTATCACGAAGACACGAAGAACATGAAGAACACGAAGCTTTTTCTTACAAAACTACGATTCGTGACCTTCGTGGCCTTCGTGACCTCGTGATGCGGACGTTGGGGCCGCTCAGCTTGGCCGAGTCTCGGTCGCCGGCTGGAGTCGTCGCGGCGTTTTGAAGCGGCCCAGAAGCCCGCGCCAGCCCTGGTTCAGCGCCGTCTGTTCGAGCGCGTCGAACTTGACGTAGGCGACCGGCACCAGCAGCAGCGTCAGGAACAGGCACAGCGACTGACCGCCGACCACGGTGACCGCGATCGCCGATCGCCCGGTGCCGCCGATGCCGATGCCGAGTGCGGTCGGAATCAGGCCGGCGATGATCGCGAGGGTGGTCATCAGAATCGGCCGCAACCGCGTCCGGCACGCCTGCACGATCGCCTCGCGCAGCGGCATGCCCTGGCTGCGCAGCGTGTTGGCGTAGTCCACCTGCAGGATCGAGTTCTTCTTCACGATGCCGAGCAGCAGCAGCATGCCGAGCGCGCTCCAGAGATTCAGCGTGCGGCCGGTGATCCACAGCGTGAACATCGCGAACGGCACCGAGATCGGCAGCACCAGCATGATCACGATCGGCTGGATGAAGCTTTCGAACTGCGACGCCAGCACCATGTAGACGAAGATCATCGCCAGCGCGATCGCCATGATCAGGTTAGTGGTGGTCTCGTCGAGAATCTGCGACTGCCCCTGCAGCCGGTAGGACATCGCCGGCGGCATGTTCAGGTCGGCAAACAGCTTGCGGATGTCCGCCGACGCTTCGTCGAGCGCGTGCCCCGGCGCGACGTCGGCGGTCATCATCACCGTGTACTGACGGTTAGAGCGCTGCAGCGCGCTCGGTCCGAGACCGCGATCGATTCTGGCGATGTTGTCGATGCGGACCGGACCGGTCGCCGACGGCACGGTCAGCCGGCCGATTTCCGCGATGTCGCGGCGCTGACTCTCGAGCACGCGGATCTTCACGGGATAGCGCTCGGCGCCCTCGCGGAAATTCGAGATCTCGTCGTCGCCGGCCACCGCCAGGCGCAGGGTGTTGCCGACGGTCGCCATCCGCACACCCAGATCGGCGGCGCGGCGGCGGTCGACGGTGACGTGAATCTCGGGGTTCGACACGTTCAGCGAGACTTTGGGCTCGGCCAGGCTCGGAATCTTCTGTGACGCGGCAAGCGCCTTCAACGAGTACTCGGACAGCTGATCCAAATCGGGACCCAGCAGGTTCGCCGAGATGGCGTAGCCGCCCACGCCTTCGCCGCTGCCGAGCGCGTTGCGCGAGGTGATCGCCGGCCGGTTGCCGGGATGGGCCGCCAGCCGCTTGCGCATCTCCGTGATGATTTGCGCCTGGGTGTTCTTTCGCGCATCGAGCGGCAGTGCCTGACAAAGGAAATGGATGTGAGTGGAAGCACCGCCTCCGGTCACGCCGATCGATGGTTCGATCTGGGCTACCCCCTCGATCCCGTCCAGTTCCTTGAGCAGCTGAAACGCCAGTTCGCTGGTGCCTTCGAGCGAGGTGCCTTCCGGCGCGTCCACGTGAATGGTCCAGTCGCCCATGTCTTCGTTGGGCACGAACTCGCGCCCGACCATCCGGTTCAGCGGAATGGTCATCGCCAG
Source organism: uncultured Acidobacteriota bacterium (assembly GCA_963711765.1). GTDB lineage: Bacteria > Acidobacteriota > Vicinamibacteria > Vicinamibacterales > CAVVIG01 > CAVQFC01. The sequence goes on along the minus strand of CAVQFC010000004.1, from coordinate 515,612 downwards.
GGTCACAATCGAGATGGTGATGATCACCCAGGAGTGATCGAGCGCCCACTGCACCTGCCTGGTGTAGGTCTCGTCGAGCCAGTGGAAGAAGCCCTGCTCCTTGGTCTTGTGATCGGCCTCGGCGTCGGCGAGCTTCAGGAAGCGCGAGCTCAACATCGGCGTCAAGCGTGAAGCTGACCAGCATCGACACCAGAATCGAGAACGCCATCGTCCAGCCGAACGGGTTGATGAAGCGCTTGGCGTAGCCGGTCATGAAGGCGATCGGCAGGAAGATCACCACCAGCGACAGGGTCGTCGCCATCACCGCCAGCGCGACCTCGCGCGTGCCCTCGATCGCCGCCTCGAACGGCGTACAGTGTTTTTCCTCGATGAACCTGAAGATGTTCTCCAGCACCACGATCGCATCGTCGATCACGATGCCGACGGCTAATGTGATGCCGAGCAGCGTCATGTTGTTCAGCGTGAAGCCCATGATCCGCATCAGCGTGAACGTCGAGATGATCGAGGCCGGGATCGCCAGCGCGGAAATGATCACCGCGCGGATGTTGCGCATGAAGAACATCACGACGATCGCGGCGAACAGACTGCCGAAGATGAGGTGCTCTTCGAGCGACTCGACCGAGGCGTAGATGAACTTGGAATCGTCGCGGATCGTGGTCAGCACGACCGCTTTGGGCAGCGTCCGTCGAAGCCGATCCAGCTTGGTCCGGACTCCCTCGATGACATCGACCGTGTTCTCGCCCATGGCGCGGCGGATGTCGAGAATCACTGCGGGAGTGCCGCCCATCCAGGCGGCCGAGACCGGGCGTTCGGAAGTATCTTCCGCGTAGCCGAGGTCGGAGATGCGGATCGGCGTGCCGTTCTTGGTCGCGACGACGATGCTGTTGAAGTCTTCGGTCAGGTCGACGCGGCCGAGCGTCCGCAGCAGCATCTGCCCCTTGCCCTGTTCGACCGCTCCGCCCGGCACCTCGATGTTCTCGTTGACCAGCGCGCTGCTCACCTGATCGAGCGACAGGCCGAAGGCGTTGAGCTTCTCGATGTCGACGACGATGTGGATTTCGCGGGCGCGGCCGCCGGAGATGCTGACCTGGCCGACGCCGTCGGCGGTCTGAATCACCCGCGAGATCTGCTTGTCGGCGATCTCGGTCAGCGTTCGCAGGCTCATGTCCTTCGACGACACGACCACCGACATCACCGGATCCGAATCGGGATCGACTTTGGTGATGACCGGCGGCAGCAGCTGTGGCGGCACGTTCTTCATCGCGCTCGCCACTTTTTCGCGCACGTCGTTGGCCGCGTCGTTGATGTCGCGGTCGAGCACGAAGCGGACGGTGATGGTCGCCGAGCCCTCGGACATGCGCGCCGACAGTTCGTCGATGCCGGCGACGCCGCTGAGCGTCTCTTCCATCGGCTCGACCACCGACGTCGCCATCTCGTCGGGGCTGGTGCCGGGCAGCGCCAGCTGCACGTTCACGGTGGCGGGGTCGGCCTTCGGGAACAGGTCCACGCCGAGGCCGCGGAACGAGAAGATGCCCAGCACCACGAACGACATCACCAGCATCGTGGCGAACACCGGACGACGGACGCAGAGTTCAGAGAGCATGATGTCCCCGTTACTTGCGCCTCGTGACTTTCTGGCCGTCGGTCAGCTTCTCGATGTCGGTCATGGCGACCTGATCACCGGCTTTGACGCCACTGATGATCTCGATGCGATCGCCGAGGCGGTCGCCGACCTTCAGTTCGCGGGCGATCAGCGTATCGCCGTTGACGACGAAAACGCGGTTGACGCCGTAGCGATACTGCATCGCCGTGTACGGCAGCGTCATGACGTCGTCGATCTTGCCGCTCTGGATGTGGACGCGGGCGAAGGTGCCGGGCTTGAGCACCGTCTCACCGTTCGGAACCAGCGCCTCGAACGGGAACGCGCGCGTGGCGGTGTTGACCGCCGGACTGATGCGCGAGATCTTGCCGGTAAACACCTTGTCGGGATAGGCGTCGACGTGCAGTTCGACCGCCTGGCCGCCGCTGATCCACGGCGCCATCTTCTCGGGAATCTCCGCCACGACTTTCAGCGGATCAACCCGCACCACCGCCATGACCGGCATCTGCATTTTCACCAGTTCGCCGAGGTTGACCATGCGCTTCTCGACGATGCCGTCGAACGGCGCACGGATCGCGGTGTCGCGGAGCTGGCGGTCGGCCAGCTTCACGTTGGCTTCCGACGCCTGAATGCTCGCTCTCAGATTCTGGGCGTTCTGCAGCGCCGAGTCGTAACTGGCCTTCTTCGATTCGTAGCGCCGCGTTGGCATCGTCCAGCGTCTGCTGGGGCACGAGCTTTCGCGCGAACAACTGATCCGCGCGATCGAGCGCCTGCTTGGCCTGGACGAGATCGGCGTTCGCCTTCTGGACGTCGGGCGTGCGCTCGACCGGCGGCAAGTGCTGCGAGTCGGCGGCGCCGTACTGCGCCAGCGCCCGCGCCAAGGTCGCCTTCTGCTGGTCGTAGTTGTATTGCTGCTTCTCGTTGTCGAGCTCGATCAGCACACTGCCGGCTTTGACGCGATCTCCGAGATCCGCAAGCAGCTTGCTGACCTTGCCGTCGGCTTCGGAAGAAATGGTCACCTCGTCCACGGCCGCGAGCGTGCCCACCAGATCGACCGACCGTTTCATGGATTCCTGGCGAACCGGTTCGGTCTTCACCGCCTTCGCCGCGCTGTCGCGGCCACGCGCCTGCGCTGTTTCACTCTTTCCACAGGCGCCGGACGCCAGCGCGACGCTGATCAAAATGACTGAGAAACGCATAAGAAACCGGTGAGCCTTCCGAAAAGGAGATGCGAGAAAGAATACTACGCGTTCACCAAGGGTCGACAGGATGTAACGGATTGTCTCGAACGCGATTGCGCCGTTAGAGTGGCTTGCGCCGCAGCCGCAGCGTGTTCAGGATCACCGACAACGAACTGAGCGTCATCGCCGCGCTGGCCCACACCGGACTGACCCGCAGACCAACGAAAGGAAACAGCAGCCCGGCCGCGATCGGCACGCCGACGATGTTGTAGACGAACGCGAGAAACAGGTTCTGCCGGATGCTCGTCATCGTGTCGCGCGAGAGGCGACGGGCGCGCACGATGCCACGGAGATCGCTCTTGACGAGCGTGATTCCGGCGCTCTCCATCGCGACATCCGTCCCGGTGCCCATCGCGATCCCGACGCTGGCCTCGGCCAGCGCCGGCGCGTCGTTGACGCCGTCGCCAGCCATCGCCACTAGATGGCCCTCGGCCTGGAGCGCGGCGATGATCTGCCGCTTGCCGGCCGGCATCACTTCGGCACGCACCTCGCTGATGCCGAGTTCCCTGGCGATCGCATCGGCGGTGACCCGATGATCGCCGGTCAGCATCACGATCGCCAATCCTTCCTGCTTCAACTGATCGATCGCCTCGCGAGCCGTCGGCCGGACGGTATCGGCGACGGCGATCGCTCCGGCGAACCTGCCGTCCACCGCCATGAGCAGCACGGTCTGACCGATCCGGCGCCAATCGCCGACTCGCTCGCTGACATCCGCGCCTGCGATACCGCCGGCAGTCATCCACTCGCCGCTGCCGAGCGCGACCAGCCGGCCCTCGACCCGCGCCGTCACGCCTTGTCCCGCATCCGAACGAAACCCGGTGGCGACCGGAATCCCGCCGCCTCGTTCCTCCGCCGCCTGGACGATCGCGGTCGCGAGCGGGTGGGCGCTCCCGCGTTCGACCGCGGCCGCGAGCCTCAGGAGATCGCCTTCGCGCCAGCCGGACACGGCGTCGACGGCGGTCACGCGCGGCCGTCCCTCGGTCAGCGTGCCGGTCTTGTCCAGGACCAGCGTGTCCACGCGCGCGAGCACTTCGAGGGCTTCGGCGTCTTTGACCAGGACGCCGGCACGAGGGCCACGCCCGGTCCCGACCATGATCGCCATCGGCGTCGCGAGCCCGAGCGCACATGGGCAGGCGATGATCAACACCGACACGGCGCTGACCAGCGCATTCGCGAGTCGCGGCTGAGGTCCCCAGAGTGCCCACCCACCGAATGCGAGGATCGCGGTCAGCACCACGGCCGGCACAAAGTACGCGGCGGCGCGGTCCGCCACACGCTGGATCGGCGCCCGCGTCCGCTGGGCGTCACCGACCATGCGGACGATCTGGGCGAGCAGCGTGTCGCGCCCGACGCGCTCCGCGCGCATGGTGCAGCTCCCGTTGACGGCAATCGTTCCGCCGATCAGGCGGTCGGCCGGACGCTTGTCGACCGGGATCGATTCGCCCGTCACCATCGATTCGTCCACGGCGGCGCCGCCATCGAGCATCACGCCGTCCACCGGAATCTTGTCGCCTGGTCTCACTCGCAGGACGTCACCGGTCTGCACGGCGTCCAGCGCGACGTCGTGCTCGCGTCCGTCGCGGACGACCCGCGCCGTGGTCGGCGCCAGCGCCAGCAGCTGGCGGATGGCGGCGCCGGTTCGATCACGGGCGCGCAGTTCGAGCACCTGCCCCGCCAGTACCAGCACGATGATGACGACCGACGTGTCGAAGTAGGGCTCGACGCCGCCGTGCATCCGGAAGCCGTCAGGAAACAGACCCGGCGCGATCGTCGCCAGCACGCTGTAGAGATAGGCGGCGCCGACGCCGATGCCGATCAGCGTGAACATGTTCGGGCTGGCCGTCACCAGCGAACGCCACATGCGCGCGAAGAATGGCCAGCCGCACCAGAACACGACTGGCGTCGCCAGCAGCAGCCCGACCCAGTTCACGACGCCGGCGCCGAGACGATGGCCCAGCGCACCGCCGCTCACCATGTCGCCCATCGTCAGCAGAAACACCGGCGCGCCCAGCGCGAGCCCGACCTGGAATCGCCGCGTCATGTCGGCCAGCTCGGGGTTGGGCGCGTCACCGAGCTGCGCGACCCTCGGCTCGAGCGCCATGCCGCAGAAGGGACACGGACCCGGCCGATCGCTCGCGACCTCGGGGTGCATCGGGCACGTCCAGCCAGCGGCTGGGGGCTGGGGGCTCGGGGCTGAACTGCCGGCTGGCGACTGACGGAACTTCTCCGCGCAGCCCTTCGAGCAGAAGTAATAGGTCTGGCCGTCGCGCTCGACCAGCGCCGCCGCCTTCACCGGGTCCACGGCCATACCGCAGACCGGATCGAGCGCGGTCACTTGTCCTCGTTCAGCGCATCGATGATCGGGCACTCGGCGGCGCCGCCGTGGTGGCACGATTCCACGAGACTCGAGAGCGCCTGGCGCATCGCCTGCAAATGCGCAATCTTCTCGTCGATCTGCGCGATCTTCTTTTCGGCGATGCTGCGCACGCGCTGCCGCTCGCCGCGGCGCACCCCGCGCAGCCGCACCAGTTCCTCGATCTCGTCGAGCGAGAAGCCGAGCTCCTGCGCCCGCTTGATGAACCGGACGATCCTCACCGCATCGTCCGGGTACTCCCGATAGCCGGAGCCGCGCCGCGGCGGCCTCGGCAGCAGCCCCCGCCGCTCGTAGTAGCGCAGGGTTTGTGTATTGACGCCGGCTTCCCTGGCCGTCTGACTGATCCACATACTGGAAGTATCGACCCTGTAGTGAAGTATAAGGTCAAGGAACGGGCGGCGCGTGGTTCAGCAGCAGCCAGTAGAGGCCGAGCTGTCGCACGGCTTCGACGAATTCCTGGGAAAAGACCGGCTTGCGAATGCAGCTGTTGGCGCGGCGACGTCGTAACCGCCGCGCGCAAGGGTCCGCACGACGAGCGCGGCATCGTCCTCCGAGTCTTCGATGAGGATGAATCGTGGACTATCTCGCCAAACCCGTCAGTTGATCCGCGGTCTTGAATTGGGGCTCGATGTCGACAGGAATGTCGCTGAGCCGATCCAGGGCCCGTTGCACCGCGGGTCGGACCACGCCGAGCCGATCGCCAAGCGCCTTGGCCGCTGCGTAGTCGCCTTCCGCCTGAATCATCATGATGTCGCGGGTCAGGCCGGTGACGCCTTCCTTTATCCGACCCGGGTCGACCGCGAACGTGCCGTCACTTCTGACCGTGAAACCCCGGGCGTCCAGCAGGTAGTTGAGTTGGATGGCGATGCCCTTACCATGCGCCTCGTTGACGCCGAAGCGAATCGACCGGAACGCCGACGCCAGAAATGTGGTGTAGAGCGACGACTCGAGCGTCTTCGGCAGCGCGCCCTTGTCGATCATGTGCTGAATCGCGAACAGGCCGGAGATGTCCGCCTTGGCTTCCTCGAGCGCGCTGTAGGTGTCCTTCAGCTGCTGCCGCACCGTGGTCTGGCGACCATCGACCGTGATGCTGTGCGGCCCGAGGCCGTGCATCAGCTCGTGCACGACGATATGCGTGAAGAATGCCTCGAACGCGAGGTTGGGTCTGATCGGCCGCGCCAAGGACGACTTCGTGAGATCGGCAGCAGCGTCTTGGCGAACTTCGCGTCCTGCACGTTCTTCAGCATCACGCGCTTGGCGCCCTTCTCGCGCAGCACGCGCTCGTCGTTCGGCAGGTTGAACGCCGCCGTCTGGACGCCGCGGTTGCCGTCGCCAGACGCGTAGATCTCGTTCACCACCGTGATCGGCGCGAGCGCGCCAAGCTTCGGATTGCGATACTTCGGATCGATCGGCAGGTTGTCTTCGATGTCCTGAAGCTGCGACGGCGAATTTCTGCAGCTTGGCGGTCTCGGCATCGTCCTGGATGGTGACGTAGGCCTCGAAGGACGCCTTGTAGTTGAAGAACTCGTCCTCGTAGACCTCGTAGGGGCCGATGGTCGGCTCGATCGCGCCCTTCAATTCCATCCACGCGACGTCGCTCTCGTAATAGTCGTTCGACAGAAATGCATCGGCGCGCTTCGTGAGAAACGCCTTGAGGGTCGGCTCGGTCGCCAGTTGCGCGGCCTCGCGCAGCAAGCGCGCGGCGCGCGTCAGCTCCGCCTGATACTCGACGTTGTACGGCACGATGGTGAAGCCGCCGCCGGTGGCGCGCCGGATGACGGTGAAGAAGCCGGTGGCGCGCGCCTTCTCGGCCTCGGGCAGCGACTGAATCCATTTGCTCGATCTCGGCCTTGGATGCCCCGTCCGGATAGAAGTTCGCCGCCGCCGGCTTCTCCGCCGGCGCCCCGGGCACGAACGGCAGGTTGTGATCGATCCGCGACCACGGTCCCTTGTTGATCAGGAAATAGTGCAGACGCGCGCGGCCTTCCGGCGACTGGTCGCGAGCCAGATCGAGGAGCATCGACTCGTTGCCGACCCAGACCTGGCGCAGGAACAACGCGTCGATGATTTTCGACGCCTCGACCAGCTTGGCGAGCACGCGCCGATCGGCGTCGGTCAGCTTCGAGACGTCGGCGCTGATCTCGGTCGGCGCGAAACGCGCCGCCATCGCCTGCAGCTTCTGCGTATCCGGCACCGAGGCCTCCTGCCCGAGCACAAGAGAACCGGCCACGATCAACGCGGAACACGCTGAGACCGCGGAGGTTGTTCGTTTCATCATGAAATGTCCGCCAGCGTTGCGTGTTCGGCGTTGATCGTCGTGACCGTCCGTCGCGATCTCAGTGAACTCCACGCGACATGTGCAACGCCGCCGGATCCGCGCCAAGCCGGCGAATCGCCGCTTCCCACAGCTGATCGGGCGGTGTCTGGAAGATCAGGTCGCGATCGACGTCGCTGATCAGCCACGACGACTCGTCGAGCTCCGCTTCGAGTTGACCCGGCCCCCATCCCGAGTAGCCGACGATGAGGCGCGCCATCGGTGGCGGCGACGGCTCGAGGAGACGGCGCAGCAATTCGGGTGAGGTGGACAGATAGAGGTTGTCGGCGACACGGATGCCGCGCAGTTCCTCGGCTTCGTCCGGCTCCTGTCCGACCAGAATCCAGCTGCGATGTGGTTCGACCGGTCCGCCGATCCAGATCTCGAGCTCGCGATCGGTGGACACCGGCGGATCGAGCTTGACCGTCACCGTGCCGCTGGTAAGGAGCGGGCGGTTGATGACCAGACCGAACGCCCCTTCTTCGCTGTGTTTGCAGAGCAACACGACGGTCCGGCTGAAGTTCGGATCCCTGAGCTGCGGCATCGACAGCAGAAAAATCGGGGCCAGCGACGAAGTCATCAGTTCAATGATAACGCCCGGGCGATGGAGCGCAAGTCGGCGGTGAAGCGCGCCGTCTCGTCCTCGCGCGCCTGCGCATCGGACTGACGGAGAATCGCCGACGGATGAATCGTGGCCAGGACGTATGCGGCCAGAGGCGATGGGATGAACTCGCCGCGATGGGCAGTGACCTTGAAATCGCGGCCCAGCAGCGTCTGCGCCGCGGTGGCGCCGAGACAGATGATGCCGCGCGGCTTCACCAGGGCGATCTCGGCATCCAGCCACGGACGGCAGGCCTGCATCTCGCTGATGCGAGGCTTTTTGTGGATGCGGCGTTTGCCGCGCGGTTCCCAGCTGAAATGCTTGACCACGTTGGTGACGTAGATCGCGGCACGGTCGATACCCGCCGCGGCGAGCGCGCGGTCCAATAGTTGTCCGGCCGGACCGACAAACGGATGGCCGCTGAGATCCTCAGCATCGCCCGGTTGTTCGCCAACCAGCATCAGCTTGGCCTTCGACGCGCCCTCACCGAACACCGTCTGTGTGGCGTGTTGCCAGAGATCGCACGCGCGACAGGTTCGCGCCACGGCCCGGACGGCGCGCAGTGTCGGCCGCTCGGGAATCAGGTTCTTCGCGGCGCTATCGGTCCGCCGCTTCGGCATTGTCGAGTGCCACGGCCAGGTTGCGTCGCAAACCGTGTACCTTGGTTCGGCGCATCGGACTGCCGCGCAGCGCCTCGACCAGCTCATCATCGGTGCGGCTCGCGAGGCTCAACAGATCGACGCGATCCCAGGCCACTCGCGGCTGCCACGCCGGATCGGCAGACCGCGCCGCCTGAGAATTCCAGGGACAGACTTCCTGACACACATCGCAGCCGTACACGCGCGTGCCGACGCCGCGGCGCTGGCTCTCCGGGATCGAGCCTTTCAGTTCGATGGTCAGGTAGGAGATGCAGCGCGTCGAATCGAGCACCGCCGGCGCGACAATCGCCTGCGTCGGACACGCTTCGATGCACAGCGTGCAGCTGCCGCACTGATCGAGCGCCGGCGGATCGACCTCGAGCGCCAGGCTGCAGATGATCGCGCCCAGGAACATCCACGAACCGAGCTCGGGGTTGATGACGCAGCTGTTCTTGCCGATCCAGCCGAGCCCGGCGTACTGCGCGTAGACGCGTTCCTGCACCGGGCCGGTGTCCACGTACGCCCGCGCCTCGAACGGCTCGGCCGTCTGTGCGCGCATCCACGCCACCAGCGATTCGAGACGCTCGCCGATCACGTCATGGTAATCGTCGCCCCACGCGTAGCGGGCGATGTGGGCCTGCTGCGGATCGCGGCTTTCGGTCGAGTAGGGCCGGTCGGTGTTGTAGACGGTGCCGGTCATGATCACCGTCTGCGCGGTCGGCACGACGTGGCGCACGTCCGCGCGCCGCTCCGCCGTCCGATGCAGATAGGTCATCTCGCCGGCGTAGCCGCGATCGAGCCATTCGCGATAGAACGCGAGCTCGGGATGAGCCGCCGCCGGCGCGATACCGCAGATGTCGAAGCCGAGCTACGGCGGCTCGAGCCTTGATCGCTGCAGCTGTCATGGGGCTGGAATTTGCTGACACTGGTCTGGCATCACGAAGACACGAAGCTCTCGAGTTCGTCGTGCCTTCGTGATTGAGGGGTAACGTTACTGTTTACCCACCAGCTGACGGAGCACGTACGGAAGAATCCCGCCGTGGCGGAATGCGACGAGTTCTTCTGGTGTGTCGATGCGCGCCACGGCCTGGAACTCGGTCACCTTGCCGTCGGCGCCGATCGCGCGGACGGTGATCAGCCCGCCCGGCTTGAGTCCCTGCGCGATGCCGGTCAACTCGAACTGCTCGCGTCCAGTGACGCCGACCGAGGTCGCGGAGGCGCCGGCCTGGAATTGCAGCGGCAGCACGCCCATGTTGACGAGGTTGCTGCGATGGATGCGCTCGAAGCTCTCGGCGATCACCGCGCGGACGCCCAGCAGCAACGTTCCTTTCGCCGCCCAGTCGCGCGACGATCCGGATCCGTATTCCTTGCCGGCCAGGATCATCAGAGGCACGCCGGCGTCCTTGTACTTCATCGCGGCGTCGTAAATCGTCATCACCTCGCCGGCCGGCTGGTAGGTCGTCCACCCGCCCTCGGTCCCGGGCGCGAGCTGATTGCGCAGCCGGATGTTGGCGAAGGTGCCGCGCATCATTACTTCATGATTGCCGCGGCGCGCGCCGTACGAGTTGAAATCGTGCGGCTGCACGCCGTGCTCGATCAGATACTTGCCCGCCGGACTGTCCTTCCTGATCGAACCCGCCGGGGAGATGTGATCGGTGGTGATGCTGTCGCCGAGAATCGCCAGCGCCCTGGCGCCGGTGATGTCGGTGACCGGCGTGGTCTCCATCGTGATGTGTTCGAAGAACGGCGGGTTCCGGATGTAGGTGGAGTCGGGCTCCCACGCGAAGCGGTCGCCGGTCGGCACCTGCAGGTGTTTCCAGCGATCGTCGCCGCTGAACACATCCGCGTACTGCTCGCGGAACATGGTCGATGTCACCGACGCCAGCATGGTCTGCTGAATCTCGCGTTCGGTCGGCCACAGCTCACGCAGGAAAACGGGCGCGCCGGCCTTGTCGGTACCGAGCGGTTCGGTCGTCAGGTCCAGCGTCATTCGCCCGGCCAGTGCATACGCCACCACCAGTGGCGGCGACGCCAGGTAGTTCGCGCGCACCTGCTGCTGAATGCGGCCTTCGAAATTCCTGTTACCGCTCAGGACCGACGCCACGACGAGATTCCGCGACTCGATTTCGGCTGAGACTTCGTCGGGCAGCGGACCGCTGTTGCCGATGCAGGTGGTGCAGCCATAGCCGACCAGGTTGAATCCGAGCGCGTCGAGATAGGTGTCGAGTCCGGCGCTGCGCAGATACTCGGTCACCACCTTCGAACCTGGCGCGAGGCTGGTCTTGACCCACGGCTTGCGCTTCAGGCCGCGCTCGACCGCACGCTTGGCGACCAGACCAGCCGCGATCATCACACTCGGGTTCGACGTGTTCGTGCAGCTGGTAATCGCGGCGATTACGACCGATCCGTGATCGACCAGGCACGCTTCCGGCTTGGTTTCGACCACTTCAGCAACCGCGACGCCGCCTTCGCTGACCATCGCCGCCGCGGCGAGCCGCCGACGCGGCCGCCACCGGCGCTTTCTTGATCGCCGCCTGCATGCCGCCGAGCGCGGCCTGGAAACTGCTCTTGGCCTGCTTCAACGACACGCGATCCTGGGGACGTTTCGGGCCCGGCCAGACTCGGCTCCACGCACGAAAGATCCAGTTCGATGACTTCGGTGTAGATCGGATCGGGATCGCCCGCGGTGCGGAACATGCCCTGCGCCTTCGCGTAGGCCTCGACGAGGGCGACCTGATCGGCGTCGCGGCCGGTCAGGCGCAGGTAGTCGAGCGTCATCTCGTCGATCGGGAAAATCGCGATCGTCGCGCCGTATTCCGGGCACATGTTGCCAAGCGTCGCGCGGTCGGCAATGGTCAGATGCTCGAGCCCGGGCCCGAAGAACTCGACGAACTTGCCGACCACGCCGTGCTTGCGCAGCTTTTCGGTGATGGTGAGCACGAGGTCGGTCGCCGTGGCGCCCTCGAGCATCGTGCCGACCAGACGGAATCCGAGCACCTGCGGAATCAGCATCGAGATCGGCTGCCCGAGCATCGCCGCTTCCGCTTCGATGCCGCCGACACCCCATCCCATCACGCCCAGGCCATTCACCATCGTCGTATGCGAGTCGGTGCCGACCAGCGTGTCGGGGAAACAGAACGAACCGTCAGGCGTGTCGGCTGACATCACGACCCGCGCCAGATACTCGAGATTCACCTGGTGGACGATGCCGGTGTCCGGCGGGACCACGCGAAAATTCCGGAAGGCGTCCTGGCCCCAGCGAAGGAATTCGTAGCGCTCCTTGTTGCGCGAAAACTCCAGTTCGGCGTTCAACTGAAACGCGTTGGCCATGCCGAAATGGTCGACCTGCACCGAGTGATCGATCACCAGTTCGACCGGCTGCAACGGGTTGACGCGATTCGGATCGCCGCCAAGGCGTTTGATGCCGTCGCGCATCGCCGCGAGATCGACGACCGCCGGAACGCCGGTAAAGTCCTGGAGCAGGACGCGAGCAGGCGCGAATGAGATCTCGCGCTGGGCGCCGCTCTTCAGGTCCCATTTCGCGAGCGCCTCCACGTCCGCGGCCTTGACGAAGCGGCCGTCCTCGCAACGCAGCACGTTCTCGAGCAGGATCTTCATCGAGAACGGCATCCGCGCAATCTGGGGGAAGCCGGCCTTCTCGAGCGCCGGCAAACTGAACATCTGACGAGTGCGGCCGCCGACCGTGAGCGCGGTCTGCGTACCGAAACTATTGGCGGTGGGCATCAGGAGCGTCCTCGCGCAGGGACTCGACACACGGTCCCGGGGAAAACCCCATCGTACCACGCAGGTTGGCACCGCCGCCGCTGTGCCGGCTCCGAACAACAGCCTCGGCATCATGGCGCTGCGCTCTCACAAATGTGACTAAATCGCACAAAATAAGCAACGTCAGCTCATTATGTGGCTGCAAGAGCGGCCAGCGTCGTCAGTTTTATGCCTCATTTGCACGTTTCTGGTAACATCGCCGGACACGGAGGAAGAGGCGAAATGACCTTGGACACGGTACGAAGCACAACCGGCCGGATGCGGCAGTTTTCGGCGCTGCCGTTCATCCTGATCGGAGCAGTCAGTCTCGCCGGGCGTGTTCGTCCATCCCGCGCCGCAGGCGGTCGACTGGCGGCCCGATCAACTCGGGCGACACGGCCTGGATGCTGACCGCTACCGGCCTCGTCCTGTTGATGACGCCTGGCCTCTCCTTCTTTTACGGCGGGATGGTCAGCACCAAAAACGTGGTCTCGACCATGCTGCAGAGTTTCGTGGCGATGGGGATCATCTCGATTCTGTGGATCGCTGTCGGCTTCAGCCTCGCTTTCGGGACGAGTTTCCACGGGCTCATCGGCAATCCGATGACCTTCTTCATGTTTTCCGGCGTCGGCACGCAGACCCATCCCGATCTGGCGCCGACGATTCCGCTGCTGGTGTTCGCCCTGTTCCAGCTGAAGTTCGCGATCATCACGCCCGCGCTCATCACCGGTTCGTTCGCCGAACGCGTGCGCTTCTCCAGCTACATGCTGTTCATCTGCCTGTTCAGCATCTTCATCTACTCGCCGCTCGCGCACTGGACGTGGCATCCCGATGGCTTCCTGCACAAGATGGGCGTGCTCGATTTCGCCGGCGGCACGGTCGTGCACATGTCAGCAGGCTTCGCGGCGTTGGCCGGCGCGATGGTGCTTGGCCGTCGGCAGACGCACCAGGCACGAGCGGCCACGACCCCGGCGAACATTCCGTTCGTGATCCTCGGCACCGGCATGCTCTGGTTCGGCTGGTTCGGATTCAATGCCGGATCGGCGCTTTGGCCGCCTCGGGCCAGGCGGCGATGGCGTTCGCGACCACCAACACCGCCTCGGCGTCGGCGGCGCTGGCCTGGATCTTTTTCGATCAGATGCGCGGTCACAAGCCGTCAGCGCTCGGCGCCTGCGTCGGCGCGGTGGTCGGCCTTGTCGCCGTGACGCCGGCCGCCGGGTACGTCACCGTCGGTGAGAGCATCTTCATCGGCAGTTGCGCCGCCGTCATCTCGAACCTGATGGTGCACTGGAAGAACGCCTCGACGCTCGACGACACGCTCGACGTGTTCCCCTGTCACGGTGTCGGCGGCATGGTCGGTATGCTGATGACCGGATTGTTCGCGAAGGACGTCGGCTTGATGTCCGGGCACGCCTACACGTTCCTCGTCCACTGCGGCGCGCTGCTCTTCGTGGCGACGTTCTCGTTCGTCGGCTCCTACCTCCTCTACAAGATCACCGACCTGATCATTCCGCTGCGGGTATCAGAGGAGCAGGAGGTCATCGGGCTGGACATGAGCCAGCACGGCGAAATCATGCAGGACCCCGGCGGCGTCCAGGTGCTGCTGGCGAAATCAGCCTAGCAGCCGCGTCACCCGCGCACGCCGGTCGCGCTCCGCAGGAACACAATATGTCCAAGGACTGGACCGACGAAGAGATTCGCCGCATTGGCTATCTCGTCGTCGATCTGATCGCCGAGCACGTCTCTGGACTACGCGATCAGCCTGCGTTCCGCCCGGTACCGAGTGAGGTCTCCAATGCCTTTCTCGCCGAACCGGCGCCGCGCCGCGGCGCGTCCGCTGACGCGATCCTCAAGGAGTTTTCCGAGCGGATCGAACCGTACCCATTCGGCAACGGCCATCCGCGTTTCTGGGGCTGGGTGAATTCGCCTCCGGCAGTGATGGGCATCTTCGCGGACGCTCTCGCGGCAGCGATGAATCCGAGCTGCGCCGGCGGCAATCACGCCGCGGTCTACGTCGAGCGCCAGGTGCTCCACTGGTTTCGGGATCTGCTGGGCTTCCCCTCGTCGAGCATGGGCCTGCTGGTCAGCGGCGGCTCGATGGCGACGATGACCGGTCTGGCGGTGGCGCGACACCTGAAATGTGGCGTCGATGTCCGGCAGGCGGGGCTGCGTCAGGCGCCCCGCCCCTTCGCGTTCTATCTGTCCACGGAGGCGCACTCGTGCGTCCGGAAGGCAATCGAGCTGCTCGGCTTCGGCCAGACCTCGATCCGAACGATTCCGGCCGACACCGACTACCGGATGCGCATAGACGCGCTCGAATCGGCGCTGAAAGACGACGTGGCGCGCGGCGTGCAGCCGATCGCCGTCATCGCCACCGCCGGCAGCACCAACACCGGAGCGATCGACGACCTCGATGCGATCGCCGGGATTTGCCGGCGTCACGACGTCTGGATGCACGTCGACGCAGCCTACGGCGGACCGGCGATTCTCTCCTCCGACTACGCTGGACCACTGACCGCAATCGCCCGCGCCGACAGCGTCGCCCTCGACCCCCACAAGTGGATGTTCGTGCCGGTCGAGGCTGGGCTCGTCATGGTGCGCGACGCGGAGGCGATGCGCGCGACCTTCAGTCTGGTCGCACCGTATCTGCGCACCGACGGGAACCAGCACGGAGTCGGCGGCCCGCCGTGGTTCAGCGAGTACGGCTTCCAGCAGACGCGCGGGTTTCGGGCGTTGAAGGTCTGGATGGCGATGAAGGAATTCGGCCTCGACGGGTACAAAGCGGCGATTGAGGACAACATCGGCCTCGCCCGCTATCTCGCCGAGCGCGTTCGCAGCGCACCCGACCTCGAACTGATGGCGCCGCCGAACCTGAGCGTCGTGTGCTTCCGGTTTCGTGATGCCGCGCTCACTGACGAAGCGGCAATCGCGGCGCTGAACAAGCGCCTGCTGGAGCGCCTGCAGCTGAGCGGCGACGCGTTCCTTACGAGCACCGAACTCCGCAACCGCTTCGTCCTGCGCGCCTGCATCGTCAATCACCGCAGCCGCCGCGAGGACATCGACCACCTCATCGACATCGTGCGGGCCCTCGGGCACCAGCTATAATTCCGGGCCTGATGACTCTTCAGGCCGGATCGCGGCTCGGTCCGTACGAGGTGCTGTCGGCGCTCGGCGCCGGCGGGATGGGCGAGGTCTACCGCGCCCGCGACACGCGCCTCGATCGGACGGTCGCGATCAAGGTACTGCCCGCGTCGGTCGCCGAGGACGCTGAACGACGCGAACGATTCGAGCGCGAAGCGCGCGCCGTGTCGGCGCTCAACCACCCGAACATCTGCACCCTCTACGACGTCGGGCACCAGGATGGCGTCGACTACCTCGTGATGGAGCTCGTCGAGGGCGATTCGCTCGAGGATCGACTGACCAAGGGCCCGCTACCCCTCGATCAGGTGCTCCGACTCGGCACCGAGATCGCCGACGCGCTCGGCAAAGCGCACCGGCAGGGCATCATCCATCGCGATCTGAAGCCAGCCAACGTGATGCTGACCAAGTCGGGCTCGAAGCTGCTCGATTTCGGCCTGGCGCGGATGGACCCTCCGGCTGGCACGGCCTCGTCGGTATCTTTTCTGCCGACGCAGCATCAGAAAGCGCTCACGCAGGCTGGAACCGTGCTCGGCACGTTTCAGTACATGTCGCCCGAGCAACTCGAAGGACGTGACGCCGATGCGCGCACCGACATTTTCGCATTCGGGGCGCTGCTCTACGAGGCGGTCACCGGACGGAAGGCATTCGAGAGCAAGAGCCAGGCAAGCCTGATCAGCGCGATCATGGCCGGAACGCCGCCGCCGATCTCGGCGACGCAGCCGCTGACGCCTCCGGCGCTCGACCGCGTGATTCAGAAATGCCTGGCGAAGGATCCCGACGACCGCTGGCAGACGGCGCAGGATCTCGCGGCGGAACTGAAGTGGATCGCCGACGGTGGTTCGCAAATCGGCGCGCCCGCCCCGGTCGTGGCGCGGCGGAAATCGCGTGAGCGCGGCGCCTGGATCACGGCCGGCGTCTTCGGCGTGGCCGCCATCGCGCTGACCGCCAGGATGCTTACGATCCACGAGGTGCATCCCGAAACGGTGCGTTTTTCGTTCGTTCCACCCAAAGACGTCTCGCTCGAGTGGCCGCGAATCTCGCCCGACGGCCGGAAAGTCGCCTTCGTCGGCGTCGATGCGCAAGGCAAGCGATCGATCTGGGTGCGGCCAATCTCGTCCTTCGATGCCGTCCATCTCGAGAGTACTGACGGTGTCGGACGGCCATTCTGGTCACCAGACAGCCGCTACCTCGCGTTTTTTGCCGGCGGTCAGCTGAAGAAGGTCGCCGCGGACGGCGGTCCGACGCAGCTGATTTGCGATTGCGCAGGTGGAGCGGACGGCGCGTGGGGACGCGGGGTGATCCTGTTCGACGGACAGTCGAACGATCCGATTCGGCGAGTGCCCGACTCGGGCGGCGCCGCCACGATCGCGGTCAAGGCGGACGCGGGCCGCAAGGAAGTGGGCAGCGGCTGGCCCAATTTCCTGCCAGACGGCCGTCACTTCCTGTTCATCGCCAACGATGCGAAGGGTCCGAGCAATATCGAGGTCGGCTCGATTGACGCCCCCGAAATCGTCGTCCTCGGGGCAGTTCAGTCGCGCGTCGAGTACGCGGCGGGCTATCTGTTCTACGTCAACGAACGAACGCTGATGGCCCGGCCGTTCTCGGTGGACAAGCTCGCCTTCACCGGCGACGCGTTTCCGGTGACCGATCGCATCGACGTGCAGGGCAGCGCGCTGGCCGACTTCTCAGCCTCGCAGACCGGTGACCTGGCGTATGCGACCGAGTCGACCGAGCGTCGCAGCCGTCTAATGTGGATCGATCGGAACGGCAAGGAACTCGGCCCGCTCGGCGAACCGGCGTTTTATCGAAGCGAGCTGGCGCTGGCGCCGGACGAGACCCGGGTGGCGGTCGGGATCGGCGACCCCGGTCCGAAGTCCCTCAACAACGACAGCATCTGGGTGATCGACATCAGGCGCGGCGTCGCGTCGCGGCTGACGCTCGGCAATGGCCTTCGCGGCTTCCCGCTCTGGTCGTCCGACAGCACCCGCATCGCCTATTCGACCGTCGGCACTGGAGGACCGCTGGCGAAACTGGTGCAGCGCCTGGCGAGCGGTGTCGGTGACGAACAGACCATCTTTGAATCCGCCGGCGGGATCCCGTTTGCCACCGACTGGTCTGCGGATGGCAAACAGCTGCTGATCGGAGTGGCGGAGAACACCAACGCCGACATCATGACGGTGACCGCAGACGGCAAAGCGCCACCATCGCCGCTGCTGGCCACGCCGGCGCCGCTGCGCGAGATCAATGGACGATTCTCACCGGACAACCGCTGGTTTGCCTATCAGTCGAACGAGTCGGGCCGGTTCGAGGTCTATGTCCAGTCGTTTCCACCGTCGGGCGGCAAGTGGCAGATTTCGACCGCCGGCGGCAACGTACCGATGTGGCGCGGCGACGGCAGGGAGTTGTTCTATTCGACGACCGATGACACGTTCTACGCGGTGGCGATCAAGGTCGCCGGCAACGGGATCGAGGTCGGCCTGCCGGTGAAGCTATTCCAGCATCGGAGCGGCGGACGGGGTACGCGCGATCGCAACTCCTGGGTGGTGACACGCGATGGCCAGAAGTTCCTGTTGAACGCGCCGCTCGAGGACGCGACGACGCGCAACATCCAGGTCGTGCTGAACTGGACGGCGGGGCTCAGGAAATAGTCCTTGGTGCTTGGGACTTGGTGCTTGGGGCTTGGTCTGGACTTAGGACGTGGTCCGGACTTGGTCCCTGGTCCTAAGTCCAACGACTTCCCATCGTCATTCTCCGTTGCCTGGCTTAGACGGAGGTGTCGGCCAACACGGTTGTGCGGTTTTCAGGGCTGGCGAAACTTGACCGACGCCAGGAACTGACCCGGCGTTTCCACGCGAAGGCCGTGCCGGAGCGAGCGATGAACTGCCGCTACGGGATCGATATCGTTTCAGCGGGAGCGCGCGAGAAACTCGCGGACGATCACCGGAACGTCGCGGTGCTCGACGTCCGCGGCGTAGTTCATCGCGCGCATATCGGCAGCCGAAACGGCACCCGACAGACCCTCGAGGGCAGTGCGAAGCTCCGGGTAGCGCAACAGCGTCGCCGCCCGGGCCACGACCGCCGCGTCGTAGGGCGGAAAGTAGCGGCGCGTATCTTCCAACTGGACGAGATCGAGTCCTTTGATCAGCCCGGCGGTGGCGTCGCCGGCGATCAGATCCACCTGGCGCTCAGCCAGCGCCCGATAGCTGAGCGTGAGGTCCATCACGCGCGGCGCCTCCGGGAACTTCAGCGCGTAGGCCTTCGCGAGTCCGGCGTAACCGTCGGGGCGCTCGACGAATTCGTAGCCAAAGCCCGCGCGCCAGTGCGCCGACAGCGGCACCGCATCGTCGATCGTGCGCAGGTGATTCGCGCGCGCGTCGCTCCCGCGCACCAGAATCGCGAAGGTGTTGTTGAAGCCGAGCGGCGGCAGCAAGGTGCGGCCGCTTTTCGCATAGAGCGCGCGCACCGTCGTTGAACACCGCGGCTGGGTCAGTGCGGACCGGCTGATGAAAGACGGCCGTCAACGCCGTGCCGGTATATTCGACGTAGGCGTCGATGTCGCCGGTCAACACCGCGCGATCGCAGATCAGGGTGCCGCCGAGGTTCAGCCGGCGATCCACCCGGAGGCTGGTATCGCGTTCGATCGTCTGCGCCAGCAGCTCGCCGAGCACGAGCTGTTCGGTGAAATTTTTCGAGCCGATCACGATCGCGCCGCTGCCCCGTCGCGCCGCCGTCACACTCGAGAGCACCAGCACCGCGGCCACCACAGCCGCCGCGCCGGCCATGGCACGCCGTGACGACGATCGCCGGCGTGTCGAGAGTTGCTTCTCGAGCCACAGCAGCGCGTTGTCGACGGCCAACGCCAGTAGCGCCGCCGGAATCGCGCCGGCCAGGATCACGGTGGTGTCCACCATCGACAGCCCGCGATAAATGTATTCGCCGAGTCCGCCAGCGCCGATCGCGGCGGCAATCGTCGCGGAGCCGACGCCGACCACCGCCGCCACACGGATCCCCGCGACAATCGACGGCAGCGCGAGTGGCAATTCCACCTGTCGAAGCAACTCGCCCGGCGTCATCCCCATCGCGACGCCCGCCTCGCGAATGGACGGATCGATGCCGCGCAGCCCCGTGATCGTGGTCCGGACGATCGGCAGCACGCCGTACAGCGTCAACACCACCAGCGCGGCTCGCGCGCCGACGCCGCCGATGAGCGGCACCGGCAGCAGGAATCCGAACATCGCCAGGCTGGGAATGGTCTGGACGATGCTCGCGAGCGCCATCAGCGGCGCGGCCAGCCTGGGCCGCCGCGCCGAGAACACGCCCAGTGGGACACCGATGCAGACGGCTACCAGCGTCGAGATCGCCACCAGCACGACGTGCTGACCAAGCAGGGTCGCGAGTTCGGCGCGGTGCGCGATCCAGAACGCGAACAGACGGCTCATGGTCGCGGCACGGCCGGCACGGCGTCGAGCAACTGGCGCACGAACGGTTCGTTCGACGCCGCCACCACCTCTGGTCGATCCAGCGCCACCAGACGTCCTTCGTCGATGACCCCGACGCGGTCGCCGAGCACAAAGGCCTCACCCATGTCGTGGGTGACGACGATGACGGTCTTGTGAAGGCGCTGCTGGATTCGACGGAACTCGCGTCGCAGTTCCGCGCGGGTGAGCGGGTCGAGTGCGCCGAACGGTTCGTCCATCAGCAGAATCGGCGGATCGATGCCGAGGGCGCGCGCCACTCCCACGCGTTGACGCTGCCCGCCTGAGAGCTCGTCCGGCCAGCGCGAGCGAAACTCCTGCGGCGCAAGTCCGACCAGCTCGAGGAGCTCCGATACGCGGGCGTCGATGCGATCGGCGCTCCATCCTTCGAGCCGAGGGACAACGCTCACGTTGTCTGCCACGGTCATGTGCGGGAACAGCCCGACGTCCTGCAGCACATAGCCGATGCGGCGTCTCAGCCGGATCGGCTCCCATTGACGCGTATCGCGGTCCTCGACAAGCACCGCGCCGGCGTCAGGCGTCAGCAGCCGGTTGACCAGCTTCACGATCGTGGTCTTGCCGGCGCCGCTGCGCCCGACCAGCGCGAGCACGTCGCCGGTGGCGACGCGCAAATCGAAATGATCCAGGACGGGCGGCCGGCCGGGCCGGGCGAACGACACGTCTCGGAACTCGATCGCGGCCTCGGTCATGAGCCCATCAAAAACGCGCGTACAGCGATGCCGCAAACGCCGGGGACGCCGAGTGCCCGTCGTCCAACGCGACGCCTTTCGAGCGAACCACCGCCCGCGCGTCCGCGCGCACGCCGATACCCTTCACGGCCGAGTTGTGGGGCGACGCGAACAGATACTCGACGCCGCCGCCGAGCTGATAGAGCTGCCCCGACTCCGCGAGTATGTCGCCTTCGTGCAGTTGACGGAGGTAGCCGCCGCCGCCGGCCACGAAGGGTGTGAGCTTCGATCCGTGCCCGATGGACGGCAGCCGCCAGAGCACGCCGCCGACAATCGAGAACTGCTGAAGTTTTTCGGTGGCGGTGATTGGCGCCGCACCTTCGAAGTCGCCGCTGATCTGCGTGCGGATTTGCGGCGTGGCGTAGGTCCCCGACGCCTCTGCTTCGAGCGACCGCCACACCCTGACGCCGATGCGCCCTTCGATCCCCACGCGGCTCGTCAACTCGCTCGAGGTGCGGAACAGGACCAGGTCACCACCGGCGCCGGTGGTTTCGTTGGCATCGCTGGATCCCAGCGACTGGCTGCCAGTCCAGATCAGGCCAAAACCGACGCCGACGCGGCCCGGCGCTGCCTGTGACGATTGTGCCGCCACCGGCGAGGCCACTCCCACAATCGCCACCGCAGCCCATACTGCCCTTCGAGCCGCACTCATTTATTCTGAACCGTCACCAGCACCTGCCCGCTATCCCCTCCGCGCGGCACCACGACCAGTACGCCGTCGAAGGTCACCTGAAAGTCGACGTCCACGGGATTGACCGACTGATCGAAAAAGCTGTCCACGTCGGCATCATCGATCGGCTCGACCCTGATCACGTGCGGACCGGGCGAGAGTCCGCCAATCGAGAACTGACCCTGATCGGTCAGCGAAAATCCTCCGACCATGGTCTTGGTCCTCAGGTCGAACGCGACGACGTGCGCACCGAAGAACGGGTGGCCGTTCTTGAACACCCGTCCTGACAGACTGCCCTCCGCGGTGGTGTAGTTGCCATCCGGATACAGATCGGAAATGCCAGCAACATCGTCCGCTTTGAGCGTGCGGCTGACGATGCTGCCGGGCGCGTAGGCGATCGGAAACATCACCGCCTCGGCGCCGAGCACCGCGCGCCCGCCGCTGGCGCTCAGCGAGGTCTCGCCGAGCGCCGAGTGGCCGAGTCCGCTGAAATGCCCGGTCTCGTGAAGCGCGACGCTCTCGAGGTCGAACCTGCCCGGGCTCGCCGTTCGCGGCGACCGACCACGGGTAGGACGCATTGAAGAAGATGTCCGACTCGATCAGCTCCCCGGTCGCATCGTCCACGACGAAGGATGTCGATGCCAGAACACCGTCGAGCTCGGGATAATTCTCGAAACCGATTGTCGACTTGCCGTCGTCGTCGCCGGGCTGGGCCGAGGTCAGCCCCGCGAACTGATAGGCGATCGACGAGGTCGGCACGGCTTGCCACGTTGAAAACGCCCGGGCCACCGCGGCCTGGAGATCGGGTGAGGTCACGCCGGGCACACTGGAATCGAAGATGAAGTAGCGCACCGGCCCCGGTTTCCATTTCAGCGTCACCCGCTGGTCGCCAACGGTGACGCCGAACTTGAGGTACGCCTGCGCCACCTGCGGCGGCAGGCAGGTCAGCAACGCCAGCACGCACACGATGGCACGTCTGTTCATCGCTGGCCCGCCACGAGCGAACGCACGCGCTGCTCGAAGTCGTCGAGCGCCAGTGGCCGACGCGACGCGTCGCCGCGGACGATCGCCACCGTGCCGGTTGACGGCCGCAAGTCAGTCGGCGGCGTCACCATCCACGTTGTTCGATCAGCCGAACGGACCATACGGAACACGCCCTGGCTGAAGCCGACGACAAACGGCACGCTCGGACCGCGAGCGCCAAGAAACACCACCACGTGCTGGTCGACGGTGAACGCCGGCGCGCCGACAACGATGCTTCGATAGCGGCCGATGACGCCCCCAGGGACGCGAAACTGGACAGTGTCGCCGAGACCACCCTTGAGATAGCTTTCGGCCTCGAGCGTGACGATCGTCTCGATGGTCCGGTGATCGGCCGTCCATCGCGCGTCAACCGACGCCACACGTCCGCGGACGATGGCCATCGCATCGTGAGAGAGACCGGTCAAATCGGTCGCCACGAGAACAGTCGCTCGAGCGTGGACGGCCGACGCGGTCAGCAGACAGCAGACCAGCAGGATTCGCATCCTGTCAGTGTGACACGACTCCGATTGGCTGAGGCGGCCTGCGGCCGACGCCCGCGCGATCATGCGCGTCGATCGCGATCGTGTTCGGCCAGGCGCAGGATCGCATCCGCGGCACGCCGGCTGGCGCCGGATCCGCCGAGCCGCTCCCGGACGCGGGCCAGGCCCTCGCGGATGCGGGCGGATCGCTGACGATCGGTCAGGATCGACACGGCTTCGCGTGCGACCGCCTCAGGCGTGAACGCGTCCTGCACCAGCTCCGGCGCGATCTTTTCGCCGGCGATGAGGTTCACCATGCCGATGGTGTCGAGCTTCACCAGCCGCCTGGCCAGGCGATAGGTCAACGCCGAGAGACGATAAACGATCACCATCGGCGTGTCGTGCAGCGCGCCTTGTACGGTCGCAGTGCCGGACGCCATCAGCGCCACGTCGGACGCCGCGAGGATGTTGTCGGTGTTGCCTTCGACGAGGCGGAACGGCGCCGATCCGTCCGTCGTGCGCGCGGCCTCGAACAGCTGATCGGAGAGTTGAGGGGCGCGCGCGATCACGCATTGCGCGGTCGGCACCTCGTGCCGGATCCGCATCACTGCGGCGACGAGATCGGGCAGCATGCGCGACACTTCGCCGGGACGGCTCCCGGGAAGCAGGGCGACCGTCGGCGCGGAGGGCGACAAATTCAGGCTGGAGAGAAATGACTCGCGGCTGGACGAAGGCGCGACCAGATCGACCAGCGGATGACCGACGAACTCGACCGGCACGCCGGCCTGCTCGTAGAGCGCCTGCTCGAACGGAAAGATCACCAGCATGCGATCGGCGATACGGCGAATGGTCGCAATCCGGCCCGCCCGCGACGCCCAGACCTGAGGGCTGATGTAGTAGATGACCGGCACGCCGAGGGCCTTGATGGCCGGCGCCATCCGCAGGTTGAAGCCGGAGAAATCGATCAGGACGAGCGCATCCGGGCGCTCGGCCCTGGCCGCCGCGACCAGGCGCCGGCGCGCCTCGAGCAGACGCGGCAGTTTGGGAATCCATTCGATGAAGCCCGAGACGGCGATGTTCCGGTAATCGTCGATGAGCCGGCCGCCGGCGGCCGCGAACTGCGGACCGCCAAGGCCCGACACCTGAACGGACGGGTCGATCGCGCGGAGCGCCCGCGTGAGCGCACCGGCGTACAGGTCGCCCGAGGCTTCGCCGCACGAAAGCAGGAGGCGGACGCTCAAGAAGCGGGACGCAGAAACAGCGCTGGATCGATCTCGGCGTTGATTTTCACGTCGGCCACGAGGCGATCGACGATCTGCATCCCGATCCGCCGCGTGGCCTTGAACGCGATCTGGATGCCGCTCACCAACCGGTAGTCGGAGAAGCGCTCCTCGACGAGCGGGCGCCCCGGCGCATCGTCCACGAACGTCTGTTTCGTGACCAGCGAGGATTCGGGGTCGATGTAGACCAGGATCGGATTGAGGTCGGGGGCCGTCAACTCGAGCACGTGATCGACGCGCGGGGCACCGCCCTGCACGTTGCTGCTGACGTCGGGCAGCAGTCGAGCGCTGAGCGCGCCATCCTTGGCGGCAAGCAGCAGCGACAGCGTGTCGCGGCGCATGCCGATCCGAGCCTGGCTTCCGACGATCGACGACTG
The DNA here is from genome assembly GCA_963711765.1 of uncultured Acidobacteriota bacterium. Taxonomy (GTDB): domain Bacteria; phylum Acidobacteriota; class Vicinamibacteria; order Vicinamibacterales; family CAVVIG01; genus CAVQFC01. The sequence goes on along the minus strand of CAVQFC010000004.1, from coordinate 490,888 downwards.
GGCGTGGACGCCTTGTTCGTTCTTCACCCACGCTTCCTTGCCGTCGTATCCAAGGATATTGAGACCACCCGGAATCACGGTCTCAATCCGCATCCGATCCGGATACTGGATGTAGGTCGTGACCGTGAATTTCGGCGCGCCCGGATCGCTCGGCGAGCTCAAGGTCTGCTTGGCGATGATGGTGTGCAGACCGCGCAGCGCGGCAAGACCGCCTTTCGCGGCGATCGCGCGGTCGAGCAAGGCGGCCGCTTTCTGCGCGTCTTCCGGCTTCGGAGCCGCAGGCGGGCGCGTCGCCGGCGGCGTCTGCTGGTAGCGCAGCGCCGCCCGGCTGCATGACGCCACGCGGCGGTCCGGCGAGACGCGCCGCTGTTCGTCCGCCACGCTTGAAGTTCGCCGCCATCAAGTCCAGGTCGCCGAGCTCGACCGTCTCGAAGGCGGCAAAGCCGACGCCGCGCAGTTGCGGCGTGAAGGCCGCGGCGTTGCCGACGAGCACGACCGACAGTCGATCCGGCCGCAGCAACGTCTGGGCGACGCGCTGAATGTCGTCGACGGTCACCGCGTTGACGCGTTCGCGGAAATTCTGCAGCTGTTCGAGCGGCAGCCCGTAGAACAGCGCGTTCACCACCTGCATGGCAATCGAGCCCGGCGTCTCGATGGTCAGCGGAAAGCTGCCGGTCAGGTAGGCCTTGGCGGACGACAGCTCGCCTTCGCCGACCCGTTCGCGCTGCAGGCGCCAGAACTCGTCCACGATCAGGCGCAAGCACTTCGCCCGTCGCTTCGGATCGGGTATTGGTTTCAGCCTCGAAGTCGCCGGCGTCCTTCAGCGTGTCCATGTTGGCCTGCGCGCCGTAGGTCAGGCCGCGCTCGGTGCGCAGCACCTGGTGCAGCCGGTTGCTGCCCTCGCCGCCGAGAATCCTGATCGCCAGGTTCACGGCCATGTAGTCCGGGATGGGTGCGCGGGATGCCGAGATGACCGACGCGGATTTCGGTCTGCACCGCGTCCGGCTTGTTGACGACGACGACGCGCCGCGTGGGCTCCGGCGGCGCGATGAACTTGTCCGGCGCCAGGTCGCGCTTTTCCCAGTCGCCGAAGATCTTCTTCGCGGCCGCGAAGCTTTCCTCGGCCGTGACGTCGCCGACGATCGCGAGGATGGCGTTGTTCGGAATGAAATAGCGCGAGTGAAACGCCTGCGAGGTCGGCGCGCGTCAGTCTGGCGATCGATTCGGGCGTGCCCGTGTCGGGCATCCCGTAGGGATGGAAGCCGTAGACCAGGCGATCGAACACCGAGTTGGCGATGTATTCCGGATCCTCGAGGCTGACCTGCAGCCCCGACATCGTCTGCTGTCGCTGGCGATCGATTTCCGCCGGCGAGAACGCCGGATGGCGCGCCATGTCGGACAGCATCCGCATGCCCTTCTCGAAGCTGTCCTTCATCACGATCATCTGCACGAAGGTGAGATCGCTGCCGGCGCCGGCACCCATCACGCCGCCGATGAAGTCGACGTCGTCGTTCATCTCCTGGGCGGAGCGCGTCGTCGTGCCCTGATCGAGCAATGACGCGGTCAGGTGCGCCATGCCCATCTGATCCTTGGGATCGCTGGCGGTGCCGACCCGTACCAGCAGGCGCATGCTCACCGACGGCTGCTCGTGGTGCATCACGACCACCACTTGAAGACCGTTGGGCAGCGTCTGGATCTGGTAGGGCGGAAACTTGATGTCGCGGGCCGCCAGCGGCTGCGGCGGCCGCTCGGTCGGCCAGGCGCGACCGGGCGTCTGTGCCTCGACAAGGCCGGAGAGGCACAGCACCGACAGGCCGGCAGCGGCGAACGTCCGGTGCGGACTTCACTGCGGGCCTTCCTTCCCCGACGGCATCAATGTCAGCACCAGGCGGTTCTCCGGTCGGAAGTAGGTCTTCGCGACCCGCTGCACGTCGGCGGTCGTGATGCCCTGAAAGATCTCGAACTCGCCGTCCGCGGTCTTGATGTCGTTGTGGATGACGATGGCGTGCGTCAACTGGCCGGCCTTCTGCTGATCCGACTCGCGGCCCATGATGTAGTCGCGCGCGAACTGGTTCTTGGTGCGCTGCAGCTCGTGCTCGGTAATCGGCTCGGTCTTCAGCCGGTCGAACTCGGCGATCAGCCCGTCGATGGCCTCGGTGGTCGTGTGCCCCGGCTGCACGATGGCGACGGCGTAGAACAGATTCGGATCCTCGATCAGATTGGCGCTGCCGAAGGCGGCCACCGCGATCTGCTTCTCGTAGACCAGCTTCTTGTAGATGCGCGAGGTCTGGCCGTCCGAGAGCACTTTGCCGACGATGTGCAGCGGATACGAGTCGGGATTGCCGTCTCTGGTGATGTGATACGCGACCACCACCGCAGGCAACGGCCACGGTTCCTGCAGCGTGACCCGCTTCTCCTTCGTCTGCGCCGGCTCCTGCGGGATGTCGCGCGGCACGGCGCGCTCGGCTTTCGGCACGCGGCCGAGATATTGATTGACCAGCTGCACCGCCTGCGCCGAATCGAAATCGCCGACGATCGCCAGCGTCGCGTTCGCCGGCACGTAAAACGTGTGGTAGAAGTCGAGCACGTCTTCGACCGACGCGGCTTCGAGGTCCGCCATGCTGCCGATGGTCGCGTGCTTGTACGGATGCACCGTGAACGCCTGGTCGTAGATGATCTCGTTGAGGCGTCCGTAAGGCTGGTTGTCGATGCGCATGCGGCGCTCTTCCTTCACCACCTCGCGCTCGTTGGTGAAGGTGTCCTTGTCGACCTCGCAGCGTCGCCATGCGATCGGCCTCGAGCCAGAGCGCCAGCGGCAGGTACTGCGCCGGCAGTGTCTCCCAGAACACCGTCTCGTCGTCGGTGGTGTAGGCGTTGCTCTGGCCGCCGACCGACGCAATCATCGAGGTGTGCGCCTCGGCCTGGACGTTCTTCGAGCCCTTGAACATCAGGTGCTCGAACAGGTGCGCGAAGCCGGTGCGGCCCGGCTTTCTCGTTCTTCGATCCGACGTGATAGACCAGCGACACGTGGACGATCGGCGTCGAGTGATCTTCCGAGAGCACGACGGTGAGTCCGTTCGACAACGTCGTGATTTGATATTGCAGCTTCGGTGGACGTGACGCCGCCAGCGAGGTCCACGACGAGGCGTACACGACGCCGGCGACGAGGCCCGCCGCGGCCAGCGGACGGAGCAGCCTGACCATGTTTCGATTATCTACCGAGTGGGCGGCACCCGGCTGAGTTTCTCCTCGAGTTCGACCAGGCGCTGCTCGAGCTCCTCGATCCGGCGCTTCATGGCCGGCAGGTGACGAAACGCCACGGCAGCTTTCTTCCATTCGAGGTGCTCGATCGCCGGGTGGCCGGTCACGAACCCGCCCGGGTCGACCGATTGAAGCACGGCGCTTTTCGCGCCGACCTTGGCGCCTTTGCCGATCCGCACATGGCCGGTGACACCGCTCTGCCCCGCCATCATCACGTCGTCCTCGATGATCGTGCTGCCCGCGATCCCGACCTGCGCGGCCAGCAGCACGCGGCGCCCCAGCACGACGCCGTGCGCGATGTGGACGAGGTTGTCCACTTTGGTGCCGGCGCCGATCCGCGTCTCGCCGACCGCCGGACGATCGATCGTCGAGTTCGCGCCAATCTCGACATCGTCCTCGATGACCACATCGGCGTGCTGCGGGATTTTCAGGTGCGTGCCGTCCTTCTGCCGCGCAAAGCCATAGCCGTCGCTGCCGACCACGACGCCATCGTGCAATCGAACGCGATTCCCGAGCACGACCCGGTCGCGAAGCGAGACCTGCGAGTGAATGACGCAGTCTTCACCTACCCGCGCACCGGGGCCGATGACGACGTTGGGATGGATCACGCTCCTGGCGCCGACCGCCGCACCAGAGCCGATCGTGACGAAGGGGCCAATCGACACGTCCTTGCCGATGGTCGCGTCGGCGGCGATGCTGGCGAGCGGATGTACACCCGCCGGCGGCGGCGGATGGGCCGCGAACAGTTCGAGGGCCCGCGCGAAGGCCGAGTACGGGTCATCGGTCCGCAAGACGACGCAGGTCGCGGGGACGTCGACTGGTTTACCGCCTCCGAGGATCACCGCGGACGCCTGCGTGGAGCCGAGCTGCGCCAGATACTGGGCGTTCGCGACAAACGTCAGGTCACCGCGTTGCGCCTGCTGGATTCCCGAGACGCGCACAATTTCCACGTTGCCGTCGCCTTCGAGCCGGCAATTGAGCCGCTCCGCGATCTGGCGGGTGGTCAGGGAGCTGCTCATCGGGCCTGCGGCTTCTTGATCGGCAGCACCGGCCGCGCGCCGACGAGCGCCGGCGTCGGCTTGCCCGCCTGCTCCCACGCGCCGATGATGATCGAGGCGGATGCGGTGATTGACGCCGCCAACTGCCGTTCCAGGATGGGCTTCACCTTCGTGAAGAATTTCTCGAAGTAGTCGGCGTCATAACTGTCCTTGCCGATCGACGCTTCACTGTCCGCCTTCAGGATGGGATCGACCAGCTGATAGCTGGCCAGCAGCGCGTCGAACGCCGCATCGCGGGGGTTGGTGATCGCCTTGGCCGGCGCCGGTGTGATGGTCAGGCGCGTCTCGAACTTCTCGAGCAGATCGCGCTCGAATCTCGAGTGGATGCCGACGTTGCCGGTCAGCTGACCGTCATAGTTGTTGGACGCGTGAAGCGGCTGGTTCGCATCCTGGAGATAGTGCGCGGCAATGGCCGAGAACAGGATCAGGTTGTCGACGCCATAGGCGGTGTTGTTCTTGAAGCTTTCGAAGGTGCGGCGCATGTTGCCGAACTCCTCCGCTTCGCGCCACGGCAGTGTCCCGGTTCGCTGCAACGCAATCAACCCGAATTTCTCGATCGCGGCGCCGTACTCGCGCGGCAACCCCGCGAACGGATAGGGCCCGAACTGCGGCACGCCGAAATTGACGAAGTGGTTGGGCTCCTCGTCCCAGCCGACATTGCGCCACTCGTCGGGATCGGTGACGCGGACCAGCAGACGGTCGCGATATTTTTCGTAGAACGGCTTCAGCTCCGCCGGCAGCAACCCGATGGCGCGGTCCATGATGAAGCGATGCGCGGCGAAACCCCACGCCGACGCGGGCGCCGGCACCAACAACGCGACGACCAGCACGAGGGGCGCGATGAGCCCTTTTCGCATCCTGATATATTAGCGGCACTTGGACAACCTGACCCACTCGCTGTTCGCGATGACGCTGGCCCGGACACCGTTATCGCGGGCGGGGCGCGGCACGACCGTCGCGCTCCTGCTGGCCTCGAACGCACCCGACATCGACATCGTCGCCACCGCCGGCGGCCCCACGAACTACCTGGCCTGGCATCGCGGGTTGACGCACGGACCGCTCGGCATCGTCGGCCTGGGCGTGGTCAGCGCCGGGCTCGTCTGGTTCGGCCGGCGTTACCTCGACCGGCGCAACGCCGGCGATGGCTCGACTCGAGGGGCGACGCGCGCGGCAACAGGCGACGCCTCGTTCGCGATGCTCGTCGCGGTGTCGATGATCGGCGTGCTGCTGCACGTCCTCATGGATCTGCCGACCTCGTATGGCATCCGGTTGCTGGCGCCGTTTTCCTGGCGCTGGTTCGCCGTGGACTGGATGCCGATTGTCGATATCTACCTGCTCATCGCGCTGGTTGCCGGCCTCGCCTTCGGCCAGCGCTCGCCCGATGCGCGCCGCAGGAACGCGGTCATCGTGCTGTTGCTGATGGCGGTCAATTACGGCATCCGCGGCGTCTCGCACCATCAGGTACTCCAGGCGCTCCCGCGCGTCTTCGGGCCGACGCTGCCGCAGCGTTGCGACCCGTCCTTTGCATCGAGCGACGTGATTGATTCATGGCCGCGCCCGACGCCGGCAGCGCCCCGGGTCTCGCCGCGGCGCTGCCTGGTCGACGTCGCGGCGATGCCGTCGTTCACCTCGCCGTTCCGCTGGCGCGTCATCGTCCAGGTCTCGAACGGGTACGAGACTCGCGATATCGATCTGCTCGACCCGCGGCTGAAGGCCGACAGCGCCGTGGCTTCCGAGGCGCCGTGGCGGACGACGACCAGATATCCCAACGTCTGGACGCCGGCCGCTGAACGGGCCGCGACGACCCGGCTCGGACAGATCTTTCTCGGGTTCTCTCGCTTCCCGGCGGCGCGATCCCTCACCGACGAGTCTGGTGTGACGACGGTGCGATTCATCGACATGCGCTTCGCAGCCGGACCGGTCACGCTCGATCAACCGGTGAGCCGGGCAACACCGTTCACCGCTTCGGTTCGGATCGGCGCGGACGGCACGATCCTTCAGCAATCACTCGGCCGCTGACGCCCGGTGACATGCCTCGCTTTGGTGCTCACATGTCCGTCGCGGGCGGATTGCCGCGCGCAGTCGAGCGCGCCGTCGTGCATCGTTGCGATGCGCTGCAGATCTTCACGAAGAACGCGAATCAATGGCGTGGGCGGGTCCTCCCGCCGGAAGAGATTCGACGACTTCCGCAGACGCGTGAAGGCGGCCGGCATCGGGCCTGTCATCTCGCACGCGAGTTACCTCATCAACCTGGCGAGCGTGAATCCTGTCCTCCGTGCGCAGTCGATGGAGGCGATGGGCGACGAGCTCGATCGCGCCGAGGCGCTCGGCCTGCTGGGAGTCGTGCTGCATCCGGGCGCCTATACCGTCGGCGGCGAGGCTGAGGGTCTGGCGTCAATCGCGGCGTGCCTGCTGGAACTGCTTGGCGCGCGCACGCGCGGCAGGACCATGGTGCTGCTCGAGCACACCGCGGGTCAGGGCACGGCGCTCGGCGCGACATTCGAGCAACTGGCGGCGATTATCGACGCGATGAAGGGTCACCGGCGCGTCGGTGTCTGCCTCGACACGTGCCACCTGCTCGCCTCGGGATACGACCTCTGCTCGACGGAAGGGCTACGAATCGACGTTCAGGCAATTTGGCCGGGTGGTCGGGTTCGACTCGCCTGAAGGCGTTTCACCTGAACGACTCCAAGCAGCCGCTCGGCAGCCGCGTCGATCGCCACGAACACATCGGACAGGGCCATCTCGGGCTGGAACCGTTTCGCCGGATCGTGAACGATCGCCGTTTTCGCGCGCTGCCGATGCTGCTCGAGACGCCGAAGGGCGAGGGCAAACCGACCGGCCCGATCACCGTGGATCCGCTCGACGATCGCAATCTCAACACGCTCCGCGGATTGGTTGGGCGCCGGCGATGAGCCACACGCGACGGCCATGCTAGCATCTGGCATGCCTCCCGGATTCACGCGCGAGCAGGTCATGGCGGTGGCGGCGCTCGCGAACCTCGAGCTCGAACCGGCCGAAATCGAGCTGTTCGCCAGACAGCTCGGCGACATCATCGCCTACGCCGACGAAGTGCAGCAGGTCGACACCACCGGCGTGGAGCCGACCGCGAGTGTCACACGACAGACCACCGACCGCGCCGACCAGCTGCGACCGTCGCTCGACCGCGACGAAGTCGCTCGAGGCCGCGCCGGACGCGGCGGTCGATGCCGGCTTCTTCAAAGTGCCTCGCGTGATTGGATGACCGAAGTCGCCTTGACGGTCAACGAGGTGCGCGACGCGGTGCGTTCCGGTGCGCGCAGCGCCACCGACGTGTGTCGCGATGCGCTGGCGCGAATCGATGCGCTGAACCCGCAGCTGAACGCCTTCAACACGGTGGTCGCCGAGCAGGCGCTGGCACGAGCCGGGGCGATCGACAGCGACCGCGCTCGCTGGCGCGATGCGCCGCTGGTCGGTGTGCCGGTGGCGATCAAGGACAACCTGTGTACCCGGGGCGTGCGCACCACGGCTTCGTCCAAGATTCTTGCCTCGTACGTTCCGCCGTACACCGCGACAGCGGTCGAGCGCCTCGAAGCGGCGGGCGCGGTCATCGTCGGCAAGGCCAACTGCGACGAGTTCGCAATGGGTTCCTCCAACGAGACCTCGGCATTCGGGCCGGTGCGTAATCCGTGGGCGCTCGAACGCATTCCCGGCGGAACCAGCGGCGGATCCGCCGCGGCGGTCGCGGCCACGCTGGCGCCGCTGGCGCTCGGCTCCGATACCGGCGGCTCCATCCGTCAGCCGGCGGCGCTCTGTGGTGTGGTCGGACTGAAACCAACCTACGGACGGGTGTCGCGATATGGCTTGATTGCGCATGCCTCGTCACTCGATCAGGTCGGGCCGCTCGCGCGCACGGTTCGCGACGCCGCGATCGCGCTCGGGGTGATTGCGGGCGTCGACTCCTGCGACGCCACCAGCGCGTCCGAACCGGTTCCGGACTACACGAGCGCGCTCACTGGAGACATCCGCACGCTCCGGATCGGTGTGCCGCGCGCGCTGCTCGACCAAGGCGTGGATGGCGACGTCGCCGGTGCCGTGTTCGCCGCGCTCGACGCGCTCGAGAGCCGCGGCGCCACGCTCGTCGACATCGATCTGCCGCACGCCCGCTACGCGACGGCGGTCTACTATCTCGTCTCGACTGCCGAGGCGAGCTCGAACCTGGCGCGTTTCGATGGCGTCCGCTATGGCTTTCGCGCGAAGGCCGAGCCGCGCACCGCGGGAGCCGACCTGCGGGCGATGTACGCCAGGACGCGAGCCGAGGGTTTCGGGACCGAGGTCAAGCGCCGGATCATGCTGGGGACGTATGTCCTGAGCGCCGGCTACTACGACGCCTACTACCTCAAGGCGCAGCGGCTCCGGACGCTTGATTCTCGGCGACTACGAGCAGGCCTTCGCCGGTGCGAATCCCGTGGACGTCATCGCCATGCCGACCAGCCCGACACCGGCGTTCCGGCTCGGCGAGCGCACCTCCGATCCGCTGCAGATGTACCTGGCGGACGTCTTCACGGTCAGCGCGAATCTCGCTGGACTGCCGGCGATCAGCGTCCCGTGCGGCTTCACACCCGATCAGCTGCCGATCGGCATGCAGTTGACCGGCCGACGATTTGACGAGGCCACGCTCCTGCGCGTGGCGGACGCCTACGAACGCGACACGCCATGGTCGAAACGGACGCCCGCGATCGCGAGCCGGTGAAGGCGGCGCCCGAGTGGGCGTCGTTCAGCGACGACCAGCTGCTCGCCGTGCGCATGTGCGATCTCGGGTTGACCATCGAGGGCACCGGCCTCGAGCCGCGCATCGCCCAGCTCGATGCCGAGCTCGAAGGACGCGGTCTGACGTTCCGCCCGCACTACTGGCTGTCGGACGAATGGTTCACGCCGGACGGCATTCCCGGCATCGCGATCCCGTTCTACCTGGCGCACGAACGCCTCGAACGCCTCGAGCTGGCGCAGATGCTCGAGGTCGAAGGCGGCGATCCGGTGGCGTGCCTCCGCATCCTGCGGCACGAGGCGGGACACGCGATCGACAACGCCTACGAGCTGCGGCGGCGTCCGACGCGGCGCCGGCTGTTCGGCAACCCGGCCATCGAGTATCCCGAGTACTACACGCCAAAGCCATACAGCAAGAGCTTCGTCCAGCATCTCGATCACTGGTACGCGCAGAGCCACCCGGACGAGGACTTCGCGGAAACCTTCGCGGTCTGGCTCGACCCGCATGCGATGTGGGCGACGCGCTACGCCGGCTGGCCGGCCCAGCGGAAGCTCGAATACATGGACCGGCTGATGCGGGAACTGGCGCACACCCGCTCGAAGGTCAGCTCGAAGCGCATGGTCGATCCGCTGCCCCGGCTCAAGAAGACGCTCGGCGAGCACTACGCGAAGAAGCGCGAACACTACGGCCTCGACCATCCCGATTTCTACGAGAGCGACCTGCGCAACTTGTTTTCGGACGCGCCGCAGTACGCCAAACGGCCGTCAGCGGCGCGCTTCGTGCGCCGCATCCGCAGGGACGTGCGCAGCCGCGTCGCCAGCTTCACCGACAGCTACCAGTACACCATCGACCAGCTGCTCGAAAAAATCATCGAGCGCTGCCGCGAACTGAACCTCCGCCTGACCGAAGACGAAGAGTCCACGAAGATCGACTTCATTGTGTTTCTCACGGTGCAGACGATGAACTATTTGCATAGCGGCCGGCATCGGGTGGCGCTGTGAGCGTCAAGCTGCGCATCCTGGCGCTGGTCCATCGCCATCTGATTCCGCCGGACACAATCGAAGAGGGAACCGACATCGTCTCGGCGCCGTGGCGCACCGAGTACGACGTCATCTCGACGCTCACAGGACTCGGTCACGATGTGAAAGCGCTCGGCGTGCACGACGATCTCGGCGAGATTCGGCGGCTGGTGACCGAATGGAAGCCCCACATCGCATTCAACCTGCTCGAGGGCTTCGACGACATCACCATCTTCGACCAGAACGTGGTGTCGCACCTCGAGCTGCTGAAGCTGCCCTACACCGGCTGCAATCCGCGCGGGCTGCTGCTCGCGCGCGACAAGTCGCTGTCGAAGAAGCTGCTGGCCTACCACCGCATCGCCGTACCGGAATTCGAGGTGGTCCGGATCGGGCGCCCGATCCGCCGGCCGAAGCGCCTGCCGTTTCCGTTGATCGTCAAGTCGCTCACGCAGGAAGCGTCGATCGGCATCTCCCAGGCCTCGGTGGTCGAGAGCGACGACAAGTTGAAGGAACGCGTCGCCTTCATTCACGAGAGCATCGGCACGGCGGCGCTGGTCGAGCAATATATCGAGGGCCGTGAACTCTACGTCGGCATTCTGGGCAACCAGGCGCTGCAAGCGATGCCGGTATGGGAGCTGTTCTTCTCGAACATGCCCGAGGGCGCCAAGCGGATCGCGACCGACCGGGTGAAGTGGAGCGTGAAGTACCAGAAGAAGTACGGGATCGACAGTGGCCCGACCAGGGACCTGCCCGACACCAAGCTGGACGCGATCCAGCACCTGTGCAAGCGGGCGTACCGCGCGCTCGAATTGAGCGGCTACGCCCGAATCGACTTGCGGCTCGATGAAGCGGGCAATCCATGGATCATCGAGGCCAACCCGAATCCGCAGATCGCTCGCGGAGAAGACTTTGCTGCGTCGGCCGAGAAGATCGGCCTGAGCTATGAGACCGTGCTGCAGCGAATCATCAATCTTGGGATGCGTTGGCAGCCCGAGAGCTTTGCCTGACGGTCGTAGTGTCCGCCTTCAACCGGACATTTTGTGGCCGGTTGTCGCGGACATCGATGGCCGATTGTCGCGGACATTTTGTGGCCGGTTGTAGCGCGACCCTTTCAGGGTCGCGTGAGTGAGACGTGGGCCTGAAAGGCCCGCGCCACGCGTCTCCCAATCGAAGGCCCCAAACTGCTAGCGGAGCGGGTGGACGACTGGACGCGACGTCGCGCGGACTACCGCCCAGATAAAGAGTGCGACTAAGGCGAACGGGGCCAGCGGGATCAGCACGGCCAGCGACACCGCGAATGCCGCAAAGGCCAGTCCGATGCCGGCAATGAGCAGCACGAACGGCAGCATCACGAGGGCAACGGTCGTTTTGATGATGATCCGGAGCAGCAGAAACGGCAGAAACAGGGGGAGCAGCAGCAGGCACAACATCGGAGCCTCCGCAGCACGGCCTGGCGCCGCCGTGCTTCTACCTGTCACTTACGAGCGGCGGCCTCCAGCAGTTCCGGGGCCCTGAGCTGATCGGCCGGCCCGCGCGGCGCCGACGGGGTCAGATAGACCATCGACTTCTGGCTGATCCGCTCTTCGAGGCTCTTGATGACCGGGGCGCGGCCGCCTGCCGTTTTCTTGGTCTTCGTGAAGCCGAACGCCACGCAGAAGCCGATGAACAGGACCAGCACGAACACCGTGCTGGACAGCACGCCCTGCAAGGCGCCCAGTACCACCTCGATCAGGCCACCGTTCACAGTTCAGCCTCGTCGGCGGGTTTGGCGGCCGGCACGTCGTAGTAGACCAGGCCGCGTTTGACCTCTTCCATGGCGACGCGCTCCGCCTTGTGCGGCAGGACTTCGTCGCCAAGACGGGGCTGGGCGCCGCGGCGCAGTTGTTTTGCCCGGAGCGCGGCGACGTCTACGAAAAGAAACCGGCTCTGGATTGGGGGAAGCGGCTCGGCCGGCACTTTGGGCGTGTCGGGAGCCTGTTCGAGCGGAGTTGGTTCATCCATGTCGGGAATAGAGGTTAACACGTGGACTGGGGGGCCGGGTAGGTCTCGACAAATGACCCGCCCGGCCCGTCCGACTTCCCCACCGGCCCGACCTCTCAGGCCGCGACGTCCACCTTGATCGACCGGGGCTTCGCGTCTTCACGAAGCGGCAGCTTCACGGTGAGCACGCCGTTCTTGTACTCCGCCGACACGCGGTTGGTGTCGACGGTCTGCGGCAGCGAGAACGACCGGCTGAACACGCCGTAGCGCCGCTCGGTGTGATGGAGCTGTTCGTCCTTCACCTCGATCGGCTTTTTCTCGCCCTTGATGGTCAACACGAAGTTCTCGATGTTGACGTCAATCGCTTCCCGCGTCATGTCCGGAAGCTCCGCCTTCAGCACGAGCTCGTGGTCGCCGTTCTGACAGATGTCCACCGGCGGCGTCCACGTGCTGTTCGGCGACGCAAAACCAAAATCACGAAACGGATCCCAACGAACGACAGGCATGATGTGCTCCTCTTTTCAAATTTCAGATTTCAGATTTCAGATTTCAGATTTGCAGAGTCGAGACTTGAGACTTGATTACTTCATTTCGGCGTATTCGGCGTCGACGACCTCGCCGTCCTTTACGTTCGACTGCGAACCATTCGAACCATTCGAGCCATTCGAACCCGTCGAACCCGTCGAACCTTGCGAACCCTTGTACAACTGCTCCGCAATCGCATGCGCAGCGTGCTGCAGCTCGTCGGTCGCCTTCTTGATCGCCGCCAGGTCGTCGGTCTGCACCACACGTCGGACTTCGGCGATGGCCGCTTCGGCCTTCGACAAATCGCCGACTGCGACCTTTTCGCGGTTGTCGTTGACGGTCTTCTCGGTCTGATACGCCAACGAGTCGGCCTGGTTGCGCGCGTCGATCAGATCCTTGCGGCCCTGATCCTCGGCGGCATGGCTCTGCGCTTCCTTCACCAGGCGGTCGACATCGTCCTTCGACAGGCCGCTCGAGCCGCTGATGGTGATCTTCTGTTCCTTGCCCGATGGCCATGTCCTTCGCCGTCACGTTGACGATGCCGTTGGCGTCGATGTCGAAGGCGACCTCGATCTGCGGCACGCCGCGCGGCGCCGACGGCAGACCCACGAGCTGGAACTTGCCGAGCGTGCGGTTGTCCCGCGCCATCGGACGCTCGCCCTGCAGCACGTGGACTTCGACGTTGGTCTGGTTGTCGGTCGCGGTCGAGAAGATCTCGCTCTTCCGCGTCGGGATCGTGGTGTTGCGCGCGATCAGCGTAGTCATCACGCCGCCGAGCGTCTCGATGCCGAGAGACAGCGGCGTCACGTCGAGCAGGAGCAGATCCTTGACGTCGCCGGTCAGCACGCCGCCCTGCGCGGCGGCACCGATCGCGACGACCTCGTCAGGATTCACACCCTTGTGCGGATCCTTGCCGAAGAACTCCTTCACCATCTGCTGGACCTTCGGCATGCGCGTCGATCCGCCGACCAGCACGACCTCGTCGATCTTCGACGGATCGACGCCGGCGTCCGCCAGCGCCTGCTTCACCGGCGCCATCGTCCGCTGCAGCAGGTCCTCGACGATCTGCTCGAGCTTGGCGCGGGTCAGCTTGACCTGCAGGTGCTTCGGACCGGTCGCGTCCGCGGTGACGAACGGCAGATTGATCTCCGTTTCCATCGCGGTCGAGAGCTCGATCTTGGCCTTCTCCGCGCCTTCCTTCAGACGCTGGAGCGCCATGCGATCCTTCGACAGGTCGATGCCTTCGCTCTTCTTGAACTCGGCGACCAGCCATTCGATGATGCGGTCGTCGAGATCGTCGCCGCCGAGGTGCGTGTCGCCGTTGGTGGCCTTGACTTCGACCACGCCTTCGCCGACTTCGAGCACGGAGATGTCGAAGGTGCCGCCGCCGAAGTCGTACACGGCGATGGTTTCGTCCTTCTTCTTGTCGAGACCGTACGCCAGCGCCGCGGCGGTCGGCTCGTTGATGATGCGCTGCACGTTGAGCCCGGCAATCCTGCCGGCGTCCTTCGTGGCCTGGCGCTGCGCGTCGTTGAAGTACGCCGGCACGGTGATGACCGCGTCCGTCGACCTTCTCGCCGAGATAGTCTTCCGCGGCCTGCTTCAGCTTCTGCAGGATCATCGCGGAGATTTCCGGCGGCGAATATTTCTTGCCGCGGGCTTCCACCCAGGCGTCGCCGTTGTCGGCGCGCGCGACTTTGTACGGCACGCGCGACGCCTCGCTCGTCACCTCGTCGTGCTTCCGGCCCATGAAGCGCTTGATCGAGAACACGGTGTTCTCGGGGTTGGTGACGGCCTGCCGCTTGGCGACCTGACCGACGAGCCGCTCGCCTTCTTTGGTAATCGCGACGACCGACGGGGTCGTCCGCGCGCCTTCCTGGTTCACGATGACGGTGGGTTGCCCGTTTTCCATGACGGCGACGACCGAGTTGGTCGTGCCGAGGTCGATTCCGATCACTTTGCCAGCCATTGATTGAGTCCTCGATTCGTTCAAGATGAATGGAGTCTACGTCAGACATTAGTGTCTGTCAATCACTTTATATGATTAATTACGACTCATATATTTCCTTGACGCTATCCGACAGCTCATCAAAGACTTAAGGCGGAACGCTGGCGGCCTGATGGGCGTGCGTGCGATGATTTGGGTATGCGGACCCGGGTTCACGTCGTAACTCAGCAGGCCGAAATCAGCGACTTTTCGGACGAGGTCCGCCTGGTCTTCCTCGAGCTTGGCCGGTCGTTCGGGACCGACTCCCTAGGCGGCGAGTGCTCGCCCGCCGATCGACGTCTACGAAACCGACGATGCGCTCGAAATCGCGGCGGATCTGCCGGGCGTGACCGCGAGTGCGCTGCGGATCATCGGCAAAGGCGACAGCATCTTGATCATCGGAGAGAAACCGGCGCGGCGAACTCGCGGCGAATCGAGCTTCCACCTGGTCGAGCGCGGCTACGGACGCTTCGCCCGTGTCGTGCGGCTCTCGCTGGCCTGCGACGCTTCGAAAGCACGGGCGACTCTGGTCAATGGCGAGCTGCGCATCACGATTCCGAAGATCGCCGAGCGGCGCGGCCGCGCGATCAACATTCCGATCAATGGCTGATTGAACAGAGCTGATGGCTCAGGGAGCGGGCTGCGAATGTCGCCGAATGTGCGACCATGGCCATGGGCCGTAGCGATGGCCAGACGATCCATGCTCCATCCAATTGCCATTTCATGATCCGCATCCTGTTCATCGGCGACATCGTCGGCCGGCCGGGACGCGACCTCGTGCGCGATCACCTCCGCGGCGATCGTCGATCATCATCAGATCGATTTCGTCATCGCCAACGCCGAGAACGCCGCGGCGGGCTTCGGCATCACCCGCGAAATCGGCGATCAGCTGCTCGACCACGGCGTCGAGGTGATGACGTCGGGCAATCACATCTGGGACAAGAAGGAAGCGCTCGAGCTACATCGGCGTCGAGCCGCGGCTGCTCCGGCCGGCCAACTATCCCGCCGGCGCGCCCGGCAACGGCAGCTACGTGGCGCGGACCGACGCTGGGAAGTCGGTCGGGGTCGTCAACGTGATGGGACGCGTGTTCATGCTGAACATCGACGACCCGTTCGCGGTCGTCCTCAAGGAGATCGAGGCCGTCAAGCAGCGCACGCCGAGTCATCTTCGTGGATTTCCACGCCGAGGCGACGTCAGAAAAGATTGCGATGGGCTGGCACCTCGACGGCAAGGTGACCGCCGTGGTCGGCACGCACACACACGTGCAGACGGCGGACGAACGGATCCTGCCGCAGGGGACCGCATATCTGACCGATGTCGGGATGACCGGACCGCACGACTCGATCATCGGCGTCGAAGTGGAAGCGGCGCTCGGTCGGTTTCTGACCGGACTGCCGGCCAGGTTCGAGACCGCGACCGGGAATCCCCGACTGAACGCCGTGATTGTCGAAGCCGACGAGCAGACGGGAAAGGCCGTCGATATCGAACGAATCAGTTACAGCGCCGAGGAGTTGGAGCACCTCTCCCATGCCGGATCTGTTCGATCTTCCGTTTGAAGACGACCCGGAACCGATCCTGAGCCCGGAGCCCGTGGTCCCCGCTCGAGCACCGAGCCCCACTCCGCCGGGCCCTGCGGTTCGAGAGCGAAAAATCTGGAGCGTCACCGAGCTCACGGTTCGGGTGCGCGATCTGCTCGAGGCCGAATTCGCCGAGGTCTGGGTCGAGGGCGAACTGTCGGACTGCCGCGTCTGGAACACCGGACATCTGTATTTCACGCTCAAGGACGGCAGCTCCCAGATCAAGGCGGTGATCTTCCGATCGGCGCTGCGCTACCTGAAATTCAAGCCGGTCGACGGCCTGCGCGTCGTGGCGCGCGGACGCGTCTCCGTCTACGAGCCCAAGGGCGAGTATCAGATCGTCTGCGAGCACCTCGAACCGCACGGACTCGGCGCGCTGCAGCTGGCGTTCGACCAGCTCAAGAAACGTCTTCAGGACGAGGGACTGTTCGACGCCAAGCGCGCAAGCGGCCGCTGCCCGCCTTGCCACGCAAGATCGGCATCGTCACCTCGCTCGACGGCGCGGCCATTCGCGACATCATCAAGGTGCTGAGGCGCCGCTATGCGAACGCGCACCTGGTGATCTGCCCGGCCCGCGTCCAGGGCGAAGACGCCGCGCCCGATATCGCGCGGGCGCTGCGCGCAGATCGGCCGCGTCGCCGGCGTCGATGTCGTCATCGTCGGACGCGGCGGCGGATCGATCGAAGATCTGTGGGCGTTCAACGAAGAAGTCGGTCGCGCGGGCGATCGCGCGTGTCCCGGTGCCGGTGATTTCCGCGGTCGGTCACGAAACCGACGTGACCATCGCCGATTTCGTCGCCGACCTGCGCGCGCCGACGCCGTCGGCGGCAGCCGAAATCGTGGTCGCCGCAAAAGACCAGTTCTTCGCGCGGATCGATCGGCTGCAGGACCGCATCGCACTCGGCGGCCCGCAATCGTGTTCAGGGGCTCAGTCGCCGCGTGCACGTGATCGCCGCGCGACCGTCGTTTGCAGGATTCCCCGGCCGGGTGGCCATGCGAGGCCGGCACGCCGCGGAGCTGTCGCACGCGCTGGCCCGCGTCGCCCGCGCCGCCGTCGCCGGACGCGAACGCCGTCGGGTGCAACTCGAGCGGCGCCTGGCGACGTTCGATCTGGGACGCCGCCTCGCGGGCATGCGAACGCGGCTGGTGGGCGCACAAGGTAAGCTGACGGCCGCGGTCAGGCGACGCCAGCATCGTGCCGTGGCACAACTGGGCAACGCCGCCGGCCGGCTCGATTCGCTGAGCCCGCTGGCCGTGCTCGGGCGCGGCTACGCCGTGTGCTGGAACGACGATCGTACACGGGTGATTCGCGCCGCGACCGATGTGGCGCCAGGGGACACGGTTCGAGTGACGTTGGGCCGCGGCGAAATCGCCGCCAGGGTGTCGAAAACCGAATGACGGACACATCGATCAAGGACTTTGAAGCGGCGATCGCCGAGCTCGAAGCGATCGTCAAGAAACTCGAAGAGGGAGACCTCGCGCTCGAGCAGTCGCTCGGCGCTCTACGAACGAGGCGTCCAGCTCTCGCGTTTCTGCCACGCCCGGCTCGAAGAGGCTGAGCATCGCATCGAAATCCTCAATGAGCGCGGCGAACTGAAGCCGGCCCCTGCGAGCTTCGCGGGCGACGACTCAGAACGCGGCTGAGTCATCCGTGGCCGCCGATTCGCTCGCCGAGTTTCTCGACACCGCACGCGCCCGCGTCGACGAGGAGCTCGAACGGGTGCTCCCGAAACCTCCGGCCTGCCCCGCCATCGTCAGCGAAGCGATCCGCTACAGCGTGTTCGCGGGCGGTAAGCGTCTGCGTCCGCTGCTCGCCCTCGCGGCCGCCGATGCGGTGTCCCGCGGCGCCGGCCATCGGCCCGGTGCGGTGTTGGAACCGGCGCTCCCGGTCGCGTGCGCCATCGAGTTGATTCACACCTACTCGCTGATTCACGACGACCTGCCAGCGATGGACGACGACACGTTGCGACGCGGGCGTCCGACGCGCACGTCGTCTACGGAGAGGGCATCGCGATCCTCGCCGGCGACGGCCTGCATGCCGAGGCGTTCGCCGCTGCTCGCGCGCGAGCGCGCGGCCGGACGATGCGGTGATGGCCGCCCGGAAGCTGCGGGTGATCCAGCTGGTGGCTGACGCGGCTGGTGCGATGGGCATGGTGGGCGGACAGGCGATCGACCTGCAGGCCGCCGGGCAGGCGCCCGATCGCCCGGTCACCCTGGACGCTGACGGCCTGCGCGAGATGCACGCGCGCAAGACCGGCGCGCTTGATTCGCGCGGCGGCGGTCGGCGGCGCCATCATGGCCGGCGCCGCAGACCCGGCGGTCGACGCGGTCGACAGCTACGCCACCGACGTCGGCCTCGCGTTTCAGATCGTGGACGACATCCTCGATGTCGAAGGCGATCCGACGCTGCTCGGCAAGACCGCCGGCAAGGATGCCGCCGGTGGGAAGCCCACCTACCCCGCCCTTTTCGGTCTCGATCGATCGCGCGTGCTCGCCGCTGAATGCCTGACGCGGGCGCACCAGACGATTCGCGACGCACGCCTCTCCGACGGCTGGCTCGACGCCATCGCCGACTGGGTCGTTTCGCGTAAGAGCTGAATCGATGCGTCGAACTAGACGTGGCTAAAACCAAAGTCCGTCTCGACACCCTGCTCGTCGATCTCGGGCTGGCGCCGTCGCGTGAGCGCGCGCGGGCGCTGATTCTCGCCGGCCAGGTGACAGTCGAAGGCGCGGTCGTCTCGAAGGCGGGCACGCCGATCCTGGCAGAGGCACGCGTCGAGCTCGCGGTCCCCGATCATCCGTACGTCGGTCGCGGCGGCGTGAAACTGGCGAATGCGCTCGATGCCTTCGCCGTCGACCCCAGGGGGCGCCGCGCCCTCGACGTCGGCGCCTCGACCGGCGGCTTCACCGACGTGCTGCTTCAGCGCGGCGCCGCGAGCGTGATCGCGCTCGACGTCGGCCACGGACAACTCGACTGGGGGCTGCGGACCGATCCGCGGGTCATCGTCCGCGAAGGCGTCAACGCGCGTCTGCTGACGGCCGACGATGTGCCGCATCAGGTGAGCCTCGTGACGATCGACGTCGCCTTCATTTCACTTCGGCACATCCTTCCGGCGCTGCCGCCATTTCTGGATCCCGCTGCCGACGTCGTTGCGCTCGTCAAGCCGCAGTTCGAAGCCGGCCGGAACCAGGTCGGCAAACACGGCATCGTCTCTGATCCGGCGGTCCATGAGAGCGTGATCGCCAACGTGACGGAGGCCGCCGCCGCCTGTGGCCTGTCCCGCATCGCGATGGCCGCGTCGGCGATTACCGGCGCGACCGGCAATCAGGAGTTCTTCCTGCATCTGCGGGCTTTGAGTTCACGGCCCTCTTGTGATGGGATGACATCCCGATGAGCACCCCTCCGCCCGCCCTCCGCGTCGGCATCGTCGCCAAGTCGCACCTGCGCGAGGCGATGCCGCATCTCGTCGAGATCGAGACCTGGCTGACGGCTCGTGGGCACCGCCCGACGTTCGAAACGGCGACGGCTGCGCTGATGCCGCCCGCCGCTGGCCGGTCGATCGCGGACAAGCCGGCACTGATCGGCAGCGTCGACCTGGTGGTGGTGCTCGGCGGCGACGGCACGCTGCTGTCGGTCGCCGACGCCGCCGGCGCCGCCAACCTCGATGTGCCGATTCTCGGCGTCAACTTCGGCAGCCTGGGATTCCTGACCGAGGCGACGCTCGGCGAGCTCTACTCGTCGCTCGACGCCGCGTTGAGCGGCGCCGCCCGCGTCGAGACCCGGATGATGCTGCGGTCCACGACGGTGCGCGCCGGGGCGACTCTGCCCGATCACCATGCGTTGAACGACGTGGTGATCACCAAGGCCGCGCGCGCCCGGATGACCGACCTGTCGGTTTTCGTCGGCGACGAGTTCGTGACACGGGTCAAGGCCGACGGTCTGATCGTCGCCACGCCGACCGGTTCGACCGCCTACAATCTCGCCGCCGGTGGACCGATCGTGCAGCCGATCGTGGACGCCATCGTCCTGACGCCGATTGCGCCGCACATGCTGACCAACCGGCCGATCGTGATTCCGGCTTCGTCGGTGGTCAGGGTGCAGCCGCTGATGGCGGAACGCGACGAACTGTACGTGACGTTCGACGGACAGGCCGGCTATCAACTGGAAGCCGGCGACGAGGTCCGCATTCAACGCGCCGAGCGGCGGGTCCGGCTGCTGCGGCCGTCATCGCGCAGTTACTTCGAGGTTCTGCGCCAGAAGCTGAAATGGAACGAGCGGTGAGAAACGCGGCCCTGAAAGGCCGCGCTACGTGTCACTCGAGCGTGAGAAGCGCCGCCATCGAATCGATGCCCTCCCACAGGTTCTTAATCCGCAGGTTTTCGTTTGGCCCGTGCTGGTTGTTGTCGAAATTGACCATCGACAACCCGAAGGTCGGCACGCCGAGCACATCAGCGAATAGATAGAACGGCGTACTGCCACCGATCGTCGGCAGCCGCACCAGGGTGCCACCGGCTGCGTCGGACAACGCCTGCGCGACGGCGGCTGCTAGCGGCGTGTCTATCGACGTCCGGCCGGCCGGATACCCTCCGGTGCGCGTGACCCGCGCAAGCCAGGGGTGCGCGGCACGTGTTGCCGCGTCCGGCTCGGCGTCGACGACGAAGTAGCCCTGTTTGCGGACGTGAGCGACCAGACGGTCGAACTGCCTGGACGGGTCGATGCCGTTGACGAGGCGGACGTCGATCTTCGCGCTGGCGGTGGCCGGGATGATGGTTCGTCCCTGCCCGCCCACGCCGCCTCCGGCTTCGATGGCGTTGACGTTGAGCGTCGGCTGGTTGTGCCGCAGCTCCAGCCGCTCGTCCGGATTCTCCCGACGGGTGACGCCGTAGGTCTGCATCAGCATTGCTTCGACGTTGGGGATCTCGTCGATCGCCTGACGCTCGGTGGCGGTCAGCGGCACGACATCGTCATAGAAGCCGTCGATCGTGACGCGGCCTTGCGCATCCTTCATCGACGCCAGCAGGCGCGCCAGATCGAGCGCGGGGTTCGGCGCCCAGTTGCCATAGTTGCCGCTGTGCAGATCGCGGGACGCGCCGTACACCGTCATGGTGGCGCCCATCAGTCCACGTGATCCGAAATTCATGGTCGGGCGATCGCTCGCGTGACGGGGACCATCGACGAGGATCAGGGCATCGCCGCGGAATCGATCGGCACGGGCGCGGACCGTCGCTTCGAGGTTCGGCGAACCGGCCTCTTCCTCGCCTTCCATCAGGACGCGGATGTTCGAGGTCAGGGGAATGTTTGCGGCGTCGAGGCCGTCAATCGCGGCCAGGAACGCCACGATCGGAGACTTGTCGTCGGAAGTGGACCGGCCGAACACACGCCACTGCGGATCGATGGCGCCGTGGACATCCTCGAGCTTCAAGGTCCGCCCGGTTGGCGTCAGGTCGGTGACGATGACCGGCGAGAACGGCGGTGCGTGGGTCCACTCGCGCGCATCGACCGGCTGGCCGTCGTAGTGAAAATAGAAGGTGATTGTCCGGCTGGCGTTTGGCACGCGGCGATCCGCGACCACGAGTGGGGCGCCGCCGGTAGCGATCGTCTCCGGCAGAAAACGCCGCTTCTCGAACATCCGGGTCAGAGCTTCGGCATTGCGGGCGACGTCGGCGGCATTCGAGGCGACGTTGGGAATCGCCACCAGGTCGAACAGCTCGCGAAGAATCTGCGGCTCGTGCTGGACGCGCCAGGCGCGCACCCGCGCCACCGGGTCATCGGGCGCCGCTGCCAGCAGAAGCATCGTGGTCGCAAACAGGGCAGTTCGTTTCATTGGTGTTGTGGCCGCTTTCGATCGCGGAAGTACTGAAGCTGAAATTCCTGGACGTTGCGGTTGTGCTCGTCGAGGGTGCGAGCGAACGCGTGAGTACCGTCGTTCCGGCTCACGAAATAGAGGAAGTCGGCGTCGGCCGGATGCGCCGCCGCCTCGAGCGAGGCGCGGCCGGGCGAGGCGATCGGACCTGGCGGCAGGCCCGGGTAGCGATAGGTGTTGTAAGGCGAGTCGAACGACAGATCCGCCTTGTGAATGTTGCCGTCGTAGCGTCCGGCCTTCGTCAGCGCGTAGATCACCGTCGGATCGCACTGCAGCGGCATGCCGATGCGCAAACGCGTGGCATACACCGCCGCCACCAGCGGACGCTCGTCGGCGCGCGCGGTTTCCTTCTCGACGATCGATGCCAGCGTCACCAGCTGTCGCACCGACAGCTGCCGTGCGGCGGCCTGCTGTCGCAGCTCCGGCGTGAGCACATGATCGAATCGGCCGATCATCAGCTTGACCAGCTTCGCAGCGTCAGTGTGACGCGGCACGGCGTAGGTTTCCGGAAACAGGTAGCCTTCGAGATCGGTCGCGGCCGGATCGAGGTCGTGAACCAGCGACGCGTCCTTCGCGGCGACGACGAACGCTGCCGCGGTCCCGAGACCGTGCGCCGCGAAGATCTTTGCCATCTCGGCGATCGTCAGACCCTCGGGAAACGTGACGCTGACGACATAGACGTCACCGCGGGCGATCTTGTCGATGACTTCGGTCGGCGTCATCGGGTGATCGAATCGATACTCCCCCGCCTTCAGCTTGCGGCCTTCGCCGGTCAGGTACAACGCGGCCCGATACGTCCAGAGGTCGCGGACCGCGCCGCCGGCGACCAGCCGATCGCCGATCGTGCGGCTGCCAGCGCCGGGTGGAATCTCGATGAATTGTTCCGGGCCCTCGAACCCGCGATAGGCCTGGTGGACGCGCAGGTACAACGCCGCAGCCGCCGCGCCGGCGACGAGCAGCACGAGGACGACCAGCGCGAACAGCTTTTTCAACGAGGCGGCCGATCGAGATAGTCCTGCAGGATGACCGCGGCAGCGGCAGCGTCGAGCGACTCTTTGCGCTTGCGCCAGTCGCGCTCGCGCAGTGCCAGCCGGCTTTCCGCCTCCCGGCTGGACAGGCGTTCGTCCTCGGTCGCAATCGCCACTGCCGTACGACTCTTCAGCGAGGTGATGAATGACGTGACCCGCGCGGTTTCAGTGGTCGGGCTGCCATCGAGCCGGGCCGGCAGTCCCACCACGATCGCCGCCAGCCCGTCATCGTCGCGAGCGAGTTCATCGACGCGTCGCGCGACGCGCTCCACCGCATCGGCGACGCTCGAGACGATGAGGATTTCCAGCGGGCGCGCCAGCACGCCGGACGGGTCGCTGATCGCGAGACCGACGCGCCGCGCCCCGACGTCCACCGCGAGAATCCGTCCACGCATGACCAGATGCTATAATTTCACACTCCCGAACAGCCTGTGAAACCCATCCGGATCGCTTCAGTCGTCGTCTGTCTTGGCGCCCTGGCGGCGTGCGGCCCGCGGCGTCCACCGGAGAAGTTTCATCAGAAGCTGGTCATCCTCGGCTTCGACGGCATGGATCCGCGCCTGATCCAGCGTTGGATGGACGAGGGCAAGCTGCCGAACATGAAGAAGCTGTCGGCAGCGGGCGGCGGCGTGCACGCGCTGGAGACCACGCACTCGCCCGAGTCGCCGACCGCGTGGGCGTCGTTTGCGACCGGCGTCAACGCCGGCAAGCACAACATCTACGACTTTCTGATCCGCGACACCAGCACCTACCTTCCCGATCTGGGTATGGTCCATCGTGAGCCGCCGCGCTTCGTGCTCAATTACTTTCCGGTGTCGCGGCCGAAGATCACCTCGATTCGCGGCGGCACGTCGTTCTGGGTCACCGCCGGCAACGCCGGCGTGCGCTCGAGCGTGCTGACCGTGCCGGTGACGTTCCCGCCCGAGGAGGTGCCCAACGGCGAGATGCTCGCGGGCCTTCCCTTGCCCGACATCCGCGGCACCATGGGCACCTTCAACTATTTCGGCACCGACCTGAGCCGCTACGAAGAGGGCAACACCGAGATGGGCGGCATCCTGAAGCGGCTCGTGTTCGACGGCGACACCGCCCAGACCGAGCTGGTCGGGCCGCCCAATCCGATCGTCAAGCAGCAGCTGCGCGAGCTGCGCGCGAAGTCGCCGCTGTCCGAGTTCGACAAGTCAAAGATCGCGGAGCTCGAAGCGCGCGAGGACGTACGGCTGCCGATGTCGATTCACTGGAATCGTCCGGGAAAGTCGGCGACGATCGAGCTCGGCGACAACTCGATCCACCTGAGCGAGCACGAGTGGAGCAAGTGGATCAACCTCGACTTCGACATCAACCTGCTTCGTGCGCGTCCACGGCATGGCGCAGATCTACCTGATCGGCGCCGGTCCGGAACTGCAGCTGTACATCTCGCCGGTCAACTGGAAGCCGGACAACCCTCCGGCTCCGATGTCGTCGCCGACATCGTTCTCGGCCGATCTCTACGAACGTCTCGGTCCCTATCGCACGCTCGGCTGGGCCGAGGCGACCTGGCCGCTCAACGAGGACCGCATCGACGAGAAGACCTTCATGGAGGACCTCTATCGCGCGTTCGACGATCGCGCCCAGGTCATCCTGCAGCGGCTCGACACCAAGCAGTGGGACCTGCTGGTCGGCGTGATCGAATCGACCGATCGTGTCGAGCACATGATGTGGCGGCTGCATCGATCCGACCCATCCGATGTACGACAAGGCGCTGGCCGCGAAGTTCGGCGATTCGATCGAGCGCGTCTACCGGAAGTGCGACGACTTTGTCGGCGAGGTCATGACGCGGGTCGGTCCGGACACGCCGATCCTGATCGTGTCGGACCACGGCTTCCATTCGTTCCGGCAGTCGGTGAACCTCAACACCTGGCTGGTGCAGGAAGGCTTCATGACGCTGCAAGGCCAGGCGCCGGGCGAGAAGAAGCTGACCGATCTCTTCGGCGGCGGCGGAACGTTCTGGGAAAACGTGGACTGGTCGCGGACCCGAGCCTACGCGATGGGCCTCGGACAGATCTACATCAACCTCAAAGGGCGCGAGGGCCGCGGCATCGTGTCGCCGGGGACCGAATCCACGACGATTCAGAACGACCTGGCGGCGCGGCTGCTGACGCTGACCGATCCCGGCACGCACGCGCGTATGGTCGATGCGGTCTACAAGAGCGACGACATCTACACCGGCCCGTTCGTCGGCAACGCCGCGGAGCTGCAGGTCGGACTGGCCGAGGGCTATCGCGTCTCGTGGCAATCGACGCTCGGCGGTTCGCCGCCAGGCATCGTCTATCCGAACATGAAGAAATGGTCGGGCGACCACGGCTCGTACGATTACAAGACGACGCCCGGGACGCTGCTGTCGAACCGGCCGCTGCCGGCGGGCGCGCACCTCGGCATCATCGATCTCGCCCCCACCGTGTTGAAGTACTTCGGCTTGCCGATACCCAGTGAGATCGATGGCAAACCGATCTTTTAAGGGCTGGGGGCTGGGGGCTGGGGGCTTCCGGTTCAAGGCGTGCGGGGCGCAGAGTTCGCGGAATGCGCGAAGAATTGGCTCTGCGATCTCTGCAGTTTCCGCGTTGATCGTCGTGACCGCTGTGGTGTCCGCCCAGCCCACCGATCGCGAGCGCGCCGAAGCGCTGGCGCGCCGCGCCGCGGACCGCATGCTTGCCTTGCAGCGCGAAGCCGACAGCCTCGCCAACCAGGAGCACACATTACTCGGCGATCTGCGCAAGCTCGAGATCGAGCGCGAGATCAAAACCGCGGAGCTGAAACAGGCTGACGCGGCAGTGGGCCGTGCGCAAGCGGAGCTCGAGGCGACCGCAGCCAGGATGACAACGCTCGAGTCGCAGGCGGCGGCCGAGCGTCCCGAGTTGCGGGCGCGTGTGGTCGAGCTCTACAAGCTCGGTCAGGCGCGCTACCTTCGTCTGCTGTTTTCGACCGCCGACCTGCGGCGCATCGGTCAGGCCACGCGGACAGTCGCGGCGCTCGGCAAAGATCGATCGCGATCGTGTCGCGGCGCACCAGCAGACGCTCGCCGACCTGAAGGCCACCCGGACGACGCTGGAACAGAGCGTTCGGGAGGCGGCGGCGGCGCGCGACACGGCCGCGAAAGCCGAAGCCGCGGTTGGACATGCCGCGCAGGCGCGCAGCGATCTGATTCGGGACATCGACCGCCAGCGCGACCTGAACGCGCAACTCGCGGGCGAGTTGCTCTCGGCTCAGCAGAAGCTGCAGGCCTCTCTCCGCGACCTCGCCTCCGGCAGCGTCGTGTCCGCCACCGCCTCGCTTCCGCTCAGGCCGTTCCGCGGCGACCTCGATTGGCCGTCCGCCGGCGCTGTTCGGCGGCGCTTCGGCCGTCCGCCTGCGCCGAACGGCATCGAGATCGCGGCGACGGAGGGCGCAAACGTCCAGGCCATTCACGAGGGCGTGGTCGCGTTCGCGGGCACCTTCGAAGGCTTCGGCAACCTCGTCATCGTCGAGCACGGCCCGCAGACCTTCAGTCTTTACGGCGATTTGCTGGAAGTCGGCGTCTCCAGGGGCTCCCGGCTGGAACGCGGCCAGACGCTCGGCACGGTCGGCGCCACGCCCGCCGGACCAGCGGGGCTGTATTTCGAACTCCGCGTCGACGGTCAGCCGGTCGATCCTTTACAATGGCTGCGGAAGCGTTAATTGACTGAGGTGCCATGAGCTCTCGCACACGCGTAATCGTGATGTCCATCTCGGCCCCGGTGATCGCCTTTGCGATCCTCGGCGGGTTCCTCGGCCGGGTGATGGCGCGTGAAGGCAGCACGTTCAAGCCCCTCACGATCTTCGAGGACGTGGTCAGCCTGATTTCGAGCAACTACGTCGAAGAAGCGAACATGGACCGTGTCATGCGCGGCGCCATGCACGGCCTCGCCGACGGCCTCGATGCGGACAGCGCCTACCTGACGCCCGAAGAAGTGAAGCAGGTCGAAGCCGGAACCGCGCTGCCGCCAGCCGGTGTCGGCCTCGAGCTCACGCGCCAGGTACTATCTCCGAGTCATCGCCGCGCGCGACAACTCACCAGCCGCCAAGGCCGGACTGCGAACCGGCGATTACATCCGCGCCATCAACGACACGCCGACGCGTGAGATGTCGGTCTGGGAAGGCACCCACATGCTGAGGGGCGCCGCCGGGACCAAGGTCTCCGTCACGATCATTCGCGGCAACGCCGCCGATCCGCACGTCATCGAGATGACGCGCGAAGTGGAACCGTCTTCGACCGTCAGCGGCCGCATCGCCGCACCGGGCATCGGTTACGTCCGCGTCGCGGCGCTGGGAACCGGCACCGCGGCCCAGGTGAAGGCCGAGATTGCCGAACTCACCAAGGGCGGCGCGTCAAAGCTCATCGTCGACCTGCGCCGCGCGTCGAGTGGAACGCTTGACGATGGCCTGGCACTGGCGCGGCTGTTCGTCGCCAAAGGGCCGCTGACGATTCGCGAGGCCCGCGGCGGCATGCGCGAAACGATCGCCGCGGGACCCGGCGATGGGTCGGTCGCGCTGCCGACGGTACTGCTGATCGATACCGGCACGTCAGGCGGCACCGAGCTGTTTGCGGCGGCGCTGGCCGGCAATCAGCGCGCCGATCTCATCGGCGAGCACACGATCGGCCGCACGGCGACACAGAAACTGATCAAACTGCCGGATGGCGCAGGGCTCTGGCTGTCCACGACCCGCTATCTCACGCCTGCCGGCGCGCCCCTGCACGACAAGGGTCTCGAACCGACCGTGCCGGTCGACGAACCCGACGTCGAGTTCGGACAGCCGGCGCCGACGACCGACCCGATCCTGGACAAGGCGCTCGAGCAGCTCTCGGAGAAGAAAGCCGCATAGCGGGCGGAATCTGGTAATTGGGGAATCGGGGAGTCGGGCAATTGATTGACGATGTCCCCTCGTTCGCCTCAATTTCCCAATCAATTACCCAATCACCAGATTTCCAGATTCCCAAATTCTCGGTTATACTGATCGTTCGTCTAACGTCAGTTTTTGCTTGAGATGTAGGCGCGTAGCTCAGAGGTTAGAGCGCCTGCTTGACACGCAGGAGGTCGGTGGTTCGAGTCCACCCGTGCCTACCACGCTCTTCGCAACCCCCGAATGAGTCAGCTCACCGTCACGCTTCCGGATGGCTCGAATCGCAACGTGCCTGCCGGTACCACTGTTCGCGACATCGCGGAAGGGATCTCGCCAGGCCTGGCCAAAGCCGCGCTCGCCGGCGTGGTCGACGGCAAGCTGGTGGATCTCGCATTTCCGCTGGAGCAGGACGTCTCGGTGCGAATCGTCACGGACAAGAGCCCTGAAGCGCTGCCGCTCTTCCGCCACAGCACCGCTCACCTTCTGGCGGCGGCCGTCACCAACATGTTCCCCGGCGTGCAGTGCGGCATCGGCCCGGCCACCGACGAGGGATTCTTCTACGACTTCGTCGTGCCGCGTCCGTTCGTCCCCGAGGATCTCGAGGCGATCGAAGCGAAGATGAAGGAGCTGGCGTCGCAGGATCTCGTCTACGAGCGCCAGATGTGGCCGCGCGACGAAGCCAAGGCGTTCTTCGAGAAGCGCGGCGAGCCGCTGAAGATGCAGCTCATCGACGAGAAGACCGCGGGTCAGCCCGAGGTGTCGGTTTACACCATCAAGGACAAGGACACGTTCGTCGATTTCTGTGTCGGTCCGCACGTGCCGAGCACCGCGCAAGCTCAAGGCGTTCAAGCTGCTCACCACTTCCAACGCCTACTGGAAGGGTGACGCCGCCAACCAGCCGATGCAGCGCGTCTACGGCACCGCGTTCCTGTCCGAGAAGGATCTCAAGGCGCACCTCACCCAGGTCGAGGAAGCGAAGAAGCGCGACCATCGCAAGCTCGGACGCGAGCTCGGGCTCTTCACCTTCCACCAGTGGGCGCCGGGCGCGGCGTTCTGGCTCGGCAAGGGCACCACGCTCTACAACCTGCTCGCGAACTACATGCGCGGCGTGCTGTTCCCCGCCGGCTACGTCGAGCTCAAGACGCCGCTGATCTTCAACAAGGCGCTGTGGGAGACCTCCGGGCACTGGGGCATCTACCGCCAGAACATGTTCACGATCGAGTCGGGCGACGAGCAGATCGGCGTCAAGCCGATGAACTGCCCGGGCCACATGCTGGCGTTCGCGAGCGAGAAGCGCAGCTACCGCGAGCTGCCGCTCCGTTTCCACGAGCAGACACCGCTGCATCGCAACGAAGAATCCGGTGTGTTGTCAGGCCTGACCCGGGTTCGCCAGTTCTCGCAGGACGATGCCCACTGCTTTGTGACGCAGGAGCAGATCGGCGACGAAGTCGCAGCGTCTGATCGGCCTGGTGCAGCGTGTCTACGGCGACTTCGGCCTGCCGTTCACCGCCAAGCTCGCCACCCGTCCGCCGGAGTTCATCGGCGAGATCGCGACCTGGGACTCGGCGGAGGCCGCAGCTGAAGGCCGCGCTCGAGGCCTCCGGGCAGGCGTACACCCTGAACGAGGGCGACGGCGCGTTCTACGGCCCGAAAATCGACTTCGACGTCACCGACGCGATCGGCCGGAAGTGGCAGTGCGCCACCATCCAGCTCGATTACCAGATGCCGCAGCGCTTCGAGCTGAAATATGTCGGGGCCGACAACGGCGAACACACGCCGATCGTGATTCACCGTGCAATTTTCGGCAGTTTCGAGCGGTTCATCGCCATCCTGATCGAGCACTACGCCGGGGCGTTTCCGCTCTGGCTGGCGCCGATCCAGGCGGTGGTGTTGCCGATTGTGGACCGCCATGTCCCCTACGCCGCCGAGGTCCGGGACAAGCTGGCGGCCGCTGGCCTGCGGGTCGAACTCGACGAGCGGCAGGAAAAGATTGGATATAAGATCCGGGAGGCCCAGCTGCAGAAAGTGCCCTACATGCTGGTCATCGGCGATCGGGAGATGACGGAAGGCACGATCTCGGTGCGGACGCGCACCGGCGGCGACCAGGGCGCGAGCCCGGTCGACGAGTTCATTGCGTCGGCGCGCGAAGAAATCGCGCGCAAAGGGCACGTTCCGGTAACAGCGTAGGAGGCCTTATCGCTTTCGACAGAAGTCCGCGCCGAGATGATCGCACGCGGGTCAACGAACGAATTCGAGTCCGTGAAATCCGCGTCATCGACGACACTGGCGCACAGCTCGGCATCATGCCGCCGCCGCAGGCGCTGGCCATCGCCAAGCAGAAAGGTCTCGACCTGGTCGAGATCTCGCCGACCGCAGTACCGCCGGTCTGCCGGATCATGGACTTCGGGAAGTACCAGTACCAGGAACAGAAGCGGGCTCGCGAGGCGCGGAAGCACCAGAAGGTGATCGAGGTCAAGGAAATCAAGTTCCGGCCGAAGGTCGACGAGCACGACTACCAGTTCAAGAAGAAGCACATCGAGCGCTTCCTCGAGGACGGCGACAAGGTCAAGGCGACGATCTTCTTCCGAGGCCGCGAGATGGCGCACCCGGAAATCGGCCGCCGCATTCTCGAGCGGCTGATCGGCGAGCTGGCGGACGTGGCGCTGGCCGAGACGATGCCGCGGATGGAGGGCAATCAGATGCACACCATCCTCTCGAGGCGCCCGCAGGGCGGAGGCGGCAAGACCAAGGCTGCGAGCACGGCCGCGGCGGTGGCAAAGTAGAACGACGACCAACGTGGAAATCGCGGAACACGCAGAGAGCGATTTGGCTTTGCGGTTTCAGCGGGTTCGGCGTTTAGCGTGAGGTAGTGATGGCGAAAAAAGTGAAGAAGCTGAAATTGAAAACGCACCGCGGCGCCGCCAAGCGCTTCAAGCGGACCAAGAACGGCAAGTTTCTGCGCGGCAAGGCGTTCAAGCAGCACATCCTGAGCAGCAAGAGCACCAAGCGCAAGCGCGGCCTGCGCGGCACCACGACCGTCGCGGCCGTGGACGTCGCCAAGCTCGAGCGGATGCTGCCGTATAAGTGACACTCGACATTTCAGATTTCACATTTCAGATTTCAGATTCGAACGCCGATCTGACTTTTGAAATTCAATCTGAAATCTGAAGTCTGAAATCTGAATTTCCGGGAGACAGAGAATGCCGCGAGTAAAAAGAGGAACCGTCCGGCGCGCCAAGCGCAAGAAACTGCTTGGACTGGCGAAGGGCTACTACGCCAACAAGAGCAAGCTGTATCGCGCCGCCAAGGAATCGGTCGACACCGCGCTCAAGTACGCCTTCGTCGGCCGCCGCCGCAAGAAGCGCGACTTCCGCCGCCTGTGGGTGGTCCGCATCAACGCCGCGGCGCGCGAGCACGGGCTCACCTACGGCCAGTTGATCAACGGCCTGAAGAACGCCGGCATCACGCTCGACCGCAAGAGCCTGTCGGAGCTCGCCATCTCGAGCCCGGCGGCGTTCGCGCACCCTGGCCAAGCAGGCCAAGGCCGCGGCGAAGATCGCGGTCAAGTCGCCGAAGAACGTCGAAAAGGCCGCCGCATCGAAAGCCGCGAACGCCAAAGCCGTCGCGCGGGCCTGAACCCGCGCGCACCCGCCTTCCTCACGAAGGCGCGAAGTTCACGAAGAGCACGAAGCCGGGTTTGTCGGACAAGCCGCTTCGTGGCCTTCGTGACCCTTCGCCCTTCGTGATAAAACAATCCTTCCATGTCTCTCCCTGATCAGGCCGCCGTCGATGCGCACGTCGCCGAGTTCGAGCGCGAGCTCGCCGCGGCGGCGTCTGCCCGCGACGCCCAGACCGCTGCGCGATCGCTTCCTCGGCCGCAAGAACAGCGTCGTCGCCTCGTGGATGCAGTTGATCGGCAGCGCCCCGCCCGACGGAGAAGAAAAACATCGGCCAGTTCGCCAACGAACTGAAGAAGGCGATCGAGGCGCGGTGGACCGCCTACAGCGAGCAGGCCGCGGCGAGCGCACGACCAGCCGGCGCCGTGGACGTCACGCTGCCCGGCCGCGTGCCGCGCCTCGGACATCGCCATCCGCTGACCATCGTCCGCGAGCGCATGGAAGACATCTTCACCCGCATGGGCTTCGCCATCGTCGAAGGACCGGAGATCGAGGACGAGTGGCACTGCTTCGACGCGCTCAACATGCCGGCCGAACATCCCGCGCGCGACATGCAGGACACGCTCTATCTCGCGAGTCCGCTGCCGCCGATCGAAGGCGATCGTGACGCGCTCGTGCGGACGATGCTGCGGACGCATACCTCGGCGATGCAGATCCGCTACATGCAGACGCATCAGCCGCCGATCCGGATCGTCGTGCCTGGTCGCGTGTATCGCCGCGACGATCTCGATCTGACCCACACGCCGATGTTCTCGCAGATGGAAGGGCTGGTCGTCGGCGAAGGGATCTCGCTGGCGGATCTGAAGGGCACGCTGCTCGCGTTCGCGCGCGAGATGTTCGGCGAACGATCGCGGCTGCGGCTGCGACCGAGCTTCTTCCCGTACACCGAGCCGAGCGCGGAGGTCGACATCAGCTGCTGGGCCGTGCGACGGCGTCGGCTGTCAGATGTGCAAGAAAAGCGGCTGGATCGAAATCCTCGGGTGCGGCATGGTGCACCCGGCGGTGTTCGAGGCGGTCGGCTACGACCCGGAGCGTTACACCGGCTTCGCCTGGGGCATCGGCATCGAACGCGTCGCGATCCTGCGCTATCAGGTCGAGGACATCCGGCTGTTCTACGAGAACGACCTGCGGTTCCTCGAGCAGTTTCCGTACTGATCATGTCGTTCGACGTTCTCGGTTCGACATTCGCCGTGCTCGGCGCTCACGAACGAAGAACGACGAACGACGAACCACGAACGATATGAAGCTTGTCTTATCCTGGCTGCGCGAATTCGTCGACGTGAAGGCGTCCGCCGACGACGATCGGCGCGACGCTCGGCGCTGCGCGGCTTCGAGGTGGCGTCGATCGAGCCGCTCGACGCCGGCGATGCGGTGATCGATTTCGAGATCACCGCCAACCGCCCGGACTGCCTGAGCGTGCATCGGCCTGGCGCGCGAGGTCGCCACCGCGTTCGACCTGCCGCTCACGCTGCCCTCCGCGGCGTGGATGCGGACGCGCGAGTACGCCTCGCATCGGTCGCCATCGGAACGTCCGATCGCCTCCGGGTCGTCGATCGACGACGAGGAACTGTGCCCGCGATATGCCGCGGCGGTCGCCGACGTCGCAGATCGGGCCGTCGCCGACCTGGCTGACGGCGCGCCTCCAGGCCGCCGGGGTGCGGCCGATCAGCTCGATCGTCGACGTCACGAACTACGTGCAACCTCGAGCTCGGACAGCCGATGCACGCCTTCGATCTCGCGACGCTCGCCGGCAGTCGAGATCACGCGTCCGGCGGGCGCGGCCTGGCGAAACGCATCACGACGCTCGACGGCGTCGAGCGGACGCTGGATCCGGACATGCTCGTCATCGCCGACCGCGACCGTGCGCAGGCCGTCGCCGGCGTCATGGGCGGCGCGGATTCCGAAGTGTCAGCGACGACGACGACGGTTGCGTTCGAGAGCGCCTACTTCAAGCCGGCATCGGTGCGCCGAACCAGCAAGCGTCTCGGCCTGAAGACCGAGGCCTCGTCGCGCTTCGAGCGCGGCGCCGACATCAGCGTGCAGGTCGTCGCGCTGCAGCGCGCGATCGCGCTCATGGAACAGATCGGCGCGGGCCGGGTGGTCGGGTCGATCGTCGACCGCGCTATCCGCGGACGCGCGACGCCGTCGGCGCCTGCACCTGCGTCGCGCAGCGGCTGGCCGCGCCTGCTGGGCGCGACGGTGCCTGACGCGGAAGTCGAGCGCATTCTGCGCGGGCTCGGGCTCGACGTGTCGCGCGTCCGCCGACGGATGGGACGTCGTCGCGCCGACCTTCCGCGTCGACCTCGTTCGCGAAGTCGATCTGATCGAAGAGGTCGGCCGTCACCATGGGCTGGACAAGTTGCCGCCGACGTTCCCGGCGCTTCGACATCCCGCCGCCGCCGCCCGACCCGCGCGTCGGACGCGATCAACTGGTGCGGCGGGCCCTGACCGCAGCCGGACTCTCCGAGGCCGTGACCTTCGGCTTCATCGAAGCGAAAGCGATCGACGTGTTCAGGGGCACGCAGAGTTCGCGAATCTCGGGCGATGACGTCTCTGCGCTCTCCGGAGACTCGGGATTCGAAGGCGTTCTGCCGATCGCGAACCCGCTCTCCGCCAAGTTCGACACGCTGCGGCCGTCGCTCCTGCCGGGACTGGTGGACGCGGTCGCCCACAACCGTCGTCACGGCCGGCGCGACGTGCGGCCTGTTCGAAATCGGCACGCGTTTCACGTCGCACGACCGAGACGCCGGAGTGTCGCCATGGCGTGGACCGGGCGGCACCGGCGACCACTGGTCTGGAGGTGCGCGCGACGTGGACTTCTTCGACGTCAAGGGCCTGGTCGAGCAGGTGTGCGCGATGCTCGGCGTGGCCGTCCGCACCGAGCCGATTGTGGCGCCCTTTCTGGTGCCGGGCCAGAGCGCGGCGGTCATCGTCGCCGACGGTCCCGGACGTGGCGCGCGGGTGGGGCTGACCGGTCAGCTGTCGCCGGCGATCGCGGATGCACGCGGACTGCCGCGTCAGGATCGGGTGATGGTGGCCGAGCTGAACCTCGACCATCTCTCGAAGGCGCGAACCGCCGCGAGCGACGCCATCGTTCCGCTGGCGCGGCATCCGTTCGTCGTGCGCGATCTGTCGATCGTGGTCGTCGACGTCTTGCCTGCCGAAATCATTCGTGACACCATTCAGGCGTCCGGACGCGATCTGCCGGCGCCGCTCGCCGTCGGTGGCATTTTTCGATCGCTATCAAGGCAAGGGCGTGGCGGAAGGCGCCGTCAGTATCTCGGTGCGGCTGACCTTCCAGGCGGCCGATCGCACGCTGACCGACGCTCGAGGTGCAGCAGAGCGTCGACAGGATTCTCGCCGCGCTCGTTCGCGAGCACCGGGCGGTACAGAGATAGGAATTTAGTCGTTTGGTTATCGGGTCATTGGGTCATTGATGATGAGATTGAAATGACCAGATGACCAGATTCCCCAATGACCAGATGTGGTGAGGCAGTTATGGCGAAAGCAGCAGTGCGCAGCGTGGACCTCGAACCGATCGATCGACTCGAGGAGAAAATCAAGCTGCTGGTGGGCATGGTCGAGCGCCTCAAGTCCGAGCAGACGCGCGCCGCCGAGGAAAATCAGCGGCTGTCGCGCGATCTCGACGCGATGCGCGCGCAGGTCGCCAGCAGCGACGGCGTGGCCATGCGAGCTGTCGACGCTGAAGGAAGAACGCGACGTCATCCGCACCCGCGTCACCGACATGCTCGACCAGCTCGAAGCCCTCAGTTTGTGACATGAACGACGCCGGCCCGGTCATCCCGGTCGAGATTCACGGGCAGCGGTATCCCATCCGCAGCACGCTGGATCCGGAGTACGTGGCGCTGCTGGCAAGCTACGTGGACGAGCAAGATGCGCGCGGCGGCTGACACCACGCCGACCGGCGACTCGCTGCGGCTGGCGGTGCTGGCCGCGCTCAACATCGCCGACGAGCTGCTGCGCTGTCGAGAGGTCACCCGTGCCCGCGCCGGAGAACTGGCGGAACGGGCCGGCGAGCTCGAACGCCTCGTCGATCGGGTGCTGCTGTGATTCGAGCGTCGCGCCCTTGAACCGGCGACCTCGAACCTATAGGATCGTGATCGGATTTTGAGTTCCCTGCTTTGCGCGTGATGGCGGTAGGCTCGTTGAGCCAATGTTTACCCAAGTGAGTCGCGACGCCGCGTGGTGTGCATGCCTCTGCAACGAGGAAGCCTGAAGCGCGGCTTGTTTGAGCGGTTCCACCTGCTTTAGCAGGTTCATCGTCCTCCCCACACGGCAAAGCGGGGTGTTCTTTCGCATCCCTCCATCACTTTTATTGCAGGCGGGGCTTCCCCGCGCGCGGCGCCGGCCCAGCACTGACGGGGATTGACCCCGACGAGGGAAAGGACGTCACGCGTGTTGCCAGTGTACGCATCGGTCGTCGTCGCCGCCGCGGTTGCGGGAGTGGTGTCGGCCGCGGCCTTCGTGGTGTGGATCGCCAACCGCAAGCGCATCGCCGCCGAAACCGTCGGCCGCGCCGAAGAACAGGCCCTCCGGATCATCAAGGACGCCGACCGCGACGCCGAGACGCGACGCAAGGAGGCGCTGCTCGACGCCAAGGAAAAGGCGCACGAGATCCTGATGGAGGCCGAGCGTCAGGCCCGTCAGGATCGCCAGCAGGCCGCCGCCGCTCGAGCAGACCCTGCAACGGCGCGAGGCCGCCGCCGCCGAGCGCCAGGCCGCCGTCGAACGCCTCGAAAACGAGCTCACCGGCCGCGACCGCGCCGTGGCGCTGCGCGAGCAGTCGGCTGCTGCGGCTGCCGCAAAATACGAAGCGCTCGTCGCACATCAGAAACACGAGCTCGAGCGCGTCGCGGGCCTGACCGCCGAGGAAGCCAAGGAACTGCTGATCAAGCAGATCGAGGGCGAAGCCCGCCACGATTCGGCGAATCTCCTGAAGCGCCTCGACGCCGAGGCGCGCGAAACCGCGGTCGACCGCGCCAAGCAGTACATCACCGAGGCCATCCAGCGCTGCGGCGCCGAACACGCCATCGAAACCACCGTCTCGGTCGTCGATCTGCCGAGCGACGATCTCAAGGGCCGCATCATCGGCCGCGAGGGCCGCAACATCCGCGCGCTCGAGCTCGCCACCGGCGTCGATCTGATCGTCGACGACACGCCCGGCGCGATCATCCTGTCCGGATTCGATCCCTACCGCCGTGCCGATCGCCAAGGAGGCGATCGAACGCCTGATCGCCGACGGCCGCATTCATCCCGCGCGCATCGAGGAAGTCGTGGCGAAGGTGAAGGAGGAGACCGACGAGGCGATGCGCAAGGAAGGCGCCGCCGTCGCGTTCGATCTCGGTCTCCACGATCTGCACCCGGAGATTCATCGCCTGATGGGCCGCCTGAAGTACCGCACCAGCTACGGCCAGAACGTGCTGTCGCACTCGGCGGAGGTGGCGCGGCTGGCCGGGATCATGGCGCGGGAGATCGGTCTCGACGCGCACGTCGCGGTCCGCGCCGCGTTCGTGCACGACATCGGCAAGGCCATCGATCGCGAAATGGAAGGCACCCACCTGACCATCGGCATCGACTTCCTGCGCAAGCACGGCGAGAGCGAAGCGGTGGTGATGGCGATGGCCGCGCACCACATGGACATCGACTGGCCGTCGCTCGAAGCGATGATCGTCCAGGCCGCGGACGCCATCTCGGCAGCACGGCCCGGAGCGCGACGCGACATCCTCGAGTCGTACGTCAAGCGACTCGAGAAGCTCGAGGGCATCGCCGACTCCTTCAAGGGCGTCTCGAAGTCGTTCGCCTTGCAGGCCGGCCGCGAGATCCGGATCATGGTGGAGAGCGAGAAGATCTCCGACGAGGAAGCGGTGTGGCTGTCGAAGGACATCGCCCGCCGCATCGAGAACGAGCTCGAATATCCGGGCCAGATCAAGGTGACGGTGATTCGCGAAACCCGAGCCATCGACTACGCGAAGTGATCATTTCCGACTGCTCCGAGCGAGAGCTCGTCGCGCGCATCCAGCGACATCTCGCGCCCCCGCCCGACTGGCTGCTGGTCGGTATCGGTGACGATGCGGCCGTGGTGGAGCCGGAGCGGAACCGCGTCGAAGTGCTCACGGTGGACGCGATCGTCGAAGGCGTGCACTTCGACCGCGCGTTCGTCCCGCCCGACGCCATCGGTCATCGGGCGCTGGCGGTGAACCTGAGCGATCTGGCGGCGATGGGCGCGGCGCCGCGCCTCGCGCTGCTGTCGATGGTGCTGCCGCCGGAGCTGCCGCTCGACGACTTCGACGGTATTGCCGCAGGGTTCGCGGAGGCTCGCGGCGAAATACGGCGTGCACGTGGCCGGTGGGAACCTGACGCGCTCGCCGGGCCCGCTGGTCATCGACGTCACCGTCCTCGGCACGGTGAAGCGGCGTCAGGCGCTGACGCGCGCGGGCGCGCGGCCGGGCGACGATCTCTACGTCAGCGGCCCGATCGGCTCTGCGGGAGCAGGGCTGCTGCTGTTACAGGAGCAAAACAGTCGTCAGTCGTCAGTCGTCAGTCAACAGTCGTCGGTCAGCAGTCAGTCGTCGGTCAGCAGTCGTGAAACGGTGAGCGGTCATGAACTGAAGACTGAGGACTCTCGACTGAAGACTGCCTTCCTGCGTCCAGAACCGCGGGTCAGACTCGGGATGCTGCTGTCGCGTAATCGTGCCGCATCAGCGTGCGTCGATCTCAGTGATGGCCTCGCGGATGGCGTGCATCGAATCGCGGAGGCCAGCGGTGTCGGCGCCGCGATCGACGCCGACGCGCTGCCGATCGACGCCGGCGCCCGTGCGTGTTTCGAGGCGCGCGGCCTCGACGCCTGTCACCCGCGCCATCACCGCGGGCGACGACTACGAGCTGCTGCTCGCGGTCAGGCCGCGGGCGCATCGACGTCTCAGCGCCGCCGCGCACCTGGCCGGCGCGGTGCTGACCCGGATCGGTCGCTGCCAGCGCGAGCCGGACGTCATCCTTCATCGTTCCGCGGGTGCGGCCGTCGAGCGCGCGCCGCTGCCGCAGGGCTACAGTCACTTTCGCCCTGTCGACGCACTCAGGGGCGTCCCGAGCGACGTCGAGGGTCGATGATTCATCTGACCAAGGGCCTCATCCGCCGCTGGCTCGACGCGCTCCTGCACGTCGACGACACGCCGGAGCGCACCTCCGCGGCGTTTGCGCTCGGCGTCTTCTTCGGTTTCTCGCCGTTCCTTGGCGCACACACCTTGCTGGCCGTGGTGTTCGCATTTTTTCTCAATTTCAACCGGGTTGCGGTGCTGCTCGGCGTGTATTCGAACCTGCCGTGGATCATCGGTCCGTACTACGCGGTCGTCACGATGGCCGGCGCGACGATTCTTCGCTACAAACTGCCGCCTGGATTCAAGGGACAGATCGCATCGCTATTCGAGGATTCTGCATTTCACAGCACGTTCTGGCACGACCTGATCACGATTCTGAAGCCGCTGCTGCTGCCGTACTTCGTCGGATCCACGCTCGGTGCGCTCGTGATGTCGGCGATCGCCTATCCGCTCGCACTGGCGTTCGTGACAAGCCGGCGCCGGATCCATGACATCATGCAGCAGCACCACAAATGATCATTTCCGGCTCCTTCTGGCGGAAGACGATCGTCACGGTCGTGGCCGCCATCGCGTTCGCTTCGCTGTTCGAGACCACGATTCTGGACTCGAAATATGCGGCGCGCCTGGCAACCATGCGCGAAACATCGGCGCTGCCGAGTCCCGGGTCCCGGGTCTCGTTCAGCGCCACCGCGTACTGCAAAGGCATCGTCACCTCAACCGGTGTCGCCGTTCAGAGCGGCGTCGCTGCCTCCGATCCGGAACTGCTGCCGGTCGGTTCGGTGATCGAAGTCGATTCGCTGCCGGCGAAATACAACGGCATCTACACCGTGATGGACACCGGCCCCAGCGTGCAGGGTCGCCAGGTCGATCTGTACATGTGGAACTGCAACGAGGCGCTCGCGTTCGGACGGCAACCCGTGCACCTCACGGTGCTGCGCCTCGGCTGGAACCCGCGCGCCACGACTCTGGGCTTCCTCGATCGATTCTTCAAGAAGAGCGAACCCGCCCCGCTGCCGTCCCGTCCGCTGCCGCTGGCACTTCCCGCGGCCACATTGAAACACTGATCGCTGCGTCGGGCGCTCGGAGCCTACGGCCTGCGCTGGCGATCCAGCATCACCACATTGGAGCGATCCTCGACGCGCTCGAGCACCGCCCCACGGCCATCGGCCGCGACGTCGAAGTCGGCGACGTTGAAGTCGAGCGGCAATTTCGTCAACTGCCGCATTGCTCCGGTCGGAAGATCGACGCGCCAGAGATCTTTGTGCGCGAGAGTCCCGCGCAGAAACACCAGCGCCGCCTGTCCAGGAATAAAGGCGAGACGCCTCGCACCGCGCGTCAGTGTCAGGTTGAGGGCCGGCGCATCTGCGCCGTCAATCGGCGCCGTTTTGACGGCAAATGTCGTCCCCACGTCCGGACCGGAGTAGACCAGGAATCCGCCGCTGGGGGACCATACCGGCTCTGTCGCGTACGGCGGCACAATCGTCTCCGCGCGACCGCCGCCGACCGGAACGCGAACGAGACCGACACGGTCGCCCTGCCGCGACCCAGACACGATCGAGCGGCCGTCGGGCGACCAGGCCGGCGAACCTTGCAGGTTGACCGCGCCGGTGACGAGCCTGGCGTTGCCGCCATCGCTCGGCATCGTGAACAGCCGAGCGTCACCGCCGCTGCGGACGCTGAACGCGAGCTGGCTCCCGTCGCCGGACAGCGCGGGCCCGCCGACGATCCGTGCACCGTCCTGACTCCAGAGCTCGATCGCCGATTCGCCCGCAAGTTTCCAGAGACTGTCGCGCGCACCGATCGAAACGGCATAGACGATGTCGCTGCCGCTGAAGCGAGGGGCGAACGCCGTGGCTGCTGCTCGAGCGACGCGGACAGGCTCTGACGCCTCGGATTTTTCGTTTGTGAACGGGACCCGCCACAATGTCCGCTTCGGGTGCGCCACCGTCGCTACGAGCCGGTCGGCGCGAGCGTCAGCAGCCAGCGACGTGAAGTGATCGACGCCGACGGTCAGCCGTCGCGGAACACGTCGTTCCGTGTCGATGGTGTAAAGCCACGGTCCCGATCCATCGGCGTCGGTGGCGAGGTAAATCAGGGTTCGTTCGTCCAGCATCACCGGATGGCTGACTTGTCCTTCATGGGCGGTGATGCGCTCCGACCGCGCGCCTTCCGGCGTCATGCGCCAAACGTCCAGCTTCTCGAGCGGTCCCTGAACGAAGTACACGAAGCGATCGTTCGGCGACCACACCTGGAAGTGCGCGTGTGCGCCTTCAGGCGCGGTAAAGATCGGGGCGCCTCGGCTGGCCGCAGCGCCCTCCGAGACGTACGTCGGATCGCCGGGAGCGGTCGTGTGAAACACCATCCGTCGTCCATCGTGCGACCACCCCAGTTCGGCGACGCCTTCAAGGTAGGGACGCGGAGGCCCGCCGAGCGTCGGTATGGCCCATAGACCGATATCGGCGGGGTCGGCACCATGGTTGTTGCGCATCCAGTAAACCACCAACCCGCCATCCGGCGAGAATCGCAGCGTCCGCACGGACGGATTTACCAGTTCGCGCGCTGTCCCGCGAGTCAGGTTGGTGAACTGTCCCGATCCGACGCTCGTGACCCACACGTCCATCTGACCGTCGCGATCGGAGAGAAACGCGATGAAGCGCCCGTCCAGCGAAATCGCAGCGGCCGATTCGTTGCCGTCGAAGTCCGTGACCATCTGAAAGCGGGCATCGCCAATCGGATTACTCCAGAACAGATCATGTGCATGACCCCAGAGATAGACGCCGGCGATGGCTGCGGTCAGAACGCTTGCGGCAATGAGGAGCATTGACGCCGTAGGAAACGCTGGTTTCGAGACGACTGCTTCGCTCGCGGGTTCGGTGACGGAGGCGTCAATCGCTTCGCCGTCACGATTGTCAGGCCTACCCTGATTGCGGCCCAGGACCCACGCGTCGAGTTCTGAACGATAGGCATACACGGTACCGAGCTTGTCGTGCAGGTGCCGATGGACCGGCATCGACTCGCGCTTTTCCCAGCGCTGAACGGTCGTCACGTCGCGCTTGAGGTACGCCGCAATTTCTTTCCAGGAGTCGAGCCGACCCTCTGCCTGGCGACCGGATGGGGTGTCGATGACGGCAGGCGGCATGGTCATTCTCATTCGGACCAGCAGACGTGAGGCGGATTGTAGACCGGCCGACGCTCGCCGCAAAGGGCGGCATTTCACGGCAGTCCGGCGTATTCCGGCCAGATCCGTTCTTCGCCTTTTGACCGTCGCCGACAGGTCCCGCATCGTGGCGCCGCGTCTCGGTTCATCGACGCGCGAGGAGGCAGCATGAAGGGAAGACTATCCGCAGCAATCGCCATGGCCGCGTTCGTGATCACGGTGCCCTGCTCGACCGGCTTGCGGGCGACACCCGCGTCCGGCTTTGTGGGGACCACGATCGTCATGGGTACCTTCGGGGAAATCGATGTCTTCAACAAGGTGATCCCGCCTGATTTCTGGAAAAGCTGGATCAACAGCGACGTCTGGCTGTCGTGGCAGAAGACGAAGGGCAAATCCGACCTCTACATCCAGAGCAATGTCTGGCAGCCAGGTGGAACCACCGGCTGGCACACTCACCCCGGCCACAGCCTCATCATCATCACGGCGGGCACCATCACCAACTATGAGAGCGACGACCCGCACTGCAAGCCACAGGTTTACTCGGCTGGTATGACATTGGTCGACGAGGGCGGCGATCACAACCACAACATCCGGAACGAGACGGCCGCCATTGCCACCGGCTACGCCGTTCAGCTGATTCCGGCAGGCGCGACGCGCCGGATTGACGTCGCCGGTCCGTCTCAGTGCGGGTTCTGAGCGAAGGGCGGCCACGCTGAGGCCCTGGCGACGCGCCGGGGCCTCAGCCGACGTTCATGTGTCCGATGGCGCCGTCTGGCGCGGCATCGGACCCGGTGCGGGTCCGGTACTGCAGCTCGAACAGCTTGAAGTAGATTCCGCGCTCCGCGAGCAGCTCCTGGTGGGTGCCTGACTCGCGAATCTGGCCCTTGTGCAGGACCAGGATCTTGTCCATGTCCTGGATCGTCGACAGCCGGTGCGCGATGGCGATGGTGGTGCGGCCGGCCATCAGCGCCTGCAACGCGTCGCGGATGATGATCTCGGTTTCGGTATCGACGCTCGAGGTCGCCTCGTCGAGGATCAGCACGCGCGGGTCGAACGCCAGCGCACGCGCAAACGACAGCAGCTGCTTCTGCCCGACCGACAGCGTGGCGCCCCGTTCGGCGACCGCGCTCGCGTAGCCGTTCGGCAGCCGGTCGATGAACGCGTCGGCATGGACGGCGCGGGCGGCGCCGTGCATGCGCTGATCGTCGATCGACTGGCGCCCGAGCCGGATGTTGTCGGCGATCGTGCCCGAGAACAGGTGCACGTCCTGCAGCACGAGGCTGAACAGTCCGCGCACGTCGGCGAGATCCAGTTCGCGGATGTCGACGCCATCGATGGTAATTCGGCCTCGCGAGACGTCGTAGAACCGCAGCAGCAGGTTGATCAGCGTCGTCTTGCCGGACCCGGTGGCGCCGACGACGCCGACACGCTGACCCGGTCGAACCTCGAAGCTCACGTCCTTCAGGACGAAGTCGTCGTCGTTGTACGCGAACCAGACATGGTCGAAGACGATGTGCGCCCGGGCGGGCGCAGGGCGGTGCGCCGGCGCCGCCGGCGAACTGACCGCGACCGGCTCGTCCAGCAGCTTGAACACGCGCTCGGACGATGCCATCGCCGCCTGCAGCGTGTTGAACTTGTCCGACATGTCGCTGATCGGCCGGAAGAAGCGCTGCGAGTACTGAAGAAAGGCGACCAGCGCGCCGAGGGTGAGCGTCTGGTGCAGGACGTTGCCGCCGCCGTACCAGATGATCAGCGCCGAGGCGAGCGTGCTCACGGTCTCGATCGCCGGGTAGAACATGGCGTAGTAGAAGATCTGGTCGATGTTGGCGTCGCGATGCTTGCGATCGATCGCATCGAAGCGCTCGAAGTTCAGCGCCTCGCGGCGGAACAGCTGCACCGTGGACATGCCGGTGATGTTTTCCTGCAGGAAGGCGTTGATCCGTGCGATCCAGCCGCGCACCAGCCGGTACGAATCGCGGACATTGCGGCGAAACCACTGCGTGACGAAACCGATCAGCGGCAGCACCGAGAACGCCACCAGCGCCAGTCGCCAGTTCATCGCGATCATCATGACCATGATGCCGACCAGCGCGAACAGGTCGCCGAACACGGTGACCACACCGGACGTGAACAGATCGTTCAGGACGTCCACGTCCGAGGTGACGCGGGTCATCAGGCGCCCGACCGGGTTGCGATCGTAGTAACGGACGTCGAGGCGCTGGAGGTGGCGGTAGATCTCCATGCGCATGTCGAACATGATGCGCTGGCCGGTCAACTGCATCGTCCAGGTCTGGACGTACTCGGCGGCGAAGGCCACCACCAGGACCGCGAGAAACAGCAGCGCCAGCCCGTTCAGGCCAGCGAGCT
Source organism: uncultured Acidobacteriota bacterium (assembly GCA_963711765.1). Taxonomy (GTDB): domain Bacteria; phylum Acidobacteriota; class Vicinamibacteria; order Vicinamibacterales; family CAVVIG01; genus CAVQFC01. Next base: position 446,632 of record CAVQFC010000004.1, on the reverse strand, counting down.
GCCGGGTCGCGATGAAGCGATCGATCGCCACCTTGATGAGATAGGGCTGCACCAGCGACGCCGCCGCGCCGGTGATGATCGCCACCAGCGCGACCGCCACCTGACGCCAGTAGGGGCGCAGGTAGTGCAGCAGTCGCCGCATCAGCCGTGCGTCGTAGGCCTTGCCGATGATTTCGTCGTCGTGCGCGTCAGCCATCGCCTGAGAGCGATCATAGTGCGAAGCCGCCGCGCGCCGCACGCCGCTCCTGTTGACATCCCACAGAGACAACCATTAGTGTCGTGTGGTCGTCCAACAGGAGCAGACACACATGCCAGACAGCCGGTCCGACATCCTGCAGGGCACGCTCGACCTGATGGTGCTGCAGACGCTCGAGGCGATGGGGCCGCTGCACGGCTACGGCCTGGCCCGGCGCATCGAGCAGATCAGCGAGGACGCCCTGCAGCTCAATCAGGGCACCATCTACGCCTCGCTGCTGCGGCTGCACCAGCGGCGCTGGATTTCCGCGAGTTGGGGCACCTCCGACAACAACCGCAAGGCGAAGTTCTACGCGATCACGAAGGCCGGCCGGAAGCAGCTTGCGGCCGAGGCCCGGAACTGGGAGCGCATCTCGGCGGTGATGATGCGGATGCTGCGGCTCGCGCCGCGGTGACGCAGATGCCGGGCTGGCTTGCGGTCTGGACGTCGCGTCTCCGGGCTCTCCTGCAAGGACGCCGGCTCGACGCCGAGTTCGATCGCGAGGTCACCACGCACCTCGAGATGCTGACCGAGGAGCATCTTGCACGCGGGCTGCCGCCGGACGAGGCCAGGCGCGCGGCGATTCTGCGCCTCGGAGGACCCATGCAGATCAAGGAACGGCAGCACGACCACCGCGGCCTGCCGCAGGTCGACACCGCACTGCAGGATCTCCGCTACGCGCTGCGCACGCTGCGCCACAATCCCGGCTTCGCCGCCGTCGTTGTTTTGACGCTCGCGGTGGGCGTCGGCACGGTGACGGCGATGTTCACGGTCGTTCGCGCAGTGCTGCTCCGTCCGCTGCCGTTCGCGCAGCCGGAGCGCCTGGTCGAGATCACGGAGACCAATCCTCTCAAGCGATGGACCCACACCGTGGCCGCACCGGCGAACTTCGCCGATTGGCGCGCGCGCAACGATGTCTTCACCGACATCGCCGGCTATGTCGGCGTCGACGAGCGTGGCGCCAGCGGCGTGCAGCGCTTCATCGAGATCGGCGGCGAGCCGACGGCGATCACGGGCGTGGCGACGACCGGCAATCTGTTCGAAGTGCTCGGCGTGCGCCCGCTGATCGGCCGCGCATTCAACTGGGACGAAACGTTCGACGGCCACAGCGACGTGCTGCTGCTCGCGTACAGCACCTGGCAACAGTTGTTCGCCGGCGATCCGAACGTCGTCGGCCGCACGCTCTCGCTGAGCGGCAGGACCATGACCGTGGTTGGCGTCATGCCTCGCGACTTCTTCTTCCCGAATCGCACGGCGCAGTTCTGGGTGCCGATCGGCATCACATCGGCGGACCTTCAGAGCACGCGGCGGCCACACTACCTGAGCATCGTCGCGCGATTGGCAGACGGAGTGCGCGTCGAACAGGCGCGGGATCGCATGTCGCGGATCGCGTCCGACCTCGAGCACGAGTATCCGGACACGAACACCAGCATGGGCGTGCGCATCGAGCCGCTGCATGACATCATGGCCGCCGGCGCGCGCGGCAGCGTACTGATGCTCTTTGCGGCGGTCGCCGTGCTGTTCCTGATCGTGTGCCTGAACGTCGCGAGCCTGCAGCTCGGTCGGGCTAGCAGCCGGATGCGCGAGATCGCCGTTCGCCGCGCCCTCGGCGCCGGACGCGGACGGCTCGTCCGTCAGCTGCTGACGGAAGCGCTGGTGCTCTCGGCGGTCGGCTCGGCACTCGGGATCGCCCTGGCGACGCTGGCGCCGCCGCTCATCCTGCGTGTCGCGCCGTCGGCGCTGCCGCTCTTCGCGACGCCCCAAGTCGATCTTCCGGTGCTGTTCTTCGCCGCTGCGCTGGCGATCATCGCGCCGATCGTGTTCGGTCTCGCGCCGGCGCTGTCGTCGTCGCGATCGGAGCGGCTCTCCGAACGACTGGATTCCGGCTCGCGCCAGAGATCGACCGCGCGCGACATGCTCGTGACGCTCGAGGTCGCGCTCTCAGTTGTCCTGCTGGTGGCCTCGACGCTGCTGGTTCGAAGCCTGATCCGTCTGCAGCAGGTCGATCCCGGGTTCCGCCCCGAGCAGGCGATCGCCTTCAAGGTCACGCTCCCGCGTCTGCGCTTCCCGAAGGAGACCGACCGCGTGCAGGCGGTCGACGACATCGAGCGGCGCCTGCGCGATCTGCCGGGCGTCGAAGCGGTGGGCGTCACCAGCACGGTCGTGCTCCGCGGCTACACGTGGACGGGCGACGCGACCGTCGAAGGCCGCGGGCCGGACGACTACCAGCGCGAACTGCGGCACGAGTCGGTCACACCAGGCTACTTCGCGGCCGCAGGTATCCGCCTCCTCTCGGGGCGGATGCTGACCGATCACGACGGCGCGACGGCGCACGTGACCCTGGTCAACGAGGCGCTCGCGAAAGCCTACTTCGGCGGCGCGGATCCGGTCGGCAGGCGGATCAAGTTCGGCCGGCCGAACGACAAGGACGAGTGGATGACGATCGTCGGGGTCGTCGCCGACGCCAAGCAGGACGGGATGGACAAGGCGGTCCGACCGGAGGTGTATGTGCCGTTCGCCGCGAACACTCAGAACCCGGCGATGTTTGTCGTCCGCTCGGTGGTCGATGCCGACGCGATGATTCCGACGGCGCGCCAGACCGTCCGGACCGCCGGCCGCGACTTCCTCGTCACCGACGAAACGACGCTGCAGGATCTCGTGACCGGCTCGATGGGCGACGAGCGGTTCAGAACGTCGCTCTTGACTGGGTTCGCCGGCGTGGCGGTCTTTCTCGCTGCGCTGGGCATCTACGGCGTGCTGGGATATTTCGTGTCCCAGCGGTCGCGTGAGCTCGGCATCCGTCTCGCGCTCGGGGCGCAGCCACGTGCGCTGTTTGGCCTCGTCGTTGCGCAGGGGATGAAGCCGGTCGTCGTCGGCGCCGCGATCGGGCTCGCCGGCGCGGTGGCGATCACGACGCTGATGCAGTCGCTGCTGTTCGGTGTCTCGCCGCTCGATCCCGCGACGTATGCCATGGCAGCGGCGGCACTGGCGGCGGTCGCTATGGCCGCGTGCGCACTGCCCGCGCTACGCGCGATGCGCGTCAATCCGCTGACTGCGCTCAGAGACGAATGACGGCTATGACGCCGCCAGCTCCTCTTCGAGCAACTGCTGGCGATGGAGCTGCGCGTAGAGGCCGTCGAGCCTGACCAGTTCGTCGTGGGTGCCGCGCTCGGCGATGCGCCCGGCATCGAGCACGAAGATCGACGTCGGCGTCGCGAACCGTGGAGATCCGATGCGACACGATGATCGACGTGCGATCGCGCATCACGCCACGCAGCCGCGACAGAATCTCTTCTTCGGTGTAGGTATCCACCGCCGACAGCGCATCGTCGAGAATCAGGATGCGCGGATCGATCACGATGGCGCGCGCCAGGGCGGTGCGCTGTTTCTGGCCGCCTGACAGCGTGATGCCGCGCTCGCCGACCATCGTGTCGTAGCCTTTCGGAAAATCGGCGACGTCCTTGTCGAGTCGGGCGACTGCAGCGGCGGCGGTTATACGCTGCTGACGGATTGACGCCGAGTTCGCAGAATCCGCGGAGCTCGGTTCGTCCTGCGAGCTGTGCGATCCAGCGATCGCCCGTGCGCGCGTCCAGACCGAACGCGATGTTGTCCGCCAGCGTGTCCGAGAACAGGAACGGCTCCTGCGGAACGAACCCGATGGAGCGTCGGAGCGTCGCCAGCGGGATGTCGAGGACGTCGACGTCCGTCGATGAACACGGAGCCACGCGGCGGATCGTGCAGGCGCGCCAGCAGCGAGATCAGCGTGGACTTGCCGGACCCGGTGACGCCGACCAGCGCCACCGTCTGCCCCGCCTCGATCGTGGCCGAGACGTGATTCGAGAACCGACGCGTGTCGCCGAACGAGAAGACGAGATCGCGGAATTCGATCGCGCCGCGAATCGCGATCCGGCTGATCGTCTGCCGAAGCCGGATGCCTCGCTGATTCCGGCGATCGGCGCGCACTCGCGCGACGTCCGACGTCGATCCGCGATCGCCGGTTCCGTATCGAGGACTTCGAGCATCCGCTTCCACGACGCCATGCCGCGCTGCAGCATGTTGGTGACCCATCCAAACGCGATCATCGGCCAGCTGAGCATCGTCAGATACGAATTGAACGCCACGAACTGACCGATCGTGATCCGGCCGCGGATCACCTCAGCGCTGCCGAGCCAGACGACCAGCAGCGCGCCCGAGACCGAGGAAGAACGACATGCTCGGAAAGAAAAATCCCTGCAGGACGATCAGCCGTCGATTGCGCTGCAGATACTCCTCGTTGGAGACGCGGAATCGTTCGATTTCGGCCGCCTCCTGCCCATAGGCGCGGACCACGCGCACGCCTGACAGCGCTTCCTGCGCGACCGCGCTCACGTCGGACAGCTGCGCCTGAATCTGCTCGAACCGCTTGTGGATGGCGCTGCCGAACCACTTCACCGACAGCGACACGAACGGCAGCGGAATGAGCGACAGCGCCGTCAGCCGGCCGTCGATCGAGACCATCACCGTCAGCGCCACGACCATGGTCAGCATGGTGGTCGCCGAATACATGATCGCGGGGCCGATCATCATGCGCACGGCGTTCAGGTCGTTGGTCGCGCGCGACATCAGGTCGCCGGTGCGGTGGGTCTGAAAGTACGCCAGCGGCAGCTTCTCCAGGTGCGCGAAGAAGTCGTTGCGCATGTCGTACTCGATGTCGCGCGACGCGCCGATCAGGATGCGGCGGGTCAGAAACTGAAACGCGCCGCCGACCAGGCCGATCCCCAGCAGCAGCGTGCCGTAGGCGGCGAGCTTTCCCCGCGTCACACCCCGCGTCAAATCGTCGATGGCCCGGCCGAGAATCGTTGGTCCCGCCAGCAGAATCGCGCGGGTGATGACGACGCAGACGAGGCCGGAGAAGAAGGCGCGGCGATAGCGCGTCACATACGGCAGGAGACGACGAGTGGGCGACACTTCAGCGAGTATATCCGGCGCGACTCGGAGAATCGCGCGAGCGACGAGACGGCGGCGGCCGCGGACGGCCGCCTGGTCGAGAGGTCAGCGGCTGGGCATCGGTTGCGGCATACCGCTCACTCGAACCGTTGCTTCCGGCGGAGCGGGAGGACGCACGATACTCAGCAGGGCCAGCGAGGCCAGCGCCAGCGCAGCCGCGCCGAAGAACGCGTACTGATACGAGCCGGTCGCCACGAAGACGCGCGAGCCGAAGACCGGCCCCATGACGCCGGCGAAACCCCACGCCAGCAGCATCACGCCGTAGTTGGTGGCGAGATACTGGGTGCCCCAGAAATCGCCGGCGAGCGCGGTGTAGACCGAGAGCTGCGTGCCGTAGCAGTAGTAGACGAGGAACAGCAGCCCGTAGAACGGCAGCAGCGACTCGCGCCAGACGTAGAGGCTGCGGCGTCGCGATCATCGAGACGATCACGATGCCGCGCACGGTGAAGAGACGGCCGAAGTGATCCGACATCCAGCCCGAGAGGAACCGTCCGCTGGCGCTGCCGATCGCGCCGATCGAGATCGCGAATGCCGCAGTCTTGGCGTCGAGCCCGGACCTGTCGCGCGAACGGCACGAGCTGGCTGATCACCATCGTCCCGGCCGTGGTGCCGAGCGCGTAGGCGAACCAGAGCATGTAAAAGACCGGCGTCCTGATCACCTGCGACGTGGGCACGTCCTGCACGAGTGCCCGCGCTTTCGCGTGAGCGCCGCCGCTGCGAGGTGGAGCGTATCCGGGCGGCGGATCCTTCAACAGGTACGCGCCGGTCATCGTGAAGACGAAAAACAACCCGGCGAGAATCTGGAACGTCGTGCGCCAGCCGATGTCGACGATCCAGCCGCCGGCGATCGGACCGAAGATACCGCTGCCGGCCGCGAAGATGCCGATCGCCAGGCCGTTGACGAGTCCGCGGTGATCGGGAAACCACTTCGAGCCGACGGTGATCGGCGAGAGGTAACCGAGACCGAGGCCGGCGCCGACCAGGACGCCCCAGGTCAGGTAGAGCATCGGCAGCGAGTGGATCAGGCTCGCGAGGAAGAGGCCGGCGCTGTAGAGAATGCCGCCCAGCGCAGTGACCTTGCGCGGGCCGAGGCGATCGAGAATGAAGCCGCCCACGAGAAACATGGACGCCAGCATCACCATGTCGATCGTCGGGACGAGCGACGTCTGCGCGCGATTCCAACCGAACTCGCGCTCGAGCGCCGGCACGAACACGCTCCACGCGTAGTACGTGCCGAGTGCGACGTTGACCAGACCGCCGCCGACCAGCGCCGGCCAGCCAGCCGGGCGTTTCTCCCCGGAAGGTGCAGTGGGCATAAGGAACCGAATAGTAGCAGATGCTATGATCGTGTTCCTATGAAGACATTCATGGCCGCGGTTGCCGCCCTGCTCCTGGCCTCATCCACCGCGTTCGCCGCCGAGCAGACCTGGAAGGGACAAATCAGCGACAGCGCCTGCGGCGCCAAGCACGAAGAGGCCGCCGAGGGACAGGGCAAGATGCCGGACCGCGAGTGCACGGAAGCCTGCGTGCGCGGCGGATCGAAATACGTCCTGGTGGTGGACGGCAAGGTGCTGCAGATCGCGAATCAGGACAACAAAGATCTGGCCGCCCATGCCGGCCACGCCGTCACCGTGACCGGCGAGCTGAAGGGATCGGCGATCACCGTTTCCAAGATCACGATGCCGTAGTTGCGGATCTAGGCCGCGTCGCGGACATCCCCGGGGCGCCGTCCGGCGCCCAACACCTCGAACACCACCCAGTAGAGTCCGACCGCCACCACCACCAGCATCATCCAGCGCATGCCGTTCGCGAGGAGTTGCGCGTCGAATGCCGGCCAGGTGAACGTGAATTTCCGCAGCACCTCGAAGCGATCGGCCAGCGCATGCCACGCGGGGTGCGCGGCCAGCGCCGCCACGATCAGTGTCCCGGCCCAGTCCCCGACGAGGAAGCGGAACAGCAGGTTGACCGCCGGCACCAGCAGCACCAGCACCAGCAGCAGGGCAAGCTCGAGCCCGAGGTTGAAGCACAACACGGACGTCAGGACGTGCGAGCCGGCGAATTGCATCGCGGGACGCAGCGTGAACGCAAAGCCGAATCCGTAGACCAGGCCGAACGCGAAGGTGACGACCCAGCGACGTTTGAGCGAGAGGTTCGACTGGTTCGAGGGGTTCGAGGGGTTCGACAGGGTTCCTTGCCGCGACGATGATCACGTCCTCGATCGCGAGGTAGACAATCGCCGCGACAACCAGCGTGTCGATGAGCGGCGGAAACCAGAGCGCGTCCGGCGCGAGCCCGTACGCCGATGCAATGAGCGTCAGCGAATGCGCGGCGGTGAACGCGGTCGCCACCGCGGCAAGCGGTCGAATCCGGCGGAACGGCAGCACCAGGCACACCAGGAACAGCAGGTAATCAGTGCCGTTCAGCAGATGCCTGAACCCCAGCCCGACGAACTGGCGGGCAACCTCTGACCAGCGCGGATCGAGCCGCACCAGCCCCGGTTCGCCGAAGAACTCGAACGTGCGGACGCTGCCGCCAGGGAGCAGGTAGCGAATCACGGTCAGCGTCCGGATCCCGAGGCGCGCCAGCCTCGGGTTGATGTCAAAGCGTGACGTCGGCGAGTGAATCGCGTATTCGAAGACGATGTCGAGGAGCCCCTGGCTCCAGAAGAACTCGGTGCTCGCCGGCAGCGGCGGGCCGGTGATGTGAGCCACCGCTTCGTCATAGGAGGCGAACGACCGGTCGGACTGCAGCGACGCGCGAACTGCGACAATTCGAGACAATTGCAACCGCTCGCCGTTCTCGAAGAGATCGAGGTAGTCGCTGATCCACAGCGTGGCCGCGTCGCGCAGCGTGTCGTCTGCCCGGCTGAGGTCGAGCAGGTCCGCATTGGTGGCGCCGACCGGCCGGGGATAGTCCATATCCCGCATGGCGGCCAGCGGAACCCGGACGACCAGCCGGAGGCGCTGCGGCTCAGGCTTGACGAACGTCTGGACGGTGACGTCGTAGGGAATGTCGTGGGCCGCGGGCAGCGCCTGCCACGCGAGGATGAGGAGCGCCACAGCGGCGGCCGCCTGCCCGGGGCGGGAGACGCGACAAAACGAAGGCAAATAGGACTCCCGGGAAATTGTATACTGTCGCCCGCACGCTCGTAGTCTGGATGGAGGGATGAGACATATGAAACGTAATGTGTTGATCGGGTCGGCGCTCGCCGCACTGCTGGTCACGCTCGGCGTGTCGCAGCGTCTGCTGGAACAGACGGCTGCGGCGCAGGCCAAAAGCGGTACGCAGGCGCCGCGGTTCGAAGTCGATCCGATGTGGCCGAAACCGATGCCGAATCACTGGGTGATGGGCAACGTCATTGGCGTCGGCGTCGACACCAAGGACAACGTCTACATCATTCACCGCGGCGCTGGCTCGCTCGAGGCCAAGGAGATCTACGCGACCACCAATCCGCCCTCGTCGGATTGCTGCGTCCCGGCGCCTCCGGTCGTCGAGTTCGATGCCGCCGGTAACTTCGTGCGCGCGTGGGGCGGTCCGGGCCAGGGCTTCGAGTGGCCCGATTCCAACCACGGCATCACGCCGGACAGCAAAGGCAACGTCTTCATCGGCGGCAACGGGCCGAACGACGGACAGGTGCTGAAGTTCACGCAGGACGGCAAGTTCGTCAAGCAGTTCGGGTTCGCCTACGCCGGCGCCGGCAGCAACGACATGTGGGCGTTCAAGCAGGTCGCCAAGATCTCGCTCGACGAATCCGTCAACGAAGCCTACGTCTCGGACGGCTACGGCAACCACCGCGTCGCCGTCATCGACATGGACACCGGCAAGATCAAGCGCTACTGGGGCGCTTACGGCAACAAGCCGGACGACACCAACCTGGGCCGCTACAACCCGACCGCGCCGGTGGCGCAGCAGTTCCGCAACCCGGTGCACTGCGCGGAACCGTCGAAGGACGGCTTCGTGTATGTGTGCGACCGTGTCAACGATCGCATCCAGGTGTTCACGAAGGACGGCAAGTTCGTGAAGGAAGCGTTCGTCGAGAAGAACACGCTCGGCGACGGCGCGGTGTGGGACATCGCCTTCTCGAAGGATGCGGCGCAGAAGTACTTCTACCTCGCGGACGGCGCCAACGAGAAGGTCCACGTGTTCGATCGGCAGTCGCTGACCGAACTGACGGCGTTCGGCGACGGCGGTCGTCAGCCCGGCCAGTTCTACGCGGTGCACAGCATCGCCACCGACTCGAAGGGCAACGTCTACACGACGGAGACCTATCGCGGCCAGCGCCTGCAAAAGTTTGTCTACAAGGGTCTTGCCCCTGTGACAAAGGCCGACCAGGGCACCGTGTGGCCGAAGTCGACGTCGCACTAGAACTGACGCCCTCAATTGGCTGAGGGCTGATCGCTCGTGGCTATGGTTGATGGGATCGCCCACGGCCATAGCCTTTTTTCTTTCATCAACCCCAGGCCATCAGCCCTTAGTCCTTAGCTCTTGGTCGTCACACCTCGCACTCGCACCTGCCCCGCTGTATACTGGCGCCCGCCTGACAATCCTGTCGGGACACATTTGTTCGTTTCGCCCATGATCGACGGAGAGGAAGGCGCATGAAGCGTGCTATTTGCCTTGGTGGGAGTCTACTGGCGCTGATTACGGCGGCCGGCATCGGTCCCTCCACGGTCGTCAGGACACTCGCCGCCCAGGGTCAGCCGCAGGCCCCGAAGTTCGAGGTCGAGCCGCTGTGGCCGAAGCCGTTTCCGCAAAAGAAGGCGTGGATTCTCGGCTCGGTGACCGGTGTCACGGTCGACGCGCAGGATCACATCTGGGTGGTGCACCGCGGCGTCGATTCGCTGCAGACCAACGAGAAAGGGCCGGCGCTCGAGCCATGGGCGAGCTCGTGCTGCTTTGCCGCACCGCAGATTCTCGAGTTCGACACCGCCGGCGCATTGCTCAACAGCTGGGATCCGAAAACCGGCACCGGCTACGACTGGCCGCACGATCCGGCCGGCATCGCGGTCGATGACAAAGGCAACGTGTGGATTGCCGGCGGCCTGCCGACGCCGTCGTTTGCGCCCCCGGCCAGAGGCCGCGGCCCGGCGCCGGCCGCCGGCGCGGCTGGCGGTGGACGAGGCGCGGCGCCGGCCGGACCTCCGGCGGATGCGCAGGTCCTGAAGTTCGACAAGGCCGGCAAGATCCTGCTGCAAATCGGCAAGCCCGGCACGATCGGCGACGCCAACAGCACGACGAATTTCAATCGCCCGGGCGGCGTCGCGGTCGATTCCGCCGCGAACGAAGTCTACGTCGCTGACGGCTTCGGCGGTCATCGCATCGCGGTCTTCGATGCCACCAGCGGCGCCTTCAAGCGAAGCTGGGGCGCCTACGGCGAACGGCCCACCGATACCGACCCCGGCAAGTACGATCCATCAGCGCCGCCGTCCAGGCAGTTCCACACAGTCAGCTGCGTGAAGATCGCCAGGGACGGCATGGTCTACGTCTGTGATCGTCAGAACGATCGCATCCAGGTGTTCCAGAAGGACGGCAAGTTCGTCAAGGAAGGCTTCGTTTCGAAGACCACCACCGGAGACGGCTCGGTGTGGGACGTGGCGTTCTCGCCCGATCAGCGGATCCTCTACGTTGCCGACGGCCACGACAAGACGGTCTATATTCTCGACCGCGCGTCGCTCGAGACGATCGGTCGCTTCGGCGACGGCGGCCGCTATCCGGGGCTGTTCTACGGCGTCGGCAGCGTCGCGGTCGACTCGAAGGGCAACGTCTACACCGGTGAAACCTACGACGGCAAGCGCGTGCAGAAGTTTGTGAAGAAGTGAGGACGACGTCATGAAACGAAACCTCTACATCGGTTCAACGCTGCTCGCGCTGCTGGTCGGGCTGGGCTTCGGCCAGGGTCTGATCGTCAAGCGGGCCGACGCCCAGGCCAAGGGCGACAAGATCATGATCCCGCGCTTCGAGGTCGATCCGACCTTCCCGAAGCCGCTGCCCAACCACTGGTACCAGGGCATGTCGATCGGCGTCGGCGTCGACGCCAACGATCACGTCTGGATCGTCCATCGTCCTGATACGGTCAACCCGCTCGAGGCGGCGGAGGACGAGAAGACCGGCGCGTGCTGCCAGAAGGCGCCGCCGATTCTCGAGTTCGATCAGCAGGGCAACCTGCTGCGCCACTGGGGCGGCCAGGACGGCGACGGCTATCAGTGGCCGGCGTCGAACCACGGCATCACCATCGACCACAAGGGCAACGTGTGGATCGGCGGCAACGGCGGCGGCGACGGCATGGTGCTGAAGTTCACGCAGGACGGCAAGTTCCTGATGCAGATCGGCAAGAAGGGCGTGCCGATCGACAGCAACAGCACCGAGCACTTCGGGATGGTCGCCAAGATCTCCGTCGACAAGAAGGAGAACGAGGCCTACATCTCCGACGGCTACGGCAACAAGCGCGTGGTCGTGCTCGACGCCGACACCGGCAAGTTCAAGCGCTACTGGGGCGCCTACGGCAACAAGCCGGACGACACCAACCTCGGACGCTACAATCCGGATGCGCCGGTCGCGCAGCAGTTCCGCACGCCGGTGCACTGCGCCGAGATGTCGGTGGACCGCATGGTCTACGTCTGCGACCGCGTCAACGATCGCATCCAGGTCTTCACGCCCGAAGGCAAGTTCATCAAGGAAGCCTGGGTGTCGAAGCGGACGCTCGGCGACGGCTCGACCTGGGACATCGCGTTCTCGAACGATCCGCAGCAGAAGTTCATCTTCCTCGCCGACGGCAAGGACGAGAAGGTCTGGATTCTCGATCGGCAGTCGCTCGAAATCCTCTCCAGCTTCGGCGACGGCGGCAAGATGCCCGGCCAGTTCTACGCCGTGCACAGCATCGCCACCGACTCGAAGGGCAACATCTACACCACCGAAACGTACGACGGCCGCCGCCTGCAGCGCTTCCTCTACAAGGGGATGCAGAGCGTGACCAAGGGCGAAGACCAGGGCACGGTCTGGCCGACGAAGTCGACGAAATAGTTCGCTGCCAATGGCTCATGGCTGATCGCTGATGGCTGACGTGAATGGCTGATGGACTCCATCAGCCATAGCCATTAGCCTTTAGCCATCAGCCATGACCGCCGACGGCCTTTCCCGGCGCGACTTTCTCTCGAGCGCGCTGCTCATTCCGGCGCTCTTCTCCCAAACCGCCGCAGCTCGTTTTGTCGCCGTCGTTCCCCTCGGCAATCCCGGGGGCGCGCCGCCGACGCCGTTCGGCAGGCTGCTCGGCTCTGGCCTCGACGCGAGGCTCTTCACCGACCTCTCACAGCTCGGCCTCGCGCCAGACACCTCGCACGACGCGCCTCGCACCAGCCCAGAATCACCTCGCACGTCCACCGAAAAGTTCTTCGTTCGTACCGCCGCGCCACCGGGGGCCGGAGGTAACGCGTGGCGAATCTCGTTCGCCGGCGGCGGCGACACGCCTCCGGCTGACCTGACCCGGAGAGATCTCGACACGCTGACCGCGCCAGGCGGCCGGTATCTCGTCGAGTGCAGCGGCAACGTCGATCAGGCGAACTACGGACTGATGAGCGCCGCGGACTGGGACGGAGTGCCGATGACCGCGGTTCTCGATCGGCTCCGGGCGTCACGTCGGCCTTATCGAGTGCTGGTCACCGGCTTCGACGAACATCCGGCGCTGTCGCGCACATCGACGCCTGGCGCGAGCTGGGTGTTTACTGCTGACGAACTGCAGCGCGCACTGCTCGCGACCCGGATGAACGGATCGCCATTGACGCCGAATCACGGCGCGCCGGTCAGGCTGCTGGTGCCGGGCTGGTACGGCTGCGCGTCGATCAAATGGGTGAATCGAATCGAGATCGTGGACGACGAGGCGGCGGCCACGTCGCAGATGCTGGAATTCGCGGCGCGCACGCATCAGCCGTTCGACTCGGGTGAGATCGCGCGCTCGATCAGCGCCGGGACACCTCTGCCCGCCCGCGACTTCATCCCCGCGGTGATCGACACGGCCGCGATGCCGATCCGCGTCGAAAAATGGATCGACAACGGCCACATCGCCTACCGAATCATCGGCATCGTCTGGGGCGGCGCCAGGCCGACCAACCGGCTGTCGATTCGGTTCCGATCGAATCTGCCGTGGCGCTCCGTAGACAATTGTCCGATGCCCGCGTCGATGCTGACCTGGAACCTGTGGTCGCACACCTGGCGGCCGGACGCGCACCGGGCGCCATCAGATCGTGCTGCGCATAGACGATCCGTCGATCCGCACGCGGCGGCTTGACCTGTTTTTCTATGTGCAGGGAGATCGACATCGACGAAATCTGATCGCGACGGTTAGCGCAGAACTCGCTGAACTCTCAGCCGCAAGGTCTTCTTCTGCGTGTTCTGCGGTTTCCGCGTTGATCGTCGTATCAGCGGACGAGGGCCTGCATTTCAGCCAGCTCTGCCCGGTCCTTGTCGGCGAGATGCCAAGCCGCGAGGAAATCCTTCGCCGCCTTGACCGCTTCCGCGTGATGCCCCGCCGCCTCTTCGGCCCGCGCCAGGCCGAGCAGCGACTGCGCTCGTCTGGGCGTGCGCGCGAGAGCGGCCTTGTACTGGGCGACGGCGCCCGCGATGTCGCCGGTGCCGAGCAGAATCTCGGCGTAGAGTTCCCCGGCCGGCTTGATCGGGTACGGCCGCGCGATCGGCCTCGGCCGGCGGCGCCTCGAGCTGCGCCGCGCCCGCCAGCGCCGCCAGCGCGCCGGAACGATCGCTGCGCGCCAGCCGCATCAGTCCGTCGAGCTCGGCGGCCATGATCGTGCGCGACCTCGCGCGCGTCGGCGTCCGGAACGGTCTTCGCGGCCTGCCCCAGATTTTCGAGCGCTGCGGCCGCACGGCCGCGGTCGTTGAGCGGCACGCTGGCCATGCCGAGCGCGAACAGCTCGTCGATGTTGTCGAAGGTGCCCTGCCCTTTCATCAACGCCCAGTCCGCGCTCTCCACGACGAGGCGCGCCTTCATCGAAGCGAGCTCGCTCTTCAACGAGGTCTCGCCGAAGCCGCGGCCGATTTCGCTTTCATGGTGGTTCGAGAGGTTCGAGGGGTTCGAACGCTTCGATGGGTTCAGGGCGGCTTCGACCGTCTTCATCACCTCGCGCGCCTTCATGAATCGGCCCTGCTGCAGGTATTCGTACTGCAGCCACGACAGGCTGTGAAAATCGTATTGCGCGGCCGACAATCCCTTCTGTTTCGCGGTCGCGACCGACGCCGCGAATGCCGATTCGTCCGAGGCGACCGCGTCGTCCCACATCCCGAGCGGCAGGAACACGTGCGACGGCATGTGGCGGGCGTGGCTCGACGCCGGCGCAATCCGCGCGTAAATGCGTGCCGCCTGCAGCCCCATCGCCGCATGCTCTCCATCGTCGAACGCGTGGAGCGCGTAGTGAGCCGCGCCGGGATGTTCGGAGTTGCGCTTTAGGACCGCCAGTGCAATGTTGCCGGCCTGGAGGGAAACTGTGGTGTTGCGCTCACCAGAAGGAATGGTCGCCAGGAGCGACAACGCATACAGCACCGACGCCTCATCGTCCTCTGGATACTGACGATGGACGCCGGCCATGGCGTCGGAGTAGGCGCGATCGCGCACCGGCTTGTCACCGGAGCCGTACAACTGTTCGACGGCGTCGAGATAAGCCTTCTCGCGCGCGGTCGGCGCCCTGGCCTGACGCGACGCGCGTGACGGCGCCAGCCGGTTCAGGGCGGCGCGGGCCTTGTCGAGGTTCTCGTTGTACCAGAGCGGCTGGTTGTAGGCGAGCGCCTCGCCCCAGAAGGCCATGGCAAACCCGGGCGCCGCCTGTTCGGCCTGACGGAACGCTTCGATGGCGGCGTCGTACTCGAAGCTGTGAAGCAGCAGCACGCCGCGAATGAAGGCCGTTTGGGCGTTCCCGGATCCAGAGGTCGGAAATGAAATGCGACCGAGCGGCAACGCGGGGCTGGTTGGCTGCGCGGCAGGAGTGGTGGCCGCAAACGTCGCGGCCAGGAGGAGCCAGCACCACGGAAACACCGCCAGATTTTACCCTGTGTCTCCGTGGCCCTGTAGCGATTGCGCGTGCCGGCGTCTACGGTTTCTTGACTTCGAACTTGATGGTCTTGAGGATGCCCGCTTCCTTCGGCAGTTCAGTCTGGCCGACGGGGAACTTGGCCGCGTTCAGGATGAACGCGAGGATGTCGGCGTTCTGCTGGCCGCTCAGGCTGCCGGGCGAGTTCTGCGGCATCGAAATACGGATGCGCTCGAACAAGTCGCCGACGGTGAGCCCGTCCCAGCCGGCCATGAATTCGCCGCCCGCCAAGGGGGGCGCCATTTCACCGCCGGTCAGTTCGCCGCCGTGGCAGGACGCACACTGTTCGCTGTACAGGCCCTTACCGCGATCCGACTGCGCCTGGGTGTAGACGCCGTCCCACACCGACGCGGTCGGTGGCTGCGCGTGCACGGTGTTGTTGAGCACGAGAATGGTCGCCAACGGGATGAGTGCGATAGCCGCGAATCTCAATTTCATATGCCTCTATTCTACAAGGGAATCGTCTCGACGCCGGGTCGGCTCGGAGTCCGACCAAAAAAAAGGGCCCGCACGGTGCGGGCCCTGAGAAAACAGCGTCCGAATGCTAACGCTGGGCTCCGGCCTGGTTCGTGGTCCGGGTCTCGGACGCGGGCAGGGCGAACGCGATGTACTCGCCCGAGTAGTTGCCGCCGCTGACCGCGACGATGATGTACTGACGGCCGTCGGCCATGTAGGTCATCGGCGAGCCGCTCTGCGGCGCCGGCATCCAGACCGCGCCGATTTCCTTGCCGTCGGCCTGACTGTAGCCGCGCAGCATGGCGCCGCGCGGATGCTCCGGCGTGGTCGTGATCGAAGGATCGCCGAGCACGACGAGGTTCTTGGTGACGACGACGCCGACGCTGCCGGGCTGACCGGTCTTGGGAATCGTTCATGCCCTTGAGCAGCGGGCTGTTGCGGACCGCGTCAGGCGTATCGCCGTGCGGTACCTGCCACTTGATCTCGCCCTTGTCGACGTCGATCGCGTTGAGGATGCCGTACGGCGGTTTGAGGAGCGGCAGTCCCTGGACCGTCAAGCCGCCGCTCTGGGGCCGCCGGTGCGGGCGCCGCGCCGGCTGCCGGTGGCGGGGTCGGGCGGGGCCGCGGGACGCTGCTGGGCGTCCGCCGCGCTGCCGAATCCTGGACCTTCACGTTCGACGAACGGCTGACCAGCGGTGCCCGCCACGTAGCGGATGTCCGAGAAGCCTGCCGGCGGTTCGATGAGGCCGATCGGCGCCACCGAGTGATTGCTCGCATGCGCGAACACCACGTGCGTTTCCGGATTCGCTGCCGCGCCCGGCCAGTTGGTGCCGCCCGCCGTCGTGCGCGATCGTCAGCGCCGCGATCGGGCCGTCCGTCTTGCTGACCACGCCCGGCAGGAACATCGGTCCCAGCTTGTAGCGCGCCACGATCTTCCTGCGCTTCCGCGTTCAGCTCCGGCGTGAAGTCGATCAGATCGTTCAGGCCGACCGACTGCCGCGCGTACGCCGGCGGCTTGGTCGGGAACGGCTGCGTCGGCGAGGTCTTCTCGCCGGGCACGTCGGACTGCGGCACCGGGCGCTCCTCGATCGGCCACACCGGCACGCCGGTGATGCGGTCGAACACGTAGAGGAACGCTTCCTTGCTCGGCAGCGCCACGGCCTTGATCGCCTTGCCGTTCACGTTGATGTCGAGCAGGATCGGCGCCGACGACAGGTCGTAGTCCCAGATCGGATGATGCACGATCTGGAAGTGCCACTTGCGCTGGCCGGTCTTCAGGTCGACCGCACACGAGGCTCTCGCCGATACAGGTTGTTGCCGGGACGATGGCCGCCGTAGAAGTCCGAGGTCGGCGATTCGACCGGCAGGTAGGCGAGGCCGGCTTCCTCGTCGACCGTGATCTGCGTCCACACGCCGGTGTTGCCGTTGGTCGCCCACGACTCGTTCTCCCACGTGTCGTTGCCGAACTCGCCCGGCCTCGGGAATCGTGTTGAACGTCCACAGCAGCTTGCCGGTCTTGACGTCGAACGCGCGGACCAGACCCTTGGTGTTGTTGTGGGTCTTGACGGTCATGCCTTCCTTGAACGACGAGCCGACGATGACCGTGTCCTTGACGATGGTCGGCGTCGAGTGCAGGCCGATTTCGCCGGTCTCGAGGTCGATCTGCTGGCCCTTGCCGAACACAGCGCCCTTCTTCAGGTCGACGACGCCGCCTTCGCCGAAGGTGGAGATCATCGCGCCGGTTTTCGCGTTGAGCGCGATCAGGCGGTAGCCGGGCGTGACGTAGAGGATGCGCTCGTCGCCCTTGCCGTCGGTCCAGTACGACACGCCGCGGCCGGACAGCTGGCGCGGCGCGATCGCGGCGCGCTGTGCCTTCGCGGTAGCTGTGCGACCAGATCAGTTCGCCGGTGCGTGCCGTCGAGCGCGACCACCGATCGCCGCGTGCCGGCGGTCGTGTAGAGCACGCCTTTGATCGCGAGCGGCGTGCCTTCGAGCTTGAACTCGGGGCGCGTGCCGAGGTTGTCGGTCTTGAAGCGCCACGCCACTTCGAGTTTGTTGAAGTTGGTGGCGTTGATCTGGTCGAGCGGCGCGTAGCGGGTGCCGCGGATGTCCGCGGTGTAAGCCGTCCAGTCGCCGTTCCTGGTGCTCGGCATCGAGGTCTGGCTCGACGTGCCGACCGTCATCCAGACCACGGCCGCGCCGACCGCGGCGACCGCCGGTGCCGCGTACTTCAGAGTCTTGAACATTGGTTTCTCCTGACGAAACAAAGCGTCGGCCATCCCCGGACCGGCGCTCAGACTCTACGCGCTGCCTCGAGCGGTGTCAACGAACCATCAGGACGGACGCATCGCCGCGGGCGACGCGATCGGTCACCGATTGTCACGACTTGTACTCGTGGCGGGCATGTGCTAGGCTGGAATTGCCTTCCGCCAGGGGCATCCCCAATTTTCGGGTTCCCATCAACTATGAGAAGCGCTGCCGCTGTTCGTCTGTACGCGTGGGTCGGCGTCGCGATCGTGCTCGGGCTGATTGCCACTCCCGCCGCCGCGCAGTACAAGCCGCAGCCGGTCAGCAATCCGTCAAGCCCTGAGAACTACCACATCGAGGTGGGCGGCGATCTCTGGTTTCCGGTCTCGGACATCACCGTCGCCAGCGCCGGCACCGGCGTGCTGGCGGGGCTGCCCGGGTCGCAGATCAACGCGGAGAAGGACCTCGGCGTCACCGACACGCACTTCCCCGCCCTGCAGGTCATCCTGCGGCCGGCGAAAAAGCACAAGTTCCGGCTGAACTTCGTGCCGGTCTCCTTCACCGGCGACGCGGTACTCAAGCAGAGCATCGACTTCAACGGCATCCGCTACCAGGTCGGCGTGCCGGTCAACTCGACCATGAAGTGGGATGCGTGGCGGTTCGGCTACGAATACGACTTCGTCTCGACCACGTCCGGCTTCGCGGGTGTCATCGTCGAGGCGAAATACACCAACGTGAGAGTCGAGCTCGACAGTCCGTTCGCGTCGGAGTTCGCCGCGGCGCAGGCCCCGATTCCGGCGATCGGCGGCATCGGCCGGATCTACGTGGCGCCGTCGATTTCGATCAGCGGTGAACTCACCGCCTTCGCCATCCCCCACGCGATCGACCGCCGCTATCAGGGACATGACATCGATCTCGACATCTACGGCACCGTCAACTTTACGCCCAACATCGGCGTCAAGGGCGGCTACCGCTCGATGGACGTCGGGTATCTGATCAAGACCGACTCGGGCGCGCTCACGCTGCGAGGCTTGTATTTCGGCGCAGTGCTGCGGGTACTGAGTAGCTCGCCTGGTTGAGGCGACCCTTCAAGTCCTGGCGCGAGCCTTCGAAGTTGTGCCGCGACCCTTTCAGGGTCGCGTGAAATTGCGGACCGAAACGTCGATCTGAAACCACCTCGATCCGAAACCGCGCTGACTAATGCAGCGTGACGCCGGCTGGGACCAGCAGTTCCAGCCGTCGATCCGCTTCGGCGAGCGTCTCGTCCCGCTTGCAGAAACAGAATCGCAGCTTCGTTCGGCCCGGCGCCGGTCTTGTAGAAGCTGCTGCCCGGCACCGCCGCGACGCCGACGTCCTTCACCAGATACCGCGCGAACTCCACATCGTCGCGCGAAGCCGAACGCGCTGATGTCGGTCATGATGTAGTAGGCGCCGAGCGGCGTGTAGCACGTGAAGTGATGCCGCTCGAGGATCTCGAGCAGGACGTCGCGGCGGCGCTGGTAGCCGGCGGCGAGCTGCGGTGTAATAGTCGTCGGGCATGCCGAGCGCCGCCGCGCCGGCTTCCTGGAGCGGCGCGGGCGCGCCGACGGTCAGGAAGTCGTGCACCTTGCGAATCGCGCCGGTGAGCGACGGCGGCGAAATCGTCCAGCCGACGCGCCAGCCGGTGACGCTGTAGGTCTTCGACAGCCCGTTGATCGTGATCGTGCGGTCGGCCATGCCCGTCGATCGTGGCGATCGGAATGTGCCGCTGGCCGTCGTAGATGATGTGCTCGTAGATCTCGTCGGAGATCGCGATCGCGTCCCACTTGCGGCACAGCGCGGCGATCGTCTCGAGCTCGTCGCGCGAGAACACCTTGCCCGGTCGGATTGTTCGGCGTGTTGATGATGATCGCCTTGGTCCGGTCGTTGAACGCCGCGGCCAGCTCGTCCGGATCGAACGTCCAGTCGGGCTCGTGCAGCGTGACGTAGCGCGGCGTCGCGCCGGAGAGAATCGCGTCGGGGCCGTAGTTCTCGTAGAACGGCTCGAAGATGACCACTTCGTCGCCCGGATCGATGATCGCCATCATCGTCGACATCATCGCTTCGGTCGAGCCGCAGCAGACGGTGACCTGCTCGTCGGCGACGATCGCGCACGCCGTAGCGGCGCGTGAACTCGCGCGCGATGGCCTCGCGCAGCGGCCGCGCGCCCCACGTGACCGCGTACTGGTTGACGTCGGCGTCGATCGCGGCGCAGGCCGCGTCCTTCACCGCCGCCGGCGCCGGAAAATCGGGAAATCCCTGCGACAGATTGACGCCGCCGTAGAGGTGGTTGAGCCGCGTCATCTCGCGGATGACCGACTCGGTGAACTGCGTGGCCTTCTTCGATCCGGTCAGCTTGGACATCGTGAACTCTTCAACACCAAGGACACCGAGGATACGAAGAACAATCAATCCTTCTCGGTGTCCTCGATGTCCTTGTGGTTGGATTGTTAGCGGCCTTTTGCTTTTCGCGGTCGCCTTCTTCTTCGCCGGCGGCGCGGCCTTTTTCCTGGCGGCTGTCGCTCGAGGCGGCCGGCTGGGTCGCGGCAGGCACGGTGTCGCCGGCAGACGCGGCGTCGGACGCCGTACAGCCGGCGGTAGTCCTCGGCGGTGCCGATGATCTTCTTCACGTACGCCTGCGTCTCGGGAAACGGGATGTCGTCGATGAACATGTCCCGATCCATGCCGGGACGCTCGGCCATCCAGTGCGCGACGCGCGCCGGCCCGGCGTTGTAGCTGGCCAGCGCGTAGTGCGCACCGCCGAACTTCTCCACGAGATCGGCGAAGTACGCAGT
Organism: uncultured Acidobacteriota bacterium; assembly: GCA_963711765.1. Lineage (GTDB taxonomy): Bacteria > Acidobacteriota > Vicinamibacteria > Vicinamibacterales > CAVVIG01 > CAVQFC01. The sequence goes on along the minus strand of CAVQFC010000004.1, from coordinate 425,804 downwards.
GCCCATCCGGAGGTTGGTGTCGGCAGTCGTCAGCAGGCTCAGCGAATAGCGCCGGTTCAGCGTCTTCGCGTACTGACGTCCGGCCGCGGGTATCAGCTGCATCAGCCCGTACGCGTTCGCCGCAGATCGGATGTCGGGAACGAAGTTCGACTCCTGCGCGATCAGCGCCGCCATCATGTACGGGTCGAGCTGATGCTCGGCGGAATAGCGACGAATCAGCGACCAGTAGTCCACCGGAAACAGCACCTTCAGCAAGTCGCTCGGCAGCTCCTCGCCACCCGCGGCCATGTACTGCGGATACGCGCGCTTGATCTGATTGATGCCCGCCCGCAGCTCGCCGCGCTTGTGGTAAATCCAGCCGATCGTCGCCTGAATGGCCGACGAATCGCCCCACGCCTTCTGTGCGTAATGCAGTTCGTCGAGCGCCTGGTCCCAGAGCTCGAGCGACAGCAGCGCCCGCACCACCTGTTGATTCGCCGGCAGTGGCGCCACGATCGGCGGTTCCTCGACCGACGGGTCCGACGGGTCCGTCAGCGCCGGCGGCGGCGCCTGGACATTGGCCACCAGACGCCGCTGCGGCGCGCGCCCATCGAGATGGGTCACGGACAGGCGCCCGTAATAGCTGTTGAGATAATCGGTCGCCACCAGCGTGTAGCGGGCGTCCGCGAGCGTCGGCTGATTCAGCGCCTCGTAGGCCCGCGCCGACCAGTACAGCCAGCTCGGACGATAGTCCGACCGCGGAAAATGAATCGCCGCCGGCTCGAAGATCTGAATCGCTTCGGCATAGCGACCGCGCCGGTAGGCGCTCCAGCCGACTTTCCACGAGGCGCGCTCGGCGTAGTGTCCCATCGGGAACTTCGCGATCATCTCGCGGAACGTCGCGTCGGCGTTGTCGTCGTCGCTCTGCAGGATGTAGTGGGTGGCGAGGTTGTTCAGCGCCTCTTCCGCCCAGCTTTGCGCGGTGAATTCATCCGCCAGCCGTCGGACGATGCGGAAGTATTCGGCCTGGTCGCCGAGCTCGCGGATCGCGATCGCGTAGAAATACAGCGCCTCACCCTGCCGCGAGGCGGTCTCGGTGTACGGCTTGAGCGCGTCCCGCGTGCTGCGCGCGTGCTTCAGGAAGAAATCGCACTCCGCGAGGCGAATGTTCACCAGCTCGCGGTCGTCGCCTTGTGACGAGCCCCGCACGCGCTTCGAACGCCTGCTTCGCCGAGCGGATAGCGCTTAGCGCCGAACAGGCGCTCGGCCCGTCCCAGCTCCAGCTTGTAGCGCGTACTGCCGGGGGCAATCGGCGCGAGCGGCAGCGATTCGAGTTCGCTGCTGGCGACGAGCGCCAGGTCGCTGAACGGGAAACTCGTAGACGATGCGCTGGAACGCGTCGGTGGCGCGATCGAGATTGCCGGCCGCTCTGGCCGACCGACCCAGACGCATCAACAGGTCATCTGGCGCCGTCGTCTTGGTCGCGGCCAGGCGCGAGTAGATTTCCATCGCCCCCGACTGGTCGCCGACGGCTTCCGCGCATTCGGCCTCTCGCAACGCGACGGCCTCGACGAGGTAGCCGACCGGACGCTTCGCCGCTAGTGACTGAAACGTTCGCCGGGCGTCGGCCGGGCGGCCGAGCCGCAGTTCGGCCAGGCCCTGGTAGTACGTGGCGTAGTGACCGAGCACGCCTTCCTGAATCGCGGACTGCGACAGGATCGGCAGCGCCCTGGCAAAATTGGAGTCGACCTCGAGCTTGACCGCGGTCACGAACTCGTTGACGACGGCCGTACGCGGCAGAGGTTTAGAGGGAACGAGCCAGACGTCCGAGGGGTCCCGCGGCAGTCGCGGGTGATTGGTCGGCTTGATGACCACATCGCCGCCGGCCGGCGCACCCGGCACCGCCGGCGCCTGTGCGCGCATCGAGGCCGCCGGCATCCACAGCGCCGCGCCAAGCGTCACGGCGAACAATTTCCAGCTTGCGACTCTCAACGTTCAACCCTCAACGTACGACGATCCCTTCTTCCTTCCAGCGCCGGTTGTTCCTGCCAGTGTCACTTCACACTTCGACTTTTAGTTTCTGACTTCCAACAGGCTGGCGTCGCCGTTGGCGAGCGTCCGTACGAGTTCGTCGTGGAAATAGTCCGCATGGGCACGCACCGGCGGCGGCACCCGCTGGTCGTACAGCACACGGGCCCGGGCGATTTCGCTGCTCAACCGCTGACCGAGGTCGCCGTCGCGGCGGCCAGTGACGACCGCGGCCTCGTGATACAGCTTGATTTCCGACACCAGCAGCCTGGCGTATCGGCGCGCCGAGGCGTCGGCGTCAGCGTCGGGCATGCCGTCGCCGTCGACCGTCGATGCGGCGCCGCCATGCGGCGAAGCCGCGCCATCCGGCTGCGACATGATCGCGCGCGCGGCCTTGAACGCGGTCATCGCTTCGAGACTGCGCGCGGCGTGGCTGGTCAACACCTCGATCGGCGCGGTGTTGAGTGGCGCCGATTCCTGATCGGCGTAGAGCACCGCGACCACTTCGCCGCTGAGCGGAATCGGAATAGCCACGCATGGACGGCCGTCCTCGAGCGACGCGAAGGCCGGCGCGGCGCCTCCCTCGTTGGTGGCTACCTCATTGGTCTGTACAGCCTCGGCCAGGATGCCGGCATCGCTGAATGGAAACTCGAGCGACGAGTCGTCGTCCAGCCGGCCGAAACCAAGCAGGCGCCAGGCGCGGAACCGTTCGCCGCGCACGAGGAACAGTGCCGACCGATGGGCCTCGCGGCCGATCGCGCCGACGAGCGCGTCGAGAATTTCGCTGAGCGACCGGGCACGGCCGATCGATCGGACGCCGTCCGCGAGACGGTCAGCGGCGCCGGAATCAAAGGCCGCCACGGGCGCGACCGGCGGCAGATGCGCGCGCGCCTCCTCGGCGCCCGCCAGAAATCCGTGCTCCCTGCCGGTGTTGTAGCCCTCGTCCTTGCCGGCGGCGAACCCTTCGTCGCGGCCGGCGGCGTAGCCTTCGCCGTGTGCGGCCTCGCGCGCACGCGCCTCGGCGGCAGCGACTTCCGCGGCGAGCCGATCGGCGGCGCCGCGTTCGGCGTCGCCGCGCGCATCCGCAATCGACCGATCGCGATCCGCGAGCGCCGCGGCATGCAGTTCCTCGAGTACGGTCTGCACCTGCTGACCGATGGTCTCGCGGAGCTTGCCGATCAGCGTCTCGAACGCACCCGAGTCCCGTTCGTCAGACGTCATAAGGTTGAATACGTCAAATTATGCGGGTCACGGTACAGGCAAGTCAAGCGCGCCAAGCCGAGCAACTCCAACGGGCAGAATCATTTGACGGCGGTCGACGCGGACTCTACAATGGAGTTCGCATGGGGGCGACTAGTTTCGACGGAGGTTGATGGTCGCAGGATGCGTTGCCGAGCTCCACTGACTCGTAAATCCGGTGGAAAAACACAACTGCGAATACGCAGCTCGCTCTCGCGGCTTAATCCCCGTGAGCGTTCGCTCTAGTCAACCTACGGGCTGGAGGTCGAACGTCATTCAGTAGGCTGGTCGCCGCTGGCTGTCTCGGACGGCGGCGATGAGATTTTTCGGGGCTAGTCCCTGGCGGTTTTTGTCACTCCTTCACGCCAGGGGCGAAACAACAGGAGCGGCTACGCAACGTAGTATGCCTTCGGTCTTACATCTTCGGACGGGGGTGCGAATCCCCCCGCCTCCACCATTCGACTCGGGCCGAACAAATGCACGCGGCCCTCGCTCATGGTGCCCTGAGCGAGCGTCATAAGGGCACCGCGAGTCGAAGGGCCGATACAATTTCTTTCGTCCCTACAACGTGTCCTTCTTCGTCTACATCGTGCGGTGCAGCGACGGCAGCCTCTACACTGGCTACGCTCGTGATCCGTCGGAGCGTGAAAAAGTACACAACGCCGGTCGTGGCGCAAAGTACACGGCAGGACGCCGACCAGTCAGCCTCGTCTACTCGGAGTCGTTCGATTCCGTCGGCGACGCCTTAAGACGGGAGCGGCAATTGAAGCGTTGGGCGCGGGCAAAGAAAGAAGCGCTCATCGCTGGCGATCTTGCCCTGCTGAATCGACTGTAGTGCGTGCGGTTACGCAGGCGTCAGTCGACGCCGAAGGCGAGCAGCACATTGCCGGGGCGCAGGCCGAACGCGCTGTAGCCCGAACTGACGTAGACCAGTCCGCCCGCCACGGTCGGCGCGGGACCGTTCATCGATCCGCCTTTCGCTTTCACGCCGTTCAGCGTGGTGAACTCCCGATTCGTGTCGAACGACCAGACGATCGCGCCGTCTCCAGTCGAATAGGCGCGGACGACGCCGTCGTTCGACGGCGAAAAGACCACGCCGGGAATCGCGGTCACCGCGGAAAACTGCGCCCCGCTGCACGCTCGGCTCTGCCTGCCGCATGCGGGCGGCTGCGGCGCGGCGAACCAGGCGCGGGCGCCGGTCGCGAGTTCCACGGCGTGCAGGCCGCCTGGTTCCGGCATGTAGATTTCCGCGACCGGGACGTAGACGCGCTCGGCATCGACCGCCACGCCCCACTGAATGCCGCCAAGCCCGGAGCCGCCGCCGGCGCGATAGCGCCACACCTGCTCTCCGCCGCGATCAGGATCGAGCGCATACACGACGCCGGATTTCTGCCCGGCGATGATGACGTCGCGGCCATCGGGACGCTTCGCGAGCACCGGCGACGCGCCGAAGTCGAAGTCCGGACCCTGACGGTCGCGGCAATTCACTTCGCCCGGCACGCACCCGAACGCATCGGTCGCGCCCGGCCTCATCTGGCGTGACCAGCGCATCGCGCCGCTTTTCAGGTCGAAGGCGATCACCGCATCAGTCGTCGGCTGGACGGGTCCGCTGTAGGCGTTGCCGACGCCGACGTAAATCGCGCCGCGCTTCGCGTCGATCGTCGGCGCCGACCAGATCGCGCCGCCTGACGGTCCCCACTCCTCGGATCCGTCGGCGAACTGCCGCATCAGCGACGCTTTTTCTGGAATGGTGAACGCCTGCCAGACGATGTCCCCGGTCCGTGCGTCGAGCGCGAGCAGGCTGCCGCGAAATGTGCAGCAGGGATATCCTGCCGGCTTCCCTCCTTCTTCGTACGAGGAGGTCGGCACGTACAAGCGACCCTCGAACAGTGCCGGCGAGCCGGTCAACCGCACCAGCGGATGCTCCTCGACCTTCCGGGTCCAGAGCAGTTTTCCAGTCGCGGCGTTCACCGCGTAGACGAACCCGATCTGATCGGAGAAGTACGCGGCCCACGTGGCGCTGCGTCCGGTGCCGGCCGACGGCCCGATCGAGACCGACGTCCGCACGCCGGCCTTGGCGGTAAACGTCCACGCGATGCACCCCGTCGCCGCGTTCAGCGAGTAGACCGTCCCGGACTGACTGCCGACGAACAAGCGTCCGCCCGCGATCGTGGGCTGCGCCCAGGCCGACGTCGCATCCTGAAAGCCGAACGCCCACTTCAAGCGAAGCCGTGGCACCTCGCTCGCGACGAGTCCGGCCGCTGTCGTGGATTGAACGTGTGTGTTGTCGAGGGATGGGCCCCAGCCGTTCCACAAAGGACGCGTGGTCGGGTCCGCGAACGGAGGAGGTCGTGCGCACACCCCTGCCGTCGTGCCGGTGGCGCTGGTGCGAAGCGTCCGGCCAGTGAGGAATTCTGCGATGGCGCGGCGCTCAACGCCGCCGAGCGACAGCCCCTGGTATCGCATGGGGCCGGAGGTCAATGCGTCGACGATCGCTTCAGGCGACCGTCCACGCAAAGAGCCTGTCGACGGAGCTCGGGGGTCTTCGCCGTTATGACAGGTGCTGCAGTGGCGGTCGAACAACGCGGCGCCGTCGGCCGGCTGTGTGGCAGCCGGCCGGGTGAAGGCTCCGATCAGAACGAGCGTGGTAACTGCGACAGATGCCGCGAGACGACGAATGGGGTGCACCGTTTCGTGCGGTGGTCGACCGCTCGGGTTCGTCTAGGCCAGCTTGACGTTCTCGCCGCGCGGTCCCTTCGGACCCTGACCCTTTTCGAATGTTACCGCCTGGCCTTCGCGCAATTCGTCGAAGGGAGTCTGGCAGCTGCTCTGATGGAAGAAATACTCGCTGCCGTCGCTGGCCGCAATGAACCCGAAGCCCTTGTCGTGTACCAGCCGCTTGATCGTGCCGTTCGTCGTCGCCATGTCGTCTCCTGTCAATGGCACTGGACTTCCAGCGCCAGTCCCATGATACCGGTAAGTGGGCCGATATCTTCGATTTAATGTCCTGGCGGCCCATCCCGCTCCAGATTGTTGGTTTTGGAGAAAAACGGAGTAAAAAAGCCGATCGGCTCCGGCGGCCGGGGCGGGCCTTGCACGGAATCGCCTGAAAAGACGTGAGTGACCCGGTTATTCCAGGCCGAACGCCATCAGCACGTTGCCCGTCCGGGACCCGAACGCGCCGTAGCCGGAATTGACGTAGACCATCCCTCCGGCCACGACCGGCGCCGGACCGTTCATCGATCCGCCGCGCGCCTTGACTCCGTTCAACGTCTGAAACTCGCGGTTCGAATCGAATTGCCAGACAATCGCGCCGTCCTTCGCCGCGAACGCGCGAACGGCGCCGTCGTTGGACGGCGAAAAGACGATGCCGGGAATCGCGGTGATGGCGGCGGATTGCGCACCGCTGCAGCCGCGGCCTCGCGGACCGCAGGCCGGTGGATCGGGCGGCGGCGTGAACCACACGCGCGCGCCAGTCATCAGGTTCACCGCGTGCAGGCCGCCAGGCATCGGGCTGTTGCCGTCGGCGACCGGAAAGTACGCCTGCTCGGCGTCAGCCGTCGCGCCCCACTCGATCCCGCCGAGTGTTCCGCCCTTGCCGGCGCGGTACTCCCACAGAATCTCGCCCTGCTTGTCAGGATCCATCGCGTAGCCGACGCCGGACTTGTTACCGATGATGATGACGTCGCGTCCGTCAGGCCGTCGTGTGAGCACCGGAGCGCTGCCGAAGTCGAAATCGGGACCTGGCTTGGCGCCGCAGTTGGCCTCGCCTGGACGGCAGCCGAAGATGTCCTCGGGGGACACCTGCTTTGTCCAGAGCGGCCGGCCCGTCTTCAGGTCGAACGCATCCACGGCGTTGGCGCCGGGCTGCGTGATCGGACCGGCGTAGGTGTTGCCGACGCCGACGTAGAACGCGTTGCGCTTGACGTCGATGGTCGGCGCGGACCAGATCGCGCCGCCGGCCGGCCCCCACGCCTCGACGCCGTCGGGACGCTTGCCCATCAACTTCGCCGGCTCGGCAATCGTGTACGCGCGCCACAACACGTTGCCGGTCGCGGCATCGAGCGCGACGACGCTCCCGCGGAAGGTGCAGCAGGCGTAGGTCGGGCCCTTGCCGGACTCCTCGTACGACGAGGTCGGCACGTAGATGCGGCCATCGTAGACCGCCGGCGAACCGGTGAGCCGGATGAGCGGATGATCCTCGACCTTGCGCTTCCAGATCTGCGCGCCGGTCGCGGCATCGAGCGCGTAGGCGAATCCCTTCTGATCCGAGAAATACGCGCCGTACTGCGCGGCGGAAGCGGTGCCGCTGTTGCGGCGCGCGATCGACACCGACCCGCGGACGCCGCCTTCGGCGGTGAACGTCCAGATCACGCAGCCGGTTTTCGGATCGAGGGAATACACGGTGCCGTTCTGGCTGCCGACGAACAGTCGTCCGCCGACAATCGTGGGTTGTCCCCACGCTGACGTCGTGTCGGGAAATCCGAACGCCCATTTCAGCTTGAGATTCGGCACTTGCGCGGCGGTGAGCCCCGCCTGCTCCGCGGACTGGAAGTGCGTGTTCTCGATCGTCGGCCCCCATCCGTTCCACAACGGCCTCGTCGCGGGATCGGCCAGCGGCGGCGGCGCGCTACAGCGGCTGGTGGCGGCGCCGGTCAGGTCGCCGCCCATCGCTTTGCCGGTCAGGTACTCGGCCACGGCGCGCCGTTCGGCGCCGCTCAGCGACAGGCCCTGGTAGCGCATCGCCCCGCCGGTCAGCGCGTCGACGATCGCTTCGGGCGATCGATCGTGCAGCGCGCTCTTCACCGGCGCCCGCGAACCGGCGGCCGGGGCCTCATGACAGCTTGCACACGCGCCGTCATAGAGTGCCGCGCCTTCGGACTGCGACTGGGCTCGCGACCCGGAGGCGGCCGAACCCAGCGACACCACCACCGCGCCGACCGCGAACCACGCGCCGCGTGCGACGACTCTATTCATGGATGTCCTCATCAGCGGGCGCATTATAATCCGCGACATGCGACTGATGACTGCACTTGTGGCGGCGCTCGTGTCCACCAACCTTGTCGTCGCCCAGGCCTATCCCCCGCCGTATCCACGCGCCGGCACCAAGGCATTGATCGACAACGCACGGGCGCAGGTGTGGGACGTCACCTGGCCAAAGGGCGAGCATCCGGGCATGCACCGGCACCTGTACGCGATGACCGGGCTTTACTACCACGCCGGCGACCGCCTGATTACGGCAGAGGACGGCGCCAAACGTACGGTGAGCACGCCGGCGGGCCGGATTCAGTGGCAGTTGAAGGGCATCACCCACATCGAGGAAGGCACCAGCGACGAATCGCTGCGCGCGGTGATGATCGAGATCAAAGGCGACGGACCGTCGGGCACGAACGTGAAGTCGCCCGGTGTCGCGGCGTTTGCGACCAGCACGATGCCGCTGCTCGACAACGACCGGGTCACGGTGTGGGATTACGCACCGCCGTCCACGCGGCACAGCCACCCGCTCGATACGTTCGTCGTCTGGACCGAGCCCAATGCCGGGCACGCGGTCTTCGTTCCGGCCGGCACCGTGCACGACACCGAGCCGATCGGCGCGGCAACCAAGGCGACGATCTTCGAGTTGAAGTAGACACACGTAGTGTCCGCCTTCAGGCGGACGTCGCGGTCCGGCTGAAGCCGGACACTACACCGTCTTGGCTACACTGTCTTGGCCAGTTCGGACATCAGGCGCACGCCTTTGGTCTCGGGCAGCGTCCAGATCATCGCACCGGCGAGCAGCGCGAACGGCACCGCCAGCGCGATGCCGGCGCCGAACGTCGCCTTCGCCGCCACCATCGCGATGATCGTCGGCGCCAGAAACTGCACGCCGCGCGCAGTGTTGTAGATGATCCCCAGCGCCGCGGCGCGCACTGACGTCGGGAACACTTCGTTCAACAGTGGACCGATGCAGCCCCAGTTGCCTTCCCCGAATCCCACCAGCAGCATGAACCCGAAGGTCGTCACCGTGTAGCCGCCAGCCGCGCTCCACCCCAGGGTGATCATGCCCAGGCCGAGCGCCTTGACGATCGAAAACGCGGTGAAACTCGGACGCCGGCCGAACCTGTCGCTGGCAAAACCGAACGCGACATAGCCGACGATCGAGCCGATCTGATCCATCAGCAGCAGCGTCGTCGTCTGATTGAGCGACAAGCCGCGCGTCTCGTGCAGATAGGTCGGCAGCCAGATGGTCTTGAACCAGTAGGCGGCCATGTTGCACGTCGTGACCGACAACGCCAGCGCCGTCGTTTTCCGCAGCGCGGGCCCGACCATCTGTCCGAGCGCGGCGACGTAGCCGAGCCGCTGGTTGACGCCGTCCTTCACGCTGAGCAGCCAGACGTCCGATTCCGGCATCTGACGCCGGACGACGACGACCATCAACGCCGGAACGGCGGAGAGCATGAACACCGCGCGCCAGCCGATCAGCGGCGCCAGCTGCAGGCCCGCCATCGACGCGAAAAAGCGCGCGAAGGCAGATCCGCTCTGCAGGTACGAACCGTAGCGGCCGCGGACCGCGGGCGGCACCGTCTCGCCGACCAACGCGTGCGCGACCGCCCATTCGCCGCCGACCCCGATGCCGGTGATCGCGCGTGAGATCAGCAGCGTCCAGAATCCGATCGACAGGCCGGAGGCCAGCGTCCCGATGCTGTAGATCAGGATCGTGACCATCAGCATCGGCTTGCGGCCGTAGCGATCCGCCATCGCGCCGCCGATGAAGCCGCCGACCGCGGTGAAGGCGAGCGCCGCGCCGAGCAGAATCGCGACCTCGTCCTTCGACAGCCCGAGATCCTTCACCAGCGACGTTGACGTCACCAGCGTGCTGAGGATCAACAGATCGTAGAAATCGAAGATCCAGCCGATGAACGAGAACGCCAGGATCTTGCGATGGACCGGCAGAACCGTGGGGCTCTCGCTCAGCAGCGGCATTGGATGCCTATCTTAAGGCGTGTCCACGACGATCAACACGGACCGCTGAGCACGTCAACGTCGTGATCGCCGCGAGGCGCGGACTCACTGCTTTTTCTTATCGGCGGCCGCCCTCGCGGCGGCGAGGTTGCTTTTCGCGGCCGCGGAGTCCGGCTGCAGGCGCACGACTTCGCTGAACTCTCGGATCGCCTCGTCGTACTTCTGCTCTGCCATCCAGACGTTGCCGAGATTGGTGTGAGGGTTGGCGTAGCCGGGATCGAGCCGGATGGCCGTCTGGAACTCGGCGACGGCCTCGTCGAACTGGTGCGCGATCGCGAACGCCGTGCCGAGGTTGTAATGCGCCGGCGCCGAGCCGTCCTTCAGCGCGACGGCGCGCTGAAAGTGTGGAATCGCGCGATCCGGCTGATCGAGCTCCAGATACAGCACCGCCGCATCGTCATGCAATCCGACATCGTCGGGATGACGAGCAATCTCGGCCTCGTAGCCGTTGACGTCTTCAGCCGCGACCTTGCCGCGGAACTGCCGCGTCAGCGTGACGAGGTCGGGCTCGTCGCGAGTCAGCACCTGGATCCAGAGGTCGCCCATCTCGTCCGACGAACGTTGTCCCCACTGCGCGCGTTTCGGCGGATGCTCCGGATTGCGCGGGTTCGCGGTGGAGTTGTCGTAGCGGTACTGCATCGAGAGCGTCGTCCCTTTCGGCAACCAGAACGGCTGCACGAACTGAAAGACGTGCTGCCACCGGAAATCCCAGTCGCCGATGTGGATCAGCGTCCGCTTCGTCCCGTCGGGCAAGGTCGCCTCGCCGCGGATGTCGCGCGCGCGATAGTGCGCGTGCGGCTGCAGCGCGAGTACCTCGGCGTCCACCGGCAGGGTGTACGAGTCGGTGACGAGGTAATGCGCGTCGCCGGCCGGGATGTCGATGTTCTGCCTGCCCAGTCGCAGCATCGCCGGTGTGCGGGTCGGCGGCTCGTCGCTGAAATACAAGCCGATCGAGGGCTGCACCAGCTCCGGCTTTCCGCTCGGCTGCATGTGCACCTCGATCACCAGATCGGTCCGCGGCGCGAGCCGCCACGCCAGACTTTTCGGCAGCAGTGGCGCGACCTGCCCTGGTGTCCAGCCCAGGAAGTGCCCCTCGGGGTAATCAGCGGAGCGAAGGATCAGCCCACTGTAGCCAGGCCCTTCGTCAGCCTCATCGAGCGCTCGCGATGCAGGGGTTGCGTCGACGCGAATGTTCGCGTGATGCACCACTTTGGGGTTACCGGGCCGGAACTCGAGTCCGCGCACGTAGCGCACGCGATCGACCGGCAGCGGCACCACGAAAATGCGGAACACGTCGGTACCGTCGGCCTGCAGCGTGTACGCCTCTGGGAGCGTGACGACGAGATCGGGCGCGCCAAGCTGCCAGCTGCCGGTCCAGAGTTTGCCGGCCTGAGCGTCGCGCAGGCGTGCGGGCGTGTCGTCCGGATTGCCTTCCGCCGCGCCCGTCGTGACCCAGCGTTGAATCAGATCGATCTCGGTTTCGCTCAGCGGATGCTGATCGACGAACGGACCATTGGCGGGATCCGCTTTCCAGGGCGGCATGTATCGCGACTTCGTCGCCGATGCGACGAGCGTCGCGCGACGCTTCGCTTCAGCATAGGTGAGCAGGCTGAACGGCGCCGAGCCGCCAGGGCGATGGCACGTGCCGCAACGGTCCACCACAATCGGCGCGATGTCTTTGTTGAAGGTAACGGCGTCAGCCGCCAGGACGGATGTCGAGATCGCGAGCAACGCGCCGATCAGCAGGCAGGTCCTGACGCCACCAGGCTTCATCGCGTGAAATCGGAAATGAAGCAGCCGACGGCCTGCGTCGTCGCCGGAACGACCGGCCTGCCGGCCAGCACCGCGGCGATAGCGTCCGCGAGGTCGTGACGCGTCGGAGCGGGACGTTCGAGCCCAAGGTCCACGAAGCGGTCGTCGATCCGGCCGCGGTATAGAACGTGACCGCCGGCGACGACCGCGACCTCGGGCGTGATCGTGGCGCCGACGAAATTGACCAGCGCGTGCTGCGGATCACGAAAAGCCTCCACGGCTCCCTGATAGGCAAAGGCAGACAGATGGTCGCGGATGGCCTTCGCGTCCTCGGCGGGATTCGGGTAAATCAGGCGGAAGGCAACGCCCTGCGACTGGTAGGCGGCCGCCAGCCGGCGCACCTCGGGCGCGTAGCGGTTCGAGATCGGGCAATCAGTGCTGGTGAACAGAAACACGATCGCGTGGCTACCGGCCGGGGCCGCAAACGGATCGACCACTGCCCCGGTGAGCGATTCGACCCTGACGTCCGCCGCCGAGGTGCGGCCCGGCGCAAGGAACAGGCTGCCGATGAGGAAGGCGGCGAGCACTCTGGCCATCTGAGGAAACGATAGCACACAGGAAAAAAGGGCTGAGGGTTCGTCACCCTCAGCCCTTCAACCCTCGCCCCTACGCGAGTAGAGGCTCAGCGAACATCGACTCTCGTCCTACCAGGTCAGCACCGCGCCGAGCCGGATGATCCGGCCCTGCATGATGCTGCCCGGCTGCAGGTAGGTGCCGCTCGATCCGTTGAACGCGGTCGGCGCCTGTCCGGCAGCGGTCGGCGTGTAGGACACCGTGCGCACCGAGAAGTAGTCGTCCGAGTTCAGCGCGTTGAAGATGTCGATCTTCGGATCGATCTTGAAGCTGCCCACGTTGAAGCGCTTGCTGAACGACAGGTCCAGCTGGGTCACCCGCGGCGTCAGTAGCGTGCCGGGAGCGTCGAGCGGAACGGTCAACGTCGAGTTGAGAGCCGTTGGCGAGACGAGCGCGCCGACGACGCAACCCTGCGATGCCGAATTGCCCGGGCACACGGTGTACCTCGTGGCGCTGGTCACCGTCCAGGTGGACGCCGTGCCGCTGTACGCCGTGAAGTTCGGCGCGCCTGCGCCGCCGGCCGTCAACGCCGACGTGCCCAGGATGTAACCCGGCAGCAACTGGAGGGAGCCAGCGAACGTGATCCCCCACCACGGCGTCGGGTAAACGCCGCCCACCTTGAACTGAGTGCGCCACGGAATGCCGCTGTTGGTCTGGTCGCAGTAGTTCACGCCGCCGATCGTCAGCAGGAAGTTCGGGTTGGTCGCCGCGCCCGCGCAGGTGTTGGCGATGGTCCGATCCGTCGCGGTGCCGCCGAACAGACGGGCGCCCTTCGGCAGGCGCGCGTTCACGTTGAACTCGAACGCGTTGTATGACTGCGTGACGGCCGAGTCGTTGCTGTCCACGTTCTGGACGGCCGCCGCCACCGCAGGGCTGATCGGGTCATACATCGTGACCGGCTTGCCGTCGAGCGGGCTGAACACCGTGACCGGCCGGTAGGAGGCGTTGGTCACGGTCCCGTTCGAATAGGTGCCCGGCCGCAGGACGTTGTTGCGCTCGAACGGGTTCTTCGCGTCGTTGTGGAACCACTCGGCCGACACCGAGACGCCGCGCGCCACTTCGGTGCGTGCCGCCGACGTTGAACTGATCGACGTACGGACGGGTCAGGTTCGGCGATGGCTGCGCCAGCGAAATGGTGCCGAAGTTCGCCGGCACCTGAGCGAAGTTGATTTCGCAGCTCGGGTCCGTCGCGAAGTTGCAGTGGTTGGCGCCTTGCAGCGATGCCGTCGCCGTTCTTGTCGGTCCACGGCGACCGTCGACGAAATCAGCACGGCGTTGGCCGGATCGTAGAGCGACGCGAGCGTCGTGGTCGCCGCCACACCGAATCGGTTGTAGCCGAAGCGGAGCGCGGTCTTGCCGTTGCCGAACAGGTCGTAGACCAGCGAGGTGCGCGGCGAGAAGTTCTTCCACGTCGGCATCTGCTGATCGCCGAATGCCGGAATGCACGGCGAAGCGGCCCGTCTGCGCGGCCTGCCCGGTGATCTGCTCGCTGATGTACTCGTAACGGCCACCGACGGTGATCGTCGCGCGCTTGAACGTGATCACGTCCTGGCCGTAGATGCCCAGGTTGGCGTTGAGACGATCCTGCCAGACGGTGAGCGGCGAGGTCGCGAGCAGCGTCACCGTCGACGGTGTCGGGATGCCCGCGGCGTCTGGTCACGTAGTTCTGGTAGAGGTCGGCGTTCGCGCGCAGCGACTGGTTGTACGGACCCCAGGAATCCTGGAAGCCGACCTTGATCGCCTGCGAGCCGGTGATGTAGGACGCCGACGCCTGCATGTTGTACCGGTCGGGATAGCTGCCGTACTCGGCCGGCCGCCGCGGTGTTGCTCGAAGCCGTGGTGTCGACCACGTGACGCGCGTTCGCGTACCACGCGGCGGTGCCGTACGGCTGCTCGATGCCGGCTGCGTACAGGTTGTTGTAGCGCTCGATGTTGCTCGAGAAGCCGCCTTCGACCAGCAACTTGCTCGTGACCGTCGAGGTGTACTTGATCGCGTTGGTCGTGTAGAGCGGCGAGTTCCACTGCACCGACGAGGTCGTCTCGTCGTCGCCAGGCGCCATCGCCGCGCCGCGAATCTTGTGGATGCGATCGTAGTAACCCGACAGCTTGTTCTTCGGGCTGAGCTGCCACGTGAGGCGGACGAGGCCGCTGTACTGGTGCTGCGGGTCGGTGCCCTGCGGGCACAGCGTGCCGCCGCGACCGGCCAGCGCGTTCGCGCACGCCTGGATGCTGGTCGCTGCCGGTCTGGGTGCCGTCGGAGACGTAGGTGTTCGCGATCGGCTTGTTGACGATGAAGAAACGCACCGACCCGAAATACCACAGCTTGTCCTTCATGATCGGACCGCCGAAGGTGGCGTTGGTGTCGTTGTAGGTGCCGATCTTGTCAACGGTCTTGACGCCGTTGGCGGCAAGGAAAGGGGTCAGGTTGTTTGCCTGGAGGTTGCTGCTCTCGTAGCCCTGGAACAGCGAGCCGCTGACGCGGTTGCCGCCTTCGCGCGGGATCATGTTGATCTTCACGCCGCCGGTCGGCGAGTCCACCGTGCCGCCACCGGTCTGGTAGACCATTTCCTGGTTGCCGGCGTCGTTGGTGTAGGTCTGAATCGCGCCGTCACCCTGGAGACCGTTGATGATCATGCCGTCCATCATCAGCGAGGTCTGCGCGGCGCCGAGGCCGTGCACGGTGAAGTAGGTCTGCTGCATCGCCTGCGAACCGCCGACGTCCGGCGCGGTCAGCGTCACGCCGACGACGAGCTGTCCGACGCCCTGAATCGTGTGCGACGTCGGCACCGCGTCGAGCATTTCGCGCGACAGCACCTGCGCCTTCGAGTTGCTCGACACGTCAACGGTCGGCGACTGTCCCGACACCGTGACCGTTTCTTCCATCGCGCCGACCTTCAGCTCGGCGTTGATGGTGGCGGTGAAGTTTGCCGCCGAGCTCGAGGCCGTCGCGCTTGACCATCGAGAAGCCGGGCAGGTTGAACGTCAGAGAGTAGACGCCGGGGCGAAGATTCTCGATTCGGTAGGTGCCGTTTCCGTCGGTGGTCGCCGAACGAACTTTTTCAATCAATGCGGGGCTGCTGGCTTCGACAGTCACGCCAGGTAGCACGGCGCCCGTTGCGTCCTTCACCACGCCGGTGAAAGCGCTCTGCGCGTGTAGCGGTCGATGGGAGAGCCAGGCACACCAGCGCTGCGAATGTACATGCCAAAATACGACTTCTCGTCATTCCAAATCCCTCCTCAGTTCCGCGGGGAATACGTTCTTAGCGGATTGAGCTGTCGGTGAGGCTACAGCGGACCTTTGTAAGATTCCAAGGGGAAATTGCAAAATTGGAGGATTGCAGTTCTCAACACTCCGAAAACTTGGATCGTTTTATCAGCGCGGCATCCGCAAGGGACGTCCTGATTGATACAACTCGATCCGTTGACGGAACTGCGCAGCCACGGGTACCTGTCCCGCCGCGACGGCGATCTCGAGTCCCGATCGCGCGATCGTTGCTGCTGCATCGAAGCGGCCGGCCGACGCATACGCTGCCGCAAGTGCATCAAGGGCACGGAGTTCTCGATGCGAGGTGGCATCAGCGGCACGCTCCGCCAGCCGCACCGCCTCGTCCACGTTTCGCAGCGATTCGTCCGGCGCGGTCGCGAGAATCCACGCGAGTCCGGCCTCGGCCTGCGCGTGATCGGGCTTCAGCGCGAGTGTCCGACGAAAATGTTGGGCCGCTTCCGCCCATTGTCCGAGCCCGGATAAAAGCTGCGCAAGATTTACCTGCGCTTCAAAATTGTCGGATCTGAGCGACACCGCGCGTTCGTAATGTGTCAGCGCCAGATCGTTCTTGCCTTCCAGCTGCAGCAGGGCACCGAGATTGTTGTGCGCTTGTGCGTAGTCGGGATCGATGCGCACCGCCTCTTCGAACTGTCGCGATCGCTTCGCTGCGGCGTCCGGACGCCGACAACGCGAAGCCGTAGTTATAGTGTGTCGGCGCCGAATCGGGGTTGAGCCGCAGCGATTCGCGATACTCGCTCATTGCTTCGTCGAGTCGTCCGTCTTCGAGATACAGGCTGGCGACCGCGTCGTGCCGCAGCGGGTTGTCCGGATCGGCCTCGAGCAGCTTGGTGTAGGCGGCCAGGTCCTCGGCGTTCGCCTTGCGACGGAAGTCCTCGTTCAGGACCGCGAGATCGGCGCTGAGCCGCGGCACCATCTGGATCCAGAGGTCGCCCATTTCGTCCGACGTGTTCTGTCCCCACACCACACGCGCCGGCGGACGATGGGGGTTGCGGACGTTGGCGACGGAGTTGTCGTAGACGTACCGCATCGAAATGGTGGTGCCTCTGGGCAACTGCACCGGCGCGGTGTAGCGGTAGACGTCCTGCCACCCGAAATCCCAGTCGGGGATCGAAATCAACCAGCGCACACTACCGTCGGGCAGTGTGGCCTGCGCCTCCATGCGGCGTCCGAGGTCGTGCGCGTGCGGCTGCACCGCCAGGACCTCGACGTCCACCGGCACCGTGTATCGATCATTGATGACGTAGGCAGCGTCGCCGGCTGGAATGTCGATGGTCTCGCTGCCGAGACGCAATCCGATCGGCGTACGAGTCGGCGCCACATCGGTAAAATAGAAGCCCACGACGACTTGAACGGACTCCGGTTTGCCTGTCGGCTTCAAGTGCAGCTGGACGACCAGATCGCTGCCGGGTTCGAGACGCCACTGCGTGCCGACGGGCGCTTCGTGCGGCGCCTGCCCCGGCGTCCAGCCAAGCAGCTGACCTTCCGGGTACCGCGCATCGCGTTCCATGCTCCCTTCGTAACCCGGCTCGGGATCGCGAAGGTCGAGTTGATGCGACGACCGCGTGCGATCGACGCCAAGGTTCGCGTGGTGAACGACGCGCGGGTTGCCGGGATGAAATTCGAGCGCCCGCACGTAGCGAGGCCTTGACGTCGGGATCGGAATCACGAATGTGCGAAAGACATCGCCTCCATCCGCTCGCACGCGATACGCCTCCGGCATCGTCACCACGAGGTCTGGAGGGCCGAGACGCCAGCCACTGCCCCACGTCGGCATCGGTGGCAGCGCCGATCGATCGCCTTCAGGTGCGCCGTCGGCGATCCAGCGCTGCAGGATGTCGAGCTCGGCATCGGTCAGCCGCCGCTGGTTCTGGAACTCGCCTTTGCCGGGTTCCGGTTTCCACGGCGGCATGAGTCTTCGGCTGGTGACCAGCTTGATCTGGGCCGCCCGCTGCTTCACGTCAGCGTAGGACAACAGGCTGAACGGGCCGATCTCGCCGGGACGATGACAGGTGGCACAGCGGGTCCAGACGATCGGCGCGACGTCCTTCGTGAAGGTCAGGCGCGGCTGAGCGACTGCAGCAACCGGCGGCACCATCGACGCGAGGACAAGCCACAACAGGGAACGCAGAGCTCGCGGAGACCGCAGAGGCTGCGAGGTCCACTCTCCGCGCGCCGATCGCGCTCCGCGGTTAGAGATCCGGAGCATGCTGGGCTAGCATAACGCCGTTGTCCCGCCTCAAGGACCTCGGTGCCAGGTACGTCGACTCGTTTGCGATCTTCGTCGTCGCGCTCGCGGTGCGGCTCGTGCACGTCTGGCAGCTGCGCGCGTCCCCGTTTTTCACGATCCTGATGGGCGACTCGCGCGGCTACGACGAGTGGGCGCAGCGGATTGCCGCCGGCGACTGGCTGGGCCACGAGGTGTTCTACCAGGCGCCTCTCTATCCTTATGTGCTCGGCGTCATCTACGCGATCGCCGGGCGGCATCTCCTTCTGGTCCGGGTCATCCAGGCCGGCATCGGCTCGACGTCGTGCGTCCTGCTCGGTCTGGCTGGCGCGCGGTTGTTCGGCAGACGCGCCGGGCTCGCCGCGGGCCTGATCCTCGGCGCTCTATGCGCCGGCGATTTTCTTCGACGGTCTGATTCAGAAATCAGTGCTCGACGAGTTCTTCGTCTGCCTCGCCTTGTGGCTCCTGTCCAAAACGATCAGCGTCACGACGATTAACATCACGACGGTCAACGCAGAGTCCGCTGAGACCGCAGAGAAATCCGACAAACATTCTCTGCGATCTCTGCGATCTCTGCGTTCCACGTCGTGGGTCTGGCTGGCGCTCGGCTTGACGATGGGTGGCCTGGCGCTGACGCGCGAAAACGCGCTCGTCTTCATCGTCGTCATCCTGGGGTGGATCCTTCTACGAGGGCTGGGGGCTGGGGGCTGGGGACTCAGGGCTGGGGGCCCGGAGTCCACGGCTCGGGGCTCGGGCCCGGGGGCTCGGAGCTCGAGCCCGGCCGGACGAGGTGCGAAGTCGGCCGATATCAAGGCGCCCAGCCCCCAGCCGCAAGGCCCGGGGCTGGCGGCCGCCGCGCTCTTCCTGGCCGGCATCGCCGTCGTGCTGGTACCGGTGGCGCTGCGCAACAGCTACGTCGGCGGCGGCTTCTTCATCACCACGTCGCAGTTCGGTCCCAACCTGTACATCGGCAATCATCCTGGCGCGGACGGCAGCTATGAATCGCTGCGTCCGGGACGCGGCTCGCCCGAGTACGAGCGTCAGGACGCGACCGAGCTTGCCGAACATGCGCTGGGACGAGCGTTGACGCCTGGCGAGGTGTCGAGTTACTGGACCGACCGCGCGATCGGGTTCATGACGTCGCGACCCGCCGAGTGGCTGCGGCTGATGGCGCGTAAAGTCGTACTGATCGCCAACGCCACCGAGATGCTCGACACCGAGAGTCAGGAATCGCATGCCGAATGGTCGTGGCCGCTGCGTTTCGGTGCGCCGTTCGGCAACTTCGGCGTGCTGATTCCGCTGGCGCTGTTCGGCGTGGTCCTGACCTGGCCGATGCGGTCGCGGCTGTGGGTGCTCTACGCCATGATGGCGGGATACGCCGCGAGCGTCGTGCTGTTCTACGTGTTCGCGCGCTATCGCTACCCGCTGGCGCCGTTCCTGATTGTGTTTGCCGCCGCCGGACTGGTCGCGTTGCCTTCGGCCGTGCGCGCGCGTGCGGTACCCGGAGGGTGGCGGACGATCGCCGCCGTCGCCACCGCGGCGGTGTTCGCCAACTGGCCGGTACTGTCGGCGGATTCGATGAAGGCGATCACGGAAAGCAATCTCGGCGTCGCCCTTCAGGCGGACCAACGGGTCGCGGAAGCGATTCCACACTATCAGCGCGCCATCGCGCTCCGGCCGGATTACGCGCCGGTCTACAGCAACCTGGCGTCCGCGCTGCGGGCGGGCGGACACACCGACGAGGCGATCGCCACGTATCAACGTGCGCTGACGCTGCAGCCTGATTTTCCCGACGCCGAATACAACCTGGCGAACGCCCTGCTCGAGGCCGGCCGGGCGGATCTGGCCATCGAACACTTTCAGATCGCGCTGCGCTCGCTGCCGGGGTCGGTGGATGTCCAGACCAACCTCGGGATTGCGCTGGCCAACGGCGGACGCGTCGACGCCGCCATCGACGCCTTCAAGGCAGCGCTGGCGATCGACCCCAACTCCGCAAAGGTGCACAGAAACCTAGCCGACGTCCTCGCCTCGGCCGGACGTCCCGACGAAGCGATCGATCATCTGGGCCAGGCGGTGCGGCTGGATCCCGGCGACGAAGCGGCGCACTACGATCTCGGCAGCCTCTACCTCGAGCGTCAACAGCTCGCCGAAGCGGTGGCCGAATTCCGCAGAGCCCTTCAATTGAAACCGGACGCGGTCGAGGTCCACAACAACCTCGGCATCGCGCTCGGCTCGCAAGGCAAGCTCGACGAGGCCATCCAGCAGTTTCAGCAGGCCCTGCGGATTGAGCCGGCCAATACGGAGGCGCGTACCAACCTCGCGATGGCATTGCAGGCAAAAAAGAGCGCCCGCTGATGGCTTATGATGCGGGAATGCGGCGACTGACCCGAATCATTTCAACCGGCGCGATCGCGTCGGTGCTGGCGCTCGGCGCCTGGACGTTCGGCGCCGGCGTTTCGGCCCAATCCGGTCGGCCAATCTACCTGCAGTACGACGGCTTCGTCCGCAACAAGGACGGCTCGTTCACGCTGTCGTTCGGCTACTTCAACATGAATGCCGCGGACGTCACCGTCCCGGCCGGAAGCGCCAACCTGTTCACGCCGGGCGCCGGCGATCGCAACCAGCCGATTCGCTTCCTCAAAGGACGTCACCGCTTCGCGTGCAGCATGGTGGTGGACAACAAGTTCGACGGCAAGCTGCAATGGAAGGTGACCTTCGCGGGCCGCACCGAAATCACGACCGCGACGGCGCTCGATCCGCTCTACGAGCTCGACGCCAGCAACGAGAAGCACGCCCTGAGCGGACTCGACGTCGCCGCGGCGCCGAAGGACAGCTGCATCAATCGAGCGCCGATGCTCTCGATTCTGAGCGCGAGCGGCGAGGTCAGCGCTGCGGCCGCGACGGTCACCGCCGAAGTCGGTCAGGACACGACGATCAACGGCGAGGTCGAAGACGATGCGCTGCCGCGAGGCAGCGCGGTCAAGAGCGAGTGGAAGAAGGAGAGCGGACCGGGCGCCGTGACGTTCTCGAGCACGGCGACGGGACCGACGCGCGTGTCGTTCAGCGCGCCGGGCGCCTACGTCCTCGACCTGAGCGCCAGCGACGGCGACAGGACCAGCACGTTGAAGGTACCGGTCACCGTCAGCCCCGCACCGCCGCCGACCGAGGCCGCGCCGGACAGCTACGTGAAAACGATGAAGGACATCGCCGCCGCGCAGGCCGCGCTGCGTGGCCACTCGACGGCGAAGGACTACGACAACATCACCAAGGACGCGGCCTCGTTCGGCGCGCTGTTCGGACAGACGTCAGCGTTCTGGCAACCGCGCAACGTCGCCGACGCGATGGCGTTCGCCGCCGCCGGCAGCAAAGCGTCGGAAGAACTGGGACTGGCGGCGAAGAACAAGAACGACGAGGCCGTCGCCGCCGCGACGCGCTCGATCGGCGCCACCTGCCAGGGCTGCCACACCGCCCATCGCCAGCGCCTGCCGGACGGCGGCTACGCGATCAAGTAGGCGCTCGCTCGATACTTTCAGTTCCGAACGCCGCCGTCCGGTGTGGGTGGTGCTTCCGCGTCCCCGGCCACTCGCGCGTCACCCGCGTCGATCGGCGGAGTGCTTTCGATGGGCCCGGCGCCTGCGGTGATCCGGGCGACATCTGACAATCGGTTGGGCCGCGGGATGACTCGCAGGCTGGTGGCGAATCGGCGGCGCCGGGTTTGGAGCGCCGATCAACGCGGGTGACGGCTGTCGCTCGCGCACGCGAGGGCCGAGGGACGCGGGATCACCACCCACACCGGCCGACGATGCGGAGTGGATTCAGAACCTGATCCGTCCGACGCCCGCACGGCGCGCAAATCAGGCGAATGCACTACTTGCGCGGGCGGCGGACGGTCGTTTCGGTCGGGCGCCGACCTGTGAGCCGCGTGATCGGGTTCGCACCAACGGCGTCCCGGAGGCGTGGCCTGCGGCGTCGGCGATGAGTACGCGCACGGGCGGTCGGCGAACCCGGGGGTCGAACAGTCGGCTCACCGGAGATCGGCCAACCCCGACCGACGCCGTCGTCGTCAGTCCTTGCGCCGGAGGGCGCCGTTGCCACGCGGCGAACGGGAGGGCCCGGCCGGAATGACCGTCGGTCGCCCGCGGCGGATCTCCGATCGGCACCGGGGTGCGTCGAGCTGTTTTACAGGACCTCGAACATGCCGGCCGCGCCCATGCCGCCGCCGATGCACATGGTGACGACCACGAGTTTCGCGC
The DNA here is from genome assembly GCA_963711765.1 of uncultured Acidobacteriota bacterium. GTDB lineage: Bacteria > Acidobacteriota > Vicinamibacteria > Vicinamibacterales > CAVVIG01 > CAVQFC01. The sequence goes on along the minus strand of CAVQFC010000004.1, from coordinate 403,408 downwards.
CGCGGCGCTTTCCTTCGATCAGCGCGTGCCCGACCAGCCGCTGCCCGCTCATGCCGTAGGGATGACCGACGGCGATCGCGCCGCCGTTGACGTTGAGGCGATCGTCGGGCAGGCCCAGCCGATCGCGGCAGTAGATCACTTGAACCGCGAACGCTTCGTTCAGTTCCCAGAGATCGATGTCGCTAATCTTCTTGCCGGTCTGCGCGAGCAGCTTCGGCACCGCGAACACCGGGCCGATGCCCATTTCGGCCGGCTCGCAGCCAGCGACGGCAAATCCGCGGAAGCGGCCGAGCGGCTGCAGTCCGCGCGCGGCAGCGGTCTTCTCGCTCATCACGATGCAGACCCCGGCGCCGTCCGAAAACTGGCTGGCGTTGCCGGCGGCGATCACGCCGCCCTCGATCGCGGGCTTGATTTTGGCGACGCCTTCGTAGGTCGTGTCGGCGCGGATGCCTTCGTCCTGGGCGACCGTGACCTCTTTCTCCGACTCGGCGCCCGTCGCCTTGTCCACGACATTCATGGTCACGGTGATCGGCGCGATCTCGTCGGTGAACCGGCCTGCGTCGCGCGCCGCGGCGGCCCGCTGCTGGCTGCGCGCACCGTAGCGATCCTGCTGCTCGCGGTCGATGCCGTAGGTCTTCGACACGTATTCGGCCGTCTGCAGCATCGGCCAATACAGCTCGGGCTTGTGCGCGACGATCCAGTCGTCGGTCGCCATGTACGAGTTCGCCTGGTTCTGCACGCACGAAATCGACTCGACGCCGCCGGCGGCGAAGATCTCGCCTTCACCGCTGATGACGCGCTGTGACGCCAGCGCGATGGTCTGAAGGCCGGACGAGCAGAAGCGGTTCACCGTCATCCCGGCGGTCGTGACCGGACAGCCGGCGCGAATCGCGGCCTGGCGCGCGATGTTGCGGCCGGTCGCGCCCTCGGGATACGCGCAACCCATGATCACGTCCTCGATCGCACCGGGATCGAGACCGGCGCGGTCGATCGCGTGGCGCAGGGCGTGACCACCGAGGGTGGCGCCGTGCGTCATGTTGAACGCGCCCTTCCAACTCTTGCACAACGGCGTCCGCGCGGTGGAGACGATGACCGCATCTGGCATGCCGTCACTCTACCAGCCTTCGCCGGTTTCGGCATACACTCGCGGCGATGAACGGCAAGCCGCTCGACGGATTCGTCGAAGGTTTCATCGAGCAGGACGCCCACGGTCGGATCACCGAATGGAGCGACGAGTCCGAGCGCCTGTTCGGATGGACCGCCGCGCAGGCGATCGGCCGCCGCAGCCACGAGCTGATGCCGGAGCGCAACCGCGAGCGTCACGACCAGACCATCGCCAGTTTTCTCGCCGCCCCGACCCGCCGCATCCAGCGCATGGAGGTGACGGCGCTGCGTCGCGACGGCCAGGAATTCCGCGCCGAGTTCTACTCGTCGATCGAGGATCGCGACGGCGCCGCGGTGATCACCACCGTGGTGCGCGCGGTCACGCCCGACGCACGGGCGGAAGCGGCGTTTCGCCAGTCGGCACGCTACCGCGGCATCCTCAACCAGATCGAAGACGGCTGTTCACTGGTCGATCTTCGCGGTACCTACCTGTTCGTCAACGACGCGTTCTGCCGGATGTTCGGATTGGCCCGGGCACGGATCATCGGCCAGAATTTCCGGGTCTGGCAGGATCCGGCGCGCCAGGCGGAGACGTTCGAGAAATTCAACCGCGTCTTCACCACCGCCCAGCCGATCAAGGCGTGGGAGTGGCCACTGTCGCCGGCGCAATTCATCGAGCAGTCGATCTCGCTCGAACGCGACGCCAATGGACAGCCGGTCGGATTCGTCTCGATTTACCGCGACTGCACGCCGCGCAAATTCGCCGAGACCGAGTTGGCCCGCGCCAAGGAACTGGCCGAATCGGCGAACCAGGCCAAGGGCGAGTTCCTCGCCAACATGAGCCACGAAATCCGCACGCCGATGAACGGCATCATCGGCATGGCGGCGCTGGCGCTCGACACCGCGCTGACGCCGCAGCAGACCGACTACCTCGAGACCATCCGCAGCCAGGCGGACTCCCTGCTGGTCGTGGTCAACGACATCCTCGACTTCTCGAAAATCGAGTCGCGCCGGATCGAGCTGGAGCAGGTGCCATTCTCCTTGCGCGACGCCATCGCCGACGTGGCCAAGCCGCACGCCATGCGTGCGCGCGAGCAAGGGATCGGATTCTCGTTCGACGTTGCCGCCGACCTGCCGGCGCTGATCGTCGGCGATCCGGTGCGGGTCAAGCAGGTATTGAACAACCTCCTGTCCAACGCCATCAAGTTCACCGCGCACGGCGCGGTGACGATGACCGTCGCGATCGAAGGCCGCGGACCGTTTACGACGACGCTCCACATCCGGATCACCGATACCGGGATCGGGATTCCGCCGCACCAGCTGACCGCCATCTTCGATCCGTTCCGACAGGTGGACGGCTCGACGACCAGGCGCTTCGGCGGCACCGGCCTGGGCCTCGCGATCTCGGCGACGCTGGTCGAACTGATGCGCGGCCTGATCTGGGCCGAGAGCGATCTGGGCGCGGGCAGTACCTTTCACCTCATCCTGTCGTTCGGTGTGGCCCGGGCGGACGCGAGCGGCGATGTGCGCGGCGTCGCGCCGTCCCCGTCGCCGTTGTCGTGCGGCTGCCGCGTGCTGGTCGCCGAAGACAACATCGTCAACCAGCGGGTCGCGGCGGGACTGCTGACCAAACGCGGACACCAGGTCACCGTCGTCAGCAACGGACGCGAGGCGGTGGCCGCGGTGCGGCAAGGGCCTTTCGATCTCGTCCTGATGGACGTGCAGATGCCCGAGATGGACGGCATCGAAGCGACCGCCGCGATCCGGGCGTGGGAGCGCGAGAGTGGACGCCATGTCCGGATCGTCGCGATGACCGCCCACGCCATGACCGGCGATCGGGACCGCTGCCTCGAGGCCGGAATGGACGGCTATCTGTCCAAGCCGATCGATCAGCAATCGCTCTTTGCGGCCGTCGAACAGTGACCGACGCCACGGCTCTCAGCGACGTCGTGGTGCTCGACCTGTCGCATGCGCTGGCCGGTCCCTTCGCGTCCACCATGCTCGGCGATTACGGCGCCGACGTCATCAAGATCGAACCGATCGACGGTGACATCACCCGCGCGTGGGGACCGCCGTTCTACGGCGACGAAACCGCGTATTTCGTGAATCTGAATCGCAACAAGCGCAGCGTCGCGATCGATCTCAAGCGGCCGGAAGGCCGTGAGTTGTTTTTCCGGCTGGTCGAGGGCGCGGACGTGGTGCTCGAGAATCTGCGGGTCGGCGCCGTCGCCAGGCTCGGGATCGATTACGCGCGCGCGCGGGAGCGCCGGCCCGAAATCATCTACTGTTCGATCTCGGGTTTCGGACAGGACGGACCGTACCGCGACCGCGCCGCACTCGATCTCGTCGTCCAGGCGGAGAGCGGAATGATGAGCATGACCGGCGAGCCGGGCGGCCGCGGTCTGCGCGCCGGGGTGTCGATTGCCGACATCACCGCGGGGATGTACGCCGCATTCGGAATCCTGACCGCGCTCCACGCGCGCCAGACGACGGGACGCGGCCAGTTCGTCGACGTGTCGATGCTCGAAGGACAACTCGGGATCATGACGACGATGATCGGCGCGTTCGTGGCCGACGGCATCGTTCCCGTGCCGATGGGCACCGCGTATGCGGCGCTGCTGCCCTACCAGACGTTTCGCACGCGGACGCGCGACATCGCCATCGGGATCGGCAGCGACAAACTGTGGCGGACCTGCTGTCCGCTGCTCGGCCTTGCCGACGCCGCCGACGATCCCCGCTTCGTCAACAATGCCGCGCGCAACGCCAACCGCGCGTCGCTCGTCGAGCTGCTGCAATCGGTCTTCACGACCCGCACCTACGAAGAATGGGAGGCGATTCTTCTGCCGGCGGGCATCCCGATGGGCGCCATCAACACGCTCGACCAGGTCGTCGCGCATCCCCAGGTGAAAGCGCGCGGGGTGCTCGTGGACTGCGCGCATCCGGTGGCGGGGACGGTGAAGATGGTGGGGCCGTCGGTTCGGCTGTCGGAAACGCCCGGACGCGTCAGCGCACCGGCGCCGCTGCTCGGTCAACACACCGCCGCGGTGCTCAGGGAGCGTCTCGGAATGACCGACCAGGCGATCGACGAGTTGCGCCGGGCCGGCGTCATCCGAATCGCGCCCGGTCATTGATATTCGCTGCGGGAGGACCAGTGGGACTGCTGGATGGACGAGTAGCGATCGTGACTGGCGCCAGCAAGGGCATCGGCCGCGTGATGGGCCAGCTGTTCGCGCACGAAGGCGCGCAGGTGGTCTGCGCCGCGCGAACCGGGACCCTTCTCGCCGAGACGGTTGCGTTGATTCGCAGCGCCGGCGGCGACGCGGTCGCGATCGCCGGGGACGCGGCCACCGAGGCCGGCGCGAAAGCGATCGTGGACGCCGCGACACGCGCCTACGGCCGGCTCGACACGCTCGTGAACAACGCCGGCGACGGCGGCCCGACCCGGCCGGTTCAGGACTACTCGACCGACGAGTGGTTCTACACCCTCAACTCGTGCCTGACGAGCGCCTACCTCTGCTCACGGTTCGCGGTGCCAGCGATGATCGCCGCGGGGCGCGGGGCGATCGTCAACATCGCGTCGATGGCCGGCCGCCGCGGCCTCGCCTATCGGGTCGGCTACTGTTCCGCGAAGGCAGGGCAGATCGGCATGACCTACGGGCTCGCGCTCGAACTGGGACGCCACAACATCACCGTCAACGCGATCGCGCCCGGCGCGGTCGCCGGCGAGCGCATCGATCGCATGATCCAGGGTCAGGCCGACGTGCGCGGGCTGGACGTCGAGCAGGTGCGCCAGTCGTTCGTCGAGCGCGCCCCGCTGCGGCGGATGTCCACCGCCGACGATATCGCCTCGCTGGCGGCGTTCCTGTGCAGCGACCTCGCGCGCAATATTTCTGGTCAGTGCATTCCGGTCACCGCGGGAGAGCCCGCGTCGTAAAACGCGGCGCCGAACGGAGCCTTTCGTGAAAGCTGTTCTCTGCAAGACCTACGGGCCTCCTGAATCGCTCGTCATCGAGGATGTTCCGGCCGCGACGGCCGGCCCCGGCGAAGCCGTGATTGCGGTGCGGGCCGCCAGTGTCAACTTCCCGGACGTCCTGATCATCCAGAACAAATATCAGGTCAAACCGCCGTTGCCCTTCTCGCCGGGAAGCGAGGTCGCGGGCGTCGTCAGTTCCGTCGGTGACGGCGTGACCGGAATCGCACCCGGCGATCACGTGCTCGCGATCACGACCTATGGCGGATTCGCGGAAGAAGTGACGACCGAGGCGCGACGTCTGCTGCCGATTCCGTCCGGCATGGACTTCGTGACCGCGGCAGCGTTCGGGCTGACCTACGCCACATCGGATCATGCGCTGCGCGATCGCGGCGCGCTGCAGGCCGGCGAGACGCTGCTGGTGCTCGGCGCCGCCGGCGGCGTCGGCATCGCCGCCATCGAAATCGGCAAGGCGCTCGGCGCCCGCGTGATCGCCTGCGCGTCCACCGACGAGAAACTCGCGGTCTGCCGCGATCACGGCGCTGACGCCACCATCAACTACGCGACGCGACGACCTGCGCGAGCAGATCAAGACGCACACCGACGGCCGCGGACCCGACGTCGTCTACGATCCGGTCGGCGGCCCCTACACGGAGCTGGCGCTGCGATCGATCGCCTGGCGCGGCCGCCTGCTCGTGGTCGGTTTTGCCGCCGGAGAGATTCCCAGGATTCCGCTGAACCTGACGCTGCTCAAAGGCTGCTCGATCGTCGGCGTGTTCTGGGGCGATTTCACGCGCCGCGAGCCGGAGCGCTTCGCGGACGCGATGCGGCATCTCGGTCGCTGGTACAGCGAAGGCAAGCTGCGGCCGCACGTATCCGCCACCTTCCCGCTCGCGCAAGCGGCGGAAGCGCTGACGCTGATGGCCAACCGCCAGGTGACCGGGAAGATTGTGTTGACGACCGGGCGCGTATAATCTCGCCAGCCAGGAGGCGTCTGATGACCCGTCGCCTATTCACCGGTTTGACCGCTGCCCTGCTTCCGCTGCTGGCGCAGACGCCGGCGCCTGCCGCGACGGGTGGAACTGCGTGCTCGAGCCTCGCTGCGCTGACGATTCCCACTGTGACCATCAGATCCGCCGAGGCGGTGGCGGCGGGTCCGTTTACGCCGCGCGGCGTTCCTGAACCCGCGAACGGCCAGCCGCCGCGGCCGTCCGCGACAATCACCCTGCCGGCGTTTTGTCGCGTCGAGGCAACCGCACGGCCGACCGCCGATTCCGAGATCAAGTTCGAGGTCTGGATTCCACCGCTGGACGCCTGGAACGGAAAGTTCGAGGGCGTCGGTAACGGCGGCTACTCTGGCGCGATCGTCTACCCGGCGATGGCGAGTGGACTACGCCGCGGCTACGCGGTGGCCAGCACCGACACCGGGCACTCCGGTGACGACATGAAGTTCGGTCAGGGCCATCCGGAAAAAATCAACGACTGGGCGTACCGCTCGATTCACCTGATGACCGAGACGTCGAAGCTGATCGTCAGGAACGCGCAGGGCCGGTTCGCCGAGCACGCCTACTTCGTCGGCTGCTCGTCAGGCGGCCACCAGGCGCTCTCCGAGGCGCAGCGTTACCCCGACGATTACGACGGCATCGTCGCCGGCGATCCGGCCAGCAACCGCATCCGCCAGACCTTCGCGTTCATGTACTCGTGGATCGCGACCCACACGCCCGACGGCAAACCGATCCTGCCGCAAAGCAAACTTGCGCTGCTCACCAGGGCGACGGTCGAAGCGTGCGACCCGCTCGACGGCGTGAAAGACGGCATCATCGACGATCCGCGGCGCTGCCACTACGATCCCGCGAAGCTGCTGTGCAAGAGCGGCGCGGCAGACGATGCGGCGTGTCTGAGTGCGGCGCAGGTGGAGGCCGCGAAGAAGGTGTACGAAGGCGTCAGGAACCCGCGTACCGGCGAGCAGATTTTCACCGGCTGGCCGAAAGGCAGCGAAGGTTTCGGCGATGCCGCCGGCGAAAGCTGGCGCGCCTACATCCTCGACCCGCAGGAGCCGATGCGCGTCGGCTTCTTCAAGTACTTCCTGTTTCACGATCCGAACTGGGATCCGCGTACCATCGACTACGACCGCGACCTCGCCTACGCCGAGCAGAAAATGCCGTTCATGGTCGCGATGGACAAGGACCTGACGCCGTTCAAGAAGCGCGGCGGCAAACTCCTGATGTACACCGGCTGGTCAGACCCGGTGGTGCCGCCGCAGGACACGGTGGCGTACTACGAAGCCGTGACGAAGACGATGGGCGGGCTCGACAAGACGCGCGAGTTCTACCGCTTCTTCACGGCGCCCGGCATGGGACACTGCGCCGGCGGTCCGGGGCCGAATCAGTTCGACCACCTGACGGCGCTCGAGCAGTGGGTTGAAAAAGGCGCCGCTCCGGACAAGCTGATTGCCTCACACAGCACCAACGGCCGGGTCGATCGGACGCGGCCGCTCTGCCTCTATCCCCAGGTCGCGCGCTGGAAAGGTGCCGGCAGCACCGACGAGGCGGCGAATTTCTCGTGCGTCGCCGAGCCGCCGGCAGCGCCCGCGCGCAAGACATCGACGCAGTAACGTCCTCGGCGCTCCGCGTGCGGGTGGACCAATCGCGGGAGGCTGCATTCGAGTGAAACGCTCAGAGCGGATATCTTCCGGCCTCGATGACCGCCGCCGCGATGCGGCGCCGGCCGGCGATTCCGTCGATGCCGGCGTAGGCGGCGAGCCGCTGCACGCCGATGGCCAGTGACGGCTCGGCGCCCCGCGTCGCCAGGGCCGCCACGACAGCGCGCGACGCGGCGGCCACGCGGTCCGCGGCGTCGTTAGTGTAGACACGTGCGATGTCGGTTGCGGTTCCGGCCCGGCTATCCGCACGTGACGCGATCTTCTCGGCGCGGACGATCGCGCTCTCGACCGCGTAGGCCTCGATGATCACGTCCGCAATCTGCGCCAGCACTTCCTGGTCGTCCTTGAGGCCTTCGCCGCAGACGGCGGCGGCGCTCCCGAGCAGCGTGATTGAGAGCTGCTTCAACCGCGCGACGTACTCACGTTCCTGTCGAAGATCACCGGCGCCGGTCTGGCCTGGCGACGCGCTCGACGATTCCGTGGCGGATGCGTCGAGCGCCCGACGCGTCTCTTCCGGCGTGAACGACTCGGGCGACAACTTCAGCAACCGCGTCGGCACGAGCATCCGGTTGATCTCGTTGGTGCCCTCGTAAATCCGGGTGATGCGCGCGTCGCGGTACATCCGTTCGAGCGGGAACTCGCGCGAGTAGCCATTGCCGCCGAACACCTGGATCCCTTCGTCCACCGCCCACGCCAGCGCTTCACTCGTCCACACCTTGTTGATCGAGCACTCGACCGAGAACCCTTCGATCGTCTTCATCACAGCGGCGCCGTCGGCGCGGCCGCCGAGCTCGATCTGGCGATCGACGTCGCCCAGCGTCCGGTACGACATCGCGTCGCCGACGAAGGCGCGGATCGCCATGCCGGCGAGCTTCTGTTTGATCAACCCGAACTCGGCGATGGCCCGGCCGAACTGACGACGCTCTTTCGCGTACTTCACCGAGTGATTCAGCGCCGAGCGGACGCCGGACATGTTTCGGGCGCCGAGCTTCACGCGGCCGAAATTCAGGACGTTGAACGCGACCTTGTGGCCTTGACCGATCGGGCCGAGCACGTTCTCGACCGGCACCTTCACGTTGTCGAGCATCAGCGCGGTGGTTGACGAGCCGTCGAGACCGAGCTTGATCTCGTCGCGTCCACTGACCACGCCCATACCGCGTTCGACCAGGAAGGCGGTGAACTTGTCGCCGTCAACCTTCGCGAAGATCGTGAACAGGTCGGCGAAGCCGCCGTTGGTGATCCACATCTTCTGACCGTTCAGCTCGTAATGACGGCCGTCCGCGGTCAGCGTCGCTGCGGTGCGCGCGGCCAGCGCATCGGATCCGGACTGCGGTTCGGTCAGCGCGTAGGCGCCAATGAGGTCTCCAGCCGCAAGCCGAGGCAGGTAGCGGGCCTTCTGCTCGTCGTTACCGAAATGCACCAGCGGCAGCGTCCCGATCGAGGTGTGCGAGCCGAGCGACCCCGCAAACGACGGGCTCACCGCGATCTGTTCGCCGACGTATGAGGCGCTGATCAGATCGAGCCCCAGCCCGCCGTACTCGGGAGGAATCTCGAGCCGCAGCAGATCGAGCTCGCTCGCCTTCTTGAGGAGCTCGCGGGTCAGCACCCAGTCGTGGCCGTAGAGGCGCTCGACGACAGGCAGCACTTCCTTCGTCATGAATTCCGCGGCGGTCTGTCCGAACAACCGTTGCTCGTCCGACAGATCCTCGCGCACGAAGACATCAGCGGCGGCAGCGTTCGAGGTGAGAAACCGACCGCCTCGGGTCGGCGACTGGGCAGGCATCGTGGGCATCGTCATCGCAATCGCTCTCGCGCGTGGTTGACAGTCCGGCGGCTGAGAAGTATAAGCCTGACGACGTGCCGACCATCAGCGAATTGTTCGATCTGCGCGGACGCGTGGCGATTGTCACCGGAGGATCGCGCGGCCTCGGACAGGAGATGGCCGAAGGTCTCGCCGAAGCCGGCGCCGCGCTCATGCTCTGCGCGCGACGCCAGGAATGGCTGACGCCGACGGTGGTCGAGATGCGATGCGCGCGGATTCCGCGTCGAAGGCGCGTTGTGCGACGTCGCCAGGGCCGCCGACGTCCAGGCGGTCGTCGATGCCACCATCGCGGCGTTCGGCAAGGTGGACATCCTGGTCAACAACGCCGGAATCACGTGGGCGGCTGAACCCGAAGCGATGCCGCTCGACAAATGGCAGCGAGTGGTGGACGTCAACCTGACCGGCGCCTTTCTGTTCTCGCAGGCGGCTGCGCGCGACATGCTGCCGCGCGGCTGGGGGCGGATCATCAACGTCGCCTCGATTGCCGGGCTGCACTCGATGGTCAACGGTCCGCACTACGCGGCCTACGCCGCCACCAAGGCCGGCCTGATGGGACTGACGAGAGAGCTGGCGGCATCGTGGGGACGGCAGGGTATCCGCGTCAACGCGATCGCACCTGGCTTTTTTCATTCGCGCCTCGCCGACGGCGCCATCGTGATGACCGAGCCGGCGATCAAGGCGTCGTCGCCGATTCCGCGGGTCGGTGAGGCCGGCGAGCTGAAGGGCGTCGCGGTGTTTCTGGCCGCGGACGCGTCGAACTACATCACGGGCCAGACGATCGTCGTGGACGGCGGGCGCACGATCGCGTGACCTCGACCTCTCCGTACGCGGCGCGCCCATGGCTGCGGCACTACGACCACTGGGTGCCGCCGCACCTGACCTACCCGTCGCGCCCGCTCGGCGACATCCTCGCGATCGCAGCGGTGCATCGTCCCGACGGCACCGCGACCCATTTTCTCGGCGCTGAGCTGACGTTTGGCGACCTCAAACGACAATCCGACGCGCTGGCGGTCGCGCTCGCGGAACTTGGCATCGCCAAAGGCGATCGCGTCGGCATCATGCTGCCGAACTGCCCGCAGTACATCGTCGCAACGTTCGGCATCCTGAGACTCGGCGCGGTGGTCGTGAACGTGAATCCGAGCTACACGCCGCGCGAGGCCGCCATCGTGGCGGCGGACTCCGGCATCCGCGCGATCATCACGCTGGACGCCCTCGCGCCGCTCGTCGCCGGCATCCGACCCGCGACCGCCATCGAACAGGTCATCGTGACGTCGGTCGCCGAGTACTCGGCGGCGGGCACGCCTCCCGAAGTCACCGAGGGCACGCTTCGTCTCCGCGATTTGTTGTCGCCGCCGGCGGGGCGAGGACCGATCGCGTCGCCGCAAATCGCCCGCGACGATCTGGCGGTACTGCAATACACCGGCGGAACGACCGGCACGCCGAAGGGGGCGATGCTGACCCACGGCAACATCTTCGCGAACGTGGTGCAGGCGTCGAGCTGGACCAATCCGCGTTACGTGCTCGGCGGCGAAGAGCGCTACCTGGTCGTGATTCCGTACTTCCACATCTACGCCTTCTCCGTGTGCATGATGACGGCGATCTGGATCGAATGCGCGGCAGATCATCCATCCCAAGTACGATCCGGACCAGGTGCTGACATCGATCCTGGAGTTTCGTCCGACCTACTTCCCCGCCGTGCCGACGCTCTTCGTGTCGCTGCTGAACCACCCGAGGGTCGGCGAATTCGCGCTCGATCGGGTCCGCCACTTCAACAGCGGCGGCGCGCCGTGCCCGGTCGAAGTGCTCGATGGATTTCGAGCGCCGGATCGGCCGGCCGTTGACCGAAGGCTACGGCCTCTCGGAGACGTCGCCGGTGACGCACTCGACGTCGCAGCTTGGCTTGCGCAAGCTCGGGACGGTCGGCCTGCCGATGCCGGACACCGATCTGAAGATCGTGGACGTCGAGACAGGAGAGCGCGAGCTGCGGCTCGGCGAAGCCGGCGAGCTGTGCATCGCGGGACCGCAGGTGATGCTGGGCTATTGGAACAAGCCGGACGAAACCGCCCAGGCGCTGCGTGCCGACGCGGACGGCCGGATCTGGTTTCACACCGGCGACATCGCGGTCATCGACGCCGACGGCTTCACCTCGATCGTCCAGCGAAAGAAGGACATGATCATCGTGGACGGATACAACGTGTACCCGTCGGAGATCGAAGCCGTCCTCTACCAGCACCCGGCGATCCGCCTCGCGGCGGCGATCGGCGTCCCGGACGCCTACCACGGCGAGACGGTGAAAGCCTGCGTCGCGCTCAAGCCCGGCGCGACTGTTTCGGCTGACGAGCTCGTCGCCTACTGCCGGAGCGGGCTGACCGAGTACAAGGTGCCGCGCAGCGTCGAAATCCGGGAGACGCTGCCGATGAGCGCGGTCGGCAAGATTCTCTATCGCGTCCTGCGCGAAGAACACGGCGTAAGGTCTGATGACAGAGATTCGCCAGAGGCTCAGCGGCCTCGAGTACTTCCAGAAGATGATCGCCGGCGAAGTCGAGCCGCCACCGTTCGTCGCTCTGCTCGGCTTTCGACTGTCGGAGGCGGAAGCCGGCCGCGTCGTGTTCACGACCACGGTGCGGCCTGAACACTACAATGGACAGGGCGTCGCGCACGGCGGCTTCGCCGCGTCCCTGCTCGACTCGGCGCTCGGCTGCTGCATCAACACGATGATGCCGGCCGGCAGACGTTTCACCACGCTGGAGCTGAAGATCAACCTCACGCGCCCGTTGACGATCGCGGCCGGACCGCTTCGGTGCGAGGCGCACGTCGTTCATCTCGGTGGACGCACGGCGACCTCCGAAGGCCGCATTCACGACCAGAACGGCAAGCTCTACGCGCACGGCACGACGACCTGCATCGTCGTCGACGCGCCGCGCGGTGCGCTCGAGCCGTAACCCGACGGAACACTACTCACCCTCACGGAGCTGACATGGCGGAACTCGTCCACTACGAAGTAAAAGACGGCGTCGCCGTCCTGACCATCGACAACCCGCCGGTGAATGCGCTCGCGCCGGAGGTATGGGGACAAATCGAAGACGCCGTCACAAAGGGCGTGGCCGATCCGTCCGCGGTCGCGATCGTGCTGATCGGCGCCGGCAACACCTTCATCGCCGGCGCCGACATCAAGGCGTTCGAACTGCTGAAGACGCCGGACGATTCGATGGCGCGCTCGGCGGGAACGCACGCGCTGCTCAGGCGGATCGAGGACGCGACCAAGCCGCTGGTCGCCGCCATTCACGGCAACGCGCTCGGCGGCGGACTCGAAGTCGCGCAGGCCTGCCACTATCGAGTCGCGGTCCGCGACGCCAAGGTCGGACAGCCGGAAGTGCTGCTCGGCATCATTCCGGGCGCGGGCGGCACGCAGCGACTGCCTCGACTCTGCGGCGCGGAGATGGCGCTGACGATGTGCACGGGCGGCAAGCCGTCAGCGGCGCCGCAGGCGTTGAGCGCGGGCATCGTCGATCACATCGTCGACGGCGATCTGCTGGACGGCGCGATCGTGTTCGCCAAAGCCAGAGCGGCGGCCGGAGAAATCCGGAAAGTCCGCGAGATCGTCATCGGCGCCGACGCGGTGGCCCGCGGCCTCGAGGCCTGCGCGGCGACCCGGGCGGCTCTGGCGAAGACGGCGCGAGGACTGAAGGCGCCCTACGCCGTCGTCGACGCCATCGAGGCGGGATTACGCAATCCATTCGACGCCGGTTCGGTCCGCGAGCGCGAGCTGTTCGCCGACTGCGTGGTCTCGACCGAATCGAAGTCGCTGCGCCATCTGTTCTTCGCGGAGCGAGAGGTCGCCAAGGTGCCGGATGTGCCGAAAGGCACGCCGGTCAAGCCGATCGCGCGCGCGGCGGTCGTCGGCGCGGGAACGATGGGCGGCGGCATCGCGATGACCTACGCCAACGCCGGCATCCCGGTGCTGCTCAAGGACGTGGACGACGCGTCGTTGCAGCGCGGCCTGGCCACGATCCGCAAGAACTACGACGTGACGATGTCGAAGGGCAAGATGACGGCGGAGCAGGTCGAGAAGACGATGGCGCTGATCACGCCGACGACGACGTACGATCAGCTTCGACGAAGTGGACATCGTCGTCGAAGCGGTGTTCGAGAACATGGACCTGAAGAAGGCGACCTTCGCCGATCTCGGCCGCGTGACGCGGCCGGACTGCGTGCTGGCGACCAACTCCTCCACGCTCGACATCGACGAGTTCGCGCAGGCGAGCGGCCGTCCGACCGCAGGTCATCGGGCATCACTTCTTCAGCCCGGCGAACGTGATGAAGCTGCTGGAGATCGTCCGCGGCAGGCAGACCAGCGCGGAGGTGATCGCGACCTCGCTCAAGCTCGCCAGAACCCTGAACAAGATCGGCGTGGTGGTCGGCAACTGCTTCGGCTTCGTCGCCAACCGCATGCTCGCCTACTACATGCGCGAGGCGTACCTGCTGCTCGAGGAAGGCGCCAGCGTGCCGCAGATCGATCGGGTGCTGATCGATTTCGGTCTGCCGGTCGGTCCGTTCGGGATGCAGGACATCGCCGGCATCGACGTCGGCGCGCGCATCCGCCAGTACCTGGCGTCGCTCGGCAAGTCGCGCGCGGAAGGACCGCAGTCGGCGATCCCCGATCGCCTCTACGAGATGGGACGCTACGGTCAGAAGACCGGCGCGGGCTGGTACCGCTACGACGGCCCCGGCGGACGCAATCGCACGCCGGATCCGCTGATCGACCAGCTGGCGCAGGAAGAGGCCAAACGGCGCGGCATCGCGCGGCGTCCGGTCGTCGGACGAGGAAATCGTCGCGCGAATCACCACTGCGCTTGCCAACGAAGGCGCGCGCGTGCTCGAGGAGCACTACGCGACGCGCGCCGGTGACATCGACGTCATCTATTGCTACGGCTTCGGCTTCCCGCGCTATCGCGGCGGCCCGATGTTCTACGCGGAAACGATCGGGCTGGCGACCGTGCTGTCGCGCGTCAACGAATACCGGGCGCGGTTCGGCGACTACTGGGAGCCGGCGCCGCTGCTCGAGCGGCTGGTCGCCGAAGGACGCGGCTTCTACAGCGAGCCGGCAGGCGCCTGACGCATGGCCCTTACGATCGACGTGCGCACGCTGCGGGACCGGGTCGGCGAGGAAATCGCGGTCAGCGACTGGCTGGAGATCGCCCAGGCGCGAATCGATCAGTTCGCGGACGCGACCGGCGATCATCAGTGGATTCACGTCGACGCCGATCGCGCGGCGGCCGAGTCGCCGTTCAAGTCGACCATCGCGCACGGCTTCCTGACGTTGTCGCTGGTCAGCACGCTGATGCGCGACGCGGTCCAGTTCACCGGCCTGCGGATGGCCATCAACTACGGCCTGAACAAGGTCCGGTTCGTGTCGCCGGTGCCGTCCGGGTCGCGGGTCCGGGCGCGAGTCGTTCCGGCCGCGGTGGCCGACGTCAAGGGCGGCGGGGTTCAGGTGACCTGGCTGGCCACCGTCGAGCGGGAGCACGGTGACAAACCGGCCTGCGTCGCGGAATGGCTGGTCCGCTATTACCCGCTGTGACCCTCTTCCCTGGCGGCATTTCTGCGCTAGAATGAGGACGCCAGCTTCGCCGCCTCAGTCGCCAGGTCCGCCATGAATTACCCGAAATCGCTCAAGGTCGTCATCGTTCTTGTCGCGTGCACGTTCGCGCTGTCCGGCGCATCGTGGGCGCAGTCGCGAGGCGGGCACGGTGGAGGTGGCGGCGGTGGAAGCCACGGCGGCGGCGGAGGCGGCGGCGTGGCCGTCGGTCACGCCGCGCCCCGGACCAACGGCGCCGTCGTTGTCGGGCATCCGGGCTATCCCGGTTATCCGGGCGGCGGCCACTACCCGGGCGGCTACTACGGATATCGCGGCTACTACCCGTACTACGGTTATGGCCACGGTTATGGCTACGGCTGCTGCTACGGCGCGAGCTTCTCGTTCGGCATCGGCTTCTACGGCGGCTACCCATACTACGGAGCGGGCTACTACGGGTACTACGGCTACCCGTACGGCTATGGCTATCCGTATGGCTATGCCTATCCCTACTACCCGTACGCGGCCTATGGTTATGGCTATGCGGCGCCGGCGGCAGGTTACGTCGCGACCCCCGCACCGCCAGCGTCGAGCGGGTACGCTGTGTCCGGCGCGCCCGCCGGTTCGGCAGGCGGACCGCCTCCCTCATCGGGCGCGTTGGGCGCCGTGCACATCGTCGGTGCGCCGCCTGATGCTCAGGTCTTCGCGGACGGCTACTACGTCGGGCTGGCGTCTGACTTCAGCGGCTCTTCTCAACGGCTCACGCTCGAAGCCGGGACCCACCAGCTCGAGCTGCGCATGGCGGGCCGGACGCCGATCTCCGTCGATTTGAACATCCGCGCCGGCGACACCATCACTTACCACGCAGACGTTCGATAGTTCCCCGCGTCCTCGCGCTGCCTCATCCATGACTCGGCATGGGTTTGGCAGTAGCGGGACGTGGAGGTTGACGTCATGTTGCAGATGGCTGTCGTGTTTCTCGTTATTGGTCTGGTGGCGGCCCTGCTCGGGTTCACCACGATCGCGGGCGCATCGATCGCCATTGCCAAGATGCTGGCGGGGTTGTTCCTGCTGTTGTTCCTGGTCTTCCTGATCCTCGGCGTCGCCGCCACGCGGCGCGTGATCGATTGACGGACTGATACAATGGAAGATCTCGGCAGCCCGAGATCTTCCATTGAACGCTCGTCCGCTTCCACTCCTCACCGCCACCGCCACCTTTGCCTTGTTCGTGACGTTGGCGGCCGGGCTGGCGAGTCAGTCCGGCGCCACCGCCGCCGCTGACGCTGCTCTCGAAAGACGGAAGACGAACGCTGACGGTGACGGTCGTCGCCGGTCAGGAATATCGTCTCCCTCGACGACCTCGCCGCCGCGTTCCAGCTGACGGTCCGCGACGAAGCTCGGCGCCATCACCGTCTCCTACAAGGGCAAGACGATCGTCCTGACGCCGGAACAGGCGCTGGCGTCGGTCTCGGGGCGGCTGGTCTCGCTGCCGCCGCGCCAACCCGCGGCGCCGGACGACGGTGGCTCGTGCCGGAAGAGTTCATCAGCCGCGCGCTCGCGCTGATCTACGACGTGCACACTCGATCTCCGGAAACCGTCGCGGCTGCTGATCATCGGCGACCTGCGTGTGCCGCGCATCACCGTTCGCTACGATCCGCTCGGCGCATCGGGCCGCCTGACCATCGACGCCACGCCGCGTTCGCTGGGCACCGTCACGCAGGACGGCGATCACCTGACGATCAAGTTCGACGCCGACGCGCTCGACGCCGCCAACCCGCTGCTGACCGCGCCGGCGCAGAGCCTGGTGACCGGCGTTCGTCTCGTTGACCAGACCACAGTCGCCGTCGATCTCGGTCCACGTTTCGGCAGCTTCCGCTCCGCCAGCCAGCCGGTGGACGCCACGATGCGAATCGTGATCGACGTGGTGCCGGCCCAGACCGACACCGCGCCACCGATCGCGACGCCTGGAACGACCCCTCCGGCACAGCCCCCGCCGCCGCAACCGGCGCCTGACGTTCCGCCGGCGCTCGGCCAGCCGGTGTTTGGCATCCGGACGATCGCGATCGATCCCGGCCACGGCGGCGACGACGACGGCGTTCATGGGGCGTCGGGCGTCAAGGAAAAGGACCTGACGCTCGCGGTCGCGCGCCGCGCCAAAGCCGCCATCGAGGCACGGCTCGGCATCCGCGTCCTGATGACCCGCGAAGACGATCGCAAGGTGCCGATCGACGATCGCGCCGCGATCGCCAACAACAACAAGGCCGATCTGTTCATCAGCCTGCACGCGGGTGCGTCGCTCCGGGCTTCGACCAGCGGCGTCACCATCTTCTGCGCCGAATTCGACCAGAGTACGGCCCAGGCGGCAATCGCCGGCGGCGTCGAACGCCTGCCGGCCTTCGGCGGTGGATCGCGCGACATCGAGCTCGTGCTCTGGGACTTCGCCCAGACGCGCCATCTCGACCAGTCCACCGACCTTCGCGGGCCTCCTCGAACAGCAGCTCCACGAGCGCGTGCCGCTGTCGGCGCGGCCGGTCGACCACGCGCCGCTGCGCGTCCTCGAATCGGCGAACATGCCGGCCGTCCTGATCGAGATGGGCTACCTGACGAACCCGGATCAGGAAAAGCTGCTCGCCGGCGACGCGTTCCAGAACACGCTCGTGCAGGCGTTGTACGACGCGATCGTGAAGTACCGCGATGCGGTCGCGGCTGGAGGCGGACGCTGATGTCGCCTCGATCGCTGGCCATCGCCATCGTCATGGTCGCCACGGCCGTGCTCGCCTACGCGATGTTCATCACGCTGCCGCGGATGACCACGAATGCCAACGTCAGACGGACCGCGGCGATCCCGCCGGTCAGCGTGCCGGCGGCGCCGGGCCGGAAGATCAAGGCGCACCTGTTCTATGTCGGCGAAGACGGCACACGACTGACCAGCGTCGAACGCGACGTCCCCTACGGCGACAACGCCGTCGAGCAGGCGCGCGAGATCATCGCCGCCCAGATTGCGCCGGTCGCCGCGCCGCTGGTCTCGGCGATTCCTGCCGGCACCACCCTGCGAGCGGTGTTCATCACGGAGCACGGCGAAGCCTACGTCGATCTCAGCCGCGAGGTCGCGACCGCTCACCCCGGCGGCACCATCGACGAGTTGCTGACCGTGTACACGCTCGTGCACGCGCTGACCGAGAATCTGCCGGTCGTGACCGCCGTGCAGGTGCTGGTGGACGGCAAGGAAGTCGAAACGCTGGCCGGCCACGTCGACCTGCGCCGGCCGCTTCCGAAAAATCCGGCGTGGGTCCAGTAGACTAGCGGACATGCGATCTGATCATCGACCGGCGAACCAGCTGCGCGACACCACCATCACGCCGCACTACCTCATACACGCGGAAGGTTCGGTGTTGATTGCCGCGGGCAACACCAAAGTGATCTGCACGGCCAGCGTCGAAGATCGCGTGCCGCCGTTTCTCCGCAACCAGGGCAAGGGCTGGGTCACGGCGGAGTACGGCATGCTGCCGCGCGCGACCAGCACGCGCATGCAGCGCGAGGCGGCGTCCGGGAAGGTCGGCGGCCGCACCCAGGAGATCCAGCGGCTGATCGGCCGCTCGCTTCGCGCGGTGACCAACATGCAGGCGCTCGGCGAGCGCACGGTGTGGATTGACTGCGACGTGATTCAGGCCGACGGCGGCACACGCACCGCATCGATCACCGGCGCCTTCGTCGCCCTGGCGCTGGCGCTGGAAAAGCTGCGGGAACGCGACGTCCTACGCACGATTCCGCTGGTCGACTACGTCGCCGCCACCAGCGTCGGCATCGTCGACGGCGAACCGCTGCTCGATCTCGCCTACGACGATGACAGCCGCGCCGACGTGGACATGAACATCGTCAAGACCGGCGACGGACGGTTCGTCGAGGTGCAGGGCACCGCTGAAGCGATGCCGTTCGGACGCGACGGGCTGATGTCGCTGCTCGACCTCGCGGACCTCGGGATCGGCCAGCTGGTCGACAAACAGGCGGCAATCGTCGGCCATCTCGTCAAGAGGCCGTAGACCACGATTAACACAGAGTCCGCAGACAGCATCTGCTCTGCGAGCCTGGCGAGTTCGGCGTTGAATGTGCCGACAGATCCCATGCAGCTGTTTCGCACCGTCCTGCCCACGCCGATCGGCGACATGCTGGCGCTGGCGTCGGAAGACGGCCTGTGCGCGCTCGAGTTCACCACAGTGAACGGCCGCGCGCGCGGCGAAGAGCGGCTGACGCGTCTGGACGCCCGCCTGCAGCGCTGGTTCCCGCCTCACGTCTTCGTCGATCAGGAAGTCACGATCATCGCACGCACGCGCGCCTGGCTCGCCGCCTATTTCTCCGGCGCACGGGCCGACATCGGCGACCTGCCGCTCGACATGCGCGGCGGCGGATTCGAGCGCCGGGTCTGGTCGGAACTGCTCACGATTCCGGCGGGCTCGACCATCAGCTACGGCGCCATCGCGAAGTCCATCGGCGATGCCGGCGCCTCCCGCGCGGTCGGCGCCGCCAACGGCGCGAATCCGGTGGCGATCATCGTGCCCTGCCATCGCGTCATCGGCGCGTCGGGCTCGCTCACCGGTTACGGCGGCGGACTCGAGCGGAAGACCTGGCTGATCGATCACGAGCGGCGCTGGCGTACGGAGCCGCAGGCGTCGTTGTTCTGAACCCGCGGCTGTCTTATCAGCGGGATACGAGAAAGGTTCTCAACGCTCGAAACGCCTCGCCGCGATGACTCACGCCCGCCTTGCGGTCGCCGGCTTCGGCCAGGGTCTGGTTGAAGGGCGGATAGAAGAAGATCGGGTCGTAGCCGAAGCCGCCGTTGCCGCTCGGTTCGGGCGCGATGCGACCTCCGACGGTTCCGCGATGCTCGAAGAGGGTTTCGTGTGACGTCGCGAGGACCAGCGCGCAGACGAATCGCGCGGTGCTGTCGCGCCGGCCGACGGCGCGCAGCCGGTCGTAGATGAGCGCGAATTTCTCGGGATAGGTGGTGTCGACGCCGCCGAATCTCGCCGACTCGACTCCGGGGGCACCGCCGAGTGCGTCAATTTCCAGGCCGGAGTCTTCCGCCACGGTCAGTTCGCCGGTGGCGGCAGCGTAGTACGAGGCCTTGATCCGCGCGTTCTCCTCGAACGTGCTACCGGTTTCCTCCGGCGCGATCAGATCCGGCCATTTCTCGAGTGTCAGGATTTCCAACGGCAGTCCGGACAGGAGCTGCCGAATCTCGCGCACTTTGTTCTGGTTGGTGGTCGCGACGAGAAGACGTGTTTCAGTCATCAGTCGATAGTCGGTCGTCGAGAGCCGAGGATAGAGAACCAACAGTGGGAACCAATGCGCGAGCTGTCAGCAATGATAGCGGTCGGCACCATAGGGCGCACCGACCTGTGCCTCCGGACTGCTGACTCCAGCCCACGAGTTCTGTGACGAAAGAAGTGGCCGCGGGCGGCGACCCGAAGGTCGGCCGCCCGGGTAGGTCGGTAGGAGGTTCGGCCTGCTGGCGGACCGCTCAGTCGTGACCGGTGCAGAGCCATCAGGCGGGCGGGTTGGACATCCAACGATTGCTACGCGACGGCCGGATCTGCGCTCCTCCTCAACTTCGCTCGCTCGGGAGTGCCACGTTCGAGGCGCATGAACGAGCCGTCGCGCGTTCTGAACAGAAACTTCGTATCCACCAGCGCGTCGAGCGTGGCCTTGCAATTTGCGCTGTCCATCCCCCACAAGCGGCAAGCCTGCGGCGGCGTCAGACGCAATCCAGGCATCTCGTTGAATTCACCCTGGATCCGCCTGAGCACTTCATCGGCTACCCGAACCGGCTCCGGCGTCATTGATGACCTTCGTATGTCTTGAAGGCGTTGGCGTGTCAGAAAAGAGCAACCGATGTGCCAGTGACAGTTTGAGACTGTACCGTGTCGGGAGCTGTCGCGTACGCGAGGAAACAGGCCCGATCTGAATTGACGCACTGCGCCGTTCGTCAGGGTCCAGTTCATCGAGCGTGAATCGATGTCGGGGACACGACGCGTTGTGTAGCGGAATCCTTCAGAAACGCCGGCCCAGCATTGTCAGCAAACTTGCATGGGCCGTGTACATGACTGATAACCACGGACTGAACATGACCACCCATCGCGCCCCGGAAAGTGTCTGGAATCGGCGCGGGTGGGACGGCACACGTGAACGACTGACCGTCACCCGATGGCTCATCGGCATCGGCGGTGCCGTCCTCGCCGTGCGAGGCCTGCGGTATCGCTCCGTGGCCGGCTCGCTGCTCGCTGGAGTCGGAGGGAGCCTCGCCTGGTGGGCCCTCACCGGCGAGGGCGACCTGTCCGAGCCGCGGCGATGGACCGGGGCGCTGATCGAACGGGTAGCCGGGCCGTCCACCGATTCGGTGCACGACGCGTCAGCTGACTCCTTTCCGGCGAGCGATGCGCCGGCCTGGACGCCGACGGTCGGCACCGGCGTCAGACGGCACGCATCGCCGGCCTGACGTAGTGTCCGGTTTCAGCCAGACCGGCCGCTCGACGTAGCGTCCGGCTTCAGCCAGACCGGCCCGTGTTCGACGTAGTGTCCGGCTTCAGCCAGACCGGCCGCTCGACGTAGCGTCCGGCTTCAGCCGGACCGGACTGTGTTCGACGTAGCGTCCGGCTTCAGCCGGACCGGACTGTGTTCGGCGTAGTGTCCGGCTTCAGCCGGACCGGACTGTGTTCGACGGAGTGTCCGGCTTCAGCCGGACCGGATCGCGGACGTCGCGGGCGGCGCCGGCGCTTGACGGGGCAGGCGTACAGATAGAATGGGCGCCTGGTGCTAGAAACGGCGTTTCGCTTCCTGTTCAAGTACCCGCCGCTCGTGTTTCAGCAGGGCGATCTCACCTGGGGCGCCTCGCGCATGGTCTGGCTGGTCGCCGCGAGCGCGGCGGTGCTGGCCCTGCTCGCACTGTTGACGTACCGCGGCGTGGCGGCCGCGGATCGCCCGCGCGATCGCGTGGTGCTGATCGGACTTCGACTGCTGGCCCTGGCGATCGTGCTGTTCTGCCTGCTCCGCCCGGTGCTCGTCCTCAAGGCGGCCGTCCCGCAGCAGAACTTCCTCGGCGTGCTGGTCGACGATTCGCGCAGCATGTCGATCGCGGATCGCGACGGCCAGACCCGCGCGGCCTTCATCCAGCAGCAGCTCACCGGACCCAACGCGAAGCTGCTGGCGGCGCTGTCGCAGCGCTTCGTCATCCGGTTCTTCAGCTTCGCCTCCTCGTCTGATCGCGTCGGCTCGGCCGCCGACCTGAAGTTCGGCGGCACCTCGACGCGAGCTCGGTCAGGCGCTCGAGCGCGCGCGCGACGAGTTGTCGGGCCTGCCGCTCGCCGGCCTGGTCATGGTGACCGACGGCGCCGACACCTCCGACGCGGCGATCGACGAGACGCTCGCCAGCCTGAAGACGCGATCGATTCCCGTCTTCACGGTCGGCCTCGGACAGGAACGATTCGCACGCGACATCCAGGTCACGCGCGTCGAAACGCCGCGCAGCGTGCTCAAGGGCACCGCGCTGGTCGTGGACGTCGTGCTGACGCAGACCGGCTACGGCGGCCAGACGGTTCCGCTCAGCGTCGAAGACGATGGACGGATCGTGAGCACGCAGGAGGTGACGCTGCCGTCCGACGGCGAAGTCGGCGACCGTGAAGGTGCGCTTCACCGCCAGCGAGGCGGGCGCGCGCATGTTCTCGTTCAAGGTCCCGGCCCAGAAGGACGAACAGGTCACGCAGAACAACGTCCGCGACGCGCTGATTCAGGTCAACGACCGCGCCGAGAAAATTCTCTACTACGAAGGCGAGCCGCGCTCCGAGTACAAGTTCGTGCGCATGGCGATCGCCGGCGAGAGCGACGGCGACAAGAACCTCCAGCTCGTCTCGCTCGATCGAACCGCGGAAAACAAGTACTACCGGCAGTCGCTGAGCAACGCCGACGAGCTGCTCGGCGGCTTCCCGAAGACGCGCGAGGAGCTGTTCCAGTACCGCGGGCTCATTCTCGGCAGCGTCGAGGCGGCGTCGTTCACGCCCGAACAGCTGCGGATGATCGCCGACTTCGTCAACAAGCGCGGCGGCGGCCTGCTGATGCTCGGCGGCCGCCGCTCGTTTGCCGAAGGCGGCTGGGGCGGGACGCCGGTCGGCGAGGTGCTGCCGGTCGTCATCGAAAACACGAACACCAAGTATTTTTCAGAGCTGTTCCAGGCGCATCCGACCCGGGCCGGCGCGACGTTCCCGGTCACGCAGATCGGCGGAGAACGAGAAGGCCGTCGGCGCTGAAGTGGAGTCAGATGGCGCCGATCTCGAGCGTCAATGCCATCCGTCAGGCCAAGCCCGGCGCCACCGTGCTGCTCTCGGGTATCGACGGCCGCAAGCAGGAGCAGATCGTGCTCGCCTACCAGCGCTACGGCCGCGGCAAGGCGATCGCGATGCCGATTCAGGATTCGTGGCTGTGGCAGATGGATCCGAAGACGCCGGTCACCGACACCACGCACGCGATGTTCTGGCGGCGGCTGGCGCGCTGGCTGATCGACGGCGTGCCCGATCAGGTGAACGTCACGACCACCGCCGATCGCGTCGAGCCGGGAGAACCGGTCAAGCTCACGACCGAAGTGCTCGACTCCGCCTACGTCGAGGTCAACGACAGCCGCGTCGTCGCCCACGTGACGTCGCCGTCGGGCAAAGTCACCGAGGTGCCGGTCGAGTGGACGGTCGCGCGCGACGGCGAATACCGGGCGAGCTTCGTGCCGGACGAAAGCGGGCATCTACGACATCAAGGTCACCGCCGACCGCGATCAGAAGACGCTCGGCACCGCCGACATGCACGTGCGCGTGTCGGCCGGCGACGCCGAGTATTTCGACGCGGCGATGCGGGCGCCGCTGCTCAAGCGCATCGCGGACGAGACCGGCGGCCGCTTCTTCACGCCCGCCAACGTCGCCTCGCTGCCCGAAGCGATCAGCTACAGCGGACGCGGCGTCACCGTCGTCGAAGAACGCGAGCTGTGGGACATGCCGATCCTGTTCCTGCTGCTCGTCGGCGTGGTCGGCGCGGAGTGGGGTTACCGCCGCGCCCGGGGCCTCGCGTGATCGCGCCCATCAACGCGGAGTCCGCAGAGAACGCAGAGACAATGTTTCGATTCAGGCCTCTGCGATCTCTGCGAGCTCTGCGTTCATTTGTGGTCGTGTCCGCAGTCGTGCTGTGGTCGGTGCCGGCTTTTGCGCAGCAGACGCACCTGCTCGTGATCACCGGCGTGCCGGGAGACGACGAGCACGCGGCGCTCTTCCAGAAGTGGGCGACGACGTTCATCGACGCGGCGAAGAAGAACGACAAGGTGCCCGACGCCAACATCACCTACCTGTCCGGTGCGAACGCCAACCGCGCCGGTGTCGAGAAGGCGTTCGACGACCTAGCGACGCGCGTCAAGCCAGACGACGCGGTCGTCGATCCTGCTGATCGGCCACGGCAGCTTCGACGGCACGCAGGGACCTTCAACCTGCCCGGCCCGGACCTCGACCGTCGCGGACTGGAACAGGCTGCTGTCGAAGTTCTCCGCGCAGCACGTGGCGTTCGTCGACACCAGCGAGCTCGAGCGGCGCGTTCCTGCCGGCGATCGCCGCGCCCGGGCGCGTCGTCATCACCGCGACCAAGACCGGCGGCGAGCGCAACGAGACGCAGTTCCCGACATTCTTCGTCGAGGCCTTCGTCGACAACGCCGGCGACCGCGACCGCAACGGTCACGTCTCGATCCTGGAAGCGTTCGACTACGCGAAGATCAAGGTCACCGACACGTTCAAACAGAAGGGCCTGATCCTCACCGAGCACGCGACGCTCGACGACGGCGGCGACGGCCATCTGGCGGCGACGCTGTATCTCGGCATCGGGCGCGCCGAAGCCGCGGTGGACACCAGCGACCCGGAGATGAAAGCGCTGGTCGACGCGCGGACGGCGGTCGAACGACAGATCGAGGCGCTGCGGCTGAAGAAGGCGTCGATGGACCCGGCGCAGTACGACGCGCAGATGGAGAGCCTGCTCACCGAGCTCGCGCTCAAGACCAAGGCGATCCGCGATCGTCAGGCGAAGAAGGACAAGCCGTGAGTCGCCGGGCAGCTGGCGCTCACGGCTCCTGATCGCCGGCGCGAGCGTCGGCGCGGTCGATGCGCAGCGCCGGCGGTTCGGCGACACGCCGGTGCCGTTTCAACCGACGCCGAACGCGCCCTACGACGGTCGATTCACGTTCGCGCGGCTGACCTACACCACCGGCGCCGGGCGGCTTCTACTACCGCGGGCTGCCGGCATGGGCGCACGGCTACCCGAAGGCCGAAGGCAACCTCATGAAGATCATGAACGAGGTCAGCCTGTTCGGCGCGCACACCGATGGCTTCGAGTACGTCGCGCTCGACGATCCCGATCTGCACAAGTACCCGGTCTGCTACATGACGGAGGCCGGCTACTGGACCATGACCGACGCCGAGGCGTCGATGTTCCGCAGTTACCTCGAAAAGGGCGGCTTCGTCATCTTCGACGACTTCCGCGGCGATTTCAGGGGCGGCGGCGGCTGGGAGAACTTCGAGGCCAACATGACGCCGCGTGATTCCGGGCGCGCGGTTCATCGACATGGACGCGTCGCATCCGATCTTCCACGCGTTCTTCGAGATCGCGTCGTTCGACATCATCCCGCAGGACTACGATCGCGGCCGGCCGATCCTGCGCGGGCTGTTCGAGGGCAACGATCCGAGCCGGCGGCTGATGGCGATGGTCAACTTCAACACCG
Source organism: uncultured Acidobacteriota bacterium (assembly GCA_963711765.1). GTDB lineage: Bacteria > Acidobacteriota > Vicinamibacteria > Vicinamibacterales > CAVVIG01 > CAVQFC01. The sequence continues at coordinate 377,486 of CAVQFC010000004.1, read as the reverse complement.
ACGTGTCCAACTTCTGGGAATTCTCGGGACAGGGCCTCCGCCCGATCGACGAATCGAACGAAGCGTACAAGCTCGGCGTCAACTACATCATTTACGGGATGACACACTAATGGCTGTGGACACTGTGGACTTCGAATCGGCCGACGACATCGCGCTCGCGGACAAGATGAAAGTCGGCCGGCAGCAGATCATCGCCGAGCTGGGCAAGCGGATCATCGGGCAGGGCGACGTCATCGAGCTGATCCTGCTGTCGCTGTTCGTCGGCGGCAACAGCCTGATCGTCGGCGTGCCCGGGCTGGCCAAGACGCTGCTGGTCGCGACGCTCGCCAAGGTGCTCGACCTGAAGTTCAACCGCATCCAGTTCACGCCCGACCTGATGCCGTCGGACATCACCGGCACCGACATCATCCAGGAAGACGCCACCGGCCGCCGCTCGATGGTGTTCGCGCCCGGCCCGATCTTCGCGAACATCGTGCTCGCCGACGAAATCAACCGCACCCCGCCGAAGACGCAGTCGGCGCTGCTCGAGGCGATGCAGGAGCACCGCGTCACGATCCAGGGGCGCACCTACGAGCTGGCCGAGCCGTTCTTCGTCTTCGCGACCCAGAACCCGATCGAGCTCGAAGGCACCTATCCGCTGCCCGAAGCGCAGCTCGATCGCTTCATGTTCCACATCGTGATCGAGCATCCGCCGGAAGACGAGGAGTTCGACGTCGTGCGCGCGACGACGGCGATCGTCGATCCGCACTTTCAGCAGCCGGTGAACGGCGCCGATCTGATCGCGTTTCAGCGCCTGGTGCGGCGCGTGCCGGTGGCCGATGCGGTCCTGCGCTACGCGCTGCAGCATCGTCCGCACCAGCCGGCCGAAGGTCGAAGCAGGCGCCGGAGTCGGTGAAGAAGTTCGTGGCGTTCGGCGCCAGCGTGCGCGCGGCGCAGTACCTGGTGCTCGGCGCCAAGGCCCGCGCGCTGACCAGCGGCCGCTATCACGTCAGCTACGACGACATCCGCGCGCTCGCGCATCCGGTGCTGCGCCACCGCGTGCTGACCAACTTCCGCGCGGAATCCGAAGGCGTGACGTCGGATTCGCTGATCGACGAGTTGCTGACCGCCGTGCCGGTGCCGAAATCGGGATGTAGCGCAATCGAACGCAGAGTTCGCTGAGTCGCAGAGAACAGTTGGTCTCTGCGAGTTCTGCGGTCTCTGCGTTCAATGTGACCCTATGGCCGATCACACAGTCGCCGGCGCCCGATTCGTCGATCCGCAGGTCCTGATGCGGGTCGGCAACCTCGAGCTGCTCGCGCGCCACGTCGTCGAAGGCTTCATCAACGGCCTGCACCGCGCGCCGTACTTCGGCGCGTCGATCGACTTCGCCGAGCATCGCGGCTACGTCGCCGGCGACGACATCCGCCGCGTCGACTGGCGGCTGTACGCGCGCACCGATCGCTTCTACGTCAAGCAGTACGAGGCCGACACCAACACCAACCTGTCGGTGCTGGTCGACATCTCGCGATCGATGAAGTTCGCCAGCCGCGGCATCCCGAAGCTCGAATACGGCTGCTTCGTCGGCGCCTGTCTCGGCTATCTGGCGCAGCGGCAGCGCGATCGCGTCGGCCTGATCACCTTCGACAACGACATCGTCGCGCACGTGCCGCCGTCGGCGAAGCACTTCAACGTCGTGCTGAACACGCTCGAACGAGCCAAAGCCGAGCGGCCGGGCAACCTCGACAGTGCCGCTCAACGAAAATGGCCGAGTTCTTCCGCCGCCGCGGCATCCTGGTGCTGATTTCGGATTTCTACGAGGAGCCCGACGCCATTCTCGAAGCGATCAAGCCGCTCAAGTTCCTCGGCAACGACCTGATCGTCTTCCACGTGCTCGATCCGGCCGAGATCGACTTCGACTACGAGGACGCCTCGAGCTTTCAGGACCTCGAGACCGGCGAGCAGATTCCGGTGGTGCCGGAGTCGCTGGTCAAGGAATACCGCGCGATGATGCAGGCGCACATCGCGTCGCTGACGACCAAGTTCTCGGAGCACCGCATCGACTACACGGTGCTCAACACGGCCGAGCCGCTCGACCGGGCGATGTTCAGTTACCTGTCGAGCCGCGAGCGGCTGATGCGCGTCCGCTGACCGGATCATGTCGTTGCTGACTCCCCTGTTCCTGGCCGGCCTCGCGGCGATCGCGATTCCGGTGCTGATCCACCTGATTCAGCGCGAGCGCAAGCGCGTCGTCGAGTTTCCGTCGCTGATGTTCGTGCGGCGAATTCCCTATCAGTCGGTGCGGCGGCGCCGCATCCGGCACTGGCCGCTGCTGCTGCTGCGCGCGCTGGCGATCGCGCTGATCGTCGCGGCGTTCGCGCGTCCGTTCTTCCGCCAGAGCGCGATCGCGGCGGCGGCCGCCGGCGGCGCGCGCGAGGTCGTGATCCTGCTCGATCAGTCGGCCAGCATGGGATACGGCGACCACTGGGACCGCGCGCGGGACGCCGCGCGCACGATCGTCCGCGGCCTGGGCCGCGACGACAAGGCCACGCTCGTGCTGTTCTCACGCAACGCCGAAGAGAACATGCGCGCGACCTCGGATCGCGACGCGGCTCGAGGCCGCCATCAACGCCGCCAAGGTCGGATCCGATTCGACCCGCTACGGTCCGGCGCTGAAACTGGCGGACAGCATCCTGAGCCGATCGACATCTGAACCGTCGCGAGGCGGTGCTCATCAGCGATTTCCAGAAGACCGGCTGGAGCGGTTCGGAGGAAGTGCGCTTCCCGCAGGGCACGACGCTCAGCGCCGTGTCGGTCGGCGTCTGCGGACACCACCAATCTGTCGGTGCCGTCGGTCACGTTCGCGCCGCGCGTCGTTCTCCGGCCAGGAGCGGATCACGGTGACCGCCGGCCTCAGCAACAAGGGCGACGCGCCGCTCAAGGACGTGCCGGTCACGCTGAACATCGACGGCCACGAAATCCAGACCGAGCACGCGACGATCGGCGCGCACGCGTCGGCGTCGGTGACGTTCACGCAGTTCACGCTGGTCGGCCCGAACGTTCGTGGCTTCGTCCACGCCGGCATCGGATCCGATGCCGGCGGACAACACGTTCAACTTCGTCCTGACGCCGAGCGCGCCGGTGTCGGTGGCGATCGTCGACAACGGCGACCGCGGCGACACCAGTCTCTTCCTCGCCAAGGCGCTCGCGATCGGCACGACGCCGACCTTCCAGGTCGAGTCAACGTCGACGATGCGGCTGACGCCGTCGATGCTCGAGAAGCGCGCGGTGGTGGTGCTGAACGACACGCCGTTCCCGTCGGCAGCCGGCGCCGGCGTGCTGAAGCGTTTCGTCGAGCGCGGCGGCGGCCTGCTGATCGTGGTCGGCGATCACACGACATGGCCGCAGGGCGAGTCGGACCTGCTGCCGGGACGTTTCGGCGCCAGCGTCGATCGCACCACCGGCCGCAGCGGCTCGCTCGGCTATCTCGACTACAGCCATCCGGTGTTCGAGGTGTTCAAGGCGCCGCGCAGCGGCGACTTCTCCGCCGCGCACGTCTTCCGTTATCGCGCGCTGACCACCGGGCCCGGCGATCGCGTCATCGCCCGCTTCGACGATGGCGCGGTGGCGGCGGCGGAGAAGAAGGTCGGCGCCGGCCGCGTCATCGTGTGGACGACGACGCTCGACGACTCGTGCGACCGACATCGCGGTCAAGCCGATCTACCTGCCGCTGGTCCATCAGCTGGTGCGCTATCTCGCACACTACGAGCCGGCGACGTCGTGGGTGACGGTCGGACAGGTGCTGGATCTCAACGCCCGCGGCGGCGACCGTGCGCCGCGGATCGTCGTGACGCCGGCCGGCGAACGGCTCACGGTGTCCGCATCCGGACAGGGCGCGGCAGGGCTGCTCGAGCTGAGCCAGCAAGGCATCTACGAGGTGCGCTCGTCAGCGACCGCGACCGGTCGTCCAGAGGCGATCGCGGTCAACATCGATCCGCCGGAATCCGATCTGGCGCCGCTCGACCCGAACGAGCTGGTGGCCGCGGTGACCGGCCACGCGACGCAAGCCGCAGCCTCGCCAGGGGCGGCCGCGGAAATGACGCGCGAGGACACCGAGCACCGGCAGAGTCTGTGGTGGTACCTGCTGCTGACCGGGTTGCTGCTGCTGGCGACTGAAATGGCGATGGCCAACCGCCTGTCGCGGAAAGAAAAGTTCTTGTAGCGCCGGCCTTTAGGCGAGCGTGGAAGCGCCCGCCGGGTGTAATCTGTCGATCAAGAGGAAACGCCGACCATGGACCATCGCACCGAGCTCGTCGATGTCATCCGCGGAGTACGAAATCGCTGGCGCGTGAGGCTGGCGCTACGCGGCGCAGTCGTGGTCGTGGCCGGCACGATGCTGGCGCTCCTGCTGTCGGCGTCCGGCCTCGAATCGTTCCGGTTCAGCGTTCCTGCCATCATCACGTTCCGGATCATCTCGGTCGCAGTATTCGTCGGCCTGCTCTTCTACGGGCTGGTCTGGCCGATGCGGCGGCGCGTCACCGACGCGCAAGTCGCGATGTACCTCGAGGAGCGCGACCCGACGCTCGAGGCGGCGATCATCAGCGCGGTCGAGGCCACCAGCAACGGCGGATCGGCGGCCCACTCGCCTCGGCTGGTCGAGAAACTGGTCGAGCAGGCGACCGAGCAGTGCCGCGCCATCGACCACGGCCGCGGCGTCGATCGCAGCTCGCTGCAGCGCCACGCGGCCACGCTTGCCGGCATCGCTGCCGCCGTCGCCCTCATCCTCACCTTCGGACCGGCGTATCTGCGTCACGGGCTCTCGGCGTTGCTGGTGATCTCGCGCAGCGCGGAAGCGTCCAGTCCGTACAGCATTCAGGTGACGCCCGGCGCCGCCAAGGTGCCGCGTGGCGCCGACCAGGCCGTCAAAGCAAAACTCATCGGCTTCACGTCGAGCGAAGTCAACGTGATGATGCGCAGCGAGCCCGGATCGGCTTACACCAGGGTTCCGCTCGTCGCCGCCGCGCAGCCTGGCGCATTCGAAGGCGTGCTGTTCCACCTCGAAAAGCCGACCGAGTACTACGTCGAGTCGAACGGCGTGCGGTCGCCGGTGTTTTCGCTTGCGGTGGTCGAGCTGCCGACCGTGGCCGAACTCGGGCTCGAATATCGCTTCCCCGCCTATACCGGCATCGCGCCCCGTAAGGCCGATGGCGGTGACGTCGCGGCTCTTCGCGGCACCGGCGTCTTCCTCCGGGTGGTGCCGACGATGGCCACGCCGTCGGGGCGGATTCATGCTGAGCGACGGACGCGACCGGCCGCTCTCGACGCAGCCGGACGGCTCGCTCACGCGGCGACTTCACCATCGACGGTCAGGGCTTCTACCGGATCGAGTTGACCGGACCGCACGGCGAAAAAGTGGACGCGTCGCCGCAGTACACGATCGACGTCATCGACGATCAGCCGCCGTCGATCACGTTCACCAAACCGGGACGCGACACGCAGGCCAGCCCGGTCGAAGAGCTGTTCCTCGAAGTGCGCGCCGACGACGACTACGGCGTGAAGTCGGTACAGCTGTTCTACTCGGTCAACGGCGGCGACGCCGAAGCCGATCAATCTGTTCAGCGGTCCGAAGCCGCTGACCGAGGTCAGCGCCGGCCACACGATCTATCTCGAGGAACTCAGCCTCAAGCCCGGCGACTTCGTTTCGTATTACGCGAAGGCGACGGACACCGACGCTGTCCAGGGCGCCAAGACGACGACCAGCGACATCTACTTCGTGCAGATCCGCCCGTTCAAGAAGGACTACAAGCCGACGCAGTCTCAGGCGGGCGGAGGCGGCGGTGGCGGCGGACAACAGCAGGTCGGCCAGCTGTCGCAGCAGCAGCGCGAAATCGTCGCCGCGACGTTCAACATCGTGCGCGACAAGGCGAAGACCAAGCCGGACAAGTACCGCGAGAACGTGGTGTTCCTGAACCTGGCGCAGGCCAAGCTGCGCGAACAGGTGGACGAACTGGTCGGCAAGCTGCAAGTCGCGCCTCGGCGCGGTCGATCCGTCGTTCGACACGATCGCGTCGATGCTGCCGAAGGCATCAGCCGAGATGAAGTCCGCCGAAGGCGAGCTGAAGGCGCTGAAGGCGGACTCGGCGCTTGTCGCCCGAGCAGCGCGCGCTCAAGCTGCTGCAGGACGCCGAACAGCAGTACGAAGTCCAGGTGGCGCAGCAGCAGGGCGGCGGCGGTGGTGGCGGCGGCCAGAACGCGATGGCCGAGGATCTCGCCGACCTGTTCGAGCTGGAGCTGGACAAGCTCGCGAACCAGTACGAGATGCAGCAGCGCGCCGGCGAGCAGCAGAGCGACCAGCAGGTCGATCAGCTGGTCGAAAAGCTGAAGGAACTGGCGCGGCGGCAGCAGCAGGAAATGGAACGGCAGCGACGGATGGCGCAATCGGGCCAGAGCGGCGCCGCCGGATCGAACGCGGCCCAGCGAGCGCTCGCCGACGAGGTCGAGAAGACCGCGCGCCAGCTTCAACAGCTGACGCGCGAGCAGCAGCGTCAGCAGCTCGGCGACGCCATGAAGCAGCTGCAGGATGCCGCCGACGCGATGCGCCGCGCGGCGGCCAACGGATCGAAGGACGGCGGCGCGCAGGCCAACCAGGCGCTCGACCGTCTGCGCGACGCGCAGCAGAAGCTCGAACGGAACCAGAGCGGCCGCGGCGAGCGCGACCTCCAGCACGCGCAGCGCTCAGGCCGAGGAGCTCGCGAAGGAACAGAAGGACATCTCGTCGCAGGTCAACGCCCTCGAACAGGCCGGTGAAGGCGCGCGCGCGCGACGCCAAGGCGCAGGCGATCGGTCAGCGCAAGGACGCGATGAACGCCAAAGTCGCGCGACCTGCAGCAGCAGCTCGAGAAGCTCGCCAACGATGTCCGCAAGGACGAAAAGGACGCGGCTCGCAAACTCGACGACGCCGCCGGCAGCATCCGCGACAAGCGGATCAGGGAAATGATCGACTACACCAAGCGCGCGATGACCGGTCCAGGCACGCAGTCGCAGTACGCGCGTGCGATGGAAGAAACGATCGGCTCGAACCTCGACGCGCTGCAGAAGAAGATCAACGACGCTGCGGCGGCGATGGGCCAGGCCGCCAAGCAGGACAGCGTGGCGCGCGCGGCGGAAAAGACCCGCGATCTCGTTCGCGGGATGGAATCGCTCGACCAGCAGATGCGCCAGCGGCAACAAGGTCAGGGGCAGAACGGGCAGCAGGCCAAAAACCAGCAGGGGCAGCAAGGCCAACCGGGACAACAGGGCCAGCAAGGCTCCCAGGGTCAGCAGGGTCAACAGAATCCGCAGGGCCAACAGGGACAGCAAGGTCAACAGGGCTCTCAGGGTCAGCAGGGATCGGAAGGCCAGCCGGGACAGCAAGGCGGTCAGAACGGCGGCAGCAATGCCGGCTCGCCGCAAGGCGGCGCCTACGGCGGCAACTACGGTGGCGTCTACGGCGGTTACGGGCGCTGGAACGGCGAAGACATCCGGCAGTTCCGCGGCCAGTTCAGGCAGTGGGCCAACGACGCGGAAGCGCTTCGCCGCCAGCTGCAGCAGTCCGGCGTCAACCCGCGCGACCTGGACGATGTCGTGCGCGATCTCCGCATGTTCGACAACGACCGGCTCTACGCGGATCCCAACGGCCTGGCGCAACTGCAGGCGGCGGCGATCGAGAAGCTGAAGAAATTCGAATTCGCGCTGCGGCGTAAGGCTGAAGGCGGAAACGAATCGCTGTCGCTCTCCGGCTCCGATCAGGTGCCCGAGAGCTTCCGCCAGGCGATCGAGGAGTACTACCGCTCGCTGGCGAAGAAAACGGCCCCGCAGCAGTAGCCCGCCCGCCGATCGACTGCCGATAAACGCTCGGCGTCCTCCTCCCGTCTAACCCGGGCGGAGGACGATCGATGCGACACCTGTTCATCACCACCGCCCTGGTCGCGGCCATCGTCACGGCCGTAACGGCCGCCGATTCAGCGCAGACGCGGGACAGAAACAGCACGCGGGCCGTTGGCGACGCCGGCTGCAACGAACGACAGCACAGCAGCCGCGCCTCGTTTTGCGAGGATCGCGAAGCCACCATCGGCGGCGCCAATCCCCTCGACATCGACGCCGGGAACAACGGAGGCATCAAGATCCACGGCTGGGACCGCGGCGACGTGATGGTGAAGGCGCGCGTCAGCGCGTCAGCCGTGACCGAAGCCGACGCGCAGCGCCTGGTCGCCGGCGTGCACATCGAGACAGCGGGCGGCAGCGTGCGGGCGGAGGGCCCGCAGACCTCCGGCCGGGAAGAGAGCTGGAGCGTCAGCTTCGACGTGCAGGTGCCGCGCACCGCGATGCTGACGCTGAATACTCACAACGGCGGCATTTCGATCGACGGCTTTCACGGCTTCGCCAGGTTCCACGCCACCAATGGCGGCGTGACGCTGAACCGCGTCGACGGCGACCTCAAGGGCGAGACGACCAACGGCGGCGTCACCGTGGACCTCGTCGGCGACCACTGGAACGGAACCGGGCTCGACGTGCAGACGCGGAACGGCGGCATCAGGCTGACGCTGCCCACCGGCTACTCCGCGGAGCTCGAGACCGGAACGACCAACGGCGGGTTCAACATCGACTTTCCGGTCACGATTCAGGGACGAATCGATCGGCTTCTGACCACCACGCTCGGGTCGGGCGGTCCGAAGCTGCGTGCGATGACGACCAACGGCGGCGTCACCATCCGCCAGCGCTGAAGACTCTTCCTGATTCATGTGGGGCGGGCCTTTCAGGGTCGCGTCAGACGCATACCCCTCTATGCCGCGCCTCGATCCCCACTCGCGATAGAATGGAGTGGCGTCGGGGCGTAGCGAAGCCTGGTATCGCGTCCGCTTTGGGAGCGGAAGATCGCTGGTTCGAATCCAGTCGCCCCGACCATTTTGCCTCTCCATCGCGGCCACATGCCTTCTGCCGCTCGCTCCACACGGGTCATCGTCAACGACAGGATGCAGACCGGCTATGTGTACGAACGAACCGAGCCGGTCGGCAGGAATTTCGCGACCGACTTCAGGCCGGAGCTCACACCGAAGCAGATGCTGGCGCTCGGCGTGTTCGGCGGTAAGTACATGACCGACTGCCGCGGCGAGTTTCCGGCCGACTGGTTCGCCAGGGCCAGGCTCTGTCCAGAACGACACGACCCGCGGCTGAACTACTTCGGCGTCAACGCGTCGCAGTCGCTTGCGGTCTGGCGGCGTCACAACTGGCTTCGCCCGCAGGACCCTCGCGGCTGGTTCCAGTGGTACTGCCGCTACTACAGCGGACGTCGTGGCCGTGACGATGGGCGACAGATCACGCGATGGCGTGCGATTGCGCGTCATGCCGCGGCCATCCGGAAGAATTGCGAGCCGCGTGATCTCGACTGCCGGCGCCGCCAGCGGCAGGCGCTGCTCCATTGGGCCTACGACAGCCGGAAGATTTGAGCGCGTGACTGGAACTGCGTCATCGCCCATTCGCATCGGCGCGTCGGCGTGCCTGCTCGGCGACGCCGTCCGCTACGACGGCGGTCACAAGCGCAATGCGGTCCTGCTCGCGCTCGATCCGTTCGTCGAATGGATCAAGGTCTGTCCGGAAGTCGAATGCGGCATGGGCACGCCTCGCGAGCCCATTCACCTCGTCGATGACGAGGGCCAAGTCCGCCTGGTCGGTGTAGACACCGGCCTCGATCACACGTCCACCATGATGTCGTTCGCAGCGCGCCGTGTCGCGGAACTCCAGGCAGAAGACCTGTGCGGCTACGTCCTGAAGAGCGATTCTCCGAGTTGCGGAGTCGCCGGCGTCGCCATTCAGGGTCCGGCCGTTTCAGAGCGTCAGCGAGTCAGGCAGGGGATCGGGCTGTTCGCGGCGGCATTGCTGGCCCGGTTCGAACATCTGCCGATCGAAGAAGAGAGCAGCCTGCGCGACGCTCAGCGTCGCGAACACTTCATCGAACGGGTCTGCGCGTATCGTCGGGTGCGCGACCTGTTCGAGCCGAGGTGGACCATCAACGATCTGATCGCGTTTCATACGGCGCACAAGCTGGTGCTGATGGCCCACTCGCCCGCCGCCTATCGCACGCTGGGCCGCCTCGTAGCTTCGGCGAAGACCACGCCGCGCCAGGCGGTCGCGGCCGACTACACGAGCCAGTTCATGTCAGCGCTCGCGATCGCGCCAACGCCGGCGCGCCAGGTCAACGTCCTGCAGCACATCCTGGGCTATTTCGGACTGCTGGACGCCGAAAGGCGGGCGGGGCTTGCCGGAGCAATCGAACAGTACCGCCTCGGTGTCGTATCACTGGACGAACCGCTTGGACTTCTGCGGACATGTGCGCGCGAACAGGGCATCCCCTACCTCCAGGGTCAGCTGTACCTCGAACCGGATCGTCGCGAATTCCTGATGCGCACGGGCGGATAATAGGCCGGCACCGGGAGGGCCTTCATGCGTCAGACGCTTCTCGCCTCGCTGGCCGTGACGCTCGGACTGCTGGCCGTGACGCAGGCCGACAGCTGGAAAACGCCGCGCACGCCGTGGGGTGATCCCGATCTGCAAGGCGTATGGAATTACGCGACGATGACGTCGCTCGAGCGGCCGCGCGAGCTGGCGGCGAAGGAGACGCTGACCGCAGAGGAAGCCGACGCCTTCGAGCAGCAGACGCGCCAGCGTCGCGATAACACCAACAACACAGCCGGCCCCGACTGGTGGGACGGCGGCACCAATGTGCTGGTCGATCGCCGCACCTCGCTGATTGTCGATCCGTCCAACGGACGCGTGCCGCCGCTGACGCCTGAGGCGCAACGCAAAGCTGCCGCGCGCGCGCAGACACGTCGCGAACGCGGACCCGCCGACTCGGCGCAGGATCTCGCGCTGAACGAGCGTTGCATCCTGTGGTCCACGGCGGGGCCGCCGATGCTGCCGGGCCCGTACAACAACAACGTCCAGATTGTGCAGACGCGGGGCTTCGTGGTGCTGGTCAACGAGATGATCCACGACGCGCGGATCGTGCCGATGGACGGCCGTCCGCACGCTGCGATCCGTCAATGGATGGGTGACTCGCGCGGACGCTGGGAGGGCGACACGCTGGTCGTCGACACGATCAACTTCACGGACAAGTCGGCGTTCCGCGGCTCCGGCGAGCATCTCCACCTCGTCGAACGATTCACGCGCAGCAGCGCGAAGGCGATTGAGTATCGCTTCACCGCCGACGACCCCGACACCTGGACGAGTCCATGGACCGCGGCATTTCCGTTGAGCGCCAGCGCCGGGCCGCATCTACGAATACGCGTGTCACGAAGGGAACGAGCGCAGCATGCAGGGCATCCTGCTCGGCGCGCGCACGCAGGATAAGACACCCGGGAACAGGTGATAATGGCGGCTATGCTTCGAACCGCGTTTGCCGTCGTTCTTGCCGTCCTGTTGCCAGGACTCGGTGTCGCCGCCACCGCCCAACCCTCCGTCACTGGCGAATGGGCCGTGTCGTTCACCACACCGATGGGAACGATGGAGTTTGCGATGGCGGTGACGCAGAACGGGACCGCGCTGACCGGGCACCTGTCGTCGGACGTCGGCGAGTTTCCGCTGAAGGGAACCGTGGACGGCGATCAGGTGACGATTAACTGGACGCTGAACGACGGCGGCAAGATGGTCGACATCACCTTCAAAGGAAAGATCGACGCGAACGGGAACGCGATCAGCGGCACCGCCACGCTCGGCAAGATTGGCCAGGGTGCGTTCTCGGCGGAACGCACCGGCAGCTGAAGCATCCGTAGTGTCCGGCTTCAGCCGGACAGCCCTATTTCTTCAGCGTGACCTTCTGCATGCGCCAGTTGGTCAGCTCGCCGATCAACAGCTCGTTCTCGCTGCGGCAGTCGATCGAATTGACCATCCCGAACTCTTTCGGCAGCTTGCCGGCCTTGCCGAACCTGCCGACCACCTTGCCATCGAGTTCCAGCTTGTAGATCTCGCCGTTGTCCAGCGTTTCGGGATCGTTGGAGTTCGAGCTGTAAAGGTACTGGTGCGCACCAGGCGTGATGCAGATGGCGGAGGGAATGCCGATGCCGGCGATCTGCGCCTTCGGATTGCCGTCGCCGTCAAAGACCTGAATGCGTGAATTGCCGGCGTCGGCGACGTAGACGTTGCCCTGCGCGTCGAGCGCGATCCCGCGCAGCACATTGAATTCGCCTACCTCCGAACCGCGGTGGCCCCACGACTTGATGAAGTGGCCGTCCTTGTCGAACTTGGCGACGCGCGCGTCACCGATGCCGTTGCCGGTGCCGCTGGCCACGTAGATGTTGCCGTCCTTGTCCCAGGCGACGCCGGCAGTCCGCGTGAAGCTGTCGCCAGGTACTCCGGTGCCGGCGGGTCCGGCCGCACCTCGGCCACCTGCCGGGGGAGCCGCCGCCGGCGCTGCACCACCGCGACCTTCCGCCGGCGCCGCGGCAGGCGGTCCGCCGCGTCCGGCACCCGGCGCCGGGGCGCGCACCCCGATCGCTTCAGGCTTGCGGCTCAACACCAGCAGGATGCGGCCGTCCGGATCGAACTTGATCACCTGCGTCGATCCCTGATCGACGACCCAGATGTTGTCCTGCGGATCGATCCGAACCGCCTGCGCGAAGTTGAAGCCGTAGACGCCCTGACCGATCTCGCGAACGAACTTGCCGGTCTGATCGAATTCGAGCAGGCGCGAGCCGGATTTGTAGAACGATCGCGATGTCCCGACCGCGACGTTCGCCGCGCCGGTGCGCGTGTAGACGAAGATGTGCCCCTTCGAATTGGTCGCCACCCCCGCCACTTCGCCGAGATGGATGTTGTCCGGGAGCTTCAGCAGGTCGGCGTTGGCGTCGTAGGCGATCTCGGGCACGCTTTGCGCAGCGAGCGAGGCGCCGAGCGCAAGCGCGGCGGCGGCAACCAGCATCTGGAATGAACGCTTCATCACGATTATCTCCTGTCGCCCGTCGAGCCCTTGGCCGGCTGCGGGTGCAGCAGGATTTTCTGCACGCGCCAGTCGGTAATCTCGGACACGAACAGCTCGTTCGGGTTGCGGCAGTCGATTTCGTGCACGGTGCTGAATTCCTTCAGCGCCTTGCCGGCCTTGCCGAACTTGCCGATGATCGTGCCGTCGAGCTCCATCTTGTAGATCTCGCCGGTTTGCGCCGCGGCGCGCGAGTCGCCGTTGTCGGGCACCGAGTTGGACACGAACAGATACTGGTGCGGGCCCGGCGACACGCAGACCGCCCATGGGCTGCCGACCTGGTCGTAGATGGCCTTGAAGTTCAGATCGTTGTCCCACACCTGCACGCGCGCGTTGCTGCGATCGCCGATGTAGACGTTGCCTTGCGCGTCGGTCGCCATCGTATGCGGAAGGCTCAGTTGACCTTGTCCGTTGCCGCGCGTCCCGGCCGACTTGATGAAGCGCCCGTTCTTGTCGTACTTCACCACCCGGTTGTCGCCGTAGCCGTCGGACACGAAGATGTTGCCTTGTGCGTCCCAGGCAACGTCGGTCGGACGGTTGAACGAGTACGGCTTGTTGGTGTTCGGCTGCGATCCCTGGCCCGGCATCGCCGTCAGGTCGTCGACCGCTTCCGGCCGGCGCCCGAGCACCATGGTCACGCGGCCGGCGGGGTTGAACTTGACGACCATGTTCGAGCCCTCGTCCACGGCCCAGATGTTGTCGTCCTTGTCCACGCGCACTGCGTGCGCGAACGTAAAGGCGTAGAGTCCCTGGCCCAGCTCGCGCACGAACGCGCCGGTCTGGTCGAACTCGAACAGACGCGTTTCGCCGCTGCGTGTGTAGACGAAGACGTGGCCCTTCGAGTTGGTCGCGACGCCGATACCCTCGCCGAGGTAGAGGCCGGGCGGGAATTTCAGGAAGTTCGGCACCGAATCGAAGGCAATCTCGGGTACGTTCTGCGCCTTGGCCTTGCTTTGCGCAAAGAGCGGCGCGGCCAGCATCATCCCGGCGACGAGCGCACCAGCGAAAACAACACGCTTCATGAAAGCCTCCCGAAGGAAATCGCGAATTGAGCCGGGGCATGGTAGCACGTCGCGGAGCGGTCCTGCGCCGCTCTCGGCCGGGGCTATACTGGCGCTGCGATGGACAGGGCTTTTCTCGCCGAGCTGCGCCGCATTTCCGGCGCCGACAACGTGCTCGACGCTGCGCTGGAGCTGCTGACGTACGAGTGTGACGCACTGCCCCATCTGCGGCAGACTCCGGCCGCGGTTGTCCTGCCGGCGACCACCGGCGAAGTTCAGGCGATTGTGCGGCTGTGTGCCCGGGAAGCGATTCCGTTCGTGGCACGCGGCCACGGCACCGGACTGTCCGGCGGCGCGCTGCCGGTCGCCGGCGGACTGGTCATCGCGTTGTCGCGCATGAACCGCATCCTCGCGGTGGACATCCCGAATCAGCGGATGACGGTGCAACCCGGGGTCACCAATCTCGAGATCACACGCCAGGTCGCACCGTTCGGCTATTACTACGCACCTGATCCGTCCAGCCAGCAGGTCTGCTCGATCGGCGGCAACGTGGCGGAGAACTCCGGGGGCGCCCACTGCCTGAAGTACGGGTTTACCGTCCATCACGTCCTCGCCGTCGAAGCGGTGATGCCGGACGGGACGATTGCCCATCTCGGCGGCACGCTGGCTGATACTCCTGGACCGGACCTGCTCGGATTGATCATCGGATCCGAAGGGACGCTCGCGGTGGTGACCAGCGTCACCGTGCGACTGCTCCGCCGTCCCGAGACGGTGCGGACGCTTCTGGCGGCGTTCGACACCATCGACGCCGGCGGCGCGGTCGTGTCCGACATCATCGCGGCGGGAATCATTCCTGCGGCGGTCGAGATGATGGACTCACTGGCGATTCGCGCGGCCGAGGCGGCCGTGCATCCGAACTTCCCCGACGCTGACACCGTGTTGATCGTCGAGCTCGACGGTCCCGCGTCTGAGGTCAGTGCGCTCTTCGACATCGTGGTCGCCACCTGTCAGCGCCACGGCGCGACGACCATCGACGTCGCGCAAGACCGACGAGCATCGCGCCCGCATCTGGCGCGGACGCAAGGCGGCGTTCGCGGCCATGGGTCGCGTGTCGCCGAACTACTACGTCCAGGACGGCGTCGTGCCCCGCACGCGACTGCCCGAAGTGTTGAACCGCATCCGGCAACTCGAGGCGCGATCCGGGCTGCGAATCGGCAACGTCTTTCACGCGGGAGACGGCAACCTGCACCCGTTGATCTGCTACGACGAGAGCGTGCCGGGCCAATCCGATCGGGCGGTCGAGGTCGCAGCCGAGATCCTGTCGTACTGCATCGAAGCCGGCGGCTCGCTGACCGGGGAGCACGGCATCGGCGCCGACAAGTCGCAGTACATGCCGACGATGTTCTCGCCGGCTGATCTCGGTGTGATGCTGAGAGTTCGCGCCGCGCTCGATCCGCAGGGCCTGTGTAACCCAGGCAAGGTCTTCCCGACGCCGAGATTGTGCGGCGAAGTCCCGGGTCCATATCGGCGTCATCCCGCGGAGCTCGCCGGCGTTGCCGAGCGGATGTAGCAGGCGCCACCTGTGACGGCCGGTTCATCGACGCCAACCGCTCCTGAAGTCGTATCGCCCTCGACGCCGGACGAAGTGGCCGGAGCGTTGCGCGAAGCGTCCGAGGCGCGACGATCGGTGTTGATTCGAGGCAGCGGCACAAAGCTCGAGTGGTCGAGAGCCGGGCAGCCGCCGGAGATCGTGATCGACATGCGCTCGATGAACCATGTGCTGGCGCACGCGCACGGCGATCTCACGGCAACCGTCGAGGCCGGCGTGCGGCTCAGCGATCTCAACGTGGCCCTCGGCGCCCACGGTCAATGCCTGCCGCTCGACCCGCCGTTTGCGGATCAGGCGACCATCGGGGGACTCCTGGCTACCAACGACAGCGGGCCGCTGCGTCACCGTTACGGCACGCCGCGCGACCTCGTCATCGGCGTGCAGATTGCGACGACTGACGGCACCCTTGCCCGAGCCGGCGGCCAGGTCGTCAAGAACGTCGCCGGCTATGACCTGTCGAAACTGATGACCGGATCGTTTGGCAGCCTCGCGGCGATCGTCAGCGCGACGTTCAAGCTGACGCCGGTGCCGGCCGCGTCACGCACGCTGGTGCTCACGTTCGACAATTCCGCCGCACAATCTCAGGCGGTCGCCACCGTCGTCGCCAGCCAGCTCGAGCCGGTCGCATTCGAGATCGCGGTGCAGACGCCTCCTCGTGCGAATCCCAGGGCGATGCTGCGTTTCGCGTCGCTGCCTGGCGTGGTGGACGCGCAGATCGCTCACGCCAGCGCCCTGCTCGCCTCCGCTGCTGCCTCGATGACGATCCTCGAGGACGTCGCCGAAGCCGAAGCCTGGCAGGATCACCGCGAGGAGATCTGGGCCACGCCGGGCGCGGTCGTCCGCGCCAGCTGGCTGCCCGCGAACCTTGCCGCGGCGATCGACGAGCTTGCGCGCGTTCGCATGGATCTGGCCAGACGCGCCGCCTCCGAGTCATCGCCGCTGTCGCTCCGGATCGAGATCGTCGGCCGCGCGGCGGTCGGGGCCGGGCTGATCCGCATCGAGGGGGACGTGGCGGTGCAGGCCCAGGTCGTCGAGCAGTTGCGCGCCTCGTCGATCTTCGGCAACGTCGTGGTCAGGCGCGGCTCGGACGAGCTGAAGTCGAAAATTGACGTCTGGGGATCGCCGGGCAATCGAGCGCCCCTCGTGGCGTCCCTGAAGCAGGCCTTCGATCCGCACGGGATTCTGAGGCCGGGGCGAGGCCCGCTGTGAACGGAACCGAAGCGCCGGTCGAGCGCGCCTTCGACGGTAATCACCCGCCGGCCACCGCCTTGATCGATACGTGCGTGCACTGCGGCTTCTGCCTGCCGACCTGTCCGACCTACCTGCTGTGGGGCGAGGAGATGGATTCGCCGCGCGGCCGGATTTATTTGATGCAGGCCGGTCTGGACGGCCGGGCCGCGATGACTCCCGCATTCGTTGAACACTTCGACGCGTGTCTCGGCTGCATGGCCTGCGTGACGGCCTGCCCGTCCGGCGTGCAGTACGCGCCGCTCATCGAAGCGACGCGCGGACAGATCGATCGGCGACACCCGCGATCGTTCGGCGATCGAGCATTCCGGAACGCGATCTTCGCGATCTTTCCGTTCCCGGCCCGCCTGCGGGTCGCGTTGTCACCGCTCGTGGTCCTGCAGGCCGTGATGCGTGTGTTCAAGGGCAGGCGCGGTCCGGCGAACGCCGGACACTACGCTTCGCCCAGCGGCGACGCCGTCATATCTGGTCCGGCTAAAAACGGACACGACAAATCGTCTCTGGATCGCCCCGTAGTGTCCGGCTCTAGCCGGACCAGCACGGCTCGCGCCAGCATCATCAGGCGCATCACCGCGATGCTCACACTGGCGCCTTCCGTGTCGTGGCGGTCGCTCTTTGCGAGGGTGCCCGAGCGGACCGCCGCGATCGGTACGCGGCGAATGACGGTCGGACTGCTGACCGGTTGCGTCCAGCGGATCGCGTTTCCTCGAGTGAACGACGCGACGGTCCGGGTGCTGTCGGCCGAGGGGTGTGACGTCATCGCACCCGGCGATCAGGGGTGTTGCGGCGCGCTGGCGTTACACGCTGGACGGCTGGACGAAGCGCGCTTGTTCGCGCGCCGAACCATCGAGACATTCGAGCGTGCGGGTGTCGAGAAGATTGCGGTCAACGCCGCCGGCTGTGGCTCGTCGATGAAGGAGTACGGAGAGCTGCTGGCCGACGATCCGACATGGGCCGAACGCGCTCGACTGTTTTCCTCCGGCGTCCGCGACGTCACCGAGGTCGTCGCCGAACTGGGCGCGCCACGCGCCACCCGCCATCCCCTCCCGATGCGGGTCGCATACCACGACGCCTGTCACCTCGCCCATGCGCAGGGCGTGCGGCAGCCGCCGCGCGACCTGCTCTCGTCAATTCCGGGCATCGAGCTGTTGCCGTTCGCGGAGCAGGACATCTGCTGCGGCAGCGCGGGCATCTACAACCTGGTCGAACCGGAACCTGCCGCGCAGCTCGGCGACCGGAAAGTCGAGCGCATCAACGCCGTGCGTCCCGACATCGTCGCCACCGCCAATCCGGGATGCACGCTGCAGATGGCCGCGGCGGCGCGGCGCGCCGGCCGCTCGTGGCCGATTCGTCATCCGGTGGAGATCCTGGACGCGTCGATCGCCGGCCGGTCCGTTTCGTCTCTTCGCGAGTGAACGCCAGTGCATGTAGTGGCCGGTCTCAGCCGGCCGTCAAAGGTCCGCCTGAAGGCGGACACTACGCGCGCGCCCGCTCGCCTCTACGTGTGCGTGACGACGATGGAATAGGTAATGTCGCCGGTCAGCGTGCCCGGGTCGAACACCGCGAGGCAATACGAACCAGTCGACGTCGTCGTCCCTGCAATCTGGGGTGTCGTTGAAGCCGTCGCATTCACCGAGTTCGAGATCGGGCTGCAGACGGTTCCGGTCGTGGCAAACGTCGGCGTTCCGACGACCATTCCGACCGCGATCGTGGGCGGCGGGCCGGCAGCGGTCAGCGTGACTGTCAACGGACCCACCGCGGTGACGCTGAATGTGTAGACGCGCGTCTGACTCACCGAAAGGGTCCCGGTGAAGGTCGGCTCGGTGATGACAGGGGCGTCCGGCGCCGTCGCCGAGTTGTCGGCTGTCTGAGTGTTGCACCCGGCCGCCGCCAGCAGCGGCGTGAGAATCAAAAGGGACAGAATCGATCGCACGTTCATCACCTCAGCATGTCGTTGATCGTCTTCGGGAGCAATGTGAAAAGAGTGTGGCCGCTGTCCGTTTGTGCAGACACCGTTGTCGTCACGAGACGACGATGGGCGGCCAGTGCGGACCATCGGGCGTGGCAGCAAGTCGAACAATCTTCGTGAGATAGCACGGCACATTTTCAGCCCAGGCCTTGGCACTCGCATTGCTCGCAAGTAAAGTGCCGTCGCCTGGCAGTTCGAGGATTCCCAGTGTCCGCACACAAACGCCTGGTCCCGCTTTTCGCGCTTGCCGCCCTGGTCGTCCTCGGCTCGACGCGAGCGGTCAATGCTCAGCCCCACGGCGGTCCGCACGTGGTGGTCTCGACCGGCATCTACCTGAGTCCGTATCCGTCCTACGCCGCAGCGTACGGCGGCCAGTGGGGGTATGTCTACCCGCCGCCGCCCTACCCGATCTACCCGGCGGACTCGTCGGTCCGCCTGGAAGTCACGCCGAAGGAGGCTCAGGTCTTCGTCGACGGCTACTACGCCGGCGTCGTGAACGATTTCGACGGTGCGTTCCAACGGCTGCACACTCCTCCCGGCGCCCACGAGATCGAACTCTATATGGAGGGGTACCACGTCGCACGGCAGAGAGTCTTTCTGCCGGCCAACGACACCTTCAAGATCAAGTATCAGATGGTGAAGCTGGGGTCGGCCGATCAGCCTGAACCGAGGCCGCAGCCGATCGCCCCACCGCCGTCCCAGGAGGGTGGATATCCGCCGCCGGAGGGCTATGCCCCACAGGGCGGTGGGTACCCGCAGCAAGGTTACCCGCCCGCTCAGGGCCAGCCGCATCCGCCGACGGAAAGGCGTGCGCCACCGCCGCAGCAGCCGCAGAGTGCGCCCGACGGCACCCAGAATGGCGCGTACGGCACGCTGTCGGTGCGAGTCCAGCCGGGTGATGCCGAAGTCTCGATCGACGGCGACCAATGGCGCGGACCGGATCAGTCCGATCGCCTGGTGGTGCAGGTCGCGGAAGGCTCGCACACGGTCGAAATCCGCAAGAGCGGCTATCGCACCTACGTCACGCAGGTGGACGTCCGGCATGGCGTGACCACACCGCTCAACGTCAGTCTCCATGCGCAGGATCAGCAATGACTCGGGGGTTGATACTCGCGGCGGCGCTTCTTTCGATTCCGGTATCGGCGATCGCGCAGGTCGTGCCGCCACCGCTCAGCCAGGGCCCGATGACGGTCGAGCATCTGGCGAGCGGGTGGGTCGCGGGTCCGGACTTCAAGATCACCGACGTTGATGGCGCAACGTCCGCGCTCGTCGGCGGCTTCGCGGGCTTTCTGAGCCACGAGACGTTCCTGGTCGGCGGCGCCGGCTACTGGCTCGCGAACGGCAACAACAATCGCGAACTGGCCTACGGGGGCCTCTTGACCCAGTGGCAGGCCCTCGGCAGCGGTCCGCTCGGTTTCAGCGCGAACATGTTGATCGGCGGCGGCCAGGCGACGCTGACCCGGCTGTACACGTACTATCCCTATCCACCAGCGGTGGTCGATCCGAGATCGCCGCGTGGGCCCGTCGTCAGCAGCGTCCGTTACACCGACGGCGTGTTCGTCCTCGAGCCGGAAGCCGGACTTCTCGTCAAGATCGGGAAGAACGCACGACTCACCGGCAACGTCGGCTACCGCTTCGTCGGTTCGAACGGCTACGACAGCGATCGACTGAGCGGATTCACCGGTAGCATCGGCCTCCAGATCGGCGGCGGATTCTAAGCGCATTTCCTTCCGCACCGGCCGCGCGTCTATCATGTGACCTTCTTTGGAGGAAATCCTGATGGACGCCGGCGCCGGCCAGCCGGCCGCGACCGAAGTGGTCGAGGCCGAGGGCCACCTCATCGACTCGCAATTGATGAACGCCATGTTCGACACGGTCGTACGCCACGACGCGGCGTTCGACGTGCTCGAATTCCGCATCGGCCGCACCAACGACGAACCGTCGTTCGTCTCGATGCGGGTCACCGCCAGGGGACCCGCCGCCCTCACCGAGGTCCTCGAAGAACTGGTCGCGCTCGGCTGCCGGATCGCGAACGCCGAGGACGCTCACCTGGTGCGCGCCGACCGCGACGGCTGCGCGCCCGAAGATTTCTATTCCACGACCAACCACCAGACTCACGTCCGCATCGAGCGGCCAGTGGGTTGCCGTCGAACGCCAGCGCATGGACGCGGCGCTGGTGGTCGAGAAGGGACGCGCGCTGTGCCGCAAGCTGCGCGACATCCGCAGCGGTGACGCGATCGTCTGCGGCATTCACGGCGTGAAGATCGTCCCCGAATTCCAGGCGCGCGACCGCCTCGGATTTGCGTTCATGACCAACGAGATTTCTTCAGAACGCCGGGTCGAGGTCGGCGTCGCGCGCATCGCCGAGATGATGCGCGCCGTCAAGGCCGCCGGCGAGCGCATCGCGGTCGTGGCCGGTCCCGTGGTCGTCCACACCGGTGGCGGCGCCTACTTCTGCGATCTCATCCGCCACGGCTACGTCGACGTCCTGCTCGCCGGCAACGCCCTCGCCGTCCACGACGTCGAGCAGGCGCTCTACGGCACCTCGCTTGGCGTCGACATGGAGACCGGTCGTGCCATCGAAGGCGGTCACCGTCACCACATGCGGGCAATCAACGCCGTCTACCGCGCCGGCGGGCTGCGCCAGGCGGTCGAACGAGGCGTCGTCACCTCCGGCGTGATCTACGAATGCATCACGCGGAACGTGGACTTCGTGCTCGCCGGCAGCATCCGCGACGATGGGCCGCTGCCGGATACGGTCATGAATCTGGTCGAAGCGCAGGATCGTTACACGGAGGCGCTGGAGGGCGTGAAGCTGGTGCTGGTGCTCTCGACCATGCTGCACGGCATCGGCGTCGGCAACATGCTGCCGGCGTGGGTCCGGCTGGTGTGCGTGGACATCAATCCCGCCGTCGTCACCAAGCTGGCTGACCGCGG
Source organism: uncultured Acidobacteriota bacterium (assembly GCA_963711765.1). Lineage (GTDB taxonomy): Bacteria > Acidobacteriota > Vicinamibacteria > Vicinamibacterales > CAVVIG01 > CAVQFC01. Next base: position 355,734 of record CAVQFC010000004.1, on the reverse strand, counting down.
ATCCTCGCAGACCATCGGCATCGTCACCGACGTCGGACTGTTCCTGCGTCAGCTGGCGTCAGCGCTCGCGACGTAAAGGGTCCCGACATTCGGACACGACATCCGCACGACAGACAGCGCTGTAGTGTCCTGCTTTAGCCGGACGTTCAGGTCCGCCTGAAGGCGGACACTACGCCCTGACCTGGTTAGACGCGGCGGAGCTGCGCGGCGCCCGCGGCGCGAAGCGCCCGCTCGAGATCGGGGATGGATGCTGCGGAGGGTGCGGCGACGCCAACCAGGATCTTGCCGTCGCGTCACCTCCGGATCGTAGAGCCTCGGCATCCGCCTGCCGAGCCCCGCCGACACGATCAGCGTGATCACGGTCGCGAGAATCGATCCGAGCATCGTCATCTCGAAGATGACGATCAGGTTCGGCCACCAGGCCACGATCGGCATGTTGCCGGTCTGCAGCGGCCACGCCAGTTCGGTCATCCGCGTCAGCCACGTGCTGCCGCAGAAGCCCAGGAAGGCACCGGCACAGGCGATGTACCAAATCCACGTGGTCTTGTCGATCTCGCCGAATTCCTGATCTTCGATCGGAAGCGCGGTGACGATGGTGATGTCGGCGTCGGCGAGGCCGGCCTGACGCAGGCCGTTGACGGCGCGCTGCGCGGAGTCGCCGTCATCGAACATCGCGTAGAGCGCGCTCATGCGTGGGTCTCCCCGAGCGCGTGCTCGTGCTGAGCCAGCGGCATCAAGGCCGGTGACGGATGCTCGCCCGCCTTCATCTCCCAGATCGAGATGATCGGCACGAACTTCGCGAACAGCGTGTAGAGCAGGCCCATCGCTGCAAAGGTCGAGATCGTGATCATGATCTCCGACCGGCCGCGGGCGGTAGGTGCCCCACGCGTACGGCAGGTACTTGTGGCCGAGCGACGGCACGACGATGAGGAAGCGCTCGAGCCACATGCCGACGCACGACGCCGAACGAGGCGATCACGCAGCCGGTGATCGTCCGCAGCTTCTTGAGCGACAGGATCGATGACCGGGATCACGAAGTTGCAGACCACCATCGTCCAGAAGAGCGGCGCGAACGAGCCGCTGCTGCGTCGACCAGAAGCACGGCGATCTCCGACGGGCTCGTTGCCGTACCAGGTGGTCAGCCGCTCGGCGAAGACGAAGTAGCCCCACAGCAGGCTCATCGTCAGCAGCAGCTTGCCGAGATTCTGGAAGTGAACCGGGTGCAGGTAGTCCTCGAGGTGCAGGAACTTGCGCAGCACCGCCATCGCGATGATCAGCGCCGGCGATGCCGCTGAAGATCGCGCCCGCGACGAAGTAGGGGCCGAAGATCGTCGAGTGCCACATCGGCACCGGCGCCATCGAGAAGTCGAACGAGACGATGGTGTGGACCGAGACGGCGACCGGGATGATGGCGATCGCCATGATCTGCATCGCCGTTTCGAGACGGTGCCACTGCTTCGGTCGTGCCGCGCCAGCCGAGCGCGAGCATGCCGTAGATGCGGCGCCGCATCCCGGTCGTCTTGTCGCGGACCAGCGCGAAGTCCGGAATCATCGGCAGGAACAGGAACAGCAGGCTGCCGGTCAGATAGGTGGTGATCGCGAAGAAGTCCCAGACCAGCGGCGAGCGGAAATTCGGCCAGATCAGCCGCTCGCTCGGGTACGGCATCAGCCAGAAGAACAGCCACGGCCGTCCGAGGTGGATGATCGGGAACATCGCGCCGATCATCAGCGCGAAGGCGGTGATGACTTCGGCGCAGCGCGTGACCGGACGCCGCCAGCCGGCGTTGACCAGGCGCAGAATCGCCGAGATCAGCGTGCCGGCGTGGCTGATGCCGATCCAGAAGACGAAATTCGGTGATGTAGAACGCCCAGAACATCGGGTTAGTTGATGCCCGCACATGCCGAAGCCGAAGTACATCTGATACGCCAAGGTGCCAGAGCCCGATGAGCACGATGCTGCCGAGCACCGCGACCAGCAGCGTAGAAGCGCCACGACGTCTGCAGCAGCGGACGCAGCAGGTCGTCGCTGAGTCGTGCTGGTGGATGCGTCGCTCATACCTGGGTCTGCCGTTCGAGATAGGTGACCTTGGGCAGCGTGCCGACGTCCTCGAGCAGCTTGGTGCCGCGCGGCGATCGCGACAGCCGCGACACCTCGCTCTCGGGATCGTTCAGGTCGCCGAACACCAGCGCCTTGGGCCGGACACGCCTGCGCGCAGGCGGGCTTGATCTCGCCGTCCTTCAACTCGCGCTTCTCGGCCTTCGCGTCGATCTCGGCGCGCCTTGATGCGCTGCACGCAGAACGTGCACTTCTCCATCACGCCGACTTCGCGGACCGAGACGTCGGGATTCAGCTGCAGATGCAGCGGCTTGTCCCACTGCGGGTTGAAGAAGTCGAAGAAGCGAACGTTGTAGGGGCACGCGTTCGCGCAGTAGCGGGTGCCGATGCAGCGGTTGTAGACCTGCGCGTTCAGGCCCTCGTCGGTGTGATGGCTCGCGTAGGTCGGACACACCGGCTCGCACGGCGCGGCGTCGCACTGCTGGCACATCACCGGCCGGAACTTCAGCCGCACGTCCGGGAAATCGCCTTCCCAGTAGCGCTCGACGCGCAGCCAGTGCATCGCGCGGCCGCGCGCCGCCTGCTTCGGGTCCGACGGTCGGGATGTTGTTCTCGGCGTGACAGGCGGTCACGCACGCTCCGCAGCCGGTGCAGCGGTCGAGATCGACGGCCATTCCCCATTTGTGCATCGATCAGAACCCCGCCCACTTCTAACTTCTTACTTCTTGCTTCTAACCTCATCGAGTTTCGCCTTCGTGCGGCTGCTCGCGCAGCTCGCCCGCGAACATGATCAGGCTGCCGTCGGCGTCGCCGACCCGCGCGATCTTCACGCGCGTCGCCGCCCACGCCAGCGTGCCCGTTTCGGCCTCCGCTTGACGGCGCCAGAATCGCGATCGGATTCACGCCGCGCCCGCTCGCGTACCGCGTGAACGTGCTCGTGACCCTGCCCGACCGGCATGGCGATGACGTCGGGTGCGATGCCTGGAAAGATCATGGCCGGCGCGCGCACGACGCCATGCGGCGACGTGACCTCCACGAGATCGCCCTGCGCCGATGCCCAGCCGCTCCGCCGTCTGCGGGTTGATCTCGACCCAGCTGCTCCACATCGCCGAGGTGATCGGGTCGGGCAGCTCCTGCAGCCACGGCAGATGCGCCGTCGATCCGTCGAGGAATGCCTGCGACGCATACGGGAGGAAGTGAAATGGAAACTGCGCCGCATCGCCGGCAGAACTGACGGCTCGGCATATTGTCACCGCCGATTGCGCGATTGCCTGATTGCTGATTGGGCGCAGCTCGCTCGGCGCGGCCAGCTTGACGCTCTTCGCGACTTCTTCAGCGGTCTTCCACGGCAGCGTCACCGGCTTCTTCAGCTTGCCGGCGGCTTCGAGCAGCACGTCCGCGGTCGCGCGCGTCTGGTAGAGCGGCTTCATCACCGGACCAGCCGATGTCGTGACCGCTTCGATCGAACCCGATTCGGGCTGCGCATCGACCCACGATTCGAGGAACGAATGATCGGGCAGAATCAGATCGGCGAACGCGCTCGTGTCGTCGATGAAGCTGCCGAAGCTGGCGATGAACGGAATCTTGTCGAGCGCCTCGCGCATCTTCCAACGCGGTGGGCATCGAGAACACCGGGTTGGCGTCGTCGAGCAGCAGCACCTTGGCTGACGACAGCGCGTGTCCGCCTGTCACACTGTCTGAACGTGCAGACTTCGAAGCTTCCGCGGCGTGAAGAACAAGCCGCCCGGCTGCTCGACCGCGCCGAGCAAGCGCGTTCAGCGCATTGACCGCGAGCGCGTTGAACAGACCGTTGGTGTGCGCGAGCGGCGCGCCGCCGATCATCGCCACCGCCGGATGGAACTCGACCAGCTCGCGCGCCAGGCGTTCGATCCGCTTCGCGGAGACGCCGGTGATCGTCTCGACCTTCGCCGGTGCGTAGTCTGGCAGTCCGCCGCACCAGCCGTCGATAGCCGCACCTGCCCGCCCGCCGTCGGCCGGACGCAATTTGTTCGCGATGATGACGTGCGCCAGGCCGAGCGCCAGCACGCCTTCGGTGCCTGGCTTGGCCGGCACCCACTCGTCGGCGTTCGCGCCGGTCAGCGACATGCGCGATTCGACCTGCACCAGCTTGCCGCGCACCTGCGGCTGCCCCTGGCGCATCCGGCCATAGGCCGCGCTCTGCGCGACCGGCGAATTCCAGGTGCCGAGGAAGTCCGCGCCGAACGCCGATGACGATGCGCGACCGCGCGATGTCGATGGTCGGCAGCTGCTCGTGGCCGAAACTGATCGCGTTGGCCGTGCGGACAGCACGTCGTCGTCGAAGAATTCGTACTCGACTGGCGCCGGTGCGCCGAAACCGGACAGGAACTGCCGACGCCAGCGCGGTCCGGCGACTCGCGCGCGGACGCGCCATCCACGCGAGCGATTTCTGATCGCCGGCCTCGGCCAACGCGTCGAGCTTGCCGACCAGCTCGGCGATCGCTGCGTCCCACGTAATCGGCTGAAACTCGCCGGTGCCGCGCGCGCCGGTCCGCTTCATCGGCTGCGTCAGACGGTCGGGGTGATAGGTGATCTGGATCGACGCCTGGCCGCGCGGCGCACAGGCCACCCTGGCTGATCGGATGCTTCGGCTGCCCTTCGAGCTTCTTGGCGACCGCCATGGCCACCACGCCCGCCTGACCGTTGCGCACGGTGTCGACGTCGGCGTCCATCACGCGCACGGTGACGCCGCAGCCGGCGCGGCAGACCGGGCAGACGCTCGGCTTCCACTCCGCGATGCCAGGCGTGATGTCATCGTCGGGGACGAAGCGAATCAGCTGGTTCTCGGGATTGCCGCAGCTGGCAAGCGTGACACTCGTGCCGGTGATCGCGGTGAGCTTGATGAAGTTGCGGCGATCCATCACATCACGCTCTGCGTTCCGGACGTTCTAGAAATGACATGTCAGGCAATCGTTCGGCGCGTTTTTCTGCTTATGGCAGTTCACGCAGAAGCCCATGTTGTGATCGACGACGCGTTCCGCCACGGTCTGATTGGCGACGTCGCCGTGACAGGTCGCGCACGCGACGTTGGCGCGGATGTGCGGCGCGTGGTTGAATCTCACGTGCGCCTCGTGCGTGAACCCGTAGACCCGCTGCCACGGGATCTCGATGCCTTTGTCCGCATAGGACGTGACCTGCTTGATGAGCGGCGTGATCGGTGGCGATCTGGCTGTGGCAGATCATGCACGTCTTGACGCTCGGGATGCCGGCGACCGGTCCCTTGGCCACGGTTTCGTGACAATCGACGCACTCCGCCTTCTTCGCGATGTGCGTCTTGTGGGGAAACGGAATCGGCTGCTGCGGTGTGGATCGAATCCACAGGAACTCGCGCGCAGCATCGGACAGGGTCCGATGCGCGGTCGTGAAGACAGTCGAGGGGACCTGGGCTGGCTGCGCGCCGCATCCGGCGGCGCCCAGCGCCAACACCACGGCGAGCCAGCGCATTACTTGGCCTGGACGCTCCGGAGGAAGTTCACGACATTCCAGATGTCGGTCTCGGTCATCTTGCTCTTGTAGCCCTTCATGTCGAACTTCGGGCCGGCGCCGTTGCTGATGACCAGGAAGATCTCGCCGTCAGTCGAACCGCGATCCCATTTGTCGTCGGTGAGGTTCGACGGATGCGTGCCTTCCGGCGCCATCGGTCCGTTGCCCTTGGCGTCGGCGCCATGGCAGAACCGGCAGTTCTTGGTGAACGCGGCCTTGCCGGCCGCGATCGACTCGGGGCTGGACGCGACGGGATTCTTGAGCTTCTTGCCTTCAGGACTGCCGCCGGGGTTCTGCGCGCCTGCCGACACGGCGAGCGCCACGCAAGACGCTGCAACAGCGGAAACAAATACAGACTGAACACGACGCATGATGAATTCAGCTCCTTGGTAGCGCGGTGATTCTCACATACCTTTCGCGACAACTGCAATATTCGTCGCGAAGGACGGCTTCGGATGTTGTCGGAAGCCCTACCTGACGACAACGACGGTCACGTCATCGTCGCCAACCAAGGCGCCATCGTCGGCACGGCAGCGAAGCACGTAGGTGCCCGGATCGTCGAATGTGACCTGGACCGGCTCCTTGCCGTCAGCCGGGAGGGTCGGCGGTGTCCACACCGGCGCCCACGGAGAGTTGGCGCCCGCACGGGTGTCTTCCCAGGGCTTCACCTGCGGCGGGTCGAACGTGACCCGGCCCTCGCCACGATAGACGAAGCAGGACACGTGGAGCCCGAGGTTCTTGCCGACCGTGATGCGGGTCGGCGGCGCCATCGCCGGATTGCGCGGTGGCGTCGGGGCGCCGGCGGCAGCGTTGGCGGTCTGCTGCTGGCGCTGCGCGCGCAGGGCGGCCAGCGCGACCAGGTCGCGGCGCTTCGGCACGCCGTCGTCGGTGACGTCGCTGACCAGCGTGATCGGTGCGCCGGCTTTGACGTTCTTAGCCTGCAGCTCCTCGATGTGCACGGTGGGCGGGTGGTTGCCGCGCATTTCGGGACTGCTGGTGCCCGCGCCGAGGGCGCCGGTCTCCGACGCCTTCACCACATCGTCGATGACGTAGTCGGGCCGGAGCGTGGCGTAGGCCTTTTCGGTCTTGCCGTGGACGGTGAGCGTCCAGACCAGTTCGTCCTTCTCCCCGAAGCTGGCGGGCACCTTGACGCGAAAGACGAAGCGGTTGCGGCGCGGCAGGAAGTGGGTCGGCTGCCCCTGATCTGCGCCGCCGACGTTGAACCCGTTGTCCGGACCGATCGGAACGTTCGGCTCCTCTTCCCAGTTGCGGTTCATGTACCCGAACAGGAAGTATTTCTGGCCGTCCGCACCCTGTTCCCACCCCTCGTAGGCGGGTGAGATGTTCTGGCCCTTCGTGTACGACAGTGACTGCGCCCCGGCGGAACCGAACGCGGCCAGCACCAGAACCACGGCCGCGGCACACACGGACGCCCGTCGATCCATCACTGCTGCGGTCCCCCGGCGGTCGTCTTCATCGCCGCCGGCGGCATCACCATGCACAGCGGGCAGCCGATGACGACGTCGTTCTTGGTGAGGTGGAGGTCGGCACGGCGCTTGGCCATCTCCGCCTGGAACTGCTCGTCGGTCAGCGCGACGCGCATGCCGAGGTCGATGAACATGTTCGCCACCGACCGGTTGCCCGAGCCCTGCCAGTTGCGCGGATCCGGCACGTTCTTGTTCGACGGCGAGTTGTCCATGTAGCCGATGATGTGCAGGATGGTGCCCTTCGGCAGCAGCGGCGCGGACTCGTCCGTGTAGTCGTAGCCGCGCACCCAGTTGTGGTCGTAGCCGACGCAGTTCAAGGTCTGGATGTTGTAGCCCCAGATCGCTTCGAGGCACATCCGCGCGCCGGGCGCGTGCAGGTGCGGTTCGAACGAAATGATCTTGGTGTTCTGCTGCAGCACCGTGTACGCATTCAGCTGCTGGTTGGCTTCCATGCCGCGGATGTCGATGTCCACGCCGTTGCCCAGACCGAACACCGCGCGCTTGTAGGTCGGCTCGTAGTCCTTCGGCATCAGCTTGAAGCCGATTTCGAGATGCGCCTTGGTGTCGCGGCCGTTCGAGTGGAGGTGCACGGAGTCGGACACGACGCTCGAACCGGCCTTCAGCAGGCGCGCCGACTTCGGGATCGAAGAAATCGGCGTTGCGGCCGACCTCGTGAACCGGCCAGTTGGTCGACTCCTCGTCGAATGCCGCGAGCAGCGCGCTTTCCTGGTCGGCCTTGCCGTCGAGCACCTGGGTGCGCCAGATCATGTGATGGAACACGAAGCGTCCGCCGACCGTGGCGCGGCCGGACCCGGCCTTCGATTCGACGTCGTTGACTTCCTTGATCTCGAGCGCGGCGACGTAGCGATCCTCGGTGAGGCCGGTCGGCACACTGGGAATCTCGCCCCACCAGTCCGGCGCATCGCCCTTCACGACCAGTTCCTTGGTCTTGACGATCAGATCCGGCGTGCCGATCGCCCAGGCGCTGCGGTCGGCGTAGACCTTGGCCGGCGGCATGTCGGCCGGATTGCCTTTCGGCGCACCGCTGTCGGCCCACTTGGCGATCGATCGCGATTTCCGCGTCGCTCAGCGACGGATCGTTCTGGAACTGCTGGATGCCGATGTTCTTCTCGACGTACCACGGCGGCATCACGCCGGCCTTCGGCCCGATGCCGGTGCGCTGCTTGATGGCGCGCGCCCACGGCCGCGACCTCCTCGTAGGTCGACAGCGCCATCGGCGCCACGCCGTCGGCGCGATGGCAGTTCTCGCAACTGCGCTGCAGGATCGGCGCGACGTCCTTCGTGAAGGTCACCTCCGCGGGGACGCCAGCGGGTTCCGCATGGACCGTCAGCGGCACGGACATGCTCATGGCCACAGGAACGAGCAGCGCCAGTCCGAGCGTCCATTTCCAGGTGCTCTTCATTTCAAACCCTCCTCGCACACACGCCGCGACCGTACCACTGGCGAGCTGTGGTGCGCCAAGTACTATACCTGCCGCCTCTGCCGCTGACAACAGGATCCGTCAGCAGGAATCGGCGGAGTCAGGGGTGCAAAATGGTGACGGTAAAAGCGGACGAGACGGTCATGCTGCCGGTGTCGTAAATCTGGGCACAGTAGGTGCCGGCAGGTTCGTTGACGCTGATCTGAGCGGTTGATGACGGGAGGGCAGAGGTCGTGAACGTCGCCATGCTGCATCCCGAGGCGCCGTTCGGGGTGCCGACGCCCAGCCCCACACCACCAGGAGGGGCAGAACTCATCGCCGACAAGGTCAGGCTGACCCCTCCCGCAGACGCGACACTGAACGTGACAACGCTCGAGCCGCCGACACCGAGCGTCCCGGAAAACGAGGACCCGGCGGAGGTCGACGTCGACGTCGCGGAACTCGAACCCGAGTTGGAATCGCTCGACGTCAGCTTGTCCAGGATTCCGCAGGCGACGGTCGATGCTGAAGCCAGCGCCAGTACCAACGCCAGAAGCTGTTTGTTACGCAATGCGTCCTTTCGGTTTGCAAAAGCCTGTGCAAGGCCGGGGCCCGAGCGGACAGATGACAAACGCCGACGTGGACGGACCACGCCGGCGCCAGTTCGACCGATCCGGCTTACAGATCTTGGACCGAATTACAGATCTGTCAAGCGCGGTTACTTCGCTCCCTTGACGTACTGCTGATACGCCTTGACCCAGTCCTTCTTGATCGCGTCCTGCGCGGCCTTGAGGGTGATGGTCTTGTCGCACACCATCGAGTGCAGCTTGGCGTCGAGTTCTTTCTTCTGATCCGGCCCCATCTCCTTGTTCGGAGGCAGCGGCCAGATGTTATCGAGGTCGTTGGTCCCGCCGAGCGAAATCGGGATGAGGTGATCGAGGTCGCCGGTGAAGTCCTCCGGGCGCTTGCCGTAACGCTCGAGCGCCTGGTCGTGCTGCCACTTGGCCATCGGCTTCACCGAGGCTTCGAAGTCAGCCGCGCACACCTGAGCCTCGTTGGCCTTGCCCTTGGCGCCAGGTGTCTGAAATGAGTTGGGGAGCTGCGCCGACGCGAATGAAGGAACGCAGATAAGAGCCGCCGCCGCTAAGAATCCGAACCGAACCGTCCGCACTGACATGAAATCCTCCCTGGGGGCTTGTGAAAGAGTGCACTAGTGACTATTTTATTCATACCGGCCTCAATCGCACGTAAGAAAAGCGGAGGGATGCCGTTAGCGGCCGAGCAGCGTCAGTAGGCCGGTGGTCAGCCACGGGACGTAGGTGATGACGAGGACGCCGAGCCCGAGGATACCCATCATCGGCAGCGCCGCGACGCAGACCTCGAGCACCGGTCGCTTGAACCGGTATGACGCCAGGAAGATATTCAGGCCGACCAGCGGGGTCAGGAACCCGAGCTCGAGGTTGGCGATGAAAATGATCCCCAGATGCACCGGGTGAATCCCGAACGCCGCGCCCAGCGGCACGATCAGCGGGACGACCACCACGATCGCGGCGAAGATCTCCATGAGCCAGCCGACCACCAGCAGAAAGACGTTCAGCACCAGCAGGAACATCAGCCTCGACGTGATGTTCCCCTTCGCCCAGTCCAGCAGCTTCGCCGGAACCTGCGCGCCGACCAGATAATTGGTCAGGCCGACCGCGACACCCAGAATGATCAGCACGCCGCCGATGACCGTGACGCATTCGCTGAACGCCCGCAGCAGCGCGCGGCCGGTCAGGTCGCGGTGGATGACGGTCTGCACGACCAGCGCGTACATCGCGGTGAGCGCGGACGCTTCGACCGCGGTCGCCAGTCCGCTGAACATCGCCACCAGCACCAGCGCCGGCATCGCCAGTTCCCACTTGGCCGCCCACGTCGCGCGCCAGGCCTCGCTCGCCTGGAACGGATAGCGTCCGGCCCCGGAGACGATGCCCTCGCGGACGCCCCAGGCGGCCACCATCGAGGTCAGGAGAATGCCGGGAAGGATGCCGCCGATGAAGATGTCCTCGATCGGCACCTGCGCGACGACCGCATAGAGAATCAGCGGCAGCGCCGGCGGCAGCAGCAGGCCGAGCGAGCCGGACGCGGTGAGCAGGCCGAGCGAGAATTTCTCGCGATAGCCGTCCCGGATCAGCGCCGGAAAGAGCACACCGCCCAGCGCGAGGATCGTCACCCCGGATCCACCGGTGAACACGGTGAAGAACGAGCAGAGCACCGCGCACACCACTGCGGTGCCGCCGGGAATCCAGCCGAAGTACGCGCGGAACACGCGCAGCAGACGCTCGGACGCCTTGCCTTCGGCGAGCAGGAATCCCGCGAGCGTGAACAACGGAATCGCGGCGAGCGTCGGCGATACGCTGAGCGAATAGGTCTCGATCAGAATCGTCGCCGGCGTCGTGCCGTCGTGCATGAACAGCAGCGCCGCCGTCCCGCCGAGAATCGCAAACAGTGGCGTGCCGACGATCGCGGCGGCGATGACGACGATGAAGCCGAACCAGAGGCTGTGGCCCTGGAGAATCGACGGCACGTAGAGAAAGAGCGCGCCGGCGACCAGTCCGAGCGAAGCGAGCGCGCGATCGAGCCAGAACGGCGTCGCAGCCGCCGCGGGAGGGGTCAGTGCGATGCCCGAGTCCCCCGCGTCGAATCCCGGCCCCGCGGTTTCGAGTCCCGAGCCCCCGGTCCCGATGCCCGACGAGTCCGGCGGGATGCCGACGCGCCAGACCAGCCGCACCGCGATCAGCAGAAACGCAATCGGCAGGACGCTCTGCGCCGCCCACGACGGAATGCCCGCTCCGATCGTCGTCCCGGCCTGGCGTTCGACGTCGGCCATCTGATAGCCGCCATACGCGAGCACCAGCGCCGAACAGGCGCCGAACGCCGCCGCGAGAATGTCAGCCGCGCGCCGCCACGTGCCCTGGGGAATGAAGGTGCCGGTCGCCAGCGCCAGCAGCTTGCCGTCGCGCGCCGCGATCGCCGCGCCGAGAAAACCGACCCAGAGCGTGAGGTGCTGGACGATTGGACCGGAGGCAGGAATGCCCTGACCGAACGCGCGCCGCCAGACGATTTCGAGCAGCGGCAGAATGACCATCGCCAGCAGCGCCAGCGACGAGAAAGCGTCCTCGATCAGGACGAGCGCGCGTTTCACTGTCTGGGCTGAGCGGTCTTGTGCTGTGCGCGGTACTCGTCGCGGGCTTTCGTGGCGAGGTCGAAGATGTCCGGCGGCACCATGTCGCCGCGCATCGTCTTCGCGAGGCTATCGAGCTGGGTGCGCCACTCCGGTCCGCTCGCCTTGGTAATCGTGAGACCGCGCTTGGTCATCGCGGCGATGGCGTCGGCGTCCTGCTTCGGCACGTCCACCCGCAGTTTTGCGGCGACGGTATCGGCCGACGCCAGCAGCTTCGGTCGATCCGCGGCCGGAATCGCATTCCAGGCCTTGGCGGTGATGACCGTGGCTCCGATCACCGGCCCGAGACCGAGTTCGAGCATGTACGGCGTCTGCCTATCCCACTGAAACAACATCGCCGCCAGCGGCGTCGTCGGCAGCCCTTCGAGCATGCCGGTGGTCAGGCCGGTGAGGATATCGGTCATCGCCATCGCGCGCGGCTCGAAGCCGTTGGCCTTGAACCACTGCACCATGCGATCGTTGCCGGCCGACGTCCACAGCTTGACGTGTTTCAGGTCGTCAACCGACTGCACCGGTTTCTTGGTGAAGATCTGCGTCCAGCCGCCGTGACCCCAGTTGAGCAAAATGAAGCCCTTGGCTTCGATCCGCTTGCGGATGGCCGGCGTGAGCTTGTCCGTGACGTAGTTGAGTTCGTCGTAGGAGTCGAAAAAGAACGGCAGGTCGAAGACGTTGAAGGCCGGATCGATGCCGCCGAGACCGACGGCGGTGAACGCCGCCGCCTGCAGCGCGTCGAGACGCATCTTGCGCAGGACCGTCGACTCGTCGCCCTGCGAACCGCCGGGATACACGGTGACCATGACGCGGCCGCCGGTCGCATCCTTCCACTCGTCGCCCATCTGCTTGAGGCCCTTGTCCCAGACAGAGCCTTGAGGCACGACGGTCGCGAGCTTGACGCTCTGCGCGCCGGCGGAGGACGCCAGCGCGCAGAGGACGAAGGCGGCCGCTACTGCTTGACGCGCGTGGCCGACCACTCGAATTGACCCATCCCGCGATGTCGGCCTTGCCATTGACGATCGAATCGCCGTCGAGGTCGCCGGTCATCTCGACCGTCAGATCGCCCTGCGGCGTCTGGGCGACCATCGACAACTTGACGGCTTTGCCAGCCAGGGAGCCGGTCAGCGGCACTTCGCCCATCTGGCTGCCAAAGGTGCCGGTCAACTTGCCGCCGTTGTCGGAGAGCGTGGTGTTGGCCGGGAAGTCGCCTTGCGGCGTCCGCAGCACCACGTTCCACTTACCGTCGATGCCTCCCATTGAGGACGCTGCGGAGGCGGCCGGCGCTGCGGCCGCGGCTGGAGCCGCCGCGGTCGGCGTCGCCGTGGCAGTCCCGCTGCGTTTCGCCGTCCACTCGCCTTCGCCGAAGTCGCCGAATTTCGCCGTGCCGGCAATCGTCGCGTCGGCGACTTTACCGGTCATCGTGATGTCGAGCGACATGCCTTGAACCGGGACCGAAAATCCGAACACCAGATCGTTGCCGGTGATCGTCCCGCCGTCGAAGGGGAGCTCGCCCATCTGCGATTTCATAGTGCCGGAGACCTTGCCGCCATCCTGCTTGAAGGTCACCTGCATGGTGTTGGCGCCTTGTGGCGTGTTGAGGGTGACGTCCCAGTCGCCCGTCACGTTGGTCTGCGCAAAAGCGGGCGCCGCAACGAGCACCAGGAACGCGAACAGCGTGAGTCGTGTGCGAGTCATATCTGAACTCCTGAAAGAGTGACGGGCTAACGCAGGTCGTCGCCGTCGCCGGTGCGACGGGCGGTCAAGGGTCCCTCGCCGACGTCACCGAGCTTCGCCGTCCCGGTGATGACATTGCCTTCGAGCTTGCCCTTCATCGTGATCTCGAGCATCTTGCCGTCCTCTGGCACCTGCCAGACCACGGTGACTTGATCGTCGGTGAGGCGGCCGTCGATCGGATATTCGCCGAACTCGTCGATCGCATGCCCGGTCAATCGGGTGCCGGACTGGTTGATGGTCATGTTCACGAACGTCTGGCCGAGGGGCGTCACGAAGTCGACCCGCCACGAACCGGCGACACTGCGTTGTGCGGCCAGCGTCACCGAGGCGGCCACCAGGCCCAGACACACAACGACGGCCGGAACATACTTTCGGATCATGGAGGGCATTTTACTTCCGAGCGGCCGGTTCCGCGCCGCCAAAGATCGCCTCCATCACAAACGCGCGGTAAGACGCCCGGACGCGGGCAAAGGGTGCGCCGCCTGTCTGCATCAGACGTGCAACGGCGACGCCGGGTTCCAGGAGGTCGACGCCGATACCGTCGAGGCCTGACTCGGCAAGGCGTGAGCGGATCACATCCACTGCCTCCCGGTCCGCCCGTGGATGACACGTGAGCAACGTCGAAAAGTGGGTGGCTGCGTCGGCGATCCACCGACCGGTGACCTCACGGTCCGACGGGTCCAACGTGTAGCGCTCGAGATACACGGTCGACGGCCCCATCTGGACGCGCAGCTCGTGCGCGAGCGATGCGAACTTCCACCGTTCATCGCGGCTGACGCGCCCCGCCATCATGGCATCGGTCCAATAGAGGCGACTGTTCGGCGCCAGCCGAAGGTCGAACTGCTGATCGAGACGCGAAGCGGCGAATGGAATCACCGGATCCCACTGGCAACGCAGCTCCGCATCGTCGTCCACGCTGTAGTCGTGACGCACGACGGCGGTCGCTCCCTGGGCACCGGGGTGCACCTGCAGTGCTGACTGCGATGCCATGACCACAGTCGCCCCCGGACCGACGTGAATCGACTGATGCAGCGTATCGCCGCCGAAGATGCCCGGTCCCGAGCAGACGACGATGACGTAGGCGGCGCCGTTGAGGTCGAAGACACCGCCGGGCCGGAACGGTGGCTCCGCATACGCGTGCTCGAGAACAGTTCGCCCGCCGCGGCGTTCGAACCGCATCTCGAGGCGTGCGGTGCGGCCGACAGCCGTGATTGGACGGGAGTCCAGTGATTGGGGAATTGGAGAATTGGGCAATTGGGGAATTGATTGGGGGATTGGGGGATTGGGGATTGGGGGATTGGGGATTGGGGGATTGACGATTGTCCACTTGTCCAATTGTCCAATTGTCCAATTGTCCAATTGCCCAATTGCCCAATTACTCAATTACTCAATTACTCGGTTACCCGATTCAAAAAGAAGGTCCCGCTGGATCCACGCGATGACCTGCTGCACACCGTCACCGGCCCTGATGTTCGTGAAGACGAACGGTCGCTCGCCGCGCATCAGCCTGGCGTCGCGCGCCATGACGTCGAGATCAGCTCCGACATACGGGGCGAGGTCGATCTTGTTGATGACCAGAAGGTCCGACCTCGTGACGCCGGGGCCGCCCTTGCGCGGAATCTTGTCGCCGCCAGAGACGTCGATCACATAGATCGACGCGTCCACGAGCTCGGGGCTGAAGCTCGCCGCAAGGTTGTCGCCGCCGCTCTCCAGAAAAACGATGTCGAGGCCAGGGTGCCGGGCCGTGATCTCGTCGATGGCCTCGAAGTTCATCGACGCGTCCTCGCGGATGGCGGTATGCGGACAACCGCCGGTCTGGACGCCGATAATCCGGTCCGCCGAGCAGCGCCTGGCTTCGCACCAGAAACTCCATGTCTTCGCGCGTGAAGATGTCGTTGGTGATCACCGCGAGTCCGATAGACGTCGCGCATCCGCTTGCACAGCGCATCCACCAGCGCCGTCTTGCCGGAGCCGACCGGTCCGCCGATGCCAATCCGCAGGGGTGCCTGTCGCGTCATGATCGAAACAACCGCGAGTGGAGATACTGGTGCGACATCAGCGCGATGTCCAGCGCCGGCGCAAACGATTCGAGGCGTCCGTCCCGCGCAACGATCCGATCGGCGAGGCCCGGCACCCGGTCCAGGGATCGGGCCAGTACGCCGTGCGCCTCGATCTGGCCGATCGGCATCAGCCGCATCGCCGCCGAGATGGTCGCCGCCAGGCGGGTGTAGGCAAATGCCTCGAGCGACCCTCGGCGATCGGTGCCCGAGCAGGCACACGCCGCGGCGAACGCCAGCGGCAGCGACACGCCGGAGCGCGCATGACGGGCGATCGCGGCAACGCGGGACAGACGTGGGTCCGGGTGCAGTGTCTGCCACGTGGTCAGGAGACGGAGGCCCATCGCGCGGCTCGACAGGCGCGCGGACGAGGAGGGCCGGAAAGCGTTGAGCTCGGAGTCCAGCCGCTCGAGCACGTCCCAGCGCTGGTCGCGCACGGCGTTCCACCCCTGCCACACCGCCGGGCCTTCCAGGCGGCCGAACGTCTCGTCGAGACAGACGTCCATCCACGCACGCAGACCGTCCGCGTCAGCAACTGATCCGGCGGACGTTGCCCATTCCAGGCCGTCGGAGTAGCCGAATCCGCCAATCGGAAACAGCGAATCGCACAAGTGCAGGAGACTCAACATCGCGGTAACTGACGCCTCAGTGCTGATGCCCGACGACAGTCGCCGCCGGCGTGAACGGCAGCTGACCGCGGACGTAGGGCATCCGATGCTGCTGGAGCAGGGCCTCGACGCCCGGCACCTCCGGGCACACCAGCCCATGGTCGGTAATCATCAGCGGCTGGTGTCGGTTGCCGATGTGATACGCAAACAGCGCCCACTCCGACATCAGCGCCGGCGTAATCATGAAGACAGCTTCCGGTCGCTCGATAATCGAGACGACGACTCGTTCGGCATCGAGCACGAAACAGTCACCCGACCGCAAAACAGAGCCGCGCGGCAGTTGTGTCCCGAACTCGATACCAGCGTCCGACCGGCGGCGACCGTGACCGTGCGTACGATCCTCCCAGCCGAGCGTGATCGTGTCCCGCGCGTATCCGCACGCGTCGCCAGACAATTCACGTTCGTGATGGACGCGCTCGACAATGGTCATGTCAGAAGAGGAAATACCGCTGCGCGAGCGGAAGGGTCTCGGCTGGCTCGGAGGTCAACAGCTCGCCGTCGGCCCGCACTTCGTAGGTTTCCGGATTGACGTCGATGCGCGGCAGCGCATCGTTCAGGACCAGATCACGCTTGCTCAGCGTCCGACAGCCACGAACCGCCGTCAACGGGCGAGCCAGTCCCTGGAGTGCGCCGCTCTCGATGCCGGCCTGACTGACGAAGTGCACGCTGCACGCGTTCAGCGCGGCGCCGTAGGCGCCGAACATCGGCCGTGCGATCACCGGCTGGGGTGTCGGAATCGACGCATTGCCGTCACCCATCATGGCGCCCGCAATCAGGCCACCTTTGACGATCAGTTCCGGTTTCACGCCAAAGAACGCCGGCTTCCACAACACCAGGTCGGCCATCTTGCCGACCTCGAGCGAACCGACCTGCGTCGCGATTCCGTGAGTGATTGCCGGGTTGATGGTGTACTTCGCGATGTACCGACGGACGCGCAGGTTGTCGCTGCCGGCGCGCTCACCCGGCAACGGTCCACGCTGCTTTTTCATCTTGTCGGCGGTCTGCCAGGTCCGGCAGATCACCTCGCCGATCCGGCCCATCGCCTGGGAATCCGACGACATCATGCTGAACGCGCCGAGGTCGTGCAGCACATCTTCGGCGGCGATCGTCTCCGGGCGGATGCGTGAGTCGGCGAAGGCGACATCTTCAGGCACGGTCGGCGACAGGTGGTGACACACCATCAACATGTCGAGGTGCTCGTCCAGCGTATTGCGCGTGAACGGCATCGTCGGATTGGTTGACGACGGCAGGACGTTGGCTTCCCCGCACAGGCGGATGATGTCGGGGGCGTGGCCGCCGCCCGCGCCTTCGGTATGGTAGGTGTGGATCGTCCGGCCGCGAATCGCCGCGATCGTGTCCTCGACGAAGCCGGCTTCGTTCAGGGTGTCGGTGTGAATCGCCACCTGGACGTCGAACTCGTCGGCGACCGACAGGCAGGTGTCGATGGCTGCCGGCGTGGTGCCCCAGTCCTCGTGCAATTTCAACCCCAGGGCACCGGCTCGGATTTGCTCGCGCAGCGCCTCCGCTCCCGATCCGTTGCCCTTGCCGAGAAATCCGAAATTCAGCGGAAAGGCCTCGACCGCCTCGTACATGCGGCGAATGTTCCACGCGCCGGGCGTGCAGGTTGTCGCCCTGGTCCCGGTGGCCGGCCCGGTGCCGCCGCCGATCAAGGTGGTGATCCCCGAGTAGAACGCATCCGGGATCTGATTCGGCGAAATGAAGTGCACGTGCGAATCGATCGCCCCGGCGGTCAGGATGTGACCTTCGCCGGCGAGCACTTCCGTCGAGGCACCGATGTGAAGGCCGGCGGTGACGCCGTTCATCACGCCCGGATGACCTGACTTCCCGATCGCGGCAATTCGTCCGTCGCGGACACCGACGTCCGCCTTCCGGATGCCGGTGGCGTCGATGATGATGGCGTTGGTGATGACCAGGTCAGGCGACCCGCCATCGCGCGTTGCCGACGTCGACTGCCCCATCCCATCGCGGATCACTTTGCCGCCGCCGAACTTCGCTTCGTCGCCGTAGCTCGTGGCGTCTGATTCGATTTCGACGATCAGATCGGTGTCGCCGAGACGGATGCGGTCGCCCGTCGTCGGTCCGTAGTGGTCGGCGTAGGTGCGACGGTCGATCTTCATGGTGTGGGAGATCCGACTCTCGCGAAGGCCGCCGCAGCCACCAGCGCCGAATCGCGCACCTCGGGGTCGTCCAGCCTTCCTTCGACCAGCCGGTTCAACCCGAAGATCTCGCGCGTGCCGCCGATCGCGACGAGTTCGACCTCGCGGGTGTCACCGGGCTCGAACCGCACCGCGGTGCCGGCGGCGATGTTCAGGCGCATGCCGTACGCCGCCGCTCGATCGAACGACAGCCATCGGTTGATCTCCATGAAATGGCAATGCGACCCGACCTGCACCGGCCGGTCGCCGCGGTTACTGACGCCGATCCGGCGCGTCGGACGGTCCGCGTTCAATTCGATCGGCTCGTCTGCGAGGAAATATTCACCCGGAATCATGATTCCTCCCTTCGTCACCGGATCGGATGATGCACGGTCACCAGCTTGGTACCGTCGGGGAACGTGCCCTCGACCTGGATCTCGGGAATCATTTCGGGCACGCCTTCCATGACGGCATCGGCTGTCAGAATGGCCGCGCCAAGACTCATAACCTCGGCGACCGATCTGCCGTCCCGAATCAACTCGAGAATCTCGGACGTGATCAGGGCGACGGCCTCGGGGTAATTGAGCTTCAGTCCGCGCGCGCGACGCTTTCGCGCAACTTCCCCTGCGGAAAAGATCAGCAACTTGTCCACTTCGCGGGGGGTCAGATGCACGGCAGCGTCCTGATCAGATCAATCGAGCGCGATGTGAAGTTCGGCCCCGAACAACATCGTCCGGTCGTTGTCGGCCGCCGCGTATTTGAGCAGGGTCTTGAGGTCCTTCTCGACCCGGCCTTCGAACACAGTGCGGCCGTTCGCAATCACCTTGACCGGCTTCGAGAAGTCGAACTGATCCGGCGACAGCAACAGCGTGAACGCCTTCACGCCTCGCGTGACCGCTTCGACGGTATTGCCCGAGCGCGCCAGATCCACCCGGCCCGACGGGACACCGCGAGCGAACAGATGCCGCGGCGGGCTGGGAACAATTGGCGGGTCGTAAATCCCGGTCAACTCGACGGGCAGGTTGTTGCGGGCGACCATCAGCTCGAGTTTCGATCCCGGCTTCACATCCTCGAGCGCTTCGGACACGTCAACCGACGTTGGGACGGTGGCGTCGTTGACGTGCATCAGCACGTCGCCCGCCTGCAGTCCGATCTTTTCGGCGTTCGATCCGGGCATCACTTTGTTGATTCGCGTACCGCTGCTCCGGGCGCCGAAGTCAGCCGCCGGAGGCTCGGGCATGTCATTGAGATCCGCGAGTGGCTTGTCATTGCGCTCGCCCGGCTGCGTCGCGGCGACCTTGTCGATGATCAACCAGTGGGCGCGGTTGTGGAAACCTGAGTCGCTCGCCTCCCAGGTCAACGTGTCCGGCAGCGGCTTTCGCGGATGCTCGCGCACGAAGGCCTCGTAGGTGTCCTTCACCTCCGGCCACCACGCCGTGTTGTGACCGGCGGTCGGCTGCGGATGGTAGTCCACCGACATCCCGCCCTGCTTCATGTGGGCGATGTAAGGATCGACGACCCGAGTCGGATACAGCGGATCGCGCCCGCCGTTCACGGCGAAGAACGGCTTGTCCCTGAGATTGTTCGGAAACAGCCGTCCATCGTCGATGTCCGCCATCGCCAGCACCATCCAGTAGCCGTTGAGCGGCAGGAAGCTCGCGAACGGCGTGGTCTCGTGCATCGCGAGGTAGTAGGTGCCGGTGCCGCCATCCGAGACACCGGACACGACGACGCGGTTTTCGTCCACGTTGTAGCAGGCGTTTCACCGCGTCGACGATTCCGGTGAGGTTTTCGACCTGATCCTCGCCCCACCACGGCGCGCCGTTCCACGCGTATGGGATCACGTATATCTGCTCGGCGCCGGCGAGTGCGCCGATGGAGCCGTTGCCGACCGGCGCGCTGGTGGCACGTCCGCCGACGCCGCCGTGAAGCTGGACGCGGACCTGATAGCGGCGCGCCGCGTCATACGTATCAGGGATGTTCACCGCATAGAAATGCTCGACGCCGGCCGCGTTCCGTCGGCTCAGTTGCGCCACTCCCGTCTTCGCGGCGGCGTAGCTTCGACCGCGGCGCAAACGATCGTAGGCTTCGTTGAAGCCGACGCCGGAGCGGACGATCGGGTCGGTCAGCTGGCCGGCACGTTGCGGCGAGTTGGCGGACCAGAATGCGTCGAAGGCAGCGTCGACGGCCGACTTCTTCGCCGCCGCCTGACCAGACAATGACACGACCAGCAGCACTGCCACCGCGACGGCTGTGGCACCCGAATTCAACTTCAGCCGACTGATGCGTGGTCTCATGTCTGAGGGTGTATAACATAGTGAGGGTGATGAAATCTTTTGCTGTGCTGGCGTTCGCGTTGATTCTCGCGGCAGGCCTCGGGGCATCGCCGCAGAATGCTAAGCCGATCCGCCAGACCGCACCCCCTGCCGCGAAGCCAGCGACCAGCCCTGACGACCTGCCGCCGCTGTCCTACACCTGCCTGATGGATCCGCAGGTCGTCGAGGACAAGCCGGGCGCATGCCCCATCTGCAAAATGACACTGGTGCCGGTTCGGCTGGAGTCGGTCTGGACCTGCAGCGCCACGCCGCTCGCGAAAGGCACGATCAAGACGGCGCCGGGACAGTGTCCAATCGATCACACGCCGCTCATCCAGGTGATCGCGTCGGTCTCGTGGACCTGCCCTGGCAGCGACGTCAAGTCGATGTCTCCGGGCGACTGCGCCGACGGCACGCCGCGGACCAAGACCTTCGAGGCGCGCGCGCACGGCAATCACAACCCGCAGCACGGCGGCTCGTTCTTCATGGCGCCCGACAGCTGGCACCACCTCGAAGGCGCGCTGCCGAGCGATGGCGTCTTCCGCGTCTACCTCTACGACGACTTCACGAAGCCGCTGAAGAGCGCGCTGCTTCAAAGCCGTCAAAGGCCGCGTCGTCACTGAGCAGACCTTCGATGCCGGCCACCCGCAAGACCACCGAGGTGAAGTCATTTCCCCTCGTGCCGGTCGCCGGCGGCAAGTACCTTCAGGCGCAGATCGGCGCGACCAAGCTGCCGGCGTCGATGACCGCGACAGATGCGGTTCACGCCGGATGGTCCCGGAATATCCGCTTCGACTTCACCTTCACGCGCTTACACGAAGGACGTTGCTGCGCCACCGACACCGACACCGACACCGACGATGACGAACGCCGCGCAGGCAACGCCGTCGTCCGGCAAGGCCACCGTCGTCGTGCCGACGGCGCCGGCGCCGACGCCCGTTCCGTTGACCAACGGCGCGGACGGTCTGGTGGTGGATCCGTCGCTGATTCCGCCGCCGGTCACCGGCACGGTTCCTGAGCTGCTCGCGCAGCTCAAGACGCAGACCGAGACGATTCGCGGGCTCATCGACAAGGGATCGTTCGGCAGCATCTACGTGCCGGCGTTCCAGGCGAAGGACATCGCCCTCGCGCTCGTGGACGACCACAAGAAAGAGCTCCCCGAGGACAAGCAGCGTATCGCCGAACCGGCGGTCGCAAAACTGATGCGCGCCGCGTGGCTGCTCGACGCCTTCGGCGACATCGGCAACAAGCAGCAGATTGTCGATGCCTTCGCCGAGTTTCGTCGAGGCCGCAAAGGATATCCAGTCGTCGTTCCCGAGCCAGCCATGACCATCTCGCAGGGCACTGTCCGTTTCGCCGCGATCGTGCGCCGTCTGCGGCGCGGCCCTCGCGCGTGCAGGTCGCAACGCGGCGAGGCGCACAAGGCGATCACGTCGAAATACACCTACAACGACGACGTGTTTCCGATCGTGCGAGCCAAGTGCGGCAACTGTCACGTGGACGGCGGCGTCGCGCCGATGTCGCTGATGACCTACGAGGAAGCGTTTCCGTGGGCCGAATCGATTCGCGCGCGAGCTCGTGGCGTCGCACATGCCGCCGTGGAACGCGGTGGACGGCTTCGGCGAGTTCAAGCACGAGCACCTGCTGACGCCGAAAGAGCTGGACACGATTCTGACGTGGGCGACCGGCGGCAACCCGCGCGGCCGGCTCGATCAGAAGCTGCCGGCGGTCACGCTGAAGAACGAGTGGGTGCTCGGCAAGCCGGACCTGGCGCTGCCACTGCCGGCGCCGTTCGTCGTGTCCGCGGACAAGATGGAGGACACGCACGAGTTCACGATCGCGACCGCGCACCACCGAGCCGCGCTGGGTGCGCGCGGTCGATCTGCTGCCCGGCACGCCGTCGGTCGTCCGCAGCGCGCTGATCTTCGTGAAGTCGACGGCGTCCTCGTCGGCCGAACCCGCTCCGGAACAGGTGCTCGCGCGCTGGGTGCCGGGTCACGATCCGGAACCGATGGACGCCGGTACGGCGCTGCGAGCTTCCCGCCGGCGCCGAAGTCGTCGCGCGCATTCACTACAAGAAGACGTGGCAGTTCGAGGGCAAGGAAGTCTCCGATCGGAGCACGATCGGCATCTACTTCTCCACCGCCAAGGACGCGCGCGAGCTGCTGACGCTCCCGATCGCCGTCCGCGACGCTCACGCGCCGCGGATACGAGCAAGCGCGTCGTCACCTTCAGCCGCACGCTCGACGAGGACGTCCAGGCGGTCGCGGTCAGCCCCGACATGGTGCCGCCGAACATCACGCTGCAGGTCGAAGCGGTGCTGCCCAACGGCACGCGAACGCCGATGATTCGCCTGCTCACGCGCGCCGACTGGGATCGCCGCTACTGGTTCGAGCAGCCGCTGACGCTGCCGCGCGGCACCAGGATCGAGGTCAAGGCCGACCTCGACGACCCGGACATCATGTCACGGCGTTTGGCGGCACCGCGCCGGCCAAAGTGGCAGCGCCGATCACCAGCGTCCGGCTCGCCCTCAACGTCCTGCCTGCCAAGACCAGGCCGACCGCGCCATAGACGCGCAGGCTCTCCGCCACGGCGCGCGGGCATGCTCCGTGTTCAATCGTCGTGATCCTCCACGAACGCCTTCAGGCGGCCGATCGCGCTGTCCCATTGAACGGCGATCTGCGCCAGATACCGCTGGGCCTTCTCGAGGCGTTTGGTTTCGAGCTCCCAGATCCGCTCACGGCCGCGTCGAGCGTGGCGGACGAGCCCGGCGTCGCCGAGCGCGTGCAGGTGCTTCGTCACCGCTTGACGTGTGACGCCAGAGCCCTCGCTGAGACGTGCAATCGACAGCGGTCCATCGGCGCAGAGACGGCTGACCAGTTTCAACCTGGTCGGCTCGCCCAGCGCCGCGAACACGGGCGCGGTGTCCTCGACGAGCGCCGCCGCGCTACGGCTGCGCGACATATCTCTCGATCGCCACGACCTGCTGGCTCCAGCCGTTGTCGTTCATGCGGAACGCCTCCGCGCGCCGCGCCAGCGGGACGCGATCGAAGCCGGACTCGACGATGGTGAGTTGCGTCCCGTTCTTGACGTCCTCGAGACGGAACTCGACCAGCGTGGTCGGCTCCGAGGAGTAGTCCACCTTCTCATCGATCGCGTACGGATGCCATCGGTACGAAAAATAGTGTTCCGGTTCGATCCGCTCGACCTCGAGGATCATCGTCAGATGCTCGTACTTCGGATGTGTGATGCGTCCGCCGATCGGCGTACCGGGTTTGAACGTGCCCTCGAGCTTCACGCCAAACCAGGAACCGAATTTCTCGGCGACGCTAATCGCCTGCCACACCTTCGAACGTGGCGCACTCAGAACAACGGTCTTCTCGATGCGATCGGTTTGCGTCGTGGTGGTATCCATAAGCAACCTCCTGGTTGCATGATAGGTCGGCGACGTCGCAATATGCAACTGTAGAGTTGCCTGTCACGTGGTGCCGGCTTTTGGCCCGCCATTCGTCATATGCTGAGCGACCATGAAGAAAGGAAAACCCGCAAACACGGTCGACGAGTACATGGCCTCGGTGCCGGAGCCGGGCCGGACCACGCTCCAGACAATCCGAGCGGCGATCCGATCGGCCGCACCAGAGGCGACCGAAGTCATCACCTACGGGATTCCAACGTTCAAGGATGATCGCGCGCTGGTCGCGTTCGGCGCGTTCGCAACGCACTGCAGCCTGTTTCCGATGAGTTACGCCGTCATCGACTCGGTGAAGAGCAAGCTCAAGGCCGCGCAAGTGTCCAAGGGCACGATCCGTTTCCCGCTCGACAAGCCGTTGCCGGCGACGTTGGTCCGAACGATCGTCAAGGCCCGGATCGCGGAAAACAACGCTCGACGCGCGCGGCGGACGGTGCCAGTCGCGAGAAAGACGGCGGTTGCGCGAAAGCGGACCGGAGTCATCGCCTGGGCCGAGGTCGTCGCGATGGCGGAAACGCTTCCGAAGGTCGAAGCGTCAACCTGGTACGGAACGCCCGGGCTCAAGGTTGACGGCAAGGGCTTCGCCCGGCTCCGCACCGAAGCCGAAGGCGGTTTGGTGCTGCTGTGCAGCCTGGAAGAAAAAGAGCGGCTGCTCGAGTCAGGAGAACCGGCGTACTACACGACGCCGCACTACGACGGGTTCGGCTCGATCCTGGTGAACCTCGCGAAAATCGATCGCGACGCGCTGCGCGAATTGATCACCGCGGCCTGGCGAATCAAGGCGGCGCCAAAGGTCCGGGCGATGCGCAATCCGTCGTAACTATTTCCCGGGCGGCTCGAGGTACGACGCGTCGAGGTCTGCGGTTGACGGGCACCCGAGCAGCCGCAGCGTGCGGACGATGTCGGCGCGAAGGATCTCGATGGCTCGATCGACTCCGGCTTCGCCGGCCGCGCCGAGCGCCCAGGCGTAGGCCCGGCCGACGAGCACGGCGCGTGCGCCGAGGCAGAGCGCTTTCACGACGTCGCCGCCGCGCCTGATCCCTCCATCCACCAGCACTTCCGCCCGGTCACCGATGGCCTCGAGCACCTCGGGCAGCGCGCGCAGACTTCCCGGAACGCCGTCCAGTTGTCGGCCGCCATGATTGGACACGATGACCGCCTGCGCGCCCACGTCGACTGCCCTGCGCGCATCGTCGCCCGTGTGCACGCCTTTGGCGACAATCGGCCCGTTCCAGGCCTCGCGAATCCAGCGAAAGTCCGCCCAGGTGACGACCGTCTGTTCGAGCATCGCACCGACGTCGCGCGACGGCATCGCACCCACGCCTGGAATCTGGACGTTCGGAAATGTCATCGGCGCGCCGTCGCCGAGATAGCCCATCACCCAACGCGGATGGGTGACGAACTGCCACAGGTGCGGCAGGCTCCCGAGCCAGTCGCCGGCCAGCAGCGGACGCATGCCGTGCCGGTAGTCGCGTTCCCGCATGCCGGAGGTCGGCGTGTCGATCGTCACCACCAGGGCGGAGTAGCCAGCGGCGAGTGCGCGCGCGATGGACGCCTCCGCGATCGCACGTCCACCAGGAATATAGAGTTGATACCAGAGCGGACCATCTGCATCGTCGCGAACTTCCTCGAGCGGCGTGCCGGAAAACGACGAGAGGATGTAGCCGGTGCCGGCGGCGTTCGCCGAGCTGGCGGCCAGCGCTTCGGCACGCGGATAGAACATCCGGGAAAAGCCGATCGGCGCCAGCAGGAACGGCAGCGCGAACGTCGTGCCGAGCACGGTGGTTCGGAGATCGCATTCCGGAACCGCCACGCATTGGCGCGGCCGGAATCGAACCTCCTGAAACGCCCGATCGTTGTCGCGCATCGTGATCTCGTCTTCGGCGCCTCCGTCGATGTAGTTGAAGACGACCGCCGGCAGACGCCGCTGGGCGAGCCGGCGGAGGTCGGCGATATTGACGGCTCGGCGCACAGCGGCCGGGACACGATTCGAAGCGGTCATTCGATGGCGTTGAGGATATCTCGAAGCGGCGCCAATCAGACCTTCATGATGAACGGATCCTGAATCTCATCGCCGAGCTCGCACCAGACGCTCTTGGTCTGCAGGTACTGGTAGACCGCTTCGATGCCGTTCTGCCGGCCGATGCCGCTCGCCTTGTAGCCGCCGAACGGCGAGTTGAACGTGAGCGCACGATAGGTGTTGATCCAGACGGTGCCGGCCTCCAGCTTGCGCGCCATCTTGTGGACGCGATTGACGTCGCGCGTCCATACGCCGGCAGCGAGACCGAATTCCGTGTCGTTCGCGAGCGCGAGCACTTCGGCCTCGTCCTTGAAAGGTGTGACTGCCAGCACCGGACCGAAGACTTCGTTGCGCATCAGGAAGTTGTCCTTCCCGGCCTGGTGCACGACCGTCGGCTGATAGAAGTAGCCGTCCGGAAACTCGGCCAGCGCCGGACGGCCGCCGCCGCACAACACGGATCGCGCCTTCGCTGACTGCGCGCTGCACCATCGACTCGTCTTTCTCGAGCTGCATCTTCGTCGCCACCGGCCCCATCTGCGTCGTCGTCAGCATCGGGTCGCCGATCGTGATCTGCTGCGCCCGGCGGACGATGCGGTCCACGAAGGCGTCGTAAATCGAGGCGTGAATGTAGGCGCGCGAACCGGCGACACAGGTCTGCCCCGCCGCCGCGAAAATTCCCGCGAGCACCCCTGCTTCCGCCTGATCCAGATTCGCATCGCCGAACACGATGTTCGGGCTCTTGCCGCCAAGCTCGAGCATGCAGCTGACCAGCCGCTGCCCGGCGCGCGCCGCGATCGCGCGACCGGCGCCGACGCTGCCGGTGAACGACACCTTCGCGACCTGCGGATGATCCACCAGCGCCTCCCCGGTTTCGCGGAAGCCGGTGACGACGTTGATGACGCCGGGCGGGATGCCGGCGTCTTCGGCCAGCCGCGCCAGCTCGATCGAGGACGCCGAGGTGATCTCCGACGGCTTCATCACGATGGTATTGCCGGCGGCGAGGGCCGGCGCCAGCGACATGATCGCGATGAAGGTCGGCGAATTCCACGGCGTGATGACGCCGACGACGCCGAGCGGCTCGCGCAGCGTGTAGTTGAAGATGCTCTGACGATCGAGCGGGATGACGGTGCCTTCGATCTTGTCGGCGAGGCCGCCGAAGTAATAGAGCCAGTCCTGTGCGATCCGCGCCTGCGCCCGCATCTCGGCGAACAGCTTGCCGTTCTGCCCGGTCTCGATCGTCGGCGATGCGATCGGCGTGCTCGGCGATCTTCTCGCCCCACTTCATCAGCAGCCGTCCACGACGCGTCGGCGAGAGCGCGCCCCACGGTCCCTCACGGAACGCGACCGATGCCGCCTTGACCGCGACGATCGACGTCGTGCGGTCCGGCGACGGCAAACGTTCCCCACGGGCCGCCGGTCGTCGGATTGAAGGCGGTGAACGTCTTCCCGTCGGCGGACGCCACGTCCTTACCGGCGATGTAGTTCAGGTAGTCAGGCAAGGGAGTCTCCAGTCGAACGACAAGTTTTTCAAATACACCGCCCTCCATCGACCTCGATCACATCGCCGGTGATGAAGCTCGCCTCGTCTGACGCCAGGAACACCATCGTGTTGGCGATGTCCTCCGGCGCGCACAGGCGACCGAGCGGAACGGTCGAGAGGAAACCGGCCTTGTGCGCCGCGGATTCGCCGCCGACGAAGGTTGCGAGCATCGGCGTGTCGCCGGGACCTGGACAGACGGCGTTCACTCGAATGCGATCGGGCGCGAGTTCGATCGCCATCGACTTGCTCATCACCAGCGCCGCGCCTTTACTGCTGTTGTAGGCGAGCAGGTTCGGACGCGGACGGATCGCCGCCACCGATACCGTATTGAGGATGACGCCGCCGCCCTGAGCGCGCATGATCGGCACGGCATGCTGCGCCGCCACGAAAATGGCCTTGGCGTTGACCGCGAACAGCAGGTCGAACATCTCGATCGTCGTCGCGGTGAACGGTTCCGGCGCCTGCGGCAGTCCGGCATTGTTGACGAGGATGTCGAGCCGGCCGAAGCGATCGACCGCGGCCGCGATCATCAACCGCACGTCGGCTTCGTCGGTGACGTCGGCGCGAACGAACAACGCCGCGTCGCCAATCGCCGTGGTCGTCTGCTCGCCGCCGGCGGCATCGCGATCGACGACGACCACGCGAGCGCCTTCGGCCGCGAAACGACGGCAGATCGCGGCGCCGAAGCCCGAGGCGCCGCCGGTGACGACTGCGACCTTGCCGGCTAGGCGCATCGAGGCAGCCCACGACGACATTCAACGCAGAGCCGGCGGAACCCGCTGGGAAACTCCCGAAAAGGAATCTCTGCGAACTCCGCGAACTCTGCGTTCATTGGCGTTTCAGAAGGCGACAGGTGGATGGTCGATGATGAGCTCGGCGCCGGTCGCGGCCCGTACCTGGTCGACGGTCGTATCCGATGCGACTTCCTTCAGCACCAGCCCGCGGGGCGTAACTTCGATGACTGCCATCTCGGTCACGATGAGATGCACGACTTTGAGTCCCGTGAACGGGAGCGTGCACCGCGGAAGAATCTTGTGGCCGCCGTCCTTCGTCGTGTGCTCCATCGCGACGATCACGCGTTTGGCGCCGGCGACCAGATCCATCGCCCCACCCATGCCCTTGACCATCTTGCCGGGGATCATCCAGTTGGCGAGGTTGCCTTCGGCGTCCACCTGGAGGGCACCGAGCACGGTCAGATCGATGTGCCCACCGCGCACCATGGCGAACGAGTCGGCGCTGCTGAAGTACGAGCTGCCCGGGCGCCTCGGTGACGGTTTCCTTGCCGGCATTGATCAGGTCGGGATCGACTTCCGAGTCGGTCGGGTACGGCCCGATACCGAGCAGCCCGTTCTCCGAGTGCAGCGTAATGTGCACGCCAGGCGGCAGGTGGTTGGCGACCAGCGTCGGCATCCCGATGCCGAGGTTGACGTAGGCGCCGTCAACCAGCTCGCGCGCGACACGGGTAACGATGCGCTCGCGGCTATCCATGGGCGGCGTGGCCTTCGTGTTTTCGTGATGAGTGGTTCATGATTTCCGCGTCGTCCGCTTTTCGATGCGCTTCTCGTAGTGGCTGCCCTGGAGGATGTGGCGCACGAAGATGCCGGGCGTGATGACGTGGTCGGGGTCGATGTCGCCGGGCTCGACCAACTGCTCGACCTCGGCGATGGTCACGTCGGCCGCGGTCGCCATCACCGGATTGAAATTGCGCGCGGTCTTGCGGTAGACGAGATTGCCGTCCCGGTCACCCTTCCACGCCTTCACGAACGCGAAGTCGGCTTTGCAGCGGCTTCTCGAACACGTAGGACTTGCCGTCAATTGTCCGCGTCTCTTTACCTTCGGCGACAATCGTCCCGAAACCGGTCGGTGTGAAAAACCCGCCGATTCCGGCGCCGGCCGCTCGGATCCGCTCGGCGAACGTCCCCTGCGGCACCAGCTCCACCTCGAGCTCGCCGCTGAGGAACTGACGCTCGAACTCCTTGTTCTCGCCGACATAGGTCGAGATCATCTTCCGGACCTGCCGCGACTTCAGCAGGACGCCGATGCCGAAATCGTCTACGCCGGCGTTGTTGCTGATGACGGTCAGCCCCTTCGTCCCTTTTGCAAGCAGGGCCGCGATCAGCGTTTCGGGGATGCCGCACAGCCCGAAACCGCCCATCAAAATTGTCGCCCCGTCCGGGATGCGCGCGATGGCGTCGGCGGCTGTCGCCAGCACTTTGTTCATCGATCGGTATTCTATCAAGTAAGATGTCGCTTCCATTGCATCCAGACCTCGAACAAGCCATCGGTTTCCACGAACCGATCGTCGCTGAAGGCGGAAAAGCGCTCGTCGGCTACGACACGGCCAAGGCGCTCGCCAACGTCGTCCTGATGTCGGAGATCCCGACGTCCTACGACAAGAAAGAGCAGCGTCAGGTCAACGCCGGCAACCTGCTGCTGCGCGGGGTGCCCGGCGTCGGCAAAACGTTCTTCGGCGTGATCCTCGCGGCCATCAGCAACGCCAAGTTCGCACGCATTCAGGGACGCGCCGACCTGCAGCCGACCGAAGTCGTCGGCTTCCAGATGATCAATCCGGCGACCGGCGAGCTCATGACCGAGTTCGGTCCGCTCGCGGAAGCCGAGGTCATCCTGCTCGACGAAATCAACCGCATCCCGCTCAAGTCGCAGAGCGCGTTCCTCGAAGGCGCTGCAGGATCGGACGGTCACCGTCGGCAAGACCACCTTCGAGCTGCCGGCGTTCAGCTTCGCGATCGCGACGATGAACCCGGTCGAGCTGGGGCAGGGCACGTTTCCGCTGTCGGAAGCGGCGACCGATCGGTTCGCGATCATGGTGAACATCGGCTACCTGCCGCCGGAAGAGGAAGCCAAGCTCGTGCACTTCGACTTCAAGCGGGTCCGGCTCGAACGAGCTGATGTCGAAGGAGCGCATCATCGCAGCTGCGCAGCTCGATCACCGAGCACGTGTTCCTGCACCCGAAGCTCGGCATCTACATCCAGCGCCTGGTGGCGGCGACCCGGCCGTACAACCCGGAGACGGACTGGAACGTCCGATCGCCGTCCGAGCTGGTCGAGCACGGCGTCGACCTCGGCGCCTCGCCGCGCGCGATCATCTGCTGGGGCCGGCTGGCCAAGGTCTGGGCGCTGCTCGTCCGCAAGCGCGACGAGGTCTATCCCGGAGGACATCCAGGACCTGGCGCAGTACGTCCTCGGCCACCGCGTCTGGCTCGGCCCGCACGCCGCCAGCCACGGCCTGACGTCGGAATCGGTGATTGCGGACGTCGTCGAACGGGTGGCGGTGCCGTGACTTTGAAGTTAGAAGTTTGAAGTGAGAAGTCTGAAGTATCTGACGGCTTCAATCTGAACTCTGAAATCTGAAATTTCATGAGAACGAGAGAGCAGGATGTCGAGCCGTTCGTGAATCTGTCGGAGCTCGCCGAAATCGAGCTCCTGATCATGCGGCGGATGCGCGACTTCACGATCGGCGAGCACCGCAGCGTGTTCCAGGGCTCGGGCTTCGACTTCGTCGGCCTTCGCGACTGGCAGCCGGGCGATCGCACGTCGAACATCGACTGGGCGCAGTCGTCGCTGACCAACTTCAGCCCGATGGTCGTGCGCGACTACGAGCAGCGCAGCACGGCCACGGTCTATGCCGATCGCCGATGCGTCGCTCTCGACGCGCTGCGGCATCGACGGCGTGCCGATCGCGGCGGCGATCGCGCGCACCATCGGCACCATCGGCATGTCGGCGGTGTTCTTCCAGGACATGTTCGGGCTGATCACCTTCGACGCCAACTTCTCGGACCTGGCGACGATCCGGCCGCGGGTCGGCAAGAACCAGGTGATTCACTGCCTCGACGCCTACCAGTTCCAGGAAGGGCCTGCATGCCGCTCAAGCACGCGGACAGCCTGAGCATGACCCTCGCCGGCATGATGCGGAAGACCTCGATGGTGCCGGTGATTTCGGACTTCCTGTTCGACAACGCCGGCGAGGTGATGAAGGAACTGAGCCTGCTCAACGCGATGCACGACGTCTTCATCGTGCTGGTGGACAGCGCCTTCGCCTTCGAGATGCCGTCGATTTCAGCCGGCTGGATCGAGGCCTTCGACGTCGAGACCGGCAAGTCGAACGTGATGTCGCGCGGCGCGCTGCGTTCGCTCTCGGCGCGGACCCGACAATGGCAGGACGACGTGGCGCGGATGGCCAAGGCGTCGGACCTCGACGTGCTGCGCATCGGCGTCGACGAACTGCAGACCGCGATCGCGCTCAGCGAGTTCATCGCCGAGCGGCGTTTGAGAAAAGCGGCCTAGTGACTCCTTTCGAGAGGTGCGGTGTGCGAATGGGAATCGTGCGAGGTGCGATGGGCGCGGTGCGAGGTGCGACGCTCGGCCGTCGACCTGCTCTCCTGGCGTCGATGCTGGTGGCGCTCGGGGTGATGACGACCGCCGCGCCGCTGGCGGCGCAGACGGTGCAGACCGATCCGCTGCAGTGCTGGTGGCGCACCAGCAGCGGCGCGATTCGCGTCGGGCAGACCTTTCAGGTCGTGCTGACCTGCGCGGTGCTCGAAACCGAGGCCGCGACGGTGGTCGTCGATCAGACGCGGCTCGAGCCGTCGGTGCTGCAGTTTCCGCCGTTCGAGGTGATCGGCGGCGCGCACGGCGCCGACCTGCGCACCGAGGATCGTCACTTCTTCCAGTACGAGTACCGGCTGCGGCTGATCGCCGAGAACATGTTCGGCAAGGACGTGCAGCTGCCGGAGCTGAAAATCAACTACCGCGTCCAGAGCAAGGTCAGCCAGAACACCTCGCTGCAGGGACGCGACCAGGCCTACATGATGCCGGCCGCCTCGGTCCGCGTGCTCTCGCTGGTGCCGAGCGACGCCACCGACATCCGCGACTCGACGACCGAAACGTTCTCCGACCTCGATCAGCGCGCCCTTCGCGCCAACCTGTTCGTCGTCATCGGCACGGTGCTGTTCGTGCTCGCCGGGCTGCTGGCGCTTCTGGTGCTGATGCGGCTGTTCGGACGCCTCAGAAAGCCGGCGACCGTCACGCAGCGCCTGATCGCCGACAGCACCATCCTGCGCGGCGTCAGCCGCGAGCTGTCCGCGATCAGGCGCGTCGCGACACGACAGCGGCTGGACGGCCGGCGCTGGCGGGACGCGCGTTGGCGGCGATGCGGATCATCGCCGCGTTCGCGATCGATCGAAAGGTCGGCCATATGCCGGCCGCCGTGGTGGGAACGGCCGAGGACGGCCGCCTGATCATGAACACCGGATGGCCGCGCACCAAACGCATCGCCGTGTCGGGTTCGATCACGCCGCAAGTGGTCGGACGCGCGGCAGCCGTCGCCGGGACCAGCGCCAGCCGTCAGCAGCTGCTGACGTCGCTCGAGCAGGCGCTGCAGACGCTGACGAACGCCGGCTACGGCCGCTCGGAAACGCTCGATGACGGCGCGCTCGATCAGGCGCTCGAGACCGGTGTGCAGGCGCTGCGGACCGTCCGCATCCGGCAGCTCTGGATCCTGAAGCGGCTCGCCGCATGGCGCGCCGGGACCGCAGTGGATAACCGCGCGTGGTCTCGATAACCCAGGTTCCCGCGCTCCTGCGCGACGCGCTCGTTCAGTGGCGCAACGTCCGGACGGCGGATCTGCTGTTCACGCACCGCGTCCGACGCGATCGTCGCGGCCGTGGTGCTCATCGGTCTGTGCGGCGCGATGATCGTCGTCCGATC
Source organism: uncultured Acidobacteriota bacterium (assembly GCA_963711765.1). GTDB lineage: Bacteria > Acidobacteriota > Vicinamibacteria > Vicinamibacterales > CAVVIG01 > CAVQFC01. Next base: position 322,345 of record CAVQFC010000004.1, on the reverse strand, counting down.
GATGACGAAGCAACAAGGCCGGGCGGACCCAGGTCGCGCTGCCGGCGGTTCTCGACTGGAGCGGCAGTTCGTGGACGTCGATCGTCCGCCACGGCGCGCTGCTGCTGTTTCTCGTGGGCCTGCCGTTCTTCGTGATGGCGCTGGCCGACCCGTATTCGTCGCTGACCAAACAGGATGTGTCGTTACCCGGGGCGCCGCATCGCGCTGATGATCGACGCCTCGTCGAGCATGATGGCGCGCTTCCCGGCCGCGCACCTCAACGCCAAGGCGCCCAACGAAGCGACCTTCTTCACCACGGTGGCCGCCGCTGAAACGTTCATCCGTCAGCGCATGAGCGGCAAATACCACGACCTCATCGGCCTGATCGAATTCGGCGACGAAGCGTACGTGGTGACGCCGTTCACCAGCGACTACGACAACATCCTGCTCAGCCTGAACCTGATCGGCGACTGGACCGAGTTCATGAAGTTCCCCGATCAGGGCACGACGATCGGGCTGGCCATCGAGCAGAGCGTCGGTTTGTTCAAGGCGTTCGATTTTCTCGACGCCGCCGGCAACCTGATGCTGATCTTCACCGACGGCCAGGACACGCAGGTGATGATTCACGGCAAGAGCGTGAACGAGATTCTCGAGGGCGCGCGCCAGACCAAGATCCCGGTCTATTTCATCCGCACCAGTTACAACAAGGGGCTCGGCGCGGTGCTGCCGGACGAAATCTGGAAGCCGGCGGTCGAAGCGACCGGCGGCAAGTTCTACCCCGCCGGCGACGAAGCGGCGGTGCTCAACGCGATCAAGGACATCGATCTGCGCTCGGCCGGCCGCGTCGACGTCAAGTTGTACAGCAGTCAGCAGCCGAAGTTCGGGCCGTACGCGTTCATGGCGACCGGATTCTGGACCCTCGCGCTCGCGCTGCAGCTCACGGTTCCGTATTTCCGCAAGTTTCCGTAGGAGAGCTCGATGAAATCGATTGTCGCTCCGCTGATTGCCGCCATCGTCACCGCCCTGGTCGGCGGCGCGTTCTGGATGATGGGACAGAACGATCGCCGCCTCGGAGACGTGCACGCGCAGCTGGTGACGCTGCGCTATGCCGGCGCGGAAACCCAGGGCGGCGATGTCGAGGAGGCGCTCGGACCCGAGCGGCGCGTGCCGATGGTCGGCCCGACCATCGTCGCCGATGTCCGTGACGCGCGAGCGACCGCCGGCTACTGGCGCGGCGATTACGCCGCGATCGGCGCGCAGCAAGGACGCCAACGGCGTGGTCACCGAAACCAACCCGGAGATCCTGCTGCTGACCGCGAATGCCGGCTATCGCGGCAGCCAGTCGGCGACAGACCGGAACGAGCTGGTGCGCCGCCTCGACGCCGTCGTGAAGGCGTATGGCGAAGTGCTGAAGGCGCCGGCCGCGGACTGTGCGGCGGCGCCGCAGGTGTGTGAATCGCGCGCGATGGACGCCGCCTACAACTACGAGTTCGCGATTCGCACGCGAGAGTTGACGGCGAAACAGAAGGCGCCGACTCAAGAGTCCGGCCGCGCGTGCCGTCCTGAAGGCGCTCGACGAAAGCGACCTGCCCGACCGGCACGACGCTCCACGGCAAGCCCGGCGGGCCGCCGCCGGCGACCGACATGAATCAGTTCAAAATCGTCATCCCCAAGCGCGGCGAAGAGCGCAAGGACGCACCGGACGCCGGCAAGGGCGGGACCAAGATTCGGAAGGGATGAGTCTGAAGTGTGAACTCTGAAGTCAGCAATCTGAAGATCTGAAATCTGAAATGTTGGGTGTCAACCTCGAAACGGTTCGCTTCGCCGATCCGGAATATCTGTGGCTGCTGCTGGCGCCTGGGGTGTTGCTGATCGGTTGGGTCTGGCAGCTGACGGCGCGGCGGCGCGACTCGCGGCGCTTCCGTCAGCACCGCCGGCTGCCGGTGCGCGAGCGCTTTCCGATCTTCGGCAGCCTGGTGTTCTGGTTGTGCCTGATCCTGGCGAGCGCGTGCACGATCATCGCGCTGTCGCGCCCGACCGCCGCCGCCGCGCTGGTTCGCACCGCCGGCATCGATCTGGTCGTGCTGCAGGACGGATCGGCGTCGATGCGGACGGAAGACGTCGCCGGCAACCGCTGGCAGCGGTCGATGCGCTTCCTCCGCGTGCTCGGCGAATCGCTCGCGTGGAAGGACGACCGGATGGCGATGGCGCTGTTCGCGCACATCGCCGCGCCGCAGGTGCGCCTGACCAAGGATCCCAACACCTACTTCTTCTTCCTCGATCACCTCGCGCAGGAGTCGCCGTTCCGCCTCGAGGACGACACCACCTGGGACACCAACATCGAGCTCGGCATCGCCTGGGGCATGCGGCTGATCGAGCGCGACACGGAGTTGTACGGGAGGTCGCCGAACGCGCGGGCGTTCGTGCTGGTGACCGACGGCCAGTCCTGGAGCGGCGAGGTGGCGCGTGCGCTGGCGACGGCGCGCAAGCAACGACGTCCCGGTCTGGGTGGTCGGCGTCGGGACCACGGTCGGCGGCTTCATCCCCGAACCGCCGCGCAAGGCCGGCGACAACACGCCGGTCGAACCGCCGATTCGCGCGTCGCTCGATCGCGCGTCGCTGGCGCAGATCGCGACCGCCGGCGGCGGCGAATATCTGGAGCTGGATCGCGAAGGCGATCGCGAAATCGCCAACAAGATCATCGACGCCGCGCGCCGTCGCGCCGGCTCGCGCGGTCTGGAGGTGGCGAACGAAGAGCTCTACTGGCGCTTCCTGCTGCTGGCCGCGGGACTGATGGCCGTCGGCCTGCTGTTCCTGCAGGAACGCGTGGAGTTATGGCTCCAGGCGGCGGGAGCGGGCGTCGCACTGGCGCTCGTCTGGACTCTCACGCGGTAACAGAGCGCTGTTCATTTTTCTTCAGCATCCGTGGCCGCCGCGGGTCCAATCCCCACGATCTCCAGTATGCACTCGGTGTCCTTGGCGCCGTCGTAGTGGACCTCCTTGCCGAAGTGCGTGACGAAGCTGCCCGCCGGCACCGGCTGCATGCCGTCCGGGTCGTACTTCGAGCCGGTATTGACCCACCATGTGCCCGAGATCACCGTGATGAAGCGGTCGTTGGGATGAAAGTGCGGACGGCTGTTGTTGTGCGGCAGCCACTTCTGGAGCATCACGTAGAGTCCCGGCTTGGTGGGATCGCCGGCGAGCACGACGCTCTCGGAGCCGCGCCCCTTGTTCCACTTGATGTCGGGCGGCAGCGTGATCGTGATCGCCTTCGGATTGAGCGTACTCGCCGCACGAACCGTTCGAATCGAGCTGAGTCCGAGCAGCATGGCGAGCGCGAACGCGAAACGAACGACCTGCCAGCGTGGAAGACGCATCATGACGAGCCTCCTGTCCAAAATTCGAGGTCCGGCTGAAGCCGGACACTACATGCGACCGACGTCCGGCTGAAGCCGGACACTACCGACACGACTGACGACTGCCGACTGACCGCGCAGTATATCCCTCCGCCGCCGGCCGGTTAATCCCAAAGCCACGCGGCGCCGCGGACGCCGCTCGAATCGCCGTGTTTCGCCGGCACCAGCCTCGTGACCACGGTATCGGAGAAAATGTGCGGCCGCCACAACCGCGGCACGGACTCATACAGCCGCCCGATCTTCGACAGCCCGCCGCCGAGCACGATGACATCGGGATCGAGCACGTTGACGATGGCGGCGAGAGCTCGGGCCATGCGATCCTCGTAACGGACCAGCGCCGCCTCGGCGTGCGCGTCACCTGCGGCGGCCCGATCAGCAATCTCGGCGGCCGTCGCCTGCCCGCCGCCGGAAGACGCGTAGTCCAGCGCCAGTCCGGGTCCGGACAGGAACGTTTCGACGCAGCCAAATCGTCCGCAGTAGCAGTGTGGACCGGGCCGCTCGTCGTCTTGCGGCGCCGGCAACGGGTTGTGACCCCACTCGCCGGCGATCGCGTTCGCGCCGGCCACCACGCGGCCGTTGACCACCACGCCACCGCCGGTGCCGGTCCCGACGATCACGCCGAAGACGACCGGAGCGCCCGATGCCGCACCGTCCGTCGCTTCCGACAACGCGAAGCAGTTCGCGTCGTTGTCGAAGCGAAGCGGTCGATCGAGCAGCCCGGAAAGATCCTCGCCGAGCGGCCGACCGATCAGCCAGGTCGAGTTGGCGTTCTTCACCAGACCAGTCGCCCGGGAAATCGTCCCCGGCATCCCAACTCCGACGGTGCCGGTCTCGCCCAGCTCGGCCTCCAGCGCGCGCACCAGATCGACGATCGCCCTCAGCGTCTCGTGATAGTCGCCTCGTGGTGTGGCGACCCGCCGCCGCCCTCGCTCGCGGCCATCCTCGGTCAGGCGCAAGCGCTTCGATCTTCGTGCCGCCGAGGTCGATGCCGATTCGCATGAACCTATAATTTAGACCATGACCATCAGGAGCCTTCTGCCGATCGTGGCCTCGACGGTCCTCGCGGGTTGCGCCGTCCAGGCGCCGTCGCCTTCGACACCAACGGCGGCGGCCGCTTCCGCATTTCTCGCCGCCGCGAACGAAACGACGCTGAAGCTTGGCGTCGAACAGGGCCAGGCCGGCTGGGTGCAGCAGAACTTCATCACCGACGACACCGAAGCGATCGCCGCGCGCGCCAGCCAGGCCGCCAACGACGCGGGCGCGCGCCTCGCGAAGGAGGCGACGAAATACGACAAGGTGGAGGTGTCACCTTCGGAACGCCGGCAACTGAACCTGCTGAAGGTGTCGCTGGTGCTGGCCTCGCCGTCGGATCCGAAAGAGTCCGACGAGCTCTCGAAGATCATGGCGCGGCTCGAGTCCACCTACGGCAAGGGGAAGTGGTGCACCGACCCGGGCCAGCCCGACACCTGCCGCAACATCGACGAGATCTCGCGAATCATCTCGACGCCTGGCGACGAAGCCGCAATCCGTGCCGCCTGGGAAGGCTGGCACACGATCTCGCCGCCGATGCGCAAGGACTATCAGCGTTTCGTGGAACTGTCGAACAAAGGCGCGAAAGAACTCGGCTTCGCCGACACCGGCGCGATGTGGCGCAGCCGGTACGACATGCCGCCCGACGCGTTCACCACCGAGCTCGATCGCCTCTGGGACCAGGTGCGTCCGCTCTACCTGAAGCTGCACGCGTACATGCGCCTCAAGCTCCGTGAGAAATACGGCGACATCGTTCCCGCCAGCGGTCCGATTCCAGCGCACCTGCTCGGTAACATCTGGGCGCAGGACTGGTCGAACGTCTATCCGCTGGTCGCGCCGCCCAACGCCGACCCGGGTTATTCGCTGTCGGACATTCTGAAAAAGCGGAGCATCACGCCGCTCGAAATGGTCCGGATCGGCGAACGCTTCTACACGTCATTGGGATTCGCGCCGCTGCCGAACACGTTCTTCGAGCGGTCGCTGTTCGTGCGTCCGAAGGACCGCGAGGTCGTGTGTCACGCCAACGCCTGGGACGTCGACTACCTGGACGACCTGCGCATCAAGATGTGCATCGAGCCGACGGCCGAAGACTTCACCACCATCCACCACGAGCTGGGGCACAACTTCTATCAGCGCGCCTACAAGGGACAGCCGGTGCTCTTCCGCGACAGCGCCAACGATGGCTTCCACGAGGCGATCGGCGACACCATTGCGTTGTCGGTCACGCCCGAATACCTGGTGAGGATCGGTCTGCTCGATCAGGCGCCGGACACCTCGCGCGACATCGGGCTGCTGATGAGCCGCGCCCTCGAGAAGATCGCGATCCTGCCGTTCGGACTGCTGGTGGATCAATGGCGCTGGAAGGTGTTCTCCGGCGAAATCTCACCAGCCGACTACAACAAGGCGTGGTGGGCGCTGCGGCTCAAGTATCAAGGCGTGGTGCCGCCGTCAACGCGAGGCGAAGAGTTCTTCGACCCCGGCGCCAAATACCACGTCCCCGACAACACGCCCTATACGCGCTACTTCCTCGCCGACATCCTGCAGTTCCAGTTTCACCGGGCGCTGGCGAAGACGGCAGGCTGCACGCTCCCGCTCAACCGCTGCTCGATCTACGAGAGCAAGGCGGCCGGCGAACGGCTGAACGCGATGCTGTACCTGGGGGCGTCGCGACCGTGGCCCGAGGCGCTCGATGCGCTGACCGGATCGAAGCAGATGGACGCGACCGCGATTCTCGACTACTTCGCGCCGCTCTCCGCATGGCTCGACGAACAGCTCGCGGGAGAGCCGGTTGGATGGTGACGGTAGATGGTGCGGGGTGCGAGGGGCGACGATCCGACGATAAACGCAGAGACCGCAGAGTTCGCGGAGACGGTGTAGTGTCCGGCTTCAGCCGGACGGGATTGGGCGCGTGCTAGGTCCTGCGCATCGCGTGCTTGACCGCCAGCTCGTATTGCCTGGTGACGAACGCTGCGTAGGCGCGCAGTGACTGGTTGATGTCGTCCGCGCTGGTCTTGTTCGAATAACCCTGCACCGCGTCCAGCGCCGCCCGGCACGGGATCGAGTCGTCGCGTTGCGCGAGGACGCTGAATCGCTCACGAAGGGACGCCAGCGCCTCGGCTCCCTGTTGCGACGGCAGCACGGCGTTGAAGCTGTCCACCACCGCTCGCAGCGCGTCCCTTTCTTTCACGCGACGCGCGAAGATGGACGCGATCACCGTCTCGTCTCCAATCGCCGTCGCATCGTCCATCACCGCAGCGACGATTTCCACGGTCGCGCCGGCGGGTATGGTCTCGACGGCAATGTCCCGTACCTCGCCGGGCGCGAGCCGCTCGAGTTGCGACGATGCACCCGGCAGTCCGTGAGTCAGTTCACTGAGGTAGCCGTCGGCGGTCGCGACTTCACGATGCGTGCGATCGCCCGAGGTCGTCGACGTGGCGACAGCCCAGGCCGTCACACCTCGATTGCTCACGTTCGTGAGCTGGATGCGACCGCCCTGAGCCCCCGATGTCACCCTGGTGACCTTCACCGGCATGTCGGGTGCGGCAGTAAGGGCGGCCAACACGCTCGTCACGATCAAAATCGTACTCATACCTAGGTCCACAGCAAGTCGGAGGCCAGAATCGGCCGCCCTCCGAACCTTAGCACCTGGAGTCCCGTCTGATACTCTGAGCTATGCGTCCGTCCTGCCTGGTCGCTGCCCTTCTCTCAGCCATTCTCGTCGTAACGGCCTCGACCGCCGTGCCAGCCGCGCAAACCGACCTCGACGCGTTCATGCGCGACGTGCTCGCTCGCCGCGACGACAACTGGAAGAAGCTGCAGCAGTACGTGCTCGACGAGCGCGAGGAGATCGACCTGCGCGGGCCGGGCCGCGTGCCGATCTGGGGCGAGCGCCGCGAATACACCTGGTACATCCGGGACGGCTTCTTCGTGCGCAGCCCGCTGAAGTTCAACGGCGTCCAGATCAGCGAGCCGGAGCGCCGGAAGTTCGAGGCAGACTACCTGCGCCGAGTCCAGGCACGCGACAAGCGCGGTGACCGCGGTCAGGCCGGCGCCGAGCTCGCGGCCGCCGATACGCCGCGCGACCTCGATGGCCTGATCCGCCAGTCCCGCGAGCCCCAGTTCATATCGTCCGCGTATTTCCTGCGCTTCAAGTTCGAGGAGGGCAAATACGCGCTGGTCGGCCGCGAAACCATCGACGGCCGCGACACCCTGCGCATCGAATACTACCCGGCGAAAATGTTCGGCGGCACCGACCGCCGCCGCAGCAGCGACGGCCCGACCAGCGCCGACAAGGCCCGCGACGCCGAATTTCAGCGGCTGATGAACAAGGTCTCGCTGGTCACGCTATGGGTCGAGCCGACCGGCCATCAAATCATCAAGTACACCTTCGACAACGTCGCACTCGACTTCCTGCCGGCGCAATGGCTGGTCCAGATCAACGACGTCAAGGCGTCGATGACGATGGCGCAGCCGTTTCCGGAGGTGTGGCTGCCGAGCACGCTGAACGTCTCGCTGGCGCTGACACTGGCCGTCGGCGAGTTCGACATGCGCTACGGCCTGGAATACCACGACTACCGCCAGCCAGACGTCACCAGCAAAGTCGGCGTCAAATAACGGTGACGCCGTGGGCGATGCTCGTGATCGCGCTCCTGGCGGCACCGGCGGCCGCCGCCGGCACGGTCCCGTCCCAGTCTGAGACCATCGCCGCCATTCAGGTGCACGGCAACACCACCACACCGGACGAGGACATCCGCAATCTCGCCGGCGTCCATGTCGGCATGTCGCTCGAAGCCACCACGGTCGACGATGTCGCGGCGCGGCTGCGCGCCACCAAACGGTTCGAACGAGTCGAGGTGCTCAAGCGCTTCGCGTCGATCGCCGATCCGACCCAGATCGTCCTCGTCGTGATCGTCGACGAGGGTGCGGTTCACATCGAGACGACCGGCGACGACGAACATCCCGTGCGGGCGGTCAAAAGCCGCGGACCGAGGCTGATGTTCCTTCCGATCCTCAGTTTCGAGGACGGCTACGGTTTCACCTACGGCGCCCAGTTCGCTCGGCCTGATCCGCTGGGCGCGCACAGCCGGCTGTCGTTTCCGTTGACCTGGGGAGGAGAAAAACAGGCGGCGATCGAACTTGACAAGACGCTCCAGCACGGAGCGTTCGATCGCGTCACCGGCGGCGCCGCGGTCACCGGCCGCACCAACCCGTTCTACGAGCAGGACGATAATCGCAGCCATCTCTGGGCTCGCGGCGAACGCACGCTCGTTCCCCACCTGCGCATCGGCGTGGACGGAGGATGGCAGCATGTGTCGTTCGGGACGCTCACCAGCGACTACGGCGATGGCGGCGCCGACGTGACCCTGGATACGCGGCTCGACCCGATGCTCGCGCGCAACGCCGTCTATACGAAGGCGCGGTGGAGTCACCTCGGCTTTGGCGCGAATCAGGCGGAGCTCGACGCTCGCGGCTATCTCGGTCTCGTCCGCCAGAGCATCCTGGCGGTTCGCGCGCAATCGGTCACCTCGGATCAGGCGATGCCACCGTACCTGCAGCCACTGCTCGGCGGCATGTCCAACCTGCGCGGCTTCCCCGCCGGCACTGCGGTCGGCGACAACCTGGTGGCGCTGACGGGAGAGCTGATTCTGCCGCTGACCTCGCCGCTGCGCGTCGGCAAACTCGGTGTCAGCGCGTTCAGCGATGCCGGCACCGTGTGGGACTACGGCACACGCCTCGCGGATCAGCCGTTCAAGCGCGACTACGGCGGCAGCGTCTGGGTGTCGGCCGCGTTCTTTCGCCTGCGTCTCGCGGTCGCGCACGGCGTCGGCGCCTCCACGCGCGCCGCTGTTGACGCGAGCCTGACGTTCTGAACGACGCTTCTGGTCCAGTGCGATCACGCCAGTGAACGCTGAGCGCGCAGAGTTCGCGGAGCATTCTCTTGAGACGACGACCTCCGCGATCTGCGGTCTCTGCGTTGATCGTCGAGGCGGTCTCCTGTTGATAGCGCGGTCTCCGCGTTGGTCGTCGCCGCACACCGACGCCGCGGTATGATCGGATCATGCGTCTGGCCGGAATTGCCGGGATGGCTCTCGTCGCCGCGGTGACCGTGCTCGCGGCGCAGCAGACGCCCGCCGGACCGCAACCGCCGGCTCCGGCCGCTTCGCAACCGCCCGCTCGACAACCGGCGCCGCAGCCACCACAAGCTCCGCCCGTGTTCCGCGCCGAGGCCAACCTCGTACGCGTGGACGTCACGGTGGTCGATCGCCACGGCGAGCTGATGGCTGCGCTGACGGCCGACGACTTCGCCGTCGAGGAAGACGGCGTCCCGCAAACCGTTCAATCGTTCCAGTTCGTCGTCGCCAGCGGCCGCCGCACCGACGCCGACGGCGGCGACTCGCTGGCCATCCGCTCGCCCGAGCACGCCGCCGCGGAGGCGGCGCGAGACGATGTCCGTGTGTTCGTGATCTTCTGGGACGACTACCACATCGATCGATTCGCCAACGCGATTCGCGGCCGCCAGGCGCTCACCGACTTCCTGGCCTCGTCGTTCGGGCCGACCGACCTGGTCGCGTTGATGGAACCGCTCACCCCGATGGACGCGCTGCGCTTCACTCGCGACCGCAGCGAGCTGGCGCTGAAGATCAAGAAGCTCGAGGGCCGTCTCGGCGTCTACATGCCGCCGCGAGGCGTGCTCGAAGAAGCGCAGCTCGGCCACGACGTCGAGCGGCTGCGATCCGAGGTCACGCTGTCGGCGCTGAAATCGGCGTCCGTACACCTCGGCAGCCTGAAGGAAGGGCGAAAATCGATCATCTTCATCAGCCAGGGCTTGTACGGGCTGGGCCGCGACGGCATGCGGGACATCGACGACATGACCCAGTCCGCAAACGACAACAACGTCGCCATCTACACCGTCGACCCGAAAGGGCTGACCGGCGGCGTGATGGACTCGCTGCGGACCATCGCCGACGAGACCGGCGGCCAGGCCTTCGTGAACAGCAACGCCCCGGCGAACGCGATGCGCCAGATCGTCAAGGACTCGAGCGCGTTCTACCTGATCGGCTACGTCTCGACCAAGAATCCGGTCGACGGCAAGTACCACAAGATCGGCGTGCGGGTGAAGCGGCCCGGGGCGGAAGTGCGCGCTCGAAAGGGCTATTGGGCGCCGAGCATCACGGAAATCGAAAAAGAGAAAGCCGTCGTCGCCGCCGCCGAGGCCGTGCCCGCCGACCTCACCACGGCCGCGGCCAGGTTCGCGGCGCCACGTCCCGAGCGGCTGCTCGACGTGTGGGTCGGCACGGCGCTCGACGCTGAAGCGAAACCTCAGGTCACCGTCGCGTGGACGCCTCGCGCTCGTCCTGGGCCTGGCGATGGCAATCGCATTGTCGCCGTCTCGACCAAGGGGAGCGGCGCCGACCGTTCGTTCGAGCGACCGATCGATGCCGGTGTGGTCTCGTTTGCAGCGCCGCCAGGCAGCTTCCGTCTCAACGTCGCCGTCCGCGACGCCGCCGGGAACACCATCGATGACGAAGTGCAGCCGGTGACGATCCCGGATCTTGCGACCGCACCGCTCGCGCTCAGCTCGCCGATCGTGCTCCGGGCCAGGAGCGTGGCCGAGGTGCGCGCGCTCGCGGGCCTGGCGCACCCGCCGCCATTCGCCGGGCGAGACTTCACGCGCGCTGACCGTCTGTTCATCCGTTTCGCGGTGTACGGCAGCGCCGCCAGGGACGCCGTCGTATCCGCGCACCTGCTGACGAAGGCCGGGGCACCGCTCGCGGAGCTGACGGCCGCGCCGCAGGCCACCAGCGGCGAGTATCAAGTCGACCTGCCGCTGGTCTCGACCGCCCGCGGCGAATTCATCGTCGCCGTCGAGGCCGTCCAGGGTGATCTTCACCCTCGCGCCCTCGTCCCCTTCCGCGTCGTCGTTCCCTAGATCGAGTGCGCATGCGTGGAATCCGATGGATCGCGTTCGCCCTCGCGCTGACGTTGCCGGGCGAAATCGGCGCTCAGGATCGCCTGCGCGGCATGCCGGGCTACGAACAGGCACAGCGCGTCGCGCGCGACGCGCCGGCAGTGACTGGGGGCGCGCTCGCGGTGACCTGGGCGGCGGATAGCGCCGGGTTCGAGTACACACGAAGCGGCAAGCGGTTTCGATACGAAATCGCCAGCGGGCGCACCACGCCGCTCGAAGACGTAGCGACCGAAAATGGCCGCGGTCGAGGCTCCGCCGGCACCGCGCCGGATCGCGGACGCCAGTTCGACACCGCCGCTTCGCCGGACGGCACGCAGAAGGCGTTCTATCGAGACCGCAATGTCTGGCTCAGTGCCGGGGACGGCAGCGGCGAAATCGCCATCACTACAGACGGCAGCATCGCGAGCCGGATCAAGTACGGAACCGCCAGCTGGGTCTACGGCGAAGAGCTGGATCAACGGACGGCGATCTGGTGGTCGCCGGATGGGACCAAGATCGGCTACTACCGGTTCGACGAGCGCGACGTGCCTGACTACTACGTCGCCTTCAATCAGACCAAGGTGCAGGACACGCTCGATTCGGAGGCGTACCCGAAGGCCGGCGCCGCCAACCCGGTCGTCGACCTCTTCGTCTACGACGTCGCGACCAGACAATCGCGCAAGATCGACGTCCGCTCGGGCCAGCCCTTCGACGACGCCGGCGTCGGTTACTACGTCTACCACGTCGAGTGGACGCGAGACGGACGCGAGCTGCTGTTCTTTCGCATGAACCGCCGGCAGAACGTCATGGAAGTCGTGGCCGCGAACCCGTCGAGCGGAGCGACCCGCGTGGTCGTGCGCGAGGAGTGGCCGACCGGATGGGTGATGGAAGCGCCGCGGATGGTGTTTCTCGCCGACGGCCGCCGGTTCATCTGGGAGTCGCAGCGGAACGGCTGGAACAACTTCTATCTCTACGACCTGTCGGGGACGCTGATCGCCCCGCTGACCAGGTTCACGACCACCGAAGCGGCCGCGCTCGTGAAGATCGACGAGACCGACGGCCTGCTGTTCTACACCGCGCGTGACGGCGACAATTCACTGAAGCTGCAGCTGCATCGCGTCGGCCTCGACGGCTCCGGCGATCGCCGGCTGACCGATCCGGCCTTCACGCACACGATCGGCGGCTGCATTCCCGGGCTGGGAGCGCGTCCCGAGCAACCCGGCATGCCATTTCGCTGCAGCGTGTCGCCGGACGGCAGATATTTCGTGGACGTCTTCCAGAGCCATGACACGCCGCCGACGACATGGCTGAAAGAAACCGGCACTGGCACGACGCTGACTGTGCTGGCCGAGAGCGATACGACGAAATTCGCGGCGCTGAACGCGCGCAAGGCCGAGCTCTTCGCCTACACCGCCGCCGACGGCCACACCACACTGCGGGGATTGATTCAATTTCCGACCACGTTCGACGCGACGAAACGGTATCCGGTCCTGGTGGACGTGTACGGAGGACCGGAATTCTCTGAACTCACCGCGCGCGAAACGTTCGTGATGCCGCGCGCCGTCGCCGAGTACGGTTTTCTGGTCGTGAACCTCGACTCCCGCGCGATTCCCGGCATGGGCAAGCGATCGCTCGACTCGATCTACCAGAAGCTCGGTCAGACCGAGATCGACGACATGGCGGAAGGCGTCAAGGCGCTGTGGACGCGACCGTACGTCGACAAAACGCGCGTTGGCATTTTCGGCACATCGTATGGCGGTTACGCGTCGCTCATGGGATTACTTCGTCATCCCGAGGTCTTCGCCGCTGCCGCGTCCTCGTCTCCCCCAACCGACTGGCGCAATTACGACACGATCTACACCGAACGCTACATGTGGATTCCACAGGAGAACGCCGCCGGTTACGACGCGGGGACCGCGATGACCTATGCGAAGGACCTCAAAGGGCGCCTGATGCTGTACTACGGCAGCGCCGACAACAACGTCCACCCGGCGAACTCGCTGCAACTGATCAAGGCGCTGCAGGCGGCCGGCAAGAGCTTCGACCTTCAGGTCGGACCCGATCAGGGCCACAGCAGCATGAATCAGGACCGCATGATGGAGTTCTTCATCGATGCGTTGAAACCGTAGGTCGACAGCGGGCCGAACGCTGCGGCGTTCCACGATCAGTTGGATTGGAGCGTTTCGCAGTTCGATGTAGTGTCCGGCTTTAGCCGGACTCCATCGGTCCGCCTGAAGGCGGACACTACGTCATTTTTGAAAAGCTGTGTTGTCGACCTGTCGCCTCCCGACCTACCGGCCGCCTTTCAACTCTTGCTTCGCGATCGCTTCCCGGTGCACTTCGTCCGGTCCGTCGGCCAGGCGGATCGTGCGCGTGTGCGCCCACATCGCCGCCAGCGGAAAGTCGGCGCTGACTCCTGCGGCGCCGTGGGCCTGAATCGCGCGATCGAGGACGCGCAGCGTCATCCGCGGCACCGCGACCTTCACCATCGCCAGTTCGCCGCGCGCGACTTTGTTGCCGACCGTGTCCATCAGCCACGCCGCGTGCATCGTCAGCAGGCGGGCCTGCGCGATCTCGATGCGTGACTCGGCGATGTCGGCGCGAATCGTGCCCTGCTCCGCCAGCGTCTTCCCGAACGCGACTCGCTGCGTGACCCGCCGGCACATCGCCTCGAGCGCGCGCTCGGCGACGCCGATGAGGCGCATGCAGTGATGAATACGCCCAGGGCCGAGCCGGCCCTGGGCGATCTCGAAGCCGCGTCCCTCGCCGAGCAGCATGTTCGTCGCCGGCACGCGCACGTTCTCGAACACGATCTCCGCATGTCCGTGCGGCGCATCGTCGTAGCCGAACACCGTGAGCATCCGGCGGACCGTCACGCCCGGCGTGTCCATCGGCACGAGGATCATCGACTGCTGCTGGTGCCGCGGCGCCGCGGGTCGGACTTGCCCATGAAGATCGCAATCTTGCAGCGTGGATCGCCGGCGCCTGACGTCCACCACTTGTGGCCGTTGATGACGTAGTCGTCGCCGACGCGTTCGATGCGCGACTGGATGTTGGTGGCGTCGGACGAAGCGACTTCCGGCTCGGTCATCGCGAAGCACGAACGGATCTGGCCGCCGAGCAGCGGCTCCAGCCAGCGTGTGCGCTGTGCTTCTGAACCGTAGCGGACCAGCACCTCCATGTTGCCGGTGTCCGGCGCCGAACAGTTGAACACTTCAGGCCCGAACCCGGGCACGCGGCCCATGATCTCGCAGAGCGGCGCGTACTCGACGTTGGTCAACCCGGCGCCGTACTCGCTCTCGGGCAGGAACAGATTCCACAGACCAGCTGCGCGCGCCTTCGGCTTGAGCTCCTCGACGATCGCGGTCGGCTCCCAGCGATCGCCGTCCGCAATCTGACGCTGGAACGTCGCTTCGTTCGGGTAGATGTGCTCGTCCATGAACGCGGCGAGACGCTGTTGCAAAGCGACGACCTTCTCGGAGTGTTCGAACCGCATGGCGCGCATGATAGCCTTTCCGCCATGGAACCGGACGCGCGGACGGTCCGTGCCGGCGAGCAGCTTGACTGGGATCGCCTGGTGTCCTGGCTGCGCGAACGCCTGCCGGACTGCGGGATTGCGGGCCTCGACGTCCGCGTCGAACCGGAGATCGCGCAGTTTCCCGGCGGCCATTCGAACCTCACCTATCTCCTTCGCTTCGGTGCCGTCGATGTCGTCGTTCGCCGGCCGCCGTTCGGACCGGTGCCGCCGACCGCGCACGACATGGCGCGCGAATTCCGCTGGCTGACCGCGATGCACCGGGTTTTTCCGCTGGCGCCGCGGCCGTACCTGCTCTGCGAGGACACCAACGTCATCGGCTCGGTGTTCTACGCGATGGAACGGCGCAACGGCCTCGTGGTGCGCACCGACGAACCGCCGGCGCTCGCGAATCCGGGGGCGCGACGCCGCCTCAGCGAATCGCTGGTCGACACGCTGGTCAGCCTTCATGCCATCGATGTCGCAGCGAACGGGCTCGACATACTCGGTAAGCCTGCCGGATTCCTCGAGCGGCAGGTGCGCGGCTGGACCGATCGCTGGCATCGATCGCAGACCACGCCGCTCGCGGAGATGGACGCACTCGCGGACTATCTGCGAGTGCATCTGCCTCCCGATCCATTCCGGCCGTCAGTGGTCCACGGCGATTTCAAGCTGGACAACGTCATGCTGGCGCCGGACGATGTGAGGCGGATCGTGGCGGTGTTCGACTGGGAGATGAGCGCGCTCGGCGATCCGCTGGTGGATGTGGGAATTCTGCTGACCTACTGGACCCCGACCGCGCCGCCCGGACAGCGCGACGCGCTCACCACCGTGACCGATCGCCCGGGCTATTTCACGACCAGCGAAATCATCGAGCGGTACGCCGCGCAATCCGGCCGCGACGTCTCGCGTATCCGCTACTATGAGATCTTCGCGGTGTTCAAGATCGCGGTGGTGATTCAGCAGATTTACGCGCGGTTTGTTCACGGCCAAACCAGCGATTCGCGCTTCGCAACCTTCGATGCGCGCGTCGCCTATCTCGCCCGCCACGCGGCGGGCCTCGCGGAGAGTCGGTCATGACATTCAAGTCGGCTGCGGCATTCTTGATCGTTGCGCAGGCGTTGGTAGTGGCGTCCGCTCAGGGCAAGAGTACCAAGGACGGCGTCTACACTGCCGCGCAAGCCACGCGCGGCGAGGCGGTTTACACGCGAGCGTGTGCGAGTTGCCACCAGCCGGATCTGTCGGGCGATGGCCAGAGCCCCGGGTTGGTCGGCAAAGACTTCGACGTGGACTGGGTCGATACCACGATCGGCGACATGTACGATCGCGTCAAGATCAGCATGCCGGCCGACAAGCCGGGTAGCCTTTCGCCGGCCGAGATCGCGGACGTGCTGTCGTTCATTCTCAGCAAAGGCGGGTTCGCCGCGGGACAGACCGAGTTGCCGTCGGACGTGGCGGCGCTCAAAGCGATTAAGTACGTCGTCGCGAAGTAACCGCCGCGAAGTAACCGCGGCGACAGTTTCAGGAGGTCGGCATGAAGGCTCGTGTGCTCCTCGTGGCGTTGATCTGCGCGTTGATCCCGGCGGTGGCCGCACCGCAGGCGCTGACCAGTCTCGCCTCGGTTCGTGTCGGCTACACGACGCGAAAGAACACCGTGAAACCGCAGGGCGAGCTGAAAGCGCAGATCGACGCGCTCGACGCACAGATTGCCGAAGCGGGACGACGTGGGCAGAGCGGCGAACTGCGGCGGCTGTACGCGAAAGGCATAGCGCTGCTGGCGGGCCGGGCATGGACTGACGCCGCGGAATACTCTGCCTCGCTTGTGCTCCGCACCGATCGCGTCGTCGCTGACTCCGGGCGGCCGTACACGGTGCGTCTCGAGCAAATCTACGTGCCGTCGATCGAATTGCGCCAGACCGTCACCGCGCGTGTCGTGCTGCGGCAGCGACCGACACTGGCGCCAGGACAGCCGCCGCAGCCCGGTCCGGTGGTCAAGGAACTCGGGACCTTCGACGGCGTCGCACGCGACTTGCGCGAGTCGCCTTTTCCGTTCGATCTGGACGTCCATGACGTTGCTGACGGCCAGTACCAACTGACGGTCGAGGTGCTGAACCAGGACACCCCGCTCGGGCTCGCGACGCTGACGATCGCGCTGCGCAAGGGACTCGACGCAACGGTTGCTGCGCTCGAATCCTCCGCGCAAAGCGCACCCGACCCGCTGCGAGCGGAGATCCTCTTTCCCGTTGACCGCATGCGCAACGTCAACCGTGGCCGGCTCGAACTTCGAACGTTCGACCCGGCGCGCGATCTCGCCGCCGCCGAGGCCGTCGCGGTTGCGGCACGCAGCGGCAAGGATCCGTTCGCCGGGCGGACCGGCGACATCAAGCGGCACTACGTGCTCACGCCTGCAGCGGAGATCATGCCCTACCGCACCTACGTGCCGACCAGTTACACCGGAACGAAGGCGTTTCCGCTGATCATCGCGCTGCACGGACTCGGCGGCACCGAGGATGCGTTCTTCGACAATTACGAGAAGAAGCTGCCGCCGCTCGCCGAATCGCACGGCTACATCGTGGCCGCACCGCTCGGCTACCGCGTCGACGGCTCCTACGGCTGGGGATTGGCGAATCCGCCTGCGGATCCCAACACCCGGCGGATGCAGGACTTCAGCGAGCAGGACGTGATGCAGGTGCTGCAGCGAATGAAACAGCTGTACAAGATCGACGAGAGCCGCATCTACCTGCTGGGCCACTCGATGGGCGCGATCGGCACGTGGAAGATTGCGCCGAAGTATCCCGACGTCTGGGCCGCCATCGCGCCGTTCTCCGGCGCCGGTGCGCCGGACACGCTCGAACGCATTCGCACCGTTCCGGAGATCATCGTGCACGGCGACGCCGATCCGACCGTGAACGTCGCTGGGTCCAGAGCGATGGTGGCGAAGCTCAAGACGATGGGCACCGAGTTCAAGTACATCGAGGTGCCGGGCGGCGTTCACAGCGACGTCGTGGCGCCGAACCTCGCCGCGGTGATCGATTTCTTCGACGCGCACCGCAAAGCCGTCCGGTCCACGTCGCAACAGTAGAAAGCAGGTCGCTGAGTGCCCTCGTCCGTCAATCGCCTGCTGCTCGCGGGCCTGCTCACCGGTATCAGCGACGGCCTTTTCTCGGGCGTGCTGAGCGTGTTCTTCTACAACTCGACGGCGACGCGGCTGTTTCAGGGCGTGGCGTCGATCCTGATCGGTCCGAAGGCAGTCGAAGGCGGGACGCAGACGGCCGCGCTCGGGCTGCTGATGCATTTCGGCGTCGCCTTCGCGTGGTCTGCCGTCTTCATCTTCGTCCTGATGCGAATGGACTGGGTGCACGGTGTCCTCGCCTCACCAGGCGGTGTGATCAAGATGGCGGCGATCTACGGGCCGTTGGTGTGGGTCGTCATGTCGTTCGTGGTGATCCCGGCGATGACCCATCGCGCGCCCACGCTCAACTCGCGCTGGCTCACGCAGTTCATCGGCCACGCGGTCTTCGTCGGCCTGCCGATCGTCTCGATCGCATCGCGCTAGGCTTGCGGAACCTTGCGGCGCGACCCTTTCGGGGCGACGCGGCGCGACCCTTTCAGGGTCGCGTCGACGCGGGCCTGAAAGGCCCACGCTACGGATTCACCGTTTGCGAGAGCGCCATCGTCGCCCAGCTCGTAGCCCATGCGCTGATCCACTGATCGCCGCCGTACGGGAATCCACTGTTGAAGTAGGCCTGAAACTTCGGCGCACGACTGCTCACCCGCCACGATCCGTTCGCGTTCTGGGTTCCGAGGAGGTAGCGCACGCCTCGCTGATACGCCGCCGAGTCCGCCGCCACCCCGCCGGCCTTGCTGACGACGTAAAGCGATTGACCGGTGGCGTAGGCATCCGCGGCCACGCCGTCGTGCATGCGCCACGCGCCGTCAGGCAACTGCCGCGCGAGAATCGCGTCGGTCAACGGCTTCAGCGAGGCGCGATCGTCGCCCGCCCAGTAGAGGCCGAGCAGCTGCATGTTGCGATCCTCCGCGGTCACCGGCGTCGCGGACGCGAGCCACGTCCGGGCCTTCGCCACCCGTGCGGCCATTTCGCGCGCGCGTCCCGGCGACGCGTAGGCCTTGAGCGCACGGATGCACAGCGCGACCCTTGTGATGCTGCCCTCCGCTGTCGGCGGACGGTTGCCGACGCCGCCGAGGATGTGCCACGAACCATCAGCAGCCTGGCTCGCGGCCAGGTTCGCGACGATGATGTCGCTCATCGGATCGGCCGGCACTTTCTCGGCCGCTCGCGCGGTCAGCGCTGACGCGAAGATCTCGACGACGCCGATATCCATCCGCTCGAGCAATAGCGGCATCGGCGGACCGTCGGCCAGCATCCCGACACGCGCCGCGCTGGCTTTCAGGTCGACATGGAGTCCCCGGCTGCTGGCCTCTCCAGCGGCCATCCCGGTCGCATTCTGGTGGTGGCATGACACGCAGCCACTGGCTTCGTAGAACTTCTGACTCGAGACCTCGAGCAGCTCGAGCCCTCGACCGGCAGCCGTCTTCGCATCCATTGTCGTGGCGCCGCCGATGGCGGGTTGCGATGGTTGCAGCGCGGTCACGTTGAATATTTTCAGCGCGACTGGAGTGCCGAGCTTTCGCGCCCAGTCCGCGGCCGTCTCTCCTGCCGCGCTCACCACCGACACGTCGGCGCCGTGATCGAGCAGCAGCCTGATGACCGCGGCATCCTGATCGGCTCTGGCCACGGCCATCATCAGCGGCGTCATCCCGCGCGCATCTCTGGCGTTGACGTCGGCGCCGCCTTCGATCAGCGTCCGCACCAGGTCCGCTGACCCACTGGCCGCTGCCGGATGCAGCACCGCCACCGAGCCGAGCGCGAGCGGACCCGACTTGGGATGGCCGCCGTCGAACAGGCCCGGAGACTTCGCGACGGACTTCGCGCTGGCGCCCTTCGACAACAGTAACTTCACGGCTTCGAGATTCCCGTGATACACCGACGCCAGGATCGGCGTGGTTCCGATCAGGTCGGCGCCGTTGACGTCGAGTCCGGCATCGATCATCCGGCGGATGGTGACGAGATCGTTTCCGGCGGCAGCCGCGAGGAGCAGCGAGTTGCCGAACGCATCCTTGACGCGAACGTCGGCGCCCTTGGTGATCAGCAGATCGACCACCTCTGACGAGGACTCGCCCATCGCCGCCACGAACAGCGCGGTCCGTCCCTGTTTGCTGGTCGCCTTCACGGTCGCGCCACGCGCCAGCAGCAGCCGGACCTTGTCGATCTCGGCGACCGACATCATCAGGGCGGTCGTGCCAAAGGCGTTCTGCGCGTTGACGTCGGCGCCTGCATCGAGGAGCAGCGTCATCGCATCGGTTGATCCGGCGATTGCCGCCTGCATCAGCGGCGTGCTGCCGAATTCTCCGGGTGCATTCGCGTCGGCAGTGGAACCGATCAGCGATTTCAGACGCGGCAGATCGTTGGTTCGAATCGCTCCGTAGATATCCGCCGGTGGTGCGGCGGCGCGAGGAACGACAGCGGCGGACGCCAGACAGCACACGAATACCAGCGACGCGCCGACGAACTGCTTTGTCATGGAAGACCTCGAGCGGCATCTTAGCGGAGTTGTCTGTGCTTGTATTCAGGTTTCTGCGGTCGAAGAGGCCACGCGATTTGCGAGAGATATACTGTCGGTCACCGCACGCATCACGGGAGTTCACGCATGTCGAAGATCCGAACCAGCCATATTCTTGTCGCCCTTTCAGTGTTCGTCGCCACGTTCACCTTGTCGCAGTCGCGGCTCCACGGCCAGGCAGGAGCGAAGGTACCCACCTTCAAGGTCGATCCGAGCTGGCCGCTGGAGATGCCCAATCACTGGATCATGGGCGCGGTCACCGGCGTATTCGTCGACGCGAAGCAGCACGTCTGGGTGACGCACCTTCCTGAAGTCCTCACCGAGGAAGAACTCTACGAGGAGCCGTGGAACGTGGTACCTCCGCCTGCACAGGGTGCGGGGCGTGGTGCTGCGGCGGCCGCGCCGGCAGCCCCGAAAGAACGGCCGGTGCAGATGGGCACCTGCTGCAAGGCGGCGCCGCCCGTGCTCGAGTTCGATCAGACCGGGCAAGCTGGTGCAGGGCTGGGGACAGGGCTCCTACGACGACATGACCGACTGGCCGCGCGAGCCGCACGGCATCTTCGTCGATCATAACGACTTCGTCTGGATCGGCAGCTACAACCGTCACCGCGTGATGAAGTTCACGCGCGAAGGCAAGCACCTGCTGACGATCGGCGAGTACGAGAAGACCGGCGGCAGCGCCGACACGCACCTGCTCGGCGGGCCGTCGGGCATCTGGGTCGACCCGGCGAACAACGAGGTCTACATCTCCGACGGTTATCGCAACCGCCGCGTCATCGTGTTCGACGGCGCCACCGGCAAGTACCTGCGTCACTGGGGCGCCTACGGCAAGGTTCCGGACGACACCGAACGGTTCGATCCGAAGACGATGGTGAACGGCGCGCTGCCGCAGCAGTTCTCGACGCCGCACGGCATCACCGGTTCGAAGGACGGCAAGATTTACGTCGCGGATCGCCGCGGTAACCGCATCCAGGTGTTCGATCACGCCGGCAAGTTCCTCGCCGAGAAAGTGATCGCGCCCGCAACCCTGTCCTCGGGCTCGGCGTTCGTGCCGGTGCTGTCGCCCGACGCGCAGCAGCAGTGGCTCTACGTGGCCGATGGCACCAACCACAAGGTATGGATCCTGCGCCGTTCGGATCTCGAGATCGTCGGGAGTTTCGGTCGCGGCGGCCGGCAGGTCGGACAGATGCTGCGCCCGCACGGGATGAGCATCGACGCCCAGGGCAACCTCTACGTCGGCGAGGCCTCGACCGGACGCCGCGTGCAGAAGTTCACCCTGCAGAAGTAGTCGGAACGGGCCGGGCGATCCCGACACGCGTCTGTGTGTGGCGCGGGCCTTTCAGGCCCGCGTTATTCCGCGACCCTGAAAGGGTCGCGCTACGAGCGCTTTACTTCCGTTCCTCGTACCGCGCTCCCTGCAGGATGTTCGGCAGCGCGTGATTCCCTTCGTGGCAGGCGTACTCGTAGATCTGCTCGTCGGTCTTCGACATCTCGATTGCCGCAGTCCACGGACGCGTGAACGTCTCGGCATCGTCCACCGTGAATTCGTAGCGCAGCGTGGTCGGAGTGACGCGGACGAAGCGCTCGATCAGGTGCAGCGCCGCACCGCTGCCGCGGAAATTTGTCTTGTTGGTAAAGTTGGTCGTGTCCACGATCAGGGTGCCGCCCTCCCAGCGTCCGCGTGAATCGCCGAGCCACTGGCGAATCGAGGCCGGCAGGTGCGGACGACCGTCGGTGGGGATGACCCGCGCATCGTGAATCATCTCGGTGTAGACGATCACGGCATCGCGCGTCTGGAAGATCTGCAGGTAATTGTTGTAGGGACCAAGTCCGATCGGAGGGCCGGCGTTGAACGCCAGGCACCGCTCCTGCAGCGAGCGGTTCTCGGGGCCATCCGCGGGATGATCGCGCTGGTCGGCGTTCCGCTCGGCAGCCCTGGTGCGGGCGGCCGGCGTCAACGGCGGGACGCGGCCGTCCGACGGATCGATGATCCACGACGTCGGCTTCCTGCCGTCGAGCGTGCCGACCCGCGTGCCGCGATCGAACCAGAAGTCGGCGACGCCGCGCGCCGCGTCAACCGCAGACCCTCCGTCCCGCCGGTCGCGATCGTTGCGGCCGATTTGATCGGCCTCGAACGCCTTCGCCTGCTCGTCGGTGAAGAACGGCTGGCCGGCGAGATCCGCCGGCCGCTCGAATGGCGTCAGCGTCGCGAAGCTCCAGACGCCGGTCAGGTCGCGTGACGCAAGCGCGGCAGTCCCGGCCGCGACTGCCCGTGCAGCGACACCACCGTCAGTGTCAGCACGCCGATCGACGCGAGCAGGCGAACCGCCACGGGTGAAGTGTAGCGCGCCTGCGACGCAGGCCGAGTCGGCTGTTTCGATCGGTCTCGCCGGGCTGAAGCTCCACCTCACCAGCATGCCGCTCGATCTTTTCCATCACCGTGGGCCACCGGTACTCGCGATCCACATAGGCGCGTCCCTGACGGCCGAGCTCGGCCGCCGCATCGGGGCGGTGGAGCAGGTAGTCGAGCGCCGCCGAGAACTCGACGGCGTTGCCGTAGTAGAGCCCGCCGTCGGCGCGCTCGACCTGGCCGCGCAGCACCTTGCATCGCGCGTTCACCAACGCCGGCAGCCCGTGATTCCACGCCTCGAGCAGGACCATGCTCAGGCTCTCGAACGGCGACGGCATCATCAACGCGCGCGCGCGCGACAACAACGCCTCGCGCACGTCGTGCTCGACGAAGCCGAGCGTGCGGATCGACGGATGGTCCGGGATCGGCATCGACGAAGGTCCCGCCATCACCAGCTGTATGGATTGTCCACCTCCGACGTAGCGCAAGAAGTGCCGCACCAGCGCGTCGCACCCTTTGTTGGGATCGATCGCGCCCGAGATACAGCACGAACGGATCGGTCAGCCCCAGCGCATCGAGGCACGAACGATCCGGCGCATCCGCCACCGGATCGAGGCCGCAGCCGATGATTTCGGACGGCTTGCCCGGCGGCAGCCGCATCTCGACCAGTTCCTGCTCTTCGGGCGTCAGATACAGCAACCCGCGCGGGAGCG
The DNA here is from genome assembly GCA_963711765.1 of uncultured Acidobacteriota bacterium. GTDB lineage: Bacteria > Acidobacteriota > Vicinamibacteria > Vicinamibacterales > CAVVIG01 > CAVQFC01. The sequence goes on along the minus strand of CAVQFC010000004.1, from coordinate 298,753 downwards.
CGAAGTAGCGCTCGAGGACGTCCACGTGAATCAGCGGATCCTCTTCCGCGGTCGGCACCAGGATGGCGCGGTCGGCGACGATCGGCAGGCCGAAGTAGGCGTCGTAGTAGCGATAGGACCAGAACAACACGCGATCGTACTCAGTGCCGTGGCGGCGGAGATGCTCGAGCAGTTCCGGACACGTCCGGTCCGTTCTCGCGGAACCACTGCTCCTGCTCCTCCGCGGAAGCGCGATCCGCGAACACGCGATCGCTGATGTCCATGAATCGGTGCAGGTGGCGGGGCTGGTCCACCGGAAAGCGCGAGACGCGCAGCGCGCCGACCCGCGACTCGCCCGGGCGGATAGTGGTTTTTCCAGGTGATGTGATCCTTCGCGCAGGTCGTGAGAATCGTGACGTCGTGACCGCTGGGCCAGATGTTCGGCAATCAGGCGGCAGTGCCCCTCGGAACCGCCGGCGATGTCCGCACCGAATCGATGAATCGACGCAGGCGAGTTTCATCTGCGGCGCGGCGGGGCCGGGGTCTGGGGACTCGGGACCGGGGGCTGGGGGTTGGCGGCGGTCACATCCGGTCCCGGCGCCGCTCCGCCAGCTCGCTGCGGAGGCGGGCGTTGTCGAGCGCGAGCTCCTCGATGCACGCGAACAGGACGCGATTGAGGTGCTGCTGCCGGCTGAAATTTTCCTGGCTGTACTCGAACAGCCAGCGCGTCAGCGGCAGCAGGACCTCGCGCTTGATCGCCAGGATGAATCGTCCGGCCTGCGGACGATGGCTGGACAGCGCGAGGTCGGTGCGCAGCTGCCATTCGACGTCGGCGTCGAGCAGTTCGGGCAGCAGCAGCGCGTCGAGATTCCGCTCGTCAATCGCGCGGCCGAGCAGCGCCCGCACCGACTCGAAGACCGCGTCGTCCTGATAGTCGGCGGCGCCGCCGCGCTTGATCAGATGACGCCGCAGACGGGAGCGGACGTCCTGATCGATGTCCCCCATGACGGTGGAGACGCGGAGCTTCGGCTCGGGCATCCCGCAAGTTTACTTCGCCGAAAACGCCAGCAGGACGTTTCCCGCCATCCCCTTCCACAGCGAGTAGCCGGAATTGGTGACGAGCAGGCCGTCGGCGATCGCCGGCCCGGCGGCGTCGATCGAGCCGCCTTTGGCCGGCACGTGGTTGACGGTCTCGTAGTCGTGGGCGGTGTTGTAATCCCAGATGATGCTGCCGTCGGCGGTCGAGAACGCGCGCATGTGGCCGTCCACCGAGCCGGAAAACACCACGCCCGGGATCACCGATGCCGGCGCCGACTGCGCACCCGAGCAGCCGCGTCCGCTGTTGCAATCGAGCTTCGGCGCAGGCGTGTTCCAGATCTGCTCGCCGGTCTCGAGCTTGAGCGCGAACAGTCCGCCGGCTTCATTTGCGGCGGCGAGCACGTCGGACACGGGAACGTAGGCCGCCTTGTCGTCTGCCGCGGATCCCCACTCGATGCCGCCCAGCGTTCCCCCCTTGCCCGCCTTGTACTGCCAGACCGTCGCGCCTTCACGATCCGGATCCATGCCCCAGACGATGCCGGACTTCTGCCCGGTGACGAGGATGCGTTTGCCGCCCGGAAGCGTGCGCAGAATCGGCGAGTTGCCGAAATCGAAGTCCGGGCCGAGCTCCTTCGGACAATTCTCGTTGCCCGGGCGGCACCCGACCAGATAGGCGTCGGCCGACGTGGCCTGATTCCACCACAGGATCTTTCCGGTCTTCAGATCCATCGCCATGACCGAGTCGCTGGTCGGCACGGCGGGACCGGTGTACGAATTTCCCGTGCCGATGTAGAGGGCGCCGCGTTTCTCGTCGATCGTCGGCGCGCTCCACACCGAGGCGCCGGCTGGTCCCCACTGCGGCGTGCCCGACGCTGTTCCTGCCGATCTGCTGCGGCTGTTCCCTGATGGTGTAGCTCTTCCAGATCTGGTCGCCGGTGGACGCGTCGAGCGAGACGACGCTGCCGCGGAAGGTGCAGCATTCGTATTTGGGCTGAGCGGCCGGCACCTCCTCGATCGACGAGACCGGCACGTAGAGGCGGCCGTTGTGCAGTGTCGGCGCGCCGGTGACCCGCGCGAAGGCGTGCGGGTCGACCTTCTTCTTCCAGATCACCTGCCCGGTGTTGGCGTCGAGCGCGTAGACGTTGGCTTTCTGATCGCCGACGAAGAGCGCGGCACGCGAGCCGGCACGGCCGAGACTCGGCGCCGCACGAACGCCGCCCTCGGCCTTGAACGACCAGTAGGTGCAGCCGGTCGCCGCATCGAGCGAGTACACGTGTGCCGGTGTCGCTGCCGACGAACACGCGTCCGGACACGATGACCGGATTGCCGTAGGCTTGCGTGCCGCCCGGAAAGCCGAACGCCCACTTCAGCTGAAGCTTCGGCACGTCTTCCGCCGTCATCCCCGGCTTGGGCTGATAGCGCGAGTTGCTCGAATCGACGCCGAAGCCATTCCATTGCGGCTTCGAATTGACGCCAATCGGTGCGGGCCTGGCGGTGCAGAGCCCCATGTCGACCGGATCAGCGGTCGTGCGTCAACGGCTTGCCGGACAGGTACTCGGCCAGCGCCCGCTTTTCAGCGGCGCTGACCTGGATCGCCATCACCGCCATGCTGCCGGTGGTGATGGTCGCGAGGATTGATTCGGGCGTCCGCTCTCGCAGCGCCGCTTTCGGCGGAGTACGGCCGGTCGGCTGATCGTGACAGTTGGCGCAGTTGTTCTGGTACGCGGTGGCCGCGTCGGTGCCCTGGGCTGAGACGGTTGGGTCCAGCAAGGACGGTGTCCGGCTAAAGCCGGACACTACGATCGCTGCGAGCACCACGCACCCCGCACCCCGCACCATCACGCTCATTGCTTTTTGGCCGTGAACGTCCCCTCGCCGAGGCCGACGATCTCGACCTTGCCCTTCAACGAATCCTTGGCGTCGACGCCGCCGGTGTAGATGCAATTGAGCGCGGTGCCCTGCACGTCCACGGCGAACTTCAACTGGACGTCGCTGCCCTTCGCCGTGCCGGTGACGTCAGCCTCGCCGAGCTGTCCCGAGTAGTGGCCGGTGAGCTTCTCGCCGTCCTGTTTCAACGTGATCGTCGGCGTGCCCGAGCCGGCGCCGGTTTCGACAGTGAAGAGCCACTTGCCGGTCAGATCGACCTTGGCCTGTGCGGCATGGGCGAACGACGTGGACAGCAACAGCGATCGCTGACAGCGCGATGACGAACGACAAACGACTGATCATGCTTCTCATGTTCTGACTCCTACGGTTGACGAATGACGTTCAGTTCCGGGAGCCCGGGATCGGCCTGGCCCCACGCTTTTGCCGCGAGCGCAAACTCGGCGGCCATGGTCGCGCGATCGCCGCGATGCTGGGCCACAAGGCCCAGTGCGTAGTGCGTCCCCGCGTAGTTCGAATCGTGCTCGCGCATCTGTCCGGCTGCCCACCCGGCGAAATCCCAGTCGCCTGCTTCGCGCGCCGCTCTCGCAATCGCCTCGATCGAGAACAGCGTCTGGCTCCACGCGTCGGGACCTGGCGCCGCGCGTTCGTTTCCGCACCACATCTTCGAGCATCTGGTGCGCCTTTTCACGCTGTCCCGTGCGCAGAAGGAATTCTCCCTGCATCGATTGCAGCGCGTTGGCGACCAAGCCTGCCCCTTCCGTGCCGCGCATGAGCTTCAGCGCGGCGTTGCCTTCGTCCGCCGCGTCCTTGAACTGACCGAGCGCCAGACGCGCGCGTCCGGCCTCGACGTGCCCGGCGGCGCTGACGATCGGCGAGCGGTGTCCGGCCATGACGTGGGCGGCCGTCAACGCTTCGGTCGGCGCGCCCCCGGCCGAGCAGAAACATCGGCCACTCGCCCTTGTTGAACTCCTGCACCACCAGAGACGAGGAAATGGCGAACGACGTTCTCATCAGCGCCTCGGCCTGCCGCATCTGGCCGATGTACTGATACGACGTCGCCAGCAGGTCGAGATTGTGCTGGTAATGCCAGTCGTATTCAACCGGGATCTTCTCGACCTTCAGGTAGTCCGTTTCGAGCGCATCGGCCGCCCTGAACTCCGCGATCGCCTCGGTGACCCGGCCGACGCGGCGCAAGTCGTGGCCGAACATGTGGCGGGCGTGCGGGATCGCGGGCGCCATCTTCGCGTAGATCTGTCCCTCGATCAGCGCCTGGTCGACGCGCCCGGTGTTCTCGTAGGCGTGGGTCAGATAGTGATGCGCGGCAAAGTGCGACGGGGCCAGATCCCGCGCCTTCTCGTAGAAGACGATCGAGCCGGCGACGCTGCCCTGCCCGCGTTCCGCCGCATCAGGGGAGGCCGCCTGTCCCCGCTGCAGCCAGAACTGTTCGTCGAGCGGAAACGCCAGCAGCGCCGCGTCGAGCGCCGCCCGGTACGTCTTCAGCTTCGCGGCATCGCCCGGCGCCTCTTCAGCAGCCATCTGCAACGCGCGCGCGTTCACGTGGCGCCGTTCGTGGTCGTTCTTTGCCAGCGTCTTGGCTCGCTCGAGCTCCGCGTGCGCCGCGTCCCGCGCGTTCAGTTCGGTCAGGGCTATGGTCAGGCCGAGGTGCGCGAGCGCGAGCGACGAATCGAGCCGCAGCGCCTGATGAAACGACCGCGCCGCCTCGACCCAGACATAGGAATGCAGATACGCAAGGCCCTGATCGTAGAACGCCTGCGCCTGCTTGGAAGAGGTGGACACTGCGTCGTGCTCGGATCCGATGCCAGCACGCAGGGCCACCGGCCGTTCGGACAGTTCGAGCGCGATCACGGAGGAAGGCGCCGCATGCACGTGCGCGTCCTGTCCCGCCAGCGCCACGGCGATGATCAGCATCAGCACAGCACGCCGAGTGTACTCAAAGAAAAAGGCGGCGGGGCCCAAGCCCGCGCCGCCTGTCCGGAGTCGCCAATCTGAAATCAATCCGAAATCTGAAATCTGAACTCTGAAATTCGAGATCCTGTCTAGAACTCGAACGATGCGCCGACCTTGAAGAACCGCGCCTGCAGCACGTTGGTCGGCCGCAGGTAGGCGCTGGTGGCCGCGGTCGAGAACGTCGTGTTGACGGTGAACGGCCAGTCGCTGTTGGTGATGTTGTAGGCGTCGAAGTCGAGACGGATGCGATAGCGGTCGATGCGGAACCGCTTCGACGCGCGCACGTCGAGCTGGGTCAGGTTGTCATTGCCGTAGTTCTGACCGACCGCCATCAGGTTGACCGTCTTGGTGGTGGCGCCCGCCGAATAGGCACGGCCAAGCGTCGTCGCTGTTGCCGGCGTCGCCGTCCACGTCGCGAGCACGCTCGGCGCCGCGCCGCCGTTCTGAACGCCGCGGCTGAACTGGAACGTGGCGCTCAGCTGAATGTCGAACGGCACCGTGTACGAACCGAGCAGTTTCAGGTCCGGCCGATACGGCAGGTCCTGATGGCAGGCCTTGCTGCCGTCGGGGAAGACTTCAGCCACTTCGGTCGCGGCCGTGACCACGGCCGACAGAATGCCCGCATTGACCAGGTTGCACTGATCGAAGATCCGCTTCTGCGCGTTGATGCCGGCGGACATGAAGGCGCCGTGGCTGAAGCGTCCGACCACGCTGGCGTCGAAGCCTTCGTAGATGTTCGTCTCGCCACCGAAGTTGGAGGAGAACTGAATCGTGCTGCTCGGCGCCAGCCCCTGCGCCACGACCGACGGCTTCAAGTCGTAGAGACCGCAGACCTGGTAGCCGCCACCGCCGGGCAGATTGGGATCAGACGGCGCGTTGGCGCAGAACGGACCGTCATAGCTGTTTTTCGCGAAGCTGTAGCGGTTATCCACATTGACCGTCTGGTTGCCGAACTTGCGCCGATACCAGCCGCCGTTGACCGACACGCCCTGCGCCAGCTGATGCTGACCGCTGATGGTGTACTCCCAGTTGTAGCCGCGCGCGCCCCAGCCGCTCAGCACGCTCGGATCGGTCAGCGTGGAGGACGGAATGTTCTTGCCGAACGACGGCGTCGAGGTGGAGTTGGTCAGCTCGTTCAGCTGAATCGCGCCAGCCGAGTTGAATGGCGATCCGTTCTTGTCCAGATCGTTCCACGCTCGCGTGTCGGTGAGTCCGACCGTCGTCTCCGGGTTGTTGTTGTCCACCGTGCCGCCGGCGGCGAGGCCGGTGCCTGCGACATAGCGGGCAACGCTCCCCTTGATGGCGGTCTTGCCATCGCCGAACACGTCGAACGCCACGCCGAGCCGTGGGCTGATGTCTTTCCAGTTGGTCACACGCCCGGTGCAGCCCGCGTTCAGGTTGTTCTGGCCATCGGGACAATCCGAAAACGTGATCGCCTGGTTGAAGGTGCCAGCAGGCAGCGTCTCCGGCGACGTCGCGCCGACGAACTTGTCGAAGCGCAGGCCCGCGTTGATGGTCGCCCGCTTGATCGTGTACTTGTCCTGCACGAACAGGCCGAGGTCCTCGTTGATGGCGTTGCTGCGGTCGGTCGGAATCTTCAACGACACCGAAACCGGCGCGCCGGCATTGTAGGTAACCGGTTCCACATCGGCGGTGTATTGCTGCGCCAGCCGCCACCGCGCCTGGCTGATCACGAGGCCGCCGCGGATCGAGTGCGAGCCGGTGATGTAATTGGCGGCGAACTGTTCGGTAAACAACTTCGAGAAGTGATCCGCCGGGTTGTTCCACGCATTGGCGAACTTCGCCGTGGAGTTGTCGAAGATCGTCACCAGGTTGGGACTGGCCGAGAGCACTCCAGGCTGGTAGTTCTCCTGATACTCCTGATCGTAGACCGCGAATCCTGCGTCGAGCAGCAGTTTGTTCGACTGCGTCCGGGTCCACTTGGTGACCGACACGAAACTGGTCGGTGTCGCCTGAATCGCCGACGCTTCAGGCGGGACGGTCGACGCGATCCCCCAGTGTCCACGGACCTTGTCCTGATCGTCGTGGTAGTAGGAAATCTTGTCCTTGTCGGTCACCTGCGCGGTGACCCGCGCCGTGATGCTGCGGATGTGACCATCGTCGATGCCGGGCTGTGAGTAATTGGGAACGTAGATGAACGGCGACGAACTCTGGTTGTAGAAGCTGTCCACCACCGTCTTGTTGACCCCGAGGTATCGGAACGCGGTGAAGAACCAGGCCTTGTCACGGTAAATCGGTCCGCCGAAGCTCGGATTGAAGTCGTAGTTCGAGGTCAGCTGGCTGACGTTGGTCAGGTAGTTGTTGGTCTTGTTGAAGGTGGTGTCGCCGGTGAGGTTGCTGCTGGTGCACGGCTTGCCCGGACCGGCAGAGCCGCAGTTGTCGGAGGCCCAATCAGACGGCGTGTAGTTGCCGACGACGGTGCCGTGGAACGTGTTGCCGCCGTCCTTGGGCACCATGTTGACGCGCATGCCGCCCTGCCCCATCTCGGCGGAGTCCGCGCCGGTCACGTAGCTGAACTCCTGAAAGCTGCCGTCGTTCCAGTACACGCCGCTGTAGGCGCCGTTGGCGCACAGGTTGTTCAGGCGCATGCCTTCGACGGTCTGCACGGTGTCGGCGGACCCGCGATACTGCAGCGGCGACTGCTGGAGACCGCCGGAGCCACCGACGTCGCGCGACAGCGCACCGCCGCCGCCGAGCGAGATCGAGGTGCCGGGAATCATGATGCCGACCGCCTGAATGTTCTTGCCGGTCGGAATCGCGTCCATCACCTCGCGCGTCATCACCGTGCGCGTCGTGATGCTCTGCGTGTCGACGATCGGCGACTGAGCGGAGACGGTGATCGTCTCTTCAACTGCGCCGACTTTCATATCCGCGTTGATGGTGGCCGTGAAGTCCGAGGTGAGTTCGACGTTCTCGCGCTTGACGACGCTGAAGCCGGGGAGTGTGAAGGTGACGGTGTAGGTGCCGCTGCGGAGGGTGGTGATCTTGAACTGCCCTGAACCGTCGGTGGTGGCGGACCGGACCTTCTCGATCAAGGCCGGACTGGCTGCTTCCACCGTGACTCCTGGAAGTACTGCGCCGGATGCGTCTCTGACCGTTCCCGCGATACCGCTGGTCTGTGCCGATGCCACGTTCGGCAGCAGCGCGATGCAGGCTGCCCCGATTACGACGCGTGCAAGGATGCGCATAAACCCAGTCTCCTCCTCGGAAAAACGACAAGTACGACTGAAGGTACGGCCGGCTTTTGCAGGTGCCGTGCCGAGACGATGACGCCCGGTTCCGCGCGATAACACCGCTGTTTTCTCGACTGTCTCTGGCGCCCCTTTCGTTTCTTCCAATTTTCCGGATCACCGGATTCGAGCTTGGTAAGCGGCTGACGGATTACGTCAGACGGTTCGTCCGACGCTTATCGGCTGGACAAACGGCGCGGAGCATACCCCGCGTCGATCGCGATGTCTACAGAAAGATGAAGGTGAAGTGCAGAAAATGTGACGCGATCCCGATTGCTGGAGGTTACGACTGGATGCCGCCGAGGCAGAGATATTTGATCTCGAGGAACTCTTCGAGGCCGTACTTCGATCCCTCGCGCCCGAGTCCGGACTCTTTCACACCGCCAAACGGCGCGACCTCGGTTGAAATGATGCCGGTGTTGATTCCGACGATGCCGTACTCGAGCGCTTCGGCGACGCGCCAGACACGCGCGACGTCGCGGCCGTAAAAGTACGCCGCCAGGCCGAATTCGGTGTCGTTGGCCAGGGCGATCGCCTCGGCTTCGGTCTCGAAGCGGAAGAGCGGCGCAACCGGACCGAAGGTCTCTTCGCGGGCGATGTCCATCGCCGGCGTCACGTCGGTCAGAATCGTCGGCTCGAAAAATCGTCCGCCGAGCGCGTGCCGTTTCCCGCCGACCAGCACCTTCGCGCCTTTGGAGGTGGCGTCCGCGATGTGGCTTTCCACTTTCTGAACCGCCTTGTCGTCGATGAGCGGCCCCTGCGTCGCGCCTGCTTCGAGGCCCGGCGCCGGTTTGAGCTGTCGTACCGCGTCCGCCAACTTCGCCGCGAACCGATCGTAGACGCTGCCCTGCACGAGCAGGCGGTTGGCGCAGACGCAGGTCTGGCCGGTGTTGCGGTACTTCGAGGCGATCGCGCCTTCCACCGCCGCATCCAGATCCGCATCGTCGAACACGACGAACGGCGCGTTGCCACCCAGTTCGAGCGACAGCTTCTTGATGGTCGGGGCGCACTGCGCCATCAGCAGGCGGCCGATCTCGGTCGACCCGGTGAACGAGAGCTTCCGGACGATCGGATTCGCCGTCAACTCGGCGCCGATCTCGGTGGCCGATCCGGTGATCACGTTGAACACGCCTTTTGGTACGCCGGCGCGCTCGGCAAGTTCCGCGAGGGCGAGCGCCGAAAACGGGGTCTGCGACGCCGGCTTCAGGACCACGGTGCAACCCGCGGCAATCGCCGGGCCGGCCTTGCGCGTAATCATCGCAAGCGGAAAGTTCCACGGTGTGATGCAGGCGACGACGCCGATCGGCTGTTTGATGACGATGATGCGCTTGTCGGCCTGATGGCCGGGAATGGTGTCGCCGTACACTCGCTTGGCTTCTTCGCCGAACCATTCGAGGAACGATGCCGCGTACGCGACCTCGCCGCGCGATTCGCTGAGCGGCTTGCCTTGCTCGGTGGTCATGAGCCGCGCCAGATCGTCCTGGTTCGCGATCATCAGGTCGAACCAGCGGCGCAGGACCGTCGCGCGCTCCTTCGCCGTCTTCGCGCGCCAGGCCGGCAGCGCGCGAGCGGCAGCGTCGATGGCAAGACGTGTTTCAGCGACGCCCAGCCTCGGCACCGAGCCGATGGTCGAGCCGGTCGACGGGTCGTCGACGCTGATGACCGATTCGGAACTTACCCAATCGCCATCGACATAACACGCTTCGCGGAATAGCTTCGGATCAACCAATTCCATGGGGAAGATTCTATCAATCTTAGGATTTGTGGAGTTTAGGATTTGAGGATTTGTCTAAGGATCTTTGCGTCTCGGTGTCTCGGCGCCTTCAGGTGTGGTGCGGGCCTTTCAGGCGCGCGCGCGTGACCCTTTCAGGGTCATGAGCGATGCGGATCGATTGCAAGAATTGCAGCTCCGGATCAACACGACATCACCGATTGTGCGATCGCCTCGGCGCCGTGATGGGATTGGCGCGGCCCGGCGCGTGGCCCGCGTTCTGCAGTCGGCTCACGTGTGTCCTCTCAAGCCAACGAGCTCGCCGCCAGGCTCAAGCGGTTCGCCACTCGCATCGTCATCTTTGCGCGATCGATGCCACCGGACCCGGCTGCGCAGGTGATTGAGCGACAGTTGACGAAGTCAGGAACGTCGGAGGCCGCGAATTATCACGCCGCGAGGCGGGCGCGTTCGCGCGACGAGTTCATTGCGAAGCTCGGAGTCGCGGCCGAGGAGGCCGACGAAACTGAGCACTGGCTGGCGATCATCGCGGAAACGCACATCATGTCGACGACGAAGGCGTTGCGCGAACTCGACTGGCTGCTCGACGAAAGTCACCAGCTCCGCGCGATATTGGTGGCCTCGGTCAAAACCGCCCGCGCCAATCATCATGCGCGCCGCGGAGGAACTCACGTCCTCAAACCAGATCGTCAACTAGATCCTTAGATAAGATCCTCAGACAAATCCTTACGTACTCAAATCTTCAAATCCTTAGATGACGCGATCTCCCCTATTGCGCCCAGCGCAATGTCTGCTTTTGGGTATTGCGCCGTGAGCGCGCCATCGTTGGCGTAGTGCCCCTGCTTCACCCAGACCGTCGTCAACCGATCGCCCCAGACCTCTTTCATGGCGGCGAGGATGCGGATTTTGTCGTCCACCATCACGTAGCGTTTCGCCGGATAGCGGCGTTCGACATCGTCGAGCATCTGCTCCTTGTGGATGTAGATGAGCACGTTGCCCTCGACCGCCGCCCACAGGCCCGAGCGCTCGACCTTGCGCGGCTGAAACACGACGTCACCGTCGGACAGAATGACGGTCGGGCCGAGGCGGCGAAGATGACGCAGCGCATCGAGCGCACCGCGGTACAACCGCGACGCGAACGGGTAATGCTGGAGGAAGAGCGAGATCTGCAGGACGCTGCCGTCGAGCGGCCGCTCGATACGGAAGCGCTGCAGCGCCCCGAGGTAATCGGCATACCCGAGCTCCGAGCGCAGCTGCTCGAAGATTTCCCAGTAGCGGGCGTCGCACTCGGCGCCGAAGGACGAGATCAGGTGCGCCCGCAGGTCGGCGATGACGGCGTCGTTGTCGAGCAATGTGTTGTCGACGTCGATCAGGCAGACCACGTCCGCCGTTGTGCTCACGCCTCCTCCGGGCACGGCGCGTTCGCGTAGCCGGAACGGAAAGGCGTGACCACGCCGGTGGCCGGCTCGAATTTGTGTCGCCACACGCACGCGGTGTCGTTCGCCAGCAGGTGGATCGAGATCGACGCGGTGTCGGAAATAGTGCGAACGTAGTGGATGTCGTCGGTCGGCGGTAGGAGCGGATAGCACTCGCCCGGACCCAGCTCCTGACGCTTCGCGATCTCGAGATTCGCTTTCGCGGGATCGGCGCCATCGTCGAGACGGCGATAGACCGTCTCGTCCTGCCGGCCGCGGTAAATGCCGACCAGGCCCCAGGCGAGATGGTCGTGCACCGGCGTGGCGGCGCCCGCCGGCACGACCAGCGAAAACAGACAGAGCGATCCGTTTTCCGCGCGATACAAGGCGTACTGGCCGATGCCGCCGCCCATCCTGCTGGTATCGTCAGGTCTGGCGCATTCGTCGGGCAGCCAGCCTTCCGACGCCAGCAGCGTCGCGAAAGCCGGCCGCAGCGCCTCGACGCGAGCCGCGTGATCGGAGATTTCAGCCGTGAGACGCTCGGTCTCCGAGACCAACGCCCGGACTTCCGGCACGTCGACGAGAAACCCAAATCGCTGATCCTGACGCGAGTGACCCAGATCGCACATCGAAGCCCTCCGGTAAGGGAGCATACCGCGACGGGCCGCCCTCGCCAACGAACGGCTCAGTCGCGTTGACCGAATCGCGCCGGATCGCCATCATCGATCGACAGCATGCCGCGTCTCCGCGTCAACATCCCGCTCTGGCTGCCGCAACACCAGTCTTCCCGCCGGGCGCGTTTCCCCTCGCTTCACGGAACGCAGAGCGCGGACGTCGCGATCGTCGGCGGCGGGATCACCGGTGCGGCGATGGCCTGGCGATTCGCTGAGGCCGGTGTGCGCGTCGCGCTCGTCGAGGCCGATCGGATCGGTCGCGGCAGCACCGCCGCCAGCAGCGCGCTGCTGATGAAAGAGCCTGACGAGGACTTCGGCGTCCTGGCCAGACGTTACGGCCAGGATCGAACCCGCCGCATCTGGCGGTTGAGCGCAAACGCGACGCGCGGCTTGATCGCCGTGCTTCGGCGGCTCGAGATCCCGTGCGACCTCGCCGTCCGCGACTCGGTCTACTACGCGCCGACCGAGGATGATGCGGAGCAGCTTCGTATCGAGCAGCAACTGCGCGGGCAGGCCGGCGTCGGCGGACGCTGGCTCGGCCGCGAGGGTGTCCGGCGCGTCACCGGACTCGATGCCGCCGGCGCCATCCGGACCAGCGGCGACGGACAGGCCAATCCCTACCGCGCCTGCGTTGGTCTGCTGAAGGCGGCCGCCGCGCGCGGCGCACGGGTCTTCGAACGCACACCGGCGGCAGGCATCCGGCCCGGACGTGACGGCGTGGTCGTCACCACGCCGCGTGGCGCGATTCACGCGGACCGCGTCATCATCGCCACCGGCTACGCGACGCCGTATTTCAAACCGCTGCTGGCGCGTTTTCGCATGCTGAACACTTACGTGATCGCGACTCGCCGGATGAGCGTGGCGGAACGGCGGCGAGTCGGGCTCGGCGCGGTGATGTTGTGGGACACCGGGCGGCCGTACCACTATGCAAGGTGGACGCGAGATCACCGGCTGATGATGGGCGGCGGCGATTGCCGGCTGCTGCCGGCGCGCGAGCGGGCGCGGAAAGTGGACGAACGGACCGCCAGCGTGCACGAATACTTTCTGCGATTGTATCCGGGCCTCGCCGGCATCCCGGTCGAATGGGCGTGGGAAGGATTGTTCGCGACGACGCCAGACAGCCTGCCGTATGTCGGGCCGCATCGCCGTTACCCGCGACACCTGTTTGCTCTCGGCTACGGCGGCAACGGCATGACGTTCGGATTCATGGCCGCGGGGCTGCTGCTCGAATGGTATCGCGACGGCGCGTCCGCCGATCTCGATCTGTTCGCGTTTTCGCGCTGACGCGGACTATGCCGCGCCGGTCTTGCTGGCATCCTGAGGCGTGGCGGCCTGGTCCACTTCGCGCTCGACCTCGACGGTGCATTCCGTGAGCACCGCGGCGAGGGCGCCAACCGCCGCCAGCATCGGCGCCAGCACCGCCCCGATGACGCCGACGCTGAGCGGGAACTCGGCGACCTCGCGGCCATCCGCGTGCTTGATCACGATGCGCCGGACGTTGCCCTCGTGAAGCAGCTTCTTCACGGCGTCGACCAGATGCTCGCCCGCCACCTTGAACGATTCCTTGAACGTCGTCTTATCCATCGGTCCTCTCCAGCATAGACGTAGCTTATCGGGTCCCTGTTCTGAAACCTTCGGTTCGGCTCGAGTCTGATCGCGAAGTCACGATGACCACGAAGAACACGAGTCCTTTTGTACAACGTGAGCTTCGTGAGCTTCGTGACTTCGCGATGCCTGCCGCAGCGCGTCAGAACCGAGGGAGGCTTGACTGTTTCAGTCGCGATTGCGTGGCGCAGCTGAAGCATTCCCTGCGGCGGACGTTTCCGTGAGCAGCCGGCTCAGCTTGCGTTCGAGGGAGCAGCGCTCCGGCCGCGAGCACTCGCATTCGAGCGCCGCACGAAAGCACTCGGCCGCGCGGGCGAGATCGCCGGACTCGAGCGCCAGCTCGCCCAGCGTCGCCGGCAACAGGTAGTAGCGGGCCAGGACCGGGTCGTCGGCGATTTGCTCGATCGCCGCCAGCCCGGCCCGCGGACCGTGCAGACGCGAGAGCGCGATGGCCCGATTCAAGGCGACGATCGGCGTCGGCTTGATCGCCGCCAGCAGGTCGTAGAACTCCACGATCCGCGACCAGTCGGTGTCGTCGTAGCCCGGGGCGACCGCGTGGCACGCTGCGATGCCGGCCTCGAGGTGATACACGGTGAGGACGTCGCCGGCGGACGCCCGATCGAGGTCGCGCAGGCCGCGCGCGATCAGATCGCGATCCCACAACGATCGATCCTGCTCGGGCAGCCGTTGCACGTCCTCGCCGCCCATTCTCGCCGGCAGGCGCGCCGCCTGCAGGTGCATCAGCGCCAGCAGTGCGTGCACGGCGGGGGTGGCGAGCGTCGGCTCGTCTGCGAGCAGCCGCGTCAGGCGAATCGCCTCCTCGCACAACTCCACGCGAATGAGCTCGTCGCCGGCATGGGGTGCGTGCCCTTCGTTGAAGAGCAGATACAGCACGCCGAGGACCGATTCGAGGCGTTCGCCGTATTCGGCCGGCGCGAGCTCGAACGCGACGTCGGCATCGCGCAGCTGGCGCTTGGCGCGAACCAGACGCTGCGCGATGGTGTCCTCGCGCACCAAAAACGCGCGCGCGATCTCGCCGACGCCGAATCCGCACACGGTCTTGAGCGTCAGCGCCACCCGCGCCTCGCGCGCCAGCACGGGATGACACGCCAGAAACATCATCCACAGCTGGTCATCGTCGGGCATCACCGGCTCGTGGCGTAGCCGCGCGTGCTCGGACGGCGGCGCCGGCGGACCGGCCGCCATCATCGGCGACACCGACCGCGCCGGCGATCCCGAGGCATCGAGCTGGACCGCGACCAGGGCGATCCGTTCCGCGAGCCAGCGCTCGCGGCGCAGCACGTCGAGGGCGCGGTTCTTGGCGACCTGAATCAGCCACGCCGATGGATTCAACGGCACGCCTGCGTGCGGCCAGGTCTCGAGCGCCTTCAGCAGCGCATCCTGCGCGACCTCCTCGGCCAGCGCGATGTGGCGCGGGCCGAGGATGCGGGTCAACGTCGCGACGATCTGCGCCGACGCCCGCTGGAAATTGATCCCGGTCACGGCCGGCGCATGACTTCGATCTCCCGCACTTCGACGCTGCCGAAGTCGAGGTGCGGACAGCCGTTCGCGATCGCCACCGCCTCGTCGAACGAGGCGGCTTCGATCACGAACAGTCCGCCCATCAACTCCTTGCCCTCGGTGAACGGGCCGTCGGTCACGACGATCTTGTTGGCGGCCTTGCGCAGCACGCGGCCCTGACCGTCGCGAAGCTTGTGCGATCCGCCGAGCTTGCCGGCTGCGCCCAGCTCGTCGATCCACGCCGAATACCGCGCCACGATGGCCTGCATCTCGGATGGCGCCAGGTGCGCCAGGCGACCGTTCTCTCCCCGCAACAACAACGTGTACTGAGGCATATCGTCTCCTTTGCCTCTAGACGAATGAGTCGCGCCGAAGACGACAGTGCTGTAGCGCGGGCGCTTCACGCGGACGTCCTGCCAGCTGCCCTAGCCCCGAGCCCCCAGCCCCAACCTGATGTGCCCGGTGTGATGCCGCGCGTGCCACGCATACAGGCCGAGCGCTTCGTCCAGCGCTACGGGTCCCATTTCAGGATGGACGTAGGTGCGGCGGAATTGTGCGTCGGTGAGGCTGCGGAGAAATGCCACCCAGCGTTGATGCAGACCGTCGACCAGCGCGAGCGACATGGCCACCGGGCCGGTCCTCGCCTCCGGCAGTTCCGCCCACGCCGATTCGGTGTAGGCCTTGATCGCCGGCGCATCTTCGGTGACCGCGAATTTCATCCGAATGTAAGCGTTCATATGGCTGTCGGGCACGTGATGTACGACCTGACGCACCGTCCACCCGCCTGGACGATACGGTACATCCAGTTCCTCGTCCGAGCGGCCGGCGACGAGCGACTGGAATGTCGCTGGCATGTCTTCAAGCGTCTCGATGAATGTCGCGCGGGTCGCCCGATCGATCGATCCGGTGTGCCGGACAAAGCGTCCGACCGGAAAACGCAGCGCTTCCAGATCCGTCATCACTCCTCCTGCTGATAGAATCCCTGTCGCGAGGCATTCTTATGTTAAAGGCATCCGTCACATTTACGGTCGTACTCTCGTTTCTGGTGTTGATGTTTCCGTTGCGCGGATCGCAGCCGCTGCACGCGCAGGCCGCAGGCGGCGGACGCGGCGCGGGGGGCGGCGGTCAGGCCGCGGCCGGCCGCATCGGTCCGATCGACGAACGCGTCGCGGGCATGCAGAAGATCGACGGCTATTTCCCGATGTACTGGGACGAGCGCACCGGCTCGCTCTTCCTCGAAATCCCGAAGCTCGACACCGAATTCCTGATGTCGATGGGCCTGGCCGCGGGCCTCGGCTCGAACGACATCGGACTCGATCGCGGATCCGGCGCGGGCGCGAAGATCGTCTCGTTCCAGCGCATCGGGCCGCGCGTCATGCTGGTGCAGCCGAACATGTCGTTCCGCTCGAGCAGCGCCAACCCGCGCGAGCGCAAGTCGGTCGAGGACTCGTTCGCGAAATCGATCC
Organism: uncultured Acidobacteriota bacterium; assembly: GCA_963711765.1. GTDB lineage: Bacteria > Acidobacteriota > Vicinamibacteria > Vicinamibacterales > CAVVIG01 > CAVQFC01. Next base: position 282,220 of record CAVQFC010000004.1, on the reverse strand, counting down.
TGTGGGGCTTCCCGATCGCCGGCGAGAGCAACGGCCACGTGCTGGTCGACGCCACCGACTTCCTGCTCCGCGACGTGACCGGCGCGGCCGGCTCGCTGCGGCCCGGCACGTATCGTGTCGATCGCACGCGCAGCGGCTTCTACATGGAGCGCACCAAGGCGTTCCCGAAGAACAGCGAAATCGAAATGACGCTGACCTTCGTCAGCGACGGCGCCGGCGGACGCCGCGGCGGCGGCGGCGCCGGTCCGACGCAGGGCCCCGGGCCGATTCCCGAAGACGGCGGCGGACGCGGGCGGCGGCGGTGGACGCGGCGGCGGTCTCTTCTCCGGATCGGTCGCCAGCGTCACGCCGACGGCCGAAGCGGTGACGATGCGCGAGCACGTGTCGCTGGTCGAACTGCCGGACGGCAACTACAAGCCGCGCTACGACGATCCGCGCGCCGGCTACGGCGGCCTCACCTACGTCGATTACAGCGTGCCGATCGGCGAGCCGATGCAGATGCGCTACATCCGCCGTCATCGCCTCGAGAAGAAAGATCCGAACGCGGCGATCAGCGAACCGGTGAAGCCGATCGAATACTGGGTCGATCCGGGCGCGCCGGAAGACGTCAAGAAAGCGCTGGTCGAAGGCGCGAGCTGGTGGACCCAGGCGTTCGAGGCGGCGGGATTCCGCAACGGCTTCAAGGTCGCGGTGCTGCCCGACGGCGCCGATCCGATGGACATCCGCTACAACATGATCAACTGGGTGCACCGCTCGACGCGCGGCTGGAGCACCGGCGGCTCGGTCGCGGATCCGCGCACCGGCGAAATCCTCAAGGGCACGGTCACGCTCGGCTCGCTGCGCGATCGTCAGGACTACCTGATTTTCGAAGGGCTGATGTCGCCCTACGTCACCGGCAACGAGAAGCCGGACCTGCCGTACCAGACCGCGCTCAAGCGCATCCGCCAGCTGGCCGCGCACGAGGTCGGCCACACGCTCGGCCTCGGCCACAACTACTACGACAGCGAAAAGGGCTGGATCTCGGTGATGGACTATCCGCATCCGCTGGAGAAACTGCAAGGCCGACGACACCATCGATCTCTCGCGACGCCTACCCGCAGCGCATCGGCGACTGGGACAAGGTCGACGATCAACTACGGCTATCGCCAGTTCCCGGCCGGCCCGACGAGAAGGCGCCGCTCCAGAAGATCCTCGACGATGCGTGGGCGCAGGATCTGCGCTACATGACCAACCAGGACACTCGAATCGAACCCGAAGGTCGATCAATGGTCGAACGGCGTCGACCAGGCCGACGAGCTCTATCGGCTGATGAAGGTGCGTCGCGCGGCGCTGAACAAGATGGGCGAGCACACGATCCGCGCCGGCGCGCCGATGGCGACGCTCGAAGAAGCCGCTGGTGCCGATCTACATGTATCACCGCTACGCGGTGGAGTCGGCGGCGTCGATGGTCGCGGGCCAGGATTACATCTACGGCATGCGCGGCGATCAGCGCACGCCGACCAAAGGTGTGGGCGTGGACGATCAGCGCAAGGCGCTCGACGCGCTGGCCGCGACGCTGAAGCCGTCGGAGCTGACGGTGCCGACGCCGATTCTCGAGCTGATCCCGCCGCGTCCGCCGGGCTGGGGCATGCACCGCGAGCTGTTCCCGCGCACCACCGGCGACACGTTCGATCCGCTCAGTCCGGCGACGGTGGCGGCCGACGTCACGATCGGCTTCACGCTGCAGCTCGATCGCGCCTCGCGCATGGTGGCGCAGCACGCGGTGAACCCGCAGGCGCCGGGTCTCGAGGACGTCATCGATCGCTTGACCGGAGCGACGTTCGAGGCGCCGACGTCCACGCCGTACGAAGCGGCCGTGCGTCGCGCCGAAGAGCGGGTGCTGGTCGATCGCCTGATGTGGCTGGCGAACGCGTCGCCGAATGGTCAGGTGCGTGCGATCGCGTCGTACAAGCTCGGCAAGTTGATCACGCGCTTCAAGACGGCGGTGAACAAGACCGAGCTCGACACCGCACAGCGCACGCTGCTGGCAGCGGACATCAAGCGTTTCCTCGAGCGGCCGATCGACATGGCGCATCCGATTCCGCATGCGGCGCCGGACGCGCCTCCGGGAGCGCCGATCGGCGATCCAGGGCAGGACTGGCTGGCGTCGCCGTCACCGTACGGCAAGTCGCGCAGCTTCGATTGGGACTACTGGGAAGAGTTCCCACCGATGTAGTGACGTTCCTCGATGGGGTCAGACGCGTGTCTGACCCCGCATCACCAAGGCACGAAGGGCGCAAGCCCTCCTTTGAGTGCTGTCTTCGTTGGCCATTGAAAATCCTTGACAGCGCCGCCGCCAGAGCGATGATCTCCACGTTGACGCGGGGCGGCCGCCTTGCGGCGTCCCAATCCCGCTCAGGCAGGAGATTCAATGAGTCTGAACGACAGGACACACCGGCGCGGCTTCCTGAGCCGGTTCGCCGGCGCCGCCGCGGCGCTCGGCTTCGCGGGTGCAGGCGAGTCCGCTGCGGCGCAGCAGCCTGGTCCTGACGACTGGATCAAGGGCGTCAAGGGCTCCCACCGCTGCCTGTTCGACTTCCCGCAGCACAAGAACGGCATGCCGCTGCTGCACATCCTCAACTATCTCAACACCTACAGCGGGGCCTACAAGTCCCCCGGACAGGCCGGCGCGGTCGGCACCTTCTACAGCATGGGCACGCAGTCCAGCCTGCCGCTGGCGTTCAACGACACGATGTGGGCGAAGTACGCGCTCGGCGACTACGCGGGCCTGAAGGACGCGGCCGGCAAACCCTACGTGCGAAATGTGTTCTACAAGCCCACGCCCGCCGATTTGCACCTCCTGATGCAGGTGCTGCAGACGCCGACCATACCCGCCTTCGCGGATGCGATGCCGGCGCTCGGCATCGACAGCCTGCAGAAAATGGGCACCACCTTCCTGCTGTGCGCGAACGCGTTCGGCGGCTGGTGCGAGGAACTTTCGGTGCGAGGCAAGGGCAAAGCCGAAGATCTGCAGAAGGATCTCGGCGCCAACCTGCTTCCCGGCGTCATCGTCGTGCCCGCGATGGTCATCGCGATCGAGAAGGCGCAGGGGGCGGGCATCGCCTACAACCGGCAATAGTGGTTCAGCAGGCAGTGGAGGCTTTATGAAGACAACGGCGATCGGATTGACCGCGCTCCTGATTTTCGCCTCGGGATCCTTCGGCCCGGCACGCGCCGACTCGTCCGGCGCCGTCCTGGTGCCTGGATACGAGGCCGCTCGCGATCTGCCCGGGGCACGCGAGCTGCCCGATCCGAACGTGGACTACAAGGTCGTCTTCGCCGACGGCCAGGACGCCAAGAGCCCGGGCGACATCAATCCGATGCTGCCGACCATCGCGACGTATGTGAACACGCTGGGCAAATACAAAGTCCCGGCGGAACACCGGCACCTCGTGATCATGTTCCACCAGCGCACGCCGGACATCGACATCGTCATGAGCAACGACGCCTACAAGGCGCGATACGGCCGCGACAATCCGAACATCGCGATCATCCACGCGCTGAAACAGGCCGGCGTGGACATTCGCGTGTGCGGTCAGGGCCTGATCGGCCGGAAGATCGATCCGGCACAGGTCAACCCGGACGTGCAGATCGATCTCTGGGCAATGACCACGTTGGTGAACCTGCAGTTGAAAGGCTACGTGCGGGTCGGCTGAAGGGAGCCCCGACGATCGACGCGGAGGCCTTTATGCCGTCTTGGTGAACTCGACGCGGCGGTTATTCGCCTTGCCCTCCGGCGAATCGTTCTTGTCGATCGGCTTGGTCGCACCGTAGCCCTTGGTGGTGATCCGGGCCGCATCGATGCCTTGCTCGACCAGCACCTTCTTGACAGCGTCGGCTCGAGCCTGCGACAGCGCGAGATTCTTCGCCGCGTCGCCGTCGGCGTCCGTGTGCCCGCCGATCTCCACCTTCAACGTCGGGTTCGCTTTCAGCACTTTGACGATCTCCGCGATGGTGCCCATCGACGGCGGCTTGACCGTCGATTGGTTCACGTCGAAGAGGATGCCGTGCGTCACCAGTTTGCCGTCGGTCGTCAGCTTGCTGAGGACGTTCGCCCCGCCGCCGCTGGCGAGTCGGACGTTCGCGAGGATGATCGGGTTTTCCGGCTCGGCCGAGGCGTCGAACTCGATCGCGGTCGGCTTGAAACCGGGATCGGGGACCACCATTACGCGGTACTGGTCGATGTAGGCTTTGATCTGATTGTTCTGGTACGACAGCGCCGCGTGGTGCCACTTGTTGGCGAACTGCTCGGGATCGCCTTTGTAGGAGCCCTGCAAGTCCTTCTCGAGGCCGTCGGTGTACGGCTCCGGCCCGAAAACGATGCGCCGGCCGTTCTCCGGATCGAGGTTGACGAGCACCCTCGGAGTCGAGTCGGGTTTGACGTAAAAGTCGAACTCCAGCGTGAACGCTGCTGGAAGATACGTCGCCGCCTTCATCCTCGGCGCAACCTTGACGTAATTGCCTTGTGTCAGCACGAACGCCGGCTGTCCGTCGACCTTGTTCACGACGCCCTGGCCCTCCTCGAGTTTCCAGTGCGCCGGAAATTCGCCATCCGGGTCCTTCGCGAAGTCGTCGTCGAAAATAATCTGGTCGCCAGGCACGAAATCGTAATTCTGGTAAGCCTTGAAGTCCTGCGCGTCGAGGCGGACAACGCCCAGCGCGATCAGTAACGCGAACGTGAGTCTCTTTATCATCTCGTTATCTTTCGGTTCGTCCCGATCGGGATGCTGAGCAATATAATCTCACGCGGGAGGATTCGCAAAGATGCCACGTCGCGTGCCCACCGTCATGTTCCTGCTGCTGATTTTCGCCGATCACAAAACGGCGATCGCGCAGGAGCATCCGCTGGTGAAAGCTCAGGCCGGATCGTGGAGCATCACCGGTCCGCTTCGGGTGGGCGTGCGCCCGGAGATGACGCCCGACGAGCGCACCGCCGTCACCGCGCAAGTCAATACGTTGCTCGACGTGCTGAAGCGGATGCCGGCGATGGCGCCGCCGGCCGGCTTCCAGGTCATTCCGCACACCTTCGTCTCGCTCGACACCCTGGACCGCTCGGGCGGCAAACGTCCGGTGCTGGTCACGAGTCAGCTGACGCTGAACATCGCTCCGTATGAGCGGATCGATCAGAAGGTGGAGGCGAACGAACGCGATACCGCCGGGAGCGTGACCATCCGCGTCAACGACCTGGGGCCGGTGCTGGGCGGCGGCCTGGATCTGCAGGACGATCAGGGCATCTTCATCCGGAATCCGCCCGATCCGGTTGCGACCGTGCACGGCTATCCGGTCTTCGAGGAAGGCAACGGCGATCGCTGGGTGTTCATTCTGCGGAACAAAGCGCCATTCTGGGCACCGGTCACCTGCGAACGCTACCTGCTCGCCACCATCAGGACGGACGAGGACGCCCTGGCGAAAGCGCAGGCGAACCGGGCGAAGCTACCGGCTGGAGTCCCCGCGTCGATTGTCGCGACGGTGGACGAGGCGATGGGTCAACTGCAGCGACGCGTCGCCAACGCCAGGAAGGCCTACGCCGCGATGAGCCCGGCGCAGCGCGCCGCCACCGCGTACGTCGGCGACCGCGGAGATTTCGAGGATCCGCCGGTGTTCGTCAAGGCCGGCGAGGACGCGCCGCCGGCGACCGTTTACATCAACCCCACCCTCGCCGACGCGCGGCTGCCGCGGTCGGCGCCGCAGATTCTGGCCATTCGCATTCTGGCCAAGGACGAACTCTGGCCAGGCATGGCTGAAAAACTGGACCAGGAACTCGATTGGGCCGCGCTCGACGCCTTCGTCCATCGCTAGCCTGTCAGGCCGGTCACCGCTCGGTCATCGAATGTCATCGACTGACAAGGCGCTGCGCGCGTCCGTGAAACTTCTACACGGCCTGTCCGATTTCCACGCGCACCTCACGGGACCGTAAGTCGATTGCAGTTCTGTCTGACGATCCCCTCTTCCCCCGTTCTTGCTGGTCGAAATCCCTAGCAATTTCGCAGTGCCGGATTGGGCCCGAATTCTGCACTGGCGGGCGTCACATCTTTCGTGCACGCTCGGGATACCGGGTACCACCATCAACTGCGAGGTCGATCTTGATTCGTGTCGAGCGTCTATCGTTGCCAGTCTTCGTGTCATTGCTAACCATCGCCAGCACTCAAGCCGGCGCTCAGACCGTCGTCAATCCAACCGTCGCGACGTTCACGGCTTCGAGCGATCAGGATTCGACGACATCGAGTGGCGCGCCGCTGCTGACCTCGTACGAGCTCGAGTTTTACTCGCCGGGAGCAACTCAGCCTTTTCAAACGATTAGCCTCGGAAAACCGAGCCCCGACGGGACCAACACAATCGGGGTCAACTTCACGAGTATGCTGACACCTGTTCCACCAATCGGTGTGGTTTACAACGTCAGCGTCGCTGCCGTCGGGCCGGGCGGTCGCAGTAGCAGCGCGCTGTCAGTTGACACGGTTTCTTTCACTGCCCAACCACCGTTGTGCACATTCACCGTGTCGCCCTCGATCATTTCGTTGCCGAGCACCGGCGGCACCGGCTCCGCCACGGTGACGGCGCCCGCTGGCTGCATGTGGACTGCGTTCGAAACCGATGGTTGGCTGAGCATCACCAGCGGCGGCAGCGGCTCCGGCAACGGCACGATCAGCTATACGGCAACCGCCAATACCACGACGTCGGCGAAGAACACCAGCATGGTCGTAGCCGGCAGGACTATCCTGATCACCGAGACCTCGACGGTCCTACCGAGCGCGCCGCAGGGACTGAAAATTACGACACCCAGGTCGTAGAGCGCGCGTCATACGGCGCGAAACCCGACCCGACGAGGCGCTATCTGGAGAGTACCGCCGTACGGTCGACGGCGCTGCCGAAACCGGTGAGCGAAATCCTGAACGCGGCTTCCTTGCCGCCATCCGTGGTCGCCTTGACGTTGAGCACGGTTCCCTTGCGCAGTGCGGCCAGCTGCGCGGAATCGAACGACAGCGCCACCAGACATCCGGTCGGCACGCACGTCCGAAAGGTTTTCGTCATCGGCGCGCCGTTGTCGTCCACCTGCAGCGTGATGCCTTTGTCCAGCGCGAGGCCAAACGGCATGACCAGCGCGCCCTCCGCCTTGTCCGGAGTCTTCGCGGTCAGCTCGATGCCGAGCACCAGCTGACGGCTGTTCGGGTCGGTGAGCTGCTGCGACAGCGCACAGATCTTCTGTCCGCTCGGCTGCGCGCAGGTCACCCGCCAGTCGCCGTGCGTCTCCTGCATCTGGCTGGCACCGCCGGGCAATGTCTGGGTGCCTGACGCGGGCGGCGTCGGCGGCGGCTGCTGACCCGCCAGCGCGCTGCCGGCAGTGACACAAACAGTGCCGATGGCGGCTGCCAGAAGGCGGATCGATCGCATCGAACGGTTCATGGACATTCTCGATTCCTCAATCTCCGAGGTCACTCCGGAGCCGAATTCTACTAGAAGCCGATGCCGAGCTGGAGCGACTGCCAGATCTGAGGACTGGACACGTTGATCTGATAAATCAGCGACAGCCCGAAGCTGTTGTGGATGAACGTCAAGCCACCCTGGCCGATCGTGACGTTGTGCGGGAGCTCGATTCCGTCCACCCGATAGAGGCCCTTCGGATCCGGTCCGATCTCGACGACCGTCGAATTGAAGCCGTCGGTGAGCTCGTGGCGATAGAAGCCGGACACGAATGGACGGACGCCGCCCGTCACCCGTGAGAAGCGGACGCCGACGCCGGCCTGCGTCGAGTTCACCGTGGTTCCGGGCCCGGTCAACGACAGCGAATCCGCACCCGCCTCGGTCCATGCGTTCTGGTGGTACCAGGCGGCGCGCAGCGACCCGGTCGGCTGCAGGTCCCAGTGGCCGAGCAGGAAGTTGTAGCGCGGCTCGAACCACAGTTCGGTTGCCGGACCCGACGGGGAGCTCGTCGCGGTCCGGTCGATCGGCGTCACCAGCGGCCGTCCCGTCGGTCCGAGCGCCGAAAACGCGAACGAGCGCTGCATGTCGTAATACATGTAGGCGAAGCTGCCGCCGCCGACCAGCGCCCATTGCGGCTTCGAGTAGCCGACGTAGCCCAGCGCGCGCGGCGCCTCGAAGGTCGACCACTCGTTGAGGCTGTCCAGTGTCAGCTTGCCGTGGCCGTAGCTGCCGCCGACTCCCGTCAGCCAGTGATCGCCGTGAATCCAGTCGGCGCCGATGGTGATGCCCGCGATCGTCTCGTCGCCGCCATGCGCGGCCGGCAGGCCGCCTTGTCCAGCCGTCAGACCACCGGCGTCGAACGACGCGTGATCGCCGCGCACGCGCACCCAGATCCGGCGCGGCTGCGCGCCCCAGAGTGACGTCGATCCCTTGAGCCCGGCGCCGTCGATTCCGCCGCGCAGACTGATGCGGTTGGTCAATTCGGATCGGTTCACGTCCATGACCGACTCGCCGTCCACGACCGCAAGCTGCGTCGCCGACGCGTGAATCTCGCCGGAAATCTGATCGAGCGCGCGTCCCGCCCCCGGATCGGGCATCGCCGTCAGGGTGCGAACCACGGTCAGCAGATCGCCGGTCGCGCCGACCTTGATGATGTCGAGCGCGCCGCCGACCGCCCAGCCGTTGCCGGTGTTCGCGTGCGGCTGCAGCGCCGACCCGTAGTTCAGCAGCGTGACGAAGAGCGCGTCCGATGTGTAAGTCAGGATCGGATCCAGCAGCGGCGACGAACTGGTTGCGCTGGCCACACCGCTCAGACCCTTGTCGGCGGCAAGAACGGCCCACGAGGTCACCCGCCCGTAGCTTCCGTCCTTCGGGCTGAACGCCACGATCGCGCCGTTGACATTGGCCGTGCCAGGGGTCACCAGCGTCGAGCGTCCGCCGTTCGGCTCGAGGCTGACGCCGTATACCGATCCCGGATTGAACACGACGTTACCGACGACGGCCAGCTGACCGAAGCCACCGGCGGCCGTCGATCGTACCGTCACCGTGCCGTTGACGTTGAGAGCGCCGGCAATCGCGCCGTTCGCGTCGAACGTGCCACCTTTCGCCACCGTCACGGCGTCGGCCATCGTGCCGTCAAGCGTCAGCGTGCCGGCCTGCACCGTCGTCAGCCCCTGCAGCGCCTGATTGCCGGTCAGCAGCACCGTGCCCAATCCGTTCTTGGTCAGCGTTCCAGGCCCGTAGAGCGTGCCGTTGAATGCCCCGTTGAACGCCTGGTCGAACACGACCGAGGTGTTGTCGATGATCGTCCCTTGCAGCCCGCTGGTCGTGCCCTGCAGCGTGCCGGCCGACACCAGCGTGCCGCCGCTGTAGCTGTTGATGCCGGTCAGGACCAGCGTGCCGCCGCTGGTCTTGGTCAGCGATCCGGCGCCGGCAATGGCGCCCTGCTGCGTGAACGTGGTGCCGGCAGCGGTGTCGATCGTTGCGCCGCCGGTCAAGAGCGTGGCCCGCGCCGCGGTGAAGGTCCCTGTCGTCTGCAGCGTGCCGCCGTTCATGGTGATGCCACCGGCGGCCGCGCCAAGATTGGTGTTCTGCGAAACCGACAAGGTGCCGGCATTGATCGTCGTGCCGCCGGCGTAGGAATTGGCGCCGGTCAGCATCGTCGTGCCGGTTCCGTCCTGCCGCAGCAGACCGGTGCCATCGATGGTGTTGGCGACGGTCACGACGTCGGTCCGATTGAACCCGATCACACCGTTGGTCGTGATGGAGCCGGCGATGCTGCCGCTGGTGCCGCCGGTGCCGACTTCCACGGTCGTGTTCGCGCCGACCACCGTCGCGCCGCTGTAGTTGTTGTTGCCTGAGAGCAGGAGGATGCCGCTACCCTGGACGTCGAGTCCGCCAGCGCCGGCAATCGGCGCACTGATAAGGTCAGTGCCGCCCGAGAGCAGCACTTGAGCGCTCGGCGAGTTCACAGACAACAGGCCGCCCGCACCCGGCACGATCGAATAGCCGTCGGTCAGGAACTGCAGGGCGGTGAAGCCAATCGGCCCGACCACGGTGACGACGCCGGGTGCCGCCGCGAACACCGCCGTGCGTCCCCCCCACGCGGTGTTGATTTCGCCGCCGGCATTGGTCCAGTTGGTGACGCCGAGCGTCCAGGTTCCGGAGCCGCCCTGCACAACGCCATTGCCGAATGTTCCGGCGCCATCCCAGTACCTGGATATCCGGCGGCGTCGGGGTGATCACCTGCAGGTTCACCTGGCCGGGCACAACGTTGTTCACTGCGTAGGCGTAGCCGGTCGGCATCGTCCCCAACGCCAGGACGTTATCCGTCAACGTGCCCGTGTAGTTGATCAGGCGATAGACGCCGAGGCCGAATCCCGACAGCGCGGTGACGTTCAGCGTGCCGGCGAGGGTCAGGTCGCCGTTGACGACGACGAGGTCGTTGACGCCGCCGACGACGTTCGGCGTGTCCAGTTCGTAGTTCAGGATCGATCCCGGCGACAGCAGCAGCGAGCTCATCGTCAGTGTGCCGGGCGAGTTGCCCGGCGCCAATGTACCGCCGTTGGCCACCGTCACCGCTCCGATGATCGTGCCGGCGCCGCCAAGGGTCGCGCCGGTGGCGACGGTCAGCGCCGGCGTCGCCAGGGTGCCGTTGACGCGCAGCGTGCCGGCCGCGACGTTCGTCGAACCCGCTGCGACGATGCCGGTCAGCGACGTGGATCCCGTGCCCGCCTGCACCAGCGCACCAGTACCGGCGATGGCATTGGCCACCGTGATCGCATCGCTGCGATTGAAGGCCAGCGTGCCGTTGTTGAGGACCGCTCCGGCGCCAAGCGTGCCGGTCGCGCCGCCGGCGCCGATCTGAAGCGTGCCGGCCGAGACGTTCGTGGCTCCCGCGTAGGTATTTGCGCCCGTCAGGATCGTCGTGCCCGTGCCCGCCTGATTGAGGTTACCCGATCCGCTGATGACGCCAGCGAAGGTCATCGTGTCACTGCGGTTGAAGCCGAGCACGCCGTTGTTGGTGACGTCACCGACGATGCTACCCGAGGTGCCGCCGTTGCCAATCTGCAGCGTGCCGGCCGTGATCGTGGTGCCGCCGGTGTAGGTGTTCGCGCCGGTCAGAACGGTGGTGCCGGTCCCCGCCTGTACGACCGCCCCGGCGCCGCTGACGACACCCGCAAGAATCATGGTGTTCGACCGATTGAACGCCAGCGTGCCGCCGTCGACGACGTCGCCGACGATCGATCCCGTCGTGCCGCCATTCCCCAACTGCAGCGTACCGGCGACGAGGGTGGTGCCTCCGGCGTAGGTGTTGTCGGCGGCGAGAATCAGCGTTCCCGGGTCGCTGATCGTCAAGCCAGTGGCGCCGGCCATCGCGACATCAAACACTGACGTCGTACCGGCTGTGGCACGGATGACGGCGTGGCTGCTGCCGACCAGGCTGTTGAGGTTGATGCTGTGGCCCGCGCCCTGAATCACGTAGCCATCGGCGACGATCTGGAGCGCCCTCATCGACACGTCTTCGCCGAGGGTGATGGTGCCGGCGGCGCCCTGCAGGACGCCGATGCCGCCAAGCCACCCGGCGTTGACAGTCCCATTCGTACCTGTCCAGTTGGTGGACGACGTGTTCCAGGTGCCGTTTCCGCCATCGATCACGCCGTTTCCCGTCGTGTCGTGACCGTCCCAGTACTCGAGCGGCTCGCCCGCAGGCGCAATTGCGAGGTTGACCTGATTCGGAACCGCCGTCTGGATGATCGCTTCGCTCGGCAGATGGCCCGGTGTCGTGGCGACTGTCACGTCCGCGGCACTTCCGGTCAGGGTGCCGGAGTAATCGATCAGCCGATAGAGGCCCAAAAGCGTGGACCCGAATGCGCCGGTGTCGGCGACGTTCAGCGTCGTGCCCGCAAGGGTCAGGCTGCCGTTGACCGTAATGAGATCGTTCAGTGGACCACCGACGACATCGGATGCGCCAAGATCCATGTTCAGGATCGATCCGGCGCCGAGCGTCAGATTGCCGGTGGTCAGGTGGCCAACGCCCGCGCTCACACCGACATTTCCGGGCGAGAGAGTGCCTCCCGAACTCACGGTCACTGGACCGGCGACGGTGCCGACGCCAGCCAACGTGCCGGTCACTGTGACCGCCGACGTCAGCGTGCTGGCCACTGACAGGGTGCCGGCGCTCACCGTGGTCGTCGCCGCCGCAACGGCGCCAGTCAGCGTGGTCGTTCCCGTGCCGACCTGGAGCAGCGCGCCGCTACCGGTGATCGAGTTGACGACGGTGAAGGCGTCGCTCCGGTCGAACGCCAGCGTGCCGCCATTGGCGACAGCTCCCGAACCAAAGCTGCCGGTCGTGCCACCGTTACCAATCTGCAAAACGCCGGCGCTGATCGTCGTGCTGCCGGTGTAGGTGTTGGCGGCGGTGAGGATCGTCGTTCCGGCGCCCGACTGCGTGACCGCGCCGGCGCCGCTGATCGCTCCAGCGAATGTCTGCGTATTCGAGCGGTTGAACACCAGCGTCCCGGCATTCGCGATGTCGCCGAGGATGCCGCCCGTCGTGCCGCCGTTGCCGATCTGCAGCGTGCCCGCGGTGATCGTCGTGCCGCCGATATAGGTGTTCGTGCCGGCGAGAATCAGCGTGCCCGCGTCGCCTTTCTCGAGGCCGACGCTGCCGGCAATCGTCGCGGCGATCGTCGCGGTCACGCCCGCGTCGGTCCGGATCAGGCCAGGCGTCGTGCCGGTCGCGCCGGTCTGCGACTGCAGCGTAATCGCCTCGCTCGTCGTCGGGCTGACGACGTAGCCGTTGGTGGTGAACTGGAGGACGTTGGCGGTGACGTTCTCGGCCAGCGTCGCGGTGCCCGCCGCACCCGCAAAAATCGCCAATCCAGGAATATAGGACTGGTTGACGGTGCCGTTGGCGTTGGTCCAGTTCGGCGTCGAGTTGTTCCAGGTACCGTTGCCGCCGTCGATCACGCCGTTCGACGTCGTTGGTGTGCCGTCCCAGAAGTTGACGGGCAGGCCGTTGCTGACGATCAGGTTGACCTGAGTGGCGACCGCTGTCTGGACGACTGCCGTGTTCGGGGGCAGACCGGGCAGCGTGCCGAGCGTGACGTTGCTCGCGCTCCCGGTCAACGCTCCGCTGTAGTCGATCAGGCGATAGCTTCCCGGCGTGCTGGCGAACGCTCCGGTGTCGGTGACGTTCAACGTCGTCCCGTTCAACGCGAGCGCGCCATTGACGGTGATCAAATCGTTCAACGGACCGCCGACGACGTTCGTCGCACCCAGATCGAAGGCCAGCACTGAACCCGTGTTGAGGGTCAACGACAACGTCGTCAGGTGACCGACGCCGGCGTCTCCGGCCGACAGCGTGCCGCCGCCGTTCACGGTGACCGGCCCGACGACCGAGCCGATACCCGCGAGCGTGCCGCCCGAGTTCACGGTCACCGGCGATGCCAGGGCGTTCGCGACCGACAACGTGCCGGCGTTGACGAGCGTCGATGACGCCGTGGCAAGTCCGGTCAGGGTGGTCGTGCCGGTTCCGGACTGAACCAGCGTCCCGACGCCGCTGATCGCGTTGGCGACGCTCAGGGCATCGCTGCGACTGAACGTCAATGTCCCGAGGTTCGTGACCGCGCCGGTGCCGAGGGTGCCGGTGGCGCCGCCGTTACCGATCTGCAGGCCGCCGGCGCTGATGAGGGTCGTGCCGGTGTAGCCGTTCGTGCCGCTAAGAATCGTCGTGCCGGTGCCGACCTGGGAGAGATTGCCTGCTCCGTTGATCGCGTTGGCGAGCGTCAATGTATTGCTGCGATCGATGGTGAGCAGCGCACCGCCGGCGATGCCGATTCCGCCCGCGCCGACCGTGCCGGTCGTGCCGCCGTTTCCCAGCGCCAGCGTTCCGGCGCTGATTGTGGCGGCGCCGTTATACGTACTGTCCGCGGTCAACGTTGTGCTGCCGGTCCCCAACTGCGTCAGTTGACCCGTGCCGCTGATCGCGCCGGCGAAGGTGACGGCATCCGAACGGTTGAACGCCAGCACTCCATTGTCAGCAACGTTGCCGACGATGCTGCCGGTGGTGCCGCCGGCGCCGATCTGCAGCGTGCCGGCCGTGATCGTCGTGCCGCCGGTGTAGATGTTCGCTGCAGTGAGAATTGTCGCGCCGGTGCCGGCCTGCGTCACCCGGCCGGTGCCGCTGATCACGCCCGCGAACGTGGTCGCGTCGGATCGGTTGAAGGCCACGGTACCGTTGTCGGTCACGTTGCCTGCGATGCTGCCGGTGGCGCCGCCGTTGCCGAGTTGCAGTGTGCCGGCGCTGATCGTCGTGCCGCCGCTGTAGGTGTTCGCGGCAGTGAGAATCGTCGTCCCGGTTCCGGCCTGCGTCACCTGCCCGGCGCCGCCGACGACGCCGGCGATGGTGGACGAATCGGATCGATTGAACGCCAGCGCACCGTTGTTGGCGACATTGCCGACAATGCTGCCGGCCGCGCCGCCGGCGCCAATCTGCAGCGTACCCGCATTGATCGTCGTGCCGCCGGTGTAGGTGCTCGCCCCTGAGAGGATCGTCGTGCCGCTGCCGGCCTGAACCAGCGCGCCGCTACCGCTGACGACGCCGGAAAGCGCTGACACGTCGGTGCGACTGAAGGTCAGCGTTCCATTGTCCACAACGTCGCCGACGATGCTGCCGGCGGCGCCGCCATTGCCGATCTGCAACGTGCCGGCGCTGATCGTCGTGCCGCCGGTATAGGTGTTGGCGCCGGCGAGAATCAGCGTCCCGGGATCGCCCTTTTCGAGGCCGACCGTGCCGGCGATCGGCACCGTGATCGTCGCCGTGACCCCGGCGTCGGTCCGAATCAGGCCCGGCGTCGTCCCCGCCGCGCCGGCCTGCGACAGCAGCGTGATGGTCTCGGTGGAAGTGGAATTCACGACGTAACCCGTCGTCGTGAACTGCATCACGTTCGCGGCGACGCTGGCGCCGAGCGTCACCGTGCCCGCGGCGCCGGAGAAGATCGCCAGCCCGGGGATGTAGGCCTGGTTGAACGAGCCGTCAACGTTGGTCCAGTGCGACGTCGTGTTGTTCCACGTGCCGGTACCACCGTCCACGGCGCCGTTCGCCGTCGTGTTGGGACCGTCCCAGAAGTTGGTCGCCAGGCCGTTGCTGACGATCAGGTTCACTTGACCGGTGACCGCCGTCTGCACCACCGCCGTATTCGGCGGCAGGCCTGGAAGCGCTCCCAGCGTGATGCCGCTCGCGTTGCCGGTCAGGGTGCCGGTGTAGTTGATCAGCCGATAGCTGCCCGCCGAACTCGCGAATGCGCCCGTGTCCGTGACGTTCAAGGTCGAGCCGCCGAGCGTCAGGCTGCCATTGACCTGCAGCAGGTCGTTGGTCGCACCGCCAGCCACGTTCGGAGTTCCGAGGTCGTACGCCAGGATCGATCCAGCCTGCAGCACGAGCCCACCGAGCGTCAGCGTGCCGGCTCCCGCGACGCCAGGGGCGATGGCGCCGCCGGCGGCGATCGTCGCCGTGCCGCTGATCGATCCGGTTCCTCCCAACGTCGCGCCGCTTGCGGTCGTGACCGTCGGCGCAGTGGCCGCTCCAGTCACGAGCAGCGATCCAGCATTGACGTTGATCGTGCCGGCAGCGACGGTTCCGCTCAGCGTGGTCGCTCCGGCGCCAAGCTGCGTGATTGTGCCCGCGCCGGTGACGGTATTGGCGAAGGTGACGGCGTCGCTGCGGTTGAACGCCAGCGTTCCGGCATTGGCAACTGCGCCAGCACCAATCGATCCCGCGGTGCCGCCGTTGCCAATCTGCAGTGTCCCGGCGGTGATCGAGGTCGGTCCGGAGTAGGTATTGGCGGCCGTCAGAATCGTCGCGCCGGTGCCGACTTGCTGCAACTGGCCGGTTCCGGAAATCGGATTGGCGATGGTGACTGAGTCGCTGCGATTGACGGCAAGCAAGGCGTTGTCGACCACGCCAGCAGTGCCGAGCGTGCCCGCGGTGCCGCCGGCGCCAATCTGCAGAGTGCCGGCGCTGATGGTCGTCGCGCCGCCGTAGCTGTTGGTGCCGGTGAGAATCGTCGTGCCGGTGCCGGCCTGCGTCACGGCGCCGGCGCCGCTGATGGCGCCGCCGAAGGTCACGCTGTCGGAACGATTGAAGGTCAGCGTCGCGTTGTCGATGACGTCTCCGGCGATGCTGCCCGAGACGCCCCCGCTGCCGAGTTGCAGCGTGCCGGCGGCAATGAGGGTGCCGCCAGAGTAGTTGCTGTCGGCGGTCAGAATCAGCGTCCCGGGATTGGCCTTCTGCAGACCGGCTGTTCCCGCCATCGGTGCGTTGAACGTAGTCGTGACGCCGTTGTTGACCCGGATGACCGACTGACCGCCGAGCAGACCGAGTAAGGTCACGGTGTTGCCGTTGCCGTTCACGACGTAGCCGGTCGTCGAGAACTGCAGCCCGGCGACGTTGACGTTCTCGCCGAGCGTCACGGTTCCGGCGGCCGCACCGAACACACCAAAGCCCGACAGCCAGCTCTGATTGATCGATCCGTTGATGTTGGTCCAGTTGCCGAGCGTGTTGTTCCAGGTGCCGTTTCCGCCGGCGACTACGCTGTCGCTCGCCGCTCCACCGCCGTCCCAGAACTGCGTGGCGAGGCCGTTCACCGTGGCGATGAGGTTGACCTCGCCGGTGACCGCGGTCTGGACGACGACCTGGCCCGGTGCGTAGCCGGGCGCGACACCGAGCGCAATGTTGCTGGCGTTGCCGGTCAGCGTGCCGGTGTAATTGATCAGGCGGTAGCTGCCGGGCGTCGATGCGAAGGCGCCAGCGTCGGTGATGTTGAGCGTCGACCCGCGCAGCGTCAGGTTACCGTTGACCTGCAGCAGGTCGTTGTTCGCGCCGCCGACCGCGTTCGGGGTTCCGAGATCGTACGCGAGGATCGAGCCGGCCTGGAGCACCAGACCGCCGAGCGTCATCACGCCGACGCTGCCGGCGCCCGCGGCGCCTGGCGCCAGCGTGCCAGCCACGGTCGTGATGCCGCTCACCGATCCCGATCCGCCAAGCGTCGTCCCCGCCGACGTCGTCACTGTCGGAGTGGTGATGGTGTTGTTGAGGAACAGCGATCCCGCAGTCACGGTGATACCGCCGGCAGCGACGGGTCCAGTCAGCGTCGTCGCACCGCCGCCAATCTGGGTTACGACTCCGGCGCCGCTGATCGCATTGGCGAAGGCGGCCGCGTCGCTTCGATTGAACGCCAGCGTACCGGCGTTGGCGACGGCACCCGCGCCGATCCTGCCGGTCGTCCCACCGTTGCCGATCTGCAGTGTTCCAGCGCTGATCGTGGTGATGCCCGAGTACGTATTCGCCCCGGTCAGAACCGTCGTGCCGGCGCCGGCCTGCGTCACGGCGCCCGTCCCGCTGATGGCATTTGCGACCACCATCGGGTTGTTGCGGTTGAAGGTCAGCGTCGCGTCGTCGACGACGCTGCCGGTACCGAGAGTTCCGGTCGCACCGCCGCTGCCAACCTGTAGCGTGCCGGCCGAGATCGTCGTCGTCCCGGAATACGTGTTGTTGCCGGTCAGCACGAGCGCGCCGATGGATTGCTTCACCAGTGCACCGGCGCCGCTCATCACGCCGCTGAATGTAAAGATGTTGGTCCGCGAGGTCACCACCGTGGCGTTGTTGACGATGTCGCCCGTGATCACGCCGCCGAAGTTGTTGTTGCCGATCTGAAGCGTTCCTGCGGTGACCGTCGTGCCGCCGGTGTAGGTGCTGGTGCCGGTCAACAGGAGCGTGCCGGCGCCGTTCTTCTCGAGTCCGACCGCGCCGGCGAGCGGTGCGGATATCGTCGTGGTGACGCCGGCATCAGTCGTGATCAGCCCCGGCGTTGTTCCGCCCGCGCCGGCCTGCGACAGGAGCGTGATCGTCTCGGCGCCGGTCGGATTCACGGTGTAGCCGCTGGTCGTGAACTGGATCACATTCGCGCTGACGTTCTCGCCCAGCGTCACCGTTCCCGAGGTGCCGCCGAAGGTCGCCAGCCCGGTGATGTAGCGCTGGTTGAACGAGCCGTTGGTGTTGGTCCAGTTGGGCGTGATGTTGTTCCACGTCCCGGTGCCGCCGTCGACGGCGCCGTTGTTGGTGACGCTCGGGCCGTCCCAGAAATTCACCGGCAGGCCGTTGCTGACGATCAGGTTCACCTGACCGGCCACCGCGGTCTGCACCACCGAGGCATTCGGCGGCTGACCGGCCAACGTGCCGAGCACGAAATTGGTGTCGTTGCCGGTCAGCCCGCCGGTGTAGTTAATCAGGCGGTAAGTGCCGGGCGTGCTGACAAAGGCGCCGGCGTCCGCCACGTTCACCGTCGTCGTCCCGCTCAAGGTCAGGGCGCCGTTGACGACCAGTAGATCGTTCGAAGCGCCGCCGACGATGTTCGGGGCACCGAGCTCGTAGTTCAGAATCGACCCGTTGTTCAGCGTCAGCGCGCCCATGGTCAGGGTGCCGGGGCTCAGTCCAGGTGCGACCGTGCCGCCGTTGACGGTGACGGCGCCGACGATCGTCCCGGTGCCACCAAGCGTCGCACCGGACGCAACCGTCACCGGCGACGTGAGCGTGCCAGTCACCAGCAGGGATCCAGCGCCTACGTTGGTGGCGAACGCTGCCGCCGCGCCGCTCAGTGTCGTCGCCCCGGCGCCGATCTGCGCGATCGTGCCGGTGCCGGTAATCGTGTTGGCGACGGCCAGAGCGTTGGTGCGATTGAACCTGAGGGTCGCGCCGGTCGAAATGGCGATCGCGCCGCCGCCGATCGCCCCGGTGGACGTCGCGTTGCCCAGTTGTAGAGTGCCGGCGCTGATCGTCGTAGGCCCGGTATAGGTGTTGTCCACGGTCAACACCGTGGCGCCGGTCCCGATCTGCGAGACCGCACCAGTGCCGACGATCGCGCTCCCGACAATGTAGGTGTTGTTCCGATTGAAAGCCAACGTGCCTGGCGCATCGACGCCGACGGCGTTGAGGACGCTGCCGGTGGCGCCGCCGTTGCCCAGTTGCAGCGTACCGGCCGTGATGACGGTGCCGCCGCCGTAGGTATCGTCGGCGGTGAGAATCGTGGTGCCTGATCCGATCTGTTTGACCTGGCCGACGCCGCCAATGACGTTGTCTGCCTGCAGCGTGTTGCTGCGATTGAACGTCAGCGTGCCGCCGCTGTTAATCGTGACCGCACCGGCACCGACGGTTCCGGTCGTGCCGCCGCCGCCGATCTGCAACGTGCCCGCGTTGACGGCCGTGGCGCCGGCATAGGTATTCGCCGCCGTCAGAATCGTCGTGCCGCTGGCGATCTGCGAGACACCGCCGGCGCCGCTGATCACTCCAGCGAACGTATAGGTGTTGCTTCGAGCGAACGCCAGGATGGAGTTGTCGGTCACATCGCCGGCGATGCTGCCAATCGCCCCGCTGTTGCCGATCTGCAGCGTGCCGGCGGTGATGGTGGTGCCGCCGGTGTAGGTGCCGGCGCCGGTGAGAATCGTCGTCCCGGTACCGATCTGGAGCAGGCTGCCCGCGCCGCTGATGTTATTGGCAAGCGTCAGCGTGTTGTTGCGATTCGCGGTCAGGGACGACGCGGCGGCGATAGTCACAGCACCAGTGCCAATGTTGCCGGTCGCGCCGGCATTGCCCATCTGCAGCGTGCCGGCGGTGATCGTGGTGATGCCGGACCACGAATTCGCGCCGGTCAGCGCCGTCGTGCCGCCGGCGATCTTCGTGACCGTGCCGGCGCCACTGATGCTATTGGCCACCGTCAGCACATCGCTGCGGTCGAACAGCAGATTGGCGCCGGAAGCGATGACCACGTTACCGGGAGCGCCCAGCGTGCCCGAGGTGCCTCCGGCGCCAATTTCGAGAACGCCCTGCTTGATGGTGGTCGTGCCGCCGTAAGTGTTCGTTGCCGTCAGCGTGGTCTTGCCGGCGGCCAGCTTTGTGAGCGTGCCGGTGCCGCTGATCGCAAACGGGAACGTGATGTTGTCGGAGCGGCTGAACGCCAGCGCCGCGTTGTCGACGATCGCCCCGGGGACGCTGCCGGTGGTGCCGCTGTTGCCGATCTGGAGCGTCCCACCCTCGATGGTCGTGATCCCGGTGTAGGTATTTGCCTCGGTCAGAATCGTCGTGCCTGGATCGGACAACCGCAACCCGACGGTGCCGGTAAGAACCGCGTGGACGATCGAGGTGGCGCCAGATGATGTGCGAATCAATCCCACGGAACCACCGTTCAGGCCCAGAAGAGTGATCGGGTGACCGGCGCCCTCGACGACATATCCGTCGGTCACGAATTGCATCGCCTGGACGCTCACGTTCTGCCCGAGCGTCACCGTTCCAGCAGTTCCCGTGAACACCGCTATGCCGTTAACCCAGCCAACGTTCAACAGGCCGGAGTCATCCGTCCAGTTGGCGGTAGCGTTGTTCCATACCCCAGTCCCCCCCTGGATCGTACCGTCGTTGAAGGGACCGGAGCCGTCCCAGAATTGCACCGTGAGACCGGCCGGCGCGATCAGGAGATTGAGCTGGTGGGGAACGGCAGTCTGAAGGAGGACCTCGCCCGGCAGGTACCCGGGAGTCGTGCCGAGGGTGATGTTGGAAATCGCGCCGGTCTCAGTCCCGCTGTAGTTGACGAGCCGGTAGTAGCCAGGGGTGGACGCGAACGAGCCAGCGTCGGTTATGTTGAGAGTGGTTCCGCTGAGAATGACGTCGCCGTTGACCACGAGCAGATCGTTCGAGAGTCCGCCGACGATACCTGGCTCGGCCAGGTCGAAGGCCAGGACTGAGCCGACCTCGAGCGTCAGGTTCGGCAGCGTCAAAGTGCCGATACCGGACGCTCCGGCCCCTGCCCCGCGGGCCCCCGGCGCGAGGGTCGCGCCGCTCGCCATCGTGACCAGGCCGCCCACCAGCGAACCAGTGCCACCAAGCGTGCTGCCATTCGTCGTCCTGACAACGGGAACAGTCGCCGTGCCGTTGACGAACAGCGCACCCGCGTTGATGTTGATCGTGTTGGCCGCCACCGTGCCGTTGAGCGCCGTTCCGCCGGTGCCGATTTGATTGATCGTGCCGGTGCCCGCGATCGTGTTCGGGACGGCAAACGGCGCATTGAATCGATCGGTCCGGTTGAACGCCAGCACAGTGCCGCCGGCCATATTGACGGTGCTGGTCCCGAGCGTCCCGACGGTTCCACCATTGCCGATCCGGAGCGTGCCAGCGGCGATCGTCGTCGGTCCGGTATAGGTGTTCGCACCAGTCAGCGTCGTCGTATTCGTCCCACGCTGCGCCAGGCCACCGGCGCCGCTCACGACGCCGCTCAAGGTAAAGGGGTCGCTGTGATTGATCGCGAGGAGCGCGCCGCTGCTGACGGCTATGTTCGCCGAACTGAACGTACCGGCAGTGCCGCCGTTGCCGATCTGAAGCGTGCCGGCGCTGATCGTCGTGGTCCCCTTGAACGTGTTGTTGCCGATCAGCGTCGTCGTTGACGTTTCGGTCTTGATCAGGCCGCCGGATCCGCTGACGTTGTTGGCGAACGTGATGTCGTCGCTGCGCGATAGTTCCAGTGTTCCGAGGTCGATGACGTCACCAGGACCGATGGCGCCGGTTGTGCCGGCGTTGCCGATCTTCAGAAAGCCGGCAGCGATCGTCGTCGTCCCCGTGTAGCTGCTGTTGCCGGTCAGCGTCGTCACACTGCCAAGCAGTTTGTTGACGGCGCCGGTACCGCTGATCACGCCGCCGAACGTATAGACATCCGCCCGGTTGAACGTCAGCGTGCCGTTGTCCACCACGTTGCCGACGATGTCGCCGCTGCTGGCGCCGTTGCCGATCTGCAACGTGCCCGCAGTGATGGTCGTGCCGCCCGTGTATGTATTCGCGGCTGTGAGGCTGGTCGTGCCGATGCCGGACTTGACCAGCGCACCGGTGCCGCTGATCAGTCCGGCAAACGGTTGGCTGTCGCTGCGGTTGAAGACCAACGTGCCGTTGTCGGTCACCTGTCCGGTAATGGCGCCGGTAGTGCCCCCGGCGCCGAGTTGAAGCGTCGCGCCTGCGGCGATTGTCGTGCCGCCGGTGTAAGTACTGGCTCCGGTCAGGGTCAACACGGTGCCCGATCCGACCTGCTGCAGCGCACCGGTGCCGCTGACGGCGCTGCTGACGGTGGTCGACGATCGATTGAAGACGATGACACCGTTGTCAGTGACGGTGCCGATTCCGAACGAGCCCGCCGAAGCGTTGCCGTTCCCCAGCTGCAGGGTGCCGGAACTGACCGTTGTGGCGCCGGTGTAGGTGTTGTCGGCGGTGAGCACGGTGGTGCCCGTGCCCGCCTGCGCCACCGTTCCCGTTCCCCTGATGACGTCCGCGACGGCGAGCGTATTCGAACGGTTGAAGACAAGCGCCGCGTTGTCGGCGATCGCGCCGGCGCCCAGCGTGCCGGTGGTGCCGCCGTTTCCGATCTGGAGAGTGCCCGCGGTAATCGTGGATCCGCCGGTGTAACTGTTGGCTCCGGTCAGAATCAGCGTGCCGGCATCGCCCTTTTCGATACCGACGAGGCCCGCAAGTGCCGCGTCGATGGTCGCGGTCACGCCGGCGTCGGTGCGAATCAGACCCGGCAGCGTGGACGTCAGCGACTGGGACAACATCGTGATCGTGGATCCGCCGGTCACGGTGTAGCCGTTCGTCGAGAACTGAAGCACGTTGGCGCTGACGTTCTCGGCCAGGGTCACCGTGCCGGCCGTTCCGCCGAAGACGGCGAGACCCGGAATGTAGGCCTGCTGGAACGTGCCGTTGACGTTGGTCCAGTTCGGGCTCGAGTTGTTCCAGGTGCCGGTGCCACCGTCGACCGCGCCATTCGCCGTCGTGTTCGGGCCGTCCCAGAAATTCACCGGTAGGCCGTTGTTGACGACCAGGTTCACCTGACCCGCGACCGCGGTCTGTGCGACTGCCGAATTGGGCGGAACGCCTGGCAGGGTGCCGAGCGTGATGTTGCCGGCGCTGCCGGTGAGCGTCCCGGTGTAGTTGATCAGACGATAGCTGCCGGGCGCGCTCGCGAAGGCGCCGATATCGGTGACGTTCAGGGTGGATCCGCCCAGCGTCAGGTCACCGTTCACCTGCAGCAGGTCGTTGGCGCCGCCGACAACATTCGGCGTGCCGAGGTCATAGGCAAGCAGCGAGCCCGACTGCAAAATCACACTGCCCAGGGTCAGTGTGCCGGCACCGCCAGCCCCAGGCGCCAGCGTCGCACCGCTCGCGACCGTCACGCCGCCGGCGATCGTTCCCGTTCCACCGAGTGTCGCGCCGCTCGACACCGTCGTGGCCGTGTTGCCCAGCGAGCCGTTGATCAGCAACGTGCCGCCGTTGACGTTGGTGTTCCCCGAATACGTACTCGAGGCGGTCAAGGTCGTCGTGCCTGACCAGACATTGACCGTGCCGGCGCCACTGATCGCGGGCGCGAAGACGTAATTCGTCGCGTTGTGGTTGAAGTTGATCGTGGCGGCCCCGGCGCCCATCGCTACCGTCGGGGTGGCCAGCGAGCCCGGCGCCACCGCTGGACTGCCCGGCGCCGCGCCGATGTTCAGCGCACCGGTGCCGTCAGCAAAGAAGCCGATAAACGTCGAGGGAGCGCTGACCGTCGCACCATCGGCAATAGTCAGCGTGCCGGTGCCATGGTTGCCGATGATGAGATCGGGACCGGTGTTGATCCAGTTCGATCCGGTTCCCGTAACCGTGACGCTGCCCTGACTGCCGCCCGCAAACCCGATCAGTCCGAACGAGCTTTGCACGGCGCCACCGTTCTGCACCGTCAGAACGCCGGTTCCGATGTCGCCGATCGTCAGACCACCGCTGTCGGTCCAGGTCGAGCCGGCGTCAGTGACCACGGCCGTACCCGACGATCCGACCGTGCTGCCGATTGAGCTGCCGCCGCTGATCACCTTCCCGCCGCTTTCAACTCTGAGAACGGCGGCGCCGGCATCACCGACCACGACACCGGATGTCGCGCTAATCGAACCGCGCACGGTCAACGTACCGTTGCTGACCGTGGTGGCGCCCGCATAGGTGTTGGCACCGCCCAGCACGAGCGTGCCGCTGCCATTCAGCGTCAGCGCCGATGGTCCTGCGATCACCGAGTTGATGGTCGTGGTGAAGGCGGCGCCGACGGTGATCGTCGCAGCCGCGCCGGTCAGCGTGATGGTGCCGCTGTCGAGAACGTAGCTGTCGGTATTGAACGTCAGATCGTGAACCGTGACGACGGCGACCGTGACCGTTCCGGTCACCCCGGCGAACAGCGCGGCGTCGCCGGCTGCATTGTTCCAGGAGACGAACGTGGTGCCGTCAGGTGTCCAGAGAGGCGAAGTGGTGTCCCACGTTCCGGTGCCGCCGGTGCCGAGTACGGCCCCGTTCGGATCCCAGGTCTGCGTGGTCTGGGCTCGTGCCTGGGTTGCGCAAAAGCACACCATCACCAGGACGACGATGACTCGCCTGATCAGCACGATCCAAGGCGGTATCGCCGGTTCACCCGCGTGATGGGCTTCGCACTCATCTATCGAATCACCCAGAACGATATGCACGGTCGACTTGGTATTTTATGTGGTCCTTACGTTCGTTGTAACTCGCAGTTCTTCCATCCAGCGATTGGAACCAAAAAATATTTCTCGGCATGATCTCATAACCGCTCAGCTTCCGTTTCGGAAATAACGTGCGGCCCAGCGCCTTCTCCATATGCCGGCGCTGGTCCGACCGGCCTCGACTACTGCACCTTCGTCAGTCGCTGTGCTTCCCTCTGAAGGTCGAGATACTGGATGGACTCGCCGTGATCGCCAGCGTTTTCGCGAGTGAATTCGACGCCGACCGGGTCATCGAGAAATTCCGCCCGCCGCGAAAATGAGGCACACTCTGTCGCGGAGAAGCCGCCAGGATGCCATCCGAGGGTCGAAGATCGACCGCCGCTGCCGTCGTGCTGTCGACGATCTGGATGGCCGCGTGCGGTTCGCCGGCCGTTCGTGACCAGCCGCCAGAGCATTCGGCTCCCCCTGCCGCACCGTTGCCGATGCCGGACGCGAAGATCATGATCGCCCGCGCCGCGCCGCTCGAACTGCCGACTCTGTACGAGCCGCCACCCGGCGACCCGCTCGAGCACAACACCTCGGGCTACGCCAAGACCATGTGCTCGGCGGTGTTCATCACCGGACTGGATCCCGACGTGGCGGCCGAAAGCGTCGGTTACTTCACCGGCCCTTATGCGGCGCGAAAGCTGGTGGCCAGGCCGGTCGTCGATCGCGCGAAGAAGGAAGTCCGGATCGCGCTGCCGAACGGCGTCACAGTGACGGCGCGCTATTTCGGATCGCAAGGCTGCATCGCGCTCCCGCGCGGCAGCGACGACGTGTTCTTCAAGCCGGTCGCGGTGCCGCGAAATCTTCCAGACGCCACCACCGCGCCGTGGCCGATGGGCGATGTTCTGAGCAGCGCGGCGCTGCCGGCCGGCATCGACGCCGACAAGCTGACGCGCGCGATCGACGCCGCGTTCACGCCGGCCGAGTCGCTGACCTCCGCGTTCGTCGTCACCTACAAGGGCCGGTTGATCGGTGAGCGCTACATGTCCGGAATCACCGCGACCACGCCGCTCGAGAGCTGGTCGATGGGCAAGAGCGTGACGGCGACGCTGATGGGGATCCTGATCCGGCAGGGCGTCTACACGCTCGACCAGGCGGCGCCGATTCCTGAGTGGCAGGAGCCCGGGGACCCGCGCGCCCGAATTCGAATTCGCGACATCCTGCACATGTCGAGCGGCATCCGCATCAAGGCGCCGGACGACCCCGACTTCGATCCGGCCGGCACCTATCCCGATCATCTGTTCCTCTACACGGGACGGGTGAACTCGTTCAAATACGCGGCGACGCGTCCGCCGCAGTGGCCGCCGAACACGGTCGGACGCTACCGCAACACCGATCCGGTCCTGACCAACTACCTGATCCGCCTCGCCGTCGAAAAGCGAGGCGAAGAATATCTCTCCTTCCCGCAACGCAACCTGTTCGACAAGATCGGCGTGCGCTCGATGGTGATGGAAACCGATCCGTACGGAAATTTCCTGACCCAGGGCTACGAGCTGATGTCCGGCCGCGACTGGGCGCGCCTCGGCAATCTGTATCTGCAGGACGGCGTGTGGAACGGCGAACGGATGCTGCCGGAGGGCTTCACGACCTTCGTCAGCACGGTCGCGCCGGCCTGGGCCGCCGACAACCGTCCGGTCTACGGTGGCTTCTTCTGGATCAACGGCGACAACGCCTTCCCGGTGCCGAAGGAGGCGTACTTCATGTCGGGCGCCGGAGGGCAGACGGTACTGATCATCCCTTCGCACGATCTGGTGGTCGTGCGCATCGGTCACTACAAGGGCGAACGACCAGGTGGCGAGGCCTTTCGCCGTGCGCTGGCGCTGCTGATGGAAGCGGTGCCGGCGAATGGTTCACTGAAATGAAGCGAATCACGGCGGTCTCTGGCCCTGATCGTCGGATTCGTTCTTGGCGTTGCGAGCGCGCACTACTACGACGCTCGTCATGGCGCGAAGCCGGTGTCCGACGCGACCGCTGCGCCGCCGACGTCCGGCGGACCGGCGCCCGGGCGGGCCGTCAACGTCCGCTTCGACGACGAGCCGCTCTGGGCCTATGGATTCGTCGAGCGTCCGAAGCCCGGCGACAAGGCGCGCCCACAGGCGCCGCCGACGAGTAAGCCCCGCGCCGATCAGGATCTGACCGAGCAGACCCGACCGCGGCAGGTCGACGGCAGCACCGGCGCGTACTCGCTCGTCCAGATTCGCGATCTCCACAACGTGATCGACTGGTTCCCCGGCGATCATCCGAAGATGCCCGAGATCATCGAGCACGGGCCGAAAGCGATGCTCGACTGAGGCGCGCGGATGCGGATCGTGTCATCTGCCCAACGGACGAGGACGCCCGGAGAACGCGCCGGCGGGCGGACTGCCCGCCGCGTACTTCGTGCGGCAGATCGACGACTTCCGTCACGGCCTTCGCTTCACTGCCGATCCGCGCAAGCCGAACACGAACACGATGATCGATCTCGCGAAGGCGATGAGCGACGCAGGAAGTGGCCGCTGCCGCCGAGTATTTCTCGTCGATTCCGGCGCCGTCGGCGCCTTGGATCCGCGTCGTCGAGTCGGCAACGGCGCCGAAGGTCCGCTATGTCGGCAATCTCGCGCTTCCGGCGAAGGACGGCGGTCGCGAGCCGATCGCCGGACGGATCGTCGAGATGCCCGACGACGAGGAACAGGGCGACACATTGCGCAATCCGCGCTCGGGCTTCGTCGCGTATGTGCCGCCCGGCAGCATCAAGCGAGGCGAGGATCTGGTCACGACCGGCGGCATGACGATCGTCGGCGACAAGATCGTCCAGGGCAAGACCACGGCGTGCGCGACCTGCCACGGCACCAACCTCACCGGCGTCGTCGGCGCCGACGTACCGCCGATTGCCGGACGATCGCCGAGCTACATCGTGCGGCAGCTCTGGGACATCCAGCAGGGCACACGCAACGGCTCGCAGGCACAGCTGATGAAGCTCGTCGTCGCGAACCTGACCGACGACGACCTCGTGGCGATCGCGTCGTACATCGCCTCGCGCCCGCAGTCGGCGCCGCCCACCGCGGCGCCGAAGCCGACCGACTAGCCGATCTCACGCGACAGCGCTGAACGCTCGGCTTCAGCGCTGTTTGTCGTCGTGGTCGTGACGGCTCTCGAGATAGTGCCGGTAGATGTACTCGCCCACCTGGCGCCCTTGCTCCGCTCCTTCCTCCTGATCGAACCGGTAATGGATGCCGCCATAGATGCGGGCATCCGCGATGTCCTCGGTGATTTCCCGCAGTGTGCGGTAGGTGAGCGTGATGCCAATGGCGGGATCCGAAATCGTGATGGCGTGATGGCGGCCGTAGAGGCGTTCGAGCACCTCTCGCGCGGCGTTGCTCAGCGTTCCATGAGCCGACGGATAGCTCGGGAAACAGGGCGTGATGATGAACGGCACGAACGAGGTGTCGGCGTCGGTCCGAGGATTGCCGTCGATGTCCGCGTTGTGAATCGCGGTTTCCGGCCGCCAGAACACGTAGTGATACTTCGTGTCGAACACCGCGATAGCCGCGTCGCCGACGGCGATGTTGACCAGGGCGAACGTGCGGGCCTTCTCCGACAATGAGGCGTGCCGCGCCGCGAGGATCTGGCTGGTCACGCTGTTCCACACGGCCGGAGCAGTCAGGGCGGCGTACAGCAACGCAACATCCGAGCGGTCCTGCGGCCGGGCGGTGCTGCCGATCGCTCCGACCGTCTTGACCTCGTTGAACGACCGCGTGTATCGGTTGCTGGTGAGCGCGGGGGGCGGTTCGGAGCGGAACTGGTCGCCGCGTTCGAGGCCGAAGGGTGTGATGTTCCGCCATTGCAGCAGAACGCCGCCCGCCGGCGGGCAGCTTGGCGTCACCTGCCACTGGCCCGGGTCGATCGAGGGCGGTGCGTAGAATTCCGCCGGAGCCGAGCCGTCAGCGGCGCGGAGCGTGATCATGGCATTGGCCGCAGCTTCACCCGCGGCGATTCCGGCATCCTTGGCCGCGCCGTTTGGAATCGAACCGAGTGAGCTCGCACGCGCCGCGTCGAGTGTGGGCTGGCTGGTCGGGAAGTAGGTGACGAGGACTCGGTATGCGGCCGCGACCGCCGCCGCCTCCGGAGACGCATCGCGTGATGCCTTCACGGTTCCCAGATACGGCTTGTAGTCGCGCGTGATCGCATTGACCGCTTCGAACACCGCGAGCTGGGTAATCGCCTCATACCGCGACTGCGCGAGCGGGTTCTGGCTGTTGACGGTCGTGAGCATGATCGCGTTCCAGTCGGAGACGACGTCCGCCTTCGCGGGGGCCGTTCCGAAAAGCAACACGCCGGCCATCGCTCCGAGTAGCGTTCGAATCATCATCGCTGTCTCCTTTGGGTCCTCCACCGATTGAACGGATTCGGTGAAGGAAGCCGCTATAATCCGGACTCTACGAACTGGCGCGGCGGAAGTCATTGGAATGCTCTGGGATTCTCATGGGATCCATCCGGGACTCATCGCCGGCGCACTCAAACCGCCAACTGACCGGCCCGGGAGCCTGAGATGATCTGCTTCGGCCCCTATCGACTCGATCTGGCACAGGGGCTGTGGCGGGACAGAGACGAGGTCCGGCTTACTCCGAAGTCGCTCTCACTCCTCTGCGTGCTGGCCGAGCGCGCAGGACAGGTCGTGTCCAAAGAGGAACTTTTTCGCCTCGTGTGGGCGGAGACATCGGTCAGCGATTCCGCGCTGACCTCATGCATTCAGGAACTTCGCCGAGCGCTGGCGGACGATGCCCACAGCCCGCAATTCATTCAGACGGTCCATCGAAGGGGTTATCGATTTCGCGAACAGGCTGCGCCGGACACGCGACTGCAGGCGGCCACCTCACCAGCTCCTTCGAGTTCGACCGACTCGCTCATCGTCGGACGAGACGAAGTCGTTCAGGACCTTCTGGCTGCCTGCGATCTCGCCGAACGCGGCCATCGTCAGGTGCTGTTCGTCACGGGTGAACCCGGGATCGGCAAGACCACCGTCATTCGGGCGTTTCGCGAGTCGTTGGCCGGACGCGGATCGATCCGGATGACCTGGGGACAGTGCGTGCAGCATTACGGCGTCGGCGAATCGTATCAGCCGTTGCTGGACGCGCTGGAGCGGTTGTGCCGGCAGCCTGGCGCGGAAGAGATGATCCCGCTGGTCGAGCACTACAGCCCCACATGGCTGGCACAGCTGCCCTCGCTCGTGAAGGCCGAGCGTCTCGACCATCTCCGGCGCACAGCCGGAATAACCAGAGAGCGAATGCTGCGGGAACTCAGTGACGCGCTCGAAGCCATCACGGCCCTGGTGCCGCTGGTCCTCTGCCTGGAAGATCTCCATTGGAGCGACTTCTCCACGCTCAATTGGATCGCCTCCTTTGCGCAACGACCCGAGTCCGCCCGCCTTCTCCTGATTGGCACCTTCCGGCCGATGCCGGCAACCGGACCGGAGAATCCGCTGGCGGCGATCGCTGACGACCTTCGGATGAAGGGACGCTGTCGCGAGGTCGCCCTTCGTGGTCTCGACGAGGCCAGCGTCGCCGACTACGCCCGGCGGCGCTGTCCACCCGCATCGGGTCACGGCGAAGGACTTCGCCGCATCGCGAGACTGATTCACCACAACACCGCTGGCAACCCGCTGTTCCTTTCCAACGTGTTCGACGATCTGATTGCTCGCGGACTCCTCGAAAGCCGTGATCAGCGCTGGGCGCTCTCGCACGACGTGAGCCGGGCGGAACTCGGCATCCCGGACGACATTCGCAGAATGATCGGCAAGCAGGTCGATCGCCTTCCGGACCGCGAGCGCGAGCTTCTCGAAATCGCCAGTGTGGCCGGCGCGTCGTTTTCGACGGCCGCTGTGGCCGGCGCCACGGCACGTTCGCTCGAGCAGATCGAATCGACGCTCATGTCATTGGCGAGACAGGACTTGTTCGTTCGCGAGGCCGGCGCGATCGAATGGCCCGACGGCACACGAGCTGCCTGCTTCGACTTCCTTCACGTGCTGTACCGCGATGTGCTCTATCAGCGGATCTCTCCAGCACGCCTGGGTTCGCTGCACCGACAAGTCGGAATGCGGACGGAAACCGGCTATGGCGAACGGGCGCCCGAGATCGCCGCGGAACTCGCCATGCACTTCGAACGCTGCGGCGAGCTGGGCCGGGTCGGCACCTATCTTCAACGGGCCGCCGAGAATGCCAGGAGTCGTGGCGCCTACGCGGAGGCCGAGACCCACTTCAATCGCGCAATCGCCTTGCTTGCGGGTGAGCCACCAGGAGCCGATCGGTTCCGCCGTGAGTTGGAACTCCAGATCGGGCGCGGCGCGGTCATCATGGCGGCGCGGGGCTGGAGCACGCCGGAGACGGCGGAAGCCTATTCGAGAGCGCGGACTCTCTCGCGTGATCTCGATGACACCGCACATCTCTTCACCGCGCTCTGGGGCCTCTGGCTCTTCTACTGGGGACGGGGACCCTTGAGCACAGCGCAGGAGTTCGTTCAGGATCTGATGGAACTCGCCGGTCGTGACGGCAGTGAATCATCGCACCTGCAGGCGCATCATGCGGCCTGGGCGACTGCCTTCGGCCGCGGCAACTTTCTGGCGGCATCCGCCCATGCCCGCGACGGGATCGGGGTCTACAACTCGAATCGGCACGCGTCCCTCGCAGCGACCTATGGCAGCCACGACCCGGGAACCTGCGGCCATAATTTTCTCGGCTGGGCGCTCGCCCTGCGCGGCCAGTCGGCGGAGGCCCGTCGCACCAGCCTCGAGTCCATCGCCCTCGCTCGCGGCTTGAGTCACCCGTTCTCGCTGGCGTTGACGCTCTTCTTTTCTGCGGCGGCCGATCATGCGCGGCGCGATCGCGCCGATGTCACGACCCACGCGAGCGAGGCCGTGGCGCTGGCGCGCGAGCAGGATTTCAGGCTCGTCCTTGGCTGGGCGCTTTCGCTCAAGGGATGGGCGGCCGTTGATGAGGGACATTTCGACGAGGGCATGGACCAGATTCTGAACGGCCTCGCGGAAGTGCGATCGACTGGCGCGAATCAGTTTCTCCCGTACCTCATCTCACTCCGGGCACAGGCTCACCTCATGCACGGGGATCCCGTCGCAGGACTCGAAGCGGTCGATGAAGCATTCGACACGGCGCGGACAACAGGTGAGTGTTTCTGGGAAGCAGAGTTGTACAGACTGAAGGGCGAACTGCAGCTTGCGGCAAAGGTGCGGTCGGCGTTTCGCGAGGCGGAACAGAACTTCGCCAAAGCGATCGACATCGCAACCGGTCAAGATGCCTGGATCCTGGCGCTGCGCTCGACGGTCAGTCTCGGACGTCTGCTGCGGCGTTCGAAGCGGGAGGCCGAAGCGCGCCGACGCGTCGACGCCGCCCAGTCACGGATTCCTGGAGGCGTCCTGGTGCCCGACGTAGCCGACGCGCGAGCGTTTCTGTCCAGCTCGGGCGAATAAGGCCCCCGGCTCCATCCTCAACGGGGCTGTCACATCCTGGCGCCTTCGCTCGTCTACCGGGCATGAGCAGAAGTCGCAATCATCCCCTGAGCTGGCTGACTATTTTGGTAGTCGTGCATCTCGTCCTTGCGTTCGTCCATGGGATAGCGCATACCGGAGCTCAGGTGCGTCTCCCGGATCTGGCGACAATGTTCGTGGTCGGCGTGATCCTCGCAGGGCCACTGGCTGGGATGGGCCTGACCTTCTTGAACCGAACAGTCGGTGGATGGGTTGTCGCGGGAACGATGACTGCATCGTTTCTCTTCGGTGTCGTCAACCATTTCATCCTGCACGAAGGCGATCACATCAGTGAGGTCGCCGGGCCCTGGGGCCCGTTGTTTGCGTCAACTGCGCTGGTACTCGCCGGAACGGAACTGCTCGGCGCCGTACTGGCGATAAACCTGGTCGGTGAAAGGAGCCTGTCATGAATGTCTTTGTCGCAGGCGGTTCGGGAGCGATTGGAATGCCGTTGGTTCGCGCGCTCGTCGCCGCCGGCCATCCCGTCACGGCGATGACCCGCTCGCGCGTCAAGGCGCCTCAACTGCGCGCGCTCGGTGCTCTGGTCGCTGTCGCCGACGCGCTGGATCGAGAGGCGGTGATGCGCGCCGTCGAGGACGCGCACCCGACACACGTCGTGCATCAATTGACCGCGCTGCCGAAGGACGCACCGCGGCGAGCGGGCGATCTCGAGGCCACCAATCGCCTGCGCATCGAGGGCACGCGCCACCTCCTCGAAGCCGCAGTCAACTCGGGCGCGCGCCGATTCGTGGTCGGATCGTTTGCGATCCTCGCCGACCGGGGCCAGCCGGCTGCCGACGCCGCCGCGGCCGCGGTCTACTCCATGGAGCAGCAGACGCTCGAGGCGAGCCGCCTTCGGTCGATTGAAGGCGTGATTCTGCGCTACGGCATGTTCTACGGCTTGGGACTTCCGTCAACCGACGCCATGATAGAGATGGTGAAGAGGCGGCGCCTGCCGATCGTTCGCGGCGACGAGGGACAATTGCCGTTCGTCCAGATCGACGATGCCGTCGCGGCGACGATGCTGGCGCTGGAGAAGGCGCGCGCCGGAAGCGTGTACGACATCGTCGACGATCACAGCGCCAGTTTCGCCGAGGTGGTCGCGACGCTCAGCGAATACACGCATTCGCCTTCGCCGCTTCGGATGCCGGCCTGGCTGCTCCGGTTGCT
Organism: uncultured Acidobacteriota bacterium; assembly: GCA_963711765.1. Taxonomy (GTDB): domain Bacteria; phylum Acidobacteriota; class Vicinamibacteria; order Vicinamibacterales; family CAVVIG01; genus CAVQFC01. Next base: position 248,967 of record CAVQFC010000004.1, on the reverse strand, counting down.
GGCGCCGTACATGGCTCGCATCACCGCCGTTCGCATGCCGCTCTCGAACGCCGCGGCAAAGGCCGACCTCGGGTGGCGGCTGAATTATCCGACCCTTCGCGAGGGGCTGGCGCCGCTGCGGCGGCGCGCGGCGTAGCTGATGGACGAAATCTTCAACACCGATCGACCGCTGCTGTTCTCGATCGCCTACCGCATGCTCGGCAGCGCGTCCGACGCGGAGGACGTGCTGCAGGACGCGTGGCTCCGCTACCAGGGCGCCGATCGTTCGGCGATCCGTTCGCCGAAGGCGTTCGCGACGACGATCGTGACCCGCCTGTGCCTCGATCGCCTGAAGTCGGCCCGCGTCAAACGCGAAGAGTATCTGGGACCATGGCTGCCGGAACCGATTCTGACGTCGGAAGCCGACAGCCCGGCCGACAGCCTTGAGCGCGCCGAATCGCTGACGCTGGCGTTTCTGGTCCTGCTCGAGACGATGTCGCCGGAAGAGCGCGCCGTGTTCCTGCTGAAGGAAGTCTTCGAATACGAGCACACCGAAATCGCCGGGATGCTCGACACGACAGCCGACAACTCGAGACAGCTGTTGCATCGCGCGAAAGCACGACTGAAGGCGCGACGGCCGCGACTGTCCGGCACGGCGGAATCGCGGCGCGATGTCGCCGAGCGCTTCGCCCGCGCGTTCTCGTCGGGCGACGGATCGGAACTGGCGAGCCTGCTGGCCGCGGACGTCGGCATGTGGAGCGACGGTGGCGGCAAGGCGTCGGCGGCGCGGCGTCCGCTCGCCGGCCGCGACCAGGTGCTGAACCTGCTGCTCGGCCTGCACCGGACCGCCTCGAGCGCAGGACTCCTGAAGGACGTGTCGCTGACGATCGAAGAGGTCAACGCCGAGCCGGCGCTGATCCTCAGGATCGCCGGTCGCCTCGACTCGGTCTTCGTGTTCTCGGTGAACGGGCCGAGTGATTGAAGGAATCCGCGTCGTGCGCAATCCGGACAAGCTGGCTCACATCGATCACACGCTGACCACGGTGCACTGACCGGAGGCGGATGGCGACCCGGCGCTGATTACTTGCGCGTGCGATTATTGTGTTTGGCCGATAGATGTGACGGCTGTTGTGGTTCAGCTGCTTCTCGAGGTGCTGGCGTTCGCCGCTCGTCAGCGTGCCGTCGTTGGCGCTGCGATCCACGCGCTCCTCGGCGCGAATACCCGCGTCGTCGGCTCTCAAGTGGGTCGCCTCGCCTTTGGTCAACTCACCGTCCTGCACGCCCTGATGGATCCGGTCGTGCTGGTTTTCGAGGCGCTGGTTGACGCCGGCCGGGTGGTCGTCCGGCGCAGCTGTGCCGGAGCCTGAGCCGCAGCCATCGACGCAAATCCCAGACTGATCACGGCTGCAAATAGTCCGATCTTCATCGTTCCGCTCCTTTGGCAGCGCTGGACTGCATTCCGATCGTCTGCACGTTTAGACTGGAGGGTGTCGTGGAAGGTTAAATACGTCACCCTGCACATTCCATATCGTTCGACCGATAACGAAAACGGAATCGCGCCGGGCCGTCGTTTCTGAAGAACGCGCCCGGGTTCGGCCAAAAGCCCGGGGTCGGCCGCGAAATCGCCTGGAGAAAATATGGCATTCACGTTGCCACAGGGACGCTCATCGATGCCTACCAGCCTCGCCATCGTCATCGCCGATGCGACCCGCCTGAAGATCATCCAGGAGCGCCTGCGACTGCCTGGCCAGGCCATGCATTTCAGCGCAACGAATCTGGTGTCGGCGATCGACCACATCCGCTCGTACCAGCCGAGCCTGATCGCGGTCGATGCCCTCTACGCGCAGACACCGGCAGGCATGGCGTCGATGGAACGAATCGAGAGAGCGGCGACCTCTGGCGCCGAGATTCGCCTGATCACTTCGCTGAACGGCCAGTGGGTGACGGTCGCCCGCAAGCCGGTGCCGACCGTTGACGGGTCCGCCCCTGGCGTGATTAACGTCTCGCGCCCGGTCCTGACCATCGCGCCGGTGGTACCGTTGAACACACGTCGCGCGCCGCGCTTCCTGCTCCGCGACACGCTGAGCGCCATCGTCGAGAACGGCAGCGCGAGGCTGGTCGATATCTCCGCGCTGGGTGCGCAGGTCGTGTCCCAGCCGGCGTTGCGGCCGAATCAGACCATCAAGCTGGCGCTGCCCGATACGAACGAAACGCTCCGCGTGACCGCGCACGTCGCGTGGTCGATGTTCGAGAAACCGCAGACGGTGATCGAGCCGTACTATCGCGCGGGCATCCAGTTCACCAACTACGCACAGCAGGCCCTCGAGGATTACCGCCGGCGCCACTGCGCCGACCAGCCGATCCCGAATCCCCGCTGAGGTAACCGCCCCACAAACATCTGGCTGACCGCCGGACCCGGCGCTACACTCGGCGTTGGAGGGAAGGATGAGAACTCGTCCACGTTGCATCGCGCCCGGCTGCGCGTTGATTCTGGCCGCGTTCTGGCTTTGCGCTGCGACTCCATCGGCACAGACGCCGGCACCCACCACCACCTCCGGCAAGCCTTACGTTCCGCCGCGCACCGCCGACGGACATCCTGATCTGCAGGGCACGTACGACGCTGCGACGATGACCCCGATCGAGCGTCCGGCGCTGTACGGCAACCGCTTGGTCCTGACGGCGGCCGAGGCGTACGAGATCGAGCACTACGAAGAGAAGCGGATGGCTGCCGGGGCGGCGCCCAGCCAGGGCGATCGCGCCCTGCCGCCGGTCGGCGGCGATCACTCGCCGACGCCGTCATATCTCGAACAGGTGTTTCGCGGAGGCGGCGGTGTCGTCGGCGGCTACAACACGTTCTGGATCTCGCCGGGAACCTCGCTGGCGACGATCAACGGTGAGAAGCGGACCTCGATCGTGATCGATCCGCCGAACGGGTTGGTTCCGCGTGTCAAGCCGGAGGCGCGACGCCGCAACGCCGAGATCCTGGCGCAGCGCGTCAGTCCGGACGCGGCCGAAGGCGGCGGCAATACGCCGCCCGGTCAGTACGACGATCCCGAAGCGAGACCGCTGGCGGAACGCTGCTTGCTCGGATTCAGCTCGACGAGCGGCCCGCCGACGCTGCCGAACTACTGGTACAACAACCTGAAGCAGATCGTGCAGACGCGCGACACGGTGATGATTCTCAACGAGATGGTGCACGACGTGAGAATCGTCCGCATGAATACGGAGCACCTGCCTTCCAGCGTCCGCAAGTGGATGGGCGATTCAGTCGGTCGCTGGGACGGCGACACGCTCGTCATCGACACCACGAATTTCACCGACCAGACGCAGTTTCGCGGCTCCAGCGAAAACCTCCACGTCGTCGAACGCATCTCGCGCCTGAACGATCGCTCGCTGCTGTATCACTTCACCGTTGACGACCCGAGCACCTGGGATCGCCCATGGACGGGCGAGTATCCGTGGATGGCGAGCCGCGATCAGATCTTCGAGTACGCGTGTCACGAAGCGAACTACGCGCTCGAGAACGTTCTGCGCGGCGCTCGCACGGCCGAAAAGGAAGCGACCGACAAGGAAAAGGGCGGCCGCCGCTGACGACGATTCGGCGGATCTCGAGACGCGCGTTCGGGTTCGCCGCGACGTCGGCGCTGGGAGTCATGGCGACCGCGGAAGCGTGCGAGGCGCTCGGCGGATCCGCACCCGCGGGCGACGGCCGACTCGATGCGCGGCCGCTGAACAACGTCACCACGTCGTTGAAATCCGGGCCACTGGGACTCGGCGGCGAGCGTGACGGTGTCGTCCAGATGCCGAGCTCGCCCTCCCCAGGCCCGCTGCCGCTGCTGCTGTTCCTTCACGGCGCCACACAGAACGGCGCCCGCATGCTTCAGCGCATCGGGCCCACCGCCGATCAGGCCGGCATCGTCGTGGTCGCACCGGATTCGCGCGCCACGTCGTGGGACGCGATCCGCGGCACATTCGCCGAGGACGTTGAGCACCTGAATCGAGTGCTGACGCACGTGTTCAGCCGCGTCCTGGTCGATCCGGCCCGTGTGTCCATCGGCGGGTTCTCGGACGGCGCGTCGTACGCGCTGTCGCTCGGCCTCGCCAACGGTGATCTCTTCCCCCGGGTGGTCGCCTGCTCACCGGGATTTGTCGTCAGTGCCACACCGCACGGCCACCCGAAGTTCTTCGTGTCGCACGGCACCAGCGATCAGATCCTGCCGATCGATCAGTGCAGCCGCGTCATCGTGCCCCGGCTGCGATCGATGGGCTACGACGTCACCTTCCGCGAGTTCGAGGGCCGGCACGAGATGCCGCCGGACGTCCTGGTCGAGGCGATGACGTTTCTCAAGAACTGAAGGCCGTCTGACCCACGACGAGGATTGCCAGGATCGACGCAACGAGACGCGCTACTTCCTGGCGGCGATGATTTCGATCTCGACCAGGATTTCCGGCCGGATGAGTTCGTCCACGATCTGAAGCATGAACGCGGGCCGGGCCGCGCCAAGAAACTCCGACCGGACTTTCACGTAGGCCGGGCGGTTGTCCGCCTTCGTCAGCGATGTCGTGACCTTGACGAGATCGGCGACCGTCATGCCGGCGGAGTCGAGAACCTTCAGCACGTTCTGCCACGCCAGCCGCGACTGCGCCTCGATGTCCCGCGGCACCTCACCGTTCTCCGACATGCCCGGCGTTCCCGCCGTGAACAGCCACCTCGTGCCTGGCCCGACTTCGATCGCGTCACTGTACGGTCCAATATGCCGCGCGACGCCGATGTCGTGGATTGTGTGACTCATAGCCTGCTCATGATAAGCACACGCCAGGGCCTCGCACGAAATAATCAGCGAGTCACGATCTGAGCAGCTGGAATCGCAGGAACGCGATGACCTGCCTGACGACGTCGCGCGAACTGTCGCTGTCGTCATCGAGATCGAACCCGTGTGCGCCAGTAGCGTAGTTGACGACGGTCACCGGCAGATTCCGTCGCAGCGCCTGCGACACGAAGCGGTCGAGCCCCTGGTTCAGGCCGGGAAACTGGTCCTGGCCCGCCCTGACGATGCACAACGGGGTGTTAGCCAAATCGTCCACCGATCGCCCTGCACACGCGTTGACGAAACCGTACGTTTGCGCCGCGTCGGCGACAACCGTCGAGCCATCCCCATCGAGCGTGAATCCATAGAGCAGCGCCGCGCATGTGAGGTCCGCGTCATCGCCCATCAGCGCGGACAATGCCACGACGACGTTCGCCGATGCGGCGAAGAGGCCGATGCGGTCTTCGACACCCAGTGATGCCGCGTGCTGGCGGATGTATTGAATGACCGTTCCCACATCCGCCGCCGGATCGCGCGTGGTGTAGGTGATCGCCGCCATGCCGGACGCGGCCACCAGTCGCGCCCATGACGCGCTCATGCCCATCTCCTTGAATTGACAGCCGAGGCGCAGCGTCACCCCGACGTCTCGATAGCCGGATACGATGACGACTGCCGGAGGCGGCGCACCACCGCCTATCCCCGGCGGGATATAGACGTCCAGCGTCAGCGCCGGGTCGTCGCCCTTGTAGGGCACGTCCGCACGAACGGTCACCGCGTCGCTGCCCGACGCGGCGTAACGAACGGTCTTCTGCGCAATCGGATGTCGTTCCGTCTTGTCGCTCACGAGCGGCTCCTTTGCAGGCGCGCCTCCGGCGCTCCGCATGAATGTGCAGACATGCAAAAGCCGCCGGGCAGTGGCTGCCGCGACGGCTGGTTCGTTCCTGGATGCCTTGATTGGTCCGGCTGAAGCCGGACACTACCACGACGCGTCTGCACTATAGCGGCGGCGACGGGTTCGCGCAAACGGCGGACCGACACATTACGCGTCGGAGAGACGCATATACGGAGGTGAAGTGCCGACGGGCCCGCCGTATAATCCACGGATGAGCTCGGTTTACCCATTTCGCGCGGCGCTGGCAGTGGCGATCCTCGGTGCACTCGGCGGCGTGACACTCGCCCAGGTCCAAAGCGGCGCCGGCCGCGGCGGACGAGGCCTGTCTGCGGCGCCTGCCCCATGGTTCGGCGTCCCGCTGCCGCCGCCGTTCGGCAAGGAACCGGCCGTCATTGTCGGCACCCGAGCACCGGTACCCTTCGTCATGCCTCACAGCGAGGCGGCGTCGCCGGAATTCGCAGGCGCCGCCATCCGTAAGGATCTCGACGCCATCGTCGGGTTCGCGACCGAGAGCCGGACGACGCACGAAGTCGGATCGGGACAACTGTGGGGACGGATTTCGGGTCTGCCGTCGAGCATCAAGACGGTCGAATACGTCGCGTCGCAGTGGCGCGCCGCCGGCATCACCGACGTCAAAGTCCAGCCGATCGCGCAGGAGCCAAACTCGACTTTCTGGTTTCCCTTGTCGTGGGAAGTCCGGCTGCTGGGGGATAAGGCCTTCGGACCCGACAGCGGCGATGTCGTGATGACGTCGGCGATGCCGGTGACGCCCTCGATGATTGCCGACGGCAGGATGGAAGCGCCGCTGGTCTACGTCGGCGACGGCAGCCCCGCCGTGCTCGAGCACGTCGACGTCAAGGGCAAGATCGCGGTGCAGCTCGTGGTGCCCCAGGGTCACATGCTGTTCGAGCGGGGCGCGGTAGCGGACCATTCGCGCGAGCTGCTGCGCCACGGCGCCGCCGGAGTCTTCAACCTGGTGCGTCTACCCGGCAACGAGCTGTCGCACGACTACAGCAACTGCGGCAATCCCTGCTTCAACTTCGGCGGCCACGACGGTGCGTTCATCGAGAACGTGCTCAACCGGGCCGCGGAACAGCATCAGCAGGTGTGGGCGCGGATCTCCTTGACCGCAGAAAACAAGACCCACCTGACGGCGGAGAACGCGGTGGCGACGATTCCCGGAACCAACCCGAACGAGATCCTGATCATCGACTCGCACGTCGATTCGTGGTTCGACGGCGCCGGCGACAACGCCGGCGGTCTCGCCGTGATGATCGCGCTGAGCCGGCATTTCGCCAAACCGGAGAACAAGCCGGGCCGGACACTGGTGTTCATCGCCAGCGCCGGCCACCACAGCCCGGGCCTGAACGGCCTGACCAACTTCAACCGCACCAATCCCGATCTGGTGAGGCGGGCGATTCTCGGCATGAACATCGAACACGTCGCCCAGCGCAATTTCTCGCTGGCGCGGACCACATCGTCTGACGGCTATCGACAGTCGATCGCCGATTCGGGCGAGGCGCCGGCGTACGGCGGCATCAGCAACGGCTCGCCTTATCTCGACAGCCTGGTGCGGCAGGGCGTGCAGCGCTACGGCGTGAACTTCGTGTCGGAAAAATCCACCATGGGCAGCGGCGAGACCGGCGGCCTGATGGGCATCAACGGCGCGAAGGTGACGATCATACAGGCGCCGCCGCTCTATCACACCACCGGTGAAGTGCTCGACGTGATCTCGACGCCGGGTCTCGAGCGCATGGCGCGGTTCCTCTCCTACTTCCTGACCGACGTCGGCAAGGCCCCGCTCAAGCAAATCAATCCGTAATAATTTCGGCGACGATCAGCTCGTGGTCGGACGGGCACGCCAGTCCGTGCACCCAGACTGGGCGAAGGACGCCGGCTCTATGCTTCCATTGCGGCCAACGAATCGGACACCGTCGGCTTCGCGCCCGAGGCGACCTGCTGCTTTCTGACGGCGTGGAAACGCGTCAGGATGCCGTTGGCCTTCGCGAGCGCTTCGATGCGTGCGGCGAACGCCTGCAGCTTGGGGCCGGGAATCGCGAACATCGCGATGTCGTCAGTCATCACATCCAGATACGCCCGCGCGCCGCAGCATCCCAGACTGAGCGCGGCGTTGCCGGAATTCGCCGCCTGCGGAACGATCGCGCAGGCCGGGCGTCCGAGCGCGGGCGTGGCGCCGCCGTCGATCTGTTGCGCCGCCTCGGATAACACCAGCGTCTGGCTCGCCTGGACGAAGAGCAGCACCACGTCCGGCGCCGCCGGCGCCTCGGCGAGCGGACCGTACACCACGAATGTCGGCCGGCGGCTCAACACCGGAATCCGGGCGACGTCCTCGGCCCGGACGTAAGTCAGGTCGGCAAACACCTTCAGCACCACTCCCAGTTCGGCGCTGGTCGAGTCGGTGCCTTCGAGGTTATGGGTGTGGATGCCGATCGCGCACAAATCGTGGTCACGCGCAACGGTCGCGAACGTGCGATGCGTGGCTTCCTGCCAGAAGCGGCAGCCCGCCGGCGCGGCGCCGCTCCACATGGCCACGCCGGTCGGAAGCGCGTCGGTGAGCATCATCGCCACCGGCGGCTGCGAAAGATTCAAAGACGAGGTGAGCGAGGAGCTGATCTGAGAACAATCGGTCATGGAACATTTTAAGTGCGACTTCCCCCGGTTGCACTAGCCGGAAGGCACTAGACGGTTCTACCGGAGGCTCTTGCCGATGCCCCCTCTCCGCCTTCCGGCGTTGATCGTCTTTCTCGCGGCGATGAGCGCGGCGAGTTCACACCCTCGCCATGAAACAGCCACTACGAGCCAGGATGTGTGACAACCAAGAGAGTGAAGCGGGCTCTACTTGATCGCCTCTACATACAGCGATTCAGTCTTGTACTCGCCGCCCTGTTCGTCGCGATCAAGGCCGAAGCGATTCCACTCAGGGATACTGCTCGTGTCGTACCGCTCGATGTTCACCGAGCGATAGCCCACCGACTTCAGGAGGCTTGGGAGATTGACGCGGTCGTACATCCACTGATGGGTCTCGCCGCGCTTGCGTGCGTCTCCGAGAATCATCCGATCGATGACGCGTCGTACCGGACTTTGCTCGGTGGCGCCGACGCTTTCGCGACGGACCGCCTGCTCGATGATGCCGGCAACGAAATCGTCATGGGACTCTGCCTCCCGTGCGTCGGCCAGCGACATCCGCAAGTGCGTCAGATAGTCGGCGCACAGTCTTTCCAGATCGGGCACGACAATGCGCTGGATTCCGCCCGGTCTCAGGACCCGGTGCACCTCCGACAGAAACAGTCGAGCGTTGGGTCGATCGAGATGCTCGAGAAAATGTGAGTGATAGACCGCATCGACTGATTCGGCATCGAACGGGATGCCCTTCCTGAGATCGTGGACCACGATAGAGTCCGGCAACTGTTTGAGTCGCGCGAGCCGCACGTCGCTCAGGAAGTAGCGGCTGAGCCAGGACAACACGCGATTGGACTTGATCACGAGATACATCGACCAATCCAGGTTGACGACTCGCGGATCGCTGCTGGTCTTGACGCCGCAGCCGAGGTTCAGCACCTTCACGTCAGTCTTCCTGCTGGTTTCCGGAATGGCCTCTGCCGCCGGCGATGCGGTTGGCAGGCGACCTTGCGTCGGCTTCCTCGCGACGATCACCTGGGAGGCGCCGAAGGAGCGGACGAACGGCACTCGCTCGAGCACATTCGCGATCACCCGCAGGAACGGCGCAAGGTGTCCCACCACCTTTGGCTGATTGCTCGAGATGCCTTCGAACGTCTGCCACACGTAGTCGGCAGGCGCCACGGTGAACCCGGCGTCGAGGACAAGCCGCCGCAACTCGCCCGGCCAGTAATTCCGCGCCCAGAATTCGAGCACGCGCGATGCGATCCCGAGAGGAAGATATGGCACGAAGGGGATGTAGTGCGGGACTCGCCGCCCCGATCGTTTGAGGCTGACGCCGTGCGTCTCGAACGGATATCGCCGATTCGGTGAAAACATCACCAGCGTGCCGCCGGGTCGAAGCACACGGTAGACTTCGCCAAGCACCTGACGATCGTCAGGCACGTGCTCGAGCACCTCGTTCAGCAGCACGGTGTCGATGGTCGAGTCACGGATGGCCATCGATCCGAGGTCCCCTTGCGTCAACCGCCCTGCCACGTCGCGGCGTGAGGTCTTCAGCTTCTCGAGCGAGAACTCGATGCCCCAGACGTCGGCGCCACGACGCCTGAGAGCGCGGACGTACTCGCCGGCGCCGCAGCCGCAGTCGAGCACCTGGCCCTGATCGAGGGGCGCGTGCCGGGTAATCACGCGAAGACGCTTCTCCAGATTGAGCGAGGTGGCCGTGTCGCCGCCGGCGGGCCGAATCTGAGCGTAGGCTTCGGCGATTCCAGACTCGCTCATCACGACACCCTCCGCTGCAGCGTTGGCGCACGCGCCTCCAGTGGCCGCGCGATGCCGCGCGTTCGGGCGCCGCTGCTGCCAAAGCCGACACCGGCATCCGGCGCCCGATCGGAGGCGGTGATCCTCCGACCGAAGCGGATGGCAGGCGTTTCGACGACGCGTCGAAATAGTTCCGCGGCGGCCAGCGACGCCGCGATCGCCATTGGCAGGATCAGCCACAACGGCATCACGCCGCGAAGCAGATACATGGCTGCGAGCATGAACGAGAGGTGAAGCAGATACAGCCCGTAACAGACACGGCCGAGCCATTGAACCGGCGCCGCGTCGAGCGCCTTCGGGTTGGTCATCGCCCAGGCGACGAGGAATGCCGCGCCGAGAGCGATCGGGACGTCGGCCACACTGGTCGGCACCGACGGGATCAACGCGATCATGCGTCCGTAACCATAGAGAAGGAGAGACGTCACGAACAGAACGGCCCACCGGCGCCGGGTCAGCGTGTTGCAGAACCGCACGCACTGCGCTCGCTCGCGCGCCAGCCACGCACCGACCAGAAACAGCGCGGCGTAGTGCAATGTGATGAAGGCATTGCTGCGTACGCCATACCGGGCGTCGAGCACGATGCCTGTCACGGACAGGAGAATCCCGATTGGCGCCATCCACCGGCTGCGTGAGGCCACGAGCATCGCGAGTGCTGGAAACACGAACGCGATGCGCATCTCGTGGACCAGCGTCCAGCACGGCATCAGGAAGAGATCGGTGTTGAAATTACCGACCAGCATCACGTGCCCGAATACCGCGCCGCGATCGATCGGCAGCAGCCAGGTGTGATTGATCCAGTCGTTCATCCCCGCGAGATGACCGGTGGAGACGGTCGCGTTCAGTCCGACCGCCACGCCGAGCGCGACCAGATAGGGGACATAGAGCCGGCACCCGCGTCTGACGAGAAAGTTGCGATAGGCATGTTCCGCCGGCCGTTCGTATGAAAGATAGAGCACACAGCCGCTGACCAGATAGAACAGGATGACCGCTTCGTGCCCGCTGGTGGCGAGATGCAACGGCGAGATCTCGACGAGGAATGTCCCCGGCAGCTGGACGATCCACGACAGCAGCTGCGGTAGCGTTCGCCCGTGCGGCGCCGACACTCTCAGCGAATTGGGCCGGTAGAGCCACAGGACATGGCAGAAGACCACGCTCAACGCGGCTACACCGCGCAGCGAATCCAGCGCCGGCAGTCGTGTCCCGCCCGAACTTCGCATGTCGTCAGCCAAGGACGGCGACACCTTGATCGACGTTCGCCACCGACCCGCGGCGATGGGTCGAGGCCAGCCGGACATAAAGATGGCTCATCTGCTCTGCCCGCTTGCTCCACAGCTGCGTCGAGGAGTACTGCCAGCCCGCGCTCCCCATGCGATTGCGCAGTGCCGGATCCGCCGCCAGCGTGTCGAGCGCGGCCGCCAGCGCACGCGCCGTCGCGGGCCTCGATGCGGCTGTCACCTTGATGCCGGCGGCATCCGGCATGTAGGCGCCGACGCCGTGGATATTCAGAGTGACGACCGGCAGGCCATAGGTCATCGCCTCGAGCACGACACTGGCGCAGCTGTCACGCACGCTGGTGAAGAGAAAGACGTCCGCCTTGCGAAATTCGTCGCGCATTCTGGACGAGCTCAGCTCGCCGAGAAACTCGACACGCTCGCCCAGCTTCAATGACGAGGCCAGCGTTCGCCAGCGGTCGGCCTCGGCGCCGCCGCCGGCGATCACGAGTTTCAGCGGCACCTCAGCGCCGCCGAGTGCGATTGCCTCGAGCGCCAGCGGGAGCGCCTTTCGCCGCAGAAACCGGCTGGCCCAGAGCACGCGGACGATCTTCGGTTGCGGTCGATCGACCGGGCGCTCAGGCAACGCATCGTCGACCACACCGCTGTCCCAGAACAACGGCACGTTGGCCGCTCCCGCCGATTCCAAAAACTGAATGGTCTCGCGATTGCTGGCGAGCACCGCTGCGCTTCTGGCGACGGTGGCGCGAAACGGCGGATAGCGCTTGAGTGCGAACAGCCGCAGAGAGCGCATCCACTCGCGCCACTGTCCCCCTTCGAACAGGCCCAGTAAGTCGCCCGGACATCGCTGCGCGCCGCCGACGGGGCCCCACACGAACGGGATTCCAAGTTTCCACCAGCCCACCGGCGCGCTGATGGTATTCAGGCTGACGTGGTGAACGAGATCGAAGTGGATGGCGGTATGCAGCGAGCGACCGACCTGCTCCGCCTGCCTCAGCCATCGGAGGTAGTGCCATTGCACGCCGGCCTGTCCTTTGGTCGGATCCCACGACGTCGCTTTCAGCCAGACGATGTGGAGATTCGGGTTGGGCGGCCGGGCGGCCAGCCAGGCATCAACATCCGCTCGGAATTCGGGATGCACCAGCGCCCAGATCTCGTGATCTCGCGACAGGTACCACGCCCAGTTCCATCCCAGTCCCGGCTCTGATCCCCGGTCCGGGCTGAACGCGTGGCTGACGAGCAGCACTTTCATTTTGCAATCGCTCCGTCGGGACTGCGGTGCAACGTCGGCCGGCCGAGACGCGCGGCATCGAAGACGTTCATATAGGCGCGATAGCTCTGCTCCATCTCGAAATCAGAAAGAAAACGACGGTAAGCGTTTCGCGCGACCTCACGGCGAACGGCTTCGTCGGCAAACAATCGATCCATGGCCGCGGCGAGCGACCGCTCGTCGCCTGGCGTGCACAGCAGCCCGGTCTCACCATCCACAATCTGCTCCGCGATGCCGGCAGCATTGCTGCCGACGACGGGCGTGCCCATTGCCATCGACTCGACGACGATGCAGCCGAACGGTTCGGGATCGACCGATGGCGCGACCGATACATCGACCGCGGCATAGACGGGACGAACGTCATTGATGTCACCGGTAAACATCACTTCGTCAGCCACGCCAAGCTCCCGGGCCAGCGCGCGAAAACGCTCGAGGTGCTCCTCGCTTCCGGGCGCCGCACTGCCGACGACCAGGTATCTCGCCTGCGGGTACTTGGCTTTCAACAGCGCGGCGGCGCGAATGAACACTTCCTGGCCTTTTCGCTTCCACTTCAGCCTTCCCACGACACAGGCCGAAGGACCGCGGTCCAGTCCGAAGGTCGATCGCAAACGGCGGCTGTCGGTCTCGACGACTGTCCGATCGAATTCCGCGCGTGGCAACCCGTCGTAGACGACCCACACTTTGCTTCGGATGGCCGGACTGAACTGGTTGCGCACCGCGACGGACACCGCGACGATGGCATCCGACAGGCGGAACATGAGTCGCTCGTAGCGGGACCAGAGCCTCGGAAATTCGACGAAGAACTCGCGCACGTGCCACACATGGGGTTTTCGCAGGAGTGTGGCCGCGACTGCCGGCGACACGGCGACGCCGCCGTTGGTATGCACGACGTCGGCCCGGAACCTCGCGATCGTCCACGTCAGCCACGCCACCGACAGTGGAAACGTCACCAGCATCCGCAGACGTGCGCGCATCGTGCCGGTCGTGTTGCGGTCCACGATCGTCAGCATCGGGTGCAAGTGGACGGTGACGCCCAGCCGTTCGAGCGCATCCTTGAGCGCGCCGGCGCGCGGCACCACGACCAGCACGTCGTGGCCGTCGCGCACCATGCGGGCGGCGAGGCGCTCGAGGCATCGGCTCGCCCCGTACACGTCGGAGACGTGATTGACCGACACGATTCTCATGGGCGCACCCTCATCACGAATGCACCGTGACCAGAGCCGAGTGCCGCCGCACAGCCATCGCCGGGCTCACCATGTTCGGCAACAGCTCCGGTATCAGGACGCGGTTGCCGGCATCGGTACAGACGATCAGCAATACCGGCAGAAACTGCAGCAGGGTCATATTCGGATCGGTCAGTCCGCACGTGAACATGTAAAGATGCAAGCCGATCGCGATCGGCCTGGTCGGCGTGTCGGTCCGAATGGTGCGGACCACCGCCATCCCCCAGCCGAGAAGAAACGCCATCAGGCCCGGCAGGCCGCCGGCAAAGAGCACCTCCAGATAGGCGTTGTGCGCGTGGCCCGCCCACTCGAACTCGCGCAGGATCGCGGCTCGGGCCCCTTCGACTCCGTAACCGAATACGATCGTGCCGGGAATCATCGACTCGCTCTCGACCCAGACGCCGGTGCGTCCGTTGAGTGTGGCGATCTCGTCGAGCGTCACTTTGTCGCCGTAGAAGCGCTCGAATGGAACCCTGCCGACGGGAATGTCGAACGCCACCACAATCCATGCGATCAGCGCTGCCGTCGCGACACCGAAGGCCGCGAGCGACAGTACTTTCAGGCTTACCCGCGACTGCCACAGCGTCGAGACCAGCAGCACGAGAAAGAGCGAGGCCGAACTCCATCGCGCGCAGGTGGCCACATTGATGACGGCGAGCATCGCCTGGCACGACCAGTGGGGACGGCGTGGCATCAGCCGCCCGACGAGAATCGTCAACGCCGACAGGTCGGCGAGCGAACCCCAGTGCAGCGCGAAGACGGTGAAGCGAATGCGGCCGGAATACTCGTCCATGTCGAAGAGCGGCTCGCGGGATCCGAACTTCAGGCACACGCCGATGATGATGATGAGCCAGGCCGACCAGTAGAAATAACCGAGAACCTCGGCCGGCGGTCTCGACGTGCAGAGGGCGGCGGCGATGAAAAGGATGACGACGAGCATCCCGCCTTTGATCAAGCTGAGCATCGGCCAGTACGAGAAGGCGGACGATAGCAGCGCCAGTGCCGCGAACACACCGAACCAGATCGTTGGAGGCGTGAGTCGGGGCCACTCGCGCCGAGCAACCAGCGGCACGGCTGCCAGCAGGGCGGCCACGGCGACAGCGCCGATCTCGACGAAGCCCTGAATACCGGTGGACGTGCTCAACGGATCGCGATTGACGAACTTGATCGCCGAGATGACGTAGGCGGCCATCGCTCCAGCCGCGCACCAGGCGTCGCGATCGCGGCTCGACCAGCGCGGCAACAGCATCGAGGTCCGGCCGGAGGTCACGGTCATCGCGCTCCCTCGGCGAGCGGCAACACGGCGTCCACGTCGGCACGGGGCCAGATTTTCGCCATCGCCAGCAGTCCATACGCCACCCGGCCCAGTTGCACGGCCACGAATCCCGCGAGGGCGGCGCCCAGTCCACCGTACGCGGCGAGCGGCAATCCCAGCACCAGCGCGATCGCCAGGCCGGTGCTCTGCATCATGAAGAGTCCCCGCGTGTCGCCGAGGCCTCCGATCACGGCGGCGGCCTGCATCGCAACGGCTTCGCAGGCATACGCGGCAACCATCAACCACATGAAGCCGGAATACTGAGCGTAGTACGAAGCCGAGCCGTAGAGGACTCGCAACGTGACGGTTGGATAGATCACGACCAGCGCGAACAGCGGCATCACGAGGGCCCAGCCGTGGCACGCGTGACGCAGCGCCTGACTGAACCGCTGCGGTCCACGGTCGGCGGCAATGGTCGCGGTCACCAGGTTCCCGGTGCCGATCATGACCGGATTACTGAACGCGACGGCGGAGCTGAGCACCTGAAACACGGCGGCGGCGGTCGCACCGTGCGTGTAGAAGAGCACCCATGGAAACGCCTGCATGCTGAAGAACGTGCCGATCCGCGCCGGCACGCCCCACGCGCCGAACGTCATCGCTTCGCGAATGAACGGCTTCAGACCGCCGGCCTTCGGCAGCGACAGATCCAACTGCCACATCTGAAGACAGAGCGCGATGGCCGACGTCAGACCGATCACGAGAAACGCCGTCGCCGCCGACAGATGGCCAGTTCGCGACAACACGAACAGCAGCGCCGCCTGTCCCAGGTAACTGACGATGTCGCCCGGCAACGCGTCGCGCTGGCGGAAGTGCGCAAAGAATGCCGCCCGAGTGGTCTCCTGCAGTTCCCAGCACGCCAGCGCCACGACCACGAAGGGCATCAGCGACGGGCGTCCCGCCAGCCACGCGGCAACGCACGCCACGACCGACAGCACCACCAGCAGGGCCGTCGTCGCCAGCAGCGCCGTGGACGTCAGCTCGCCCAACCGGTCAGCGTCGAGCGCCGGACCGCGAATCGAGAGCACGAACGTGATGAGCGCCGCATGGAAGGTGTTGAGTACCAGGACGGTCGCAAACACGAGCGCGTAGATCCCGAACTCGGCCGGCGCCAGCGCGCGCGCGATCAGGAGGTAGGTCAGGAAATTTCCCAGGCTGACCAGCGCCTGATCGACCCATGCCCAGAGCCGCCGGCCCGCCGAGGCGTCTGCCCTATCGGTCACGATCGCGCGTTCAGGGCCGGTGCGGCCGTGCGTGCGCGCACCTGGCTCGAAATCCACGAGAACGTCTTCTCCAGACCCACGCGCAACGGTGTCGACGGCGCCCAGCCGAGTTGCTCCTTGATCATCCGGTTGTCGGATCGTCGTCCGCGCACGCCGGTGGGACCCGGAATGTTCCGGATGCGGAGAGGCGTGCCGGCGATCTCCATGATGGTCGCCGCGAGTTCGTTGATGGTGACCATCTCCTCCGAGCCGATATTCAGTGGCCCGGTGACCTCGGAGTCCATCAGCTTCCGCACCCCGTCGAGGCACTCGTCGATGTAGAGAAACGAACGCGTCTGCTGGCCATCGCCCCAGATCTCGATCGCGCCGCCTGGGTCGGCCTCCGCGATTTTCCGGCACAGCGCGGCCGGCGCTTTTTCCTTGCCGCCCTGCCATGTCCCTTCAGGACCGAAAATGTTATGAAACCGCGCGATGCGAACCTGCACGCCATAATTGCGCATGAAGGCAAGGTAGAGACGTTCGCTGAAAAGCTTCTCCCACCCATACTCGCTGTCGGGCGCCGCCGGGTAAGCCGATTCCTCCGAGCAATCGGGATTGTCCGGATCCATCTGGTTGCGTTCGGGGTAAATGCATGCCGACGACGAGTAGAAGAAGCGCTTGACACCGGCCTGCGTGCCCGAATTCAGCACGTTGAGGTTGATGGTGGCCGAGTTGTGCATGACCGCCGCGTCGTGTTCGCCGGTGAAGATATAACCGGCGCCGCCCATGTCAGCCGCAAGTTGGTACACCTCGGTGACGGAGTCCACCGCTTCGTGGACGAAGCGTGGCTCGCGGAGGTCGCCGACCAGGAATTCGTCGGCCGCGGTCTTCGAGAAATCCGGCAGTTTCAGGTCCACCCCTCGCACCCAGAAGCCTTCCGCTTTCAGGCGCTTGACGAGATGACTCCCGATGAATCCTCCCGCCCCACATACCAGCACTCGTTTCATGATTGTCTCCTCGTCAGATGATGACATCCTGGCGTGTCTCACGGCCCGAGTCGTGGCCGTTCACGCGTGAGGCTCCGCCTCGTACTCCCTCAGTCCCAGCGCCTGACACGACAGCGACACGAGAAATCTCGGGTTGTTCACCAGATAGCGCTTCCACAACCGTCTGGGCTCCATCATCAGGCGGAACAGCCACTCGAGACAGAGTGGCTGCATCCAGCGCGGCGCCTGCCTCACGGTGCCGGCGTGGAAGTCGAACGCAGCACCAACCCCAATCAACACCGGTGCGTTCAACCGCTCTCTGAAGTCGGCCATCCAGAGTTCCTGCTTTGGCGTACTCAGGCCCACCCACACGATGTCGGGCGACGACTCGTTGATCCGGGTGGCCACCTCGGACCGCTCATCGGCCGTGAGCGGGCGGAAAGGCGGCGCGTATGTGCCGGCGATGCGGATGCCTGGAAATCGCTCGCTGACGCGGGACGACAGTTTGGCGAGTGTCGCTGGCGTGGCGCCGTAGAAGAAGTGCCTGAAACCGGTCGCCATCGATTCCATGCAGATCGCCGCCATCAAGTCCGGTCCGTACACCCTCATCGTCTCGGCGTGGCCGCCCATGCGGCTGACATACACCAACGGCATTCCATCGGGGGTGACCATGCCTGCGCCATTGTGAATGTCGCGCAGGCGACGATCGTTCTGGCACTCCATGACGCCATGGACGCCGGTCACGCACACGTACGTCCGCGTCCGGCTCACGACCCAGGTTCTGATCTGCGCCACCGCATCGGGCATGTTCGTGGCCGATACTTGCACACCCAGAATGTTCATGCGTTCCATCGCTGTCACCCGCATCCGCAATGAACCACTATCCAATCCATCGGTCGAGCCACCGCGGCAGCATTGGCTTGCGCCGATACAGGACGAATCCTGCGACCTGACCGCCGACCGCTTTCAGCGCCGAGACGGTTTGCGCCAGATCCTTCCTGCGGGTCCTGCCCGCTTCGACCACGATGACCACGGAATCGACTCTCCGAGCCAGTCCCAGCAGTTCGCCATCGAGTGGAAGCGCGCTCGCGTCGACCAGCACGAAATCGGATTCCTGGGGTGGTTCGAACAAACGTGGATGCCGTGCTCCCTGCCCGCTGACGACGCGGACGGGCTCCGCCACATCGACGAACTCCGCCGCGGTGGTAGTGAGACAGCGCGTGCCGGTGGTTCGCTCGACTTCATCGGCCAGCCACGAGACGGTGCTGGCGACCACATCCTTCGCGGCCACCGACACGAACGCGACCACGCGCGGAGGCGTGTCTGGACCGACGAACCGCGCGATCAGGTCGGCGCCGCGCGTGACCTCGAGGGTGGCCAGGCCCTCGACCCTGGGCGCGGTCGCTGAATCGGCTGCGATCCCGGCCCTGGCCAGCTTGGCGATGACGGTGTTGGCGGTGCTCACGTCGATTCAGGCTCCCTTCGGACACATCGTGGCGAGCACTGGGAGGGCCAGTGCGGACTCGAGTTCTTCTTCGGAGTCGAAGGTCGTGCGGTTCAACTCGAGAGCGAAAGCGGTTCCCAACGCAGCGAAGCAGGCGACGAAGAATCCCAAGGCGAGATTCACCGGCACGTTTGGCTTGGTGGGCAGATAGGGGCGTACCGGCACCTCGATCAGACTGACGTTGGCGAACTTCTGATGGTCGAGGGCTTCCGCAATCCGCGCTTCTTCCTGTTTCTTGACGTAGACGTCCAGCTTTTCCTCGGCGAGTTTGACTTCACGGTCGAGGTTCTCGTGCGAGACGGTGGCGCCATCCAGCTGATGGAGCCTCGCCTTCCACGTCGCAAGATCCGCGGCGAGGGCGGTGCAACGCGCCTGCAGGCCGGCCTCATTGAGCTCTGCCTTGGCGAGCTCGCCGGTCAGACTCTGTCTCAGCGGATCGACGTCGGTGGTCTCCTCGACCGCTGTCGCTGCCTTGGCACGCGCCAGCGCGTCGTTGGTGTCGCGGATCTGATCGTCCAGGCTGATGACCAGTCGGTCGTCGGCCCGAAACTTCGCCAGCAGCGCCGTCCGCTGGTTGTTCAACTCCGCGAGCATCGTGTTGAGTCGCTCGACCAGATACTGATTGGGCAATACCCGGCTTTGAGTCACGATCCGCGGTTTCAGCGAGCGCAGCTGGTCGTTCAGCGTCCGCACGTGGACGATCGATTCAGACAGCCCGGTCCGAGCCTCGTTCAGCGCGTTCTCGGTATCCATGACCCGGCGGATCATCAGCTCCTTCTGCTCCGGCAACATGACCACGTTGTCGCGCTGCCGCAGTTCGGTCAGCCGGTCCTGGCTGGCCTCCAGCTGCTGCTGATACGCCGTCGCCTGGGCCTTGAAAAAGTCCTGAGCGCCGGCGGTGCTGTGCGCCTGAAGATGTTTCTCGAGATAGAGGTCCGAGAGCGTCTTGAGCACGGCGACGGTCCGGTCGGGATCCTTTGAGGCGTATTCGATCTGGATGATGTCGGCTTTACGGACCGCGGTAATGCTGAGGTCGCTGCGAAGCTGACGGACCGCACGCTCGGTCGTTTCCCCTCGCGAACGGTCGTCATCACTCGCCACGTCATTCATACGATTGCGCGTGGCCACCGCACGAAGCACCTCCGAACTGGTCAGCAGTTCGATTTCCGAGTTCAACTCCTCTTCAGTGACTTCGCCTCGCATCACCGCGTTGTTTGTCCCTGGGCTCACGACGGCCTCTGGCCGCTCGTGCTTCACGAGCACTTTCATCTGGGCTTCATACTTCTTGGGTAAGGCCAGAGTAACAGCCGACGTAACACCGACAATGGCCAGAAATACGACGGCCATTGGCACTCGTTGACGGATCAAAGCCACCAGGACGTGCGTCATGGCCTGACTGCTCGTTTCATGCACCCGTCATTGGTCATACGCGTCATATAGTCCAGCTCGTCACGATTCATTGCGGGTGGTTCAAAGGATTCAACGGATTGAAATAGACGCCGATGCTGACCCATTTGATGATCCGTTCGACCTTACTAATCCGGTTCTGTGGCACCACGATCATGTCGCCTGCCTGAAGCTCCAGATCGCCAATCCGGTTCGCGCCCGTCATCAGGTCTTTTACGTCCACGAGCGTCGCCTCCGCGTGCTCCTGGTCGTGCCGCCTGAATAGAAGCACCTGCGAATGAAGCGAGCTCGGCTTGAGGCCGCCCGCAATGGCAATCGCCTCCATCACGGACGTTCGTTCGCGCAACTCGAATCGCCCCGGCGCACCGACTTCCCCTCCCACGACGAAGTGAGGCTTGTCGAATTCCTTCAAATCGACGAAGACGTCGGGTTCGCGCAGCCTGCGGCCTGCCGCGGTGACGATGGCGGTTCGGACCTGGGCGAGTGAAAGGCCGCCGACCCTCAGTTCGCCAACGATCGGAGCGGATATATAGCCATCCGGCTGAACGACTGCGGTGTAGTCGTATTCGGGCGAGTAGACATATCGAATCGTCAGCATGTCGCTTGGCCGAATCAGATAGCGGACCTCCTGTGCCGCCGGCGACGCCGGCGTCTGCTGGGCCGCCAGCGTCTGCGCTTCCACTACACCCGCACCCCAGACGACCGCGATGGTCATCAGCCACAGGCTCCCTCGTCGTCCCGACGACATCTCCCTCATCCGAACCTCTCCTCCAACATCCGCAGCAGGTCCATTGCCTCTCATGGCCATGGCTACATCGCCCCTCGTCCCATCAGCACCACCGGGACGGTCTTGAACAGGATTCGCAGGTCGAGCCCCAACGACCAGTTGTCGATGTAGTCGAGGTCGAGCCTGACCCAGTGATCGAAGTCCACGTCGCTCCGGCCGTTGACCTGCCACAGGCAGGTCAGGCCTGGCTTGACGCTGAAGCGGCGCATCAGCCAGGTTTCGCTGAACCGCGACACGTCGCGCACCGGCAAAGGTCGAGGTCCCACGAGCGACATGTCGCCGCGGAGCACATTGAACAACTGTGGGAGCTCGTCGATCGACAAACGCCTCATGGTTCGACCGATGCGCGTCACTCTGGGGTCGCGGCGGATCTTGAAGACCGGTCCGTGAGCCTCGTTCTGCGACTCCAGTGCGCTTTGTTGATGCTCGGCATCACGCACCATGGTCCGGAACTTATACATCCTGAACAGGCGTCGGTTACGGCCGTAACGCGGTTGCGCGAAGAGCGCCGGGCCCGGACTGGTGACCTTGATCGCCACGACACACGCCAGTAACAACGGTGACAGAAGGACCAGGCCGCATATCGCGCCAGTGACATCGAGCGATCGTTTGACGACGAGCCGGTGGTCGTCGACGACCAGCTGCAGTCTCATCGCCGGCAGGTCGTCGCCGCCGTCGAAGGCGTGTCGTCCGACAGACACCGAGAACAGATCCGGGAAGTACTTCAGCTCGACACCGACCCGTTCGCACGAGGCAATGACGCGTTGAATCGCCTCGTAGTTGGATTTCACCGGCAGTGCGATGAGCACCTGATCGATCGGCTGCTGCGACAGCAGCGATTCAAATTGCTCCAACGTCCCGATCACCCGCGACCGGATCTCGATCGGCATTTCGGACGGATGTCTCGAATCCACAAAGCCGACGATGACGTAGTCGCGCAGCTGTCGAGCTGTAATCGTGTGATACAGCTTGAGTGCCATCGGTCCGCTGCCGACAATCACCGCATGTCGTAACTCGCGGGTCTGTTGCTCCGCATATCGACCGCCCACAGTGATGCCGAACCGCCCGATCAACTCGGTCAGTACTGCAGCGACCCAGAAATAACCCACAACGCCGAGGGCGAAGGCGCCGCTCCGGCTCGCGAGTGTGAACGCCGAGAGCGCTGCGGTCGCGATGCTGCACGCGACGACAATGCGCAGCGCCACGATCCACGGCTGCTGCCGGACGGCCAAGCTGTACAGGCCGCATGCGGCAAAACACGAATACCAGATCGCCAGGAATACGAGCGCAAGACCGAGGTTCCTGACCGTCAAGCGGACCGACAGAAACTCCTGAATATCGCCAGGCATGCGGCCGACGCTGAGAACGGTATAGGTCACCAGCATCACGACGACGGCCACGGCCTCGTCGAACAGCCAGGTGATTCGCGCGATGAAGGCTCGAACTGACTGCGCCATGGCTACGGCTGAACCAGTGATGCGTGCGCGATGATCGAAGACGCCTCGTCGCGCGACACCAAGACTGCTCTCGCGCGATTGCTCCGCTGTTGCGCGACTGTAAACACCTTGAAAACTTCGCCTGACAGGGAATCCAATGACACGCTCGGCGCGTCGACGCGTCGACGCGTCGCGGCCATCTGAATGTGGTGAGTGCAAGACGATGTCCACTCGCTGTCGATGGTGTTGCCAGCGTTCTGCGGCGATCGCTCGATAGCTGGGGAACAATTGCGTAGGGCAGGCGGTGAATGACACCGAAAGCGTGTGATCGGTCGTTCTATCTATGGCGCGAAAGTGTTGCGACACGCGGGTCGAAGCGGGCGTCCGCGTCTCGCGCCGACGTTTGTGACTGTACCCACGCCGAATGAGACGAGATTGTCTGGTCTGTCTCATTAGAGAACTCATCACTGCCACCATTACTCGGTACACGGCAGCGTCGCACCTCAGCGGCCACCGAGAGTGACATCACAGTTTGTTTATATCGCGCGTCATTGGCGTCATCGCCTGCACACAACTCGTCGGTTCTTTCCAATGACCAGGCAATTAGACATGTCTTACAAGACGATTAGATCGCGCACAGGCACGAACAACGTGGCACTATTCAACAGTAAGAACGATGACCGCGCTTGATTCGCGACATGAGTAAGTAAGGGGAACACGTCATGGCCACCGACGCTCGCACGCCTTCACTCTCGCGCTCCACCGCCTGGTTTCTCGGAACGGTTGTCGTTCTCGTGACCTTGATTGTGTGTGGGTCCGTCGCGCATGCCGTCACCCTCGATCTGAGCGCGCTTGGCTCGAGAACCGACGAAAGCACCGTGGCGACCACGATCTATGTCGATCACTATGCGACCGCGGCGTCGGACGGCAACCCGGGGACCCTCGACAAACCGTTCAAGACGATTGCCCGCGCCGCGCAGCTGGCGATGGACTTCAACGCACGAGGCGTCGCGGTACGAGTGATGATCGCCCCCGGTCCATACCGGGAGTCGGTGCAGCTTCCCCCTAACAGCGCAGCGACGTCCGCACCGATGGTGTTCGAGGCGGCAACGCCAGGCGGGGCCGTCATCAAAGGGTCGGACGTGTGGACCGATTGGCGAACCGAGGACGCCGGTGGGCTGGTCAGTCACGACTGGCCGTACGCGTGGGGGCTGGCGCCGTACCCCGATGGCTGGGCCTGTTGCGTGGTACTGAGTGACCTGATGCGACGCCGCGAGATGGTGTTCGCCAACGATCAGCGCCTCAAACAGGTGCTCACCCAGCAGGACCTCATACCAGGGTCGTTTTACATTTCCGAAGCCAGCCACACGATCTATATGAGGCTGCCTGCGAACATGTCGATCTCGAGCACGACCGTCGAAGTGGCGGTTCGGGCGGGACTCTTTCTGGTGCAGGGTCGATCGAATGTCGTCCTTCGAGGCCTGGTGTTCCGTCACGACGCCAGCATGATCGGCACGACGGCGGCACTGACGATCCGGAACGCCTCCGATGTCAGGATCGACCAGTGCACGATGGAATGGAACAACTATCAGGGCCTGGGCATCGCCACTGCCGACCACGTGTCAGTCACAAAGACGGTATCCAACTCGAACGGATCGACCGGTGTGGCAGCCTGGCAGCTGACCTCCGCAATCATTTCGGATGGCGAGACGTCGTACAACAACTGGCGTGGCCAGGAGAACGGTATGACCGATTGGGACCCGTCGGGCACGAAGTTGATGTTGCTTCGCGATACGGCTGTGCTGCGACAGAAGGCGAATGGAAACCTCACCTACGGTTTCTGGCTGGATACGGACTGTGTCAACGTGCTGGTCGACTCGGTGACCTCAACCAACAACGTCAACGACGGCATCTTCCTCGAAGCCGTCGAAGGTCCGATCGAGATCCGCGGGTCCATCCTCTCCAACAACACCCGCGCGGGCGTGCTTGGCGGGAATGCCTCGAATGTGACGCTGACGTCGAATGTCCTGAACGGCAACGGCAATTCACAGATTCTGCTGTCTGGCAACCCGCTGGGACGGCCAGTGCTGAACTTCAAGTCCGGTCAGAGCACGACGGTCCAATCGGTCGGCTGGACGTTGACCGCGAACATCATCACGGCTGATGTCGCCAGCCAGGCGTTGATCGCCACGACCTTGCCGCCGTTCACGTGGCAGGCCTTCGTCGGCTCCCTGAACTCGGACTGGAACTCGTGGTTCAACTCGGTGAATCGTTCGGCGTTCCGCTGGGCGAACGGCCAGGCGATCGACTTCGATACGTGGCGTGCCCTGACCCTCCTCGACGGGCATTCCTGCGGTTGTGCTCCGTAGGATGGCTGGGATCGAGAACTCAGGCATACGCGAACTGGCACAAGATAGAGGCCATGATTCGCCGGACCGCGACCGCGGCCCTGATCTACCTCGTGGCCGCGTGCGCGTTCACCTGGCCGCTCGTCTTTCATCCGCATGCGCTGCTCGGCGCAAGCGATCCGACCGGCGACCCGTCGTTGTACCTCTGGACGCTGGGCTGGGATCTGCACACGCTGGCGACCCACCCTCTCTGGCTGCTGACCGGTCGCGTCTTCAACGCGGGGATTTTTCTCCCCGCGCCTCTGACGCTGGCCTACTCCGATCACCTGCTTCTCCAGTCGCTGGCGCTCTGGCCGGTGTACGCGCTCACGCATGACCTGATCTTCTGCTACAACCTGCTCCTGATCGGATCGCTGGCGGCGTCGGCGTTCGCGATGCACGTGCTCGCGCGTTCTCTCGCGGGAAGCGAGGCGGCGGCTTTTGTCGCGGGCCTGATCTTCGGCTTCGCGCCGTATCACTTCACCCACCTGCTCCACATTCAGCTGCAGGCGCTGTATTTTCTGCCGCTGTCGTTCTTCTTCCTCCATCGCCTGTTCACTGCCGAGCGACGATCAGACACGATTGGCCTCGGCGTCGTGACCGCGCTTCAGACGATCAGTTCGATCTACTACGGCGTCATCGGGGCCATCGGCCTCGCGTGCGCCGCGGTGGTGCTGATCGTCGCGACCGGACGACTGACCGACTGGCGCCTGTTCCGGAGAGGCCTTGCCGCGGCGGCGCTGGCGCTGCTCATCGCGGCCCCGTGGTCGATTCCCTACCTGCGTGTGGCTCGGGACATCGGTGGTGGGCGGACGCTGTACGAGGCCTCGAACGGCAGCGCGGTGTGGTCCAGCTATCTGCAGGCGCCTGAGACGAATCTCGTGTACGGCCGCACCGGCTGGCTCCGGCCAGGCGCTCGTGCAGCGTTGCCCTTCAAGGACAATCCGGAGCAGCCGCTGTTCCTCGGTTTCACGACGATGCTCCTTGCGGCGGGCGGCGCGCTGGCTGCGCCGAAGGGACTGAAGCGGATCGCGATCGTGTACTCGGTCGTTGCAGTGGTCGGCCTCGTGTTGTCGCTCGGACCGAACGGAATCCGTACCGTCTACGCAGCGCTGTACAGGACGCTCGTCGGCATGTCCGCGATCCGTGCATCGGCGCGCTTTGCCGTCCTGACGATTCTGGGCGCGGCGATGCTGGCCGCACTGGCTGTTCGGGCGCTGGAGTTGCGCGCGCCTCGCATCGGCCGGTTCGCGAGCGTGGCTGCATTCGCGTTGATCACGCTGGAGTTCTGCAACGGCGCGATCGCGTTCCCGGCGCCGCCGGCGCTGACGACTGCGGCGGGACGCTGGCTCCACGATCAGCCCGGATCGGGCGCGGTCGTCTGCACACCAGTCGCGCCGTTCGCCGGCAACACGCCGTGCATGCTGCAGGCGCTCGAGCATGGACGCGCGATTGTGAACGGCTACAGCGGCTTTCGACCGCCGTTTTTCGAGGCGCTTCTCGACACTGTCAATCGACTCCCGTCGCCCCAGGCGCTCGTGACCCTCCACGAGCTCGGCGTCGAGTTCATCGTCAGCGACGGCGCACTGGAGATCGGTCCGGATAGCCGCGACGTGCTCGTGGATCGCGCCAGCTTCGGCGTCCAGCACATTTATCAGATCGTGTGGTCGGCTGAGATCGACGCGAAGTTCACGGCGTCCACCGGCGTGGTGCCGCCCGACCCCGGTCCGCCGCCGTTCCTCGTCGGGGAATCGGCGACCTACCGCATCCGGTGGACGAGCGGGCCGATGAGTGTGCCTGCCGCGGGCGCCACGATCACCGTCCTGCCTCCGCAGAACGGCGACAGCTACCGGTTTCAGGTGCTGGCGAAGACGGAACCGTGGATGTCGCGCTTCTACGAAGCCGATGTCCGGCTCGAAACGGTGGTCGGTGAAGGGCTGCTGCCGTTCAGTCACAGCGAGGTGATCAGCGATGGCAAGCGCCGCATCGAACGCCAGACGACGTTCGACGCCGCCCGCCACGAAATGCGAATGACCAGCGGTGGCACGACGCTGACGCTGCCGCTCGAGGCCGCCGCGCGCGATCCGCTCACGGCGCTCTTTTACGTCAGGGGGCTCCCGATGCAGCCAGGTTCACACGTCGCGCTTCCGCTGAACGACAACGGCCGGCGACTGATTCTGGATGTCGCCATCGGCGCGGCCGAGACGATCACGATCGAAGGGCAGGCGAGGTCGGCGTGGAAGCTCGAGCCACGGCTGACGGATCGGCTCGACCGGCGCGGCCCGCTGAACATGACGGCGTGGCTCAGCACCGACGCCAACCGCGTGCCTCTCGTCATCGATGTGACGGCGGCGTTCGGGTCGGCGCGGCTCGAACTGGCGAGCTATCGTGAGCGCTGACCGACGGGGGCGTCACGGATGAGCTTAATCTCGACAATCATTGCTTTCCTGCCGCGCGCGTGTTATTCGCGTACTGAGGTGCACAACGATGTCCGACCGTTCGACGACGCGACGATGGTTCCTGGCCGTACTCTTCGCTGCGATTTTCCTGTTCGCCGGCACTCGACCGGCGCACGCACAGGGATTCATCAGCCCATTCATCGGCTACAACTTCAGTGGTGACTCGGGCTGCCCGGCGGTCCTGAACTGCGAGGACAAACGCACCGACTGGGGTGTTTCCCTGGGCGCAGTCGGGAACATCGTCGGCTTCGAGGCCGAGTTCGGATATACGAAGAACTTCTTCGGTGAAACGTCGACTCAGACCTCGAACGTGCTGACGTTCATGGGGAACTTCATGGTGGCACCCAAAATCGGACCGGTCCAGCCGTACGGCCTGGTGGGAACTGGGTTGATCAGGACCTCGGTCGAAACCGTTGGCGGCACGACCACCAGCGACCAGAATCAAATCGGATGGGATGTCGGCGGAGGCCTGATGATTTTCTTCGGCGAGCACGTTGGCATCCGTGGCGACGTCCGCTACTTCCACTCGTTCCAGGTGCTCGATTTCATCAACCTGCCGGTCACAGTGCCCGGCCTCGACGGGAAAAAGCTCGACTACGGCCGCGCCGCGGCGGCCGTCGTCTTCAAGTTCTAACGTCCTTTCAGGCACGATGTGGCGCGGGCCTTTCAGGCCCGCGTCTTCAGGACGCGCCGAAGCTACTTCGCCGGCGCGCGCGACTCAAACCGGGTTCTCAGCGCCAATCACGCTGAGCACCTCGAACGCGGTCACGTCGCTGATCTTGCCCTTCAAGTGGACCCGCTGCAGCGGGCGGCACAGGAATACCTTCATGACATCCTGATACGTGTTGTCGCTTATCAGGATCGTCGTACCAAGCTCTTTGTTCATGGACTCCAGGCGTGAGGCGGTGTTGACGCCGTCGCCGATCACGGTGTACTCGAGCCGGCGCCGCGATCCGATATTGCCCACGATCACTTCGTCCGTATGAATGCCAATCCCGATGGCGATCGGCGGCACTCCCCGCATGGCTCGCTCGCCGTTGATCTTGGCCACGAGCGCATTCATCCGAAGCCCGGCCCGCACGGCCTGTTCCGCGTGAGGGGCGTCGTCTTCGGTGGCACCGAACACGGCCATCAGGCCGTCGCCCAGGAATTTGTCGAGCATGCCTCGGTTTTCGAATACGGCCTCGACCATTTCAGAAAAGTAGTTGTTCAGGAACAGCACTGTCTCTTCCGGCGTCAGCCGCTCCGACATGGTGGTGAAATTGCGAATGTCAGAGAACAGGATCGTGACCCGCCGGCGTTGACCTCCGAGCTGAGCGTCACCCTTCAAGATCGCTTCTGATACCTCTGTCGTGACGTAGCGCCCGAAAATCTCCTTGACGCGATCGCGCTCGCGAAGCCCGAAAACCATGTCGTTGAGTGCCGTGCTCAACTGGCCGTGGACGTCCCGACCGGACACCCGCGCCTCCGCACTCAAATCGCCGCCCCGGACCCGACGGACGAATTCAACGAGGCCCGCGACTGGACGGGTGATCGACCAGGAGATCGTCCACGCGGTCAGCAGGCTGACGATCGCCAATGCGACAATGCCGATCCCGATCTGCCTCGCGAGTACGTGAAGGGGGGCCATCGCCTCGGCGGCGTTCATCTCGGTCAGCAGCGCCCAGGGCTTGGGATTGATCGTCGCGGGGTTCTTGACCGGCCGATACGAGATGAACTGCGACACCCCGCCGACGTCTGCGAAGACATGGGCACTTTGCCCGGCGAGGGCCTGTTGCACCGCGGGACTCTGCGAAAGATCTGCGTTGAGGCGTTCCTTGCGCGGATCCGCCAGCACATGACCATCGCCAGTCACCAGCGTGGCGCTGCCGCTCTGGTTGAACGTGGCTGATGCAAGCAGGTCAATGAGATTGTCCTGCACGTCAAAGCGACCGACGATGCCGCCGACGACGGTCGTGCCATTCAGAATCGGCACGCACAGATCGATCTCGTGCTCGCCGGCGTCATGACCGTCGCGCCGAAACGCGGTGCCGACATACGGATCCGATACGTAGGTCTTGCCGTCGAGGCAGTACGCGACGCCGACTCGCGGCAGGTCCGCCGGTGCCGCAGCCGCCGAGGTCACCGCCAGGCGCCCGCCGTTCTTGCCCACGAGACTGATTTGCACGAAGCGCGCGTCTACATGCTGCACTTCCAGAAGAACGTGCTCGAGTTCGCTCGCGGACATCTCCTGCAGCCGATCGACCCTGAGCTCGCTCGACACGTGCCTCAATTGCAGCAGCGCCTCGTCGAGTTCATCCTGAATCTGTCGCTCGACGATGTCGCCGACATTTCCCAGGCTCATCGCGACCTGATCAACGATGATGGTCTGCGCGGTGCGATAGGCCCAGGCGCCACTCAACCACACGGACAGCACACTGAGTCCGATAAAGCCCGATACCAGCGCGACCAGAAACCCGTGGGGAAGCTGCGCAAACCAGCTGCGAAGCACGGCCACGAGGTAGAGGGTCAGGGCGGCTGCGGCCACAATCGAAGCGACACCAAAGGATTCGAGGAAGAAGGACATGGTCGGATTTTCGATGTGAACTCAGCTGGAACGGGCCGCATTGTATCAGCTCGGCCGCTGGGAACCGCCGACGACCAGGTCAGTAGCCGAAGTCGATCGTGGCAGGGGCGTAGCCGGCCTTCGTCACGATTCCGCTCGGAGGGAACGGTACGGTCTCCCACGTCTTTGTTTTCGGGTCGAAGATGCGACGGAACGGAATGGTCGCAATGAATGGCGTTCCGGTCGTTCCGACGTGGACGCCATCGAACAGGACGTCCGCACCCGATATCGCCGAGCCCGTCACCGCGTCGGTCGCCGAAACCGTCAGGCTGACGGGGTACCCTGTCTTCGGCGAGTACGGGCTGACCCTGGCGTGCATGGCCTTCAGCGGAACCTGGACCACGATGGGAATATTCGGCGTGAAGTCCCCGAACCAGGTGACCAGTTCGTCCACCATTCGCCACTGAAAGTTGTAGGTCCCGGCAACTGTGGGTGCGGTCGCCGGTAAGGTGAACGTGACCTCGTCGCCAGGTGCGACGTCATTCGGCACGTCGACGCGCTCGCGGCCCCAGATGGAATTGTCCTGCGGATTCTGTGAACCGAGCCGGAACGGGTTCGCCCCTGTTGCCTTCCAGGTCGTCCCACCGAGATTCTGCATGATCACCTGAGCGGTGAACTGCTGGCCAGGCACGAAAGGACCGCCTGGCACGCTCTGCCAGACGAACAACGCGTTCGATGCGAGCGGCGTCACCGGTTCGAGCGAAGCCGGGTTCGAAAACGTGTAGGGCACCCGGAAAAATCCCCGCACGCCTTCGTCGATGTTGACGTTGCTGTCAATCGGCGTCGTGTGCGTGGGATTGGAGAGATTCAGGATCAGCCGCACGCCATCCGCATGCTCGGGGTCGGTATTCGGATCGTAGACGTGGAGCGTGAGCTGGTTGGAATCGTCAAGTTCGTAGCCGTAGGCCAGCACCTGGTGATTCTTTCCGAGGTCGCCAGGATTGGCGGAATACATCGTCACCAGAGCAACCGGCGACAACACATTGCTGTCGATGTCCGCCTTGATGAGCGGCCACTCCTCCATGATCGTGTGCCAGCAGACGCCGCGGCGAATCGCGAACCAGATACCGGTGTCGTGATCCGGCGTGTTCATCCAATCCAGGTACTTGAGGACGCCGCCCGGAATATTGAAGCTGGCGAAGAGGCGCGAGACAATGTAATTGAATAGCGGAGACTGGGCCGCCGGGTTGGCGGTATCGGGAATCGGCGGCAACCCCGCCTGGAATACGTCGCGAACGGTAAACATCATGCCGCCGCACAGGCCATTGCTGGCGTCGCCAATCGAGACGTTACCGAACGGCGGCACGTTCGCCACGATGTCAGGCTCGTTGGGCCACGAATTCGTGAAATGCAAGCCGTTGACGCTCGCCTTGAACCCCAGCACCGCATTGCTCTGTGCCATGACGCAACCTCCCGACTCTCACCACCCGTCTCAGCATGAGTGTTCAGCGGCGAAGGGTCTTAGCCGGTAGTGTCGCGTGTGTTATTGCCGTTTCATCTCTCAATCCTTATGGATTGCCCTGCTGGTCCAGCGAGGCGCTCGTCGTCATGCGACGCGAGCTGCGCTCGACTGACGCACGGTAGTCGACAAGCCTGCCGGTAATACCATTCAACTATCGACCGCGACAGTTGCCGACATCGCGTTGACAGCTCGCGCCAAGCCGCGTAACTTGTTCCGGCATGAACGCCTCGCGGCGAATCTTCCTGGGAGCGGCGGCCTGGACAGTCGGCATCAGCGCCCTGCACGCGAAGCTGAACGTCAACTGGGCGGCCCTTCGCAACAGTTACCGCTCGCTCAACCGGCTCCAGACCCTGGTGGTCGGCGGATTGCCCGTGACCTGCAATCTCACCCTTCCGATCGCCTGCATGGCGCGCAATCTCGACGTGCACACGACGCGAGCGAACTTCGACTACGTCCGCTACAACGGTTGGCCGGAGATCAAAGAGTCGCTGATCTCCGGCTCGATCAACGCCGCCTACATGCTGGCGCCGCTGGTGATGGACCTGGTGTCGAAAAACGTCCCGGTCAAGATCGTCTCGCTGGGCCACCGGTCGGGCGCGGTGATCATGGTGCACAAGGACGCGCCCTACAAGACGTTCAAGGAGCTGACGGGCAAGCGCATCGCGATCCCGAGCCGGTTCGCGGTCGACTTCCTGTTCCTCCGCAAGATGCTGGCGAGAGAAGGCATGTCGCCGAAAGACGTCACGATCATGGAGATGGCGCCTCCCGATATGCCGGCCGCGCTCTACGCCAAATCTGTCGACGCATACTGCACCGGCGAGCCGTACGGCGCCGCGGCCCAACGCGCGGGCTACGCGGTGCCGCTGAAAATGACGCGCGACGAATGGCCCAGCTACATCTGCTGCGTCCTCACGGTGCGCCAGGAGCTCATCGATCAGAACCCCGAGCTCGTGCAGGATCTCGTCAACTACGTCCAGGGCGCCGGCACATGGCTCGATGCCGGACAGGACCATCGGGCCCGGGCCGCTGATATCGCCGCCGAGCCCAAGTACTTCAACCAGGACAAGTCGGTCATCCGATACGTCATGGAAAACCCGATCGACCGGGTGACGTATGGCGATCTGCGCATGATCAAGGACGAGTTCGACGAGATGATGCAGCTCTCCCTGGAAGCCGAAACGCTCAAGGCGCCGATTGACTTCGAGAAGTACGTCGACGACCGCTTCGTGAAAGCGGCGGCTCCCGCACACATCGGCATCACGGTGTAAGACGTCATGAAGAAATTGTTGCTTGCCGGCGCGCTGGTCCTGGTGCTTCCACTCGTCGCGTGGGGTACGTCGTTCGCATTTCGACGGCCGCCGCCGCCAGTCGCGCCGGCCTTTCGGTCGGGGATCTTCGAGCCGGCGCGCGAGGCGCCTGCCTTCACCCTGGACGGCTCGGACGGCAGGAAGCTGAGCCTCAGCGATCACCGCGGCAAGGTGGTCATTCTGGAGTTCGGCTACACCTATTGTCAGTACGTCTGCCCGATCACGCTGGCCCGCATGACCGAGGTCCGCAGGAAGCTCGGAGATGCCGCGCGCGACGTACAGCTGATCTACGTGACGGTCGATCCGCAGCGAGACAGCCCGGAGCGCCTGCGGAATCACCTGGCCGGCTACGACCCGAGTTTCCTCGGCGCCACCGGCACTCCCGACGAGCTCGCCGCCACGCTCAAATCCTACGGCGTCGTTGCCGAGCAGGTCGTCGCCAAGGATCATGCGCCCGGATACCAGGTAAATCATTCGTCGTTCCTGTACCTGGTCGATCAGCAGGGAAAGATCCGCGGTCTGGTGCCGTTCGGAACGTCGGCCGACGACATCCTTCACGATCTTCGGCTCCTGCTGAACAAGCAGACGTGACGCGGCGGCGCCAGGTCGTCTGGATCGTCGCAGGCGTGTTCTTCGTCCCGCTCGCCTTCGCAGCATTGTGGCCGGTGACCTTCGACTCCCGGGAAGAGCTCTTCGAGATCCCGAAAGGCACATGGGCCGCGCGGATGGCCGGCGAAAAACGCGAAATCCTCCCGTCGGAGATCCATCTGGTCGTCGGCATTCGTGACGTGTTGACGCTGAAGAACTCGGACGATGTGCCGCAGATCTTCGGGCCGACGCTGCTGATGCCCGGTCAGACCTTCAAACTGCCCTTCGCGACGCCGTCGGAGAATTACTTTGCCTGCACAGCACACGCGAGCGGCCAGCTGATGGTGTCGGTGGAAGCCGCACCGAGATGGCCGTGGAGCCGGCTTGGCTGGCGTGCCCGACGAATGGCGCGGTGGCTGTCGCACAAGTTTTCAAGTCCCCGGTTCGCCCTCTTGAATTTTGCTTGCCGACCAATTGCAGCCACCATACGCGGCCGGACGCGAAAATAGAGAATGTCAATCCGGCACGACAAAAGGTCGGTGCCGTCGATAGAGCGCCAGGCGCTCGCGCACGTCATCGATCAGTCCGTTCTTTGAAGTGGATTCGAGCATCCGCAAAGCCGCCGTTTCGGTTGCGACCGCGGCATCGAATTGTCCCGAGGCCGCGTACGCGGCACCGAGCACGTCCAGCGCTTCAGCAGTCGGGTTTGGCAGGACGCTAGTCGCCCGGCGAGCCATCACCACCGCTTCGTCAGGTCGCCGGATCGCCGCGTCCTGATGGGCGCTGAGGAGCCATGCAAAGTTGATCAGACACGGAACCGAGTCCGGACGTTGAGCGAGAGCTGCCCTGTATTCGACCACGGCTTCCGACGGATGGTTCGTCTCCGTCAGCGCACGCGCCAGGCTGCAACGCGCGTCAGTGTCGGTGACGTCAAGCCGCAGCGTTGTTCGGTATTCCGCCACGGCGCCATCGAGTTGTCTCGACGCGTACAGCATGTTGGCCAGGCTACGATGGGCACGAACGTACGACCCATCGAGCTGAATCGCCTTCTCGTATTGGGTTCTGGCTTCGTCAAGCCTGCCCAGCGCCGCCAGTGTGATGCCCTCGTTGTAGTGCGCCGCAGCCGACCACGGTTCGAGTTGTGTGACCGCGGCGAAATGGACAAGAGCCCGTTCCGGTTGTGCCAGTTCCTCGTAGATCAGCGCGGCGTCGTTGCGAAGGTTGACGTGATTCGGCTCGCGGGCGATGAGGACCTCCGCGCCCACGGCGTCCTCGGCCGTCATTTTGCGGTTGGCGATCTGCATCAGCGTCCGACGATCGGCCTCGGTTCGCGCGAACAGCTGAATCCAGACATCGGCCATCTCGTCTGACGATCGCCAGCCCCAGATCGCACGTTCGGGCGGGATGGTTGGATTGCGTCGGTTGGTCGCGGAATTGTCGAAGGTATAAGACATCTCGAGCGTGGTTCCCGCCGGGAGCCAGAACGGTTCCGCGTAGCGATACTGATCCTGCCAGTTGAAGTCCCAGTCGGTGATCGAAATCAGTGGACGTCGCGTACCGTCTGGTAAGGTGGCCCAGGCGTGGACTTCTCGCGCGCGATAGTGGGCGTGCGGCTGAATCGCGACGACCTGCGCGTCCACGGGCAGAACAAACGAGTCCCCGATCCGGTAGTCGGAATCGCCGGCGCCGATGTCGAGATTTTGCCGGCCGAGACGAACGATAGCGGGCGTCGAGATCGGAGGCCGGTCCGTGAAATAGAGACCGATCACCGGTGTAATCCTCTCCTCGCGTCCCGTTGGCCGCAGGTGCAGCTGGACGACCAAATCGGCGCCATCGGCTAGACGCCACGCCAAATCAGTCGAGGGCGGCGCGGCTTGGCCCGGCGTCCATCCGAGAAAGTGTCCATCCGGGTAGGCAGCCGAGTGGAGGATGACGCCCTCGTACCCGGGCAGTGGGTCGGCGGCGTCGAGCGCTCGTGATGCGGACGTCGGATCCACGCGGATGTTGGCGTGATGGACCGCCGCACTACGCGGACGGAACTGCAGGCCGCGAACGTATCGCGTTCCTGAGCCCGGCACCCTGATGACGAAGTTGCGAAACACGTCCAGTCCGTCTGGGCGAAGCGTGTAGGTGGGGAACGTCAGGACGAGATCGGGCTGACCGGCGAACCAGCCGCCCGTCACCGGGCCGGGCACGTGATCAGCACTCTCCTCCCCCCTCGGCGCGCCAGCGTCCACCCATCGACCGAGCAGGACGATTTCCTCATCGCTCAAGTGGCGGTCGCCGACGAGCGTCGGCGTACCGGCTGCGGGCTTCCACGGCGGCATGTAACGTGAAGCGGTGACCACCGCAATCTGACGCGCGTGCCGGCGAATCTCCTCATACGTCACCAAGCTGAAGGGCGCGTCGCCGTTCGGTTGGTGACACGGAACGCACCTCGCCGCAAGAATCGGCGCGATGTCTGTGCCGAAAGAGGGCGCCTGGCTGCCGGCGATCAACGCGCTGCTGAGCCCCAGCGCGAACGCGCTCACTGTGGCGGCGAGACTCCGCGTCACAGTCGAGCCACCGTAGCTGGAGGATTACGCACGCTCCGCCGCCGGAAATACAGGGGCATTCCGATCGTCTCCGTCTTGGGCAACCGCCGCCGCCGGCAGCTCGATGCGAATATTCGTCCCGATGCCCGGTGCGCTGGTCGCGCTGACGCTGCCGCCATGTTGGACCACGATCGCTTTGACGATCGAAAGTCCCAGGCCGGACCCCTTGGAGGCGACTCCCTTGGCGGATCTGGCCTTGAAGAACCGATCGAAGATGAAGGGTAGCTGATCGGCCGGAATGCCTTCTCCTGGATCCGCGACGGTCAGAACCACGGTGCCCTCGCCGGGCTCTGCTCGCAGTTCGATCACGTCGCGCTCGTGTGTGTGTCTCAGAGCGTTCGACGTCACATTCTCCAGCGCCTGTTCCAAACGAAAGGGATCACCCAGCACCCAGCGGGCGGCGTCCGCGACAGCTGAGACGAAACGGATTTGCCGGGTACGTGAGTCGTGTTCGTGGTGCGCAATCACCCGATCGAACAAGTCGGCGACGGCCACAACTTCAATCTGCAACTCGCCGCCGCCGGCCTCCAGCCGCGCGGCGTCGAGCAACTCACCGATGAGACGATCGAGACGCTGCGCTTCCCGGGTCGAGATCTCGACACTTCGCCGCCGTTTCTCATCGTCCATTCGCACCTCTGCCATGCTCAGCGTTTCGAGGTGTCCGAGAATCGCCGTCAATGGCGTCATCAGCTCGTGCGACACGTCGGCGATCAACTGCCGGCGCGCCGCGTCCGACGCCTTCAGCGCGGCGGCCCGCTTTTCCAGTTCATCGGCCATCGAATTGAACGTGCTGGCAAGGTCCGCAAGTTCGTCGCCGCCGCCCTCAATCGCCCGCGCGGTCGACACGCCCTCGCCGAGCTGACGAGCGGCGTGCTGAAGATCCTGGATTCGCCGCCGTACCGGTCCGACGATCACGACCGACGAGATGATCGCGCCGAGAATCAGCAACCCGAATCCGATCGCCACGGCTTCGCTGCCGATGCGCTCGAACGTGGTCTGCGGGACGATGCCGAGCGCGCCGACGATCTCGCCATCGATGGTCACAGGGACGCCACGGTATTGGCTGTTCGTCCAGCCGCTCACCGTCGTCGCGTCCGCGGAGTGGCTGCGCAGGTGCTCGATCACGACCCGCGCCGTTCCCTCGGGTGGCGTTCGCCGGCCCGCAGTGTGTCCGTCCCGCATGATCACGAAGACGTGCTCCGGCGTCTTCAGCCTGGAGATCCATGCGTCAACGTCGAGAGTCGGCGTGCTCTCGAGGTCTCGCGTGAGCGCCGTAGCAAAAGACTGCGTCAGCGCCAGTTCGTCGGTGCTGTCGGTGAGTTCGACGAGCCACACCAGCATCGAGCCCTGGACGGCCAGTTCCAGGGCGACCAACACGATGAAACCGAGCACCACGCGCCCGTACAGGCTTCGATGCCACGCGATGTCCGATGTTCGCGAACCGAACCAGGTCACGGCTCGACCTCGGCGAACTTGTAGCCTGCCCCCCGCACGGTGATGATGCGCATCGGTTGATTGGGGTTGGCTTCGACCTTGCGCCGGACTCGCTTGACCAGAGTATCGACGCCTCGCGAGGTCACAAACACATGGCCCGCCCAGATCCGCGCGAGCAGATCATCGCGGCTGAACACGACTCCCGGGTTCGACATCAGAAGGTGCAGCAGAGCGAATTCCTGCGGTGTCAGCCAGACATCCGAATTGTTGCAGGTTACGCGATGTCGTACAGAGTCGATCACGATCCCGAGAAGCGAGAGGGTGGCGCGGTCCTCTCTCGGCGAGGTGCGCCAGGTGCTGCGCGGTCGCCGCAGCAGGGCGCCGATCCTCGCCAGAAACTCACGAAAACTGAATGGTTTGGTGAGGTAGTCGTCCGCTCCGCTCTCGAGACCCAGCACTTTGTCGGACTCCTCCCGACGCGCCGTCAGCATCAGGATCGGAACCTCGCGATTCGGGCCTTCCCGCCGGATGGCCTGACAGAGCGTCATCCCATCGAGATTCGGAAGAACCACATCGAGCACCACGACATCGAAGGCCTCGCTGGTGGCAATCGTCAGCGCTTCTTTGCCGTCCGTTGCGGTTTCGTACACGTA
The DNA here is from genome assembly GCA_963711765.1 of uncultured Acidobacteriota bacterium. Lineage (GTDB taxonomy): Bacteria > Acidobacteriota > Vicinamibacteria > Vicinamibacterales > CAVVIG01 > CAVQFC01. Next base: position 210,982 of record CAVQFC010000004.1, on the reverse strand, counting down.
GCCTGCGAGGTCGAGATGAAAACACACCAGATCTCGAATCGATTCCTCGTCTTCGACGACGAGAACACGAGGCTTGTCAGATCGCTCTCCCACGTCAGGTCCGCGTGTAGTTAACCGCCTCGCCAGCATCAAGTCCAGCGTTTCAAACAGCTAGGTTGGCGACAATGACGACATTTTTGTCACCGGTTTTTCATCACATTGTCACATGCCGATCGGTTAGCGTCACGGCACAAAAGTGTAGCCCCAATCGGCCAGCACGGGGCGCGCTTGCAGAACGTTCGTAATTCCTTGGATCCCTTGGGGAGGAATAACATGCGAGTCCCGTTCAGCAAGTACGTCGCGGCAACCGTTTTAGGCTTGGTGATTTGGCCAATATCGCTCTTTGCCCAGACGTCAAGCATCGGGGGCGTTGTCACGGACGGGTCTGGAGCGGTCATCCCCGGTGTAACGGTCGAAGCCTCGAGCCCGGCTCTCATCGAAGGGGTCCGAACGGCTGTGACTGATACCACCGGCCGTTATTCCATCGTCGAGCTGCGCCCCGGCACCTACGCGGTCACGTTCGCGTTGTCCGGTTTCAACACGTTGAAGCGCGAAGGAATCGAACTCACCGCCGGATTTGCAGGCAACGTGAACGTCCAGCTCAAGGTCGGCAGTCTCGAGGAAACGGTGACCGTCTCGGGTGCGTCCCCGGTCGTGGACGTCCAGAACGTCGTCAGGCAGCGACTGATTACGGATCAGGTGATCGAGGCGATCCCGACCGGCAAGAGCTGGTCGCAGCTTGGCGTCACCACGGTCGGCGTGTCGAGTTCGCTGGCGGACGTCGGCGGATCGGCCGGCGAGAACCAGAACCCGCTGACCGCCCACGGCGGCGCGGCCGGCGACAAAATCATTGATATGGACGGGATGCGGCTCGGTCTGCTCGGGGCCGGAGGCGCCTACGCCTCGACCGGCGTCTCCTCGAATGATGCCTCGACGCAGGAAATCAGCTACGAAATCGGGGCGATGTCGGCCGAGGTCACCGGCGGCGGCGTGCGCGTCAACATCATCGGGAAGGATGGCGGCAATCGATTCAGCGGGTCGGTGTTCGGCAACTACGGCAACCACGCGATGACGAGCGACAACTTTACCGGGGTCGAAAAGTTTCAGCTCGCCGGCGTGCACGCGCCGGACAGTATCAAGAGCATCTACGACACAAGCGCGGCGCTCGGCGGCCCGATTCAGAAAGACAAGATCTGGTTTTTTACCGCCCACCGCGAATGGGGATTCCAGAACTACAAGTCGGACGCGTACTACGAGGTCAATCCGATTGATTACAAGTGGGACTATGCGCCGGGGGGCCTTATTCCCTCCACGTCCAATCAGGCGATCGACGATCAGAAGCTGCAAAGCCACAATCTTCGGCTCACCTGGCAGATGGATGCGAAAAACAAATTGAGCGGCTACTACGATTTCCAGCCGCGCTGCACGTGCCACTGGCAGGTGTCAGCCACGCGCGCGGGCGAAGCGTCATACGTCCAGAATCTTCCGCTGAACTGGCAGGGGACGGTCACGTACACGTCCGCGATCAGCAGCAAGTTGCTGTTCTCGGCCGGGGTCGGGAACATGAGTGCACGCTGGACTCAGATCGCGCAGTCCGGCGGCGCGATCGACCCAGCCACCGGTCAGCCTGCCGCCTACGGATACGGCATCCAGGATGTCAGCTACGGCGTTGTCTATCGTGCCCCGGCGACCGTTCCCAACGGCACCAACTTTTCGGCGACGCACAGTTATCGGGCCTCGCTGTCCTACGTGACCGGCTCCCATTCCGCGAAGTTCGGCTTCGGTCTGATCAATGGGCCACTCGAGATTCCCACTTGGATGTACGGGCCATCGCAGGATTCCTATCTGGTGTACAACGCCGGCGTTCCGACGGCGTTGATCCGCTACGCCACGCCGACCGATCAGAAGGACCATCTAGATGCTGATCTGGGAATCTTCGCGCAGGATCAGTGGCGGCTCAACAAGTTCACGTTCAATCTCGGCTTGCGGTTGGACATGTTGAGAGAGAGCGTGCCGGCGCAGCACTTCGATGCGGGCACGTGGGTGGGTGCGCGCGACTATCCCGCCATCAACAACGTGCCGAACTGGAAAGATCTGGATCCGCGGCTTGGCGTCGTCTACGACCTCTTCGGCAACGGCAAAACCGCGCTCAAGGCGACGTTGAGTCGTTACGTCCAGGAGGAATCGACCCTGACAGCCCAGGCGAACAACCCGTTGGCGCTCTATCGCTCTGCATCGCAGCAGGCGTGGACCGATCTCAATCACGACTTCGTGCCGGAGCCGAACGAATTGACCGGCTCGCAGTTTCCCTTGCCCGGCCAACCCGGAGGCGCCGGGCCCGTGGGCTCCCCGATTCCGTTGACGACATACGATCCGTCGGTTCTGTCTGGCTGGGGAAAGCGCCGCAACAACTGGGAAGTGTCGGCCGGCGTGCAGCACGAGTTGCTGCCGCGCGTGTCCCTCGATCTCACCTACTATCGACGGGCGCAGGGCAATTTCACGGCGACCGACAATCTGGCTGTCACGCCGGCGAGCTATCAATCGTTCTGCGTGCCCACGCCAAACGACTCCCGACTGGCGACTCCAGGAGCGCCGATCTGCGGTCTTTATGACTTGACGCCGGCCGCCGCGACTCTGCCGACCAATAACGTCGTGACGTTCGATGCTGCGTCCAAGCAACGCACGGAGATTTGGAACGGCTTCGATCTGGCGGTCAACGCCCGAATCAGTGCGAAGACGTTTCTGGCTGGCGGCGTCAGCAGCGGCAAAACAGCCTACTCGAACTGCGGCGTGGTTGATAATCCGGGACTGTTCGTGAATGGCGGCACGGCGGCGGCGCCGCTGACGAACGACGGATACTGCGCGTGGTCGACGCCCTTCCTGACGCAATACAAGCTGGCCGCCGTGAATACCTTCTGGTGGGACATACAGGGTAGCGTGGCGCTCCAGAGCAATCCTGGTCCGCTGGTGCTCGGCACCTACGCCGCCACCAATGCGGTCGTGGCTCCTTCGCTCGGCCACAATCTCACGTCGTTCCCGTCGGGCTATCCCATCGATCTGGTTGTCCCTGGCACGCAGTATGGCGACCGTCTGAACCAGCTCGACCTGCGTTTTGCGAAGATTTTCAAGGTCGCCACCAATCGCAGCGTCAAGGCGATGCTCGACGTCTACAACGTGTTCAACGCGAACCCGATCGTCACCCAGAACAACACGTATGGCGCGAATTGGCAGAAGCCGACACAGATTCTCGTCGGACGCTTCTTCAAGGTGGGCGCTCAGTTCGTGTTTTGACACGTGATTGTCACGCGTTCGCCACGGATTGTCGCTTGTCGCGGCTGGCGGCATTTCATAAACTATTGCGAACGTTGACTTTGAAGGGAAAGACAATGCAAATCCGAAGACTCGCTCTGTCCATCGTCGTCGTCGGCGGGCGTGGCCATGCCGTTTCAACTGCTCGCTCAGAAAGCCGGCACCCCGGCGAAGTGACCTTCACGAAGGACGTCGCGCCGATCCTGCAGCGCAGTTGCGAAAACTGCCACCGCGCCGACGGCGTGGCGCCGATGGCGCTGTCGACCTACGAAGACGCGCGGCCGTGGGCGCGCGCCATCAAGCAGCGCACCAGCATCGGGCCGAAGGCCGGCGTGATGCCGCCGTGGTATGTCGAAAAGAATATCGGCATCCAGCAATTCCAGAACGATCCGTCGCTGAGCGACGCGGAAATCGCGATCATCGCCAAGTGGGCCGACAGCGGTGCGCCGAAAGGCAATCCCGCCGACATGCCGCCGGCCAAGGTCTACGCCGACCACAGCGCCTGGGCGATCGGCACCCCGGATCTGATCATCAAGACCAAGGAACTGGTCGTGAAGGGCGATGCGCCGGACTGGTGGGGCGAAATTCCCAGTGTGCCGACCGGCCTCACCGAGGATCGCTACGTCGCCGCGCTCGAGATCAAGGAAGTCAACGACGTCGAATCGAAGGCCGGTTCCGGCCGCGCCACGGTCGGCGGACGCTTCGTTTTCCATCACATGATCTGGCGCACCCAGGTGCTCGACGGCAAGGCCGACCAGGAAAGCGCCCTGCTCGCGGCATTTGACGAGGAGTCGACCAACTGGCCGGTTCACGAGGTTGGCCGCAACGCCGATTTCTTCGATCCCAAGTCGGCGCGCCTGCTGAAGGCCGGTTCGAGCGTCGTCTCCGACTCCGTGCACCTCCACTCGAACGGCCGCGACACCAAAGCGCATCTCGAAATCGGCTTCAAGCTGATGCCGAAAGACTACGTGCCGACCTACAAGCGCGCGGTGTTCGGTCTGGGCAACGGCGTGGACATCGACATCCGCGGCATGGAAGCCAACCAGCAGCTGAATGCGTACACGGTGCTGCAGCAGAACACCAAGATCATTTCGTTCGAACCGCACCTGCACGCGCCCGGCGCGCGGATGTGCCTCGAAGCAATCTGGGGCTACAACATCCAGACCTTGAACTGCGTCGGCTACGACCACAACTGGGTGCGCGGCTACGACTACACGGACGAGTCCGCGCCGCTGCTGCCGAAAGGCACCATCCTGCACATCACCGGCTACATGGACAACTCGCCCTCGAACAAGAACGTGCCGGATCCGCGCAACTGGCAGGGCTCGGGCAACCGGTCGGTGGCGAACATGTTCATCGACCTCGGCATGCGCGTGGCGCTGACCGACGAGCAGTTCCAGGCGGAGATGGCCAAGCGCCGTGCCGACCTCCACCTCACCAAGAACGACGTCGTCATCGGCTGCCCGCTGTGCATGGTGATGCCGCCGGCGGCGATGAAGACGACCGCCGGGGGACCGCAGCAGTGATGGATCGACGGGCGTCCGTGTGTGCCGCGGCCGTGGTTCTGGTGCTGGCCGCGTTCGGTTCCGCCGGGGCGCAGTCACTGTCGTATACGAAGGGCCAGAACATCTCACCCGCCTACGAGGGGTGGGAACAGGGTGCGGACGGCCAGAAATACTTCCTGTTCGGGTACATGAACCGCAACTGGGAAGAGGAGCCGAACGTTCCGATCGGTCCGGACAACGGGTTCAACGTCGGCGGCGCAGATCAGGGGCAGCCGACCCACTTCCTGCCGCGCCGCAACCGCTTCGTCTTTCGCGTCAAGGTGCCCGCCAGCTTCGGGGAGAAGGACGAATTGGTCTGGACGCTCACCGTCCACGGCAAGACCGAAAAGGCCTACGCCACGCTCCGGCCCGACTACGTCATCGACGATGTGGTGAAGGCGTCGGAGACCGGCGCCCTCGGCGCGGGCACCAGCAGTCCCGAAATGCGCGGCAACCACCCGCCCACCGTGCACATCGAGGAGCTGCAGGCTAAGAACGTCAAAGCCGGCGCACCGATCACGCTGGTCAGCGACGTCACCGACGACGGCGTGCCGAAGCGCCGCGACCTGGTCGCGCTGGCCGCCCTGCGCGCGCAGCGCCAGCAGCAGACCGCCAACGCTGCCGCCGGCGCCCCGACGCCACCGCGCAATCCGGCGATGGCGCCGCCGACCCGCATCACGGTCGGCAAGAACCTCGGGCTCCACGTGTCCTGCTTCGTCTATCGTGGCGAGGGCCGGGTCACGTTCGACCCGCCGCAGGTGAAGCCCTGGGAAGACACCCGTGCGGGCGCCAACTCTCCGTGGGCGCCGGTGTGGACACCGCCGACCCTCCCGGCTGACGGCAAGGAGCCGGTCCAGGTCACATTCGACGATCCGGGCACCTACGTGCTTCGCTGCCGTGCCGACGATGGCGCCTTGGTTGGCGACGATGACGTGACCGTCGTTGTTGCTCGCTGAAGATTGCGCGGGCGGCTCGTCGCCGCCCGCGTCTCCAGAACCCACCAGCAGTTAGCTTTCGTCGCAGTCCTCGTCGCCCTCGTCGCCGCAACAGCCGTCGATGCTCTGCGCGCTGCAGCAATCGTCGTGTCGCTTTTCGCACCCTCCCTTCTGGCAATCATCACAACACTTCTTGCATCCACAGCCGCTCGGAATCGTGTAGGCCATCACGTCCATGGTCTTCACCGGCTGCGTCGGATCGTCGCTGGTGATGACCAGCTCGCAACACCTCGGACACCGTTCGGTGGCCTTATAGCGAATCAGGACACTCAGGCACGAGCCGGGATGCAGGGTCGCGGGGAACGGGTTGTTGATCAACTTCCACTGCTTGCTCTTGCGCTTGAACGCGACGCTGGTCACGTGCAGCTTGCAGTCGCCGACGTTGCAGATCGCGATGGTGCGCTCGCCGAGGCAGCATTCCTTGACGCCGCCGATGCAGGTCGAACCGGTGACGGCGAGCTTTCCTGAAGGAACATTCCCGGAAACGGCGATGCTTTTCGCGCCAGTCGGATCGTCGCTCGTGACCGTGATCGTCCCGGACTTCGCGCCGAAGCTGGCCGGTTCGAAGCGGATCGGCACCTCCACCGCGGTTCCAGGTGCGATCCGAATCGGATAGGTCAGGACGCCAGGAGCCACGAACTCGCTCGCCGAGGACGTGATGTTGGTAATCGTCAGCCGGCAGAGACCGCTGTTCAGCAGTGTCAGCGGCTTGTCCACCAGCGAACCGATGCAGACGCTGCCGAAGCTGCCGGTATCGGCCATGATCAGGTCGAGCTCCGGCGGCGCCGCCGCACCGGAGACGGCGACGATCCGCGGTCCGGCCGGATCGTTGCTGACGATCGTGATGTTGGCGGATTTGGCGCCAAAGCTCGTCGGCTGCAGACGAATCGGCACCTGAATCGAACCGCCGGCCTCGATACTCAGTGGATAAGACAGCACGTTGGCAACGATGAACTCGCCGGAAGACGAGGTGATGCCGGTGATCGTGAGCGTGCAGTAGCCACTGTTGCTCAGTGACAGCATCTCGTCCTTGAACGAACCGACGCACGCATTGCCGAAGTTGCCGGAGTCGGCGACGACCACCGCCAGCCTGGGCGTCCTCGCCGCGCCTGAGACAATCACGGTTGCCGGACTGCTCGGATCGTTGCTGAACACGGTGAGGGTCGAGGACTTCGAGCCGGCACTGGTCGGCTCGAAGCGGATCGGGATCTCCAGCGAGTTGCCCGCCTCGATGGTGAGCGGGTACGACAACACGCTGGGAACGAGGAAGTCGCCGGACGAAGACGTGATCTTCGAGATGGTGACCAGGTTGAACCCGCTGTTGCTCAGGATCAGCATCTCGTCCCGGAACGAGCCGACACAGACGTTGCCGAAGCTGCCGGAGTCGGCGATCACGAGGGACAGCCTGACCAGCGCCACGTCTCGCCGGCCGATGTTGTTGTCGTTCGGCACGAGGCGCCAGTCCTCGACCGTCCTGCCGGGCGTGAAGCTGTCCACATTGCTCGGGTCTCCAGTGGCCGACACGATCATCATCATGATGTCCTTGCCGGCAGCATTCGTTGATGGCGTCCATTCGAACGGCCCGACGATCTTCTCTTCGGCGTTGTTGGGCTGCAGCGTGCCGGCCGCCAGTTGCGCCGTCGTCATCGGCTGCAGATCGCTCGGCCAGAGCGCGCCGGACGCCGGCTTGCAGTGAAAGCCCTTGACGATGACACCGGTCGCGATCGAGGTGCCGCGGTTCTTGATCTTGACGTAGCAGTAGTTGGTGGTGCCGGCGGGATCCTGGTGTCCGGTCAGACCGTCCGGATTGAGACGGTTCCACACGTTCTGGCACGTCCACCAATTCGGCTGATATCCATATTCACCGCCGCGGCCGTCGTCGACGAACACGTCGATGGCCGGCGGAGAGCCGACGTTGTTGTTTGGCGTCGCGTTTGCCGCAGGCTGGTAGAGTCCCTGCTTTTCGAAGGACCACCTGATCACCTTGCTGTAGCAGCCGCCGGTGATGTTTTCGGTGAGCCAGTCGCCCGCATCCGCGGCCATGAGCGCCGTCGCCCAGCCGGACGCGTTGGCCGGCGTCGTCGCCGGGGTCAGCGATCCGATTGCGCGGACGATCAGGTAGGCACCCATGCGTGCGGCGAATTGTTTGGTGGAGAGAGCCGCCGCATCGCCGCCGATGGACTGATAAATACGGAAATGGGTCGTCGAAAGAATCTGTTCGTTGTTGTAGCCACCGCCGTCCAGCGTGGCGTTGAACGGATTGAGCGCAATCTTGCCTTCCCAACCCCAACCAGCCGCCGGTGTGCGATCGTGGCGCCGACCGATGTTGACCCAGGGGAACGTCACGAAGCGATCGGTGGCCTGGCTGCCGGGATCGTTCAGGATGGCGGCGACGCTGTCGCCGGCACTGTGCGAGAACTTGAAGTTCGCCGAGCTCACATGGTTGTAGAGGACGCCATGTCCACCGAGCTCGTGAAGCACGACGCGATAGTCACAGGCGATCCCGATCGGGTTGGTGGTATCGCCGGTGTCGGCGAGCGCAAACGCCGTCTGCAGGATGCCTGATCCGCCTGAATTCCCGAGGCAATGGGCGTTGATGCACTGGCCGGTGGGGCAATACGTCTGGGACGCAGGATTGTCGTCTTCGAGCCCGCGGTGATCGACCGGAGTTGGAAACGTGGTCGCTCCAAAATAGCCGCCGCGGGTGAAGCCCATCCCGTCCAGGAGTCGAAAGAACTTGTCGCAGTGGTAGTAGGCGTTCACCGCCGCGAAATTATTGGTTCGCGCGTCGAAATTGAAGTCGGTGCCCGTGGGTTCGGTTGGCGCGGCGATGGTCGGCAATTCCACGTCCGACAGTTGCACGTTCTCGCCGACGAGCGACTGCGTGCCTGCCACCGGCGCATTCAGGCCAGGAAGCACGTCGGAGACCCGGATCGGGTTCAGGGCCGCGCTGTTGGCGCTGGGCGCCGGTCCTCCGTTCGTCGTGATGGGGTCGATTTCGAAGACCAGACCCTTCACATCCGAGATGAAGGCTTCGAGGTACAGCACCGAAAGCGACTCGATTTCGACGAGCGCGACCCAATGCAGCAGCGTGCGCGAACGACCGCCGAGCGCGAAGTCGAGCCTCGCGCAGACATAGTGCTGCCCTTCGTGAATACCCTGGGCAACCGGAGGCAACGGCAGCCTTGGATGCTGCGGGTGAAAGTGTTCAGGCGCTTCCCTGTGGGCGCTCTCGCTATCTGAGACCGAGCCATGAGCCCGCTGCGCACTCTCGTAGCGATAAATGACCAGTCCGCGCCTTTCGATCGTCAGGGTGTCAGGGTCCCAGAGGTATTCGCCTTTGGCGTGATCCTTCAGGCCCAGCAGGCGCGCGAGCTCATCCTCGTCGATCGATTCCGCCGCCTTGACCGCTTTCTTCGAGGGAGCCTTCACGACCAGATCGGGATGGATAGTGGATTGCGCGACCACCACGCGCAGCGGATCCATCTTCATCTGCACCGCGACGCCCGCCTGCCACACCGGAAGTCCGAGGGCGGTTTGATAGTAGGCAACGGTCGTCGTGTCGAATTGGCGCTTCTCTTCAAAGAAGCGGAGCTCCACCGGCGCATCTTCGACGGTCGTTGCCGTCCGTGCGTTCAGATGCTCGAGGTGCGCGGCAGAGAGACCGAGCAGTTCACCAAATTGGTGCAGATAGTCGTCGGCGGCAAGGGGTGGTGTTCGAGCCTCAATCGGGACGGGTGCATGAGTATGCAGCAGCTGGCGGGCAATGCCTTGGGCATCCCGATCGACGTACACGTTCCGTGCATGATCGAATTCCTGGCTCATGACCGTTCTCTTTCGTTGAGCTCGTTGTCTGACGTTGGCGGTGACCGTTCTCGATTAGTGGTGAGGCCACCGTCGCGAACGTTTCGCGGAGGACATCTTCGGACCCGGTCGGGTCGAGATCAAGACCAAAGTCGCGACACGCGATGCGATGACGCGATCGTTACGTTTTCACAATGGCGATTCGCTCAACAGTATCGCTGTCCTGTTGAACGCGCGTCACGTCACTGGTACCTTCTATCAACCGTGTTCCGCGGCGGCTTCGTCAGCGTGCGGTGAGATCGCGCAACAGATACTGCGAAGCGGACAGGTAGTAGTTCCTTGCGAGCGCGCTGGTCTGTCGCTGGCCGAGTTCGCTGAGCGCTGCGGCCTTCAGCCGTTTTGCGTCGACGTTCCCTTCGTCAATCGCCAGCACGTAATCGGTCAACTCCGCGGTCCATTGGAAGTCCTTGTCAGCGAGAGCGCGACTCGCCCGCGACAGCACCTGCTCGCGACCGCCCGCCAGTTCGACGACACGGATCGCCCGGTCTTTCTCGGGCAACGGAAACAGCTTCGTCGGATTGCCGTCGAACCAGCCTGCGTAGTCGGCATAGATCGCGCGGAGCGACGTAGGCAGTCGCAGCCGGGTGGCGCCCGAACTGCATACCCATGCCGGCGTTGATGAACAAGGCGTCAGGCAAGGTCGAGCCAAACTGATCGCCGCCGTCTCGCCCGTTACGGCCGACGTCGGGCACGCGTTCCACAAATCGAGCAGGAACCGAAGAATCGCCGCATCAGGCCTCCGAACGCCTGCCACGAGGGCAAGGGCGCTGGAGATTACTCTTACTCGGCCTTGAGCGCTTCTCCAGGATCGACGCCTGCGGCCCTTCGCGCAGGCAGGTAGGTCGCACACGCCGCCGCGCCGGCCAGCGCGCCGATCACGATCGCGAGGGTCGCGGGATCCGCGGGCGTGACGCCGAACAGCAGCGACGAGATCCATCGGCCCGCGGCAAGGGCGCCGGCCAGCCCGACGCCCAGGCCCACCACGGTCAGGACTGCGCCTTCCCGCGCGAACAACCAGACGACGTCGGAAGGCGTCGCGCCGATCGCCAACCGAAGACCGACTTCTCTCGTGCGCTGCGCGACCAGATACGCGAGCACCCCATAGACGCCGACGAGGGACAGTGCGACAGCCATGGCAGCAAACACCAGGAGCACGAGCGTGGTGAAACGACGCCCGGCGAGCGACGTGTCGACGAGCATCGCGAGCCTTTCGACGTTGGCGAGAGGCAGCAACGGATCGAGCGCGGCCACGTCATGCCGCAGCGTGGCAATCGAGGCGATGTGATCCCCCGACGTGCGCACCGCGACCGTGAATGCGGTCACCGGATGCTGCGCGTACGGCAGGTAAATCTCCGCCGGGCTGTCCTCGTCGAGGCCGCCGAATTTGACATCGCCTACCACGCCGACGATCGTCTTCGGTCCATTGCTCGCGTCGCGCGCGAGTTCGGCGCTGACTCGAATCTCCTGTCCCAGAGGGTCCTGTCCGGCGAAGAATCGCTGTGCGGCCTGTTGATTGATCAGGACGACCTCGGGGCTCGTTGCGGTATCGCGCCCGTCGAAGACTCGTCCGGTCCTGATCGGAATCCTCATCATCGCGAAGTACTGAGGGGTGACGATCCGCATGGAGGCCGCCGGCATGGACGCCGAATCCGGCTCCGGCTGTCCTTCGTGACGGAAGCCGGTCAGCACGTCGAAGCCGCTCGTAAACGGCAGGCCCATGGCCACCGCCGCCGACTCGATACCGGGTTCCGACTGCAGTCGCGCCAGCAGCGCCGACACGAACGCCCGCGGACTCTCGGCGTGTGAATACCTCGCGTCCGGCAACGACAGGCTGAACGTCGTGACGCCTTCGGGTTCGAAACCAGGGTCGACATGCTGGAGTTGCACATCGCTGCGCACGAGCAGGCCGGCCGCGACCAGCAGCATCGCCGCGCCCGCCAGTTCCGACATGACGAGAGCCCGTCGAGCAACCGTTCCGCTCGCGCCGACCGAACCACGGTCGCTCAGACCGAAAAAGCGGTGCATCGACCGTCCGGATATCGCCAGTGCCGGCGTCAGCCCGGCCGCAAGGCTCGTCATGAGTGCCAATGCCAGGCTGAACGCCAGCACGTGTGCGTCGACCGGCAGATCCTGCAGACGGGGAATCGACGGCGGAGCGAGGAGCAGCAAGGCGCGCACGGTACCGAAGGCGACGGCCGCGCCGGCGGCCCCCGCGACTGTCCCCAGGACCAGGCTTTCGGCCAGCAACTGCGCGATCAGCTGGCGGCGGCTCGCACCGAGGGCAGCCCGCACCGCCACCTCGCGACCGCGGGCCTGGCTCCGCGCGAGCAGCAGATTCGCAACGTTGGCGCAGGCGATGAGCAGCACGAGCGCGACGGCGCCGAAGAGAATCTCCAGCGTCGGGCGAATGTCGCCAACGATCCGCTCGTGCAGCGGAGTCGCCAGCAGCGTCGCGTCCTTTTCGGTCTGGGGAAATTCCGCGGCCAGGCCACCGGCCGCCGTTTGCAGCGCGACGGTCGCCTGCTCCGCCGACACGGTGTCCTTCAAGCGCGCCAGGACCTGAACAGACTGTGTGCCACGTTCTCCCGCCGCGAGTTCAGGCGGCTTGACGATGAGCGGCTGCCAGAACTCCGCGGTGGCCGGAAATCTCAGAGTGGCGGGCGCGACACCGACAATGGTCACACGACGGCCGTCCAGCGTCAGCGTCGAGTTCATGATATCCAGACGAGCGCCGAAGCGACGCCGCCACAGGCCGTCCGCGAGCACAATCCGATCGCCGTCACCCTGAGCGTCGGCCTCCGCCAGCGGGCGGCCGAGCGCCATCGGGACGCCGAGCAGCTTGAAATAGTTCCACGAGACTTTCGCGCCCTGGAGACGTTCCGGCTCGCCGTCACCGGTCATGCTGCCGGTGGTTGGCACCACGGCCGATGCTTCGACGAACGCGTCGCTTCGGCCCACGTAGTCGCGGGCATCGAGTGGAGACAGCCATGGCGAGACATTTCCGCGGTGTCCGTAGAAGAGCATCACCAGGCGACCGGGATCGCGGTAGGGCAACGGTCGAAGCAGTACGCCGTTGACGACCGTAAAGACCGCCGTCGTTGTCCCGATACCGAGCGCCAGGGTCAGAATCGCTACGCCGGCGAACGCGGGCTGCCGTCGCAGCAGCCGCCAGCCGTGCCGCAGGTCTCGAAGCAAAAGGCTCACGCGCACCTCCAGACATCCGTTTGATGACACCGGGGAAAGAAAAGGTTGACGGCCGCGAACATATCGCTCGCTTGTTCTTCGACACGGCGCATCATGTGGCGACTCTTTCACGGTCGATATCTGTTCGACCGTCCGACGTTCCTGTACCGATCCCCGGCCGCACTCTCCAGTTCCCGCCAGAACGCGTCACCGATTTCCGGCAACGCGCTCGTCAACAAGCCGGTGTATGTGCTGACCTCGTCAACCACCCAGTCGGCTGCCGAGTATTTCGTCTACAACCTGAAGATGCTGAAGCGGGCAACGGTCGTCGGCCGAGACCACCGCCGGCCATCAGCACTCGGGACCGTTTCATCGCATCACCGATCACGTCGGCGACGTCGCGAGAACACTGGCCGAGTCGCGGCGCTCAACGGCATCAGCTCGACTTCACGGCGCCGAGAATCACCTGATCGGCGTCCCTCAACAACGCGTCAACGAGCGTGAAGCCTGCTCCCTCGAGCAATCGCCTCCAGCCGGCGACTGACATGCCGTCTCCAATGCGACTGGCAGGGCCGGATCGCAGGAGCGCGGTGTGGTCGTAGCCAAGGATCGCGTTGGCCCGCGACCAGAACCGCTCCCAGTTCTCGCGCATGTAACGGGGCGGCTGGGAGGCCTTCCATTCTTCGACGCCGGCGGCGAACGGTGTCTCTGGAGAGGCGGGCTCGGCGATCACGAATACTCCTCCGGCACGCAGCGTCCCGTGCACATCCTTGACGAGTTGCGTCGCCTGTCCTGCGTCGAACCAATGCAGCGCGTTCACGGTCACCACGACGTCGTAGTTGCCCGGTAGCTCGTCCATCCAGCCATCGTCAGTCAGATCTCTCACGACGACGCGTCCCGGGGTGCGATCACGCTGATTGACGCCTCTGCAGATCGACGTGAGGAACGGGTCGCGATCGATGAAGTCAACCTGCGCGGTCGGGAACATCTGCCGGATGGCCCTGCCGGCGTCGCCGGGGCCGCAACACAGATCCAGCGCGCGAATGGCCTGGCCACGCGGAAACGGGATCGCCGACGCGATTAGCTGGAGGTCCTTTGGTTTCGAGGCGCCTTGCTCGGCCCACCAGAACGCGAGCAACTCGTCGAGGTGGCTGCTGATTCGTTCGGCGATTTCCGACTCGTTGATAGGTGGCGATTGCACTCGGACACGCTCCTGGTTTCAACCGGCTTTATAACCAAGCCCGCGGCGTTCCGTATTGTATTTATTTGATGTGGCGAACGAGTTCGGTCAGGTCAGATCGGACACCTGTCGCAGGAACGCGGCGGGAGTGCTGCCGGCGAATTCCCTGAACTCCCGGATGAGATGCGCCTGATCGAAATATCCGCAGTCGGCCGCCAGGTCGGCCCAGTGAATCGCGCCAGACATTCGATCCTCGGGCTTCCTCACCTCGATGTACGGTTTGCCCACAGGATCGTTACTTCGCGTCCGACTCAGGCGGTCGAGCGAGCGCACGGCGCGGTTGAAGCGAAGCAGCCGCGCGATCGATTTCGGCGGCAACCCCACCCACGTCCGGAATCTCGCGATCAGGGTGCGATGACTGCAATCCATATCGGCGGCCAGTGAACTGAGCGCGATTCGGCCGTCCGTGGCCGCCAGCTTGCGCCAGGCAGCGGCGATGGACAAAGGAATCCCGGCCTCTGCTACACGCTCGGCGATCAGCGATTCCATCGCCGCAAACCGATCCGGCCAGCTCCGAGCGACGCCAATGCGACTCATGACCGAGCGCGCCAGGGCCGGATCGATGAGCGCGAGATCGATCGTCGCGCTGGCGATCAGGTGCATCGGTAATCCGAGGAAAAGATGAGCGCCGACAGGCGTGAATCGGACGACCATGAAGTGCCGCTCTCCCATCGCGGTCGCGAGTTGATGCCGGTCGTGCAGGCCGACAACCCATGCACCATCGCGCCAGGCCCACTTCCCCGCGTCCACCTCGTCGAGACGTCGATGCGGAGCACCGAAATTCAGAAAGAGAGCAACTTCGGTCGAGGGGAGATGCCGCTCCTGAAGCGGCATGCGGAGGCGACTCGAGCTGCCGAAGTATCCGTGGACATAGGCGCGCAGGCGGAGATCAGGCCTTCGTTGCACCGTCTGCCATTGGCCCAGGTCGGATTCGTGTTCGTCGGCTCGCACTTGATCCCCTCGCTCAGCCGTTTCCTATTTCACGACCGGGAGAATCACGCGCGATGCGTGCACCGGCGAATGGTGGACGCTGTTGGTCGCGATTCGCCAGGTCGTTTCGTCGTAGTTGCGACCGCCGGTGTTCAGGTTGCGATCGAAGCGGGGAAAGTTCGAACTCGACACATCGACGCGAAGACGATGGCCGGCGGGAAGATACCAGGAGGTCGCATGCAGATCGATCGGCACGTCGTAGATCGTGCCGGGCTTCATCAGGCGCACCTCGTCGAAGCCGTCGCGATACCGAACCCGCGTGATGCCTTCCTGCATGTTCATCACCCGGCCGTCGGGAAAGACGTCGAGCAGTTTGACGGTGACGTCGGTGTCCGAAGCGTCTGAACTGATGGCGATCACGGCCTGGATCGGCCCGGTCAGTTCGAGGCCGTCGCGGAGGGCTTCGGTCGAATAGACGAGCACGTCAGCCCGCTGCTCGATATCGGCCTGATCGAACGAGCCCGGCTGGTCTTTGGGATTTCCGGTGCAGCAGATCGACCCGCCGCGCGCGGGCACCGGGTTCGCGGGGTCGTAGCGGAATGTGTCAGCGCCCGCGCGCGTCGGTGTGTCGAGCGTCAGGCGTCCATCGCCTTTGGAGGAATTGGCGTGACCGGCGCCGGCGAGATAGAACGGCGTGCGTCTCATGCCCTTCACCGGCCACTGGTCGGACGACCGCCAGGCATTCCGGCCGATGACGTAGTACTGGAGTCGCGGCAGCGAGTCGATCGCGTGTTCGTTGCCGTTCAGCCAGCGATCGAACCAGGCGAGGTACGTTTCCCAATAGTGGAGGCGTGCGTCGCCCACCATCAAGTCGCCGACGCGGGTCTCGCCGCTGGCGCGTTCCGAGCCGCAGTGCGTGGTGGGTGAAATGATCGCGTACTGCCCGTTGCGCGCGCGATCGTTCAGTCCATTCGCGCGGAAAATCTCGGCCTCCTCGAGCGCTTCTTCGGCGAGGTCGAACCACGACGACACATGGAGCGCCGCAACCGAGACGCGCGCCTCCGCGGTGAGATAGCCGCGGGCGTCCCACCACGGATCGTCCGGCGGCCGCTCGAGAAAGTTGCGCCAGTCCCACGACGGCGAGCCGGCGCGATCGGTCATGTCGATGAGCGGCAGCGTCCTGAAGAAGACCGGCCAGTTCCGGCGGCAACGGCCGCGCACCCTTGTCGATCGACGCATACATCGGCATCCAGCCGAAGTTGATGGACAACGAGGAGGCGCCACCCTCGACCGATCCCCAGAACTGGCGGCGGCGGCCGACACGGCCGATGTTGCCGCCCGCCGCTTGCGGAATCGCCGCGACGTGCCTGGGATGATGCTGCTGCGCCGCGATGATCTGGCCTTCGCCGAGATACGAGCAGCCGTAGGTGCCGATCTTGCCTGTGGACCACGGCTGCGATCCGATCCAATCGAAGTCGTCGGGCCAATCGGTCGTGTCGCCCTCGTAGACACGAAACCGACCGTCAGATGCGAACTTGCCGCGCACATCCTGTACGGCGACCGCATAGCCGTGCGAGGCGAAGAAGCGCGCCGATGCATCGCCGTCGGGCGCCGCCGACTTGTTGTACGGCGTGCGAATGAGAATCGTGGGCAGGGGCCCTGCGATGCCGGCAGGTCGATACAGATCGGTGGCGAGGCGCACACCATCGCGCATCGGGACCATCAGGTCCTTTTCGATCGCGACCGTGTGAGTCCCGGCGGGACGGGGATACGGCGCGCGCGGATCGGGCGCGGTCGTGTTCTGGGCGGCGAGCGACAGAACGAATAAGGCCGGCGTAATGGCGAGAACGGCCGTGGTTCGCATGCGCCGTGATGCTATCAGGGGTCGCGATTCTTGTGCCGGGAATTGCCGCCCCCGGCCCCGGGAGGAAGGCCGGTTTGCCGCATGTGAAGCAAAACGGCGGCATCTCCGCTACATACCTGAACACGTCGCGAGTCGCGCGGCGCAATCGTCCCAAATCCGTCGAGCGGAATCAGATTACAAGGAAAAAGATGACCGACTGCAATCTCGAGAACGAAAAGAAAGCCACGCGTCACATACTGACCGTGGCGTGCATCGCCGCGTTCGGCCTGATGGTCACCACCGGTGTGCGAGCCGCCGAGGCCGACCACATCGCGCCTCCATCGGCGCCAGGAATCCTCGACGTAGAAGACGGAAACGTCGTCTTCCGCGTTGGCCATGGCGTCGGCACGCAGAACTACGTGTGCGTGCCTTCGGCCACCTCCGTCAGCGGGTTCGGCTTCTCGCTGTTCACTCCTGAGGCCACGCTGTTCGACTACGACGGCGATCAGCTCACGACCCACTTCTTCAGCCCGAACAACGATCCGCGCGTGGGGCCGCCGGAACACGGCACCATTCGCGCCACGTGGGAAGACTCTCGTGACACGAGTACGGTCTGGGGCTTCGTCCTCCAGCAGTCCACGGACGCCAACTTCGTCCGGCCGGACGCCATTGCGTGGCTCCTGGTGCAAGCGTCCGGCGCGGCCGCGGGACCGACCGGCGGCGACCGCCTGACGAAGACGACCTTCATTCAGCGTGTGAATACGGTTGGCGGGCTGGCGCCCTCGACTGGATGCAGCACGTTCGAAGACCTCGGCCGAAAGGCGTTCGTTCCGTACTCCGCCGACTATTTTTTCTACAAGAAGTCTCGCACCCGCTGAGCGCGGTCGATGCCGGATCGGTGTAACGGCGCAAGCCGGCACCGGTCCCGCCTCACTTCAGTCAACGTCAGTGTCAAAAAGGAGTCTGTTTGTGAAGCCGGAATCCACGACCAAACGCCGCCGTTTTCTCGGTCAAATCTTCGGCGCAGCCGCTGCCGCTGGTCTCTCGGTGTCCGTGACGCGAGCGGCCGCTGCGGAGACCCCCTCGGACGACTGGATCGGCGAAGTAAAAGGGAGTCACCGATGCCTGTTCGATTTTCCGCAGCACAAGAACGGCTTCCCGCTGCTGCACAT
Source organism: uncultured Acidobacteriota bacterium (assembly GCA_963711765.1). Classification (GTDB taxonomy): domain Bacteria; phylum Acidobacteriota; class Vicinamibacteria; order Vicinamibacterales; family CAVVIG01; genus CAVQFC01. Next base: position 192,863 of record CAVQFC010000004.1, on the reverse strand, counting down.
CCTGAACTACCTGAACACGTACGCCGCCGCCTACAAGACTGAACCCGGCCAGGTCGGCGCCGTCGGGACGTTCTATAGCGCCGGTAACCAGGCGAGCATTCCCCTGGCGTTCAACGATACTGTCTGGGCCAAGTATCAGCTCGGCGTCTACACCGGCCTCAAGGACGCGAATGGGAAGGCCTACACCCGTAACGTGTTCAACCGGCCGACGCCCGCGGATCTCCATTTGCTGATGCAAGTCATCGACTCCCCGATGATTCCGGCGCTGGCCGGCGCCATGCCCGCTCTCGGCATCGAGAGCCTGCAGAAGATGGGCGCCAAGTTCGTCCTCTGCGCGAACGCGCTCGGCATCTGGTGCCTGGAGCTCGAAGCCCGGGGCAAGGGGAAAGCCGCGGACATCGAGCAAGAGCTGCGCGCCAACGTGCTCCCTGGCGTGACGATCGTGCCGGCGATGGTGATCGCCATCGAAAGAGCACAGGCGGCCGGTATTCGGTACAACCGTCAGTAACCACGGGTGCGGCGACGTGCGACGCGATCTGATGAAAGGCTCTGTGGTAAGGGTAGAACTGGATATCATCGTCGCACGGCCCGTTGAAGAGGTGTTCGATCGCCTCACGGACCTTTCGGACTATTCCCGGTGGATGCCGACCTTCGGAGTGTTCATCAGGAGTGGCCTGACGTCTGAGGGTCCGGTCGGGACCGGGACCACCTACTACGACAGAGGATGGATGGGCACCTTTCTCGGCGAAATCACGGAGTTCCGCGCGCCCACGAAAGTTGCGTTCAAGGAGACGCTCGCGTGGCTCGGCGTGACCGTCATGGAAGCGAAACCGGAGTACGAACTGGTGTCCACGCCGTCAGGCACTCTGATTCACCACACCGCCGAGGGACGGCTCTGCGGGATTTTCAACGTCATGGGACCGGTTGTCGCCTGGATGGCTCGCGCGGAACGATCGAGAACGGTTCGCGCGCTGAAGGAGTCTCTCGAAACTGGACGTTAGTGCTCATGCTCAGTCTGTTGTTGGCGTGGTGTGTCGGCATCACCGCACAAACCAGAGGTCCTCGCGCTCTCGATCCATCCAGCCCGATCGGGACCTTCATCGCGAGCGGCAACCAGAGCGAGCGCTACAGACCGGCCGACCGTCAGCTCGCACAATGGGCGTTCAATGCGTGGCAGCGCGCGGCCCGGCCCACGCTGCGGCTGATGCCCATGGCGGAGGCATCCGCGCGGGTTCGACTGTACTGGGCGGGACCGCAGAGCGGTCAGTTCGGCGAGATGCGATCACTACAGGTCAACGGCCAGGTGGGCGCAGCAGTTTATATCCGACCGGACACGACTTCGCTCGGTTCCGATATCGACGCGCTCGCCACCTCCGATCCGCTGTTTCGCGACGCTGTCGTTTACCTCACGTGTGTGCACGAGCTGGGACACGCATTCGGCCTTGAGCACACCGCGGACTTTCGCGACATCATGTACTCCTTCCAGTACGGCGGCGACTTCGTCGAGTATTTCAGCCGCTATCGCCGTCAGCTGAAGTCCAGAGACGACATCGCGCGGGTATCGGGCATGTCGGAGAGCGACATCGCCACGATCAGAACGCTCTACCCGTCTGCGCGATAACTTCGCCGGAAATCACCCGTCGACCTGCGGCGCCTGGTTCCTACTCGGCGAGGGCGACGATCGGATCAATTCTCGTCGCTCGGCGTGCCGGGATTGCGCAGGCGGCGAGGGCGACGATCGCGAGGACTCCGACGACGGTGGCGAGGACGCCGGGGTCGCTGGCGCGGACACCAACCAGCTCGCTCTGCAGCGTCCGCCTGAACGCGATCGCGCCGGCGGCACCAAGGGCGAACCCAGCGGCTATCAGCACCAGGCCTTCGCCCAGGATCAGATGAAACACCGCGCGGCTGCTGCTGCCGAGTGCCACGCGGATACCGATCTCCCTCGTCCGCAGGGTAACGAGGTAGGCCAGTACGCCGTAGATGCCGATGGCCGCAAGAAACAGCGCCAGACCTAGTAGGCGCCGGTCTCGCCAACGCCTTCCACCAATCCCCTGAGCTTGACTTCGCCGACCACGCCGATCACGGTGTACCAAGGCGTCTCGTCCGGTCGTGACACCGGAGTACGGCGCGATCAAGGAATCGCCAGGATTCAGGCGATGGCCTTCCGGGAATATGACGTCTTCGTCGAAGTCATCCCCGAACGGAATCGCGGTCGTCGTGCCCGCGGCAACGACGCCCGGCACCGATCGCACCGCGCGCAACGCCTCGTCCGTGAACCGCCCGATCGCGCGATCCTCGGCGTACCGTGACGGCGGCAGGTTGATCGTAGCGGTCCAGATACCTTCAGAAGTGAATCCGGGGTCGATGGCCAGTACGTGGCGGAAGCTGGCCAGCAGGAGGCCGGCGCCAATCAGCAGCACAAACGCGATCGCCACCTGCGTCATGATGAGCGCGCGCCGCATCGCTCTCACACCGCGTCCACTCGTCCCTGCGCGGCCTTCTGTGCGCAGAATCGTCGCGAGATTGGCCGGTACGCTGGCGATACTCGGAATCGCGCCGAGCACGCCGCCGACGGCCGCGGCCACCGACAGCGTGTACGCGACCATCGCCGCGTCCATCGTGATCGAGGAGCCGCCGGGAAGCTCCTCGAGATTCTAACTGCGCAGCACGCGGAGAGCAGCGGCACCTATCAGCAGTCCACCGGCCGCCGAGACCATCGTCAGCACGAGGTGTTCGGTCACCAGTTGACGCACAATCCGCCAGCGGCCGGCACCGAGTGCGATGCGGGTGGCGAGCTCGCGCAGACGAGCGCGCGAACGCACGAGCACGAGGCTCGCCACATTCACACACCCGATCAGCAGGACCAGCAACGATCCGCCCCACAGGAGGCGGAGCGTTGTTCGTACATCACGGACGAGGTCGTCCTGGAGCAGAACGGCTACGGAGTGAAAGCCCGTCGTGCTCAGCACCTGGCGGGTTTCGGGATAACGCTGCAGGTTCGCGGCGTTGAGCGCGTCCACTTGCGATTGGGCCTGAGAGAGTGTGGCGCCCGGCCTCAGGCGCCCGAGAAATGCCCAGTTGTTGGCGTATCGTTTCGTCTTTTGCTCTTCGGTAAAGGTCACTGGCACCCAGGCCTGAACCTTCGAGTCGACGAAGACGAAATCGGCCGGCATGACCCCGACAACCGTGAACGGCTCGCCGTCGATCCGCATGGTCTGTCCAATGGCGGTCTGCCCGGCAAACACACGGCGTCCAAGCGCATCACTCAAGACGACCACGCGATGCCTGCCGAGTTCCCCCTCCTCGGTCGTGAATCCGCGGCCCGTCCGCGGCCCGACGCGCACGAGTCGAAAGAATGACGGCGTCACCTGCATCACGTGGATGCGTGCGGGCGAACCGCTCGCATCGACGCTCGGATCGCGCGTGGTGAACATCGCCTGCTCTTCAAGAGCCCGCAGCGCCGCCTTCCGCTCGACATAGTCGGGTGCCGTTGCCCCGGCGTGTTCCGCGCCGGCTCTGGGGTAGCTGTTATAGACGAGGACGATGCGATCGGATTCTGGAACTCGCAGAGGCCGCAGCAGGACATCGTCGACGACCGCGAAGAGCGCGGCGTTGGCGCCGATGCAGACCATCAGGGTCAGCGCGGCGGTAATGGTGAACGCTTGTCCGTCCAGAGAAGGCGGACAGCCACACGCAAATCCCGCATCCGCGAAGTATACGACCGGCTCCGGCGCGAAGTTCAGCCCACCTTCGCCTTCTACGCTGCGCGCCCGGCAGAGCGCACTCGAAGCCCGCGCGCCCGATGAGGCGCTCCGCACGGCGATCGCGGGATACATGGACCGGATCGCGACTGGTCATCGCGAGGTTTTCACGATCGAATAAGAGGCGATCCCCTTCGGCGCGCTCCGAACTCTAGCGCGAGAGGCTGACCGTAGCGTGACGCTCGCCCCGACGCAGCGGATCCGCCGCAGCCGGATTCACGGTCCAGAGGCACTCGCGGACGGTCAGCGCGTGTGCCGAGCCGTCGATGGATGCGACGTGAAACGACAGGCGGCTCTCATCATCAGCCGACTGCGCGCCCTTCATCGGTGAATCGACGCGGAAAGCGTGTAGCGTCACCCGATGGTCGGGCCCGATCCAGTCGTAGAACTGGTTCCAATTCGAGTTGCCGTGGAAGTACGCGGTGATGTTGGGGTGGCGCCCGAGAAACGCCTCGAACGCCCGCTGCTCGAGCGGTCGCTCCGAAGCGAGAGGCGCGAAGGTGCCGTACCCGTGATCGCTGGTGACCACCGAATCACGGTTTCATTTGTTTGTTGTTGGTGACCTGCGCCTCAAGACACCAGGCGCCGCGCGGCAATATCCGTCGGCGATGTGAATGCACGAGCTCGAGCGAGGCGACAAATCGATCGCGTCAACGATCCGTGGCTACTTCGAAATCTTCCCGGCCGCCTCGAAGACGCTGGAAGGCGTGGTGACGCGCATCCTCTCGAGTTTCCCTCCCAAGTAGGGCGTCCCGTACACCTTCGCCACAAGGCAGCGATCACGCTGCCCCGTCCCCCCGGATCATCCTGATGGCCTCCTGAACCGTCGTCATGAATTGAGCTGGAAAGATGATCGTGGAGTTCTTTTCGACACTGATCTCGGCCATGGTTTGCAGGGTCCGCAACTGCAGCGCCACCGGATGCTGCGAGATGATATCCGCCGCTTCACCAAGCTTGACCGCCGCCTGAAACTCTCCCTCGGCCGCGACAATTTTTGCGCGTCGCTCGCGCTCGGCCTCGGCCTCTTTAGCCATGGCGCGCTGCATATTGTCGGGAAGCGTGATGTCCTTGATTTCAACCGCCGTCACCTGGGCGCCCCACGGCTCGGTATGCCCGTCAATGACATCCTTGATCTTCGCGTTGATGTCCAGCGTCTGTGAAAGGAGCTGATCGAGGCTGAACTGCCCCACGACATTCCGCACCGTCGTCTGGCTGATCTGGTTGATGGCGGCGTTCACATTCTCGATGGCGATGACCGACTTTTTCGGGTCGACGATGTGGTAGTACGCCACCGCAGCGATGTCGATTGAGACGTTGTCCTTGGTGATGATTTTCTGTGAGGGAATGTTCATCGTAATCGTGCGCAAGGTCACCCGCGTCATCTGCTCGAGGATCGGAATCAGGATGATCAAGCCGGGGCCGCGAACGCTCGTGTACTTGCCCAGGAAGAAGATGACGCCTCGGTCGTACTCCTTCACGACCCGAAGCGAGAGGGCGACGAAGACGACGACAATCGGGAGGAGGATCACGATGACAGGCATGGTGTTCACCTTCGGAAGACAGTGCCAGAGTGGCTCGCCTCGAGTATACGGTGTGGGCCGGCACGGCACAGCGCCCCGCGGACCCGGTAGCATGACTTGAGGAATCGTGCCGACGCCGGCGAAAAGTCGTGAGCGTCGCGATGAACCTACTGCGTTTGACACGGCGCCACCCGCGCCGTAGTCTCGATCGAGTCCGTCACGCGGAGGCACGCCCATGAGTTCGATCGCGCTCAAGGTGAACGGCCGGTCCCACACGCTCGACGTCGATCCCGACACGCCTCTCCTCTACATCCTCAGCGACGACCTCGCGCTGAATGGCCCCAAGTTCGGCTGCGGTCTCGGCCAGTGCGGCGCGTGTACCGTGATCATCGGCGGCCGCGCGGTCCGGTCGTGCGTCACGCCGGTCGGAAGCGTGACGGCCGAGATCACCACGCTCGAAGGGCTGGGAACGGTCGAACGTCCCCACCCGATTCAGCAGGCCTTCATCGACGAGCAGGCGGCGCAGTGCGGGTTCTGCCTGAACGCGGTGATCATGACGGCGAAGGCATTCGTCGATCAGCATCCGCACCCGGACGATCAGCAGATCGAGAGCGCGATGTCGGGCGTGCTGTGCCGCTGCTTCGCGCACAGCCGCATGCTGCGCGCGATCGGGCGCTATGCGCGCGGGGGCGCGGCATGACGCCCGAGGCCGCACGCGCGCTCGCCCGCAACGACGTCTCCCGCCGGGATTTTCTTGCCGGTTCGGGAGCGCTGATCGTCGCCTTCTGCGCGTCGGGTCCGCTCGAACGTGAGCTCGAAGCCCAAGGGCAATTCGGCACGCGTGCCTCCCATGTGGACCCACAACAGCTCGACTCGTGGATTGCCGTCGCCGCCGACGGCGGCGTCAGCGCCTTCACCGGCAAGTGCGAGCTGGGGCAAGGCATGCTCACAGCACAGACGCAACTTGTGGCGGAGGAACTGTCGGTCCCAATCTCGCAGAGTTCATCTGGTGATGTGCGATACGGACGTGTGCCCGGATCAGGGCACGACCTCCGGCAGCCAGTCCACTCCGACGAATTTCAACGATGGCAGCCTGGCGCGTGCGGCCGCGACAGCGCGAGAAGCGCTCGTGACAGCTTGCCTCCGCGCACTTGAACCTGCCCGTCGAGGGACTGATTGCCGCCGACGGCGCGGTGGCGTCGCGCGCCGATCGTACCAGACGCGTGTCGTATGGCGATCTCGTCTCCGGTCGCACACTGAACGTTCCGCTCGACCCGAACGCGAAGCGCAAGCCGTCGCACGAGTGGACCGTGCTCGGCACCGCCGTGCCGCGCCTCGACATGGCGGCAATGGCGACCGGACACGTTCGAGTACGTGCACAACGTCCGGCGCCCGGGCATGGCGCACGGAGCCGTTGTGCGCCCGCCTTCGGTCAGCGCCACCGTCGTGTCTGTCGACGAGAACTCCGTCCGCTCCATGGCGGGCATCGTCAAGGTCGTTGTCAAAGGCAACTTCGTCGGCATCGTGGCCGAGAAACCATGGCAGGCGATGCAGGCGGCGTCGAAACTGCGCGTGAACTGGCGCGAGGCGGCCAGTCTGCCGGCGCAATCGAGCTTCTACGATCACATGCGGACGCAGCCGTCGCGCGACGCGTTCCTCGTCCACGCGAAAGACGTTGACGACAAGCTGCGAGGCGCCGCTTCCACGATCAAGGCGACCTACCTGCATCCGTTTCAGATGCACGGGTCGATGGGCACGTCGTGCGCGGTCGCGGAAGTGGCGGCCGGCAAGGTGACCGTCTGGTCGCCGACACAGTCTGCGTATCCGACGCGCAGCGGTGTCGCCCACCTGCTGAACGTGCCGGTCGAGAGCGTCCGCGTGATCTTCACGCGCGGGTCGGGCTGCTACGGCATCAACGGCGCCGACACTGTCTCCTACGACGCGGCGCTGCTCTCGCAGGCGGTCGGCAGGCCGGTCCGGGTGCAGCTCTCGCGCAGGGACGAAATGGCGTGGGAAAACTACGGGTTCCCGTACGTCATCGACGAGCGCGCCGGCGTGGACGCGTCCGGAACGATCGTCGCGTGGGACACCGAAGCGTGGTTCGCCTCGCTCGGCGGACGCCCGGGCTACGACACGCCGGGGAACATCGTCACCGGCAGGCTCGCGGGATTCCCGACCGCGCCCTTCCGTCCCGGTGCGGCAGTGGAGCCACGCGGAGAATTCAGAAACGGCAGCAACGCGGCGCCGCCTTACATCGCGGGACGGGTCGGCGCGCGTGCCGGCGGCAACGGCACGGTCGCGAGCGAGCGTGTCCTCACGCACAACGTGGCGTCGCCGTTCTTCACCGGCCCCCTGCGCTCACCATCGCGGCTGCAGAACACGTTCGCGCACGAATCGTTCATGGACGAGATCGCCGCGCACGTGAAGGCTGATCCGGTCGCCTACCGGCTGCGCCACCTCGCCGACGCTCGACTGAAGGAGGCGGTGTCGCAGGCGGCAAAGGCGGCCGGGTGGGACGTGCGGCCTTCACCACGGGCCGGCATCGCGCGCACCGGCGTCGTCACCGGTCGCGGCATTTCGGCCGTCGCCTACGAAGGCGACAACGGGTATGTGGCGATGGTGGCGATCGTCGAGGTCGATCAATCGACCGGGGTGATCACCGCGAAGCGGCTGGTCCTGGCGCAAGACTGCGGACCGATCTCGAACCCCGATGGCATGCGCAACCAGGTCGAAGGCGGCGCGCTGCACGGCTTGAGCCGCGCGCTTGGCGAAGAGGTCACCTGGGACGATCGACGCGTAACCGTCGATCGACTGGCGCACCTATCACACGCTGCCCGTCGGCTTCCCGGTTCCGGCGATCGAGACGGTGCTGATCAATCGCGACGATGTCCCGGCGGCGGGTGCCGGCGAAACCGCGATCACTGTGGTCGCCGCGGCGATCGGCAATGCGGTGTTCGACGCGACGGGGGCACGCCTGCGTCAGGTGCCGTTTACACCGGATCGCGTCAAAGCAGCGCTCGCGCTCCGCGCATAATCCGGCACCTTCCGGGGTGATCAGGCCTTCGTCAACGCCTCACGCATTCTTGCGAGGTGGTGATAACTGTGCCGCACGGCGTGATCCTCGAGCATGAACTGACACGTGAGCGGCGCGTCGGCGTAGAGCGAAATGGCGGCGGCTCCCGCAAGCTCTTCGTCGCTGAGCGCACGGATCGCGGCGGCTGCCGCGGCGCTGTTGCGCCGGAGCAGATCGAGCGCCGCCTCCCTGGTCACGGCCTCGTGCTCGACCGCGTGCCCGGCATTCAGTTGGTGAACCGCGCTCCAGGTGAGGCCCTCGATCGGTTCGCCCGCCGCCAGCCGCTGCGCCAGCTGGATCTCCAGCGGGTACATCGTCGCGACGTGATGTACGACGACGCCGATGGTCCGGCCGTCGCCGGGGATGCGCGCCTGCCATTCGGCGCTCGAGAGCGGGCCGGCGAAGCTCGCCAGAGCGGCGGCGCCCTTTTCAAGACGATCAGCGAGCGCGTGCGCGGTAGTAGAAGCGGGACGTTCTACGGAAGTCTTCATGATTTGGTCCTTGTATGAAAAGGGTCCCTCAACGGGCGACCGCGACGCGCAGGAAGGTCGCCGGAATCGACGTGACGCCGTCAACTCCGCTTGTGTTCTGACGTTCGAAGAGGGCCTCGAGCTCCCGCTGAAAGTCCGCGGTTTTACCGTTCTGCTCCGCCGCGGCAAATGCGGTCATCGTCGGCCCATAGTAGTCCTTGAAATCGGCGACAAGCGCCGACGGTGTGCTCTGAGAGTTGAAGGTAAACGTTTCCCGGGTGAACGTGACCTTCCCGGCGGGAATTCCGGCGGCGCCGAATCGCTCGAGCACGTTGCTCTCCACTCCCCACGTCATCGGACTGATGAACCCTTCGGGCGGTGGCGGGCTATAGGCGGAGCTGATCTTCAGGATCTGCGCGACGAGCGTCGGGTCACCGGGAATCCAGTTGCCCATCACGATCCGGCCGCCGGGCCGGGTCACCCGCACCATCTCCTTCGCGACGTCGAACGGCTTGGGCGCGAACATGGCGCCGAAGATGCTGACGACGAGGTCCATGCTGCCATCGACGAGCTCAGTCAGATTACTGGCATCGCCTTCCTGGAACCGGCAGTTCGTCAGACCCTCCGTCCGCGCCCGTCGGTTTCCGGCCGCGACGAGATTGCTGGCGATGTCGACGCCGAGGACGTCCGCGCCCAGCCGCGCCTCAGGCAGGGCGGTGGTGCCGTCGCCACATCCCAAATCCAGTACCTTCAGCCCTCTCGTGATGCCGAGTCCAGAGACGAGGACCTCGCCGCTTTCGCGCATGGTGGCCGCGATGCGCGTGAAGTCACCCTTTTCCCACAGTGCCTTGTTCGGATTCATTCGACATTGTCCTTCAATGACGGTCGGACGCGACCCTGAAAGGGTCGCGCCACGGCGTTCAACACATCGGCATTGGCCGTCCTCGAGGGCCGGCGTACCCTTCACGCCTGGAACGTTACAATGCGGATGTCGAAACAGCCATGCCTGAGCGTCTCCATCACTTGCTCGAACGGCCAGGCCGGGTGGATTTCTTTGCCGTGAGACCGGCCAGCTTTGCAGAGAGTCCAGAGGATTGAATGGACGCCTTCTCCGAAATTCTGAGCGGGGTCAGACTGAACGGCGCCCTGTTCTTCACCGCCGAATTTTCGGCGCCGTGGGGTTTCTCGACGCCGGCGTCGCGGCTGCTGGCGGCGAAGGTCGCTCCCGGTGCGGCGCACCTGGTCCTCTACCATTTGGTAATCGACGGCGCCGCCGTCATCGAGATGGAAGATGGCGCGTGCACGGCGCTCACGCCCGGCGACGTCGTCATCTTCCCGCACGGCGATCCGCACCACATGAGCAGCGGCAACGGAACGCGGCCGCCGTTTCCGAACTACGGAATCACCGCCAAGATCACGGAGCGCGACTTGAGTCCGCTGCGCGCCGGTGGCGGAGGCGCCGTCTCGCGGTTCGTGTGCGGGTACATGACGTGCGATCCTCACCTCATTCGGCCGATCCTGAACGGCCTTCCTCCTGTTTTCAAGGTCAACGTCCGGAACGATCCCTCCGGGCAGTGGCTCGAGCGGTCGATCCTGCACCTCGTCGAGGAATCGGTGTCAGGGCGGGTCGGCAGCGAAGCGATGCTGGCCAAGCTGTCGGAGGCGCTGTTCGTCGACGCCCTGCGGCGCCACGTCGATAGCCTGCCCGAACAGCAAAAGGGGTGGCTCGCCGGCGCACGCGATCCCATCGTCGGCAGGAGTCTCGGGCTGCTGCACAGCCGCATCGCGCATCCCTGGACGATCGCGGGCCTCGCGGATGAAGTGGGCATATCGCGATCGGCGCTCGTCGAGCGCTTTACGCGATATCTGTCAGAGCCGCCGATGACCTATCTGACGCGCTGGCGGCTCCAGCTGGCGGCGCAATCGCTCAAGAACACTTCGCGAAGCGTCGCGGAGATCGCCGCCGACCACGGCTACGAATCCGAGGCCGCGTTCAGTCGAGCCTTCAAGCGGGAGTTCGGACAGCCTCCAGGCCAATATCGCAGCGAGCACAAGCGGCTCGGCGACCACGACGCCGAGGGCTAGAGTGATCGTTCCGGCATAGAGGCTCCGCTTTTTTGACCGAGCGAGACGCCAGCCACCTCCTTTCGTGCGACGGCGAATGGAAGTACGATCAGCGCGTGCGTTACCGGCGCATGCTCCTCACGGTTGCTCTGGTTCTGGCGGTCGCTGCGACGGCATTGGCGCAGTACGGCGGACCACGCGGGCCTTTTCACGAGTACCCGAACATCCCGTACGACGGACGCTTCACGTTCGCGCGCATCAGGTATCAGACGGCGCCCGGCGGCAACTGGTACGGCGGCTGGCCCGGCTGGGGCCACGGCTACCCGCTCTCAGAACAGAACCTGATGAGCATCATGCACGAAGTCACCTACCTCGGCCCGCACGTCGAGGAGGTCAACGCGCTGGCTTTCGACGATCCCGCGCTGTTCCGCTATCCGATCGCGTACATCATCGAACCCGACTGGTGGTCGATGACCGAGAGCGAAGCCGTCGCCATGCGCACCTACATGCAGAAGGGCGGCTTCATCATCGTCGACGACTTCAAGCCGATGCGGCGGCGGTTCCCGGGATGGAGCTCGTACGATGAACAGCGCGGCGTCACTTACGGCAGCGGCTGGAGCGTGCTCGAGACCTACATGAAGCGGGTCATGCCCAACGCGCGCTTCTACGATCTGGACGCCACCCATCCCATCTTCCACTCATTCTTCGAGATCGACGACCTCGACGTGGTGCCGCAGATTTTCAGTATCGGCGGCCGTCCGGTGTTCCGCGGGCTGTTCGAGGACAACGATCCGTCCAAGCGCCTGCAGATGGTCGTCAACTACAACACCGACGTTTCGCAGTTCTGGGAGTGGTCGAGTTTCGGGCTGCGTTCAGTGAGCGAAACCAACGAGGCGTACAAAGTCGGGGTCAACTACGTGATCTACGGCCTCAGCCACTGAGCGTCCGAGGGCCACGCACCACTTCCGGGCCAGACGCCGGGCGAACGCATCCGTTCCGGACCGGCATCGCGACATCACCGCGGGAATACGAAAAATGGAACCGCTTGCGGATAGGAAGGCGAAGCTCTTTGGCAACCACGCGCTGCTGGTGACACCGCTGACCCCGGCGGGCGACATCGATGTGGAGTCCACCAGAAGCCTCGTTGACTACGTCATCGACAAGGGCGTTCATGGAATCCTGGCGCTTGGCAGCACGGGCGAGGTGTTCTGCCTCACCGACGATGAGCGCAAGCAGTTCGCGGAAGTGGCGATCATGCATGCCAACGGACGGGTGCCGGTTGGCGTCGGCGTGATCCACTCCGCGAGCGACACCAGCGCGATCCTCGCCAGGCACGCCGCCAATGCTGGCGCGGACTATATTTTCACCACTGCGCCTTACTACCATCCGCACAGCGCGGAGGGCATCTACCGCCACGTCAAGTACATCGGCGACGCCACCGAGCTGCCGCTCATGATCTACGACGGCGGCGCCGGGATTGAAATTTCGCTGCCGCTGCTGAAGCGCATGGCCGACAACATTCCGACACTCCATTGCGCCAAGCTGTTCCTGCCCTATCCGGCGAAGATCGCCCAGTATTCGGTCGCGACCGGCGGCAAGATCCAGGCGTGGGCCGGCCACGACCAGATGAACTTCCTGATGTTGCTGTACGGTGCCCATGGCATGACCTCGGCCGCGAGCTGCGTGGTGCCGCGCGAGCAAAGCGACATTTTCGAAAACGTCCGTGACGGCCACGTGGAGAAGGCGCGCGACCTGTTCCATCGCGTCGTCGGCCCGCTCAACTCGATCGCGTTCGCGAACGTCCTGCAGTACCCGCAATGCTACAAGCGTGCGTTGAGGTGGATGGGCGTGATCGCCCACGACACGTGCAAACCGGTGATGGAGCCCATTGACGAGATCCGAGCGCGGGAACTGCGCGCGGTTCTGGAACGGATCGGCAAGCTACAATCCACATCGGCTCAGAAATGAGGTTTCCTGTGACTTGGGCCGCATCGCCCGTTCCAGCAAGAGGCCGAGATAGGCGACGCCCCAACCATCCGAACCATGGAGCGGTCGACGCTCTCGAGACGCCGGCCCTGATCGTTGATTCTGGCTGACGACGTACATAAATCCGGTGACGCCGACCCTTTTCGAGGAGCTTATCGAGGCTCGCACGCCGAAACGAAATGCTCTCGGCGACGTAGGTTAGATCTATCGTGACCGACCGATCGTCTCCGTTTCGGTGGCCTTATCGTAGTGACACCTGACTATCGGTAAAGCCGTAATCCAGCGCGCATCACACCCCGACAACCAAAACCACTCGCGAAACTGGTCCTCGGTATCAAGGCCCTTTTCCATAGGGCGCGGTCGACGCATGGTTCCGCGAGAGCGCGCGACTGAGGTCGGGTGAGAACTCCTTGAGGATGTTCGAGGCCATGTCTACGCCGATCTGCAGGCCGACCTTGGCGGCATTGCTGCCGAAGGTGCGGTCGTCCGGGTAGTAGAGATTCGAAATCGCGACGGCGGTCGAGTTACCGAACACTTCTGAAAAATTGAAATGCGCGCCGCCGGAGTCGGTGTGCGTCCAGAAGATCTGACCCACCGCATATCCCAGCCTCGACCAGCCGCTGCCTTCGCCGCGACGAAAGTATCGCGGATCCTCATGCAGGAGCGTCGGGAACACGCCTTCCGTCATCATGTTGGCGATCGACCAGTCCGCATAGGAGGCCGCGGTGTAACGAACGTAGGCGCTGAACCCGTGGCCGAACGACGGGCTCGAGCCGGCGATTTGCGCCTGGGCTCCGAACAGCAACGCCAGGACGAATGTGCCGCGGTCCAGCGAATCGTTTTTGGCGATCTCGAACTTCTGTTTCGTCGTCAACGGCACGTAGTTCTTGAGATCGGGCGACGTGCGGTAGTTCGGAATGATTCCCCAGATGCGCTTGTTCTCGCCGTCCTGCGGTGGCGTCGTGCTCGCCTGCCCACTCGGCGCGTGACACGCCGGCAACGACCAGATCGGCTCGATGTCGAAGAGATCGTCCGCGCTCGACGCGTGCGCGATGAGGAGGATTGAGAACGTGACGACTGTCAGACGCATACGCAGGAGACACCATGATAGCGTGTCGATCCTCAGTGACATCCTGGAACCGCGCTATCCGAAACCCAGAACGTGTACACCTCACAGTCGTCGGCCGCAGGCGGCCTGGCGGGCGGGATGGTGCGCGCGATGGGCGGCAGCACCCGCAGGTATGAGACCAGCGCGCGGACATCCTCTTCATCCCAATTCGAGGCGTGGTCCCAGATCATGCCTTGCCAGTGAAGGACACGGCCGTCGGCCGCGATGCCGCTGCGAATGGCACGCGCGATCTGTGCGTCCGACCAGAGGCCGATCCCGGTTTGCTTGTCGCTCGTGATGTTGCGTGTCCACAACGTTCCGAACGCACGCCAGCTGATCTTCAGACCACCAGCGCCGTTCGGGTTGTGACAGAACGCGCAAGATGCGATCGTGTAAAGGTAACGTCCGCGCTGCACGAGCGCCCTGGCCTCTGGCGTCTTCAACGAGGCGAGATCCGGATCCGGAACCCCGCGGGTCGCGCCGCTGATGATCTGATCTGGCGGAATGAAGCTGAGCGTGGGCAGCTCTGCAATCACCCAGCCGATTGTGCCGAGCAGGAGGATCGCAAGGACCACGCCGCCAGTGATGGCCCATCCGCGAGCGGTTCGGGGAAATCGCTGCGAGCGCGGTGTCGCGAGGACGTATCCCAGGACTCCGAGCGTGAGCACGACCCACTGCGCGTTCACCAGGAATTCCTGGCGGCTGTCGCTGCGAGACCGTCCGTCCCGACTAGCAAAATTGCCGTCGGCATAGGTCAGCGCTGTCGGATTCGCCGCCGGCCACGGCCGCGTCAGCTTTACGGCAATGGTCTCGGCGACGCCGTAGTGCAGGGGGGCGGGCACGTAATTGCGGACCGGCGTCAGGGTCTTCAAGTACCGCGCGACCGCTGTCGCATCGTCGTCGATCAGGTAGTGGACCCAGAACCACGGCATGGCCCAGAGGTTCAGCAGCCGTGTCGGCGCGCGGCCCGTACGAAATGCCGTGACGATTTGCGATTCAGACCACCGGCCGATCCCGCTGAGCGGATCGGACGTGAGATTGCGCGACACGAATACGCCCTGCGGGTAGGCGCCGACCCTCATCCCACCCGCCAGGTATGCGTCGTCTGCTCGATAGATCCCGGTCCGGTTGATCTGTGTGTGACAGAGCCCACACATCTCCGCATGGACGATGTACTCGCCTCGCCGGACGAGATCGGTGTGCTGGCCGGGCCCGCCGAGTCGACCGCCGGTATCCCAGGGAGCAACACGCGCGAAGGACTCGATGTAGGCCACGAGGTCCCAGCGCTCGGCTGGCGTCAGCGCGTACGCCAGCGCGGGCATCGAGCTCCCCGCCAGTCCCGTCGTGATCCGCAACCAGATCTGTTCGGGATCGCTGCCGCCACGAAACGTCCACGGCGCCGAGAGATCTCGGATCGGCACCGGATAGTTCTTCGCGTCCTGCAGATATCCATCCTTCTTCCCATCGGCGCCATGACACCCGAGGCAGCCTTGTGAGACGTATAGGGCATGACCGCGTCCGACGGCGGCAGGCGATGCCGGCGGGCGTGGCGGAATCGGCAGCGTTGCTGGCGGTGGGCCCTGAAAGACGGGGGAGAACGCTTTGATACGCGCGACCACCGCACGCATGTCGTCTTCGCTGAGGAGATCCTTGAAGGACGGCATCGCGCTCGCCTGCAGGCCGTCCGCGACAACGTGTTCCAAATCGGCGTCGGCTGGCGGCTCACCCGGCGGGGTGGACTTGTACTTGAAGAATCCGAGAGTGAAATCGCGTGGCCTGGGGATCAGCGACGGCGCGGCCGGTCCATTCCCGCGGCCGTCAGGACCATGGCAGACGGCGCAGCGCTGCGCATACACACGGCTCCCGAGGGGTGCATTTGCCGGGATGTCAGTGCCGGGCGGCCAGGTAAGGTCCGAATACGTCTCAGGCGGCGGTTGCCAGATTTCGACTGGACGCTCATAGCCGATACGCGCATTGATCGATCGTGCGGCGTCGAGGATCGCAAGGAGCGCGATGGCAACGATGACAGCGCGCCTTCGGGTCATCGCAATACTCCTACGTATCCCGGCGCTCGGACCACATCACCTCCCCATGATGCTAGGCGTTCCTGTCAACCGTTGCTACCGTCCCATCATGGACGCGTCAGAAGCTGTGCGTCGGAGTAGTCCAACGTCCTGCGGTACCCGCAATGCTACAAGCGTGCGTTGACGTGGATGGGCGTGATCGCGCACGAAAGGTGCAAACCGGTGATGGAGCCCATTGACGAGATCCGAGCGCGGGAACTGCACGCTGTTCCGGCACATATCGGCAAGCTCTCGCAGGGTACAGATTCACATCACTCCGCCACGGCGTCGGCCCGCATACCGCGGCGACCTTATTGCTTACTGGTTGGCGAACACATTCATCGAGAGGTGACTCGCATGGGGCCGACGCCGATGAACTCCTCAAGTGACTCTGTGCGTTGCGGCATCCCGCTTCGTTCAAAGGGGGCTAATTACAGCGCATCTGAGGGGGCACGGTTAACCAATCCGCCGCCCGCGAATATTTCCCGCGAGCGAAATGCGCGAATTTCCCAGAAAATGGTGCGCCCGGCGGGGCTCGAACCCACGACCCCCGGCTTAGAAGGCCGGTGCTCTATCCAACTGAGCTACGGGCGCATGACCAACGCGGACCCTCAGGATACGACACTTACCGACTTCGTTATGACGACGAACTGCAGCCCGATCAGGACGCCGGCGGACGAGCCGATGATGACGTAGTCTATGCTTTCGACGCTCACATTCCATGACCGCCGCCAACGCGTCACGACCGTGGTTCGCGAATCGACTCCCTCCGCGGTGGCGGAACGGCACGCTGCCGACGTCGATCTACGTCCTGACCCTGGTGGCGATCTGCGCCGTCTCTCGACTTCCCCAGCTGCGAAGCCCCAACCTCCTCGCCGACGGTGACGAATGCGTGCTCGGCTTGATGGCCAAACACGTGCTGCAGGGAAAAGAGTTTCCGATGTTCTTCTACGGGCAGCACTACGCCTTCTCTCCGGTGGAGACCGTGGTGAGCGCGCTTGCCTTTCTGGTCGCCGGCGTCGGCGGAACGTCGTTGAAAGTGGCCGGACTCACGCTGTGGACGCTCGGCGTCGTGTTCCTCTTCATGGCGCTGTCGCGTGTGCTGAGCGCGGCTCGAAGTTTCTGGATCGCCGTGATCTTCGTCCTCAATCCCGCCTGGGCGGTCTGGTCGATGCGGATGGGCGGCGGATACCTGACCGCGTTTGCCGCGTCATCGATGCTGGTGTGGCTGATTCTGGGCGAGCGCGATCGCGAGACCGTGTGGCACTGGCTGGCCGCCGGCGTGCTGACGGCCGTGATTTATCTCTCGCAGCCGCTCTGGCTGCCCGGCCTCCTCCCCATCGTCGGCTTGGTGCTCGCGACTCGTCGCCGATTTTCGTGGGCGCTCGGCTACCTGGCGGTGGCGGCCGCGCTGACGCTGCTGATCAAATTCGGAACCGCGGCGCCGGACTTGCCGTGGAACGGTCCGACGATTGGCAATCCCGCTCTGTTTGCCTCGCTGCCCGATGTCGCGCGTCAGATTTATCTGGAGCTGACCGGTTCGTACTATTGGTACTGGGCGATCGATCCGCCGGGGCCCGCGACGATCGCGCTGGCCGTCATCTGGTGCGGTGCGATCGCGGCGGCGGTTCTCGCGCAGTTGTACCGATTGTCCGCTCGGCGACACAGTTCGTTGTCCGCGGTGTTGTTCGTGTCAGTGGCGGCGACGCTGGCCGCGGAGTGGCTACTGCTCGCCGCGCGCGACGCCCGGTATCTGTTGCCGCTCACCGGCCTGCTGGTGCCGCTCGCAGCGGTCGAGTTGCTCGACCTCGCCGATCGGCGACTCGTTCCGAAACCCGTGCTCTTCGCGATCACGGCGACGATGGTGGCGCTCGGGTCGGCGTCGGCGCGCGAGTTCAGGTCGTTCAACTTCCTCTGGACCAATCCTCCGCAGCGCTGGACCGAAGCGAAGCGGCTGCAGCAGGTCTTCAATTACCTGCAGGTCAAGGATGTGCGGCGCGTCTTCTCGAAGAACGGCATGCTGGACACGCAACTGAGCTTCTACAGCAACGAACGGGTGATCTCGCGCTCTGATCCGCTCGGGAAATATCCACCCTACGTCAGGGAAGTCGATCAGGCGCTGGCCAGCGGCGAGACCGTGGCGGTGGTGGGCTACACCAACCAGAGCGGCGCGCCGGGCTGCTGGGACGTGCCGATCTGCACCGGCGACATCGAACACCTGGTCCCCAATCCGGAATCGATCTTCACGGTGGACGGCAAGTACTTCGTCTACGTCGGCGCCAACAAAGAATTGCTGACCAGGCTCGGGTTTCGATTCTGGGATTGAGTTGGCCGGCGACGTCAGAACGCCGCCAGCTTGCGCAGCGGCTCGAGCCACCCGAAGAACGAGCCGCCGATTTCCGGAAACAGCGAGCCGATCACCGCAAGCATCGGCAGCACGCCGTAGAGCGCGACGCGCTTGGCGAAGTCCCAGCTGAAGTCGATGCGGTCCGGCGTGCCGCTGCGAAGCAGGCTGAGCACGGTGTCACGCTCCATCCCGACCACAATCGGAATCGCCACGATCGCCATGACGACCATCGCGAGCAGATCGATCGTCAGCAGCGACGACCGTCCCGGGAACAAATAGAACAGGTGGGCGCCGGCCAGGAAGGTCAGGCACAGCATCGCCGCGAACAGCGGCGACATCGTGCGCGCCAGAATATCGCGCACCACGAACGCGTACTGGATGGCGACGAATTCCTCGCATTCCCTGAACCAGGTGGAGATCGCCGAGGTTTCTCCTGACCGGGACACGCCGTCATCGTGCTGGTCCGGCGCTCCGTCCGGGAGCATGTCCGGGCAGCGCTGCCAGTGCGTCTGTTCGAGCAGGGTGACGAGACTGTCCGAGATGTGCCACAAGCCGAACCATGCGTCGCTCTGAAGCAGCGGCGCGGTTCTGTGGATCAGAATCTCGTCGCGTAGCTGTCCGAGCGTGTCGTGCTCGCTCAGCGCCTGGGTCAGACCGGCCAGATCCTCGGGCCGGACCGCGAGGCTGGACGCGCACCACGCCGTCAGTACGTCCACGCTCTGCGAGCTCCGGCGATTTGGAAAATTGTGTTTGACCTTCAGGCTCAATCGCCGGTTGCCGATGGCCACCATGCCGTCGCGGAGCGTGTCGGCCCGTGCGTCGAGCACCATCAGCTCGCTGAGATGCGGCGGCGTGATCGACAGATCCCATCGGACCACATGACCCACGCGGCTGAAGGTCTGCGCGATCCGCGCGTGCGCCAGCCGCGCCAGCTTTGGCTTCAGCGAGTTCCAGGTCGAGGCGGCCTGGCCCGCGAGCAGCGCCGTGGCGACGAGGATCGACAGGGTCGCCAGCGTGACGAATTGCGAGAATGCGGGACCATCGATAGTAGCCAGCCAGCCCCTGAGGATCCAGACGACGGCGACGATCAGCGTGCAGACGCCGATCAGGTACGGTTTCGGCAGATTCTGAACCGGCATGTCGAGCAGCGCCGCAAAGTGGCGCAGTTCACTGCCTCGATCATCGTCGCAGGTCGGTCCGACGCCGAACGACGATCCTGGAGATTCGCGGGGCGCGCCGGTAAACAGGCGAAAGGCCGGCGAGTGGTCGGCCAGCGCCGTGTATCCCCGCCCGATCATGGACAGCCGCCGCACGCCCGAGATCATGCCGATAAACAGCGCACCGAACAGGAGTGTGGTCGCCGGCAGCGGCGAGATGATCCCGCCCGCCAGGAACCGGCTGGCGTTGAAAGCCGCCGCCGGCGCCGCCGCGTCCAACGCGGACGGATGGTTCGTCGCCTCCAGAAAGCGGACGAAATTCCAGAGCGTGCCGAGCATGAGTATCGAACCAACGCCGATCATCGCGCGGTTCCAGCGCGGCAGCGGCGCCTCTGGCAGCGCGCGCATGGCCGGTTCAGTCGAATCGCGGCCATACGCTTCCGACAGCACCGCCAGTCCCGGCGACAGCACCAGCAGGAAGACGGTCCAGGCCACCAGGTTGACGATCCAGGACGGTCCGCCGATCTGAAGAATCAGTTGAATGGTCAGCACCTTCGCGATCCAGCAACTGAAGCAGGCCAGCAGCAGCGCGCTCACGAACACCGCGAACGAGTGCAGCTTCACCGCATTGCGGTAGGTCGTCGGTTGGGCAATGACGCGCAGGACCGGCAACTGCCACTTCTGCTCCGCCGGCCGCAATACCGCGAGAAACAGGTACACCGACGCCGACACCACGCTTCCGACCAGCACGGTCAGAGCGATCGCGGTCAGTCCGGCCGCCGTCGTGATCGGCGTCTGGTGATGGGGAGGCGGGACCGCACCTTCGGCGCGATACACGAACCGGGCGGCGGCGCGTTGCTCGTCGGACGGCTGGCCGCTCGGCTCGTAATTCAAGGGCCAGTATCCGTCGTTGCCGATGACCGTCACCCAGACCGGTGGCTGGCATGGCGCCGGCGTCGAGCCGACGAAGTTCACCGAAGGGTCGCAGTAGTCCACCAGCTGATTCGCGGCTTGCAGCTGGATCGACATCGCATTGAAGATGCCCGCGGCGACGAAGCTGGGAAAGGCGTCCCGGTCGGTGGTCCGGCCCACGGCCCGCTGCGTTCCCAGCGCCAGCGGATAGGGCGATGCGACGATGGCGCCGCGCATGTACGGGATGTACTCCGGCTGCAGGTAGAGCAGATAACTGCCGACAAAGAACAACTGGACATCCGGCGCCGCCTTCCTCACCTCGCGCGCGAGAAACAGAACGTCGCGCGGATCGGTCGCGACGATGCCGACGACGTCGAGATCCTCGTGGCGGATGTTGTCGAGGATGTTGTCCACGGTCGCCTCCGCCACCGGCGAGGCCAGCTGCGGCCGCAGCGCCGGCAGCTGATCGGAGGCCGGCGTGGTATCGCGGAAACTCAGCGGGACGATCGGTGTCGGCAGCAGCGACAACGGCGCCGGCTGCGACAGCGTCGCATCGCTTCTGAGCTGGGACACGTGCAGCGGAAACCGGTAGACCGTCGCGCACGGAAAGGCGCCCGCCGAAATCGTCACGTTCGGAAACGCGGAGCACGTCGGCGCAGGCGCCAGCGTCTGCGACGCCGCGACGGCGGCGCCGCTGCCCCGCTCCGCCGCGCCGCGACCGGCCGGCGCCGCGCTCTGGCCGAACGAGGTGTTGCTCTCGATCAGCAGGGCGACATGCTCGCCGACCGTCCAGTCGGGATTCATCCGCCCGAGCGTTCTGCCCAACGCCTTCATCTCGGCCGACGTCGGCTGGACCGCCGCTTCGTAGATCACGTCGGGGGCGATCGCCTTGACGATCGACGGGTTGCCGTCGGCCATCGCCGACCCGGTGACGAGACGCACCGAACCGGCGGGGCCGCGCCATTCTTTCAATTCGAGCGCCAATGACGGAATCGATCCTGAGAACGTCGGGCGCCACCACGCGGAGAACCGGGCGCGTCCCGGGGTTGACGGTGGACGACCACCGGTAGATGAAGTCGATGGCGTTCGCCAGCGACTTCCGGTGCACGCCGGTCGTCGGCGTTTCGAGAACGAGCAGCACGACCTGGAACGCGATCCGCGTCGCGGTGTCGTCGACTTTGCGGAAGATCAGCGCGCCGGGCTGGCGCTCGTGCAGACGGCTGTCGGTGGCCACGCCGTCGCTCCGCACACTGTCCCCCTTGACCCAGTCGATCAGCTTGAAGCGGTCGAGCACAAACCCGGCGTGGCTCATCGCCGACTGGATTGCGCCAATGGTTTCGTCCGCGACCCAGCCGCTGTTCGAATCGACATAGTCGGGAATCGTCGCCAGCAGGAACTGCACGTCCAGCTCCGGATGCCGAGCGTCCTCGGTCGCGTTCACGAGCCGGCAGAGCGCCCGGTGATTGTCGAGGTCTTCGAGCATGCTGGCGGCGACCTGGGATTGCAGCTTGCGCGAGCCGGCATCGGGACTGTTTTCCGACCGAAGGTAGGCGTCGAGCACGGGAGCCGATGTGGCGGCGGTGACCGCCGTGGTGGAACTGCTGACGCACCAGGAGTGCTCCTGCGCCGCGTCTGGTTTCTGATCGGGATAGAGCAGCGATGCGAGGTCGCTCGTGGCCTTGGCGACGTTGGTTGCGCGAGCCTGAGGGGCGGCGCGGCTGTCGAGTTGCAGGTCGCGGAGCGCCCGGCTCGTCTGATTCTGATCGATCGATATCCCGAGGGACTCGCCGATCAACTCCATCACGGGCCGCAGGTCCGCGAGTACCGAGCCCGGGCCCTGGTCCGACTGATCCGTGGCGGCCTTCCGCGCTGGCGCACTGGTGGACGGCTTCACGTCAGCCGAGCCAGGGTGGAGCATCGTGGCGGAGAACACTCCCGCGATCAGGGCCAGCGCCGGTACGAGTCCGCCGATAGACGATTCCATCTTCGCCATACGTACTATCCCCGTCTCATGCGAGCATCCGCCATCGAACTCAGCATGGCAGGCGAATCAGCGCGCGATGTTTCCTCAGCCGCTGGCGCGGAGCGTACTTCAACCGTTGCCGTGATTCCTCCCGTACATTTGCCAGCAAGCTCGTCTAAATCCGTGACGCGTCCGCGTATGATTGGACGGCCAGAAGACAGCTTTCCTGGAGTGACACGATGAGACTACGCGCGCTGCTGTTGATTGGTGTCGCCGGGGTGGCGACCGTTTCAGCCGGTGTCAGCGGCCGGGCGGCCCAGACGCCGGCGGCGCAGTATCCGGTCACGCTCATCCCACCGGGCAAGGGGCCGTACACGTTTCCACCCGGGTACCAGACGCCGTGGGACAGGATTCAGGTCTTGGTGACGGCGAAGATGTCGCCGAACCTGTTCGTCCTGCACGGCTCGGAAGGGCTCGATCCGGCGCACCCGGACGCGTCTGGCGGCCGCGCCATGGCGCTGTTCGGCCCGGACGGTGTGCTGCTGGTGGATACCGAGAATCGCCAGGTTGCGGAGAAAACGCTGGCCGCGATCCGCACCTTTTCGACGGCTCCGATCAAGGTGCTGGTCAACACGCACGTCCATCCCGATCACACCGGCGCGAACGCGTTCTTTGCAAAGCAGGGCGCGCTGATCTTCGCGCAGGACAATCTGCGCAGCGAGATGGTCCGTCCGCCGTCCAGGGGCGGCGCCGGCGCGGCGATCGAGACGGCCGCCATCCCCGTCAGCACCTATAACTACAACCGCGCCACCTCTGGCGAACCGGCCGTGACCCTCAACATGAACGGCGAGACGGTGGACTTCATTCCGATGATGCCCTCACACACCGCCGGCGACACCATCGTCCGCTTCCGCAGCGCGGACGTGATCTACATCGAGGACTTCTACCGGAATTTCGGCTACCCGTTTGCCGATCAGGCCAACGGCGGCTCGATCAAAGGCATGATCGAGGCGGTCGATTTGATCGAAAAGCTGGCGGGACCAGAGACGACGCTGGTGCCGGGGCACGGCACGCTCGTGAAGAAGCGCGATCTCCTGCCCTATCGGGCGATGATCGTGGACGTGCTGGCGAAGGTCACACGGTTACGCAACGAGGGCAAGTCGCTGAAGGAAGTCCTGGCCGCGAACCTCACCGCGCCGTACGACAAGACCACCGAGGGCGATACTCAGCAGAGCAAGGACCGCTTCATCACCGAGGCGTACGACGAGGTGAAGGACTTCCCACCTGTCGTCGATGGCAAGCGCACGATGCCGAGCCATCCGTAAAGAACGTAAGTGGCCCGTACATAAAGCATTAGATCAACGCTGACGGGCGCCGCACCCACGGCTTGCCCGGGGCTGGCACGATGCTCTCGACATCCTTCACGTACGCACCCGCCTGCGTCAGGATGTGATGGAGATCGTTGCCGACGCTGATGAACCGGAAGCCCTTGCCGATGAATTCGGCGACCCGCGAGGTGCCGAAGAGAAAAATCCCGAGGATGATGTTGTGTTTCGCCGCCGCGGCGATCAGCTTGCTGGTGGCATCGCCGAGTTCCGGCGATGTGTACATGTCGGGGAACTGATACTTCTCGTAGAGTCCCATCGACATGCACAAATCGTTCTGGCCGAGAAAGAGCATGTCCACGCCGGGGACCGCCGCAATCTCGTCGATGTTCTTGATGCAGTCCGCGGTCTCCACCTGCAGCGCGACGATGACGTTGTCGTTGGCGGACCCCGCGTAGCCGAGGAGTCCGCCCTTGTTCATGCTGCGCTGCGGAAAGTACACCGAACGCGTGCCGGCGGTCGGATACCGGCAGCAGCTGATCGCCGCGCGCGCCTCGTCCGCGGTGTTGATATACGGCACCAGGACACCATCCGCGCCCATGTCCAGCGACTGCTGAATGCCTGAGCGATCCGCGTAGCCGCCGACACGGACCAGAGACGTGCCGCCGCCGTTGGCGATCGCCGCCAGCATCGCGGACAGTTTCTCGTAACCCATCGGTCCGTGCTGGGTGTCCACCAGCAGCCAGTCGTAGCCGCTGTGCGCCAGTTGCTCGGCGACGGTCGGACTGTGCGAATTCACGAACAGTCCGAGCTTGGTCGCCCCGCCGCGCAGCTGCGTCTTGAATTCCGCTCCGGTCACCGATGCGCTCATCTGAAACCCTCCCGCCTTCTACTGGTGCTGCGATGTCGTCATCACGACGACGTGTTTCTCTGCGGCGACCGCGGCCGCCACTTCCGCGAGCAGCTTCTGCGCGTCGTAGACGATCCCGTCCTTGATCGTGTACTTCACGCCGCCGACTCTTTCCTGCTTGTTGGTCTGCGGATTCAACCGCATGTGACCGGTGCCGTAGAGCACCTTCAGATTGCTCAGGGGATTTTCCGGAACGATGACCAGGTCGGCCAGCATGCCCGGCCTCACGATGCCCATCGGCGCGGCTTCGCCCTTCGGCTCGTACAGCGTCTTGGCGCCCCACATCGTCGCCGAGCGGATGATTTCGAGCGGCGAGAAGCCGGCCTCGCGCATCAGCTCGAGTTCCTCGATGTAAGCGAAGCCGTAGGTCTTCCAGATGAATCCCGAGTCGGTGCCGACAGTGACGCGGCCGCCCATGTTCTTGTAGTCGTTGATCAGCCGCATGTAGCGCTGGTAGAAGTTCTTCCACGCCACCTCGTTCTCGGTGGTCCAGTCGTAGAAGTACGAGCCGTGATTGTCGCGCGTGCTCTGGAAGTAGTTCCACAGCTGCGGCATCGTGTAAATCGGATGCCAGTCGGCGTTGCGCGCGCGCATCACGTCGCGCGACGCGGCGTAGATGTTGAAGGTCGGGTCGAAGGTGACGTGGTTCGCCTTCTGGTGTTCGAGATATTCGATCCACTGCGGCGAGCCCGGCTCGTAGGTCTGATCCCAGATGCGGGCGATGTCGCCGAAGCGATCCTGCTCGTTGTTGTAGTCGTAGCCGACCGGAAAATCCTGAATCGTCTTGTTCTTCAGGAGCGATTCCATGTGGCCGTAGTAGTGCGTGACCGTGTCGAGATGTGCGTCGCCGGCCTGGCGCGCGTTGAACATCGCCACATTGTTCTGTGACAGGTGGGCGACCGTGCCCATCTTGTTCTTGTGCGCTTCGTCGATGGCCGCGGTGTCGATCTCCGGCGTTTCGTCGCCGCGGTTGAAGAACTTGATGCCGTCGATGTTGTTGGCGGCGGCCCAGCGGACGTACTCGCGCGCCTTCTCCTCCGTCCTGACCGGTCCCTCGGACCAGCCAGAGCCGAGCGTCTGGTAGTTGAAAATGCGCGGCGCGACGATTTCGTTTTTCGCCGAACGATTTTTCTCCGAACTACTCAGCGCCGCCGACGACAGCGATACGCCGCGAACGGTGGTGACGCCGTGCGCCAGCCACAGTTTGTAGGAGTAGCTCAGGTCCGGCGCCTTGTCCTTGCCGGCGCCGTGTACGTGCATGTCCACGAAGCCCGGCATCACGAACATGCCCTTGCCGTCGATCTCGTAGTCGGCGTCGCGCGGTTCGCGGTTGGCCTGCTGCGGCAGTCCGGGCCAGCCGGCCTGACGCACCGACGTGATCCGGTTACCTTCGATGACAATATCCATCGGGCTGAGTGGCGGACCACCGGTTCCGTCGATCAGCGTGACCCCGCGGATCACCATCTTCTTGAAGGGACCGACGCCGTCGCCCTGCTTGCGCGCGGGCGCGGCGCTGTCGCCGGCATTGCCGCCGCGGCCCTGCCGCTGGTTTTGCGCGGCCGGCGCCTGCGCGAGCGACGTCTGCGTATAAACGGCTGTCATCGCCGCCGTGGAGACGACGACGGCAGCCGTGGAGAGCAGTGCTTTTGTTTTCGGGCTCATGAGAACTCCTCGCGGTGTATGAAGAACACTAACTTTACCGCCTCACTCGCCCTCGCGCCACCGCCTAGTTTTCAGAGCGTGGTAGCGCGCCACGTTGATCTGAAAGGATCGCGCCACGCTGATCTGAACGAGGCGCGCCACGCGCTGATCTGAAAATCCGGGCTATTGTCCGCGCGCGGGCGGCGCCGCAGCACCCGCCGCGGGCGCATTGCCGCGGCCGCCGACACCAGGAGTCGGCACGGCGGTCGGCGGCTGCCGCAACAGGAGCGGATACACCCAGCCTGCCGGCAGCACGCGATCGGGATCCGGCCGATAGCTCAGATACTCGATGTGATCGGTCACACCGCTCCATCCGTGCGCCACCTTGTTCGGGATGATGATGATGTCGCCCGGACCGACGCGCCGGCTGAATGACCCCGGTCCGGCGACGCCGCTGCCGCTCGGACCGTTCATGGTGTTCGGCACACCACCGCCGACACGCTGGTTCAGAATCACGCCGCCGGTCGTCAGGATTCCCGATCCGGAGGTGATGTAGTAAATCTCCGGAGTGTAGTCGTGCCACAGTACCGGCACGGGATCGCCCGGCTTCTCATTGGTCGGACCGCGGTGGATGATGCCGATCCCGAGGTTGTATTTCCCCATGTCGACAACGCGCAGCTGGCGGTCGGGTGGATTGGCCGGCGCGTTCTTCAGTACGTAGTCGATGTCGGCTTTCGGAATATCAAACGCATAGCCCGGTGCGTCGCCGCTCTGAATTTTCGCCGCGGGCGGCGGATAGGACGCTTGCGCGCCCGGGGCCTGCGCACCCGAGACGGCGCCGTATGCGGCGACGCCGGCGAGCGCCATCGCTGCGGTGATCAATTTCTCTTTCATGCTGGCCTCCTGAGCTGATGAGTGTGAAAACTGCCGTGGGAGTTATACACCCGCCGCTGCTTTATGCCAGATTTTGCTCCTGACGTTTTCTTGACATCGGAGGACACGCAGGCGACGCTGGACCTGATTTACGAAGGCGAACGATGCGGCCTGTTCGCGTTCTTCATCCCGTCCGTGTTCACGCCGCTGCACGATACGCGGCTCGAGCACGCGATGGGCGTCACCGAGACGCGGAACCTGACGCCGCTGCAGTGGCAACTCATGATGAAGTGCTGGAAGATGAACCTGCGGCCGGGCCAGATCAGCTGGTGGGGTCCGATGGCGTGGCGCACCGGCGCCATCGGCCTGTGGTTGTACAAGCTGCGAAAGCTGAATGGGCCGTCTTTCACCTGGCCGCTGCTGATGTTTTCGGGCGCGATGCCCGAGTCGCTGATGGCCTGGATGGGCAAGATTCACGTCGGCCGGCCGATGACGATCAAGACGAGGAAGCAGCTGCTCGAAACCGTCAGGCCCACTCAACTCAGGTACTTGCGTCCCGACACCGGCGACGTGCCGGCGGTGCCCCCGACCCCCGACGGGCCCAGGATGCTGACGGTATTGCCTCAGAACGCCGCGGCCTCCCCGCTCTGAATCGCCTTCGCAGGTCCGCCTGAAGGCGGACACTACAGGTTTCGAAAACCGCCGTAGAATAGGCCGTCTTCGAACAGGAGCGAATCATGCGACGTCTGGTCCTGCTT
The DNA here is from genome assembly GCA_963711765.1 of uncultured Acidobacteriota bacterium. Lineage (GTDB taxonomy): Bacteria > Acidobacteriota > Vicinamibacteria > Vicinamibacterales > CAVVIG01 > CAVQFC01. The sequence continues at coordinate 164,929 of CAVQFC010000004.1, read as the reverse complement.
CTCCTCGCCGGCTGTGCCGCGTGCGCAATCGCCGCTTCTCCGGCCGCGGCCGCGCCGCCCAGTTGCGACGCGCTGACGAGCCTCAAGCTCGCCGATACCGCGACGCTCGAAGTCCGCTCCGTTTCAAGCGGTCAGTTCACGCCGCCGGGTGCGCGAGCGCGAGCGATTGATTCGCTGCCGCCTTTCTGCGCGGTACGCGGCGTGCTCAAGCCTACGCCGCAGTCGTCGATTCAGTTCGAAGTCTGGCTGCCCGAAACCAACTGGAATGGCAAGCTGCAGGTCGTGGGCAACGGCGGTCTCGCCGGCACCATCAGCTACCCGGCGATGGCGTCGGCGCTGCGGGACGGCTTCGCGACCGCGAGCACCGACACCGGCCACACCGCCGCGGAGCCTGCTGCCTGGCTCGAAAATCGCGAACGCCTGATCGATTACAGCTACCGCGCGCTGCACCTGACCACGGTGAACGCGAAGGCGATTCTGAATTCGTACTACAGCCAGCCGGCGAAGTACGCCTACTACACCGGCTGCTCGACTGGCGGCAAGCAGGGATTGATGGAGGCGCAGCGCTACCCCGCCGACTTCGACGGCATCCTCGCCGGCGATGCCGCGAATTACTGGACCCATCAGATGGCCAGCGAGGTCTGGAACGGCGTCGTCACCAGTTCGCCCGAGACCAACCTGCCGAAGGACAAGCTGCAACTGGTTCAGGACCGCGTCATGGCGGCATGCGACGCGCTCGACGGCGCGAAGGACGGCATCATCAGCGATCCGATGCACTGCCGTTTCGATCCGGGTGTGCTGCAGTGCGCCGGGCCCGACTCCGCGAACTGCCTGACGGCGGCGCAGGTCACCGCCGTGCGGGACATTTACAGCGGGCCGCGAAATCCGCTGACCAGGGAGCCGATTTACGCCGGGATGTATCCCGGCGGCGAGATGGGCTGGGCCAGCGGCGTGGTGATCAACCGGACCACCACGTCAGGCGTCAGCTCGAACGATTTCTGGGCCTACGGGCTGTTTCACAAGCCGGACTGGGCGTTCAGGACGTTCGACTTCGCGCGCGACATCGAGCGCGCCGACAAGGAGCTCGCGCCGATCACCAATGCCACCGATGCCAACATCGACGAGTTCCGGAAGCTCGGCCACAAGATGGTCTACTACCACGGCGCGGCCGACCCGTTGATTCCGGCGCAGAACGGCGTGAACTACTACGAGTCGGTAGTGAAGGTCGAAAAGGGGCTCGATCGCACGCAGGCCTTTTACCGCGCGTTCCTCGTGCCCGGCCTGTACCACTGCGCCGGCGGGCCTGGTCCAATCGCGTTCGGTACCTCGGAACCAGCGCCGGCATCACAACGCGACGCCGATCACGACATCTTCCGCGCGCTCGAGCGCTGGGTGGAATCCGGAGCGGCGCCGTCAAAGGTGGTCGCCACGAAATACGTGGACAACGATCCGGCCAAAGGAGTCGCCTTACAGCGGCCCCTCTGTCCGTATCCACAAGTCTCACACTACAACGGCAGCGGCGACATGAACGACGCCGCGAACTTCAGCTGCGCGGTGCCGAAGTAGCGGGCACCACGCACCCCGGTGTCTATTTGATCCCGACCACCATCGAGTCGGGTCCGACCAGGTGCTCGACGAAGGTCTTGCGGAAACCGGCCTTCTTCATCCACCCGGTGCAGTCGGCGCCTGAATAATCGAAACCCGCCGGCGTTTCGATCAGCATATTCAGACTCATGAGCAGCCCGAACGCGTTTTTCGAGCGGTCGTCGTCGATGATCGCCTCGTACACAATCAGTGCGCCGCCTTTGGGCAGCGCGTCGTAGGCCTTCTTCAGCAGCGCGAGCTTGTCCTCGAGACCCCAGTCGTGGAGGATGTGACCCATGATCAGCACGTCGGCCGTGGGCATCGGCTGGTTGAAGAAGTCGCCGGCCTGAAACGTCAGACGCCCCTCGAGGCCGAACGACTTGACGTAGTCCTCGTAAATCGGTCCGACCGGCGGAAGATCGAACTCGCTGCCGCGCAGATGCTTGTGCGCCAGCGCCAGCTGCACCGACAGGCAGCCCTGAGCGCCGCCGACGTCCACGAAAGTCTGGTAGTTCTTCCACGGAAATTTCTTCGCGATCGCGATCGCAGCGCCCATGCTGATCCCGCTCATCGCTGAGAGGAACTGGCGCAGCCGATCGGGATCCGCGTAGATAATCGCGAACGGACTATCGGTGCCGTGCTTGACCTCGTTCTGTGGCTGGCCGGTGCGAAGGCCCTCGGTCAGCGATCCCCAGAAACCGTACAGGCGCGCGCCGGCCATCTCGAGAATCCCGCCGACGTATGAGGGCTTGGCGCGATCGAGGAACACTTCGGATTCAGGAGTGTTGGCGTAGGTCGTCCCCTTGCGCCGGAGCAGGCCGAGCGCGACCAGCGCATCGAAAAAGTCGCGGGCGCTCCGCTCGTGGAGGCCGAGGCGGCGCCGCAGGGCCTGTGATCCGCAGGGGCCCTTGGCCAGTTCGGTAAAGACGCCGAGCTCGATTGCGGTCAACAGCGTCCGCGATCCCCAGAAGCCGAGCCCGAGTTGCAGGATATGGTCCGGCGCGAGCGGTTTCTTCACGGTCTTCTTCGGCGCGTTCTTCGCAGACATCTTCGCTGGTTTCTTCTTCTGAGCGGCCATCGTGAGGCTCCTTGGTGGATGCGAAACGGCAGGTCGAGACGCGACGTGAACCGTTGTTGCCGTGGATTATAGACGTAGAATGCGGCCTGACTGGCGCATCCGTTTCTCGCCAAGCCGCAGGAGATCAGCCATGACTGTTCGTCGACTCTTGGTTTGCGCCTTCGCCGTTGCGGTCGCGGCGCTGCTGATGCCGCGGACGCAGGCGCAGCAGACGGGGCGCTTCATCTACGCCGCATTGCCCGGCGTCGGCGGCGGCAACAACCTGTCCTACGGCGGGGCCGGCATCCTGGTCTTCGACATCGACCACGGCCACAAATTCGTGAAACGGATCCCGCTGCAGGGCGTGCCTCCGCCGCCTCCTGATCCGTCCGCGACCGGACGTGGACGAGGCAACGCGCAGGAAGCCATCAAGGGCATCGCGGCGCACGCGGGCACCGCGCGGCTCTACGTCTCGACCAGCCGGCGCGTGGCTGCCTACGATCTGCTGACCGACAAACTGGTCTGGGAGCAGAGCTACGAAGGCCGCGGCACCGACCGCGTCGCGGTCTCACCCGACGGAAGGACCCTGTATGCGCCGGTGATCGGCGCGCCGAAATGGGTCGTCGCCGACGCCGCGACCGGCGCGGCGATCACGTCCATCGACAAACCGGGCAGTCCCCACAACACGCTCTTTTCTGACGATGGCGGCCGCGTGTATTTCGAGTCGCAAGGCGGGGTCAGGACGATGTCGGTGGTTGATGCGAAGACGCGGACGATCGTCAAGGAAATCGGACCGTTCGGCAACGTGGTGCGGCCGTTCACGTTCAACGGCCGGCAGACGCTGCTGTTTGCCAACATCAATGATCTGCTCGGATTCGAGGTCGCCGACCTGAAGACCGGGGCGATTCTGTATCACGTAGCCGTGCCCGACGTCGTTCCGGGCAAATCGCCGACGCACGGCATTCCCAGCCACGGCATCGCCATGACCCAGGACGAGACCGAGATCTGGGTCGCCGACAACGCCAACAACTACCTGCGCGTGTTCGACGCCACCGTGATGCCGCCGACGATGAAGACCAGCATCAAGGTGCGCGACGAACCGGGCTGGATCACCTTCGGCATCGACGGCACGCTCGCGTATCCGTCAACCGGCGACGTCGTCGACGTCAAGACGAAAAAGATCGTGGCGACGCTGCAGGACGAAAACGGCGCGAACGCCGAAAGCGAGAAGCTGCTCGAAATCGATTTCGCCGGCGGCAAACCGAGCGCGGCGGGCGATCAGTTCGGGAAGGGCAAGAAGCGTTAGCGGCGTTCACGACGATCAACGCGGAGACCGCTGAGCCCGCAGACAAGGACGAGACGTGGCGTCCGGCTCACGATACCGCGGTGGCCGCGCATCGGCGCGACCTACGTAGTGTCCGGCTTCAGCCGGACCGTCAATCGCGCCATCGCGGCGCTTCGCTGAGACTGAGCTCTTCGTGAGGCCTGACCGGGACGGCTCTGCGGTCTTTGCGGACTCTGCGTTCCATGTCCTGGGCGTCTCACTTCGACGGATCGAGCGCGTTCAGCACGACCTGACCGTTGCTCATGATCAGGAGCGGACTCTGCAGCATCCAGATGTGCTCGAGCGGGTTGCCGTCAACCGCGATCAAGTCAGCTTCGAATCCCGGTTGAAGGCTGCCCGTCTTTGACGCGATCCCGAGCAGCTCGGCGCCGCTGATGGTCGCGGCCTGAATCGCCGCCAGCGGCGTCAGGCCGGCGTCCACCAGATAGGCGACTTCGCTCGGCACCCGCGCAACACTCTTCTTGCTGTATTCGGTGTCGGCTCCGGTTGCGAACTTCACGCCGACCTTGATCGCGCGCTGAATTGCCAGCCGCAGCTGCGGAATCATGAACCGTGCGCGGATCTGCAGGCCCGGGTCGTCGTAGTCGCCGCCGGTGTCGCCCATGTCGGCCAGCGCCGAGTATGTCGGCACAAACCAGACGTTGCCCTCCTTCATCATCCGCAGCGTCGCTTCGGACAGAAACGTCCCGTGTTCGATGCTCCGGACACCGGCGCGCACGGCGTTGGCCGCGCCCTCGTCGCCATGGGCGTGCACTTCGACCGGAATCCCCCGCCGCTGCGCGGTTTCGACGATGGCGCGGAGCTGGGTTTCGTTGAAGAGAAAATGCCGCGGGTCGGTATCCGGAAGTCCCGCGCGATCGGTCGCGCTGGTCTTGATGACGTCAACGCCGTGATCGATGTTGACCTGGGTGGCGCGGCGAATCTGTTCGGGCGAGACCAGCCCGCCGACGAATTCGAACAGGCGCGGGTCCGCGAGCACGTCCTCGAGGTGCGGCTGCAGGTGGACACCCGCAGCCAGGATGTCGGGACCGGCGAGGTGTCCGCTCTTTACCATCTCGCGGAGCGCCACGTCTGCGTACATCGGCACGCCGGCGCTTCGCGCGGTGGTGACGCCGGAAAGCAGCGCGGTCTTCGCGCCGGGAAGATCGGAGATGTGCGCGTGCGCGTCGATCAGCCCGGGCAGTACCACGCGCCCGCGCGCGTCGAGGATCTCGGCGCCCGACGGCGCCGCGGCGGTGCCGACCGAGACGATCGTACGGCCCTGGACGACAACCGTCGAGTTCTCGGTCAGGGATCCGGTACGAACGTCGAGCACGGTGGCATGAGTCACCGCGATCGCCCGCGACTGCTGCGCGCTGAGACTGGTGACGGTGATCGCGGCGGCCGCGATGATCGCGGCGCAGAACGGCCGTCCAGGATTTTTCATGGCATCGACTCCTGTTCCGCGCAGTATACGCGGCGCTACGCGGGCAGGATCAGGTGAGGGACAAAGCTGCTGGTGCCGCTGGTGACAAGATCGGCGGACTCGCGGATGCCCATGCCGGCCGGCTCGCCGTCGACGACCCACGACCCGAGCACCGGACGCTGGCCATCCAGCGTGGGAATCGGCGCGATCGCCTGGTAGACGAAGCCCTCTTCCCCATAGTCGCCGGCGGTCGTCGTCGTTCCTGCGCTGGTCACGAGCGTGACGTTGGCGCCCTCGCGCGACAGGAGCGGCTTCCGAACGTATTCGGTCATGCCGTGCGGATCGGTGAGGAACGCCGGCAGCAGGTTCGAGTGACCGGGGAACAGTTCCCACAGGACCGCGAGCAACGCCTTGTTCGACCAGAGCATCTTCCACGCCGGTTCGATCCACTGGGTACGCGCATCGGGCGCCAGCGCCTGCGCGCCGAACGCCTCGTTCGCCATCCATTCCCAGGGATAGAGTTTGAAGACCGACCGCATCGAGCGTTCGTCCAGATCGACGAACCCCAGTCCGGGATTCCAGCCGATCTGATCCATCTGCAGGATTTCGGTCTGCAGTCCTGCCTGCACCGCGGTCTCGCGCAGGTAGGTCGCGGTCATCAGGTCTTCACCGGAGCCCTGATCGGCGTGCGCGAAGTAGAGCGGCTCGGTCAGGTAGGGCTTGAGGTCGGTCCACTTCGCAATCAGCCGTTCGTGCAGCGAGTTGAACTGGTCGGCTCTCGGAAATCGCGCCTGCAGCCAGTCCCACTGAATGACGCTCGCCTCGAGCAGCGCCGTCGGCGTGTCGGCGTTGTACTCGAGCAGCTTGATGTCCTGTCCGTCGAACCCCAGATCGAACCGTCCGTAGATCGCCGGAGGCTCTGCATCCCAGGTGCGACGAATTGCGTCGACGGCCCCGGCCGGAATGCCGAACTCGGCAAAACGATTACGGTCGATGATGTGCTGCCCTGCTTCGAGGCACAGCCGCTGCAGTTCGGCGGTCGCCGCCTCGAGACGGTCGACTTCTCCAGCGGTAAATTCATAGTACGCGCTCTCGTTCCAGTACGGCCGATCGCCGGTGAGCGCGTACACCAATCCACGAGCCTGAACCTGCTCCACCCAGTCCGCGCGTGGTTCGATGGTTCGACGCCGCATCGCTAACTCGAGGAGCCGCCGTGTGACGCGGCCGACGACCCGAAGCCACCGCGACTGGTCGCCGATCGGCCGCTCGTTCCGGAAAAGCGACTGGAGCTGAACGAGCGACCGGTGAAAAAGCGCCGTCCCCGCATCCAGTGCCAGTAGTACGGCGATCCCGTGCGCCGCTGGCTCACCGGCATCGAATCGTCCCAGGCCTGCCCCGCGCAGTTGGTGTCGGCGACGGTTTGCTGGTTCTGATCGACGCAGGTCTTCTGCGTCGTCTCGGCGCAGGCGCTGAGAAACAATGCCGCCGCGATCGGCACGAGTTGAAGCGAAACCTGCTGCGATCGCCTCATGGCTGGTGCATGCGCGGTGCTGCGACGCCGCGGATGCTCATACGGTCATGCTGGCGGCGTTGAGCAGACCGATCGCGATCGACAGCGCCGTCAGCAGGATGCCGCTCGCGACCTGGTCGTCCTCAATCGCCTTGCGCAGGTGCGGCAGCATGAGCGAGGCGGCGCCGTAGGCGAGCATTTGAGTGACGAAGGCGATTCCCGCCCAGACCAGCAGGTCCACCAGACTCGTGCTCTGCGCGACGGCCTTGCCGACCGGGATCACGAAGCCGACGACGGCGCCGCCGAGAGACAGCGCCGCGGCCTTGTTGCCGGCGCGAATCAGGGTCATTTCGTGATGCGCGGTCATCGCGCTGTACAGCGCGACGAACAGTGCCAGCAGTCCCAACGAGACGATAAAACTCAGCAGGAACGCACCGCTGCCGCTCAGCAATACCTGAACTCGTTCCATTCGGACCCTCCGGCGACCTGAAGAGTATCACCCTGAAACAATTCGACCGCTCGCGTCACTAATCCCCTGAATCCGTACGAACCGAGAGCGATGAGGTCAGGCCATGGAGAACGTTGACGCGACACCACTATCCCCGTCCTACCTGGAGGATGCGTTGAAGGACGCCGAACGGCTGCTGAAATACGCCGCCGAAGCCGGCGTCGACGTCGATCCGGAGATCCGTCGCAGCGTGGTTCAAGCACGCGCGTTCAGTGGCGGGGTCTGGAGGGAAGACGCGGCGGCCGCTCTCTTGACCGCACTGACCAAGCTCGCGGCCAAGCTCAAGCCGGTGACGGCGGAAAGCCTGAAGGCGTGTCACGACGAGCCGCGCCACGCCATCAGAAGCTATCTGGGATGGGCGGTATGCCTCGCGCTCGTGATCGTGCCGTTTTCAATCGGCAGTTTCGTCACCTCGGGCTTCTCCGACGCGATCCGCAAGGACATCCTCAGCGCCAACGATCTGGCAGTGAAACTGGTGGCGCAGCTGCACCCGACCGGCATGGCCAGACCGGCCGACGGGCAGCCCGCAGGCGAGTCGTCCATGCCCACCGGCCTGTCGGTCGCCGAGGTCGTCACCGAACTGCAGGAATTCGCCGGCCTGATTCGATCCATCGACTACCGCGCGCGGCGCCTGAACGCCTTCATGCTGTTTCTCGAAACCGATCCGTTCGCCAGACAGCGCAACAATCCGCAGGCGCTGCACGATCTCTTTCAGCTGCCATCCGAATTGACCAGCCACCTGGAAGCCGCAGCGGACGAACGCGTCACGCGCTACCAGGACGTCCGGTATTTTGCGCAGAGCCTGCAGGAGGACGTGTCGATCTTCTACGGAGCGCTGGCGAACTGCCTGCTGCCCGTCCTGTACGCGCTGCTCGGAACGTGTGCGTATCTGTTGCGGTCCTTCGAACGCGATATGGCGAACCGGACCTACGTGCCGTCGAGCGCGAACTCGGCGCGATTCCTGATCGCGGCGATCAGCGGTGGCGTAGTCGGGTTGTTCAACAACTTCACCAACTCGCCCGGCGCCTCGGTGCCGCCGCTGGCGCTGGCCTTTCTTGCCGGCTACGCCGTCGACGTCTTCTTCTCGTTCCTCGAGAGCCTGATCAAGTCGTTCACGAAAACGAAAGACAGTTCCGAAGAACCGCAGCAGCCGAAAAACAATCCGCCGCTTTCGATCGTGCCCGCGTCTGACGCGCAGGCGAAGGTGGCGTGAACTGAAACCGCCGGCGGCCGGCTACTTGCCCTGGTACTTCGGTGGCCGGCCTTCGGCTTCGGCGCGGCGGCCCTCGACGAAGTCCTCGGTTCGATAGAGCGCGCTGTACTGGGCGTCGAGCTTCGACAGTGCGTCAGCCTCCGCCGGATCGACGAGGTGATGGGCTGATGCGAGCGTGGCTTTGATCGACAGCGGACCGCACGCGGCGATCTTCTGCGCCATCGCGATTCCGGCATCGAGCGCGGCCTGCGGCGTCGGCGCAACCTGCTGCGTGACGCCCATGCGGTACGACTCCTCGGCGCTCCAGTGGTCGCCGGTCAGCATGTAGCGCATCGCGTTGCCCCAGCCCGCCTCGCGCACAAAGCGCACGGTTGCGCCGCCGCCCGGGAAGCGGCCGTGCGTATTCTCGTCCTGGCCGAAGCGCGTATTCGCCGCGGCGATCCGGACGTCGCACGCCAGGTAGAGCTCGTGTCCGAGGTTCCAGGTGTCGCCGTGCACGACGGCCACCACCGGCTTCGACAGGTGCGGCTGCGACTTGCCGAGCAGATCGACCGCCTGCGATCCGGTCACCGTCCGGCGGCCCGCCACGATCGCCGCCTGTGATGCGTCGACGTCGATGCCGCGCGAAAAATTCTCGCCGTGTCCGAACAGCACCGCCGCGCGCAGCGACGGATCGTGCTCGTACTGGTAGAGCGTCTCCGCCAGCCGCAGCCGGGTCGGCGGATCGAGCCGATTCTGGATGAACGGCCGATTGAAACCGAGGAGGACGACCTCGCCGCGCCGCTCCACGGTGAGCGTCGCTGACGCGCTCAGCGGGACGTCGGCAAGCGTGGTCGCTGCAGCCGGCGGCATCTGATCCTGCGCCCGCACGGCGACAGCCGCCGCAGTCATGGCGGCGCCCGTAATCAACGCTCGTCGCCCGACTCTTGGCGATTGGTTCGGCATGGTTCTCCTCAGTGCTGGTTGGTGTCCGGCGTTGTGGTGTCCGGCTCAGCCGGACCATCACCGCTCAGTCCCGCGAACCGTGACTGTCGGCCGAGACGCAGCGCACCGGACTGGACTTGCCTGGTTCGGCGGGCGCCGCGGTGACCGTTCCTGCGGCCGCAAGCTGATCGAACGCGACCTGCTGCAACGCCTTGGCCTCAGTTCGCGACAGTCCGAGCTCGAATGCCGAACATTCGTTCTGTCCGAGCGAACGCGGATCGCGGCCGGTGACGCTGCCGAAGATCACGAGCGCCTCGAGATAGTAGCCGTGCGTGCTGGCGTGATAGTTGTCGTAGGTCCACAGATCCAGCTTGCCCGCCTCGATGCCGTCATAGGGATTCGGGTCGGCCACGCCAGTCTGAATGGCGCGGTTGAAGGCTTCGCCGACCGGAATCACGCCCTTCACCGCAGCTCCGGCGGCGGCTTTGTCGTAGGCGACACGGATGTCTTTCGCCATGGCGTCGATCGGCTGCCCCGCCCACGCACCCTTGGCTGGATATGTCTGATCGGCGCGGGACCACGTGGCCATCAGGTAGAGCTGGACTTTCGGGTTCTTGCCGCGGAGAAAGTCCGCCATCTCTTTGCTCGACGCCACGAGCTTGGCCGGATCGCGCGGCTTGTCGGCGTCGAGCGTGCTGTAGCCGTGCATGACGACGGTGTCGTAGCTGCGTTGCCCGATGACGCCGAGCTTGTTCGCGAAATGAAAGTCGAGTCCCATGCCGCCGCGGGTCTCGAGCGACACGTCGTAGTCGAGGCCCGCCTGCTGCGTGAACGACTTGAACAACGCCGGCACGCCGCCGATGCCTTCGTTGTTGAGATCGGTGACGGTATTGGCGCGGTAGAAACGAACCGCAGAGCCCGAGCCGAAGATGAAGCTGTTGCCGATGAAGAGCACGCTCGTGCCGGCCGCGGCACCGGTGGTGCCCAGCGCCAGAATCACGCTCGCGATCAGACCCGATGTGAACTTCATGTGCCAGCCTCCTGGGGACCTGCAGTCCCCGACGAGGCTGAATGTAACCTATTTCCTCTGGGCATTGCGTCTCACTCGCAGCGCAACGCCTCCAGCGGGTCGATCGCCGTGGCGCGCCTGGTCGGTGCCCAACAGGCAACAGCCGTGACGCCGCCGAACAGCAACACGGCGGCGCCGATGGTGAGCGGATCGGCGGGCGCCACTTCGAAGAGCAGCGACTGCAGTACACGCGATGCCATCACCGCGCCGGCGACGCCGACGAGGATGCCGCTCGAAACAAGGCGAAACCCTTCGCCGAAGACGAGGTTGCGGATGTCGCGGCGATGGGCTCCGATCGCGGTACGGATGGCGATCTCCCGCCGCCGCGAGTCGACCGACAGCGCCAGCACGCCGTAGACGCCGACCACGGTCAGCAGCGTGCCGACCATGGAAAAGCCGACCAGTAGCTGCTGCGCGAAGATACGCGATGCGAGCGAGTCGCTGCGGACCTGATCCAGCGTCTTCACATGCTCGACGGCGACCGTGGGATCGACGGCGCGAAGCTCTCCACGAATCGCACCGACAACCGCGCGGGGATCGGCAGCGGTCCGCACGACGAGATCCTTGGAAAACGCGGTGGCCTGCCAGAGCGACAGGTAGATCTCCGGCGACGGCGCTTCGGTGAGGTCGCGGGTGCGCGCGTCGCTGGCGAGGCCGACGACTTCCGTCGAGTGCTGGTCGCGTCCATTCAGCCAGAACTTCTTGCCGATTGGCGACGTGCCGCCAAAGTAACGGTCGGCGAACGCCTGGTTGACCACGGCCACGGCCGGAGCGTTGCGATCGTCGGTCGATCGAATATCGCGGCCGGCGGTCAGCGTCAGGCCGAACAAGGCGAAGTAGCCCGGCGTGACGGCACGCAGCGGCAACGCAAATCGATCGCCTGGGGTGGCGACCGGGTGATCCTCGATTTCCACCATCGCCGGCCAGTCGTTGCCGGTCAGCGGCGTGCCCCAGACAAACATCGCGTCCTGCACGCCGGGCACGCGCGCGACGCGTTCGAGGGCGCGGCGGTGGAAGTCGGACCAATCGCCCTGGACCGCTGTCACTGTCATGGTCAGGACACGATCGAGAGAATATCCGGCTCGAACGTTCGCGACATTGTGGAGCGTGCGCACCAGCAGGCCGGCGCCGACCAGCAACGCCAGCGTGAGTGCCGTCTGGATCATCGTGACCGCGCGCAGCAGGCGTCGTTCGGCGCGGCCGGCGCTGCTGCGCCCGCCAGCGCTCTTCAGCGCGTCGATCGGATCGAGACCGGATGCGCGTAACGCCGGCACCAGTCCGGCAAGCAGCGCCGCGAGCAGCGCGGACCAGAATCCGAAGGCCAGCAGCGGCCAGCCGGTGGTCACCGCGTCGAGACGCGGAATCGCGTGGCTCCCGATCGCCTTGAGCACTTTCACGATGCCGAACGCCAGACCGACGCCGGCGACGCCCCCGACCAGCGCCACCGACAGGCTTTCGATCGACACCTGGCGAAATAGCGCCATCCGTCCGACGCCGAGTGCGGTCCGCACCGCGTACTCCTGTTGCCGTTGCAACCCGCGGACCAGCAGCAACGCTGCGGTGTTGCCGCAGGCGATGAAGAGCACCAGCGCCGCCGCGCCGAACAGCGGCAACAGAATGCGGCGACCGTCACGGTTCATTTCCGCCGTCAACGACAGCAGTCTCGGCCGGCGACCGTCGAGATCGGGCTCGGCTTGCGCTTCTCGCGCGCTGAGCACCTGGAGCTCGGCCTGGCCTTGCTCTGCGGTCACGCCCGGTTTCAGCCGCGCCACCACGTCCCACATCGATTGCTTCAACCGCTGGGGATTGGGCGCGCCGGGCAGCAGGAAGTCGACCATGCTGTCGACGTCGTAGTTTGGTTCCCGCGAGGCGGTTGGCGACGGCAGAAAACGAACGCCTGGCGGCATCACGCCGATGACCGTCGGCGGCGTGTCGCGCCGGTTCATCCGGATCGTCTTGCCCACGATATCGGGATCGCCGTTGAACCGACGCCGCCAGCAGTCGTATCCCAGGATGACGACCGTCGAGGGCGGCACCGTGTCGCGCGGCTCGAAGGCGCGTCCCATCAGCGGCTGCACGCCGGCCACCCGGAAGTAGTCCGGCGTCACGATCATCCCCTGAAGCGATTGGCTGCCTTCCGAATCGACGAGGAAGCTGAACGTCCAGACGTAGGCCGCGATGCTGTCGAATGAGGTCGCCTGCTTCTGCCAGTCCATCCATTGGATGGCCGGCGTCGCTTCAACCCGTTCGATGCGCCGGCTGTCGGTGCGGATCGAGGGGACGAGCATGAGGCGATCGGGTTCGCGATACGGCGGCGGCGTCAGCAGCACGCCCTGGACGAGGCTGAAGACGGCGGCCGGCGCGCCGATGCCCAGCGCCAGTGTCAGCGCCGCGATCGCGGTAAAGCCCGGCCGCTTGCGCAGCATCCGAATCGCCAGACGAACGTCCTGCAGCATACGCCTCCCGCCTTGTCTGCCGCCTTAGACGTGGGCGGGACGCCGCCCGTTGGCAATCGGAGTATACGGCTGGACTACAGCGACAGCGTGAGCGCCCAGGGGATGAGGGCGGAGAACACGTAGAGCACGGTGAGGGACGCCAGCACGAGGTAGGCGCGCGCGGCGTGGAGGACGGTCGCCAGCGCGACCGCGATGCCTTTGGCGAGCAGCAGAACGCTGGCGGCGCCCACCACCCGCATCGAGGCCGCGAGAAGCGGGTTCGATTCGATCAGAATGCCGAAGCGGGAGATGCCCGCCAGCGTCAGCACCAGATCGGCGGCCTGGATGACTGCGAACAACGCGACGATCGCGAAACCGCGAGTCCGCGAACCCGGGAGCGTACCTGACATCATCGACTGCCACGTCATGCTCATCGTCATGCTGGTGACAGTGAGGCAAATGTGAAGCCACTCATCCGCACGACGGTCGAGCCGGAATCGAGGCGTGGAAGGCATCCAGCGCCGCGACTTTTCTCTCACACATGAGCCGCGCGGTCGCCAATCCTTGCGGTCGCAACCACAGACCATCGATATGTCGTGACGTCGAGAAAGCCCGCAGCCGCCGTTTCAGTCCCGCCGCGACGCATCCGCCGAAAACGTCGTCGTCGTTCGATTCCATGCCGGCGGCGTCACGCCGAGCAAGTGCGTGACGAAGAAGTCGAAGCGCTTGTGGTCCCCGTACGGCGCGGTCGGATCGCTGCCGCGTCCGGCCGGGTGATCGGCTCCGGGCACGACCAGCAGATCGAAATTCTTGTTGTGCTTGATCAGCTGATTCACCACCTGCATCGTTGACGAGGGATCGACGTTGGTGTCCAGTTCGCCGACGATCAGCAGCAGATCGCCCTGGAGGCGATAGGCGTTGTCGACGTTCGACGCCGCCGAGTATTGCGGGCCGATCGGCCATCCCATCCACTGCTCGTTCCACCAGATCTTGTCCATCCGATTGTCATGGCAACCGGCGTAGGCGATGCCGGACTTGTAGAACTCCGGATGAAACAGCAAACCGCCGAGCGCGTTCTGGCCGCCGGCCGATCCACCGTAGATGCCGACGCGGGTGATGTCGTACCACCGGTATTTCGCGGCCAGCGCCTTGTGCCACGCGATCCGATCGGGGAACCCGGCATCGCCAAGGTTCTTCCATGCGACGTCGTGGAACGCCTTCGACCGGTTCGACGTCCCCATGCCGTCGATCTGCACCACGATGAAGCCGAGCTCGGCCTGCGCCTGCATCTGGTTGTAGGCGAAAAACGATTTCGGCACGAACGATCCGTGCGGCCCGGCGTAGATGTTTTCGATCACCGGATAGGTGCGAGACGGATCGAAATTGCTCGGCCGGATGATGATGCCCCAGATGTCGGTCTGGCCGTCGCGGCCCTTCGCGACGAACACCTCGGGCGCCTTCCACCCGGCCTGCACCAGGCGACTGATGTCGCCGCGCTCGATTGTGCTGAGCAGCGCATTGTCGGACACGCGACGAAGCTCGACGACCGGCGGCGTATCGAGGCGCGAGTAGGTGTCCACGTAGAACTGCATGTCGGCGGAGAAGGCGGCGGCGTGATTGGAGCCAGCGGCGGTCAATCGGGTGAGGCCGGAGCCATCGAAGTTGATGCGGAAGTAGCTCGCGAAATAGGGATCGGCTCCGGCGTCCATGCCGCCGGCACTGAACCAGATCTGCCGCGACCGCGGGTCAACGTGCTGAACGCCGCGAACCACCCATGGTCCCTTCGTGATTTGATTCTTGACGGCGCCGGTGCCGCCGTCGACGAGATACAGGTGACACCAGCCGTCGCGTTCCGACATCCAGACGATCTCTTTGCCGTCATCGACGTCGTAGCGGAACTTTTTGCCCGAGTCGGTGAGCGTGCCGTTCGCGGTGCGGTAGTCGAAGAACGTCTTCGGTTCCTCAGAGACGATCGCGCGCGCCCGACCCGTGACCGCATCGACTTCGATGACGCGGTACACCTGGTGTCCGCGCTGGTTGTACTCGAAGGTGAACGCGCGTCCATCTTTCCGCCAGACCAGCGACGAGTTGGCGTAGGCATTGGGAAACAGTGTGTTGTCGATGACGAATTGGCGCTGTGGATCGAGATGAAACAACACCGGCTGATTGACGTCCAGCACGTCGCCCGGCTTCGCGTAGAGCAGCGACGCGGTCCTGGGCTGAAGCTGATCCTCCGGTGACGATTCGATGTAGTGCACTTCCCGGCGGTAGCCCTGCCGCACACGATAGGCAGCGAGCTTTTTCGAATCAGGAGCCCACCGAATCGATGACAGCTGGTAGCCGTCACCCTCGGATCCGTCGGTGCTCAGGCGGACCAGATCGGAACGGCCGACGTGCCGGACCGCCACGTTGTAGTTGTTGATCAGCGCTTCCCACTGGCGGTCGGGCGAAAGGCGTGGTGCCTCGCTCCGCCCGCGGCGCTCCTGATTCAGGCCCGCGCCGATTCTCGGGCCGTCCTCATCGAGCCGGCGGCAGCTTGCATCGTCTACCCGGCACCGATACGCCGTGTTGGCCACACTGACCGTGAACGCGGTCCCATCGTCATCGAACCTGATCGTGGTGAAGGGCAGCTGGAATGCGGTGTAGCTGGCGCCGGTTTCGCGGCTGAGCGTGCGCGCGACGGCCTCGTGATCGAACGCCGGCCGCTTCTGCTGCGTGTCGGCGTCGATGATCATGAACTCGTCGCCGCCGGCGACCGATTTCCGGTACCAGAACTGATGGGTGTTGCCGATCGCTGACGGAGGGCCGGCGATGTCGAGGGCGGCAGCCTCGTAGCGCGCGGCAAGCGCGGTCGCGCGCGCGTAGTCAGCCGCGGTTCCCTGCGCCGTCGCGGCGCGCGGCACCGCGAGGAGCGCGAGCGGCATCATCAGGCTCACGAAAAACAGACGAATTGGGTCGCGCATGGCACCTCCGGCGCCGCAGCTCGCGGCGCGTCCGCATTCTACGGTTCGCCTCGAGAAAAGAACAATTGTCTCCACTCGTAATGTTGCCAACCGGCGACGGTCGGTCGCATACTTGCCCGGAGTTTCATGCCTCTTGTTTCATTCTGAAGGAGCGTTCGATGAGTGGTGATCCAACGACGCTGTTCGCTGATTTCGATCGTGGAAGACTGTCGCGCCGGCAACTGCTTCAGGCGCTCGGGCTCGCCGTCGCGGTTCGCCCTGCGGCCGCGCTCGCGCAAGGCCAGTGCGGCGGCGCCCGTGCGGGGACTCCCGACTGCAACACCACTCCGGCCAAGCTGCCATTCGAATCGACCGGCTGGAAAACAGTGCTGCTCGATCATCTCTCCTGCCAGGTCGTGGACTATCCGAAGGAAGCCGCGTACTACCAGGCGCTGATGAACTGGAAGATCCGCAGCGACGATGGGAAGGAAGCGATGCTCGATATCGGCGACTGGGGCGGCCTCGTACTCCGCGGCGGGTACGTGGCGCCGCCTGCGCCGCCCGCCTCGCCGGCCGGCGATCCGGCGGCCGCGGGTCGCGGCGGTGGTCGTGGCGGACCTCGCGCGCCACGCCTCGCCGTGTTCGACAGCTTCTGCTGGGGCATCGATCCGTGGGACGCGAAGAAGGTCGAGGCCGAGCTCAAGAAGCGCGGGCTCTCGCCGGTTGCCGACAACCACGGCAAGGACTTCGAGAGCTTCCATGTGAAGGATCCGGACGGTTTCGATCTCCAGATCAGCAACGGCAGCCGGAAGAATCGACATCAGGGTCCGGCCAGCGGGAAGACGTCGGCGCCGGCGCCATTCGAATCGACCAATTGGAAGACGATATGGCTCGATCACCTCTCGTTCGAGGTCTCCAACTACAAGGAGTCGGTCGCTTTTTATTCGGCGCTCCTCGGCTGGAAGCCGGGAATCGACGAGGGCAGCCAGAGCCAGTGCGAAATCGGCAGCATCGGCGACATCATCATCCGTCGCGGTGGCGGCGGCGGGCGAGGCGCGGCGCCGGCGACGCCGACGGCGCGACACGCCACCATCGGCCACATCGCGTTCGGTATCACGCCGTTCGATCCCGACAAGGTGAAGGCTGAACTGGACAAGCGCGGGCTGACCGCTCGCGAAGATACCGGCGCGCGCGGCGACATCCATACCGCGGCCTACAAGAGCTACCACACCACGACGCCGAACGGTTACGACCTGCAGATCAGTTCGACGACGATGGCGACGCGAAATCCTGGCTAAGCTCCTGTCACCATGACGCGAAGATCACGAAGATCACGAAAGGCCCGGCTCTCGTACCGAGGCCATTCGTGAACCTCGTGTTCTTCGTGCCTTCGCGATGAAGATTGGTGCAGCAGTCGTGACGTCGCACCGATAAGCGTGGAGAGCGCTCCGATTCGCAGGAATGCGCTTTGATTCGCCCGCCTGAAAGGCGCACAATCGACCACGGACTTGTGATGAGAACCTCAGCCGTTATTGTCGCTGTTGCCATCGCCGCCGTCAGTTCGTCGGTCGCCGCCCAGGAAAAGAAGAAGCCGGTGCCCAACGATTCCGTGCGCGTCTTCATTCCCGGCTGCACCAAGGGCTACGTCTTCACCGCCGGCCCCAAAACCATCGACGAACCCGGCACCGCCGAGATTACCGAGGGCATGCATCTCCGCATGAACGGGCCGAAGAAAGTGATGACGGAAATCAAGGCCCACGAAGGGTCGATGATCGAACTGACCGGCATCATGAAGAAGGGTCAATACAAGGACGGCGTCAACGTCGGTGGCGGCGTCCGGATGTCACCCGGCGCGATGCCATCTGCCGGCGGCATGCCCGCGAACGGCGCCGGCGGCCAGAGCGAGATCGACGTCGAGGGCTGGAGGCCGATCGCCGGGGCCTGTCGCACGTAGGAGGTCAGGCCGCATGAAGATCGCCCTATTCATCGCCGCGTCAATCCTCGCGCTTGCCGTCGGAAGCCAGGGGTTGCACTCCGCCGGCGGCACCAACGTCCTCACGTATCACAACGACAACGGACGCACCGGTCAGAACCTGACGGAGACCCAGCTGACTCCGTCCACCGTCAACTGGCTGTTGTTCGGCAAGACCGGCTTCTTCACGACCGACGGCAAAGTGGACGCGCAGCCTCTGCTGCTGTCGGGCGTGGCGATTCCAGGCGTGGGCACCCGGAACATCCTCTACGTCGCCACTGAACACGACAGCGTCTACGCCATCGATTCCGACTCCGGTACCTTGCGGTGGCAGGTGTCGGCACTCGGCGCGGGCGAGGTTCCGAGTGACGGCCGCAACTGTTCCCAGGTCATCCCCGAGATCGGCATCACCTCGACGCCGGTCATCGATCCGGCGCGGGGCACTCACGGCGTGATTTACGTCGTCGCGATGTCGAAGAACGCTGCCGGCGCCTACCTTCATCGATTGCACGCGCTGGATCTCACTACCGGCGCCGAGTTGTTCGGCGGCCCCAGGCTGATTCAGGCGTCGGTGGCCGGCACCGGCGCGGGGAGCAGCGGCGGAACGCTCCCCTTCGATCCCAGGCAGTACCAGGAACGGGCCGCGCTCACGCTCGTGAACGGCACGCTCATCACCGCGTGGAGTTCGCATTGCGATATCGATCCATACACCGGCTGGATCATGTCCTACGATCCCACAACGCTGGCGCAGACAGCGGTATTGAATGTCACGCCGAACGGATCGCGCGGTGCGTTATGGATGGCGGGCGCGGGTCCGGCAGCCGATTCGGCCGGCAACATCTACGTGCTCGATGGCAACGGCACCTTCGACACGACGCTCAACGCATCGGGATTTCCCAACCGGGGCAACTACGGGAACGCGTTCCTGAAAATCGCCACGAATAGCCTTGCGGTGACCGACTACTTTGCGACCTTCGACACCGTCTCGAAGTCCAACGCCGACAGCGATCTCGGTTCGGGCGGCGCGCTGGTTCTGCCCGATCTGTTCGACGCCGGCGGGCAAGCGCATCACCTGGCGGTCGGCGCCGGAAAAGACGCGCATATGTACGTCGTGAACCGCGACGCGATGGGTAAGTGGAACGCGACCGCCAATGCCATCTACCAGGACGTCGCCGGTGGATTAGGCGGCGGGGTCTGGTCGATGCCGGCGTACTTCAACGGCACCCTGTACTACGGCGCATCCGGCGATAACCTGAGGGCGTTCAAGTTCACGAACGCGAGAATGGCATCGACCGCCGCCTCGACAAGCCCGCGCACCTTCGGCTACCCGGGTTCGACGCCCGGTATTTCGGCGTCAGGAACGGCGAACGGCATCGTCTGGGCGGTCGAAAATTCGAACCCCGCGATCCTTCACGCCTACGACGCCGCGGATCTGTCGCACGAGCTGTACAACTCGAGCGAGGCGCCGGGCGCACGCGATGCATTCGGTCCCGGCAACAAGTTCATCACGCCGACGATCGTGAACGGACGTGTTTTCGTCGGCACCGCGACCGGCGTCGCGATCTTCGGCCTCGGCCTCCGCGCGCCGACCGGACTGCGCCTCACACGCCAGTAGCCTCCGGCGCCTCGTGTGTCTCGACAGTGCGCGACTTCTTTCCCGGGGTCGCGTCCGCTTTCGTTCGAGTAAGATGGCGCGCATGAGAACCACCCTGATGCGAACCATCGCGGCGCTGCTGGCGCTGCCGGCCGTCGTCCTCACTCAATCCGCACCGGCTGACGGCGTGTCCGCGCGCGCCAGGGAGCTGCAGAACCGGGCGATCGTGATCGATTCGCACGACGACACGACCCAGCGCCTGCTCTCGGACAAGACCTTCGACATCAGCAAACGCAACCCGAACGGCAACATCGACGTGCCGCGCATGCGCGAAGGCGGCCTCAACGCGCTGTTCTTCTCGATCTGGGTGCCGAGCGAGATGACCGGTCCTCCGGCGGTGAAGAAGGCGATGGATCTCATCGACTCGGTCCGCGAAGCGGTGCGCCTGCACCCCAACGACCTGATGCTGGCCACCACGGCCGCCGACATCCGCCGCGCCAAGAGCGAGCGCAAGGTCGCCGCCCTCATGGGCATGGAAGGCGGCCACATGATCGACGACGACCTGCGGCTGCTGCGGCTCTACGCGTCGCTCGGCGTCCGCTATCTCACGCTGACCCATTTCAAGAACAACAACTGGGCCGACTCCTCGACGGACAAGCCGGCGCACAACGGCCTGACCCCGTTCGGCAAGGACGTGGTTCGCGAACTGAATCGCCTTGGCGTGATGGTGGACATCTCGCATGTGGCCGACAAGACCTTCTACGACGCGGTCGAAATCAGCCGCGCGCCGGTGATCGCGTCGCACTCGTCATGCCGCGCCATCGACCAGCATCCGCGCAACATGACCGACGACATGCTGCGCGCGCTCGCCAAGAACGGCGGTGTCGTGATGATCAACTACGAGGTCAGTTTCCTGAGCGAGGAGTACCGCGTCGCCAGCGACAAGGCGACCGGCGGCGTGGTCGAACAGCTGGCGGCCTTGTCGAAGAAATGCGGCGGCGACGAAGCCTGCTCGACGCTCGAGTCGGCGCGGGTCAACACCGCGGCGATGATGAGTGGACAGCTGCCGAAGGTGAGTTGGGAGAAGATCGTCGAGCACATCGATCACGCGGTGAAGATCGCGGGCGTCGATCACGTCGGCCTCGGATCGGACTTCGACGGCGCCACCATGCCGATCGGGATGGAAGACGTTTCCAAGCTGCCGAAGCTGACCGAGGCGATGCTCCAGAAAGGCTATTCGGAGCAGGACATCCTGAAGATCCTGGGTGGAAACATCCTCCGGGTCATGGAAGCGGTCGAGAAGGCGGCAGGGCCTGCACCGCGGTAACGCCGCCGCAGCCGCCGGCGGACGCCGGACTCTTTACCGATCCGTAATACGCCTTCGCTTAGACTGTTGAAGGATCGCCAGGCGACCTACGATCGATGTCAAAGGAAGTATCAGCATGCAACTGGGAATGATCGGCCTCGGACGGATGGGCGGCAGCATGGTGCGCCGGTTGATGCGCGACGGCCACGCGTGCGTCGTGTTCGATTCGCAGCCGGCCAGCGTGGCGGCGCTCGCCAAGGAAGGCGCGGCGGGGTCGAGTTCGCTCGCCGAGTTCGTCAAGAAGCTCGAGCGTCCTCGTGTCGTCTGGATGATGGTGCCGGCCGCCGTCGTGGACCCGACGCTCGACAACCTGTCGCCGCTGCTCGAGTCGGGCGACATCGTGATCGACGGTGGGAACTCGCATTACATCGACGACATCCGGCGCTCTGAAGCGCTCGCTGGGCGCGGCATCCGCTACCTGGACGTCGGCGTCAGCGGCGGCGTCTGGGGCGACGATCGCGGCTACTGCCAGATGATCGGCGGCGACACGGCGGCGGTCGGTCATGTCGATCCGATCTTCAAGACGCTGGCGCCGGGGATGGGCACGGAAACCCGCACGCCCGGTAGCGAGGCCCGGAAGAGCACCGCCGAACAGGGCTACCTTCATTGCGGGCCGTCCGGCGCGGGACATTTCGTCAAGATGGTCCACAACGGCATCGAGTACGCGTTGATGGCCGCCTACGCGGAGGGATTCAACATCCTGGCGCACGCCAACGTCGGCGCGACGGCCAGGACCGCGGATGCCGAAACCGCGCCGCTCCGAAACCCCGAGCACTACCGTTACGTCCTGCCGCTGCCCGATGTTGCGGAGGTGTGGCGGCGCGGCAGCGTCATCGGTTCGTGGCTGCTCGACTTGACCGCCCGGGCCCTGGTCGAGCACCCCGATCTGAAACAGTTCTCCGGTCGAGTCTCGGACTCCGGCGAAGGACGCTGGACGGCCAGCGCAGCGATCGAGAGCTCGACACCCGCCCCGGTGCTGACCGCCGCCCTCTTCGCGCGATTCACGTCGCGCGGCGAAGACGACTTTCCCAACCGACTGTTGTCGGCGATGCGCTTCCAGTTCGGTGGTCATCTCGAGCGACCGCCAGAGAAATAGTCGAATGCCCCTGACCGATCTCCCGGCCTGGCAGGCACTCCAGGCCCACGCCGACCAGCTGCGCGACGTCCACCTCCGTTCGCTGTTTGCAGGCGACCCAGCACGCGGTGAGCGGTTCGCCGCCGAAGCCGCGGGTCTCTACCTCGACTACTCGAAAAACCGCATCACCGACGAGACGATCCGCCTGCTGACGGGACTCGCTGAGGCCTGCGGGCTGCGGCGTCGGATCGACGCGATGTTCAGCGGCGAGAAGATCAACACCACTGAGGACCGGGCCGTCCTGCACGTGGCGCTTCGGGCCCCGCGCGGCGCCTCGATCGTGGTCGACGGCCGAAACGTCGTTCCGGACGTGCATGAGGTACTCGACCGGATGGCGGCATTCGCGAACCAGGTTCGCGACGGCCGCTGGCTGGGCCACACCGGTCAACGAATCCGCGCGGTCGTCAATATCGGGATCGGCGGATCGGATCTCGGGCCGGTCATGGCCTTCCACGCCCTGAAGCACTACAGCGCTCGGGACCTGACGTTCCGCTTCGTCTCGAATATCGACGGCACCGATTTCGTCGAAGCAACACGGGATCTGAACCCGGCGGAAACGCTGTTCATCGTGTCGTCGAAGACGTTCACCACGCTCGAAACGATGACCAACGCCCGAACGGCGCGTCAATGGACCATCGACGCGCTCGGCGACGTCCAGGCGGTCGCGCGTCACTTCGTCGCGGTCTCGACCAACGCCGAACAGGTCGAGGCGTTCGGCATCGACACCGCGAACATGTTCGGCTTCTGGGACTGGGTCGGCGGCCGCTACTCGATGGACTCGGCGATCGGCCTGTCCACCATGATCGCCACCGGTCCGCCGAACTTCGAAGCGCTGCTGGCCGGCTTCCACGCCATGGACGAGCACTTCCGGACCGCGCCCTTCGACCGCAACCTCCCCGTCCTGATGGGCCTGCTCACGGTCTGGTACGCCAACTTCTTCGGGTCGTCGACCGTCGCCGTCTTGCCCTACGACCAGTACCTGGACCGCCTCCCCGCCTATTTGCAACAGTTGACGATGGAGAGCAACGGAAAGCATGTGAGGCAGGACGGCGAGCGGGTCAATTACGAGACTGGTCCCATTTACTGGGGCGAACCCGGCACCAACGGCCAGCACTCGTTCTACCAGCTGATCCACCAGGGCACGCGGCTCATTCCGTGCGACTTCATCGGCTTCTGCCAGTCGCTCAACCCGGTCGGCAACCATCACGACCTGCTGATGGCCAACGTCTTCGCCCAGACACAGGCGCTGGCGTTCGGTAAGACGGCCGACGAAGTTCGCGCCGAGGGCACCGCGGAGCGGCTGGTGCAGCACCGGACGTTCGACGGCAATCGTCCCACCAATACCATTCTGGCCGAGCGGCTGACGCCGGAGACGCTGGGTGCGCTCATCGCCCTCTACGAGCACAGCGTGTTCACGCAGGGCACGATCTGGGGCGTCGACTCCTTCGATCAATGGGGGGTCGAACTGGGCAAGGTGCTGGCGTCGCGCATCGCTCCGCAGCTGACGGCGACGGAGCCGCCGCGAGAGCGCGACGGCTCGACCAACGCCCTGATTGCCCGCTACCGCCGGCTGAGAGCCAAGCACGATTGACCGCTCGATCGCGAAAATCCGCGCGTTCTTCGTACGAGAAATTCCACAAACTAGTTATCATTGCGACTCATGACTGTTTCCATTAAACGATCCCGTTCGGCGCACGAAGTAGGCGACGCCTGGACGATTGCGGACGCCACCGAGCTGTACGAGATCGAGCGCTGGGGCAAGGGCTACTTCGCCATCGGCGAAAACGGACACGTCAAGGTTCATCCAACCAAGGACCCGACCCGATCGATCGACCTGAAACAGCTGATCGACCATCTGCAGCTGCGCGGCATCAACCTGCCGACGCTGGTGCGGTTTCGCGACGTCCTCCAGCACCGGCTCCAGGACATCCACGACGCGTTTCAGGCGGCGATCACCCAGCACGAGTACAACGGACGCTATATCTGCGTCTACCCGATCAAGGTCAACCAGCAGCGGCAGGTCGTCGAAGAGGTCCTGGAATTCGGCAAGCCCTACCGCTTCGGACTCGAGGCCGGCTCGAAGCCCGAGCTGCTGGTGGTGGCCGCGCTCGCCGACAATGACACGCCGATCATCTGCAACGGCTTCAAGGACGCCGAATTCATCGAGATGGCGATGCTGGCCCAGAAAATCGGCCGCACCATCATTCCGGTGGTGGAGAAATACACCGAGCTGGCGTTGATTCTCGAGTACGCCAAGAAGGTCGGCGTCCGGCCGACCATCGGGATGCGGGTCAAGCTCGCGGCCCGCGGCGGCGGACGCTGGCAATCGTCGGGCGGCTACCGCTCGAAGTTCGGACTCACGGTCGGGGAAATGCTGCGCGGTCTCGAGGAGCTGAAAGCACTCGGCATGGAGGACTGCTTCCAGCTGCTCCACTTTCACCTCGGCAGCCAGATTCCGAACATCCGCATCGTCAAGGGCGCGTTGAACGAGGCGGCGCGGGTGTACGTGGAACTGGTCAAGGCGGGCGCCGGCCTGCAATACATGGACGTCGGCGGCGGCCTCGGCGTGGACTACGACGGCACCCAGACCAACTTCGAATCGAGCGTGAACTACACGATCGAGGAGTACGCCAACGACGTCGTCTACCACATCCAGAGCGTGTGCGACGAAGCGAAGGTGCCGCACCCGACGATCGTGTCGGAGAGCGGGCGGGCGATTGTGGCCTATCACAGCCTGCTGGTGCTGAACGTGCTCGACGTATCCGAACTGGGCGACGAGTTCGTGCCGAAGGCGGCAGCGACCGCGGAAACCGAGCAGCCGCTGATCGATCTGATCCACGCCTACGACGAACTGAGCGCGAAAAACGCGCTCGAAAGTTATCACGACGCCCAGCAGGCGCTCGACATGGCGATGAACCTGTTTTCGGGCGGTTACCTGCCGCTCGATCAACGGTCGCTGGCCGAGAATCTCTACTTCGCGATCTGCATGAAGATCAAGAAGCTGACCCAGTCGATGGACGAGGTGCCCGACGATCTGAAGGGTCTGGACGACTCGCTGTCGGACACCTACTTCTGCAATTTTTCGCTGTTCCAGTCGGTGCCCGACAGCTGGGCGATCAAGCAGCTGTTCCCGATCATGCCGATCCATCGGCTCAACGAACGGCCGGATCGGATGGCGGTCCTTGGCGACATCACCTGCGACTCGGACGGCAAGGTCGATTCGTTCATCGATCGGCGGACGGTCAGGCGGGCGCTGCCGCTGCACCGCTTCTCAGGGTCGCCGTATTTCCTCGGCGTGTTCCTGGTCGGTGCCTACCAGGAGATCCTCGGCGATCTGCACAACCTGCTCGGGGACACGCACGCAGTCCACGTCAGCCTCGATGCCCAGGGCGACGTCGTGCTCGACGCGGTGATCAAGGGCGACACGGTGCGCGAGGTGCTGAAATACGTCGCCTTCGACACCGACGCGCTGGTCGCTAAGCTGAGGGCCGACGTCGAGACTGCCGTCCGGGCCGGCCGGCTCGACTATCAGGAGTCCGGGCGCCTGCTCCGGTTCTACGAGGACGGCCTGAACGGCTACACCTACCTCGAAGAGCGGCAGAATCGCTGAGACGATTGAGGCGGATCGGATGAGGCGCGCGCTGTCGATTGCGATCGTCGCTGGTGCGTGCCTGTGTCACGCGTCCGCGACCGCCACGGCATCACTCGACGCCACGGTCAAGTTCGTCGCGTCGCTGCGCGGCCAGCCTTCACTGGTCAGCGCCGCCGGCGTCACCCGAAGCGAGACGCCGCTCCTCACCCTCGAAAACCCGGCGGCGTTCGATCCGGCTTCGACCCGGCTGCGCCTCGTTATTGTCGGGGGCCTGGACGGAGACGAAACCAGTGCGCAGGCGGTGTTGGCTGCGGTGCGATGGCTGAAACGTGAGGCGCCGGTGACCATCCGCGATCGATGGATCGTGTCGGCACTGCCCATGGCCGATCCCGACGGCCACGCGAAAACGCGGCGGTTTCAGTTCCCGCCGGTCAAAGGCTTCTACGAAGACGCGGAACAGCCGGAGAGCCGCTACCTCTGGCGCTGGGTCGCCTATCAAGCGCCGGATCTCGTCATCGAGATCCGGGCCGACGCGGCGAGCGGCGACTCGCCTGATTCGCTGACCGCGGCCCTGCGCGACGGGGGCGCCACGGGGCTTGGCAGCACGCCGGCGGCAGTGGTGCCGGCCTCGGCCCCTCATGCACAACTGGGCGAGGCGATCGCGCGCGTGACGGAGCGCTCGCCACTGCACCAGGCCATCGCTCGACGCATCGCACGTCAGCCGCTCGAAATCGCACGGCTGCTCGCCGAACGGTATCCGGCGACACCCTCGATCAGCTATATCCCGGCGCTGGCCTGGATCAACACCCTGAAGCTGTCGACGATGACCGGCGACGCCGCGCTGCGGACGAAGGTCATGACGCAGGTCCAGCCATGGCTGTCGGGCAGCAAGTCACTGCTCGGCGATCGCATTCAGCTGACGACGGTGGCCGGCACGATGGCGTTTGCGGAAATCGCAAGAGCCGATCCCGCGAACACTGCGGCGCGAGCACTCGCCGTCGAAGGCGCGGAGGCGGCGCTGAAAGAAAAGGCCGGTGGCCTGCCGCAGTACGGACAAGGCTGGACCGACGACATGTTCATGGCCTCGGCAATCCTCGCGAGGACGGCGAGCATGCCCGGGCGTGACCACGACCTGGATCGTGCCGCGCAGCTCCTGATCGCGTATGCCGCCAGGCTGCAGCAGCCGGACGGCATCTTCAACCACGCAACCGACGGTCCGGCGGCGTGGGGCCGCGGCAACGGCTTCGCGGCCTTCGGCCTGATGGAAACACTCACCGCCCTGCCCTCGAGCCATCCGTCCCGGCAGGCGCTGCTCGATATCTTCGCACGGCAGATGAAGGGGCTGGCCGCGTGGCAGGCGCCCGACGGCATGTGGCGCGAAGTCATCGATCGGCCGGGAGCGTATCGCGAGGAAACCGCGACCGCGATGATCCTGACCGCGATGGCGCGAGGCGTACGGCTCGGCTGGATCGATCGCTCATACGCCGCAGTCGCCGATCGCGCCTGGCGCGCGCTCGCGGCGCACATCATCGAGGACGGCGGTCTCGTCGATGTCTGCAGCGGGACCGGAGCGGGCCCGACGGTTCGCTATTACTACGACCGTCCGGCGGTCGAAGGCGGAGACGATCGCGGCGGCGCAATGGCGCTGGTCGCCGCCATGGAACGGCTGGCTACGCGATGATGTCGTGAATCACGTTGCCTGACACGTCGGTGAGCCGGAAATCGCGGCCGCTGTAGCGATAGGTCAGCTTGGTGTGATCGATCCCCATCAGATAGAGAATCGTCGCGTGCAGGTCGTGCACGTGGACCGGCTTGTCGACCGCCTTGAAGCCGAAGTCGTCGGTCGCGCCGTAGACCGTCCCGCCCTTGACGCCGCCGCCGGCGAGCCACATCGTGAAGCCGAACGGGTTGTGGTCGCGCCCGTTCTGCGGTGCCGCCGGCGCCGCCGCCGACTTCCATCACCGGCGTCCGGCCGAACTCTGATCCGCAGACGACCAGCGTGTCCTTGAACAGGCCGCGCGATTTCAGATCCTTGATCACGGCCGCGAACGGCTGATCCGAGTCCTTCGCGTTCTTGCGGTGCGCCTGGATGTCCGAGTGCGCGTCCCAGGGGTCGCCCTTGGCGTAGTAGACCTGCGTCATCCGCACGCCGCGCTCGACCAGGCGGACCGCCATCAGGCAGCTGCGCGCGGTGCTGCCCTGTCCGTACAGCTTGAGCGTCGCGTCGCTTTCCTTGCGGATGTCGAAGACGTCCGGCGCTTCGGTCTGCATGCGATAGGCGGTTTCCATCGACGAGATTGCCGCCTCCAGCTTGCTGTCGCGGACGACCTCGCGATCCATCTGCGCCCGATTCAGCGATTCGAGCAGGTCGAGCTCGCGGCGCTGTTCGGTCAGCGTGAACTTGTCGTTGTGGATGTAGGAGATCAGCGTCTTCGGATCGAAATCCTTGCCGACCAGCATCGCTTCGGTCTGTTTCTCGACCTTGTCGGCGATGAACGTGCCCTGGTGCACCGCCGGCAGGAACGCGCTGTTCCACAGCGGCGGCCCGACCGTTGTCGGTACGTCAGGACACAGCACCACGTAGCCGGGCAGATTCTGGTTGTCGGTGCCGAGGCCGTAGGTCAGCCACGAACCGATCGACGGCCGGCCGACCTGGGTGTGGCCGGTGTTCATCATCAGCATCGACGGTTCGTGGTTCGGGATGTCGGTGTACATCGAGCGGATGAAGCAGATGTCGTCGGCGCACTCGCCGACGTGCGGGAACAGCTCGCTGACCTCGATGCCCGACTTGCCGTACTTCTTGAACGTGAACGGCGAGCGCATCAGCGCGCCGGTCTTGCGCTCGGTCGCCACGGTCCCGCCGGGCAGCGGCTGGCCGTGATACTTGTCGAGCATCGGCTTGGGATCGAAGCTGTCGACCTGCGACAGCCCGCCGTTCATGAACAGGAAGATGACGCGCTTGGCGCGGGCCGGATGATCGAGCTTGCGGTGATCGATCGTTCCATCCTGCGCGAAGGCGCCGGCCGCGCGGACGATCGATTCGTTGACCAGGCTGGCGAATGCCAGCATGCCGAAGCCGTTGCCCATGCGGCACAGGGCGTCGCGTCGGGTCAGCGGCTGTCTGGATTTATGTGGCGCCATGGCAATCTAATCCACGAAGAGGAATTCGTTCGAGCTGAGCAGAACCTTGACGTAGCGGCCCCAGGGCGTCGATGGCAGCAGCTTGGCGGCGTCGCTGTTCTTTCCACCGCCGCCGATCACGCCCGCCATCATCCCCTCGCCCACTTTCTCCATCTCATCGTCTGCCCGGCTCTCGTTCCTTCGTGACCTTTGTGTCCTTCGTCCTTGTGTCCTTTGACCCCTTTGTGTCCTTTGTGTTCTTTTCGTTCCTCGTAGGCCTTCAACGGCTCGGTCGTCAGGAACGTCAGGCCGGCCTTGATCTCCGGATCGCTCGGCGCGCGTCCGAAGATCAATCGATACGCCTTCTGAATGCGCGCGGTGTTGTCCGGTTCGGCGGCTACCCGCCGCGCGATCAACTCGCCCTGCTGCTGCATGAAATCGCTGTTCATGAAGAACAGCCGCTGCAGCGGGACGGTTGTCGTGAAGCGGCGCTCGGCGGACAGGTTCGGGCTCGGGAAATCGAACAACTGCAGGTAGTCGTCGAGTTTGTAGCGGCTGACCTTGCCGTAGACGGTGCGGCGGTTGAACGACGGCGACAGCGGCGTCGACGGCCCGCCCATCTTGTCGTCGAGCGCGCCTGACACCGAGAGCAGCGAATCGCGAATCTGTTCGGCCGTCATGCGATGACGATCGGCGCGCCAGTACAGCCGGTTGCCCGCGTCCTTCTCGAAATTGGCGGCGACGAAGTCCGTGCTCAGCTGATAGACCGCGCTCAGCATGATGTCGCGGTGCAGCTGCTTGATCGACAGCCTCTGGTCGACGAAGCGCTGCGCCAGATATTCGAGCAGCTCGGGATTGCTGGGCCGCTCGCCGGCGATGCCGAAATTGCTCGGCGTGTCGACCACGCCGGTGCCGAAGTGCCCCTTCCAGACGCGGTTGACGATAACGCGCATCGAGATTGGCTGACTGAGGATGTCGTCGGCCAGCTCGAGGCGGCCGCTGCCTTTGGTGAACGGCGCCGGTTCGCCAGGCGAGAGCACCGAAAGGAAGTGCCGCGGCTCTTCGTCGCCGAGATTGTACGGACTGCCGCGCTTGCTGACCTTGAGATTGATCGGCGTCTCGACATCGGCGACGCCGTGCACGAACGCGTACTTGGGCGGCTGTGTCTTACGTAGCGCCGCGATATCAGTGCGCAGGCCATCGATGTAGCGGCGCCGATCGGCGCTCAACTGACGTTCGAGTCCCCAGCCGCGGAACGCCAGCAGGCCGGGCTTGTTCGCTTCCGGCGACTGCGCCGGATCGAATCCCTGCGCAAGATCGCGCTGGAACACGTCGGTCCAGAGATTGTTGCGTTCGATCGGCAGGCTCTTCAGCTCGAGGCCGCAGCCGGGACAGAAATCGTCGTTGGTGACGAAGTCGCTCGGCAGCTTGGCCGGCTCTTTCTTCTTGGTGCCGATCAGCGCCTTCGCCGCGATGACGTCGTTCTCTTCCTTGATTTCCTTGCGGTCGAACATCACGTCGAGGATGGTCGCCTGGAACGCGTCGGCCAGCTTCGCCGCCTCGGACTTGCTGCCGCCGGCCTTGATCATCTCCTGCCAGTCCTTCAGGTACGGATAGAACTGCGGCGGCTTGACCAGGAACTTCAGCCAGCGATCGAACAGCTCGTAGTCGAGCTTCTCGGCGTCGACGACCTTCGGCACGTCGTCTTTGGGCTCGCCGAGGACGCGCCACGCCGCCGTCATGTACCTGGACGACTGCAGCGCCAGCGTCTCACGCAGCTGCCTCGATTCGGTGTCCAGGAAATCCTCGAGCAGCTTCTCCCTTTTCTCGATCTGCTTGTCGTGCGCGTTGTACTCGTCGACGATGGTCTTGGGTACGAGGGGGTATTCGCGGTACGAGGTGTCGAGGAACACGCCGGCGAGCGAGTAGTAGTCCTTCGTCGGAATCGGATCGTACTTGTGGTCGTGACAGCGCGCACAGCCGACGGTCAGTCCGAGGAAACCTCGCGAGACGACGTCAACGCGATCGTGCCGTTCGTCGGCGCGCGTCACTTCGACCGCGCCGTTGTCGTAGAACCACGGGCCGAGGCCGAGGAAGCCGAGCGCCGGCAGCGTGCGCGCCCGCGTCGCCGGATCGCCGAGCAGGTCGCCGGCCAGTTGCGCGCGGACGAACTGACCGTAGGGCAGATCGTCGTTGAACGCCTTGATCACCCAGTCGCGATAGAGGTACGCGTTGGGATACGGGTTGTAGCCGCGGCGCTCCGGGTCGAGCGACCGGTAATCGTCTTCACCGTAGCGCGCGACGTCGAGCCACAACCGGCCCCAGGTCTCGCCGTAATGCGGCGACGCCAGCAGCCGATCCACGACCTTTGCGAACGCATCGGGCGAGTCGTCTTTCTCGAAGGCGTCGATTTCGTCCGGCGTCGGCGGCAAGCCAATCAGATCGAGCGTGGCGCGTCGCAGCAGCGTCCGCTTGTCCGCCGCCCGAACCGGCGCCAGGCCCGCGCGCTCGAGCGATGCGAGCACGTAGCGATCGATGTCGGTATTCGGCCACGACGTGTGCGACACGGCCGGGACCGGCGCGACGTGAATCGGCTGAAATGACCAGAACGCGCGCTGCTCCGGTTTGATCACGTAGGCCGGCGCTGCTGCCGGCTTCGCGTCGGTTGCCGCATTCGCGGTCGATGCGGCCGGTTTGCCCCCGCCTGCCGCGGCCGTCGTCGACGCCGTCGTCGCCGCCGCCGCTGTCGTCGCCGCTGTCGTCGCCGCCGAAAACCACGGCGCACCAGCGCGGACCCATTCGGCGAGGGCATCGACTTCGGCCGGCTTCAGCTGGCCGCCTTTTGGCATTTTCAGGTTGGCGCGCGTCTGCTGCACCGCGACAATCAGCAGGCTCTTGTCGGGATCGCCGGGAACAATTGCGGCGCCGGACCGGCCGCCTTTCAGCAGTCCTTCGCGCGAGTCGAGCCGCAAACCGCCCATCTTCTCGTCGGTGTGGCAGTCGTAGCAATTCGCCGCCAGTACCGGACGCACTTTGGTTTCGAAGTACTCGGCCGTGGACGCCGCGGCTGCCGGCGGTGCCGCTTGACGCGCTTCCGCCGCTGCCTGGTACAGGAGAGGTGCCGCCGCCAAAGCAAACAATCCCACCACGGCGAGACTGGGTCGGCGAATCATGTCGCGCTATTATGCCCGTTATGAAGTCGATTGGCATCGCGGTTCTGCTGGGTCTTTCGCTCGGGCAGACGCCTCCCCCACCGAAACCCGGTGTCAAAACGCCGGGCGTGAAGATTCCGATCGAACGCCTGCAACCCGAGGCGGTTTTTTCCGTTCCCGGTTCGCCCGACTGGATCGCACCAGACGACAGTGTCTGGATTTCGAACAAGCCCAAAAACAGCGTGACCCGTCTGGATCCGAAAACCAACACGGTCGTCGCGACCGTCGACGTCGGCAAAGGGCCGTGCTCCGGGCTGGCCACCGCCTTCGGAAGCCTGTGGGTACCCAACTGCGGCGACAAGACCCTCACGCGGATCGACCTCGAGACCGGAAAGGTGACGGCCACGTTCCCGTCAGGCATCGGCAATTCCGAAGGGTCGATCGTCGCGGGCGCGGAAAGCATCTGGATCATCACCGATGCGAAAGGCACCCTGATCCGCATCGATCCGTCCACCAACCTGCCGGTCGCCGAAATCTCCGTCCCGGCCGGATCGTACGGCCTCGCGTTCGGCGAGGACGCGCTCTGGGTGACGAGCAGCGAACACAACACCGTGACCCGCGTCGATCCGCGCACCAACCTCATCGTCGAGACGATCGCGGTCGGCAGGACGCCGCGGTTCATCGCCGCGGGCGGCGGCGCGGTCTGGGCCCTCAATCAGGGCGACGGCAGCGTGTCGCGCATCGATCCGGCGACCAACAAAGTCGTCGCCACGATCGAGGTCGGCGTTCCCGGCGGCGGCGGCGACATTGCGGTCGGCGAAGGTTCGGTGTGGGTGACGGCATTCGAATATCCGCTGTCGCGCATCGACCCGTCGACCAACACCGTGGTCCAGCAGTTCACCGGCAAGGGCGGCGACGCCGTCCGGGTGGGCCTGGGATCTGTGTGGCTGTCGAATCTCGAAGCGGGCAACGTCTGGCGTATCGATCCGCGACGTGTGCTCGCCACGCTGCCTCAATGACGAACGCGCGATCCACCCTGCTATGATCGCGATGCCATCCGCATGGTCACCCCTCACTCCCGACTCGGGCCGTACGAAGTCGTGTCGCTGCTCGGCGTGGGCGGGATGGGCGAAGTCTACCTGGCGAGGGACACGCGTCTCGATCGCGACGTCGCGATCAAGATCCTGGCGGGACCGCTGGCCACCGACCCGTCCCGGCGCGAGCGATTCGAGCGCGAAGCGCGCATCATCTCGTCGCTGAACCATCCCAACATCTGCGCGCTCTACGATGTCGGCCGCGAAGGCGACCAGGCCTTTCTCGTACTGGAACTTCTCGACGGTGAGCCGCTCGACCGCCGGCTGGATCGGTCCAAGGGCAGGCAGTTGCCTTTGACGCAGGCGCTGGCGATCGCCACGCAGGTTGCCGACGCCCTCGACAAAGCCCACCGGGTCGGTATCGTCCACCGGGATCTGAAGCCGCAGAACATCTTCCTGACGAAGAACGGCGCGAAGCTGCTGGATTTCGGGCTCGCGAAGGTCGCTGGAACGATCACGCCGCTGTCTGTATCGAGTGGCGTGCAAGCGGCTTCTCCGGCCAGCGTCGCCGGCAACCTGACCATGGACGGCACCATGGTCGGCACGCTGCCCTACATGGCGCCCGAGCAGATGAGCGGCGCCGGAACAGACGTCCGCACGGACATTTTCGCCTTCGGCGTCGTGTTCTACGAGATGCTGACGGGCCGCCGTCCGTATCCCGACCTGAAGCCGGAGAATCTCAACACCGCCGTCTTCGACTGCGAGCCGACGCCGATCGCGATGAGTGTGCCGGCCATGCCGCTCGGCCTCGACCGTCTGATCAGCACCTGCCTGGCGCGCGATCCCGACGACCGTT
Organism: uncultured Acidobacteriota bacterium; assembly: GCA_963711765.1. Taxonomy (GTDB): domain Bacteria; phylum Acidobacteriota; class Vicinamibacteria; order Vicinamibacterales; family CAVVIG01; genus CAVQFC01. The sequence continues at coordinate 131,116 of CAVQFC010000004.1, read as the reverse complement.
TTCAGTCCGCGCACGACCTGCTCCTCCAGCTTCGCTGGGCGGCGGCTCCGACATCCGACATCGTGGTCGCGCAGCACGGTGCAAAGGCTGCGCGCCGATGGCGACTCGCCGCACTCGCGGCAATCGCCGCGTTCGCCGGAACAGCGATCATCGGCAGTCGCTTCCTGATGACCCGCGCGACCCTGAAGATTCCGGCGGGCGTCACGCGATTTTCGTTCGCGATGCCGCTGGATCAGAACTTCACGCGAGCCGGACGCCGGCCGCTGGCGATCGCGCAGGATGGGACGCGGCTGGTTTACGTCGCCAACCGCCAGCTGTATCTGAAACCCGGCTCGGATCTGACCTCGGCGCCGATTCGAGGGTCCAACGACGACCCGTCCGATGCGATTTTCTCGCCCGACGGCCAGTGGCTGGTGTACTGGTCCGCCGTCTCGGGAGAACTGCGCAGGATTGCCGTCAGCGGCGGCGCCTCGACGCTCATCGCCAAAACCTTGAACCCGTCAGGCATGTCCTGGTCCGGAGACCGCCTTTTCGTCAGCCAGGGCAAACGTGGAATCGTCGCCTTCGCGGCGACCGGTGGAGTCCCGCACCAGGTCATCAACGCACACCCGGACGAGAACCTGTTCGGTCCGGAGCTTCTACCCGACGGCGACACGATGATCTTCACCGCCAAGCCGGACGTGGCCACGCGGTGGGACGATGCGGAGATCGTTGCGGAGTCGATGACGAGCGGCGTGCGAAAGACGCTGGTGCACGGCGGCACCGACGCCCACTACGTCTCCGCCGGCTATCTCGTCTACGCGCACGATGCGGCGATCGTCGGCGTACCCTTCGACCGCAGGCGTCTCGAAGTCACGGGGCCGCCGGTCGCGCTGATCAACGGCGTCGGCCAGGCGGCCTCGAACACCACCGGCGCTGCGTTCTACGCCGTGTCGGCGAGCGGCACGCTCGCCTATGTGCCGGGCGATGCGGGTCAACAGCGGACGCTGGCCGTGCTCGATCGTCAGGGTCGCGAAACGATGCTGACCGCGCCGGCCAAGGCCTACACCCGCGCCCGCTTCTCGCCCGACGGAAGACACATCGCGATGGATGTGCGCGAGATCGATACCGATATCTGGCTGTGGGACATGGGGCGCGAGGTCGCTACTCGCCTCACCTTCAGCCGTTCCGACGAAGCGAATGCGATCTGGACGCCCGACAGCCGGCACCTGGTGTACTACTCGAGTCAGGACGGCAGGTTCGGCCTCTACCGCGTGACCATCGACGGCACCGGCGAACCCGAACTGCTGATCACGTCGCCGAACGTGCTGGCGCCGCTCGCGTTCTCGCCCGACGGCAAGGTGCTGGCGTACTTCGAGCTGAAGCTGGGTACGGCGGCCTATCAAATCAACACCTTCGAGCCCGACGGCGACCGCGCTCCACGTTCGATGCTCGGCGCCGCATTCACCGATCCCTATATCGCGATCTCCCCTGATGGACGCTGGCTGGCCTTCACCTCGAACGAATCCGGCCGGAATGAGGTGTACGTGCGCCGTTTTCCCAGACAAGACGACGACGCGCCGCAGCAGATTGCGACCGGAGGCGGCAGTTACCTGGTCTGGCCGAGGCAGGGGCACGAACTGTTCATGCTCGATCCGGAACGGCGCATCGTCTCGGTTCCAGTCGTCACCGGAGGCGGCAGCTTCAGCGCAGGCAAGCCGGAGCCGCTGTTCGTCGCCAACTACCTGTCGCTGCCGATCGGCCGGGCCTTCGACGTCAGCGACGATGGGCGCCGGTTCCTGATGATCAAGGAACCGCAAACCAACCGGCAGTTCATCTTCGTCGAGCACTGGCTGGACGAGCTCGCGCGCCGCATTCCCTGACCGTCAACAGTGGTTCCTCATGAGAGACTAGTGCACCGTGTCTGATCCCAAACCGCCGGCGCGCCAGGCCGGGCCGTCGCTCGGCGCGCTGCTGAAACCGTACCGGCCGTTGATCGGGGCGATCGTCCTGTTGACGATCGCCGCCAACAGCCTGAACCTGGTGGTGCCGAAGCTGATCGCGCGCGCGATCGACGCCTTCAGCGCAGGTCAGCTGGCGCTGGCGACCCTGGTCGCCGAGTTCAGCGCCGTCGCCATCGGCATCTTCATCTTCACCTACCTGCAGAACATCGCGCAGACGTTCGCCTCCGAGCGCGTGGCGAGAGACCTCCGCACCAGCGTCGCGGCGAAGCTTTCGACCCAGGATCTCGCCTACATCCAGCGCGTCACCACCGCCAAGCTGCTGACCAATCTGACCTCGGACGTGGACGCCGTGAAGCTGTTCGTCTCCCAGGCGGTCGCGTCGCTGGTCTCGTCGGTGTTCCTGATCCTCGGCGCCAGCGTCCTGCTGCTGTCGATCAACTGGAAGCTCGGACTCGCGGTGCTCGCGGTCCTGCCGGTGATCGGCGTCACGTTCAGGTTCGTGCTCGGACGCGTGCGCAAACTGTTCACCAGGTCGCAGCAGGCGATCGACTGGCTGAACAAGGTGATCAACGAGAGCATCCTCGGCGCCGCGCTCATCCGCCTGCTCAACTCGCAGCAGTCCGAGTACGACAAGTTCCTGGCCGCCAACACCGAAGCCCGCGACATCGGCCTCAGCATCCTGCGCCTGTTCGCCAGCCTGATCCCGATCATCGTCTTCTCGACCAACCTGGCGACGCTGATGATCCTGACGCTCGGCGGCCACTTCGTGATCACCGGCGCCATGACGCTCGGCGACTTCACCGCGTTCAACAGCTACCTGGCGATTCTGATCTTCCCCGTGATCCTGATCGGCTTCATGAGCAACGTGATGGCGCAGGCCAGCGCGTCCTACGCGCGTATCGGCAGCGTGCTGGCGGCGCCGGCGCCCAGGGACGAGGGCTCGACCATCGCCGATCTTCGCGGCGACATCACGCTCTCGCACATCGTGGTCAAGTTCGGCGAGAAGGCCGCCCTCAACGACGTGTCGATCTCGGTGAGAGCAGGCACCAGAACCGCGGTCATCGGCCCGACCGCAGCCGGCAAGACCCAGCTGCTCTTCCTGCTGACCGGGCTGCTGGCGCCGACCTCCGGCGCAGTTGAATACGACGGCCGTTCGCATCGACGAATACGACAAGGCCACGCTGCACGAACAGGTCGGCTTCGTCTTCCAGGACGCGACCATGTTCAACCTGACGTTGCGGGAGAACATCGGCTTCAGCAAGACCGTCAGCGATGCCGACCTCGAAAAGGCGATCGCGACCGCGGAACTGAACGACTTCATCAAGGGCCTGCCGCACGGCCTCGAGACCGTCGTCTCCGAGCGCGGCACCAGCCTGTCCGGCGGACAGAAGCAGCGCATCATGCTGGCGCGCGCGCTGGCGCTCAATCCGCGGGTGCTGCTGCTCGACGACTTCACTGCGCGCGTCGATGCGACGACCGAGCGCAAGATTCTGGAGAACGTCCGGCGCAACTATCCGCACCTGACGCTGGTGTCGGTGACCCAGAAGATCGCGCCGATCGAGGACTACGACCAGATCGTGCTGCTCATGGAAGGCGAGGTGCTGGCCTCAGGCACCCATCAGCACCTGATGGAAACGTCGCCCGAGTACGTGCAAATCTATGACTCGCAGCGAAGCACCCGCCACTACGAATCCGTACAGGCTTAGCGAGGCGCCGGCCGGCCAGCACAGCGCCTCGGTGGTCGGCGCGCTGAGGCGGCTCGCGCCGGTGATGGCGGACCAGCACGCCAGCCTGGCCGCGGCCTTCGTCGCCACGATCGTCGCGTCCACCGTGGCGCTGGTGGCGCCGATCATCATCGGCCGCACCGTCGACACCGACATCCGCAATCGCGACTTCGGCGGCGTCCTGCAGTCGGCGGCGATCCTGCTGCTCGCCTACCTGACCGGCCTGGTGGCGACCTATGTGCAGACGCAGCAGATGGGCAGCGTCGGCCGCCGGGTGCTGTTCAACCTGCGGAACGCGCTCTTCACCAAGCTGCAGGCAGCTGCCGCTCGACTTCTTCAACCAGAACAAGTCGGGCGACCTGATTTCGCGCATCAACAACGACACCGACAAGCTGAATCAGTTCTTCTCGCAGGCGCTGGTCCAGCTCGCCGCCAACCTGTTCCTGATGGCGGGCGCGGCGATCTTCATCCTGACGCTGAACATCCGGCTGGGGCTCGCGGCGCTGGCTGCCCGCGGCGGTCGTGCTGGCGGTCACGCGCGCCACCGGCGCCTGGGTGAAGCGGCGCAACCTCGCCAGCCTGCAGGCGCTCGGCGGCCTGAGCGGCGAGATCCAGGAGAGCATGAGCAACTTCCGGGTCATCGTCGCATTCAACCGCGTCGATTATTTCCTGCAGCAGTTCAACGACGCGAACGAGCGTAACTACGCGGCGTCGGTTCAATCCGGGACTCGCCAACAACATCTTCATTCCGCTCTACGGTCTGGCCTACAACCTCGCGCAGCTGGTCGTGCTCGGCTACAGCATCTACTTGATCGCGGCCGGCAGCATGACCGTCGGCCTGCTGATCGGGTTCCTGCTCTACGTGAACAGCTTCTACATGCCGCTGCGGCAGCTGGCCGCGGTCTGGTCGTCGTTCCAGCTGGCGATGGCCAGCCTCGATCGCATTTCGGACATGCTGGCGCTCGAATCCAACATGCCGCAGGTGCCGGCGCCCGGCGGTCAGTCGCCGGCCGTCCTCACCTTCGACCATGTCCAGTTCAGCTACGTCGCGGGACGCCCGGTGCTGCGCGACGCCACCTTCGCGCTCGACGCCGGCAAAACCTACGCGCTGGTCGGTCCGACCGGCGGCGGCAAGACCACCACCGCCTCGCTGATGGCGCGGCTCTACGATCCGACCGGAGGGCGCGTGCTGCTCGACGGCCGCGACATCCGCTCGTATTCGCCGGCGGAGCGCGCCGAACGGATCGGCTTCATCCTGCAGGAGCCGTTTCTCTTCACCGGCACCGTCCGCGACAACATCGTCTACGGCAACGAGGCGCTCCAGCGGCTTTCGCGACGACGAGATTGCGGCGAGGCTGGCGGCCAGGAATCTCGCCGGGCTGCTGGCGCGGTTCGAGCAGGGGCTGGCGACGGCCGTGACCGCCGGCGGCGACGGCGTCAGCCTGGGCCAGAAGCAGCTGATCGCGTTCATGCGCGCCGTGCTGCGCGAGCCGCAGATTCTGATCCTCGACGAGGCGACGGCGAACATCGACACCGTGACCGAGCAGCTGCTCGAACAGATCCTGCGCGAGCTGCCGCCGTCGACGACCAAGGTCGTCATCGCCCATCGCCTCAACACCATCGACAACGCCGACGAGATCTTCTTCATCAACGCCGGCGAGATCACCCCGGCCGGCTCGATGGACGACGCGCTCGATCTGCTGATGCACGGCACCCGCGATAGCTGACGACAGGAACCGCAGAGACCGGCGGCGGGATTTCGTAAAGAAACCGCATCGGCCTCGTACTAATTGACAGATTAGCCGCACCGCGGTCGCGGGTGTAGGCTCTGACGAATCCTGACTGGAGGACCTATGGGAATGTTCGACGGAATTCTTGGCGGCCTGGTTGGCGGCGGCATGGCCGCGGCCGTGAGTCACCTGATTGACGAACAAGGCGGCGTCGGCGCCATCGTCGCGAAGCTCGAGCAGGGCGGGCTTGCCGAGACCGTCAAGTCCTGGGTGAGCAGCGGCGCCAATGCGCCGGTGTCAGCGGATCAACTCCACCAGGCGCTCGGTCCGGATCTGATGCAACAGCTCTCGGCGAAAACGGGAATCTCGAGCGACGTGCTGGCGCAGAAGCTCTCCGAGCTGTTGCCGCAGGTCGTGGACAAGCTCACGCCCGGCGGCGTGATGCCGAAAGCCTGACACTCCGGAATCCATCACCCAGCGCGGACTGGCGTCGGTCCGGCACCGCAAAAGATCGCGCATCGCGAAAGCGACAAGCCGCAGTCATAGCGAGCGCAGGAAGTTCAGCAGATTCTGTCTCTGTGCTTCGCTCAACTGTGCAAACGCCGCGACTGAGCCGTTCGCTTCCGATCCCTGGCTGGCGTGCGCGCGAATCGCCGTCAGCAGGTTCGAGGTGCGGCCGTCGTGCAGGAAGAAGATCCGCTGCCCGAGCCCCCAGAGCGGAGCGCTGCGGAATTCTCGCGGACCCGCCTGCCCCTGGCTGACGCCATCTGCGAGTCCGACCCCCATGTCATGCACCAGCAGGTCCGAATACAGATTGACCGTCTGATTGCGCAGCGCCGCGATCGACGTATTCCCGGTCGTGAACGACGGCGTGTGGCAGAAGACGCAGCCGACGTCATTGAAGGCGACACGGCCTGCGGCAATCGACGTGGCGCCGCCCGGCGTGTTGGGAGACGGCACTGGCGGCGCAAGGAACCGCATGAAGTTGCCGAACAGTTCCATGCCGCTCAACGTCCCGACCGGCGTCGTCGCATCGGCATTGGTGATGTCGTTGGGAGTCGAGTCCAACTGGCAGGCTGTCGTTTCGTCACGCTCGGTCGGGAACAGTTCGTTGGTGATTCCCATCTCGACGTTGTAAGCCTCGCCCGAGAACATCATCAGCGACTTGTTCTGCGCCTTCCAGCCGAACCGCGCCACGGTGCCGTCGTTGCCGTTGCTGTTGGTCTGACCGCTGATCGTCCGCCCGGACACGGAGAAGTTGGCGCGGCCGCGAATGCCGAGCGACGACTTCGCGCTGCCGTTGACCGCCTGGTTGGCGAGGATCGCCGAGTCCGGAATCTGCTCGATCAATCCGAGGCCGAATTCAGGCGTCGGGATCCGGAAGATCGCGTTCCGGTTGGCCACCGCCGTGGCGAAGTCCGGCTGCGGGACCTTGCAGCCGTCGGCGCCGAGCCGCCCGCTGATCGTGAAGATCGCGTGGACGCCGCCGTCAGGCGAGCCGTCGGGATTGCTCACGAAGCGCACTTCGCGCACCGGCCCGCTGGCGGAAAGAAACGATGGCGGAGTGTCGGTTCCCCCGTTCGCCGTCGCGAACGAAATCTGCGGGTTCACCGCGGGGCTCGACCCGCCGATCGCCGGCTGCGAGTGACAGCCGCCGCAGCTGTCGAGGTTCATCCGCGGTCCAAGTCCTTCAGCGATGCTCTCCGCTGCCGTGAACTCCACCGCTCCAGCATTGAAGTATTCGAGTTGATTGGCGGTCAAGCCGGCCAGCGGTCCGCCAGCCGCTGGCGCGCCGGCGCGGACGCCAGGATCCGTCGCGGTGAACGAGGCCGCCGCCGCCATGGTCGCTTGCGCAGTCGGCGCCTGGGCATTGACCGTTGGCGACGCCATTTTCAACTCCGCAGAGACGACTCCCACCGCGACCACCGACACCAGCAGCGTCGTCGAAGACACTTTGGTCTTCATCATTGGTCCCCCCAAGTTATCCGGTGTTCGAGAATTCGAACGCGTGTGCCACGCGCAGGGGCAAGCGACGCTCCACCGGCCGAAGGCCGACGAATGCTGGTGTTTTGTGACAGCGGCGGACGATGGTAAAGGCTGGGTTAGCTTTGCCGACTCAGCGTTTGTCGCCCCCTTACACACCAGAGCTAGTAGCTCTACTGACGGAACGTTCGAAACACACCACATTCCTCGATTTCGAGCCGACTCGGCCAGAGTAAGACGCGAACAGTCGAGTCTGGATTGACTACGGTCAACCAATCCACATCGCGCTGCTGAGTGGGGAAAGCGCAGGTTGTGTCCGGATTACGGACTCGACCGCGCGGCACTTGCCTGACCTTCGTAATCTGGTATATCGTAATTCGTAATATGGCGCGCAAGCCCGCGAGCGGCCCCGCATCCGATCCCGAACTGCTCATCCTTTCGAGCCTGGCCTCCGGACCCAATCACGGCTACGGCATCATGAACGACATCGAAACCTTTGCCGACGTGACGCTCGGCGCCGGCACGCTCTACACCGCGATTACGAGATTGGTCGACAAGAAGCTCATCGCGCCGGTTTCGTCATCGGGGCGCCAGCGCCCCTACCGCCTGACCGCATTGGGAGCGGCGAATCTTGCCGAACAGCTGAAGAACATGCGGCGCGTCGCCACCGTCGGCCTCGCCAGGTTGCGTCCCGCATGAGCGCCCGCGCCGGTCTCGTCCGCATATTGCTGCTCGCCTACCCTTTGAGCTGGAGGCGCGAGTACGGCGCCGAGCTCGAAGACATTCTGCTCACCGGTGGGATCGGTCCGCTTGTGGTGGGCGACGTCATCGTCGGCGGACTCACGCAGCGCATCCGATTTACCGACGTCATCGTGATCGGAATCCTGATGGGGATCGGCGCTCTCGATCTCGCGATGCCGGCGCAGGCAGGAGCGGCACCGGTCTGGTCGACGCCATGGGCCGTGGCAACTGCTCCACTCTTCCGGCTGCCGGCTGCCTGGGTGTTCGGCGCCTTTGGCGGGCAGATCGGACGATGGATCGCGCGGGTGAGAGGATGAAACGATCGGGAACGGCGGACCTGCCGCTGCACGGCGGCAAGGTGCCCGCGTGGCTGGCGACGCGGATGACCACGCTCGGCACCGCCATCAGCGAGAGCGTGATCCATCACTATGGCCGTTCGGCGCTGCTATCCCGACTCAGCGATCCGTTCTGGTTCCAGGCGCTCGGCGCGGTGATGGGCATGGACTGGCATTCCTCAGGCATCACCACCTCGGTGCTCGGCGCGCTCAAGCGCGGGATGAATCCGCGCAGCCACGAACTCGGCGTGCACTTCTGCGGTGGTCGCGGCCGGCACTCCCGCAACACCCCGAACGAATTGCGGGTCGTGGCAGACCAGCACGGCTTCGACGCCGACGCGCTGGTTCGCGCCAGTCGCCTGACCGCGCGGGTGGACAATAACGCAGTCGCCGACGGCTTTCAGATCTACCTGCACGGCTTCGTCGTCACCGCCGAGGGTGAATGGGCAGTCGTTCAACAAGGACTGAATCCGGCATCGCGTCTGGCCAGGCGCTACCACTGGCACTCGCCCAGCGTTCGCGACTTCACCTGCGAGCCGCACACCGCCATCGTCGGCCATCCTGCCGGACTGATTCAGAATCTGGTGGACCATCGCGCCGGGCCTGCGCAGGATGCGCTGCTGACCATCGCGCGGACCGACCCCGCACGGACCCTCCACGACGCACGCAATCTGGTGATGCCGATGCACCACGATGTCAGGCCGAAGGACGTGGATCTGAAACGGCTCGGCGCCGTCCTGGCCGTGGCGCACGAGCGCGAGCTCCGCGACTTCGCCTCGCTCCTGCTGGTCGAACAGCTCGGTCCGCGGACGCTCCAATCACTCGCGCTGATCGCCGAGGTCGTCCATGGCGCACCGAGCCGATTCGAGGATCCGGCGCGGTTCTCGTTCGCGCACGGCGGCAAGGACGGGCATCCGTTCGCGGTCCCACTGACCACCTACGACGAGTCGCTCGGATTCCTCCGCCGCAGCCTGGAGGCCGCGCGGCTTGGCGACGCCGACAAAATCGACGGCATGGCGCGCCTCGATCGCTACGTGCGCGCGGTCGAAGCGCGGCGTTCGCCGGAAGCTGACTTCGACGAAACGCTGCGGCACGAGCACCGCATTTCGAGGTCGTTGAACGGCCGAACCGTGTTCGACGACCGACGGCAGAACCGACACAAAGGTAGACGCGGCCAGCTGGGGCTCTTCGAAAACACGTAGCGAGAGGCATCGATCGAGCGTCCGGCGCCGAGTCCGGTTATCATCGCCGCATGAAGCTCTTGGCCTGTTCCGCCTGCACTCTTATCTGTCTGTCGCTCGCCACCGCCACCGCCGCGGCTGCCGACTCACCTCGCGGCAGCATCACCATCGAACGCATCTCGCAGATCAAGTATCCGTCGGCGCCGGCGTGGTCGCCCGACGGCAGGATGATCGCGTTTCTGTGGGACGCCTGGGGCAAGCAGGATCTGTTCGTGGTCACGCCGGGACAGAAACCGGTAGCACTAACCGATTTTTCCGTCGATCCCGACATCAGGACGTCGGACATTTCGGCGTTTGCCTGGGTCTCGCCGACCGAGATTTTGTTCTCGAGAAACGGCGTGCTGTGGACCGTTTCGCCGACGGCACCCAAGCCGGCACGCATGCCGGGCGGCCTTGCCGACGCCGCGAACTTCGCGTTGTCCCCCGATCGCAAGGTCATCGCCTTCACGCGGGGCGGCCAGATCTGGGCGGCGTCACTCGAGAAGCAAACGCAGCGACCGGTGACCGGCCTGAACCCGTCGACCGCATCCAACCCGGTGTTCTCCACCGACGGCGAGTGGCTGGCGTTCATTTCGGGCGGCAGCGGACTTCCCGCCGATCCGGGACTGCTGCCGTTCAACGGCGACCGCACCCGCATCATCGGCAACAGCAACGGCGTCGTGGCCGGCGGCGCCACCGAGCGACGACTCGGAGTCGTGTCGGTGTACGGCGGCGACATTTCGTGGATACCGGCGGTCGGCAACCCGCGCACGGTGCAGTTCACCGCGGACGGATCGGTGCTGTGGTCCGAGGATTCGGCCAACGGCAAGACGCGCGAGATCAAGGTGTGGAACCTCGGCACCGGCGTACGGATCCTCTGGCGGGATCACGACGAGCGCTGGTTCTCTCCGACCGGACGCGACTCGAAAGTGATGGTGTCGCCCGACGGCAAGTCGGTCGCCTTCATCAGCGACCGCAGCGGCTGGATTCACGTGTATGTGATGCCAGTGACCGCGACATCGGAGTCGCAGGCAAAGCAGCTCACCACCGGCAAACACCTGGCCGGGCTTGGCGCGTGGTCCGCCGACAGCCGGAACATCGCCTATCACCGCAGCGTGGACGGGAATCAGATGGAGCGCTTTGTCGACATCGTGGACGTCGCCAGCGGCAGGAGTGAAGCGATCGTCACCGAGCATGGCGTCAACTACGACCCGTCGTTCTCGCCCGACGGCTCCAGCCTCGTCTTCCACCGCACCGACGTGGAGAACGCGCTCGATCTCTACACCGTCGCGGCGCGGCCACAGTCTCGTTTCGTCCGCCTGAGCGATTCGATGCCGCCTGGCCTCGACAAAGCCGATCTGACGCCGCCGGTGCTGGTGTCCTATCCGAGCCGCCTTGACAAGTCGCCGGTACCCGCATCGCTGATGGTTTCCAGGACCATCGATCGATCGAAGAAGCATCCAGCGCTGGTCTGGATTCACGGCTCCGGATCGGATCAGAACTTTCTCGGCTGGCATCCCGGCAGTTACCGGATGTACTACTCGCTCTGCCAGTACTTCGCGCAGCAGGGCTACGTGATTCTGACGCCGGACTATCGCGGCAGTTCCGGTTACAGCCGCGACTGGTCCACCGGCGTCTACATGGGCGTCGGCGTCAACGACACGGCGGATGTGGCCTCAGGCGCCGACTACCTGAAGACGCTCAGCTACGTGGATCCCGATCGAATCGGCGTGTTTGGCCTCAGTTACGGCGGATTCCTGACGCTGCAAGCCATGACCGTCGACCCGACGCTGTGGCGCGCCGGCGTGGACGTCGCCGGGGTCGTCGACTGGGCGACCTACGGATCCGGCTACACGACCCCGCGGCTCGGAACGCCGGTGCAGAATCCCGAGATCTACGACATCTCGGCGCCGATTCAGCACATGGACAAGCTGGTGCGGCCGTTGCTCATCCTGCACGGGACCAACGACCGGAATGTGTCGTTCGCGGATTCCCTGCGACTGTTCGACGTGCTGATCAAGCTGGGCAAGCCGTTCGAGTCGCAGATTTATCCCGGCGAGATTCATTTCTTCCGGCGTGACATCGTGCTGCGTGACGCGTGGAAGCGGATGGAAGAGTTCTTCGACCGCACGGTGAAGAACGGGCCGCCGATGGCGAGCCAATCATCGAGTACGCGGCATTAGCCACGACGTTTGAACGCAGAGCACGCAGAGTTCGCAGAGAACTCTATAAGGGACCCATCTCTGTGGTCTCCGCGGACTCTGCGTTGAGCGTCGTGTATTTTCGTTACTGCAGCGACGCCGTGAACAGTTCGAGGGCGGCCCACCGGTAGGGCGCGGCCGCGGCGCCGCCGGCGGCGATCATGGCGCGCTTCGCGTCACGGAGAGCGCGGCCCGGTGCGTGACCGGCGGTGATGCCGGCATAGAACCGATCCATCAGCTGCGGCGTGGTACTGTCGTCCACATCCCACAAACCGGCCACGACATTGTGCGCGCCGGCCTTGAGGAACGCCCAGGAAAAGCCCACCAGTCCTTCGCCGGTATAGGCCTTGTCACCGGCGCTGCGGCACGCCGAGATCGTGACGAGTCGCGCCCGCAGCGGCAACGCCGCGACCGTCCGCGCGTACAACTTGTAGCGATCCTCCGGCCCCGACAAGACGACGACGGAATCGAGCGGCGACTCGCGGTTGGTCGCAGCATGCGCCGTGAAGTGCACGTAAGCGAACTGTTCCGGCTTCGCACTGACATATCCGTCGGGCGATGCCCCATCGCCGTCGAGCCTCGTCACCTCTTCGGCTCGGAAGTGCGAGGCGATGTTCGACATCTCGTCAGCGGCGTGCGCGAGCCTCGGAAAGTCCGGCGCGTGGCCGGCGGCGTTGCCTACCAGCAGCAGGCGCCCCGCGCGTTGTTCCCATGGCACTCCCGGCGCCGTAAGCGTCCCCAGCGACGGCGCCATCTCCACCTGGACATCGTCTATCCAGTAGTGGTGCGTCGGCCCCGGCACGGTCAGCGTCTCGAAGTTGATTTCGTGAAGCGACCCGTCGGGAACGACGATGACGCGAGCATCTTTGGGAATCCACTGAGCCGCCGGCTCGATCAGCATCTCGTACAGTTTGTCGCCGGGCATGTCGACCGCCATGAGTGGATGGCTCATCGCGTCGGCGATAACGGCTTGATGCTGCCGAACCAGCGCGTCGATTGCGCCAGCGGCAGGCAGGGAAATCAGATGCAGTCCCGCCGGCGCCACCACCCAGAGGTACGACTCGTCAGGTGTCAGCCAGTACCGAGAGCAGCACCGCGCCTGAGTCGCGAGCCATCCGCTGGAAGGCGGCTGCGCCTGAGCGCGACGGCGCCGCGGTCGCTTCGCGTTCGGCCAGTAGCTGGCCTCGACTCGAGTCCGCGATCTCGAGCGCCTTTGCAGTCTGGCCTTCCGCGACGAGGACGGAAACGTATGACTGATAAAACGAGATGAGACGAGTCAGATACTGAATCTTGTCGTCGGTGCGAATCAGTCCGGCACGGGTCGTTTCGATGACGTGCAGCGCGGCGTCGAACGCCTTGGTGGCGCGAGCGGGTTGACCGCGCGTCAATTCCACGTTCGCCAGATCGAAATGCGCGTCCCACAGCACGGAGGGAGGCAGATTCGGTGTCGCGATGATCTTCGAAAGGACATCAGCCGCCTCGTCCAGCTGGCCGCGTCCTTTGGCGATCACGGCGCGGTTGAGAAGATGGTAAGGGGACGGCTCGCTATGATCCTTCAACCACAGGCGTTGTGCCTCCTGGTTATGCTGTTCGGCGGCGTCCCAGTGGTGCAAATCGCCCTCGACACTGGATAGGTTGCCGGCCAGACGCGCGGCATCTGACTGAAGATTGGCCGCCAACGCTGCGTTGAAGGCGCGTTGCAGAAACGGCACCGCGCGGTCGGGATCTCCTCGGAGGAAATACAGGTTGCCCATCTCTCCGAGTGCCTGAACGAAATACTCGCGCTTGCCGCGCTGCTCCTGGGCGGCGACCGCTCGCTGCTCAACCAACATTGCCTTTTCAAACTGTCCAAGACGCTGATAGCAAATCCCGGCGTTATGAGAGGAAACGGCATAGATGCTGTAGTCGTGAATATCCTGCATCGCCATGACCCGCTCAAAATATGGCAACGCCTCGTCGTAGCGGTTGCGGAGCATCAAGCCGCGTCCGATATCGTTCGCTGAAGTCGCCTCGTGATACCGATCCGAGCCGGCGACAGCCGCAGCGAGCACCTGATTCAGCAAGGCCTCACCTGCTTTCAACTGACCGAGGCGGAGCAACGCCTGGCCGTCGAGCCGGTCGATCTCGAGTGATGTATCGATGTCAGCCGAGACGAGCCGTCGAGCCGCAGAGAGTGTCTCGTGTCCGTCTCGAACATGTCCCTGCTCGATTTGAAGTTTCGCCTCGAGAAGTTTCTGCAGCGCGTGGAGTCCATCGAGGTCGGTACCAGGTGGAATGGCGGCCTTCACCGCCATAGCGGTCGAGGCGAAGTCTCGACTCAGAAGAGAGACCTCTCCGGAAAGGAGTCGGAAGCGCCAGTACCAGTCAGGGTTCGCGTCGGCCGAAGTGCGGGAAAGCGCGTGGTCAGCGATTTTTGCCGCCTCGGCAAAATCACCGAGCCAAATCGCATGACGCGCTTGTTGGTATTCCTTGTCGAACTCTCGGGGAGAACGGCCGCAAGCCTGGAAGGCTACAAGCAGTAGCAGGGCTGTGAGCAGGCGCATGCGAAACGCCTGCAGATTAAGGCGACCAGCTGCCGTTGCTCTCCACGTCGCCGGCACTGGCGCCTCCACCGGCGTCGGAGCCCATCGCCATCCGCGCCATCGTCAGCCGGCGCGAGTACTCCGAGATCAGAAGCTCCCCGAAGAACACCCGGCCGAAGTCCGGCAGAATGACCATGTTGTCGTGAATCTCGGACTTCGGAAACGGCTTGCCGACCCAGGCAATGGATTTCACGATGGTCGCGTAAATGGTCGCTCCCGACCGAATCAGTTTGCGGAACGCCGGTGTCTCCGGCGTCGCTCCCTTGCGCGGCGTCGCTCCGCCGAATCGCCTGGACATGAACAGCCGCTCGCCCGATTTCGCGACGAACTTGGAATCGTCAGCCGCGGCTAGGACCTTGGCGTGCGTGTCGTTGTCGCAGAACGGACCGAGGTCCAACGTCACCTTCAGCCGAAAACCGTCGATCGAAATGCCGTCGATGAGGGTGTCGGCCCCGATCGTGATCGACGGCTGGCCGCTATGGCCCGCGCTTCGGTTGGTGAGTTCGGCGCGGATACGACCGATCGTCAGGCGCGGCTTCCGACCGATCGATAATCCGTTGACCTCGGCGCGCGCGGTCGATCGCGCGGTGAGTGTCTGTTCCTCGCGACGATGCTGCGTGACCTCGATGAATTTCTTCGGATCCTCGTAGAGGCCTTCGGCGAAAGTCTTCGCGCTCTCCACCTCGAAGAACTCGTCGATGCGGGTCGGACCCAATTCGCTGACGCAGCGTCCGCCGGTCACGACCAGCGCGCTGGCGCCGCCGGCTTCGAGCACGAGGTTCTTCGGGCGCACGATGTGGCCGCCGAACGCGGCGGCGTGGCTGTGAAACGCGTAGCGCAGTGGATGATCCATAGCGTGTGAAGCTGACGGGCCTGTCGTGTCTAGGGAGTCCTAACGCTAAATCGGTAAGTCTGCGGCGTCAAGCTCTGGTTTCTTGAATCACGCAGGGCCAGGACGTACTGACTATTGCTTGAAACAGTCTGCGCGGGCAGCATCAACAGCAGCGCCGCGCCAGCGACGGGAACGGGCGCCGTTCCTGACGCAACGACGCGACCGTCGGCTGAGCTTAGGTCGTACGCGATGCCACCCTCATACGGCGTCGTGCCGAGATCCACGGCGAGCGTCAGCACGCCGCCCGGCCCCGGCGTCACCACGGCTTCCTCGCCCCGGCTGGCCGGTCGCAACGTCGCCGGCGCGAGCGCAACCGCCCCGATCGGCGTCGTAGAACGCGCGGTCCCAAACGGCGCCTCCAGCGTTTGATAGCCAAGACCAACGGCCAGCAGCGCCGCTGCGGCCCACGGGAGCGCGATCGAACTGCGCCAGCTGCCGCGCCTGGGCTGGAACGTCGCGACGTTCGACCGATCGCCGATCGAAACGACCTCGCCGCCGCGAGCGAACCCACTTGCCGCGCCGTCCTGCATCACGGCCGCCGCCCTGGCGTCCTCGGCGCACTCGACGCAGGAGAAGTAGTGATCCTCGAACGCATCACGCTCGGCATCGTTCATTTCCCGCAACAGGTAGCGCTCCATCGCCAGCGTCTCGACGGCTTGGGGATGATCCATATAGCTACTCCGTAATCTCCTGCGTGAAACGTTCTCGAAAGCGGTTCTTGGCGCGGTGCACCAGGACTCGCAGATAGTCGCGGTCGATGTTCAGGTCGCGGCAGATCTGGTCCTTGTCGCGCTCCTCGAAAAACAGCCAGGTCAGCAGTTCGCGCTCCTTCGGCGGCAGCCCGACCAGCGTCGCCCGGACCCGTTCCCGGTCCTCGCCGGCGGCGACCGTCGCTTCGGCGTTCGGTTGACGCTCGTCGGCTGCATCGAACTCGTCCTCCAACGGCTGGGCCCTTGCCCCCGATCGGTACATCTCGAACACGACGTTGTTGCAGACCGAGTTGACGAAGGCGCCGAGGGCTTCGGGGGACTTCACCCCGGCTTTGCGCCTGAGTGAGGTGAACACCCGCGCAAAGGTTTCCTGCCTGGCGTCGTCGATCTGTTCGCGGGACCGGAAGCGGGAACGCAGCTTCAACACCAGCAGGTCCCCGAAGTAACTCGTGAAGTGCCGTTCGGTCTCCGGATCCCCGGCGATCAACCGCTCCAGGTAGGCGCGGTCGAACTCGTAGCGCGGCAATCGGGACAAGGCCAGCTATGGTAGAGCGGCCACTCCGGCCTCCGCAACCCCCGCACATCAAGCTGGTGATAGCCGATCCCGAATCGTTACAAACCGGCTCGGCCGTTTGCGCACGCGGTGTAACGAGTCGGCGGCTTCCTGCACCAACAGATGCGCACGCGCGAAAGGGAGCGGGAGGCAATGCTCGTAATGACTTCGCCTGAGACGGTCTCGTTTTCGGAGATGGCGCTTCTGCAGCTGCTGACGGCGCACAGCCGCCGGCCAAACCTCCTGATCACGAACAACGGCGCAACGCTGGAGTCGGTGCTCGATCGCCTGACCTCGGTCTGCCGCCCTCCTTTTCGGGTCTGCCGCCTTCCGGGACGGCTGGAACTGCCGCTGGTCGGCGACGGCACCCTCGTCCTGGGCAACATCGACCAGCTGACCATCGGCCAGCAGATTACGCTGCTCGATTGGCTCTCCCGCGATGGAAAAGGCGTGCAGATCGTCTCGGTCACCAGCGCACCGCTGACCGACCTGATCGCTGAAGGGCGGTTTCTGGAGGGGCTGTTCTACCGGATCAACACCGTCGTCGTGCTGGCGCACGCGGGGCGCCCACCGACGGTGTCGTGGTGAAGATGGACTCAGTTGTGCGAGAGCGGCTCGGGCGCCGGCTGCGCAACCAGCGAGTGAGAATCCCAGCGTCGGCGCCCGCCTCTGCGCGAGGTGCGGCGGTCGTACATCCCGGGCTGGCGACGGTCCGCTTCCGGAAGCGGCGCGTTGATATAGGACGGCAGCGTCACCAGGAGCCGCTCCGACAGATCGTAGAACGCGCCGGCATTTTGAATTTCCCGCGCTAACCCCAGATCGCTCCATTCGTCGTAGACGACGACATGGGTGCGGGTCTGCGCGCGCTTCGCCAGATACGCGAGGTGCACACCGTTATAGGCTTTGAGCCGTACATTCGTAACCAGCAGCGTGTAGGCGTTCGAATCCACACACGACCGCGCCGCCTGGAACGACAGACACACGTCGGCCTCGACGAATCCGACAGCCTGACGCAATGCGGCCCCGCGTTCGGGGTCCGGCTCCACGATCAGCAGACGCGGGCGAAGGGCGAAGGCGCTCACAAGGGTATCGAGAGACGCATGAAGCTTTCAGATGATACGCCAGATATACGACATCCTTTTCACAGATCATTTTTCTTTTCACACATCATTTACCTCGCGCCGCTGCGAGCGGCGTATACTCTGTGCGAGAGTTTAGTCTCACCCGTGCGAGACTTCTTCGTTTCAGGTGAACTAGGTTATGCAGACCGATTCCGAAATCCTACGGCGACATCAACTCACTCCGGGCTTCCGTCTCGCGCCGCTGGACGATTGGCGAAAGCTGCTGCGCACGCGGCTGAACGTGATGGTGACCGGACCGGACACCGCGCTCGCGGCGTTTGCCGGCGTCGCCAGTTCAGAACTGCGCGAGCCGCTCCGGGTGGTCTCCTGCGCGTCGCCGCTCTTCATCGAAGGGCGCACGCTGCTGCTGACGGACGTCGAGATGCTCGACGAGGCCGGACAGCTGCGTCTGCTGCGGTGGATGAACGAGCCGCGAAACGCTGATACGCAGGTGATTACGCTCAGCTCCGACCCGCTGTTCCCGAAGGTCTGCGCCCAGCGCTTCAACGCCGATCTCTACTACCGGCTCAACACGATCCTGATCGAACTCCGCAATCTGTAGTGGCCGGCTTCAGCCGGCCTTCGAGGTCCGCCTGAAGGCGGACACCACACGGTTCCCCGGGCGACGCGGCTTCTTGGACGCCGTGCTCAGCGCGCGACCGCAACCACCCCCGCGATTCGCCTGGTCGAGAACATCGTCGCCATGTAGGTATAGACCACCGGCGTCAGGTACAACGTAATCAACTGCGACACCAGCAGCCCTCCGACAATCGCCAGACCCAGCGGTCGCCACGCCTCGCCGCCCGATCCCGCCGCCAGCGCAATCGGCAACGCCCCGAACAGCGCCGCCATCGTCGTCATCATGATCGGACGGAACCGGATCACGCAGCCTTCGTAAATCGCATCGGACGGCGACTTGCCATGGACCCGCTCGGCCTCGAGCGCGAAGTCGATCTGCATGATCGCGTTCTTCTTGACGATGCCGATCAGCATGATCAGGCCGACGAAGCCGTAGACGTTCAGCTCGTGACCGAACGCCCACAACGTGACCAGCGCCCCGAGACCCGGCGGTCGGCAGGCCCGAAAGAATCGTGATCGGATGGATGTAGCTCTCGTAGAGAATGCCGAGCACGATGTAGACGACGCCGATGGCGATGAAGAGCAGCAGGCCAAGGTTGGTCATGGACTGCTGGAACGCCTGCGCGGTCCCTTCGAAGCGGGCCGTCACCGTCGCCGGCAGCACCGTCGCCGCCAGCAGGTTGACCGCGTCCACCGCCGTGCCGAGCGCGACGCCGGGCCGCAAGCCAAACGACAGACTGACCGACGGCAGCTGCCCGGAGTGGTTGATGGTCTGGGGGCCGACGCTCTCCTTGAATTTCGCCACCGACTGCAGCGGAATCCACGCTCCGTTCGGCGCCTTGAAGCCGATGCTTTCGAGCGCATCGACGTGCTGCTGGTATTTCGGATCGAGCTCGAGCAGGACGCGGTACTGATTGTCGGTGCCGTAGATCGTGGACGACCATCGCGGTCCGAATCCGCTATAGAGCGTGTTCGACAGTTGCGCCGCGTTCAGCTGCAGCGCCGCGGCCTTGTCGCGGTCGATCACCAGATCGACGCGCGGACTCTTCATCTGCATGTCGTCGGTGACGTCCTGAATCTGCGGCAGCTTCGCCATCTCCGCCTCGAGCCGTCCCGCCCAGCTGTAAAGCTGATCGGGATCGATGCTCTGCACGGTGAACTGATACGACCCGTTGCCCGACCGGCCGCCGATCTGAATGGTCGGCGGCACGATCACGAACGCCTGGAAGCCGGGAAACCGGCTGACCTGCGCGCGCATCTGCTGCGCGATCTGCGCGGCGGAAAACGGCCGCTCGGCGCGCGGCGTCAACTGAATGATCTCGCGCGCCGTATTCATCGCCCCACCGCCACCGCCGGCGCTCAGCATCACCGCCGTCACGTAAGGGTTGGCGTGCAGGATCTCCGACACCGCCAGCGCGCCCTTGGTCATCTCGTCGTACGACGTACCCTGCGCCGCGCGCAGGTTCATCATCAGCCAGTCGGCGTCCTGGTCGGGAATGAACCCCTTCGGCACCACCTGGAACATCATCACCGTCGCCGCGAACACTCCGGCGAACCCGATCAGCATGATCGGACGATGGCGCAGCACCCAGCCGAGGCTGCGCTCGTAGAGCGCCAGCAGGCGCGCGAACAGCCGTTCCTCGAGTGACGGTCCCTTCGAGCCGTGCGTCTTTGCGCTCAGGAAGCGGCTGCACAGCATCGGCGTCAGCGTCACCGACACCACGCCGGAGATCAGAATCGCCGCGGTAATCGTGACCGCGAACTCGCGGAACAGCCGTCCCAGGATGCCGGTCAGGAACAGCAGCGGAATGAACACCGCCGCCAGCGACACCGTCATCGAGACGATGGTGAAGCCGATCTCCTTCGAGCCTTTCAGCGCCGCCTCGAGCGGCGTCTCGCCCTTCTCGACGTGCCGCACGATGTTCTCGAGCATCACGATCGCATCGTCCACCACGAAGCCGATCGAGAGGATCAGCGCCATCATCGACAGGTTGTCGAGGCTGAAGTTGAACAGCGCCATCACCGCGCAGGCGCCGAGCAGCGAGAACGGGACCGCCAGCGCCGGGATGATCGTCGCCCAGGCGTTGCGCAGGAAGACGAAGATCACCGCCGACCACCAGCACCAGCGTGATGAGCAGCGTCACCTGGATGTCGCGGAACGCGCCGCGGATCCAGACCGCGCGGTCGCGCATCAGGGTCAGATGGACCGCCGGCGGCAGCCGCGAGTTGAACAGCGGCAGCTGCTGCTTGATGTCGTCGGTGACCTCGATGGTGTTGCTGCCCGGCTGCCGCATGATCTGCAGGCCGATGGTCGGGACCCGCTGATCGCCCTTCATCCACAGCCACGACGCGGTCTTGTCGTCCTCGACGCTGTCGATGACGTGGGCGAGCTGCTCGAGCCGCACCGGCGCGCCGTGGCGATAGGCGACGATCAGCGGCCTGAAAGCCTCGGCGTTCATCAACTGACCACTCGCCTTGATGTTGAACGTCCGCTGCGCCGAGAACAGCTGTCCGGTGGGGAGATTGACGTTCCAGTTCTGCAGCGCCGAGTCGATCTCGTTGATGCCGATCTGCTGGGCCCGCAGCTTCTCCGGATCCACCTGGACGCGGACCGCGAACTTCTGCGCGCCCATGATCCCGACCTGGGCGACGCCGTTGACCATCGAAATCGTCGGCGCCATCAAGGTTTCGGCGTAGTCGTCGATCGCCGAACGCCCGACCGTCTTCGAGTTCAGCCAGAGCAGGAGCATCGCCTGGTCGGCCGGGTTGTACTTGCGGAACGACGGTGCCGAGGGCATGCCCTGCGGCAGCAGCGGCATCACCTCCGCGATCGCGGTCTGCACGTCCACCGCGGCGCTGTCCAGATCGCGGTTGAGATCGAACTGCAGCGTGATGTTGGTGCTGCCGTTGTTGCTCGACGAGGTCATCGAATCGAGCCCGGCGATGGTCGTGAACTGACGCTCGAGCGGACTCGCGACCGACGAGGCCATCGTCGCCGGATCGGCACCGGGCAGCGAGGCGCTGACGTTCAGCGTCGGGTAGTCGATGTTGGGAAGGTCGCTGACCGGGAGCGAACGATAGGCGAGCACGCCGAACAACGCGATCGCCGCCATGATCAGGCTGGTGGCGATGGGGCGACGAATAAAGATTGCCGAAATGTTCATGGGACTCGACGAACGCGGGCCTCGGGATCGCGGCGATTATACGTGCGCTTCGCGCGTGCGTCCGGCGTGTCTCCATTCGTCTCTCGACGCCGCCGGGGCTTGGTTCCCGCGGTCCCGCGTCTCCCGGCTTGATGCCGATTCAGCTGCCGCGTACACTCCGTCGGACATGCCGCTTCGCATGGCGTTCCGCCGGCTGCTGCGGGAACCGGCGTTCGCGTTCGGCGCCGTGGTCACGCTGGCGATTGGGATCGCCGCGCCGACCGCGCTCTTCGCCGTCGTCAATGCGACCCTCCTTCGGCCGCTGCCGTATCCGGGTTACCAGGATATCTACACGGTCCGAACCCGGATGGTTGACGGCCGGTTCACCATCGGCCTGGTCGCAAACGAGGAGATCTTCAGCCTCCGGCGCGCCTCCGACGCCGTCGCCGCAGCAGCCGTGGCGCATCGGCGCGACGAAACGTTCCTGACCGATGCCACGTCCACCCAGATGACCAGCTACGGCGTCTCGGAGGAGTTCTTCGATGTCTTCGGGATGCGGATGGCCACCGGCCGGACGTTCACCGCCGAGGATTTCGCGGCGCGGCGCGGCACCCGTGTGATCCTGTCGAACGCGATGTGGCGCCGCGCCGTGGGCGCCGATCCCGCGATCGTTGGACGGACCATCCGGCTGGCGACGATCGATGCGATCGTCGTCGGCGTCGCGCCGGCCGGCTTCGATGTGCCGCGCGGCGTCGATTTCTGGTCCGCGGATCACAACCAGGAGTCAGTCGGTCACAACTTCGACGGCTTTGTGCGTCTGCGGCCCGGCATGAAGCCGCCGGCGCTCGATGCGGCGACGACACCGATGTGGGAGGCGCTGGCGAGGAAATACCCGGATCAGGATCAGGGCCGGGTGTTCGCGATGCGTCCGCTGCTCGATACGCTGGTCGGCGATCTCGGACCGATCCTGCTGATCGCCTTCGCCGCAACCGGACTGGTGCTGCTGCTGGCCATCGTCAACGTCTCCAACCTGCTGCTGGCACGGGGCGCCACGCGCGAGCGGGAGGTGGCGATCCGCACCGCGCTCGGCGCGAGCCGGTGGGACGTCGTCAAGCCATTGCTTGCGGAGTCGTCGTTGATAGCCGCGGCCGCGGCCGCGATTGCGCTGCCGACGGCGGCGGCAGCGATTCGGGCGATCCTCGTGATCGGCGGATCGGCGCTGCCGCGGACCGACGGCCTGCAGATCGACGCGCTCGCCTTCGCGTTTTCGGCGCTGATCATCGTCACCGCCAGTCTCGCGATCGGCCTGGCGCCGGCGATCGTTATGACCGCGCCGAACCTGGCGGGATTGGCCAACGAAGGAGGCCGCGGCAGCCTGCCGGGCGGCGGCACCCATCGGGTGCTCGGCGCGATGGTGGTCGCGGAGATCACGATCGCCATCGCGCTGGTCGCCGGCGCCGGCCGCTTGCTGCTCAGCATGCAACACCTGCTCGCAATTGATCCCGGGTTCACCGCGCAAGGCCGCCTCGCCATCGACGTCTCGCTGCCGTGGAACGTCTACGGCCAACCCGGACGTCTCGATGTCTGGACGCAACAGGCAGATGAGCAGCTGCGCGCGCTCGGTGCGACGGCGGTCGCGACCACTTCTACGCTGCCGCTTCGGCACGAATGGGATTCGACGACGTTTGTGGATATCACCAACCGGCCGATCGACCCAATGCACCGGCCGAACGCGCGCGCCCGGGTCGTCACGCCGGAGTTTTTCTCGATCGCCGGCATGCGTATCGTTGCGGGCCGGGGTTTTACGCGCGACGATCGGCGCGGTGGCGCGCCCGTTGTCGTCATCAACCGCGCGTGGGCGCGACGCTTCATTCCCGAGCTCGATCCATTGCGCGAGCGTGTCAACCCTGGCACCTGGAACGAATTCGTCGACAAACAGATCGTGCTCCACGACGCCGCGATCGTCGGCGTCGTCGAGGACGTTCCCTACGCCGATCTGACGCGTGACGCCGAGCCAACCGTCTACGCCACCGACGCGCAGACGCTCCTGACGCGCCGAAGCATCGTCATCACGACGGCGGACGGCCATCCAGAGCGGTTGACCAGGCAGATCCGCGAAACCCTCGCCGGCCTCGATCCGCATGTTCCGATCGAGATCGAGCGCTGGTCCGACGCGGTGTCGGCGTCGCTGATCTGGCCGAAGCTGGGTTTGCTGCTGATGGCGACATTCGGGATCGCCGCGCTGGTGCTGGCCGCGACCGGCGTGTTCGGCGTGATCACCTTCGTTGCCGGTCAGCGCGCCGGCGAGATGGCCCTCCGTCTTGCACTTGGCGCGCCACCGGGCCACGTATTCGGCGTGGTGATGCGGCACTCAGGATCGCTGGCCGCGCGCGGCCTCGTGCTCGGCGTCCTGCTGGCGTGGTGGATGGGTCTGCTGATGGGCCGCTACGTGTATCACGTGAGCGCGATGAACGGGCTGGTGCTCGGCGGCAGCGCACTGCTGATTCTCGCGATCGCGCTTGGCGCCACGCTGCCGTCCGCACGCCAGGCGGCCACGAGATCCCCGGCCGATGTTCTGAAATCGTAAAGTTCCCCACGAACGTATCTTCCTTCTCCGCCGCCGGTCTAACCTTTCGACCGGCTGAGCAGCGCGTCCGCGTGGCCCGACGCCACGCCGCGCGCGCAAAGGAGAAGGTGATGAAGACGGCGACGATGGCGGGACTGGGAATCGGGTTGCTCGTGGCGTCGACCGCGCTGGCGCAGAAGCCGGTGCAGAACGTCAACCCGCACAAACATCCGAACATTGCCGCCGCACAGCGGCTGGTCGATCAGGCCTTCGCCAAGATTACCGCGGCGCAGGAAGCCAACGAGTGGGACATGAACGGCCACGCCGCCAAGGCGAAGGGGCTGCTGGATCAGGCGAACGCGGAGTTGAAGCTCGCCGCCGAAACCGCGAACCACAAGTAGCGGCGAGGCGCCGCCATTACTTCTTGCGCTTCTGCATCTCCGCGAACACCGCGGCCACTTCCTTCTCCATCGCAGCAGCCAGGGCCGCCTCTTCGCTCGAATAGCTCTCCTGATTCTTTCCAGACGCGCGGTCGAGGAGCTTGTAGACGTTGTTCAGCACCGGATCCGACGTCTGACCAAGCGCCGCCGCCGACGCGCCGCCATTCATCGCCGAAAACGTACTCATGAAGCTGTACTGCGCCAGCAGCAGCGGCGCCACGAACTGCGCCACCCGCTTGGCGGCACCGACGGCTGTCTGAAACGTGGACGTTCCGCTGCGTTCTGAACCCGTCAGCGCGGCCTTGGTCAGACCCGGCGACACCAGCGTGTAGTCCACCTTCGCGCTGATCGCGTCGCCGGATGTGCCGGAGATCTTGCCCAGGACGCTCTTGCCCGGCTTCTTCAACTCGGTGACGTTGGTCTCGAGCACGTAGTCGCAGTCCTTGGTTTTGGCATCGGTCGCCACCGCCGCTGCCGAGGAACCAGTCACGGCGACGATGTCGAAGTCCGAAGTGCTGAGCGATTCGCCAAGCGCTTCGCTCATGCGCACGGCGTCGAACGGCTGATCGGTCTTGTTGCTGATCGCGACGACGCCGACACGGATCACGCCCGGCTTCTTCGCGACGATTTCGCCTGGACGGTGGTCGGCCATCAACTGTGAGGCGTTCTTGACTTCGAGGTAGCCGTCGGGCAATTCAAACGATGACGGCGGGATCGTCAGCGTTTTCAGCGAGCTGGTTTCGAGCGTCGTAACCGCCGGCTTCTCGGTCCCGCCAGTCGCGGTCATCGTGTAGGCGACCGGGTAGCCGACCACGGGCGTCGCCGCACGAACGAAGTGCACTTCGTCCCGGCAGTTCGACTTCGGATCGATCTCGACGCGGGCAGCAGTCTGACGCGCGCCCGTGCACGACAGCGCCTCCGGGAAATCGACATACCAGCCGTCGGTCTCGATCTTTTCCGGTTTCCTGTTGCAGGCCGTGGCGCTGGCCTCCTTGGTCACGACCGTCAGCAGGCGCCTCGCCGGATAGCCGAACAGCTCTTTCTTCTCGCCGGTGTCGGTGACGGTCGTCGTGTAGGTAATCTGTCCGCCTTTGCTGTTGGCCGGCGCCGGCGGCAGCGGCGCAGATGAATCCTCGAAGGGTGTGGCGAGATACGTCTGCGTTTTGCCGTTCAGCTCCAGTGTCTGCTTCGTGTCGCACTGCTGCAGCGTGACGAGATCGTTGCCGTACTCGATACGGCGGCGCGCGGCTTTGATCGATGCCACGCTGGTCGCGGTTTTGTCGCCGGTGGTGTAAGTCGATGCGATCGTCACGTCGGTCGGCGGCGGCGGCTTCGGCGCGGGCGGCGGCTCGGGATCAGGTGCTTTTGCGGGCGCCTTGGCAGGCGGCTTGGCCGGCGCCTTTTTGGCCGGCGGTTTCGGTGCTTGCGCGTAAACCGGAGCGTCCAGCGCGCCCAACGCAATCACGCCGATGACCGGGAGGATCCGCAGCGTCGCCGGGCGCCATAAGGACTTCATCGGGACGAATTCTGGCACAGCCGCGACCGGCGGAATGCAAAATCGATGAGGTGTGATTTGGCGTAGCGCACCCTGTCAAAACGCTCTAGACTGTGCCCACGAAATCCGGATACGGCACGATGAGGGGGGGCGAAATGAAGCGAATTCTGTGCACACTGACGATCTTGACAGCGACCTTGGCGGTTGGGTTTTCTGCCGGTATGAGCGCCGCCGCAAAGGCGTACCAGTTCACCGGCACGGTCAAGACCAACGACGCCGGCACGATGACCGTCCAGAAAAGCGCCACCGAAACGTGGACGTTCTCGAGCGACAAGGACACCAAGGGGACGGCCAAGGTCGGCGACAAGGTGACCGTCTACTACAAGATGGTCGCGACCGAAATCGAGGCCAAGCCGGCAGCCGCGACGCCAGCCAAGAAAAAGTAAACGACCGAACGGAGTCAACGATGACCAGGATGATTCGCGGACTAGTCCCGGCCGCCGCGGCGATGGCGGTCGGCCTCACATGGTGGTCGGTGGCTGCACAGCCGGCCGGGTTTCCCAGCACGAAGAACGGCGACTGGCCGCGTACACCGCCGATCTCAAGGGCACGAAGTACTCGCCGCTCGATCAGATCAACGCCGCCAACTTCAACAAGCTCGAAGTCGCCTGGCGCTTCAAGACCGACAACCTCGGCACGCGGCCCGAATACAAGCTCGAAGGCACGCCGCTGGCGATTCAGGGCGTCCTCTACACGACCGCCGGCACGCGCCGATCGGTCGTCGCGCTCGATGGCAGAACCGGCGAGCTGATCTGGACGCACAGTTACCGCGAAGGCAAGCGCGCCGCGATCGCGCCGCGCCAGCTCTCGGGACGCGGCGTCTCGTACTGGACCGACGGCAAGGGCGACGATCGCATCCTCTACGTCACCACCGGCTATCGGCTGATCGCGCTGAACGCGAAGAACGGCGCGATGGTGCCGACCTTCGGCAACGACGGCGTGGTCGATCTGAAGGAGGGCGCGGTCTTCGGCAAAGGCCAGCAGATCGATCTCGAGACCGGTGAAATCGGCCTGCACGCGACGCCGACCGTGGTCAAGGACGTCGTCATCGTCGGCTCGTCGTTCAAGGAAGGCACGCAGGTCGTCACGCACAACAACACCAAGGGCCTGGTGCGCGCCTTCGACGTGCGCACCGGCAAGCTGCTCTGGACGTTCAACACGATTCCGCGCCCCGGCGAGTTCGGCAACGACACGTGGGAAAACGAGTCGTGGGCGCAGCAACGGCAACACCGGCGTGTGGACGCAGATCACGGTCGACGAGGATCTCGGCCTCGTCTATCTGCCGGTCGAAGATCCGACCTCGGATCACTACGGCGGCCATCGCCCCGGCAACAATCTGTTCGGCGACACGCTGGTGTGCGTCGACCTGAAGACCGGCGAGCGCAAGTGGCACTTCCAGGTCGTGCATCATCCGATCTGGGACTACGACCTGTCGTCGGCGCCGATCCTCGCCGACATCACCGTGAACGGCAAGGCGATCAAGGCCGTCGCGCTGCCGAGCAAGGAAGCGTTCCTCTACGTGTTCGATCGCGTGACCGGCGAGCCGGTCTGGCCGATCGAAGAGCGGCCGGTGCCGCAGTCCGACGTGCCCGGCGAGAAGACGTCGCCGACGCAGCCGTTCCCGACCAAGCCGCCCGCGTACGCGCGCCAGGCGATCACGGTCGGACGATCTGATCGACTTCACGCCCGCAGCTGCGCGCCGAGGCGCTCGAACTGGTGAAGCGGTACCGGATGGGCCCGATGTTCCTGCCGGCGGTCGTCAGCACGGTCGGCGGCCTGCTCGGCGTCGCTGACGATCGGCACGCCGGCGGCGGCACCAACTGGCCCGGCGCGTCGTACGATCCCGAGACGCACACCGTCTACGCGCAGGCCGCGAACGCCGGCGTGTCGCCGCTCGGCCTGGTCGAGCCGCCCAAGGGATTCTCCGACATCCGCTACGTGGCCGGCGTCGCGGGACGCGAGTTCCGGATCAACGAAGGACCGGGCTTCGGCAGCGCCGCCGACGCGCCGCAAGGTCAGCGTCAGCCAGCAGCGGCTCGCGCGTCGATCGGCGCCGCGCCGGCAGCGCCGCCGCCGGCCGCCGGCGGCGGCCTGACCGTCGAAGGACTGCCGCTCGTCAAGCCGCCGTACGGCGTGCTCTCGGCGATCAATCTCGATCGCGGCGATCTCGTGTGGCAGGTGCCGCACGGCGACACGCCGGACAACGTCCGCAATCATCCGGCGCTGAAGGGCCTGACCATTCCGAAGACCGGTCAGCAGGGCAGCGTCGGCCTGATGGTCACCAAGACGCTCGTCATCCTCGGCGATCCGCAGGTGACGACGACGCCGGAGCATCCGCGCGGCGCGATGCTGCGCGCGTACGACAAGACCAACGGCGACGCAGGTCGGCGCGGTGTGGATGCCGGCGCCGCAGAGCGGATCGCCGATGACCTACGTGGTCGGCGGCAAGCAGTACATCGTCGTCGCGATCAGCGGCGGCAACTACTCGGGCGAGTATCTGGCGTTCGCGCTGCCGGCGGGTGCGACGGGGACGACCGATCGGGCCGGCGCGCGATAGACAATCGATGACACTGTGAAGGACAACGATCAACGCAGAGACCGCCGAGATCGCAGAGGCCCTGTTTTACTGTTCTGAGTGAATTTCTCTACGTGTTCTGCGTTGATCGTCGTCGCGCTGGAACCGCGAGCGACATTCTCGTCGCTCGCGGTCGCTTGACACCCCCGCCTCCCGCGTCTAGCGTACCTTCCACCTCTTCGTGAACATTTCCGAGATCTTCATCCGGCGTCCGATCGCAACCAGCCTGCTGATGGCTGGCGTCGCCATCTTCGGCGCTGCTCGCGTACAGCGGGCTCTCGGTCAGCGACCTGCCGAACGTCGACTTCCCCACCATCACCGTCAGCGCCGGACTGCCCGGCGGCGATCCCAACATCATGTCGTCCGCGGTGGCGAGCCCGCTCGAGCGTCAGTTCACGACCATCGCCGGCCTCGACTCGATGACCTCGCGCAGTTCGACTCGGCGGCACCAGCATCACGCTGCAGTTCGCGCTCGATCGCGACATCGACAGCGCCGCGGTCGACGTGCAGACGGCGATCGCCGCGGTGATGCCGCTGCTGCCGCCGGGCATGCCGGCGCCGCCGTCGTTCCAGAAATTCAATCCGGCCGACGATCCGCTGATGATGCTGTGGCTGACCTCGTCGACGATGCCGATGTAGGCGCTGGACGACTTCGCCGAGACGCTGGTCGGGCCGCGGATTTCGATGGTCAGCGGCGTGGCGCAGGTGCAGATTCAAGGCGCTCAGAAATACGCGGTGCGCGTGCAGGTCGATCCGAACAAGCTGCGCGCCCAGGGGATCGGCATCAACGAAGTCGAGCACGGCGCTGCAGAACTGGAACGTCAACCTGCCGACCGGGCAGCTCTACGGATCCGGAGTCGACGTTCAACATCAAGGCCAGCGGCCAGCTGATGGACGCCGCCGCCTTCCGATCGATGGTGCTGTCCTACAGGAACGGCCGGCCGGTGCGTCTCGATCAGGTCGCGACCGTTCTCGACAGCGTCGAGGACAACCGCACCTCGTCGTGGATCGAAACGCCGGAACTGGGACGGCCCCGCGCGATCGGTTTGCAGGTGAGCCGGCAGCCCGGCAGCAACATCATCGACCTGACCGACACGATCAAGGCGCTGTTGCCGACCTTCGAAGCGCAGCTGCCACCGACGGTCCATCTGACGCTGCTTGCGTGAACGGGCGAAAAGCATCCGCGCCGCATTCCAGGACATCAAGGCGACGATGGTGGTTACGCTGATTCTGGTGGTGGGCGTGATCTTCCTGTTCCTGCGCAACGCCTCGGCGACGCTGATCCCGGCGCTGGCGCTGCCGTTTTCGATTCTCGGCACCTTCGCGGTGATGCAGCTGATGCACTTCACGCTCGACAGCCTGTCGATGATGGCGCTGATTCTCTCGGTCGGCTTCATCGTCGACGATGCGATCGTGATGCTGGAGAACATCGTGCGTCACATCGAGCAGGGCGAGCGGCCGCTCGAAGCCGCGCTCAAGGGCTCGCGCGAAATCGGCTTCACCATCCTGTCGATGACGGTGTCGCTGGCCGCCGTCTTCATCCCGATCCTGTTCATGGCCGGCGTGCTCGGGCGCCTGTTCCGCGAATTCGCCGTCACCATCATGACCGCGATCCTGATCTCGGGCGTGGTCTCGGTGACGCTGACGCCGATGCTGTGCGCACGCTTCCTGCGCGCGGCCGCGCACGCCGATCAGCCGCGCTGGTCGGCGTGGTGCGACCGCGCCTTCGACCGTCTGCTCGCCGCCTACCAGCGCAGTCTCCGTCTGGTGCTGCGTCATCGGCCGGCGATGCTGGCGATCAGCGTCAGCGTCCTCGTCGCCACGGTGTGGATGGCCGGCGTCGTTCCGAAGGGCTTCATTCCGGACCAGGACATCGATCTGCTGAACGTCAGCGTCCGCGCCGCGCAGGGCACCGCGTTTACCGGAGACGATGGAGTACGCCAAGCAGGTCGCGGACATCCTGCACAGGAACCCGCTGGTCAAGACCTTCATGATGAGTTCCGGCGGCGGCGGCCAGGGTTCGATGAACACCGCGAACTTTTCGGTGCAGACGTCGACGCGCAGCGAGCGGAATCTGTCGATCGTCCAGGTGGCGCAGCAGCTGCGCGGCCAGACCAGCCGGATGCCCGGCGCACAGGTCTTCGTCACCATTCCGCCGGTGATTCAGATCGGCGGCCGCGCCGGCAACAGCACCTATCAGTTCACGCTGCGCAGCCTCGACTCGGATGCGTTGTATCTGTGGTCCGGCCGTCTCGAAGCGGAGATGGCCAGGATCGCCGACATTCAGGACGTCAACGACGACATGCAGATGAAGAGCCCGGTCATCAACCTGCACATCGATCGGGACCGCGCCGCCCAGCTGAAACTGGATCCGTCACAGCTCGAGGACGCGCTCTACAGCGGCTTCGGGCCGCGCTGGTCGTCGACGATTTACGGGCCGACCAATCAGTATCGGGTGCTGCTCGAGCTCGATCCGCAGTACCAGGCTCACGCCGACTCGCTCGAAAGGCTCGGATTCAAGACCAGCACGGGTGCGCTCGTGCCGCTCGAGTCGGTACTGAGCTTCAAAGAGGACGTCGGGCCGCTGACGGTGAACCATTCGGGGCAGCTGCCGTCGGTGACGCTCTCCTTCGCATTGCGGCCTGGTGTCGCGCTCGGCAACGCCGTCGCCCAGATCAACGGTCTCTCGGCGCGTGTGCTGCCACCGACCATTTCGTCGAGCTTCGACGGCACGGCGAAGGTCTTCGAGGACTCGATGAAGAATCTTGGCCTGCTGCTGTTCGTCGCCATCGGCGTCGTCTACATCGTGCTCGGGATGCTCTACGAGAGCTACATCCACCCGATCACCATTCTGTCGGGCCTGCCGGCCGCCGGTCTCGGCGCGCTGGTCATCCTCTGGGCCACTGGCAACGAGCTGAACATCTACTCGTTCGTCGGCCTGATCATGCTGATCGGCATCGTCAAGAAGAACGCGATCATGCAGATCGATTTCGCGCTCGATGCCGAGCGCCGGCATGGCAGATCGCCGGCCGACGCGATTCTCGCAGGATGCGTGATCCGCTTCCGTCCGATCATGATGACGACGATGGCGGCGCTGTTCGGCGCGATTCCGATCGCGCTCAGCTCGGGCGTCGGCAGCGAAGGACGACGGCCGCTCGGCCTGGCGGTCGTCGGCGGGCTGATCGTGTCGCAGCTGATTACGTTGTACCTGACGCCGGTGGTCTACACCTATCTGGCAGCGCTGTTCCCGACGCGAGCGACCAGCGCCGTCGCCGCTGTGGAAGTTGCCCCGGCATAGCGGGCGGCCACTCACCACGACGATCGACGCAGAGTCCGCAGAGCTCGCGGACAGAAGCCACGAAGCACGAACATCCGAAGTCACGAAAAGAACTGTCGAACCAGGTTCGTGCTCTTCGTGACTCCGTGCAGACGCAGTCAGGTCCGACGCGCGACGCCGGTGCGGTGCGCGGCCTGCTCGACTTCGCGCGCGACGGCTTCGGCAACGCGCCGATCGAACACCGACGGCACGATGTACTCGGGCAGCAGCTCCTCGGCCGAGATGATGCCGGCGATCGCATTGGCGGCGGCCAGCTTCATCTCCTCGTTGATGGTCGTGGCCCGGCAGGCCAGCGCTCCCCGGAAGATTCCTGGAAAGCACAACACGTTGTTGATCTGATTCGGATAGTCCGAGCGTCCGGTCGCCATCACGGCGACGTACGGCCCCGCCAACTCGGGCATGATCTCGGGAACCGGGTTGGCCATCGCGAACACAATCGGCTTCGCCGCCATGCTCTTGATGTCGTCGACGCCGATGACGCCAGGGACGGACAATCCGAGGAAGACGTCGGCGCCACGGATCACGTCACGCAGCGAACCGCGCTCGCCGTTGGGATTGGTGTGCTCGGCGTACCAG
Organism: uncultured Acidobacteriota bacterium; assembly: GCA_963711765.1. Classification (GTDB taxonomy): domain Bacteria; phylum Acidobacteriota; class Vicinamibacteria; order Vicinamibacterales; family CAVVIG01; genus CAVQFC01. Next base: position 98,610 of record CAVQFC010000004.1, on the reverse strand, counting down.
TTCTTCTGCCAGTTCATGTGCTCCTGCCGGCCGCGATGAATCGCGCCGGTCGAGTCGCACCCGATCACGTTGCCGACGCCGGCGGCCATGATGATCTTCGTGCAGGCCACACCGGCCGCGCCGACGCCGGACACGACCACCTTGATCTCGTTCATGCGCTTGCCGACGATCTTCAAGGCGTTGGTCAACGCCGCGAGCACCACGACGGCGGTCCCGTGCTGGTCGTCGTGAAACACCGGAATGTCGAGCTCGGCCTTGAGCCGATCCTCGATTTCGAAGCAGCGCGGCGCCGAAATGTCTTCGAGGTTGATGCCGCCGAACGCCGTCGAAATCAGCTTGACGGTCCTGACGATCTCGTCGGGATCCTTGGTGCTCAGGCAAATCGGAAAGGCGTTGACGCCGCCGAATTCCTTGAACAGCATCGCCTTCCCTTCCATCACCGGCATCGCGGCGGCGGGACCGATGTCGCCAAGGCCGAGCACCGCCGTACCGTCGGTGACCACCGCGACGGTGTTCTTCTTGATGGTCAGCGTGAAGCGCTTCTCGGGATCCTGGTGGATGGCTTCGCACACCCGCGCCACGCCCGGCGTGTAGGCCATCGAGAGATCGGCGCGTGTCTTCAGCGGTGCCTTCGACACCACTTCGATCTTGCCGCCGAGGTGCATGAGGAACGTGCGATCCGACGCGTGGATGACGTCGATCCCGTCAAGGCTGCTGATCGCCTGCACGATGGCATCGCCGTGACGGCTGGAGGCGGCGTTCACGGTCATGTCGCGGGTGATCGAATCGCGGTTGACGTCGACGAGATCGATCGCTTCGATGTTGCCGCCGGCTTCGCCGATCGTCGTGGTCAGCCGGCCGAGCATGCCGGGGTGGTTCTGGAGCCGGACGCGAAGCACCAGGCTGTAACTCGAATTGGGGACGCCTTCGATGGCGATCTGCTGCACGTCTGTCACTTCTGTTCTCCTTGAGGCCAAAATCCAATTGTAGTGTCCGGCGTGAGCCGGACCGATGTAGTGTCCGGCTTCAGCCGGACCAACGTCGATACATCACCGCACGCGGCAGCGCGATTGACCGCACGACCGCCGAACCTGTCGAACACCGCCTGACCGCGATCGGACGACCACGCGAACCATCCGGCACCTCGCGCAAACGTGAAGCGCTCCGGATGGGTCGGGCCGCCGGCAGGATCGTACGGCTCGTACTCGAGGACGAGGATCTCCCGCACGCCAAGGTCATCAGTTACCGCGCGCGCCGGCTCGATCCAGGCACGCTGGCGATAGGGAAAAGCGTGCGAGCGACTGGCATCGACAGCGCACGACGGCGTCCACCAGGTGATCGTGTTGCGGCGAACGTCGAGCGTCCAGACGCGATTGGACGCCAGACGTCTGGGCAACCAGCGTGCGTCCGAGAACGTGTACGACGTGCCGGCGCTGCCGTCGATGGCGTGATCCACCTCGTGATAGATCCACGCATCGTCCCAGCGCCAGCATTCGAACATGTCGGCCCGGCCGTACTTCACCCAGCACACTTCGCGTTTCGCGAGATCGACGATCTGATGCTGACGTTGCGTACCGCGACGCGGCCACGTTGAAGCGTCACCGAGGACGAAGTCGAGCGTATCGATATCGGTGGATGGCTGCGATGGCGCGGCCGGTGTCGCCCTGGCGCCGCATGCAGCCGTGCACACGATCGCCAGCAGCAGCCATACCCGGACCATGACCCGAACGTATCACGCGGACACTGATTTCTATCGGTGTGGCGCGACTCATTGATCTCGCTGTTCATTGATCTCGCTGTGGTGCGACCCTTTCAGGGTCGCACAATCGCGGGGCTGAAAGGCCCGCACCACATCCGTGGACTATTCGTAGTGCAGCGCGACCAGAGGATCGACCCGAGCGGCGCGGCGAGCGGGAATGTAACCGGCGATCGCCGACACGACCAGCAAAACGATCATCGCCGACGTCATGGTCAAGCCGTCTGTCGCCGCCAGGCCGAAGAGGAGGCTGCTGACCAGACGGCTGGCGGCAAAAGCCGACGCCAGACCGAGCACGACGCCGACGACGACCAGCGTCATCGATTCGCCCATCACCAGCCGCAGGACGTCACGGCTCTGGGCGCCGAGCGCCATCCGGATGCCGATCTCGTTGGTGCGCTGGGCGACGCTGTACGACATCAGGCCGAACAGGCCGATCGACGCCAGCAGCAGCGCCAGCGCGCCGAACATCGCGTAGGCCTGGGCGAACACCCGCTCCTGGCCGAGCCCCTTCTCGAGCGTCTCCATCTGCGTCGAAACATTCATCAGCGGAAGATTCGGATCGATCTGCCGGACCGTCTCCCTGATGGCGCCAACCGCGGCAAGGGGATCGCCGATCGTGCGTACGTTGAAGATGGCGCTGGCCATCCGGGTCTGCAATTGCGGCACGTACAGCGTCGGCGGGACCGGGTCGCGCACGTTGCGATAGCGTGCATCGCGGAGGATTCCGACAATCTCGAGTTGATCGGATGTCTCGACGTTCTGACCGATGTGCTGGCCGATTGGGTTCTCGTTCGCAAAGTATTGGCGGGCGGCCGTCTCATTGATCACAGCGACCTTCGGCGCACGCTGATCGTCGTGCTCGGTAAACCCGCGCCCCGATCGGATCGGCATCTCCATCGTCTCGAAAAAATTCGCCGAGACGTTGAGACGATTGATTGAGTCGCGTTGACCGTCGGCGTAGGTGCGGCCGCGAACAAAAATGCTCGTCGAGTTGACGGCTGATGACAGCAGCGGAACGTTCGCAATCGCCGCGGCCCGAACGCCAGGCACTCCCTCGAGCCGTTCGCGCATCTGCTGAAACAACGCGACTGTGTGCGCCTCGTCATAGCGATTCAGGATGGGGCTCACACGGAACACGATCAGATTTCGTGTGTTGAAGCCGACATCCACATTACGCAGATTCTGCAGCGTCCGAAGAAACAGTCCGGCGGCGATCAACAGCACGAGCGAGATTGATACCTGGAGGACGAGCAGCGCTTTGGTCAGGACACTGCGAGAGGCGACGACGGAGCGGTTCCCATCCTTCAACGCGGTGTTGACGTTCATGCCGGTGGCCCGAAGCGCGGGAGCGACTCCAAACGCGAGGCCGGTCACGATAGTTACGGCGAGGACGAATGACAGTACCCGCCAGTCGAGCGGCGCCGGCTGCCCTGCGTTGCCGGGCAGCAATTGCTGCCCCCAATGTCCGATCAGAACACCGAACGCTCCCCCGATCGTCGCGAGCAACAAGCTCTCGGTCAGCAGTTGGCGCACGAGGCGTCCGCGGGTTGCGCCGAGCGACAGCCGGATTGAGAGCTCGCGGTGCCTGGTCGCCGCACGAGACAGCAGCAGGTTGGCGACGTTGGCACAGACAATCAGGAGGATCAGGATGACGACGGCACTCAAAATCGTCACCGCGTTCTGATCGTCCCGATTGACGTCGTAGAAACCGTGTGCTCCCGAATCTACGATCAGTTGAGGCACCTCGACGCGATTGCGGTTCCGCGAATTCGATCGCTCCGCCGCTGACAACGAGCCAAGATATGAGTCGAGCCCGGTGCGTGCCGTGTGCCGAAACACATCTTCGAGGTTCCCCTCCACCTGTGACGCTGTCGTGCCGGGTTTCAGACGGCCCATTACCTGAAGCCACCACGAGGTCGGTTGCTCCAGTCGCGCCGGTTGAACCAACTCCCCCGGAACCGGGGGGCCGTTGCTGTTCATTTGCCCATCGAGCGCCAGCGGAAAAGCGATGTCCGGTTCGTCACGCACCGCCTGCTGCGCGTCGGACAACACCGGCGCAATGACTCCGACAATGGTCACGGAGACGTTGTTCGCCTGGACGACCTGCCCGATGACTGAAGGGTTGTTCCCAAAGCGTGTCCGCCAGTAGCGCGTGCTGATCACCGCGACGGGCGGAGCCGCCGGCCGATCGTCCTCCGGCAGAATCGTGCGTCCCGGATTGGCCGTAAGACCAAGCATCCGGTAGTAGTTGCCGGACGAGACGAAAGTGTTCGCGATCTGGGCCTGCCCGTTGACGACGACATTGGCGCGTCCGTAGGGCGCGCAGGCGACAAGGTCGCTCATCGTGCGGTTGTCGGCGACGAACTGCCGAAACATCGGATACGAAAATGTTCCTCGCACCTGCCGACCGGCCGCATCCTTGTTCGAAAACCCGTACTCGCTCGAATCGGTGACCATGTCGTTCTTGCCGGCCCACTTCAGGCGAACCAGCGAGTCGGGATCGCTGACCGGAAGCTTGCGCAGGAACAGGCTGTTGATGGCGCTGAACAACGCCGCGTTCGCTCCCACTCCGAGCGCCAGCGACACAATGACGACGGCGGTCCACGTTTTGTCGCGCAACAGCGTGCGCACGCCGTGCTGCAGGTCCTTGAACATCGACACCTCGGCTGTCGTGCGTTAGACGGTGGAGCGCCTCACAAGGTTGGGATTGTGTGACTCAGCGGTCCTGACGGTCGACGGTGGTGTGCTCGTCGTCGGTCTTGAGCATCGCGGTGATGAGGCGCTTTGGCGTGTAGCCGACCGGAATCTTGGTGACGAGCTTCATGGCTCTGACGTCCACGACCGCGGTCCTGTCTTCGCCGGCGACGCCGACATACATGCTCTTGCCGTCGGGCGTGAAGGTGAGCCACTCGGGGCCGAGACCGACGTCCACTTTCCCGAGGAATTTGAGATCGGGCATCGAGTAGCAGTAGGCGTAGCCGAACCATTTGCTGGTAGCCCAGAGCGTCTTGCCGTCTGGTGTGATGCCGATGCCGTGCGACGGTGAACCCTGCACGCCGTCGAGGTTCTTCACCCGATCGGGACTGTCGGGGAGGGTGATGCGATTGATTTCCTTGTGCGTCGCGAAGTCCACGACCGCGAAACCGTGGAGTTCGGAGATCTGGACGTACATCCGCTTCGTCGATCCGTCCGGATTCTTTTCGAACGTGATCGGCCGCACGCCACCGTCGAACGTCATGACCCATTCGGGCTCTTCGGTCTTTTGGTTGATGACGGTCAGCGTCTTGCCGGCGACCGATCCGGCGATCACGTATTTGCCGTCGGGCGTGATGAAGGTGTTGTGGACCGCGCCCTTAATTGGGATGCTCTTGGCGTTCGTCAGCGTGGCTGTATCGATGACATCCACTGCACCAGGCGCAACCGCCACCGCAACGTAGACGCGCGCGCCGTCCTTGCTGATCGCTACGTTGTTGGGATGTCCGGACAAGGGAATCCGCTTGATCACCTTCAGGCTGACGGCGTCGACCACGTCGAGCGTACTGCCCGATTCATTGGTCACGTAGAGCTTGCTGCCGTCCGGTGCGGCGGAAACGCCGTGGTTCGCCTCGATTCCGTGGATGACACCGACCACTTTGTTCGTGGCCGGGTCGATCACGCTGACGGTGGTGCCGGCGGAGTTGGTCTGGACGATGCGGAGGGCGGGTGACTTCGCTCGCAGCGGCGAAATCAGCAGGAGCGCGGCGACGACTCCGTACAGAACACCGCGCATCGCATATTTACCAATCGCCATGTCATCTCTCCTTGTGTCCGACGAATCGTGCCGACCGCCAACTGCACGGCTACCGGGCGGCTGAACTGAGAGTCTGCCCCTTCACCCATGCGGCGAGCACCTGCCACTCGGGATCGCTCTGCGAGGTCCAGTGCTTGCCGCCGGTGTGAAACGCATCGCCGCCGGCCGACGCCGCGAGCGGGTGCATCAGCAGCCGGCTCGCTAGCGGATCGCCTGGCGCGACCAGACGTTTCACCGCCTCGAAGTTCTTATGCGACTCCTCATCGGTCCACGACGTCACACCCGGCGCCAGCCGCACCAGCCCGAGTGGCGGACCATGGCAGGTGACGCAGCGTGCGTGCTCGCCGCGCGTCGCCATGAAAATCGGCTGCACGCGAACTTTGTAGAAATCGAAGTCGAGCACAGGCGCGGACGAGGCGGCCGCGGTGGACGACACCTTCCCCGCACGAACCCAGCCGGCGATCGCCTGCCATTCGGGATTGTCCTGTGACGCCCAGAATTTTCCGCCGGTGTGCGTGGCGTCGCCGCCCGCGTCCTGAGCCAGCGGGTGCAGCAGCAGCGGGCTCTTCATCGGATCGCCGGGCATTGCCAGACGGCTGACCACCGCGAAGTTCTGGCGGGACTGCTCTTCCGTCCAGCCGGTCGCGCCGGCGGCCAGCGGCTGAAGCCGCATCCGCGTCGCCATTGTCGTGTGGCACTGGAAGCAGGAGTTGCCGCTGCCCTCGGTCGGCGCTCGCGGCTTCAAGAACACAGGCTCGACGATGCTTCGATACACCTCGAATGAGAACGGTGAAGGAGCCGCTGCGGCGGTGTGGTCGTGGCTGTCGGTCGCGCGGCACCGCCGCGCACCCAGGCCGCCAGCACCTGCCATTCGGGATCGGATCTGCGACGACCAGTGTTTGCCGCCGGTATGAAACGGATCGCCGCCGGCCGACGCCGCCAACGGATGCATCAGCAGACGGCTGGCGGTCGGGTCGCCGGGTGCAACAAACTTCGACACCGACTCGAAATTCTTACGCGACTCCTCTTCGGTCCACATCGCCTGCCCCGGCGCCAGATGCTGCAGCCGCAGCTGGCCCGCTCCGGGTGAGTGGCACGAGACGCAGCGCGCGTGCTCGCCACGGACGGCGAGGAAAATCGGCTGCACCTGCGTTCTGAACACCTCGAAATCGAGCGACATTGCGGGAGCGGCTGGCGGCTGTGGCGGCGCCAACCACGAGACGAGAAAGATGAGTAGTGACGCGAAGGTCATCGGGTGTCACTCCCGGTCACGGCTACGGTGACGTCCACCGGCACTGGGAAGAATCGAGTCGTCGGCATAGCCGCGCAGAACGTAGGTGCCTGGCGCGCTGAACCGAACCGTGGTGGACGCTTTACCGTCTTTCACCGCAACCTTCATGGGCTCGAAGCTCACGTGAGTAGCGTCGCCGCGGTAGACCACCCAGACGACGCCGAGCGCCATCCCCGGATCGAGCTTCACGACGGCCTGCGTCAGCGGGCTCTCGCGTCGTGGACCGGCCGGTGCGCTCGCTGCAGCGCCGCGGCCGGCGCCGATGATGGCGCCGTCGGAATCGCGAATCGGCGCCGCCGCTGCGCGGCCCTTTCGTGGAGGCGGCAATCCATCGTCGCTGACTTCGACCGTGAGCGACAGTTTCTCGGACACCGCCACCGATCTCGATGCGGATCCGACGAGCTTCGCCGTCGGCGGTGCGTCTTCTTCACCCAGTTCACCGGCGCCGCCCCGATTCTCCTGATACACGCCGGTGTCCAGCTCCCAGACCGGCCAGAGCGAACCGAAGGCCTTCTCGGTTTTGCCGCGCGAGACGAGCGTCCAGACCAGATCCTTCTTGCCCCAGTCCTTGGGGACCCGGATCTTGAACACGAACTGCTGGCGGCGATTGTAAAAATGGGTCGGCTGGCCCTGATCGACGCCGCCCGGCTCGAAGCTGTTGTTCGGCCCGACCGGAATGTCGAGCGGCTCTTCGTAGTTCCGGTTCATGTAGCCGTAGACCATGTTGAAGGATCCGTCCACGTTCCGCTCCCATCCTTCGAACACGGGCACGACATCCTGGCCGACGGCATACCGAGTCTGGGCCTGCGGTGTGATCGATGCGCCACAGAGCAACACCACGAAGACGCCGAGCCGTCGCCACGCTCCCCAGTCGATCATCGAGAGCGCCGCTACTGCTGGCCGGCGGTATTGACCGCCGCCTTCGATGCGTTTCGCGCGGACACTTCGGCGGCGAACTCAGTGTCGGACATCGTGTAGTAGGTCAACCAGTGACGCGACATGTCGTCGGTCGTGCGATTGCCGAAGCCGACCCAGTTGCGCGGGTCCGGATTGTATTTGTTGGCGACCGAGTTGTCGTGCCAGCTGGTGACGTGGATGATCGTCCCCGCCGGCAACAGCGGTGCGACATCGTCCGCATAGTTGTAGACGATCTGCCAGTTGAAGTCGTAGTTCACGCAGTTGAACTGCTCGGTCATCATGTTCGGATAGATCGCTTCGATGCACTGCCGCTTGCCGCGGTTGTGCATGTGCGCCATGAAGCCGACCAGGCGCGCGTTCTTGTCGATCTTGTAGTAGGCGTCGCTGCGGACGTTGTCGGCGCCGGCCGGGATGTCGAGGTCGTCCTGATTCGGCGCGAGGATGGTCGTGATCACGTGCTTCGGCACGTACCCCTTCGGGTAGAAGATGATGCCGACGCTGGTCTGGTCGTTCACCGGATGACCGATAGCGTGATAGTGCATGTTGAAGCGGATCTTCGCGCCCGCCTTCATCAACTTGCCCGAGCCTTCGGTGAAGATGTCCCCGTTCTTGCCGACGGCGTACTCGACCAGCGTGCCGCCGCCGTCGCTGCCATCCTCGTTGATCAGGCTTTCGACCGCGTGATGCACGACCTTGATCGCGGCCGGGGACGGCTTGGCCTCCACGGCTTTGATGTAACGATCCTCGGTCAGCCCCGAGTCCGCCGTGAAGTTGCCCCACCAGTCGGCGGCTTCCGGTTTCACTTCAAAACTGCGCGGCATCGAGACGACCAGGTCAGGCTTGCCGATGTGCCACTTCGACGAATCGTCGAACACCTTCGCGACCGGCATGTCGGCGGGATTGCCGCGCGGCGCGCCGGCGTCCACCCACGAGATGATGGTCGCGATCTCCTTATCGCTCAGCGACGGATCGTCCTTGAACTTGCGGATGCCGACCTGGCGGTCAACGTGCCACGGCGGCATCTGCCGCTGTTCGACGCGCTGCTTGATCGAGCGCGCCCACGGCCGCGCGTCCTCGTAGGTGATCAAGGCCATCGGCGCGATCGAGTCAGGCCGGTGACAGTTCTGGCAGGAGCGCTGCAAGATTGGCGCGACGTCTTTGCTGAAGGTCACTTGACCCGGCGTCGCGGTCTGCTCGATCGCGCCGACCTGCTCGCCGAGCGTCAAGGCGACGGCGCTGCCTGCGATGACCAGGATGCCCAGCGTTTTAGCGAACGACCTGACGTCCATTTCTGATCCTCCTGACGAACCAGTCACACGCCGCCAGTCCTCGTCTGGCCCGGGCCTAATCTACCTGCGCAGCCGGGCCGACTCAATACCCAAACGTGGGTATCGATCTTCTTTATCAACTAGTTACGGCCGCTGCCCTGCGCTTTCGTCAGCCCCGGTAGCTGGTGCTCTGGATCTGCAACTGAATATCGTCGGGATCCTGAAGGTGCAGGTCATGCGGCAGCTGCCCTGTCCGCTAGGCCGAGTACTGCGGCGTGTGGATCAGGTCCGTCGCCTTCACGCCGCGTGCATGCGCCGCGTTCCCAGTGACGAATATCTCGTCGGACAGATCGACCGGCTTGATCCCGACCTTCATCAATGAGGCCTTGATTGCCTTGCGTCCGCGCGCGTCGAGGGTCGGCACCTGATCGGGACGCTGCTTGAGATCGCGGAGGACGCCGCCGTTGCCGCCGGTCAGCCATTGGTAGTACTTGATGTGCGACCACGGGTGACCGCCGACCTCGAGCGTCGGACCTTGCAGATCGTAGAAGTCCTGATACGCCGGCTGCATCGCCCAGTAGACCTTCATCGCCTGATCCATCTTCCGCTGGCGGATCAGATCGAGAAACTCCACCGCGTAACGCTTCTCGGGAGACTGTACGGCGTCAACCGCCCACTCACCACTCCACTGCAGCGGATACTTGTTCGCCAGCAACGGCACGGTGTCCATGTGCACCGGCCCGACCAGTAACCGATCGCTGAGTCGCTCCGCGACCTGATACGCCGTGGCGAGGTTGATGACCTGTGTCAGCTTGACTGCCATCACGTTCGGCAGGTTCGCCAGGCGATCGAAAACGTTGATCGGGATGCCGCTGGGATCGAGTTTCTTGAATGCCTCGTGCGGCTGGGCATACAGCACGATGCCCAGCGTCGTCGAATCGATCAGTGCTTTGGCAGAGGCGTAGAGTTCGTCCTCCGTCTTCAATGCCGGATCGAGTGAGAAGAGCGTTTCGGACACGCCGATGCTCTCTGCGTGCTTGAATGCCTCGACTTTCTCTGCGAAGGTGGTGCCCCCCATCGTGCCGCCGATGAGGATTTTGCCCCGGCCTTCGGCAGCCACGATTTCCAGCATCCGCTTGCGTTCGGGGCGCGTCATTCCCAGGGCAGTCGACGTCGTCGCGCCGAAGCCCTGCCGAATCGCATGGCGCACATCGTTGCGGATGCCTTCCTCGTCCAACTCCTTGAGATCGGGCGTGAACGACGGCAGCACGAAGTTCTCCATGCCTCTGAAGTTCTGCCGACCCCATTCCTTGCGATCGTGAACGCCTGCAGCCGCCGGTGGCGACGCCCCAGCGGACGTCGCGAACAGTGGCGCCGCAGCGGCGCCGACCACGCCGAGCCCAACGCTCCGAGAGAATTCGCGCCTGTTCATACATCCTCCCATTACCATCTGGCCTGCATTCCGATTCGAAGATAGCGACCCTGCAGGGAACGGCGGTCCACTTCAACGTCCTTGTAGTCGGCGAGGATGTTGCGCAGATCGGCGGCTGTCGCGGGGGAAGAACCGCACCAGAGCGTCGCGACGACCACGAACACCCGGCTGTAGTGACGCATGGACCGGTATTCTGCCACCGAACTGGTGGAGGACGAGCGATATCTGAATTCAGGTAGAGAGGACGCCGAGCGAGCGGAACCGCCCGCCTCAGAACTTGAAGCGCGCGCCGAACCACGCCGTCGTCGGCGCGCCCGGCGCGTAGAACGTCGCCTGCTGGACCGGGAATTCTGCGCTGACCTCTGGAAATGGCCGGGCGATGAAGTTGCCGGTCGCGGTGAAGCCGGTCGGTCCCAGCTGTGCAGCCGTGTAGTAGTGCGTGTCGAAGAGGTTGTTGATTTGCGCGAGGAGCTGTAGCCACGACAAAAGCTGATAGCGCGCGCCAAGACTCGCCACCGCGTACGCGGGCGATGTGCCCGGACCGAGATAGTAGACGCCGTCGGGCTGATGCGCGTTGTTCTCGTTGCCGCGCGCGAATGACGACGACACTGAGACGAGGTCGAGATCGATCGACAGCCTGCTCGTGGCCTTGACGTCGGCGTAGGCCTTGAACGAATTGCGCGGGACGAGCGGAAGCCGATCGCCTGGCTCGATGTCGATGGTGCCTTCGAGCCCTTTACCACCAGCCACGGCACTGCTGTTCGTGCTGTTCCCGGTGCCATCGATCGTCTCGGGGCTCTGATACGTCGCGTCGAGATAGGTATAGCCAGCGCCGATGTCGATCCGACCGAGACGGCCGCTCAGCCCCAGCTCAATCCCCTGACGCTGAGTGCGCCCGAAATTCTTGAAATAGCCGAAACCGGTCTGTGTCGACGACACGAACAGGATGTCGTCGCGGTTCTCGGCGTGGAATACACCGGCGTTCCAGCTCCATCCCTCACGGCTGCCGCGGACTCCGGCTTCCCACGTTCGCGTCACCACCTGATTCAGCGGCGGATCGCCAGCCATCGCGTTGGGCAGCTTGCACGGCTCGTTCGGATCGGCGCAGCCCAGTTCGATCGACGTCGGCGCCCGGCTGCCCTCGCTGTATCCGACGTAGAGATTGACGTCGCGCGATGGACTGAAGGTGAGGCCGGCGGCGGGATTCACGCGCTGGTAAACGTAGTCGCCGTCGAGCGAGCCGGGACCGCCGCCCGGCTGAATGTTGTCGTGATTGGTGATGCCGGACCGGTTGTAGCGGGCAGAGACCGTTGCGTGCCAGGCATCACCAATCGAGAGCGTATCGGTCGCATAGAGGCTCCACGTGTTGATCGTCGCTGTTCAGATCGACGCGCGTGTCGTATGCAACACCGTCAACGTTGCCGCCGGTCACTCCGCCGTCGGCGTAGGCGTCCAGGCCGGTGATCGTCCGATCCGGATTCAGATACCCAAGCTGCGTGGATTGCTGGAAGGCCACGCGACTGCCGTCGAAGCCACCGCCGGCGATGAACTGGTTGTGGGTGCCGTGCGGCGAGGAGAGCGCGGTGACCTGTCCGAACGCGCCGTAGTTGTGCTGTCCGGTGTGTGTCGTATTCAGCAGGCCGTTGCATTTCTCGCCGGGCTCGTCGTTCAGAAGCACGTTGGCGATGCAGCGCCAGTAAGGAAACGGCGTGTTCGACGCGTTGGCGCCGCTGGTCGGGAAGCCGGTGTAGCCGGCTGCCTTCAGTGCCGCCTGCTCCGCCGCGCTCGGCTGATAGAGCGACTGATCGAGCGAGTCGTCGTTGATGTCACCGTTGAACGTAGTGGTCTGAATGTCGCGATAGTAGGCGTTGCCGGACCATGTGAGGATCTTGCTCAGGCTGTGCGTGACTGTCAGATTGAAGAAGCCGGCCTTGTTGTCGGTGGTGTCGGGAATCGTGTAGACGCTTGCGTAGTCGCTGGCAAGAAGGCGCTGCTCCTGAAGACCATTGCCGGTCAGCGAGTTGTCCGCGTACGAGCCGCTGAACGACAGATCGGTCTTCGCATCGTGCCATCCGAGCTTGCCGAACAACTGGCCGACGTTCGACGGCGACGCTTCGCGCCAGCCGTCCTCGGCGAACAGGTTGCCCGCGAGATACCAGTTCAGACCCTCGGTATGGCTTCCGCCGGTCTCGAACTCAATCGCGCGACGGGCGCCGTTGCCATAGATGGCCTGCACCGACGTACCGGCGGTGTTGCGCCCGTCCTTGGTCTGTATGACGAGTGCGCCACCGAGCGTATTGAGGCCGAACAGCGGATTCGAGCCGGGCATCAGCGCGATCGATCCGATGGCGATTCGCGGGATCAGATCCCAGCTGACGACATCGCCGAAGGGCTGGTTGAGGCGGACGCCGTCCATGTAGATCGACAGGCCCTGCGGCGTGCCGAGCAGCGGCGACGCGGTGAAGCCGCGGTAGTTGACGTCGGGCTGAAACGGATTGCCCTGCATCTCGTTGACGAAGACGCCGTTGATCCGCTGGTTCAGGAAATCGGCCAGATCGAGCGCACCGCTCGCGTCGATGTCGTGCGCGAGAGCGGTCTGGACCGGCGCCGGAATGTCCTGGAGCAGCAGATCGACGCCGGGCAACGGCGTCGCGCCGATCACCTCGAGCTTGAACGCGGGCGGCGGCTGGTCAGTGGCCGGCGGAGCCTGCGCGGACGCGGCGGCCGGCATCAGCGCAGCGGTGACCACGGCAACGAACAATTTCCAACGATCGCGAATCAGAGATGACATCTGTCCCATCTACATTCCGGTTGCGGCCGTTTTGTTCACCATTTATTTTTCGGGCAGACGGCACGGCGGTCGCCGTCCCGCATCGTTCCCGGTGAACCAACCTGCGTGTAGAATCGGCACCACAGCGTCATGCCTGGGTCGAACGCGCCTTCGCTCGTCAACCTCCCGCTGCTCGGCGTGCTGGACGATTCGACCCAGACCGCCGAATCGATCGAGCAGGAAGTACTCATGCTGTTCGATCGCTGCGCGCCCTCGCTGCTGCGGTATCTGGCGACGCTCGGCCTCACCGCGGAGGAAACGGAGGACATCCTTCAGGACGTCTTCCTCTCGCTCTTCCGGCACCTGCGGCTCGGACGTTCGCGCAGCCACCTGAAAGGCTGGCTGTTCAGGGTCGCCCACAATCAGGCGACGAAGCATCGCGTCCACCGGCAGCGACGGCGGACGCTCGCGGCCACCAACGAGGCGGCGCTTGCGGCCTACCCGGATCCGGCGCCGAGCATCGAGTCTCAACTGGTCGAGCGCCAGCGCCAGCAGCGCCTGGTGTCGGTGATGAACGCCCTGAGCCAGCGGGATCGGCAATGCCTCTTCCTGCGCGCCGAGGGCCTGCGCTATCGCGACATCGCGGCGACCCTCGGCATCTCGCTCGGCGGCGTCGCCAAAATCGTGGCGCGCGCGATGACGCGCCTGATCAACGCGGACACGAGGTGAATTGCATGCCTCATCAAATCGCCCAATCGACACCGCACCCGTCCGATGGGCTGCTCCTGCGCGCGATCGATTCGGAACTCACTCTAGAGCAGGCAATCGAAATCGACTCGCACCTGGCGTCGTGCGATCGCTGTCGATGCCGGCGCGAGCGCCTGGAGTCGATGTCGGCGGACATCAGGTCGATCGCCGGCGCGAAAGATGAAGATGCCGCCGGCAGAGCTGTGGAGCTGCGTCGCCGCCTGATCGCGAAAATGGCAGCCGCGCCCGTGTCGCGAACATCCTGGTCGCTGCCGTCGACGGCCAGGACCGCGGCACTGGTGGCCGCGGTCGTCGGCCTGACTGGGTTGGTGCTCCTCCGCGGTCCGCTTCAGTGGGGTCGCGTCTCGACGTCGATCGAAGCGGCCGCCCGTCCCATTCCTGCGCTCACACCTGGCGCGGTGCAGCCGATTGCGCTCGCCGATATCTGTGGCGGCCGGACGCTGCCTCGCGAAGCAGTGTCGCCGGAGATTCGGCAGGCCATTCTCCGCGACTACCAGATGGAGACCGTGGGACCTGACGAGTACGAGCTCGATTACCTCATCACGCCCGAGCTTGGAGGATCCAGCGATCGCCGGAATCTCTGGCCGGAGCGGTATGCGTCGCGAATATGGAACGCGCGGGTCAAAGACGACCTCGAGCGTCTTCTGCCTGCGCTTGTCTGTCAGGGGACGCTCGATCTGGCGACCGCGCAGCAGGACATCGCCACCGATTGGATTGCGGCGTATCAGAAATATTTCCACACCGACCAGCCGATCCGAACCCGCGCCGATCGCGACAGCGGCGGGGATCGAGACGAGGAGGTCGAGCTGATGTCGCTGGCAATGCCGGCGCACCCTCTTCCCTGGAAATGACACGGTTCCGCGAACGCGGTTCGCACTTGAGAGGCAGCTGTATGCGCGTGCTGAAGTTGACGGGCCCGAGCGGCGCCATCGCATCGTTGTTGTGGGCGACGCTGATGCTGGCCGGCTGCGGCGGTTCGACGCCGCCTCAACCGGCGACGACGCAGCCCGCCGCCAAACCGGCCGAACCGGAGGCACTGAAGATTCCGGCCCTCGGGTTGTACGTGACCAACGAGTCGTCCGGCGACCTGACGATCATCGACGCGGCAACGCTCGCGCCGGTCGGCACGATCAAGCTCGGAAAGCGCCCGCGCGGCATCGCCGCCAGCCCCGACGGCAGCCGCCTGTACGTCGCGCTGAGCGGCTCGCCGAACGCGGGCCCGGGCGTGGACGAGAAGACGCTGCCGCCGCCCGATCGCAGCGCGGACGGCATCGGCGTGGTCGATCTGAAGCAAGGCAAACTGCTGAAGGTGCTGCCGAGCGGCACCGATCCGGAACAGCTCGCGGTGAGTCACGACGGCACCCGCGTGTTCATCGCCAACGAGGATGCGGGCAAGGCCAGCGTCGTGGATGTGGAGAGCGGACAGATTCTCGAGACCTTCAAGATCGGCGACGAGCCCGAGGGCGTGTCCGTCGAACCCTCCGGCAAGCGCGTCTGGGTCACGTCCGAAGAGGACGGCGCCGTCTTCGTCCTCGATCTCGCTGCACACAAGGTCGCGAAATCAATCAAGGTCGGAGCACGGCCACGTTCGGTGGCGTTTCTCCCGGACGGATCGCGCGCCTACGTGCCATCCGAGAATGGCGCGTCGCTGACGCTGATCGACGTCGCCCACCTGCGGCCGATCAAGACGATCGCGCTGGCCGCCGGCATGCGGCCGATGGGCACGGCGATGGCGGCCGACGGCAAGCACCTCTACGTCAGCACCGGTCGCAGCAAGATGGTGTTGATCCTCGACACCGCCACCAACGCGGTGGTCGGCTCCATCGAGGCAGGGCCGAGGCCGTGGGGTCTTGCGTTGTCACCGAACGGCAAGACGATCTACACCGCGAACGGACCGTCGAACGATGTGTCGGTGATAGACATCGGGACGAAGACGGTGACCGCGAAGATCCCGGTCGGCCGTGGGCCGTGGGGAATCGTTCTGGTGCGCCAGACCTCCGCGCAGCCGTAGCGCAGCCAACTCGAACCGCCAGCGGCGGCTACTGCTGTTGCTGCTGCTGGCTGGATTCGGTCTCGCGGACCGGCGTCGCTTCGCGCGACATCCACGGCACCATCGGCGTGAACTCGGCGCCGGCCGCCCACGCAGTGCCGACTGTCACCGCGACGCCGAGCTCGCTGTGGACCGCGCTCGCGCCCTTGAACACCCCGCGCGTCGGCGGCACGTCGGCGTAGTCGCGCCCGATCGCGACGCGGATGTGGCGCTCGTCGGCCACCAGATCATTGGTCGGATCGAAGCCGACCCACCCGAGATCGGGTAGCAGCGCCTCGATCCACGCGTGCGTCGCGCCGTCGGTCGATCGCACGTCCTGATTCGGCTGCCGAAAAAGGTAGCCGCTGACGTAGCGGCACGGGATGCCGAGGCCACGGACCAGCGCAATCATGATGTGCGCGAAGTCCTGACAGACACCCTCGCGAGCGCCCAGCGCATCGTCGATCGGCGAATCCACTCGGGTGGACTGTGGGCTGTATGCGAAGCGCGTGAACATCTCGGTGGTCAGGCGGCGCAGCGTCTGAATCGGATCAAGGCCGCGGTCGAGGTCGAGCTCGTGTTTCAGCTCGGCGAGCAGTGCTGTCTGCTGCGCGAAGTGGCTCGGGTTGAGCAGGTCCCAGAATTCACCGCGGGCCGTGAGCGCGTCGACACGATTCCATGCCGCCGCACCCAGCGATTCGGGAAGCATCGTCGCCGGTTTCATTTCGACGAGCGCCTCCGCCGTGACCGTGAGGCGCGCATGCCGTCCCGGAATGTTGAAGTGGTGAACCGTGTTGCCGTCGCGGTCGTCGTACATCCTCACCCGCGACGCCGGCATGGTGCTGAGGCCGAAGCGGACGCACCGCTGGATACTCTCGGTGCGCGGCTGCATGCGCACTTCCATGACGCTCTCGCGCACCGGCGTCTCGTAGCTGAACTTGGTGACGTGATGGATGGTGTAATGCACGGTGCTATGACTCAGGCCGGCAATGCCGATTCGATGGGATACGAGATGTAGCTCTGGTGAGCCGCATCATGGATCTGCGAGCAGTAACGCACGATGCCTTCGAGGTAGGCGTGCGGATCCTCGCCGAGAATTTCGTCCACTTGCCCGTAGTCGAGCGACGCGTGCAGACGGCCCGCGAGCCGCTCGGCCCGGCCGCCCGCTCCGCGGCCGGTGACCTGGGCGATGGCGCGCAGCGCCGCCTCGACGCGTTGAGCGGCGAAGCGCACCGACCGTGGGAACTCCGCGTTGAGCAGCAGAAACTCGGCGACGCGATCCGGCCGGACGTCAGCGGTGTAGTGGCGGCAGTAGGCTTCGAAGGCGGCGCACGAGCGGAGCAGGCCGACCCACTCGACGTGATTGGCGGGCAGCCGCGGCGTGTCCTCGAACTGAAGGTCGACCAGCGCCGCGGTCGCGGCGGCGCGCTCGATGAAGCGTCCGACCCGCAGCAGCTGCCACCCCTCGCCGTGACCCATCGTCGAATCGGTCACGCCTTCGAACAGATGGACGCCTTCGAAGATCAGCCGTGACAGGTAGTGCGGCCTCGCCGACCAGGTGCCTTCGCCGCGGACCTGCTTCAATCGCAGATACAACGCGTTCAACTGCTCCCACATGTCGGTGCTGATTTCTTCGCGGACCTGGCGCGCGTTCTCGCGGGCCGAGGTGATGCACGCCAGCACCGATCCGCGATTTGCGGGGTCGAACACGAGCATCTCGACCAGTTCGGCAGGGTTGGACGGTGGCTGGTGCTCGGGCGCGCATTGTACGGCGGCACACAGCCGGCTGAAGTTCCAGCCGTCGACTCCTTGACGTCGATCGAGCTCGAGGTCGAGGCGGACGTCGATCAGACGGATGGTGTGCTCCGCCCGCTCGAGGTAACGTCCGATCCAGTAGAGCGAGTCCGCGACGCGCGACAGCAGCATGGAATGCCTCATTCCGCCAGCACCCAGGTGTCCTTGCTGCCGCCGCCTTGCGAGGAATTGACCACCAGCGATCCTTTTCTCAGCGCGACGCGGGTGAGGCCGCCCGGCACGATCGACACGCGATCGCCGTAGAGCACGTAGGGGCGGAGGTCGACATGGCGCGGCTCGATGCGTCCGTCGATGAAGCACGGCGATCGGGACAGCGACAGGGTCGGCTGTGCGATGAAGTTGCGCGGGTCGGCTTCGATCTTCGCCTTGAACGACGCGCGCTCGGCTGCGGTGCTGTGCGGACCAATCAGCATGCCGTAGCCGCCGGATTCGCCGACCGCCTTCACGACCAGTGAATCGAGCCGCTCGAGCACATATTTGCGGTCCGACGGATCGGCCAGCAGATAGGTTTCGACGTTCGGAAGAATCGGCTCCTCGCTCATGTAGAACTTGATGATCGCGGGAATGTAGGCGTAGAGCGCCTTGTCGTCAGCCAGTCCGGTGCCGATGGCGTTGGCCAGCGAGACGTTGCCGGCGCGATACGCATTCAGCAGACCGGCGACGCCGAGATGGGAATCGGGCCTGAACGCCAGCGGATCGAGGTAGTCATCGTCCACACGCCGGTAGATGACGTCTACCCGCCGCAGGCCCGCCGTGGTCCGCATGTAGACGACGTTGTCGTGGACGAGGAGGTCGCGTCCTTCGACGAGCGCGATGCCCATCTCGCGAGCGAGGAAGGCGTGCTCGAAATACGCGGAGTTGCCGACACCCGGGGTCAGCACCACGAAGGTCGGATCGGATGCGGTCGGCGGCGCGAGGGCGCGTAGCGTTGCGAGCAGCGCCTGACCGTAATGCGCCACTGGGCTGACGTGGTAACGGTCGAACAATCCCGGCAGCACTCGCTTGGTGGCCTCGCGGTTGGCGAGCATGTAGGACACGCCACTCGGGACGCGGAGGTTGTCCTCGAGGACCACGAAGCGGCCATCTTCGAGTCGGATGAGGTCGGTGCCGGCAACCGACACGTAGATGTCGCGGTGCACGTGCACCCCGCGCATCTCGCGGCGATAGTGCTTGCAGCTCTGGACCAGTTCGCGAGGCACCACGCCCTCGTCGAGAATTCGCTGGTCGTGGTAGATGTCCTTCAGAAAGAGGTTGATCGCGGTGAGCCGCTGCGTCAAACCGCGCTCGAGCGTCCGCCATTCAGCAGCCGGGATGATTCGTGGCAACAGGTCGAACGGAAAAATCCGCTCGGTGCCCTGGTCGTCGCCGTAGACCGTAAACGTGATGCCCTGGGTCAGGAACGCCTTGTCGGCCTCCATCTGACGCTGACTGAGTTCGGACTCCGACGCGGCGCGCAGTTCGTCGAACAAGCCACGGCAATGCGGGCGCGCGATCCCGGTGGACTCGAACATCTCGTCGTACGCGCGATCGAGCAGGTATTCGGTGAAGAGGGCACCAAACGGGTGCGGCAGCGCGTTTGATTCGGCGGTCAGCGACATGTGAGCTTCCGTGGCTTCGAATCAAGACACAATTGTCGGTACGCCGCGCGATGGCGACCGAAATGTCCTAAGTTACGACTCGCGCCACGTTGCTGTCTGGCGTCGCACCGGAAGGCCGCGGGTTCGCAGCTCGAGAGGAGCAAGACGCACGCCACGGTTTCCGCCACTTCGCCGGTGTCATTGCGTGAGTTACGCGCGCCAGCCTCACCTCAGTCGGCGCCATTATGACATTCATGTCGGCCGTCGGCGCCAACCGGACAGGGATGTGCCACGCTTCAGTCCGAATGTGGCGTTCGTTTTGCTGACCTGAGGGACGTGGGACAGATGGCGCTCGAACGGCAGGTCGCGGTGTTGCTGGTGTTAGCCATCCCGATCGCGTCGATCGCGTGGACGGTGACGCACGAAGAGGTGTTCCGAGAGCCTCGAGACTGGTGCGTCTCGAGAAGCAAGACCTGCCGCCGGCTGCTCTCGCGCAAGTTGTTCTACCTGTTCACCTGCGAGTACTGCTTCAGCCACTACGTGGCAGCGGCGTTCCTGGTCATCACGCGCTTCACGCTGCTGTTCGACGACTGGCGCGGCTACCTGATCGCGGAATTCTCGCTGGTCTGGGTGGCAAACATCTACATGAGCTTCTTTGGCCGGCTGCGCCTCGAGATTCAGGAAGAACGTCTCGAGATCGCCGCCACCAAGTCCAACGGCACGACGTAGGCGACGTCGCCGACCGCCTTGAGCACGCCGAGCGCGACGCCACCGATCGCGATGGCACCGACGGCAACGCCACCAATCGACAGGCCCGCTCCCAGCGCGACGCCGCCGACGGCTGCCAGCACGCCGAGCGAGCAGCCGCCAATCGAGATCAGCCCGCAGGCGACCCCTCCAATCGCCAGTATGCCAACGGCAACATTCCCGATCGCGATGATGCCCCGGGCAATCCGCGGACGCAGCGTGACCGGATCCACTCCGCCGCTGATGTGCAGCAGCGGCCATCCGGCAATCGTCAGCGCCGACTTGTAATCGTATCCGTAGCCGTACGACCCGTAGACACCGATTCTGCGAATGGGGGCGGGAGTGTCGTTCATGATCACTTCGCTCCGGCGGCGCGCGTGAAGTTCAACGGAATGCTGGCCGTGCCCTCGGTCCACTGCCCCATAATCTCGCCGCCTGGGCCGAGCGTGCCGCGATAGCTGCCCGGCGCTCCCGGCACGTCGAGTTGCAGCTGCGTGTCACGCAACGTGACGGTGGTGACCGGAATCTCCTGACCGCTCCCGGCGTCGCGGTCGCCGGTGATCAGCGTCGCGAGCGCCGTCCCATCCGCCGCCGAGGTCATCGTCAGCACGACCCGCCGGGCCTTGCCGCCGAGGTCCGCCACACCTTCCCAGACGCCCTCAAACGACCTGATCATCCTGCTGCTCGCGGGTGGGACTTTGACGTGCGGATCACCCTTACGTTCGAGTTGAAACGGGACGGCGCCGTGCTGATTCGAGGCCTCGCCGGAGAGGTGGTTCAAGTCGGGAAGGAACTTCGCTTCGAACACGGGATTGTCCGGCAGACCGGCTTGAAACCGGAGGCCCGCGACGTCCACGACAATCTTGTTGACCGGCACCTCGACCGGCGCCGGGCCCGGAATGGTCAATGACCCGACCCAGGCGTCACCTGGGGCCTGGGCCAGATCCACCGCGAGCGCAACTTCCTGCTTGCCCATATGAATCACGCCTTCCCAATGGCCGGCTGCATTGGCGGTCTGGGCCCCGGCTGGCGGGGCCAACGCCGCGAGCAACAGCGCAACCTGAAACAGGGATGAAAGGTGACGGCGCATCAAGGCCTCCTTTAACATATCGCATAACGACATATCGCGTAGGAGTATACGCACCACGTCGGAAATTGTTCGACGTATGCTCTCCGGCAGACCCAGTGACCGCTCTGCCCGCCCGGACCCGCCAACAGCTGCTCGTCATCGGCGCCGCCGTCCTCTTCGTCCTGTTCCGCAGTTTCGTCCCGACCTGGTACGAAGGCTTCTACTTCGATTCGGACCAGGCCATCGTCGGACTGATGGCCCGGCACGTCAGCACGCTCCACCGTTTCCCGCTGTATTACTACGGGCTCAATTACCTGATGGGCGTGCAGGCGTGGCTGATCGCGCCGTTTTTCTGGATCTTCCGGCCGTCGGTGACGGTCATGCGCCTGCCGCTGGTCCTCTTGAACGCCGGCGTGGCAGCGTGGCTGATCGCGGCGCTCGGCAAGCGATTGCGTCTTGCTCCCGCGATCGCCTTCGTCGCTGCGCTCCCGTTCATCGTCCCGACTCCGGCGATGAGCAGCCAGCTGCTGGAAATGGCGGGCGCCAGCATCGAACCGTTCGTATACATCCTGCTTCTCTGGCAACTGCGCCGGCGTCCATTCGCGTACGGCTGGCTTCTCGCATTCGGAACGCTGCATCGCGAGTTCACGATGTTCGCGCTGCCGGCGATGCTTCTGGTGGAGGCCCTCAGCGGCGACCTATGGGACTGGGCGAACCTGCGGCGCGCGTCGTGGATGGTCGCCGGTTTCGCGCTGGTCTGGCTGGTCGTGGACGACCTGCGGATGCGCCAGACCGGATCGTCGCTGGCGCTCCAGGTGTCGTCGCTCGGTGGACAGATGTGCTTTGACGCGACGCTGCCGCGCCGGATCGAATCGGTCTTCCTGCGCGCGCTGCCGGCCGTCTTTGGCGGCCTTCGTGCGCCGCTGGTCGCGTGGCGCATGAGCTCGATGCTCGAGATTGGCCGGTCGTGGGTGTGGTGGCTGCTGGCGGCATCGCTGATCGCGATGGCGGCACGGCTGTTCCAGATCCGCTGGATTGCACACCCGGCGCGCGGGACCCTTCGCGCCTCCGAACGGACGACAACCGAGGAAGGCTTCGGATTGTACCTCGCGGGAATTGGCGCGCTGGCCGCGTGTGCGTATCCGCTGTCGTGCAATGTCGTCTTCGAGTACGCGCCGCTGCTGCGCTATCTGCCGTTCGCGTTGCTGCTGCCGGTCGGCATCTTTGCGACATTCATGATGCGCGAACCGGCACGGCTCCTGCGCACGCTCGCCTTGTCGGTTTTCGTGTTCCTCGCGGCGGTCAACGCGCTGGATAACGCACGGCTGGTCGTTTCTGCAGTTCGGAACCCACCCGAGAGCGAGCACCGGGTGCTGGTCAACTACCTCACCAGCCATCACATTCGATACGCGACCGCGATTTACTGGGACGCTTACTTGGTTGATTTTCTGTCGCAGGAGCGCATCACCGTCGCGTCAACCGACGTCGTCCGCATTCCCGAGTATCAGGACGAAGTTGAGGCGCACGCGCAGGACTCGGTGAACCTCGCACGGCTGCCCTGCTCGGGCTACGACACCGTCGCGTCGTGGTGCATTCAGCGCCGGTAACAACCGCCGCCGGCGCGCCTACTTTCCAACGACGAGGATCGAGAACGAGTCGGGAACCATCGGCCCCCGGCCGCCTCGTCCTGCCGGCGCACCCGCTGCCGGCGGCGTGGCGGGCGGCGGCAGCGGCGCGAATTCCGCCGTCATCGTCAGGATGTGATTCGTCTTCGGATCGAGCGTGAGCGTCTTGGCGCCGACCATCGTCTGCAGGTTCTGAAGGACCTCGAAGCTGGTCGGACTGTTTTCCTTGACGATGGTCAGCGTGCCGTTCCCTTGCGAGCTGAAGGCCTCCTGCGTCGCCGGGTTGAACACCGCCCCGTCGGAGCTGCCGGCCAGCGGCAGTGTCGTGATGATCCGGCCGTCATCGGCATTGAGGATCACCATCACGCCTGGTTGCGGCAGCCGGCAGGCGACGAACAGCACATGGTTCTTGACGTCGAGCGCCAGTCCGGCGAGCCCCGCGCCTTTGTCGCCGAGATCGTAGTGGGCCGTGACCGTCATCGTCTTTGCGTCGATCACGGCGACGTTCGCCTTATCGGAAACATCGACGTAGATGTGTCCGGCGCCGTCGCTTACCGCCTGTTCCGGGGCACCGCCGAGATCGATGGTGCCGAGCACCGTTCCCTCTTTGGCGTCGATCACCGTCACGTGCGGCGCGGCGTGGCTGAGGACGTAGATGCGCTGGTTGAAGGCGTCGGCCAGGATGCCGTCCGGATTGCCCTGGACCTCGATCGTCTTGATCACGGCGAGCGTTTTGGCATCCCACATCGCGACCGGCTTGCTGCTGGCGAAGCCATGCCCAGACTTCGTGTCGACGACCGCGCCGTTGGCTCTGGTGTTCGGGATTTCGCCGGCCGGCGCGAGCGTGTCGAGGTCGAACACGGTAATGCGGGCGGGCATCGGCGTGTCGCCCTGCGTTGCGCCGCGGGGAATGTACAGACGGCGGCTAACCGCGTCCGCGTACACGTAGTCGAAGCCGCCGGTGCCACCGACCCTGCTCGTCTTGATCACCCGATATGGGCCGGGGGTAGGCGCCTGACCGGCCACTCCGGCCGACGCTGCGATGGCGATTCCGAGGGCCGCCACGAGAGAGAGTCGCCGCATGCTCATTCCTCCAGTTGCTGTAGCCGCGCACTGTAACAGCCGCATCATGAACATGGCGTGAATACGCTGGCATCCACGTCACGAGCAGCGGCTTCACGCAACCCGCACAGCTGCAGCCGCTGTGTTTCCATCCCCGGGTCGCAGGTGCAGTCGGGTGAAAACTATTCGTCAGGCACGGCTGGCGGCGATCGACGTCGCCTTCGAGCCGAATAATCGCCTGCGTTCGCGCCGGTCCGCATCAACCCTTCACCAGGAAGCCCTTCGTCATCAAGGCTTCCCGGACCCGATCGCGCAGGTCGCCCTGCAGTTCGATCGCACTATCGGCAACCGCGCCGCCGGTACCACACGCGCGCTTCAGCTCGGAACACAGGTCCTTCAGGAACGCGGCGTTGTTCGGCAGGTTGTAGACCACCGTCACCGTCTTGCCGCCGCGCCCTTTCTTCTCCATCCGCAGCTTCGCGACGACGCGATCGGGAACCGTTTCGCGTGGAGTGTTGTTGCTGCTGCACTTGCAATCGCGATCCGGCCAGCCGCAGCCAGGACAGATGCTGCCGACGCCGGTCGAGTACACCAGGCGGCCTTTGCCGTGATCGCTCATGCCGTGATCATACGATGACCAAACCGCGGAGCGGAGACTCCCGTGAGTCTCGGCGGCCGTGGCTCTCAGGAGGCGCAATGACGTGTACGATCGTGCCGTGCCCGATCCACCCCGCATTCTGACCGCCGACCGCGGCGACGCCGGCCTGCGCCTCGACCTCGTTCTCAGGCGCCATCTTCGGGACCTCGACGCGGCGACGCGCACGCGCATCCAGTCGTGGATCGAAGGCGGGCTGGTCTCTGTCAACGGACAACGGGTGCGCCGGGTATCGACGCGGACAGCGATGGGAGATGTCGTCGCGGTGAGGCTGCCGGACGCCCCGCCTCGTCAGGTGATGCAGGCAGAGGACGTCGCAATCGATCTCCTGTATGAAGACGACCATCTGCTGGCGTTGAACAAGCCGGCCGGCGTTGTGGTTCACCCCTCATACCGGAATTCGACCGGCACGCTGATGAACGCGCTGCTCTGGCACGCGCGCGCGTGGCCGGTGCCGCAGCGACCGTCGCTGGTCGGACGTCTCGACAAGCTGACCTCGGGCATCGTCGTCGTCGCGAAGAGCGCGAACGGACACGCGGCGCTGCAGCGGGCGATGGCCGAGGGCCAGAAGGACTACCTGGCCGTGGTCTACGGTCGGGTGAAGGTTGCGCGCGGCGAGATCGACCTGCGCATCCTCCACGATCCGGACGATCGACGACGGATGACGACGTCAACGACGGCGGGGTCGCCGAGCCTGACGCGTTTCGAACGGCTTGCGCGCACGTCAGCGCCCGGCGTCGGGCTGGCGCTGCTTCGATGCCGTCTCGTTACCGGCCGGACGCATCAGATCCGTGTCCACCTCGCGGCTCGAGGCTGGCCGATCGTCGGCGACGCCGTGTACGGCACGCCTCTCTGGTCCGCCGTCGCGGACGAGGCGCTGGCCGCCGCGCTCAAGACCTTCCCCCGTCAGGCGCTGCACGCGTGGCGTCTGGCATTGACGCATCCGACCACACGCGAGGGACTCGTGATTGAGGCGCCGCTGCCTGACGACATGAAGAGCCTGCTGAGGGCGTCGAGCCTAGACGAATTCAGCGACCGGAGTGACCGTGTCCTCGGGCGTGGGACCGGGATCGGGACGGCCTGACCCTTCGAGGTGCAGCAGGGCGCGAACCGCCATGTCGTGGTCGCACACGATCTGACACGACAGCCTGACGCCGCTGAGTCCCTTGGCGATGAGCTTCTCCTGTTCGGCTACCGTATGGGTGGCCGGCTCGCCTTCGATGAACTCGACGCGGCAGGTGGTGCAGCGCGCGAATCCGCCACAGGCGTGCAGGATATCGACCTTGGCGTCCTGCTCGATCGCCTTGACCAGTCTCTTGCCGGCTGGCACTTCAAACGTTCCATATCCGTCGACCGTAAGTTTCGGCATGGGGATCATTGTATGCGGCGTGCGTTCCGATTAGGCTGGATCCGTGGGCACCGGCAGCGATCAGACCGACGGCGCGGTCAAGGAACGGACCAGGGTCGAAAAGAAGGACCCGACCCTGTACAAGGTCATCCTCCTGAACGACGACTACACGACCATGGAGTTCGTGTTGCACGTGCTCGAGTCGCTGTTCCAGAAATCTCCGGCCGAGGCGTACCGAATCATGATGCAGGTGCATCTAAATGGAAGTGGGATTGCCGGCGTCTATCCCTGGGAAGTCGCCGAAACCAAAGTGGAGACCCTGACGTCGATGGCTCGTCAGGCCGAGTACCCGCTCCGGGCCGCCATCGAAGAAGCGTGAGCTGACCGTGTTTTCCGCCGCCCTCGAACTCGTCCTGACCATTGCCTATCGCGAAGCGGTGTCGCGCCGCCATGCCTACGTCACGCTCGAGCACCTGCTCTACGCGCTCGCGCACGACAACGACGGCGAGCGGATTCTCGCCGCCTGCGGTACCGACCTGCCGAAGCTGCGTCGCGATCTTGACGCGTATCTGCGTGACGCGATCGAGCAGCAGAAGCGCGGCGATCAGCGTGAGCCCGAGCAGACCGCGGCGTTCCGCCGGGTGCTGCAGACCGCGGTGCTGCACGTCCAGAGCGCGCAGCGATCCGAAGTCGAGGCCGGCGATATCTGCGCCGCCATCCTGCAGCAGCCGAAGACGCACGCCGCCCAGCTGCTCGCCGAACAAGGCGTCACCCGTCTCGACGTGCTCGAGTACATCGCGCACGGGATTTCGAAGACGCCGGCGAGTGGATTGCCCGGCGCGCCGGACCACGGCACCACCGCGGGCGGCGGCGACGAAGGATCCGCGACAGCGCGCGATCCGCTGGCCGCCTATTGCACCAACCTCACCGAACGCGCGAGGAGTGGCCAGCTCGACCCGCTGATCGGGCGGACCGAGGAGCTGCAGCGCACCATCGAAGTGCTGTGCCGGCGCCGGAAGAACAACCCGGTGTTCGTCGGCGAGGCCGGGGTCGGCAAGACGGCGATGGCCGAGGGGCTGGCGGTGAAGCTGCTGGCGGAAGACGCACCGGCGCTGCTGAAGGATGCCGAAGTGTTCGCGCTCGATACCGCGGGCCTGCTCGCCGGCACCCGCTTTCGCGGCGACTTCGAAGAGCGCTTCAAGGCGGTCATCGCGGCGCTCGGCAAGCGGCCGAAGGCGATCCTCTTCATCGACGAGATTCATTCGACTGTTGGCGCCGGATCGACCACCGGCGGCACGATGGACCTGGCGACGCTGATCAAGCCGATTCTGACCGCCGGCGAACTGCGGGTGATCGGCTCGACCACCTTCGACGAATTCAAGCAGATCGAGAAGGACCGCGCCCTCGCCCGCCGGCTGCAGAAGATTGCGATCGACGAGCCGTCGATCGACGAAGCGATCCGGATCCTGGCTGGCCTGCGCAGTCGTTACGAAGAACACCACCACGTCAAATACACCGATGCCGCGCTCGAGGCCGCCGTCAAGCTCGCCGGCAGACACCTGCGCGACTATCGCCTGCCGGACAGCGCGATCGACCTGATCGACGAATCGGGGTCGGTGGCACGTCTTGCCGTGCCGCCGCAGGAAACCGTCGACGCGGCGGAGATCGAGCGCATCGTGGCGCGCATCGCCCGCATCCCGGCACGCCAGGCCTCCTCCTCGGATCGCGAACGGCTGCGCACGCTCGAGGAATCGCTGGAACGGGTCGTCTTCGGCCAGCAGGAGGCCGTGCATCTCGTGGCGCAGGCGATCAAGCGCTCGCGCGCCGGCCTTGGTCAGCCCGATCGGCCGGCGGGCTGCTTCCTCTTCACCGGCCCGACCGGTGTCGGAAAAACAGAACTCGCCAGGCAGCTCGCGATTCAGCTCGGTAACGAGTTCAGCCGCATCGACATGAGCGAGTACATGGAGAAGCACGCAGTGGCGCGGCTGATCGGCGCGCCTCCCGGCTACGTCGGATTCGAGCAGGGCGGTCTGCTGGTGGACATGGTGCGGACGCATCCGTACAGCGTCGTGCTGCTCGACGAAATCGAGAAGGCGCACCCCGACATCTACAACATCCTGCTGCAGGTGATGGACCACGCGGCGCTGACCGACAACACCGGCCGCAAGGCAGATTTTCGGAACGTGGTGCTGATCCTGACCTCCAACGCCGGATCGCGCGAAATGAGCGCGGCCTCGATCGGGTTTGCCGACGTCGCCGGCGACGCGCACGACGAGCGGGTCCGCAAGATTGCCGCGAACAAGTCGAAGACCGCGATCGAGAAGGTGTTCAGCCCGGAATTCCGCAACCGGCTCGACGCCATCGTCACCTTCCGGCCGTTGAACGCCGGGGTGATGGAAGAAATCGTCGAGAAGTTCGTGTTGCAGCTCGAACAGCAATTGGCCGAGCGGCACGTGGCGATCACGCTGGCGCCTGAAGCCCGCGGCTGGCTGGCGGTGAAGGGTTTCGATCCGGTGTTCGGAGCACGCCCGCTGGGGCGCGTCATTCAGAAGGAAGTGCGCGATCCGTTGACCGACGAAATCCTGTTCGGCACCCTCGAGCACGGTGGGACAGTGACAATCGGACTTGCCGAGGACAGGCTGACGTTCGCTTACGAAGGACGACCGGCGCCCGCCGCTGCGCCGCCGCCACTCCCGCCGGTCAGCGCTTAGGCATTACCCGGTCGGCGCGGCCTTGGCGATGATGACGAAGTCCCTGCCCGGATCGAGATCGCCGTTGTTCACATGCGTCTGACCGGGTTGTTTGGCCAGCACCTCGCTCCCCCGCAGCTCGAGTTCCAGCCTGTAGGTCCCGACCGGTACCCGAACCGTGTAGCCGCCATCGAGCCCCGTCGTCGCATCCAGGCGTGTGCCGGTCTTGACCTCGATCGCCGAGACGCGACGTCCGGGAACGGCGGTGCTGGCGTCACTGGTTTTCACGATGCCGGCAATCGTGCCGCCCACGATCTCCGGCTTGGCGGCAATCGGGCCCGGGTGACAGCCGGCTGAACCAATCGCGACGACGAACGCGGCGAACAACGATTTCACGCGCCACCTCCTCCGCTGACCATTGCACTCCGCTGAACATTGCAATGAACAGGCCGCCGGGTATTCTGTGCCGCACGAAAGCTCATCACATCGTCGTCGGAGCCGTCGTCGCTGGTTACCTGCTCGCGCCTCGCATCACCGCTCAACAGCCGCCACGGCCGGCACCGCAGAGTTATCCGGCTCTACCGAGCGACACGCCGGCGAAGTTCGACGAGGTCACCGACAGCTTCGATTACATCAAACGGGACGTCATGATCCCGATGCGCGATGGTGTGAAGCTTCACACCATCGTCCTGGTGCCGAAGGGTGCGAGCCACGCACCGATCCTGCTGACCCGCACGCCGTACAACGCCGCCGCGTTGACCAGCTACGCGCACAGCGCCCACCTGGCGCCGACGCTGGCCGGCTACGACAACGCGCTCGAAACGATCATCGAGGGCGGCTACATCCGCGTCGTGCGGGACAAGCGCGGAAAGTACGAATCGGAAGGCGAGTACGTGATGAATCGGCCGCTGCGCGGCCCGCAGAATCCGACCCCGGTCGATCACGCCACCGACACCTACGACACCATCGACTGGCTGGTGAAGAACACACCCCCGCTTCGCCCTGCCTACGACCAACCACGTCTTCCTGCCCGGTCATCGGATCATGGTGCAGGTGCAATCGAGCTGGTTCCCGCTCTACGATCGCAACCCGCAGACGTTCGTGCCGAGCATTTTTCGGGCGACGCCGGCGGACTACCAGAAGGCGACCCAGCGGATCTATCACGCGCCCGGACAGGCCAGTGCGATCGAACTGCCGATCGTCACCCGGCCTTGAAGCCAATGCGGCGGTGCGCGGCCGTCGCCGGCGTCATCAGCTTGCGAATTGCTTCGAACACGATGGAGAACTTATGGTCGTACTTCTCCTGCAGCTCGTCGATCTTCTCGGCGAGACCGCCGTGCGATTCGAGCACGCGGCGGAGCAGGACAAAGGCCCGCATGATGTCCATGTTGATGCGAATGGCGAGCGGACTGCGCAACACGCTGGATAGCATCGCCACGCCCAGCTCGGTGAAGGCGTGAGGTGGATTTCGCCGGCCGCCGCGGCCAACCTTTGCGGTCACAATTTGTGACCGCAAAGATCGCACCTCCTCCGCGGTCAGCCGGAACATGAAATCGGGCGGGAAGCGCTCGCGGTTGCGTTTGACCGCCTGATTCAGCGATTTGACGCTGACTTCGTAGAGCGCCGCCAGATCCGAGTCGAGCATGACGTTCTGCCCGCGCAGTCGCAGCACTCTTCGCTCGATTCGTTGACGCCTGACGAGCAATGGCATTTCCCTATTGTCAGGCTGAGGCCCCGGCGCCGCGGCCGGGAATCCGGCGAGGGCAGCGCTTTTTGTGCAAATTGCCGTCAGTCGGGCCACTGTTCGCGCGCGCGCAGCGCCAGACCAGTCGCCACCGAGGTCAGTTCGCCTCCGCCCGCGACTTTGGCGGCGCCGAAGCGATCGATGAAAATCTGTCGCACCGCCGGAACAAACGACGAGCCGCCGGTCAGAAACACGCGGTCAATGCCGCCGAACCCGAGTCCGGAAGCGGCGATCACGCGGTCAACGCACTGCGACATCGCCGTGAGTTCGGCGCTGATCCACCGCTCGAAATCCTGGCGCGGCACGACCCTTCGAATCGTGACCGGCCCGGACACGAAGGCAAATTCCGCTTCGGTCGCGCTCGAGAGCGCGAACTTGGTGTGCTGTACGGCCTCGTGCAACTGATAACCGAGCTCGTGTCTGATCAGCAGCACGAACGCTTCGAGACGTTCGGGTGTCGAAGCCGTCCGCTGGATGCGCTCGAGCATCGCCAGCGTCTGGGGCGACTTCAGGAACGACAGATAGTGCCATCGCTCGAGCCGTTCGTAGGGCCAGCTCGGCACCGGCAGGAACTTGTTCGGGGGCGAGACATACTCGCCGCCCATGCCGAGACGCGGGGCGATCAGGTTCCGGATGATGCGTTTGTCGAACGCGTCCCCGGCCACCGCGATGCCGTCGGTGGCGATGAGGTCGCCGGCGCGGCGTCCGCGGGCGCGCACTCCTGGGCCGACCGAGATGATCGTGAAGTCGCTGGTTCCGCCGCCGAAGTCGCCGATCAGGATCCGCTCGTCGTGGTCCAGCCTGGTTTCGTAGGCGTACGCCGCGGCAACGGGTTCGTACTCGAACACGATCTCGTCGAAGCCGGCCAGCCCGAGCGCCTGCTGCAGCCGCCCGACCGCGAACGCGTCGAGCGCCGGATCGGGCGGATTCGAGAAGTGAACCGGCCGCCCCAGCACGATCTGTCGCGGCGGCGGCCACGTGAACCCGAGCTGTTCGCGCATGTGCTGGACGATGAGGGCGATCAGCTTTTCGAGCGAGTAGTGGCGGGTGCCGATGCCGGTGCCCTCGAAGCTTGGTTCAGCCAGATAGGTCTTGAGCGACTGGATGAACCGCCCTTTGGTCTCGGATGCGCGGTAGCGCTCGATCGCCGCCGCCCCGGCCAGCGACGCCGCCTTTGGCTCGAAATACAGAACCGAGGGAAAGGTCGGGCGCGGCCCCTGTGCCGACGGAAAGGCGACGAGGCTGGCGTAGCCGTGGGCATCGGCCGTCGCGACGGCGCTGTTGGTCGTGCCGAAGTCGACCCCGACCCAGCGTGAATGGCGGATGAGCGCCGGCGTCAACGCGCTTACGCCCGCCCGGCGAACTCGCGCGTCTCGGAATGCACTTTGATCTTTTCCCCTTCCTTGATGAAGAGGGGAACGCGAATCTCCATGCCGGTCTCGAGCATCGCCACCTTCGTGACGCTGCCGCTCGCGGTGTCGCCGCGCGCGCCCGCTTCGGTCGACGCCACCGCAATCTCGACGTGGGGCGGGAAGACCAGTGCAATCGGCCGGTCGTTGTAGGTGTGAATCTGAATCAACAGATTGTCGACCAGCAGAAAACGATCGTCGCCCACCACCTCGGTGCTGAGCGTCAGCGTATCGAAGGTCCGCTGGTCCATGAAGTTGTAACCGGAGGCGTCAGCGTACAAGTACGAGGCCTGCACGTACGCCAGATCGGGCTCCTTGAACTTCTCGCCGGCCTTGAAGGTTCGATCGAACACCGCGCTCGTCAGCATGTTCCGCATCTTGATCCGGACCAGCGTCTGGCCACCACGAGCGGTCGGCTTCGACACTTCGACTTCCAGGCAGTGATACGGCGCGTCTTCGTATTCGAAAAACATCTTCCGCTTGATCTCGATCGCTTCGATGAGGCTGGCCATAGCGAGCCATTTTAGCCTGCTGCGCCGCTCCGACGGTGGAGGCACAACCACGCGCGGATGTCACGGCCCATTACGAACGGTACGACGCGATCGTTCACGACCTGGGTTTGCCCGGAGTCGATGGCCTGACGTGCTGCGGCGGTGGCGTCAGTCAGGCATCGCCGTGCCGGTCCTGATTCTCACGGTGCGGGTGAGCTGGCACGAGAACCAAGGTGCAGCCTGCTAGTTTTACCTGCTTCGAATGCAGATCGACCTCCAAAATCTTGAAGGAAACGAAACGAAACGTATAGCTGAGGCGTGAAAAGAGTGCGGCGACGGCCAGTCATCTCCGGGGGACCGTTACAATACTTACGAGCCCCTATCTTGATGCGATCCACGCAGATCCGAACATTTGTGTTCGCGCTGATTGTCTTTGTGCTGGCGGTAGGACCATCGCACGCTCAGGATCGTCCCGAAATCGAGGAGACCGCGCCGGAACGGATCGCCGCGATCAAGCATCAGATCGACGTCGGCGATCTATGGCACATGGTCCGCGGCCAGGAGCTCTCGCCGGTGGTACCGCCGCCGCCTGGATCGCACGACAAGCGCTACCTCGTCGTGACACCCTCAATCGGTTCGAAGCCGTCAACCGGACTGACTGCCGGCGTGTCCGGCAACGTCGCGTTTTTTCGCGGCGACCAGGCCACGACTCATATTTCGTCGATCTCTGGCGGCGCCCGAGTCTCGCAGAAGGGCCAGTTCACGATCGGCGCGCGGTTGGGCATGTTCACGGCCGACGATCGCTGGTTCGTGCAGAGCGACAACCGCCTGCAGCTGACATCGAACAATACCTACGATCTCGGCACCGACGCGCTGGCCGCCGACCATGTCAACCTGAAGTACGACTACTACCGGCTGTTCGAAACCGCCTATCGCCGGATCAAGCCGGGTCTGTTCGTCGGCGGCGGGCTCAATTACAGCATCCACAACAACGTCAGATCCGGCAGCGGCACCACTTCGAACATCGACGACTCGGCGTATCTCTCATACACCGAGAAGTACGGCTTCGACGTGGACGGGCAGAACTCGGCTGGCGTCAGCTTCGGTGTGCTCTACGACACGCGCGACAACGCCATCAACGCGAGCAAAGGCTGGCTGGCCAATGCCGTCTACCGGACCTTTTTCGATGGGTTCATTGGCGGCGAGGCGACGTGGCAAAGCTTCAACATGGACGTGCGGACCTATCGCTCGTTCACGCCGCGCAACAAGCTGGCCTTCTGGTTCCAGGGCAACCTCGTCACCGGCGGGGTCGCGCCGTATTTCGATCTCCCCGAAATCGGCGCTGACGGCCGCTCGGGCCGGGGCTACGCCGAGGGCCGTTTCCGCGGCGAGCAGCTGCTCTACGGCGAGATCGAATATCGCGGCACGTTGACGTCCAACGGCCTGCTCGGCATGGTGGCGTTCCTCAACGCCACGACGGTCAGTGATACCGAAAGCGGCGAGAAGCTGTTCGATTCAGGTGCGCCGGGCGCGGGTTTCGGGTTCCGCATCCTCTTGAACAAGCGGTCGCGCACCAATCTCTGCACTGACTACGGCTGGGGCAAGGATGGATCGCACGGATTCTATCTTTCGATACAAGAAGCCTTCTAGATTTCAGGATTTCGGGAACTTGGGATTTGTGGATTTGTTTTAGGATCTGCGATCTAAGGATCTGGTTGTTCGGCGCGGGAATGGCCGCCTTCCTGTCCGTGACGACGGCAGCTGGCCGCGGACAGGAACCTCAACCTCCCCATTCGCCCGACATTCATTTCGCAGCCACACCGCAACCGATGGCGGACGCGATGCTGCAGCTCGCCGGCACCACCTCCCGGGACGTCGTCTACGACCTCGGCTCGGGCGACGGTCGAATTGTCATCCTGGCCGCGCAGAAATACGGGGCCCGCGGCGTCGGCATCGAGATCGAGCCCCGCCTGGTGGAGATCTCACGTCAGGTCGCGGTCGAAGGTGACGTCGCGGATCGCGTCACCTTCGTCGCCGGCGATCTCTTCACCGCGGACATCTCACGCGCGACCGTGGTCACCCTGTGGCTCTCCACCACGGTGAACCAGCGGCTCGAGTCAAAACTCAAGCGCGAGCTCCGTCCGGGTACGCGCATCGTCTCCCGCCAATTCCCGATCGGCGACTGGTCGCCCGCGCGAATGTCGGTGTTCGAGAACGAACAGCTGTTTTTGTGGAACGTTGGGGCACAATAACGCGTCAGACTGGACGCGTACACAGTCCACACCGGAACGGTTAAGGGAACGTCATGAGTGTCTTCAGCGATCTCAAGTTCGCCGTTCGCTCCCTCGCGCGGGTCAAAGGCCTGACGGCGACGATCATCCTGACGCTGGCCCTGGGGATCGGCGCCAACGCGGCAATCTTCAGCGTGGTTCGCGGAGTGCTGATGCGCCCGCTGGCCAACCGCGACGAGGGCAGGCTGATTTACATCCGCCAGAGCGCGCCCGGTATCGGCACCGAAAACACGACCTTCTCGGTCCCCGAGATCATCGATCTCCGCGAGCGTATCAAGACCGTCAGGCAAATCGGCGACTTCTCGACGGTCGGCTTCACGATGGTCGGGCTTGGCGAGCCGCGCGTGATCCGCGCCGGCGTGGTCAGCAGCGCCTACTTCGACGTGATCGGTCTGAAGCCGGTGATCGGCCGGCTGTTGAACAGTGGCGATGACGGTCCCAACGCCGCCGGCGCGGCGGTGTTGACGCACCGATTCTGGAGCACGGGTCTCAACAGCGACCCGGCGGTACTGGGCAAGACGATTCGGCTCGGCACCAAGTCGGCGATGATTGTCGGCGTGCTCGAACCATCGGTGCCGTATCCGTCGGAAACCGAACTCATCGCCAACGTGATCACCAGCCCGCACCACATGTCGGCCACGATGGTGACCGGACGCGAGCACCGGATGACCGAGCTGTTCGGCCGCCTGGCGCCTGGCGCCGAGCTCGAGAATGCCCGCGCCGAATTGCGCGCCATCCACGGCGCGATCCTGAAGGAGCATCCCGAGGCCTACCCGGTCAAGTCCGATTTCCACATCGATGCGGTCAGGCTGCGCGACCAGATCACGGCGCGCGCGCGCACCGTCCTGCTGATCCTGCTGGCAGCGTCGGGACTGGTGTTCCTGATTGCCTGCTCGAACGTCGCCAATCTGATTCTGGCGCGCAGCGTCCGCCGTGAATCCGAACTGGCGGTTCGTGCGGCGCTCGGCGCCAGCAGCGCGGCGCTTCGTCGCACCCTGCTAGCCGAGAGCCTGATTCTGTGCGGCGCCGGCGCCCTGCTCGGCGTCGTCATCGCGCGCCCGATGGTGGCGGTCCTGTCGCGGTATGCCGCGCGTTTCTCGGTGCGCGCGCTCGATCTCACACTCGACGCGAGCATGCTCTGGGTCGGCGTCGGCCTGGCCCTCGTCGCCGCGGTCCTTCTCGCGTTCGTGCCCAGGCTGCCGTCAACCGACAGCTCGCGCGGCTTCGGGCTGACCAGCGGCGGCCTCCGCATCACCGGCGCCACCAATCGGCGACTGCGGCTGTTCGCGGTCACGCAGATTGCGGCGTCGTTCGTGCTGCTGGCCGGCGCCGGCATGCTGCTGCATACGCTGCTCACCCTGCAGGCTTCGAAGCCCGGTTTCGAGACGACGCACGTGCTGGCCGTCAACGTGCCGGTCAGCTCATACGGCCGCACGCCGGAGCAGGTGCGCGGTTTCTACCGCGAAATGCAGCGTCAGGTCAGGCTGCTGCCTGGCGTCGAACAGGTGGCCTTCGGCAGCAACGTGCCGTGGCGTGACGCCGGGAACTTCGGCCCCGGTTTCCAGTTCTCGGTCGAAGGACGGACCCGGGAGAACGGCGTCGACGACCCGCGGGCGCTGTTTCGCACGATATCGCCGGGCTTCTTTGCGTCGCTCGGCATTCCGATCGTCGCCGGCCGCGATTTCAACGACGCCGACCGCGACGGCTCCGAGCGTGTCGTGATCATCAGCGCCAACCTGGCGCAGCAGCTGTTTCCCGGCAAGGATCCGCTCAACCGCCACCTGGCCTGGACCGACGGCGTGATGAAGTTCATCGGCATCGTGCCGGACCCGCGGCGCATCGTTGGCGTCGCCGCGGACATCAACGACGAACGCATCGACGGGCGCTCGGTCATGACCGTCTATCATCCGTTCGAACAGGAGCTCGGCGGCGGACGGCTGTTCGTCCATACCAGGAGCGATCCCTACGCGCTGGTACCGGGCATCACGCGAACGATCCGCGCGCTGGCGGCCGATCAGGTAGTCGAACGCGCGGCCACACTGGACGATGTCCGGGCGGAGGTGCTCGCGCCGGATCGGCTCAACGCCGTCGTGTTTGGCGGATTCGCGGCGGTGGCGCTCGCGATCTCGATCGTGGGGGTCGCCGGCGTGCTGGCGTTTTCCGTCAGCGGACGCACGCGCGAGTTTGGCATCCGTCTGGCGGTGGGCTCGCAGCCGCGATCGATTCTCGCGAGCGTCTTGAGCGAGGGAGTCGTGATGTCGGCGCTGGGGGTCGCAGCGGGCGCCGCCGGCGGCTTCGCGCTCGCCCGGATCGCCGGCAGCTACGTCCAGGACGTTCACATCCCTGGCGTGCTGCCGATCGTCGGTGCCGCGGCCGTGCTGATTGTCGCGGCCATTCTCGGGGCGTTGCTGCCCGCCGCCCGCGCGGCCCGG
Source organism: uncultured Acidobacteriota bacterium (assembly GCA_963711765.1). Taxonomy (GTDB): domain Bacteria; phylum Acidobacteriota; class Vicinamibacteria; order Vicinamibacterales; family CAVVIG01; genus CAVQFC01. Next base: position 61,630 of record CAVQFC010000004.1, on the reverse strand, counting down.
GTCGATGTCGTCCAGGCCCTGCGCGCTGATTAGCTACTTCGCCGTCTTGATCCGGTAGGTGCCGTCTTCCAGTCGTTCGCGATAGGCGCCGTGGCAGCTCGCGCACGACTGTCCGAGTGTCGTCGCCGGCGCCTTGGCCTCGTCCCACTTCGCCGCGACCGTCGCCGCGGCGATCAGATCCACCTGCTTGCGTGCGTCGGCGGCCCATTGAACGGCGTCGGGTTTCGCCTTCGTCTTCCAGAAAGCTTCGGTCTCGGCGAAGGTCTGCTTCAGGACCGCCACGTTCTTCGCTGTGGATTCGACGTTGCTGGCTTCGATGCCGGCGCGCAGCGCCGCGAACGCCGGCCCGACCTGCTTCATCACCTTGCTCAGCGCGATTTCGTCGGTGGTCATCGGCGGCAGGGGTTTCTTGGCGAGGTCCACGAACTTCTCGTTGATGACCTGGGTCGCGATCAGCACCGGACGGCCGCTGTACTTCGCGATCACCTCCGGCGACAGATCGAGCTTGTAGTCCTTGGCGTGCTTCGCCACCTGCTCCGGGCTGAACTTCTCGAGGTCGCCAATCACCGTGACATAGGCGTCGGGATCGGGCGACGTGATCAGCGTCGGCGCGATCACCAGGACATCGGTGGGGCCCTTCGGCGTCGCCAGCGTCTGGCCGACACGCTTCTGGTCCACCGAGAACGCCGACTTCGACAGCACCGCGCCGACGGCCGCGGTAATGGTGACGCCTTCTCCGTAAAACTGATCGGGGTTGGCGGCGATCGTGTTGGTCGCCAGCGGGACCAGCGGCTTCTTCTGCGCCGACGCGGACCCCTGCGCTGGTGCGGCGCCTTGCGCCGCGACCGCGACGTACGAAGTGATCAGAGCAGCGATGAGCGCGCCTGCCGAGTTGAATGATCGAGACATCGACGAACCCTTTCTAAGTGCGTGTACGTCGATGATAATCTACGCGGCGAGGATTCGTGAAGCAGACCACGTCACAACCAGCGCAGACGACGGAGGCATGGAACATCGTGCTCGCGGCCGCGCGCGATGCGCAGAGCATTGCGGACGCGGGCGAACCGGTTGCGCTGACACTCGTAGACAATGATGTCCTGCAGCCCATCAGTGCCGGACACCCCGACGCCATGATTGCCTGGTGCGCGGCCACCGGCTGGCGCACGGTCCTGCCGTCCGACGACCCGCGGAGCGCGATGATCGACCTCTACCTGCCGTTCTGCACCGCGCAACCAACGGTGGTCGGCCACCTCGGTCAGAGTCTCGACGGGTTCATCGCCACGCACTCGGGTGAATCGCAATACGTGACCGGCGAGGAGAACATCCTCCACCTCCACCGTATGCGCGCGCTGAGCGACGCGGTCGTGGTCGGCGCCGGCACGGTCGCCGCCGACGATCCGCGTTTGACGACGAGGCTGGTGCCGGGACCAAATCCTCTACGCGTCGTCCTCGATCCAGCGCGACGGCTGGGTGATCATTTTCGCGTGTTCACGGACACCGCTGCGGACACCCTGTACGTCTGTGCCGGGTCGCTCGCGCAACCTGGGGAAGATCGCTTCGGCCGGGCGTCGCTCGTGGCCCTCGACGGCGACGAGGACGGGGTGGACGTCGCCGAATTGCTGCGCGTGCTGCGAGCGCGCGGCTGCCGGCGGATTTTCGTCGAAGGCGGCGGGGTGACCGTCTCGATGTTTCTCGAGGCGAAGCGGCTCGACCGCCTGCAGATTGCGATCGCTCCGCTGCTGATTGGTGACGGCCGTCCGGCGATTCGATTGACGCCGCCAGGCGCGCTGAGCGATTGCCATCGTCCGCGTTATCGCGTGTTTCGCATGGGCGCGGACGTTCTGTTCGATTGCGAAATCGGACCGCAGCTTCAGGACGAGCGCGGCGAATCGAGCGACGATCAACCCGGCATCACCCGCGTGATCTGAGAGCTGATCGATCGCCCGGCAGCACGCCGAGCAGATCACGATGTCCGACGGTCAGGAACGACTGGCCGCGCGCGATGTACTCCAGGCGGCGACCATGCCAGGCGTCGATCGTCGCCTTCTCCGCAGGAACCAGCTCCGCAGCCGCCGCAGCCCAGCCATCGACGAGTTGTTGCTGCAACGCCAATTGTGCCGGCGTCAGCCGCCAATCGCTCGAGTCAACGCTTACGTCGTAGCCCAGTCGTTTGAAGTGGCCTGCCGCCGCCGCGGTGGCGCCGGGCCCGAGCGCAGGACCGAATCCCTTGTCGGTTTGCTGATGGCGGTTGACGAGGGCGCGGATCGTCTCATCCTGGGAATCGGCCGGCACACACTCGATGCGGCCATCGTAGGAAAGCGCGAACAACACCGCGGCGCCGGCGTGGCGACACTGATCCGCCAACAGCCGCAACCATTCATCCGACACCAGATCCAGCAGCGCTGACGCGGTGACGAGATCCTGCGCGGCGAAACAATGGCCGAGGTCATCGAGCTGCGACAACTCCGCCTCGACGACATCGATCCGACACGTTGAACGCTCGACGCCTCGCGATTCCGACGCGTGCGCCAACAGCGCGGCATCGTGATCGACGAGCAGCCACCATTGTCCCGGCGGCAGTCGCGGCGACAGAAATCGAGCATTCGAGCCGGTGCCTGCTCCGAGATCGAGGACGCGAAGAGGCTGGCCGATCGGCAGCGCCTGCGCCAGCTTGTCGGTCAGCGCCAGTGAGCGGGCGGCAACATCGGCCGGCTCGCGAAGCGTCAGCCACTCGGCGTCGAAGCCGCTCATCGGTCGCGACCTGCACGGTCAACGAGCGCGGCAGCCATGCGCTCGCAGGCATCGTCCCACGTCGAGAGGCGGCCGCGCCGCTCGCGAGCGGCCGCGGCAAGTCGGTTGCGGACGTCCTCGTCCCCGATGACGCGCGACAGCGCGGCCGCGAGCTGAGGTTCGTCGCCCGGCGGCAGAACGATTCCAGCCGGCCGACCGCTGCCGGTCACGAGCTGCTCGATCGCTCCGGTCGCGGTGCTGACGATCGGCAGCCCCCGCGCGAGCGCCTCTGCGACGGCCATGCCGTAGCCCTCGTAGAGCGTCGGCAGGACGAAAAGATCCGCGGCGTCATAACAGAGATCCAGTGCCGGCCGGTCGAGATCGCCGACAAAGTCGACGCGGTCCGCGATGCTGCTTAGGTCAAGCTGGCGTCGGAGCCGCTCGAACATCTGCGAATCGCGATCGACGCTGCCCGCGCATGTCAGGCGCCAGTGCCGTTGCGGTATCGAGGCCAGCGCGCCGAGCAGCAGTGCATGACCTTTTCGCGGCGTCAGCGTCGCGACGCACAACAGTGCGACCTCCGACGGCGTCCGGCCGCCACGGGCGATTGGGGCAGGGTCGGTTCCCGGCTCGACCACCGTGATGCGTTCCGGGTTGACGCCGTATGCGTCAAGCGCCCATGCCGTCGCCGGACTGGTCACGATGACCGATCGGACGGCCGCCAGCGCGCGACGCTCACTACGCTCCAACTCCGAGATCGCGTCGGAACCGAGACCGGTTTCGGCGGCGAGCGGATGGTGCACCAGGCCGATGATTCGCAGCCGTTCCGCCTCGCGTTCGACTTCCGCCGGCAGCACGCCGAGCGCAAGGCCGTCGATCAGCACGGTGGCTCCGTCAGGTACGGACGCCAACGCGCCAACCGCTTGATTCCGTGCTTCGAGCGATGGAAATGGAAAGCTGTCCGCGAGACCGACGACGTTCACGTCCCAGCCGCGGTCGCGCAGACCGGAGACGATGCGCCGGTCGTATCCGTACCCGCCGGTTCTGGTCTCGAGCCGGCCGGGAACGATCAGCGTCAGCGCCGGCATCGACTCAGATCGATCCCTCGAACGACGCCGACGCGACGTGCGACTCGTGGAGCGTGACCTTCAGCCCTTCGACCAGCCGGGCGCCTGGGCCGAGTTCACCGCGCAGAATCGCCCCGACGATCCGATCGAAGACGGTGTGCGCGAGCACTTCCGTCGTCGTGTTCCGTCCCGCGAACGCCGGGTCATCGTCGAGGTTCCGGTAGTTCATGGTCCCGAGCACGGTCTTCAGCGCGTGCGTCGCGAGACCGATGTCGACGACGATGCCGTCGGGATCGAGGTCGGCGCGGCGGAACTCGAGGTCCACCACGAAGGTCGCGCCGTGAAGCCGCTGCGCCGGGCCGAACACCTCGCCGCGAAAACTATGAGCGACCATCATGTGATCGCGAACGGTCACGCTGTACATGTCGTCATCCTCGATATCGAATCCGGTGGCACAGCGTATCGCCCGGGGCCGCTGACAGCATCGGCATCAGCGCCGGCAGATCTTCGAAATCGCTCTCGCCGGTCAGCAACACATCCAGCGTCGAATCTGCCAGCAGCGTCAGCGCCAGCTGCATCCGCCGGCGCGAGTCCCAGCGTGCGCGCTGGGAGGCCGCGACGCGGCCGACCTGCGACGAGGCAATCGTCAAGCGGCGTGAATGAAAGCCTTCGCCGAGCATCAGTGGCACCGCCTGACTGCCGTACCAGCTCATGTCAACGACCGTCGCCTCGAGACCCGCGAGTCGAAGCGCCAGTGCCAGGCCAGCCGGCGAGCCGCTCGTGTGCAGCACGACGTCGGCGTTCTCGGTCGCGCGGTCCGGCAGCGCGAAGCGCACGCCGAGTGCGCCAGCGATTGCGGCACGGCTCGGATTGACGTCCACCAGCTCGACATCGCAACCGCCAATGCGTCCTGCGAGCCACGCAACAAGGCACCCGACGGTGCCGCCGCCGATGACGACGATGCGGTCGCCGATGTGGGGACGCGCATCCCAGACACCGTTGATCGCGGTTTCGAGGTTGGCCGCCAGCACCGCGCGTTCGGCTGGAACCGTCTCTGGAAGAGGCACCACCGAGGCTGCAGAAATCACATATCGCGTCTGATGCGGGTAGAGCGCGAAGATCGAGCGTCCCTGCAATTCGCGCGGTCCGTCTTCGACCTCGCCAACACTGGCGTAGCCGTACTTGACCGGACCGGGAAACTGACCGGACTGAAACGGCGCCCGCATGCGCTCGTATTCACTGACCGGTACGCGGCCATCGAAGACCAGCGTTTCAGTGCCGCGGCTGATGCCGCTGAAGCGTGCGCGCACCATCACGTCGCCGGCGTCTCTCGCCGGCAGTCGCTCGGTGCGAATCTCCCCGCGCCCGGGTGCGGCGACCCAGAACGCCCGCGCCTCGTCGATCGTCATCGACAGTCATTCTGTGGCTTTTGCCCACGCGATACAATCGCTGGGGGCATGTATCCCATCACAGCCGGTCTGGTCTTCGCGACCATCATGGTGGTCGCCGCCGGCTTCCGGCGCGCTCGTCACCCTCTCGCACGCTTCGGCCTCGCCAGCCAGGTCACCGCGTTTCGCGCGCTGCTCGTCGCGTTGGTCGTGGCGGCAATCGCCGAGCCCGTCCAGCCGCCTGTAGCAGCCGGCGCAGTCGTCCTGGCGTTGCTCGCCACACTGCTCGACGGCGTGGACGGCTGGCTCGCCAGGCGAAGCGGGACCGCCAGCGAGTTCGGAGCACGATTCGACATGGAGGTCGATGCGCTGTTGATCCTCGCCCTTGCGACGCTGGTCTGGAGACACGAGAAGGCCGGCGTCTGGGTGCTGCTCTCGGGTCTGCTGCGGTATCTGTTTGTCGCTGCCGGCTGGATGATGCCGTGGCTGCGCGAGCCGCTGCCGGCTTCGCGGCGGCGCCAGACCATCTGCGTCGTGCAGATCGGCGGCCTGATGCTGGCGCTGACGCCGGCGATCCCGCCACCCGCGAGCACGCTTCTCGCGGGATTCGCGCTTGCGGCACTCTGCTACTCTTTTCTAGTCGATACCCTGTGGCTGTGGCACCGCGCTCCCTGAAACTCTGGTTCGCCCTCGCGCTCCTCAACGCGTCGCTGGCGTTTCAGAATTTCTGGCCGACACCGGCGATTCGCTGGGAAGGCGAGCTGTCGATCGAATTCGCGCTGGTCCTGCTGCTGCTCGCGGTGTCGCGGCGATGGTTGGGCCCTCCGTCTGCGGCGTGGATCCGAACGATGGCAGTCGTCTGGATCGTGCTGACGATCGGGCACTACGCGGACGTCACCGCTCCCGCCTTGTACGGCCGCGACATCAATCTGTACTGGGACATGCAGTTCATGCCGGACGTGGCGGCGATGGTGGTCCGAGCCGCGCCGATCTGGCTGGTGGCGCTGGCGCTCGCCGTGGTGGCGATCGTTCTCGTTTCTCTCTATCGGCTGTTCCGCTGGGCGCTGCGCCTGGTGTCCGCGGCGACGGCAGAGAAGGGTCAACGCCGCGCGATGCTCGTTCTTGCAGGCATCATCATCGCGCTGTTCGCGGCGCAGCGGCTGCCCGGAATCGGACCGGCGATCGCCGGCCGGTTGTTGGCGACGCCGGTGACCGCGACCTACATGCGTCAGGCGCGCTTCGTCGCGGCGGCGATGGCCGGTTCCCACCCGATGCCGGCGAGTCCGGCGATGGACTCGGACCTCTCGCTGGTGCAGGACGCGGACGTCTATCTCGTCTTCATCGAGGCGTACGGCGCCGTGGCGTTCGAGCGACCGGACATCGCGCCTGGATTGATCGCTGCCCGCGCGACGCTCGACGAGGCGATTCATGCGACAGGCAGACGAGCGGTGTCGGCCTATCGTGGACTCGCCGACCTTCGGCGGATCCTCCTGGCTAGCGCACATCAGCCTGATGTCCGGAGTCGAGGTCCGCGATCCCGAGACCAACGCGCGGCTGATGACGGAAAAACGGAAAACGCTGGTCACGCACTTCGCCAGCCACGGTTTCGAGACAGTGGCGTTGATGCCGGGGCTGCGCCAGCGATGGCCGGAGGGCGCCTTCTACGGGTTCAACGAGATCGACGATGCCACGCGGCTTGACTATCGGGGCCCTGAGTTCGGCTGGTTTGCGATTCCGGATCAGTATTCGCTCGCGAAGTTCGACGCGATCGTCGCCGATCGGCCGTCCAGGTCGCCGCTCTTCGTCTTCTATCCGACCATCAGCACGCATTTCCCGTTCAGCCCGACGCCGCCATACCAGCCCGATTGGAGTCGGATGTTCGATGCCCATCCGTACGACGGCCCGGCGATCGTGCGTGCCTATGCGAAGCAGCCGGACTGGACGCATTTCGCGCCGGGTTATGTCGATGCCGTGTCGTATACCTACAACACGCTCGGCGGATACCTGCGCCGCCACGCCGATCGTGACTTCGTGATGATCCTGCTCGGCGATCATCAGCCCGCCGCGGCCGTCAGCGGCGAAGGCGCGTCGTGGAGCGTTCCCGTCCACGTCATCGCATCGCGATCCGAAATCCTCGATCGCCTGGTCGCTCGCGGTTTCCGGAATGGCCTGACGCCGGAACGCCCGGCACTGGCGCCGATGAACGCGCTGCTTCCGGTTCTCCTGGATGCGTTTGGCAACCGACCGTAGAACCTTTCGAACCCGTCGAACCGTTCGAACCCTTGCGACTCAACGCTTACGCGCGCGAATCGTCACCTTGTAGTTGTTCTCGGCGTTGAGATTGATCAGCGACACGAAGGCGCGGCCATCGCGCAGCCCAATCGTGCCGGACTGTGACACCGCGGTGACGTCCCAGCCGGCCGGCAGGACCACCGTGTTGCGCAGACCGTGGAGGGTTCGCTCGAACACCAGTTCGCCACCCGCAAGCTTGTAACTCCCGTCCTTGATCGTTCCGGTGATCTGGATATGCGCGCTTTGTTTGTCGTCGACGATCGGGACGTCCAGTTTCACCGTGGTCGCTGATCCCACCTTGGCCGGCGCGTACGGCTTCGCGGTATCGAGATCGACGACGCGCAGATTGGTCAGCGGCAGATAGCCGAGCGAGTCCAGTCTGGCGGTCGCGCCTTTTCGGTAATCGCTATAGGTTTCCTCGACTTTGATCGCGCCGGTTTCCGGCGCGCCAAGGTCGTAGAGCGTTTTGATGTCGTCGAAGAACATGTCGGTGTACGCCAGCGGTGGAAACGTGGTGGCCGTCTTGCGGGCATGGATGGTGACCGGATTGCTCTGGCCGCTCGGATTGGCAAAGGCGATCTTCAGCCGGCCTTCAGGGTCGGTGGTCATTTGCGCCGCGACGTTCGAGGAGATGAACGAAAACCCCTTCGGCAGCAGCACGCCCAGACGGTAGCCGCTCAGGCTGCGGACCCACACGATGTCGTCCCCATGCATCATGTAGGTGCGCGGATCCTTGTAGGTCTTGTAGATCAGCACGCGGCCGACGCCGCCCTCGGGGACCGGGATCGGCAGCGTCGCGTGAATCGCGTGATTGTCGGGGTCGTTTCCTTCCTGCGCATACGTGAACCCGAGCGGCTTGCCGGTGCGCGGGTCGAACACCTCCACACCGGAGCCTTCGCTGCCGCCGCGCGTGGCGTTGACCAGTTCGGTCGCGCCGACGCGCGTCTCCTCGGGCAGGAAGCGAATCCGGAACTCCTCGCTGCCGGGCGCGAGGATCGCGTACTCGGTGTAAGCGTCCTGCGAAAAGTAGCGCGTGACCGGTGGGGTCGGTCGCAGCGATCCGTCCGCGTTGGCGCCTCCGGGGAACGGGTTGTCGGCGCTGCGGCGCTGCGCGAGGATCAATCCTGGAACGAGTGCAACGGTCAATACGAGCGCGGCGCGAACCAGTGTCCTTCTCGAAAACATCACATTGTCCCTTCAGGCGGTCGTCATCGACGTGTCAATCGCGGAGAGCGCCGAGTCGAGTTCGGCCAGGGCGCCGATCCGCCGGCAGTCGCAGTCGGGGTAGAGATCGGCGACGTCGAGCAGGACCGGCGTGATCGCGGCCGATCGGGCGCCCACGACATCGACGTGGTAGAGATCGCCGACGTGGACGGTGGTGTCTGCGGTCGCGCCGCTGCGCTCGAGCGCCAGTTGAAAAAATCGCGGATCCGGCTTCTCGATCCCCTCGTCATAAGAGTCGAACACGGCGTCAAATGCGGACGTCAGGCCGAGCCGGTCAAACAACCGGTGCAACGTCCCGTTGGCGTTCGACACCACGACCAGCCGCAAGCCCTGGGCGCGCAGCGACGCCAGAGCCGGCCGGACCTCGTCGGGAACCGTTTCCCACAGGTTCTGCCGCTGGTGATATGTGTGCAATTCGGCGAGCGCGGCGGCGGTTTTCTCCGACAATGGAATGGCGGCCTCAGTCAGCACCAGGTTGAAGTAGGTCCAGCCGCGCTGTTGATCGTTGGTGGCTCGAATCGTGTCGCCGATGTCGAGGCGGCGCTTGGCACGCGGCTCGGCGGCAGCCAGCGCCGGCGCGGTAATGTGAACGCCGTGCGCGGCCAGCGTGTCGCTGACGCGGGTCCAGTTCGGGTTGACCAGGACGCCGCCCGCGTCGAGGAACACGGTTTGAATCGACACCACTTCAGCTTACACTTGTCTGTGATGAACGGTCTGCCATGAACGGACGCCGCGCTGCGCTCCTGCTCGTCATCGTGCTCGGCAGCCTGGCCATGTTGTGGGCGGCCTCGCGCTACTCGGCGCAGGTCGCGTCGCGTCAGACGAGTGAGGTCGCCGCGTCGCCGGAGCCCGACCGCAGCGGTCCGGCGACTCTTCGCTTCTACAAGAACCCGATCGCTGTGCCGGTCTTTACCGCACGCGACCTCGACGGCCGCGAGGTCTCGAACACATCGCTGCACGGCAAAGTGCTGATCGTCAATTTCTGGGCGACGTGGTGTCCACCCTGCCGCGCGGAGATTCCCGATCTCATCGCACTGCAGGAGAAGTACCGGGATCAGGTGCAGATCATCGGCATTTCCGAGGACGAAGCTCCGGTGGAGACGGTGAAGCGATTCGTTGCCGAACACAAGATGAACTACCCGGTAGTGATGCTCACGCCGGAACTCGAGAAGATGTTCTCAGGCATCAGCGCGCTGCCGACCTCGTTCATCGTCAATCGCGAGGGGCGATCGTCCAGAAGCATGTCGGCATGCTGACGGCGCACGTCACCGAACAGGAAGTGCGTTCGCTGGCCGGCCTGACAGTCAATGCCACCGTCGAGCTGGTCGATCAGACGCAGGGGCTCAAGCTGGATAACGGCGCGCAGGCGATGACGATTCCCGGAATCGACCTGGCGAAGCTGTCACCCGCCAAGCGCGGCGAGGCGCTGCAGAAGCTGAACGCGGCGCCATGCACGTGCGGCTGCGATCTCACCGTCGCCAAGTGCCGCGTCGACGATCCGACCTGCGGCGTCAGCCTGCCGCTCGCTCGCGATCTCGTCCAGCAGGTGTCCGCGCAACCATGACCGCCGCGCGCGCCTCGGTCGCGGCCGCGGTGCTCGTGCTACTGCTCGATCGCGGCCTGGGCCCAGTCGCCCGCCCCGCCCTCTTCAGCGAAATATGTCGGGTCCACGGCGTGCGCAAGCTGCCACGCGCCGATCTACGCGCGCTGGAAGAAGACGCGGATGGCCAACGTCGTTCGCGATCCGAAGCAGCATCCCGACGCCATCATCCCGGACCTGTCGCAAGCCCGATCCGCTGGTGACGTTCACGAAGGATCGACATCGCGTTCGTCTACGGCAGCAAGTGGAAGCAGCGCTACTTCACGAAGGTGGGTGACGACTACTTCCCGCTCGGCGCGCAGTGGGACGTCACCCACAAGCAGTGGCGCCGCTACTTCGTGCCCGACGGCACCGACTGGTGGGTGCCGTACTATCCCGCCGACAACATGAAGCGGCCGACCGGTCCGATCTGCGACGGCTGTCACTCGGTGAACTACGACGTGCGAACCAGGCAGGTCGCCGAGTGGAACGTCGGCTGCGAGAAGTGCCACGGACCCGGCGGCGAGCACGTCGCGCAGCCGGCGCGCGACCAACATCTTCAACCCGTCGCGGGTCGATTCTGTGCACGGCAACGACACCTGCATCCAGTGTCACTCGCAGGGACAGCCGCTGAAGAACCCGATCGAGGGCCGCTACTACGACTGGCCGGTCGGCTTCCGGGTCGGCCTCGAGCTCAAGGACTTCTGGAAGCTCGAAGAGCACGAGCTCGGCAAGACGACGTTCACCCATTTCGCCGACGGCATCGGCGCACAAGAACCGGATGCAGGGAAACGACTTCGTCACCAGCCGGATGTACAGCGCGGCGTGACCTGCTCCAACTGTCACGACGTCCACGGCACGGCGAACAACGCGGACCTGGCGCGGCCGGTGGCCACCGTGTGCCTGCAGTGCCACGGTCCGGCGTCGCCGAACGGTCCGCACACGGCGACGATCGAGCAGCACACGCATCACCGCGCCGGCTCGCCCGGCAGCGAGTGCGTCGACTGTCACATGCCGAAGATCGCGCAGAAGATCGGCGACGTGATGGTCCGCAGCCACACGTTCCGCTTCATCTCGCCGGCGGAAACCGAGACGGCTGAAGGTCCCGAACGCGTGCACGCCTGCCACACGGACAAGTCGAACAGCTGGGCGTCTGAGGCGCTGAAAACCTGGCCGGAGTTCTCGCCCTGGCGGGTCGGTCCGTGACCTGTAACGTCCGCCTTCAGGCAGAGCAGAGGTGTAGTGTCCGCCTTCAGGCGGACCTCGAGGGTCGGCTGAAGCCGGCCACGACCGCCGCGTGGCCATTGCGGATTCAGTGTTGCGGCACATTCATTGGCGCGGCGGACGATTGCGGGCCATCTCGTCGATCTCCGCTGACAGCGTGGCGTAGCAGGTCGGGCAGATGCCGTGGCTGAACTGCGCGTCCGAGTGCTCAGCGACGTAACCCTCGACCTGCTGCCAGTACTGATCGTCGCCGCGGATGCGCTTGCAGTAGCTGCAGATCGGCAGCAGGCCGCGCAGCTGCTTCACGTTCGAAAGCGCGGTCTGTAACTCGGCGACCCGCTCGGCCAGGCTTCTGCTGCAGCGCGAGGATGCGGAAGCCGACCGCGACCCGTGCGCGCAGCTCGTCCGGATCGAACGGCTTGATGATGTAGTCGTCGGCGCCGGCGTCGAGACCCGCGACGACGTCGCCGCGGCTCTCGCGCGCGGTCACCAGCAACAGGTACATGTTCGCCAGCGTCAGGTCGTCGCGCACCCGCCGGCAGATGTCCGGGCCGTCCATCTTCGGCATCATCCAGTCGAGAATCGCCAGCGTCGGCTCGGTGGCTGTGCGCAGCCGGTCCCAGGCCTGCTCGCCATCGTGGACGATCGACGATTCGTAGTTCCAGCGGCGCAGTGTGCGGGCGAGAATTTCGGCGGTGACCCGATCGTCGTCCGCGATGAGAATCTGCATTTCGGCCGAGTATACCAAGGCATCGGTGGCACAATACGCCCATCCGCGCGACGCCGCGCGGACACCAACACGATGAATCGCTCTCTCGTCAGGCGGCTGGGACTCGCGGTCCTGTGCGGCGGCCTCGGTCTGGTCCTCAACACGTGGCGCACCGGAAGCGTCGCGCCGCTGCTGCTCGGCCGTATCGTGACCTTGCCGGTGGCGATCCTGTACGGACCCTGGTTCGGCGTGATCGCCGCCGCGATCGAGGCGCTCGTGGCGCAAGGTCCGTTCGGCATCGCGCTGCGCCATTCTGCCGATTGAAGCGCTGGTGATCGGCACGTTCGCGCGACGTGGACGCTCGCCGCTGCTCGGCGGCGTGCGTCGTCTGGACGCTGGTCGCTCTGGCCATCGTCGCGGCTCCCCAGACTGGTCGGCGTCGGCTACACGCGGGAGATGGTGCTGCCGATCGCGCTGCAGGTGATCATCAGCGGCCTGGTCGCCGTGGTGGTCGCCGACCTTATCGCGACCGGGGCGTCGGCGCGGCGTCTGGTCGAGCAGGACCAGCGTCCGGAGAGGCGCATCCGTTCATACGCCTTCCATGCGTTTGTCCTGGTGGCGATCCTGCCGGTGCTGCTGCTCGCCGCGGTCAACGGTCAACTGTCCGCCGCGAAGCAGGAGTCGGACGGCGCCGCACGCCTGCACGAGGCGGTGACGGCACTGAGCGAGCACGTCGCCGGCTACGTGACCGATCACGAACGGGGTATTCAGACGCTCAGCGCCGCGCTCGCAGCGCAGGCCGGCCCGAGAGATCACGAGGCGCTGCTCGAGCGCTATCACAGAGTCTATCCGGGGTTCGTGACCATTTTCGCCGCCGATCCGGGCGGCGCCGTCCGCGACATCTACCCGCGACGCGAGACGAACACGCCGGCGATCGGCGATCGCGAGTACTTTCGCCAGGCGCTCTCCACGCGGGCGCTCGCCGTCTCCGACGTCATCGTCGGACGGCTGTCGCACGTCACGATCGTGACCTTCGCGGTGCCGTTCTTCGACGCCAGGGGCAACATCCAGGGCGTCGCCGGAGGATCGCTCGACCTGTCGCGCTTCGATCGGTTTCTCGAGGGATTCCGCACGCTGCCTGGCGTACACATCACGGTGGTCGATCAGCACGACCGCGTGATCTACACGAGCGGCGCCGGCGACTTCACGACCCTTCAGAATCTCGCGACCGATCCGCTCGTCGCGTCGAGCGCGAAAACACGCGACGGCGTGTTCCGCTATCCGCGGACCCTGCCGGAAGGAGGCGAGTCGCCGCGTCTCGCTGCTGTCGCTGTCGTCGCGCCGACCGGATGGAAGGTGTTCGTCGAGCAGCCGCTGGTCACGCTGCGGCTGCAGTCGTACGGCTACTACGGATCCACGCTGGCGCTGATGCTGCTCGCGCTCGCGGGAGCCGTGCTTGGCGCCCAGGCATTCTCGAGCGCCGTCACTCACCCGCTCGAAGAAGTTGTGGCGGTGGTCCGGAATATTTCCGCGCACGGCGTCCCAGGCGGAATCCAGGGTGACGTCGAACCCGCCGACCGAAATCGCCTCGCTACTGGCGGACGTGAACGGCATGCAGGTCCGGCTCGGAGACTCGTATCAACAGCTCGAACAGGCGCTGGCTCAACGCGAGCAGCTCAACTCGGAACTGCGCGCGCTGACCGAGCAACTCGATCGAAAAGTGCGCGAACGCACCGCCGAGCTCGCGGCGGCGACGCGCGTGGCTGAGGAGGCGAACCAGGCGAAGAGCGAGTTCCTCGCCAACATGAGCCACGAAATCCGCACGCCGATGAATGGCGTCATCGGCATGACCGAGCTGGCGCTCGACACGACGCTGACCAGCGAACAGCGCGAGTACCTGACGATGGTCAAGGGCTCGGCGGACTCGCTGCTGAGCATCCTCAACGACATCCTCGATTTCTCGAAGATCGAAATGCGCAAGCTCGATCTCGAGGCGCTGCCGTTTTCGCTGCGGGATCATCTCGCCGACCTGCTGAAGCCGCTGGCGCTGCGCGCCGAGCAGAAGGGCCTCGAGGTCGTCTGTCACGTGCTGCCGGACGTGCCGCGCGTCGCGGTCGGCGATCCGGGACGGCTGCGCCAGGTCCTCGTCAACCTGGTCGGGAACGCGATCAAGTTCACCGATCGCGGCCAGGTCCTGGTGCAGGTCCAGGTGGAGGAGACGACCGCCGACGCCACGCTGTTGCACTACTTCGTCAGCGACAGCGGCATCGGCATTCCGGCCGACAAGCAGCAGGCGATCTTCGAGCCGTTCCGCCAGGCCGACGGATCGACGACGCGCCGGTTCGGCGGCACCGGGCTGGGGCTCGCGATTTCGACCACGCTCGTGGACCTGATGGGCGGCCGGATCTGGGTGGACAGTGCGCCGCACGAGGGCAGCACGTTCCATTTCACCGTGCGCCTCGGCATCTCCGACGCGCGTCCCGAACCTGGCGCCCTGAACCTCGACGACCTGCCGGTGCTGATCGTGGACGACAACGCCGTGAACCGGCGGGTGCTGCACGACCTGCTGCTGCGCTGGAAGATGCGTCCGACCATCGATCGAGAGCGGCGCGGCCGCGATTCGCGCGCATGACCGATGCGCGCGAGCGGGGCCAGCCGTTCGCGCTGGTGCTGCTCGACGCGAACATGCCGGACATGGACGGATTCGAGGTCGCGCGTCGCATCCGCGACGACGAGCAGCTGGGCGGCGCGACCATCATGATGCTCAGCTCCTCCGGGCAGTAACGACGAAAGCGCGCGCTGCCGCGAGGTCGGCATCGCCAACCACCTGACCAAGCCGATGGACCAGCGCGATCTGCTCGCCGCGATCGGCCGCGCGCTGGTGCGCGATCAGATCCCTCGTGTGCCGCTGCCGGCGTCGATGCTGCCGGCCGATTTGCCCGAGCGGCGGCTGCACGTCCTGCTCGCCGAAGACAACGTCGTCAACCAGCGCCTGGCCGCGAGCCTGCTCGAGCGACGCGGTCACCGCGTCACCATCGCCGCCAACGGCCGCGAGGCGGTGAACGCCTGTGAACGAAACGGCTTCGACGTGGTGCTGATGGACGTCCAGATGCCGGAGATGGGCGGCTTCGAAGCGACGCAGGCCATCCGCGCGCACGAGGCTGTCGCGGGCACGCGGGTGCCGATCATCGCGATGACCGCTCACGCGATGAAGGGCGACCGCGAACGCTGTCTGGCCGCCGGCATGGACGACTACCTGACCAAGCCGCTTGACCCGCGGCAGTTGTGCACGCTGGTCGAGGCCATCAGCGCCGGTCGCCCGCCGGCGACGGACGATCTGTTGCCGGATATTTCGGACCGGGTTCTGGCGCGGGTCGGAGGCGATCGCGAACTTCTGGCCGAGATCAGCCGGTTGTTCGTCGACGATGCCCCGCGACACCTCGAGCAGATCCGCCAGGCGATCGACGACGGCGACCGTGAGTCGCTGCGTCGGGCTGCGCACGGCCTGAAAGGCGCGGCCTCGAATTTCGACGCCGACGGGGTGGTGAGCGCCGCCCGAACACTCGAAGAGATCGGCCGGAGTGGAGACTTCGCCGAACAGGAAGCCGCCTGGCGTGCCGTTTCCATCGAAACGGGAAGGCTGATCGCGATGCTTCGCGCCGTCTATTCCTGAAGACTATATTCCTGAAGACTGCGCGTATCGCACCAAGCGACGCGATCGGCACGACGTTTGTAGGCACGTAACGGTAGATCTATATGGCTGAGCGTCTCGCACACGTCGACGTCCCGCGGGTTGACGCCGGCGACACCCAGCCGCAGACGCGGCAGGAACTTCAGGAGTGGGTGCGCGAGCGCCTCTCGCTGCAACCGCGGGATCAGGCCGCGCTGCTGGCCGCCATCGACGCGGTCCTGTCACGCCACGAACACCGGTGGCAGGAATCCAAACAGGAAGCAATCCAGGCGCTGTCCGCCGGCTTTGCCGAAAAGATGGCGCACGTGCAAACCGAGTTGTCCGCCAAGGACGCCACCGTCCACAGCATCGCGATGTACTTCGAGGAGCTCGTTGCCGATCTGACCGACCGCTCGCAGCGCGATCCGAAGACCAAGCTGATGCATTTCGGTCGGTTTACCGAACAGCTGGAATCATTTCTCGCGCTCGAGCAGCGGGGTCGATGGTGTGCGGTCGGGCTCGTCGACATCACGGGGTTCAAGTGGTACAACGACGCGCTCGGTCATGCCGTCGGGGATCGCATTATTGAGCGGGTCGCGGAATTGCTGCGCGAACAGGTGCGCTCCGACGACCTGCTCGCGCAGGATCGCGGCGGGCCTCGCGCGCGGGATCTGCACGCGCGCTTTGGCGGCGACGAGTTCTGCTTTCTCGTCCCGGATCTGTCCGGCTGTCACGAAGCGCACGCCGTCGGCGAACGGTTCCGGGATGCGGTGGCGCACTACGACTGGACGCGCGAGGACGAGCGGCTGGCGGTACAACCCGTGCGGGTGGACGTCGGGGTCGTCTGCCTCTCGATGGGACGCGTCAACGACCGCCGGTCGATCGCGCGGCGGCTGGCGTCGGACCTGATTCAGCGGGCGGACGCACTCATGTATCAGGCTAAGACCGCCCACGCCGACCACATCCATCTCCTGCGCGCCAGGCTCGGGAATGGCGGTCTGGTGGTTATCGGTGACGACGAGCCGACCGCGTTGGAGGAAGCCCGAGGCGTAGTGCTACACTTTCAGGTTCATTCCACCGTACGGTGGGTGTAGCTCAATGGTTAGAGCGCCGGTCTGTGGCACCGGAGGCTGCGGGTTCGAGTCCCGTCATCCACCCCAGTTTCAAAACCCCCTGTAAAACGGCCCATTTTTCACACTGATCGCCGTTTTGCTAACGGCTTGCTAACGGCGGTCAGCGCGGACTCGCATATAACAGCGCCGCGAGCCGGTCCGCCGCGCATGTGTTGCGCGTCCGGCAACACATGCGCGTAGGTGTTCAACGTCGTCTGCACGTCGCGGTGTCCGAGCCGTTGCGACACGACGTGCACGGCTTCGCCGGCGAGCAGGAGCAGCGTCGCGCATGTGTGCCGAATGCCGTGGAACTTGATCCGCCGCAGCGCGGCCACGGTGATCAACTTGTCGAAGGATCGTTCCCCGAGATTGTTCGCTTGCAGCGGCTGGCCGAGGCACGCCTTCCGGGTAAAGAGGTCGCGCCATTCCTTCGCGAACACCAGGCCGTGATCGTGATAATGCGGCCGATTCTTCATCTTCAATTCGCGCTGCTGCTGCTGCTGCGCGCGCAGGCGGGCGATCGTTTCCGCGGACAACGTGATCACCCGCGACCGTTTGCCCTTGGGCGGTCCGTACGTCGGCGTCTCGCCGCCCTTCAGCAACTGCCGGACGACGTGCATCTTCCCGGCCTCGAGATCGAGATCGGCCCACGCGAGCCCGCACAGTTCGTTCTTCCGCGCCCCGCTGTCGAAGGCCAGGGCATAGAACGCCGCCTCCTGCGGCCCCGCGGCCGTCGCCGCGTCAAGGAAGGCCCGCGCCTCACTCGCCGTCCAACAATGCTGCCGGGCGTCGTCTGAGCGGCCCCGCGGCCGGCGGGGGCGGCCATCGAGATCGGCGGCGACATTCACGGTCACCAGCCGATCCCGCTGTGCGAGGCGCAACGCCCGGCGGAAGACGGTGTGGTGCAACGTCAGCGTTGAGGCCGAGCCAGTCGCGGTCGCGTAATACTGCTCGAGGTGCGTCGGCCGCAGCCGCTGCAGAGGCAGCGCCCCGATCGGCGCCTGGCGGATGTGGTTCTCGATGATGCCGTGATAGCGCGTATAGGTCGCCGGGCTGACTTGCCGCTGTGTCGCCTCGAGCCAGTCGCGCAACCAGGCCAGGACGGTGATCTTCGCCGGCTCGACGAACGTGTCGCCGTTCGCGGCGCCGACGAGTTCGGTCAGCTTCTTCTCGGCGTCCTTCTTCGTGCCGTGGATCGTGATCCACTTCTGCTTCCGTTTCGGGTCGGCGGTCGCATCGAGGTCGAGAATGATCGTCCAGGAGCCTTTCGAGCGTTGCTTGAGGCTGCCGCGCATCACGCTTCCCCGGCGAAGGCGTCGAGTCGGTCGCGGATGTCCGCTACTGCGGCATGGGCGTCGGTCAGAATGTGGGCGATCGGGTCCATACAGGAGCCTTCCTCCGGCGGCGGCTCCCGGTACACTGCGGGGTAGGCCTGCTCGCTCGGGATAGACGAGGGAACGGGTGAGGCGTGCGAGGCGGTTCCGAGCCGCTTCGCGCGCCGCTGCGCAAGCGTCACTTTACCAAACCTCATCAGCGCCCCTCGAGCAGCGCCTGCTTCGGGATGCGAATCAGGCGGCCAAACTTGGCGCTGCGGATCGCGCCGCTCTTCACCAGGTCGTACGCGGCGTTCCGCGAGAGCCGGAGAAACGCGCCCATCTCCTCGACCGTTACCATCTCGGGCAGGTCCTCGAACCGTGGCGGCTTCGCCGCGGCCTGGCCGGTCGCCGAGGCACCAAACGGGGCATGAAGCGATGAAGGGTCTGAAGCCACTTTCAGCTTTCCTTTTGTAACGCGTAAGAGAGAAAAAGGACTTTGTTGAAATGACGGATCAACCCTTCATAGAGGACGGTCGTCACCATAACGTGCTCTTCAGTACTTCCAGGCCTTCGTATACGCGACCGGACATGGTGTGGCGCCGCGTGAACCGTTCCGCCATGCGGCGGCCGAACTCTTTGGCGGTCAGCCGCTCCTGCTTCGAGAGGCGCTGCCGATCGGCCCAGTCGGTGTAGGCCTTGAAGAGCACCGAGGCCGCCACCGTCGCGTCGGCGTTGAACGTGATGCACTCGGCGATGAAGTCCGCGATCGGGTCCGAGTCGGTTCGATACTCATCGGTGGCGTTGAGGATGACCGGCGGCACGCCGAGGCCCTCGGCCTGCCACGCCAGGCAGCCGGCGAGCAGCCAGTTCAAGATGCCCGAGCCTTCGTTCGCCTTCAGGTAGTCCTCGAGGTGTTCGTCGCGGGCCGAGCCTTCAAAGCAGCGCGTAAACGGCACCAGGCGCAGGCGGCGCCAGAACCCGAAGGACGCGTCGGCGACGATCGGCTTCGTGTTCGTCGCGAGGATGAACTTGGCGCTCGGCGTAAACGTGAACGGCTCGCTGTAGAGAAAGCGCGCCGTCACGGGATCGGAGCCGGTCAGCGCCTTGATCCGCGGTTCGTTGAGACGGACTTCGCCGCTCTCGCTCGCGGTCACCAGGCGCTTCCCCTCGAGCGCCGCGAGGTCGGAGGGAATTGCGGCGCGCTGCTTCAGTTCGATCGTCGAGAAGCTCATGTTGGCGAAGTAGTCGCCGAGGGCGTGCGCGACGACGTGCATCAGGACGCCTTTGCCGTTCGCGCCGGCGCCCCAGAAGAGGGCGAGCACTTGTTCCCGCGTCACCCCAGTGCACGCGTAGCCCAAAAACCGATGCAGCTAGTCGATCACGTCGCGATCGCCGTTGAAGACTTCGCCGAGGAAGCGGTCCCACCGCGGGGCTCGCGCGTCCGCGACGAACGGCACCCCGAGCGACTTCGTGATGCGGTCCTCGGGATCGCCAGGCCGTAGTGTGCCCGTGCGCCAGTCCACGACGCCGGTCGAGGCGCCGGCGAGCCAGGGGTCCGCGTCCCAGCCGCCGCCGTCATCCGCGATCGGATGAAAGTTTTTGGCACCAGCGACGAGACGATCGAGGTTCGGTTTCGACTCCTGGCCGATCGTGAACTTCAGGACGCGTTCCTTCAGTTTGCGATCGGCGATCTCGAGGGCGGCCGCCTGCCGGCTGCGCACAAACTCCAGCGCCAGGCGATACACCTCGCCGTCACTGTCGATCCGCCAGCGCGGCGCGTCGTAGATCAGCCAGAGCGCGCGCCGATGATTGAACCGCAGCCGCTCGCCGTACGTCCTGGCGAACAATTCCGCGTGGCTCGAATCGGTGAGGCCTTCCGCGACCGCCGGATCGGCGGCGGCGGTGTGCTCGAGCGGCGCGACGCGTCGCCGGGGGCGACCTGGCGGTGGCGTCTCCGCCCCCCACGGGGTGTCGTCGCTATCGCGCGCCATCGTCATCTCTGAGCCGGCGCGCCTGTTCGTCGCGCAGCACGCGGAGCCGGGCGAGCGTCCACTCGCGGTCGTCGATCGGCGTCGGCCACGCCTGGATCAGCCGCGGCCGCCGACGGCGCCAGATCCGCCAACTGAGATCGGCCTCGAGTTGCGTGCGTTCCGCCCAGATCTCCGCGAGCGAGAGTTCTGCCAGGTCGCGATGGTGAAAACGCCGCCAGCCGTTTTCCGAGAGATGCGGATTCGGCACGACCTGGCGCCAGTGACAGCGGTGTCGCGGGTGCCCGTAGCACCCGTTGCGCGGCCGTTGCGTGTGATCGGGTATTCTCGTATTCACTCTAGAACCCTCGCCTTTGACTGCCGCCGGCGGATCAGGCCGGCGGCGGCTCGTCCAATTGACCTCTAAGAATCGTCAGGCAACCTCTGGCGACGGCGCGACCGACTTTTCGACCCGCTCTCGCGCCAGGCGCTCGACATCTGCACGTTGGTAGATCCAGACGCTTCCTACGCGCCACGCAGGCAGGCGGCCCGTACGACGCCAGCGCCGAATCGTTTCGCCGGCGACCATGCCGATCCGCGCGGCTTCCGCGGTGAGACACCACGTGGGGCTGGGTGCTTGCTGCATGCCCACACAGAATGCCGCGCAACTTCGGAGAAAGATCGGAGTGATCGGAGTGGAAGGATCGGAGTGATCGGAGTGGCGGATCGGACGGCCGAATTGCACGGACTAGAGTCGGTCCCATTCCTCCGGCGACTTCCCTAGCGCCTTGAGCAATCGTTTCCGGGCCCTCGGCCCGACGCGCCCGGGAGTGTCGTTGATGATCGCGTAAAGGGCGGTCTCACTAAACCGGCACAACTGAACGAACCCCACGCGATCGAGACCGTGCTCGTCGCAGTGCTCTTTTATCCAACCACTCCGCCGTTCTTTGCGCGCGCCGAGGGCCGCTGTTCGTGCCGCGTCTATGGTCTCAGTCGGGCTCGCGTCGACGGCGGCCGCCGTCGGAGTGGGATTGACCGGCGCAGGCTTGAGCAGCGGGGGCCGCACTTGGTGGGAGACGCCAACCACGGGCGCGGTCGCACTCAAGGGTAGCGACGACGACGGGAGACGGGTGTGAGCAGTGACGATCGCAATCGGGTCCACCATGCTCGCAGTGACGATCGCAATCGGGTCAACGATGAGGCCGAGCGAATCGGGACCAGATGGCGCTGAGCCCTTCGTCGCGTCTGGTTTCGTCCGGCTCTCCTCGACGGCATCCGCCGCCGGCGTCGCCGGTGCCTCCTCTCGGCGCTCGACCGCCGTCGGTGCGGAGTCGGCCGTGGCGGCGACATCGCGCAAGAACGAACGCCACACCGTCGACGCCTGGATTTTCTCAACCAGGTCTCGGCTGAAAACGAATCGGTCCTCCGAGTGGTCTCGGCGAAACCTGTAGGGACATCGCTGCGCCGCATAGGTCGGCTTGAACGGCACCAGCCAGTCTTGGATGGACTCAGCACGCGCTTGCAGAAATTCCGCAGCGCCGTCCCGTGCCTCTGGAATCGATAGCCTGCCCTCCTTCACGGCGAGACACGCCTGTCGGGCGTACGCGGCAAACGGCGTGGACATCGTCGACAGAACAAGGTCTTGTAGGTGTGCCCACAAGCGCGGGAGCCCGTCGGCGATCGCGTCTCGAAACACGGCTTCTGCTTGGGCCAGAGCCGTGTTTATCGGCGGATGCAGATCGGCGGGCAGACGCCCGTAACCATAGCTGTAAACCATCGCGCCCTCAGCGATCGCCGCCTGCCCTGAGTAGGGTTCTCAGGGCAACGCCCCGGGTCATGACGCCGAGGCTAGGCGGCGGCGGGTAGCGTACACGATCGGGCGGCGGTCCGCAGCAGGTTCGCCACGTACTGATGCCGCCAGGGCGAGCCGGTGCGCGTCGTCAGGCCCTCCGCGTTCAGCCGCGCGGCAATCTTGCGCTGGGTCTGCCCCGCCGCCCGCAGCGCACGCAGACGCGCCAGGGTGTGCTGTTCCGCCGGGTCGTCGACGAGGTGCTCGCCGTCCGCGGCCAGCCGCGATCCGAACGGCACGGTCCCGACGCGCTCGCGACGGACACGTTTCGCGGCGAGGGCCGACTTCGTGCGGGCCCCGATGATCAGCCGCTCGTATTCGGCGAAGCTGTCGATCAAGCGGCGCATCAGCAGACTCGAGGGGTCCTCGTTGTCGGTGCCTTCGCCCGCCGCCGAGACCACGCGGGCCCCCCGCTTGGCGATCAGGCGCTCAATCATCGCGACCGCAATCACGTCCCGTCCCAACCGATCGCGCTTCGCCACCAGGAGCAGGTCTCCACGCCCCAGCGCGCCGACGGCCTCCATCAGCACCGGCCGATCCCCGATCGACAGCGAGCCCGACACGGCTGCATCGACATGCACGGCGCCGAGCGTCACACCGAGCCGGTGTGCGGCCGCCGTCACGGCGGCCCGCTGCGCCTCGAGGCCGAGGCCGGAGTCTGCCTGTTTGTCGGTGCTCACCCGGACGTAGCCGATTGCCTTCATGAGAGAGAGTTTATCAAAACCCCCTCTTGGTTGTCAACGGGATTGCCGCGTCACCGTGACCCGGTTATGATTATCCCCATGGCGAAGCAGTTATCAGCCGCGGTCCTGGCGTATTTTCGGGAGCAGGGCGCTAAAGGCGGGAAACTGGGCGGGGCGAAGTCTTGGGCCGCCCTGACCGCCGCGGAACGTTCGGCTCGAGCGAAAAAGGCCAGTGTGGCCGGCGTGAAGGCCCGCCGAAAGAAGGCCGCGGCCCAGAAGGCGAAAGCCCCCAAGGGCTGACACCGCCGCGGGGTTGCCATACGACGGTTCGGTTGTATGGCAGAGACGCTACGCACGCGCAGTCCCACGACACAAACGGATACAGGCGGAGGGTGGTGCGCTGGCGGTCCCCCCGCCTGATCATGCGCCGAAGGCTCGACCGAGACGCAGAACGACCAGGGCCGCGATCACGCCCGCGTCACGGGCGCCGAGCGCGCCGATCGCGACCGCGACGACCGATGACATCCCCCTGCGGCGGGAGATTGTCGAGCAGATGTACGAACACCTGGCGCGCCTCGAGGTGCTTGCTCGGCGCGCATCGCTACGCTTGGTGCGCGGGACCGGTCAGCGGAACGGCTCATGCCCGAACGTGGACGGGACGTAGACCAGCCCGTTCTCAACCCGGACGGAGTACCGGCGCAAGGGGTCGAGCCTGTGGAGGACCTGCCCCTCGAGGATGTTCCACACCCATCCTTCGGGCAGCCCGGCGCTCTGCGCGAGTTCCGCGGAGTCGAGGATCGCCTCACGGTGGCGTCCGTCCACCGCGCGCTTCATGGCCGCACAGAGGCGTCCGCGACGCTGATGAAATTCGTCGGACTCAAGGCGACCGGAGACACGTTGCGATTCAAGCCAGCCCGCCCTCGTCAAGGTGTACGGATTCGGGTTAGACGAAAAGACCGTCTGCGTGACGTACCCGGCGTCCTCGAGTTCGGTCAACGTCGTCCGTAATGGGGACGCGGTGATGAGATCGCCCTCGCCGAACCGGAGGCCGTGGGCGTCCCCGCATAAAAAGGCCAGCCGGATCAACGCTCGCGTCACGGCCGCGTCGCGAGTATCCGTATCAATCGTCATTCTGACGTGCTCCTGCTGACGGGAGGGAACGCGGCGACGCTCCAATATGCCACTCTCAGTACTTGTCATTCCCGAGAGGAGTGGCTGGGTTAAGCGCGTTCGCGTACAGCGTTACGGTCATCGTTGGGAAGTGGCTCCATCGAGTCGATGACGCACTTCGGGTAACGACATCCAGATGCGTAGTCGTCCCGCCAGACCATTCGCGACCTGCTCACACGCGCGATGTTGCGCCTCGGGCGTCGGCTGTAGGAGCGGATCTTCAAAACTCCAATGAATGCGCTCGGGATCGCCGGGGAACACCGGGCATTGTTCCGCGACCTTGTCGCACACTGTGATCACGTAGTCAAAACGCTCGTCCAACAGACTCGTCATCGATTTCGGACGCATCCGCGACGTGTCGATACTGAACTTTTCCTCTAGTACGGCGCGAGCCTGCGGATGGATCTCCGACGCTGGCACGCTGCCAGCGCTGAATACCTCCGCACGCCCTTTGGAGAGTTGACGCAAGAGTCCTTCGGCCATTTGCGACCGGGCCGCATTTGCGGTGCAGAGAAAGAGAACGCGAAGCGGTTGATCGGACATGGGTTTTCTCTCAGTCTGGAGACACGATGAGTTGTCCGTGGACGTAAGTGTTACCCGCCGTGCCGCTCACGAGGGTCAAGGAAAGCCGGTACGCGTCACCACCGACCAGCTTAGCGAAACGTAGCCGTGGCATGGCGTCGTCGACCACGTCAAAGTCTGTCAGATGCTCGCGCAGCCAGGCGGCGTAGGCGTTGGGACTCATTGGCGTTGAGACGTCCCAAACGTACGAGATCGACTGCCCGTTCCGACCGGCTTCCGGTAGCGGCGGCATGCTGTCGCCAGTCGGAATCGTCCGGCGCACAAGTCCAAGCGCGAGCCCCTTCGCCGAATCGTCACACGCGATTACTGTCACCACCAGACAGGTGACAAGCGCGGCATTCCCGATGCGTCGTCTGCTGACGGCGAACACTACCTCTCCCGTCGGCCGTCTGGCCTGTCCGACAGCCGTGGGCCCGCGCCGAACACCAGCACGCTGACCGTTGTGAGGACACAGGCCGTCACGACAAACACCAGCGTCCACGTGTTGACGCCGGTTTGCCACAGAAGCACGGCGGCGACGGTGGCCGCTGCCATTTGCATCATCCCGAGCACAAACCGAACGGCGCCGGACGACTGCCCCTTCATTTCAGCCCGCGTGGTCTCCGTGTACGGAATGCCACTGACGACAAAGATGTGATGGAGCAGCGCCACGACCGACGTCTTTGGTCATTGAATCTGAGCCACAAGGGGCTTCGCTTTTTCGATAACGGCATCCGGCAGCCGCGCGTACGACAAGCCCTCCGCGAATGCTTGTCCGTCGGTCAGACCCCAATTGAGGAACGCAACCAGCGACTGTCGTTTCGCCGGGTCCGCGATCTTCGTCGGGACCAAGGCCCACGTGAAAGTCGCGATGGGATACGCGGCCTCACCGGGCGGGTTCGTGATCGAGACGCGAAAATCGGCCGGCATGGAGGCCGCCGATTCGGCCGCCGCAGCCGTAACGCTCGCGAAATCTGCTTTGACGAAGTGTCCCGTCGCGTTCTGAACGTCGCCGTAGGGCAGCTTCTCGCGAATCGCATACGTCAGTTCGACGTATCCGATCGCGTTCGGCGTCGCCTTGATCATCTCTGCGACGCCTTGGTTGCCGTTGGCGCCAGTGCCGACCGGCCAATTGACGGATGTGGCACGACCGACCCTGCGTCCCCAGTCGTCGCTGACTTTGGAGAGATAGTCGGCCCAGACGTAGGTCGTCCCGCTCCCATCCGATCGATGCACGACCGTGATCGACGTGTCCGGCAGCGCCACACCGGCGTTCGCGGTCGTCAACGCGGGGTCATTCCACTGCGTGATTGTCCCTAAGAAGATGCCAGCGAGCGCCTGGGACGTGAACTTGAGCGCGACGGTGACACCCGGGAGGTTGTAGGACGGCACGTCGGCTCCCAGCGCCATCGGCACGTGAAGGACCGCAGATCCGCGCTGGTCGATGAAGTCTTTCATCTGCTTATCCGTCATCGGACCGTCCGTACCGCCGAAATCAACGCGACCGGCGGTGACCAGATTGATCCCGGCCCCGCTACCGAGCGGTTGGTAATCCACCTCCACACCTGGATGAACCTTCTCGAACGCGTCGGCCCATTTGGAGTACAGGGGTACGCGAACGTTGATCCCGCCGCCTCGATGCGGGTGGCGCTGGTGCCTGATGTGCCGCAACCTACGGACGCGATAAGCGTGGTCGCGATGAGCGACGTCATGACAAAGAATCTCGACATGTGGCCTCCCTCATGTCTCTGCGAAGCCCGCGATACGACAAGAGATCTTGACCGCATGTCGCTACGACGCTGAGCAACAGGTCGGCGCACAGCATGCCGCGCCAGCCGGCTTACGGGCCCGAATGAACGCACTGGCAAACCGACCATCGACAATCGGCGCCAATCGGTCCACATCCACGCCGGCGTCTGTGAGGAACGCGCGCGCGTCATCGACGTGGTAGACGCGCCAGGCTTCCACCTCCACCTCGTCACACCCGGCTCGACGCAGTTTGGCAACATATTCCGCTTCTTCGAGAGCGCCCGCGATGCAGCCCACCCACAGTTCCATGCTGCGACGCACGTCTGCAGGCACTTCTCCGCGCACGATGACGTCAGACACGGCAAAACGTCCGCCCGGCTTCAGGACACGAAAGGACTCCCGCAGCACCGCGTCTTTGTCTGACGAGAGATTGATCACGCAGTTCGAGATGATGACGTCGACACTTTGATCAGGCAGCGGGATTGCTTCGATCGCGCCCTTCAGGAATTCGACGTTCGTGACGCCTAGCTTTCGCTGGTTCTCCCGCGCGAGGGCCAACATCTCGTCCGTCATGTCGAGGCCATATACTGTGCCCGTCGGCCCGACGCGCTTGGCGGACAGCAAAACGTCAATACCGCCACCGGACCCTAAGTCGAGTACGGTTGCGCCTGGCGCCAGATCGATCAGCGCGGTCGGATTGCCGCAGCCAAGCGACGCGGACACAGCATCGGTCGGCAGTTCGTGGGTCTCCGCATCCGAGTACAGATTCGTCGTGATCGGATCGCCGCCGCCGCAAGCGGTCGGTCCGCAGCAGCCTTGGCGGCTCGCTCCGCGGGTGACGGCGTTGGCGATGGCGCCGTACCTGTCGCGGACGGCCTGTTGGATGTCAGACATCGATTGTTCTCCGGTATGCGCAGAAACGAATATACAGAGTCTCCCCGGACGTGTTAGATTTGTCAAGGCGGATATATGGCGAAGCAAATAAATGAGATGGAAACGCTGTTCAAGGCGCTGGCAGACGCGACCCGACTGCGCATCCTTGGGCTGCTGCTAACGGGGGAAGTCTGTGTCTGTCACATCCACGAAAGTCTGAAGATTCCGCAGCCCAAGGCATCGCGACACCTCGCCTACCTCCGTCGCGCCGGCTTGGTCACCACACGTCGGGACGGGCTCTGGATTCACTACCGCCTTGACACGCCGTCTGATCCCGTTGTCGCGGCCATCAGTGAGGCGGTGCGGCACGCGCTGACGCATATGGACGTGGTGCGTCGTGATGCGGAACGGTTGGGGAAGAAAACAGGCTGCTGTCTGCCCTCGCCTGGTCACGCGCCAAGCCTCTCATGCTGCAGCGCGGTGGACGCGGCACCCACCAGCGCCGCGAGATGACGTGATGACCGTCATCGAACCGATCCGTGAGGGCGAGCTTGAATCAGTGATCGCGCTCCTCCGCGCATCGCAGTTGCCGCTCGACGGCCTGGATCAGACGACTTGCATTGTCGTCGCAAAAGACGGGGAACAGATCGTCGGGACCGCCGCCGTTGAGATGTATCCAGACGGTGTGCTGCTTAGATCTGTGGCTGTGGCGCCGCGGGCTCAAGGTCTCGGGCTCGGCCGCGAACTGATTGTGGCGGCGCTTCGCATCGCTCGTGATGCCGGTGCGGCGGCCGTTTTTCTGCTGACCACCACGGCGGACCAATACTTTCCGAAGTTTGGATTCACGCGCATAGAACGACACGACGTTCCCGAGTCGGTGCGGACGTCAATCGAGTTCACGACCGCGTGTCCGTCCAGCGCAACGGTCATGCGAAGGCTCCTCTAAACGGGACAGACGTGGCGATCAGAATCGGGATTAACGGCTTCGGCCGTATGGGGCGGCTTGCCCTCCGCGCCGGCTGGGGTCGGCGCGATGTTGAGTTCGTCCATATCAACGAAATCGCCGGCGATGCCGAAACGGCGGCCCACCTCCTGACCTTCGATTCAGTACATGGGCGTTGGCAACATGATGTCGCGGTCCGCGCCGATCGACTGGTGATCGATGGACAGCCGCTCACCTTTTCCAGCGTCGCGGCGCCAGGAGACGTCCCTTGGTCGGCTCACCTGGTCGACCTGGTCCTTGAATGCAGCGGAAAGTTCAGAACGACTGAGGCCCTTGACCCGTATTTCGCGGTGGGCGTCCGCAAAGTGATCGTCGCCGCACCGGTGAAAGCCGGCGCGCTCAACATCGTCGTCGGCGTCAACGATCATCTGTACGATCCGCGGACGCATCATCTGGTTACGGCTGCGTCCTGCACAACGAACTGCCTCGCACCCGTTGTGAAAGTGATTCACGAGGCGATCGGCATCGCCCACGGCGTGATCACGACCCTGCACGACATCACGAATACGCAAGTCGTGGTGGATGCGCCGCACAAGGATCTTCGGCGGGCGCGGGCAAGTGGTCTGTCGCTGATCCCGACTAGCACCGGATCAGCGACCGCGATCGGATTGATCTATCCGGAACTGCTCGGCAAGCTGTCCGGCCTCGCAGTCCGCGTCCCCCTGCTCAACGCATCGCTCACCGACTGCGTGTTTGAAGTGCGGCGCCCCACGACCGTCGAGGAAGTAAACGCCGCTTTCAAGACGGCGGCTCAGGGAACTCTGCGCGGCATCCTCGGGTACGAAGAGCGACCGCTCGTGTCTGTGGACTTCAAGGATGATCCTCGCTCGGCGGTCGTCGACGCCTTGTCGACCATGGTCATCGATCAGACCTGCGTCAAGGTGCTGGCGTGGTACGACAATGAAATCGGCTACGTCAACCGCATGATCGAACTCGCCGGGAAGATCGGTACTTCGCTGTGAAATCGCCGACGATCAGTATCCGCAACTACGCCATCGTTACTGCTGCGTACTGGGCATTCACGCTGACCGACGGCGCGTTGCGCATGCTGGTGCTGCTGCATTTCAATCAGCTCGGCTACACGCCTGTACAACTCGCGTTTCTCTTTCTGCTCTACGAATTCTTCGGCATCGTGACGAACCTGGTGGGTGGTTGGGTCGCCTCGATCACAGGTTTGCGTTTCACACTGGTGCTCGGACTGGTGCTCCAGGTCATCGCACTTGGGCTGCTCGCATGGCTCAATTCCGGCTGGAGCATGGCGATGTCCGTGGCGTACGTGATGGGATGCCAGGCCCTATCGGGCATTGCCAAAGACCTCACGAAGATGAGCGCGAAGAGTGCAGTGAAAGTCTTGGTACCAAAGGGTGACGACTCCGGCCTGTTCAAATGGGTCGCCATTCTCACCGGATCGAAGAATGCACTCAAAGGGGCCGGATTCTTTGTGGGCGGCGTACTGCTGTCAGCGCTCGGGTTCCGGGGCGCGTTGCTCGCCATGGCCGGCGGCGTGCTCGTGGTTCTGCTCTGTGTCCTGACCTTTTTGCCGGCGGCGATCGGCCAGGCGAAGAAGAAGGCCGCGTTTTCGGGAATCCTGTCGAATTCAACGGGGATCAATCGACTGTCGCTCGCACGCCTGGCCCTCTTCGCCGCGCGTGACGTCTGGTTCGTCGTCAGCGTGCCGATCTTTCTGGCCAGTGTGCTGGGCTGGTCGTTCACGCAGGTCGGCGGCTTCATGGCCGCGTGGGTGATCGCATACGGAGCGGTGCAGAGTATCGCGCCGGTGCTGCTCGCGAAAGTGACCGGTGGACGAGCCCCTGGCCCGGCGACTGCAAGCAGTTTGGCGCTCAGTCTGGCAGCCGTCACCGCGCTCATTCCGCTCGGCCTTCGTACCGGTACGCCACCTGCGCTGACCATGCTCGGCGGTTTGATTCTCTTTGGGATTGCGTTCGCCCTGAATTCCTCCGTGCATTCGTATCTCGTGCTCGCCTATTCCGACTCAGACCGCGTGTCGCTCAGCGTGGGCTTCTATTACATGGCCAATGCGTCGGGACGACTGTTAGGCACCCTCCTGTCTGGCCTGCTTTATCAATTCTCCGGCGTCGGGGCCTCGCTCTGGGGAGCGGTCATACTTGCCACTATGGCGGGCCTCGTTGCATTGACGCTCCCACCAGTCGGGGTGGCGTCAGTCTCGTGGACCGGGACTACCGGCGACGACTAGGTACCGGGAATGACATCCCGCTCGTGGCGCCAATCGCACACGGAGTCATCGCCAGGTAATTGCGCGCGCTGCGGTGTCTCCGATCCAGAGCCCGCCGATGATGAGCACTCCTCTTTAGGTGAGGCGGCCGCCGGCGAGAGCGCGCCAATCGCGATTGTCTTCATCTCGTGCCACCGCGGGAACGAGGGCTCGGCGTTTCGCCAAGTGTCGCCATGAAGACCATCGGACACCAGACCGAGCGTGCACCTACCTGCGACATCCACGGACACTTCGCGATTGCCGGTTGGGAACCACTGGAGGGTCGCGCGAAGTAGCTCGGCAATGGGCGATAGTTCGACTGCCGTGCTGTCGACCTGGCGGACGCTTCGATGGTTCAATCATGTCGTCGGCAGGCGGGCCGGGTGCAGCCCGCTACATCGTCTTCCGTCGGGCTTCTCCGCGCTCGAGCAGCGTCTGCATCTGCCCCAGCTCCTCATCGCTGTACACGGACAAGTCGGGCGGGCGCGCCGGCGTCGGTGCTCTGTCGGCCTTCTGCTGCCTGTCTGTCGGGTCGTCACTCGACCGCTGCGAGAGACGATCGAGTAAGGCGATGGCCAAGTCCGTGGCTTCGGGGTCGGCGGCGATCCGGTCCGCCACGTCGCGCCGCTCTTCCGTGACCTCGACGGGCGTGGTCGTCAGGCCGCGCGCGAGTCGCTCGACAGTGACGAGGCCGGGCATTACTCGCGACGCCGTCACCACAACGCCGAGGAGCGCGAGGAACCGATCCGGGTCCGTGCGCGCCTGCGCGATGAGCCGCGGCAGCATGGCGCCGTCGTCGAGGATCTCGAGCGCCGCCTGGCCGGGAATCGCGAGCGCCCGCAGCGCGTCCTGCGCCATCTGCGCGTGCCGCGCGAGAGCCTCCGTCCGCTCCTGCGCGGCACGGTGGCGCTGCTCGCCGTCGCAATGCGCATCCCAGATCCCCGCGCGTTGCGTCCAACCCCAGCGCGCCGCGGCGCGGGTCCAATGCCGCGGCGCGCGAATCCGGGCGCCGACCGGGACGCCGTCACAGGCGGTCTGGTGCGCGCGGTAGGCCTTGTCGAACGACCGCGCGACGCCGAGGTCCCGGTAGTGCGCGAACCAGTGATAGGCCCGCGGGGCTCGCCTGGTTGCCGCGTCCACGGGGCCAAGTCGTCGTCCGCGTGAGCCTTCATGCGCGCATCCTACGCCTTCCGTTCCGCCTCTGTGTGTGTCGCGCTCAGCGCCCGCACTTTGCTAACCGTTTGCTAACGAACTATCTGGGAACAGGGGGTATTAGATGGGATGACCAAAGCGAAAGGCGCCGAATTTACTGAGCAAAGGTGACTAGTTGGGACGAAGCTGGACCAGCCGAAACGGCCTCAGCCGAATCCCGTCATCCACCCCATCTTCCCCGTCGGTAAGAATCCTCTTCACCGGGGCGGTCAACGATCACGACGTTGAACGCAGAATTCGCAGAGCACGCAGAGAATTCGGATAGGAAGAAGCACGAAGCCTCCATCCGCGCCGTGGGCGTCGTGTGTCACAACCGCGGCGCGATCCTCTCGCCGGCCTCCGCTGACGTCATGACGGGATGGACCTCGAACTCCACGAGGTCGCTCCAATTGGCGATCCACTGATCAAGCAACGTCCGATCGTCGGTTTCCATGATCTGGTAACAGCGTCGCAACTCGACGTCCACCCAGCTGGAGACGTACAACAGCCCCACAGGCGCGAGCCGGCCACGATCTCGAAACCGCCGATAGACCGGTACGGCGTCGCCGCCTTTGAAGTGCTCGATCACCATGTAGAGGGTCTTGGGCATAGCGTGCGGACCTGCCTGCGCGCCCGGGCTCCGGGTGACTTGGCTCGCGTGAGTGACAGTACACTCCAGCAAGGCGAAGCACCACACGGAGACCGCCGAGAGGGTGGGCGAAGGTGCAATTAGAAATCCGTTTAAACCGTCCCGGCGACGAGCCGGCGATTCGATCTGTCAACGAAGCGTCGTTTGCCGGCGTGGCGGAAGCTGATCTCGTCGAGCAGCTGCAGCGCGACGGTGATGTTCTGTCCTCCTGTGTTGCGGTGTCAAATGAGCAGATCATCGGGCACATTCTGTTCAGCCGTGTATTGATCCAGCGAGTGGCCGGCAGCATTCCTTCGGTGGCGCTCGCTCCAATGGGCGTCCTGCCGTCGTATCAACGTCGCGGCGTCGGGAGCGAGTTGGTCCGGTTTGGACTGGAAACGTTGCGGGCGCGCGGGGAGCGCTCGGTCCTCGTCCTTGGCCATCCCCATTTCTACGGACGGTTCGGATTCTCGGTGGCTTCAGCTCGCAGACTGGTCACGCCTTTTCCACCTGATGCCTTCATGGCGTTGGCGTTGGTATCCGATGCGATCGACGAAGTCGACGGTGCCGTCAGGTATCCCCCGGCTTTCGGACTATGACGCGTCGATCATTTCGTCAGAGCCTCGTAGAGCGCCGGAGACTTTTCCCGCAGCATCCTCACGCCGACTTCCAGATCGCCCATCGGGCCCGGCACGAGACAGCCGGTAAGCGGTGGCGGCCCACACTCCGTGATCCCGAAGAAGATCAGGATGCCGTCCATCGGGACGCCCGCGGTATGGTAGGTCAACGCCTCGCCGAGAACGGTCGCGGCTTCGTGGGCCGAACTCGCCACCGACTTGAGCGTCAACCATGACAACTTCAGATACGTGGTTTCGCCGCTCATGGCTGGATTGGCAAGATAGCGGAACTCACGCGACGCATTGATGGCGTTGATCAGCGTGGTCGTCATAAGTTCGGCAGCTTCCGGGCGTGTGCCGTCGGCGCTGTCGAGGTCGATGGCGACGGGAATCGGTTTGCGGGCGGCGTCCTGCGCGAAGGTCAGCGACGCGGATGCGAGGATGATGACGGTCAAGACAGCCAACCGACGCCCGTTCGTCATGGTGCTCTCCATCGGGCTTAGACGCAGTCAGAGTTCATTCGGCTTGGACAGCCGGTCCGCTGCCATCGGCGCTATGATCGCAGCAGGCCGTCCGCCACTTTCACTGGTTGACGGATTAGGGGCGTTCCGTGTGCTTCTAACACCCGGGGCGTCCCGTCTTGGTAAGAAGAAGACCGAAGCGGAGCCTCACGAACGAGGACGGCCGAAAAACAACACGTAGCCGTCAACGTCCTTCAGTTCGAATCCACGCAGCCCATCGTCGGTGTCCTCGAGTGGCCGGGACAACTCCACATTTCGCGATGCGAATTCGGCGGCCAGCGCGTCCGGGTCGGGGACATTGACGTACGCGTCCCAGCGCGCCCCGGGCTCTCGCTGGGGATTCGGAAGCGGATCGACGCCGACTGCTTTGACCATGATCATCGCGCCGCCGCGCTGAACAATGCCGAAGAAGACGTCGTCTTCGGGCCCCCGAAACGTGATCTCGAATCCAAGACGGTCGCGATAAAACGACAGCGCGTCCGGGACGTTCCTGACGATGAAGAACGGCGCGATGCCGGAAACGTCCGGTTCAGCCATGTGTGTGCTGGGGAGCTTGTCGAGGGTGCCCCGGAGTGTTCAGTGGCTCTCGCGACGGTCCGACCGCTTCGCCAACACGATCAGAACGAGACCCGTCACACCAGCGACGAGGCCGCAAATCGCGGCGCGCGCGGCAATGTCGTAGCTGCCGAATTCACCACGCGGAAGCGCGGCATTCACGAACCCGGCGGCGGCAATGGCCGCGATGGGAAGCAGGCGTTTCATGGTCTGTCCTTTGGATGATAGCTCACGGTCGAAACAGCAAGTACTCCTGCACCTTGCCGTCGGGGCTGCGGTACATGAGGGCGTCGAGCGGACCATGCGCGAATGTCAGACGCACCGAACTGACCTCCATCCCGCCGCGCTCGGCTACCGATCGAACGGTGACGCCGGTGATTGCGCCATACGGCGTCAAGCTGTCCGCCGCCGCGCGCACCTTGGCGTCGGTGACGAACGCGCTGTATTCCGCGCCGAGCGCCGTCCGATCGAGTGCGCCCGCCTGTAACGCCGTGAACAACGCCGACGCCTGCGCCCCAGGTTCCGGGCCGGCAACGTGCGGAATCTGACCGCGATCCTCACGCGCTCCCGACGGTCCGGTGGTCACCGGCAGGTTCGCGGCGCGCGCGGGCATCACTGCTGCGAGGGCGCGATCGACGATCGCGTTGGCCAGCGGGCCGTCTTCGTTGTTGATCACGACGACCACCGCGGTCTTCGTCTCCGGCACAAACGTGTTGCGCGCGATGAAGCCGCTGACCGCGCCGCCGTGCGTCAGCACCGTCACGCCATCGCGGCTGCCGACCGACAACCCGCAGCCGTAGTTGCTCGACTGGCCGTTGACGAGAGTCCGCGGCTTCGTCATCAGCGCCCATGAGTCGGGCTTCAGCACGCGACCGTTCATCAGTGCAATGTCCCAGCGCGCGATGTCCGCCGCCGTGGAATAGATTGCGCCCGCCGCGCCGACCCAGCCCTCGCCTTCGCGAACGGCGCGCGTCATCGGCGTCAACGCGAACGAGGTGTAACCCGGGGCGACCCGCCGGTCGTCGTTCGACGGGTCGTACACCGTGTGGGTCATGCCGAGCGGCGTGAAGATGTGCTGGGAAAAAAACGCCCCGAGCGGCTGGCCACTCACCTTCTCGAGAATCCTGCCGAGCAGCACGAAGCCGGTGTTCGAGTAGGACCACCGCGTCCCCGGTTCGAAGTCGAGCGCTGCGCTGGCGAACTGGCGGATCAACCGGTCCGGCTCGATCTGCTGCTGCATCGGGCGATCGACGAAATCCAGCGGATAGTAGTCACGATAACCGGACACGTGGTTCATCAAATCGAGAAGCGTGATGTCGTCGGCCCGGGTCAGGCCGGGATAGTACTTGGCGACTTTGTCTCGCACCGAGAGCTTGCCCTGCTCCGCCAGCAGCAGCGTCGCTGCAGCCGTGAACTGCTTCGTCACCGACCCGATTCCGAACAACGTCCCATCGTCCACCGGAGCCGCCGAGTCAGGTGAACGGCGCCCGAAGCCTCCGGCGAGGATCGTCTGACCGTTTTCGACGACCGCCACGGTTGCGCCAACGCCGCCGCGACGCTCGATCTCCTGGGTGATGGCCTGCTCGAGCGCGTTGCGCCTCGCTGCCTGGTCCGCCTGAACGGCGGCAACCGAGTGGACGCCGCCCACCACCACCGACGCCGCCATCGTCGCCACGACGATGGCGAGTCCAACCGTTCGATTCAGCACATGTCCGCCTTTCCGGAACGACAGCGTTCAGGTTCGCACGCCCGGCGTCTTGATTCTCGCCGCACGCCAGTACAAATACGCCGGGATGCCGAGCGCGACGATCACCAGTCCGATGACCGACTCGGTCGGGCGCTCGAACACCGTGTTCACGACGAGGACGCCGAGCCCCGCCACGAAGACGATCGGCACCGCCGGGTAGCCCCACACGCGATAGGGTCGATGGACGTCAGGCGCGATCGAGCGCAACCTGAAAATCGCGAGTCCGCCGAGCACGCCGAAGGCGACCGACGCAAACGTCACCCAGGTGAACAACTGTTCGTAGGTGCCGGTGAGCGTCAACAGCGCCGCCCAGCCGCAGGTCATGGCGATCGCCACGTGCGGGGTGCGGTGCTCCGGATGAATCGCCGCCGCCGACCTGAAGAACAGGCCATCAGCCGCCATCGCGTAGCACGTCCGCGACATCGCAATTACCGAGGCGGCGTTGCAGCCGAGCGTGGACACGACGACGGTGGCGGCGACCAGCGCGGCGCCATGCGATCCGACCAGCGCGGAGACCGCCTTTTCGGCGATGCGCTCGACACCCTGGATCTCGGAGAGCGGCAACGCCAGCATGTAGGCGATGTTGACGCTGACGTACACGGCGATCAGCGCCAGGATGCCCATCACGAGCGCTCGCGGTATCGAACGCTGCGGATCCGCGATTTCGCCGGCGCAGAACGGCAGGTAGTACCAGCCTTCGTACGCCCACATCACCGCAATCATGACGATGCCGAAGGCGGCAGCGGGCGCGGCGATGGACGGAACAACCGGTGTGAACGAGGGCGTGACCGGACGTAAGGCGAGCGCGACAACGGGTAGCGCCACCAGAGCGGCGATTTTCACTACGGTGAGGACGACCTGGAGGCGATTGCCGCTGCGCACGCCGAAATAGTTGACCCATCCCAGCGACAGAATCGACGCGGCCGCGACGATCTGTCCGGCCGAAATGGACCACGGGCCCCACGGCATTGGCATCGACAGCACCTGATTCGTCGTCGCAAGCGCCGGGACGAAGTAGCTGAAGTACTTGGCGAAGCCCACCGCCACCGTGGCGACGCTGCCGGTGAGGATGACGACCATCGACGCCCAGCCGAAGAGGAACGCCACCAGCGGTCCATAGGCCTCTTCGAGGAACGCATAGAGACCACCCGATCGCGGGTACATCGCGCCCATCTCCGCGTAGGTCAGGCCGCCGCACAGCGCGATGACGCCGCCGGCGACCCAGGCGAGAAGCAGCAGCGACTCGGACGGCAGCGTGGCCGCCATCACGCCCGGCGTCAGGAAGATCGCCGAGCCGATCACGTTGGTGATGACGAGCAGCGTCGCGCTGCGGACGCCGATACCGCGGATCAGGGAGGCGTCGGATTCTGCGATCGCGGAGTCTGCCGGCACGCTGGGGCGCAGACTATCCCACCATGCAAGCCTGTGTCATGCACGATCAGGAGACTGTCTTGATCGTCCGGAAACCTAGATGGTTGGCGCCGGTATCGTAGTCGCCTTTGCCGCGCGTGCCGACCATGTAGCGCGAGCAGTATTGATCGGTGCACAGAAACGATCCGCCCCGGTGGACACGCTTCTGCGCCTTGGGCTCGCCGGGATCGTAAGAGGCGTCGGGCCCGGTGGGATTGCGGGCCACGCCGCCGGTGAGGGCCAGCTGCTGGTAGTAGTCGGGCCGATACCAATCGCTGGTCCATTCCCAAACGTTGCCGGCCATGTCGTACAGCCCGTAACCGTTCGGCGGAAATTGCCCCACCGCCATCAGCCCGACCGAGCCGTCCTCGCCCAGATCAGTGACCGGAAACGTTCCCTGGAACGTGTTGGCCATCCACTTCCCGTTCGGCCGGAAGTCGTCACCCCAGACGAACGGCTTGCCGGTGAGGCCGCCGCGCGCGGCGAATTCCCACTCGGCTTCAGTCGGCAGCCGGCTGCCTTTCCACTTCGCAAAGGCGACGGCATCTTCGTAAGACACCGCGACCACCGGATCGGTGTCGTTGCCCTCGATTGAGCTCTTCGGACCGAGTGGATGACGCCAGCTGGCAGCTTTCACGTACGACCACCACTGAAAGTTGTCGTCCAGGCTGACCCGATGATTGGGCGGCGTGAACACCACCGCGCCGGCGTAGATATTCTCAGGCGGTGCACCGGGAAAGTCCGCCGCCGTCGGCGTCCGTTCGGCGACGGTGACGTAGTTGGTGGCACGGACGAATTCCGCGAACTGCGCGTTGGTCACGACCGTCGCGTCCATCCAGAAGCCGTCCACGTAGACGCGGTGGATCGGCCGCGAGTCGTTGGTCGCCTTCATCCCGACTTCGTCCATGTCGGGCGGGTCGGCGGCGCCCATCGAGAATTCGCCGCCGGGAATCCACACCATACCTTTCGGGGCAGGACCGGGCGGCGGCGCGGCGTTCGGCATCGTAGGCCGGAAGCCGGCATCGGTCGCACTGTGCGTCATCGCCGCGTGATCGTGAGATCCGGTCGCGACCGGGACGGCCGTACCTGGCGCCGTCCCGCGTATGGCGGAGCTCGCCGATGACTGCTCGACGCGATCGCGCAGGGACGCCGCCGCAATCGTCAGTCCGGCAACGGCCAGAGCGACGCCGACTGCGGGCAACCACCATTGACGTCTGCGTGGCCTGTTTCCGGTCTTGGAAAGATCGCGACGGGAGCGCTTGTGGCCGGGCATTTTCGGCTGGATGTTGCAAATGACAGTCCGGGCCCCGAGCATCGATTCAGCTGACATCCTCCGTGGATTTCTCAGGCGCCCGCACGAAATGTCGTGCGCCCTCCGACGGGCCGGAGGCAGAGAAACCCGAGATGCCCGGTTTAACAGTCAAATCGCGTGGCCTGACCGTTGCTTCGTGGAAGCTCACCGGACTCTTTGGCGATCGCCGCTCTGCGACCAGTGGCGGTGACGACGTGACTCGCCCTCACAGTGGAGCAAACAATGAATCGTCTGAACGCACGTGCGCAAACGAGGTTGACCTCGAGATTGGCGGGAATCGCCGCCATCGCCTTGGGGATGGTTTTCAGCGTGGCGCCATCGGCCCACGCACAGGGAAAGCCCAATATCATCATGCTGATCTCCGACGACACCGGTTGGGGCGACCTCGGTCCCTACGCCGGCGGCATCGGCCGCGGCATGCCGACGCCGAACATCGACCGCATGGCCAAGGAAGGCATGACGTTCTTCACCTTCTACGCGCAGCCCAGTTGCACACCGGGCCGCGCCGCCATGCAGACCGGCCGCATCCCGAACCGCAGCGGCATGACGACCGTCGCGTTCCAGGGTCAGGGCGGCGGGTTGCCGAAAGACGAGTGGACGCTGGCGTCGGTGCTGAAGACGGGCGGCTACCACACCTTCTTCACCGGCAAGTGGCATCTCGGCGAAGCGGACTACGCGCTGCCGATCGCGCAGGGCTACGACGAGATGAGATACGTCGGCCTGTACCACCTCAACGCCTACACCTACGCGGACCCGACCTGGTTCCCGGACATGGACCCGAAGCTGCGGGCGATGTTCGCCTCGGTTACCAAGGGTTCGCTTTCGGGCACCGCTGGCTCGGCGGCCAAGGAAGACTTCAAGATCAACGGACAGTACGTGGACACGCCCGACAAGGGCGTGGTCGGCATTCCGTTCTTCGACGGCTACGTGGAAAAGGCGGCCGAAGAATATCTGGACAAGGCGTCCAAGGCCAGCGGTCCGTTCTTCATGAGCATCAACTTCATGAAGGTGCACCAGCCGAACATGCCGCACCCTGACTACGTCGGCAAGTCGATGTCGAAGAGCAAGTACGCCGACTCGATCGTCGAGCTCGACGCGCGCATCGGCCGCATCATGGACAAGGTCCGTTCGCTCGGTCTGGACAAGAACACGCTGGTGTTCTACACGACCGACAACGGCGCCTGGCAGGACGTGTATCCCGATGCCGGCTACACGCCGTTCCGCGGCACCAAGGGCACCGTGCGCGAGGGCGGCAATCGCGTGCCGGCGATCGCGTGGATGCCGGGGAAGATCGAGGCCGGCGCGAAGAATTACGACGTGGTCGGCGGACTCGACATGATGGCGACGTTCGCGGCAATCGGCGGCGTCAAACTGCCGACCAACGACCGCGGCGGCGCGCCGATTATCTTCGACAGCTACGACATGTCGCCACTGCTCTTCGGCACGGGCAAGTGCGCCCGCGAAAACTGGTTCTACTTCACGGAAGACGAGCTGTCGCCTGGCGCGGCGCGGGTCCGTAACTACAAAGCGGTCTTCAACCTGCGCGGCGACGATGGTGCCGTCACCGGCGGCGTGGCGGTGGACTCGAACCTGGGCTGGAAGGGCGCCGAAAAGTACGTCGCCACCGTGCCCCAGGTGTTCGACCTCTGGCAGGATCCTCAGGAACGCTACGACGTGTTCATGAACAACTACACCGAACGCACGTGGATGATGGTGCCGATCACAGAAGCCATCAAGGAGCTGATGGACAGCTATCTCAAATATCCGCCGCGTCCGCTGCAGAGCATGGGGTATGACGGCCCTGTGAGGTTGTCGGACTACGAGAAGTTCAAGGCCTTCCAGCTGCAACTGCAGAAGCAGGGCGTCAAGCTCACGATCCCGCAGTAAGCACCCAACTCAGCACCGTGCGAAGTTCCCGGCACGATTCGCCGGGAGCTTCGCGGTGCCAGCTATCGGCTGGCGATGGTCAGCCGATCGCTAACCGACGAGACGCCGTCGGTTTCTCTCGCCAGTGACACCGCGCGCGTGCGCTCCGCTGGCGAGCGAACCGTTCCGGTCAGCGTCACGATCGTGCCGTGAGTCGTGACGTCGATCGTCCGCGCCGTGATGGTGTCGTCGAGCACCATCTTCGCTTTGATCTTCGACGTGATGGCGCCTTCTTCCGCCGCGCCCTTCATTTTCTCGGCAGCCACCGCCACCTTCTCGCCGACCTCGGCGCCACGCTCACGCGCCGCCGCCGTGTCGATCTGCGGCGTCGCTGTCGCGCCGGCGACCGGCTCCGGCCAAAAACGGAACACGGGAGTCGGGCTGAGGTAGTTGTAGGCGACCAATGCGAGGATGCTGAGAAGGACAAGGACCAACAATGAGCGAAGCAGAGCCATGAAACACCCCTGCCTCGATTTCTTTCAAGTGCGTTGCCAGTCGGACGTGGAGTCGCGACTCAGCCGTGAGGCGGCACGGCAGTTGCGATGAAACGCAGAGGAGGTACGCGATGACCCCTGTCGAGCTGCTGATGGCGTTTGAATATCCGAGCGTGACGTTTGGCGTGGCTGTCGCCGTGGCGATCGCGCTCGTGCTCGTACTGGTGCTGCTTGTCCCTTACGTGATGAACGAGCTCGGGCGCGGCAAGATCGACCTCGGTCCACGTTTTCCGGATGGGACGGGCGATACGCATCCCGGTCGCCGTGGTAATCCCGCGCCAGGCCAGGAAGACGGACAAGTTGATCCGTACGATCCGCGCTACCAGAAATAGGAACTAGCGCGCGTCCGCCGGCGGCGGTTCGGGCAGGGCGATCGGCAGGGGCGGATCGGGCACATCGTATTTCGGGGCGGCCGGAGGGGGCGGAATCTGTTCCCACTGGACCACCGCGCTCGCGATATCGTCGCGGTACGTCCACAACGCCGCCACGGCGCCTGCCGCGACAAGCGCCAGCAGCAAGATCGTGATGGTTGCGACCCGGCGACCGCGACGAATAGGCGCAACCGGTGCGACCAACTCCAATTCGGCGGCGACGGAGTCGATGGTGGCCGCGTCAATCGCGGCGCCTGAAGCTCCGTCGCGCGTCAGCGCGCGAGCGCAGAGCAGGTTCACGGTGCGCGGCAAGCCGCCAGAGATTTCGTGGATGCGCGTCAGCGCAGCGTCGCCGATGGCATTCGAAACGCCTCGCGCCATCTCGACGCGATGAGCTACATAGCCGCCGATCTCATCGGCTCGCAGCAATCCCAGGTGCGTCCGGTTTCCAACTTCTTCGCTCACCAGCCGCAATTCCGACCGGCCGAGGATCTCCGCGAGCTCCGGCTGTCCGACGAGGACGATCTGGAGCGGCCGCGCCGACTCGCCGGCTGCGTGCGAGAGGGCGGGAAGACCTTCGAGCACTTCGATTGGCAGGTGATGCGCTTCGTCGATGACCACGACCGCCGTCGCCTCGAGCGAATCGATCGAAATCAGGAACGCACTGAGCGTCGCAGTCAGGCTCTGACGCGTTGCGGTCGGCACTCGCACGAAGTCCGTCAGCGACGCGGCGCCAAACTCGACGAGCACGGTCTGCAGCAGTCGGTCGATTGACGGGACGCCGTCGAGCACTGTCGCTACCAGCATGCGGCGATCGGACTGCTCGGCGATCGTCCGGCACAGCAGCGTCTTTCCAGCACCGAACTCTCCGGTCAGGAGCACCAGGCCGTCGCGGCGGCGAATCGCCGCCAGCACCTGCTCGGCGGCGGCAGCGTGCGCGGCGCTCTGGAACAGGAATCGGGGGTCGGTCGACAGGCTGAACGCGTCCTCGGGCCGCGGGGGATCTCGACGAAGTCGGACGAGGGGAGCGGCATGGACGGGCGGGCGCGCCGGGGCGGGCGCGCCAAGATCGGCGGCAGCGTCTCCGCTCACGAGCCCTCGATCCAGGTCGGAGAGACTCGCAGGAAGTCCGGTTCGTCGGCAAACGACCCTTTTTCCACGGCGCCTCAGTTATACCCGGAATCGGAATGAGGGGCGAACTCGACATCGCCACTTGCACAGAACCTCTTCGGTTTTCAGTATCTTAGCTTGACATATCCCCGTCCGAGCTGACTATATTGTCGTATATACGAACATAAACATCGGTAAAGAGAACGCCTTGGATCGAGTTAAACACTTACTTCCAAGCGGTTTAGAGGCAGTATCGCCAATGGCGTCAAAGTTGCATTTTCCTGACCATTGCGCAGTAGTGTCCCTCTGCGTCCCTGATTGGAATGACCGCTGATCCGACGCGCCTGACGGCGCCCACGTGGCGTGATGATTTGCCGACGCTGGCAGGACGAGTGGTGACACTCCGCGAGCCGGTGGCGCTGGACCTCGGCCCGCTGGTCGATCTGCTGGTTCTGGGCGACGCCACGCGCTTCGGCATCGACGATCCCGTCACCGACGTCGGCGTCCAGGAGTTCATCGACCGGGCGCCGCGCGACCGCGCCAACGGCATCGCGTTCAGCTACGTGATCACGCTGACCGCGTCGCGAACGGCAGTCGGTCTGGTGCAGGTACGTCAACTGGACCCGGCGTTCGAGGCGGCCGAATGGGAGTGGACGATTGCACCGTCCGCGCGCGGCACGGGCATCTTCATGGACGCCGCGCGCCTGGTCGGATCGCTGGCATTCGGTTCCGTCGGCACGCATCGCCTCGAAGCACGCGCGCCGGTGCAGAACGGCCGCGCCAACGGCGCCCTTCGCAAGCTGGGCGCAGTGCAGGAAGGCGTGCTCCGCCGCTCGGCTCGTCGCGGCGGCGAGTACGTCGATCAGGTCCTCTGGTCGCTGCTGAAGGAAGACTGGGGCGAGCATTGGGTGTCGACGTCACCCCGCGTTCACTGATGGCCCGGCTGCCCCGCGCCGCCCGCATCTACGTCATTGCCGTCATCGTCTTCGGCGTGCTGCTGTTCGCGCTGTGCCTGCCGCGCGCCGGGTTTCACCAGCCGATCCTGTTCATCGCGCTGCTCCTGATCTCGTCGCTGTCGGCGGCGCTGAAGGTCACACTGCCGTTGATGACCGGCGGTTCGACGATGTCGGTATCGTACGCGGTGGACTTCGCGGCGCTGCTGCTGCTCGGCCCGCACGAGACGATGCTGGTCGCGGCCGGCAGTGCGTTCAGCCAGTGCCACATCAACAGCAAGGAGAACAACCCGCTGTATCGGACGTTGTTCAGCGTCGCGTCGCTGGTGATCACCGTTCAGGGCGCCGGCCTGGCCTATCAGCTGCTCGGCGGCACCTGGTCGGCGATGCCGTTTGCGGAGCTGGCGAAGCCGCTGGTGGGCGCGGCCACGATCTACTTCCTGCTGAACACCGGGCTGGTGGCGACCGCGATCGCGTTATCGAGCGAGCAGTCGATCCTCACCACCTGGCACAACAACTTCCTGTGGAGCGCGCCGAGCTATTTCGTCGGCGCCGGATCGGCAGCGCTGGCGGCATCGCTGCTCGAGCATGCCGGCTACTGGGTCGCCCCGTTCACGTTCG
The DNA here is from genome assembly GCA_963711765.1 of uncultured Acidobacteriota bacterium. Taxonomy (GTDB): domain Bacteria; phylum Acidobacteriota; class Vicinamibacteria; order Vicinamibacterales; family CAVVIG01; genus CAVQFC01. The sequence continues at coordinate 17,775 of CAVQFC010000004.1, read as the reverse complement.
CACCGCTCTACCTCACCTACCGGACCTACAAGGTCTACATGGGGAGGATCGACGACGAGCAGCGTCACGTGCAGCAGACATCGGACCTGCACCTCGCCACCATCGAAGCGCTGGCGCGCGCCATCGACGCCAAGGATCAGACCGCGCAGATGCACATTCGTCGCGTCCAGGTCTACGCGACCGGCCTGGCGAAGGCGGCCGGCATGTCCGATCACGAGATTCAGGGCGTCAAGACCGCGGCGCTGCTGCACGACATCGGCAAGCTCGCGGTGCCCGAGCACATCCTGTCCAAGCCGGGACCGCTGACGCAGGAAGAATTCCAGAAGATCCGCATTCATCCGCAGGTCGGCGCGGAAATCATCGCGGCGGTGCCGTTTCCGTATCCGGTGGCGCCGCTGATCCTGAGTCATCACGAACGGTGGGACGGCAAGGGCTATCCGCAGGGGCTGGCCGGCACCGACATTCCCGCCGGCGCGCGCATCCTGACGATCGTGGACTACTACGACGCGGTGACGACCGAACGGCCGTACCACAAGGCGCTGAACAGCGAGAGCGCGATCGGCCTGCTCAAGCACGAAGCGGGACGCGCGCTCGATCCGTCGCTGGTGCCGCTGTTCGTCGAGCTGCTGCCGGCGCTGATCGCGAACAGCTCACGTCCGAGGAACGGTCGACGCCGCGGACCGAGCCCGCGACTCCGCTGCTGGGCGGTTCGACCGCCGCCGGCCTCGTCCCGATCAGCACCGACGCGTTCGAGAACATCGCGCTCGCGCATCGCGAAATCTACGCGCTCTACGAGATCGCGCAGTCGATGGGCACGAGCCTCGGCGTCGCCGACACGATGGCGCTCATCTCGTCGAAGCTGTCGAAGATCGTGTCGTGGTCCGGCTGCGCGCTGTTCCTGCATCAGCCCGAAACGGACACGCTGAAGTGCCGTTTCGCGAGCGGCGTGGACGCGCCGAAGCTGCTGCACGCCACCCTCAAGAGGGGTCGCGGACTCCCCGGCTGGGTGGCGCAGAACCGGCGCACGCTCGTCAACGGCAACCCGCGCGTCACCTTCGAAGCCGCGGGACTGGTTCAGGACGATCGCGCTCAAGTCGGCCATCGTCTGCCCGCTGCAGTTCAACGACACCTTCATCGGCTGCCTGTCGCTCTACCACGTCGAGGCCGAACCGCTACACCGAGGATCACCGCCGGCTGATCGAGCGGATCGCCGAGCAGGCGGGCGCGGTCATCCACAACTCGATCGTCTTCGAGCAGACGCAGGAAGATTCGCTGACCGATCCGCTGACGCGGCCTGCCGAACCGGCGGTCGATGTTCGTGCACCTGTCGCGCGAGCTGTCGCGAGCCGAACGGCTCAAGAGCGAGGTCGCGATCATCGTCATGGACGTCGACGGCTTCAAGGACAATCAACGACACCTACGGTCACAACGTCGGCGACGAGGCGCTGCGCGAGGTCGCCAAGGCGCTGCTGGCGGCACTGCGGCCGTACGACCTCTGCGTCCGCTACGCCGGCGACGAGTTCATCGTCGTGCTGGCGGACTGCTCCCGCGAGGCCGCGGATCTCAAGCGACGCGAACTGCAGGCCAGAATCGCCGACATCGAGCTCGACGTGCGCGAAGGGCGGCGTCTGCGGCTCGCCGTCAGCGCCGGTGCGTCGGTCTATCCGGCAAGACGGCTCGACCTACGAAGCGCTGCTGACGGACGCCGACCAGCGCATGTATCGCGACAAGGCCACGCGCCGCGGCCTGGTGACGGTTTCGCACGCGACCGGTTCTCCGGAGTTCCTCGCCGCCGACATCTTCGATACAACGCCCGTGGTTGAACCCGACATCCCGCACCCTCATACCCTCGGATAGTCGCCCTCGCCGCCGCAGGATCTTCAAAACAAACGAACACCTCTGCGGTCTCGCGATCTCTGCGTCGATCGTCGCTCATCGCTTTTCAGTGGCATGGCAGGGCATCGCCGCGGTCGGTTAACATGGCGGCATGGCGACCGACGATCTCGTTGCACGGCGTTTGAAATACATCCAGCGGCAGATCGCGCTCGACAAGAGCGCGGTCGATGTGCAGTTCACGCGGACAGAAACCGCTCGGCAGCGGTCCCGCCAACCGGCACGGCATGCCACAGCTGCCGGTCGGTCAGCATCAGGTGCCGCAACTGGCCGGTGCTGGACCTCGGCGAGCAGCCGGAAGTGTCCACCGACAGCTGGAAGCTCGAGGTCGTGCGGACTCGTCGAGAACCCGCTCACGCTGACGTGGAAACAATTTCTCGAACTGCCCCAGACAGAAGACGTCAGCGACTTTCACTGCGTGACCACATGGAGCCGCTACGACAACCACTGGCGCGGCGTCCGCTTCAAGACCATTGCGGAGCTGGCTGTGCCGCGAGACGAGGCCCGCTTCATTCTCTGCACGGGCTACGACTTCATGCCCGGCAGCTACATTCCGTACACCGTCAATGTCCCGCTGGCGCGCGCGGTGGACGATGACGTGCTGCTGGTGCACACGTGGGAAGGCGAGCCGCTGCCGCGCGAACATGGCGGCCCGGTCCGGATGATCACGCCCAAGCTGTACGCGTGGAAGGGCGCCAAGTGGATCCGCAAGATCGAGTTCCTCGAGGAGGATCGCAAGGGCTTCTGGGAACTGCGCGGCTACTCGAATTCGGCCGAGCCCTGGTTCAACGATCGATACGCAACGTAGTGCTGCGCGTCGGTGCGATCGACGATCACGACGTTGGAACGCAGAGCACGCGGAGCTCGCAGAGAATTCAAGATCACTACGGTTTCGGGTCGAACCGGTACACCAGGTAGCTGATCGGCCCGTCGAGCTGGCTCAGCCGATGCGGCATACCGGCCGGCACGATGATCACGTCCTTCGGTCCGACCCTCCGGCTGTCTCCGCCCTGGTGAACGCCGGTGTGGCTGGGTCCGGCACCGACGCGGGTCAAGTCGCTCGGCTTGGCATCGGACAGCGACCCGCCGGTGACGATGGTTCCGCCGCCCTCGATAATCTGGTAGATCTCGGTGACGCGATCGTGGATGAGTGCGGAAGTCTCGGCTTTCGTCCGGTGCAGCATCGCCACCGAGACGCGGTAGCCGTCAACACTCCATGCCTTCATCGGTTGATCGACGACGTTGTTCGCGATCGAGTGCTTGAGAGTTTCAGCAATCTCGTCGGCGCTGACGAACGTGCCGGTCGGAATCGGCGGGGCTGGCGGCTGCGCCGCCGGAGCCTGCGGTGTAAACGCCAGAGCCAGCAGCATCGCGAGCAGGTTCTTCATGGCGGCGATTATGCCCCGGGGTGGCATCAAACGTGAAGCAGCATTGACCTATGGCAGTACGAGCATTGTGGAAAGGCGCGATTTCATTCGGCCTGGTCAGCATTCCGGTCGAACTGCACACCGCTGTCCGGCAGCACCGGCCGACCTTTCGCATGCTCCACGCGAAAGATCACTCGCCGGTCAAGTTCGAGCGGGTGTGCATCCGCGACGGCAAGCCGGTGGCGTGGGAGGACCTGGTCAAGGGATACGAATACGCCAAGGGCAAATTCGTCGTCGTCACCAAGGACGATTTCCGGGCCGCGGCGGTCGAGAAGACCCGCACTGTCGACATCCTCGACTTCGTGAAGGCGGACGCGATCGACGATCGGTTTTTCGAAACGCCCTACTATCTGACCCCCGGGAAAGGGGGCGAACGCGCGTACGTGCTGCTGCGCGAGGCGATCCGTGGATCGGGCCGCATCGGCATCGCCACGTTCATCCTGCGTGAGACGCAGCATCTCGCCGCCGTCGAGGTCATCGACGAAGCGATTGTCCTGTCGGTGCTGCGTTTCGCCGACGAGCTCGTGGATGAACAGACGCTCGAATTCCCCAAGGCGGGCGAGGTTCGCAAGGCGGAACTGGAGATGGCGAAGGCGCTGGTCAACAGCCTGGCGGCCGACTGGAAGCCCGCGAAATATACCGATCAATACCGCGACAACTTGATGGAGATCATCCGCGCGAAGATGAAGGGGAAAACGGTCACCGTTGAAGCCGCATCCGAGCCGCGCCCGGCAAAGGTGGTCGACCTGATGGAGCGCTTGCGCCAGAGCCTCGCGCAAGCCGGAACCGCGCGCCGCGCCACGAAGACGGTCGCCGCCCGGCACGCGAAACCGGCAGCTGGGAAACGGCGGACTGGCGGATAATCACCCGTGGCCTTCGATCTCCGCCCGATGCTCGCATCGCTGACCGATGCGCCGCTCGCCGACCCGCAGTTCGTCTACGAGCCCAAATACGACGGCATCCGCGCGATCGTCGAGGTTGCGCCCAGGGGTCAGGCGCGGCTGTGGTCGAGGCTCGGCAACGAGAAGACGCGTCAGTTTCCGGAGATCGCCAAGGCATTCGAGGACTGGGCACGCCGCCGGACATCTCCGCTCGTCCTGGACGGCGAGATTGTCGCGCTCGACAAGGACGGCAAGCCGACCGGCTTTCAACAGCTGCAGGGACGCATCAACCTCGGGGGCGGATCGGGTGTCGAGTCGCGGTCGAAGAAGCCTCGCGACAAGCCTGCGCCGTCCGGGCGGCGGCCCACTGTCGCGATCCTGATCTTCGATCTGCTCCGCGACGGCGATATCGACTATCGCGACCGTCCGCTGACGGAGCGCCGGGCCGCACTCGAGCGCCTGTTCGCCCGCACCAAGTCGCCGGTGCTCCGCATCAGCACGCAGGTTCGCGGCGACGGCCGCGCGCTATACGACGAGGCGATGGCGTCCGGTTGGGAAGGTCTGATCGCCAAGCACGCCTCGTCGATGTACAAGTCCGGCAAGCGCACGCCGGATTGGCGGAAGATGAAGATCGTCCACGAACAGGAATTCGTGATCGGCGGATGGACCGAGCCGCGCCAGTCGCGCGGCTACTTCGGGGCGCTCCTGATCGGCGTTTACGACGCCGACGCCGATCGCGGCGCTGAGAGGGCCGCGCCACATCAGGGCCCGGCGAGCCGCAAGCGGCTGATTTACAGCGGGCACATCGGCACCGGATTCAACGAACGCGAGCTGGCGCGGGTCATGGCGCTGCTCGAGCCGCTCGAAATCACGTCGTCGCCGTTTGAGGAAACGCCGAAGGCCAACGAACGGCCGCATTGGGTGAAGCCCGAGCTCGTCGCGCAGGTCAAGTTCACGGAATGGACGGCCGACGGCAGGCTGCGGCACCCGGTCTATCTCGGACTCCGCGACGACAAGAAGGCGAAGGACGTGACGCGGGAGAGGCAGAGCAGCGTCGTTCGACGTTCTACGTTCGAGGTTCGTCGTTCTGACGCGGCGGCTGCCGAGCAGGCGGGACGAACCAAGCGAACGAAGAACGTAGAACGCCGAACCAGGAACGACGACGATCTCAGCGGCCTCCTCGAGCAGCTGACTGCCCTCGAGTCGGCGCGAAAGGATGGCGTCCTCGCGCTTCCGGACGGCGAGGAACTGGCGGTCACCAATCTGCACAAGGTGTTCTGGCCGAAGCAGAAGCTGACCAAAGGCGACCTGTTCCGCTACTACGTGCGATCGTCGCGGTATCTGCTGCCGGCGATTGCCGACCGTGCCGCTGGTGATGAAACGGTTTCCCAACGGCGTCGCCGGCGCCGCCGTTCTACCAGCACCGCGCGCCCGATGTCCCCGCCGGCATCCGCACCGCCATCGTCGGCGGCGAGCAGCGGCCGCAAATTGTCGGCGGCGCGCTCAAGACGCTGCTCTACACGACGCAGCTCGCCGCGATCTCGCAGGATCCGTGGTTCTCGCGCGTCGATCAGCCGGAGTTCGCCGACTTCGCGGCCTTCGATCTCGATCCGGCCGACGGAGTGTCCTTCGAGAAAGTGCTCGACGTGGCGCGCTGGATTCGCGACGAGCTCGATGCGCTCGACGCCGTGCGGCGTGCCGAAGACGTCCGGCGCGGACGGCCTGCACATCTACGTACCGCTGCCGCCGGGCACGCCGTACGATGCGGGCCTGCTGTTCTGTCAGATCGTCGCGGCGCTCGTCGGTCCAGAAACATCCGAAGCTGGCGACGACCGAGCGCGCGGTGCAAGGCGCGCGGCGCGCGCATCTACATCGACTGCCTGCAGAACATCCTCGGCAAGACGCTCGCCGGCGCCTACAGCGCGCGGGCGAGCGACTACGCCGGCGTCTCGACGCCGGTCACGCTGGCAGGAAGTGGACGAGGGGTTCGACCGGCAGGCATTTCACGATCACGACGTGCGCCGGAACGATTCGAGCGCGTCGGCGACCTGTGGGCGGCGCTGCGCAAGTCGAAGGGCGTCAACCTGGAGAAGGTTGCCCGGCTGCACCAGAAGTTAGAGAAGTGAGAAGTTAGAAGTGAAAAGTGAGAAGTCGAGCGCCAGAGAAATCTGAAATCTGAATTCGTCAATCTGAAATCTGAAATGTTGAATGGTGCGCCCGACTGGATTCGAACCAGTGGCCTACAGCTTCGGAGACTGTCGCTCTATCCAGCTGAGCTACGGGCGCACGTTCAGAAGGTTATCATGACGCCGCTTCGGTACTCCATCGCACTCCTTGCCCTCGTCGCCGCTCTGTCCGCGCAGACGCCGGCGCAACAGGTTGGCGTGACGTCGAACGAATATCGCGCGCGACGCGCGGTGTTCGCGAAAACGATTGGACCCGACGCGCTGTTTGTCGCGTTCTCGAGCGACACATCGCGCCGGACCGGCGACGTCGACTGGCCGTTCCGCCAGGAAGACAATCTCCTCTACCTGACCGGCATGAACGAGCCGGACACCACGCTGGTGATCCTGCCGGGCGAGCGCGAGCGCAGCGAGATCGTGTTCTCGCGCGATCGCGACCCGTCCAACGAACGATGGACCGGCATCATCCCGTCGCGCGAGCAGGTCACCGCCGCCACCGGCATCAAGGACGTCAGTTCGTCGCGACGCTTGAACGGATTCGTGGACGCGTTGTTTCAGGGACGCGGCTTCGGCGAGCCCGGGCAGCGCAGTTACTACGCGACGCCGGCGGCGCCCGCGTTTCTCTCGGCATTTCGGGCGGGCCGGGCCGAAGTCTGGCTGGTGCATGCACGACCCGAATGCACTCGGCGGCGTGCCGACCCGTGAACAGAAGTTCGCCGACGATCTGCGACGGCAATATCCGTCGGTTCGATTCCGCGATGCCTCGCCGCTGCTGCTTCGCGATGCGCGAGATCAAGAGCCCGACGGAGCTGACGCTGATCCAGCGCGCGATCGACATCACCGCCGAGGCGCAGAAGGCGGCGATGACCCGCGTCCTGACCGCGGCCCACGAGTACGAAGTGCAGGCGACGATCGAGTTCACGTTCCGGAATCTCGGCGCCTGCTGCTGGGCGTTCCCGTCGATCGTCGCGTCCGGCCGGAACTCGACGACGCTGCATTACGAGAGCAACAACGAGCCGATCGTCCGCGACGGACTGCTGCTGACCGACATCGGCGCCGAAGTGGACGGCTACTCCGCCGACGTCACGCGCACCTATCCGGCGAGCGGACACTTTTCGGCCGAGCAGCGTGCACTCTACGACGTCGTGCTGGCGGCGCAGAACGAGTCGCTGACGCTGATGCGGCCCGGCCGCAGGCATCGTCGAGGTCAACGACAAGGCGATTGAAGTCGTCGGACGCGAGTTGCTGAAGCTGGGTCTGGTGACGAAGAACACGGCCGAGCAGGCCGGGCTGTACCTGTTCCACGGCACCGGGCATCCACTCGGCCTGCAGACACACGACGTCTACGATCGGCATGCGGACCGTACGAGCCGGGCATGGTGTTCACGAACGAACCGGGCATCTACGTGCGGAAGGACGACATCCTCGCCGGCGACGTGTTCGCGAAGCTGACGGCGGCCGAACAGCAGACCGATGCGCACCGCGCTGCAGCGTTACGACGGGATCGGCATCCGGATCGAAGACGATGTGCTGATCACGGCGGGCGAGCCGAAGCTGCTCTGTCGGCAGCGGCGCCGCGAACCGCGGCAGGAGATCGAGGCGTGGATGCGCGTCGAAGAAGTAGCCGTTCAGTGGTGGCGCTGCTTGCGCTGCAGTTCGATCTCCTCGGCCGTCTTCAAAATCGCGGCGGCGAGTTCGAGCGCCTGGCTGGTCTTCTCCTGCACTTTCTTGGTCGTCTTGTCCGCGGCTTTCACCAGCCGCTCGAGCAGGTCGGGAATCTTGTCGATCGCGCCGATGCGCATCGCGCGCGGGCCGTCGTTGAACAGCCACTCTTCGTGCGTTTCCTCGTCGCCCTTGTGCCGTCCGCTGCGCACGCGTAGTGCGATGCCCCAGGTGCCACCGACTTTCGCGTAGCCGACGTCCTCGCTCCAGTAGTTGCCGTTGCCGTCATCGTCAGTCCCGCTGATGCCTTCCCACGCCGAGATGCCGAGGTTCAGCAGCTTGAGCGCGCCGTCGAGCACCGAAATCGATTTCGAGAACTCGTCGGACGCAGCGGTCAGGATGTCGGCGGATGCGGCGAGACGTTTATAGGACGCGGCGGTACGGTCGGAGGCGGACATGACCTCGGCAGCCATCAAGCGGCCCTTTCTGCGCCACTCGACAAGTGGCCGGCTTCCGTCGGCGGATACCGACGATGATTGCGTCCGGCCTGGGGGACGGCCTCAATCTCACCGGGAACGACAGCAAACGGCGCGCCGTGAATCTGGCGTGCTCCGCGTCGTGAACGGAGCAAGATCGCACAGTTCTGCGATCCAAAATTGCACGTCGGCTGCCAGAATTGAAATCGAGTCTGTTGCCGCGGATCTTCTACTCAGATCCAGAGTGCGACGCGTCACGACGATCAACGCAGAGGCCGCAGAGATCGCGGAGACATTCCGGAACGGGCGGTGGTCATCGCAGACCGCTCCTTGCTGACGACAGACGATCGACGCACAGACTGCGAAATTAGCAGTGTCTTCTTGTCTGTCGTCGTGTTGTCGAGGGAGCCGATCTTCGAGAAGAAGCTATTCGCCATTCCGCTTCGGGGGGCTCTTGCGGGCGGGAAGGATGGATGGCAGGCGACTGAGAGACTGGTGCGCCCGGAGGGACTCGAACCCCCGGCCTACTGGTTCGAAGCCAGCCGCTCTATCCAACTGAGCTACGGGCGCAGGCTATTGCGACTAAACGACTTAGCGTGTTGCGATTCGATAAGCTGGCTTTCTCACTCCGCTGGTTTTTACTCTGGTTACTAGCTTGTCGAGGTTCCACGGTAGCAGAGTCGTCGGGCGGGGTCCAGAGGCTTTCTAACGGCTTCTGCCATCGCCAGCGAACAAGGACATACTCGCCACGTCCCCGACATTCACAGCCACGATTTGAAGTGCTCCCTCGCGGTCTTCGGTTTGTCAGTCAATGAATCGATTTTGCGATATATTGACCGAACTCCATCTGTTCCGGTCACGCGCAACGCGGAGAACGTCCATGACCAAGTTCATAGTGGCGCTCAGCATCTCTGTGATGTGGGCATCCTCAGCGCACGCGCAGACAAACCCAACACAAGCCGAGAAAGACGAGTGGGCAAAAGAGCCGACTGCCCGCATCCTTGAAACGTCGCCATGCAAACAAATTACGTGGATGGTGGAGAGCGAGCGAAAGGAAGCCGCGGAACTCAGTAAGCAGCCGATTCTCTACGCACTAGGGTGGTGGGGCCGCGGTTTCATCGAAGGCGCGGTTTCTGGTCCCCGGCGACAAAGCCACGAAGGCAGCAACGGATTTCGGTTTGAGCGTAGAGGTTGTCGCGGCGCACATCACGACCTATTGCTACGGACATCAGACGGAGACGCCATATACCGCCATTCAAGCGCTGCTGCTCACGATTTTGAAAACGGTGCCGTAGGCATCACGCGACCGCTTGATTACCTCATGGCGGTCACAGACTAGAATCGCAAGTCTCTGGCAAGCCTCAGCGTCACCGATTCTGAGCCCGGACATGTATAGACCGAAATGCTGTCCTGATAGTCTTGGTCACGGTTCACGGACCTGAATTTCAGCGAGACAAACGTGTTCGTCGCACCGTCGTCCCAGTGTGGTTGGACGGCAACCTGTTCGTCCGACTGCGACAGTAAGTGAACCTCCCGACACTCCTGCCGATGGGTCGATGGGTTCTCCCACGTCGTCACCCTTAGCAACTCCACCCGCTTCGTGCCATTCCGTTGAATCAGCCTCAACGAGCCGGGTTCCTTGTCCATCCATTTGAATGTGAGTGGATATGGGTTCGCTCGCTCCGTCGTAAATGGAGCGTCAACCCATGTGATTGCTCCGCTGAACGAGTCAGTTGGTCCATCGTTGCGAATCGACAGAATGAGTGTGTCGCTTTCAAACTCGCCACTGATGTTCAGCAGGTGACCGCGGGCATGGAACTGCTCACGCCACGTCACAAAGCACGACACGAACAATCCTATCGCGACGATGCTGACGTAGATGGAAGGTGAAAGCGAACGACCCGACCAGTGCTCAAGAAGCGCCACGACAAACGCAACGATGCCACCGGACAACAACCCGAACAGGTGCGCCGACACTCCCCGTAGAAATTCCGAAATGTCCGAACGCATTCAGAATCTATTTCTGCCGCCGCTTGTCGAACGTTCAGTCGTCACTGCGTTCGTGCTGGCAATGGTACACATCTTCCAAGGACACGTGTCGGATTCTGATTGATGATGTGCGTCTCGATGAAGCGCCCGGTGGACCGCTGAATACTCAAGTCGTACGAGACATCTTTGTCCATGATGCTCTTGTAGGTTGTCGATATATTGACCGACCCCGAACTCACGATGACCGAACCGCCGCTGTCATCCAGCTTCGCCAAGAACGCGGCATCATTCGGTCTCTTCGTCCATCCGAACAAGTTCGTCTTCATGGACACCGTGTCGAGGGAATGCCAAGCTCCGATAAAGTGCGTGAGAGAGTCTGGAATCGTCCCGTCCGCGAATGACACGCCATCTTTGAAACTTTCAATCTGACCGCGTGCCATGGGCCATTCGCGGCTATACGGATTGCCTTCCGAATCCTTCTTTACACTCCCAAAATCAATGTAGCCGGAGCCAATCACTAGCACGAAGAAGTTATCTTCGTTCTGCCCGAAAGCACGCTAAACCGAAGTCTTCGGGGTCGCGTCTCACATCGCTGTCACCGGCGTTCCAAAGTTCCAGAAACGACTGACATGCAACCGTGGATTGCGGTGGACACGCAAACGGCTTCGGGGATGGTGCAGCTTTCGGCGCTTGGCCCTTCTTTGGTGCTTGAGCGGGCGTCGGCGTTGGGGCCGGTTTGGATGGTTGGGCAAACACGCCAGACGCGTCTGCGAATACGCACGTGAAGAACGCGAGGACAGTGACCATTCCCATTTTGAAAGTGCTCCATCCGTTCGGATTCGACTCTCGACGCAAGTGACGGGCGTCCCCATCACGTGAAGCTCAATGGAAATCGGCGACGATACTCGTAATCGGACCAATACTTGACGACGCTCGCCGCGAGCTGCAACGTTGTAACGCTCGCGACACCGAAGAGCGCAGCATCATCGTCTTCCAGATGCAGGACCATGGCAGACTCAGAACCCCACCTAATCTCGTGGCCGACGATGTGTTTACGTTCCATGACGAAGTGTTTCGCGCCGTTGCCCACTTCACCGCACAACCGGAAAATCGCCGCCTCTCTCGCGTCGGTCGGTGGAGTCCATTCCACGCCGTAACGCTGCCACCATTCATGCATGTGGCACGCCGTGGTGAAGAAATCGAACGCAGCGTCCGAATCGGTCGGCGCGGCTTTGATTCTCTTGCAGTCGCGGATGATTTTGCCAAGCAAGCTGACTGGACTGCGCAAGCTCCCGAGTCCTCTGTGCTGCATTCTGGGATTGTACGTCTTGTGGACATCTGGACGTACACGACGCTGGCAGAGTTCAGCGAGTCTGGGATGAGCCCGCGGTCGCCACGGTCTTCAACGACGCTGAACGTTAGGTGCTGTTAGCCAACTTGTGGATTCACGATTGGTCCGGTTCGACACGTTTTCTCACGTGAGGGCATCATCGTTGCCGCCGCTGGGCCGCAGCCGACGAACCGCCGCCGTTGCCCGCCACGCAGCCGCTTCCAAATTGACGGCTTCCTGCGCCGACTCGCTCAACTCACGACGCAGCTTTGACGACAGAACCGCGACGACCTGCAGCGCGTCGTTCAGCATCTCAATCGTCTTGCCGTCAGTTTCGTTCACGCCTTGTCCTTTCTGCGGTCACGGCGTTCGTCGCACGAATCGACGCCATCCGCACCATGTCATCAATGAGCCGGACCCGTTCCCAGTTGCCGCGACCGACAGCGTCCGCGTGCTCGTCCATCAGTTCGTCTAACGTCTCGCCGCCGAGCGCCTGTTCAAGCACTCGGTCGAAAAGCATCCTGTCATCGTTCATTCACGCTCCTTTGCCTTTTCTGCCCATTCCCTGAAGGTGAGCCGCGACGGTCGTTCAGGCTGCACGGACCCGTGCCGATGCGTGTCAGGCAGGTCGTCGCCGTCCTTCCCTGCCCGAACCGGCACCGAAAAGCTGCCGCCGCTTCGATTCGAGAACGTCACCCGGCCCGCCTTCACTGTGAAGCGAATCTTGCCCATCGTCATCACCCCTATGCTTGCGACGACCGCGTGTCCGAACCGCGTTCGCCACGCTCTCCGTCAGCCGCCGCACGGCGTCGGTTGAAATCGAGAAACCGTGCTCTTCAACCCGCGCCACAATCGTTCGTAGCGGCACACCTTCGCCTCGCCACTTACGAATCTTCCGAACGACGATAGCCTTCTTCTCGTCATCGACCAGCTTGCCGCGCACGATGGTCTTTTCCCATGGACGCTTACCGCCGAGATACCGACCTTGCTCTTTCGCCAACCGCTTCTGGTCCGCTGTTCGTTCGCGGATGCGTTCACGCTCCCATTCGCTGACGGATGCCATGATGCCGATGAGCAATGCCGCGATGCCGTTGCCGGTCACGTCGGCACCGTCCGGCAAATCGCACACGCTGGTGCTGACCCCGCGCTGTCGAAGTTCGTGCAGGATGTTGTGGCAATCGCGGGCTGAGCGGAATGCTCGGTCCAACTTGGCGATGCAGAGATGGTCGCCCTTTTCGAGCCGCCGCAGTAGTTCGCCAGCCAACGGACGTTTCGCGAATGCCACACTGCCGGAAATCTGCTCACTGACAACTTCCAGCGTGAGCGTACCGCTCGCCGCGATGGTTGGCTGGAATCGCCGATACCACTGTTCCTGCTGCGCTAAGTTGTTCAGGAAGGCTCGGCACGTCGCTTCTTGTGCCGCCAGCCCGTCGTTTTGGAGCGGCGTCGAAGTCCGGCAGTAGACGTAGACCTTCATGGAAGTCCTTATATTTGTTTGCTTGTTGAGCCACAATCATACACTTTGAGAGCTTCCGGTCGCAAGCAAACAAACATTCCAACGAAATCCCGTAGTCCTGACTACGGGCACCCGGCGCGGAGCCGCCCGGAAATGCCTATCAAACGCGCCCAAATGACACCAGAAGCGACTTCGGCGTGTTGGACGCCGATTACCCGCCATGCGGCAAACCCTCAGGGGAAACAGGCTGTGGCGAAGCAGGACGCCCGGCGCACCAGTCTGAGCCAAGCTGCCGGTCGAAGCCGATTGAGTTTTCCAGCCGCCAAACCCCGCCGCCTAACTATTCGTGAGCGTTTGCGGCGACCGACCGCCCGACGACGGGCCGGGATTTCGCAGCAGACTCGCGCAAGCTAAATAAACGATGTTCGCAGCCGATGCGAACAAACCGTCTGAAAGGACGGCGTGGTGGAAGGACGTAAACCAAGCAACGGACGTACGACCGACCGTGTCCCATAGGTCGGCGGCGCACCGGGCGTTGTTGAGAACGAGGCTCAGTCCAGCGAAGGATTGGGAACGGACAGGCGGCGAAACTAAGAGCCTGTCCAAATCATCAACAAGCAACGTCAGCACAGCCACGTAAAAGTCGGCCCCGATTCCATCCGCCAGGCCAATAGAAATCTGAGCGTGCTGAAAGTTGGGTATGTAAAGACACCGCTAAACGAAAGTGTGCTGCCGAGGCGCTCACGCAGAGTGCGGCAATCACGAACTCTTAGGGGTAAGGGTTCGTGTGCCTCAGCGGCTCCGCAGGCTTGATTTTGCCCTCATAAGATTGGGCGCGGAACGAAGTGACGCGCCGGGTGAGCGCAGCGAACCCTAACCAGAGGAACTCAAAATGATGAAGCGACCGAAATACCGAACCAGAAATAATAATCGGCAACCCGATATCAAGTTCTACCGAACGACGGCGCGGTTCGCCGGATACTGCGGAATCTGCAACACCGGCTACCAACCTGATGACGCCATCTACTGGTGCCCAAAACGCCGAAGACCCGGACGATGCGATGTCACCAGCACTGCCTACTTGCAGCAGACCCGAGCCTTTGCACCGTCATTCAAACCGAGTCCGAGTGAGACCACTTTGGAGCGGATGCGCCGGAGCCGACCGAGCGCAGCAGGCGAGTTAGCGCATCGTCGGCCGATTGACGCCCCGTCGATTTCTAGGATTTTCATCTTGTACCGACTGTCCACCATCAACAGGAGCACATCACATGCCCGCCACAACCACGAAGCCTGCACCCGTGTTGACCGAGACGATTGCCGTCCGCGTCAGTCTAGATATTGCCACGCCCTCGCCGCCATCGCACAGCACTCCGACCGTTCCATCAGCTACGTTCTTCGCGCTCAACTCCGTGATTTCCTACGGAGCCAACAGGCGAGCGCATAGTGTCGGCACGAAAACGTCACCGTCAGCGGCATAACCCGCGACCGAATGAAATCGTTACACTTGGCACGTACAGGAGACAACATCATGCGAGAGCCGAAGAAGGACGTTCATAAAGCGCCGTCTGCGCCACGGGACTACCAAACCATCGAATCGTGGCGCAGAAAACAGGACGCCGAGGCAGAAGGGCTGACCAGCGAAGAGTTTTACGAGCGAGAAATGCAGCGCGACATGGAAGAATCGATTATTGAGGATGCATTTCGAGAGGACCAACCGAAAAAGCAAAAGCCGGACGATACAAAACAATGAGTCTCGGGACACCCGAACGCGATGCAAGTGCTTCGGTGGTGGCTATTCGGCACGCCCGCGACGTTTCTTTTCGAGCAGTACCTTCGCCAGCTTCGTCGCCTTCTTCAATTCGGGCGACATCTCACCTTTCAGCGCGGCGATGGCGCGTGGCACTCCGTGCTTCGCGCCGATTTGTAGCACTTCACGACTAAAATCGTGCATCGCTGACGGTCGCGCCTCGGTCTTCTCGAACCACTGGCGTATCCATTCCTCGGAGCCGTCGTCGGGCGGGATGGTCCACGCCGCCCGATGCCGTTCGTAGCACTCCAACAACTCTCGGTCCAAGTCGCCGCGTGATTCGGCGGGCAGTTCCGCGAAATCCTCACCGCTGATGACCCGGTTCAGAACTGGCGTCGAGAAGATGCGGTCAAGCCGAGCGGTTTCGTCGTGACCGTCACTTGATTGCTTGGCGCGATGCCGCTGTGCTCCGCCGTTCGTCCTAACACGTAATCCGTACTTCTCTACCAGCGTGACGAGTTCCGCCTTGAACTGGTCAATTAGTTCCAACGTCAGCCCTTCGTCGCCGTCAATCGTGAACTCCAATGACGACGATGCGCGATGTTCGACCGCTGCCTTCGATACACGCGCCTTCGTGGATGCTGGCCGCGTCGATTGCCGGATGCTACGGATTTCACGGATGCCGGACGTGGGCGTCGTGTTCCTTGCGCCCGATTGCACGCCGCAACCGCTTCTCGCCACCCGCATCTTTCGTCAATCGAGCGAGTTCGTAGAGAGATTCGACCGCTGGCGGCAGGGCACGTTGGAACTGCGTGAGCGTTTTCGACTGCGCGGCAATCGCCATCATCCGCTGGTGCTGGTATTCGTCAAGTCCGAGCCGCGCACGCAAAGCGACCCGGCGCTCGTAGTTGGGACCGATGCGGCTGCGTGCAACGTCCGGTAGCCACTGGCGAACTTCAAAATGGCTTCGACAGCGGGACGCAGCGTAGCCGCAACGTGGTCGCGGAGCCGCAACAGCGCGGAGACTTCATGGTCGAAATCGCTTTTTGAGAGAGACTCAGTCGGCATAGACGAACCGACCTGAAGTTTACTCGATGGACAGTGCGTTGAATGGCTTCTTACGTGCCGGACTGACCCCGACTGCGCGCCGTCTTCATCTGCCCGTCTTCGTGACCCCACATCACCGTTATCTTTCGCCGTTTCGATTTGCCGAACTCTGCCACCGCACTCTTCATCAGCCGGTCACTCACCCGTTTGCCGGTCAGATGGTTCCGGTCGTACTTCTGAAGCGTCGGCACGTCCACACCGCAAATCTTCGACAACTCGAATGGACTGATGGTCGGTTCGGCAATGAACCGGAACATGATGGATGTGTGGCGAAGGGTCTTGGCGCTGCGCTTCTTGCCTTTCGAGTCGATGCGAAGTTGCGCCGCTTCCAACAGTTTTACCATGGCCCGCTGGTGATTCGCCTTGAACAGCGTGTCTTCGGGTTCGGCGTCCGGGTGCAAGTCGCGTAGGTAGTTCATCGCCGTCAGTGCGTTTACGTCGCCAATGCCATTGCGGGTGCCGGTCTTGTCTCCGGCACCGCCCCGAATGGTGATGAGCAACTGGCGTTTGAACGGCGGCACCTTCTCGTTGTCGGGATGCTCGGTCACGTCTTCCCATCGGAGATTCAAGCACTCTTCCACACGAGTGCAGCCGCCCGTCATGAACAGGATGAAGGCGTGGAGTTCGGTGCGCTCGGCTCGAATGTGTGCAGCGGCATTGCCAGCGTTCACGGACTCCCCGATGCGGCTCATGCTGGTCGCCAACAAGGACTGCATTTGTTCCGGCTCGAACCATTCCGGGTGTGCGTGTTTCTTGCTGACGGTCTGGGCGGGCCACAGGGGCATCGTCGCCAACCACTGATGCCGCACCGCGTACTTCAACACCTGAGAGAGCAAAATCCGGTAGATGTGCAGGGTCTTTTCGGTGATGTCGATGCCGGATTTCTTCTTGGACTCCGCAATGCGCCACGCCCGGAACGTTTCAATCTTCTGGGACGTGACTTCGCTGAGCCGGGCATGACCCATGAACGGCTCGATGCCATTCCACTGCGACTTGTAGCCTTTGATTTTTCGAGGGTTGCTGGCACCCGTCAACAACAGGTCGTGTTCGTGCCAGTGGAGAAAGGCTTTGTAGGCGTCTTCGAGGGTGCGTTCTCGAACCGGCTCACCGTTGTCGATTTTGTAGAGCAGTTTGGTGAACCAGTGCTCGGCGAAGATTTTGGCGTCGGCTAAGACTTCCGACTTCGTGGTCTTCGAGAGCGGCTGACCGTCCACCCAACACCGCGCCTGCCAACTCGCTGTGCAGCGTTCGGGTCGGCGTTCGAGATATAGCCGACCATCGAATGCGGTGTAGCGGTTGTCGTGTTGAACTTCCCATCGCACGTGGCTCATCCACCGTTGTATCGACAGCATCCACGCACCCTGTAGACTCCGCAGGTATTCCGCAGGTCTCTTGAAAGTGCTAAGTGATGTGTTTGCAACAGTTACCCTATGGTTAGGTAGGGTTCGAAAGCCAGCCGCTCTATCCAACTGAGCTACGGGCGCGTCCCGACAAGTGTAGTGCAGCCGGCGCGCGACGAACGAACCTTTCGCGCGGCGCTTGCGTAAGTTCCAGCCGATCACTGTGCTAAAATCAGGGTTTCCCCGCGTGACGAGCAATACGTCTCTTAACCAGTAAGGAGCAT
>CAVQFC010000003.1:0-1071310 GCA_963711765.1 uncultured Acidobacteriota bacterium | reverse complement strand
AATCCCGGTGGCCCTCTTACTGCTCTCCGTCACCCTCATTTTTCTGCTCCTGGTTTCGCTCTCGACGTGTCTTCCGGCAGCAGGCGTGGAATCTTCGGGGCTTGCCCGCGCTTGTAGACCATGAGACTGCGCTTGAAAGTGATGACGGCCTTGCCGTCCTGGTTGTACCCGGTGGTCTTCACCGTCACGATGCCGACATTTGGGCGTGACCGTGACTCCCGCTTCTCCAGCACCTCCGACTGCGAGTAGATGGTGTCGCCCTCGAAGACCGGGTTGGGAAGACGGACCTCGTCCCAGCCCAGGTTGGCAAAGACGTTCTGTGACACGTCGGTAACGCTCTGCCCCGTGACCAGCGCTAGCGTAAAGGTCGAGTCGACGAGCGGCTTGCCAAATTCGGTTTGTGCCGCATAGTGATGGTCAAAATGAATCGGGGCGGTGTTCTGCGTCAGCAAGGTGAACCACATATTGTCCGTCGTCGTCACCGTTCTGCCCAGCGGATGCTGATACACATCACCGACCGCGAAATCCTCGAAGAAGCGACCTTGCCAGCCCTCTTTTGTTGCCATTCGTACGTTCTTCCTTCTTCATTTGCTCGCGTTAAATAACACATTCGGCCCGCAGCCGATTGATCTGCTCATCCTGGTAACCAAGCGAGCGCAGAATCTGCTCTGTCTGCTCCCCCAGAGCCGGGATGGGGTCCATCCGCGGCTCGACGTCACACATCGTGACGGGCGGCAGCAATGCCTGAAGCTGCCCTACAGGAGAGTCAACCTCACGCCACCGCTTGCGTGCCTGGAGCTGCGGGTGTTCCCAGAACTCCTGCAGCGTGTTCATGCGGGCGTTGGCGATCTGCGCCCGGTCCAGCCGCGCGACAACCTCTTCGGAAGTGAACTGGCTGAACACGGCGTCGATCATGGCATGCAGCGCCTCGCGGTTGGCAACCCGTTTGGCGTTGCCATCGAAGCGTGCATCGGTCGCCATCTCGGGCTGCTCGAGCACAAGAGCGCAGAACTGCGCCCACTCGCGCTCATTCTGTAGGCCCAGGTTGACCTGCTTGCCATCGCCAGTGTGGAAGGGGCCATAAGGTGCGATGGTTGCGTGGCTCGCTCCGGCGCGGGGAGGCGGGGGGCCACCATACGCCGCATAGTAGGCCGGATAGCCCATCCACTCCCCAAGCGCCTCGAACATCGAGACTTCCAGTACCGTCCCTTTCCCCGTCCGTTCGCGCTGGTAGAGCGCCGTAGAATCCCCGTGAATGCATACATGCCAGCCGCGATATCCGCAATCGAGATGCCCACCTTCGATGGGGTCTCCGGTGTTCCCGTCACGGAGACGAGCCCCGTTTCACACTGCACGAGCAGATCATAAGCCTTCTTGTCGCGGTAGGGTCCCGAAGCACCGTAGCCGGAGATGCCACACATAATCAGGCGCGGGTAGTGCTGGGCTAGCACCTCAGGACCGAGCCCCAGCCGTTCAGCGGCCCCCGGGGCAAGGTTCTGCATGAACACGTCAGCGTCCTCGAGCAGCTGGTGGATAATCTGCCGAGCCTGCGGGTGCTTGAGGTCAAGGGTGAGACTCTCCTTGGAGCGATTGAGCCAGACAAAGTGGCTCGCCATTCCCCGTACCGTCTCATCGTAGTCACGTGCAAAGTCCCCAACACCGGGACGCTCGATCTTCACCACGCGTGCTCCCAGGTCGGCCAGCTGGCGCGTCGCGAACGGGGCTGCGACTGCCTGTTCAAGTGAGATGATAGTAATTCCTTCTAACGGCAACATGCGTATACCCTCCTCATAGCAACAGCCATATGATCCCCTTGTTCCTGGGTCTGGAGATGGCGTCCTAACTCTCCAGGCGACCCTGGAGGTAGAGCCAGCGGATAAACTCCTGTCGCTTGTGCTCTGGGTCATCCTCATGATAGACCCCGTGGATATACAGGGCTCTGAGTGCGAGGAGGCTGTCAATCTGCTCACACGAAAAGCCTTCTTGCTCTAGCTGCTGCACTTTCGTCTCGGTTGGGAACTTCTCTCTTGGTGCCATGGGTGGCCTCCTTTCTCTCAGAGCTACCGGGAGCGTGCGTCACGCCGACGGTGCCCGTATTATACTCAAGCATTTCTCCTCGCGCAGGGTGTGTGGCCGAATCACAGACGTGTCACCGTCTCAGGATGAGTGAACCGTGCTACGAGCTTCTGGTGAAAGTATAGTTGATTGAACGTAAACGGCGCATAAACATGACCTACCCCGATATAAATAAAACGTAAACATACACACCCTCCCTTCCGCCCGGCTATCCGCTCGTGCAAAAGATTGTTTCGTCAATAGATCCTGCGCCTTCAGACGGCTTGAAGAGCCGTCAGTGATATGTGTCTACTAGGTCGGGATCAAAGAGACACACAGGGCAATCGCCTCTCCTGTTCGGAATTGGCCGCAAGCCGCACCAAAACAAGCCCGTCGACACAGCTCTGCTGTCTTATTGCCCTCATCCACCCACTTGAAACATTCAGAGCGCGTGCGCCTCTTGACCACTGCTCCACTGCTCTCACACCTTGACGAAGCAAACTGAACTTGCTACAATACATATGACTCGGCAAGAGAAAAGCTTCACGCATGGTGAAAATCCTGGCGCTACTGCCAGGGAGGGGTTACGCTATGCATGCGCAGCTACTCACCACTGTAGAGCCGCTTGACGCTGGCTCGCTACTGGCAGGTCGCTATCGCATCCTCGCCAAAGTCGGCGAGGGCGGCTTTGGCGTGGTCTATAAAGCGCGGGATATCAAACGGAGGCACCGGTTGGTCGCAATCAAACAGATCGACCTGAGTGGTCTCAGTCCCCGGCAGATCATCGAGGCCACCGACTCGTATAATCGCGAGGTGAGCATGCTTTCGCGGCTCTCCCACCGCAACCTGCCGCGTATCTATGACCATTTCACCGATCCTACCCACTGGTACGTGGTAATGCAGTACATTGAGGGAGAGACGCTCGAAGATTCTCTCAAGCGGGCCAAAGGGGGCCGTCTTCTGCTGAAGCAGGTGCGTGCAATCGGTGTGCAGCTCTCCAATGTGCTCTCCTACCTGCATGCGCAAACCCCCTCCATCATTTTCCGCGATGTGAAACCTGCCAATATCATGCGCACGCGCAGAGGACGGCTCTACCTGATCGACTTTGGCATCGCACGCCGCTTCAACCCGGACAAAAAGCGTGATACCGGCGCGCTTGGTTCACCGGGCTACGCCGCCCCAGAGCAATATGGCCGGGCACAGTCGACTGAGAAGACCGATATCTACGGATTGGGTGTGACCCTAGAACACTTGCTAACGGGCAAAGAACCCCTGGACGCAGCATCGGCTACGCCGCTAAAAGGCCAGCCTCACCCAGCTTCCCAGCAACTCCAGCAACTGGCAGCAGTCTCTGTAGGAAAGACAGAGAGATTGTAGAGGAACCAGAAAATCCAATCCTTGGGATCAATGGTCCCGGATACGCCGTGCCTCGTGGATGCTACATCGCAGGCGATCCTGCCGTCATCCGTCAACTCATTCCGCTCATATCCTTACCTCACGCCCTTGCGCCGAATCGATGAGTGTTAAAACGCGCCGGTGGACGGTCTTTCGACGAGTATGGCACGACGGAGCGCGCTGGCGGCGGCCCTCCAATCAGCTGTCCACCGCCGTACAGGCAGGAGATACCATCGGTGATGGCGTGAAGACCGTCGCGAAAGGTCAAGAGGCCCTTGGCTTTGACCTTTTGCCCCTGACCTTTGTACAGTGTGCATTCTGTGGGCTGGCCAGCCCGTCGATGGGTGTGACCTTGAACGTAAACAGAACGATTTCGCCGAACGACGGCATGTTCGACGGGAACCTCGAGCACTACTTCTCCTGCGGTGAATCCGCCTTACGGGTTCTTCTGGACGCCATTGGGTCGTCGGGATCGCTGACACCTGCAACAATTCTTGATTTCGGTGCCGGCGCGGGTCGCGTGACCCGCTGGCTAAAGGCGGCGTTCCCCACTGCAAGTATTTCGTGTTGCGATCTCAGAGAAGGGGACATGGCATTTCTGCGTGGGTTGTGGGGCGCAGACACCTGGACTGTCGGCCCAGACCTCGATGCCCTGACAATCCCGGGCCAGTACGACTTGATTTGGATCGGCTCGGTCATCACGCACCTCTCGGAGTCGAAGACGCACAAGCTCGTCGATCGGCTGCTGTCGGCGTGTGCTCCGGGTGGGCTGCTCGTCCTCAGCTTTCACGGACAGTTCGCCGTTGAGCGCCATGAATGTACCGCGTTCAAATACATTGACGACGATGGCTGGAAGGAAATCAAACGCGGGTATGACGATAGGGGTTACGGGTATGCTGACTACAAGGGACAGCATGGCTACGGAATTTCCGTCTGTACCTCCGGAGTGGATGAGTGCCCTCGTTAGCGGATTGGCAGGATCCCGTCTGGTGTTCTTGAAGCCACGTGCCTGGGACGGGCATCACGACGTTGTTGCGATTCAGAGAATGGCGTGACTTAAAGGCCCGCTTCATCCACCTCGAACCCAGCGCGCGCCGCGCCACACATCAGCGCGAGCCCCTCGTCGAGCGTGACGCGGGGTTCCCAACCCAACTCTCGTCGAGCGACGGAATTATCAAGGACGTTCACTGGCACGTCGAAACGACGGCTGGGACGGTACACACGATCCACTTCCCGACCGATAGCGCGCTCCACCATGTCGACAAGCTCGTTGAGGCTCGTTCCCATGCCGGTGCTGATGTTGAAGACGGACCGTTCACCGTCGTACGTCACCGCCCGAGCGAACGCCTCGGCGACGTCGCTTACAAATATGTAGTCGCGGACGACGGAGCCGTCACCCCAGATTTCCACGGGCTGGCCGTTCATCGCCTTACTCACAAAAGCTGCCACGGCGCCCTGTGCCGTTTCGACCCGCTGACGCTGGCCAAACGGATTTGCCACCCGGAGAATCCTGACCTGCATCCCGTGCAGCTGTTGATACAGCAACAGGTACTTCTCGATTGCCAGCTTGCCGATGCCATACGACACGCGGGGCTCGGTGGGATGATTCTCATCCATCGGCAGGTACTTGGGATCCCCGTAGACCGTCCCACCAGAGGAGATGAACACGATCTTGAGGACCCGCCTCGCCACCATCGAGCCGAGCAGCTGCAAGGTCGCGACAAGGTTGCTCTGGACGTCGTACACCATATCGTCGTTCGAATTGCCCGGCAGCGTTGTGGAAATCAAATGCAGCACGAGGTCCACGCCGTCGATCGTTCGATCGACATCGTGGACGCTGGAAAAATCCCCGGCAAACCACTCGACGTCCTCATCCTCGGTGAACACACGATAGGGCTCGACGCGAGGCCGTTCGAAGATCCGGATCGCGTGCCCGTCGCGGAGAAGGCGATCGGTGATCGCCGAGCCAATGAACCCTCCGCCACCGAGAATGGCAATCTTCATCGCGTGACGCCGGTCACGTTGGTGATGGCTGCGCGCAGTCCGCCAGCGCACCGTCAAGGGTAAGAGCCTTTCGATCGCGTGAAGCAACGTGCCGTCATACGGCAGCGGCTCCTGAGGGTAGTCGTCCCACTGAAGGTTCAGTCGATCAGCCGCGACAACGCGCAGGTTCTCGCCCAGAACATCGTACCCACCGGGAAATTGAGTGTTGTGGCAGTTCTTGATCCCAATCCTCGAGGCCAGCTCCTCTGCAAAGCCTCTGTTGGCATTCCAGCCCTGGGCGTGGGGGTCGTCTGGAAAGACGATCCCGAGCGATCGATCGGCTTTCATCGAAGCCAGGATGGCGTCGGCCATTGCTCCTGACCTGCCGCCCATCAGGTTCGTCATCAGGAATTCGAACCATGTCTTGCCGAGATCCGCATCTTTCACTGACCTCGGTCTTTTTGGTGTGAATGTGGCCCACATAGTCGTAATCGGACAGTATTCTTCGACCGAACTGGGTCAGGAAAGGTCCGATGTCGCGCCCGCGATTCGGGACCACCTCCAGTGCGGCGACCGTGCCTTCGTAGCTCTCCAGTTGCCGCGCCACCAGATCCTGTGCTTCTTCGCTCGTCACGCTAACGAGCAGATCGGGGCGACACCGATTGGACGAGAGGCGTGACATGATGTCGGGCAGCAGATCGGGATAGAAGACGTGAAGGTGCAGGGCGACGCTCTCGTTCGCCGGCAGATCTCGCACGTCGTCGACGCCGACACTGATCACCGTGGAGTTCCACTGTCCGTCTGGCCTTCCCGCCCGGATGTAGTCTGCCGTGGGATCGGAACCCTCGACGGCCACACCATGCTGCTCGAGGTAGACGCCCGGATGAAAACCGGGAAAGGGCTTCCGTCGACGGATGCCGCTTGCCCAGCTGCGGACGTGCAACCGAACGGCAGACTCGAGTGACAGCGCCGCCATATCCGGAGGCACCCCGAAGTCTGGACGGAACAGACCCGAGCCGAGGATCAGTTCGACATCCTGCCGCTTCGCGCCTGCTTCGATCGACCGCCTTCTGCGCAAGATCGTCGAGACGCGTCACGTAGTCCGGTCATGTTGAAGTAGGAGGTCGACGCTTCGCGTCCCTTCTCTCCGACTTCCCGACGCAGGCTTTTGGAGCTCGCCAGAGTCCGTATCTTGTCGGCCATGTCGGCAGTGTCGAGGTACCTTGCGACACAGCGATCGGCCAGGCCGCTGCCCTTCAGGAAGTCGGCGATCCCCGTGGACTTGTCGAAGCAGAGCACGGGTTTCCCATGCGTGAGTGCATCGATAGCGACATTCGGCATCGGATCCAGCCGCGAGGACATGAGGAAGATATCTGCTTCCCTGTAGGCAGTCTCAATGGCCCGTGTCTCTCCGGCGAAGAAGACGATGCTCCTCGAGGCCGGCCCGCTGAATCTGATCGGCAAGGTACGCGGAATAATGCACGTCGCCCATCAGGATCGTAACCATTCCCGAGCCAGATGAAACGGCAATGGCCGGCCCCCGGAGCAGACACCACCCGCGCGGCGACCTCGATGAACAGATCGACGCCTTTGCGGAGGTGGACCGACCCGGCGCCGAGGACGATCACCGGACCGTCGCCGGCCGCTTCGGGACGCATCCAGCGCCTGAGCCGTTCGCTTTCTTTCTCGAGCTCTTCGTCAATGTCTTGCGGTCCAAGCGCGACACATCGACCCTGCGGAATCGTGTGGACGGATCGAGCATCCGCACACTGCGGCGTGTTGCAACACGCTCTGTCGAGTGATGTTGGCCGAGAATACCACCTCGCTCGACCAGAGAAGCGCCTCAGGAAACGCATCTTGCGGTCGCGTGTAGGCGGCGAACTCGTGGACGAGGCTCACAACCGGCACAAAGCGAACACCGAGCGCTTTCAGCACGATGCGCGACTCGATACTGTTCACAAACGCAAATCGGAAGCGGAATTGATCGTGCAGCCGTCCGACGACGGAGTCCGCCAGAGCAGGGTGCCGTCTCAAGTGACGAAACGACTGTCACGGCGCCGGCTTGTTCAAACGAATCGACGAGCGGACCGTCACCAAGCAGCAGCGCCACCACGTTGTATCGTCCGACCAGATTGGATACGAGATTGAGGCCCACCATCGGCGCGCCCGTCCTGCTCGCCTCGTGACTGACCACGAGCACAGAATCGCGGTCGGCGCGCACGTGGTGTGTGCCGCTCATCTCGAGGTCGGGATACGAGTAGACCCGTCCTTCGAGACGCCCATGACGCAAGTAATGGGTGATCGCTTCGACCGCTCCTTCAGCCAGATCAGGATTCAGCGTGAGGTAGGCGTCAGGGTCGAACCCCTGCGGCAGTCTCGGTGAAACATCTTCGGCCGTCGCAGGATCGGAATGAGTATAGGCACGCCCTTCCTTGCGCCCGTAGCTCGCATAGTGATACGCCGGATCGATACCGCTCGCCGCCACATCGGGATTCAGCGCGAGGTAAACGTCAGGGTCGAACCCCTGCGGCAGTCCCGGTGAAACGCCTTCAGGCGCCCCCGCAGCCTCGGCAAGGGAATAGGCACGCCCTTCCCCGCGACCGCAGCTCAAGTAGTGGTGAGCAGGGTCGATACCCTTTGCCGCCACATCAGGGTTGAGTATGAGATAGGCGATACGATCGAACCCGTCCGGAAGTGTGTTCTCCTCGGCGCCAGCGGCCAGGTCTCGCTCGACAAATGCAGGCTGGCGCCGAAGACTCGCATTCGCCTCACTGGCGGAGGGCAGGCGCATCGCCGAAAGCTTCCCATCGAGTGAGGATGGCGTCGAGACGGTGCGCCTGCCACGTCGGAATGCGCGTAATGGAGCGGTGACTCGCCACGAATGGCTTCGCTCGTAGGTCTCGATCTGCGTTCTGAGCGTGGAAATCGACGCGCTGAGTTGCGCGATTCGATCTTGCGACGTTCTCCTCTGCGCGTCCAGCGCGGCCTCAACGTCATGAGCCACGCGTTCGAGGCGTTCCTCGGAGGCCGCACTGATTTCCGCCAACGTGCGGGACGTCGCGAGCTCGGTACGCGACTCCGCTAACCTTGCATTCGCATCGAGCAGCTCGTTTCGCAGCGAGTCGGCCGTCGAACGCGCGTCCTGGAGCTGGACGTCGTAAGCGGCGAGCTTCGCATGGGCATCCTCCAGCTGTGCGCCTTGACCGGCAACCGACTCGAGCGCCCCGGAAACACGATCGACTTGATAGTCGAACGGCGCTCGAATCGGGTCGACCGGCATTTCGTCCGGCGGAATGGCGTCGCCGAAGCGCCGTGCGATTTCAGAGCTGCACTCGGCGACCACTCTGGCCAGAAACGGCTTGAGGTCAGAAGCCCAGTGATAGCCGGAATGTTGATTGCGGAATTCGTTGCTCGCGGCTCGGAAGGTACGCTCGGAGGCGCTGTAGCCGGCAAAAATCTCATCCAGCTTCTGCGTGTCGACACGAGCATTGCCTGCGGCGGCCGAAAACGCCGCATAGACCTCGCTGATCCATGGAGAGCCAAATGCCTCGGTCAGCTCGCCGCCATGCTGCCGGTGCAGGTCGTGAGTGAGAAATTCCCGAATCGCATCGTCGTCGCGGTTTTCGAATCGAACCGACAGCGCATCGGAAATTCGATCCATCTGCTGTTGCCAGTCCGCCAGCACGTTTGAGTACTCGACAAAGACGCGTGGATAGATGCGCGAACTGCGTTCGGCAAGCAGGTTGTACTTGAGCCAGAGCGCGTTTGACAATTCGACAGACGTGCCATCACGTTTCGCCAGCGACGCCGCGACCTCACTGGGGTGGCGCACGGGGATGATGATCTTGACGTCAATCGAGGAGCGACGCGCGGCTTCGAACCAGAAATCCGCCAGCGCGACGATTCTCGGCTCCTTGATTACAGCGGGACGTGCATGCGGCAGAGAATCGAGGAACGTGGCGATCTTGTCGATGAATGCGCTCTTGTCAGCACCGTCGAGACTGCCATCGTCCTGAAGTCGCAGCGATGGATCGTAGTAGGTGGAACCGTTGGCGACCAGGAACTCCTCGTTCAGTCGCAATGCTTCGAGTGGTTCCCAGTGTCCCTTCGGGTTTCCGTCGGTGGGGCCCAGCAGTTGATCGGGCAGCCACGCTCCACACAATGACAACACACGCGCGAGCGCCGACGTGCCCGACCTGCCCATTCCGAAGATGAAAATCGCCTGTCTTCTAAGCACGTGAATTAGGTGAGCGGAGGAACAGCAGGCTGCAAGTTACCCCGAAAGGGCGCGATTATCAACCTTCACTTTTGTCCGCGCCCGACGCCTCACCGCCGCAGAATGCTCCGCGCAGCTGCTCGGTGGCGCAGGTAAATTTGTAAGCGGTGTAGGGCAAGCCCCGGGTCGTCGAGCTCCTGAACCCGGATGGTAGAATCACTGCGCAAGAGCAGTCGCCGACGGATTTCGCAGCTAACACGCATGAGTGACATCGAAAAAACGCACTCGGCCACGGATGAACTCTACTACCAGCATTCCGGAGGCATAAAGGTTGCTCGCCGGATTTCAATAGTGGCGCGCAAACGAGTCCACGATTTGTTCATGGAAGAAATGCAGCCCGGCCCGAACGATCGCATTCTTGACATTGGCGCAACTGACGACAACGGAATTGAGTCGAATATGCTCGAGCAACTCTATCCCCATCGTCACAACCTGACGTGCGTGAGCCTGACCAATGGCGAAGCGATTCTTGCCGCCTATCCAGGCGTCCGCCACGTTCAGATTGAAGCAGGGACCCCGCTTCCCTTCGAGCGTGACTCATTTGACATCGTTTACAGCAACGCGGTCCTCGAACACGTGGGTTCGCGTGAGCGGCAGAAACAGTTTGTCGCCGAGATGTGCCGGGTGGCGCCGCGGCGTTTCCTGGCCGTGCCGAATGCACGTTTTCCCGTCGAACCTCACACCGGTCTGCCGTTCATCCACTATCTACCGGTGGCCTGGTTTCGAAAGTTGCTTCGCGACACCCGTTATGATTTTTGGTCACGAGAAGAAAATCTGAACTATGTGTCCGCTGTGGACGTCCGCGCAATGTGGAGTGGGAACGGTCCCATCGCCGTCGCTTACTCGGGAGTCGGCTTCGGACGCTGGAAATCAAATCTCGTGATTTATCAGACGTAAGCCGACGGCCCGAAGAGCGGAGTCCCGTCGCGTCGGATGGACCAGATACTCAGCGAAATCGACAACAACACGCCGACAGCCGCGCAAATCCACCCGATCGTCCAGTGACGTGGGCGGTAAACGAACGACACGTTCCAGACGCCAGCCGACGGAATGCTCACGCCTTTGAATGCGTGGTTCACCCTGAAGTACGGCACGCGTCTGCCGTTGAGTGTGGCGCGGAAGTCGTCCTTGAGATAGGTTTCAGTGAGGACGGCTACGCCAGGACCAGAGGATCTGATCGTGAACGTTGTCCGGTTCGTGGCGAGTCGGTAGTCCGTGGCCGCATTCACGATTTGGTGGTGCCGTGGCAAACCGTAGATCTGGCGTTGAGAAAAAAGATCGTCGGCGCTGACAGCGGCCAGGGGAGTCCGCTCTTCGCGTACGAGCCTGGATCAGTTCCGCGGGCGTCCCGTAGGTTCGTACGCCGTCGACGAAGAAGGCCCGCGGCCACGCGCTCGGGCGCAATGCGATATCGATGCGCGGGTCGAGGTTGTTTTCACTCCGCACCAGGCCTGGCGCGCTTTGGCCCTTGCTGGTCACGACCATTCCCACGTTCAGCAAATCGAGCAACGGCGAGAGCCGATCGAGTGTCTCGGGCGTGACGACGGTCAGCCACCCCCAGCCAGCGTGGTCGATGCCGCCAGCGTCCAGCAGGTCTTCGTATGCCTTGACCTGAACCGCATCCGGACCGCCGATCCCTTCCAGACCGTACAGCGCCTGCGTACCCTGGAACATCAGAAAGCCGAGGCCGACAGCCCGAGTCGGCGCGGACTGGGTTCTGATCGCCTGCTCTACGGCAGGCGAATTGACGACCAGATTCGCCCGCGCGCCAGGCTGAGGGAGCAGGTGGTCGATGACGGGGTGGCCGTAGAGCAACTGCAACCCGCCCGGAGCGCTGAGCATCAGGATGCTAGCGACGGCGCAGATTTGCGGCAGGGCACGTCCGGAGTGGCGCCGGAGAGCCGATATCACGAACGGCATCGAGACGACCACGACCAGCGCGCAGGCGTTCAGCCATTGATCGAATCGAGCTGAATGCGGGCCATCCGCCGGCGTAACTCAGCAAGAGTGTCGCGGCGATCGCTAACACGATCGTCAACGGAATCCGGACTGAGCGGCCCCGACTGTATAGCAACTGTGCGCCCCCTGCGGCGAGCACCAAAACGGGCACCATCAGGGCGGTCATGACGACATCCGCGAAGTGGATGATATTGCGAACAAACGGTACCTGGACGAGGACTTCGGCAGGAACAAGCCCAAATGCAAGGCCGACGAGGCCGGCCGCGCTCAAGGCGCAGGCAGCCAGTGCTGGTCTTGCTCGTAGCAGCGCAGGTGCGAACACCGCGCACAGCGCCAGACCAATCGCGAGCGGCTGCAGCCCAGGCTGGAGCAAGCCCGGCGTGAGATTGCCCAGCACGAATGCGATCGCGGAGTCTGTCGTTGCGAGAAATCACCGCGGGTGAGTCGTAGTAGGTGCGCCCCGGCGCGAGGGTATCGAGGAACACGAGCCAATGGGGCGTGCACAGATCAGTATCGCGATCAGCACGGCCACCGCTGCGGCCAGCAGGCTCATTAACGGTTTCCGATCCGCATCGATGCCCGGACGAGGAAGAGCGCGCCAGTCGCGTGGCACGCGCCAAGCATGATCATCGCCTCTTTCGGCGTCGAAGCGACGAGAGTCAGACTAGTGGCGGCGGCTAACAGAATCGCGACTCTCCATCGAGCCGCCCAGGTGCCGGCGGTCGCCAGAAGGAACCAGCCCACCAGAATCCACGGCGCGTACGTCACGGTAAACACTGCAGCGTGGTTGAACCGAAATGTGAAGAGTCCCGCAAAGGGCGCGACCGCTTGCCGCCACCGCTGCGGGGAATACGGCGCCGGTGGCGAGCAAGCTGGCCACGCCGATGCCGTACGAAAACACCAGCCGATGCGCGACGAACTTCAGGTCCCAGCCCATGGCGGGATCGCGCTCAAGCAGCGTCAGCCAGTGGAGAGGGTCCAGCATAAATGACTGACCCTGGCCCCACAACGGCACGGCCGGAACCGTTGTAGCGATTCCAGAGCGGAAATTCTCCGTGCAGCAAGGCGTCTCGCTGGACCTTCGTATACGGCACGATCGCCCACATGGTCGCACCGACGTCGCTTCCGCGAACATCCTCGAACCCTGGGTCGTTCGCGCCAGGAACGAACGGTGAGGTTCGCGTAGAGCATAGAAACCGGTCCGTTCGCCGGTGAAACCAGACTCCGTCCATTCAGGAGCAACGGGTATGTCGATACGCACGTGGCCACGATTGAGACGAGGAACAACGTCAGCATCGGGCCGGGCCGACGCCATTCAGTCACCGACCGCAAGCGTGGCCGGCCATCGAACCGCGCTCGATAATCGCTCCACTGCGACGACGGCGAACAGCGCGAAAAGCCAGAAGATCACGAGGTAGGTAGAGAGAGTTGGACGTTGGTCGTCGCCGAGGACTTCAACTCAAGCGGTCCGGCGAAGTTGAAGAAAAAGAAGGGATCATTACTGGCAGCCGGGCTGTCAAGCACGAGCTCGTCAGCATCGCGTCGCGACACTTCAAGCTGATTCAGCGTCGAGATGGACCGCAAGTCCAGTCGCCTGACTTCTGACCCGTTCGAGCGGACAATGACGGCCGACTCGATCGTGTAGCGGCCGCCGGTTACGCCAGGATCGAAGCGAAGTCCCCGCAGAGTTCCACTCGGAACGTAGAAGTCGTAGCTCCTCATCCCGCCTGAGACAGGCTGGCGCGATGAGTCTTCTTCGCGAATGCCCTTGCCGACATCGAAGAACAGCTGGCCCGTAGACGGCGTGGGCACCGCCATGCGGACCCGAAGCAAATAGCCCTCCTTGCCTGCAGTGGGTGCGACTTCGGTCCAGAGGACGAAGGGTGCCGCGAGTAGGAAGGCGAGCACGGCACGCGATATCCACATCTTGTGCACGCAGTATACGAAAAGGCGTACAGTCGGGTCGACATACGCGTGCCGTCCGTCGCGGTCCGATGCGTTATGATTCCACCCGCATGCACGCGTTCGTCACCGGCGGCGCCGGGTTCATCGGCAGCTCCCTCGTGGACAGGCTCCTCTCAGACGGTCACGACGTCACGGCGTTCGACAACTTCTCAACCGGCCTCCGTCGGTTTCTCGTCGACGCGATTTCGAATCCACGCTTCACGCTCATCGAGGGCGATACCCTCGACCTCGCTGCGCTCACCCGTGCCATGAACGGCTGTGACGTCGTGTTTCACCTCGCCGCCAACGCCGACGTGCGATTCGGCACGGAGCATCCGAGCAGGGACCTCGAGCAGAACACGATCGCGACCTTCAACGTGCTCGAGGCGATGCGCGCGAACTCGCATCACGCGCATCGCCTTCTCATCGACCGGATCGGTCTACGGCGAAGCGGACGGTCTTTCCGACGCCGGAGGACGCGCCGTTTCCCGTGCAGACCTCGCTCTACGGCGCGTCGAAGCTCGCGGGCGAAGGGCTGATCGCGGCCTACGGCAGCGGCTTCGGCTTCGAGGGCTGTATCTTCCGGTTCGTGTCGATCCTCGGCGAGCGCTACACGCACGGACACGTGTTCGACTTCTACAAGAAGCCTGCGAGTGGACCCCACGCGCCTGAGAGTGCTGGGCAACGGCAAGCAGCGGAAGTCCTATCTGTACATCGGCGACTGCCTCGACGCGATGCTGCTGGCGATGTCGAAGGTGCGCGGGACCATTGACATCTTCAACCTCGGCACGGACGAGTACTGCGAGGTCAACGATTCGATCGGCTGGATCTGCGAACGCCTCGGCGTGAGTCCCGTTCGCGAGTACACCGGCGGCGACCGCGGCTGGATCGGCGACAACCCGTTCATCTTCCTCGACACCGCGAAGATCCGCGCGCTCGGCTGGCAGCCGAAGCTCACGATCCGCGACGGCATCATCCGCACGCTCGACTACCTCCAGGCAACCCCTGCGATACTCGAGTCGCGCGCATGAAGGTCGCGGTGCTCGGACTGTGGCACCTCGGATCGGTCACGGCGGCCTGCACCGCCGCGGCCGGTCATCAGGTGACCGGCTGGGATCCTGATGCAGACACGATTGACACGATGAATGCGGGACGCGCCCCAATCGCAGAACCGGGACTCGACGCACTGGTGCAATCGGGACTGACGTCTGGCAGCCTTCGATTCACCGGCGACGCCAGGGAGGCCGTCGGCAACGCCGATCTCGTTTGGATCGCGTTCGATACTCCTGTCGACGATGACGATCGAGCCGACGTCGATTACGTCATGCGAGAGGCTGCCACGGCGTTCCCTCATCTGAAGGACGGCGCGGTGGTCCTCAGTTCGTCGCAGCTGCCGGTCGGCAGCATCGCCGGCCTCGAACGGGCGTGTGCCGAGACAGCCGGTGGTCGTCGCGTCTCGTTCGCGTGTTCTCCGGAGAACCTGCGGCTCGGCAAGGCGATCGAGGTCTTCACGCATCCCGACCGCGTCGTCATCGGCGTGCGGGATGACCGTTCGAAGGCGGTGCTGACGACCCTGTTTCAACCGATCACCGATCATCTCGAATGGATGTCGGTCGAATCGGCCGAGATGACCAAGCACGCGATCAACGCATTTCTCGCCACGTCGGTCACGTTCATCAACGAGATTGCCGCGCTCTGCGAGCAATCGGGCGCCGACGCCAAGGAAGTCGAACGCGGTCTGAAAACCGAGAAGCGCATCGGTCCGTATGCCTATCTCGGTCCCGGGACGGCGTTTGCCGGAGGAACGCTGGCGAGAGACGTGGTCTTTCTCCGCGAACTGGGTCGAACGGTCAGCCGCCCGACGCCGCTCATGGAAGGCGTCGAGGTCTCCAATCGCGAGCACCGCAACTGGCCGCGATATCGCCTCGAGTCTGTATTGGCGCCGCTGGCGGGGAAGACCGTCGCAGTGTGGGGACTGACCTACAAGCCGGGCACCGACACGCTTCGGCGGTCCACCGCTGTTGAACTGTGTCGATGGCTGGTGCAGCAGGGCGTGCACGTCCGCGCTCACGACCCGGCGGCGAAAGCGTTGCCCGATGACCTTGCGGCTGTGACGCGCTCGGCTTCGCCCGAGGACGCGGCAACTGGCGCTGATGCCCTCGTCGTGGCGACCGAGTGGCCCGACTACAGGTCCGATTGACCTGGACATCCTGGCGGCTGCAATGACCGGACGAGTCGTGATCGACGGCAACAGATTCCTCGGCAGCACGATTGGTCGCGACCGGCGATTTCGACTGGTGTCGGTCGGCATCGCCGACCATCAGGCAAGCGCCGCCGCTTCGTGAATATGACGTCGAACTACTCACTCTCCGGGCGCTGCGCGCTCATCACCGGCGCCAATCAGGGGCTGGGCCTGGCGATCGCCAAGGCGTACGTGCATTGCCGGCGCCTCGGTGATGCTGTGCGCGAGAGACGAATCCCTGCTCGCCAGCGCGCGCGACGAAGTCGCGGCAGCAGGCTGCATCGGGCCAGCAGGTGTTCGCGATGCGCGCGGACGTGTCGGTGCCGTCAGACGTCACGGCACTCGTCGACGCGACGATCGAGCAGCTCGGCGGCCTCCAGGTGCTCGTCAACAACGCCGGCGTCTACGGCCCGATGGGGCCGATCGAGGAGATCGACTGGGACGAGTTCACCCGCGCGATGGAGATCAACATCAACGGCTCGGTGCTGCCGATGCGCGCGGTCCTGCCTCACTTCAAGCGACAGCGCTACGGCAAGATCGTACAGCTGTCCGGCGGTGGAGCGACCAACCCGCTGCCCCGCATTACGGCGTACGCCGCGTCGAAGGCGGCGATTGTTCGGCTGGCCGAGAGCGTGGCCATCGATGTCAGGGAATTCGGCATCGACATCAACAGCATCGCGCCGGGCGCTCTCAACACGCGCATGATGGACGCAGTTGCTCGAGGCTGGCGCCGAAGCGGTCGGTGAAGCCTTCTACAAGCGCATGGCCGCAATGGCCGAGGGCGGAACCACCCCGCTCGAAGTCGGTGCCGCTCTCGCGGTCTTTCTGGGCTCGGCCGACAGCGACGGCATCACCGGCCGGCTCATTTCGGCGCCGTGGGATCCGTGGGGCCGGCTGCAGGATCATCGCGCTGAGCTCGATCCATCCGATGTCTACACGCTGCGCCGCATCGTCCCGAGAGATCGCGGCATCGGATGGGATGACCAGGGATGAGTCTTGGCGTCGCGATCGTGGGATGTGGACTGATCGGCCGCAAGCGGGCGGCGGCGCTGCCCGGCGGTCGCGTCGTGGCGTGCGCGGACCTGGCGGCTGATCGCGCCGAGGCGCTTGCACGTGCTGCCGGCGCCGAAGCCGTGACGCGCTGGCAGGATGCCGTCGCGCATCCCGACGTGGACATCGTCGTCGTGGCGACGACGAACGACGCGCTCGCGGCGGTGACGCAGGAGGCGCTCAACGCCGGAAAGCACGTGCTGGTCGAGAAGCCGGCCGCGCGCAACGTTGCCGAACTCGCACCGCTGATGGCGACCGCCGCGGCGAAGAGTCGTGCGCGTTCGCGTCGGCTTCAACCATCGCTATCATCCGGCGCTGCAGAAGGCGCGCGAGATCGTCGACAGCGGCGCGCTCGGGCCGCTGATGTTCGTGCGCGGACGTTACGGCCACGGCGGCCGCGTCGGCTACGACCGCGAGTGGCGCGCGAACCCGGCGCTCTCCGGCGGCGGCGAGTTGATCGATCAGGGCGTTCACCTAATCGATCTCTCCCGCTGGTTCCTCGGTCCATTCACGACGGTAGAAGGGTTTGCCGCGACCTACTTCTGGGACATGCCGGTCGACGACAACGCGTTTCTGACGCTCCGCACGGCCGGCGGGCGAGTGTGCGTTTCTGCACGTCAGCTGCACCGAGTGGAAGAACCTGTTCTCGCTGGAGATCTACGGGCGGACAGGAAAGCTGCCGATCGACGGGCTGGGCGGCAGCTACGGCGTCGAGCGTATCACCTGGTACCAGATGCTGCCCGAGATGGGTCCGCCGGACACGGTCAGCTGGGAGTTTCCGCGCGGCGATCAGTCCTGGGCGATCGAATTCGGCGAGTTCGTCAAGGACATCCACGAAGGTCGTCGAGCCGGACCCCGGGCTGCAGGACGCGACACGCGGCCCTGGAAGTCGTCGAGACGATCTACAGACGTTCGGGTTATGCGACCTGCCTGAATCCTCGACTGAGTGTTGCAGTGCGACGATGATCATCACTCGCAGCCCGCTTCGGATCACGCTCGGCGGCGGCGGCACCGACCTCCCGTCCTACTACCAGGACCACGGCGGGTTTCTCATCGCGGCCGCGATCGACAAGTACGTCTACGTCACCGTGATGCGGCCGTTCACACCGGGCATTTTCCTGAAGTATTCGCAGCTCGAGCACGTTGAACGGATCGACGAGGTGCAGCATCGGCTCATTCGCGAGGCGCTGCGCGAACTGGGCTTCAGGACTCCGCAAATCGAGATCACGACGCTCGCCGACATTCCGGCCGGAACCGGTCTCGGCTCGTCGGGCAGTTTCACGACCGCTCTGCTGAAGGCGCTGTACGCGCATCGGCGACGCCTGCTCCATCCGAACGAGCTCGCCGAACTGGCGTGCGACATCGAAATCAATCGCCTCGCCGAACCGGTCGGGAAGCAGGATCAGTACATCGCCGCGTTCGGCGGCGTGACGTGCTTCACGTTCAATCCGCGACGGCAGCGTCGCACGCCGAGCCGCTTCGCGATGCCGATGGACGCGCTGTTCAATCTCGAGGACAACCTGCTGCTGTTCTTCACCGGCTTTTCGAGGAGCGCCGGCAGCATCCTCGCCGACCAGAAGAAGCGCAGCGAGAACCATGACGCGGAGATGCTCGCCAATCTCCACGACGTGAAGGAACTCGGACTGCGATCCCGCGAGGCGCTGATGAAGGGCGACATGGGCGGCTTCGGGGCGCTGATGCACGAGCAATGGGAGCAGAAGAAGCGCCGCTCCGGGCGGCATGAGCAACCCGCACATCGACGAGTGGTACGAGCTGGGACGCGAGAAC
Source organism: uncultured Acidobacteriota bacterium (assembly GCA_963711765.1). Lineage (GTDB taxonomy): Bacteria > Acidobacteriota > Vicinamibacteria > Vicinamibacterales > CAVVIG01 > CAVQFC01. Next base: position 1,052,618 of record CAVQFC010000003.1, on the reverse strand, counting down.
GGCGCGATTGGCGGCAAGCTGGTTGGCGCCGGCGGCGGCGGCTTCCTGCTGTTCTATTCGGAGGACCATCGCCGGCTCCGCGCCGCAATGGACAAGGCCGGCCTCGAGGAAGTGCGGTTCCGCTTCGACTTCGAAGGGACGAAGGTACTGTTGGCGTGAGCCTTCCGGTCGCGATTCTTGCCGGAGGCTTGGCCACGCGACTTCGGCCGGTGACTGAGACCATCCCGAAAGCGCTCGTCGAAGTCGCGGACAAGCCGTTTGCCGTTCACCAGCTCGAGCTGCTTACGGCAGCACGGAGTGTCAGACGTGGTGTGGCTCGTCGGCTACCGCGCCGATCAGATCGAAACCGCGCTCGGCGACGGCAGCCGGTGGGATATGCGGTTCACCTACGTTCATGACGGTCCGGCGCTGCTCGGAACCGGTGGCGCGCTCCGGCGCGCCCTGCCGCACCTCGGCCCCGCTTTCTTCGTGATGTACGGCGATTCGTACCTGGAGTGCGACTTTGCGGACGTTGAGCGAGTGTTCCGCGAGAGCCGGCGCTCCGGCTCTGATGACCGTTTACCGGAACGAAGGGCAATTCGACACGAGCAACGTGGAGTTCGCGAGCGGTCGGATCATGCGATACGACAAGAAGGTCCGCACCGAGTCCATGCACCACATCGACTGGGGGCTCGGCGCTTTCCGATCGAGCGCCTTCGATCCGTATCCGCCCGACCAGCCTCTCGATCTCGCAACCGTCTACCAGGACCTGCTCGCCGCCGGTCAGCTCGCGGGTTACGAGGTGCTCGAACCGGTTCTATGAAATAGGATCTCCGGCGGGAATCGCCGACACCGACGCCTACCTGCGCCGAAAGGCGCAACGACAGTGACGATGACCTACACCGAACGTCATCTGCAGGAAGCCGCGCAGATTCATCCAACGACTCGATCACGCAGCCATCGAGCGCATGGTCGAGATCCTGGCCGGAGTACGTGAGCGTGGCGGACGGCTGTTCTTCCTGGGCGTTGGCGGCAGCGCCGGCAACTGCGGCCACGCGGTCAACGACTTCCGCAAGCTGGCCGGCTTCGAGGCGTATGCGCCGACCGACAACGTCTCGGAGTTGACCGCGCGGACCAACGACGAAGGATGGGACACCGTGTTCTCGGCCTGGTTGAAGGGAAGCCGGCTACGGCAGGAAGACGCAGTCTTCGTGTTCTCGGTTGGCGGCGGCAGCCTCGAAAAGAACATCAGTCCCAACCTTGTCCGGGCATTGCAGCTTGCCAAAGAGGTTGGCGCAGCCATTGTCGGCGTCGTCGGCCGCGATGGCGGATACACGGCGACGGTCGCCGACGCCTGCGTCATCGTCCCGACGGTGAATCCGGACACCGTCACGCCTCACAGCGAGGCGTTCCAGGCGGTCGTCTGGCACCTGCTCGTGTCGCACCCGGCGTTGAAGGCGAACGCGACGAAGTGGGAATCGACGCGATGACACGCCCGGCGGTCTTTCTCGATCGCGACGGTGTGATCAATCGGGCGACGGTCCGCGACGGTAAGCCGTATCCCCCGAGTTCGGCGGACGAGCTCGAGATTCTCGACGGGGTTCCGGACGCACTGCAGCGCCTCAAGGCTGCCGGCTATGCGCTCGTCGTCGTCACCAATCAGCCGGACATCGCCAGGGGCAGCACGTCGATGGCCGCGGTCGAGCGCATCAACGCGAGGCTGCGCGCCCTTCTTCCGCTCGATGAAATCCGGATGTGCCCGCACGACGACGCAGACCGCTGCGTGTGTCGGAAACCAAAGCCGGGACTTCTGCTGCAGGAGCCCGCGCATGACATGCCGGCCAGCGTGATGGTGGGCGACCGGTGGCGCGACATCGAAGCCGGACACGCGGCCGGCTGTGGTGCGACAATCCTCATCGACTACGGATACGAGGAGTCCGCGACAGCGGCGCCGACCGTTCGGGTGCGATCGCTGGCCGAGGCGGCCGACTGGTTGATGGCTCGCGATCGCCTGACGACGATCTTGAAGCAGAGACCAACATGAAACTGATCGATCTCCGCACGAAGATCTACGCCGACGGCGCCGAGCTTGCCGGCATGCTCGCGATGTACCGCGAACCGCACATCAAGGGGTTCACCACCAACCCGACGCTGATGCGCAAGGCCGGCATCGCCGACTACCGCGCCTTCGCGCACGAAGTGCTGGCGGCGATTCCCGATCGACCGATCTCGTTCGAGGTGTTCTCGGACGAGTTCGACGGAGATGGAGCGGCAGGCGCGCGAAATTGCCACCTGGGGCGAGCACGTCTACGTCAAGATTCCGGTCACCAACACGCGTCGGGAGCCTGCTTACGACCTGGTGCGACGCTTGTCACACGCCGGGGTCAAGCTGAACGTGACCGCAATCATGACGCTCGAACAAGTACAGGCGGTCGTGGACGCGCTCAAGGGAGGGGCACCCTCGAACGTGTCCGTGTTTGCCGGCCGGATTGCCGACACTGGCCGCGATCCCGTCCCGCACATGAAGGCGGCTCTCGACATCCTGTCGGTCGAGCCGCAGGCGGAGCTGATTTGGGCGAGCCCTCGCGAACTGCTCAATGTCTTCCAGGCCCACGAGATCGGTTGCCACATCATCACCGTCACCAACGACATCCTGAAGAAGCTATCGCTGGTGGGAAAGGACCTCGGCGATTACTCGCTCGACACCGTGAAGATGTTCTACGACGATGCGACCGCCGCCGGATTCCGGATCTGATTCCGCAGCGATTGTGATCCCACCGCCGGCCACATGTCACTTGCCGCGCCGTCGCTCGATCAACCGCACCTGGAGGCCTGTCCGCTGTGCGGGCACGATCATCTGGTCTACCAGTTCACCCACGAGATCACGCAGATCGTCCGCTGTGACGGATGCTCGCTGTTGATGCGAAATCCCCAGCCGTCAGACGCGCAACTCGCAGCCATCTACACCGACACCTATTTCCTCGGCACGTCTTCGGCGCAGCAGTCTGATACCGATGCTTTCGAAGAAGAGGTGCATGCGATCAAACGCGCCACGGCGGCAGGCTATCTCGATCGCGTCGAGGCCTACCGCGGCTGGACGCCGCAGACGCGTCGTGGCCGTCGACTGCTCGAGATCGGAAGTGGTCTTGGCGACATGCTGATGGAGGCGCGCCAGCGCGGATATGACGTGACCGGCGTGGAGTATGCGCAGGCTTCGGTGGATCGCGCCAACCTGCGGCTGGGCCAGGATCTTGTCCTGAGGGGGACCGTCGAGACCGCGTTGCTCGGCGAAGACACATTCGATGTCTGCGTATTCGCCGACGTCATCGAGCACACGCGTGATCCGCTGGCTGTCGTCAGCCGCGCCTGGGAGCTGCTGAAGCCGGGCGGTACGTTGTTCGTCGCCATCCCGTCGCTCGACAGCTGGTCGGCGAGGCTGATGCGCCAGCGCTGGATGGAGTTCAAGGCCGAACACCTGTTTTACTTCGACGGCACGACGCTGGAGTCGCTTCTGGTACGCGCAGGCTTCGAGGCGATCCGGAGTGACAAAGGTCGCAAAACGCTGACGCCGGGCTACGTCATCGCGCACTTCGAGCGGTTTCCGGTGCCGGGCATCTCACCGCTGGGACGCGTGGCGAAGTCGGCATTGCCGGAAGCCATGCTGCAGCAGCGGATGACGCTGGTCGCGAGCGGCGTCGATGTTCTCGCCCGCAAGTCCGTGGCGGGCCCAATCGACCGTCGCCGGCCGAAGCTGTCGGTCGTCATGCCCGTTTACAACGAGAAGAGCACGTTTGCGGATGTGGCGGGGCAGCTCGTCGCCAAAGTGATTGACGGCGTCGATATCGAACTTCTGATCGTCGAGAGCCGCTCCACCGATGGGACTCGGGAGGAGGTCGAGAAGTTCGAACACACATCGGGCGTCACCGTTGTCTACGAGGACCGGCCACGAGGGAAAGGTCATGCAGTACGCGCGGGCCTGGCTCGTGCGACCGGCGACTTCGTGCTGATTCAGGACGCGGATCTCGAGTACGACCTGAACGACTACGAAATTCTGCTGGAGCCGCTGCGGACGTTCCGCAAAGCGTTCGTGCTCGGCGCTCGCCACGGCATCGATGGCCGCAACTGGAAAATGCGCCACTTCGCAGACCAGGCGATGGTCAGTCGAGTCATGAACTTCGGCCACCTGTTCTTCACCGGGCTCTTCAACCTCGTCTACGGCACCCGACTGCGCGATCCGTTCACGATGTACAAGGTGTTTCGCCGTGAGTGCATTTCCGGGCTGACGTTCGAGTCGAATCGCTTTGATTTCGACTGGGAGCTCGTCGGCAAACTGGTTCGGGCCGGCTACAGGCCGCTCGAAATTCCCGTGAACTATTCATCACGATCTTTCAGTGAAGGAAAGAAAGTGAGCTTCTGGCGCGACCCTCTCACCTGGTTGAGAGCGTGTTTCAAGTATCGCTTCCAGCGACTGGGCAAGTAGCGGCGCCGGCCTTCGTGAGGTTGGCCGCATACGCCAGTGCTATGCTGGCGGCTCATCAGGAGCAGGCAAAGTGTCCAGCGAGACGGTCACCGACTTCACGACGGTCGATAGCAGCAAGGATCCGCAGTTCTTCATGCGATTCCTCGACGCCGCCAACCAGCTGCTGAGTATCTCGACGAGCAAGGAGGTCATCCTTGACGGCCTGCGGTTGCGGAACGGCTCCCGCGTTCTCGATCTGGGGTGCGGTCTCGGCGACGATGCGTTCCAGATCGCCGAGCGGGTCGGCGCCAGCGGGCGCGTGACCGGCGTCGACGTCAGCACCAGCATGATCGATGAAGCGCGGCGTCGCGCTCTCGAGCGCCGATTGCCGGTCGACTTCGAGGTCGGCGACTCGCAGGCCTTGCGCTTCGAGACCGGCACCTTCGACGGCGTACGCGCGGAACGGATGCTCATGCACGTGCCGGACGCCGCGCGCGCGATTGGGGAGATGGCCCGCGTCCTCGCTCCAGGCGGGCGGATTTCCGTGTTCGATTTCGACTGGGAGACGCAGGTCTGCGACTCTCCGTACAAGCAGACGACGCGAACGATCGCGCTGACCTTCTGCGACGGCATGAAGAACGGCTGGATCGGCCGCGAGATGCCCCGCCTCTTCAAGTCGCACGGGATTACCGACGTCGCTGTGAAGAACGAAACCGTGTTCGTGACCTACGAGTTCCTGACCCTGCTGCTCGGGGGACACGTCGCGCGCCTGCACGACACCGGCGTCCTCTCGCGAGATGACGCCAACCGGTGGTGGACGGCGCTCGCCGCGGCCGATCGGGACGGCACGTTCCTCTACGCCTTCACCGCGTTCATGGTGTCGGGAACCAAGGCCTGATCAGACTGACATGCCGAGACAGGCCCAGTTGGTGCCGATTCACAGCCACGCGACACCCAGGCCGGATCCCCGCGCCGACGTCGTCTTCGTGCACGGCCTCATGGGTGACCCGTTGACCACGTGGACCGCCAGGGCGGCCGACGGGACGCCGTGCAGCTGGCCACAATGGATTGCCGACGATTTTCCCGAGGTGGCCGTCTGGAGCGTCGGTTACCCCACGACAGTCAGTAAATGGATCGGGCGCTCGATGCCACTGTCGGAGACCGCGATAAACATCGCGGACCTGCTGCTGACCAAACCCGTCGGCGTTGACCGTCCGATGATCTTTGTCGGTCACAGCCTGGGCGGCCTGGTCATCAAGAAGATGATTCTCGACTCGGCGAGCGACTCGCGGCCGCGCAACAAGCCATTGGCGAACAATACGCGCGCCATCATGTTTCTCGCGACGCCGCATACCGGATCCGATGTTCCCGCACTCGCCAAGTTCCTGAAGGCGCTCACGGAGAGTGTGCTGAGCGCGGGTGCCGGGGCGATGCTCGGTGTGCCGTCGGGCATCGGCGCGTTCGTCGCGAAGATGTTCGGTCGCCGCAAGAGCACCACCATGGACGAACTACAAAGAGATGCGTCCATGCTGAGGGACCTGAACAGCCGATTCCGCCAGTACGTGGAATCGCGGCGCGATGCCAACCCGATTGCGATCAGCGTCTACTACGAGACCCAGCCGACCGGCGGTCTACAGGTCGTGACGGAATCCAGCGCCGACCCGGGAATACCGACCGCCGATCTCGTCCCGCTGATGGCGAATCACATCGAGATCTGCAAGTTTGCGGAGAAGGGGGACGCCGCGCGGCCGTATCTGCGGCTTGCGCAGCTGCTTCCGTCAATCATTTCGATGTCGGGCCCGCCGGTGCGACCCCTGCCGGCGGCAGCCTTGCCTGGCGACGGTACGCAGACGGCGCCTTCCATCCGGCCGGAGCCGGCCGGGGAGCTGGCGGATGCAGCCATTGCGGGCCCGCGCCCGGCGACGCTTGCCGTCGCGGAATGCGGCCTCGACGATCCGGGCGCGCGTGTCATTGTCGTCGCTTGCGTCGTCACCGACGAACCGGAAGAGCTCGTCGCGGCCCTGGAGGACATGCGGACGTCCGCGGTGCGCGATCCGCTCACTCCGGAGGCGGCAAAGCGAACGGCCCGAACCGCCGATCTCTTGACCCTCTTCGACATCGCTGCCCTGAGGCCGCGGCTGCTCGACCGGCTGGCGACAATTCCCTTTTCGGGTTACTTATATTTTGGCGAGCGGGCGAGCCTGGGTAACGTCCCGGCGGAAGAAGTGAGACGTCGATTTCTCGTTCAGCCGCTGGCCGACCGGATGCGCAAGAAGAGCCGTCTTATTGCCACGGCGCAGGGAAACCGTGCCGATCTGCCGACGTCGCTCGCGATCGCCGCCAGGCAAGTCAGCGCGGAGCAGCAGCGAGTGTTGCCGGCAATCGAGCTCGGCTCCGCCAACAGAGCGCCGCAGCAGAGTGCTCGCCGATTTTGCACTGTTCGTTGCGTCAGTCGCGACGCGCCATCTGGCGCTGCCGAAGGATGAGGACGCCGTCGTCCTCTACGAACATCTGCGAACGCGGCTGCTGTTCGTCAAGAATGTCGCCACCAACGAGGTCCATACGCGCGATCGAAACCCTCTCCGCTGAGGCCGGCCCGCCTACTCCTCGCCCTGTTCCTTGCGCAGCTCGTACGATTTCTTGCTGCCCACCCGAAACTGCTCTCTGAACTTCTTCGCGACGTCCGGCTCAATCGACTGGACGTACCGCAGCATCCCTTCCAGTCCCAGATGACTGCTGACGACAGGACGCGTGGCCCGGCGGAAAAAGTGCGCATCGGTGCCGAATTTCTCCACGAAGTGCAGGACGAGGCGCAGCCGTCGCTTGAGGCGACGCGGTACACGCGGCTTCATCGCATCGCCGACGTGCAGTCCGGTGACGAACTGCTTTCGGCCGCGATGCTGGACGTAGCAGGTCCCGTCGCGAAGCTCGAAACCGTGCCGTCTGAGGATCGCCATGATGGCATTCGATTCAGGAACGTCGTCGCCAGAAAAGCTGAGATCGTCGGCGTACCGCGTGTAGGTCGCGCCGCAGCCCCCGGCGAGGGTGAGCATCGCGTTGTCGAGTTCAGCGCACACCAGATTGGCGAGCGCGGGCGCGCAACGCGTTCCCTGGCGCAGCCGTCCGTCGATCGTGCACAGGCGGGCCAGAGAGTCGGCGATTTCGTCGCGCGCCCCGAGCGAGACGAATCCGAATTTCACCTGGTCCATGGTGATCGCGTCGAAAAACCCCTGGATGTCGGCATGCAACACCAGGCGGGTGCCGACATGGCGACGCGCGTTGGTCACGATGGAGCGCTTCTGGACGAATCCCTGAACGTGGTCGGCAAACGAGGTGCTTTCGGTGACCATCGTCGCCAATATCTTGTGTGCGCTCGACAGCCAATCGTGACGCGCTTTGTGCACCACGCGGAACTGACCGGCGCGGCGACGGCCTCGTTTCGGGATTTTGAGCTGCGTGTAAAACGCCGCTTGCGAGGTCGCCCCGGTGTACGACGCGAGGTACTCGGCCGAAACGCCGAGCGCGCGCGTCACCATGTCGTTGTCGCGCAGATCAGAGATGCGGGTCATCGGTGAAGGATGGCGGCGACGGCAGGATGGAACTCTGTGAGGTCTCAAAACTCGGACGCGGAATCACGCCCCAGGATATGAATCCCGACCTGTCATCCGCCGCCGCCGCCGAGAGAGAGGCTAACACATCCGAGCACGGCCGGAAACGGCGTGAGGGGTTCTTCACGAGCGAGACGGAGTGGCGTCCCGCCATGCGTGCTGTACAGCGAAAACTGCGCGTCGAGGTTGAGATCAACGGCCGATCCTTCGCTCGCATCAAGGAGACGGTACGACCTGAGGTTTCGCGAATTCGACGGATGGTCCGAAGTGCCGCACGCGGCCTTAGCGCTGCCGCTCTTCGGCGCGGGCGCCGCGGAGCATGCCCTCGATCGCGTAATTCCCCTCGTGGCACTCGACCGGAAAGATCCTCGCCTGCAGCGCGCGGAAGGACCACTCGGCCGTCCACGGCGTCGCCCAGGTGTCGGGATCGTCAACTGTCACGCGGTAACGGAACGTGCGCCGATCGACACGGGTGAACCGCTCGATGACATGGAGGCGCTCGCTCGAATCCAGGTTGCGCACCTCGGCACGGATGTTCGTCGTGTCCACGACCAGCGTCGCGCCATCCCAATAGCCGATCGAATCGCCCGTCCACTTCCGGATCGTCGTCGGCAGGTGCGTGCTGTTCATGCGGACGATCCGCGCCTCGTGCATCCACTCGGAGGCAATCAAGACGTAGGCGTCGGTCTGGACGATCTGGAAGTACGCCGGAATCACCGGGCTCGGCCACAGCGGCGGCGACGCCATGGAGCCGCCGGCGCCGAAGTTGCCCAGGAGACAGCGCTCGGCGAGGTTGAACCCTTCCGGGTCGTCAAAGGATCGCTTCGGCCGCCCCGCGATCCGGGCCTGCGCCTGCGGCACGAGCGGCGGGAGCAGACCGTCGGCCGGATCGACAATCAGCGACGTGCGCAGACGGTCGAGCGGCATCGCTTCGATTTCGACGGCGTCCTCCTCGACGTCGGCCTGAAGCAGGCGATCCGCTTCCGTCGGCAGCCGACGGCGGGTGCGGTCGGCCGCCGTCCGCAGATATTCCGCTGCTTCCTCTGGCGTGAACGTAGCGCGTCCCTTGAACTCCGCCGGCCGCTGCAACGGCGTCAGTGTTGCACCGTTCCACGCGCCTTGCAGATCCGGATGCCGCGGCGGCGTGCGCTGTGCGCCAACCGCCACGCACGACATCAACGCCACGAATGTGAGCCTCAGCTTAGGCATGCCGACCAATGGCGTCCAGGCCGCTCATGATGTCCGCTTAGCATACGTCGTGGATCAACACTTCCGGTGACACCTCCGCCGGAGATGCGGGGCCATGCGGGAAAACGGTAGAATTCAGGCGTAATTTCGACGCGGAGGGATGGCCGAGTGGTCGATGGCGGTGGTCTTGAAAACCACTGAACCGGAAACGGTTCCGGGGGTTCGAATCCCTCTCCCTCCGCCACAGTTGCGCCCGGTCCTGCCGGGCAATTTGCCATAGGCAACACCTTTTCATTCGCCTCGTCCCACGCACTCCAGGCGACGCGTCTGTGGTTTGTGCTTCCGAACCACCGCCTCTCGTTGTACAACAACCTGCCGGGCGCCACTCACCTCCTCCATCGGAGCGGCCCACAGCCTCGGCCATCAGATGACCTCTCCGCTGCCGTTCCTGACCGCCATTCCACTCTTTGCGGGAATCCAGCCGGCGACGCTGGAGGCTCTGAGTGCCGGCACCACCTGGCTGTCGCTCGCCGGCGGCGCGACCCTTTTCGAAGAAGGCGATCCGTCCGACGCCTTGTTCGTCGTCGTTCGGGGCACGCTGCACGTGCTGTTGAAGGAGCCCGGCGGCGACACGCGGACGGTCGGGTTGCTCAGCCCGGGCTCGCTGGTCGGCGAACTGGGCGTGCTGCTCGCCGAGTCGCGGTCGGCGACGATTCAGGTGGTACGGGATGCCGAACTGCTTCGCGTGCCCGGCGACGTGTTCATGCGCTGCCTCGGAAACGATGCGGCGCTCGGCGTCGCCGTCGCCCGCCTGCTCGGTCAGCGACTGAAGCGCACGACGAGGCAGCCGCGCATCCAGGCGAGGGTCCGCACGGTGGCGCTGGTGCCGCTCGGCGGACAACCGCTCCCCGGGGAATTCGCGCAATCCCTCTGCGACGCCCTATCCACCCTCGGCGCGACGCCGTCTCGCCTGTCGAGCGCGGCAATCGACCGCCAGCTGGGTGACGGCGTCTCGGCGATCAGCCGCGGCGACCAGGGTGACGGCCGCATCCTCGAGCTGTGCGACGCGCTCGAGCGGGAACACTCCGTGGTGATCTACGAAGCCGACCCGTCGCCCGGTCCCTGGACGGCGCGCTGCCTGCGCCAGGCCGACCTCGCGCTGCTGGTCGGCGACGCGGCCCGTCCGCAGCCGCCGGATGCGCTCGAACGGACGGTCGCGGCCGGGCGGCCGGCGGGCGCCATCGGTCTCGTGCTCGTGCGCGATACGCCGGCGCCGTCGGCGACGATCGACTGGCTTCGCCATCGCTCCGTAGGCGGACATCATCACCTGCGCCTGGGGGACCGCGCCGACTATCAACGCCTGGCGCGGTTCGTGACCGGCGCCGCCAACGGTCTGGTGCTGAGCGGCGGCGGCGCGCGCGGCTTCGCGCACATCGGCGTCATCAAGGCGCTCCACGAGATGCACGTGCCGGTCGACGTGGTGGGCGGGAGCAGCATGGGCGCGATCATCGCCGCGCAATTCGCCGCCGGCTACGACGCCGACGCGATGATCGAGCTGAACCGCCGCGCCTTTTCGGGATCGGATTTCTCGGATTACACGGTGCCCAGCATCGCGCTGCGCAAGGGCGCGTCGACCGTGCGCCGGCTGACCGCGATGTTCGGCGATCGGCAGATCGAGGATCTGGCCGTCCGCTTCTTCTGCATCACGTCGGATCTGACCCACGCGTACGCGCGGGTGCACGATCGCGGACCGCTGTGGCTGTGGACGCGGGCCAGTTGCTCGATACCGGGCCTGGCGCCGCCGATTTCGTCCGACGGAAGCCTGCTGGTCGACGGCGGACTCCTCAACAATCTTCCGGTCGACGTGATGCGGCTGCGATGCAGCGGCGCCGTGATTGCCGTCAACGTGACCCCGACCGTCGACCTGACCAGTGACGCGCCGCTCGAGGCGCACATGTCGGGTTGGCCGCATCTCTGGCGGGCGCTGCGGCCCGACCCGCTGCTGCGGTCGTTCCCCAACATCGCCCAGATCCTGTCCAGAACCGTTTTCGTCAGCAGCGTGCGCGACGGCCAGGAAAAGGCCCGGTTGAGCGACCTGCTGCTGGAGCCCCCGCTCGACGGCGTCGGCATGGGCAGCTTCGACGCGATCGATCGGGTCGTCGAATCCGGCTATCGCCACGCGCTGGAGCGCCTCGCGGCGTGGCCGCTGCGCCCCGACCCGGCCCTGCTCCCGTGATTCGCTGTCCATGACCTCCGCCGAATCCTTCGCCATCGTCGGTATCGCATGCCGATTTCCGGGGGCCGATTCGCCGGCCGCCTTGTGGCGGCTGCTCTGCGACGGCGTCGACGCGATCCGGGAGATTCCGGCCGAACGCTTCGACGTAAACCGCGTCTTCAGCCGCGACGCCGCTGCGCCGGGCCGGATGAACACTCGGCGGGGCGGCTTCATCGATCACGTCGATCGATTCGACGCCGGATTTTTCGGGATGTCGCCGCGCGAGGCCAAACACATCGATCCGCAGCAGCGCCTGCTTCTGGAACTGGCGTGGGAAGCGATGGAGGACGCCGGTATCGGCGCGGACGCCCTTGCCGGTACGGCGACCGGCGTCTTCGTCGGCATCTCCACGCACGACTACGGAGACGTGCAGACCTATCCCGGCCACCGCCACCTGATCGGCAGCCACACCAACAGCGGCACCGCCACGAGCCTGGCCGCCAATCGCATTTCGCACGCCTTCGACTTCCGCGGACCGAGCCTGATCGTCGACACCGCCTGCTCCTCGTCGCTGACGGCGGTGCACCTCGCGTGTCAAAGCCTGCGGTCGGGCGAGTGCGAGGTGGCGCTGGTCGGCGGCGTGCAGCTGCAGCTGACGCCGGAGCCGACCATCGGGTTCGCCAAGGCGTCCATGCTGTCGCCGGACGGTCAGTGTCGCGCGTTCGACGCCGGCGCCAACGGCTACGTCCGCAGCGAGGGCGGCGGCGTCGTGCTGCTGCGTCCGCTGTCCGCCGCGATCGCCAACCGGGATCCGATCTACGCCGTGATCCGCGGCACCGCGATCAACCAGGACGGCCATACCAACGGCATGACCGTTCCCAGCGCCGCGGCGCAGGAAGCCATGCTGCGCACGGCACTGACGCGCGCCGGACTCGACGCCGGTCACATCGACTACGTGGAAGCTCACGGAACCGGCACGCCGGTCGGCGATCCGATCGAGGCGGCGGCCCTGGGCGCCGTGTTCTCGGAAGCGCTTCCAGCGGGCCGATCCTGTCCGATCGGCTCGGTCAAGACCAACATCGGGCACCTCGAAGCGGCCTCGGGCATGGCCGGCCTGATCAAGACCGCGCTGGCGATTCGGCATCGCGCCCTTCCCGCGTCGCTGCACTTCGAGGCGCCGAACCCGGCGATCGATTTCCACAGTCTGCGGCTGCGCGTGGTGACGGCGCTCGAGCCGTGGCCCGAGACCGGCCGTCCGGCCACGGCGGGCGTCAACGGGTTCGGCTTCGGCGGCGCCAACGCACACGCGATCCTGCAGGAATACCGGCAGGAAAACGGCGCGGCTCTGGCGCCGGCGCGCGATCGGGACGAGCGCGTCGAGGCGCTGGTGCTGTCGGCGAAATCGCCGGCGGCGTGCCGCTCCCTGGCGCGCCGGTACCTCGATCTGCTGAACCGTGACACGCCGCTGCGCGATCTCTGCGCCAGCGCCGCGCTGACACGAACGCACCTTCCGCACCGCGTGTCGATCGTCGGTACGCGTGCGGACGTACTCGACGGTCTGGACGCCTTCGACATGGCGGAGCGCCGCGCCGGGCTGGCCAGCGCGATCGTGCCGGCGGGCGGCCCGCCGCCGCTGGCCTTCGTGTTCTCGGGCATGGGCCCCCAGTGGTGGGCGATGGGCCGCCAGCTGCTTCGCGACGAACCCGTCTTCCGGGACACCATCGAACGATGCGCTGCCGCGCTTCCGCGGGAAGCCGGCTGGTCGCTGATGGCGGAGTTCGAGGCAGACGAGGCGGTCTCGCGCCTGAGCGAACCGGACCTCGCGCAGGTCACGGGGTTTGCCCTGCAGGCGGCGCTCGCGGAGTGGTTGCGCAGCATCGGCATCGTGCCCGGCGCCGTGCTCGGCCACAGCGCCGGCGAGATGGCGGCGGCATTCGTGTCTGGATCCCTGACGCTCGAAGCCTGCGTCGAGCTGGCGTGGCATCGCAGCCGGCTGCAGGCCCGCGGACGCCCGGGAAAGATGATCGCGGTCGCTGTTTCCGAAGCAGCCGCCCTGCGCTTGATCGACGAGAGCGGCGGCCGCCTGTCGCTGGGAGCCGCGAACAGTCCGACCTCGGTCACGCTCTCGGGCGACACGGCCGCGATCCTCGCGCTGCACGAACGTCTGCAGCGCGATCAGGTGTTCTCGCGAATTATTCCGTTTCCGATCGCGTATCACAGCGCCCACATGGACGTGATCGAACGCGACCTGCTCGATGCGCTCGCCGCCTTGCGGCCCGTCGACGGCGCGATCCCGATCGTCTCCAGCGTCACCGGCGACTGGATCGACGGTCATGACCTTGGCGCCGGCTACTGGTGGCGCAACGTCAGAGAGCCGGTCCGCTTCGCCGATGCCATGGTGAGTCTGGCGTCCTCCGGCTACGGAACGTTTCTGGAAATCGGTCCGCACCCGGTGCTCGCGACATCGATGTCCGAATCTCTGGCGGCGGCGGGCCTGAAGGGAACGGTCCTGCCGACTCTCCGCCGCAACGAGAACGAACGGACGATGATGTTGAGCGCTGCGGGGGGATTGCATGTCGAGGGCTATCCCGTGGACTGGGCGGCGGTTTTTCGTGGCGGCTGGAACCGCGTCACCCTTCCTTCCTATCCGTGGGAGCGCGAACGGCACTGGTTCGAGGCGGCGCCGGATTCCTCGATCGACGCCGAAGACGCGACTGCCGGAGCGCATCCGCTGCTTGGGCGGCGCCTCGAAACGGCGACGCCGACATGGGAGGGCGCGACCGCGCACGAAGGCGTCCGCTACCTCGACGATCATCTGGTCCAGGGGACGGTGGTATTCCCCGGTGTCGGCTATCTGGAAATGGCCGCGGCGGCGACCGCGCAACTGCGGCCCGGGCCCGCCGTTGTCCTTCGCGATGTGTCGTTCGTGTCACCGCTCTTTGGCGCCGCCGGGCAGCGCCGCCGGACGCAGATCGCCGTCGATCGCGACGGCCGATTCGAGGTGCAGAGTCGGTCGGAGGCCGGTCAGTGGACGTTGCACGCGCACGGCCAGACGGCCGCGGGCGCGGCCTCGGCGGTCGCCGCGATCGACCTTCCGGCGATTCGCGCGGCCTGCACCGGGCACGTTCCGAGCGCGGCCTACTACGCCCAGCTCGAAGCGAGAGGCCTGATCTACGGTCCGGCGTTTCGCGGCATTCAGGACATCGCCATCGGCCGCGACGAAGCCATCGCGAGAATCGCACTGGCGGGGACGCTGACGTCCGCCGACGGGTACCTCTGTCATCCGACGCTGTTCGACGCCGCGTTGCAGGTGCTGATCGGCGCCGCCTCCTCAGGCGATACCGGCAGCGGCTCGCGGCTGTTCCTGCCGGTGGGCGTAGAAGAAGTGGACTACCGCGAGGCGGTCACGGGCGAACTGTGGAGTCACGCCAGAGTGATCGCAAGAGACCCACATCACATCACGGGCGACGTGACGATCGCGCGTGATGACGGCGCCGTGCTGATTTCGGTTCGCGGGCTGCGCTGCCAGATCGTCGAAGACGGCGCGGTTGCCGCGTCCGAGTCGATCGACGATTGGCTCTACGAGGATCGCTGGGAACCGGCGGCGCCGATCGGCGAGGCTGCCGCGACCACGCGCGCGGGGGTGGATGCGGCGCGGCTCAGGCAGGAGGCCGATGTTCTCGCCGACACGTCCGGCTGGCCACGCTACTACGGCGAGATCGAGCCGGCGCTCGATCGCGTGGCTCGCGCCTACATCGTCTGTGCCTTCGAGGAGCTGGGGCTGAGGCTGAGCGCTGGAGACGCGATCGCGATCTCGTCGATCGACCAGCTCATACCTCCGGCCCGTCGTCCCTTCGCCGATCGCCTGCTGAGCATTCTCGAAACCTCCGGGGCGTTGCAGCGGCATCCTGACGGGTATGTCGTGGCCGAAGAGGCGCGGCTCGAACGTGAGCCGGCGGCGCTGTCGCGTGAGTGCCGGGCCGCGTGGCCGGACTATCGCATCCACCTCGACCTGATCGATCGCTGCGGTCAGAGCCTGGCTGGAAACCTGAGCGGCGCCCGCACCGCGCAGGAGGTGCTCTTTGCAGACGAAGGCTTCGCGCTGATCGACGCCTTCTACCGCGAGGCGCCGGCGTCGGCGTTCTACAACACCCTCGCCGCCCGCGTCGTCTCGTCGATCGTCGGGCAGGCGGATGACCAGCCGGTCCGGATTCTGGAGATCGGCGCGGGAACCGGCGGTACGACCGCCGCGGTCCTGCCGCTGCTGACCCGCGCGCCGGAAGCGTACGTCTTCAGCGACGTGTCGCGGCGGTTTCTGGACGCGGCGAAGACGCGGTTCGCGTCTGTTCCGTTCGTCTCCACGACCACGTTCGATCTCGAGACCGGCGATCACCGCGAGCTCCGCGGTCGCTTCGACGTCGTGCTCGCCGCCAACGTCGTGCACGCGATGCCGGCGCTTGCGGACGCGCTGCAGCGCATCAAGACGTTGCTCAAGCCGGGCGGATTCCTGGTGCTGCTCGAAATCACCGTGCAGCCGGCGTGGCTCGACGTCGTGTTCGGCCTCACTGACGCCTGGTGGCAGTTTCGCGACCGCGACATTCGACCGGCGCACGCGCTCATGGACAGCAAGCGCTGGGAAGCTCTGCTCGAACACGCGGGTTTTGAGTCGGTCGAGTCGGTGAGCGACTCGCGGCATACGGGCGAGGCCGCGCAGAGCGTGATCGTGGCGCAGGCGCCGCGCATCGAAGCCGGTCTCACCGGTGCGGGTCGGTGGTTGATTGTTTCGGACGAGCGGGGCGTGGCGCGGCGAGTGTCGGAGCGCCTCACCCGCGCGGGAGCCGGCTGCACCGTCATCGGTCGCGGCGATCGATTCGATCTCGACGCGGCCGACCGACAGAGTATCCAGGGCGTGATTCATCTCGCAGCCCTCGACGTTCCCCCGGCATGCACCGCCGGGGACCTGCTGGCGTCGCAGCAGATCGGTTGCGGGTCGGCGCTCGCGGCCATCCAGGCACTCGCCGGAATTCCGCGACGCTTCGGCACCTGGCTCGTCACCGCCGGCGCACAGACCGTCTCGCCGGATTCCTCGGCGCTGGGACAATCTTCGCTATGGGGACTTGGCCGTGTCGTCATGCGGGAGCATCCCGAACTGCGCTGTCGTCTGATCGACATCGCTCCGGCGTGCGACGATGAGGCGGTTGACGCGCTCGTCCGCGAAGTACTGAACGGCGGCGAGGAGGAGGAGATCGCGTTTCGCGACGGCGTGCGATGTGTGCGACGGCTGCGTCGCGTCCAGCCCGGCGGCGCCCGAGCCACTGAAACGCGGCCATCTCGGGCGGGCGAGGAGTGGCACACCCACGTCGGCACGCCCGGCGCGCTCCAGACGCTGGAGTTCCGGCCGCGCGACTCGGGCGCCCCGGCCGTCGAAGAGGTGACCGTTCGCATCGCCGCGGCGTCCATCAATTTCCGCGACGTCATGCTCGCAATGGGAACCATTCCCGGCCTCGAACAGGAAACCACGTTCGGATCGCGTCAGCTCGGGCTTGACGCCGCCGGCACCATCGTCTCGTGCGGAAGCGGGGTGCGACGGTTCGCGCCAGGCGACGAAGTCATGGGCATCGTGCCCGGCGCGTTCGGGTCCAGCGGAATCACCTCGCAGTCTCTGCTGACCCGGAAGCCGGTGCAACTGGACTTCGAGCAGGCGGCGGGCGTGCCGTGCGTGTTCGTCACGGCACACTACGCGTTGAACCACCTCGCCCGTTTGCAACCGGGCGAGCGCGTCCTGATTCACAGCGCGGCTGGCGGGGTCGGACAGGCCGCGATTCAGCTCGCCAGGAATGCCGGCGCGGAGATCTTCGCGACCGCGGGCAGCGCGGAGAAGCGCGCGTATCTCGAGTCGCTTGGCGTCGATCATGTGATGGATTCGCGATCGCTCGAATTCGCCGGGCGGATCATGCAGATCACCGCCGGAGAAGGCGTCGACGTCGTGCTGAATTCGCTGGCCGGCGCGGCGTTGACGGCGAGCCTGTCGGTGCTTCGTCCGTTCGGCCGGTTTCTGGAGATCGGAAAGCGCGATATTTATCAGGACGCAAAGCTCGGCCTGCTGCCGTTTCGAAAGAATCTCTCGCTTCACGCGATCGACCTGGACCGCATGTGCGTCGAGCGGCCCGACCTGGTCGAAGTGCTGCTGGACGAAGTGGCCGATCAGTTCGACCGCGGGCGACTGCGGCCGCTGCCGTCGCGAACCTGGCCGATCGTGGAGCTCGAAGAGGCGATGCGCTTCATGGTTCAGGCGCGCCACACCGGCAAGATTCTGGTTTCAATCGCCGGATCCGAGGTCCAGGTACAGAGCTCACGCGAGCCGGCCGCGCGGTTCAAACCGGACGCGACCTACGTCATCACCGGTGGACTCGGCGGCTTCGGCCTCGCCGCAGCGGAGCGCATGGCGAGCGGCGGCGCCGGCGCGCTGCTCCTCGTCGGCCGCCAGCCGCCGGGCGCGCAGGTCGAGGAGCGGCTGGCGCGGCTGCGCGAGGGTGGCACGCGCATCGAGGTGATGCAGGGTGACGTGTCGATCGCCGCGGATGTGGGTCGACTGCTGGATCGAGTGCGCCGCGAGATGCCGCCGCTGCGCGGCGTCGTGCACGCCGCGATGGTGCTGGACGATCAACCGCTCGACCAGATGGAGTGGTCGCGCTTCGAACGTGTGCTGACGCCGAAAATGGCTGGCGCGTGGAACCTGCACACGCAGACCGCCGCGGACACGCTGGACTTCTTCGTGCTGTTCTCGTCGATCGCCGCATTGTTCGGCAATCCGATGCAGGCCAGTTACGCGGCGGCGAATGCGTATCTCGACGCGCTCGCCGAATACCGTCGCGCGAGCGGCCGGCACAGCCTCAGCATCGCGTGGGGCCTGCTTTCAGAGGTCGGGTACGTCGCCAGCCGGCCCGAACTGTTCGACTACATCGTCCGTCAGGGATATCGCGCCTTCTCTGCCGCTCAAGCGCTCGACGTCTTCGAAGCCGCGCTCGATCAGCGGCGCGGAGCGGTGGTGGCCGCGAGAATCGACTGGGCGGCCTGGAGCGCGGCGGTGCCGTTCACAGCGGCGTCGCCCCACTTCCGGCAGTTTTCCCTGGAGGTGGCAGAGAGCCGTGCCGGCGGCGGAGCACGCGAGACGCGGACGATCGTCGATTTGTCGGATCCCGAAACGCGTCGCCAGCGGGTCGATGAGTATCTGCGTCAGGCCATCTCGCGCGTGCTCGGCACGTCGCCCGGCCGGATTCAACCCGACACACCGCTCACCGAATGCGGCCTCGACTCGCTGATTGCCGTCGAGTTGATGACCACGCTGCGGATGGACCTTGGCCTGGAAATCCCGGTCGTCAAACTGCTGCAGGGCATGACGCTGAACAGCCTCGCCGCGATCGCGATCGAGCAGCATTACGCCGTGCCGGCGCCGGCGCCTTCGAAGGCGCCGCCCGCGCAGGAAGCCGAAGCTGCGATCGAACCGCCGGCGCCGACGATCACGGCCATGGCAGACCCCGCGTCCGGCGCGCTGCCGCCGCCTCCGATCCCGGCAGACGCGCCGGCCACTTCGGGCAACATGTCGACGGCAGAGATCACGGCGGCGACCGCATCGCGTGCGGCCACCGCCGAGCGAAGGCGTTCAGCGGGCGATGCCGACCACCTGGAGCGTCCGCAGTGGTCCGCCACCCAGCGGATCGCGCGATTTGGAATCACCGCCGTTCTTCGTGCGGCGACGCGACTCACGGTTGAAGGCATCGATCGCGTGCCGCCGCGCGGCGCGGCGATTCTCGCCGTGAATCATCTCAGCATGATGGACGTGCCGCTGGCGTTCGCGATTCTGCAGCGTCCAGCGATCATGCTCGCGAAGGACGACCTGCGCCGGTGGCGAATCGTCGACTGGCTGCTGTCCGACGTCGGCCGCACCATTTACGTGAAGCGTGGTGAAGGAGACGCCGACGCGCTCGATCGCGCGCTCGCGGTGCTGCGGGCCGGAGGCATGGTGGCGCTCGGGCCGGAAGGGCGGAGAAGCGCCGGCGGTCTCAGCCAGGGACGCACCGGGGTCGGCTATCTGGCGGCGCAGTCCGGAGCGCCGGTGGTGCCGATGGCGGCCTGGGGCCAGGAGCGGCTCGGTCAATCCTGGCGGCGGCTGCGCCGTGCGCCGATCCACGTTCGTTTCGGCTCCCCGCTCGTGTTCGCGGCCGCCGGGAGCGGTCAGGATCTGCGGGACTACACCGACGCCGTGATGCGCGCGATTGCGGCGGCGCTGCCAGCGGAGTATCGGGGCATGTACGGCGAACCGTAGAGAGGTGCGATGAAATTTTCG
Source organism: uncultured Acidobacteriota bacterium (assembly GCA_963711765.1). Taxonomy (GTDB): domain Bacteria; phylum Acidobacteriota; class Vicinamibacteria; order Vicinamibacterales; family CAVVIG01; genus CAVQFC01. The sequence continues at coordinate 1,032,822 of CAVQFC010000003.1, read as the reverse complement.
CTGCTGATCGAACTGCAGATCGAGTCTCCGACGCCGGCGTCCGAACGCCAGGCTTTTCTCGATTGCGTCGAACAGGCGGCGCTCGCCGACGAGCTCGGATATCACTGCCTCTGGGCGGTCGAGCATCACGGACTGTACGAGTACTCGCACTGTTCAGCCCCGGAAGTCGTGCTCGCGTACATCGCGGCGCGCACGCAACACATCCGGCTGGGCCACGCCGTCACCTTGACGCCGCACCGCTATAACCATCCGATTCGGATCGCCGAGCGCGTGGCGACGCTCGACATTCTGTCCGGCGGACGCGTGAGCTGGGGATCGGGGAAGAGCACCTCGCTCGTCGAACAGCAGGCCTTCGAAATCGACCGCGCCGAGCTCGACGGCCAATGGCGCGAAGCGCTGGACATGATTCCGCGGATGTGGCGCTCGGAGGTCTTCGAGTGGAACGGGGCGCACTATCACGTCCCGCCGACGCCGATTATTCCCAAGCCGGTCCAGAAGCCACATCCGCCGATGTTCGCGGCCTGCACGCGGCCGGAATCGGTCGTCACCGCGGGCGAGCTCGGACTCGGATCGCTGAATTTTTCCGCCGGCAGCGACGCCTACCTCCGCCAGAAGGTCGACAGTTACCGATCCGCGCTCGGCCGCTCGACCGTCCCGGTCCATCGCCAGACCAGCACCTTCTGCTGCACGCCGACGGCGCTGGTCCTGCGCGACGATCGACGGGCGTGCGAGATCGGGCTGCGCGGCAGCCGCTTCTTCGCCGAGGGTCTCGCGGCATATTTTTTCTCGACCGTGCGAACCGTCGGCGCGCAGGATCTCTCCCGGGGTCCGGTGTCCGCGGCCGACGTGAACGATGCGATGGCGGCGCGTTCGAAAGCGGATGCGACGCTCGCCTCGGTGATCGGCGATCCGGTCTCGGCCCGCGAGACCGTGTCGAGGTTCGAGCGGGCCGGGGTGGACGAGTTGATTCTCGTCATGCAGATGGGCACGGTGCCGCACGCGGTGGTCATGGAATCCATGCGAACGTTCGCGGAGGACGTGATGCCGCATTTCGCCGATGCGACTCCGACCGCAGACACCTCGCCAGGTCGATGGACGAGATGAGCCTGACGCCTTCCGCCCCGATTCACGTCGTGCTCGTACATCCTGAAATCCACTGGAACACCGGCAACGCCGGCCGAACCTGTCTGGCGGTGGGCGCGACCCTGCACCTGGTCGAGCCCCTGGGTTTTTCCCTCGACGACCGCCAGGTCAAACGCGCCGGACTCGATTACTGGGAACACGTCGATCTCCGAGTCTGGCCCGACTGGGACGCCTTGGAACGCGCGCTCCCGACTCTGGGCACGCCCGTCTTCTTCTCGACAAGAGCCGAGAAGGCGCTGTGGGACGCGGACCTCACCGGATCCGGCGGCGTTGTATTGATCTTCGGTCGCGAAACCGGCGGACTCCCGGCCGACCTGCACGAACGCTATCGCGATCGCTTCGTCGGCATGCCGATGATGTCGCCGCGCGTGCGCTCGCTGAACTTGTCGACCAGCGTCGGCATCGCCGTGTATGAAGTGCTTCGGCAGCGTCGCGCGTAACCCTATTCCTTGTCCGCGTCGTTCGAGACGTCCTCCCACGCCTTCCACGTCGCCAGCTTCCGCGGATACAGCAGCGTCGCAATCTGGACGGCGGCACTGCCGAGCAGCAGCCGCAGCGGCGGGTCGTCGGAGTCCACGAGCTTGAGGATGGCTTTCACCGTGCCCTTCGGATCTCCAGGCGTGAACTGTTTGCGGCGTTCGACCATCGCCGCATGCGCCGGCGCGTAGGCGGCGATCGGCGTCGCCTGCTTCGCCGATGATCCAGCCCAGTCGGTCGAAAAGCCGCTCGGTTCCACCAGCGTCACCTTGATGCCGAACTCGGCGACTTCGTACGACAACGCTTCGCTGAAACCTTCGAGCCCCCATTTCGACGCATGGTAGATCCCGATGTTCGGGAACGCCGCCACGCCGCCGATGCTCGACACCTGCAGGATGCGGCCGGCCCGCTGCGCACGCATGATCGGCAACGCCGCCTGCGTGATCCACAACGCTCCGAACAGATTGGTTTCGATCTGGTCGCGCGCTTCCGCCTCCGACAGCTCTTCGATCGCGCCGAATTGCCCGTAGCCGGCATTATTGACGAGGATGTCGAGGCGGCCGAAGGCGGTGTGCGCCTGCTGCACAGCCGCAAGACAGGCGCGACGATCGGTCACGTCGAGGGTGATCGGTAGAATCGCGTCGCCGAACCGTCGCACCAGACCGTCCAGCGTTTCGACGCGCCGCGCGGTCGCTGCCACACGATCGCCGCGCTCGAGCGCCGCTTCAGCCCAGAGATAACCAAAACCTCGAGACGCACCGGTGATGAACCATGTCTTCGCCATGACGAATTCGCCTTTCCTGCCCTATGACAGCGTGATGCCCGGCTCAAACGATAACGCCGAAATCGCCGAGCTTCCTCTGTTCTGCCTGAAATCTCTGCGAGCTCTGCGTGCTCTGCGTTCAAACGTCGTGGTCCGCCCCAGTTTCTCCTGCTAGACGAGAGCATCCAGCTCCGGAAGCAGCACGATCCCCGCCTGGTCGTCTTCAGCGGAGTGAGCGACGACCGCCCGGCACGGCGCTCCCGACCGATTGAGAACCAGGTGCGGCATGTCCGCGGGAATGTAGATGTATTCGCCGGCCTTCGCGTGGACCAGGTGCTCGAGGCGCTCGCCGAAGTACATCTCGGCCTCACCCTCGAGGACGTACACGGCCGTCTCGATCGCTTGATGCAAATGCGTTTTCGCGCGCGCACCGTCAGGCAGCGTCAAAGCGGTCATGCAGAGCGCACGTGAGCCTGCGGTCGCACCGGTCAGGCCGCAGACATAGGTGAAGCCCTGGCGGCCGACGTAACTGTCACCTGCCCGAATCACCTTGCATGTGGGTGAAGCCATTCCATCGCTCCCGGATATATTCTGTCATCGAACCGTGACGCACCAGGACGCTCCCGATCGCGCCGGAACGAGCGCCGCTCCCGCGCTGCTAATTCTTGGGTCGATCGCTATTCTCCTTGCACTGATCGTCGTCTACGCGGAACCGATCATGGCCGTTCTCGTGCGGTATTTCCCAGAGGGCGCTTCACCGCAGGCGTCGATCTTCTTTGGTCTCGCAGGAGTCGTCATGGTCGCGATCACCGCGTCGAACCTGCGCGACGCCGCTCGTGCGCGCGGCTGGCCAGTCACGCAGGGTCGAATCAGTCGAAGCGAGTTGGAAACGGTTCGCCTTTCGGCCGGGGCGAAGCGAGGCACGACCGTGACCGCATATCGTCCACTGATCGAGTACGAATACCGCGTCGATGGCCGCGGATATTGCAGCCGGCGCGTCCGCCTCGGCGCGATCAGATCGACGACGAAGGAGCGCGCCGGCATCGAGCTCGTGCCGTTTACGGCCGGTTCGACCGTCGAGGTCCACTACGATCCGGCCGCTCCAGAGCAGGCATTGCTCGACACGCGCGTCGGTCTGCTGGCGTACACCGCACTGATTTGCGTCATCTTCCTCGGTCTGGCGGTCTACTTCAGCGGCCTTCTGTGAGTGGTCTTCACTGATCCGCGTCAACGCGCCGCCGAAGCCGCCGACCCAGCCGCCATACGGGAAACGAGCGCCAGGATCGGTAACCGGCTATCGCGACTGATCCGAAAAGGTGTCGCAGCTCTTGATGTCACCCGACGCGAAGCCGGCCTTGAACCACTGCTGGCGCTGCGCTGCGGAACCGTGCGTGAACGAGTCGGGCACGACGTAGCCGCGCGCCTGCTTCTGCAGCGTGTCGTCGCCGACCGACGAAGCGGCGTTGAGCGCCGCGGCGATGTCCTGCTCGTTGATCCAGTTGAGTTGCGCCTGCGAGCGATTGCCCCAGACGCCGGCAAAACAGTCGGCCTGCAGTTCGAGTCGTACCGAGAGGCCGTTCGCGCCCTCCATCGCCGCGCCGCGCTGCCGCTGCGAGTTGACCTGCTGCATCACGCCGAGCAGGTTCTGCACGTGATGGCCGACTTCGTGCGCGATCACATAGGCCCGCGCGAAATCGCCGGTCGCGTGAAATTTCGTGTCCATCTCGTGGAAGAAGCTCAGATCGAGATACACCAGCCGATCGCCGGGGCAGTAGAACGGTCCCATCGCCTCGGAGGCGTTGCCGCACGCGGTGCTGACGCGGCCGTTGAACAGCACCAGTTTCGGGTCCTCGTAGCGCCGGTTGCCGGCCTGGAAGTATTCGGTCCACACATCCTCGGTGCTGCCGAGGATGCTCCGCACGAACCGGTGCGGCTCGTCGTTCTCGGTCGATGGCCGGTCCGAGCGCGCCGGCGCCTCCTGCTGAACCGTGGTTCCGTCGCCGCCACCACTCAGCAGCGAGAGAATGTCGAGCGGGTTCTTACCGAAGAGCAGGCTCACGACCACGATGACGATCAGGCCGCCGATGCCGATGTGGAAGCCGCCGAACTGCATCCCGCCGCCACCACCGCCGAACCCGCCACCGCCGCCCTCGTCCTCGACGACGTTGCCGCTTTCACGGCCTTTTTCCCAGTCCATCGCCACCCTCCTCGTCCTGTCACTGCAACAAACGTACTCGCGGGATTCACACCGCGAGGCGGTAGAATCCTCGCGCGCCCCGACGCGCGCGAACCAAGGAGTCCATCGTGACCAAGCGCCTCGCCCGAGTGGCCCCAGCCGTCGCCCTCGCCTGCGGACTTGCATCCGCGGGCGCCACGGCGCAATCGAATAGTAGCCGTGTTGACGCCCACCTGGCTGCCGCGAAGGCCGCGGCCGGCGCCGACTTCGCCGGGGTGTTCAACCGCATCTGCACCGAGGCCGCCCCTCCCGCGGCGCCGCGACCCGCCGCTGCTCCCCGTCCGCCGGGCCCGCCGCCACGGTCCGAATGGCACGCGGATCCGGTGAAGGTGTTCGACAACCTCTACTTCCTCGGTCAAACCGAGTATTCGGTATGGGCGGTCACCACCTCGGCCGGCATCATCCTGATCGATTCGATCTTCGATTACTCGGTGGACGACGAAGTCGCGGGCGGGCTGAAAAAACTCGGCCTCGATCCGGCGACGATCAAGTACGTCATCATCAGCCACGGACACGGCGATCACTCGGGCGGCGCGAAGTATCTTCAGGATCGTTTCAACGCGCACGTGCTGCTTGGCGCCGCGGACTGGGACCTGCTCGACAAGAGCAACGGCACCAAACCACGCCGCGACATGGTCGCGACCGACGGCCAGAAGCTGACGCTCGGCGACACCACGTTGACGATGTACAACACGCCGGGGCATACGCTGGGCACGCTGTCGACGCTGATTCCGGTGACCGATCACGGCACGCCGCACGTCGCCGCGCACTGGGGCGGCACCGCGTTCAACTGGATGGCGAACCCCGGCGCGTACATCACGCCCGAGCATCCGGCGCGCTTCTGGTTCGAGACCTACAGCGCGTCCGCGCTCCGGTTCAAGGAGATCGCCGCGAAGGCCGGCGCCGACGTATTGATTTCCAATCACCTGATCTTCGACGGATCCAAAACCAAGCTGCCGGCGGTCGAGCGTCGCAAGCCGGGCGAACCGAATCCGTACGTGATCGGCACCGACGCCGTGCAGCGCTACCTCACCGTCGTCAACGAATGCGCGCAGGCGGGACTCGCACGCTTGCCGTAGTCGGGCGGTGCGCGACGGTATAACCTAGCGGGAGATGGCTTCCACGTCGCCATTCGCGGCTTTGCCGAGGTCGGCGATCGCGGTTCTGGTTGCAGCCGGCGTCTTCTGCCTTGCGGGACCGCAGGCCTCGGCGCAGCGAAAAACGCCGACCGTGCGCGACCACCCCGATCTGCAGGGCATGTGGCTGAACGACACGGCCACACCGCTCGAGCGTCCACGGGCGTTCGGCGACAAGGCGACGCTGACCGATGTCGAGGCCCGTGAGTACGAGCAGCGCTATCAATTGGATCGTACCGCCGCGATCAGCCCCGTCGATCCGGTGTTCGAGCTGAAGGCCGCCGGCGACCTCGACACCTACACGCCTGGCCATCTGCTGCGCGGCAACCGCACGTCGCTGATCACGGAGCCGCCGGACGGGCACGTCCCCGCACTCACGCCCGCTGCGCAGCGCCGGCTCAGTGAGCAGACCGACCGGCTCAAGACGCACTACGCCGAAAATCCGGAGAACTTTCCCAACACGGAGCGCTGCATCATCATGGCGAACGCGTCCGCGCCGCCGATGCTGCCGGTGTTCTACAACAACAACGTCCAGATCGTGGAGACGCGCGACTACGTCGTGATCCTGAGCGAGATGATTCACGACGCGCGGATCATCCCGCTCGATGGCCGGCCGCATCTCCCTGCCGGCGTCGGCCAATGGGCAGGAAACTCGATCGGACACTGGGAGCGCGACGCGCTGGTCATCGACACCACCAACTTCACCGACAAGACCACCGTCCGCGGCTCGGGCCCGCGACTGCACATCGTCGAGCGGCTCAGCCTCAATGGTCCCGACTCGCTCAGGTATCAGTTCACGATTGACGATCCCGAGTCGTTCGTTCGCGCCTGGTCGGGCGAAAGCGAGATGTCTCGGACAGAAGACCGGATGTTCGAATACGCCTGCCACGAGGGCAATTCCTCCCTGCCCTCGGTGATGCGCGGCATGCGGCCGGAGCCGCTCGTCCGATGACCGAAAGGATTCGTCTTGATCAGCCCGCTCGCCGGAAAGGCCGCTCCGCCTTCGCTGCTCGTCGATGTTCCGCGTCTCGTCGCGGCATACTTCACCGATCGGCCTGATCCGTCGGTACCCGAGCAGCGAGTCAGCTTCGGGACGTCGGGTCACCGCGGCTCGTCGCTCCATCGCAGCTTCAACGAAGCGCATATCCTCGCCATCGCCCAGGCCGTCTGCCACTACCGGCGTGAACAGCACATCGACGGACCGCTGTTTCTCGGCATCGATACTCACGCATTGTCCGAACCGGCGTTTCGCACCACGCTCGAGGTGCTCGCGGCCAATGATGTCGAAGCACGAATCGCGGCGCACGACGACTACACGCCGACGCCGGTGATTTCGCACGCCATCCTGTCGTACAACCACGGCCGCACCAGCGGGCTCGCGGACGGGATCGTCATCACGCCGTCGCACAATCCGCCCGAGGACGGCGGCATCAAATACAACCCGCCGCACGGTGGACCGGCGGGGACCGACGTCACGCGGATCATCGAAGCCGACGCCAACTCGATGCTCGACGCGCGGCCTCGATGCGGTGATCCGTACCTCGTACGAGAAGGCGCGGCGTGCCAGCACGACCAAGGACCACGATTACGTCAACGCCTACGTCGCATCGCTCGGCGCCGTCGTCGATCTCGAGCGGGTGAGCGCGGCGGGCCTGGAGCTGGCGGTCGATCCGCTGGGCGGCGCGGGCGTGCACTACTGGTCTGCGATTGCCGAGCGCTACAAACTGAACCTGACCGTCACCAACGACCTGGTCGATCCGACATTCCGGTTCATGGACGTCGATTGGGACGGCCGCATCCGGATGGATCCCTCGTCTGCCTACGCGATGCGATCGCTGATCGCGTTGAAGGATCGATACGACGTGGCGTTCGCCTGTGACACCGATCACGATCGGCACGGCGTGGTGACGAAGAGCGTCGGTCTGCTGCCGCCGAATCACTATCTCGCAGCGTGCGTGCAGTACCTGTTCTCGAACCGGCCGTCGTGGCCGGCGTCAACGGCGATCGGGAAGACCGTCGTGTCGAGCAGCGTCATCGATCGCGTGGCGGCAAAGCTGAATCATCCGGTGTACGAGGTGCCGGTCGGCTTCAAATGGTTCGTGGACGGCCTGCTCGCCGGGCGGCTTGGCTTCGTCGGCGAAGAGAGCGCGGGCTCGACGTTTCTGCGGCGCGACGGCAGCGTCTGGACCACCGACAAGGACGGGATCGTCGCCGCGCTTGCTGGCGGCGGAGATGACGGCAAAGACCGGCCGCGACCCCGGCGAGATCTATGCGGAGCTGGCGCGCGAGTGCGGCGACTCGTTTTACGAGCGGGTGGACGCGCCCGCGACGCGCGAACAGAAAGCCGCCTTCTCGAAGCTGTCGCCCGAGGCGATCCAGCGGCGAGCTGGCCGGCGAGCCGATCAGGCAGGTGCTGACCAGGGCGCCAGGCGACGGCAGCCCGATCGGCGGCGTCAAGGTCGTGACCGAGAATGGATGGTTTGCGGCGCGACCGTCGGGGACCGAGGAGATTTACAAAATCTACGCGGAGAGCTTCCGCGGAAAGGATCACCTCGCGCAGATTCAATCCGACGCGCAGCGCATCGTCGGAAAAGCGCTGGCGGGATGATTACGGAGTTCGCGGGTGGATGACGTAGGTCGGGAAGGTCCCGTAGTGTTTGGCCATCGGCGTCTGGCCGACGTAGGCGCACGAAAACGTCTGGGCGCCTTCCGATCGCGCCAGCGCCGCGAACGCCTGGCTCGCGTAGACCTCGCCCGGCGGCGTGATCGGCTCGATCCGTGCGGCGCGACTGACGTGCGCGCCGATGAAGTTCGGCCGGCTGGTGACCGGATCCTGGAAGGCGTACGCCGGGCCGGCATGCAGGCCGATGCGCAGTGCGAGATCGTGTTCGAAGCCCATCGCGCGCCAGTCGGCGGTACGCATCCGCTCACAGAGCTGCAGCGCGAACTCGCCGGTCTCGCGAATGCTGTCGAATACCAGATACAGACCGTCGCCCCAGGTATTCGCGATCAGCGGCGGCCGCGGCGCGCGCGATAACTCGTCGGCAATCGCACCGAGCACGCGCTCCACGAACAGCGGAATCTCATCGTCGCTCAACGCGCTGAAGCCGCGGACGTCGGCGAACAGCAGCCCGACGATCTGCGGTTCGAATTGTGGGTGGGTCCGGCTGAAGCCGGACACTACCGGGTCCGTCCGGTTGAAGCCGGACACGACGAAGTCGGTCGGGCTAGACGCGGACACGACACTGGACTCTTCAGATGGACTGTAGTGTCCGGCTTTAGCCGGACCCGGTGTCGTGCCAGTCCGGCTGAAGTCGGACACGACGAAGTCGGTCGGGCTAGACGCGGACACGACACTGGACTCTTCAGACGGACTGTAGTGTCCGGCTTCAGCCGGACCCGGTGTCATGCCAGTCCGGTTAAAGTCGGACGCTACGCTCGGGAGATCGACAATCTCAATCCGCCGGCCGAGGCGGCGCCAGTGTTCGATCGACGCGGCCGTCCCGCCGGGTCCGTCGCCGGGCAGTCCGTCCCACAGCGCCAGCGCGACCAACTCTGTCTCCAGCTCGTCGGCTTTCACTGCCGCCGCGCCATCCAGCCACCGGAAGCCGTACTCGAACGATGCGGCGCCGGATCCCAGCGGCTGCTCCGACGCCGTCACCACCTCCGTGGCCTCGTCGAGGACGCGGTTGAAGCGATCGTTCCAGCTGTTCCAGTACTGCGGCTGGACGACGGATCCGAGGTCCACGCTGTCCGCGCGAAAGCGTTCGCGTTCGTACGGCAGCACCACATGCGCTTCGGCCGACGTGTCCAGGAGCGCCTCGAGAAACAGGATGTCGCCGCCGCACGCCGGAGACGCGTAGCCGATCGCCGGCGCCAGGTGGTCGATGCGCTGACGGATGGCGTCTCTCACCGAGGCCTCCATCGACGGAGGAAAACGCTGCGGCGAACGGCCGGGCCGGTCGATCAGGTGGCCGGCAAAGACGACGACCGGCGGGACGTTGAAGCAGCGATCGACGCGCGTCGAGTCGGCCTGGAGATGGGCGAGGATGAGACGGGCGTTCCGGCGCGTGGAAACGATGTCGCCGAGCTTGCCGCGTCCCAGCACTGACGCCTGGCTGTACCAGTCCTCGGCCTCGTTCCAGGATTCGAGCAGCAGGGCGGACTCGCCGAGCGTTGCCGCGACCCAGTAGTCGCCGCCGCCCGCGATTTCGGCCAGCGCGCGGCACTGTTCCCGAACCACGAGCGCCAACGCCTTTGACTCGTCGCGATTTCCCAGCAGCAGCGCCATGGTCGCGGCATTGATGCCGCTCCAGTAGCCACGGGTCGTGTCGAAGGCATCCGCGTAATGGCGGAACGCGAGCGCGAGCTGCGCCTGCCGCTCGGTCGAGTCGGTCGAAGCGGCCCACAAGTCCTTGTAGGTGCGGGCCAGCATCCCGGTCGTTTCCTCGTCGCGATGGCCTTCGCGTACCAGTTGCTGGAGGATGGGATTGGCCAGCCGGCTGGCGCCGGAGCGTGACAGCGCCAACGCCAGCAGCTGTCGCATCCGCACGTCGCCCGGAAACTGCCGAAGGCCCTCCGCGAGCACGTCGTAGGCGACGAGCGGCGACCCGGCCTTCAGCAGGCCCTCGGCGTCGAGCGCGATTTGCTCCTGAGGAATCCTAGACATTCATCGCCATTGGCTCTAGCCTACTAGGCTATCTCATGGACCCGAGGTTCGACGGCGACGCGTTCATCAGCTACGCGCATCTCGACAACGTCGAACTGGTTGAGGGCCGCAAGGGCTGGGTCGCGAATTTTCATCGCGCCCTCGAGGTCCGCGTCGGCCAGCTGCTCGGCAAGACTCCTCAAATCTGGCGCGACGCCAAGCTGTCTGGCAACGATCTCTTCGCAGATACCCTGGTCGATCGCCTGAAGCACGTTGCCGTGCTGGTGTCGGTGGTCTCACCGCGCTACCTGAAATCCGAATGGACGCTGCGCGAGCTGGACGAATTCTGGCGCGCCGCGAGCAGCCAGGGCAGCGTCCATGTCAGCAACAAGGCGCGCGTGTTCAAGGTGCTGAAGACGCCGGTGCCGCTCGATCGGACGCCGCCGGAACTGCGCGCGCTGATCGGCTACGAGTTCTTCAAAATCGATCCCGAAACCGGCCGGGTCCGCGAGCTGGACGAAGTCTTCGGCGCGGACGCGCAGCGCGACTTCTGGCTGAAGCTCGACGACCTGGCGCACGACATCGTGCACCTGCTCGAGGCGCTCGACGGCGCGCCGGCCGACACCGCGGTCGTATCGGCGCTGGCGCCGGTGTCGGGCGGACCGCAACCGGCAGTGCCTTCCCGCGGCGCCGTCTACCTGGCGGTGACCACCAGCGATCTGCGCGAACAGCGCGAGGCGCTCAAGCGCGATCTCCAGCAGCAGGGCTACACCGTGCTGCCGGATCACGCCACGCCGGAGGTCGCCGACGAAGCGCGGGCCGCGATCGCCGCGGATCTCGAACGCAGCCGCATGTCGATTCACCTGATTGGCCGGAACTACGGCCTGATCCCCGAGGGCGGCGCGACATCGCTGGTTGAAATCCAGCACGAGCTCGCCACCGCTCGTGCCGCTGCGAGCGGCTTCTCGCGCCTGATCTGGATTCCCGCCGGGCAGCGCGTGGACAACGAGCGGCAGAAGAATCTGATCGAACAGTTGAAGATGGATCCACAGATCGCCGGCCGGGCCGATCTGCTCGAAACGTTCTTCGAAGATCTGCGGACGATGATGCAGGACTGGCTGAAGGAGGCGGATCCAGTCCCGGCCATACCGGCGCCGAAAGCCGGCCGCGGGATCGTCCCCAAGCTCTACCTGGCCGCCGACCCGCGCGATGAGGCAGCGCTCGCGCCGTGGTCGGAACGGCTGTTCGAAGAAGGCGTCGAGGTGGTCGCGCCGATCTTCGAGGGCGACGAGACCGAGATCCGCGAGTATCACGAAGAGAACCTGGCGCAGTGCGACGGCGTGCTGATTTTCTACGGCGCCGGCAACGAGCTGTGGCTGCGGCGGAAACTGCGCGAAGTGCAGAAGGCCGCCGGATACGGCAGGACCAAGCCGCAGCCGGCGATCGGCATCTGCCTCATTGGTCCACGCACACCGGAAAAAGAGCGGCTCCGAACCCACGAGGCGACCGTCGTTGCGCAATGGGACGGCTGCGCCATCGAGCCGCTCCGTCCCTTCATCGCGCAGATCAAATCAGGTGGACCTGTTTAATCCATTTCCGGGACTGCGACCCTTCGAGCCGGACGAAGAGCACCTGTTCTTCGGCCGCGAGAAGGAGACCGACGAGCTGCTGCGGCGACTGCGCACGAATCGTTTCCTCGCGGTGGTCGGCACCTCGGGCAGCGGCAAATCATCACTGGTGCGTTCGGGGCTGATTCCGTCGCTGCAGGGCGGCTATCTGGTCGGCGCCGGCTCGAGCTGGCGCATGGCGGTGTTTCGTCCGGGCGAGGATCCGGTCGGCAACATGGCCGCGGCGCTCGCGCATCCCGACGTGCTCGGGATCACCGACGAGGAATTTGCCGCGACCAACCGCGTGCTGATGGAGGCCACTCTCCGGCGCGGCCCGCAGGGTCTGGTGGACGCGGTTCGGCAGGCGCGGCTGCCGGCCGATCACAATCTCCTCGTGCTCGTCGATCAGTTCGAGGAGCTGTTCCGGTTTCGCCGCAACGCGCACATCGCGCATTCGCGCGACGAAGCGATCGCCTTCGTCCGCACGCTGCTCGAAGCCGTCCGTCAGCAGGACCTGCCGGTCTACGTGGCGTTGACGATGAGATCGGACTTCATCGGCGACTGCATGGATTTCCCGGGCCTGTCGGAGGCGGTGAATTCGGGCCTCTACCTGGTCGGGCGCATGTCGCGTGATCAGCTGCGCTCGGCGATCACCGGTCCGGTCGCCGTCGGCGGCGGGAGCATCACGCAGCGCCTGGTGCATCGGGTGCTCAACGATCTCGGCGACGATCAGGATCAGCTGCCGCTCGTGCAGCACGCGCTGATGCGAACGTGGGAGCACTGGGCGCGCACACGCAGCGCAAGTGTCACGGTCCGGCTGAAGCCGGACACTACCTCCGACAGTTCCACGGTTCGGCTGAAGCCGGACACTACCTCCGACAGTTCCACGGTCCGGCCAAAGCCGGACACGACCGACGATTCGTCGCCGATCGACATCGCCGACTACGAGGCCATTGGCACCTTCGCCGGCGCCCTGTCGAGGCACGCCGAGGAGGCCTACGTGGAGGCTGAATCGGAGGGTCTCGCGTCGATCGTCAGGCGCGTGTTCCAGGCGCTGACCGACACCGTGACCGATCCGCGCGGTGTCCGGCGTCCGACGTCGGTCGCGGAGCTGGCGACGATTGCCGGCGCGCCGGAGTCAGACGTCGTGCGGGTCGTGGACGGGTTCCGGCGACCGGGCCGCAGCTTCCTGATGCCGCCGGCGGTCGTGCCGCTGACGCCGCGATCCATCATCGATCTGTCGCACGAAAGCCTGATGCGATGCTGGACGCGGCTCATCGAGTGGGCTGAACAGGAGCGTCGGGCCGCGGAATTCTACGTTCGGCTGTCGCGGGCGGCGCGCTGGCGCGCAGAAGGGACCGGCGGCCTCTGGCGCAACCCCGAGCTGGAGCTGGCCGAGCGCTGGCTGAAGGAAAACGAACCAACCGCCGCCTGGGGTAGTCGCTACGACGAGGGGTTCGAACGAGCGCGTGCGTTTCTCACCGAGTCGGTCGAGGCCCGACGTGCCGAGGAGCTGCGGGTCGAGCGCGAGCGCCGGACGCGGTTGCGCCGTGCGCAAGGTGCGGCCGCTGTTCTGGGCGTCTTCCTGATCGTGGCGTCGTCTCTGGCCTATCTGGCGTGGCGCGAGAGTCGGCGCGCGGAAAAGAATCTCGATCTCGCCAGGGCGGCGGTCGACCAGTCGCTGTCGTCGGTCGATCGCAACCCCGCGCGCGTCGGCGCCGACGTGCCGGAACTCGACGAGCTCCGCCGCGATCTGCTCGGCAAGGCCCAGACCTTCTACTCGGCATTCATGCGGGAAGAGCCGACCAGCGAGGCGCTGAAGCGTGACGTTGCGCTGGCGCACGTGAAAATCGGACACATCAACCGGCTGCTCGAGAAGCCGGCCGAGGCGGAGCAAGAGTACAAAGACGCGATCGGGCGCCTGCGCGGACTGGTCGACGCCGATCCGGGAAATCCGGCGTTGCGACAGGCGCTGGCCGACGCCAGCAACTGGCTGGGTGAGACGCTCAGGCCGCAGGCCGCGCGCGCCGCCGACGCAGAGGCCGCCTACAACCAGGCGCTCGACATCCAGAGCAAGCTGATCGAGCAGTCGCCGGATGCGCAAGTCCGCCGGGAGTACGCGCGCTCGTTCTACAACCGCGGGATTCTGCGCGCCGAACGCGGCAACGCCGCGGCCTCCGAGTCTGATTTTCGTGATGCGATTCGGCTGCTCGAATCACCAGCTGCTGGAGGAGGCGCGGCGGCGCAGGAGCTGGCGCGCGCATACAACAATCTCGGGACCCTGCTGGCTGACGATCCAAAGCGATCGGCGGAGGTGCGCGCCCTCTGGGAAAAGGCGATCGCCATCGACGAAGGTCTGGTCGCCGCCGAGCCTGGAAATCGCGAGTACAAGATCGAGCTCGCGACGTTCTGCGCCAACCTCGCGCCGATGCTGAAGGAACAGGGCGCCGATGCGGAAGCGGACGAGCGAAGCCGCCAGGCGTTGACACTGGTGCAGGAGCAGGCGCGGCTGGCGCCGTCGCTGGCGGTCACGCTGGCCGACACCCACAGCTTGCGCGGGACCATCCTCGAGGCCAGGAACGATCTGGCCGCCAATCGCGAGTACGGCGAGGCGCTCGACTTGTTCGCTGGCGCCGGCGAACAGCCGGCGGTCCGCGCTCGCCCCGATTACCAGCTGCGGTTCGGAGACCTTCTGGTAAACTTGGCCGCGTTCCCCTCGACAAATGCGGATCGCCGCACCCTGCTGGGGCGGGCGGTTCATGCGTACGCTTCGATGGCGCAGACGATTGCTTCGAACGGATCGCGCGCGGAGGCGCAGGCAGCCGCCGATACGATCGCCAGGATTCTGCCGTCGATGCCGCAGAGCGATCGCGCGGCGCTGACGGATGCTGCTCGTCAACTGTCAACGAGGCTCGGAGACCCACGATGAAACGACTGCTTGTTCTTCTGCTCTTGCTGCCGATGCCAGCGTTCGCTCAAGAGCTGTCCGTCCCCGTCGGGGGACCGTCCGAGGTCAGTCCCGCCGCCGCGGCCGATGACGAGCAGCGTCCCCCGGCGCCCGCGGCCAGGCCGGATCCAGGCGCGCGGCGCCGTCCGAGCATGGTTGGATACGTTGACGACAGTTCAATCTCGTCGAAGGTGCGCATCCGCTACGACGCCGGCTACGGCATGGAATCGCCGGATCGCGCGGAGTTCTTCTACGCGAAGTGCGGCTGCTATCGCGGATTGCCGGCCAGCAACCCGGCCTACGATCCCAACGCCCCCGGTCCAGCGCCGGGCGTCGTCAGCAACCTGAATTTCGGTCAGCTTTACATCCTCGGCGAGTTCGCGCCGAGCGAAAAGTTCTCGGTGTTCGCCCAGCTTCCGTTCCGTTTCCTGCGGCCGGACACGTTCGTCAGCGGAACCGGCAGCTTCGGCAACCAGAACGGTCTGTCCGACATGACCTTCGGTGCGAAAGGGGCACTGATTTCGAAGCCCGAGCGTCAGTTGACCGCGCAGTTGCAGATCGGCACGCCGACCGGTGATGCCGGAAAAGGGCTCGGCACCAATCACGCGACCATCGAGCCGTCGCTGCTGTATCAGGAGCGGCCGAACGATCGCTTCGCCGTCGAAGCCGAATTCGGCGACGTCATCCCGACCAGCGGATCCGCCGGCATTCCGACCTCGAGCCCGGACAAATTTTCGAGTTCGGTGATCTACTACGGGTTCGGTCCGAGCTACGAAGTCTACCGGTCGCCCGCGGTCAGCATCGTGCCGGTGATCGAACTGGTGGGCTGGCACGTCACCGGCGGGTTCCAGACGCCGAGCAACAGCACCGATTCAGCCACCGGCGGCTGGGACTTCGTCAACATCAAGTTCGGGACGCGGCTGCTGTTCAAGGATCACAGCTCGATGTACATCGGCTACGGTCACGCGGTGACGTCCGACTCCTGGTACAACAGCATTTTGAGGCTCGAATACCGGATGGCGCTCGGCCACTGAGCGCCTGGCTTCGCGTTGGACGCAGACAGTCATTTCGGCCGGGCGCTCCCGTTCGCCGTGTGGCAAAACGGGGTTTGCAATTCGATCGAGTCGCCCGGCCCGATGCCACGCTGGGACGCCCGATGAAAAAGCACTACAGCCGGCGGAGGGCGATGCGCTGGATCGAGTGATCGGGCGCCTTTGACAGCACCAGCCCGGCGCGGCCCCGCGTCGGCAAGATGTTCTCGCGCAGGTTCAATCCGTTGATGCGATCCCACAAGTCTTCGGCGACCGCCACCGCCGCGGGCACGGTCAGGCCGGCGTAGTGATGGAAGTGTGACAGCGGATCGGCGAACGCAGTCTCACGCAGCTTCAGGAACCGCTCGACGTACCAGCGCCGTAGCACGTCTTCTTCCGCATCAAGGTAAATCGAGGTGTCGAAGAAGTCCGACACGACGACCTCGCCCTCAGGCGCGGACGCACTATTGGCGCTCGAGAGCTGCAGGATGTTCAGGCCCTCGACGATCACGACGTCCGCGTCGCTGACCTCGATCGTCTGGCCCGGCACGACGTCGTAAAGCAGGTGCGAGTACACCGGCGCCTCGACGCGCCGATGTCCGGCTTTCAGATCGAACAGGAAGCGCAGCAGCCGGCGCAGGTCGTAGCTCTCCGGAAAGCCCTTGCGGCTCATCAGCCCGCGCTCGCTCAGGATTCGGTTCGGGTAGAGGAACCCGTCGGTCGGGACGATGGCAATGGTGCGGCGTTGGGGAGCAGCCTGCATCACCCGTTGGAGCACACGGGCCGTGGTGCTCTTGCCGACCGAGACGCTGCCCGCCAGCCCCACCAGGTACGGCGTTCGCGGCAGCGGCCGCTCCAGAAACCGGGACGTCGCGGCGCGCCGCGTTTCAGTGGCGGCAATGTTCAACGACAGCAGCCGGGCCAGCGGCAGGTAAATCGCCCGGATCTCGTCGACCGACACCGGATCGTTGAGTCCGGCCAGCCCCGCAATCTCCGACTCCTCGAAGTCGAACGCGGTATCGCCGTGCAGCTCCGCCCACTGGAGCCGCGTGAAATATGCGTAGAGCGACAGTCGTTCTTCCGAGGTGCCGGGCACGGGCCGAGTCAGGGTATCAAGTGCCGGGCCGGGTGACAATCTGGAAGGCGGCAGGCGCCTGGATCCGCACTGCCGCCTGATCCCGCCTACTTCTTGATCGCGTCCCCGACGTCTTCGATGGCCTCGCCGACTTTGCGGCGCGCGTGACCGACCGCGTCCTGCGCGTTGCCCGCCGCCTCGTCTGCCGCGCCTTCGTCCACCAGATCAGGATTGTTCGTCAGGTTCCCGAACGCCTGCTTCGCTTGTCCTTTGACCGCCGTCGCCTTGCCTTCGAGCTCGTCCTTGTTCATGTTGCCTCCGCGAGCTGAATCAGCACGAGTCGTACCGCCGCCAGAGCCCACTCAACAACTGCTTCGAGACTGGTTTCGACAGAAGTTCAAAGGGCGTTGATGTCGGCGGCGACCGAATTCTGGAAGCGGATCGGCCCACATCACCTCAGGATGCCCACCGTGAGCGCGCGGGCGCCGTCGCGCATGCCGCGCGCGACATCGATCCGGAGCAGGCCCGCCGACCCCGGCATCCTGACGCGCATGCCAAGGCCGAGGTCGCACTGACCCGGCGTCTCGATGCCGGCCTGACGGGTCGCGCGCGCCACATCGACAAAGCCCGCCACCGCAACGCGCGCCAGAGCCGGTCGTGCGAGCCAGCGCTGAACCTCCGCGCCACCAAACGCGAGGGTGCGGCCGAACACCGAGGAGCCCGCGACGTCGATGATGCCGTCCTCGAGCAACGGATGGGCGCGGAGCAGCGGCTCCCGGGCATGACCGGCTCCCGCGCCGGGCCATAGTCCAAACGGCGCGGCGTCGCCGGCCGACTGAAGCCCGGCGTTGCCGGCCACGACCCATCCCGCCGTCTCGGTCGACGATCGCGCTGCCGCGGTCGCGCTTGCGGCGCTGAACGCCGCGCCTTCCGAGACCGGCGTCCACCGCGTGAAGGTGCCGGCGAGTGATACGCGATCGCCGAACAGCCGCTGCTCGAGCGATCCGCCTGCGGCGATCGCCCTGGTCTGATCGTGACGCGCGCCGACCTGAACGCCATCTGGAACTCCGTAGTGTCCGGCTTCAGCCGGACCTCGATCGGCTTCAGCGCTCCACGAGTCGAATCCAGCAGAAATCGAGTAGCGAAGCGATCCGGTCAACCAGTCGGTGACCGAGAGCGCTGCGTGGGCGCGCGTCTCCTGCGCGAATCGATTGGCTCCCGCAGATCCGACTCCGGCGAAGGAGAACGCGTCCGACTGCCAGCCGCCTTCGACGCGCCAGATGCCGCGCCATCCGTGGACCTGTGGCGCTGCGTACGCGACGCCGACCGCCGGACGATTCGCCCACCACCGCCAGCTCGCTGACCACGCCTCGCCCTGTCCGGCAAATCCGGGAACGGCGATCGTCGCCTCGCGATCGACGCCGGCCTGCACGGCCGTCGCGGCCCAGGCGGCGGCGCCGCTCGGCACGGCGTCGTGCTCGGCGATCGCCACGTCCACGGTGGCAAAACCATCGCGCTCCGGCCGCAGCGTCAATCGTGCGGCCGCGGCGCCGGGGAGCTCGCCGAGCCGCCTCTTGGCGCGCTCGAACGCGTCCGCGGTCAGCAGCTGGTTCGCGCGGATTCCCAGATCGTCCGCGATCGTCTGATAGCGGGAATGGTGCAGGCCGTCGATTCGCACCAGGTTCACGCGTGGTTTGCCGATGCGATTCCAGGCGCGCAACGCTCCGGCAGGATCGCCTGCCATGAACAGGCTCGAGCCGAGTACGTCGATCGCGTACTCGTCGCTGGCATCCAGCCGAAGGGCTGCGCGCGCCAGCGCCGAGGCGTCGGCCCAGCGATGCTGCGCGAACCGCACGCCGCTGAGCTCGCGAACCGGTCCTGCGTCGCGCGGACACTGCGAGCGAACCTCGTCGAGGAGTTCCTCGGCGGAGTCGAGGCCCCGCGCGTCGATCGCCGACATCGCTCTGGCGAGTCGCGCGTCGCAAGCGGCCGACTGATGTGTCGATGCGTCAACGCCCGCGGCCGAAAGCGCGGGCGGCCTCATCACCGCCCGATCGGTCGAAGCGGCAGGCGGCGGCAGGATCACCATCGACCATGAACTCGACGCACGCCACAACCGCTCGAAGTCTGCGTTTGGAATCGTTCTCGACGGTCCCCACGACGGGTCGTGAACGACGATCGCGTCACCGCTCCAGCCGGTGACCACCACATAGTGATAGCGGTCGCTTCGATCGGCGAGCAGCACGATGACTGGCTGACGATCGCGGATCCGCCCGCGAAGCGACTCGAGCGAACCATCGACCGTGATGACCCGCCAGCCGCGCGTCTTCACCGCCGCGACCAGAGCGCCGTTCGCGATCCCGCCGGCGCTGCGATCGACGAGCGGAGCGAACTCCTGCACGTCAGCGTGAGCGTCGCCCCAATAGCGGAAGACCATCGCCGTCGCCGCTCCGCCGCACATCGCATCGGTCTGCGGCAAGTACGGCACGTCCACGGTCATCGATCCGGCCATCGATGTGGCCAGCGACAGTGCGGCGACCAGGGTGGCGATCATCGAGCGTTCATCCCGCCTGAGCGCGCTCTACTTGAGAGCCACGATCAGGATGATGACCAGCAGCAGGATGATGATGATCGTCGTCGTCGAAAGGGTGACCGACGAAGCCCCGCCGACCAGTTGCTGATTCACCTGACGAGCGGCGTCGCCGGCCCTGGCGAGCTCCGCGCCGTCGAGCGTCTCGGCGACCGCTTCGACGCGGTCGACGCTGACACCCAGTGAAGAAACGACATCGCGCACCCGCGGCTGGGTCAGCGCCTCGCGGATGGCGGCACGATCGGTGTCTTGCGCGGCGGCGCGGCCGGCGACGGTGGACGCCAGCTCATTCGGCGAAACGACGTGCTGTTGTCCGGCGAGCGCAGGTGCTGACGTCAACAACCAGAATGCCAGCGAGCACGAGAGCAGTCGAGTCGGTGTCGGCATGTGCTTTCTCTCTCTCCATGTGAAAACGATCGGGCTCAACAGAAGCAAGGCTGATACCGCAAACGGTCGAGCGTGCCCGTGCCGCTGAGTCGGTTCAGGCACGAAGGTCGCATAGCGATCGGGTGGAGAGGTGTTATGAAGAAGATTTACGCAGCATTTGGTATTGCGGCGATGTGCGCGGTCGGTGTCGGTGCGCAATCCGGAACGACACAAACCAAAACCAAGGTCGAGGTGAAGGACGGCAAGGACGTCAAGATCAACGGATGCCTGGCCTCCAATCCGAACGGCGGGTACGTATTGACCAACGCGAATGGCAATCTGAAATACGAACTGATCACCGACGATGACCTGTCCAAGCACGTCGGACACCGGATGGAGATCGAGGGAAAGGCCGCGGACAGAGGCGACGGCAAGGTCAAGATCGAGTCGTCGGTCGAAACCAGCGGCAGCGACGCGAAAGCGAAGAGCGAGACCGAGCTGAAAGGGTCCGACATGGCCGGCATGCGGTACCTGGGCGTCAAATCGGTCAAGATGATTTCGAAGACTTGCGACTAGGATGTGAGAGGCGGGGCCTGTTGCTCCGCCTCTCACACCCTTGACCTCCTCTGACGATCGATTCACCGCCTGGATGGCACGCCTCGAAGCGGAGCATTTCGCCGCGCTCACGTTTCCCGAGGTCTCGCGCGCGCTGCGGGCGTTGTCGTCGGCGTACGTCGAACGCCGACAGAAGCTCGCGGAAGGCGCGGCGCTGTCGGGCGCCGGCAAGCGTGCGGCCTTCGCGCTCTTTTACGGTCCGCTTCATTACCTGTTGGTCGCGCACGTCGTGCGCTCGATTCCGGAGGCGACCGCCGGCATCTCATCGATCGTCGATCTGGGCTGCGGAACCGGCGCATCCGGTGCCGCCTGGGCGTCCGCCTGCGCCGGGCCCCCGCGCATCGTCGGCATCGACCGTCATCCGTGGACGCTCGGTGCGGCGAACAGCACGTATCGTGACTTCGGCATTTCCGCGATCGGCGAAACAGGGCGACATCGCGACCGCGCCACTACCGAAGGGTCCGGTCGCGTTTCTGGCGGCGTTCACGCTGAACGAATTGCCGGAGGCTGCGCGAGATGAGCTGCTCACGCGTCTGCTCGATCGCGCCAGCCAGGGCGATCGCGTGCTGGTGCTGGAGCCGCTGGCCGGATTGGTGGCGCGCTGGTGGAACCGCTGGCGGGATGTCGTCGAGAAGGCGGGCGGCCGCGCCGACGAGTGGCGCGTCCGGACAGAATTGCCGCCGATCGTCGCGAAGCTGGATCGCGCAGCCGGCTTGAATCATCGCGAGATCACCGGCCGGTCGCTGTGGCTATGATGGTCGAACGTGGAGACTGAACGCTTCGCGCCGGACGCGCGTCCGGCTTCGACCGTCCTGGTGCTTCGTGACGGACCGTACGGGCCGGAGGTCTTCATGGTCCGCCGGCACGCGGACACCGCCTTCATGGGCGGCGCGCACGTCTTTCCCGGCGGGCGCGTGGACGCTGCCGATCATGACGCAGACGACTCGTGGTGCGATGGGCTCGCGCACGCACGCGCGCAACTCGTCACGTTGCCGCCGCTCGACGCCGTGGCTTATCACGTCGCCGCGGCCCGCGAACTGTTCGAAGAGGCCGGTGTCCTGCTGGCAAGGGGCGAGACCGGCGCGTTCGTGTCGCTGTCTGGCGCGGACGCCCACTCCCGTTTCGCACGCGACCGCGTGGCGGTCCATTCCGGCGAGATCACCATGCGGGCGATGCTCCAACGGGAACACCTGCGTCTGGCGCTCGACGTGCTGGTACTGTTTGCTCACTGGGTGACTCCGCCGGTGGACAAACGGCAATTCGACACCCGATTCTTCATGACCCGCGTGCCGCCGCACCAGACCCCGGTGCACGACGACACCGAGACGACGCACAGCTGCTGGATTCGCCCGGTCGAGGCGCTGGCGCAGTCACAACGCGGCGAGATTCTCCTGCCGCCGCCGACCTGGACGACGTTGCGGGAGCTGGAGCCGTTCGAAACCGTGGACGAGACGCTGGCCTGGGCGCGTAAACGAACCATCATCCGGCGGCTGCCGCGGCATCTCGATCACGACGGCGTTCGCCTGCTTGTGCTGCCCGGGGACGAGTGGCATCCCGACCCGGCGCCGATCGATCCGCGCGTCGAAACACGGTTCGTCTTCGCCGACGGGCGCTGGCGCGCGCAGAGCCGCCGCACGTAGAATCCGGGGCATGACCCGGAATCTCCTCGCTCGGCTGAAAGCCTCGCGCCCCATCGCTCGGGCGCTGGCGTGGACTCTTCTCGCCGCCTCAGTTCCACTCCTCGCTCAGGAAACCGTCAATGACGCCGTGATCGCGCAGATCAAGACCCAGGCGTTTCAAGAGTCCGCGGTGATGGACACGCTCAGCTGGTTGAGCGACGTCCACGGCCCGCGCCTGACCGGCTCGCCGACGCTGCGCGCCGCGGCGGAATGGGCGCGCGACCAACTCACGAAATGGGGCATGGTCAATGCCGCACTCGAACCCAACGGCACGACCAGTCGAGGATGGTCAATCGAGCGCTTCTCGATCGAGATGACCGCGCCGCAATACATGCGCATCACCGGCTATCCGCGCGCGTGGTCGCCGGGCCTGACGACGCCGCTTTCGGCGACGCCAATCGTCGTGGACGTGAAGTCAAAGGACGACTTCGACAAGTACCGCGGCAAACTGCGCGGCGCCATCGTCATGAACGGACGCCCGGAGATCGGCGACATCGGATTCCGTCCCGAAGCCACGCGTGAGACCGACGATGACCTGAAGAAGATGGAGGGACAGCTCGACCCGGCGCCGGCGAGCGTGCCGGCAGCGTCGAGGTCCTACTGGGACGAAGAGGACGAATTCGTCAAGGCGCTCGCCAGGCAGAAGGAGGTCTACGAGTTCTTCGCGAAGGAAGGGATCGCCGCGCTGGTCTCGCCGAGCAGCATCACAGAAGACGTCCGGACTGACGGCTTCTACGATCACATCTGGCATCCGGTCTATCCGGGCTTCGTCATTTCCCGGGAGCACTACGGCCGCATCGTGCGCCTGCTCGACAAGAAGCAGCCGGTCACGGTGTCGCTGAGCCTCGCGGTCCGCCAGGTCGACTCCGTCGACGGATTCAACGTGGTCGCCGAAATTCCGGGAAGCGATCCGCAGCTCAAGTCGGAAGTCGTGATGCTGGGCGGTCACCTCGACTCATGGCACTCCGGCACCGGCGCGACCGACAACGGCGCCGGGTGCGCGGTGGCGATGGAAGCGATGCGGATCCTCGAGGCGATCGGCGTGAAGCCGCGTCGCACGATTCGGGTGGCGCTCTGGACCGGCGAAGAGCAGGACTACTTCGGATCGATGGGTTATGTCACGCGCCACTTCGGCGACATCAAGACCATGGGGTTGAAGTCCGAGCAGGCGAAGCTGTCCGCGTATTTCAATCTCGACAACGGCAGCGGCCGCATTCGCGGCGTCAATCTTCAGGGCAACGAAGCGGTGCGGCCGATTTTCGAGGCGTGGCTCCGACCCTTCAACTATCTCGGCGCCACCACGTTGACCACGTTGAACACCGGCGGAACGGACCATATCCCGTTCGACGCCATCGGGCTGCCGGGGTTTCAGTTCATCCAGGATCCGCTCAACTACGAATCCAAGGTTCACCACTCGAATCTCGACGTCTACGAGGAGGCGGTGCCTGACGACTTGAAGCAGGCATCAGCCGTCCTCGCGAGTTTCGTGTATCACGCTGCGATGCGTGACGCGATGTTGCCGCGCAAGCCGCTGCCGAAGCCGCATCCCGACGTCAAGGCAGAGGGAAAGTGACGCGATTGCGGACGGTGACGGCCGCCGCAGCGCTGCTTGCTGCGGTGTGCGTCACGCCGGCGCCGGCGGTGCTGGCGCAGTCGCGGCCGCTGGTCACGGCGGAGGTGGCGCCGGTTTACCAGCGCCTTCTCGCGCGAATCTCACTGATCAAAATCTTCGATCACCACGCGCATCCAGGCGTGGTCGGTGACGAGGAAGTCGATCCGGCGCCGGCGCTTCCGGGCAGCGTGCCGTTCCGCCTGCGGCCGGACAATCCGGACTGGGCCGCCGCGACGCGGGCGATGTTTTCGCCGGCCAGCAGGGCCCAGCTCAGGAAACTGAACCCGGGCCAGAAGTATTTCAACACCGTTCTCGATCGCCTGGGCATCGAGACGTCGGTGGCGAACCGGATCACGATGTCGCCGGACCTCGATCCAGCGCGGTTCAAGTGGGTGTTCTACATCGATCCGGTCCTGTTTCCGTTCGACAACGCCGGACTCGCCGCGAGGAATCCCGACCAGGCGTTGTTCATGCCGAACCAGACAAAGCTGCGCCAGCGATTTCAGCAGCAGGCCGGGCTGAGCGAACTGCCGCCAAGGCTCGACGACTACCTGGCGTTCGTCACTCACGTCCTCGACGATCACAAACGCCGCGGCGCCATCGCCGCGAAGTTCGAGGTCGCCTATCTCCGATCGTTTGTCTTCGACGATCCGCCGCGTGACGTCGTGGAGTCGATCTACGCCGCCTACCGGCGCGGCGGCGTGCCCGGCACTTCCGAGTACAAAGCGTTTCAGGATTTCATGTTCCGTTACATCCTGGTCGAGTGCGGCCGGCTGCACCTGGCGGTGCACATCCACAGCTCCGCTGGAACCGGCGATTACTTCAGCGTGAGCGGCGCCAACGTCATGAATCTCGAGAACGTGCTGCGCGATCCGCGCTACCGGCAGACCACCTTCGTGCTGATTCACGGCGGCTACCCGTTCGAGCATCAGGCGATCACCCTGGCATCGATGCCGAACGTCTGGCTGGACAGCTCGGGGACGGGTAGCTTCGTGATGTTTCCGGACCAGTTCAAGCAGGTGCTGCGCGACTGGCTCGAAGCCTATCCGGACAAGATTACGTTCGGCACGGACGCCTTTCCGGTGGATGAGAAGACGGGGGTCGAGGAAATCTACTGGATGGGCGTCCACAACGGGCGGACCGCGCTCGCCGCGGCGCTGGCCGAGATGATCGTCGCGCGTGAAATCAGCGAGTCGCAGGCCATGGCGATGGCGCACGGCTACCTCCACGACAACGCAGCGAACCTCTACAAGTGACGGTGCCGAAGCTCCGCCGCGTTCTCGGCTTCCGCGACCTCACGCTTTTCTACGTCGTCACCACGCTCAGCCCGCGCTGGATCGCGACGGCGGCGGCCGCGGGACCGAGCGCGCTGGTCATCTGGGTCATCGCCGCGCTTGGCCTGTTCGTGCCGCTGGTGTTCACGGTGCTGGAGCTGTCGTCCCGCTATCCGGAAGAGGGCGGCATTTACGTCTGGAGCAAGCGCGCCTTCGGTCCGTTCGCCGGCGTTCATGACCGGATGGACGTACTGGGCATCGAACCTGCCGTACCTGCCGGGCCTGTTGTATTTCGCCGCCGCCAATGCGTTGTTCATCGGCGGCTGGCAGTCGCTCTCGGCGAACAGCACGTACTTCATCGTCTTCTCGACCATCGGACTCGCGATCGCCGTCACCATGAACGTCGTCGGCCTGAACGTCGGCAAGTGGCTGAACAACGTCGGCGCGATCGCCGCCTGGATCCCCGCGCTGGTGCTGATGGCTCTTGGCATCGTGTCGTGGAGCCGCTTCGGGTCCGCGACGCCGATGGACGCACATGCGTTCGTGCCGGGCACCGGCCTGAAGGACGTCATCTTCTGGTCCACGATCGCGTTCGCGTTCGGCGGCGTCGAAAGCGGATCGACGATGGGCGAGGAGATCGAAGACGCGAAGCGGACGGTGCCGCGAGCGGTTCTGACCGCCGGCGCGCTGATTACCGTGTTCTACATCGCCGGCACGTTGAGCGTGCTGCTGGCGATGCCGAAGGCGCAGGTTTCCGGGCTGCAGGGCATCATGCAGGCCATTCAGGCGATGAGCGCCAGGGTCGGACTCGCCTGGCTCGCCCCGATCATGGCTGCGCTGGTGACGCTGAACGTGCTCGGCGGCGTCGGCGGATGGTTCGCGGCGACCGCGCGCCTGCCGTTTGTGGCCGGCATCGATCGGTTTCTGCCGCCGGTCTTCGGCGATCTGCATCCGAAGTGGCGGACGCCGTATGTCGCGCTGCTGGTGCAGGCGGCGTTCGCCGGCGCTGTTCGTGCTTGCTCGGCCAGGCCGGCACGTCGGTGCGCGGCGCCTACGATGCGCTCGTCAGCATGGGGATCATCAGCTATTTCATCCCGTTCCTGTTCATGTTCGCGGCGATGATCGTCCTGCAGCGCGAGCCGGCCGGTCCGGACGTGATGCGCGTGCCGGGCGGACGGCCGGTCGCGATTGCTTCTGGCGTCACTCGGGTTCGTCGTGACGACGGTGTCGATCGTCCTGGCCTGCGTGCCGGCGGACGATGAGCCGAACAAGATGCTCGCGGTCGTGAAGGTAGTGGGCGCGTCGGCCGTGCTTGTTCGTCGTCGGCGTGGTGATTTACGCAGTCGGGAAGCGACGGACGACGAACGAAGAACCACGAACGTAGAACGACAAACGATGAAGAACATTCCCGCCCTTGCCGCACTGATCCTGTTCCACGCGTGGTTCGCGTCGGCGGCACGCGGCACCTTGCGTGTCGACTACTACCACACCGGCAACGCGAAAGAGGAGCGCTTCAGCCTCGATCGCGTCGTGCTCGAGCCGCTGCCGTGGCCGGGCAATCCGTCGCGGCCGATCGACGACACCGACCGCGGCAAGTACTTCTTCGAGGTCGTCGACGCGTCGAGCGGGACCGTCGTGTATTCGCGCGGTTTCAGCTCGATCTACGGCGAGTGGGAGACGACCGCGGAGGCGTCCGTCTGCCGACCGGACGTTTTCGGAGTCGCTGCGCTTTCCCGTGCCGGAGCAGCCCGGTCCGCGTCGTCGTGAAGCGGCGCGACGCGAAAAACGTGTTTCGCGATGTCTGGAGCGTCGCGGTCGATCCCGCGGACCCGTTGATCGTCCGGCACGCCGAAGCGCCGGATGCGGGCGCCGCTGATCAAGCTGCACGAGAGCGGCGATCCCGCGAAGAAGCTCGATTTGCTGATCCTCGGCGACGGCTACACCGCGCGCGAGCGGCCGAAGTTCGAACGCGATGCACGCCGGCTGACGAAAACGCTGCTGGAGACGTCGCCGTTCAAGGAGCGTCAGGCCGACATCAACGTCTGGGGACTGGTGCCGCCGGCGGCGCAGTCCGGCATCACGCGGCCGTCGCAGCAGATCTTCCGTCGGTCGCCGATCGGCGCCAGCTACGACATCTTCGGTTCCGAGCGCTACGTCCTGACCTTCGAGAACAAGGCGTTTCGCGACGTCGCCGCGAACGCGCCGTACGACGTCGTCGAGATCCTGGTGAACAGCGCGACCTACGGCGGCGGCGGCATCTACGGCCTCTACAGCACGGTCGCCGCCGACAGCGTGTGGTCGTCGTACGTCTTCGTGCACGAGTTCGGGCATCACATCGCCGGGCTCGCCGACGAGTACTACACCTCCGACGTCGCCTATCTCGCCGCCCGCGGATCGCGTCGAGCCGTGGGAGCCGAACGTCACGGCGCTGCTCGATCCGGCGCAGCTGAAGTGGAGCGATCTCGTCACCGCCGGCGACGCCGCTGCCGACGCCCTGGCCGAAAGACGAGTTCGAGCGCAACTCGAAAGAGGTGCAGGCAGAAGCGGCGCGCGATTCGCGCCGCCAACCGTCCCGAAGCGGAGATGGACGCGCTGTTCCGGGACGAGGAAAAATTCGAGACCGCGCTGCTGAACGAGGGCGCGCACGCCGGCAAGGTGGGAGCGTTCGAGGGCGCGAACTACGAAGCGCGCGGCTACTACCGGCCGCAGGCCGACTGCATCATGTTCACGCGCGACAACGTCCCGTTCTGCGTGGTCTGCCGCCGGGCGATCGCGCAGATCCTCGACCTGTACAGCCGGTGACCGGCCGATCGTGCCGCCGCGTCACCGGGGCGACTCCGGCTTGACGGCGTGTCGGCGCATAAATCAGACTAGGCGCCCGAACGATCTTTCTTCAGGACTGAAAGGCGCATCATGCAGGACGATTTCGACGACGGAATGGGAATCCCGGACGATGAGCTGGCCGGCGAATCGACGATGGGCGAGGGCGAGGGGACGTTGGGCCTCGAGCACGAAGACGACCTCGATGGCGTCGAGCCCGAGATGAGCGGTCGCGCGTCAGCCCCCCGGGCACGCAAGTCGTCCGAAGGCAAGCCTGAACCGGCTGCGGCGAAGGCGGCAAAGCCGGCCGCTCCCGCGAAGAAGGCGGCGCCCGCCCGCAAAAAGGCGGTCGCGAAGAAGAAGGCCGCGAAAGCCGTGAAGAAAACCGCGAAAAAGGCCGCCAGGAAAACGGCAAAGAAGGCCGCGAAGCCGGCCCGGAAGCCCGCAAAAAAGGTCGTGAAGAAGGCCGCCAAAAAGGCGGGCGGCAAGAACAAGAAGGCGAAGAAGATCGGCAAGAAGAAGCGCTGACGCTCGCCTGATCGCGGCGGTGGTGCGGGGCGACCTGCGCCCCGCCCGCTTCGTTCCGCCGGTTCCCGCCGCAGCTGTCTCCAGTCATGACCAAGGCATCCGGCCGCTCTCACGACGATCGCACGGGCCGCGCGGTGCCGGTCCTTCCCACGGCCACCCTCCTCGGATTGACCGCCGCGGTGCTCGCGGTCGGTTTGATTGCGTTTTTCACCTACCGATCGCTGCAGAGCCGCGAGGAGGCGAATACGCGAGTCAGCCACACGCTCGAGGTCCAGCGGCTGCTCCAGGGCGCCCTCTCGAGCGTGAAGGACGCCGAGACCGGCCAGCGTGGGTTTTTGCTGACGGGCGAGGATCGCTATCTCGAGCCCTATACGACCGCCGGGAGCGCTCTCCCGACGGAGCTGTCGTCGTTGCGCAGTCTCACGTCCGATAGCCCGTCGCAGAAGCAGCGCCTCGATACCCTCGACAGCCTCGTCGCCGAAAAGCTCGAGGAACTCGGTCAGACCATCGAGTTGCGGCGTGCCGGAAGCGCCGAGGCCGCGCTTGCCCTTGTCCGTACCGATCGCGGCAAGTCCGCAATGGAGCGTATTCGAGCGCTGGTCGCCGAAATGCAGGCCGAGGAGAGCAGGCTCCTCGCCGCGCGCCAGCAGGAATGGCGCGATGCCGTCGATCTCTCGTCGCGGGTGACCTGGGGCGGATCCGCCACCCTGATCGCGCTGATCATCGTCGCGGCATTCATCATGTCCCGCGACTATCGCAGTCACGAGACGCAGGCCTGGATCCGCGCCGGCCAGATGCGGGTCAGCGAGAAGGTCCAGGGTGACCAGCGACTCGACCGGCTGGGTGAGAACGCCCTCAACGTGATCGCCGGATACCTCGATGCGCAGGTGGGCGCCCTGTATTTCGCCGAACGGGACGGCGGCTTCCGCCGGTTCTCCGGCTACGCCATCGTGCCCGGGTCCGATGACGAACGGCTGCGCGCCGGTGATGGACTGCTCGGCCAGGCCGCGAGGGAAAACCGGGCCATTCACGTGACCGATGTCCCTGCCGGCTACCTGCCGGTTGCATCGGCGCTCGGCCGCGGGACGCCCACGTCGCTGGTCGTCGCCCCAGCCAGCGTCGACGGTGTCGTCCACGCGGTGCTGGAACTCGGTTTCTTCCGGCGGATCGAACCACCCGATCTCGAGCTGCTCGCCCGTGTCTCCGAGTCGCTGGCGGTGGCGGTGCGGGCCTCGAAGGATCGGACCCGCCTCGAAGAGCTGCTCGAGGAAACGCAGCGCCAGGCGGAAGAACTGCAGGCGCAGCAGGAAGAATTGCGCGTCAACAACGAGGAACTCGAAGAGCAGAGCCGTGCGTTGCGCGAGTCGCAGGTGCGTCTCGAAAGCCAGCAGGCGGAGGTCGAGCAAATCAACTCGCAGCTCGAAGAGCAGGCGCAGATCCTCGAACAGCAGAAGGACGACCTGTCGCGCGGGCAGGTGGTACTCGCCGATCGCGCCGCCGAGCTCGAGCGATCGAATCAGTACAAGAGCGAGTTCCTGGCCAACATGAGCCACGAGCTGCGAACCCCGCTCAACTCATCGCTGATCCTGGCCAAGCTGCTCGCCGACAACAAGGACGGGAACCTGACGCCGGAACAGGTCAAGTTCGCCCAGACCATTTCGTCGGCCGGCAACGACCTGCTGGCGCTGATCAACGACATCCTCGACCTGTCGAAAATCGAAGCCGGCAAGATCGACGTGTCCCCGGAGTCGGTGCCGTTGCGCCGCTTGCTCGACGGTCTCGTCAAGACTTTTCAGCCCGGCGCCGAAGAGAAAGGCCTCAGCCTGTCGGTGGCGATCGATCCGACAGCGCCGCCGTCGATTGACACCGATCCCCAGCGGCTGGGACAGATCCTGAAGAACCTGCTGTCCAACGCCCTGAAGTTCACCGAGAAGGGCGGAGTCTCGCTGCGCGTCTTCGCGGACACGCCCGAGTCGATCGCGTTTGCGGTCCGCGACACCGGCATCGGGATTTCCGCACCGCAGCAGTCGTTCATCTTCGAGGCTTTCCGCCAGGCCGAGGGCGGCATGCACCGCAAGTACGGCGGCACCGGTCTCGGCCTGTCGATCTCCCGCGACCTCGCCCGTCTGCTGGGCGGCGGGATCGAGGTGCGGAGCGAGCCCGGCCAGGGGAGTGAATTCACGCTCGCCCTGCCGCGAACCTACGTGCCCAACGCCGAGACGATGCGCGGATCTCAGTCCACCACGCCCGATCGACGCGAACCAGCGTCGCCGGCGCCGGCGCGGGTCCGGCCACCGGTTCCCCGGGACGGCCCGCTCGCGACGATCGCGATCGAAGACGATCGCGATCGTCTCACTCCTGACAGCCGCCTCGTTCTGGTTGTCGAAGACGATGAGCGGTTTGCCGCGATCCTGCGGGATCTGGCGCACGAACGCGGCTTTCAGTGCGTGGTCACGCACTCGGCCAACGACGGGTTGGCGGCGGCCTTCAGGTTCCGCCCGAGCGCGATCCTGCTGGACATCAACCTGCCGGATCATTCAGGGCTCGGGGTTCTCGATCAGCTCAAACACAACGCCCAGACGCGGCACATACCGGTCCACGTCCTGTCGGTCGCGGATTACACGCGGGAGGCGCTCGAGCTGGGTGCGATCGGCTACGCGCTGAAGCCAGTCAAGCGCGAGCAGTTGATCCACGCGTTCAGGCAGCTCGAAGCGAAGGCGTCGCAGGTCATGCGCCGCGTCCTGGTGGTCGAGGACGATCCCCGCCAGCGGGACAGTGTCCGCGCCCTGCTCGAGAGCGGCGACGTGCAGATTATGGACGCCAGCAACGGCGTCGAGGCGCTCGAGCAGCTGAAGGCGTCCACCTTCGATTGCATGGTGATGGACCTGAACCTGCCGGATCTGAGCGGCTACGAGCTCCTCGAACGGATGGCCGCATCGGAGGAGGCATCGTTTCCGCCGGTGATCGTCTATACCGGACGTTCGCTGACCAGCGACGAGGAGCAGCGGCTGCGGCGCTTCTCGAAGTCGATCATCATCAAGGACGCCCGCTCGCCGGAGCGGCTGCTCGACGAGGTGACGCTGTTTCTGCACCAGATGGAGGACAGGCTGCCGCCGGAGCGCCAGCGGATGCTCAAGGCGGTCCGCGACCGCGAAGCCGCACTCGAAGGCCGCCGCATCCTCGTCGTCGAAGACGATGTGCGGAATGTCTTTGCGCTGTCGAGCGTGCTCGAACCCAAAGGCGCGATTGTCGAGATTGCCCGCAACGGCCGCGAGGCCATCGACACGCTGAAGCGGAGCCTCGACCGCGCCGCGCCGCCGATTGACCTGGTGCTGATGGACATCATGATGCCGGAGATGGACGGCCTGACCGCGATGCGCGAGATTCGCAAACGTCCGGAGTGGAAGAAGCTGCCGATCATCGCGTTGACGGCGAAGGCGATGCGGGATGATCAGGAAAAGTGTCTCGCCGCCGGCGCCAACGACTACATCGCCAAGCCGCTGGACGTCGAGAAGCTGCTGTCGCTGGTCCGTGTCTGGATGCCGAAGTAGCGGGTGACCTGCGTGTCCGGCCAGGATTTCGACATCGAGCTCGAGCTGCTCATCGACGCCATCTACCTGAAGTACCACTACGATTTCCGTGGCTACGCGGGGGCGTCGCTGAAGCGCCGCGCGCGGACCGCGATGGAGCGTTTTCAGTGCGGGACGCTGTCGCAGCTGCAGGACCGGGTCCTGCACGAGCCCGAGGTGTTCGCGGCGCTGCTCGAATTCCTGACCGTTCAGGTCAGTGAGATGTTCCGCGACCCGGGATACTTCCGGGCGATGCGCGAGCAGGTGGTGCCGCTGCTGCGGACTTATCCGTCGCTGAAGATCTGGGTCGCCGGCTGCAGCACCGGCGAAGAGGCGTATTCGTTCGCGATCCTGCTTCGTGAGGAGGGGCTGCTGGCGCGTTCGCTGATTTACGCCACCGACATCAATCCGCACGCGCTGGAAAAGGCCGAGGCCGGCGTCTACGATCTGGAGCGCGTCGCCGGGTTCACCGAGAACCACCGCCAGTCGGGCGCGCGCTCATCCTTGTCGGATTTCTACACGGCTGCTTACGGCCGCGCGATCTTCGACCAGTCGCTCAACCAGCACATCGTCTACTCGGATCACAGCCTGGCGACCGACAGCGTGTTCGCCGAGGTGCAGCTGGTGTCCTGTCGCAACGTGCTGATCTATTTCAACCGCGCGCTGCAGGGGCGGGCGGTGAGCCTGTTCCGGGATGCGTTGTGCCGGAAGGGGTTTCTCGGTATCGGTTCGAGGGAATCGCTGCGCTTTTCGCCGCAGGGCGACGCATTCGTCGACTTCGTGCGCGAGGAGCGCATTTTCCGGAAAGTGGACGACCAGTGACCGCGTTCGAGTCACTGGCGGGCCGGGTTGACGCGATCGCGATCGGCGCATCGGCGGGCGGCGTCGAAGCGTTGTCGGCGATCCTTCCGGCATTGCCGGCCCGGATCCGCGCTGCGGTTTTCGTGGTCCTGCATCTCCCCAGGGAGCGCCCCAGCCTGCTGCCGGCCATTTTCGGCGAGAAGTGCGCGCTATCGGTTCGCGAAGCCGAGGACAAGGAGCTGGTCGAACCCGGAACGCTCTATTTCGCGCCGCCCGACTACCACCTGCTGATCGACCGCGGTCCCTCGATCGCCCTTTCGGCCGACGAGCCGGTCTATTATTCGCGGCCGAGCATCGACGTGCTGTTCGAATCGGCCGCGGATGAATACCGGGAGCGTCTGCTGGGCGTCATTTTGACCGGCGCGAACCAGGACGGTGCCGCCGGGCTGGCCGCCATTGACCGCAGCGGCGGCATGACGCTGGTCCAGCACCCGGAATCAGCGCAGGCGCCGCTGATGATACAGTCGGCGATGAGCCGGACACCTTCGGCGCTGGCGTTGTCGCTAGAGCAAATCGCCGGACTTTTCCGCACCCTGGACAGTCGTGATGACAAATGATCCGATCTCCCCGAGATCGGTGGTGAAGTGTCTGCTCGTGGACGATCGCGACGACAACCTGGTCGCGCTCGCCGCGCTGCTGCGTTGGGACGACGTCGAGCTGCTGACCGCGCGGTCGGGCGCCGAGGCGCTCGAGTTGCTGCTGGTTCACGACGTGGCGCTGGCATTTCTCGACGTGCAGATGCCCGACATGGACGGCTTCGAGCTGGCCGAACTGATGCGCGGCAGCGAGCGCGCGCGTCACGTCCCGATCATTTTCGTCACCGCCGGGTCGCGTGACCAGCATCGGCTGTTCCAGGGATACGAGCTGGGTGCGGTCGATTTTCTCTACAAGCCGATCGAGCCGCGCATCCTGAAGAACAAGGCGGACGTGTTCTTTCAGCTCTATCGCCAGAGACAACAGCTGCTTGGAGAGCTCGAGCGGCGAACCGAGACGCTGCGGCTGAACGAGATGTTCGCGGCGGTCCTCGGCCACGATCTGCGGAACCCGCTGACCGCGATGCTGACGGCGGCGCAGTTGCTGACGCTGCGCTCGACCGACGAGGACGTGACGCGAATCGCCGGCCGGCTGCTCTCGAGCGGCCGGCGCATGAGCCGCCTGATCGAGGACATGCTCGATCTGTCGCGCGCGAGGCTGGCTGGCGGCATCCCAATCAAGCGCGAGGCCACCGATCTCGGATCGCTGATCGCGAGGACCGTCCAGGAGCATCAGTCGGCGCTTCCTGCACGCGCCATCGAGGTGAGCTCGGCCGGCGATCTCGACGGCGAATGGGACGGCGACCGGCTGGCGCAGCTCGCCTCCAATCTGATTGGCAATGCGCTGCAGTACGGCGCCGGCGACGAGCGGGTTCAGGTGCGGCTGGACGGAACGCACGCGGCGGCGGTGACGTTGACCGTGACCAACGCCGGACAAATCCCTCCCGACGTGCTGCCGTTCATCTTCGATCCGTTCCATCGCGGCGGCCACCAGGCCGGCCGGAGCGAGGGGCTCGGGCTCGGCCTGTACATCGCGCAGCAGATCGCCCACGCGCACCAGGGCACCATCGATGTCGACTCGTCGAGCACGTCGCATACGGCGTTCAGCGTCAACATTCCTCGACGTCCCGCGGAAGCCGCAACGTTGTAGAACTGCCCGTCGATTCAGCTCACCGTGTCCGGCCAATGTCATCACGAGCGCGTCCACGGGCTTCGAGCGCTACGGGGAGTCGGACCTAGTCCGACATCAGGAAGATCAGCGGACGCACGTCTTCCTCCGTTGTCCATTCCCAATAGCGCAGCAGAATCGCGTAGACCATGAGCCCGGTCTCCCCTTCGCCGAACAGCAGGTAGCGGATGGCCTGTCCCATCAGGCCCCGCCGTGTCAGGCCGAGGAAGATCGAAAGGGGGTCGATGTTTTCGCTCACGAAGGCAATGGTGTTGGCGATGGCGATGGCGCCATACACTTCCGCGACGTAGTCCTCCTCCTCTTTCCAGAGTTTCACGTCGAGCGGCGCCGAAAACTCGCTGCGATTGTCGAGCAGGTTGACATGCAGAAACAGGAACGGTCCAGTCACGTTGAAGTGTTTGACGATCTCCGCTCGCTTCCTGCGGCGATCCTCGGCCGACGATGACTTGACCGGAACCAGATGCACTTTCTTGCCTTTGAGTTCGGGACCCAGGCTCCAGCTCTCCACGTTGACGAAGAACCCGTACGGGATGCGAATCTCCATCGACCGCATGGAGCGGCTCAAGGCGCACGCCAGCATCAGCAGCACGGTGAAGATGCTGCCGATGATGAGACCGTCCGGCCGCTCGAGGCAGTTGTCGGCCAGCGTGTACGCGAAGACCAGAACGAGGACCCCGCTGTAAAGCGCCATCGCGTACCGCCGCTCGTGCCAGAGCGCAAGCGTCGCCGCGAGCGCGGCGGACAGAATCAACACGAGCACGCCGGTCGCGTACGCGCCGCTCTGCGCCTCGACGTCCGCGCCGAAGACGAGGGTGACGATGACGTCGGCGGTCAGGAGCACCAGGATCAGCGGTCGACCGAGCGCAGCCCAGCGGGGAGCCATGCCGTAACGCGGCAGGTAGCGGGGGATGAGGTGCAGCAGTCCGGCCATTGCCGACGCGCCAGCAAGGCCGAGGATGATAATCGTCGAAAGATCGTAGACGGAGCCGAACGCCGGGCCGAGATATCGATGGGCGAGGAACGCGATGGCCCGGCCGCTGGCTTTGCCGCCCTCCTGATAGTCAGCAGGCTCGATGAGCAGGGTCGTGACCAGGCTCGAGAGGATCAGGAAGGCGCTCATGATCGTCGCGGCGGTCGCCAGCAACTTCCGCGTATTGGCGACGCGCCCGGCCGGCGCGCCGCGACGCGGATCGCGGCCCTGGTCCTGCTCGCCGCCGTCAATCAGCGGCATGACCGAGACACCGGTCTCGAAGCCGCTCAATCCGAGCGCCAGCTTCGGAAAGACCAGGACGGCGCCGGCGACCATCAGCGACGGATCGCCCTTCGCGGCGAGCGCCGCGCGCCAGTGTTCGATCAGCGCCGGATGCGTGATGATCTCAAAAGCGCCTCGGCCCAGTACCACGAGGTTCAGGGCCAGGTACGGCAGCGCTGCGATCGCGGCCACGCCAATGGCTTCCGAGAAGCCCCTCAGAAAGACGACGGCGAGGATGGTGAGGATCGCAAGCGTCACGAGGACCTGGTGATCGCCGAGAACCCCGTTCAGAAACGGGTTCTCGATGGCGTGCTTGGCAGCGTCGGCCGCAGACAACGTCATGGTGATGACGAAGTCGGTGGCGGCGAATCCGAGCAGCACCAGCACCAGCGCTTTGCCTTTCCAGCCCGCCAGCAGGTTCTCGAGCAGAGCGATCGATCCCTGTCCGGCATAACTCCGCCCGGCCACCTGCGCATAAATCGGAAGCGCGCCAAACAACGTGACCAGCACCAGAATGACGGTTGCGATTGGCGCGACCGCTCCGGCCGCAACCAGGGCGATGCCTGGTTGATAGCCCAGGGTCGAGAAGTAGTCGACCCCGGTCAGCCAGATCACCCTCCACCAGGGACGGGTGCCAGCGGCGCCGGTGTGATCGTCCAGGGGTTCGCCGCTCGCCAGCCATCGCCCGATTGGCGAACGGTAGTCCAGGGACGGTTCCGACAGGTGTTCGAGGAACGGCATCCGGTTGGCGTCCCGGCGTTTCGCGCCGCCCCCTGCGGTTGTCATATCGGGTGACACGTCTTGATAGTTGATCAGGTTGCCGACGTTCGCGTCTACTGGTCGTCCCTGCGGAAACGTTCCGTCCAACCTCCGGGCGACATCCAGAACCGAACGACCACTCCCCGGTCAGGTCGAACCGATGAGAACCCAGCGTCGGCCAGGGCGAACGGGTCGCATTGTATGCACAAGGTGACGCTGTCCCGCCACCGCATGAGTCGCCGCCGGCCGACGAAGCATCGGGGAATTCCACCGGCGGCGCGGGACTTTTCACGGATCACAAGCGGCGGGTCATGTCGCGAGTGATCAGGCGCAGTGCCTCCGAGCGCCGCGCGACCGTTCCGGCGGCCATCATCACGACGATCCCACCGTAGGAGGCGCGCAGCCAGTCGTTGCCGAGGACGCCGATTCGTGCCCCGAGTAAGAAGCCCGCCGCCTGCAGGCCTGACACCGAGCTTGCTCGAAGCGATGGCTCTACTGTGGGATACGTCGTCTTCTACATTGAGCGGGCGGCCTGCTCGACATTTTGGAACACCCGAACCCCGACCAATTGAAGCTTAGAGACGGAGCCACGCTCGAAGCCTGCGATAGCGGCTGATGGCTCGCCAGGCGCGGGACGCTTGAAGGCGCGCCAGTTCGCCGGACAGCGCCGCATTACGCTCCTCCGCTTGTTCGAGCTGCTCACGAACAGCTGTCAGGTCCATTGCTGACGGTGCGCGCTCGCCTGCGATCTGCAGGCTTCGTGATTCGGCAATACGCAATGCATCGTCCGCGCGTTGCGCGCGGATGTCAGCCTCGTGACGTCCCTTGATCACCGGCGCCAGACTCCTGAGATAGGCCGATGCGTCGGCCAGCGCCGTGCGAACAGGCCGTCCGTCATCTGCAGCCGACGGCGCGTTGATGGCCAGGTCGTAGATGGCCAGCAGGCGATCGACCGCAGCGGATATGTCCGCCTCAGAACGTATCCACGCCGTGACCCGCTGCGCGTCGGTGGGGTTGTAGGCCTGCAGCGCCGCCAGAACACCGTCCCTGGTGATTGCGCCGGCCTGCATCGTGCGCACGCCGAAATTCAGGCGACGCATCCGCTCCATGTTGCCGGTATCGACCATGCCGGCCAATCCAGGGAAATCGGCGACCACCGTGGCGCAGCCGACCGACATCGCCTCGAGCGCGCAGCGGGCCTTCCCGAACACGATGTCGTAACCGCCCAGCACCCGCTCCGGCTGTGCGATCGCGTTGCCGGAGGCCCAGCCGGCCATGTCAATCCGCTCGATGCCGAATGCCTGGCAGGCTTCGCGGATCGTGGCGCCGAAGCTGCCGTCGGTGGCAGAGTTGCTGAAGATGAGCGCCGATCGGGGCACGGCTGGCAACGGGTCGCGCAGCTCGAAGCGGTCCAGGTCGACGAAGTTGTAGAGCATGTCGATCTGCTCGGTCGTAATGCCGGACGTCGTCAGCAGCCGTTCGCGGCACAGGTCGTCAACCGCAACGTAACGCCGGATGGACGGAAACACCGGCGGCCGTTCTTCCCACGGCAACCAGCCATGGCAGACGTAGATCGCGGGCACCTCCGGGAACTGCAGCATGGCGGTCATCGCGTCCAGATGATGTTGGCCATGGATCACGTCAGGCGGCATATTCAGCGCGCGGAGATCGTCGAGCACCGGCACCGTCGCCGCGCGGAGCTCGGCGGCCACCTCGCCGAGTACGGTGCTGTAGACGATGGGGAAATGGCCGCGGCGCATCAGCGCCAGCGCGAGATCGCGAACATACAGCTCCGACCCGTACCGTCCGCCCAGCGTGTTGTTGGTGAGCAGGATGCGCAGACTGGCCCTCGTCACCGGGATGCGTCGCTGGTCAAGGCACGAACGATCGGTGCGATGTGCTCGCGATAGCGAATCACGAAATGGTACTTGCCGGCCGTGACCTGTCGCTCGCCATAGGTCTCGTAGAAGGGTTTTTCGTCGTCGAATGCCGAGAGCGCGGCCGCGATATTGACGCGGTGGAACACCTCTTCGCCGAGCGCTTGTTCGCCGAAGCGCTGCAACATGTCGTCGACCTCCGCGAGGAGCGCTCCGCCGGCACACTGCGCGTATTGTCGAATGCTGGCAAGCTTGCGCACCAGTTCATCTGGCGTGAGCCGGAGGCATCGGGAATCCGCCGACAGCAGGTCTGGCCGTGGCGCACCGACCAGTGGAAACGTATAGTGCCGGATCGCGACGCCCATCCGCCCCGACGCGAGCCGCACGGCGCGGTCGATGAGCAAGCCGCACAAGTCGTGCGTCGGGTTGTAGCCTTCGATTGAATCCCCGGCCACGCATTCGATCCGGTGCTCGCACAGTTCGTCAGCCAACCGGTTGGAGAGCGCCAGGAAGTAATCGAGGTCCTGCTCGAGGATGGCGCGATACACGTCGCGATCGGTGGCCATGCCATAAAGGGACGACCGCTGGTCCAGCGCATCCAGCAGTTGCGTCGTCTGGTCGATGCGCGGCCTGCCGTCCGCACCGGACCCATCGGTAAGGATGGCAACAAGCGGTTTCGCCGCCCGCACCCAGCCGAGCACACGCAACTCATGTCCCGGGTGCCCGATGATCAGGGCAGAATTCGGCCATTGGCCTTGGTCGTCGGCTAACACGGATCTACGGCCTCCTCGGTCAACTTATGCATCTTGCCTGGAACGACAAGGCGACTTCGACGTTGCCCTTGAAAGGCGCTTGCGCGTGCTTCGCGATGGGATGTCTGATGGAACTGCGGGATCACGCCCATTCACGCCGATGCCGCATGGACATCGAAACGATATCTGCGATATCTGTCGAGGGGGGACGGCCTGACCATGAATTGGGAACGCTCTCAATGCTAACCCGAAAGCGAACTCTTGGCGGGATGAGGAAAGGCGTGACGTCGCGTCGCCACGCTTCGATCGGGGCTGCGCGTGGGCGATCGATTCAAACCCGTACACGTTGAGACACTCGTCTCGTTGGTTGGCGTTGGCTCCCGAATGACCGTTCTGGGACCCCGTTTCGGGCACACCGGCGGGCACACTGGAAGCGATGCCAATGTGTGACTATCGCGCACGCGTTGAACGCGGCGTGCTGTCATCACTCGAAGCGGCTCACCGGTCGAATCATGAGCGCCGAGCAGCACGCTTCCTTTCTGACTCGAGAACTCTCTTCAAGCCCTGAATATTCGTCCTGAAGTACACAAGGTCGGCATGGAACATCGCCACGCCCTGTATCAGCCGAGCCGTCTCTCGTGCGAACGCCTTCGCGTGAATGAGACGGTCAAGCGACCTGGCATGCTCAAGCAACGGATCGATTCGAAGCGTAGTCCAGTCTGTCTGCGAGTTGATGGCACCGAACTCGTCTCATGTTCTCGAGGCGCTTGATGAAGGAGGGGATATCTTGTTTATAGCTGCGATCCACGTTGTCTCTTGATAAGTCTCGTTCAAGAACCTTCAGCGCGTGAGATCTCGTCGGCTCACCGAGAGGCTGAAGGCGGCGGTTTGCAAAACGGAAATCCGCCTCTCGGACATCTTCGATTTTCCTTGGGTCGGCTGTGTGGACTTTACGCGCGCAGCACTTGAACCGGATCGGTGCGCGTAGCGCGCACGGCCGGCACAACACACGCCGCGACAGAAGCCGCGCCCATCGCCACGAACGCCATCGCGAACGTCACGGGGTCTCGCGGGTTCACATCGAAGAGCAGCGTGCCTAGCAGTCTCGTGAGACCGAGCGCGGCAACCGCACCGGCCGCCATGCCGCCCGCCGTCAGCAGCATGCCGCTCGCGAGGACTCGTCGACGCAAGGCTGACGGATCGGCCCCGAGTGCCAATCGCAGCGCCAGCTCACGCGCATTCTGTGTCACGTTGAACGACATCACGCCGTAGAGGCCGACGGCGGCCAGGATCAAGGCGACGGCGCCAAATGCGCTCAGTAGCCGTACCGCCATCGTCGTCGACTGGTTCATGCGACCGATCTGCTCGCGCATCGTCATGAGCTGATCCGGCGTCAGCGAGCCATCCAGTGCCCGCACTTCATCCGCAACCGTCGTCGTTATCGCCGACGGCGCCAGCGCGGTCCGAATCATCAACGTCTGTCCGCGCGCCGTCGACTGACGGAGAGGCACATAGAAGAACGGCCGCGCCGGCTCCATGAGGTCGCGATACTTCGAGAGCTTCGCGACGCCGACGACGCGCATCCCGCGTCCAGCAACAAGAAGTCGAGATCCGACCGGATCGCGCCCACGCCAGTAGCGCACGGCCATCGGTTCGTTGACGATGGCCACCAACTCGGATGTCTCGTTGTCATCACGCGTGAACTCGCGCCCAGATACGAGCGGGATGCCGAGGGTCCGCAGATAGGTGGGGCCGACCTGCGTATACTCGACCGTCGGCGCTTCGCCGGGGCGCGTCTCATAACCATCGACGGCGACGGGAGCCGATCCGCCGCCGGAATACGAGAATGGCGGCCCGCCAACGAATGCGGCGGCTTCGACGCCGGGCAGACTGTTGATGCGCTCAATCAGCCGATCCTTGAATACATTCGCGCGTGCGAAGTCGTAGTCGGCGGCGGCGAGATCGAGGTACGTGACAAGCACGCGATCGGCATCAAAACCGGGACTTTTGGTCTGCATGTGATACAGGCTCTCAACAACCAGGCCTGCGCCGACGATCAACACGAAACTGATCGCGACCTGGACCAGGACCAGCGCCGACCGCACTCGCGCGCGCGCGCCGCCGCCGGCGCCGGCGGAGTCGGTCTTGAGTCCGCCGACGAGATCGACGTTGCTGGCCAGCATTGCGGGAATCAGACCGAACAGCACCGTTGCGGCGAATGTGAGCCCGAGGCTCAACAGCAGCACGCGCGCGTCGAGATCGGCGGGAAGGCGCAACGGCGTCGTGCCGCGCGGCGGGAACAACAAGACGAGCGCACCGCGCGCCCAGTACGCGGCGACGAGCCCGCACGCACCGGCGATCGACGAGAGGAGGATCGCTTCCGTCAGCAGTTGTCGAATCAAGCGGCTACGTCCCGCACCGACGGCGAGTCTGATCGTCAGTTCACCGCGTCGCGCGACCGATTTCAAGAGGAGCAGGTTCCCGACGTTCGCGCATGTAATCAGCAGCATCGCGGCCACGCCGACGAGGGCGATCGTGAGCGTCGGCACGAGCGCATCCATCGGGTTGAATGGCGACTGCCAGAGCGGCTTCAACATCAGGCCGCGGCCGCGGTTCGTCGACGGAAATTCAGTCTGCAGGCGCTCGGCCATCGACGTGAGTTCGGCCTGGGCTTGCGCGCGGCTGACGCCCGGCTTCACGCGAACGAAACCCTCGATCCACCGATCGCCGCGATCCTCGAGCTTGTACCCGCCGGGATCGAAGGCGGCCTGCATCGACGCTGGCACCCAGAACTGAAACTGATAACCGACGAACGTTCCGTAAAACCCTTCCGGCGCTACGCCGACGACTGTGTGCAACACGCCGTTCAAGCGGATGGTGCGGCCCACCGCGCTGGGATCACTCGCGAATTTGCGCTGCCAGAGTTGGTAGCTGATGACGACGACTGCATGCGCATTGCGGCCGATGTCCTCCCCGGGTTGGAAGCCGCGGCCGAGAATTGGCTTGATGCCGAGCGCGTCGAAATAGTTCGACGAGACAAGGCTGCCTGGCGCGCGCTCGCCCTTCTGATCGACAACACCGATGACGGCGCCGTTGATTCTGTCCGCGATGAACGCTTGAATCGTCGTAGCGTTGCGCTCCAGATCCTTGAAGTCCGGCCACGAAATGTCGGTGCCCTTGGTGGCTTCGGGGGCGGTTCCCGCGATCACATAGACGCTGTCTTCGTCCTGCACGGCCGGGTACGGCCGCAGCATTACGCCCTCGATCCAGCTGAACACGGCGGCGTTCGCACCGATGCCGAGCGTGAGGCAGAGCACCGCGAGCACCGAGAACCCGGGATTGCGCCGCAGCATCCTCAAGCCGTAACCCAGGTCGCGCCGGAAATCATCAATCCATCGCACCCGGTTCGCGTCCGACGATCGGTCGTTCGCGAGCGCCACGCTGCCGAAACGTTTCCGCGCTTCGCGGCGCGCCTCGTCGGCGCTCATGCCTTCGCGGATGAATTCCGCGGTCCGCTGATCGAGGTGGAATTGCGCCTCCTCGTCAAAGGAGCCACCCTCGGCCGACCATGAATTGCGCGCACGTTGAAACCAGCCCATAGCGTCTTCTACGCGTATCGCAGGACCTTGGCGACGCCCTTCATCAGACGTGACCACTTGTCCTGCTCTTCGCCGAGCCGTTGTTCTCCGGCACGAGTCAGTTTGTAGACCCGGGCGCGCCGGTTGTTCCCGGTCATCTGCCAGTCGGCGCGAATCCACCCGAGGTGCTCCATCCGGTGCAGGGCGGGGTAGAGCGAACCTTCCTCGACGCGGAGGATATCGTCAGAGATGGATTGAATATCCGCAGCGATGCCGTAGCCGTGTTGCGGGCCTCGGCTGAGCGTTGTGAGCACGAGGAGATCGAGCGTGCCCTGGAGCGCGTCGGGCTTGCGTCTGCGCGGCAGCATACCCTAGAAATCTAGGGTATGTGGGCAGGCTCGTCAAGCGCCAGCGCGGTAGATAGTCAGATCGCGGTGAGAATCCGCGGCGTCGTCTGGGCGACCAGCGCGCTTCACCTCATGATCGAGCCTCGACGAGCGGCTTCTTCAGCGGTTCTAAGAACCGGTGGCTGGCGAAGGCCTGGTCGTGAGCCAGCTCCGGCCCGGCGCGGGTCGGGTGTCTTCAACGCGCGACTGAAGGCGGAACGTTGGTTGGCGTTGGCTCGCGAATGACCATTCCTGGATGCGCGCCGTTCAATAGCGCAAGCCCGACCGTGGTGCCCGGTTTCCGCCACGACAGGTACTCGAAGAGCGCGATCGCCTGTAACGCAGATCCGCCGCGCGTTCACTGAAGCGATCTACGAATTCGTCACTCACACGTCCGGGTTCGCCTCGGAGCTAGTGGTCTCGAGCCGGGAGAAGGACCACTCCATGCGGACGCGCCGGCCCCGTGCTGATATCGCGATTGAAGTCGAGATCGAAACGCGTATCGAGCTCCAGACGATTCCCGTGCACGTTGATGACATGGACCTTGTGGTCGCCTTCCGCCTGTATCACGCCGCCTGGTGCCAGGTCTTCGACCAGAAAGTAATCCGTCACCACGAGACGTTTCTCGTCGTTCGTCAGCTGCAGATAGTGCGGCCCCGAGGCTGAGCCGAGGTCCGCGACACTCAATATCTCAGGATGGTCCGGACGCGCGATGTCGAACATGACGACTTTGCCTGCGCCGTTGAGCGTGACAAACAAGCGCGTGCCCTGCCTGTTGATGCGGAGGAGCTGCGGCATGGCCGGTGCGTTCGGAGCCGAGAAGACGTCGAAGTTGAATACGGCCGTCGCCGCGCCTTTTTGCGTATCGACGAGATAGAGGGTGTTATCGACCATGCCGGCCGTGAACGCGCGCAAACGGCGATCGTGCGGAATCAACTGGATATCCATCGTGCCGGCCGGATAGACCGGGTTGCCCACCGCGATGGTCTGGGTGATGGCACGACTCGCGAGATCCCACACCCTGACACTGCCGCGCAGATCCGCCGCGTCACCGCCATGGACGTGGAGTGTCCGCAGCGGACAGATGAAGTCGCTGGTGACCATGACGTTGTGCGCTTCGTCAATCGACAGGCCGTGCGGATTGAATCCGTCGGTGGGAGGATCGACCGGCCAGGCCCGCACGAACGAAAGCCCGGCGTCATACTCCACCACACGCCCGGGATTGGCGCCATTCGCGCCACCCATGA
Source organism: uncultured Acidobacteriota bacterium (assembly GCA_963711765.1). Classification (GTDB taxonomy): domain Bacteria; phylum Acidobacteriota; class Vicinamibacteria; order Vicinamibacterales; family CAVVIG01; genus CAVQFC01. The sequence goes on along the minus strand of CAVQFC010000003.1, from coordinate 988,272 downwards.
ACGAGACGAGAAAGCCGCCGTTGTCGAGCGGGACCAGCTCGTCGGTGATGGATGACTCCGGTGGATTGTCCGAGCGGATGAACGTGGGGTGGCGTGGATTGGTGACGTCGAAGAAAAAGACCTGATCCTGACCGCGCAACACGCTGAGCAGACCGCCCAGCGCCATCGTCCGTCCATCGCTCGAAAGACCAACATGGTGCGGCTCGTTGCCGACGGCGCTGCGTCCAGACAACGGTACGGTACGGAGGACCGTGCCGTAGCGCGGCGAGTGGCGATCGAAGTTGACGACCGAGACGAAGTCTGGCGCGATGTGCGCTTGGTCCGATCCCCAGACGAGCAGAGTATTCTCCGCGCCATCAGCGTCAGCGAAAGCCAGGGTCACGCCACAAAGCAGGCCGGCCGTGATGATGCCGCCTACGACACGCTGCACGCGATTGAGTGTGCGACGACGGGTCGTTCCTTCCATAGTGAAGCTCCTTTTCGTCTGGTTATGAGAGTGTGTCGTGAGCGTCCTTCAAGAGCCGGCGCACCTCGAGCAGGTTTTCCTTCAAGACGTATCCGCACGCGCCAGCCTCGATCGCCGCCGCTCGCCAGTGCACATCGTCGTAGTCCGTCACGATGAGGATGCGCGCGGTGCGGTCGGCGGCAAGGAGCCGGCGGGTGGCCTCGAGCCCGCCCATCCGCGCCATCCGCAAGTCCATCAGCACCCAGTCGGGGCGCTCTGCGCTGTACGCGGCAACCGCCTCGTCGCCGTCCGCGCACTCGTTCACCTCGTCGACGAGACCCGCCACGACGGTCCTGATCAACGCGCGAAACTGTGGGCTGTCGTCAACGATCAGCACGGTCATTCCCGTCTTCCTGATGCGCAAGTGCGTGCCGGAATGGTGCGGGGAATAGCCGCCGCTGACCACGGAGGCTTCTACCGTTCTTTCACAGGTAGGTGTGCGAATTTCTCTGGGTAGTTGTACGGATACGCGGCGATGGACGCCGCTGCGCCACCGAATGGGCCGCGGGCTGGCTTAGAGGTCCGATTGGTGCTTGAGGGCGAACTTGGTGAGGGCGTGGCTGCCGCGCAATTCGAGCTTGATCGCGACGTTGTTGCGATGGTGCTCGACGGTTCGCACGCCGATGCCCAGTTGCGCGGCGATCGCGCGGCTGGTCAGGCCGTCGGCGATGAGCCTCAGAATGCGCCGCTCCGCCGCGGTGAGCAGATCGAGCGCCGGCTTCTCGCCCGCCAGGCTCGTCGCGCGCGCGCGGCGCCGAATGAGGAACGACGACAGCGTGGGGCTGATGTACTCACCGCCTCCCGCGACCGATCTGACGCAGTCGACAATCTCGGTGGTGGCGTTGTCCTTCAGCACGTAGCCGCGCACGCCAAGATCGAGCGCCGCATTGAGATAGTGCTCATCTTTGTGCATCGTCAGAAAGACGAGGGCGGCCGCCAGGCGGCGTTCGCGGACCTCGCGCGCGACGGCAAAGCCGTCTTTGAGCGGCATCGTGACGTCGAGCACCGCGACCGTGACGTCGCCATGTTGCAGGCGTTCGAGGGCCTGATCGCCGTCCGATGCTTCGCCCGCGACGGTGAGATCCCGCTGCGCTTCGATGATTAGTCGCAGCCCCTGGCGAAAGATCGGGTGATCGTCGGCGATCAGGACGCGGATCTCACTCTTCATAGACAAGCCGCACGGTCACCGTCGTTCCACGGCCCGGGCCCGATTCAATCGTGTGCATCCCGCTCAGCATGTGCACGCGTTCCGCCAGCCCCTTCAGACCAAAGCCGCCGCGATCGTCCGCTCCGGCATTCGATGCGCCCGCGGCAAATCCCTGGCCGTTGTCGCGAATCGTGATCTCGACGAGATGCTCGCGGCAGTGCACCGCGACATGGGCCTCGTCCGCTCGGGAATGCTTGACCACGTTGTTCACACTCTCCTGGACTATGCGGTAGATCGTGATCTCGTCAGCTGGCGGGAACACGCCGTCGATGTCGTCGAGCTCGCTGGTCATGCCGATTCCGGAGCTCTCGGCGATCCGTTCGATCATGGCGCGAATCGTCGTCGTGAGCCCGAGCTGGTCGAGATGGTGTGGCCGCAGATTGTAGGAGATGCTGCGCACTTCCTCCAACGTCTGCGCCACCGTTGCCCCGATCTCATTGAACTGCTTCCGCGCGTCCTCGTTCTGCTGCGACGCCGCCCCCAACAGCGCGCGGTTCTTGACCACGAGCAGGTTCTGACCGAGGCTGTCGTGCAGTTCCGCGGCGATCCGCTGACGCTCCCGCTCCTGCGATTCGATCAGCTGCCGTGAAAACGCCTGTTGCGCGGTGTGCGCCCGCCTCATCTGGGCGATGCGGTAGCGCCAGGACAGCCACACCAATGCCACCAGGCTCGACGCGACCGCGGCACGGAACCACCAGGTCTGGTAGAAGCGCGGAGGGACCACGATAGCCAGCGTCTTGCCGGTGGTGTTCCAGACGCCGTCACCATTGTCGGCGGTCACGTTGAAGGTGTAGGAGCCCGGTGGAAGATGCGAATAGTACGCCGTCCGACGCGCGCCGGCGTCCACCCAGTCGCGATCGAGCCCGACGAGTCGAAACCTGAACTTGATCGCCTGCGGCCGGTTCCAGTTCAGGGCGGTGTATTGAATCTCGAGATTCTCCTGGCCGGGCGTCAATCGTACCGGTCCCTGGATGGTCACGGGCTCTCGGTCGATGGTGATCCCCTCGATCAGCACGCGTGGCGGATCGGTGTCACGGCGTCGAGGATCGATGGCGACGATGCCCTGGGCCATGGAAAACCAGAGAGTACCGTCGCGCAGCTTCGCGGCGCTCAGGAAATTTCCCGAGGCTTCTCTGGTCAACATGCCGTCGTCGGTGCCGTACGCGAACGATTCCACGGTCGTGCGAACACCATCGGCGACCTCGTTCAGTTGACTCAGGCTGGTCCGCCAGATGCCGGTGTTGCAACTCATCCACAGGTTCGCGTCATCGTCTTCGAGAATATGAAAGACGTCGTCGTTGTAGAGGCCCTGACGCGCCGAGATGGTGGCGAACTTCCCGTCCTTGAAGCGGCTCAGGCCGCCCCCGTGCGTGCCAATCCAGATGGTGCCAGTGGCATCCTGGTGGAACGCCTTCACGTGAGTCGCCGCCAGGCCGTCACGTGTGGACCATGATGTCAGTTTGCCGTTCGAGATCATGGTCACGCCGTTTCTGAGGGTGCCGACCCAGAGACGTCCTTGGCGATCTTCGAAGAGCGACAACACCACGTCGTCCGCCAGGCCTTCCTTGGTCGTCAGGCGAGTCGCGTGGCCGTCGCGGACCCGAATCAGCCCGCCGTCGTGGATGCCGATCCAGAGCGTGCCGGAGCGATCTTCGAGCACGGCGCTCGCTCGATCCCACGGGATTCCCGCCACATCCGTTACCGCGACGAAGCGATCGTGCCGCCAACGAGCCAGGCCGGCGTTCGACCGCACGAGTGGGAGGCGGGTGGCGTTGCTGCGGGCCAGCCTGTACCGTCCGTCCGCGAGACCCTCCTTCGCCGTGAGGATCTGAAAAGTGCCGTTCACCCACCGCGTCAACCCGCTCTCGGTGTCCACCCACACGTGGCCGTCCACGTCCTCGAAGATGTCGCCGGCGAAGTCGCTCGCGAGACCGTCCCGCTGCGCGTAGACCGTGACGAGCGGCTCTTTGAATCGCACCAGACCGCGATCGGTGCCCACCCACAGGCTGTGGTCGACGCCAGGCGCAATCGCCGGCACCCGCGCACCCGACAGGCCGTCGGCCGGCGGGTAGGGTTCGAAGCGGTCCCTCCCTCTCTGATTGGCGGCATTGCGGAACAAGCCGGCCTTCCACGTGCCGACCCACATCCGGCCCTCTTCGTCGGCGTATAGCGACTCCACGCGGGCGTGCGGCAGGCCCCGCTCGGGACCGAACGCGGTCACGCCCTGCGAGTCGACGCGATAGAGGCCGCCGTCCAAGGGGGCCACCCAGACGGATCCATCGCGGGTCCGGGCCAGCATGCTGATGTCTGCGTGCGCCACGTCAGCGCGCCCATCGTAGGCGGTGACGCGACCGCCGGCGATCCTCGCAATGCCCCGGCTGGTGCCGACCAGCAACCCACCGTGCCCATCGTCAACGATGGATCGTACGAGATTGCTCGGCAGGCCCTGGGCGATCGTGTACGGAACGAAGCGGCCTCCGCTCAATGCGCTCACGCCGCCGCCATCGGTGCCGATCCAGAGCGTTCCGGCGTCGTCTTCGAACAGGCACGTGGCGAAGTCGCTCGACAGCCCATCTCGCATGGCGTACTGCGTGAATCGGCCGCCGGAGAGGCGCGACACGCCGCCGCCATAGGTCGCCAGCCAGAGATCGCCGTCCCGCCGTTCGAGCAGCGACGTCACCAGCGAATTGCCGATGCCGGCCGTGTTGCTCGGGTTGAAGAGCGTGAAGCGGACACCGTCGAAGCGGGCCGCACCTTCGTACGTCCCGACCCAGAGATAGCCATCGCGCGTCGGCGCGACCGCGAGCACGGTATTCTGCGGGAGCCCGTCCCGTTCCTGCCAATTGAGCTGCTGATAGCGCCCGAATGCGTCGTTACGACTCATCGACTGGGCTGTGGCGGTGGCTGCCCAGAACGTGTTCGCGACGATCAAGACAATGACGTATCTGATGTGTCTCACGATGGCGGGAACTGTGTGACTCGTCCAGAAAGAGTCTAGCCGACCAGGGCCCTGAGCCACGCGAAGATAGGGAAACCGACAGGGGATGACATGGCGCGTGTTCGTCCGAGCCCGTCGTCAGAGTCTATTTGGCCGTCGACTTCTTTACGGTCGAGACGATCCGGCTGCAACGGCTCTACGTTCTCTTCTTCATCGAGTTGGGCAGCCGCCGCGTGCACGTGGCTGGATGCACACCGAATCCGAGCGCGCCGAGGATCATCCAGCAGGCACGACAGCCGTCGTGGACGTCAGCGGAGCGCGCAGAGCCGATGCGGTTTCTGATTCGGGACCGGGACCAGAAGTTCACCCACGCTCTTGACGAGGTGTTTCGAGCCGACGGGCTTGAGGTCGTCCGAACGCCGTTTCGTGGGACACAAGCCAACGGCGTGGCCGAGCGTTTCGTGCGCACCGCGCGCAAGCGTGCTCGCCGGAACATCTCCGCAAAATGTCACTGCCCACAGCGCGCGCCAACGGCACGCCCAAGGATTCTCGACTCTTTTCGCGAGTGTGCCCAAACTTTTTCGGACGCCCCTGCGAAATCGCGAGTGTTTTGAGCCCGATCCGACGCATGCAGCGGTTCGAAAAACCGTCGCCTCCGCCAATGTAAAATTCTGATCGGCGAAGTGCTGATTTCAGTTAGACTTAGCGTACGCGGTGAGGTGGCCGAGAGGCTGAAGGCGGCGGTTTGCTAAGGCTAGCGAAGATCCCAGAACGGGCCTGAAACTGATGATTTCAGGCCCGTTTTTTATTGGAACGTTGGTTGGCGTTGGCTCCGGAATGACCGCTCTTGGACCGCGTTTGGGCACACTGGCGGGCACACTGGAACCGATGCCGATGTGTGCTATTGAGCACACGTTGTATTTGTGAAGCGGTACCTCGGGTGAGGGTCCAACGATGAAGATGAACGCTAACGAGAAGGAGTTGCTCGAGTCTGTCAAGCGGGGCGAGTGGACCTCCGCTGGTCGCGGCAAGCGCGAACGAGCGCGCTTCTCTCGCTACGCGAAGGCCACGTTCCGTAAGGACAGGCGGCTGAACATCCGGCTGTCGAGCAAAGATCTGGAGGCGATCCAGAAGCGAGCGCTCGCTGAGGGCCTGCCTTACCAGACGCTGATCTCGAGCCTGCTGCACAAATACGCCTCTGGCCGCTTGAAAGAGGTGTAACGACAGGTTGCCTACGACGCGCCCGAAGGGGCATCCATTCTCATGGCGTTCCTCACCCTGACCCCGCGGGGCCACCTGCTGTTCACGGCCGAGGACGGTACTGTCCAACCGCCGCCAGAGCTGTTGCTCAGGCTCGAAAGCGCCTTCGCCCGTGGCTCGGGTCACGGACTGCTCGAGCTCGGCGCAGCCGAAGTCGGGACCGCGCTTCCAGCAGACTTCAATTACTGGCGGGACTTCGCCGCGCGGTTGGTCACGACCGTCTGCACTCATCCCGATTCCGAGGCGCCCCACGCGCCAGTACCTGCACCCGCGATCGAGGAGCTCGAGGCACTCGCAGCGGCCGCGCCGCCGATGATCGGCGCCGAGTACATCACGGCCTCGCTCCTTGAAACGCTTTGGGCTCAGATCGTTGCCGCATTTCGATCCGAGCTCGCCGAATCGAAGGCGTCGGTCCAGGATTTTCTCCAGCGTAAGAGCCCGGCGTGGCATCTCGTCGGTCGTGTCCACTTCAACCTCGCCGAGAACCGCCGCGACGACGAAGCGCCATTCGCGTTTCTGGCGACCTACACGACGCAACTCTCGAAGCACGCCAAGGCGCAGCACCTGCCGCTCGGCCGCGCGTTGAGCGAATACGCGGGCGCCGCCAACAAGCCGCGGCTGCTCTCGTTGCTCCTGCCGGTCCAGCGCGCCGCGGCCGAGTGTCCGTGGCTGAAGGAAATGGTCGAGGCCGGCGAGATCTATCACCCGCTGCAGTGGACACCAGCCGAGGCGTTTCAACTGCTGACCGATGTTCCCCACCTCGAGGCCGCCGGCGTCATCGTGCGCGTGCCGAACGCATGGCGGGCCAATAGACCACCACGTCCGCAAGTCACGGCCACCGTTGGGGGCAAGCCGCCATCGGGTCTCGGCACGGACGCGTTGCTCGACTTCAAGATGGACGTCAGCCTCGACGGCGAGCCGCTGACCAACGCGGAGGTTGAACAACTGCTCGCGGCGTCGAACGGCCTGCACTTGATGCGCGGGCGCTGGGTTGAAGTTGATCGCGAAAGACTCACCCGGATGCTCGATGAGTTCCGGGCGTTGGAGAGGGCCGCCGCAAAGGACGGCCTCTCCTTTGGCGAAGCGATGCGCCTTCTCGCCGGCGCGCACGTGCCGGGCGACATCGCTGCGGCCCCCGCGCCTGATTGGTCTTCTGTCGTCGCCGGACCGTGGCTGACGAAGACGCTGGCGGGCCTTCGGGATCCCGCCCAACTGGCACAACTGGATACTGGCGTCGCCCTGAAAGCGACATTACGGCCCTACCAGCAGGCGGGGGTGCGATGGCTGCATCTGCTCTCCACCCTCGGTCTGGGCGCGTGTCTCGCCGATGACATGGGCCTCGGCAAGACGATGCAGGTGCTGGCCCTGCTGCTGATCCTGAAAAAGACAGCCGACGCGACCGGCGCGGGGCGAGGGGGGCCACAACCACAAGATGATGAGACGCGGCGCACCAGCCTGCTGGTCGCGCCGGCCTCCCTGCTGGCCAATTGGGCCGCGGAGATCGAACGCTTCGCGCCGACCCTCACCGCCATCATCGCGCATCCGTCTGCGATGACCGGCGCGGAATTGAAGGCGCTCGATGGTAACAGGATCGCCGGTGTCGATCTCGTCATCACCAGCTATGGATCGCTGCTGCGCGTGCCCGCGCTGCTTGCCACGCCATGGCGCCTCGCCATCCTGGACGAGGCGCAGGCGATCAAGACACCCGGCGCCAAGCAGACGCGCGCAGCCAAGCAGGTCGATGCGCAGGCGCGCATCGCGCTCAGCGGCACACCGGTGGAAAATCGCCTGGGCGATCTGTGGTCCATCTTCGACTTCCTCAACCCCGGTCTATTGGGGTCCGGGAAGGCATTCTCGGCATTCGCCAAACGCCTCTCGTCACAACCGCACAACTCGTACGCACCGCTGCGCACGCTGGTGCGTCCGTACATCCTGCGTCGCCTGAAGACAGACAAGTCCGTCATTGCCGACCTGCCGGACAAGACCGAGATGAAAGCCTTCTGCCACCTGACGCGCAAGCAAGCGGCGCTCTATCAACAGTCGGTCGCCGATCTGACAGCGGAGCTCGGTCGCGCCGACGGGATGAAGCGTCGCGGCATCGTGCTTGCCTCGCTGATGCGCCTCAAGCAGATCTGCAATCACCCGTCGCAATGGCTCGGCGACGGATCGTGGAGCGAGGCCGACAGCGGCAAGTTGGCCAGACTGCGCGAGGTCGCGGAGGTCATCGCAGCGAAGCAGGAGAAAGTGCTCGTCTTCACACAGTTCCGCGAGGTGACCACACCGCTGGCCGCGTTCCTCGAATCCGTCTTCGGGCGTCCTGGCCTGGTCCTGCACGGCGAAACAGCAGTTGGCAAGCGACAGTCGCTGGTGCGGCAGTTCCAGGAGGACGAGCGCGTGCCCTTCTTCGTCATCTCGCTCAAGGCCGGGGGCGCCGGGCTCAACCTCACCGGCGCCTCGCACGTCGTGCACTTCGATCGCTGGTGGAATCCGGCCGCCGAGAATCAAGCCACCGATCGGGCGTTCCGCATCGGCCAGACCAAGAACGTTCTGGTGCACAAGTTCGTCTGCCGCGGGACGGTTGAAGAAAAGATCGATCAGATCATTGACTCCAAGCGCCAGCTCTCCCAAGATCTGCTCGAAGGCGGTGGCGAGGTGTTGTTGACGGAAATGAGGGACGACGAACTGTTGAAGCTGGTCGCGCTGGATCTCCATACCGCGTCCGAGGAATGAGGATGGATTACGACTACTACGGCTTCAGGCCCTACGTCTCAGTTGGCGCTCGACGGGCTCAGGCTGCGCGCGAACTCGTGAAGCTCCAGAAGAAGGGCCGCAAGATATCGCCTGTGGTCATCGAAGGCCGCACGATCGCCGAGACATTCTGGGGCGAAGCGTGGTGCGACAATCTCGAACGCTACAGCGACTTCGCCAGTCGGCTGCCGAGGGGCCGGACGTACGTCCGCAACGGATCGGTGGTCGATCTGCAGGTCGGGCCGGGCTGCGTCGCCGGGCTCGTCAGCGGTTCGACGATGTACGACGTGAAGGTGACGGTCGGGCCGGTGCCGCGAGCCCAATGGAGTGCCATCTGCAGGGATTGCTCAGGCGCCATCGACTCCCTCGTCGAGCTCCTGCAGGGACGCTTCTCCAAGGGCGTCATGACGCGTCTCTGCGAGGAGAAGACGGGGCTGTTCCCGGCACCGAAGGACATTCTCTTCACCTGCAGTTGTCCGGATTGGGCGTCGATGTGCAAGCACGTGGCGGCGGTGCTGTATGGCATCGGCGCGCGACTGGATCATCAGCCGGAGTTGCTCTTCACGCTTCGCAGCGTCGATTCACAAGACTTGATCGCGAAGGCCGGCTCCGATCTCTCGAAGAAGCAGAGACCCGCTGGCGTGAAGGTGCTCGCGAGCGACGATCTCTCGGAGATCTTCGGCATCGAGATGGCGCCGGCGACGCAGCCGAAGCGCGCGGCAGTCAGCACGGAAGCGACGAAGCCATCCACCGCCGCAAGTTCGAAGGCGTCGTCCAGGCAGACGAAGGTAAGTAGGCCGCCGAAACTCAGAGAGCCTACGCCCAAGCGCCGAGATGGGAAACAGCGGCTGACACCGGCGAAGCGACGAGCGATATCGGAGCGCATGCGTAAGTACTGGGCTGCCAGGAGAAACCTGGTGAAGAAGCAGAAGGCTGCCCAATCGTCGTAACCATTCCGTCGCTGGACGGCATGAATACGTTGATGAATATCTCACGTTCGGCTGCGGGCATCGACGGCGAGCGCGTCACAGAGGGCTGTCAGGTGTGGGGCCACCGATAAGAAGCGCACGTGCTCGCTCAAATAGAACCGCGTCGGCCGCTCCGCGGATCACATCGTCGTCGAGCGCGCCCGCATCGCGCATTGTTCGATACTGCTCGTCGGTCGCGACGTGAGCCGCCGGTCCGACGCGCGTGGTTGTCGCGAAATACGCAGCGAGCTGTTCTGCTGTGAAGATCCGCTTGATTTCATTCGCGAACAGCGGCAGCGTCACGGCCCATGAAGGATCCGAATCGGACGCACGAATGTGGTTTAGCAATTTTTCGCCGATCAGATATCCGAGCGCTTTCTTGGAGCCCCACGCCTCGCAGATTTCGCGCGTGGCGTCGCATTGCTCAACCCAGATGTCGGCGAATTCACCCATGATCGGTCCTCCGCAAGTGAGGTCGACGCCGTCGTCCCGGCGGCTGACGTCATTCCAGGTCTGGTAATTGATCTCGTGTGAGACGAAGCCTGACTGAGCGCGCCTTGCCAGGTTCGCGTTCGATCAATCCGCGTGCGTGGAGCGTCTTGATCATCTGGTGTACGACAGGCGGCGTCACGTGAAAGAACCGCCGAAAATCTGCTTCCGCCGGCGGCGTGCGGTGAATCTTCGTGTAATAGTAAATGAACGCGAGATACTGCCCTTGCCTAGCCGTGAACGGCCGCGCGTCATCGAATGATGCGCATGGCGTAAGCTCGCCGCCGTCAGCGAGCGGGCGTGTTGGCTTTGGGGGCATTGCGCGTATTCCCGCCAGCTGCTATGTGTCGTCTGTTGGGCGGGTACGACGGACCGGACGCGTCGTCCAATTCTCGAGCGTCAGACCCTTCACGCGGTTGAATTCGGCGATGTTGTTTGTGACCAGCCTGAGCCCGAGGCTGCGTGCGTGAGCGGCAATGAACAGATCGTTGGCGCCGATCATCTGGCCTCGTCTCTTCAAGTCAGCACGGATCTGCGCGTAGTGAGCAGCAGCGTCGTCGGGAAACTCCAGGACCGCGACGTGCGGTAGAAACGCGTGAAGGGCGGTGGCGTCCTGCGCTCGCCGCGGAGACACTTCGACACCATAGAGCAACTCCGACTTGGTAATCACCGATATGCAGACCTCGGTGACCGGCACGGCGCGCAATCGTTTGATGACAGCCTCGCTCGAGCGCTTCATGATGTAGGAGCAGGTGTCGGTGTCGAGCATGTACCGAGCCATCAGTGCTCACGCTCTTGGACGGGCAGTTCCTCGACATTCGTCATGAACGTGTCGGACGCGACGGGACCGCTCTCGAGATACGGCCCCCAATCCATCGGGCGGGGCGACAGGATCACATCCTCGCCCTCCTTGCGAATGAACACCTCGTCGGTCTCGAATTGAAATTCCTTGGGCAGGCGCACTGCCTGGCTCCGGTTGTTCCTGAACACCTTGGCTCGTCGCTGCATCCCTCGACCTCCTTGGACGCCGTATACATCAGTATATGCCATGTCTATCCGCGCTGGGTGGCGGGCGGCAGCAAAGCAGGTGAGCGCGGCGGAGGTGACGGTCTCCACCACCTTGCGAAACGCAACGACGCACAACGCGCGCCACCAGCGCACCGCGGATTCTCAATGCCTTTTCGCGAGTGTGCCCAAACTCCGTGGCTTCTGAACGTGAAATCAGGCGATTTTCCGGACGAATTTGCCTTCGCCAAGGTAAAATCTTGATCGGCGAAGTGCTGGTTTCAGTTACACTTAGCCTGCGCGGTGAGGTGGCCGAGAGGCTGAAGGCGGCGGTTTGCTAAACGGAAATCCGCCTCTCGACCATCTTCATTTTTCCTCGTAAATCCTTCACTCTTTTCCACTTCACAGATCGAGCGAGTTGGCTGGCATGGGCTCTGGACACGCTGTTTGGGCGCGTCTCAGGGACAATCGTGGGGACAGTTCCTGTTCTGCTCATACTCGCCAGCCGGTCGAATGCTGCGCAGTCAGCATGAAGCGTCTGCACGGGGAACGCCCGTTCGTCGTCGCCCGCTCGGATTCGCCTCGAGACGATTACGAACATTGGAGGCGGCGCACCGCCAGGCCTTTGTCGCGGCCGGACCCGTTCGAGGAACCAAGGCCGCCCCACCGCTTGCGGCACGTTTGCTCTCATCCTGCTTCAGAGGGGCGTCGCTGACGTCGCTGATCACCATACGAACGTCCTGATGAAACCTATCGCGCAGCGCAGCCAGGGCGAACCGTCCGAAGATGACGACCGCCCTGGCATGTTCAACGTTCACTTGGCGACATTTCCGACGGTGACCGTCCGCCGGTCACTCGGACTTGAATCCCAGGTGCTTTATCGCCGCTCGTCTCGCCTTTCCTCCTCTTCGGCCATTCCGGACACTGTTCCCGTAAGCTGCCCTGTTTCGGTAAAGAAGACGGGGTTGTTAAAGGCGTCAGCCAAGACCGGGTGCGCCGTCTCGCTCAATGTAAGGACGCCGGACGCATCCCGGAAACGGCCTGTTCCACCGCTGATTTGAAGGGTCAACGTACAGTGACCCACCATCTGCACGAGATCTATGCAATCGCCTCCTTGCGTCAGATTGACCTTCAATAGACTCCCATCCTGGAAGCGAAGTATGCCCGCGCCGGCCACTCTTGGAAAGAACAGGCCCGAGCACGCGCTGGACGGATGCGGAGTATTTGCGGTCGCGCTGACATTGCGAAAGGTAAACGGGCCCAGCGTACCGTCCCCGGCGACATTCTCTTCGCCAGTACTTGTGTTGGACTGATTGAGATTGATCGGGCTGGGCCCAGCATTTCCCGAAAACGTCATTTTTACGCGAACGTCTATGGGACGACCCGGTTGCGCGTAGACGCTTGCGACACCGAGATTGAGCATCAGTGCTACGAGGAACAATGCGCAGGTGGCGGTTCTTGTGTTCATCTTCTTCTCCAGTTTGTGTATTGAAACGAAAATGCGATCGCGACTCCACTGTTGCCGCTCCTGGCTCTGCGGATCGGCCAGGCATGCCGTCTGCAACCTTCGAAAACCCATCGAACGGTCTGTCGACGCCGTGGAATAGGACCTATTCATTCGGCGCGAAGCGGAGCGCGTTCGTTCTTATCGCGCCGCCGGTTCCGGGGGGCGGGATCCGTCCGATCAGTCCTCTAGGGGGCGGGCATTCGGAGAATCCGCGCCATTTTCCTCCTCGATCTAAGTAGGCGCAGAATGCGGCCAGGAACTCGCACCGCGGTTGTAGAATTCAGCCCTTGCGAGAGGCACAAGACAGCGGAACCGGGCGGGCGGCCAGGGAGCAGGTGGGCGAGTTGCTCAGCGCGTGGAGCGCCGGAGATGCGACTGCGCTCGACCGGTTGACCCCGATTGTGTATGACGAGCTCCACCGGCTGGCGCGCCGCTATATGCGGGGCGAGCGTCACGGCCATAGTTTGCAGACGACGGCGCTGGTGAATGAGGCGTACCTGCGCCTCGTCGACTATGAGCGCATGCAGTGGCAGAATCGCGCCCATTTCTTCGCCGTCTCAGCGCAATTGATGCGGCGCATTCTGGTGGAGCACGCGCGGCGCCACAATCTCAAACGCGGGGGTGGCGTGCCACATGTGTCGCTGGACGAGGCCGCCCTGGTCGGGGGCCACCGGGCCGCGGTACATGGTCGCGCTCGATGACGCTATGAACGCGCTGGCGCAACTCGATCCGCGCAAGGCGCAGGTCGTCGAGATGCGCTTCTTCGGCGGACTCAGCGTGGAAGAGACCGCCGATGTGCTCAAAGTGTCGGCCGCAACCGTGATGCGCGACTGGAGTACCGCCAGGGCCTGGCTCTATCGTGAACTGGCGGGCGGGGCACCCGATGGACGCTGACCGCTGGAAACAGGTCGATCGCCTGCTGGAAGCGACGCTGGCGCGTCCGCCCGATGAACGCGACGCGTTCCTGCGCCACACCTGCGGGGACGACGAAGCGCTGGCGCGTGAAATCTGGTCGCTGCTGGCCGCCCGTGAGCAGGCCGGCAGTTTCCTGGACAGCCCAGCCATCGAATTGGCCGCGCGGGCTATCGCACTGGAGCCGCGCGCCGACCCTTCAGAGAGCGGCGTGTCGCTCACCGGTCAGATCGTCTCCCACTTCCGCATCGTCGGGAAGCTGGGCGCTGGCGGGATGGGCGTGGTGTACAAAGCCGAGGACGTCCGTCTGCACCGGTTCGTCGCGCTCAAGTTCCTCCCAGAGGCCGTCGCGCGGGACGCGGACGCTCGCCGCCGGTTCCAGCGGGAGGCGCGGGCGGCGTCCGCGTTGAACCATCCGAACATCTGCACGATTCATGACATCGACGAGCAGGACGGCCGCGCGTGCATCGTCATGGAGTATCTCGACGGCACGACGCTCAAACACCGGATCGCCGAGCGGCCCGTGGCCATCGCAGAACTGGTCCGGCTCGGGATCGAGATCGCCGAGGCGCTTGAGGCCGCGCATGCCGAAGGCATCACGCATCGCGACATCAAGTCCGCCAACATTTTCCTCACTCAGCGAGGGGTCGCGAAGGTGCTCGACTTCGGGCTGGCGCAAGTCGCGTCGCTCCGGAGCCCGGGCGACGACGCCACGGCGGGACTGACCGTCACGGTCGACGCCCACTTGACGAGAATCGGCAGCGTCTTCGGGACGGTCGCGTACATGTCGCCGGAGCAGGTCCGCGCAGAGCCGTTGGACGTGCGGACGGACTTGTTCTCGTTCGGGGTCGTGCTCTACGAAATGGCGACGGGCACGTTGCCGTTTCGCGGGGACAGCTCGGCGGTCGTGTCTGCGTCCATTCTCCGCGACGCGCCCATCCCTCCGGCGCGCCTGAATCCGGCTGTCTCGGCGGACGTAGCGCGGATCATCGACAAGTGCCTCGAAAAAGACCGCGCCCTGCGCTATCAGCACGCGTCCGACATTCGCACGGACCTCCAGCGCGTGAAGCGGGACACGGATTCCGGCCGGGTGACCAGCAGAGATTTTCCTCGCGCACCAATACTCACCGACAGGGACACCATTGTCCTCGCGGATTTCGAGAACAAGACCGGCGATTCGGTGTTTGACGACACACTGCGCCAGGGCCTGTCCGTGGAGCTTCAACAATCGCCGTTCCTGAGCCTGATTTCAGATCGGCAGGTCCAGCAGCAACTGGCGCTGATGGGGCAGCCGAAAGAGGCTCGGCTGACGTCGGACGTGGCTCAGCAAATCTGCGAGCGGACGGCCAGTGCCATGGTGCTAGAGGGCTCGATCGCCAGGCTTGGAAGCCACTATGTATTGGGCCTGTGCGCCAGGGAGTGCAAGACCGGAAACATTCTCGATCAGGAGCAGATCCAGGCAGCGAAGATAGAAGACGTTCTGAACTCGTTGAGCAAGATCGCTCAGAGACTCAGAACTCGGCTGGGTGAATCACTGGCGACTGTGGAAAAGCATTCGACGCCGCTCGCTGATGCGACGACCCCGTCACTCGAAGCCCTGAAGGCGTACAGCACCGGTCTGAAGATGGCCTTGTCCTCCGGCAACGCGGCGGCCATTCCTTTTTACCGGCGCGCGGTCGACATCGATCCTCAATTCGCGATGGCGTACGCCACGCTGGGACTGTCGTATAGCGCCGTCGGAGAGTCAGTGCTATCAGCCGAGAGCACGACACAGGCTTGGAATTTCCGCGGTCGTGTCAGCGACCGGGAAAGGTTCTTTATCGAGTTTAGCCATGACCGCCAGGTAACGGGAAACCTGGAAAGGGCGTACCAAACCCTCGAGTTGTGGCTTCAGACCTATCCTCGCGGCAATCGGGACCCAAAGCCCCAGGATTTGCTGCCCGGCCTTTCCACTCACGGGACGGGCCGATTTGAACGAGCGATTGACGCCGCTCAACAAGTAATCGCGGCCGATCCCGACTTTGCGCTTGCGTATGCCAATCTTGCGTACAGCTATTTCCTCACGGACCGCCTCCCCGACGCCGCGAGCACACTTCAACGTGCCTCTGAGCGCAAGCTGGAAGTGCCAGATTTCCTAGTCATCCGATACAACATCGCGCTGTTACTGGGCGACCAGGAGCAGATGAAACAGGCAGCAGGGCTGGCCCGGGGACACCCCAGGGCGGAGCACTGGATGGCTCACGCGGAGGCTCTTGCTCTGGTTCGTGCGGGCCGCTTGCAGGCGGCCGGGCGGTCATCGAGCCGGGCGGCGGATCTCGCTCTGCAACAAGGGGAACGCGAAGCCTCCGCGAGTTACCAGGCCGCACGAGCGGTGTGGGAAGCCGTGTGCGGGAATGCGGCCGCAGGAAAAAGCAACGCGATGGCGGCCCTGGCTCTGTCGAACGGCCGGGACGTTGAATATATGTCGGCCCTAGCCCTGGCTCTTTCGGGAGACTCCGTTCGAACGCAGACGCTGGCCGACGATCTGGAACAGCGCTTCCCGGAAGATACGTTCGCCAAATTTACGTACGTCCCGGTGCTTCGCGCATTGTCGGCACTGGAGGACGGACGGCCCACCGACAGCGTAGAGCGGTTGCACATCGCGCTGCCCTATGAACTGGCGGCGAACGGCCTCAACTTCGCTCACTTTTATCTCGGCGGCCTCCACTCGGCCTATGTGAGAGGCGCAGCGTTCGTGGCCGCGCACCAGTATGCGGAGGCGGCCGCCGAGTTTCAGAAGATTCTCGCTCACCGTGGCATCGTGGGCGCGGATCCCATAGGCGCACGGGCGCACGTGCAATTGGGCAGAACGTTCGCGCTGTCCGGAGACCTGGCCAAGTCGAAGACTGCCTACAGGGATTTTCTCACCCTGTGGAAAAACGCCGACCCCGACATCCCTATCCTCTCGGAGGCCCAGGCGGAATACGCCAAGCTGCCGTGAGGCCTGGAAGTCGGAATCGTCGCGCGGGGTTAGGAGACCGGCGTGAGACGGCGTCGGGTAAAATCGGACACGGCCCGACGGCATCGCCGGCATTTACGGCATGCTGGCAACCTGGAATCTGTAAGCTACAGATTTTCCGCGGCTGATAGCGTTCGATCCCGCCCTCCTCCACTTGGTACGGGGCCGACAGCGCTATTCGCTCCAAGGCCGTTATCTGGCCCGTGATTGAATTGCCCAGATTTCGAAACGGCTGAATGAGCGAGACGTGGATTGAACTTCAGGCACTGGCTAGCGTTCGTCGGTCCGCACACTGAAGACAACGGTTCTTCAAACCGGTGTCTCGCCGAAAAACCGCTGCGTTCGACCTGACGACGTTTTGGTGCTGCGCCGTCGGCACGACGTTCCGGCGCTGGCTCGATCTACGATGTCGCAACTGACGCGGTCCCAATATGTTGCAGCCGTGGAAGCATCGCTTGCACCCCGTCGACCACCAGATGCCGTTGACATCAGCGCGCGGGTTCCTGATGACAGTCCCCGCGTTTTCGCGCGTGGCAGGGACAATGGTCAGATTTCAGGGACAATCGCAGGGACAATCTCTTTTCCACAACTCATTGTTGGCCGTATACTTAGAGGGTCGGTGAGGTGGCCGAGAGGCTGAAGGCGGCGGTTTGCTAAACCGTTGTACGACCTTAAAGTTGTACCCAGGGTTCGAATCCCTGCCTCACCGCCAGTTAAATTGGGTCTATCCATTGATCTTTTCTTCGGAGACCCTCCCCGTCTCCAAAATGTCGCCAAGACTCTGTACGGTCAACGGCTGATCCAGCAGCCGAATCGCGCTATCGAGCGCTGCTGGACTCAGGTGCATGTAGCGCTGCGTCATGCCGAGCTCGCGATGACCGGCGAGCTCCTGAATCGCTCTCGGCGGCGCCCCGTACATCGCGAGATGGGAGCAGAAGGTGTGACGCAACACGTGCACCCCTTCCCGCACGTTGGCTCGTCGTGCGGCCCGCTTGACTCGGTACTGCACCATCTGTCGCGTCAAGGGACTTCCGTCGGTCAGGCACAAGACCCGCTTGCTCCGCAGACTGCGGTGTTCCCGCAGCGCCGCCGCGAGGCGGGCGGTCATGCGAACGTACCGATGTCGTCCGCCCTTCGGCGAAGTGACCTGCCCGTTCCAGTCCGACCGATCCACGCACAGTTGATCGTTTTCCCAGTTCACGTCGCGCCGCTCAAGAGCAATCATTTCACCGCAGCGTAGACCTGCCTCACCGCCCAGCAGCACGATGATGTACGTTTCCGCGTCGATGTCCTTCGCGGTACCGACGATCCGTTCGTAGTCCTCGAAGTCGTGGAAGCCCGCCGACGTTTTTGGAGTCGAATGGCACAAGGCATCCGCTCGATTGCCTCCCACGCGACGGCTTGCTTCAGCAGCACATTCAACACGGTCAACACGTTGTTGACGGTCTTTGGCGACTTGTCCCGCAACTCGTGCTTCAGGCACTGCACCGCTTCGTTGCCAATCGCGCTCGGCCACTCCGCGCTACGACCTTTCTCTCGACTTGTTTCACGGTCAGCAAGGTGTCTTCAACCGCTCGATAAGTTCGCGTCCAGCCGTCGTCGCCGTCACTACCCGACACGCCGGATGTGCTCCATCGCCCACACGAAGTCTGCATCCACGTCCCAATTCTTCCGTAACGTGTACCAGTGCGGGATGTGTGCCATCGTGCTTGCGAACTTCCACGTCTGCGTGAGAAGCACGCGTTTCAACCGCTCGGAGTCCTCAGGCGTCTGCGGTTGAGCGTTACCAGATGTCGGAGGTTGCGCCCGAGCCGGTCGAGCCGCCAGCAGACGACTGCGTCGAACCGTCTCCGCTTGGCGTCTGCCAGCATTTGGTCGAGGGCGGGACGACGGTCCTTGCTGCCGGACACGCCCTTGTCGGCATATTCAGCAGCGGTCCACCCGCGAGCCTCGACATAACGCCGGAGTTCCTGCAACTGGTTCTCCGGCTCCTGACCGACCGTCGAGACGCGAGCGTAAATCGCGGCCCTCACGACTGTGCCTCCGTGCTCGTGCTCCCGGCCTTCAGGATCTGATCGGCCACCTTCAGGATGCGCTGTGCCGAGCGTTCGGGGATGGGTCCGGCGCCCCACCAGTGTTGAATGTAGCCGCGACACTGCTCGATGCCGGGAAGGTCCAGCGCCGCCAGACAGAGCAAGGTGACCGCTTCGGCCTCGCACTCACGGAGATCGCGGGGCGTCACGTCGCCATCGTTCAACGGACCCTCGCTGGTATGTCCGAGCAGCACGTGCGCTAGCTCGTGGAACCGCGTCTTGTGCGGCATGGGGTTGACCGGGTTGATCGCAATCGACCGCTCGCGGGCGAAGCCCAAGACGTTGCCGTTGGTCGCGTCGAAGGACACCTCGATCACGTCGAGGACAGACAACGCGCGGGCGACATCCCACGTGGGCATCGGCACCGGCTGGATCTCGGCGCCGTCGGTCTGCGCCAGCACGAACCAGTGCGGCTTGTGGATGAACCGCGTGAAGACGTGAAGACGCGCGACTCGTCGTCAACGTCAACGGGCCGCTTGACCGTGACCGGCTGGCAGAGCGTGATCGCCTTCTCGCCCTGGCGGACGCACCGGCCAAGTTCCTTCCACTTGGGGAACGTGGCCATCGGTCCCGGCTGGATGTTGCGGGCGAGGCATTGCCCCACGCGAGCAGTTGATTGCCAATGCTGTAGTTGTGGAATTGCCCGAAAGCGGCGGAGACGGTACCGGGATCGGACACGGCGGACCTGAGTAGGTCCGCGAACGAGGAGGCAGATGGAGACACGGACCCTCCAATGGGGAGGGCCTCCGCTCTGTTGCAGAGGAGCGTGAAGCACTATGTGCCTGTCATCGAAGTCATTGCCTCGTCCCCGGCAGCGATCTGGAATGTGGACGCTCACTGCTACACAGACGCGAACTGCGACCGACCTCGTGTTGGAGACGGCTCAGCAAATTCGCGGGGCTTTGCCCGACGCCGCGTCCGACATTCTGG
Source organism: uncultured Acidobacteriota bacterium (assembly GCA_963711765.1). Lineage (GTDB taxonomy): Bacteria > Acidobacteriota > Vicinamibacteria > Vicinamibacterales > CAVVIG01 > CAVQFC01. The sequence goes on along the minus strand of CAVQFC010000003.1, from coordinate 968,712 downwards.
TCACGAAGATCATGCTGGGCGTATTCGGGTGCGTTCCGGCCTTCGACACGTACTTCAAGAAGGGCTTCGGTACATGGACGTTCGGCAGGGCGGCACTGATGCGCGTTGCCAAGTTCTACATGGACAACGAGGACATGATTGACCGGCACCGCGTGCCGACACTTGAGTTCGACACCGGCACGGACAGCACGCGGAAGTACACCCGCGCCAAGGTCATCGACATGGTGTTCTTCGTTGAGGGCGGCGAGGGACCGGCCGCATAGTTCGCCACTGCGCCGACGGCTACCGAGGCCGACTCAGGGGAGCCGCTGCCGAACGGGTTCAGCATCTCGGCTGGTTCTCTGGCTCCTGCGAGACGTTGATGAACCACGAGCAGGCTTTCCCGAGATCCGCCATTTGGTCGTTGGAGAGAAACCGCGACGGGTGATTGTGCGGCTTGACAAGCAACGTCGGAAATCGGCATCCGCTGATCCTGAACGCAATCGGCTCGCGGGCAAGTTCGACGGGGCATTCGGGAAGTGCAATGCGCGTTCGTTCGGCGGCAGGTGCCACGACGTTCCACACACGATTCGTTGTTAATGGTTTCGAATGAACCCCGAATAGCTCACCGATCTGCTGCCGGGTCAGTGGGCCGCCATCCCGATTGCGATCGCCTGCAGGAAACCGTCGTCGTGATTGCCGTTTCTGCATAGCTAAGTTTTCGTGGCCCCCCGAAACTCATTCGCGCGATCGCCTGCACTCACGGAAGGCGGCTTTCTGCGCGTCCCCACCAGCTCGTCGGCGGCCTTCCTGATCAGCACCGCGAGGCCAAGGTGCGGTTCGCGAGGCGCGGCGACGCTCGCCCCATGATTGCCGCGGTGCTCAGCCAGGCCCGCCCGCCAATGCGTTCGACGTCGTCACGACCATGAGTGATTTTATGAATCCACAACAGTCTCCCACCACGCACACCGAACAACTGGGCGACGAAGCGTCGGTCTACGATTGGGCCCGCGGAGAAGTCCACGCGCTCAACCCGACGGCGGCGTGTGTCTGGCGGCTGTGCGACGGTGCCACGAGCCGTGACGCGATCGCGGCGGCCCTGCGCGCGGAACTGGGGATCCCCGAGGCCGAGGCGGTCGTCGACCTCACGCTACAGCGGCTGGCGCGCCTTCGCCTGCTGGAACTGCCCGCCGAGCCGCGGGGCGATCGAGTGCCGACGACGCGGCGCTGGCTGATCGGGCGCGGCCTGACCGCGGCGCTGCTGCCGGCGATCTCCTCGATCGCGGCGCCGTCGCCGGTGGAGGCGCAGTCGGCGGGAGCGGGGGCGCCGACGCTGACCAGCGTCGCGCCGAATTCAGGCGTCGTGGGCAGCACGGTGGTGGTGACGCTGACCGGCACCAATTTCGTCGCCGGCGCGACGGTGACCGTCAGCGGGGCTGGCGTGACGGTCACCCACGTCGTCGTGGGCAGCTCGACATCCATGACGGTCAACTTCGTGGTCGATGGGGTGGCCGCGGCCGGTGCCCGCACGGTGACGGTCACGACTCCCGGCGGGACCAGCGGCGGGCAAACCTTCACGATCACGCTACCGGCGCCGGGCGCGCCGACGCTGAGCAGCGTCGCGCCGACTGCAGGCGTCGTGGGCAGCACGGTGGCGGTGACGCTGACGGGCACCAACTTCGTTGTCGGCGCGACGACGGTGGCCGTCAGCGGGGCCAGCGTGACGGTCACCACCGTCAACGTGACCAGCCCGACATCCTTGACGGCCCATTTTGTGATCGACGCGGCCGCCGCCCTCGGCGCCCGGAACGTCACCGTCACGACCGCCGCCGGGACCAGCGGTGCGCAACCCTTCACGGTCAATCCACCGCCGCCAACGCTCACGAGCGTCGCGCCGAATCAGGGTGCCCCGGGCGCGACGGTGCCGGTCACGCTGACGGGCACCAATTTCGTTGCCGGCGCGACAGTGACCGTCAGCGGGGCTGGCGTGACGGTCACCAGCGTCGTCGTCCTGGGCCCGACATCCTTGACGGCCAACGTCGTGGTCGATGCGGCGGCCGCAACCGGTGCGCGCACGGCGACGGTCACGACGCCCGGCGGGACCAGCGGCGGGCAACCCTTCACGATCACGCTGCCGGCGCCGGGCGCGCCGACGCTGACCAGCGTCGCGCCGAATTCAGGCGTTCAGGGCAGCACCGAGGCGGTCACGCTGACGGGCACCAATTTCGTCGCCGGCGCGACGGTGGCCGTCAGCGGGACCGGCGTGACGGCCAACACCGTCAACGTGACCAGCCCGACATCCTTGACGGCCAGCTTCGTGCTCGACGCGGCGGCCGCGACCGGTCCCCGTACGGTGACGGTCACGACGGCCGGCGGAACCAGCGGCGGCCAAACCTTCACGATCAATGCGCCGGCCCCGGGGGCTCCGACGCTGACCAGCGTCGCGCCGAATTCAGGCATTCGGGGCACCACGGTCCCCGTCACGCTGACGGGCACCAACTTCGTCGCCGGCGCCACAACCGTGTCTGGCGGTGCCGGCGTGACGGTCAACACCGTCAACGTGACCAGCCCGACATCCTTGACGACCAGCTTCGTGATCGACGCGGCCGCCGCCGTCGGCGCCCGGAACGTCACCGTCACGACCGCCGCCGGGACCAGCGGCGCGCAACCCTTCACCGTCAATCCACCGGCGCCAACGCTGACGAGCGTCACGCCACCTTCAGGTACTCGGGGCACCACCGTCGCTGTCACGCTGACGGGCACCAATTTCATCGTCGGCGCGACGACGGTGACGATCGTCGGTGGTACTGACCTCGCGGTCAACACCGTCAACGTGACCAGCACGACGTCGCTGACCGCGAACTTCGTGCTCGCACTGAGTTCTACCGGCGGTGCCCGCACGGTGACGGTCGCGACCGCCGGCGGGACCAGCGCACCACAGAGCTTCACGATCACTCTGCCGTCCGGTTCCCAACCGTTCACGTTTGCCGGCGGTCCGCAGTTCTTTACGGTCCCCGCCGGCGTCGTCAGTATCACGATTCTGGCCAACGGCGCCTCGGGTGGCCCACGGTTTCCCGGCGGCGCGCCTGGCCTCGGCGGTCGGGTGACGGCGACCGTGCCGGTCACGCCTGGCACGTCACTCACCGTGAATGTCGGTGGTGCTGGTCTTATCATTGGTAACGCAGGCGGCTTCAACGGAGGCGGCACCGGCGCCGCACTCGCCGGCGGGGGCGGGGGTGCTTCGAACGTGCTCAACGGCAGCACTTCGCTCGTGATCGCCGGCGGTGGCGGGGGCGCCGGCCAGGGAGGCACAACTGTTCTCGGCGGTGGCCCGGGCGGCAATGGCGGTGGTCTGACCGCCGGTTCTGGCCAAAGTGCAACCTCGGGCGGCGGCGGGGGCGGGGGCGGCACGTCGAGCGCCGGGGGCGCCGGGGGCGCTGGGACCGCCGGGCAACCCGGGAGCACCTCCGGAACTGCCGGATTGTCGGGCACGGGTGGAAACGGCGGCTCTGACACCGTCTCTGTTGGCTGGGGGGGCGGCGGTGCTGGCGGGGGCTGGTTTGGAGGCGGGGGCGGCGGGGGCGGGGTTGGACTCCTCAGCGTAGGCGGAGGGGGCGGAGGGGGCGGGTCGTCGTTCACGGCGGCCGTAGCGACAGCTGTCGCGCACGCCCAAGGCGTCCAAGACGGCCCAGGTTCGGTGACGATTTCGTGGTAGATGTCGGCGCGGCGCCGGCACGGATGAGGATCGATCTGATGCATCCGCGCCGCCGCGCTGGCTGATCGAAAGGGCGGCGTTCTCGTCTTCCGGCGCTATAACTGTGGTGACCGTCCTCGAGGAATCGTACCGAACGGCGCGGCGGATCGCTCTGGCTGGCATGGCGGTCAACGCCATGCTCGCGTGCAGCAACATCGTCATCGGCTTGCTGGCCAACTCGACATCGGGCTCTCCAATGGCGAGATGACCAGATACCTCAATGACCCAATGACCCAATGATCCGAGTTCGCTTCGCTCCGTCTCCGACCGGGTATCTTCACGTCGGCGGCGCTCGCACGGCGCTCTTCAACTGGCTGCTGGCGCGGCGGCGCGGCGGCGTCTTCGTCCTGCGCATCGAAGACACCGACGCCGAGCGCTCGTCCGACGAGATGGTGGACGGCATTCTCGACGGCTTGCGCTGGCTCGGCCTCGACTGGGATGAAGGACCGAAAATCGGCGGCGCGCACGGACCCTATTTCCAGTCCGAACGCATCGATCGGCACCGCGCGATGGCGCAGGCGCTGGTCGCGCAAGGCGACGCGTACTACTGCTACTGCACGACAGAGGAACTGAAAGCGAAGCGCGAAGCAGGCGAGGCGACATCCGGAGGCTGGATGTACGACCGGACCTGTCTGGCGCTGTCGACGGCGGAAATCGCGGCCCGCGAGGCGGAGCGACAGCCGCGCGCGATCCGCTTCAAGGTTCCCGCCGGCGCCACCCGCTTTGACGATCTCGTGCACGGGCCGATCGAGTTCGACGCCGCCAACATCGAAGACTTCGTCATCGTCCGCTCCGATGGTCAGCCGACGTACCAGCTATCGGTCGTGTCAGACGATGTGGAGATGAAGATTACGCATGTGGTGCGGGGCGACGATCACATCTCGAACACGCCGAAGCAGATTCTGCTGTACCAGGCGGTCGGCGCCGACGTCCCGCGCTTCGCGCACGTGCCGCTCATTCTCGGTCCGGATAAGAAACGCCTGAGCAAACGTCACGGCGCGACCTCCGTGACCGAGTACGCGCGTCAGGGCTATCTGCCGGAAGCGATGTTCAACTTCCTGGCGCTGCTTGGCTGGTCGCCGGGCGGCAACGACGAAGTGCTCTCGCGGCGAGGAGCTGACGGATCGGTTCGCGCTCGAAGGCATCAGCGGCGGCAACGCCGTGTTCAACGTCGAAAAACTCGAGTGGTTCAACCAGCAGCACATCATGCGGCTGGCGCCGGACGAAGTCGGCCGGCGCATCAAACCGTCGCTCGAATCGGCGGGATTGTGGCGCGACGAATATCTCGGCGATCGCCACGCCTGGTTCTTCGCGGTGATCGAATTGTTGAAGCCGCGCGCGAAGCGTCTCGACGACTTGGTGCAGCAGGGACGATTTCTGTTCTCAGATACGGTTGAGTTCGATACTGCTGCGGTAGAGAAATATTTGCGCCTCAGTGGAATGCACGAGCACCTCGCCGAGCTCGATCACGCCTTTGCGTCGCTCGAAACGTTCGATGCCCTGTCAATAGAACAAGTGATTCGCGCAAGGGCTGACAGCCGAGGCATGAAAGCCTGCGACGTTGATCCACGCGATGCGTGTAACGGTCACGGGGAAGAGCGTAAGTCCTGGTCTTTTCGATGTGCTCGCACTGCTCGGCCGCGATCGCGTTCGCACCCGCATCGTTCACGCCATGGGTCAGATCGAGACCTCGCGATTCTGATTCGCTTTCGATCGCCTCCTCTCAACCCGCTGACCTGCCACGGCTTGCACGAAACTACCGCCACCGAGATGCGCGTCGTATGCCTCGGTTTTTGAGACTAGCCAAAATCGCACAATAAGTGCTTTTGTGGCAAACGGTTACAGCTATTTCGTGGCACATCAGTTGCACAAACAACCTCCGTCAGGCACGTAAGTGCGGAGGAGGACCCGTGGCAAAAGAAGATCGTGGCTTCGCGTCGATGGACCGGAGCAAACAGCGCGACATCGCCAGCAAAGGCGGCAAAGCCGCCCACCAGAAAGGTACCGCCCACGAGTGGACGAGCGAAGAAGCTCGCGAAGCGGGTCGCAAAGGCGGGATGGCCAGCCATCGTCGCAAGCAGGAGCAGCCCGAGGGCGTCGAAGCGGACGCAATGATTCCGCCGGTGGATCTCGAGCCAATGACCGGCACCGAACGGCTGCCGTAACGCGCGGAGACGGCCCGGACAATCCCTGTGTCAGACGTGGCGCTTGCCGCTCCTGTTTTGGAACGGCTATAATCCGAAGTTCCCGCCCTTCGTCGCGTCGCGACTGGCACTGGGAGGTCGTCCAACGGTAGGACATCTGCCTCTGGAGCAGGTTATCGGGGTTCGAATCCCTGCCTCCCAGCCAACTTTCACTCGCTCTCGCTCGTTGCATTGACTGGTCGGCCCGTCTTCCGGCGTTGGACGGCTCTCGCCATCAACAACGCCGAATCCCTGCGGGTTTTGTGTGTCTCGCTTCGCTCGCCGCGATCTCGCACCCCACCGCTCTACCCGTCGCGCTTCGCACGCCACAGTCTGCTCGCCGTCTGTTATCCCGCGTCTCGCTTCTCGCCGCTGCGCGAGTCTGAAATGTCACGGACTATGTGATTAGCGCGTGCTAGAGTCCTGCGCCATGACTGCTTTCACACGTGCGAATGCATGGAATCACGGCGGCACCTTCGCGAACACCGATCTGCTCTGGTACGCGAAGGGCGTGGGCGCGATGCAGGCGCGGGCCCTGGACGACAAGAGCAGCTGGTGGTTCTACGGCGCGATGCATGGCGAGTACGTCGCGCGCACTACATTCCCTGGTTGGGGCACGCTGCCAACGCCGCCTCATGTGCCGACGTCGCCCAAGCCGCCGGCCAGCATTTCGAAGGAATTCTGGAATCAATGCCAGCATCAGACCTGGTTCTTTCTGCCGTGGCATCGTGGGTACCTGATGGCGCTCGAGGCACAGGTGAGAGCCGACGTGATGAAGCTTGGCGGTCCCTCGACGTGGGCGCTGCCGTACTGGAACTATCTCGGTCCCGGCACTGACGAGAATACGATTCCGCCCGCCTTTACGACGCCGACGCTGCCCGACGGCAGCGCCAATCCGCTGATGGTAAAAGCGCGCTACGGCCCGGATGGTGACGGGAAAATCTTCATTCCCACGACCGCGAAACCGCACTCCGGTGATCCGAATCTGGTCATGGGCGCGGTGACGCAGGACGCCATGGCCAACGCTTTGTTCACTGGGAGCGACCACTCGACGCAGCCGCCAGGCTTTGGAGGTCCCGAGACCGGCTTTTCTCATGGCGGCGGCACCAATGGCAACGTGGAGGGCAGCCCGCACAACATCGTTCATGTGTATGTCGGAGGCGGAGCCACGAGCGGCCCTGAGGGACTGATGACCGATCCGGGCATGGCCGCGCTCGATCCGATTTTCTACCTCCACCACGCGAACATCGATCGACTGTGGGCCGCGTGGAACAAGAACCCGGCGAACAAGAATCCAGTCGTGCCGAAGTGGTTGAACGGTCCGGCGGCGAGCGGCGGCCGGAAATTCGTCATGCCGAAGGCCGATGGCACGTCGTGGGTGTACACTCCGCAGCAGGTCACCGATCTCCACCTGCTGGGCTACACGTATGACAACTTGCCCGCGCCGCCTTCCGTTTCGCCTGCGCATCTGTTTGCCGATCGGCTGGCCCGGCTCGGCGCGACTGCGGCGTCGCTGAAGGCGAGAGGAGCCGCTCCCGTGAGCGCAGGAGAGAACGTCGAGCTTGTCGGCGCCAGTCAGGCGCCGGTTCCGCTCACAGGCACCGGCGCTCGCACGATGGTCAGGCTCGATGCGGCGGTCAGGAGTAAGGTCTCGGCCAGCCTTGCGGCGGCCTCCGAGATGTCGGTGCCTGACCGCACGTATCTCCATCTGGAAAACGTGCGTGGCACGTACGACGCCGCTGTTCTCAGCGTCTACATCAACCTGCCGGATCGCGCGCGACCGTCCGAGCATCCCGAGCTCCTCGCGGGCAGCGTTGGTCTCTTCGGGTTGCGTCGCGCCAGTGAAGCGGATGGCGAGCACGCCGGATCAGGCCTCGACTACATCCTGGACATCACGAAGATCACCGACGCGTTGTTCGTGCAACAGGCACTCGACGTCGATTCGCTCCAGGTGTCGATCATCCCGCACCGGCCGATTCCACCGGAGTCGACGATCACGATCGGACGCGTCAGCATCTATCGCGAAGGACGGTGATCCGGGGATGCACGCCGTCCGCGATCTCGCGCCGGTCCGAAACGCGCTGTTGCTTCTCGCTGCAGGCGCGTGGACGGTCCTTCTCCTCGAGTCCCACGCTCACGCCATGCCTCTAATGAACTGGGGGCTGATGCTGGCGGCGATGATGGCTCCGGCGCTCGTCGCACCGGTCGGTCACGTGTATCTCCGCAGCTTTGCGAGGCGTCGCGTCTGGCTCGCCGCGGTTTTCCTGATCGGTTACGCGGTGGTCTGGATGGCAGCTGGCGCCTTGCTGCTTGCAGTGGTGCGAGTCGTCACATCCCTTGCGCCGGAGTCGCGTCTACAGGCAGCGGGCGCGCTCGCGCTTGCGGCGGCGTGGCAGTGTTCTCCGTCAAAGCAGCGCTGCCTCAATCGATGTCACGCGCGGCCTGAGGTTACGGCATTCGGTGCCGCGGCCGACGCCGGTGCGTTTCGTTTCGGCCTCAGAGATGGGATGTGGTGTGTAGGTTCGTGCTGGGCGCTGATGTTGTTGCCGTCACTCGTGTCGCGCAGCCTGCATCTCGTGGTCATGGCCGCCGTATCCGTGCAGGTGTTCAGTGAGCGGTGCGACCTGTCGTCACCGCCCGCGTGGCGCTGGCGAGGGCCGGACAGAGTGACGCGTTTCCTGGCAGCCCAGTCACGGCTACGCCTGCAGTCGCTTTTCGGTTGACCGGCGTTTAGTCGGGCGTGGGAGATTCGGCCCCAGCGCCGCAGGCACAGATTTCATCAATGCGATGAAGTCAAAAGATCAACGACAATGCCGCCACACGCCAACGCTGACAGGCGGCTTCATTGCCTTCAGGTTACACAACGACATCGATGGACCAGACGAAGCTGACCGACTTCGGAACCCGCTCACTACGACGAAGCGGAGTACCAACGGCAGTTGAAGTCCGGCGACATCGGTTAAAGGACAACAACGCACTACGCCGTGGCGGAATACGCCGGCGTACCCTCACGCTCAACGCGCGAAGAGGCAGGCGCGCGCAGGTTGATCCTGATGTCGTGGAAACTGTTGGCGAGCTCAGCGAATACCATCGACAGCGCCAGGCACGCCCATATCGCCGCCATCGTCGCGTTCACATTGTCGTCGATGCCGAGCAGTCCTCCCAGCAGGCGACCCTCGAAAAACACCAGCGCGACCGCGTAGCTTCGCGTCATCCATTGACGGTGCAGTGTGATGCGCCGCCGGATCGCAAAGAGATACGCCACGAGGGTCGTTGTCATCAGCATCGCCGCATCCACGATGGCCAGCACCGTGAACTCGCGTGGGTCGCCAGTGCGCTCGGCGTAGTACTGGCCGAACGCGCCAAGCGGCGCCAGCACCAGTGCACCGACCACGTAGACGCGTCCGACGATGTGGTGCGTCTTCGTGTAACGCTTGCGCAGCCGTTCGGAGAACTGCAACGGCGCGAGAAACAGAGCGCAAGTGCCGGCCAGGGCATGAGGCACGAGCCAGAATGCGATTTGGGCGTAGTGCCGCCAGATCGGATTCCGCCGGCTCGATGAGGAACCGCTCGTTGTGGTACAGGACGTAAAGCGTCATCGCCCCGATAGCGACGAAAACCGCACGCTGGGGGCGTAACCACAACGATCGCTGGCCGGAAACCTGTTCAGGCATGGATCTCCTCATGTTGTGGCGCCGTTCTCCCTCAGTTATTGTCGAGCTGCGCAGGATTTGTTGGGCTGGAGACGTCGGCGAATCTGGCGAGTCTTACGATTCTGGGCCGGCTCCGGTGCGCCGGAGACGCACTACCGGCCGGTACGTCCGGTCACGGGAGGTTTTTCGACAAGGCCTTCGAGAAGCAGTTTGTGTGTGAAGCCGGCAAGGGCGGCGCCGACGATCGGAGCGACCCAGAAAAGCCAGAGCTGCTGAATGGCCCAGCCTCCCACGAACACAGCAGTTGCGGTGCTGCGCGCGGGATTGACCGACGTGTTCGTCACCGGAATGCTGATGAGATGAATCAGCGTGAGTCCAAGTCCGATGGCGAGTCCCGCGAATCCAACCGGGGCGCGATCGTGTGTGGCGCCGAGAATGACGATCAGGAACATGAACGTCATCACCACTTCGCACACGAGTCCGGCTGCAAGCGAATAGCCTCCCGGTGAGTGCACGCCGTATCCGTTGGACGCAAAGCCTGCAGCAAGACTGAAATCCGCGCGGCCGCTGGCGATGAGGTAAAGCACTCCGGCGCCGACGATGCCGCCGACCACCTGGGCGACGGTGTAAGGCAGCAGCAGGCGGCCGGGAAACCGACCTCCCGCCCACAGGCCGACCGAGACTGCCGGGTTGAAATGCCCACCGGAGATCGGTCCGAGCGCGTAAGCGCCCGTTACGACGGTGAGACCGAATGCGAACGATACCCCCAGCAGGCCGATCCCGACGTTGGGAAAGGCGGCGGCGAGCACTGCGCTGCCGCACCCGCCGAGAACGAGCCAGAAAGTGCCGATCGACTCTGCGGCAAGCTTAGAGAACACGAGAACTCCTATAGGCGCGATGCGGCCGACTTCAACAGACCGATGACCTGATCCTTCTTCTCGACAGCCCCAGGTCCATCGAGCTGTACCTGCAGGATGCGGCCTTTGACGAGGGCAGTCGCGACGGCATAGACGTACGAATCCGGTTTGAACGTCGCCGCATCCCCGACCTCGGGGACGACCGCGTCATTGGTTCCGGCCTTGACCGTCCCGAGCAGCCGCTGCTTGACCTGATCAGGCGTCATGCCCGGAAACATGCGTGACGTGTCGGTAACCGCGACGATGAGTTTGACGCGATCGTTGCCATCGCCCCACCCGTATCGACAGTTGCCGTAACCGAAGGACGGCGCGGAGCTGGCAACGCCGGCCGCGATGCTCGCAGGCGCCGCCACCGGCTTGATGTCCTCGTCCGTGAGGAGAGAGCAAGCGTTCGGCTCTTGCGCCGAAACGATGCCGTGGGCGCCTCGCGGCCAGGATCCCGCGCCGACGACCAGTGCCAGCGCCATGGCCAGCGCGGGAGCAGGGTGACAGTCGAAGGAACGACCGAATGAACGACCGAATGAACGACGAGGACGCCGTGAAGTGTGGATGTCCATAAACTGAAACCGGCTGCGCCCCGCGACGCCGTGCGGCGCCGCGGGACGCGGATGACCGTCTAGAAAACGAACCGGCGCGCGATCGTCAGCGCAAGTCCGAGCGCCAGCGACAGGAAGCTCGCCAGCGCGAGCAGCGGCCACGAGCTCGCGGTCTTCGGCAGCGTCTTGCCCGAGTGACCCGCTGCGGTCTGGCTATGCCCGGCGCCAGACGTCGACGAGAGCGTTGACGGCGATCCCGCCGCCGCGGACGTCTTCGCCGGCGCCGGGGCCTTGCCCGCACTTGACGCACTCGACGAACCGGCGTTCGTCGACGTGATCGCGTTCACCTGCTTCTCGGTCATGACCTTCGGCGGTTTGGAGGTGATGATGGTCGCACTCAGCTTGTCGCCCTCACGAAAGTCGGTCAGCTGCGCGGGCATGCCGTCCTTCATCATCTTCACGCCGCGCTTGTCGACGTCTCCCTCAGAGAACATCTTGATGCCATCGTCTGTTCTCACGATGATGGTCGAACCCGAGCGCTGCATCACGGTACCGTTCTTGACCTCGGTGACCGTCACCGGGGTGACCGTGGTCCGGGTCGTGATCGTGGCCGTGCCCTTCATGCCGGGCTTCAGGTCGTGAACCGACAACTGTTGTCCGTTGACGGTGAAGCGGAAGTCCTCGGGAACCGTCAGCTCCCTCGTGCCTTCAGGCAGCCTGACGTCCAGGTTGTTGCCGTCCACCGCGATCACGGTGAAGCTCTTGGTTTCGGTCTTCGTGGACGTCGTCTGCGCCTGCGACGAGACGGCCGTCACGCCGGCGATGGCAACTGCCAGGGCCAATTGAGTCATTACACGGGTCATGAACATCCTCCACTCCTGAGTCCAGGTGATTGGTTCCGATTCGACTTTCAAACACTTTCCACGCCGTGAGATGAAGCATTTCGTTCTACGGAGGCGACGCCACCGGCTCGTCGGCGACACGCACGGCGCGCACGATGAACCGGCGTGGTGCGGAGCCGACGAAGTAGAACGGATAGCACGTCACCAGAGTCACTGACCGGGCTGGCGTCGGGTCGAGCACCGAGACGTCCTCCGGGTCGACCACCCAGGTTCGCTCGACGCGATACGTGTCCTTCCGCGCGATCGCTTCAACTTCCACCAGGTCGCCAGGCGCGACGTCCTTCAATCCCCGGAAGAAGCCGTCACGGTGCCCGGCAATGCCCAGGTTCCCTTCCTGACCCGGCGGCGCCGTGCCCTCGATGTAGCCGACACCGCGGTCCAGCGTGCTGTCGTCCGTCCCCGGCAGCACCGGCACCTCGAGGCGAATTTTCGGGATCCGGAGCACAGCGACCGGAGCAGGGGCTGGTTTGGCCAGCGCCTCACGCCACGCGCTGACCCGTTTCGGAGACCAGAGGGATTGATCCGGTGCGCCGGCATGAATGGCAGCGCTACGGAGTGCGTCGAAACGCTCCAGATCCTGGGCCGTCGACGTGGCGACTCCCACCTGGAATGTGGCCCACCACACCAAGCCAATCAGGCCAAAGGCCCAGGTGGCGTATTCGGTCAACCGCAGAAACCGCAGACGAGCTGCTTTCATGGCTTCGGTGAGCGACCGGGACTCCCGTCCGGTCGGAGATCTTCCGCCTCGTCGGGGATCGCGCCGGCCGGACGGCAAATCACGACCGCAAGGCACGTACCGCGGAGGTTGAAGATACTGCGCCGGATTTATTAATAATTTGAGCGGTTCTGACGTTCATCGTTGTCCGAACGATACTGTGGCTCCGACCTGATGGAGGGGGGTCCGAAAGAACGTGAGCGGCCCCTTCGGCGCCGCGTTTTGACGCGGGCTCCCACCCAACCGGCGTCTCAAGCTCAGGAATACTGAAACTAGCGCAGGTCGTCGTAGCGCACCGCGACGATCTCGAGACGCTCATCTCCACGCGGAGCACGCAGCGTCACCGTGTCTCCAACGTTTGCCGTCAGCAGCGCTTTCGCCAGCGGCGAGCGCCACGACACACGCGAGTCGCCCGAATCGAGCTCGTCCACGCCGACGATGGTGACCTCGCGCTGGCCGCCGCTTTCGTAGACAACGGTGACGGTCGCGCCGAAGTGCACGCGCTGCGGCGACTTTCCGGCGCTGTCCACGACGACCGCCTTGTCCAGCGTCTTCGAGAGATAGCGGATGCGGCGGTCGATTTCGCGCAGCTTCCGCTTGCCGTAGATGTAGTCGCCGTTCTCGGAGCGATCGCCGTTGCCCGCAGCCCACGCCACGGTCGCCACGACCGGCGGCCGCTCCACCTTCCACAGGCGGGCGAGCTCCTCGTGCAGTCGTCGATACCCGCCTGGCGTGATGTAGTTCTTGACCGCGTCAGTCATCAGATACGAGGCATCGTAAGACACTACAGTGCCCACGGCGGAAGTGCTCTCAGCCGCGTGGCTGGTCGCGCCTACCCTTGGGGATTTGCGGCACGCCACGCCTGGAACGCATCGATCGCGTCGGACTGCATCAGGATCTTCGACGAGGGATCGATCGTCACGGCCGCGTGCGCGGCGGCTGGCGTCGAGCCTGCGCCGCTGGTCATCGGCAGCGTCACCACCTTGCCGTCCACGCGCACGTCGAGCGGCATCGGGAACGGCAGGTTGTCCGGCACCTGCCAGCGCACTTTGAGCACGCCGTCATCCCGCGTCGCGATCACCTTCGGTAGCGCGGCACGATACAGGTATACGTCGAAAAACCACTTGTAGTCCTTGCCGGTGACGCTATTTACGATGTTCAGAAAGGCCTGCGTCGTGCCGAACTGCGGCACGAAGTTGCCAGGCTTCGGATCCGGCCTGCCGTAGACCAGTGTGCGAATCGCCGTGAAGAACGCGTCGTCGCCGATCAACTTGCGCAGCGTGTGCGCGACCCAGCTGCCCTTGGGATAGATGTCGCCGCGCGGACCGGTCGGATCCGCGTAGACCTCCTTCTCCGACCGTTCCCGGCCCGTGACGAGCGGCTGTTCGTTGCGGATGCCGGCGCGCTGGGACTTGAGCTGCGCCATGTAGTCGATCTCGCCGCCGAGGTACTCCGCGATCAACGGCTGCGCGTACGAGCCGAGCCCTTCGTGCAGCCATAAGTCGTCGTAATTGGCGACCGAGAGCTGGTTGGCGAACCACTCGTGCGAGAACTCGTGGTTCAACAGCCAGTCCCACCCGAACGTCGTCTTGGGATAGTTGTCGCTGTAGCCGATCAGGGTCTGATTCTCGAGTCCTGAGTAGGGCACGCGGATTACACCCATCTTCTGGTCGGGCCAGGGATACGGTCCGATGGTGTTCTCCCAGAAATCGAGCGTCTGCGGAAATTCGGCAAAGAGCGCCGCCGCCTGTTTCTCCTCGCCGGGAAGATAGAAGAAGCGCATCGGGATGGTGTTGCCGAAACGGCTCTGGTAGTCGCCTTCCATCACCTTGTACGGTCCGACGTCGAGCACCGAACCGTAGGTATGGATGCTGCGCGCGTGCCAGTTCCACGTGGTCCAGCCGTCCTTCTCGACCTTGCCGATCAGCGCGCCGTTGCCCGGCGCCATCAGCCCGGCCGGCACGATGTAGTGGAGGTCGGAGGTCGCCGGCTTGAGCGTGGGATGATCGAGGCACGGATAGAGCAGATCGCATCCGCCGCCCCAGAGCGACGTATCGATCCACGGCGACTTGCCGTCGGGCGTCCTCGTCCAGGTCGTGCCGCCTTCCCACGGTGGGCGCTTCGCGAGCGGCGGCGTACCGGCGTAGACGATGCGCGCCTCCAGCTTTGCGCCGGCAGCGAGCGGCGTCGCCAGCGCGATCCGCAGTTGTCCCTCCGGATTGGAATAGGCCGAAGGCGCGATCGTCCTGCCGTCGATGGCGATCTCGGAGATGGTGAACTTCGGGAACAGATCGAGGATGAGCGTATTGATCGCCGCCCTGGTCCTGAGGCTCAGCGTCGCGGCGCCCTCGATGCGCTTTTCCTCCGGAAAGACTTTCAGCGCGAGATCCAGGTGGTCGAAGATCAACGCCAACTGCTCGGCGGGCATGGGGCCGCCCATCTTGCGGGTCTGGGCGGTCAGGTATTTCGGATCGTTCGGATCGGTGACCGGCGCCGCCACCTGCCGCTGCGCCTGCGCCGCGGCAACCCACAGCAGCGCCGCCGCCCCGATTGTCATCGTCCAGACCGCCGCCCTGGATATCTTCATGACAATTTCTACCGGCCGGTCATTTGCTCCAGCGGCTCGGGATATCGCGCTCCGGGCACGGTGATGCGCGCGGCAGTGCCCGCAGCAGCGTAATCATCTCGGGTTGTCCACCCCCGGACCGCAGGAAAGGTCATGCCCATCCAGCCGAGTCCGAGCGCCGAGACTTCCAAGCCGCCTGTCCTGCCGAGCGTGCGTTTCTGCATTCAACCCTCGCCACCAGCGTAGCTGATCATCGCGGTAGCGCTATCTCGGCAGCGTCCGCATTTCGGCGCGCGGAAGGCCAGGCGCCGGATCGACGTTGGGAAGCGAGATTTCCACGTACTCGATCATGCCGTCGATCTGACTGAGCCAGTGCGGCGTTCCCGGGAGGTTGACGATCACGTCGCCGGCCCCGATCCGGCGCGGCAGCCCGTCCTTCACGCCGGCTTCGCTGCGCACGATCTGATCCGGACTCTCAATCGGATAGGGATCGCTGTCGATCGTCGGCGGGATCAGCGTTCCGCCGGTCACCATCGTCGCGGATCCCTTCGTGACGATGACATATTCGAGCGTGCGCGTATGCGTGATCGCGTATTGCGGACCAGTGACGCGACGCCGAACCACGCCCGGAGCCTTGCCTGGGGCGAACGGGATTGAGCCGCCGGTTCGAGACGCGACCAGCGTCGGATCGAGCCTGCTCAAGGCGGCCTGAATGTCGGCCGCGCTCATATACGGTGACGGATCCCGAAACGGCGGGACCCGCTCATGGCCAGGTTTCATCGCGCTCTGCGACACGAGCACGCCGCCGCCCCCAATCAATCCGCCGACCACCAGCATCCCGAACGTCCTGCGCGTGAAGCCGAACATGTCAGTGCTCCTTCTCTCGGCGATGTTGCCCGTTCGAGTGCGCGCGACCCGGCCGGCCAGCTGGACTCCCAAAGCCACGCAGGCCCGCATTTAGTCAGGCATGCTAGCGCAATCCCCGGGTTTTCGCGGCCCTTCAGCCATGCCGGTCCCGTCTGCGCCGGGAGTCTTCCGTGCTCACATTCAGGGGCGGCAGCCTTACAATGGCCGGCATGCTGCACACACGTTCTGATGACGCCGAACTGAAAGCGTCGGAGGATCGGTTTGCCGTGGCGTTTTATTCGAGTCCCATCGCCATGGCGATTACGACGGTGGCCGAAGGCCGCTACGTCGACGTCAACGAAGCGTTCGAACGTCAGATGGGGTATCCGCGCGCCGAGATCTGCGGGAGCACGTCGCTCGAGCTCGACGTCTGGCCGACATCCGACGATCGCGATGCGATGATCGCGGCGCTGCACCAGCAGAAAGCGGTGCGCGATCGGAACGCTCAGTTCCGTACCAAGTCGGGCCAACTGATCTCGACGCTTTATTCGGCGGGCCTGATCACGCTCGAAGGCGTTCCCTGCGTGCTGGCGGCGATCGCCGACATCACGGCACAGAAGCGTGCCGAGGAAGCGCTTCAGCAGAGTGAATCGATGTTCCGCATGCTGGCGGAGACGATGCAGGCGGGCATTTTCATCTGCCGGAGGGACGGCACGTTCTGCTATTTCAACCCGCCGCTGGAACGCTTTTCCGGTTATTCCGCCGACGAACTCCGCGGCATGAAGGTGTGGGACATGGTCCACCCGGATTCCCGCGAACTTGTCCTGGCGCGGGCGATGGCGCGGCTGGGCGGCGCGACGGTCCCGGAACGCTACCAGTTCCTCATGCGCACCAAGAACAACGAAGCGCGCTGGCTCGATCTTGCGGCCCAGCTCATCGAGTACGAAGGCGAGCCGGCGATCATGGGTACCGGTTTCGACATCACGGACGGCAAGCGCAGTGAGCAGCAGGCCCGGGAGCACGCGGCGCTGCTGCAGACGCTCATCGCCAACAGCCCCTACGGGATCATGATGGGCGGCCAGGATCACCGCATCCTGTTTTGCAACTCAGCGTTCGAGCGGATCTTCCAGTATGACAAGGCCGAGGTCGTGGGCAGTGATCCGGATCTGCTGATTGGCATCCCGGACAATACCGAGGCCTTCGACATCAGCCGACGCGTGTTGAGCGGCGAGGTCGTCCACGCCACCGGGGTCCGTCGCCGCAAAGACGGCAGTTCGGTGGACGTCGAGTTCCACGCCGTGCCGTTGATGGAGAGCGACGAATTCGTCGGCTGCTTCGGCATTTACCAGGACATCACCGAGCGGATCGCGTCCGAAAAAAAACTGCGCGCCCTCCGCGGTCGCCTGACGCGCGTGCAGGACGAGGAGCGCGCGCATTTTGCGCGCGAGCTCCACGACGACATCGGTCAACGGTTGGTGCTGCTCACGATTCAGCTGACCCAGTTACAGAACGAAGCCCGGACGCTCGCACCGTCGCTTGGCAAAGACCTCGATAGCTCGAGGCGTCTCGCCGAGGAACTCTGTGCCGACGCGCAGCGCATTTCCCACCGTCTGCACCCGACGCAGCCGGCCCTGCTCGGCCTGACCAAGGCGCTGTCAAATCTGTGCGAGGCGTTCGCCCGGCAGACCGACGTCAGGGTCGATTTTGTTCACGACGATCAGATTCCCAGGCTGCCGGCCGAGATTGAGACCTGCCTGTACCGCGTCGGACAGGAGGCGATTCAGAACGCCACGAAACACAGCCTCTGCCGCCGGATCGATGTCGAGCTCTCAGCCAGATCGGGCGGCGTCCGGTTGTCCGTCTCGGACGCGGGGCAGGGATTCGATCCCGGCGCCACCGAACACAACCCGGGCCTCGGCCTGGTCAGCATGGCGGAGCGAGCCCGCAGCGTCGGCGGCCAGCTGTTGGTTCACTCGGCGATCAATAAGGGCACCCGCATCGAAGTCCTGGTGCCGGTGCCGCTGCCGGCCACTGATCACGCGCCCCAGCATTCGAGACGCTAGTATCCCGTCCACGGACGGGACACCAGGTCAACCCGCGCTCAAGGTTTCTCGCGGGCGCCGTGCTCCTCGAGATAGGTCATCAGCGCCACGTTGCGAGCTTCGATCGCCGCGACCAGCGGTGTGCCCGGTCCGGGCTGGCTGTTGACGTCGACGCCAGCCTCGACCAGCGCGTGCACGATCTCGACGTTCTGCGCCTCGACCGCGTCAACGAGCGCCAGGCCGCCGGAACGGGGATTGAATCCCGCTGCCGCCAGCGCACGCACCACTGCCGGCACGGGATGGAACATGGCGAGGTGCAGCGGCTCGTCGGATCCGAATCCCGCCTGCCTGGCCCCGCCCTGAGAGAAGAATCGCTTGAACGCCGACTCTTTCGGGCCGCTTCGCACACTCGTACCCCACACCTCGTTGGGGTCGGCGCCAGACTTCAGCATCACCTTGACGATCTCGATCGTCTCGGGCCTTCGTTCGCGAAGCTGAAACAGGGCGAGATACCACGGGGACTCGTCGTCGTCGCCCACGCGCACGACCTTGTTCGGGTTGGCGCCTGACGCGAGCAGCTGGGAGACCTTCGCGACGTCGCCGGCGGTCGTGGCGGCCGCCAGCTGTCGTTCCGGCTCGCCACCGTACTGCGCACGCCTGACTCTGCCGCACGACCACAACGCGAGCGCGCAACCGGCGACGGCGGCGATTTTCCAGACTGCGGTCATCGCTCCTTCTCCCGGAGGACGGCCACGACGGCGTCGAGGTTGCGCCTGATGGCCGGATCCTTTTCTGTACGGCTCGCCTCGAGCACGGTGTCCAGCACCGATTGGCCGTCGGCTCCGAGCACTGCCGCGTCGGCGCCGCGATCGAGCATCAGTGCCACCACGTCGGCGTGTCCGAACACCGCGGCCCGGAAGAGCGCCGTCTTCCGGTCCACCGGCGCCGCATGATCCAGGGAGGCGCCGGAGGCAAGCGCCCGTTCGACGCCGGCGCGATCGCCGTGCCGCGCCGCATGAAACAACTGCTCGTCCTGCTCGGAGAACCGCAGCCGCGGCAGCAGTGACTGCCGTCCGAAAAATACCGCGATGACCACCACAATCAGCGTCCCGTACAGAACCTGGCCGGCGCGGTTCAGGCCAAAGAGCGCGAACAGGATCGGACGGTCGCCATCAGTCACGGCGCGGACATTCTAATGCGACTTTGGTCGGGTGATACGATGCGCCGCACCCGCAGGCGCGGGCCGAAAGTCCGACACTACAGTCCGCGCGACGCGTCAAACGTGGTGTCCGGCTTCAGCCGGACCGCGCGACGCGTCAAACGTAGTGTCCGGCTTCAGCCGGACCGCGCGACGCGTCAAACGTAGTGTCCGGCTTCAGCCGGACCGCGGGATAGCCTGAACTCGTAGTGTCCGGCTTCGGCCAGACCAGCCGCAACCAACCGGGAGGAGACAGCTAATGCGTTATCTGACGATAGGCGCGATCGTGTGTGCGTGCGTGAGTATCGGATCGACCGTGCAGGCACAGACCGCGGACCCGCAGGTGATGGCGCCAATCACCCGGTTCATGGAGGCGTTCAACAAGGGCGACACGGCTGGAGCCGCAGCCACCCATGCGGCGGACGCGGACCTGGTGATCATCGACGAAGTGGCGCCGTATCTCTGGCGCGGTGCGCAGGCGTTCCAGGCCTGGACGGCCGATCTGGAACGCAACGACAAAAAAGACGGCGTCAGCGATCAGAAGGTGTCGATCGGCGCCGTCAAACGGATCGAGTCCGATGGCACGTCGGCGTACGTGATCGTGCCGTCCACTTACACCTACAAGCAGAAAGGTGTGGCGATGCGCGAGACCGCGCAGATGACGTTTACGCTGAAGAAAGGCGCCAACGGCTGGCTGATCCACGGCTGGACGTGGACCGGGCCGAAGGCGCAGAAGGTTGCCGCCGCCACGAAATAGAGCTCACGCCAGTGCGGGTCGCCGGTCCCCGTGGCGAGTGAGCTGCTCGAACGCGTAGGCGAGTTGCAGCACGCTCCACTCGTCACGGTGACGCCCGACGATTTGAAGTCCGACCGGAAGACCGCTCGCCGAAAATCCCGCCGGCACCGATATCGACGGGTTCGTCATCATCGTCACGTACCAGCACGATCGCATCCAGTCGATGTAGGTGGCCATGGCGCTGCCGGCAATCTCCGTGGGGTAGGGCGCATTCACATCGAACGGTTCGACCTGCGTCACCGGCAGAATGAAGTACTGGTAGCGCTCGAAGAACTCGCGGCTCTGCTCGAACATCCGCGTCTGTCGGGAGTTCCGATCGTCCTGCCGTCACCGCCTGCGCAGAAAGGGTTGCCGTGCCGACCAGTTGATGGAGTGCGGTGTAGACGCCGCCGGCGGCCACGGTTCTGTTGAACTGCCTGCGGCTGAGTGACGTCATCACGCTGCCGCTGGCGTCCGTCTCGGGACGATCGTGATCGCTCATCTGTTGTCGCTCCCGAGTAGACGTTACTTGCCCGAAGGCCGCCAGGCGGGGGTGCCGTCTTCCCACTGGTTGTCGGTGAGTTGACGAATGTCAGTGCCGTCGAATCGCATGACGAACAGCTCGCCGTACGGCTGTGGCGCATCGGTATAGACGCCTTCGTCCTTGAATCCCATCCGCGACGAGGCAAAGACGATCTGCTCGCCATCGGGCGACCAGGCCTGGTGCGCGTCGTTACCGTGCGAACTGGTGATCCGCTTCAGCCCGGTGCCGTCCGGCTTGATCGTATAGATGTCGTAGTCGCCTTCCGTCAGCCTAGTAAACATGATCAGGTCGCCGCGCGGCGACCACAACGGGAAGTTGTCGTAGCCTTTCGTCAGCATCGTGCTCGCGTGGCTGTCGATGTTCATGATCTTCAACCCCTCGCCGTCCGGGCCGAAGGTGCGGTACACGAAACGCCTGCCGTCCGGCGCCATCGACGGGAACGCGCTGTTGTTGACCCCGCTCGTCAGTTCGCGGAAGCCGGTGCCATCCGTGTTGACGATGGCGATTTGCGCACCGCCGTCGGCGCGATCGCCCTGGTTGAGGAACAGACTGTTGAAGCCGTTGTAGAACGCGTTGAACACGCCGACCGAAAAAATGATGTGTTCGCCGTTGGGCGCCCATTGCGGCGCCAGGACGTTGCGCGCCGGATCCTGAAACACGACCTTCGCCTCGTTGGAGCCGGGCGTCGCGATGGCGATGCTGGACCCGAGCACCGCACCTGGCGGTGGTCGGCCCGTCACCACGAAGTGATCGCCGTCGCGGCCGAACGACGGCAGGATGCTGGTCAGCGCCAGCTCGAATCCCGGATCGCGGCTCCAGACTGGTTTCCACCAAGTCACCCGCGCTACTTGACGACGGTGAAAGACAACGTGCGAGCCATCCGGGGACCACGAAGCCGATCGCACGTCGCCCTTCGGTCCTCGCGCTCCGGTCGTGTAGAAGATGCCGGGAGCATCGCCGTCCTTGCGGATGTAGCCGATCTCGCTGGCCGACAGGATCGATGGATCGAATTTCACTCCGGGCGCAAGCGGCACCTCGACGACGGCGCCTGTTGCCACGTCGATTCTCACGATGCGCGAGTCGGTGCCGGCGACCGGTGATGGCCGTCGCGCCTCGAGGGTCGTGTTCAACTCCATGCAGTAGGCGACAACCTGCCGGCTGTCGCCGCTCCACTTGGGACTGCCGCAGAACGCACCGTGATCGCCGATTTGTTTCAGGCCGGTTCCGTCGGGATGAATCACATAGACGTCGGCGTATTGCACGTGCTCCCAGCGTCCGCGCGCAAACGTGAGCGTCGTGCCGCGGCTCGACGAGAACGCGATCCACTGTCCGTCCGGCGACCAGGACGGTCGATAATTGCCGCCGATACCGGCAGTGAGCGGCCGCGCCTGGCGCGTCGCGATGTCGAGCGTCCACAGATTCGACGTTCCGCCCGCTCGCGTCGTCACGAAGACGAGGCTCCTGCCGTCTGGCGAAAAGGCCGCCTGGTCGTCGTACGCGGGACTGTCGGTCAGGCGCTCGAGCGCCGTGCCATCGGGCTTGACGCGAAACAGATCGCCCGACCCTTCGCGGTCCGAGGTGAACACGATCGACTGACCGTCCGGCGACCATACCGGGTCGTAGTCCAAGTCATGAGTGCCGAGCAGCGGATGCTCGCCGCTTCCGTCACGCGCGGCGACGAACAGACCGATCTGGCCCTCATTCGGGAAAACGCGGGCGAAGACGATCTTCTGCGGCGTCGTTCCCTCGAGGGCGGTCGTAAGCGCCGCGGCGGTCAGAAGGGCAAGAAGGGCAGATCGCATGGGCGCATCGTATGCCATCCAGCTCGACCGTGACGATCGAAAGTGGCGCGGGCGCAGGGTCGCGTGAGACTCGGGCCTGAAAGGCCCACGCCACATCGTTCCGAAAGCTGCGGAGTCAGTCCGGAATCCGTCCGGCCGCGACGACGCGGGCGGTGACCGAGAGCTGTCCGACGTGGCGCATCGCGTGTTCGGCGCCGTGGACGAGGCAGCCGATCACCGTTGAGGGAAGCTTCGCGCGTCCGATCGGTCGAAAATCAGCGAGCGTGGTGACATCGAGCGTGCGCAACTCGGCCACTGCACTCTCGATTCGCGCGTGCAGGTCGGCAAGCGCCCGCGAAGTGTCTGACGCCACGATCGGCTCGCCCTCGGCCTCGAGCGCTGCGAACTGCGCGGGCGTCAACGTCTCGCCACGCGCGTAGGTGAACAGGCGATCGACCACCCCGGCGATATGCCGCACGTGAAACGCCGGCGAGGCGACACCCGCCGGCCTGATATTCCAGCTCTCCGGCGCCAGACCATTCGCGATCTCGTCAACGCTTTCGCTGACCTGCAACAGGATGTGGGCGACCGGTTGCAGCAAATCCGGCACGCCGTCCACCGGCCCGCGCTGCCACCATTCAGTCCTTGCCATGAAACGCTCCCGGCCGCTGCGTACTGTGAGGTCGTGCCGGCTTCAGCCCGCCGTTGGCGTCCGCCTGAAGGCGGACACTACATGACAGGCGGACACTACAGGATCGGCGGACAACTGAAGGCCGGCACTACATGACGGGCGGACACCTGAAGGCCGGCGCTACGGGACCGGCGGACGGCCAGCGAGGTACCCGGCCAGGTGCGCGGTGATGTCGCGCGCATCGTCCTCCGCACCGTGAATGAACGTGGACTTGCGGCGCCGTAGCACGGGCAGTCCGACCGCGTAGAGTCCCGGCGAGTCCACGACGCCACCATCGTGCTTCAGATGGCCTTTGTGATCGATCACCGGAACATCGAGCCAGCCGTAGTCGGGGCGGAAGCCGGTCGCCCAGATCACCGAGCGGATCTCGCCGCTGTTCAGATCGAGCTCGAGCCGCGACGCGCCGGCGTGCGCGTCGGCTCGAAGCGCTCGGACGGACCGACGTCAGCATCGAGCGCGGCGCTGTTTGCCCAGTCGTCGAACGTGTCGAGCAGCCGATCCATTTTGAGATCCGCGAGCGCGAACTGATTGCGAAGACCGCCCGAAAAAAGCGCGCGGCCGTCGCGCACCGCCGACAGCCGTCCGACGATCTCGACGCCGGCCGCGGCGAGGGTGTTGATGTCCAGCGTCGTGCGCTCGGGCGTGCCGACCAGCTGCGGCGACGGCAGCCGGCGCGCGCGCGTCAGCTCGTCGATCTCGTCGTAGCGCTGGTTCCAGACGCCGGACGCGATCCATCCACCACAGCACGTCGCGGCCGCGATAGGTCCGCGGCAGCCGGACGTGCTCGCCGACTGAAAGCGTGACCGGGCGGCCTGATCGGCGGATCTCGTCCGCGAGCTGTACGCCGGTGGCCGACGCTCCGACCACCAGCACCTTGCCGTCGGGCAACTGGTTCGGATTGCGATAGTCGAGCGCGGTGAAGCTGACAACGGACGCCGGCACGTCCTGCCGGAGCGCCGGCACGCTGGCGACGTTGCAGGCGCCGCTGGCCAGCACGAGCGTGCGGCATTGATAGTCGCCGTGATCGGTCGCGACCTGATAGCCGGCGTCGGACCGCGTCACCGACGTGACGCGTCGTGTGCGTACGCACCGGCGCGGCGGCGACGACCGCAAACCGCGAGATGAACGCGATCACCTCGTTCATCGTCATGAAGCCGTCCGGGTCCGCGCCTTCGTAGCGATAGCCGGGCAGCCGGCTCTGCCAGTTCGGCGTCAGCAGCCGCAGCGAGTCCCACCGTTCCCGCCGCCAGGAGTTCGCCACCTCGCCACGCTCGAGCACCACGTGATCGATCGAGCGCTCGGTCAGGCACCGGCTGACGGCCAGCCCGGCGTGTCCGGCGCCGATGACGATCGTCGTGACGCGTTCGATGGCGAATTCTCCTGCGGCCGGCCGGCGCGATCAGACGACTTCGACGGTGACGTTGGTCGGGTTGGTGACGATGTCGTACACCGCCGACCGCTTCTGCGACTGCGCGACGATGGCTTCGATGTCCTTCTTCGACGCGTCAGCGTCGATGTTGAAGGTGACCTTGATGTCGTCGTAGCCGTTGCGCACGTCGCTGTCGATGCCGAGGATGCCCTGGATGTCCATCGAGCCTTCGAGCTTGGCCTCGACCGATCGCAGCTGGATGCCGCGATTCTGCGCGACCGCCGCAACGCCCGCCGTCAGGCAGCTGGCCAGGCCGACGAGCACGTACTCGACCGGCGTCGCGCCGAGATCCTCGGACGCGAAGATCTCCGGGTGATCGGCCTCGAACGAGAATTCGGTCTTGTGCTTCTGTTCCTCGCCGAGCCCGTGGAAGCCCTGCACCTTCGTCTTGCTGTGCGTGCCGTTCTGCCACTTGCACGACGCCCGCCA
This sequence comes from uncultured Acidobacteriota bacterium, assembly GCA_963711765.1. Lineage (GTDB taxonomy): Bacteria > Acidobacteriota > Vicinamibacteria > Vicinamibacterales > CAVVIG01 > CAVQFC01. The sequence goes on along the minus strand of CAVQFC010000003.1, from coordinate 943,772 downwards.
CGTGAACTTGGCCGCCTGCGGCGCGCCTTTCAGCGCCTCGCGCGCCGCCAGCAGGGCGTCGACGTTCACGCCGTTGTTGACCTTCGATGCAGCCATCGAAGCCCTCCTCGATCACGGTTGTTACTGGCGTGGACTCAGTGCGCTGAGCACAAGCCTCGGATGATACATCCGCACCACCCTGCCGCGATCTATGATCGTCAGGATGACCACGCCAGCGTCGAAGACCGCGGCCGGCTCGGTCGGCACGGTCGAGACGCAGTTTCTCGACCTTCCCGCGCCGATCGCGCTCGACTGCGGACGCGAGCTCTACCCGATCCGCATCGCCTACGAAACGTACGGGACGCTGTCGCCGGCGCGCGACAACGTGATTCTGGTCTGTCATGCGCTGAGCGGCGACGCCCACGCCGCCGGTTTCACCACGGCGCCGGCCGCGGCGAGCACCAGGGACGGATTCCGCGCCGACGAACGTGATGCCGGCAGCGGCAAGGTCTCGGCTGGTGGGACGGCATGATCGGTCCCGGCAAGGCCTTCGACACCGATCGTTTCTTCGTCGTCAGCTCGAACCTGCTCGGCGGCTGCCGCGGCACGACCGGACCGTCGTCGACGAATCCTGCGACCGGCCGGCCGTACGGATCGGACTTTCCGGTCATCACCGTCGCGGACATGGTGCGCGTCGAGCGCGCGTTCCTGAAAGAGCTCGGGATCACGCGGCTGGCCGCGGTCGCCGGCGGTTCGCTCGGCGGCATGCAGGCGCTCGAGTGGGCGGTGCAGTTCGGCGACGATGTCGGCGCGATCATTCCGATCGCGAGCACGCACGCGCTGCAGCCGCAAGGGGTGGCGTGGAATGCGATCGCGCGCAACGCGATCACCGCGGATCCCGACTGGCAGGGCGGTCACTATCACGGAACGGACGCGCGCCCACGGCCGGCATGGGCGTCGCCCGCATGATCGGACACATCACGTATCTCTCGGCGATATCGCTGAACGACAAGTTCGGCCGGCGGCTGCAGTTCGCCGACGACATCCGCTACCGCCTGACCGATCCCGAATTCGAAGTCGAGAGCTATCTTCGCCATCAGGCGGACAGCTTCGTGAAGCGCTTCGACGCGAACACCTACCTGTACATGTCGCGCGCGCTCTCCTACTTCGATCTCGCGCGGCAGTACGGCGAGGGACAGCTCGCGCAGGCGGTTCGCACCATCTCGGCCCGAACGCTGCTGATCGCGTTCAGCTCCGACTGGCTGTATCCGCCGTCAGGATCCGAGGAGCTCGCCGCGGCGCTTCGCGCCGGCGGCAAGGACGTCGAGCTTCACGTGATCGACGCGCCGTACGGACACGACTGTTTTCTGCTGGAGGAAGCGCGCCAGACGCCGATGATTCAGCAATTTCTCGAGCGCTAGGAGGCACGGTCCATGGAAGAGTCGCGGCAGTTTGGATTCGAAACCCGTCAGGTGCACGCCGGGCAGCGTCCCGACCCGAACACCGGCGCGCGCGCGGTGCCGATCTTTCAGACCACGAGCTACGTGTTCGAGGATCCGGAATCGGCGGCGGCCTACTTCAACCTGCAGGAATACGGCAACACCTACTCGCGCATCATGAACCCGACCATCGCCGTGTTCGAGGAGCGCATGGCGAGCCTCGAAGGCGGCTGCGGCGCCGTCGCGTTCGCGAGCGGCATCGCCGCGCAGGCCGGCGCGCTGTTCACGCTGCTTCAGCCCGGCGATCACGTCGTGTCCTCGTCCGCGCTGTACGGCGGCACCGTCAACCAGCTCAAGCACCTGCTGCGCAAGATGTCGGTCGAGCTGACGTGGGTCGATCCCGACGATCCCGACGCGTGGAAGGCGGCGGTTCGCGACAACACCAAGGCGTTCTACGGCGAGACGATCGGCAATCCCGGCGGCAACGTGCTCGACATCGAGACGATCGCGACCATTGCGCACGCCCACGAGATTCCGCTGCTCGTGGACAACACGTTCGCGACGCCGTATCTCTGCCGGCCGATCGAATGGGGCGCCGACATCGTGCTGCATTCGGCGACGAAGTTCATCGGCGGTCACGGCACGAGCATCGGCGGCGTCGTCGTCGACTCGGGGACGTTCAACTGGTCGAACGGCCGATTTCCGGTCATCGCCGATCCGTCGCCCGCGTATCACGGGCTGCAGTTTCACGAAACGTTCGGCACCTACGGCTACCTGATGAAGCTGCGAGCCGAAACGCTGCGCGATCTGGGCGCCTGCATGAGTCCCGTTCAACGCGTTTCTGTTCCTGCAGGGACTCGAGACGCTGTCGCTGCGGATGGCGCGTCACGTCGAGAATGCCGCGGCGGTCGCCGCGTTCCTCGAGTCGCACGAGCTGGCGTCGAACATCACCTACGCGGGACTTCGACGTCACGATATCGACCGCTCGTCGACAAATACCTGCCGAGGGGCGCCGGCGCGGTGTTCTCGTTCGACTGCCGCGGCGGCCGCGAGGCCGGACAGGACTTCATTCGCGGCGTCACGTTGTGGTCGCACCTTGCCAACGTCGGCGATTCGAAGAGCCTGATCATCCATCCGGCCAGCACCACGCATCGGCAATTGAGCGAGGATGAGCTGAGCGCCGCCGGCGTGGGTCCGGGAACCATCCGGCTGTCGGTCGGCATCGAAGCCGTTGACGACCTGATCTGGGATCTCGAACAGGGCTTCGCGCGCGTCGGCACGGCGGCCGCGAGCGAGGCGGCATCGCGATGACTGCTTTCGATCTGTCTCGCTATCAGGATCCGTTCACGATCCAGCACGTGCTTCACAACGCCAAAACGATCGCCATCGTCGGACTGTCGAAGAATCCGCTGCGCGCCAGCTACTTCGTCGGGTTCTACCTGAAGCGGCACGGCTATCGCGTGATTCCGGTCAACCCGCGCGAGTCGGAGATCCTCGGCGAGAAATGCTACGGCAGCCTGACCGACGTTCCCGGTCCCGTGGACATCGTCAACGTCTTCCGCGCGCCGGATGCCGTGCCGGCGATCGCGAAGGAGGCGGTCGCGATCGGCGCCGGCAACCTCTGGTGTCAGTTCGGCGTCATCAGCGAGGAAGGCGCGCGGATTGCCGAGGCCGGCGGCGTGTCGGTCGTGATGGATCGCTGCATGAAGGTCGAGCACGCCCGCTACGTTGGACGGATGCACTGGCTCGGCTTCAACACCCAGCGCATCACGTCAGTCCGGGGTGGTCTCCAGTAGGCTGAAAGAGATCGAGGCGTCAATGCGATGGATCGTTTCCGCGAGTCTCGTTCTGGCAGCGCTTATACCGTTCGGCCCGAGCGAGAGTGTCGGCTGCGGATCGAACATCGTGTCGTCCACCGTTGTCGCTACCTACTGCGGCCATCGGATGGGCGACGATGAGATGTTGAATCTGATGATCCTGTGGCGCGGCACGCCCGGCTGGTTCGAGCGGCGTGTCGGCGCGATGCGGGCCACCGGCAGCGGAGGCGGCGGTACGCTGGGAGCGACCAAGGGCCGTGTCTATCAGGTACTCGACATACGGCGACGTCACGATCAGCTTCGACGCCGATTTCGACGCCGACACCGTCAAGATTGGCGACGAGGTGCAGCCGCTCGCCGGCGTCAACGCCATCCTGATTGACGGCGTTGACGGGCAACCCGGGACCCGGCGAATCCAGGCCACGCGCTGGATCGAGCCACGCCTGCCGCTGGTCGGCGACATGAACCTGCTCGTGATTCAGCGGTCATCCGAATTGCGGGACTTCCTCCGCTGTGACATCCCGATGCCCGTCCTTCCTCCAACGCCGGTCCCGATGCCGCCGACTCGAATCGTCACGGTGTGCGAGAAGCTGAAGGCTCAGTAGAAGGGTTGAGACTCGACCCGCCGTTCGGCACCGCGGTCCGGCGTGAGTGGCGCCCCCGCGTCCCCGGATGCTCGCGCGTCATCCACGTCCGTGTCGGAGCACTATCGATGGGCCCGGCGCCTGTGATGATCCGCACGACATCTGACAATCAGTTCTGCGGCGGAATAATCCGCAAGTTGGTGTCGAATCCGCGGCGCCGGTTATGGGGCGGCGGCGGACGCGGGTGACGGCTGCCGCCCGCGGGCGCGAGATTCGAGTGACGCGGGATCACCACCCACGCCGGTCCGCGTTCGCGAGCGTGTCAGACCGATCAGCGTCGCGCTGGAATGTGCTGATCAGCAGAAGGTCCGCGCGCCGAGGCGGGCGACGGCTGGTCGTTCCGTTCGGTAACGACCTGTGAGCCGCGTGATTGGGTTCGCACCAACACAGACCCGCAGGCGTTAGCCGGCGTCGGCGGTGAGTACGCGAATCAGCGGTCGGCAAGTCCGGACGACGAACAGTCGGCTCACCGGGGATCGGCAAACCCCAACCGACGCCGGTTGCCGTCAGTCCTGCGCCGGAGGGACTGTGTTGCCACGCGGCGAACGGGAGTGCCGGACGGAACGACCAGCCGTCGTCCGCTTACCATGCCACATCCGACACGTGCTTTGACTGCGGGTGCTTACTGGCGCTCCTGTTCGCAGCGTTTGCCGTCACTGCGGCCTGGATTCCGGCCGCACCGTCGGATACTTGATCCCCAGCTGATCGAGATAGGTTTTGTACTTCGACGGATCGTAGTAATACTTTTTCATCTCCGGCCGGTACTTCGCCATGATCTGTTCGTTGAGCCAGATCGCCGGCTTGTCTTCGGGCCTGATGAACGGCACGTACTTCACGTCCCTGGTCTGCACGTTCCTGAAGTAATCCCACGCCTGCGCCGTCAATTCCGGTTTCAGAAGAAAGTCCATCACGGTGAGCGCGACAACCTTGGCGCCGTACGCCACGCCCTTATGCGCAATCGGCGTCGCCATTGACACGGCGTTGGCCCAGTTGTGACCCGGACCTGCCTGCATGTTGGCCGGATAGTTCAGGGTGATCGTCGGCACGTTCCACGAGATGTCGCCGATATCGTCCGAGCCGCCGCCGCGTCGCTCCTCGTCCGGCACTTCCGATCGTCCTTTGAGCGGCTCGATCTTCGTGGCGAGTCCGATTTCCGGCACCTTCAACTCGTGCTGCAGGGCTTTGGCCAGCGTCTGATCAGCCTCGGTCCAGGGCGGCAGGCCGACGCGTTCGATGTTGGCGTACATCACTTCGGCGATGGTCTTGTTGAAATGACCCGACCACGCTGAACCGAGCAGGCGTGAGGTGACCTCCGTGTCGGTCATCAGCGTTGCGGCCTTGGCCATCTTGTCGCCGAGTTCCCACAGCCGTTTGGTGTTCGGGTAGTCGGTTTCGCGGAAGTAGTACCAGACCGACGCGTTCGGCGGCACGACGTTGGGTTGATCACCGCCGTTGGTGATCACGTAGTGGGAGCGTTGCTGCAGGCGGAGGTGCTCGCGCCTGAAATTCCAGCCGACGTCCATCAACTCCACCGCGTCCAGCGCAGAACGCCCGCGCCATGGAGCGCTGGCCGCGTGGGCGCTTTCGCCGACGAACTTGTATTCAACCGAGACCAGCGCGTTCGACAGGCTCTCGCCCCAGTTCGCCTGCATGTTCGATCCGACGTGGACGAAGATCGAGATGTCCACGTCCTTGAACGCGCCGGCGCGAACGTAGTACGCCTTCGAGCCGTCGAGCTCCTCCGCCACACCGGGCCAGAGGCGCAGCGTGCCGGAGAGATGCTGCTGCTCCATGATCTTCTTCACCGCGAGCGCAGCCGCGATCTGGAGCGGCATCCCGGAGTTGTGGCCCTCGCCGTGCCCGGGAGCGCCGTCGATGATCGGATCGTGATACGCGACGCCCGGCTTCTGCGACGCCTGCGGAATGTCGTCAATGTCGGAGCCGAGCGCGATGACCGGCTTGCCGTTTCCCCAGCTCGCCATCCACGCGGTCGGGATGCCGGCCAGATTTTCCTGGATGGCGAACCCGTTCTGCCGCAGGATGCCGGTCAGGTATTTCGAAGTCTCGAACTCCTGGAATCCGAGCTCGCCGTAGCTGAACACCTGGTCGTTCATGCGCTGGACCATTTCGCCCAGGCCGTCGACCTCGAGGCCGACGTCGCGCTTGTATTGATCGAGGCGCGGGTTCGCCGCGGCGGGAGGCGCCGTTGTCGACTGCTGCGCCAGCGGCGTGACCGTCAGCAGCGATGCGAGTCCGGCAACGAGAAATCGAAAACCACGCACGTGGAACCTCCCTTAATGCTTGGAGTGTATCGCGACCGCAGGCGCACTCGGGCGCGACAAATTTGTCGATCGCGATACCCGTCATCCATAGCCGGGTCCGAACCCTGAACTACAATCCCGCCGAGGTGATCGGTCATGCGAACACGCCGTTTCTGCTGTGCTGTCACGTTCGCTCTGGTGGCTGCTTGTATCGCGGCGCTCGGCGCGGCGCCGGCGCCCTTGCGCGTCGGCCTGTCGGTCTCCTCGTCCGTCGCTTCGGGACCGCTCGACGGCCGGATGCTCCTGCTCGTCGCCACCGACGAGCGCAGCGAGCCGCGTTTCCAGGTAGCCGACAGCGATAGCACCGCGCAGGTTTTCGGGATCGACGTGGACGGCCTTGCCGCCGGGAAGGAAGCGATCGTTGACGGCGGAACGCTCGGCTATCCGATGACGAGCCTCGGCGATCTCGAGCCCGGCGACTACTGGGTCCAGGGACTGCTCCACGTCTACGAGACCTACAAACGGAGCGACGGCCACACCGTGAAGCTGCCGGCGGATCGCGGTGAGGGACAGCAGTGGAATCGCGCGCCCGGCAATCTGTACAGCGCGCCGAAGAAGATCCACGTCGATCCCGCGAGCGGCACCGCGATTCATCTCACGCTCGACCACAAGATTCCGCCGATTCCGGATCTGCCCGACACGAAATACCTGAAACGCATCAAGATCCAGAGCGAGCGGCTCAGCAAATTCTGGGGACGGCCGACCTTCATCAGCGCGATGGTGGTGCTGCCGGAAGGATGGGACTCGCACCCCGACGTCCACTATCCGGTCGCGGTGTACCACGGTCACTTCGAGACGTCCGTGTCCGGCTGGCGCGAGACGCCGCCCGATCCGAAACTGCCGCCGGCCGACGAGGCGAACATCGCGAAGTACTGCCCGAACGGTCACGAGGGCAGGTTCTGCGAACAATACGGCTACGAGCGGATGCAGCAGGAGTACGGTTATCAGTTCTTCAAGGAATGGACCGGACCGAACTTTCCCCGCGTGCTGATGGTCACGATTCAACACGCCAACCAGTACTACGACGATTCCTACGCCGTGAACTCCGAGAATCTCGGGCCCTACGGCGACGCGATCACCTACGAGCTGCTGCCCTACATCGAGAAGCAGTTCCGCGGCATCGGTCCGTGGGCGCGCGGTCTCGACGGCGGATCGACCGGCGGATGGGAAGCGCTCGCGGCGCAGGTCTTCTATCCCGACGAGTACAACGGCGCGTGGGCCAACTGTCCCGATCCGATCGACTTCCACAGCTACACCGTGATCGACATCTACAACGACCGCAACGCGTATTTCAGCGAGGGACCGTTCCGTCGGACGCCGCGGCCGGCCGAGCGCGACTATCTCGGCCAGACGCGCGCGACCATCGAGCAGTCGAATATCAAGGAACTCGTCCTCGGGACGAAATCGCGCTCAGGCGGCCAGTGGGACATCTGGGAGGCGGTGTTTTCTCCGGTCGGCGCCGATGGCTACCCGAAGCGGATTTTCGACAAGCGCACGGGCGACATCGACAAAACCGTCGCGACGTTCTGGCGTGACCACTACGATCTGGTCCACATCATGCAACGCGACTGGGCAACCCTGGGCCCCAAGCTGCGCGGCAAGATCACGCTGAACGTCGGGCGATCGGACAATTTTTTCCTCAACGACGCGGTTTACCGCGCTGAGGACTTTCTCAAGACCGCGAATCCGCCCGCCGAGGCGAAGGTGGACTACGGCGCCCGCGACGAACATTGCTGGAGCGGCGATCACGATCATGTAAATGCGATTTCGCGTCTGACGTATCACAGCCGTTTCATCAAGTTGATGGCCGAGCGCTGGATGAAAAGCGCTCCTGCGGGCGCCGATACCAAGGGGTGGCGCTATTGACGCGGCGGGGTGTCGAGCGGGGTCGCGATCGGACAGCCGCGACCCGGCGGAACCAGTATGAGAATGCAAATTGTTCTCGCGATGCTCGTATTCGCGACGCTTGCCGCGGGCAGAAGCACGCAGGCCCAGTCGATGGCGCCGCTGCCGTCAGGCTGGCCGAAACAGCTTGAGCTCGGAATGGCGGACTCTCCCGGCGGCGCCGCCGCGATGAAGAACACCGCACCCTTCGCGTTCCGCTACCAATACCTCGCCGGGGGAGTGAACACCGGGAACGGCTGGGCAAACTGGAACACCAACGGCGATTTCGCGCGCTTCTACATTCAGGACTCGGCCGCCAGCGGCATCATCCCCGTCTTCACCTACTACATGCTGCTGCAGTCCGCGCCTGGCGGCGGCTCTGAAAGCAACGCCGACCTGACCAACCTGAACAACACCGCGACGATGACCGCGTACTACAACGATCTCAAGTTGTTCTTTCAGAAAGCCGGTGCGTTCCACGGTCAGTTGGTCGTTCTCCACGTCGAGCCCGATCTGTGGGGATACGTCGAGCAGGCGTCCACCAACGGCGATGCAGCCACCGTCGCCGCGAAAGTATCGGAGACCGGACTGACTGAACTCGCCGGATTGCCCAGCAACGTGTCCGGCTTTGCCCGCGCCGTGCTCAAACTCCGCGACGCCTACGCGCCGAACGTCGTCGTGGCCTATCACATCAGTGTCTGGGGCACCGGCGTCGACATCGCGATTTCGAATCCGCCCGACGCAACCGTCGATGCGCTCGCCGCCCGTGCCGCGGCGTTCTACAAGTCGCTCGGCGCCAATTTCGATCTGACCTTCGGCGAGTTCAGCGATCGCGATTCCGGCTTTTACCAGTACGTCTACGGTGACGGCGGTCAGATCGTGGTGGGATGCCGACGACTTTCGCCGCAGCGTGCGATTCCTCGGCGGCTTCTCGACCGCCACCAGCAAGCGAATCGTGATGTGGCAGATCCCGCTCGGCGATACGCGGATGCGATCGCAGAACAACACCACCGGTCACTATCAGGACAACCGTCCCGAATGGCTGCTCGACGAACCGGCGCGGACGCATCTCGCCGCGTACCGCGATGCCGGAGTCGTGGCATTTCTTTTCGGCGGCGGCGCGGGCGGTACGACGTGCGCGTGCGATGGCCAGGGCGACGGCGTCACCAACCCGGCCGCGTCAACGGCAACAGCCACGTGGCGGCGAGCGGCTCTGGCACTCCGTCCTTCAACGGCACGACACTGACGACGCCGTACGCGGCAGACGACGACGGTGGATTTTTCAGGTGGAAGGCGTGGCAGTACTACCAGGCCGGCGCGATGACGTTTTCGGGCGCTCTGTCGGCCCCGACCGGCCTGAAAATCACGCCGCCGAAACATTGAGCGTTCCCCGGCCGCACCGCCTCGCCGCGACATCTGCACGGAACATGAACGAGAATCTCTCTCGTGCCTGAACTTCCGGAAGTTGAATCAGTCCGCCGTGTTCTCGAGCCGGTCATGCTCGGCGCACGATTCGACGATGTGCTGGTGCGGCGGCCGGATCTGCGGCAGCCGTTCCCACGGGGATTTCGTCGTCGTCTCGTCGGCCAGACGGTCTCGTCGCTGACGAGGCGTGCGAAGTACCTGCTCGCTGGTCTGTCGTCTGGCGAGACGCTGTTGATGCATCTCGGGATGTCGGGTGGCTTCGACGTCGCCAGGACAGCGCTCACGCCCGGCCGTCACGACCACGTCATCTTTCACATGTCGTCCGGCGCGATCGTCACCTTCAACGACCCTCGGCGGTTCGGCGTGATGGACCTGATTCGCGACCGCGAGCTGTCGCGGCACCAGGCGATCGGCGGCCTGGGACCCGAACCGTTGTCGGACGAGTTCGACGCCGAGGCGCTGGCCCGGGCCTGCAGGGGCAGGAAGACATCGTTGAAGGTCGCCTTGCTCGATCAGCGGGTCGTCGCCGGACTCGGCAACATCTACGTCAGCGAAGCGCTGCATCGAGCTGGTCTGTCGCCGTTGAAGCGTGCGTCAACAATCGCGACGTCTTCGGGCGCGCCGCGGCCCGCAGCGTATCGACTCGTGACCGCCATCAAGCAGGTGCTGAACGCCGCCATTGCGCGCACATCACGGCGCTCCTCGAAGACCGGGCCGTACGGCTCGTCGAGGTTCCGCGTCTACGGCCGCGAAGGCGAGCGGTGCCTTCGTGCGAAATGCCCGGGGACCATCAAACGCCGCACGCAGGCCGGGCGCTCGACGTTTTATTGCCCGGTGTGCCAGAAGTAGCGGCCGGCTTCAGCCGGCCCTCGACGCCCTCCTGAACGGGCCGATCACGGACGCTTAGCAGGCGGGATAACGGGTACCTTCACGGGCGGCGGAACGTTGAGGGTCAGGTTGTAAGTCGCCAGCGATGTCTTCAGTGTCGACGCCTTTGCGATCACCGCATTCAAATCGCCGATCGCTTTCGGCGCTTGCTGTCTAACCTCGGTGTAGGCGCGCACCGTCGGTTCACCGACATTCATCCCGCCCATCAAGCCGTTCTTCGCCTGGCCCAGCTTCACGTTCAGGTTCTCGGTCGCGCCGCCGCGGCCGCCGCCGCGCCCACCTTGCGGCGCCGCAAGTCGTGGCGCAAGCGCGGCAAGTTCCTTGTCGAACGCGTCGAAGGAAGCCTTGACGTCGGCCGGGACATCGCTGCGTCCACCGATCGTCGTCTTCAACTCGGTCATCTGGCGTGTCAGCGATCCCAGCGCGGTCGATGCGTCGGTGATGTATGGCTGCAGCGTCTGCATGTCCATCGCCATGTCGAACTGACGCTTGCGTTCGGCCGAGGTCAGCAACACTTCGGGATCGTCGTTCACGCGCAACGGCTTCGTCGCAATCGTCTTGCCGTCGACGACGAGCGAGATGTTGTAGAGGCCGCCGATCACGTACGGCCCGGCAACGTTGCCGCCGCCGCCGAAGCCGCCGCCACCACCGCCGCCCGCCGGAACTGGACAGCCGGCGCCAAACGGACTGGTTGCCGGTGTCGGTGCAGGCGCAGCTCCTGCTTCCGGCCGATCACCGGCGGCGCCGCCGCGTCCTCGTCCACCGCGGCCTCTGCCTTCAGGTACCGGGGGCGCCGGCGCCGGTTGCACCCGCAGATCCCAGCACGCGGACTGAATACCTGCCTTGTTGCTGGTGGCCAGGACCGGAGCCGCGATCTCGCGAACTTCGCGTCCGCCGGTATCGGTGATCTTCAGCTTCACGTCGCCGACCGCCTTCTTGTTGAGCCATGAGATGACTGCGGCCGCCGGCGGATTTTCGCCGTAGAACGTCTGGTCGCCCCAGAATTCGTAGTTGCGATCGCGTGTGGCTCGGCGGAACATCGCGAACGGCGGCGGCGTGAACAGGGAGGCGTCGGTGGACGCCGCCTGCGCCGCCGCGTACTCCTGGATCGGCTCGAGATGATCGAGCACCCACAGCGCGCGCCCGTGCGTCGCGAGGATCATCGCGTTGTCTCGTGGATGCAGCGTGATCTCGTCGATGCGCACCGTCGGCAGATTCGCCTTGATGCGTGCCCAGCTCTTCGCGCGGTCGATCGACACGAACAAACCCGTCTCGGTCCCGATGTAGAGGACGTCGGCGTTTCGCGTGTCCTCGGTCAGGGTCTTCACCACCTGGTCTTTCAGGTTCGCGGCGGCGGACTGCCACGTCTGTCCAAAATCGTGGCTCACATAGATGTAGGTCGCGAAATCATCCTGGCGATGACCGTCGAAGGTGGCATAGACGGTGCCCTCGTCGAATTTCGAGGGCACCACTTCCGACACCCAGATGCCTTTGGGCAGCCCCGGAATGTTGGCCGTGACGTTGGTCCACGAGCGTCCCGTGTCGCGCGACACCTGCACGTTACCGTCGTCGGTGCCGGTGTAGAGTACGCCGGCGCGCTTGGTCGATTCCGCGAACGAGATGATCGTCGGCCACGCTTCGATGCCGTCGTTTTTCGAAATCCGGATGTCGGCGCCCTTGACACCCATGGTCACCACGTCATCGCGGTTGGCATTGGTGGTCAGGTCGGCGCCCGACGATTCCCAGTTCAGTCCACGATTCGCCGACCGGAATAGTTTGTTGCTGGCGGCGTAGATGATTTTGGGATCGTGCGGCGACAGCACCAGCGGCGTGTCCCAGTTCCAGCGCAGCGCCGGCTCGCCGGACTCGGGCTGCGGCCGAATCGACATCGTCTCGCCGGTGACGCGATCGATGCGCACCATGTTGCCGTCCTGCGATTCGCTGTAGGCAATGCGTGGATCGCCGGGATCCTGCAGCGCCACGAAACCGTCGCCGCCCTGCATCGTCGCCCAGTTGAAACCTGCGATGCCGACCGCGCCGCGAACCGCGCTCGGGCCGCACCAGACGTAGTTGTCCTGCATGCCGCCGCAGATGTTGTAGGGCGTCGCGTTGTCCACGCTGACGTGATAGAAGAGGCCGACCGGCACGTTGTGGACGAAGTTCCAGGTCTTCGCCTGATCCCAGGTGACCGCGACGCCGCCGTCGTTGCCGATGATCAGGTGCTGCGAATTCGCCGGATCGATCCAGATCGCATGGACGTCGTCGTGGATCGTCTGGGTCATGTTGAGCGTCACCGTCTTGCCGCCGTCGAGCGAGCGGTGCAGTTTGACGCCGGCGTAGAAAATCACCTCGGGATCGTTCGGATCGATCCGCATCTGGCTGAAGTACATCGGTCGCGGATTCTCGTTGTTCACCTTCCGCCAGGTTTCGCCGGAGTCGTCGGAGCGATAGACACCGGTGGGCGTGGCGTCCACACCGGTCGCGACCGTGGCGCCGCGGCCGCCGCCTTGAGGCGCTTCGTCCGGCGCGCCGGCTTCGCCGCGTGCCGGGAGCGGCGCCTGTCCCTCGATCAGCGCGTAGAGGATGTTCGAGCGTTTGCGATAGACATCGAGGCCGATACGTCCCATCGGTTCGTTCGGCAGACCCTTGGTCAGCTTCGCCCAGGTCTCGCCGCCGTCGATGGATTTCCAGATGCCGCTCCCCGGGCCGCCGCCGTTCATGCAGCATGCGGTGCGACGCCGCTGGTACATCGAGGCGTAGAGAATCTGGCTGTTGGTCGCGTCCATGGCCAGGTCGTTGGCGCCGGTGTCCTCGTCAACGAACAGCGTTCGCTTCCAGGTCTTGCCGCCGTCGGTGGTCTTGTAGATGCCGCGATCGCCGCCAGGCCCGAACAGGCTGCCGGTCGCTGCGACCAGGACGACATCGTTGTTGCGCGGATCGATGACGATACGGTTGACGAAGCGCGACGTCTTGAGACCAACGTTCGCGTAGGTCTTGCCGCCATCCGTCGACTTGTAGACGCCATCGCCCCACGACGTGCTCTGGCGGTTGTTCGATTCGCCCGTCCCCACCCAGACCAGGTCGGGATTGCTCTGCGATACCGTGATGTCGCCGATCGAAATCAGTCCCTGATCCTGGAACTGTGCCTCGAACGTCGTTCCGGCGTTGGTCGTTTTCCAGACGCCGCCGTGGGCTGACCCGACGTAAAAGATCGATGGGTTGGCTTCGTAGACGGCGAGATCCGAAATCCGCCCCGACATCGACGCCGGGCCGATCGGGCGGAAATGGAGTGCGTCGAACGGACCGCCCGCGGACGCTGCCCCGGGCGGCGCCTGCTCCGAGCGGCCGACAAGAGATTGAGCGCCAAATGCAGCGGCGAGGGTAGCAACGAGTAGGGCCACACGAACTGGTTTCATCATCAACTCCGGCGGCTAATAATAGTCCGGTCCGACGTGCCGCGGTCATTGCCTTTGCTTCAAGTCGTCGATCTGACGAAACGTTACGGCTCGCTTACGGCGCTGCGCGACGTGTCCTTCTCGATCCGTCCGCACGAAGTGCTCGGGCTCATCGGCCCCAACGGGTCGGGAAAGACGACGTTGTTCGAGTGCCTGGCGGGGGTGCTGCCGACCGACGCGGGCGCGATCTTCGGCGACGGCCGTACGCTGACACCGGCAGAGCGTGTGTCCCATCTGTTCTACATGCCGGACGCAATTGCGCCCTGGCCGGATCAGTCGCTGCGGTGGGCGCTCGACTTCACCTGCGGCTATTTCGGCGGCCGGGCTGACCAGCGCGATCGTATCGTCGGTCGACTCGACCTGGGGCCGCTTCTCGACTCGACCATCGGTGCGTTGTCGAAGGGTCAGCGGAAGCGCGCACTGCTGGGCATCGCGCTGGCCATGCCGCATCCACTGGTGCTGCTCGACGAACCATTCGACGGACTCGACCTGCGGCAGAGTCGTGACGTGGCGATCGTCATCCGCGAGCAGGCGGAGGCGGGCCGAACCATGTTCCTCTCGATCCATCAGATCAACGATGCCGCACGTGTCTGCGATCGCTTCGTGTTGTTGAGCGGCGGCGCCGTGTGCGGCGAGGGCACGCTCGAGCAGTTGTCGGCGGCGGCGTCTGCGCGCGGCCAGGCCTCGGCGGCGTCGAATCTCGAAGAGGTGTTCCTTGCGCTCACCTAGCTCTGTGAACGCAGAGAGCGCAGAGACCGCAGAGAATACTTCTTACCCTGTGATCTCTCTGTTCGGCGCCCTCCGCTGGCTGCTCGACAAGGAATACCGTGAACTGCTGGCGTCGCGCGCGTGGTGGGTGATGCTCCTGCTGATGGGACCGCTGGTCGGCGTGTCGTTCATCAGCGCGGTGCGGACCTACGCCGAAGCCAGTGGATTGAACGGCTCGGCGGCAGGTGTCGGCGAGGCGTTCTCGCCGCTGATCGGCGTGTGGGCGCCGACCTTCAGCGCCTGTGAGCTTGCCGCGGCGTTCCTGTTTCCCTTCGTCGCCATTCGTCTGGTCTCCGGCGATCGCCAGAGCGGCGCGATCAAAATAGAGATGCAGAACCGCATCCCGGCCGTGGCGCGGGTCGGCGCCAAAGCGCTGGTGCTTCTCGGAGCCTGGATCGTCGCGAGCACGGCCCCGCTTCTGGCGGTCGTGCTGTGGAAGGCCTACGGTGGCACGCTCTACGCGCCGGAGCTGGTCACGGTGGTTTTCGGGCACCTGCTGAACGCGGCCCTGACGATTGCGGTGGCGGCGGCGGCCGCGGCGGTCGCCGAGCATCCCTCAACCGCGGCAATCGTCACGCTGAGCGTCACGGTCGGGACCTGGATCGTCAACTTCATCGCCGCGGTGCAGGGCGGGTGGTGGGAAAGTGTGGCCGGGTACACGCCGACGGCGATGGTGGCGGAATTTCAGCACGGCCTGTTGCGGCTCGATGTCGTGCTGGTAGCCGCGTCGCTCGTTTGCGCCGGGCTCGTGTTCTCGGCGGTCTGGCTGCGGATCGGCGTCCCGGTCCCTCGTCGAGTCCGTGAGTCGATCGCGCTCGCTGCGACGACGGCGGCTCTGCTGTTCGCGTCTACATTTGTCACGCCGAGCTGGGACACGTCGGAAAATCGCGCCAACTCGTTCCCGCGAGGCGACGAGGAAGCGCTCGAACAAATCCGGGCGCCGCTGCGAATCGAGGTGCACCTGGCGCCGGAGGACCCGCGCCGCTTCGACCTCGAGCATCGCGCGCTCACGAAGCTTCGTCGTGTCCTGCCCCGGACCCGGGTAGAGTATGTGTCGGCCTCCTCGATCGGTCTTTTCGAGCAGACCCTGCCGCACTACGGCGAAGTCTGGTACGACCTCGACGGCAAAAGAGTCATGAGCCGGGCCACCACCGCCGAGGGCGTGCTCGAAGCGATCTATTCCGTGGCCGGCGTCGCGCAGCCGACCGAGACCGACGAAGATGGCGTGTACCGCGGTCATCCCCTCGCTGTTCCACCAAGAGGCGCGGCGGTCTTGTTCTACGGCGTCTGGCCGGCTCTGGTCCTGGCCGGCGCGCTTTTTATTCGACGGAGGAAGTCATGAAGACACGAGTCATCATTCTCGCCGGGCTACTCGCGATCGCGCCGCTGCGCGCCGCGGACATCAAGGTCGATCTCAGCAAGGAACAGGTCGGCAAGCCGCCGGCGACGTTCGAGCCGATCGTCGGCACCTGGATCGTCGTGAAGGACGGCCCCGACATGGCAATCATGGTGGACGGCAGGCCATGGGTCGCGAGCAAAGACACGCCGACCAAGCTGCTGGTCGAGAGCGCGCGCAAGCTCTACGGCACGAACAACGAAGAGCTGATGGACAACGCGAAGCAGTTCGCGTACTACCCGGTGGCGGTGCTGAAAGGGCGTCGACAATTTCTCGAACGGCAGCGTCAGCGTGAAGTTCAAGACCGTCGGCGGCGATGCCGATCGCTGCTCGGGCATTCTGTTCAACGTCAAGCCGAACGGCGACTGGCTGGCGCTCCGCTACAACGACACCGAGCACAACGTGATCCTGTGGGAGTTCCACAACGGGATCCGGCGGCCGCTGATCCGGCCGCGCGACGGCGACCTGCTCAAGGAGCCGGCAGAACTGGCCAAGTGGCACGAACTGCGCCTCGACGTGGACGGCGCGACGATTACCGGATCGCTCGACGGCGTCAAGGCGTTGACCTACGTGCTCGGCACCGAGCCCGGACCAGGCCGCAACAATGCGCCGCCGAATCCTGATCTGTTCGCCGCGAACAACCCCGTGATCCGTCCGCCGGTCGCCGGCAAGGTCGGCCTGTGGTCGAAAACCGATTCCTCCAGCTACTTCAAAGACTACGTCGTCAGCCCCAAGTGAGGATCAGCGTGCTTCGAACCGCAATCGTTCTCCTTCTCATGTCGGCGATGCCGGCGTTCGCGCAATCTCCCAATACGGCGACGCTGATCGTCACGGTCGTCGATCAGAGCGGCGCCAACGTGCCGGGCGCGCAGGTGTCGGCGATGAACCTCGCCGCCGGCGGCTCGCGCGAAGCCGTGTCCGACGCCGACGGCTCGGTGACGCTGACGGCGCTTTCGATCAGCGGCGTCATACAAGGTCACTGTCTCGAAGACCGGATTCACCGGCGAGGACGTTGCCGCGATCGCGCTGCGCGCCGGCGCCGTCGCCACTATCCGCGTGAAGCTCGTCGCCAGCGGCGGTAACAGCGAAGTCACGGTCTACGGCTCCGCGCTCGGCGTGACCGCGGATCCGCAGCTCGGCATGGTCCTGAACTCCGAGCTGATCGAACAGACGCCGGTCCTCGGCCGGAAAATCTCGACGCTGCCGCTCCTCAACGCGGCGTTCCGCAACGCCAAGGGCACCGGCGACTTGTTCATGAACTCGGTGTATGTCGTCACCGGTGCCGGCGGCCGCCGCGAGGCCGACTACATCGTCGACGGCGCGACCGGTGACGAGCCGTGGGGGCGTCAGACCATGTTCTCGACGATTCCGGTCGGCGCCGTGCAGGAAATGAACATCATGTCTCGCGCGTTCTCGTCCGAGTTCGGCTGGACGGCCAGCGCCGGCGTCAACATCGTCACCAGGTCCGGCACCAACGCCGTGCACGGTGAGGGGTTGTTCCTCGGTCGTCCGGGCGGGATGCAGTCGACCAGTTTCTCGGCCGGCGCCCAGTGCGCACCGTCGGTCGCGACCTGCGTGCCGCCGACATCGAACGGCGCAGCGGTCGCGCTCGTACCGCCGGACATTCCTGACTCGCTCGCGCAGGGCTCGTTCGCGATCGGCGGACCGCTGGTCAAGGACAAGACGCACTACTTCGTGGCCGGCGACTACACCGCACAGGATCGAACGGCGGCCATCACCACGCCGCTGGTCGCCGCCGGGACGACGTATCTCGGCAACTATCGTCAGGGACTGGTGGACGGCCGGTTCGATCAGCAGATCAACCCGGCCCATGCCCTGATGGTCCGCGTCAACACCGACCGTTTTCACGACACCAACCCGCAGGACGCGGTCGGTGGCAACGTGCTGCCGAGCGCCGGCCGCGAATTCACGCGTCATTCGTGGACCGTGCAGGCGAACGAGACCGCCGTCATCTCTTCGACCATGCTCAACGAGGCGCGCCTGCTGTATCAGAACGCCAATCCGGTCACCGCGTTCGATCCGCTCACGCCGTCCACGCAGGAAACGCGCGCCGGTTCAGTGCCGTTCACGGCCGGGCGAGTCGCGCTACGCGCACATCTACAGCCACATCACGCAGTTCTCGGACACGTTGTCGTGGACCAAGGGCCTGCACTACCTTCGCCTCGGCGGCAGCATCGCGCAGAATACGTCCGGCGGCGACGGCACCGAGTTCGGCAGCGCGTTCGTGCTCGGTCAATACACTGTCCTCGCGACGACGACCAAACCACCGGATCAGCTCGCGCTCCCCGACATGCAGCGCTATCAGCAGAGTTTCAATCTTGGCGCCGGCACCTACGAGCTGAGTCAGCAGATCTACGACGTCTTCGTCCAGGACAACTACCGCGTTCGCCCGGACGTCACGCTCGATCTCGGTCTGCGCTACGACCGTCAGACCTTCAGCGACGGCAAAAAGAATTTCGCGCCGCGGCTTGGATTCGGATGGAACCCCGGCGGCGATCCGAAAACCGCAATTCGCGGCGGCTACGGCGTCTACTACACGATGCTGCGGGCCAACACCGATGCGAATTTCGCGCTCGGCGGACCGCAGGGCATCTTCACGTATACGGCGACGCCGGGACAGACAGGCTTCCCGTCGTGCCTGACCTGCACACCGGTGCCGTACGACCAGAACAGCGCAGTCGCGACGTTGCCGGCTCGAAACATTACCATCCGCCCCGGCGACGCTGCCTACTACTCGCAGTTCTTCGACATCTCGAAGCTGACCAACTACGCCAGCACGACGTTCGTGAACCCGAAAAGCCAGGTCTCTTCGATCGGCATCGAGCGCGAACTCAGTCATCGCGTCTTCGTGTCGGCCGACTACGTGAAGCAGCACTGGAGCGGTCTCGATCGCACGGTGGACCTGAACGCGCCGTCGCTGTTCGTGCGCACGGCGCCCGGCCAGGTGCGCAGCACCGCGGCGGCCGATCTGACGAGGCCGATCACGCCCGTCAACGGCGGTTACCGCCAGATCAATGTCGTCGAAAATCTCGGCGTGGCGGACTACGACGGACTCCAGACGATGATGCGGTGGCAGACGACCAAGGCGTTCGTCTCGGTCAGCTATACGCTGTCGAAGGCGACCAACACGACCGAGCCGAACGGCAACGGCGCTGGTCAGCAGGACTTCAACCAGCTCGGCGAGCAGGAGCGCGGACCGAGCCTGCTCGATCAGCGGCACCGCGCCGTGATCGCCTTCAGCTATCAGCTGCCGTATCTCATCACCGTCGGGACCGTGTCGTCGCTGGCCTCGTCCAAACCGTTCAACGCAACGACCGGCGTCGACAACAACGGCGACGGCAACAACAACGATCGGCCGATCATCAACGGCGTGAATGCCACCCGCTACGCGTTCCGCGGGACGGCGGTGTCCGACACCGCGGTCTACGGTGAAATCCGCTTGCTGCCGAAGGGCAGCCGATCACTGACGCTGCGCCTCGAGGCATTCAACGTGTTCAACCACGCCAACGTGCTCGGCCGCAACGGCACCTATGGCGACACCACGACGCCGCTGGCCACGTTCGGTCAGGCGAGTCCGGGGCTGGCGAACATCGATCCGGGCCGCATGTTCCAGTTCACGGCCCGGTTCAATTTCTAAACGACGTAAGATTTCGGTGTGCCCACAGCGATAGACGTTTCCTCGGTCGTCGGTCTGGTCGCGGTCGGCATGTTCACCGCGCAGATCCTGCTCGGTCTGCTGCTGTCGGTCGGCTACAACCCGGTCCGGCAGTGGCCGCGCCAGCGATTCAAGCTGTTCACGCTTCACAACTGGCTCGGCTACATCGGTCTTGCCACCGCGCTCACGCACCCGCTGATCCTGCTGGCGGGCGACAAAGTGCCGTTTCGTGTCCTCGACGTATTTGTCCCTTTCTGGTCGCCGGTACAGCCGCTCACGAACAGCCTCGGCGCGCTGGGGTTCTATCTCGTGTCGTTCGTCGTCCTGACGTCCTACTTCCGCCACCTGTTTGGCCACCACAACTGGAAGCTCCTCCACTACACGGCTTATGCCGCGGCGACCGTGTTCTACGTTCACGGCGTGCTGTCCGATCCGCTGCTCGAAAATCGTCCGGTGGACTGGATTGATGCCGAGAAGGTTTACGTCGAGGGTTGCGCAATGCTCGTGCTGGTGGCGACGATGTGGCGGGTCAGGACCGGCGGTCGCCGCGCACGATGAGCGGAGTCGCGCAGTGCTAGACTGCTTTTTTAACAGGCCGAGGTCCGCCATGAAACCCGCCACGTTTCGAAATCGCTCGCTCTTCATTTGCGCTGTTCTTCTCGCGCTCTCCTTCGGGTGGGATCTGCCGGCGACGGTGATCGGTGCGCAATCCGATGCGGCCAACACGCTGGATCAGGAAATCCTGAAGGCGTTCAAGTGGCGGAGCGTCGGGCCGCCGCGCGGTGGCCGATCGATCGCGGTCTCAGGCGTCAAGGGACGGCCGAAAGAGGCGTACTTCGGTGCGGTCGGCGGCGGTTTGTGGAAGACCACCGACGGCGGCATCGAGTGGACGCCGGTCACCGACGGCCAGATCAACAGCTCGTCGGTCGGCGCCGTCGCCGTGTCGGAGTCCAAGCCCGACGAGGTGTTCATCGGCATGGGCGAGTCGTGCATCCGCGGCAACATCATGCCGGGCGACGGCGTTTACAAATCCGCCGATGCCGGCAAGACCTGGCAGCACGTCGGCTTCGGCAACTCCGACGCGATTTCGAGAATCCGCATCCACCCGACCAATCCTGACATCGTCTTCGTCGCCGACTTCGGGCGGTACGGGACGCCGAGTGACGAACGCGGCGTCTACAAGAGCATCGACGGCGGCAAGACCTGGCAGCGGAAGCTGTTCAAGGACAACAAGACCGGCGCCGTGGACATCACCATCGATCGCCGCAATCCCGACGTGATGTTCGCGGCGATGTGGGAGGCGTACAGGGTCGAGTATCAGATGTCGAGCGGTGGACCCGGCAGCGGCCTGTACAAGTCGGTGGACGGCGGCGAGACCTGGAAGGAAATCAGCCGCACCGGCGGCCTGCCGCAGGGCGTCTACGGCAAGATCGGCGTCGCGATTTCGGGTGCGGATTCGAACCGCGTCTACGCGCTGGTCGAGAACGAAAACGGCGGCCTCTTCAGCTCCGACGATGCCGGTGCCACCTGGAAACTGGTGAACGCCGCCCGCAGCGTCAGGCAGCGAGCGTTCTACTACACGCACGTCTTTGCCGATCCCAGCCACAAGGACACCGTCTACATGCTGAACACCACCGCCTTTCGCTCGGTGGACGGCGGCAAGACGCTGGTCAGCATGAGCGGCAACAACAGCACGCACGGCGACCATCACGACCTGTGGATCGATCCGGACGATAGCGAGCACGTCGCGCTCGCGAACGACGGCGGCGGCGCGATCACCTACGACGCCTCATCGACGAAGAGGCACTGGTCCGGACAGGGCTTTGCGACCGGCCAGTTCTATCACGTGATTTCCACGAAGCACGAGCCGTATCACATCTGCGGCGCCCAGCAGGACAACACCACGATGTGCGTGCCGAGCAACAGTGGACTCGGCCGCCGCGGCGGCAGCGCCGAACCACCCTACGAAGCCGGCGGCGGTGAGCCCGGCTACATCGCGCCGGATCCACGGGACCCGGACATCTACTACTCCGGTGCCAACAACGGCTCGTTTCTGACGCGTCTGAACCGGCGCACCGGAGAGCTGCGCGAAGTGGGGCCGTACCCGCGCTTCTTTTCTGGCGAGAACTCGGCGTCGGTGGTCGAACGCTGGCAGTGGACGTACCCGATCATCTTCTCGCCGGTCGATCCGACCGTGCTCTACACCTCCTCGCAGCATGTCTGGAAAACCACCAACGGCGGACAGACGTGGGATCGCATCAGTGGCGATCTGACCCGGCACGATCCGAAGACGATGCAGGACTCCGGCGGCCCGATCACGCACGACATGAACAGCCCGGAGATCTACGCGACGGTGTTCTCGCTCGGGCCCGGCAAGACCGACGTCAACATCCTCTGGTCCGGATCGGACGACGGCATCGTCCAGCTCACGCGCGACGGCGGAAAGACGTGGACGAACGTGACGCCGAAGGACATGCCCGATTTGGGTCGTGTCAGCCAGATCGACGCCTCGGTGTTCGATCCGGGCACCGCCTACATCGCGGTCAAGAAGCCGTTGCTCGCCGACTTCGCGCCGTACATTTTCCGAACCCACGACTACGGCCGCACCTGGACGAAGATCGTCACCGGGATCACGGCCAACGACTATGCACAAGTGGTGCGCGAGGATCCAACCCGAAAGGGCATGCTCTACGCCGGGACCGAGCACGGCGCCTACCTGTCCTACGACGATGGCGATCACTGGCAGTCGCTGCGGCTGAACCTGCCCGACACGCAGGTGTCAGACCTCTGGGTGGTTGGCAACGACGTGGCGATCGCGACGCACGGCCGTGGGTTCTACATTCTCGACAGCGTCGGACCGCTCAGGCAGTACGGGCCCGCCGCCGTCACCGCGACCGATGCGTATCTCTTCAAGCCGGGAACCGTCGTGCGCCAGGCCGGCATGGCGAACATCTACTACTGGCTGAAGAAGCCGGCGCAGAAACTGACTCTCGAGATCCTGGACAGCAAGGGTCAGGTCGTGCGCTCGTTCGACGGCGCCCTGCCGAAGGCTGACGCTGCGAACGGCACCGCAGGACGAGGCGCCGCGCCGGGCGCGGCACCCGCGGGTGCCGGCGGTGCGGCCGCGCCGACCGCACCGGCCGCGCCCGTTCCCGCAAATGCGGAATTGCCGCCGGACGATGACGAGGAAGGTGCGGCACGAAGAGGTCCGCCGACCGCGCCGATGGTCGCCGGTCTGCAGCGCTTCACGTGGGATCAGCAATATCAGCCGGTCGTCACCTTCACGGGGATGGTGCTATGGGGCGCGACGACCAACGGCCCGACTGCGCTGCCCGGCGCCTACCAGGTCCGGCTGACGGTGGACGGTCAGGTCCAGACCCAGTCGTTCGCGATTGAAAAGAATCCGCGCCGCTCCGTGAGCGATGCCGATCTGGAAGAGCAGTTCGAACTGGCGAGCCGCATCCGCGACAAGGTCAACGAAGCTAACAACGCGATCATTCAGCTGCGCCATATCAAGCAGCAGCTCGACGATCGGCTGAAGCAGACCGACAGCGCCGACGCGAAGGCGATCGCCGAGCAGTTCGCCCGCGAGCTGACACTGGTCGAGGTGGACGTCTATCAAGTGCGCAACCAGAGCAACCAGGATCCATTGAACTTCCCGATCAAGACCAACAACCGGCTGGCGTCGCTGCTGCGCGTCGTCGAGGCCGGCGACGGCAAGCCGGTCGGCAACGCGGTGCCGATCTTCAACGAGCTTCAAGCGGAGCTGAACGCGGAGACGGCGCGTCTGCAGCGCGCGATCACGACCTACGTGCCGCGTTTCAATCAACTGGCGCAGCGGCTGGGCATTCAGCCGATCACCGAGAAATAGCGCGCCGCGTGCGCCGGGCCCTCTAGCCCGGCGCCGCGTTCATCTGGAGGCCACGAGTGGTTGTTCGCCGTACGATCGGAGTGTTGTTTCTTGGGTTGGCTGGCGTCGCGCTGTTGCTGCCGGGTCCCGCCGTCCGCGCACAGGCGCCGGCCCTCGCGAGCCTCAAGGCGGCTCCGGGCGAAATGCGGTGGCGGTCGATTGGCCCCTTCCGCGGCGGCCGCACCAAGGCGATCACCGGCGTACCCGGTCAGCCGAATGTTTTCTACATGGCGCCGGTCAACGGCGGCGTGTGGAAGACAGACGACTTCGGCCGGGTGTGGACGCCGATTTTCGACGATCAGCCGACCGGCTCGATCGGCTCGATTGCGGTCGCGCCGTCCGATCCGAACGTCATCTACGTCGGCAGCGGCGAAGGTCTGGCGCGTCCCGATCTGTCGGTGGGTGACGGCATCTACAAGTCCACTGACGCCGGCAAGACCTGGACCCATCTCGGTCTCCGCGACGGCCAGCAGATCCCCTACATCATCGTCGACCCGAAGAATCCAAATCGGCTGTTCGTGGCCGTCCTCGGCCATCCATACGGACCAAACGAAGAGCGCGGCGTCTACCGCTCGACCGACGGCGGCGCCACGTTCCAGAAGGTGCTGTCGAAGGACGAGAACACCGGCGCGTCCGATCTCGAATTCGATCCGAACAACGCCGACATCGTCTACGCATGCCTG
Source organism: uncultured Acidobacteriota bacterium (assembly GCA_963711765.1). GTDB lineage: Bacteria > Acidobacteriota > Vicinamibacteria > Vicinamibacterales > CAVVIG01 > CAVQFC01. The sequence goes on along the minus strand of CAVQFC010000003.1, from coordinate 919,487 downwards.
TGGGAGCAGCGGCAGGGGCCGTGGGAGAACGGCGCGTGGGCCGGCGTCAACGGCGGCATCTTCAAGTCGACCGATGGCGGCACGACCTGGCGTCAGCTGACGCGCGGCTTGCCGGCTGAAGGCATCGTGCAGGCGGACGTGGCGGTGGCGCCGAGCAACGGCTCGCGCATCTACGCGACCGTCGCCAACCCGCAGACGGTTCGCATCTACCGGTCGGACGATGCCGGCGAGAACTGGACGCAGATCACCACCGACAACCGGCCCGCCGGACGCATCGGTGGCGGCGACCTGCCGGTCCCCGTGGTCGATCCGAAAAACCCCGACACCGTGATCATCGCGAGCACGGTCAGCTATCGCTCGAAGGACGGCGGCAAGACCTGGGTCGCGCTGCGCGGCGCGCCGGGCGGCGACGATTACCAGCGTCCCTGGATCAGCCCCGACAACTCGAACACCATCGCGATGGCCAGCGACCAGGGCGCGATCATCAGCGTCAACGGCGGCGAAACCTGGAGCTCCTGGTACAACCAGGCGACCTCGCAGATGTACCACGTCAACGCGGACAACGCCTTTCCGTATCGCGTCTGCGGCGGTCAGCAGGAGAGCGGCTCGGCATGCGTCGCCAGTCGCGGCAACGACGGCATGATCACATTTCGGGAATGGCATCCGGTCGGCGTCGAGGAGTACGGCTACGCGGTTCCCGATCCGCTGAACGACAACATCATCTACGGCGGCAAGATCACGCGCTACGACCGACGCGTCAGCCAGGTGCAGAACATCGCGCCGACTCCCGTGCGTCCCGCCGATTTCCGCACGTTGCGAACCGCGCCGGTCGCGTTTTCACCGGTCGATCCGCACGTGATGTACTTCGCCTCGAACACACTCTGGAAAACGGCGACCGGCGGCCGCAGCTGGCAGAAAATCAGTCCCGACTTGACGCGCAAGACCTGGGAGGTACCGGCGACCATCGGCAGCTTCCGCAGCGCCGACAGCGCGAAGCCGACGCAGCGCGGCGTCATCTACACCGTCGCGCCGTCGCCGCTCGACGTCAACCGCATCTGGGTCGGCACCGACGATGGCCTGGTGCAGCTCACCACCGACGGCGGCGTCTCGTGGCACGACGTCACCCCGTCCGATCTCAAACCGTTCATGAAGGTGTCGATCGTGGACGCGGGTCACTTCGACGCGCAGACGGCGTACGCCGCCGTCAACACGCTTCGGCTCGACGACATGAAGCCGCACATCTATCGAACCCACGACGGCGGCAAAACCTGGACTGCGATCGTCAACGGCCTGCCCGACAACGCGCCGGTTGACGCCGTGCGCGAGGATCCGAAGCAGAAGGGCCTGCTGTTCGCCGGCACCGAACGTGAAATCCACGTGTCGATGGACGATGGCGATCACTGGCAGTCGCTGCGGCTGAACATGCCGGCAACCTCGATGCGCGACGTGATCGTGAAAGACGACGATCTCGTGGCCGGCACGCACGGTCGCGGCATCTGGATTCTCGACGACATCACACCGTTGCGGGAGATGGCAGCGCGGGGCGGTGCCGCCCCTGCGGTGTGGCTGTTCAAGCCGCAAGTGGCGTATCGCGTCCGCCAGAACACCAACACGGACACGCCGATTCCGCCGGACGAAGCCGCCGGTCAGAATCCGCCGGACGGCGCGATCATCGACTACACGCTCACGTCCGCGACCTCCGGTCCGGTGACGCTCGAGATTCTCGATGCGGCCGGCAAGTCGGTACGGCGATATTCGAGCACCGACCGCCTCGAGAATCCCGATGCAGCCACGGCTCCGGTGCCGACCTACTGGTATCGCCCGGTGCAGAAACTGTCGGGCGCGGCCGGCATCCACCGTTTCCTGTGGGACATTCACTACCAGCCGCTCCCCGGCGGCGGCGGTGGACGCGGGGGGCTGCCGATCGCGGCCGTTCCGCACGACACCGTGCCGTCACCGAGTGGTCCCTGGGCGGCGCCCGGCCAGTACACCGTCAAGCTCACGGTCGACGGCCAGAGCCATACGCAGCCGCTGACGTTGAAGATGGATCCACGCGTCAAAACGCCGCCGCTCGGTCTGGCGCAGCAGTTCACGCTCTCGAAAAGGCTTTACGACAGAATCATCGACGCGCAGAAAGCACTCGAGGATCTGCGCGCGATGAAGGCACAGATCGCCGGTCGCGGTGATTCTCAGTCGCAAGCCGCGATGCAGGCGAAGTTGACTGCGATCGAAGGTCAGGGCGGCGGCGGTCGCGGTGGCGCCGCGGATGGTCCGGACACATTGACCAGTGTGATCGGCGGGATGAATCAGCTGATGGGGCTGCTGCAGGGCGCGGACGCGACGCCGACCACGCAGCTGGTGCAAGCCGTCGCGACACGCGACGCCGCGCTCACGAAGTTGCTGGCGCAGTGGACGGCGCTCAAAACGCAAGGGGCTCGCTGAATCCGTGGTCCTATGGGAAGTCCACGTTCAGCGTGTACGGCTTCGCGCCGATCGTGACGGGAAATCTTTTTTCGCCGCCCGCCTGACGCCTGACCACGATCTCGTGCGCCCCAAGCGGAAGCGGCATGGCGCTGACCGGAGCGTCCGACACGCGCATGCCGTCGAGCCACACTTCGGCAGCGTCCGAAGCGGTGACTGTCAGCGTCGAAGACGGCATCGGCAGCCGCACATCAGTTCCGGCACCTGGGAACACCTCGACCTGCTGAACGATCGCGTAGCCGAGCGCGCGGTTCGTGATCTGCAAACTGTGCGCGCCCGGCGGCAACATGATTTGATTGCGCCCGTCGGGCTGCAGGACCTGTCCGCCTTCGGCGATGACGACGTCGAACGGCGGATAGATGGCCACCCAGCCCGAGAAGATCGCTTCGTTGACCTCGGTTGGTTCTTTCTTGCTCACCGTGACCGTTCGACGAACCGTGCCCGCGTCGCTCTTGATCAGGACCTCGTGATGTCCCGGCGGCAGGCCGGCGATCGTCAGCGGCGTCACGCCGCGCGACTTACCGTCGACGAGCACCGTCGCACCGGCGGGTGTCGAATCCACGCTCAGTTCGCCGGCCGCCGAGGCGCGGATCGGCTCCGGCGGTCGCGTCCGCTCCGGCGTGATCGCGGCGATGCGCGTCTTCACATTGTCTGCGGTGCGGAACACGTAAGGCGCGGCCAGTCCCAGCAACACGCCGACCACTGCGACGATCGCGGCGTACGGAAACCAGCGGACGACTGACGGTCGCATCTCGCGCAGCCGGTCCGCGACGGACGACCACCGGCTGGGACCGGAATCCTCGACTGTCTCCTCCGGCGCCGCCGAGAGGTGGCTGAAGAGCTCCCGGGCCGGGACCGCGGGTAGGCCTGGTTGGGCGGCAAGAGCGGGAGGGAGAGGCACCGCAGGCGTGACAGTTGGCGCAGGCGCGGAAGGAATGTCGAGCGGCACGTCCGTCCATGTCGCACGCCGCGCCCGAGCCCAACTCGCGACAGCGTGCGCCGCGGCGAGCAGGTTGCGTTCGTGGTCCTGCGCCCTGTTTTGAGACACCACCGACGCCACTATAATTGGTTCCGCTTCCAGCGCAATGAGCCAACACGATGTGTCGTCGGCCGGCGGCCTTTCAGCCGGAACGCTCAGGATGTACCTCGCCACCGACGCCCAGCGCGAAATCGACGCGCTGCGCGCCGAGCTCGATGCCCGGCTAGCCGCGCTCGAGGCGGCGCTGGCGGCGCACGATCCTCGCGTGTCCCTCGAAAGTCTCGTCCTCGACCTGGCTCGCGTCGTCACCGCCGAAGGGGTCGCAACCGCGGCGCGTGGGGCGCTCGAGGGACGGCTGGGCGAGCAGGAGCGAGCTGCCGCCGCGTCCGGCGCAGCCTCAGCGGCTGCCGCTGCGGCCGATGCGGCGCGCGCGCTCGACGCCGAGCAGCAGATCAGCCGGTCGCTCCAGGGGCAACTCGAACAGCAGCGAGCGGAACACGAGCGGCTTCATCAGTCGATGACCTCGGAACGCGCTGCGGCCGGCGAGAGTGCTCGAGAGCTCGAGCGAGCCAGGGGCGCGCAGCAGGAGCTGGTCGATGCCAACTCTTCGCTCAGGAAGCTCAAGACCCAACTCGAGGAGTCTGTCGAGAGCGAACGGCAGCGCGCGGCGGATCTCGAGGCCCGCCTCACCCGGGAGACAGCGGATGCGATCGAACGGCGCGCCGCCGCCGAGACGCTCGAACAGCGATGCGCGCGCCTGAAGAGTCAGCATCGGGCAGCGGTCGGCGCCGCGTCCGAGGCGATGCGGGAACGCGACGATTTGACCACGGCACTCGACGTGTTGCGGCAGGAGGTGCTGGCCGCGCATGCCAGCGTCGAGGCGCGCGCGTCAACGGTGGATGCCGAGCGAGCCGTCCTCGAGCAGAGCTGGAGGGAAGCCGAAGCCGCGCGAGCGCTCGCCGAGCGCAACTGGAAGGACGCCGAGGCGCGAGCCATTGCGCTTGCGGCCGAGCGCGACGAGCTCGCCGCCAGGCTCGAGGCGACGGCCAGGCCGGCGCAGAGCGATCTCGACGCGGCGCGCCAGCCAGCCATCGACGCCCGCACGGAAACCGCGCGTCAGCTCGAGTCGGCGAACGAACGAATCCGCATTCTCGAGCTGCAGCGCTTCGAGCGCGAACGAGCGCCGCGCGACTACGACGTGGACCTGATTTCAGCGCTCGAAACGAAACCATCGCCGCTGTCCGATCTGGCCGGGCAGCGAGCCCGTCGCTACACCTTTCCGCCGCGAACCAGGGTCCACCTCGGAAAGGAGGCGGCCGTCCTCGTCGACGTGTCGGTCACCGGCGCACAGGTCATCTGCGCGACCTCTCCGGAAGTCGGAAAAATCGTGACCGTGACCCTGCCTTCCGACGAGGCTCCCTGCTTCTGCGAGGGCCGGTTGTTGTGGGCCCAGCGCGAGCAGTCGGCGAAAAATCGGCCGTTCAGGTATCGGGTTGGCCTCGTATTTACGGCCCTGGACGAGGCGTCGCTGCGAGCCTATATCGACCGCCATTCGATCGGCTGAGCTGTTTCCCGTGGCCACCGCGGCTTCTGGACCAAACCGCGGAAGCAGGCTATCGTCACCATTCCCCCCAAGGAGGACGCGTGACCGCTTGCCTCGTCAGAATCAGCGCGCTGGCTGCAGCGTTGTCGGCGGCGCCCGCGTTCGCTCAACCGGGTCAGCCCGCCGCCGGGCACATCAAGCTCGCGTCCGGCGCCGTTTTCATCGTACGCGCCGGGACCGAGATTCCTGCCCGGGCCGGCGAAGCCATCTTCGAAGCTGACACGGTGAAGACCGGGCCCGATGGCCGCCTCGGCATCACCTTGAAGGACGACACTCGCGTCTCACTCGGTCCCGGCAGCGAAATGCGCGTGACCCGGTTCGCCTACACGCCAGCCGAAGGTCACCTCGGCCTGGTGCTCAGTGTTTTTCGCGGCGTTGTCGCCTACGTCTCCGGACGAATCGCCAGGCTGTCGCCCGACTCGATCCGGCTCGAAACACCCTCTGCGGTGATGGGCGTGCGCGGAACGACGCTGGCCCTTCGTGTCACGGCTCCATGATTCTGGCGCGCTCGGCAGCCGCGTCTGCGGTTGCACTCGTCGTGGTGGCGCTGTCGGCCTGTGGACCGAGGCCCGCTCAGGCGCCGTCGCCGCCGGGACAGACGGTCGTCGTCCTGCTTCCCGATCCGGAGGACGGTAAGGTTGGCGCCGCCGTCGCGACGAACCCGTCCGGCAGCGTCGACCTGACGACGGCGCGCGCGTCCACGACTGTTTCGCCGAACCAGCCGCCGGCCCCGGTCACCGTGTTGACGGACGCGGACGTCAATCGCCTCGTCGGCGATGTGTTGTCGTCACTGCCCGCGGCGCCGCAGCACTTCATCCTCTACTTCCGTTTCGAATCCGACGAGCTCACCGACGAGAGCCGGGCGCTGCTGCCGAAGGTGCTCGCCGCGGTCCGGCAGCAGCCGTTTCCCGACGTCTCGGTTGTGGGCCACACCGACACCACCGGGACCAGTACCGGAAATTTCGAGCTCGGCCTCAGGCGGGCGAATGCCATTCGCGCCCGCCTCATCGAAGCCGGCGTCAGCGCGTCGTTAGTCGAGTCGACCTCGGACGGCGAAGCCGATCCGTTGATCAAGACCCCCGACCAAGTGTTCGAGCCGCGCAACCGGCGTGTCGAAATCACCGTGAGATGACGGTTCGGCCGTACGCGTTCGTCCTGCTCTACGGGCTGGCGCCGACGATTGTCGTGGCCGCGCTCTGCCTGTCACGCCCGTCGCTCTTCTCCGGCGTCGAGTCCGGCACCTACGACCGCCTGCTGCGGGCCGCGCCGGTCCGTCCGCCGAGCGGCCAGGTGGTGATTGTCGACATCGACGATCGCAGCCTGGCGTCGATCGGCCAATGGCCGTGGCGCCGCGAGCTGATCGGCCAGCTGGTCGACCAGCTGCGCAACCTCGGCGCGTCGGTGGTGGCGCTCGACGTCATTTTCGCGGAGGCCGATCGCTACGACGCCAGTGGCACGGCCAGCGACGAGATGCTGGCCAGGGCCCTGCGCTCCGGACGGGTGGTGCTCGGCTATGCACTCACCTTCGGCGGCCGCCATGATCAGTCGAGCGCGTGCGACCTCCAGCCGTTCGGCGTCGCGGTGGTTCACCCGAAGGACGCTCGAACGGACGATCCGTTCTTCCGGGCGACCGGCGCCATCTGCAGTCTTCCCGTCCTCAGCCAGGCCGCCGGCGCGTCCGGTTTTCTCAACGCCGCGCCTGATTCTGACGGCCGGCTGAGGCGGGCGCCGCTGCTGATGTCGGCGGACGGCCGGGTCGTGCCGTCTCTCGCGCTCGCCGCGGTGGTGGCTGGCAGCAACACCCGCGACGCCGTGCTCCGCGTCACCAACGTCAACGCGTCGACGCTGCAGCTCGGCGACCGCAGCGTGCCGCTCGACGGCAAGAGCAACCTGCTGCTGCGCTACCGCGGTCCGAGGCGGACCTTTCCGTACGTCTCGGCCACCGAGGTCCTGAGCGGCGCGGCGAACCCGGCAACCTTCAGGGACAAGTTGGTTTTTGTCGGCACCACGGCGCTCGGCACCCGCGAAGTCGTGAGCACCCCCATCGACGCGCTGTTCGCCGGCGTCGAAGTACAGGCGACCGTCGCCGACGATCTGCTGCAGCGTGATTTCCTTCATGCCCCCGATTCGAGAGTCCTGATCGAAACGCTGATCGTGCTCGCCGCGGGCGGCATCGTGACGCTGCTGGTCGGGGCGATCGGCCTCGCGTGGGGCGGCCTTGGCGTCGCCGCCACCCTGGTCGCCATCTGGCTGTCCGCTTTCCAGTTGATGTCCGCTGCCGGCACGTTTCTGTCGCCGGTCTATCCGACCCTGAGCGTTGTCGCCGCCTACGCCGCGATGGCCGTCGCGCAGCTGCTGCTCGAACGCCGGCGCGCCGACCGCGAAGGCGCCAATCGCGCCATCTCGCAGCGGCTGATGGTCCAGGGTCTGCTGTCGCTGACGGAAGTGCGGCACGCCGAGACCGGCCGTCACTCGAGGCGGACCCGGCACTACGCGCGCGTCATCGCCGAGCAGCTGGCGCGACACCACGGATTCGGCGACTACCTGACGCCGGAGCGGATCGCGATGCTCGCGGGCCTGGCGCCGCTCCACGACATCGGCAAGGTCGGCGTGCCCGACCGCCTGTTGAACAAGCCGGGCGCGCTGACTGAAGAAGAACTGTCGGAAATGCGCAAGCACCCTGAACATGGCCGCGACGTCATCCTCCACGCCGAACAGGACGTCGGTGTGCCCGACGACGTCATGCTCGCGATGGCCAAGGACATTGTCTACACGCACCACGAAAAATGGGACGGCACCGGCTATCCACGCGGCCTCAGTGGACGGGCGATTCCGCTGGTCGGCCGGTTGATCGCCCTGGTCGACGTCTACGACGCGATCACGACGCGGCGCACGTATCACGAACCGATGTCGCACGAAAAGGCGGTAGCGTTCATCGCCGATGGCCGCGGCACGCACTTCGATCCGACGGTCGTCGACGCCTTTCTCGAGGTCGCGCCGATACTCGGGCGGCTGATGGCCGAGAGCGATTCAACGGCCGGTCTCCCTCACGACGCACCGTTCCTTGATCCGTGACGCCGTTTCCGTGTGGAACGCAGGGCAGGCAGTCCGCCCTTTTGCGGCGGAAGACGCTTCGGACGTGGGGGATCCGATATCATCGTCTCGATGATCGAGACATCCGCAGGCCGCCCGGTCAACACTCCGGCGCAGGTGCTGTTCGCGAGCCTGATCGGCACCACCATCGAGTTCTTCGATTTCTACATCTACGCAACCGCTGCGGTGCTGGTCTTTCCGCGCCTGTTTTTCCCGAAATCGGATCCCGCCTCGGCGACGCTGGCATCGCTCGCCACGTTTGCCATCGCGTTCCTCGCCCGCCCCATCGGCTCGACGCTGTTCGGTCACTTCGGCGATCGCGTCGGCCGCAAGACGACGCTGGTCGCGGCGCTGTTGACGATGGGGTTGTCCACCGTGTCGATCGGCGTGCTGCCGACGTACGCGACGCTGGGGATCGGCGCACCGTTTCTGCTCGCCCTGTGCCGTTTCGGTCAGGGCATCGGGCTCGGCGGCGAGTGGGGCGGTGCGGTGCTGCTGGCGATCGAAAACGCGCCGCCCGGCAAACGGGCGTGGTACGGGATGTTTCCCCAGCTGGGCGCGCCGATCGGATTCATGTTTTCCGGCGGCGTCTTCGTGATCCTGTCGCGGTGGCTCACCGACGAGCAGTTCTTCGCGTTTGGCTGGCGCATTCCGTTTCTCGCCAGCGCGGCGCTCGTCCTGATCGGGCTGTACGTGCGGCTGACGATCACCGAGACCCCGGTGTTCCGCGAAGAGCTCAAAAAGCGCGAGCCGGTCAAAGTGCCGATGGCGGAAGTGTTTCGGAAACACAGCCGGGCGCTGCTGATGGGCATCCTGCTGTCGCTGACGGCGTTCGTGCTGTTTTACCTGATGACGGTGTTCATGCTGTCGTGGGGGACCAGCGCGCTCGGGTACACGCGCGACAAGTTTCTGCTCATGCAGCTGTTCTCGATTCTGTTTTTCGCGGCGGCGATTCCGGTCTCCGCGCTGCTCGCCGAGGGCGGACGCCGGCCGATGTTGATCGCGGTCAACGTCGGCATCGGGTTGTTCGGCCTGGTGCTGGCGCCGATGTTCAACGCCGGCACCGGCGGCGCGGTGTCGACGATGGTGATCGGGATGTCGCTGATGGGACTGGTCTACGGTCCGCTCGGGACGGTCCTTTCCGAGCTGTTCCCGACCTCGGTGCGGTACTCGGGGAGTTCGCTGACGTTCAACATGGCCGGCATCTTCGGCGCCTCGCTCGCGCCGTCGGTCGCGACCTACCTCGCCACCAACTACGGCCTCCAGTATGTTGGCTACTACCTGAGCGGCGCGGCGATGCTGTCGCTCGCCGGACTGCTCGCGACCCGCGAGACCCGCGACCAGGCGCTGTAGGACGCGCGCCACCATCCATGCGAGTCGCGATCGTCGGTGGGCCAGGGATCGGCAAGAGCACGCTGGTGCGTCAGCTCGGCGACCTCTATCGCAACGGGTCGTACGGCGAGGGCGAGAAAGGCGTGTGGGACGCGCATGTCCTCGAAGACATCGAGGCAGGCCGAAACCCGGTCGGCGTCACGGCGTATTTCGGGGCGCTCTACGACGCCAACTATCGCGACGCCGCCGAAAACGATCGCCCAGGCAAGGTGATCTTCTTCGAGGGCGCCCGAATCACGCTCGAAGCGCACATCGCCGAGTACCCGTCCGACGTTCACGGCGAACTGCGCAAGGTGCTGGCGGTCGGCGACGCCTGGAATCCCGATCGCGTCATCGTCCTGACCTCGAGCACCGACACGATCGAGAAGCACATCCGGGTGCGAAACCGGCCGCACGAAAGCGCGGAAAACATGGTTCGCCGCTTTCGGCTCATCGACGGCGAGTTCCGCCGCCTCGCGCCCCTCTACCCCAACACCATCGTCATCGACCGCGACCGCCGCGAGTTTCACGAGCGCCGCGGGTTGATGTACATCATCGCGGCCGCGGGGCTGCCGCCGTTTCAGGAAATCCCGTACAAGCAGATCGAGCGCTGGTAGACGCCATGCTGTATCTGGACGACCTCCACCCGGGCATGCGCTTCATCACCGGCACGACCACGATCGACGCCGAACAGATCACGACATTCGCGCGTGAATTCGATCCGCAGCCGTTTCACTTGAGCGACGAGGCGGCGAAATCAACCTTGTTCGGCGGGCTCTCGGCCAGCGGCTGGCACACGGCGGCGCTGACGATGCGGCTGCTGGTGGATAGCAACCAGCTGGCGGGCGGCATCATCGGCGGCGGCGGCGAGATGAGCTGGCCGAAGCCGACCCGGCCCGGCGACACGCTCCAGGTTCATGGTGAAGTCGTCGCCGTCACGCCGTCGCGATCGAAACCCGATCGCGGCATCGTCACCATCCGCAACGAAACGCGCAATCAGCTTGGCGAGATCGTCCAGCTATTCACCGCCAAGCTGGTCGTGCCTCGTCGTCCACACGATGCGAACAACCCGCAATGTCCGGTTTCGGTGGCTGGCGCCAAACCCGTAGTGTCCGGCTTCGCCGACATTCGATAGTCTCCGGCTTCGCCGACATTCGATAGTGTCCGGCTTCGCCGACATTCGATAAGCCTGTAGTGTCCGGCTTCAGCCGGACCTGTTACTCCAAAGATGCCCAGACGTTATTGGCTGATGAAATGCGAACCGTCGGCTTACACGATCGCCGATCTCGAACGTGACGGCCGGACCAGCTGGGAGGGCGTGCGCAACTATCAGGCGCGCAACTTCATGCGCGATGACATGCAGGAAGGCGATGGCGTCCTGTTCTACGCGTCGAACGCCGATCCGTCAGGCGTGACCGGGTTGGCCACGATTGTCCGCGCCGCCTATCCCGATCATTTTGCCTCGAAGAAAGGGCACAAGTACTTCGATCCGGGCAGTAAAGGGAAAGCGCCGATCTGGTACATGGTGGACATCGGCTTCGTCGAGCGGTTCCGCGAAGTGGTGCCGCTCGAGGTGTTGAAAGCGACGCGCGGGCTCGAACACATGATGGTCAACCAGAAAGGCAGCCGTCTCTCGGTGCAGCCTGCGACCAGGCCGGAGTACGCGATCGTCGTCCGGCTTGGTCGGCGCGTGCGAACGTAACCGGCGGTCGGACGTGGCGCGCGCCTTTCAGGCGGCAGGTTCAGTGTGGAGCGGGCTCTTCAGGCCGCTGCCGACGCGACCCTGAAAGGCGGGCGCTACGCTCGACAATCAATAGGTGACGCGGACGCGGTATTTCAGCACCGCCGTCCCGTCGGCCGCGACCGGCACGGTGAAGCCGGCGGCCCAGGCCGCGGTCTTCGTCCACTCGTGCGACGAACGAATCATCTTCCACGTGCCGCCGATCGGTTCGTTGACCTCGACGGTGATCGGCGTCGCCTTGTGATTGCGAAGCGTGATGGCGTATTCCATCTCGTAGACGTTGGACGCGATTTTCTCGTAGTCCACCTGATTGCGCTCGCACACGACGTCGAACGCGTTGCCGATCTTCAGGTTCAATTCCTCGTCTTTCGGGGTATGACCGATCCGATCCTCGCCGACGAACTGCGTGCCGCCTTTTGAGTCAGCCTGATAGACCCGCACCGTGCCGGCCGGCATCGGCATGCCGAGACCGCTGCGCTCCTCGTTCTTGAACTGGTAGAACACCTGCACGACATCCTTGATTGGCGATCCCGGATGCTGCGCGTTCCGGTAATAGAACGCCTGACCGTCGACGATGTAGCGCTTGCGAATGGGGAGGCCGGTGCCGGTCAGCATGCTGACCTGTTTGGTTTCGCTGTTGTTGATGGTGGTTTTGCGGCCGAGCGTGTAGAGGTGATAGTCCGAGAATGATTCCTGCGACATCGCCCCCTCGCTGGCCAGCATCGCCGTGGCTTTCGCGGCCATGTCGCGCCGCATCATCAAGGCGTCGCGGACGCGATTGAGCTCGCCGGCCACCAGCTGCAGCTTGGCGTTGCGGAAGGACGTGCCGCTGCCGTTGGTCAGCGTCACCCAGCCGTCGAGGTCGGCAAGCTTGTCGTCGCGCGCCACCGTCAGCACGTAGTCGGCGTTCCACGACAGCCTGGTCGCGAGATAGGACGCCTCGACGCGATGGTGCGCGGCGCCGCTGTTGTCGAGCGTCCAGATCAGGGTCGGATGGGTGTAGAGATTCGACGGCAGCGACGGAAACTTGATCTGGTCGGCGCCCATGCCGGTGATGATCTCGTCGCCCACCTGCCAGACCGGCGCGGTGTTGTAGCTGAGAAGGCGCGCCTTGACCTCTTCATAGCGGGTCTCGCCGTTCGCCATGCGTGGACGCACCAGCGTGACCTCGCGACCGACGTACTTCCGCAGCAGCTTGTCGGGCTCGAGCAGGTCGTACTCGTAGTTCTGCTCGAGGACACCGAGCCGGGACGGCTCCGTCAGCGATCGGAAATGGACGGTGGCCGGGTTGACGGTGGCGGCGATGTCCATGAACTTGAGGTCGAAGCTGCCGCGCGGCAGCTGCAGGTCGCGGACGTCCCGGACCAGCGCGAGGTCGGAGTTGTAGACGGTGACCGCGAGATCGACCTGATTGTCGAGGGTCGAAGCGTCCTGTCCCCCGTCGCGAGAGGGTGAAGCGTGAGCGGTGAACGAGGGGCGAAAGACGACCGTGCCTGAAACGATCACTACCGCGGCTAACAGAATTCGTATACGCATGACCGGCTCCTTTGCTGTTCTGTGCTTAGAACGGAGCCGCCCGGAAATCTTGCACGGGCCCGTGCCAGGTCGTCTCTACCGCTGCCAGGAGAGGCCGGCGTCGGTCGTGGTCAGCGTCCGGCCGTCCGCGAACGATACCGTCGCCGTTCTGTCGTCGGCTGCGGTGACGCCGACCAGGTCGGCCTGTTCGGCGAATGGGATGCGTCGCCACGTCCGGCCGTCGGTCGAGATCAACACCGTGCCTTCGGGACCGACCAACCAGCAGACGGACGGCGAAGGCGACGCACCGGCCGCGAGCGTCACGGTCGATCCGGTCTGCTGCGTCTGCCACGTCGAGCCGCCGTCGGCCGTGTGCTGCACCGCGCCTCCCGGCACGATCCGCCAGCGGCTGCCCGGGTTCGAAGACACGATCGTGGTGCCCGGCGCGCCGGCTGTCGCGCTCGCGAAGGCTTTGGCCGCTGCCGCGGAGCGAGGGCTGCTCAACTCGGCGGAGGTCGCGAGCGCAGGCGGAGCGGCCCCAGGCGCAGCCGCTCGTTTCTGCGCAGTCATCTCGCTGGCGGTCGCGGCTTTGTTGCTGGTCAGGGCGTCCGCGGCTGCACTGCTGGTCGCCGCCGCGTCCTGGTCTGCGCGTTGCTCATCCTTCGCCCGCAGGTCGTCGCGCTGTTTCTCCGGCGCAGGTTGATCAGTGCGGGCGTTCGAGTCCTCGAGTTGACCGCGGCTGATCTCGCGACGCGGACTGGTTTTCGCGGCCGTCTCGGGTTCCGCCGACGGCGTGACCGGGGCGGCTGGAGCAGCGTTGGCAGCGCTGGCCTGGGCAGCGGGCGGAACCTCGACTGCATTCACCGCCTGCGCGGGATCTTCGTGCAGGACGGTCGGACCGCGCTGCGGCACCGCGACCCAGACGACGACCGCCGCGGCAACTGCGACGACGGGAACCAGCCACGAGAGCGCCGGAAACCGTCGGGCCGGCGGGCTGACCACCGCTGCGGCGTCGGAGGCGTGTTCGACTCGGGCCAGCGAGGCCATCATCGCCAAACAGTCTTCGCAGCCTGCCGCATGCGTTTCGACCGCGGCCCGCTCCTGACGATCGAGCCCGCCATCCGCCCACGCGGCGAGCGTCTCGGCGTTCAGGCAGGCGCCCGAGGGGTTGGTTCGCGCGCCTTCCTTGAGCGTGCGTGCCAGCAGGCGGTCGATCGTCGTGTCGCGATCATCATTGGACTTGTTCACAGGCTGCTCACTACTTGGAACGATCCACCGCGGATTCCTTGCGCTGCGCTCCGCTGACCATCCGGGCGAGGTCGAGACGTCCGGAATCCGCTGCCGCGGCGGCGAAACACTCGGCGAGCTGCGAGTCATTCAATCCCGACCCGCGCAGCCGCCGCTCCACGGACTCGCGAATCGTCGTTCGCGTTCTGGCGAGCTGACGCGAAACCGTCGCTTCGTGCTCCTTCAGCACGCGTCCCGTTTCGGCGAGCGTCAACTCCTGCACATAGTAACAACCGAGCCGCAACCGCTCTCGGCCGTCCAGCTCGGCCACCGATTGCTCGATCGCGTGTTCCAGAAGTTTCGCGCCCCGCGTCGATCCGGGATCCGCAGTCGGTTCCGACGGTCGATCGGCCTGCTGACCCTCCTCGTCAGGCAGCGGTTCGAAGCGCCTCCGCTCGCGCACGCGATCGACGTAGCGCTGGGCGAGCACGGCTCGCAGCCAGGTGGCGAGACTGCTCCGACCTTGAAAATACCGGAACAGGGAGCGCCGTTCGCCGCCGCGCTCGGTCAGGCCATAGAGGTCGGCGTACAACGCGTCGGCAAGGTCGCGCGCGCCTCCCCCGGGCTCGATCGCATCCGCCGCGCGATACAACAGCGGGCGGTACTCCAGCACGAATCGCTCCCACGCCGCCTCGTCGCCGGCCGCGCACCGGCGCGCCAGCTCGACGTCGGCGGCATATTTTCCGCTCACGCCTCCCCTCGACCGGATCGGAGCGCCCTGAGGCTCTCGAAGGGCGGCGCCCCGCTCCTGGCCGCCGACTCCATCTGCCTGATGATCGTCGCCAGCGCGTGGTTGACCGGACAGGGGATACCGAAGCTCTCGCCGAGGCGCACCACGGCGCCGTTCAGGAAGTCGATCTCGGTGCGCCGGCCCTGCAGCAGATCCTGCTGCATCGACGACAGGTTCCTCGACGGGCCGTAGCGCCGGTTAATCGCCTCGACCATGTCCTCGCCGAACTCGACGCCGTCGCGCCGCGCCACGCTGACGCACTCGTCCACGATCAGCCGCTTCAGGGGATCCAGGCGCTGGTCCGCGATGGCGCCGACTTCGGTCCGGGTGATTGCGTTGATCGGATTGATCACGCAGTTGACGATCAGCTTGCGCCACATCTCTTCTCTGATGCGGTCGGAGACCGTCGCCTCGAGCCCGCTCGCGCGGAAGATCTCCGCGATCGCGGCGCTGGCGGCGCCTTGTTCGATCGATGTCGAGCTGAGCGCTTTCAACTCAATCACGCCGGGCGTGCGGTAGATGGCGCCGAGATTGGTGATGGCGCGGAGCACGGTGCAGCGATCTCCTACGATCGCCTTCGGAATTTCCTCGACGTAGAGTCCGTTCTGGATGCACAACAGCGTCGTGTCCCCGCGCACCAGCGGCGCGATCGAACGGACGGCGGCCTCGCTGTCGCTGGCCTTGGTGGTCAGGAGAACGAGCGACTCGGACGGCAGCTCGTCGAGCGCGGTGACCGCGCGCAGCTGGTAAACCGATTCTTCCAGGCCGGTGATTCGAAGGCCGTGTTCGTTGATCTGTGCCGCGTGGGCCGCCCTGCCGACCAGCGTCACGTCGTTGCCGCGGGAGAGCTTGGCGCCGTAAACGCTGCCGATGGCGCCGGCGCCGAGAACAATGATGCGCACCGTGGCAACGATCATACGCGACGACGTGAGAGCCCATCGACGTCGCCGAGCCATCCGAACCTTTCGCGAACCCTTCGAACCGCATTCTCCTTGCCTTTGCCGGCGCCGGCGTGGAACATCGAAATGATCCCGTGGCTGACTTCGATCGCTTCTCTCCAGACGACGACCTGAACGACCAGCGCAAGCGGGCGCGCGAGCGTCACTTCCACGTAGTCGAGGTCCCGGTCCTGCGGCTGCTCGGTTTCCTGATCGTCACCGCGCTGGCGTTCATCCACCATGCGTTCGTACCGGGCGAGCCGTCAGGCTCACCCTTCCTGCTTGGCGTCGTGGTGGTGTCGTACAGCCTGGTGTCGTGGGCGGTCCTGTATCAGTGGTTCGACAAGACCCGGGTGCGCCTCGGCACCCTGTTTCTGTCACTCGACGTGTTCGCGTTCACCTACGCCATTTACTTCACGGGCGCCGAGAAGAGCTGGCTGTTCTTCCTGCTGTTCATCCGCACTGCCGATCAGGCGAACACCACGTTCCGGCGCGCACTCGGATTCGCGCTGCTGTCAGTGGCGGCGTACGCCCTGCTGCTCGTCGAGCTCGTGGTCGTCGATCATCACGTGATCGCGTGGCCGCCAGAAATCTTCAAGCTGCTGATCCTCTTCGGCGCGAACGCTTACGTGGCGCTGACGGCGCGCACCGCCGAGCGGCTGCGGGCGCGCATGATCGATGCGATCCGCGTCGCCCGCGATCTCGTGAAGCGTCTGCAGACGCAATCAATCGAGCTCGAAGAGGCGCGGCGGGCCGCCGAAAAGGCGAGCCGCATCAAGAGCGAGTTTCTTGCCAACATGAGCCACGAGATCAGGACGCCGATGAACGGGATCATCGGCCTCACCGGCCTGACGCTCGAAACGCGGCTCGAACCCGAGCAGCGCGAACACCTGACCATGGTGCAGACGTCGGCGCAGGCGCTGCTGCAGATTATCAACGACATCCTCGACATCTCGAAGATCGAGGCGGGAAAGCTCGAGCTCGAGCCGGCGTCGTTCCCGATGCGCGAGCGCCTCAGTCACGCCATGAAGACGTTGTCGGTGACCGCCCGCGAGAAGGGCCTGCAGTTCACCAGCGACGTGGGCGTCGATGTCCCCGACGAACTGGTGGCGGACTGGCCGAGGCTCAGGCAGGTGTTGACCAATCTCGCGGGCAACGCCATCAAGTTCACCGATCGTGGCGGGGTCTCGGTCCGGGTGGACTTGCAGGAGCGAACGCCGCAGCGGATCGTTCTGCATTTCCAGGTCGCCGACACCGGCATCGGCATTCCGGCGGATCGACAGCACGCGGTGTTCGAGGCCTTCACGCAGGCTGACGGTTCCACCACCCGCCGCTATGGCGGCACCGGCCTGGGTCTGACCATCTCGCGCACTCTCGTCGAGATGATGGGTGGCCGCATCTGGCTCGAGAGCGAGCCGGGCCGCGGCACGCGGTTTCATTTCACCGCCGCGGTGGCCTTGGGCGATCCACTGGCCGCCGCCGCGGCCAGCGGCCCGCGTGGTCTGCCGACCGGCGCCGCCCTACCAAGCCGGCCGCTGCGGATCCTCCTGACCGAAGACAATCTCGTGAATCAGCGGCTCGCCGCGCGACTGCTCGAGAAGCAGGGTCATAGCGTGCAGGTGGCGTCGAATGGGCGCGAGGCGCTCGATGTGCTCGAGCGCGAACGATTCGACGTCGCACTGCTGGACGTGCAGATGCCGGAGCTGGACGGGTTCGAGGCCACCGCGCAGATTCGCGCCCGCGAACTGGCCGGCGGCGGACATCTGCCGATCGTCGCGATGACGGCGCACGCGATGAGCGGCGATCGCGAACGTTGTCTCGCCGCCGGGATGGACGGGTACCTGCCCAAGCCGATCGATCCGGTGAAACTCGCCAGTGAGATTCGTCGGGTCACGTCGACGCCATCGATATAGGACGGCCTCGACACGTACGTAGCGTCCGCCTTCAGGCGGACCGTCGCCTCCCGCTGAAGCTGGACACTACTTCAGTTTTGCTCCGGTCAGGCCGGCGACCGCGCTCAGCGTCGTCTGCGCCGCGTTCAGGCCGAGGCGAAAGTCGGCGTCGCCATAGGTCGTGAAGACATCGGTCGGCTGGTGCCATTGCGGATCCCAGCCATTGCCGATCTGCGTGCCGCGATCGTTTTCGCGAACGCTGATCGCCGGGATGATGTCGATGAACGGACCTGAGTCTGTGTTGGTCATGTGGCTGCCGACACTGGCCGGGTAATCGGTCGCGTACTTCTCGTTGGCGACCTCGAAGATCCAGGCCAGCTTCTGGCTTTCGGCCGCCATCTTCGAGTTCACCTGGAATTCGATGTTCACGTCGGCCTCCGGACGCTGTTCCTTGCGCATCGTGCCGTCGGCGTTCGGCGCGCCGTGGTCGAACATCATCATGTCGTGCTGGATCAGGCCGAGCCATTTCGGCTCGGGGAACCGCTTCGAGCCTGGCGGATCTTCTTTTCCCTGCAGCGGCTGCCGCTGCTCGATGTACGCCCGTGCCGCCTGCGACCCGGTTTCCTCGTTGTTCCAGAGGATGAAGCGGATCGTGCGCTCCGTCTGCACGTCGGGACTGCTGAACACGCGTGCCAGTTCCATCACCAGCGCCGTCCCCGAGCCATCGTCGTTCGCCGCCTCGTTCCAGCCGTGCCCGTCCATGTGCGCGCTGACGATGTACATCTCCTCGGGGTGGGTGGTGCCGACCTTGGTGCAGTAGACCGCCTCGCGCGGGCCGTTGGTGGCCGGCTGCATGTCGAGGGCGCGGATGCGCTCGTCCGGCTGCTTCATCGGATCGGTGTTCACGCCGGTCGGCGTCTTGACGCCGCGGGGCCGCCCGCCGCCCACCGCCAGACCGGTGTTGCCACGTCCACGTCCGCCGGCGTTGTTCGCGGGTGGCGGCGGATCGTAAACGTACTTGATGCGGTCGGTAGGGCAGCCGTAGGCCTTCAGCTGTACGTCGATCCAGTCGACGGCGGCCCGATTGCGATCGGTCCCCTGCCGGCGATCGCCGAACTGGGTCAGCCCCTTTACGGTCGCCTTGTACTTCTCCAGCTCGAGGCGATCGACCATCGACTTGATCGGATCCGGCGGCGTGGTCTGCGCCATGCCTGCGGCAGACAGGCTTGTGGCCACGCACACGAATCCGAAAACAAGATTTCCTAAGCGCATCCCGCCCTCGTGTTTCGTCATGTATGAGGTCAACCCCGGACCGACCGGCGTCACGACCGTCGAGGTCGACACTGGTCCCGAGCAGAGTCTAGTTCAAATGAATGTAGAGTAATCGCGCGGAGGTTGCTCGATGCGCAGGATGTGGAAAGCCATGGTTTTCGTCGCGATACTCGCCGGGCTGGCCGGCACGGAGCGTGTGATCGAACGCACCGCCGTAGCCCAGCGCAAAGCGCCGGCCTTCGCGGTCGATCCGCTGTGGCCGAGAATGCCGCCGCAATGGATTCTCGGACAGGTCAGCGGTCTGGACGTGGACGCGCGCGATCACGTGTGGATCATCCAGCGTCCCTGGTCGCTGAACGACGACGAGAAGGCGAAGAATCCCGAAGCCGCGTGCTGCACGCCGGCGCCGCCGGTCATGGAATTCGACGCAGCCGGTAACTACATTCAAGGCTGGGGCGGGGAAGGACCGGGCTACGAATGGCCGAAGGACGAGCACACCATTCACGTGGACTACAAAGGCAACGTCTGGATTTCGTCCGCCGGCGGCCCGCGTCTCCGCGAGCGCACCGAAAACCAGATTCTGAAATTCACCCAGTCGGGCAAGTTCATCTTTCAGGTCGGACACCGAGGCAAGAGCAAGGGCAGTCTCGACACCGATAACTTCAACAACGCCGCCGACATCTTCGTCTACCAGAAGACGAACGAGGCGTTCGTCGCCGACGGTTACGTCAATCGCCGCGTCATGGTCCTTGACGCCGACACCGGGAAGTTCAAGCGCATGTGGGGAGCGTACGGCAACGTCCCCGACGATGCGGCGCCCAACCGTCTCGCTCCGGAAGGTCCAGGGCCGCAGCAGTTCAATCTCGTGCACGGCATCCGGGTCTCGACGGACGGCTTCGTCTACGTTGCCGACCGCATGAACAACCGCATGCAGGTGTTCACGATCGACGGCACATTCCAGCGTGAGATCTTCGTCGAGCGCAGGACGAAGCTGCTCGGCACATCGTTCTCCGTCGCCTTCTCGCCCGATGCGGCGCAGCAGTATCTGTATCTGGCGGACGCCGGCAACGGCAAGGTGCACATCTACGATCGAAAGTCACTGGAGGAAGTCGGCGGCTTCGGGCGGATCGGCCACTACGCGGGCGAATTCGTGTTCCTGCACAACGTGTCGGTGGACTCGAAGGGGAACGTCTACACCGCGGAGGTCGGGAACGGGCGTCGTGTACAGAAATTTCTCATTCGATAGTCAGGGTAATTCGTGGATCGTCATCGAGACAAAGGACACAAAAACCCTCGAAAAGGGGTCGTCTACTTTGTGTCCATCGTGTCCGTGCGGTGTCGAAGGATTGCCGAAATAGGGAGCCTAATGCCCGGCCGGGCGACGCAGTTCGAAGATCAGCGTATTGCCGCCGACCCAGTCCCGGTACTGGCCAGCCGGGATCAGCTCGGGACGGGCGGCCATCGCGACGACCAACTCGGTGTAGTCGTTTTGCCGGTAGAACGCCTGGTGCAGGAGGATGAAGCGCACGTTCAGGTCCTGCAATCGCTGGATCGATTCGTCGTCCGGTAATGTGTCCATCAACGCCAGCGTGTCGAGCGAGTCGGCCGGCTTGTAGCCGCTGTAGCCGTTGACCAGCGACTGCCAGTGGTACGTCGACCAGAACATGTACGTCGGATCGTAGTCCACGTGCGGCAGCTCGATGATGACGCTCGGCGCCGAGTTCTTGAGGAACTGATAGATCGGCGGCACCACGGTGGACTGACGGACCAGCGGCAGCGGCGCCGACCCGGCTTCGACGCACAATCCAATCAGCACCGTCGTCAGCACCGCGACGCGGCTTCCTCGTGTGCTGGTGCTGCGGAGCAGCCACTCCATCCCGAATCCGGCAAGAACGGACAGGCCGCACCACGCGAGGATCGCGAAACGCGCCGGCGCGCGGAAGCCCTGGAACGCCGAGACATGCAGGTAGAGCCAACGGTAGATCGGACCGTTCAATCCGAAGGACAGCGTCACCGCCAGGACCGTCAGTCCGAGATAGACCCACACCATTGGTCGTGACCGCCGCAGAAGACCCAGAATCGCGAGCGTCGGCGGGATGAGCCCCGGAAACAGATGGCGCTCGTTGCCTTCGATGCCCGCACCGCTCCATCCCCACCACCAGTTCTGGGCCGGCGCGGTCACATAACTGAGCCAATCCGCGCTGAATGAGAGGACGTCACCGGTCGTGCGAGGACCGAGCGCCTTCGCGTTGGCGATGTACGGCAATGCATAGGGCAGCGTCAGCGCACCAACCAGGACTGCGGCCAGACCGAGCGGCACGATCGCGCGCGCCGCCTGCTGCGGGCGAGTGACGGCGAGCATCACCGCGAGCGCCGCGACGATCATGCCGAGATAGGCACCGTAATAGACACATGAGATGAACTGCAGCCAGAGGAAGACGCCGGTCACCGCGCCCCATTTCAGCGTGCCCTCGTCGAAGGTGCGGTGCAGCGCCCAGATCGACAAGGGCATCCACATCGTCCACTGCAGCTCGAGGTGCATGAAATGCTCGATGCGGTAAGGCGCGACAGTAAACATTGCGGCTGCGACGATCGCCGAACTGACGCGACCGGTCAGGTAGCGCACGAGCACGAACATTCCGGCGCCCGAACCCATGATTCCCGTCAGCAACAGCAGGTTGTAGACGAGCACCTGGTTCACGCCGAGCCACAGCAGCGGCGCTGCGATCAGGCCCTCGAGGAACATCGCGTCAGAAAATGCCAGCGTGCGCGTGTGCGGATAAAAGATGTTGGCGTCGAACAGATGGCTGCCGCGTGGAAGCGCATGCGCGATCCACGCCAGCCGCCAGATGCTGAACAACCCATCGTCGTGACCGGCGATCTGGGTGGAAAGATGCAGCGCCTGCGGCCAGGTCAGGAACACCGTCAAGCCGGCAAGGAGCCCGATCGTCCCGAGCAGCGGCGAGCGGGTGAGCCGGGTCAGAAGAGCGGTCGCCACGTGTAGAAAAGAGCTGCGTTGAAGCCCTGCAGCATCGCGAAGACGGCGATCCAGCCGCTGCGATGCGCCGGTGGAACCGCGGTCGCCAGCCAGATGAACGCCGGGAAGAGCACCGCCGAAAAGCGTCCAGCGGACAGCAATCCGCCGGTGGACAGCGCCGGGACGATGTTGAGCAGCATGAAAACGCCGTAGGCAAATCCGAGGCGGCGTGCCACTGGCCAGATGGTCGCCACCGCAAACACCGCACCAATCGCGTTCAGCACGTCGTAGCCTGGGCTGCCGACGTATCCGCTGATGCCTGCGCTCGCGATGATGTTGTACTGCTGCGCGACCAGCGCTCCGAGTCCTTGATACGTGCGGCCCCACGCTACCTGGCCCGACAGGAACGCGAGAGGATCCCCGGTCAGCCGCCAGATGAACAGGACATAGATGGCAAGACCGGCGGCCGGCGCCACAGCGGCGGCCAGCGCCTTCGGATCCGGCCGCGTTGCGGGCTTCGAGAACAACACGAGCCAGCCGAGCGGTACCACCATCAGCGCGCCGTTGAGCCGGGTCAGGCCGACGACGATCCCCCACATCGCAGCGCGGCCGTACTGTCGCTTCGTGAAATGGTAGAACGCGCCGAGTGTGCCGAGGAGGAACAACGACTCTGTGTACAGGGCGCCGAAGAAGACGGCGAACGGATACGCCGCGATCAGCCACAGCGCATACTCTGACGTCTCCTGGTCGAACCGCTCGCGAACGAACAGGTAGAAATAGACGAGCGCACCGAAGAACGCGGCGATCGACACGGTCATCCCGGCGGCCACGTAACCGATCAGGTCGCCGCCCATTAGACGCCCGACCGTCCGCGTCAGCATCGGATAGGCCGGAAAAAAGACGATGTTCTGCTGCACCGTCTCGTCGCCCTCGGCGTATCGGTAGCCGTTGGTGACGATGTCGAGGTACCAGCCGGCATCCCAGCGGACCGGCAGATTGAGGAGCTCGTTGTCGAAGTGGCGCAGCGGAGCGCGGCCATTGGCAAAGCCGAACATGAAGACGGCCAGATATCCGACCAGCAGCACCGCCGGCCGTGTGCCGACGACCGTCGCCGTAGCGCGCCGAATTGCCGGAGTGCGCGACCAGGCAGCGAGTCGATGCGGCAGCTCCAGGTAGAGCGGCTGATCCGGTGCCAGGACGTGCCGGGCCGTGGCGATCGCGCCGCACCAGAGCAGCAACGGCCACGGGGAAGTGACCGCGACCCGTAGGCTGAACACGTGCACGCGGAATCCGCCGGATACGGCGACGATGGCCGCGATCGCCGCCAGCAGGATGCACACCACATCGAGCGTGCGTACCCAGACCGGAACGGATCGTGGCGGCTCCATCGACCGCCAATGATACCGCTACACTCGCAGATGACGATGCAGAGAGTGCTCCAGCGCGGCGTCGCGATCCTGTTCTCGATCG
Source organism: uncultured Acidobacteriota bacterium (assembly GCA_963711765.1). Lineage (GTDB taxonomy): Bacteria > Acidobacteriota > Vicinamibacteria > Vicinamibacterales > CAVVIG01 > CAVQFC01. Next base: position 896,138 of record CAVQFC010000003.1, on the reverse strand, counting down.
CGCTCGTGTCGCTCGGCGCCTGTCGAGATCGACAGTTGGCCGATTCGGGGCGGACCCGGATCGTCGAGCGCGTCGGCGTGGCGATGGGCTCGGAGCTGCACCTGACCGCCTGGACCAGCGATGACGCTGCGGCCCGGACGACGTTCGACGCGGTGTTCGCCGAGTTCGAGCGTCTCGAAGCGCAGATGAGCAACTGGCGCGCCGGCAGCGACGTGATGCGCATCAACGCGGCCGCAGGAGAACAGGCCGTACAGGTCGCACCGGAGGTACGCGAGGTACTTCACATCGCGCGGCAAGTCAGCGAATGGACCGACGGCGCCTTCGACGTCACGTTCGGTGCGCTGACGGATGTCTGGAAATTCGACCAGGACCAGGACGACACAATCCCGGACCGGGCGGCCATCGAGCGCCGCCTCGAGCTCGTCGACTATCGCGCCGTCGAGATCGACGACCGCGCCGGCACCGTGTTTCTGAAGCGCGAAAGGCATGCGCATTCACCTCGGTGGAATCGGCAAGGGCTACGCCGTCGATCGGGCGGTCAGAATCTTCCGCGACCGCGGCCTGCACGACTTCATGATTCAGGCGGGAGGCGACATGTACGTCGGCGGCCAGCGCGGACGGACGCCCCTGGCGGCTGGGGATTGCCGACCCGCGCGGGACCCACCAGCCATTCGCGACGGTCGATCTGACCGACAGCACCTTCAGCACGTCAGGCGACTACGAGCGCTTCTTCATCAAGGACGGCGTGCGCTACCACCACATCCTGGATCTGCGGACCGGTCAGCCGGCGCGGGCCAGCCGAAGCGTCACGATGGTGACCGATCGCGCCGTCATCGCGGACGCGCTGGCGAAGGGCGTGTTCATCCTCGGTCCGACGGCGGGGATGGCGCTCGTCGAGCGCCTGCCGCACGTCGACGCCGTGATCGTATCGGCGAAAAACGAGGTCTCGAATTCGAAGGGTCTGGCTGGAAAAGTGCACCTGCTCGCGCCTCCTACCGATGCGCCATAGCGGCGAGGTGTGAGGTGCGAGGTGCGGGGTGCGGGGTGCGGAGTGCGGCGTGTTCAGAATCTGAAATCTGAATTCTGAAATCTGAAATTCTTAGAGCGTCGCCGACTGGACCGCCGTGTTGCCCTTGCGTTTGAACAGGATCAGCCAGTGCGGGCACTTCTTCTGGTCCATGTAGAGCCGCTCGCAGTCGTCGCAGCGCACGCACTCACTCTTCACGATCTGCGGTCCGCGAATCGCTCCCCACTCGCAGGTCTTCTCGCAGATCTTGCACGTCTTGCACTCCGACCAGCGCTTGATCTTGAAGACCGTCAGGTTGGACAAGATGCCGAGCGTCGCGCCGACCGGGCAGAGGAACCGGCAGTACAGGTTGCGAACGAACAGCGTCGCGACCAGCAGGACGCCGAGGCCGACCCACATCGCCGTGCTGCCGAACAGGCCGAACATCCAGAACGGCTCGGCGTAGCGGATCGGTCCGGCGACGTCCTTCGTCAGCAGATAGTAGGCCAGCACGCTCGCCAGCACGCCGTATTTGATCAGGTTGGCGTACTTCTCGATGCGCACGGGAATTTCGAATCGCCACTTTTTCGGGATGATCGGATCCATCAGCTGCGTCAGCGATCCGAACGCGCAGATGCGGCCGCAGTAGACCCGTCCCCACAGGATCGTCGAGGCGACCACGAACAGCGTGAAGGCGTACCAGGTGAGCGTGTACTTGAACGGTGGCACGCTCAGGTCGGTCAGCCTGAAGACGTCGCTGATCGACACCAGACTGCTCTTCATGAACCCCATGTAGCCGACCGACGCCACAAAGGTCACGTACTTCAGCCAGACGCTCTTGCGGAAGAAGCTGACCATCGCCAGCGTGAGGAACGCCGTCAGCAGGACCAGATCGAGCGCCTGCGGCGCGAGGATCTCGCGCCAGCTCTCGCCGACCTCCACTACTTCACCGCGTCCGGCGTCAGCGACTTCGCTGCCAGGCGGGCGCTGTCGCGGATGGCGCGCGTGGCGCTGGCGATGCTGATCGAGGCCCGAGAGACGGCGTCGACGTCGCCGCCGACGCGGAACGCATCGCGGATGCTCTTGCCCTTGAACTGGTCCGCGAACTTCGGCGGCTCGACCGAAAAATAACCGTAAGGCTCGGAATCGTAGTCCACGACGACTCCGGCGAGGTTGCCGGTCGGGTTCAATCCGACCAGGATGTGAATCGGACCGTGATAACCGTGTTCCTCGGGCACCAGGTCCGTGGTCCAGAAGGCGTAGCCGATCGGCGCCGCGGTTGGATTCGCTTTCGGGTCCGCGGCGTAGGCGTTGAAGTGCAGCGGCGTGCCGGCCAGCGGCGAGAACGCCACCGCGGAGGGAAACAGCTGCTTGAGGTGTGCGTCCGGATGCGGGTTGGTGAACACACGCTCGGCCGCGGCGACAATCGCGCCACCGGCGCACAGGGTCAAGAGCAGGACGGCAAGCTTCTTCAACGGCAGGTACCCTCTTTCCGGGAGAGATTATACAATCGGCGCGTGAAGGCAGCCTCTCTGATCGGTCTCGGTTCGGCGGCCATCATCCTGGCCAGCAACGCGGCGTTCACCGCGACCTCGCACGGCGCACCGAGTCCGCTCGACCTCATCGAGTTGCGCACCTACGACTGGCGCGTCCGGCGCACCGCGAAGCCCGAAACCGCACGCAAGGACATTGCGCTGGTCGAAATCGACGAGTACTCGCTGCGCAACCTCGAGCCAAACGCCGGGCGCTGGCCGTGGCCGCGCGCGGTGCACTCGATCCTGCTCGACTACCTCAATCGCGCGCCGGCCAAGGTCGTGGCCTACGACGTGGACTTCGCCGCCGCCGACACCCGGCGCGGATTCGATTTCGGCGGCTCGGTGATCTCGGGAACGGAATCCGATCAGCAGATGATCGATTCGGCGAAGACAGACCGGCAACCTCTACATGCTCGCCGACTCGACCTACGAGGCGCAGGAGGGACACGGCGAGCCGATTCCCGATGTCGGATTCCGTATCGACGGCCCCGGGCCCCTCGAGCGCAAGGTGGTGTTCCCGCCGTTCCCGGCGCTTGCCGCCGCGGCGGCCGGTTTCGGCCACAACCTGTTCGCGCTCGACCCCGACGGTCCGCTGCGCCATACGGTCCCGTTTGTCCGGACCGGCGATCGTTTGATCCCGTCGTTCGGCCTCGCGGTGGCGCTGCGGATGAGCGACATCAAGCCCGGCGACGTGAAATTCGAGGGCAACCGCCTCCGCATCGGCGACCGCGTCCAGCCCCTTTCCTGGCGCGTCGTCGCCGCCGCCAACGCCGCCGGACAGGATCGTTTTCTCTGGGGAATGATCAATTTCCGCGGCGGCGCCGAGCAGCATCCGTACCCGACCTATTCGTTCTTCGACCTCGAATATTCCGAGGAACAGATTCAGGCCGGCGTGAAGCCGAAGATCGATCCATCAGTGTTCAAGGACAAGGCGGTGTTTGTCGGCGCCACCGGGTCCGGCCTGCGCGACGTGTTTCAGACGCCGTTCGCGACCGGCGACCTTCCCGGAATTCAGATTCACGCCGGTGTCGTCGACGACATCCTGTCGCGGCGCTTCATGTACGAAGCGTCCGACAACGTCAGGTTCGCGTCGGTGCTCGTCGGCGGCTTTGGAATCGGCCTCGCGGCGACGCTGCTGCCGGCGTGGTGGGCGACCGCAGTGACGCTGGGGGCGGTCGCGATCTTCGCGTGGGCCTCGACGGTCGCCTTTGGCAACGGCTACTGGATCAACATCACGCAGCCGCTGTCGGCGTCGGCGCTGTCGCTGTTCGGCGGCGTCGCGTATCAGTACTTCGTCGAAGGCCGCGAGAAGCGGAAGATGAAACGGCTGTTCGGCCAGTACGTGTCGAAGGACGTCTACGACCAGCTGGTCGCCGACCCGACGCAAGGCGCGCCTCGGCGGTCAGCGCCGCGAGATGACGGTGCTGTTCTCGGACATCCGCGGCTTCACGACCGTCACCGAGAAAGGGCAGCCGGAAGAAATCGTCCACATGCTGAACGAGTACTTCACCGAGATGGTGGCGGTGGTGTTCCGGCACCGCGGCACGCTCGACAAGTTCGTCGGCGACATGGTGATGGCGCTGTTCGGGGCGCCGCTTGACGATCCCGATCACGCGCTCCATGCCGCCGAAGCGGCGATGGACATGATCATTTCGCTGGGCAAGCTGAATCAGCGCTGGCGGGCCGAGGGGCGGGCCGAACTGGACATCGGCATCGGCCTGAATACGGGTCCGATGATCGCGGGCAACATCGGTTCCGATGCAATCATGAGCTATACCGTGATCGGCGACGCCGTGAACCTCGGTTCCCGGCTGGAATCGCTCAACAAGCAGTACGCGACACGGGTTATCATCAGCGAGGCCACGCTCGGCCATCTGGGTGATCGCTTCACCGTCAGGCCGCTTGGAGACGTGGTCGTCAAGGGCAAGACCAAGCCTGTGAATATTTTTGAGCTGGTCGGCCGCGTCGGCGAGGCTCCGGTTGCCGACGCGTTTCAGACTCGCGAGGCTAGCGTATGAAGACAGCGATTCTTGCGGTGACGATGCTCGCGCTCAGTTCGCCTTCGTATGCCCAGTTCGGCGGCGTGCTCGATCGAGCCAAGCAGGTCAAGGACACCAAGGACAAGATCGACGAGCTGAACATCACCGACGAGGAAGAGCGCAAGATCGGCGAGGACGTCAGCGTCAAGGTGCGTGCGCGCTTCGGTGTGGTCCAGGACCCCGCCATCACCAAATACGTCTCGCTGGTCGGCACCAACCTGGCCCGTCAATCGGAGCGCCCGACGCTGCAATGGACGTTCATCGTCCTCGACACCGACGGCGTCAACGCGTTCGCGTCGCCGGGCGGCTTCGTCCACATCACGCGCGGGGCGCTCGGTCTGATCTCGAACGAAGCGGAGCTGCTCGGGCGTGCTCGCCCACGAAATCGGTCACGTCGCGCACAAGCACACCATCAATGCCATCAGGAAGAACAAGGCGGTGCAGATCGGCACCAACGCCACTCTCGCCGACCGCGGTCCGTTCCTTGCCAACATGGCGAACAAGACCTACGAGATGGTGCTCGAAAATTCGTTCGATCGCGGCGACGAGCTCGACGCCGACAAGGCCTCGGTCACGTATACGAAAAAGGTCGGCTACGCGAGCGGTACGCTGGCTGACTTCCTGACGCGCCTCGACGATCGAAACAAGGACCAGCCGGCGCGCAACGGCCTGTTTGCGTCCCATCCGGAAACCAAAGAGCGCATCGAAAAAATCCGCCAGATGGCCGGCAAGGGCGGCGCCACCGTCGAAGCCCGCTACAAGGAGCACATCAAGTACACGCCGACGCCGATCACCTCGGTTGCGGTGGTGGCGGACGGCGCTTCCGGCCTGACCGGTTCGACCGCGCCGAGCAAGGACAAGGACGCCAAGGACGCCGACAAGAAGGACGAGGCGCCCAAGAAGAAAGGCTTCGGCCTCGGCGCGCTGAAGCCGGGCACCGCGCAGGAAAGCAAGAGCGCGCAGGTGTCGGCATCGGGAGGCGCCCGGGGAGTCGGTCCCGATCGCGCCGCCAAAGGCGGCAGCAATCCGGCGCTCGTGAAAGTGACGGTGAGTGACACCGAGCTCGACGCCTTCAAGAAAGGCATCGCGTAGGCGATCGGCGGGCGCTACAGCCGGAGGAACTGACGCACGCGGGCGAGAAACGTCTGCGGCGTCTCGGGCGGCACGTCAGCGTTGGAGCGGGTCTGGCGATGCCGCTCCAACGCCTCGCGCCGGATCGCGACGGCGGTCGTGACCCGCTCCAGCACGGCGGCATCGGCCATCACCACGCGCCGGAACGCGTCACTGCCAATCTCCAGCAGCTCGCAGTCGGTGGTCGCCGTGACCGTGGCGGTCCGCGGTTCGCCGGTCAGCAGCGACATCTCGCCGAAGAACGCGCCAGTTTCGAGTCGCGCCAGCTCGCCGGTCGTGTTGGCCAGGGTCACGACCGCCTCGCCGCGCAGCAGCACGAACATCGAGTTGCCAGGCGCCGCCTCGGGCCACGATCGACTCGCCGGCGGCGTAGAGCAACGGTCGCGCCGATTCCACCAGCGCCGAGCGCTGCCCATCGTCGAGCGAATCGAGGATGTCCACGCCGGCGAGCGACGAGGCGATCGCCCGCTCGCTGTGCCCGCCCTTCTGAGCGCCCTGCTCGACGTAGACCTGGATCGGGTACGGAATCGTGATGCCGTGACGCCGAAACGCGTAGTAGATGTGCGTCCGGACCTGATCGCGCACCAGTTCGTCGGCGGCAAAGTCGCTGATCCAGAAGCGCACCCGATACATCACCGCCGAGTGGCCGAAGTCCGACGACCAGCACATCGAGCGGGCGGCTGGCCACCAGCATCGGCTCGCCGAGCAGCGCCGCGCGGATCACCGTCTTGACGTCGTTGGGCGGCGTATCGTAGCTGGCGCCGACTTCGATCTCGATTCTGGTCTCGTCGTTGGGCTCCGAATAGTTGGTGATGGTGTCGCGCGACAGCACGCTGTTCGGGCACGACCACGAAGTTTCCGGTCTTGGTGCGAATCTTGGTGGCGCGCCAGGTGATCTCGGCGACCTTGCCGTCCTTGCCGCCGATCGTCACCCACTGGCCGACGTGAAACGGCTTCTCGACCTGGATCGCCAGGCCCGAAAAGAGATTGCCGAGCGTGTCCTGCAGCGCGAAGCCGATCACCACCGCACCGACCGCGGTGGTGGCGGCAATCTTCTCCGGCAGGAAGATCGTCGCGGCGACCGCGAACAACCCGATCACGATCGCGTCCTGCACGATGTTCGGGAAGCGATCGGGAATGCGATCGTGACGCCAGGGGTTGATCACCAGCGCGACGATCGCGTTCGACGCGCCGAAGGCCAGCAGCAGCGGGTAGCCGCTGCGGATCTGGGCTGCGATCTCGGGTGGCAGTTTGCCGGAGAGCCAGCAGCAGGTCGGCGACGACGCCGGCCGCGAACACGGCGGCCGAAACACTCAAGCGGCTGTGAATGAATCGATTGGTGGTGGCGGCGCGCGCCGCCAGCGTCACGGCGACGAGGACAATCCCGACGATCAGCATCGTTGCCCCGCATGCTACATTGCCGCGCACGCCTGAACAAGGAGGCCACCGTATGCGTTTGCTGACGCTTGTGTGTTTCGTCGTCGTCGGATGCGCCGCGGCGCGGCGGGCGCCCGCGCAGGATCGGATGCCGCCGATTCCCGCCGACACATTGACCCAGGCGCAGCGGACCGCGGTGTCCGAATTCGAGGCCGCGCGATCCGCCGGCCGTGTCCGGACCGTTCGTGCCGCTGCTGCGCAGCCCCGAGGTGATGAGCCGCGCCCGCGCGATGGGCGACTACCTGCGCTTCAAGAGCACGCTGCCGCCGCGGTTGAGCGAGTTCGCGATTCTGCTCGCGGCGCGACACTGGACGCAGCAGTACGAATGGAACGTGCACGAGCCGCTGGCCCGGAAGGCGGGAGTGACGGCTGACACCATCGCCGCCGTGGCCGAGGGGCGACGCCCGGCAACGATGACCGGCGACGAAGAAGCGCTCTACGCGTTGATCGAGGCCGTGCAGGCCAATCGCGGCGTGGACGACGCCGTCTATGGACGCGCGGTCTCCCGCTTCGGCGAGGCCGGCGTCATCGACGCGATCGGCATCACCGGATATTACTCGCTGCTGGCGATGGTGATGAACACGGCCCGGACGGCGCTGCCGGACGGCATGCGTCCCGTGCTGCCGCCGTTGAAGTGATGAATCGACGTCGGCTTCGGGGCGAGCGTAGTGTCCGCCTTCAGGCGGACCTCGGATGCGTGTGGCGCGGGCCTCGAAGGCGTGTGGCGCTTGCTCCAGACGAGCCGGCTGAAGCCGGCCACTACGTCGTCTTGAGCGAGGCGCTCGCGTATGCGTTGCTGGAGCTCGCGCGGTGAGAACGGCTTGCGCAGCAGCGCGATCGGATCGCCCGCGCCGCCGATATTCAGCGTTTCTTCCGTGTAGCCGGACATGACGATGACCGGCAGACCAGGCTGTCGCGCGATCAGCCTGTGCGCCAGCTCGACGCCGCTGGCGCCCGGCATCACGGCGTCGGTCAGCAACAGGTCGAGCGGGCCGTCGAGCTGCTCGACCAGTCGCAGCGCTTCATCAGCGGAAGCCGCGAGCAGCAGCTGATAGCCATCGGGACGAAGCGCCGACGCGACCAGGTTCCGCACCGCGGGCTCGTCCTCGACCACCAGCAGCGTGTGCGGCCGCCCGCGCGCCGGTGCTGTCGGCGTCCTGGGCGCGGCCCGTTCCGCGGTTTCGTCCGTGGCCGGAAAGTAGAGACTGAACGAAGTGCCCCGACCCTCCTCGCTGTCCACGAAGACGAAACCGCGCATCTGCTTCACGGTGCCGCTCACCATGGCCAGGCCGAGGCCCGTGCCTTTGCCGACGTCCTTGGTGGTGAAGAACGGCTCGAAGATGCGCGCCTGCACCTCGCGCGGCATGCCTGCGCCGGTGTCGCTGACGCGAAGCACGACGTAGCGTCCCGGCGTCATCGGCGCGCCGGCGCGCGTCGATCCGTTCGCGATGTCTTCGACTGACGTGGACAGTTCGAGGCGGCCTCCTTTCGGCATGGCATCGCGCGCATTCACCGCCAGGTTGATCACCGCCTGCTCCACCTGGCCTGGATCACCGAGCAGCGCCGGCAGCGACCCGCCGGCACGGATCTCCACCGCGACGTCAGGTCCGAGCAGACGTGACAGCATCTGCGAAAGCGAGGCGATGGTCGCGTCCAGATCGAACAGCCGGGGCTCGATCTGCTGCTGCCGGCTGAACGCCAGCAGCTGCCGCGTCACCGAGCCGGCCCGCTCGGTGGCACGCCGGATCTCTTCGATGTCTGCATATGCCGGATGCGTTGGCGCAACCTGACCGAGCGCGAGCTCGGCGTATCCGGCGATCGCGGTGAGCGCATTGTTGAGATCGTGTGCGATACCGCCAGCCAGCTGACCCAGCGCCTCCATCTTCTGACCGTGCCGCAGCTGTTCCTCGAGTTTCAGCGCTGCGGCGGGGTCGGGTGTGACGTTGTGGTCGGACACAGCTGATCCGGGGCAAGTATGGCACGTCGTCTACAATCGCCATCATGGAGATCGACGCCGGTACCTGGCCGCCACTGCCGTTCGCGCCGTGGGCCGATAGCTGCGCAACCCTGCATATGTGGACGCAGATCGTCGGCAAGATCCGGCTCGCGCTGGCGCCGCCGGTGAATCACTGGTGGCATGTCACGCTGCATGTCAATCCGCGCGGGTTGACGACTCGCGCGATGCCGTACCCAGGAGGCTGCTGCGAAATCGCCTTCGACTTCGTCGATCATCGGCTCGTGATCGAGACCAGCGGCGGATTGTCGCAGTCGCTGCCCCTCGAACCTCAAAGCGTCGCCGACTTCTACGCCAGGCTGATGCGCACGCTCGGCGACATGGGAATCGATGTGCGGATCTGGCCGATGCCCGTCGAGGTACCGGCGCCGGTTCGCTTTGATCTCGACACCGCGCACCACGCCTACGACCGTTCGGCGGTCGAGCGCTGGTGGCGGGCCATGCTGCACGTGCACGCGGCGCTCGAGCAGTTCCGCGGCGAATTCGTCGGCAAGTCGAGCCCGGTGCACTTTTTCTGGGGCAGCTTCGATCTCGCCGTCACCCGCTTCAACGGGAAGAAGGCGCCGCCGCGCGAGGGTGCGGACGCCATGACGCGCGAAGCCTACTCACACGAAGTGATCAGCGTCGGCTTCTGGCCTGGGGCCGCCGGCATGTCCGACGCGGCGTTCTACGCCTACGCGGCGCCCGAGCCGGAAGGCTTCGCCTCCGCGCGGCTACAGCCGCCGGCGGCGTTCTACAGCGCCGATTTCAAGGAATTCCTGGTGAACTACGAGGATGTGCGGACGGCGGCATCGCCGCGCGATGCCTTGCTCGCGTTCGCACGAAGCGCCTACGCCGCCGGGGCAGAGCGGGGCGGTTGGGATCCGGATCTCCTGCCCTAGGCGATCAACTTACCCGGTCAACTCAACACAGAGCGGCGAAACGGGTAGTGGCCGCTTCAGGCGGACTTCGACGGCCGGCTGAAGCCGGCCACTACCTGGTCGCTCTGGTTCAACCGTACGTCCGCCAGCCGCGGGTCAGGTAGTCGGTCATCGTGATCGCGAGCAGAATGCCAAGCCAGAACACGCTGCCGATGACGACCGCCCAGGTCAGCTTCGGGCTGTACTTGACGTGCATGAAGAACAGGACGACCAGCGTCGCCTTGAAGATCGCAATCGCGAGCGCCACGACCGTGTTCCACGGTCCGAGATCCAGGAAGGCCGCCTGCACGGTGAGATAGGTGCAGAACATCAGGATCGCGAAGATCGCGTAGTAGACGCGCAGCGGCATGACGTGGGCTTGTGATGACATCGGCGTTCAGTGTGCGTGTCGCCCGATCAGGTAGAGCAGCGGGAACAGGAAAATCCAGACGATATCGACGAAGTGCCAGTAGAGCCCGCTGATTTCGATCGGGCTGTAGTACTCGGTGGTGATGATGCCGCGCCACGACCACCACAGCATCGTCAACATGATGCCGAGGCCGATGATCATGTGCGCGGCGTGCAGGCCGGTCATCACGAAGTAGAGCGAGAAGAACAGCTGGGCGTGCTTGTTGAACTTGCCGTCTTCGAAACTGAAGTTCGGGCCGGGGACGTGGTGCTCGGCGAACTTCGGGTAGTACTCGACGCTCTTGATGCCGAGGAACGCGCACGCCGAGCAGCATCGTGACGACGAGGAAGGTCATCAGCAGCCGTGCGCTTGCCGGTCTGCGCCGCGTGGACCGCCAGCGCCATGGTCAGGCTGCTGGTGATCAGCACGACGGTGTTGGTGGCGCCGAGCGCAGATGTCGATCGAGCGGCTGGCGGCGGCGAACGCCTCCGGGTACCACGCTGCGGTAGACCGTGTAGCACGGCGAACAGGCCGCCGAAGAACAGCACCTCGGTCGCCAGGAACACCCACATCCCGAGCGTCGTCGCCTCGCTCTGCTGCGGCCAGGCTGTCGAACTGGTGCGCGAGCGCGGGGTGATGATGATCGTGGGTCGCTTCAGGCAACATGATCCTTTACCCGCGTCCCGTACTCGTAGGCGTCCCAGGTGACGATCGGCGTGTCCGCGAAATTCTCGGTCGGCGGCGGCGACGTCGTGGTCCACTCGAGGCCGACCGCGCCCCACGGATTCGAGCCGGCGATCCGGCCGTAGCGCAGCGACCACATCAGATAGAGCATCGGAATCAGGTAGCCGACGCCGAGGATCGACGCGCCGGCCGACGACAGCACGTTCAGCACCTGGAACTCCGGCGGATAGGCGTGATAGCGCCGCGGCATGCCGAGGTAGCCGAGGATGAACTGCGGGAAGAACGTCAGGTTGAAGCCGAGGAAGATGATCCCGGCGCTGCAGCTTCGCGAGCAATTCGCGGATACATGCGGCCGCTGATCTTCGGCCACCAGTAGTGCAGGCCGCCGAGGTATCCCATGAGCGCGCCGCCGACCATGATGTAGTGGAAGTGGGCGACGATGAAGTACGTGTCGGTGACGTGGATGTCGAGGCCGACCGCCGCCAGGAACAGGCCGGTCAGGCCGCCGATCGTGAACAGGCCGATGAAGCCGAGGGCGTAGAGCATCGGCGTCTGCCACGAAATCGATCCCTTGTACAGCGTCGCCGTCCAGTTGAAGACCTTGACCGCCGACGGAATCGCGACCAGGAAGCTCAGGATCGAGAAGATCATCGCCGCGTACACCGACTCGCCGGCCACGAACATGTGGTGGCCCCACACCAGGAAGCCGAGCACGGCGATGGCGACGCTGGCGAAGGCGACGAACTTGTAGCCGAAGATCTGCTTGCGGCAGAACGCCGCGACCAGCTCGCTGACCACGCCCATCGCCGGCAGGATCATGATGTAGACCGCCGGGTGCGAGTAGAACCAGAACAGGTGCTGGAACAGCACCGGGTCGCCGCCGAGCGCCGGGTCGAAGAAGCCGAAGTGGAACAGCCGTTCGAGCGCGACCAGCAGGAGGGTGATCGCGAGCACCGGCGTGCCGAGCACCATGATCAGGCTGGTGGCGTACATCGACCAGAGGAACAGCGGCATGCGGAACCAGGTCATGCCCGGGCGCGCGCATCCGGTGGATCGTGACGATGAAGTTGAGGCCGGTCAGGATCGACGAGAAGCCGGTGATGAAGATGCCGAGCGCGGTCGGGATCACGTTGGTCGTCGACGAGACCGTGCTGAACGGCGTGTAGAAGGTCCAGCCGGTGTCGACGCCGCCGGCGACGAGCGCGTACAGCGTGAACAGGCCGCCGCAGATGTAGATGTACCAGCTCGCGAGGTTCAGCTTCGGAAACGCCAGGTCCTTCGCGCCGATCATGATCGGCACGAGGAAGTTGCCGAGCGTCGCCGGAATCGACGGGATGAGGAAGAAGAACACCATCATCACGCCGTGCATCGTGAACAGCTTGTTGTAGGTCTCGTCCGAGACCAGATCGCCGGCCGGCGTCGCCAGCTCGAGGCGGATCAGCACGGCCATCGCGCCGCCGACGAAGAAGAACAGCGTGATCGCGGCGAGATACAGCAGGGCGATGCGCTTGTGATCGCGCGTCAGCAGCCACGACTTGATGCCGTAGCCGTCGTTCAGATAGTGCCGGGGTGGGAGAAGCAGGGTGGCCATGTTAAGGAGTTTGCACCTGCGGCAGTGCCTTCAGTGATTTCACGTATTCGATCAGCTGCGAGCAGCTGTTCCTCGGTGACCAGCCCCTGGAACGTCGGCATGATCGGCTGGAAGCCGGCGGTGATCTTGGCCGCCGGCTTCAGAATCGATTCGCGGACGTAGGCTTCGTCCACCGTCATGGTCTCGCCGTTCTGCAGCGTGACGGTCTTGCCGAACAGCCCTTCGAGCACCGGCCCGCGGCCCTGCGCGTCGGGGCGATGACAGGTGTTGCACGCCAGATCGTTGAACAGCTTGCTCGCCCGCCGAGGCGAGCGATCCCTCGCGCGCGCCGCCGCTCAGCCAGGTCTGGATACTCGCTCGGCTCCATCACGATCGACCTCGCCGGTCATGCCCGGAATGCCGCGTGCCGCAGTACTCGGCGCAGAACAGGTGATAGCGGCCCGGCTTGGTCGGCTCGAACCAGATGGTGGTGTAGCGGCCGGGCAGGACGTCGGCCTTGACGCGAAACGCCGGCACGAAGACGTCGTGGATGACGTCCTCGGACGTCATGATCAGCTTCACCGGCGCGGCCGACCGGCACGTGCAGCTCGTTGATCTCGCGCTGGCCGTCGAGGTGCTGGAACTTCCACATCCACTGCTTGCCGACGACGTAGATGTTGAGCGTTTCGTCCGGCGGCCGCGACATCGCGAAGAAGACGCTCGCGCCCCAGACGAAGATCACGATGGTGATGAGGAACGGAATCACCGTCCAGGTGATCTCGAGCGCCATGCCGCCGTGGAAATTCGCGCCGACGCTGTCCGCGTGCTTGCGGCGGTATCTGATCGCGTAGAAGACGATCAGGCCGGCGATCAGCAGCGAGAAGAACACCGAGATCGCGAGCAGGAAGAAGTACAGCGCGTCCACGCGACTGGCCATCGTCGAGGCTTGTTCGGGAAAGAGCGGAGTGCCGGACCACATAACCTAGGCGTTGCCTCGAGCGGGGTGTGACAACCGTCGTGCGGCTTGCCGCTCCTTGCGAACCATGACGACGATGAACGAGCCGATCGCGAGGACGGTCGCGGCGCCCGCCAGGCGCACCGTGCGCATGATCGCGACGCCGTAGCGGCCAGTGGTCGGGTCGTAGTGAAAGCAGTAGAGCAGCAGTGCGTCGACCGGCGTGCCGACCTTGCCCTGCCGAGGCCTCGACGAGCGCGTAGCGCAGATCGCGCGGCCCGTACTCGATGCCGAAGAGATAACGCGCCAGCCGCCCGTCCGGGTCAGCACGATGACGCCGGTGGGGTGCGCGAACTGCTGCGTCTCCTTGTCCCACACGTAGCGGAAGCCGGCGGCCTTCGGTGAGCCGATCGATCGACGGCTGATCGCCGGTCAGGAAGTGCCACGACGCGCTCGCGTCCGGCTGCTTGTACCGCTCGATGTAGACCGCCTTCTTCGCGCTGGCGGTCTCCGGCGTGTCCTTCGGGTTGAAGCTCACCGTGACGATCTCGAAGTCCTGTCCCGGCTTCGAGCGACAGCACGCCGAGCGCGCTCGACAGGCCGTTGATCACCTGCGTGCACAGCATCGGGCAGTCGTAGTAGGCGAAGAGCAGAATCGACCGGCCGCTTGCCGAAGTAGTCGCCGAGCCGCACCGTCCTGCCGCTCTCGTCGCGGCAGGTCGTGTCGAGCGGCACGTGCTGGTCGAGGTTCTGATCGAAGCCGATCTCGCGCAGCGCCGCCGGCACCGCGGACGACACCATGCCCGGCTCGCGCTTGTAGCCGGCTGTCGCCGGTCCGCCCGCCATCTGGGCCTGCGCCTGCGGCGCGCTCAACACCAAGGACACCAAGGACACCAAGGCCAGTACTCTGGACCCTGGAAGTCTGGACCTTTGTGTCCTCCGTGTCCTTTGTGGTGAATAGGCAGTGGTCATGGCTTACCCGCTTGTTGCCGCGCCGGCAGTCCCCGCTCCAGCGTCAGCTTGATCGCATCGTCGATCGGAATGCGGACGATGCCGGCGTTCTTGTCCACCCAGCCGTAGGACTTGAGCACGTTCGTCTTCCTTGATCGCGCAGGTCGCGCAGGTCCTGGCGCGGGATTGGTCTGCAGGCGCGGCTCCGGCGGCAGGCGATCGCCCTGTCCGACGGCCAGCGGATAGTCGACTTGATCTCGACCGCGCTTCGCGGCGATCGAACATCCTGAACAGGCCGAACACGATCGACGCTACCACGACGACCGTGACGACGAGACCGGCGCCGAATGTGAAGACGGCGCTGACGTTGACGTCGCTCGCCTCGTGCTGATCCACGGCGTGCGCGCCTGCGGTCTGGTGCGATTCGGTGGCGTCGGACATGTTAATGAGCCGTCCTCGGTGGTGCGCCGCGCTCGATGATCGCGCCGAGCGTTTCCTCGAATTCCGGATCGTGCACCGGCAGAATCGCGCGGCCGCGCAGCTGCCAGACGAAGCAGCCGAGCCAGAGCGATCGCCAGCGTCAGCGGCAGCACCACGTCGAGCCAGCTGACCGACACGCCGTGCTGATGAAACTCCGGTGCGATCAGCCAGAACAGATCGATCAGCCGGACGATCAGGATGCCGACGGCGACCTTGACCAGCAGCTCGCGCCTCGCGCTTGACGGTCCGCGACAGCAGCACGCGCAAACGGCACGGCGAAATGAAAAATCGACCAGCGGTGACGCCGACGAATCGCCAGCCGGTCTGCAGCCGGTGCAGGTACCAGGCGATTTCCGCCGGCAGATTGCCGGACCAGATGATCAGGTACTGCGAGAACGAGAAGTACGCCCACAGCATCACGAACGCGAGCGTCAGGTTGCCCGAGGTCGTGGAAGTGCTGCGGGGACGATGATGGCGTCGAGCGGCGGGCGGCGGCTGAGCCACACGATCACGATGATCAGGAACGCCAGCGCCGACAGTCCCTGGCCGCCGATGATGAGCACGCCGTAGATGGTCGAGAACCAGTGCGGCTCGAGCGACATCAGCCAGTCGAACGACGCGAAGGTGATCGTCAGGCCGTAAGCCAGCAGGCCGACGCCGCTCAGCCGCTGCATCCGCAGCGCGAGTCGCGGATCGCCGGATTCTGGTCCTGTTCGAGCGACCAGGTGTTCAGGAAGTACGAGAGCCCGTTCCAGACCAGGAAGTAGAGCGCCGCGCGAACCAGGAAGAACGGCACGTTCAGATACAGGTGCTTGTGCTGCAGCACCTCGTCGTGCGCGACGAGGTCGGCGCTGGTCCAGATGTAGAGGTGCGACATGCCGAGCACGATCGGCAGGAACAGCACCGTCATGATCGGAAGCACGCGCGCCGCGGCGCCAATCGGCCGCCGGATGAGAACGCCCCAGGCGCCGCCCGACAGCTGATGCATCATGCCGAGCGCCAGGCAGCCGAGCGTGACGCCGAGGCACAACATGTAGGCCATCAGGTAGGACTGGAAGAACTGCGTCGGCTCGATGAACCAGCCGGCGAGCGACGACGACGGCGCCGACCGCCGCCGGCGATCAGGAGGCGGCCGCTGCAGAGCGCTTCAGCTCCGGGATCGCGACGTCGGCGGTCTGAGTCAGTTGCGGCGTCACGGCAGCTTGGCCCGTTCCGCGGCCGGCACGTCGGCGAGCGTCGCGTGCTCGCTCAACTGCAGCGCGCGGACGTAGGCGACGATCGCCCAGCGATCGCTCGGCTCGCACCTGCGCGGCGTAGTCCGGCATCGCGCCGAAGCCGTTGGTGATCACGTCGAAGAAGTGGCCCGACCGGCGCGTTGCGCAGCCGGTCCTGGTGCAGCGACGGCGGCCGGCGGTAGCCGCGGCGCACGATCATCCCGTCGCCCTGTCCGGTGCGGCCGTGGCACGGCGAGCAGTAGATGTTGAAGCGTTCCTGGCCGCGCGCCATGCACGCGCGCGTCCACGGCGAACGGAAACACCGGCGCGTCCTCGCCGTCGCACCTTGCCGGTATACAGCAGCTCATCGTCGTGCAGCTGGCCGCGCGCGACCGTGCCTTCGACCAGCGGCCGCGCCGAGCGCTCGTCGGCGAAGAACGTCGACTCGCGCAGCGGGATGTACTTCGGCTGGTCGTGCATGTCCTGGCGGCAGCCGCGACCGAGTCGACGCACGGCGAGACGCAGAGACAGCAGAGCCGCAGACTCGACGCGTCGCGGCTCGCG
The DNA here is from genome assembly GCA_963711765.1 of uncultured Acidobacteriota bacterium. Classification (GTDB taxonomy): domain Bacteria; phylum Acidobacteriota; class Vicinamibacteria; order Vicinamibacterales; family CAVVIG01; genus CAVQFC01. Next base: position 879,250 of record CAVQFC010000003.1, on the reverse strand, counting down.
TGCGCGTCTCAGTCCGCAACGGTCGATACCTCCCGCGGGCTCGAGCGTCTCGAGGAACTCGCCGCGTCGCGATCGAGATCGAACTGCGGATCCGTCGATTCGATGCACAGGAAGAACCGGTTGCGGCTGGCGAGCGCGAAGCGCGGCACGTTGAACACCGGGTGATACGGCATCGGCAGGCCGTTCAGCGCCAGCATGCCGAGCACGCGCGACAGCGCCGCGCCGAGAATCGTGCACTCGAAGGTGACCGGGATGAACGCCGGCCAGCTGTGAAGCGGCTTGCCGCCGATGTTCAGCGGGTAGGCGATCGCCGACACCCAGTACTGCGAGCGACAGTAGCCGCCGAGGCCGCCGAGGATGCCGCCGATCAGCACGATCAGCGGCAGCCTGCTCTTCGGCGGAGCCGAGCGCGTCGGTGCAGCTCCTCGATCGGGAACGGCGAGTAGGCGTCCATGCGCGGTAGCCCGCGTGGCGCGCGCGCTCGGTCGCCGCGACCAGCGACGTCGGGTCGTCGAACTCGGCCAGCAGGCCGTGAACGAGCGGCGGCACGCTTCATTCGTTCACCTTGGCCTCAGGCAGCAGCGTCCGCATCTCGGCGATCGAAATCATCGGCAGGAAGCGCACGAACAGGAACAGCAGCGTCAGGAACAGGCCGATGGTGCCGATGAACGTCGACCAGTCCCAGAACGTCGGCGAATACATGCCCCACGACGACGGCAGGAAGTCGCGGTGCAGGCTGGTGACGATGATCACGAAGCGCTCGAGCCACATGCCGATGTTGACGATGAGCGAGATGATGAACAGCAGCGGCACGTTGGGCCGCACGCTGCTTGAACCAGAGCAGCTGCGGGATGACGATGTTGCAGAGGATCAGCGACCAGTAGGCGACGCAGTAGGGCCCGGTGAGCCGGTTCAGCGGCACGAAGCGCTCGTACTTGTTGCCGCTGTACCAGGCGATGAAGGCCTCGGTCAGGTAGCCGTAGGCGACGATCAGGCCGGTCACCAGCATGACCTTGGCCATGTTCTCGCAGGTGGCGCATGGTGATGAAGTCTTCGAGGTTGTAGACGGCGCGGAGCGGAATCGCCAGCGTCATCACCATCGCGAAGCCGGAGAAGATGGCGCCGGCGACGAAGTACGGCGGGAAGATCGTCGTGTGCCAGCCGGGCACGATCGACGATCGCGAAGTCGAAGCTGACGACGGTGTGCACCGAGACGACCAGCGGCGTCGCGAGGCCGGCCAGCAGCAGGTACGCCGTTTCGTAGCTGCTGCCAGTGGCGCGCCGAGCCGCGCCAGCCCATCGCCAGCGATGCCGTAGATGACGCGGCCGACTTTCGACTGCGAGCGATCGCGCAGCGTCGCGAGATCGGGGATCAGGCCGATGAACCAGAACAGCAGCGAAACCGTGGCGTAGGTCGAGACCGCGAACACGTCCCAGATCAGCGGGCTGCGGAACTGCGGCCAGATGTCCATCGTGTTCGGGTACGGGAACAGCCAGTAGGCGAGCCACGGACGGCCGGTGTGGAACAGCGGGAAGATGCCGGCGCAGGCGACGGCGAACAGCGTCATCGCCTCGGCGAAGCGGTTGATCGACGTGCGCCACTTCTGCCGGAGCAGGAGCAGGATCGCCGAGATCAGCGTGCCGGCGTGGCCGATACCGATCCACCAGACGAAGTTGGTGATGGCGAAGCGCCCAGCCGACCGGGATGTTGTTGCCCCAGATGCCGATGCCGGTCACGACCAGGTAGGTCAGCGACACCAACAGCACGCAGCGTGAACAGCAGCGCGACGCCGAAGCCGGCGTACCAGCCGCAGCGGCGTCTTGCGGGTGAGGACGATCGCGCTGATCTGGTCGGTGACGGTGCCGAACGTGTGGCCCGGCGCGATGACCGGCAGCAGCGTGCATGAGGTCGGCTCGAGCCATGCCTATTCACCCAGCTCCGGGTTGACGTTGCGGACAACCGCCGAGATACGTCGTGCGCGGGCGCGTGTTCGAGCTCGCCGAGCAGCGCGTAGTTGCGGACTTCGGCCTTCAGTTTCGAGACGCGGCTGTTCGGGTCGTTGAGGTTGCCGAAGACGATCGCGTCGGCCGGGCAGGTCTGCTGGCAGGCGGTCTTGATCTCGCCGTCGCTTGACGCGCGCGGTCTGCCTTTTTCCGCGTCGATCTTCGCCGCGTTGATGCGCTGCACGCAGTAGGTGCACTTCTCCATGACGCCGCGGCTGCGCACGGTGACGTCGGGATTGCGTCCGAGCTTCAGGCTCGGCGTGTTCCAGTCCTGATAGAGCAGGAAGTTGAAGCGGCGGACCTTGTACGGACAGTTGTTCGAGCAGTAGCGCGTGCCGACGCAGCGGTTGTACACCATGTCGTTCAGGCCTTCGGGGCTGTGCGACGGTCGCGCCGACCGGGCAGACGACCTCGCACGGCGCGTTCTCGCACTGCATGCAGGGCACGGGCTGGAAGATAGGTTTCGGGATTGTCGACCGGCGCCGCGGTAGTAGCGGTCGATGCGGAGCCAGTGCATCTCGCGGCCGCGCAGCACCTGATCCTTGCCGACCACCGGGATGTTGTTCTCCGCCTGGCAGGCGACCACGCAGGCGTTGCAGCCGGTGCAGGAGTTGAGGTCGATCGCCATGCCCCACTTGTAGCCCTCGTAGGGCATGTCGGGGTAGAGCGTGATGATCTGCGGCGGCGTCTCGTCGCCTTCGCGAATCGACTTCGGATCCTTGACGTATTCGTCGCGCGTCACCGCGCGCACCATCCCGCGGCCTTCCATCAGGTGGTGGTACTGCGTGCAGGCGAGCGACGCCTTCTCGCCGGTGAGCACGATTTCGGCGCCGGCGCCGAAGCCACAGCGCGTCCGACGTGCGGATCGCGTAGGCGTTGAAGCCCGCGCCGGTGCCGACGTGCCCCGCGCGCGAGCGGCCGTAGCCGAGGTGCACGGTCGCGCAATCGTCCGGATGGCCCGGCGACGGTGAACATGGTGCCGCGCACGGTGCGGCCGCGGTATCTCAGCTCGACGACGTCGCTGATCACGTTGCCGTGCTCGCCGCCGGTCGTCGCCGGCGTGCTCGCCGGCTCTGCAGGCGGGCCGCGGTCGCCGGGCTGACGAGCACGGCGTTGTCCCAGGTCAGCCGGGTGATCGGCTTGGGCAGTTCCTGCAGCCAGCCGTTGTTGGCGAAGCGGCCGTCGAGGACCGACGGATCGTGGCGGAACGACGACCTCGATGCCCGGCGCCGGCCCGGCGTCGCGATTGCGCGGACTGCCGACTGCGAGACGACACGGCACCGTCTCGGCGCCGAAGGCGGTGTTCGGCACGACGCCGTCGTGCAGCCAGCGCCGCCACGCCGAGTCGTCCTTGTCGATCTTCCAGTGCTCGCGGACGATGTCGTAGGCCGAGCGCTCGGGCCGATCGGTCAGCGTCGCCAGCACTTCGTGCGCCGACTTGCCGCCGTAGAGCGGCGCGATCAGCGGCTGCACGATCGACGCGGTGCCGTCGAAGCCGCGCGCGTCGCTCCACGACTCGAGGAAATGCGCCTCGGGAATCTGCCAGTGGCAGCGCTGCGACGTCTCGTCGTCGTAGAGGCTGAGGTGCGCGCGCAGCGGGACCTTGTCCAGCGCCGTCGCGAACGCCGAGGTCGGCCGGCGCCGTGTAGACCGGATTGCCGCCGAGGATCAGCAGGCAGGTCGACCGTGCCGGCGTTCATGTCGGCGACGAGCGTCGCGCAGCGACTCGAGCTGGTCGATCGGCTCGGCTTCGACCGGTCTGCGTGTAGACGACCGTCTTGCCCGCGTTGCCGAGTGCCTGCGTTGATCGCGTGCGCGAGCGCGTGGACAGCGGCCGGCTGCTGGTCGCCGGCGATCGACGAGGCTGCGACCGCGATGCGCGCTGCAGGTCCTTCGCGACGCGCCGCGATCCACTTCTGCGCCGGCGGAGCCGAGGCTCGAATGCCGCGCCGGCGTTGCCGCGCAACGGCGGCCGCGAGCGCGCGCGCGGCGCGTTCGATCTGGCTCGGCTTGAGCGGCAGACGATGATCGGCCTTGCGCGCCGGTGGACGGTCGGCATGCTCTCGATCGCGTACAGGCGGTTCATGCGCTCGGCGTCCTTCGGACTGCGGCGCGCGGCGAACTCGCGGGCGTAGCGCCAGCGACCCGGGGCCGCCGCCGAGGAAGTCGGCGTCGAGCGACGACGATGACGTCGGCCTGATCGAAGCGGTACTGCGCGTCGACGTACTCGCCGAAGGCGAGCTTGGCGCCGGCGCGCGCGTTGTCGCGGCTCGCCGGATCCCACTGGTGCCATTTCGCCGACGGGTAGCGCGCGAGCACGTCGCGAATCTGCGCGGCCAGCGTCGGCGAGCTGACCGATTCGGTGAGGATGCGGAGTCCCGCGCCCTTGAGCGGCTGCTGCGCGGTGAGCGCCGCGCGCATCGCGCCGATGAACGCCGACCACGGCCGGATGTCGCCGAGGTTGGTCAGCGTCTGCGACGATCCGGATCGTAGAGGCCGAGCACCGCCGCCTGCGCGAACACGTCGGTCGCGCCGAGGCTGCCCGGGTGCAGCGGGTTGCCCTCGATCTTGGTCGGGCCGTCCTTCGTGGCTCTCGACCAGCAGCCCGGTGGCGACGCCGCCGAGCGTCATCGCCGTCGCGTAGAACAGCGGCTTGCCGGGAATCAGTTCCTCCGGCTGCTGCACGTACGGGACGATCTTTTCCGCCGGCTGCTGCGTGCAGGCGGTGACGCCGGCGAGCGCCAGCGACGCGCCCATCAGCTTCAGGAACGTGCGCCGCGCGACCGGATCGGTGATCGCCTCGATCTCCGACGGGAACTCGTTGTAGAGATGTTCCTGGAACGCCGGGTCGTCGGCCTGCTCGTCGAGCGTTCGCCAGAACACGGCGGCTGCGGCCTGTGGGCTCGGGGCCGTGACGCCCTCGTCCGATCCGCCAGTCGTTCGCGACAACGCCCGGCGCAGTTCGCTATTCATCGGTGACACGTCGAGCAGCTCGTGAGCTTCTGAATCTGGTATTCCGCGACCAGTTGCTGGCCGAGCGCGACCTGGTCCGCGGGCGGCCTGATAGTCAACGCTGAAGACCGCGCTCGCGCGGCCGCACGTACTGCTCGGGGTTGCGGTGGCAGTCGAGGCACCACTCCATCTGCAGCGAGTTCTGCTGGTACATCAGCGGCATGCGGTCGACCTGGCCGTGGCAGGTCGTGCAGCCGACGCCCTTGTTCACGTGGATGCTGTGATTGAAGTAGACGAAGTCGGGCAGGTCGTGCACGCGCGTCCACTGAATCGACTTGCCGGTCCGGAAGCTGTCGCGCACCGGCTCGAGGAACGGGCTGTTGGAGAAGATCTGCGAGTGGCAGTTCATGCAGGTCTTGGTCGGCGGAATGCCCGGCGAACGACGAATCCTCGACCGACGTGTGGCAGTAGCGGCAGTCGATGCCGTTGCCGGCGACGTGGCGCTCGTGGCTGAACTGGATCGGCTGTTCGCGCGCGGTACGTGCGTCGGTGACCCAGGGCGAGCGGTTGACCTCTGCGAGCAGGCCGAGCAGGCCGGCGACGAAGAACACCGCGCCGAAGATGCTGACCCGAGCAATCGTGTTGGCGCTGCGATGAAAGATCTGCGACATCGGTCGGCTACGTGCGAAGCGAGAAAACCGCGTAACGCCGGACTGAATGCCGACGAGAGAACACGCCGCCGGGCTGAAAAACCTTCCGAGCTTACCGCCTTTTGTTTCGCGATCGCTGAATCTATTTTGTGAAACTTTTCACGAGAAGTCAAAGCCTCGCGAAAATTGGCAGTCCCCGGGTTCACTGCGGCGCCTGCTTCCCAGACGTACGCCCGACCGCGCGCGTAACGTTCGAACCACTCCAGCTCAACGTTGGCCTTGGAGATCAGGTGGCGCAGCTCGCCCCACTGGTGACCCTCGCGCGGCGCGACATACAAATGCGTCGGCACGTCGTTGCCGACCAGCGCGCGATACATCTCGATCGACTGCGGCAGCGGCACGCGCGGATCGTCCTCGCCGACGAAAAACAGCGTCGGCGTGTTCACGTTCGCGACGTCTTTCAGCGGCGAATGGTCCCAGAAGGCGCTGATGGGCGCGTTCTTCTGCCACGGTGTGCCGCCGAACCACACGTCCGGCTCGCCCGCATGTCGCTCTGCCCGTACATCGAGATCCAATCCGCGACGCCTGCGCCAGAGGACGCGGCCTTGAATCGATTGGTCATCGTGATCAGCTTGTTCGTCAGGTGGCCGCCGGCGCTCCAGCCCATCAGGACCATCCGATCGGGATCCGCGATTCCCCTCCGGATCAGATGGTCCGCACCGCGCCGATCGACGAGGAGCCGTCATGCCAACCGGTCGAAGACTATGGACGCGCCGCTACTACTGATGGGTGGTTGCCTTGATGTCGTTCCGCTCGTCGCCGGGCGCCTTCTCCCAGGTGAACGGCCGTTTCGTTGCGTACTTCTCGAACCACTCGATCTCGGCGTTCAGCTTGTAAAGCTGGTGGCGAAGCTCGCCCCAGCCGTGGGGCTCTCTCGGTGCCACGTAGAGGTGGGTCGGCACATTGTTGCTCTTCAGCGCCCGATACATCTCGATCGACTGCGGCATCGGCACGCGCGGATCTTTTTCGCCGACGAAGAAAATCGTCGGCGTCCTGACGTTGGCGACGTCCTTCAGCGGCGAGTTGTTCCAGTACACGTCAATCGGCGCATTCTTCTGCCAGGGTGTACCGCCGAACCACGGGGTACGCGGATAACGCATGTCGCTCTGCGCGTACATCGACACCCATTGCGCGACGCCGGCGCCGGTCGAAGCAGCCTTGAAGCGATCGGTGAAGGTGATGATCTTGTTCGTCATGTGACCGCCGGCGCTCCACCCCATCTTCACCATGCGATCGGGATCGGCGATACCGCGGCGAATCATCTCGTCCACGCCGGCCATCACGTCGAGATGGGCATTCTGGAAATAGTGGCCGACCATGTCGCGCAGGAACGCGTCGCCGTAGCCGGTGCTGCCGCGATAATTCGGCTGCAGGCTCACGTAGCCCTTGCCGGCCAGCACCTGAATCTCGTAGGCCATCGATCCGATGCTGTACTTGTCCGCGGCCTGCGGTCCGCCGTGCGTCATGACCGCGAGTGGATATTTCTGTCCGGCGCCGTAGTCGATCGGGTAGGTGACGATGCCCTCGATCGTGACGCCGTCGGCGCCTTTCCACTGGATCGCCTCCTGGCGACCGAGCTGAAAGTCCTTCGTCAAGTAGTCGAACACATGCGTCACCTGTCTCGGCGATGGAGCAGCGCGCAGTCATCGTGAAGACCTCGCCGCCGCTCGTCGAGTCGGCCATCGTGAACGCGAAGACGTCCGAGTCGGAAGCGGACTTGGTCGCGGAGAACGAGCCGATGCCGTGCTTGCCGTTGGTGAGCTGGCGCGGTGTTCCTCCTGACGTCGGAACACTGAAGAGCTCTTCGTGAACGCCGAGGTTGGCCAGGAAATAGATCGTCCTGCCGTCGCGAGACCACACCGCCCGGTCGACGTCGTACGGTTCGCGATCGCCGACGAGGATGCGTGCCGCGCCGCCGGCCGCCGGCACCAGAAACAATTTACCGTTGTAGTAGGTGTCGAACTTCGCGTTCGCTCCGGAAATGAACAGGACCTGCGAATCGTCAGGGGAGACCGCGGCGCCGCTTTCAGGGACGGTGTTGGTGGTCAGGCGTCGCGGGTTCGATCCATCGACGTCGGCGATCCAGACCTCGCCTTCGTCCGCCGCGCCCAGCAACGGCGTCGGGGCGCGATGGAAGGCGATCTTCCTGCCGTCTTCCGAGAGGTCGTACGAGGTGACGGAGAAATCGCCGGAGACAACCCTGGTTTCCTGTTTCGACGCCACCGCGATCGTCCAGAGTTGCGTCTGCTTGTAGGTCTCGTCGTAGAGATACACGTCGTCCTTGATCTTGTCGCGCGCTTTTTCGTCAGCGGTCTTCGGCTCGGACGCGACGAAGAACAGGGACGACCCATCCGGTGCCCACGACAACTCCGAGACGCCGCTCGCGTGCGTCGAGAGCTGACGCGCCTCGCCGCCGTCGGTCGGCAGCAGATAAATCTGCGCGAATTCGTTGTCGCCGCGTTTGGCGACGAACGCGATCGTCCTGCCGTCAGGGCGACCAGCGCGGATCGTTCTCGCCATCCGTCCCACTGGTCAGCTGGACCGCCACGCCGTCGTCAACCGCGGCGCGCCAGATGTGCGAGACGCGGCGTCCGCTTTTCCAGTCAGAGTCGCCCCGCGTGAAGACCACGCTTCGACCGTCCGGGGCGACCTGGGGGTCTGAAACCCGTGGCACGTTCAATAGATCGACGATGCCCATCGGTCGGGGAGACTGTGCGTGGCCGGTGACGGTCAGCGCGAGGAGGGACGATCCGATGATCGCGAGAGTCCGTGGGCGGCTCATCATGAAAAGCTCCATTTGCGCTCGGATTTTCGCGCCAAAAAGGCCTGAGACCATGGATACTATCCGAACTGGCAGGAGTGCGCGACATGAAGCTGGCGACTGTTCTGGCCGTTGTACTGGCGTTCGCCGCACCGGCTGCCGCAAAGGATTTTCCGGCGGCGGTCGAGGGCGATTTCGTCATCAGCAACTTCGCGTTCGACACCGGTGAAACGCTGCCAGAGGCTCAACCTGCACTACCGGACCATCGGTACGCCCCAGCGCGACGCGTCCGGCGTGGTCCGAAACGCGGTGCTGATTCTTCACGGCACCGGCGGCACCGGCGCCGCATTTCTCTCGCAGACCTTCGGCGGCGAGCTGTTCGGCGCCGGCCAGCCGCTCGATGCGACCAGAAACTTCATCATCCTTGCCGACGCGATCGGCCACGGAAAATCGAGCAAGCCCAGCGACGGCCTGCATGCGAAATTTCCGAAATACACCTACGACGACATGGTCCGGTCGCAGCATGCGCTGCTGATCGATGGACTCAAGGTGAACCACCTGCGACTGGTGCTCGGTACGTCGATGGGCGCCATGCACTGCTGGATCTGGGGTGAGATGTATCCGGACTTCGTCGACGGTCTCGTTCCGCTTGCCAGCGTGCCGACCCAGATCGCCGGACGCAACCGCGTGATGCGGACCATGATCATGGACAGCATCAGGAACGACCCGGCGTGGAAAAACGGCGAGTACACCGAGCAGCCGCGTCAAGGCCTGACCGGCGCGGTCAATATTCTGATGATGATGACGAGCAGCCCGATCGGCTGGCACAAGGCGGGGCCGACGCGCGACGCGGCGGACGCGTACTACGCCGGGCAGATGAAGTCGCGATTCGCCGCCAACGATGCGAACGACATGCTCTATCAGTTCGACTCATCGAGGGACTACGACCCGTCCGCGAAGCTCGAAACAGATCACAGCGCGACTCCTCGCGATCAATTCGGCCGACGATGTGGTGAATCCGCCCGAACTTGGGCTGATGGAGAAGTTGATGCACGCGGGTCAGAGCACGGACGCTACCTGTTGCTGCCGACCAGCGACAAGACCCGCGGGCACGGCACCCACTCGCTGCCGGCGATCTGGGGATCCTATCTCGCTGAGTTCCTCAAGGAACTGACGCCGGCCATGTCCCAGTGAAGGGACCGGCACGTCGCCCGTCTCGAACATGAGTGACGATCGCAAGTACCGCCAGCGCGGATATCAGGACGAGCCGAGGACGCGCGGCCCGAAAGGGCCGGCCGCGCCGCAACCGCCGCAGGAGCGCGCGCCGGGACGGCTGCTGCAGGATCCCGCTGGACCGAAAACCCCGAACCTGATGGCCGCGCACGAGGTATTCCGCTGCACGCGCTGCGGCAACCGGCTGGCGGTGCCGGTCGAGACCGACGCGCGCTGTTCGAAATGCGGAGTCGCGATTCACAGCTGTATCCAGTGCGTGTCGTTCGACACGAGCGAGCGCTGGGAGTGCACGCAGGCCGCGAAGCTGTCGGCGCGCGTGGCGCCGAAGGACGAGCAGAACAACTGCACCTTGTTCGGCGCGCGCACGACCATCGAGCGCCAGACCAGCACGCCACCGAGCAGCGGCTCCTCCGGTCCGAGTCAACAGCGCCAAACAGGCGTTCGACGACTTGTTCAAATAGGGGCTGGGGGCGAGTCTAGCCTTGGGCCTCCAGCCCTGTCACAATCGATCCATGCCGCTAATCGCCCCCGGTGATCAGGAGAGACTGCGCGAGTCATTCGAGGACATGACCGCGCCGGTTCGTCTGCTGTTCTTCACGCAGACGTTCGACTGCGACACCTGCCTGCAGGCGCGCCAGATTCTCGACGAACTGCCGCCGTTGTCCGATCGGATCACGATCGAGGAAGCCAACGTGCTGATCGACAAGGATCGGGCCGCCGCATACGGGATCGATCGGGCGCCGGCGGTGGTCGTGCTCGGCGTCGCCGAGGGCGGCGAGGTGTACGACTCGAGGATCCGGTTCCTCGGCGCGCCGAGCGGCTACGAATTCGTGTCGCTGGTGCAGGCGATCCTGCTGGTCGGCGGGCACGGTTCCGATCTGACGGACGCGAACCGCGAACGGGTGTCGGCTGTCGGCACGCCGGTCACGATGCGCGTGTTCTCGACGCCGACCTGTCCGCATTGCCCGCGCGCGGTCCGCCTCGTCAACGAAATGGCGTTCGCCAACCCGAACATCACCGCCTTCGCAGTCGAGGCGACGTCGTTTCCGGATCTGGCGCGCAGCTATCGCGTGACCGGAGTGCCAAAGACGGTCGTCAACTCCGCCGCAGCGAGCGAGGACATCGAGATTCTCGGTGGACTACCGCAGGACGAGTTCATTCAATACGCGCTCGCAGACTTCCTCGAACAGGATCAGCGCGAAGACACGGAGAATGCGAAGCGCACGAAGTAAGAAATGTTTTCGTGCTACTTCGTGGCCTTCGTGACTTCGTGATTGAGGCCGGGCCGCAGCAGCCAGAACGCCAGTCCGAATGCCGACCAGCCGGCGAACGCAATCCACTCGGGTTGCGTGAAGCTGCCGGGCACGATCGGAACGATCTTCATCAACACGATGGCGACGCTGACCATCACGCCGGCCCAGGCCATCGTCGCCGTTTCGTGCGGCTGCCGCCGCAGCAGGTAGGCCGCGCAGGCGGACAGCCAGCCGACGCCGACCGCGAGCGAACCGACCTCGGTGACCGGCACCAGAATAGCGTCGCCGAACATGGCCGCCGCGGCCGTCAACGCCGCCATGAGGGAGATCGCCACGACCGGCGTACCGAAGCCCGCGTGGACACGGCCGAGCGACGGGTGGACGAGGTTGCGGCGGCCGAGGGCGTAGAGCATCCGGGTGGCCGCGACGAAGTTGCCGTTGAAGATCTTGAGCAGCGACAGGAACGCGCCGAACAAAATGAGCTGCGCGATTGCGTGAGAGCCGAACGTCCGCTCGAACGCGACCTCGGTGCGGACGTGTCCCGAGACGATGTCCTGCCACGGGTAGACGTAGGTCACGACCGCGATGATGATGACGTAGAAGAGAAACCCGGCCGTCAGCGCCGCGTAGATCGCCGTGGCGAAGTTGCGCGGATCGAATCCCGCCTTGGCTTCTTCCGATCCTTTCGCGACCGATTCGAATCCGGTCATGAAGTACGGCACGATTTGCAGCACCAGAAAAACCGAGAGGAACATTCCGCCGGAGCCGGCCCGCGGAAACAGCGGCAGCATGTTGCCCGGCGTTCCCTTCGCGAATCCGAGCAGGGTGAAGATGGCGAAGGTGGCGAGCAGGCCGAACGTCATCACGTCCTGAAAGACCCCGCTCGGCTTGATGCCGCGGTAGTTGACGCCTGCGACCAGAGCGGTCAGCGCGAGCCCGACCGCGAGCCGCGGCGCGTAAATCGGACTGCCGCCGATGACGTACAGCTGGTAACTGTTCAGCGCCGGAAACACCCGTGCCAGCAGATTGCCGGTGGCGACGGCCTCCCACGGACAGACGATCGCGTACGACAGGATCATCGTCCAGCCGGCGCCGAAACTGACGAACGACGGCATCACGCCTTCGGTGTAGGCGATCTCGGCGCCGGCATCCTGAATTCGGCTCACCAGCCGACCGTAGGTGTGCGCGATTGGGAACAGCAGCAGTCCGCCAAGCAGGAATCCCAGTATTCCGCCGCCGGGTCCGCCTCGCGACAGCCAGTCGTCCATCAGGACGAGCCAGCCGACGCCGATCATCGAGCCGAATCCGAACGTGAAGTATTCGACCGTGGACAGGCTGCCGTGCAGACGTTCGCGCGCCATCAGTACCGGAACCGGAGCATCACCGGGGGCGCGCCGCCGTGGGGAATCACCACGAAGAGATTGTCGAACTCACTGTCCGCGATGGTGATTGGCGCGGTGACACCGAGTGCGCGAATCACGTCGGGCACGGTGTTCGAATGACCGACGATGAGGAGACGATCGTGCGGGCCGGCGGCGCGAACGCTCGCCACCAGCGCCGCGGTGTCGCTGGCCGCGATGACCGTCGGGGTCACGTTGATGGCGGTGGCGAGTGGCGCTGCGGTCTGAATCGTGCGCCGCAGATCGGTGGTGTAGATCCTGGTGATGCCGGCGTCGCGCAGCCAGGAAGCGAGCGACTGTGCGCGCGCCTGTCCGGCTGACGAGAGTGGCGAGTCGGCGGCGGTTCCGGCGCGTTCGGCATGGCGAACCAGATAGATCGCTTCCTGTCCGCTTGCGGAAGACGCAGCGGCGGCGATCAGCAACGCGACGAGGATGCCGGCACGACCCACGCGGTGACTATACAATCAGCGTGATGACCCATCAACCGAGCGCGTGGTTGCGGCGTCCGCGGTTCACGCGGCCGCGGCGGCCGCTCGCCAGCACTCCATGCGCCGCATCGTTTGCCTCGGCGACAGCCTGACGTCGGGCCACGGCATCGGTTCGCCCGCCGCGTATCCAGCTGAACTCCATCGGAAAGTGCGACGAGCGGGATTCCCGTACGAGGTCGTGAATGCCGGGGTGTCTCGAGAGACGTCCGCCGACGCGCGTCGACGTCTCGATCTCGCGCTGACCGGCGACGTTCGGGTGCTGATTGTGGCGCTCGGCGCGAATGACGGACTGCGAGGCGTGCCGGTCGTGCAGTTGACCGCCAACCTCGGTGGCATCATCGAGGCGGCTCGAGCCAGGACCATCGCGGTGTTGTTGTGCGGGATGGAGGCGCTGCCGATCCACGGATGGGCCTATACGACCGCATTCCATAACGCCTATGTGGAGGTCGCTCGCCGTTACCAGGTCTCGCTGGTGCCTTTCATGCTGGCGAACGTCATCGGCAACCCGCGGCTGATGCAGCGCGATCAGATCCATCCCAACGCGGACGGCGCGCGCGCCATCGCCGATACGATCTGGCCGTACCTCGAACGCCTCATCGCGGCGCCGCTCACGCCGCCATCGCGCCCGGATTCGTGATGCGGCGCCGGCGTGGTCGCGGCGGCTGCCGTCGGCCGCGGCGCGCGTGTTAGCATCGCCTCGATGCGTCGATTCCTCTGCTGCGTCCTCCTCCTGGCGGCGTCGGCGTCGTTCCGCGCCGCCGCGCCGATTCGGTATCGCCTGTCGTTCCCGGAGCCGGAACACCGCTGGATGCAGGTCGAGGCCTCCTTCACCGAGCTGCCGACCGGAACGCTCGAACTTCGCATGAGCCGTTCGTCGCCGGGCAGATACTCGCTGCACGATTTCGCGAAGAACGTGTACGACGTGCGCGCCTTTGACGGCGACGGTCGCGAGCTCGCCACCACCAGACCCGATCCATATGGCTGGAATGTCGCCGGCCACGGCGGCACGCTGACCGTGAAGTACAAAATCTACGGCGACCGTGTCGACGGAACCTACCTGGCAGTTGACACGACGCACGCCCACATCAACATGCCGGCGGCGATCATGTGGGCGCACGGCCTCGACGATCGTCCGATCACGATGACATTCGACCCGCCGCCGAACCTGCACTGGCAGGTGGCCACGCAGCTGCATCCGGGATCGACGCCGTTCGAGTTCACGGCGCCGAATCTCCAGTACCTGATGGACAGCCCGACGCAGTTGGGCCCGGTGGCGATCCGCACGTTCAAGGTCAACGACAGCACTTTCCGCTTCTCGCTGCACCACACCGGCACCGACGCCGAGCTCGACGCGTACGTCAGGGACGTCGAGAAGATCGTGCGGCAGGAAGGCGCCATCTACGGCGAGTATCCGAAGTACGAGCCGGGTTACTACACGTTCCTGGCCGACTACCTGCCCTACGCGAGCGGCGACGGCATGGAGCACCGCAACAGCACGGTGATCACCGCGTCGCAGTCAATCGCCAACGGGCGGGAGCGGCTGCTGGACACGGTGGCACACGAGTTCTTCCATTGCTGGAACGTCGAGCGCATCCGCCCGAAGGGTCTCGAACCGTTCGACTTCGATCGCGCCAACATGTCAGGCGAGCTGTGGCTGGCGGAGGGGTTCACGCAGTACTACGGTCCGCTGGTCCTGCAGCGGGCGCAGCTCACGGACATCGCGAGCAGCGGGCGAACGTTTGCCGGCCTGATCGAGTCGGTGGCGCAGAGTTCGGGCCACCTGGTGCGCAGCGCCGAAGAAATGAGCCGGATGGCTCCCTTCATCGACGGCGGCCGCACCGTCGATCGAACCAACTGGTCGAACACGGTGATTTCGTACTACCCGTACGGCGGCGCCATCGCCCTGGCGCTCGACCTGACCCTGCGCGATCGAACTGACAGCAAGGTCACCCTCGACGATTTCATGATGGCGATGTGGCGCAAGTACGGGAAGCCCGGCGGCGGGCGCGAGGGGTACGTCGATCACCCGTACACGATCGTGGACGCGGAGGCGACGCTTGCCGAGGTCAGCGGCGATCGGGCGTTCGCGCGCGAATTTTTCGAGCGCTACATTCAGGGCCATGACGTGGCCGACTACGGCCGGCTGCTGGCGCACGCCGGCTTCATCGTCCGCAAACGCAACGCCGGACGCGCCTGGCTCGGCGATCTCCGTCTCGAGGTCCGCAGCGGCGTCCACGTGGCCAACCTGGTGGCGCCGACCTGGCCGATCTACACCGCTGGCATCGATCAGGACGACGAGCTGAGGACGCTCGACGCCCAGCGAGTCGCCAGCGACGGCGACGTCCAGGCGGTGCTCCAGCGGCACAAGCCAGGCGACACGATCGGCGTCGGGTTCGTCGATCGTACGGGTGTCCTGAAGACGACCACGATCGCGCTGGTCGAGGATCCGCACGTCGAAGTGGTCTCCGTGGACTCGCTGACCGCGGCGCAGCGCTCGTTCCGCGAGCGCTGGCTGGGAGCGCGCTGATGGCGCTGCCGTGGCCGCAGATTATCGACGGAGCGATCGGCGTCATCGATCTGCTGCGCAGCCGGCGCATCCGCGTCCTCTCCGCGCGGGCCCAGCCGCTGGCCGCCGGCACGGAAGGTCTGATGCCGGTGGCGTCCAGCGAGCGCGACGAGATCGAGCGCGAGCGTCTGCAGCTGTTGCGCGAACGCGACGAACGCGAGCGGGCCGAACGTCAGCGCGCCGAGCTGGCGATGATGCTCGAGTTGCAGCGTCAGGCCGGCGAGCGGGAAATCGCGCGGCTTCGCCTGCTGGCGGGCATCGCCGCTGCGACCTGGATTGCGACGCTGGCGCTGGCGACGCTGCACGATCACGCGATGGCGAGCGGAGTAGCCGCACGCGTCGTGCTCGGCTTCGGATGGGCGCTGCTGCTGATGGCGTTGGCGCTGTCGTTCGTCGCGCAGAACAACGTGGCGAGTTCGCTCATCGCGATGTCATCGGGCGACGCCCGGGCCATGAAACGGGGCGTCTCCTCCGGAATGGCCGGCGGATTTCCCCTGTGGCTGATTGTTGCCGGCTTGATGTTCGCCGGGCTGGCCGCGTTGTTGTAGCGTGGATGTTCGGTCCGCCTGAAGGCGGACACTACGTTTCGCACCAACCGTCACGCTTCGCACCAACAGTCACATCGGCCCGGCCATGCGCATGTTCCACATCCGTCCCATATGGCCGGCTGGCGGTCGCACCCGAATGAACAGGTGCGCCGAGACGGGATGGTCTCCGTACTCAGGCCGGAGCCCGTCGGGCACGCCGTAGAACAGCACATCGGCGCCGACGCCGAATTCGAAGCCGCGCACGACCGCAAGGTCGCGGACCGCTCCAAGGGTCAGCGCGTTGACCCTGCTCGGGGGCAGGCCCGGCCCGACCTCGAGCGCGACGTCGTTCGTCAACAGCGCGGTCTCGGTATCCACCGACTCGAAGCGGCCGTAAATCGAAGTTCGTCCGCGCCGCTCCTCAGCCTCCGCCAGATACGCGGTGTAGGCGCCGGCTTCCTTCTGATTCAGGCCGAACGCGAAGGTCGCGGCGGTGAAACCGGTTGGCCGTCGCTTCGTCCACGACGCAGAAGCGGTGGTTCGGCGGATCGATCCGGGCTCGAGCGCTTCGGGATGTTTCAGAAAGCCATGTGACACCTGAAACTGCCATTTCGGGTGACGGCTCGTACCACAATCGAGCCGACCACGAGTCGAGCGGACCGGGGTCCATGAGATCCCAGCGGTTCTCGTCCGGCTCCGTTCCGTTGAAGAGCGAGCCCTCGATGGTCCACGGTCCGTGATCGAGACCCGCGGTGACGACACCCATCGAGATGTGGGTCGAGTCGAGCGTGTGATGGGCAAGCGGCGCAGTGGGGTTGTCGGCGGCCGATGCGCGATGCATGTAGGCGACCGGTCCCAGGGCGGCTTCGCCGACCGGCGCGCCGGCGATGGTGAACCCGCTGCGATAGTCGATCGGCACCCGCCAGGCGATCGACGCCTGCATCAGGAAGTCGTGCGGATGTTGCCAGTCGACCAACGGGGCGCCCTGGTACACCTCACCGACCTGAAAAATCTCGCGGTAACCATGAGACGTCGCGGTCAACGCATCGAGACTCAGCATGCCGGTCAGTGTCAGCTTCCCGGGACCCGCCGTGCGGCTGGCCATCCCCATCCACCAGTTCGTGGACTTGAACTCGTCGCCGCCGCGTTCGCTGCCCTGACGGTTGTAGGTCGCGAACAGCACGCCGTCGGACATCAGCATCCACGGCGAGGGATCGTCCTGGGCGCGCGCCGTAACCGGTGCAACGGTCAGACCAATCAGCCAGAAAATCACGACACGACTGCGCACGAACGGTTCTCCCCCGCAGAGCACGCTCCGCCCTGCATGGACGCTGGAAAATGAGGAACGTCGAGTGTCGCCGGCACTGCCGGCGCCAGGCGGGAAATCAGATCCGGAGAACGAGCAATCGGGGCGCGGCGGAAATCGGTGGACCGAAGAAGGCGCCGCGGCCCTGCCGCGACGACCTCGCCTGAAGCGCCACGGCATGCGGGCTCGCGGTGAGTGCGAGCACCGGCGCAATCGGACGTGGGGCGTCCGCGCTGGATCGGGCGCCGCCGTTGCGGGCGATGGAGTGATCGTGCCCACAATGGCCGGGAGTTGAAGTCGGTGCCGCGGGCACGGATCGGTCGGCGCTGTGTCCTGCGTGGAGCGGGCATTCCGGCGTCGTGCGAGGCGCCGACCGGTCAACCTCGGCAGCACGCGCAGCATCGCCTCGAGCGTCAAGCTCGCAGCCGATTCCGCAGACACCGCTCGCGGCCGGGACCACGGTCATCACGAACACAAACGCCCAGAGGAGTGCGCGCCTCATTCCTTCGAAAACAGTACACCAGGAGCAAGCTTGAAGTCCGGGTCCAGGGTTCGCTTTACCTCGCGCATCTGGTTGACGCCCTCCACGCCGTAGAGATCGACCAGGAGCCGTTGCTTGATCGAGTTGCGCCCGACGCCGTGCTCGGCGAGCGGCGACCCGCCGAGCCGGATGGCGTCGCCACCGAATCCGAGAATCGCCTCGCGGCCGGACTCGACGTCGGCCATCGATCGGGGGATCACGTTCGGATGCAGGTTGCCGTCGGAGATGTGTCCCCATACTGCGGCGTCGAGGCCGCGGCGGCGAAATTCCCGGTCGTAGATCGTGAGGAGCTCGTCGAGCCGATCGAAGGGAACGATCATGTCGGCCGCCGTCTTCGCGATCCGTGAATCGATCGCCATCCTGGCGCGGCCGACGCGGGCGTTGACGCCGGCCGGAACGGCCTCGCGCAGCGCCAGCAGTTGCGAGGCGCGCGACGGATCGCCTGGCACGGCAATTTCGACGGCATCCACGACGCCGGCCTCGTCCAGCATGCGGCAGAAGCGGACCAGCGGAGAGTCAGCCACATCCGCGTCGCGGTATCGACCGATCTCCTCGAACGACTGCGCAGCGGTCGTTCCTGGGGGTAGCTCGAGGGTCACCAGCAGCGCCATGCTCGTACCGGTCGGAATGCTCACGCCGTACTGCCGATCGGCACCGTCCTCGCGCAGCAACTCGAGGCAACGTGCGTCCATGTGCTCGATCGCGGCGACGTCGAGCCCCGAGGCGTCCTTCGTCCGCCAGGTGGCGATGGCTTCGTCCCGCAGCCGCCGGACGAATGTAAGCGCCGCGCTGCGGTCCGCGAACGGCACGAAGGCCAGGCACATCGCAGGACGGGCCGGCTGTATCCGCAGGGTGATCCCGGTGATCACCCCGAGCGTGCCCTCCGATCCGATGAACAGATCGATGAGGTCCATGTCCGGCGCGGCGAAGTATCCCGCCGACAGCTTCGAAACGTCCGGCATTCGATACGTCGGCACGCGCACGCGAGCGACGCGATTGGCCAGCACCAGGTCGAAGTGCCCGTCGACGGCGCGCGTACGGCCGCGCTCGATGTCGAGCACGTCGCCGCTGGCCAGCACGACGCTGACAGCCTCGATCCACTGACGCGTGCTGCCGTGCTTGAAGGTCGATGCGCCCGCGGCGTTGGTGGCGACGATGCCGCCCACGAACGCGCCGGTGAAGGTCGGGGTCGGCGGATAGTGACCGCCAACCCGCTCCAGCGCACTGTCGAGGTCGGTCAGCGTCACCCCGGGCTGCACGCGGATCCAATCCGGACCGATGTCGACGATCCGGTTGAGCCGCGAGGTGCTCAAGACGACGCCGCCGTCCGGTGTGGCGCCGCCGGTCAGCGACGATTGTGCGCCCACCGGCAAGACCGTCGCCGACGCTGCCAGGAGCGCCGCGACTGCCGCTTCCGATGTCGGCGTTGCGACGCCGATCGCATGGCCGCCGCGAAAGTGGGCGGCGTCCTCGAGAAATGACGCCACCACATCCGTGTCACGCACCATCGCCGGTACCGACCATTCACCCCGCGGGCGCCGCGCGTGAATGGTATGGCTGGTCATGGCGCTATATTAGATGGATGCGAACGCTGCTTGTGACGGCGAGCCTGATGCTCGCGCTGTTCCCCACCGCAACTGCCGCGCAGAACGCCGATGCGATCGACGCGCCGCGGATCACGCAACAGGCGTTCAAGAAGCTTATCGCCGCACATAACGTCGTGATCGTGGACACCCGTCGTGCCGAGACCTTTGCCGAAGGCCACATCCGCGGCGCCTTGTTGCTTCCCCTCGAAGGCAGCCTGACCTGGCCGGACGAGGCCGAGACGGTCGTCGCGCAGTTGATCAAGACGAGGAAGCCGGTCGTGACCTACTGCGCATGCAGCGACGAAGCGACGGCCGCCCGTGCCGCGCTGATGCTGCAGGCGCGGGGCGTGAAGAGCGTGCAGGCGCTCCGCGGCGGCTGGAATGAGTGGGTGAAAGCCGGCAATCCGGTCGTCAAGAGTACGAAAGGCACGAAGTAAGATTTTTATTTCGCCAGCGCCTTGATCAGCCGGTACTGGAATTCCAGCCCCTCGAAATACTGCTTCACGCCGATCCGTTCGTCCCGTCCGTGCGCGCGCACATCGTCGATATCGCCGAAGGTGCCGTCGACGCCGTAGGTGGGAATCTCTCCGTTTCGCATGTACAGGCCATCGGTGGCGCCCGTGCTCATGACCGGCACGACCACCACACCCGGGTACATTTCCTTTGTGAGCGACTCGATGATGCCCATCACTTCCGGTCGCAGCGGCGACGGTTTGCTGGGGTGCGCTTCGTCCACGAATTCGACTTTGATTGCCGGATCCGCGAGCACGTCGTTGAGCTTGTCCTTCACCGCGACCGGTGATTCGCCCGGCAGGATCCGGCAGTTGACGTTCGCCGTCGCCAGCTGAGGCAATGCGTTCTGCGCGTGGCCGCCCAGCAGCCGCGTTGCCACACAAGTGGTCCGCATCATCGAGTTGTAATAGGGCAGCAGCGCCGAGAGACGAGCGACCGCGGCTGGATCCGGCGTTTCGCGTGCGACCGCGCGCATGTCCGCCGCAACCTTCGGGTCGCTTTCGACCGCCGCACTCCGCTCGAAGTAGGCGCGCGTCACCTCGTTCAGCTTCATCGGAAATTCGTACGCCGACAGCCGCGTCAGCCCGGCGGAAAGGTGATAGATCGCGTTGTCCTTGACCGGCAGCGAACTGTGGCCGCCCTTGTTGGTCACCTCGAGGTGGAAATCCTGGTAGACCTTCTCGCTGGCCTGGACTTCGTTGGTGAGGTACTTGCCTTTTCGAATGTTGCCGCCGCCGCCTTCGTTGATGGCGAAGTCGGCCTCGATCAGGTCCTTGTGTTTCTGCACCAGCCATTCCGCGCCGTTGAATGTGCCGCCTTCCTCGTCGGCGGTCAGCGCGAGAATCAGGTCGCGATCGGGGACGAAGTGTTCCTCCTTGAGTCGGATCAGGTTCGCGACGAATTGCGAGGCCATCGCCTTGTCGTCGGTGGTGCCGCGCCCATAGAAGAAGCCGTCCTTCTCGGCGAACACGAACGGGTCCATCGACCAGTCCTCGCGTTTCGCCTCGACGACGTCGAGATGGGCGAGGAGCAGAATTGGCCGCCGGACGCCGGTACCGCGGTAGCGCGCCACCAGGTTGCCCTTGCGTGGATCCGGTCCGAGCACCTGGACGTCGGCCGCGGCGAAGCCGGCCGCTTTCAATCGCGTCGCCACGGCTTCAGCGGCGGTCGTCACGTTGCCGGCCGGTGTGTCGGTGGTGTTGATTTCGATCAGCTGCTTGAAGATCTCGCGTGCCCGGGCGTCGTTCGGACCGGATTGCGCGCTGAGAACGCCGGCGCCAAGCATGGCGAGCAGGGTCGCGTATTTCATTCGCCGATTATAGGTCCGGATATACTTTCAGTGATGCGCTTCGCCCCCGAGTACGTCACCTATGTCCTGAACGAAAATTTCGAGGACGCCAAGCAACTGCTGCTCGTCGCCGCTGATGGCGATTCACTACGCCCACCTGGTGATGCTCGAGTCGCGAGGGAATCGTTTCGGGCGCCGACGCGCACACGCTGCGGGTCGCGCTCGACGGCATCTCCCAGGACGAGGTGCGGTCGGTCAAATACGACGGCACCTACGAAGATCTCTTCTTCTACATCGATCGCCTGATCGTCCAGGCTTGCGGCGAGGATGTCGCCGGCCGGCTGCACACCGCCCGCTCCCGCAACGACATCGACATGACGATGTACCGGATGCGCCAGCGCGAATTCATCCTCGGCCTGCTGACCGCCACCTTCGCGATGCGCCGTTCGCTGCTCGATGTCGCGGAGCGGCATCGCGACACCATCCTCGCGCTGCACACGCACACGCAGCGCGCCCAGCCGTCAACGGTCGCGCACTACCTGCTCGCCGTGATCGAACAGCTCGAGCGCGACGGCACGCGCCTCAGGCACGCCTACGAGAGCACGAACCGCAATCCGCTGGGCGCGTGCGCGATCACCGGCACCGGATTCCCGATCGACCGCCAGCTGACGTCGGATCTGCTCGGCTTCAGCGGTCCGACCGGCAACACCTACGGCAGCATCGCCACCGTGGACTACCTGCTCGAGAGCGTCTCGGCCACTGCGGTGCTGCTGACCGGCCACGGCCGGTTCGTCCAGGACCTGCTGTTCTGGTCGACTGGCGAGGTCGGCTACGTGCGCTTCGGCGACGGCTTCGTGCAGGGCAGCAGCATCATGCCGCAGAAGCGAAACCCGGTCGCGATCGAGCACGCTCGCGCCATCGGCAGCAAGGCGCTCGGCCAGGCCCAGGCGATCGTGCTCTGCGCGCACAACACGCCCTTCGGCGACATCGTCGACACCGAGGACGATCTGCAGCCGCTGGTGTTCGCGATGTTCCGCGATGCGACCCGTGCCGTCAACCTCGTGGCGGCGACGATGACGACGCGCGAGTTCGATGCGGGCCGGCTCGAAGCGCTGCGCCGGCGCCGGCTGGACGACGTTGACGGAGCTGGCGGACACGCTGGTGCGCGATCACGGGCTGCCGTTCAAGGCCGCGCACACGATCTCCGCGCGTCTGATCGCAGGGCTGCGAGTCGGCGCCCGGCCGTCCGCTGTCGGAACAGCTCGACGCGGTGTCCACCGACGTGCTCGGTGTCGCGCTTGGATATTCCGAGCAGGCGCTCGCGAAGATTCTGAGCCCCCGCCACTTCGTCGACGTCCGCCGGACCCTCGGCGGTCCGGCGCCGGACGAAACCGCGCGCGCGGCCGCCGTCTCGCGGCAACAGCTCGCCGCCGATGAACAGTGGTGGACGTGTCGCGACCGAATCGCTTCGAGAGGCCGAGCGGTCGCTCGCCGCGAGGAGCGCGGCGCTGTGAACGTCGAGCGCGACACGCCGATGACCTCCACCTACATCCAGGTGCTGGTGCTCGAAGCCGTCATCGTGGTGGCGCTCTGGATCTTCGGCCGGATGTTTTCGTGAGCGCGGCTCCGGCGGTGATGCGCCAGCCCCTGGCGCCAGGTCCCCAGCCGCTGGTGTCGAGCTCCCGACCTCCGGCCCCCAGCCCCTAGTCCATGCGCCCCTTCGACTGGTTCGTCGTCGTCGCCTACGTCGGCTGGATCATCATCGACGGCCTGCGCCGATCGAAGCACACCGACAAGATCGACGGCTACCTGCTGGCGAACCGATCGCTGCCGTGGTGGGCGGTCGGCCTGTCGGTGATGGCGACGCAGATGAGCGCCGTCACGATCGTCGGCACGACCGGTCTGGCGTATTCGACCGGTCTCCGCTTCATCCAGAACTATCTCGGCCTGCCGCTGGCGATGGTCATCCTGTCGCTGACGGTGGTGCCGTTCTTCACCGCGCGCCCGCGTCTACACCGCGTACGAATACCTCGAGCGACGCTTCGACGCGCGAACGCGATCGCTCGCGAGCTTCCTGTTCCTGGTCGGGCGGGCGATGTCGCTCGGCGTCACGCTGGCGGCGCCGGCGGTGGTGATGTCCACGATTCTCGGCTGGACGCTGCCGGTGACGGTCCTGGCGATCTGCGTGCCGATGATCGCCTACACCACGATCGGCGGCGTGCAGGCGGTGGCCTGGACCGACGTCAAGCAGATGTTCATCGTCGTCGGCGGGATGCAGCGCCGCGGTCGCGATTCTTCTGTACGGCATCCTGCAGCACGTCAGTTTCGGACAGGCGATTCACCTCGCCGGCGCGACCGGGCGGCTGCAGGCGATCGATTTCCGCTTCAATCTCACGCGAGACCTACACCTTCTGGTCCGGCATGATCGGCGGTCTGTTCCTGATGCTGTCGTACTTCGGCTGCGACCAGAGCCAGGTGCAGCGCTACCTGACGCGCGAAGTCGATCGACGAAGCGCGCCAGTCGCTGATGATGAGCGCGTACGTGAAGATTCCGCTGCAGCTGCTGATTCTCGTCGCCGGCGTGCTGGTGTTCGTGTTCTATCTGTTCCAGACGCCGCCGATGCTGTTCAACCGCGTCCACGACGCGGAGATTGCCGCCGGACCTCAGGGCGCGCGAGTATGCGGCGCTGCAGCAGTCCTTCGATCGGGAAATCGCGACGCGGCGCGACGCGGCCACCCGCGATGACCGCGAGGCGTTTCTCGCGAGCGAGGCGCGGGTCAAGGATATCCGCGCAGAGGCCGCCGGCGTCGTCACGCCAGGCGACCGGCGACGACCGCTACAACGACGTCAACTACGTCTTCCCGACCTTCATCACCACGCACATGCCGATCGGCCTGGTCGGGTTGATGATCGCCGCGATCTTCGCGGCGGCGATGTCGGCCAGCGGCGGCGAGCTGAACGCGCTCGCCACCGCGACGATCATCGACTTCTATCGCCGTCATTTCGTGACGGACGCGACCGACGCGCACTACCTGCTGGCGTCGAAGCTGGCCACCGCTTTCTGGGGACTCTTCGCGTGCGTCGTCGCGATGTACGCCGCGAACCAGGGTTCGCTCATCGAGGTCGTGAACCGGTACGGTTCGTTCTTCTACGGATCGCTGCTCGGCGTCTTCATCCTGGCCATCCTGACCAGACGCGCGACGGCCGCCGGCGCGTTCTGGGGCCTGATTTCCGGGATGGTCGTCGTCCTGACCGTCGCCTTCGAGCTGCCGTGGATCGCCTTTCTCTGGCACAACGTCATCGGCGCCGTGGTGGTCGTTGCGGTCGGCATGACTATCAGTTTTGTCGCTCCGCGTTCCGATTCGGAACACTCCGCGGCTTTCGATACCCGCTGAAAATTCCCATAAATTCACCCGTAAAGCCCCGGCGAGAAGTGGGTTAAGTGGCCTCGACGGTAGCGGCGTGTCCCTTGCGCTACCCGGGCTGATGACCAGAGTTCACAGGCGCCGCTCGCACGATGCGGGCTACAGCCTGATCGAGATGATGTTCACGCTCGGCATCCTCGGCGTGTTGGGGAGCATGGCGGTAGTCAGCATCGGCGGGGCGCGTCCAGCGGCGCTCGGCGATGGTGCGATGCGCGTGGTGTTGTCACAGTTGAACACCGCGCGCGAGCTGGCGATCACGCAGCGGAAGAACATGCGCGTGACCTTCACCAACGGGAATACCGTGTCGATTCTGCGCGAAGAAGTGCCCGGTCCCACACTGACCACTCTCTCGGCGATTCCGATGGAGGGCGGTCTGCAAATCACCACGGTCTCCAATCTGGCCGACACGCCGGATGCGTTCTGTCTCTCGACGGCGGCGATTTGTCTCCCGACGGCGACCGGAACTCCGCCCGAGGTGAAGTTCAGGCCGGATGGGACGTTCGTCAATCAGGACGGGGCGATTCTCAACGGCACCATCTTCGTCGCCTTTCCCAACCAGGTTTTCGTCGCCGGCCACTCTACGACCAGCGTGCTTTCTGCGCGTGCCATCACGATACAAGGCTCGACCGGACGCGTCCGCGGCTATCGATTCGATGGCAGCGGAACCGCTCCCGGCTATTGGAAACCGGTGTAACCATGCAGCTGTCTTCCTCGAAAGGCTTCTCTCTCGCCGAGACGGTCATCGCGCTCGGCGTGCTGGCGACCGGCGTGATCGGCGCGGCCGGCGTGCTGACCGCCGGCATGGCCAATCTCAACAGCTCGCCGGCTGACGTCGTGATGACGCAGAAGGCTACCCAGGCCATCGAAGCGGTCTTCAGTGCCCGCGACTCCCACAAACTGGCGTGGT
Organism: uncultured Acidobacteriota bacterium; assembly: GCA_963711765.1. Lineage (GTDB taxonomy): Bacteria > Acidobacteriota > Vicinamibacteria > Vicinamibacterales > CAVVIG01 > CAVQFC01. The sequence continues at coordinate 853,789 of CAVQFC010000003.1, read as the reverse complement.
CGCAGATCCGCAATGTGAACGGCGCCGCCGCAGACGGCGGCATCTTCATCGACGGCCCGCAGCCGCTGAAGGTGGCCGGCGACGACGGTCTCGTCAACACCGCGGACGATGGCGCGGTGGAGACAACGACGCTGCCGGGCCGCGATCAGATCATCGGCACCAGCGACGACCAGATAGTCACGCTGGGCGGCTACACGCGCGAAATCATGATCCGCGACGTGGCCGGCGAGAACGGCGAGCTTCGCTCGATCGTCGTCACCATCACGTTCCAGAACGGCGGAACCAAGCGCAGCTACGTCCTGACGTCGTTCATCTCGGCTTACTCATAAGGGCTGCCGTGCGCAAGATTTCCCGGGAAGACGGCTTTACCATCACCGAACTGCTGGTGGCGACGACCATCCTGTTGCTGGTGATCGGTGCCGTGTTGACCACGTTCAAGAACGCGGTCCAGATTAACGACGCCGCATCGCAGCTCGGCGACTCGACCCAGAACCTCCGGGCCGGTACTAACATGCTGATCCGCGATCTGATGATGGCCGGCCGTGTGTTTGGCGCCGAGGGCGTCGCTCTGCCCACGTGCGGCGGCGCTCAGAAGTTTGTCCGCCCTGGACCGACCGCCGGATTCTTCAACACGGTTCAGGTCAACACCGACGAGACCGGCGCCACGGTTCAATCGACGCTGAACCTGCCGAGTATCACCACTGGTTACCAGCAGGGGCCGAGCATCAAGAGCTCCTCGACCGATGTCGTCACCATCATGACGGTGGACGAGTTCACGCCGTCGATCAGCGCCCAGCCGACGGTCTCCCGCAATCCAAAGTTCGAGGGCATGATTGCCGCCGACGGCAAGTCGATTACCCTTCCGACCGACTCTCCGTGGCTGGTGAAGGACACCGTCAACGATACCCAGCCGCTGCAGGTCGGCGATCTGGTGCTGGTCAAGGGGCAGACCAACGCGCTGCTGACGGTGACCGCGGTCGGCGCGGACTTCATCAAGTTCGAGGACAACGCCAACGACCCGTTTCACTTCAACCAGGCCTGCAATCCGCCCAACTGGCCGATGGGAACCGTCGGCGGGATGAACACCAACGGCACCTGTCCGGCCGCGGTCGCGCCCTCCACGCAAACCTGTTTCGCGACGCCGGTGACGCTGTTCCGGGCGATGATGGTTACCTACTACGTTGACAACACGACGACGCCGGGCACACCTCGGCTGACGCGCCAGATCAACATGTTTCCGCCGACCGCCCTCGCCGGCGTGGTCGAGGACCTGGATCTCACCTACGACCTCGTCGACGGCGCGGTGAATCCGGCGGCGGTACCGTCGCTGCCGTGGACCGACAACACGCGAACCCCGCCCATCACCTACAACTCGAACCAGATCCGGAAGGTGAACGTGCACGTCGGCGTCCGTTCCGAGCAGATTTCCAAGCCGACCCAGGATTACGTGCGCAACCACATTTCCACCGCGGTGGACGTGCGCAGCCTGGCCAGCGTCGACAAGTACAAGACCACCGGCGACATCCAGTAAGAGGACGGAAGACACGCCATGCGCATTTCGAATGAACGCGGCATCGCCATGATCACGACGCTGCTCGTGCTGATGCTGATTTCGGCGCTGCTGGTCGGCTTCACGACGATTGTCATCAGCGACCAGCGGTTTCGCTTCATCGACCGCGATCGCGGCCAGGCGTTCTACGCCGCCAGCGGCGGCATCGAAAAGCTGACCACCGACCTGGGCAACACGTTTCTGTCGAACGTGGCGCCCACCGGCACGCAGGTCGCGGCGCTGGTGCAGACCACCAGTGTGCCGGTGATTGCCGGAGTGAGCTATGCGGCCACGTCGGCGCCCGCCCCGCTGCCGGGAAGCTCGTTGAACAGCTGCCCGACCTGGCCGCCGAAGACGATCGGCACCAACGGCTACAACCTCACCTTCTGCGCCGATGCCTCGGGCAATCCGACCAACATCGCCTCGAACATCATCCTGGTCGGACCGTACGCAGGGCTGACGGCATTGCAGACGCCGTATCAGATTGACGTCACCGCCAGGACCAGCACCGGCGGCGAAGTGCACCTGTCGCGGACGATTGAAGCGTCGGCGATCCCGGTCTTCCAGTTCGGCACGTTCTCGGACGTCGACCTGTCGTTCTTCGCCGGCTCGAACTTCAACTTCGGCGGCCGCGTGCACACCAATGGCAACCTGTTCCTGTCTCAGGGAGGCGGCACGCTGACGCTTTCGGGTAAGGTGACTGCGGTCAAGGAAATCGTCCGGCAGCAGATGCAGAACGGCGTGTCGATCGACACCGGCCCTGCCACGCACACTGCCACCGTCAGCATGGCCAGTAGCTCCACGTCGTTCCGTAATCTCGACCGCACCGAAGGCAGCGTCGTCGATGGCGTGGGTTCGGCGTTGAACGATCCGATCTGGCAGAACGTGTCGCTGAGCGCTTACAACAGCTGGATTCGCAACGGACGGACTGGCGCCAAGGCGCTGAACCTGCCGCTGCTGACGGTTGGTGGAACCAATCCCGACCTGATTCGCCGGCCGCCGGTTGGCGAGAACACGACCAATGCGGTGCTCTACAACGAGCGATTGTTCAGCAAGGCGAGCATCAGGATTCTGTTATCCGACACGGCCGCGGACATCACCAGCTTGCCGACCGTGACTGCTACCCAGCCGATCTCGCTCGGCACGAACGCGACCGACTCGAATTGGAACACGACGCCGCCGGCTGCGATGACGGCGCCGCCGTCGGGCGTCCGGGCACCGATCGCCAGAACTCCTGGTCCGCTGCCGACGACATTCAAGACCAACGGGGCTACTGCAGCCGGCTGGACGTCATTGAACGTGACCGGCCTTCCGGCATCATTCCAGGTGCCTACGTTGTCTGTCACCAAAGGCGGCGTCACTCGAACCGTCAACTGCACGGGCATGACGACCACGACCTTCACTGGATGCGTCAATCCTGCAACTGGTCTCGCGTGGAACACAGGAGCCTGGGCGTCACCGCTGGTCGTGACGACGGCGGCGCAGGCGGTGAACTTCACGACCCCGACCGCCAACACCACGGCGAACTGGGCGAACAGCAGCACGACCATCACCGTGGACAAGACGGCGCCGTTTGCGCAGACATGGTTCTTCCTAACACCCACGGGTGCGACGAGCCAGATCCTGGTCCAATGTCTGGGATATACCGCGACATCCGTTACCGGATGCGCCGCTTCGAACGGGGCGGCCAGCCTGCCGGCGGTTGCCAGCAACACGGTGCTGTACACCGACGCTCTCTCCGCGGCGCAGACCGCGACGATTGGTGGATTCATCAAGATCGAGCGTCAGGATCCGACCAGCGCCTGGACCGACATCACCGCCGAAATCCTGAGCTACGGAATCGCCGCGCCAAACCAGACCGGATCGCCTTGCACCGATCCGACGCCCGCCGCGATCCTGCGGATCCAGCGGCTGCGTGACAACGGCGGCCTCGATGCAGCGACTCCGCAGAACGGCGGCGGCTGCAACTACGCCGGAAGCACGAACGCGTCCGACTACTGGCCCAATTCGTTGTTCGACACCCGCGAGGGTCTGCTGCGGGACACCGCGCCTGCCAACGGACAGATCTATATCAACGGGGTGATCTACTACATCGCCATCGACGTTCAGAATCTGGCAAAGTGGTTCACGGCGGCCGCTCCGTATGCTGCCGGCACCGGCGCCAATAGTAAGAAAGACACTGGCGGCTTCACGGTCTACTTCTCCGACCGTCGCAACAACCGCAAGGCAGACAACACCGAGTCAGGCGAGTTGGGCTGGGAAGACTTCGTCAATCCGAATAACGCCGCGTCGGGAGCGCCGAACGGCATTCTGGATGCGGGCGAGGACGTGAACGCCAACGGCACGCTCGAAGCGTATGGTGGTCATCCGAGCTACAACGGCGTTTACGGAGCTGTTCCTCCTGGCGCCGTCAGCCCGCTCGATAGTGGTGCCGTATTCAATCCACCGTTTCAGGTGTCGAGCCCCGGCTTCGCCATGGTGAATCGATCGATCTTCTTTCGCCATGCGCTGAAGTTGATCAACGGGAACGACATCGTGGGTCTCGGCGTGACCGGCCTGACGGTCGTGGCCGAAAACCCGGTCTACGTGCAGGGCGACTGGAACTCAAACGACGGCGGCAACAGCGACTTCAACGGCCCAGACGCGGCCACGGCAGTCATCGCTGACGCCGTGACGCTGCTGTCAAACGGCTGGTCCGATGCCAACTCGTTCGTGAATCCCTATGTGATGACGAACAGGAATCGGGGAACCCAGACCTGGTACCGCATGGCGATCATCGGCGGCAAGAATGCCGCGTTCCCCTGGATCAACTACACCGGCGTGTCGAGCGACTTCGGCACCGATGGCGGCGCGCACAACTTCCTGCGGTTCCTCGAAAACGGCGATCAGACCGTCAACTACATGGGCGCGACCGCGACCTTCTTCTACAGCCGGCAGGCCGTCGGCACGTTCAAGTGCTGCAACACCGTGTACGGCGCGCCGACCAGAAACTACTCGTTCGACATCAACTTCAACAACCCGGCGCTGCTGCCGCCGAATACGCCGGTGTTCCGCGACATGAACGCGGTCGGTTTCTCGCAGGAACTGCGGCCAGGTAAGTAGGCGTCGCACTTCGTCACGAAGTCACAAGGCGACGGAGTTCACGAGACCAATCAGAGTTCGGACCGCTCCGCGACGATCAACGCAGAGACCGCAGAGACCGCTGAGGTTCTTCTCCCATCTGGAATGTCTCGGCGAGCTCCGCGCGCTCTGCGTTCCAACGTCGTGATTGCCGGTGCTGAACCAACGCCGTCGGGTGCCTCGTCATCTTCGTATCTTCGTGATACCTGCATTTTGCCGATTGACTCATCTACATGAGTCAATTAAACTCATGACGTGACTAAGCGTATGCAGGTGCTCGTCGATGAGGCCGAGTGGAAGGAGATCCGCCGGACGGCCCGCAGCCAGCGGTTGACCGTAGCGGAGTGGGTCCGGCGGACGCTTCGTAGCGCGCGTCAGGCACGCTCATCGCGGGATTCACACGAGAAGATCGCGGCGATTCGGGCGGCGATGAAGTTCGCTCACCCGACGGCGGACCTCGATCAGATGAACGCCGAGATCGAGCGCGGCTATCTCGATCCCGCCCAGTCGTGATCTTCATCGACGCCAACGTCCCGATGTATCTGGTGGGTGCCGCGCATCCGCGCAAGCAGGACGCCGCACGGCTGCTCGAGCAGGCTGCCGCCGCCGGCGAGCGGCTGGTCACCGACGCTGAAGTCCTGCAGGAAATCCTTCACCGCTACACGGCAATCGATCGGCGCGAAGCGATTCAGGACGCGTTCGACGCGATGTCGGCGATCGTGGATGACGTGTTTCCGGTGGACCTGACGGCAGTCGACCGCGCCAAGTCTCTCGTGCTCGCCTACAGCCGCCTGTCCGCGCGCGACGCGATCCACGTCGCCACCATGCAGCAACACGGCGTGAAGCGCATCATGAGCTTCGACGCCGGCTTCGACCAGATTCCCGGGTTAGTGAGAGCTTCGTAGCGGTGTGCCACCGACGATCAACGCAGAGACCGCAGAGACCGCAGCGACCGCAGAAATTCTCTTCTTCACCTGAATTCTCAGCGAGTTCCGCGAGCTCTGCGTTCAAACGTCGTGATCCGTCAGTCCCGATACAGAGAGTCTTCGTGCGGTTCGTGATCTTCGTGTCTTCGTGATACGAAATGCCGCCTACTGCTGCGCGGCGGTGCTTGTCGTCTTCGGCGGTGCGTTCTTGACGTACTTGTCGAACCAGTTCAGCCGCTCGGCCAGCACGTGCAATAGCGTTTCGCGCGCAGCGTACCCGTGCGCCTCGTCCGGCAGCATCACCAGGCGGACGGTCGCGCCGAAGCCCTTGAGCGCCGCGAACAACCGCTCCGAGTTGATCGGAAACGTGCCGGTGTTGTCGTCCTGCTCGCCGTGCATCAGCAGGATCGGATCCTTGATGTGGTCCGCATACCAGAACGGCGACATCTTCGCGTAGAGATCCGGTACTTCCCAGAACGTGCGGCGCTCGCTCTGGAAGCCGAACGGCGTCAGCGATCGGTTGTAGGCGCCGCTCTCGGCGAAGCCGGCGCGGAACAGCCGCGAATGCGCGAGCAGATTCGCGGTCATGAAGCCGCCGTAGCTGTGACCGCCGACGCCGATGCGATCGCGATCGGCGACGCCCATCTCGACCACCTTGTCCACCGCCGCCTGCGCGCTCGAGACCAGCTGCTCAACGTAGGTGTCGTTCGCCGTTTCCCCCGGTCCGATGATCGGCATCGTCGGGTTGTCGAAAATCGCGTAGCCCGACAGCAGCAGGAACAAGTGTGACGAACCGCGAATCACGGTAAATGAATTCGGCGATCCCGTGACCTGGCTCGCCGAGTCGGCGTCGCCGAACTCGCGCGGGTAGGCCCACATGATCACCGGGACCTTGGTGCCCTGCTTGTAGCCGGGCGGCAGGTACAGAGTGCCCGACAGGGTGACGCCGTCGGCGCGCTTGTAGGTGACGTACTGCCGCAGGATGCCGCGCACGCCAGGCTGCGGATCGTGAAACTGCGTGATCGCGCGCTTCGCGTCGCTGCCGGCGTCGCGCGCGAAATAGTTCGGCGCCTCCTTCTGCGTTTCGTAGCGCGTCACGAACCGTGTCATCTCGTCGTTGAGCGGCGCGATGAACGATTCGAGCGATTCGGACGAGGAGCGGAAGACGGTCTCGGTTTTGAGCGTCTTGAGGTTCAAGCGGTTGAGGAATGGCCGGTCGCCTTCGGCCGACGCGCCGGTGCCGGTGAAGTAGATGTAGTCGCCGTTCTGGATGATCGCGCCGCCACCGCCACCGCGTCCTCCGCCACCGCCGCCTGCGCCGCTGGCGCGGCGCCGGACCGGGGTGCCGGGGTCGTCGTAGGCCGCGTCCTGTTTGCGATCCCAGACCTGGCGCGGCGCCACGCCAGGTTCGAGGATCCACGCGCGCGTGTGACGGCTGGCGCGATCGTTTTCGTTCAAGAGCGCGATGCCGGTGTCGGTATACGCGATGCCGCCGTAGCGCCACTCCGTCTTCGCGACCTCGACCGCTTGCGCAGTGAATGGCGCCGCGAGCGCGACGACGTGATCGCGGAATGGGACCCTGGTCTTGGGATCACCGCCATCGAGCGCCTCGACCCAGAGGACTGTCGCCGGCTGGTCGGCGCGCCACTGGTACGAGCGGGGTCCCGGCTCGACGCCTGTCAGCGGCGTTCCCTCGCGCGACGGCAGATCGGCGATGGTCTTGGCGACCTCTCCGGTCCGCGTCAGGATCTGCACGTCCTGCGGGAAGCCGTTGATCGGCACCGTGTGCGAGTACGGCTTCCTGATGGCGGTGACCAGCAGGTACTGACCGCTTGGCGACGGCGTCACATTGCCGAAGATCGCGGGCTTGCCGATCGGCGTCTTGCTTCCGGTCGTGATGTCGATGGCGGTCAGTTGACTGGTGAAGTAGTAGGTGAACAGCGTGTCGTCGTAGACCGTCTTGAGGAGATCTTCGTAGGTCGGCGCGGGCGCGGCCTTGCCGTAGTTCTCCTGCACGTTCGGTCCCGACGGCACCGTCGGTTCCGCCGGCGCCGGTCCGCGGCCGGCCGGCACCAGCTCGCAGACCATCGTCTTGTTGTCGCGCAGCCAGTCGCACGGATCGTCGCGTGTGGCGTTGATGCGATCGGCGCCGGTAATGACGGCTTTCGCGGCGCCGGTCAGACCGTCGGCGATCCAGAGTTCGACGGCGGTGTCCTTCGTATTCAGGAACGCAAGGTGAGACCCGTCGGGCGAGAACTTGACGTTCGACACCTTCGCCTGCGGCGGCATCGTCACCGCGACTTCGGCGCCGTCGCTGATCTTCTTCAGCGTGATCGAGTAGATGCCGGTGCCCGGCAGGCCGGACGCCCGGTGTGGACCGTTGGTTTTCGGATTCACGCGCTCGCCCGCCAGCCGCAGCATCGGCTGCGCCAGCTCGGCGATCGTCGGATAGGAGCGCGACTTGATCATCGCCACGATCTGCTTGTTCGGGCTCACCGTCGTCTGCGGCAGGAAGTCGGCGTCGAACACGTCAACGACCTCCTTCGGCGGCAGCACATAGCGGGCCGGATCGGCCGCTGACGGCACCTGCACCTGCGCGAGCAGCGCCGGAGCCAGCAGGAAGGCGAAGACGGTGGCGAGACGAGAGGGGTGGACAGCGGACATGAATCGCTCCTTCAGAATCGCCGCGATTCTACCCGACTCCGCGGTGTAGTGTCCGCCTTCAGGCGGACCTGTCAGGTGCAGTGTCTGCCTTCAGCCAGACCTCGGCACCGCTGACGCCGGCCGCTACGTGAGATGAGGAACGGTGTGAAACCGACGTCCACAATGCAGCCCGTCCGGATTCCATTTCAGAGCGTGTCGCGCCGAAGGCTCAGCCGGTCACCCACGTGGGTGCCTCCGTCAAAGCACTGAGGGCATTGAAAATAGGCGTGCGTCGACCTGTGGATCGACTCGTGCAGCCCATCGGCCGGAGGCGTTATGAAGCTCATCGGCATGGTTCTGATCGTTCTCGGAGTGCTCGCGCTGGCGGTCGGCGGGTTCAGCTACACGACGCGGGAGCGCGTGGTGGACATCGGGCCAGTCAAAGTGGACGCCGACAAGCATCACAACGTGCCGATTGCGCCGATCGCCGGCGTGGCCGCGCTGGTTGCGGGCGTCGTGCTGGTCGCGTCAGGATCGAAGACCGGCGCCTGAACCACGAGTTCGAGCAGAGATATCCCTGCGGACCCGCCGGGCTCTGCGTTCCACGTCGTGATCAGGGCTTCGGGCCGAACACTTCGTCCACGCTCATCACCTTGATCGTCCCGAGGTTCAGGCCGCGGACGCCGGCTTCAATCGCTTTCTGATCGCCGACGATCACGATTGCGAATCTGTTCGGCTGCACATACTTCTGCGCGACGCGCTGGACGTCCGCGGCGGTGACCGCCTGGATGTTCTGGACGTACTTCGAGAAGTACTCGTCGGGCAGGTGATACACGAGCGCGTCCTCGAGGCGGCGCGACATGTCGCCGGTCGTTTCGAAGGCGCCGGGAAAGCGCAGCGCGACGTAGCTCTTCGCGCGCGCCAGTTCTTCCGCCGGCACCGGCTTCAGGATCCCGTTCAGCTCGTTGAAGAACTCCTTGAGCGCCTCCGAGGTCTTGTCGGTCTGCACGCCGGCTGACGCGAAGAACGGTCCTGCGCCCGCGCGCATGTCGAAATTCGAGCTGGCGCCGTAGGTGTAGCCGTGCTGCTCGCGCAGGTTCATGTTCAGCCGCGACGAGAACGATCCGCCGAGAATCGTGTTCATGACCGTGAGCGGAAAATAATCGGGCGTCGATCGCGGAACGCCGATCCAGCCGATCCGGACCTGCGTCTGCGGCGCGCCGGGCTTGTCGACGAGATAAATCGTACGGGCGGCCGGCTCTTCGGTCGGCGGCAGCTTTTCCGGCGCGCCTTTGCCCGCCGATTTCCACGATCCGAAGCTCGCTTCGAGCATCGGCATCACCTTGTCGGCCGTGATGTCGCCGACGACGAGCAGCATGGCGTTGTCCGGACGGAACGCGGAGCCGTAAAAGCTCCGTAGATCGTCGGTCGTGAACGTCTTGATCGTTTCGCCGGTGCCCATCGTCGGCGTGCCGTACCGGTGACCCTTGCCGTAGAGCACGCGAGCGAAGGTGACGGCGGCGATGGTCGGCGGATCGTCGCGTCCCTGCAGCAGGTTCGTCAGCCGCTGCTGACGCTGACGCTCGAGTTCGTCTTTCGGGAAACGACGGCCGCAGCGCGACGTCGGCCATGATCGGCAGCGCCTCGGCGAGCCGCGCCACCGGCACGTGCAGGCGGACCGCGGAGTAGTCCGTGGCGCTGCTGGCGCTGAGATCGGCGCCGAGATAGTCGACCGCGTCCGCGATTTCGAGCGCCGAGCGCGATCCCGCGCCTTCCTCGAGCATCGCGGCGGCCAGGCTGGCGACGCCGTACTTGCCTGGCGGATCGTCGGCGCTGCCGCTGAACACCAGCAGGTTGACCTGTGCGACCGGCACCTTGTGCATCTCGACGATCCACACCGGCAGACCGTTCGAGAGCTTGGCTTTGTGAATCGGCGGCAGATTCAGCGCCGCTGGCGGCCCCGGCTGCGGCGGGTGCGAGCGGTCGGGCGCCTGCTGCGCGACGACGCTCACGCAGAAGGCGGCGGCGACTGCGCCTGCAGCGATAAAGAGCTTTGCGGTCGTAGCCAACGTGGATGGATGTTTCATAACGGTTATGGTTTCGCGGGTTCGACGATGAGCTCGACGCGGCGGTCGAGCGGCAGGAACTGCTGCGCCGCGGCGCGGATGTCCGACGCGGACAGCGCGCGATACCGCGCCAGATCCTCGTTGAAGAAATCCGGATCGCCCGTCACGCGTGTAGTAGCCATTCAGCTGATCGGCCTTGCCGCCGAACCCGCCGACGCGTTCCATGCGGTTGTAGAACGACGCCTCGATCGTGTTGACCGATCGCTCCAGCTCGTGCGACGTGGGCGGCTCATTCTGCAGCTTGAGCGATCTCCTCGTCGATCACCTTCTGCAGCTCGGCGATGGTGTGGCCCGGTCGCGCTGTCGCGGTGATCTGAAACGCCGACGACAGCGCCTGCGACTGCTGCGAGGCGTTGACGTCCTGCGCAATCTGCATGTCGTAGACGAGCCGCTTGTAGAGGCGCGAGTTCTTGCCGCCGGCGAGCACGTCGGAGACGATGTCGAGCGCCGCGTCGCCGGGCTCGAAATGGCGCGGCGTCAGCCACGCGAGATACAGGCGCGGCAGCTGCACGTGGTCGGTGATCGTCTTCTTCTGGACGCCGGTCAGCGTGACGCCGGGAATGGTCATCGGCTCGGGCGGCGCGGCCGGCTTGACGTCGCTGAACCACTTCTCGACCAGCGCGCGCGTCTTGACGAGATCGATATCGCCGGCGACGACCAGGCTGGCGTTCGACGGCGCGTAGTACTTCTTGAAGAACGCCACGACATCGTCGTAGCTGGCGGCCGAGAGGTCGTCCATGTAGCCGATCACCGGCCAGTGATACGGATGACCCTCGGGATAGAGCATCTCGCCGAGCACGACCTCGGCCGTGCCGTAGGGCCGGTTCTCGACGCTCTGGCGGCGCTCGTTCTTGACGACGTCGCGCTGCGCGTCGACCGTTTTCGGCGTCATCGTGTCGAGCAGATAGCCCATGCGATCCGACTCGAGAAACAGCGCGAGCTCGAGCGAGTTGGACGGCACGTTGATCCAGTAGTTGGTGCGATCGTTCTCGGTCGAGCCGTTGTTGTCGCCGCCGGCGGCCTCGAGCCAGCTCGTCGAACTCGCCGGGTTTCACGTGACCGGAGCCCATGAACATCAGGTGCTCGAACAGGTGCGCGAAGCCGGTGCGCTTGGGCAGTTCTCGCGGCCGAGCCGACGTGGTACCACATGTTCACGGTGACCATCGGCACGGTGTGATCCTCGTGGAGGATCACGCGCAGGCCGTTCGGCAGCGTGAACTGCGTGTAGGGAATTTCGATCTTCGGCGGCGCCTGCGCGGCGGCCGGCGCGGCCAGCGCGAGCAGGAGCAGAGCAGCGAGGCGTTTCATTCCGCGATTCTACCCCTCCGGGGCACAAACGACACGAGGGGACAAAGGACACGAAGGGAATCACACCAGGCGGTGAGCAGCGTTCGAGAGGAACGGATAAAATGTGCGCGTGTCCAGCCCCCAGCCCCCAGCCCCCAACCCCTTCTCGTTGGCGTGATCATGGGCAGCAAGTCCGACTGGGAGACGATGTCCCACGCGGACGCGATCCTGACCGAATTCGGGATCGCCCACGAATGCCAGGTCGTCTCCGCGCACCGGACGCCGCGTCTGGATGGCGGAGTACGCGTCCACCGCGGCTGAGCGCGGCCTCGCAGTGATCATCGCCGGCGCCGGCGGCGCGGCCCATCTGCCCGGGCATGGTGGCGGCGCACACCGTCCTGCCGGTGATCGGCGTGCCGGTGCAGAGCGCCGCGCTCAACGGCCTCGACTCGCTGCTGTCGATCGTGCAGATGCCGAGAGGCGTGCCGGTCGCCACCGTCGCGATCGGACCGTCCGGCGCCGCCAACGCCGGCCTGCTCGCCGTCGCGATCCTCGCCACCTCGCGCCCGGAGCTCCGCGCCAGGCTGCAGGCGTATCGAGATCGGTCGCCGCCGAGGTGCGCGCTCCGCGCTGTGAAATTCAGATTTCAGAGTTCAGATTCAATTTCAGATTCTTTCAGATTGGTGAACCACAACCAGGCCGCCGAGCGCGACGAGATGAATCTGAAGTCAAATCTGAAGTCATAAATTTGAAATCTGAAATTTCATCGCCGATACTTCCGGGTTCGACCATCGGCGTACTGGGCGGCGGTCAGCTCGGGCGCATGTTCGCGATGGCTGCGCGGCGCCTCGGCTACCGCGTCCACACGCTCGCGCCCGAGCACGACACGCCGACCGGACAGATTGCCGACGTCGAGATCAACGCGTCGTACGACGACCTGGACGCGGTCCGCAGCTTCGCGCAGGCCGTTGACGTCGTCACCTTCGAATTCGAGAACGTGCCGGCGGCGGCGGCCGCCGCCGCCGAGGAGCACGCGATCGTCCGACCCGAACGGCCGCGCGCTGTCGATCGCGCAGCATCGGATTCGCGAGAAGACGTTTCTGGCCGAGCACGGCTTACCGGTGACGCCGTTCGCGGTCGATCCGGACGGATCTCGACGTCGGCGATGCCGAGAACCGGTTCGTGTTCCCGGCGGTGCTCAAGACGGCGGCGTTCGGCTACGACGGCAAGGGTCAGGTGCCGGTCGCCAAGGCGGACGATCTTGCCGCGGCGTGGGAGGCGCTCGAGCGCCGAGAGGCGATCCTCGAAGCGTTCATCGATCTCGATCGCGAGATTTCGGTGATCGGCGCGCGCGGCGTCGACGGCGAGTGGTCGCATTTCGAGCCGATCGAGAACGCGCACCGTCGCCACATCCTCGATGTGTCGGTGGCGCCGGCCGGCGTCCCTGCGGCGACGAGCGCCCAGGCGGTGGACGTGACGCGCCGGGTCATGGAGGCGCTCGATTTCGTCGGCACTGCTGTGTGTCGAGTTCTTTGTCGCGCGCGATGGTCACCTGATGGTCAACGAGCTGGCGCCGCGTCCGCACAACTCCGGTCATCTCACGTTCGACGCCTGCCGGACGAGCCAGTTCGAGCAGCAGCTGCGCGCGATTTGCGGACTGCCGCTCGGTTCGCCCGAGATGCTCCAGCCGGCGGCCATGGCCAATCTGCTTGGCGATCTCTGGGAAGGCGGTGAACCGAACTGGTCCGCAGCGCTGGCATTTCCGGACGTCAAGCTTCACCTGTACGGCAAATCGACGCCACGCCCGGGGCGCAAGATGGGACACCTGACCGCACTCGCGCCGACCGCGGCTCAGGCAAAAGCACGCGTGATCGAGGCGCGGACCGCCCTCAAACGGCCGACCTGACCGATGGGCCCGGGATTTGCTGTGCATAGAGGGTATGGCGCGCACACTCAACCAGTGGCTGCTGACGACCGCGCTGATCCCGATTTTCTTTGCGCAAATGAATGGCGCCGTGTCCAACGAGTCCTCTCCCGTCCTGCAGCGATTTCTCGCACTCGACGATCCACCGCCGACGCAGTATCGGGCGCTGCGCCACCTCGACGCGCGCAACGATCACTTCGACAAGAGCGCGTGGATGGACGTCTGGACTGAAGGCAACGCGTCCGGCTTCAGTTACGAGATCGTCGCGGAGGAAGGCTCCGACTACATCCGCTCGCACGTATTTCGCGAGGCGCTCGAACTCGAACGCCGCGCGTGGAAGGCGGGCGCCCCGGATCGCGGCGGCGTGACGCCGGCGAACTACGTGTTCGCGGCCGGATCGGATCAGCCTGATGGTTTGACCACGCTCACACTCAAGCCGAGACGTCACGACATCCTGCTGGTAGAGGGTGCGATGTTCCTCAACCCGGACGACGGGGAACTGGTGAGAATCGAGGGACGGCTAGCCAAAACGCCGTCGTTCTGGGCCAAGCGGGTCGAAATCGTCCGCCGGTTCCAGCGCATCGGCGGCGTCCGGATGACAGTCGCGCTCGAATCGGTGGCTGACCTCCGCGTCGCCGGCGACTCGACCTTCAAAATGACTTACGAATACGAGTCGATCAACGGGCAAAGCGTTGGCGCTCCCGAGGTTCGGGTCAGCCTCAAGCGACCGTAGTCTGTCGCCTCGCGGGGCGGATCCTTGCGCAATCCTCCGGTCGTGCGGTCTGTCCCGGGCCTATAATTGCGCCATGTTCCGAAACACCCGCTACCTGATGATTGCGCTCGCGATCGGTGTCATCGCCAGTCCTCAGTCGCGTCTGTTCGCGCAGGGCGGCGGTTCCGCACTGCAGCGGTTCCTGGCTCGCGGCGAAACGCCGACGGTGGAGTATCGGGCGCTTCGTCGCATCGAGGCCGAGAACCCGCACTTCGGTCAGCGCGCGTGGATGGAAGCGTGGACGGAGTTCGACAACACACACGGCTTCCAGTATCAGATTGTCGGCGAAGGCGGCTCCGGCTACATCCGCTCGAGAGTGCTGCGCGCGGCGCTCGACGGCGAGCAGAAGATGTGGCTGGCGCGCGAGCCGCAGCGGGCGTCGTTCAACAACGACAACTATCAGTTCGACGCCGGGGTGCCGAGCGAGGGCGGACTGACCGAGGTAGGGGTCAAGCCGCGCCGCAAGGACGTCCTGCTGGTCGAAGGGTCGATCTTTCTCGAGCCTGACGAAGCGACGGTGGCGCGGATCGAAGGCAAGCTGTCGAAGGCGCCTTCGTTCTGGACCCGCAAGGTCGAGATCGTGCGCCGCTACGAGCCGATGGGTGGCGTCCGGGTTCCGGTCTCGATCGAATCGGTCGCGCACGTGCTGATCGCCGGTCGATCGACGTTCAAGATGACCTATCAGTACGAGACGATCAACGGGCAGCGCGTCGGCAATCCCCAGCCGAAGAATTCGCCCGCTCCGGGCGCCGCCGCGCACTGAGCAACCCACCGACGCGATCCGGGCGCGTGTTGACCGTCACGATCAACGACCAGCAGACGGTACGCATCATGGCCTCCCCACGTGAGCGACGGTTTTCTGAACCAGGCGCAGGAATGCGCGGATGGACGTTTCGAGCTGCGGTCCGGGCGTGTCCTCTTCCTTGCAGTGCGATAGTCCGTTCGACGAGTACGCGAACATCATCACCACCGGCATGTGCGGCACCATCTCGGCGGCGTCGTGCAGCGGTCCGGACGGCAGGCGCGGCGCGTCGCCGGTTTCCTCGCGGACGGCCTCTTCGCAGAGACGCAGCAGCTCCGGATCGAACGGACGCGGGTTGATGCGCCAGATGTGGCGCCACTCCACGGTGACGTGGTTGTCGCCAGCCGCCCGTTCGGACGCCGCGTGCGCATCGCTGCAGCATCGCCGCCAGCACGTCCGCCTGCAGCGCCCGCTGATCGAGCGAGATCTCGCAGACGCCCGGCACCGCGGTCACGATCTTGGGTTCCACGTTGACGACGCCGACCGTGCAGACGACACCGGCGCCCGGCTTCGAGTGGCGCAGTGCGATCTGCCGGAACTCGAGCGCCGCCTGCGCGGCGGCGAGAAACGCGTCGCGCCGCATCGGAATCGGCGTCGATCCGGAATGCGCTGCCTGACCGGTGAACCGCAGCAGGTTGCGCTCGACGCCGAACGTCCCGAGCACGACGCCGGTCGGCTTGTTCAACGATTCGAGCACCGGTCCCTGCTCGATGTGCAGCTCGAGATAGGCGCGCGCGTCGATCGCCTTGAGCTGACCGTGCGCGTCGAGCATCCGATCGAGCGCCACGCCGTTTTCCGCCAGAGCGTCAACCAGGCGGGTACCGTTCCGATCTTTCAGTTCGCGCACTTCCTCGAGCTTCAGGCTGTTGGCGGCGGCCGCCGACCCGAGCAGGCTGCGACCGAAGCGTGCGCCTTCCTCGTCGGCCCAGTCCACGAGCTTGAGCGTGACCGGCGGTGTGGTCCCTGCATACATCCGCAGCGCTTCGAGCGCCGCCAGCGTGCCGAGCGCGCCGTCCAGCCAGCCGCCGTTTGGCACGGAGTCGAGGTGGCTGCCCACGATCACGGTCTTCGGCGACGCGCCAGGCAGCGTGACCCAGTTGTTTCCGGCCGAGTCGGTGGTCACCTCGAGGCCGAGCTCCGCGACTTTAGCCTTGAACCAGGCGCGGGCGTCACGCCACACCGGTCCCCACGCCAGCCGCTGCGCGCCGTCGGCGGTTGAGGTGCGCGCGGCCAGTTCGCGCAGATCGGCGATCACTCGTTGTGCGTTCATAAAGACTGCCCCCGGAATTCGCGGGTCCTATAATAACCGCCGTATGAAAAAGCTCGCGTTCGCCTGCACCGCCCTCGCGCTGATTGTGATGGCGCACAACCAAACCGCCCTTCATGTCGCCGCTCAGACACGCGGAAACGTCGTTCTCGATCCCGTTACGTATCAGGATCTGCGCTGGCGCAGCATCGGACCCCATCGCGGCGGGCGTTCGACGGCGGCTGTCGGCGTGCGCACCCAGCCGAACGTCTTCTACATGGGCGCAACCGGCGGCGGCGTGTGGAAGACGGAGAACTACGGCGCCACCTGGACGCCGATCACCGACGGGCAGATTCCAACCGGGTCGATCGGGTCGATCGACGTGGCTGACTCCAACCCGAACGTCATCTATGTCGGCACCGGCAGCGAAGCGATCCGCTCGAACGTGATCCTCGGACGCGGCGTGTTCAAGTCGACGGACGCCGGGCGGACCTGGCAGTACGCCGGACTGAAAGAGGTCGGCCAGATCGGTCAGTTGAAGGTCGATCCGAGGAACCCGGACGTCGTGTTCGTCGCCTCGATCGGCAACCCGTTCGGTTGGGGGCCTGATCGCGGCGTCTATCGCACCAGGGACGGCGGCAAGACGTGGCAGAAAGTGTTGTTCATCAACGACCAGACCGGCGTCGTGTCGGTCGCGATCAACTGGTCCAACCCGAACGAGATCTACGCGGGTGCGTGGCGCGGACAGCGGCAGCCGTGGACCATCATCAGCGGCGGACCAGCGGCGGAAGGCGGCGTCTACAAGACGACCGACGGCGGCGATCACTGGTCGCGCGCGAGCACCGGCTTTCCCGACGATCTCATCGGCAAGGTCTGGGTGGACATCGCGCAGTCGAATCCGAAGGTGGTGTACGCGCAGGTCGAAGCGGTCGGCGCCAAGGGTGGTCTGTACCGCATCGGACGATGGCGCGGCAACCTGGACGCTGGTGAACAACAGCCAGGCGCTGCGCGCGCGTCCGTTCTATTTCAACAAGGTGTTCGCGAACCCGAAGGACGAAAACGACGTCTGGGTCACCGAGCTCAACCTGCACCGCTCCACCGACGGCGGAAAAACATTCACCACCGTCCCCGATCCCGCACGGTGACAACCACATCGTCTGGTTCAATCCTGACAACCCGAAGATGATGATCGAGACCAACGACGGCGGCGCCAACGTCAGCCAGGATGGCGCGCGGACGTGGTCGTCGCAGCTCAATCAGCCGACCGGCGAGATGTATCACGTCGATGCGGACGAGCAGTTTCCCTATCTCGTCTACGGACCGCAGCAGGACACCGGCAAGAACATCGCGGTGCCTGATTTTCCGCCGACCTCGTGGGGTCCGGACGATCCGCGGCAATTGTGGATCGCGACGCCGGGCTGCGAGAGCGGACAGGTGCGTCCGATTCCGTCCGGCAAGATCGTCTACGGTGACTGCAAGGGCGAGTTCGGCCGCATGGACATGGACACCGGCCAGGAGCAGCAGTACTGGATCAATCCGCAGCAGCGCTACGGAAAGCTGCCGCAGGACATGATGTTCCGTTTCGTGCGTCAGGCGCCGATCGAGATCGACGCGCACAACCCGTCGATCGTCTACGCCGGCTCGCAGTTCGTGCATAAAACGATCGACGGCGGCGTCCATTGGACGAAATTCAGCCCCGACGTGACCGCGAACGGCCCCGAAGGCCACGTGATTTCCGGAGAGCCGATCACCCGCGACATGACCGGCGAAGAGGTCTACGCAGCGCTCTATTCGATGCGCTCGTCACGGTTCGAGCCTGGCGTGTTCTGGACCGGATCGAATGACGGTCCGGTGTGGGTCACCCGCGACAACGGCCGGACCTGGAAGAACGTCACGCCGCCCGGACTGCCGCCTGGAGGGCGAGTCCACACCATCGAGGACTCGCCGCACCGCAAAGGCTCAGCGTACGTGTCCGTGTACCGGATGTACCTGAACGACTTCAAGCCGTACCTTTACATGACCAACGACTACGGCGCGCACTGGACGCTGCTCACTGACGGCACCAACGGCATCCCGTCGGATCAGCCGATGCACGTCGTGCGGGAGGATCCCGAACAGGAAGGACTGCTGTACGCCGGCACGCTGCAGGGTGCGTTCGTCTCGTTCGATCAGGGCCGTCACTGGCAGACGCTGCAGCAGAATCTGCCCGCGACCCCGGTGACCGATTTCAAGGTGCATCACGGCGATCTGATCGCATCCACGATGGGCCGCGCGTTCTGGATCCTCGACGATATCGCGCCGCTGCGTCAGCTGGCGGCCAGCGTGATGTCATCGTCGAAGCCGGCCGATCAGGCTTCGCGCGCCGGTAGTGTCCGGCTTCAGCCGGACCACGCAGCGACAACACCGATCAAGCCGTTCGATGGCTCGAGCGTGTTTCTGTTCACGCCGAGTCCGGCGTATCGGGTTCGCTACGATCCGCTGCAGGGCCGCCCCGACGCGCCGGAGTATCCACCGGCCGGCGCTCGCATCGATTACTACATTTCGAATCCGTCCGCCGGGCTGACGCTCGACATCGTTGACAGCACCGGCCAGGTCGTCCGTAGCTATTCGAGTCAGGCAGGCACTACGGCTGGACGCGGTGGCCGCCGCGGAGGCGGTCTGCCGTCGACGTTGCCGATCAAAGTCGGCATGAATCGATTCGTGTGGGACCTGCGCTACTCCGGCGGTACGGGCGGCGAGGGCGGCGGATTCGGTGGCGGTGGGCCGCTTGCGGCGCCTGGTATTTTCAAGGCGCGCCTGACGATGGCAGGCGCGACGAAGACCGAATCGTTCGTCGTGAAGATCGATCCGCGCATCGCCAAGTCGGGCATCACCGTCGCCGACCTGACGGCCCAGACCGGGCTTGCGCTGAAGGTCCGCGACGCGCTGAAAGACGCACGTGCGCTGCAGACTCGAGTGCGTCAGGCGCTCGACGGCAAGAGCGGTGATCCGATCAAACTGCAGGCGGTCTGGCAGCGACTGACGACGAAAAGCGGACCGTACGAGGATCAGATGTTCATCGATCAGCTGTCGAACGTCGGCCGCGAAATCGGTCAGGCCGACCAGAAGGTCGGCGCCAGCGCCTCCGATCGCTTCGACCAGCTGATGAAGGAGTGGACGGTGTTGAAAGCCGACGCCGAGGCGGCGCTGAAATAATCGAGCGACGCGATGCTGGCATTGCGCTAATATGTCGCAATGCAACATATCAAGTCGCCGATGCTCGATCGCGAGCTCAAAAAGGGCAGCGCCGAGCTCCTGATCCTGTCGCTGGTCGCCGACCAGCCTCGTCACGGCTACGACTTGAGCAAGCTGATCGAGGCGCGCTCCGGCGGCCTTCTGAGCTTCCGCGTCGCCTCCCTTTATCCGCTGCTGTACCGCCTCGAAAAGCGCGGCTGGATCCAGGGCCGCTGGATCGAAAAGGCCGGCCAGCGCCGCCGCCGCTACTACAAACTCACCCCGGACGGCTCGAAGGTGCTGGCCTCGCAGCGCAGCACCTGGCGCGAGTTCGTCGAAGCCATCAACCGAATCGCCGGAATGGAACATGCCTGATTGGCGTTACGCCATCGAACGGCGAATCGAAGGTCTTCGCCTTCCCGCGACCCGCGAGTCGGAAGTCGTGGAGGAATTGTCCCAGCACCTCGACGATCGTTACACCGAACTGCGAGCGAACGGCGCCACCGAAGAGGATGCGCGCCGTGACGCACTCGCGGAGCTCGACGCCGCCGACCTGATCGCGGAGCTCGCCGGCATCGAGCCGCCGCGCGTCGAGCCGCTGCCGATTGGCGGCGGCACCGCGGACGGCGCCATCTCCGGCGCCTGGCAGGACGTGCGCTATGGCGGCCGCATGCTTCGCAGGGACTCCGGCGCGTCACTCGTGATCGTCCTCACCCTCGGTCTCGCCATTGCCGCCAACGCCATCGTCTTCGCCTTTGCGGATCTTCTGTTGCTGCGTCCGCTGCCGATCGGCAACGCGTCGCGGCTGGTCGCGATCTTCGGCGTCGACGGTCGGCAAGCCACCGATCGGCTCGGTGTCTCGGCGCCCGACTACCGGGAGCTTCGCGCGCAGATGACGACCGCCGAGGATGTGCTGGCGATGCGGACGACACAGCTGTCGCTGAACGGCGACGGCGAGCCGATGGTCATCAGCGCAGCGCATGCGAGCGCCAATCTGTTTCACCTCTGGGACATACCGCCGGTTCTTGGTCAGCTCCCGCCACCGGATCCGGACTCGAGTGGCGGCAACCATGTGGCGATGCTCTCTCACCATTTCTGGCAGGGACATTTCGCGGGCGACAAGTCAATCGTCGGCCGCGCCCTCACGCTGAACGGCACGAGCTACACCGTCGGCGGGGTCGTGACGCCGACCATCGAAATCGGTACGCTCGCACAGATTGATGTTTGGGTGCCGCTCGACCTCGACGCGCAGGGCGGTCGCGAGCTGCGACCGCTGGTGGTGATGGCGCTGCTCAAGCCGGACGCGACGCTCGCGACCGCGAACGCCGAGCTGGTCACGGTCAGCAGCCGGCTCCAGCGGTCTTTTCCCGCTACCGACGCGGGGTTTTCGCTGCACGCCATCTCGCTGAGGGAATCGACGGCCGGATCGAGCACCTGGATCGTGCTCGCGCTGCTCGGAGTGGTCGTCGGGCTCGTTCTCCTCGCCGCATGCGCCAACGTGGCGACGATGATGCTGGCTCGCGCCAGCGCGCGCCGCCGCGAGCTAGCCGTGCGCGTGGCGCTCGGGGCGACGCGGGCCCGGCTGGCACGGCAGCTGATAGCCGAAGGCGCGCTGCTCGGTCTGGCCAGCGGTGCGCTCGGCGTGGCGTTCGCCTACGGCGGCCTGACCGCCTTCAAGCTGGCCTCGCCGGAGTTGTACTTCCAGCAACTGACCATCAACGGCAACCTGATCGTCTTTGCGCTCGCACTCACCATGCTCACGCCGGTCCTGTTTGGACTGCTGCCGGCGCTGCAGTCGTCGCGGCCCGATCTCAACGAGGACCTCAAGGACGGCGGGCGCAGTGCGTCCGCGTCGGCCCGAGGGAATCGCAGCCGCGCGACGCTCCTCGTCGCACAGGTCGCGTTCGCCCTCGCCGTGCTGATAGTTTCTGGGCTGATCGTCCGGACCGTTCAGGCCATCCAGCACCTGCCGCTCGGCATCAATCCCGACGGATTGGTCGCGATGCGGGTGAGGTTCGATCCGCCGGACTACAACGACGCCGGCGCGCGGATGCGGAGCGTGGAGTCGATGCTGAACCGGCTGGCGTCGGTGCCGGGCGTGGTCTCGGCCGCCGCGACCAGGGGCTTCATCGTCGTCGACGGCGAGCCGATTCGTCGATTTGCGATCGATGGGCAGGCGGCGGCCGCGCCGGGCGACGCGCCGTGGGCGTGCGAAGCGGCCGTGTTCGGCGACTACACTCGCACGCTCGGAACGCCGCTGCTGGCCGGCCGCATGTGGGCGCCGAGCGATGCCGCCGCGTCGTGGGCGGTCGCGGTCGTCAACCGCGAAGCGGTGCGTCGCTATTGGCCGTCGCAGTCACCGGTTGGCGAGCACTTCAGGATGCTCGACGAGAAGGGTAGTCCGAGTGGACCGGCGATCCGGATTGTTGGCGTGATCGAGAACGTCATCGGCGCCGACCCCATGCAGCCCGCGCCGCCGCGGATCTATCGTCCGCTGGCGTCGCAATCGGTGACTGGTGTGGGTTTCCTGGTGCGTACGTCGGGCGATGTCGCCATGACGGCGCCTGCCATTCGCGAGGCGCTTCGCGCCGAGGATCGCCGTCTCGCGGTCTCGGAGGTGCGCACGGTCCGCAGTCAGCTCGACGATTTCCTGCGTTCGTACGATCTCATCATGGCCATGTTCGTCGGCTTCGCGGCGATCGGCCTGGTGGTGGCGATCGCCGGCGTCTACGGCGTGACCGCGTTTTCAGTCGGACAGCGGCGCCACGAAATCGGCGTCCGCGTTGCCCTCGGCGC
Source organism: uncultured Acidobacteriota bacterium (assembly GCA_963711765.1). Classification (GTDB taxonomy): domain Bacteria; phylum Acidobacteriota; class Vicinamibacteria; order Vicinamibacterales; family CAVVIG01; genus CAVQFC01. The sequence goes on along the minus strand of CAVQFC010000003.1, from coordinate 831,385 downwards.
CAGCGCCGCAAGCATCCTGCATCTGGTCGCGTCACGCACCGTGCGACTGTTCACGCTCGGAGCTTTGCTCGGAGGTGCCGCGGGCTGGGCGATCGGTCTGACGATGCGAGGATTGCTCGTCCGGATTGGCGCCGCCGACCCCGTCACCTACGCGTCCGCGTTCGGTCTCATCGCGCTGTGCGCGATGGTCGCGACCTATGTGCCGGCCTTCCGCGCCATCTCGATCGATCCGATGGCCGTCCTCAAGCGCGAGTAGCGCAGTCTGCAACTGGGTGTAGCGTCCGCCTTCGGCGGACGGCTCGAGTCCGGCTGAAGCCGGACACTACCCAGCGGCGCCCTCATCTCCGGTTCTCCTGTAAGAAACAGTTCATCGCCGCCTGGCGCTCGACGATCGGAATCAACGGAAACGTCTGCAGGACGTGCGCGAATTCCGCCTCGTCCAGTTGATACAGGCCCGCGACACAAGCATTCAGCATGGCCCACGACTCCTGATGCGGGCCCCTCGCCAGGACCCGGCTGAGAGTCGCGATTCGCCGCCCCGCACGGGGGACGCTTGTCCAGGTCGGAATGGGGAGTTGCTCCACGATCCCCGTTGTGACGTGGGTGGTGACCCGCATTCGGACCAGGTAGTTGACGACGAAACTGTTGAACAGGCCGCACAGCAGATGTTGCAGTCGCGACGGCAGCGGCGTGCGCAGGCAGAATACGGTGTGCGTCGAAGCGCACCGCGCCGGAAGCACCGCGGCAATCAGCGTCAGTCGGTTGGTCGCACTCGCGACATCCCGATACGCGAGCCGGGGACGCAGGTGTCGCTGGTCGCGGAGCAGTCGTCCCGCATCGCCGGCCCGGATATGGTGCCGCACGGTGTCGAGCGCGACCCGGAACGGCTCGAGATGCTTGCCTTCGACAACCGGAAGGCCGGCGCCGGTCCGGCGCAATTGCTCCCGGTTGTCGGTTGCGTTCAGTTCGCGACCGAATCGCGCCGCCCAGCCGCGGTCGCTGCCGAGCGGCGGAAACAACGCCGCGGCGCGTTCGACGATGCGAAGGTCGATGGCCGATCGGAGGTATGGAATGGCGAGATCGGGACCGGAGATACGTTCGATCACCGCCGGTGTCAGCCGGATCGACTGATCGATGGCCCGCTCCCCGTCGTCATCGCCGATTGATTCGAGATCGGCGGGATCCTCGAGACCCAGCCGGCAGGCGACGCTGGCGGTTGGCACGCCTGGCGATGCCGTGAGCAGGACGAATCGGCTGCTCCGGTGGATCGGAAAGATCGCGCGACGGTTGTCGAATCCGACGATCGCGTCGACTCCGCACGTGGACAGGAGCATCCGCCGCAGCCTGGCGCTGCCGTGATCGGCGATCAGTCCTGACGGCAGGACCAGACCGACGCGGCCGCCGGATCGCGTCAGCGCGATCGCCCGTTCGACGAACAACTGATAGCGATTGGCGTGACCGTCGGACTGCGCGCGGTAGACGCCCGAATCGCGCGTGAAGCGAACGACGGGCGCGGTGTCGAGCCGCGCGCTGTTTCTCGCCTCGGTGCCGCCGGCGTCCGCTCGGAGCATGTCCCAGGGCGGATTTCCGATCACGGCGTCGAATCCGGCGTTGGCGCGACGACGTCCGTGCTCGTCGAAGAACACTTCGGGGAACTCCAGTTCCCAGTGGAACAGCCGCCGGCTCTCGCCGGTCGCGTCGGCGGCGTCGAGGTACGGCGCGGCAATGTGCGCCGGGAGGCCCTGCCGTCCCGTGAGGATCGTGTCGCACAAGGCGCCGAATGCGGACGCCGGCGCCGCCTGGTCCGAAGCCAGCCATGCGGCGCACCACAGATGCGCGACCCGTTTCCATCGCGACACGGCGGCGTCGGACCGGCTGATTCCGGCGTGAGCCCGTTCCTTCTCGCGCACCGCCTCGATCGTGTCGTTCGGAACTGACTCCAGAGAGAACCGCACCGGCAGCACCGTCTGCAGCGCGGCGCTGATCGCGGCGTCTTCGAACAGCGGCAGCGGCGTCCCGGACATTCGGCGAGGGTGGGTGTCCGGGGCGCGCCCCAGGTTGGCGATCCACGTCCCGAGCAGGCTGTCGCCTACCTGCAGACGATGATCGAGAAAACTGAGCGGTCGATCGGCGGCCAGTGTGGCAAGCCACAGCGAAAGCCGCGCCAGTTGCACGGCCATCGGATTGACGTCCACTCCATACAGGGAACGCTCGGCGACGGTTCGCCGAATCGCGACCCGTTCCGCTTCTCCGATGTCGCTGGCGTGGCACGCGCCAGTCCGCACCAGGGCCGCTTCGTAGGCCTGAGCCAGGAAGCGGCAGGCGGCGACCAGAAACGCGCCGCTGCCCATCGATGGATCGACGATGCGCAACCGGAGAATGGCGTCGGGGGTCGCGTCGCGGACCAGCGGAGCGAGCGTCCGCCGCACCAGGTAGTCGGCGATCGGCTGCGGCGTGTAGAACGTGCCGGTCGCTTTCCGAATCCCGGATCCGCTTTCGAGGCGAACCCCGGTTCGATCGACGCGCGGTTCGTAGTCGAGCAGCGTCTCGTACACGGCGCCGAGCTGCTCGACGCCAAGGTCGCGATAGGCAATGCGCTCGCGACCAGCGCGATCGATTGCCGGCCGCGTGGACAGCGCCACCACCGCTCGTCGCGCCGCTTCGTCGTCCAGGCCGCGACGCTCGGCCAGCGGCGTCCGTGAGGGCGCGAACAACCGGCCGTTGAACGGCGTGACACGAAGCGGACCGGCCCGACAGCCGGAATGCGCCAGCCGCGCAATCGCCCGGAGCGATTCCCACAGCCCACGCGCCTGGCGCCGCTCTGCGGCATCGCGGAGCGCTTCCAGGCTGTAGCTGTCGCGGTAAATCGGGTGCCACAAGGGCACCAGCGACCGCGCTTCAGCGAAGAACAGGAAGAGCATGCGGTACACGATGGTCAGTGCCTGTTCGAAGCTGTCGTCGATCTCGCCTGGAGCACGCCGCGGCCGGCGGCCGCCGTCGGGACTCGAACGCCTCGATACCAGCGCCGCGAGTACATCGCGCGACGCGGACAGCACGCCCTGCCGCAGCGACTGGCACACGCCGAAGGCGTGCTGATCGGAGGCGACGACCAGCGAATCAAGAGAGAGCACGCTGGCAGGGGCCGCCCCGAGCACCGCGGCGCCGACCGTGCTCTGCAGTGCCGCCACGCCGCGCGGGTCGCTGACGGTCAGGTCCAGGTCGAACTCGAGGTGACGCCGGGCGTAGACACGGCCCGAGTCCACGATGCGCAGGCGACGGCTGTCGAAGAGAAGAGACCAGCGCGCGCCGCGTCGCCCCGCTTCGATGACCGCGAGGCGCCAGAGCGGATCGAACGCCTCGCCCCAGGGGGCGACGAGCAACGCGACTGGGCGGCCGTTCGATCGCAGTGTCGCCGCGAGCGACGGCCCCGCCGTTTGGACAGCCGAAGGCGACTCGAAGCCGAGCGCGGCAAAAAACGGCGCGGCGCTGGACTGCAGCTGCGTGCGTGTCGGCGACGCCGGACCGATGGTCGCAGCCCGACCGCGCCACTCGATCAAGTCGCGTCGCAACGGTTCGATCGACTCGAGGCTGCCCTCGGCCGCCAGGCGGCGCTCGAGGAACGCGATCGACAACAGCCGGCCGTCAACCCCCGGCAGCATGACTACGGGCAGACCACCAGCACGAGTCGGGCGTGAAGGGAACCGATCGCCGCCGCTCGCTCGAGGTACTCGACACGCTCGGCATCCTGACGTCGCTCGGCTTCGGAGGACGCGGCCGAGATCAGGCGCCTGCGCTCGGCGCGCCGATCGAACAGGCCGGATTGAAAGCGGCCGGGCTCGTCGCGTTCGTCCGATGACGCCTGACGTGAGGCCGCCGCCGCGATGGCGCGTGCTCGAGCGAGCTGGGTCAGCACGACGGCTCGGGCCGTTTCGACCGCGGTTGCCCGCCAGACGCAATCGGCTTCGACGACTGCGCGAGCCGCCTGCTCGAGGTGGCGAACCATCCCGGCTCGCATACGTCGATCGAGCTGCCGGCCGGTCGTCAGGCTGACGCTGGTTGCGACGATCCGCCCCTCCACGCGCCGGCCGTTGCCGTCGTCGCAGCCGACGCGCCAAATCAGCAGCACGCGTCCGCCCAGCCGCTGCCGCAGCGCCGAACGTCGCGCTAGCAGGATCCATGGACCGTCTGCGCCGCACCATTCGAGGGCGCGACGGTCGTCATTCTGAAGGAGCCGGCGCGCTCGCCGCACGCGCGCGGCCTCGGCGTCCGCCTCCGCTCGGAGCGTCACGTTGGTCATGTGCCTTCCATCGCAAGACGGGCGTTGGTCCGCTCTTCCTCCGCGCCGAGAGGATCCGGTGCGCCGATGTCGCTCCGCGCGCGCGCGAGGCGCGCGCGAAGGCGGTCGAGGATTCCTGCTTCGCCGGTTTCGCCGGCCACGAGGTGGAAGGCGTGGACTCGACGAGTCTGGCCGATGCGGTCGACGCGCCCGATGCGTTGCTCGAGGCGCATCGGGTTCCACGGCAGCTCGAGGTTGACGACCAGCCGCGATGCACGCTGCAGGTTCAGCCCTTCGGCCGCGGCGTCGGTCGCCAGCAGCAACGGGATCGCGCCAGATGAGAAGCGGCTCAACACCACGGCACGCTCGTCGGTGGACAACCCGCCGTGGAGGACCAGGGCCGGCCGATCGACTCCGCGCGAGATGTGGAGGAGCGTGTCGCGGTACTCGGTGAAGACGATGGCCGGCTCGTTGGCGCGCCGCAGGAGGCGGCGGATAGCGGCCAGTTTGGTTTCGTGCAGCGACGCTTGACGAGCCGCGTCGGCGAGATGGCCGAGGAGGCGTTGTTCGCGTCGGGCGTCGGCCAGCCCGAGGCCCGCCGGCCACGAGGGGGCTTCGTCCTCGTGCACCCGCTCGCCGAACGGGTCGCCGATCGGCAGCGGCAGTTGTTCGGCGGGATCTGTGTCGGCGGACGCGGCCAGCATCAGCTGCCGGCGATCGACCGATTGCGCCAGCGACCAGGCGCTCGAGAACGCGCGCTTGTGCAGGACCGACAGCGCCAGCCATGGCTCGCGCGGCCCAGGCGAATTCGGCCCGGACCGCTTGCGTGTAGCGCCGCAGCAGTGAATGCATGCGGCGCTCGTCGTTGCTCAGACGGACGCGGACGATGTGGACACGCCGGCTCGCGGATATCCCGACGTCGGTCCGCGAGCGGCGGAACACCAGCAGGTCGTCGGCCGCTGCGACCGCGCCGACCGTGCGCAGCGCCGCGAAGGATCGCCGGTCGCCGCTGTGCGGTGTCGCGGTGAGCAGGAGCACGTAGGCAGCCGTTGCCGCCAACTGGTGAACCGCGCGCTCACGATCGGAGTCGCCGCAGACGCCGTGCGCTTCGTCCACGATGACGAGATCCCACCGGCACGAAACGGCGGCCGGCAGCACCTCCGCCCGTTTGATGTAGTCGACCGACGCGATCGCCGCGGACAGCGTGGACCACGGATTGACGCCGACCGGCAGCTCGGCGGCGAGTCGACGGAGACCGCGTCCATCGACGCCGGGTGCGTCGATGCCGAACCGTTCCTTCAGCTCACGCGACCATTGCTCGCGAAGGCCGGCGGGCGCGATCACGAGAATCCGCTCGACCGCGCCGCGCGCGCGCAACTCCGACACGATCAACCCCGCCTGAATCGTCTTGCCGAGGCCGACCTCGTCGGCGAGCAGTACGCGGGTGCCCATGCCGCGCAGAACGGCAAGGGCCGGCTCGAGTTGAAACGGCATCATCTCGATGTGTGCGTCAGCGGCTGAGCGGAGTCGGCCCGGCGGCGCCTCCGCCGCCAGCAACGCCCGACAGGCTCGCCGCCAGCGTCGAGGGCCCACGACCTTCGCCCGGTCGGCGCGGGGGAGATCCTCGATGACGTCGAAAGGCGTCAGGATGCGCCGCTCGACGCCGGTATGCGGAGCGGTCGTCCCGGTAAGCGTGACGACCTCGCAATCCTCGTACGGCCGCACCGAGGCGATCCGCCATCGGCTGCCGCGCACCTGGACGTAGGCTCCGGTCGTGAGTTGGCTGGATCGCAAAATTGCCATCGCTTGTGAGCCTCGCATCGCAAAAACCGCTGGCGGTCGCCGTCTCGCTTCCGAAAAGCGCCGGATTTCGCAGCGGTGCGAGGCGACGGTCCATCAGATGGCAATCGAAGTGCCACGTTTGTAAGGCCGATGACAGGGTCGTCAGTCGCCGCGCGCGTCAGTCGCGTTCGCGGCATTCGTCGTCATCGCCCTGGCAGGCGCGTGGCTCGACACGAGGATCTGGCGCAGCGGTGCGTCGCTGGACTTGCGGCTGGCAGTGATGGTGATCGCGTTGATTCTCGTCAACCCGCACGTGAACGCGGACGACCTGTTGCTGCTGGCGCCCATGTGCGACTTGCCGGGCCGGCGTCGCCCGCGATGGTCGCGGTCTGGTGCTTGTCGGCTACTTGCTCAGGCGCAGGATCTGGTTCTGGATGCCCTGGAACGCCGGGCCCACGTCCGCGGCGGTCTGAGCGAAGAAGTACTTGCCCTCGAGTTGACCGCTCTGGAAATCCGGCGAGGACGCGTCGTTCGAGATGCGCTTCAGGATGTCTTCCGGCATCTCCGGCATCGTGCCGAGCAGGTCGCGCACCAGGTAGCCCATGCCGATCGTGTAGATGCGGATCTTGTAGTCGCCGGTATCGTTCCGCGCCGAATTCGCGATTTCCTCGAGCACGTTTCTCGCGGCGTTGTTGATGTTGAACACTTCGGTCGGGAACTTTCCGGTGGTTGCGTCCTTGTGCCGCAGGCCGCGGATGCTGGCCTGCGAGGCGCCGTTGACCGTCAGCGCGGTTGACTGCAAGGGGAACGAGGTGGGGATGCCCGAGCTGCGATAGTGCGTATGCAGCGTGACGAGAGGCATCAACGGGAGTCCGGGCACTGTCTGCGTCGAGTTCCAGTTGGTCGGAACGAAGCTGTAGGTCGGGTTCTGATTCCCGCTCTGCGCATCGTAGAGACCATCGATGGTCGGGTTGTTGTGCGTCTGGGCGTCCGGGTCGGTGGCGCTCTGCGGGAAATCCCAGGTGCGCAGCGACTTCGACACGCCCGATGCCGTCGTAGTTGGCGGGAACGCCGTTGGACGCGCCGTCGGTGAACAGCACGATCACGCGCAGGCCCGACTGCGTGCCGGCAGGGACGGTCCGCAGCTCGTCCCAGCCGCGATAAATGCCTTCGACCATGTTCGTGCTGCCGCCCGGCAGCGTGGCCGGGACGTCGGCTTCGAGCTTCGACTTGTCGAAACCGCGGCTGGCGGGCATCGCGTCGATGACCTTGGCGCCGTTGCCGAACGTGATCAGCGACATCCGATCGTGCGCCGCATCGAACGAGTCGACGAACGTCACCACCGCGTCATGAACCGTCGCCCACTTCGATCCGATCGAGCTCGACACGTCCAGCACCAGCGAAAGGTCGACCATGCGGCGCGTCGCCTGACCGGTGGCGCCGACCGTCACCTGGTTCAGGTCGGCCAGCCGCATCAGCGCGGTCGGCAGCACCGCGGTGGCGTTGACAGTGACCACGTTGACGCCGCTCGCGGCATCGACCGCCGAGGAGAAGAAGTTGGGATCGGCGACCGGATCGGGCGACGGCAGGGTGCCCAGATAGCCGGTGGGGAAGTTCGCCTTGAAAATGCGCGTCGCTTCGCCCTTCGGGTCGCCGCTGTTGATGCTGCGGGCGGCCGCCAGCGCCGCGCCGTCCACGGCCTTGGTCAGCTGGCCCTGCACCACGTAGGCGCGCCCGCTGTCGACGGCCAGACCGGTGAAGAGCAGCAAGGCCGTCAGCACGACCGCCATGTACACGAGGGCGAAGCCCTGGTGGCCGGATAACGACGGTTTTTGTCTGTTCATATCGAGAGCCTTCCCAGCGGCAGAAATACGCGAATGGACGCTAGAAATACGCAATGGAATAAAGCGTCGCCGGCACGGTGACGCCGAGGCCGTCGAGCGGTGTCAGCAGCGTATGGGAGGTGTAGATTTCGGTGACGTAGACCATCCCGCCAGGCGCGATGAGACCGGTCGGAAGGTTGGTGACCTGTAAGCGTGTGTCGCTGTCGGAGTTGTTGGCGATGTAGTCAGGAGCACCGCCAAACCCGCCAGACCCGGCCGTCGTCAGCTGGCTGCGTGGCACTGAGCGAGCCGTACGAGTAGCGCTGATACAGGATGTCCTTGTTGAAGTTGCTCGTGCCGGCGGTGGTGCCCTTCTTGATGACCGAAAAGATGATCGTCGCGCCGGCGGGAAACTTGACCGGTGCCGCACTCATCGTGACCATTGCGGTCGCTGCGTCCTGCAGGCTGACGTCGCGGGAAATCAGGTTCGAACCTTCGCGGGTCAGCTTGGTGACGACGTGCTGATCGAGCAGTGCGTAGCTGAGCTCGACGACACCGAGTACCAGCAGCAGCAGGAGCGGCAGCACGATAGCGAACTCGATCATGCTCTGGCCGCTCGCCGACGAGAGGTCGCGACGCCGCAGATGGTTCGTCTTCATTGGAATTTGTTTTCGTTCTTCATCGCCGAGTCCACCTGGATTGCCAGCTGGCCGCCGGGAAAGAACGGCCTGAGCAACGGGTCGTAGAACACCCAGACGTAGTCGACGGTGAGTTTTTCGAGATCGCCGGGCCCGCCGGTGCCTGCGGTCCACGCGCCACCTATCGGCTGGTGCGCGAACGTGAACGCGCTATCCGCGAGGGTCAGCGTCGGCGTGGCCTGGCGCATCGCCAGCTTGAGCGAATCGGTGCGTGACAGCGGCGTGCCCGGGTTCGACGGATCGTCCATCGTGTTCCCGGTGATCCCGAAGCGGGTCGCCTGACTGACGCCGTTCTCGAGCGCCAGCCACGTGTAGAAGAGGCCGCCGAAGTCCATGATCGCGAAGGTCAGGAGCAGCAGCAGCGGCGTGATGATCGCCGCCTCGACCATCTGGGATCCTGCGGCGTCGGGCAGGCGCGAGGCGATTCGAGTCCACGGATGTCGCGTCATGCTGTCCTCTTCGGTGTGTGCACCCGCTGTGCCAGCGACGAATTCCGTGGTCGTGCGACAAAACCTTTCGAGTAAGTGACGCCCGCTGAATCAGTTGAATCGATCACCGGAAAACGTGATCGAACCCGCTCGCCGACATGTTCGGAAGAAAATGATCAGTGCGCGTGCAGTTCCGTTTCTTCGGCGCTGTCGGTAATCTCACTGAGCTTGGCGACCAGCGCGGCGAAGCCGCACTGTTCCGGATCAAAGAAACCCCACTCGTCCTGAATCGGCTTCGGTCCCCGCGTCTTCGGCTTGGTCGAGCCCGGCTCTGCACCCGGATTTGCGGGGCGCGGCGTCGGCGCCGCCTGACCGGGTCGCGCCGCGACCGGCACCGCAACCGGCGTGTGATTCCCTCCGCGCAGCCGTTCGATGTCCTGCCGCAGCGACGCGATCAGTTCCGACCACTCGGGTCGATCGGCTTTGTGCGTCTCGGTCTTGTGCGCCGGGCGGGCCGGCCCTGGCGCCGCCGCGGCAACGGCCGCTGGCGCCGTCGCCGTCGAATCGTTCTTGAGTTCACGCCGATCGACCAGTTCCGCCGCCATTCCTTCGAGACGCGGCCAGCGGTATCCGGTGAGACCAACCGGCGCAAAAAATTCAATGTCGCGCGCCGGCGCGATGGAGGCGATCTCGGGCTGGGCCGCCGGTCGCTCGTTTCTGACGATGAATTGATCGACGTGGCTGAGGGCGGCGAAAATTTCGGCGATGGTGTCGCCCTCTTCCTCGACCGGCTCGGCGTAGGCGGCCAGTCTCCGTTCGAAGTCTGTCTCGACTGGCAGCGCGGTCGGCGCGATCAGCGCGGTCGGCTTCGACGGCGCCGCGGCGAAGGCCGCGAACGCCGGATCCTCGAACAGCATGGCAGCCGCGTCGCCGGCCTCGAGCTCGAACACCGGCTCGTCGCCGTCGCCGAGTTCGTCCGACAAGTCGAACTCGATCCACGAGGCCGCCGCCGTGATCACCGGTTCCTGGTCCGTGAACGACGGTTCGACAGAAACCGTGAGGCTGTCGTCTGCTTCCTCCTCCGCAAGTTCCTCGAGCGTGGCCGTCTCGACGACGGGCTCAGACGTCGCGGCCAACATCGGCTCTGTCACGAAGTCCGCCGCGTCTGTCGTCAAGACCGTCGACTCGACGCTGGCCTCGTCACGCTCGACGACCGGGTTCGAGGCCATCGTCGGCATCTCGATCGCTTCGGGCTCGGTTGAGAGCGCAAACTCGGGCGCGATCGATTCGTCTACGTCCGTCGCCGCCGCCGGTGGTATCTCGGGTTGAATCCCGGGCGGGATCGCCGGCTCCTCGTCCAGATGCTCGTCATCGAACTGCTTGCCGAAGAGGATCGGCCGCTCCTCGTCGAAAACGGGTCGCTCTTCGAAGAATTGTGGTGCGATGTAGGCCGGCGCCTGGACGAATCGCGACTCTTCTTCGGCGGCGATCGGCGTCATCGGCTGAACTGCAGCCGCCTCGATCGCGGTGCTGGTGATCGCAGCCGCGTCCACCGGCTCGTACGCCGGCGACGATTCGTCCTCGAACGAGGAACTCTCACGGCTTTCCCGTTCGGCCGCGGCTTCGCGAAGATATGACGAGATCTGTTCGGCGAAGACGGCCGGGTCGCAGCCGTCCGGCGCCGGTGCCTCTGGCTTGCTCTTTCGCCACTTGGCGAGCATGCCGCCGGTGCTGGTGTGCGGCACGCCCGACGCCAATGCCGGAATCGTGAGCGTGCGAACATGCGCAGCCGCGGCGATGACGCGCAGCGCCGCCGCCAGCGCCGCATCGTCTTGCGGCGAGAGCAGCGCCGGTACCAGAACCAGGTCCGGCACCCGATCGCCGATGACGTCGAGCGCCTGCTCGGTCGTGGCGGCAAGCCGCAGCTCGGCGCCGACGCGAGTGCGCGCGATGGCCGTGATTTGCGCAGCCTGGCGCGGGTCGGGCTCGATCGCAAGAATGAGTGACATCTACGTCCGGAGCATGAAAATCATCAGCACGCCGCCGGCGAAGGCGAACACCACCAGCGCGGCGTGGAGCGAGAACTGTTCGCGAGCCGTGGCCATGACGCTGCGCGAGACGTCCTCGACGCGATAGCTCACCGTTGAAAACTGCGCCGACGGCGGCGCCGACAATTGCGCTGAGACCTGCTCGCGGATCCTCGGCTCGATCGCGCTGATCGCGAACGCCAGCACCACCAGGCTCAAGGCCGCCATCAACGTCTCGCCGATTGAGCGCCGGGTTGCTCGCACCTCTATGGATCCCCGTACGGCTTGATCGCAAATCTCGTTCCCGTCACTCGACGAAGTCGTCAGCGGGTGAAACCGCCGTTTTTCAACGGGTTCCGCCTGATCTGCCGGCGCCGGCGGACGCCGGTCGATTGCGGTCTCGCCCGGCATCACACGAAAAACGCGTGCGGCTTACGAATTCGCACGGTGTCACGCGCGGTCGCGGCCGGCGGCGACCGCGCAATCGCGAACCAGGCAGCACGCGTAAATGTGGGCGGACAGGTCAGTTGCTGCTGATCTGCGCCAACGCGGTCGGCGCCGTGGCACAGCCGTTGCGATGACCGTTGTGCCACGCGATTACGCCGCATGCGTGATTGCACTTCGGACATCAGTGAGGCGCGTTGACGCGCCGGGAGGAACCGCAATGAAGTTCATGAACCGTCTCCAGTCGTTTGCGCGCAATGACGAGGGCCAGGACCTGCTCGAGTACGCGCTGCTCGTGGCCCTGATCGCGGTCGTTGCGGTCACTGCAGTGGCCGCCGCGGGCACCACCGTGTCGGGCATCTTCGATACGATCACGGCCAAGCTCGCGACCCCGGCCTAAACGATGACGCGACGAAGCGGAGCACCGGCTTCGCTTCGTCCTTTTTTCGACCTCAGATTTCAGATTTCGAACCTTCGACTTTTGACTTTCGTGAGAGGGCGCCATGGCTCGAGTGATTACCGCAGTCCGACATCTGGTTCATCGCGAAGACGGACAGGATCTCGTTGAATACGGAATGCTCGTGGCGCTGATCGTCGTCGTCGCGATCGTGAGCCTGAGCACGGTCGCCACCACCATCACCAATATCTTCTGGGCACCCATTGCTCAAAATTTCTGATCCCGTCGCGCTGGCCCTGGTGGCCGCCGGCGCCGGCGTCGGCGCGCTGGTCGATCTCGAAGACCCGCCGCGTGCCGAACCCGCTGACGCTGGGCCTGGCGCTGACCGGCCTGGTACTCGCGTTCGCGCACGCCACCAAGCTGGGTGTGGCGGCGTCGTTCGGTGGCCTCGCGGTGGGCCTGCTGCTCATGCTGCCGGGACACATCATCGGCGCCACCGGCGCGGGCGACGTGAAACTGTTCGCCGCGATCGGAACGCTGCTCGGGCCGATCGGGATTCTCATGGCGTTCGTCTATACCGCGATTGCCGGCGGGGTCATCGCCGTCGTGGTCGCGTTCAGCCGGCGCCGTCTCGGCGTCACCCTCGAGCGCACGACCGCATTGGTGCGCAGCGGCGGCGCCAACGTCGCCGCAGATCGAAAGCATCTCGGAAAACAACCGATTCGCTTACGCGCCGGCGATTGCCGCGGGCGCGCTCATCGCGGCGCTTGGGTTGTAACCAGGCCTTTTCACAGGACATTTACTTATGGCTCGGATACGCATCTTCGTCGTGCTCGTGCTGGCGGTGACCGTGGGCGGCACGCTCGCGTTCGCCACTTACAACTACGTGCAGCGCGCGCCCGCCACCCGGACGGTGTCGATTCCGACCAAGCCGGTCGTCGTCGCCGCCGCCGACCTCGACGTCGGCGCGGACTTGGGCCGCAATGACGTCCGGCTGATCGACTGGCCGGCCAACGCGGTGCCGGCCGGCGCGATCAGCAACCCGGACGAGGTCATCGGCCGCGGCCTGATTCTGCCGGTGATCCAGAACGAGCCGATCCTGCCGATGAAGCTGGCCTCGAAGGAAGCCGGCGCCGGACTGCCGCCGGCGATTCCGCCGGGACTGCGCGCCGTGTCGGTTCGTGTCAACGAAGTGATCGGCGTCGCCGGCTACGTGCTGCCCGGCACCCACGTCGACGTGGTCGCGACCGTCAACCCGTCGCAGCAGCAGGGCGACATCACGTCGAAGGTGATTCTGACCAACGTGATGGTGCTCGCCGCCGGCACCAAGATCGAACGCGGCGATTCGGACAAGAACAAGCCGATGCCGGTGAGCGTCGTCACGCTGCTCGTCGATCCGGACGAGTCCGAGCGCCTGACGCTGGCCAGCACCGAAGGCAAGATTCAGCTCGCGCTGCGCAATCCGCTCGACAAGGCGACCCCGACGACGCGCGGCATCCGTCCAGCAGTCCTGCTCGGCGTGGCGGCGACGACGCCGAGGCCGCTGGTCAAGCGCGGCGCCGGGAGCCAAAGCCGTCGCGGCGGCGCCTGCGCCCGCGCCGGAACTGCCGACGGTCGAAATCATCCGCGGTGACAAGCGTGCGCACGAAGCTCGTGCGACAGGAGCAGCAGTAGCCATGCGGACCATCCGTCCTCTCATACTGATCATTGCCGTTTTCGGCACAGCCATCATGCGAGCGCAGTCGCCCCTGCCGGTCTCGGCGGTCGCGGCATCGCGTAGTGACGCGGTGGCCGACAATGACACGCGATCGGTCCGCCTGCTGGTCGGCCGGTCGACCGTGGTCGACGTCGACGTCGCCGATCTCGCGCGTGTCGCTGACCAGCTCAGACGTCGCCGATGCCGCTCGTCACATCGCCGAACCAGCTGCTCGTCAACGGCAAGATGCCCGGCACCATCTCGATGTTCGTGTGGGATCGCGTCCGGCGCGCATCCGCCGCTACGAAGTGGTCGTGCAGCGCGACCTCGCCCGGCTCGCCGAGCAGGTCCGGCAGCTGTTTCCCGGCGACGCAGATCGATGTCGCAGAGCAACGGCAGCGACATCGTGCTGTCCGGCATCGTCTCGAACAAGGACGTCATCGAGAAGGCGATCAACGTCGCCGCCGGCTACGTCGACAAGCGCGACGAGGTCGTGACGCTGCTGCAGGTTCGCGACAGCGGCGCCAGCAACCAGGTGCTGCTGCGCGTGCGATTCGCCGAAGTCAGCCGGAGCGCGATGACCGACCTTGGTCTGCAACATGTTCACCGGCCCGAACGGCTACAAGGACGTTCTCGGACGCGTCGCCACGGATCAAGTCGCCGCGCCGACCTTCGACAACGCGGCTCCCGGCCAGCGGCAAGCTCGTCTTCAGCGACTTCCTCAACCTGTTCCTCTTCGACACCAAGCACCAGCTCGGCGCGGTGATCAAGGCGCTGCAGACCAAGGGGCTGTTCCAGAGCCTGGCCGAACCGAACCTGATCGCCGAGAGCGGCAAGGAAGCCAGCTTCCTCGCCGGCGGCGAGTTCCCGGTGCCGATCGCGCAGGGCTCGGCAGCGCGACCTGGCGATCAGCGTTCAGTACAAGGAATTCGGTATCCGCCTGACCTTCACGCCGGTCGTCAACGGCAATCGCGTCCACCTCAAGGTCAAGCCCGAGGTCAGCACGCTCGACTTCGCCAACGCGGTCGTGCTCAACGGCTTCCGCATCCCGGCGCTGAGCACCCGCCGCACCGAGACCGAGGTCGAGCTCGAGAACGGCCAGACGTTCGCCATCGCCGGCCTGATGAACAACACGGTGAACTCGCAGCTGCAGAAGATTCCGGGCATCGGCGACATCCCGATTCTCGGCCTGCTGTTCCAGAGCAAGTCGGCGCAGAAGAACCAGACCGAGCTGGTCGTGATGATCACGCCGGAGATTCTGCCGAAGTCCTCGTCCGGCGTCACGCCGATCGCTGCCGCGCACGCCGGAGCCGATGCTGGCGCCGCTGCCGGACAAGAAGACGACGGCGCCGCTGCCGCCCGCGTTCACGCCTGTGACCACCGCCGAAGTGGTGCCGCCGAGCGCGCCGACGCCGAGACCCGCTCCTCAGCCGGCGAACGCGGCGGCCCAGGCCGCGCAGCCGCCGATGCCGACGCCCGCCGGCGCTGCCGCGACCGTCAACGCACTGCTGCCGACCACCGCTCCACGCGCCGTTGCCGGCGAACCGATCGCCGCACCGGCGCCGGTCGTGCCGTCCAACCCGCCGTCGCAGGCTGCCGACGCCCAGGCGCCGGCGCCCGCACAGCCGCTGACGGACAAGCAGAAGGCCGCGCTCGCGAAGGCCCAGCAGAAAGAGCAGGAGGCGGCCGCGAAGGCGAGCGCCAAGGCCGCCGAACAACAGCGCGAGGCCGACAAGAAGCAGAAGAAGGAACAGGAAAAGGCCGACAAGGAGCAAGCCAGGCGCGATGCCGAAGCCGCCAGGCAGAGCGAGGAGCTCGCGAAGCGCCAGGCCGAATACGACAAGCAGCAGGCCGAGCAGGACAAGAGGCAGCAGAAAGCCGTCGCCGAAGCCGAAGCGAGAGCCAAGGCGGCCGACGCTGCTTATCAGAACGAACTCAGCAAAGCCAAGAAGCAGCAGTAGCCATGGCCCAATTGGTCGGTCTCATCGTCAGCGACGACGACGCGTTCAAGAAGCAGATCGGGCGGCTGCTTCGTGCGGGCTCGATTCCGGTCAGCGTGATCGACGACAAGACTCAGCGCGAAACGCTGCCGCCTGACGTCGTGATCGTCGACATCCGCGAATGACGCGCTGTCGGCGATGGCCAGCATCGAGCGGCTGCGCGCCGCCTCGCCGGCGCCGGAATCTTCGCGGTCGCGCCCAGACTGCCGATCCCGACCTGATCCTGTCGGCGATGCGCGCCGGCGCGAACGAGTTCTTCACCTGGCCGCCCGCCGAGGAAACGTTTCACGGCGCGATCCGTCGCACCGCGGCGCGTCGCGAGACGTCGCAGGGCGCGCAGGCCCGCGGCGACGAGCCTGGTGTTCTTCGGCGCCAAGGGCGGCGCCGGCACGACGACGGTTGCGGTCAACTGCGGCGTCGAGCTCGCGCGGCTGAGCAAGAAGGTCCACCATCATCGTCGACCTGAAGGCCGGTCTCGGCGAAGTCGCGCTGTTCCTCGGCGTCCGGCCGCGCTACTCAGTTCTCGACGCGGTCGACAACCTGCATCGTCTCGACCGCGAGTTCCTGCGCGAGCTGGTGGTCAAGCACAAGTCCGGCCTCGAGATTCTCGCCGGCTCCGATCAGTTCGATCGTCCCGGCGCGGCCGACGGCGGCGGCATCGAGGAACTGCTGCGGCTGCTCGCGCGCCAGTACGAGTACATCGTCGTGGACGCCGGCAGCCAGATCAACTCGTGCACCGTGGCGGCGCTCTACGCCGCGGACACGATGTATCTGGTCGCCAATCCGGACGTGCCGTCGATCCGCAACGCGCAGCGCCTGCTCGATCGCGTGCGCCAGCTCGGCGCCTGCGGCGAGCGCGTGCGCGTGCTGCTGAACCGCGCCGCGGAGCCGTATCCGATTCCGCCCAAGCAGATCGAGGGCGCGCTCGGGCACCCGATTCACCACACCTTCCCGAGCGACTACAAGACCGTGTCGACGGCGCTTGAACTCCGGCATGCCGCTGGCGCTGACCGGCAACTCGGACATCGCCACGCAGTTCGATCACTTCACGCGTCAGATTCTCGATCCCGACGGCCGAGGCCGTCGCCGCACCGGCGACCAAGCGCAACCTGCTCGGCCTCCAGAAGCTCGCGTCCATCTGGTAACCCGATGATGACGACTCTCGCTCAGTCCGGTCCGCTCGCACCTTCGTCGTCGGCACTCGGCGGCCCCGGCCGTCCGCTGCCGACCCAGGCGCCGCGCGCGCAATACGTCGAGCTGAAAGCCAACGTGCATCGCAAGATGCTCAATCGGCTGAACCTCGAGGCGCTGTCGCAGTCCGATCGCTCGCGCGCCGAAAGCGAGATCCGCACGCTGGTCGCCGAGCTGCTCTCCGAAGAAGGTACGCCGATCAGTCTCGGCGAGCGCGAGACGCTGCTCGGCGAACTGCTCGACGAAGTGTTCGGCCTCGGCCCGCTCGAGCCGCTGCTGCGCGATCCGTCGATCAGTGACATCCTGGTCAACACCTACAAGAACGTGTTCGTCGAGCGCGGCGGTCACGCTCGAGCCGGGTGGCGACCGCGTTTCAGGACGACCGTCACCTGATGCGCGTCATCGACCGCATCGTCAGCGCGCGTCGGCCGCCGCGTCGACGACAGCTCGCCGATGGTCGACGCCCGGCTGCCGGACGGCTCGCGCGTCAACGCGATCATTCCGCCGCTCGCCGTGGACGGTCCGATCCTCTCGATTCGCCGTTTTCCGGCCGAGCGGCTGAAGGCCGACGATCTGGTCACGCTGCGCGCGCTGACGCAGCCGATGCTCGATTTTCTCGGCGCACTGCGTGCGCGCGCGCCTCAACGCGCTGATCAGCGGCGGCACCGGCGCCGGCAAGACGACGCTGCTGAACGTGCTGTCGAGCTTCATCGGCGAACGCGAGCGCATCGTCACGATCGAGGACGCGGCCGAACTGCAGCTGCACCAGGAGCACGTCGTGCGGCTCGAGACGCGTCCGCCGAACGTCGAAGGCAAGGGCGCGGTGCGCCAGCGCCAGCTGGTGATCAACGCCCTGCGTATGCGTCCCGATCGCATCGTCGTCGGCGAGGTCCGCGGCGAAGAAGCGCTCGACATGCTGCAGGCGATGAACACCGGTCACGACGGATCGCTGACGACCGTCCACGCCAACACGCCGCGTGACGCGCTGTCCCGTATCGAGACGATGATCGCGATGGGCGCGACGAACCTGCCGGAGCGAGCGATGCGGCAGCAGATCGCCTCGGCGATTCAGCTCGTCGTGCAGCAGACGCGCCTCAGCGACGGCTCGCGCAAGGTCACGAGCATCTCCGAGATCACCGGCATGGAAGGCGACATCATCACGATGCAGGAGATCTTCCTGTTCGAGAAGATGGGCGTCACGCAGGACGGCAAGGTGATCGGCCGCTTCCGCGCGACCGGCGTCCGGCCGAAGTGCTGCGAGCGGCTGCGCGCGTCCGGCATCCACCTGCCCGCCGACATGTTCGAAGGCGTCACGGAGGTCCGCTGATGCTGGCCGCCCTCCTGATGTTCGTGGTCGGTGCCGGCGTCGTCGCTCGGCGGCTACGCGGCGTACGCCTACGTGCCGGGCCTGATCAGCCGGCGCCAGATGGATCGCCGGCTGCACGACGTCTCGATGCTCGCCGGACCGGATCCGGCGACCAGCGACGATTCGACGCATTCTGAAGAGCATGACGCGCGGCCCGCTGCCGGCGCTCGAGCGTCTGGTCGCGAAGACGCGCGCCGGCTCGTGGCTGGCCAAGCTGATCGAGCAGTCGGGCGTGCAGACCACGCCGAGCGCGATGCTGGTCGCGTCGATCATCGCCGCGGCGCTGCTGGCGCTGCTCGCCTCGCTGTTCATCACAGGTGCCGTTCGCGCGCTCGATCGGCGCGGCTGGTCGGCGCGGTGCTGCCGCTCGGCTGGTTGCGGTATCGCCGCATCGACGCGGCTGAAGCAAGTTCGAGGAACAGTTCCCGGAGGCGCTCGACCTGCTGTCGCGCGCCATTCGCGCCGGCCACGCCTTCCAGACCGCGCTCGGCATGGTCGGCGACGACCTGACCGAGCCGGTCGGCCCCGAGTTCAAGAAGACGTTCGACGAGCAGAACTTCGGCCTGCCGCTCCGCGACGTGCTCAACCAGCTGGCGGAGCGCGTGCCGATTCTCGACGTCCGCTTCTTCGTCACCGCGGTGCTGATTCAGCGCGACACCGGCGGCAACCTCTCGGAGATTCTCGACAACCTCGCGCACGTCGTCCGCGAGCGGTTCAAGATCCGGCGCCAGGTGCGCGTGCACACCGCGCACGGCCGCTTCACCGGCTACGTGCTGCTGGCGCTGCCGGCGGCGCTGGCGGTCGCGCTCTCGTTCATCAACCCCGAGCACATGCAGCGTGCTGTTCCACGAGCACATGGGCCAGATGATGCTGCTCGGCGCGATCGTGATGCAGACGGTCGGATTCTTCTGGATCCGCCAGGTCATCAAGATCGAGGTGTAGCGTGATCGTCCTGCTGCCGCTGCTCGCGTTCATTTTCGTCGTCGCTGCTGATCGTCGCCGGCGCGATGGCGCTGGCGCCGGACGCCGCGGTCGCGATCGAGCGGCGCCTCGGCGAGGTCACCGGCGCGCCGGTCAAGCGCGCCTTCGACGATGCCGGCTACGAGCAGCGTCGCGGTCGACTGGCTGAAGCGGATCGGCAACATGGCGCCGCGCTCGCGCCAGGAGATGGGCAAGCTGCAGCAGAAGCTGATCTACGCCGGCTACCGCGGCCGCGAAGCGCATCGTCGTCTTCTTCGGCATCCGGCTCGGGTGTGCGCTGCTGCTGTTCGCGCTGTTCGCGACGCCGGTGATCATGCGGCGGCCGAATCTGCTGTTCGCGCTGGCCGCGTGCGGCCTCGGCTACCTGCTGCCGAGCATGGTGCTCGGCCGGCTCGCCAAGCGGCGGCAGCACCGCATCCGACTCGGGCTGCCCGACGCGCTCGACCTGCTGGTCGTGAGCGTCGAGGCCGGCCTCGGCCTCGACCAGGCGATTCAGCGCGTCAGCGCCGAGCTCGCGTTCGCGCATCCGGACCTGTGCGACGAGCTGCGCCTGATCAACTTCGAGCTGCGCGCCGGCAAGGCCGCGCAGCGAAGCGCTGCACAACCTCGCCGACCGGACCGGCGTCGACGACATCTCGTCGCTCGTGGCGATGCTGGTGCAGACCGACAAGTTCGGCACCAGCGTGGCGCAGTCGCTGCGCGTGCATTCCGACACCGTTCGCACCAAGCGCCGTCAGCGCGCCGAGGAAGCGGCGGCGAAGACCGGCGTCAAGATGGTGTTCCCGCTGGTGTTCTGCATCTTTCCCGTCCATCTGGGTCGTCACCATCGGGCCGGCGGCGATCAAGTTCGTCGAGGTTCTGGTCCCGATGGGACGGCACTAGGCCATGGCCACCACCACCACCGCCACCGTCTCCGCCATCATCGATCGGTCGCCCGCGCCGTCCGCGCCCTCCTCGGTCGAGGACACGGGCCTGACGGCCGATCAGATCGCGCAGCTGTGCGTGAAGCACCTCTACGCGGGCGAAGCCAGCGGACACGTGCTCGCGGACCGGATGCGGCTGCCGTATGCGCTGCTCGAGCCGCATCATCGAGCACGCGCGCGCCGAGCGGCTGATCGAGGTGCGCGGCTCGACCGGATCGGGGACTGCCGGCTACCGCTACGCGCTGACCGACCTTGGCCGCGATCGCGCCCGTCAGTACCTCGAGGTCAGCCACTACATCGGTGCGGCGCCGGTGCCGCTCGACGACGTACGTCGCGATGATGCGTCGCCTGGCGGCGGCCCGCGGCTACATCGACCGCGACCGGCTGAAGAAAGGATTTTCACACCTGATCGTCGCCGACGAGGTGCTGGAGAAGCTCGGCCCGGCCGTCAACGCCGGCAAGGCGGTGTTTCTTTACGGCCCCCCGGGCAACGGCAAGACCGTGATCGCGGAAGGCATGGGACGGACGCTCGGCGGCGACATGTACGTGCCGTACGCGCTCGACATCGACGGCCAGATCGTCACCGTCTTCGATCCGATCAACCACGAGTCGCTCGAAGAAGAAGCCGGCGACGGCAGCGTGATTGCCGCGATCCCGCACGATCGCCGCTGGGTGCGGATCCGCCGGCCGGTGGTCATGGTCGGCGGCGAGCTGACGCTGGACATGCTCGACGTCACCTTCAATCCGATCTCGAAGTATCACGAGGCGCCGATTCAGCTGAAGGCCAACGGCGGCGTCCTGCTGGTGGACGACTTCGGTCGCCAGCGCATCCGTCCGGAAGAGCTGCTCAACCGCTGGATCGTGCCGCTCGAGAGCCGGTTCGACTACCTCACGCTCCACACCGGCAAGAAATTCCAGATGCCGTTCGACGTGCTGATCGTGTTCGCGACCAACCTCGATCCCGCGTCGCTGGCGGACGAAGCGTTCCTGCGCCGCATCCCGTACAAGATTCCGATCGAGGATCCGACCCTCGAGCAGTTCACGCAGATCTTCGAGCTCAACTGCCGCAAGCGCAATCTGCGCTTCCACCAGGTGATGGTCGCGTATCTGCGGCGCCGTCACTACGGTCCGCTCAATCGTCCGATGCGATCGTGCCATCCGCGCGACCTGCTCGACCAGGTCACCGCGCTTTGCCGCTACCAGGGACGCGAGCCGGGGATTACGCGTGAGCCTGCTCGATGCCGCCTGCGACTCCTACTTCGTCAACGAAGCGCCGGCCGTGGTCGGCCAGGTGAAGAAGCCGGGCCGCCGGCGTCTGGATGTCCATTGAAGCAATCACTGCGCCTCCGCGAGGTTGGCGCCGACCTGATGTCGCGGTTTTGCGTCGCCGCGTTGTTCGCGGTGTTGTCGATCAACCTCCTGACCGACTTCGTCCACACCCACCGCGTCACCGGATTGCTGCTCCTGGTCAGCGAGGCGCTGGTCGTGATCCTGACGATTCTGCGGCGGCGCACCGGGGTGGTGGATCGCTCCGCGGCCGCCGCGATCATCACCACCGTGTCGCTGGTCGGTCCGTCACTGGTGCGGACCGCATCGATCGGCGGCCTGGTTCCGGACTCGGCGACGGCGGTGTTGTCCGCGATCGGCCTGATGATCGTGATCGCCGGCAAGATCACGCTCGGTCGCAGTTTCGGTCTGGTGCCGGCCAATCGCGGCGTGGTCATCGGCGGCCTCTACAAGTTCGTGCGTCACCCGATTTACGCCGGCTACCTGTTGACCCACGTCGCGTTCGCCTGCGCGCACCCCACGATGTGGAACGCCGGCGTCCTCGTGGTGGCGGACACGGCGTTGATCGTGCGCGCGCTCTACGAGGAACGGGTCCTCGAAGCCGACCGCTCGTATCAGTCATATTGCCAGCGGGTCGCGTGGCACCTGGTGCCCGGGTTGTTTTAGCGCCGGGTTGCCAGCAGGTAGGGTCCGGCTTCAACCGGACTTCGGCCGGTCCGCCTGAAGGCGGACACGACATTCGTGACGGTTCAAACGGAGCTCACGCGCATGGAGATCAGGAACGCCCGGACGGACTGTGTCGTGGCGAGCATCGTGGAAGTGGCAACGACCAGAACCGAGCGCCGGCGCGGCCTGCTCGGTCGTGACTCGCTCGATATAGCGGCGGCCATGGTGTTGTCGCCCTGCTGCTCGATTCACACCGCGTTCATGCGTTTTCCGATCGACGTCGCGTTCGTCGATCGCGATGGACAGGTGACCCGCATCGTGCGCGATCTGGCGCCGTGGCGCGTGGCGATCGCGCCGCGCGCACACGCGGCCGTGGAGTTCGCGGGCGGGTGCCTGAGCAGCCGCGACCTGCGCGTCGGCGATCGTCTGCTGCTGATGCCGTCGCCGGCAGGCGCCGGCGCCGAAGAGCCGCTGTCAACGAGTTGGTCGGTACGCTCGGTCAGCGCCGCCTGACTCGAGCCGGCCGTTCCGTCGGTTCCGGCCGTGCGATCAGCCGCGCCATGGTCGCGCCGAGATGCGCGGCCGGATCGTCCCAGAACTCCACCACCGCCGGATGCCGTTCGAGCGCGGACTGCACGATCCCGCGCTGCACGCCCACGCCGCGGCCGTGAATCAACCGCACCTCGAGCAAGCCGGCCGCCGGCCGCCGCGTCGATGTAGGACTCCACCACTGACGCCACGTCGCGCGGCGCGAAGGCGTGCAGATCGATCTCGCGCTCGATCGGAATGGGGACGGCCGTCATCAACCATCAACCGCCGCAAATCAACCCTTGGTGTAGTCCGCCGTCACGACCGTCTTGATCCCGCCGCGCACCGAGAAGTCGCCGACGACCGTCATGCGCCGCGGGTGAATGGCGGCGACCAGATCGTCGAGAATCTGGTTGGTCACGCTCTCGTAGAAGATGCCGCGGTTCCTGAACTCGACCAGGTAGTACTTGAGCGCCTTCAGCTCGATGCACGTGCGCGTCGGGCACGTAGGTGATCCGGATTTCGCCGAAATCCGGCAGGCCGGTCTTCGGACACACCGAGGTGAACTCGGGGCAGCTGATCGCGATCTCGTAGTCGCGCTCCGGCCGTGGGTTGGGAAACGTCTCGAGCGTCGAACTGGACATGTCGGAAATTCTAGCATCCGCGTCGCGCGGCAAGCCCGACAGCCCCTGTTTTCGGCCTGAAATCGCGATTTTTGCCCTTGCCGTGATTGACACTGGCGAGAAGGCCGCGCTAGGATCACGGCGGTTTTCGCGAGTAAAGCCGCGATTGATGCTGCGCGCGCGGCGATCGTCGGTGAACATCACAGCGCGTTAAGTGAGGGGGAACACCGATGACTGACGCCCGCAGGATGGGCAAGTCCGAGCTCTTCTCGCACTTCGCCGAGCGGTTCGAAGTGAAGCGGACGCAGGCCCGCGAGTATTTCGATGAGCTGACGATTCTGGCGGAGAAAGAGCTGAAACGCTCGGGGAGTTCGTGCTGCCCGGGATGGTGAAGCTCGTCGTGCAGAAGCGGAAGGCGCGGATGGGCCGCAATCCCGGCGACCGGCGAGGCGATCAAGATTCCCGCCAAGACCGTCGTCAAGGCGCGCATCGCCAAGCAGCTGAAGGACGCGGTACTGCCGAAGAAGTAATCGACCGATCCGTGCTCGAGAGCGGCGCGGCGGCGGACCTTCCGCTGGCGCGCTTGCTCCCGCGGCGTGCGCTAGGCCGCCGGCACCCTCGCCAGCATCCGGCTGTAGAGCGTCGCCGGCACCAGGCACATCGCCCTCGCCTCGAGATTCGTCACCGAATCGTCATCCAGAATGATCCGATCGCCCGGTCCGAGCAGAATCTCGGCGCTGTAGCGCCGCGCGCCGCGCAGCGTGCGCAGCTCGAAATAGCGCACCGCCACCGTCATGTCCTTCACGGCCAGCGTGTCGGTTTTCACCAGTGTTCGAAACATGCCTCAGCTCCTCCACGTGCAGTCGTGCCTCAGCTTGCCGCCGCTTGCGCCGATCGATCGTCGCGTGCCGGAAAACGCAGCGTGAACGACGTGCCGCGCCCGACTTCGCTCTCGACCGCCAATCGTGCCGTCGAGCTGTTCGACGATGCGCTTGGAGATGGCGAGGCCGAGTCCGAGCCCGTGCCGCTTGGTGGTCATGAAGTCGTCGAAGATCGCCGCCAGACGTTCGGCGGGAATGCCCGAGCCGGTGTCGCTCACGCTGATCTCGATGCGATCGCCGAGCCGTGCCGTCGCGATCGTGACGACGCCGCCTGGCGCGGTGGCCTGGATCGCGTTCATGATCAGGTTGCGATACACACGGCTGAGCGCGAAGCGATCGCCCTCGATGACCAGCGGGCTCTGCCCGTAGCGGGTCTGCAGGCTGACCCCGTTGCGGTCGCCTTCGACGCGCATCGGCCTCGACGATCTCGGCGACCGATCCGTTCACTTCCATCGCGAAGCGCTCGACCGGTCTCGGCTTGACGATGTGGCGCAGGTCGTCCATGAAGCGCTTGAGCGCTGCGAGCTCGCGCTCGATGGTGCGCCGGAACAGGTCCTTGCGACTCCGGGTCCACGTCGTCGCGCAGCAGCAGCTTGCGTGCTGTTGCCGAGGTTCTGGATGGGATGCGACAGATCGTGGACCAGGCCGGCCGCCATGCGTCCGAACATCGCCTGCCGCTCCTGCCGCTTCACTTCCTCCTGCAGCGTCGACCAGGCGATCGGCCATGGCGTTGAAGGCCTTGCCCAGATCGCCGAGCTCGTCGTCGCGCCGGATGGTCACGCGCGCGTCGAGCTGACCGGCGGCGATGTCGTGCGTGCCGCGCTGCAGCGCGAGGATCGGGTCGATGAAGCTGCGTCCGAAGAGATAGCCGACCGTGATCATGGCGAGCAGCGCCAGCGAGATCGCGACGAACAGCAGACGCTGAAGCACCACGGCGCTGGCGTAGGCCTCGCGCGTCGGTTGTTCGACGATCACGCTCCAGCCGAGCTGTGGGATGCGCGCGCCGACCCCCAGATCGCTGCGGCCGTCCTCGTCCACGTACTCGCGTGACACCGCGGCGTCGTCGGCGGCCGCGCGGACCGCGGTGACGAGCGGGTGGCCGTTCATGTTGCGCGCTTGCGCCACCAGCGCTTTCTTGTCCGGATCGCCGTGCGCGATCAGCGCGCCGTCCGGCGCGATCACCATCGCGTAGCCGTGGGCGCCGATGCGGATGCGATCGACCATCCGCCACATCGCCTCGAGGCTGAATTCGCCGGCCAGCCAGCCCGACGGTTCGCCGAGACGGGTCAGGCGAACCGCGAAAACCGACGTCGGCAGCAGTCTTCGTCAACGCGAATCGGCGACATCGACACGCCGTCGATCACCGGCGGTGAATCCTTCGGAATCGTGATCCGCGGTTTGCCGATCCGGCTCGAGGCGATCATCGCGCCCCGTTCGTCGAACAGCGTCAGTTCGCGGAATTCGCGAAACTGCAGCACGTAGTTCTTGAGAATCTGATCCTGCTGGCGTCCGGGTGAGTCCGGTGTCCTGCAGGTCGGCGGACAGCGCCTTGAGCAGCTCGGCGTTGGTGGCGACGTAGCGGCGGATTTCCTCGGCGGCGCGGATGGCGACGTTCTGGTTGCCGTTGGTCACCGATTCGCGGGTGCCGCGCTGCAGCGAGACCAGCGACACGAAGCCGTACGCCAGCAGCGGCACAATCGCCGCGATTCCGAGCAGCAGCGCGAAGCGGGTGGCGATGTGGCGGATCTTCATCAGTTGGTGGGCCGGCCGGCGGCTGCCGCGGGTCGCCACAGGCGGAGCGTGCTCAGGATATCCCGGCCGGGCTCGGCGTCCGACACGACGAACCGTTTGCTGACCGCCCGGGCGTGCTGCGACCAGGCCAGAAAGATCGCCGGCGGGTCCTCGATGACCGCGTGCTGAAACGAAGCGACGCCCGTGCGGTAGTCGTCGTCAGAGGCAGCGTGGCGGATGCGGTCGAGGGCGGCGTCCACCGCGGCGCTGGAAAAACCCGAGAGGTTGGCAGTCCCGGTGGAGCGCCACCACAAGAATGAGCGAAAGGCGCTTGGGCCGCTGATGACGTCGAACAGCACCGCGTCGAAATCCCGCCGCGCCATGGCGTCGAGAATGCGGTCGGGCGGCAATTCCTGGATGTCCATCGACACGTTGACCTGATCGAGCTGGCGCTTGACGACGAGCGCCATGCGCTCGTAGTCCGGCGGCACGAGGCACGTGAAATGAAGCCGGTGCGTCTTCAAGGCTTTCGCCGCCGCAGCGGGGTCGAACGAAAACTGCTCCGGGTTCGCCGCGAGCGCCCAGTGCTGGGGCCAGGTCGGCCCCGAGGAAGCGACGCCGTGACCATTCAAGGCCTGCTGTACGAATGCGGGGCGATCGATTGCCTGCGAAAGGGCTCGCCGTACTTCAGACGAACGCAGAGCCTGCCTGTGGGTGTTGAAGATCAAAGCGTACTGATAATGGCGAATCGACGTGAACACCTGGATCTGATTCGAACGTTCGAAGGTGTCCAGCGCATCCGGACTGACCTCGTACAGCATGTCGAGGTGATTCCGCAGCATCTCGGCCCACGCCGCGCGTGCCGTCGGGAAGGTGTTGACCGACAGGCGGTCGATGACCGGTCGTCCGAGATAGTACTGGTCGTTGGCCTGCAGTTCGGTCGGTGAAGATGGTCCCACCGGTTTGAACGGTCCGGTGCCGGCGCTGGCTGGCGCCGGGCTGCGGAACTGCAGTTCCAAGGCTTCGAGCACGAATGGGGAGTGCTGCCGCAGCGCGATATCGATCTCGAGCTCTCCGACGGCGCGAATCTGCTCGACGTCGCTAAACGCGGTGCCCATGAACCTGGGCAGGGCCGGTTCGAGAACGTTGACGACCGATTCCGCGGTGACCGCGGAGCCATCGTGAAACCTCAGAGCGGGTCGCAAAAAGACCTTCAGGGTTCGACCGTCGGGTAAAAACTCCCAACGTTCTGCGAGCCAGGGTGTGGGCCGCCCGTCCTCGCCCATCTTCACCAGGCCTTCGACCGACTGATTGCCGGCGACCTGGCGGACGCCATTCTGGGGATCGGCGGCAGCCATCTGGCCGACGCTCACGCCGATCCTGAGCGTCGACGCTGTCTCCCGTTGCGCTGATCCAACCGGACTACGACACGCCGCCGACGAGTACCACAAGACAGAAGCGAGCGCGCCAACCGCTGCGATGGAGCGGCGGCGGCTCGTCTGCTCTGTACTCGGCGGGGTCATCTACCGCTTGTTCAACGGCACGTCGTCGACCATGGCGAAGCAGAATCCCTGGGGCTTGACGGTGGTCGCTTTTTTCACGATGGTGATCTTCATTGTAGTGTCTCCTGAGCTGCGCCAGCCGCGGTATGCGCCAGCGACACGAGTGCCGATTCAAAGCTGCGCTTGTGACATGTCGGCAGGTTCATGTCGCCAAGCTGTGTGAACGAGTTCGCGACGCATCCACCCGCACACACCGGCATGAATGCGCAGTCTCCGCAGTCTTTCCATGGATCGAGTCGATCGAAGCGCTTCCGTGCCGCACCCCGGTCGTCGTCGTGCCGGTCGTCGATGTGGCCGGTGGATGTCGCCAGTTGACCGGTGAAACCGGGACACGCATACAGCGACCCGTCGGGGCCGATCGTGTGCGCATGCTGGATGTGCACGTGACACGGCCCGTTGTGGACGCCGTCGGGGGTCGGGAAGCCGTGCCGCCTGGTTTCCTCGCGCAGGAACGACATCTTGTCGTCGAGGAACTCGCAGCTGTCGCAGGTGGAACCGCGGCCGGCGCCGGCTGATGTCATGCAGGTGCCGTTGAGCGGTTTGTTCGACGCGCTCACCGGAATCAGCGGGATCATCCCTTTCGGCGACGGCGGCGCCATGTCGCGGATGACCGGCTTGAAGTTGACCTTGACCAGGTCGTCACCGAAATCCTGCGCGCGCAGGAAGTCGAGCAGCGCCGGAAAGCTTTCGACCGAGCTCTCGTCGAAATTGCCGCCGATCGCGATGCGGCAGCGGCCGGCGACCCGCCTGATGTTCTCGATGATTCGATCGAACGTGCCCTGGCCGCCGCGTAGCGGACGCATCCGATTGTGGGTGTCCCGGTCGCCGTCGAGCGTGATCTTGATCCCGTTCAATCCGAACGACTGCATGCGATCGACCACCTCCGGCGTGAGCAGCAGGCCGTTGGTGATGATGCTGTTGAACATCTTCACGCCGCGCTCCTGCGTGGCGTTCCACAGGCGCTCGCTCAGCCGATACATCACCGGCAGGTTGAGCAGCGGCTCGCCGCCGAAGAAGGTCAGCGCCAGGCGCTCGGGCCGGACGCGATCGAGCTCGCGCTCGATCCAGTCGCCGACGCGCTCCGCCGTCGCCATCGACATCTTGTCCGCGTGCAGGTTGTAGTCGCCGTGGTCGCCCTGGAAACAGTAGTCGCACGCGAAATTGCACTGCAGCGTCGTCAGGACCGTAACGTTGAGCTCGTCCGTGCTGCTCTTGACGCCGGCGATGTAGTCAGCGAAACGGCGCCGGTCCGCAGAGCGGTTCTCCACGAGGAAGCCGTTCTCCGTCAGCAGCTTCAATGCGTACCGTTCGTTTTCCGTCGGACCGAGCACGCTCGGCAGCTCACCGGCGGCGGCGCGGTCGAGCAACTCCGCGACGTCTGGCGAGACGACGAGCTGCGCGTCGGTGAGCGTGTTCATCAGGAACACTTCGTCGCGCGCAGGTAGCGCGACGCGAAGGTTGAACATCGAGGGTTGCATTTGGAGAAATTCGCTGGGACCGGTTCTTGTTTACGCGTCCGGCGAAGAGCGACTGATGCTCGGTGTGCAACTGGTATTCCATGAAGAGGCAAAACTCCAGTAGCTGAAAATTCGTTCAAATCGCACCAATTGCGATACGGACGGGCCTGACCGGCGACCTCATCTGGTTCACCCGCGAGGGTAATGGTTTGGCCGCCCGTGCATGCACGCGAGCGGAAATCGCCGTTAGTCGCGAGGTGTCAGCGGATTAGGGAGAGAGGTAACGACTTGGCCGCCGCGGGCAAGTTCTTGGCTTGCTCAGGCGCCGCGAAGTTGATTCGCAATGTGTCGCACCTTGAGCTTCTGAATCTTAAATTTCAAAGTGCTGAGAGGAACTCCAAGGTACTCCGCCGTGCGCGTGACGTTCCCGCCGCACTTCTCCAGCGCCCGCAGTATGAAGTTCCGCTCGAACGTGTTGGTCGCGTCGACGAACAGGCTGCCGGTCGGGGTTTCCTTCGGATCGAGCTGCGCGAAATGAAACTCGAGCGGCAGATCCTCCTCCGAGATGTAGTCCTTGTCACTGACCGCCACCAGCCGTTCGATGAGGTGTTCGAGCTCCCGGATATTGCCGGGCCACCAGTGCTTCTTGAGCATCGCCAGCGTCGGCTCGGTGACGCCCTGGATGCGCTTGCGGAAACGGCTGTTGTAGCGGTGCAGGAAGAAATCGGCGAGCTGCGGGATGTCGTCGGCGCGCTCGCGCAGCGGCGGCAGCGTGATCGGAATGACGTTGATGCGGAAGAAGAGGTCCTCGCGAAAGCGTCCCTCCTTGACCGCTTTCTCCAGGTC
Source organism: uncultured Acidobacteriota bacterium (assembly GCA_963711765.1). Lineage (GTDB taxonomy): Bacteria > Acidobacteriota > Vicinamibacteria > Vicinamibacterales > CAVVIG01 > CAVQFC01. Next base: position 801,772 of record CAVQFC010000003.1, on the reverse strand, counting down.
GACGTTGGTCGCCGCAATCAACCGGAACTCGGTCTTGATCGGCTTGCTGCCGCCGACGCCGCTCGATCTCGCCTTCCTGAATGGCCCGCAGCAGCTTGGCCTGCAGGTCGAGCCGCAGGTCGCCGATTTCGTCGAGGAACAGTGTGCCGTTCGAGGCCAGCTCGAACTTGCCGAGTTGCTGCCGAACTGCGCCGGTGAACGCGCCGCGCTCGTGGCCGAACAGCACGCTCTCGGCGAGGTCCGCCGGGATGGCCGCGAGGTTGACGGCGATGAACGGCGCTTCCGGGTCGCCGGCCTCGCGATGAATCAGCCGCGCCAGCAATTCCTTGCCGGTGCCGCTCTCGCCGAGAATCAGCACGGTGGCGGACAGCTTGGCGATCTTCTGCACCAGGTCGATGATGTCGTGGGTGATCTTGCTGCCGCCGACCACGAACTCGCGGTCGTTCTGGTCGGCAACCTGCGCTGACAGCGTCAGGACCTGGCGATTCAGATCCTGGCGCTCGCTCGCGTTGCGGACCAGCGACCGCAGCTGGTCATAGTCGAAGTCCTTGGTAATGTAGTGATAGGCGCCGTGTTTCATCGCCTGCACGGCGGTCTCGATTTCGGTGATGGCCGAAATCATCACCGCTTCGATCAGGCTGTAGTTCTCCTTGACGATGCGCAGGACCTCGAAGCCGCTGATGCCGGGCAGCCTGACGTCAAGGAGCATGAGGTCGATGTCCTCACGGTTGAGGATCGGCAGGGCAGCCTCGCCGCTCGACACCCGCAGGACCCGGTAGTCCCGCTTGAGGATCGCGGTCAGCGTATCCCGCATCCCCTCATCATCATCGACGATGAGGACGGTCTTCGGCTTGGCGCTCATGGTCGTGGGAGAGCGGGAATGCGGGTATTGTGTCAGGCGGTTGACACTGTTGCAAGCCGTTCGATAAGGTACAAAGTTCGTTGACCTTTCACTGGCTGCTGACCGGCGCAGCTGTCCTCCTGGCGGGCGCCGCGTTCGTCAAGGCGCGACGCCTGGCTAAACGGCTCGACCGGCTGACCGAATCCTACTGGGAGCTGCGCTACGAACACGGGCAGCTGCGCGCCCGTGTGCTCCGGCTCGACCCGGAGCACGCCCCCAGGGAGGCCGACGCCCCACCCCCGGCGGCCAAAACAACCTTCGTGCCGCTCTCCTCGTTGAAGCGATAAAAAGAGACCGAACACGTGCCGAACGAATATGACGTCATCGTAATCGGGGCCGGTACCGGCGGCTACGTCGCCGCAATCCGCGCCGCGCAGCTCGGCCTGAAGACGGCCGTCGTCGAGAAGCAGAAGGCGCTCGGCGGCACCTGCCTGCTGTGGGGCTGCATCCCGACCAAGGCGCTGCTCGAACACGCCCACGCGTTGAAGGTGATGCAGCACGCCAAGGACTGGGGCGCTCACGATCGCTGACGCCCCAATCAGCGCGACCAGCGTCGGCATCGACATGGGGCAGGTGCAGACCCGGAAAGATCGCATCGTCTCCGGCCTGACCAAGGGCGTCGAGTTCCTGTTCAAGAAGAACAAGATCGACTGGATCAAGGGAACGGCGCGTCTGACCGGCAACGGCGGCGTGGACGTGTTCGAAGGCGAGAAACAGACGCTTCGCGCGACGCAAGGAAATCATCGTCGCCACCGGATCGTCGCCGCGCAGCGTGCCGGGTATCACCATCGACCATCGCCGCATCATCACCAGCGACGAGGCGATCGGGCTGCGCGAGGTTCCGAAATCGATCGTGATCATGGGGAGCGGCGCAGTCGGCGTCGAGTTCGCGTCGATCTTCCGCCGTTTCGGCAGCGACGTCACCATCATCGAGCTGCTGCCGCGGCTGGTCCCGATCGAGGACGAGGCGATCTCCGCCGAGCTCGAGAAATCGTTCCGCAAGCAGGGCATCACCAGCCACACCGGCGCGAAGGTCACCGCCGCGACGGTCAACGGCGACGGCGTCGATGTCGAGCGTCGCGCTCGCCGATGGCAGCAGCAAGAGCCTGCGCGCCGACTATCTCCTCGTGGCGACCGGTCGCGGACCGGTCACGACCGGACTCGAACGCCGAAGGCGTAGGACTGCAGCTCGAAAAGGGCTACATCAAGGTCGACGATCTGTTTCGCACCGACGTGCCAGGCATCTCGGCGGTTGGTGACGTGATCACGCTTCGGCGGACCTGGACACCCGCAGCTGGCGCACGTCTCGTCGGCGGAGGGCATCATCTGCGCCGAACGGATCGCCGGGCGGGAGACGCGTCCGATCAACTACGATCATGTGCCCGGCTGCACCTATTGCGATCCGGAGATCGGCAGCGTCGGGCTGACCGAGGCGAAGGCGAAGGCCCGCGGCTACGACGTCCGCATCGGCACGTTTCCGTTCGGCGTGCTGGGCCGCGCAAAGATGGCAGGCGAGACCGACGGTTTCGTCAAAATCGTCGCGGACAGGAAGTACGACGAACTGCTGGGCGTCCACATGATCGGCCTGCGCTCCACCGAGCTCGTGGCCGAAGCGACGGTCGCGCTGCAGCTCGAATCCACGGTCGAGGAACTGATTCGCACGATTCACGCGCATCCGACGATGGCGGAGGCGATCGGCGAGGCGGCGCACGCGGCGCACGGCGCCGCGATACATTCATGAGCGGACGCGCCTTTCCGGCGCGCCTCGAGCATGACGGAGCGCGAGCCTTCGGGCGAGCGTCGAGGGTTGCATGGCTACTGATGTCGTGATGCCGCAGATGGGCGAGTCGATCGCCGAGGGCACGATCGTCCGCTGGATCAAGAAGGTCGGCGACAAGATCGACCGCGACGAGCCGCTGTTCGAGATCTCCACCGACAAGGTGGACGCGGAGATTCCGTCGCCGGCCGCGGGCGTCATTTCCGAGATTCGCGTCAAGGAAGGCGAGACCGTCCCGATCAACAGCGTCGTCGCCGTGATTGGCGCCGCGGCCGATGTTGCGGCCACCGCGCCGGCAGCCGCGAAGCCGGCAGCGCCGGTGCCGCCGTCGCCACCCGCCGGCGCATTATCACGATCGTCACGAGCCGGCACCGGTGCCGCCGCCGGCCGCGAGCGCCAGCCCCGCTCCCGCGCGACCGCTGCCTGCGCCCGCTCCGGCGCCGCCGGCCCCGGCCGCGGAGAAACCGCACGCGGCGTCAGCCGAAGAAGCGATTCGCGAGCGCTCGTCGCCGCTGGTCCGGAAGATCGCGAAGGAACATCAGGTCGACATCTCGCAGATTCACGGCACCGGCATCGCCGGCCGGGTCACCAAGGACGACATTCTCGGCTTCATCGACAAGGGCGCCAACGGCCAGGCAGGCCACGTCAGCGGGCGGGCAGAGCGCCGCGCGGCGCCGGCAAGCGCTGCAGCCGCGTTCGGCGCCGCCGATCAAGCCGGCCGCGGGCGATCGCGTTGAGAAGATGTCGGTGATGCGCAAGCGGATCGCCGAGCACATGGTGCTGAGCCGCCAGACGTCGGCGCACGTGCACTCGGTGTTCGAAGTGAACTTCTCCCGCATCGACACCATCCGCCGGGCGCGCAAGGCGGAGTTCGAGCAGGCCGGCGCCAAGCTCACCTACATGTCGTTCATCATCAAGGCGGTCGTCGACGCGCTGCGCGCAGTGCCGATCGTCAACGCGTCGGTCGACGGCGACAACGTCGATTTACCACGACGACGTCAACGTCGGCATCGCGGTGGCGCTCGACTGGGGGCTGATCGTGCCGGTGATCAAGAACGCCGACGAGAAGAATCTGCTCGGCCTGAGCCGTGCCGTCGTCGATCTGGCGGGCCGCGCCCGCGCCAAGCAGCTGAAGCCGGACGAAGTCGCCGGCGGCACCTTCACGATCACCAACCCCGGCGTGTTCGGCGCGCTGTTCGGCATGCCGATCATCAACCAGCCGCAGGTCGCGATCCTCGGCGTCGGCAACGTCGAGAAGCGCGCCGGTGGTCATCGACGATGCGATCGCGATCCGGCCGATGGCGTACCTGACCCTCGGCTACGATCATCGCGTCATCGACGGCGCCGTCGCCGACGAGTTCATGTCGATGGTGAAGCGATCGCTCGAGAACTGGGATCCGAACGTCGTCTGTAGAAGTCGCGGCGGTCTCGGTCGTCGTTCCGTACGCAGAAGCGCTCGACGCTGCAGCGCGCGCTGGTCGAGGATCGCCGGGCCGGCGCGTTCGGCGACCTGCTGCTCCTCGTCGAACATCCCCACGTCCTGACGCTCGGCGTCCGCGGCGACGGTGGACGCTCGCACATCCTGGCGACTGCCGGACGCGCTCGCGCCCGCGGCATCGAGGTTCTCGAAACCGGCCGCGGCGGCGACATCACCTATCACGGGCCCGGCCAGATCGTCGGCTATCCGATCATCGACCTGAACCCGGATCGCCGCGACGTCCACCGCTACGTGCGCGATCTCGAAGACGTGCTGATTCGGACGGTCGGCGACTACGGCATCGCGGCGGACGCGCGTCGAAGGCCTGACCGGCGTCTGGGTCGGCCGTGAGAAGATCGCGGCGATCGGCGTCCGCATCGCGCGCTGGATCACCAGCCACGGGTTTGCGCTTGAACGTGACCACCGATCTCGGCTACTTCGATCTGATCGTGCCGTGCGGAATCGCCGATCGCGGCGTGACGTCGCTCGCGCGGCTGCTCGGACGTCCGGTCGATCGCCGCGAGGTCGAGGATCGCGTCGCCACGCATTTTGCGGCGGTGTTCGGGGCGACCCTCGAATGACGTCGCCGGGCGCGCCTGGTACGTCCGACTGCTCTGACCAGAGATTGCCGTCGTCGTCAGCGTCGCGTCGATCGCGTGGAGTCTCGCCTTTCTGTTGTTCCGCTATCCGCAGCTGCCGGATCTGCTGCCGGTTCACTTCGAGCCCAGGGGCGCGCCGGACGGCTGGCAATTCAAGACCTACTGGCGCGTGCTGCTGCCGGTATTCATTCAGCTGGCGCTGGCGTTGACGCTTGGCGACGATCGGCGCTGCTGCTGCTGTCGCGTCCGCACGGGCGCACGACGAAGACGCGCCGGACGTGCGCGCCGCGGCGACCGCCGCCGAAGCCGTGGCGCTGCTGACGGCGATCTGGGTCGTGTTTCAGGGCTATGCGGGCGTGGCCCTCGCGTTGCTGTGGCAACGCGGCCGCGCCGGCCTCGGGTCCGGCTACACCTATCTTGAGATTATCGGCGTCGTCCTGACCATTGCGGTGTCCATCCGAGCGCACCGGCGGCTGGGCCGACCAGAAGCGCGACCGTTCGTTCCGTCGCACTGGCGCTATGGCCAGCTCTACAAGAACGCGGAGGATCCCGCCCTCTTCGTCCCCACCCGCCAGGGCGCCCGCTGGACGCTCAACTTCGGACGTCCGGTGGCCGCCGCGCTGCTCGGAGTCATCCTCGCCGTGGGGATCGTCTGCCCGGCGGTCATTCTCGCCTTGTTGTTGAGATAAAACGACTTAGCGAAAGTAGTTCACGTCTGGAATATTTCCGCGTGGCTCGGGGTTCTACCTCCCACACGAGGATATATGAGGGACCCCAAGGACACGCTTCTTCTCGAACGCCTGCAGGCAGGCGACGAGGGCGCGTTGGCGGACCTGGCCGACGCCTACAGCTCGAAGATCTATCAGCTCGCCTTCCGCTACCTGCGAAACAAGGAAGACGCCGAAGAAATCACGCAGGACGTGCTGTTCAAGGTCTACCGGAAGGTGGGCGCATTCCGCGGCGACGCCGCGCTGTCGTCCTGGATTTATCGCATCACGTTCAACGCGGCGATGTCGCGGCTGCGTACGGCACGCTATCAGCGTTCGCAGGAAGAGGATCGTCAGACCGTGTCGATGGATGCGACGGCGCGAGCGTGGCGCAGACGCCGGACGTCGCCGACTGGAGCGATCTGGCCGACGAGCAGGTGCTGCGCTCGCAGCTGCGACAGCGCGTGTTCCGCGCGATTCTCGCGCTGCCGGCGATCTATCGCGCGCCGGTGATGCTGCGCGACATTCAGGGAATGTCCACGGAAGAAGCCAGCGCGATGCTGCACGTGAAGGATCAGACGCTGAAGTCGCGCCTGCACCGCGGCCGTCTGATTCTGCGCAAACAGCTCGCCGATTTCGCCGGCGGTCTCTCGCTGCACCAGGCGGCCTACGGCGCAATCGGATAAGCCTCCTTAAATTGAGTGATTGGGGAATCTGGTCATTGGGTAATTTGGGTCGGGCAATCGATGGAGCGATGGCGCAGTCCATTACCCAATTTCCCAATCACCCCATTTCCCAATTCCACTAGATCATCAGCGCGTTATCGAGCGCGATCTGCTCGACGACGCTGAGCGCCGGCGTCAGCACCTCGACGATTCCTGAGGGACCCAACCGGACCGGAAGCGCTCCGGTGCGACGGCGCGCCGCGGCCGACGCCTCCGGCGCGACGAAACAGCTCGCCATCCGGCGTGATCGGCCGGCCATCACTTCGATAACCATCGCCGCGGCAGTGGCCAGCGCGTATGGACCGGGCGGCCACAGTGCACTCACGCGCGCGCTCAAGCGGCGTCGTGTCGGCTCATCGAGAACTCGCGTCAGGGCAAAGCCTGCCATCGTGGCGTCTTCCCACGGAATCACGGTGTGATGCGGCGGAACGCCAAGCACCGACAGCGCGACGTCGCGCGGCGATCCAAGGCCGCCAGCGCCACCAGTGCGCGTGCCCCGCCGGCGAGCGCTTCCGGCGCCGATCCGAACAGCCGTTCGCGTCCGAAGCGCAGCTCTCGAACGCCGCGATCGACGAGCTCGCGCTGGGACGCGCCGGCGCAGACGATGACCGCGCCCGCAGACAGCGACAAGCGCTTCAAGCAGCAGCCAGCCCTCGTCACCCTGCCATTCGCCGCCCAGCCGATCCGCAAGCACGACGACCGAGGCGCCGGCCGCTCGAGAGAGGTCCGTCGATCCGGTCAGTTGCGTGGCGAAGCCTTCGACCGGGCCTGCCTGCGCGATGTCGAGCGCCTTGCCCGCGGCCGCGCGTCCGGTCTCGTCGATGAGCCGGATCGATCGGACGCAGTCCCGCCGCGCCAGGACGTGCGCGACCGCGCCGCCCAGCTCACCGGCTCCAATAATGGCCACGTCGTGCATCGCCTGCGATATTGTAATGGCTATGCAATCGCTCCGAGGAAAAGTCGCGCTCGTCACCGGCGGATCGCGCGGCATCGGCCTCGCCATCGCGCGCGCGCTGGTGGCCGACGGCGTTCAGGTCGTCGTCACCGGCCGCAGCGAGGCGCATCTGTCCGCCGCGCGTCCGTCGATCGAAGCCGCCGGTCCCGGCAGCGTCGAGACGCTGCAGGCTGACGTCCGTCGCTACGACGATGTGACGCGTGTGCTGGAAGGCACGGTCGCACGATTCGGCGGCCTCGACATCCTGATCAACAACGCCGGCGTCGGCATCTTTGCCGATGTCGCGGACATGACGCCCGCGCAGTGGTCGGAAGTCATCGACACCAACCTGACCGGCGTCTTCAACGCCTGCCAGGCCGCGCTGCCGCATCTGCGCCGGCGAGGCGGCGGCTTCATCATCAACATCAGCAGCCTGGCCGGCAAGAACCCGTTCGTAAAAGGCGCGGCCTACTGCGCGTCGAAAGTCGGGTTGAACGCGTTCAGCGAAGCGCTGATGCAGGAAGTGCGCTACGACAACATCCGCGTCAGCTACGTGATGCCCGGATCGGTGGCGACCGGATTTTCGAGCGGCGACGAAACCAAGGGCGCGGACTGGAAAATTTCGTCCGACGAGGTCGCCGAGGTCGTGGTCAACCTGCTGCGGCACAATCCGCGCAGCCTGCCGAGCCGCGTCGAACTGCGTCCGTCGAAGCCACCCAGGTAGGCGCCGCGAACGTAGCGCGAGGCTTCAGCCGAGCGACCGAGCTTATGACCGTATTCGACAAGCATCACGACACCCTCGAGCATCACGAAACGATGATGGGTCCGGCGCGCGGCCGTCTCGCCGTCGCGCTGGATCTGCTGACCGATTCGCTGGCGCTGGTCGGCCAGCACGGCGTCTACTGCCGCAGCGATCGCTTCCCGGGCCAGCCGAAGATGGACATCGCGCTGGTGATCGAACAGCTGAACGACGCCAAGCAGCTGGTGCAGAGCGCGATGGACACGCTCAAGGCGCAGCGGGCGGGCATCCAGCCGCAGCCCTGATCCGTCCCATTTCATGTTCGAGACACTCGGGCTCTACAAAATTCTCGATCCCATCGGTGCCGGCGGCATCGGCGAACTGTTCCGTGCGCGGGACACCCGGCTTGGCCGGACGGTCGCGATCAGGGTCGTCGATCCCGCCATTGCGGCCGATCCGGTCCGCCGCGCGCGCTTTCTCGAAGATGCTCGCGCCGCCGAAGCGTTGTCGCATCCGAACATCGCGGCGCTGTACGAAATCGGCGAGGATCAGGACACGCTGTTCCTGGTGTTCGAGTACGTGCCGGGCGAGACACTCAAGTCCGCGATCGCCGGCCGCCCGATGAACCCACGCCGGGCCATCGATCTCGCCGTCCAGATTGCTGACGCACTGGCCGAGGCGCACGCGGTCGGCGTCGTCCACCACGACATCAGGCCCGGCAGCATCATCGTTACGCCAAAGGGCAATGCGAAGGTGCTGGACTTCGGCCTGGTGGCCTGGACGCGGGGTGGCGCCGAGCGCGAGCCGGCTGCGACCCTGGTCGCCGGCGGCACCGGGACGACCATGGCGGTTGCGCCGTACTTGTCGCCCGAACAAGTGCTCGGCGAGGCGCTCGACAAGCGGACGGACGTCTTCTCGCTCGCGATCGTGTTGTTCGAAATGGTGACCGGCTCGCTGCCATTCGCCGGCACGACTCCGGACGCGGTCGCGCTCCGCATCGCGCCGGCGGTACCGGTGGTGCCCTCGTCATTGAACCCGGAACTGCCCGCGGAACTTGATGCCATCGTCGCGAAAGCGCTGTCCAAGAGTCCCACGCTCCGCTACGAAGCGGCGGCGACGCTGGCCGCGGAACTCCGTTCGGTCGGGGCCATCCTCGACGTGCGCAGCGACATCAGCGAAGCGGCGGCGGCGATCGTCGTTGGTCCGGCCCGGCGCTCATCGAAAGGATGGGTCGTCCTGCTGTTGATTGCCGCGATTGGCGCAGCCGGCTGGTTGATGCGCGACCGCATCGCGGCGCTCTGGTAGTTTGTGCTCTGGTAGTTGTAGTGTCCGGCTTTAGCCGGACCCGGAGGGCCGCCTTCAGCCGGACCTGAACGCCCGCTGAACCCGGCCACTACGTCGCGTGGTTCAACGCTGGAGCAGAGCGCCGAGCTTTCGCCGATCGATGTTCGCGCCCGACACGATCACGACGGTCCTGCGTCCGCTGACGTCCACGCGCCTGGCCGCCACTGCTGCCGTCGCGGCCGCGCCGGCTCCCTCCGTGACCAGGTGCTCTCTTTCCACGAGGCCAACCACCGCCCCTGCGAGATCGTCTTCACTCACCGTCACGATGCGATCGACGAACCGCTGGATGAAGTCAAAGGTGATGGTGTCGGGATCCGGGTTGCCGCCGAGACCGTCGGCCAGCGTCGCGCCAGCGACGATCTCGACCAGCCGTCCGGCGCGCAGGCTGGTTTGAAAGGGGCATGACACGTCGAGCTCGACGCCGATGACCTCGCAGCGAGAATTGATCGCCTTCGCGACAAGCGCGACGCCGCTGATCAGTCCGCCCCCACCGACCGGAACGACCAGCGCCGTCGTCTCGGGCGCGTCTTCGAAGATCTCGAGCGCCACCGTCGCCGCACCGGCGATGACGTCGGGATCGCTGTACGGCGAAACGTATTCGGCGCCCGACTCGGCGGCGTGCGCTTTCGCCAGTCGTTCCGCGGCGTCGTAGTCCGAACCGACGGCTCGCAAGTCGGCGCCGTGACGGCGAATCGCCGCGAGCTTCGTCTCCGGCGCCTCGATCGGCGTGAAGACGACCAGCGGAAGGCCGAAGATCTCGGCGGCTTTGGCGAGCGCCTGCCCGTGATTCCCGGCGGACGCGGTCACCAGCCGCAGGGAAGCCGGGTCCGACCGTTCGAGTCGGGCGATCACGGCGTTGAACGCGCCGCGAAACTTGAAGGAATGCGAATGCTGGAGCGACTCGAGCTTCAGCGACACCTGCCCGCCGGAGCGGTCGGACAACCAGGCGGACGAGGCCAGTGGCGTGCGGCGCAGATACGGTGCGATCCGGCGTCGAGCGCGCAGGACATCGATCAGCTGCATCTCGGGAATACCGCCGGTGGCTCAGCTTTTCCGGGTAAGAATCTCACCGATCTGTTGTGAAAACGCCGATCGCGCCAGCACATCGCCGACGCCGGCGGCGCGGGCTGCGTTGATCACGTCGGTGTGGACGTGCGACGCGAATCCCACGGTCGAAATCGACGCCAGCGCCGGATCCTGTTTCATCGCTGCCACGATCGCCAACGGGCCGATGCGCTCGTTGTCGAGATCGAAGATCACCATGGCCGTCGGCGTCTTGCGCATCGTCTCGAGCGCGCCGTCCACCGAGCGCGAGAAACGCAGGTCCACGCCCAGCTGATTCGCGGCGGTCTTGATTTTCGAGCTGAACATCAGGTCGTCGAGTACGGCTAAGATCATGACAGACCATGATAATTGAGAGTCAGGCTGTCGGCCCATTCCACAAGAACGGCTTCGTCGTCGGCTGCGAGGTCACCAGCGAGGCGATCCTGATCGATCCCGGCGACGAAGTGGCGATGCTCCTGGCGTTCGCGAAGCGGCGCAACCTCGCCATCCGTCACATTCTGTTGACCCACGCCCACGTCGATCACGTCACCGGCGTGGCGGCGGCCAAGCGTGAACTCGGCGTGCCGATCTATCTGCATCGGGACGACCTGTTTCTCTACGATCAGGCGGTCGAGATGGGCGCGCGTTTTGGCCTCGACGTCGAGCCGCAGCCGCCGATCGACGTGTTCTACGCACCGGACGATGTGATCGCTTTCGGGACGTATGAGGTGCGGCCGTACCACACACCGGGCCATTGTCCCGGCGGGGTGTGCCTGCGTGTGGGCAAGAAGGGCGAAGCCGGCCGGCACCTGTTCGTCGGGGACACGCTGTTCGCCGGTGCAATCGGCCGCACCGATCTGGGCGGCGGCGACTACGACACGCTGATTCACTCGATCAAGACCGTGTTGTTTCCGTTCGGCGACGAGGCGATCGTCCATCCAGGGCACGGACCTGACACGACGATTGGCGAGGAGCGCCGAACGAATCCGTTCCTGAAGTAGAGGAGCGGAGGCCTTTCAGGCCGTCCCGATGTCGGCCGCCTGTCGATTGACCGTCAGCTCGACGCGGCCAATCCGGAGACGGTCGCCGGCGGCCAGTCGCGCCTTTTCAATGCGCTTGTCGTTGACGAAGGTGCCGTTGGTGCTCGACAGGTCGAGCACCTCGAGGGCGTCGGCGTCAGCGGTCAGCTGACAATGGAGCCGCGACACCAGCGCCGCATCCAGGATGAAATCGGCGCCCGTCGCGCGCCCGACGGTCTTGATGGCGCCGTTCCGCAGGCGGAACGTCGTCTCTTCGCTCTCGAGAATCCACATGGCGCGGTCATTTTAACCTGATGCGCGATCAGACGACCTGTTTGACAGCGCGAATAATCGCGTCGGCCGATCGGTCGACGTCCTCCTCGGTAGTTGACCAGTTCGAGACCGAGATCCGCATGGCGTCCATGCCGTGCCAGCGCGTACCGCCAAGCCAGCACACGCCTTCGTTCTGCACCATTGTCAGCGCCCGCGTTGTCGCGGCATCGGCGTCGGCGCCGGACACCGCAGGTCCAACCCGGACGAGTACCTGATTCAGCACGACATCGTTGAGGATGCGAACGGCCGGCTCGGCGCGAAGCCGGTCGGCAAACCGACGAGCGAGCCGGCAGCACCGCTCGACGAGGTCGGCCACGCCGTTTCGGCCAAGCGACTGCAGTGCCGCGTACACCGCGAACCCGCGCGCCCGTCGAGACGACTCGGGCGTCCAGTCCATGGGTTCGCGCGGCTCCTCAGGTGACCGGACGAGATATGCGGCGCCCATACTCATCGCGGCGCGATGAGCAGCCGGGTGCGCGACGAACACGAGGCCCGAGTCATACGGGACGTTCAACCACTTGTGGGCGTCGGTGGCGCAGGAATCCGCCCGTTCGACTCCCTTCACGAGATCGCGCAGCGCTGGACTCGCGGCTGCCCAGAGGCCGAACGCACCGTCCACGTGCAGCCAGGCGCCGTGACGGCTGGCGCAGTCGGCGATCTGGTCCAGCGGATCGAACGCGCCGGTGTTCACGTTGCCGGCCTGGGCGCAGACGATGGTGGCGCTTACGGCCGCATCCGTCGTTCCGAGCGCGGACTCGAGAGCGTCGACACGCATCCGGCCCTGCTCGTCGGCCGGCACGCGGACGACCTGGTTCGATCCGAACCCGAGCAGCCGCAGCGCGCCGAGCACCGAGACGTGCACCTCGTCGCCGACGATCACGCGGACGCGTGGGGCGTGCTGGAGGCCGTCCGCTTCGACGTCCCAGCCGGCGCGGCGCAGCAGCTCGTGGCGCGCCGCCGCCAACGCGGTGAAATTGGCCATGTGGCAGCCGGTGACGAACCCGACGCTGGCGTCCGCACGAAGACCGAGGAGGTCGAGCAGCCATCCGGCCGCGACTTCCTCGACCACGGCCGCCGCCGGCGACATCACGAACAGCGCCGCCGGCTGATCCCACGCTGTCGTCAACCATTCGGCCGCGACCGTCGCCGGCAGTGAACCCCCGGTGACGAACCCGAAGTATCTCGGTCCGGTCGTGGTCACCAGGCCGGGCTCCGCGGCGCGCGCGAGCGCATCGATCACCTGAGTCGCATCGAGAGGATCGGCGGGCAGCGGGATAGCGAGCGAGGCGCGCAGTTCCTGAAGCGTTGCCGCTGGCCGGACGGGACGGGAGGCCCGCGATGCGACGTACGCGCGCGCGATGTCTACCGCGCGGCCGAGAGCGTCTTGTTCAGCCACGTGACGATCGCCTGCGTGACCGCAGGACTGACGTGTGTGTCCTTCAGCGACGCGTACTCGACGACCTCTCCCGAGTACGCGGGCACCAACAGGTGATTGATGCCCGGAACCTTCACCATTTCCTGGATGCCGTTCTTGCGCTTACGCGCCGCGGCATCCAGCCGGTCGGCGTTCTGCGGCTCGATGACGGCGTCGAGTTCGCCCTGCACGATCAGCAGCGGCTGACGCGCGTTGGAGACGAGCTTGATCGGGTCGCTCGTCAGCAGGCTCTGGAACTCGACCGTGTCCGCCGATCGGCGGATCTCCGGCGGCAGCTGATCGAGTCCCTTGCCGGTGATCACGGCTTCGTGAATTTTCTTCTGGTCGTCAACCTTGGCCTGTCGCTCTTCGGCGGTCAGCTTCATCCCGTTGAGCACGCGTTGCTGCTGTGCGAGCACGACGTCAGCGCCAGGCATCCCAGGCGTGGCCAACAGGCTCACGTTGGCGATCCGCTTGTCCTTGTCGGCCGCGATGAGCGCCACCAGGCCGCCTTCGCCGTAGCCGACAACGGCGATGCGCTTCGGATCGACGTCTTTCCGTTCGGCCATCATCTTCACGGCGGCGCGGACATCGTCGGCGTAGTCGATGAGTGCGGCTGACTCGGCGCGCCCGCCGCTCTGACCGATGCCGCGCTTGTCGTAACGCAGCACGATGTAGCCGGCGTCCGCGAGCGCGCCGGCGATCTGTCCGAGTATCGGGATGCCCGAGGCGAGACCGTCACGATCCGCGGCGCCGGTGGCGCCGACCAGCACCACCGCCGGCAGCCTGGTCTCGGCGGACGCGGCGGGTCGCGAGATGGTGCCGATCAGCGAGAACCCGTTGCTTGGAATCTTTGCCGACTCGTCGTTCGGCCGGGAGATGGTGATGCTGCGCGATGAGATCGCTCCGATGTCTTCCCGCACGACGTCGAGCCCTTGCGCCGGGATGCTGAAACGAATCATCCGGCTGGCATCGTCTACCCAGATCTCGCCGTCGAGCGGGGCGCCGGACAGCTTGAGCGCGAACTGCGTCCGCACGGCGTTGACGATGCGGGCGGTGGTTTGAATCTGCTCCTTGGTCGACTCACCGACGTGGAGGATCACGGACGCCTGCGGCACGAGGTAGATGGGGATGTCGGCGCCGGCGGCCGCGGTCTTCAGGCGATTCGCCAGCGCCTCGTAGGGCCCGAAAAAACTTCCCGGCAGGACCAGCAGGGCATCGGTATCGACGGTGTCGGTTTTCTCGGTCTTCTGGCCATTGAGGACGACTTCACTCTTCGCGACCGTGCCGTCCACTCTCGTGTGGACCTGCTGCGTCTGTCCGCGCACGGCGCCGTCCAGCGTGAACTCGAAGGCCTTCCAGTCGGCCGTGTAGCGGACCTCCATCCGTCGAGCGATCGTGTCGAGCGGCGCGCCAAGTCGCCCGCTGCTGACGATCATCCATCCGCCGGCGTTGCGAACGACCGCGATCTGCTCGGTGCCGATCGGCACGCCACGCACGAAAATAGAGAAGTTGGCGGCGCCGGCTTCCGCGAGCGTCGGCGGTGGCGGCAGCTGCTGAGCCGATGCCGCGATCGGCATGGCCAGGGCCGCCGCGGCACATGCCGCGCGGATAGAATAAAGAAAGCGCATGTCTCAGCATAACACCTTGATCACGGCGGTTTCGGCCGCCGGATACGACGCGGCCCGGCATCGTGCCGCGACCATCGACCGCTCGGCTGCCGGGCGCATCGTCGTGTCGGGCGCCGATCGCGCCTCGTATCTGCAAGGCCTGCTCACCAACGACATCGTGGCGCTGGCCGCGGGGCAAGGCTGCTACGCCGCCTATCTCACGGCTCAGGGCCGCATGATTGCCGACCTCTATGTGTACGAGCTCGGTGACGTGTTGTTGTTGAGACTGGCGGGCGACGTCAAGGACACGGTGCTCGCAAAACTCGATCAGTTCATTTTCTCGGAGGACGTTCAGCTCGGCGACGTCACTCGCACGTTCGCGCAGGTCGCGGTGGTCGGTCCCGACGCGGCGCGGGTCGTGTCATCGGTCGCCGGCATCTCGTTCGAGTCCCTCGAGGCGCTGCCCGATCATGGAAACCTGCGCGCCTCGTGGCGCGGGACGCCGGTGATCGTCGCGCGCGTGACCGACACCGGTGAGCCTGGCTACGACGTGTTTGTCGACCGGGCGCAGGCAGACACGTTGAGCGATGAGTTGAGGACCGCGGGCGCGATCGCCCTCGACGAGGCGACCGCCGACGTGCTCCGCATCGAAGCCGGTGTTGCCGTTGTTCCACCGCGACATGGACGAGGACACGCTGCCGCTGGAGGCGGCGATCGAACCGCGCGCCATCAGCTTCACCAAGGGCTGCTACGTCGGACAGGAGGTTGTGATCCGGGTTTTGCATCGCGGTCACGGGCGGGTGGCGCGCAAGCTGGTCGGACTGGTCGTGAGCGGCGATCAGGCGCCGGCGTCCGGCGCGGCGATCGCGAGCGGCGATCGCGAGATCGGCCACGTGACGAGCAGCGCGATGTCGCCGGCGCTGAGCCGGCCGATCGCGCTCGGCTACGTGCACCGCGACTTCCTCGAGGCGGGAACAGCGGTCACGATCGACGGAGCGGCGGCGGTCGTGACGAAGCTGCCGTTTGTGGAGTCGCGTCGCAGATAGCTTCAGGGTGCAGTGACCGGCTTCAGCCGGCCTTCAGGTCCGCCTGAAGGCGGACGCTACACGGGATGCCTCCCATCGTCACACCTGAGAAAGCAATCGAATCAATTCCACGTCGGCGGGCGGGAACTCCAGCGTTGTCAGTTCGGCGCGAGCGACCCATCGCATCTCCTGATTCATCTGCGGACGGGGAGTCCCGAGCAGCTCGCAGGCGAGAAAATGCAGTTCGACGCGGCGATCGACGTACTCGTGAGCGGCTGTCATGATTTCGGCGCCGATGCGTGCGGCCACGGCGAGTTCCTCGCGTAGCTCGCGTTCGAGACACGCCGCCAGCGACTCACCGTGCTCGCACTTGCCGCCGGGGAATTCCCAGAAACCTTCGAGGTGAACGCCCTGCGGACGCCGCGTCACGAGAAAATGTCCGTCGCGCTCGATGACGGCGGCGGTGACGACGATGGTGATCATCGAACAGGCGTGAAGGGAAAGGCCCGGCAGTGCTTCGCGATCGGGCACATCTGACACTTCGGGTTTCTCGCGGTGCAGATCATGGCGCCGAAGTCCATCTGCGCCTGGTTGAAGTCGAAGACGTGCCGCACCGGCACCAGCGCTTCCGACACGGCCCAGAGATGTCGTTTCATCGCATGGCTCTTCGGGTCGCCTTTCGCCACGAACACGCGGAACAGCACGCGGGCGACGTTGGTGTCGAGAATCGCGGCCGGCTCGCGGAACGCGAAGCTGCGGATCGCGCCGGCGGTGTAGGCGCCGATGCCCTTGAACGACAACAGCGTGGCCTCGTCTGCAGGGAGGCGGCCGCCGTACTTCGCGACCGACTCGCGCGCGATTGACTGGAGACGCTTCGGCCGGATGTTGTAGCCGAGCGGGTACCAGGTGTCGGCGACATCCTGCTCGGGCGCTTCGGCCAGCACTTCCATCGACGGATACTTGCCGAGCCATTCGGCATATTTCGGCAGCACGCGATCCACCTGCGTCTGCTGCAGCATGATCTCGGACACCAGGATGTGATACGGGTCGTCGGTCTTTCGCCAGGGCAGATCGCGCCCGTGCCGGCGGTACCACGTCAGCAGCCGTTGCCGGAACCGCCGTCGATCGGCAGGCGCTGGAATCGCCAGCGCGCGCGCCTTCTTCTTAGCAGCCATGCCTGTCATTCAATCGGACCCGCACCCGAACCCGCACCCGCACCGAGCACCTCGCACCTGACCCGTAGTACGTCGATATAATCCGCTCGTGAAAATCTACACGCGGACCGGCGACACCGGCGAGACTTCGCTGTTCAGCGGCGATCGGGCACGGAAGGACGATCCGCGCGTCGAAGCCTACGGCGACGTCGACGAACTCAACGCCTGGCTCGGCTTCGCGATCGCATCGCCGGCCGGGCCGTCGCTCGAACCCGAGCTGCTGCAGATCCAGCGCGATCTCTTCGCGCTCGCCGCCCAGCTCGCCGACCCGTCGGACAAGCTGGCGCCGCGGGTGACCAAGGCGATCGTCGGCGACCCCGACATCCTCCGCCTCGAGCAGTTGATCGATCGCCTCGAGCAGGACCTGCCGCCGCTGCGTCGCTTCATCCTCGCCGGCGGAACCCGGGCTGGCGCGTCGCTTCACATCGCCCGCACCGTGTGCCGTCGCGCCGAGCGCCGGATGGTGGCGATCGATCCACCGATCGATCCGGTCCTCCTGCGCTACGTCAACCGGCTCTCGGATCTGCTGTTCGTGATGGCACGGGCCATCAACCACCGGGACGGGACGCCCGAGGTCGAATGGTGACTCACGCCGTGTTTCTCCGCTCGACCTCCCGCTTGACCGTATCGAAGATGCTCCTGGCCAGCTCCTGCGACACGCGTTCGCGGATCGCGCCGCACGGCACCAGCATCAGGCCCTCTCTGGTCTCGATGGCGACATCCCATCGATCGCGCGCGATACCTTCAGGCCGGTCCTCGAAACTCGTCGCCTGACGCTGGTCGCCCCCGGCGTCTCGCGTCGAGACCGCTGAGGCGATCGGCGCGCCGTTGATCAGCACGCGGACCGCCACAATCAGATCCTTATCGACGGACTGTTCGCCGTAATAGAAGCGTCGCGGGTCTTCACTGAACAGGACCAGGTCCTCCTGGTCCGGAATTTCGGCGACCACGGTCCGCCCGCGCGCGCGTTCGGCGTCGCGCGCGCGATACCGCCGCCGCCGGAACGCCTGCAGCGTCGTGCCGAGGCTCGCCGCGACGAACAGGAGGAAGAACGCGACGAGGGCGGCGAAGACGTCACGCATATCGGACTAAAATGCGGCAGTGTCCCTCTGGCCCGAGCCGCTGGCGCGCGCCTACGCCGCGTGCGAGGCGCTGGCGCGTTCGCACTACGAGAACTTTCCCGTGGCATCGTGGCTGCTGCCGGCCGGCATGCGTCCGCACGTTGCCGCGGTGTACGCCTACGCGCGCGTGGCCGACGACATCGCGGACGAGGGTTCCGCGCCGGCGGCCGATCGTCTGGCACGGCTCGAGTCGTGGAAACGTCGGCTGCACCAGGCCACCGCCGTCGAGCGATCCGGCGATCCGCCGCATGCCGACGAGGATCTGATTGTCGTCGCGCTCGCTCATTCGATTCGATCGCTCGATCTGCCGATCGCGCTGTTCGACGATCTGCTGAGCGCGTTCGGTCAGGATACCATGACGACCCGCTACGCCTCGTGGGCGGATCGTCTTCGACTACTGCCGCCGATCGGCGAACCCGATCGGGCGGCTGGTCCTGCGCATCGCCGGTGTGCGCGACGCAGCGCTCGATCGATCGTCGGATGCGTTGTGCACCGCGCTCCAGCTGACCAACTTCTGGCAGGACCTCGGTCGCGACTGGCGCGCCGGACGTATCTACGTGCCCGATGACGTCCAGACGTCGTGCGGCGCCACGGAACATCAGCTCGCCAGCGGATCGGCCGAGGTCCTCGGTCCGGCGTGGACGGCCGCGCTCGGACAATGCGTGGCGATCACGCGCGAACAATTCGCCGGCGGCCGGGCCGTATGCGACGGCGTCGCCGGCCGTCTGCGTTACGAGCTCCGCTTCACGTGGCTGGGCGGATCACGCATTCTCGATCGGGTGCAGGCCGATCGCTCGCAACTCATGAACCGCCGGCCGACCCTGGGCCGCGCGGATCTGCCGTCTCTGGTCTGGCGCGCGGCGCGCTGGCCATCGCTCGCGTAATGGCCAGAAAGACCAGCTTCTACTACTCGTTCCTGGTGCTCCCGCCCGAGCAGCGCCGCGCCATCGTCGCGGTCTGGGATTTCTGCCGCGCCGTGGACGATGGCGTGGACGAGGAGGCGTCGACGACGGCGTCGGGACTGCCGACCGGTCGCGATGCGGTGGCGTTCTGGCGCGCGGAGCTGGCGGCCGCGTTCGAGGGCGGCGCACCGCGGACGTCCCAGGGCCGTGCGCTGGCGCCGTTCATCACGCAATTCGAGCTGCCGCGACAGGCGTTCGAGGACGTGATCGACGGCGTCGCGATGGATCTCGACACCACTCGTTATGCGACCTTCGACGAGCTGTTCGAATACTGCCGCCGCGTCGCATCGGCCGTCGGCATGATCTGCATCCGCATCTTCGGCTGTCGTATCGCAGGCCGCGACCGTGTACGCGCTCAACCTCGGTGTGGCGCTCCAGCTCACCAACATCCTCAGGGACGTCACCGTCGGATCTGGCGCGCGGCCGCGTCTACCTGCCGCTCGAGGATCTGGCGGCGTGCGACTGCACGGTCGAGGATCTGGCCTCGGGAGTGGTGACCGAGCCGGTACGCGCACTGATCGCGTTCGAGTGCCGCCGTGCGCGCGATTTCTATCAGCGCGCCCGCGACGCGATGCCGCGCGAGGATCGCAAGCGCCTGGTCGCGGCCGAGATCATGCGCGCCGTCTACTTCGAGACGCTGCTTCGAATCGAGCGCAGCGGTCATGACGTCTTTACCGCGCGGGCGCGGGTTCCACGACCGCGCCAGGCGCTCATCGCATTGAGGCAATGGCTGTGGCCGTAACATCCTACGACGCAATCGTGATCGGTGCCGGTTTCGCCGGGTTGAGCGCGGCGGTGCGGCTGACACGTCGCGGCGCGCGCGTGCTCGTCCTCGAGGCGCGGTCGCGCCTGGGCGGCCGCGCCACGGCGTTTCCCGATCGGGACACCGGCGAACTGGTCGACAACGGACAGCACATCCTGCTCGGCTGCTATCACGACACGTTCGCGTTCCTCGACGAGATCGGCGCGGCGGCCAACGTCCGGCTGCAGCCGCAGCTCGCCGTCACCATGATCGATCGCACCGGACGACGCTCGCGGCTGGCGTGCCCGGCGCTGCCGCCGCCGTTTCACCTGCTGGCCGGGGTTCTCGACTGGGACGCTCTGTCGTGGCGCGATCGGCTGTCGGTGCTGCGGCATGGCGACGCCGCTGAAGAACGCGCGCCGTGAACTGCTCGGGTCGACCGTGAAGGCCGCGTCACCAGGAGAAACCGTCGAGGACTGGCTGATCCGCAACGGCCAGACCCCGCGCCTGCGCGAACTGCTGTGGGATCCGCTGGCGCTGGCCGCGCTCAACCAGCCGACCAGCCAGGCGGCGGCGCCGCCCTTCGCGCGCGTGCTGGCGGAGATGTTCGGCTCGGATCCGCGCGCGGCGGCGATCGCGCTGCCGATCACACCGCTGCACCTGATGTACGCCGAGCCGGCGCGCGAGTACATCGAGCGCCGTGGCGGCGCCGTTCGCACCGGGGCGCCGGCGCAAGCGATGATCGCCGGCGACGCGGTCGTCGGCGTCCGCGCCGAGAGTCAGGAGTGGCTGAGCGATCGGGTCATCTCCTCGGTGCCGTGGTTTGGGCTCGCGGGACTCTTCGACGAGGCGCCCCCGGCGCTGGCCGACGTTATTGCTCGCGCGAGCGCCATGGAATCCTCGCCGATCGTCACCGTCAACCTGTGGTTCGATCGACCGCTGCTCGACGAGCCGTTCATCGGTCTGCCCGGCCGCACGATGCAGTGGGTGTTCGAAAAGCGCCTGGTGTTTGGCGGTGACGCGTCGCACCTGTCGCTCGTGTCGAGCGGCGCCGCGGCGATCGTGGCGCGGACCAACGAACAGCTGATCGCGCAGGCGCATACCGAAATTCTCGACGCGCTGCCGGACGCACGCGCCGCCCGCCTGGTCGGCGCGACCGTCGTCCGCGAGCCGCGCGCGACGTTTTCGCTTGCGCCGGGGCAGCCGGCGCGACCGTCGGCCGAGACCGCCGTTCGGGGCTTCGTTCTCGCCGGCGACTGGATTGACACCGGGCTGCCGGCCACGATCGAGAGCGCGGTCAGAAGCGGACACCGCGCGGCTGACGCCCTCATTGGGTAATCGGGTAATCTGGTCATCTGAGTCATTGATTGGCCAATCGATTCACCCGATTACCCAATCACCCAATTACCCAATTCATGAACTCCGTCGTCGTTCACTACAAAGAGCTCGCGCTGAAGGGGAAGAACCGGCCGTGGTTCATTCAGTTCCTCGTGCGCAACCTGAAGACGACCCTGGCGGGCCTGCACGTGAAAACCGTGCGGTCGGTGATGGGACGGATCGAGCTCGAGCTCGGCGACGATACGCCGCAGGACGAGCTGCGCGCGAGGCTCGAGCGCGTGTTCGGCATCGCCAACTTTTCGATCGCCAGTCGCGGTCCCGCAGGACCTCGACCAGCTGGCGGCGGCGATCCTCGCCGAGATCGGCGATCGCCAGGTCGACGTCGTTCCGCGTGTCAGCGACCCGCGCTGACAAGCGCTTCCCGTTCACCTCGCCGCAGATCGAGCGTCACGTCGGCGGATTGATTCAAGCGGCGACCGGGTGGAAGGTGGACCTCGACGAGCCGGCGCTCGAGGTTCGCGTCGAAATGCTCCCGCACGAGGCGTTCTATTTCTTCGACAAGGAGCCGGGCGCCGGCGGCATGCCGTCCGGCACCGGCGGCCGCGTCGCGTGTCTCCTGTCGGGCGGGATCGATTCGCCGGTCGCGGCCTACCGCATGATGCGGCGCGGCTGCTCGGTGCTGTTCATTCACTTCCACAGCTACCCGATTCTGTCGCGCGCATCGCAGGAGAAAGTGCGCGAGATCGCGACGCTGCTGACCCGGCACCAGCTGCGTTCGCGGCTCGCGCTGGTGCCGTTCGGCGAGCTGCAGCAGCAGGTGGTGCTGGCGGTGCCGCCGGAGCTGCGGGTCGTGATCTATCGGCGACTGATGCTGCGCATCGCCGATCACCTGGCGCGTCACTGGCGCGCCCGTGCCCTGGTCACCGGCGAGGTGATTGGACAAGTGGCATCCCAGACGCTCGAAAACATGACCGCGATTGCCGATGCCAGCACGCTCGAGATCCTGCGTCCTCTGGTTGGGATGGACAAGGATGAGATCGTGGCTCAGGCGGTGCGCATCGGGACCTATCCGATTTCGATCATCCCGGACCAGGATTGCTGCACGTTGTTCACCCCGCGCCACCCCGCGACCCGGGCGCGGCTGCCGATGGTGGAGCGGGCCGAGCAGGCGTTGCCGATCGAAGAGATGGTGAACGCGACGATAGCCGCGACCGTGACCGAAGAGTTCCGGTTCCCGACGCCGGTGTTAGAATACCGGGTCGCTCACGACACTATTGAACGGTCCTGACATGTCAAAAGTCGAAGAGATTCTGGGCGGCGCCGCCGGCGACCTGCTGCAGCACGTCTGCAAGACCATCCCGAAAGAGCATCTCCAGCTGCCCGGCCCTGACTCCGTCGATCGGTCGTACGGACTGTCGGATCGTCCGACCCGCGTGCTCGGCAGCCTCCAGTCGCTGATGGGTCACGGCCGCCTGGGCGGAACCGGCTACGTCTCGATCCTGCCGGTCGATCAGGGCATCGAACACTCCGCCGGCGCGTCGTTCGCCAAGAATCCCGAGTACTTCGCCGCCGAGAACATCGTCAAGCTGGCGATCGAGGGCGGCTGCAACGGCGTCGCATCGACGCTCGGCGTGCTCGGCGCGGTGGCGCGGAAGTACGCGCACAGGATTCCGTTCCTGCTCAAGTTCAACCACAACGAGTTCCTGTCGTATCCGAACAGCTACGATCAGATTCGCTTCGCCAGCATCCGTCAGGCGTTCGACATGGGCGCGATGGGCGTCGGCGCGACCATCTATTTCGGGTCGGAGGAATCGAAGCGCCAGCTGCAGGAAGTGACGCACATGTTCCAGCAGGCGCACGAGCTGGGCATGTTCACGGTGCTGTGGTGCTATCTTCGCAATCCCGCATTCAAGACCAAAGAAGCCGACTATCACACCGCCGCCGATCTCACCGGACAGGCGAACCATCTCGGTGTGACGATCGAGGCCGACATCATCAAGCAGAAGCTGCCCGACTGCAACGGCGGGTTCACCGCGCTCAACTTCGGCAAGAGCGACAAGCGGATGTATTCCGAGCTGAGCACGAATCATCCGATCGATCTGACGCGCTATCAGGTGGCGAACTGCTACATGGGCCGCGCCGGGCTGATCAACTCCGGCGGCGCCTCCTCCGGTGACAGCGACCTGATGGAAGCGGTCAAGACCGCCGTGATCAACAAGCGCGCCGGCGGCATGGGTCTCATCTCGGGCCGCAAGGCGTTCCAGCGGCCGATGAAAGAGGGCGTCGGACTGCTCAACGCGATTCAGGACGTCTATCTGAGCAAGGACGTCACGATCGCGTAGGCACCGGAATCACGAAGGCACGAAGGCACGAAGCGACACGAAGAAGAGAATATGTACTCTTCGAGTTCCGGTTCGCGGGTTCGAGTCTTCCTGGCTGCATTCGTTTTTTCATCGACGGCCTGCGCCGCCCATCACACCACAACCGGCCTGATTCTCCGCGTTGACAGGCCCGCGCCACCCGCCACGGCGACCGTCACGATTTCGCACGACCCGTTTCCCGATTACATGAACGCGATGGTGATGCCTTTCGACGTGAAGGGCGACGCGCGGTCAGCGAAGGTGACGCCGGGCGACCGCGTGCGCTTCCGTCTGGCGGTCAAGGGTGGGCGGTCGTGGGTGGATCGTCTCGACGTGATTTCGGCGGCGCCGGTGGATGCGGGTCTGCAGGAGTCGCCTGCCGCGCCGGTCCTGGTTCCAGTCGGCACGGTGATGCCGGACTTCGATCTTGTCGATCAGGCCGGCGCCCCGATCGCGCTGTCAGCGCTGAAGGGCAAGGTCGTCGCGGTGACGTTCATCTACTCGCGCTGTCCGCTGCCTGACTACTGCCCGCGCATGGTCGAAAATTTTCGCGCCATCCGGCAGCGCTTCGCGGATCGCATGGACCGCGATCTGGTCTTCCTCACCATCAGCTTCGATCCGAAGTACGACACGCCCCAGGTACTGGCGAGGTATGCCGCATCGCAGCGCGCCGGCGGCCCGGGCTGGCACTTCCTCACCGGCGATCCGAAGAAGGTCGAGCGCGTCTGCAACGCCTTCGGGATCCAGGTACTGGGCCGAGGAAGGATTAATCACCCACTCGCTGCAGACCGCGGTCATCGATCGCGACGGCCGCCTGGCGGCGACGGTCGAGGGCAAGGACTTTACGCCGCAGCAGCTCGGCGACCTGGTCGGCGCGGTGCTGGACCCGGTCTCACGGAGTTCGCACGCGGCGATGCCAGACAACAATTAACCTGGCCGAACGTCTGTGCGCTGGCAGAGGGCCACTCCGCTCGAGCGCTCCCGTTCGCCGCGTGGCAAAACGCACCCTTCGGCGTTCGCCCTCACGGACCAGGCGTCGGTTAGGGTTGGCCGGTCTGCGGTGAGCCGACTGTTCACCAATCGGGTTGGCCGAGCTCTGGTCGCGTACTCGTCGCCGACGCCATCCAGAGCGCCTGCGGGCGCGTTTTGGTGCGATCAAATCACGCGGCTCACAGGTCGCCGCCCGAGCGGAGTGGCCCTCTGCCATGGGACGATCAATGTTCTTGAAGGGTCATCTCGCCGCGGAGCGCGGACGCCTCGCGAAGCGAGCCGTGTAGTCAGACCGTTGACGCTCACGAAAAATGTCGCGGAGCGAGCCTCTCGCGGCGGTCTGATCGAGAGCCACACCCAACGATCGGATTAGCTGGATGCCTGTTGTTGGTCGGAGCGATGTCCGAACTGGTAGGACCGCCGCGGCAGCGTCAGGCGCCGAGCACAGCGACATTTTTCCGGTCTGACGATGACGGGTCGCGAAGCGAGGTGTCCGTGTTCCGTGGCGAGTCCGAGCGTCGATTTGAACGCCGAGATCGGCCGCTAACGCGGCTGCCCGACAGCGGCCGTGCTGGTGCGGAGCTGCTGGACCTGCGGCAGGCTCGCGTCGGCGTTGGCCCAGGCCTTCGCGGCTTTGGCGCGCGCGTCGTGCGCCTCGGCGGCCTTGCCCTGAGCATCGAGCGCCGCGGCGAGGCCGAAGTAAGCGCGTCCGCTGCCGGGTTCGCGGACCAGGGCCTCGCGATATTCTTTTTCAGCGGTCACGGAGTCACCAGTCGCCGCAGCGACGTTCGCCCATCCTTCGACCACCGGCCGTGGGTAGGACGGCGGCTCGGCGTAGAGCAGGTTGGCTTCGCGATCCGCGGCCTTTCGGTACAGCTCGTTCGCCTTCTTGCGATCGCCGTCGCGCGCCGCGATCGTCGCTTCGAGTTCCACAGCCGCCATGAGGATCGGTTCACGTCCGGCCTTGATCGCGTCGAGATCCTTTCGCATGTCCGCGAGAGTCGCCTTGGCCTTGTCGGACTGACCGGTCGCCGAATACGCGAGTCCCATCGCCCAGTGACGCCAGGCGTGCTGTTCGGGTTTGTCGTAAACCGGAATGGTCTTGCCGTCGAGAATCTCGTTCCACTTCTCGAAGCGAACGGTGGTCTTGATCAACCCGAAGTAGCCCTGACGCCACACGGTGCGCTGACTGTTGCCGGCGCGCTCGCGCGGGTTGTCCTTGTAGGTGAAGAGATCCTGCACCCACGTCATCGAATCGTCGTAGCGGCCGCCGAGGTTCAGGACGTGAATCAGGAAGTGCACGTTGTGGCCGTAGTGTCCGGTCGGATAGAGCGAGTCCGAGGCGATCCATTTCTGCTCGTCGATCGCCGCCGCGGAAAACGCGGAAATCGCCTCCTGGATCCTGTCGCTCTGCGCGTAGATGTGGCCGGGCATGTGCAGCGCGTGCGGGATGTCGGTGACCAGGCCGGCGTAGCGCTGGTTCGCGTGCCACGCCTTCTCCGGCGTCTTGCTGCCTTCGTACGCGTGAATCAGATAGTGGTGCGCGCCGAACTGCGAATCGTCCTTCGCGACGACTTCTTCGAGCAGCGCGATCGCCTCGAGCGTGTGCGGACGCGGCTCCCTGGTCGCCGACTCGAAGCCGTTGTCGAGCGCGAGCCCGAGCATTGACTTCGCGTGCAGGTCGTCGGGATACGCGGCAACCAGCTTGCGGAGTCCGTCGATGTACGCCGCGTCGGCGGCATCGCGGGATCCGATCGCGCGACGCGCGGCCTGTGATTCGATGTAGAGCCGTTCACGCGGTGTCACCAGGTCGCGCATGGCCATCGCCCTGGCGATCGCCTCGCGCGCGCGAATCTGCGGATCGAGCGCCGCGCCGCTGGTCGAGCGCGGCACCGATTCGGCACTCGGCGCCGGCCCATCGGCGGCACGGCCGCCATCGGCGGGATCGCGGATCAGCTGAAACGCAGGACGGTAGTCGCTGGCCGCGCTGAGCGCGATGCACCAGTACGCCATCGCCATCTTTGGATCGAGCTCGAGCGCCTGCGTGCACGACCGCTCGGATTCCTGGAACCAGAACGAGTGAATCTGCGAGATGCCCTGCAGAAAGAACTTGCGCGCGTCTTCGGACGAAGTGGTGACGGGGAAGTCCTTCGCCGCCGTCGCGCCCATCCCAGGCAGCAGCTTTGCCGGCAGCAGCGGCTGCGCGCCTGGCGGAACCACGCACAGATCCGGCTGCGCCGCGGGAGGTTGTTTGCCCTTGGCGAGGATATCGGCAGCTGATGCTCCAGCCAGAACCAGCAGCACGACGGTCGAAGCCAGGTACTTCATGCCGTGAGCATAGAAGAGAACTGGCTCGGCGCCAAGACCGACTTTAGAACGGATAGTAGGCGCCGCCGTCGCTCGGAAACGGCACCAGAACCACGTTCGAACGCTCGCTGACCCCGCGGACGTCCTTGACGCGGGCGTCACCCGCCGTGACGAAGAACCCGACCATCTCGCCAGGCGCGGGCTGGTGCCCCGAGAGCGGTCCCCAGACCGCCGGGCTGTAGTACCAGTTGGACGCGAACTGCGAGGGCGGACCGCCGCTTCGCCCGAGGCCGTACCAGTACTCCACGCCGCCCGACGTGTACCAATGTCCGTCGACGTTCACGATCATCCACAGCGTGTACTGCAGCGGGCCGCTCCATCCCGGCGGCGTGACATCGGGCCAGCGTCCCGCGCCGTCCTTCTTCGTGAAGCTGACCGCGACGCCGCTCGACTGGAAATCGAGCGCGGTCAGCCGCGCGGTCGCCGGCCAGTTCCCGACATCCGCCGGCGATCCGCCGGTAATGGTGACGCCGCGAAGATCGAGGCCGTCCTGTCCGCCGCCGCTGGGCACCGGCGCGGGCGCATCGGTCACCTGGAATGCCTGCAGCGCCGACCACGGGCCGGGGGTGGTCGGGTCTGACGCGCGCACATGCCAGTAGTAGACCTTGCTGTAGGACAGGTCCTTCGGCATCTCGAACGACGTCTGGCCTGATTGCTCCGCCACGGTCCAGGACGCCACGACGTTGGCGAAGGCGCCGTCAGCGGCCACGTCGATTTGATACGACACCGCACCGACCGGACCGGTTCGCGTCGCGTTGGTGACGATGAATCGTGGACGCAGCGTCGAGATGAACGCGTTCACGGCGGGTGAAACCGGACTCGGCGCGGCGAAGCTGACCTGCGCGGCCGCTTGAGGCCGCCGCAGTACTTCGGTGCCGCTGACCGGTCCAAGACACGTGGTGCCGCTGAACGGAATGCGAAGCGTGTAGCCGTTGTCCTCGATGGTGCCGGTCCCGTTCAGCGAGAACGCGCAGTTCGATACGCCTGGAAGATTCGCTGTGCCGATCGCGGTGACGACGACCGAGTTTCCGTTGAGTGCGCCGGACGCGTTGCCGGACAGCCCGATGCCGCCGGTGCAGTCGGCCGTGAACGTCCCGAGAATGTTGGTCGCGGTCTGCGTCGCAATCTGAAACTTGAAATCTCCGCAGGTCGTGGAACTCGCCACCGACGGCAGCGCGGCCGTTGACGCCCAGGCGCCGACAATCGACGGGGTCGTGCTGCTGCTGGACGTGCCGGACGGCGTGCCGGCGGCGGCGCTGGCGGTTGCCGCGGTCGGCGAGGTCACGCTCGTGGAATGCTGAAATCCACAAGCCTGCGACAGCATTGATACGGCAGCGAGCGCCGCGAAAACGAAACCCTTGTTCATCTGACAGACCTGCAACGGCAATGACGGTCTTCGTGCGCGCGCGGATTCAGGGCGCCGGTGATTCGCGTGGAATCACGCGGCCAAGGTCATCTATTGCACAAGAGAAGCCGGTAGCGCGTCCATTGTATCGGACGGATACGCGTCAGGAAATAGACGCGAGCGCGCGACGATCCCGTCAATCCCTACGAATCGATCGCAATGGGATGTCGCACGCCGTTGAAGTAGTCGCGAAGCGCATCGCCGGTGCTCCTGAATGCCAGATCCGCCCAGGGAATGGATGTGCTGTCGCACTCAGCCGCCTCGAGGCATTCATCGTCCACGCGCAGCGTCGCCGCTCAGCGCGGTCGCGGCGTAGACGATGATGACCGGCGCGCGGCCGGGATAGGAGTAGACGTTGATCAGGTGATCGAGCTGCACCTCGAGCCCGCATTCCTCGCGTGCCTCGCGGCGGGCGGCGGCGGTGAGTGGTTCGCCGCGATCGACGTAGCCGCCAGGAAAAACCCATTTGCCATAACCCGGCTCGATCGCGCGGCGGACCAGGACCAG
This sequence comes from uncultured Acidobacteriota bacterium, assembly GCA_963711765.1. Lineage (GTDB taxonomy): Bacteria > Acidobacteriota > Vicinamibacteria > Vicinamibacterales > CAVVIG01 > CAVQFC01. The sequence goes on along the minus strand of CAVQFC010000003.1, from coordinate 773,118 downwards.
GCGACTCGCCGTGGGTGCGGATGATCGTGCCGACCGCGACCTTGGGATCGACGTAGAGGACGTAGCCGCAGCGTTCGCAGGCCGGCCGAGGCGGCTCGCCCGCTTTGAGTCTCGCGCGGCGCGAGCGGACCGGCGCAGCGCGGGCAGAACCGATAGCCGTGCGACTCGTCGTGCGGATCCAGGGTCACGGCGGCCAGTATAATTCCGTCCGAGATGTCGATTCTGAAGGTCGCGCGCATGGGCCACCCCGTGCTGCGCACGAAAACCCGCCCGGTCGAGAAATCCGACCTCAAAAGCGTCGTCGTGCAGCAGTTGATCGACGACATGATCGACACGATGGTCGAGTATCACGGTGTCGGCCTGGCCGCGCCGCAGGTGCACGAAGCCCTGCGCCTGTTCGTGGCGACGCTCGACGCGGACGATCCGGCCGACGGCGCGGACGAGGCTGAACCCGAGCCGATCGCGATCATCAATCCTGAAATCGCGGCGGTCGGCACCGATCTGGTCGAAGACTGGGAAGGGTGCCTGAGCATTCCGGACATCCGCGGACAGGTGCCGCGCGCGCACGAGATCGTCGTGCGTGCGCTCGATCGCAAGGGCGAGCGCATCGAGCTCCGGGCGCACGACTTTTCCGGCGCGGGTCATTCAGCACGAAACCGATCACCTCGACGGCGATTCTGTTCTTCGATCGGATGCGATCGTTTGGGTCGCTGACGTTCCTGGACGAGTACTCGCGCTACTGGACGCAAGACAGGGACTAGCGCCCGCGCTACTCGGCGCTCGAGCGCGCCCCGCGCTTCTTCTCGAGCGCGCGTTCTGACTGCAGGCGTTCCAGCTCCACCTCCGAGTGATCCGCGAACTGCATCGCGTCGGCGATCGCGCGATGGCCGGCGACCTCGGCGATCGCGCGATGCATCAGCTGGCAGACCCGCCGGTACGACGGATGACCCTGCGGCGCGGTCCGCAGCTCGATGACGTGCATCGCCTCGCGCGCGTTCATGTCCATGTAGAAGCGGACGCGATAGGCCATCACGACCGCGTAGGGCGCGGCCTCGCGCAGTCCGTTCGCCGCCAGTTGCTCGTACAGGCCGGCGATCGGTCCATCACCTCGCGCCAGTCCGCGAGCGCGCCGGCCTCCTCGATTGCCGCCGGCTCGGTGTAGCCGTGACGGGTGCTGAGCGGCTGCCATTCGAGCGTCAGCAGGCGGTGACGCTGCAGATCGCGGAAGGCGCCGTAGTCGGCGAGCACGTCGAAGCGGTAGCTGGTGCGCTCGAAGGCGCGTCCCGGCTTGTGGCGACGATTCGCGCGGTCGCCGACGTAGGCGCGCAGCAGCGCCGCACGGTCGTCGGCCGACATCCGGCGCGCGATCGCCTGCAGTTGATCGTCCGGCAGCGCGGACGTCGAGTAGAGCGCGGCGGCGACGACCTTGCGTCTCGCCGTCAGGATCGAAATCGGTGAGCGTCACCTCGTCGCGCGCCGACGCCTGCTCGTCGTCGAGAAACCGGCTCGCCGCCTTTTCGAACCCGATCCGTGTCTCCGCGAAGTAGTCGATCCAGCGGCCGCCGCGGGTCGGCTGATCGACGCGCGCGAGAAACGCCGGGATGACGTGCCGCAGTTCGGCGAGCATCGCCGACGCGCAGTCGCGGACCTCCGCCAGCGGATGCGCGAACATGCGCAGCAGCAGCGCTTCGAACGCCTGGCCAGTGCCGAACAGGCCGACGTTCGACGTCGTCGCCGCCGGCAGCAGTCCGCGCAGCGTGTCGAGCGCCTTGGCGCGGATCACGGACTTGTAGACACCGTCGGAGTCCTCGGGGGACTTCGGATACTTGGCGCGGAAGTGCGCCTCCATCGCCGGGATCCATCGCGCGTAGGTCTCGAAAGCGTGATCGAGTGTGCGTACGAACGGCTCCGTGAGCGGCGTGCCGTCCAGTTCCGCCGGCACGTGATATTTCCATCGGCCGCCTGGACGATCGGTGTACGGCACGTAACGCGTCGACTGCTCGAGATACGCCATCAGGCGACCCCACTCGAGCACCTTCGTCAGGACGTTGGAAACGCCTTCACACGCGATGTGCGCGCCGCCGAGCTGGGCGACCGAATCGTCGCCGTATTCGTTCAGCACACGCGCGAACAGGCGGTCGGCGCGGTCCACGCCGACGACGCTCGCGGCAGTCGCGTCATCGTGCTGGATTTCTCCGAGGAATTCGTCGAGGAAGAGACGACGTACGGATTTGGCCGAGCGCGAATAGCGTGCGAACAGCGCTCCCTTGACCGTATCCGGCAAGTTCGTGAGGACGACGATGGGCCGGTCCGTGTTGGTGAAATACGGAGCCAGTGCGCGCGACTCTTCGGGCGTGAACGTTTCGATAATCACGTATTCTACCGCGCATGCCCGCCGATCATGTTGCCTACCGTCACCGTCTTCACGTGCGCTTTCGCGATTGCGACTCGTTCGGACACGTGAACAACGCCGTGTACTTGACCTATCTCGAGCAATGCCGGCTGACCTTCTGGCGCGAAGCCACCGGCACGCCGATTCCGTACACACGCGTCATCGTCGCGCGCGCTGAATGCGACTACCGCGCGCCGGCGCACTTCGGCGACGAGCTCGAAGTCCGGCTCCGGGTGACTGCGATCGGCCGATCGAGCTTCACGCTCGATTACGACATCGTCCGGCTGCCGGACCACGGCGTTGTCGCGACCGCCCGCACCGTGATGGTGAGCTACGACTACGAATCGTCGCGTGCGGCGCCGCTACCCGACGTGGCGCGCGCGTTCCTGGAGCGGATCAAGGAGCCGGGCGGCCAGTGAACCCGATTCTCCTGCACGCTCGCAACCCGGGACCGATGACGGGTCCTGGGAACAACACGTATCTGATCGCCGGCACGCACGGATCGGCGACGCTCGTCGACGCCGGCGTGGGAGATCCGCGGCATCTCGCCGACCTGGCGACCGCGCTGGCCGCACAACACGCGTCACTCGATCAGATCGTCGCGACGCACGGTCATCGCGATCATGTCGCGGGCGCTCCGGCGATCGCGTCCGCGTATCCCGATGCAGGGTTCGCCAAGTATCCCTGGCCGGCCGAAGACGGACAGGACGGCATCCCCTGGCAGCCGCTCGCCGACGGCGACATTGTCCATGCCGGCGACGAGATGTTGTCAGTGCTGCACACGCCTGGGCACTCGCCCGACCATCTCGCGTTCTGGCACGAACCGAGCCGGACGATATTGGCGGGCGACCTGGTGGTGCAGGGCAGCAGCGTGATGATCCACTGGAGCGCCGGCGGCGATCTGTCGCAGTACCTGGCGTCGCTCGAACGGCTCCTCGCGCTCGAGCCGCGACGGCTGCTGCCGGCTCACGGTGTCGAGGTCGACAATCCTCGGCTGCTGCTGACTGGCTATCTCGCGCACCGCCGCATGCGGGAACAGCAGGTGCTCGAGGCGCTGCGGGCGGGCCATGCCACGGTGCAGGCGGTCACGGAATCCATCTATCATGGTCTCGGTCCGGCGCTGCTGCCGGCCGCGCGCGAGAACGTGCGCGCGCATCTCGAAAAACTCAAACTCGACGGCGCCGCCATCGATCAGGACGATCGATGGACGCGTCGTGACGCGGAATCGACGCACTGAACGTCGGCGAACGGAGCATGGGTATGGACAAGGTCATCGATTTCATCAACGTCAACCGCGAGCGCTATCTCGACGAGCTGAAGGCGCTGCTGGCGATTCCGAGCATCAGCGCGCTGCCCGAGCACGCCGGCGACGTGAAGCGCTGCGCGGAGTGGTGCGCCGACGAGATGCGGCCGCATCGGCCTGCAGAACGTCCGGCTGATCGACACGCCGGGCAATCCGGTCGTCTACGGCGACTGGCTGCGACGCGCCCGGTGCGCCGACGATTCTCTTCTACGGCCACTACGACGTGCAGCCGGTGGATCCGCTCGAACTCTGGGAGACGCCGCCGTTCGAGGCGACCATCCGTGACGGCGAAATCTACGCGCGCGGATCGGCCGACGACAAGGGCCAGGTCTTCATGCACTTCAAGGCGATCGAGGCGCACCTGAAGCAGACCGGCAAGCTGCCGGTGAACATGAAGATCATCCTCGAAGGCGAGGAGGAAGTCGGCAGCGTCAACCTCGACGACTTCATCCGCGATCACAAAGCCGAGCTCGCCGCCGACGTCGTCGTCATCTCCGACTCGCCGATGTTCGCGCGCGGCGTGCCGTCGATCTGCTACGGTCTGCGCGGCCTCGTCTACTTCCAGATCGATCTGCGCGGCAGCAGCACCGATCTGCACTCGGGATCGTTCGGCGGCGCCGTCGCCAACCCGGCGTTCGTCCTCGCGCAGATGCTCGCGCCAGATGAAGGACCGCGGCGGCCGCATCAAGATCCCGGGCTTCTACGACGATGTGGTGGCGCTGCAGGAGGAAGAGCGGAAGGCGTGGGCGTCGCTGCCGTTCAACGAGAAGCAGTACAGGAAGGACTTCGGCATCCCGAAGGTGTTCGGCGAGACCGACTACACCACGCTCGAGCGGACGTGGGCGCGTCCGACGCTTCGAGGTCAACGGGCTGCTGTCAGGCTTCACCGGCGAAGGCGCGAAGACCGTGCTGCCGGCCGTGGCGATGGCCAAGGTCAGCATGCGGCTGGTGCCGAACCAGTATGCCGGACAAGATCGCCGAGCTGTTCGAGGCGTACGTCAAGGACGTGGCGCCGAAGACCGTGGAGCTGAAGGTGACGCGCATGCACGGCGGCAAGCCGTGGATGACGTCGTACGACAACCCGTTCGTCCAGGCCGCTGGCCGCGCCATCGAAAAGGGCTTCGGTCAGAAGCCGGTCTTCACGCGCGAAGGCGGCTCGATCCCGGTCGTCTCGACGTTTCAGGAGGAGCTCGGGACTGCCGTCGGTGCTGTTCGGCGTCGGTCTGCCGGACGAGAACGCGCACGCGCCGAACGAGAAGCTCGACGTGGGCAACTTCCACGGCGGGATCATTGCGTCAGCGATTTTCTACGACGAAATCTCGAGGACACGCTGATTCACCACGCGACGAATTAGCTAGAACCCGACGACCAGACCGGTGCCACCGTGCGGTCAGCATGCGGACGTGTCCGCACTGGCCGGTGACGGGAATCGTGTCGCCTGTTTTCCGTCGGTGCCCGCGGGCGGGATGCGTCGAGGTTTGGTAGAGTGTTCGCGTGTCCAAGCTCGAGGATCAGCTCAAGGCATTGGAAAAGTTCTACGGCGCCCTGTCGCGGCCGCCGCAGGATCCGTTCATCCTGTTCGTGTGGGAGGTGCTGTCGGTGCACGCGACGCCGCGCAAGCGGGACGCGGCAATGGCGGCGCTGAAGCGGATTCCCGCGCTCACGCCGGATGCGATGTGGCGCGCGCCTCAGAAGAAACTCGAGGAGAGCGTCGCGCTGACCGGTCCGTATCTCGAGCAGCGCCTCAATGCGCTCCGAACCGGCGTCGAGATGTTTCGCCGTCGCCCGGAGCTGCCCGCGATCATTCGCGGACCGCTGGCGGCCGCGCGCCGCGCGCTGAAGCCGCTGCCGCAACTGGGCGAGGTCGGCGCGCACCGGATGCTGCTGTTCGCCGCGGACCATCAGATTCTACCCGTGGACGCGCGCGTCAACCGGGTCGGACTTCGACTCGGCTACGGCAAAGCCGACGGCGACTTCCGCAAGACGTCGCGGTCGGTGCAGCACGCGATGACGAAGGATCTGGCGCCGGACATCGAGACGTTCCGGCACGCGTTCCTGTCTCTCTCGCACCACGGTGCGGCCACCTGCACCGAGAGCGACCCGCACTGCGCAGTCTGCCCACTCCTGCCCGAGTGCCCGTTCGGAACGAAACGGACGCGGGCACGCCAATAGATTTCAGATTTCAGATTTCGGATTGATTTCAGATGGTTCGCTCTTACAGAGGGACTCCAAGAATCTGAAATCTGAATTCTGAAATTCCATCATCGCCGCGCTGATAAACGCCTCGACGAGACTGTCTGGGATCGCGCCGTGCCGTGAGCAGGATAACAAAAAAAGGGCGGAGCCAGCGGCCCCGCCCGTGAAAGCGAAAAGCAGGTGAGGGACGGCGTTCAAGCCGTCCCGACCTGGTCTACCAGTTGAAGCGAACGCCGAAGCGAATCACCCGCGGCGCCAGAACCGCCTGGATGTAGTTCGCGTTCGAGCTGTTCTGCGTGCCGCGCTGCGCCTGAACAGTGTTGAAGTTGAAGATGTTGAACAGGTCCGCGCTCGGCACGAACCGCACGGTGCCGATCTTGACCGGACGATCGAAGTGCAGGTCCACGTTCTGGTAGGTCGGCAGCCGGCTGTCGCCGACGTTGTCGAGCAGCAGGCTGGCGGTGCCGGCGCCGTTGGCTCGGCTCGGGCTGGTAATGGTCCGCTCGTAGGGATAGCCCTGACGCGCGTTGTAGAACGCCGACGCGTTGATGTCCCAGGGCAGGTTGACCAGGCCGCTCAACTTGAAGAGGTACTTCGCGTTGACGTAGACGTTGCCGATGCCGCTGCCGGTGGTGGCGTAGTCGTACTGGTAGCCGTCACGGGCATTGATGTTGGTCGGATCCTGATACGAGCCCACGCCGTAGTTCACGATCGTGCTGTTGTAGCTGAAGCTCGAGTTCATCAGCCAGTGATGCGACATCCGCTTGCGGGCCGTCATCTCGACGCCGTTGAAATTGCGGCTGAAGTTGGTCTGATTGGTCAACGTCGTGATGCCGGTGAGCTGGACGTTGGGCTGGTAGTAGGTGAGCGTCGGGCAGCTTGCGCCAGCCGGGCAGGCGGATGCCGCCGGCGTGTAGGGCACGGCGGTGTAGCCGCTGCCATCGGTCGCGACCCCGTTGTTCGGCTGCCAGTTGAAGTTGGTGTAGTTGCGGTAGATGTAGTTGCCGCCGACCGCGAAGCCCGCACCAATCTCACGATCTCCGCCGATGATGATTTCATCGGTCCGGTCGTTTTTCAGATTCGGATCGATGCTGTTGGCCGTCGTGGGCGACCCCGGATTCGCCGGGTTCCAGTTGCCCGTCAGGGCGAGGTAATTCGCCGGGTTGCCGCCGTTGAGCAGCGACACGCCCTTGCTGTCGTAGATCTCGTTCGGCTGCACCGTCTTGTCGTGGTTGGCGTCGAGCCACTGATAGCGGGCCGTCACCGCCGTGACCGGGTTCACCGCGAAGGCGATGCCGCCGGTGCCGACCTGTCCCCAGTACGACGCGTAGTTCGCGCGGACCAGCGTCTTGCCGTTGCCTGCCAGATCGTAGGTGAAGCCGAGGCGCGGCGAGAAGTTGTGGAACACGACGCCCGGATCGACGCCCGGAAAGTTCACCGCAGGAAGCAGCGTCGGCATGATCGGGCTGGCCGGAACCGCCGAGGCCAGCGCCTGGTCGTGGTTCTGGTCGTAGCGGATGCCCAGCTGCAGCGTCAGCTTGTTGCGCGTAATCGTGTCCTGCACAAAGGCCGACAGGTTGAGCAGGTCGTAGCTGGTCTGGCTGTCGCGGGTCAGGCCCACCTGACAGCCAGCCCCCAACGTTGCGCAATCGAGCGGGTTGTCGAGCTCGGCCTGCGTCGGGAATCGGTCGCTCGCGTTGCCGCCGGTGCGCGTGTTCGAAAAGCTTTCGTTATCGTGCCAGTAGCCGCCGAACTTGAACGAGTGGTCGCCGAACTTCGTGCCCGGCTTGAAGTAGTTCATGTTGACGTTCAACGCCTGCGACGGACGCAGAAAGATGCTCTGCGTGCCGGAGCGGCCGTTGAGGCTGGCCGGGCTGTTGATGATGAACGTCGGCTGCACGGTCGCGAGTGAAGGATCGTGGAAATCGAGCGTGAAGTTGTTGCCGACGTGCGCCCACTGGACGTCGAGGAGCAGCTTGTCGCTCAGCACCCACTGGTCGCTGATCTTGTAGGTCGCGTTGCCCGGTCCGATCGTCCAGTAGCGCTTGCCGTAGCCGTAGGCGGGGTTGACGGCGTCCTGCGGCGTCGTCGTTTCGATCGGGTTCAGGTCGCTGGCGCCGCGCGCGTTGCGCTGCTTCGTCGCGAAGTTGTTGAACACCGACAGCTTGTTGCCCTTGAACAGCTGCGACTTCAGCCTTGATGTTGGTGTTCTGCAGGACCGTCAAGTCGGTATTCAGACAGTTGTTGACGTCGTCAATCGGGTGCGCCAGCGGGTTGGCCGCCTGATCGCTCTTGATCTGCTGGCAGGCAGCGGTCGGCTGATAGAAATTCAGCACACCGACGCCGACGTTCTGCTTGCCGAAGGCGCCCCAGATCCAGGCCTTGCCCTTCTTCAGCGGTCCGCCCATTTCGAAGCCGTAGTCCTTGATGTCCTGAATCGGGTTGCCCGACGAAGCGCCCTGCAGGCGCTGCGCGTCGGTGACGTTGTTGCTCTCGAAGTTGTCGCTGGTCTGGTAGTAGCGTGCCGGATCCGCGGAACTTGTCGGTGCCGCTCTTGGTGACGAGGTTGATGCCGACGCCGCCGGTCTGCTGCGTCACGTCGACGCCGCCGGTGGTGATCGTCATTTCCTCGAACGCGTCGAAGTCGAAGTAGTTCGCCGAGCCGCCGGTGGCGGCCATGTCGGTGATGTCGACGCCGTCGAGCGACCACTTGTTGTTGAACGGGTTGCCGCCGCGCGAGACGTAGTTGGACTGCTGGCCCGACATGTTGCCGCCGATGTTCTCGCGGTCCATGGCGATGCCGGCCGTCTGCTGCAGGATGACCCACGGGTCGCGCGCCGACGGGATGCTCTGGAGCAGCTCGTTGGTGAACGTCTGCTTGGTTCCGACTTCCTTGGTGTCGACGATCGGACTCTCGCCGGTGACGGTGATCGTCTCCTGGACCGACGAGATGCCCATCTGCGCGTTGATCTGCGCGCTGAACCCGACCGTGACCTTGACGCCTTCGTTCACCACGGTCTTGAAGCCGGTCAGCTCGAACTTGACCGAGTAGGTGCCGATTTCAAGACGCGGGAACTGATAAGTGCCGGTCGAGCTGCTGATTGCCACTAGCGGCTGCAGCAGGCTGGGCCCGCTCAGCGTGACCGTCGCGCCGGGCAGCACCGAGCCCGAACCGTCGGTGACCTTGCCGAAAACTTCGCCGGTCTGGCTCTGCGCGCTCGCGATCGCGCTCGTGGCAAACAGCGCCACCATCGCCAGAACGATTGCTCGTAATCTCATCCGACCTCCTCCAAGTACGTTTAGCAAGTGGAACAATCCCGACGCCGCACACCGTGTCGAAAGCGGTCGCTGTCCGGGGGTGCGCTAAGTATTCCGTCCTGCAATGTGGGAGTAAAGCGGGAAGGCTGGCAAAAATTACGAGCTCAGTGCTCAATCCAACAGGTTGGATTGGAAGTGCAATCGAATTCGGCTAGTCGGAAAAGAGGCGCTGCAAGACTGTCATGTCCAGCGCAGAAAGCGACGGGATTGTCAGATCTGCCTCGAGTGTATCAGCAGGATACGTCGTCGACACCGCAACGGTCCGGAGGCCGGCAGCCCGGGCCGACTCGAGCCCCCAGTGCGAGTCTTCGATGGCCACGCAGTCCGCCGCCGGCAGGTCGGCGCCGGCGCTGGCCGACAACAGCGCCAAAGCGCGCAGATACGGATCGGGTGACGGCTTGCTGCGCGGCGTGTCCTCGGCGGCGACGATAGCGGTGAAGAGCGTGGTGAGCTGCTCGCGGTCGACGACGCGACGGATTTCCGCGCCGAGGGCGCCGGACGCGATGGCGATCGGCACGATGCCGGCGGCGCGGCGAATCGCGTCCGCGGCGCCGGGAAACAGCACCGACACTTCGCGTTCGAGCTGCTCGAGCCGCTGCGCCTTCCGCTCGACCAGGCCGGCAATCTTCGCCGGCGTCCACGGCCGGCCGTGCGTCGCTGCCACCGCCCGAAACACGCCCACATCGTCGTACCCGAGAAGCTCGTCGTAGTAGACCTCCTCGGTCAGCGCGACCGCTTCCCCGGCGAGCACGTCGCGGAATCCGAGGTAGTGCAGCGGCTCGCTGTTGGCGATCACGCCGTCGAAGTCAAAAACAATCGCACGCAGCGGCACTATCGCTCACCTCCCGCCAAGTACCCCGCACCCGCACCGGTCCTTCGCACTTCTAACCTTTAACCTCCGACTTCATTTTCTCCCCCGCGCGAATCGGAATCTTGAGCCGGTTCTCTGGCGGCGGATACGGACATTCGTAAGTCGGGTTGTAGTAGCAGTACGGGATGTAGGCGCGGTTGAAGTCCACTTCGTAGATTCCGGTCGAGTTCCGGGTGATGTCCATGAAGCGGCCGGCGGCGTAGGTTTCGGTGCCGCTCGTGAGATCGCTGAACGCGACGAACAGCGAGGACGGGATCGGTGCCGACCTCGTTGAACGCGAGCAGCTTCATCTCCTGGCCCTTGAGCGTGAAGGCCAGCATGCCGACGCGCCGCATCTTGCGGTTCGCGCCGGTAGACGTCGGCATCTCGTAGATCGTCGAATCGCTCAATCGGCAGCAGGGTGCCGGGCACGTTGTAGTCGGGATCGATCGGGAAATACGCCAGCGGCAGGAACTGCGCGTGCCGCGCGCGTCGGAATCGGGTCGTCGCCGCGTGCGAACTCGGCGTCCTTGGCGGCGCGCGTCGCGGCGATCCTGGTCGCGTAATCGCGCTGATCGGGCGCCGGCGGCGTGCAGGCGGTCGCCGCCAGCGGGCCAAGCCGATCAACGCGGTGAGACGCAGAGCACTGACGATGTAGCGCGGCGCTTTCAGCCGCACGCGCCTACGCCCACTGACCTGCCTGCCCGTCCTACGCCAAGCGGATAGCCTCCACGCTCGACCGTGGCGTCCGCGAGACGCCGGCGCGCGACGACGGTGTTGATCGGCGTGACTTTCAGCACGCGTCGAAGTCCCGCCAGCATCGTCCGCAGCGTGTCGCCGTCGAGCATGGCCGCGAGCGCCTGGCGGGCGGTGACTTCGATGCGCATCGCGGCGTCGTTGACGAACACGCGCGCCGCATCGGCGTGCAGAGACGCCCGCGGCGCGCCGGCGTCCGCCGCCGCGATCGCACGCAGCGTGGCGCTTTCGGCGCTGAACACGTCGATGATGATGTCGGCGAGGTGCATCAGCACTTCCTGTTCGTCCGTGAGCTTCGCGCCGTAGGTCTGCATCGCGAGGCCGAACATCATCAGCGCCGTTTTCTTGAACGCCTCCACCGCGCGCCGCTCGTCGGCGAGCGTACCGTCGTCCTCCGACGGCATCGACGGCGGACCGAGCAGCTCGTCCTGAAGCGCCTTCGCCGCCGCGATCAGCGGCAGCTCGCCCTTGACCGCGCGGCGGATCAGCATGCCGGGAATCAGCAGGCGGTTGATCTCGTTGGTGCCTTCGAAGATGCGGTTGACGCGCGCGTCGCGATAGTGACGCTCGGCCGGATAGTCGTGGACGTAGCCGTTGCCGCCGTGGATCTGGATGTTCTCGTCGAGCACGTAGTTCAGCGTCTCGCTGCCGGCGACCTTCGCGATCGACGCTTCGACGGCGTATTCCTCGAACGCGGCCAGCGCGGTCCGCCGTCGGTCTCGGCGTGCGGCGTCGCCGTCGATCCGCGCGTCGATCATGCCGGCGGTGCGGTAGAGCAGGCTCTCGATCGCGTACGTCCGGACCACCATCTCGCCGAGCTTGTGCTTGATCGCGCCGAAGGTGGCGATCGGCTGTCCGAACTGCTCGCGGGTCGCCGCGTACTTCGCCGCTCTCGCCGATCGCGCGCGATCGCGCCGCCGGCTGCACATCGCGCCGAGCTTGAACCGCGCGAAGTTCAGCACGTTGAACGCGACCTTGTGACCCTTGCCGACTTCGCCGAGCACGTTCTCCGCCGGCACCTTCACGTCCTGAAAAATCAGCGCCGTCGTCGACGAGCCGTGCAGGCCCATCTTGTGTTCTTCCTTGCCGCTCTTGACGCCCCAAGCCGCGCTCGACGAGGAACGCCGTGAACTGTGCTTCGCCCGCCCCGTCCACCTTGGCGAAAATGATGAACAGGTCGGCGAAGCCGCCGTTGGTGATCCACATCTTCTCGCCGTTGAGCACGAAGATGCCGTCGGGCTGGCGCGTCGCGCGCGTGCTGCGCGCCGAGCGCGTCGGATCCGGATCCCGACTCGCTCAGGCCATAGGCGCCGACGATCTCGCCGGTGAGAAGGCCGGGCAGGTACTTCTGTTTCTGCGCTTCGCTGCCGAAGAGAGAGAGCGGGATGCACCGTGAGGTTGGCCTGCGCGCCGAAGGTCGCGCCGAACGACGCCGCGCTCGCCATCTTCGCGCTGACGACCAGCGAGCTCACCTTGTCGAGGCCGACGCCGCCGTACGCCTCCGGCACGTCGACGCCGAGCAGACCGAGGTCGCCGCTGCGCTTGACGAGCGAGCGCGCCAGCGTCCAGTCCTTCTGTTCGAGGCGATCGAGCACCGGCAGGACCTCGCCGTCGACGAACTGCTGCGCCGTCTGCCCGATCAGCCGGTGCTCGTCGGTCAGACGCTCGGGCGTGAAGACCGCCGCCGCCGTCGTCGGCTCGAGCAGCCATTCGCCGCCGCGCAGGATCCGGACGGCTTCGGGAGCAGTTGATGTCGCCATGACTCACATTCTCTCAAAAATGCCGGCGGCGCCCATGCCGCCGCCGACGCACATCGTCACCAGGCCGTAGCGCGCCGCGCGGCGCTTCATCTCGTAGAGCAGCGTCGTCGTCAGCTTCGCGCCGGTGCAGCCGAGCGGGTGGCCGAGCGCGATGGCGCCGCCGTTGACGTTCAGCCGTTCGGGATCGATCGGCAGCTGCTTCAGGCACGCCAGCACCTGCGCGGCGAATGCCTCGTTCAGCTCGACGAGATCGATCTGATCGAGCGTCAGGCCGGCCAGCTTCAGCACCTTGCGGATCGCCGGCACCGGGCCGATGCCGAAGCGCTCCGGCTCGACGCCGGCGGTGGCGAAGGCGACGAAGCGTGCCAGCGGCGTCAGGCCGCGCTCGCGCGCGTGCGCCGCGGACGTGACGATGACCGCGGACGCGCCGTCGCTCGTCTGCGACGAGTTGCCGGCGGTCACCGTGCCGTCGGCGTGAAACGCCGGTCGCAGCTTGGCCAGCGCTTCGAGCGACGTGTCGCGCCGCGGTCCTTCGTCGACCGCGAACGTCGAGCTGTCGCACGATCGGCGCGTGCCGTTGCCGGCGTCGCCGATCGTCGATCAGCGTCGCGGTGACCGGCACGATCTCGTCCACGAATCGGCCCGCGTCGATCGCCGCGATCGCGCGCTGATGGCTGCGCAGCGCGAAGGCATCCTGCGCCTCGCGGGAGACCTGCGCTTCGCGCGCGTGGTTCTCCGCGACGAGCCCGGTGCTGAGGTAGACGTCGGGATAGCTGTCCATCAGCGACGGATTGGGCGCGATCTTGTTGCCGCCCATCGGCACCAGGCTCATCGACTCGGTGCCGCCGGCGACGATCGTCGTGCGCGAAGCCGCACATGATGTGCTCGGCCGCGTTGGCGATCGCCTGCAGTCCAGACGAGCAGAAGCGGTTGACGCGTGACCGCCGACGCGTCGACCGGAATGCCGGCGCGCAGGCTCGCGATCCGCGCGACGTTCAGGCCCTGCTCGGCCTCCGGCATCGCGCAGCCGAGAATCACGTCGTCGATGTCGGCCGGGTCTGATCCCGGGCGCGCGCGCCAGCGCCTCGGCGATGACGACGGCCGCGAGATCGTCGGGCCGCGTTCCGCGCAGCGTGCCGTTGGGCGCCTTGCCGACGGCGGTGCGGACGGCGGACACGATGACGGCGTCATGCATGGGATTCAGCCTTCGTAGTCGACGAACCAGTCCTCGATCGTTTCGGCGACCTCGCTCGCTTTGCCGTCGAACAGATGATCGGCCGCGTCGATGACGACGAGTTCCTTCGGCTCTTCGGCGCGCGCGTAGAACGCCTTCATGTCCTTCAGCGGACAGAGCTCGTCGAACTCGCCCTGGATGAAGAACTTCGGCTTTGTGGCTGCGTGCCACCGCCTCGAAGTCGTACTTGAGCGCCGGCGAGATGCCAATCAGCGTCGTCACGCGCGGGTCCTCGGCGCCGACGTTCATCGCGACCCACGAGCCGAACGACATGCCCGCGGCCCAGAGCGGACGCCCGGATACTGGCCGCTCATGTAGTCGAGAGCGGCGCGGAAATCGTCTTTCTCGCCAGGACCGTTGGTGAAGGCGCCGGCGCTCGATGCCGGCGCCGCGGAAATTGAAGCGCAGCACCGCGCAGCCGATCCGGCTGAGCGCCTTCGCCGCCTGATACACGACTTTCGTGTGCATCGTGCCGCCGAACTCCGTGTGCGGGATGGGCGAACACGACCGCCGCGCGGACGCCGCGCGCGAAGCCGCGTGCTGACGCGGCCGTCGTGACCGATCGTTCCCGGCGCGACCGGTTCGTCGAGGAGCGCCTCGAGCCGTCCCGCCGGCCCTGCCAGTTCACGCTGCGGCATGCCGTTGTCCTTCGATGAAATCGCGCACCAGCGCGGCGAACGCGTCCGGCCGCGTGATCGACCCGAGATGGCCCGGTGCGCTCGAGCACGACCACGCGCGCGCTGCGGAATCAGCTGTGCCGTACGCCGTCGAGCCTTCGACCGGGCACGACGTGATCGAGGCCGCGGCTCGCCGGTGATGACCAGCGTCGGCGCGCGTGATGTGCGCGCAGTCCTGCGATACGTCTTCGGCGGTCATCATCTGGGCGCGCGACGGCCATGCCGGTAAACGACAGCGGCGCCTGAATCAGCGTCTTCAAGGACTCGAGCGAGAACGCGAACGCGTCGCTTTCATGTCAGGAATCGCCGATCGCAGTTCCGAGCGAACCCGCCACGGGCTTTCGGCGACGAAAACCGGCCCGAACAACCGCGGCGCCCGCGCGTACATCTGATGTCGTCGGCCTCAGCGTCATCGTCGGCCGCGGTGTCGACGCCAGCACCAGCGCCGTCGCACATCGCCGGATGGTTCGCCGCGAACCGGAGCGCGACCAGCCCGCCGAACGAGATGCCGCAGATCGATCCGCCCGTTCGAGCCCAGCGGCGGCCATGGCCGTCCTCGACCTGACGCGCGTAGCCATCGAGGTCGATCGGCATCGATGGAGAACGTGACGACGTGGAAATACTGCGAGCCAGCGCATCGACCGTCGGCGCGCAGATACTCCCAGCGTCCCTGCAGGCTGGGGATCAAGACCAGCGGCGCTCCGCTGCCGTGTTCGTAGATCTTCAAATCCTCAATTCCTCAAGCGGCTTTCCCGTCTTCAGCGTGTACTGGATCCGCTCGAGTGTCTTCCGCTCGCCGCACAGCTTCAGAAACGCCTCGCGCTCGAGGTCGAGCAGGTACTGTTCGCTCACCGTCGTCTCGATGCGGCAGCGAACCGCCGGCCAGGATGTTCGCGAGCGCGCGACCGACGACCTGCATCGTGATCGGAGATGCGGCCGGCGCGCCAGGCGAGGTGCAGGCCGAGCTTCAGCGCAGCGAGCACTCCCTCGCCGCCGACCGGGATTGCGAGGCGCGGCTGCGGACGCTGGTAGCCGTCGCGGACGCGTTCGAGCGCGTAAGCCTTGGCGTCGGCCATCACGCGATCGCGATTCATCGTCACACGGTCGGCTGCGCCGAGGAAGCCGAGGCGCCGCGCCTCCGCCGCGCTGGTCGAGACCTTGGCGAAGCCAATCGTTTCGAATACGTGCTGGACGAACGGCAGCAGATCCGCCTGCGGCGACGGCAGGTCGGCCACCGCGCGCGCCAGCATTTCCTTGGTGCCGCCGCCGCCGGGAATCAGCCCGACGCCGACTTCGACCAGGCCGATGTAGCTTTCGGCAGCCGCCTGGACCGGTCGGCGTGCAGCGCGATCTCGCAGCCGCCGCCGAGCGTCAGGCCGGCTGGCGCGACGATGACCGGGACGTCGGCGAATCGCAGCGCCTGGGTCGCGGCCTGGAAGCCGCGAATCATCAGGTCGATCTCGTCCCAGTTGCCCTCCTGCGCCTCGAGCAGCAGCAGCATCAGGTTGGCGCCGGCGGAAAAATTCGGCGCCTCGTTGCCGACGACGAGCGCGACGAAGTTCGCCGCGGCCTCCCTGACGCCGGCGTGAATCATCTCCACCGTATCGGCGCCGATGGCATTCATCTTCGAATGGAACTCGAGCGCCAGGACGCCGTCGCCGAGATCGACGAGGCTCGCGCCAGGATTGCGTTTGACGATTCGCGATCGGTCTTTCGCGGAGCGCAGGATCTGCAGGTCCGTTGCGGCCGGCGCAACGTGACCATCGCGGAGGCGGTTGCGACCGGCCGCCAGGGCATCGGCGAGCAGCGCCGGAATGTCGCGCGCCCGAACGCCGCGCGCCTGGGTAGGGCCGCCTTGCGGCGTCATGCCGAGCGCCTCGAGGAGCTCGCGAATCCCGATCGCGTCCATGGTTTCGAACGGACCGAGCTCCCAGCCGAAGCCCCACTGCATCACCCGATCGACATCGTCGATCGAGTACGCGATGTCGGGCGCGACGCGCGCGGTGTAGAGCAGGGTCGGGCCGAGCGTGTCGCGCAGAAACGCGCCGACCTTGTCGTGGCCGAGGAACAGCGTCTTGATTCGTTCCCCGGCGTCCTCGATCGAGCGCGCGGCGTCGAGTGAGCGCGAGTCGTGCCGATTGCTTTGGCCGGTAGGTCAGCGTCGCCGGATCGAGCGTCAGGATCTCCGATCCGGTCGGTGTCTTCTTTCGCTGGTAAAAGCCCTGGCCCGCCTTTTCGCCGATCCAGCCGCGTTCGACGAGTGTCGAGATCAGAACCGGCACCGGCAGATTCAGGTTCGCGGCGACGTGCGCCAGGATGTCGATGCCCGCGATGTCCATCGTCCGGAACGTCGCGCTCTTCGGACGGCCGAGCGCCGGACCGGTGATCGCGTCGATCTCCTCGATCGTGTACTCGCCCGATTCGAGCGCGCGCAATACCTGCAGCACGCCGTAGACGCCGATGTGGTTGGCGATGAAGTTCGGCGTGTCCTTCGCGAGCACGACGCCTTTGCCGAGACGATGATCGGCGAATTGTGAGACCCGTTCGACGACTGCAGGGTCGGTGTCTGGCGTGGGAATGACTTCGAGCAGCCGCAGGTAGCGCGGCGGGTTGAAGAAGTGAGTGCCGAGCCAATGCCGCCGGAAATCGTCGCTGCGGCCTTCGGCGATGGTCGTGATCGGAATACCGGACGTGTTCGACGAGACGATCGTGCCAGGCCGGCGAACAGCGTCCACGCGTTCGAGCAGCGACCGCTTCACGTCGAGTCGTTCGACGACCGCTTCGACGATCCAGTCCGCGGTGGTGAGGCGCGGCAGATCGGTGTCGAAGCCGCCGGTCGAGACGAGCGCGGTCGTGTCGCTGGTGAAGAACGGATCGGGCTTCAGCGCGCGCGCGCGTTTCAGGCCTTCGCGTGCGACGTCGGCGGTCAGATCGAGCAGTCGCACCGGGACGCCGGCGTTGGCGAAGTGCGCGGCGATCTGCGCGCCCATCGTGCCTGCGCCGAGGACCGCAACTTCGCGAATCATGATCGGCTCCGGGCGCCGTTGATGAAGAGATCCACCACCGCGTCGGCGTCCGCCTCGAGCGAATAGCGCCGGCGGCTCAGGATCCAGTTGGTCGCCATCTCGTCGAGCGCACCGAACAGCGCCTTGGCGGCGATGGTCGGCTTGATATCCGAGCGGAAGAGACCGGCGCGCTGACCATCGGCAATCGCGGAGCGGATCAGCCCGAGATAGTCGCGCAGCAGCGTCGCGGAAAAACGCTCCATGAACTTCGTCGATTGCCGCAGTTCGACCTGAAAGACGATGGCGAGATTGCGATCGCGGCCGAGGCGTTCGAGATGGCCGTGCGCGAGGCGGCGCAGCCGTTCGCGCGGGTCATCGTCGAGATCGGCGACCGCGGCCCGACCGGCGGCGAGGCCGTCGCGCATGCTGCGCTCGAAAATCGAGACCAGCAGGTCGTCCTTGCTCTTGAAATAGAGATAGACGGTGCCGGCGGCGACGCCGGCGGCGCGAGCAACGTCGGCGACCTGGGAATTGAAGTAACCGCGCTCGGCGAACACGTCGATCGCCGCTCGCCGAATCAGGTCGCGCTTCGGCGTCGGGGAAGGGTCGAGGACGATTGCCCGGGTTTTTCGCGAGACCGCGTTCAGGGCCATGCTGAATGAATGTTCATTCAGAGGCGCGCGTCTGTCAACAGTCAGTTCCCGTAGTGTCCGGCTTGAGCCGGACCGGAGTCCGTAGTGTCCGGCTTCAGCCGGAACCGCAGTCCGTAGTGTCCGGCTTCAGCCGGACCCGGGAACGCGATTTGCGGGTCGTGGTTTTATGCGCACAGGAACACCGGGCCGACTGAAGTCGTTCGATTACCTCGGACTCCATCGATATTTCCTGACGTTTTGCACGGCCGATCGCCGATGGCTCTTCACAACCGACGTTGTCGTTGATCTCGTTTTGACGCAAATTGTGCGAGCCGCCGCCGGGAATCAGTTCGCGGTTATTGCGTACTGCTTCATGCCCGATCACCTGCATCTGCTCGTCGAAGGCACCTCAGATGGATCCGACTGCCGACGATTGATTACGGAGGCCAAGCAGTACGCTGGCTTTTATTATGCGAAGGCGCACGGCGCGAGGTTGTGGCAGCGCTATGGCTATGAGCACGTGCTTCGCGACGACGAGCCGATGCAGGTCATTGCGCGATACATTCTGGAGAATCCGATCAGGGCGGGATTGGTGGCGCGCGTCGAGGATTACCCATTCCTGGGCTCGTTGGTGTATTCGTTGGCCGATCTCATGATCGGAGTCACCTCCGGGTGACTGTCGCTCAGGTCCGGCTAAAGCCGGACACTACGTCGTGCTGGTCCGGCTGAAGCCGGAGACTACGTCGTGCTGGTCCGGCTGAAGCCGGACACTACGTCGTGCTGGTCCGGCTAAAGCCGGACACTACGTTCTGGTCCGGCTGAAGCCGGACACTACCGATCCGCATCTGTAGTGTCCGGCTTTAGCCGGACCATGACGATCCGCATCTGTAGTGTCCGGCTTTAGCCGGACCGGACGCTACTGACGTCCTAGTAGCGGGCAGTGTCGCGAATCGCCTTCAGGACGTCGGCCGACTGCGGCAGGATCGCTTCTTCGAGGTCAGGGTTGTAGGCAACCGGGACATTTTTCGCGCCGACGCGTCTGACCGGCGCGTCGAGATGTTCGAACAGCTCGCCGGCGATCCGGGCTGCGATTTCGGCGCCGAAACCGCACATCACCTGATCCTCGTGCGCGATGACGACGCGGTTGGTGCGCTTGACGTGCGCGGCGATCGCGTCCCAGTCGTACGGCACGATCGTCCGCAGGTCGAGCACCGCGACGCGAAATGTGGTCCTTCTCGGCCTGCTGCGCCGCCAGGAGCGATCGCTGGACCAGCGCGCCCCACGTAATCACCAGGACATGATCGCCTTCGCGCTTCAGGTTGGCCTTGCCGAACGGGATCATGAACTCCGCGCCGGGATACTCGCCCTTGTTGTAGGTCTGGCGGTACAGGTGCTTGTGCTCGAGAAACAGCACCGGATCGTCGCAGCGGATCGAGGTTCGTAACAGTCCCGCCGCATCGACCGCGTTCGACGGGAACGCGATGCGGATGCCTGGGCAGTGCGCGAAGATGCTCTCGCCGGACTGGCTGTGATACGGACCGCCGCCGCGCAGGTAGCCGCCGATCGGCACGCGGATCACGACCGGCGCACGACCAGGTGTTCCCCGATCGATACCGCATCATCGACAGCTCGTCGCGGATCTGCATCATCGCCGGCCAGATGTAGTCGAAGAACTGAATCTCCACGACCGGCTTGAGCTTGCGCGCCGCCATCCCGATGGCGCGACCGACGATGCTGGCTTCGGCGAGCGGCGAGTTGAAGACGCGGTCGTCGCCGTACAGCCGCTGCAGGCCGTGCGTGAGCTTGAAGACGCCGCCCTTGCCCTTCACGATCGGCAGCGACGTCTGCCTTGCTGGCGTCCGCGACGTCCTCGCCGAAGACGACGATGCGCGGCTCGCGCGCCATTTCGTCCTTGAGCGTGCGGTTGATCGCTTCGACCATCGTGTCGGGCTTGCCTTCGGGCTGGGCCGGCGTGTCGAACGCGGCCGAGCGTCGGATCGACGTCCGGCGAATAGAGCCAAAGCTCGGCCGTGCTCTTTGCCGGCTTCGCCGCCGCCAGGGCCGCGAGCGCCGCCTCGTTCACCTCGCGCTCGACGTCGGCGCCGACCTGCCGCCAACTCTTCGTCGGTCGCGAGGCTCGCTGGACCGCAGGAACTCGGCGAAGCGGACGATCGGATCGCGTCTGGCTTCCGCTTCGCGCTCCGCCGGCGGCTTGTACAGCCGCTCATCGTCGGACAGCGAGTGCGAGTACGGGACGGATGACGTGCGCGTGGACGAGCGCCGGCCCCTTGCGCGCCCGCACGTAAGCCGTCGCCTCGCGCATCGCGCCGTGCGCTGGCGAAGAAGTCGGTGCCGTCGATCGAATCGACGTGCAGGCCGGGAAAGCTGCGCACCAGACGCGAGATGTCGCCGCCCGCGGTCTGCACTTCGACCGGCACCGAGATCGCGTAGCCGTTGTCTTCGACCAGAAACAGCACCGGCAGGCTGCGTCCGCAGGCGACGTTAATCGCTTCCCAGAACTCGCCTTCGCTGGTCGAGCCTTCGCCGAGCGAGACGTAGGTGATTTCGTCCGGGTGCGCGTGCGCTTCGCGATCGGGAATCTGCGTGACGCGGCGGTAGATGACGCTGGCGTCGGCCGAGCCGACCGCCTGCAGCACCTGCGTGCCGGTCGGGCTCGAGCCGGACACGATGTTGAACTTCGTATGACCCCAGTGCGACGGCATCTGGCGACCGCCGGAGGTGGGATCGTCCTTGGCGCCGACGCCCGCCAGCAGCATGTCGAGCGGCGTCACGCCGAGCTGCAGGCACAAGGCGCGATCGCGGTAATACGGAAAGAACCAGTCGTAGCCCGGTTTCAGCATCAGGCCGGCAGCCACCAGCACGGCTTCGTGGCCGGCGCCGCTGATCTGGAAGAAAATCTGGCTCTGGTTCTTGAGTTGAATCTCCTTGTCGTCGAGTTTTCGCGACAGCAGCATGCAGCGATAGACCCCGAGCAGTTGCTCTCGCGAGAATCCATCGAGATCGAGGCCGGTCGAGTGAGCGACGCCCTCGCGGTCGTTGAGCACGGCCTTCATGCGGACTCGAATTATAGCATCGGCCCGCCTTGGTATATGCTCGACGCCTATGAGCAAGCCTTCGGTTCGTCTCCATCGATGGGACGAAATCGCCCTCGAAAAAGTCACCGAAATGCTCTCGCGCAAGATCATCACCGGCGAGCGCGAGATGCTGACCCAGATCTACCTGAAGCGCGGCTGCCTGGTGCCGATGCACTCGCACGAGAGCGAGCAGATGACCTACGTGCTGCAGGGCGCCCTGAAGTTTTTGATCGGCGGCGAGGAAATTACCGTGCGCGAGGGCGAGGTGCTGCACATCCCGTCGTGGGTCGAACACCAGGCCGAAGCGCTCGACGACACCTTCGAACTGGACTGTTCAGCCCAATCCGGCAGGACTGGCTCAATCACACCGACGACTACTTTCATCGCTGAGGTGGCCGATGTTCGTCCTCGTCTTTTTCGGGATCATCGTCGCTCTCGTGATCTGGGTCATTGCCAGCTACAACGGACTGGTCGGCCTGCGTAATCAGGTCCAGAACGGCTGGCGGCAAATCGACGTGCAGCTCAAACGGCGGCACGATCTCATTCCCAATCTGGTCAACGCGGTGCGCGGCTCGATGGACTTCGAGCGCGACACCTTGACGTCGGTGATGGAGGCGCGCGCCAAGGCGCTCACTGCCACCGGCCCGGCCGACGCGGCGCAGAAGGAAGGGCAGCTGTCGCAGGCGCTCGGCCGCCTGATCGCGGTCGCCGAGAACTACCCGACGCTGAAGTCGAACGACAACGTCCGGATGCTGCAGGAAGAATTGTCCGGCACCGAGAACAAGGTCGGCTTCGCGCGGCAGTTCTACAACGACATCGCCACCAGGTTCAACACCAAGCAGCAGGTGTTTCCCACCAACATCATGGCCGGCTCGCTCGGCTTCAAGCCGGCGGAGCTCTTCGAGATCACGGACGACAAGGAGCGCGACGTTCCGACGGTCGATCTCTCGAGGAAATCCAGTTAAACACAAAGGACACCTCCTTCGTGTCCTCCGTGTTGAATGGGCCATGAATCTCTACGAACAGCAGGCCTCGAACCGTCACCGGACGTGGCTGATCATGTTCGTGTTCATCGCCTTTCTCTTTCTCCTCGGTCTCGGCTTCGACGTGTTCTTCCTCGGTTCCACCGTCGGCTTCGTTCCGGTGGGTTCACTGATCGCGCTCGGCGTCGGATCGGTTTCGGCGGCGCTCAGCTACTTCACGGGCGATCGCGCCGTGCTGCTGGCGACCTCGGCGCGGCCGATCGAGGAGCTCGAAGCGACCGCGGACGAAGGCGAGCGGCTCAAGATCCGCCAGCTGCAGAACGTCGTGGACGAGATGGCGATCGCCGCCGGACTGCCTCGTCCACACGTCTATGTCGTCCCCGATCCCGATCCCAACGCGTTTGCCACCGGGCGCGGACCCGACCACGCCTCGCTCGCCGTCACCCGCGGACTGCTCGATACCCTCGACCGCGAAGAGCTGCAGGGCGTCGTCGCCCACGAGATGAGCCATATCCGGAACCTCGACGTCCGGGTCATGACGTTTGTCGCCGCGCTGGTCGGCGCGGTCGCGCTGCTGTCGGATTGGGCCCGGCGCGGGATGATGTGGGGCGGCCGGCACAGCGACGATGACGAACGTGGGGGAGGGGCCGCCGCAGGTATCATCTTCTTCGCGGTGTGGATCGTCGCGATCCTGCTGGCGCCGATTGTGGCGCAGATGCTCGCGATGATGGTGTCGCGCAAGCGCGAATATCTTGCCGACGCCTCCGGCGCGGAGCTGACCCGCAATCCGATGGGCCTGGCGCGCGCGCTCGAGAAAATCGAATCGGCCGCGGCGCCGACGGAAATGATCAAGCAGGGGTCGGCGCATCTGTGCATCGCCGATCCGCTCGGGCGATCGATGAATTTGAAAGAGGGCTCGTGGTCGGACCTGTTCGCGTCGCACCCGCCGATGGCGGCGCGCATCCAGGCGCTGAAGGCCATGGCCTATCAAGGAGAGCCGCATGCGTAGCGTTCGCGTCAGGGTGGGTGCCGGTTGCGCAGTAGCGCTGAGCGTGGCGTGGCTGTCAATCCAGAGCGCGTCCGGTCAGAGCCCCGCGCCGATTCGGGGTTTCTCGGCCGCGGCCAGCGCGGACGAAGCGGCGCGCGAACGCGAGTTGAAGGCGATGCCCTCCGCCAAGGTCAACGAGGCCGACTTCGACGTGATGACCGCCGAGCCGCATCACACCGGGTCGCCCTACGAGATCAAGCTCGCCGACTACGTGTCCGATCAATTCAAGAAGATCGGCATCGAGTCGTCGAAGTACGAGTACAGCGTGCTGCTGCCGTGGCCGAAGGATCGCAAGATCGAAATCGTCGCGCCCGATCAGATGAAGCTGCAGGTCGAGGAAGAGAAGATCCGCGGCGACCAGTGGGCTGATAAGCCCGGGATCCTGCCGGCCTACAACGCGTATTCGCCCTCTGGCGACGTCACCGGCGAAATCGTCTACGTGAATTTCGGCATCCCGGCCGACTACGTGAAGCTGAAGCAGCTGGGCATCGACGTCAAGGGCAAGATCGTGCTGGTGCGCTACGGCGGCAGCTGGCGCGGCATCAAGCCGAAGGTCGCGGCCGAGCACGGCGCGATCGCGTGCCTCATTTATTCGGATCCGCACGAGGACGGCTACTCGCAGGGCGACGTCTATCCGGATGGCCCGTTCCGCGGCGCCGGCATGATCCAGCGCGGCAGCGTGATGGACATGCCGCGGTATCCCGGCGATCCCTCGACGCCGGATCGCCCGTCGAAGCCCGGTGTCGAACGCCTGCCGATGGACAAGATCGAGACGTTCGCGCCGATTCCGGTGCAGCCGATGTCCTACCGCGACGGCGTCGAGCTGTTGAAGCGGCTGAAGGGGCCGGTGGCGCCGCCGGAGTGGCGCGGCGCGCTGCCGATCACCTATCGCATCGGTCCCGGCCCGGCGAGGATCCACATGAAGCTGGACATGGACTACGGCCAGCGCCGCCTGATCAACGTCGTCGCGCAAGATTCCCGGCGCGGTCGCGCCGGACGAATGGATCGTCGTCGGATCGCATCGCGATGCGTGGACCTTCGGCGCGTCCGATTCGGTCAGCGGCCACGTGTCGATGATGGCGGTGGCGCGCGCGATGAGCGAGATGATGAAGAAAGGATGGAAGCCGCGCCGCACCATCGTCTTCGTCAGCTGGGACGGGGAGGAGCAGGGCCTGCTCGGATCGACTGAGTGGGTCGAAGACCTCGCCACCGAGCTGCGCGCGAAGGTCGCGGTCTACGTCAACCGCGACGCCGGCGCCGGCGGGCCGAATTTCAGCAGCAGCGCGGTCCATTCGCTGACGCCGTTCGTCCATGAACTGGCGCAGTCGATCCAGGGCGACGGCGCGGGCGGCACGCTCTACGACGGCTGGCTGGCGCGCGCGCGCGAACAGACGCCGACGGCGACCGCGCCGAACGTCGGCGCGCTGGGATCAGGTTCCGACTACACCGCTTTCCTCGATCACATCGGCATCACGTCGATGGACATGGGGCTCGGAGGACCTGGCGGCGACGGCAGCTACCACTCCACCTACGACAACCCGACGTGGTTCAAGAAATACATCGATCCGACGTTCAAGTACAGCGTGCTCGCGACCCAGACGACCGGCGTCGCGCTGCTTCGATTGGCTGACGCCGACATGCTGCCGCTCGACTACGAGGTCTACGGCCGGCAGATTCTCGAATACGTGAACGAGATCGAACAGCAGGCGACCAAGGCGTCGGCCGCCGATGCGCAGAAGGTCGATTTCGCGGGAATGAAAGCGGCCACCGAAGCGTTTACGCGCGCCGGCGCCGAGGCCCGTGTGCAAGGCGAGAAGCTGCTCGCCGGCGCAACCATGAACGACCCGGCCCTGGCCGCGCTGAATCATCGGCTGATGATGACCGAGCGCGATCTGATCGAGCCGGCCGGCCTGCCCGATCGCCCGTGGTACCGTCACCTGATTTACGCGCCGGGTCTGTACACCGGCTATGGCGTCAAGACCATTCCGGGCGTGCGCGAAGCCGTGGACGCCGACAACTACCAGCGTGCCGCCGAACAGGCCGCGATCTTCATCCGCGCCCTGCAGCGGGCGACGAAGACGCTTCAGGGAAACGGAATCTGATCCATGGCGATCGATCGACAAGGCACCGGACTCGCCATCCTGCGTATCTTCATCGGCGTGTTTTTCCTCTTCGAGGGCGTTGGCAAATACCGCTGGTTCATGAATCCGTCGCTGCTCGCGGGCCAGTTGTCCGGCTGGATGCAGGCAGCGTCGCCGGGCTCGATGCAGCATCAGTATCTGGATCGGCTCGCGATTCCTTACACGATGATCTTCGCCCGCCTGGTTCCGCTCGGTGAAATCGTGTCCGGCCTGGCGTTGATTGTCGGCTTCTGGACGCCGATCGTCGCCTTCATCGCATTCTTCATGGCGCTGAACTTCGCTTTCGCGGGCGGCGCGCTGTTCAAATACAGCTTCCTGTCGAGCGGCTATGGACTGCCGGTGCTGGGCTCTACCCTGGCGCTGGTGTTTGGCGGCATTCGACTGCCTTTGAGCTTTCGCGGCGCAGGACAGCCGCGTGCCAGCAAAGCACCGCGCAGTTGACCACCGACAGCAGCACCGTGGCATCAATCACGGTCAGCGAACGCGGAAAACCGTAGCCGACGCCTTCGCCGAATCCGTAGAACAGATTCAGGTTCAGCGCAACGATGGCGCTGACGCCGACGAGGATCGGGCGGAAGGCGCGGCGTCCCGCCGCCGCCAGCACCAGCAGCGGCACCGCGCCGAACAGATGATTCTCATGCACCTGCGCTGAGAGCGTGGCGTAGGCGTGAATCGTGAACGCGCCGACACCGGCGAGCAGCCACAGATCGTCCCGTTTCCTCGCGGTCCAGAGCGCCCAGGCGATCGCCGCGATCGTCAGCGCCACGCCCACCGTCAGCGGATCGGGGTAGCCGATTTCGATGATGCGCGGGATCCCGAGTATTTTCGCGGGCGCGGTGATCGCCGCCCACAGGCCCATGTCCGGCGCCGAGTAGCGCACGCGGAGCACGTAGCCGACAATCCACCACAGGTTACAGGCGTTGGCCGAGACCATGTCGTGATGGGCTCCGCGGCCCATCGCGAACAGCAGGTGCGGAAGACCGCCGGCTGCCGTGATCGGTCCGAGCGCGATCGCGGTCATCATCGAGCCGCCGAGGATCGCCGATCCGAGCCGCGCGAGCCGCCGTTCTGTCGGACCGGCGGTCCACAGCGCGAGCGCCACCGCCGGCGCGACGAACAGCCCCTGCGGTTTGGTCAGGATCGACGCGGCGACGAGCGCGCCCGACAGCAGCGCCCATCCGAACACGCCCGCCGCCACCGCCGCCACTGCCGGAAGTGCGAATTGGGCGTCGAGATAACCCAGCACGCTGGCGTTGACGAGTGCCGCGGGATTGATCCAGTAGGCGGACGCGCTCCAGCGCGCCACTGTTGGCCCAAGTCGCCCGCGGGCCAGAACGAACAGGAGCAGCGCCAGACCGATCTCCCCGAAGAACGCAGGAAGCTTGACGAATGCGTTCAGCGCGACGGTATTCGGAAAATGGTGGTGAGACCAGAGCCAGTACGCCTGTCCAGCGACGCCGAGCTCGTAGAGCGCCAGCGGCGGGTAGACGACGTAGCCGACGACGCCGGCGTATTCGATCGGATGCCACTCGTCCGCCGGGCCACTGGTGCCGTACAGGTCGGCGACGCCATGACGTGCGGCGTTGTAGGTCCAGACTTTGAAAACCGTGAGGTCGCCGGTGCCGGGCCCCGGAAGAGCGATTGCGCGGAGCAGCAAGCCGGCGAGGACAACCGCGAGGAATTGCGCGCGTGACAAGGATCAGCCGCGCTTCAGTGAACGCGGCGGTTCCAGTCGTTCGAGCGACCGCCCGAGTACACGTCGAACTTCTTGCGGCCGCGATTGATCTTCCATTTCAGATAGCGGTACTTGACTTCCGCGATCGGATGCAGCCGCGGCCGCTTCAGGTACAGGTACGCGACCAGCAGGCCGCCGAGATGCGTGGCGTTGGCGACGCCGTTGGTCTCGGCGAGCGACGAGTAGAAGCGCGATCGCGCCGATGATCGTGACGAAGATTTTGGCCGGGATCGGAAAGATCACGATGCAGGATCGGCCGATCCGGAAAATACATCGCGTACGCGAGCAGCAGGCCGTAGATCGCGCCGGACGCGCCGATGATGTTCGAGTGCGAGACCTGCTCGCGCCATGCCGAACGGCAGCAGCGAGAACAGCACCGTCAACACGCCGGCGCCGATGCCGGTGACGAAATAGAACTTCAGGAAATAGCGCGTGCCCCAGACCCGCTCGAGCTCGGCGCCGAACATCCACAGCGCCAGCATGTTGAACAGGATGTGAAAGATCCCGCCGTGCAGGAACATGTAGGTGGCGAGCTGCCAGATCCAGAGGTAGTGCAGCACCGCACGCCGGGTGCAGGCCCGAGCGTGTCGGTGATGATCGGGAAAATCCACTGGGCCACGAACATCACGACGTTCGCGCCGATCAGCGCCTTGAGGACCGGCGAGATCGGACCGGGGCCGAAGGAAAACGACGAGCCGTAGGACGAGTAACGGCGAGGCATGGCGCGGGTCAGAAATCGTACTATACACGCAACTTTCTGAGTTCCCGCGCGACGGTTTCGACGACCTCATCGAATTCGTCGATCGCCAGCAGCGTCGCGGCTGCCGGCCAGCGCGACAAGGCCGCCACCGATCGAGGCGACGAGCCGGACCGCCTGCGACGCGAGGTGTGACCCGGGAAGCGCGCGCTGCATGCCGGACTGAATCACGAGGACAGCGACGGCCATTGCTGCCGTGGACAGCGCGACCTTCACGAACGTCGCCGAGAGGCGCGGCAGTTCGAGGCCGCCGATGCGGCCGCTCAGCAGCCACACCAGAACTCCAGCGTTCGCAACCGCCGCGATTGACGTGCCGAGTGCGAGACCGCTGAACCCGAGCCACCGCACCAGCAGCACGCTGGCCGCGACGTTGATTGCGATCGCGACGGCGCTGACGATCACGGGCAGTCCGGCTGCGCCCGATCGCGTAGAAAGTCGGCGAGGCGATCCGCACGGCCGAGTATCCGACCAGCCCGAGAGCGTAGAAGCGCAGCGCCGCCGCGGTCGCGATTGTGTCGGACGCCTGGAAACGGCCGTGCTCGAACAGCAGCTGGACGATCGGCGTTGCCAGCACCAACAGCCCGACCGTTGCGGGCACGTTGAGCATCAGCATCAGGCCGAGCCCTCGCGACACGGTCTGACGGATGCCTTCGGTGTCGTCGCACCGCCGCGTGCCGCGACACCGCCGGCAGCACCGCCGTCCCGATCGACACGCCGAAGAGGCCGATTGGCAGATACATCAGTCGGAACGCGTAGGTCATCCACGACACCGCGCCGGTTCCCTGGCTCGTTGCCAACAGCGTGTTGACGAAGATGTTGACCTGGGTGGCCGCCAGGCCGACAGTGCCGGGACCCATCAGCAGGAGCACCTGCTGCAGTCCGGGATCGCGGAGATCGATCACCGGCGCATAACGAAAGCCCTCGCGCCGCAACGACGGCCATTGCAGCGCCACCTGTCCGACGCCGCCGATGAGTGCGCCAATCGCAATCGCCATGATCCGCGGTTCGCCGATTCGCGGCATCAACGGCACCAGCGCAACTCCGCAGGCGATGGTCGCGATGTTGAACATCGCCGGCGAGAGCGCCGGAAGAAAATAGTGGTGCAGCGAATTCAACATCCCCATCGCCGCGGCGGCGATCGCGACCAGCGTCAGGAACGGCAGCAGCACGCGGGTGAGGTGGACGGTGAGCTCGATCTTGCCCGGGACGTCGCCGAAGTCGTGGGCCAGCGATTGCACCAGGGGCCGCGCCGACACGCCCGCGATCAACACGACGACTCCGGTGACGACCAGCAGCGCGTTCAGCACGTTGTTGCCGAGCCGCCACGCGTCGCGCTTGCCGCCAAGCGTCAGGTGCCTGGTGAAGGTCGGCACGAACGCCGCGCTCATCGCGCCTTCGGCGAACAGATCGCGCACAGATTCGGGATCCGGAAGGCGACGATGAACGCGTCCATTTCGTTGCCGGCGCCGAACAGCGACGCGAGCACCTGATCGCGAACCAGTCCGAGTAACCGGCTGACGAGTGTGGCGGCGCCAGTCAGTCCAGCCGAACGCGCCAGTCGCGAGTCTGAGGCGGCCGGGGATGGTGATTCCGTGGCGGACACCAGGTCCGGAGTCATCTCAGGCGGCGAGGGTAGCACACGAAAAAAGGCTCTCCCCGCTTTTACGAGGAGAGCCTAAGGAGGATGGATGAGACGCATCTTGTAATGTGTCTCACCTGGTTAGACGGCCCGAATCGAAGAAAAGTTTAGCTGCCGCTGAGTTTCTTCCGAACCAGTTCGCTGACGACCTTGCCGTCGACGGTCTGGCCTGTCAATTTAGCCATCACGACCTTCATGACGCGGCCCATGTCCTTGGGTGATGTGGCGCCCGTTTCCGCCACCGCAGCCGTCACTGCTGCTTCGAGAACCGCGGCGTCGACCGGGGCCGGCAGATAGGTTTCGAGCACACCAATCTCAGCCGATTCCTTGTCCGCCAGATCCTGTCGGCCGCCTTTGGTGAACTGTTCGATTGAGTCTTTGCGCTGTTTGACCAGCGTGCTGACGACCTGGAGCGACTCGGTGCTGTCGAGCGCGTGGCCGCGCTCGATCTCACGATTCATGAGCGCTGCCTTCAGCATCCGTAGGGTGGCCAGCCGCACGGAATCGTGCTGGCGCATCGCGTCGGCGATGGCCGAGCTCATCTCGTCGACGAGAGCCATCGGTTACTTACCGCCCGGCCGAATCGTGCCTGGCACCTGTCCAGGCACCTGCCCCGGAAGGCCCGGTTGCGCCGGTGCCGGCGCCACCATGCCCGGGACCGCGACGCCGCCGTACGGCGCCGTCGGAAACGCCGAAGGAGCGGGCTGCGGCGCTGGCGGCATCACGTTGGGATTCGCGCCCTGGGGGTTGTTCACCTGTTGCGGCTGCGGAAAGGTGTTGAACACCGGACCGCGATTCTGATTCTGGTTGCTGATGCCGTTCGGCGTCGCCCGATCGTCATCATCGTCGGCCGGTGGCGGCATCCGATTGAACTGCGGCGGCTGCTGGAACGTGGGCGGTTGCGCGGCGACCGCTGTGACCGGCACGCGTGCTCCAGCCGGCTGGGGCATGACAACGACGCGGTCGAAGACTGAGAGGTTGGCGACGGCGACCGGCCGCGGCGCGGCCAGATAACCGGCGACCGATCGCAGCAGCACGTCGAGCGCCTGCGATTCGGGCACGTCGTGCAGTTCGATCGACATCGGGCCGCCCGCGATCCGTTCGAGATTGACGATTTTGGTCTGCCCGACCCTCGCCCATTCGGTGAGAATCTGGCGAATGGTCGCGTCCTTGGCCACGATCGACACGCGGCCGTCGTGGATCGTGACCTGGACAGACGCGAACGCCGTCGAACTCGCCAGCAGGAATGCAGCGGCGCCAAACATCAGCGTCTTGAGAATTTTCATATGGAACCCACCCGATTATACGCCTCTCGGCCGTCGCGGCCGGAGTCGACTGCGGTTCCGCTTCCTGCTTGCTTCCAGCAGAGTTTCGGCCGGAATCGCGCTATTTCCGCCGGAAATAGTCGATGACCTGCGTCAGAATCGAGTCGAGGTCGTGCTTCGGCTCGTATCCGATCAGCGACTTGATCTCTGGTCAGATCCGGCACGCGTCGCGGCATGTCCTCGAAACCCGATTCGTAGGCCTCGTCGTAAGGGATGAGCTTGATTGGCGACTTCGAAGCCGCTCAGTGTCCGCACCCGCTCGGCGAGCGCCTCGATCGAAATCTCCTCCATGTTGCCGATGTTGATCACCTGGCCGATCGCCTTCGGCTCCTGCACGAGCTTGATCAGCGCGCCGACCACGTCGGCGACGTGGGTGAACGCGCGCGACTGCGTGCCGTCGCCGAACACCGTGATCGGCTCGCCGGCGAGCGCCTGGCGGACGAAGTTCGGAATCACCATGCCGTACTGCCCGGTCTGGCGCGGCCCGACGGTGTTGAAGAAGCGCACGATGATCACCGGCAGCTTGCGTTCTTTCCAGTAGGCGAGCGCGAGGAACTCGTCGATCGCCTTGCTGCAGGCGTACGCCCAGCGGTGCTTCGGCGTCGGTCCCAGCACCAGGTCGGAGTCCTCGCGGAACGGCACGTCCTTGCTCTTGCCGTAGACCTCGGAGGTCGAGGCGATCACCACGAGCTTCTTCTTCTTGTTCGCGTGCTTCAGCACGACTTCGGTGCCGTGCACGTTGGTCTCGATGGTGTAGACCGGCTGCTCGACGATCAGCTTCACGCCGACCGCGGCCGCGAAATGGAAGACGACGTCGCTGCGATCGATCAGCTCGGCGAGCAGCGGTTCGTTGTTCACCGTGTCGATGAAGTACTCGAAGCCGGGCCGCCCCTTGAGGTGGGCGATGTTCTCGATCGACCCGGTCGACAGGTTGTCGAGAATCAGCACCTCGTGGCCCTGGTCGAGCAGGGCTTCGGACAGATGAGAGCCGATGAATCCGGCGCCGCCGGTGATGAGCGCTCGCACGCGATGTGTCCTTTCGATCAGGAAATAACCGTGCCGTGCGCAAACGCGCGCACGGCGTCAACGACCTCGTCGATGTCAGTCTCGCGCAGGCCCGGGTGGAGAGGCAGCGAGACGATCTCGTCGCACGCGCGCGTCGCAACCGGACACTCGCGCGGCTGCTCAGCGCCAGTGCCGGCTGATGCGGGATCGGCACCGGATAGTGAATCAGCGTCTCGATGCCGCGGCCGGCCAGATGCTGCTGCAGCGTCTGGCGTCTGCCCGCCTCGGAGCGGACGACGAACAGATGGTAGACGTGGCCGGGGTCGCGTTCGGGCGGCACGTCGACCGGCGCGCCGGCGAGGCGCCGGCGGTAGCGCGCGGCCAGCGCCGGCGTCGCTCGGTCCAGCCGCGCAGCCGCGGCAGCCGCGCGCGCAGGATCGCCGCCTGCATTTCGTCGAGACGCGAATTGACGCCCGGTTCGCCGTGATGGTAGCGATCGGTCTGTCCGCCGTTGCGCAGCCGTTTCAGTCGCGCCGCGAGCGCCGCGTCGTTGGTGACGATCGCGCCGCCGTCGCCGAGCGCGCCGAGATTCTTGGTCGGGTAGAAACTGAACGCGCCGGCGACGCCGATGGTGCCGACCGGGCGCGTCTGCGACGGTGGCGAGATGCGCCTGACAGCAGTCCTCGACGATCGCGAGACCGGTGCCGCGCCGCGATCCGCTCGATCGCCGTCATGTCTGCCGGCTGTCCGTAGAGGTGGACCGGCATGATCGCGCGCGTTCGCGGCCCGATCGCCTCCTCGATCCGATCGGGATCGATCGTCAGGCGGTCGCGGATCGATGTCCGCGAACACCGGACGCGCGCCGGCCATCATCACCGCGAGCGCCGTGTACGCCGCCGAGAGCGGCGTCGTGATCACTTCGTCGCCGGGGCCGATGTCGAGCGCGCGCAGGATCAGCGCCAGCGCGTCGGTGCCGGTGCCGACGCCGACCGCGTGGGCGGCGCCGCAGGCGGCGGCGAACTCCGTCTTCGAACGCGTTCGACCTCGGGGCCGAGCACGAACCAGCCGATGCGACGACGCGATCGATCGCGCGGCGGATGTCGGTGGCGTCCTCGCCGGGCGCGAGTGACATGAACGGAATGCCGTAGCCGCTCACGGCCGCGCCTCGGTCGCGGCGGCTTCGACGTAACGAGGCCAATGCTCGCGGTAGAACGCGATCGTGCGGGTGAGTCCATCGCGCAGCGCGACGGTCGGCGACCAGCCGGTGGCGCTCTTGAACTTCGTCGAGTCGGTGTAGAAGCTGCCGATGTCGATGGCTTTCTTCTCGGCGGGCCAGTCGACGTACTCGACCCGGCCGGCGCCGGCGACGTCGATCAGCAGCGTCGGTGAGCTCGCGGTGACTGATCGGCTCGTCGCCGCCGACGTTGAACACCTCACCGTTGCACGCATCGCTCGCGCCCGGCCCGCAGGAAGGCGTCGGCGGCATCGTCCACGTAGACGAAATCGCGCAGCTGCGAGCCGTCGCCGAAAATCTGAATCGTCTTCTGCTCGATCGCCAGGCGGATGAACCAGCCGATGAAGCCCTGGCGGTTGTGTTTGACGAGCTGACGCGGTCCGTAGACGTTGGTGAGGCGCAGCGAGCAGGCGCGCACGCCGAACACGTTGTTGTAGACCAGATGGTAGTACTCGCCGGCGGCCTTGTTGATGCCGTTGACGTCGGTCGGACGCACCAGGTGAGTCTCGTCCACCGGCAGCGAGCTCGGGCCGGCCGTAGATCTGGCGCGTGCCGGCGAACACGACTTTCGCGCCGGGATTGTTGTAGCGGCAGGCCTCGAGAATCGTCAGCTGGCTGCGGCAGTTGATCTCGAGATCGGTGTACGGATCCCGCATGCTGTCGATGTGGCTCACCTGTCCGGCGAGGGTGAAGATCACCTCGCGATCGCGCACCAGGTAGTTCATCGTCGTCTGCTGGCGGATGTCCGCGATGTTGACGTGCAGCCGATCGGCGATGCCGTCGATGTTGAACAGGTTGCCGCCGTAGTCGGGGATCAGCGAGTCGACCAGCAGGACGTCGGCGCCGAGATCGACGAGCGCGCGCGCCAGGTTGCTGCCGATGAAGCCGAGTCCGCCGGTGACCATCACCTTGCGGCCGCGATAGAACTGCCGGTAGTCCACGGCTACGCGCGCCACGGGCCTGACGAACGCCGGGCGAGGAATGTTGACATGTCCAGAGAGCCTCTCAACCCTAGCACGAACCCCGTCAACGCCGCGTCGGTCGCGCCGTTTCCCGCCAGCCAATCAGCCGCCACGGCGTAATCGCCGATTCGACCAGCACGCCGCGCGACAGCTTCGACTCACCGAGACGGCGCTCGACGAACGTGATCGGCACTTCGGCCGTTCGCAACCGCAGCGTCGCCGCGAGAAACAGCATCTCGACCAGGAACGAATAGCCGTCGGAGGCGATGCGATCGAACGGCAGCGAGGCCAGCGCGGTCCGCCGCCAGGCCCGGTAGCCGCTGGTGCAATCGCGCGGGCTGATCCGGGTGACCGTGCGGATGTAGATGTTGGCGAAGCGACTGAGGACGCGGCGCCGCAGCGGCCAGTTGACCACGCCTCCGCCGGGTACGTATCGCGAACCGATGACGAGGTCGGCGTGCTCGGTCGCCGCGAGCAGCGCCGGAAGCTGCGCCGGATCGTGCGACAGGTCCGAATCCATCTGGCAGATCACGTCGAACGGCCGGGTCAGCGCCGCCGCGATGCCATCGAGATACGCGCGTCCGAGTCCGCGCGGTCCGTTGCGGTGCATCACCTCAATCCGTCCCGGGTACTCGAGCGCCAGCGCATCAGCGACCGCACCGGTCCCATCCGGCGACTGATCGTCCACCACCAGAAGGCTGACGCCGGGAATCTGCATCAGCGCCCGCGTCAGAATCGGCAGGTTCTCGTGCTCGTTGTAGGTGGGGACGATGACCAGGGCCGTGGGGGATGTCATGGGCGCCTGCTCTCGAAGCGCAAGGCCGAGATCTGCTCGGACACCAGACCAACCAGGAAGATCACCACGCTCATCGAAATCAGCAGCACCGAGGAATTGGTCACGTGAGACTGGGTAGCGATGGTCCACATCGCGTAGGCGCCGCCGATCACGAACGCGGCGACGCTGACCGGCAGAAAGATCCGCAGCGGACTGAAAATCGTGATCACCTTGAGCAGAATCAGGACGAACCGCACGCCGTCGGCGCCGAACTTGATGTTCGAGGCGCCGCTCCGCTGCGCGGCGTCGACCGGTTCGAATCGCACGCTGTACCCCGCTTTCATGAACGCCAGAGTGGTGGTCGTCGGCGTCGAGAAGCCGTTCGGCAGCAGGTGAATGAATTCGAGCAGGCAGTCGCGCCGGGCGGCGCGAAAGCCGGAGGTGAGATCCGGAATCGGATGCTCGGTGAGGTAGCTCGCGAGCCGGTTCAGCGCGGCGTTGCCGACGCGTCTTCCGACACTCGCCTGGGTGCGACGCGACCGAGCACCAACCACGAGGTCGTAGCGATCGAGGTACGACACCAGCCGGCCGGCGTCTGCCGGCTGGTGTTGACCGTCGGCGTCGGCGATCAACACGAACCGTCCGGTCGCGTGCCGGATCCCGGTCTTGACCGCCGCGCCGTTGCCTTTGTTGTAGGGATGGCGAACGACACGTGCGCCGGCGGTTTCCGCGCGCGCCGCGGTCTCGTCGCTCGAGCCGTCGTCGATCACCAGGATCTCGCGCCATCGACCCACGCCGAGCAGCGCCTGGACGACCGCGCCGACGGACGCCGCTTCGTTGAAGGCGGGGATCACGATCGACGTCTCCGCAAGGTTCACGCCTTCAGCCATCAGCCCTTAGCCATAAGTCTATTCACGGCGTGTTCCCAGCTGATCGATCGGACGCGATCGTAACCGGCGTCGCCGAGCGCGCGCGCCAGTGACTGATCGTCGCGCAGCCGGGTCATGGCCTCGGCCATGGCCTCCGGCGCCGGCTCGCAGACGAGGCCGGTCATGCCGTGCTCGACGAATTCGAGCGGGCCGCCGGCATCGGTCGTGGTGACCACCGGCTTGCGGGCCAGGAATGCCTCGAGCGTGACGTAGCCGTAGTCCTCGTCGAACGGCGGGAACACGACACCGAGAGCGCCGGCGTAGAGCTTCACGAGTGTGTCTTCGTCAACCGGACCGGTCCAGCGGACGCGGTCCGTCGACGCCGACCGCCGCCGCGGTTTTTTCGAGCTCTCCCCGCAGCGGCCCGTCGCCGACGATGACGAGGCGGAGCGACGGCGCCTGGGCGAGGGCGCGAATGATGAGATCGACGCGCTTGTTGGCTTCGAGCCGGCCGACCGACAGCAGGTAGTCACCGAACGGGCCAGGCTGCAGGCGCCCGGCTAGAGGCGGCGGATGATAGAGCGTCTCGGCCGTCAGGCCGTTGTAGCGCTCCAGGCGCGACGCGGTGTTTCGAGCGATCGCGAAGAGGCGGGCCGATTCGCCGAGTACCTCGTTGTCGAGCGCGATCAGCCGATCGCGCAGGCGCACGTCGCTTTCGACGTGATCGAAGTCGCTGTAGGGCGTCCCGAAGAGGTCGTAAATCGCACGGTAGTGATGGAAGAGCCACGTCACCTTGTGCGGATGCCGGACGAAATAGGTGGGGAACTTGGTGGCGATCACGGTGTCGATCCGTACGCCGTTCGACTCGGACAGGTCGATCATGCGCCACGCCGCCGCGCTCGTCAGCAGCTCGTCCTTTGGATACCACTTGAACGGAACCGACACCCGTTCGGCGCGGTAGCCGTGCTTGCGGAGCTGGCCGACCAGGCCACGCACGAGCAGCTCCGCCCCGCCTCGCACGAACGGAACCTGCGCTTCGCAGACGAGGACGGTTTTCATCGGCGAGTGAGCGCGTGGGCTGACCCGAGAGAACGCCGTTCGCGGGCGATTAAAAGGCGAAAATTTGGCGTAACTTACTGAGGTGCAGGATTTTGCGGTTGACATCACCGAAGCCCTCTTTTACCATCCTCGTGGAAATTTGTGGAGAAAAGTGGTCGAACCATAGAGGCGTGGTGTGTTTAGAGGCCACGAGCAGGCTCGCATCGACGACAAGGGCCGACTCAAGGTGCCGAACGTCTTCCGTTCGCTCCTCGAGACCAAGTACGGGCGTGAGCTCTTCCTCACCAGCCTGACGGGCGAGTACGTGCGCCTCTATCCGATGCCGGTGTGGCTCGAGATCGAAGAAAAACTCGGCCAGATGCCGTCGACCCATCCCTCGCGCCTCCGCTTTCTCGATCGCGTCAACTTCTTCGGCCAGGTCGCCGAACTCGACACCCAGGGCCGCGTGCTGATTCCCGCCCGGCTGCGCGAAACCGCGACGATGAGCGGCGACGTCGACGTGCTCGGCCAATACAACTACCTCGAAGTCTGGAACCACGATCGGTTCCTGACCAAGCTGCAGCGCGACGCGTACACCGACGACGACGCGAAGGCGCTGTCGGAGTTCGGCATCTGATGACGCACGTTCCCGTCATGACCGCCGAAGTGCTCCAGCATCTCCGCCCGGAGCAGGGCGGTCTGTTCGTCGACTGCACCGTCGGACTCGGCGGCCACTCGCGCGCCCTGCTCGAGGCCGGCGCGACCCGCGTCATCGGGTTCGACCGCGACCCGGACGCGCTCGCCCGCGCCCGCGAAACGCTCGCGCCGTGGGGCGACCGCGTCGAGCTCGTGCACGCCGACTATCGCGCAATCGACGCCGTTCTCGACCAGCGCCGGATCGATCGCATCGACGGCGCGCTGGCCGACCTCGGCGTCTCGTCGATGCAGTTCGACGCGCCGGGCCGCGGCTTCAGCTTCCAGCGCGACGAGCCGCTCGACATGCGCATGGATCGGACCACCGGCGACACCGCCGCCGATCTGGTCGCCCGCTCGACCGAACGCGATCTCGCCGACGCGATCTATCAGTTCGGCGAGGAGCGCTTCTCGCGCCGCATCGCGCGCGCTGATCGTCGAAGCGCGTCACGAGACGCCGATCGACACCACCGGACGGCTGGCGGCGATCGTCCGCCGCGCCGTGCCGCACCGCGGCTACCAGCGCATCGATCCGGCGACGCGCACGTTTCAGGCGCTGCGCATCTGGGTCAACCGCGAGCTCGACGGTCTCGATCGGTTTCGTCGCCGCGCGCCGTCCGCCGCCTCCGCGCCGGCGCGCGGCTGGTCGTCATCACCTTTCACTCGCTCGAGGATCGCATCGTCAAGCACACGCTTCGCGCGCTGCAGCAGCGCGACGGGCTGGTGCAGGTGCTGACGAAGAAGCCGATGGTCGCCGGCGACGACGAAGCTGGCGCGGAACCCGCGCGCCCGCAGCGCCAAGCTTCGTGCCGCTGAAAGGATGGCCTGATGGAGCCGTTCGAATACGCCATCAAGAAGGACGTCCGCAACAACCCGATCGTCCGCGAGGTCGACGAGGCGCGGCAGCGCGAGCTCTGGAAGTCGGTCGGCGTCGCCGGCTTCCTCGTGCTGGTGCTGCTGTTCTCGGCGTGGCAGCACTTCGAGCTGCTGCGGCACGGCTACCAGATCGAGGCGATGAAGCGGCAGAGCGCGGCCGAGGACGAGACCGCCGGCGGCTGCGCCTCGAGATCGAAACCCTGCGGTCGCCGAAGCGGATCGAAGCGCTTGCCACCGAGCAGCTCCACCTCGTCGCGCCGGCGCGCGGCGAAGCGATCGTGATCGAGCGCGTGCTGCCGGCGGATCCGCCGGCGAAATCGGTCGTCGCGTGGCGGTGATGAAGACTCCGGCGTCCCCCAGACTGGCGCAGCACGCTCGCGACGGCGTCTCAGCGTCGTGGCGGTCGTGCTTGGCCTGTGGGTCGGCGGCATCGAAGCGCGGCTGGTCTTCCTGCAGGTCTTCCGCCACGCCGACCTCGTGGCGCGCGCCGAGCGTCAGCAGGAGCGCACCCGATCCTCGCCCGCCAAGCGCGGCGACATCCTCGATCGCCGCGGCCGCGTGCTGGCCACGAGCGTCGACGCCGACACGATCTTCGCGGTGCCCAGCGACATCGACGATGTCAAAGCGACGGTGGCAAAGCTGTGCGACGCGTTCGGCGACTGCAGCGGCAAGGAGCGGCAGGCGCTCACCGAGAAGCTGGGCAAGTCGAAGCAGTTCGCCTACGTCCGCCGCCAGATCGCGCCGGACGTCGCGCGGCGCGTCGCCGATCTCAACCTCGACGGCATCGGCTTCGTCAAGGAGAGCAAGCGCTTCTATCCGAACCGCGAGCTCGCCGCGCACCTGCTCGGCTACGTCGGCGTCGACAACAGCGGCCTGAGCGGCATCGAATCGACCTACGACTCGCAGATCCGCGGCAAGGTCGGCACGATCATGGTGCAGACCGACGCGCAAGCGGCACGCGTTCAGCCGCTTCGAGCGGCCGCCGACCACCGGTTCGACGGTCGAGCTGACCATCGACGAGTACCTGCAGCACGTCGCCGAGCGCGAGCTCCACGCCGGCGTCGTCCAGAACCGCGCCGCCGGCGGCACCGCCATCATCATGAATCCGCACACCGGCGAGATTCTGGCGATGGCCAACGAGCCGACGTTCAACCCGAACGCCTATCGCGACTACGAGGATGCCGACCGGCGCAACCGCGCGGTGCAGGATCTCTACGAGCCGGGATCGACGTTCAAGCTGGTGACCGCGTCGGCGGCGATCGAAGAGAAGCGTGATGCCGATCGACCACGATGATCGACACGCATCCCGGCATCCTCCACATCGCCGGCCGGCCCAAGCCGGTCACCGAAGCCAGCCATCACGACTACGGCGTGCTGTCGTTCGAACGACGTCATCGTCCACTCGAGCAACATCGGCGCGATCAAGATCGGCTTCAAGGTCGGCGCCGAGCGGCTCAGCCGTTACGTCGAGCGTTTCGGCTTCGGTCATCCGGTCTCGCCTGATTTTCCCAGCGAGAGCTCCGGCATCGTCTGGCCGGCGGACAAGCTGAACGAGAGCGCGCTGGCGTCGGTGTCGATGGGCTACCAGGTCGGCGTGACGCCGCTGCAGATGGTGACGGCCGTCGAGCTCGGTCGCCAACGGCGGCGAGTATGATCGAACCGCGCGTCGTCCGCGCCGTCTATCGCGACAACCGCCGCTTCGCCGTGCAGCCGAAGGTCGTGCGCCGCACGGTCAGCGCCGGACACGGCGGCGACGCTCACCGAGATCATGGAAGGGGTCGTCGATCGCGGCACCGCGCGCACCGGCGCAGATTCCCGGCTACACCGTCGCCGGCAAGACCGGCACGGCGGCCAAGCTGGTCAACGGCCACTATTCGACCACCGACTACAACGCTCGTTCGTCGGATTCATTCCGTCGCGCAATCCGGCAGCTCGCGATCATCGTCGTCACCGACTCGCCGCATGCGGGACTGAATACCGGCGGTCCGGTGTCCGGTCCGGTGTTCAAGCGCATCGCCGAGGCGACGCTGCAGTATCTCGGGGTTGGCCCGACGATCAATCCGTCGGTGCCGGTGCTCGTCGCGGCCAAGAACGGCGTGGAGTCGATGCCGACTGCCGCGTGATCCGAGGCGGCGTCAGCTTCGTCGCCGACGAGCCGTCCGGCACGGTGCCGGATCTCGAGCGGTCTGAGCGCGCGGGAGGCGGTCCGCCAGCTCGTGACGCTCGGCCTGAACGCCGCGGCTGTCGGGCGACGGCGTCGTCGTCTCGCAGAATCCAGCAGCAGGCACGCCCATCGAACCGGACGGTCTCTGCCGTCTGGTGCTCGAACGTCAACCTGTCGCACCATGCCGGCGCGCGCGACGCAGCCATGACCTGGGCTGAACTGCAGACGGCGCTGGTCGGTCGCGGTCTCGCCGCAGGCGTCGTCTTGCCCGGCGGCGTGGACGCAGCGATAGCCGGCGTGGCCTACGACTCCCGGGCGGTGACGGCCGGGTCAGGTGTTCGTCGCGCTCAAGGGCCTGCACGCCGACGGCACCGCGTTCGCTCGACAGGCCATCGAGCGCGGCGCCGCCGCGATCGTCTCCGAACAGGCTGCGCCGACCGGCATCCACGTGCCCTGGGTCGTCGTCAACGACGCGCGGCTCGCGCTGGCGCATTCTGGCGGCCGCCTTCTATCGCGATCCGAGCGGTGAGATGCGGGTCATCGGCATCACCGGCACCAACGGCAAGACGACGACCGCGTATCTGATCGCCGCGATCCTCGAGGCGGCGGGCATCCGATGCGGGCTGCTCGGCACCGTCGCGTATCGCGTCGGCGACGAAACGCGCGAGGCGTCGCGCACGACGCCGGAGGCGCCGGACGTCCAGGCGCTGCTGCGCGAGATGGTCGACCGCGGCTGCGGCGCCTGCGCGATGGAAGTGTCGTCGCACGCGTTGTCGCTGCAGGCGCGTCGACGGCATCACCTTCGCCGCCGGCGTGTTCACGAACCTGACGCGCGACCATCTCGACTTCCACGCCGACATGGACGACTACTTCCGCGCCAAGCGGCGGCTGTTCGAGATGCTGCCGCCCGGCGCGCCGAGCCTGATCAACGTCGACGATCCGCGCGGCGCGTCGCTCGATCGACGTCGGCGGCCGGCCGGTCACCTACGCGCATCAACCGACCCGCCGACATCACGCCGGGTCCGCTGTCGTTCTCGCTCGACGGGCTTGTCGTTCGACGTGCGCACGCCGCGCGGCACGCTGCACGTCCGTTCGAAGCTCGTCGGCCGGCCGAACGTCTACAACATCCTCGCCGCGGTCGTCGACCGCGGTCGCGCTCGACCTGCCGTTCGACGCGATCGAACGCGGACTGCAGCGCGCTCGACGGCGTGCCCGGCCGCTTTCAGGTGGTCTCGGGCCGAACGACGAAGTCACCGTCGTCGTCGACTACGCGCACACCGACGACGCGCTGCGCAACCTGCTCGAGACGGCGCGGCCGCTCGCGCGCGGACGGCTGATCACCGTGTTCGGCTGCGGCGGCGATCGCGATCGCACCAAGCGGCCGCTGATGGGCGTGGTCGCCGGACGACTGAGCGACGTCATCGTGATCACGTCGGACAACCCGCGCAGCGAGGATCCCGGCCGAATCATCGAGGAGATCCAGCGCGGCATCACGCCCGACACGCGGCGGGACAGCGGGCAGCGCGCTGCTGGCGATCGTCGATCGCCGCGCGGCGATCGCCAAGGCGATCGAGATCGCGCGGCCCGGCGATCTCGTGCTGATCGCCGGCAAGGGACACGAGAAGTACCAGGTGATCGGCGACCGCGTGCTGCCGTTCGACGACGTCGAGGTGGCGCGCGAGGCGCTGGCGCGGCGGCGCACGAACTCGGGCGTGGTATGACGCCGGCCTGGTCGGGAGCCGCGATCCCGCTCATCGCCCGATGGGTGGCGGACGAGACCGGCGGCGTAGTGGTGCGGGGCGATCGGGAGCGGGAGTTCGCGGCGTGTCGATCGACACGCGGACGCTTGCGGCCGGCGACCTGTTCGTCGGCATTCGCGGCGAGCGATTCGACGGCGCGCGTTCGCCGCCGCGGCGATCGAGGCCGGCGCGGGTGGAGTGGTGGTGCCGCGCGGCTGGATGGCGGTATTCGCGAGGACGTAGCGCGGGGCTTCAACGCGCCACGAGCCGGCGAGCGTCCCGAGCGACGGTGCGGTCGTCATCGAAGTCGACGACACGACCAGTGCGCTGCAGGCGCTTGGCGCACGTGCAGTTCGGCGGGCATCGGGAACGAAGGTCGTGGCGATCACCGGCAGCGCCGGCAAGACCACGACCAAGGAAGTGACGAGCGAGTTTCTCGCGGCGCGATACCGGGTGATTCGCAACCGCGGGAACCTGAACAACCACATCGGGCTGCCGCTGTCGCTCATCGAGCTGAGGCAGCGGCCGGAGATCGCCGTCGTCGAACTGGGGATGAACCATGCCGGTGAGATCAGCACGCTGGTGCGCATTGCTGAGCCCGATGTCCGGGTCTGGACGAACGTGGGCGAGGCCCACCTCGGCTTCTTCGCGTCGCTCGACGCCATCGCCGACGCCAAGGCGGAGATTCTCGAGGGCGCCGACGCGTCGACCGCTGCTCGTCGCCAACGCCGACGACGAGCGGATCGCGGCGCGGACGGCTGGCTTCGCCGGCCGGACGGTGACGTTCGGCATCGAGCGCGATGCCGACGTGCAGGGCGCGCGACGTGGTCGACCGCGGCATCGACGGCACGTGGCGCGCGGGTCACGACGCCGCAGGCGAGATCGACCTTCGCCGCCGCTGATCGGCCGCG
Source organism: uncultured Acidobacteriota bacterium (assembly GCA_963711765.1). Lineage (GTDB taxonomy): Bacteria > Acidobacteriota > Vicinamibacteria > Vicinamibacterales > CAVVIG01 > CAVQFC01. Next base: position 730,006 of record CAVQFC010000003.1, on the reverse strand, counting down.
GCAACCTCGTCGAACGTCCTCGCGGCGACCGCGGTGGCGCTCGAGTTCGACGTGCCGCTGGACGTGATTCGCGAGCGAGCTGCGCAGCTGAAGCCGGCGGCGCACCGCGGCGAGGTCGTGCGCCTGCGCGATGGCGTGACGGTGATCGACGACAGCTACAACGCCAACCCGACCGCGACCAGGCGCGCGCTCGAGGTGCTGGCGCGAAGTTCCGCGACGCCGGCGGGTGGCGGTCCTCGGCGAGATGCTCGAGCTCGGCGCTCGAGCGGTCGGCGCTGCACGAAGACGTCGGTCGCGCCGCGGCGGCGGCGCCGGTGGATCTGCTCTTCGCGGTCGGCGGAGCGCCGGCGACGCGCTGGCCGGCGCGGCGGTTGCCGCCGGAATGCCGGCCGACGCGCGTGCGGCACTTCGCCACGAGCGACGCGGCCGCTGATGCCGTCGCCGTGGCGGTGCAGGCCGGGCGATCTGGTGCTGGTGAAGGGATCGCGCGGCGTCAGAACGGATCGCGTGGTCGATCGGTTGAAGGCGGAGCGGGCCTGATGCTGTATCAGCTGCTCTACCGCTTCCACACCTATCCGTCGTTCTCGGTGCTGAACGTGACGCGCTACATCACGTTCCGCACGGCGGCGGCGACGCTCTCGGCGCTGGCGATCAGCCTGGTGTTCGGTCCGTGGCTGATCCGCAAGCTGCGCGAGTTCCAGATCGGACAGGTGATGCGGGCCGACGGCCCGCAGACGCCACCGGCCGAAGGCCGGCACGCCGACGATGGGCGGACTGCTGATTCTGACGGCGGCGCTGGTGCCGACGCTGCTGTGGGCGGATCTCACGAATGCCTACGTGTGGATCGCGGTGCTGACGACGGCGGGATTCGGGGCGATCGGCTTCGCCGACGACTACCTGAAGATCGTCCGTCGTTCGCATCACGGACTGCTGCCGCGCTACAAGATGGGATTCCAGATCCTGATCGCGGTGGCGGTCGGCGTCGTCCTGCTCGTTCCTGCAGCACAAGGGCCTCTACAGCACCCGGCTGGTCTTTCCGTTCTTCAAGAGTCTGATTCCGGATCTCGGATACGGCTATCTGCCCTTCGCCGTGTTCGTGCTGGTGGCCGAGTCGAACGCCGTCAACCTCACCGACGGCCTCGACGGTCTCGCGATCAGCGTCTTCGCGATTGCCGCGAGCGCCTACACGGCGCTGGCCTACGTCACCGGCCACCGCGTGTTCGCCGACTACCTGCTGCTGGTCCGCTTTCCACAGGCGGCGGAGCTGACGGTGTTCTGCGGCTCGCTGGTCGGCGCCTCGCTCGGGTTCCTCTGGTACAACTCCTACCCCGCCGAAATCTTCATGGGCGACGTCGGTTCGCTGGCGCTCGGCGCCGCGCTCGGCATCGTCGCGATTCTGATCAAGCAGGAGCTGCTGCTGCCGATCGTCGGCGGCGTCTTCGTGCTCGAGGCGCTGTCGGTCGTGATGCAGGTCGCGTACTTCAAGGCGACCGGCGGCAAGCGTGTCTTCCGGATGGCGCCGCTTCATCACCACTTCGAGCTGAGCGGCTGGAGCGAGCCGAAGGTGATCACGCGGTTCGTGATTGTCGGAATCATCTTCGCGTTGTTCAGTCTGGCGACGCTGAAGCTTCGCTAGGGGCTAGGGGTTAGGGGCTGAAGAGACCGTGGGATTCGACGTCGAAAACAAACGCGTGACCGTCGCCGGAGCGGCGCGAAGCGGGCTGGCTGCCGCCGAGCTGCTCGCGCGCCGCGGCGCGCGCGTGACGCTTGTCGGACGCGCGGTCGTCGACTGGCCGAGGCCGATCACGCTGCGCTCGCTCGGCGTCGACGCTCGAGCTCGGTGGTCACACGCGCCGAGACCTTCGTCGAGCGCCGACCTCGTCGTGCTGAGTCCTGGCGTGCCGCCGGATCAGCCGGTCGATCCAGGCCGCGCGCGACGAGGGCATTCCGGTGATCGCGCGAGATCGAGCTCGCCTCGCGCTGGCTGCAGGGACGAGTGATCGCGATCACCGGCACGAAAGGCAAGTCGACGACGACCGACGCTGACCGGGCGGATGCTGGAGGCGGCGGGCTTCAAGGTGACGGTCGGCGGCAACATCGGCGCGCCGCTGAGCGCCCAGGTGTCCGACTCGACGCCGGAGACGTTTCACGTCGTCGAGGCGAGCAGCTTTCAGCTCGAGCAGATCGAGACGTTTCATCCGTGGATCGCCGTGATGCTGAACTTTTCGCCGGACCATCTCGATCGCCACCGCAACGTCGACGCGTACGGCGCGGCGAAGGCGCGCATCTTCGAGAACCAGGATGCCGGCGACTGGGCGGTGATCAACGCCGACGATCCGGCGTGTGCTCGCGCTGGCGCGCCGCGGGCGCGCCGCGAGGCGCCTGTTCTCGCACGCCGGCGCAATCGCCGACGGCACCGTCGTCGACGACGGATGGATCGTCGATCGACGCGGCGCGACGTCGACGCGCCTGGTGCCGCTCGACGCCATTCACCTGCTCGGTCCGCACCTGGTCGACGACGTGATGGCGGCGGCGACGGTCGGCGCGATCGCCGGCGCTGCGCCCGACGGCGATGACCGCCGCGGTCGACGCTTTCACGGGCTCGAGCACGCGATGGAGCTCGTGGCCGACGTTGGCGGCGTGCGGTTCGTCAACGACTCGAAGGCGACCAACGTCGAGTCGGCGCTGCGGTCGATCGAGAGCTTCGACCGCGGTCTCGTGCCGATCATCGGCGGACGCTTCAAGGGCGGCGATCTGCGGTTGCTGCGCGAGCCGCTCAAGGAGCGCGGCAAGGCCGTCGTCGCGATCGGCGAAGCGCGGCCGCTGGTGCGCGAAGCGCTCGACGGCGCCGTGGACGTGCACGAGGCGGAGACGCTCGGCGAGGCGGTGGCGCGCGCGTTTGCGCTGGCGACAGCCGTCAGGCGTCGTGCTGCTGGCGCCGGCGTGCGCCAGCTTCGACATGTTTCGGGACTACGCGGAACGAGGGCGATGGTTCAAAGAGGAAGTGGGACGGATAGCGAATCGGCGATCAGCGATCGGGTGATCGGCGAGCTGTAGCGCGAGGCTTCAGCCGAGCGTGCGTGTGAGCGGTGAGCAGTCGTCAGTCGGTTCTCGCGGTTGAGGACTGGCTGCTGGGAACCCAGGCTGCCCCGGCCTGGGAAGTTGGTGCCTCGGCCCGAGGCCGACTGATGACTGTTGACCGCTCAGCGCAATCGTAATGCGAAGCCGAGGATAGTTTCGGAACGAACGACCGGGAGCTTTAGAGCGGAGCACGATGGCGAGAAAACTCAAATCCGACAAGGTGCTCTTCCTCGCGACCATCCTCCTGGTCGCCCTGAGCGTCGTCATGGTCTACAGCGCGTCGGCGCCGATGGCGCTGGAGCGCTACGGCCGAGCCTCGCGCTTCCTGATCAAGCAGGCGATGTGGGCGGTCCTCGGCATGGCCATGCTGTCGGTGGTGATGCGCATCGACTACCGCACCTACCAGCGAGCCGGCCTTCATCTGGAGCGCGCTGGGCCTGCGTCACCCTGGCGCTGCGTCGCCGTGCTCTTCAGCGCCCCGGTGAACAACGCGCGCCGCTGGTTCGGCGTCGGCGGCCTCGGCGTCCAGCCGTCGGAGCTGGCCAAGCTGGCGGCGATCTTCTTCATCGCCGCGCTGCTCGAGCGGCGGATGCACCGCATCAACGAGCTCGGCTACTCGCTGCTGCCGATTGCGCTCGTCGTCGCGCGGGCTGGTCGGCGCTGATCCTGCTCGAGCCCGACTTCGGCACGTCGATGTCGCTCGCTGCTCGATCGCCGCCGTGATGGTGTTCGCGGCCGGCCTCAACTACCGCTACATCGTCGGCGCGTTCCTGTGCGCGCTGCCGGCGATCTACCTCGTCGTGATGGGCGCGGCGTACCGGCGGCGCCGCATGCTCGACGTTCCTCGAACCCGTGGGACGATCCGCTCGGCGACGGCTTCCAGATCATTCAGTCGCTGATCGCCGTCGGCACCGGCGGCGTGTGGGGCAAGGGGCTGATGAACGGCGTGCAGAAGCTGTTCTACCTGCCCGAGCCGCACACCGACTTCATCTACTCCGTGATCTGCGGAGGAGCTGGGCCTGATCGGCGCGACGGTCGTCCTGGTCTGCTTCTGCGTGATCGCGTGGCGCGGCCTGCGCGTCGCGCTGCGCGCGCCCGACAGCTTCGGTGTCGTTTCTCGCGCTCGGGCTGACGACGATGGTGGCGGTGCAGGCGTTCGTCAACATCAGCGTCGTGCTCGGCCTGATGCCGACCAAAGGCATTCCGCTGCCGTTTGTCAGCTCCGGCGGATCGTCGCTGCTCATCAACCTGGTCGGCATGGGCATCCTGCTGAACGTGTCGCAGCACGCGTCGTCAGAGGCATGACGAATGACGTCATCCCCTGCGCGTCGTGATCGCCGGTGGCGGCACCGGCGGTCATCTGTATCCGGGCATCGCGGTGGCGCGCGAGCTGCTGGCGCGGCGGCCGGACGCGCAGGTGACGTTTGCGGGAACGGCGCGCGGCATCGAGTCGCGGGTGGTGCCGCGCGAAGGGCTTCGAGCTCGATCGTGATTCGCAGCGGCGGCCTGAAGGGCAAGTCGCTCGCCGATCGCGCTGCGCGGCGCGTCGCTCGTGCCGCTCGGCGTTGCTCGATGCGCTGGCGGATCGTCTCGGCGCGGCGTCCGCGATCTGGTGATCGGCGTCGGCGGCTACAGCTCGGGTCCGGTCGTGCTGGTCGCGGCGCTTCGCGGCGTCCCGACGATGCTGCTCGAGCAGAACGCGGTGCCGGGTCTGACCAACCGGCTGCTCGCGCCGTTCGTGCGGGCGGCGGCGGTGACGTTCGACTCGACGCGAGGCGTTTTTCGGGACGAAGGCGTTCGTCAGCGGTAACCCGGTTCGGCCGGAGTTTTTCGCCGCGGGTCGGACCAGATCAGGAGGCGGCACGCGATGAACAGGCGTCCGTCACACGGGTCTTAGTTTTTGGCGGCTCTCAGGGCGCGCACGCAATCAACGTGGCCATGGTGGAGGCAGCGCCGGAGCTGGCGGCCGGCGGTCCGCGTCTTCGTCTCACCCACCAGACGGGAGAACGAGATGTGGAGATGGTCCGCGCCGGCTACCGGCAGGCGGGGCTTCAGGCCGATGTCGAACCGTTCCTCTACGACATGGGGCGGCAGCTCGGACACGCGGACCTGATCGTCTGCCGCGCCGGCGCGACGACGCTGGCGGAGATCGACGGCGGCGGGCAAGGCGGCGATTCTGTTCCGCTGCCGACGGCGACCGACGATCACCAGCGGCAGGAACGCCGAGGCGCTGGCGGCGGCCGGCGCCGCGCGAGCTGCTGCTGCAGCAGGACGTATCGGGACGCGGTGCTGGCCGAGCGGATTGCTGGCGCTCGCCGGCGACCCGGACCGCCGGCGGCGAATGAGCGCGGCGGCGCGGTCGCTGGCGCAGGCCGGACGCGGCGCGCGTCATCGTCGACCGGGCGCTGGAGTTGGTGCAGTTGAGCGGACCTTCAGGTCCGCTACGAGGCGGGCCCGAGGGCCCGCCCTACGCGGGAAACGGTAGTGCTCGGGAAGACGCGGCGCGTGCACTTTGTCGGCATCGGCGGCATCGGGATGAGCGGCATCGCCGAACTGCTCGCCAATCTCGGCTACGTCGTCAGCGGCTCGGACGAGAAGCGCTCGGCGATCACCGATCGGCTGGCGACGCTCGGCATTCGGATCGCGCTCGGGCACGACGCGGCGAACGTCGGTGACGCGGACGTCGTGGTGATCTCGTCGGCGGTGCGGCCGACGAACCCGGAGGTGCGCGAAGCGGCGCGGCGGCAGATTCCGGTGATTCCGCGGGCCGAGATGCTCGCGGAGCTGATGCGGCTGCGGTACGCAGTCGCGGTCGCCGGCGCGCACGGCAAGACGACGACGACGTCGATGATCGCGCTGGTGCTCGAACGCGCCGGTCTCGATCCGACGGCGGTGATCGGCGGGCGGCTGAGCGCCTTCGGCAGCAACGCGCGGCTGGGCCGCGGCGAGCTGATGGTGGCCGAAGCGGACGAAAGCGATCGCTCGTTCCTGAAACTGTTTCCGACGATTGCGGTGATTACGAACATCGACCACGAGCATCTCGAAAACTACGGCGGCTTCGACGACCTGCAGCAGGCGTTCGTCGACTTCGCCAACAAGGTGCCGTTCTACGGCGCCGTCGTCGCGTGCCTGGACGATGCGAACCTGGCCGCGCGTGCTGCCGCGGATGACGCGCCGCGTCGACGACCTACGGCCTGCGATGCGCCGGACGCCGACATCACCGCGACCGACATTTCGCTCGGACCGCTCGGCGCCACCGCCACCGTCCAGCGGCGCGTTCGCGCGCGGGCGGGATCGGCGACGGCGCCGGGCGCCGGCATCGAGACGCTCGGGCCTGCTCCAGCTGGCCGTGCCCGGCCGTCACAACCTGCAGAACGCGCTGGCCGCGGTCGCGGTCGGCCTCGAGCTCGGGCTGTCGTTCGAACGCGTCGCCGCCGGGCTCGCGCGAGTTCCGCGGCGCCGAGCGCCGCTTCGAGGTCCGCGGCGAACCGAACGGCATTCTGGTGGTCGACGACTACGGACATCACCCGACCGAAATCGCCGCCGTGCTCGCCGCCGCGCGCGACGCTTCAACCGCCGGATCGTCGTCGCGTTTCAGCCGCATCGCTTCACGCGCACCGCGGCGCTGATGGACGCGTTCGGTCCGGCGCTCGTCGGGCGCGGACCACGTCGTGCTCACCGACATCTACGCGGCCGGCGAGGATCCGATTCCCGGCGTCACGCTCGACGCGCTGGCGGCGGCCGTCCGCCGGACCGTCAGCGTCGCCGGTCGACGTGGTGCCGCGTGCTCGACGACGTCGTCGACGGCGCTGGTGCGGCATCGCGCGACCCGGCGACGTCGTGATCACGCTCGGCGCCGGCTCGATCGGCAGCGTGCCGGAGCGCCTCGTCGCGGCGCTCGAGACGCGCGTCAGCTGACCGCCGACGGCGCACGAGGACGACGCATCGGCGCCAGTGAGCTCGCGGTCGCCGCCCCCGCCGATCGCCGGTTCCGGCGCGCGCACGTCAAGCCGTCGCGCCGCAGACGCGACTGGCGATCGCTGGTCGGTCCGGCGCTGCGCTACGGGGTGGCGGCGGTGCTGCTGTCGTACGGGGGGTATCGTGCCTCAGGCGTCGCCGCCGCGGCGCACGTGCTGCAGATCGATCGCATCGTCGTTCGCGGCAACGAGCGGCTGTCGCAAGGGCGAAGTGCTGGCGGTGCTCGAGCGGTCTTCGCGGGCGAGAGCCTGATGTGGACCGATCTCGACGCCTGGCGCCGACGGCTGCTGGCGTCGCCGTGGGTGCGCGACGCCGCGCTGCGCCGCGCCGCTGCCGTCGACGATCGAAGTCGTGGTCGTCGAGCGGCAGCCGATCGGCATCGGCCGGATCAACGGCGAGATGTACCTGGTCGACGAGCACGGCGTCGTCATCGATCAGTACGGCCCGCAGTACGCGGATCTCGATCTGCCGATCGTCGACGGCCTGGCGGCCGCCCAGTCCGACGAGCGGCTCGATGACCGACGAGTCGCGCGCCGAGCTCGCGGCGCGCGCTGATCGCGGCGCTGAAGGCCAAGCCGGAGGTGGCGCAGACGCCTGTCGCAGATCGACGTCAGCGATGTGCACAACGCGTCGGTGATCCTGACCGGCGACGCGGCGCGTCATTCAGCTCGGCGACGACCAGTTCCTGCCGCGGCTGCAGTCGTACCTCGAGCCTGGCGGCGGCGCTGCGCGAGCGCGTGGCCGACATCGACTACGTCGACCTGCGGTTCGACGATCGGATCTACGTGCGGCCGGCGAAAGTGGAGAAGAGCAGCAAGGGCAGTCCGGTAACGCCGGCGTTCGCAGAGACCGCCGAGGTAGTTCATCGGCAACAGGGCGGGCCTGTGAGGGGCCGCCGCTTGGGGGATTTCGCGTGGCGCGTAAAGAGCGGTATCTGGTCGGGCTCGACGTCGGCACGTCGAAGGTGACCGCGGTCGTCGGCGAGATGCTCGACGGCGACGGACTCGACATCGTCGGTCTCGGCGTCGCGGAGTCGCGCGGCATCAGGCGCGGCGTGGTCGTCAACCTCGAGGCCGCCGTCGAGTCGATCAAGAAGGCGATCGAAGAAGCCGAGCTGATGGCCGGCGTCGAGATCGACTCGGTGCACCTCGCGCTGTCGGGTCCGCACATCAAGGGCTTCAACAGCCGCGGCGTGATCGCCGTGGCCGGCAAGAACCGCGAGATCACGCGCGAGGACGTGCGGCGCGCCATCGATGCCGCCAAGGCCGTGTCGCTGCCGACCGGCCGCGAGATCCTGCACGTGCTGCCGCAGGACTTCGTCGTCGACGAGCAGGACGGCATCGGCGCGCCGGTCGGCATGACCGGCGCGCGCCTCGAGGTCAACGTCCACATCGTCACCGGCAGCCAGAGCTCGACCCAGAACATCGTCGCGTGCGTGAACCGCGCCGGCGTGACCGTGGCCGAAACCGTCGTCGAGCAGCTGGCGGCGAGCGAATCGGTGCTGACCGAGGACGAGAAGGAGCTCGGCGTCGCGCTGGTCGACATCGGCGGCGGCACGACCGACATCGCGATTTACGAGCGCGGCAGCCTGTGGCACACCGCGGTGATCGGCGTCGGCGGCGATCATTTCACCAACGACATCGCCGTCGGACTGCGGACGCCGGTGCCGGACGCCGAAAAGATCAAGCGCAAGTGCGGCTGCGCGCTGTCGAGCATGGTGGACGAGGACGAGACGATGGAAGTCGCCAGCGTCGGCGGCCGGAAGCCGCGCGTGATGGCGCGGCGCATCCTGTCGGAGATCCTGCAGCCGCGCGCCGAAGAGATCTTCCACCTGGTGTGGGACGAAATCCGCCGCGCCGGCTACGAGAAGAGCCTGAACTCGGGCATCGTGCTGACCGGCGGCGGCGCGATTCTCGACGGCATGCCCGAGATCGCCGAGCAGATCTTCGACCTGCCGATCCGGCGCGGCTGCCCGGCCGGCGTCGGCGGCCTGGCCGATCACGTCAACAGCCCGACGTTCGCGACCGGCGTCGGCCTGGTGCTCTACGGATATCGCAATTCGATGGGAGAGTCGGCGCGCGCGCCGGTCGGCGCGGGTGCGTTCGTGCGCGTCGCGGGACGGCTGCGCGGGTTGTTCAGAGAATTTTTCTAGACGGGCTGGGGCCCGTTCGACAGGAGCGACGAATGGATGTTTACAAGGATGCCGATCTGATGGGCGACGTCACGCGCCTGAGGCTGCAGCTCGAGGAAGAGGGGAGCGCCGGCGCCCGCATCAAGGTGATCGGCGTCGGCGGCGGCGGCGGCAATGCCGTCAACCGCATGGTCGCGCGTCGGACTCGACGGCGTCGAGTTCATCGTCGCCAACACCGATCGGCAGGCGCTGGCGCGTCAACGCCGCGCCGATCAAGCTGCAGATCGGCAGCAAGCTGACCAAAGGACTCGGCGCCGGCGCCGATCCGAACGTCGGCCGGCACGGCCGCGCTCGAGGACACCGAGAAAATCATCCAGGCGCTCGACGGCGCCGACATGATCTTCGTCACCACCGGCCTCGGCGGCGGCACCGGCACCGGCGCCGCGCCGGTGATCGCCAGCCTCGCGAGCGAGCTCGGCGCGCTGACCGTCGCGGTCGTCACCAAGCCGTTCAAGTTCGAAGGCAAGAAGCGCCAGATTCAGGCCGAGCGCGGCCTCGAAGCGCTGCGCGACTGCGTCGACACGATCATCACGATCCCCAACGAGCGGCTGCTGACGATCATCGATCGCACGACGCCGCTGACCGACGCGTTCGCCACGGCCGACGATGTGCTGCGGCAGGCGATTCAGGGGATCTCGGATCTGATTCTGGTGCCGGGGCTGATCAACCTCGACTTCGCCGACGTCAAGACCATCATGTCCGGCATGGGCCTGGCGATGATGGGCACCGGCGTCGCCGAGGGACCGGACCGCGCGATCGAGGCCGCGCGCCGCGCGATTTCGAGTCCGCTGCTCGAAGGTGCATCGGTGAACGGCGCGCGCGGCGTGATCATCAACGTCACCGGCGGTCCCGATCTGTCGCTGGTCGAAGTCAGCGAAGCGTCGTCCATCGTGCAGGAGGCGGCCGACGAGGACGCGAACATCATCTTCGGCGCGGTCGTCGACCCGGCGCTGAAGGGCAAGGTCAAGATCACGGTGATCGCGACCGGCTTCGGACCGGCGGTCGCGGTCGCGGCCCGCGTCGACGCACCGGTGCGCACACGCCCGTCGACATGTCGCTCTACGCCGAGCACAACGCGGGTCCGACCGGACAGCCGCTGCGGCGCCGATCGCGGCGCCGGCAGCGAGCGCGGCGTCGCAGAGGCTGTCGATCGCCCGGCGGCCGCTGCTCGATCTGCCGATGACCGCGAGCGGCTCGGGCACGGCGTCGGCAGCGCCGCCGCCGGACTGTCGACACACGCTGCGCCGGCCGCGTCCGGGCCCGCGGCGGGGGCAACCGCTGCCTCGGCGGGCGAGGCGATGACGCTGGCGGAACCGTCGATGGGCCTCGACGACATGCGCACGCTCGAGGTCGACCCGGACTTCGATCAGAGTTCGACGTTCGACGTGCCGGCCTTCCTGCGTCGGCAGGAGGGGTAACTGAGCGGTCCGGGCCGTCTCCGTCTGGAGACGGCCTAATCCGGCCGCGACCGGTGTTCCCGGTGGTAGAGTAAGTAGATCCACGGCACGCGGGAACGCCGGCGTCTGAGCGTCAAGGCCCGGACCCCATCGACCCGCTCAGGGCCGGCCTGCTCGTCAGCACCATCACATGAAATCCTGGGAACAGAGCGAACGCGCACGCGACACCCTCTCGAAAGAAATCGGCTACACCAAGAAGCCGCACGGCGATCGCCTGCGCGTCGCGCTGGCGTTTCCCAACACCTACTGGGTCGGGATGTCGAACCTCGGCTTCCAGACCGTCTACCGCCTCTTCAACGCCGAAGACGACATCGTCTGCGAGCGATTGTTTCTGCCGCCCAAGCAGGAGCTCGCGGAGCTGTCCGCGAGCCGCGCCGCCGCTGGTCACGCTCGAGTCGCAGACGCCGGTCTGCGACTTCGACGTCGTCGCGTTCTCGGTGTCGTTCGAGTGGGACTACGTCAACGTCCTGACGCTGCTGCGGCTCGCCGGCATGCCGAGCTACGCGGCGGAGCGTTCCGGACGCGCCATCCGCTCGTCGTCGTCGGCGGCGCCGTGACGTTCGTGAATCCCGAGCCGCTCGCGCCGTTCGCGGACGTCATCGCCGCGGGCGAAGGCGAGGTGCTCGTTCCCGGCCTGCGCCGCGCGTTCTCTGCCGCGACCGATCGCGCCGACCTGCTGCGCCTGCTCTCCGCCGAGCGCGGCTTCTACGTGCCGTCGTTCTACGAACCCGAATACGCACCCGACGGCACGCTGACCGGCTGGTCAGTCCGACCGGGCGTGGACGCACCGGTGCCGGTTCGCAAGGCGGCGCTACAGGACGACCGAAGCCGTCGATCCGCCGGCGACCGGCATCTTCACGCCCGACACCGAGTTCGGATCGCGATTTCTGGTCGAAGTCGTGCGCGGCTGCGCCAACCTGTGCCGCTTCTGCTGGGCCGGCTACAACTACCTGCCGGTCCGTTCGTTTCCGACCGATCGCATCCTCGCAGCTCGCCGAAGCGGCGCGCGTCCATTCCAACCGTGTCGGGCTCGTGTCGATCGCGCTGTGCGACCACCCGGACATCGAGCGGATCCTGGCGCGCCTTCTCGAGATGGGCTACGGCATCAGCCCCGCCTCGCTGCGGCTCGACGACCTGACCGAGTCGATCGTCCGCGTGCTGCACGCGAGCGGCGAGCGCACGATCACGATCGCGCCGGAGACCGGATCCGATCGCCTGCGCCGCGTGATCAACAAGACCGTCACCAACGACGAGATCCTCGATCGGGCCGATCTGATTTTCGCGAGCGGCATCGAGAACCTGAAGCTCTACTACATGATCGGCCTCCCCACCGAAACCGACGAGGACCTGGTGGCGATTCGCGATCTCACGCTTCAGATCCGCGACCGCATGATGAAGCACGCGCGCGTCGCGCGGTCAGGTCGGCCGGATCATCGGCAGCGTGAACCCGCTGATTCCGAAGCCCGGGACCGCCTATCAGTGGCTGCCGATGGAAGACCCGGCGATCGATCGATCGCAAGATCAAGCGGCTGCGCAGCCTGACGGCGGACATCGACAACGTGTTCTTCAACATCAAGTCGGAGCGGCATTCCTACTTCCAGGCGCTGCTGTCGCTTGGCGACCGCCGCGTCGCGCCGGCGATCGTCGCCGCCGAGCGCAACGGCCAGAACTGGCGCGCCGCCGTGGCCGAAGCCGGCGTCGACGCGCGACTTCTACATCTTCCGCGACCGCAGCCGCGATGCGGCGCTGCCCTGGGACATCATCGACGGCGGCATGAAGCGCCCGTTCTTCGAGGCGGAGTTCGCGAAGGGACTCCGCGAAGAATGGACGCTGCCGCCCAAGCGCGCGCAGGAAAACGTCAAGCTGCTGCCGGTCATCCAGTAGCATTGGGCAGGATGGCATGAATTGCGGGCAATCGATTCGAATGCCCGATTCTCGATGCCCGATTCAGCTGGCGATCGCGGCGCGCTCCTCGTACTCCTGAAACGCCTCGAGAATCAGCTCGCGCAGCTTGCTCTGCGCCGTCGTGTCGACAATCGGCCGCAGCAGCGCGAAGCTGCGCCGCTCGCCGTTGACGGCTGTACTGACGCGCCGGGAAGCGTGACGTTCCGGCCGTTGCCGCCGCGCCGCTCCCAGATCGAAAAGCCAATCAGCTTCAGTCCCTCGAGCGGACCCTCGCTGAAGTGCAGCTCGGCGTCGGCGAGCTTGCCCGGCGGGTTTCCCTTGTCGTTTGGCGTAATCTTGATCGTCACGGTGACACTCCTCAGGCAGTCACACTTCAAACGGAATGCCGGTGATCGCGCCGCCGGCGCATGCCGCATAACGGCCTGGAAATAAAGACGATGGGCGGTGGCGAGGTGGGGAGCGAGTGTGGGGACCCGGGCGGGCGGTCGGAAACGACAACGCGAGTTGACGTCAGTCGCCGAGGATCAGGACCTGCGCCAAGGCGAGGTTGTCGGAATGGGTGATGGTGAGCAGCGACGACCGTCCGCCCATCGACGCGAAGCGCCTGGCGGCGCCGCCGTGCAACCGCAGTTGCGGCGGTCCGCCGCGGCGAACCACCTCGATGTCGCGCCACAGCACACCGTGCGAGCGGCCGGTGCCCAGCGCTTTCATCGTCGCTTCCTTGGCGGCGAAGCGGCCGGCGAAATTGATCGCGGGGACACGCCGCCTGCGTGCAGTACGCCACCTCGCCATCGGTGAAGATGCGGTGCATGAAGCGCTCGCCATAGCGCTCGAGCGTCGCGGCGATGCGCGGGATGTCGGTGGCGTCGAGGCCGAGGCCGATGATGTTTGGCATCGTGTTCGAGCGGACTGAATCAGACGAGGACGTGAATGCTTCCCAAGCCTAACCACGGCTTCGCGTGGGTGCAAGCCGGCACCCGAGCCGGCGCTGGTCTGCGACGCGTTGCAGCCGCTCGCGAGCCATGTCTTTACGACGCGCGAGTGGACGATTGGGTCCGCCGGCGCCGGACCGATGGGCGAAGGATGGACCGAGGTGGCCGCCGCGGTTGGCGTGGAGCTGCGCGACCTCGTCCGTGTCCGTCAGGTTCATGGTGCCGCGGTGCTCGAGCTCAGAAAGGACAACGCCTTCGATTCCGATCGCCTCCCCGACGCCGACATCATCGTGTCCGACGACCCGGCTCGGGCAATCGCGATTCAGACCGCGGACTGCGTACCGCTGCTGCTCGCGGACCGCCGTACCGGTGTGATTTGCGCGGCGCATGCGGGATGGCGCGGCCTCGCCGCGCGGGTTCCGGAAGTGGCGGTGGCGGCGATGGCCACCGGGTTCGGCAGTCGGCCGAACGATCTCGTCGCGGCGATCGGCCCCGCTATTTCGTGGTGCTGTTACGAAGTGGGCGACGACGTGCGCGCTGCCTTTGCGAGCAGCGGATTCCCGAAGGCCCTGATCGAGCGTTGGTTCGCCTCAACACCGCAGCCGTCAGCGGTCAATCCGCCGATGCCTGGTCTCGGCGCGCCTCGCGCCGGCCACGAGTACTTCGACGGTTGGGGAGCGGCGCGCGATCAGCTGGAGGCAGTCGGAGTGCCGTTGGGGCAGATTGCCATCGCCGAACTGTGTTCAGCGAGCCATCCGCAGTCGTTGTGCTCGTACCGTCGTGACGGCAAAGCGGCCGGGCGAATGGCAGCGGCGATTCGGCCTGGCCTCCTGCGGTGACCACGACGTTTGAACGCAGAGCGCGCAGAGTTCGCAGAGCCAATCCGTCGGGCTCTGGCAACCCTTTGAGCTCTCGGAGCCCATCCCGATTCAGGGGCGCGAGTCCGTCAGTACCCTTCGGACAGCGTCGATGACGAGCCTCGGTTCATCCTGGTGAATGTAGTGACCACTGTGGGTCGCAACGATAAACGAGGAAGCAGGTGACCGCGTTGCGAGCTCGCGCTCCAGGTCCTGCCATGCTTTTTCTAGCTCTTGATTGAGCACTTCTTGGCCTGGTGCCGGATCTGGTGGCCTGTTATGGGTCAGAACGGCAATTGGAATTGATGACCGCCAGCGATTCGCATTGAGGGCAGCTGAGAACGCCTCAAACTCGAGGGCCTCACTCCCGAACGGCGCTCGGAGTCCGCGCGCCGCTGCGGGATCGATCGCCTCGAATCGAGTTAACTGGTCTTCATGTGATGAGTCGATCAGCACGAGGCCCACAACATCCGTCGGATGGCGCATTGCGTAGAGACGAACAATCATGCCGCCGTACGAGTGTCCGACAAGGACATACGGCGGCAATTCCCCACGTTCCGAGAGCACGTCGTGAAGCGTCTGCACCACCGCGTCAGGCGAGGAGGATGCACGAGGGCCGACACCGTCCCGAATGAGCGTGGGCCGATCATAGGAGCACACGCGCGCGAACTCCGCGATCGACCCTTGCAGGGACGACCACGTTTCCAGCCGAGAGCCGCCGCCTGCCTCGAGGACTACGAGCGGCTTACCGGGACTCCGACTACCCATACAGCGCGTCCGGACGTCAGTCCCGCCAGCGTGAACGGTGATATCCGGGACTTGGGGGAGGGCTGTCAGCAGCGTCGCCACGAGAAAGGTCAGCATGATCTTCTGACGATGTCATCCGATGGATAGCCGTCGGAGGGTGCTCAGGCCGTCTGCTTAGAACGGACCCGATCACGCAAAAGAGGTCGCGCACGACGGACTCTCAGCGATCTCAGCGGTCTCTGCGTTGATCCTGGTTGGACCACCCGCCTTCAGGTCTTGCCGGCGGCGTCCATCGCCGAATTGGCGAGCCGGTCGGCGTGCGCGTTCTTCGCCCGGCCGACGTGCTCGTAACGTGACGCGGCCGATCTCGTGCGCCAGCAGCCGCGCCTTCGCGTGCAGCGGCTGCAGGCCGGCATTCTTCACCTTGTAGACGCCGCGCATCTGCTGCACGAGCAGCAGTGAATCGGAGCGCACGTAGCAACGTGCGCGTGATCGTTGCGCTTGCGCCCACTCGAGCGCGGCGAGCAGCGCCGCGGTATTCGGCGACGTTGTTGGTGGCGATGCCGATCGAGTCGCCGAACTCTTCGATCAGCGCTGCCGTCTGCCTGCTCGATGCGGACGCCGTATCCGGCAGGCCCGGGATTGCCGCGGGCGCCGCCGTCGATGTAGGTGACGATCATGAAGCCGGACGAGGCGTTGTCGGCGGCGCGGAGCCGTCGCGGCGCCGGCGGGCGCGAAGAACAGGATGCGGTTGCAGCTGTCGCACTGCATGATCGAGTCGTTGCGCAGCACGGTGTTGAACACCTGCGGCCGCAGCCGGACGTGGCAGATCGTGCAGATGCCGTCGCGCGCCTCGGCGACGGCGACGCCGTTGCGCTTGCGCGACACCTGCTCGAAGGTGAGCAGCGCCGCCTTGTCGATGCCCTCGACCAGGCGCGACGCGTTCGGCCGCCATTTTCTCGAGCGCGGTCTGCAGCTCGCCGTGCTCGGCGGTGGTGGCCTTGCGATCGGCGTCGGTCACTTTCTGCTCCGCCGCGAGCTCGGCTTCGGTCTTCTTCACCGTCGCGGTCAGCTCGTCGGCTTCGACCATCAGCTCGAGTATCCTTGTCCTCGAGCGTCTTGATCTCGGCCTGCGCGAAGGCGATCTCCTTCTGGACCGCGTGGATATTCCGACGTTGGTCTTCACCGCCATCGCCGTCTCGCGGAACTTCGACAGCCGGCCCTGCTGGACCGCGACGTCCTTCTCGATCGCCCGTCGCGCCGCGCTGGTTCGCGGCCAGCCTGTTCCTTGGCGGTCGCGACGCGTTGACGCGCCGCCTCGAGCCGCGCTTCGAGCGCTTTGTCGTGCTCGGGTTCGGCGGCCAGCTTTTTCCGGGCCGCGTCGGCGGTGGAGTCGAGTGCCTGCAGCGCGATGAGTCGTTCCAGATCGGCGTTCATAGTCCTCTGCGCAAAAAAAAGGCCCCGCCGGAGCGGAGCCTGATCGGTGTCACTGCAAGCTCGCGATGTCTGAAAGTGGGCCCGCCAATCTGAAATCTGAACAGTCTGGCAATCTGCAATTCCAGTGTCGAATGGTGGGCCCACCAGGATTCGAACCTGGAACAGGCCGGTTATGAGCCGGCGGCTCTAACCGTTGAGCTATGGGCCCGGACAATTCTACGACGTCCGTCCTTCGAGAAACGCGCGAAGTTTGCGGCTGCGCGACGGATGCCGCAGCTTGCGCAGCGCCTTGGCTTCGATCTGGCGGATGCGCTCGCGCGTGACCGCGAAGCTCTGGCCGACTTCTTCGAGCGTGTGCTCGCTGCCGTCGCCGACGCCGAAGCGCATCTTGATGACCTTCTCCTCGCGCGGCGTCAGCGTCTTCAGCACCGACTCGGTCTGCTCCTTCAGGTTCAGGTTGATCACCGCTTCGGCCGGCGACACCACCTGGCGATCCTCGATGAAGTCGCCAAGATGCGAATCTTCCTCTTCGCCGATCGGCGTTTCGAGCGAGATCGGCTCCTGCGCGATCTTCAGGACCTTGCGGACCTTCGAGACCGGAATGTCCATCCGCTTGGCGATCTCTTCCGAGGTCGGCTCGCGGCCGAGCTCCTGCACCAGCGCGCGCGAGGTGCGAATCAGCTTGTTGATCGTCTCGATCATGTGGACCGGGATGCGGATGGTCCGCGCCTGGTCGGCGATCGCGCGGGTGATCGCCTGGCGGATCCACCACGTCGCGTAGGTCGAGAACTTGTAGCCGCGGCGGTACTCGAACTTGTCGACCGCCTTCATCAGGCCGATGTTGCCTTCCTGAATCAGGTCGAGGAACTGCAGGCCGCGGTTGGTGTATTTCTTCGCGATCGAGACGACGAGGCGGAGGTTGGCTTCGACCAGCTCCTTCTTGCGCCTGCTCGGCCTGGTACTCGCCGCGCAGGATCGTGTCGAGCGTCTGCTTCAGCTCGTCGGGCGACTGCTCGAGACCGTCGGTCATCGCCTTGATCTTGAGCCTTCAGCTCCTTGACCTGCCGCAGGAAGTTCTTCTTGTCGTCTTCCTTGAGCTTGGTCTTGCGGTTCTTCGGGTTGAGCACGTCGCTCGAAGCCGTCCATCTCGCGCTGCACCGACTTGACGCTCTCGACCGCGTCCTTCATCTCGTCGATCAGCCGGCGCTTGACCGCTTCGGTGAACTCGATCTTGCGGATGTAGTTGCGAGACGTCGATCTGGGCGCGCATCGCCGCCCACTGCGCGCTTGCGGTACTTGCGCTTGTCGCGGGTCGTCGCGCCTTTGGGCGTTTCCTGCAGCTTTTCGTCGAGCTTCTCGTAGACCGCGCGCGCCTTGCGCACGGCGTCGATCTGCTTCTGCACCTGCTTGCGAGCGCTCCTGGATGCGTTCGTCGGTGATCTCCTCGTCGTTGAAGATCACCAGCTCGCGAATCGTGCGGTCGCCGGTGTGCAGCTGGTCGCCGAGCTCGATGACCTTCTTGGCGACGAGCGGCGTGCGGGAGATCGACTTGATGACGGCGAGCTTGCCGCGCTCGATGCGGCGCGCGATCTCGACTTCGCCCTCGCGGGTGAGCAGCGGCACCGTGCCCATCTCGCGCAGATACATGCGGACGGGATCGTTGGTCTTGTCGAGCGCGCCCGGCGTCAGGTCGAGCTCGAGCTCCTCGGCGCCCTTCCGCCGTCCGGTCGATCGGCTTCACTCGTCGCGCAGGTACTTCTGATCGGAGTCGATGACCTCGATGCCGGCGCTGCCGAAGGTGTTGAACAGATCGTCGAGTTCGTCGGAGGAGGTGATCTCCGCCGGCAGCATCTCGTTGACTTCGTCGTACAGGAGGTAGCCCTTCTCCTTGCCGATGTTGATGAGCTGCTGGACCTCGTCGTACTTTTCCTCGATGGACAGGTGCGGCGCCCCTGGTGCCTCCGGTCCTCGATGTGCTGCCGTCGGTTTCTTTTCCGCTGCCATAGTTGTTCGTCTCTCGTTCTAGTTCAGATCCCGGTCGAGCTGCACGGCCACAGCCAGCAGTCGCCGGGAGAGGGTGTCGATCTCGTGTCCGTATTCCCTGACGCCGAGTTCTTGAAGGCGATCGATTTCGCGTTTGATTGCCGCACGCTCGCGTTCCCATCTGAGCCGTTTGAGCGCGCGGACGCATTCGGCGGGGGAGCTGGCGATTTCTCGACAGCTGCAATTCTCGTCACGAGCTGGGCGTCCACCGTACTTAGACGCTGCAACAGCGTCGAGGGTAAGCGATCCGATGGCTCTGTCGTGCAGACTCGGCGCCAGTTCCAGCACGTGCCGTCCGGCCAACGTCTCGAGGTCGTCCTCGTCCAGCTCGGCCAGGGCCTGCACCGCTACCTTAGTATTGTGGATCAGACCCCAGATCAGTGCTTTTTCCGCGTCTTTGAGCTGTCCGAACGACGGCAGCTCCCGGGTTGTGACCGTGGTCTGACGGTTCACGGCAGCCTTACGGATTTCCGCCCGGACCACGTCTTCCGTAATTCGGGCCTTGTGGGCGATTCGGTCGGCAAACTGGTCGCGGCCGGCGGCGTCCGGAATCCGGGCCGCCACCGCGAGCATCTTCGCCAGCAGCTGATTCCGCCCGTGGTCGCTGTGCCAGATTCAGCCCTTTCGCGGCCTGATCGAGCAGATATTCGAGGTACGGCTGAGACGCTGCGCAGTCTGGCCCGATAGCTGGTCGCCGCCATGCTTCCTGATGAACGTATCGGGATCTTCGCCCTTGTCCAGCACCACGACGTTGACGTCGAAGCCTTCGGAGACCAGCAGCTCGCACGAGCGGACCGCAGCGCCCTGCCCGGCGGCGTCGGGATCGAAGCTCAGGACGACTTTCGAGGTAAACCGACGCAGCAGCTGCGCCTGCTGGGCGCGGTCAGCGCCGTGCCGCACGAGGCGACAGCCGGGGCTGCCTGGGACTGGAAGACCTGCGCGAAGTCGAAATACCCTTCCACTAGGACGGCGAAATCGGCCTTCCGGATCTCTGCTTTCGTCAGGTTCAGGCCGTAGAGCGTCCGGCCCTTCGAGTAAATCGGCGTTTCGGGCGAGTTCAGATATTTCGGCCGCCCTGATCCGCGTCCATCTGCCGGCCGCCGAAGGCGATGACCGACCCGGTGTCGCGGCAGATCGGCACCATCAGCCGGTTGCGGAACCGATCGACGACCTCGCCGGTGTCGCGCTTCGCGACCAGACCGCTCTGGACCAGGACGCCCTCGGCGAATCCCTGCTTCAGCAGGCGCGCCTTGAGGCCGTCGCGCGAACTCGGCGCGTAACCGAGACCGAGCTGCTCGATCGTCTGCGCGGTGATCTGCCGGTCCTTCAGCTGCTGGCGCGCTCGCGCGCCGGCCGGCGCCTCGAGCTGTTCCCTGAAATACGCCGCCGCGATCTCGTGCGCCTTCAGCAGCGCCTCGCGCAGCGCCGAATCGCGCCGGCGCATCGTCGGCTGTCGGTCGTTCTCGGGGAGGGACATCCCGACCTTCTGGGCGAGCATCCGTACGGCGTCCTGAAACCCGACCTTCTCGTGCAGCTCGAGAAACTTGAAGACGTCGCCGCCGGCGTGGCAGCCGAAGCAGTGGAAGAATCCCTTGTCCGGATTGACCGTGAAACGACGGCGTCTTCTCGTTGTGAAACGGGCACAGGCCCTTGTAGGACGTTCCCGCGCGCTTCGAGCGGCACGTACTCCTGCACGACCTGCAGGATGTTGGCCTGCAGACGGAGGTCGTCGATGAAGCTCTGCGGAAAAAGGCCCATATCGAAATTTGGAAATCGGGTGATTGGAGAATCGGGCAATTGAATTAGCAAATTGCCCAATTTTCAAATTATCCAATTTCCCCCGTCACTCTTTCAGCTCCACCACCGTCACGCCGCCGCCGCCCTGATTCGGCGGCGCGGTCGCGAATCGCGCGACCAGCGGATGCTGCTGCAGAAAGCCGGCCAGCGCGCGCTTCAGCTGGCCGGTGCCGTAGCCGTGAATGAAGCGCACGACGCGTTGATCGCCGAGCAGCGACTCGTCCAGAAAGCGCTCGGCGCGCGAAATCGCTTCGTCCACGGTGCAGCCGATGACGTTCAGGTCGATGGCGCTGCCCTCGCGCGGCTGCAGCTCGACGTTCACGCTGACGCGCGCCGTCGTCGGCGGGCCGCCGATCATCCGCAGGTCGCGAACGCTCGCGCGCATCCGCTTGCCGCGTACGTCGAGATCCGCGGTGCCGTCGTGGATCGACGTCACCGTCGCCTCGAGGCCCAGTCCGCCGACGATCACGCGGCTGCCGACGACGACATTGCTGATGGCTGATGGCTGATGGCTGACTGAGCCCGATCCCCGGTTGCCGCGGCGCCGGCCGCGGCGAGCGACGATTCCTCGCCGGCGAGGATCCGCTGTGCGACCGTGTCGACCGCGGCGCGCGCGTCGCTCCGCGCCGCGGCCGGTGTCGCCGGTCGAGACCAGGCGCGGTCCGCGGGCGATCGCGTCGGTCTTGGCCTTCAGGTCGTCGATCACGTCGTCGATGTCTTTCCGCGCCTGCCGGACCTGCTTCTCGAGCTCCTCGTTCAGCCGCCGGCGGAACGTTTCCTCGCGCTGCCGCAGCGCGTCCTCGCGCTGGTGCATCCGCTCTTCGGCGGCACGCAGCGTCTCGCGCTCGCGCGTCGCCAGCCGCTGCTCGTGCTCGAGCGCGCGCATGTCGTGATCGATCTTCGCGAGGTGTTCGGCGAGCTGCGCTTCGCGCGCGCTGACGTTCGCGCGCGCCGCGGCGACCACTGCCGGGTTGAGGCCCAGCCGTGCGGCGATCTCGAGCGCGAGGCTGCGGCCCGGGACTCCGTAGAGCAGCTGATACGTCGGCGCGAACGTCTCGGCCTCGAAGCCGAACGCCGCGCTCGCCACCCCCGCCGTCGTCGACGCGTAGGTCTTGAGCGCGTCGTAGTGGCTGGTCGCGATCAGCGTCGCGCCGCGCCTGCGGAAGTGATCGACGATGGCGACGCCGAGCGCGCCGCCCTCGATCGGGTCGGTGCCGGAGCCGACCTCGTCGAGCAGCACCAGCGCGGGCGTTGCCAGCCCGCGGTCCATCGACGCGATGTTGGTGATGTGCGCCGAGAACGTGCTCAGGCTGGCCTCGATCGACTGCTCGTCGCCGATGTCGGCGAAGAGCGAGCGGAACACCGGCAGCCGCGAACCCGTGCGCGGCCGGAATCCGCAGACCCGCCTGCGCCATCAGCGCCAGCAGTCCCGCCGTCTTCAGCGCGACGGTCTTGCCGCCGGTATTCGGTCCAGTGATGAGCAGCGCGGTCGCCGGCGGAATGATCTTGATGGTCACCGGCACCGCCGCCTTCAGCAGCGGGTGCCGGGCGGCCTGCAGCTCGAACGCGCCGTCGGTCGACAGCGCCGGCTCGATGCCGTCGATCGATTCGGAAAACCGTGCTCGCGCCTGCAGCACGTCGAGCTCGGTGGCGGCGTCGATCGTGCGCGCCATGTCGGCCGCGCGTGCCCGGAAGGCGTCGGTCAGCGCGAGCAGAATGCGCCGGACTTCTTCGGCTTCCTGCTCCTCGAGCGCGACGATGTCGTTGTTGATTTCGACGGTGCTGAGCGGTTCGAGATAGAGGCTGGCGCCGCTGGTCGACGTGCCGTGCACGATGCCGGGGATGCCGCTCGCGGTGCTCGGCCTTGACCACGAGCACGTAGCGGCCGTTGCGCTCGGTGACGACCTGATCCTGCAGGTACTTCGACGTGTCCTTGCCGCGCAGATACGACTCGAGCGTGCTGCGCAGACGCGTCCTCTGCTTGCGCAGCCGGTCGCGAATCGACGCGCAGCTCGGGGCTCGCATGATCCACCACGTCGCCGGACGGGTCGATCTTGTCGCGGGTCTGCGCCGACTCGCCCTTGAACGACGCGGCGCCGGCGCTGGCCGCTTCGAGCAGCGGAAACGAACCGGCCGCGCGGCGAATCGCCGACGCGCGCCTCGTCCACGGAGTCGAGAAAGGCGACGAGCGCGAGCAGGCGCAGCGCCTCGAGCGCGCGCCCCTCGACGGCGAGCGCTCCAAGCGTCTGCGGCAAATCGTCCGAGGCCCGCAGCGAAGAAGCCGCCGTGGGCGGTGACGAAGCGTGCGGTTTCGGTGGTCGCCGCGAGCGACTGGGCGACGCGATGAGGATCGGTCGACGGCTGCAGCTGCGGCCAGGCGCTCGGCGCCCATCGGGGTCTGCGCAAAGGCCGTAACCGCCTCGACGATGCGATCGAATTCGAGGGCCCGGAGGGCGCCTGGTTGCATAGGAAAGCGGCCGCGCCTGAGACGAAAGGCGGGGAACCCTTGATGATACCGTCACGAATGGGGACTAGAGGGCTCAAAGGGCTACTGATGGTTGATCAGCGAAGCAGTCGCCGCGGCGCCGAAGCCGTTGTCGATATTGACGACCGACACCCCTGACGCGCAGCTGTTCAGCATGCCGAGAAGTGCGGCGATCCCGCCGAAACTGGCGCCATAGCCGATGCTGGTCGGCACGGCGATGACCGGCACGCTCACCAGACCGGCGATCACGCTCGGCAGCGCACCCTCCATCCCGGCCACGACGATGATGACGCGCGCGGCGGCCAGGCGTTCGCGCTCGCCGAGCAGACGGTGGAGACCGGCGACGCCGACGTCGTACAGCCGGACAATCTCGTTGCCCATCAGCTCAGCGGTCCGCGCGGCTTCCTCGGCGACCGGGAGGTCCGACGGTGCCCGCGGCCGCGATCACAATTGTGCCGTGTCCGGGAACGACGTCCTGCTGACGCAAGGTGATGACAGCTGCATCGGCGTAATACGCCGCCGCCGGCACCGCCACGCGCACGGCGGCGTAGGCGGCCTCGCTTGCCCGCGTGACCAGCAGGCGTGGAGCCGCGTTTGACGATTTCCGCGGGCGATTGCCGCGATCTGGGCAGGCGTCTTGCCTAGACCCAGGATGACTTCGGGAAACCCTTGACGAATGGCTCGATGATGATCGACCCGCGCAAACCCAAGGTCCTCGTAAGGACTGGCCCGGAAGCGCCTCGAGCAGCTGGTCGCGCGCTGTCTGCCGTGTCGAGCGTCGCCGGCGGCGACCTGCTCGAGAAGATCCTGGAGTTGTTTGATTGACGTCATTCCGACCCAACAGTAATATAACTTGTTGTCTTGATGGGGGTTCCTCCGTCTCCAAACCATGACTGCTGCTGAAACCCTCACCCTCGCCGCGTATTTTTTCGTCCTCATCATCCTGGCGATTTACGGCTGGCACCGTTACTACCTCGTGTACCTCTACATGAGGAACAAGGACAAGGAGCCGACGCAGGGCGCGCCGCTCGATCCGCTGCCGGTCGTGACCATCCAGCTGCCGCTGTACAACGAGATGTACGTCGCGGATCGCCTGATCGAGGCAGTCTGCGCTATCGACTATCCGCGCGAGCTGCTCGAGATCCAGGTGCTGGACGACTCGACCGACGAAACGCGCAGCATCGCCGAGCTGGCCGTGCGGCGCTTCGCCGCGCAGGGCGTCGACATCAAGTATATTCACCGCGCCGACCGGACCGGCTACAAGGCCGGCGCGCTCGAGGCCGGGTCTGAAGAGTTGCCCGCGGCGAGTTCGTCGGCGATCTTCGACGCCGACTTCATTCCGACCTCCGACTTTCTGATGCGGCTGATGCCGCACTTCCGCGATCCGAAGGTCGGCATGGTGCAGGCGCGCTGGGGCCACATCAACCAGGACTACTCGCTGCTGACGAAGATCCAGGCGATCCTGCTCGACGGTCACTTCATCCTCGAGCACGGCGGCCGCAACCGCGGCGGCCGATTCTTCAACTTCAACGGCACCGCCGGCGTCTGGCGCCGCATCGCGATCGACGATGCCGGCGGCTGGCAGCACGACACGCTGACCGAGGATCTGGACCTCAGCTACCGCGCGCAGCTGCGCGGCTGGCGGTTCGTGTTCGTGCCCGGGCGTCATCGCGCCGGCCGAAGTGCCGGTCGAGATGAACGCCTTCAAGTCGCAGCAGCATCGCTGGGCCAAGGGCTCGATTCAGACCTGCCGCAAGCTGCTGCCGCGCATCCTGCGGTCGGATCTGCCGTTCGGCGTGAAGGCCGAAGCGTTCTTTCACCTCACCGCCAACTTCAACTACATCCTGATGTGCGTGCTGTCGCATCCTGATGTTCCCGTCGATGGTGATCCGCTACAACATGGGCTGGTACGAGATGATCCTCATCGACGTGCCGCTGTTCTTCGCGGCGACGTTCTCGTTCTGCAACTTCTACATGGTCTGCCAGCGCGAGCTGCACACCGACTGGGTCGCGCGGCTGAAGTACGTGCCGTTCCTGATGTCGGTCGGCATCGGCCTGTCGATCAACAACACGCGCGCCGTGTTCGAGGCGCTCTTCAACAAGCAGAGCGAGTTCACGCGCACGCCGAAGTACCACATCGAAGCCGACGCCGACGAGTGGGTCGGGCAAGAAGTACCGGCAGTCGGTCGCGGTCCAGCCGCTGATCGAGCTGGCGCTCGGCCTCTACTTCACCGCGACGGTGTTCTACGCGCTCGCCAACGGCATCTACGGGACGATTCCGTTCCTGGTCCTCTTCCAGGTCGGCTTCCTCTACACCGGTCTGCTGTCGATCGTGCAGCAGTACGCCGGGCCGAGGTCGTCGCGCAGGTCGCTCGAAGTCAGAAGTTAGAAGTTGAAGTCTGAAGTCGAACTAGAGTCTGAATGAGAACTTGCCAAGTCCAAAGTCGCGGTCATCCGCGTCACGCCCGACACCATCCTGCACGGACATCGATCGCCTGGTGGAGCTGGCCGGCGTGTCCGCCGCGCTCGCGGCCGGCAAGACGACGATCCTCAAGGACAACATCTCCTGGCACTTCCCGTTTCCCGGCGGCGAACACCACGCCGTGGCAGCTCGAGGGCACGATCCAGGCGCTGCGCGCGCCGCGGCTTCACCGATCAGGTCTGCGTCCAGAACAAGACGGTCGTCACCAACGCCTTCAAGGGCGAGGACCTGAACCACTACGTCCCGATCTTCAAGCAGTACGACATTCCGGTCCTCTACAACTTCAAGGACGAGGACATGACGTGGGTCGCAGTACCGGCCCGAAGGCGAAGATGCGCGTCCTCGATCGCGATCTTCCCCGAGGGCATCCAGATCCCCGACTACTTCTTCGGCAAGAACATCGTCCACCTGCCGACGATGAAGTGCCACATCTACACGACGACGACCGGCGCGATGAAGAACGCGTTCGGCGGGCTGCTCAACACGCAGCGGCACTACACGCACTCGTGGATTCACGAGACGCTGGTCGATCTGCTCGCGATCCAGAAGGAGATCCACTCGGGCCTCTTCGCGATCATGGACGGCACGACCGCCGGCAACGGCCCGGGCCCGCGCACGATGTATCCCGGTGGTCAAGAACGTGCATGCTGGCGTCGGCCGATCAGGTCGCGATCGACGCGGTCGTCGGCGAAGATGATGGGCTTCGATCCGATGTCGCTCGAGTACATCCGCCTCGCGCACGAGGACGGGCTCGGCGTCGGCGATCCGCGCGACATCGAGATCGTCGGCGACGTCGGACGCGGCGCAGCGAGAACTGGGAGTTTCACGTCGGCGAGAACCTGGTGCGCGTCGGCGGCGGCGACCTGATCTGGTTCGGACCGCTGAAGCGCTTCCAGAAGCTGTTCTTCCACACGCCGCTCGTCAACGGGTTCATCCTCGGCGAGCGAGGTCTACCACGACTACTACCGCTGGCCGCTGGTCGACCGCCGCGTGTTCGAGCGCTGGTGCGAGACGACGGCGTGGGGTCAGATGTTTCTGCGCTACGCCGAGTACGGACCGCAGGGCGCGCCGCCCGATCACGCCACTTCGCTGCAGCCGGACGCGTCATCGTCGGCGACAATTCACTAGCCCGCTCGGGTGAAGCCTCGCGCTCGCGCGATGTTGGGGTCGCACCTCTCACGTCGCACCCCGCACCCGTGCACCTCGCACCTCGTACCATCCTCTTGAGTTATCATCGAAAAACATGACGCCGCCAGATAAACCCAAAGCGGGCCTCGAAGATACGGTCGCCACGTCGTCCGCGATCTGCTATCTCGACGGCGACCGCGGCGTGCTGGCCTATTGCGGCTACGACATCCACGATCTCGCGAGCCACGCCACGTTCGAAGAGGTGTGCTATCTGCTGTGGCACCGCCGACTGCCGACGCGCGCCGAGCTGGGCGATCTGCAGTCGCAGCTGGTGGCGTCGCGGGCGATACCGGAAGGCGTCATACGGATCGCCAGGTCGCTGCCGAGTCGGCAACGGGATGGACCTGCTGCGGACGCTGACGTCCGCGCTCGGCCACTACGACGTTGACGCAGCCGACAGCTCGCCGCAGGCGAACTATCGCAAGGCGGTGCGCCTCACGTCGCAGATCAGCTCGCTGGTGGCGACGATCGGCCGGATGAGCAAGGGGCTGAGCCCGATCGCGCCCGATCCGGTGCTTGGACACGCCGCCAATTTTCTCTACATGCTGACCGGCGAGCGTCCGAGCGGGCTCGCGACGCACGCGTTCGACGTCGCGCTGATTCTGCACGCCGATCACGAGCTGAACGCGTCGACTTTCGCTGCGCGCGTGGCCGCGGCGACGCTCACCGACATCCACTCGACCATTGTCGCGGCGATTGGCACGCTGAAGGGACCGCTGCACGGTGGCGCCAACGCCGACGTGATGCGGCTGCTGCTCGAAATCGGCGAGGGCGGTTCGCCGGAAAAGGCCGAGGAAGTGGTCCGCGCCAAGCTGGCGCGGAAGGAAAAGATTCCCGGCTTTGGACACCGCGTGTATCACACCGAGGATCCGCGGGCGACGCACCTGCGACAGATGTCGCGCGACCTCGGCCAGCGTGCCGGCCAGCCGATCTGGTTCGAGATGTCGCAGCGCATCGAGGCGCTGGTCAAGGCTGAGAAGAAGCTGAATGCGAACGTCGACTTCTATTCGGCGTCCACCTACCACTCGCTCGGCATCGACACCGATCTGTTCACGCCGATCTTTGCGGTGAGCCGCGTGTCGGGCTGGACCGCGCACGTGCTCGAGCAGTACGCGAACAACCGGCTGATTCGGCCCCGCGCCGAGTACGTCGGGCCGGAATATCCGCAGCGCTATACGGCGCTGGACGTCCGCTGACGACCGGGGCGTTTGTTGACGAGCGACAACCGCGGCCCGGCTGCAGGCGCAGCCGCCGGCGGTGGTTCGGCGGACGGCCGGGGCAGCGGCGTCGTCGCAGGCAGCGTTCCAGTGCCGCACGATTTCCTGAAACCCGGTGACGAACTCGTGGACCTTCCGGCAACCGATTCGCCCGGACCGTCGAGCGCATCGTCTACCGTGAGCGACGCTGGACGTGGCGTTTTCTGGGGGACGTCGTCGAACAGGTCGTCGAGGGTATCGACCGACAGCGCGTCAGCGGGGTCGATGGGTGTGGTCGCATCGGCGATATCGCGGCTGATCGGGTTCGTCTGCACCGGTGCCGGAGCCGATGCCGAATCACCTTAAGTCCTAAATAGATCAACCGTCAAGAGGAACCGGAAAGAGTCCTCTGCTACGATCATCAGCGCCTCACCCACGTCATGAACGCCCGTTTCATCCGCAACTTCTCGGTCATCGCGCACATCGACCACGGCAAGTCGACGCTCGCAGACCGCTTCCTCGAGGTCACCGGCGCGCTGCAGGCGCGCGAGATGGAGGCGCAGGTCCTCGACGCCATGGACCTCGAGCGCGAGCGCGGCATCACCATCAAGGCCCATCCGGTCTGCCTGCACTACACGGCGAATCGACGGCCAGAAGTACGTCCTGAACCTGATCGACACGCCCGGGCACGTCGACTTCTCGTACGAGGTGACGCGGTCGCTGGCCGCCTGCGAAGGCGCGCTGCTGCTCGTCGACGCGTCGCAGGGCGTCGAGGCGCAGACGCTCGCCAACGCCTACCTCGCGGTCGAGAACAACCTCGAGATCATTCCGGTCATCAACAAGATCGACCTGCCGAGCGCCCAGCCCGAGGAAGCGCGGCGCCAGATCACGGACATCATCGGGCTCGACGGCGACTCGGCGCTGCTGGTCAGCGCCAAGGTCGGCACCGGCGTCCCCGAGATTCTCGAAGCGATCGTGGCGCGGCTGCCCGCCGCCCGCCGGCGATCCGGATGCGCCGCTCAAGGCGCTGATCTTCGATTCCTGGTACGACCCCTACCGCGGCGTGGTCATCGTCGTGCGCGTCATCGACGGCGTGATCCGTCCCGGGATGAAGATTCGCCTGATGGCCGAAGGGCAGGACTACGAGTCGCTGCAGGTCGGCATCTTCACGCCCAAGGCGGTGCCGGCTGACGAGCTCGGCGTCGGCGAGGTCGGATTCCTGGTCGCGAACATCAAGAAGATCAGCGACGCCAAGATCGGCGACACCATCACCGAGACCGGCCGCCAGGCGCTCGAGCCGTTTCCCGGATTCAAGCCGCTGAAGCCGATGGTGTTCGCCGGGTTCTATCCGGTCGAGGGCCACCAGTATCCCGAGCTGCGCGACGCGCTCGAGAAGCTGCGCCTGAACGACGCGTCGTTCTTCTACGAGCCGGAGACCTCGATGGCGCTCGGCTTCGGTTTCCGCTGCGGTTTCCTCGGCCTGCTGCACATGGAAATCGTCCAGGAGCGGCTCGAGCGCGAGTTCGACATGGACCTGGTCACCACGGCGCCGGGCGTGCTGTACCGCGTGACCACGAGCGACGATGTGGTGCAGGAGATCGACAGTCCGGCGAAGCTGCCGGACGCTGGCCGGATCAAGGTGATCGAGGAGCCGGTGATCACCGCGATGATCCTGACGCCGGCCGAGCACGTCGGCGGCATCCTGCAGCTCTGCCAGGACAAGCGCGGCGTGCAGAAGACGCTCGAGTATCTCGCCTCGGACCGCGTCCTCGTCACCTACGATCTGCCGTTCAACGAGGTCGTCATCGACTTCTACGACAAGCTGAAGACCATCTCGCGCGGTTACGCATCGCTCGACTATCATGTCACCGGCTACTGGCCGTCGCCGCTGGTCAAGCTCGACATCCTGGTCAACGGCGATCCGGTCGACGCGCTCTCGATCATCGTCCACCGCGACATGGCCTACGATCGCGGCCGCGTGCTGGCGGCGAAGATGCGCGAGCTGATTCCGCGCCAGATGTTCGAGATCGCGATCCAGGCGGCGATCGGCGGCCGCATCATCGCGCGCGAGTCGGTGAAGGCGATGCGCAAGAACGTGCTGGCCAAGTGCTACGGCGGCGACATCTCGCGCAAGCGCAAGCTGCTCGAGAAACAGAAGGAAGGGCAAGAAGCGCATGAAGCAGGTGGGCCGCGTGCAGATCCCGCAGGAGGCGTTTCTCGCCGTGCTCAAGATGGGAACCGACAGCGAATGACCGCTGATTTCAAGAAATCGACGCTGCGCGAGTACTTCGAGTCGATCGTCATCGCCGTGATTCTCGCGCTGTTCATCCGCACCTTCGTCGTGCAGGCGTTCAAGATCCCGACCGGATCGATGGAGAACAACCTGCTGATCGGCGATCACCTGCTGGTCAACAAGTTCGCGCTCGGCCCGACCGAGACCGGCGCTCGAGCGGACGCTCCTGCCGGTCAGCGCGATCAAGCGCCGCGACGTCATGGTCTTCAAGTACCCGGAAGAACCGGACCGCGACTTCATCAAGCGGGTGATCGGACTGCCGGGCGAGACGGTCGAGCTGCGCGAGAAGAAGGTCTACATCAACGGTCAGCCGCTCGACGAGCCGTACGTGCACTTCCTGCAGCCACCCGGGTCCGGCAGCGAGCTTCACGAAATCACGTCGTTCGACGTGCGCGAACGCTACGGACCGGTGACGGTTCCCGCCGATCAGTACTTCATGATGGGCGACAACCGCGACAACTCCGCCGACAGCCGCTACTGGGGCTTCCTGCGGCGCGACTACATCAAGGGCAAGGCGCTGATCATCTACTGGTCGTACGAATCAGACCGCGAAGACTACCAGGACGAGAGCACCAGCGCGACCGTGAAAGGCCTGGTCTCGGTGTTCGCGCACTTCTTCACGCGGACGCGTTGGGATCGGATGTTTCACCAGATTCGCTAGCCATGAAGACGATCCTGAAGCTGCTGCTGACCGCGGCCATCGCCAACGCGGGCTGGCACGTGGCGTCGGTCTGGCTGAACTACTTCAGGTTCAAGGACGCGGTCACCCAGGCCGCGCAATTCAGCGCCACCTTGTCGTCGGCGCAGCTGGAGCGCCGCCTGCTGGACATCGCGTCGCAGTACTCCGTGCCGATCAGCGACGACAACCTGAACGTGCGCCGCGATACCGGGATGCCGCAGCACACCTACGTGGATGGGACCTACGAGGAGCAGATCGAGTTGCTTCCGCGCGTCATCTACCCGTGGACGTTCGCGGTGCACGTGGACACCTTCTCCGAGATCGCGGCGAAGCAATAGGCGACTGTCCGACTTGAGGCGACCGTGGCGCCCGCGCGACAACCGAAGGCGGACCGTGGCGCCCGCATCACGTCGCGCGTTATTTCTCGCCCAGCCGCAGGTCCGCTGCGTCGGCCGCCTGAGACCCACGCTCCCGCCAGCGGCCCACGTCTACCTTCACAGTGCTGACGTAGGCGGCGTCCGACAAACTGCGGGTGTTGATCTCGGCATTCAATCGAGCGCCATGCAGACCGGCGCGTAATAGACCGATGGCGACGCCGACGTCGCTTACTGCCGGCCGATGGCCGTGGGTCGCGACGTGGACGGCTTCCTCGAGCGCCCGCGCCGACAGACGCATAACGGTCAGCGGCACGTCCGTGGCCGCGCGCAGCGCCGCCTGAATGGATGCCTGCCTCGATTCCTTTTCCTCGCTCGATGTCTTTGGCAACCGATATGACGCCACCACCAGCATGTACGCGGTGGTATCGGCATCGATCGCGTCGGTCAAATCGTCACGCAGGTCGGAAAGCACGGCCGTCGATGCCGACAGCGCCGTCCGCTCATCGTCGGATCCGCTGCGCGTCTTGGGCAGCGACGCCACCATCATCAGCAGCGACGCTCCGACGGCGGACGCCAGCGCCGCTGCCGACCCGCCGCCAGGCGTCGGATCAGATGAACTGAATGCCTCGAGCAGATCGCGGGCACTGCGGTCAACCAGCATGAACGATCCGTCCCTTCTTGACTACGGTGTGAATGACGGGCGCGCCGATGCGCATCAGATCGATGGCGGGGCCGTTGACGATGACGGCGTCCATCTGTTTGCCGGCTTCCACGCTGCCGACTCGCTCGTGCCGGTCGAGCGCGTATGCGGCGTTGATGGTCGACGCCACCAGGGCTTCCTCGAAGGTCAGGCCCATGCAGAAACAGGCCAGCGTCATCGCGAACGGCATCGACGGCGAGAACCCGCCGCCGGGATTGACGTCCGTCGCCAGGGCCACCGCGACGCCGCGTTCGATCAGCATCCGTGCCGGCGCGAAGCGACCGAGCTTCAGGTAGAGCGCGGCAATTGGCAGGAGCGTGGCGACCACGCCGGCCGCAGCCAGACCGTCGGCTCCTGGCTCGTCGACATGGATCAGATGATCAGCCGAGCGAACACCGAGATCTGCCGCCACGCGTGAGCCGCCGGTCGCTCCCAGCTCGTCGGCGTGAATCCGCAGCTGCATTCCCGCGCGGCGTCCCGCACCGAGGATCGCCGACGACTCTTCTGGCGTGAAGACGCCGCGTTCGCAGAAGACGTCGCACCATTCGGCCAGGCGCTCGATTGCGACGGCAGGAATCATCTCCCGGATCACGAGGTCGACGTAGCCGCACCGATTGTCGCGGTATTCCAGCGGGATTTCGTGCGCGCCCATGAACGTCGCAGCGATCTCGATCGGATGATCCGCTGCTACCGCGCGGATCACGCGCAGCGTTTTCAGCTCGGACTCGGTGGTCAACCCGTAGCCGCTTTTCACCTCGCAGCTCGTGGTCCCGCAGCGCAGCATCTCGTCGAGCCGCCGGCGCAGCGCGGCCGCGATGTCGTCCGCGTCCGCGTCGCGTGTCGCCTTCACGCTGGCGACGATGCCGCCTCCGGCGGCGGCGATGTCGGCGTAGGTTGCCCCGGCGAGCCGCTGACGCAATTCCCCGCTGCGATCACCAGCGAATGCCGCGTGCGTATGGGGATCGACAAAGCCGGGCACCACCGCACGCTTTCCCGCATCGATGACGCTGGCGTGAGGTGTCAGGCTGCCGTGACTCGCCCACTCGGCTTCGCTGCCGACGAAGACGATCACGCCGTCAAGGGATGCAACGACGGCACGCGGTTGCGCGCCGGCGTCGCCTTGCCGCCGGCCGATCCGCGGCGCGGGTCCTGCGCAGGTCAGGACTTCGGAGGTGTTGTGAATCAGGAGGTCCGCGACCACGCCCCTATTGTAGGGCGGGGAAGCGGACTGGTTCGACGCGACTAGCCGCTGATCTTGCGCGACTCGTGGATGTCCCGGCTCTCGGACGATTCGACGATACGCGGGCGATGGAGCAGGATTTTCTCTTCGCGCTCGCGCGCTTCCTGCTCGCGGACGAATTCGAGCGTGTTGCGCAGCGTGGCGATATTCGCTTCGATCGAGATCTCCACATCCTTGCGCTTCAGTTTCAGGCCGTCGATCTCGCGCTGGATGTCCTCGAGCCGGGCCTGCGTCTTCTCGAGCAGAAGGTCGGAGCGGCCTTCTGCCTCGCGGATGATCCGCCTGGCTTCGACCTCGGCTGCCGCCCGGATGTCGTCGGACAGCTTCTGCGCCGTGGTCATCGTGTTCTGCAGGTTCTTCTCGTGTTCACGATGCTCGTTGAGCACCGCTTCCGAGCGCATCAGTTCCTGGCGGTACCGATCGGTGTCGCGCAGCGCCTGCTCGTAGTCCTCGGCGACCGCAGCCAGAAACGACGTGACCTCCACAGGGTCGTATCCACGGAACGACTTCTTGAATCGCTGCTGGCGCAGATCGAGTGGACTGACATTCATAGCCGATGCTTCTCCCCGCTCAGGCTTATCGGTCGCTGATCGGGCTGGCGACAGAGCTGGGTCAAACATAAGTACGGCTCCCAAAAATGGCGGTGCCGACGCGAACGAGCGTCGCACCCTCTTCGACGGCGACCTCGAAATCGTGACTCATCCCCATGGAGAGTTCGCGCAGCAGGGAGGCGTCAACTCCTCGGGCCACCAGGCTGTCTCGAAGGTCGCACAGGCTCCGGAAGTACGGCCGCGCCGCCTCCGGTGTATCGACAGCTGGCGGGAGCAACATCAACCCGACCATTCGCGACATTTTCGCCTCGCGAGCGGCATCGATGATCCCCATCAGCTCGTCAGTGCGCGCGCCATGCTTGGTCGTCTCGCCGGCGAGATCAACCTGGAGCAGCAACTCGGTGCGCCGCCCCGCGGCCGCCGCCGACTCATCGACCTTCCGAAGCAACGCGGCGCTGTCGATCGAATGCACCATGTCGAAACGTCCGGCCATCTTCGCCTTGTTCGACTGCAGGTGGCCGACCAGGTGCCAGCGGATGTCGAGATCGGCGGTCCGATCCATCTTCTGGAGCGCTTCCTGGACTTTGTTTTCGCCGAAATCGATCTGCCCGGCTTCGACGGCGACGCGGATGAACTCGACGGGAAAAGTCTTGGAGACGGCGACGAGGCGAACCGTAGCGGGATCGCGACCGGCCCGGCCGGCAGCCCGCGCGAGTCGAGCGCGGACGTCAGCCAGCCGGGTGTGGAGCGCAGCGGCGTCGGGCACTACTTCTTGATCGTGCCCAGAATTCCCTTCGCCGTTGCCGCATTGGGTCCGTTCGGAGAGAGCTTGAGATAGGTCTCGAATTCGGTCGCCGCGCCAGCCAGGTTGCCCTCGTTCACGAGCGCCATGCCGAGCTGATAGTGCGACTCCGCGTGAGTCGGATCCGCCGCGATCGCGGCCTCGAATTGCTTCTTGGCCTCCGGAATCTTGCCGGCGTTCCACAGGATCACGCCCTGGTTGAACATGGCGTCGGCACTGCCGCCGCCCGCCGCGCCGCCGCTGCCGGCCAGCTCGATCGCCTTGGCGCTCGCGGCGCTGGCCAGGTCGAACTTACGCTCCGCGTTATAGGTGTTGGCCAGGCCGCTGTAGGCCTCGGCGTAATCCGGCTTGAGTTCAATGGCCTTCTTGTAAGCCGTTTCGGCCTTCTCGTACTCCTTCAACTGGCTCTGGGAATACGCGATGTTGTAGTAGCAGTCGGCGCACTTGTCGTTCAATTCGGCCGCATGCGTGAACTTCGTGACCGCTGACGCGTGATTACCGGCGCGGCTGTCGGCCACGCCCTCCTCAAACGTCTTTTTCAGCTCGGCTGCTTTTGCGGCTGCCTCGGGTGATACGCCCCCTGCCGCGCCGCCCGCGCCGAGGATCAGTGTGACTGGGTTGCCTGCCGCAACGCGCACCGACACCGTTGACGGCGCCGAGACGACCTTGTCTTTCTCTCCGGTCACCTTATAAGGGCCCGGCGCCAGGCCGATCTGGACGAACTCGCCCTTCTTGTCGGTTTTGGTTTCGAAGTGCCGGTTGTTGCCTTCGGCGTCGATCGTGACCTTCGCGCCATCGACCGGTTTGCCGGTGGCATCCTTGACGATGCCCCGAATCATTCCGGTTGACTGGGCTGAAGCGGGCACAGCCATCGTCACGGCGACCAGGGCGGCGCACGCCACCAGCCACGCATGCCGGCCGTTCAATCGGCGGACCATGGAATCCTCCTGAAAAATTAGCACAACTCTCGCGTACCGATTAGTTTACCCTGATCCGGCATCTCTCGTCAGGCGGTAGCATTGGTGCACCCGACGAGTCGGTGTCGTCGTCCGGTCGATTGACAGCTTTACGGAGGAGAGAATCCCGTGCTCATCAGCCCCGAACTTGCCAAAGCCTTCAATGCGCAGATAGGACACGAGTTTGGCGCCAGCATGCAGTACGTCAGCATCGCCGCGCATTTCAACCAGCGTCATTTGACGCTGCTGTCCAAGCTGTTTCTGAAGCAGGCCGACGAAGAGCGCCTGCATGCCATGAAGTTCGTGCAGTACGTGCTCGACACCAAGGGCGACCTGAAGATCCCGGCGACGCCGGCGCCGATTGCCGATTTCAAGTCGGCGGAAGCGGCCGTGCAGGCCGCGTTGAAGTGGGAGCAGGACGTCACTCAGCAGATCACCAACCTGATGACGCTGGCGATCGAGCAGGACGACTACCTGGCGCAGAGTTTCCTTCAGTGGTTCATCGACGAGCAGCTCGAAGAGGTGGTGAAGATGGACCGGCTGCTGAGCGTGATCAAACAGTCGGGCGAACGTAACCTGCTGATGGTCGAGGCCTACCTCGTCCACATCGAGAAGGCCGGCTAGGCGAAGAACTCCTCGATGCTCTCGAGGTCGTGGACGACCGGCGCGGGCGGCAGCGACGCGAGGAAGCGCCGCCCATAGCCCTTCGTCCGCAGCCGCGGGTCGAGCACCGCCAGCACGCCGCGATCGCGGCGGTGTCGGATCAAACGCCCGAGCCCCTGCTGCAACGCCAGAATCGCCAGCGGCACCTGATACTCGCCGAACGGATCGCCGCCGCGCGCGCGGATTGCGTCGATGCGCGCTGCCGTGATCGGGTCGCCGGGCGATGCGAAGGGCAGCTTGTCGATGATCACGCAGCTCAGCGCCTCGCCGACGACGTCGACGCCCTGCCAGAAGCTGGACGTGGCAAACAGGACCGAGTGAGGCGTCGCCCGGAACTGGTTCAGCAGCTGTGAACGAGGCGCCGAACCCTGCCCGAGGATCGGATAGTCGAGCGCCATTTCCGCCATCCCCTGCACCGCCCGCATCGTCGCGTAGCTGGTGAAGAGCACGAAGGCGCGGCCGCGCGTGCGCTTGAGGATCTCGATGACCTCGCGGCCGGCGGCGACGGCGAAGCGATCCGTCGCGTGGATCGGGCATCTGTTTCGGCAGATACAGAATCGCCTGCTGGCGGAAGTCGAACTCCGACGGCAGACGGATTTCGTCCGCGTGCTTGATGCCGAGCCGTGCGCGGACGTAGTCGAAGCGGCCGTCCACCGTCAGCGTCGCCGACGTCAGCACCGTCGTCGTCATCCGGTCGAGCAAGCAGGTCGCTGATGATCGAGGAAACGTCGATCGGTGCCGCGCGCAGGAAGGTGCCGCGGCCGCGGAATTCGACGAAGTAGACGTAGCTGTCGTCGCCGACCCGCAGCAGGAAGCGCAGGTCGTCGCGGAGTTGACCCGCGCGCCGCGCCAGCGTCGAGGCATCGTCGCCTTCACCGTGGTCCGGCTGAAGCCGGACACTACGACCCGGGCTGAATTCGTCGCCGTGGTCCGGCTGAAGCCGGACACTACGACCCGGGTTGAATTCGTCGCCGTGCTCCGGCTGAAGCCGGACGCCACTCGTGTCGGTGTCGAATTCGTCTGTAGTGTCCGGCTTTAGCCGGACGTCTCGTATCAGGGCCAGTGTTGCTTCGAGGACCTCGATCGCACCGATCAACGGAATCGCGGACTCGCGCGTCTCGCCCATCGACTCGGCGGACGCTCGTATGCGCTCCTCGTTGCGGACGCGGCCGTCGCCGCGATGAGCGAAGGCGACAGCGGCGAAAAACGTCTTCGCATGTTCGCGCAGCCGGTCTACGGCCTTCAGGACCTCCATCTTTGTGTCGTGGCTCTCGAAAGGGAGGTGTTCGGCGTCGCGCGCCAGTTCTTCGACTCGGTAGGTACTGAGGTTGAAACCGAAGTACTGCGTGGCGATGTCCTCGAGCTGGTGAGCTTCGTCGAGGATCGCT
This sequence comes from uncultured Acidobacteriota bacterium, assembly GCA_963711765.1. Lineage (GTDB taxonomy): Bacteria > Acidobacteriota > Vicinamibacteria > Vicinamibacterales > CAVVIG01 > CAVQFC01. The sequence goes on along the minus strand of CAVQFC010000003.1, from coordinate 692,581 downwards.
CGCGTGCACGCCGGAATCACCTCGCCGAACGCGTTCTGACGAACGGCCGCGTCGGCGCACAGCAAATGATGGTTGACGATGACCACGTCGGATGCGGCGGCGCGCTGGCGCATCCTGGTGACGAAGCAATCGTCGTAGCGAGGGCACTCGGTGCCGATGCAGGTATCGGCGGTTGCCGATACGTCGTTCCAGAACGCCAGGTCCTCGGGCAGGTCCGCGAGCTCGGCGCGATCGCCGACTTCGGTCGTGGTGGACCACTCGCGGATCATCGGCAGGAAGACGTCGTGGACCGCCGGACCGACGCCGTCGTTCAGTTGATCCAGCTTGTGCAGGCAGAGGTAGTTCGCCCGGCCCTTCATGCAGGTCGCCGTGAACGGAATGCCGAGCGCGTCGCGCAGCGCCGGGATGTCCTTGAAGTAGATCTGTTCCTGCAGGTTCTTCGTGCCGGTAGAAATGAGCACGCGCTCGCGGCTGAGAATCGCCGGCACCAGATACGCGAGGGTCTTTCCCGTTCCCGTCCCGGCCTCGGCCAGCAGGACGCCGCCGTCCTCGAAGACACGCGCGACCGCCGCCGCCATTTCGAGCTGGCCGGCGCGCGGCTCGAAGTCAGGCATCGCGCGTGCGAGCGCGCCGTCGGGCCCGAAGACAGCGGAGACCGCTCCGGTTATTCCGGGTACAGGGGGAACTTCCGGCACAGCGTTTCCACTTCAGCGCGCACCATGCCGAGGGCACGATCGTCCTCGGGCGTCTGCAGCGCGCGGCTGAGCAGATCGGCGATCACGTCCATCTCGGGCTCGCGCATGCCGCGTGTCGTGACCGCCGGCGTGCCGACGCGGATGCCGCTGGCCACCATCGGCGGATTCTTGTCGAACGGAATCGCGTTCTTGTTGACGGTGATGCCGGCCTTGCCGAGCGCCGCTTCCGCGACCTTGCCGGTGATCCCCTTCGAGAACACGTCCACCAGCATCAGGTGATTGTCGGTGCCGCCGCTGACGAGACGGAACCCGGCCGCGACGAGCGCTGACGCCAGGCGTTGCGCGTTGGCGACGATCTGACGCTGGTAGGCAGCGAACGCCGGGCTCGGCGGCTTCCTTGAAGCACACCGCCTTGGCGGCGATGATGTGCATCAACGGTCCACCCTGGACGCCGGGAAACACCGCTCGGTCGAGATCCTTGGCGTACTGCTCGCGACAGAGCACCATGCCGCCGCGAGGTCCACGCAGCGTCTTGTGCGTCGTGGTGGTGACGAAATCCGAGTGCGGGAACAGGGCTCGGATGCACCCCGGCGGCAACCAGGCCGGCGATGTGTGCCATGTCCGTGAACATCTTCGCGCCGATGCGATCGGCGGCCTGGCGGATGCGGGCGAAGTCGATGACCCGCGCGTAGGCGCTGGCGCCGACGATGATCATCTTCGGCTTGTGCTCGTCGGCGAGACGATCGAGCTCGTCGTAGTCGATGCGCTCGGTGTCCTGGCGAACGCCGTAGGGCACGATGGTGTAGAGCTTGCCGGAGAAATTCAGCGCGTGGCCGTGCGTGAGATGCCCGCCGTGCGCGAGGTTCATGCCGAGGACGGTGTCGCCGGGCTGCAGCAGCGTCAGGTACACCGCCATGTTGGCCTGGGCGCCTGAATGTGGCTGCACGTTGGCATGCTCGGAGCCGAACAGCGTCTTGGCGCGGGCGATGGCGGCCCGCTCGGCGACGTCAACGAACTCGCAGCCGCCGTAGTAGCGCTTGCCCGGGTAGCCTTCGGCGTACTTGTTCGTCATCACCGAGCCGGCGGCTTCGAGCACGGCCTTGCTGACGAAATTCTCCGACGCAATCAGCTCGAGGCCGTGGTTCTGCCGGTGCAGCTCGTTGCGAATGGAATCGGCGATTTCCGGGTCAGTCTCGGCGAGCGTGCGCCACATCGGTGGGGTCATCGAGTTCTCTCAGCCTCAGTGATTTGATCGATCCGGCGCTGGTGGCGTCCGCCTTCGAACGCGGTGTTCAACCAGAGCTCGAGAATCTCGTCCGCAAGCCCGAAGGCGACGATGCGGCCGCCCATCGAGAGGACGTTGGCGTCGTTGTGCTGCCGCGAAAGGCGCGCGGTATAGAGATCGTTGCAGAGCGCCGCCCGCACGCCGGGCACCTTGTTCGCGGCGATCTGCTCGCCCTGACCGCTGCCGCCGAGCACGATGCCGCGATCGGCATTCCCGCCGGCGACGGCGCGGCCGACGCCGATGCAGATCGGCGGGTAGTCGACCGGCGCCTCGCTGCCGGTGCCGTGGTCGTCCACGCTGTGGCCGAGCCGCGTCAGCGTTTCCTTGAAGTGTTCCTTGAGCAGGAATCCGGCATGATCGGACCCGATCGCGATGCGCACGATCCGGATTGTACTGTACGCTCTCGGTTGAAAACATGGCGTCAACGGTGGTCATTTCAGCGCGTGGCGAGGAGCGGTTGCGCGGCGGTCATCCGTGGATTTACCGCGCCGACGTCGCCGATGCCCACGCCGCCGCCGGCGACATCGTCGAGGTCCGGAACCCGCGAGGGCGTACGCTCGGGTCTGCGATGTTCAGCGATCGATCGCAGATCACGCTCCGCATGCTGTCGTACGGAGAGTCGATCGCGAACGAGGCGCTGATTCGCGATCGCATCGCGGCCGCGCTGGCGTTCCGCACGTCGCTCAACATCGATGCGACCGCCTACCGTCTGGTGCACGGCGAGGCCGACCTCTTGCCGTCACTGGTCGTCGATCGCTACGGCGACTGCCTGGTGATCCAGACGCTGTCGCAGGGCATGGACCGGCTGCAGCCGTTTCTCGTTGCCACGCTGAACGATTTGCTCAGTCCGCGGGGAATTCTGGCCCGCAACGATCCCAAGGTGCGGGGGCTCGAGGGGCTCGAGCAGCGTGTCGACGTGCTCGCGGGGGACGTCCCTGACACGATTCCGGTCACCGAGCTCGGCATCGAGTACGACGTGGACGTGCGTCACGGGCAGAAGACCGGCCTGTTCCTCGACCAACGCGAAAACCGCGCCGCGGCCGCGCAGTACGCGCACGGACGCCTGCTCGATTGCTTTTCCTACAACGGCGGCTTCGCGCTGGTGCTCGGCCGGCACGCGACCAGCACCATTGCCTTCGACGTGTCGGAAGATGCCGTCGCCCGGGTGAAGCAGAATGCCGCGCGCAACCGCGTCGCGGTGGACGCCAGAGCCGGCAATGTGTTCGACGAACTGCGTGGGCTCGATCGCCTCGGCGAACGATTCGACACAATCGTGCTCGATCCGCCGGCCTTCGCAAAGAACAAAGCGGCGGTCGCCAATGCCCGGGCCGGTTACAAAGAGATCAATCTCCGCGCGTTGAAGCTGCTGAATCCCGGCGGCACCCTCGTCACCTGCAGCTGCTCGTACAACGTCAACGAGGCGATGTTCGGAGAGATCGTATACGACGCGGCGGTGGATGCGCAGGCGCACGTCACCGTGCTCGAGAAACGGATGCAGGGCCGCGATCATCCGGTGATGCTCGGCGTACCGGAAACCTACTACCTGAAATGTTTCATCCTGCGGAAGCTCGCGTGAGTCCGGCGGCTGATCGCTACGTTACACAACCTGGAAGCCCCGCGCGACTGAGGTGGAAACATGGGCGCCGAACTGTTGTGTACTGTGCGCTCAGCGCGCGATCCTGACGGCGACGTCGGTGACCAGCCAGGCGATCTTCTGATGCGCCTCGCCGACACCGAGGCGGATGAAGCGCGCCTCCCCCGCGGAAAGCGGAATGATCACTGGCACGTACTTGGGGTCGTCGAGTGCGGCCTTGATCGTCGGGCCCGCCATCCGTCGCCTCGCGACCACGCCCCAGTTGACCCGATCCGTTGACGATTCGACGATGAGTTCGCGGGCGTAGCTGACGCGAAATTCGCCCACGGCCACCGAAATCGCGCACGGGTGCAAAACGCGACCGAGGTCGAGCAGCAGTTGGTCGCCTGGACGCTGTGCGTGGGCGGTCGCCCACCACGTATGCGGATCGTGGTCCGTCAGGACCGCAAGCGCATCGTGGCCGTCGTTATCCGTAATCGCGGCGATCGGTACAGTGTCGCCGTCGCAGATGGCGGCGTCTACTGCCGGCGGCTCAACAGCGTAGAAACTGCGGTCATCGTCAGGTGCAAGGCGCGTCACGCGTGGCGTTGTCGTGAGGAACCGGTCCCAGCTGCCGTCGAGGTCGTCTTTTCGTTCGACGACCGCGAGCATTCGTCCCGATCCTGCGAAACCTTCGAACACCGACGAATCGTGTTCCTGCAGCGCCGTCTCCACCGTGAAATAGTGCCTCGGCTCGAATCCACTGTTGCCGTTCACGACCGGATGCCGATGGTCCATGGCGCGATACATGGCAGCGATGTCCGCCATGACGTCACCCGCCGGTAGCTCGAGCACTGCGGCGAAGCCGTCCGCGCGCGCCGCCGGCCAGAGTACAGGCAGCGCCGGCAGGACAGGTGTCGCGATCCAGCTGTCGGCGATGATGCCGAGAACGAGGAGGGCTCCCAGGGCGCGCCGCGCCGCCTGCCGCAGAGGAAAGCGGCAGAACGCCAACGCGCCGCTGATCGACAGCGTCAACACGACCAGCAGGCCGAACCGCGCCGGAGCGCGGACCGAGCCGAAAATCGGCACGCGCATCAGCCAGGTGTACGGCGCTTCGTACAGGAACTGGTGCCCGGCCACCGCGGGCTTGGGTCCGAGGCTGCAGACCGCGAGCACGACCGTGGCAATGACGTAGAACGCCAACGTCGAACGTCGTGCGTGCAGCCGACGCATCCGCGACGACATCGCAATCCACACAAAACCCAGCAGCACTGCGACCGACATCGGTTTGAACGGCGCATCGGACGATACGCGCAGCGGCCCGACATCGATCCGCCATGGCGCATACCGCCAGCCGCAGAACGCAATCCCGGCGCTCACCACGATCAGCGGGAGCAGCCACCACGAGAGGCGATCCACGCGATCGCGGACGCCCTGGTCGCGCCGCACGCCGGCGACGACCCCGACGAGGGTCAGCAGTACGATGGTGGCCCCCGGGAAGAGCTCGCCTTCCGGTTTTGCCCACTTTGCGGTCCAGCCCCACACCGTCGATGTCGCGTGAGCGGTGAGGTAGGACGTGAGATCGGCGCTCAGATCGACGATCTCAGGGAGCGATCGCTCGAACTCGTGTCGCGCGTGAATATGGGAAAAACCGAGGGCGATTGGCAGCAGCGCGATGCCGGCACAGGCGCCCGCCGCCAGAATGCCGCCCACGACGCGCGCATCTTCGATTCGGCAGAACCACAGAATCCACAGCCCGATCAGGATCAGGAAGAACAGCAGGTAGTAGCTCGTGCACAGACCCTGGAGGATGAGGGCGAGCGAAAACACAACGAGCCAGCGCGGCTGACGCGTCGCCCGATATTGGTGCAAGCCGACGAGTGCCAGCGGCATACCGAACGCCGCCAGCAGTTCGAGATGAGGCAGATGGGCGAACCGATACGGACAGAAGCCAAAGCACAGGCCGCTGATGGCAGCCGCGTCGTGTCGCCCGGTCAGGACGGATGCCAGCCAGTGCGCCGCGATCGCCGACAAGGGAAACGTTGCCAGCAGCGTGAGGTTGTACGCCGTGACTGGGCTTGCGCCGAGCCATTGGAGCGGGCTCGCGAGCAAACTTTCGCCGAGCCGGTGATCGGAGAAGGCCAGCATGCCCTGCGCCGGATAAAAGGCGAAGCCGTTCCACCACCGCTCGGTCAGCGGCATGACGTGAGCGTTCCACCAGAGAATGCTCGTGCTCAGCAGCGGATCGCCGAGGTCGTGCGGAACCGTGGAGCCGAGATGCCGTATCAGCGGATAGGTGATGAGGGCGGTGAGCGCGGCGTACGCGGCGAAGGCGTATAGAAATGGCAGCCAGTTGCGCGGGGGCGCTGCTTCTGCCGAGCCGGTCACGGGGAAATTATTCTTACCGGACATTGCCGCAGTCGAAGCGCATTGATCGGCGAGCGTTCCAGCTGACGTCCAACAGTGGATCAACTATAGTGGCTATACACCGCCAGGGGTATCCCCGGATATCGGGATTGAGATAAACCCTTGGAACCTGATCCGGTTGAAACCGGCGGAGGGAGTGCGGAGATGTCCGAGTTCGCTACAGCGTTTCCCAATTCAACCAAAGTCTTTGTCGACGGCCCGCAGGAGGTTCGCGTGCCGATGCGCGAGATCGCGATTGCCGACGGCGCTGCGTCGATCCGTGTGTACGACACGAGCGGCCCTCAGGATCACGATGTGACAGCTCGGCCTGCCGAAGCTGCGCGAGCCGTGGGTCGCCTCGAGGCGGGCCGCATCGAAACGGGGCGAGGCCGTCACCCAGCTCCACTACGCGCGCAAAGGCGAGATCACGCCCGAGATGGAGTTCATCGCCATCCGCGAGGGACTGCCGGCTGATTTCGTCCGCGACGAAGTGGCGCGCGGACGCGCCATCATCCCGTCCAACATCAACCACACCGAACTCGAGCCGATGATCATCGGCCGCAACTTCCTGGTGAAGATCAACGCCAACATCGGCAACTCCGCGGTGTCCTCGTCGATCGAAGAGGAAGTCGCCAAGCTGCAGTGGGCGACGCTGTGGGGCGCCGACACGGTGATGGATCTCTCGACCGGCAAGAACATCCACGAAACCCGCGAGTGGATCGTTCGCAACTCCGCGGTGCCGATCGGCACGGTACCGATTTATCAGGCGCTCGAGAAGGTCGGCGGTCGTCCGGAAGACCTCACCTGGGAGATCTATCGCGACACGCTGATCGAGCAGTGCGAGCAGGGCGTGGACTATTTCACGGTGCACGCCGGCGTCCTGTTGCGTTACGTGCCGATGACCGCCCGTCGCGTCACCGGCATCGTGTCGCGCGGCGGCTCGATCATGGCCAAGTGGTGCCTGTCGCATCACCAGGAGAACTTCACCTACACGCACTTCCGCGAAATCTGCGAGATCATGCGCGCCTACGACGTGTCGTTCTCGCTCGGCGACGGCCTGCGTCCAGGGTCGATCGCCGACGCCAACGACGAAGCGCAGTTCGCGGAGCTGAAGACGCAGGGCGAGCTCAACACCATCGCCTGGGAACACGACGTCCAGGTGATGAACGAGGGCCCAGGCCACATCCCCATGCATCTCATCAAGGAGAACATGGAGAAGCAGCTCGAATGGTGCAAGGAAGCGCCGTTCTACACGCTGGGACCGCTCACCACCGACATCGCTCCAGGGTACGACCACATCACGTCCGCGATCGGTGCCGCGATGATCGGCTGGTACGGCTGCGCGATGCTGTGCTACGTCACCCCGAAGGAACACCTCGGCCTGCCGAATCGCGACGATGTGAAGGCGGGTGTGATCGCCTACAAGATCGCGGCGCATGCTGCTGATCTGGCGAAGGGGCATCCCCGCGCGCGCGAGTGGGACGATGCCTTGTCGAAGGCGCGATTCGAATTCCGCTGGGAGGATCAGTTCAACCTGGCGATCGACCCGGTCACCGCACGGTCGTATCACGACGAGACCCTTCCCGCCGACGGCGCCAAGGTCGCGCACTTCTGCTCGATGTGCGGGCCGAAGTTCTGCTCGATGGAATTGACGCAGCAGGTGCGCGACTACGCCGAGCAGGGCATGAAAGAGATGTCGGTCGAGTTCAGGAAGGCCAAGGACATCTACGTGAAGATCTGATGGCGTTCGCCGTCCGCCACTTTGTCGCCGTCGCTGCGCTGCTGGCGGCGGCGGCATACATCTCGGTCTACGGCCGCCTCGACTCGATCCAGCAGATTCGCTCCGACGGCTACAGCTATTACGTCTACCTTCCATCCGCATTCCTCTATCACGACGTCACGCTCGAAAAGCTGAAGGACGACTGGTACGGCGGCCTCTATCCCGAGTTCACCGGCATCCGCCGCTGGCCGGTGACCGGTCGGCTGATGAACCTGCATCCGATCGGCACCGCCGTGCTGATCGCGCCGTTCTTCGTCGCCGCCGATCTGTTGAGCCGCTGGTCGAACTTGCCGCGCGACGGGTTCTCGTTGTACTACCAGCACGGCGCCGCGATCGCCGGCCTCGTCTACTTTCTTCTCGGCCTCGCCATTGTTCGTCGTCTTTTACACCAGCAGTTCAGCGACGGCGTGGTGCTCGCGACGCTGATTTGCCTGACCTGGGGCACCAACCTGTTTCACTACGGCGTATTCGACAGCGTCTTCAGCCACGCCTACGCGTTCTTTCTGGTCAGCCTGTTCGTCTGGCAGTCGCAGGAGTGGTGGGACCGTCCGACGCTGTGGCGTTCGCTCGCGATTGGCGCGATCGCGGGGCTCAATTTCCTCGTCCGGCACACCAACGCGATCTTCGTGCTGGTGCTGCCGTTGTACGGCATCGTGCACTGGCGCGACATCAGTGGGCGCGTACGCGAATTGGCGAGTCGCTGGCGATCGCTCGCGGCCGCGTCAGTCGCAGGACTGCTGGTTTCGCTGCCGCAACTCGCGCTCTACAAGTGGATCACCGGCCGGTGGTTCGTGAGCGCCTACGACACGCACGACATGGGCTTCGACTTCGGCGCGCCGCATCTCGTCGCGGTGCTGTTCAGCACGCAGAAGGGACTGTTCTTCTGGTCGCCGATCCTGCTGCTCAGCGTCGCCGGGGTGTTTCTCGCGCGTGGCAAGACCCGCGCCCTCGTGGTTCCAGCTGTCGTCCTGTTCGCATTGCAGACGTACCTGATTGCGAGCTGGGCGGTCTGGCAGTTCGGCGCCAGCTTCGGCCACCGCGGCTTCACGGACGGCTTCGCGCTCGCGGCGCCGTTCATCGCGTCCAGCTTCGAGTGGACCTCGCGCCATCGTCGGCTAGTTCCGATCGTCGCTTGTGCCTCAGCGGCAGTGGTGTTCCTTTCCGTCGCTCAGATGTTCCAGTACTGGCTCGGCATCCTTCCGCTGGCAGACACGACCTGGGCGCAGTACCAGGAACTGTTCCTGAAATTCCGATGATCCGCCGCTGGACCGTGGCTGCGGCAATCGTGTTGGCGTCGGCAGCGGGTCTCGCCTATTTGTACGATCCGCCATGGATTGGCGACGTCACGTCCGGTCTCCGCGCCTGGGAAGAAGATCCGCCGGGGACGCGCTTCCGCTGGACGACCGGCCGCGGCACGTTTTTCATTCCGGCGAACGCCTCCGAGATGACGCTACCGCTGCGAGCTGTCTTCCCTGGGCCAAACGGTACGCCTGTGAAAGTCGAGGTGCGGGACGATGGCAAACTGGTCGGGACGATTGAGCTGACTGATCCCGCAGCGTGGGTGAAGACGACGCTGTCGCTGAGACCGAAGGCGGGATACCGTCGCTACCGACGCATCGATGTCGGCGTCTCCCGCGTGGTGCCGCCCTTTACGTTGGGCGTGATGGTGGGGGTGGTAGATGCTCGCTGACTTCTTGACGAGCCCTGAAGATTTGTGGATTTGTGGATTTGAGTACCTGAGGATTTATTTGAGAAACGGCGGGCGAGCCGCGTCGATCGACTTGGCGAACTTAGGTAGATTCAAAGATCAGATCGAAAGATAAATCCTAAGGTCCTTGAATCTTCAAATCCTTAGATCTTCAGCGTTCCCGTCCCACCGGCACTATCTGAATGAGCGTCGGGAATCGCGCGGGCTGTCCGCCCGGCTTCGGGTTCGGGTATCCCTGCGAGATGTCCGACTGGAAATCCTTGATCGTGACCCCCGGCGGGAACGCCATCGTAATCTCGTTGTACTTGCCGACGTCGAACTCGTGAGTCGCGGGGGCTTCGTAGACCAGCTCCCCTTTGTCCTTCAGCATCGTGCGGTAGTACGAAACCAGATCGACAAACGACGCCGCCGAGCCGAAGATGTAGTAGCGCTGGCCGCGCCCAGCGTCGTACGAGCGGATGAATTGCGCGCCGGGAAAGACCGGAACGCCGAGCATCGCCTCGGTTGGCGCCGCTTCGGTTGCCGTCGCGGTCGCCGGTTTAGCCGGCTGCGCGTCGTTGGTCGGAGCGGATGGTTTCGGCGCCGTCGCCGGAGGCGGTGTCGGCCTGCTGGGCGGCGGCTGCACGCCGCTGCCGGGACGGGGAAACGGCTGCGGGACCGGCTGCTGCTGCGAGAATGTGTTGTGAACGTGGAGCTCGCACAGGCCGCATGACGATGGACTGGCCGGCCCCAGATGCAAAACGATCCCGACAACGAGCGCCATCAACATGATCCCGATTATAAGCCTTCGTGATTTCTGTCGCGCCAACGAGGATTGGCTGCTCGAGACGATCGAGGCACTGGTCTCCCTGGAGTCGCCAACCACCGACAAGACCGCGGTCGATCGCTGTGGCGCGGAGCTGGCGCGGCGGCTGGAAACGGCAGGCGGCCGCGTCACTCGGCTGACGAGGCCCGATCGCGGCGACCATCTGCTCGCGGAATTCGGCTGCGGCGCCTCGCAGATTCTCCTGCTCGGTCATTTCGATACCGTCTGGCCGGTGGGACAGCTCCAACGCATGCCGCTCCGTCGATCCGAAGGACGTTTGCACGGACCGGGTGTGTTCGACATGAAGGCGGGCATCGCCATCGCGCTGCTCGCCACCCGCGCGCTGCTCGAAACCGGCACGCCGTTGTCTCACCGCATCGTCATGCTGTGGACGACAGACGAGGAGGTGGGCAGCGCCTCGTCGCGCGCCGCCATCGAGGACGAAGCCAGGCGGAGCGATGCGGTGCTGGTGCTCGAGCCATCGCTGCCGGGCGGGGGCGTGAAGACCGCCCGTAAAGGCTGCGGCAGCTATCGGATTCAGATCAGAGGCATCGCCGCGCACGCCGGCATCGAACCGCAGAAAGGAGCGAGTGCCGTTCAGGAGCTGGCGCATCAGACCCTGCGCATCAACGCGCTGCAGGATCTGTCGCGCGGTGTATCAGTGAACGTCGTTCAGACGTCCGGCGGCGTCAGATCGAACGTCATTCCCGACGAGGCCCACGCGGTGGTTGACGTCCGGGTCCCGACGGTCGCGGCCGCCGCCGAGATGGCGGCGGCGTTTCGGGATCTTCGTCCCGTCGATGAGCGGACCACCATCACCGTTGACGGTGGCTTCGACCGGCCGCCCCTGGAACGGACCGACCTGGTTGCGCGTCTGTACAAACAAGCGCGCGATGTCGCGCGGGAACTCGGTCAGGATCTGGCCGAAGGCGGCACCGGCGGCGGGTCGGACGGTAACTTCACGGCAGCGTTGGAGATACCGACGCTGGACGGTCTCGGGGCGGTCGGCGACGGCGCTCACGCCCTCCACGAACACGTCGAGATAGCCAGGTTGACCGATCGTGCCGCACTTGTCGCCGGACTTGTCGCGCGTCTGGGATCGCACCATGACTGAATCGCTATGACTAATGTCTTCAAAACCGCGCTGCTGCTTGGCGTTCTCACCGCGCTGATGATGTTCATCGGCGGGGCGCTGGGCGGCGGCCAGGGCATGACGGTTGGCTTTCTCTTCGCGGTCGCGACCAACTTCGGCTCGTACTGGTTCTCGGACAAGATCGTCCTCCGCATGTACAACGCGGAAGAGGTAGGGCCCGGTCATCGGTTGTATCAGACAGTGGCGCGCCTCGCACAGAGCGCCGAACCTGCCGATGCCGCGCTGCTACGTGATTCCGGATCCGTCGCCGAACGCGTTCGCCACCGGACGCAATCCGAACCACGCGGCGGTCGCCGCGACCGCGGGCATCCTGCAGATCCTCGACGATCACGAGCTCGAAGGTGTCCTGGCGCACGAGTTGTCGCACGTCAAGCACCGCGACATCCTGATCAGCTCGATCGCCGCGACGCTGGCCGGCGCGATCATGATGGTGTCGCGTTTCGCGATGTTTTTCGGCGGGAGCCGCGACGACCGGGAAGGTGGGAGCCCGGTGGCGATGATCGCGACCATCGTCCTCGCGCCGATTGCGGCGGTGCTAATTCAGGCGGCAATCTCGAGGTCGCGCGAGTACGACGCCGACGCCGGCGGCGCGGCCATGGCCGGTGGACCGCTCGGGTTGGTCAGCGCGCTGAAGAAGATCGAAGCGGCGTCGAAGGTCGTGCCGCTCGACGCGAGTCCCGCGACGGCGCATATGTTCATCATCAAACCATTCAATCCATCCGCGCTGCTGGGACTTTTCAGCACCCATCCGCCGACCGAGCAGCGGATTCAGGCGCTCCTCCGCTCGTAGCGGTCGAGCTTGCGCGTCGGCGCGTTCGCCGAGGCGGCGACTGTGGTCGCGGAACCACGCTGACCGCTGGCGTACGTCTTGCTGCCTCTCATATCGACGGAGGCCGCCGTGCACGTGGAAGATCTCGATATCGCACCGAGCAAGATTGGCGAATCCGCGCAGCGTATCGTCGATCGAGCATTTGAGGAAGCGCGGCGCCGCGATCATGCGGTGCTCACCAACGAACATCTGTTTCTGGCGTTTACCCAGGTCGAGTGGGACACCTTTGCCGGGGTCATGCGCGACGTTGATCTCAACCCGCACGTCGTTTTGCAGGCGCTGGAGGAATATCTCCAGACGATGCGGTCGTTCGAGGGCCACGATCTCCGTGTATCGCCGGCGACCAAGCTCGTCCTCAAGCTGGCGCTTCATCACGCCAACCGCGCCGGGCGCCAGCTGGTCGAAAGCATCGACCTGTTTTCTGCCTTGTTCGAGGAAACGCAGGGCGTGTCAGGATCCATTCTCCGGCGGAACGGTGTCGAGCCCGACCTGGTGATGACGCGGCTGAACAGCCGGATGCGCGACCTGGAACTGCGGGAGGAGCGGCTGAAGAAGCGCTTCGAGCTGCCGGCGTTCCTCAAGCATTTTGCGACCAACCTGAACCTGCTGGCGCGGCAGGAAAAGTTGCCGCCGGTGTTCGGTCGCGACACGGAGATTCAGCAGGTGCTCGAGATCCTCTGTCATCGCGAGCGCGCCAACTCGGTGATGCTGGTCGGCGAACCAGGAGTCGGCAAGACCGCGATTGCCGAAGGCCTGGCGCACCGGATCGAGTTCGAGCCCGAGACCGTCCCAGTGCGCCTGCGCGACTGTCAGGTGGTCAACCTGCAGATGAACTCGATGGTCGCCGGCACGATGCTGCGCGGCATGTTCGAGGATCGAATCCAGAACGTCATCCGCGAGATCAAGGAACGGCCGAACCTGATCCTGTTCGTGGACGAGGCGCATACGATGGTCGGCGCCGGCTCGGCGCTCGGCGCACCGTCCGACGCCGCGAACATCTTCAAGTCGGTGCTGGCGCGCGGCGAGATCCGGATGATCGCGGCCACCACCCTGAGCGAATACAAGGAGTACATCCAGGAGGACGAGGCGCTGGCGCGGCGTTTCCGGTGCGTCGTGGTCAACGAGCCGAGCATCGAGGAAACGCGGCGGATTCTCTACAGCCTGCGTCCGCGTCTCGAGCGCAACTACTCGGTCCGAGTGCTCGACGAAGCGATCGACGCCGCGCTCGACCTGGCGCCGCGCTACATGCGACATCTGCACCTGCCCGACAAGGTCATCGGCTGGCTGGACACGGCGGCGGTGCGCTCGGAGATCGACCGTCGCCGCGAAGTGCGGGCCGAGGACGTGGTCGCGGTGATCTCGCACGTGGCGCAGATTCCCGAGGACATGGTCTTCCGCGACGTGACCGAGCGCTTCAAGGACATCGAAACCAGGCTGCAGCAGCGCGTGGTCGGCCAACGCAAGGCGATCGACGCGGTGGCGCGCCGCCTGGTGCTGAACAAGGGCCCGTTGAAGGACGGCTTCGATCGACCCGACGGCGTGCTGCTGTTTCTCGGTCCGACCGGCGTCGGCAAGACCGAGCTCGCGAAGGCGGTCGCCGAATTCCTGTTCGGCGACGAAAAGAAGATGATCCGCGTCGACATGTCGGAGTACCAGGACGGCGCGGTCTCCGTCGACAAACTGATCGGCATGCCTCGCGGCATCGTCGGCAGCGAGCGCGGCGGCGTGCTGACCAATCAGCTGAAGGACAATCCCTACTGCGTCGTCCTGCTCGACGAGGTCGAGAAGGCGAGTCCCGAACGCGCTGCACCTGTTTCTGCAGGCCTTCGACGAAGGCTGGCTGACCGACGGCCGCGGCAAGCGTGTCTATCTGAGCGACGCGATCGTGATCATGACGTCGAACCTCGGCGCTGAGCAGCTTCAGAAAGCTGACCAGCCCGCTGGGATTCCTGCAGAAGACGATCGGCGCCGATCAGGTGGAGGTCGAAGTGATGCGCGAGCTCGAGCGGCGCTTTCCCGCCGGAGTTCCGCAATCGCATCGACGAAGTCGTCCTGTTCGCGCCGCTCACCCACGACGAAGTCCGCGAGATCGCGAAGCACTATCTGCAACAGGTGACGACGATGATGGCGCGGGCGGGGAAGACGATGGCGGTGGAAGACGCGGCGCTCGAGATGGTGGTGGCGAAGGGCTACAGCCTGGCGTTTGGCGCGCGCATCCTGAAGCGCGTGATCGACGAGCAGATCAAGCTGCCGATCAGCGCGCGGTGGAAGGACGGCTCGCACTTCGACGTCAAGGTGGTGGACGGCCACATCCTCGTGGAGCCTGGGGTTGCGACCGTTGCGACGGCGAGTCATGCGCTGGCGCTCGGCGACTTGACGTAGCGATGCTGTCGTGTCCGCCTTCAGGCGGACCTCTTCCTCACCACGCGAAACCGACCTGCTCGGCCTCGGTGTGTTCCGGCGGCGCTTCCGCGGCCGACCTGCTTGCGCGGCGCCAGGCCGTAGCGATCCTGCAGCGTCCGGACCATGCCCTGAACTTCCTTCCGGTACGACGGCGGCGGATATTTTCCCTGATAGAGCTTTTCGAATCGCGGCAGTCATCGCCGGGAACTCGCGCTCGATGAACCTCATGAAGTGCGTCCGCGTGCCGTCCTGCAGGTACATCACGTTGCAGCCGACGAAGCGGGCGCCGTGATCGGCGATCGCCTTGATGGTGCGTTCGATCTTGCTGCGTGACGAGGAGAAGCCCGGGACGATCGGCGCCATCAGGACGCCGACGTTGACGCCGGCGTCGGCAAGCTGCCGCACCGCGCGCAGGCGCTGCAGCGGATGCGCGGTGCCGGGCTCGAGCTGCCGCCAGGCGTCCTCGTCAACGGTCGGCACGCTCATGTAGACGGCCGAGCGGGCGGCGCGCCCGTGCTCGACGAGCACGTCGAGGTCGCGGACGATCATCGGACCCTTGGTGATGAGGCCGATCGGCGTCTTCGCGCGGGTCAGCGCCTGCGATCGCCTGGCGCGTCAGCGTGTAGTGCCCTTCGATCGGCTGATACGGATCGGTCGCCGTCCCGACCGCGACCTGTTCGCCGTACCCATGACGGTCGATCCAGCTCGCGCGCGAGAACCGCGGCCAGGTTGTGCTTCACCAGAATCACCGACGCGAACTCATCGTCGGTGTTCATCTCGAACTGGACGTGATAGCGGCGCGCGAAGCAGTAGTGGCAGCCGTGCGTGCAGCCGCGATACGGGATTCAGCGTCCACTTGAACGGCATGCCCTCGACGCGGTTCAGCGCCGATCGGCACGTGACTTCCTGATAGCGCGCGTCGTCGGCGCGACGGTCGGCCTCGGTCAGAGCCGCGGTGCCGCCGGCCTTGACGGTTCTGGCGACCTCGCGCGTCGTCGGTCTGGTCGAGCCGAGGTCGAAGAGCAGCGGGAAGGAAGCCATGGGGCCGAACTCTCAGGGAAACGCAGGCAGTTCGCCTTTGTTTCGCCTATCATCCGGCCCGGAGGTGCCCGGTGTCAAGCGGCGACGAATTCAGCGTGGTTTGGTGCTGGGAGGACGCTTTGCGCGGCTTGCGTTTTCGGCGCGGGCTTGCCTGCTGTCGTGCCTCCGGTAGCGCCGCTTTTCGCTTTCGATCCCGACGGTTTGGCCGTAGCTGAACTGCCGGATGCCGCCGCGCCGGTGGACACACGGGAGGAGTGCTTGGCGCGAGGATGCACCGGCTTCTTGGTCGCCGCTTCCGCGCTCGAACACATCGCCACTGCGGCGATCAGCGCGGCCAGCAACGGCTTCAACGTCTTACCTGTCATCGTTCACCCTCTGCAAACACTGTCAGAACTGTCTCGTACCATATCGCATTCCCGCGCCGGAGGCGATGATTTCTTGACGCCGGCGGCTACAGCAGGTAGGCCAGGGCGAAGCCGATCTGCGCGACGAACATCATCCGGTACATGTGCGCCCACGAGACGTGGTTTTCCTCGACCGCGAGATCCTCGGGCCGCCGGAGCATCAGGTAGCAGACGTAGAGGCCGTAGCAGGTCATCACCAGGCCGAGCAGCTGGAGCAGCCAGAAGTTGCCGGTCAGTACTCCCAGCCACGCGCCGAGCGCGATCATCACGAACGGGATGACAAACGACGGTGAAATCATCCACGCCGCGCGACGCACGCCGTACTGAATCGGCAGCGTGCGGCATCCGCCCTGTCGATCGCCTTCCATGTCGGCAAAGTCCTTGGTCGTCGTGGCGCCCAGCAGAAACAGTCCGAAGATGGCGCCGATGTACCACGGCTCGACGCCGACGATCGTCTTGACCGACGACCACCCGGCCACTTTCAGCAGCATGCCGCGCGGGATCGCGATCGTCACGTTCGCCCAGATGCCGAGCCGCTTGGTGCGCAGCGGCGGCACCGAGTAGATGTAGGTGAAGACGACCGCCGCCGGCGACCAGCCAGAAGCACTCGTGGCGGCCGCCCGGCGCGACCAGCCAGGCGAGCGCAAGCGCCGCGGCGTAGGTCACGACCGTGAACGTCCACACCTGCGGCGATCGTGAGGCGTCCGCTTGGCAGCGGCCGCTTCGGCTTGTTGACGCGATCGATGTCGAGGTCGTAGATCTGGTTCAGTGCGTTGTTGCCGGCGTTGAGCAGCGCCGCCATCGCCGCGCCGATGATCGGCGCCACGAGCAGCGACGGCGCCCATGCTTCGCGAGGCGCCGCGCCGACTGCGGTCAGCGCGCCCGAGATGAAACCCAGCGCCGGCGCGACCAGCGTGAACGGTCGTCCGAGATCGATGTAGGCGCGGATCTTCACGCAATCGCCACGGTGACGGCGGCGGCCACCGCGGTGTTGATGAAGTTGAGCATGTCGTTGTTGAGAATACCCGGTCCTTCGAGCGTCGCGCCAAGCGCGCTTTCGACCAGCGCCCCCATCGTCGCTCCGACCACGATCGCCACGATCCATGACGCCGGCGCCAGCCCGGCCGCCACGCCGGCGGCCGCGAGCGCGAGCGCCGCCACCAGTCCGGCCGCCGTCCCTTCGAGCGACATCGCTCCAGGCGTTCCCGGCGGGACCCGCCTCGAGGCTGGTGACGAGAAACGTCGAGCGTCCCCACGCCTTGCCGATTTCGCTGGCGACGGTGTCGCTGCCGCCGGCGGTCAACGCGGCGACCAGTGCGATCGAGGCGGTGGCGGCATACGGTGTCGTCACGGCGGCGACGGCCGCCAGCACCGCGACGCCGCAGTTGGCGATCGCGTTGCCGGCGCCGCGGCGTCCGCCGCGCTCCTCGGCGATGCCGAGCAGCGTCTTGCGCTCGAGACCGAGGCGCGACGTCACCGACGCCAGCAGAAAGGTCAGCATCAGCAGCACCCAGGCGCCGCCGCCTGCGCCGGCGTAGATGATCACGCCGATCGCGAAGCCAGTGACGGCGCCGGACACCGAAACCGATCGGGCGCGATAACCCGCCCAGGCCGCGACAGCGTTGGCGACGACTGCCCACGGCAGCGTGGCGAGCATCGCGGTTGCCGATGCGCCGATCGACGCGCGGTCCATCAGGCTGCCGAGCCACATCACGACGCCCGCGGAGAAGGGAACAGAGATGTTGTCGTCGAGGCGGATCGGGATCGACTCGACCAGTGCCGCGGCCATCGTCGCGGCGAGCGGCGCGACGATCGCGAACGTCAGCGACGGCATCGGCGCGATCGCCGGTCGCGTCCACAGTTCGAGCGCGACCGATCCCAGGCCACCAAAGACGATGAACGCCAACGTTCCGGCGACGCTTTTCTCGCGATTCCATGGAAGCGGCCGACCGACGACCGCGGAGGTCGCCGTGGCACGCGAGAAGACGACCGAATTCGACGCCGCGATCCGGCGGCCGACGAGCGTTGCGGCGCCGTCGCCGAGCGCGAGGATTCCCCATGCCGGCCGCGGCGATGTCCAGTCGCGACGGAAACGCCAGCACCAGACCGAGCACCGCCAGCGGATAAAGCAGAATGCCGAGCGGGAAGCCGCGCGCTTCGTCGACCGGACGATACAGCCGGCGGCCGCCGACCCGCGGCAGGACGAGCAGGTTGAACACGAGCGCGGACAGTGCCAGCGCCGCGGCCTGCCACCAGGTGAGCACGCGCAGCAGCAACGCGAACGAGACCGACCCGATGTGGATCCATTGACGCGCGCGTTCGGAGTAGCCGGTCACGCGCCGGCGTCCTTGCCGCGCGCGGCCGCGCCCGCGATCGATGCCACTGTGCGTCGTATGCCTTCCTCGAGCGGCGTGATCCGGTAGTCGAGCTCGCCGGATCGCCTCGGTGCTGTCGAGCGGCCAGTCGTAGCTGAAAATGTCCACCGCGCCCCTGGTCACGAGCGGCGTGCCGCCGGCCACGGTCGCCCGCCATTCCTCGACTCGCCCGAGCGCGCGCGCGAGCGCAAACGGAATTCGCCACGGCGTGTCGCGTCCGGTCAGCGCCGCGACGATCTCGAACACGCGCTGACTGCGGGACGTTTTCTCCGCCGAGCGCGTAACGCGCACCGACACGGCCGCGTTCGATCGCCGCCGCCGCTCCGGCCGCGACATCGTCCAGATACGCGTACGACCAGAGATGTTCCGGTCCGATCAGGCCCGGCAGTCGATGCCTGAGATGATCCGAGATCAGACGGCCGACCAGATTCCCTTCGGTGAACGAGCCCGGGCCGTAGAGGACGCCGGGATAGACGCGAACCATCGGGCAACCAGCCGCGACGGCGGCGTCGGCGAGCCGATCGGCCACGACCTTGGTCCGCTGATAGTCGTTCGCTTCGAGCGGTTCGCTCCGGCCTGACGGCGGCAGCGCGAGAAACGAAGAGGTGTAGACAATGCGCGGGATCCGCAGCGACGCGGCGACGTCGATGACGTTGCGGAGTCCGCCGACGTTGATCTCGTCGAAGTCTGCCGATCGCCGGCGCCAGATGCTGACGAGCGCGGCCGAGTGCGAGATCGCGTCGCAGCCGGCGGCGGCGCGTTCCAGCGCCTCGCGATCGCGGATGTCGCCGTCCACCGCCGTTCCCGGCAGCCGGCTGCGGCTGGCGCTGCGCCCGAAGATCACCAGCTCGTGCCCGCGCGCCGCGAGTGCCTCGACGAGGGCCCGGCCCAGATAGCCGGTTCCGCCCGTCACCAGCACGTTCATGGCTGGGCGCGCCAGTACTCGAGAAGATCGTCGAGGGTCTGCTCGAGCGGAATCGTCGGCGTCCATCCCAGCTCGTCGCGCATCCGGGCGGCGTCGCCGACCAGCATGCGCGCGTCGTTCGGTCGATAGCGCGCCGGATCCACGGTCGACTCTGACCGCCACGCGAGCGCGGGCGATCAGGAGATCCAGCAGGCGGCGAATCACGATGGCGCGTCCGGAGCAGACGTTGTAGTGACGCCCGGCCTGACCGCGCTCGAGGATCAGTTGATACGCGCGCACGGTGTCGCGGACATCGGTGAGGTCGCGCTGCGCCTCGAGATTGCCGACCGCGATCTCCGCCTCGCAGCGTCCTTTCTCGATGTCGGCGATGCGGCGGGCGAAGCCCGACGCGACGAACTGTGGATCCTGTCGCGGACCGAAATGGTTGAACGAACGGGCGATCGCTGACCGTCAACGCAGCCGTTGGTCCGCCCGCCGAGCATTTCCTGCGCCAGCTTGCTCAGCCCGTACGGGCTGTCCGGCAGCAGTTGATGATCCTCGGTCAACGGATCGTTCGACGGGGCGTAGACCAGGGCGGAGCTCGGAATCATCACGCGGACGGGCGTGTCGGTCGCGTTCGAGTGCGTCGAGCAGGTAGTGCGTCGCGCGGACGTTGGTCGCCAACGTCTCGCAGGTCGTATCCCAGGAGCGGCCGACGTGCGCGGCGCCGGCGCAGTGATAGACGGCTGAAGGCCGGATCCTGGCGATCGCAGCCATGCACCGCCGCGGCGTCGAGCAGATCGACGCCTTCCCATCGCGTGCCCGGCAATGCCGGCGCGCCGGCGCGTCGCCCGGCCGGTGCCAGGCGACGATGTCCGCGCTCGGTCGGCGGCGAGGAGGTCGAGCAGATGGCTGCCGGCGAAGCCCGCGGCGCCGGTGACGAGGATCGTGCTCGACATCGTGCAGCGATTACCGCGGCGTGCCGCTGAGCGCCCCGTTGAAGGGCGAGAAGTTGCCGAGGCCGGCGAGCGTGAACGAGAGATAGAAGCGGTGGTCCGCCGGGAGCGCCGAGAACGACGTCGCTGCCGTAGTTGTAGGTCTGGTACTGCGCCGCGATGCCGCAGCACTGCGAGTTGTAGAAGACCGAAATCTGCTGCTGGACCATCAGGGAGTTGAGCACATCGTAGTTGAATGTGTAGACCGCGCCGACCTTGTTGTCGGCGGTGTGTGCGTTGAACGACGGTGTTGATGTAGTGGTCGAGGAGGGACGGGTCGTCGAAGCCGGGCAGCCCGGCGATGAAGGCCTTCTTGCTCCAGCCGACGGTGGTCTGGAACCGGCTGGTCCAGGTGTAGCTGCCCTGCACCGACATCGTGCGCAGTTCGAGGTAGTGTGAATCGATTTCCGCGCTGACCGTCGCGTTGAAGTCGTTGGTCGGCAGCGCGCGGATGCTCAGCGCGATCGGCGAGTAGTTGGTCGGCGCGCGTCAGCCCGGTGGTCTGGTACTGGTGGTCGTACTGCGATGCGATCGGGTTGGTGTAGTAGGACTGGGTCAGCGAAACGTCGATGATTTCGCGCGACTGCGCCGGGGCGCCGGGCGCCTGAGACCGCTTGGCGAAGAAGCGGTTGTTCAATCCGTAGGTCAGCTGCGTGCCGGCCACCGCCGAGTCGATGCCGTCGAACTGGATGATGCTGTCCGATGTCGTTGATGCCCGACGTGTACATGACGTTCAGGAACGGTTCGATCGGTGTGCTTGAACTTCTCAGCGTAGCCATTGTCCGGCGTGTCCCACACGCGATTGAACACCGGCCCGGTAATCTGCGACTGCACGGTGAAGAACTGCCGGTTGATCGGGACGTCCACTGGAATCGACGGGTCGATTCGGATCGAGGCTGCGCGTGTAGTAGGTGTCGCGCCAGCCGAGCGTCGAGTTGACGGTGAACCACTGCCACTTCTTGAACGGGTAGCGCAGCTGCGGGGCGACGTTGACCCGGCCAAGGCCGGAATCCACGCTGCCCGGCGACCTCGTCCTTGCTCTCGCGCAGCAGTCGGGCGAAGTCGACCCCGACCGAAAAATACGCCGGCGAATCGCCGATCGGACGCTCATTTCTCGCGAACGAGACCTGCGGCCAGCTCCCGGACAGCGCAGACTGGGTCTGCGAGTAGAAGTACTCGTCGTGCTCGACCGTGGCGTTCATCGTGTACGAGCCCCAGGCGCCGACGACGTTGGCGCCGAAGGTGCGTTCGTTGCGCGAGCTGTCGTAGATGTTGGTGTTGAAGGTCTGTGAGGTCTGGATGCTGGAGAAGTAGTTGACGTTGGCGCGGGCCTGCATGTGGCCGGGCAGCTGCTGGGTGGCACTGCCGCGAATCTCGAAACTCTGGTTGGCGTCCACCTGCGTACCACCGTCGGCGCTGTAGTCCACCGCCTTTTGATCCAGGTAATAGGCGCGGATGTTGCCGTTCTCGCCGGGGCCGTAGTTGTAACGGTACTCGCTGCCGCCGCCCTGTCCGGTTTTCGAAAACCAGTCGTGATAGAAGGTCGCGTCCTGGCTGCGGTTGATCGCCCAGAAGAACGCGTTGTGCAGCGACGTGCCGGTCAACGTCGACGTGCCGAACGCCGGAATCAGCAGACCGGTGGTCCGCTGGTCCTTCTTGGTCGGGTAATAGAGGACCGGCAGATAGAACAGCGGCACGCCCTTGACCTCGAGAATCGCGTTCTTGAGCACGGTGTAGTGGTCGACGTTGAGGAGCACGGTATCGGCGTGCAGATCCCAGCGCGGCGTCGGCTGCACGCAGGTCGAAAAACCGCCCTTGGTGATCTTGTATTTCTTCGGCGCCACCTTCTCGATCACGTCGCCGAAGAAATAGACCGTGTTGTCCTGGACCACCATCGGCGGCGGCGCCATCGCCCCCGGCCGCGGCGTCGGCGGTTTCGGCGGTTTCATGGTCGAGAAACCGTAGGCGTTGTAAAACGTGCCGAGGCCGGTCTCGGTGTTGATCTCGGCGCGTTCAGCCGTGATCCGGTTGTCGCCCTGCGCGAACAGCACGTTGCCGATGAGAATGGCGCGATGTTCGTCCTGGAACATCTCGGCGGAGTCGGCGTGAATGGCCAGGCCGTCAGGCCGGTGAATCTCGACGTTGCCGATGCGCTTGATGTGCGTCTCGCTGATGCGCTCGATCGAGTCGCTGATTTGCGTCTCGCTCTGAGGAGCGGCGGGAGCCGGTTGTTGAGCGCCGGCGGATACCGCGCGCAGCGCCAGGGCGCAGACGCTGAGAATGCGGAAGCACGCTCTGACCATGTACGGGGACCGGGTATCGAAGCGTATCACGAGGCACGCAGACGCTTCAGGACGTCCCCGAGCAGGAAAATCGATCCGGCGACGACAATGCGCGGCGACAGCCGCCACGCGATCGCCAGCGCGTGGTCGAGCGACGCTTCGATCGTGATCGACAGTCCGGGCGCGATGGCACGGGCGACCTCAGCCAGAGCGGCGGGTTCGGCCGAGCGCGTGTTCGAGGCCCGGGTGATCACCAGATGACTCACTGACGGCAGCAGCGCTGCGAACATCCCGTCGACATCCTTATCGCGCATCGCGGCGAACACCAGCGGCCGCGGCACTTCGTTCTGTTCAAGAAGGTAGGACGCGAGCGCGGCGGCGCCGGCCGGATTGTGCGCGGCATCGAGCAGCGCCTCGCGTCCGTCTGGAAGACGGCGTCGATCGAGACGCCCCGGCCAATCGGTGTGAGCCAGACCGTCCGCGATTGCCCTCGGCGGCACCGAAATGCCGAGGCCGTCCAGCAGTGTCAGCAGGCGCAGCGCGACGGCAGCGTTGCCGCGCTGATGCGCGCCCGCGAGGCCGACCGCAACACCGTCCAGGTCGGTGGCGGCGGTTTCGACCAGCTCGGCGTTCCGCTCGTGCGCCACCGCTGCGATCGCCTCGAACGCTTCTGGCTCCAGATGGCCGATCACGACCGGCACCCCGGGTTTGATGATGCCCGCCTTCTCGAAGGCGATCTCTCGAAGCGTTCCGGCCGAGATAGGCCTGATGATCGAATCCAATCGAGACGATCGCGGTGGCGACGGGCAACACCACGTTGGTGGCGTCGAGGCGGCCGCCGAGGCCGACTTCGATCACCGCCACATCCACCCGCGCGCGGCGGAACAGCTCGAACGCGACCGCGGTCGTCACCTCGAAAAACGTCGGCTGAACCTCGAGGCCGCCGTCGGCGCGCAGGCTGTCGATGGCATCGCGGACGTCGGTCACGGCAGCGACCAACGCGTCGTGATCGACCGGGCGTCCGTCGATGACGAAACGCTCCGTCGAGATCGACGAGATGAGGCGAGGTGTAGCGCGCCGAGCGATGACCGGCGGCACGGAGCGCCGCGTCCACCATCGCGGTCACCGACCCCTTGCCGTTGGTCCCGGCGATGTGCACGCATCTGAACGTCCGCTCGGGATGGCCGAGCCGGGCGACGATGGCGGAGATGTTCTCGAGGCCGAACTTGATCCCGAATTGTTCGAGGCCGAAGAGATACTGGAGCGGATCCAACTTACGTCGGCGTCGCCGGCGTGGCCGGGACCACCGGCGCGGCGTTTTCAGCGGGCGGGATCGCCTTGACCGGGGGCGTACCGACGGCGCCCATGAATCGCAGTGCGTCCGGCGATCACGGTCTTCATCTCGCGGCGATCGACCACGAGATCCAGCATGCCTTTGTCGAGCAGGAACTCGCTGCGCTGGAATCCCTCCGGCAGCTTCTGGCGGATGGTCTGCTCGATGACGCGCGGGCCGGCGAAACCGATCAGCGCCTTGGGCTCGGCGATGTTGAGATCGCCGAGCATGGCGAAGCTGGCGGTGACGCCACCGGTGGTCGGATCGGTCAGCACGGAGATGAACGGCAGCCGGGCGCGATCGAGCCGGGCCAGCGCCGCCGCAGATCTTCGCCAGCTGCATCAGCGACAGCGCGCCTTCCATCATGCGTGCGCCGCCCGAGCAGGCGACGATGACGACCGGCATCCGTCCGGCGATCGCGCGCTCGATGCGCGCGGGTAATCTTCTCGCCGACCACGACGCCCATGCTGCCGCCGATGAAGCCGGTATTCCATCGACGCGACCGACGGTGACGATCCCGTCGATCGCGCCGGTCGCGATGATCACCGCGTCCTTCAGTCCGGTGCTTTCGACGCTGGCCTTGAGGCGGCTCTGATAGGACTTGGTGTCGGTGAACGCGAGCGGATCGGTCGAGACCAGATCCTGGTCGTGCTCGGTCCAGGGACCGTCGAAGAGCATCTGCAGACGCTGCGCCGCCGTCAGCCGGAAGTGGTGCGCGCACTTGGGGCACACGCTGAGGTTGGCTGCGAGATCCTTGTTGTAGATCACCTGCGAGCAGCCGGGGCACTTCACCCAGAGTCCTTCCGGCACCCGGCTCGGCTTCTCTTTCGCCGCCGAGGCCATCGGCTTCCGGGTCTTCTTGAACCAGGCCATCAGTACGAGCTTAGCATTTCAGATTTCAGAATGCAGATTTCAGATTTACGTCGGATTCGCGTCGCACCTCGCACCTCGCACCTCGCAACAATCCTACTTCGTCCGCGGCACGTAATACCGCGTGCCAGGTCCCATGGCGCGGATCTGCTTGATCAGATCGTCGAGCGCTTCGTCGCTCGCGTCGGAATCGAACTGCGAGGTTTCGACCACCAGCAGCGGTGTCGTGGTGTAGTGAAAGAAGAAGTGGTGATACGCCTCGTTCAACTCCCGCAGGTAGTCATCGTCGGGCTGGAATGCCACCGCTTCCGCGTCCATGCGCCGGCTGTGGACCCGGCGCAGCAGCACGTCGGTCGGCGTCTGCAGGTAGACGACGAGATCGGGCGGCAGCGACGTCGCGCGCCAATAGCTCGTAGAGCCGCTGGTAGATGAACAGCTCGTTGTCGTCGAGGTTGAGATACGCGAAGATCTTGTCCTTGTCGAACACGTAATCGCAGATCGTGGTCTGGCTGAAAAGATCGGCCTGGCGCAGCGCGGTCTGCTGACGATGGCGGCCGAGCAGGTAGAACAACTGGGCCTGGAGCGCGGCGCCGGGACGATCGGCGTAGAAATCGGCGAGAAACGGATTCTCGGTTTCCTCGAGCACGACCGTCGCGTCGAGCCGCGTGCCGAGGCGCTCGGCCAGAGCAGTTTTACCGGCGCCGATCGGCCCTTCGATCGCGATGTAGCGGAACGGCAAGGCGGGCCGATGATATCATCGCGCGGTGAAGATCGAACGTCTGGAGCTCCGTCTCGTG
Organism: uncultured Acidobacteriota bacterium; assembly: GCA_963711765.1. Taxonomy (GTDB): domain Bacteria; phylum Acidobacteriota; class Vicinamibacteria; order Vicinamibacterales; family CAVVIG01; genus CAVQFC01. The sequence continues at coordinate 666,943 of CAVQFC010000003.1, read as the reverse complement.
CAGCTCCCGCTCGTCCACTTCTTCGAAACCAGCTTCGGCCGCATCTACGACAAACACTTCATCATCGTGCGGGTGGATGGTGACGGCGTGGCCGGTTACGGCGAGTGCGTGGCCGATCAGGATCCGTACTACAGCGCTGAAACCAACGCGACCGCGTGGCACATCATCGAGGAGTTCGTCGCGCCGCGGGTGGTCGGCACCACGTTCGCGCACCCGCGCGATCTGTTCGCCGCGCTGAAGCCGATTCGCGGCCACAACATGGCGAAGGCCGCGGTCGAGATGGCGGTGTGGGATCTCTACGCGAGACAGCAGGGCGTACCGCTCAGCCGGGTGCTGGGCGGCAACCGGGACCGGATCGTGTCGGGCGTATCGATCGGGATTCAGGATTCGCTGCCCGAGCTGGCGGCCGCGGTGACGCGCGAGCTGGCCGCCGGCTATCGGCGGATCAAAATCAAGATCAAGCCGGGCTGGGACCTTGACGCGGTGGAAACGGCGCACGCCTGCGTCGGCGACGTGCCGCTGATGGTGGATGCCAACGCCGCCTACACGCTCGCGGACGTGGAGCACCTCGCCAGACTCGATCGGTTCGATCTGATGATGATCGAGCAGCCGCTCGACTACGACGACATCGCCAATCATGCCGTGCTGCAGCGCCGGTTGAAGACGCCGATCTGCCTCGACGAGTCGATCAAGACCGTTCAGGCCGCCGAGGGCGCGATCGCCGCTGGCGCCTGCCGCATCATCAACATCAAGCCGGGTCGCGTCGGCGGCTTCGCCGAGTCGATTCGGCTGCACGACCTGTGCGCGGCCCACGGCATTCCGGTCTGGCACGGCGGGATGCTCGAGTCCGGCATCGGTCGCGCCGCCAACATCCATCTATCGACGCTGCCGAACTTCACGCTGCCCGGCGACATCGCCGCGAGCAAGCGCTACTTCAACCCTGACCTGATCGATCCACCGATCGAGGTTGCCGCCGACGGCACCATCGCAGTGCCCGATGGTCCTGGCCTCGGCGTTGCGATCGACTTCGATCGCGTCGACCGCGCCACGATCCGCCGGCTGGCGCTGCCCGCGTCTGTCGCCGGAGTCAATTCCTGACGTGGTCCGGCCCGCGAGAGAAGCATCCATGACCGCGATGAAACGCACTGCCGTCGTGCTGTTGGTGGTGGTCGCGTCAGCGTGCGCCTCGGCGCCGCCAGCTCCGCTGGCGCCGGTCAAGCCGGCCGGACCGAGTTTCGAGCAGAAGATGGGGTGGATGCTGCGTCTCGAGGATCAGCGGATGCTTCGCGATCCGGGTCCGCTGCTGGCACCGCCTCCGCCGGCCGCCGCGACTGCCAGTGGACAGCCTGCCGCAGCCGCACCGGCGACGCTGCCGCCCGATCTCGTCCGCCTGCTGTCGGACGAGGAGGCGCGCGTGCGTCGCCGCGCGGCGCTGGCGATCGGCCACGTCGGCCTGGCCGAGGGCGTTCCGCCGCTGATCGAAGCCCTCGCGGACACCGACGCAGAAGTCCGGCAGATGGCGGCGTTCGCGCTCGGTCTGCTCGGCGATAAGCGCGCCGCTGATCCGTTGATCGCGTTGCTCGACGATCCGGCGGCGATCGTTCAGGGGAGCGCCGCCGAGGCGCTCGGCCTGATCGGCGATCCCGCAGCGGCGGCTGCCCTCGGACGCTTCGTCGCCCGGATTGTGCAGTCGACCACGTTCGCGCAGGTTCCCGGCGACGATGACGACGTGCGTCGCGATACGCCTTCGTCAGCGTGTCGCCTGGCAATCTTCGCGCTCGTCCGGCTGAAGGCGTACGGCCCGTTGGCGTCGGCGCGTGCTCGACGGCTCGGCCGAGCCTCGCGCGAAGTGGTGGCCGGTGGCGTTTGCGCTGCAGCGCCTCGAAAACCCGGCCGCGCTGCCGGCGCTGATGACGCTGGCCAGGGATCCGAACCCGTACACGCGCGCGTTTGCCGTCAAGGGTCTGGCCGCACTCAAGGATCGCGCGGCGCTTCCCGTCTTGATGCCACTTCTCTCGAGCGGCGACCGCAACGTGCTCGTCGAAACGATCCGCGCGCTCGGACGGATCGGCGATCCGTCGGCCGCCGAGCCGCTGATGCGGATGATGAACGACGCCACCGTCGATCCGACGGTCCGGCTCGAGGTGGTCGGCGCCATCGGCGGCGTCCACGTGCCGGCGGTGTCCGATGCGCTCATCGACGTGCTCGCCGATCCGAGCCCGGCGATCCGCAGCGCCGCGTTGCGCTCGCTCTCGAACTTCGACAGCGAGAGCTTCGTGATTCTCCTCTCCGGTCTCGACCCCGACACGCACTGGCAGGTGCGCTCGACGCTGGCGTCGCTGCTCGGCGGTCTGACTCCCGAATCCGGCCTGCCGCGCCTCGAACTGATGCTGGACGACAGCGATCAGCGCGTGTTGCCGGCGGTATTTGCTTCCCTCGTGAAGCTGAAAGCGCCGAACGCGGCCACGGTCATGATCGCGCACCTCAAGGCCGACGATGCGGTGGTGCGGGCGGCGGCGGCGACGGCTCTCGGCGAGTTGAAACCGCCGGGCACCGCCGTGGCGCTGACGGAGGCCTACGACTTCGGCCAGCGCGACCCCAACTACGGCGCGCGTGCGGCGGCGCTGGCGGCGCTGGCGAAATACGATCCGGCCTCGGCGATTCCGGTGCTGAAGCGCGCCTTCACGGACAAGGACTGGGCCGTGCGGGTCCGCGCGGCGATGCTGTTGAAGCAGATCGATCCATCCGCGGCGGCCGACGCAGACGCGCTCATCCGACCCGCGCCGACGACGGTGCCGGCCGATCTCTACACCTCGCCGAAGCTGGTCTCGCCGCCGGTGTCGACCCAGGTGTACCTCGACACCGATCGCGGCACGATTCAGATTGAGCTCGCGGTGAACGAAGCGCCGCTGACGACACAGAATTTCATCAGCCTTGCGCTCAAGGGCTATTTCAACGGCCTGAGCGTGCACCGCGTGGTTCCCGACTTCGTGATGCAGGACGGCGATCCGCGCGGCGACGGCGAAGGCGGACCGGGCTACACGATCCGCGACGAGTTCAACGAGCGGCCGTATCTGCGTGGCACAGTCGGCATGGCGCTCGATCCATGGCCGGACACCGGCGGCAGCCAGTACTTCATCACCCACTCGCCGCAGCCGCACCTCGATGCGAAATACACGGTGTTCGGTCAGGTGATCGCCGGCATGGACGTGGTGGACAAGATTCAGCAGTGGGACGTCATTCGGCAGGTTCGCGTCTGGGACGGCGTCACGATGACCAATCGATAGCGCGGTGCGAGGTGCGTCGGGCAGGGTGCGACGTGCAGGTGGGGAGAAATTGAAAAGGGGGCGACGGCCGCCCCCTTTTATCGACGGGTGAGGTCAGCTTAACGCTTCTTGCCGGCCTTCTTCTTCCCGCCCTTGGCTTTCTTCGCCATTGTCTGTTATCCCCCCCTTCATGTTGGGATACTGCGAGAGCGCTCACGCGCATCGCGGTGGCTGCCGCCTGGCACGCTCACCCGATGTCGGCGCCCGCCGCTTCGGGGCAGCTTCCGAATCTGCGTGCAGACTCGGAAGAGTGAGTCCAACTCTTCAGCTGGGCTTCACTAGGGATGGTCTAAGTCTGCCACCCTCATACCAGATGTAGATTATGAACCTCTGCACAACAGTGTCAAGCACAATGTGCATGTAAAAGTCAAAAAATCGTCGTCGCGTGATCGCGTCACATGCTCGTGCGGAGCGTTTGTTTCTCGGCGTGACGTTCGAGCGCGAGCGCGATCAATCGATCGAGCAGTTGTGCGTACGACACGCCGCTCGCCGCCCACATCTTCGAGTACATGCTGATCGTCGTGAAGCCCGGAATGGTGTTGAGCTCGTTGAGATAGAGCGCGCCGCTGTCGCCGGCGAGCAGAAAGTCGACGCGCGCCATGCCGGCGCAGTCGAGCGACTTGAACGCCTTGATCGCGAGCGCGCGAATTTCTTCGGCGAGCGCCGGCGGCAGCACCGCGGGAATCACTTCGCGCGATCCGCCGTCGAGGTACTTGGCTTCGTAGTCGTAGAACTCGCGTCCGGGAATGATCTCGCCGGGCAACGACGCCTCGGGATCGTCGTTGCCGAGAACGGCGACCTCGATCTCGCGCGCCTTCGGCACGGCGGCCTCGATCGACGATCTTGCGATCGAACTCGGCGGCGAGTGCAATCGCCGTGCGCAGCTCGGTCGCGTGCCTGGCCTTCGAGATACCGACGCTCGATCCGAGGTTGGCCGGCTTCACGAACACCGGAAATCCGAGGCGGGACGACCACGGTCTGCATCACCGTCGCGCTCGTCTGCGCAGCCAGTCGCGCTTGAGGACGACCTCGTAGTCGCAGATCGGCAGGCCCTTCGCGGCGAACACCAGCTTCATCGCCGCCTTGTCCATGCCGACCGCCGACGCCAGCACGCCGGAGCCGACGTACGGCACGTTCGCGAGCTCGAGCAGCCCCTGCACGGTGCCGTCCTCGCCGTAGGGACCGTGCAGCACCGGGAACACGACGTCGAGCGCCAGCCCCGACACGACGGCCGGTTGTTCGCGCTGACGATCGATGGTCATCAGCGTCTCGCGCGCCCGGGTGCGCGACCAGGTGCGCCTCGCGGGTCCGGTCGGTCAGTTCCTTTCGAGCTGGAATGGATGACGTCGGCGGCGGAGACCAGCGTCGGCGGGCGTTCGGGCAGCGCCCATCGGCCATCCTTCTCGATCCGGATCGCGATCGGATCGTAGCGATCGCGATCGAGGTTCTGGAACACGGCCGCCGCCGACGCGAGCGACACCTCGTGCTCGCCGGAGCGGCCGCCGTAGATGATGCCGACTCGAAGTCTTTTCATGGTTTCACCGCCTCTTCGACACAAGGGACACGAAGGACACAAAGGAAAACTTGGTACGTGAAGGTACGAAGATCCTCTGTGTCCTTGGTGTCCTTTGTGTCGATGTAGCGCCTCGGAGCAAATTGTAGTCTCTACGCGATGCCCACTGAGTTCAGTTTCGAGGTGACGCACACCGACGGCGCGCGCGCGCCGCGGCCGGATGCAGACGGCGCACGGTGCGGTCGAGACGCCGGCGTTCATGCCGGTCGGCACGCAGGGCGCGGTGAAAGGCGTGACGCATCGCGATCTCGAGTCGGCCGGCGCCGAGATCCTGCTGAGCAACACCTATCACCTGTATCTGCGGCCCGGCGACGATCTGATCGCGCGGCGCGGCGGACTGCATCGCTTCATCGGCTGGGACAAGCCGATCCTGACCGACAGCGGCGGCTATCAGGTGTTCAGCCTCGCCGACCGCCGCACGATCGACGAGGCAGGGCGCGCACTTCCGGTCGCATCTCGACGGCTCGGCGCACCTGCTGACGCCGGAGAAGGCGGCCGACATTCAGGCGCAGCTCGGATCGGACGTCGCGATGGTGCTCGACGAGTGCCTGGCGCATCCGGCGGACGAGTCGGCCGCGCGCGCGCTCGATGGAGCGCACGCTGCGCTGGGCCGCGCCGTGGACGCGATCGCTTCCTGGCGATTCGCGTCGGGTCAGGCGCCGGACGTCATCGTCACCAATCCCGGCCAGGCGCAGTTCGGCATCGTGCAGGGCAGCGTCTTTCCGGAGCTGCGCGAGGAGAGCGCGCGGCAGACGGTCGAGATCGGCTTCGAGGCCTACGCGATCGGCGGCCTGAGCGTCGGCGAACCGCCGACGGTGATGTACGAGATGGTGTCGCGCACGACGCCGGTGCTGCCGGCCGATCGCCCGCGCTACCTGATGGGCACCGGAACGCCGGAGGATCTCGTCGAGTCGGTGGCGCGCGGCATCGACCTCTTCGACTGCGTCCTGCCGACGCGCAACGCCCGCAACGGCCAGCTGTTCACCAGCGAGGGTCGCATCAACATCAAGAACGCGCGCTACGCGGAGGACGACCGGCCGCTCGATCCGGCCTGCGGCTGCTACACCTGCCGCACCTGTTCCCGCGCCTATTTACGACATCTCTTCATGGCCGGCGAAATCAACGCGGCTACCCTTAACACGTTGCATAACCTGAACTTTTACCTTGACACCATGCGGCGGATTAGGGACGCTATAGCGTTTGGGCGGTTTGAAAGTTTCAGGCTAGCGTTCTGCCAGAGCTTGTCCCGCCAGCCGCACATTTCATGATGATCCCCGAGTTTGGTCCCGTGTTCGCCATGGGCGCGGCTGCCGAGGGCGGCAAGCCCGTGGCTGCAGCTCGTGCCCGTTCGTCCTCATCCTGGGGATCTTCTATTTCATCATCCTGCTGCCGAGCAAGCGTAAACAGCAGAAGGTGCAGGAGTTCCTCGACAGCCTGAAGGTCAACGACAAGGTCATCACGACGAGCGGGATCTTCGGGCAGATCACGCGGCTCGGCGAGCAGAGCGTGCAGCTGCAGATCGCCGACAAGGTGCGAATCGAAGTGTCCAGGGCGGCCATCGGCGGCTGCAGGGTCAGCCGCCGGTCGTCGAGCCGACAACCCATAAGAAGAGAGGCCGGGGACGTTCCCGGAGCAGTGCCTATGACGAACCTTCGCTGGAAGGTCCTCACGATTCTCGTCGTCTTCGTCGTCTTCTTCGCGGTCGGCGTCTATCCGATCGTCGCCGCGCGCTACGGCATCCACTCGCCCGCGCTGGCTGATGGACAAGCAGCTGAAGCTCGGCCTCGACCTGAAGGGCGGCGTCCACCTCGTGCTCCGCGTGCAGACCGACGATGCGCTGCGGCTGACGACCGAGCAGGAGATGGAGCGGCTGCGCGAGGAGCTCAAGACGCGCAACATCTCCGTACACGACGCATGGATGCGCCGGACTCGACGCACTTCAAGGTCGACGGCGTCCCGCCGGCGAAGGACGCGGCGTTCCGCACGGCCGCGACTGAAGTGCAGACCAACTTCGACCGCAGCGCCGGCACCAACGGCACCTACACGTTCACGATGAAGCCGAACGTGCAGGTGAACCTGCGCGACGAGGCGGTGGTGCAGGCGCGGCAGACCATCGAGCGCCGCGTCAACGAGCTCGGCGTCACCGAGCCGAGCATCGCGCAGCAGGGCACCAACGGCGATCAGATTCTCGTGCAGCTGCCCGGCGTCACCGACGTCGAGCGCGCCAAGGAAATCATCCGCTCGACCGGGTTGCTCGAGCTGAAGATCGTCGAGCAGGGGCCGGCGCCGACCAAGGACGCGCTGCTGGTCAACGGTCAGGTCCCGCAGGGCATGGAAATCGTGCCGGGCGCGACCGGCACGCCGGGCGACGCCAACACGGTGTACTACCTGGTGCAGAAGGCCGCGGCGGTCACCGGTCAGGATCTGCGCAACGCGCGCGCGCTCGCTCGACGAGAACAACCAGCCGGCGGTCAGCTTCACGCTGAGCAACGAAGGCGGCCGCAAGTTCGGCAAGGTCACCGGCGAGAACATCGGCCGTCAGCTCGCGATCGTCCTCGACGGCCGCGTCCAGTCGGCGCCGCGCATCGACGGCCGGATCACGACCGACGGCCGCATCACCGGCAGCTTCACGCAGGAAGAAGTGCAGAACCTGTCGCTGATCCTGCGGTCCGGCGCGCTGCCGGCGTCGCTCGACCTACCTCGAGGAGCGGACGATCGGCCCGAGCCTCGGCGCCGACTCGATCCGCTCCGGCGTCGCTCGCCTCGGTCGTCGGCCTGCTGCTCGTCGTCGTCTTCATGCTGATCTACTACAAGCTCTCCGGCGTGAACGCGGTGGTGGCGCTGGTCTTCAACCTGGTCATCCTGCTCGGGCTGATGGCGTACATCGGCGCGGTGATGACGCTGCCCGGCATCGCCGGCTTCGTGCTGACGATGGGCATCGGCGTCGACTCGAACGTGCTGATCTTCGAGCGCATCAAGGAAGAGCTCGAGGCGCAGCGCGGCGTGCGCGCCTCGATCAACGCCGGCTTCGGCCGCGTGTTCTGGACGCTGGTCGACACGCACATGGCGGCGCTGATCTCGTGTGCGTTCCTGTTCCAGTTCGGCACCGGGCCGATCCGCGGCTTCGCGGTCACGCTGGTCTTCGGCCTGGTCTCGAACCTGTTCACGTCGATCTTCGTGTCGAAGACGCTGTTTGAAGTGGCGCTGGCCGGCCGCGGTCAGGTCGCGACGCTGTCCATCTAGCCATGCATATTTTCAAGAACACCAACTTCGACTTCCTGCGGTGGCGCTGGCACGCGATCGCCGCTGTCCTGGATCATCATCATCGCGGGCATCGCGGTCACTCGTGACCAAGGGCATTCCGCGCGGCGTCGAGTTCGCCGGCGGCACCGTGGTCATCGTGCAGTTCGATCAGCCGGTCTCGGTGGAGCAGGTGCGCGCGGTGCTCGATCGCAACTACCCGGGCGGCGGCGGCAACGCCGTCGTTCAGGCCTACGGCGATCCGGCGCAGCGGCATGGTCATGATTCGCGTGCCGCGAAGTCGGCGCCGAGCAGGGCGCGTCGCTCAGCACGACGGCCGCAGCAGGTCGAGGAGGCGCTGAAGAAGGGCAATCTCGGCGCGCTTCACGCAGCCAGGGCACGGAAATCGTCGGCCGGCACGGTCGGCCGCGAGCTCGACAGCAAGGGTCTGCTGGCGACGGTGCTGTCGCTGGTCGGCATCCTCGCGTATCTCGCGTTCCGGTTTCAGTTCAGCTTCGGCGTCGGCGCCGTCGTCGCGACGATCCACGACCTGCTGATCACGCTGGCGTTCCTGGCGTTCTTCCGCTACGACATGTCGCTGAACGTCATCGCCGCGATCCTGACGATGACCGGCTACTCGACCAACGACACGATCGTCATCTTCGACCGGATCCGCGAGAACCTGCGCAGCATGCGGCGCGACTCGCTGCACGACGTCATCAACGTCTCGGTCAACCAGACGCTGAGCCGGACGATCATCACCGTCGGGCACGGCGCTGCTGACCGCGCTGGCGCTGTTCTTCTTCGGCGGCGAAGTGCTGCACGGCTTCGCGTTCACGATGGTCGTCGGCATCATCACCGGCACCTATTCGAGCATCTTCATCGCCGCGGCGACCGTCAGCTTCTGGCGCGGCATCGGCGCCGACGCGCGCCGCCGCGCATGCGCCCGGCGGCGCGATTGCCGACGCCCCGCAGCAGCCCGCGCGCCGGTCGAAGCCGCAGCGGAAAGTACGGGCCTCATAAAGTTAGAAGTGAGAAGGGTTCACCCTTCACGACTTCTAAACTTCCAAGAAGCAGCAATGCCGACGACTGTGCAAGCGGCCCTGCTTGGGGATCGTCCAGGGGCTCACTGAATTCCTGCCGGTGTCGAGCTCCGCGCACCTGATTCTGGCGCGGGCGTTCTTCGGGTTCGACGGGGACAAGTTCGGGCTGGCCTTCGACGTCGCCTGTCATGTCGGCACGTTGATCGCGGTGTTGATTTACTTCAGGAACGATCTGGCGCGGATGGTCGCGGCGCTGCCGCGGCTGGCCGACCCGGCCGATCCGGATGCCCGGCTGATCTGGCTGATCGTCGTCGCGACGATTCCGGCGGTGATCGCCGGTCTGCTGTTCAAGCATCAGATCGAGGATCACATGCGGACGCCGACCGTGGCCGCCGCGACGCTGGCGATCGGCGGCATCCTGCTGGCTGGGCCGAGCGGCGCGGCGCCAAGACACGGACGGAGAGCTCGCTCACGCTCGGCGAGGCGCTGCTGATCGGCTGTGCGCAGGCGATCGCGCTGGTGCCGGGCGTGTCGCGATCGGGAGCGACGATCACGGTCGCGCTGCTGCTGGGACTCCGGCGCGGCGAGGCGGCACGGTTCATTTTCCTGCTGGCGATTCCGGCGATTCTCGGCGCCGCCGCCAGCGAGGGGCCAAAGCTGCTGAAAGCCGGACTTGGCGACGAGGCGTCGTTGTTCGCGATCGGCGTCGTCAGCTCGGCGATCGTCGGCTACGCCGCGGTGAAGTACTTCATCCGGTATCTCGCGGACCATTCGCTCGACGTGTTCGCGTGGTATCGTCTCGCGCTCGCGGCGACCGTGATGGTGTGGCTGATTCGCGGGTGATCGCCTATGCAGTGGCTGCGCCGGAGCTTCATCACCGGCTTTTTCGTCATGGTGCCGCTGTTCATCAGCGTCGCCGCGTTCATCTGGATCTTCGGCGTGGTCGATGGCCTGACGACGCCGTTCTACGACCGGTTGCTGGGCCGGCGGATTCCGGGGCTGGGGACCGCGTCGACGGCGGTGGCGATCGTGCTGGTCGGCGCCTTCGCGCCGCAACGTCATCGGCCGGCGGGTCCTGGCGACGCGCCGAACGCTGGCTGCTGAAGGTGCCGGTGTTCCGGACGATCTACGCGCCGGTCAGGCAGCTGATTGCGGCATTCTCTCCGGACAACGAGTCCGGTTTCAAGCGTGTGGTGATGGTCGAGGACGCACGCCGCGGCTTCGTGCTGGGATTCCTGACGCGCGAGTTCACGGTCGATCGCGGCCGACGGTCCCGAGGCGCTGCTGGCGGTGTACGTGCCGACCAATCACCTCTATCTGGGTGACATCGTGATTTGCGAGCGCGAGCGGGTCAGCTTTCCCGACATTTCGGTCGAGGACGGCATCCGCATTTTCCTCACCGGCGGCATGGCGCTGCCGGACCGCGCTGCGCTTATAATCCGACCTTTTGTGCGAGGTGCAATGAGTGTGACGGTTCAGAAACTCCTGGGACGGCTTGCCGTTCCGATGTTCGGCGTTCTCCTGTGCGCGGTCCTGTTCGCCGCGTCGCGGCCGATTCTGGCGGCCGACGGCCAGCCGCCGAGCCAGGCCGAGAGCGCGTCCGCGCATCAGGGCGGCGAAGCCAACCTGGTGCTGCCGGATCTGTCGACGGTCGATTTCCACGGCATCAACGGTCGCGTCGCTGCTGATGAGCGGCCTTGCTGGTCTGCGCGTTCGGCCTGCTGTTCGGTCTCATGACGTTCATGCAGCTGAAGAACGCTGCCGGTGCACGCGTCGATGCTCGAAGTCTCCGAGCTGATTTACGAGACGTGCAAGACCTACCTCGTGACGCAGGGCAAGTTCATCCTGCTGCTCGAAGTGTTCATCGGCGCGATCATGGTGCTGTACTTCGGCGCTGCTCGAGCGCCTCGAGCCGATCCGCGTCGTCATCATCCTGCTCTTCAGCCTGATCGGCATCGCCGGCAGCTACGGCGTGGCGTGGTTCGGCATCCGCGTCAACACCTTCGCCAACTCGCGCGCGGCGTTCGCCAGCCTGCGCGGCAAGCCGTTCCCGATTTACGCGATTCCGCTGCGCGCCGGCATGAGCATCGGCATGCTGCTGATCAGCGTCGAGCTGCTGCTGATGCTCTGCATCCTGCTGTTCATCCCGGGCACGCTCGCCGGTCCCTGCTTCATCGGCTTCGCCATCGGTGAGTCGCTCGGCGCGGCGGCGCTGCGCATCGCCGGCGGCATCTTCACCAAGATCGCCGACATCGGCTCGGACCTGATGAAGATCGTCTTCAACATCAAGGAAGACGATGCGCGCAACCCGGGCGTGATCGCCGACTGCACCGGCGACAACGCCGGCGACTCGGTCGGTCCGAGCGCCGACGGCTTCGAGACCTACGGCGTCACCGGCGTCGCGCTGATCTCGTTCATCCTGCTCGCGGTGCGCGATCCGAAGGTCCAGGTGCAGCTGCTCGTCTGGATCTTCGTGATGCGCATCATGATGATCATCGCCAGCGGCCTCTCCTACTTCATCAACGAGGCGATCGCCAAAGGCGCGCTACGACAACGTCGACAAGATGAACTTCGAGGCGCCGCTGACCTCGCTGGTGTGGCTCACCTCGTTCATCTCGGTCGTCATCACCTATCGTGGTGTCGTACTTCCTGATGCCGGACCTCGGCGACGGCACGCTGTGGTGGAAGCTCTCGACCGTCATCACCTGCGGCACGCTGGCCGGCGCGATCATCCCGGAGCTGGTGAAGGTGTTCACGTCGACCGAGTCGGGTCACGTGAAGGAAGTCGTGATCTCGTCGCGCGAGGGCGGTGCGTCGCTCAACATCCTCTCCGGCCTCGTCGCCGGTAACTTCAGCGCCTACTGGCTCGGCCTCAGCATCGTCGCGCTGATGGGCGCGGCCTACTACGTCAGCCTGTTCGGCCTCGGCACGCTGATGCTGGCGCCGCAGATGTTCGCGTTCGGCCTGGTCGCGTTCGGCTTCCTCGGCATGGGCCCGGTGACGATCGCGGTCGACTCCTACGGCCCGGTCACCGACAACGCGCAGTCGGTCTTCGAGCTCTCGGTCATCGAGACGCTGCCCGGCATCAAGGAACAGCTGAAGCGCGACTACGGCTTCGACGTCCACTTCGAGCGCGCCAAGGATCTGCTCGAGGAGAACGACGGCGCCGGCAACACCTTCAAGGCGACGGCGAAGCCGGTGCTGATCGGCACCGCGGTCGTCGGCGCGACGACGATGATCTTCTCGATCATCTTGGTGCTGACCAACGGCCTCACGCAGAACATGGAGAAGCTGTCGATTCTGCACGCGCCGTTCTTGCTCGGACTGATCACCGGCGGCGCGGTGATCTACTGGTTCACCGGCGCGTCGATGCAGGCGGTCACCACCGGCGCCTACCGCGCGGTCGAGTTCATCAAGAGCGAACATCAAGCTCGACGGTGGCGCCGAGAAGGCGTCGGTCGAGGACAGCAAGAAGGTCGTCGAGATCTGCACGAAGTACGCGCAGAAGGGGATGTTCAACATCTTCCTGACGGTGTTCTTCTCCACGCTGGCGTTTGCGTTCCTCGAGCCGTACTTCTTCATCGGCTACCTCATCTCGATTGCGCTGTTCGGTCTGTACCAGGCGATCTTCATGGCCAACGCCGGCGGCGCCTGGGACAACGCCAAGAAGATCGTCGAGGTCGAGTTGAAGATGAAGGGGACGCCGCTGCACGCGGCGACGGTCGTCGGCGACACGGTCGGCGATCCGTTCAAGGACACCTCGTCGGTGGCGATGAACCCGATCATCAAGTTCACGACGCTGTTCGGACTGCTCGCGGTCGAGTTGGCGGTGCGGCTGCCGCGTCGATCAGGGGCCGATGCTCGGCCACGCGCTGGCGCCTGATCTTCTTCGCGCTTTCGATCATTTTCGTCTGGCGCTCGTTCTACGGGATGCGGATCGGTTCCGGCGCCTGAGTCGGTGACGTACTTTTACATCGCGTATCACTCCAGATGCCGGGAACCGTGAGCCATTTCGCGGTTTCTGGTGTCTAACCTTCCGAGTTTCGTTGACTCTCAGTTTTTGGACTGACTATAATCGGCGCCTTCTATACGGACCGATTTGAACTGCCGACGAGGAGGAGCGACGTCACGCGAGCGTGCGACGTCGTACCAGGAGCAACCCGTGCCACGTGACATGTTCGGCGACATCGTCGAGCCGTCGATCAAGGTGGGGAGCAAGAAGTGGTATACCGTCCCGGTCTCGATCATCGTGCATACCGCGATTATTGGTGCGGTGGTCATCATCCCGCTGATGGCGGCCGACGTGCTGCCGACGCCGCCGTCGATGATGGCGTTCGTCGCGGCCCCGCCGCCGCCACCGCCGCCGCCACCACCGCCGCCACCACCGCCGGCCGCCGCTGCGGCGCCCAAGCCGGTCGAGGTGGCGAATCCGGCTGCGGCGCCGGTTGAGGCGCCGAAGGAAATCAAGGCAGAGACGGGCATCGAGCAGAAGAGCGCTGTCGGCGGCGTCGAAGGTGGCGTCGTCGGCGGCGTGACCGGCGGCATCGTCGGCGGCCTTGCTGAAGCGCCGCCGCCGCCCCCGCCGCCGCCCCCGCCGCCGCCGCGCCGGTGCGCGTCGGCGGCAACATCAAGCAGCCGACGAAGATGAAGGACGTGAAGCCGGTGTATCCGGCGATCGCGCAGTCGGCGCGCGTGCAGGGCGTCGTCATCATCGAGGCGACGATCGGCCCGAGCGGCGCGGTGCAGGAAGCGAAAGTGCTGCGCTCGATTCCGCTGCTCGATGCGGCGGCGCTCGACGCGGTGAAGCAGTGGGTATTCACGCCGACGACGCTGAACGGCGTGCCGGTGCCGGTCATCATGACCGTGACCGTCAACTTCACTTTGCAGTAAGCCGTCGTTCCGTTTTCTTCGCACTCAAAACTTCGAGCTCTGCTCGATGGAGGATGGACCGTGGATTTAGTTACAATGTGGCAGTCGATGGGTGTCGTGGCCAAGGCCGTGGCCTTCGTGCTCTTCTTCATGTCGATGTGGTCGTTCGGCGTCGCGATCGAACGCATCTTCACGTTCACTCAGGCGCGCAATCAGTCGAAGCTGTATGCGCCGCAGGTGGCCAAGCACCTCAAGGATGGCCGGCTGAAGGACGCGATCGCGCTGTCCTCCTCCAAGAACTACCGCTACAGCCACCTCGCGAAGGTCGTGCTCGCCGGTCTGCAGGAATATCAGTTCCAGCAGGAGAGCGGCGGCACGCTCACCCGTGAAGACCTGATGGACACCGTGCGCCGTTCGATTCAGCGCGCCGCCGGCGCTGACCGCGTCGGACCTGAAGAAGGGCATCTCGGCGCTCGCGACCATCGGCTCGACGGCACCGTTCGTCGGACTGCTCGGCACGGTCGTCGGCGTCATCAACGCGTTCCAGGGCATCGGCGCGAGCGGCTCGGCCGGCATCGGCGCCGTCTCGGTCGGTATTTCGGAAGCGCTCGTCGAGACCGCGCTCGGTCTGGTCGTCGCGATTCCGGCCGTGTGGTTCTACAACTACCTGAGCGGCCGCATCGAGTACTTCAACGTCGAGATGGACAACTCGTCGTCGGAGCTCGTCGACTACTTCATCAAGAAGACGGCGTAATCACGCGCTGAGATTGCAGATTTCAGAGTTCAGATTTCGGATTGACGGGCGAGTCGAATCGCCGGACGCCAATCTGAAATCCAATCTGAAATCTGCCATCTGAAATCTGAAATTCAGAGAGGGGAATCGCCATGGCAATGGACCTGGGCGGCGCGAAGGGCGGAGTCAAATCCGACATCAACGTGACGCCGCTCTGCGACGTCATGCTGGTGCTGCTGATCATCATGATGATCATCGCGCCGATGCTGCAGCAGGGCGTCAGCGTCAAGCTGCCGATCGCGACCAACACGGTCGACAAGCCCGAAGTGCAGGGGCAGACGGTGATCGCGATCGGCCGCGACAAGCAGATGTACCTGAACGCCAAGCAGGTTGCTGAAGGCGAACTCGGGCAGAAGGTGACCGAGATCCTCGAAAACCAGAAGGACAAGATCGTCCTGATCAAGGCCGACGAGGAAGCCGAGTACAGCGCGGTGATGGCGGCGATGGACCAGCTGCACCAGGCGGGTATCGAGGACGTCGGCCTGATCACCGACCCGAAGAAGACCGACGGGAGGCAAGTAATGGCTCACGCGCATCATCACCTCGGCGCCGACAAGGTCGTCACGGGCGCGGTTCCGCACGCCAGCTCGGACATGAACATCACGCCGCTCATCGACGTGCTGCTCGTGCTGATCGTCATCTTCATGGCGGCCCTGCCGCTCACCCAGAAGGGGCTCGACATCAACCTGCCGGCGGAGAGCAAGAAAACGACCGACGCGACGCCTGACGTCAGCCAGATCGTGCTCGACTACTCGGCGGCCAAGACGATCTCCGTCAACCATGAGGACATCAAGATCAGCGAGCTCGAGTCGCGGCTCCGCAACATCTACGACCAGCGCAAGGACAAGACGATGTTCATCATGGGTGCGGGCACGCTGCACTACAAGGACATCGTGGACGTCATCGACGCCGCCAAGGGCGCGGGCGTCGAGAAGGTCGGCATCGTGACGGACGGCATGCGTAAGGCCGGCGGCGCCACGAACTAATCGACAGACCGCAATCGCAACCTCAAACGGCCGCTTCCCGATAAGGGAGCGGCCGTTTTTCGTTTCCCGCGGAGTTCTGAATCAACACAAAGGACACCAGGGCCTGATCACGCAGCTCACAGGTTTTTCCAGATCCTCAAACAAATCCTCAGATCCTCAACCCCCTATTCACCATCCTCTCTTGCGCGCTCAGCGGTCTCTGCGTTGACCGTCGTGAGGTCTTTCACCAATCGTCGATGACTGGGCGCCCGATACTCGAGCCGCGGGGTTCTAACCATCCGAGAGAAGAAACGGAGGCGAACAGTGGCTCACGCTCATCGTCACCACGGCGCTGACAGAGTTGTAACCGGCGCGGTTCCGACGCAGAAAGGGCTCGATGTCAACCTTCCGGCACAGACCAGCACACCACCCGACGACCCGGCGCTCGGCCCGAACCAGATCGTGCTCGATTACTCTGCGGCCCGGGAGATCTCGGTGAACCACGAGGTCATCAAGCTGGGCGAACTGGAGGCCCGGCTGCGGATCACCTACGGCCAGCGCAAGGACAAGACGATGTTCATCATGGCCGCCGGTTCGCTGGCCTAACCTTCATGGTTTCGTGGTGAGGGGCGTGGACACAAAAAAGGGCCCGCGGCGACTGCTCGCCACGGGCCCATCGACGCCTTACGGTCTTGCCTGGAACGTAAACCGAGAACTTCGAACCTCTTCGTTCCGCGTTGTCTATTGGAACGTGTATCGGAAGCTGAGCATCATCACGTAGACGTCCGACGCGCCCGTCGTTGATAGGTTGGCGGTCGTCTGTAGCGGCTGCGTGATCAGGGCGCCGTTGGCGGTCTGCAGGTTGTAGGACAGCTTGCCGGTCGCGTCCGGTTGCGGGTTGGTCAGAATCAACTGGTTGACCAGGCGCTGGCCGACGCCCCAGCTCTTGTTCAACAGGTTGCCGAAGTTGGTGATGTCGAGCCGGATCTGGCCGGACTGCTTGTGGCTGCCGACTGGTGTGAAACAGATCCTGCATGAGGCTCAGGTCGACGCGGTTGACCATCGGCAGGAACACAGCGTTGCGCTCGGCGTACTGGCCGCGATGCGAGCTCAGGTAACTGTCGTTCTGGATCAGTTGCTCGAACGCGGCGATCTGGTCCGCGGCGGTGTAGGTCTTGCCGCCTGTCGTCAGCGGCCTGAAGTTCATCTCCGAGGTGTCCTTCGGGATGTAGATCAGGTCGTTGGTTGCACCGTCACCGTTGGCGTCGCTGGCGAACAGATAGCTGGTGTTGCCGTTGGTGTGGCCGTCGTAGAACATCGCAATCGTCGTCGCCGCCCAGCCGAAGTACTGGTGGCTGTAGCTGCCCTGCACGAAGACGCGCTTGCCGGGCGAGTTCTGCGAATACGCCAGCGCCGGGTTGTTCGGGTCGTTCACGATTCCCTGGAACGTGCTCGCATACGAGCTGCCGGCGGTTGACGACGGCTCGACCAGGCTCTTCGACACGCCGTAGTTGAAGCCGCCGCGGAACGCGAAGCCTTTCGTCATGGTCTTGGTGACGGAACCCGAGATGTTCTGCGAGCGATTCTGGCTCTGGTTCTTGATCACGTAGTTCGCGGTGATCTGATCGCCGACGGCGTTGTTCAGGCGCGTGACGCAAGGACCAGCCTGGCCGGTCGCTGCGCACGCAGGAGTCGAGACCGTGATGCCCGGCAACAGAGCCGCGCCGGGTGCAGTGGAGACCCAGCGATTCCGGTTGTCCACGCCGGTGTAGGTGCCCGTCGGCGCCGGCAGGTTGGCATTGATGTAGACCGGCGCGTTGAGGTCACGGTTGTAGATGTAGTCGATCGACCCGACCAGCCCCCATCCGCAGCTTGCGGTCGAGGCCGATGTTGTTGCGCCACGTCTGCGGGAAGCGGAAACCCTTGTCGGTCACGTCGAGCTCGTAGCTGGCCGCGGTGCCGCCGGTCGGTGTCGGCTTGTACTTGTCGGCGTTCGGGTTGAACGGATAGGCAGTCGTGTTGTTGGTGCTGATGAAGCCGTACAGCACGCCGGTGTTGCCGATTTGATTCGAAATCCAGACGTACGGCGGCTTGCCGGAGAACAGACCCGAGCCGCCGCGAACCTGCGTGGTCTGGTCGCCCTTCGCGTCCCAGTTGAAGCCGACGCGCGGCGACCAGTACGGCGTGGTTTCGGGCAGAGCCCCGGTGTTGTACTTCACCGCCGAGCCGTCCTGATCGCGGAATGTCAGGTTGTCGGCCACCGGGTTGTCGAACGCCGTGTTGCCGAACTTCGGCACGTCGATGCGGAGGCCCGCGGTGACGGTGAGATTCGACTGTGGACGCCACTCGTCCTGGATGTAACCGCCGGCGTAGATGACGTCGAGCGGCTGCAGCGGCGGCGTGGTCTGGCCGGGCTGCAGCAGGTACTTGACCGCGAAGTTGTCGAGCGTGACCGGCGAGGTCGTCCGGTTCGGATTCGCCAGGAAGCTGTTGGCGTCGGTGTAGAAGTCGGCCAGCGAGTTGTACGAGTACGAGCTCTGGATGCCGAAGTAGAACGAGTTGTCGGAGTGGAACTTCTCGAGGTTGCCGCCGAAGGTGATCGAGTGATTCTTCGCGAACTTGGTGACGCTGTCCTGCAACTGGAACGTGTTGTAGCGGAGCAGATTGTAGGGCGTGAACGGCTCGTTGCCGAACGACGTGTAGGAGCGCCGCCGTCGCCGGTGCACCGTCGCCGATGACGACGAACGGGAACACCGGCGTCTGGCCCTGCGGACCGCGGCTTTCGTCCTGGTGCGTGTAGCCGACGAGCAGGTTGTTCGTCAGGGTGTTGTTGATCACGCTAGTTCCATTCGCCGACGCCGGACTTGAGGTTCTCGAGAATCGCGTAGTTCGAGTTCGCGAAGCTCAGGAACTGCGTCGAGTTGGTCGCGCGAGTCGTTCCGAGCGAGGACGACCCCGACTGGCCGACGGGGCTGGTCGAGCCGAGCTGGTTGTACCGGAAGGTGACCTTGTTGTTGTTGTTCAGGTTGTAGTCGCCCTTCACCATCCACGGCTTGGCCGGCGTGATCTTCTGGATGTTGTCGAACGGGCCGGTGTCGTAGTTGAAATTCTTTGACAGGTACGAGCTCAGCCCGCTGAGGTCAGACGCGTTGACGCGCGTCGTGTTGCCAGCCACTGGCGCGCCGCCCGGGTTCGAGGTGAACGTCGTCAGCGGCCGGGTGTCTTCCTGCTTCTCGCAGGCGCCGAAGGCGAACAGCTTGTTCTTCACAATCGGGCCGCCGGCGGTGAAGCCGCCGGATTTCGTGTTGAAGTTGCCCGGGTTGACGCGCAGGCCTGCGGCGGTGGTCCCGACAAAGCCGGAGCAACTGTTCACGTTGGTCAGGTCCGAACAGTCCTCGCTGCGATACCGGTAGTAGCCGGTGGCGGTGAAGTTGTTGGTGCCGCTCTTGGTCACGGTGTTGACGCCGGCGCCGGTGAAGTTGCCCTGGCGCACGTCGTACGGCGCCACGTTCACCTGAATCTGCTCGATCGCTTCGAGCGAGATCGGCGCCACACCCGTGCGGTCGCCGATTTCGCCGGTCGTCACGCCGAGGCCGAACGAGTTGTTGAAATACGAACCGTCGACCGTGATGTTGTTGGCGCGGTTGTCCTGGCCGGCAAACGAGCCGCTGCCGCCGTACTGCGGGCTCAGACGAATCACGTCGGTGATGCGCCCGGTGATGGTCGGCAGCACCGCGAGCTCCGCGTGACCGACCGCGGTCGCCGCGCCCGTGCGGCCCGAGCTGAACACCGGATCGCTGACCCCGACGACCGTAATGGTTTCCGCCACGTTGGCAAGCTTCAGTGTGAAGTCGAGGTCGGTGGCGACGCCAAGCGAAATCGTGATGTCGGTTTTCGTGTCTGGCGTGAAACCCGTCAAAGACGCTTCGACCTTGTACGGACCGCCGACGCGCATGCCGGGGATGGAAAAGCGGCCGTCAGCTCGGGTGAACCCTTCGTAGGTCGTCCCCGATGGCACATGCGTGGCCGTCACTGTCGCGCCTGGAACAATTTGTCCCTGCGGGTCCTTGACGACGCCGGTGATGGTGCCGGTGGTGACACCCTGCGCGTACACGCGGCCGAGCGGTGCGAGCAGGGCGCTCAACATCAATAAGAAAAGAACCCTGGAAATCGTGCGGATCATGTGTGCTCCAAAAAATCGTGGAAAGGCCTGCTCGGCAGCAGCGCTCGCCGCCGCCTGCGCGAAAGACTAGTCAAGTGACGTAACGAATTAGTGACGAAACGGGACCCGGTCTGTCGGCTGTCCGCCAGCGAGAAGTTATGCGCCAAAAGGACGCGATATGTTAACCCGGCAGAGCTCAATGTCCCGTACAAAAAAATGGCCGCCAGGGGTGCCTGGCGGCCACTCGAATCCAACCGCTCGGAGAGCGTGAAAAGACTACGTTTGTGTTGCCTAGTCGCCGATTCCGGCAGCCTTCTGCTTGCGCAGTTCCTGCGCCTTGTCGCGCAGCTGGTCCGCCTGCTTGATGAGCGCCGCCTGCTTGGCCGGGTCCTTCTCGAGGAGCGCCTGCGAGCGGAGGAGCAGGTTCTTGTAGACCAGCGCCTCCATGTAATCGGGCTTCAGCTGCAGGGCGTGGTCGACCGCTTCGAGCCCCTTGGCGACCATATCCTTCTTCTCGTTGTCCTTCAGCTTGAAGTCGCGGTAGGCCTCGTCCCAGTAGTAGGTCGAGATCGTGTAGAACGCCTCGGGATTGTTCGGCTCCTTGGCCGCGCGCTCCTCGAGGGCCTCGATCGTCTTGTCGAAGTGGCCCTGACGGTTGTAGTAGCCGGCGAGCGTCATATAGACCGCCGGGTCGCTCGGCTTCGCCGCTTTCGCCGCCAGGAGCATTTTCTCGGCTTCGTCATAGGCGCCGGCGTCCTCGTAGATCTTGGCGAGCGCGAAGTAGTTCGCGGGTTCGCCCGGTTCGAGCTGGATCATCTTCTGGACGACCGGCTCGGCCTTGGCCGGGTCGTTCAGCTTGTCCGCACCGTAGGAGGCCACCAGATACTCCAGGGAGAGCTTCCCCAGCTTCTTGTCTGCCGGATCGGTCGAGGCCGCCAGCTTTTCGGCTGCCTTCTGATAGTTCTCCACCGCGCTTGGTCATCAGGGCGTCGTTGGCCGCGTCGCCCTTCTTGCTCGGCTTGTAGAGGTTGTCCTGGCTGTTGGCCAGGAAGAAGTAGGCACTGTTGAGGTTCGGGATCAGATTCGACCGTCTCAGCGTACAGTTCTGCCGCCTTCTTGTAGTCCTGCTGCTGATAGGCCGCATTCGCCGCCTTGAACGCCTTTTTGGCCTTGATTTCGCCAACCTTTGCGCATCCAACCGACGACAAGACTGACCCCAGGGCCAGCACCGTCACGAACGTCAACGATGCTCCCGACAAAGATCGCATTGAGCCCCCTTAAAACAGTGACAATAACCGTGGCCGACGTGGCCCAGTCAATTTGGGCCAGTATAGTGAAGCAAAAAAACGTAAGTCAAGAAGACAAAAGCTGACAACCATTTAGAACGTTTAGACACCGTTTTTCATGATTCGCTTCGAGGATCTGCTCGAAAAAGTCCGGGCCTACAGCCCCGACGCCGACGTCGAACTGCTCAGGCGGGCCTACGTCTTTTCGGCCTTCGAGCACAAGGGACAGGTGCGCCACTCGGGTGAGCCCTACCTGATTCACCCGCTGGCGGTCGCCGACTTCCTCGCCGACATGCGGCTCGACGCCGTCGCCATCGCCGCCGGCCTCCTCCACGACGTCGTCGAGGACACGCTCACCACCATCGAACGGATCCGCGAGCTGTTCGGACCCGAAGTCGCGCACGTCGTCGAAGGCGTCACCAAGATCAGCGCCATCACCTTCTCGTCGAGCGAGGAGCGGCAGGCCGAGAACTTCCGCAAGATGCTGCTGGCGATGGTCGACGACATCCGCGTGATCCTCGTCAAGCTCGCCGATCGCCTGCACAACATGCGGACGCTCGGTCACCTGCCCGACGACAAGCGGGTCAAGATCGCGCAGGAGACGCGCGACATCTACGCGCCGATCGCCAATCGCCTCGGCATGAGCAAGGTCAAGAACGAGCTCGAGGAGCTCTCGTTCCAGCTACCTCGAGCCGCGAGGCCTACGAGGCGCTCCGCATCAAGGTGGACGCCAAGCGCCGCGCCGCCGAGGGCCTGATCGAACAGCTGCGAGCACACCGTCACCGCCAAGCTCGCCGAGGCGGAGGTGCCGGTCGTCGAGATCGACGGCCGCATCAAGCGTCTCTGGAGCATCAGTCAGAAACTGAAGCGGCAGAAGATCGAGCTCGAGCAGGTCTACGACTTCATCGCGCTGCGGATCGTCACCGACAGCGTGAAGGACTGCTACGCCGCGCTCGGCATCATCCACCAGACCTGGTCGCCGGTGCCGGGACGGATCAAGGACTTCATCGCGATGCCGCGGCCCAACGGCTACCAGTCGCTGCACACCTCGGTGATCAGCGAGAAGGGGATGCCGTTCGAGGTGCAGATCCGGACGATGGAAATGCACCGGATGGCGGAGGAAGGCGTCGCCGCGCACTGGAAATACAAGGAAGGGCGCGTCGGCACGCAGCGCGACGAGCGCTACTTCCAGTGGATGCGGCAGCTGCTCGACATCCAGAAGGAAGTGCGCGACCCGCAGGAGTTCATTCAGAACCTGAAGGTCGAGCTCTACCCGGAAGAGGTCTACACCTTCACGCCGAAGGGACTGGTGAAGGCGTTCCCGCGCGGCGCGACGCCGATCGACTTCGCGTATTCGATTCACACCGATGTCGGACACCAGACGCGTCGGCGCGCGCGTCAACGGCAAGATGGTGCCGCTGCGTACGCCGCCTCAAGAACGGCGACATCGTCGAGATCATCACGCAGGCCGGGCACAAGCCGAGCCGCGACTGGCTGAACTTCGTCGTCACCTCGCACGCGCGCTACGAGATCAAGCATCTGATCCGGCTCGAGGAGAAGTCGCACGCGCGCGATCTCGGCCGCAAGGTGTTCGACAAGGAGGCGCGCCGCTACGATCTGAATCCGCGCACGCTGGTCGAGGGCGACGAATTCAAGCGGGCGCTCGGCGAGCTCGGCGTTCACGAAGGCCGACGATCTCTTCGCCGCGATCGGCTACGGCAAGCTCCAGCCGAAGCAGATCCTCGGCAAGCTCGTGCCGGCGGACCAGACTGCGCGAGAAGCCGCCCGAGGGCGCGGTCGTCTGCCGCGGTGCGCCGCGTGCTCGGCGCCGGCGAAGAGAAGATCAAGGTGCACGGCTTCGACGACCTGATGGTGTTCCGCGCGCGCTGCTGCAATCCGATTCGCGGCGAGAAGATCGTCGGCTACATCACCCGCGGCAAAGGCGTGTCGGTCCACTCGGCGACCTGCCCGAACGTCGTCAACCTGCTCTACGACCCCGAGCGTCGCATCGACGTCGAGTGGGACAAGGGCGACGCGCTGTCGCGCTACACCGTGAAGCTGACGATGGAGGTGGAGGACCGGCAAGGGGCTGCTGGCGGCGGTCAGCGCGACGAATCGCCGACATCAACACGAACATCAAGAACATGGAAGCGCGCACCGACGACACCAAGCACGCGCGCATCGACGTGACGGTCGAGATCAGCGACCTGAAGCACCTGGAGAAGGTGATCAAATCGCTGAGAGGCGTGGATGGCGTGATCGGGGTGGAGAGAACCAGCAGCGCGAGGCTCTAGAGCCGGTCGCTCCGGTCGTGTTTCACGAGACGCGAACTCGCGGTTTATTCGAACGAGGCGATGGCGTCGATTTCGACGCGCGCGTCCTTCGGCAGACGCGCCACCTGCACGGTCGACCCGCGCCGGGAACGGCTGCGAGAAGTACGTCCGTAGACCTCGTTCACCGCGGCGAAGTCGTTCATGTCGGCGAGGAAGATCGTGGTGCGCACGACGTTGGCGAACGACAGGCCGGCGGCCGCGAGCACCGCCTTGATGTTGTCGAGGACCCGCCGCGTCTGGGCGGCGATGTCGCCGCTGACGATCAGACCCGTGGCGGGATCGAGCGGCACCTGTCCCGACAGGAACAGGAGCTGGCCGGCGCGGACCGCCTGCGAGTACGGTCCAATCGCCTTGGGCGCGTCCGGACTCGAAACGGTCTGATTCATGGAAGCAGGCTGGGCGACCGGACGGCGAGGTCAGGCAGCTTTGATGACTTTGTTCGATCGCAGGCAACGGGTGCAGACGCGAATCCGCTTGACCCCGCCGTTGATCATCGCCCGCACGGTCTGCAGGTTCGGCTCGAACCGCCGCGCGCTCACGTTGTTCGCGTGACTATGTTGACGCCCGACGACCGGGCTCTTTCCGCACACTGCACATTGCTTGGCCATAAACCTGTTCCCGACTTTCAGCTGACGAACACAAACCCCGATTATAGCCGTCCAGCTAAGGGACTATCAAGGGCGGAGCGTTCGGCTCGCCCTGGGCCCTGGCCTCCGGCGCCGCGATGACCCGACCCAGCAAATCGAGGAAGGCACGCCGATTCTGCGGATCAGTGGCCCTGGTTTCGGCGACCGCATCTGCCAGGCGGCGCAGGACGACCGCCGCGTCGCGTTCGAACGCCGTCCCGGCGGCGCCCCGTCCCGCCTCGGCCAGGACGGGCTTCAGGGCGGCGACCAGCCGCTCGGCCGGGAGCGACGCGGGCCGGTGGTCGTAAATCACACCGCTGGCGGCAGTTTCGAGTGTTCGCCCAAGCGCCGTGGCGGCTTCGGCTACGTCTTCGTCGATCGGCGCCTGAAGCTCGGGCGGTTGATAGCGCACCAGAAATGTACTGATGAGCATGAACAGCTGGGATTGGCGCTGGTTGAACTCGCTGACGAACTGCACCAGCAGGCCGACGTCACGTTGTTGCTGGCGAATGACCACGGCCGCTGGATGATCGCGCGCGCTCGCCAGCCAGCTGCAGTCGCTGGGACAGGCGATCTGGACCAGGCGCTTGCTTCCGCAGCAGACCGCGCAGATCTGCTGGCCGAGCGCCGGACACCCGCGCCGAGCCCGCCGGGAGCCGCAGAGTGGGCAGAGCACGAGCCATTATGCGCCTGCTCGACCGTTTCAGGCCGGCCGCCGCAAAAGCGTGACTCGCCTTCAAGCTGCGGCGGAATCTGCGTACCAGGGCCGTCAATCCGTCGTAGGTTCGGATATCGCTGGCGTCACCTTCAAGTGACAAAGAGATCCACAAAGGACAGAACCGTACGAGGCTGGATGGCGTCTAACGGGTAGCTTTCATTTTGAACGATCGGTTGAGAACGGTAACAACAAGCGTCTAACCAATTGTCAATGAATGTGTTGAAGGCCTGGAGCCGAAGGAATGTCCAGAAAAACGTGGACGGATTGCTCTCAGGAAAGGTCGCCGGCGAGTCAGAGTTACTGGCAATCGTTACACTTGCGATAGGACTTTAGTTCAGTATAGGATTGGCAACTCATTTGCAGTAAGCAGCAATCTTAAAGCGGCGACCCGGATGGCCGGGAACGGAAGGAGCGGCGTTATGGGCGTTACGAAGGCTACCAAGAAAGTTGAAACCGCGTCGGCACCGGGCACGTCCAAAACCCGTTACGCCGAATTGAAAGAGATGCTCGACGATCGTCGTCGCGAGATCCAGGCCGAAGTGCAGGGCAAGATGCGCGGCGTTCGTGAGGAAGGCTCCTGGGGCGGCAAGTTGAACGAGGTGCTCGACGCCGTCGAGAGCGCCGAAGCCGACATCCAGGAAGAAATCGAGTTCTCGCTGGTTCAAATGAAGTCGGAGACGCTTGAACAAGATCACCGACGCGTTGACGCGCCTCGAACAGGGCACCTACGGCAATTGCTTCGAATGTGGCGATGAAATCGCCGAGAAGCGTCTGCGTGCGCTGCCGTTCGCGGTCCGCTGCAAGGCCTGCGAGGAAGCGCGCGAGGTTGCCGAGCAGCGCGAGCGTCAGCTTCAGCGTCGCGGAGCGAGCTCGCTCTTCCTCGACATGTAAGAGACCGGCGTCCCGATAGTTCAGGGGCTCCGCCGGTGGCGGAGCCCGTCACTCCCCACCGGCCCCCCAATTTAGTCATTGGCAAATCTGGTCATGTGGTCATTTATCTATTCAATGACCCAATCGATGACCAGATAACCCAGTGACCCGATGACCAGATAAAAGAGAGGTCGCCATGAGCGATCACATCGAGGACCTCAAAGAGGACGTCTCGATCGGCGATCGGACCACTTCGATTCCGTCGGAGCTGCCGATCCTGCCGCTTCGGGACACGGTCCTGTTTCCCAATTCATTCATGCCGCTTGCGGTCGCCCGCGAGAGCTCGGTCCGCCTGATCGACGATGCCATCGCGAACGGCAAGATGATCGCGGTGTTCACGCAGCGTGACGCCTCGATCGAAGAACCCGGCCAGGACGATCTGTACACGGTCGGCACCGCCACCCATATCCACAAGATGTTCAAGCTGCCCGACGGCAGCCTCCGGCTGATCGTGCAGGGTCTGGCCCGGCTGAAGCTCGAAGAAGTGCTGGCGACGCAGCCGTACCTGCGCGCCCGCGTGTCGGCAGCGGCCGAGGACACGCTCGATGCGGACCGGCTCGAGATCGACGCCCTGGCCCGCAACATCAAGACCAACTTCCAGCAGGTAGTGTCGCTGTCGCCGCTGCTGTCCGACGACCTGCAGACGCTCGCGTCCAACATCACCGAGCCTGGCCGGCTAGCCGACTTCATCGCTTCGTCGCTGTCGACGATCGGCACCGGCGTCAAGCAGGAAGTGCTCGAGACGCTCGACATCCGCGCCCGGATGGACAGCCTGAACCGGATCCTGATCAAGGAACTCGAGGTCCTCGAGCTGGGATCGAAGATCCAGTCGCAGGTGCAGTCCGAGGTCGGCACGGAACCAGCGCGAATACTTCCTGCGCGAGCAGATGAAGGCGATCCAGAAAGAACTCGGCGAAGGCGACGACCAGACCAAGGAAGCCGAGGAACTGGCCGAGAAGATCGACGCTGCCGGAATGCCCGAGCCGGTGAAGAAGGAAGCGCTGCGCGAGCTCGATCGGCTCTCGAAGATGCCGGTGGCGGCGGCCGAATACACCGTCTCGCGAACCTATCTCGACTGGCTGGTGGCGCTGCCGTGGGCGAAGCGCACCGACGAAGTGATCGATCTGCCGAAGACCAAGGCGGTGCTCGACGCCGATCATTCCGGTCTCGAAAAGGTCAAGGACCGCATTCTCGAGTACCTCGCGGTCCGCAAGCTGAATCCCGAAGTGAAGGGACCGATCCTCTGCTTCGTCGGCCCTCCCGGCGTCGGCAAGACATCGCTGGCGCGCTCGATCGCGGAATCGCTCGGGCGCAAGTTCGTCCGGGTGTCGCTCGGCGGCATGCGCGACGAGGCGGAAATCCGCGGCCATCGTCGCACCTACATCGGCGCGCTGCCCGGACAGATCATCCAGGGGCTGCGCCGCGCCGAGTCGAAGAACCCGGTGTTCATCCTCGACGAGATCGACAAGCTCGGATCCGATTTCCGCGGCGACCCCTCGTCGGCGTTGCTCGAGGTGCTCGATCCGGAGCAGAACAACACCTTCCGCGATCACTATCTCGACGTGCCGTTCGACCTCTCGGAGGTGCTGTTCATCACCACCGCCAACATCCTCGACCCGGTGCCGGCGCCGCTCCGCGACCGCATGGAGGTGCTCGAGATCGCCGGCTACACCGAAGACGAGAAGCTGAAGATCGCCATCGATCACCTGGTGGACAAGCAGGTCAAGAACCATGGCCTCACGCCGGAGTACATCCACTTCGCGCCTGACGCGCTGCGCCAGGTGATTCGCGGCTACACGCGCGAAGCAGGCGTCCGCAATCTCGAGCGCGAAATCGGCGCGCTCTGCCGCAAGGTCGCCCGGCGTCGCGCCGAAGGCAGCGAGCTCGCCGTCGAGATCACGCCTGACGTCGTCATCGAGATGCTCGGTGCGCCGAAGTTCCTCGACGAAGAGATGGAGCAGCGGACCAAGGATCCGGGCGTCGCGATCGGCCTGGCCTGGACACCGGTCGGCGGCGAAGTCCTGTTCATCGAGGCGTCGCGGATGGCGGGCGACCGGCTCGCTGACGCTCACCGGACAACTCGGCGACGTGATGAAGGAGTCGGCGCGCGCCGCACTGTCGTGGCTGCGCGCGCACGCGAAGGAGTACGACATCGATCCGGACTTCTTCGCCAAGGCCGAAATGCACGTCCACGTGCCGTCGGGCGCGATTCCCAAGGACGGACCGTCGGCAGGCGTGACGATGGCGACGGCGATGGCGTCGATGCTGACCGGCCGTCCGGTTCGCGGCGATATCGCGATGACCGGCGAGATCACGCTCTCCGGCAGCGTGCTGCCGATCGGCGGGATCAAGGAGAAGGTGCTGGCGGCGCGCCGCCTCGGCATTCACGAAGTGATCGTGCCGAAGCAGAACGCCAAGAACATCAACGAGGATCTGACGCCGGAGCTGCGCAAGGACCTCATCGTTCACCTGGTCTCGACCATCGACGAAGTGCTGGCTCTCGCGCTGCAGCCGGTGTCGTCGGATGTCCGGCCGGGCCGGAAGGAACCGAAGGAACCCGAAGTCGAGCCCTCCCGTCGCCGTGCGTCCGTGATTCCGATCGTCCATGCCGCCCGATATCAGGTCGATATCGGGCGGCATGTGTTTCCCACCAGAAAATATCAGCTGGTCCTGGACCGGCTGCTCGACGCCGGTGTCATCCAGCCGTCAGACGTCATCGAACCGCAGCCGGCCACCTGGGACGAGCTTGCCCTGGTTCACACCACCGAATATCTCGAGAAGATTCGCGACGGCAGGTTGTCGCTCGAGGAGCAGGCGCAGCTCGAGCTGCCGTGGTCGGCCGAGATGGTCGACGGGTTTCGCTTGATGGTCGGAGGAACTATCCGCGCCGCACTCCTGGCCTGCGGCGAGGAAGTGAAACGTGCGAAGAGCGAGACGTTCTGACTTTAGCGTGGCAGCTCAGGTCGGCGGCGGCCTGCATCACGCCTTCCCCAGCCACGGCGAAGGCTTCTGTCCCTTCAACGACGTGGCCGTCGCCATTCGCGTGCTGCAGCAACGCGGAATCGACCGCGTCGCGGTGGTCGACCTGGATGTTCACCACGGCAACGGCACGGCTTTCACGTTCGAGTCAGACCCGCGCGTGTTCACGTGCTCCATGCACCAGCAGCACAACTACCCGATGTTCAAGCCGCGCGGATCGCTCGACATCGGCCTCGCCGGACGGCGCGCACGACGCGACCTACCTTGCGCGAACTGAGTCGGGCTCTGCCTCCGTCATGGCCCATCGGCCGCAGTGTGTCTTCTATGTCGCCGGGGGCGATCCGTACGAGGACGATCAGCTTGGCGGCCTGCGGGTGACGAAAGCCGGACTGCGCCAAAGAGATCGGCTCGTGATCGACGCGGTCCGGACGGCCGGCGTGCCGCTGGTGATTACCCTCGCCGGCGGCTACGCCCGACGAGTCGACGACACCGTCGCGATCCATGCCGCGACGATCGAGGAGGCGGTCAGCGCGGTTGCCCGTCATCACCAAGACACGAAGATCCCCGAAACGCACGAGTCGTAGCCGTTTCTAGTTCTTTGCGCGCTCCGCGAGCTCTACGTTGATCGTCGTCCAAACGCGGAGGCGAAACGCGTTCTACAGCAGCGACAACGCGTAGGCGGTCTTGAGATCGACGATCTCGCCGCGCTCGAGCATCGCACGGGCCTCGGCGATGTCCACCGTGCGCGTCGTGATGTCCTCGTCCTCGTCCGGATGGTTCGGTGAATCGGCCGGCGGCTGTCGAAGATCGGAGACCCGGAAGAAAATCAGCTCCTCATCACAGAAGCCTGGCGCCGGGTAGAGCCCGCGGATTCGTTCGAGCCGGTGCGGCACCCGGCCGATTTCCTCTTCGCACTCGCGCCGCGCCGCAGCTTCTGGCGATTCGCCCGGATCGAGCCGCCCTGCCGGGAACTCCCAGATCTCGCGGTCGAGCGGCGCCCGATACTGCCGGATAATCACCACCCGCCCATCGTCCTCGCAGGGAATCAGCACGACCGATTTCGAGTGCCGCACGATCTCGACGTCGTGCTCCTGGCCATTCGGATACTTCTTCCTGCCCACTTCGACCGAAAACACTCGACCCCTGAACACGATCGGCATGGGCATCCTTCGAAAGTGAGAAGTGTGAAATGTGAAATCAAATCTGAAGTCTGAAATCCGAATTTCATGAGCGTCAGACGACCGGCGGATCGA
Organism: uncultured Acidobacteriota bacterium; assembly: GCA_963711765.1. Classification (GTDB taxonomy): domain Bacteria; phylum Acidobacteriota; class Vicinamibacteria; order Vicinamibacterales; family CAVVIG01; genus CAVQFC01. The sequence goes on along the minus strand of CAVQFC010000003.1, from coordinate 636,847 downwards.
ATACAGCGCGCACGGCATCGAGCACGATCTGGAGATCGGCAGGAAGCGCGCTGGTGAAATCCATGGTGCGGCCGTCTTCCGGATGCTTGAAGACGAGATGCGCCGCGTGGAGGAACGGGCGCTCGAGATGGGTCAGCATTCGAAGATCGCCAGGCACGCGGCGATGGACGCCGCCGTAGACCGCATCGCCGACGATCGGATGTCCGATCGCACTCAGGTGGACGCGAATCTGGTGGGTCCGGCCGGTATGAATCGCCACCTGTGCGAGTGTCAGCGCCGGACCGAAGTGCTCGGCGCGGACGATGCGCGTGACCGCGGAGCGGCTTCGCCGTACCCGCAGCGATGCGGCCGACATCTTCTTGCGGTCGTTGGGGTCGCGGCCGATCGGCGCATCGATGCGGCGTCCGGCCATCACTTCGCCCCATACCAGCGCGAGGTACTCTTTTTCGACTTCGCGATCGTGGAACTGCCGCGCCAGCTCCTCGTGGGCGGCGTCGTTCTTCGCCACCACCATCAGACCCGACGTGCCGCGGTCGAGCCGGTGCACGATGCCCGGACGCTTTTCACCGCCGATGCCGCTGAGATCGTCGACGTGATGGAGCAGCGCATTCACCAGCGTGCCGGACTCGTGTCCGGCGGCCGGGTGCACGACCATGCCGGCCGGCTTGTCGACGACGATCAGATCCTTGTCCTGATAGAGGATCGGCAGCGGCAGCGCTTCCGCCTGCGGGATCGGATCGGTCGGTTCGGGGATGTCGATCGTGACCGCCTGGCCAGTCTTCACCGGCTGGTTCGCCTTCGCCGCCCTGGCGGCGACCTGGACGTGGCCGTCCTTGATCAACCGCTGGATCTGCGATCGCGAGTGCTCCGGCAGCATCGACGCCAGAAACCGATCGAGGCGGATGCTCTCGCTGTCGTCGGGAACGGTGATGGTGCGGATCACGCCGCCTTCCGCGCGCGCTTCGGCTCCGGTGTTTTCGCCCGCGCCAGGTACACGAGCATCGCCACGGCCAGCGGCGCGAGCAGCAGCGAGATGAACTGCGAGGTCGAGAACATCCCGACGTTGCCGCGCTCGTCGCCGCGGAAGAACTCGATGATGAACCGCGAGATCGCGTAGAGCAGCATGTAGATCCAGAACGTCCGGCCGGCGAACGGCCGCCCCTTCCGCTCGGTGAAGAGCAGGATCATCAGGATCATGAACTCGGCGCCGGCCTCGTAGATCTGGGTCGGGTGCAGCGGCACGTTGAGCGGCGTTCCGACATTCTCGAGCGCGAACCTGTCGGTGAAGGTGATGCCCCATGGCAGCGTCGTCGGCTTGCCGTAACAGCAGCCGGCGAACAGACAGCCGAACCGGCCGACCACGTGGCCGAGTGCGATGCCTGGTGCGAACACGTCGCACGTCGTCCAGAGCGGCAACCCGATCCGGCGGATGTAGATCAGGCGCGACGACGACGGCGAGAATCAGGCCGCCGTAGAACACGCCGCCCGAGCGCAGCGATCGTCAGCAGCTCGCGCGGGTTGGCCATGTAGGCGCGGAAATCGGTGACCAGCAGCAGCAGCTTCGCGCCGATCAGCGCGCTGATGATGATGTAGATGCCGAGGTCGAGCACGCGATTGGCGTCGAGGCCGCGCTTCGCTGCCCGCACCATCGCCAGCTTCAGACCGAGCAGGTAGGCGGCAGCCAGCAGGACGCCGTAGGTGTAGACGGTGAGCGGACCGAGGTCAAACAGTTTTGGATACATGGGGTCCCGTACTGAGCATATCGAGAATCATGATCGCGACGCCGACGGTGATGGCCGAGTCGGCGACGTTGAACGCCCAGAAGTGGTAGGTCCGCCAGTACACGTCCACGAAATCGACGACCGAGCCGGTGGCGATGCGATCGATCAGGTTGCCGGCGGCGCCGCCGAGGATGAGCGCCAGTCCGATTCGCGCGATCAGCTGATGGTGGCCGAGGCTGTAGGCGTACATCCCGACACCGATCAGCGCCGCGGTCGCGACGATGGCGATGACGGCAGTCTTGAACGGGAAATCAGCGCCGTTCAGGATGCCGAACGCGGCGCCGCTGTTGAGCACGTGCGTGAAGTCCATGAAGTCCGCTGATGATCGTCACGCTGTCGTGCAGCGGCAGGGTGGCGCGGATGAGGGCCTTGGTCGCCTGATCGATGGCGACGATCAGCACCGGCAGCCAGACTTCCAGATAGCGGGCAGGTCGTGTCGCGACGCCCGCTTCGACGGCCGCGACCGGCTCGTCGATAGCGTTATCCACGTGCCGCTCCGGGAGCCAGGGCGCCTGGCAGCGATCGCACAGGCCGGCCCATTCCGGTTCCGACGACACCGCGGGCACGATGCGCCAGCAGCGCTCGCACTTGACGCCGGAGGCCCGCGCGATGGTAATCGCCGGCATGCCGTCGGTGGCGGCGCCGGTCGCGCCGATCGACGTCTGCCGGCGCTGCGCACAGCTCGACCTCCGAGACGATGAAGAGCATCGGGAGATGCCGCTCGTGCTGCTTCAAGCGCCGCGAGATCGCCGGGCGTCGCCGTCAACACCACCTTTGCCTGGAGCGAGCTGCCGATCTGCTTGTTCTTCCGCAGCGGCTCGATCTCGGCGAGCACACGTTCGCGCAGCGCCAGGAGCCGATCCCACTGCTCGACCAGCGCCGGATCCGCGAGCGCATCCAGCTCGGCGACGGTGGGGAACAGCGCCATGTGCACCGATTCTTCGCGAGCGCCTGGCAGAAAGCGCCAGAGCTCGTCGGCGGTGAACGACAGGATCGGCGCCAGCAGGCGGGTCAGACCGTCTGCCATCAGATACAGAGCCGTCTGCGCCGAGCGCCGCTCGCGCGAGCGCGCGGCGAGCGTATACAGGCCGTCCTTCGAGATGTCGTTGTAGAACGAGCTGAGATCGACCGTGGCGAACTGCGTCAGCGCCTGCGAAATCGCGCCGTAGTCGTATTCGTCGTAGGCGCCGAGGACCTTCTTCGCCACCTCGGCGTAGCGCGCCAGAATGTAGCGATCGACCTCCTCCATCTGCGCTGAGCGGCAACGAGATCGGTGGCCGGGTCGAAGTCGTACAGATTGCCGAGCAGCGTAGCGGAGCGTGTTGCGCAGCTTGCGGTACGCCTCGGACGACGCGCGTCAGGATCTCCTTGCTGATGCGGATGTCCTGCGTGTAGTCGCCATCGCGACCCACAATCGCAGGATGTCGGCGCCGCTCTGCTTGATGATGTCCCCCGGCTCGATCGAGTTGCCGAGCGACTTCGACATCTTCTTGCCCTTGTCGTCGACGACGAAACCGTTGGTGACCACCTGCTTGAACGGCGGACGGCCGCGCGTGCCGAGGCCGACGAGCAGCGAGCTCTGAAACCAGCCGCGGTGCTGGTCGCTGCCTTCGAGGTAGACGTCGGCGGGCCAGGTCAGCTCCGGACTGTGCGAGAGCACCGCGTCGTGGCTCGAGCCCGAATCGAACCAGACGTCGAGGATGTTCATCTCGCGCTCGAACGTCGTGCCGCCGCACTTCGCGCACGTCAGTCCATCGGGGATGAACTCCTCGGTCGGCCGCTCGTACCAGGCGTCGGCGCCGTAGTGCTCGAACACGGCCGCGGTCTTCTCGACCAGCGCCGGCGTCGTGACTGCCTCGCCGCACTTCGTGCAATCGACCGCCGGGATCGGCACGCCCCACACGCGCTGGCGCGAGATGCACCAGTCCGGCCGGTGCGCGACCATGTTGTACATCCGGTCGTGACCCCAGCGCCGGGATCCAGCGCACCTTGTGATCGATCGCGTCGATCGCCGCTTCGCGCAGCGTCGGCCTTCGGTCCGCCTGAAGCCACTACCAGCGTCCCTGGTCGGCCCTTCGGAGCCTCAGACGCCCGAGCTCGTCGGGCTTCAGCCGGATCCCGTCGAGCGCGATGAACCACTGCGACGTCGCCAGGAAGATCACCGGGTTGTGGCAGCGCCAGCAGTGCGGATACGTGTGCGCGAACGCCTCCCGGTGCCAGAGCCGGCCGCGTTCCTTGAGCGCCGCTTCGACCTTCGGGTTCGCGTCGAACACCCGCTGGCCGCCGAACAGCTCGACGGTGTCGAGGAAGTGTCCGGCCGGGCCGATCGGCGCGTAGATCTCCAGGCCGTACTTCATGCCGGTGTTGAAGTCGTCGGCGCCGTGGCCGGGCGCGGTGTGCACGGCGCCGGTGCCGGCGTCGAGCGTCACGTAGTCGGCGAGCACGCCGAGCGAGGTCGCGCGCGTACAGCGGATGCTGAAAGCGGATGTGCTCGAGCTCGGCGCCTTTCATCCGCGCGAGCGGTTCGCCGAACGTCTTGCCCGCCGGCGGCCGCCACCTTCGGCGCGAGCGCTTCGGCGACGATCACCGCGCGGCCGTCGACGTCGTACGCGGCGTAGTCGAACTCGGGATGGAACGCGATCGCCAGGTTCGACGGAATCGTCCACGGCGTCGTCGTCCAGATCAGGACGGAGACGTCGCGGCCGGTCAGCGCCGGCACGCGCTTCGCGAATTCCGCAGCGCTCTCGGCGGCGAGCGCGAACTCGACGTAGATCGACGGCGACGTGTGCTCCTCGTATTCGACTTCCGCCTCGGCGAGCGCCGTGCGGCAGTGGATGCACCAGTGCACCGGTTTCTTGCCCTTGTAGACCAGTCCCTGCTCGACGAACTTGCCGAACGCGCGCGCGATCGCCGCCTGGTACTTGAAGTTCATCGTCAGATACGGCGCGTCCCACGTGGCGAGGATGCCGAGGCGCTGGAACTGCTCGGTCATCGTGCCGACGAAGCGCTCGGCGTACGAGCGGCACGCGCGGCAGAAATCGGCGACCGACATGTCGCGCTTTTTCGCGCCCAGCTCGCGATCCACCTGCAGCTCGATCGGCAGGCCGTGACAGTCGTAGCCGACCGACGTACGGCGCGTCGAAGCCGGCCATCGAACGCGACTTGACGACGAGCTCCTTCAGAATCTTGTTGAGCGCCGTGCCGATGTGGATGTTGCCGTTGGCGTACGGCGGGCCGTCGTGCAGCACGAACTTCGGCGCGCCCGCGCGGCGCGCGCGAATCTTCCCGTAGAGATCCATGGCGGTCCAGCGCGCGAGCGTCTCGGGCTCGCTCGTCGGCAGGTTGGCCTTCATCGGGAAGTCGGTGCGCGGCAGGTTGACGGTGTCTTTCCACTCAGGCATGGGTATCCACCGATTCTATAATGATCCGATGCGTGCGACGCGGCTCGACAACGGCCTGAAGGTCCTCATTCAGGAAGAACACACCGCGCCGCTCGCCTCGGTCTGGTGCTGGTACAAGGTCGGCTCGAAGGACGAGCGGCCCGGCCTGACCGGCGTCTCGCACTGGTGCGAGCACATGAACTTCAAGGGCACGCACCAACATCCCGCGCGATCAGGTGAAGGGCATCATCGAGCAGTTCGGCGGCAGCTGGAACGGCTACACCTGGATCGATCAGACGACGTATCTCGAGACCGCGACGCGCGACGCGCTCGATCGCATGCTGTTCATCGAGGCGGAGCGCATGGCGAACTGCCTCTACCATCCGGACGACTGCGAGTCCGAGCGCACCGTGATCATCTCGGAGCTGCAGGGCGGCGAGAACGATCCCGATCAGTTGCTCGATCAGGAGCTGACCGCGACCGCGTTCAAGGCGCACCCGTATCGCCATCCGACGATCGGCTGGCTGTCGGACCTGCAGACGATGACCCGCGACGATCTGTACGGCTACTACCGCCGCTTCTACGTTCCGAACAACGCGACGCTCGTGATCGTCGGCGACGTCGACACCGACGAGGCGCTGCGCCGCGTCGAGCACCACTTCGGCGGCATTCAGACCGGGACCTGCGCCGGAACGCGTCCGGACAGTCGAGCCGGAGCAGACCGGCGAGCGCCGCCTGACGATCCGGCAGGAAGGGACGACCGCGTATCTGAAGGTCGGCTATCACGCGCCGGCCGTCGACCGATCCCGACTTTCTTTCCGCTGCTGATCCTCGATGCCGTGCTGACCGGCGCGAAGGGACTGAACCTCTGGTCCAGTTTCCGCGTGCCGCCACCGCAGCGAAGCGCGCGGCTGTACCGCGCGCTCGTCGAGCGCGGACTCGCCTCGTCGGTGTCCGGCGCGCTTGCTGCCGACCGAGCAGCCGTTCCTCTACACGCTGTCGGCGACGGCGAACGAGGGCACGTCGCTCGCGTCGGTCGAAGCGGCGCTGCTCGAGGACGCTCGACCGACGTCGAGCGCGATGGCATCACCGAGGCGGAGCTGGCGAAAGCGAAGGCGCAGCTGCACGCCCGGCTCGTGTTCGACAGCGACAGCGTCACCAACATCGCGCACCAGCTCGGATACTTCGAAACGATTGCCAGCGTCGATCTGTTCACCAGCGCGCCGGCCCGGATCGCCGCGGTGACGCTCGAGGAGGTGGCCGCCGTTGCGCGCACCGTCTTCGCTGTCGCCAACCGGACGATCGGCAGGTTCGAACCGCGGTCTTCGTAGTCTCGACGTTCGTCGTTCGATGTTCGTCGTTCTTCGTTCGTCGTTAGAATCTGAAACCTGAAATCTGAAATTCCGAGATGTCCCTGAACCCGGTCCGCACACAGCTCGACAACGGCGCCCGCCTTGCTCGTCAAACGCACGACGCACGCACGCCGGCGGTCTCGATCAGCCTGGCGCTTCGCGCCGGATCGATCGTCGATCCGACCGGCTGGCCAGGCACGACCTGGCTGCTGTCGCGCACCATCGATCGCGGCACGACGACTCGGTCCGCGGCCGGCATCGCCGAGGAGCTCGACAGCCGCGGCATCACGCTGACCATCAACGTCACCCGCCACCTGTTCTCGCTCGATCTGCACGTGCCTGGCCGAGGACTTCGAACCGGTCCTGACGCTTCTCGGCGACATCGTGATGTCGCCGTCGCTCCCGGAGCAGGAACTGGCGACGCGCAAGGGCGAGGTGATCACCGCGATTCGCCAGGACGACGACAATCCGGCGGTCCGCGCGATCGAAGACGCTGATGGCGCGGCTCTATCCCGATGGACATCCCTACGGCCGTCGCACCAAAGGCTCGATCGACATCGTCGAGCGGCTGACGCGGGAGCGCTTGGTACGGCTGCACGCGGAGCGATTCGCACCGGGCGAGCTGACGGCCGTCGATCGTCGGCGACGTCGATCCAGCGCGGGCACAGGCGGTGGCCGCGCGAGTCTTCGGCGGCTGGAAAAAGCACTCGCCGGTTCCGATTGTCCTGGCGCCGGCAGCGAGCGCCACGGACCCGCCGCCGGCATCGTCGATCCCGATGATGAACAAGTCGCAGGCCGACATCGCCTACGGGTTCATGACGATCGCGCGCACCGATCCGGACTACTACGCGTACTGGCTGATGAACATCGTGTTCGGTCAGTACGCCATGGGCGGACGGCTCGGCGACAGCATCCGCGAGCGCCAGGGCATGGCCTATTACGTCGTCGAGCTCGTTCGACGCCAACGTCGATTCCGGGCCCGCTGGCGATTCGCGCAGGAGTCAGCCCGGCGAACGTCGACGGCCATCGCCTCGATCGACGAGGAGATCGTTCGACTGGTCCGCGACGGCGTGACTGAGCAGGAACTCGACGAGTCGCGGCGCTATCTGATCGGCTCGATCCCGCGCTCGCTCGAAACGAATGCGGCGATTGCGAACTTCCTGCAGACCGCGGAGTTGTTCGGCCTCGGCCTCGACTACGACGAGCGCCTGCCGGACCTGCTGGCCGCGGTCACGATCGACGATGTCAACGCGGCGGCGCGCGCCGCGCTCGATCCGGCTCGCGCGACGCTGGTGATCGCGGGGCCTTACGCTGATGCTCAACAAATTGGGTGATTGGAGAATTGGGCAATTGGGTAATCTATAGGTCGATTTACCAATCTATTGCCCAATCACCCAATCACCCAATTACCCACTCCCGTGTCGATGAGAGCCGTCTTCTTCGACGTCGATTTCACGCTGATTTACCCGGGCCCGACGTTTCGGGGCGAGGGCTATCGGGCGTTTGCCGCGCGCTACGGCATGGACATCGATGCCGCGAAATTCGCCGCTGGCGGTCGCCGGCGCGGCGCCGCTGCTCGACGGTCCGGAAGACGCGCCCTATCGCGACGAGATCTTCGTCGTCTATACCCGAAGGATCATCGAAGGGATGGGCGGCGCCGGGCCGAACCTCGACGCCTGCGCGCGAAGAGATTTATCGCGAGTGGGCCGCATGCCAGCACTTCGAGCTGTACGACGATGTGCCGGACGTGCTCCGCGAGATCGCGGCGGCCGGCATTCGCATCGGCCTGATCTCGAACTCGCACCGCTGTCTGTCCGCGTTCCAGTCGCACTTCGAGCTGGACGGGCTGATCGCCGCGACGCTCTCGTCAGCCGATCACGGGTACATGAAGCCGCACCCGAGCATTTTCGCCGCGGCGCTGCAGCTGGTCGGCGTCGAGGCGGCCGAAGCGGTGATGGTCGGGCGACAGCCTGAAGCACGACGTCGAGGGCGCGCTTCGCGCCGGCATGCGCGGTGTGCTGCTTCACCGCGGCGATACTCCGACGGCGCCAGGCGCGGCCGAACTCGGCGTGCCGGTGATCAGGTCGTTGCGCGAGCTTCCCGGGCTGCTCGCCGCCGGTGTGTAGCGCACCACTTTGGGGTCGCGAGAGCTGTCGCGAGGGCGCGGGCTGAAACGCCGCTCGTTACGCGGCCGGCAGAGCGGCGTCAGCGCGGGCCAAAGACGCGACCGATGGCGACATAGGTCCGCCAGCGGCCGTCGAATCCGGCCGATCCGCCAATCAGGACCGAACCCGACGATCGACTCCATCACCACACCGAGACTGACCTGCGTGCGAAGCGTCGCCTCACTCCACAGGTTGAACGCGTCGCCGTTTTCAAGCCACGCGCCTGCGTAGATCGGCCCGCCGATGAAGTCCGGCAGCCGGGCGATCTGTCGGAGGTAACCGCCGGTCAGGATGTAGTAGTTGTTGCCGCGGATCTCGCCGTTGCTGTAAGCGCCGAGGTGCAGCGGCGACCCGAGCGGGAACTGATCGGGCGGTAGCGGATTGCCCGAGAACGACGTGCCGATTCCTCCCAGCACGAAGAGCGCGGTCGAGTCGGCGCACCGACCAGAACCTGGTCACTCTCCGTGTCCAGCTGCGTCAGGTCGTCGCTGGTGCGTCCATCCGGTCGCGGCGGCGTGACCACCGGGTCCTTGAAGATGTGACGCAGGGTCGTGTACGCGGTTGTCCCGCGACTGGGAATGACCGGGCTGTCCTGCGTGTCGTAGCGCCAGACAAGCTGGGCGCCGGTCTGCTCGCCGCTGAGCGACGGCAGGCCGGGATTGCCGATTTCGACATTCGTACGTCGAGGTGGCCGATGTAGGCGCCGACGCGCAGATCGCTCTGACGCCCGAGATTCACGCCGACATTCATCCCGACCGCGGCTCATCGTCTGTCCGTACCTCGACGACCACCGCATTGTCGTGAATCACGTCGAGCGATGGCGGTCTGCACGCCGGCAAAGGGAGCCACGAACATCGGGGTCGAGCCGATTGGGCGATAGAGCTCGACCGCGATGGACGGATTCGATCCGGCGGTGCCGTCGACCCGCAGCTCGGAGCCGGAGCCGATCACGTCGTAGGCCAGAAGCCGCGCCGCGAGCGACACCCTGAACTCGTCGCTGGTGATGTTTTCGAGGTTGATGCCCGAGCATCAGAAAGGGCGGACCGGTAGCCTTCGGCCGGCCGGTCACGACCAGGCCGCTTTCGCCCTTGTCGTTGTCCACCATCCGCCACGTGATCGACTCGTAGCGGTCGAGCCCGGAGAGCGCGCGGATGTCGTGGTTCAGCAGGTCGAAATTCAGCGCGACGCCGACCAGCGGGTTCAGCAACTCCTTGAGACGGTCCTCGTCGCTGCTGGCGAATCCCTCGAGCTGCGTGAAGCGCGGGATCGGCAGCGTCGTCACGCGGCGGGCCTGACGTGCGGCTTTCCACTGCGCGTATTCCGCCTCGCCCACCGCCAGCGGCAGGAGCTTGTCCTTCATCGCCTCGGCCGCCTTGTAGCCTTCGGCGATCAGTTCGGGCGTCCGCCGCCAGTCGAGCGATCCGTATTCCTTCAGCGGTACGTCGATGACGATGTCGGCGTCCTTCATGCCGGCCTTGGTGTTGGCGCGCATCATGGCGTCGAGGGTGTCGCCCACTACGCCTATCGCCGAGTAATGCACCTTCTCCAGGTCGGTGAGGTCGCCGACGTTGACCGCAATCACGTGGCCGGCGCCCATGCTCTTCACCACATTGGCCGGCACGTTGTTCATCGCGCCGCCATCGACCAGCACGTGTCCGTCGAGTTGCACCGGCGGAAAAATAAGCGGCAGTGACATCGTGGCGCGCATTGCCCAGTCGAGCGGCCCCTTGTCGAGGACCACCGGGGTTGCGGTCAGCAGGTCCACGGCCACTGCGCGAAATGGCGTCGGCAGGTCATCGAAGGTGCGAATCTTGTAGTAAGGGCTGGCGATTTCGCCGACCAGCAGATCGACCTGCTCGCCGTTGTTGAGGGCCGAGGGCGGCGAGAAGCCGCCCTTCAGTCCGAATTCCAGTCCCGACGGGTATGCTCGCGCGTCGGTCTTGCGACGGATGTTCTTGCCAGCGTAGTTGTTCGAGTCGAACAGCAGGTCCCAATTCAGGTTCAGGAGAAATCGTTCCAGTTCGGCGGCGTCCATGCCGGTCGAAAACGAGCCGCCGATCAGGCCGCCCATGCTGGTGCCGGCCACAAGATCGATCGGGATGCGATGTTCCTCGAACCATTTGATGACGCCAACGTGCGCGATGCCACGCGCGCTGCCGCCGCCGAAGGCCACGCCGACCTTCTCGCGCGGCGGATCCTGAGCACCGGCCGGAACAGCGATCGCGACGATCAGGAGGAACGCCAGCAGTGATTTGGACATGCGCCCGCGATGGTGGCACAGTTCGGGCTGTGACCAAAGACTCGATCGACTATCGGGCGTTGACCACGCTCGTAGATTTTACAGGTGTGGTTGAACTCGAACGGACCATCTGGGGACCGGGATACGACGAAGTGGTGCCGGTTCCGATACTCGCGGTCACTGTCCTACGCGGCGGCATCCTGATCGGCGCGTTTGACGGCGATCGGATGGTCGGCTTCGTCTACTCGCTGCCAGGCATCAAACACCGCAAGCCAACCCAGTGGTCGCACATGCTCGGCGTGCTCGATGATTATCGGAGTGCAGGCGTCGGCCATCAGCTGAAAGTGCTGCAGCGCGATCAGGCGCTCGCCATGGGACTCGATCTCGATCGAGTGGACCTACGATCCGATGCAGGCCCTCAACGCGCATCTCAACTTCGCCAAGCTCGGCGTGAGTGCGCAGGAGTACGAGATCAATGTCTACGGCGATTCATCGAGCCCGTTGCACAAAGGCAACCCGACGGATCGCTTCGTGGCCGAGTGGCACGTCAAGACCCCCAGAGTCGAGCAGCGGCTCGGTGGATCGGCGCCGATGGCGCCGGTATTGACCGTGGAACCGGTCGTTCGTATGCGTCCGGCAGGCGAATGGCTCGAACCGGGATCCTGGGATCTGACCTACGACGCGCCGCGAATCAGCGTCGACATCCCGACCGGTTTCAGCGAAATGCTTTCGGGCGCGCCGGATCTCGCGATGACGTGGCGCATGGCGACGCGTCAGATCTTCACGACATATTTCAAGCGCGGCTACCACGCCGTCGAGTTCTTCCTCGACCGGAAAGCCCGGAAGGGAACCTATCTTCTGGTCAAACAGGCGTGAGGGGTGTCTCAGAACCGATCAGCGTAACTACTCGTTCCGGAGAGCGATGATCGGATCGACGCTCATCGCACGGCGCGCTGGCACGATCCCGGCAGCAACAGCAACCAGCATCGTTCCGCACGCCACCACGATCAGCGTCGTCGGATCGGTTGCGCGCGTCTCGAACAGCAGGCCGGCGATCAGGCGGCCAGCGCCGATCGCCGCGGCGACGCCGATCGTTACTCCGGCGGCGGTCAGCGACAGCGCTCGCCGTAGCACACCAGTGAACACCGACGCCCGGCTTGCGCCCAACGCCAGCCGCACGCCGATTTCCGGAATCCGCTGACTGACCGAGTACCAGATCGATCCGTAGATCGCGACACCCGACAGCGTGGCCGCCAGTACCGCCGTCACGAGCAGAAGCAGCATGGTTCCGCGGATCTGTGCGACCGAGTTCGCGATTCGCTCTTCCATCGTTCGCACGTCGTAGATCGGGAGGTCGGGATCGATCGTCTGAACGACCGCGCGCGCTGCCGACGTCAGCGCGGCGGGATCGCGCTCGCATCGGACCACGACGGTGAACACCGGTGCGGCGGTTTGCGCGATCGGACGGTACATTTCGGTCACCGGGTCACGCGTCAACCCGACGTGCCGGACGTCCTCGACGACGCCGACGATCCGGAGCCAGGAAGAACTGGAGGTCTTGACGCGACGATCGATCGGATCCTCGTCGGGAAATTGACGCGCGGCCATGGTGCGGTTGATCACCACCACCTGCTCGCCGCGGCCGTCGGACGCCTCCAGCAGCCGGCCCTTCACCAGCGGAATGTGCATCGTCCTGAAGTAGTCCGTCGAGACGTGGCGCTGGTCGGCGATCAGCAGTTCGCCCGGCTGACGCGGTCGTCCTTCGATGGCGAACGCATCGCCTGCTCTTCCGCCGCTGAACGGAATGACCGTGCTGAGCCCGGCGGTGCGCACGCCCGGGGTCTGGTCGAGTCGCTCGACGAGAGTCGTAGCAAACGCCGCCCGCGACGGCGCGCTCGCATAACGCGAACCCGCCAGCGCCACCTTGAACGTGAGCAGGTGATCGGCATCGAAGCCGGTCTGGACGTGCGACAGCTTGATGACGCTGTTCACCATCAGGCCGGCAGCCGACAGCAGTACCACCGCGAGTGCGACCTGGGCGACGACCAGGCCGCCGCGCGCCCGACCGCCGGCGACGGTGCGGCTGGTTCCCTTCAGTCGCTCCGCCAGAGCTCCGTCCAGCGACTGAAGGAAGACGATGAAGCCAAAGGCGAGCGCGAGCAGACAGGAGACCGCGACCGTAAACAGCGTGACCCGGCCGTCGATTTGGATCGGAACGGCTCGCGGTAGTACCTCGGTGAAGAGTGGCAGGACCGCGCGAAGCGTCCAGGCGCCGAGGATCAGCCCTGCCACACCGCCAAGACAGGTGAGCACTACCGACTCGGCGACGGCAAACGAGAGCAGTCGTCCGCGCGTGGCTCCGAGCGCGGTTCGTACCGCCAGCTCGTGTTGTCGATTCGAGGCGCGCGCCAGTAACAGCGTCGAGGCGTTGGCGCTGGCCACCAGCAGCAGCAAGGCGACGCTGACGGCAATCAGCACGAGCGTCGGCCGCACCGAACGGACGGTCTGCTCGGGCACCGCGACCATGGTCGCATTCGTGTTGCGGTGACTCGGACGCTCGACGGCCATCCGGCTCGCGAGCGCGCGCAGTTCGGCGGAGGCCTGTTCCAGCGTGGTCCCATCGGTGAGCCGGCCGAGAACCCGGTAGTTGTGCGACGACTCGTTGATGCGCTCCTCGGCCGTCAACCGAGCCGGCAGCCACAGCTCGCCGCTTTCCGCCAGAGGACCCGGGAGCGCGACGCGCGGCGGCATCACGCCGACGATCGTTCGCGGCTCACCGTCGATCTGGAGGGTTCGTCCGAGCACGCGTTCGTCCGCGCCAAAGCGGCGGCGCCACACGTCATCGCTGAGAATCACCACCGGGCTGGCGACGTCCAGGTCTTCGGCCGGTGTAAAGGCGCGGCCGATGCGTGGCGCGATGCCCAGCATCGGCATCAGCGACGCGGTGACGCGCGAGCCGCGGATCCGTTCAGGATTGTCGTCGCCGGTCAGCGTGTACGTGTCCGGATAGACCATCGCAAGGGCGGACAGCGAGCGCAGGCTGTGCCACGCGTCGTAGTCGAATGGCGTGGCCTCCAGCTCGAGGACGTTGTGCGACGGCAGCGTCTGCCACACGAAGACGAGACGCGACGGGTCGCGATAGGGCAGCGGACGCAAGAGCACGCCGTCGAGCAGCGCAAAGACGGCGCTGTTGACGCCAAGCCCGAGCGCCAGCGTCAGCGCGACAAGAAGGGTGAACCCCGGTCGCCGGAATGCGTTTCGCGACGCGAGCCGAATGTCGCTCCACAGCAGGTCGAGAGCCATCGACGGCTTGGACGGACGCCCGGACGAACGGTTGGTGAAGCGCGCGGCGGCGGGACAACGTGCAGCGGACGGCCTTCGCGTCCAGGCGCGGGTTTATCCCGGTGGCCAGCCGAGGCTGCGGCCACCGATGAGGTGCAGGTGGATGTGGAAAACCGTCTGACCGGCATCGCGGTTGGTGTTGAAGACGGTCCGGAAACCGCCCGCCGAGATGCCGCGCTCCTCGGCGATCGCCGCGGCCCGCCGGACCATTTCGCCGACCAGCGCGTCGTGATCGGCCGAGAGGTCGTTCAGCGTGGCGATGTGCCGCTTCGGAACGACCAGCACGTGGGTCGCGGCCTGCGGGTTGATGTCGTTGAAGGCGAGCACGCGGTCGTCTTCGTAGACGATCGATGCCGGGATCTGGCGCGCGATGATCTTGCAGAACAGGCAATCAACCATTGTCTAGACCCGCGTCGCGATCGCGGTCCGCGCGATCCCCTGAAGATCTCGTCGAACCCCGGTCAAGCTGAGCTCCCGCGCACCGGCAAACAGGGTCTCGATCTCGATGTCCTGGCCCAGGCCGAACTCGACGATCAGAAAGCCGCCCGGGCGCAGCCGGCTCGGCGCTTCGTGCGACCAGGCGATTCAAGAGCGTCATGCCGTCGGCGCCGCCGAAGAGTGCCACCGACGGCTCATGATCGCGGACTTCCGGCTGCAGCGCGGGCCGGGCGCGATCGAGCACATAGGGCGGGTTGGCGAGAATCGCGTCGAAGGTGCCGTCGATGCCCGCGAGCAGATCGCCATGCCTGAAGCTGACTCGATCGGCGACGCCGTGGCGAACCGCGTTCCGCCGGGCAACCGCCAGCGCCTGCTCGGAGATATCCGTGGCCACGATGGCGGCCGCGGGCCGCTCGTGAGCAAGGGCCACCGCGACGCAGCCGCAGCCGGTGCAGACGTCAACAACGTTCAACGGCGCCTGCTGCAGCGGAAACAGCTCGAGAATGGCCTCGACGATGAGCTCGGTCGAGGGCCGCGGGATGAGCACCGCCGGGTTCACTTCGAGGTCGAGTCCCCAGAATTCGCGGTGGCCGACGATGTAGGCGAGCGGCTCGCGGGTGACGCGACGAGCGACCAGCGGTGTCGTAGTGAGGAGCAAATCCGTCCGGCGCGGCGCTGTTCGCGTCGGTGTAGAACCGCTCGGTGGTCCAGCCGAGCACGTGCTGGGCGAGCAGCCGCGCGTCGAGGTCCGACTCGACCGGCGATACCCCTGCTGCCCGCAGCCGCAATCGGGCTTCGCCGACCCGCGCATGGATCGTCACGAGACGGCCGTCGCGTCCTTGAGCTTCTCGGACTGATAGTGCGTGATCACGTTGTCGAGCACTTCCTCGAGCTCGCCGTTCAGCACTTCGGTCAGGCGATGCGAAGTGAAGTGGACGCGATGGTCGGTGACGCGGTTGTCCTTGAAGTGATAGGTGCGGATTTTTTCGGAGCGCTCGCCGGTCCCGACCTGATTCCGGCGGTCCTTGGCAATCGCTTCCTGCTGCTTGCTCAGCTCGATGTCGTACAGGCGCGAGCGCAGCACCTTCATCGCCTTTGCCTTGTTCTTGATTTGCGACTTCTCGTCCTGCTGCGACACCACCACGCCGGTTGGCAGGTGAGTGATGCGCACGGCGGAATACGTGGTGTTGACGCTCTGGCCGCCCGGTCCGCTCGAACAGAACGTGTCGATGCGCAGGTCCTTGTCGTTGATCTGGACGTCGACTTCCTCGGCTTCCGGCAGCACGGCGACGGTGACGGTCGAGGTGTGGACGCGGCCGGCGGCTTCGGTCGCGGGCACGCGCTGGACGCGGTGCACGCCGCTCTCGTATTTCAGCTTGCTGTAGGCGCCGCGCCCCTCGATCATCGCGATGACTTCCTTGAGTCCGCCGCCGCCGGTGTCGCTGCTCGACATCACGTCGATGCGCCACTTGTGCCGCTCGGCGTACATGCTGTACATCCGGAACAACTCGGCGGCGAACAGCGCGGCTTCGTCGCCGCCGGTGCCGGCGCGGATCTCGAGCATCACGTTCTTGTCGTCGTTCGGATCCTTCGGGATCAGCAGAACCTTCAGCTCGGCGACGAGCGCATCGCGCCTGACCAGCAGCGCCTTCAGTTCTTCGCGCGCCAGGTCGCGCATGTCGGCATCGCCGCCGGCCATCAGTTCCTCGGTCTGCGCGACGTCGTGCGCGACCACTTTGTACTCGCGGTAGCGCTCGACAAGCGTCTCGATTTCCGCCAGCGCTTTGGCATGCTTCCGGTACGCCGACGCATCGCTCTGCACTTCGCTCGTGCCGAGCAGATGGGTCAGGTCTTCGTAGCGCTGTTCTTCGGCGTCTAACTTATCGAACATAGTTCTTCGCTGTCGTTCTGGGTTCGTCGTTCTGGGTTCGTCGTTCTGCGTTCGTCGTTCTGCGTCGTCGCTCGTTCGCAGGTTCGTCGTTCAGCGAACGAAGAACGCCGAACGTAGACGTCATCCGCCCGAAACGGGTGGTAGAAACGCCACCTCGTCGCCGTCGGCGATCACGTGATCCATCCGCGCGTAGTCGGCGTTGACCGCGCTTGAAATCGAGCGCTCGTATCGGGTCAGCTCGGGAAAGTCGGCGGCCAGCTGGCGCCAGACGTCACGAATGGTCGCGCCGGCGACGGTCTCGCGCGTCAGTTCCGATGCGCCCGCGATATCGCGCAGCCGCGCGAACAGCCGCACCGTCACACGCACGCGATTCGCTCCGCTTCCGCCCGCGCGCCTTCGTCATCCGGATCCGCGGTCGCGCCTTCGATCCAGACGTCGCCGCCGTCGAAGAACTCGCGCTTCCAGATCGGCACGATCTGCTTGATCCGTTCGATGGCATAGCGGCAAGCGGCGTAGGCGTCGCCGCGATGCGCCGACCGCACCACGATCGCGACGCTCGCCTCGCCGATCTCGAGCCGGCCGATGCGATGATGCAGCGCGACTCGAGCTCCCGGCCAACGGCCGGTGATTTCGCCCAGAATGCGCTCGAATGCCTTCAGCGCCAGCGGCTCGTACGCTTCGTACTCCAGATATCGGACGCTTCGCCCCAGGTTGTGGTTGCGCACCAGGCCCAGGAACGAGACGACCGCGCCGTCACGCCCGGAGTCGGCACTCCTCGCATCCAGCGCCGCGGCAATCGCCTGCAGATCGAGCGGGTCGCGGCCGATCGCCGGGAGCGGATTCACCCTTTCAGTATACCGCCCCAAAAATGATCGAGGGGTCCACAGCCGTGGCCGATCGCGGGCGCGTGAGCAATCGCGCCGGCGACGAAGCGCTGGGCCTGCTCGGCGGCGATCGGCAGCGTCCGGCCAAGCGCCAGGGCCGCCGCCACTGCGGCCGCGAACGTGCAGCCGGTCCCGTGCGTCTTGTTCGAGTGGACGCGCGCGGTTCGGTATTCGTAAGACGCGTGTCCGTCGAACAGGAGATCGACAACCTCGTTCGCCATCTCGCCGTTGTCCGATGGCGATGTCGACGGCGGCGGCCGGTCCTCGATCGCATGGCCGCCTGTAATGATGACGGCGGCGGCACCCATGCGAAGAATCCGCCGCGCTGCTTCGTGTGCATCTTCCATCGAACGAATGCGAAGGCCGCTGAGGACCTCGGCCTCCGGAACGTTGGGGGTCACGACGCGAGCCTGCGGAATCAACTCCGCGCACAGCGCACGGATGCCATCCTCGTCCAACAGACGTTCGCCGCTGGTCGATACCAGTACCGGATCGAGCACCACGAGCGGGAGATCGAGTTCTCTGATGGCCGCCGCGACCGCCTCGACAATCGCCGAGGTCGCGAGCATGCCGATTTTCGTGGCGTGCAGGGCGATGTCGCCGGCCACCGCTTCCACCTGGGCCGTCACCAGATCTGCCGACAGCGGCGCCATTGCCTGAATACCGAGCGTGTTCTGCGCCGTAATCGCGGTGATCGCACACGTGCCGTACACGCCGAACGCCGCGAACGTTTTCAGGTCGGCCTGAATGCCGGCGCCGCCGCTCGAGTCGCTCCCCGCAATTGTCAGCGCTGTGCGCATACGTTAAGATCCGCGTCCATGCATTCCACGTTGCTCGACTCAATGACGGCCCGGGCAGATTCGCGGTATCGAATCGCCGAGCAGGCCGGTGCGGTCCTGTTCGTCACGATTCTGACAGCAATTGCCGCGCAAATCAGCGCGCCGCTTCCGTTCACGACCATTCCGTTCACGTTCCAGCCGATGGTCGTGCTGGTCGGGGCCGCGGCGCTTGGTTCGCGTCTCGGGATGGCGAGCCAGATCCTGTATCTCGCGCTGGGTATTGCCGGACTTCCGGTCTTCGCGGCGTCGCCGCTGCTGCCGCCCGGGGCGGCGCGGCTGCTGGGTCCGAGCGGCGGCTACCTGATGGCGTATCCGTTTGCCGCATTCGTCGCCGGATGGCTCGGCGAGCGCGGCTTCGACCGCCGCTATCTGACCGCGGTCGCCGCGATGATCGCCGGCCTCGTCGTCGTCTTTGCCGGCGGCGTGTCGTGGCTGGCGCTGGCCGTGCAGCCGGCGCGCGGATTGTCCGGCGCGCTCGCCACCGGTTTCGTGCCCTTCATCGTTCCCGATCTGCTCAAGTTGCTGGTCGCGGCTGCCGCGATGCCGGGCCTGTGGTGGATTACGGGGTCGCGCGCCCGTTAGGCGTTCGACCGAACGACAACAGATAGACGAACGGCGGGAAATCTTCCCGCTTGATCAGCTCGAGCCCGGCGGCGTGCGCGGCGGCAATCACGACGTTCGGATCCACACGCTGGTCCGCCGCTGGTCCAGGCCCGCCTCCGCCCGGCAGGTAGTCGACAATCCCGAGACGGCCCAGCGGCTTGAGCGATCGCGCGACGTTCGCGAGCAGTGTCACCACCAGCGAGTGATCCGCGGGATCGTCCATTTCGCGATAGGCGTCTGAAATAATCGCGGCGTCGAGGCCCATCGGCAATCGCGGATCGATCGGCGTGCCGAGCACCGGCCGCACGTTCAGCAGGTTTTCGTTCTGCATCCGGCGGCTGATGGCTTCGATCATCTGCGGCTGGATGTCCTCGGCATAGACCAGCCCGTTCGGGCCGACCCGCCGCGCCAGCTGCAACGTAAACCACCCGCCCGCAGCACCGAGATCGGCGACGATTGAGCCATCCGCGATGCCGAGCGCGTCCATGATCTGGTCCGGCTTCTGCCACTGGTCGCGATCCGGCGCCTCGAGCAGTCCGAGATCCTGCGCCGCGAACAGGCGTCCTTTCGGCCTGGTCTGGGCCGCGCCTGGGGCCGCGATCGCGAGCGCCAGCAGCGCCAGCAGCACCACGGGGCTAATGGTCGCCAACGATCCCTCCGCGCGTCATCGCATCGACAGACAAGATGGCGTCGAGCCGGCTCTCGTCGATCAGTTTTCGCTCGAGCACGATTGCCCGGATCGATTTCCCGCTCTTCACCGCCTCCTTGGCCACCTCCGCGGTCGCGGCGTACCCGATGTACGGGCTCAGCGCCGTCGCGGCGGCGGTGCTGCGCTCGAGCAGTTCGCGCGCGCGATCGGAGTTGGCGACCATCCCGTCGACGGTCAGCAGCCGGAGCACCTTCAGCGCCTCGCGCAGAATCGTCGACGCGTGCAAGGCGTTCCACGCGATCACCGGCATCATCACGTTCAGCTCGAGCTGTCCGGCCTCGCAGGCGATCGCGATCGTCGCATCGCAGCCCATGACCTGAAAGCAGACCTGATTGACCATCTCGGGCACCGACGGATTCACCTTGCCCGGCATGATCGACGAGCCCGGCTGCACCGCCGGCAGCGTGATTTCTGAGAGTCCCGCCCTCGGCCCCATGCTGAGCAGGCGGAGATCGTTCGCGACCTTTCCGACTTCCACCGCGAGCCGGCGCATCGCGCCGGAATAGGCCAGCACGTCGCCCATGCTCTGCGTGACCCGGAACAGGTTCTGCGCGGACACCAGGCGCAGTGACGTGTAGCGCCCGAGATGTTGTACGACCAGGCGCCGGTAGTCGTCGCCGGCGTTCAGTCCGGTGCCGACTGCCGTGGCGCCGATGTTCAACTCGTGCAGGTGCTCGGCGGCACTCGCCACATCCGCCGCACCGCTGCGGACGCATTCGGCATAGCCGCCGAATTCCTGTCCGACGGTGATGGGCACCGCGTCCTGCAGATGCGTACGCCCCGTTTTCATCACGTCCGCGAACTCGTCAGCCTTGCGCGCCAGGCTGTCCGCCAGCGTCCGCGCCGCGGCCACCAGCGGCGCGGCGCCGAGCAGCAGCGCCAGCCGCGTCGCCGTCGGGTAGACGTCGTTCGTGGACTGGCCCATATTGACGTGATCGTTGGGGTGCACACGCCGGTAGGTGCCGCGCGGCTCGCCGAGCAACTCGCCGGCGCGATTGGCGAGCACCTCGTTGGCGTTCATGTTGTGCGATGTGCCCGCGCCGGCCTGGTAAACGTCCACGACGAATTGATCGCGCAGCGCGCCGCCGAGGATTTCGTCGGCGGCGGCGCGAATCGCTTCGGCGACGTCGGCGTTCAAGCGTCCAAGGCCGAGGTTCGCTTCCGCCGCGGCTTTCTTGACCAGGATGGTGGCGGTGACGAGATCGGCCGGCGCGCGCAGGCCGCTGATGGGAAAGTTCCGGACCGCCCGCAGCGTCTGCACGCCGTAGTACGCGTCCGCCGGCACCTCGAGCTGGCCAAGCGGATCGGTTTCGCTGCGAAAGCCCTCAGCCATCGACGTCAGTCCCCAGCCCCGAGCCCCGTAGCCCCTAGACCCGAGCCCCCAGCCACTCAGTATACTGCCCGTATGCTGCCTTCATTTTTCGAGAGCGTGCTCACGCTCATCACTCGAACCTCGACCGATCTGCCGCCGGACGTACGCGCGGCGATGAAACATGCGCTGGTGTCGGAACCCGAGGGCACCCGCTCCTCGCAGGCGCTGACGATCATCGCGCAGAACATCGACCTCGCCGTGGACAACGAAGGCGCCATCTGCCAGGACACCGGCATGCCGACCTTCGAGGTCAAGACCCCGGTCGGCGCCAACCAGATCTGGATGCGGCAGCAGATCCGCGAAGCGGTCGCCGAAGCGACGCGGCGCGGCAAGCTGCGTCCCAATTCCGTGGACTCCATCTCCGGGAAGAATTCCGGCGACAACCTCGGACCGGGCACGCCCATCATCCATTTCGATCAGTGGGAGAAGGACGCGATCGAGATCAAACTGATCCTGAAGGGCGGCGGCTGCGAGAACACCAACGCCCAATACGCGCTGCCGGTGGAATTGCCGCATCTCGGGCGCGCCGATCGCTCGCTCGATGGTGTACGCAAGTGCATCCTGCACGCGGTCTGGAACGCCCAGGGCAAGGGATGTGCGCCCGGCGCCGTTGGCGTCTGCGTCGGCGGCGACCGGACCTCGGGCTACACCGGCGCCAAGGAGCAGCTGTTTCGCACGCTCGATGACATCAACCCGGACCCGCGTCTCGCCGAGCTCGAAGCGTCGATCATGGCGACGGTGAACGATCTCGAGATCGGGACGATGGGGTTTGGCGGAAAGGTGACGCTGATCGGTTGCAAGATTGGCGCGCTGAACCGTTTGCCGGCGAGCTTCTTCGTGTCGGTCGCGTACGACTGCTGGGCGTTCCGCCGCCTCGGCGTCGAGTTGAATGCCGCGACCGGCGCGATCGAGCAGTGGCTCTATCGTGATCCGTCGAATCCGATCATCCCGATGCTCGATCAATCGGGATTCCAGCGGACCGGCAAAGAGGTCGCCCTGCGCGCCCCACTCAGCGATGCCGACGTCCGCGCGCTGAAGGTCGGCGACGTCGTGATGATCTCCGGCCGGATGTTCACCGGCCGCGACGCGGTCCACTCCTATCTGATGAAGCACGAGCCGCCGGTCGATCTCCGCGGCTCGGTCCTGTATCACTGCGGTCCGGTCGTCGCCAAAGACGGCGATGGCTGGCGGGTCACCGCCGCGGGTCCCACCACGAGCATCCGTGAAGAGCCGTATCAGGGCGACATCATCAAACGCTACGGCGTGCGCGTCGTCATGGGCAAAGGCGGCATGGGAGCGAAGACGCTCGCCGCACTGAAGGAGCATGGCGCGGTTTACCTGAACGCCGTCGGCGGCGCGGCGCAGTTCTACGCGCGGTCGATCAAGAAGGTGGACGGTGTATCGCTCCTCGATTTAGGGACGCCCGAAGCGATGTGGCATCTCGAGGTCGAGGATTTCCCCGCCATCGTCACGATGGATGCGCACGGCAACAGCCTGCACAAGGACATCGAGCAGGAGTCCGGCGAGCACCTGGCGACGCTGGGCGGCTAAGACGACGATCAACGCAGAACTCTCTGAGTTCGCTGAGAATGATGTGCTTGCGGGTTCCGCGTATTCTGCGTTTACCGTCGTTTATCGTCGTGACTGCTGGCGACGTATCCCGACGGCGGGCCCATCCGTAGAGATCAACATGGGAGATCTCACCACCGCCGACCCCTCCGGATCTTTCGAAGCCCGCTACCTGGCGTTCCTCGAAACGATTGCGCATCTTCGGCCAAGCCTGCACCGGTACTGTGCGCGGATGACCGGCTCGGTTCTGGACGGCGAGGACATCGTCCAGGAGGCGCTGTTCCAGGCCTACCGAAAGCTGGACAGCTTCGACGACCGTCGTCCCTTGTCGCCGTGGCTCTTCCGCATCGCGCACAATCGCTGTATTGACTTCCTCCGCAGCCGCGGTGTGCGTATGGAGGCGGAGACCGCCGTCCTGCAACCGGACACCGTGCCGCCGGTGAATCCACCGGTGTTGAATCTTGGCCGGGCGGTCGAGCAGCTGGTCCTGACGCTGCCGCCGAAAGAACGCGCCTGCGTCCTGCTGAAGGACGTCTTCGACTACACCCTCGAGGAAATCGCGGAGCTCGTTGATTCGACGGTCGGCGGCGTCAAGGCCGCCCTCAATCGTGGCCGCGCCAAGCTGGCGCCGCTGCGCGAGCGACCGGCGCCGCCTGCGGTTGCTTCCTTCGAAACGACCCGGATTCTCGGTCTGTACGTCGATCGATTCAATCGCCGCGACTGGGATGGACTGCGCGAGCTGATCAGCGCCGACGCGCGCCTGCAGGTGATGGATCGCTTCCTGGGTTCCGTCAGCGAGTCGCCGTACTTCGAGCGTTACGCGCGTCAGGCCGGCGCCCTGCGTCTCGCGCTCGGACGGTTGGATGATGATGAGACGTTGATCGCTCTCCGCCAGCAGGACGGCGCGTGGACACCGCAGGCGGCCATTCGTATCGCTGTCGTGGGCGGCCGCATCGCGCGCATCGCCGATTACACGCACTGTCCGTGGATTCTCGCGGCGGCGCATTCAGTCCTCTTCGACCAATCGTCTCGTTTGCCTGTCGCGTAGCCGGCGTATCCCCGCGCGGGGAAGCGCCGTAATACCTGACAGCGATTCATCAAGGAGAGTGACATGGATACGAGAGAGACGATTGAATTTGCCCTGACCCTGTCGGACCAGGCCGTGCTCAGTGCGATCGACGACATGCGTGATGCGCCGACGACGTTCCCGACCCCCAATGGCGGCTGTCATCCGCTCTGGGTGCTGGGGCACCTGACACTGATCGAGGGATCGATTCCGGCCATTCTGATGGGCGAAGAGAATCCGGCGGCGAGCTGGTCAGGGTACTTCGGCGACGGTTCGGTTCCGGTAGCGGACGCTGCCGCATATCCACCCTTCGCCGAGGTCCGCGAGAAATATCGGCAGTTGCGGGCGCGGAACCTGGCGTTGTTGCGGTCGCTGAGCGGGGACGAGTTGGACAAGCCGGTCCAGGCGCCACCGAAGGGCCGCGAGCGGGAGTTTGCTACCTATGGGCGGAGTTTCATGACGCTGGCGCTGCACCAGATTCTCCACCGCAGTCACGTCACCGACGCGCAGCGGGCACGTCGGCCCGTGGCGGCCTAAATCCGGACAACGGGTCAGCCGTCGCGGGTCGCCGCCGCAGTCCCGCGGACGGCTCGCGCTGCAACCGCGTTCGCCAACGCCTGTGCTGACGATGAGCACGCCGCTTGGGATAGTTCGAGCTACAGCCAACAATCAGGTCAGCGTTCGGCTGACTAGGTCGTCAGTGGCGAATCGCCAGCGGCGTGCGCCAGTTCGTTGGCGGACGCGTTTGCCGTCTGCCGTTCGTCAGCGCGAGGTCCGAGGGACCGCGGCCGCGACCCGCGACGCCTGACGGGCGACTCGGGCGGCAGCGTGACGATGGTGTTGTCGCCGGTCGAGGTCTGAGCGCGCCGTCGCGCCGCGAAGCAGGAAGCCGGGCGTAGCGAGCCATTCGCAGCGACTTCGTTCTGCGTGATCCCGAATCCTCGAAGCAAGAAGGTCGGTGCATGCGCGACCGACCCGTGTTGAAGCCAGCCGATAGTCGCTGCGGCTGCGGAAGCACGCCGAGCGAAGGCCGACTTCCCGGCGCGCGAAGCGGAGACCGGCGACAACACCATCGCCGTGCTGCCGGAATCCGAGCGCAGCGTCGCCCTCAGCGTTTGATCGCGAAGTCCCTCGAGCGGCGGACGTCCGTATCCGTGCTCCATTGCGGCCACATCGAGGTCGGTCGTCTCGATATCCGAGATCGACAAGCAGCGGGAACGGCGACAGTTCGGGCAGGTCGGCCGTCTTCAGGTAGCCGCCGCACGACGAGCACAGCTCGAGACGACGATCGGTGCGCTCGCGGTTCGGCGCCGACGTCACGAACGCCTCGCCGCTCTCGGCGCAGTAGATGCACGCGTAGGTGCGCAGCTCCCACGCGCTCGAGCAGAAGGAGCAGCGCAGCGTGCGGTGTCCGCCGACCACTTCACCGATGGCCGGCCACGAGCCGCACGCCGGACAGTAGCCGTGCGGCCAGGCGTCGAGCGCGGCGTCAAGCGCGGCGGCGACTTCGCCGCCAAGGAGCGTCCGCTGCAGGAGATAGGCGAACGGGCTCACGGCGAGCTCGGCGATCAGCCACACCAGGTCGGGCGCCAGGCCGCGGTGGACCGCGCCGGTGCGAATCGCGGTCTGGTCCCGATTGAACGACGCGTTCAACAACGAACCTGCGTCGATCTCGCCGGCGTCTATAACAGTGCGGATATGCGCCGCGGCCTGGCCGGCGCCGCCGGCCTCCAGTGCTTCGCACAAACCGAGCAGGGCTGGACGCATCGCCGGCGCGGGAAGCGGAATCGGCTCGCCGGTAAACGCCGGGACGCCGCGCGCCAGCTTGGCGGCCAGGTATTTCGGCGGCAGCGACAGTCTGGGAATCCGGCCGCCCTCCAGCGTCGCGGTCAGCTCGGTTATCAGGGTCAGCAGGCGCTGCTGGAGCGCCAGCGCCGGCTCGAGATCGGGCCGGGCCAGCCGGACCGCCGTCCATCGCCGTTCCGCCGCAACGAGCAGATTTGACCGGGAAATCGCGGGAATCGTTACATACGGCATGGGACGCGCTGCAGTATACCAACCGGGTTCTTGCTATAATGTGTCCATGATTAACGTTTCAGAAACAGCGGCATCGAAAATCAACGAGCTGCTGTCCGAGGAGAACAAAGCCGGCAGCGGGCTGCGCGTGTTCGTCCAGGGCGGCGGTTGCTCGGGATTCCAGTACGGGCTCATGATCGAGGAAAACGGCCAGGGCGCCATGGACCAGGTCTACGAGTCGCACGGCGTGAAGCTGTTCGTCGATCCGATCAGCATCCGCTACCTGACCGGCGCGGAAGTCGATTTCGTCGACACGGTCACCGGCGGCGGGTTCACGATCAAGAATCCCCAGGCGACCTCGACCTGCGGCTGCGGCTCGTCGTTCTCCGTCGATTAATTGGTGATGGTGAATCGGTGAATTGGTGATCACCGTCGCCAATTCACCCACTCACTGACCGCCAATTTCGACATGGACCGTCCACTTCCCGATCTCGACGCGCTCCGCCCGGTCGGCGGCAAGCGCTCCACCAAGCGCGATCGCATCCTCGCGGTATTCCTGCGCCAGCAAGGCCACGTCAGCGCCGACGATCTGTTCGACCAGGTCCGCGGCGAAGCGTCCGGAATCGGCCGCGCCACGGTGTATCGCACGCTCCAGTGGATGGTCGGCGCCGGCATCGCGCGAAAAGTGGACTTCGGCGAGGGCCGCTCGCGCTTCGAGCCGGCGTATCGTCACCCCCGCCACTTTCACCTGATCTGCACGACCTGTCACTCCTCGTCCGAGTTCCTGAGCTCCGACGTCGAGACGCTGATGGAAGAGATTGCGGCTGCGCGCCAGTTCGCGACGAATCATTCCGTGGTCCAGATCTACGGCACCTGCGAAGAGTGTCGCACCGGGAAGAAAGTGCCGAACCTGGACGGCCCGACGACCGAGCTCGTGTTCGCGCGCGACGCCCTCCGCATGGCCATCGCGACCGAACGGAGCGGACTGGATTTCTATACGCGCGCCGCCAGCCAGACCAAGGATCCGCGCGGGCGGTCGGTGTTCCAGAAACTGGCGGCCGAAGAGGGCGAACACCTCGGCACCCTGCAGGCCCGCTACGAGCAGCTGCTGGCGGGCGATCCGGAACTCGAGTCGCGCCCGACCTTTCTCTTCTTCAAGGGCGCCGCGAGCGGACTGTTCGCGGATGGCGCCAAACAGCTGCGCGACGGCGTCAACGACCTCGAAGCCCTGCTCATCGGCATTCGCTGCGAGCGCGGCTCGCATCGCTTCTTCAAACGCTACGGCGAGCGCTTCGAGGACTCCGAGGGCAAGCAGATCTTCCTCGAGTTCGCCGACGAGGAACGCGCTCATCTCGACCTGCTGCTGCGCGAATATCGCGCGCTCCGCGAACGGCAGGCCGCGCCAGGCAAACGCTCCAGCCAGGCGCCGCGACCCAAACGCGGCGCGGCAACGCGATCGGCTTCCCGTCGCACGGCCCGCTCGGGCCGATGATCGACCTGCACACGCACACCACGGCGTCCGACGGACGCTGTACGCCGGCTGATCTGGTGGCTCGTGCGGCCGCTGCCGGAGTCAGCGTGCTGAGCGTCACCGATCACGACACGGTCGCGGGATGCGCGGAAGCGTCGGCTGCGGCGCGGGAGGCCGGCCTGGTCCTCGTCCCCGGCATCGAGATCACGGCGGTCCTCGACGATGCGGACATTCATGTCCTCGGATATTTCTTCGACACGGAGTCGACGATGCTGGCGGCGTTTCTCGCCGAGCAGCGTCAGCGCCGTGTCGATCGTGTGCGCCGCATGATCCATCGCCTCGCGGCGTCTGGCATCCAGCTGGACGCTGACGCGATCGTGGCGCCGGGAATCGAGGACCCGACGAGGTCGGTCGGCCGGCCGTGGATCGCGCGGGCGCTGGTCGCCGGCGGACACGCCAGGAACACCAACGAAGCCTTCGACCGATGGCTGTCGAAAGGGCGCCCGGCCTTCATCCCACGCGCCGCCGCGGCGCCGCCCGAAGTGTTCGCGCGGCTTCACGATGCCGGCGGGATCGCGTCGATGGCCCATCCCGCGCTGATGGGCCTCGATGACCGGATTCCCGAGTTCGCCGCCGCCGGACTCGATGCGATCGAGGTTTATCACAGCAAGCACGACGACAAGGCCGTGGCGCGCTATCGAGCGCTGGCGGAGCGGCTCGACCTCGCGATGTCAGGCGGCTCCGATTTTCACGGCGACGACATGCACGGCGGATTCGGACCCGGCAGCATCGCCCTGCCGCGCCAGGCGTTCGACGAGCTGCAGCGCCGCGCCGCGCTCCGGCAATCGCAACCAGCCGACCCGGCTCACGGCCAGCGATGAAGGTGGCATAATCCGCTCTTGGCTCAAGCGCTGCTCACCGCGGTTTTCATCGGCCTGACCGGCCTCGTCACGACCGCCGTCTACGGACTGCGCGGCACGGACGTCGCCCGGCACATCTCCTTCGGCATTTTCTCGACGCTGATCATCCTGCTCGCGCATTCGATGATGATGTTCTATCTGATCGGCAAGGGAAAAGCGGTCAAGGACGCGATGGCCGAGCACAACGTGACCGGCGATTTCTATCGACGGATCGCCGCCGCGCGGGTGCCGGTGTTCTCGGTCGGCACGTTTGCGATGGGCGCGACCATCGGCGCCGCGCTCCTCGGCGTCTTCGTAGATACCAACGTGCTGCCGCCGATCGTTCACGCGATGTTTGCGTACGGCGCGATCGCCTGTAACCTTGCCGCCGTGAAGATCGAGATCTCGGCGATCGCCGAGTCCAGCCGCGTGGTCAACGAGGTCAATCAACGCATCCAGTCGTGACGCCGCCGGTGCTCGAGTTCTCCGGCATCTCGAAGGACTATCACGGTCTGCGCCCGCTCAGGATCGAGCGGCTGGTCGTCGGCGCGGGCGAGCGGATCGCGATTGCTCGGATTCGATCAGGTGTCGGCCGAGGTGTTCGTCAACCTCGCCACCGGCGCCACTTTGCCCGATGCCGGCGAGGTGCTCGTGTTCGGACGTCCGACTGCCGCCATCGCCGACAGCGCCGACTGGCTCGCGACCGTCGATCGCTTCGGCATCGTGAGCGAGCGCGCCGTGCTGCTCGACCAGCTCACCCCCGTCCAGAATCTGGCGATGCCGTTCACGCTGGCCGTCGAGCCGCCGTCCGACGAAGTGCGGGCCGCGGGCCGAAACGCTCGCGACCGAGGTCGGTCTCCCGGCCGAATCCTGGACGCGTGCTGTCGCGGATCTTGGAGCCGGAGGGCGACTGCTCGTACGTCTGGGCCGCGCGCTGGCGCTCGATCCCGAGGTTCTCCTGCTCGAACACGCGAGCGCCGGACTCGACCGGCCAGAGGCCGTCGATTTCGCTGCCCATATCCGTACGATTGCCGGACGCCGTGGCCTCGCCGTGGTGGTCGTAACCGCCGACGAAGCGTTCGCTCTGGCAGCAGCGGGTCAGGTACTGACGCTGGAGCCGGGGACCGGCCGGCTCCGCCGGGGCGCGTTCGCGCTGGTTCTGACGCCAGCTCCGGCTTTCAGCCCTTACGCGTGCGTGCGAAGGCGGCTATGATGTGACCGCGAAAAGGAGATCGCTTATGACATTCAAGAAGCAGCTCGTGCTGCCGATCGTCGTGATGCTGGCCGGACTCGGAACCGTCGCCGGCGCGCAGAGCATGAAGGCCAAGAAACTCCGCGTGTTCTTTGTCGAGCCGAAGAACGGCGCGACCGTCACCAGCCCGGTCCACATGAAGTTCGGCTCGGAGGGGATCCAGATTTCGCCGGTGCCGGCCGGTGAGGTCAAGGAGACGCGTCCCGGCGTCGCACACTATCACGTCGGGATCGATCAGGACTGCCTGCCGCCGGGCAAGACCATCGTCAAGGGCACGCCGTCGTGGGTGCACTTCGGCGACGGCAAGGACGTCTTCGACAGCCAGCTGACACCCGGCAAGCACAAGCTTGCGCTTCAGCTCGGCGACGACCTGCACAACACGATCGCGGGCGCCTGCGCGACGATCACTGTCACGGTCAAGTAGCGGCCGTTCGCTTTTCTTGTACAACCGCGTATGAGTTTTCGCCGCTCGTCACCGCTGAGCTGACCGCTCGGCCGTAAATTCGCGGTTTTCCACCTGGGGCTGGTGGAACGGGAATTGATTCCGATTCCTTGGGCGCTCTCGGCGCCCAAGGAGATTCGGATGGCGACCGGAACGATCAAGCGGCTTGTCCGCGACAGAGGATTTGGATTCATCAGGGACGAAGCCGGCCAGGAATGGTTCTTCCACCGCAGCTCGGTGGCTGGCAGTTTCGACCAGTTGAACGAAGGCGAGCGGGTTAGTTTCGACGAGGAACCGTCGGCGAAAGGACCCCGCGCCGGCAACGTTCGCAGCGAAGGCTGACGCACCTGAACTTACCCACGCTGATTCTTTTCGACATCGACGGTACCCTTGTACTCACCGGCGGCGCCGGCGGGCGTGCGATGGCGCACGCCTTCGAAGAGCTCTTCGGCGCTGCCGACGCCATGCGATCTCAGTCCATGGCGGGTCGAACTGACGCCTGGATCCTGTCGGACGCGGCCAGCGCGCTCGGTATTCCAGCCGACAGTCCCCAGTTGACGCGTTTTCCCGACGTCTATTTCCGCCATCTCGATCGCGAGCTCAGTCAGGCTTCCCCACCAGACAAACGAAACGGCCTCATGCCCGGCGTGCGGGAACTCCTGGACGTGCTTGTCGAGCGCGACGATGTGTATCTCGCGTTGCTGACCGGAAACTACGAGACGTCCGCGCGGATGAAGCTCGAGCGACTTCGATTTGTGGCGCTACTTCAATTGCGGCGCGTTCGGCGACAACGCGCCCGATCGCAACGGTCTGTTGCCGCGCGCGCTCGCGCGTGTTCGTTCGTGCGATGGTCTGGAAATCGCCGCTGCGCATGCCATCGTCGTTGGTGACACGCCGCTCGATGTTGCGTGCGCGCAGGCGTCGGGCGCACGCTCGATCGGCGTCGCGACCGGTGGACACAGCGTGGACGAGTTGCGCGCCGCTGGGGCCGATATCGTGTTCGAGGATCTGAGCGACACGAACGCCGTGATTGCGGCGTTCGGGATTGGATCGTAGCGCCCGCCCCAGATAGCCCTCGAGGGCCGGCTGAAGCCGGCCACTACGCGAGGGCAGTGAAGCCGGCCACTACATACCAGATTGATTGAGTGGCGGAAGCGCCTGGGAGTCGAACCCAGCCCCCTCGCGTGAGCGAGGAGCGACCGATTTTGAAGACCGGGAGGGCCACCGGGCCCCGTTCACTTCCGTGTCTTCATTCTAGTGGGAGGGGAAGCGGTGGGGTCAGACCGCTGGCCTGACCCCGAAGCGGACTTCAGCCTTCGATCAGCCGAACGTCACCCGCCCGCGGACCTTTCTGCGAGTCCTCGGGCGTGAATTCGACCCTCTGCCCTTCGCGGAGCAACTCGAACACCGCACCGCGCACGGAACTGCGATGGAAGAAGTGTTCGATGCCGCCTTCATCTCGGATGAATCCGAAACCCTTATCGATCAGCAGTCGCGCGATAGTCCCGGTTGGCATAACAAGCCCTCCGTTCCGAACCCCCAGGGATATCCCAAGGGAAGTCAGCCGGTTACGAGCCTGCGAAAGTCACAAGCCATCGGGACACGATGCCGGCCGAATCTGTCCAGCTTTTGATGAGCTGGTCCAAAACGCGGCCAGTCTAGGCAGTTCACGACCCGAAGTCAAGGTAAGAGTGTTCTTTAGCGAAGTTCTGAGGAGAATACCTGCCAGGTCTCTTCCTCTTCGCTGTCGTCCTCGTCCGACTCGTCGTCCTCGTCGAAGTCGTCCTCATCGTCGACGTCGTCCGGCTCGTCGTCGTCCGCACGAATCATGAGGCCGGCTCAGTGGCCGGCTTCGGTTTCGGAGGCGCCGGAGGCGGGTAGGTTGTCCAGAAGTGACGTCCGCAGGTGTTGCAGACCCAGAACTGATCGGGCGTCCACGGCTGACCCGGTCCGGGATCGCGCATCTCCATAGCCGCGCCGCAGCGCATGCAGCGGATGTGGATATCGACGTCGCTCATAGCCGCGATTCTATAACATTGGGCCGATGATCCCCGCGCTGGTGCTGGCGGCGGGCCGCTCGTCGCGGATGGGTCGCGCCAAGGCCAGCCTCCCGCTCGACGGCGGCGACACGTTCCTCACGCGTATCGTGCGGACGTTCCTTCAGGCCGAAGTGGACGATGTGGTGGTGGTGCTCGGGCACGACGCCGACGCGATTGCCAGCACGTTTTTCACCGCGAACCTGCCGGCACGCGTCGCGCTCAACCCCGATTACGATCGCGGGCAACTTTCGTCGTTGGTCACGGGCCTCAACCTCGTGGATCGTCCCGGCGTGGTCGCGGTTCTGGTCACGCTGGTGGACGTCCCTCTGGTCTCGTCGGCAACGGTCCGTGCCGTGGTCGATCACTACCGACGCACTCGAACTCCGATCGTCCGGCCGACCTCCGGCACGCGCCACGGCCATCCGTTGATCATCGATCGTTCGCTGTTTGCGGAGCTTCGCGCTGCGGATCCCGAATCTGGAGCGAAGCCCCTCGTGCGCGCGCACGCGTCGTCCACGGGCGACCTGGCGATTGCCGATGAAGGCGCGTTTCGAGACATCGATACGGCTGAGGAGTACGCGCGTGCGATCAGCGATCTGTCGATCGGCGATGGGGATGATCCTGCGCGTCGTGGATCTGTCTGACTCCAGAGAAGCTCTCGTCCCCGCTGTGCGCGGATTTCCGCATCTCGAGATCGGCGTACCGATTCGAGATCAGCCACGCGCCCACGCTGGCTGAAACCTGGTAGACGACGCCTGGCACAAACCCGTCGAGCCGCACACCGTCGAGTTCGCTCTCCCTTGGTTTTTCCCTGATTCGAACTTTCACTTCCACACTTATCCACCGTCCCACTTTAGGGCCCTGACATTGGACGGTTCGTCATAGGGAAGCAATCGTGGTGCCGTGGCTTCAACTCAGCAGCAGATTTGTCGACTTTCCGTTACCTTGATCGTCTATAAATCCGAGGCTGGCAAACACCTAACAGGAGAGACGGACAATGGCGAACGCTTTCGTGCACTCGGAGCTGAACACGACCGACGTCGGCAAGGCCAAGGATTTCTACAGCAAGTTGTTCGACTGGAAGCTCGAAGACACGCCCATGGGACCGATGACTTACACGATGATCAAGACCGGCGACAAGACGGTGGGTGGTATCCAGAAAGTGCCGCAACCGGGGATGCCCTCGGCGTGGTTGACCTACGTGCAAGTCGATGACATCCAGGCTTCGACCGCGAAGGCCAAGTCGCTCGGCGGCAACGTCATGCTGGACGTCACCGAAGTGATGGGCTCCGGCTGGATCAGCGTCGTCATCGATCCGACGGGTGCGGCGATTGGGATGTGGAAACCGAAGCAGGCGTAAATCGTCCGGCGCCGATCGCGCGCAGCGAGTAGTACGTGATGAAGCCGATCGGGTCGAACATGAACGTCAGCAGCAGGCAGGGGACGACGAGCAGATGCGGGATGCCGCGTCTGCTCGCGTCCCGCACGCCCAGGCGCCGACGACGAGATCGAAGGCGAGCAGCCGGATGCTAAAGGCGCGTTCCTGCGCTAGTCTGTCACGGCGTGCCGAGTGACGTCTTTGCGATCGCCCCGCCGATCGAGCCGATGCTCGCCAAGCTGGCGACGGAGCTTCCAGCCGGCGACGGGCTGCTCTACGAGCCGAAGTGGGACGGTTTCCGCGCCATCGTGTTTCGCGGCGGCGATCAGCTGTTCATGCAGAGCCGCGACCTGAGGCCGCTCGATCGTTATTTTCCCGAACTGCACGATGCGCTCGTCGCGGGGCTGCCGGACGGCTGCGTGCTCGACGGCGAGATCGTGATCGCCAGCGCGCGAGGCCTCGACTTCGATGCGCTGCAGATGCGGCTGCACCCGGCGGCGTCGCGGGTCGCCAAGCTCGCCCAGCAGACGCCGGCGTCGTTCGTGGCCTTCGACCTGCTCGCCGCGGACGGTCAGGATCTGCGCGGCCGGCCGCAACACGAACGGCGCGCCAGCCTCGAGAAGCTGCTCGCGCGCGCCGCGCCGCCGATCCACCTCACGCCGATCACCAGCGATCCCGCTCAGGCATCCGAATGGCTGTCGCAGTTCGAAGGCGCGGGCCTCGACGGCGTGATGGTCAAGCCGGCGAACGGCACCTACCAGCCCGGCAAGCGCGCGATGATCAAGGTCAAGCACGCCCGCACCGCCGACTGCGTCGTCGCCGGCTTTCGCTGGCACAAGGCCGGGAAGGGCGAGCTGATTGGCTCGCTGCTGCTCGGGCTGTTCGACGCCGGGGGCAGACTGCAACACGTCGGCGTCACCTCGTCGTTCACGATGGCGATGCGGCGTGAGCTGGCGGAGGAACTGGCGCCGCTGCGCGAGCGAGCGCTCGAGGAACATCCGTGGCGCGAGTGGGCCGAAGTCGACTCGCAAGGGGAGCCGTCGCGGATGCCCGGCGGTCAGAGCCGCTGGAGCGCCGGCAAGGACCTGTCGTGGGAGCCGCTGCGCATCGAGCGCGTGTGCGAAGTGAAGTACGACCACATGCAGGGCGATCGGTTCCGGCACGCGGCGATGTTCCAGCGCTGGCGCCCGGACAAGCCGCCGGAACAGTGCGGCTACGATCAGCTCGAGGTCACGACTCCTTACGAGCTCGCGAAGGTCTTCGGCGCGTCCGGGGATCGCTGATCCCGTCAACCGCGGGATGGCGCCGCGTTGGTCCGATCCATTCTTCGGCCATGTCCTCGTTCGGGTCGAGCGCTTCCTGCTCCGGCCGCAACGCGTCCGGCACGTGCTGAAGGTTCAGGCGGACGCGCGTCCAGGTGCGGTGGCGTCCGCGCATCGCGTCTACCAGCACGTCGGCCGGCTGGAGATGCGTCGCGGCTTCAGGATGACGCGCCTTCCATCGTCTCGAAGCCGGCGAGCGCGTCGGCCTTGTCGCGCGCGCGGCCGATTTCAAGGAGCGGATGGACCGACGTCCGGCGACGCGACGGCGCCACGCGTGGCGCTTCGCCGGCCTGCTTGCGGTAGTGCGGCGGCCACGGCGCGTCGCCCTGCCCTTCGCGTCCCTGTCGCGCCGACAGTTCGAGCAGCCGTTCGAGCGAGCCTGCATTCGCGTCCATCCCGGCGTGCCGGTCGCCCACGCTGGCAAACCGCGCCGGCATCGTCGCCAGCGTGAAGTCGGCCGGATTGCAGACGTCGATTTCGTCCCACGTCAGCGGCGCCGACACGCGCGCGTCCGGTGTCGGACGCACCGAGTACGCGCCGGCGACGGTGCGGTCCTTGGCGTTCTGGTTGTAGTCGAGGAAGACGCCGTGACGCTCCTCCTTCCACCACTTGCTGGTCGCGATCTGCGGGGCCCGCCGTTCGACCTCGCGCGCCAGGGCGAGCGCGGCGCGCCGTACCTGGTCGAACGTCCAGCGCCGCTCGATGCGGACGTAGACGTGGATGCCGCGCGAACCCGATGTCTTGGGCCAGCCGATCAGGCCGACGTCGGCGAGCGCAGCGCGGACGACCGCCGCGACCTGACGAATCTGCGGCCACTCGACGCCGGGCACCGGATCGAGATCGACGCGCAGTTCATCAGGATGATCGAGATCGTCGGCGCGCACCGGGTGCGGGTGCAGTTCGAGGCAGGCGAGGTTCGCCATCCAGACGAACGTTGCCGGATCGCGCGGGACCACTTCTTCAGCGGTGCGTCCTGACGGAAAAGCGAGCGTCACCACGTCGACCCAGTCGGGCCGGGAGTGTGGCGCGCGTTTCTGGAAGAAGAATTCTCCGCCGGTGCCGTTCGGATAGCGGACCAGCACGTTGGGGCGATGGCCGGCCGCCTGCATCGCTCCCGGCGAAACCGCGACGTAGTAACGCGCCAGATCCAGCTTGGTGTAGCCGGCCTGCGGAAAGAGCACCTTGTTCGGATTGGAAATGGCGATGTCCCGTCCGGCGACGGTGATCGTCTCGTGCTCCGCGTTCAATGCGTCAATCCGTAAATCAGGTAGTTGACGCCGAGCTTGTACGCTTCGTTGGTATCGTCGAATGGACGAAAGCCGCGGCCCGACCACTCCCAGTACTGCGAAATGTCGGTGTTGTAGTTGACGATCATCAGCAGCCGTTTGGTCGGATCGTTGTCCTCGTAAATGCCGCGAAACACCGCCTTGCCGCTGGTGTACGCCTGCGGGAAGTTGTCGAGCGACGTGACCTCGAAGAACGAATGGAACACCGGATCAGCCGGATCCATCTCGAAGAACTTCGCGTTCGGGAAGACGCGCTTTACGTTGTTCGCGAACGGCTCCCAGCCACCGCCGGAAATCCCGCGCCAGCCCTCGACTTTGAAGTCGTCGACGATCAGGAAGCCGCCTTTCTGCAGGTAGGTGCGTAGCGCGACCGCCTCGGCCTCGGTCAGCGTCCACCACCCGACCTCGATGATGTACGCGATCGGATATTTGAACAGCTCGGGGTCGTCGAGTGTGAGCACGTTCACGTCGTCGGCGTGTCCGTCGAGGTAGGAGATCTCGTTCACGATCTTCATGAGGTTGCGCTCGGCCAGC
This sequence comes from uncultured Acidobacteriota bacterium, assembly GCA_963711765.1. Taxonomy (GTDB): domain Bacteria; phylum Acidobacteriota; class Vicinamibacteria; order Vicinamibacterales; family CAVVIG01; genus CAVQFC01. Next base: position 600,578 of record CAVQFC010000003.1, on the reverse strand, counting down.
GGGTAGCCGTGGACCCACGACGGTCGTCCGCCCGCCCAGTTGCCGCCGCGCGCGCCGGCGTACCTGACGCGGACGAAAGTGAACTGGCCGTCATACGAAATGTTGCGGACGCTCTCATCCCAGCCGTAGAAGAACTGGCGTTGCGCCGCCGCAGCGGCGACGAGGCCGAGCAGCACGGTCAGCGTCAGCAGCGCCGTGCGGCGACGATTGGAGGTTGGCACCCACTTCATCGAACCGGCCGTTACGGTGAGGATAACAGAGACACCGCCGCCGGCAGGCAACGCAGATCCTTACGCTTCGCGGCGATGCGCGCTATTCTGCCGGGCATGGGGAAATGGACACCCGCGGATATTCCTTCGCTGGCCGGGACGCTGTCGGTCGTCACCGGCGCCAACAGCGGCATTGGCTGGTACACCGCGCTCGAGCTGGCGCGCGCCGGCAGCGAGGTGATCCTCGCCGCGCGGAGCGAGGCGAAGGGGCGGGACGCTGCCAACCGGATTCTTCGCGACGCTCCCCGGGCTCGCGTGCGCCCGGCGATTCTCGATCTGGCGAGCCTCGCATCGATCCGCGACTTCGCCGCCGCCGTCGATCGCGAACCGCGTCTGGATCTGCTCGTCAACAACGCCGGCGTGATGCTGGTGCCGGAGCGACAGACCACCAGAGACGGTTTCGAGCTTCAGTTCGGCACGAATTTTCTCGGACCGTTCGCGTTGACGGCGCTGCTGATGCCGGCGCTGCGCCGTGCGCCGTTGCCGCGCGTGACCACCGTCTCGAGCGGCGCCGCGAACATGGGAACCAGGCGAATCCGCTTCGAGGATTTGCAATGGGTCGATGGCTACGCGGCCTGGAAAGTCTACTGTCAGACCAAGCTCGCCGACCTGATGTTCGCGCTCGAACTGGGGCGCCGATGTGCCGCGGCGGGGATCCCGCTGAGCAGTAACGCGGCGCATCCGGGCTACGCGCGCACCAATCTTCAGACCAGCGGGCCCGGCCGGCCGTTGAACCTCGCCGAGAGAATTACCGAGAAGATGCTGTCGCAGGATGCGTTTCACGGCGCGCTGCCGACGCTGCGCGCGGCCACTGCTCTCGACGCGAGATCGGGCAGCTACTACGGTCCCGACGGCGTGTTTCAGCTGCGCGGGGATCCGGTTCCGATCCCGATTCCGAAGCCGGCGCAGGACGAGGCCGCCGCGCGGAGGCTGTGGGAGGTCGCGACCAACCTGACTGGCGTGACCTGGCGCCTGTCGTAGAGGACGACCGCCGCGTGGCACGATCGTCGTGTGGCGCGATCGTCGGTTCAGATCGTGGCCGGCGTTCAGGCGGATCAAATGCAGGGATTGTCATCCGCGTCGCGGCTCACCTGGGAGAGCCACGACGCGGTCCAGCGCCGGCATCAACTACCGACGATTTGCGAGTGGTTGGAATCCCTCAACGGGCGCGCAGACCAGTGAAGTAGGTATTGGCCGTCCGAATTGCATCGTCGCCTTTGGTGAACACGGTTTCGGCCTTGGCGTTGGCCGCCGCGGCCTGCGGCTTCAGCGACGCGGTGCCGCTCGGCGAGAGATCGCTTTCGAGATACTTGACGTGATCGGCCAGCTCCTTACGGAGCGGCTCGAGCGCCTCACGCGTCTGGCCAAGAGACGCCATGACGCCGGCGAAATCCTTCTGGCTGGCGTCGAGGCGCTGCTGGGCCTGAGCCTGAAGGGTCGGATCCTGAATTTTCTTGATGGCGGCGGCGCGGCCGGCGAAGTACGCGGTGCCGGTCGTCTGCATTTCGGTCACGCGGGTCCGCGCGTCGCTGGTCTTGTCGTCGAAGTCCTTCAGGTTCTTGCGCAGCTTGTTGTAGCTGTCTTTCATGTCCTTGGCTTCTTTGCCCAGCAGGTCGTTGTAGTTCGTGAGCGTGGTCTGCAGCTGGGTCTTCGCCTCGCCGACGGCCTCCGAGGTCTTGCCGCCCGCCTTGATGAAGTCCTCGGTTTCCTTGACGCCCTCCTGGGCGAAAGTGGCCGCGGCAACCGCCAGGCAGGCCGTTGCCACGAGCGCGCCGACGAGCGACCAGCGTCTGGTACGAAATTCTGTCTTCATGGCATCAGCTCCTTGTTTCCGACTGCCCGTCTTGTTCATGGCTCCGGGCGCGCCAGGCCCTCTCAGGACCGTAGCCCTGCATCCTAGAATCGCCGGCCGCGCGTGGGTATGCAGATCCGGCATCACGATCTGCCGTGCTGCGTCGCCGGCCAACGAATTCGAGCGTGCCGCCGCTGGCAGAATTCGCAGTGGCAGAGCCGACCCGGGCCAGTTCGGCTGGCCTAAGATCGTGCACGTGAGAAATAAGAGTGAGTGAGGCGCCGGTTCTGATTCTGCCGGGTCTGTATAATTCCGGCCCCGAACACTGGCAAAGCCGTTGGGAGCTTTCTCACCCGGACTTTCGGCGGGTGATGCAGGACGATTGGGAGAATCCCAGATGCGCCAAGTGGGTCGCGCGCCTCGACGCCGAGGTAGCCACGACGCCGGGCGCTATTCTTGTGGCGCACAGTTCTTCCTGTGCCCTGGTCGCTCACTGGGCCGGCACCTCAGGGTCGCGGCCGGTCAGGGCCGCGCTTCTGGTTGCGCCGAGCGATCCCGAAGCCCGATCGTATCCGGCTGGTCCCACCGGATTCGCACCGATGCCGCTGCGGCCACTGCCGTTTCAGAGCATTCTCGTCGCCAGCAGCAACGATCCGTATGTCACGTCGGCACGAGCGCGGCAATTTGCCGACGCGTGGGGAAGCCGGTTTGTGAGCCTCGGCGACGCCGGGCACATCAACAGTCAGAGCGGTCTGGGCGACTGGCCTGCGGGGTTTGCGCTTCTTCAGCAACTTCGACGGTCTCGAGAATGACAAGCCGGTCGGCACTGCCGAGGCTTTGGCGTCCTGGCCATGGTTCGTCGAATGATTCGGAAGCAGATTCGGACGCCGTGTTGGATACGCGGTTTGGACCCATGCGCGCCTTGCGTTCAATGACGGTCATCAGGCATCGCGGAGTTCGGCCGGTACGACGCGTCCTCTCACTTCACCGAGGCCGATCGGGACGCGACCGTCGCGTCTCGCGTGCGCACGCATGATCACCTCGTCGCCGTCCAGCAGGAAGCGGCGGGTCTGACCGTCGCCGGCGTCGAGCGGGCGGCGGCCGCCTTCGGTGATCTCGAGCAGACTGCCGAGGCCCTCCGGAACCGGCGCCGAGATCGTGCCCGAACCGAACAGATCGCCCGGCTGCAGATTGCAGCCGTTGCTGCTGTGATGCGCGACCAGTTGCGCGATGGTCCAATAGAGGTGACGCGTATTACTGAGCGAGATTCGTCGCGGCGGCAGTCCCGCGGTCGCCGATTGGGACGTGAGCAGCAGAACTTCGAGCTCGATGTCGAGCGCCCCGGCGCGTTGATCCCGATCGTCGAGCAGATACGGGAGCGGCGGGGGATCGCCGTCGGGTCTGGCCGGCTGCGCGAGACGGAACGGCGCCAGCGCTTCCGGCGTCACGATCCATGGCGAGATCGACGTGCAGAAGCTCTTCGCCAGGAACGGTCCCAGCGGCTGGTACTCCCAGCCCTGGATGTCGCGCGCCGACCAGTCGTTCAGCAGGCAGAAGCCGGCGATGTGATCCGCGGCGTCGGTGATTGGAATCGCCTCGCCGAGTTCATTCCCCGATCCGATCCAGATGCCGAGTTCCAGTTCGAAATCGAGGTTCCGCGATGGGCCAAAAGTCGGCACCGTCTCGGCCGCCGGCTTGCGCTGTCCGCTGGGGCGCCGCACCGGAGTCCCCGACACCCGGACTGACGAACTGCGGCCATGGTAGCCAATCGGCACGTGCTTGTAGTTCGGCAGCAGCGGTTGGTCCGGACGAAACTGGCGGCCGACATTGGTCGCGTGGTGGATGCCGGCGTAGAAATCGGTGTAGTCGCCGACGATCGCCGGCAGGTGCATCGTGCAGTCGCCTGCACGGTGCAGGATGCTCCCGGAATGTGACTGTTGCGAAGCCCCTTCGCGCAACAGCTCAGAGATGCGCGCCCGCAACCGCCGCCGCGGGCCAGCGCCCAGACGCATCAAGTCGTTGAGCTGGTTCCGGCTCGCGACGTCGGCCGTCGGCGCCGCCTCGCCGTCGAACAAACCCGCTTGATGGGCCGCGCCGAGATCGAGGATCTCGTCGCCGATTGCGACACCGCCGCGCGCGATCGGACCGAGCGCGGTCGAGAACACACCGAACGGCAGGTTCTGAATCGGAAAATCGGCGTGACCGTTCGCGGATCGGACCCAGCTTCGCAGAGCCGGGTCGTGGGTGGCATCAATGGTCATTTGTGTGCCGCGGGGCTTTCAGGCCCGCGTCGGGTCGAAGTGCTTTTTCAGACGCCGACCGTAAGCGCCATAGGACGATTGCAGCGCCTCGGTGTTCGCCGCGTAGGCCGTGACCTTCTGCGGGAAGCGCGTTTCGAACATGAACGCCAGGGTCCCTTCCAGTTTGCGCGGCCACAATTCGACGTTGCTCGCGGTCTCGAACGCCTCGTCATCAGGTCCGTGCGGCAGCATCATGTTGTGCAGCGAGATGCCCCCCGGCACGAAGCCCTGCGGCTTCGCGTCGTATTGACCCATCACCAGCCCCATGAACTCGCTCATCACGTTCATGTGATACCACGGCGGACGGAAGGTGTTTTCCGCGACCAGCCAGCGCTCAGGAAAGATCACGAAATCGACGTTCGCGGTCCCTGCCATCTCTGACGGCGAAGTCAGCACCGTGAAGATCGACGGATCGGCATGGTCGAACAGGATGGGGCCGACGGGCGAATAGCGCCTCAGGTCGTACTTGTAGGGCGCGTAGTTGCCGTGCCAGGCGACCACGTCGAGCGGCGAGTGTTCGAGATCGGTGACCCACATCGCGCCGCCCCATTTCACGTACATCCGCGATGCCGTGTCGCGATCTTCGTAGGCCGCGACCGGGGTCAGGAAGTCGCGCGGGTTGGCCAGGCAGTTGGCGCCGATCGGGCCGCGCTCAGGCAGCGCGAATCCACCGCCGTAGTTTTCGCAGACGTAGCCGCGCGCCGGCCCGTTCGGGATTTCCACCCGAATCTTGACACCGCGCGGAATGACCGCGCAGTCACCGGGCTCGATATCGATGATTCCGAACTCGGTCCAGAGGCGAAGTTCGCCTTGCTGCGGCACGAACAGCAGCTCGCCGTCAGCGTCGTAGAAGTACTCGTCGGTCATCGAACGCGTCACGAAATACAAATGCGCGCCCATGCCGGCATGCGCGCCCGCATCTCCCGCCGTCGTCATCGTCCGCATGCCTTGAAGAAAGGTCAGCGGCTCGCTCGGAATGGCGATGGCGTCCCAGCGCATTGGCGCAATCGGCACGTCCACCTCGGCGCATGGCGCCGTCCTCCATAACCCGATGTCAGCCTTCACGAAGCTGCCGATGTGCGCCACCGTCGGACGGATGCGATACAGCCACGACCGTTCGTTGCTGGCCCGAGGCGCCGTGAACGGCGATCCGCTCAGTTGCTCCGCGTACAGGCCGTAGGCGCACTTCTGGGGAGAATTCCGGCCGATCGGTAACGCGCCAGGCAACGCTTCGGTCTCGAACCCGTTGCCGAAGCCGGACATGTAGCCCGGCGTCAGGCTGCCGTTACCCGTCGATGTCGACATGGATTTCGCCGTTCTCGACTCGCGTCGGAAAGGTCTTCACGCTGGTCGTGGTCGGGCCGCCGGCCGCAGCGCCAGTACGAATGTCGAACAGCGCGAAATGCGCCGCGCACTCCACGAAGTGTTCGACGATGCAGCCGTCCGAGAGTGAGGCGCCTTGATGAGGGCACGCATCATTCGTAGCGAAGAAGCCGCCGTCGAGGCGATACAACGCGATGCGGCGGCCGCCGCAATCGACTCCGAGGAGGTCGCGCTCGCTGATCTCGTCCACGCTTGCGGCAAAGGTCCACGGCATCTTATCTGGACGCGTCCGCCTTCAGCACCCCGCGGCGAATCTGGTCTTCCTCGATCGATTCGAACAGCGCCTTGAAGTTGCCCTCCCCGAAGCCATCGTCGCCCTTGCGCTCGATGAACTCGAAGAAGATCGGTCCGATCGCGGTCTTGCCGAAACGCTGCAGCAGCACCTTGGTGAAACCGCCTTCGACCACTCCCTCGCCGTCGATGAGCGCGCCAGTGCGCTCGAGCCTGGCCAGGTCCTCGCCGTGATGCGGCAGCCGCTGATCGATTCGCGAGTAGTACACCTGGTTCGGCGCCGGCATGAAGTCGACGCCGCGCTCGATCAGGGTCTCGATCGACGCGTAGAGGTCGTGCGAGCCGAGCGCGATGTGCTGGATGCCCTCGCCCTTGTACTGCTCGAGGTACTCCTCGATCTGTCCACGCTCGCCGGCGTCTTCGTTGATGGGAATTCGAATCTTGCCATCAGGGCTGGTCATCGCCCGGGAGTGCAGGCCGGAGTGTTTGCCAGCGATATCGAAGTAGCGAATCTGGCGGAACTGGAACATCTTTTCGTAGAAGCCGGCCCACTCGTCGAGTCGGCCGCGGTGCACGTTGTGAGTCAGATGGTCGATGTAATACAGCCCGGCGCCCGCCGGCGTCGGGTCCTTCTCGCCGATCCACTCGAAGTCGACGTCGTAAATCGAGCCCTTCGCACCGTAGCGATCGACGAGGTAGATGTGGAGACCGCCGATGCCCTCGATGGCGGGGATTTCCAGTTCGTTCGGGCCGGCTGATTCCGTGACCGGCTTGGCGCCGAGCGACAGCGCCCGCTCGAACGCGTGCTTCGCGTCCACGACGCGGAACGCCATCGCCGGCGCCGACGGTCCATGCTTCTCGGCGAAGCTCGCCGCGAACGATCCCGGCTGCGCATTGACGATCAGGTTGATGTAGCCCTGACGGTAGAGCGTCACCTTCTTCGAGCGATGCTTTGCGACCGGTACGCAGCCCATCCGCTTGAACAACGCGTCCAGAGCGGCCGGGTCCGGGTGGCAGAACTCGACGAACTCGAATCCGTCGGTGCCCATCGGATTCTCGGCCGAGATGACCGGCGGCGGGGCGTCGTGCGGGTAGGGACCCATGTGTTACCTCTTCGGCTCGGCCACCACAATGGCGACCGCGTCGCCTTTCGATGATACCGCCAGTCTCGAGACGGCGCCGAGACCGCTCGGAGCCGCATCGAAGACTTCGGTCCAGGCCGCTGACCCTCGTGACCACGAAAAGATCTTCGTTCCGGCGGACATCAGGATCGTCTGCCCGTCGGGCACCCAGGCCATGTCGTGGTCCGTGCTGCCGTCAACGGCCTTGACGAGTGGCTCGATTCTCTTCGACGCGACGTCGATCTGCTTGACCCAGAATTCACCGGACGCTTCGCGCTGAACGAAGCTGACGGAGCCGGTGCCGGGGACGCGATGCAGCGAACGCCCGATGCCCTCAGCCACGACGTCCGCCGTGCCGCTCTTGACGTGGGCGATTTGTAGAGTGGCAGGCGAGCCGAGGACGTAGAGCGCGACTGTGTCTGCGTCCACCCAGGCGTGGTAGCCGACCGGCTTGATGCTGGCGAGCACGACCTCCGGATTTCGACCCTGCGCATCGAAACGCCACAATCGCTGCGACTTGTCCGGCTCGGTGCGCACGACGCTGAAGCCGCCGGGCGCGCCGACGCCGGCGGGAAGAAATGTGGGCGAGTTCTCGTTCTCGGCGGTCTGGGTCAGCTGCAGAACCCGATTGCCTGCACGCTCGTACACGAAGACGTCGATCTGCCTGCCATCACGGTTCGCGGCGAACAGAACCCGAGTGCCGTCCGCGCTGAACATCGGCTGGTTGTCGTAGCCAGGCGCAATGGACATCGGCGTCGGCTTCGCCGTCTTCATCGACGCCAACCCGCCGCTCAACGGCACGATGTAGATGTCGGTGCCTGGAAAGGCCGGCGGCGGCGCAGGCTGTTGCGCTCCAGCCGAAGCGTAGAGGGCGCCGACGCACGCCGTAAGGAGAAGCAGGGGACGCATCGCGCGCGAGTATACAGCGCTGCCGGTCGCGGAATTCCTCAGACCTGTCACATCGCGTCGCGCTGGATCGTCTTCCCTTTCGAACGTTCTGACACTACGAGGACCAGGCATGTGGCATCACAACACAACGGGGACGGGCGAGCCACTGATCCTCCTGCACGGGCTCGGGATGTCGCGCGTCGTCTGGAACCCGGTGACGCCGTACCTCTCTTCGACCCGCGCGGTGATCGCGTTCGACATTGCCGGCTTCGGATCCACGCCCGCGCTTCCCCAGGGGATCACGCCGACGCTGTCCCATCTCGTGGATGCGCTCGAGCAATCCATTGGTGACCTGGGAATTGCCGTCCCCGTCGACATCGCCGGCAATTCGCTCGGTGCGACCATGGCTCTCGAGGCAGCCAGGCGCGGCCTGGCGCGCAGCGTCGTCGCGATTTCGCCGCCGGGATTGTGGAAGTCGCATCCGCCGTCGCAGCTGAAATACATCTTCGGCGCCTTGCGCTTCGCGGCCACGAAGTTCCCCAACCTTCTCAAGGCGACGATGCGCAACCCGCTGTCCCGCGAAATGGTCCTCTCCGTACCCGTTTCGCTGGGAAGTCACCGCATGCCGGTGGACGACGCCGTTCGCTCGGTCGACGAGCTCGCGGCCGCGTCCGCTTTCGAAGAGACGTTCGAGAGCACGGACGCACCATTTTGCGGCAAGGACATCAGCGTGCCGGTGACGGTCGCGTTCGGAACCAGAGACTTGATTCTCACGAAGCGTGCACGGCGGCGCGATGGACTGCCGCCGCAGACGAGGTGGGTGATCAAACCGGGCTGGGGTCACGTGCCGATGTGGGTCGATCCACGTGGCGTGGCTCAACTCATTCTTGAAGGGACCGGTTTACATCGAGTCGACTCTCGTCGCCCGCTTCATCGTCCTCGCTGAGTCGCCCCGGAAGCGCGCTTGAAGCGCCCGCACGATTGGGTTGGCCAATCCGCGCCAGCGCAGCCTGTGGTTTGGAGATCGCGTACCCCGACGACGGTGCCGGCTTCAACCGGCGCGTGACGAGGAAGTGCCGAAGAGCGCTTCTCGTATCAGTCCATCGACGGCGATCACGAATCGTCGAACCGGCGGCACACGAAGCGCGAGAGTCGCAGAAGGCAGAAGCTGCTCCGTCAGCGTGACGAGCGCCCTGGTCGCGCGCTGATTCGTGCTCTTGTCGAGCAGCCACCAGAGCAGCACGGCGAGATGCACCAGGTAGAGCAGGCGGCCCAGCGCCTCGGCCAGCGGCTGCTTCGGCGCGTCGCTGGACCGCACGACCGCTTCCTCGAATACTCGTTGCACGCGGAGGCGTGAGAACGCGGTGCGGGTTGAAACGATTCCTTCCTCCGGATCGCCGACCATGACCGGTGTCAGCGCTCGAAGCGCGACCTGGTGAGGCCGGAGCACGTCGAGGCTCTTGTTCAGCGCGAACAGAAAGCGATCGCGCCACCGGCCGGACGGCATCTCCTCGGCCTGGCGTGCATAGTCCGCCGACAGTTCGTCGTAGAGCGCGAGGACGATCGCCTGTTTGCCGGGGAAGTAGCGATAGAGCAGGCCGACGCTGACGTCCGCTTCCCTGGCGATATCCCGCAGCGTGGTCGCCTCGTAACCCCGCTTCGCGATCATCCCGATCGCCACGCCGTACAACCGCTCCCGGGCGGCCGCGCCCTGAGCGGTCTCGCCGGCCGGCCGGCCCCGTTTTCGTAGCTTGACATTTAAGGTGAACATGTTCATTAATATTAGAACATGACCGGTCGACCAGCGCAATCCCCCTCAGCGGCTCCCGGCACGCACCTCGTGCTGTACGACGGCGTCTGCGGGCTCTGCAGCCGGCTCGTTCAATTCGTCCTCGCCCGCGATCGAAGAGCGGTGTTCAGTTTTGGTTCGCTTCAGAGCGTGGTCGGTCGTGCGACCGTACAGCGAAATGGCGGGAACCCCGCCGATTTGAACTCGCTCTATGTCATCGCAGATTTTCGCTCGCCCCGAGCGCGGGCGCTCACCAAGAGCGATGCAGCACTCTTTGTCACCGGACAGCTTGGGTGGCCGTGGCGGGCCCTGCAGGCGGCGCGGGTCGTTCCAAAGGCGGTGCGAGATCGGATGTACGACGTGGTGGCTCGATATCGGTCTCGCGTGTTTGGGCGCTACGACCAATGTCAGTTGCCCGACGCGGCGTTTCGACGCCGCTTCGTGGACTGAGTGAAGGCACAGAATGAAAATCGTGATTCGGTCGTTGGGTCAATTTGAAATCGGCTGAGTGGCAAAGCCATATGAGCGACCGAAGGAGTCTTCCCCTTAGACGCGCGCTTTCGTCTCTCGCAGTTGCACCGCTCGCAGGACTCACGGTGCTCACGGTCGCCATGTTGGTCGAAGCCGCCGTTTACCGTCTCCCGCCTGGACCAGCCGTGCTCTCGCCTGCCGAGGGGCCAGGCATGGCATTCCTGGCGCCGTGGTTGGCTCTCTGGATTGCTCCGTTCTGCTACGGTGCCGCAGCATTGTTTGTCGTGCCGGTCCTTATCGTCTGGCCGCCGATACGACGACCTAGTTATGTGGTAGCCATCGTTTGGGGCGTGTCTGCAGCTTGGATTGCACTCGTCGTCCTGGGTTGGGTCGACAATCCACGGTCAGCCCACGGCGAAATTCTGCGGCAAGTGCTTCATCTGGTGCCAATGGCCCTCTTCGGGGTCGCGGGAGCCGCTTCCGGCTTGGTATACGCGCGGCTGGCGCGGAGGCGCTCGATAGGTGACGATTCAAACTGACCCACTACCGTGATTCCGGTGGGGTCAGGACAGGTCGGTACCGGTTCGCGCGCGCTTTTCACGCTGACGGCCGCGACGTCGTCTTGAGCCGCCGGTCTGCCCGCAACAGGATGGATGCTCGAGATCGGCGCCGTCTTCATGCGGACCGAGACCGGGCTCCTCCTGAAAAGCCGTCGCGTCATCCCCGGCCGACTGTTGCAAAGCGGTTTTCGCTTCAGGTTTTCGACGTGGCGAGAGGCCGTCGTCGATCTGTGCTGGCAGCATCAGGATTACGGCAGCGGTCACGCGGCGTAGGCAAGCCGCTCGGTATCACAGCCGCAGCGGCCGCTCCCGGCACATGCGCTCGGCGACGCTATGCGACTTGCGGGTGTCTCAGAACGGGGAACCGCGTCAGCTCGCGATCGCGTCCAAACACCCCCTGCGTGCGAGCCGCCACCGCGTCGTACCAGTAGAGGACGCGCGGTCCGCTGCTGGTGGTCAGCGCCTGCCAGGCTTCGTCGCATGCCTGCGCCAGCAGGTCGCCGGATCCACGGGCGATCCAGCCGTCCGCGAGAGACGTCAATGAAGCGTTCGTCAGGCCACCGAGTCCGAGGCGAGGCGCGACATCCTGCGTCAGCGGCACGACCGTGCCGTCGGCGTTCACGATCAGCGTCGACGCCACGTCGGCGAGCCGTTCAACTGGACGCGCCGGAACGAAGTGGTTGCGGTGCGCGAGCAGCTGCGCGTGAGTGACCGTGTCAACGTGCACGGGAATACCGTGCACTCTACCCAGTTCGTCCGCTTCCGCGAGCGCCGCGGCCAACTCCAGATCGTCGGGACGCGCGTGGTACATGTCTGTTGCCGCTCGTCCTTGCAGCGTCAACGGGTGCACTTGCACACCCCGCGCGCCAAAATCCGCCGCCAGGCGCACGACGAACTCGAGGCTGTCCACGTTGTGCTGGGTGAGCGTGAAGATGAACCCGAAGGGCACACCGGATGATCGAATCGTCTCGAGATTGGCGAGAGTTCTCGCGAATGCGCCCTCGCGCCGGCGAATCGTGTCGTGCTCGTGGGGAGTGCCGTCGATCGAGATCGCGACCAGGTCCACAAACGGGGCAAGCCCAGCCCACCTCGCCGGCGTCGCCAGCATCCCGTTGGTGGTCAGTGTCGAGATCATGCCGAGCGACCTGGCGTGAGCGAGCAGACGCGACAGTGGCCTGTACAGCAGCGGCTCGCCACCGGAGACCGCGAGTTGCCGATATCCGAGGCGGACGGCATCTTCGAGGCACGCCGAGAGGAGCTCCATCGGGAGCTCCTCTCGCGCCGTCGGTCCCGACCCGGTGTAGCAGTGCGCGCACTCCAGGTTGCATCGGCGCAGGGGATGCACCTGCAGCACCGGCGCGACGCCGGTAGGGCTGCTGCTAGCCACCGAAACCGCCGCCGGCGATCGCGCCACCGGCATCCTTGATGTCCTGCTCGGGGACGTGGCCGAAGTCCAACTGCAGCTTGACGAACTCGGGATACGGCGTGCCGTTGATGATGATTCGCGGTGGCTTCGGGTTGCCGCCGTGCACCTGGTGCCATTTGAGCCAGAACAGGATGTCGTTTCCGCACCACGGCCCATCGTCGCCGTCGTAGCTGGCCGAAACCCGCACGCCGGTGGGCGTGGCGCCTCCGACGACGTCGGCGGTCTCCACCTTGGCGGGCGATTTCTCGAACTGCGTTGCAATCTCCCGGACCGACTCCTCCGTCAGGGCCCGGGTTTTCCACGCCGCCATCAACTTTTCTGATCCACGAGCGTTCGTTGTCGCCATGTCCTTCTCCTTCTGGGTCGTGAGGCCTGCGCCATATGCGCCTGCTACGGCCGTGTCTTGGAGATGGTGAAGAACGCGGCGTAGACGTTTCAGCGACCGCTTCGCGCCTCAGAAAATCGACACCGTGTTCATCGCGAACGCGCCGCGGCCCCAGGTCGAGGCGTAGATTCCGCCGTGCGCGGTGTCGACCTTCAGCTTCGTGACAATCGCGCCCTGCGGCAGGCCGTTGTTGAACGCCTGCCACGCCCAGGCGCCGGCGGCATCGTGGACGCCGCGGAAGATGCCGGCGCCGCGGGTGCCCGCGTAGAGCGCGTCGGGCTCGAACGGGTTGAACGCCAGCGTCATCACGATCACCCCGGTCGGCAGGTTCGCCGTGATGTCGACGCCCTTGAATCGCAGCGGCGCCTCGGGCGTGATCTCGAAAATGCGGCCGAGTGTGTTCGCTTGCGTCCGCAGCGCAACGAAGAAGGCCGAGGTCTTCGGCGGGTCGCGGACGATCGAGGTGACCGTGCCGCCCTGCGGCGAGGTGAAGACCTTCGCCATCGCGTCGGGGCTGAAGTTCAGGTAGATCGATCCGATGCTGCTCCCGGCGACGAACAATCCGGTCCCCGGGTCGTGCAGCACGCGCATGAGTCTGTCGCCGACCGGTGGCTCGAACAGCTTCCGCCACGGCGGACCGGTCCATAGCCCGCGCCCGGTGCAGCTGTCGCCGACGCCCGCGGTCGTCAGCAGATGGAACTGCGGTGCGATGGTGGCGATGATCTCGGCATTGAGCGTCGGCGTTTCGTCGTAGGTCAGGCAATTCGCCGGCATGTTCGTCTTGTCGAACCCTTCGTCGCGGTGGCCGCCGGCAATCCGCGAGAAGTGATCGAGCGCCTGGCCCGCGCTGTATTGCACGTCGGCGTTCAGCGGATCGACGACCGACATCGTTCGATCACCGTCGAGGTCGGACCCGAGATTGATTTCGTGCCAGATCGGCGACGACTCGTCGGTCGTGGACAGTATGTTGTCCTGGGCCGCGCCGCTGACCCTGCGCGGCGATGCGCCAAACACGCCGATATCGAGGAACTCGCTGACGGCCAGCCCTTCGGACTTGAACGTCCAGTTCTGGCCGTGGTCGTCGGATCGGTAGAAGCCGCCGTCGTTGCCGAGATACAGCACGCCGGTTGACGTCGAGTGAAAGACCAGGGCGTGAAAATCGACGTGCACGTTGGCCGTCCCGACGGCCTGGAAGTGCGCGCCACCATCGGTCGATCGGCACAGGTGGATGCCGGCCTTGTAGATGATCTTGTCGTCGGTCGGATCCGCGAACAGGAAGCTCCAGTTCGACCGGTTGTCCGCATCACTGGTGATGCACGGCACCTGTTCTCCGGCCGACTGGCGCTCCCAGACGCGCTCGAAGCGGCCGTTAATCACACACGCGCGGCTCGACGTGCGCCACAGCTCGTGCGCGTTGCCGCTCTTGATCGCGAGCCATTCGGTGACGCCTGATCGCGTCACCCACGCCGACACGCCGGTCGCGGGGATCGCGGGAATGGGACCATCAGGGCAGCCCTGCAGCTTGCGCCACGATCCCGCAGTCAGGCCGCCGTCGTCTGCTTCCCATACACCGGCGCTTGGAGAGTTGACGACCGTCGCCAGCAGGCTGTTCGGATCACCGCGGCTCGGCGCGAGGCTCTGCACGATGCCGTCGGCTGCAAGCACCGCCGGATCCCAGGTGGTGCCGCCGTTCTGCGAGATGCGAAGGCCCTGCAGCGTCGTGAGGTAGACGCGCTGCGGATCCTGGGGATGGATGAAGAACGCGCCGCCGTCGATGGCGGCCGACTTCAGATCCTGGGTGAACCGCTGGCGCCAGGATTGGCCCGCGTCCAGCGACCCGAACACTCCCGATGGCGTGACGATGAGGATCCGGGCGGGATTCGACGGATCCACGGCGATCGCCTGGATGTTGGTGGTCGGCAGCGCGTCGGTCAGCGGCTGCCAGTGCCCGCCGCCGTCGAACGAACTCCACAGACCCGTGCCGCGCGCGCCAGCGTACACGGTGTCTGGCGAGAACGGATCGGCGGCAATCGCGGTGATGCGTCCGACCCCGCGAATCTGGCTCGAGTCGATCATGATCTTCGACGGCCCGAGGGCGCGCCAGTGGTTGACCGGGGCGCCGCCCGATCCGAAATCGTAGGTTGCCGTGTTGTTGTCCTTGGTCGTCTCCTGGACTTGATTGAAAACGTCCGCCTGCGCCGTGACCGCGAAGCTGGTTTCCGCGGTGGTGATCGTAACCGACAGGTACGCCGTGGACCCGAGCGTCGACGCCTTGGTGAGCGCGGGTGTGCCGACGATCGTGCCGCGCTCGCCGACCTTGACGAACGCGGTCGATGCCGGTGCCGGGAACGATCCATGGTTGACGATCCGGAAGCCGGTTGTGATTGGCCGGTCGCCGTTGGCGCCCGGCATCGGCGTATAGATCGACAGCGCTTCGACCGCAAGATCGGCAGGCCCCTGCTGGGGCGCTTGTGGTGTGCAGCCGGCGCAGATCAGCGTCAGGAGCGTTCCGATCGATGCAGCACGAAAGGATGACGACATACGGCTAAGAGGTGGTGATCCGGACCGTCGAAACGTGTCAGGCAGCCATTGGGATTTTGTCGATCTGGCGCCTGCTCGTTCGACTATAAAAATAGGGGCACCTTGCCCGGAGGGCTTCACGGTATGAACCTCTTTGTCGATTTGCGATTCGCCCTGCGGTCACTCGCCAGAGCCAAGGGCCTGACGTTTACCGTCGTTGTCACCCTGGCGCTCGGCATCGGCGCAAACGCCGCCATCTTCAGTGTCGTGCGGGGAGTCCTGCTAAGGCCGCTCGTCAACCGCGACCAGGACCGGCTCATCTATATCCGGCAGAGCGCCAAGGGGATAGGCGTGGAGAACGCCAACTTCTCGGTCCCCGAGCTGCGGGATCTGCAGGCGCGGGTGAAGACCCTCAGCGCGTTCGGCGATTTTTCCACGATCGAGTTCACCATGCTCGGGCTCGGCGAGCCGCGCTCGGTGCGCGCCGGCGTCGTCGGCGGCTCCTATTTCGAAGTGATGGGCCTCCGTCCGGAGATGGGACGGCTGCTCAATGCCGGTGATGACGGACCGAAGGCCCAGGGAGCGGTGGTGCTGACGCATCGCTTCTGGACCACCGCGTTCAGGGGCGATCCTGGAGTCATCGGCAAGAACATCAGGCTGAGCGATCGGCCGGCCACGATTGTTGGCGTCCTCGAACCTTCCGTCCCGTATCCGCAGGAAACAGAGATCATCGCCAACGTGGTGACCAGTCCGCACCATCTCGACGCGACGATGGTGGAGGGTCGGGTGCATCGGATGACGGAGCTCTTCGGCCGGCTCGCACCCGGCGTAGATCTCGACGCGGCTCGCGCCGAGCTTCGAGCCGTGCACGCCGCCATCGTGAAAGCACATCCGGAGGCGTATTCGACGCAGGCGGACTTTCGGATCGATGCGATGAACCTTCGCGACCAGATCACATCGCCGGCCCGAACCATCCTGCTGGTGCTGCTCGCAGCCTCGGCGCTGGTCTTCATCGTCGCCTGCTCGAACGTGGCGAATCTGATTCTCGCGCGGTCGGTTCGCAGGGAAGGGGAGCTGGCGGTTCGCGCTGCGCTTGGCGCCGGCACCGGAGCGCTGCGACGAACACTCCTGGCCGAAAGCCTGGTGTTGTGCGGGGCGGGCGCCGTTCTGGCCATCGTCATCGCCCGGCCGATGGTTGCCGTGCTCGCGCGCTACGCGGCCCGCTTTTCCGTGCGCGCCAACGATGTGACGGTGGACGCGAGCCTGCTCTGGGTGGGCGTCATCCTCGCGGTGGCCGCGGCCGTTCTACTCGCGTTCGTGCCGCGCCTTCCATCGGCGGAGTCGGCAAGCGGGCTGGGCCTCTCGAGCGGTAGCGCGCGGATCACGACGGGCACGAAACGCCGCCTGCAGGTGTTCGCGGTCACTCAGATCGCCGCGTCCTTCGTCCTGCTCACGGGCGCGGGCATGCTCATCACCGCGCTCTTCGCGCTGCAGCACCAGCAGACCGGCTTCAGAAGCAACGTGCTGGCCGTCAACGTCCCGGTCGTGTCGTACACGCGGAAGCCCGCGGAGATTGCCGCGTTTTACCGGGAGGCGATACGACGCGTCTCCGAGTTGCCCGGCGTGGAGCAGGTTGCGGTCGGGACCGCAGTGCCCTGGCGGGATCCGGGATTCTTCGCCGCGCAGTTTACGGCCGAAGGGTATCGGAAAGCCAACGGGGAAGAGGATCCACGAGCGCAGTTCCGGACGGTGTCGCCGGGATTCTTCTCGGCGCTGGGCGTGCGCATCCTCGCCGGCCGTGACTTCAACGACAACGATCGCCGTGACGGTGAGCGCGTGGTCATCGTCAGCCAGAGTCTGGCGCGGCGGATGTTCGAGAACATGGACGCCGTCAATCGCCGGGTGATGTGGACCGATCCGGTGACGAAGTTCATCGGCGTGAGCACCGCTCCGAGGCGCATCGTCGGCGTCGTCGCCGACGTGGACGACCTGAACCTCGTGCCCAGGCCGACGATGACGGTGTACCAGCCGATCGAGCAGGAGACCAACGGCGGCCGGCTCTTCGTGCAGGCGAAGGGGGACCCGTATGCGCTGGTCCCCAGCATCACGAAGATTATTCGGAGTCTCGCGTCGGATCAGCCGGTAGAGCGCGCGGCGACCCTGGAGGATGTGCGCGCGGAGGTGTTGTCGCCCGATCGCATCAACGCGCTGGTGTTCAGCGGATTCGCCGGCGTCGCGCTCGCCATCGCGGTCGTCGGCGTCGCAGGCGTTCTGGCGTTCTCCGTCAGCGCCCGAACGCGTGAATTCGGCATCCGCCTGGCCGTCGGGTCCACGCCGTCGGCGCTGCTGGCGCGCATTCTGAGGGAAGGCGCGGTGATCGGCGTCAGCGGGATCGTCGCGGGTGCGGTCGTCGGCCTGGCGCTCGCGCGCCTCGCCAGCAGCTATGTCGCGGAGATCGAGATTCCTGGAGTGGCGCCGATTGTCGGTGCCGCTGCGGTGCTCGTCGCCGCGGCGATTCTCGCGTCGCTGATGCCGGCGGCGAGGGCGTCACGGGTGGACGTGGTGAGCGCGTTGAGAGGGGAGTAATCCGCTCCCGCTGTGGACCGTGATCCACTCGATAGAGCCACGACATATCGTGGGCCCTCTCTGGCCCTGCGTGGCCGTTCGCACCAATCCCGCCCGATTTCGCAACTCCTCGGCAGGCATCGAACTTGCTCGGGGGCACCGCGACATCTTAGACTCAGCACGCTCGCTGGCGCCGGCCCCTTCGACAGCGAATGCCCAGGATCGTTGAGGGAAACGATCGAGGGGTCTTCAGACACCTTGCGCACCAATACTCACGGTACGTGCTCCCACCGTGGAATCGGCTGATGCGGCGTCACGAATCAGCCGGGAGTAAACCGACTTGGCACGGAGGAACCCTCTTCCGCCGGTGGGTGTTCGTCTGCCTTCCCTTCGCCACGATCCTTTTTCTGTGGGACGCGGTCGCCGCGCAAACCGGGCCAACGGGGTACGTGCAGCGCCAGGTCGTGACGACGAACGGCGCCGTCACCTTCGTCGGCAACTCCCTCGGCCTCAATAAGGACGGCACGAACGACAGACCCGGAACATCAGGAAGCATCGGCGCGTTCATCACCACCGATACGAGTCTGCAGAAGAATCCGTCGTGGCCGCCCGGCACAACCGGTGACTGGCGCTTGAACAGCTCCTCGGCAGTTGCCAAACTTCCGTCGGGGAGCCGCGTCATCCACGCGGAGCTGATCTGGGGAGGTTCCTATCTGTTCGGCGGAGAAGACGTTTCCGCCTTCCTGGACGATCCGATCAACTTCACCACACCGACCGGAACAATCGAGGTGACGCGCGATCCAACGACCGCCGTCACGCGATCCGGTCCCCAGCAGAACTACTACGTTCGTACGGCGGACGTCACGGCCCTCGTCAGCGCTACGTTCAACGCCTCGCTCAACGGCACGGACCCCGTCCCCGTCACGTACACGGTTGGTCGCGTTCCCGCGACGCAGGCGACCAGCGAAGCGAATTTCAACGCCGCTGGCTGGACGCTGGCCATTCTCTACGAAAAGTCCGACCTCCCTATCCGCAGCCTCTCGCTGTTCCTCGGCCTCGAACCACAGGGCGGCGCAACCGCCTCGTTATCCGGCATCTGCACGCCGGATAGCGACAATAAGCTGCGGGCGCGCGTGGCCGTGAGCGCGAGCGGGGGCGACACCCCCGACCCCGGCGACACCCGCGATTCCCTTCGATTCGGCCCCTCCAGCAACCTCAATCAGGATAACTTCCGCCTGTCTGGACCCAACAACCCGGCGGAGAACTTCTTCGCATCGCAGATCAACGGCGACGATGGCAGGCTGGACACGAGCGGGACATTCGGCCGCGACAACAACGACTTCGCCGGTCGGACTGTCGGTGGCCGCCAGGGCTGGGATATCACCAACGTCGATGCCTCGGCGCAGCTGCGCCAGAGGCAGCGGACCGCCTTCGCGCAGGGAACTGCGGACGCTGACGATTTCTTGATCAACGCGCTGGCGATGCAGATCGATGTCGCCGCGCCGGGGTTCTGGGACACCCGCAACCAGACAAGCGTCAATCGCTCGACGGCGGAGGTCGGCGACGTTCTCACGTACACCGTCGAACTGGACAACAGGTCCGGCCTCACGAGTGCCAACAACGTCGTCCTGACCGTGCCTCTCCCCGCCGGGATGTCATTCGTCGCCGGCAGCTTCACTCTCGACGGCACGCCGACCGGCGCCAACCCCATCACCGGCGCCGCCGTTGGCACCGTGGCCGTAAACGCGCGTCGCGAGGTGACGTTCCAGCTTCGTGTCGATGCCATTCCAGCTGCGCCGGCGCCCGCTCGATACCAGGTCACGCCGACGTGGACGTACACGTTCGTCGGGTGCGCGGGCCAGACACCGCAGTCGGGCGCCTTCACGTCGAACACGGTGAACACAGAAATCGCACGCATCACCGCCACCAAATCAGCTTCCGCACCATCGATTCGGCCGGAAGAGATCCTGACCTACACCATCACGATCTCGAACTCCGGCACGGCGGCGAGCAGGAACACGTTGGTCAGGGACGCCATTCCAGCCGGTGCAACGTATCAGCCGAATTCGACGACGCTCAACGGAAACACGGTCGCCGACCTGTTCGGAACCTCGCAACTCGTCATCGGCATGTTCGTGAACAGTCCTTCGGCCTCATCCGGCGTCGTCCGGCCTGGCGAGTCCGCGGTCGTCAGGTTTCGGGTGAGAGTCAATTCGTCGACGACGACCTCCGTTGTGAACACCGCAACGATTGACCCCGATGGACTATTCGGAGCGCTTCCGTCTTTTCCGGTCTCGGTGACGACGCCGATCGGCACTTTTGCCGATCTGTCGGTAAGCAAGACGGGACCCGTGACGGCGATCGCTGGCACGAACATCACCTACACGGTCACGGTGCTGAATGCCGGGCCCGCGGCGGCCAACGCGGTGTCGCTGACCGATCCCACGCCACCGGGCTTGACGCTGGTGTCCGTGACCGGCGCCTGTACGACCCTGCCGTGCAGTCTGGGCTCCCTGGCAAACGGCGAGACGCGCACAGTGTTGGTGACCTATTTCATCCCTGCGAACTACTCGCTCGGCAATATCATCCTGAACACGGCGACGGTGACGACGACGTCGCAGGACCCCCTCCCCGACAACAACTCGGCGTCGGCGTCGACGGCCATCGGTGCGCCGGTTGCCGACTTGATGATCACGAACACGAATGGCGTGTCGAGCGTTGTCGTTGGCACGACAACGACCTACACGATCACCGTCACGAACGCAGGGCCGAGTACGGCTACCAATGCCGTCGTCACCGACTTGTTCCCCGTCGGTTTGACCGGAGTCACCTGGACTTGTGCGGGCACCGGCGGCGCAGTCTGTGGAATCGCAGGAGGAACGGGCAACATCAATGCAACCGTGACGGTTCCCGTTACCGGCACAGCGACGTTCATGGCCACGGGAACCATCGACCCTGCCTTCACCGGTACGCTCGGGAACACGGCGCGGGTCATCCCTGCAGCCGGCACGTCGGATCCCACGCCTGCAGTCGCCACGGACAGCGATCCGGTTGAACTCCGGGCCGACGTGTCGGTGACCGAGACAGGCCCCGCAATCGTCGTGGTCGGAAACCAAATCACCTACGCCATCACCGTGCACAACGCCGGGCCATCCGCCGCCGCGGACGTGCTGCTCGAGGATATCGTTCCTGTGGAGCTGACGTTCGTGTCCGCGACCGGCCCCTGCACCGCCTTTCCGTGCAGCCTCGGGACGCTTGCGGCGGGGGCGACAGTCAGCCCACAGGTCACCTACGCCGTGCCCGCCACTTACTCCTCTGACATCGTCGTCAGCTCGACGCGCGTCTCGACGTCCACCGTCGACCCGAACGGGAGCAACGACACGTCGACGACGACGGCGACGGTCAACCGGAACGCGGACGTGGAGATCATCAAGCAGATCTCGCCGGACACCACGTCACTTCTCGGAGAGGATGCGACCTTTTTCGTGACGGTGACCAATCACGGTCCCGCGCCCGCCACTGGTATCGTCGTCAAGGACCTGTTGCCGGCGGGCCTGACCTTGGTGTCGGACCATTTGTCTCAGGGGAGTTACGTGCCTGAGACCGGTCTGTGGATCGTCGGGACGTTGGCGGACGAGGAGTTCGCGACGCTCACGCTCGTCGCCACCCTGACCGTGGTCGATTCGATCACGAATCTGGCCGAGGTCCTGGGACACAACGAGCCCGACCCTGTGCTCAGCAACAATTCCTCCTCGGCCGTGCTGAACGTTGCCGAGAACGCCGATGTCGGTGTGGACATCGCCGTCGACCAGCCGGCACCACTGGTGGGCGAGAACGTGACGTTCACGGTGACGGCGACCAACAGAGGCCCAAGCCCCGCGACCGGGGTTGTCGTCGCCGATCTGTTGTCCCAGGGTCTCACACTGGTGTCGGGCACCCCCTCACAAGGCACGTTCGTGGCGCCGGACTGGACCATCGGCACGCTGAGTGAGATCGGCCCGCCCGTCACGCTGACGATCGTGGCCAACGTCACGGCGCCCGGCCCCCTGTTCAGTGCCGCGACCATTTCGAAGCAGAACGAAGCGGATTCGAATCCGGACAACAACCGCGCGAGCGTGACGCTCAACGGGACCGCGTCCGCCAACCTCAAGGTGACCAAGTCGCTGACGCGATCGGCGCCGCACGTTGGCGAACTGCTGACGTTCAACGTCGTCGTGACCAACCAGGGCCCGAGTCCGGCGACAGGCGTCGCGGTCACGGACGTGTTGTCGGCGGGGCTCGTGTTCGACTCGGCGTCCCCGTCGCACGGCTCGTACGACCAGGCGACGGGCGTCTGGACGGTCGGCTCGCTCGACAACGGCGCCAGCGCGGGGTTGACGCTCACGGCGCGCGTCACGCAGGCCGGCACGATCACCAACACCGCGAGCGTCACGGGCGCTCAACCGGATCCGGACCTGACGGACAACACGTCGAGCGTCACACTGACCACGGAGACGATCGCCGATCTGGCAATCACCAAGACGTTGACCGGCACGGCGATCCCGGGGCTCGCGACGACCTACACAATCGTGGTGACCAACGCCGGGCCCAGCCCGGCCATCGCCGCGAGCGTGAGCGATCTGTTTCCGGTGGCCCTCGTGGCGCCGGCGTGGACGTGCACCGCCGATCCCGGGTCGAGTTGCGCCGCCGCCTCGGGCGCCGGCACCCTCGCGACCACCGTCACGCTCGAGGCCGGCGATCGCGCGACGTTCGCCGTGACCGGCACGATCGCGGCGAGCGCGACCGGCCTGCTCGTCAACACCGCCACCGTCACGCGCGCCGGCCGGCGCCGTCGACGGGGATCCCACGAACAACACGGCGACCAGTTCGGCGACGCTGACGCCCTCCGCCGATCTGCAGATCACCAAGGCGGGGCCGGCCACCGCCGTGCCGGGGACCAATGTCGTCTACACGATCACCGTCACCAACAGCGGACCGTCCGACGCCGCGGGCGTGGTGGTGGGTGATGCCACGCCGACCGGCCTGACGTTCGTGTCGAACGCCGGGAACTGCACGACGGTCTTCCCGTGCGACCTCGGCATCGTGCCCGCCGGTACCACCCGCACGATCACGGCGACCTTCGCGGTCCCGTCCGGCTATACGACGCCCAATCCGATCGCCAACACGGCGACGGTGTCGAGTGCGACACCGGACGGGGCAACGGCCAACAACAGCGCGACCACGAACACGCCGGTCGCCGCGCCGGTCACCGATCTGCGCATCACGAACACCAACGGCGTCAACGGCGTGGTGGCCGGGCTGCCGACCAGCTACACGATCACCGTCACCAATCCGCTCGGACCGAGCGATGCGAATGGCGCGACAGTCACCGACACGTTCCCGGCGACGCTGACCGGCGTCACATGGACCTGCACCGGCACGGCCGGCGGCGCGTGCCCGCCGTCGGGCAGCGGTCCTATCAACACGACGGTGACCGTGCCAGTCGGCGCCACGGTTGTCTTCATCGCCACGGGCACGGTCGATCCCGCGGCCACCGGCGTCCTCGTCAACTTGGCGCAGGTGGTCCCGCCCGCCGGCCTGACCAACCGCACCTCGGCGAGCGCCACCGACAGCGACCCCATCACCGCGCGCGCCGACCTGGGCCTCACCAAGACGGGGCCGGCGTCGATCGTCGCGGGCAACAATCTGATCTACACGATCACCGTCACCAGCGCCGGACCATCCGACGCCGCGGGCGTCGTGGTGAACGATCCGACGCCGACGGGTCTGGTGTTCGTCTCGACCACGGGCGCCTGCACGACGGCCTTCCCGTGCGCGCTTGGCATCGTGCCGGCCGACACCACCCGCACAATTACCGCGACCTTCGCCGTGCCGATTGGGTATGCCGGCGCCGGCCCGATCGTGAACGTCGCCAGCGTGTCGGCCACCACGCCCGATGACACCGCGACGAACAATACGGCGACCGTCGAGACGCCGCTCGATCGCAATGCGGACGTGGCGATCACGAAAACTGTCTCGCCAACGTCGGTGCTGGTCGGCCAGCCGACCACCTTCACGGTGGTGGTGACCAATCACGGGCCGGCGCGTGTCACCGGCCTCGTCGTGCAGGACCTGCTCCCGGCCGGCCTGGCGTTCGGGTCGGCCACGCCCTCGCTGGGCAGTTACGACGAGGCGACCGGGGCGTGGACGATCGGGACGCTGCAGAACACCGAGTCCGCGACGCTGACGCTCACGGCGACCGTGACCGTGGCCGGGGCCATCACCAACAGTGCGATCGTCGTCGGGCGGGACCAGCCCGACCCCGTGGCGAGCAACAACTCGGCCGCGGCGGTCGTGAACGGTACCGCCAACGCCGACGTCGGCGTGAACACGGCCGTCGACCAGCCGGCGCCGTCGGTCGGCGACACCGTGACGTTCACGGTGACGGTGGGGAACGCGGGCCCGAGTCCCGCCACCGGGGTGGTCGTCACCGATGCGTTGCCCGCGGGTCTGACGTTTGTCGAAGCCACGGCGTCGCAGGGCACCTACACCGCGCCCACCTGGACCGTCGGCACGCTCAGCGAGACGGGCACGCCGTCCACGCTGACGCTGGTGGCGACGGTGACGGCGCCCGGCGCCCTGGTCCATACCGCGACGATCACGCAGCAGACGGAACTGGATCCGAACGGCGCCAACAACAGCGCGAGCGTGACGCTCAACGCGGCCGAGTCCGCCAATCTGAAGGTGGTCAAGACCCTCACGCGCTCGGCGCCGCACGTCGGCGAACTCCTGACGTTCAACGTGATTGTGACCAACCAGGGCCCGAGCCCGGCGACCGGCGTCGCGCTCACCGAGGTGTTGTCGGCGGGGCTCGCGTTCGACTCGGCGGCGCCGTCGCAAGGCGCGTACGACCAGGCGAGTGGCCTCTGGACGGTCGGGTCGATCGCGAACACCGGCAGCGCGGTGTTGACGATCACGGCGCGGGTCACGCAGGCGGGCACGGTCACCAACACCGCGACCATCACCGCCCACGATCAACCGGACCCGGACCTGACGGACAACTCGGCGACCGTGACCGTGACCACGGAGACGATCGCCGACCTGGCCGTCACCAAGACCTTGA
Source organism: uncultured Acidobacteriota bacterium (assembly GCA_963711765.1). Classification (GTDB taxonomy): domain Bacteria; phylum Acidobacteriota; class Vicinamibacteria; order Vicinamibacterales; family CAVVIG01; genus CAVQFC01. The sequence goes on along the minus strand of CAVQFC010000003.1, from coordinate 575,776 downwards.
CGGGCCCGGCGATCCCGGGGCTGGCGACGACCTACTCGGTCGTGGTGACCAACCTCGGGCCGAGTCCGGTAACGGCCGCGAGCGTGAGCGATGTGTTTCCCGTGGCGCTCGTCGCGCCGGCGTGGACCTGCACCGCCGACCCGGGATCAAGCTGCGCCGCTTCCTCGGGCACCGGTAATCTGGCGACCACGGTCTCACTCGAGGCCGGCGATCGCGCGACGTTCGCCGTGACGGGGACGATCGCCGCAAACGCCGCCGGCCTGCTCGTCAACACGGCCACTGTCACGGCGCCGGCCGGCGCCGTCGATGGGGATCTCACCAACAACACCGCGACCAGTTCGGTGACGCTGACGCCGTCCGCCGATCTGCAGATCACCAAGGCGGGTCCGGCCAGCGCGGTGGCCGGCACCACTCTCGTCTACACGATCACCGTCACCAATGCGGGACCCTCGGATGCGACCGGCGTCACGCTCGCCGACCCGACCCCGGCCGGCCTGACGTTCGTGTCGAACGCCGGGAACTGCACGACCACCTTCCCATGCGACCTTGGCACGGTACCCTCCGGTGCGACCCGCACGATCACGGCGACGTTCGCAGTCCCGTCCGGTTACACGACGCCCAATCCGATCGCCAACACCGCGACCGTGACGAGTGCGACACCGGACGGGGCCACAGGCAACAACAGCGCGACGACCAACACGCCGGTCGCCGCGGCGGTCACGGATCTGCGCATCACCAAGAGCAATGGCGTCAACGGGGTAATCGCGGGTGAGACGACGACCTACACGATCACGATCACCAACCCGACCGGGCCGAGCGACGCGAGTGGGGCGACGGTCACCGACGCGTTCCCGGCGACGCTGACTGGCGTGACGTGGACCTGTGCCGGCACCGGGGGCGGCACCTGCGTCGCCGCCGGGAATGGCAGCATCAACACACCCGTGACCGTGCCGGTCGGCGCGACTGTTGTCTTCACCGCGACCGGCACGGTCAATCCGGCGGCCACCGGCGTCCTCGTGAACTCGGCGCAGGTGGTCCCGCCCGCCGGCCTGACCAACCGCACCTCAGCGACTGCCACCGACAGCGACCCCATCACCGCGCGCGCCGACCTGGGCCTCACCAAGACCGGGCCGGCGTCGATCGTCGCGGGCAACAATCTGATCTACACGATCACGGTGACCAACACCGGACCATCGGACGCCGCGGGCGTGGTGGTGAACGATGCCACGCCGACCGGCCTGGTGTTCGTGTCGAATACCGGGCGCGTGCACGACGGCCTTCCCGTGCGCGCTTGGCATCGTGCCGGCCGACACCACCCGCACGATTACCGCGACCTTCGCCGTGCCGATTGGGTATGCCGGCGCCGGCCCGATCGTGAACGTCGCCAGCGTGTCGGCCACCACGCCCGATGACACCGCGACGAACAATACGGCCACCGTCGAGACGCCGCTCGATCGCAATGCGGACGTGGCGATCACGAAGAGTGTCTCGCCCGCTGCGGTGCTCGTCGGCCAGCCGACCACCTTCACCGTGGTGGTGACCAATCACGGGCCGGCGCGTGTCACCGGCCTCGTCGTCCAGGACCTGCTCCCGGCCGGCCTGGCGTTCGGGTCGGCCACACCTTCGCTGGGCAGTTACGACGAGGCGACCGGGGCGTGGACGATCGGGACGCTGCAGAACACCGAGTCCGCGACGCTGACGCTCACGGCGACCGTGACCGTGGCCGGCGCCATCACCAACCGTGCGCTCGTCGTCGCGCAGGACCAGCCCGACCCCGTGGCGAGCAACAACTCGGCCGCGGCGGTCGTGAACGGCGCCGCCAACGCCGACGTCGGCGTGAACACGGCCGTCGACCAGCCGGCGCCGTCGGTGGGCGACACCGTGACGTTCACGGTGACGGTGGGGAACGCGGGCCCGAGTCCCGCCACCGGGGTGGTCGTCACCGATGCGCTGCCCGCGGGTCTCACGTTTGTCGAAGCCACGGCGTCGCAGGGCACCTACACCGCGCCCACCTGGACCGTCGGCACGCTCAGCGAGACGGGCCACGCCGTCCACGCTGACGATCGTGGCGACGGTGACGGCGCCCGGCGCCCTGGTCCACACCGCGACGATCACGCAGCAGACGGAACTGGATCCGAACGGCGCCAACAACAGCGCGAGCGTGACGCTCAACGCGGCCGAGTCCGCCAATCTCAAGGTGATCAAGGCGCTCACGCGCTCGGCGCCGCACGTCGGCGAACTGCTGACGTTCAACGTGATCGTGGCCAACCAGGGCCCGAGTCCGGCGACCGGCGTCGCGCTCACGGAGGTGTTGTCGGCGGGGCTCGCGTTCGAGTCGGCGGCCGCGTCGCAAGGCGCCTACGACTCGGCGACGTGGCGTCTGGACGGTCGGGTCGATCGCGAACACCGGCAGCGCGGGGTTGACGATCACGGCGCGCGTCACGCAGGCGGGCACGGTCACCAACACCGCGACCATCACCGCCCACGATCAACCGGACCCGGACCTGACGGACAACTCGGCGACCGTGACCGTGACCACGGAGACGATCGCCGACCTGGCCGTCACCAAGACCTTGACGGGCCCGGCGATCCCGGGGCTGGCGACGACCTACTCGATCGTGGTGACCAACCTCGGGCCGAGTCCGGTAACGGCCGCGAACGTGAGCGATCTGTTTCCCGTGGCGCTCGTCGCGCCGGCGTGGACCTGCACCGCCGACCCGGGATCGAGCTGCGCCGCTGCCTCGGGCACCGGCAATCTCGCGACCACGGTCACGCTCGAGGCCGGCGATCGCGCGACGTTCGCTGTGACCGGCGTGATCGCGGCGAACGCGACCGGCCTGCTGGTCAACACGGCCACCGTCACGGCGCCGGCCGGCGCCGTCGATCCCGATCTCGCCAACAACACCGCGACCAGTTCGGTGACGCTGACGCCCTCCGCCGATCTGCAGATCACCAAGGCGGGCCCGGCCAACGCGGTGGCCGGCACCACTCTCGTCTACACGATCACCGTCACCAATGCGGGACCCTCGGATGCGACCGGCGTCACGCTGGCCGACCCGACGCCCGTCCGGCCTGACGTTTGTCGCGAACGCCGGGAACTGCACGACGGCGTTTCCCTGCAATCTCGGCACGGTGCCCACCGGGGCGACACGCACGTCACGGCGACGTTCGCGATCCCGTCCGGCTATACCACGCCGGATCCGATCGCCAACACCGCGACGGTCTCCAGTACGACGCCGGACGCGGCATCAGGCAACAACAGCGCGACGGCGACCACGTCACTCGCCGCGGCGGTGACGGACCTCCATATCACCAAGACCAACGGCGTCAACGGCGTGATCGCGGGTGAGACGACGACCTACACGATCACCGATCACCAACCCGACTCGGGCCGAGCGACGCGAGTGGGGCGACGGTCACCGACGCGTTCCCGGCGACGCTGACCGGCGTGACGTGGACCTGTGCCGGTACCGGGGGCGGCACCTGCGTCGCCGCCGGGAATGGCAGCATCAACACACCGGTGACCGTGCCGGTCGGCGCGACCGTCGTCTTCACCGCCACCGGCACGGTCGATCCCGCGGCCACCGGCGTCCTCGTGAACTCGGCGCAGGTGGTCCCGCCCGCCGGACTGGCGAACCGCACCTCGGCGATCGCCACCGACAGCGACCCCATCACGGCGCGCGCCGACCTGGGCCTCACCAAGACCGGGCCGGCGTCGATCGTCGCGGGCAACAATCTGATCTACACGATCACGGTGACCAACACCGGACCATCGGACGCCGCGGGCGTGGTGGTGAACGATGCCACGCCGACCGGCCTGGCGTTCGTCTCGAATACCGGGCGCGTGCACGACGGCCTTCCCGTGCAACCTCGGCGTGGTCCCCGCCGGCGCCACCCGCACGATCACCGCGACCTTCGCCGTGCCGATCACGTATGCCGGCGCCGGCCCGATCGTGAACGTCGCCAGCGTGTCGGCCACCACGCCCGATGACACCGCGACGAATAACACGGCCGCGGTCGAGACGCCGCTCGATCGCGATGCGGATGTGGCGCTCAGTCAGAGTGTCTCGCCCGCCACGGTACTCGTGGGCCAGCCGACGACCTTCACGGTGGTGATGACCAATCACGGGCCGGCGCGTGTCACCGGCCTCGTCGTCCAGGATCTGCTCCCGGCCGGCCTGGCGTTCGGGTCGGCCACACCTTCGCTGGGCAGTTACGACGAGGCGACCGGGGCGTGGACGATCGGGACGCTGCTGAACACCGAGTCCGCGACGCTGACGCTCACGGCGACCGTGACCGTGGCCGGCGCGATCACCAACCGCGCGCTGGTCGTCGGGCGAGACCAGCCCGACCCCGTGGCGAGCAACAACGCGGCGGCGGCGGTCGTGAACGGCACCGCCAACGCCGACGTCGGTGTGGACATCGCCGTCGACACCGCGGCGCCATCGGTGGGCGACACCGTGACGTTCACGGTGACGGTCAGCAACAGCGGCCCGAGTCCCGCCACCGGGGTGGTGGTCACCGATGCGTTGCCCGCGGGTCTGACGTTTGTCGAGGCCACGCCGTCGCAGGGCACCTACACGGCGCCCGCGTGGACGATCGGCACGCTGAGCGAACGCCGGCACAGCCACGCTCACGATCGTCGCGACCGTCACGGCGCCTGGCGCCCTGGTCCACACCGCGACGATCACGCAGCAGACGGAACTGGATCCGAATCCCGCCAACAACAGGGCGAGTGTGACGCTCAACGCCGCCGAGTCCGCCAATCTCACGGTGACCAAGTCGCTCACGCGATCATCGCCCCACGTCGGGGAGCTCCTGACGTTCAACGTGACGGTGGACAACCAGGGTCCGAGTCCGGCGACGGGGGTCGCGCTCACCGAGGTGTTGTCGGCGGGGCTCGCGTTCGACTCGGCGGCCGCGTCGCAAGGCACCTACGACCCGGCGAGTGGCGTCTGGACGGTCGGGTCGATCGCGAACACCGGCAGCGCGGGATTGACGATCACGGCGCGCGTCACGCAGGCGGGCACGGTCACCAACACGGCGACCATCACCGCCCACGATCAACCGGACCCGGACCTGACGGACAACTCGGCGACCGTGACCGTGACCACGGAGACGATCGCCGACCTGGCGATCACCAAGACGCTGACCGGGAGCACCGTGCCCGGACAGGCGACGACCTACACGATCGGGGTGACCAATCTCGGGCCGAGTCCGGTGACGGCGGCGAGCGTGAGCGATGTGTTTCCGGCCGCGCTCGTCGCGCCGGCGTGGACCTGCACCGCCGATCCCGGATCGAGTTGCGCCGCCGCCTCGGGCACCGGCACCCTCGCGACCACCGTCACGCTCGAGGCCGGTGATCGCGCGACGTTCGCCGTGACCGGCATGATCGCGGCGAACGCGACCGGCCTGCTCGTCAACACCGCCACCGTCACGCCGCCGGCCGGCGCCGTCGATGGGGATCCCACGAACAACACGGCGACCAGTTCGGCGACGCTGACGCCGTCCGCTGATCTGCAGATCACCAAGGCGGGGCCGGCCACCGCCGTGCCGGGGACGAATGTGGTCTACACGATCACCGTCACCAACAGCGGACCGTCCGACGCCGCGGGCGTGGTAGTGGGTGATGCCACGCCGACCGGCCTGACGTTCGTGTCGAACACCGGGCGCCTGCACCACGGCCTTCCCGTGCGCGCTCGGCGTCGTGCCCGCTGGCGCCACCCGCACGATCACGGCGACGTTCGCAGTCCCGTCCGGTTACACGACGCCCAATCCGATCGCCAACACCGCGACCGTGACGAGTGCGACACCGGACGGGGCCACGGGCAACAACAGCGCGACCACCAACACGCCGGTCGCCGCGGCGGTCACGGATCTGCGCATCACCAAGAGCAATGGCGTCAACGGGGTAATCGCGGGTGAGACGACGACCTACACGATCACGATCACCAACCCGACCGGGCCGAGCGACGCGAGTGGGGCGACGGTCACCGACGCGTTCCCGGCGACGCTGACCGGCGTGACGTGGACCTGTGCCGGCACCGGCCGGCGGCGCCTGCGTCGCCGCCGGGCAGCGGCAGCATCAACACACCCGTGACCGTGCCGGTCGGCGCGACTGTTGTCTTCACCGCGACCGGCACGGTCGATCCCGCGGCGACCGGCGTCCTCGTGAACTCGGCGCAGGTGGTCCCGCCCGCCGGACTGGCGAACCGCACCTCGGCGATCGCCACCGACAGTGACCCGATCACGGCGCGCGCCGACCTGGGGATCACCAAGACCGGGACCGGCGTCCATCGTCGCCGGGAACAATCTGATCTACACGATCACCGTCACCAGCGCCGGACCATCCGACGCCGCGGGCGTGGTGGTGAACGATCCGACGCCGACGGGTCTGGTGTTCGTGTCGACTACCGGGCGCCTGCACGACGGTCTTCCCGTGCAGCCTCGGCGTGGTCCCTGCCGGCGCCACTCGGACGATCACCGCGACGTTCATCGTGCCGATTGGGTATGCCGGCCTGGGCCCGATCGTGAACGTGCCAGATGTCTGCCTCGACGCCCGATGGACACCGCGACGAATAATACGGCGACCGTCGAGACGCCGCTGGATCGCAATGCGGACGTGGCGCTCGGTCAGAGTGTCTCGCCCGCTGCGGTGCTCGTCGGCCAGCCGACGACCTTCACCGTCGTCGTGACCAATCACGGGCCGGCGCGTGTCACCGGCCTCGTCGTGCAGGACCTGCTCCCGGCCGGCCTGGCGTTCGGGTCGGCCACGCCCTCGCTGGGCAGTTACGACGAGGTCACCGGGGCGTGGACGATCGGGACGCTGCTGAACACCCAGTCCGCGACGTTGACGCTCACGGCGACGGTGACCGTGGCCGGCGCGATCACCAACCGCGCGCTGGTCGTCGGGCGAGACCAGCCCGACCCCGTCCCGAGCAACAACGCGGCGGCGGCGGTCGTGAACGGCACCGCCAACGCCGACGTCGGCGTGGACCAGACCGTCGATACGGCGGCGCCGTCGGTGGGCGACACCGTGACGTTCACCGTGACGGTCAGCAATGGCGGCCCGAGTCCCGCCACCGGGGTCGTCGTCACCGATGCGTTGCCGGCGGGTCTCACGTTCGTCGAGGCGACGCCGTCGCTGGGCACCTACACCGCGCCCACCTGGACCGTCGGCACGCTCAGTGAGACGGGCACGCCAGCCACGCTGACGCTGGTGGCGACGGTGACGGCGCCCGGCGCCCTGGTCAACACCGCGACCACGACGCAGACGGAACTGGATCCGAATCCCGCCAACAACCGGGCGAGCGTCACGCTCAACGCCGCCGAGTCCGCCAACCTCACGGTGACCAAGGCACTGACGCGATCGACGCCTCATGTCGGCGAGCTGCTCACGTTCAATGTGGTCGTGGCCAACCAGGGCCCGAGTCCGGCGACCGGCGTCGCCCTCACGGAGGTGTTGTCGGCGGGGCTGGCGTTCGAGTCGGCGGACCCGTCGCAAGGCACCTACGACCCGGCGAGTGGCCTCTGGACGGTCGGGTCGATCGCGAACACCGGCAGCGCGGGATTGACGATCACGGCGCGCGTCACGCAGGCGGGCACGGTCACCAACACGGCGACCATCACCGCCCACGATCAACCGGATCCGGACCTCACCGACAACTCGGCGACCGTGACCGTGACCACGGAGACAATCGCCGACCTGGCGATCACCAAGACGCTGACCGGGAGCACCGTGCCCGGACAGGCGACGACCTACACGATCGGGGTGACGAATCTCGGGCCGAGTCCGGTGACGGCGGCGAGCGTGAGCGATGTGTTTCCGGCCGCGCTCGTCGCGCCGGCATGGACCTGTACGGCCGATGCCGGATCGAGTTGCGCCGCGGCGTCGGGCACGGGCACCCTTGCGACCACGGTCTCGCTCGAGGCCGGCGACCACGCGACGTTCGCCGTGACGGGGGCGATCGCGGCGAACGCGACCGGCCCGTTCGTCAACACGGCCACCGTTACGCCGCCGGCCGGCGCGGTCGATGGCGATCCCACCAACAACAGCGCGACCAGTTCGGTGACGCTGACGCCTTCCGCTGATCTGCAGATCACCAAAGCCGGTCCGGCCAATGCGGTGGCCGGCACCACTATCGTCTACACGATCACCGTCACGAACGCGGGACCCTCGGACGCGACCGGCGTCACGCTCACCGACCCGACGCCCGCCGGCCTGACGTTCGTGTCGAACGCCGGGAACTGCACGACCGCCTTCCCGTGCGACCTTGGCACGGTACCCTCCGGTGTGATCCGCACGATCACGGCGACCTTTGCGATTCCTGCCGGTTATACGACGCCCAATCCGATCGCCAACACGGCAACGGTCTCGAGTGCGACGCCGGACGCGGCAACGGGCAACAACAGCGCAACCACCAACACGCCGGTCGGCGCGCCAGTGACGGATCTCCAGATCACGAACACCAATGGGGTCAACGGCGTGGTCGCGGGACGGCCGACGACCTATACCATCATCGTCACCAACCCGCTCGGGCCGAGCGACGCGAGTGGGGCGACGGTCACCGACGCGTTCCCGGCGACATTGACCGGCGTCGCGTGGACCTGCACGGGCACGGGCGGCGGTACGTGCCCCGCCTCGGGGAGCGGCGCCATCAACACGGCGGTCACCGTGCCGGTCGGCGCCACGGTCGTCTTCACCGCTACGGGCACAGTCGATCCCGCGGCCACCGGCGAACTCGTCAACTCCGCGCAGGTGTTCCCGCCGGCGGGACACGCCAACCGGACCTCGGCGATCGCCACCGACCGCGATGCCATCAGCACCGAGGCGGACGTGGCCGATCACCGATGACGGTGGATCAGGCCTCGATCGTCGCCGGCAATCCACTCGTCTACACGATCACCGTCACCAACACCGGGCCGTCGGATGCCGCGGGCGTGGTGGTGAGCGATGCCACGCCGACCGGCCTGGTATTCGTGTCGAATGCCGTTGATTGCACGACGGCCTTCCCGTGCACGCTCGGCGTCGTGCCCGCCGGCGCCACCCGGACGATCACCGCAACCTTCACCGTTCCGCCCGACTACAGTGGGCCGTCGCCGATCGAGAACGTGACCGATGTGTCGTCGACGACGGTGGACACGAACACGGCGAACAACGCGGCGACCGCCGTGACGGCGCTGACTCGCGATGCGGACGTCGAGGTCACGAAGACCGTGCCTTCGTCCAGCGTGGTTCTCGGCGACGAAATTTTGATCACGATCAATGCGCTCAACCATGGTCCAAATCCGGCGACCGGCATCGAAGTCACCGACAGCCTGCCCGCCGGGTTCGACTTCGTGTCCGCGTCCCCGACCCAGGGCGCGTACGATTCGGCAACGGGCGCGTGGACGGTCGGATCGCTGGCCGTCAGCGAGACCGCACAACTGGTCCTGACGGCGAAGGCAACAGCGGACGGCGTCATCACGAATTTCGCCGTCAAGACCGGCCAGAACGAGCCGGATCCGGTCGTCGGCAACGACTCTGCGGCGGCTGCCACTAGCTCGGCGCCTGCCGCTGACCTCGAGGTCGACATGGAGGTCAATCGCCGCGAAGCGGTGGTGGGCGAGACTTTGACATTCACTGTTCGCGCAACGAACCGCGGACCGAGTCCGGCGACGGGCGTCACGATCGCGGATGCTTTGCCCACCGGCCTTTCGTTCGTTTCGGATGCGCCTTCGCAGGGCTCGTATGACGCCGCGACGGGCATCTGGACGGTCGGAACCCTCGATTCGCTCACGCCGGCGACGCTGACGCTGATGGCGAGGGTCGACCAGCCCGGCGCACTGGTGAACAACGCGTCCGTGGCATCACAAGTCGAGATCGATCCGAATCCGATCAACAACAGCGACGCCGTGTCGATCAACGCCGCGCCTGCGGCCGACCTTCGCGTGGCAAAGGCCGTGAGCAACGCGGCACCTGGTGTCGGGGCACTCGTGACCTACACGATTGCGGTCACCAACCTTGGTCCAGACGACGCCACGAGCGCCGACGTCGAAGACCTGTTGCCCGCAGGCGTGGCATTCGTATCGGCGAACGCATCACAGGGCAGCTACGATGCGGGAACGGGCATCTGGGCACTGGGCGCCGTGCCGGCGACGCGGACCGGCATATTGACGGTGACGGGACGCGTCACGGAGTTGGGCACCGTGATCAACACGGCGACGCGCCAGTCGAGTACACCGATCGATCCGAACCCGGCGAACGACACCGGCACTGCGACGTTGACATCTTCAGTCATTGCTGACCTCGCGTTGACAAAGACGCCGAGCGTGCCGGTCGCCGCCGCCGGCGCTGCATTCACCTGGACCGTCGCCGTCGTCAACAACGGGCCCAGCACGGCATTGGGAGCTTCAGTCACCGACACGTTCCCGGCGCCGTACACCGGCGTGACGTGGACGTGCACTGCCAGCACCGGATCGAGATGCACCTCACCGTCGGGCACAGGGGCGATCGCCGCGACGGTCGATCTCCTTGCAGGCGGGAACGCCACGTTCGTGGCGACCGGTCTCAGTGCGCCTGTCGGCAGCAGTTCGCTCGTCAACGTCGCGACGGTGGTAGTCGCTGCCGGCACGACGGACCCCGATCTCTCCAACAACAGCGACACGAGCGCAGTGGGATTGGTTCCTCTGGCCGACGTCCAGGTTGCGCTGACCGGGCCATCGTTCCTGGCCCCGGGCACGTCGGGCGATTACCACGTCACGATCGCTAATGTCGGGCCATCGCGGACCGCCAGCACGACCCTGATGATGCCGCCTCCGAGCGCCTCCGTGCCGCTGACCGTTCGTGGCGCATGCTCGAGCCTCCCGTGCGCACTTGGAGAGCTTGCGCCCGGCGAAACGCGCGAAGTCATAGCGACGCTCGCGCCGCCCGCCGATTATTCCGGCCCTCCGACGTTGATCGTGCAATCGCTCGCGGTGAGCGATCCCTTCGATCCACGTCCCGAGAACAATGCCGCCAGCGTCGTGACGACGGTCACACAGCTCGCGGATCTGTCGATCACCAAGACCGGGCCGACCAACGCCGCTCCTGGCGGCCGAGTGACCTATGCGGTCACGGTCGCCAATGCCGGACCCTCTGTCGCGACAGGGGTCACTGTGGACGATCCGACTCCGCCCGGATTGACCTGGGTGTCAACGAGCGGCGATTGCACGACCGCTTTCCCCTGCAATCTGGGAACGGTGGCGTCTGGTGCGACGCGAACCATCACCGCAACGTACACCGTGGCGGCGGGAACGGCGGCTCCTCCGGAAATCACCAACGTGGCTTCCGTCCTCAGCGGAATCAGCGACCCGAATGCGGCCAACAACCGCGCCGCGATGAGCACGAGGGTCCACAGCAGTGCGAAGTGCGATGTCGACGGCGACGGTGTGGATGACCTGGTTACCGCGGCTGGCCCAGGCGGCGGGCCGCACGTGATCGTGTGGAGTCTCGCGGGCGGCGTCGTCAAGGAGTTGGCCAGTTTCTACGCCTACGACCCGCTCTTCGCCGGCGGCGTGTATGTGGCGTGCGGTGACGTTGACGGTGACGGTCTGGCCGACGTCATCACGGGGGCCGGACCAGGCGGCGGCCCGCACGTGCGCGCGTTCAGCTTTGCCGGAGGCATCACTAGGGAGATCGCCAGCTTCTACGCGTACGACCCAGCCTTCAGCGGCGGCGTTCGGGTGGCGGCGGCCGACGTGAATGGCGACGGCGTGGCCGACATCATCACCGGGGCTGGTCCGTCCGGCGGACCACACGTGCGCGCCTTCAGTCTCGCCGGCGGCGGCATCACGGAGCTCGCCAGCTTCTATGCCTACGATCCTTCGTTTACGGGCGGGGTGTTCGTCGCGGGGGGTGATGTGAACGGCGACGGCAGCGCCGAGATCATCACCGGGACCACTCGAGAGGGCGGGCCCGTCCGCGTCTTCACGATCGGGGGACCGGGCCAGGTCGCCGAGATTGCCAGCTTCTTTCCATACTTCCCCGAGTTCCGGGGCACCGTCCGCGTGGCCGCCGCGGACGTGAACGGTGACGGCCTGGCGGACATCATCACCGGGCCAGGACCTGGTGGCGGCCCGCACGTGCAGGCGTTCAGCCTCAGCAACGGATCGATCGTCAGCCTCGCAAGCTTTTACGCCTACGATCCGTTGTGGTGCGATGTCAGCCCCGATGTCGATCCCGTGCAGTGCGATGGCGTCTCCGTCGGCAGTGTGGACGTCACGGGCGATGGGCGGGCAGAGATTGTGACGGGCACCAATCGCGACGGCGGCCCACTCCGCGTGTTTCAGATCGGTCCAGACGGCATCAGGGAACTCCTCAGCTTCTCCCCGTACTTCTCTCTTTTCCAGGGGCCGGTTCGCGTCTCTCCCTGATCCAATCCGCTGTCGGTCGACTCTTCGCGTCGTTTCGACCTGGCGGATGGCCGGGCCCGAGTATCGCGCATCCGGTCGCGCGCCAATGCACGGCAGCGCGCGAGATCGACGGTCTGTTCGTGCGGATTGGCAGGTACGTCGCCACACGGACGATCGACTGCGGCGGCACTCGCCGTTGAGCAGACGGTGAAGAAGGAGCGGGCGAACCGAAAGTAACGAGGGACGCGGTGCAGCGATGGCGAGGGTTTTTTTCTTCGTTCACTCAGAAATGAACAAGAGGCAAAACGTCCAGTGGGGCAACAGGTTGGAGGATGGTGGACCTGACCGGGATCGAACCGGTGACCTCATGAATGCCATTCATGCGCGCTCCCAACTGCGCTACAGGCCCACACTGAGAGGTCTGACTGCGAGAGTCGAATCCCTATGGTAATGCCCTGATTAAGCCCGGTCAATGTTTGGCTATCATCGTCAGGATGACCGACAGCGACGTTTACGGTGCGATCGGCGAGGCCGGATTCGCCAGACTGGCCGGCGCGTTCTACGCGCAGGTGCCCGGCGACGACATCCTCGGGCCGATGTATCCGGACGATGATCTGTCGGAGTCCGAAGCGCGGCTGCGCGATTTTCTCGTCGGCAGGTTCGGCGGACCCAACCGCTATGCCGAGCGCCGCGGTCATCCTCGCCTTCGAGCGCGTCACGTTCCGTTCCCGATCGATCAGGCCGCGTGCGACCGCTGGGTCACGCTGATGGAGCGCGCCCTGGATCACGCCGCCCTGACGCCTGATGCCGATGCCCGGCTGCGCGCGTTCTTCCGCGATACCGCCAACTTCCTGATTAATCGACCGGTGTAGACGCGGGCTCTGGCCGTTCGGTGCTTTTGAGCGCCCAGTACATCAGCACCGGCTGGAAGAACAGACGGCCAAGGCGCTTGTTGTCCGTATCCAGGCCGAACGCGCTGCGGCGGTTCCACCACTGCGACAGATTGCCGGGAAACACCGCTGCAAAAAACGTGGCCGCGAATTTCCCGAGCGCTTCCCGTGGCGGACCTTCGACCAGTATCAGGGACGCCCCGAGCGCGATTTCAGCGACGCCGGAATAGACCACGGTGTCGTCAACCGGCAACGGCACCCAGTCCGGCACCTGAGCGCGGAACTCGCGACGGAGAAAAGTCAGGTGACCGATGCCGGCACCCAACAGGAATCCGCCAAGCGCTATCCGTGAGGCGCGCTGCAGAGCCACTCGAGACGACGGCGTTGGTGTGGGGTCGGTGGTGTTGATGGTCACGCCGATTCCGATGCATGTCTCGGGCCTGACCATAGCGACCCGTTGGCGGGACAGAACGTTACCGCCCGAAATAGTCGCGCTTGAGACGCTCGGCGATCGTCTCCGCCATCGACTTCTTCGAGCTGTCGTCGTCGCGCTCGACTTCCACCTGCGCCGCCTTCAGCGTCAGATGCGCGCCCGTTGGCGTCGCCACGACCGTCGCGGGCACGTTTTTCTTGACCATTGCCGCGGCGATGTAGACGTCGAAGACAACCCCGCCGTCCTAAAATCGAGGCCCGATTGCAAAATCGTCAGGATCAGTACTCGATGAACATCCGCTGGATCTCAGCGGGATCGCTGGTGCGAGTGAGCGCGAGCATGAGGAGGAGCCGCGCCTTGACCGGCGCCAGATCCTCGCCGGCAATACGGTGACGGACCTCGTCGGAAGGCGGTGCGTCGGCGCCGCCGCGACCACGTCCGCCGCCACGGCCGGCCGCGATCCGTCCGGACCCCGTGCGAGTCGTCGTGACGACGAACACTCCCTTCTTCGTCGCGTACTCGATGCCGGCGGGCTGTGTCCCGCTCGTCGCGCCCGCACCCGCACTCGCGATGATGATGCCCTTGGCGCCCGCGTCGGCCGCCGCCTTGATGACGTCGCCGTCGGCGCCCTGATACACCATCACCACGTCCACCCGCGGCAGCTTCGTCACCGCTGAGATGTCGAACTCGCTTGCCGCGGTGTGGCGCTTGAGCGACGAGCGATAGAACACGACGCGATCGGCGTCAACGACGCCGAGCTCGCCGTAGCCGCGGGTCTGAAACGTGTTGAGGCGCAGCGCGTCGGTCTTGGTCACTTCGCGGGCCGCGTTGATCTCGTCATTCAGTACGACGAGGGTGCCTTTGCCGCGCGCATCCGGCGACGCGGCGACCCGGAAGCCCTCGAGCAGATTCGCGGCGCCCTCGTAGCCGAGCGTGCTCGGATTGCGCATCGATCCGACGACGACGACCGGCTTGTCGCTGCGAACGGTGAGGTCGAGAAAATAGGCGAGCTCTTCGAGCGTATCAGTGCCGCTGGTGACGACCAGGCCGGCGATGTCCGGCTCGGTCGTGAAGATCTGGTTCAAGCGTTTCGAGAGCGCCAGCCATTGATCGAGCGTCAGCTCGCTGCTCGCCAGGTTGGTGAACTGCTCGAACTCGGGCTTCGCGTAGTGCTCGATCCCCGGCATCGACTTCACGAGCTCTTCAGCCGTGAGTCGTCCACCGATCTTGTTGGAGATGGTGCCGCCGGTCGCCACCAGTCGAACGTTCGGGACCTCCTGCGCCGACGATCGCGCCGGCACGCACAGAGGGATTGCGATCAGCGCGACCAGCGCCAGCAGAGCGGACCTACTTCGTTGACGGATGGATTTCGGCATGGAACGGATCCAGATTCCAATCGAGGAAGGTCCACACGCGGTTCCAGGAATCGCGCTGCTCGCGCGTGTTCTCCGGCTGCCACGTCTTCGGATCCACGCGCCGGTCGAAGGTGTGACCGCCGGGCGGATTGTCGTAGATCATCGTCTCGGCCAGCGCCGGCTTGCGTGATCGCAGCGCGTCCACGAGTTGCATGTCCTCTTCGATGTTCACGTCCTCGTCGTTGCGCGTGACGCCGACGAACAGGGGAATCTGCAGCTTGTCGATCTGGTAGAGCGGCGAGCGCTCCTTGTAGACGTCGTGCTTTTCGTTGGGCAGACCGCCATAGCGGTTGGCCGGGTCAATCGCCTGATGCTGACGCTCGACGCCTTTCCACGCCAGACGTTGGAAGAGGTTGGTCACCGGGACGTTCGCGACCGCTGCCTTGAACATGGTCGGGTTCCGCAGGATGGAGAGCAGCGTGATCATCCCGCCGTGGCTCCAGCCCATGATCCCGATCCGCGCCGGATCGACGGCCGGGTATTTCGTCTTCAGCACGTCCACCGCCGTCACCACATCGTCCACTTCGTTGCCGCCGTAGTCGATGGCATCGTAGAACGTCTTGCCGTATCCGAGGCTGCCGCGGTACTCAGGCGCGATGACGATGTAGCCCTTCGCGGTGGCTTCGCGGATGTACGGGATGTAGTGCTCGTAGAGGTGTCCGCGGATGTTTTCGTGCACCCAGACGATCGCGGGATGGCTCTTCGCGCCGCGCAGCTTCAGCGGCTGGAACACGAACGCGGGGATGTCCATGTCACCCACCTTGCTGCGGTAGGTGATCTTCTCCATCTGCATGTAGCCTTCGCTGGCCGCACGCCACGTCTTGTCTGTTTCAGCCTGATCGCGGACCTGCTTGTCGAAGTCGGGCGGGCCGAACTGTCCGCCGCCGCGTCCCTGGCCGTGAAGTGTCGAGTTGGTCAGGCCCGACAACAGGATCGCTGCGGCCATCGAGAAAACGAGTCTGCGCATGCGCAGATCCTACACTGAGCTGGTCGGGTTGGACGCCCTGGCGTGGGCCCGCGTCAGCCATTCGCACAGCTGACGACATGCGTCAGCCGGCGTGGCGCCGTAGAACGGCATCAGCGCGGTCGGGACCCCGGGCAGCCTGACGATGTACGCGCGCCACCGATCTTTCGAGACCGCGCTGACCTCGATGAGGTAGGGGCGTCCTGCAATGGATTCCTGGAAGCGATGAACGGCGGAGGTCACTGTGTCGAAAGCGATACGCTGAAAATGTGAAGCGACGACCATTCTACGCGTCGTTTTGCGGCAAACAAGCGAAGCGCGTCACGAAAGCCGATGCACATGCTCGCGGTCACGACGTTGCGAGGGATGTGCGCCGGAAATAAATTTTCGTTGGCGTTTCCTGCACAGGATATTCACCATTCGTCCACAGCTTTTCCACAGAACCTTTCAGCAATCGCTGGTAGGTCTCGGCTCGAGGCTGGTGTACGCTAAAAACTTCATGTATCACCGCGGTTTGGCGGCCGCCCTGGTGGCGATTTCGTTGGGCCTGTGCGCGCGTCCAGCGCTTGCGGACGAGGGAACGCTGCTGCGGGTGTTCCTGAAAGACGGCACGTCGCTCGTCAGCTTCGGCGAGCCGGCGCGGGTTGGCGACCGCGTCGTGTTTTCGATGCCGACCGCTGCGACGCCGAACCCGCCGCTGCACCTGGTCGATCTCCCGATCGCGCAGGTGGACTGGGATCGCACCAGCCGATATGCCGCCGCGGCGCGCGCCGCGCACTACGTGGCGACGCAGGCCGACGCAGACTACGCCGCGCTCTCGAACGACCTGGCGCAGACGCTGAACGACGTCGCTCGGCTGACCGATGCGGGCGAACGGCTCGCGACGGTCGAGCGCGCGCGACAGAAACTCGCCGACTGGCCGCCGAATCACTACAACTACCGCCAGAGCGACATCAGTCAGATGCTGGCGATGCTCGACGCGGCCATCGCGGACCTGCGCGCGGCCCGCGGCGACCGCCGGTTCGACATCAACCTGTCCGCCTACACCGACCCGCCGTCGATCCCCGAACCGCTGTTGCCGGCGCCGACGCCGCAGGAGGCGGTCGAAGAACTGCTCGGCGCCGCACGCGTCGTGGACAGCTCGGCCGAGCGCACTTCGCTGCTGGCGACTGCTGTCGCGGCGATCGATCGCGACAAGAACGCGTTGCCTGCCGAGTGGGCGGCCACCACACGCGCCAATGCGCAGGCGGCGATCCAGGCGGAAGTAACGCTCGATCGCTCGTACTCCGCGTTGACGACGCGCATGATGACGCTGGCCAGTCAGCGTGCGCGTTCCGGCGACGTGCTCGGAATCGAGCGCGTGCTCCGCGCCATTTCCCAGCGCGACGAGACGCTTGGCCATCGGCGCCCTGAAGCGGTCACGGCGTTGCTGACCGCGGTCCAGGCGCGCCTCGCTACGGCTCGCCAGGTGCAGCTGGCCCGCGATCGCTGGGCGCTGCGCGCGCCGGTACTCCGGGCCTACGGGACGGCGATCACCACGCCAATCGATCTGTTTGCGCGACTCAACCCGGCGCTGGAGGGGATCAAGGCGCTCTCCGGATCAGGACCGGCGACCCTCGCCGGCGTACAGCGGACCGTGGCGCGAATCTCGACCTTGATTTCGGCGATCGCACCGCCGGAGGAGCTTGTTGCCGCGCACGCGCTGCTCGTCACCGCGGTCCAGCTGGCTGGACACGCCGCGGAGATCCGCCGCGAGGCGACGCTCGCCGGCGACATGACGCGCGCCTGGGACGCCTCGTCCGCTGCGGCCGGCGCGTTGATGCTCGGCGCCAAAGCCCAGGGCGACATCCACACGCTGCTGCGTCCGCCAAAGATCCAGTGATTACGCCGCGCCGGACGCAGCTCGTCCGCGTCCCCAATCTGCACGCCTTTCGCCACGCCATCGCGGAGCTTTGCTCCGTGGCAGGACGCTCTCCCGCTCCTTCGGGCGACGAAGTGGTGGTGGTGCCCACCACCAGCGCCGCGAAACAGCTTCGCCGTTCTCTCGACGGCCCGGCGCTCGTCACGCGCGACGAACTCTACGACGTCCTGCACGGCCGCCTGGCGGATCCTCCTCGCCGGCTCGGTTCGCTCGAGCGTGAGGTGATGGCGCAGGCCGCCGCCCGCGCGGCCGCGGCCGCGACCACCGAGCAAACCTTCAGGCTTCGTCCAGGCCTCGTCGCCGAGATGCTGCGCTTCTACGATCAGCTCCGCCGCCAGTCGCAGCAGGTCACGCGCTTCGAGGAGCTGATCGCGATGGCGCTCGGGTCTGACGATCTGGATCGCGCGGCCGAGCGCATGCGCCGGCAGACGCGCTTCCTGGCCGAGGCGTTTCGCGACTACGAGCGGCGCGTCCAGTCGTCCGGCGGCTGCGACGAACATACGCTTCGCCAGCGTCTGATCGATGAGTCAGCAGCGACCCCGATCCGGCACGTCGTGGTTACGGTTGCCGACTGGATTGCCGACGACCAGGGTCTCTTTGTCGCCGACTTCGATCTCCTGACGCGAATTCCCGGACTTGCGCGGCTCGACATCGTCGCCACCGAAGCGATGCTGGGATCGGGGCTTCACGAACGGTTGCACAACTGGTGGCCCGGCCTGGACGAAATCAAACCGACGCCGGCGTTGCGGTCCAGGCCGATGCTGGTGACGCCGCCGGCTGCGCCTCCCGACGAGCCGTGGTGGACGTTTCGGGACCGTGAGGAAGAGCTCGTCGCAATCGCGCGGCGCCTGAAGGCGGATCGGCGGAGGGGTGAAACGACGCCTCCCGAACGTACGGCGGTCGTGTTCAAGAACCCGCTGCCGTATCTCTACCTTGCGACCGAGGTGTTTGGCGCCGCGGGCATTTCGTATGACACATCGGATGCTCTTCCGTTAGCCGCGGAGCCGACCGCCGGTGCACTCGATCTGGTGCTCGAGGTCGTCGCCTCAGACTTCACGCGCGGATCGTTGATCGGACTGTTGCGTTCCCCGCATTTTGTGTTCGACGAGGGGGGCGCCGCGGTGACGCGCGAGTCGGTCGGCGCACTCGATCGGGCGCTGAGCAAGGCGCGCTATCTCGGCGATCGCGATCGTCTCATCGGTCGGGTCGCGGAATGGAGCGAGGCTGCGTCGCGACCCGCGCTCTCGGCGGCTGTGGCGATCGCCACCGAGCTGGCGCCGTTGACCGAAAGACGCCCCGCGTCGCAACAGCTCGAGGGTCTGCTCGAGTTCTGGATGCGGCGGCTGCGTCCGCTCGCGGAAAACGACCCACTGGCGGCGCGCGATCTTCGCGCGCGCGCCGCCATCGCCGAGACATTGAGCACCCTTGCCGCGGTCCATGCGGCCCATGACGATCGCGAATGGACGATCGATGACCTCGGGATCGCGGTTCGACGCGCGATCGAGGGGCAGACCTTCGAGCTGGAGTCGTCGGCTCGCGGGATTCAGCTCGTGGACGATCAGGCCGCGCGATACGGCGATTTCGACGAGGTGACGATCGTCGGCACGGTTGAACCGGAATGGCCCGAGCGCCCGCGCCGAAACATCTTTTATCCGCCGACGCTGCTCAAGTCGCTTGGCTGGCCTTCGGAAAAAGATCGCCGCGCCGGCGCGGACGCGTCGTTTCTCGACCTGCTGGCATCGGCCGCGCACCGCACGATCGTCTCCACGTTCACGCTCGACGAAGACGCGCTGGTCACGAGGGCCATCCAGCTCGACGAGATTCCCAGGGCCGAACTCAGCGCGATTGCACGCCAGACTGACGAGCCGGCCCGGGTGTTCGTCGATGAAGCGCTTTCGCTCGATCCGTTGACGCTCGCGCCGCTCGACGGCGAGGCCGGAAGCTGGGCGAGCCTCAGAACGGCGCGGTCCCCGGCTGATTCGCCTCAATTCCATGGGACCGTGCACGGCGCCACCGCCCGCGCCTGGTCGGTCAGCGCGCTTGAGACCTACCTTGACTGTCCGTTCAAGTTCTTCGCGCAGCACGTCCTGAGGCTCGAAGAAGAGCCGGACGACGAAGAAGTCATGGACCCACGACGTCAGGGGCAGTTCGTGCACGGCGTCTTCGAATCGTTTTTCGCCGCGTGGCAGAGCGCCGGCCACCGCGGCATCACGCCGGCGAATCTCGATACGGCGCGGGAAATGTTCACGAGCGTCGTCGATCGGGCACTCGAGCGTTTGCCGGCGGCGGAGGCGGGTCTGGAGCGGACCAGGCTGCTCGGCTCGCCCGCGGCAGCCGGTCTGGGCGAAGCGGTGTTCCGGATGGAAGCCGAACGGCCGGTCGCTGTCGTCGAACGTCTGCTCGAACACTCGTTGAAGGGCGACTTCACGATCATGACGGCTGACCGGCCGCGCACCGTGGCGATTCGCGGCAAGGCCGATCGGCTCGATCTACTGGCGGATGGCACGTTTCGCTTGATCGACTACAAGCTCGGCTGGCCCCCCGCTCGTGCCCGCGCGCTGCAGTTGCCGATTTACAGCATCTGCGCCGAACAAAGTCTCGCCTCCTATCACGGGCGAAGCTGGGTGCTGGGCGAGGCCGCGTACCTTGCGTTCAAGGGCCCGAAGCGGGTCGTGCCGCTGTTCTCGTCGCCGGCCGAGCAGGCAAAGGTCCTGGCCGAGGCGCAGGAACGTCTCGCTGCCACGGTTGACGCGATCGAGCGAGGTGAGTTCCCGCCGACGCCCGACGATGTGTGGCGCTGCGAGACGTGTAGTTTTGCGTCCGTGTGCCGCAAGGATTATGTCGGCGATGTCTGATCCGATGTTGCCGTTTGACGACGACCCGATCGTCCGGCTGAAGCCGGACACGACCGAAGAGATTGTCCTCCCCGATGCCGATGCGCGGCGTCTGGCGGTCGATCCGTCGCACAACGTCATCCTCGAAGCCTCCGCCGGAACCGGCAAAACCCGCGTGCTCGTCGAGCGTTATGTCAACCTGCTGCGGGCCGGCGTGGAGCCCGATCACATCCTGGCGATCACCTTCACGCGTAAAGCCGCCGCCGAGATGCGGCAGCGGATCATCGAGCGGCTCAAGGAGGCGAGCCGCCTGTCGCAATTCGACGCCGGCCGCTGGCGCGATCTCAAGGAACGGCTGGGTGACATCGCCGTCTCGACGATCGATGCGTTCTGTCTGTCGCTGCTGCGCGAGTTTCCCCTCGAAGCCGACGTCGATCCGGGTTTCGATCTGGCGGACGCGACCGAAGTCCCGCGCCTGGTCGGCGAATCGCTCGACAAGGCGTTTCGGATCAGCCGCGCGGCGGCCCGCGACGACGAAGACGTGGCCCTGGTGTTCGCCCAGCTGGGCGAGCGCCGCCTCCGCGCCGGGATTGGCGCGCTCCTCGATCGCCGGCTGGTGGCGCCGCACGCGCTGCGGCGATTTCTCCAGAAAGGACCGCGCGATCTGACCGCGGCCGGCGCCTGCGAATCGGCGGCTGCGGCACTTCGTACGCTGTTTTCTGACGCGCGCGGCGGCCTCGAGACGTTTCTGAACGACGGCCCAATCCACCGTCCGCAGTTCGGGATGCTCGCGGACGATCTTCGACGCCTCGTGCGCGCGGCTGGAGCGACAGCGGACGATCAAGCGTCGTTTCGCGCACTGGTCGATCGCCTTCGTGCCTATTTTCTGACCCAGGAGGGCAAGCCGCGCGGACAGAACTTCGCCGGCACCGGGTTCACCGCGGCCGACTGCGACGGCCCGGATGCCTGGAAGCGTCATCGCGCGGACGCGTTCCGGCTGGCGCCGCTGGTGGCGCGCGCGGTCAAGGACTTCCGGCGCGATCTCAACGCCGTGATGTCGCGCGGCGTGTGGAAGATCTTCGCGGTCGCCCTCCGCCAATACCGGCACACCCTGGATGCGCACGCCCTGCTCGACTTTTCGGGCGTGCTCGAACGTGCGGTCCAGCTGCTGAAAGAGATGGACGAATTCGCCGAGAGCCGTCTCCGGCTCGAGGCGCGTCATCGTCACGTGCTGGTGGACGAGTTCCAGGATACGAGCCGTGCGCAATGGGAACTGGTGCGCCAGCTGGTCAAGAGCTGGGGCGAGGGATTGGGCGCCGCGGCCGACGCGATCCCGCCGTCAATCTTCATCGTCGGCGACCGCAAGCAGTCGATCTACGGCTTTCGCGACGCCGACGTCGCGGTCGTGGACGATGCGGCTGGATTCATCAAGGCGCTGCGCCCGGACGGTCTGCCGCCGCAGGCGATTACGGTCAGTTTCCGATCGGCGCCGGGAATCCTCGCCTTCGTAAACGAAGTGTTTCGCGCCATCGTCGAGACCGAAACGGCGGTCGCCATCCGGCGCGACGCATTCCGCTACGGCGATCAGGATCGATTTCCGGTCCGGCTGAAGCCGGACGATACGCCCGCGACTGACTCGAATCTCGATTCCGGTAGTGTCCGGCTTCAGCCGGACCCCGATCCCGTGCGGTTTCTGGTCGACGACACCGTTCAGGCCGCTGCGGATCGCGTTGCCGCTGAGATCGTGGGACTGTTGAACGGTACGGTGGTTCGCGATCGCGTCACTGGTCTCCATCGCGAGGCGCGGCCAGCGGACATCGCGATCCTGTTCCGCTCGCGCGACAGCCACCGCGACTTCGAAGCCGCGCTCGACCGGCGCGGCGTCGCGACCTATGTCTACAAAGGGCTTGGATTCTTTGACGCCGACGAAATCCAGGACGCGGTCGCCGTGCTGCGTTATCTCGCCGATCCGCTTTCGAATCTGCGCGCCGCGACGCTGCTGAGGTCCCGCCTGGTCCGGCTTTCGGATCACGGCGTTGCTACGCTGGGGTCGGGCGCGGCACACGCGATTCTCGACGCCGAGCCTTCGCCGCTACTCGACGTGCTCGCCGAGGAGGATCGACGCGTTCTCGATCAGCTGCGCGCGTCGGCGCCGCTCTGGCTGGCGTGTGTCGATCGCCTGGCGCCGTCCGAGCTGCTCGACACGGTCCTGCGCGATACCGCGTATGCGTATGAGATTCGCGGATCACGCCGGGCTCAGGCGCGGGAGAATCTCAAGAAGCTGCGCGGCATGATCCGGCGCGCGCAGAATCACGGCTATCCGACGCTGGCGAGAATCGCCGATCACCTCGAACGACTGGCGGTCGGCGACGAATCGAACGCTGCCATCGACGCCGTGGACGCGGTCAGCCTGATGACGGTGCACGCCGCCAAGGGTCTCGAGTTTCCGATCGTGTTCGTCGTCAATATGGGCCGCGGCACCGGCGGCATCCGCGCGCCGATCCGCGTCAACGACGATGCGGCCGGAGAGGCGGCGGTGGCGATCGCGGACTACCAGTCAGAGGCGGACGAGGACGCGTCGGCCCGCGATCGCGAGGAGTCGAAGCGCCTGCTCTACGTCGCGCTGACGCGGGCACGGGATCGGCTGTACCTGTCGGCGACGGTCAAGGACGGACAATGCCGGATGGGCCGGGGAAGTCTCGGCGAAGTCCTGCCGAGTGGCGTCAGGACCAGGTTTGTGACGGCGGCTGGCGAAACCGTGGGCGGCTCTGATCCTCCCGAGCGCTGCCGCATCCGGATCGCGCCGGTCGGGACATCGCCGATTGATGATTTCGCCGCGCTATCCTGAGGAATTGGTTGAAACCACGCACCGCCGGGACGCAGGGAAGGGTCTAATAGGATGACTGCTCGGCCCACTGCCGCGCCCGTGCTTCGGCCTTTTCGCGGTTTTCGGCCACCAGCACCACCGATCGTTCCGGCTTGCCGCTGCCATCCCGGCTGATCCAGGCGATCCAGTGCGGGCCGCGCGCTTCGGTATGGACTTGATAGGTTCCGGACGGGGTCGGCATATCGGTTGTGAATCTACCAGATTTGGCGGGCTTTCGCGAAGATCTGCTTATTTTGGGCGGATTTACGTTGCGTCGGCCCCGACCATTTCATAGAATCGAAAGGCTAAGGAGTCTTAAGTGACGTTGACCTGTCCGAATTGCGGCAACGACCGGAACTTTCTGGTCAAAACGCTGCAGATGCACGTTGTAAATGTCGAAGGCGGCCGCGTGGAAGTCTCGGAAGAGAGCCGGCCGGCGGTGCTCGAAGTGCTGTGCGACGAGTGCGAGTCCGCGCTCAAGTTCGAAGAGTTCGAGGACACGCTCCGCAAGGAAGTCCTGCTGACCATCGGCGCGCGCTGACGCGGGCGCCCGGTCTCTACCTTTCTTTTTCTTCCGCGTCTTCAAAATAGTCGCAGTCGGGACACACCCATTCGGGTGCTGGACGTGTCGTGTCTTCGACGTTGCCCGGCACACGAACGGTCACCACGACTGCGCCGTGCAGCACCATCGATCCGTTGCACATCGGACATTCCTTTGTTGCGGGCATCTATCGTGGTGAAGGTAACACCCGGAGGTTGCCTTGACAAGCGCGGGATCGGCTCCTATCGTTAACGGACCTTCGATGATGTACGAATGTTTTGCGGACGAGATTGCGATCGACTTTCCTTCGGTCGAACGTGTCGTCGATCGCATGCGGAACGCGTTTCTCGGCGAGTGCCTGGACGCGGATGTGTTGCACGCCGACGTGTCGTTATCGCAGCGGGAAGCGTTTGATGGCCACGTGGTGTCGCTGAGCGTGCCGGTCCGGATTACCTGCCCCAACTGTGGCGGCCGGGGCGAAACCTGGACCGAACGGTGCCACCTCTGCCACGCAACCGGCGCGTCGACCATGCACCAGGCCGTCCGCGTGCCGGTACCGCCCGGCATCGTCGACGGCGCGTGCGTGCGCTTCCGGCTCAAGTCGCCTGACGCAACGTCGGTGCGGGTGGAGATGCGCGTCGCCATCCGTTCGTCGACGACGTAAAACAGTCAGCAGTCGGCAGCCATCGTCGATACTTCAGCAATCAGCGATCATTTCCGTGCTCTCCCAGGTCGACTTTCTCGGCATGCTCTTCATTCTGTGGGGCCTGCTGACCATTCTCGTCGGGGCATCGACGCTGGCGCTCGGCGTCGGCGCGCTCGCGCTGATTGCGTCGTCGCGGGGCGGCGGCAGCCAGTTCGGGGCCGGCCTGACCGCCTTCGTCTTCACGACATTGGCGATCATCGCGATTCTCTGGGGCGCGGCCCACGTCGCCGTCGGTGTGCCGCTCCGGCGCTACCGTCCCTGGTCCCGGCTGGTCGCGTTGACGCTCGGCTCTGTGGATCTGGTGCTGCTCCCGTACGGAACCGCGCTCGGCATCTACGCGCTGTACGTGCTGCTGCACGAAAAAGGCAAGGCACTCTTCGATCCGGGAACTGTACGCTAATCTTGACCATATGCCGGTTGAGCAGGCCTCCGTTCTCGACGCGCTGAAGGTCGTCCGCGACCCCGATCTGCAGCGCGACATCGTCACGCTCGGCTTCATCAAGGATCTGAAGATCGACGGCGGCCGCGTCGCGTTCACCATCGAGCTGACCACGCCGGCCTGTCCGGTCAAGGATCAGATGCGCGATCAGGCGCGCGCCGCGGTGCAGCAACTCGCGGGTGTCACGTCGGTTGATGTCCAGATGAGCGCGCGGGTTCGCGAAGCGGTCGGCTCCGACGGCACGCGTCAGATGGTCCCTGGCGTCAAGAATGTCATCGCGGTGGGCGCCGGCAAGGGCGGCGTCGGCAAGACGACGGTGGCGGTGAATCTCGCGCTCGCGCTCGCCAGGTCGGGCGGCCGCGTCGGCATCATCGACGCCGACATCTACGGGCCGAACGTGCCGATCATGCTCGGCCTGAAGACGCAGCTGACGACCGACGGCCAGAAGATCGTGCCGGCCGAGAAATACGGACTCCAGGTCATCTCGATGGGTTTTCTGACCGGCGACGACGCGCCGATCATCTGGCGCGGACCGATGCTGCACGGCGCGCTGCAGCAGTTCTTCCGCGAAGTGGCGTGGTCCAATCTCGACTACCTGGTGGTCGATTTGCCGCCGGGCACCGGCGATGTCGTCCTGAGCCTGAGCCAGACGGTTCCGGTGGCGGGCGCGGTCGTGGTCACCACGCCGCAGCAGGTCTCGCTCGCCGACACACGGCGCGCGGTCGCGATGTACAAGAAACTCAACATCCCGACGCTCGGCATCATCGAGAACATGAGCTACTTCGCCTGCCCCGAGTGCCACCACGAAGCCGACATCTTCGGCCACGGCGGCGGTGAGCAGATGGCGACCGACCTCGGGATTCCGTTCATCGGGCGTTTGCCGATCTACCAGCCGATCCGCGAAGGCAGCGACAGCGGCGTTCCGCTGATGATCAGCGAGCCTGAATCACCGGCTGGCCGTGCCTTCATGGCTGCGGCGGAGCGGGCCGCCGCGCAAGTGTCGATTGCCAGCTTCAACCGGCCAACCATTCAGCTGACACTGGTGAAATGATGCAGACACAGTTCGCAACGAAGGGGCTGGGGATCAGGGCCTGGGGGCTTTCGAAGAGCGTCGGCACTCGCAGCTGGGGGCTGGCGATCACGTGTGCCGCGATGCTCGCTGGCGCGTGCGCGCCCGCGCCGCAGACCGACAAGACGCCGGCCGCCGGGACGCAAATGACGCGCGCCATCATCGATCCGTATCTCAAGATTCAGGCCGCGCTCGCCGACGACAGCACCGAAGGCATTCACGCCAATGCCGGCAACATCGTGACCGCGGCGACCTCGCTCGGCGCGCCGGCGATGAAGATCGATGGCGCCGCCCTGCAGCTCGCTGCGGCGTCCGAGGCCGCGCCGCCGGACATCAGCGCCGTCCGTGACAAGTTCGGCGCGCTCAGCGAAGCGATTGACACCTACATGACCGGACTGCACCTGACGCCGCCCGACGGCATCAAGGTGGCGACGTGCCCGATGGTCAACAAGCCGTGGCTGCAGGCGGCCGCGACCATCGAGAATCCGTACTACGGCAAAGAGATGCCGACCTGCGGCAGCTTCCGGTGAACATTTCCTTCACGAAGCACACGCTGGCGAACGGGCTCGACGTCCTCCTCCACGAGGATCACGCCTGTCCGATCGTCGCCGTGAACGTGTGGTATCACGTCGGCTCGAAGAACGAGCGGCCGGGCCACACCGGCTTCGCGCACCTGTTCGAGCACCTGATGTTCGAGGGGTCGCAGCATCACGACCACGGGTATTTTCAGCCGCTGCAGGGCGCCGGCGCCACGCTGAACGGTTCGACCAACGCCGATCGCACGAACTACTGGGAGGTCGTGCCGTCTGGAGCGCTCGAGCTCGCGCTGTGGATGGAATCCGATCGCATGGGCTACCTGTTGCCGGCCCTGACCGAGGCCAAGTTCTCGAATCAGCGTGACGTGGTGCTCAACGAGCGGCGGCAGAACTACGAAAACCGCCCGTACGGCCTCGCGCCGATGGCGCTGCTGTCGGCGCTGTACCAGCCCGATCATCCGTATCACTGGACGACGATCGGCGAGATCGCGGACCTGAAGGCGGTTGGCCTCGACGAGGTGCACGCGTTCTTCCGCCGCTACTATCATCCGGCCAACGCGTCGATCGCCCTCGCCGGCGATATTGATTCAGCAGCCGCGCTGGCGCTGGTCGATCGCTACTTCGGCGAGATCGAAGCCGGCGAACGGGTCGAGCCGGTGCGCGCGACCGCCGCGCTGAGTAGCCAGGTGCGCGTCTTCATCGAGGATCGGGTCGAGCTGCCGCGTCTGTATATGACCTGGCACACCCCGGCGATGTTCGCCGGCGGCGATGCCGATCTCGATCTCGCCACCGATTTGCTCGCCAACGGCAAGACATCGCGGCTCTACCGGCGGCTGGTGTTCGACGAGCGGATCGCGACCGACGTGTCCGCATCGCAGAATTCGCGCGAGATCGCCGGCTACGCGCAGATCACCGCGACCGCCGCGCCGGGCCATACCCTCGCCGAGATCGAGCGGACCATTCTCGAAGAGATCGCGACACTGGCCGGTGGCGGACCGAGCGACGAGGAGATCGAACGCGGCCGGGTCCAGGCCGAAGCGCAGTTCATGTTCCGCCTGCAGACGGTGGGCGGCTTCGGCGGCAAATCCGACCAGCTCAATGCCTACAACGTGTTCCTGAACGACCCCGCGTATTTCGATCGCGATCTGGCCCGCTACCAGGTGGTCACGCACGACTCGCTCCAGCACACCGCCGCGCGCTACTTCGATCCGGAGCGCCGCGCCACCCTCAGCATCGTGCCGAAGGGCCGAACCACGCTCGCGGCACCTGATTCGACGCGAGCGGTGGTCTCGTGATCACGGTCCGCCCGTGACGGTCGATCGCAGCCGCCTGCCGACGCCGTCGCCGACCCGCACGCTCGGCTTTCCGGCGATCGAAAAAACCACGCTGCCCAACGGACTCCGGATCTGGACGGTGCGCCACACCCAGGTGCCGCTGGTGGCGTTCACGCTGCTGGTCCGAAGCGGCGCGGCCTTCGATCCCGCCGGCAAGGAGGGCCTCGCGGCGTTCACCGCCGACATGCTCGACGAAGGCAGCCGCGATCGCTCCGCCATCGAGATGCACGAGGCGCTCGCGAAGCTCGGCGCGCAATTCGACACCGACATCGGATCGGATGCGACCGTCGCCAGCGTCACCGTGCTCAGCCGCTTCGCCGCGCGCGCACTGGAGCTGCTGTCCGACATGGTCGCCCGGCCGGCGTTGCGCGACGCCGACTTCACCCGCGTGCGCCAGCTCCGGCTCCATCGTCTGACCCAGGTCAAGGACGTTCCGGCCGCGGTGGCCGATCGTGCGTTTCTCAAACTGATTTACGGCGCGCATCCGTACGGGCATTCGCCGATGGGTACCGAGGCGTCGGTGGCCGGCGTTACCGCGGACGATGTCCGGGCATTTCATCGGCGCGCGATTCGACCGTCGGTCTCCACGCTGATTGCGGTCGGTGATTGCGACCACGCGGCGATCGTCAAGCTGGCCGCCGACGCCTTCGGCGACTGGACCGGATCGGGCGCCGCCGAGATCGCCGCCGCGGGCGCCTTACCACAGGCCGCGCGCATCCACGTCGTGAGCCGTCCGAACGCGCCGCAATCGGAACTCCGGATCGGTCAAGTCGCGGTGGGCCGCGACACGCCCGACTACCACCCGCTGGTGGTCGCCAACACCATTCTGGGCGGCCAGTTCGTGAGCCGCATCAACCTGAATCTCCGCGAAGACAAGGGCCTCACCTACGGGGCGCGAACCGCGTTCGAGTTTCGTCGTCTGTCGGGACCATTCGTGCTGCAGGCAAGTGTGGACACTGCCGGTACCGCGCGGGCGGTCCAGGAATCGATCAGCGAAATTGCCGGCATTCGCGGCCAGCGTCCGGCAACCGCCGCGGAGCTCGAGCTCGGCATTGCCGCGCTGACGCGCGGTTACGCCCGCAGCTTCGAGACCGGCGAGCAGATCGGGCGTGCGGCGCTGCAGCTCGCGGTTTACGACCTGCCCGACGACTACTTCGAGCAGTTCGTTCCGCGCATCGAACGCGTCACGACCGACGATGTGTCGCGCGTGATGACGCGCCATCTCGATCCCGCAAAGCTGACGACCCTGATCGTTGGCGACCTCGACGTGGTCGGGCCGGAAATCGCCAGGCTCGACCTTGGCGAGCCGATCGTCCTGCCCGCCGACGGCTTCTGAGATAGCATCGGGGGCGCGGGACCTCGCGCCGCCGGACCGTCCCTCGAACGAACAACCGCCACGCGGATGTCGTCATAGATGATCTCGACGTATAGAACCGCTTTTGACGTGCCATGAGCCTGCAACGCGTCGGCGTCAGCTTGTTCACCTTGATTGCCATCGTCAGCATCGTGCTGGCGGCGGCGACGATCTGGCTGTTCGTCACCAACCCGGTCACCGTCGCCAACGCCGTGAACGAGAGCGAGATTTCGCCGTTGGTCACCAATCTCGCGCAGGTGCTGTTCGTCGCGCTGCGCGGGATCCTCAAATACCTGTAAGGAGTGCCGCACTACTCATCGGTGAGTCGGGCGGGCCTTTCAGGCCCGCCTGTCGCGCAACCCTGAAAGGGTCGCGCCACGCCAGTCGCTCGCGACAGGAACAAAATCGATACGGCGAGCACGAGCATGTCGGCGGGTATCGGAAGAAGCCAGACGGCCTGTGCCGCCGCCAACAACCAGGCGGCGATAAGGACCGGCAATACCCGCCGACCGCGAATGTTGGCCGCGACGCCAAGCGCAAGAACCGCGAGCCCGGAGTCGTAGTAGAGCGCGTGCGGCGCGGTCAGCACGCAGGCGGCCGCTCCAATGGCGACGACGATGATCGGTTCGCGACGCGACCGCCACGCCGTCGCGACTGCGAACGCCGTGGTGGCGACGACACCCAGCCATCCAAGCAGCGGCACCCCGAGCGCGGCGCCAACCTGAGGAAACGATACGCCGTTCGCGCGATCGACGATCGCGTCGAGAGCAGCGAATGGTACGACGCCGGCCTGCCACCACCAGACCGGCCATCCCCAGCCGCCGACCGACGCGCCGATCAGGAACCACGCCGCGCCGACAACGCCCGCTCCGATCAGAACGCGCGGAAACCCGCACACCGCCACCAGCGCCCCGACCGGAATCGCGTATTGCGGCTTGAACATCCAGAGTCCGATCCAGAGTCCGGCGGCGACATCGCGATTCCTCGACAACATCGCTGCAGCGCCAGCCGCGCACAACACGCTCACGGCGGTGTTCTGGCCGCCGACGATGCTTCGGAACAGCGGGTAAAAGGTAAGGACGGCTGCCGCGCAAGCGGTAAACTCCGTGCGCAGCGGCGTCAGCAGCGGGCGAAGCAGCGCCAGTGCCGCCACAACGCACGCGACCATCAGCAGCGTGTGCGCGACGTACGCGGCCTTGAAGTCGAGCCATGCGAACGGAGCGTAGGCGACGGCGACGTAGGGCGGGTACGCGAAATGGATCCAACCGCCGCGGTTGTCGGGCAGCAGGTCCGACTGCGCGTTGCGCTGGACCGCCGGATCGTAGAGGGCCATCGGCGTTCCGCGTCGAACAATTCGCGCGGCGCCGTAGAACGCTGGCAGGTCACCGCCTACGCGTCCGCCTCGCACCGCGCGAAGGCCGCTGCTGCTCGCGACGAAAAACGCCCAGCCGATCGTGGCTCCGATGAGGATTCCGATCGGGTAGAGACGCAGCCGCCTGGACGTGAGGTAGGTGGCCGGGGACACTCTGACAACTCGAGCGTGCAAGCGTCAGACCGCTGAAGTTTCCCGTTTTCGTTGAGGCTATTCGCCCGCCGCCGATTTCACTTTCGCGAATCGATTACGGAACCGTCGTTGACTGACCCAGCAGCGCCCTCCGGAGGAACGTCGTCAGGATGTAGCCGTCGAGGAACTTGAACGGCGCTTTGCCGGTGGTGTAGTGGCCGCACGGCAGGACAGCCACTTCGTGCGGCAGGTCGAGCTCCTCGAACGAGCGCACGAGGTTGCGCGACAAGTCGACCGGAAACGTGAGGTCGTATTTCGCATAGACGAGGAGGGTCCGACACCTGCGCAGGCGATCGAGGTAGAAGCGAGGGCTGATCGGCGCCCACAGCTCTTTGAGCGCATCGAGATCGATGTTGCCGTCGAGCCCCTCGCGCACGTGTCGCGTCGAAAGACCACGCCATACCACGTCCGCGAAGTCGGGCGAGATGTGGTTGAGCGCTTCCGCCCGGATCAATGGCTCGTGCGCCGACGTCAACAGCGCGAGACACGATCCGAGGCTGGTGCCGAGGATGCCGATCCGTTCGTATCCCTGCATCGCCAGCCACGCGATCGCACGACGCGCGTCGAGCACCGCCTGGCGGCACACCTGCACGGTCCTCGCGACGTTCGCGCTGACGATGTAGTCGGCGCGATGGAGTTCAGGGGGCATGCGCCAGTCGTGATAGGGCAGGCTGAGACGCAGCGCGCTCAGTCCGCTCCAGGCGAGGAGCTTGCTGAGACCGATGTGGCCGCCGGCGTCCGAGTTCCATTGCGGCATGACGAGCACGGCGGCGCGCGGCGACGGCTTCGCACGGTCGGTTCGAGCCGCCGGAAAATACCGGCAGTACACCGTGTTGTTCGTCTCGTGGGGCGTGACGAGCGCGCTCGGAAACGTGATGACGTCGCCGTCAGGACCTGGACGTCGCGTGTAGTCCGTGATCGGCGGCGGCGTAAAAAAGGCGTCACTGTCGGCCATCACGCCGGACACCCAATCGGCGATCACGTCCGGCGGGAGCGCGTCTGGCGCATGTCCGTTTGCGGGAATCCAGTCGAGACCCCACTCGAACGGCCGAACGACGCGATCTTTGGTGGCATCCGAGAGCTGCCGCTCCCAAGTATGGAACAACGCCTGAAGCATTCGCTCCCATGCTATACTGCCTGTCTCATGTGCTTCACCTCCGACATTCGAAAGCGCCTCGGTCGCAAGCGGGCCAAGCAGGCTCGCAAGGCTGAATGCGTCGGAGTGTGTGTGCTCGAGCACTGATTTCAATCACAAGCGAGCGACCAGATGCCGACCGGCCACAAACCGCGTCGGCTTTTTTTTTGGAAAAAAGACATGTCTTCTATCGAAGTGGGGATCCTTGGCGCGACCGGCATGGTCGGCCAGCAGTTCATCGCGCTGCTCGCGCGGCATCCGTGGTTCAAGGTCACCTGGCTCGGCGCCAGCGAGCGCTCGGCGGGTAAGCCATACAGTGAGGCGTGCGCCTGGCGCCTGCCGACGCCGCCGCCCGACGCGGTCGCGAAGCTGACGGTCGATACGGCGACGTCCGGCCGCGCGCCCAAGCTGGTATTTTCCGGTCTCGACTCCTCGGTGGCTGGCGCGATCGAAGCGGATTTCGCGCAGGCCGGTCATGTGATTGTCAGCAACTCACGCAATTACCGGATGGAAGCGGACGTGCCGCTGATGATTCCGGAAGTGAACGCGGACCACCTGGCGCTGCTCGCGGCGCAGGCTTCCCGCGGCTGGAAAGGCCGCATCGTCACCAACCCGAACTGCGTGGTGGTCGTGTATGCGATGGCGTTGGCGCCGCTGCGGCAGTTCGGCTTGCAGAAATCGATGATCACGTCGCTGCAGGCCATCTCGGGCGCCGGCTATCCGGGCGTGCCGTCCTGGGACATCCTCGGTAACGTGATTCCGTTCATCGGCGGCGGTGAAGAAGAGAAGATCGAGACCGAAACCAACAAGATTCTGGGTACGCTCGGGAAGGCCGGCGTCGAGAACCATCCGGTGACGGTCAGCGCCGCGGTCACGCGCGTGCCGGTGCACAACGGCCACACCGGATCCATAGCGGTCGCGCTCGAGCAGCAGCCGGACGCCGCGTCCGTGATCGCTGCGTGGAACGGGTTTCGCGGTAGACCGCAGGACCTCGGCCTGCCGTCGGCGCCGCCGCAGCCGATTGTGTATCTCACTGAACCGAACCGGCCGCAGCCGGCGCTCGACGCCGATCGGGACGGTGGCATGACCGTCAGCGTCGGACGGCTTCGCCGCTGTCCGGTGCTCGACTACAAGTTCGTGGCGCTCGGGCACAACACCATCCGCGGCGCCGCGGGCGCGGCCATCCTCAACGCCGAGTTGATGAATCGCGAGGGATTGCTGTGAGAATCATTCGTAGTGTCCGGCTTCAGCCGGACTGTGACGACGGCCACCATCCGGCTGAATCCGGCCGTTACCGTGGCACGCGCGAAGGGTTGTCATGAGCACCGGAAGCGTGGCCATGAAGTTCGGCGGCACGTCGGTCGCCGATCCCGATGCCATCAATCGCCTGATCGCCATCGTCCGGGACCAGGCGCAGAAGCGGACGCCGGGCAGCGCAGCGCCGGTCGTGATCGTGTCGGCGCTGTCGGGAGTTACCGACAAGCTCGTCGCCGTGGCGCAGATGGCCGAAAACGGCGAGGCAGCGCAGGCTGCAGCCGAACTGCGGACGCTGACCGAACGACACGTCGCCGTCGCCACGGCGGTCACCAGCGAGAGCCGCAGCCGCGTCCTCGCTGAAGTCCGTCAGGAGTTCGAGGAGCTGGCCGGTCTGGTCCACGCGCTGGCAGTGCTGCGGGAAGTGTCGGCGCGCTCGCGTGACGCAGTGCTCGCGGTCGGCGAGCTGGTGAGCAGCCGCATGGTTGCCGCAGCGTTGAACGACCATCGCGTGCCGAGCTTGTGGGTGGATGCGCGGTTGGTGTTGACGACCGACACCGAACACACCGCCGCCGTTCCCGACATGATGGAGACCGCCGACCGCGCCCGCGAGCTGATCGCTCCGGCCATCAACGCCGGCACCGTGGCCGTGCTCGGCGGGTTCATCGGCGCGACCGCGAATGGCGTGACCTCGACGCTGGGTCGCGGCGGGTCGGACTATTCCGGCGCCATTTTCGGCGCCTCGCTCGGCGTCGACGAGATTCAGATCTGGACCGACGTCGACGGCATGCTGACCGCGGATCCACGCATCGTGCCGCAGCCGCGCCTGGTATCGCAGTTGTCGTTTGCGGAGGCGTCCGAGCTCGCCTACTTCGGCGCCAAGGTGCTGCACCCCAGTACCATCCTGCCGGCGGTTGCGAAAAATATTCCGGTCCGCATTCTCAATTCCCGGCGTCCCGACAATCCCGGCACGATGATCACCGCCGAAGGCCGGCCGTCCGAAGGCCAGTTGACGGCGCTGGCATGTAAGCGTGACGTCACCGTCGTCGACATCACGTCCACCCGCATGCTCGGCGCGCACGGATTCCTGCGTCGCCTCTTCGAGGTGTTCGAACGCTTCAAGACTGCCGTCGATGTCGTGACCACTTCGGAAGTCAGCGTGTCGGTCACTGTCGACGACACCCGGCGTCTCGAGGCGATTCTCGACAACCTGCGCAACTTCGCCGAAGCCAGCTGCGAGCGCGAGATGGCGATCATCTGCGCGGTGGGTGAAAACCTGCGGAGCGATTCGACGCTGTTTGGCCGGGCGGTTACGGCGCTCGAGCGGATTCCGCTGCGGCTGGTGTCGCAGGCGGCGTCGCGTCGCAACATCACGTTCGTGCTGCGGAACTCGGACGTGCCACACGCGATGACGAGACTGCACGAGCAGTTTTTTCAGAAACCCTAATCACGAAGACGCGAAGATCACGAAGGACACGAACCAGCACATCTCTCAGTACAATGAAAAACAAGCTTCGTGAACTTGGTGGCCTCGTGATGAAGTTCGTGCCCTCGTGATGAAGACAGAGTAGTCAGCCATGCGAATCGTTCTCGTCGGTCACGGCAAGATGGGTCAGCTGGTCGGCCAGCTGGCGCCGCAGTACGGGTGCGAGGTCGCCGGCGTGATCGATCCGGGCTCACCGCTCCATGGCGGAGGCCCCGACGATCCACGGTGGGCCGGCGTCGACGTCGCCATCGATTTCTCGACACCCGACGCGGTGGTCGGCAACGCGACGACTCTCGCCGGACGCGGTATCAACCTGGTCGTGGGCACCACCGGCTGGGCTGCGCACCAGGACGCGCTGCGCGCCATGGCCGCTGCCAGCAGCGTCGGCGTGGTCGCCGCGCCGAATTTCTCGACCGGCGTGGTCATTTTCGAGGCCATCGTCGCGCACGCAGCGAAGCTGTTCGCGCCGCAGACCGAATTCGGCGCCTTTCTGCACGAGGCGCACCATGCCGCCAAGGTGGACGCGCCGTCTGGAACCGCGCTGCTGTTGAGGCGGGCCATGGAGGACGCCGGCTACCCGAGGCCGATCTCCGTCTCGTCGACGCGTGCCGGCTTCATCCCCGGAACGCATACGATTGGGTTTGACGGCCCGGCCGAGACGATCACGCTGTCGCACGCGGCGCGCGATCGGACCGCGTTTGCCCGCGGCGCGCTGGCCGCAGCGCGATGGGTCGAGGGAAAGCAAGGCTGGTTCACGATGCGCGATGTGCTTGGCGTGGGCGGCGATTAGGCGAGTGGTTCGACGGGGATGCGTAGCGCGAGGCTTGAGTCGAGCGTGTCGCAGGGCTTTCGGCCCTGCCGGGGAGCACTATGAGAACACCATTTTCTGGAGTCGGTACCGCGCTGGTGACGCCGTTCACGGCCGGTGGTCAGCTCGACGAGGCGGCGGTGCGCCGGCTCGGACGCCGTCAGATCGACGCCGGCATCCATTTTCTGTGTCCCTGCGGGACGACCGGTGAAAATCCGACGCTCAACGATGCCGAGAGGGTCCGGATCGTGGAAATCCTGGCCGATGAAGCCAAGGGACGGGTTCCGGTACTGGCCGGCGCCGGCGGTTACGACACCCGTGAACTGATTCACCTCGGCGGTCAGCTGGCCAAGGCCGGTGCGTCGGGTTTCCTCTCGGTCACGCCGTACTACAACAAGCCGACCCAGGAAGGCCTCTACCAGCACTATCGCGCATTCGCTGAAAGCACGGCGCTGCCGATCGTGGTCTACAACGTTCCCGGACGGACCGGCGTCAACGTCGAGGTCGCGACGCTGGCCCGCCTCGCGCAGATCCCGAATATCGTCGGCGTCAAAGAGGCGTCGGGCAACGTCGCGCAGATGTGCGAGGTCCGGCACGCGGTGCCTGACGATTTCCTCGTGCTGTCGGGAGACGATGCGCTGACGCTGCCGTTGATGGCGATTGGCGGACAGGGCATCGTGTCCGTGGCAAGCAACCAGATCCCGTCGGAGATGGTGCAGATGGTCGAGGCGGCGGAGCGCAACGACTTCCGCGCCGCCCGCGCCGTGCACGCACGGGTCCTACCGTTGATGTCGATCAATTTCGTCGAGTCGAACCCAGTGCCGGTGAAAGCCGCGATGGCGGCGATGGGGCTGCTCGACGAGATCTATCGCCTGCCGATGGTGTCGCCCAGGGCGGAATCGAAAACGAAAATCCTCAACGTGCTCAAGGCGCTCGGCCTATTGAAAGCGGCGTTGGTCTAGCCGCATGCTGGAAACCGACATCACCAATCTCGTCGCGGCCGGCGCGACCGCCGATCGCGACACCGCACGTGATGCGTTTGCGCGGTTGCGCGCCGCGCTGTCGTCCGGCGAGGTCCGTGCGGCCGAGCCGGATGCGTCGAGCCCGATCGGCTGGCGCGTCAACCTGTGGGTGAAGCAGGGCATTCTGCTCGGGTTCCGCTTCGGCGACATGACCGATCAGTCGATGGACCACGGCAAGCTGCCGTTCTACGACAAGGACACGCTGCCGTTGAAGAAGCCGGGACTGGCTGCCGGCGTGCGCATCGTGCCGGGCGGATCCGCGATTCGTGACGGCGCGTTCCTGGCGCCGGGCGTGATCTGCATGCCGCCGATGTACGTGAACATCGGGGCGCACGTCGGTGAGGGATCGATGATCGACTCGCACGCGCTGGTTGGCTCCTGTGCGCAGGTGGGCGCGCGCGTTCACGTGAGCGCGGCCGCGCAGATCGGCGGCGTCATCGAACCGGTGGGCGCGCTCCCGGTGATCATCGAGGACGAAGTGCTGATCGGCGGCAACACCGGAATCTACGAGGGCGCGATCGTCCGGGCCCGGGCGGTCATCGCCGCAGGCACCGTGCTGACCGGTTCGACGCCGGTCTACGATCTCGTTCGCGGCGAGATCATCAAGCCGACCGTCGATCGGCCGCTGATTGTCCCCGAAGGCGCGGTGGTGGTTCCAGGCGCACGAGCCGTGACCGCGGGCAAGGGCGTCGAGTGGGGCATCTCGCTCGCCACGCCGGTCATCGTCAAGTACCGCGATTCGCGGACCGACACCCGCACTGAACTGGAGCAGTGGATCCGGTGACCAGACGACGATCAACGCCGAGACCGCAGAGCGCACAGAGAGGCTCTCACTCCGCGAACTCAGCGAGTCCGGCGTTGACTGTCGCTAACGGGATTGCACTGAGAGAGTCTGGCTCTGCGATCTCTGCGTGCCCTGCGTTGACCGTCGGAGACAGGATCGCAGCGTGACGCCCGACCCGGTCGATATCGTCGCGCTCACCCGCGGGCTGGTCGACATCGACTCCACCACCGGCCGCGAAGGCGCGGCGGGGCGCTGGCTCGCCGACTACCTGCGCGCCCGGGGCTGCACCGTCGTGGAGCAGCGGGTCGACGAGACCCGCTTCAACGTGATCGCGACACCTGGGCCTGCCGATCCCAGCGTCGTGTTCTCAACGCATTTCGACTGTGTCCCGCCGTTTTTCGCAAGCCGGATCGAAGGCGATCGCCTCTACGGTCGCGGCGCCTGCGACGCCAAGGGCATTCTCGCTGCCCAGGTCGCCGCCGCAGATCGGCTGTGGCGTGACGGCGATTCGCGCGTCGGTCTGATGTTCGTCGTCGGCGAAGAACGCGGCAGCGACGGCGCACGCATCGCCGATGCCGCCGCACGGGGTTGCCGGTTCCTGATCAACGGCGAGCCGACGGACAATCGCCTCGGACGTGGTACCCGCGGCATTCTCCGCCTGCGGCTGCACGCGAGCGGACGAGCGGCGCATTCCTCGTTTCCCGAACTCGGGGAATCCGCGATCGACAAGCTCCTGGACGCGCTCATCGAGCT
The DNA here is from genome assembly GCA_963711765.1 of uncultured Acidobacteriota bacterium. GTDB lineage: Bacteria > Acidobacteriota > Vicinamibacteria > Vicinamibacterales > CAVVIG01 > CAVQFC01. The sequence continues at coordinate 537,296 of CAVQFC010000003.1, read as the reverse complement.
GCGCTCGATTGCGCTGCCCGACGATCCCGTCCTCGGTCGCACGCACTACACCGTGGGATTGATCAACGGCGGCGTGGCGCCGAACGTGGTGTCACCTTCGGCCAGCGCCGAAGTCATGTTTCGAACCGTCGGCGATGCCGCCGATGTCCGGCGCGCCGTCGCCCCGCTCGAACGACGCGTCGCCATCGAACACGTGTTGGAGGTGCCCACCGTCCACCTGCGCACCGTTCCAGGTTACGACACGGAAGTATTTCCGTACACTACCGACATCCCGTTTCTGGCGAACTGGGGCGAGCCGCTGCTCTTCGGTCCGGGTTCGATTCACGTCGCTCACACCGCCGACGAGTTCGTGTCGATCGCCGAACTGGAAGCTGCCGCCGGACACTACGTGGCCCTGGCAACCTCGCTGCTGGCCTGAAGAGCGGGCACTTTTGGCCAACGCGCCTGCGTTACACTCGACCGCTCCCGACTGGCGACTCTCGGCACGCCGACTGCCGACTGCAGACTGCCGACTGCCGACTGACTAACCGTGACCGACATCAGCCCACGCGCTGAGTACGATTCGCGGCTCGCCCGCTGGCGTACACGAATCGCCGACTTCGATCGCCGGCACCTCCTGCTCTCGAATGTCCGCCTGGTCATCGGCTTGATCGGTGCGGTCCTGTTCTGGATGGCATTCGTGCGTGCGAGCATCGGCTGGCCGTGGCCGATCGTCGCCTGGATCGGATTCGGCGCGATCGCGGTCGTCCATGCGCGCCTGCTGAACCAGCTCGAACGCGCGCGTGCAGCCGAGCGTCTCTATCTTCGGGGGCTCGATCGGCTCGCCGGCCGCTGGCCCGGCGCCGGACGTGACGGCGCGGCATTCCTGGCCGACCACCCGTATGCCGGCGACCTCGATCTCTTCGGTCGCGGTTCCTTGTTCGAACTACTCAACACCGCGCGAACAGAAATTGGGGAAGCCACGCTGGCGGACTGGCTCCGGGCCCCGGCGCCGATCGACGATGTCCGTCCGCGTCAGGCCGCTGTGCGCGAACTACGGACACTGATCGAATTTCGCGAAGACGTCGCCGTGCTGGCCTCGGAGTCGCCGGTTGGACGGACAGGACCACTTGCGGCGTGGGCCGCGTCGCAACCCGTCCGATTCCCCGACTGGCATCGTGGCCTGCTCGCGGCAATCGCGGTGATGGTGGTCGCGCTCGCAGTGGCGGTGTATGCGGACCTCGTCGCCTCGGTATGGCTGGTCATCTGGCTGCTGGTCGTGATCGCGGCTGACTCGATCGGCCGCCGCCGCATCGGTCACGTGCTTCATGCGATCGAAACCCCCGAGCGCGACCTCGGACTGCTGGCGGAGGTGCTCGGACGGGTGGAGCGCGAGCATTTCAGCTCACTGCGGCTGATCGCGCTGCAGCAGACGTTCGTCACCGCCGGCGTGCCGCCCTCGCGCCGGATCGCACAGCTGCGACGCCTCGTATCGTGGCTCGACTCGACGCACAACCTGATGTTCTCGGCGATTGCGTACGTTCTGCTCGTGCGGCCGCAGCTGGCGCTGGCGATCGATCGATGGCACGACCGCTACGGGCGCGCCGTCGCCGAATGGCTCCGGGCGGTGGGCGAGCTCGAAGCCCTCTCGGCCCTCGGCACCTACGCGTTCGAGCAGCCTGACGATCCGTTTCCCGAGCTGGTCGAGGACACTGGTTCGGATCGCGCGCGGTATGCCGCGCTCTACGACGCCGCCGATCTGCGTCATCCGCTGATGCCGGGCGACCTCTCGATTGCCAACGACGTCCGGCTCGGCGACAGTGGACCGCGCGTGCTGATCGTGAGCGGTTCGAACATGTCCGGGAAGAGCACGCTGTTGCGGTCGGTCGGCGTCAGCGTGGTGATGGCGTTGGCTGGTGCGCCGGTGCGCGCCGCCCGGCTGCGGCTGTCACCGCTGGTGCTCGGCGCGACCCTGCACATCGAAGACTCGCTCCAGGCCGGTCATTCACGCTTCTACGCAGAGATCCTGCGAATCAGAACCATCGTGGAGGCTGGCCGCGGCGGCGTGCCGCTGCTGTTTCTGCTGGACGAAATCCTGCACGGCACCAACTCGTACGATCGCCGCGCCGGCGCCGAAGGCATCGTCCGCGCGCTGGTCGCGATGGACGCGATCGGCCTCGTGACGACCCACGATCTGGCACTGACGGAACTGACGTCGAAGCTCGGCTCAGCTGCAGTGAACATGCACTTCGAGGATCGCCTGGAAAACGGCCGGATGATTTTTGATTACAGGATGAGACCCGGCGTGGTCGAACACAGCAACGCGCTCGCGCTCATGCGCGCGATCGGCCTCGACGTCTAACGTCAAGGCGACGCTTCAGGCTCGGGAATTGCAGCTGATCGCCGCATGATCGAACAGCCGTCGTCTCCCGATTTTCCGCACCCGCCGGATCCCATCGACAAGCCGCCGCCGGACATCAAACCGGTTCCACCGCCCGACATTCCGGTGCCGGGGACGCCGGACGTTCAGACCCCGACCGAACCAGACGCGGGCGGCGCCGCGCCGATCTGACCTTCGCACGCGAGCGCGACCTGCAGCAGCGCATCGGTCTGCCTGCGGCGGCCGACCAGCTGGATCGAGCAGGGCAGTCCTGTGGCGGTCCGGCCGCTCGGCAGGGAAATCGCCGGATGGCCGGTGACGTTGAATAGCTGAGTAAGCCGGAGCATCACGTTGCGAATCGGCTGCGGCCGTCCAGCGAGATCGACGTCGCTGGCGCCGAGGAGCGGCGCGGGAATCGGCAGAGTCGGCAGCACGAGCGCGTCATGCTGCGCCAGCGCCGCATCCACTTCCCGCTGCAGCACCTCGCGTCCGGCCAGCGCGCGGACGTAGTCTTCGCCCATGACGTAGCGCGCCATTTCCAGCCGCAGTCTGACCGGCGGCGTGTACTTCTCCGGCATCGATTCCAGGGTGGCTCCGTGATAGGCCGCCGCATCACTCAGGACCAGGTGCAGGTAGACCGGTCCGATGTCGCGGGCATGGTGAATTTCGATCTCATCGATCCGCGCGCCGCCTTCGCGCAGCCGCTCGAGCGCCGCTTCGAACCGGGCGCGCACTTCGTCGTCCAGCAGATCGCAGAAGTAGGCGCGGGGCACCGCGAGCCGCAGGCCGCTGACCGGCGTCGGCGGCGCCGCGACCGCCTTCGCGCGTCCGAGCAGCGCGTGATGAAGGAGCGCCGCATCGGTGACCGTCAACGCCAGCGGTCCGACATGGTCGAGCGTACGCGACAGCGGCACCACGCCATCGGCCGGCACTTCGCCGAAGGATGGCTTCAGTCCGACGACACCGCAGGCGGCGGCGGGAATCCGGATCGATCCGCCGGTATCGGTGCCGACGCTCGCCAACGCCATCCCCGAAGCGACGCTTGCGCCTGAGCCGCCGCTCGAACCGCCCGGTGATCGTGTCGTGTCGTGCGGACTCCGGGCGGGGCCGAACGCCGAGTCTTCGTTCGTCGTCCCGAACGCGAACTCGTGAAGGTTGGTCTTTCCGAGGAACACCGCGCCCGCCTGACGCAGGTGCGCCACCGCCGTCGCGTCACGGAGCGCGACGTGTCCTTCGCGCACCCGCGACGCCGCCGTGGTCGGCAGGCCCCGGACGTCGAGCAGGTCCTTGAGCGAGATGGGCACGCCGTGGAGGGGCCCGCGGTCCTGACCCGCGGCCAGCTCCCGGTCGGCATCGCGCGCCTGGCGCAGCGCTTCGTCCGCTGTGACCAGGATGAACGCGTTCAGGCGCGGGTTCTCTGCTTCGATGCGCCGCAGGCAGTCTTCGGCGGCACGCTCAGCGGTCGTCTCGCGCGCGCGCAACCGTCGGCCGAATTCCTCGATCGTCACCATCGCGCCGCACTTGGGTCTGCCGACTGCGGATTCGCCGCGGCGGAGGAACCGGCGGCGGGTCGCGGGCCGTCAGCCATCGGCTCGACCCGTCCGGACGCGTCGTCGTTGAAGTCTGCCGCGCGCAGCGCCCGCGTCGACGCGGCGAGTCCTTCCAGGATCGGTTTCAACTCAGCCAGTCCGCGCCGTTCGGCATCGGCGACCGCGTCCCGCAGCCACGTTTCGATCGTCATGTGTGTCCCCAGGTCCGGCTGAAGCCGGACACTACAAACGTTTCACGGAAATCGAGACGCCGTCGCGCAACGGCACGATCGACGTCAGCAGTTCCGGGTGCGAAGCGACCCGTTCGTTGTAGGCGACGATCGCCTGACTGTCGGCGGCGTCGTTGACCGGCGTCGCGGCAAATCCCGGCACCACCTCGCCGCTCCAGAGCACGTTGTCGGTCACCAGCAGGCCGCCAGGTCTGAGCAGGCCCACCAGTCGATTGAGCAGCGGTTCGTACAGCTTCTTGGCGCCGTCCTGAAAAATCAGATCGAACGGGCCGGACACCTTCGCGACCTTCAACTGCGCGTCGCCGACGATGACGCTGACCTTGTCGGCGAGGCCGGCGCGGACGAAATTGTCGCGCGCTTCGCGCGCGCGATCCTCGCTCAGCTCGATCGTCAACAGCATGCCCCCTGCAGGCAGCGCTCCCGCAAGCCAGATCCCCGAGTAACCGACGGCGGTACCGATTTCGAGCATCCGTGAGGCGCCGATCGACGTGGCCAGAACGCGCAGTAAGGCGCCGACTTCGGCATCGACCAGGGGAAGGCCTCGCGTCTGGTTGCCTCGAGCGATCTCATCAAGCACGTCGTCGCCGGCGCGATTGAGTCCCGCGAGGTAGCGCTCGATGGCATCCGGAACGATCTGGCCCATAATCAAATCCTACGTCATGCGCCACACCAAAATCATTGCCACGATTGGCCCCGCAAGCGACTCGGACTCCGTGCTCGACGCGCTGATCTCCGCCGGCGCCGACATCGTCCGCCTCAATTTTTCGCACGGCACGCACGAGTCGCACGCCGCGACCTATACGCGTGTGCGAGCGGCGGCGGAACGTGCCGGATCGACCGTGGCGATTCTCCAGGATCTCGGCGGTCCGAAAATCCGGACCGGCCGGCTCGAGGGTGGACGTCCGCTGCAGGTCACGCCGGGCGAGTCGCTTCACATCGTCACCGGCGACGGCATTGGCGGTGCGGGCCGCGTGTACACGACCTTCGACGGACTGGCGCGCAGCGTTCACACCGGGGATCGTCTGCTGCTCTCGGATGGCCTGATCGAGCTGCGGGTCGACGCCACCGATGGCCGCGAAATCCAGACCACTGTGATCGACGGCGGCGAGGTCGGCGAGCACAAGGGCATCAACGCTCCGGGCGTACCGCTGCCGGCCTCGGCGGTAACGGAGAAGGATGTCGAGGACCTGAAGCTCGGGCTGGCGCTTGGGGTGGACATGGTGGCGCTCAGCTTCGTCCAGACCGCCTCGGACGTGCGTCAGGCGCGACAATTGATGCTCGACGCCAACGCCGGCGACGTGCCGCTCATCGCCAAGCTCGAGCGGCCACAGGCCATTCAGCACCTGCAGGAAATCCTGGATGTCTGCGACGCCGTGATGGTGGCACGGGGCGATCTCGGGCTCGAACTGCCGCTCGAGCGGGTACCGCGCGCGCAGAAGGAGATCACGCGCGGCGCCAGACAGCGCGGCATCCCGGTGATCGTCGCCACCCAGGTGCTCGAGTCGATGACGACCGGCGCGCGTCCGACCCGGGCCGAGGTCAACGATGCCGCCAATGCGGTCGAGGACGGTGTGGACGTGATCATGCTCGCCGGCGAGACCGCCGCGGGTCATTATCCGGCTCGAACGGTACGGACGCTCGACGCCATCATCCGCGACGCGGAGACGGCGCCGCCGATCGAATCGCTGAAACGCTCCGCCGATCGGCGCCACGACGATCACGCCGAAGCGCTGTGCGAAGCGGCGGTCACGCTGGCCGATCATGGATCCGCACAGGCGATTGTGGCGGTCACGCGCGGCGGCACCACTGCCCGCCGCCTCTCCGCGCTCAGGCCGAGGGCCCCGATCATCGCCGCCACCGAACGTCAGCACACCGCGCGGCGCCTGACTCTTTACTGGGGGGTGGTACCGATCTGCATGCCGATCGGCGACAATCTCGACGAGGCCAGCGCGCGCATTGGCGCGCGACTGGTCGAACGAGGACTCGTCGAACGCGGCGCCGCGGTAGTGTTCGTCAGTATCAGCCACGACCTCACCCGTAACGACGCGAATTATCTGAAGATCCACACCATCTGATGTCGGCGTTTCGCTGGGACCTGATCGGCGCCGCTCTGCTGGCATTCGCGGTAGCGGCAATTGGTGCGCTCGTCGTGCGCCGGTTGATCCACCGCGCCGTGCGTGGACTCGACACCGACAGCACTGAAAACCGCAACGTCCTTCACGCGCGCGCCAAACAGCTGAATCGTGCGCTCACGCTGGCGCTCTACGGCGCGGCGGGTCTGGCCAGCGTCTCGTTCGCCATCGAACGCTTCGGCTTCGACGAGCCCGAATGGGATCCCCGTTATTTCCTGCACTGGTCGCTGACGCATGGCGTCAACCTGATCATTGTGCTGGTCGGCTCGTATGTCGTGATTCGCGCGGCGAGCATCGGCATCGAACACCTGCAGTTCAAGCTGGCGCGACGTCATGGCGGCGTCGTCGATCTCGAGTGGCAGCGGCGTGCCGCGACGGTCGGCGGGATTCTGACCCGCATTGTCACGGTCAGCGTCGTCTTCATCGCGGCGCTGATGGTCCTGCGCGAGCTGACGATCGACATCGCTCCGATCCTGACCGGCGCCGGAATCGTCGGGCTGGCGGTCGGATTCGGCGCGCAGAACCTGGTCCGTGATGTCATCTCCGGCTTTTTCCTGATCCTCGAAGACCAGGTGCGGGTCGGCGATCAGGCGCGCATCAACGGCGTCGCCGGATCGGTGGAGCAGATCAACCTGCGCACGATTGTTCTTCGCGATGGCGAGGGCGGCGTGCAGGTGTTTCCGAACGGCACCATCACCACGCTCGCCAACCTGAGCAAGCAGTACGCCTACGCCCTCGTCGAGATTCGGGTGTCTTACGGCGAGAACATGGATCGTGTGATCGGCACCATCAAAGAAGTCGGTGAATCGATCGAACAGGACAAGAGCCTGGGCGTCCTGGTCCAGGCGCCGCTCGAGATCGTCGGCATCACCTCGCTGGCTGACGGCGCCGCCACCATTACCATGAAGTTCAGAACCCACCCGCTCAACCAGGGCAGGATCGCCAACGAGCTGCGACGGCGGTTGCTCAACATGCTCGTCGGCCGCCAGATCCGTCCGTTTTCGTCGTAAACGGACACTGCGCTTCGACCATCCCGGACGTTTTTGGATGTGCGCTCGCCGCGGCCGGTGGAGCTATCCGTTCCCGCAAGTCGTCTGAAAGCCGTATGGTAAAGTCACGAAATATGCGCACGTCTGTTCTCGCTGTGTGCCTGCTGGCGGCGGCTGCGACCGCGGCTTCCGCGCAATCGACCAGCACGTTCTCGGTGCCGGTGGTCTACAACAAGCTTCCGAACGGCCTGCGCGTGGTGGTCAGCGAAAATCACGCCGCACCGGTCGTCGTCGTGGAAGTGATGTACCGGATCGGCTTCCGGATCGAGCCAAAGGATCGCACCGGCTTCGCGCACCTGTTCGAGCACCTGATGTTCCAGGGGTCCGAACACGTCGCCAAGTTCGAGCACGTCCGCATCGTCAGCGAAAACGGCGGCATCCTGAACGGATCGACTCGTTTCGATCACACCAACTACTTCGAGGTGATGCCGTCCAACGCGCTCGAGCTCGGGATGTGGCTCGAAGCCGACCGGATGCGGGCGCTGAAGATCACGGCCGAGACGCTGAAGAACCAGCAGGACGTCGTCAGCGAAGAAGTCCGCGTCAATGTGCTCAACCAGCCGTACGGAGCCTTCGAGTGGCTCGGGCTGCCGCAGAAGGCCAACACCAACTGGTACAACGCGCACAATTTCTACGGCGACCTGTCCGATCTCCAGGCCGCCAACCTCGACGATGTGAAGAAGTTTTACGAGACCTACTACGCACCGAACAACGCGGTGCTGGTCGTCTCGGGCGATACGACGCCGGACGAAGTGATGAAGCTGGCGGCGAAGCAGTTCGGCAGCATTCCATCGCGGCCGCTGCCGCCGCGGCCCGACATCAAGGAACCGCCGCAGACGGCTGAAAAGAGCTTCACCGAAAGCGACAAGCTGGCGCGAACGCCGGCGGTGGCGTTCGGCTACCACCTGCCGGATCGCATGACCAGGGATTTCTTCGCCCTGTCGCTGCTCGATCCGCTGCTGGTTGGCGACGAGAGCGCCAAGCTGTATCAGGCGCTGATCAAGGAAAACCAGATCGCGTCGGACGTGTCGGGAGGGTTCAACTACGGACTCGGCAACAACTTCGACTACAACGGCCCGATGCTCTACACCTTCCGGGTGGATTACCGTCCGGACCTCAAAGGTGTTGACGTGTTGAAGGTCGTCGACAAGGTGATCGCCAGCATCCAGGAGCACGGCATCACCGAAGACGAGCTCAAGCAGGCCAAGGTCAACTTCCGCTCCTCGTTTCTCGAGAACCTCGAGAGCCAAGGCGGCTTCGGCCGCGCCGATCTTCTCGCTGCGCTCGCGCTTTACGACGATGACCCGAACAAGATCAACACGATCCTGACCGACATCGACGCGGTCACCACGGCGCAGGTTCAGGCAGCGGCCAAAAAATACCTGGTCCCTGCCAACCGAACGATCATCGATCGCCGTCCGGCGGGAGGGGCACAGTGAGGTCTCGAATTGCTGACGGCAAATTGCCGATGGCTGATTGGAAACGGCTGGCAGGAGCCGCGGTCCTGGCTGCGCTAGGCGTTATTCCGCTGCACGCACAGGAGCGGCCGGCGGTTGGGCCGGAGCGGCCGTTCCAGCTGGCGCCGCGGCTCGAGCGCACGCTGCCCAACGGATTGCGGGTCGTCGTCACCCGTCAGACCGCGATTCCGAAGGTGTCGATCACGCTGACGGTGTTGTCGGGCTATTCAAGCGATCCGGCGGACCTCACCGGCCTCGCGTCGATGACGGCGGAGCTGATTCAGGAAGGCACCAAAACCCGAAGCAGCCGCGAGATCCGCCGCGACATTTTCGGCATGGGCGGCACGCTCTCGGCGACCTCGTCGCAGGACTTCACGTCAGTGCTGGTCCGCGGGCTTTCGGAGTTCGCACCACGGCTGCTGGAGCTCGTCGCCGACGTCGCGATGAACCCGACCATTCCCGAGGAGGAGCTCTCGATCCTGAAGCAGCAGCACCTGCAGTCCGTTCAACAGCAGCAGGCGTCGCCGCAGTTTGTCGCCAACCGCGAATTCCGGCGGGCCCTGTTCGGCGGCCACCCTTATGCCAGAACCAGCGAGACGACGGCGTCGCTCAACGCGATGGACCGCGCCAAGCTCGTGGCGTTCCATCGCGAGCACTACCGTCCGAACAACGCATTCGTCCTGATCGTCGGTGCCATCGATCCGGACGCGATGATGGCTGCGGCCGAAAAGGCGTTCGGCGGCTGGGCGAAAGCTGAGGTTCCGGCGCCGGCGTTCGCGACGCCGCCGACACTGACCGGCCGCCACCTCGTGTTCGTGCAGCGGCCGAACAGCGTCCAGTCGTCCATCGCGGTGGGCAACATGGCGATCAAGCGGAGCGATCCGCGCTGGTTCGAGCTGAACCTCGCCAACACCATCTACGGCGGCGCGTTCAACTCGCGCATCGTCCGCAACATTCGCGAGGAAAAAGGCTATACGTACTCGCCGCAGTCGTCATTGACCGGCTTCTCGGACGCCGGGTTTTACCGGTTCGCGGCGGATGTGCGGAACGAGGTGACCGGCCCGACCCTCACCGAGGTCTACAAGGAAATCGACAAGATGCGGGCGGAAGGCAGCGACGGCGCTGAGCTCCAGGGTGCGAAGAGCTATCTGCGCGGGATCTTTCCGATCCAGACCGCGAGCCAGAACGGCCTGTCGGCGACATTGAACAACGTCTACGTTTACGGACTGCCGAAAGACTATCCCGAGACGTTCCGCGCCAAGGTCGCGGCCGTCACCGCGGCGCAGGTCAAGAGCGCTTCAGACGTGCTGCTTGGTTCGGACAACTCGATCGTCGTGATCGTCGGCGACTACGCCAAGGTCAAGGACCAGCTCGCGGCGTTCAAGGACATCATCTTCTTCGACACGGCCGGTAAACCGATTCCCGCGCCGCAGTAACGCCTGGCGTAACGACGTTTGGACAATCAATACCAGTTCCTCTCCCGTTGGCGGGTCGAGGGTACTTGCGGCGAGGTCGCCGACGTGCTCGGCGATCCGCTCTGCCTGCCGCGCTGGTGGCCGGCGGCCTATGTCGACGTCGAGGAGTTGCGCGCACGCGACGCGCGCGGGCTCGGCGGCTGTGTCCGGCTGAGGACCCAGGGATTTCTTCCGTACACAGTGAGCTGGGAGACCGAGGTCGTCGAGACGCACTACCCGTACGGCTTCACGATCGTCGCCACCGGCGACTTCGACGGCCGTGGGGTGTGGACGTTCGCGCAGGATGGCAAGTTCGTCGAGGTGTGCTACGACTGGCGGCTGACGGCAAAGAAACCGCTGCTCCAGAATCTGTCGTGGCTGATGAAGCCACTGTTCGAATCCAACCATCGATGGGCGATGGCGCAGGGAGAGCAGAGCCTGAGGCTCGAGCTCGCTCGTCGCCGCGCCTCATCTGATCAGGCGCGTCAGAAAATTCCACCGCCGCCGGGCCCAGTGACGTATGCCGCGGTTGCGCTGGTCGGCGGCGCCGTTGTAATCGGCGCTTCGCTGGCCTATCTCATGAGGCGCTCGCGGCGTTCCCACACCACGAGTTCGTGAATCGCCCACCAGGCCGGGCCGTGGCTTGTCTGACGAATTCGCAGCGTCGTCGTTGTGTTCGCGGGCAAGTCGATGGCAACCGGTCCGTGCTGCTCGTCTAGCGCGACACCTTCTACCAGTCGATCGACGATCGCATCATCGAAGAGTGTGCGCGAGACACCCTGCCCGTCGATGGAGTCGATCGTCAGCCGCCGCGGATACGCGAGCTGACTGCGTGGCGCGGACAGCAGATCCACTCGTCCGACGTCGGTCGGCTGCGGCAGGCGTAGCTCGATCCATTCCGAACCATCCTGATACTCGCCGGTCAACCAGCGCGTGTCGATGTCGCCGTCGAACAGGAACGCCAGCCGCGACTGCTGGTGAGACGCACGGACCTCAAAGGTGTGCGGATCAAGGCGTCGCAGATCCGCAAGCGGGATCGAGGGCCGCGGCTCGATATCCTTCAGCCGCCAGGCCCGGACCTCAGGCCATTGACGTTGCTCGGCGATCTGATCCGTAGCCGCAGCAATCGCGGCCGTCATGCGAGTCGCGTCGTCGGGATCGGCGAACGTCCGCTCGTGCAACAACACGTACTTGACGCCGATGGCTCGCAGTCCGCGCAGGGTTCCGGCCATCAAGCCGGGTTCCCGCAGCGGCGAACCCGCCGAACCGAGCAGTTCTTCGAGCATCGACTTCCAGCCGCTGTAGCCGTTGACGATCGCATGACCGTGCCAGAGCGTGTTGATCTGGTAGACCGTCGTGTATTCGTGAAAATCGTCGAGTGCAGTGATGTTCAGCTCCAGCGCCGCGCCCGGTGGTCCATCCCGCATCCAGTCGTAGGCGACACGGTCCCAGTTCTTGTCGTGCTGGCTGACGCCGTCCGACAGACCGATTCCGTGTTGACCTTCGGCCACGATGACCGCGCCCAGGACCATCGCGGTGGCGACCGCAGCGGACCTGGGCAGCCGGCCAAGCAGCGACGCAAACCCTGCGCCGGCCAGAGTCACGAGGGCGACGGCAACGACCGAACCGAGGCGAGCGGGCACGCGGAGACCGTTGAAGCCCGGGACGAAGCGGAACAGCAGGTCGTACGGGCGCCAGGGACCTGGACCCATCGACAGCCACACCACCGCAATCGCCATCAGCGTGTAAGTAGCGACGGCCCGCCGCCAGGAACCGAGGCCGGCGGTTTCACTGCGGCGTCCGATCGTGAATGCGCCGATCACCGCGAACGTTATCGCCACGAAGCCGTGAAACAGTTGACGCTCGCCTTCGCCATAGGTCAACAAGCCGCCCCAGGTCCAGGCGCCGATCGAGGTGTGGAAGTAGTCCGAGAGCTGTGCGCTCAAACCGCCCAGCTCGCCGGCGTCGCGGGCGAAGCCCATGTCGCGTTGCAGCCGGTAGTACACGAGGAAAATCGGCAGGATCGCGGCGGCGATGACGGCGCCGGCCCACCCGAAATCGATCATCGTCTGACGCCGCGGCAGTCGCGGCCACGCGAGTTCGACCGCCGCCAGGACCGCGACCGCTGCGAGGAAGAAATAGAAGTAGTAGCCGTTGGACAGTCCCTGCAGGACAAAGACGACGGCGAACGCGGCCATCCATCTCCGGGCTCCGGTGGCGAAATATTTGTGCAGCGCCCAGAGACCGATCGGCATCCAGCCGTTCATCAGGACCTGCAGGTGCGTGCTCTGCGCCAGACGGTACGGCGTCAGCTCGAAGGCGAGTCCCGCGAGCAGGGCCGCGTCGGTCCGTCTCCAAAGATCGCGGGTCAGCAGGAACATGCCGAACCCGGCAAGTGCGTACGAGCCGATGTACGCGATGTTGTAGGAGAGGATGGGATTTCCGGACAGCCATTCGATCGGCGTCGTGAACAATGCGACGGCAAGCAGCGGCTCGGAATAGGCCAGCGTGTGCTTGTGTGGATAGAGAAACGGTGTGTCCCAGAAGTTCCGGAACGCGTGACGGGCGCGGTCGGCATCCCAGGCGAGGGTGAGCGTATTCAGCAGCGGATCGCCGAGGCCGCCGGCAATCTTCTGCGCCGGCGATAGCATCAGCGGGTAGGTCGCGACGAGCGCCGCCGCGATGAAGAAGAGGAGCGCCAGGACGGTGGCGAGACCTCGTCGCACGGTCAGTGTTCGATGAGGGACTTGAGCGATGCGAGCGCGCGTTCCCAACCGACCCCGACCACCTCGTAGTAGCGTCGCCAGCGCGCGCTTTCTTCGAATCCGGTCTGCGTCACGCGGACCAGCGTCCCCGAGGCTTCCGGCCACAAGCTGACCTCGAGCGCCATCGGCCCGATCGGATCTCCGTCGGGAGGCAGCCAGAAGGCGTCGGCGACGACGAACCCGACCGACGGGCTGAACTGGACGATGGTGCCGCGGAAGACTCCGCCCAGACGGCCGAGCACGTCATCGCGGAAATCGGTCGGGTTCCATTCGATCGCGTAAGGCCCGAGGATTCGTGGCGTGGTCACCGACCGCGCCACCTGCCACCATGCGCCCAGCGCGTCCGCGTCGAAGAACGCCTTCATCACGCGTCCGAGCGGCGCGCCGATCACCGCGGTCACGTTGAGCGAGGGCACTACGGTGGATGTCATGGTTGCGCAGTCGCCCTGGGCCGCCGCTCGGCGCGTGCCTTGGCCACCATCTCCTTGACCTCGCGCATCAGCGTCGGCACGTGATACGGGATGCCGTCCTTGATCGTCCATTCGATGCCGCCGCCGTGCGCAGCCTCCACTTTGTCGCCTGGCCCGATCGCTGAATAGTTCGACGCCGGTTTGCCATTGAGCAGCATGACGTCCGCGCCGTACGGATTGAGCAGCTTGAGGTTCTCCAGCGGGTTGCCGTTGACGACCAGCAGGTCGGCGATGAAGCCCTCGCGAACCTTCCCCAGGCGATCCTCCATGCCCAGAAGGCGCGCGCCGTTCCAGGTCGCATGCTCGATGACCTCGAGCGGCGCGAATCCAGCCTCTTCCTGAAGCTCGAGCTCCCGTGAGATGCCGAACCCATACATCGAATAGATGTACCCGGCATCGTCTCCCGTGGTGACGAGGCCGCCCTTGGTGGCGAATTCGCGGACCGCGTCCATCCAGATGCGGTATTGCTGTTTCCAGCGCGCCTCTTCGGTCCCGGTCCAGCCGAGGAAGTACGAACCGTGGTTGTCGAGCGAGCCTTTGAAATATTCCTCGAGCGACGGATGCAGGTAGTCCTTGAACCAGGGCTGGTTCTGCGCCCGGACGACATCGCGGCTGGCGTCGTAGATCGAGAAGGTCGGATCCCAGGCGACGTGATTCGCCACCATCAGATCGATGGTCTTGTGCAGCTTCTCGGGATCGGCCTGGGCGTAGAGCTCGCCGGCGCGTCCGAAGCGATGAATCTCGTCCGCGTAGTTCATCTCTGGCGGGAAGTCCTGGATGCCGTTGAGCGCGGCGTCGGCGACGCCGTAAAAGTGCTCGATCGAATTGACGCCCAGCTCCGCGTAGTCCTTCGCGGTCGTTTCTTCGACGGCGATGTGCGTCGCAGTCCTCATGTGGAGCTTGTGCGCCTCGTCCATGATCGCTTCGAGCTGGTCGCGATCCATCCCGATGATCTTGAGGCCGTCGGCGCCGCGCTGCTTGATGTCGCGAATCCACTCGCGAATTTCATCCGGCGCCCCGGTCCTGCCCTTGCTGACGAACGGATAAACCAGAATCCGCGGGGCGATGATGGTGTGCGCGTTGCTCTCGGCCTGCCACCGCTTCGATTTGTCGAAGTCGCCGCCGACCTCACGCGCGGTGGTGACGCCGGCTGCCAGATAGAGGTTGCGTTCGTACTGGATCGGCTGCGGAATGCCGGGCTGCCGTTCCTCGTGCCAGTGCATGTGCGCGTTGACGATGCCCGGCATCACGTATTTGCCGGTGGCGTCGATGACCGTATCGCTGGCGGTCGTGGCCGACTGCGCCGAGCGGAACGACGAGGAGCCGATGTAGGCGATGCGGCCGTCTTCGACGACGATGTCCATCGGGCCGTACGGCGGCTTGGCGTTGCCGTAGATGATCATCGCGTTCCTGATCACCATCCGGCGATTCGCCCTGCCATGAATGGCCGGCGTCGTCTGCGTCGTCTGCGCGCTGGTGACGAATTGCGTCAGCGTCGCGATCGCGAGTGCGCCGATCGCCAACGGCCAGCTGCGACGGAATATGGAATGCATCATGAGCGGGATACTCCCCAGGACCGCCGGATCATAGCATTCTGATGGTACATTGGCCGCTATGACGCAGCAGCCGCTCGCTTACCTGGATCCGGAATTTCTCGAGAGTGAAGAGGGTCGGCCTCTTCGCATCATCGCCGAGTATCTCGACCCGCTGCGCCGCTTCAAGGACGCGAAGATTCAGGACACCGTGGTGTTCTTTGGCTCAGCGCGCGTGAACAGCCGCGAACGCGCTGAGCGGGCGTTGCAGACGCTGCGCGCCCGCGGCGAGACCGATGCCGACGAGCACTACCGGATCGAGCTGGCGAAGAGTCACAAGGCCGTCGAGTGGGCGCGCTACTACGAGGACGCGCGTGAGCTGGCGCGACTGCTGACGACCTGGAGCGGCACGCTGCAGTCCGACAACTATCGATTCGTGATCGCGTCCGGTGGCGGCCCCGGCATCATGGAGGCCGCCAACCGCGGCGCCCACGAAGCCGGCGGCAAGACCGTCGGCCTGAACATTCGCCTGCCGTTCGAACAGGGCGCGAATCCGTACATCACCGAGGGATTGCATTTCGAGTTCCACTACTTCTTCATGCGCAAGTTCTGGTTCGCCTACCTGGCGAAGGCGCTGGTGGTGTTTCCCGGCGGGTTCGGCACGCTCGACGAGCTGTTCGAAATCCTCACGCTGGTGCAGACCGACAAGCTATCGAAGAAGATCAGCGTGGTGCTGTACGGTCAGGAATACTGGAAGGAAGTGCTGTCGCTGGACCCGATGTCCGAGTGGGGCGCGATCGCCGAAAAAGATCTCGAGCTGCTGCACTACGCCGACTCGCCGATTGACGCGTTCGAGTACGTGCGCGACCAGTTGATCGAGAACCACCTCGATCCGGTCAGCGCGCAGGAATCAAAGGCGCCGGGCATCGCCAAAACCCGCGTCTGAGCGGAGATCAGTAGAGGAGAAATTTCTCGCGCAGGCCTTTGAACGCCTCGGCGCCGGACTCCCACGAGCGCGCGATATCCGCGGCCGGAACGCTGGCGTCGATCTGCTCGCGCAGCTCTGACGAGCCGGCGAGGCAGTCGATCGGCATCCGCTCGTACTCGTACTCGTAGGGCGGATTCTTCCAGCGAAACTGGTCGGGGTCGGCAGCGCGAAACGCCTCGAGCAGGGCGACCGCAGTCGCCACCGGCCGAAAGGCCCCGCGGTCGCGGACGTGAATCTGGCATCCGGCGCAGCCGACAGCGGCGTGTTTCTGAAACGTCGGTTCGAAGAGCGCCGGTCGAAAAAAGACGCCGGGCAATCCGCGGCCGTTCATCGCCTCCGCAAATCGCTCCGCCACGACCCACGGCGCGCCGACCAGCTCGAATGGACGCGTCGTGCCGCGTCCTTCCGACACGTTGGTCCCCTCGAACAACACCGTGCCCGGATAGACCAGTGTCGAATCGAAGGTCGGGATGTTCGGCGACGACAGAATCCAGGTCAGGCCGGTCTCGTCGAAATACATGTCGCGGCGCCACCCGTCCATGGTCACCACGTCCAGATCGGCGCCGATGCCGAAGTGCTCGTTGAACAAGCGCGCCAGCTCGCCGATGGTCATGCCGTGACGCATCGGAATCGGGTACATCCCGACGAAGGACTCGTGTCCGGGCACGAGCGTCATGCCTTCCACCGCGGTGCCGCCGATCGGATTCGGGCGGTCGCAGACGATCACCTTCACGCCGTGCGCCCTGGCAGCCTTCAAGCAGTTCGCCATCGTGTAGATGTAGGTGTAGATGCGGACGCCGACGTCCTGCAGGTCGATGACCAGCACGTCGATATCGCGCAGCATCTCGGCGGTCGGCTCACGGGTTTCGCTGTAGAGCGAGTACACCGGCACGCGCCGCACCTCATCCTGGCCGTGGCGCGTCTCGATCATGTTGTCCTGCACGTCGGAGCGGAAGCCGTGCTGCGGTCCGAAGATGGCGGCCAGGGTGATGCCGTTCTGCGCGGCAAGGCGGTCGGCGATATGACGAAGGTCGCACGTCGACCGAGGCGGGATTGCACACGACCCCGACGCGGCGGCCGGCCAGCCGGTTGGAAGCCAGCAATCGGTCAGAGCCCAGTACTGCCGTCATGGACCGATTATAAGTGTCGCCTGACTTGCTTCTGGTCCGGGGGCGTTGATAGACTACCCGCCCTTGGTGGTCCGCCCCGCCTGCTTCGCCCGCGCCGAGAGCCGATCGAGCCGTCCCACTCGCTCCCTCCCAGTGAACGTGCAGCCGACGCGCCGTTGCCACCTTGTTCGGTGACCGGCACGGGAGCGCGCGCAAGCGGCCTGGTGCGAACGAGGAGTGAATGATGGGTCGAAGGCTTTACGTCGGGAATCTTCCGTACACCACGGGCGAAGCGGAGCTGCAGGAATTGTTCAGCAAAGCCGGCACGGTCGAGTCCGTGCGGGTGATGCGCGATGCGGCAACCGGACGGGCACGCGGGTTCGCGTTCGTCGAAATGTCGACCGACGATGAGGCCCAGAAAGCGGCAAGCGAGCTCAATCAGTTCCAGATGGGCGGTCGGGCGCTGACGGTCAACGAAGCGCGGCCCAAGCCCGAAGGCGGGTTTGGCGGTGGTGGCGGTGGGTTTGGCGGTAACCGCGGCGGCGGCGGTGGCGGCGGCGGACGCCGGGAACCACGCTGGTAGTGCGGTAGCATAGGGATACGATGAAAAACTGGTCGAAAGGCGATCGCGTCGCGCAACCCACCTACGGGGCTGGTACGCTCGTCGAGGTCAACGAACATCACACGGTGATTGATTTCGACGAGGGCGGCCGCAAGACATTTGCGACCAAACTCGTTGCGCTGCAGGCATCGAACGAACCGGCCCCGCACAAAGCCGCGACGCGCAAGCGGGCGGTGAAAAAGAAGAAGGCAGCCGAAGCCTAGAATCACGAGCGCCGGACCGCCACGTCGCTTGACGTGAGGTCCGGCATTTTTTCTAGGCGGACGGCTGGCGCCTGTCCGCCAACGCCCGTCCCGCGACGAAGCCACTCGACCAGGCCCACTGAAAATTGAAACCGCCGAGCCGGCCGTCGACGTCGAGCGCCTCGCCGACCACGAACAGCCCAGGGCAGATCCGCGACTCCATGCTCGCCGGATTGATTTCGCCCAGCGTGACGCCTCCGGCCGTCGCCTCCGCGAAATTGTAGCCGCGCGTCCCGACGACCGGCAGCGGCCATTCCACCAGCGCCCGCGCCAGCCGTCGTCGATCGTCGCGCGAGAGGTGCGCCAACGGCGTCGCCGGGTCGATCCCCAGTTCTCTGAGCAGCGCGGCGGCCACCGACGCGGGTAGCAGCGCCGAGAGCGTGGTCTGGACGCCGGACTTCGGATTCGTTCGCGCTCGCGCTACCCATTCCGCGTCCATCAATTCGAGCGACCGACCCGGTCGAAACGACAGCGTCACCGCCGCGGACCGGCCCTCGAGACGTGCGCGCAGCCAGTGCCGGGAGGCGTTGAGCGCCACCGGCCCGCTCACACCGACATGCGTCCACAGCAGCGAGTCGGTCAGGCGAATCGCGACGGCGCCGTCGATCCAGACGGCGAGCTCAGCGTCGTGGGACACCCCGGACAGATCTCCGTGCATGCGGTCGTTTTGGCTGAGCACGAGGGGATCGAGCGCCGGCGACGTGGGAACGACGCTGTGGCCGAGCGCCTTCGCGAAATCGAGACCCGCGCCATCGCTGCCGCTCTTTGGCAGCGAGCGGCCGCCGGTGGCGAGCACTACCGACGTCGCGTGCAGCGCGCCGCGCTCCGTCACGACCCGAAAGCCGTGCGCCGAGCGCTCGATGGTCGTGACGCGTTGGCCGGTCGCGAGGACGCCGCCGAGCGACTGGGTCTCGCGCAGCAGCGCATCGAGCACGTCACGCGCGCGGTTGGAATCCGGAAACAGCTTGCCGTCGGCTTCTTCGTGAAGCTCGACCCCGATCCCGCGGAAGAAGGCGATCGTCTCCTCGACCGGTAGCGCGCGCAGGACGCGGCGGATTGCGGGAGCGCGGCCGCCCCAGAAGTCGCGCTCGCTGACGCTGGCATTGGTGACGTTGCACCGCGTGCCGCCGCTGACCAGGATTTTGGCGCCAGCCCGCTGAGCGCCCTCGAGCAGGACGACTGAACGCGTTCGATTCGAGCGCAGCGTGAAGATGGCGGTCGCTAAACCGGCTGCGCCGGCGCCGACAATCGCCAGGTCGCAGGCAGGCGGTAGATCGAGCATTCCGCCTGATTATTGACCGGACGTGTCTTGGCGATTGAGATCGATGTGGCCAGGTCTTGACGCTCGTGACCTTCAGCGTGCGGTCGGGCTGAGGAGCGATCCCTGTCAGGTCGGGTCAAGGCGACCGCGGGCCATCGCCGACCTCCACCCAATTCGTGCACGGCAACGACGGCTGACCTTCGGTTACCGCGGCGGGATTTGCGGCGAGTGGGTTTCTTGTGACGTTGGACACGGGCTGCTGTGCCAGCAACACCGCGGCGGCGACGGTCGCCTGCGCGAAGACCAGCAGCTTCATCATCTGCTCCGTTGACGTTGCTGCGTCAGGATGGTGTTCGGCTGACACTTTGATCCCGAACGCGGTCGTCTCGTCGAGATTGGCGATCAGCGCCCCCGGCGCATTGTGTTCCGGGCCGCCGGCGACGCGTAGTGCAGCTGCCACAGATCCTGTAGTCCGGGCGAGTCGTGGACGATTTGCCACGCCGACGCGACGCCGCCCTTCCTCGCGCCGTTGTTCATGGCTGAATCGCATGAACCAGGACCGGCGCGCCGGACTGATCCAATCCGTGGTGCGAGGTCAGGTAGAGATCGATGGGCCCGATGAGGTTGTTCGGGCACATCAGATCGTGCCGTTAACACCGGACTCATCCGGATTCGTCGATCGGCACCGCGCCCAGCTGTCGTCTCCGAACCGCCGCTTCCCGGCGGCAATTCCTCGTATGAGCGCTTCGGACCTCAGTCTGCGCCTATAGGAGTTGAGGAAACAAGGAGGCCAGTTATGAAGCGCACGATTGCACCGGCGACTCTCGTCATTCTGCTCGCTACAGTGTTTGTTCTGGGCATCCTGCCCAAGGCTCAGGCTGATGAGCATAGAGGATGCTCCGTCGCCAGCCTGAAGGGCAGCTTCGGATTCACGAGCTCGGGAACTCTGAACGCTCTCCCGGCCCCTTCGGCCGGCCCTTTCGCCGAAATCGGTCGGCAGAGTTTCGACGGCAACGGTAATACCGACGCAACCGCGACGTTGAGTTCCAACGGGAACATCAAGAGGGTGACCGTTCAAGGGACGTATGAGGTGAACCCTGACTGTACAGGCTCGATGACGCTCTTGATACTTCCGTTTAATAGCACAGTAGGCCTGGACTTTGTGATCGACGACGACGGCACGGAGCTTCGAGCGATCACCACAGGGCCCACGGGGATTGGTGTTTCAGGCAATACTGAGAGCCGTGTTTACAAGAAGCAGTCTTCACGCGGTCGCCAGGACCAGTAGAGGATCTGCCGGGTGATGGGACGCGCAAGGCAAGCGAAGTGCGGAAGCTCGCGCTACTGCAACCGGGCGTACTCCGCCTTCGCTTGCACCAGGATCGGAACGTCGGAGTCAGCGTCTTTCCAAAGAGTGAGAAAATCGCCATACGCGCGTTTGGCCTTGACCTGATCCCCGGCGAGCGCGAACGTTCTCCCCAATTGCAGGTGCGCCAGTGCGCCGATGGGATCCAGGCCGACGATCCCACGATGATCGAGGATCTTCTGAAACTCGGCGGCGGCGTCCGCATACCGGTGCGTGGTACTCAAGGCCTCGCCACGCACGTGGGCTGAGTACAAACCGCCAAGAAAAGAATTGAAGTTGAGGCCATTCACGGCCAGCTCGTAGGGCAGAGCGATTTGCAACCGCTCCACGCTGTCTACCGGCTTGCCGCGCGCCAGTGCGGCTAGCGCGCGAAGAACCGGTGCGTAGGAAAACTTCACAAACGTATCTTCCGGGAACCCCTTTTCCAAGTCGCCCGCGAGCGCCTCCGATCGAGAAGAGTCTCCCGACAGAGCCAGGGCAAGGCCAACGGCGTATTGGACCTCCCGGCCCTTCGAGATCTCGAGCGCCGCCATGGCGTTCTTTTTCGCTTGAACAACGTTCCCGCAAACAGCTTCCCACACGCCTCGTGCGGCCTGGTAACTCGCCGCCGCCTCACGTGCACCCTCCTGCACGGCGAGATCTTGAGCCCGGCTCGATGACAGCCTGGCCGCTTGCAAGCGGCCGGAACGCGCCAACGCAAGAGCCTGCGAGTGCGCCAGCCGATGTTCCGCTCCGCGCTTGCCTGGGGCCCGAGCCGCGATCAAATCCATCTGGTCGTTGTCACCCTTGAGCAGCGCGATGTTGTATCGGATCAGCAGATGAGTAGCGTTCTCGAGCTGACGTTCATAAGCTTGCTGAAGGGTGCGCTCGGCTTCGGAAAAGTGGTCAAGATAAAAATAGGCGGATGCAAGATTACCGTAGCCGAAGGGAACGTCGGGGCGGGTCGCGATTTCGTTTCGGGATATATCGATCGCTCGTTCAAATCGGCCTGTCCCTTGGGTGGAAAGACCTCCCAATAAATCGTGGGGACTTGGTGGCTCGTTCACGCGAGGATAGGTCTGAAGCCACAACTCGAGCGTTTGGTAGGCTTTTTCCAGATTTCCCGTCACCTGCCGGTCGTAGGTAAAGTCGATGAAAAATTTCTCACGCTCGCTGACGCGATCCCGCAATTGCCAGGCCTTGGTCGCGCTCTCGGCTGACCGCACAGACTCTGCAGCAGTGCTGTACGCAAGCCCCAAATTCGCGTACGCCATGGCGAATTGGGGATCGATTTCGATAGCACGACGGAAAAAAGGCATGCCTGCGGAATTCCGGGAGGAAGTGTTCGCCTTCATGCCACTGCTGTAAGCCTTCAGGGCTTCGAGTGAAGGTGTCGTCGCATCAGCAAGCGGTATCGAATGCTTTTCCACGGTCGCTCGTGATTCACCTAGCCGCGTTCTGAGGTTACGAACGATCTCACTCAGGGAATTCAGAACGTCCTCTCTCGTTGCCGCCTGAATCTGCTCCTGATCGAGAATGCTTCCGGTATTGCAGTTCTTAGCCCGCAGGCCCAAGACAAATTGGCTCCCAAGGGAGGCGATTGAGCCTTCGAGCACGACGACACTTGCCGTTCGCTCGCAGATTTGCTGGGCAAGTTCCGAAGTCAGCCGCGTCTCCTTCGGCTGTCCCATCCGCGCCAGCGTTTGCTGTACCTGCTGGTCCGAAATCAGGCTGAGGAACGGTGATTGTTGGAGGGCGACGGACAGTCCCTGTCGCAGTGTGTCGTCAAATACGGGATCGCCCGTCTTATTCTCAAAATCCGCGAGGACGATCGTGTCTTTCTCCGTGAGCATCGGCGGCGCCCGATAGAAATAAACGTATGCTGCGACCGAGAGCGTCAGCACCGCTGTCGAAGCAGCAGCAAGAACCATCTTCCAGCGTCTTGGTGGCGTGGCGGTGAGGCCGGTCGCCTGCGCCGAGCCCGAATCTCTTCTCAGGCGCTGAAGGTCTGCGCGAATGTCCGAAGCGTGCTGGTAGCGCAGCTCCTGGTCTGCCTCCAGACATTTCGCGATGATGCGCTCCAGGTCGGGCGACTGCTCGACCCGGAGCCGGACGGCAGCCATCGGCCGCGTTCCCGTCGCCATTTCATAGAGCACCAGGCCCAACGCCCAAAGGTCGGCGCGGCGATCGACCAGCTCGCCGCGAGCTTGTTCGGGCGCCATGTATGCCGCCGTTCCGAGGACCATGCCGCCTTGCGTCGCGCCGGAGCTCAACGTCGGTGAATCAGCGTGCACGATCAGGCTCCCCATCTTGGCCAGTCCGAAGTCCAGGATCTTGGCGTGGCCGCGTGAGCTGATGAAGATGTTGGCAGGCTTGATGTCGCGGTGAATGACGCTTGCGCTGTGCGCGGCATCCAACCCATCGGCGATCTCGACGCCGAGCGTCAGCAGCGTGTCCATCTCCAGACCGGGACGCCCGGCGAGTGTCTCTTTCAGCGTGCAGCCCTCCAGACATTCCATGGTGATGAAGGAGCGGCCGTCCTCCTCTCCGACGTCATGAATGGTGCAGATGTTGGGGTGATTCAAGGCGGAAGCGGTCCGAGCTTCACGCTGGAATCGGCTCAACGCCTCCCGGTCGCGAGCGAGATCGTCCGTCAATAACTTGAGAGCCACGAAGCGACGGAGCCGGGTGTCCTCCGCCTTGTAGACCACGCCCATTCCGCCGCCGCCGAGCTTCTCGACGATGCGGTAGTGGGAGAGGGTCTGACCGATCAGAGAATCGGTGCGCTCCGGCGCGCTCCCGGTCCGGTCGCGGGCCAGCAACAGAACAGCGACGTCGATCGCCGGGCGTTCGAGGAAGTTCTTCGCCTGCGGCTCGGCGCTGAGCAGCGCACGTACTTGACGTTCCAGCGGCTGGTCACCCGCGCAGGCGTGCCGGAGAAATGCGTCGCGCTCCTCGAGCGGACGCTCCATGACCGACTGCAACAGGCTATCGAGCTGTTTCCAGCGATCCAAGTCCATCGTCGGTTTCACCGGTGAGCTCGCGATACAGCCAGATCTTGGCGCTGCTCCAGTCACGTCTCACGGTGACCGGCGAGACCTTGAGCACCATGGCGGTCTCTTCGACGCTGAGGCCAGCGAAAAAACGCATTTCGACGACGCGCACTTTGCGAGGATCGACGCGTGCGAGCGCGTTCAGGGCGTCATCGAGGGCCACCAGGTCGGCGCCGGGATCTCGGCTCAGGAGAACAGCCTCATCCAGCGAGACATGCTGCACGCCGCGTCCGCGTTTCAGGTTGTGACGTCGTGCATGCTCGACGAGAATGCGCCGCATCAACTGCGCTGAGACCGCGAAGAAATGCGCCCGGTTCTGCCATTGCATCCGCTTGTAGTCCACCAGGCGTATATAGGCTTCATTGACCAACGCGGACGTCTGGAGGCTGTGGTGGCTGCGCTCACCTCGCATGTAGCGATGCGCCAGCCGGCGGAGTTCCGCATAGACGACCGGTGTCAGCTCGCCAAGGGCGCGTTGGTCTCCGTCGCTCCAGGCGCGGAGGAGCTGGCTGATATCGTCGACCGACATGGATGAAGGTTTCGTGGCCGCCTCTATGACTGCTGGATTGTAATGCCGCGCCCGCAGCGATCGGCGCACAATTCGTTGTCACGATGCAGACAAGATGTAGGTGAGCGGCGATGCCGGCTGGTGGAGCAGGCCTTGTGGCGGAGCCCTTACCCCGACGATTCCCTTGCCCCGTGGACCTTCGAGGACCTTCGATCTCAAACTCCAGCAGATAGCGATCGCCGAATCGGTCCGATGCCGCCGGCTGCGCGTCGCCGCTGGCGGGCCGCGATCAGCAGTGCAGCTCGCAGCGCGTCGGTGTTTCAGCGGTGAAGCGGAATGTTGCGAAGAGCCGCGCCGTGTGCTCGCCGCGTGGGTGCTCCGCGTTCAACCAGTGCCCTGGAAGCTTCTGCCGATCGACGATGGCGGCATCGCCGTTCGGCATCTTCATCGCATACGAGTGTGGTCGAGTGCGTCGCACACGTCTGCGCTGCGCGCGGCTCCAGCGGGATCGATCACCAGTTGGTAGACTCAATGACTGGCGGCATCAATGACGTTCCGTGGAATTCCCCGACCGTCCGATCGTCGGAAACTCACGAACATTTGAATCAGCGTTTATAGCGGCGCAGTCCGGCCATGAGTTCGCTCAGGCGCCTCAAGGCGACCTGCTGCGATTCCGCCTACTCGGTTAATTGTCGTTTCGGGGTGCGAGCGAGTTCGGGATGGGTTGAAGCAGCGCCTCCCGCCGCGTCGCGGTGGTCAGACAGCTCGCGCGGAGTCCGACGATGGCGATTGTGGGAGCGAGCTTATTCCCCAGGGCTGGACGGATCTGCGCGGTGTGATCACGGACTTACGGCGACTCTTCAAAATCGCCGTAAGTTGGCTGGCTGCCCTCTAACCCTAGGTGAGCTCGGTGCTCTGCCCGACCTCGATAATGTATCCGTCAGGATCCCGGATGTAGCAGCGCGTCTCGCCGTAGTTGGGGATCGGCGCCGTGATGAACTCGGCTCCTCGACTTTTCCATAATCCATAGCACGCTTGAATGTCCGCAACGCGGATGTTCATGAAGCTGCTGATCTTGTCCGGGTCGGCGGGGATGCTGAGTGTCACCGTCGGCTTGTCCGGCGTGGGCCCGCCCCCCACGTTGACAATGAGCCACGTATTCGCGATCTGAATGTGCCCAGAGGCGCCCTTGCTATCGCCTCTGCTCAGAATGCGGCCGCCGAAGACCCTTTCGTAGAAATCGGCTGATCGGTCGATGTCGGCGACGGTGATGAAATGTGTGATGGTGAACCCGTCGCGCGGGGGCATTTCATAGCTCTTGTGTTCGATTTGTACGCTGCTCATTGACGACTCCCTCAAAACAGTGCTCATCGACGACGCGCAGAGTCGGCATCCCCATTCGCGCCAAGCGTTAACCGTATGTGACGGAGGTGCTTTGTCCGACTTCGATAATGTAACCGTCAGGATCGCGGATGTAGCAGCGAATCTCACCGTACTTGGCAATCGGCTCCGTGATGAACTCGGCTCCCCGGCTTTTCCATAATTGATAACACGCTTGAATATCCGCAACGCGGAAGTTCATAAAGCTGTTGATGTGATTCGGGTCGGGGACGCTGAGCGTTACCGTCGGCTTATCCGGGGTCGGCCCGCCCCCAACGTTCAGAATCATCCAGATATTCGCAAGCTGAAGGTACCCAGGCGCGTTGCCGTCACCCAGGCTCAGAATGCGAGCGCCGAAGACCTTTTCGTAGTAGCGAGCCGATCGCTCGATGTCGGCGACGGTGAGAAAATACGCGATGCTGATCCCCTCTCGCGGGGGCATCTCATAGCTCTTTTGGTCGATTTGTACGCTACTCATTGACGACTCCAATTCCGATAAACAGCTTATCCGTTCATCTAGGGCCTCGGCGCCTCATCAGTGAAGAATAGGTTGAGAATGTGCAGTCGTTGGCCTTCCGCGGCGAGCGGCACTCGAAGCACGCTTCGGATCGGTGACGAGCGGTTGTTTTGCGCGTCGTAGCGTACGAAACGCTGCGCTTGGCGATGCACCGGCCGCGAATCCCAGTGGGCATCTAGTACCGCTCTAGTTTTCCGGTCATCCATTTCAATCTTCCCTACCACGCTAGGACCATGACAAGTAGTCAACGCTGAACCATCCTGGTCCGGAAACCAACAACCACACCAGAATGACCAGGTACAGAACCTCGGGAAGATAGAGGACTGTGGCGAGCCGATCGGCCGGGGACGAGGCCTTGATTCGTGGCAGGACCGACGCCCCCAGCGCGACGACCATGTCGCCGCTCAACAGCAGGCAGCGGACAGCAAGCGATTCCCGAGCACGAAAGGCTGGGCGTACGCCGTGTTTGATTACGACCGGGCATCCGACAGGTTCGCGCCCAACAAGACCGGGACGATCAATTGCGGGTTCGCGTGCCACACGCGTGTGGCGGCGAAGGACTACATCTTCACGGCTTACGGAAAGAGATGAACGACAAAACGCGCAGGAGACATTCAACGTGGCCAAGCCATTCTTGCTGAATGTGGACGACCTTGCTGAGTGTGGACGACGACTCCGATGTGTTGCGGGCGATCGAGCGTCGGCGTCGCGCTCGCGGGTGCGGCGCTATTTCTGCAGACCCACACCCAGCCGGGCTTCAGCTCATTACACCGTGGCCAATCCGCCGTCGGCGCGCGAATCGCGCCTCGCCCTACGAGGGGCAGGCCAATCTTGAACCGGTTCCATGAAGAGGTGGTTTTGCCCAAGGAAATGCGGCGGGGCCAATCTTGGACTTGACCAATTACTTGACCACTTGACCAGATACGGCCCATAACCGTGGGGCCATTTTTTCTGTAAACTACTGATTTAAAAGGTGGTGCGGAAGAGGGGATTCGAACCCCTACGGTATTGCTACCGCCAGCCCCTCAAGCTGGTGCGTATGCCAGTTTCGCCACTTCCGCGCTGAGGTCGATCGAACCGAGTCCGTGCGCTGACCGTTATTGCTTGGACGGCTGCGCCGGGGGAGTTGCCGGCGTCGCCGGCGGAGCTGCAGGCGCGACCGGCGCTGGCGCGGTCTTGACCGGCGCGGGTGCCGATGTGCCGCTGACGAGCGATCCCGGTCCACGCTGGCCGATCATCGCCAGCGCGAGCGCGCCAATCATGAACAGCGCCGCGAGCACCGCCGTCGCCTTCGACAGCAGCGTCGCGCCGCCGCGCGCGCCGAACGCCGACTGGCTGCTGCCGCCGCCGAAGGCCGCCGCCATGTCGCCCTTGCCCTGCTGCAGAAGGATGACCATCAGCAGCACGAGGCAAATCAACACGTAGAACGTCGAGATCAGATAATACAGGACCATAAACTGCTAACTTCCAAGCACGCGAAACCCCGATTATACAGCAGGCCGCGCGGCTCTTTGTCACGATCTCCCCGAAGCTCCTGACGTCGAGGCTGGCGCCGCCCACCAGCGCGCCGTCGACGTCGGGTTCGGCGATGAGCTCGCGGATATTGTCCGATTTCACGCTGCCGCCGTAGATCACCCGGCAGGCGTCGGCGGCATCCGCCCCGAACCACTGCCGCAGCCGCTTGCGGATGTGCGCATGCGCCTCGCCGCGCCTGCGCCGCGGTCGCGGTCCGCCCGGTGCCGATCGCCCACACCGGCTCGTACGCGACCACCAGCGCCGCGACCTGCTGCGGCCGTCACATGCTCGAGGCCGTCCTTGATCTGCCGATCGAGGACGGCGAGCGTCTCGTCGCGCTCGCGCTCCTCGAGCGTCTCGCCGATGCAGACGATCGGCGTCAGCCCGGCGGCGATGGCGGCGAGCACCTTGCGGTTGACGATCGCGTCGGTTTCGCCGAACAGCCGCCGCCGCTCGGAGTGTCCGACGATCACGTACGCGCGCGCCGGCCTCCTTGATCATCGCCGGCCGACACCTCGCCCGTGAACGCGCCCTCGCGCTCCCAGTACACGATCCTGCGCGGCGACGGCGATGTTCGTGCCGCGCAGCGCCTCGCGCCACCGGCATGCAGCGCGGTGAACGGCGGCGCGACGACGATGTCCACGCCGCTCGACGTCCTTGACGACGGCGTGCAGATCGCGTGACGAACGACGACCGCCTCGGCGACGGTCTTGAACATCTTCCAGTTGCCGGCGATGAATGGTGTGCGCATAACGTGACTGCGGATTGGTCGGCTGACTGCCCGCTTCACTGCTATCGTCCGTCGAGCGCCGCGACGCCCGGCAGCGTGTGGCCGCCGAGAAACTCGAGCGACGCGCCGCCGCCGGTCGAGATGTGCGTGATCCGGTCGGCGATGCCGGCCTTCTTCACCGCCGCAATCGAATCGCCGCCGCCGATGATCGTCGTGCCCGTGCACGCCGGCGACCGCCTGCGCGACGGCGTTGGTGCCGGCCGCGAACGCGTCGATCTCGAACACGCCCATCGGTCCGTTCCAGACGACGGTCTTCGCGCCGGCGATGGCAGCGCGTGTAGGCCGCGATCGTCGCCGGACCGATGTCGACACCCAGGCGATCGCCGATCGCGGCATCGCCGACCGCGAGCACTTCGCCGCCGGCGCTGCCGTCGATCTTGTCGGTCGACGACGTGATCGACCGGCAGGCCGAAGCTGCACGCCGCGCTTCTCCGCGTCGGCCGTCGATCGCTGCGGGCCGCGTCGAGCTTGTCGTCTTCGACGAGCGACTTGCCGATCGGCACGCCGCGCGACTTGAAGAACGTGTAGGCCATCGCGCCGCCGATGATCAGGCGGTCGACCTTGCCGAGCATGTTCTCGATGACGTCGATCTTGTCCGACACCTTCGCGCCGCCGAGAATCGCGACGAACGGCCGCTCGGGCGACTCGAGCGCGTGGCCGAGATACCGCAGCTCCTGCTCCATCAGCAGACCGGCCGCCGCCTGCGGCAACGTGATGCGTGATGCCCTCGACCGACGCGTGCGCGCGATGCGCCGCGCCGAACGCATCGTCGACGTACACGTCCGCGAGCGACGCCAGCGCGGCCGCGAACGCCGGGTCGTTCTTCTCTTCTTCGGGATGAAAGCGCAGGTTCTCGAGCAGGACGACTGGCCGCGACGCCCGCGCGGCCGTCGACCGCTTGGCGCGCGGCGTCGCCGATGCAGTCGTCGGCGAACGCGACCGGTTTGCCGAGCAGCTCGCGCCAGTCGATCGGCGACCGGCTTCAGGCTCATCTCCGGATTCGACTTTGCCCTTCGGCCGTCCCGAGATGGCTGGCGAGCACCGCCGTCGCGCCGTGATCGAGCGCGTACTGGATCGTCGGCAGCGACGAGCGGATCCGCGTGTCGTCGCCGATGACGCCGTTCTTCAGCGGGACGTTGAAGTCCACGCGGATGAAGACGCGCTTGCCCTCGAGGTCGAGGTCGCGAACTGAGAGTTTCATCGTTTCGCCCGGCTGATCGCGCTACCGTGTCCCGGCGGACGCCCGGCTACAGGCCTTTGCGCCACGAGCTGCCGCAGCAGATCGACGCAGCGGTTCGAGTAGCCCCACTCGTTGTCGTACCACGACAGGACCTTCACGAAGTCGCCGTCCATCACTTTCGTGTACGGCAGATCGACGATCGACGAGTGCGGGTTGCCCTTGAAGTCGATCGAGACGAGCTCTTCGGTACGAGCACGCCAGGATGCCCTTCAGCGGGCCGTCGGCGGCCGCTTTGAAGCGCCGCGTTCACCTCTTCGGCCGTCGTCTGTCTTGTTCAGCGAGCGCGACCAGATCGACGCACGACACGTTCGGCGTCGGCACGCGCATCGAGAAGCCGTCGAGCTTGCCCTTCAGCTCCGGCAGCACTTCGCCGACCGCCGCGGCCGCGCCGGTGGTGGTCGGAATCATCGACAGCGCCGCGGCGCGCGCGCGCCGCAGATCCTTGTGCGGCAGGTCGAGCAGCTGCTGGTCGTTCGTGTAGGAGTGGATCGTCGTCATCCACCCTTTCTTGATGCCGAACGTCTGGTGCAGCACCTTGGCGAGCGGCGCGAGGCAGTTGGTCGTGCACGACGCGTTCGAGATGATCTGGTGCTTCGCCGGGTCGTACTGTCTCGTCGTTGACGCCGAGCACGACCGTGACGTCGGGCCCCTTGGCCGGCGCGGTGATGACGACCTTCTTGGCGCCGGCCTCGATGTGCTTCGACGCGCCGGTCGCGGTCGGTGAACAGGCCGGTCGACTCGAACACGACGTCGACGCCCAGATCCTTCCACGGCAGCTGTGCCGGGTCGCGCAGCGACAGCACCTTGAACTCGTCGCCGTCGACCGAGATGCTGTCGCGCCTTGGCCTCGACCTTCGCGTGCAGGTTGCCGAGCACCGAGTCGTACTTCAGCAGGTGCGCGAGCGTGTGCGCGCTCGTCAGATCGTTGACTGCGACGAAATCGATGTTCTTGTCGCCGAGCGCGGCGCGCATGATGTTGCGGCCGATGCGCCCGAACCCGTTAATGCCAACCCTGACCGGCATCGATGACCTCTTTTCTCCGATGGTCCTGCTCGTTTCTGCGTGGGCGTGCCTGAAGCGCTAGGGCTTCCGGGACAAACGTTTCATTCTACAATAAGCCTGCCGCGATGTACGTCGCTCTACAGCCTGCTCACGTTTGTCCTCTTTGTCGTCGTGTCGCCGTACTTTCTGTACCAGGCGATCCGCTACAAGAAGTACATCGGCAGCCTGCGGCAGCGGCTCGGCTTCCTGCCGATCTCGTTCAACATCGACGGCGAAGAGTCGATCTGGATTCACGCCGTGTCGGTCGGCGAGGCGCTGACCGCCCGCGCGCTGGTCGACGACCTCAAGCTCGCGGTATCCGCGCCTGCGCCTGTTTCTGTCGACGACGACGATGGCCGGACAGCAGGTGGCGCAGAAGAGCCTGACCAGCACGTCGACGACGTCTTCTACTTTCCCTTCGACTGGACCTTCATCGTCCGCCGCACGCTCGGCCTGGTGAGGCCGCGCGCTCTTCATCATGATGGAGACCGAGATCTGGCCGAACCTCCTGCGCGAGTGCCGCGCGCGCGGCGTGAAGACGGTGATGATCAACGGCCGCATCTCGTCGCGGTCGTATCCGCGCTACCGGCTGATCCGGCCGTTCTTCCGCCGCGTGCTCGGCCGACGTCGATCGCTTCTGCATGCAGAGCGAGGAGTCGGCGCGCCGCGCTCATCGATCTCGGCGCCGACGCTCGCGCACGTCACCGTGACCGGCAGCCTGAAGTTCGATTCGCTCGAGCTGCCGGCGCCGGCCGTCGCACGGCAAGCCGCGCGAGCGCGTGCTGCGGTTCTTCCGCGTGGCGCCGGCCCGCACGGTGATCGTCGCCGGCAGCACGCATGCGCGGCGAAGAGGCGGCCGGTGCTGCGCGCGTTCGCCCGCATCAAGGCGACGCACGCCGACGCGCGCTGCTGGTGCTCGCGCCGCGCCATCCCGAGCGCTTCGGCGAGGTCGAGCGGCTCGCGCGCGACGCCGGCTTCGTCACCGACGCGCCGCTCGGAGCTGCCGATCGACGCCGAGCCGCGCGCCGACGTCGTCGTGCTCGACACGCTCGGCGAGCTCGCGCAGCTCTATCAGCTCGCGACCGCCGTGTTCGTCGGCGGCAGCCTCGTCGACCACGGCGGCCACAACATCCTCGAGCCGGCGATCTTCGGCAAGCCGATCGTCTTCGGCCCGCACATGCAGAACTTCAAGGAGATCGCCGACGGCGTTCCTCAGCAACGGCGCCGCGGTCCAGGTGCAGTCGGAGTCGCGAGCTCGACGAGACGCTGCTCGCCGCTCGTCACCGATCCGGTGCGCCGGGCGCGGCTCGGCGCGGCGGCGCGCGCGCTGGTCGAAGCCAATCGCGGCGCCAAGAACAAGACGCTCGCCGTGATCGCCGAACTACTGCCGCCGCCAGGACGGCCGTCGCGCCGTCGTCCGTCCCTTCCGACTGGTGCATTGATCCAGGCCCTGAGCGCGGCGTACAGCGCGGCGGCGGCGTGGCGGCGGCAATGGTACGCGCGCCATCCGTCGCGGCGACGACGCCTGGCGCGTCCGGTCGTCAGCGTCGGCAACCTGCGCGTCGGCGGCAGCGGCAAGACGCCCGTCGTCGCGTACATCGCGCGGCTGCTGCTCGAGCACGGCGAGCGTCCCGCGATCCTGACGCGCGGCTACGGCCGGCGCCGCGCCGACGGACGGCGTGCACCGTCGTCTCGGACGGCGACGCGGCGTGCACGCCGGACTCGACGTCGCCGGCGACGAGCCGCTGATGCTCGCGCGCGCGCTTCCGGGCGTCGCCGTCGCTCGTCGGCGCCGATCGGTATCTGTCCGGCCGCCTGGCCGAGCAGCGACTTGGCGCGACGGTTCACGTCCTCGACGACGGATTTCAGCATCTCGAGCTGGCGCGCGACGTCGATCTGCTGCTCGTGTCGCGAGGACGACCTGCACGATCGGCCGCTGCCGGCGGGCCGTCTGCGCGAAGCGTCTCGCCGCGGCGAGCGGCCGCTGACGCGGCGCTCGTTGCCGCCGGCTATGACGACCGCGGCGGAGCGCATCGGCCGCGCGCTCGCGCGTCGACACGGTGTTTCGCGTCACCCGCGACGATCGGCGCGCCGCGGATGGTCGGCGGCGATCGCGATACCGTGGTCGTGCCGCACGCGTCGCGCGTGTTCGCTGGTCGCCGGCATCGCGCGGCCCGAGCGCTTCTGTCGACGACATCGCGTCGGTGCGGGCTGGGACATCGTCGGCACGATTGACGTTCCGCGATCATCACCGCTTCGACTCCGCGCGACGTCGCCCGCATCGCCGCGGAAGCACGGCGCGCCGGCGCTGCGATTGTGTTGACGACGGAGAAAGACGCGTCGCGCCTGGCGGCGTGCGACCTCGGCGACCTGCCGATCGCCGCCGTTCCGCTGGTCGTCGGCATCGAGCCGGCGGACCGCTTCCGCGACTGGCTGCTGGGGCGCCTGGCCTCCGCTCGCACAGCGCATCTCGCACGCTGCACCTCGCACGGCGCACTCCGCACCTGCGACCCCGCACCCGACATCCCGCGCCAGTCGCCATGAGGCACCGTCTCGAGTATCTGATCGTGCGGGCGCTCATCGCGCATCGTCGGCGTGATGCCGGATGCGCTCGTGCGTGCATGCGGCACGATGCTCGGACTCGCGTTCTATACACGTCGATCGCGCGCACCGCCGCATCGCCGAGCGCAACCTGGCCACCGCGTTTCCGGCGCGGTCCGAGGCGGAGCGCCGGGTCGATCGCGCGCGCGGCGTTCGCGCATTTCGGCCGCCTGCTGTTCGAGTTGCTGAAGTTCAGCACGCTGTCGCGCGAGCAGATGCTGGCGCGGGTCGAGTTCGACGGCGAGGAGCGCGCGCGGCTCGCGTACGCGCAGGGCAAGGGCGTGCTGTTCGTCACCGGCCACTTCGGCTTCTGGGAGCTGCACGCGATGGTGCACGCGCTCCAGATCGAGCCGATCGGGCTGCTGGCGCGTGCGCTCGACAACGCCGCAGCTCAACCAGCTGCTCGAGCAGATGCGACAGCGCACCGGGCAACACCGTGATCTACCGGCAGGGAACGATTCGACGTGTGATGCGGGCGCTGCAGGCGGGGCAGGGCGTCGCCGTCCTGATCGATCAGCACATCATGAGCCGCGACGCGATCTACGTGGACTTCTTCGAACGGCCGGCGGCGACGACGTCGGCGGTCGCGGCGCTGGCGCTGCGGACCGGCGCGCCGGTCGTTCCGGTGTTCGCGCTGCCGCTCCAGGGCGGCCGGTATCGGATGATCTACGAGCATCCGGTCGAGCCGCCCGCCGGCGAGCCCGAGGACGCCGTCCGCGAGTTCACGCAGCGCTGCACCGACGTGCTCGAGATGTACGTCCGCCGCCATCCGGAGCTGTGGCTGTGGATGCACCGCCGCTGGCGCGACGATGGCCCGGCGGCGGATTCGGTGCCGGGGATGTTTCCGTCAGCGCAGCGGGACGGCGAGGCCGGCGAGGCCGGCGAGTCGGAAACGGCTATGTTTTCGCGGCAATCGGCATGCGCCAGCCGGTGCCGAACGCGCGGTCGGTCACTTTCAGTCCGGGCGCCGCCTGCTTGCGCTTGAACTCGGCCAGCCGCACCAGTCGCAGCACGCGCTGGACGGTGTCGGCGTCGAAGCCGGCGGCGATGATCTCTTCAGCCGGCTGGTGCCGCTCGATGTGCCGCTGCAGAATGTCGTCGAGCACCTCGTAAGGCGGCAGCGAATCCTGATCGGTCTGGTTCGGCCGCAGCTCCGCCGACGGCGCCTTGGTCAGGCTCGCCTCCGGAATCACCGCGCGCCACGATCTGCGTTGCAGCCACCGCGCGACGCGGTAGACCATCGTCTTCGGCACGTCGGCGATCACCGCCGAGGCCGCCGGACATGTCGCCGTAGAGCGTGCAGTAGCCGACCGACAGCTCCGACTTGTTGCCGGTCGTCAGCAGCAGCGCGCCGCGCTTGTTCGACAGCGCCATCAGCAGGTTGCCGCGGATGCGCGCCTGAATGTTCTCCTCGGTGACGCTCGAGGGCTGACCGGCGAATGCATCGCGCAGCGTCGCCTCCATCGCGCGCATCGCCGGTTCGATCGGCAGCGTCAGCGTCTCGATGCCGAGATTTCGCCGCGAGCTCGCGCGCATCGTCGATGCTGCCCCGGCTGGAATACGGCGACGGCATCAGGACGCCGAGCACGTTGTCCGGCGCCGAGCGCTTCGACGGCGATCGCCGCGGTCAGCGCCGAGTCGATGCCGCCGGACAAGCCGAGCACCGACGCTCGAGAAGCCGCACTTGCGGACGTAGTCGCGGTGCCGAGGACGAGCGCGCGCCAGATTTCGGACTCGACGCCGATGTCCGACGGCGGCGCAATCGGCGCGCGCGGCCGCCAGATCGCACATGACGACGTCGGGGTCGAACGAGCGGCCGCGGGCGATCGGTGCGCCGTCGGCGTTGAAGGCGCAGCTGCGGCCGTCGAACACGAGATCGTCGTTGCCGCCGAACTGATTCACGTAGGCGACCGGCACGTGGTGCTTGCGCGCCATGCTGCTGAGCATCTCCTCGCGCCGGACGTGCTTGCCGGCCGAGAACGGCGAGGCCGACAGGTTGACGATCGCCGTGGCGCCGGCATCGATCAGCTCTTCGACCGGATCGTGGTGATAGCGGCGCCGCTTCCAGAAATCGCGATCGTTCCAGATGTCCTCGCAGATGCTGATGCCGATCCGCGTGCCGCCGAGATCGAGCACCTGCGGGCCGTGAAACGGCTCGAAGTAGCGATCCTCGTCGAAGACGTCGTAGGTCGGCAGCAGCGCCTTGCGGAAGCGATGCTCGACCTGTGCCGCCGCGCAGCAGCGCCGCGGTGTTGAACAGCGGCCGACCCTCGTCGGATGGATTCGGCTCGGGCAGGCCCACGAGAACCGGCGGAAGCTCCGCCGCGTCGCCCGCGAGGGTCTGCAGCGCCTCCCAGCTGCGGTCGCACGAAGCCGGCGCTGAAGCAGCAGATCGCGCGGCAGGTAACCGACGAGCGCGAGCTCCGGCGTGACGGCGAGATCGGCGCCTGCAGCGTGCGCCGTGCGCAAGCGCGTCGAGAATCAGGCCGGCGTTGCCGGCGAGATCGCCGACAGTCGGGTTGATCTGCAGCAGTGCGATCTTCATCACGCGCCGTGCTACGCTCGTCACTGACGGGCTTCACGTACGTATTACACCATGAACCGCAGCGCGAACCGGATCGTGAACCGAGTGGTCATCCTCGCGCCGAACTGGCTCGGCGACGCCGTCATGGCGCTGCCGGCGATCGCCGACGTGCGGCGAGCGTTGCCGGCGGCAAACATCACGATCGCCGCCCGCTCGCCGGTGGCTCCGTTGTTCGCGATGGTCGGCGATGTTGACGACACCATCGTGCTCTCGCGGGCGGCGTCGATGATCAACCCGTCCACCTGGCAGGAGATGGGGACGGAACTCGCCGGCCGGAATTTCGACGCGGCGCTGCTGCTGCCCAACTCGATCCATTCCGCTTTGATCGCGAGCCGCGCCGGAATCGCGAACGTTGGGGCTATCGCGGCCACTGGCGCCGCCGGTTCCTGACGCGTGCCATAGCGCCGCCGTCGGGAATTCATCAGGTGGCCTACTATCAGCATCTGGTCCACGCGCTCGGCTTCGCGAACGGATCGAACGAGCCCAGAGTCACTGTTTCGAGCGCCGCGCGTGAGTCGGCGACGACCGCATTGATCGACGCCGGCTGGGACGGCCGCGCGCCGCTGGTCGCGCTGGCTCCAGGCGCCGCGTACGGTGGCGCCAAGAAATGGCCGTCGGAATCGTTCGCCGAACTGGCCTCGTCGCTCGCGGCAGACGGTATTGCGTCCGTGATGGTCGGTAGCGCCGCCGACGCCGGTACCGGTCACGAGGTGGCGAAGACATCGAGCGGCGGGCGGTTGTTGAACGTAATCGGACGCACCGATCTGGCGACGCTCGCGGGCGTGCTGTCGCTCTGCCGTGCCCTCGTGACGAACGATTCCGGCGCCATGCATCTGGCGGCGGCGGCCGGCGTCAGCGTGACCGCCGTCTTCGGCCCGACCGACGAACGCGCGACCCGTCCGCTCGGCGATGCCCATGTCGTGCTCACGCACGACATCTGGTGCCGGCCCTGCATGCTGCGCGAGTGTCCGCTCGACCATGGCTGCATGCGCGGCGTCGCTCCGGCGAAGGTCCTCGACGCCGCCCGCAGGACGCTGTGACGGGTGCGTCGCGGCTGCTGCGTCCCGCCGTCTTCCTCGACCGCGACGGCACGATCATCGACGACGTCGGCTACCTCGATGCCATCGACAAGATCGCCTTCTTTCCATGGACCGTTGATGCGATCCGGATGCTCAACCGCGCCGGCTTTCCGGTCGTCGTGATCACGAATCAATCCGGCGTCGCGCGTGGCATCTTCACCGAATCGTTCGTCGACGAGACTCATCGCGCCATTTCAGCCCGTCTCGCGGCGGGTGGCGCGCACGTCGACGCGTATTACTATTGTCCGCACCATCCCGACGGACGGGTCGCGGCGTTCGCCAGCGAGTGCGACTGCCGGAAGCCGGGGCGCGCGCTCGTCGACCGCGCGGCAGCCGATCTGGGACTCGATCCGGCGCGGTCGTTCATGGTCGGTGACCGCTGGATCGACGTGGCGCTGGGCCACGCGATGGGTGGGCGCGGCATGCTGGTACGGACCGGCGTTGGCGCCGGCGAAGAGGCGCATCCAGTCGCAGGCGTGGCTGCTGACGCGGTCGTCGACAATCTCGCAGCGGCAGCCAGCTGGATTCTGTCGCGATAAGATCTGTCGAAACAAAGTTCTACCGAAACAAAGTTCTACCGAAACAAAGTTCTACCGAAACAAAGAGACCAGATGCTGATTGCCCGATCCGTTCATCCATTGCCCGGCGAAGCCGAGCGCCAGGAGCGGCTGCTCGCGCTGGTCGACGGCTTTTCGAGCCGGCGCGTGCTGGTCGTCGGCGACCTGATCGCCGACGAGTTCATCTACGGCGAGGTGGCCCGCGTCTCGCGCGAGGCGCCGGTGCTGATCCTGCGCTACGACACACCGAGATGGTCGCTGGCGGCGCCGGCAACGCCGCCAACAACGTCGCGGCGCTCGGCGGCGCGCGCGAGGCTGGTGGGTCTGGTCGGCTCGGACGCGGAAGGCGGCCGGCTGCTGTCGAGCTTCCACCGCGGCGTCGAGAAGACGCATGTCGTGCGGACCCGCGGCTATCGGACGCCGGTGAAGACGCGCATCCTGGCTGGCGGCGTGCACGCCGCACGCAGCAGGTCGTGCGTATCGATCGCGAGAGCGGCTGGCCGCTCGACCAGGTAGTCAGTTCGACGCTGGCGAAAAAAATCGGGCCGGCGCTCGAGACCTGCGACGCCGTGGTGCTCTCGGACTACGGATCCGGGCTGGTGACGCCGGCGCTTGCCGCCACCATCCGGCGTCTGCTGGCGCGCCGCGGGCGGCGGCGCCCGGTTCCCGTGCTGATCGACTCGCGGTATCGACTGCTCGACTATCGCGGCCTTACCACCTGCACGCCGAACGAGTCCGAGGTGGAGCAGCTGCTCGGCATCGAGATCGAGGACGACCCGGCGGCGCTCGAACGGGCCGGACGATTGCTGCTGCGGAAGACCGGAATGCAGGCCGTGCTGGTGACGCGGGGCAGCCGCGGCATGGCGCTGTTTCAGCCGAAGCAGCCGACCGTGCACGTGCCGATCTTCGGTTCCGACGAAGTGACCGACGTCACCGGCGCCGGCGACACGGTGATCGCGACGTTCGCGCTGGCGCTGGCAGCCGGCGGCTCGTTCTACGAGGCGGCCCGACTGGCGAACTACGCCGGCGGCCTGGTCGTGATGAAACGCGGCACCGCCACGGTCTCGGCCCGCGAGCTTTCCGACGCGGTGACGACCGATCACGACGCACCGGCCGAGCCTGGTCGCAGGAAGGTCCGGCGCAAGGCCGTCGATCGCCTGGTTTGAGATCCGCGTGGGCCTGATCCTGTCCGAGAACGAGCTCGAAGCCGCGGTGGCGCGCGATCGCGCCGCGGGCCGAACCGTCGCGTTCGCGAACGGCTGCTTCGATCTGCTGCACGTCGGCCACGTCCGTTATCTGCAGGCGTGCGCCGCCGAGGCCGATCGCCTGATCGTCGCGGTGAACGACGATCGGTCCGTTGCCGCGCTCAAGGGACCGGGTCGCCCGATCCTGCCGGCGTCGGATCGCGCCGAGCTCGTCGCCGCGCTTCGTGGCGTCGACTACGTCGTCGTGTTCGGCGATGCCGACGTCGAGCGTCTGCTGCGGCTGCTGAAGCCGGACGTGCACTGCAAGGGCACCGACTACACGGTCGAAACCGTCCCCGAGCGGGCGTGTGACGGTTGCGTACGGCGGCCGGACCGCCATCGTCGGCGACGACGAAGACACACGCGACGCGCGATCTGCTTGCGCGCATCCGCGACAACGACTGACAGACTGACGACTGGTGACTGATCGCTTCCTGATCGTTCGGCTTGGCGCGCTCGGCGACGTCGTGCACGCGATTCCGGTGGCGGCCGCGCTGCGCCGCGCGTTTCCGTCGGCGCGAATCGACTGGCTGGTCAGCGCGAAGCACCGCGAGATCCTCGATCTCGTGCCGGTCATCGATCGTCGCCTCGTCCTCGACGATCGTTGCGTCGGCGGCATGTCGCTGCGACGCTCCGCGAGCTGCGCGCGCTACGACGTCGCGATCGATCTGCAGGGGCTGCTCAAGTCGGCGCTCGTCGCGCGAGCGTTCCGGCGCGCCGCGCGTGATCGGCTTCGCGGCGCGCTACGCGCGCGAGCGCGCTCGCGCGGCCTGTTCTACACCGAGGTCGTACGATCCCGGCCGCGGCGGTATGTACGATCCGCGCGAGACGCGTCACGTCGTCGAGATCAATCTCGGCATGCTCGAGCAGCTCGGCGTGCCGCGCGGCGCCGCCGGAATTTCCGATTGAGCGCGTCGATTCGCCGGCCGTGCGTCGCGATTGCGCGAGCAGGCGGGCGGACGCTACGCGCTGCTCAATCCCGGCGCCGCGTGGCCGAACAAGCGGTGGCCGCCCGCGCGTCTCGCCGCCGTGGCGTCGCGTCTGCGCGAGCGGCACGGCCTGAAGTCGGTCGTGCTGTGGGGGCCCGGCGAAGAGCCGCTCGCGCAGCGAGGTCGTCGGCGCCGCCGGCGGCGCGGCGATGCTGTCGCCGCAGACGACGATCGCCGATCTCGTGGCGCTGGCGCGCGGCGCGGCGCTGATGGTGTCGGGCGACACCGGGCCGACGCACATCGCCGCGGCCGTCGGGCACGCCGATCGTCGGCATCTACGGGCCGACGCGTCCGGCGCGCAACGGACCGCTGGTCGCCGGACGACGTCACGGTGTCGCGCGACGCGATCTGTCAGTGTCACCATCTGCGCCGCTGCCGGCTCGAGCGGATGTGCCTGCTGGACATCGAGGTCGACGAAGTGATCGCGGCGGTCGAGCGGCGACTGGCGGCGGCGGGCGCGTCGTGGCTGAGCGCGACCGGTCCTGCCGGCGGCTCGATCGCGGTGCTGGCGCGCCTGCGCGTCACGCTCGGTTTCGTGTTCGGCGCGCTGGTGCTGTGGCTCGCGCAGCCGACGCGGACGATCGCTCGCTGCCGGGATGGCGGTCGCGGCGGCTGGCGAAGCGCTTCGCGATCTGGGCGGCGGGCCACCTCAACAAGTCGCGCGAGGTCACCGCGTCGGGCCCGTATCGCTGGGTCGCGCATCCGCTGTACGTCGGGTCGTCGATCATGGGCGTCGGCCTCGCGATCGCGTCCGGCAGCCTGATCGTCGCGGTCGTCATCGCGGTCGTATCTGGCGGCGACGCTGACGGCGGCGATCAAGAGCGAGGAGGCGTTTCTGCGGCGGACCTTCGGCGATCAGTACGACCTGTACCGCAGCGGACGTCGCGGCGGCGCGCACGCAGGGTCCACGCGACGGTTCAGCCTGGCGCAGGCGATGGCGAATCGCGAGTACCGCGCGGTCGTCGGCCTGTTGGTCGCGATGTTGCTGCTCGCGTTGAAGGCAACGTATAATGGTGCGTTTTGGCGGGCAGCCGGAACGCGATAGGTCAGGCCGGGCGGTTAGCTCAGTGGTAGAGCACCGGCTTTACACGCCGGCTGTCACAGGTTCGAATCCTGTACCGCCCACTCAGAAATCTGACATTTCAGATTCGAGACTTCAGATCTCAGATGTCAATTCTGAAATTTCAATCTGAAATCTGAAATCTGAAATCTGCAATTCATCAGTTCTATTGGGGTCGTAGTTCAGTTGGTTAGAACGCCGGCCTGTCACGCCGGAGGCCGCGGGTTCGAGTCCCGTCGACCCCGCCAACACCACATCAAAACGCTCGAGTCTGACCGGGAGTGACAGCCCGGTCTTTTCGTTTTTCCCCGCGTTTCCGCCCCTCAGAGGCTCTGACGGGTCCCTGGCAAGGTTTCACAAGTTCTTCCAGACTCAGATTTCAGTCGGCCTTTCGACCTGCATCCAAGTGTGTAGGGAGTAGACATTACACGCTGAGTGTCAGCATGCTGACGTTTACACATTTGAAACGACCCTAAAGCACCGTAAGCGTGTGGTTCAGTAATTGCAATCTATTAAAGCAATCTACTAGAGACGCTGGGTCCAAGACAGGGGTCACCCAGGGAGTATGCAGTCGATGACAATCCTAGCCGTTGACGGAGGCGACCGGGTCCTTGCGGCGCACTTCGAGCTGTTGCGTCGGACTGGCCATCAGGTAACTCACGCACAGTCCTTCGAGGTTGCGCGTGAGATGCTCCTCCATGGCGAGCAGCAATTCGATTTGTTGATTACGAATCGCCGGCTGAAGGCCTACAACGGGTTGCACCTGGTGTCGTACACGCAGTCGTTTTGCGCGCACGTCGCGGCCATCGTGGTGGACAACGCGGCCGACGTGTTCAGCGAATCTGAAGCCTACCGCTTCGGCGCTTACTATCTTGCTGGTCCTGTCGAGTCAGACGAACTTCAGGCTATGGTGAAAGCTGCCGTCGCCAGGCGTCCGGTCAGGCCTTCGCCAAGAGACGTTCTTCAGCCGGTGCTTCGTCCGTCAGACGAACGCGCGCCGCTCGAAACTGCTGAAACGGCATATGGCACTGGTATTTTCGGAGAAAACTGAGAAAGCGCTTGTAGTCGTCCAGTTCCAGATTGAAGCTCACCACTAGCGCCTTGTAATTCCCCCGCGTCCGATCCAGACCCCTGCTGATAATCGCGCGAACGTCCTCTCGCGTGATGTCCCGCCGCATGAACGGCTCGTAGACCGCTGACCAGAACGACTCGCCATTGTTGCTCATGCGCTCGAGCAGGATGTCTGCGGTCCGCTTCGCGGGCACCTTGCCAGCAGTGGCCGCCAGGTTGGCATGGTGTCCGCCGGAAATTTCCCTCGGCAGCTCCGCGATGGTGACCAAGCCGGTCTGGCTTCGAACGACGAGGCGCTCGGCGACGTTCTTCAATTCGCGGACGTTGCCGGGCCAGTGATACGCCGTGAGCTGTCGCATCGCGTCCTCCGCGATCGTCGGCTGAGGGACGCTGTACTGCTTGCTGAACGTGCGGAAGAAATGTCCGAACAGTGGAGCGACGTCTTCCTTGCGCTCCCGCAGCGGCGGAATCGCCACGTGGATGACGTTGAGGCGGTAGTACAGATCCTCGCGGAAGCTCTGCTCGCCAACCCGCGCCAGCAGATTTCGATTCGTGGCCGCAATCACCCGCACGTCAACGACCGACGCGACGCGCTCCGAACCGACGCGCTGGATCTCGCCGTTCTCGAGAAACCTGAGGAGGAGGGCCTGCATCCGCAGACTCATCTCGCCGACTTCATCCAGGAAAATCGTCCCGCCCTGGGCCTGCTCGAGCCAGCCGCGCTTGTCGCGGTACGCGTCGGTGAAGCTGCCTCGTACGTGACCGAAGAGTTCGGACTCCAGCAATGAGTCGGGAACGCCCGCGCAGTTGATCGTCACCAGCGGCATGTGCGCACGGCGGCTGCGCTGATGGATCATCCGCGCGACGATTTCCTTCCCGACTCCGCTCTCTCCGGTAATCAGAACCTTCGCTTCCGAACGCGAAGCGTAGACGACCTCTTGCTCAATATCCCGAGTGACCGTGCTGGCCCCGACAATCTGCAACGAGTTATCCATGATGCTGTCTTTTGTCTGCCGTTTATCTGCTGCCCAACCATTTATACCTGCTGGCTGGTGCCTTTGTCAACCCTCCAACGAACAATAAGTACGTTACAGTCCTATTTCGCGTACTCTTTCTCAAACTAGTGCGGAAAAATTGGATTTCGTTACAGGACCCAACCGGCGCTGAACCCCAACGCCTTTGAATGCGCGGCCAGGGTTGAGCGCATCTTCGAGCGTGTAAATCCAGGCGGAATGTAACTCGGCATCTCGATCCCGACGCTCCGGCACCTGCGTCCAGTGACAATGGACGACACACGCTTGGTTGCAAAGACAATAGAAGACACATGCTTGGGGTACAAATCAGTCGCGCTTAGCCGATACTATGGCCGCTGGACACTCTTGACGAGTGTCTCGATCGGCAAGTCGTCTGAAAGGAGCCCGTGATGTTGCGTGTTTCTGCGGCGCTGGCGTGCAGCGCCCTCCTCGTTTCGTCGGTCCCCGCTGGAGCGGCGGACAAAGCGACCGTAACGTTTACGAAGGACGTTGCGCCGATCTTCCAGGAAAAGTGCGAGTCGTGCCATCGGCCGAACAACATGGCGCCGATGTCGCTGCAGACCTACGAAGAGGCACGGCCGTGGGCCAAGTCGATCGCGGCGCGCGTGAGCTCGCGCCAGATGCCGCCCTGGCACATCGACAAGACGGTCGGCATCCAGCACTTCAAGAACGATCGCTCGCTGAACGACGAGCAGATCGACATCATCGAGAAATGGGTCGCTGACGGCGCGCAGAAGGGCGATCCGAAAGACATGCCACCCGCGAAGGTGTGGACCGACCAGAGTGGCTGGAGCATGTCGAACAAGTACGGCGAGCCCAGATCTGATCGTGAAGTCGCCGGAGTACACGATGCCGGCGGTCGCGACCGACGCATGGTGGCGGCCGACGGTGGCCGACCGGCCTCACCGAGCCGCGCTGGGTTCGCGCGATTGAGATTCGCCCGGTCGGCAAGAACTCGCGCAAGATCACGCATCACGCGCTGGCGCGCCTCCAGCAGCCGGAAGACATGGACCCGGCGCTCTTCACCAACGATCCGAACGTCTCCGGCGACGGCCTCTTCATGGAGTGGGCGGTCGGCAAGAACGGCGACGAGATGCGCCCTGACTCGGGCCGCCTGATGCTGCCAGGCTCGAAAATCGTGTGGGAGATGCACTACCACGCGGTCGGCGAGGAAGTCACCGCGGCCACCGAGCTGGCCGTGTGGTTCTACCCGAAGGGCGAGGAGCCGAAGCACCGCGAAGTGCTCGGCCTGTTCAACTCCTTCTCGGGCAACGTCCCCGGCTCGCGCGGCCTCGACATCGCGCCCAACCAGATCACGACGACCGAAAGTTTCATTACGCTGAAGCAGAACGCCCGCATCGAGAATTTCCAGGCGCACATGCACCTGCGCGGCAAGGGCATGTCGATG
This sequence comes from uncultured Acidobacteriota bacterium, assembly GCA_963711765.1. GTDB lineage: Bacteria > Acidobacteriota > Vicinamibacteria > Vicinamibacterales > CAVVIG01 > CAVQFC01. The sequence continues at coordinate 493,060 of CAVQFC010000003.1, read as the reverse complement.
GAAGCGCTCTACCCGGACGGCCGCCGCGAGATGCTCAGCCAGGTGACCGACTTCAACTTCAACTGGATGACGATGTACATCTACGCCGATGACGCAGCGCCGCTGCTGCCCAAGGGCACGATCATCCACCTGCTGGCGTGGTACGACAACACCAAGGCCAACAAGTCCAACCCCGACCCGAATCAGTGGGTCGGCTGGGGCGACCGCACTGTGGACGAGATGGGCCACGCCTGGCTGAACATCACCTACTACAACGATGCGGACTTCAAGATCGAGAAGGATAATCGCGCCGCCAAGACCGTCACGTCGACGGCGGCCGGCGACCGGCAGCAGCAGTAACGGTCGCGCGAGACTCGAACGCTCGAGCGATGTAGCGCGAGGCTTCAGCGGAGCGACGCGGTCGTAAAACAGTCAAGGCGCCGTCCGGATTCGGACGGCGCCTTTTTTTCGGAACCAGGGAGCAGAGGAAATGCGCGGACGTCGAGTCGCCACCATCGGGACGTTGATCATGTGCGCGGCGGGCAGCACGCTCGTCGGCGCTGGACAACAGGCAGCCGCCCCGGCGGCGCCCCAGGGCGTGAGCCAGACCCCGGGTGGCCTGCCGCTGACGCCAACGATTCGCGACAAAGGGTCGAGCGTGACGCCTGCGTTCGAAGGCTGGTACTACGACAAGGACGGCAGCATCCGCCTGATGCTCGGCTACTTCAACCGCAACATGAAACAGTCGTTCGACATTCCGCCCGGACCGAATAACCGGATTGAGCCCGGCAACCCCGACCAGGGTCAGCCGACCCACTTCGATCCTGGCCGCGGCTGGGGCGTGTTCACCATCGGCGTGCCGAAAGACTTTCCCGGCAACATGACGTGGACGATCGTGGCCAACGGCTTCACGAACACGATCGTGCTCCACACACACGCTGACTACATCCTCGAACCGTACGAGGACGCGGCGAGCAAGAACACGCCGCCGAAGGTGAAATTCGACCCCAACGGGAAGACGTTCACTGGGCCGCCGAACGGCATCGCGGCGAATTACACGGCCACCGTCGGTGTGCCGACGCCGATTACCGTTTGGGTGACCGATGAAGGCCCAAAGCAGAACATCCCGGAGCGTACCGGACGTGGACGCGGACGCGGTGCGGCTGGACGAGGTGCCGCGGCCGCCGGCGGTGACGCAGCGGCCGGCGATACGGCGACCGCGGGACGAGGAGCCACAGCCGCACGTGGTGGATCCCCGGCGACCGGTGATGCCGCTGCTGGCGGCGGTCGCGCCGCCGGAGCCGCCCCAGAGTTCACGCCGCCGCCGCCGATCGGCGTCATCTGGTCGAAGTTCCGCGGCCCCGGCGACGTCAAGTTCGACAAGGAGAAGCCGGCGGTCGGCAAGGCCGATGGCAAGGCGGTCGTCAACGCCACCTTCAGCGCGCCTGGCGACTACATCCTGCGCCTCGAGAGCAACGACTCCACCGGCCAGGGCGGCGGCGGTTTCCAGTGCTGCTGGTCCAACGCGCATATCGCGGTGAGCGTGAAAGCGGCCGGGAAGCACTGAAGCCGTTCACGACCGCAGTGGCGGTGAAACAGCTTTAAACTACGACGCGTGAGAGTCCTCAAATTCGGCGGGTCGTCGCTGGCGACGCCCGCCACCGTTCGCAGTGTCGGTCGAATTCTGGCCGACGCGCGACGTCGCGAGCCGGTCATCGCCGTCGTTTCCGCTTTCCGGGACGTCACCAATCAACTGCTCGAATGCGCGCGGCTTGCCGAGCGCGCCGATTCGCGTTACGAAGCGCTGCTCGAGCAGATCGCGCGGCGGCACCGAGGCGCGGTCGGGCGCCTGATCGCGCCGCGCCGGCGGCTCCGCAGCCGCGCCGCAGGTGGATGCGCTGCTCGACCAGCTGCGCAGCACGCTCCAGGGCGTCCACCTCCTCCGCCACTGTCCGCTGCGCGCCCTCGACATGACCGCGAGTTTCGGTGAACGTCTGTCCGCGCTGATTGTTGCCGGCCACCTCGAGCGAGACCGAGCGGGCGGTGTTCGTGGACGCGCGCGACTTCCTGGTGACCGACGCCGATTTCACCCGAGCGTCGGTGAACTTCGCGAAAACCAATCGTCGCGCCCGCGCCTATTTCACTGAGTTGTTCAGGGACTCACCGCGCGCCATGCCGATCGTCACCGGCTTCATCGGCGCAACCGACGACGGTCAGACGACGACCATCGGCCGCAACGGATCGGACTACAGCGCGGCGATCGTCGGCGCGGCGGTCGGAGCATCGGTCATCGAAATCTGGACCGACGTCGATGGCGTATTGAGCGCCGACCCACGGGTGGTGCCGGCAGCGTTCGTGCTGCCGACCATGACCTACGAAGAAGCGATGGAGCTGTCGTACTTCGGCGCCACCGTGCTGCACTCGTCAACCATGGCCCCCGCTGTCGCGAAGCGCATTCCGATTCTGATCAAGAACACCTTCAACCCGGCGGCGCCGGGCACCTTGATTTCGCGGCAAAGCGGACGCCTGACGGGAAGCTCGCCAAGGGAATCACCTCGGTCGGCGATCTGGCGTTGCTGACGCTGCGCGGACCGGGCATGGTCGGCGTGCCTGGGGTGGCCGGCCGGGTGTTCGGCGCGCTCGCTGCGGGCGGCGTCAACGTCGTGCTGATCTCGCAGGCATCGTCGGAACACACCATCTGCTTTGGCGTTCAGAGCGTCGACGCGCAACGGGCGATCGACGCCATTCGCCAGGCGTTCCAGTTCGAGTTCCACGAGCAGTCGATGCGCATCGACGTCAAGGACGACCAGGCGATTCTGGCGGTGGTCGGCGAGGGCATGAAAGGCCGCCCCGGCGTAGCGGGCAAGGTGTTCGAATCGCTGGGCCGCCAGAACATCAACATCAGCGCCATCGCGCAGGGTGCGTCGGAGCGCAACATCTCGTGCGTGATCGACGGAGCGGAGCAGAAGCGCGCCCTGAACGCGATCCACGAAGGGTTTTTTGGCACGCACAAGCGGCTGGCGCTGGCGGTCGTAGGGGTCGGCAACGTCGGCGGCGCCGTCCTGAGACAGCTCGAGCAGCAACAGCGCTATCTGCGATCGAGGGGCTTCGAAGTCTCGGTCGTCGGTCTCGCCAACAGCAAGCGGTTCGTCGCCGACCCGAGCGGGATAGATCTGTCGCGCTGGAAGGAGCGGCTTGCCTCCGGTCGCGACGTGATGAATCCGCCGGCGTTCGCGAAGTGCATCGCCGCGATGGACGTCACCAACGCGGCGCTGGTGGATTGTACGGTTGGACCGTCGATCGTGGATGCGTATCCGGCGTTCATCGACGCCAACCTGCACATCATCACGCCGAACAAGTGGGCGAATGCGCTGCCGTGGGCGCGCTATTCGACGCTCATGGCGCAACTCGAGCAGCGCAAACGTCACTTTCTGTTCGAGGCCAATGTCGGCGCCGGGCTGCCGGTGGTCTCGACGCTGCGCGATCTGATTGCCAGCGGCGACGAGATCGTCCGGATCGAAGGGATCCTCTCGGGCACGCTGAGTTATCTCTTCAACACCTTCGATGGCAGTGTCCCGTTCAGCGCACTGGTCCGGGACGCGCACGCGATGGGGTTCACCGAGCCCGACCCGCGCGAAGATCTTTCGGGCCAGGACGTGGCCCGCAAGCTGCTGATTCTCGCGCGGCAGATCGGCCTGGCGATGGACCTCGACGAGGTGAAGGTCGAGAGCCTGGTGCCGAAGCCGCTCGCGACCGGGCGGTACTCCCCGAGGTTTCTCTCGGCGTTTGAAGGTGCCGACGCAGGGTTTGCGTCGCGCCTCACGCGTGCCGCCGCGCGCGGCGCCGTGCTCCGCTACGTCGGCATTCTCGAACACGGTAAGGCGAGCGCCGGCTTGAGAGAATTTCCGAAGAGCCATCCTGTGGCGTCGGCCAAGGGCAGCGACAACCTGATCGCCTTTACCACCAAGCGCTACTCACGCACACCGCTGGTCGTCCAGGGCCCAGGAGCGGGTGCCGACGTCACAGCGATGGGAGTCTTTTCCGACGTGCTCAAGCTGCTGCACTACCTGCCGCAGTAGCACGTACCCGCTAGCTCGGATGCGATGTCGCGCCGGTCTAGTGCCGTCACGAACGTCGATCGCTGACTTCCCTGGCCGCGAATCGCTCAAACGCTTCCGCACGTTCCCGCATCGCATCGATGGGCCGAGGGATCGAGGATACTCACAGAATTGTAGCCGCATGCAGTCGGCTTCATGATCCGCGGCTGCGCCGTGCGGAAACTCCCTTACTATTCGACTCAACGAGGACTGCTGATGCTCAAGACGTTGATGCTTTTGCTCGCGCTTGGCGCGGTCTCCGTGGCGCAAACGCCTGCCGGAGCGCCTGACCCGCAGGATCTGACGCGGCTGAAGGACTTCGTCGCCGAACGCGTCTCGAGCAATAACCCCGATGATGAATCGAACGATGACAGCTGGCGTCCGATTGCCGGCGAAACCGTCGTCCTCGCCGATCTGACCGGGCCGGGCGTGGTCACGCACATCTGGTTCACCGTTGCCGCGAACGAGTATGCGTGGCCGCGACTCCTGCGGTTGCGGGTCTACTACGACGGCAGTTCAGTTCCGAGCGTCGATTGCCCGGTCGGCGACTTCTTCGGCGTCGGCCACGGATTCGAGCGGCCGGTCAACTCGCTGATGATTCGCGACAGTTCCAGCGGACGCTCGCGCAACAGCTACTGGCAGATGCCGTTTCGGCGCCGCGTGCGGATCACCGTGACCAATGAAGGCCGGCGGCGCGTCGCCAACCTGTATTTTCACGTCGACTGGAAAAAAGTTCCGGCGCTGCCGGCCGACACCGGATATTTTCACGCCCGCTATCGGCAGGCTCTTCCGGCGCGGCCGGGACATCCCTACGAGATTCTGTCGGTAAAAGGCCGCGGTCAGTACGTCGGCACAGTGTTCAGCGTGGTGCAGAATCAACCAGGCTGGTTTGGTGAAGGCGACGAGCACTTCTTCGTCGACGGCGAGAAGCGGCCGAGCATCGAGGGCACCGGCACCGAGGACTATTTCAACGACGCGTGGAGTTTCCGCCTGTCGGATGGCCTCTACACCGGCGTGCCGGTGGCCGATGGCACCGGTGTCGGCGCGCGCATGTCGGCCTATCGCTGGCACATCGTCGATCCGGTTCCGTTTCGCACCTCGTTCCGCCTCGACATCGAGCACAAGGGCTGGACCTACAACACCGATGGATCTGTACGATCCGGATTCGAGGAGCGGGCGGATCTCTTCAGCAGCGTCGCGTTCTGGTATCAGGCCGGCATTGCCGGCGATCAGCCGAAGGTGCCCTACGGATCGCGCAGGTTGCCGATCGGCAACGCGCGTCAGATCGAAGTAGAGAACGCACTCGCCGATGTGACCGCCGTGGAGGGCAAGGCGTCCGTGCAAAAAGACGTCTTCTGGTCGAAGGACATCCTGTTTCTCGAAGCCAGAGGACCGGGCTCGAAGATCACGGTTCCGTTCGACGTACCGGCAGACGGCCGCTACGAACTGGTGGCGCAGCTCGCGCACAGCCCGGACTACGGCACTTACGTAACCGAGCTCGACGGCAAGTCCACGACGAGCGCCGACGCGTTGGAACACGAGCCCGGCGCCAACACCGGCGATACCGGCAGAATCGATGCGTACTTCACCGAAACCTACGTCGCCGAGGACCATCTGATCGGATGGGCGACGCTCGCGAAAGGGCGCCACACCCTCACGTTCGTCTGCGTCGGCAAGAATCCCGCGGCGACCGCCTACAACCTCGGCATCGACACCTTCATCCTCGCGAACGTTGCGGCGCCACGGAACACCGACGTCACCGGTGAAGAGGCGGACGCCATTAGAGCAATTGGCAATCGGACGATCGCCTCCGTTGCCGATCGAAGCCGGGTGGATGCGGCGCTGCACGACTCCGAGCCCGAGGTGCGGGAGGCTGCCGCGTGGTCGCTCGGTCAGATCTCGCATCCGTCGCGAGCGGTCATCGACGATCTGTCGGGTGCGCTCTCCGACAGCGACGAGGTGGTCAGGGGCCTGGCCGCCGTCGCGCTGCGCAATGCCGGAGCTGCCGCGGGGCCCGCCCGCGACGCGCTGGTGGCAAGACTGAGAGACGATGGGGACGGCGTTCGCATGATGGCGGCACAGGCGATCGGACGGCTCAGGGATCCTGAGACCATCGATGCGCTGATCGCCGCGGCGCGCGCGCCCGACCAGAACGTGCACGTGCTTCGGAGCGTCGCCGACGCGCTCGGTGACATCGGACCGCCCGCGGTGCGGGCCTTGCCGGCGCTGCGCGAGATGACGAAGATTCCAAGAGCGACCTGGAACGCCAACCTGGCGATCAAGAAGATCGAGCGTCCTTAGACACTGCGAAAGGTCCCGCCATGCCCCCTGTCCTGCGTCGCGCGCTCCTCATCGTCTGCACCACGCTCGTATCGGTCCGTTTCGTAACGGCGCAGGCGGATCCGCTGGCCGGCTTTGACGCGTACGTCACCAAAGCAGTCGCGGACTGGCGAGTGCCGGGTCTGGCGATCGCGGTCGTCAAGGACGATCGAGTCGTTTTCGCGCATGGCTACGGCGTGCGCGAGAAGGGCAAGCCTGGCCTCGTCGATCCGGACACGCTCTTCGCGATCGGTTCGACCACCAAGGCCATGACCGCGGCGCTGGTCGGCATGCTCGTGGACGAAAAGAAAATCGACTGGGATGCGCCGGTCACGAAGTACCTGCCGTGGTTTCAACTCAAGGATCCCGCGGTCACTCGGGAGCTGATGGTCCGCGATCTGCTGACCCATCGCGCCGGCCTCGGCAATGCCGACTACCTGTGGTACGGCCAGCACAACTCGACCGACGAGATCCTTCACCGCGTCCGTCTCATCGATCCTGCTTACCCGGTACGTTCGAGTTTCATCTATCAGAACATCATGTACGCCGCTGCCGGAGCCGTGATTGAAGCGGCCTCGGGACAGCCGTGGTCCGAGATGATTCGCACGCGCATCTTCGAGCCGCTCGGGATGCGGCGGACGATCGCGACCGCTGCCACGCTGTCACGGCAAACCAACGTCGCATCCCCGCACGACATCGTCAACGGAGAAGTTCGCGTGATCGAGAACGCCAGCGTCGATCCCGTGGCGGCCGCGGGCGCGGTCTGGTCGAGCGTCGGCGACATGTCGAAGTGGATGCAGTTCGTGCTCAACGGCGGACGCATCGGTCCGGCGGGACAGCGGCTGCTGTCGGAAGCGACATTCGCGGAGCTGTTCACGCCTCAGACGATCGCGCCTTACGACATGTATCCGACTACGAGGCTGACCAGGCCGCACTGGATGACCTACGGCCTCGGCTGGTTTCAGCAGGATTATCACGGGCGTGCGGTGGACTTTCATACCGGCAGCATCGACGGAATGGTCGCGATCCACGGTCTGATTCGGGACGAACACCTCGGAGTCTACGTGCTCGCCAACCGCGATCACGCGGAGCTGCGCCACGCGTTGATGTATTCGATCTTCGATCGCTATGGATCGCCGTCGTCGAGCCGGGACTGGAGCGCTGACTTTCTCGAGTTGTACGGCAACCTCCAGAAGCAGACCGAGAAAGAACAGGCCGAGAAGGACGCCCGCCGCGTGCCCGGCACGACGCCGTCGGTTCCGCTCGAACGGCTTGCCGGCGAGTACGCCGATCCGCTGCGTGGCGAACTGAGCGTGACGGCCGACGGGGGCCGGCTGCGTATCGCGTACGGTTCAGCCTTCGTCGGGACGCTCGCGCACTGGCACTACAACACGTTCCGCGCCACCTGGAACGCTGCATGGCGAGCCCCGGAACTGGTCAACTTCGTGCTGGACGATGACGGTCAGCCGACGGTCGTCGAAATATTCGGCGCGCGCTTTGTCCGAAAGCCCGCTGCCGCGGCAAGACCTGCTGCGTGAATGCGGACCCTGTGAAGGTGCCTGAATGACTGTTTCGCGTACGCGACAAGCCGCGCGGTGCTTCCTGACGCTCGCGTTGGCTGGTTCGGTCGCGGCGGCTGCCGGGGCATGCTCGCCGGCGCCGAAAGACCGGTTCGATGTGGTTGTCGCCGGCGGAACGGTCTACGACGGATCGGGAGATCCGGGCACCCGCGCCGACGTCGGGATCGTCGGCGACACGATCAAGGCGGTCGGCGATCTTCACGACGCCGAGGCGCAGGCAACGATCCGGGCCGACGGCCTCGCGGTCGCGCCTGGATTCGTCAACATGATGTCGGGCGACGATGCGCTCAGGGCCGACGGTCGATCGATGAGCGACATCAAGCAGGGAGTGACGACCGAAATATTCGGCGAGGGCGACTCCATGGGACCGATCACCGAGCCGATGCGGACGCGCCGGCTCGCGGGCCAGGGCGATCTGAAATATCCCATCGAGTGGTCAACGCTGCACGAAGGCATGCTCGACCTCGAGAAGCGCGGCGTGACGCCGAACTTCGCGTCGTTCATCGGTGCCGCAACGCTCCGCGAGCACGTCATCGGCCTCGACGACAAGCCGGCAACCACCGCGCAGCTACAGGCGATGCGCGATCTGGTGCATCGCGAGATGAAGGACGGCGCCCTGGGCATCGCTTCAGCGCTGATCTACGCCCCCGGCTTCTATGCGAACACCGAGGAACTGATCGAAATCTCAAAAGCTGCTGCTGAACACAAAGGCATGTACATCTCGCACATGCGCAGCGAAGGCAATCGCCTGATCGAGGCGGTCGAGGAGTTGATCCGGATCAGCCGTGAGGCTGGACTGCCCGCGGAGATTTATCACCTGAAGGCGGCCGGCCAGTCGAATTGGTCGAAGCTCGACACCGTCATCGGCATGGTCGAAGTCGCACGCAAGAGCGGGCAGCGAATCACCGCGGATATGTACACATATACCGCCGGTGGTACGGGTCTCGACGCGGCGATGCCGCCGTGGGCCGAGGACGGCGGCATGGACGCCTTGTACAAGCGCCTACGCGATCCGCAGACGCGCAAGCGCATCGCCGAGGAGATTCGCACGCCGACCGAGAAGTGGGAAAACCTGTACCTCGCGACCGGCTCGCCCGATCGCGTCCTGCTGGTCGAGTTCAAGACAGAGGCGCTGAAGCCGCTCACCGGCAAGACGCTCGCCGAGGTCGCCACGATGCGCGGGAAGTCTCCAGAAGAGACGATCATGGATCTGGTGCTCGAGGACCAGTCGCGGGTTGGCACGATCTACTTCATGATGTCGGATGACAACCTGAAGAAAGAGGTCGCCCTGCCTTGGGTGTCGTTCGCGTCGGACGCAGGATCGATCGCTCCCGAGGGCGTCTTCCTGAAGTCATCGGCACACCCGCGTGCCTACGGCAGTTTCATTCGGGTGTTGGGCAAGTACGTGCGCGACGAGCACGTGCTCTCGATGCCGGACGCCATTCGCAAGCTGGCGGCGCTGCCGTCGGCGAACCTCGGCCTCGATCGCCGCGGCCAGCTCAAACCTGGCATGTTTGCCGATGTCGTCATCTTCGATCCGCTGACCGTGGCCGACACCGCCACGTTCGAGAAACCGCACGCCTACGCGGTCGGAGTCAGGGATGTGCTGGTCAACGGCGTTCTGGTCCTGAAGGATGGCGAGCACACCGGGAAGAAGCCGGGGCGTGCCCTGTGGGGACCCGGTCGCGCGCGTTGATGAAGGATTCGTGTAGTGTCCGCCTTCAGGCGGACCGCGATGAAGGGTTCGTTGTAGTGTCCGCCTTCAGGCGGACTGCGATGAGGATTTCGTCCACTGTCCGCCTTCGCGCGGACTGCGAGGGTTCTGTGTGATGCGTCGATCGTCTGCCGCGCTGCTTACTGCGATGCTCTGTTCGGCGCTGACTCTCGCTCAGCAGAATTCCGGCAGCGGATCGCTCCTGATTCGAGACGTCACGCTGATCGACGGCAATGGCGGTCCACCACGCGCCGCGGTCACGGTGCTGATCCGTGACGGCCGCGTATCGGCGATCAATGGCCCGCCGGCCTCAGCGGACCTGACGATCGACGGACGCGGGCTGTATGCCATGCCCGGGCTCACTGACGCGCACGTACACCTGTCCGGCCTGCCGTGGGACGAGCGCGCCGAGCAATTGAAGCGTGTCCTTCACGGCGGCGTGACGATGGTCTACGACGTGGCGAGCGATCTGCGGAACACCAGCGATTTGTCGCGCGCCGCGTTGGTCGGCGAAATCGAATCGCCTTCGATCTACTACGCGGCGCTGTTCGCCGGCCCCGAGTTCTTCACCGACCCACGCGTGGTGTCGACGTCGCGTGGTTATCGGCCCGGCGATGCGCCCTGGAATCGCGAGATCCGGCCGGACACCGACCTGGTCACCGCAGTCGCCGAAGCGCGCGGTGCAGGTGCGACGTCGATCAAGCTTTACGCCGCGCTCGATGGCCCGACCGTTCGGCGAATCGGAGACGAGGCAAAACGACAGCACGTCCGCCTGATCGCTCACTCGACCGTATTTCCGGCCAAGCCGAGCGACCTCATCGCCGCCGGAGTCAAGATGCTCGCGCACACGGCGTATCTGGTCTGGGAAGGGATGCCGGCGAGTGGCGAGTTCCAGAAACGCGCGCGCGGAGACTTTGCCGGAGTGCCCGCCGACGGTCCGGTGATGACTCAGCTTCTGCAATCGATGAAGGATCACGACGTCACGTTGAACCCGACGCTGTGGATTTTCTCCGATGGACCCGCCAGGGACGACATGAGCGCGCTGCGGACGCCGTGGATGAACACCGTCACCAAACGCGCGCAGGACATGGGGGTGCTGATCGCCGCCGGCGTGGACAGTCTGATGACGCCGGGAGATCCGCTGCCGATGATCCACAAGGAACTCGAGGTGATGGTCACCGGCGCGAAGCTGACGCCGTTGCAGGCGATCACCGCCGCGACGAAAGGCGCGGCGCACGCCATCGGCGTGGACGAGGAGCGCGGGACCGTGGCGCCGGGCAGGGTCGCCGATCTGCTGATAGTCGATGCCGATCCGTCCGTCGATATCCGCAATACCCGGCGAATCCGTTACGTGATCAAAGACGGTCGCATCGTTGTCTCTGCTCAGCCCAGGAGCGGACGGTGAGCGCCGTCACGAGGCGCACGGCGATCCGGGCGCTGGCGGCAGGTCTGGTCGGCGCTCCAGGGGTGCTGCGCGGGCGCTATCAGGTGTTCGCGCAATCGAACGCACAGTATTCGGCGCGTGCGGTCAGGCTGGTCGAGTCATCCGTCGTTGTCGATCTGCTGAATCAGTTTCAGTTTCCCGACTTCTCGGTCAAGCCGCCAAAAATCGACCAGTGGCTGTCGCGGCCCGGCACGTTCACGGCGGAGGATGCCGCCCGCTATCAGAGCTCGGGCATCACTTCGTTTTCGCTCGGCGCCGGAGCGGGAAGCTTCGAGGAGGCGGTCCGCTTTCACGCGCAGTGGAACGGCTTTCTCGCCGGTTACAGCGACTGGTTCACGCGCGTCGACGACATCGGTGACTTCGCGCGTGCGAAGGCGCAGAAGAAGGTGGGCGTGATGCTCACCTTCCAGGACTCGACGCATTTTCGATCGCCGGACGATGTGCCGCTCTTCTTCGGACTCGGCCAGCGCATCTCCCAGCTCACCTACAACTTCAACAATCGCATCGGCAGCGGCTTTCTCGAGCAGCGCGACGGCGGTCTCTCGGTGTTCGGCCTCTCGATCATGAAGCGAATGGAGCAGGTCGGGATGGCGGTGGACCTGTCGCACTGCGGCGACCAGACCACGCTCGACGCGCTTGCGGCGGCGACCAGGCCGGTGATCTTCACGCACGCCACCGCGCGGGCGCTGGTACCGGGGCACCTGCGCTGCAAGACCGACGAGGCGATTCAGAAGATGGCGGCGAGCGGCGGCGTGATGGGCATCGCGATGATCCGATTCATGGTCCGCGGCAGCGAACCGGTGACCATCGAACACGTGCTGGATCACGTTGACCATGTCAGCAAACTGGTCGGCTTCGAGCACATCGGCATCGGCAGCGATCTCGACGTGGTCGGCAATCCAAACGCGGTCAACGGCGGTGGTTTCGATCCGCGCACCCAGCCGAATTTTTCGCGTTATCAGTACCACGAGGACGGCGATGGAGCGATCACGATCCGCGGGTTGAATCACGCGAAGCGCGTCTTCGATCTCACCGAAGGGCTGATCCGTCGCGGTTACACCGACGCGCAGATTGTGCAGATTCTCGGCGGCAACGCCGTCCGCGTTCTCGGCACCATCTGGCCGGCGTAGCGGCCAACCGCGAGCGCCGTCGACTGCTGTGGCGCCGGCCTTCAGCCCTGCGTCCCGCGGCCCTGAGAGGGCCGCGCCGCGCCACGTCGCTCGGCGATCGGCAGTCCGGCTGAAGCCGGACACTATACACCGGTCGGCACGCGCGTGAGGGCACACTCCAGACTGTCGACCAGCGCCTGCAGGCTGGCTTCGATGATGTTCTCGTTGACGCCGATCGTGCCCCACTCCGACGTGCCGTCGCTCGACTGGATCAGCACGCGGGTCGTCGCCGCGGTTCCGGTGGTCGAGTCGAGGATGCGGACCTTGTAGTCGGTCAGCCGAACCGTTCTGCAGCTGCGGATAGAAGCCGACCAGCGCGGCGCGCAGCGCGGCGTCGAGCGCGTTGACCGGGCCGTCGCCGTCGGCCACCGTGTGCGCGCGCTCGTCGCCGACGCGTACCTTGACCGTCGCTTCGCACACCGACGCCGCGCCCTCCGATCGCATCGACACGTGATACGCGTCGACCGTGAACGGCGTCGGCGCATGGCTCATGGCGCGACGAATCAGCAGCGCCAGCGATCCGTCGGCGGCTTCGAACTCGTAGCCGCGGTGCTCGAGCTCCTTGATCGTCGCCAGCATCGCCTTCAGCTCCGGCGTATCGTTCGACAGATCGAAGCCGAGCTCGCGCGCCTTCAGCACGATGTTGCTGCGGCCGGCGAGATCGCTGATCAGCACGTGACGGGTGTTGCCGACCAGCGCCGGCTCGATGTGCTCGTAGCTGCTCAGGACCTTTGACACCGCGTTGACGTGCGTGCCGCCCTTGTGCGAGAACGCCGCGGCGCCGACCCACGGCAGACGCGGGTTCGGCCGCAGGTTGGCGAGCTCGTCCACGAACTGCGACAGCTCGGTCAGCGACGGCCAGCGCTTCGGCGGGCACCGAAGATCGTTTCAGCTTGAACTGCAGCACCGGAATGACCGAGGTCAGGTTGCAGTTCCCGGTGCGCTCGCCGTAGCCGTTGATGGTGCCCTGCACGTGAGTCGCGCCCGCCTCGAGCGCGGCCAGCGCGTTGGCGACGCCGAGACCGATGTCGTCGTGCGTGTGGATGCCGATCCGCGCGCCGATCCCGGCTCGGACCAGCCGCGGTGATCTCGGCGATTTCCGACGGCAGCGACCCGCCGTTGGTGTCGCAGAGCACGACGATGTCGGCGCCGGCCCGTTCGGCGGCCTGCAGCGTCGCCAGGGCGTGCGCGCGATCCTCCTTGAAGCCGTCGAAGCAGTGCTCGGCGTCGTAGACGACGAACTTGCCGTGCTGCTTTCAGGAACGTGACGGTGTCGGCGATCATCGCGGCGTTCTCGGCGAGCGTGGTCTGCAGCACCTCGCGGACGTGCAGCAGCGAGGTCTTGCCGAAGATCGTCACGACCGGTGTCGCCGCTTCGACCAGCAGCCGCACCTGGTCGTCGTCTTTCGCGGCGACGTCCTTTCGCCGCGTCGACCCGAACGCGGCCAGCCGCGCGTGGCGGAACGTCCGGTGCTGCGCCTCGCGGAAGAATTCGATGTCCTTCGGGTTGGAGCCAGGCCAGCCGCCTTCGATGTAGTGCACGCCGAACGCGTCGAGGCGCTCGGCGATGCGCAGCTTGTCGGCGACCGACAGCGAGATGCCGTGCCCCTGCGTGCCGTCGCGCAGCGTGGTGTCGTAGATTTCGACGTCGGGTTGCATTCAGCGTTGTTCCTTCAGGGTTGGCACGGCCCCGCGCAGCAGCACTCGCAGATCCTTGACGGTCAGTCGATCGAGCGCCTCATCGATCGGCAGCCACGCTTTTTTCCGGTTTTCCGGAGACGACGACTCCGACGTCGCGCGGATCAGAAAGTACTGAACGCGATAGCGTTCGCCCTTCCAGTCGTATTCCCGCGGTGTCCCGGCCGGTCCAACGATGGTCCCGTCCACGCCGGCCTCTTCCTGGGTTTCGCGCAGTGCGGTTTCGGCGGCGCGCTCGCCCGGCTCGATGTGGCCTTTCGGAAAAATCCAGTCGTGGGGATCGCGCCGCGACGTGACCAGCAGCACGGTGAGGATGCCCTGGCGGTATCGAAACGCAATGCCGCCGCCCTGTTCGACGAACTCCGACGCGTGAGCCATGCCGAATTATAGGACGGGGCCTACCGCCGCCAGCGAAACGCCACAAAAGTGTGGGCTGTTCAATCGCGCCGCGATGAATAGAATGACACCGGACGCGGGCGGCGAGGTGTTGCCACGGGAGGATTCGATGTCGGGAATGAGAACGAGCGTCGGGATTGCGGTGGCGATCGCGGCCAGTATCACCGTCGCCGGGCAGGAACAGGATCTGGTGACGCGCGCGCGCGCCATTCACGAGCGTGTGATCACGCTCGACACCCACAACGACATCGAGCCGGAGCACTTCACGCGCGGCTGCAACTACACGATGCCGCTGACCACCCAGGTGAACCTGCCGAAAATGAAGGCCGGCGGCATGGACGTCTCATTCATGATCGTCTACGTCGGCCAGTCCAACCCGCCGCAGGTCGCCGACGCGTTCCAGCCATCCGGTTACGAGCGGGCCTACAAACAGGCGATCGCGAAATTCGACGCGGTCCACCACTTCACCGAGGAGATCGCTCCCAACGAGATCGGCCTCGCCCTGACACCGGCCGACGTCGTCCGCATCTCGAAGAGCGGCAGGAAGGTCGCGGTCATCGGCGTCGAGAACGGCTACCCGATCGGCACGGACATCGGCCGCGTGAAGGAATTCTGGCAACGCGGCGGACGCTACATGTCGCTGGCGCACAACGGCCACAGTCAGCTGGCCGATTCGAATACCGGCGAGGCGGACAACACGTGGATGTGGGGCGGACTCTCACCGCTTGGCCGGCAGGTCATCGAGGAGATGAACAAGTGGGGCATCATGGTCGACGTCTCGCATCCGTCGAAGGGCTCGATGATGCAGGCGATCGGTCTGTCGAAGGCTCCGGTGATCGCCTCGCATTCCGCCGTACGTTCGCTCGCCAACGTCAGCCGGAACCTCGACGATGAGATGCTGATGGCGATCAAGACCAACGGCGGGGTCGCGCAGATCGTGGCCTTCGCCAGTTATGTGAAAGCCGACCCGGCCGAGCGCGGCCCGGCGATTGCGGCACTGCGGCAGGAATTCGCGCTGCCCAACGGCCGTGGCGGCGGTGGCGGAGCGGGGCGAGGTGCCCGCACCGAACCGGCTCCGTGTCCGGTCGAAGGCGTATCGACTCCCGCGACGACCGGTGGCGGTGGCCGGGGCGGCTTCGCGACCGCGGGCGTCGATACGTTAACGCCGGAGAGGCGCGTCGAGTTCCAGAAAAAGCTCGCGGAGATCGATCGCAAGTGGCCCGCCGCGCCACGAGCGACGGTCAAGGACTTCGTCGATCACATCGACTACGCCGTGAAACTGATCGGCGTCGATCACGTCGGCATCTCGTCGGACTTCGACGGCGGCGGCGGCGTCGACGGCTGGAACAGCGCCGCCGAAACCTTCAACGTGACGCTGGAGCTGGTCCGCCGCGGTTACACCGAGGAACAGATCGGCAAGATCTGGAGCGGCAACCTGCTCCGCGTCTGGGCCGACGTGGAAAAAGTGGCGAAGGAAATACAGTCCGGCCGGCGCTGAGGCGGCGTTACTTTTTGTCGGGCAACGCGAAGACGTAGAGCGCGTTGCCGGTTTGCGGCGACTTGACCTCCGGTACGATCGTGCGCGGCACGACGCGCGGGCTGCCGCCGCTCGATGCGCCGGTCGTGACCGCGACGTACTGGCGTCCGCCGACGCTGAACGTCACCGGGTATCCCTGTACCGTGGTTGCCGAGGCGCGTCTGCCAGAGTGTCTCGCCGGTCTTGACGTCGAAGGCGCGGAAGGTGCGATCGAGATCGCCGACAAAGCCGACGCCGCTCGCGGTCGTGATGACCCCGGTCAGGAACGGCGACCGCTGCTCGCGGCTCCACAGCTCCTTCATCGTTTTGACGTCGTAAGCGACCAGCCGTCCGACGTTGCCGTCACTGCCGGGCATCTCGAAGAACCGCCGATCCGCGCCGGTGCCTCCCGAGCCGTTGGTCATTTCCAGCTTGCGTCCCGACATCGCCATGCACGACTGGCTGAGCGGAATCACCAGCAGCCCGTTCGGCTGGTTGTAGCTCATCGCCTGCCAGTTGTGACCGCCTTCGGTGCTCGGGCAGGCATCGACCCACTGGCCGGTCTGCTGTTCGAGGATATCGGGACGGTACGACGGCGCGCCGGTTTTCGCGTCGATCGAGTCGAAGACGTTCTGGAAGATCGTTTCCTTGTAGCCGAGGAACTGACCGTTGCGGCGATCGAGCTTCCACAGGATGCCGGGCTTGCCGATCGTGAACACGACTTTCTGATCGCCGATGTCCACGAGCACGCGCTCGAACACTTCGTCGAGATCGAGCGATTCGCCCGGCGCGTGCTGATAGTGCCAGGCCAGCGTGCCGTCCTTCGGATGCAGCGCCAGCGTGCTGCTGCTGTAGAGCAGGTTGTCGAAGTTGGTGGTTCCGCGCGTCGCGCGCATCCATGGTTTTGCCTGCGCGACGCCCCAATAGGTCGAGTCCAGATCGGGATCGTAGCTGCCGGAAATCCAGGTCTCGCCGCCGATGCGCAGATTATCCGCGAGCGTGCCCCAGGTTTCGGCGCCGGGCATGCCGGTGCGCGCGATGGTGTTGAACTTCCACAACTGCTTTCCGGTGTTCGCGTCGTAGCCGCTGATCCAGCAGCCGTCGTTGCCGTACCGATCGCAGCCGACCAGGCCGTTGATGACGACGCCTTTGATCACGATCGGACCGGCGGTGTTGGCGTAGCCCTTCGCGCGGTCGGCGATCGGCGTGTCCCAGATCGTCTTGCCGGTCCGCGCGTCGAGCGCGACGATTCGCGCATCGGTGGTGGCGACAAAAACCTTGTCGCCGGCCATCGCCATGTTGCGCATCGCCGCGAGACCGATGAGCGCGTTGGGGCCGAGATGGTTTTCCCAGATCAGCTCGCCGGTCTTTGCGTCGAGCGCCTGAACGATGTTCATCAGGTTGGTGAGGTAGATGATGCCGTTGTGGACGAGCGGGCTCGGCTCGTTGCCCTGACCCTCGTTCATCTCCCACACCCACGCCAGCTGCAGTTCCTTCACGTTGTCGCGTGTAACCTGGGTCAGCGGGCTGTAGCTCCAGCCCTGATAGTTGCGCCGCGCCATCAGCCAGTCGGCCGGATCCTGCACGCGGAGCATCTCGTCGGACACCGGCACGAAATTCCTGACAGTGCCGGCCACCGTCACACCGAGCGGCCCGGCATTGGCCGGTGCGCCTCCGCGACCGGCGCCTGCTGGAGGCTGGCCGCGACCGGCGCCCGCCGCGCGCCCGCCGCCGCCAGCGTCGCTTGCTGCTGGAGCCGGCGCCGTTCCCGTCGCCGCGCTGCCGATCGGTACCGCGGTCGTCGGCGTGAACGGCTGGGTACCAGCCGGAGCGCCGTTGGCCTGGAGCAGAAACGCGGTGACCGCGAGGTACTGCTCGTCGTTGAGGCTGGCCGAAGCGGGCGGCATCGTGGACTGGATGAACTCGAAGAGGTCGCGCGTGGAGCGTGCGCGCCAGGTATTCATGAAGTTGTTGCCCGCGAGCTGCGGCGCCTCGTTGCGGCCGGCGAGGTCGGGCAGATGGCAGCTGGAGCAGCTCGCCTGGTAGACTGCGCGTCCCGCGGCAGCCTGACCGGCGGTGAACACGCCCTGCCCGGCCCGGGGCACCGGTTGTTGAGCGAGCAGTGTCATCGCGAGCGGCGCCGACAGCGCCAGCGGAAGCACCGTCACAATCCTCCATCGCTCAGCGGTCATCGTCGATTCTCCTGTGGCAGAAGCCAGCCCCACAAATTGCCGTCCGGCGCCTTCTCGCTGGAAAGCTGGACGTAGAGGCGGCCCTTTTCGAGGTCCGCGATCTGCAACGCGGTGAGATCCAGAGTGGCGCCGATCGTTCCGCTGGTGGGATCCGCGGATTTCGCGACAGTGAGGTCGGTGACGACGGGACCGCGAACGCCTCGGACGGGCCCTTTGTGGACCTGAGCAATGGTGGCCGGCGATCGAAGGCCCTCAAACGATCCCGTGATTGTCAGCTTGCTGCCGTTGAGGACTGCCGACAAAGATCCGGCTCCGGCGACCGTTGCCAGCATCGATGCGTCGATGGGAACCGGAGAGAGGCGCGCCTTGAACGACTTGGTTTGCTGCGCGTGAACGCCGCCAGTGCTTGCGCTCACGAAAACCAGGACAAACAGCCACTTGATAGGACGCATGCATGCCGCTCCTGAGTTCGGTCGCGGCAATCATAATGCGAGTGGCGCGCGCCGACTCAGCTTTTGGGAGCGGGCAGACGGGGAAGCTCGGTCTGGGGCGAATGGACCTCGTACTCAGTTCCTGCCAGATCCAGCGAGTACCGCGCGACCGCCTCGGTGACGTCGTTGCCGCGGAGGTCTACGGAGGCGCCGTTGTCCTCGGCCACGCGGTCGACGCGGGCCGGACGGTGGGCCCGTGGCGCTGCTGATTGAGATCCGGACGATGTGGCCAGCCGGGGTGTAAAAAACGCCACCCCGACAAAAAGTGGAACAGCGCCGACCAGACCAAGTCGCGGGAAAGTGCGCACCAAATGGCTCCGCTGCCTGAAGTTGCAACCGCGGTGCCACGCCTCGTGAAGGCTCCGCCGAAACGGACTTCCGTGGCGCGGCTGTTGCAGCGTCTAAAGTACTGATGGATTTCGACGTAAGGAAGCGAGTGACCAGCCTCCGGTATCAGTGGCGAAACGCCCGGCAACAGCATCCGCAGCTCGTGCGTGGGGCGTTCGCTTCGCTCGCGCTGGTTGCGGCGGTTGTCCTCGGCGGCAGCCTGTGGTTCCTGGCGAGCCTGAGGCCGGGACTCCCGGACGTCGAGGCGCTTCGCCGAATCGGCGACATGGATCAGGCCACCGCGGTCTTCGACGCCGGAGACAAGCTCGCGTTCACGATTTTCAAGGAACAGCGCATCGAGGTGCCGCTGACCCAGGTCTCGCCGAATCTCGTGCATGCGCTCGTCGCCATCGAGGACCAGCGGTTCTACGATCACCGCGGCTTCGATCTGGTGCGGATCGTGTCGGCGGCGCTGACCAACCTCCGTCACGGCCGGATGGCGCAGGGCGGCAGCACCATCACGCAGCAGCTCGCGCGTCAGAGTTTCCTGACGCCGGACAAAACGCTTCGGCGCAAGTTTCAGGAGCTGATTCTCGCGTCGCGCATCGAGCGGCATCTACACCAAGCCCCAGATCCTCGAGCTCTACTTCAACAAGGTGTACTTCGGCGATGGACTCTACGGCGCTGAAGCCGCCGCGCGCGGCTACTTCGGCAAGCACGCGTCGGAGTTGAACGTGGCCGAGGCGGCGCTGCTCGCCGGTCTCGTGAAATCGCCGTCGAGCTATGCGCCCACGGTCAGCCGCGAGCGCGCGATGGCGCGGCGCAACATCGTGCTGCAGGCGATGCTCGAATCGAACGCCATCGATCAGGCCGCCTGGAAGTCGGCGCGGGCGTCGAAGCTGGTGCTGCACGACACGCTGCGATCGGAAGAGCCGCACGGTCAGTACTTCAAGGAGCAGGTGCGGCGCGAAGCTCGTCGAGCGCTTCGGCTGGCAGCGCGTCTATCAGGGCGGGCTGCGGGTGTTCACCACCATCGACATGCCGACGCAGATGGCGGCGGAGACAGCCGTCGCCGATCAGTTGAAGGCGCTCGACGAGAAGCGTGCGCGCGTGGCAGGCAAGGCGCGCGGCCGCACGCGCCAAAGCCGCGGACCCCAAAGCCTCCGGTCCGCAAACGGCGGCTGATGCCGTGCCAGCCGATCCGCTCCAGGCGGCGCTCGTCGCGCTCGAGCCCGACACCGGCCACGTTCGAGCGATGGTCGGCGGCCGCGACTTCGACAGCCAGCCACTTCAACCGCGCCGTGCAGGCGCAGCGCCAGCCGGGCTCGGCGTTCAAGCCGTTCGTCTACGCCACCGCGCTCGAAGCCGGCTATTCGCCGGCGAGCGTGGTCGATCACCTCGACGAGTCCGATCGCCACGCTGCAGGGCGCGTGGACGCCGGAGGACGAGCACTCGACGGCGACGTCGATGAGCCTGCGGACCGCGCTCCGCACCTCGAGCAATCGCGCCGCGGTGCGGCTGCTGCAGGAAGTCGGCATTCCGCGCACGGTGCAGATACGCGAAGAACATGGGCGTCGGCGACGTGCCGAGCGTGCCGTCGCTCGCGCTCGGCTCCGGCGAGGTCACGCTGCAGTCGATGACAGCGGCGTATGCGGCGTTCGAGAATCACGGCCTGGTGCCGCAGCCGATTCTCATCCGGCGCGTCGAAGACCTCGACGGCACCGTGCTGTACGAATCGCACGACTCGTCAACGCGCGCGATCAGCGACACGACGGCGTTCATGATGTCCTCGATGCTGGCCGACGTCATCAACGCCGGCACCGGCAACCGTGCGCGCAGCCTCGGCTTCACCCTGCCGGCCGCCGGCAAGACCGGCACGACCAACGACTTCAACGATGCGTGGTTCGTCGGCTACACGCACGAAGCTGGTCACCGGCGTGTGGGTCGGCTTCGATCAGCCGCACACGATTCTGCCGGGCGGCTTCGCCGCCGACGTCGCGGTGCCGATGTGGGCGAAGTTCATGAAGGTCGCGACCCACGGCGACAAGCCCGAGTGGCTCCAGGCGCCGGCTGGCATCACCACGGCCAACGTCTGCCGCCTGTCGGGCAAGCTTCGCAACCGACGGCTGCCAGGACGCGCAGGTCGTCAGCCCCACCGGACAACTCGAGCACCGGTCGATGGTCTACACCGAGTACTTCGCCCGCGGAACCGAGCCGACGTCGATTTGCGATCTGCATCCGACCCACGGCCTGATGACGAAGCTGGCCGGCTTCTTCGGCGCCGGCGAGAAACCGGCGGCCCCGCCGCCGCATGCCGACGATGTGTTCGTGCGCGGGACCGGCGGCGAGTGCCGTCGGTCCCGGCGGTCGACGACCCGCCGGCCGCGCCGCCGAAGAAGAAGCGCGGCTTCTGGTCACGTCTCTTCGGTGGCGGCAAGAATGACGCGTCGGAGAAGCAGGACAGCACGCCGCCCACGAAGAAGAAGAGCGGCGGTTAGCGCGTGATAGCATGCCGCTACCGTGCCTTTCCGGGACGTCATCGGCCACAACCGTCTGATCGATCTGCTGGCGCGATCGGTCGCGGGCAATTCGCTGCCGCCGAGCCTGATTCTCGCCGGGCCGTCCGGCATCGGTAAACGCCTCGCCGCTGTTTCGGTCGCCCAGGCGCTCAACTGCCTGAACCCGGACGTTCACAGTTCAAAGTCCGATGCCTGCGGAGTCTGCGCGGCGTGCACGCGGATCGCGCGCGGCGTCCATCCCGACGTGATGCTGCGTCGAGCCCGGCGACAACGGCACATCAAAATCGATCAGGTGCGCGACGTCGTCGATCGCGCGCAGTACCGGCCGTTCGAAGGACGCCGCCGCGTCGTCATCATCGACGAGGCCGACGCGCTGGTGGCGGCGGCGCAGAACGCGCTGCTCAAGACGCTCGAAGAGCCGCCGCCTTCGTCGGTGTTCATGCTGGTGACCTCGCGTCCCGACATGCTGCTGCCGACGGTCCGATCGCGCTGTCCGCAGCTGCGCTTCCGCCCGCTCACCGCTGAGCGACATCGCGCGGGCGCTGGCGGCGCGAGGTTACAGCCAGACGGAGGCGCGTGCGGTCGCGGCGACCGCGGACGGCAGCCTCGGACGCGCGCTCGAGGCGAGCGCCGGCGAGCTGGTGGATGCGCGCGACGTCGCGCAGCGCGTCCTCGGCCAGGTGTCGTCGGCGCCGCGACGCCGGGCGCCGGCTCGAGAGCGCGAAGGATCTGCTCGCCAAGACCGGCGCGGCGGCGCGACCGATCGCGAGCAGCTGTCCATCCACCTGCGGGCGATGTCGTCGCTGCTTCGCGATGTGGAGGTCCTGGCCACAGGCGCCGACGCTCGCGTGCTCGCCAACCCCGACGTCCAGCCGGAGCTCGAACGGCTCGCGGGCGTCTATCAGGGCGAGCGCGGCATGCAGGCGTTTACCGCAGTCGACGAGGCGCTGGCCGCGCTGGAGCGCAACGCCGGCGTCAAGCTCGTCGCCGACTGGCTGGTCCTGCAGCTCTGACGCGTCAGCCATGGCCACCCCGAATTGCGGTCCGCTCGTCGCCGTCAAGCTGACGCCGGTCGGGCGGGCGCAGACGTTTCTGCCCGGCGACGCGCCGACGTGCCGGCCGCAGCCTGGCGATCGCGTGGTCGTGCAGACCGACGCCGGCACCGCCATGGGCACGGTGGTTCGGTCCATTCCTCAGCTCGACGCCAAGCGGCGGCCGGCCGACGATTCGCCGCAGAAGGTCGTCCGGCTCGCGACGCGACGAGGACATCGTCGCGCGGCTGAAGCATCAGCATCGCGAGCAGGAGGCGCATCGGATCGCGCTGCTCAAGATCCGCGAGCGCGGCCTCGGCATGAAGCTGGCGCGGGTCGAGCAGGCGTTCGACGGCTCGAAGCTGGTGTTCTATCTTCACCGCCGACGGGCGCGTCGACTTCCGCGATCTGGTGCGCGAGCTGGCCGCGGAGTTCCGGACGCGCATCGAGATGCGGCAGATCGGCGTCCGCGACGAAGCGAAGATGTTCGGCGGCTACGGCACGCTGCGGCCGTCCGCTGTGCTGCACGACGTTCCTGCAGTCGTTCGAGCCGGTCTCGATCAAGATGGCCAAGCAGCAGGACCTGAGCCTCAATCCGTCGAAGCTGTCGGGCCTGTGCGGCCGGCTGAAGTGCTGCCTGCGTTACGAGCTGCCGAACGCGAAGGGCGTCGTGCACGGCGGCTGCGGCGAGCGAAGGCGGCTGCGACAACCCGTCCGGCTGCGGCTCGGGCGGCTGGGACCGGTGGATGCGGATCGTGCGGGCATGTCGCTCGATCAGCGTCAGTGCGACAGTCTGCAATCCAGAATCGACAATCGAAATCTGATTCGAATGAAACCGCCGCGATCGCCATCACGCGCTACGGCGATCCCGCCGGCATCGGTCCTGAGATTGCGGCGACGGCGGCGGCCGACCCGCGCGTGCTCGGCCGTCTGCGAGCCGGTGTTGTACGCGCGCCGATCGCAGCGACGTTCGACACCGGGTGTGTTGAGCGCGGCCGCGGGCCGCGCCGCATACGACGTCATCGTCCGCGCGGTTGGCGACGCGCAGCGCGGCGTCGTGCAGGCGATCGCGACCGCTCCGGTCAACAAGGAAGCGTTCCGGCTCGCCGGCCTGCCGTGGAACGGTCACACCGATCTGCTCGCGCACCTGACCGGATCGCCAGCCACGTCGCGATGATGTTCTATTCCGACGCGCTGCGCGTCGTGCTCGCGACGGTCCACGTTCCGCTGGCCGACGTGCCGCGCGCGCTGACGCACGGCGTCGCTCGAGGCGACGATCGAGCTGACGGCGCGCGAGCTGCCGCGATTCGGCGTAGCGCCGCCGCGCATCGCCGTCGCCGGGCTGAATCCGCACGCCGGCGAACACGGCCTGTTCGGCCACGAGGAGGAAGCGCGCGATCGCGCCGGCGATCGAGCGCCTGCCGCGACGCGCGGCATCGACGTCTCCGGCCCGTTTCCGGCCGACACGGTGTTCGTCCGCGCCCGCCGCGGCGAGTTCGACGTCGTCATCGCCTGCTATCACGATCAGGGGCTGATTCCGGTGAAGCTGGTGGCGTTCGGCCAGGCCGTGAACGTCACGCTCGGGCCTGCCGATCGTCCGGACGTCGGTCGATCACGGCACGGCGTTCGACATCGCCGGCAAGGGCGTCGCCGACCCGGAGAGCATGATTGCGGCGGTGCTGCTCGCGGCCGGCTGGCCAGGTGAACTGAGCGAGGTCGACGTCGATGAAGTCTGAAATCCAGAGCCGACATGCCGCGAGAACTGACGAGCGCGAAAAGCGCAGAGAGCATCGCCGAAAACCGCAAGGCGTTTCACGACTTCCACCTGCTCGAGATCGTTCGAGGCCGGGCTGGTGCTGCTCGGCACCGAGGTGAAGGCGATCCGCGAAGGGCGCGTCAACCTGCGCGACAGCTTCGCGCGCGTCGAGGACGGCGAGGTGTTTCTCTACAACGTCAACATCAGTCCCTACAGCCACCGCGGCTACGCCGATCACGAGCCGCTGCGGCGGCGCAAGCTGCTGCTGCACCGCGACCGAGATCCGCAAGCTGATTGGCAAGACCGTCGAGAAGGGCATGACGCTCGTGCCGGTGCGTCTCTACTTCAAGAACGGCCGCGTCAAGGTCGTCGATCAGCCTCGCGAAGGGCAAGAAGGACTACGACAAGCGCGAGACGATCAAGCGCCGCGAGGCCGATCGCGAGACGCGCGCCGCGGTCAAGTCGCACCGCTAGCCGTCCCCTCCCTGCGACCGCGATAGAATGATCCGCCATGCGGCGTGCCGCTGCTCGATCTCGCAGGCGCAGTATCAGCCGCTTCGCGACGAGATTCTCGCGGCGATCGACGCGCGTCTGCGACAGCCAGCGCTTCATCATGGGCCCGGAGATCGACGCGCTCGAGCGCGAACTGGCGTCGATGCTCGGCGTCCGCCACGCCGTCGCCGTGTCGTCGGGCACCGACGCGCTGCTGCTCGCGCTGATGGCGCTCGGCGTCAAGGCCGGCGACGAGGTCGTGACGCCGACCTTCTCGTTCTTCGCGACCGCGGGCGCGATCGTCGCGGCTCGGCGCGCGCCCGGTGCTCGTGGACATCGATCCGGTGACATTCAACATCGATCCGGCGCAGGCTCGCGGCGGCGATCACGCCGCGCACGAAGGCGATCATCCCGGTCCACCTGTTCGGCCTCGAGCGCCGACGATGGATCCGATCGTGGACGTCGCCGACGCCGCGCCGGCATTCCGGTGATCGAGGATGCGGCGCAGGCCATCGGCGCGACCTACCAGGGCGCGTCCGCTCGGCGGCATCGGCGCGCTGCGGCTGTTTTTCGTTCTTTCCGAGCAAGAACCTCGGCGCGTTCGGCGACGCCGGCCTGCTCACGACCAACGACGCGGCGCTGGCCGAGCGCGCGCGCGCTGCTGCGCACCACGGCATGGAGCCGAAGTACTACCATCACCTGGTCGGCGGCAATTTCCGGATGGACGCGCTCCAGGCGGCCGTCCTGCGCGTCAAGGCGCCGCACCTCGCCGGCGTGGACCGACGCGCCGTCGCGCGAACGCCGCGCCGCTATCGAGATGCTCTTCCGCGACGCCGGACTCGATCGATCGCGTGACGCTGCCAGTCGAGTCGGCCGGATCGGCACGCACATCTTCAACCAGTTCGTGATCCGCGACGCCGAGCGCGACGCGCTCAAGCAGCATCTCGACGCGCACGGCATCGGCAACGAGATCTACTATCCGGTGCCGTTCCACCTGCAGCCCTGCTTCGCCGACCTCGGCTACCGACGCGGCGCATTCCCGCACGCCGAGCGCGCCGCCGACGAGTGCCTCGCGATTCCGATCTACGGCGAGCTGACCGAGGCGCAGCAGCAGACGGTCGTCGTCGCCATCGGCCAGTTCGTTCACCGCAACGTCGGGGCGACCCGGTGATCGCGGCGAGCGTCCACTCCAGCGCCGTCCAGCCGGTGGCCCGGCGTGACCGACGCAGATTTTCATCGGCCTGTTCCTCGGCATTCTCGTCGGCGTGTTCTGTCCCGACTTTCGGCGTCGCCGTGAAGCCGCTGGCCGACGCGTTCCTGCGCCTGATCAAGATGATCATCGCGCCGCTGCTGTTCTGCGACGCTCGTCGTCGGCATCGCGGGCACCGGCGACCTGAAGTCGATGGGCCGGATCGGCCTCAAGGCGATCGTCTATTTCGAGGCGGCGACGACGATCGCGCTGTTCATCGGGCTGGCGCTGGTGAACATCTTCAGGCCGGGCGCCGGCCTGGCGCATGCCGATTCGGCGCCGACACCAGCGCGGCTCAGGCGATGGTGCAGAACCAGCAGCACGCGTGGGACATCTTCCTGCACCTGTTCCCGACGTCGGTCATCGACGCGATGGCGCGCGGCGACATCCTGCAGCTCGTCGTGTTCTCGATGTTCTTCGGCGATCGCGGTGGCGGCGATCGGCGCGAAGGGCCAGCCGATTCTCGACGTCCTCGACAGCACCGCGCACGTGATGTTCAAGGTCACCGGCTACGTGATGGCGTTCGCGCCGATCGGCGTCTTCGCCGCGATTGCCGCGACGGTCGGCGCGCAAGGGCCTCGCGATCCTCTTCACGCTCGGCAAGCTGATCGCGCTGATGTACCTCGGGCTGGCGATCTTCGTCCTGATCGTCGTCGGCGGCGTGTCGTATCTGATTCGCGTGCCGTTTCTCACCTTCGCGAAGGCGATTCGCGAGCCGTTCCTGATCGCGTTCACGACCGCCAGCTCGGAAGCGGCGCTGCCGAAGGCGCTCGAGGTGATGGAGCGGTTCGGCGTGCCGAAGCGGATCGTCGCCTTCGTGCTGCCGACCGGCTACAGCTTCAACCTCGACGGCACGACGCTCTACCTGTCGCTGGCGAGCGTGTTCGTCGCGCAGCTGGCCGGCGTGCCGATGACGTTCGGCCAGCAGCTCGTGATGATGCTGACGCTGATGCTCACGAGCAAGGGCGTCGCCGGCGTGCCGCGCGGCCGCGCTGGTCGTGCTGACCGCCACGCTCGACGCAGTTCGCGCTGCCGCTCGAAGGGGCGGCGATTCTGCTCGGCGATCGATCAGATCATGGACATGGGACGCACCGCCGTCAACGTCATGGGCAACTGCATGGCCACCGCCGTCGTCGCGCGCTGGGAAGGCGTGTTCGACGATGAGCGGATGAAGGCGTTTGCGGCGGAACGCGGATCCAAGGCCGCCTGATGCGGATTGTGGTGGTCGGAGCGGCAGGGCAGCTTGGCGCAGCGGTCGTGTCCGAGTGTCGTGCCGGCCACGAGGTCGTGGCCTTCTCGCGCGCCGAGCTCGACGTCAGCGACGATCGCGCGGTCGCGGCGGCGATGGATCGCGACCCGGCCCGAGGTCATCGTCAACGGCGCGGCGTTACAACGACGTGGACGGCGCCGAGGATCATCCGGTGGACGCCCTGAACCTCAACGCGTTTGCGGTTCGCGCGCTGGCGCGGCCGCGCGCGACCCACCGGGCGGTGCTCGTGCACTACAGCACCGACTTCGTATTCGACGGCGGCGCGACCACGCCGTACACCGAAGACGACCGGCCGAGTCCCGCAGCACGTACGCCATGTCGAAGCTGCTCGGCGAGTGGTTCGCGCTCGACGTGCCGGGCTCGTTACGTGCTGCGCGTCGAGAGCCTGTTCGGGCGCGCGCCGGACGCGGGGCCTGAAAAGGGCAGCGTCGCCGGGATCGTGCGCACGCTGAAGGCAGGCGGGACGCCGAAGGTGTTCTGCGGACCGGACGGTCTCGCCGACGTACATCCCCGATGCCGCGCGCGCGACGCGAGTGCTGATCGAATCGGCGGCGCCGTCCGGGTCTGTATCACTGCGTCAACTCCGGCTCGCTGCACCTGGTTCGAGTTCGCCCAGGAACTGGCCGCGCGGCTCGGTGTCGAGCCGCGGCTCGATCCGGTCCGCTTGCACGGACATGAAGCTCCGAGCGCCGCGTCCGCTCTACTGCGCGCTGTCGAACGACAAGCTGCGTCGAGCGGGTCCGGACATGCCGGCGTGGCAGGACGGACTGCGCCGCTACGTCGAGCGCCTCGGGACGGCCTGAAAGGCCTGACGCCAGGTCTACGCGAATCGACGAGGTCGCCACCATTCGCCGACCGCGAGGCACGACGTCAGTCCCGGCGAATCGATCCCTGAGGCCTGCACCACCGCAGGATTCTCGCGATCGCGTCGGATCATGAAATCGGCAAACGACTCGTTCGGCGGATGCAGCTTCGCGCGGATGCCGCTGCCGGACAGCCGCAGGTCGTCGATCGTGACGCCGTCAATCAGGTGGCGCGCCGACTCGGCGAACGACTCGAGCGGCTCGCGATCGTTCTCGTAGTCGTCTTTCCGATCCTGATAGCGAATCGTCGGCCCGAGCCACACCTGTCCGCCAGTCGTACGGACCAGGTGAACGCCGAGGCCGTGGCCGGACGCGTGCGGCAGCGGATAGACCAGCGCATTCACCAGCGAGCGTTTGGCCGGCGTGAACTCCGCGTATTCGCCGCGGCACGGATAAATCGTGAATCTCTCTCCGCCGAGCAGTCCGCGACACATCGTCCGCGTACAGTCCGGCGGCGTTGACCACGACGCGGGCGAGGATGGTTTCGCGCTCGGTGGTCAGCAGCATGCCATCCTGGTGACGGTCAGCGCCGGAGACGTGTGCCTGGCAGAAACATCACGCCGGCGTCGCCGCCGGTTCGAAGCAATGCCTTCACCAGCTCCTCGGCGTTGACGATGCCGCTGTCCGGCGACCATAAGGCGAACCGTGTGTTGACCGCCGGTTCGCGGGCGACGATGAATGCGCGATCGACGAGGGTGAGACCGGTGACGCCGTTGCCGTTGCCGCGCGCCTGCAAGGCCTCCAGTTGATGAACCTCGTGCTCGTCGTGCGCGACGATCAGCTTGCCGCAACGCTGCGTGCGGCACGCCGTGGCGTCGCGCAGAACTCGTACAGCCGGCGGTGGCCGTCGACACACAGTCGAGCCTTCAGCGAGCCCGCCGGATAGTAGAGCCCGGCGTGGATGACGCCGCTGTTGTGCGTGCTGGTGTCCATGCCCGGCCGCGGATGCCGTTCGAGGACGCAGACCGATCGGTCGCGCGCGGCAATGGCCCGTGCCGAAGCCAGCCCGCTCACGCCTCCGCCAATCACCGCTACGTCGATGCGCTCCATCGCCCTCGTGCCGTTGCCGCTCTGGTGCGTCCGGATCAGATCCGGTAGCCGACGATAGCGTAATCGAGGTGCGTAAACATCAGGTTGTTCACGATCGCGGCGTTGGCGTTGACAGCGTGGGCGACTCGCGCGAGCGCGGTAGACGTCGGGTCGGTTGACGCCAGCACTTCCGACGGCAGGTCGATGGTCTTCATCTTCACCGCGTCGGGCACCGGCGCGCTGTAGCGGATCTCGACCCGCTCGAATCCGCTGGCGCGCGCCAGATACTGCAGCGTCTCCGGGTGGACCGGACGCACGTGCGTGAAGTCGCGAAGGTAGCTGCTGAAAAACGCCAGCCAGCACGCGGCGTTGATCGTCTCGAGGACGATCGGTGCGCCCGGCAGTAGCGCCCGCGCCGCCTCGTCGAGCAGTCGCATGAGGTACGACGGCTCGAGGTGTTCGACGACCTGTGTCGCGATCAGGCCGCCGAGCGATGCGTCCGGCAGCGATCGCAGATACGAGACCGCGTCCGTGTGGGTGGCCTCGAGTCCACGATCCCTCGCGACTGCGACCATCTCGGCGTTCGTATCGATCCCGCGCGCGCTGATGCCTGCCGCTTTGAGCGCAGCCAGAAACTCGCCGCGCCCGCAGCCGACGTCGAGGACCTGCGATCGTCCGTCGAAGATCGGCAGGTAGGCCCGCAAACGGTCCGCGATCGCCTCGTCCGAGCCGCGAAACTGATCCTCGAACCCGACGTATTTGAGGTCGTCGTCGATCGGAGAGACGAACTCGGGGCTGGGGGCTGGGGACTGGGGGCTTACGGCGGCCGACTGAGGACTGCCGCCTGTCGACTGAGGACTACTACTGCCGCCTGTCGCCTGCTGACTGCCGACTGTTCGTCGGAGCGCCTCCATTGCCCGCTGCAGGACGCCCACCTGGGTGCGCAACTCGCTGACGGCCTGGAGCGATCGGTCGACGGTGTTCAGTCGTGCGTCGATCTGGCCGGCAGCCTGACGGTCCTTGCTCTCGACGAACGCGGTGATCTGCTGCAGGAAGACGATCAGCGCATTGGCGACGCGATCGAAATCGGCCCGGGTGAGGTCGTGGCCGCCGGCGGCGATCACCGCCGCGTCGAGCGCGGTCAACGACTCGTTGTAGCGACGGTCGGCGTCGCGCCGCGCGCGATCCAACCGGTCGAGCGCGCCAAGATCGTCCCCGATCATGCTAAAATTCCGTGGTTTATCATGTCAAAACGCGCCATTATCACCGGAATCACCGGGCAGGACGGATCCTACCTCGCCGAACTGCTGCTCTCGAAGGGCTACGAGGTGTTCGGCACCGTCCGACGCTCGAGCGCGCCGAACCTCTGGCGCATCCAGCACCTGCTCGATCGCATCACCCTCAAGCCGGCCGACCTGCTCGATCAGCTGTCGCTGATCCGCCTGGTCGACGAAGTCCGGCCGCAGGAGTTCTACAACCTCGCGGCGATGTCGTTCGTGCCGGCGTCGTGGGATCAGCCGATGCTGACCGGCGAGTTCAACGCGCAGGGCGTGACGCGGGTGCTCGAAGCGATTCGTCAGGTCGATCCGTCGATTCGCATCTATCAGGCCTCGTCGAGCGAGATGTTCGGCAAGGTCCGCGAAGTGCCGCAGACCGAGATGACGCCGTTCTATCCGCGCAGTCCGTACGGCGTGTCGAAGGTGTTCGCTCACTACATCACGGTCAACTACCGCGAGAGCTACAACCTGTTCGCGGTGTCCGGCATGCTGTTCAACCACGAATCGCCGCGCCGCGGGCCTCGAGTTCGTCACCCGAAAGGTCACCGACGGCGTCGCGCGCATCAAGCTCGGGCTCGCCGAAGGCGCTGTCGCTGGGCAACCTCGACGCGCAAGCGCGACTGGGGTTTTGCCGGCGACTACGTGCAGGCGATGTGGCTGATGCTGCAGCAGGAGCAGCCCGACGACTACGTCATCGCCACCGGCATCAGCCACTCGGTCCGCGATCTGGTTGACGTCGCGTTCGCGCACGTCGGGCTCGACTGGCAGCAACACGTGACGCTCGATCCGAAACTGATTCGCCCGGCCGAAGTCGAGCACCTGATTGGCGACAGCAGCAAGGCGCGCACGCAGCTTGGATGGAACCCGACGGTCGATTTCGCGACGCTCGTCAAGATGATGGTGGACGCCGATCTCGGCCGCGTCGCGGCGACGCCGCCGGGGCTGAGCAACTTATGACCGCCTCACCAGTCATCACCCTGCTGCTCGAGCGCATTCGTTCGAAACACGCGCACGTCGGCGTCATCGGCCTCGGCTATGTCGGCCTCCCGCTCGCGGTGGAGTTGGCGCATGCCGGCTTCGACGTCACCGGATTCGACGTCGACGCGAGCAAGACCTCGCAGATCAACGCCGGGAAAAGCTACATCCCCGACGTCCCTGAAGCTGACCTGGCCGCGTGCGTGCGCGCCGGGACGCTGAAGGCGACGACCGACATGCGCGCAGCTCGGTGGGATGGACGCGATCGACATCTGCGTGCCGACGCCGCTGCGAAAGACGAAGGACCCCGATCTCTCCTACGTCGTGCTGGCGGTCGAGGCCGTGGCTGCGACGCTCAAGCGCGGGTCAGCTGGTCATCCTCGAATCGACGACCTATCCGGGCACGACCGACGAAGTCGTGCAGCCGATGCTCGAGAAAGGTGGCCTCGAAGGCCGACCGGACTTCTTCCTGGCGTTTTCGCCCGAGCGGGTCGATCCCGGCAATCAGCAGTTCAACACGAAGAACATTCCGAAGATCGTCGGCGGCGTCGGACCCGCGAGCACGCAGGCGGCGGCCGCGCTCTACGGCGCGACCGTCGCAGACCGTGGTGCCGGTCAGCTCGACGCGCGTCGCCGAAATGGTGAAGCTGCTCGAGAACACGTTCCGCGCGGTCAACATCGGCCTGGTCAACGAAATCGCGCTGATGTGCCACAAGATGGACATCGACGTGTGGGAAGTGATCGACGCCGCCAAGACCAAGCCGTTCGGCTTCATGCCGTTCTACCCGGGACCGGGCCTGGGCGGTCACTGCATCCCGATCGATCCGTTCTATCTATCGTGGAAGGCGCGGCAGATCCGGCTTCGAGTGCCGCTTCATCGAGCTTGCCGGCCAGATCAACTCCTCGATGCCGCAGTACGTCGTCGAACGGGTCGCCGAAGCGCTTGAACACCGTCCGTAAGCCGATCAACGGATCGCGCGTGCACCTGATTCGGCGTCGCGTACAAGCGCGACGTCAACGACATGCGCGAATCGCCGGCGCTCGACATCCTCGAACTGCTGTCGAAACGCGGCGCGCGGGTAACCTACTCGGATCCGTTCGTGCCGGACTTGAAGCACGACGGCCACGACCATTCATCGGTCGAGTTGCCGGCCGCGCTTGCGGCCAAACCCGATTGCTGCGTGATCTGCACGGACCACAGCGGGTTCGACTACGACGCGCTGCTCCAGAGCGGCACGCTGATCGTGGATACGCGCAACGCGTTGAGACTGCATCAGAGCCCGTCGATCTTCCGTCTCTAGGCGTCCGCCGTTGACACTCCCGCGATTCTGTACGACCATAGCGACGTTCATTTGATGAACGCCGCCGTTCATGGCGTGAACGCAGGCGCCGCTCCGGCCGCGAGTGTGTGACCGAGAGGGCGGGAGCCTGCAGGCGAACCCTCAAACATGGACATCGAAGCCCGGCGCGATCTCCAGCTGCTCGAAGCAGTGGAGGAGAACGCTCGCGTCACCCAGCGCGGACTCGCCACCCGCGTCGGCATCGCCCTGGGCCTGACCAATATCTATCTGAAGCGGCTGACACACAAAGGCTTCATCGAGTGCGTCAACGTGCAGCCGAACCGGATTACCTACCTCATCACCCCGCGCGGCGTCGCCGAGAAGATGCGGCTGACCTACGAGTTCATGGACTATTCACTAAAGCTGTACGGCGAGGTCCGTCAGCACCTGCGCGCGGTCCTGCAGGAACGCGCCCGCGGCAACGGTCACGTCGCCATCTTCGGAAGTGGGGAAGCGGCTGAGATCGCCTACCTGTCGCTACGGGAGCTGGGCCTCGAACCGCTGGCGATGTTCGATCAGACCAGCGGTCGTTTTCTCGGCATGCCGGTGCGTCCGATCGCGGAGCATGTGCAGGTGCCGTACGAACTCCTGGTGCTCGCCAGCTTCGACCGTCAGGGCACGGAGATGGACGACCTGATTCGACTGGGTGTGGCCCCCGACAAGATCCTGCCGCTGCGCCAGCCCACCGCCGTTGGCTCGCTCAAAAGGTCAACGCCAGCGAAGAATTGATGCCCACCCAGGATCCGCACCCGCAGACGCCCGGGGTAGACGGGTTTGACGGGAAGAGCCAACCGTCCCAACAATGAACGGAGAGAATCAAGGTGGGCATCTGGAGCGAGAAGCGAGTGACCGTCACCGGTGGCGCCGGGTTCCTCGGAGCGGTGGTGGTGCGGCAGCTGGAACAGAGGGGCTGTCGCGCCATAGCCGTGCCGCGCTCGCGGGACTACGACCTCGTGAACGACGGTGACGTGCAGCGGCTCTATCGGGATACGAAGCCGGACCTCCTGATTCACCTGGCGGCGCATGTCGGCGGCATCGGCGCGAATCAACGCGATCCCGGCGCGTTCCTGTATTCGAATCTGATGATGGGCGCCCACATCATCGAGCAGGGCCGCCATTACGGCATCGGCAAGCTGGTGCTGATGGGCACCGTCTGTTCCTATCCGAAACACACCCCGACCCCGTTTCGCGAAGAGGATCTCTGGAACGGCTATCCGGAAGAAACGAATGCGCCA
Source organism: uncultured Acidobacteriota bacterium (assembly GCA_963711765.1). GTDB lineage: Bacteria > Acidobacteriota > Vicinamibacteria > Vicinamibacterales > CAVVIG01 > CAVQFC01. The sequence continues at coordinate 459,102 of CAVQFC010000003.1, read as the reverse complement.
TACGGTCTCGCCAAAAAGATGATGCTCGTGCAGGCTCAGGCCTATCGCAAGCAATACGGGCTCAACGCCATTTTCCTGATGCCGGTCAATCTCTATGGGCCGCGCGACAACTTCGATCCGCGCAGCTCCCACGTCATCCCGGCCTTGATCCGGAAGTGCCTCGACGCCAACGACAGTGGGTTGGAGCGGGTCAGCATCTGGGGGTCGGGCAGCGCGACCCGTGAGTTTCTCTACGTCGACGACTGCGCTGAGGCGATCGTGCTGGCGGCCGAGCGTTACGATGGTGCAGGCCCAATCAACCTGGGATCCGGTCAGGAAATCGACATCAAGCAGCTGGCCGCGACCATCGGCAGGCTGACTGGATTCAAGGGTCAGTTCGAGTGGGATTCGTCGAAACCGGACGGTCAGCCCCGCCGGCGCCTGGACACCACCAAGGCCCGTCTCGAGTTCGGGTTCGAGGCCAGGACCGATTTCGAAACGGGACTCGCCGCCACCATCGACTGGTTCAAGGGTACCCGGTAGATAGGAACGCCGAATCCTCATGGAACTGCTCGCCAGATACTTCCTCGCTGCGCTGGCAATCTCGCTTGTCGCCACGCCGCTTTGCCGGCTGCTGGCCCGGCGCTGGGCATTCGTCGCCAAGCCGCGGGAGGAGCGCTGGCACCGGCAGCCGACGGCGATGTTCGGCGGGGTCGCGATCGCGCTCACCACCCTTCTGCTCGGTCTGACGATGTCGCCGGACGCGCGGGTGTGGCAGCTGATGGGTTGTGGCTTCCTGATGGCCGCGTTCGGTCTGCTGGACGATGTCCTGCCGCTCAAGGCGTCAACCAAGCTGATCGCGCAGATCCTGCTGGCGTCGGCACTGGTGTTCTTCGGCCTGCGCCTGCACTGGACCGGATCGATGGTCGGGGATGCGATGCTGACGCTGTTCTGGATCGTCGGCATCACCAACGGCTTCAACCTGCTGGATAACATGGACGGTCTCTGCGCCGGCACGACGCTGATCGCCGGACTGTTCCTGCTGATTGGCATCGTTCATCAGTCCGGTTCGACGCCGTCGGCGGCGTATCTGACTGCGCTGCTCGGCGCCACGACCGGGTTTCTGGTCTACAACATCCACCCGGCGTCGATCTTCATGGGCGACACCGGCAGCCTGTTTCTCGGATTGAACCTCGCCGCACTCACCCTCGTACATGGTCAGGCTGGTGTCCGCTCGACCGGCATCGTCTCCATCGTCGCCGGCCCGATCCTGCTGCTGTTGATCCCGATTTTCGACACCACCCTGGTCACGGTGATGCGCCTGCTGTCGGGCCGCAGGCCGTCACAAGGGGGGCGTGATCACAGTTCGCACCGCCTGGTCGCGATCGGGTTGCCGGAATCGACCGCGGTCGCGGTGTTGTGGGCGCTGGCGATCTTCGGCGGCGTGATCGCCTTGTCCCTGCAGATGGCCGATCAGAGCTGGTCGTGGCTGCTGGTCTCGATCTTCGTCCTTGCCGTGATCATCTTCGCGGTCTACCTTGCGCGCATCCGGGTCTACGCCGACACCGAGATCGAAAAGGCCCAGGCGTCGCGGCTGACTCCGCTGCTGGCCGACTTCATGTACAAGAGGCGCGTTGCCGAGGTATTGCTCGACCTCTGCCTCATTCCCGTCGCGTACTCCAGCGCCTACCATCTTCGGTTCCCGGAGCCCGCGGTGCTGGCGGTGAACTACCCGTTCTTCATCGAGTCCCTTCCGATCGTGGTTGCCTGTCAGCTGATCGCGCTGTTCGTGGTCGGCGGTTACCGCGGGACCTGGCGATTCTTCGGTCTGATGGATGCGATCGTATTCGCGAAAGGCGTGCTGCTCGGCACCGCGGCCGCAATCATCACGCTGGTGTTCATGTACCACTTCGCGAGCTATTCACGCGAGGTGTTCGTCATTTACGCGGCCCTCATCATGCTGTTGCTGGTCGGGACGCGGGCCTCGTTCCGGGTAGTGGGCGAGTTCATCCTCCGCCACGATACCGCCGGCGAGCGGTGCGTGATCTACGGCACCGGAGGAGCGACGCTTTCGACGATTCGGGAGGCCTTCGGCGAGGTGCGGCTCAAGATCGTCGGCTTTATCGATGATGATCCGGCGCACCAGAACACCCGGGTGGTCGGTTACTCGGTGCTCGGCGACTACTCCCAGCTGGTGTCGATGATCGAACGCCGCGAGGTCGATTGTGTTGTGGTGAACTCGCGTCTGGTCGCTGTCGAACGGCTACAGGAACTCGAGCGGCGGTGCGCGGCGCACGAAGTCGATCTCGTGAGCCTGCGACTGCACCTGACGCGGCTCTCGGCAGAGGCCTCGTCGCACCCGGTCAGCGTGTCGCCAGAATCCTGAACTGCCCGACCTCGACCCGCGGCACACCGGTCCCGGCAGGTGCATCCGGTGCCGCCACGATCGCCAGATTGATGCGCTGCCGTGGCACGAGCGGGTCGGCGCCAGGGAGCGGCACGACAATGGTCGACCAATCACGACCGACGCGCAGACCGCCTTCGAACGCTCTCGGCACCTTGACGCCAACTACTGCAGCGGGTCCCGAGCCGGCTGCCACACGAAGTGGAATCTCGATTGAGCTGACACCCGGCCCTGCGTACAGACTCGCGAAGGGTTCCGCCTCCCGGAACGGCGGCCCGCCCGGCGCCGTTTGTTCCGGACCGAGACCATCCTGACCCGATCTCAGCCGTACGGCGGGAACGGTTCCCCGCCACGCAACGGTCAGCAGCAGCGCACCCGCACACGCCATGGCGAGGCGTCGCGAGGACCGCAGGGTTCGAGCGGTTGCGGTCGCTCGAGGTACCACCAGCACGCCCAGCACGAGCCAGAACGCGATCGCTGCTTCGGGGATGAGAAACGGGTGACCTGACAGCGCCGTCACCAGAAACGCCAGCGCACCACCGACGCACGCCAGCGTCGTTCCCTCCGCCCGCGCTTTCACGACGCGGGTAAGCGGCTCGAAGAGAGCCGCACCAATCGTCCACCCGAACGCCACCGCACCGGCAAGACCAAGCTCCGCCGCGATCTGAAGGAAGTAATCGTGCGCGTTCTCGAGGCCGTACGCCCAGCCGAGTGATGGTGGCAGTACCAGTCTCGACAGCCAGTAGTAGCGCCCCACGCCGACGCCGAACACCGGATGCGCCCCGATCATGATCCAGCTCGCCCGCGTGAAGCCACCGCGCATCTCGACCGAATCCAGCGCGCCTCGCGTCATTGTCAGGGGCAGAACGGCAGCAAGCGCGATCAACGCCGCCAGCGCCACGATCAATTGCGTCACGCGCGAGCGGCGGTGAAGAATCCACAGCAGCGCTGTGCCGCCGATCACCAGCGCCGCGCTCGCCATACCGGCCCGGGATCCGGTCAGGGCGATTCCTTCGAGCAGCGCCAGCGCCGCCGGGATCAACAGCACGCGGGCCCATCGGCCCGAGACCGCGAGGCCAAGCGCCGCTCCGAAGCAGAGCACGTAGTACGACGCAGCGGCGTTGACGTCGTGGGTTGTGGCCGCGTAGCGCGGCAGCCCGACCGCCAGGTGCCGCGCCAGCGTCGTCGCCGGCGCGATACCCATGGGCATGAGGAAACTGGCGGCACTGGCGAAGACGGCCCCGACGATCAGCGCGATCAGCAGTCGGGGTGCGAGTCGATGGTTGCGGCGGCCGATCGCGGCGACCGCCACGATGAGCCCGGCGCCTTCGAGCAGGGCGCAGGCCGCGTGGACGCCGATCAGATCATCCGTCATCAGGTAGAGGATGCGCAGCTCCGTCAGCGTCTGCCACAGCAGCGCTGGACTCTCCCGGTACAGCTGCAGAGCATTCGATCCCACTGAGGCGACGAGAACGCCGGTGAAGATCCAGGCAGCATTGACGAGACTGGTCGGCAGTGTCGCGTGCGGCTCGTCTTCGGCTGCCAGGACGGCCAGCCATCCCGCGAAAAACGCCACCAGCAGCGTCTCAACATGCCGAAACGGCGGTGCGCCAAGAAGCGGCACCAGGGTATCGCCGAGCGGAGCAAGCAGTGCGATCAGCAGCAGACCGACTGACGGACTGACGACCGTGATCACGAAGATCGCGACCGCTTCGAGGCGGATAGTGAGCAGGACGGTCCAGTTGCCGAGATAGGCGGCGAGAACATAGCCTGGGACCAGGGCTGCAGCGCGCCATGCCCATCGCCTCAGCGCCGGGTTACGCGATGTCATCGCAACGCCGGCCGCGTCGCGACGCGTCTGCGCTGGTTGGGATCAGGACCCATCGGCTCGGTTGAGGTGCCGGCGCAGTTCAGCGATTGAGGTTTCGAGTGCGCCCAGCCGCTGGTCGAAGGCCGCGACTCGATCGGCGGTGTCGCGGTCGTGCTGCTCGCGGCGAGCGTCGCGAGCCAGCAGCGCCTCCGAACGCTTCATCAATTCGTCCGCGACGGCGTTGATCGCCCCGGACAACCCGCGCAGCAGACCGGCGACGTCCCGATCGCGGGTGTCGACGTAGGGCGTGATCTGCTGGAGGAAACACGACCAGCAGGCTTTGAAAGCGAATCAGCTCCTCGAGTTGCGTCGCGCACCACCGCGAGCGTGCTGTCGATCGACTCCCGTGTCTGCCGGTCGATGGGAACGTTGCGGTTGATGTGATCGACCAGCGCTGAATTGAACGCCTGCTGCTGTTCGACGAGCGGCGCCATCGCCTGCCGCACCGCGGCCACGAACCGGCGCTTCAGGCCGCCGGCGGCTGAAGGGGCGTCAATCTTCCACAGATGATTGAGCGGCGTGATCTGCTGTTCGTCGGGACCGGGTGGTGGATGCGGGAAGTCCGCCGGCAGCTGCTGGATGGCGCCGTCGAGGCGAGTGAGCGCGTCGTTGTAGAGGCGATCGGCTTCGGCGCGGAGCGCCGCGAGACGCGGCAGGTCGTCCCTCAGATCCTGTTCCAGCCGAGCGCTGCCGGAGCCGTGACCGCCGTCGCGGTCAGCGGCCAACCAACCCCTCGACCGGACTGCTCGCGTTCGCGTACATCTTGCGCGGGATGCGGCCGGCCAGATACGCCAGTCGTCCCGCCCGGACCGCCAGCTTCATCGACTCGGCCATCGCGACCGGATGCTGCGCGCCGGCGATTGCCGTGTTCATCAGCACGCCGTCGGCGCCGAGCTCCATCGCCAGCGCGGCGTCGGACGCCGTGCCGACGCCGGCGTCCACGATGAGCGGCACGCGGGCGAACTCGCGGATGATGCGGATGTTGTTCGCGTTCTGGATGCCGAGGCCGGATCCGATCGGCGCCCCGGCCGGCATCACCGCCGACGCGCCCGCGTCCTCGAGTTTGCGGCACGCGATCGGATCGTCGTTGGTGTAGGGCAGGACGACGAATCCCTCGCGCACCAGAATCCGCGTCGCTTCGATCAGCGCCTCGTTGTCGGGAAACAGCGTGCGTTCGTCGCCGATCACTTCGAGCTTCACCCAGTTCGACAGCCCGGCCTCGCGCCCGAGCCGTGCGGTCCGTACCGCCTCGTCGGCGGTGTAGCAGCCGGCGGTGTTCGGCAGGATGAAATACTTCGACGTGTCGACGTAGTCGAGCAGCGATTCCTTGCTCCGGTCGGAGATGTTCACGCGCCTGACCGCGACCGTGATCATCTCGGCGCCCGAGGCTTCGTGAGCCTGCACCATGACCGCCGGCGAGGAATATTTGCCGGTGCCGACGATGAGACGGGAGACGAAGGTGCTGATCGGCGATTGTGAAGGGATCCATCGGTCTATCCACCGCCCACGAAGTTCACGATCTCGACCTCGTCGCCGGCCCGGACGATCGTCTGGCCGAACGTGTCGCGCTTGAGCACCACCAGGTTGAGCTCGACGGCGACGCGACGAGCGATCGATCTCGAGCTGCGTCAGCAGGTCCGTCACGGTCAAAGGCCCGGCGACCTCGAAGCTGTCGCCATTCAGCGTGATTCGCAAGTTCAGCAGCTCATTCTAGTGCATCAGGCTGGCGTGTGATCCGTTCACGGATCAGTTTGGAGTGGCAGTACCGCTCGGAACGCACGGGTTTCGGAATGGTCGGGATGGCGAGGTCGAATTTACGTCTGGCCGTCATCGGTTTCGGATAAAGATCGAACAGTGGAAGTCGATCGCGTCGCTCTCGTTGCCCAGTACCGCCGGAATCGTGCGCGCTCGCGGGAGCTGTTCGACCTGCTCGCGCCGGAGGCGCTACTACAGCAAGCCGATCGCGCTGCGTCATCCCATCGTGTTCTACGAAGGACACCTTCCGGGCTTCAGCTTCAACACGCTGGTCAAGAAGGGGCTCGGCCGTCCGGGCATCGATGGCGCGCTCGAGACGCTGTTCGCGCGCGGCATCGACCCGCACGAAGCGGCAGCGCTGCGACCGAGAAGGCGCGCAGGACGGGCGGCGCCGCCGGGTCTGAAATCGACCGAGACGGATGGCCTGAACGTGAGGTCGTGCACGATTCGCCGAGGAAGCGGATCGCCAGCGTCGTCGACGCGCTGACCCACGCCGATCTCGATCGACCCGGCGACGCGCTGCTCGATCGCGGCGAGGCCGTGTTCACGATCCTCGAACACGAGGCGATGCACCAGGAGACGCTGCTCTACATGTGGCATCGCCTGCCGTTTTCGCAGAAGCGAAGGCCGGCGAACTATCGTCCCGCGGACCGAAGGCGCGGCGCCGCCGGCCGAGTGGATCACGATTCCGGCCGGCTGCGCCACGCTCGGCGCGGATCGCGACGCCGCTCGCGTTCGGCTGGGACAACGAGTCGCCGGCGCTCGTCGCCAATGTGCCGGCGTTTTCGATCGAGCGCCACGACGTGACCAACGCGCGGTTTCTCGAGTTCGTCGAAGCCGGCGGGTACGCGGATCCGCGCTGGTGGCGTCCCGAAGACTGGCAGTGGGTGCAACAGGAGCGCGGTCACGCATCCGCTGTTCTGGGAGCGGACCGACTCGGCGAGGGCTGGTTCTGGCGCGGGATGTTCGAGCTGATTCCGCTGCCGCCGGCCTGGCCGGTGTACGTCAGCCAGGCGGAGGCGTCGGCGTACGCGCGCTGGCGCGGCGCCCGTCTGCCGACCGAGGCCGAGTTTCAGCGCGCCGCCTACGGCTCGCCCGCAGGAGAACGGCGTCATCCGTGGGGAGACGCTGAGCCGGCTGCCGAACACGGCGTGTTCGATTTCACCAGCTGGGATCCCGAAGCCGCCGGCAGCCATCCGGCCGGCGCGAGCGCCTGGGGCGTCGAGGATCTGGTCGGCAACGGCTGGGAATGGACGGCGACGCCGTTCGCGCCGTTTCCCGGATTTCGCGCGATGGCGTCCTATCCCGAGTACTCGGCGGATTTCTTCGACGGCGAACACTTCGTCATGAAAGGCGCGTCGCCAGCGACTGCCCGCGAGCTGCTGCGGCCGACGTTCCGTAACTGGTTTCGCGCCCGGTACCCCTATGTCTACGCCACATTCCGCTGCGCCCGATAGCGCCGCCGCCGAGTCGTCGTTCGTCGAGCGACGTGCAGTACTACCTGAACCTGACGCCGAGGCAGCTGCCGTCGCGCTACTTTTACGACGCGCTGGCTCGGCGCTGTTCGAAGCGATCTGCCAGTTGCCCGTGGTACCGCATCACGCGGGCCGAGCAGCGGCTGCTCGCGAGTCACGGCCGCGACATCCTGTCGCGACTGCGAGCCGTTGACGACGCTCGTCGAGCTCGGTCCAGGAAGCGGCGAGAAGCTGGCGGCGCTGGTCGGGTCGGGCAGGAGCCGGCGATCGCCGCTCACCGTCCATCTGGTGGACGTCTCCGCGGCGGCGCTCGATCTGGCGCACCGCACGCTCAGCGAACTCGACGCCGTCGACGTCGGTGCTGCACGAAGCGACGTACGAAACCGGTCTGCGCGAGGTGGCCGGCGGCCACCGGAGCGACGGTCGCCTGCTGACGTTGTTTCTCGGATCGAACATCGGCAACTTCGATCGGCCCGGCGCGAACGCGTTTCTTCGCAGCATTCGCGCCGCGCTGGCGCCAGGCGACGCGCTGCTGATCGGCGTCGATCTGGTGAAGCCCGAGTCGCGAGCTGCTGCTGGCGTACGACGATCCGCTGGGCGTCACCGCCGCCTTCAACCGGAACCTGCTCGTCCGCATCAACCGCGAGCTCGACGCTGATTTCGATCTCGAACGCGTTCGAGCACCGCGCGGTCTGGAACGCCGAAGCCTCCCGGGTCGAGATGCACCTGGTTAGCAGTCGGCCGACAGCGCGTCAGGATTCGCCGCGCGTCCGCTCGACATTACATTTGAAGACGGCGAGATCATCTGGACCGAAAGCTCCTACAAGTACCGCCCATCCGGTATCATCCACTCGCTCGAAGCGACCGGTTTCCGCCGCCTCGAGCAGTGGACCGACGCGGCCGACGGCTTCGCCCTGACGCTCGTCGAGGCGATGTAGTAACTTTTCTCCCACACCTATGACTGTTGCGCAGGCGCCGCTGGGCGTTTCCGGATACACGTTTGCGGATTTGCACGATCCCGAGCGTCTCGCTTCTCTCTACGAACGGTTTTGCGAAGAAGTCCAGGCTGCCGATCCTGTCTTCTGGCGGGATTGGGACGCCTATCGGCAGACGCCGGACGCGCCGCGCGCTCCGCTGGCCCTGTCCAACCTGCTGATCGAGATGGCGCCGCACGTCAGCCGCTTCGTCGCGCGGCTGTTCGACGTGGACACGCCGGCAGCAGCGCTTGCGGAAGCCACGCGCGTGCAGGACGCGCTGTTCCGCTTCAAGGTCGATTTCGTCCGCAAGCGCGCGCTGCCGCTGCTCAAAGGCGGTGCGCACGTCCGCCCGTTCGGCCGAAGACGATGCGGCGCGTCGAGGCGATGATTGGCGCATTCCCCGGCGTCGATCGCGAGCTGGCGCTGGCGCGCGCAGGATGCGCGCTGCTGGACGCTGAACGCGAGCAGTCATCAGTCATCAGTCGTCAGTCCCCAGCCCTGAGCCCGCAGTCGTCCGTCAGCCCCCAGCGCCAAGCCCCCAGCCCCGACGTTGACGCTCTGAAGCGCTGGTGCGCGGCGCGGATCCACGACCAGGAATTTCGTGACTGGGTCGTGTTCCGGTTTCCCGAGACCCTCGATTACTTCCATCTCGTGGAGGTGGCGCGCCCGCAGCCCGATTTGCCCGAAGCGATGGTTGGACCGGCATCGCGTCTGCGGCGCCGCGACGGCTTCGGTCTGACCGACGCCCGCATGCAGCCGCGCGAGACGCTCAGCGAGATTCACTACTGCGTGCTCTGTCACGACCGCAACAAGGACTCGTGCTCGAAGGGCCTCCACGACAAGAACGGGAAGGTGGTCGCCAACCCGCTCGGCATCGATCTCGACGGCTGTCCGCTCGACGAGAAGATCTCCGAGATGCACACGCTGCGGAAGGCCGGCGATGCGCTCGGCGCGCTGGCGCTGGTCGATCGTCGACAACCCGATGTGCCCGGGCACCGGTCATCGCATCTGCAACGACTGCATGAAGTCGTGCATCTATCAGAAGCAGGAGCCGGTCAACATCCCGCAGATCGAGACCGGCGTCCTGACCGACGTCCTGCGGATGCCGTGGGGCGTCGAGATCTACGGGCTGCTGACCCGCTGGAATCCGCTCAACGTGCGGCGCCCGTTCGCGCTGCCCTACAACGGCAAGAACGTCCTCATCGTCGGGCTCGGACCGGCCGGCTACACGCTGGCGCACTACCTGGTGAACGAAGGCTTCGGCGTGGTCGGCATCGACGGCCTGAAGATCGAGCCGCTGCCGGACGATCTCGTCGGGCGCGGCGCCGAGGGCCCGCGGCCGATTCGGGACTGGTCCGAGATCTACCGCGAGCTCGACGAACGCGTGCTCGAAGGGTTCGGCGGCGTCTCGGAATACGGCATCACGGTCAGGTGGGACAAGAACTTCCTCACGCTGCTGCACCTGACGCTGGCGCGCCGGCGCGGCCTGCGGATGTACGGCGGCGTCCGCTTCGGCGGCACGCTGCCGATCGAGGACGCCTGGAGCTATGGCTTCGACCATGTCGCCATCGCGGCGGGCGCCGGGCGGCCGACCGTCATCGACATGAAGAACAACCTGATCCGCGGGATCCGCAAGGCCAGCGACTTCCTGATGGCGCTGCAGCTGACCGGCGCGTTCAAGCGCGAGGCGCTCCCGAATCTGCAGACGCGGCTGCCGGCGATCGTCATCGGCGGAGGCCTGACCGCGATCGACACCGCGACCGAGTTGATGGCGTACTACCCGCTGCAGGTGGAGAAGGCGCTGGCGCAGTACGAAGGCGCTCGTCGCCGAGCTCGGCGAGACGCGCGTCCGCGGCTCGTACAACGAAGAAGAGCTCGAACTGCTCGACGAGTACATCGTGCACGGCCGCGCCGTGCGCGCGGAGAGGGCGCGTGCCGCGGCAGCGGGTGAAGCGCCGGATTTCGTCCCGCTGGTGCGGGCCTGGGGTGGCGTCACGATCGCGTACCGCAAGCGGATGGTGGACTCGCCGGCGTACCGTCTGAATCACGAAGAGGTGGTGAAGGCGCTCGAGGAAGGCATCGTCTTCGCCGAGAACCTGAACCCGACCGAGGCGGTTCCCGATGCTCGAGGCGCGCTGCGTTCGATGGTGTTCTCGCGCGAGGCGCAGAGCGCGCGCGACGGCATCGACGGCCGCGCGGAACTGGTGACGCTGCCGGCGCGGACCGCGCTCGTCGCCGCGGGGACGTCGCCGAACGTCACCTGCGAGAAGGAAGCGCCCGGCACGTTTCAGATGGATGCGAAGAAGAAGTTCTTTCAGCCGTACGCCGCGATCGCAGAACGGTGACGGCCGCTTTCATCTCACGCCCGACAGCAACGGCTTCTTCACCTCCTACGATTCGAACGGCAGGTTCGTCAGCTACTACGGCGACAACCACCCGCGCTATGCCGGCAACGTGGTCAAGGCGATGGCGTCCGCCAAGGACGGCTTTCGTCAGGTGACGAAGCTGTTCGCGGCGGCGATCGCGTCACTCGATCCCGAGCAGCAGCCGGACGCGTGCCGCGGCCTGGGATCGCCTCGTGGGACGCCTCGACCTCGACCTCGAGGCACGTGTCGAAGATGTCGTCCGGCTCACACCGACCATCGTCGAGGTCATCGTCAAGGCGCCGGCGGCGGCGCGGCACTTCCATCCCGGTCAGTTCTACCGGCTTCAGAACTACGAGTCGAAGGCCCGGCGGGTAGGACACGTGCCGCTGCTGATGGAGGGCATCGCGCTGACCGGCGCGTGGGTGGACAAGGAGCGCGGACTGTTGTCGCTGATCGCGCTCGAGCTTGGCGTGTCGAGCCGCCTCGTCGCGTACCTGAGCAAAGGCGAGCCGGTCGTCGTGATGGGGCCGACCGGGGCGCCGACCGAGATTCCCGAGGGCCAGAACGTCCTGCTGCTCGGCGGCGGCCTCGGCAACGCCGTGCTGTTCTCGATCGCCAAGGCGATGCGCGATCACGGCAACAAGCGTGATCTACTTCGCCGGCTACAAGAAGGGCGAAGACCTGTTCAAGCGTGAGGAGATCGAGGCGGCGACCGATCAGGTGATCTGGAGCACGGACATCGGCGCGGCGATCGCGCCGGGACGCCCGCAGGACGCGCACTTCCGCGGCAACATCGTGCAGGCGATGCTGGCGTACCAGCGCGGCGAGCTGGGTGCGTGCCTGGTGCCGCTTGAGTCAGTCGATCGCATCATCGCGATCGGATCCGATCGCATGATGGCGGCGGTCAAGGCGGCGCGTCACGGCGTGCTGGCGCCGTACCTGAAGCCGGGTCACGTCGGCATCGCCAGCATCAACTCGCCGATGCAGTGCATGATGAAGGAAGTCTGCGCGCAGTGCCTGCAGAAGCACGTCGATCCCGCCACCGGCAGGGAATCGATCATCTTTTCCTGCTTCAACCAGGATCAGGAGATGGATCGGGTCGACTTCCCGAACCTGGCGGCGCGGCTGCAGCAGAACACGGTGCAGGAGAAACTATCCAGCCTGTGGCTGGACCACCTGCTGGGCGGACAGTCGTTCCCCCGTGTGTGAAGCGGCGGATTCGTCGTGGGGTGCGTGCTAGGCGACTTGCCAGCCGTCCGCGCGTAGAGCGTTCATGAACTCGCCGGACCGTTCGATCAGCTCGGTCGGTTCGTCGACTTCTTCGACCGACTCTGTTCCATCCGGGTGGGTGATAACGACCCGGTACCGACCATCGTGACGGTCGCGACTGATCTCGTAGCGGAGCTTTTCGCCGTTGCGATCGAAAAACCAAATCATCGAGTCGGTGAATTTTACAACAACCCTCGCCGGTGAACGGTCAACGGTTTTGTCACCGGACTGTATCTTTCGTCGTCACTGTTCAATGACTGACGTTCGTGTCAGGAAGGTGAACAGAAATGCCCACAAATCAGCTTGCTCGTCGATCTGCTTGACGATTGGCTTGCCGGCGCCGTGCCCAGCGCCGGTTTCGACGCGCAACAGGATCGGACCCGCGGCGATCGCACTGGTCGCTTCTTGTAAACGCGCGGCAAATTTCTTCGCCATGCCCGGCGAGACGCGATCGTCAGTGTCCGCCGTCATCACGAGTGTCGGCGGATAGCGGACGCCATCGATGACGTTGTGGCACGGAGAGTACGCCAGAAGAAAGTCGAAGTCCTCGACGCGATCCGCGCAGCCGTACTCGGGAATCCAGAATCGGCCGACCGTGAACAAATGGTAGCGAAGCATGTCCGCCACCGGCACCCGGCAGACTGCGGCGCCGAACAAATCCGGCCGCTGTACCAAGCACGCGCCCACGAGCAGGCCGCCGTTGCTGGCGCCTTCAATCGCAACCCGTCCAGATTCCGCGCGGCCGCTGCTCGCCAGCCACTCAGCCGCCGCGATGAAGTCGTCGAAGACCGTCTGTTTGTGCTCGCGCATCCCGGCGCGGTGCCAGGCTTCGCCGTATTCGCCGCCACCGCGCAGGTTGGCGACGGCGATCAGGCCGCCGGCGTCGAGCCAGAGAAAGTCCGACGGGTCGAAGGACGGCGTGATGTTGATGTTGAAGCCGCCGTAGCCGGACAGCAGCACCGCACCGAGGGCGCTCGAGTCCACAGCGCCGCTTCCGCGCTTGCGCTGCACCAGAAACATCGAAATCGAGGCGCCGTCTTTTGACGGATACCAGACCTGATCGATGGTGTAGGCGTCCGGATCGAATGGAAGCGGACGCGACCTCAGCGGTAAGGCGCACCTCTCGTTCAGGTCCACCGCGAGAATCGCTGGCGGCGTCGTGAAGGACGTGAACGTCACGAAGGCGCGGTCGTCGTCTGCACGAGCCGCGAGACCGGCGACGGTGCCGATGCCCGGAAGCGAGATCTCGCGAGGGGCACCATCGTCAACGGGCCACAACGTCAGGTGGCTGCACGCGGACTTCAGCGAGCTGACCAGGAGGTGTCCGCCGCTCAACACGGCGTCGATGATGGTGTCAGGCGATTCCGGCACCACCACAACCGGTGTCGGCGCGTCAGCACCAACGGCCGTGTTCAGATCGATGCGGACGACGCATCCAAACGGAGCGCCCGCATCGGTGCGGAAATACAGCTGGCCGTCAGAGCCGCCTATGAAATGCCACCCTGACGTGAAGCCGCTGACCAGGTGGCGTGTTTCCGGCGTGGCCGTGACGGCCCGGCCCAATTCGATGACGTCAATTTCGGCCTGGTCGCTGGCGCCTTGCCGGCTGGTGACGATGAGATGGCGATCGTCGGCGGTGACGGCGACGTCGAAGACGATCGCGGGAGCGTCGGGGCGGTGATAAACCAGCGCGTCGGCCTCCTGCGGATCGCCAAGGCGATGAAACCAGACCTGGCAGCCATACTGTTCCTGTCCGGCCGCGACGGTGCCAGGCTGCGGATATCGCGTGTAGAAAAATCCGTCCGCCCGCCAGGCAATCGACGCGAACTTCACCCATTGCAGATGGTCGGGGAGTATCTGTCCGTCCGCGACGTCGAGCACGAACAGTTCCTGCGCGTCGCTGCCGCGTCGCGACAGCCCATAGACCACGCGATCGCCTGACGTGTCGGGCTCGAAGACCGTGATCGCGGTCGTGCCGGCCTCGTCGAGCCGGTTAGGATCGACGAGGGCACGCGCGGGCGTCTTCGGCTGGCCAGGTTCCAGACCCGAATCCCGGGCCGCTGCGACATACAAAACGGGCTGGTTGCGCGTCCCGTCGTTTTCGGTGAAGAACAGCCGATCGCCGCGCACGGCGACCGCCGACACGCGAGGCACGCGATGCAGTACGCGGAGGCGGTTCACCAGCTCGTCGCGCAGTGGCGAATCGAGAAGGCTGCGGGTCAGCGCATTCTCGGCTTCGACCCACGCGATCGTTGCCGGGTCGTCGGCGGTTTCAAGAAGACGAAACGGATCGGCGACGGGGACGCCATGGAGCGTCTCGATCAGATCGGTCCGGGGGGCCTCAGGATAATTCGCAGGCCGAATCCTCACAAAGGACACCACGGACACAAAGGTTCAGATTCGTACAAGAGCTCGCGGTGCAATCGAGTCACGACTCGCGCTGAGCGAAGACCGCGGCACCGAGCAACCCGACTTCCGGATTCAGGATCACGCTGACCGGCATCGCCGCGACCATCGCGTCGAGTGGCGCCTTGGCGCGGAACGCCCGCATGAAGCCGCCCGCCGTCGAGCGCGGGCAGGATTTTCGGCGCGATCCCGCCGCCGACGAACACGCCGCCGGTCGCGACCGATCGCAGCGCCAGATTGCCGGCTTCGGCGCCGTAGGCCTCGACGAACAGATCGAGCGTCTCGACGCAGCCCGGGCACCGTTGGCTCAGGGCCGCCGCCGTGATGCGGGCGGGCGCCTCGGCGCTCTCGAGATCGATCGACGCCCGGCAGACGTTCCGATGCATCGCCCGATGAATGTTGATCAGGCCGCGGCCGGAGATGACGTGCTCGACGTCAGCGCGCCCGTACCGCGACGTCAGCTCGCGAAGCAGGCTGATGTCGCGCTCCGTCCTGCGCGGCGAAATCGCCGTGACCGGCCTCCGAGGGTGACGGCACGATGCGTCCGTCGACGTTGTGCAGCAGCGCCTCGCCGAGTCCGGTGCCGGCGGCGATCAGCGCGAGGTTCCCGCCTGCGTCCCGCCGGCCCTGTCTGCAGGACGTGCAGCTCGGAGTCCTGCAGAACCGGGACCGCATGAGCCATCGCCACGAGATCGTTCAGCAGACGCGACGCGGACAGAGTCGAAAGCCTGCGCGATCTCGCGGGCGTCGACGTGCCACGGCACGTTGGTCAGCTCGGCTCGTTCGATCGATGACCGGACCGGCGACGCCGAAGCAGGCGTTCGTGATCGACGGCGTTCTTCACCGCGGCGTCGCTGACGAGAGATGCGATCATCGCCGGAAAGATCGGCGTGCTCGAGCGTCCCGAACGATCGCGTCAGCAGCGGCCGCGGCCGCGGTGCGGCGGGCTCGAACAGGCCGAGCAGTGTTTTGGTTCCGCCGACGTCGCCCGCGAGCAGCAAGTTTGGCATTGACTTCGCGATCATTCTCCATCATCTTTGCTCGCGTTCGCTGTTCGCTGAGCGAATCACTCGAAGAGGCTCGCTTGCCTTCCCCCTCACCCGATTCCACGGGCCGGTTGCCCCTCGATGGGCAGCTCGTCGTCTTCACCGGAAAACTCAGCTCGCTCGGACGCAAGGACGCGGCCGCGCTGGTTGCGCGCCTCGGCGGCTCAGTCGCCGACGATGTGAACGCGAAGACGACGATGGTGGTGATGGGCGCCGAAGGATTCGGCCCGGCGCCGACCGCCGAGCAGGCGCTCGACTCCGCGTCCGGCTTCAGCCGGACGGTGCGGAAAAGAGCAACAAGCTCAAACGCGCCGAGGAACTGAACGCGCAGCAGCCTGACGCCCCGACGATTCAGATTCTCACCGAAGAGGACGTTCTGCGTGCTGGCCGGCGTGCCGACTCCCGAGACGCTGAAGCGCCAGTATCACGCGACGCGCGATCTGCTCGCGCGCTACGCGCTCGCTGCGCGAGGATCATCTGCGCTATCTCGTGAAGTGCGGCATCCTCCGTCCGGTGCTGCGCACCAACGCCGACACGTTCTTCGCGTTTCCGGATCTGGCCGACGATCAAGCAGGCCAACGAAGGCTTGAGTCAGGGACAGTCGTTCCGCGCGATCGTCCGCACGCTGATTGCGGCGCGGCACGGTCAGCTCGCAGCTCGACTTCCGCCTCGACGCCGCGCCGGCCAAGATCATCACGCTTGCGGCCGGCCGTCGAATCGCCCTGCGCCGCCATCGCTCGCCGAGGGCGTGGTCGCGGGCCGGGACACCGCGCTGGCCGAAGAATATTTCCGCGCCGCGTCATCGCTCGACGAAGGCGACGATTCGACGAAGGACGAGGCGGCGGCGGCGTATCGCAAGGCGCTCGAGCTCGATCCGTACCTCGTCGCCGCGCTCATCAACCTCGCGAACATTCACTACAGCCGCGACGAGCTCGCCGAAGCGCAGGCGCTGTACGAGCGCGCGATCGGCCTCGAGTCCGACTTCTTCGAGGCGCACTTCAACCTGGGCAACATCTATCACGACCTCGGACGCTTTCCCGAGGCGCAGGCGTGCTACCGCGAGTCGCTGCGGCTGAACCCGTTCTACGCCGACGCGCACTTCTACCTCGCGGTCACGTTCGAGAAGATGGGGCTGTCGCCGGACGCGCGGCCGCACTGGCGTTCGTACCAGCAGCTCGCGCCGCACGGCGAATGGGTCGAGCTCGCGAGGGAGTTTTCAGAGTGACGGTCCGCTGAAGGCGACTACGGCATGCGAGTCTTTCAGGCCCGCGTCCGCGACCCGAAGGATCGCGCCACGCTAGCCCCAGCCTAGCCCTAGTAGCGGTATTCGTTCGGGTCGCGCTTCTTCGGCGTGCGGCGAAGCTTGTAGAACGTGCAGTCCGGGCACCAGGCCTCGGGATCGAAGCCGGTGGTGCCGGCCATCGGCAGCACGTCGCGGTGACCGCAGCACTCGGGACCGTCTTCGGGCGGACGCCGCCAGCGGCACGACTTGAATCGCACCACCGCCGCCGATGCAGCGGGCGCGTTCACGCCCGACTGGGCCGCCGGCGGCTCAGGAGCGATCGGCTGCGATTCGCTGAATGGATCTGACATTTCTTTTTATTCTAAAAGAACGCCGACGGATTTCGCCAGGAAGCGCGAGCGCGCGCCGCTCCTCTGGCGCCACCAGCGTGATCGCCTGTCCGACCGCGTCGGCGCGGCCGGTGCGGCCGACGCGATGCACGTAGGCGTCGGGCGAATCGGGCACTTCGTAATTGATCACCGTGTGGATGGCGTCGATGTCGAGACCGCGCGCGGCGATGTCGGTCGCGACCAGCACCTTGTACTTGCCGCCCTTGAATCCTTCGACCGCGATGCGGCGCTGATCCTGGCTGCGATCGGCGTGCAGCGCCGCGCACTTGACGCCGGCGGCTGCCAGCTCGGCGCGCCAGGCGATCGGCGCCGATCTTCGTGCGCGTGAAGATCAGCACCGGCCCTTCAGGCCGCTTCAGGTGATCGATCAGCCAGTTCGACCTTGTCGTTGGCGCCGACCGACTCGACCCGGTGCGTGATGCTCTTGGCCGGCGCGCTGCGCTGGCCGACCTGCACGTACTTCGCGCCGCGCGTGATTTCCAGCGCCTGCTCCACCACTTCGTTCGGCATCGTCGCCGAAAAGAGCAGCGTCTGGCGAACCGCCGGCATGGCCGTGATGATGCGGCGGACGTCGGGCCAGAAGCCCATGTCCATCATGCGATCGGCTTCGTCGAGGATCGAGCAGCTCGATGCCGCTCAGGTCGGCGTTCTGCTGACGCATGTGATCCATCAGCCGGCCCGGCGTGGCGACGATGATGTCGACGCCGGCCTTGAGGGCGCGTTCCTGCATGCCCATCTCGACGCCGCCGTAGACGGCGGCGCTGGTCACGCCGGTGTGATACGCCAGACCGTGGATCTCGTCTTCGATCTGGACCGCCAGCTCGCGCGTCGGCGCCAGCACGAGGACGCGGCTCTTGATCGCCTCGCCAACCGGCGGGGTCCGGGCGCCAGCCGTCAGGAGCCGCTGGAGGGTCGGAACGACGAACGCGGCGGTCTTGCCGGTACCGGTTTCGGCGCAGGCGATCAGGTCGTCGTTGCCGAGCGCCAGCGGGATGACCGCGGTCTGAATCGGCCGCGTGTCGCACGTAGCCGAGGTCGCGGATGCCTTCGAGCAGCCGCGGATCGAGGGCCAGCTGAGCGAACGGCACCGGCGTGGTGTCGCAGGGCGTCGGCTCGAGCGCCGGCACGGTCGAGACGCCGCGGTGCCTGGGTGTGCTGGGGCTTCCGCGAACCGCCGGGCCGGCCGCTGGAACGGCGGCGGGGACCGTGGCTCGAGCGACCCCTGTCGGTTGTGTTCGAGTTCAAACTTGTTTCTGGCTAGCGTGCGCGGAAGGTGATGATGCCCCGAACCGGATCGTACGGCGACACGCCGACGGTCACGCGATCGCCCGGAACCACCTTGATACGGAAGCGGCGCATACGGCCGCTGAGCTGTGCCAGCACTTCGTGGCCGGCGTCGCACTGCACTCGGTATAGCCCGCCGCTATGAACGGCGACCACGGTGCCTTGCATGTCAATGAGATCATCCTTGCTCAACTGCTAGCACATCCTTTCATTCAAACAAAGATTGTGCCACATAGTGAGCCGGATTATCTACTCATTTGGTTATCTGGCCGCCCGTCCGCTAACGCCAGTGTCCGTTCGTCATGTAGTAGCCGTGGCTGTTGTGCGACCAGTGCGGCGCCACCCAGACGGCGTGGGCGTGCGGTGGATGATTCCAGCGTCCGGGCACCCACACGTAGTGGTGGCCGTCCCAGCGGTGATAGCCGCCGACCCAGACATAGCCTGGCCCTGGCGCGACGACACGGGTCTCGACGATCGGCGCGGGTGGACCGACTCGGACGTAAACCTGAGTCGCCGCGCAGGCGTCAGATGCGGTCAGCGTGCCGGCAACAATCACCGCGCCGAGAAGTGCTCGATAGCCTCGTCTGATTCCCATCGGAACCTCCATGACTTCTGCATCGAGGAACTGCAAGATCCGTCCCTCTTCGGCTTCCTGGGATTTCCGGGTTCAAACGGTAGACGGAGCGGTCGAGTGTCCGTTCAATGAGACGTTCCAAGCTCACGCACAGCAGCTTCGACGTGCTGGGCCAGAGCCTGGTAGTCCTCACCGACGAGGCGGAGAGGGGCGCCGAACCTCACGGTGACCCGGCCGGGACGCGCCATGTGATAGCCGACGCCCAGGACGTGCTGCAGGCCGTCGATATGGACTGGCACGACCGTGGCACCGAGACGCGACGTGATCATGCCGATGCCGGGACGGAACGTGTCGATGGCGCCGGTTTCGGAACGGCGTCCTTCGGGAAAGATCAGGACCGAATTGCCGCTGGCCAGCAGCTCGCCGATGTACCGCAAGGTCTGTCGCGCGCCCGCTTCACGCTGCGGCAGCGGAAACGCGTTGAACAGCAACACGGCGAGGTAGTAGTTCAGGCTGTTGGTGAACCACGCCAGCCGGCCGTGTCTGCGCCGGAAAGAAGTGCGCCGCGAACATTTCCTTGCCCATCGCCGGCGCGACCGCGTGACGCCATCGACGGGGCAGCGCCGCCATGATCACCGGGCCGTCCATGAAGCTCTGATGGTTGGCGGCGAAAATCACCGGGCCCTCGAGATCGCGCAGTTGCTCGAGTCCGGAGACGCGCATCCACGCAAAGACGTGCGCGAGCGGCAGGATCCAGGTCGGACAGGTTGACGCGTCGAACAGTGCGCGCCAGCCACGATCGATTCCAGGTTGGGAAGTTCACCGGCTCGGACGGCGCGGTGTCGCTGGTCGCCGCGCGTTCCATCAGCGATCGCAGCTGGCCGAGGTCTTTCGCCTGAGAGAACGAGCCTTCGTCGACGCGCGTCTGAAACGCGTCCTCGAGCGCGACCATCAGCTCGACGCGATCGAGCGAGCTCAGCCCGAGCTCTTCGATGGTCGTGTCGGGCGAGACATCCGAGCGGCCGGCGTACTTCGCAATCAGCGTCGCCAGCGGATCGCCGCCCGCGGACGGCGTCTGTGGCGCGAGGCCGCCGCCGCGTGCCCATTCCCGAATCGTCGCGCGTTTGAGCTTGCGCGTACCTTCCGTGCGCGGCAGTTCCGCCTCGGGCCACACCAGCGCGCGCCGGATCTTCTGATGGTCGTCCAGCGTGCGCGTTGGCCTGTCGCACGACGGCGTCGGCATCCACACCGGGATCGAGCACCAGCACCGCGTGCACGCGCTCTTCGGTGCCGAGCGTCAGCGCCGACCACCGCTGAATCGCGCACGCCGGGAATGTGGTTCAGCACCCGCTCGACGTCCTCCGGAAAGACGTTGAGCCCCTCGGGCGTGACGATCATTTCCTTCTTGCGGCCGCGGATGTAGAGCTGACCGTCGGCGCCGATCTCGCCGATGTCGCCGGTGTGGAACCAGCCGTCCTCGAAGGCCTTCGCGGTCTCGGCGTCGGCGTTGAAGTAGCCCTGCGTGACGTTCTCGCCGCGCACGAGAATCTCGCCGTCCTCGGCAACCTTCATCTCGACGCCGGCGATGGCCTTGCCGACCGAGCCCTTCTTGGTGCCGAACGGATGATTCAAGGTGACGATCGGCGCAGTCTCGGTCAGCCCGTAGCCCTGAATCACGACGAACCCGAGCTCGGACCAGAACGCTTCGAGCTCCGCCGTCGAGCGGCGCGGCGCCGACGACGAAGGCCCAGAATTTCATGCCGAACGCGCGATGAAGGCGCCGGTAGCGCCACCAGCGGGCGGCCACATGGCGCCGGATTTCCTGGCCGCATTCTTCGCAATCGGATCAACGCGTTCGACGTGTTCGCGAAGCACGTCGAGAATCTTCGGCACCGACACGATCACCGAGATCCGCCGCCGTTTCACCAGCGTGACGATCTCGACCGGGTTGAAGCCGCGCATGAACACGACGGTTCCCGGCAGCATCGGCGGAATGAAGGTCGCCATCGCCTGGCCGAACATATGGCTGAGCGGCAGCAGGTTCAGGAAGCGCAGCGGAAAGAACGGCCGCCCCCACTTCCGGTACTTCAGGATTTCGCGTTCAACCGGCACGATGTTCGCCAGCACGTTCCGGTGGGTGATGACGACGCCCTTGGGTTCGGCGGTCGCGCCCGACGTGAAAATAATTTCGACTACGTCGTCACGGGCGATGGCGACGCCGGGTGGCATCCCGTCGCTCCAGTCGAGATCCTGAAGCTTCCACACCGGCACGCCGCCCTGGCTGAAGTCCACGGCGGGGACGTCCTGCCCGATCAGAATCAGTCTGGCGCCGACGATGCGGCGTGACGCGGGCAAGAAAATCGGGCGACGCCCGATAGTCGATCGGGACGACGACGATGCCGTTGAGGAGACAGCCCCAGAACGCGACGATCCACTCGGGACGGTTCTCGCTCCAGAAGACAATCTTGTCCCCTTTACGGATGCCGAGCGCGTGCAGCCGCGCGGCGCAGCCCCGCGCCGCGCGCGCGACCTCCTCGTACGAATAACCGCGGCTGCGGAAGCCATCGTCGTATACGAGGAACTCGCCGCGTGCGGTGGAGAGATCGGCGAAAAAGTCAATGAGCGTGTCACGGGCCACGTGTGAACTATGATAAGCGACCGCGATGCGAATCTTCCTGACCGGCGCGACCGGCTACATCGGATCCGCCGTGCTCGACGCGCTGGTGCGCGGCGGGCACGATGTGACCGCGCTGGTGCGCGACAACGAGAAGGCGCGTCGCGTCGCGCAAGCGGGGCGGCCATCCGGTGATCGGCAACCTGGCCGATCCCGACTCGTTTCGCGGCAGTGCCGACGGTCAGGACGGCTACGTTCACGCCGCGTTCGACACCACGTCAGGCCGCGGACCCGCGATCAATCAGGCCGCGCTCGAGACGCTGATTGCCGCGGCCAAGCGTCCGCGCACTGCTAACGCGACAACGCCGGCGAAGCGCTTTCTGATCTACACCTCCGGCGTCTGGGTGCTGGGCAAGAAGTCCGGAGCCTGCGGCGCGAGGACGCGCCGATCAATCCCGATCGCGCTGGTCGCTTTCCGGCCGGCTCAGGAGCAGTTCGTGCTCGACGCGGCGAACGATCAGCTGCGGACCATCGTGGTCAGGCCAGGCGTCGTCTACGGCGGCGGCAACGGGATGGTCGGCGACATCTTCAAGTCCGCCAGCAACGGCCTGGTCCGGGTCGTCGGCGACGGCAACAACCACTGGCCGCTCATCTACGATCGTGACCTGGCCGATCTCTACGCCCGCATCGTCGCCAACCCAGAGGCCAGCGGCGTCTACCACGCCAACGACGAAGGCGACGAGCGCGTCAACGACATCGTCGGTGCGATCAGGCCGTACCTGCCGGTGAAGCCGGACGTCCGCTACGTGCCGATCGAGGAAGCGCGCAGCAAGATGGGGCCGTTCGCCGATGCACTGGCGCTCGATCAGCTGGTGCGCAGCCCGCGTGCTCGTGCGCTCGGCTGGACGCCGTCGCTGCATTCGGTGGCCGGCAACGCCGCGCGGCTGCTCGAGGAATGGCGCGCCTCCCGGGCGTAGGAGGTGGTGCGGGCGCCACCATGCGCGAAAATCTATCCGAGCGACGCTGGAACGAAGTAGAACGCCAGCGCGAGAATCAGGTAGATCGACAGCAGCAACAGACCTTCCACCCAGTTGCTCTGGCCATCGGCCACCACCGTTGACGTCGCCAGCACCGAGAGCGCGATCGCGGTGATCTCGAAGGCGTCGAACAGCAGCGACATCGGCCGTCCAATCGCGAACGAATAGAGCACCAGCGCCGGCGCCACGAATAGTGCGATCTGGGCGCTGCTGCCGATGGCGATTTCGACCGCGAGCGTCATCTCGTCGCGGCGCGCCGCGGCGATCGCGGAGTAGTGCTCGGCCGCGTTGCCGATCAGCGCCACGACGATCACGCCGACGAACAACTCGGTGAAGCCGAACTGAACCAGCGCAGGCCCCAGGGCGCGGACGAGCAGCTCCGCCTGTACGGTGGTCAGGACCGTCGCCATGGCGAGCAACGCGATCGAGGCTGCGGGCGAGAACGATGCATGGCTCGCTCGCGTCACGCCGGCCTTCGGTGCAGCGGACGCGTCGCGGCTCGGCCGCAACAGATCGCGCTGGCAGGTGAACGCGTAGACCAGACTGCCCGCGTAAGCGGCGATCAAGACGATGGCGCTCCAGAAGCTCAGGCGATTGATCGCCGGCGGCTGCGGCGCGAGGCTGCCGTACAGCGAGAGATCGAACACCGCCGGCATCACCAATGCGACGACGCCGAGGAACAGCATCGCCGAAGTGTTGCTTGCCGAGAGGCGATGAAAGGTCTGCGAACGCCGGCCGATGCCGCCGGCGAAGAAGGACAGTCCGAGCACCAGCAGAAGATTGCCGATGATGCTGCCGGTGATCGATGCCTTGACCAGCGCGATGTGGCCGCTGCGCAACGCGACCACGGCGATGATCAACTCAGCGGCGTTGCCGAACGTCGCGTTCAGGAATCCGCCCCACGCTGCACCGGCCCGCTGCGACAGTTGCTCGGTCGCGACGCCGATCAAACCGGCGAGCGGCACCAGCGACAGCGCCGCCGTCACGAACACCCATGGCGAGTCCGGCGCGCTCGCTGCCAGGAACCAGGACAGCGGCGCGAGCGCGAGCAGAATATTGAGAGGCGAGGAAGAGAGCTCGCGAATCATCCGCGGTTGCTAGTCGCCGAACTTCTGCAGGTCGTCATCATCGGCGCCGGGCAGGAGATCGAAGAAGGCGTCGAGGCTGCGGTCGAGCGATCGGCGCAGCTGAGGAATAGTGCCGTCGAAGGTGTGCAGCGTCAGACCGGCGGTGGAGCCGTCGGCGAGCTTCAACGTCGCATCGTCGACGCCTTTCAGTGAGTCAATCGGGACGAGGCGGACGCCGTAGACGAGCGTGTATCGAGCCATGCCCGATTGTACATGCGCGTCACGACTCGACCGGGTCGGAGGCGCGCGCGATTGGCCATCGATTGTTCGGCCACCATTGCGACGCGAGAAGCGCGAGGACGGTGGCGACGGCCGTCCAGGCTGGACTGCGCTGTGGTCCAAGAATGAGGGATGTGACCAGGTTCGCCGGAATCAAAAGTACAAAATACAACCGAACTCGGCGAGCCCGCCGCGCCTTGCCGAGTCGGTTTGAACTCGGCGACGGGTATGGATTCCACAGGGCGCCCGCGACGAGCGCGATCATTCCGATTGGTAACATCAGCAGACCGACCCAGAGGCGCATGCCGAAGGTGGAAAGCAGCGCCATCGCGACGACGATCGCCATGACCACATAGAAGCCGTACGTGCGCAGGAACGGCTGGGGATCGTTCGCGGCTGCAACGTCTTCGGCGCGATAACGATCGAGCAATTCGCGGCGTCGCCGAATCAGGTTCGAGGCGACGGATCTCGCCGCCTGCCACAGATAGCCGCGGACCGCAGCGGAGCGTCCTTCGAGATTTACAGTCGCCGCGAACTCCTCCTGCAGATCGCCGAGCACGGCTTCACGATCGGCCTCCGGCAGCGACCATTCGATCAGTCGCTCGGCGAGTCGCGGCGGCTTTGCCTGCGGGTCGTTCACAGCAGTCCCTCAACTCCTCCGCAGGTCGGGCTCGAGGCCGGCCCACATGCGGGTCATGACGTCGCGCGACTGACGGAGCGCCTTCGCGCCTGCCGATCTGATCTTGAAGTGACGTTTCGATCGCCCGCCCCGCTCCGGAGTCGGCGCCGACATGGTGGAGGAGACGAAGCCCTTGCGCTCGAGCCGATCGAGCGCGGTGTAGAGCGCACCCACCGCGATGTTCCGACCGGTCCGGGCTTCGATCTCGCGGCGGATCGTCACACCGTACGCGTCATCGTCGAGATGAACGATGGCGAGGAGAACAGATTGCTCGAATTCGCCGAGCGCGTCAGAGCGCTGCATATGTCCTGCTGAGCAGTTAATATAGCCTACCGCCGAGCGTACCGTCCGTCAATCCTTCTCGGAAATTGCACCGCCAGGACATCCAGGATGGGCAATAACTTCGATCGGCTCGCGGCCGGCCAACGGATCCACGCGGGAAGTCGCGGTTGTGGCAACGGCATCGACCATGCTCGGGACCCAGTTATGGAACGGAACCCATCGACGACCAACGCCGTCGCGGCACTTGTCGGCGAATCACTTCGGGAAGTGGCGGTGCTCATTGCATCGTTCGCACCGCTCGACACGCTCGTGCAAGGCAAGTCGTTGACGCTGAATGCCGCGATGGTTACGATGGTTGTCGTTGCGCCGATTTTTGGTGTCGGATTGTTTCTACAGGTGAAGCACCAATGGAAGGACTGATCATCCCGGGGCTCTTCGGCGCCTTTCTCTCAATCATCGGGCTGGTTGCCCACGTGCTCGACCGTCGTCAACAGCGCCATCATACGAAACCCGAGTAGGGTCTTAACACGAGCAGTGTCGCGCCGCCACTCAGGGAACGTGGCTGGCAGGTACGAACTCCAGCGCCACGGCCGTACCGACTGACTGGCTGCCCCATTTCGTGTCAGGCCGCCACGTAAGGTAAACGCGGTCCGACGAGACGCGCGGCCCGCACGACAGCGCGAAATCTTTGTCGTTGATGAACGAAACCAGGTCGACGTCTTCCATTCTGGACGCGGCCACGACAAGCGTTCGACCCTCACTCTCGACCGTGAAGCGGACGCTGGCGGCAGTGCACTCGATACTCCGCAGCGTTCCGAATGTCTGCGACTCACCGGCCTGCGGCGCGCGCATCCGAAAATCCCCGCGCGTGATCGAGGTCTTTGGTCGGATCCGCTCAGCCTGACTCGCCGGTTCCGTCGACGCTGCCGGCGCGGATCCCCTCTCCGGTGTGCTCGTGCTCGCCGGCGCCTCATAGCCGGCGATGGCTTCGAGGCGCATTGCGGCGGCTCTCGATGTCTCTTTGTCAGTGGTGATGGCCGCGATCGCCGTCAGTATCGTGCGGGCGACATCCACATCACCTTGCAGCAGCCGGATGTCGGCAAATCGGACGCGATAGTCGAGACGCCCATCGGCCAGGTTGATCGCACGTTCGATTGACGCGCGCGCGGCGCCCAGCGTCGCCGGCGACATCATTTGCGCCAACGCAAGCGCGGCGTAGCCGTCAGACGAAGCGCGGTTGAGCGCGACGGCGCGGGTCAACATCGCGATCGCCTCCGTGCGCGACGCGCCGGATTCCGTCGGTTCGGCGCGAAGCCGCGAGACGCCGCTCACATACTGAGTCAGGAAATCGTCGGGCCCCAGCGCGGCGGCGCGGTCGAACGCCGGCAAGGCTTCGGACGCCCGATCCTGCGACAGTCGGAGCAGGCCGAGTGCCAATTGCGCGATCGCGGCGTCAGGCTTGCTCGCGACCCCACGCTCGATCCGCGGCGCTGCCTCGCTGACCCGGCCCGCACGGCGTTGAGCGTCGCCGATCCACGCATCCACTTCGCTCGCCGTCATCGGCTGCGCTGCCGGCGGCGGCGGCAGCGTCAGCTTTTCGGAGAAGGGGAAGCGAATCTGTGAGTAGCTCCGGCGATGAACATATTCCTGAAGCTGCTTGTCGAACTCGGCCGGCGATGCGCCGAACGCGTTCGTGAAGGCCTGGCTCGGCGGTTGCCCCGCGGCGACGGCCGCGGAGTACTTGTTGATGGCCGCGGTACCGCCCGGTTTTTCCAGCATCAGGTAGTGCGTCAGTGCCCAGGATTCGGCGTAGAAGATCGACTGGCGCAGGCCCTCGTTGTACATCGGCGACGACTGATCGACCGCAATCAGCTGTGCCAGCGGCACGTAGCTCTCGCGGAGCAGCAGGATGTGCGGCGCGACGGCCCGTCCGACGTCTGCAGCCTTGCCATGATCGACGAGCTGGTATGAGCTGTAGTACTCGGCCAGTCCTTCGTCGAGCCAGAGCGGCAGCGCCCTGACCGCATTCTTTATCAGCAGATGCGTGTACTCGTGGTAGGTAATCCGCGACGATTCCTCGAACCCTTCGACCGACATCACGATGACGCCGAGGTCGGCGTTATCGCCGAAATAGCCGCCGATGTGCGCCGGCTGGCCCTTGTACAAGGGCAGGAGCGGCGACATCCCCTTGTGGTCGCCGAGCACGAAGACCACGATCGGCTTCGAGAGCGGCTGATTGGCGTTGCGAATCAGCCCGCCCACCACCGCACGGAACTGTCCGATCTGGACGGCAATGTCGCGAAGGGTAGACGGCGATTGATCGCCGATGACCGTCAGCGCCCCATCGTGGAGGATGCTCCATTTCGGCTCGGCGAGGCACGGCGAGGCTGTTGCCAGTCCGGCGACCAGAACGAAGGCGGTAAAAAGTCGGCTCACGGCGGGGGTGATTGTGCCACAGCCGTCTGCCGGTCAGCGTGGGTTGATCAGCGACGCGGCGGCCGCGATTGCCTCGTCCACGTTCGTGACGCCGCCGTCCATCTGTTGCTCGTAGACAGCCTTGAGGATTTCGCCGACGCGGGGTCCAGGCTTCACGCCGAGCGCCAGCAGATGACGTCCGAGCAGGATCGGCTCGGGCGGGCGATTCGACACGCCCAGCGCCCGCGCGCGTTCCAGAAACCAGTCCATCGCGGTGCAGTCGAAGACGCCTGGCTGGCGTCCCTGGCAGTCGGACTTCGCGACCCGCGCCAGCAGCTCGAGATCCACCTTGTGAGCCAGGCGGCGGAAGGCGCCGTCGCCGACTTCGTTGCGCTCGCGCGCCTTGAACCACATGCCCGGCTTGAGATGCTGGGCGGTGATGCCGAGCACCTGCTTGCGCACGTCGTAGCCGTCGATGGTGAAGATCAGCAGGCGATCGAGAAACACCGTCGCCGGAGCGACGCCCTGTTCTTCGTGATCGATTGAGCGGATCCTCCCGTCGCTGAACGCCGTCGTCGCGGGCTTGCCGAAGTCGTGACAGACCGCGCCGAGCATCACCGCGAGTTGCTGTGCCCGCGGCAGATCGTCGATCCGCGTCCGCGCCTGATCGATCACCTGCAGCGTGTGCACCCAGACGTCGCCTTCGGGATGCCACTCGGGTTCCTGTGGGCAGTCCACCAGCGCCTGGAGTTCGGGAAAGAGCCGCGCCACCACACCGAGCTCCAGCGCCAGCGCGAAGCCGATCGACGGCTTCGGCGCGTACAGCAGCTTTTCGAGCTCGCCCCAGATCCGCTCGGCCGGCAGATCGCTGAGTGGGATCGCACGACAGATGTCCGCGGACTCCTGTTCGAGCGTGAAATCGAATCGGGCCGCGAACTGCACGCCTCTGCAGCACGCGAAGACTGTCGTCGCCGAACGTCTCGCGGTCTACGACGCGAAGGACGCGACGCTCGAGATCGGCGCGGCCCTCGCACGGATCGAAATACTCCAGGGTCAACGGATCCCAGGAGATCGCGTTGACGGTGAAGTCGCGCCGGCGTGCCGCCTCGTCTATCGACATGTCGGGGTCGCCGGTGACCGCGAAACCGCGGTGACCGCGGCCGGACTTCGAATCACGGCGAGGCAGCGAAACGTCGAGTTCGCCGAGCTTGTAGACCTGAAAGCTCTCGCCCACGGCTTCGACGCGGCCGAGCGACGCGAGCAGCGCCTTGAGGCGGTCCGCCGGAACTCCGAACACCTCGACGTCGATGTTGCTCGCTTCGTCGGGCAGGCCAAGCAGACGATCGCGAACCCAACCGCCGACGATCAGCGCGCGGCCGCCGGCGTCGCGGACTGCTTCAGCAAGACTGACGGCGTGTTCCAGATGGCTCATGGTTTATTTCACCGGCTTCCGCCCGAATCGTTTCATCAAGCGGTCGGTGAACGCCGGCGCGAACGCGTTGACCCAGACCAGTGCCCGCGACGATCGATGCGGAAACACCTCGGCCACCGGCCGGGCGACGGCGCGGGCAATCGCATCGGCGACGCGCTCGACGTTCTGGCGCGGACCCGACGCGCGGGTGACCGGGCGTCCGGTTTCACGGATCATCACGTCGAAGAACTCCGTGTCGGTGGACACCGGATAGACGACGGTGACGTTGATTCGAGACCCGGCCACTTCCGATCGCAGGCACTCGGCAAGGCCGGCCTGCGCGAACTTGGTGGCGGCATACGCTCCCATGTAGGGCACGCCGCGCTTGCCGACGATCGACGACACGATGATGACGTGGCCGTAACCCTGACCGCGGAACACCGGCAGCGCCGCCCGTGTCGCGAGATAGGTGCCGTGGTAGTTGACCTCCATCAGGCGATGCATCTGTTCGGGCGCGATGTCGTCAATCGCGCCGGCAAGGCCGTAGCCGGCGTTGCACAGCATCACGTCGAGATGTCCGAATCGCTCGATCGCCCGGGCGACGAGCATCCGCATCTCGTCCTCCCGCGTCACGTCGGCGACGATGGCGAGCGCCTGGCCGCCGGCGGCGGCGATCTCCGCCGCGACCGAGTCCAGCCGATCGGCTCGCCGCGCACAGATCACGAGTGCCGCGCCGTCGCGAGCGAGTCGAATCGCCGTGGCGCGCCCGATACCAGCCGAACCGCCGGTAATGGCGATCACACGGGTCATGCGGCAGGATAACATTCTGGCGAAGGCCCAAGCCCCAAGCCCCCAAGGACCGCTTTGCATGGACTCCTGCATCCGTCTGCTCCGTGAATTGATCGCAATCGACTCGGTCAATCCCACGCTCGTGCCGGGCGCGGCAGGGGAGCGTGAGATCGCCGGGTTCATCGCGGCGGAAATGCGGCGTGCCGGCCTCGACGTGACCGTCGAGATGGTCGAGCCTGGACGTCCCAACGTCGTCGGCGTGCTGGAAGGGAAGAAGAATGGACCCGCGCTGATGTTCTGCGGCCACACCGACACCGTCGGCGTGATGGGCATGCGCGATCCCTTCGTCCCAGTGGAGCGGGATGGACGGCTCTACGGTCGCGGAGCGCAGGACATGAAGGGCGGTGTCGCCGCGATGATCGACGCGGCCGGGTCGATCGCCCGTGACGGCGGGCTCGCCTCAGGCCGCCTGATCGTTGCCGCCGTCGTCGACGAGGAGCATTTGAGCATTGGCGCCGACGCGCTCGTCAGGAAATGGCATGCGGACGCGGCCGTCGTGACCGAACCGACCGACCTCGCCATCGCGATCGGCCACAAGGGTTTTGCGTGGGTGGATGTCGAAGTGCTCGGGAAAGCCGCGCACGGCAGCCGTCCTGCGGAAGGGCAGGACGCGATCCTGCGGCTCGGGCGGGTGCTGGCGCGACTCGAAGCACTCGATGCCGTCATTCAGGCGCGGCCGCCGCACCCGCTGCTCGGCACTGGATCGCTGCACGCGTCGCTGGTCGACGGCGGGCGCGAGTTGAGCAGCTACCCCGATCGGGCGACGCTGAAGATGGAGCGCCGGCTCCTGCCATCGGAACCCGAGGTGACGGCATTGACAGAGGTGCAGACGATTGTGGATGAACTATCGGCAGCGGATCCGACGTTTCGCGCAACCGTGACCGCCATGTTCAGCCGGCCGGCGTATCAGGTGGCGGGCGATCACGCGATCGTGCGCGCCCTCGCTGCGGCGATGACACGCGTCGCCGCCGGGACGACCGTCACCGGCGCCAGCTTCTGGACTGATGCGGCGGTGCTCGGTCACGCCGGGATTCCGTCGGTGCTGTTTGGACCGGGCGGAGCGGGCCTCCACTCGGTCGAGGAATACGTGCGCATCGCGGACGTGATCACGTGCCGCGATACGCTCGTCGTGTTAGGACAGCGATTTCTCGAGTCCGGCTAAAGCCGGACACTACATCGATCCGTGAATTCTCTAGGCAATGCGACGACGCTCGCTGACGAGCTGCGGATGCGCCAGACGATGACGCCGTGCGTCGCCACGGACGGTGACGGTCGGCTTCGCTTCGTCAAGGCTCCAGCCCGGAGTCTCGTGGCCGCACGATACGCAGCGCAGCGACATGCGCTCCTGCTCGAAATGCAGCAGCGTGTCGTGACCATGCAGGCCGCAGAACGCCTGCCGCATGCGAACCAGCACACTCACGCCCGTTGCGTCGCTTCGCGTCTGCAGCCCGCTGTGCGCCATCGATTGCGGATAGTTCGTCACCATGTCCCGGTCCCTCCAGCCGCCCCGGCCCTGTTTCCCAGGCTGCCGCCGGCCCTTCTGGGATCCCTTCAACATCAAGAGCTGTGCCGGAGCCGCTTTCGAGGCCCTAACTAGCTCGGGTCAGAAGACTTGCCGAAGATGGCGCAGGATGGTCGGGTCGGACAGGGCGCGCCCGGGGTGGTATTTAGACCGGAAGGAAACGGACTTATCAGGGTAACGAATTACCCACGCTCGCCCAGCACGCCACGTACGACAAAACCGACATTGGCCGGCCGTTCGCCGAGGCGCCGCATGAAGTAAGGAAACCATTCGCGGCCGAAAGGAATGTAGATCCGCACCCGGTAGCCGTCCGCCACCAGCTTCGTCTGCAGGTCGCGGCGCACACCGTACAGCATCTGAAATTCGAACCGATCGGCGCTGATGCCATGGTCGCGTGCGAACGCGCGTGCCAGTTCGATCATCGCCGGGTCGTGGGTCGCGATCGCCGGATAGCTGCCCTCCGACAGCAGGCGCTTCATCATGCGCGCGTACTCGGCGTCGACGTCCGCCTTGGCCTGGTGCGCGACGCTCTTGGGTTCCTTGTACGCGCCCTTGACCAGCCGCACCCGGGCGCCCAGCGCGGTGACCCGCCGCGCATCGTCCTCGCTGCGATAGAGCGCGGACTGCAGCACCACGCCGAGTCTGCGGTGACCGTGTGACCAGAGCGTCTCGAAGATCTCGAGCGTGACGTCGGTGTACGGCGAGTTCTCCATGTCGATGCGGACGAAGAAGCCGGCCGGATCGGCGCGCTCGAGAATCTTGCGCAGGTTGTCGACGGCGCTCGCCTTGTCGACGTCGAGTCCCAGCTGCGTCAGTTTCAGTGAGACGTTGCGTTCGATGCCGGACGCGATGATCGCGTCGATCACCGCCAGGTACCCCTTGCGTGGCGGCATCGGCCTCCTGCAGGTTGCGCACGCTTTCGCCGAGCAGGTCGAGCGAGATCGGCGAGGCCGCGCGCTTCGACCGCACGCGCCGCCTCGATCGCTTCCTCGACGCGTCTCGCCGGCGATGAAGCGGCGCGCGAAACTGGACGGCTTTCGCATTCCGTACCGCGAAGCCAGTTTCTTGAGTGAAGCGCTTTGAGCGAGGAGGTGGAAAAAGGTCTTCGACGCGCTATCGAGCATCAGTGAGTCCGGCCGGTGGTCGTCGAGCAGGTGTTCGATGGTCCGCGCGTAATAGCGCAGCACGGTGCGCTCGCGGACGCGGAAGCGTCCGCGTTCGGCGACGATGATGCCGCGCGTCTCGAGCGGCTCCGCCGCTTCCTCGATCGCCTGCCGCCCGCTGGTCACGCCCAGGTTGGCGTGACGCGCCGCCAGTTCTTCGATCAGCGAATCGATGCGCGACTCGAGATCGCGCCGGGTGATCGACGGCCGCATCGCCGACGCGAACACCGCGGTCGGCAGCACTTTGTACAGCATGCCGATGCGCGCCCGCACCAGCCGCGCCAGTTCCAGCACGTCGCTGCGCGAGCGGACATCGCGGTCGCCGACATCGATCGGCGCGCCGAAGGTGACGAACGCGCGCGACCGGTAGCCGACCGCGTAGCGCACCATCTCGGCGACTTCGCGGGCGAACGGTCGCTGCCGCCGCTTCAGGCTCTGGTGCGCGAGGATGTGATCCTCGAGCACCAGGTCGTAAGCCACCGCCACCGGAATGACCACCAGGTCGTGGCGCCCGGCGCTGAGCGCCGCGTTGAACAGGCCCGTCTTCGCCGGCTTCAGCTCGCCGCTGTAGCTGCGTCCGCCTTCCGGGTAGAAGAACAGATCGTGCTTCTTCAGGATTTCGGCGACGTAGGCCTTGAGCGTCGTGAGGTACGCCGGATCCTTCATGTTGCGGCGGATCGGGATCGCGCCGGTGACGTGCTTGTGGATCAGGCCGAGCGGTCCGCCGAACAGGTTGATGCCGGCGGCGATCAGCGGCGGACGAATGCCGTTGTCGTCGAGCACCAGCGGCTCGACCAGGTAGTCGGTGTGACTCTTGTGATTCGACGCGTAGACGATGCGTCTGGTGCGCGTCGCGGTCGTGACGTAATGCAGGTGCTCGTGCTTGCGCTCGATCTTGCGCAGGATCGGATAGAGCGGATGCTGCAGGGCGCGATAGAACTTGTGGCGCTGGGTCGTGCGCAGCTCGTCGAGAAAGGCGTTGACCTGATCGCGCGGAAACTTGAGGATTTCCTCGCGCGCGAGGACCGCCTGGGAGACTTCGTCGAGCATGTGGCCGTCTTCGCACTATAACACGCGGCGCCGGCGCTACATTCCCTCTACCGCCTTGCACACGGCGTCGGCGAACTCTCTCGTCGATGCCGATCCACCGAGATCGCGGGTCCGCACCGCCCCGCCGGTGAGCACGCCACCGAGCGCCTGCATGATGCGATCGGCGGCGGCGCGTTCGTCGATGTGCCGCAGCATCAGCACCGCCGACAGCAGCAGCGCGGTCGGATTCGCCAGCGACTTGCCGGCGATGTCCGGCGCGCTGCCGTGGACCGCCTCGAACACTGCGAACTCGAGACCGAGGTTGGCGGCGCCGACCACGCCGAGTCCGCCGACCAGTCCGGCGCACAAGTCCGACACGATGTCGCCGTACAGATTGGGCAGCACCAGGACGTCGAACTGCGCTGGGGTTCATCACCAGGTGCATGCACGCGGCGTCGACGATGCGCTCGTCGTAGGTGATGTCGGTGTACTCGCGGGCGACGCGTCGGCAGCAGTCGATGAACAGACCGTCGCTCAGCTTCATGATGTTCGCCTTGTGGATCGCGGTCACCCGCTGGCGACCGTTGCGGCGAGCGAACGAGAACGCGAACTGAGCGATGCGGGTCGACGCTTTCTCGGTGATGATCTTCAGGCTCTCGACGACGCCGGGCACGACCTCGTGCTCGAGGCCGGCATACAGATCTTCGGTGTTCTCGCGGACGATGACCAAGTCGACGTTCTGAAACCGCGCCGCGACGCCGGGCAGGTTCCAGACCGGCCGCAGGTTCGAATAGAGGTCGAGCGCCTTGCGCAGGCCGACGTTGACGCTGGTGAATCCCTGACCGATCGGCGTGGTCACCGGCCCTTTCAGCGCCACCTTGTTGCGGCGGATCGAATCGATCAACTCCACCGGCAGCGCCTGGCCGGTGCGCTCGAACGCGACCACGCCGGCGGCGTGCGATTCCCAGTCGATCGACACGCCGGAGGATTTCAGAATGCGAAGCACCGCATCGGTCACTTCGGGACCGATGCCGTCGCCGGGGATCAAGGTGATGGTGTGGCTCATGATGTTGGTCGGTTCATTATAATTGCCCGCCGGCTGAAGCCGGCCACTGGCGGAGTCTCAGGACGAGGAATGCTCGAAACACGGATCATCGATCTGGACATGGTGGCCGCACGCCTGCTGGACGCGATCGCGCGGGGCGAGTCGCTCGGCCCGATGCCGCTGACGTTCCTGCTGCGCCACTATCTCGGCACCGGGCGCGAGGATTTCGGTGAGGCCGTCGGCAACGGGCTGGCGGCCGCGCTGCCGATCGCGGCGGAGATGGCCGACGTCACCACGCGGGCGTCCTGGCTCACGCTGTTTGCCGAAGCCACGACCCTGTCTGACGATGCGCGGCTGACCGATGCCGCCACGATGCTGGTGGCCGGGCTGCGACGCGAGTGGCCCTCCGCGAACGACGTCGCTGAGGC
Organism: uncultured Acidobacteriota bacterium; assembly: GCA_963711765.1. Classification (GTDB taxonomy): domain Bacteria; phylum Acidobacteriota; class Vicinamibacteria; order Vicinamibacterales; family CAVVIG01; genus CAVQFC01. Next base: position 424,245 of record CAVQFC010000003.1, on the reverse strand, counting down.
GGCGGCCTCGGTCGATGCGTGCCTGCACGCAGCGGAAGCATCAGGCGTGATCGATCCGCAGGACGTCGTGCCTGCCGCCATCGATCAGCTCGAGCGTATTGTCGGCGGCGCCTATCGACCCGGTGGCGGCATGGCGGCGACGATCCACGGTGGCACGCATCAACAGGGAAGCGCCGCGGACCAGGTGCGTCCGGCGGCGGCGTTGCTCACCGCGTTCGAGCACAGCGGCCGCCTGCCGTATTCGATGCTTGCCGAAGAGCTGATGCAGCAGGTGCGGCGCGACCCGGCGTCGGCCGGTGGCATCGGCCTGGCCTGCGAGGCGGCGCGCGTCTTCTGCCGCCTGGCGGCGCTTCACTCCGACCAGCGCTACCGCGGCGCTGCCATCGTCGCCGAGGACGCCGACTACCGCAGCGATGCCGCGCGCCTTCTGCTGGCGCAGTTCGCGCCCGCGCGCGACGGCGGACTGGACGAGGCCGCCGCGTACGGCGTTGCGCTCGGCGAATGGCTCGCCACGACGGGTAAACTGCAATAGAATTTGCGTTCCTATGTCTACTGACCGCGCCGCTCTGATCGCCGCTCTCACCAACATCGCCACACAGCTTCGAATCGATTCGGTGCGATCGACCTCCGAGGCCGGCAGCGGACACCCGACCAGCTGCTGCTCGATGGCGGACGTCATGGCCGCGTTGTTCTTCGCGGAAATGCGCTTCGATCCAAAGGATCCGCACAATCCGGACAACGATCGGTTCGTGCTGTCGAAGGGTCACGCCGCGCCGATTCTGTACAGCGCGTGGGCCGAGGCCGGCCTCTTCGATCGCGCGGAGCTGATGAAGCTGCGGACGATCGGCTCCGACCTCGAGGGCCATCCGACGCCGCGGCTGCCGTTCGTCGACGTCGCGACCGGCTCGCTCGGTCAGGGCATCTGCGCCGCGATCGGCACGGCGCTCAACGCGCGACGGATCGCGTCGGACTACCGCACCTACGTGCTGCTCGGCGACGGCGAGTCGGCCGAGGGTTCGGTCTGGGAAGCGGCCGACGTGGCGACAATGGATCGCCTCGACAGCCTGTGCGGCATCACCGACGTCAACGGCCTCGGACAGAGCCGCGCCACGATGTGGCAGCACGACATGGATCAGTTCGCGCGCCGCTGGAAGGCGTTCGGCTGGCATCCGATCGTGATCGACGGCCACGACCTGTCCGCGATCCTCGACGCGTTCGAAGAGGCGAAGAGCATCAAGGGTCAGCCGACGATGATCCTGGCGCGCACGATCAAAGGCAAAGGCGTGTCCTTCGCCGAAGGACGCGACGGCTGGCACGGCCGCGCGTTCAAGAAAGGCGAGGAGCTCGACAGCGCGCTCGCGGAGCTCGAGACGCAGTTCGTGCCGGTGCCGGCAGGGGCAATGAGCACGGCCAGCCGGATCGCGAAACCGGCGGCGCCGACCCGGGCCAAGGAAACGCCGAAGCCGATGGCCGCCGCCCGGCTACAAGCTGGGCGAGGAAGTGGCGACGCGCGAAGCCTACGGCACCGCCATCGCCAAGCTGGGCGCGGCGGACTCGCGGGTCGTCGCGCTCGACGCCGACGTGAAGAACTCGACCTTCAGCGACAAATTCGAGAAGGCGTTTCCCGATCGCTTCTACGAGAACTTCATCGCCGAGCAGGTGATGGTCGGCGCGGCGATGGGACTGGCCGCCCGCGGCGCGATTCCGTTTCCGTCGACGTTTGCCTGTTTCCTGTCGCGCGCCGCCGACTTCATCCGCATGGCGGCCATCAGCAACGTCAACATCAAGCTCGCCGGCTCGCACGCGGGCGTGTCGATCGGCGAGGACGGGCCGTCGCAGATGGCGCTCGAGGATCTTGTCGATGTGCCGCAGCGAACCCAACTACGCGGTGCTCTATCCGTGCGACGCGGTCAGCACCGAGCGCCTGGTCGCGGCGATGGCGTATCACCCGGGACCCGCCTACATGCGGACCAGCCGTCCGAAGACGCCGGTGATCTACGGCAACGACGAGATGTTTCCGATTGGCGGCCTGAAGGTCCTGCGCCAGAGCGCCAACGACGTGGCGACGGTGATCGGCGCCGGCGTCACCCTGTTCGAAGCGCTGAAGGCCTACGACCAGCTCAAGGCGAAGGGCACGGCCATTCGCGTCATCGATCTCTATTCGGTCGCCCCGGTCGACGGCGCCGCGCTCGTCGCCGCGGCGAAGGCCACCAAGGGCAGATTGATTACGGTCGAGGATCACTACGCCGCGGGCGGGATCGGCGATGCGGTCGCGGAAGCGGTCGCCGATGCCGGCTTCACCGTCCACCGCCTGGCGGTGCGCGAGATCGCCCGCAGCGGCAAGCCGGACGAACTGCTCGACCGCTACGGCATCTCGGCGAAGCACATCGTCGAAGCGGTGGAGAGGACATAGGGTCGTAGAACGTTCTAGATTCCGAGCCTCTCCAGCTGCTCCTTCAGGTGCTCCCGCCGCGCGGACTGCCGGTTCTTCATCCGGTTCTTCATCTCCGCCTGCATCGCCTTGAGCTTGGTCTTCTGATCCGGCGTCAGGATCTGCAGCACCTCGTTATACGCATGCGCCCGAGCGACCGCCATGTCCGAGTCGACGATGCCGGCGTCGGCGCTGCGTGAGCGGATCAGCGACTCGTCGATCGTGTCGGCAGTGACCGCGTCGTTCAGCGCCTCGCGCGCCGTCCGCTCGCGATCGGCGAGCGCCTTCCAGTCGTCCCTGTGCGCGGTGACGATGGCCTTGATCTGATCCTGCTGAGCGTCGGTCAGCTGCAGCTGCGGCCCGAGCATCGGCAGCATGCCCATGGGCCCGCCCGGCCCGCCGGGGCCACCCATCCGGCCGCCCGGACCTCGGCCGCCGCCCTGCCCCCTAAACGGAGGAGGCTCCTGACTCGTATTCTGTGTAGAAGCAAACACCCCGGCGGTCAGCCCGAGCGTGAGGACGCCGGCGCCGATGCTGAGGGCCAGGCGTTTCGCGTGTGCAGTCATGTCATTCTCCCTTCGTGTAGTGTGACGGGCAGCTCATGTCGGTGAAATGGACAAACGGTGACAAAAGCATGACGCCGCGAGTGCTGGTGGTGGAGGACGAGCCGAACATCCGGGAACTGGTGTGTCTCCACCTTGGCCTGGAGGGCTACAGCTGCGAAGCGGTCGGCGACGGGCGCGAAGCGCTGAAACGCACCGAAGCCGATCGCTTCGACCTGCTGGTTCTCGACGTGATGATTCCGGGGATCGACGGGCTGTCGCTGTGCCGCGCCGTCCGCAACGGACGGACCAATCACGACGTGCCCATCATGATGCTGACCGCGCGGCGCGAGGAGCCGGACAAGGTCGTCGGTCTCGAAAGCGGCGCCGACGACTACCTGACCAAGCCGTTCGGCGTTCGCGAACTGGTGGCGCGGGCCCGGGCGCTGTTGCGGCGTCCGCGTCAGGTCGGTGGCCGGGAAGAAGACACCGAGCCGCCGGTGCGCATTCACGGCATCGAAATCGACCCGGCGCGGCGTCGCGTCCGGATCGAGACGCGCGACGTCGAGCTCACCGATCAGGAATTCCGGCTGCTGCACCTGCTGGCGACGCACGCCGGCATCGTGTTCAGCCGCGAGGCGCTGCTCGCGAAAATCTGGCGCGGCGACACCTTCGTCACGGTCCGCAGCGTGGACACGCTCGTCAAGCGCCTGCGCCGCCGCATCGAGCCCGATCCGGCCTTGCCGCGTTTTCTGATCACCGTTTGGGGAGTCGGTTACAAGTTCGCCGACGTCTAGCCGCCGCGCCGGTCCAGCCGGCGGCGTCGCAAGAATAAAGCTGAGTTTCTAAACTGCTGATCAATCAGCATTTACAATCGATTCCACGTCGTGTAAGATCTCGGCATATTTTCTGCGTCACCCGCAGAAAGTTCCTCTTCCAAAAACGAATCGCGCCGACCGCTCTCACGGGAGTGTGCTGTGTCCGCTCGTCAGAATTCTCGCCGCCTGTTCGTCATCGCCACCGGCGTCATCGTGGCGCTGCTCGTGGTCGGTGGCCTGGCGCTTCGCGGCCGCGATCGCGTCGCGGTCCAACAGGTGCCGTTCTCGGATCTCCTCCATCAACTCGACGCCGGCGGCGTGGCGGCTGTGGTGGTTGACGGCGATGCGCTCGATTTCACGCTGACCAGCGGACGCGCCTTTCATACGGTCGCGCCGGCCAACTACGTCACCGCCAACCCCGCGTTCGTCACCGACCTGGCGAAGAAGCAAGTGCGCATCGAAGTGCGGACCGCGAACGAGCCGTCGGCGGTCAACTACCTCGCGTTGATCGTCGGACTGAGTTTTCTCGGCGTCCTCGGCGTGGCGATGTACCGCGTCACCACCGGGCGGATTCCCGCGCTCGAAAACAAGGCGCGCGAAGCCGCAGCCGATGCCTCGTCGGTGACGTTCGAGGACGTGGCCGGAGTCGACGAAGCCAAGGAAGAGGTGAAGGAGATCGTCGATTTCCTTCGCGAGCCGGGACGCTTCACCGCGATTGGCGGACGGGTTCCGAAAGGCGTGCTGCTGGTCGGCCCTCCCGGCACCGGCAAGACACTGCTCGCGCGATCGATCGCCGGCGAGGCAGGGGTGCCGTTCCTGTTCACGAGCGGATCGGATTTCGTCGAGATGTACGCCGGCGTCGGCGCCTCGAGGATTCGCAAGCTGTTCAAGGATGCGCGTCGCCATCCGGCCTGCATCGTCTTCATCGACGAGCTGGACGCCGTCGGCCGCAGCCGCGGCGGCACGTCGCTGAGCCACGAGGAGCGCGAGCAGACCCTCAATCAGCTGCTCGTCGAGCTCGACGGCTTCGCACCGAACCAGGGCATCGTCGTCGTCGCGGCGACCAATCGTCCGGACATTCTCGACCCTGCGCTGCTGCGCCCGGGCCGGTTCGATCGGCAGGTCACCGTCGGCGTCGCCGACGTCAAAGGCCGGGAACAGATCCTTCGCATCCATGCCCGCAAGGTCGCGCTCGACGGCGACGTGGATCTGCGGCAGATCGCGCGCGGCACGCCGGGATTTTCCGGCGCCGAGCTCGCCAACCTCGTCAACGAGGCGGCGCTTCTCGCGGTGCGCGGCGGACGGCAGATCGTCAGCGACGGAGATTTCGATCAGGCGCGCGACAAGGTGCTGATGGGCGCCGAGCGCAAGTCGCTGTCGATGAGCGAGCACGAGCGGGTGACCTGCGCCTATCACGAGTCGGGCCACGCGGTCGTCGCGGCGCTGCTGCCGAATGCCGATCCGCTGCACAAGGTGACGATCATCCCGCGCGGCCGGGCCCTGGGCGTGACGATGCAGCTGCCCGAAGGCGATCGGCACACCCACTCGCGCGAGTATCTCGAGTCGCAGATTGCCATTCTGATGGGCGGCCGGATCGCGGAGGAGCTGTTCCTGCGGCAGATGACCAGCGGCGCCGGCAACGACATCGAACGGGCGACCGAGATCGCCCGGCGGATGGTCTGCGAGTTCGGGATGTCAGCGGCGCTCGGCCCGCTCGCGTATCGCGGCGCCGGAAATCCGTGGGAGAACGACCGCGGTGCCGGCATGAGCGAGGCGACCGCGCAAAGGGTCGATGAGGAAGTCCACGAGATCGTGATGCGCGGCTACGAAACGGCGCGGCAGATTATCGCCCGGCACCGAAGCGCCGTTCGTGCGATGGCGGAACAGCTCCTGGTCGTCGAATCGCTCGACGCCGACGCGATCAGAGCGGTGATTGTGAACGCAAGCGGAACGACGTAGTGTCCGCCTTCAGGCGGAACGATGTAGTGTCCGCCTTCAGATCGATGTAGTGTCCGCCTTCAGGCGGAACGATGTAGTGTCCGCCTTTAGGCGGACCGTGACGCCCGGCTGAAGCCGGCCACTACGTCTGCTGGATCGTCGTCAACGCCTCAGCCGCCGGCGACTCCGGCCACACCGGCTCGGCTCTCGCCACGTATCCCGCGTGGGCGAGGCGACTCTGGAACAGCGCCGTTTCGGACGCCCAGAACACCAGCTTGACCCACAGGCGTGCGAGCACGTACGCCTGACCGATGGCAAAGGCGATCCACGTCATCAGGCCTGCGCGCCACACGCCGGGCGCGACGAGACCGTAGGCGCCGACGACCGCGATGAACATCGTGAAGTTGACGAGGAAGAGTCCCATCGCTGCGCCCACGTGCCGCGTGATGAACCCGACCCCGGCGCGAATCGCGCCGATCATACTGCGGCGATCCTCGACCACGGCGCGCACCTTTGCGTAGTCGAAGATCGTCGTCAGGGCCGCGACCATCGCGCCGAACAGCAGATACAGGCCCAGACGGAGGAAGAAGGCGCTTCGCTCCACGGTGAACTCGTGGATGAGACGCGGGTAAAGGTCGTCGAACAACCACCCGTGGACGACGTTGAAGATGACCGCGTAGGTCAGCGACTGAACGGCCGCGAGCCGGAGAAAGCGGAAGAAGAACACGCCTGACGCCGCAAAAAATCCAGCCGGATGCGTCGCGCGGTCGCGCGCGTAGCGATCGAGGATGCCGCCCTCGAGAAATATCCAGAGCACGATATACGCCGACGCTGCACCGACGATGACAATGGGCCGGGTGTCGTGGTCGAGAAAGGCGCTGAGGTTGTCGAGTACCGCGCCGAAACCGATGATCGTCGGCCTGAAGGTGACGCCAAGTCCAGTGGCCTGGTCGCCGAATTCCTGCATCCAGTCGTAGTTGACACCGCTGGCGGCCGTGTCCGCCGCCAGGCTTGCGCCGAGATGCTCCGCGAGCATGCCGCGAACCGCCGCCGCCATCGGCACGCTGACCAGCAGCGTCAGGGCCCAGACTCCGAGCAGAATCGCCGGAGCGCGGTTGACCCGCCGCATCCCGTCGCGCCACGCGCTCACAGCAGGCTCGCCCACGACAGCAGGTTGTCCTGCAGCCAGATCATCCACGTCATCGACCACTTGGTCGCCGCCGCGCCGCCTCTCGGCTCGAGCGTTCGCGAGTTGTTCGTGTAGTTGACGTCCAGCAACAGCACGCGCTCGGGATCGACCTGGACGGTCAGCGCCGGCACTGACCGATCGTAGATGTACTCCTTCCACCGCTCCCGGCCGTCCCAGTGCTCGACGCTGCGTTCACCATCGCGAAAGGTGACGGCCACGTCCACGGGAAACAGCGCTTCGCCGTAGCGGCGGACCACCACGCTGGTCCGGAAATGATCGCCCTCGCGCGTACTCTTGAGGTCCTGAACGCCATAGTCGAAGACGTTCGAGCTGCGATAGACCTGATCGAAGAACCAGCTGAGGTCCCGATCGGTGACCGAATTGACGACCGCGAAGTAATCCGCCGGCTTCGGGTGCGCGAACTTCCAGCGCTCGAAATACGTGGACATCACCCGCTGGAGCATCGGCCATCCCAGCCAGCGCTCCATGGTGTTCAGCCATAGCGCCGTCTTGTTGTAGGTGATGCTGCCGCCGGTTGACGGGAAATATCGATAGCTGGGCGTCGATTGCACGTCGCTCTTCGCGTCGCGCCGGTAGCCGCGCAGCCGGTTGCCATCGGTTTCGCGGCTGATCGGAATGTCCTTCACCACCCACGGAATGAAACCGCCGAAGTAGCGCAACGCCAGCGGGTTCGGATCGTAGACCTGCGCAATCGCCCGGGCCGTCGAGAACGTGTTGAACCCTTCGTCCATCCACGCATCCTCGAACTCGTTGCTGCCGACGATGCCGTACCAGAACTGGTGGCCCGCTTCATGGACCGTCACGCCTTCCGGTGTGGTCACCCGCGGCGGCGCGAGCCAGCGCGTGCCGGCCGTGAACAGCGTCGGGTACTCCATGCCGCCGGCGTCACTCTGGAAGGCCGGATCCACGATCGTGATATGTCCGTACGGGTACGCGTCCGAACCACTCGCCGTAGTACTTCAGGGTCGTGCGGGTCGCGTCGAAGTGGCGTTCGGCCTGATCGGCATGTTCAGGTTGCAGCAGCAACCGCATTTCCACCGGAGGCAGCGTCGGATGCTCGAAGCGCGCCGTCCGCTCGAGGTAGTCAGGGCTGGTCGTCCAGACAAAGTCGTGGACGTCCTCCTGATAGTAGCGATGCGTCGTCGTGCCGGAGGCGCGGTTGTCCGCGATCGAGCGGCGGACGCCGGTGGCGCCGAGCGGCCATCCCGTCGGTACCGTCAGCGACACGTCGTAAACGCCGTAGTCGGAGAAGAATTCAGTGCCGGCATGAAACTGGTGACAGTTCCAGCCGTCGTCCTGCAGGACGCCGAGCTTCGGGAACCATTGCGCGATGAAGAAGAAGTTGCCGACCACGCCGGTGCGCTCGAACGTGCGCGGTACGTGTGCGGTCCACGCGATCTCGACGCTGATGGTCGCTCCCGGCTCGACCGCCTGATCGAGCGGCACCATCATCACCGTCTCGTCATCGGCGTTGCCATCGTCCGGCGCGAGGAAGCGCTTGGCCGAAGCCAGGTCGCGGCCGGCGATTCGGATGGAGGAGACGTCGATGCGGGCCCATTCGTCGGGCCGGCGGTGACGGTCCTGGTTCGCGCCACCCGCCAGGGCGCGCTCGCGCATGAAGGTGCTGCGGGTGTTCTTCCAGGCGTTCCAGTAGAGATGAAACTGAAGCTCCGTCGCCGGCTTTGCAGTGATGTTTCTCCAAGTCACGAGTTCTGAGCCGGTGATGGTACGAGCTACCGCGTCGAGTCGAGCGGTGATCGTGTAGTTGGCGTTGCGTGGTGACCTGGCCGGCGTCATCGCGCCGGTGGATTGCGCCGAGGCGGGCGCCGCCGAGCTGAGTATCGCGGCGACAAACGAGAGGAGCGTCGAGCGCATGTCAGTGATTCGGAATCAGCACGATCGAGACGAGCGCCTCGTCTGGCGCGTGGTCGAGTCGGGCGCCGACGGCGCCGTTCTCGACTCGATGAGCGCGATAGCCGGTCGAGGCGATCTGGGCAAGAAACGCGTCGGCCGTCATGCCGGACGCGCGCTGCGAACTGGGTCGGGTGCAGCTCCGAAAGAATGATCGGCTGGTCTTCGCGGAGCAGACGGTCCGCGCCCCGCAGCACCAGTGGCTCGGCGCCTTCGACGTCCATCTTGATGAAACGCACCGGGCGGCGCAGATCGAGTGAATCGAGCGCGACGACCGGCACATCCCTTCGCTCGTTGCCGGCGAGCGCGGAGGTGCCGTCCCTCAGCAGGTACGCGCCGCCGGAATTCAGCGTCTCGAGCGGAAAGGTCAGCGTGGCGGTACCTGCCGCGGCGCCGACCGCGGCGCGTTGAAAGATCACGCGGTCCTGAAAGCCGTTCTCCGCAACCGATCGCTCGAGCAGGTTGGCGTTGGTGTCGAGCGGCTCGAACGCGTAGACGCAGCCGGCGGGGCCGACGGCCGCCGCCATCTGCATCGTGAAAAATCCGATGTGTCCGCCGACGTCGATCGCCACGTCCCCCGGTTTCAGCAGTCCGCGGACCAGGGTGATTTCGTCCTGCTCGTAGCGTCCGCGGAGGATGTTGAGTCCGATGACGTGATCTGACAGGTCGAGGAGCAGTCGGACGCCCGGCGCGATTTCCTTGATCACGATCGTCGAGTCATTGGTGTGAGCGAAGTCGGGGTTCTTGTCGCGGAACTCGGCGGACGTGATGAGATGGTGTCGGAGCTCGGCGGTGTTGCGGGAGCCCGCGAGCTTCGGGCCGATGACGTCCTCGTTCTCGGGGTCGCGGTCGAGCAGCAGGCGATAGGCCCAGATCACGTGCTCGCGCGTGAGGTCGCCCGGCTGATTCATCGCGGCATCCTATCACTGAGCGGACGCCCGGTTGAGGGCGCGCGCGGCCGGCGGGCGCGCGACGTGGAACCGCGGTCCGACGCTCAGGCTATAATTCCGACGCTATGCCAAACATTCGAGTGATGCACTTCGGGCTCGGCCCGATTGGTGCGGCCATCGTCAAACAGGTCGCCGCGCGTTCCGGGTTCAAAATCGTCGGCGCCATCGACATCGATCCCGCAAAGATCGGCCGCGACCTCGGCGACGTGATCGGCTTGCCGAAGCGGATCGGCGTCAAGGTCTCAGGCGATGCCGCCAAGGCGCTCAAGGCGTCGAAGCCCGACGTCGTGGTGCTCTGCACCAGTTCCTCGATCAAGAAAGTGCTGCCGCAGATCGAAGGCATCCTCAAGACGAAGACCGCGATCGTCTCGACCACCGAGGAGCTGTCGTACCCGAGCTATACGCACGTCCGTCAGGCGCGACAGATTCACGCGATGGCGAAGAAGGCGAAGGTCGCGGTGCTCGGCACCGGCGTGAACCCCGGCTTCGCGATGGACGCGCTGCCGATCGCGCTGACCGCCGTCTGCGAGCGCGTCGACCGGATCGTCATCAATCGCGTTCAGGACGCGCGGATCCGCCGCCTGCCGTTCCAGCAGAAGATCGGCGCCGGCCTGACCACCGAGCAGTTCCAGAAGAAAGTCGACGATGGCAGCGTGCGCCACGTCGGGTTGACCGAGTCGATTGCGATGATCGCCGACGCGATGGGCTGGCGGCTCGACCGCATCACCGACGACATCCAGCCGAAGCTGGCGCAGGTGACGATTTCGAGCGAGTTCCTCGCGGTCGATCCCGGCTACGTGTGCGGCATCATCCAGGACGGCGTCGGCTATCGGAAAAACGAGCCGGTGATTCGCCTGCACATGGAGGCCTACCTCGGTGCGCCGGAATCGTACGACTCGGTCGACATCGAGGGCTCGCCGAACATCTCGTCGAAGATCGCCGGCGGCATCCACGGCGACATCGCCACCGCCTCGATCGCTGTCAACTCGATCCCGAAAGTGCTCGCCGCCGAGCCCGGCCTGCACACGATGCGCGATCTCGCGCTGCCGTCATTTTTTCCGGGCAAGTAGGTGCGATTGGCGCTCGAACCTCTCGAACCCTTCGAATGTCATAATCAAACGTCGTGGAAATTGTTGCCAAGTGTCCGAAGTGTGATGCCGGTCTACCGGTCAGCGCCGCGAGCGCGCCGGCGGACATCAAATGCGGTGGTTGCGGTCTCGAAATCCCGCTGACCTGGAGCGAGGCCGTGCGGAACGGCTCCGCGATCGATCGATGCCCGGTTTGCGGCGGCGGTGATTTCTATCTCCGCAAGGACTTCGATCCGAAAATCGGCCTGACCGTCGTGATCGTCGGTGCCCTGATCAGCGCCAGCTTCTACTGGTTCGGCCGCGATCTGATCGCCTACAGCATCCTCGGCGGCGCGACGCTGATCGACCTGTTCGTCTACGGGCGTCTGGGCGACGTCACGGTCTGCTATCGCTGCCACACCGAGTTCCGCGGTGCGTATCCCGTCAAGCGGGCCGGCTTCGATCTCCACACCGCCGACGTCCTCGAACTGGAATACGAACGGCGGATTGGAAGGCGCTGAATCGGCGACGGGTGATCTGGCGCGTCGCGATTCTCAGAACAGCGTGACCTCGACCAATGCGCCCTCTTCCACGCCGTTGGCGTCGGCCGGGATCTCGATGTAGCCGTCGGCCTGCGACAGGCTGGTGATGTCGCCCGATCCTTTGAAGGCCGGCCAGGCGACGCCGTCCGCGAGTCGGACCGTGTAGAACTGGTGCCGATTCGATCGCTGAGGCGATGCGGCGTCCGAGCGGCGACGCGGACGCGGCGCGGCATATGCGGCGGCAGGCGCGCGAGCTGCCGCAGAAACGGCACCAGCAGGATGTAGGCGTTCGAGAGGCACGACGTCGGATTGCCCGGCATCCCGAAGAACGGCGTGCCCGATACCATCGCGAACGCCGTCGGCTTGCCCGGCCTGACCGCGATGCCGTGGAAGATCATCTCGCCGCGGGCGGCGATCGCGTCGACGACCAGATCGCGTTCGCCAACCGAGCTCCCGCCAGAGAACACGACCAATTCGGCTTCGCCGCAGGCGTCGAGCGCCGCGACGAGCGCGTCGACGGTGTCCTGCGCCGGCCGCATCCGCACGGCGACGCCGCCGTGGATCGCGACGATGGCGCCGAGCGTGAAACGGTTGACGTCGTAGATCTGACCGGGCGGGAGCGGACTGCCCGGCTCGACGACTTCGTTGCCGGTCGAGAGGATCGCGACGCGCGGCTGCGCGTAGACCTCGACGTCGAGTGTCCGACCGCGGCCAGCGCGCCGAGCGGCTCGGCGAGAGGACGTCGCCCGGCCGACAAAACGCGATCGCCCGCGGCAATGTCGGCGCCGCGCCGGCCGACATTCTGTCCCGCGGCCACCGCGGCGCGGATCTGGACCCGTCCGTCGGCGTCGAGCGTCGTTTCCTCGACCATCACGACCGCGTCGGCGCCGGCCGGCAGCGGCGCGCCGGTCGCGATCTCCGCGCACGCGCCTGGAACGACCTGCGCCGACGACAACTGTCCGGTGTAGATGCGATCCAGCAGCCGCAAGGTCACTGGCGTCGCCGGCGTGGCGCGTTCGACGTCGGCGGCGACCACCGCGTAGCCGTCCATGGCCGAGCGCGAAAACGGCGGCACGTCGATCGGCGACGTCACCTCGGTTGCCGCGACTCGTCCGACCGCGTCTTCGAGCCGTACGCGCTCGGTCCGTTCGATCGGCCGCACCGCGGCGTCGAGCCGGCGTCGCGCTTCGTCGAGCGAGATTGTCGAGGTGAATGGTCTCATGTCAGCGTAGCTCGAGGCTTCAGCGTTTCAACTCGGCGTGGCGCGAGGCTTCAAGGTGTCAACTCGTCGTAGCCGAGGCTTCAGCCGAGCGTCCAGTCAGCGAGCCGCCTGTTCGACGAGATGCCCGAGCTCGGGGATCAGCAGCTTCTCCATCGCCAGCCGGACGGCGGCTTCCGATCCCGGCAGCGAAACCACGATGTGGCCGGCGACCAGTCCGGCGCAGGCGCGGCTCATCATCGCCGCCGGACCGATCGGCGTCGTAGCTGAGCCGGCGGAACAGTTCGCCGAAGCCGTCGAGGCGTTTCTGCAGCAGCGCGGTCACCACTTCGTAGGTGCTGTCGCGCGACGTGATGCCGGTGCCGCCGGTCAGGATGATCGCCTGGACGTCGGGGTGCGCGAGCTGACGTTCGATCGTTCCGCGCACCAGCTCCGGATCGTCTTTCACGATGGTGCGCCCGGCGACCTCATGACCCGCCGCGGTCAGCAAGTCCGCGATGGCGCGGCCGCCGGTGTCGTTGTCTTCGGTGCGCGTGTCGCTGACCGTGATCACGAAACAGCGAACCGATCGCGGCGCGCGCGCCTTGTGCTCGTCCTGGCTCATTCCGCGCCATTGTAGCGCGCGCCGCATGCTACGATTCGCCGATGCCCAGCCGACGCGCGCAGCGGCCGCAGCCGCGCCGAATTGCGCTGCGCTGGTCCGGCCTGGTCGCCACGATCGCGGCGGCGATGGGCGCGCTGTTCGTCGGCTCCGCCGCGCTGACCGCGCCTCGCGATCCGTTTACGCTCGACAAGGCCGGCGAGCGCTGGGTCGAAGACACTCTCCGGCGGCTGACGCCGGACGAAAAAATCGGCCAGCTGATCGTTCCCTCGCTGGACTCGAACTTCCTCAGCACCGACAGCGACACGTTCGACTCGCTGGCGCGGCTGGCCCGCGATTATCACGTCGGCGGTTTCCACGTATTCGGCGCCACGATTCCGGCGCCGCCGGTGCTGCTCGATTCCAGCTACGGGACCGTCATCCTCGGACAGCCGCTCGAGGCCGCCTCGCTGCTCAATCGGCTGCAGACGCTGGCGCGGGTGCCGCTGCTCAACACCGCGGACTTCGAGACCGGAGTCGGGTTCCGCATCACGGGGGCGACGTCGTTTCCGCGGCAGATGGGCATGGCGGCGATTTCACCCGGCGACGATCGCCGGCTGGTGCGAGAGGAGGCGCGCATCACCGCGCTCGAAGCGCGGGCGCTCGGCGTCCACGTCAACTTCGCGCCGATCGCGGACGTGAACAACAACCCTCGCAACCCGGTAATCAACACCCGTTCGTACGGTGAAGATCCCGCTCGGGTTGCCGCACTGGTCGAGGCCTACCTCGCCGGGGCGAGAGACGGCGGCATGATTGCGACGATCAAGCACTTTCCCGGTCACGGCGACACCGACGTCGACAGTCATCTTGGCCTGCCGGTGATCGGCTTCGACAAGGCGCGGTTGCAATCGCTCGAGCTGATTCCGTTCCGCCGCGGCATCGAAAGCGGTGCGCCGGCGGTGATGGCGGCGCACATCGAGTTGCCGGCGCTCGATCCCGCGCCCGCGACCCCGGCGACGTTCAGCCGTCCGATTCTCGGCGATCTGCTCCGGCGCGATTTGGGATTTGCCGGTCTGGTCTACACCGATTCGATGTCGATGGACGCGATCACGAAGATGGTCGCGCCGGGCGAAGCCGCGGTCCGGGCCGTGCTCGCGGGCGCGGATCAGGTGCTGCATTCGCCGGATCCGATCGCGGCATTCAACGGGCTGAAGGCGGCGCTGGCAAGCGGTCGTCTGACCCAGGCCGCCATCGACAGCTCGGTGAGCCGCGTGCTTCGCGCCAAGGCCTCGGTCGGCTTGCACGTCCAGCGCACGGTTGACCTCGAGGCCGTTGCGGCGAACGTCGGCGGTCGCGTGCACGAGGCGATTGCCGCCGAGGCGTTTGCCCGCGCGGTCACGCTGGTCAAGGACGACCATCGTCAGGTGCCGCTGACCCTGCCGCGAGAGACGCCGGTCCTGTACTTGTCGGTACTGGACTACCCCGGTGGGTGGGAGATCGCCGCGCCGAGCCGCACCTTCATCCCCGAACTGAAGAAGCGCTGGCCGCAGGTCACCGCGATCGAGGTCTCGGACCACACGCCGTTGTCGGAGCTCGATCTTGTGCGCGCGCTGGTGCCGCGCTACGGTGCGGTCATCGTGTCTGTGTTCGTCCGCGCCTCGTCCGGCAGCGGCCGGCTGGATCTTCCTGCCGATCTGATCAAGCTCCTGCGGGACGTCGCGCGCATCGCCGACCGGTCGAGCACGCCGCTGGTCACGACGTTCTTCGGCAACCCGTACGTGGCGGCGTTCGTGCCGGAGTTACCGGCCGTGCTGCTCACCTACGATTTCTACGATCAGGTCGAGCGGGCGGCGGCGCGAGCGATCAAGGGCGAAGGGGCGATCGGCGGCCGGCTGCCGATCACCTTGTCGCCGCAGCTACCGGCCGGTCACGGGATTGAGCGGCCGCGCCAGTAGTCCGACCGATGCTTGCTGAGACCGGCTCCTCGCTCGCCTCGCCGAAATGGGTGACGCGCCCGATCATCAGCTCCTTGCCGCGGAAGTGCTGGGCATCCGCGGCGCTCCGATCGAGCTCGCGCGCAAACTCGTCGCGCAGGCGCTCGTGGTCGAGGATCGGCGGGAGGTGTGGCGGCAGGCCGGAGCGCGGATCTGTCGCGACGCGCCGGCGACGGCCGGCGTCTACGTGTTGCGTGATGCCGACGGCCACACGCTCTACGTCGGGAAAGCCAACAGCCTGCGCCGGCGGCTGCGTGCGCATTTCGCCGAGAGGCGCTGGCGTGCACTGAAGGCCGGGATGTCGCGCGCCGCCGCGGCGGAATGGCGCGAGGTCGGCTCCGAGATCGAGGCGCTGCTGCGCGAAGCGGCGCTGATTCGCGAATTGCGCCCGCCGGTCAACGTCCAGATCGGCCCGTCCGCGCTCGATACCCGCGCGGTTCCGCGCGCGCTGATTCGTGACGTGCTGCTGGTATTGCCGTCAATCGAGCCGGACTCGGTCGAACTGATCGCGGCCGCCGCAAGCGGAGCCTGGATGATTCAGCGCACCAGGAGAAGCGGCGTGGATCTCGGTGTTCACGCGCGCCGGCTGATGGCCTTCTTCAAGCCCGTGGGCGGCCGGCCGGCAGGCGATGGAGACTCGGCGCTGGTGTTTTCGTGGCTGGCGCAGCGCGGCGCCGCCACCAGCCGACTGGATCCCCACGATTGTCGATCCGCCCGCGAGCTGGCGCTCCGACTCCACGCGCTCTTGGCCGACGATCGATTGTTCGTCGAGCGCCTTGACCAGCGTTAACTGAAGCGTCTAAGATCAGGGTTTCGTCCGCCCTCGCTACGCGCCTTTAGCTCAGTTGGATAGAGCGTCTGGCTACGAACCAGGAGGTCGCAGGTTCGAGTCCTGCAAGGCGCACCAAACACGTTGCGACGCAACGTGTTGATAAAACAGCAAAGACAAAAAGACAGGTATCGGACTGTCGCTCCTTCGAGTCGAGCGGCGGATTATCGTCACGTTGACCTACGAGACCATCCAGGTTCTGCTCGAGCCGACCTCGACTTCGACTAGTCGGCACGCCGGCCATGACGGCATTGGCCACGAGATTGCGGTGTTCGGGAAGCAGGAGTGCCGGTCGCGTCGGGGACGGGCGGCGAGCCGCCGCCGCCCTCCCAGTCCTCGGCTAAGAGGACTTCGATTCGCGGCATCCGTCCGAGATGTCCGGGTTCGGCGTATCCCTTCCAACTTTGAATCTCTCGACTGTGTATCTCCTGCGCGTTGAACCCTTTCACACCAGTCTCCCTCCCGCGACCGGCGGTAGCCGGCAGCCTGCACACAGCGCTATTGCCCGTTAGGGTCCTGACCGGCGACGACACAGGGATCGGGCGGCGCCACGGGAGGACCGGGCGGACATGCGCGCGGCCCGGATGCCACGAAGACCGTCGTCCGCGCCGTCACGTTGTCGAAAATCTCGAGCGTCGCGCGACAGGGGCCCGGTGGAAGTCCAGCGACCCCGAGGTTCACGTTGGCGCGGATCTCCGCGCGCAATGGCGCGACGGCATCGCCGATGGTGTTGACCGGCACGAATGTCGGCGTGAAGTCGAGGAAGGCCGCATGCCCGGCTGCCAGCCTAACGAGTCGCGAAGCCACGACGTTGCCGTCAGCGTCGATGAACTGCAGTTCCGCGCGGCATGGATCCGGCGGGAAGATGGGCGGACCCGGCGGGTAAAGGTTGACCAGGTTCAGCCGGGCGGTCTGACCCTCGGCGATCCCGACCATGCCGAACCGGGGCGGGTCGGGTTGCGGGTTGAATGCCTTGAGATGCGCGACACCGACGCCGACAGCGGCGCCCGCGATGGCGATCGCGCCGGCGAGACAGAATGTGACGATGCGTGCTCGATTCATTGATGCCTCCTTGTCGGACTCGACGAGTGTCGGCCGCGATAGTCCCCGACGCCTCTCAGGCGAGCGGCCGAGCACCGCTCGCCCGCGCGCGTGCGCTATTGCCCGTTGGGGTCCTGATTGGCGACGACACACGGATCGGGCGGCACATCGGGAGAACCGCCTGGACACGCGCGAGGTCCGGATGCCACGAAGACCGTCGTCCGCGCCGTCGCGTTGTCGAAAATCTCGAGTGTCGCGCGGCATGGGCCAGGTGGGAGTCCAGCGACCCCGAGTTCCACGTTGGCGCGGATCTCCGCGCGCAACGGCGCGGCGACGTCGCCGACGTTGTTGATGGGCGGCGAAAACGTCGGTGCGAAGTCGAGGAACGCCGCGTGCCCGGCTTCGAGCCGAACGAGCCGCGAGACCACGACGTTGCCGTCGCCGTCGAGGAACTGGAGTTCCGCGCGACACGGACCCGGAGGGACCGTCGCTGCGCCGGGCGTGAGCAGGTTGACCAGGTTCAGGCGGGCGGTCTGACCCTCGGCGATCCCGACCATGCCGAAGCGCGGCGGATCGGGTTGCGGGTTGAATGCCTTGAGATGCGCGACGCCAACGCCGACAGCCGCGGACGCGACCGCAATCGCGCCGGCGATACCGAGTGTAGCGATGCGTGCTCGATTCATCGATGCCTCCTTGATGGACCCGACGAGTGTGGGCCCGCAGGCAGAAGGCGTCACCACCTGTGTGGGTAGGAATCGCGCCCGCGTTGCGCGTCAGAACGGTGATCAGGAAACGATTTTGTGACGGAGCGCCTTTGCGACCGCTTCCGACTTCGAATGCACGTGCAGTTTCTCGTAGATCTGTTTCATGTGAAACGCGATCGTGTTGACGCTGACGTTCAGCTCGACCGCCGCAGTCTTGTAGTTGTGACCGTCCACGAGCAGGCGCAGCACCCGCACCTCATGCGGTGTCAGCTCGCTGTCGGACGCCGGCTGCGGGTGGAAATCGCGGAACAACGCGATCATGCGTCGGGCGACTTCCGGCGACACGGGCGAGCCGCCGTTCATCGCGTCCCGAATGCCGTCAACCAGCCGCTCGGGCGGCGTCTTCTTCAACAGGTAACCGCAGGCTCCTCCGCACAGCGCCTGGAAGATCCGATCGTCATCGTCGTAGATCGTCAGCACGACGAGCGCGAGTCCCGGATGGCGCTGCTTGAGAATGCGGATGCCCTCGGTACCTGACATGCCGGGCAGACCGAGATCGATCAGGACGACATCGGGCTGCTGACGATCGATGCCGGTCAGCGCAGGCTCCATGCGGTCATACGCTCCGGCGCAGACGAAACCCGGCGTGCTGCCGATCAGCGCGACCAGGCCGTCGCGGATTTCGCCACCGTCTTCGATCACCGCGACGCGGATCGGATCGGCCACGCTGTGTAGCCTACTCGCCTTGAACAGCCCCGACCACTACCTGCGCAGGTAGTCGAGTGACAGACGGGCGCGACTCGGCACCGTGACGACGATTTCCGTCCCCTTGCCAGGGCTCGAGTGAATCTCCATCGCTCCGCCGAGGGCGGCGACGCGCTGGCGCATGCTGGCAAGCCCGTGTCCCGCCGCCGAAGCGGCAGTGTCGAAGCCGCAGCCGTTGTCGCGCACCACCAGCGTCAACGTGTCACTCGACGCGCGAAGCTCGATGAACGCCTGCGAACAGCTGGCATGGCGGCCGATGTTGGTGACCGACTCCTTGAGCACGAGCAGCAGTTGCCGCCGCACATCGTGGCCAAGGTGCTGCGCCACGTCGTCTGGCGCCACGAACTGCAGCTCGACACCGCGAGAGGCGAGGACGTCGCTGGCGAACCGCCGCACGCGTCGGGTCAGATCGCCGAGCGTATCGCGGTGCGGGTCGATCGCCCAGACGATGTCGGTCATGGCGTCGACGACTTCCCGCGACGTCGTCGCGATGCGGGCGAGCGGACTGTCAAGGTTCGATCCGCCGCTGGCCGCCTGCCGCCGCGCCACCTCGCTCAGAATCGCGATTCGCGACAGGCTGGCGCCGATGTCGTCGTGCAGGTCGACGGCGATGCGGAGCCGCACGCGTTCGATTTCCAGCAGCCGGGCGACGCGGACGCGGTGCAGCGCGTAGGCCGCCAACGCGATGGTGGTGACGACGAGGCCCAGGAACCAGCCGCGCAGCCACAGCGGCGGACGCACTGAGAAATCGATCAGCGACGGCTGCAGGCTCGCGGCGCCTGCCTCGGTGACGGCGCGGACCTGGAAGCGATAGCGTCCGGCGCCGAGGCGCGCGTAGGTGACGCGGTGCTCGTCGCCGGCTCGCTGCCAGTCGCGATCGACGCCGTCGAGCCGGTACTCGTAGCGAATCGCACCATGCGCGCCGAATTCGAGGCTGCCGAATTCGACGGCGATCCGGTTGTCGCGCGGTTCGATCGGGGCAAGCGACAGCCGGGTGACGCCGAGCGCGCCAACCGGCACCGGCGTATCGGCGACGCGAACCGAGTAAATCCAGATCGGCGGTGGCGTCTCACCGCGGTCACGATCGGGAACGAGGCGCGACAGCCCGCTGTAGGTTCCGAACCATACGCTGCCGTCGCGCGCGGTCCAGGCGACGTCGACCTCGTTGCTGGCGAGGCCGTCGACGGTCGTGTAGTGCCGGATGGCCCGGGTATCGGGATCGATGCGGTCCACGCCCCGCTCGGTGCCGACATACACACGGCCGCTGTCGTCGTCGGCGAGCGCGCGCGTGTTGTTGCTGGCAAGCCCCTGTGCGGTGGTCCATCTGTCGAATCGCGGACGGTCGGTGTCCTCACTCGCGATGAGACACAGGCCGCCCACGTCGGCTGCTGCCCACAGCCGGTTCCGGCGATCGCGAAACACCGCACGAATCTCTCCGGCCGGCACGCCCTGGTCTTTGCTCCAGTACTGGAACCGCCCGTCGTGGTATCGAGCGATGCCGCGATTCTCGGAAAAGCCGATCCACAGTGCGCCCGCGCGATCTTCCGCAAAGGTGGTCGGGTGCCCGCTTGGCGGAAGCCCGTCGTTGGCGTCAAAGATGCGCAGACCGCCCGCCGGGTCCCATTCCGCGAGGCTGCTCCCGTCCTGGAATCTCGTTCCGATCCAGATGTGACCGCGCCGATCTTCGTAGAGGCGCTCGATGACGCGGTTGGCCAGCGCGCCGCCGCGACCGAAGTCCTCGACGATCTTCGACGGCTCACCTTGCGCGCCGCGCAGATGGAAGGCGCCGGCGGGCGTCCGGAGCCACCAGTCGCCCGACCGCGCCTGCAGCACGAACTGCTGCCAGAACTCACCGCTGTAGCGCGTCAAGGTGTCGAGCGGCAGAGGGATTGGTGCGAAGCGACGGCCATCGAAGCGGCTGAACGCGCCGTCGTGCGTGGCCACAATCAGCCGCCCGGCGCGGTCCTCGACGATGGCCGCGATGTCGGCGTCGGAAAGTCCGTCGGCGCGACCATAACTCACGAGGCCGCCGCGCGCGAGCCGAAACGCGCCTGCGCTGTAGGTGCCGATCCAGAGATTGCGGTCGGGATCTTCGGTGAGTGCGATGATCCGGCTCTCCGGAAATCCGTGCGCCGAAGCGTAGCGTGAGAACCGTGTGCCGTCGAAGGTGAGCAGCGCACCCTGCAGCGTGCCGATCCAGATGGCGCCGGTCGATCCGGCCAGGAGCGCAGTCACCGGTCCGCCGGTGTCGACGACCATGGCCGTTCCCGGCGGCGCCTCGATTGCGCCTTCGGTTCCGGCGCGGCGGAAGGTCAGCGCGACCGATCCGTGTCCCACTGATCCGGGCGGCTCGGGTCGAAATGCGATCAGGCCCTTCGCGCCGCCGGCCCAGATCCGGCCGCTCGAATCCTCGGCGAGTGCGAGCACCGGGCCCGATGCCGCGGTCACGGCATAGCTCAGATATTCGCCGGTCGGC
This sequence comes from uncultured Acidobacteriota bacterium, assembly GCA_963711765.1. Taxonomy (GTDB): domain Bacteria; phylum Acidobacteriota; class Vicinamibacteria; order Vicinamibacterales; family CAVVIG01; genus CAVQFC01. The sequence goes on along the minus strand of CAVQFC010000003.1, from coordinate 403,228 downwards.
AGCCGGCGCAGGAGCGCGCGGGTGGTGGCGACCCACAGGCTGCCGTCGCTGGCGGTGACCAGCAGCAAAATATCTGATCCGGCGGTGGCCGGCAGGCTCTCGTGGTGCGGCGCCGGCGACGGGCCGCGACCATCGATCCAGAACAGCCCCTCGTCGGTGCCGGCCCAGACCCGGCCTTCCCGATCGAGACGGACGGCGTTGACGCGATTCGACAGGTATCCTTCGCTCAGAGGGATGGTCGTGAAGCGGGCGTTATCCGCATCGAATCGCGACAGGCCGCCGCCGTTGGCGGCGATCCAGTATGTGCCCGGTGATCCCTCGATGATGTCGTTGACCGATTGGTTGGGCAGACCGTCATCGACCGTGTATCGCGTGAAGCGATCGCCGTCGAATCGGGCGAGGCCCTCGACGGTGCAGAACCAGAGGAAGCCGCGCGAGTCGCGCAGGATCGACTTGACGCGATCGTGCGGCAGGCCGTCGGCGGTGCGATAAATCCGCAGCGGCAGCCGTTCGGCGGCAGGTCGCGGGTGGGTGGCGAGCGCGATCACCACGACTGCCATCAGCACGCGGCGCGTCATGGTGGGTATGATGCCCGACTTTCGAGGCTCGGCCGGGTCGTTTTTCCGACCACGAGGACGTCAGTCTTCGATGATTCCCACGATGCGATCGCGTTCGCGCTGCGCGCGAAAATCGCGGCTTGAGATTCGGCGTGCGCTGAAGCCCATGTCGGATGCGAGGCGTTCGATGTCCGACACGATCAACTTGAGCAGCCGCGGGTGGACGCCCTCGCTGCGGAACTTCGACTCGTTCTCGCACAGCGCCATCAGCTGGTGCCATTGTTTGTCGAGCGTGGTGAGCCTGGGCACGGCACCGCGATCGTACCGCAGCGCGGGCAAAAAGCCGCGGCCGAACTCGTTCCAGCTGAGCTCGATCTACGCCGGCGGCACGTCCGACGCCAGCGCGTGGTAGATGCGGTCAGTCAACTCGCGCAGGTGAGCCAGCTTCCTGTTGCTGATGTCCCTGTTGGTCGACGCCAGCCCCTCGATGTCAACTCCACGACTCTGCATAATCGCCGCGGCGATGATTGCCTTTGCCTGAACCTGCCCGTCGGTCATGAGGTCTCCTGCTGTGGTATAGCTCACACCATCCTATCCGGACAGGTAACTTCCGGTCCGGTGGAGCAGTCAAACAAGAGATGAAGGCCGTCCACTGCTGCCTGCTCGTCCTGGCCCTCGGTGCGACGGCGTGCGCGTCGAACCCCAACCCGGCTGGTCCGAACGGCAGCCATGCCGTCGATCCGCGCGCGGCGGCGCATCTGCTGAACCGCGTCGCCTTCGGTCCGCGCCCGGACAGCATCGAGCGTGTGCAGGCGACCGGGCTCCAGGCCTACGTCGAGCTCCAGCTCCATCCCGAACGCATCGCCGACGCCGATCTCGAGCGGCGACTCGCCGACCTGAAGGCGCTCGCGATTTCGCCGCGCGCGTTCGCGGCCGACTACTACTCGCCGATGAACGTGGCCCGGCAGGAGTTCACCGACACCCAGAAGCTGAGAGCCGGGGGCCCGCCGCTTCGCTACCTGCGATGGCATCTGCAGCCGATCGCGGCGATGACGCTGCCCGGCGACAAGCCGATCAACGCCATTCAGCAAGCCACCGTCACCCAGGAAGAGATCCGGTTCCAGCGCGAGAACCAGGACGTGTTCGATCAGCTGCAGGCGCAGAAGCTGCTGCGCGCGGTCTACAGCGAACGGCAGCTCCAGGAAGTCCTCGTGGACTTCTGGTTCAACCACTTCAACGTCGACGCCCGGAAAATCGAAGACCGTCCGGTCGTGGTCGAGTACGAGCGCGAGGTGATTCGTCCGCACGTGCTCGGGCGCTTCCGCGATCTGCTCGGCGCCACGGCGCACAGCCCGGCGATGCTGTTCTACCTCGACAACTGGATGAGCGCCGGGACCGGCCGCGGCGTCAACGAAAACTACGGCCGCGAGCTGCTCGAACTGCACACGCTCGGGGTCGATGGCGGCTACACCCAGCGCGACGTCGCCGAGGTGGCGCGCTCGTTCACCGGCTGGACCCTGCGCAATCCCCACGACGGATCCGGTTTCTTCTTCGACATCAAGAAGCATGACCACGGCGCCAAGCACGTCCTCGGCCACACCCTCAAGGCCGGACGCGGAGTCGAGGACGGGGAGCAGGTGCTGGACATCCTCGCCAGGCACCCGTCAACGGCGCACTTCATCGCCGCCAGGCTGGTTCAGCGCTTCGTCGCGGACGATCCACCGCCCGCGCTCGTCGACCGCGCGGCGAAAACGTTTCGCAAAACCGACGGCGATCTCCTCGAGGTGATGCGCACGATCCTGACGTCGCGCGAGTTCCTGTCCGCATCCGACTACCGCGCCAAGGTGAAGTCGCCGTTCGAGTACGTGGCCAGCGCGCTACGCGCGACCAACGCCGCCATCACCAACCCGCGTAGCTTCGTCGGCACGATTTCGAACATCGGCGAGCCGCTGTACCAGTGTCAGCCGCCGACCGGCTACGACGACCGGTCGCGGGTCTGGATCAACACCGGCACGCTGGTCAGCCGGCTCAACTTCGCGCAGTCATTGACCGCCAACGGCGCCAACGCGGCCAAAGTGGATCTGCCTCGCACGGACGAGGATCTCGATCGGTTTGCGCGGTCGATCCTCGGCGGCGATCTCTCCGCACGGACGCAGGAGGCGCTCGTCGCCAAACTGCCGCTGACGATGAGGACGGCGATCGTCCTGGGCTCGCCGGAATTCCAGCACCGCTAGCGCGGTTTTAGCGCGCCGTAGTGTCCGGCTTCAGGCGGACCAATGACGTGGTCGCGTTGCCGTGGCTATACATGCGGGACGGGCGAGGACCGGCGGTGATATAGGTAGAGCATGACCTGGGTGCTCTACGCGTGCATCTCCGCCATCGCTGCGGCGTTCACCGCGATCCTCGCGAAGATCGGCGTCGAAGGCGTGCCCTCGACGCTCGCCACCGCGATCAGGACCGTCGTGGTCGTGATCTTTGCCTGGGCGATGGTGCTGGGCCTGAACGAGCAGCGGGCCCTGACGACGATCTCGCGAAGGTCGGTGCTGTTTCTTGTCCTCTCCGCGCTCGCCACCGGCGTGTCGTGGCTCGCCTATTTCCGCGCGCTGCAACTCGGACCGGCCTCTCGCGTCGCGCCGATCGACAAGTTGAGCCTGCCGATCACCATCGTTCTGGCGGCGCTGTTTCTCGGCGAGCCGATTGGACCGCGCGCCGCGCTCGGCGTGGCGTTGATGACCGCCGGCGCGCTGTTGACCATCAGCTGACGCCGGGCGGCACCCTCGGCCAGCTGTAGCTCGGACCGTTGCCGTAGTGTCCGATCGTCAGCGTGAAGCGCTTGGTGCCGGACGCCTCGCCATAGACGATCGCCCATCCCAGCTGTCCGTCGGTTCGTGCGATCGCATTCAGCAGATCGAGCATCGTTCCCGGGCCCAGCTGCACCGTCAGCAATCGCGTTGGAGACGCCGCGACGCCCTCGAACGGCGGATGTGCGGAGTCCGGATACAGCAGATGCGCGATCCGGTTGAACGCCTCGATCACGTCCACGTCGCGCCAGTCGATCGCGCCGACCGGAAGGCTCAGCGCGCCGCGCGAACGCGCCCATGCGGCAGGCGTCCGGATCACCAGGACGCCGGCCATGTCCCGCCACTCATAGCGCGGATCCATCCTGACGAAGCCGTTCAGTGCTTCCCGCAGTGTGCTGGCGGTGAAGTCGTGCGCCTCGACGGTCGCACCGGTGGTCGGCCGTGGGTCGGTTTCGTCGGTTTCGAAGCCGAAAGGGACGCCGCTGACTCGAGCCAGCCGCGACACCAATCCGAATTCGCTGGCGTCGCTTGGCGCCGACAAATCGCCAGCCGGAGCGTAAATCGTATGGGTGGTTGCCGTGAGCGGTTCATCGAGCGGCAGGCCCTGCGGCACGATCAGGATGACACCGCCGGCGATCGCCGCAAGAATGGTCTGCCATTTCATCGTCAGGGCAGCCGGGGCTGTGACCACAGTGTACCGGTTCTGTTAGGCTCATCCTGTTTTCGAAAGGAGCAGCATGGTGACCACCGCAGTCGGCCGCTCGAAACCAGCGCCCGTGGCTTCCCGGCGAATACTCGTGGCTTGTCTCGCGATCGTCTGGATGTGCGGCGTCGGCCGCGCGCCAGGCCGAGCTTCGGCGGTCTCGGCGCAGGAGACGAAGCCGACGTGCGCCGGTTGTCCAGCCACCTACATCGCCAACGATGAAGTGAAGGCGTTCGTCGCACGCGGCATCGCGCGCGGCGGCGTCGTCGCCGACCAGCAGATGCGCGCGGTCAATGTCGGCAAGTCCAACGTCGACGTCGGCCTGGTTTACAGGGGCAAGCTGGCGGCGCCGGCGGATCAGTCAGCGGCGGAGCACGACCTGGTCAGCGAGGTCTATCACGTCATCGACGGCTCGGGGACGCTGGTCACCGGCCCGGATCTCGTGAATCCGATCCGCCGGCCCGCCGAAAACGAGAATGTGCGCCTGTTGAACGGCCCGGGCAACAATGCCGCGTCGATTCGCAACGGCGTCACCTATCAGCTGAAGCCCGGCGACGTCATCGTCATACCCGCCGGCACCGGACACTGGTTCACGCGCATCGACGATCACATCACGTATCTGATGGTGCGAATCGATCCCGACAAGGTCACCCCGCTCAAGGACGAGGCGTCGGCGAGAGCCGACCTTCGCAGCGGAAAGTAGAGAAGAGGACGCATGAACAGGAAAATCGCTCTCCCGTGCGGCGTCGCGCTGATCGTCGCGCTGGCGTCCGGATCGGCGTGGCTGACGCGCAGGGCCGCCGCGGCCTCGGTCGCGGGCGTCGAGGCGCCGCGGTTCGAAGTGGATCCGTTGTGGCCGAAGCCGCTGCCGAACAAATGGATTCTCGGCCAGACCATCGGCGTCTCCGTCGACGCACAGGATCACATCTGGATCATTCACCGCGCCGGCTCGCTCGAGCCCGGCGAAGTCCATGCGACGACGACTCCGCCGACGGCGCAGTGCTGCGCGCCGGCGCCGCCGATTCTCGAGTTCGACGCCGCCGGCAATCTGATCGGTCACTGGGGCGGTCCCGGTCCCGGCTACGACTGGCCCGACTCGAATCACGGCATCACCGTCGACTACAAAGGCAACGTCTGGATCGCCGGCAACGGCCGCGGCAAGCCGCCCACCGGCACCCAGCCGCGCGAGACCGCCGCCGGACGCAATCAGCAGCAGGACGAGAGCCAGGCCGGCGTCAACGGCTACTTCTACGACAACATGGTGCTGAAGTTCACGCAGGACGGTAAGTTCCTGATGCAGATCGGCAAGCCGGCGACGAGCAAGGGCAGCAACGACGTCGGCCAATCTCCGGCTCCCGGCGAAAACCTTCATCGACAAGCAGACCAACGAAGTCTACGTCGCCGACGGCTACGGCAACCATCGCGTCATCGTGTTCGACGCCGAAACCGGCGCCTACAAGCGGCACTGGGGCGCCTACGGCAACAAGCCGGACGATGCGAATCTGGGACGATACGATCCGAACGCGCCGCCGGCGCAGCAGTTCCGCAACCCGGTGCACTGCGCCGATCTCTCGGTCGATCGACTGCTCTACGTCTGCGATCGCGTCAACGATCGCCTGCAGGTGTTCAAGCCGGATGGCACGTTCGTCAAGGAAGCGTTCTTCGCAAGAACACGCTCGGCTCCGGTTCGGTCTGGGACATCGCGTTCTCGAAGGATCCGCAGCAGAAATACATCTACCTGGCGGACGGCGAAAACGACAAGGTCCGCGTGCTGCTGCGCGACACGCTCGAGGTGCTGACCAGTTTCGGCGAAGGCGGCCGTCAGCCCGGCGAATTCTACGGCGTCCACAGCATCGCGACCGATTCGAAGGGCAACATCTACACCACCGAGACCTATCGCGGCCAGCGCGTGCAGAAGTTCGTCTACAAGGGGCTGGCGCCGGTGACGTCGCTCGATCAGGGTGTGGTCTGGCCGAAAAAGTGAGCGAGACCTCAGAGGACAGCTCGCCGGACATCGCCGCGTTGATGACGGCGGCGCTCGATCAGGCCCGTCGGGCGCGCGATCTCGGTGAGGTGCCGATCGGTGCCGTCGTCGCCCTGGACGGCATGATCGTCGGGCGCGGTTACAACCAGCCGATTTCGTCCCACGATCCCACGGCGCATGCCGAGATCGTCGCGATTCGCGACGCCGCGCAACGGATCGGGAACTACCGTCTGACCGGAGCGACGCTGTGCGTCACCATCGAGCCGTGCCTGATGTGCGTCGGCGCGCTGATCCATGCACGCATCGGCACGCTCGTCTATGGCGCAGCGGAGCCGAGGTCGGGCGCGGTCGCCTCGATGATCCGCGGCGCCGAGTTGCCTGGACAGAATCACCGCTTCGAGGTGGTGTCGGGCATCCGCGAAGACGAGTGCCGCGACATCATGCAGGCGTTCTTCAAAGCCAGACGCACGGCCGCGCCGGACCCGAGCGCCTGATGCGCGAGCACGAAGGTGGCTCGCGCGGTGCGTTGAATGCTAGAATTACGGGTTCGCGGAGAGGTGGCTGAGTGGTCGAAAGCGGCGGTCTCGAAAACCGTTATAGTCGTAAGGCTATCTAGGGTTCGAATCCCTACCTCTCCGCCACTGCCACCGCCGGATCGTAGTTGAGATTCGGCCCCAGCCAGCGCTCCACCTCCACAATCGACATCCCTTTTCGGCGGCTGTAGTCGGCCACCTGATCGCGATCGATCTTTCCGAGCGCCAGGTAGCGCGCCTCCGGGTGGGCGAAGTACAGCCCGCTGACGCTCGAGCCGGGCCACATCGCAAAGGATTCCGTCAGCCGCATGCCGGTCGTGGCCTCGACATCGAGCAGCTCCCACAACGTGCCCTTCTCGGTGTGATCGGGGCACGCTGGATAACCCGCAGCCGGCCGGATGCCTTGGTATTTCTCCTGAATGAGCTCGGCCGGCGTGAACTGCTCGTCGCGGCCGTAGGACCATTCGCGCCGGACCCGCTGATGCAGGCACTCGGCGAACGCTTCAGCCAGACGATCGGCGATCGCTTCGGCCATGATCGCGTTGTAATCGTCCTGCTGCGCCCGGAAGCGATCGCACAGTTCCTGCAGGCCAATGCCGGTCGTGACGGCGAAGGCGCCGAGGTGATCGGGCAAGCCCGTCGCTACCGGGGCGAGGAAATCGGCCAGCGATCGGCATGGGTGATCCGCGCCGCGATCCATCTGCTGTCGAAGGAAGTGAAATCGGGCGACCACGTCCGCGCGTTCCGACCCGTCGTAAATCTCGACGTCGTCGCCCACCGCATTGGCGGGAAACAGGCCGTAGACGCCTTTCGCGTGCAGCAGACGTCCCTCGATGATGCGATCGAGGAGCGTGTTGGCCTCGGCGAACAGTAGCCGCGCCTGCTCACCGTACTTCTCGTCCTCCAGGATCCGCGGATAGACGCCTTTCAGCTCCCAGGTGTGGAAAAACGGCGTCCAGTCGATGTACTCGCGCAGCGTCGTCAACGGGAAATCCTCGAGCACGTGAACGCCCGTAAATCCCGGTTGCGGAATATCCTCCAACTTCCACGCGATCGGCGTGCGGCGGGCGCGGGCCGTGTCGATGTCCACCAGCGGCTGGCGCGCTGCGGCGTGGCTGCTGCGGATGGTCGCATACTCCGCCTGGTGGCGGGCCACGAAGGCCGGCTTGTTCTCCGCGCTGAGGAGGCTCGTGGTCACCGGCACGGCGCGGCTGGCATCGAGGACGTGGACGACCGGTTGCTTGTAGTGTGGTGCGATCTTGATCGCCGTATGCGCGCGACTCGTGGTGGCGCCGCCGATCAGCAGCGGCAGCGTGAAGCCCTGACGCTCCATCTCACGCGCCACGTGGACCATCTCGTCGAGCGACGGCGTGATCAGTCCACTCAGCCCGATCAGGTCAGCGTTCTCCGCCTTGGCGCGCTCGAGAATCTTTTCGCACGAGACCATCACGCCCATGTCGATCACCGCGTAGTTGTTGCACGCCATGACCACGCCGACGATGTTCTTGCCGATGTCGTGAACGTCGCCCTTGACGGTGGCGAGAACGATCTTGCCCTGCGTCCTGATCGTTTCTCCGGCCGCTGCCATCGCCGCCTTCTCGGCTTCCATGAACGGCGTCAGGTAGGCGACCGCCTTCTTCATCACGCGCGCGGACTTGACCACCTGCGGCAGGAACATCTTGCCGGCGCCGAACAGATCGCCGACCACGCCCATGCCGTCCATCAGCGGACCTTCGATGACCAGCAGGGGACGGCCGAGTGTGAGCCGTGCTTCCTCGGTGTCAGCATCGATATAGGTGTCGATGCCTTTCACGAGCGCGTGCGACAGCCGTGCCCCGACGGTCCCGCTTCGCCAGGCCTCGGCCTGCTTTTCGGTGGTCACGACGCCGCTGCTCGCGGCTTTCAACGCCTCGCCGAAGTCCACCAGTCGTTCGGTCGCGTCCGGCCGGCGATTCAGCAGCACGTCCTCGACCAGTGTCTTCAGCTCCGGATCGATCTCCTCGTAGACCTCGAGCATGCCCGCATTGACGATGCCCATGTCCATGCCGGCGCCGATGGCGTGATACAGAAACGCCGAGTGCATCGCCTCGCGGACCTTGTTGTTGCCGCGGAAGCTGAAGGAGACGTTGGACACGCCGCCGCTGACCTTCGCATGTGGCAGGTTGGCCTTGATCCAGCGCGTGGCGTTGATGAAGTCGACGGCGTAGTTGTTGTGCTCCTCCATCCCGGTGGCGACAGTCAGGATGTTCGGATCGAAGATGATGTCTTCAGGCGCGAAGCCGATTTCATCGACGAGGATGTGGTACGCGCGCGAACAGATGCGGATCTTGTCCTCGTAGGTGGCGGCCTGACCCTGTTCGTCGAACGCCATCACCACCGCAGCCGCGCCGTAGGCGAGCACGGTGCCGGCGTTCTGGCGGAACCGATCCTCGCCTTCCTTCAGTGAGATCGAATTGACGATGCCCTTGCCTTGCAGGCACTTGAGGCCGGCCTCGATGACTTCCCACTTCGAGGAGTCGATCATGAACGGCACCTTGGCGACTTCGGGCTCGCTGCCGAGCAGCTGCAGGAAGCGGGACATCGCCGCGACGCCGTCGATCATCCCTTCGTCCATGCAGATGTCGATGACGTTGGCGCCGTTCTCCACCTGCTGACGGGCGACGCTGACCGCCTCCTCGTACTTGCCGTCCTTGATCAGTTTCGCGAACTTCGGCGAGCCGGCGACGTTGGTGCGCTCGCCGATCATCATGAACACGCCCGGCTGCTGCGTGAACGGCTGCGACCCGGACAGCTGCAGCGGCCGCGGCGGCACCACCACGGACCTCCGCCGAACCTCGTCTCCGACCACGGCCCGCCCAGGGAGCGCGCGTCCGGACTCGTGGTCGAGCGCGTGCGCGATCGCAGCGATGTGCTCTGGCGTGTTGCCGCAGCAGCCGCCGGCGATGTTGATCAGCCCGTCCTTCGCGAAGTGACTGAGGTGCCGCGCCATGTCCGCCGGCAGAAGATCGAAGCCGGTCGGCGACAGCGGATTCGGCAGGCCCGCGTTCGGGTAACAGGAAATCGCGGCCGTGGACTTCGACGCCAGCTGCTCGAGGAACGGATACATCAGATCCGGTCCGAGCGAGCAGTTGAGTCCGACCGACAACGGCTTGACGTGGGCGACCGCTGTCCAGAACGCCTCCACGGTCTGCGCCGAGATCATGGTCTCGCCGCCGCGGCCGACGGCGGCGGAGATCATGATCGGCAGCCGGACGTGATCCTGCTCGAACACTTCCTGGATGGCGACCAGCGCGGCCTTGGCATTGAGCGAGTCGAAGATCGTTTCGACCAGGAGCAGATCCGAGCCGCCCGCGATCAGCGCGCGGACCTGCTCGCTGTAGGCGGTCTTGACCTGGTCGAAGGTCACCACCCGGAAGCCCGGGTCGTCGGCGTCGGGCGAATTCGACAGCGACACCGTCAGCGGCCCGATGGCTCCGGCGACGAAGCGTCGCCGGCCGGTCGGCGTCGGCGACCCGATCGGCCCACTCGCGGCACTGCCGGGCCGACTGCTCGTTGATTTCCCGGGCCAGCTCGCGGAGAAACGGGTCGGTGATGATGCGCTGATAGAACTCCGGATCCTTGCGCCCGCCGTGCTCGCGCGGATCGTCGACGAAGAATTCACTCTGGCTGATCGTCGTCGCACCGAAGGTGTTGGTCTCGATGATGTCGGCGCCGGCCTCGAGGAAGCGGCGATGGATGTCGCAGATCATCGCCGGCTGGGTCAGCGAGAAGAGATCGCCGTTGTTGAGCAGATCCTTGGCGGCGTCCCTGAAGCGATCGCCGCGGATGTCCGCCTCGGTCATCCCGTAGGTGCGAATCGTCGTGCCCATCGCGCCGTCGATGATCGCGACGCGATGCTGAAGCACGTCCTCCAGCGGGTGCCGGGGAGCAGCCGGATGAGCAGCTGATGTCGGCGGCACAGTGATGGTATTCATCGGCCCTTCCTTCGCCGCCGCGCCGCCGTCCGCGCCGGCTTCTGTCCGGTGGCGATGAGCACGACAAATGGATCGCCGGCCTTGCTCGCGCCGACGGCGGTGCGGACGTCGGTCAAGCCCGCGTCGGTCAGGAGTGTTTCGAGCTGGTCCTCGGTGAAGCCAAGCGAATGGTCGCCCAGTTTTTCCCGGACCCAGCCTTCGTCGTGCTTGCGCAATTCCAGGATCAGCACGCGCCCGCCTGGCACGACGATGCGGGCGGCTTCGGCGACGGCTTTCTCAGCCGAAATCGCATGATGCAGCGCCTGGGAGAGCAAGGCGACATCGACCGAGTTGTCCCTGAGCGGCAGCTTCTCGAGCTCGCCACGCTTCCAGGCGACGTTGGCGGCCTTGCGACGGCGGCCGAGCGCGCGGGCTCGGTCGAGCACGGCCTCGGATCGATCGATGGCCACCACCGAGGTCGCCCACCGCGACGCTTCGATCGCGAGGTAGCCGTCGCCGCAGCCGATGTCCGCCACGCGCATCGGCAAGATCAGGAACCCGAGCGCCCGCGACCACGCCGCCCAGCTGCGTCCCGGGACCAGCTGGCGGTTGTCCCTGGTGTCGGCGGTATGTTCGACGAAGTTCTCCTTGCGCAGCCGCAGCACTTCCTGCAGCCGCGCATCGTCCGCCTTGACCGCGGCATCGTCGGCGGCGCGCTCGAACTGATCGGTGAGCGCGTTCCACAGCGGTTCGAGCCCCCGCTGGCGCACGTCGGCGAGCGCGTGATAGGTGTAGCCGCCGCTCTTCTGTTCCTCGACGAACCCCGCGTCCTTCAGCAGCTTCAGGTGGCGAGAGACCCCGGACTGCGCCAGGCCGACGACCGCCGTCAGTTCGGTGACGTTCAGGCGTTCGCGGCTGAGCACACGGAGCAGGCGGAGGCGAGCCTCGTCGCCGAGCAGCCGGTAGCAGGCCGATGCATCATTCACATCACTAAATCTACCTATAGAGATATGATTTTGCAAGTTTGTCGACGCGCGCGCCTGCGGAACCACTGGCGGCGCACCTGGCATCGGCGCGCCACTGCCGTGAGTCTCGAAGGTGAACTGATTGATCGTCGCGCCCGGGTGGGCGCGCTCGGGGCGCTATCTCGGGTCCATCCCGATCTTGCCGCCGCGACCGGACCGCGGCCCGTAGAGATCGTCGAGCTTCTTGTCGAGTTTCTCGAGGAACTTGCCTTCTCCGGGATACCAGAAGGCCACATGGCAGCTCTCGCACGCCTGGTCGAGATTGTCGGCCGCGTCCCACAGTTCCTTCGGGTCCTTCCGCTTCACGATCTCGAGGACCTCGAGGCCGACGTTCCGCAGCGCCTCGATCTTGGCGTTCCACAACACCGGGTCGGCTTCGAGCTTGGCCCTGATCTGCGTCGGCGACAGCTCCTCCGGATCGGGACCCGTGCTGTTGTTGACGTCTCCGTCCGGCGCGAACGGACGCGGCACCTTGAGCAGGTAGGCGCCTTCCGCCAGCATCACCCCACCGGCGCGAAGCTTGTCCCAGTCCGCATCCGACCGCGGCTCGGTCTCGACGGAGCTTTTCCTGGTGTCGATGATGCTGATGGCGTCGAAGACGTAGTCGGATGCGGGATCGATGAAATCGCGCATCAGCTCCTTGACGGACACCACCGGCTTCATGTCGCCCCACAAATGCTGTGCGGCGGGCGGAGGCGGCGGCGCTGGCGCGTTCGAACAGTTGGACGCGATCAGGCCGAAGACGAACAGCGTCCCGAACGTGACGAGTGCCTGAAGGGCACGGCGGTCCAACACTCAACGCGGAGGATAGTTGAGCGAGGAGGGATCGTCAACCGCCGATCGAAGCGCTCTCCGACGTGACGGCTCAGTTCGCACGGGCCGCGGGCCTCACGTCCTCCCTCTCAATCGAAGTTCCAACCGGCTCGGGAAGACGTTCTTTTCCCCGTTCGTGTGATAGCATTTCAACTTGCCTTGGGTGCCCATAAGGGCATAACGGGGAAGCCGGTGTAAATCCGGCGCGGTCCCGCCACTGTAACGAAGGCGTCTCGCTTCGAAGACCACTCGGCTGCAAGCCGGGGAAGGTGAAGCGGGCGCGAACCGTCACGAAGACGTTCGCACTTCGAAGCCAGGAGACCTACCCAGGGGTTCTTGCGGTCGACTTTCTGCGCCGACAGAGAGTGTGCACTGGATGTCCGGCTTCCGCCGTTTTTCCCGCACAACTGTCTCGTCGCGCTGGTCTGCCGCGCCCGCGGAGGCTCGTGATGGTACGTGCGTTTGCTCGCCAGTGCTCTCCCTTCTCAAACGTTTCAATTTTCCTGTTGCTGATCGGCATCGCCGTGCCGGCGGTGGCGCAGAGTAACGCTGGCTCGGTCGCCGGCGTCGTCTCGGATCCGCTCGGCGCCCGCGTCGCCGGCGCCAGGGTGACGCTGACTCGCGACGGAAAACAGTCAGCCGAAACCGTCAGCGATCCGCAGGGCGAGTTCACGTTCAACTCGATCGCCTCTGACCGCTACCAGGTCGTCGTCACCGCCACGGGATTCGAGGCCTATGCAGGCGCGCCGTTCTTTGTCGGCGCCGGACGCTCCGTGGTGGACGTGCCGCTGCAGATCGGCCAGCTCAAACAGGATGTCGTCGTCACCGCGTCGGCGACGGCCGTGCCCCAATCACAGGTTGGCGCGTCGGTGACGGTGGTCGATCGCGCCACGATTGACACCTTGTCGAAGCCGGACGTGCTCGAGGCGCTTCGCATTGTCCCGGGCGCCGACGTCGTCCAGACCGGCGGCCGTGGAGGCACGACCTCGTTGTTGGTTCGTGGTGGCGCGTCGAATTTCAACAAGGTATTGATCGACGGCGTTCCTGCCAATGATATCGGCGGCGCCTTCGACTTCTCCGAGGTGACGACCACCGGCGTCGAGGATGTCGAGATGCTGCGCAATGCCAACAGCGTCCTTTACGGCACCGACGCGCTCACCGGCGTCGTGAGCCTGACCACCCGCAAGGGCCACACGCGGGTCCCCGAGCTGGGACTCTCAATCGATGGCGGATCGTTCAGTACCGGTCGGGAGGATGTGTCTCTCGGCGGTGCGGTCGAACGGTTCGACTATTTCGCCGACTACACCCACTTCAACACCGATAACTCGGTTCAGAACAACGACTATCGCAACGACACGTTCGCCAGCCGGTTTGGCTGGGCGCTCGGCCGCAACACGGCGCTGAGCGGAACGGTGCGGCACATGAACAGCAGCTATGGCAGCCCCAACGGCACCGAGCTGTACGGGATTGCCGACGACTCGTCGTCGAAGAATGACGCCACGTACGTCAGCGCGTCGTTTCAGTCGCAGATGAACGAACGCTGGCAGACGACGATTCGTTTTGCCTCGATGGATCAGAACTATCATTCGGTCAACCCGTCGCCGACCGGTCAACCTTTCGATCCGTTTGGCTTCGGTGCCAACTACCTCGGGAACGTTGTCACCCTGCACGGAGGGAATGGGTACAACGTGACCGGCCAGGCGATTCTCGACTACAGCGGCACGTATCCCCAGCCGTACGACGCCACCACGAGCCGCCGCGGCGTGTATGGCCAGACGACCGCGCACCTCTCGAACCTCCTCGATCTGACGGGTGGCGCGCGGCTCGAACACGAAGACGGATCGACGATTTACAACGGCGGCGCTCCCTCGGCAACGACCCGCACCAACGGCGGTGTCTTTGGCGAGGCTCGCCTGACCTTTCATCAGGTGTTCCTCAACGCGGGCCTGGCCTACGATCACAACACCGTGTTCAAGTCCGCGGTCACCCCGCGGGTGTCGGTGGCCGCGTATCTCCGCGATCCGTCGCCGACGGAGGCGGTTGGCGACACCAAGCTGACGCTGAACGCCGGCACCGGGATCAAGGCGCCGAGCATTTCGCAGGAGCTGTCGTCGCTGTATACCCTGGCCCAGGCGTCGGGATCTCCCGCCCTCTCGCCGATTGGTCCCGAACGGAATCGCAGCTTCGACGCCGGCATCGAGCAGGGGCTCTGGGCCGGGCGCGCGCGTGTCCGCGCTTCCTACTTCGACAACCGCTTCTCGAATCTGATCGAATACGTCAGCAAGAGCGTGCTGCCGCAGCTCGGCATTCCCATCAGCTCGCTGACCGACAGCCAGTTCGGTGCCTACGTCAATTCATCGTCGTACTACGCGCGCGGCCTGGAGACGAGCGGCGAGGCGAAGTTCGGACCGATGGTCCGCTTCATCGGCTCCTACACCTACATGCACGCGGTGGTGACGCAATCGTTCGCGAGCAGTGCGCTCGCCCCCGCGATCAACCCGGCGTTTCCCAACATTCCGATCGGCGCCTACGGTCCGCTGGTCGGCTCGGCGCCGTTCCGGCGTCCGTCCAACCTCGGCAGCCTGCTGGTCACCGTGACCAAGGGGCCGGCGCAGGTGGCACTCGCCGGATACTTTGCCGGAAAGGCCGATGACAGCACCTTTCTGAGTGACGGTTACTTCGGCAACACGATGCTGCTGCCGAATCACGATCTCGACGCCGCCTATCAGAAGTTCGACTTCAGCGCGTCGTACCGTATCGTCCCGCGTGTGCGCTGGTATCTCAGCGTCGAAAACGTCTTCAATCAGGCTTACTACGCGACCTTTGGATTTCCAGCACTGACGCGAGGCGCGCGGACCGGCGTCACCGTCACACTTGGCGGACGCTAGAGCGTTTGTACATACTTCTGAAACTTCGACAGGGAGAGCCGACATCATGCAGACAGCGATCGCCGTTCCGATCAGTGGCTTGGCGGCCATCGCCGCCTCGCTGATTGCCTCGGTGGTCGTCGTGTCGGCGGAACGGTCTGCACCGGCCGCAGCGTCCACCAATGTTCTGCACGGCTGCGCCGATAAATTCGATGCCGCCGTTGATTATTTTCCGGACAAGGCGAGCATCGACGATGCGACGAACTTCGCAGTCGAGTATCGACGAGTCGTACAAAGTCGTTACGGTCAAGGAGGGGTATCCCGGCGGACCGGCCGAACGCTACGTGCTCGTCCAATGCGGCGCTCCTCCGCCGAGACTGACTGGCGACCTGGCGGCGGCGCAGATCGTCACCGTGCCGATCACGTCCCTGTTCGCGTTCTCGACGACGCATTTGTCGTTGCTTGCTGATCTCGGGCGGATGGACGTGCTGACCGGCGTGGCGCGACACGACTTTGTGATGGAACCGCAGGCCGACGCCGGAATCAAGGCCGGCAAAGTCGTCGAGTTTGCCGCTGTCGGCCTGGTGATCGACGTTGAGCGAGTAGTCACGGCCAGACCATCGCTGCTGATCGCCGGCACCACTTCGGCCTCGACAATCGGCGTCATTCGAAACGCGGGCGTGCCGGTGGTGGCGGACGCAGAGTGGCTCGAGCCAACCGCTCTCGGACGAGCAGAGTGGCTCAAGTACATGGCGCTCTTTCTGAACGAGGAGCGCCAGGCGCAGACGCTCCACGCGGCCATGAAGGGTCGCTATCGATCGTTGAGTCAGCGGGCGACGGCCATGCCCGAGTCGCAACGGCCTCTGGTGATGACCGGTCGCAGTACCCGCGGTCAATTCACGATCGCCGGTGGCCGCTCGTACGTGGCGGCGTTGATCAAGGACGCCGGCGGGCGTTACGTCTGGGCCGACAATACCGCGGTGGCGCCACCCTCCATCGACCTCGAACTGCAGATCCAGCGCGCGGGCAATGCAGACGTCTGGATCAATGGCGGCGGCTGGTCGAGTCTGCCCGCGATGCTCGACGACGAGCCGAGATACGCGGCGTTCAAGGCATTCCGACAAGGGCAGGTGTGGGTCTACGAACGGCGTCAGAAGCCAAATGGCGCCAATGACTACTGGTCGCGGAGCGTCACCCATCCCGACATCACGCTGGCTGACCTCGTTAAAATCTTCCATCCCGCGCTCGGCGCTGATCACCAGTTCGAGTGGTACATGACCGTGCCGGCCCGGTAGTCGATGAGCAGGCGCGAAGCGGCGATGCTCGCCGGACTGGTCATGCTGTTGAGCGCAGTCTTTCTGTTGTCGCTCGCGCTCGGATCGACCGCATTGCCGTTGCGTCGCGTCGTCGTGGCGCTCCTCGGCCGGCTCCCTGACAGTGATGCGGCGTCGATCGTCGTGCGAACCGTGCGTCTGCCGCGTTCGCTGACGGCCGCGCTGGCCGGCGCCGCGCTCGGGATCGCCGGCCTGCAGATGCAAACGCTGTTTCGCAATCCACTCGCCGATCCGTTCGCCCTCGGTATTTCGTCCGGTGCGAGCCTCGGCGTTGCGCTCGTGGTTCTTGGAGCCGGCTACGGCCCGGCGTCCGCCTTCGGGACGGCGCTGGGGATGCGGGGCGACGCGTTGACAACGATGGCGGCGATCATCGGTGCGGCGCTCGTGCTCGGCCTGGTGCTGATCGTGTCGAGCCGCATCGCCAATCCGACGACGGTCCTGATTCTGGGTCTGATGTTCGGCTACGCGGTGTCGGCGATCGTCACAATTCTGGTCGGGGCGAGCGCCCCCGAACGTCTGCAGCAGTGGGCGCAGTGGGGCTTCGGGTCGTTCTCCGGAGTCACGTGGCAGCGGCTGCAACTGTTCGGACCGTGCACCGTCGGCGGCATCCTGGTCGCGTTTGCGACCACCAAGCAGTTGAACGCGTTGCTGCTCGGTGAAAATTACGCGCGATCGATGGGACTGGCGGTCAAGCGCGCGCGCTTCCTGACCATGATCGGCGCGTCCGTCCTGGGCGCAGTGGTGACGGCGTTCTGCGGTCCAATCGCGTTTCTCGGCGTTGCGGTGCCGCACCTTTGTCGCGGCTTGCTCGGCAGTTCCGATCATCGAACCCTGGTGCCGGCGGTTGTGTTGATGGGTGCCGCCGTCGCGCTGGTGGCGCAAATTGTTTCGCTGCTCCCCGGCAGCGGCGGAGGAGTGCTCCCGCTGAATGCGGTGACTTCGTTGATGGGCGCGCCCGTCGTCGTGTTTGTGCTGCTGCGCAGCCGCCGTGGAGCGTTTGCCGGATGACGCCTGCAGCCACGGCCGCGAAGGCCGGCACCGACGTCAGCGCAATCCCGATGCTGCGCGCGCGAGACCTGGCGGTCGGCTATCGCACGCGGCGAACCCGTCGCGCCGTGCTGGAGCACGTCAATCTGTCGGTGAACGCGGGCGAACTCGTCTGCCTGCTCGGCCCGAACGGCATTGGCAAGTCGACGCTCCTGCGTACGCTGACGAGAATGCAGCCGGCGCTGTGGGGCCACGTCGACCTGGGCGGCGACGATCTGGAATCGATTTCGCAGACCGAGCTCGCCCGCCGCGTCGGCGTCGTCCTGACCGAACGCGTCGCTGTCGAAGCCCTGCCGGTTCGCCGGATCGTCGAGTTCGGCCGGTATCCCTATTCGGGATGGTTCGGGCGGCTCACCTCCGCCGATCGCGCGGCGGTGGACTGGGCGATCGACGCGGTCGGCGGGCGTCATCTCGCCGATCGCGACTTCGGTCAGTTGTCCGACGGCGAGCGTCAGCGCGTGATGATCGCGCGCGCGCTGGCCCAGGAACCGCAGCTGCTGATGCTCGACGAGCCGACGGCCTTTCTGGACGTGCCGTCCCGCGTCGAGTTGATGGCGCTGCTGCGCAAGCTGACGCGAACCGGTCCCCTTGCGGTGGTGGTGTCCACTCACGATCTGGAACTGGCGCTTCGATCGGCAGATACCGTCTGGCTGGTGATGCCCGGCGGCGAACTTCGATGCGGCGCGCCGGAGGACGTCATCGTGTCTGGCGGCATCGCCGCGGCGTTCGAGGGACGGCACGTCAGGTTTCACGGCGAAGACCGGAACTTTCGCTGGAGGGCCGGTGATTCGGGCAGCGCCGCCGTCCGCGGCTACGGCATACACGCCGCGATGGCAAAGGCGGTGCTGGAGCGCGAAGGATTTACGGTGGAGGCCGAGGCCAACGGTCACGATGGGCCGATTGTCGTCGCGAGCGAATCGGGATGGCGCTGGTCGCAGAACGGAACCGAAGCCAGCGGAAAGGACTTCGCGTCGCTGGCGGCGCATCTGCGCAGCAAAACGGCGCGCGGCGAGATGTAGCGCGACCCTTTTGAGGGTCGCGTGGGACGCGGGCCTGAAAGGCCCGCGCTACTGGGAGCAGGGAACATCATGAGTATCAGCACGATGCGCGGCGACGGCGGAGAAACCAGCCTGGCCGGAGGCGTCCGGGTGTCGAAGGCATCAACGCGCGTCGAAACCTACGGCACCATCGACGAGTTGAATTCGAGCATGGGCTTCGCCCGCTCGATTTGCGACGACAAGGACATCGCCGCACTTGCCAAGAGCATTCAGCAGGACCTGTTCAAAATCGGTTCGTCGCTCGCGACGCCGACGGAGAGCCCGAAGCCGCAAATCGTCATCGACCCGGCGCTCGTCGATCGCCTGACCGCCGAAGTGCATCGGATCGAAGCCATCGACGGCATCCTGGCCGACTGGTCGATTCCCGGCGAGCACACAGCGGCTGCCGCGTTCGATGTGGCGCGAACGATCTGCCGGCGCGCCGAGCGCGCGTTGGTCCGGCTGCAGGAGGCCGGCGCGGTGGTCCAGCCGGCGATTCTCGCCTACGTGAACCGGCTGTCGGATCTGCTCTGGCTGTTCGGCCGCAAGCTCGAACACGACGCAGGCGTCAGCGGATCGCTGCGCGAGGCGACCGGGAAGACCGGCAATCGCTTTTCGCGGGCGTGGTAACGGCTCGTTGAAGGTGAGAAGCGAGGCGGCGCGACCGCTCTTCATCGGCGGCACATCGTCGAACGCCGGCAAGAGCTGGATGACGACCGCGATCTGCGCGTGGCTGCGAAGCAAGGGCGTCTCGGTTGCGCCGTTCAAGGCGCAGAACATGTCGAACAATTCGTACCCGTGCGCCGCGGGCGGCGAGATCGGGCGTGCGCAGGTCGCGCAGGCGGAGGCGTGCGGCCTCCCGCCGGAGCCGGCGATGAACCCGATTCTTCTCAAGCCAAGCGGCAACGGCACGAGTCAGGTCGTCGTCAACGGCCGCGTCTGGAAAACGCTTTCGGCGCGCGAGTACTACGCGCACGCCGGCGAGCTTCGCAGCACGGTGCTTGATGCTTACCGCGATCTGGCGCGCCGCTTCGACGTGATCGTCATCGAGGGCGCCGGCAGTGTCAGCGAGCTGAACCTGCGCGAGCACGATCTGGTGAATCTCTGGCTGGCGACGGCGATCGAGGCGCCCTGGCTACTCGTCGCCGACATCGAGCGCGGCGGCGTGTTTGGATCGGTGATTGGCTCCGTCCAATTGCTGACACCGCAGGAACGGTCGCTGTTCCGCGGTTTCGCGATCAGCAAATTCCACGGCGACCGTTCGTTGTTCGACGAAGGCGTGCGCATCCTCGAGGAGCGGACGGCGTCGCGTTGTTTCGGCGTGTTCCCGTATGCCGGCGATCTGCGTCTCGATGCCGAAGACAGCCTGGCGCTCGTCACCAGGCCGCGGACAATGGCGCCGCCAGGCGCGCGGATCGCGATCGTCCGCTTTCCGTTGCTGTCGAACGCGACCGACTTCTCGCTGCTGACGTGGGCGGAGTGGATCAGCGCGCCGTCGGCGGATCCGTTCGACTTCATCATCCTGCCGGGGAGCAAGAACACGCTCTCGGATCTGGCGTGGCTCCGGGACACCGGACTGGCTGAGTGGCTGATCGGGCAGCAGCGTCGTGGGACGACCATCGTCGGCGTCTGCGGCGGCTACCAGATGCTCGGCCGTACGGTGACGGACCCAGGCGGGATTGAATCAGCAGCGGGCGCCGTTGCCGACGGTCTCGGGCTGGTTCCCGCCGTCACCGAGCTGACCCGCGACAAGCAAACGCGCGCGGTCGCGGCGACGACGGCGGGCGGGGTGCGGTTCGGCGCCTACGAGATTCACCTCGGCGTCACCACGCTCGAGACGTCCCAGGCAGCGACGCGGTTCGTGACCCTGTCCGACGGCGGGCCAGAGGGTTTCCGCCGCGCGGGCGTCATCGGCACGTATCTGCACGGCGCCTTCGAGAATGCTGACGTGTGCGCGGAGGTCTTTGGCGTCAATCCACCGGAACGCGCGTCGAAGGCGATCGAATACGAGCGGATGGGCGCGTGGTTCGCCAAACACGCGCGGCACCTCGACGAACTGGGGTTGAACCTGCCGGCCTGACGAACGACGTGGCGCGGGCCTTTCAGGCCCGCGTTGTACGCGACCCTGAAAGGGTCGAGCCACAGAGGCCGTTCCAACACCTGTCTGGATTTCTCTGCGAGCTCCGCGGGCTCTGCGTTCAACGTCGTGTTCGTTGACCATCGGCGGTCACCCGAGATCGCGGTAGAACACCGTCGTGTCGCAGCGTTCGCCGCGCGGCATCAACGCGTATCCCGGGATGATGCCGACCCGCTGCCATCCGAGATTCCGGTACAGACGCTCGGCATCACCGCCGGTGACGGCGTCCAGCACCAGCAGTGTCTTGCCGCATTCGAGCGCGGTCGCTTCCGCGGCCCGCATCAGCGCCGCGCCGAGTCCCTGACGCCGGGCGCGGCGATGCACCAGCATCTTCGCCAGGTCGGCGCGGTGCGGCTGGTTCTCGGGCAGATCGAACACCAGCTGCACTGTCCCGCACAGGCCCTCGGCGTCTTCCGCGATCAGGAGCGCGCGCTCGCCAGCCGCGACGCCGGCAGCGACACGCCGCCAGAACGACGTCGCGCGATCGCGCGTCAGCGGATGCATGAAGCTGACCGACGCGCCGCCTTCGACGCAGTCGATCAGGACGTCGGCGAGCGCGTCGATCTGCGCGTCGGTGACGGCCTCGAGCCGCCGCAGCGACCAGTTCGCGGTCATCATCGCCTCGCTCTCGCCTCCGACGCGATCACCACGGCGTATCGCGTCGGTTTGCGTGTCGGATTGTGAAAGACGGTCGGGCGGTCGAGTTCCATCGCCAGGCAGTCACCCTGGCGCAGGCGATGCCGATCGGGTCCGACCGTGACGTCGATCGCGCCCTGGAGTACCCACACCTGCTGGTGAATCCGTGCGTCGCGCGTCCCGGTCTCGAAAGCGACGCGGCCGCCTGCGGGAAAGTGGACGTCGACGATCTGCATCGGCTGCGGGAACCCAACCGGCGAGATGTTGCGCCGGCGATAGCCCGAGGCCGGATCCTGCCACTGCACCTGCTCGTTGTGTCGGGACACCGGTCCGTTCGCAATGCCCGCAGCGGCGGGACCATCGAACAACGAGGCGAGCGTGACGCCGAGGGCCGTCGCCAGCTTGTCGAGCACCACCGCGGTCGGACTGCTCTCGCCGCGCTCGATGAGCGAAATCATCGAGCGGCTGACGCCGCTTTTGGCGGCAAGGGCGTCGAGCGACAGGCTGCGGCGAGCACGGAGATCGCGGACCCGGCGGGCGATGCGGTGGTCAACGCTCCGGACGGTCGCATCCGTCATGATGGATACAGTGTCCATTATGATGGATATCGCGTCAAGCCGGTAAAGAGGTACGCTCGGTGTCGTGGAGAGAATCATGAAAAGACGAGCTGCGATCGCCGCCCTCCTGCTGGCAGGTGCCCTGGCGGAGATCCGCACGATTGCAGCCGCGCCGCCGCTCGACGGCCTCTGGGACGCGACGGTCGTGGTCGGCGGGGCGACGATTCCGTTCCGCTTCGAACTGTCGACCACGGGCGTGGAGGCGCAGGGCTTTTTCTTCGAAGGTGACCGCAAGGTCGCTTCCTCCTCCGGCCGTTACGCCGACGGCACCCTGAAGCTCGACTACGACTTCCTGAACACCACGCTCGAGGCGACGCTCCAGGGCGACGAGCTGGTCGGCACGTATCGAAACCTGCGGGCTGGCTCTCGCGTTCAGACCATCCACATGCGACGCTTCGTGGCGCCGCCTCCCGAAGAAGGCAACATGCCGGAGCTGGCCGGCAGCTGGGAGATGCGCCGTCTTGCCGCGGAAATTTCGGCGCCGCGCGACACCCGCACCTGGCACGTCTACCTCCGCCAGTCGGGCGCGGAGCTATCCGGCACCATTCTGCGGGTTGACGGCGACACCGGCACGCTGGTCGGCCAGTGGAAGGGCGACAAGCTCGTGCTGAGTCATTTCGCAGGCGAACGTCCGAACCTGCTCGAAGCGACGCGCAATCCCGACGGCACCATGGCAGCGACGCTGAACGGCAACGCTCACTACCTGCTGGTCCGCAGCAGCGAGGCACGCGACAAGGGGATTCCCGAGCCGCCGGATCCGTCGCGCTATACCAACGTCAGGAACCCGACCGAGCCGTTTCATTTCGCGTTTCCTGATCTGACCGGAACCATCGTCTCCGACACCGACGTGCGCTTCCGCGGAAAGGTGACGATGCTGGCGATCGGCGGCAGCTGGTGCCCGAACTGCCACGACGAAGCGCCGTTTCTGGCGGAGTTGTACAAGACCTATCGCGCGCGCGGACTCGAAATCGTCGGCCTGATGTTCGAGAACGATCCGGATCCGGCGGTGGCACGGCCGCGGGTGCAGACCTTCGTCAAGCGCTACGCGGTCCAGTACCCGATGCTGATCGCCGGAACGACGGAGGCGTCGCCGACCTCGAAGACGATCGCCGAGGCGCTGCCGCAGCTGGTCAACTTCGGCGCCTATCCGACCACGATCGTGCTCGGGCGTGACGGCCGCGTCCGCAGCGTCCATGCCGGCTTCGCGAGCGCCGCAAGCGGCGAGGAACACGTGCGGCTGAAGCAGGAAGTTCGCGATCTGATCGAGCGGCTGCTCACCGAACCGGCTCAGTGATCCGTTTCTCCGCACGGCTGGTTCGACCGTACGCGAGATGGCTCGCGATCGTCGTGGCGGCCATGCTGCTCGGCACCGCGATGGGGCTGGCGGCGCCGTGGCCGCTGAAGATCGTGCTCGACTCGGTCTTCGACGCCCGGCCGATGCCGCGATTGTTCACGTGGTTCGAGAGCGGCGGCGGCGATCCGCTCTCCCATTTGGACGTCGCGGTCGTGGCCACGGTCGTCATCGCGCTGCTCCAGGCGGCCAGCGCCTACCTCTCGGCCTACTACACCGTCAGCATCGGTCAGTGGATCGCGCACGACTTGCGCCACTCGGTCTACGCCCACCTGCAGCGCCTGTCGATGTCGTACTACGACAAACAGCAGGTCGGTCCACTGATCAGCACCATCACCGACGACATCAACACCGTCCAGGATTTTGCGTCGACGTCGCTGCTCGACATCGTGATCGACGTGGTGACCATCCTGGGCATGCTGGCGGTGATGTTCACGCTGAACTGGCGGTTCACGCTGGTGGCGCTCGCGGTCACGCCGCTGGTCGCAGTGTTCGCGTTCCGGCTGCGCGGGATCGTGAAACAGGCGACCCGCGACGTGCGGCGACGCCAGAGCGAGATCGTCTCGATCGTCCAGGAAGGCCTTGGCTCCATCCGGGTCGTCAAGGCGTTCGCGCAGGGCAAGTTCGAGAGCCGGCGACTGGATCAGAAGAGCGTCGAGAGCGTCGAGGCCGCGCTGCACGCGAGGCGCGTCCGCTCCGTGCTCGGCCCCGTGGTGACCAGCCTGGTGGCGTTCGGCACGGCCGCGGTGCTGTGGTTTGGCGCCCGCATGGTGCTGGCGGGCGCGATGACCGCCGGATCGCTGGTGGTGTTCATGACGTATCTCGGCAAGCTGTTTCAGCCGATCCAGGACCTCGCCAAAGCCAGCACCAACGTCGCGCAAGCCGCAGTCGGCCTCGAGCGCATCCAGGCGGTGCTCGAGGCGGACGAGCGGCTGCCCCGCGCCCCCGATGCGCACCCGATCGGCCCGGTCAAGGGCCGGGTCGAGTTTCGCGACGTCAGCTTCGGCTACGCGCCCGACCGGCCGGTGCTCGCCGACATCTCGTTCGTCGCCGAGCCCGGTCAGATGGTTGGTCTGGTCGGACCGAGCGGCAGCGGAAAATCGACGCTGGTCAGCCTGATTCCGCGCTTCTACGATCCGGTGTCCGGCGTAGTCACGATCGACGGCCACGATCTCAAGAGCGTGACCATCAAGTCGGTGCGCCGGCAGATTGCCTTCGTGCTGCAGGACACGCAGCTGTTCTATGCGCCGGTGTGGCAGAACATCGCCTACGGCCAGCCGGACGCGACTCGCGACCAGATCATCAAGGCCGCGCAGCTGGCGCAGGCGAACCAGTTCATCGAGGCGCTGCCCAACGGCTACGACACCATCGTCGGCCAGGGCGGCGTCACGCTTTCCGGCGGCCAGCGGCAGCGTCTGGGCATCGCGCGCGCCATGGTGAGGGATGCCGCGATCCTGGTGCTCGACGAGCCGAGCTCCGGTCTCGACGCGGAGTCCGAGCGACTGGTGTTCGAGGGGCTCGATCGTCTGCTCGCCGGCAAGACCACCTTCGTCATCGCACACCGGCTGGCGACGATCGAGAAGGCTGACGTCATCCTCGTCCTCGATCGTGGCCGGATCGTGGAGCGCGGAACCCATCGAGGGCTGCTCGCACGCGACGGCCTGTATGCCGAACTGCAGCAGCGTCAGCGAGCGGGCGGGGCGCCAAACGATCAGGCGCTGGCCTGAGACACTGCTGTTGTATTCTTCCTCAGCGAAAACGCTCTGAAGAAACGCGAGGAAGGCGATGCCGTGCGACAGACAGCTGTTGAGGGAAGTACCGCTTTTTGCGCTGCTGGACGACGACGAGCTCGACGTGCTGGCGGCGCGCCTGGAACTTCATTCGTTCGCCGCGAGGCAGCGCATCTACAAGATCGGCGATTCCGGCACCCACGCATTCGTCGTGGTCGCAGGTGCGGTTCGCGTTTCCACGATTGACGAGGATCACCAGGATGTCGTCGTCGACGAAGTGGCGGCCGGGCAGTTCTTCGGATTTGCGTCGATGCTGGATCAGACGGCGCACCAGACCAACGCCGTCGCCCTCGAAAGCACCGAGTGCCTGCAGATCGACCGCGACGATATCGCGACGCTGATTCTGCAGAAGCCCCATTCCGGACTGGACATGCTGACCGTCCTCGGCCAGCAGCTGCACGCCTCGCAGCAGCTGGTGCGCGGCCGCGCGGCACGAAACCCGAACGAGTTGATCGAGGCGGATGCGACGTTCGGGGAACGCATCGCCGACGCCGTCGCCGGCTTTGGAGGGTCGTGGACCTTCATCCTCACCTTCCTGGCGACACTGGTGGTGTACACGGCCGCCAACATTGCGCTTCAGCGGTCGGCCTGGGACCCGTATCCCTTCATTCTGTTGAACCTGTTCCTGTCGATGCTGGCGGCGCTGCAGGCGCCGGTGATCATGATGAGCCAGAACCGTCAGGATACGAAGGATCGGCTGCGCGGCGAGCTCGACTACGACGTCAATCGACGCGCAGCCGCGGACATCCAGGCGCTCGCCGGGAAGATGAACCGGCTCTCGGATAAAGTCGACGATCTGGACGATCTGATTCGCAATAACCGGATCGCCTGACCGCGAATCGGCCGACGCGCCGTGAATGGCTAGGACGCCCGCGACTTCGCTTGACGCCGGTGCTCGACGACGATAATCGCCCGGCTCTGGAAGCGCAGGCCGCGATCGTTCCGCCAGTGCTTCAACTGCGAACGCAGCTTGGCGAGCGCCTTCCGCTCGTGCGGATCGCTCGCGTCGTCGAGCCGATCGACCACCGCGATCTCGAGGTCGGTCAGGCCGCGTCCGACGTCCAGGGCGAGAAACGCCTTGTTGCCATGTAGCGGCACGACGTGGATGCCCGGCAGGTTCCTGATCGCCTCGCGGTTGACCACGATCAGCGACGTGCGATCGGCAATCGTGACCAGATCCGCATCCTGCCCGGCCCGTGAGGCCGACCCGCGCGCGGGCCTTTTCTCGAACATCCCGACGATCGCCCACGCAAGATCCGTGTCCATCTTGCGCAGGCCCCGGACGACATCGGTCGGCAGGGTGAGGGCGACGACGCAGCTCGGCCGTCCGAATTTCGACGGCCGTCCTCGCCTGGCGTGACGAGCGGCCGTGGTTGGCCTCCTGTTCGTCGCGCGACTAGAAACGGATCCCAATGCCGACCCCGATACGGTTGATGTTGATGCCGGAGTCGGGCGCGTAAATGTGCCCATAGCGATATTGGATGTCGACCACGAGCTGCTTCCACGCCGACCACATGACGCCGCCGCCGACGCTGAGCATCGGCTTGGTGAAGGTGCCGGAGAGATCCGAGCCAAGCTGGACGCTGCCGTATTGCGGCAGCGCCAGGTTGCTCGTGACGTCGGTGCCGCTCACGCTGAAGCTCACGTCCTGCGTGACCTTGGCCACGCCAAAGCCGCCCATGACGTACGGCTGCACCTTGCCGTCCATCGGCACGAGGTACTTGCCGCCGACCACGAAAAACGTGACCGGCTCCTTGACGTTGTAGCCGACGTTCGACTGCGTCTGAGAAATGACGCCGGCGATCTTCTGAGCCGAGGCGCTGATGTCATCGGTTGCCACGTTGGCGACCTGGCCCAGCTCCGCGTAGATCTGCACGCTCGGGACGATCGTGAAGCCGCCCTCGACGCCGAACGACTGGCTGGTGACGTTGCTGATCGCCGATTGCGCCACACCTTCGATGTAACCCTTGTCGGCGGATTGCGCGGACGCGACACCGCCGAGCGCCAGCGATGCCAGGAGCACGAAAACACACGATCGCATCCCTATGCTCCCACCCGGATGGTGATGTCCCACACCCCGTTGTCAAACGCGATGTACTCGAAGGTGAACCCGATGACCCCGTTGTTCACGGTCGGGTACCAGACGCCGGACGTGGCGTAGCCGTTCGCGCGCATCCAGGCCAGGGCGTCGGACGGGCTCATGCCGCGATCGAGCAGGTCGAACACCTGCAGCTCGTCGAGCGGCGGATTCAGGAAGGTGACGCCGTCGAACGACGTGATCGGCTCGACGCCCCAGTCCTTGCCCATGGTGGCATGGCCGACGACGCCCGGCGGCTGCACTCCCGGCCAGAGTTTGACGCCGAGCTGATTGGCGACGTTCTGCGCCTGCGACGCGATGGTGGCGGTGAAGCTCTGTGCCGCGCTCGATGCGCTCGACACGCCATCGGCGACGTCGACCGCCGTCGCCCGCCAGTAGAGCGTGCCGGTCGAAGGCAGATCGATTGCCGGGATGAATCCGGTCTCGTTCACGCCCTCGGCGGCGGCGCCGGTGGTCAGGATCGTCAGGAACGTCGGCGTCGCGCTGATGTCGAACTGATAGCTGATCGCGCCGGTGGTGCCGGTGCGGGCGACGTTGGCGACGCGCAGCGCCGGCCGCGACGACGTCGAGGCCCCATTCAGCGGCGAAATCGGCACCGGCGTGCCGATTGTGATCGCCGGCCCGATGGTGAATTTGTAGGTGATGCCGTAGAGGCCGGTGGTGCCGCCGCCGCTGGCGCGCGCGTGCCAGTAGTAGTCCTTTCCGGGGGCGAGCGGGTCGAGCTTGACCGCGGTCTGTCCGCTGCTGCCTTCGCTGGCGGTCTTGGAGACGACGTTCACGGTGAACGCCGGGTCGTTGGCAATTTCGAACGTGTAGGCGTTGGCGCCGGTCTTGGTGACGACGGCGTTCTGGACGGCCAGCGCCACCGGTTGCGACGCGTTCGGGATCAGCAGGCTGTTGCCTGGCGACACCGGCTTTGGCGCCGACACCGAAGCGGTCAGTCCGCCGTCCGCCGCGGTCGCGGCCGACGTCGTGGTCGCGGACGTGCTGCTGCTGCCGCAGCCGGTGGCGGCCACCAGGGCGGCCAGGGAGAACGTGAAATAACCAACACGACAACGCATACACAACATCCGTGCGAGGCCCCGCCTGTTGCGCGGCACCGCGAATACGTCCCGCCTCGAGACGTGGTAACCAGGGGCGACAAACTTGTCGCGGGATAAAGAGGCAGTGCGGAGTGATCTTCAATATACCACGCCGCCGGGCCAGTACGATCGGCGACAGGATAAATTCACAGAAATGCGCCGTTTCTCGAATTTCTCATTATTTATGAGCAAATCGCGATCTTTATAAACATACATTTTGACTCCCGCAATGCCTGCGGCCGATTCTTAGGTCGCGGCACGCATGGCGTCACAGAGCGTCACCAATCCTGAGCGATCGTTTGGCGTCTCGGTCGGATCGGTGCTCTGCCTGATCGCCGCGGCACTGGTGTGGCGCACGCGGGTCCGCCGGGCCGAGATCGTCGGCGGCCTGGGCGTGCTGTTGCTGATCTGCGGGCTGGTGCTACCGACGCTTCTGAGGCGGCCCAGCGCGTGGTGGTGGCGATTCGCGCGCACACTCGGCCGCGTCAACGCACGAATACTCCTGACCCTGGTCTTCAGCCTCGTCCTGGTGCCGCTCTCGCTGTGGTGGCGGCTGTCCGGGAGGGATCCGCTCAGCCGGCGGCGGAACAACTGGCCTGGCTGGCTGCCGGCGCCAGCGTCTCATCGCGATCGCACCCACTACCTTCACATGTACTAGAGACACGATGAGTAAAGCGCGCGTGTTGTCGGAGGCCTGGCAGTTTCTTCGTCAGGAAAAGAAATTCTGGCTGCTGCCGATCATGGTCGTGTTCGTCCTGCTTGGCCTGCTGACGATCTTCGCGCAGTCGAGCGCGGTGGCGCCGTTCATCTACACGCTGTTCTGAATGCCGACGCGGATTCTCGGTATCTCCGCGTACTACCACGATTCAGCGGCCTGCCTGGTCGAGGACGGCCGCATCGTCGCGGCCGCGCAGGAAGAGCGATTCACCCGAAGGAAACACGATGCGGGCTTTCCGTCGCAGGCGATCGCCTACTGCCTGCGCGAGGCCGGGATTTCCGCAGGGCAGCTCGACCTGGTCGGTTTCTACGAAAAGCCGCTGGTCAAGTTCTCGCGCCTGATCGAGACCTATGTCGCGTGCGCGCCGAGAGGGCTGCAATCGTATCTGACGGCGCTGCCGCTGTGGCTGACCGACAAGCTCTGGATCCGCGACGACATTCGCGAACGGCTCGCGGGCTACGACGGCGAGATTTTGTTCGGCGATCACCACGAGTCGCATGCGGCGTCGGCGTTCTACCCGTCGCCCTTCGAGCGCGCGGCCATCGTCACCATCGACGGCGTCGGCGAGTGGGCGACCTCGTCGATCGGCGTCGGTCGCGGCCACCAGCTCGAGCTGCTGCGGGAGCAGCGGTTCCCGCATTCGCTTGGCCTTCTCTATTCAGCGTTCACCTATTTCACCGGCTTCCGCGTCAACTCCGGCGAATACAAGGTGATGGGACTGGCGCCGTACGGCGAGCCGAGCTACGTCCCGCTCATCAAGGAACACCTCGTCGAGATTCGAGACGACGGCAGCCTGTGGATGAACATGGAGTACTTCACCTATCCCCACGGCCTGACCATGACCGGCGGTGCGCTGCAGCGGCTGCTCGGCGGTCCGCCGCGGCAGGCCGAGAGCCCGCTGACGCAGCGCGAGATGGACCTGGCGCGCTCGATTCAGGAAATCACCGAAGAGGTGATGCTGAAGATGGCCGCGTTCGCCCATCGCGAAACCGGCATGCGCGACCTGTGTCTGGCCGGCGGCGTCGCGCTCAACTGCGTCGGCAACGGTCGAATCCTGCGCGAAGGGCGGTTCGAGCAGTTGTGGATTCAGCCTGCGGCGGGTGACGCCGGTGGCTCGGTCGGCGTGGCGCTGGCGCTGTGGCACCGACATCTGGACAAGCCACGGATCAGTCCGGAATGGGCGGGCTCCTGGGAGCGTTCGACGGTCCAGGCGCCGGCCCTTCGAAATACGCCGACGGGATGAACGGTTCGTATCTCGGACCGCGTTCAGCGAGCACGAGATCGTGGAGTTCGTGATCAGCAACGGCTACCATGCGCGCCGTCTGGAGCCGTCGCAGGTGGCCGAGCGCGTGGCGGAGCTGCTGGCGGAAGAAAAAGTGATCGGCCTGGTCCTCGGACGGATGGAGTTCGGTCCGCGCGCGCTCGGTGCGCGCTCGATCATCGGCGACGCCCGCTCGCCGAAGATGCAGTCGGTGATGAACCTGAAGATCAAGTTCCGCGAATCGTTCCGGCCGTTCGCGCCGTCGGTGCTCCGCGAACACGTCGCCGAGTGGTTCGATCTCGACGGCGACAGCCCCTACATGCTGCTCGTCGCCGACGTGCTGCCGGAGCGGCGGATTCCGCCGCCGCCAGAGGCGCGGAGTCTGTGGGGCATCGATCAGGTGCTGCTCCCGCGATCGACGATTCCCGCCGTCACGCACGTCGACTACTCGGCGCGCATCCAGACCGTTCGCCGCGATGCGAACCCGGCTTACTACGACATCATCGATGCCTTCCACCGCCGGACCGGGTGTCCGGTCATCGTCAACACGTCGTTCAACGTGCGCGGCGAGCCGATCGTCTGCACGCCGGAGGATGCCTATCGCTGCTTCATGCGCACCGACATGGACGCGCTTCTGCTCGGCAACGTCCTGCTCGAGAAGGACGAGCAGGTGCCGCTGACCGAAGACGACGCCTGGAAGCTGGAGCTGGTGCATGCGGACTGACGCAGCGGTGCTGTCATCGCCTCGCGCCGGGACGTGGGCCGGCCACCTGCTCGGTCTGGTGATCCGTGTCGTGCTGCTGTGCGTCACGACGCTGGCCGCGCTGGTTGGCGCCGAGTACGTCCTTCGCTTCCAATACCGGCACGCGCGCACGAGCGGCAATGCCGGCGACTACATCGCCAAGAACAGCGGGTGGTCGCCCGGACCGTCGAACAGCCTTGGTTTCCGGGAGCGAGAAATTCCCGCGAAATCGCAACGCTACCGAATCGTGGTGGTCGGCGACTCGTTCACGTGGGGTCAGGGGATCGAGCGGGACGAACGCTTTTCGAATCGCCTTGAGCGGATGCTCGGCCCGAGCTACGAAGTGCTGAATTTCGGGATTCCCGGCGACAACATGCCGGAGCACCTCATCCGGCTCGAACCCGCACTGTCGGTGTCGCCTGACTTTGTGCTGCTGCAGCTGTACATCAACGACTTCGAGACGCGCGAGATGGTTCGGCCGAATCCGTATCCGCTGCTGCCCGGCGCGCTCGGCCGCGAGTTCGAAGGGTCGTCAATCTTCTACGGCCTGATGCAGAACCAGTGGACAACGGTCCAGGGAGTACTGGGGCTGTCGGAGACCTACGTGCACTACATGGCACGCAACCTTCGCGACCCGGACGCGTCCAGCGCCCGGCAGGCGTTCGGGCAGCTCCGCGAATTCTTCGAACGCGCGCGCGCCGATGGGGTGCCGGCCGGGGCAGTCCTGTTCCCGGCCACCGATTCCCTCGCAGCCCGCGGGCGCGCGTATCCGTTCGGCTACCTGCACCAAGGGGTCCGGGAGTTGTGCACCGCCGAGCGGGTGCCGTGTCTCGACCTGCTTCCTGCCTACTCCACGTTTGCCGATCCGCGCGCGATGTGGGTCAGTCCGTTCGACGCGCACCCCAACAGCGAAGCGAATCGCCTGGCCGCCGACGAGATGCTGCGGCAATTCAAGACCGCCTGGCACCACTAGCGCGAAAAGACTGAACGACCTCGATCACCTTGTGACCGCTACGCCGAGTAACTTGCATAATGATAGTTACTGGTGTTAGGCTCCGTGTTGCTGTTCGAGGAGCTTCCGGATGTGGATTGTTCGCGTCGCGCTCAACCGTCCTTATACGTTCGTGGTCCTCGCGCTGCTCGTCATCATCCTCAGCCCGATCGTCATCCTCCGGACGCCGACCGACATCTTCCCGAACATCGACATCCCGATCATTTCCGTGGCCTGGTCGTACGCGGGATTGAATCCGGAGGAGCTCGCCGGCCGGCTGACCACGCCTTACGAGCGCGCGGTGACGACGCTGGTCGACAACATCGAGCATCTCGAATCGACCACGGTCAACGGCTGGGCGGTGGTGAAGATCTTCCTGCAGCCCGGCGCCAGCCTCGACACCGCCAACGCCCAGGTCGGCAGCGCGTCGCAATGGACGCTGCGCTTCATGCCGGCGGGCACGCTGCCGCCCGAAATCATCAATTTCAGCGCGTCGAGCGTGCCGGTGCTCCAGATCGGCGTTTCCGGCAAGGGGCTGTCGGAGCAGGAGCTGAACGATCTGTCGTTCAACTTTCTTCGCACCCAGTTGATCACGGTCCCCGGCGCCGTGGTACCGCTGCCGTATGGCGGCAAGCAGCGGCAGGTCAACATCAACCTCGATCCGCGGCTGCTCCAGTCCAAGGGCCTCGCCCCGCAGGACGTTCTGACTGCGGTCTCGCAGCAGACGCCGATCCTGCCGTCAGGCGGCGCCAAGATCGGTCAGTTCGAATATGACGTTCGGCTGCGCGCCAACCCGCAGACCACCGACGCCTACAACGACATCCCGATTCGCGTCGCCGGCGGCTCACCCGTATATGTTCGTGACGTGGCCCACGTCAGCGACGGCTTCGCTCCTCAGACCAACATCGTCCGCCAGGACGGGCACCGCGGTGTGCTCGTCACCGTGCTCAAGTCCGGCTCGGCCTCGACACTCGATGTCGTCAAAGGCGTCCGCGACCTGCTGCCGCGTGCCGCGCTCGTACTGCCGCCGCAGCTGGTGACGCAGCTGCTGGCCGATCAATCGATCTTCGTCCGCGCGGCCATCGGATCGGTGCTGCGCGAGGCGCTGGTGGCGGCCTTCCTGACCGCACTGATGATCTGGCTCTTCATTGGCAGCTGGCGCAGCACGCTGATCATCGCGACCTCGATCCCGCTGTCGATTCTCTCGTCGGTGCTGCTGCTGAGCGCATTGCACGAAACCATCAACATCATGACGCTCGGCGGCCTGGCGCTGGCGGTCGGCATCCTGGTGGACGATGCGACGGTGGAGGTGGAGAACATCAACCGTAACCTGCACACCGGGATGGACGTGGTCCCGGCGATCCTGGAGGGCGCACGGCAAATCGCCATCCCCGCCTTCGTCTCGACGCTCGCGATCTGCATCGTCTTCCTGCCGATGTTCTTCCTCGGCGGCGTCGCGCGTTTCCTGTTTGTGCCGCTGGCGGAGGCGGTGGTCTTTGCGATGCTCGCCTCGTACTTCTGGTCGCGCACGATTGTCCCGACGCTGGCGAAATACCTGCTGACGAAGGCGGATGAGGGCCGAGGGCCTTCGCGGAATCCGCTCACCCGTCTGCAGCAGGGCTTCGAGCGTGGCTTCGAGCGCGTGCGTGAGCGCTATTCCTCGATGCTGGACGGCGCCGTGCGTCGCCGGGCGCTGTTCATTCCCGCGTTTCTGCTCGTCTGCTTGTCCAGCGCGCTGCTGGTCCCATGGATTGGGCAGGATTTCTTCCCGGCGACCGACAGCGGTCAATTCATTCTGCACGTGCGCGCCAAGACCGGCACGCGGATCGAAGAGACCGCGCGTCTGTGCGAGGACGTGGAATCGTTCATGCGGCGGACGATTCCCGCCGGCCAGATCGAGCACCTGCTCGACAACATCGGGTTGCCCAACAGCCCGATGAATTTCATGCACAGCACATCGGGAGCGATCGGCGCCGCCGACGCGGACCTGATGGTGTCGCTGTCGCCGGGCCACGCGCCGACTGCAGACTACGTCCGTCAACTACGCGCGGCGCTGCCTGGCGAGTTTCCGGGCATCTCCTTCTATTTCCTCCCGGCCGACATCGTCACCCAGGTGCTGAACTTCGGCACGCCGGCCGCGATCGACGTCCAGATCGAGGGGACCGACATGCCGGGTAACCGTCGGGTCGCCGAGAAGCTTCTCGCCGAACTCCGGCACGTGCCCGGCCTGGTCGACGCGCGGATCCAACAGGCATTCGACTACCCGGGACTGGATGTGGACGTCGATCGCACCAAGGCGATCCAGGCCGGCTTCACCGAGCACGACGTCGCGACCAGCCTGTTGAATTCGCTGAGCGGCAGCTTCCAGACCGCACCGCTGTTCTTCCTGAATCCGGCGAACGGCGTCAGCTACAACATGGTCGCCAAAACCGCGCAGTACCGGATCCAGTCGCTCCAGGACCTGGAGAACACACCGATTGGCGCGCCGGCGGGCGCGCGGCCGGCCATTCTGAGCAACGTCGCCACCATCAAGCGGGCGACGGAGATGGCCGTCATCAATGACTACAACATCCGCCGCGTCGTTGACCTCTTCGGGTCGGTGCAGGATCGCGACCTCGGTGGCGTCGGCCGGGATGTCACGCGAATCGTGGACGCCAATCGTCGCCTGCTCCCGCGCGGCAGTTTCCTGAACGTGCGTGGACAGTTGCGCACGATGGAGGACTCCTACCGCGGTTCGCTGGTCGGGCTCGGCTTCGCCATCGTCCTGGTCTACTTGCTGATTGTCGTGAATTTTCAGTCGTGGCTGGACCCGCTGATCATCATCACCGCGCTGCCGGCCGCGCTGGCTGGCATCGTGCTGTTCCTCTTCGCGACGCACACCACGCTGAGCGTACCGGCGCTGATGGGCACGATCATGTGCATGGGCGTGGTCACGGCCAACAGCATCCTGGTGGTGTCGTTCGCGAGGGAGCGTCTGCTGGATCACGGCGATCCGATCGCTGCCGCGATCGAGGCCGGGACGACCCGATTCCGGCCGGTACTGATGACGGCGCTGGCGATGATCATCGGCATGGTGCCGATGGCGCTGGCACTCGGCGAAGGCGGCGAGCAGAACGCGCCGCTCGGACGTGCGGTGATCGGCGGACTGCTCTGTGCCACCGTGGCCACGCTGGTGTTCGTTCCGGCGGTGTTCAGCGCGCTGCATCGATCCGCGGCACATGGAGAAAGACGATGAGAAAACTCAGCCTGCCGGCGATCGCGTTGTTCGCGCTCGCCGGCGTGATCTATTTCGGCGTGCAGTCCCGCGCCACTGCGGCGGCCAGCCTGAAGTCCGCCACCGAGGCAGCAGCGGTCGCGATTGTTGACGTGACCCACCCGAAGCCGGACGCGCCGAAGTCGGAATTGATCCTGCCGGGTAACACCGAGGCGTTCACCGACGCGCCGATCTTTGCCCGCACCAGCGGCTACCTGACCCGGTGGTACGTGGACATCGGCGCCCGCGTCAAGCAAGGACAGCTGTTGGCGGAGCTGGAAACACCGGAGCTGGATCAACAGCTGCGTCAGGCGCGGGCGGACCTGGCGACTGCCGAAACGATGCAGCGCCTCGCCGACATCACCGCGGCTCGCAGCGAGAACCTGCTGACCACGAACTCAGTGTCCACCCAGGAACGCGATAACGCAGTGCATTCACAGGCGGCCTCGATTTCGACGGTCGAGTCGCACCGTGCCAACGTTGCCCGGCTCGAGCAGCTGCAGTCGTACGGCAGGATCACCGCACCGTTCGACGGGGTAATCACGGCACGCAACACCGACGTCGGCGCCCTGGTCGATGCGGGGGCGGCGGCGCGTCAGGGGTTGTTTCGCCTCGGCGCCATTCAGCGTCTGCGTGTCTACGTGCCGGTCCCGGAGGCGCAGTCGCGCGCGGCCGCGACCGGATTGAAGGTCAACCTCACGCTGGATGAATATCCCGGGCGTACATTTCCCGGTACCGTGGCCCGCAACGCCAGCGCCATCGATATTGCGGCGCGCACGCTGCTGGTGGAAGTAGATGTGGACAACCCGGGTGGCCTGCTGCTGCCGGGTGCCTTCGTGCAGGTCCATTTTCCACTGGCCGCCGAAGCCAGGTCGGTGACGATTCCCGCGAACGCGCTGCTGTTTCGTTCCGAAGGGCTGAGGGTCGGCGTGGTCCGCGACGGCCGCGCCCGCCTGGTCCCGATTACCATCGGTCGCGACTACGGCAGCACCCTCGAAGTGATCGCCGGACTCGCCTCGACGGACGTGGTCATTCTCGATCCGTCAGATTCCCTGAGCGATGGCGCCGACGTCAGAGTTCGTCCGGCCGCAGAGAAGGTGGCGCCATGACTCGTCTTCCGATCCTCAGCATCGCGGCCGGGTTGTTGGTGTCGGGGTGTGCGGTGGGCCCGCGATACGTTCGTCCCGACCTGCCGTCGCCGGTCGCGTTCAAGGAAGCCGACGGCTGGAAGACCGCGCAACCGGCCGACGAGGCGATCCGCGGAGCGTGGTGGGACATCTTCGGCGACGCCCAGCTGAACGCGCTCGAGGAGGCACTGTCCACGTCGAATCAGGATCTCAAGTCGGCGGCGGCGCGTTTCCAGGAGGCGCGCGCACTGATCGGCATCAGTCGCGCGGCACAGTCTCCGATGATCGCGGTCGCACCGGCGGCCGGGTTCGTGCGCAACTCCGGAAACACCGCGCAGTCGGCGTCCACACTGAACCCGCCCGCCACCGGCCTTTATGCACTACCGCTCGATCTCTCGTACGAAATCGACGTGTGGGGCCGCGTCCGCGGAACGGTCGCGGCGGCGCGCGATCGCGCGCAAGCGTCAGCAGCGGACCTGCAGACCGTGACGCTGAGTCTCGAGGCCGAGCTCGCGCTCGACTACTTCGAGCTGCGCAGCGCGGACTCGCAGCGCCGGTTGCTCGATGAAGCGGTCGACGCGTTCAGCCAGGCATTGCGCCTCACCACGAACCGGTTCGAGGGCGGAGCGGCGTCCCGGAACGACGTCGCGCAGGCAAAGACACAGCTCGAAGCCACCCGGGTGCGCGCGACCGACGTGGCGGTTCAGCGCTCACGGTACGAACACGCGATCGCAACACTGATCGGCGAGCCGCCAGCCGCGTTCACGCTGGCGCCGATGCCCACCGGTATGCAGCCGCCAGACATTCCGGTCGGACTGCCGTCACAGCTTCTCGAACGTCGTCCGGACGTCGCAGGGGCCGAGCGCCGGGTCGCCGAAGCGAACGAGCGCGTCGGCATCGCGCGGACGGCATTCTTCCCGACGGTGATGTTGAACGCGGTCGGCGGCTTCGAGGGGAATACGCTGACGAGCTGGTTCTCGTGGCCAAGTCGGTTCTGGGCGATTGGCCCGACCGTCGTGCAGACGTTGCTTGACGGCGGCCGGCGGCGGGCGACTTCAGAGGCCGCGGTGGCCGCCTACGACGCGACCGTTGCCGACTACCGTCAGGCCGCGCTGACCGCCTTTCAGCAGGTCGAAGACAACGTGGCGGCGCTGCGGACTCTCGACAATGAGGCACAGCAGCAGTTCGAGGCGACGACCTCGGCGCAGGAGTCGCTGCGAATCTCGACCGACCGCTATCTCGGCGGAGCGGATCCCTACCTGCAGGTGCTGGTTGCGCAGACGATCGCGCTGGCCAACGAACAGAACGCGGTGGACATTCTCCGCCGGCGCATGGGCGCCAGTGTCCTGCTGATCAAGTCGCTGGGCGGAGGCTGGACGTCGACCGGGCTCGCCGCGATCGCGTCCGCCGCCGAGCCGTTGAAGTAGAGTGTCGTGATGGAGCGAAAGAGGCTGTCCCGAGTGCAGTGCCCGATCGCCCGCAGCCTGGATCGGGTTGGCGAGTGGTGGAGCATTTTGATTCTGCGCGACGCGCTGGCCGGGTTGTCGCGGTTCGACCAGTTTCAGACCAGCCTGGACATTGCGCCCAACATGCTGACCAAGCGTCTCAATAGCCTGGTCGAGTCCGGGCTGCTCGAGCGTTCGCGCTACAGCGCTCGTCCACCGCGCTATGAATATGTCCTGACCGAGCGCGGCCGCGATTTCCGTCCGGTGGTCCTGGCGCTATACGCGTGGGGTACGAAGCACTTCGCGCCGGAGGGTGACAGCATCGTGCTGGTCGACACCGAAACCGGAGCCAGGGCGGAGCCCGTATTCGTCGATGCTTCGAGCGGCCGTCGGATTGATACCCGCCACGTGTTCGTCTCAGGCCCAGCGGCCAACGATCGCACCAAGCAGCGGCTGGAATTCAAGGCGCGGGCGCGGCGAACGCGCGCAGCGAGACAGGCCAAAGCACGCCACGCCTAGCGGCGCGACCGACCCATTCCTTCACTCGACGCGCGCGGTCTCGGCCGCGGGCGGCGGGGAATCCACCGTGGCGTGTTGATGCGGTACTCGGGATAGACGTCCGCGAACTGCTGTTTCAGCGCCGGTTCGTCGTAGGTGACTTCGAAGACGTGGAACAGCAGGAACCACCCGAGCGCGTAGTAGAGCATGCCGCGGCTGGCAAACAGGACCGCCTGTCCGGTCAGCGCCGACACCACGCCCGTGTACATCGGATTACGCGTCCACTCGTAGATGCCTTCGCTGACGATGGTCGCCACGGGCGGAACCGGATTCGCGCCGTAGTGGCCGAGGTGTCCGATGGCGACGCCGTAGACGATCAGGCCGCCGGCAATCAGCACCGCGCCGAGGTAGCGTAGCGCTTCGAGGCCGAAGAACGCAGGCTGGAGATTCCAGCGCGTGATGTACCACGGAATCACGATGACGACCGGAACCGGCACGAGCAACGTGAAAATCGCGCCGCTCTTCGTCAGCTTCAGACGCCGGCTGCGGGCCGTGTTGCCTGCGGCGCTGTTCGTCAGGACGCCGGAGTCCCGGCGGGGATGGGCTTGCTCCATGTCACGAGTCCCAGATCAACCGCCGTTGCGTAGAGCACCGGTACCAGCCACAACGTGCCGACGGTCGCAAACGTCAGGCCGCCGATCTGCGCGTAGCACAGCGGCTGCCAGAATGGTCCGCCGTGGAGTGCGAGCGGGAACAGGCCGAACACCGTGGCGCCGACCGTGATCAGCACCGGCCGCAGACGCTGGATGCCCGCGTCGAGCAGCGCTTCCTCGAGCGGCGCTCCCTCCGCGTGCTTCTCCTCGATGAAGTCGAACAGCACGATGACGTGGCTGACGATCACGCCGATGAGGCTGGCGACGCCGAGGAACGCGACGAAGCCGAACGGCTTGTCCATCAGCGCCAGAGCCACCAGCGCGCCGACCACGCCGAGCGGAATGGTCATGAAGACGATGAGCGGCTTGAAGGCATGATTGAACTGGATGACCAGCGCCAGGAAGATCGTGAACACCGAGCTCGCCATGACGATCGCCATCTCGCCGAAGCCCTTGTTCTGCTCCTCTTCAGAGCCGCCGATCACCATGGTGTAGCCCGGAGGCAGCGACGCGGCCAGCTTCGTCAGCCCGGGTCGGGCGGCGGTCATCACCTCCGACGGCAGCACGCCGGCACCGGGAATGTCGCGACGGTGATGGTCCGGAACTGATTGCGGCGCCGGAGCTTTTCGGTTTCGGTACCGTACGAGAGGTCCGACACCTGGCGCAGCATCGCCTTGCCGCCGCCGCTCACCGACGTCACGTTCAGGCTCTGGACGTCGCTGATCAGCGCGCGGTCCTCGAGGCGCAGCCGCAGCACCATCGGAATCTCCTGATCGCCTTCGCGCAGGCTGGTCAGCGGCACGCCGTTCATCGCCGACGCCGAGGCGATGGCGACGTCGAGATTCGACACGCCGGCGTCGTTGGCGCGTTCCTGATCGACTTTCAGCTTCACGGTGAAGTTCTCTTCGCCCCAGTCGTCGCGCACCCCTCTTGCCGTCGGCACCGCGTCGAACACGCGCTTGGCCTGCTCGGCGAGCGTGCGCAGCTCGGCGATGCTGGCGCCCGAGATGCGGACCGAGACCGGGATCCCGACCGGCTTGCCGATCTCCAGTTCGCGCACGTCGACCCGCGCCCCGGCGATCTCGGCCGACACCGCGTGCTGAATCAAGGGCAGCAGCCCGTTGGTGTCGTGCTTGTCGTTCACCTGCAGCAGCACCTGCGCGTAGTTCAGTTGCTGCAGCTCCGGCGCCACCGAGAACCAGAAGCGCGGCGCGCCGCCGCCGACAAAGCTGGTGACCGACTTCAGGATCTCGTGCGGCTTGCCGTCCTCGCCGACGTGGGTCCTGCCGTAGTCACCGGCGACGCGCTGGACGATGCGCTCGGTTTGCGCCGCCACGGCGTTGGTCGTCGACAGCGGCGCGTCGGTGGGCAGCCAGACGTCGACGTAGGAGAGATACGACAGGTCGCGCGGGAAGAAGTCGCTCTTGATCTTAGAGGTCGAGCCGAACCCGATGCCGATCACGATTCCGGTCGCGGCCAGCGACAGCCAGCGGTGCCGCAGCGCGAAGCGCACTGCCGCGGCGTACTTCGCGGCGAAGCCGGTGTGCCCTTCGCCGGTCGCCAGCGGCGTCTGGTCCGGCCGCAGCAGGTAATAGCCGAGCATCGGCACGAAGGTCATCGAGACGATGCGCGACGCCACCAGCGAAGAGGCGAGCACGACCGGGATGGCGTAGATGAAACGTCCGAGGTCGCCGCTCAACAGCAGCAGCGGCACGTAGGCGACGATGTTGGTGATGGTCGCGAACAGAATCGCGCGTCCGAGCTTCGTCGGCCCGAGCCACGCCGCGACCAGGCTCGGCTGACCGGCGGCCATCTCGCGCTTGATCGCGTCGTTGGCCACCACCGGATCGTCGACCAGCAACCCGAGCGCGATGATCAGCGAGGCGATCGAAATCTGCTGCATGTCGAGGCCGAGCACCGACATGAAGCCGAAGGTCATCGCCAGCGTCAGCGGAATCGACAGCGCCATCAGCAGCGCCGACCGCCACTCCCAGAAGCCGATCAGCGCGACGATCACCACCAGCACGATCGCCTCGTAGAGGCTGCTCATGAATACGTCGACGATCTCCGACACCTGCTGCGGCTGGTCGGAGGTGCGCGCGATGATCAGGTCGGGCGGCAGCTGCGCCTTCATCGCCTCGAGCTGCCGGTCGATGGCCTGGCCGAAATCGCCGATCTGTTCGCCGGCGCGCATCTGAATCGCCACCGTGATGGCGCGTGACCGCCGCCACCCGCCGTCAGGCGCCTTGTACGAGTAGTAGTTCTTGAACTGCGCCGGGCTCTCGTAGTCGCGGCTGATGTCGACGACGTCGCGCAGGTGCGTGGGCAGCACGCCCGGCACCCGCGGCGCCATCATCTCGCCGATGTCATGTTCGTTGGCGAGCTCGCCGGATGGATCGATGGTGATGTTCTTCGATCCGACTTCCAGGATGCCGCCGGGAAAATCCGTGTTGCGCGTCGCAAACAACTGCGGCAGCACCGAGGTGTGCAGTCCATACGCGGCCAGGCGCTGCTGGGAGTAGTCGAGGTAAATCCGCTGCTTGAGGACACCCGACCGCTGCACCTTCGACGCCGCCGGCAGCGTCTGCATCGTTTTCTGCATCAGGTCGGTGAATTCGTCGAGCTGGCGGTACGAATACTTGTCGCCGGCCACCGCGGTGAGCCGCGCCAGCGTGTCGGCGGGGTTGCGGACGATCGCCGGCTGCCAGACGTCGGGATGAAACTCGGACACGTGGAGGCGTTGTTCGATGAAATGCTGCGCCTCCTGCAGAATCCGCCGGTCGTCCGACGGCAGCCGGCCGTCGATGACGATGAAGCCGGGACCGAGGCGGACGCGGACGTCCCTGGCGAAGCCCGAGTCCTCGAAGTAAGACGCCAGCAACCGCCCCGGCCGCTCGACCACATTGGCGGAGAGCGTCTGCGGGAACGACACGACCACCGCGGCGCGGCCATCGTCCTGAGGCAGCGCCGAGCGCAGATCGACGATCGCGCGCTGCACCGCCTCGGCCTTCAGATCGAGCTCCGGCCCGGACACCGGCGGGCTGGCGACCGTCAGCATCAGCGCCGCGGTGTCGGCGAAGTCCTTGAGGAAGATGATCGGCTGCGTGCCGGACGGTAGATCCGTAATGCTGTCGAGCCGCAACTTCACATCGTCGAACTGCGCGGAGGTGTCCGCGATCCGCTCGTCGATGTTGAAGTAGACGATCGTGACGCTGGTGCGGACGATCGACTCGAGCTTGGTGATGGTCGGGTTCTCGGCGATCTTGGATTCGATCTTCCGAGTCACCAGCGCTTCGATCTTCTCGGCGCTGACGCCCGGCCAGATGCAGACGGCGACCGCCGTTCGGGACGGAAAGACCGGGTCCTTCCGCTTGGGCATCTTGTAGTAGGAGAAGACGCCCCACAGCAGCGTCGCGACCAGGAGCACCCAGCTGACCTGGCGGTGCTCGACGAAGAAGCGCGAGGCGTTGCGCGCGTGTGCGGCTGACGGTTCCTCAGGGGTGACGTGGCTCATGGCGTCAGCTATGGCAGCGGCCGCACGCGCTGGCCGTCGGTGACCAGCGTCGCGCCGCGCAGGATCACGCGCTGACCGACGGCGAGCCCTGAGGTCACGGTGATGGCGTTGCCGACCACGGCGCCGAGCTGCACCGCGCGGAACCTTGCGACCTCGGCGTCGGCCGGGCCGTCGAGCACGAAGACGCCGTATTCGGCCTTGCCCCCGGCCGGCTTGATGATCGCCTCGAGCGGAAGCGTGACCACCGATGCGCCCGGCTGGTCGGCGAGCTGCAGCGAAGCGATGAACCCGACCTCGAGCTGGTGCTGCGGGTTGGGCACGGTGATCTCGATCTGGTAGACGCGGCTGACTGGATCGGGCGCCGGCGCGATCGAGGTGATGCGGCCTTCGAATGGCTCGTCCTTCAGCGCCTCGAAGGTGAGCCGCTGGGTGCGCCCGATCTTGAGCTGCCGAACCACGACGTCCGGGACGCCGAAGACGACCTTGACCGCGGAGGTGTCCGCCAGCACGAACGCCGGAACCCCGGGACTGACCAGCGAGCCGCGCTCGATCGAGCGTTTCAACACCACGCCGGAAATCGGCGCGCGCAGCACCGCGTCGCCCAGGACGAGCTGCGCCTCGCCGAGACCGGCCTTCGCGCCCTCGACCTTCGCCGCCGTCGCGTCCATGCGCGCCTTGGCGCCATCGAGCTCCGGCTTGGTCAGACTCTGCTTCGCGTAGAGCCGGCTGGCGCGCTCGTAATCGAGCTTGGCGTTGTCGTAGGCCGCGGTGGCTTCCGCCACCCCTGCCTTGATCTGATCGACGCTTTGCTCGTAGTCGGATTGCCGGACCCGCGCGAGCGCCGCGCCTTTTGCGACGTGGTCGCCTTCCTGCACGTCGTGCATGCGACCCTGATCGCCGGGGCTGGTCAGAATGTCGTCTACGTAGCCGGCAATCTTGAAGGCCAGCGTCACTTCGAGATTGGGTCTCACCGTGGCGGAGTAGCGCACCGAGGTCCCGGTGAGCGACGACTCGACCTTGCCGACCGTGACCGGTGTCAGCGGCTGCTCGTACGGC
This sequence comes from uncultured Acidobacteriota bacterium, assembly GCA_963711765.1. GTDB lineage: Bacteria > Acidobacteriota > Vicinamibacteria > Vicinamibacterales > CAVVIG01 > CAVQFC01. The sequence goes on along the minus strand of CAVQFC010000003.1, from coordinate 359,605 downwards.
GGCGGCTCCTTGCAGCCGCCGGCCACGAGAGCCATCGCCAGCGCGGGCGTGAGACAGAGCAGACCTGTTTTCATGGCTCGACCGCCATCGCCTTTTCGAAATCGGCGCGCGCTTCCCAGTAGGCGAGCAGCGCGGCCTGGTAGTTGTGGTCGGCCTCGGCAACCGCGACCTGAGCCTGCAGCAGGTCTTTTGCGAGCAGCGCGTCTTCGTTGCGTCGATCGAGCATCACGCGCAGCCGCTCCTGGGCGGCTTGCGCGCCCAGTTCGGTGACGGCGATGAGCGAACGGGCCTCGCGCAGCGCGCGCTGCCGCGCGTTCAGGTCCACGGCCACCGTCGCTTCCAGCTGCCGCGCCACGGTCTCGGCCTGCTGCACCGCGACCTGCTTGCTGGCCCGCTCGTAGCCCTTGCGTCCCCAGTCGAACGGTTCCCAGCTCGCGGTCACGAGCGCCGCGGCAATGTTGCCCGGCAGCAGCGGCATGTTGATGTTGCCGACGTAGGAGAACAGCGCCGCGACGTGCGGCAGTTGCTCCGCTTTTTTCAGCTGCCAGTCGGTCTTGGCGAGATCGATGGTGATGCGTGTCTCGCGGACATCAGGACGCCGGTCGAGCACCGCCTCGCGCGTCACCGTCAACTGCTCTTCGATGGGAAGCGCCAGTGCGAGTTTCTCGACCGCGAACGGCGTCGCCGGGTCGCGTCCAAGCGCGACGTTGAGGCGCTCGCGCCCCGTGGCCATCAGATTCTCGAGGACGAGGATGTCGTGCTCCTGCCTGGCGCGGCGCGCCTGCACGTCGAGGAGGTCCGCTCTCAACGCCGCGCGTTCGGCGACCAGCGCATCCACCAGGCGTTCGGCCTCTTTGAGCAGTCCGATCGCTTCGCGCGAGGCCTTGAGGCCGCTCTCGGCGCGCAGGATGCCGTAGTAGCCGCGCTTGATTTCATCGACCACCGTCTGCCGCGCGGCCCGCAGACGTTCGGTCGCCAGGCTCTTCGACAACTCTGTCGCCTTGACGCCGAGGCCGATGTCGTACAGCTGAGAGATCGGTTGCGCGGCGCTGCCGACGAAGAACGCGAAGTTGTGCGGCAGGTCGAGCGAGCCGAGCGGGCCGAGCCGCAAGTCGAGATCCGTGAAGATCACGGGCTCGACGAAGTTCAGGTTGAAGCGCGGCTTTTTGGCCGACTTGGCGACGTCGACGGCCTGGGCGGCCTTCTCGATTTCCTGGGCGGCCAGTGACAGGTCGCGATTGCCAGCCAGCGCCAGCCGCACCGCCTCGTCGAGGGTCAGCGTCGGAGCCTGCGCGGCGGCAGGCACAGCTGCGCCCACGGCGAGCAGCGCCGTCAGGGTGACGCGACGAACGGCCTGACAAATTGAAGTCCGAAGAGGCCTCGAGTGACGCACTGAAGTGGGTGCAATTATGCCCTCAGTCGAGCTGTGAGCGAAACGACTTCGGATCCCCCTCCACTCGTCTACTGAGCCCTTATATACGGCCCAGTCTCCCAGCTGTTAATTGTCTCAGCAATAACTAGGTACTTAGTGTATGGTTATGGTTATCCATAAGCCATCCCGGTCGGCTGACGACCAGATATCGTCCAGCTGTTCGCGATTCATATCAAGTCGGCGGTTCATGAGAGCCGGAGTCCATGGTCGATCGGGCTGTCCCTGTTCGTGTCGTCGTCGTTCACCTGTTGATCATCCTCACCGCGATGTTCATCGCGGTCGCGGGTGGGGCAACCATTCGCGCGCAGCTCTCGCCGCCGCCTCCGGATGTGCCGGGGCCGCTGGCTGACGGGTCGACGCTGCTGCCGACCGGGTGGCGTTTGTCACCGGCTGGGCGGCATCTCGCGCTCGGCGATCTGCCGCTCAACCTCCTGCAATCGCCCGACTCGCGCTACCTCATCGTCAGCAACCAGGGGTTGGCCAACCCATCGTTCAGTGTCGTGGACGTGCCGAGCTGGACCGTCAAGAACACGACGCCGCTACAGGCGACCTGGTACGGTCTGGTCTGGTCGCCGGACGGGGCGTCCGTCTATGCGTCCGGCGCGGCGCAGAACTCGGTTCAGGAATTCGGTTTCGCGGACGGCGTCCTGACCCGCAAGCGCACGTTCGCCCTGCCCGCTGTTGACGACGAGAGTTTCACCGGCGGCCTGGCGCTGTCGACCAACGGAAAGAATCTGTTCGCGACGCGCGTGTTCGCCCGGACGCTCTCGTCGATCGACGTCGGGACCGGCCAGGTCGTGAAGACCGTGACGCTGCCGGCGGAGCCGTATACCTGTGTCGTCTCGGCCGACGGCCAGACGGTGTACGTCTCGCTGTGGGGCGGTGCGCGGGTACAGGTGTATCGTGCGGCGTCGTTGACGCTGGTGGACGAGCTCGCCACCGACGAACATCCGAACGCGCTGCTGTTCTCGAAGGACGGCAATCGGCTGTTCGTGGCGTGCGGTAACGGCGACTCGGTCTGGACCTACGACACCAGGACCGATCGCACCATCGAACAGATCTCGACCAGCCTGTTTCCTGAAGCGCCGATGACCTCGACGCCGAATTCGCTGGCGCTGTCGCCCGACGGAAAAACGCTGCTGGTCGCCAATGCCGACACCAACGCCGTGGCTGTTGTCGATGTCGGCAACAGCGCGCAGAGTTTCGTCAGCGGCTTCATCCCGACCGGCTGGTATCCGACCAACGCCGTGTTCAGCCGCGACGGTCAGCAGATCTTCATCCTCAGCGGCAAGGGCCTGACGCCGTCGACGAACATGAACAACGCCGGCATGGAGCAGCGGCTCACCGGTACGATCTCGACGGTGCCGACACCCGATCGCACGACGCTCGCCGCCTATACGCGCAAGGTCTACGCGCTGACGCCGTACAGCGACGAGACGCGCCTTCATCCCGCCGGCGCGCCGATCGGGTTGCCGATTCCCGCCTTCGTCGGCGGCGTGTCGCCCATCAAGCACGTCTTCTATGTGATCCGGGAGAACCGGACCTACGACTCGGTGTTCGGCGATCTTGCGCAGGGCAACGGCCGGCCGTCGTTCACGCTGTTCGGCCGCGAGGTGACGCCGAACGCGCACGCCATCGCCGAAAATTTCGTGCTGATGGACAACTTCTACGTCGATGCCGACGTCAGCTACGACGGTCATGATTTCTCCATGGCCGGGTACGCGACCGACTTCGTGCAGAAGATCTGGCAGACCTACTACGGTCATCGCGGCGCGATCTACATCGGCGAGGGCGGCTGGTTCACGCGCAACCCGTTCGGCAACATTTCCACGCCGGCGCAGGGTTATCTCTGGGACTACGCACAGCGCGCCCAGGTCAGCGTCCGCAGCTACGGCGAGTTTGCGATGAATGTTCCGAAATCGACGCTGGCGCCGGCCACCGTCGCCGCGAACGTCCCCGGGCTGGTCGGGAACGTCTCGCCGACCTTCGCCGCCTTCGACCTGTCGATCACCGATCAGTCGCGCATGGACGCGTGGGAGCAGGAATTTGCCGGCTACGTGCAGAACGGCAAGCTGCCGCGGCTGTCGATCATCCGTCTCGGCAACGATCACACCAACGGCACGGTGCCAGGGACGCCGACGCCGCGGGCGATGGTCGCCGACAACGACATCGCGCTCGGCCGGCTGGTGGCCGACATCTCGAACAGCGTCTACTGGAAGGACTCGGCCATCTTCGTGCTCGAGGACGATGCCCAGAGCGGCGCCGATCACGTGGATTCACATCGCTCGGTGGCGCTGGTCGCCAGTCCATTCGCGAAACGCGGCTTCGTCGACCACACGTTCTACACGACGACCAGCATGTTGCGCACGATCGAGCTGGTGCTCGGCCTGCCGCCGATGAGCCTGTACGACGGCGCCGCGGCGCCGATGTACGCCGCGTTTCAGGCCACACCAACCCCGACTGGCTTCGAGCGCCGGATGCCATCGGTGGACGCCAACGAAAAGAACCTCCCTTCGGCGTTCGGCGCTGAAGCCTCTTCGAGGATGAACTTCTCCGACGCCGATCTGACGCCGGAGGTCGAATTGAACGACATCATCTGGCGTTCGGTCAAAGGCGCGCGATCGCCGATGCCTCCGCCGCGACGCAGTGCCTTTGCGCCGCGGGGGGAATCGAGCAGTGCGGGTGCCGACGCTGGCGCCGGCCTCCTGGATCGCGATCACGATGGCGACCTGCTTCGCGACCACGACCACGATCACGACCGGCGGTAGTGTACCAAGTGAACAGACTTGTTCTTCTTCTAGAATTCGTCTGCGTGCGCTGCGTCCAACCGTCCTGATCGTCGTTACTGGAAGGTCCGGCTGAAGCCGGACACTACGGATGGAGCTAGTGGCTCGCCCTGACCGCCGGCGAGGCCTTGGCGACGATGCCCTTGCCTTCCTCGATGGTGAGGAACTGGTTGGCGGGGACGTTGGTCAGGTGATCTTTCGCGCCGCTCGGCCACTCGACGTCGATGGCATTGATCGTCGCGTCCTTGCCGAGTCCGAACGTCAGCGCCAGATCGCTCTGTGAGCAGTAGCTCGATCCGGTGCGGACCGTGTTCCACTGCTTGCCCGACGCGCTCTCGATCCGCACCACCGCGCCGATGCCGTCGCGGTTCGATTTCACGCCTTTGGTTCTGATGTTGACGAAGTGGTTCTTGTTGCCGCCGTCGTTGCGGAACACATAGGCCGGTCCATGGTTGGTCGTGACCAGGACGTCGAGGTCGCCGTCACGATCGAAGTCCGCGTAGATCGCGCCGCGCGCCACCATCGCGCGCTGGAACGCCTCGCCGACCGAGGCGCTGGCGTTCTCGAACGTCTTCTGTCCGGGGTTGTGGAACAGCAGCGGCGGTTCCTTGAACTGCACCTTGGGCTGGACGCGGTTGATCTCTTCTTCGATGTGCCCGTTCGCGGCCAGGATGTCCGGCCAGCCGTCGAGGTCGTAGTCGAAGAAGAACGCACCGAAGGTGAGCGACAGCAGGCTGGCGCGTCCGACCGTCGACGTGGGCGCTTCGTCGACGAACAGTCCGGTGCCTTCGTTGTGATAGAGGCCGAGCATCTGGTTGGAGAAGTTGCCGACCAGCAGGTGCGGACGGCCCGAACGGTCGTAGTCCGACGGTGTCGGTGCCCATCGCACCGCGCGCCACGCCGTCTTCGCTGAAGGCGACGCCCGCTGACATGCCGGTCTCGGTGAAGGTGCCGTTCTTGTTGTTGCGATACAGCTTGTTCGGCTGCGTGTCGTTGGCCACGAAGATGTCCGGCCAGCCGTCGCCGTTGTAGTCGAAGATCGAGATGCCGAGCGACTTGCTGGTGGGGTCGTCGATGCCGGCTTTCTTGCCGACCTCTTCGAACTTGCCGCCGCCGAGGTTGTGATACAGCTTCGCGGCGGTGCCTTTGTACGATTCCGGCGTGCAGTACGACTTGCTGGTGCCGTCGAGCGAACACCAGATGTCGCCCTTCTGCGTCCACTGCACGTAGTTGGCGACGAAGAGATCGAGCTGGCCGTCCTTGTCGTAGTCGAACCAGGCGGCGCTGGTGCCGAACGCGGCGTTGGTCATGCCTGCCGCCTTGGTTACGTCGAGGAACTGTCCCTTTCCCTCGTTGTGGAACAGGTGATCGCCGTCGAGAGCCGTGATGTAGACGTCTTCGCGGCCGTCATTGTCGTAGTCGGCGACGGTGACGCCGAGACCGTACATGTCGATATCGAGCCCGCTGCCGACGGTGATGTTGGTGAAGGTGCCGTTGCCGTTGTTCTTGTACAGCGCGCTCGGCGTCTTCCTGCCGCCCGCCTGCCAGTCTTTCCCGTTGATGAGGAGGATGTCCGGCAGCCGTCGCCGTCGGCATCGAAGAACGCCGCGCCGGCGCCCAGCGTCTCGGGCAGGTACTTCGTGACCCGACCGTCCGCTGTTGTGCGTGAACTTGATCCCCGACGCCGTCGTCACGTCGGTGAAGGTGATGCCGGTCGGCACCGCCGTCGAAACCGCGGCGCCGAACAGCAACGCGCACGCCGCCGTGACGGCGAGGGTCGAGAGAGTGGATCGAAACGCCGGCATCTTCACTGGTTCATCCCGCCGGTGTTGGCGGCCCCCTTGGTCTTCGCCGGTTTCGCGCTGGCGACGACGGTCTTCGATTTGAGCGCCGGCGCCTCGTCGAGCGGCACGCTCTCGTGCTCGTGGATCTGCTGGCGCTCGTTGTTTTCCGCCGGGCTTGACCAGGCGCCGGTTGCCGGTGATCGACTGCGACGATTCCTCGGCCTTGAAGCGCTGGAACAGCTTTTCCTCGCGCTCGGCTTCTTCCGTCTTGCCGAGGCCGCGATACGCACAGCATCGCGGTGTAGTGCATCTGCAGATCTTCAGGATCGACCAGCGACACCTGCTTCAGCGCTTCGATTGACTCGGCGTACTGACGCTGCAGGAACAGGATGCGGGCGATCTGATTGAGGACGACGCGGTCGCGCGGATACTTCGAGGCGGTGCGGCGCAGCGATGCCAGCGCGCCATCGTAGTCGCCGTCTGTTTTCTGAATCAGCGCCTTGAAGTAGTAGATGCGATCGAGCTTCGGGTCGACCTTGATCGCCTGTTCGATGTACGGCTTGGCGGCGTCGTTCTCGCCTTCCTGAATCAGCGCGCGCGCCACGTTCATCCAGCCGTCGACGTAGCCGGGCTCGGCCTCGGTGACCTTCTTGAACGCGTACTCCGCGCCTTTCAGGTCGCCCTGCAGCAGCAGGCCGATGCCCCAGTCGTTCCAGCGCTCGCGATCCGCCTTGTTCGGCGTGTTGGTCCACACCGTCGGCGTTTTGCCGTCGCCAATCGGCACTGACGCCGTCGCCGTCGCCAGCACCGTGATCGGCAGCTTCGGGACTTCGCCCTTGATCTCGCCGGACACGTTCGCCGGAATGTTGGCGGTGTCGAACGAGTACTCGGCGCTGTTGAACTCCTTGTTGATCAGCGTCGGATCCTGCCCGGGCTTCGGCTGTCCGGCGTAGGCGAATTGAGTGTAGGAGCCGAACTTCCGGTAGTTCAACTTGGCGGTGAAGGTGATCGGGCCCTTCGCGTCGTTTGGCACCTTGACCCGGATAATGCGCGGTGTCGGCGGCGCCCGGCGGAATCAGCCGAACGTAGAGGACGCTGCGCGCCTGCCAGGCGTTGCGCTTGTCGATCGGGTTGCCTTCGCCGTCGAGCTGGATAGGCGCGATAGAAATGTGCGCCCGGCTTCGACCGGTCCCGTGCCGTCTCTTCGATGCCTGGCCGCTCCAGTAGATCAGCTTGCCGTTCGGCGTCCCGTCGCCTGCAGCTCGAGCCAGATGTCGAACGCGTCGACGGTGCCGCCCGGGAAGAAGTGACCGATCTTGCGCGTGCGGACGACCACGTCCACGCGGGCGGTCGATCCGGGACGCGAGCTGCGGCTGCGCCTTGTCGATCGGCGCCGCCACCTGGCCGACGTCGCGAATCACCACCGGGCCCGCCTGATCGCCTTCCTCGCCGATCGCCATGCCGGTCGACAGCTTCGGCGTGTTGTCTCCGGCCGCCGCGCGACGAATCATCGGCGTCCGCTCGCTCGTCGGGTCCTCCGGCGAGACCGCGAAGATGTCGACGCGTGATGAAGCCGGACTTGAGGAAGTCCTCGGTGGTCTTCAACTGCGCGTTGTCGTGGTTGGCGAACGGCACTGCCGTGTTGGCGGTCGGCGAAGCGGTGTGAATGCACCGTGCCGTCCGTGTGGTGTCCCGGATCGTCCGACGGCACTGACGGCATGTGGCAGTCGACGCACGTGGACGTCTTGGGCGGATAGTAGAACGACCGCGCGCCCTGGCCCGAGACGCCGCTGGCCTGCCAGTTGTCGTAATCGTTGAAGCCGCGGAACCAGCGGTAGCTGTTCACCGGCACGTCGAGGTGCACCTTGTGGCAGGCCGAGCAGAACTCGGACGCGTCCTGCGCGCATGAACGGCTTCATGAACGTGCGGCGGTGCGGCTCCGGGTTCAGGTAGGTGACGAACTCGATCGAACGCGCGGATGTACGGGTTCTTGCTGTTCGCCAGCTCGTGGAGCGGCGGGTACTCGATGGTGAAGCCGCCGTTGCCCATCGAGCTGTCGACGTGCGTGATCGAGTGGCAAGACGTGCACGCCAGGCCGGCGCGCGCTTCCGGCGTGTCGATCTGCTCCTTGATCGGCTTGTCGAACCGGCCGTTGAAGAACACCGCGTGATCGTGGCAGCCGGCGCACCACTTGCTCGGCTGGGTGCCGATGGTGTCCTGCATGTACTCGATCGACTTCCGGTAGAACTGGTTGTTGAACGACGCGAAGTGGTGCACCGAGCTGTTCCACTGCGTGTAGATGTCCTTGTGGCACTCGCCGCACGTCTTCGAGTCCATGAAGAAGTTCGACGGGATGATGCCGCCGACGTTGGTCTTCGACGAGGACGGGAAGAACGGCGACTTCGGTCCCTCGCCTTCGCCATCCATCGTCAATGGCGCGGTCAGCGGGTTGACGATGCGATTGTGCGGCGGCGGGTACTTCTTGTAGTAGGCGTTGACGATCAGCGGGAAGGCGATTGCGAAGACGGCCGCCACCTCCATCGTCCGTCCGAACAGCCGCGATCCGCCGAGCCCGCGCGCCGCCCGCACCGCATACGGCAGCAGCGCGACCACGCCAAGCGATGCGACGATGATGTGCGCCTTCAGCACCGACGCATGATCGTGGATGTTGCCGTAGATGGTCAGCCACAAGCCGGTTCCCAGCGCGACCGCGAAGAAGAGCGCGGACCCGGCCGTCCAGCGCCTGATGTCCGCGTCCTGAGCGAGGAGTGCCGCAAACATGAACGCCAGCACCACGCCGAGCACCAGGTGCGCCACCACGTTGCCGACATAAAAGATCGTCGGGCTCGCGAACGCGGCGATGTAGCCGGTATTGACGAGCAGCACGACGAATCCGAGGCCGACGAGTGTTTTCAGTGCGGGGCGCATAACAGTGTGTCCTCGTCGAGCGGATACCGCTCGCAGATGGGTCCCGGAGTCTGACAGTCTGGTTCGTGAATTCTAAGTGCGCGAATGGTTCAGCCGCAATGATAGGAATCAACTAGCTGGGCGTCGTGGCACCGGGCTTGCTGTTTGTTTCTGCCGGAGGAAGGTCATGACGTTTGAATCAACCTACAACGGCTCGCCGGCCATCGGGACCGCCAGCCTTACCGACTCGGTGGTCGAGACGTTCGTGCGCTGGCCGATGCGCATGACCGGCGCGACGCTGGAATTCGTCTTCGACGGCGTGCAGCGCATGGCGGCGACCGGATTGCGTCCGCGCGGCGACGTCTCGGTATCCCGCCGTACCTACGCCTCGCCACTTGGTACGACGACTTACGCGGCCACTTCGTCAACGACGTCGGCGTCGCCGGCCGGCCACGCGACGCCCGGATGGACTTCGCTCTTCTCGGGAGGGCAGAGCGTCATGCGCGACCAGGATCTCGGCGGAAACGACCTGAAGTACGTCATCTGGTCGCTCGTGTTCACCAAGCCCGGCTACGAATGCGTCCTGCAGACCCAGCAGGAAGAGCTGGTCAACTACGCGGCCGATCCGAACACCTACGCCGCGCTCAAGATCGCCCGCTTCCTCGACGGGGCACGTCACGGGCACAGCAGGAAGCCCGAGTCGTGGTTCGAACGCGGATACCCGGTCGAGTCTCCCGGTGACGCGATCGGCCACGAGATGTCTTCGTCCGCCCCGCGGGCGCACCGCGAAGGCTGGCGCGTGCCGTCCGAAGATCAGAAGTTCATCGTCTTTCTCTATAACGTCGATCGCCGGCTGCCGCGTCAGGAAGAGGTCGTACGCACCGAGCGCGTGGTGGTCGAACGCGACACGCGAATCGCCTGAGCCGAATCAGTTCCTGGATTCGTCGCGCTTGATCACACCTGGATCGGGCATCGTGTGATCGTCCGGCATCGCGATGTGCTTGACCTCGCCGAACCGCCACGAGTACGACGCCGTGGCGACAACGCCGGGGAAGGTCGCGTCGCCGGCGGCGCCGGTGTATGGATCGGGAGCACGGTAAAACGCGTAGCCGAGCGGAATGTTGACCTGCAGCACCGAGCGCCCGAACGCGTAGGACACGCCGGGTTCGATGTACTGCTCGTTGCCGGGACGCCTGAAGCCGTCGCTGCGTCCGATGAGGTCGTAGCGCGGGACCCCTTCCATCCGCCACGCGACGGACGCTCCGAGGCCCTTGTAGATCGGCACGCCGACGCCAACCCGAAGGACGTATTGATCCGGCACCGAGTTGACGTTGCGAATCGGCAGCACCGCGCTCGGCACGCCGAGGCCGACCAGCACCGACGGCGTCTCGTTGGTGTCGCGCGGGTTGATCAGGTAGTTCGCCGATCCGAAGAGGAACGTCGGACCGAGTCGGCTGAATCCCTGCACCTCGACCTGCGTACCCCAGCCTCCGTCGCCCGGCTGGACCGATTGATCGACGGCCTTCTCCGAAGGATTGTTGCCGGTGATGTTGACGAACGTGTCCTGATCGTCGGCGTTGCCGGTGGGGACTTTCAGACCAAGACCGACCGAGAAGTTGCGGCTGTGATGGGTGAGCGGATCGAAGACCCACAATCGGGCGATGCCGGAGATGTCGCCGATGCCGGCGCCGTGCTGGACGGCGCGCGGTCCCGGCGTCGGCGCGATCGGACTCGGCACCGACCACGAGGCCTTGATCAACGGCACCAGCACCGCAAAACCAAACCGCGGCGTCACCTGGTGGTTGACGGCGAACAGCAGCTGGTTCTGGTTGTTGATCACGTTGGTGCCGAGTGCGGTCCGCTGCGCCTGATAGACATCGCCGGAGTAGTGCTGATCGGCGGTGGAGTTGCGGAAACCCATGTCGAACTGCCATTCGCCAGGCCGGAGATAGGTGCTCGAGGCCGCGCCGATGATCGGCGCCGACTCACGAATCAGAATGCAGCCTTGAGCCCAGGCCTGTCCGGTCGAGAGACACAACGACAATGCCCCCGCGACGACCAAGATTCTTTTCATTTGTGCTCAAAGTAACGGCGCCGCGGCGTTCGCGCAATAGCTCAAACGCGTTATCGCTGGAACCCGTTGCGGGGCACGATGCCCGCGCCTTCGGTGCAGTCGTGCGCACGTCCGGTCGCGACGTTCTTGAACTCCTCGATCCGGCCGTTCGGCCAGGCGATCGTGACCCGGTCGATCCGATCCCGGGTCCCGACACCGAACGTGACGGCCAGCTCGGATTGCGACAGATAGCTCGAACCGCTCCTGACCATTCGCGACTGTGACGTGCCGCCATGAAAGAGGCGGACGGTGGCGCCGATGGCATCACGGTTCGATTCGGTGCCGCGCAAGTGAAAGCGGATGGATTTGTTGCCCGCGGGCCGATCGTTTCGGTAGAGACGCGCCAGTCCGTTGTTGCTGGTCAGTAGCAGGTCGATGTCTCCGTCACGATCGAAGTCGCCGCATGCCAGCCCGCGTCCGACCTTCGGCTGGGCGAAATCGTCGCCGACCGCCGACGCCTGATCGACGAATCGACCGCCGCCCTGGTTCATGAACAGGTGCGGCGGCTGCGCGTACCCGACGTTGCCCTGAATGCCGCGCACGGTCTCGTCGATGTTGCCGTTGGCGACCACGAGATCGAGCTGGCCGTCGAGGTCGAGATCCGCGAACAGGCAGCCGAATCCCAGCGTTGCGCGTGACGGCTGACCGATGCCGGCCGTCAGCGCCGTGTCCTCGAACACGCCGGGACGGATCTGGCGGTAGAGGCCGGCCATTTCGTTCTCGAAATTGGTGAAGGCGATGCTGTCGCGGCCGGAGTTGTCGATGTCGCCGGCGTCCACGCCCATGCCCGCGCGTGCCTTGCCGTCGCTGTTGAACGCGACGCCGGTGTCGAGCGCAACGTCCTTGAACGTTCCGTTGCGGAGATTGCGATACAGCTTGTTGGGCTGAGTGTCGTTGGCGACGACCAGGTCTGGCCAGCCGTCCTGGTCGAGATCGAGCATGGCGACCCCGAGCGACTTCGAGCTGGTATCGAACACGCCGCTGGTCGCCGTGACGTCTTCGAACGTGCCGTTACCGCGGTTGCGAAACAGCCAGCAGGTCTCGCCGCGGTACGCTTCCGGCGTGCAGTACGACTTCTGCCTGCCGTCGAGACTGCAGAAGACATCGTGCTCGCGCGACCACTTCACGTAGTTGCAGACGAACAGGTCGAGCAGGCCGTCGCGGTCGTAGTCGAACCAGAGCGCGGAGGTGCTGAATCCGGTGCGCTCCGCGAGGCCGCTCGCCCTGGTCACGTCGACGAACGTGCCCTTGCCGGTGTTGCGGAACAGCCGGTTCTGGCCGACGCAGGTGATGAAGACGTCGGGGAATCCGTCGTTGTTGAAATCGCCGACCGCGACGCCCATGCCGTACAACTCGATGTCGAGGCCCGCGGCCTGGGTCACGTCGGTGAACGTGCCGTTGCGGTTGTTGCGATACAGGCGAAGGCTCGACTTGCGCCGCCGCCCGGCGGCCGGCCAGTCGCAGCCGTCCACGAACAGAATGTCCGGCCAGCCGTCGGCGTCGTAGTCGAGAAATGCGCAGCCCGAGCCGAGCGTTTCCGGCAGCAGCTTGTCGCCGGCCGATCCGTTGTTGTGTCGAAAGGTGATGCCCGCCTGGTTGGTCACGTCGGTCAGACGGAAGCCGGGCGTCCGCGGGCGTTGCCCGGCCGTCGCCGGCCACGCCACCAGCGACGCGGCGCCGGCCAGAAACGACCGTCGGTTCACTGAATGTGGACCAGGCCGTGGCGGATCGCGTACACGACCAGCTCCGCGGTCTTGTGAATGCCGAGGGCGTTCATGATGTTGGCGCGGTGCACCGCCACGGTATTCGCGCTGAGCTTCAACTCCACGGCGATCTCGCGGTTCGACTTGCCGTCGCAGATCAGCGTCAGCACTTCGAGCTCGCGTGGCGACAGCGCCTGAGTGCGCTCGCCTTTCAGCGCCGTCGTGCCCGAGACGTTCGGGTCGAGGACGCGCTCGCCCGCGGCGACGCGGCGAATCGCCGCGGCGAGGTCGAGGTCGAGCGCGCTCTTCAGGATATAGCCGCGCGCCCCGGCTTCGAGCGCCTGCCGCACCAGCGTTTCTTCGGAGTGCATGCTGAGGATCAGCACGGCGACGCCGGGATCGTCGTGCAGGATCGCGCGCGTCGCCACCAGGCCGCTGGTGCCCGGCATCGCGCAGTCCATCACCACGACGCGAGGATGCAGCGTCGCGGCGAGGCGGATGGCTTCCTGGCCGTCGCCGGCTTCGCCGACGACCTGGATTTCGGCATCGTCCTCGAGCATGCGCCGAAAGCCGCGCCGCACCAGTGTGTGATCGTCCGCGAGCAGAACCGTAATCATGCCTGTGTGGGTACCTGGAGTCTGACCAGCGTGCCGCCCTCCGCCGGTTTCAGGAACTCAATCGTACCGCCAACCAGCTCGGCGCGCTCGCGCATGGTCACGATGCCGAGGCCTTGACGTTCGGTCGCAGCATCGATGCCGACGCCGCGATCATGTACTTCCAGCACCAGGACGCCATTGGCGGTGCGAAAGCGGACCGAGACCTCGTCCGCTCCCGAGTGGCGCGCCACGTTGTTCAACGCTTCCTGCAGCACCCGATAGACGTGAATGCTGCTGGCGCTGTTCATCGTCGGTGTCGGCTGCGGACGGTCGTACTTGATCCGCAGTCCGAGCTGCCGTGCGACCTGCGGGATGTACCAATCGAGCGTATCGTCGAGGCCGGCGTCCTCGAGAATCGACGGGTGCAGCGACTGCGCGAGGCCTCGAACGTTGTTCAGCGTGGTCTGCACGATCTCGTTGACCTCGCGCAGTTCGCCGCGCAGTGGATATGGCGCGTGCCGTCCGGCGCTGTTCAGCATCGAACCCATCGCGGTGAGAATCTGGCCGAACTCGTCGTGCAGTTCGCGTGCGATCTCGCGCAGCGTCGATTCGCGCGTGGTGATCAGTTGTCCGGCCAGCTCGTGGCGGCGTTGCGAGAGGTCGCCAAGCGCCGCGAACAGACGCCGGTTGGCGCGGATCACATACAGCCCGGTGATCAGGCTGGTGGCCAGGGTCGCGCCCACGAAGAGGTAGGCCTGGCGCTGGACCTGGTTGTAAATGTCCTGGATCTGGCGCGCGGTCTGTTCTTCGCTTTCGTTGTTGGCGACGAGCATCCGCGCCACCGCGGTGCTCAAGGCGGCCTGGCGCGCCTGCAGCGACACCCGGATCTGCGAGCGCGCGTCCTCTTCGGTGCCGTCGCTGGCGGCGGCGAACATCCGATCGACGGCGGTCCAGAACTGCGTGAGCGACCTGGCGAGGTAACGCTGCTGCTCGGGCGTCCGGCGCGCCACCGCCACCTGCTCCTCGCGGCGCAGCGCATCGTCCAGGTCGGCGCGAATCCGGTCGAACTGCCCGCGCCAGGCGGTCAGAGGATAGTCGGTGGTGTCGATCATGTCGCGCATCGCCAGCGCGGCGGTGTTGAGATCGTTCTCGATGCGCAGCAGCTGCAGTGAATCCCGCCGGCTGCGATCGGCCAGGTCTGTCTGAAGCGCCCGCAATCCCGCGACCTGCCTGGTGATGTACCAGCCGTCGACGACGACCGCGGTGAGCGTGACGATCAGTCCGACGAGCAGACCAAAGGTCGGCGAACGAGTGGCGCCGCCCGTCGGGCGTTTGGTGGAGGCCATTTTTCCGGCTGCGCGAATATACTAGTCGGCGAAATGGAACCCCGTCCACGCGTGGTGGTGACGGGAATCGGCGTCGTGACATCGGTCGGCATCGGGGTGGGGCCGTTCTGGCGCGCCATCCTGGCAGGCGAGTGCGGCATCGGTCCCGTCGAGTCGTTCGACCCGAAGCGCTTCGCCGTGCACATCGGCGGCGAGGTCAAGAACTTCGATCCACAAGGCTACGTGGAGCGCCTGCGTCCGGGGACGATCTCGCGGGCGTCCCAGCTGGCGATTGCGGCAGCCCGCCTCGCGCTGAGCGACGCGGCGCTCGATCCCGCCGCCCTCGAGCCCGCGGCGTGCGGCGTGTCGCTCGGCACGACCTCGGGCGAGCCGACCATGATCGAGTACTTCAACGATCGCGAGACCACCGGCGCCCGCGACACCATCGGCGCGCAGTTCATCGAGCAGTATCCCTGTCACGTGCTGGCCGCTCACGTGGCGTCGGAACTGGGCTTCGCCGGACCCAACCTCGTGATCCCGACCGCCTGCGCCGCCGGCAACTACGCGCTGGCGCACGCATCGGACGCGATCCGCTACGGCGAGGCGACGCTGATGCTGGCGGGCGGGTCGGACGCGTTCTCGCGTATCACCTACACCGGGTTCGCGCGGCTCGGGGCGATTGCGCCCGAACGCTGCCAGCCGTTCGACAGGCTCCGCAAGGGGATGGTGCCCGGGGAAGGCGCGGCGATTCTGGTGCTCGAACGCCGCGATCGCGCGCTCGCGCGAGGGGCGACGATTTACGCCGAGCTGGTCGGCTATGGGCTGACCTGCGACGCCAATCACATGACCGCGCCACACGGCGACGGCGCCGCTCGCGCCATGCAGATCGCGATGGCCGATGCCGGCGTCCGGCCGGACGAGATCGGCTACATCAGCGCGCACGGCACCGGCACCGCGGTCAACGATCGCATCGAGACCATGGCGGTGAAGCAGGCGTTCGGCGACGCCGCCTATCGCGTGCCGATGAGCTCGATCAAGTCGATGCTCGGCCACACCATGGGCGCCGCATCCGCCATCGAAGCAGCGGCCTGCTCGCTGGCCGTCCGCGACGATTGCATTCCGCCGACCATCAACTTCGAGACCGCCGATCCCGAATGCGATCTGGACATCGTGCCCAACACCGCGCGCCAGGTGCCGGTGGAGCTGTCGATGAACAATGCCTATGCGTTCGGCGGGAACAACGCCTCCGTGATCTTCAGGAAGCACCACGCGTGAGCGCCGCTCGCCTGGACGTCTGCGTCACGGGGCGTGGCGCCCTCTGCGCGCTCGGCGATCAGCCGCAGACGATCCGCGACGCGTTGTGCCGGGGCGATCGTCGATTCGCGCCGCCGACGCTTTTCTCCGCTGACCTCGTGCCCGGCGTCGACGTCGCCGAGATCCCTGACTTCGCGCCGCAGACCTATCTCAAGACCGGTAATATCCGCCCGCTCGATCGGACCGGACGTCTGGCGCTGGTCGGCGTCGAGCTGGCGCTGACCGACAGCGGCTGGTCGCCGGAGGCGCGGGCGGCCCGCGCGCTCGGCCTCATCCTGGGGACGATGTTCTGCAGCGTCAAGACCATTGCCGAATTCGATCGTCGCGCGCTCGAGGCCGGTCCCGAGTACGCGAGTCCGATGGACTTCTCGAACACCGTGCTGAACGCCGCGGCGGGGCAGGCGGCGATCTGGGAAAAGCTGCGCGGGGTCAACACGACGATTGCCACCGGCGCGACGTCCGGTCTGCATGCGATCGGATATGGCGCGCAGTTGATTCAGCGCGGCCGCGCCGACGCCCTGGTGACCGGAGGCGCCGAGGAGGTCTGCTACGAATCGTCGTACGGTTTCTTCAAAGCCGGACGTCTGGCGTCCGCCAACGGCCGCGGCGGACCAGGGCTCGCGCCGTTCGATGCAGGTCGCGACGGCACGCTGATGGGTGAGGGCGCCGCGTTTCTGGTCCTCGAGTCCGCGGCATCGGCCGAGGCGCGGAAGGCGCCGGTGCTGGCGCGCGTGCTCGGGTTCGGCAGCGCCTACGATCCCGACACCCATGGGCCCGATGCGGTCGACGCCGGGGCGCTGGCCACCGCGATCCGGAGCGCGCTCGCCAGCGCCGGCATCGACCGCGACCAGATCGGCCTGGTTGCCGCATCAGCCAGCGGCAGCCGTCCACTCGACGCCCGCGAGGCCGCCGGCATCTTCGCGGTGCTCGGCGGCGAGGTGCCGGTGACCGCGATCAAATCGATGACCGGTGAGGCCCTGGGCGCGTCCGGTGCGCTGCAGGCGCTGTTCGCGATCGAATTCATGAAGGCCGGACGGGTGCCGGGCATCGCCGGCCTGGTCGAGCGCGACGCGCAGATTCCGCTGAACATTGCCGCGGACACGCGTCCGCTGAAGGCGACCCGCGCGCTCGTCACCTCGGTCAGTCCCGAGGGCAACTGCTGCGCGCTGATTGTGGCGATCGACTGATGGCCGACCCGACTTCCACGCCGGCGGCCGGCATCGAACTGGTCCCGCGCTACAAGGATCAGGGCTACTCAGACGAGCACCTCCGTGCGCGTCGGGCGTGGCTGGAGCGCAAGCTTGGCGTCTCGCTGCCGCGGGTCGGCGCCTGCGCCATTGCCGGGCCGGCGATGCGGGGCAACGTCGAGAATCCGATCGGCTCGGTGCAG
Source organism: uncultured Acidobacteriota bacterium (assembly GCA_963711765.1). Taxonomy (GTDB): domain Bacteria; phylum Acidobacteriota; class Vicinamibacteria; order Vicinamibacterales; family CAVVIG01; genus CAVQFC01. The sequence goes on along the minus strand of CAVQFC010000003.1, from coordinate 342,255 downwards.
ATGCCGCTCGGCATTGCCGGACCGATTCTCGTCAACGGCGGCCACGCGCAGGGTGCGTTCTATGTGCCGCTGGCGACCTCGGAAGGCGCGCTGGTCCGATCCTACGAACGCGGCATGGTGATGTTGACGCGCGCCGGCGGCGTCAGCGCGCGGATCATCGTTGACGAGAACGTGGTCTGCCCGATGTTCTCGTTCGAGTCGGTCGAGGACGCGGCGTCGTTCGCGGCCGCGCTGCCCGGCCATCTGCCGCAGCTTCGCGCCGAGGCGGAATCGACCACCCGGCACGGACGACTCGCCAGCGTGGACGCGCGGGTCTCCGGCCGCGCCGTCATCGTCAGCTTCCACTACAACACCGCCGACGCGCAGGGCATGAACATGATCGTGAAGGCCACCGAGCGCGCCTCGGAGTGGCTGGTCAACAACGGTCATGCCGCCAGATACAAGGTGTTCAGCGGGATGAGCAGCGAGAAGCGCGCGAGCGGATTTCTGCTGAGCGGCGGCAAGGGCAAGACGGTCGTCGCCGGCGCCCGCATTCCGGCGGATGTGCTGCAGTCGTACATGCGGGTCACGCCGCGACAGATCGTGGACATGTGGCACGACACGGTGATCGGCCACCTGCAGGCGAACGCCATCGGTCACAACGCGCACATCGCCAACGGTCTCGCCGCCATCTTCATCGCCTGCGGGCAGGACGTCGCCAATGTCGCCAACGCCGCGGTCGGCGTCACCGACTTCGAGCTGACGCCCGACGGCGATCTCTACGCCAGCGTCACGCTGCCGGCGCTCACCGTCGCCACGGTCGGCGGCGGCACCATGCTCGGCACCAGCGCCGAGTGCCTCGCCATTCTGGGATGCGCCGGGCCCGGTCACGCGCCGAAGTTCGCCGAGATTGTCGCCGCTGCGGTGCTGGCCGGCGAGCTGTCGATGGCCGGAGCGATCACCTCGGGTGAATTCGTCAACGCCCACGAATCCTACGGCCGGAACCGTCCCCAGCCGGCTCCATGAGGCCGTACCGGGCGCTCGCGCGCGATCCGAAGTCGTCGTATGACGTCGTCGTCATCGGCGCGGGCATCGGCGGGCTGATCTGCGCCGGCCTGGTCGCGAAGGCCGGCAAGAAGGTGCTGCTGGTCGAGCAGCACTACATGGTCGGCGGCTACTGCAGTACGTTCCGCCGCGGCGCCTACATCTTCGACGCCGCGACGCACTTCTATCCGCTGCTCGGCAACCCCGCCACGATGACTGGCAGCGTCCTGAACTCGCTCGGATCGCGGACGCGGTGGGTGAAGATGGACCCCGTCGATCATTTCCATTTCCCCGACGGCAGCAGCTTTTCGGTCTCGGCCGACTTCAACGAATACATCGACGCCCTGAAGGAGGCCTTTCCGCACGAGGCAAAGGCGATCGATCGCTTTTTCGCGATCGCCCGCGATGCCTACGTCTACGGCCTGCTCTACTACTTCCGGGGCCGGCGTCATGGCCGGCTCGATTCGATGATTTCGCTGTCGCTCGAGAGCGTGCTGGCGCGCGAGTTCAAGGATCCGAAGCTGCGCCTGCTGCTGTCGGCGGACTGCGCGCACTGGGGCTCGCGGCCGTCCACGACCTCGTTCGTGTTCGACTCGATGCTGCGGCTGTCGTATTTTCTCGGCAACTACTATCCCGAAGGCGGCTCGCAGGTCTTCGCGGACGACCTCGCCCGCATCGTGCAGGACGCCGGCGGCGACATCCTCCTTCGCGCCAGCGCCGACCGCATCGTGGTCGAGAACGGCAAGGCCGTCGCGGTGGAGATCGCGACCGGTCTCGGCGCCGACCGTCACACCGTGCGCGTCGGCGCCGGCGCGGTCGTGTCGAATGCCGATCTCACGCTGACGTACGAGAAGTTGCTCGGCGCCGAGGTGGTCGGGCCCGCCGCGATCGCGAACCTGCGGCAGCTCAAGCCGACGATGCCCTGCTTTCTGACGCATCTGGGGTTGAAGGGCGTCACCGCAGAGGCGCTCGAGCCGCACACCGGCTATCACTGGCGTTCCTGGAATGCCGACGATGTGGCGCTCGATGCGTTCAAGATCTTCGTGCCGACGCTCTACGAGCCCAGGATGGCGCCCGAGGGCGAGCAGATCCTGATTCTGCAGCGCATCATGGAGATCAACTACGACACCGTCCGGGACTGGACGGCGCACAAGCAGCGGGTCGAGGACGACCTGCTGGCGCGGGTCGAGGCGCTGGTTCCCGGCCTGTCCACGAAAATCGTGTCGCGCCAGAGCGCGTCCGCGTTCACGTCATACCGCTTCACGCTCAACACCCAGGGGGCGATGCTGGGCTGGGAGATGGCGCCGGGGCAACTGGGCGAGTCGCGGCCGGCGATGACCGGACGCGTCAAAAACCTACATTTCTGCGGCCATTGGACGCGCCCGGGCGGCGGCATCACGCCGGTGATCGTGTCGGCGGTCGACGTCGCTCGACAAATTGCCAGTTAGGCGAATAGCGGCCGAAATTTTTTCGATCACGCTATTTTTTTTCGCGACCTTGTGCCAATATCTCGTTGCCCCCGGGGCCACCAACAACAATGAGTGATGTAGATCGCATCCGTGACACCATCCGCGAGAGCGTGCACCGGATTACCGGTATCGCCGTCGCCGATATCAACGATTCCTCGAATTACCGCGAGGATCTTGGCCTCGATTCGCTGTCGGCCCTCGAAGTGATGGTCGACATCGAGTACGCGTTCAAGATCAAGGTTCCCGAGGAGCGCTTCCAGACCATCCAGACGGTCCAGGACACCATCACGGCCGTCCAGGATTATCTGGCAGCGGTGAAGGCTTAGTCGATCTCGTGCCGGCGCGCGTCGCAGTCGTCGCCGGCCGCGCCCGCATCGCCGATGCGCTCGTCGAGGCGCTCACGCGTTCGCCGCACGTCGGGTCGTGTGTCGTGCACGAGCCGGGCGCGATTGACGCGATCGTCCTGAGTCAGTTCGACACCCTGATCTATTCGGCGCTGCCTGCCAAAAGCTCGACCACCGGACCGGACGTCGCGGCCGCGCGTGCGCTGTTTGCGCGTCTGGCGTCCGCGCCCCTGACCCAGGCGGTGATCATCTCGAGCGCCGCCGTTTACACCCCCAGTCACCAGAACGCCGGACTCGTCGACGAGACGACGTTCCTGCCGCAGGGGAAGAGCGCGATTGCCGACGCCTGGCAGGAAGTCGAAGGCCTGAGCCTTCAGGTCGGCGAGCATTCGGGCGCGGCGCCGACTGTCCGAACCATCCTTCGTCCCGCGGCGGTGCTCGACGGCGAAGATTATTTCAGCCGTCTCCTGACCGGCCGGCTGGCGATTACGTATCCCGGTCACGATCCGACGATTCAGTTGCTCAGCCCGCGCGATCTTGCCGGCGCGGTCACCGCCGCCATCGAACAGCGCGCGGCCGGCGTCTTCAATGTCGCGCCGCAGGCCGGCATCCCGTTGAAGGCGGCGCTGCAGGTCGCCCGCGTGCCGCGGCTGCCGCTCGGGCGACTGGCTCAGAACGGCGTGCGCGCGATTGCCTCGAGCGCGAGCCTGTCGGCCCCGGCCGATCAGCTGCAGTACATCCAGTATTCGTGGACGGTTTCCGGCGCGGCGCTGAAAAACCAGCTGGGATTCGCGCCCGCCGCGACCAGCGAAGGCGCCATTCTCGAACTGGTGGGACAGGGTGGCGCGCCTCACGGGAACTACGATGACTTCGGAATGGACGCCGCCTACATCCGCCGCTATTGCGGGCACCTGTTCAAGTGGCTGCACAACGGCTATTGGCGCGTCGAGCTCGACGGCATCGAGCACGTCCCGACCGAAGGGCGAGGCGTCCTGGTCGGCATGCACCGCGGCTTCATGCCCTTTGACGGCGTGATGGCGTTGTTCGCGCTGGTCACCAAGCGCAACCGGATTCCGCGCTTCCTGATTCATCCGAGCCTGACCAAGTCGCCGTTCCTCGCCGATTTCATGGCCAAGCTTGGCGGGGTGATGGCGTGCCAGGAAAACATGGACTGGGTGCTGTCGCACGACGAGATCCTCGGGATCTTTCCCGAGGGAATCCGCGGCGCCTTCACGATGTACGACCGCGCTTACACGCTCGGCAAGTTCGGTCGTGACGAGTTCGTCCGCGCGGCGCTGCGCAATCGCGCGCCGATCCTGCCGTTTGTGACCGTCGGCAGCGCCGAGATCTATCCGATTCTCAAGCGCGTGGACTGGGCGTGGTTCACGCGCTACACCGAGTGGCCGTTCCTGCCGATCACTGCCGCGCCGTTTCCGCTGCCGTCGAAGTGGCACACCCAGTTTTTGCCGCCGATGCACATCGAGCGCGATTACGGACCGGAGGCGGCCGACGATCCGAAGATCTACCGGCGGCTGTCGCTCGAAGTGCGCCAGCGGATGCAGGCGGCGATCGACGAAATGCTGTTGCGGCGCAAGTCGGTCTTCCGCGGCGACATCTTCGATGCGCCGGTCGAGCGCGCCGGCGGCCCGCCGCCGTCCTAGTCCGTCTGGCACACCCGCGATGTGGTTAAATTAGGCCGCGTCGCGCCGATCGTTTCGTCAGGATCGCTGTCGCGCCGGTCGACACCTTCGCAGAGAGGCTGGAATACGGAGATGGAGATGCGTGAAGTCGCCAAATCGATGCTCGGATTCGGCTGGGCCGTGTCGCTCTTTGGCGTGCAGCAGCTGTCGAAAGTGATCACCTCGGCGCCGCCGCAGGCCGGCGATCTGACCGCCGCTGAAGTCGAGGAAGTGTCGCGTGCGGTGCAGAGCCACCTGTTCGGGGCGGCGGCAATCCAGTTTCGCGCCGGCGATGAATGGCTGCGCCGCGTCGTCGATGCCGTCTTCGATGCGGCGTCGATGCAGTCGCTCGATCCGCGCAAGATCGCTGAGGCGCTCGATCCGCGCACGCTGCTGACCACGGCCGATCCGCGCAAGCTGGTCCAGACCGGCATGACAGTGATCCAGGACGCCGTGGACAAAGCCGTCGACACCGTCAAGAAGACGGCGGCAGCGGCCTCGTCCGTCCAGGCGTAGCGCCGCATGAAAACGGAGGCCGGCGGCAAATCCGCTCGACGCAAGACCGGTGGCGGCCGTGACGCCGGTGTCGCGCACGCGCCGGCCGAAACACGCGATGTTTACCTGTCGCTCGCCTCGCGGCCCGCGGTCAGCGCGACTACGACAGCGTTCTTCGGCGGCCATCGCGCTTCGGCCGGACGGCGGGCGAACGGCATCGTGCCGTCCGGAGCGTCCGCGGTCTCTTCGTCGATACCGGCACTCCTGCCCGCAGGGCTGACCGGACTCGACATCCACGAACCCCTTCACCGGTTCGACGCCAACGTCCATCCGCCGACGCTCGAGAGCGGCGTCTCGAGCGCCAACCGCATCGGCGAAACGATTGCGCTCCTCTCGATGAAATGGCGGCTGGTTCCCGACGCCTTCAAGACGTCGCTCGAGGCGCCGCTGGCTGCCACCGAGATTGACGAGACCAGTTCGCAGCGCTTCACGATGGTGGACGGCACGATCACCTTTCAGGACCGCGGCCGCAGCGCCATTCGTTTTTTCGGAGCGGGCCGCACGTATCCAGCCACTACTGACGGCCGGCCGCGTCTGTTGTTCGCCGGTACGGCGAGCATCGTCGGCGGCAGCGGAAGCCTGAGCGGCACGCGGGGCACCTTGACCATCAGCGGCGAAGTGACGCCGCCGTCGGTCGTCGCCCTCACCGTCACGGCGAGACTCGAGACGGCCGCAGCGGCGTTCGACGACACGCTCGAACCGCTGCTCGAATTGAGCGGGTCCGGCGCGCCTGCGACGGTACTGAACCTGCTCGGCGAGTCGGACGCCGGCGGCGCCGAACGTCTCAGCATCGCCCGCATCAGCAACGACCTTGGCGACGGCGCGCGGTTCCGCAGCCAGTGCCGGATTGGCCTGCACGTCGGGCAGGTGCATGGATCGCTCGCTTTCGATCCCGACGATTTGCGATCCGCGCACGAACTGCCCGGTGCGTCGCGCACTATCACGTTCACGGATCCGGCGGGACGGACCATCGGCGGCATCACCGCCGGCCGCCTCGAAGGCACCACCTGTTCGGAGCAGCGTGCCGGCCGCACGGTCAACCGTCTCAGCGCCTACGGTCCTGCCGCCGGCGGCAGCGGCGCCTTGAGTGGCGCGGGCGGCGTGCTGACCCTCGACACCACCGTCGATGCCGACGGCTCGACGCGCACCTTGTATTCGCTGCGGCTCGCCGATCCGGGCGGTCGGTTCCGCGGCGTCGACACCGACATCTACCGCGCGCCGCGTACCCAGACGACGGAGACGCCGATCGAACCCGCGCCCGCCGCGACCCTCCGGTTTGCCGACGCCTTCGCGGGCGCCGTCACCCACCTCGATCGCGCGGTCCTGCGCCGTGTCGAGCGGACGCTCGCCGACGGCGTGACCCTGGCGCGCTGGTGGGAGGAGAAAGATCGCACGGACGACTACGTCGAGCGGTTCGACGTGGTGCGCGATTACGCCGACGCCGGCCGCAGTTTTGGATTTTTCGACACCGCGGTCGTCGGCAACGCCGACCTCCCGGTCATGGGCATCGTCCAGGACACATTCTTCGATCGGCAGAAGATGGCCTCCGGCGAGACCATTCGCGATCAGATGCGGGAGTTCGTCTTCCGCTACTTCCTGCGCGTCAGCCATCTCTATCAGCCCGAACCGGCGCCCGAAGCCGAACCCGCTCCGCTCGGCCGCCTGCAGCGTGTCCTCAGCTGGCTGCCTGAAGGCAGCGACCGTCGGGTCGGCAGCGGCTGCGAACAGCTGTACTTCAAGCGGCGCGACTCGGGCGAGATCGGCAGGTTCGTCGGCGACGAGCGCACCGCCATCGTCGATCTGCGCGACATCGGTACGGTCTACGACTGGGTTGTGATCAAGATCGACATCTTCGACTTCGGATTGTCGTTTGCGCCGTTTGGAGCGGAGGCGCCGACGCTGCAGATGCCGATGAAGGATCCGACCTATGTGGTGATCGGTCCGCCGTTCATCAAAAACCAGGAGAATCCGGAACCGGGCGTGCTCGGTCAGTACGGTTTCGGCTATGCGTTCGTGCCCTACTCGCCGGAGGGACCGGGCGTCATCGCCTACGGCCCCGGACACTTCACCGCCGCGATTCAGAACGTGGACTTCACGATCGTGTCCGACGGCGAGATCCGGGTGCGCACCGCCTTCGTCGTCAATCGTCCCGGGAAGATCGCGCAGGTCGATATCGATCCGATCGACTGGAGCTTCCGTTTCGCCGACATGCTGACCTTCGGGATCGCGTCACGAGTGATGGCGCCGGTCAAAACCGTCACCGACACGCTGCCGCTGCGCGTCAGCGGCCTCGATCCGATCTCGACCTACATCTGGATGGCCAATACCGTCACCGGAGGGATGGCCGCCACCCGCCTTGGCTATTCGAAGAGCGTCCTCGAGAAACGGCTGCTGGTGCAGCACTTCCTGCAGAACTACGAGATGCTGCGAAGCTCGCTGCTGGTCTGGCGGACGGTTCCGGACTGGACCGACGCTGCCACGCTGCCGGCGTTCTGCAGAACGTAGAACGATCTGCGTTCTACGTTCGCCGCTTGATCAGCAGCCGATCCATGTAAGCGAGCACCAGCTCGTTGCGCTGGTTCAGGACCCGGCTGTCGAACGTCACCGTGCCCTGCGCGGCGCCCATCTCCTTCCGCTCCCGCACGGTTTTGACGACGTGGACGGTGTCGCCGAAAAAGACCGGCGCGACGAACCGCAGCTTGTCGACGCCGGCGAATGCGATCAGCTCGCCGTTGAACAGCTGCAGTTCGGTCGAGAGCCCCATCGCGATGCTGAAGACGAGCGCGCCGTGCGCGATGCGCTGCCCGTACTTCGTCGTCTTCGCGTAGGCCTCGTCGGTGTGGAGCTTGACGAAGTCGCCGGTCAGCCGCGCGAAGGCGTCGACGTCTGCCGCCGTGATCGTCCGGGCCGCCGAGGTCGACGGACCGGCGTGTTCGAAGTCCTCGAAAAACACGCGCGTCCGATCAGCCGAACAGCACCATGTCGGCGAACGGCATGGTCGCCTGCGCCGGCTTGGTGTTGACGTTCGAGACCGAGCCGCCGTCGATGACGATGCTGACAAACGGCGCGTCGGGAGCGGTACAAATCTGAACCGTGGCCATGTGCGGACCGGTCATATCGAGACTCCACAACCCGATGCCGGTGAAGCTGACGCAGTCGACATCGCCAGGATCGGCGCGTCGATTGGCGTTGCTGAAGCTGACCCACACCAGGCTGCCCATGCGGAAGGTGCCACCGGTCGTTTCGTTCACGTACTCGAAGGCAGCAGGCTTCCCGGACGGATAACCCGGAATCGAGAAGTTGTACGAGAAGCGCTGTCCGTTCGAGGCCAGGATGCTGTGCGCCTGACCTGATTTGCCGGCCGGCGGCGGCGCGATGCCGTCGGTGCCTTGCAGATAGATGTACGGATCGAGGACCGACTTCGCGCCGACCGTGAACGCCGACTTCAGGTCGGGCTGCGGGAACGAGTAGCCCTCGGGGTAGTCGATGTGGGCGCTGCCGCAGAATCCGAAGATGGTCTGGCCGTTCGGGTCGCGTTCGAACGCCGACGTCCCGCGCATGTACCACGACGACTTCGGCGTCCGCGGCTCGACCGCGAGCAGCGTGAGCAGCACGCTCTGCACGATGAACCCGCGATAGAGCAGGCCGCCGATGACCTTGCCGGTCCTGACGTCGATCGAGCCGATCGACAGTTCGAACGGATCGTCCACCCAGCAGACGCCCTGCATGTTGTACGAAATCTTCGGGAAGCGCAGGATCTCGTCATGTCCGAGCAGTCCGATCGACAGCCGGCCCGGAAACGCCTTGGCGACCGGCGAGTCCGGCGGTTTGGCCAGCATGCCACCGGGTAGGAGCGAGGACATCACGAACGGTACCGAGTTGCCGGTGCGTTCGCCGAACTGGATGACGAGGCGGCCGACCAGATGCGACCGTCCGGTGGCGCCGCCCTCCATTTCGGGCACGTTCAGCGTGAACTTGTCGCCGAACGCAGTGTTGTGCGAGAAGGTGGTGTATTCACGCACCGTGTTGACCGGAATGTCCGGCAGGCGTCCGGCCAGCAGGAAATCGGCCGTCGGCTCCTCGAGCGCCTTCGAACTCAGGTTGATGTGTGGATGGAGCGAGGTGCTGACGGCCGGGATACTGGCAAACTGCCAGTCGGCACTCGCGAACGGCAGCGGGAAACGCAGCATGTCGCCACCGAAGCCGGCGCCGAGCGGCAGGAACTCGACCCCGGCCATCGTGAAGTCGAGCGTGCCGTCGGCGCGCTGTTCGAACTTCGCAAAGGCGGAGCCGTAGTGCGGGTTTTCCGGACCCTGCCGGGATTCGGTCGAGAATTCGACGGGCGTTGGCGGCAACCTGGGGTTGACGCTGACCAGCGCCAGCAGCGCCGAATTCATGATCGCTGCCTTGATTTTGATGTCCGTGACTTCGCCGGTGGCGAGGTTCAGCTTGCCGACCGAGGCCAGGCCTTCGATGTCGGTCACCGTCGCGTCGAGTGACGGCAGCTTGTAGTACTGCGGCGCGGCCAGGACGCCGTCCTCGCCCTTCAAACCCGGGCCGAACGACATCGTGAACGGCGCGATGTTGTCCTGCGGCGGGCTGAAGCGGAACCTGACCTGGCCCGTCAGGTGCGTCTGGACGAGGCACAAGCCGCCGAACAGCGTGTTGGGCGCGCTGCCGAACGGAATGTCGCGCTCGAAACTCGTGTGCGCCGCGCGCAGCGCGTCGCCGACGTAGCTCGCTTCCTGATTCAGCGTCAGTGTCGCTTCCATGCTGTCGGGCAGCGTGATGTGGGTCCGCGGTGGCATCACCGCAGCGGCGCGCGTCCTCGGTGCCGGCGACTGCGCCGGCTGCGGCGGCCGCATCACGACGGCGTCCTGCAGCGTCCGGGCGGGGCCGGGCGCCAGGCGGTACTCCGTGACCGGATCGATCGCGAGCAGGCCGCCGAGGTCGATCGGTGCCGGCGACACGCCGCAGTTCTCATTGAGCACGCGCAGCATCTCGTTGGCAATCACGCCGTGGCCGGTGGCGCCTGGCGAGACGCCGTTCAGCGAATAGAATCCGCCAAGGTAATCGGCGGTCAGGCGACGCTCGCCGATGGTGACGCCGTCGCGCTTGACGCGCGCGAACAACGCGTGCAGGTCGAGCACGATGGCGTCGTGTTCCTGGGCGAGGGCACGGATTTGCACGTTGAGCGACGCCACCCGCTCGCTTATGCGCCTGAGCACCGGGGTTCGCACGACCGATCCCTGGGGCAGCGGTCCCGGAGTCTTCGCGATCAGTCGGCAGCCGGCTTCGATCAGTCCGGCCGGCGTCAGGTGGTCGGATTCGTTCAGCCCGAAGGCTGCCGCCAGCACGTCACCGTCTGCTTTCAACACCCGCGGCGCCGCGGCAAACGACGTGAACAACGCGGTGTCCGATGGATCGGGCAGTGTGCAGACCACGAGCGTCCCGCTGCCGCGGCCGAACGGCGTCAGCACACTCGCGTAATTCATCCGGAAGGTGACGGCGTCTGGAATCCACGCCGGATCGCCCTTCATCGCCGCGTCGATGACGTCGAAGCAGCCGAGTGCGACCAGCATGAGCGTGGGACGGCGGAAGAGCGCGTATTCGACCGCGGTCGGAGACTGCGCGGTGCCCGGGAGTAATAAACCAGGCAGTCCCAACACTAAGTTGATGGCGGTCTGCAGTCCGTCGCTGCGGTGAATGAGCGGCGAGATCGGCCGGCGGGTCAGTGCGTCGATCAGTTTCAGTCCCGGAATCGACACGTTCGAATACAGACCCGAGGGTGGAAATTCCTTCAGCACGGTCGTCTGCATCGGCTGCGGCAGACGAACGGGAAGATCGGCGAATCCGATCACCGGACCGATGCCCGGCGCTTCCATTTCGGGCTGCGGGAACGGCGTGGCCAGTCGCCGCGCAACCTGTGAGGGAAAACTAAACGGCTGGAGCTCTTCGCTCATGCCGAAATCTCCGGCGCCGGCAGTCAGTCCATCGCCGAGCGCGACGAAGGTGACCGGATTCAGTGTGTGAGAGTGGGATGACATAAGACTCCCCGGTTGACAGTGAGCGCGTGGAATCTTAGCATCTACACCGCTCCCCGAATCTCTATTCGCGTCAGGAAGGATCAACAGACATGGCCCGCGCCCGTACTATCACGCAGAAGGTCGTTGTGTCTGCGCCGCCGGACAAAGTGTATGACGCATTCGTGAACGCAAAGAAGCACGCGGCGTTCACCAGGTCGCCGGCCACCGGCGCCGCGCGGGTCGGCGGGTCGTTCACCGCGTGCGACGGCTACATCACCGGCGCCCATCGCCAGCTGGTGAAAGGCAAGAAGGTCGTTCAGGACTGGCATACCACGCAGTGGCCGGAGGGCGCTCCGGACTCGCTGCTCACCCTGACATTCAAGAAAATCAAGGCTGGAACCGAGATCAGGATGGTGCACTCCAATGTCCCGGCCGAACAAGCGGACGGCTATCGACAGGGGTGGTACGACTACTACTGGAACCCGCTCAAGGCGTATTTTGCAAAATAGCGCAACGATTCCTTGCATTACGAGGTGACGATGAACTGCCTGCGAAAGATGGTGTTGTTCCTATGCGTGGCGCTGATGCCGGCTTCGGCGATGGCCCAGGGCGCGTCCCTGCATGGCTTCGGCCCGATCAGCAGCTCGATGGCAGGGGCCGGCGTGGCCCTTCCCGAGGATTCCCTCAACGCGCTCGGGTTCAACCCGGCGCTGGTCACCGCGGTCCAGGGAAACCAGATCTCGTTCACCACCGAGTTCTTCGAGGACGACATCAAGATCCACACGACGCATGGCTCCCAGTCGGGCGACGCCAACCCGACCAGCCACCTGACGATTGCTCCGTCGTTTGGATGGATGCTGCGCGATCCGAGCAAGAAGCTGGCATTGGGCTTCGGACTGATTGCGGTCGCCGGATTCGGGACTGACTACCCGCAAAGCAACGCCAGCATCCTGTTTGCGCAGCCGCCGAACGGATTCGGCCGCATCTACACCGGCTACCAGGTCACCAAGATTCCGGTCGCGTTTGGCTATCAGGTGAACCCGAAGCTGTCGATTGGCGCCTCTTTGAACGTGTATGTCGGTCAGTTCTACGTCGCGCCACTGCCTGACGGCACGTTCGACACCGCGGCGAACGGCGACCGCTGGTATCCCGAAGCGGGCAAGCCCAGTCAGAAGTTCGCCGTCGCCGCACAATTCGGTTTCATGTATCAGGCGACACCGAAGGTCAGCGTCGGCGCCTCGATCACGACGCCCCAGAACTATTCGCCTTACACCTTCAATTCGACGATTTCCGATCCCACGTCGCCGTCGTACGGGCTGGCCCGGACGCTTACCTACGATCTCGACGGTCCGTTAGTGGCCAGCTGGGGCGTCGGCCTCAAGGGCGAGAAGACGCAGATGGCCATCGACGGCATGTTCACCAAGTACTCGGGCGTCGCCGGCTTCGGCAGCGCCGGCGGCATCGTCAACGGTGTGGTCGAGCCGTTCGGCTGGCGCAACGTCTGGACCTTCAAGACCGGCGTGCAGCATGAATTCAACGAGAAGGTCACGGGGCGCTTCGGCTACAACTACAGTCAGATGCCGCTGCGGCCGGAAGTGGTCATCTCGGCGACGGGCGCTCCGGCGACGTTCCAGCATCACATCACCGGCGGCGTCGGCATCAAAATCTTCCCGTTCCTCAGCGCTGAAGCGGCCGCTTACTACGTCCCGCGCCAGCACATTGTCGGACCGTTTCCCGATCTTCAGAACAACGTCCTCGGAACCATCGACGAATCCAACCGCCTGATTAGCGCTTTGATCGGCCTCAACTTCCACTTCTAGGAGTCCGCTGAATGTCGAGCAGAATTCGACGGGCGACGAACGCTGGTCGTCGCCCTGACCGTTACGGGTGTGCTGGTACCGCGGAACCTCATGGCGCAGACGCCGATCGCCTCGTCGCCCAATGTCGGGGTGTGGTTCGGCGTCGCCAGGGCCTGCACTACCAATAGCCGCTTTCCGCAACCGCCGAACACGGTCAACCAGGACCTGTGCAAGGCGGCCTGCGGCGGTGTCAGTTGCCCGATGGAGACGTTTCCGATCGACGAGGTGGCGATGATGCCGGAGTTCTTCGCCGATGGAAACATGGTGGCGACCGATCACGCGACGCTCGTCGATGGTCACCCGATCGGACAGGGCCGGTGAGAACGGGTCGGGCCGGTCACAATCGCAGGCCACGCCTACACGAAATATCAGGCCAGTTTCATGTGGTTCCAGCCGCAGCAGCCGCAGAACGTCAACCCGGACAATCCGTGGACGCGGTTTCTCGGCATGGCGCATCCGCGCTTCGTGATGTATTACGATCCGGCGACACCGGACGTGATGGTTGGGACACTCGAGCCGTTTCTTTACAGCATCACCGACAAGGACGGGATCGTGACGCTGCAACCGGGCACGCCGTTCGTGGCGCCGGATCCGACGCAGCCGCTGCGCGGCGTCTGCGATCCGACCAGGCAGGCCAACCCGTATTGCTTCGGGACGTTCATGTTCGTCGTGAAGCGGGTCAAGCCGCAATAGCTAGACTGTTCATGCGATTCGCAGGAGGAGAGAAGATGGCTTACAAGCTTGTCTGTGCCGAGACCGGGGCTAAGTGCCCGTTTGAAGTGGTGACCGATACCAAAGACGAGTTGATGCAGCACGTCGGCATCCACGCGAAGATGGCGCATCCGGAGATGGCCTCCAATCCGCCGTCGCCCGAGATGGTCAATCAGCTGATTCACGAAGTGTAGTCGCGGCCGTCCGGCCGGGCGCGCGTGGCGAATCGCGCGTCCGGCGCCGCGGTCCCTCATTCGTTGTCCTCGTAGTGTCTTCGCATTAGCCCCACTTTTTTATTCGAAGTCGCCTCTCCGGGCAGCGGTCGTCATGGCATCATAGAGGCCGTTTCATGCTGCGGAGCCGGGTTGCGACCGGGCGCCGCGGTTCACGTGGGTTAACTCGTCCGCCATCCTTTCAAATTTACTGTGCATACTGTCGCCAGCAACGTTACCCGTACGGCCGATCGGCCGCGAAGCCGTTGGCGCCGCTATCTGGTCATCCTGCTCACGTTCGTCGCGGTGATGCTGATCGCGGCGATCTGGATCGACCGGCGGGGCGTGGCCTTCTTCGACTCGGGGCACGACATCGCGACAGGCGCGCTCGATCCGTTCGCGACCGCGCTCGCTGCCAACGACGGGGCGGCGATGGATCGGCTCTATGCCGCGGATTTCGCGGGGACGCGACTCGGTCTGGCCTCGCGTGATGCCCCAACCGTGAAGGATGGCGTCAGGCAATTCATCCAGAAGTCGGACAACGCAGCGCAGGATCGGACGGCGGCGCTGGCTGAATGGCACGCGTATCGCGACGGGTTTGCGTCAATCGAGGCTGCGGAGCTGCACATCGATCAGCTCGAGCAATGGGGCGGCTCGACGCTCGGTGCGACCATTCGTTTCGAAGTGATCGGCACGCCGAAAGGCGCGCCCCAGTCCGGCATCGATCGCGCCCGCTTCCGGATGACGTTCGATCGCGGCGCCGCCGGACTGCACATCAAGTCGGCCACGTTCCTCGACGGCGATCGGCTGATCAGCGACGCACCGCAGTTCGTGGACGTCGCGCACGAAGCCGGCGTGGACTTCAAGAACCAATACTACCCGGCGTTCATCAACGAGAAGATGGCGTTCGGCATGATCCGCTACGGCCCCGGCGGCATCTCGGCGGTGGACTACGACAACGACGGCTTCTACGATTTGTTCGTGCCGGACGGCGTGGCGTCGCGGTTGTATCGCAACAACGGCGACGGCACCTTCACCGACGTGACCGCGGCGGCTGGACTGAGCGGCCTCGACGGTGTCAGCGTCGGCGTATTCGCCGACTTCGACAACGACGGCTTCAAGGATCTGTTCGTCGGCCGCACCTTCAAGCACAACCAGTTGTTCAAGAACAACGGCGACGGCACCTTCACCGACGTCACCGCCAAGTCGAAAATCGAAGAGGACTGCTGCACGACTGTCGCGTCCTGGGGCGACTACGACAACGACGGCCTGCTCGATCTGTACGTGGGGCGCTATCTCGATCCGCGCACCAAGATCCCGACCACGTTCTACGCCCGCAACGGCGAGCCGAATCAGCTGTATCACAACAACGGCGACGGCACCTTCACCAACGTCACCGAAAAAGCCGGCGTCGGCGAGATCGGCCTCTGCCTCGGCACGGTGTGGGGCGACTACGACGATGACGGATTCCTCGACCTGTATGTGGTGAACGACTTCGGCCGCAAGACGCTGTATCACAACAACAAGGACGGCACGTTCACAGACGTGACGGTCAAGAGCGGCACGCTGGATTATGGCGCCGGCATGAGCGCGTCGTTCGGTGACTACAACAACGACGGCAAGCTCGACATCTACGTCGCGAACATCCGCTCCGAGAGTCGCTGGTACGCCGAGACGCCGACGGTGATGCGCTACATGCTGAACAGCTGGCGCCAGGGTGTGTGGTACAGCGACATGCCGCTCTACATGGGGATCATGAAGCAGTCGGGGCTGCAGTTCGTCGACGTGTTCCGGCAGATGGCGTCGGGCAATACGCTGATGCGCAACCGCGGCGACGGCACCTTCGAGGACGTCACCTGGAAATCGAACGCGAACCCGCCCGGCTGGTTCTGGGGATCGTCGTTCGCTGACTTCGACAACGACGGCTGGCTCGACATCTATTCCGCCGATGGCTGGGTCTACAACGATCCGCACACTGAAATCGAGATGGAGTTCCTGAACAACGTCGTCAGCAAGCAGGATGTCTACAAGACCGGATTGTTCTTCGATCCCAAGTTCTTCGGCCGGCGTTCGTGGCACGGCTACGAGCGCAACCGCCACCTGCGGAACAACGGCGACGGCACCTTCACCGAGATCGGCCGTCCGGCGGGCACCGATCTGCTGTTGAACAGCCGCGGCGTCGCGGTCGCCGATTTCTGGAACCGCGGTCAGCTCGACATCGCGGTGGCGGCGTCGACCGACAAGCACGCGCTGCTCAAGAACCAGATTGCGTCGGGCCGTCACTGGCTCGGCGTCGAGTTGACCGGCACCAAGTCGAACCGGGACGCGGTCGGGGCGCGGGTCTATGCCAAGATCGGCAGCAGCCAGCAGATGCGCGAGGTGGTGTTCGGCGATGGCTACGGGTCGCAGAACTCGGCGCGGCAGTATTTCGGCCTCGGCGAGCACGCCACCATCGACCAGCTGGTCGTCAAGTGGCCCAGGTCGGGCATGACGCAGACGTTCAACAACGTTGCGACCGATCGCATCGTCGCGGTCACCGAGGGGCGCGATGAGCTGGTCGAAGTGCATCACGTCGCCGGGGTGCGGACGAAGCAGTGAGAACAGTCGCTGCGATTGCCGCCGCGGCCCTGCTCGCGGCCGCCGGACCCGTCGGGCGAGTGGCGCGGGCGGCCGCCGCGATCACGCCGGGCTTCGAAGACATCACCGTCAAGGCGGGTGTCAACAAAGCGCACCACAATCGCGCGTTCAAGAACCCCTACGCGCACATCATGGCCGGCTACACGGCGCTGGGTGCATCGGCGGCGGCGGCCGATTACGACGGCGACGGTTTCGACGATCTGTTCGTCACCGACTCGTCGATCGACGGCCGGAATCACCTTTACCACAACAACCACGACCTGACGTTCACCGACGTCGCGGCGCAGGCCGGGATCGATTCGGGCAACGACGAAGCGAACGCGTCCGCCGACTCCCTGTGGTTCGATTTCAACAACGACGGGCGGCCCGATCTCCTCGTCGTCAGGTTCGGCCACAACCAGCTCTATCAGAACCTCGGCAACGGCAAGTTCAGGAACGTCTCGAAGACGTCGGGACTCGATCGCTATCTCAACGCCATCACTGCGGTCGCCTTCGATTACGACCATGACGGCTTCGTCGACCTGTTCATCGGCGCGTATTTCCAGCCGGTGAACCTGTTCAACCCGGACACGCCGCGATTCTTTCCGGAGAGCTTCGAGACCGCGAACAACGGCGGCGGCGTAATCGCCTTCCACAACAACGGCAACGGCACCTTCACCGACGTCACCGAGAAAATCGGCCTGAAGACCAGCGGCTGGACGCTCGATCTCGGTCATGGCGACGCCAACAACGACGGCTGGGACGATCTCTACGTCGCCTGCGACTTCGGCACCGATCGCTTCTTCGTCAACAATGGCAACGGCACCTTTTCCGACATCACCGAGAAGGCGATCGGCATCGACACCAAGAAGGGGATGAACGCCGAGTGGGGCGACTTCGACAACGACGGCCTGCTCGACATCTACGTCACCAACATCACCGATGACTACATGAAGGAAGGCAACTTCATGTGGAAGAACAACGGCAACCTCACGTTTACCGACGTGTCGCGCGAGACCAACACCTACGACACCGGCTGGGGCTGGGGCGCCAAGTTCTTCGACTACGACAACGACGGCTGGCTCGATCTCTATGTCACCAACGGCTGGGTGTCGGCGGGGAAAGACGACTACGTGCCTGATGTCTTCGAGATGATCATCAAGCCGAACATCGATCTGGCGGACGCACGCAACTGGCCGCCGATGGGGAACAAGAGCCTGAGCGGCTATGAGAAGAAGCGGCTGTTCCACAACGAGCGCGGTCAGGCGTTCAGCGATCGGGCAGGGATGTACGGGGTGGACTCGGTCCGTGACGGCCGCGGCATCGCCACCGCGGACTTCGACAACGACGGCCGGGTCGACATGTTCGTCGCCAACGCCAACGGCGACCCGTTCCTCTACCACAATGTGGTCACGCCGGTCGGACATTGGGCCGAATTCGCCCTGACCGGGACCAAATCGAACCGCGGCGCCGTCGGCGCGCAGTTGCGTGTAACGATCGGCGGCAAAACGACACTCAGGTTCGTAGACGGCGGCAACGGTTTCGCCAGCCAGGGGTCGTCACGCGTGCATTTCGGCCTGGGCGATGCGACTGTGATCGACCAGCTCGAAATCCGCTGGCCGTCAGGGCTCAAACAGACATTCGAGAAGCTACCGGTGGACCGCATGACGAAAATCAGCGAGGGCAGCAAGCCATGACACGCATTCGTTCGGTGTTCGCCACCAGCGTCCTGTTCGTCCTGACGCTGGGATCCGCCGCCACGGCGCAGGCGCCCGGCCTCGATTCGCTCGAGGCCGCCGTCACCGCGCAGCCTGACGAACTGCGTCCGGCGAACGACTACCGCATGGCGGTGGTGCAGGTGAACCAGATGGCGTCGTACGACCGGGCGATCGCCTTTTTTCAGAAGCTGGTCACGGCGAATCCGAACGCGTCGAGCGCGCACCTGAACTACGGCTTCGCCTACGTCGACAAGATTCCCGCGGCCGGCGCGATCACCCAGGTGATTCTGGCGAACAACGCGCTCGGCGAATTCACCAAGTCGCTCGAGATCAAGCCCAGTTGGATCGGCTACTACACGCGCGGCAACAGCTACCTGTTCTGGCCGCGCATCTTCAACCGCACCAACCTCGGGATCACCGACCTGAAGGAAGCGATGAAGATCCAGAAGGCCGACAAGAAGCGGGCGTACTACGCCCGCTCCTACGTCGCACTCGGCGACGGTTACTGGAAGATCGACGACCTGACCACCGCCACCAGCACCTGGAAGGAAGGCCTGGCCGAGTATCCCGAGAACGCGATGCTCAAAGCGCGCCTGGCCAAGCAGGGCGACGAACTCAAGGCGCTGATCGACGGTTCGTACGATCCGGCGAAACGTGTCGATACCAGCCTGCAGGATCTATGGTCCAACCAATGAAACGCGCAGTGGCCACGTCCGCTTTCGCTCTCGCCCTGGTCTCGGCCGGCGGCACGCACGGTCGGGCCGCTGGTCCGGCCACGCTTCGCTTCGACGAGATTGCGAAGAAGGCGGGCGTCGAGTTCATGCACCACACCCGCAAGTACAAGGGGCCGGCGGCGGACGTGCTCGGCATGTTCACGTCGGGTGGCGCCGCGGTCGCGGTCGGCGACTACGACAACGACGGCTTCGACGACCTGTTCATCACCGATTCGGCGGAGGGGACGTCGAGCAAGCTGTATCACAACAACGGCAACATGACCTTCACCGACGTCACCGCGAAGGCTGGCGTCGGCGGCGGCAACGACCCGATGTCGATCGTCGCCGATGGCCTGTGGTTCGACTACGACAACGACGGCTGGCGCGATCTCCTCGTCATCCGCTTCGGCACACCGATCCTGTACCACAACGAACACAACGGCACGTTCAAGGACGTCACCAAGGGATCGGGCCTGACCAAGTTCGGCAACACCATCGCGGCGATTGCGTTCGACTACGACAACGACGGCAAGCTCGATCTGCTGTTCGGCAACTACTTCAAGCCGCAGAACCTGCTCGACGTGGAGGGGATCAAGAAGGATCCGCACGTCCTGCCCAACGATCTCGACGCGGCGGTCAACGGCGGCGGCGTCACGCTCTGGCACTCGCTCGGCAACGGCAGGTTCGAGGACGTCACCGACAAGGCCGGCTTCGGCAAGCACAGCGGCTGGACCCTCGACGTCGGCCACGGCGATTTCAACAACGACGGCCTGCAGGACGTCTACCTCGCCTGCGACTACGGCACCGACCGGATTTTCTTCAACAACGGCGACGGCACCTTCACCGACACCACCGAGAAGTCGATCGGCTTCGACACCCGCAAGGGGATGAACGTCGACATCGGTGACTACGACAACGACGGTCTGTTGGACATCTACGTGACCAACATCACCGACGAGTACATGAAGGAATGCAACATGCTGTGGCACAACAACGGCGACAAGACCTTCACCGATCTCTCGCGTGAGACCGGCACCTGCGAAACGCTGTGGGGCTGGTCGGCGAAATTCGGCGACTACGACAACGACGGCCTGCTCGACATCTTCGTCGTCAACGGGCTGCGTTCGGCCGGGCCTGACAACTACATCCCGGTCCTGGTGAACCTGATCACGAAACCCGGCGTGGATTTCACCGACGTCAACGGCTGGCCCGACATCGGCAACATGACGTGGAGCGGCTACCAGAAGAAGAAGTTCTTCCGCAACCTGGACGGCCACAGCTTCAAGGAAATCTCGAACGCCGCCGGCGTCGACAACGACAAGGACGGCCGCGGCATCGGCGTCGGCGATTTCGACAACGACGGCAAGCTCGATTTCTACCAGGCCAACGCCGACCAGACGTCGCTGCTGTATCACAACGCCAGCACCGACGCCGGCCACTGGATCGAGCTGAAGCTGGTCGGTACCCGTTCCAACCGCGACGCCATCGGTGCGCGCGTCACCGTCAAGGCGGGGACCAAATCGATGATTCGCGAAGTGGACGGCGGCAACGGCTACGCGGGGCAGAGCAGCCAGCGTGTGCACTTCGGCCTTGGTGCGGCAAACGCGATTCAGTCGCTGACGATCCGCTGGCCGAGCGGCGTGACGCAGACCGCGACCGTGCCGCTCGACAAGATCACGACCATCACCGAAACCGCGTCCTCCTCGTCTCGGTAGGTCGACCGGCAGACGCCAAACAGGAGCGCCATGCGTCACGTGTCCCTGGGTTCGACTCTGTTCGCTGCCGCGCTCCTGGCGGCAGGGTCGCTGGCCCTCGTTCAGAACGCGAGCCGGCTGTCGGCCCAGGGTGCGGCGCCGGTGGTCGGCGACCAGTTGTGGCACTACCGTAACCTCGGCAAGGCGTTCTACGAAAACCCCACGACGCAGCAGCAGGCCGTCGACGAGTTCAAGAAGGCACTCGACCTGTCGCCGGCGTCGGCGCGCGAGCGCGTGAACTACGGCCTGGCGTTGCTGCGGGCGGGAAAGACCGCCGACGCGATCGCCGAACTGCAGCGCGCGCAGCAGCAGGATCCGGCGATTCCGCACACCTGGTTCAACCTCGGCATCGCGTTCAAGAAAGACTCGCAGTACGACAAGGCGATCGTCGAGTTCGAGCAGATGGTGAAGCTGGCGCCGAACGAGGCGATCTCCCACTACAACCTCGGCTACCTCTACAAGCTCACCGAGAAGCCGGTCGAGGCCCTGCGCGAGTTCGAGCGATCGTCGCAGCTCGATCCGAACCTCGCCGGTCCGCACTTCCAGCTGTTCAACGCCTATCGCGAAGCCGGACGCGCTGAAGACGCCACCCGCGAGCAGCAGACGTTCCAGGAGATTAAACGACGACAGGCCGGCGCCGCCGTACCGGAAGATCTCGACTGGAGCGTCTACGCCGAGATTCTCGATCCGATCGACGCGAACCAGGCGGCCGACCCGGCGCCTCCGGCGACGCTCACATTCACCGATCACCTGCTCGAGGGCACCTTCTCAGGAGATCGCGCCGGTGTGCTGGTCCTCGACGCAGACGGCGACGGCCGCGCCGATCTGCTCGCATGGTCGGCGAGCGGTGCCCGACTCTACAAAAGCGGCGACACGGCGGTAACCAACGCGGGTCTCGACGGCATCCAGAACATCCGCTCGATCGCCGCCGGTGACTTCAACAACGACGGCCTCCCCGATCTCTGTATCGTCACCGACGCCGGGCCCGCGCTGTACGTGAACAGCAAAGGCACGTTCGCGAAGTCGCCCGTGACGCTCGCCGGCGGCTCGTTCGTCAAGGCCGTCTGGTTCGACTACGACCACGACTACGACATGGACCTGCTGCTCGTCGGCGACGGCTCGCGCCTGCTCCGCAACAACGGCGCTGCAGGATTCAGCGATCAGACCGCCGACTTTCCGTTCGCGTCGGGCCGCGCGATCGATGCGCTGGTCTTCGACCTGATGAACGACACCACCGGGCACGACGTCGTCGTCACCTACGCCGATCATACCGGCGT
This sequence comes from uncultured Acidobacteriota bacterium, assembly GCA_963711765.1. Taxonomy (GTDB): domain Bacteria; phylum Acidobacteriota; class Vicinamibacteria; order Vicinamibacterales; family CAVVIG01; genus CAVQFC01. Next base: position 320,299 of record CAVQFC010000003.1, on the reverse strand, counting down.
CGTGTATCGCGATCTGTTGGCGGGGAAGTTCCGCGCCGACACGGTTGCCGTCCTGCCGATGACGATGCGATCGCTGGTCGCGCAGGATCTGAATTACGACGGCTGGCTCGATGTCGCGGGCGCGACGACGGTCGGTCCCGTAGTGGCGTTGAACCACGACGGAACATTTACGTCGGCCTCCACGGTCGCCGGTTTGAGCTCGGCGAAGGCCGTCGCGGTCGCGGATTTCGAGAATCGCGCGATCAGCGATCTCGTCGTTGACGGCACAGTCGCGCGCAATGAAGGGCTCGGCCGATTCGCGGCGCCACGATATTCTGCGCTGGCGAACGCTGTGGCGGTGGTCACCGCCGACTTCGACAACGACGGCAAAGTCGATGCGGCTGCGATTGGCGCGGACGGCTCGCTGCATCTCCTCCACAACGACACCGCGACCGCGAACGCGTGGCTGCGTCTGACACTGACCGGCGTCAAGAACCCAAAGCTGTCGCCTGAAGCTCAGGTCGAGGTCAAGAGCGGTGCCCAGTACCAGAAGAAGACCTTCACTGGGGCGCCGTTGACCTTCGGCTTGCGCGACGTCAGGGAAATCGACACGGTGCGCATCACCTGGCCGAACGGGTTGATCCAGAACGAAGTGCGTCAGCCGGTGAATCGTGCATCGGCCTACAAGGAAGCGCAGCGATTGTCCGGCTCGTGCCCGATGATCTTCACCTGGGACGGCCACCAGTACCGCTACATCACCGACGTGCTCGGTGTCGCACCGCTCGGCGCCAGTTCCGGCGACGGCACCTTCTTCCCGGTGGACCACGACGAGTACGTGCAGATTCCGGGCGACGCGCTTCAGGTGAAAGACGGTGCCTTCGAAGTCCGCATCACCGAAGAACTGCGCGAGGTGTCGTACCTCGATCAGATTCAGCTCGTGGCGGTGGATCATCCCGGCGCCATCGATCTCTTCACGAACGACAAGTTCAAGTCGCCGCCGTTTCCCGAGTTCCGTTTGTTCGGCGCCGAACATCGCGTGCATCCGGTGCGCGCCCGAGACGGCCAGGGCCGCGACGTTCGCGCCAGGCTGCTGGCGAAGGATCAGACCTACGCCGACGCGTTTACCAGGGACTTTGCCGGTGTCGCCGAGCTGCACACGCTGGATCTGGATTTTGGAGACGCCGCGAAATCGAACCAGGCCGTCCTGATCATGAGCGGCTGGGTCGACTGGGCGGACGGCAGCACCTTCCTCGGTGTGTCACAGGAAGATCCGCGCGGCCTGATCTTCCCGTCGGTCCAGGTCAAGGACTCCACAGGGAAGTGGGTCACGGTGGTCGAGGACATGGGCATCCCCGCCGGCAAGCCGAAGACGATCGCCGTCGATCTGACCGGCAAATTTCTGTCCGCCTCGCGCGAAGTGCGCATCGTCACCAACCTGTGCCTGTACTGGGACGAGATCTTCCTGACCGAAAATTCGGCGCCGCCGCCTAACGCGATGACCAGAATCGACGCGAGCGCGGTCGACCTGCACTACCGGGGATTTTCGACGCCGACGATTCACCCGCAACGCAAGCAGCCGGAAGCGTTCGACTACGCGCACCAGATGCCGCTGTCGATGTGGAATCCAACGCCTGGCCTCTACACGCGCTACGGCGACGTCACGCCGCTGCTGCAGTCGATCGACGATCGCTTCGTGATCATGGGTTCGGGCGACGAGGTGACGCTGACGTTTCCGGCAGCGTCGCTGCCGCCGCTGAAGGCCGGCTGGACGCGCGATTTCCTGTTGCTCGTAGACGGCTGGGCCAAGGACGCCGACGCCAACACCGCGTTTTCGCAGAGCGTGGAGCCGCTGCCCTTTCACGCCATGAGCGCGTATCCGTATCCCGCGGGTGAGGCGTACCCGGACGATGCGAATCATCGTGAGTACCGGAAAGAATACAATACCCGTCCTGCGCTGCGGCTGCTCCGACCGCTGACGACGTCGGCCGCGCCAACGGGATCATCGCGATGAAAGACGCCATGCACCACGGACACTCGCGCTCCGCACTTGTGCTGTCGGGTGGTGGTGCGAATGGCGCCTACGAACTCGGCGTGATGAAAGCGCTGATCGGCGGTCTCTCGCCCTCCACTCACCATCGTCCTCTGGCCCCGGCAACGATCGCCGCCACCTCGATCGGCGCGTTCAACGGGTCGGTGCTCCTGTCGAACCTGGATCACAGCTGGCCGGCTGCCGTCGATGCGCTGGAGCAGGTGTGGGTCGAGCGCATGGCGTCACCCTCGGTCGCCGTCCGCAACGGCGTGATGCGCTATCGCATGAACCCGATCGACTGGGCCAACGACGTCATGAACGACCCGATGGGACCGGCGCGCGACTTCGCCGCCGATGCGATGTTTCTCGCGCGCGACTGGACCGCGCGCGTCGCCGGCTTCGTCGGCAGCACCGCCGGACTGGCCGGTCGCGTCGCCGAACTGTTCGATGCGAGCCAGTTCCTGACCGCCGAACCCAGCGCGACCCTGGTGCAGGAGTCGGTTGACGCTGCACGCATCCGCGATCTGGCCGGCAGGATCGATTTTCGGGTGACGACGACGGCGTGGCAGACCGGAACGCTGCGAGTATTCGAAAACCGGGACTTCACCGACGACAAGGCGGCGCTGATCGTGCGCGCTTCCGGCGCGCTGCCTGGCATCTTTCCCGCGGTGCCGATCGGCGCCGAGTTGTTCGTGGACGGCGGCGTGGTGCTGAATACCCCGCTGAGCCCGGCGATTCAGGGTGGCGCCGACGTCCTCCACGTCATCTATCTCGATCCGTCACCTGGTGCGATCCCGGTGCGTCCGCTGAGCAGCATGGTGGACGCGATGAGCCGGATGCTGGTCGCCAGTTTCGCCGCCACGATGCGGCGGGATCTCGAGGTGGCGGCGAAGGTCAATGCGGAGGTGAAGGCGGGAAAAGACCATCACCGTCGGGCGGTCGAGATTCATCTCTACCGGCCGGTCGAAGATATGGGCGGTGCGCTCGGCATGCTCGATTTCCATCGTCCGCGTGTCACCAGCCTGATCGAACGCGGTTACCGCGACGCCATCGGCCACGATTGCAAGGCCAACGGCTGCCTCAACATCAACTGATCGGCGGCGGCCGGTAGCCGCCGCACTCCCGTTCGATGTCGGCTGCGACCGACAGCACGATCTCTTCCTCGAACGGCCGGCCCACTACCTGTACCGCAATCGGCAGTCCTTCCGGCGAGGTCCCGACCGGCACGATCGCCACCGGGTTGCCGAGGATGTTGAACCACTGCGTCGGCGTCATCGCTTCGAGATAGCCGACATCGCGACCCTCGATTCGCCAGTTGCGTTCGCCATGCCGGAAGGCCGGCACTGACGCAACCGGACAGATCAGTACGCGATGTGTGGTCATCTGCTTCAGCAGATCGGCCCGTGCGACATCGCGACCGATCCATGCCAGCGTCAAATCCATCGCGGTCGCCGGCGGGCGGCCGCCGCCGTGCAGAAAGGCCTCGAGGATCGGCAGCTGTTCCTCAGCGCCCTGCATCGGCTCGTTCAGGACCAGCAGGCCAACGCCGCAGAAGAATGCATCCCACAGTTCGCGGGCGCGCTCGAGTCCGGCCGGACGGAATTCCTCGACCGGGTAGCCGCTGCGCGCCGCTGCGGCGGCGGCGGCACGCACCGCCGCCCTGGTTTCTGCGGTCACGGCATTTCGGCCATCGTCTTCGAAGAACCCGATCGACACGTTTGCATGCGGTTCGCGCCCGAGCGGCTGAACTGGGATCGGCACTGCCATCGGATCGCTGGCGTCCCAGCCGGCGACGACCGCGAACATCGCGTGGACGTCAGCGACCGTTCGCGCCATCGGCCCGACGACGCCGATCAGGGAAAACGGACCTAGGCAGCCTGGCTGGTGTCCGGTGCCTGGAATTCTGCCTGGCGTCGGTTTCAGCCCGCAGATGCCGGTGAAATGCGCGGGCACGCGGATGGAGCCGCCGCCGTCGCTGCCAATCCCGCCGGCGGAGAGCCCCGCGGCGATCGCCGCGGATTCACCACCGCTGGATCCGCCCGGCGTCCGCTCCAGATCCCAGGGGTTATTGGTGCGGCCGTAGAGCGGGTTGATCGACTCGTAGCCCATCAACATCTCGGCGACATTGGTCGTGCCGAGCACGATCGCGCCGGCGGCGCGCAATCTGGCGACGCATTCCGCATCCTGAGCGGCGACGATGCCTTTGCGCGACGGCGCCCCGGTTTCCACTTTCAGGCCGCTGACTTCGATGGCGCTCTTGATCGAAATCGGAAGCCCGCCGAGGGGGCCGCGATCGCCTCCGGCGGCCGCCGCATCGTCTTGCGCACGCGCTTCCGCAAGCGCCTGGTCGACGCGCAGTTCGACGAACGCGTTCAGCTTCGGGTTGAGGCGCTCGATCTGATCGAGGTGCGCGCGCACCATATCGACGGCGCTGATCTCGCCGCTCGCGACCATGCGTACGAGCTGCGTTGCCGGCTTCAGAGTGAGAGAGTCCATGTGGGGGTGTGACCGTGCCCGCGCGACGTCGTTGAAAAGGATGCCGCTACTGGCCGTCCACGACCAGCCTGGCGTTGAGGACTTCGTAGAAATGCAGGTTCTTGGTCTTGCCGCGCAACTGAGCGTCCGGCATCTGCCGGCAGTCGAAATCATCCTTGATCCGTTCGTAGGTCGTCTCGCTGATCAGAATGGTGGTGCCGTACTCCTTGTTCAGCGCCTGCAGCCGCGACGAGGTGTTCACGCCATCGCCGACCACGGTGTACTCGAGGCGCTTGCGCGAACCGATGTTGCCGACGATGCAGTAGTCGGTGTGGATGCCGATGCCGATCGCAATCGGCGGGATGCCGGACACCGCGCGGACGCCGTTGATCTTCGCCAGCAGCGCGCGCATCCGTAGCGCCGCCCGGACCGCGCCCATCTCGTGGTCGGTGTCGCCGAGCGATCCAAACACCGCCATCAAGCCGTCGCCCATGAATTTGTCGAGCACGCCGCCGTGCTCGAATACGGCGTCGACCATCTCGGAGAAATAGTCGTTGAGGAAGGTGACGACCTGCTGCGGCGCCATCGACTCGGACATGCCGGTGAAATTGCGGATGTCCGAGAACAGGATCGTCACGCGTTTGCTTTCGCCGCCCAGGTTCACTTCGCCCTTGAGGATCTTGTCCGAGACCTGGGTCGCGATGTAGCGGCCGAACACTTCCTTGACGTGATCGCGTTCCTGCAGTCCGTTGGCCATGTCGTTCAGCCGCTCGGACAGGCGGCCCGACACGTCATGTCCCGCAATCGTCGTGCGAGCGGTCAGGTCGCCGGTGCCGATGCGCCTGGCGAAATCGCCGAGCCTTTCGAGCGGCTCGGTCACCGAACTCGACACCTGGTGGGCGATGAGCAGGCTGCAGATCAGTACCAGGAGTACGCCAAAACCGAGCTCGCGGCGCAGCCGCCGCAGCCCGGCGAGCTCTTCGTCGCGATCCACTTCGGTCAGCAGCACCCACGGCTTGCTGCCGACGGTCGATGGATTGGCGATCGCGCGATAGACGTAGAGGCGGTTTTGTCCGGCCTTGTTGCGGGCAACCAGCGCCCCGGTATCGTTCGATTGACGCGCCGCCTGAACGGCCGGCCAGTCGGAGACGTCTTCTTCGAGCCGCGAGGAATCGGGGTGGGCGATGATCTGGCCGTCGCCGTCCACCAGCGTGGCGAAGCCGCTCTGGTTGAACGTCGCGTCCTTGATCAGCTCGGCGAACTCCGCCGCCAGATCGAAGCGGGACATGATCATCGACGTGACCTTGCCCTGCTCGTCCTTGATCGGCAGGCTGACCAGCAGAATTTCGCGCTTGAACGTCTCGGAGTAGTAGGCGTCCGAGACGAAGGGCTTGCCTTCCTGGTTGAAGCCGATGCCGATGCGGTTCATCGGCTCGCCGCTCGATTGCACGGTGCGCGTCTCGGCGAGGATGGTGCCGTCGGCGTCGATGAAGCGCATCTGCACGTAGTTGGTTTCGAAGCTCTGTGCCGAGGCAAGAAACCCTTTGAGCTCGGCGGTCGAGACGCCTTTCGCCCGGGCGGCGGCCAGCGAGTTTCCGAGGCTCTGCATCTGTCGTTCGATGCGGTCGATGTCGTGCGCGACCTGTCCCTCGACCAGCTTGCCGATGTCCTGCATCTGGACTTCGAGATCGTCGTCCAGCACCTGGCGCGCCGCGAAATAGCCCCACACGCCGACGACCGACGTCGCCATCAGCGCGACACCGATCAGGGCGATGCCGACCTGGATGAAGAAGCCGCGGTGGAACCTGGCCAGCCAGCGGCCACGCACCGCGACCAGGAACGCGACGAACAGCGCGGCCCACACCAGGGTCGTGATCAGAACGGCGGAAAGCAGATTCATGCGGGGACGGCGTCGCTCGAGCGCCCGCTCGGCGCCGCCTGCTGAATCGGGACGATTTTCGACTCGACCACGTGCTTGATCGCCGGCAACGCCCGCTCGGCGGCCTGAGCGCCGCGCTCGATCAGTTCGTCCGCACGGTAATACTCGATCCAGGTGAAGTCGGAGAGGTCGGGATTGATCAGCACGTCCGCGGTGATCGCTTTGAAGTTGCCGAGCTCGTACTGCAGGATCTGCATCGAGTTCATGACGATGTCGAACAGGCTCGGCATGTCGCCGGTGTCGCTCGACAGATACGAGAACGGATTGAAGGCGTTGAGCCGTCGATACCAGTACGACAGCGCCGTCTCGACGCCGCGCTTCATCGGCGGCACGACGTTGACCGCGACGGTGATGTCCGCGCCCATCTGGCTGGCGATTTCCGCCGGCACCGGATCGACGACGCCGCCGTCCACCAGCACCCGCTCGCCGCTGCGCAGCGGCGCCATCACCATCGGCACCGACGAACTCGCCCGGAATGCCGTCTCGAGGCGTCCCGAGCCGATCGCCACACGCTCGCCGGTCTGGATGTCGGTCGCCACGGTCTTGCATGGCAGCAGCAGCTGCTCGAACGTTTCCTTGCCCTTCAGGTAGGGCCGCATCATCGTCAGGAAGCGCTGACCGGCGAGGATGCCGGGCTTGGTCAGGAAGGTCGGGTCGGACGCGAACAGGAAATTGCGCTTGGCGCCGAGTTCACGTGCGATCGTGATCATGTCGTCCACGGCGAGCCCGCAGGCGTAGCCGACCGCCACAATCGATCCCTGCGAGCAGCCGGCCACCAGATCGATCGGGATGCCGCCTTCTTCGAGCACCTTGATCACGCCGAGGTGCGCCAGACCGAACGCGGCGCCGCCGCCCAGCGCCAGGCCGATCGAGGTGCCGAGCAGCTTGTGAACCAGCCGGTACAACGGGATCGCCGCGGGCGATCGTGTGTTTTTCAGCAGGCGCAAGCTGGCATCGGCAGCCGACGCGCCGTAGATCTCGCTGTAGGGCATCACGAACGGCTCGCTGCTGCTGATCGGCAGCGGGCGCGACGTCGGATTGAACAGGTTGACGACGCGGTAGACCTTCATCGAGCGCGGGTTCGATATGCCGGCCGGTTCCTCAGCACCGTCAACGATTGACACGAACACGTCGGAGAACGCCGGCGCGGACTGGATCAGGCTGGCCGAACTCGAGCCGAGGTCGAAGACGATGAAGCTGAAGCGATCGCTCAGGCGCGAGACGAGGTTGGACAGCAGATCGCCATAGCGGGCTTCATTCAGTTCGGTCGGCACTGCGATCCGCAGGTGGGTCGGACCGTCGGTCTGATGCGGCAGCGTATAGCGATCGGGCGCCGAGCCGAGGCTGTCGGACAGCAGGTCGAGCACCATCGGGTCGGGCGCTTCTTCGCTGGGACGCACTTCGACGTAGATGACCTCGGTGGTGGTGAGCTGCTTCAGCAGTGCCGCAATCGCGAACGCGCACAGCGATTCGCCGCGCAGTCCGCGCGGGCTGGCCACCGAAATCGTGGTCGTCGCGCGGCGGATGCGGTCGGCGCGGGTCACTCCGGCGAGCCGTTTCGACAGCACGCGGGCGAAATATTCGATCGCCTTCGGGTTCTTCAGGAACAGCTGATCGAAGGCCGGTTTGTCCACTGCCAGCAGGTGCGAGCGTCGATCGGCGCGGACCGTGGCGGTGCGTTTGCCGCCCTGCAGCAGCGCCATCTCGCCGAAGAAATCGCCCTTACGCAGCGTGCCGGTCTGGCGCGGCGGCGTGCTCGCGTCCCAGACCTCGAGCTCGCCCTCGAGCACGACGTAGAACGTGTCGCCCGGATCGCCGATCTTGACGACTTCGTCGCCCTTCGCATGCGTGACTTCACGGAACAGCGCCGTCGCCGCCTCGAGTTCAGGCCTCGTGAAGAAGCTGAAGATTTGAATTGTGGCAAGGAAGTCGAGGTCGACCACTCTCGGCAGCCTCTTATTCTGAAGTGGGAGAAGGTGGCAGCATATCACGCGCCGCGGAGAGCATCTGACCGCCCGGCGTCAGGCTCAACACAGTGAGTGGGTGAGTCGGTCGATAGTTTTCGTCCATCACGCAGACGTTGTAGATCGGCACGCCCTGATGACTGTACGACCCGAACGAACGATGGATGTGTCCGCATACCAGCGCCTGCGGCCGTACCCGTTCCAGCGCCTGCAGCAGCTCCAGCGATCCGACGTGCTCGAGCCGCTTCGGACCGGTCAACTCGCGATCGCCATAGCCGTGCGGCGGTTGATGGGTGACGATGACGTCGGTGCCGGCCGGAATGGCGCTGTACAAAGCGACCAGATCCTGCGGCTCGCGGGTGAACGCCCACTCGCCGGGGAGGTTGTTCGACCACGGGCTGACCCAGATCTTCAAGCCGAGCGCATCAACCGTCCGATCGCTGGCGATGGTCAGCGGCAGTTCGCCGGCGAGAGCGGCGCGGCCTCGCTCGGCGACGAAATCGTGGTTGCCCCACGTGGCGATTTTGCGCTCCCGCGGCAGTGGAATCGCACTGACCCAGTCGCTGAACGGACCGAGCAGCCACGGCTCCTGGACCTGGGGATATTCGCGGGCCTGGCGGGAATCACCGAACGAGTCGGGACAGAGATCGCCCGCGATGAGCAGCAGGTCGCACGGCGGAATCTCCGGGAGATGGCCGTGCAGGTCTGAGATCGCGACAATTTTCATCAGGAAGTCTGCTTGGTGCGCGGCCCGAGCATCCACGACACCGGCGCCCACATGATCGTCATCCCCAGCTTCAACGGAAGCGTCAACGGCAACGTCATGAGATACATGCCGGTCATGAACCAGCCGCGTTCCTCGACCCGAGGCACACCACTGCTCACATGCACGTTATCGGCAGATCGCGAACGCGCCGCAGGCCCGGTCGTGACGTGGGGCTGCGGGCTGGGGCGCAACGCCGGCGGAGGCGTGGGCGGCGTTGGAACGGAAGCGGCGGAAGTTGCCCCGTTGGCCTCCGACCGGTAGACCCAACCGGCGCCGGTGGCCGCAATCGGTTCGATGGCGACGTCAAACGACGGGCGGGCTTTTTTCGACGCCCGCTTCCGGCTGGAGGTCGCGGCCGGCGCCGTCCCCGGCTCCGTCTCCGGCGATGAAGCCGACGAACGCGTCGAAGTCTTCGGCGGCGCGGCTGCGCGGCGCGTAGTCCCAGATCGTTTGGTGCTGCGTGAGGGCATAGGTCACATCGATGCACTGGCGGATGCCGCGCCGATACAGCCGCTCCCGCATTTCCGGGTCGGCCTCGATGGCATCGAAGGCGGCCCGCGTCGCGTTGGTCGCGTTGACCGCCATCGGCAGCACCGCGAGTAGCTCGAGCGGACGATCGGGCCACAGCTCCCGGATTTCGTGAACGCCGGCCAGGGTCTGACGGGCGCCGACGATGGCCATGCCGTCCATGGCGACCGGAATCACGATCTCGGTCGCGAACAGCAGCGCGTTGTAGGTGAGCAGGCTCATCGCCGGCGAACAGTCCACGACGATCGCATCGTAGCGGCCGGCCGGAATCGACTTGAGGCGCCGCGCCAGAATCATCTCGCGCTGCGGCGCGCCGGCCAGCTGGGCCTCGAGCGAGAACGACGCCGGCGTCGACGGGATGACGTCGAGGTCCGGCCGGACGTCGCGGACGATGACCTCGTCGAGGGTGCGTTCGCCGGTCATCAACTCGCGAAGGGTGGCGGTGCGGCGGATGCCGAACGCGTGGCCGACGTTGCCCTGTGGATCCGCGTCCACGAGCAGGACCCGCGATCCGCGCGCCGCAAGTCCCGCGGCGAGGTGCACGGCGGTCGTGGTCTTGCCGACTCCGCCTTTCATGTTGACGACGGCGATTTGTCGCATGGAGGGCCTCGCGCGCCTCATTATAAGCGGCGGCCACACTCGGCGCACGACAATCGGCGTCTGAGACGGCGTGGTGGACGTTCAGTGGTCGTGTTTCCGGACGCGTCCCACTGTTCGCGCGCACACTTCGGCGCGTCGTGACTGATAATGATCGTGAACGCCCGTTGGACGAGAAGCGACGGAACGCCAGGAGCGCGCCGCGGCCCGCTCCATGGTGAGGAGAACATTCGAGTGAACATCGCGAAGCGACGTGTCGTCGTCACCGGAATCGGCCTGGTTTCGCCGCTCGGCATCGGGACCCGCCAGAACTGGGAAGCCGCGCTGGCCGGGACGCCGGGAGTGGCCCCGATCACGTTGTTCGACGCCTCGCGCCACTCGGCGAAATTTGCCGGCGAGGTGAAGGGGTTCGATCCGCTGAACTGGATCGACAAGAAGGACGTGAAGAAGTGCGGGCGGTTCATCCAGTTCGCGCTGGCGGCGGCGGCGATGGCGATGGAGGACAGCCGGCTGCAGATCACGCCCGAGAACGCGGTCCGCATCGGTGTGGCGATCGGCAGCGGCATCGGCGGTTTCGAGATCATCGAGCGCGAACACCGCACCTTGCTCGAGCGTGGTCCCGATCGCGTGTCGCCGTTCTTCATTCTGTCGGCGATCTCGAACCTGGCGGCCGGACAGGTGTCGGTGCGTTATGGCGCCAAGGGTCCGAACACCGCGCCGGCGACCGCCTGTACCACCGGCGCTCATGCCATCGGCGACGGTTTCAGGTTGATCCAGGGGAACTACGCGGACGCGATGCTCTGCGGCGGCGCCGAAGCGGCGATTACGCCGCTCGGCATCGCCGGTTTCGCGGCGATGCGGGCGCTATCGACGCGTAACGACGAACCGGCGCGGGCGAGCCGGCCGTGGGACGTCGATCGCGACGGCTTCGTGGTCGGCGAAGGCGCGGGTGTGCTGGTGCTCGAGGAGTACGGCCACGCGGTGGCGCGCCACGCGCCGATCCTCGCCGAGCTGATCGGCTACGGGATGAGCGCAGACGCGCATCATCCTTCGGCGCCGCCGGAAGACGGCGACGGGGTCGGCCGCGTCATGTCATCGGCGCTGGCGGACGCGGGGCTCGCGCCCTCGGAGATTGGTTATCTGAATGCGCACGCGACGTCGACGCCGCTGGGCGACCGTGCCGAGGCGCACGCGATCGCACGGGTCTTCGGCGAGCATGCGGCAGGTCTGCTGGTCAGCTCGACCAAGGCGATGAGCGGCCACTTGCTGGGCGGCGCCGGCGCCCTCGAAGCGGGCTTGACCGTGCTGGCGCTGCGCGACCAGATCGCGCCGCCGACCATCAACCTCGATCATCAGGACGAGGACAACCACCTCAACCTCGTGCCGAACGTCGCCGTCCGCAAGGAGATGGCGTACGTCATGACCAACTCGTTCGGCTTCGGCGGCACCAACGCCTCGCTGATTTTCGGCCGGCCCCCGGTTTAGATCCGCGGACCTGAAAGGGCCGCGCCACATCCGCGTGGCGCGCCACACTCCAGAGACTGTGGGGCGATCCTTTCAGGGTCGCCATCGTCAAACCCGTGGGCGACCCTTTCAGGGTCGCCTGGCGCTGCACAGCTGGATCGGCGCCATGTCATATACACGTAATTGACCGTCGGTCAATTACGGTGGATACTCGATTCATGGCCCGCGCCTCGACGGTGACGGCTGACGACAAGCGCTGGGAGCGGCGGCCCGACGACCGGCCGCGTCTGCTGATGGCCTCGGCGCTCAAGCTCCTCAAGCGGCGCGGTTATCGCCGCGTCCGGCTCGAAGACGTCGCTCGCGACGCCGGCGTATGCAAGGCCACGGTCTACCACTACTTCGCCAACAAGGACGACCTCCTCACCCGCAGCGTCGCCAGCCGCATGGCCGAGAAGCGCGAGACCGTCGCGCGCCGGCTGGCGCATGCCGGCGGCACCGCGTCGGATCGACTTCGCCTGTTCCTTCACGACTACTGGACGCACTCGCTCACCACCCAGTCGGGACTCTGGCAGCGGCTGGTGGTCGGCGAAATGGCGGCCGAAGCGCCGGACGTCTTCGCGGCATGGGCGCGAGGACTGGTGGAGCAGTGGCGATCCGTCGAGGCGCTGATCAGGGAAGGCCAGGCGAGCGGCGAGTTCCGCCGCGATGCCGACGCCGAGGTGACGGCGCGGCTGATCGTCTCCGCCCTGGCGCACCAGGCGATGTTTCACGTGCACCTCGGCGTCCGCCGGTTCGCGCCGTGCAGCGTCGATCGTCTCTTCGACACCAGTCTCGATCTGCTGCAGAACGGCATCCGCCCGCGCCGGGGCCGATCCTCCACACGGTAACCGCATGACACACGTCCGCACCGCCGCTCAATTCGTTCCCGCGCTGGTCGCCGCCGTCCTGCTCGGCGCATGCGATACGGCCAGGAAAGATCCGCCGCCTCCGCCGCCGCCAACCGTCAAGGTGATCACGATCGCACCCGAGCGGATCACGATCACCAGCGAATGGATCGCGACGCTCGACGGCTACGTCAACGCCCAGATTCGCCCGCAGGTCAGCGGCTACCTGCTCAAGCGCAACTACGAAGAAGGCGCCGAGGTGCGCAAGGGCCAGGTGCTGTTCGAGATCGATCGCCGCCCCTTCGAGGCGGTGCTCGCGCAGGCCCGGGCGTCAGCTCGCTGAAGCCGAAGCGCAACTGGGCAAGACCGAGCGCGATCTGCAGCGCGATCGGCCGCTCGCCGAACAGCGCGCCATCGCGCAGAGTCAGCTGGACAACGATGTCCAGGCGAATCTGGCCGCGCAGGCAGCCGTGAAGTCGGCGACCGCCGCCGTCGAGAACGCCGAGCTCAACGTCGCGTTCACCAAGGTCACGTCGCTGGTCGACGGCGTGGCGGCGATTGCCACCGGCCAGATTGGCGATCTCGTCGGTCCGGCGCACGCTGCTGACGACGGTGTCGCAGGTCGATCCGATCAAGGCGTATTTCCCGCTGAGTGAACAGGAATATCTGAACATGGCCAGCCTGATCAACGCGCGCGGGAACAAGTCGTCGATGTCGGGCGGCACACGCTTGAAGCTGGTGCTCGGCGACGGCACGGTCTATCCGCGGACCGGCAAGTTCCTCGCGGCCGACCGCGAGATCGACGTCAAGACCGGCACCATCCGCATCAGCGCCACGTTTCCCAACCCGGATCGCATCCTCCGCCCAGGCCAGTACGGCCGCGTCCGCGCCGAAACGGGCGAACAGAAGGATGCGCTGCTGGTCCCGCAGCGCGCCGTCACCGAGTTGCAAGGATCGTTTCAGGTCCGCGTCGTCGGTCCCGACAACAAGGTGAGCACGAAGACGGTCAAGGTCGGCGAGCGCCTCGGCAGCCGCTGGGTCATCGACAGCGGTCTCGATCCGGGCGCCCGTGTCGTCGTCGAAGGCGCGCCGCGCGACGGCGCGGTCGTCATCCCCGAACCGTTCACGGCGCCGGCCGAGGCGCACTGAGTCATGTCGCGCTTTTTTGTCGGCCGCCCGATCGTCGCCATCGTCATCGCCATCGTCACCGTGCTGGCGGGTCTGGTGTCGATGCAGGCGCTGCCGATCGCGCAGTTCCCGGAAATCATCCCGCCGCAGATCAGCGTGTCGGCGACCTACACCGGCGCCGACGCGCTGACGATCGAATCAGTCGGTCGCCACGCCGCTCGAGCAGCAGATGAACGGCGTCGACAACATGCTCTACATGGAGTCGACCAACGCCAACGACGGCACGATGCAGCTGACGGTCACCTTCGACGTCGCGACCGATCCGAACATCGATCAGGTCAACGTCCAGAACCGCATCGCGCAGGCGCAGCCCAACCTGCCGCCCGACGTCAACACCTTCGGTCTGACGATGCGGAAGGCGACCGGCTTTCCGATGCTGATCGTCTCGCTGCTCGTCGCCGAAGAACACCTACGACGCGCTGTTCCTCGCCAACTACGCGAACATCAACATCATCGACGCGCTCTACCGCGTGCCCGGCGTCGGCGACGTCCGCATCTTCGGCGCCGGCGACTACGCGATGCGCATCTGGGTCAAGCCCGACCAGCTCGCCAAGCTCGGCATCACCGTGCCGGAACTGGTGCGCGCGATTCAGCAGCAGAGCACGGTCAATCCGTCGGGCCAGATCGGCGCGCAGCCGGTGCCGACCGGCCAGGAAATGACCTACACCGTGCGCGCGCAGGGACGGCTGCAGTCGGCGGAGGAGTTCGGCGCAATCGCCGTCCGCTCCAATCCCGACGGCTCGATCGTGCGGTTGCGCGACGTCGCGCGCATCGAGCTCGGCGCGCTCAACTACCAGCAGATCGGCCGCGTCAACGGTCAGCAGGGCTGCGCCGTCGCCGTGTTCCAGCAGCCGGGGTCGAACGCGCTGGCGGTCGCCGACGGCGTCAAGAAAGTGATGGCGGATCTGCAGACCGCGGTTCCCGACCGATCTCGAGTACCGCTATTCGATCGACACGACGCTTGCCGGTCTCGGAGGGCATCAAGGAAATCCTGATCACCCTGACGATCGCCATCGTGCTGGTCATCTTCGTCGTCTACCTGTTCCTGCAGAACTGGCGCGCCACGTTCATTCCGATGATCGCCGTGCCGGTGTCGCTGATCGGCACGTTCGCGGTGTTTCCGCTGCTCGGCTTCTCGATCAACACGCTCTCGCTGTTCGGCCTCGTGCTGGCGATCGGTCTGGTCGTCGACGATGCGATCGTCGTGGTCGAAGCGGTGGAGCACCACATCGAAGAAGGGATGACGCCGAAGGACGCGACGCTCAAGGCGATGGACGAAGTGTCGGGTCCGGTCGTCAGCATCGCGCTGATTCTCGCGTCGGTGTTCATCCCGGTCGGTTTCATGAGCGGCATCCAGGGCCGGCTGAACAAGCAGTTCGCGATCACCATCGCCATCTCGGTGATGATTTCGGCCTTCAACGCGCTGACGCTGTCGCCGGCGCTCGCCGCCATGCTGCTGCGGCCGCGGCAGAAGACGGCCGGCCTGCTCGAGTCGTTTCTTCGGCTGGTTCAACCGCGGCTTCGACAAGGTGACCAACGGCTACGTCCGGGTCAGCCACGGACTGGTGCGCAAGGCGTTCGTCGGCATCGTGCTGCTGCTTGGCTTCACCGTCATGGCGGCGCTGATTGGGCGACGTCTGCCGACCAGTTTCGTGCCCGAAGAGGACTACGGCTACTTCCTGCTGAACGTGCAGCTGCCGGCGGCAGCGTCGCTCGAACGCACCGACGCCGTGTGCCGCAAGATCGACAATCTCCTCGCCCACACCGAAGGCGTCGCCAACTTCAACACCATCGCCGGCTTCAGCCTGTTGTCGCGCGTCACCGCCAGCAACTACGGCTTCTATTTCATCGGCCTCAAGCCGTGGGACGAACGAACGAAGCCGGAGCTCGATGCCCGCCAGATCGTCAATCATCTCAACGTGGAATTGCGCCGGCTGGTGCCGGAGGCCGCGACGTTCGCCGTGATGCCGCCGTCGATTCCCGGTCTTGGCACGCAGGGCGGCTTCTCGTTCTGGCTGCAGGACCGCACCGGCGGCAGCCTCGACTTCCTGAACCAGAACGTGCAGAAGTTTCTCGAGGCGGCGCGGAAGCGGCCCGAACTGGTCGGCGTCACGACCCAGTTCACCGCGGCGGTGCCGCAGCTCTACGCTGACGTCGATCGCGACAAAGTGCTGAAGCAGGGCATCGCCCTCGGCGACGTCTACCAGACGATGCAGGCGTTCCTCGGCGGACTCTACGTGAATCAGTTCAACCGCTTCGGCCGCCAGTGGCGGGTGTTTCTCGCAGGCGGAAGGCGGCGAGCGTCGTTCGCCCGCCAACATCGGCCAGTTCTACGTGCGCAACAACGACGGTTCGATGGTGCCGCTGTCCACGCTCGAATCGACCAGGCCGGCGTTCGGTCCGCAGTACACCAACCGCTTCAACGTCTACCGGGCGGCGTTGATCACCGGCGCCGCGGCGCCGGCCTACAGCTCGGGACAGGCGCTCGACGTGCTCGAGCAGGTGGCCAGGGAGACGATGCCGAAGGAGATCAGCTACGACTGGTCCGACCTGTCGTATCAGGAGAAGAAGGCCGGCAGTCCCGGCCCGGTGTTCGCGCTGTCGATCGCGTTCGTCTTCCTGATTCTGGCGGCGCTCTACGAGAGCTGGTCGCTGCCGTTCTCGGTGCTGCTGTCGGTGCCGATCGCGGTGTTCGGCGCGGTGGTCGGGCTGCTGATCCGCAAGTACGACTTCGACGTCTACGCGCAGATCGGCGTGATCATGCTGATCGGCCTCGCCGCCAAGAACGCGATCCTGATCGTCGAGTTCGCCAAGGAGCGTCTCGACGAGGGCAAGAACCTGGTGGACGCCGCGCTCGAGGGGGCGAAGCTGCGGCTGCGCCCGATTCTGATGACGTCGTTCGCGTTCATTCTCGGCTGCGCGCCGCTGTGGTTCGCGAGCGGTTCGGGCGGGGCCTCGCGCCGGATTCTCGGCACCGTCGTCGTCACCGGCATGCTGGCGGCGACGCTGCTGGCGATCTTCATCATCCCGCTCCTGTTCGTGCTGGTCGAGCGCCTGTCGCACCGCAGGTCGGCGGCGCCTGTGGCGGCGCCGGACCTCGCGTCAGGGGAGGGTCGTTCGTAACATGACCGCGATTCGGTCCCGGCCTCCTCGCCTTCGAACGCGGATCGCGATCGGCGCCGTCGTGATGACGTCGGCTGCGCTGTCCGGCTGCATGGTCGGGCCTGACTACAAGCGTCCGCCGGTCGACCCGCCCGGCGCATTCAGAGCCGCGGACGCCACCAACGCGGCGGCTGCGGGCACACCGCCGGCCGCTGTCTCGATCGCCGACCAGCAGTGGTCGCAGGTGTTCGAGGACGAGACGCTGCAGACGCTGATCCGGACCGCGCTCGAACACAACTACGACGTGCAGCTGGCGGCGGCGCGCATTCTCGAGGCGCAGGCGCAACTCGGCATCACCCGCGCGGATCAGTTCCCGAACGTCAGCGCCGGCGTCGACGTGCTCGGCCAGCGTCCGTCGGTGGCGCTCGGGTTTCCGTCCACCAACGTCGGCGCGATCCAGATTCAGGCCGCCGCCGCGTGGGAGCTCGATTTCTGGGGCAAGTATCGGCGCGCCACGGAAAGTGCGCGGGCGCAGCTGCTGGCGAGCGAGTGGGCGCAGCGCGCGGTCGTGACGACGCTTGATCAGTCAGGTGTCCAGCGGGTACTTCGGTTTGCGCGCCCTCGATCTCGAACTGGACATCTCGAAGCGGACGCTCCAGTCGCGTCTCGAATCGCTGCAACTCGCCGACGTGCGCGAGCGCGGCGGCGTGACCTCGCTGCTCGACGTCCGTCAGGCCGAACAGCTGGTCTACGGCGCCACCAGCGAGATTGCGTCGCTCGAGCGACAGATTGCGCAGCAGGAAAATTTCCTCAGCGTGCTGCTCGGCGGGTTCCCCGGTCCGGTCGCGCGCGGTCGGGCCCTGACCGATCAACCACACCAGCCGGAAGTTCCCGCCGGCCTGCCGTCCGCGCTGATCGAGCGACGGCCGGACATCCAGCGCGCCGAGCAGGAACTGGTGGCCGCGAATGCGCAGATCGGCGTCGCGCGGGCGGCCTACTTTCCGGATATCGCGCTGACCGGATCGGGCGGCTTCGAGAGCCGGCGTTGTCGGCGCTCTTTTCGGCGACCAACATCATCTGGTCGGCTGCCGCGACGCGCGACGCAGCCGGTCTTCACCGCCGGCCGAACCAAATCGCGCGTAGCGATCGCCGAGGCCAGGCGCGACGAGGCGACGATCGCATATCAGCAGACCATCCGCCAGTCGTTTCGCGAAGTGTCGGACGCGCTCATCGGCTACCGGAAGATGCGCGAATTCCGCGAGCAGCTGACGCTGCTGACCGAGTCGGCGCAGGACGCCCGCCGACTGGCGCAGGTCCGCTACGAAGGCGGCGTGACCAGCTACCTCGAGGTGCTCGACGCCGACACCCGGCTGTTCGCCGCGGAGCTTGGCCTCGCGCAGTCGCAGTTGAACGAGCTCTCGGCGCTCGTCGAGATCTATCGGGCGCTCGGCGGCGGATGGCAGGTGTGACGGAGCGGCGGACCGGCAGCGTCGCGTTCATGCTGCGAGCGCTGCGCTACCGCAACTACCGGCTGTTCTTCGGCGGTCAGATTATCTCGCTCGCTGGAACCTGGATCACGACCACCGCCACCGGCTGGCTGGTCTACCGTCTGACCGGCTCGGCGTGGCTGCTCGGCATCGTCGGCTTCGCCGGACAGTTTCCCGCGTTCGTGTTCGGTCCGTTCGCCGGCATCTTCGTCGATCGCTGGGACCGTCGCCGGCTGCTGATCGCCACGCAGGTCGTGTCGATGCTGCAATCGTTCGCTTTGGCCGGGTTGACGTTGACCGGCCACATCACCGTCGGAGCGATTGTCTGGCTCAGTATGCTGCAAGGCATCGTCAACGCGTTCGACATGCCGGGCCGGCAGGCATTCCTCATCGCGCTGATCGAGAACAAGGCCGATCTCGGCAACGCGATCGCGCTGAACTCGTCGATGGTCAACGTCGCGCGCCTGCTCGGGCCGTCGATTGCCGGCGTGGTGATCGCGGCGACCAACGAAGGCTGGTGCTTTTTCATCGACGGTGTCAGTTACCTGCGGTGTCATCGCCGCGCTGGTTGCGATGCGGGTGCCGGCCCGCGCCGTGCCGGCCGGCCGCAGACCCGGTGCGCTTCAGCAATTCACGGAAGGCTTCAAGTACGCGTTCGGGTTCAGGCCGATCCGCTCGATCATCCTGCTGCTCGCGCTGGTCAGCCTGGTTGGCGTCCCGTATTCGGTGCTGATGCCGATCTTCGCGATGGAGATCTTCCACGGCGGGCCGCACACGCTCGGCCTGCTCATGACCTCGTCCGGGTGCGGGGCGCTCGCCGGCGCCCTCTGGCTGGCGGCGCGAAAGACCGTGGTCGGCCTCGGCCGGATCATCGCCTGGGCTGGCGTGGCGTTCGGCGGCGGGCTGGCGGCGTTTTCGTTCGCCCCGACGTTGCCGCTGGCAGTGCCCTGCCTCGTGATCGCCGGCTGTGGCTTCATCGTCCAGATGGCCGCGAGCAACACCATCATCCAGACCATCGTCGATGACGAGAAGCGGGGACGGGTGATGAGCTTCTACATGATGGCATTCCTGGGGACGGCGCCGTTCGGGAGCCTGATCGCCGGCTGGATGTCGACGCGGATCGGTGCGCCGCACACCCTGCTGGTCGGCGGTGTGTCCTGCGTTGCCGGCGCTGCATGGTTCCGCAGCGAGCTGCCCGCCATTCGCAGCGTCGTCCGGCCGATCTACGTGAGGATGGGAATTCTGCCGCAGGTGGCCGCCGGGCTGTCGCAGGCCGCGGAACTCTCGGTCCCGCCCGAGCGCCAATAGCCGCGAGCGACGGTGATCAGTGTGGGTGGCAGCGCGTGGCGACGAGCGCGAGCAGCTGGTCGGCGTCAAACGGCTTGCTGACCACGTCGATATCGAGGTCGCGCGCGACCCACTCGGCGTTGTAGGCCGCGCTCACCAGGATAAACGGCACCGATGAGATTCCCGGCATCGCCTGGACTCGACGGCGGAACTCCGCACCGTCCATCACCGGCATCATCAGGTCCACCAGCATGGCGCACGGCACCTCGCGCTGCAGTACCTGGAGCGCCTCTTTCCCGTTGGTGGCGGTCCGGACACAGTAACCCTCGGCGTCGAGCCACGCCGCCATCAACTCGCGCGTGTCGGGGTCGTCGTCCACGACGAGGATCGTCGGATGCCGGTTTCCGTTTGGCACGCTGACCTCGTCTAGATCCTTCCGGTCAGGGCGAGAATCAGGAGAATGACCAGCAGCAGACCCAGCGTGCCGCTTGGCATGTACCCCCAATCCCGGCTGTGGGGCCACGCCGGCACCACGCCAATCATCATCAACAACAGGACGACAAGAAGAACAGCGATCACGTTTCCCCCTCGATTCCTTATTACAGCAAGGACACGGCCAACGTGTTCGTCCGGCTCACGCACGAGGTGGCGGCGATGTTGAGCTTGGCATCGTTGTTGATAACAACGTCGGAGTGAGTCAACGACCCCAAGCTGCCGTCGTCGCTGCGCCAGAGCCCGTGGCGGTGGCCGCGCCAGAGTCCGTGGCGATCGAAGCTCCTGTCCCGGTTGAATCCGCGGCCGCGGAGCCAGCGTCGAGTTCCGGCTCGTGGATTCTTCCAGGTCTGGCGTTGACGGCTGTGCTGTGGTGGGCGCAGGCGGTCTTCATTCCAATCGTGGTGAGCGTGCTCATCAGCTACGCGCTCGAGCCGATCGTGAAGCGGATGGAATCCTGGCGTCTGCGTCGGGCGGTCGCCGTTCCGATCATCATGTGTTCGCTGATCGCCGGCGCGAGCGCGGCCGCGTATGGGCTGCGCGGTGAGGTCGTGGCGTTCCTCGATCATCTGCCGTCCGCGGCGCACACCGTCGCCGAAGCGCTGCGAGGCACCACGCGCGGCGCGCCCGGCACCGTCGCCAAGGTGCAGGCGGCGGCGCGTGAGCTCGAAACCGCCGCAAGCACCGCCACCAAGAAAAAAGACGCACAGGATGGCGTCACCCCGGTACGGATCGAGGAACCGACGTTTCGATGGTCGAACTGGTTCTGGCAGGGCTGGTACGGGGCGCTGGAGTTCGCCGGACAGATGGTCGCGGTGCTGTTTCTCGTCTACTACATGCTCGCGGCCGGCGATCTCTACAAGCGCAAGCTGGTGCGCATCGTGCCGACGCTGACCGAGAAGAAGATCACCGTTAACATCCTCGCTGAGATCGATCGGCAGATCGAACGGTTCCTGCTCGCGCGCGTCGCGATCAGCGCGATCGTCGGCATCGTCATCTGGCTGTCGTTCCGGCTCTTCGGTCTCGAGGAGGCCGGCGTCTGGGGCGTGCTGTCGGCGGTGATGTTCGCGATACCGATCGTGGGGCCGAGCCTTGTCGTCATCGCCGCGGCGCTCGCGGCGTTCGTGCAATTTGGGTCGATCGGTATGGGCGCGGCAGTGTTCGCCGCCGGCGTAGCGATTGGCTTCCTCGAAGGCTACGTCCTGACGCCATGGCTGATGAGCCGCGTCGGCGAGATGAACGCGGTCGCCGTATTCGTCAGCCTGCTCTTCTGGGGATGGATCTGGGGAATCTGGGGCCTGCTGCTCGCCGTCCCGATGACCGCGGCGATGAAAGCGATCTGCGAACGCGTTCCCGATTTCAACGGATTCGCGGAACTGCTCAAGGAATGAACGCACGCGACCCTGAAAGGGTCGCGCCACGAAATCAGCGGCGGCTGTCCGACATCGGCGCAAACGACAGCAGGAATCCGAGAATCGCCAGCCCCGCGACGTAGTACGCAGGCGCCAGCAGGTTTGTCTTGAGCCACCACTGCAGCACGACCGGCGTGAGCCCGCCGAAGATCGCGTACGACACGTTGTACGAGAACGACAGGCCGGTGAAGCGGACCGCCGCCGGGAACGATCGCACCGCAACCGTCGGCACCATCGTCACCACGCCGACGAAGAAGCCGGTGAGCGCGTAGCCGATCACCATCCCCGCGGGGGTGCCCGGGAGCATCGCGTAGAAAGCGGAGCTGGTCGCCAGCAGTCCGCCGAATCCCACCATCATCGTCAGCCGCGTGCCGACGCGATCGCTAATCCAGCCGAAGACCAGGCAGCCGATCGCCAGCGCCAGAGTCGCCAGACTGTTTGCGGGCAGCGCCCGCGTCGCGGGGATGTGGTGCACGTCCTGCAAGTACGTCGGCGTCATCAGGATGACGACGACGATACCGGCGGAGAGGACCCACGTAAGGGCGAGCGCGAGCAACGTCGCCGCGCGGTGCTCGCGTAGGACGGATTTGAGCGGCAGCTCGCGCGCCAGCGAGCGTCGAGCCGACAGCTCCCTGAACACCGGCGTCTCCTCGAGGAATCGGCGAAGGTAGACCGACACCAGGCCGAAGCCGCCGCCGAGAATGAAGGGCAGGCGCCAGGCGTAGGCGGCGACGTCCGCGGCGCCGAAGGTCACGCTGATCGCGCTGGCCATCAGCGACCCGATCAGGATTCCCAGCGTCAGGCCCGCGGTGAGCGTGCCCACGGCGAGGCCGAAGCGTTGTGCCGGCACGTGCTCGGCGACGAACACCCAGGCGCCCGGGACCTCGCCGCCGATCGCCGCTCCCTGCAGGATGCGCATCAAGAGCAGCAGCAGCGGCGCCGCGCTGCCGATTGTGGCGTAGGTGGGCAGCAGACCGATCGCCAATGTCGGCACCGCCATCAGGAAGATGCTGAGCGTGAACATCCGTTTGCGGCCCAGGAGATCGCCGAAATGACCGATCAGGATCCCGCCGAGCGGGCGCGACAGGTAGCCGGCGGCAAAGATGCCGAACACCTGTACCAGTCGCTGCCAGTCCGGCATCGCCGCCGGAAAAAACAACCGGCCGATCACCGGCGCAAAGAACACGTAAACGACAAAGTCATAAAACTCGAGCGCGCCGCCGAGCGCCGCGAGCGACAAGGTGCGGTAGTCCTGTCGATTCAGCGGGCGCGCGGCGAGGCCGAGGGCTGGCGAAGCAGATGCGGACATTGAATGGCTATGTTACGTCGAAGATTCTTCACAGACGTGCCACATCGGCGCCACGCGGCTGTCGCACCACGGTCGAGGCTTTCGGCCACCATCGGTCATGGTCGGTTTCCGCTGCTTCCGTCCGGTCGTGCTGCGCGTGTGTGCCGCGTGCGCGCTCGGCGTCCTGGTTGTCGTTGTGCCGGGCTGCAGCAATACGACGACGGCGGCGACAGTGACCGCTGCGCTGTCGAACATCACGCTCTCGACCACCACGGTTGTCGGTGGGACGAATGTGGTCGGGACCGTCGCGCTCACCGCCATTGCGCCAACCGGCGGCGCCGCCGTCACGTTGACCAGCAGCAGCGCGGCGGCCGTGGTGCCTTCGTCCGTCACCGTTCTCGCCGGCAGCACCAGCCAGTCATTTACGATCACCACGACCGCGGTCGCGGCGACCGATACGATTACCGCCACCTATTTGACCGCCAGCGAGACGGCGACACTCACCGTCACGGTCGTGACCGTGCCGGCGCTGCAGTCACTCGTATTGTCGTCTGGCGTGACCGCGGGCGGCGCGCCGCTGCAGGGCACGGTGACGCTGACGGCGCCGGCGCCGGCCGGCGGCTTGACGATTGCGCTGTCCAGCAGCAGCGCGCTCGCGCACGTGCCGGCTTCGGTCACGATTCCGTCGGGATACATCAGCCAGACCTTCCAGGTTGATACCGCCGGCGCAGCCTCGCCGGTGCCGGCGACGGTGATCGCGAACTACGGCGGAGTCACGCAGACGGCCGGCTTCACGATCGGCGTGATCGCGGTGTCGGTGCCGGTTGCGTCGGTGCCCGGCGGGCTCGCCGTCACCGGCACCGTCAGCCTGCCCTCGCCCGCGCCTGATGCCGGCGCGGTGGTCGCGATGTCGAGCAGCAGTCCGAGCGCGACGGTTCCGTCGACGGTGATCGTCGCACCCGGCGCCACCTCGCAGACCTTCACGATCAACACGGCCAACGCGCCACCCACGACCACCGCCACGATCACGGCGAATTACGCCGGCGCCTCCCAGTCGGCTACGCTGACCGTGGTCGCCTATCCCAGCATCGTCGTCGTGTCGTGTTCGCCCACGACTCCGAGCGGAGGCGCAACCGTTCAGTGCACCGGCACGCTTTCGGGGCCGAGCCCCGCGCAAGGCTGGAAGCTGCTCGGTGCGAGCAGCGATCCCAGCGTCAGCGTGCCCGCGATCATCGTGCCGCCGTCGAGCACCACGTTTCAGTTTTCGATGGCCACCACGGCGGTGACCGTCCTGACCACGGTGACGGTGCAGCTGTATGACGCCCAGAGCGGTCTTCCGCTCTGGGGACAGGCGATTTCAGTCACACCCTGACGCGGCTGGACCTCCCGGCCGGCAGCGCCGCGCCTGGCCACGCACTCGGTTAGTACCGGTGCTATCCGCGCCGGCACCGCGGCTCGGACGCGCGAGACGAACCAAGCGGGCGTCATCCATAATGGCCATGACTCAGATGGCCATCCCGAACAGCTATGACATTTTGCAGGCGGTGATCCAGGCGACGCCGGACGCCATCTTCATCAAGGATCTCAACGGCCGCTACGTGCTGGTGAACGAAGCGTTCGTGCGCTTCATCGGCAAGTCGCTCGCCGACATCGTCGGGCGCAACGATTTCGAGCTCTATCCCGAGGAGGACGCACGCAACTTCGTCGACGCCGATCGCCGCGTGCTGGCGACCGGTGAAGCGCAGGTGTTCGAGGGGACTGCAACCGGCGAGGCCGGTCCCCAGACCTATCTCGTGACCAAAGGCGTCTACCGCGATCCCGACGGGACCATCCTCGGCGTCTACGGCATCTCGCACGACATCACCGAGCTGACGCACGCGAACGAGACGCTGGCGGCGACGCGCGAAGCGTTGTTCCGGTCGCAGAAGATGGAGGCGGTCGGACAGCTGACCGGCGGGATCGCGCACGATTTCAACAACATCCTCGCGATCATCCTCGGCAACGCGGAACTGTTGCGAATCCTGCTGCCCCGCCAGACCCAGACCGATGAGATTATCGGCGCCGTGGTACGGGCGACGCTCCATGGCAAGGAGCTCACCAGTCATCTGCTGTCGTTCTCGGGCCAGCGCCTGCTGAATCCGCAGCCGGTGGGCGTCAACGAGCTCGTGAGCGGAATGGTCCGCCTGTTGGGCCGGACGCTGGGAGCCACGATCCAGGTCACCACTACCGCGACTCACGAGGCCGGCATGGCGTTCGCGGATCCGGCGGCGCTCGAGGCCGCGGTGCTCAACGTGGCGCTGAATGCGCGTGACGCGATGCCCGGCGGCGGCGCGCTCACGATCCGGACGTCCACGGCGACGATCGTCGCGCCGCCGAGAAACGACGACGATCTCGCGCCGGGGCGTTACGCGCTGATCGAGATCGACGACACCGGAAGCGGCATGCCACCGGAGGTCCTGGCGCGGGTGTTCGAGCCGTTCTTCACGACCAAGGGGAGCGGCCGTGGCACCGGGCTGGGTTTGAGCATGGTGTACGGCTTCGCGCGGCAGTCCGGCGGGACCGTGACCGTCACTTCGACGGTCGGCCGCGGCACCACCGTCAAACTGTTTCTGCCGCTCGCCGCAAGCGAGCCGTTACCCGCAGCGGTGGATCTCGATCCGGTCGGCACGCCGGCGATCAGGCGCACGGTGCTCGTGGTGGAGGACGAAGCGGACGTGCGTCACGTGGTGCGGCGCCAGCTCGAAAATCTCGGTCACAGTGTGCTGGTCGTCGAGGGCGCGACCGAAGCGCTGTTGCTGCTGCAGGGACCGGGCGCCCCGGACGTGTTGCTGACGGACATCGTGCTGGCGACCGGAATGAGCGGTCTCGATCTGGCGGAATCGGCGAGAGCGCTGAAGCCGGGACTGCCGCTGATCTTCATGTCCGGACACACCGCGGTGCCCGAGGCCCGGCGGCGCATCCGCGACAGCGGCGCGCAACTGCTGTCCAAACCGTTTACGTCGGCGCAGCTCGAACGTGCCCTGATGCTACCGTTTTCCTGATTTCGCCGCGTCCTCGGCTTCCTTGGCGCGCGCGCCGCGCAGCATCCCGCCCAGCGAATAGTTGCCTTCGTGGCACGCGTACTCGTAAAGATTCTCGCTGGTCGCGTTCCACGGATATTCGCCGGTCCATGCCGCATCCCAGGTCTGCGGGTCATCCACCGTGAAGCGATAGAGCAGCGTGCCCGGCCCGGTGCGGGTCAGGCGCTCGACGACGTGGAGCTGATCGCTCGAGCCGCGAAACTGCGTCTTGTTCGTGAAGTTCGTGGTGTCGATGATCAGGCTGTCGCCGTCCCAGTGAGCGACCGAATCGCCCATCCACTTCCGGATGGTCGGCGGCAGATGTGGGCCGCCGATCCGGATCACCCGTGCGTCGTGCACCATCTCGTTGAGGATCATCACCGAGGTCGGCGTCTGCACGATCTGTTTGAGGTTGTTGTAGAAGTAGTTGGGCAGCGTCGGCGGTCCCGACGTCGAGCCGAACCCGAGCAGGCAGCGCTCGGCGAGCGGGCGAAGCTCCGGACCATCGAACGCTCCGGGAGGTCCCGATGCGGCGCCTTCGGCTGCGTCCGGCGCGACCGCGCCGGCCAGAAACGCCGCGTTTCGTCGCCGCGCTTCCGGCTTCATCGCCGGCACTTTACCGTCGATCGGATCGACGACCAGCGAACTGCGCTTCTGACCGTCCACGATGATCATCTTGGTGCCGCCGGCGAGCCAGAAGTTGTTGTAGCCGCCGACCACGCCGCCGCCGGCGCGCTCGAGCACTTCGAGATAAGACCTGGTCGGCGAGGTGTCGCCGCCCACCGGTGGCGCTTCGCGATCGCCCTTGAGCGGCGCGTCGTTCTTCACCTGGCGATCGGCTTCGTACTGTTCGAGCGCCGCCGCTTCCTTCTCGGTCAGGATCAGATTCACGCCGCTCGGCCGCTCGACCGGCGTCATCGTCGCCACGTCGTAGACGCCCTGAAGATCGGGATGCCCGTCCGGTGCGCGCGGCGCGACGTACGGCTTGGCGGGCGCCTTCGCCGCCGGCGTACCAGGTGCCTGGGCATGGAGCGGAGTCGAGGCGCCCTGGACCGCGACCGCGATCGCGGCCGTGACCAATCCGACGAAAGCCGCCAGGTGCTGGTTGCGCATAGGCCAATTTTCGTCCTCTCCGCGTCGTTGTCAACTACGGCCTCGGCGGACCTCCGACCGGGTTGCCCGAGAGGAAGCGCCCGATGTTGTCGTTGAGAAACGCGCGATCGGCCGGGTTGGCGCCGGCGCCGGCGGGGTGGCCCCACAACGACGGAATCGGCAGCAGCGAGACCCGCGGGATGAACTGGGCCTCGAACCGGGCGTCGCCGACCGGAAAGTACAGGTCGGTTTCCGATGGCATGTACAACACCGGGACCTGAATCGATCGCAGCGCCCGCTCGACGTCGCCGTTGAAGCCCGGGGTGGTGCCGACGTCATGTTTCTGCCACGTGCGCGCCTGCAGGATCAGATCGTTGGCGTCGTTGTTCGCGAAGAACGTCTTGCGGCGGCTGTCGATCTCCTGCTCGAGCGTTCGCTCGGGCGCGGTCGTTTTCCACAGCTCGCGCCGCCACCATTCCTGCGAGTACAGCCAGCCGAGCCAGACCATGCCGTACGCCTCGATTCCTTTCCTTGGCGGCTCGGTGTAGTCGCCGCCCTTGAACGCCGGGTCAGTCGTCAGCGCCGCGATCTGACCCTCGAGGCGGACGATGCCGTGCGGCCATGCCTTCGCCGTTCCGGATGTGGCGACGATGCGATCCGCGAACGTCGGATAGCTGACCGCCCACTGAAAGGCCTGCTCCGCACCCATCGAGAAGCCGATGATGGCGCGCACGTGCGTGACCTTGAGATCCTCGACCAGCAGACGATGGACCGCGTCCACGTTGTCCCGGATCGTCATGACTGGAAAGCGCGGACCGTGGAAGGGCTCCGGCGTGTTGCTCGGCGACGATGAGAAGCCGTTGCCGAACAGTTCCGTCGCCACCAGGAACAGCGTCGTCGGATCGAGCGCGCGGCCCGGACCGATCAGCCATTCGTAGCCGTGGTGGTTCGCCATGTAGTGCGACGGCAGCAGCACGACGTTGTCCCGCGCCGCGTTGAGACGGCCGTAGGTGCCGTAGACGACGCGCGCTTTGGGAAGCGTGACGCCGCTTTCGGTGTGGAAGTTGTCGATCACGAACTCGTGATGCTCGGCGGCGTGCGGCGCGGCGGTTTGCGCGGCGGCGGGACGCGCCGCGGTCAGCGCCAGCGCGATGGCGAGAGACGCCCAGATCCTCATGACGTCGAATTGTGCGCGAAAACACGCGCCGGCGCCGCCGGAAAATGGCGGCGCGGCGCCTGTTCGTCGGCTTCGCCGATCAGTCGTAAATCGACGGGTCGATTTGCATCTTTGGCGGCCCGATCTGCTCGCGCAGCTTCAGCTTCCACTTATCGCCGACCTGGACCCAGGTGTCCCGGTAGGTAGTCGTCTCCTCGAGCGTGTGGGACTCGCCGCGCTTTCCGTAGCGTCCTTCGGTGTCGATGATGGCGCGGGTGGTTGACGCCTTGACCGTGGTGACCGCCCCGCCGGGAACCAGCGCGAGCTTCTGGATCGGCTGCTCGGTCGATTCAACCGGCGCCGCCCGCATGATCTGATCGCGGACTTCCGGCCACGCGTGCCGCTGGCCCGCGGCATCGACGAACGCCCAGTCCGGCGTGTAGAGCACCTCGTAGAACTGGTCGGCATCCTGGGTCGTCGCGAACTGGAGCACGGCCTGGCCGATCTCGTCGTACAGCCCTTGAAGATCGGTCTGAATCGAAAACAGATCCGGCGGAGCCCCGAGCGCGAGCGTCAGAACGAGAGCGATCGTGGACATGATTGTGTCTCCTGGTTCAGAAGCGATAGCCGAATCCGAACGTGAGGCCCTGCGCGTTCAGCGGGTCGTCGGCCTCGATGCGTGAGAAGCGGTAACCGACGTCCGCCGCCCAGTGCGCGGCGACCGGAACCTGCACGCCGCCGCCGAGCGTGTACATGAACGCGGTCGATGACAGCGGCGCGGTGAAATCGCCGGCGGTGACCAGTGCGGCGGTGACGTTGGCGCCGGTCGCGGCCGTGCTGCCGTCCGGCAGCGCGCCGCCGCTCGTGAACGTGAAATCCGCGGTGGGCGAGAGATGCGCGAACCCGACGCCGCCGAGGACGTAGGGCGTGAAGTGCGACGACATCGGAATCTGGTAACGCAGGCCGCCGACCGAGTATGTCGCCGGCACGCGGCCAGTGCCGGTGACGGTGATTCCGAGACTGGTGGAGAGCAGTCCGGTTGTGGTGTCGACGGCCGGCTGCACGTCGGATGGCAGCAGATTGTGGTACTGGCCGATGTTGCCGAACACCATCAGGTTCGGTGCGATGCGCCAGCCGCCTTCGATGAGAAAGTCGCCGGACGTCGTCTCCGAGGTCGTGGCGAAGCCGCCGGCGCCGGTCAGGTAACCGCGTTCGGACTGCGCCAGCAACGGCGCCGCTGAGAGGAGAGTGAGAGTTGCCGCCATCACGATCGATCGCATACCGTCCTCCGCCCGCGAAAAGCCATAAGCAATTCGACAACGTTTCGTCAGGAGTGCGACTGCGCCGGCTTCCGGAGACGAAACGTGACGTCGCGGGATCAATTGCCCGCTCGTGAATTCCGCAACCGATGTGCCAAAGCAGGAGCTGGAGGCTTTCTCAGTGACGCGGAGAAATGCGAGTGCCGCACCAGATGATCCGCGTGAGCCGTGTCGCCGAACGATGTCGTCGTGTCCCCAATCGAGCACGAGCGTGAGCGTCAGGAACGCGTGAAGAAATCGTCGCGCGCCGTCGCGATACACACATGACGAGACATCGCGTCACCAGCGTGTCACCGGCCGGTCGCAACTTGGTCAACTGTGCTCCGTCGAACCTGAAAGAGAGCCAGCGCCGAAGGAGAGTGAGGAAGGTCATGAGCAGGATGAGCAGCGCGATCAGGATGAGCAGGAGTGCGGTACGCGTGATCGTCGCCGCCGCGATGATCAGTGCCGCCGGTGTGTCGGTCGCCAGCGCACAAACGCGGGTTGTCGCCAAGGTGCCGTTCGACTTCGTGGTCGGCGAGACGGTCATGCCGGCGGGCAGCTATACCGTCCAGGGCGTCGAGGACGAGACCGGGGTCGTGTCGGTGGAGAGCGCCGACGGGCGAGCGGCAGCGGTAACGCTGGCGCAGCCGACAGAGCCGCTCGAAACCTTCAGCGGGCCCCATCTGGTGTTCGAAAAGTTCGGCGGTCGCTACTTCCTGGCCCGGGTCGTGGCAGACGCAGGCAACGAACAGGCGATTCTGCTGACGCCGGCGAAGATGGAGCGCGAGCTGACGCTGATTAACGCTGAGCGGTGAGCAGTAGACCGGGTGCCGATCGACGAGCGGATTCGTCAGCCGATCGCGATGGACGCGGCGACCACTTGTGCGCATCGCGTTGCCCATCGCGGTCGAGCTGGCGAGCGAGCTATTGACCGCGGCGCATGAAAATCGGCCGTTTTCTTCAGGAATACCGAAAGGCGATTAGCCCAATACCAGCGGCATGCAGCTTGCTCTATTGGTGAGCGCTACCTCGTTCCGCATTCTGCGGGATGAAAAACCACCCACCCCCACGTCGGGAGGCGCACTTGGCCTCCCGTCCCGTCACCTCAAAACGGCACGCGGACACCGAGCATCAGCACGCGCGGCGGTTGCACGGCGGTCGTGAGACGCGAGGACGGTCCGGTCACGGAGTTCTCCTCGACCTCGAGCGATTGATTGAACAGGTTGTAGGCGTCGATCATCGCCGTCAGTTTGTGATCGGCGACGCTGAACGTTTTCTGCAGACGCGCGTCCACCGTCATCGAGAAGGTGAAGCGGGTGCGTCCGTTCCGGAACGCGCGCGCGAAGTCGGCGCCCTGATTCAGGTCAGGTTCGACGACGATGCGGGCGAAATGCTGGCCGTCCTGATAACGGCCGATCGCGCTCAACGACCAGTCGTGTGAGAAGAGGTAGGTGAGCGCAGTCTTGATGGTGTAGCCGCGTTCGGTGAAGACGCGGCCCTCGGGATTGGTGCCGGAGTTGGGATTGGAGTAGACGTCGCCGATCACGCCTTCGTCGTTCTCGAGCGGGCCGAACCCGCGGTTGCCGGCAATCTCCTCCGAGCGTCCCGCGGTGATGCCAGCCATCACGAAGAAGTTCTGATGACGCAGCTGTCCGACGATTTCCGCACCAACGAAGGTCGACTCGTCTCCGGCAGGATTCGCCGGGTTGGTCAGCAGGTAGCGGTCGCCGCCGAAGGTCGCCGGCGAACGGTTGTAGAAGATCAAGGTCTGATCGTCGCCGGAGCCGACCGTGTCCACGCCTTGATCCGGGACGGCGACCGTGGTGTAGCTCGAGAACGGCACACCGACGTTGACCACGCCCAGAATGTTGGTCTCCCGCCGGCCGATCGCCGAGAGGCGGAAGAACGCCGTCGGGATCGGATGCGCTTCGAACCCGAGCACCGCTTCGTGCATGACCGGACGCTTCAGTCCAGGATCGATCGCCGAGAACGACGGATCGCCACCGGTTCCCGGTCCCACGCGTTCGACCAGTGGACCAATGTCCTCCGGCTGCGGCAACCCTGGCGTCGTTGCGGTCCATCGATAGACATTCGCGATCGGCGCCGCCGGGTCGCCGTAGGCAAGCGCCGCAAGCGGCAGCCGGTGCGCGTACTGCCCGTACTGGCCGAACGCGGCAAGATGCCAGAAGTCGAGCATCGCCCAGTGAAAGCCGGCGCGAGGCATGACGTTGCGCCATCTCACCGGCGTGGCGCCGCCCTCCGTCGATCCGTTGATGCCTTCGAAGCGGAATCCCGCATTGATCGTCAGGCTCGGCAGCAACGCGACCGTGTCGCTCGCGAAGAACGAGATGTTGGACGAACGCCACTCGGAGATCGCGACAGGATCGGTGAAGTCCCAGACGCGGGCGGGAATGCCATTCACAAGTTCCCCGACGCGGCTCTGGGGAATCGCCTGATTGCTCGACGAAGCGCCGGTGTAATCGAGACCCACGACAACGTCGTTCCTGATGCCGCCGTCGGTGGTGATGGATTTGTTCACCCGTCCGCCGAACGTCCAGGTGTGATCGCCGCCGACGCCGGGGTTGAGGAGATCGGGAATCGGGACGCCGGTGACGCTGTCGGCGACGAGTGAGCCGGGAGACAGGAGGTCGGTCGATCGCCGGCCGATGGTGTAACTGCCGAAGAGACGCACACCGGTGTCGCCGTTCCCGAGCAGCCGCTGCCACGCGCTCTGGAGGTGCAGGCCGCTGTTGTGCTGAGCGGCGTCGGGCTGACCGTACACCAGTCCGTCGGGCGCCGCGTCGCGGCCGCGCTGCACCCATCCGACGATCCGGATTTCGTCCACTTTGGTCGGCGTGCTGATCAGGTTGAAGAACGCGGACGACAGGCTGCTGTTGAGCGTGACCGGATCGCTGCGATCGAACCGCGTCGAGCGCGTCCAGGATGCGGACACCAGCGCGCCGAGTTTTTCCGGTACCACCGGTCCGCTCAGGAACAGATCCGCGTTCGCCCACGAATTGACCCGCGAGATCGCCGGCGGCGATGCGCTGGAGCTTCCGGCGTTGAAGGCCGGCGGCGAACCGATGAACTGCAGGCTGCGCATCCACTCAGAGGATGCCGGTCGCCGCGGCATCAGCGTGACCGCCAGGCCCGGCGCGGAGACGTCAATCGGCATCAGGCCGGTCGCGACCTCGACGCTGTCCCACGACTCGACGCCGGGAATCAGCAACGGCGCGCCGTTGCCGACCGGATTGGTGATGTCCACATCGCCGACACGGAACGTGGTCTGCGTCCAGCTGCTGCCGTGGGCGCCGACGCGCGCGGCCGAACCCGGATTCGAAGCGCCGGGCTCGATGCGATCGACGATCGTGTCCGGGACGACGGTATCGGCGAGCGAGAAGATGCTTTCGGCGACGGGCAGGATGCCGAGGGTGTCGGCGGTGAGCGTCGCGCCGAGCGGCGGTCGCTGATCGGCGGGCGCGGGCTGCGGTGGCTGGGCGCTGACGCGGCCGCTCATGAGCAACAGCGCAGCGATCCCCGCCGTCAGCAAACCTGCCAGACCCGGCCGGCCGGGATAGAATCGGAGCATGCCGGAAGCCACTTCCAGTAGCGCCGCCTTCATTGACGCGATTAAGGCTGGTGAGTTTGAACGCGTGAAGGCGATGGTGTCGGGCGACCCGACGCTCATCGACGCGCGCAGCCGAACGGGTGAAAGCGCGATCCTAACCGCTGTCTATCATCGCCAGAAGGAAATTGTGAACCTGCTCGTGGCCCGCGGCGCCGCATTGTCGCTGTTCGAAGCGTGTGCGGCCGGCGAAGTCGAACGGGTCGAACGCCTGCTCGCCGACGATCCGTCCGTGCTCGACCATTTCAGCGGCGACGGCTGGACGCCGCTGCATCTGGCTGCGTTCTTCGGCCACGCGAGAATCGTCGAGATGCTGCTGGCCCGCGATCCCGACGTCTCGCCGCGCTCGCGCAACCCGAACGGCAACACTCCGCTGCACGCCGCGCTCGCCGGCAATCACAAACTGGTGGCCGGGCTGCTCATCGGCGCGGGCGCCGACGTCAACGGCCCCGACGCCGCCGGCTGGCGGCCGCTCCACCTCGCCGCCGCCAACGCCAACCTCGATTCGATCAAGGCGCTGGTCGCGCAGGGCGCCGACGTCGCCGCCGCCAACAACGAGGGCCTGACGGCGCTGTCGCTGGCGACGGAAAAGAATCATCGCGAGGCCGCCGCACTGCTGCGCCGCTTTGGCGCTTAACCCGCGGCGCCGCGGCAGGAAGTTAGACTTCTCACTTTTTCTCGATCACCACCGATTCTATGGTGATCGGCTTCAGCGGCCGGTCTCCGGGTTTGCTCGTCTGCTGTGGATCCGATCTTCTTGACACGTCCATGCCCTCGACCACTTCGCCGAACACGCTGTGGCGATTGTCGAGCCACGGCGTCGCGGCGAGCGTGATGAAGAACTGGCCGCCGTTGGTGTTCGGCCCGCTGTTGGCCATCGACAGGATGCCGGCGCCGGTGTGGCGCAGCGTCGGGTGGAACTCGTCGGCGAACTTGTAGCCGGGACCGCCGGTGCCCTGGCCGAGCGGATCGCCGCCCTGGATCATGAAGCCGTCGATGACGCGGTGGAAGACGGTGCCGTTGTAGTACGGCTTCTTCCCCTTCTGGCCGGTCCGCGGATCGGTCCACTCCTTCGATCCCTCCGCCAGGCCCGACGAAATTCGCCACCGTGTTCGGCGCCTCCGCGTCGAACAGCTTGACCGTGAACTTGCCGTCGCTCGTCGTAAAATGCGCGTATAGCATGGCCAAATCATACCGCTACCTTCACTACGACGTCTTCACCGACGAGCTCTTCGGCGGAAACCAGCTCGCGGTGTTCCTCGACGGTCGCGGGTTGTCGTCAGCGACGATGCAGGCGATCGCGAAGGAGATGAATTTTTCGGAGACGACGTTCGTGCTGCCGGCGGAGCGCGCGGATACGGACGTGCGCATGCGCATCTTCACGATTGGGCGAGGAGCTGCCGATGGCGGGCCATCCGACCATCGGCACGACGTTCGCGCTCGCGCGTGACGGGCGTGATCGATCCGGCCCGTGCAGGACTGGTGTTTGGCCTCGGAGTCGGTCCGACACCGGTGTCGCTCACATGGAACGGCGACGACCTCAGCTTCGCGTGGATGACGCAGGGCCTGCCGGTTTTCAGCGATCCGATCGCGGACGCGAGTCTCGCGGCCGGGGCACTCTCGCTGCCGGCGTCGGCCCTGCTCGACACCGGACCGCCGGTGCAGGCGATCAGCTGCGGCGTCCCGTTCGTGTTCGTGCCGTTGAAGACGCGGCAGGCTGTGGACGATGCGTCGCCAAATCGCACGGCGATCGGCGGGCTCCTGCGCGCATCGAAATCCGCCGCGCACGGCGTGTTCCTGTTTTCGACCGAACCCGGGCCGGAGGGCGCGACGGCTTACAGCCGCATGTTTGCGCCCGGGCTGGGCATCGACGAGGATCCGGCGACCGGCGGCGCCAGCGGTCCGCTCGGGTGCTACCTGGTCCGGCACGGCCTGGCGTCAGCAGGCAAGGCCGACGCGATGCTCAGCCTGCAGGGCGCGAAGATGGGACGGCCAAGCCATGTGCACATCTCCATCGGCCTCACCGCCGGGCAGATCTCGAGCGTGCGGGTCGGCGGCGAGGCGGTACTCGCGGGCGAAGGCACGCTGTACCTGTAAACTACATGAACATTGCAGGCTGCTGAATGCAGAATGCAGAATGGCACCGGTCATTTTTCCGAAGGAGACAAAGCATGATCCGTAAGTTTGTGGCAACGGCACTCGCCGTTGGAGCGCTCGGTTTGACCGCGTTCGGACAGGCCGACGAAACGGCCCCGGCGACCTACAAAGTGAAGTTCGACTCGAGCGCCGGGCCGTTCGTGGTCGAAGTGCACCGCGCCTGGGCGCCCAATGCTGCGGATCACTTCTACACGCTGGTCAAGGCCGGCTTCTACGACGAGGCACGGTTCTTCCGTGTCGTGCCGAACTTCATGGTCCAGTTCGGCATCGCCGCCGATCCGGCGGTCCAGGCGAAGTTCAAGGCCAGCATCAAGGACGATCCAGTCAAGGAGAGCAACAAGCGCGGCTACGTGACCTTCGCGCAGACCAGCGCGCCCAACTCGCGCTCGACGCAGATCTTCGTCAACTACAAGGACAACAGCTTCCTCGACTCGCAGCGCTTCGCGCCGTTCGGCCAGGTCGTCTCCGGCATGGACGCGGTGGATAAGATCAACGCCGACGCCGGCGAGAAGCCGAACCAGGGCAGCATCCAGTCGCAGGGCAACGTCTACCTGAAGGCGTCGTTTCCGAAACTGGACTACGTGAAGAAGGCCACGATCGAGAAATAAGAATCGGCGATCGGCGAAGTGTGATCGGCGATCGCCATTTCATTCGCCGATCACCCGATCGGCGATCGCCCGATTCGCCGCTGTCTTCATATTCTTGAGGTTGTCGTCGAGCGGCGGGTTCATCGTGTGCCACTTGGTCGCCCGTTCGTAGGCCAGCGCCACGCGAAGCACGCTGGCTTCGTCGTACAGGCGGCCGGTGATCATCAGCGCCTGCGGCAGCCCGTTCACGAAGCCGGCCTTGAGACATGCGGCCGGATGTCCG
This sequence comes from uncultured Acidobacteriota bacterium, assembly GCA_963711765.1. Taxonomy (GTDB): domain Bacteria; phylum Acidobacteriota; class Vicinamibacteria; order Vicinamibacterales; family CAVVIG01; genus CAVQFC01. The sequence goes on along the minus strand of CAVQFC010000003.1, from coordinate 284,158 downwards.
GTCAGGTTGGTGATGCCGAGGCTGGCGCTGCCGGTCGGTGACAGGAACACGTCGTATTTCGACATCAGCGCGTCCATCTGTCGAACGAGCAGCGTGCGTGCCCGCTGCGCCCGGATGTACTCGACTGCGGGAATGAACCGCGACGACCGGAACGTGTTCGGCCACGCGCCCGGACCTTGTTCGGTGAGCTCGTCGATGCCTTTGCTGCGGGTGAGATCGTCGAACGCCGCCGCCGCTTCAGCGCTCAGGATGAAGCCGATCGCGTTGGTCGGGAAATCCGGCAGCGTCATCGGCTCGAGCTTGGCGCCTGCGCCGCGCAACACATCGAGCGCCTCTTTCAGCAGCCGGTTGCGCTCCTCGGCGCGTTGACGCGCTTCTTCCGGACTGACACCGCCGCGGCCGCCACCGCCGCCGCCTGGCCCGCCGATCGCGTCGAACTCGCTCGCGATGTAGCCGATCTTCAGGCTGCTGAGCGGCGTCTCGGGATTCCAGTTGAACGGCGCGTCCACGCAGGTTTCGTCGCGCCCGTCGCTCCCGTAGATCGCATTGAACACGATCGCGCAGTCCTCAACGCTCCGGCACATCGGTCCGATCTTGTCCATCGTCCAGCTGAGCGCCATCGCGCCGTAGCGGCTGACGCGACCGTAGGTCGGCCGCAATCCGACGACGCCGCAGGTGGACGAGGGCGAGATGATCGAGCCGCGCGTTTCGGTGCCGATGGCGAAGGCGACGAGGCCGGCGGCGGTCGCCGAGCCAGGTCCGGCTGAGGATCCGCTGGAACTGTTGTCGGGCGACCACGGGTTCCGCGTCGATCCGCCGAACCACACGCCGCCCTGCGCGAGCGCGCCCATCGACAGCTTCGCCACAGCACGCCGCCGGCGTCGCGGAGGCGCTCGACGATCGTCGCGTCCACCTCGGCGATCCGGTGCTCGTACGGCTTCGCGCCCCACGTCGTCCGGATCCCCTTGGTGTCGAAGAGATCCTTCACGCCGAACGGGATGCCGTGAAGCGGACCGCGGTACTTGCCGGCTTTGATCTCGCGATCGGCGTTGGCGGCCTGCGCGAGCGCGAGTTCCTCGGTGAGCGTGACGACGCAGTGCAGGCGATCGCCGTATCGCTTCAGCCTGCCGAGGTACATCTTCGTGAGGTCGGTGGAGGTGATCCGTTTGCTCTCGATCAGCGACGCGAGCGTCGTGATCGGCTGGAAGGCCAGATTTTCCAGGGAGCCCGGCGTCACCGGCACGGCCGGCGCCCTGGCGACCGCGATCTTCGCGCCATGTGTCGATTTGCCGGTCGGCTGCTTGCCGGGCATGTAGGGGCGGAACGTGATCGCCGGTTCCGTATCGAGCGGCACCGTCAATCTTGCGCAGCTCCTCGTAGCTATCAAGGTTGCGGCTGACGCTCGGCGCGGCCATCTCGTCTTCGGCGTCGGTGAAGGTCACGCCGTCGAGCTGTTCCGCGCACTTCAACGCGTCCTTGCCGAAATGGGGCGGCGCGCCTCCGCCGCGCTGTCCTTCGACGATGGCCGGCAACGCGACGGTGGCGGCGACGGCGGCCGGCACCGCCTTGATGAAACGACGTCGTCCGATGGAACTCCTGGATTTAGGCATGAGTCCTCGAATGAATCACGAATGTAGTGTCCGGCTTCAGCCGGAGTGACGCCATGTAGTGTCCGGCTTTAGCCGGACTTTTTCCACTCCAAAGCCGATAAGATCCCTGCATGCCTCCGGTCCGCCCTGTCAGCGCGCTCGACTCAGCCATCGCGGCGCTGGCGGGCGGCGCCCATTGCGATCCTTTTTCGATTCTCGGGCCGCACGACGGCGATCGTCCGCGCGTTTCAGCCGGCGGCGGTCTCGATGCAGCTGCGGCTGGTCTCGACCGGCGCGCTGCTTCCGATGACAAAGCGCCATCCGGCGGGAGTGTTCGAGGTGGATCTCGACCAGGTCCAGCGAGGCGAGCAGGTCCGGCTAAAGGCGGACACTACGTCGGTTTCCGATGCCGCGGTTGTGCCGGTAGTGTCCGGCTTCAGCCGGACCAGCGATCCATCCGACTATCGCCTTCGAATCACTTATCCGCACGATCACGTGATCGAGATCGACGATCCGTACCGCTACGGCCGCGTGCTGACCGACTTCGATCTGCACCTGTTCGGCGAAGGCACGCACAACCGCATCTTCGACAAGCTCGGCGCGCACCGGATCGCCGTCGGTTCGACGACCGGCGTGCACTTCGCGGTGTGGGCGCCGAACGCCGACCGCGTCAGCGTGATCGGCGACTTCAACGGCTGGGACGGCCGCGTCCACCCGATGCGCCTGCTCGCACCCGGCGGCGTCTGGGAGATCTTCATTCCCGACCTGCCGGACGGCGAGAAGTACAAGTTCGAGATTCGCACCCGGACCGGCGCGATTCTGAAGAAGACCGATCCGTTCGGCGTCGCGTTCGAGGTGCCGCCGCAGTCCGCCGCCGATCGTCCGCGACATCTCGCGCTATCGACTGGAACGACAGCGCGTGGATGACGGCGCGGCCGGAGCGAGGCGCGTGGCTGGCGACAGCCGATGACGATCTACGAGGTGCACCTCGGATCGTGGGCGCGCGTGCCGGAGGACGGCAATCGCTTTCTCACCTATCGCGAGCTGGCCGAGCGGCTGGTGCCGTACGTGAAGGAGATGGGCTTCACGCACATCGAGCTGCTGCCGGTGATGGAGCATCCGTTCTCGGGCTCGTGGGGCTATCAGGTGCTCGGCTTCTTCGCGCCGACCAGCCGCTTCGGTCCGCCGGAGGACTTCAAGCTGTTCGTCGACGCGTGTCATCAGGCCGGGCTCGGCGTCATCCTCGACTGGGTGCCCGGACACTTTCCGAAGGACGCGCACGGCCTCGCGCAGTTCGACGGCACCGCGCTCGTTCGAGCACGCGGATCCGCGCCAGGGCGAGCACCAGGACTGGGGCACGCTGATCTTCAACTACGGACGCAACGAGGTCCGCAACTTCCTGCTGTCGAACGCGCTGTTCTGGCTCGAGGAGTATCACGTCGACGGCCTGCGCGTGGATGCGGTCGCGTCGATGCTGTACCTCGACTACTCGCGCAAGGCCGGCGAGTGGATTCCCAACCGCTTCGGCGGCCGCGAAAACCTCGACGCGATCGGCTTCCTGCAGCAGCTGAACAGCCTGACGCACGGCGAGCATCCCGGGACGATCACCGCGGCGGAGGAGTCGACGTCGTGGCCCGGCGTCAGCCGGCCGGTGCATCTGGGCGGTCTCGGCTTCACCTACAAGTGGAACATGGGCTGGATGCACGACATGCTCGAGTACGTGCACGAGAATCCGATCCATCGGCGCTGGCATCACAACCTGATCACGTTCTCGGTGCTCTACATGCACACCGAGAACTTCATCCTGCCGTTCTCGCACGACGAAGTCGTGCACGGCAAGCGCGCGATGCTCGACAAGATGCCGGGCGACGTCTGGCAGAAGCACGCGACCCTGCGGACGCTCTACGGCTACATGTACGGCCATCCCGGCAAGAAGCTGCTGTTCATGGGCAGCGAGTTCGGGCAGTGGCGCGAGTGGAACCACGATCGCAGCCTCGACTGGCACCTGCTCGACGACTCCGCGCACGCCGGGCATGCGGCGCTACGTGCAGGATCTCAACCGCCAGTACTCCGGCCGAGCCCGCGCTCTACGAGCGCGACTTCGACCCCGGCGGCTTCCGCTGGATCGACTGCAACGACAACGAGAACAGCGTCGTCTCGATCGTGCGCTACGCGCGCGACCGCCGCGACTTCGTGGTGATGGTGTTCAACTTCACGCCGGTGCCGCGCGAACGGCTACCGCATCGGCGTGCCCGAGCCGGGCCGCTACGCCGAGCTGCTGAACAGCGACGCCGTCGATCTACGGCGGCAGCAACATCGGCAACGGCGGCGGCGTTCGATACCGAGCCGATCGCCGCGCACGGCTTCGACCAGTCGCTGCGCCTGACCGTCCCGCCGCTCGGATGCCTGCTGTCCTGAAACGTCGCCGCTGAACTTCATCACGAAGGCACGAAGAACACGAAGCTCACGACGCCTGATTCGTACAGAATCTCTTCGTGATCTTCGTGATCTTCGTGTCTTCGTGATAATGCGTACGCGGTCTTCATGGCCTCCATTCGCAGTTCCCGCTCCACCGCCGTCGCGCTCGTCACGCTCGCGACCTTCACCGACATCGTCGCCTACTCGATCGCGGTTCCGGTGCTGCCCGATCTGAGCCGCCGGCTCGGCGCGTCGCCGACGATGATCGGCTGCTGTTCGCGTCGTTCGGCGTCACGCTGCTGACCGTCTCGATGCCGATGGGCGCGGTCTCGGATCGCATCGGCCGCCAGCCTGCCGCTGGTCGGCGGGATGCTGGTGCTCGCCGCCGCCACCGTGCTGTTCGCGTTTTCGCGCACGCTGCCCTGGCTCTTTGCCGCGCGTCTGGTCCAGGGCGCCGCCGACGCGGTCACCTGGGTCGTCGGCTTCGCGCTGATCGCCGATCTCTACGGCCCGGACGAACGCGGCCGCGTGATGGGGCTGCGTGATGTCGGGCACCAACTTCGCGTTCATGTTCGGGCCGACGCTCGGCGGCTGGCTGTACGAAGCCGGCGGCATCCGGTTGCCGTTCCTGTTCGTGGCGGCGCTGGCCGTGGCCACCGCCCTCGCCTTTGCCTGGCTCGAGATTCCGCTTCCCCGCCGATCGGTTGTTCGCGTGCCGATTGCCACGGTGCTTCGTGTGCCCGCGGTCGCCGCATGCGCGGCCGCGGTGGTCGCCGCCGCCTCCACGATCACGATGCTCGAACCGGTGCTGCCGCTGTTTCTTTCGGCGAAGCTCGGCATCGGACCAACGCGCATCGGGTTCGTGTTCGGCGCTGCTGCCGTGGCCACGACCATCCTGCATCCCATTTACGGGCGCCTCGTGGACCGATTCGGCGGACGCCGATTGACGATGGCGGGCCTGATGCTGGTGGCGTGTGTGCTGCCGATCGTCAGCCGGATCTGGAGCTACCCCTCGGCGATCGCCTTGTTCGTGCTCGAAGCCGCGACCGTCGCGCTCATCATCACGCCGTCGCTCGCCTACATGGCCGAGGCGACTTCGGCCGCCGGCGTCGGTTCGTTCGGGGTCGCCTACGGAATCTACAACGTCGCCTGGGGCGCCGGCCTGCTGGTCGGCCCGGCCCTCGGCGGATTCCTGTTCGAGCGCATCGGCTTTGGACGCCTGACGCTGGCGTGGTCGCCGGCCCTCCTGATCGTCACCGGGCTGGTGTGGAGAGTACAATCGCACCGCTCACCTTGAGAGGAGATCGTATGCATCGGATTCGCACCAGTTCCGCTGTCGCCCTGATCGGTTGTCTGCTCGCATCGCAGGCGGTTCGCGCTGACGTGCGCGCGGACGAGAAGTCGCACGTCGAATTCGCGGGCGCACTTGGCCGTGTCGTGCACATCTTCGGCGGGAAGGCCGCCAAGGAGGGCGTGACATCCTCGGTCGCCGTCAAGGGCGACCGCAAGGCGACCATCGGCGACCAGACCGGCCAGATCATCGACCTTGCCGAGGAAAAGGTCTACGACCTGGACCTGAAGAAGAAGAGCTACAAGGTCACCACGTTCGCGCAGTTGCGCCAGCGCATGGAAGACGCGAAGAAGAAGGCGCAGGACAACGCGCAGAAGGAAGAGGCCAGGGAGGCCAAGGAGGCCAGCACGCCGGCCTCGCCTCCGCCGGAGAACAACATCGACATCGACTTCGACGTGAAGGACACCGGCCAGAAGAAAGTGATCAACGGCTTCGACACCCACGAAGTCGTGATGACGATCACGCTGCGCGAAAAGGGCAAGAAGCTCGAAGAGAGCGGCGGTATGGTGCTGACGTCGGACATGTGGCTGACACCGACGATCGCGGCGATGAAAGAGATCCAGGAGTTTGACATCCGCTACGCGCAGAAACTCTTCGGGCCGATGGTTGCGGGCGCATCCGCAGACGAAGTGGCCGCCGCCACGGCGATGTATCCGCTGATGGCGCCGGCGCTCGCGAGGATGCGTACCGAAGGCGCGAAAATGCAGGGCACCTCAATCTCCACGGTGACGACGATGGACGGCGTGAAGTCGGCCGAGGAAGTCGCACAGGAAGCGCAGGCGAAACAGACAGACAGCACGTCGTCGTCAAAGACGCCGGCGACGGTCAGCGGCCTGATGGGTGCGTTCGCGAAGAAGGCGGCGGCGAAGAAGATGGCCGCCACCGGCGACGATGGCAGCAACCCGCGCTCGACCGTGATGACCAGCACGACCGAAGTGCTCAAGGTGGTGACTGACGTGTCGCCGGCGGACGTGGCGGTCCCGGCGGGCTTCAAAGAGAACAAGTAGGTCATGCTCAAATCGCTTGTCGCGCTCGCCGCTCTCTCGGCTGTTGTGGTGGTGTCGGCGCAGGCGCCGGCGACGAAGAACGCTGCCGGCCGGGCCGAGTCCCTCGAAGCCCGCGCCGCCCGCATTCACCGCGAGGCCATCGTCGTCGATACGCACATCGACACCACGCAGATGCTGGGGCGGCCGGGCTGGGATTTCATGGAGCGGCACCAGCCGGTACCGGACAAGGACGAGAATCAGGTCGATCTGCCGCGGATCAGGGAAGGCGGCCTGAGCGCCGCCTTCTTTTCGATCTATATGGCCGGGACGGTCACGGGTCCGGAAGCCGTGAAGCGGGCGCTGGTGATGATCGACAACGTTCATCGCCTCGCCGAACAGCATCCGGATCAGATTGTTCTGGCGACGACGGCGGCGCAGGTGCGGGCCGCGAAGAAGGCAGGCAAGTTCGCGGCGCTGATGGGCATGGAAGGCGGCCACATCATCGACGACAACCTGTCGGTCCTGCGCGACTATCAGCGGCTGGGCGTCCGCTACCTGACGTTGTCGCACAGCGTGAACACCAACTGGAGCGACTCGTCCGGCGACAAACCGGTGCACAACGGGCTGACCGACTTCGGCAAGGATGTCGTCCGCGAGTTGAATCGTCTCGGCATGATGGTCGACATCTCGCACGTCGCCGACAAGACCTTCTGGGACGCGATGGAAACCAGCAAAGCGCCGCTGGTGGCGTCGCATTCGTCGATGCGCGCGTTGTCGGGCCATCCCCGCAACATGACCGACGACATGGTGAAAGCCCTGGCGGCGAAGGGCGGCGTCGTCATGATCAATTACTACACGGAGTTTCTGTCCGAGGATCTCTATCAGGCGATCCTGAGAAAAGCGCCGCAAGCTGAACAGCCGCGTGTGTCGTGGGAGCGCATCATCGACCACATCGATCACGCCGTGAAGCTGGTGGGCGCGACGCACGTCGGACTCGGCTCAGACTTCGATGGTTCGACGGTGCCGGACGGCATGGAGGACGTGTCGAAGCTCCCGAAGATCACCGCCGCGCTCCTCGCGAAGGGCTACTCGGAGACGGACGTCAAGAACATCCTCGGCGAGAACATCCTCCGTCTGCTCGACCAGGTCGATCAGGTCGGTCGTCAGTTGCGCGCCGAGACACTGACCATCCCATCAATACATCGCGATTCGTGTCGAGCGCGTGACGTCGCACGACACGTCGTGACATTGACCATTTCCTTCGCGACTTCTTGCGCGAACACTACGCGACCGTCCGTCATGCGAGCGCTACGATCGACAGGTGAACATTTCCGCGGTCTTCATCAAGCGGCCGATCGCCACCAGCCTGCTGATGCTCGGCATCGCGCTGTTCGGCATCATCGCGTATCGCGCGCTCGCCGTCAGCGATCTGCCCAACGTCGACTTCCCGACCCTGAACGTCGGCGCCGGCCTGCCCGGCGGCGACCCGGGCACGATGGCGTCGGCGGTGGCGAGCCCGCTCGAGCGTCAGTTCACGACCATCGCCGGCCTCGACGAGATGACGCTCGTCGAGCTCGACCGGCAGCACGCAACGTCACGCTGCAGTTCGATCTCGACCGCGACATCGACAGCGCCGCGGTCGACGTGCAGACGGCGATCGCCGCGGTGATGCCGCTGCTGCCGGCCGGCATGCCGGCGCCGCCGTCGTTCCGCAAGTTCAACCCCGCCGATCAGCCGATCATGTATCTCGGCCTGACGTCCGACACGTGCCGATGTCGTAGCTCGACGACTACGCCGAGACCATGATCGCGCCGCGCATCTCGATGGTCAGCGGCGTCTCGCAGGTGCAGGTGCAGGGCGCGCAGAAGTACGCGGTCCGCGTGCAGGTCGATCCGAACAAGCTGCACGCGCAGGGCATCGGCCTCAACGAGATCAACTCGGCGCTGCAGAACTGGAACGTCAACCTGCCGACCGGACAGCTGTTCGGCCGCGGACGCGACCTACAACATCAAGGCCGAGGGGCAGCTGATGAACGCCGACGCGTTCAAGCCGATCATCGTCGTCCTACAAGAACGGCGCGCCGATCCGGCTCGAGCCAGGTCGCGAACGTCCTCGACAACGTCGAGGACAACAAGAACGCGTCCTGGCTCTACACGAAGGCCGGCGCCCGCCGCGCCATCAACCTGCAGGTGATGCGGCAGCCGGGCAGCAACACCATCGAGGTGACCGACGCGGTGCGCGCGCTGCTGCCGTCGTTCCAGTCGCGAGCTGCCGCCGTCGGTCCACCTGACGATCCGCGGCGATCGGTCGAAGAACATCCGCGAGGCGTTCAGCGACATTCAGTGGACGATGCTGATCACGCTGATCCTGGTGGTGCTGGTGATCTTCGCCTTCCTGCACAGCGGCTCGGCCACGCTGATCCCGGCGCTGGCGCTGCCGTTCTCGATCCTCGGCACCTTCGCCGTGATGCAGGTGCTCGACTTCACGCTCGACAACCTGTCGATGATGGCGCTGATCCTGTCGATCGGCTTCGTCGTGGACGACGCGATCGTGATGCTCGAGAACATCGTGCGGCACATGGAGACGGGGCGAGACGCCGCTCGAGGCGTCGCTGACGGGCTCGAAGGAAATCGGCTTCACGATCGTCTCGATGACCGTCTCGCTGGCCGCGGTCTTCATCCCGATTCTGTTCATGAGCGGCATCCTCGGCCGGCTGTTCCGCGAGTTCGCGGTCACGATCACGGCGGCGATTCTGATCTCCGGCGTCGTCTCGGTGACGCTGACGCCGATGCTGTGCAGCCGCTTCCTGAACGCGGCGTCGCTGCACAGCAAGGGCCGGTTTGCGCGGTTCATGGAGAACCTGTTCGAGCGCACGCTACCGCGTCTACGAGTGGAGCCTGCGCGGCGTGCTGCGGCCACCGCCCGGTCATGCTCGGCGTGTTCGTCGCGGTGCTGGTCGCGACCGTGGCGATGTTCGACATCGTGCCGAAGGGATTCATCCCCGACCAGGACAACGACTCGCTGAACATCAACGTGCTGGCGGCGCAGGGCACGTCGTACTACGACATGGTGGACTACACCGGCAAGATCGCCGCGATCATCAACGCCAACCCCGACGTCGATACGTTCTTCGCCAGCACCGGCGGCGGTTTCGGCTCGATGAACACTGGCGCGCTTCAACGTGCAGCTGAAGCCGCGGCGTCAACGGCAGCTGAGCGCCGCCGCAGATCGCCCAGGCGATTCGGCCGCAGCTGCTGCGCTTTCCCGGCTTCCGGGCGTTCGTCAGCCTGCCGCCGGCGATTCAGATCGGCGGACACGGCGGCAACAGCTCGTACAACCTGACCGTGCAGAGCGCCGACACGATCGATCCTGTACGACTGGGCGCGCGAAGCTCGAAGCCGCGATCTCGCGATCTGCCGGAGCTGCAGGACGTGTCCGACGACCTGCAGATGAAGAGCCCGCGCGTGAACATGGTCATCGACCGCGACAAGGCCGCGGCCGTCGGGCTGAACGCCAGCGACATCGAAGGCGCGCTCTACGACGGCTTCGGTCCGCAGTGGTCGTCGACCATCTACGGCAGCGCCGCGCAGTACAAGGTGCTGCTCGAGCTCGATCCGCACTACCAGGAGCACGCCGACTCGCTCGAGAAGATCGCGTTCAAGACGCCAGCGGCACGCTCGTCCCGCTCGAGTCGGTGGTGACGCTGAAGGAGACGGTCGGGCCGCAGTCGGTCAACCACGTCGGCCAGCTGCCGGCGGTGTCGATGTCGTTCGGCCTGCGGCCGGGCGTGTCGCTCGGCGCAGCCGTCGATCACATCAACAAGGTGGCGGCGGCGCTGCTGCCGCCGACGGTGACGACCGACTTTCAGGGATCGGCGAAGATCTTCCAGCAGTCGATGACCAACCTCGGCCTGCTGCTCTTCGTCGCCATCGGCGTCGTCTACATCGTGCTCGGCATGCTCTACGAGAGCTACATCCACCCGATCACGATTCTCTCGGGGCTGCCGTCGGCCGGGCTCGGCGCGCTGGTCACGCTCTACCTGTTCGGCAACCAGCTGAACATCTACTCGTTCGTCGGGCTGATCATGCTGATCGGCATCGTCAAGAAGAACGCGATCATGCAGATCGACTTCGCGCTCGAGGCCGAGCGTCACCACGGCAAGACGCCGGCCGACGCGATCTTCGAGGGCTGCCTCATCCGCTTCCGCCCGATCATGATGACGACGATGGCGGCGCTGCTCGGGGCGATTCCGATCGCGCTCGGCTACGGCGCCGGCGGCGAAGCGCGGCGGCCGCTCGGCCTCGCGGTCGTCGGCGGGCTGATGGTGTCGCAGCTCATCACGCTGTACCTGACGCCGGTCGTCTACACGTACATGGCGGCTATTCCGCTCGTTTCTCGATCCGCTTCCACTGGTCGTCTGATACCGGCATCACCGACAGGCGCGCAATCCTGACCAGCGCGAAGTCGGCGAAGTACGGGATCGGCCTTGATCTCCTTCAGCGTCACCGGCCGCGCCAGCTTCCTGACCGGCCCGACATCGACGACCGCGGCCTTGCCGTCCGGATCGTCGGGATCGGGGTAGGCGTCGGCCAGCGCTTTGGCGATGCCGACGATCTGCTTCTCGTCGCCGGTGTGGTAGTAGAAGATGCGGTCGCCCTTCTTCACCGCGTGCAGGTGGCGCTGCGCGACCGGGTTCCTGACACCGCTCCAGACCGTTTTCTTGTCCTTCACCAGCGCGTCGAAGTTGTAGTTCGACGGTTCCTCTTTGAATAGCCAGTTCATGGCGGCCATTCTACCGCCGCTCGACCACGGCCACGGCTGAGACAGGCGGCCGGTCTACGACGCCATCGGCTTCCGCCAGGCGAGCAGCATCTGTTTCGCGAACGGCCGGATCGGGCTCTTGAGGTACAGCGACACGAGCAGCCGCGCCTTGGGCGCGCGGCTGCGCATCGAGAACGGGATGTATCGCGGGACGATCAACGACGGATTGAACCCCTCGGCGGCAAAAAAATCGCGCAGACTGTTGTGGGTGAACACGAATACGTGGGTGTAGTCGTCGAAGTACTCGCGATAACAGTAGTAGTAGTTCGGTTGAATGGCGACGAGCTGACCACCAGGCTTGAGAATGCGCCGGACTTCGGCGGCTGTTTGCGTCAGCTGCTCGCGGGTCAGGTGTTCAAACAGGTTGCTCGCGATCACGGTGTCTACGCTGTTGTCTTCCACCGGAAGGGTCGCGTCGCTAGGCTGGACCAGCGCCTCGACGCCGGTCGCAGCGTATTGTGCGAAGTCCGGATTCAGATCGACGGCAATGCGCCGCCGCGCCTGCACCTGGTTGATGCAGTGACAGTACCCGGCGCCGAGTTCGACGATCACGCCACCCGATGGGATCAGCTGGCGACGGGCCAGGTCGCGTACGATTTCGCTCCAGACGACATCGCGACGATGATCGTAGGTGAATCGTGATTCGTAGTAGCCCGCCTGCGAATTCATGCGCCGGGACATGCTAACCCACAAGCGACTGACTGCCGAAATGCGCTCGATGCTGTTGAAGGATCAAGTCGCGCCTGGATTACGGGCGCTCCTCGTCGGCATCAACCCTGGCATCCGCTCGGCCACGATCGGCCACCATTTCGCGGGTCATTCGAACCGCTTCTGGAGACTGCTCTTCGAGTCGCGGCTGGTTCCCGAAGCGATTCAGAGTGAAGAAGACGGCCGTCTGCCGGAGTGGGGCTTCGGCATCACCAACCTGATCGCGAGGGCGACGCCGGGGATCGACACGCTCGGGCGCGACGAGTACGTGGCCGGCGCGCGGATCCTGCGCCGGAAAGTCCGCCGGTTGAAGCCGGAGGTCGTGGCGTTCATCGGCGTCACGTTGTTCCGATCGGTCTTCGGCGTCAAGCCGAAGGAACGCGTGGCGCTGGGGCCGCGCCCTGAGCGGTTCGAGGGCGCGAAGGTGTTCGTCCTGCCGAACCCGAGCGGCAGAAACGCACACTTCAGCTACACGGAGATGCTGGCCGCGTTCGTCGCGCTGCGTCAGGCGCTGGAAGACTAGACGGTTTCGCATGTAGAGTCCGCCTTCAGGCGGACCACGCGAAGTCCGGCTCGAGCCGGACACGACTCCAACAAACCTACTGGCCGCGCTCGAGGCGCCGGCCGATACGGGTCAGCGGAAACATCAGGATGAACGCCGTCGATCCGAACCCTGGTGCGGCAGCGTTGATCGGAACCGCGACCACCGCGACGGCCATCAACGACAGCGTCCGGAAACGCGCTCCGTGATAGAACCGCGCCGGCACCTCGCTGGCCCATAGTTCGGGATGCCGGCATAAGTACCGAACCACCAGCAGCGAGAAAGTGGACAGCAGGATCATGTGCGCCGAGTAGACGATCTGCGCGAACAACACGCCGGCATATTCACCGCCGAGCGCCGACGCAAACGGCATCAGGCTGACCAGTCCGAGGTAGGCGAGCATCAGCCAGGTCATTGGCTCGTTCACGCGGCTGACGAAGTGAAACAGCCGGCTCTGAGTCGTCCAGAAGATCGCGAGCACGAAGAAGCTGATCGCCCAGGCCACGAACGTCGGCAGCTGCCCGAGCACGGCCTCGGCCAGCGCCTCTGACGTCCTGATGCCGTGATTCGGCACCTTCAGCTCGATGACGAGCAGCGTCATCGCGACCGCGAAAATGCCGTCCGACAGCGCTTCGAGGCGGTGCTTCGACAGCAGCGACGCCGGGGACGGGATGCTCACGCCTGGTACGCCGTCGATCCTCCCACGACGGTACGCACGATCTGGATGTCCTTGATCTTCTCCGGATCGACGGTGTGCGGATCGTCAGCGAGGATGACGAAGTCCGCCAGCTTGCCCGGCGTAATCGAGCCCTTGATGGCCTCCTCGCGCGAGGCGTGCGCGCCGTTGATCGTGTTGATGCGTGATCGCTTCGTCCACGGTGATGCGCTGGTTCAGGCCCCAGGTCTCGCCGTCCCAGCCCCGTCGCGTCACCATGCCCTGGATGCCCATCAGCGGCGCGAACGGCCCCGGACTGAAATCCGAGCCGGCGGCGGCGGGAATGCCGGCGTCGAGGAACGAACGGAACGCCATGCTGCGCTTCATCAGGTCTTCGCCGTAGAAGTGGAACTTGTCGGTGTTGTAGTACGCGTAGGTCGTGAACACCGCGGGTATGGTGCCGGTGGCCTTGATCCGCCGGATCAGATCGTCGTTGACCAGCGTGCAGTGCGTGATCTTGGGCCGAGAGTCGGCACGCGGGAACAGCTTCTGCGCGCGCTCGACGGCGGTCAGGACCATGTCGATCGCCACGTCGCCGTTGGCGTGGCAGTTGGTCTGGATGCCGGCGCGGTGCACGCGCTCGATCCAGGCGTTCAGGTCGTCCTGCGTTTCGGTGACGTTGCCCTTGTAGGGCGGCGTGATCCCCACATACGGCACGCTCAGCGCCATCGTCCGCTCGGAGAACGAACCGTCGACGGTGTGTTCGGATGTCGCGCCGAGGCGGATCCATTCGTCGCCGAAGCCGGTGGAGATGCCGCCGGTGATCATCGATTCCAGCACGCGGCCGCTGGCTTCGTAGCTGACGCGATGCAGCAGATCGCCGCGCTGGCGCACCTGCTGCAGGGCGAAGAGGTCGCCGCCTTCGTGGTGGACGCTGGTCAGTCCGTAGCGGACGAACTGCTTCGAGATGAACGCGAGGCCATCGCGCTCGCGCTGCAGCGTCTGCTCCGGCGTGAACTTCTCGCGCGTGCCGGCCTTGCTGAACGCGCCGCGGGCGCGGTCGGTGACGCGGCCGTTGAGATCGCCCTGCTCGTCGCGATCGAACGTGCCGCCAGGCGGATTGGGCGTGTCCTTGGTGATGCCGGCCATCTCGAGCGCCTTGGTGTTGTAGAACGACGTGTGGCCGCCGCGATGCTGCACCACCACCGGATGATCCTTCGACACCTCGTCGAGATCGTGCACGTTCAGCTCGCGCTTGTCTTTCACCTTGGTGTCGTCGAAGAAATACCCCTCCACCCAGGTGCCGGGCGGCAGCTCCTTCGACTTCGCGCGCAGCTTGTCCACGATGCTGCGGATGGTGACGAACTCCACCTCGTAGGGATTGCCGACGAGGACGTCGTAGAGCAGTACCGTGCCGGTCGCGTGGTTGTGGCAATCGATGAATCCCGGGACCACCGTCATCTGCTTCGCGTCGATGGTCTGGGTGTTCGGACCTGCCAGCCCCTTGATGTCGGCGGTGCTGCCGACGGCGAGGAAGCGTCCCGCCTTGACCGCAAACGCTTCGGCCCGCGGCATCCGTCCGTCGACGGTGTAAACCTTGGCATTGATGACGATGAGGTCGGCTTGCGGCGAATCGTTCGCGGCCGGGCGACCCGCCTGCAATGGTGTCGCGGCCGCCCGCGCGCCCAGCCAGGGCGCCGCCGCCAGTCCGGCGAACCCTCCGGCCGTACGAGTGACGAATTCTCTGCGGGACTGCCGATGTTTCTTCATCGCTCGACCTCGTTGCGGCACCGGCGACCTGCCGGCTGAGCGAGATTCTAGCGCCGTTTCTCAAAACCTGTAGTGTCCGCCCTCAGGCGGACTCAACGGCAGGCTGAACCGGCCAAGCCGGCCACGACATTGGCGCCGAAGCTGGTCATTGCGTTGCTGCCAGAGCCGACCACTAGACCCGCACTGTGGTTGAATGACAGGTGGAGGTCGGATGCTCAAGCGATTCAGTGCGATGACGACGATGGCGGTGGCGATGTGCTCTGTGCTGGCGGCGGCGCGCATCGAAGGCCGGCAGAACGGAGTTGGGAGTCATGCCTTCACCGGCAGGGTCGAGAGCGTTGACGCGGGTGCGCGTACGGTGACCGTCGACGGCGACAAGGTCGAGGGCTGGATGGGCGCGATGACGATGGCGTTTCGTGTGGACAAGCCGGAGGTGCTCGCTCAGCTGAAGAAGGGCGACCGCATCGCGGCCACTGTGCACGACGGCGACGTCACGACGCTGTATGGCGTTCATGTCGTCGGTACGGCGTCGACCGCTGCCGCGACAGCCGATCTCCCGGCGCTTTCGTACGTCTGCCTGTCGCCGGGCGAGGAGTCAGTCATCGATGACAAGCCGGGCAAGTGTCCCAAATCTGGTGCGGCGCTCGTCCCGAGGCGATTCGTGACCGCCTACTCGTGCCTTCGCGTGCAGCTGATCCGCGAAGGTCCTGGCACATGTCCGGTCGACAAGACGCCGCTTGTACCGATCACCGCGGCGCTCGTCTTCACCTGCAAGGGAGAACCCGCCGTTCGCGAGCTGACGCCGGGCTCGTGTCCCGATGGCAGCGCCCGAATCAAGTCCTACGAACGGGTGCCGCACGGTGATCACAATCCGCGTCACGGCGGCATGCTGTTCATGGCCGCGGATCAGTGGCATCACGTCGAAGGCGCGTTCTTCGAGCCGAATGTCTTTCGCGTCTACTTCTACGACGACCTGACCAGGCCGATTCCCGCGGAATTTTCCGGCACGGTTGCCAGAGCCGACAGCAACGGGCAGGAGACTGGCGCGCCCATGAAGCTCGCGCGCGGCCCGGTCGCCGGCGCGCTCGAAGTACCGATCGCCGGCGCGACGGTGCCGCTGAACCTGAAACTGCACATCGCGTTCACGCCCGGCGGCGCGCCGCAAGCCTTCGACTTCACCTTTGCGGGCTACTCGAAGGATCGGTAAGTCTATCGAACCGGCCGCGCCTTCGGCGGCGCGGTGGACGAGCCCTTCGCGCGCGCCGGTTCACCGTCCATGAATCGGTTGCAGCCGCTATCGCCGGAGACACGCAGCCGGAACGGCTGCAGCTTCTCGTCGATGCACAACCCGAGCGTGTGCGCGCTGGTTCGCGCGCGAGGCTCGAGCTGCCACCACATGCACTCCGAGCACAATCCCCAACGTGATTTAGCCATGACGGCTGTCAATCAAGGATCGTGCCGATGCGCGATAGCTGAGCGAGAACGTCCGGCGTCAGACGAGGTGGCTATTGCTTCGGCAGCGCGAAGGCGATGATCTCGTCATTGGTCACCTGCGAACCCGTGAGTCCGCCGCCGGTGCTCACGACGGTAACGAACTGCCGGCCGTCGGCGCCCTGATAGGTGATCGGCGTCGTTTCGATCGACGAGGACAGCTTGATCTCCCACAGCTTCTCGCCGGTCGCGGTCGCAAAGGCGCGGAACCTGAAATCATCCGTGCCGCCGACGAAGGTGAGGCCGCTGGCGGTCAGCATGACGCCGCCGGAACTTGGGCGGCCGGTGTCCTGCATGCCGGCAGGCAACATGTCGGAGACGCCAAGCGTCTTGCGATAGGCGATGTCGCCGGTGTCCATGTTGACCGCGACCAGTTCGCCCCACGGCGTCGGCCCGCACAGCAGATGCCGGTCCGGATCGCCGAAGCGGCGAGTGCCGGCGAGCGGTCCGGAATTGACGTAGCTGCCGTCGTCCCGCTTGACGAGGCGCATCGGCTGGAAAATGTTGTTGGTGTTCGAGATGAACAGGTGCAGCTTGGGATCGTACGACGGTCCCCAGAAGTTGATGCCGCCGGCGGGTCCGGGCGGCGAGATGCTGTACCGGTTGAGCGCGATCGGCATGAACGGCCCGCCCAGCTTGATGTTGTTGTCGTCCACCAGATGCTCGCAATACGACTGGTGCTGCGGCTCGCCCTTGTAGAGATTGTTGCGGGAGATCGTATTCTGCGTCAGCGGCTCGGGCTTCACCGGGAACGGCTGCGTCGGAGACGTCTGTTCGCCGGGCACGTCGCTTTTCGGCACCGGCCGCTCCTCGATGGCGAAGATCGGCTTGCCGGTGACGCGATTGAGCGTGAACATCAAGCCGGTCTTGTTGACGATGATGACGGCGGGAACGAGTTGTCCGTTACGGTGCAGATCCACCAGCAGCGGCGCCGACTGGGTGTCGTAGTCCCAGATGTCGTGATGCACGAGCTGAAAGTGCCAGAGATACTTGCCGGTGTTCGCGTCGACCGCGACGACCGACGATGAGAACAGATTGTTGCCGGGACGGTCGATGCCGACGCGGTCGTTGTTCGGCGCGCCGAGCGGCATGTAGAGGATGCCGCGCTCCGCATCGAGCGATGTATAGCCCCAGACGTTGACGCCGGATCGATTCTTCGCGCTGTCGGCGCCCCAGGTGTCGTAGCCGAACTCCCCCGGCCGCGGCACGGTGTGGAACGTCCACACCAGCTTGCCGGTCCTCGCGTCCCAGGCGCGCGTATCGCCTGCTGGTCCGGCGCCGCCGTTGGAACCGCCGGGACCTTCGCCGGTGCCCGCGCCGGTGATGATCAGATCCTTGTAGATGGTCGGCGAAGACAGCAGCGAGTAGGCCGCGTTCATCCCTGTCTGCATCACCTCCGGCGTCTTGAGCGTGATCACGCCGTTCTCGCCGAACCAGTCGTTGGTCGTGCCGTCCGCCGCGTTCAGTGAGTACAGCTTGCCGGTCGTCGACCCGAAGACGATCGATGCCGGGAGCGGGAGGCCGCCTCCGCTGGCGGCTCCGCCAGGCCAGTACGCCACGCCGCGCTTGGACGGCAGGTCGTTGTTGGGAAGCTGATAACGCCATTTCTCGGCGCCGGTCGTCGCATCGAGCGCGATGACCGCGCCGTACGGCGAGGCGAGGTACATCGTGTTGCCGATCACGATGGGAATCGCTTCGTCTTCCCGCATTGGGCCGGTGAAGCCGGCGGGCTTGAGATGAATGCTCCAGATCCGCTGCAGCGTGCTGACGTTTTGCCGTGTGATCTGGGTGAGCGGGCTGTAGCGGTTGGCGGTCTGATTGTAGTTGGTGCTCGGCCAGTCGGTGGCGCCGCGCGGCAGGTCCGCGGTGCTCACGACGGCTGCGGCAGCGGCCGCGGCGACTGACGCAATGACGACACCGACGACCAGTCTCGAAGCTGATACAGCCATGATGCTGCTCCCGGGCAATGCCGGCCCTGTGGCGGCTTCCGCTTGGCGGCATGATAGCCACATCGTGCGCCTTGACGCCAGCAGCGACGTTCCTGGTTACGTGTGCTGATTTCCCTCGCCGGAAACCCTGCGGTGGTGCGCGTCCTGCCGGACGATCGTGATGCGGAGTGGATGCAGGCGGTCAGGCGGTCACTGTCCTGCGCGGCGGGCTGCTCTCTTAACTCAGGGCGTTTCGATCCCGTAGGCGGTGATGCGCCAGGCCTCGGGATCTTTCCGCCACAGCAACCGCAGCACGGGCGCTTCACCGCCGACCGTCTTGAACCGGACGGTCATGCCGAACGCGTTGCCGTACTCTGGATTCGGATCGCCGTTGAACGTGCCGCCGCGGGCGCGGAAGGAGCAGTCGGACGCTTCCGCGAGCGCCTCGGGCAGGCTGCCCAGTGCGAACGTCCGCGAGTAGCGATGTTCCATCACCCGAATGGAGGCATGGACTGGCTGGACGCCCTCGACGAAATCATCCACGCTGCGCCGCTCGCCGATCTGCACGCCGGCGCTTTCGAGATTGGCGCGGATCTTCTGCCCTGCGTCCTCGGGTGAGGTAGCCGCCGGCTGATCGGGACCGCGGAGCAGGTCGTAGCATGCGTATGCCTTCGGCGACACGTACCGGAACGCCGCGTCGTAGTCCTTGTGAAGCAGCCAGCTCTCGAGGAAGCCGCGCGCCGCCGCGACCAGGGTATCGTCGGCTTTGATCTTCACCGTCTTGACCGCCGGCGACTCGTCCGGCTGTCCCCGATCGTCGCCGGCCGGTTCCGCCTTCCACGAGACGATTTTCCAGTAGTCATCGTCGCGGGCCCACAACAGGGCGACGGAGTGGCCCTTGCCAGCCGGAGCCGTGACGTTGAAGGTCGCACCGAAATAGTTGCCGTAGCGGCGTCGGGACTTCTTCGGATCGCCCAGCCGAAGGTGGCTCTCGCAGTTGAATTCCGTCGCCACATCGTCGGGCACCGAGTAGATCACGTACTGCGCATGGTGCGGCTGTGTGACGAGCCGCAGCTCGGGACGCGTCAGCCGCACACCGACGGTCAGCCCTTCGAGTGAGGTGTGGGGACCGAGCAGATCGTAGGCGGCCTTGAGGTTCCTGCTCATGACGAACGGAGCGGTGCCGCGATCGACGGTGAACGGATCGTCGCTGTTTTCAGCCAGACAGGCGTACGCGTGCGGCGAAACGTAGGCCATGGCCTCGGGAACGTTGCCTTCGATCAGCCAGGCCTTGAGGAAGTCCTGCATCATGACTTCCATCTCCTGATCGCCGATGCGTGGCGTCCTCGGAAGGATCTGCGAGCGCTGGTCGGGCGTGTTGTCGGGCGACCCGCTCACGCCGACGCCGAAGAAGGTTCGCCACCAGTTCTGGAAGCCGCTCCAGCGGCCGGTGAAGCGGTCGTAGTTGTTGCCGGCCCGAACATCGGAATTCGCCGCCGTCAGATGGCCGTTGAAGAGCGCCGCCGGAAAGCTCGACGAGCGGTAGTCGACGTCGATGTCGGCACGCCGGCCGTCGCGCGCGAGCGAGATCTGGATGGACGGCGCGCCTCCGTTCTGCCGGTAGTTGATCGGGTAGCCGTGGTGATAGACGGTGTTGTCGCCCTCACGCTTGAACTCCTGAGCGCGATTGAGCAGGTCGAGTGTGCGCTCCTTGAGGACGGCGTACATCCGGAACTGATGGTCGCCCGACGCGTGGTCGATCTGCCCGTGAATCGATTCCACGTGTTCGATCAGGTCGAGCGCATCACCTAGACGCTGGCCGGAAGCATCGGTGAGGGTTGTCCGCGCGAGCGCGTAGGTGATGGCGTCGAAGGTGGTCTTCGACGACATGGCAATCTGCTCGTCGTAGAACGGTCCCGGCGCCGGCTTGGTGTTGGTGACCGCACCGAAGCGCGCCACGAAATCGTCCACCAGGTGCTGCCGGCGCGCGTCGAGCGCCGAGTAGGAGCCGCCGAACTGAACCGGCTCGGGTTGAGTCCCCACGCCCTGCTGCGCGAATGTGACTTCGTGCGGTACGGTCGTCAACGTCGCAGCCAGCCACAAGGCCGCGATGGCGCCAGTACCGACAGATCGATTTCGTAATCACCTGGAAGCGCCGACGCGCTGCCGCCATTTCAGGCGCGGAATCCCACGCCCGACAGGCGACCTATTTTGGTGCCGTGCCCGTGACGGTGGTCTTCGACGAGATCTCCGTGTGCGGCTCTTCGACGATCTTGGTGGCCGACACCTTCATGCCCGTCTTGAGCTCCGACACTGACGCAGGCTTGCCGTCGACGACGAACTTGAACGTCGCCGGGACGTGGTACTCGTGGTTCTCGCCGTTCTCCAGCGTCAGGATGACGTAATTGCCCTGAACCCACGCCACGGTGCCGCTGAGCGAACTCGTCGTGCGAACCGTCACCGGTTGCGTCGTCGTCATCACGGTCGCGGTCAGGACGGTGCCACGCTTGACATCTCCGATGTGCCTGATCTGTCCGTCGATGTCGAACTCGCGATCCGCCGGCACGACGAACACGCGGTAGTCGCCGTGCGGCCGCATCTTGACGACCAGCGTGTTGCCCTGAATCCAGTCCACGACTCCGGTCATCCTGGCGCTCTGGACATGGACCGAGCCCTTGGTCTTCTGGGTCGTGGTTTGCGATTGCGCACGCAGGACTCCAGGACCGGCCAGCAGTGTCAGCAGGGCCATTCCCACGATGACGGTTCGATGTCGGATCATGACTCTTCTCCTTTTCCAGAGACAAATTCCAGGGACGAACTTCGCAGTGTCTGCGATATTACGCGCATTGATATCATGCATTGGAGGTTTGTGGTGCAGCGCCCGTTCATGAACGTCCCGGTACCGCTGCGGTTCAGCGGGAACGAGCAAGACGGCTGCCACATGACGCGTCTGTGCGGGCTCGATTCAGTGCGTTCGCTCGCCGGTTGAGCCTCCGAGCATTGTCCGAGACTCCGAACGGCCGGAGTCTGGCCTCGACAGCGGATGTCACAGGCCCGGAAGAGCTCGTGCCGCGTCCTCGCGCCAGGAACCGTTTCTGGCAGTTTGCCAGTCATTCGGTTAGATTCTCTCGGTCCGAGCCCTTTGGGGCCGCACGCTGCGGCGGTCCCGGAGGCGGCACGGAGCGTGCTCAAAGTCAACAGCCGGCGGCGCGTGTGTCGTGCTGCGGGTCGGTTTCAGATCGAGCGGTATCACATGCGGATTCAACCCCGAACGTTCCGTCCTGTTGTCGCGCTGCTGACTGCGGCCAGCGTGTGCCTGTCTCCGATGACTCCGCTGCTCGAGGCGCAGACGCCGGCGCCGGCGTCCAAACCTGCCGGCGCGACGCCGGCACAGCCCTCCGCGACGCCCGCCAAACCGGTCAGCGCCACGCCGGCCAAACCTGCCGCTGCGACGGCCGCGCGCTCGCGAGGTTGACGGCGGCTGGCCGCGCGACTACACGACGGCAGAAGGCGGCGCGCTGCGGATTTTTCAGCCGCAGGTTGCGAGCTGGGACGGACAGCAGAAGATCGTCTTCTACGCGGCGGTGTCGTTCGCGGCGAAGGGCGCTGCCAAACCGGGGCTGGGCAGCATCAAGCTCGAAGCCAGCACCTCGGTCGCGATCGACGCCCGGCTGGTGAACTTCACGGACGCGAAAATCACCGAGTCCAATTTCCCAAGCCTGTCCCCCGACGAGCACAAGCTCGTTGTCGCCGATCTCATCAAGCTGATCCCTGAGGGCGCGCTGGTCATCGCGCTCGATCGCGTGCTCGCGGGCGTCGACAAGAGCCAGATCATCCCGAAGAACCTCGTTGACGTGAAGGCCGATCCGCCGCCGGTCTTCTACAGCACGACGAAGGCTGTCCTCGTGAACATCGACGGCGAGCCGATCTGGAGCCCGATCCAGGGAAACGACCTGAAGTTTGCGGTCAACACCAACTGGGATCTGTTCCAGGACACGTCGAGCCAGGCGCTCTTCCTGCGTTACGAGAAGAGCTGGCTCACGGCGACCGACGTCAACGGCCCCTGGAAACCGGTCGATACGCTGCCGGCCGGCTTCAAGAAACTGCCGGACGATGGCAACTGGAAAGACGTGAAGCAGGCACTCCCGGGCGAGTCACTGAATTCGACGGACATGCCGAAGGTCTTCGTGAGCGAAAAGCCCGCGGAGTTGATTCTGCTGCGAGGCGCGCCGAGCTATCTCGTGGTCGGCACCACCAAGCTGCTGTGGGTGAACAACACGGATAGCGACGTGTTCAGGATGGGCAAGGGCGGCCCGGTGTATTTCCTGGTGTCGGGCCGCTGGTTCAGTGCGCCTGATTTCACCGGACCCTGGACGTTCGCGACACAGTCGCTGCCCGAAGACTTCAAGAAGATTCCGCTCTCGCACGACCGCTCGCGCGTCCTGGCGTCGGTCCCGGGCACCGACCAGGCCGCCGAGGCCGTCCTGCTGGCGCAGGTGCCTCAGACGGCGACCGTGAACAAGAAGCAGGTCAAGGCGCCGGACGTGCAGTACGACGGCGGCACGCCGCAGTTCCAGCCGATCGAGACGACGAACATGCAGCGGGCAGCGAACACCGACAAGGACATCATCAAGGTCGGCGATCTCTACTACATGTGCTTCCAGGGCGTCTGGTTCATGGGAACGAGCCCGACCGGCCCGTGGGAGGCCACCGGTTCCGTTCCTGGCGAAATCTACACGATTCCGGCCAGCTCGCCCTCGCACACCGTCACCTACGTGACGGTGCAGGAAGATCACGACGACACCGCCGTGTACGTCGCGGCGGCCGCTTACACCGGGATGATGATCGCGTGGGGCTGCGTGGTCTGGGGCAGTGGCTGGTACTATCCGCCGTACGTCGGCTACGGCGGGTACTACCCGATGTACCGCCCGTATTATCCGACCTACGGCTATCACGCTTCGTACAATCCGTGGACGGGCGCCTACAGTCGCGGCGTCTCGGCGTACGGTCCGTACGGCGGCGCCGGCGTGGGCGCGCGCTACAACCCGAGGACCGGAACCTACTCGCGCGGCGCGGCTGCCTGGGGTCCCGGCGGCGCGCGCGGCGCCGCCTCCGCGTACAACCCACGCACCGGCGCGGTCGGCACGACCCGACAGGGATCGAATGTGTACGGCAGCTGGGGACAGACGGCGGTCGCGCGCGGCGACCAGTGGGCGTCGACGTCGCGCTATACCAACCGGGCCACAGGGGCCACCACCCGTGTCACGCAGGGCAGCGGTGGCGGCGCCGCGGCGACCCGCAACACGCCGGGACCCGGCGGCAGCGGCGTCGCGCGGACCGGCAGCGGTGATGTCTACGCCGGCCGCGACGGCAACGTCTATCGAAAGGAATCCGGCGGCGGCTGGGAGCAGTCAAATGGCAACGGTGGCTGGAACGATGTCGCGACGCCGTCGCCCACGAACCAGCAGCGCGCGTCCGACGCGAAAGACCGCGCCTCGACGGCTCGATCGGGAGCCGATTCGGCCACCGTCAACCAGCTGAATCGCGACTCGGCCGCGCGATCCGAAGGCGCGCAGCGAACCAAAGACTACAACTCGACTGGCGGCGGGCGAACGAGCTCGGGCAGCTACAAGCCTTCGGGCGGCGGCGCACGCAGCGCGCCGCGCGGGGGCGGCGGACGACGACGATAGCAGGCAAACGCAAGAAAAAGGACACGAAAAGGAGAAGTGTTCCCATGAAAATGTTCAGCACGTTCGCAGCGATCGGTCTACTGGCTCTGGCAGCGGTCCCGGTCGGAGCGCAATCCAAGACCATTCCCGGCGAAACGAAAACGGTCACTGCCAGCGTCGAGGCAATCGAGAAGGCGACGCGCGAAGTCACGGTGAAAAGGCCGGACGGCACCTACGACGTGTTCTACTTTCCAGACACCATCAAGCGGTTCGACACGCTGAAGGTCGGGGACAAGATCACCGCCAAGTACTACGACAACATCGTGCTGCGCCTGAAGACGCCGGGCGAGAAGGCCGTGGACACGACCTCCGCGGGTCTCGTCAAAGCCGAAGGCCGGCCGGCCGCCACCTTCTCGCATCAGCGCACGATTACGGCCACCATCACGGCAATCGATCAGGCGGCGCCGTCGATCACGTTCACCGGACCGCACGGCTGGACCTACAGCAGCCGCGTCGAAGACAAGAAGGCGCTGGAGAAGGTCAAGGTCGGCGACAGGATGGACATCACCTGGACCGAGGCCTTCATTCTCTCGCTCGAAGACGGCAAGTAGAACAATTCGTCAAGGAGAGATTCCATGTTTCGTCGTGTCCCACGTACGCTGATTGTTTGTGCTGCGATTGGTGTGAGCGCATGCGCAACGACGACTTATACGTCAAGCTGGCGCGCGCCAGACGCCCAGCCGATTACCTCTCTCAAAGGCCAGAAAGTCGTCGGCATCGTCGTCACCAAGGACATCTCCATGCGCCGCTCCGGTGAAGATGCGCTGGCGAAAGCGGTGACCGCCCAGGGTGCGCAGGGCGTTGCCGGCTACACGATCGTGACCGAGGACATGGTGCGCGACGAAGCCAGGGCGCGTGCGGCCATCGAAGCCTCCGGGGCGACCGGCGTGGTCGTCATGCGTCCGGTCGCGAAGTCGCAGGAGATCAGCAGCACCACGTCGATGTCGATGTACGGCGGACCGATGTATGGTCCGTATTGGGGTGGGTACTACGGTTACGGCTGGGGCGGTGCGTGGGGCGGAGCCACCGACATCCGCACCGACACCATCGTCACCGTCGAAACGCTCGTGTATTCACTCAAGCAGAACAAGCTCTTGTGGGCGGGGCAGAGCAAGACGACCAATCCGTCGAAGATTGACGCGTTCGTCCGCGAACTGGCGGCGGGTGCGGCAGCCGAGATGAAAAAAGTCGGTTTGCTCTAACCGGTGGGTGAGCGTCAACGTGGTCGCGCGTGGCGACGAGTCGTTCTCCGATTCGCGCTGACGTCCCTGATGCTTCCGGCAGTGCCGCTGGTCGCGGGTGCGGGACAGCAGACGAGTGCTCAGGCAGGCGCGGAGGCGCCTGCCGACCCTCCGAGCACTGCGGCTGATGACCAGCAATCGGCATCGAAGTCGTCGCCCTGGCTGCTGGTGCCGGTGGTCTCTTCCAGCCCGAAACTGGGGACGTCCCTTGGCGCCATGGGAGCGTACCTGCATCAATTCGACCCCATCAGCCAGGTGTCAATGTTCGGCGTCACCTACCAGTACACATCGACGCACTCCAGCGTCGCCGCCGCATTTGCCCGCACCTCGTTTCACGAAGACCACCATCGGATCATCGGCATTGCCGTCTTCGGGTACATCAAGAACGACTACGACGACTATCTCGGCACCGGACAGCCGCTCAAGACCAATGACGACCTCAAGGCCGGATCGGGCAGATATCTCTACCGGGTGACGGGTGATTGGTTCATCGGTGCGCAAGGCACGGCGACGAATTATCAGGTGCTCGGCGACTCCGCGCAGGACGATCTCGCACTCGAGACGCTGGGTGTCAAGGGGTTCAAGTCGGCCGCGCTCGGCGCCGTCGTGATGCACGACTCGCGGGACAACCCGGACATGCCGACTGGCGGCTGGTACCTGAACGTGAACAACTTCGCCTACAGCGAGGCGCTTGGCGGAGCATCGACGTTCGGCGCCTATCGAATCGACGGGCGAGCCTTCTGGCCACACGGTGACGGCAACGTCCTGGCGTTCCGACAGTACAACTGGTTGACACACGACGCCCCTTCGGGCGCGCAGGCGTCGGTCGTCCTGCGCGGCTACAAGTTCGGCGAGTATCTCGCGCCGTACATGTCGTCGTTCGAAGCCGAAGAGCGTCTGGCCTTCGGCCGACGATGGGGTGCCACTCTATTCGCTGGTGTAGCAAGCCTCTACGGTCAGGGCAGCACCGCCTCGAGCGAGCGAACTGTCTACCCCGATTGGGGTGGCGGCGTTCACTTCGTCATCAAGCCCGTCGAGCGGATGCTGATCAATCTCGAATACGCGGCCGGCGTCGAAGGCAACCGCGGCGTGTATCTGAAGTTTGGTTACGGCTGGTGAACGCGATATGCCGGCCAGGAATGCGATGACGGAGCCGGCCCCGGGACAGCGAGTGCTGCTCACGGGCACGGGCGGCGCCGCAGCGGTCTCCTTCATCAAGGCGGTCCGGGGCGAGCCGTACGTCATCCACGCGGCCGACATGGATCCGAATGCCGCCGGCCTGTACCTCGCCCCCGCGGCTGAAGGTCATCGACTGCTGCCCGGCGCGGATCCGCACTTCGTCGCGCATGTCCTCGATCTCAGCCGGAGTCATCGGATCGACGTGCTCGTTCCGACCGTCGATTCGGAGTTGCTCGGCGTCGCGACAGCCAAGAACGCGTTCGCCGCCGCGGGGTGCGCGTGATGGTGGCGTCGGCTGAGATGCTCACGATCTGCCTGGACAAGCTGAGCCTGCTTCGCTGCTGCGGTGACACGGTGCCGGTTGGTCGCTACGCCGTGCTCGATAGTACGAGAAGAAGCCAAGGAGCTTGAATATGTCAGCCAGAATTTTAGTCGGGATGATCGTGATCGTGTCGCTGGTCGCCGTAACCGGTTCTCCCATCTTCGCAGACGATGCCGCGGACCTCGCGAAGAATTCCCAGGCGGCGCTGGCCACACTCTATGCGAAGGTGCCGGCGGCGAAAGCGTTGGGCGCCAAAGCGCACGCAGTCCTTGTTTTTCCGAAAGTCACCAAGGCGGGCCTGGGCATCGGCGGCCAGCATGGCGACGGCGCACTGATCAAGGGCGGCAAGGCGGTCGCCTTCTACAGCACGTCCGGCGCGTCATTCGGTCTGCAGGCAGGCGGCCAGACCTATGGTTACGCGATGTTCTTCATGAACGACAAGGCGCTGCAGCAGCTGGACGTGGCGAACGGATTCGAAGTCGGCGTCGGCCCGACCGTCGTCGTGATGGACGAGGGGAAGGCGAAATCGACCACGACCACGACGATGAACGACGACATCTACGCCTTCATCTTCAGCCAGAAGGGACTGATGGGCGGACTCGGGATCCAGGGCAACAACATCAGAAAAATCGATCCCAGTTAGTCAGGACCGGACCGGAGACGTGTATCCTTGCCCGGCGCAAACGCATGGCCGGTCCAATCAGTTGCTTCCTGTCGGAGACCGGTCCAGGTCGTGGCTTGCTGGGCGTTGTGCTCGTAGGCTCGCTCGTGCTCGCGGCGGCGAACGCGGCCGCCCAGCCCGTTCACCAGGTCCTGATGTTGCAGTCGGTCGACCGCGGCAACCTGCAGACTGATGAGTTCACGGGCGACTTCCGAGTCGAATTGGACCGGCGCGCCGAAAGGCCGGTAAACGTCACCCAGGTCGTGGTCGGCGCGACAGGGTCGGTACCCGCGTCCGATCAAGCCCTCCTCGACTACATCCGATCCGCGTTCGTCGATCGTCCCAAACCGGACCTGATCATGGCGATCGCCGGCCCCGCATCCGCATTCGCACGCAAGAATCGGCAGCAGCTCTTTCCGGATACGCCGCTCCTGTTCGCGTCCGTCGATCAACGGTATCTCGGTAGCGCCCCGCTTGGAGACAACGAGACCGCGGTCGCCGTGGACAACCATTTTGCGGACGCCATCGAGGCCCTCCTGCGGCTGCTGCCCGAGACCAGGCAGATCGTCATGGTGCTGGGCTCCGGCCAAATCGGCCAGTTCTGGCATCGCGAGCTCGAGGGTCAGTTCAGCCGGTTTCGCGACCGACTGACATTTATCTGGCTCGATGACCTGTCCCTTCCAGAGGTCCTGCGCCGCTGCGCGAGCCTGCCGGACCACTCGGCAATCTTCTATCTGACGTTCGGCACGGACGCGGCGGGGGCGGCGTATGCGGACGCGCGAGTGGTCGCCGACATTCACGCTGCGGCCAATGCGCCACTCTTTGGATCGCACAGCGTGTTCATGGGCGGGGGAATCGTCGGCGGGCCGCTGATATCGATCGACGACCTCAGTCGCGACACAGCCGACGTGGCGGTTCGGCTGTTGAACGGCGCGCCACCGCGCAGTATCAGGGTGACGCCGCAAGCACCCGGTCCACCAACATACGACTGGCGCGAGCTCCAGCGCTGGGGCATTCCCGAGAACCGCTTGCCGCCGGGAAGCGTCGTGCGTTATCGCGCTCCGAGCCTGTGGCGCGCCTACAGGGACACCGTACTGATCGCCGTTGGTGTGCTCCTCCTCCAATCGCTGCTCATCGTCGGGCTGTTGTACCAGCGCCGGGCCCGGCGGCGGGCTGAGAGCGACAGCCGGAGGAACCTGGCGCTCGCCGCTGACGCGAGTCGCCGCGAGACGATGGCCGCGCTGACCAGCTCGATTGGTCACGACCTCGGTCAGCCGCTCGGTTCGATCCTGCACAACACCCAGGCGCTCCAGGCGATGGTCACCGCGAATGGTGCGACGTCCGACACCTTCGGCGAGATCCTTTCCGATATCGAGGCGCAGGGCGTGCGAGCGGCACAGATCATCAGTCGCCATCGGACCATGCTCCAGGGCCGTCAGCTGGACACGAAACCGATCGATCTGCACCACGTCATCAGCGAAACCCTTGCTCTGGTCGCGCACGATGTCCATGCCAGGCAGGTGGAGGCCACGGTCGAACTGCCTCCGAATCGGTGCGTCATCGACGGCGATCAGGTGCTTCTCCAGCAGGTGTTCGTGAACCTCGTGATGAACGCCATGGACGCGATGGCCGGGACGCCCCCGAGGCGGCGTCACCTCACGATCAGCAGCGAGGTCAGGAGCGCCGACGTCCAGGTCTCGGTGCGCGACACGGGACCGGGCCTGCCGCCGGAGATCGTCGGCGCACTGTTCACTCCTTTCGTGACGACGAAAGCGCACGGGCTCGGGATCGGTTTGACGATCGTCCGCTCGATCGTCGACGCACACGGCGGCGCCATCGTCGCCCGCAACAATCCCGAAGGAGGCGCGACATTCACGGTGACGCTGCGCCGCAGCGAATCGACCGCGTTCGTTGCAGACGGGTTAGACTAGCGCCGCCATACGATCGTGTCGCCCACCAATCGATAGCCGAAGAAAGAGAGGTCAGTGTTGCCCACGCGACCCCGCGTGCTGCTGGCAGACGACTACCCTGACATGGTGAAGGCCGTCAGCCGGCTGCTGGCGCCGGACTGCGAAATCGTGGGAACCATCGTGGACGGCAGCGCCGTTGTTGAGGCGGTACAACGACTCCAGCCCGACGTCGTGGTGCTCGACATGAACCTGCCCGGCATCAATTCACTCGAGGTGTGTCGCGAGATCACCCGCGCGAACCCCGAGATGAAAGTGATCATGTTCACGGTGTTCGACGATCCGAATGCCCGCCAGACGTACTCCGATGCCGGAGCCACGGCCTTCGTATCGAAACTGACGTCCGGCGACCTGCTGGCGACAATCAGGCGCCTCTTCTCATTTCCCTAGGACGCCGCGAGCTTCGCCGCCGGAATCACCTTCACCGTCGGCTGGCGTCCATTGATCGGACCACGCGCGACCGCTTCCGGCGCAGAGGTTCGAGCACACGCCGGCGCGTCTCGCGCGAGGCGCATACCTGGCTCCCTGCAGCGGATTTGACACTACATTTCCAATATTGTAGAAATGTAGTCATGAAGGTCGCCGAATCGGATATCACCCGCTACGCGGACATGTTTGCGGCCCTGGGGGCCGAGCCGCGGCTTCGCATCGTGCGCCTGCTTCTGTCGGCGCATCCCGACGGCCTGGTCGTCAACGAAATCCAGGCGGAGACGGGCGTCGGAGGCTCGACACTCTCGCATCACCTCGAGAAGTTGAAAAACGACGAGCTCGTGACCGCCGAACGTGAGAAGGCGTTCATTCGTTATCGCGCCAGCACCGAGGCGCTCGAGGAACTGCTCGGTTTCCTCTACGCCGAATGCTGCACCAGGAACAAGGCCGTCGAGCCGAAGAAGATCGCTGCGCTCGGCAAATGAGGGAACAGTCATGAACGAAGACGACGTCAAGGACGTTGTTCGAGAGAAGTACGGCCGAGCGGCGCTCCGAGCGAAGAATGGCGAGGCCAGTTCCTGCTGCGGTGGCGCCGCAGCCGTGGACTCTTGTTGCGACCCGATCACGTCACATCTTTACGACGCGACGCAGGCAGGCGACGTGCCGGACCTCGCGCTAAGGGCTTCGCTAGGATGCGGGAACCCTACCGCGCTGGCAGGACTGAAGGTGGGCGAGACCGTTCTCGACCTCGGGTCCGGTGGTGGCATCGACGTGTTGCTCTCCGCGCGTCGTGTCGGCCCGACCGGGAAAGCCTACGGCCTCGACATGACCGACGCGATGCTGGCGGTCGCCGAGGAGAACAAGCGCAAGAGCGGCCTCGAGAACGTCGAGTTCCTGAAAGGCGAAATCGAGCGCATTCCGCTCCCCGACAACTCGGTCGACGTCATCATCTCGAACTGCGTCATCAACCTGTCGGGCGACAAGGACCGCGTCCTCGCCGAGGCCTTTCGCGTGTTGAAGCCCGGCGGCCGCTTTGCGGTCTCTGATGTCGTGGTTCGCGGCGAGGTCCCCGCCGCGATCCGGAAGAGCATGGAGCTCTGGGTGGGGTGCGTCGCCGGCGCGCTCGGCGACCGCGAGTATGTCGCCAAGCTCGCGAAGACCGGCTTTGAGGGCATCGACATCGAGCCCACCCGCGTCTACAGCATCGAGGACGCTCGCATGTTGCTTGCGGGCGAAGGCCTCGACGTCGACGCCCTCGCCAGAGACATGGCCGGGACCTTCATCAGCGGCTTCATTCGCGCGACCAAGCCGGCCGACGCCTGCTGCGGCCCAGGCTGCTGCCGTTAGGGAGCGTCGACTGCTTGCCCTGGCCGCCGACGCCAATCACCGCATCGGCCGGCGACGGGAGCGCGTCACATCGTCATGAAGAAGCGGGTACTCTCGCCGAACGACTTCGTGACTTCATCGCGTCCATCGCCGCGGCAACGGCGCCCTAAGACCGGAAAACAGTCGATGTTCGGGGTTCGTGCCGAATCTGCATAGCGGGCAGCCGCGCAGTCATCCTGAATAACGGTCTGTCAGACGCACGAGGCGCGTCTTGTCTGGAGGACCGAATGATCAGCGCATGGCGACCCCGCCCAGGATGGATTTCGACGGTCGCGAAGACTGGAGTAGCCGTCGCGTCCCTGATCGTTTTGCTGGGCCATTCCGAGGTGGTGTACGCGGCTCAGGACGTGGTGATCACGACCACGGGTGACCGGCTGGTCGGCGAGATCATTCGCGTCGAAAAAGACGTGCTGACGATCTCGACGGACTATTCGGATGCCGATTTCAAGATCGAGTGGGACAAGGTCGTGTCGCTCGAAAGCAGCCGTCAATTCCTGGTCGAGACGTTCGACGGCAGGCGTCTGACGGGTTCGCTGAAGCCGGATCCGAATACCAAGGCGGCGGTTCTGGTCGATGGCACGAGCGTGCCCCTGGCGGAGGTGTCAGCGGTGCTGCCGTTCGAACGGAGCTTCTGGTCGCGGTTCGATTCGGCTCTCGACTTCGGCTACAGCATGACCCGCACCAACTCGGCCAAACAGCTCTCGCTTGGGTCGAATCTCTCCTATCGGGACGAGCACTACTACGATCAGTTGTTTGCCAACGTCTTCAGGAGCTCTCAGGATAACGCGCCGGACACGCAGCGCTGGGATGTGGCGAATGATTTTCGCCGCTTCGTGGGCAGCCGCTGGTACGTCAACACCACGCAGGATTTCCTGAACAGCGAGGAACAGGGCCTGGACCTGCGGACGACCATCGGCGGCGGCGGTGGCCGATACCTGACGCGCTCGGCGTCGCAGTACCTGGCCGTCGGCGGCGGCCTGGCCTGGACCAACGAACAATACATCGACGTGACGTTGCCGTCGGAGAACTCGGCCGAAGCGTATCTCTCGACCGAGTTCATGACCGAAAAAGTGAAGATCACCGACTTCATCACGCGGTTCACGTACTATCCCAGCTTGACGATTTCCGATAGGTACCGCCTGACGTATCGGTTCGACCTGGACTTCAACCTGCCCGGTGACTGGTATTTCCGGATCGGTTTCTTCGACAACTACGACAGCAAGCCGCCGCAGGGCTTTTCCCGGAACGACTACGGATGGTCGAACTCTTTCGGCTTCAAGTTCTAGAGTCGCATCGCGCAGGAGATTGACACCATGCACATCGACGGCCGCGTCTTCATCGTCACTGGGGCTTCCTCGGGAATCGGGCTCGCGACCGCCCGCGCGCTCGCGGCGCGCGGCGGGAAAATCGCCGTCGTCGCTCGCAGCACGCAGACGCTCGAAGATCTCGCGGGGACACTGCCCGAAAGCCTCGCCGTGACCGCGGACATGACCGACTGTGACGGCATCCGCCGTGCGGTCGCCGCGATCGATCGCCACTACGGGCGCGTGGACGGTCTGGTGAATAACGCCGGACGCAGCTACGCCGCTTCGGTCGAAGAGATCGACCCGGCGATCTTCGACGAGATCTTTCACCTCAACGTCCTCGGACCCATCGTTGCGATGCAATCGGTCATTCCGATTTTCCGGCGTCAGGGCGTCGGGAGCATCGTCAACGTCAACTCCGGCACGGCGTTCATGGCGGTTCCGCAGTACGGTGTTTACTCGTCCTCGAAGCGCGCGTTGATGGGGTTCAGCTTGACCGCCCGCGCGGAACTGGCCGGGGACGGCATTATCGTCAGCGAGGTCTACCCGTTCATCACGGCGACCAACTTCGGCAGGAACCGGATGGGCAGTCCGGCCGGCGGCGGACCGAGCGCCAACTATGCCGAGGGTGACACGCCGGAGTTCGTCGCAGAGATCATCGTGAAGGCGATCGAAGAAGGCGGCGCCCAGTACTTCGCCAACGACCGCTTGCGGCAACTCGCAGGGGCATAGCGTCAGCGAGCCCTGCCAGCAACGATCAGACGTGCATCGCCGAAATGGCGATGATTCTCGTCGAATCCGACCCTGTGCGACGCACGTGCTGGACACGCGCATGTCGTTATGATGTCACCCGTATGCAGGATCCCGAACTCGTCCGGCGGCTGCTGCGCGCAAAGGACGCGATGGATGCCGGCTCTGACGAGGCGTGGCCGATCGCGCGCGTGTCGATCACCGACATCGCTACCAGACCGCCTGGAACAGTCAGGGCACTTTCGGCCGTACCTTCCGCGACGTCACCGGGGAAAGCCCGCGAGAGCTGCGCGAGCGGCAGAAGGCGTCGCCGCGAGCTCCAGCCCCGGTTCCGGCGTGCCATCTGGCCGCGGCTTACCGGCCCGACCCCGTGGCCCGCAGGGCCGTGACGCCTTCTTTGAAGGCCGGAGCGCACGTGCGCTGTCAGAGACGTCGAGGGGATCGTCGTGACGGACACATGACGCTACTGCGCCGACGAGTGCGTAGCGACATACGCGACACCGATCGACAGTGCGAGACACACAGGTGAGTAACACCACGTGTCCATCGTGGCGAACCGGGTACCTCCGACGGACTTGAAGAAGCCGACGTAGCGAAAGTCACCGACAGCGCGCAGCAAGAGCACGAGCGCCAATCCTGCGCACAGCACCGACAGCGCTCTCCGTGACAGCCCGGTCGAGACGATGCCAGCCGTTGACTGCGACGAGCAGGGCGCAGAGTAAGAGCCCGACGCCGACGGCGGCCGTTGCTGTGGCGGACGGCACGAAAAGTGGATGCCCGTTCAGGTACGGCACTTGCGCGCTCTCACGCGGGAAGGGCGCCAGCGCCATCGCGAAGTGCCACGCACCGAGTCCGCCAAATATCGCGCTTACGACAATCGCGGGCACTGTTGTCAGGCCGACCTCCTTCGCGCGCGCATCTGAGCCACCTTTTGCCTACATCAACAGGATTCAGTGCGCGCCGTCGCAGGCGTCCGCCCGCGCGAGGAGAAATGCTCGTTCCCGCGCGTTGCGCGTCAGCGTGGCCGCAGCCTCGAATTCTGAACGCGCCTCGGCCAGCCGGCCGGCGCGGAACAGAAAGTCGCCCCTCGCCGCCGGTAATGGCGCGTAGTCGCGCAGGGCGTCGGCGTCGCCGATCTCGTCCAGCAGCGCGAGGCCCGCTTCGGGGCCGAACGCCATGCTGTGGGCGATCGCGCGATTGAGATCCACCACGGGCGAAGGCGCCACGACGCGCAGCCGGTCATAAAGCGCGGCAATGCGCGGCCAGTCGGTGTCGGCGGCGCTGCGCGCGCGGGCGTGGCAGGCAGCGAGCGCGGCTTGCAGTACATAGCGCCCGTTGCCATCAAGCGCTTCGGCGCGGGCCAGCGCATCGAGGCCGCGGCCGATCAGCAAATAATCCCAGCGTGCGCGATCCTGCGCAGGGAGGGGAATGGAAGCGCCGCCCGGCCCAGTGCGTGCCTTAAGACGCGACGCCTGGATCTCCATCAGGGCCACGAGGCCGAACACCTCGGCAGCGTCGGTCATCAGCCCGGCCAGTATGCGGCCGAGGCGTTGAGCCTCCAGGCATAGGTCTGGGCGGAGCAGGTCGTCGCCCGCCGTGGCCGCATAGCCTTCATTGAAAATGAGATAGACGACCTCGAGCACCGAGGGCAGCCGCGCCGCCCGTTCGGCGCCGCGCGGCACTTCGAAGGTCAACCCGGCTTTTCCTATCGCCTTCTTCGCGCGGACGATACGCTGCGCGATCGTGGCCTCGCTCGACAGAAAGGCACGCGCGATCTCGTCCGTCGTCAAACCGCCGACTACCTTCAGCGTGAGCGCCGCGCGCGCGTCAGGCGACAGGATCGGGTGGCACGCCGTGAAGATGAGGCCCAGCAGCTCGTCGCCGAGATCATCGTCCATGGCCGCCTCGATCGCCTCGACCGCGCCTTCGTGTGCCTCGTCCAGCGTTCGCGCGATTTCCTGGTGCTTGCGCTCGCGCATCTTGTCGCGCCGGAAGGCGTCGATGGCGCGCCGCTTGGCGACGGCCATCAGCCACGCGCCCGGATTGTCAGGAACACCGGACCTCGGCCACTCGGACAAGGCGACGACCAGCGCGTCCTGCGCGAGCTCCTCGGCGAGATCGACGCTCCGCACGATGCGGGCCAGGCCGCCGATGAGCCTGGCCCGTTCGATGCGAAAGGTCGCTTCGATCGCCTGATGTGTCTCGCCTGCGGTCACACCGCATTTTCGGCGAGAGCCGCAGGAGAGACAAGCCGGCTCCAGCTGGCGGTATCAGGCGACTCCGAGCTTTCCCCGCTCCCCGTCGCGCCGGCCGGCCGCGAGCTCCTCCGGCGTTACGAATGCGGCCAGATCCGCCGCCTCGTAGAACGGCCGGATTTCCATCTCGCCCTTCATGCCCGGAATCGTGGGCGAGCGCTTCGCCCATGCCATCGCCTCGTCCATGTCCTTGACCTCCCAGATCGAGAAGCCGACGACGAGCTCGCGGCTCTCGGCGAACGGTCCGTCGATGATCGTTCGACTGGAGCCGTCCGAGAGGATGCGCCTGGACTGCGCGTCGTTCTTGAGGCCGGCGGCGGCCACGAACACGCCGGCCTTGACCAGTTCCTCGGTGTACCGATCCATGGCCGCGAACGCCTCGAGCGCCTCCGGCGTGGGCTCGCCCAGTGTCATGCCCTCGGTAGCTTTTGCGAACACCATAACCCGCATCGTTTGTCTCCTTGGTTGAGTCGGCCCCAATTGGCGTCTCATGGGAGTGTCGAACGAGCTTGCTGGAAATCGACATCCTTCTGCAAATTTCCTCGACGTGCGAAGCGCGCCGGACTAGAACTGAGCCGCGGATGGACCTCAAAACCTACTTTGAGCTGTTCTGGGTGCCGGCGATCGCGTCTGCTGCGCTGCTCGCCCTTCTCTGGGCCCAGGGCGAACTGTCAGGACGAGCGCGGTTGTTTCTCGCGGGCTGGTTTCTGCTGGCGCTCGCGGCGCAATACCTTGGGACAATCGCCGGCGTGCTGTGGATTGTCGGCCTCGCGTCGCAGACCACTCTCGCGGCGTTCCTGGTGCTGAAATGTCAACTCGACCAGCTCTGAAACAAAGGCGCCCGGCATCCGACAGACGATGCCAACATGACCGGCCGTAGTGATGAACGTCGTGTCGTCGATGGTTTCGACCTCGGAAACGCGATGTCGATCCAACTCCACGTCGCACGCCTCCGGGAATTAGGAGTCAGACACAGTGTCTGACACGATTCGGTGTTCCGGGCACAGCCACAAACCGTTGAGTCTGCAGTGTGCGTTGCTGTGGGAATCATTGAACCTGTCTCGGCGCGTTTCCGAGCGCGCGATTGATCGCGACGAATCTCACCAATAAGCGGCCCTCGCTGCTCGTCTTGTCGAACGTCGCTTGCAACAGAGCGCGCTGATTGTCGAGGACCGTCACGAAATCGACGGCACCGCCCTCGTATCGTGCCATCGCCAGGTCGTATGCCTGGCGCGCGCTCTGCTCACGGGACGTCAGCTCACCGAGCTGCTGCCGTTCCGCGGTGTACCCCGTAAGTGCATCGTCAATCTCCTTCCAGGCCGCGAGCACGGTGCGCTGAAAAGCGACCGCCGCCTCCTGTTGTTCCAGTTCTCGCAGTTGCACGACACTTTTGCGGCGGCCGCGATCGAACAAGGGCAGGTCCAAGCTCGGACCGAATGACCACAGGCGAGATCCCCAGCTCAGAAAGTCGCTGCCCAGATACGACTCGGACCCGAATCTGGCACCGAGACGAATGCTCGGATAGAGCGCCGCGCGGGCGATTCCGATCCCGGCGGTGGCGCCGCGCAGCCGCGCTTCCGCCGCCGCGATGTCGGGGCGTCGGGATGCGAGTTCCGACGGGAGGCCGAGCGTGAGATCGGGGAGCGTCGGTGATTGGTCGGTGTCCGCTGCCGCCAGTCGACTCGTGAATGCGCCGGGATGGTCACCCAGCAGCAGTGCGATTTCGTTGCCGGTCGACGCCTCACGCGCCAGCAGCGGTGGCAGCTGTGCCTTGAGCGCCGACAGGTCGGCTCGTTGACGCTCGACCGAGAGTCCATCGACCAGCCCGCCCTCTGCCTGCGCCTCGACAATCGACAACCGGTCCTGCATCGCGTCGATTTCCTGGCGCGTGACGCGGATCTGGCGCTGGATCGTTCGCACATCGAAGAAGCTGCGCGCGATGTCGGCCGCGAGGCTGACCTGGGCAAGGTCGAGCAGTGCACCTTGACGGGCAATGTCGGCATTGGCCTGCTCGATGGTCGAGCTGATCCGGCCCCACAGATCCAATTCCCACGACACGTCGAAGCCGACCTGGTAAAAGCCGTATGGCTCGGCGATCAGCGGCGCGATCTTCGCGGGATCGGCGCCTACGGCGTCAATCAATCGTACCCCCGCTCCGAACTCGCTCTCACGACGGCCGGTTGCGCTCGCGTAGAGGTTTCCCTGAACACCGTGCTGTGGAACGACGGTCTGTCGCTGCACGCGCGCCTGCGCGAAGTGGAGCGCCGCCGTCTTGAGGTCGGGACTCGCCTGAATGGCCAGGCGCTGTAACTCGTCGAGCACGGGATCGGAAAACGCCGCCCCCCAATTGTCCGGCAGCGTCTCGCTTGTCTCGAGCGGCTCATGCAGGGACGCGTCTCCGCCTCGCCACGTCGTCCAGTCGGGAGGCGCCGGAGGTTCCGGCTTCACGTACTTCGGTGCACCACTGGCACACCCCGCCATGACGAGTGCGATCACTCCGGCGAAACACGCTCGATACTGATGCAGGTGACGCACGACCAAGGAGCGCTCCTCTCTCACGCCAACCGATTCCGGAACAGCCAGGCCGCCAGCGGCAGCGTGATGCCTGCCACGGCGAGCATCGGCACGAAATCGAAGGCGACCTCTCGTAGACCGGCGCCTTCGAGATACACCCGCCGGACCAGATCCATCCCGAACCGCAGCGGATTGGCGTAGGTCAGGAGCTGAAGAACGCGGGGCATGTTGCTGACCGGCGACATCAATCCCGACAGCAGCATCAATGGCATGATCAACAGGAACGTGTAGAGCATGGCCTGTTGCATGCTCACCGCCAACGCCGAGATCGAGAGTCCGATGCCCACCGCGGCGCCGGTGAACGTGAACAGGCCCAGGTAGAGCAGCCACACCGATCCACTCATCGGAATCTGAAACCAGAAGCGGATAATCAAGAAAATCGTGGTCGACTGCACGAGTCCGATGAGGATTGATGGCAACGCCTTCCCGATCAGAATCTGCATCGGCGTGAATGGCGTCACCAGCAGTTGATCGAAGGTGCCTTGCTCACGTTCTCGCGCGACCGACAACGCGGACAGAAGCAATGTCTGAAGCATGCTGAGCGCGCCAATCAGCGCCGGCATGAGGTTCCACCGCGATTCGAGGTTCGGGTTGTACCAGGCCCGACGCTCGACGACGATCGGCGCCGGCCCTCCCAGGGTGTGGTTGTACGCGGCAACGACTGCGCCGACAAAGCCCGCGGCGGCCCCGGCCGTGGTCGAATTGCGCCCGTCCAGAATCATTTGCATCGGCGCACTCTGACCGCCGGCCAGCCTCGCCTCGAAGTCGCTGGGAATACTCAGCACGAGCAGCGCGTCCCCGCGGTCGATGACGCCCGCGATTTCGGATGTCGATCGGAGGGTGGCCACACGGTGGAACACCCCGGTCCCATCCACCCGCGCGAGCAGTGCCGTCGACGCAGCGCCGCGACTCAGGTCGAGCACGGCGTATGGCGCATTGGTCAAGTCGTAGGTCGCGCCGTAGCCGAAGAGCAGTGACTGCAGCAAGGCCGGGAGAAACATCATCGCGCGGCTCTGGGGATCCGCCAGCAGTACCAGCAGCTCCTTACGGCACAGAAAGCCGACGCGCACGATGTAACTGACCAAGTCACGCATGGTGCTACACCAACCGTTTCCGAAGGCTCCGTCGCGACGCCGCGATCAGGATGACCGCGTAGATCGCCAGGATGGAACAGTTGCGGACGACCAGGCTCCAGTTGTCGCCGGCCAGGAAGAGCGTCTTCAACAGCCCCATGAAATGCGTCGCCGGCAGGACCTGGCTGACGATCTGAATCACCACCGGGGCGTTCCGCAGATCGAAGATGAAGCCGGAGAGCATCAATGCCGGCATGAAGCTGGCGAGCAACGCCATCTGGCTCGCGAGAAACTGGCTGCGGGTTGCTCCGGAGATGAACAGGCCGAGCGACAGCGATACCGTCAGGTAGAGCAACGACGAGCCGACGATTGCCAGCATCGACCCGCGAATCGGCACCTCGAACAGGAAGTGCGCGGCCAGGAGACACACGAACAGGTCGATTGTCCCGATGACGAGATAGGGCGCCAACTTGGCGAGCACCAGCTCGAGTGGCCGCACTGGCGTCACGAAGAGGGCTTCGAGCGTGCCGCGTTCCCATTCGCGCGCGATCAGCAACGAGGTCAGAAACGCGCCGATCAATGTGAGCACCAGGACGAGGAGTCCGGGCACCAGGTACCAGGTGCTGCTCGACGCTTCGTTGAACCACATGCGCGGGACCACGACGACGCTGGCCATCCCGCTGGCCGGATCGCCGGCGCGGTCGGCTTGACGCTGCGCCCATGTCCCAACCGCGCCCGTCACGTAACTCTCGATGGTCGCCGCCGTATTCGTATCCACGCCGTTCACCACGAGCTGAATCTGCGCGTGGCCAGCGGACAACCGTTCCGCGAAGTCGACCGGCACGCGGACAATGCCTGCGATCTGACCGAGCCGCATCCGCTCCACGGCCTCGGGCATAT
Source organism: uncultured Acidobacteriota bacterium (assembly GCA_963711765.1). Classification (GTDB taxonomy): domain Bacteria; phylum Acidobacteriota; class Vicinamibacteria; order Vicinamibacterales; family CAVVIG01; genus CAVQFC01. The sequence goes on along the minus strand of CAVQFC010000003.1, from coordinate 244,130 downwards.
CGGCCAGCCAAACGGGAGCGATGTACGGCGACCCTTGGAGCCCCGCCACGACGCCGCGCGCCTGTGGCGAGCGGTCTTCGAGGACAATCCCGACCGGCGCATCGCGCACATCGAACGACAGGCCATAACCGAACAGCAGGATCAGCACGACCGGTAACACCAGGCCTACCGCCAGGTTGCTGCGATCGCGCAGCAGCTGGCGCGTCTCCTTGCGAGAGAGCGCCACGAATCGACGGACAAATGACGTCATGCGTTCGTCCTCGGTGTCTCGGACTGACGGGCACTGCGCGCGTGTTCGACGATCCCGATGAAGGCGCTGTTCATGTCCGCCACGCCGCCCGCGCGTTGACGGACCTCACCCGGCGTGCCGATGGCGAGCAAGCGTCCGGCGTCCTGGATCGCGATTCGATCGCAATACTCGGCTTCCTCCATGAAGTGCGTCGTGATGATGACCGTGACCCCTTGCTCCGCCAGCGCGGTGATGGATCGCCAGAAAGCACGACGCGCCAGCGGGTCGATGCCACTCGTCGGCTCGTCGAGGAAGAGGATCTCGGGTTCGTGGAGGAGCCCAGCGGCCATCGCGAGGCGCTGTTTGTAGCCCCCGGGCAAATCTCCGCTGCGAGCCGCTCCCGTCAAGCCGTACTGCTCCAAGGCCGACGCCACGCGGGTCTGCAGGACTCGGCCACGAAGTCCGTACGCCCCACCGAAGAACTCGAGGTTCGCCCGCACGCTCAGGTTTCCGTAGAGCGCGAACTTCTGAGAGACGTAGCCAATGCGCCCACGGGCCTGGGCCCGCGCCGTGCGGAGGTTTACGCCGGCCACTTCGAGGTGACCGCTGGTGGCCGGTAACAGACCACAGAGCATGCGGAATGTAGTGGTCTTGCCGGCGCCATTGGGCCCGAGCAACCCGAAGATCTCGCCGCGGTGCACCTCGAATGACGTCCGGGCGACCGCAGTGAAATCGCCGAACATACGGACGAGATCGCGCACGACGATCGCCGGTTGGTCGTCGGCAGCCGAGGCCGGCCCGCGTTGGGTGACAACCGCGGTAGGAGGTGTGGCGGGCGCCGGCTCGTCTCGCTGGCGCAGCATCATCATGAACGCGTCTTCGAGTTCTTCTGGCCGTGGCTCAGGCCGCGCCGTTCCGAGCAACTCCTCCAGGCGCTCGGTCGGCGCATCCGGTTGGCGGATGAAGCGGACGGCGCCGCCCTTCGGGACCGCGTCCAGCACGACGTCGGCCGCATCGAACAAGCGCGACTGGAGCTGCCGTGCGGGCTCACCGGGCGGTGGCGCGGCGACGAACGTCAGGCCGTGCGCACGCGTGCGGAGCGTGGCCGGTGCGCCCTCGCTGAGTATCTGACCCTGGTGCATCACGAACACCTGCGCGCACCGTTCGGCCTCGTCCATGTAGGCCGTGCTGATGAGCACGCTCAGATGCTCGTCGTCGACCAGCTGCTGCACGATGGCCCACAGCTCTCGTCGCGACAACGGATCAACGCCGACGCTTGGCTCATCGAGCAGCAGCAAGTCGGGAGATCGTACCAGCGTGCACGCCAGGCCCAGCTTCTGTTTCATGCCGCCTGACAGCTTGCCAGCCGGACGCGCGGTGAAGGCTTCCAGGTCGGTCATCTCGAGGAGACGGCCGAAGCGCTCGGCGCGAACCGTTCGCGGCACGCCGTGCAGGTCCGCGTAGAGATCGAGGTTCTCCTGAACGCTGAGATCCTCGTAGAGACCAAAGCGCTGCGGCATGTAACTGATGCGGTCCTGGACCGCCTGCGGCTGTTTCACGACGTCGATGTCGAGCACGTGCAGGCGTCCGGCATCGGGAACCATCAGTCCCGCGACCATCCGAATCAGCGTCGTCTTACCTGCGCCGTCCGGGCCGACGAGTGCGGTCAGCGCACCGGTCCGGACCGACAAGGACACGTTGTCGATGGCTGGCACCGTGCCGCCGCCCGGTGCTCGAAACGCTTTCCGCAGCGATTCGGCCACGATCGTCAGCGGCGCGTCGGTCATGCACCGGCCCGGGCGATCTCAACGGTCACCGGTTGACCGAGTCGAAGGAGGTCAGTCGGATCCTCCACGAGGATCCGGACTTCGTAGACGAGGCTGGTTCGCAACTCCTCGGTCTCGACAGACTTCGGCGTGAATTCCGCCGTCGAGGCGATGAACGAAATCTTGCCCGTGACTTGTTGGGGCTGACCGTCCGAGCGCACCCGGGCCGGCAGACCCACGCGAATTTTGCCCAAATCGGTCTCGGCCACGTACACGCGCACCCACTTCGGCTGCGTCAGCGCGAGGGTCAAGACGGGCCGCTGCGGCGTTGCCATGTCGCCGGGTTCGAGGAGCCGCGATCGCACGACCGCATCGACGGGGGCTTTCAGTTCGCCCAACTCGATCTGGTGACGCAATACTGCGACCTGCGCCCGCGACGCCTTCACCTGCGCTTCGGCGCCGGCGATGTCCTCCGGGCGAGAACCCGATTCCACCAGACGCAGCGCGTCGCGGAGTTCGTCCACCCGTGACGACGCCGTCACGACGGCACTCTGCGCGCGATCGAGATCCTGTCGACTGACCCCGCGCCCCTGCGTCTTGGCGGCGATGCCCTGCAGCCGCGTGAGATCGTCAGTGGCGCGCGCGAGCTCCGCCTGCGCGGTGGCCACCCGGCTGCGTGCCTCCTGGATCTCCTCCGGGCGCGCACCATTCCTGAGTCGTCGAAGGTTCTGTTCCTGCGCCTCGATCTGTGCGGTGGATTGGTCGATCTGAAGCGCGAGCGTTCTGGTGTCGATCGTGGCCAGGACGGTGCCAGCTCGAACATGGTCGCCTTCCTCGGCGCGCACCTCGGCGATTCGTCCGCTGCCGTCGAACGCCAACGACACCTGCCTGATGTCGACGTTCCCGTGCAGGACCAGCCCCTGCGGCGGCGCCGCGGTTTCCCGGGTCCAGTAGAAGAACGCGCCCGCCGCCAGCGCGATGGCCACGACGGCCACGACGAGGACTTTTTTCATGGTTGCAGCGCCCTCTTGAGAAACGCAGGAAGCTCCTGCCGCCGACGGTCCATGAAGCCGTCGAATTCCGCGGGCGAGAGTCCCAGGGCCTCGGAGATCATCGGGCGCGCGGCGAACGGATACAGGCAACTCCCAGCGAGTGTGGTGAAGAACTGCTCGGCTGACACGGGCGCGATCTGTCTCGCTGCGACGATGTCATCGAGCTGTTCGCGCAGCTTGTTGATCATGCCGAGCGCGGCCTGGCGCCGTTCCGGCGAGTAAAAATTGTCGACCAGGTCCGGATGCCGCGCGGCTTCGCTGATCACGTACGGCAAGAGGTACGGGTGACGCGAGAGACGTGTGTGATACGCGTCGACGAAGCGATCGATCTTCTCGTCGAGTGACAGATCGGATGCGAGCATTTGCAGGATGCCCGGCACGAAGGATGAGGCGATGCGGAGCCAGACCGCCCGAGCGAGGTCGGCCTTCGTTCGGAAGTGGTAGTGCAGGAGCGCCTTATTGACGCCGGCCTGATCGGCAATCTCCTGCATGCGGGCGCCGTCGATGCCGCGCCGGACAAAAATCTCGTCGGCGGCGTCCAGGATCCGAGTCTTGGTGTCCGTTTTGGCTTTCCCAGACGGTTTAACCATGTGGTCAAGATGATGCAACTGCGTCGCGAGGTCAAGCGCCTTGTCTTCTGGTGACGGGCGCCTGCTTATGCGGCCACTGATCCTCTTGCAAACTCCGTCGCCGATCGCGCGCGTCTGCCGATCATCGGCGGCGTTTCTCGAACACATCCTTTGCCAGGTCGGGACGCCGCCAGAGATCCCGAAACAGCACGTCCGTGGTCTATTGGACGACGCCTGGCGCGACCGTGCCGAATTGCTCGCCGACACGTTTCGCACGGTCGGCCTCCGCAGCCTCGTCGAGCGGCAGCAGTTGCACGGAGGCCGTCGGGAGCTGATCGGCGCCAATAACGCGCTGGGCGAAGACCTCTTTGGCCGCGCCCACGGCCGCGAACGCATTGGCCCAGCCAGCGTAGAACGCCAAGTGCGTAATGGTCTCTGAGATCTCGCGTGGCTTGACCCCGTTTTCAATCGCCTGGTTCAGGTAGTAGGTCAGTGCTGGCGCGTGGCCGCGAGCGATCAGGGCGGCGATGGTGATGAGGCTGCGGTCCCGTGCCGCGAGGTCAGGACGCCTCCACACGTCCCCGTACAGGCGTTCCTGCGTGTACGCTTCGATCGGTTTGGCTAGCCTCGCGTCACGACGTTTTCCTCCGCGTCAGTGTCAGCGATTGCTCATCCGCTTCATCGCCTCGGGATATCGGGCGCCCTGGATCGTGATCTGTGCTGCGGCGCTCTCGATCTCTGCGAGGTCTTCCGTCGTCAGCTCAACGTCCGCAGCCTTGATCGAGCGACTGATTCAGGGATCGCCGATACGTTCAGGCCGCTCTTCCCAGGCGTGCGTTGCTTCATCGTTGGTGCCTCATTCGAGATGTCCTCGTTGGTACCGTTCCCTATTCGTCGAGACGCAGCAGCGTCTTGATGGCCCGCCGCTCGTCCATCGCTCGATAACCCTCGGCCGCTTGCTCGAGCGGCAACTCGAGATCGAAGACCTTACCGGGGTTGATGGTGCCGTTCTGCACCAGCTGAATGAGCACGGGAAGGTAGCGGCGCACCGGCGCGGGGCCACCGTGCAGATGCACGTGCGTGTAGAACAGCTGCGCGCCGTCGAGTGCGACGCCGTGCGGCACGCCGACATAGCTGATCGATCCACCGGGTCGCGTGGAACGGATCGCCTGCATCATCGACTCGTGCGTGCCGACACACTCGAGTACCGAATCCGCGCCGACGCCCCTGGTCAGTTCCTTGACCCGCTCAACGCCTTCGTCGCCGCGCTCGATCACGATGTCGGTGGCGCCAAATTCGCGCGCCGGCGTCTGCCTCGCTTGGTGGCGGCTCATCGCGATGATCCGCTCGGCGCCCATCTGTTTCGCCGACAGCACGCCGAGCAGACCGACAGCGCCATCGCCCACCACGACGACCGTCGCACCCGGCTTGACGTGGGCCGCGTCGGCCGCGAACCACCCGGTACCCAGCACATCCGACACTGCCAGGAAGCTGGGCACCTGAATCGAGGAGGGAAGCTCCTGCGTCGCGACCAGCGTCCCGTCTGCCATCGGTACGCGGAGGAACGGCGCCTGCGCCCCGGTGACCCACTGCCGGTGCGCGCACGACGTTTGATAGCCCGCCCGGCAGTGTGGGCACGTGTTGTCGGAGGCGGCGAACGAGCCGATGACGAACTGTCCCGGCCTGATCGACGTGACGGCGCGGCCGATCTCTTCAACGATGCCGCAGTACTCATGGCCCATGGGAGCTGGCCCGGTGGTGGCGTTGAGACCCCGATAGGGCCAGAGATCCGAGCCGCAGATGCAGGTCGCCGACAGCCGGATGACGGCGTCTGTCGGGTCGACGATGCGTGGGTCCGGACGATCGTCGATGCGCACGTCGCGTGGACCGTAGAGAACAGCTCCTCGCATGATTCGATTCCTTCTTCTTCCTCGGCTTCGTCTGCCGGTCTACACTTTGTATCCGCGCTTCTTGTAAAGCGTCGCGGCCTTCTCCACGATGTCAGGGCGATAGACCTTCTCGCTCCATTCGGCTGCCGTGACTTCTTCCAGGGCGACCGAGATCGACTCGTCGCCGTAATTCAGAACCGTGGCAACGTCTTTGGTGATCGCCTCCGCGAGCCGGCGTTTCTGCTGCTCGGACTTTCCTGGCCAGAGTTTGACGATGACGTGGGGCAATGGTTCGTTTCCTTATTTCACGCTTCGATCAGCGAGGTACTGGTCGTCGCTGACGTGTTCCATCCAGTCGACGTTCTTGCCATCGAGCTGTTCCTGTACCGCGATGTGCGTCAAGGCCGTTGTGGGTGAGGCCCCGTGCCAGTGCTTCTCGCCTGGTGGGAACCAGACCACGTCGCCTGGCCGAATGTCCTCAATGGGCCCGTCCCAGCGCTGCACGCGACCGAAACCCGCCGTCACGACCAGTGTCTGTCCGAGCGGGTGTGAGTGCCACGCCGTACGGGCACCAGGTTCGAACGTGACCGCCGCGCCGGAGACGCGGGCGGGCGCGGGCGCCTGAAACAGCGGATCGACGCGAACCGTTCCGGTGAAGTAGTCGCTCTCAGCTAGCTGCGTTTTTTTACCAGTTTGATGGCAAAGCAGCTCGCGAGTCGGGCGCGGCGGTACGAACGAAGGAGCGTGAGATGAACGAGACACAGCCAGAAGGCACCTCCAGCCTGCGCGGTATGCGTTGCCAGGTGATGGATGTCGCGAGGAGGCTGCGGAACGACGCTCAGTAGATTCCGCGGCATCGAAAATGTCACGTCACGGTTACGTCACAGGCTGACTACCGCTCAATGAGCACGCCTTGGAGGCGTGTTCGGCCGCCCAGCATCGAGACGCGCCTCCGTCGGAAGTCGCTTGGCTCCATCGAGTAGGGTCGGCGTCCGCTCAATCAGACCGGACCAGCATCGGTTCTGTGCAGTCCGAACCATCTCGGGAGCCGCGTCATGACGGCCCGTTCTGCCGAGACTGCAAGAAACGCGGGATGGCCGACGGTGCGAAACCAAAGCCAGCGAGGCCACGCCGTGATGCCGTATCGCATCCGGAACCACCACTCCGGCGGCCAGAAGACGATCCGGAGCACCCCTCGGGACCAATCAGGATCCGAATCAATCGGACAAACACGGACCCCGGTCGCCGGACGCTTTACCTGTTCGCGCAACACCTTTGCCACATGCGGCGACCACGGCACCAGATCGTGAAGCACGTGCAGCGCTCGCGATAGGCGCCCGTACTCTCGTCGGAGCCGTCCCCAATCGATCTCATCGATCCACGCCTCGGTGGTGTGCACGAGGTCTGCGACCGACAGCAGCCGAATCGCACCGGGGCGCAACGTGTTGATCACGAACGCATGGGCATACACGTGCCATAGCATGTCTTCGCGTCCGAGCGTCTGACAGGTCATGCCGCCCCAGTCGAACATTTGAGAGCGGCGAATCAGGTCGTCATAGCGGTACGGCTCCACGAAGGGAGTCCGCACCATCAGCTCGTGGTGCAACTCGATGGTGACGGTCGCGCCCTCCAGCATCCTTGCCATTGCCTGCAAGTGGTGGTGACGCGAGGGGACCGTGGTGCCGCCTGGAGTGAATCCGCAGCGCACCAGGACATCGAGCGCACGTCCGGCGTCCGCCCTGCGGATGAGTAGGTCAACATCGCGCATCGGCCGGAGCCGTGGATCCCCGTACACCAGGTGCGCGAGGGCGGCACCTTTCAGGACGAGGAATGGCACGCCTGCCTGCGCCATTGCGCAGTTGACGTCGGCGACGACCGAGGTGCGGACTGCCGCCGCGTGCGCGTGCTGCGTCCGCCTCGCCCGCAGGCGATCGCGGAAGTCGGCCGGAATCGACAGGCCTGTCCGCTCGATGTGCGCGAGCACGAGCGGCTCCATGCCGTGCTGTTCCGCAGCGGTTGCAAGCTCGTCGAACGATGAGACCGCCGACAGCGCAGACCGGAGCCGTTGCGCGATGGCCGCAGATCCCGGCCGCTGCGCACAGAACGACAGGAACCGGAACACGCCGTCAGACAGCGTCGGCATCTACCACGAGATCGTCACAAGACCGTTGCTGACTTTGACCCCTTGCTCGTGCACGACGCCCATGGCGCCGGGCGCAGTGAACGACGACCCGCCGCCACCGCCCCCGCCGCCCAAGTCGTTGAGTTGATCTCCGCCGCCGCCCCCGCCGCCGCCGAAGTAGCCCCCACCGCCACCGCCGCCACCAACGTGTCCTAGGTCCTGGCCACCGAGTCCACCCTGATCCGTCGTACCAGAGGTTCCGCTGGTGTTGGATCCGACGCTGCTGGAGGCCCGAATGCCCCCGGGGCCACCATTGTTCTGTCGGCCCCCGCCGCCGCCTGTGCCAAAGGGAATTTGGCCAGTATTGGCGTTGAGACCACCGCCGGCGCCGCCGTTCCCGCCGTTCCCGCCGCCTCCATCCCCGCCGCCCACTACGAGCGTGGTGGTGCCGTTACGCACGCTCGAAGCGCCCCCGCCCCCGCCCCCGTCGTCGCCGCTTCCGCCGCCGCCGTTGAAACCACCGGCCGTCGCAAACACGTTATTACCGTTCGGGCCGCCGCCGCCGACAAGTACGGTAAGCGACGCGCCCGGCGTGACCGGCACGGTGGCCGTCGTCCGACCGCCCAGGCCACCAACGGCGCCGAGAGCCCCAAATCCGATACCGCCCTCCGCGCCGCTGGCCACAATCGTGACGTTGACGACGCCAGCGGGCACCGTAAAGGTCTGCAAACCGCCGCTAAAGACGAATATCTGGGAACCCGGCGCCGGCAGAGCGATCGTGAAGGTTTGCCCGCCGCTCGTCCCGCCGGCCGTCGTGACCGTCACCGTGCGGGGACCGGCCGCCGCGGTCAGATCGAGCACGAAGCTGGCGGTCAGCGACGTACTGGCGCCGACGACGACATTGGTGACCGTCACGCCGCCACCGGCGACGACCATCGTGGCGCCGGCAACGAAATTGGTGCCGGTCAGCGTAACCGCCACCGTGGTGCCGCGGACTCCTTGGTTTGGCGCGACGCTCGTCAGCGTTGGAGCGCCCGGCGTGGGCAGATTGATCGTGAAGGTTTGCGCCCCGCTCGTCCCGCCGCCCGTCGTGACCGTCACCGTGCGGGCACCAACGGCTGCCGCCGGATCGAGCACAAAGTTGGCAGTCAGCGACGTACTGCTACCCACGACAACGGTGTTGACCGTCACGCCGGCACCGCTGATGGCCAGCGTCGTGGCGCCGACGACGAAGTTGGTGCCCGTCAGCGTCACCGCCACTGTGGCGCCCTGGATGCCTTGATTCGGCGCGACGCTAGTTAGCGTTGGCGCCGGCGGCGGCGCCGCACTCACCGTGAAGGTTTGCCCGGCGCTCGTCCCGCCGGCTGTCGTGACCGTTACCGTATGAGCGCCAGTCGTGGCCGTCGACGCGATCACGATGTCGACGGTCAGCGACGTCGCGCTGCTCACGACGACGTTGGCGGCCGTCACGCCGCCGCTGGCGACATTGACCGTCGTCGCGCCGACAACGAAGTTGGTGCCCGTCAGCGTGACCGCCACCGTGGTGCCCAGGCTGCCTTGATTCGGCGTGACGCTGGTCAACGTCGGCGCGCCCGCCCCTGGCGACTGCGCTTCCAGCGGAGTCGGCGCCACGATCGAGTAGATCGCCGGCAGCGTCGCCGCGGCCACGCCGCGGCGGATCAGCCAGCGCCGGCTCGTCGCCGGTCGATCGACGCGCGGCTCGACCGGCGGCTCCAGCGGGTGAAGGTGCGCGAGGTGCGCGAGGGTCAGGTCAACGACCGCATTCGCCTCGGGGATACCCATCTCCTGGAGCAACACGGCAGCCATCGCGTCAGGGCTCGTGGCACCGTCACACTGCAGCCACACGCGCGCCGAGGTCGGGTTGAGGGCGTGCACCTGAGCGCGCGACCAATCGTAGACGGACGCTTCCTCGCCCAGCTGCTCCGTGTGTGTGGTGGGAGACTGTCGTGGATACATCAGATCGCCCTGGTCATCCTTGCAGCGCGGACCGTATCGGCGTTCGAACAGGCCTGAGAACTGCAGAAACCAGCGCGCGAGCTTCGCCGCGGATACTGGCGAACGCCATAGTACTGCTTACCGCTTGCTTCAGGATCGGCATCGAGTGCGCCGGGTTTCCGCGCGCCGCGATGGTGTGGCGCATCAGGGCGAGCAGCGTCGGCGCCGCGGTCAAGCGGCGCGGTCGCCAGCGCGCGCCGGGCCGGTACGAGGTCACCAGGACGAGTCCAATGGGCAGGGGCGTCGTTCCGGTCTCGGCGCCAAGTTCCGCGGCCGGCGCGCGGCGAGTCAACGCGGTCGAGCCGTCTCGGACCGACAGCGGACGGGCGAACGGATGCACGCTGCCGGCGCGGTCGAGAACCGCGAACTCATCGGAGTAGTAGGTCGCACCTGCCTCGAGCCATGCTTGCACGAGCGTCGTCTTGCCGGCAAAACTGGCGCCGGGCATGACGATGGCGCGGCCTTTCCACCCGACGACACCCGCGTGTACGAAGAGGTGGCCTGGCGCGCGCTCCGCGACAAAAGGCTCCGCATGTGCAGCCAGCGCCTCCGCTGCATCCGTCAACCTGCGCACGTTCGCGACAAGGTTCGTTCCGGCATACAGACGGTATGACGGCAGTCCTCCAGCAAGTCGCCCGGTAAGAAGCTCATAGCGGACTGCCACGGGAGCGTCAGGCTCGTGGTCTTCAACCGCGCGCCAGCCGAATGGCAGGTGCATGCCCGCCGGGTCGTGTTCGAGCGTGTCGAGGAGCGCCCGACAGTCGACGCGGAGTCCGATCCGCACGCCGTACACAACGAAGTGACGCTCAAACATCCGGTCGTCCACATGACGATACGCGACATTGGGTTCGGCGTGAAGGCTTGTCCGAAATTCCGTGGCGGTCGCCGACTCTCAGAGGCGCAAATGAATACTGCGAGCGGTGACCGAGTCGGTTCGGTCACCGAATGCCAACTGCGCGAGCACACCGGACTGCGACGATACGCATGTCGGTATCCGGCCAATCCTGGCCGCGCCGCACTTTAGGTTGCCCATTTCCGTGTTCGCGATCGCCGCGATCGACCAGCCACGTGCGGTCAAGAAGGAAGTCACCGACCGCACCACGGTCCGCGTTGCCAGTCAAAATATTCTGGATTTTGCTCCAGACTGATAGCAGCTCGACGATGCCATGCCGCTCGAGTTCTCTGCACCTGCACAATTTCTGACACGATTCGAGTTTGCCGGCTCAGCCACGAGTCAGTAGACTGTTGATTCCGGAGAGATGTCCGAGTGGTTGAAGGAGCACGCTGGGAAAGCGACGCGGGCCAGCGCGTTCGAGCAACTCCGAAGCGCCTTCACGCTTGCGGTGTGTGACTCCCTGTAGCCTCTGTACTGACATTCATAATGAACTCCGCGCGCTTTGCGACCGCGTCGATCCAAAGCGCCGACTGCAACCTCTTCGAAGCTCGTCTCGGAGAGCCCTGGGGCAACGGAGGCCGACTTCCGCGCGCGAGGCGAAGCGACGCGGCTCAGAACCTGAACGTGATGCCGCCATTCAGAAAAGAGGATGGCCAGATCGCGCACCGCTCGATCCTAGCAAGAGCGCGGACAGCAGGAATTGCTTAGAATGAGCACTCGCCATAGACACGGTCGGGCCACCTGGAGCACACGCGATGTCCCCAACTCCGATTCCTGGGCAGGCGAGCGCGCCGAAGGCGCCGACCTTCCGCTTCGACCTGGTGGCCGGACTGACCGCCGCCGCGATCGTCCTTCCCAAGGCGATGGCGTACGCGTCGGTGGCCGGCCTGCCGGTGGCGGTCGGCTTGTATACCGCGTTCATCCCGATGGCGATCTACGCGCTGCTCGGCACCTCGCGCGTGCTCAGCGTCAGTTCGACGACGACCCTCGCGATTCTCGCAGCCACGCAGCTGGGACTGGTGGTGCCGGACGGCGATCCGGCGCACCTGGTGGCGGCCACGGCGACGCTGACCTTGCTGGTCGGCGCCGCGCTCGTCGTAGCGTGGCTCTTGAAGCTCGGCTTCGTCGCCAACTTCATATCCACGCCGGTGCTGACCGGATTTAAGGCCGGCATCGGGTTGGTGATCGTGCTCGACCAGGTGCCCAAGCTGCTGGGGCATCCACATCACCAAGCACGGCTTCTTCTTCGATGCCGTCAGCCTCGTCCAGCACATCCCCGACACCTCGACGATCACGCTGATGGTCGCCCTCGCGACCTTCGCGGTGTTGATCGCGATGGAACGGCTGTGGCCGCACTCGCCGGCCCCGCTGGTTGCGGTGGCGGGCGGCATCGCCGCCGCGTGGTTCCTCGGGTTGGAAAAGATGGGCGTCTCGATCGTCGGGCTGATCCCGAAGGGCTTCCCGTCGCTGACACTGCCCGATCCTGCGCTGGCCGTACGCTTGCTGCCGGGTGCACTGGGAATCGCCTTGATGAGTTTCACCGAGTCGATCGCGGCCGGGCGCGCCTTCGCGCGCGCCGACGATCCTCCGGTCAGCGCGAACCGCGAACTGCTCGCCACCGGCGCGGCGAACCTTGGCGGCGCGCTGTTCGGCGCCATGCCGGCCGGCGGAGGAACGTCGCAAACGGCGGTCGTGCGCGCCGCCGGCGGGCAGTCGCAGCTGGCCTCGCTGGTGACCGCGGGCGCCGCGCTCGCCACCATGCTGTTCCTGGCGCCGATCCTTGGCCTGATGCCCAACGCAACGCTGGCCGCGGTGGTCATCGTCTACTCGGTGGGGTTGATCAAGCCGTCGGAGTTCCGAGCCATCCGCAGCGTGCGCACGATGGAATTCCGCTGGGCCCTGGTCGCCTGCATCGGGGTCCTGCTGCTAGGCACCCTCAAGGGCATCGTGGTGGCGATCATCGTGTCGATGATCGGCTTGGCCAGCCAGTCCGCGTACCCCCGCGTGTACGTCATCGGCCGCAAGCGTGGCGAGGACGTGCTGCGACCGCTGTCGCCCGAACACAGCGACGACGAGACCTTCGAAGGCTTGCTGATCCTGCGCCCGGAAGGGCGGCTGTTCTTCGTCAATGCGCAGGCGGTGGGGCAGCAGATCCAGTCTCTGGTCGCGAAGTATCAGCCGCGCGTGCTGGCGCTGGACATGAGCCGCGTATCCGACATCGAGTACTCGGCCGTGCAGATGCTGATCGAAGGCGAGCGGCGCATGACCGAGAGAGGCGTCGAGGTGTGGCTGGCGGCGTTGAATCCCGGCGTGCTTGCGACGATACGAAACACCGGTCTCGACAAGCGGCTTGGTCGCGCGCGCATGCTGTTCAACGCGCGCGCGGCGATCGAGCGCTACCAGGCGCGGAAGGCGACCGGCGGGAACACGGCCTAGAAAGCGTCGCCATATGGAGTCGCTTCGGTTGGTTGCAACTCCTCAGGAGCGGGCAGGCTCGAACAGCTCGATGGGATTGCCATCCGGATCTTCGATTTGAATCTGCTTGCCGCCGGATCCGGCCTCCATTTCATTTCTGAACCGCAGGCCCGCCCCTTTCAGTTGAGCGATCCGCGAATCAAGGTCCTGCACCTGAACCAGCACACGGTTCCAGCCGCCCGGCTTCTGGACACGGCCATCGGGCATCGGTCGAGAGCCAGATGCGCCAGGACCGCTCAAGATCAACTTGAGACCAGGAATTGAAACCTGGCCGAACGCGGGCAGGAACTGCATGTCCAGATTGAAGCCGAGCGTGCCCGTGTAGAACGCAATTGCCCGCTCGACATCCGTGACCTGATATCGCACACCCCAAAACCCCACAATCAGCGACGACGTCGTATGAGGTGATCCCGCGTGTGGCTTCTCGTCGTTCGGCATCGACGTCATCGGTAGATACTCCAGTCGTGCACGTCCATTCGGACCGCTCTAGTGTCGCGCCCGCGCCAGGTGGCGTAGCTTGTCCGGATTGCGCACCACGTACAGCGCCCGAATCACGTCGCCCTCGATCTCGAATGCGGTGGTCTGCACTGATCCCTCCGGCGCCTCGACGATGACACCGGGCAAACCATTGACCAGGGCAAAGCGCACCGTGAAGTCGTCGCGCCACCACGCATCGGGGCGCTTGCGCGTGACTTCAACCAGGAACCGGGCCGCGCGGTCAGCGCCCTCGATCACCTCGAGCGCCGAACGCACCTTGCCGCCGCCGTCCGTCACGATGCGCACGTCGGTCGCGAGCATCTGCGTCAGCGCCTTGAGATCGCCAGACTGGGTTGCCGCAGCGAATGCGGACATGAGCTGCGCGTGTTTGGCATCGATGTGGCTCGAACGTGGGGGCCGAGGCGTCGCGCCGCGTGGTCGCGCCGCGCGCACATGAGCGCGAGCGCGAGCCGCAAGCTGCCGGCACGCGGCCTCGCTCCGCTCGAGCGCTGCGGCCACTTCGCTGAATGAGAAATCGAATACGTCGTGCAGCAGGAAGGCGGCGCGCTCGAGGGCCGACAGCCGGTCAAGTGTCAACAGCAGCGCGATGGACAAATCCTCAGCCAATTCCGTCCGGCTGTCCGGCGCCAGCGCGGCCGTGTCCAGAACCGGCTCTGGTAGCCAGGGGCCGACGTACTCCTCGCGCCGAGCGCGCGCCGACGTCAGCATGTCGAGGCAAATTCGTGCCGCTGTGGTCATGAGAAACGCTCTTGGGTCCAACACCTTATCGCGGTCGGCTCCATGCCAGCGCAAGTACGTTTCCTGCACTGCGTCTTCGGCGTCCGCCATCGACCCGAGCATTCGGTACGCGAGACCGCGCAGCCGCCGGCGGAATGGTTCGAAGCCCGCGGCGGGATCCGACGTCGCGCTCGTGGAGTTCACGTGGTGCGTCTCAGCTCCAAGACACTGCGACGGCTGCGGACCAGAGCGAGGCCGCCCATGACCACGGCGGCCAATCCCAGCACGAACGCCGCTGCTCCACCGATGACTCCATTACCGGTGCCGGGACCACCGTTGGCGACGGCCAAATTCAGTCCCCCGTTGATCGTAGCCAAGAGGCCGGTCACCAGGCCCATGAGGGCCCCGAGTGGCCCGGACGCCGTGCCGAAACGGCCGACGGGGCGGGCCAGAGCCAGTCCACCGATACACAGGCCAAATACTGCCAGACCAGCAGCAGCGCTGGCCCAGAGGCGTCGGAGCGTCAGCCCGTACACGGTCGTGGCGGCTGGCTCGGAAACATGCGCGGCAACCAGCATGGCGTGCACGAGCACGACGAACACCGCGGCTGCAGCCGCGGTGGCAAGAACAATAGCGAAGCCTCGTTTCATAGATGCCTCTCCTCTGAATAGGACGGCATGGCGGCCCAGAATGTGACATGCCGGCCTTCGGGAACGGGGATCCCACTTCGACGGACACCTTCGAATCAACAGGCTCGGCTGCTGGAGCGTCGTGAAATCCAATTCCAGTTCCTGGAAGCCCGCCAACATCACCACGTCCTTCATTACTCCAGTCGTCGGTTTCCCGCCGACGCGCGTCAACTCGAAGCTGTGTCGATGCAGGCGCAGGGGTGACGCGTGCGTGCTTGTCCCCTTCTTGGTCGCTGGAGTTGGAAGCAAGCTGTTGGGACCGCAAGCCGTCAGGCCGCTCGGAACCACTCAGCACGCTCAGAACTGCAGGGAATGAGCAACTCTATCCGCCGCACGTAAGGCGGATGGCCCATGTTCTTTGTTGGCGCCCGCCGAAAACTGACCACCTGTGCTCGTTGAAAATTGACCAGGGCTAAAGCCGGTGGGCATGCCGCCGGCAGACGGTGATTCTCTCCCCTAGTCAGGCTCGTTCGTCGACACCCTCCTGCGTCTTGAGCCGGGCCTGCTCGCGCGATTTGATGCGGGCCTTGGCCGTGTGGCTGCTGTGGCGAAAGCGAAACGACTCGTTGCCGGTCTCTACGATATGGCAATGATGCGTCAGACGGTCGAGCAGCGCCGTGGTCATCTTCGGGTCGACGAAGATGCTGGCCCATTCCGCGAAGATCAGGTTCGTCGTGATGATGACGCTGGTGTGCTCGTACAGCTTCGACAGCAGGTGAAAGAGCAGCGCGCCGCCCGATTGCGAAAACGGCAGGTAGCCCAGTTCGTCGAGGATCACGAGGTCGAGGTGCATCAACTGGTGCGCCAGACGGCCCGCACGGCCACTGGCCTTTTCCTGTTCCAGTGTGTTCACCAGTTCGACCGTGGAGTAGAAGCGTACGCGCTTGTTGTGCCGGGTGACCGCCTCGATGCCGAACGCGGTCGCGAGGTGCGTCTTGCCGGTGCCGGTACCGCCGATCAGCACGAGATTCTCCGCCTGCGCGGTGAAGGCTGTCGACGCAAAGCCCGCGATCTGCCGGCGATCGACTTTGGCCTGCTCGAAATCGAAACCGGCCAGGTCGTGATGCATCGGGAAGCGGGCGACGTGCATCTGGTAGCGAATGGAGCACGTGGCGCGATCCGTGGCTTCCGCCTGCACCAGCTGCGCGAGCAGCGCGGCGGCCGTCGTCATGGTGGGCTGGCCCTGCTCGAGGCCCTCGGCGTAGGGCCGCCCGCTCTCGAGTACCAGGTCGATGGCGACCAGCACGGCGTCCAAACCGTGCGTCCGGAGCGCCATGAGCACACGCGCCATGACCCGGTCGCCGCCCTCATGCCGGAGCAGCGCCTGGCGCAGCCTCTGCAGCGCATCGGGCAGGTCCGCAAACGGCGCGCCGTTCCGCAAGGCCCCGGGCTTGCGCTCGATCAGCGGCAGATAGTGCTGCCAATCGTAGACGACGTGATCGCGATCGACCGCGCGGGCGTGCTCGGCGACCACGCGCTGGTCGGCGACGATGACGACCCGCTCGGGATACAGGCGCACGCTGACGCGGTGTCCCGCCCACGCGCACGGCACCGAGTAGCGGTTGCGCGCGACGCTCACCAGACTGGTGCTGGAGACCCGGGCGGGCACCTCGACGTAGCCGTCGAACGGCGCCGGCATCGGCATCAGGTGCGGGCCTTCGTGCAGCCACGCCGCTCGGATGGTCTGGCCCGCGAGGTCCGGGTGCGGCGCGTCCCACGCCGTGCGGCACCGCGTCGCCAACCAGACGTTGAGCTCGGCAAAGCTGCCAAAGCGCTCCTGCTGGGTGTCCTGCCAGATCCGGCGACGCGCGTCCTGCACGCCCTTCTCGACGCGGCCCTTCTCCCAGCCGGACGCCACGTTGCAGAAGTCCGGCTCGAACAGGTAATGCGACGCCATCGCGGCGAAGCGGGCATTGATGACGCGCCCGCGGTCCTTGCGCGGCGTCCGGTCCACCGCCGTCTTCATGTTGTCGTAGATGCCGCGGCCGGCCACGCCGCCCAGCCCGGTCAGGCAGCGCGTGTGCGCGTCGAACAACATCTCGTGGCCTTGACTGGGATAGGCCACCAGCCAGAAGGCGCGGGACGCGCATAGCTTCATGTGCGCGAGCTGCACCTTCCGCCAGAGCCCGCCGATGACCAGGCCCTCTTCGCTCCAATCGACCTGGAACGCCTCGCCCCACGCAAACGTCAAGGGGACGTAAGCCGAGCGCGCCGAGACGGCCCCCTGCTCGGCGCGCCAGGCCCGCAGGCACTCCGTGACGCGACTGTAACCACCGGCAAATCCCTGCGCCTGGAGCTGCGCGTGCAGCTTGCGCGCCGTGCGCCGCTCGTGCCGCGGTCGACGCGCATCGGCCTCCACGGCCTGCCGAAGCGCCGCCTCGTACGCCGTGATCTTCTTCGGCCCCGGCGGCCGTCGGTATTGCATCGCACTGCGGGCCGGGCCCCCCAGCCACGCCTTAATCGTGTTTCTCGCCAGGCCGGTCCGGCGTGCGATCTCACTGATCGACAGGCCGTCCCGAAGCCGCATCCTGCGCACTTTCGCGTACATCGCCATGGTGTGCACCTCTCATCCCTACTGGCTTCACAGCCGCAGGGACAGTCGGAAACACCCTGGTCAATTTTCAGTGAGCAGAACCGCGATTCCCTGGTCAGTTTTCAACGAGCGGCAACAGGCCAGGAGCAGCGCATCCGCATCCGCTGCAGCCTCACGCGGAGTGCCAGCCGAAGCGCATTCGCCGGCTTCTCGCGCGAGTCGTGTCAGCTTTCGCTCGCTGTGTGAATAGCTGAAGACTACGTCGTGGCCCGCACGAGCGAAGATCGTCCCGAGCTTGCCGCCCATCAATCCCGAACCGAGAATTCCAATGCGCATCTTCTTCATCCTGCGCGTTCGACGGCCTGCATCTGCATTTCATTCATGCGGCCACCGTGCACGGTGAGCCTCGAGAAGTCGGCGTCGAGTGCGCTGAGATCCGCCGGCGTCAATTGGACATCCACTGCCCCGACGTTCTCGCGCAAGCGGTCGGTGTTGCGCGTGCCAGGGATCGGGACGATGAACGGCTTCTGGGCGAGGAGCCACGCGAGGGCGAGTTGTGCCGGTGTCGCGTTCTTCGTGGCAGCAAACCGGGTCAGCAGATCGACGATCGGCATGTTCGCCGCGATGTTGTCAGGGGAGAAGCGATCAAAGCCGGACCGCAGATCCGTCTTCGGGTCCAGCTTCGTGGCCGCCGTGATCTTGCCGGCGAGGTAGCCCATCCCGAGAGGACCCCACGGAACGAACCCGATCCCGAGTTCCTCGCACGCTCGAAGCACGCCGTTCTTCTCTGGGTCCCTCTCCATGAAGGAATACTCGGTCTGAATCGCGCTCACCGGCTGCACCGCGTGAGCCCGGCGGATGGTCGTGACGCTCGGCTCAGAAAGGCCGAAGTGCAGAACTTTGCCCTGAGTGATCAGCTCTTTGACCGCACCGGCAACGTCCTCGATCGGGACGTTCGGATCGACGCGATGCTGGTACAGCAGATCGATGCGGTCGGTACGGAGGCGCTTGAGCGAGGCATCGACGACCGCCTTGATGTGCTCCGGTCGGCTGTTCAGACCACCAGTGCCGCCTTCGATGTCGAAGCCGAACTTCGTCGCGATCCGGACGCTGTCGCGAACAGGCGCGAGCGCTTCTCCAACGAGCTGTTCGCTTGTGTACGGTCCGTAGACTTCAGCGGTGTCGAAAAGCGTGACGCCTCGTTCATGCGCTTCACGGAGAACCTTGATGCCTTGGTCCCTGTCTGCCGCGGGTCCGTAGTTGGCGCTGATGCTCATAGCGCCAGTGCCGATTTCCGAGACCGTTAGTGTTCCGAGCTGTCGTGTCTTCATCTTGTCAATCCTCAAGCCGACCCCGTGCTGTCTCTAATGTAGTTGGATAGATCCGAAGGATGTTTGCCGGATCCGCGCTGTCTCTTGCCTAAAATGACGATTCTGGGCTGAAATCGAGAATGAGAAGTGCGGGTGTGATCTACACTCTCCTTACACACGGTTACCGGGGGCAGAACGGAATCATGTCGAGACAAACTGGGCCATCTCCTTCCGAGGGTACGACGATGGGCGCGCTCGCTCGTGCCATCGGCAACGTTGTCCAAACCGACGGTGACCACAACACCGGCATTCCGGCGCTCACGCTCCACCGCCGGTCGGGACCAACCGAGCCCTTGCACTGCATTTACAACCTTGGTCTTGGCGTGGTGGCGCAGGGCGACAAGCAAGTCCTGCTCGGTGACGAGTCGATCGACTACGGTCCTGGTCAATCCATGCTCACGACCATCGACCTGCCTGTCGTCTCGCATGTCAGGCGGGCCACTCGCGCAGAACCGTTTCTTGGGATAATGCTGACGTTGGACGTCCGCTCCATCGTCCAGATGGCGTCCGAGATGGACGAGACCCGGCAGCGGCGCGAGGACGGGTCTCGCTCGATTTCGTTCGAAGTCCTCGACGCTGATTTGCTGGATGCGCTGGTCCGGCTGGTCAAGCTGTTGGGTCAGCCGGCACTGGTTCCGGGCCTGGCGCCGCTGATCCAGCGGGAAGTCATTCTCCGCCTGTTAACAGGTCCGCACGGTCCGCAACTCCGGCGGCTGGTCGCCGCAGGGTCTCCGAGCCACCAGATCGCGAAGGCCGTCGCCTGGCTCAAGCAGAACTTCGTTCAGGCGCTGGACGGCGACGAATTGGCTGACCGCGCGCACATGAGCCCCTCGACCTTCCGGCAGCACTTCCGAACCCTTACCGGCGTGAGCCCGCTGCAGTACCAGAAGCAATTGCGCCTACAGGAAGCACGGCAATTGATGCTGAACGAGAACCTCGACGCCGGCAGCGCCGGCGGGCATGTGGGGTACGAAAGCCCGTCGCAATTCAGTCGCGAGTACAGGCGCCTCTTCGGCGCGCCGCCTCAGCGCGATGTCACGCGCATGCGGCTCGCTCCGGTTGCAAGCGCCGGCAACCCACGTCGAACGCTCGCGAGGTCCGCGGCTCGTGAAACCGGTCCACGCCATCGATCGACCCGACCGTCGCTCGTGCCTCGATGAACTCACGCGGTTGCTGGAACTTCAGAGAGGCGACGATGAGAGCTTCGGCTTTTGGGATCAGGATTGCCCTTCAACGGGCGCGCTTCTCGAACACGTCCTTTGCCACCGGCAGGGCCGAGAACACACTGGGCCACCCCGTGTAGAAGGCCAAGTGCGTGAGGACCTCGGCGGCCTGCGACTGCGTTAGCCCGTAGTCCATCGCCCGGTTCAGGTGATAGGGCAGCAGCGCGGCCTGCCCCGTAGCGATCAGGGCACTGACCGTGACGAGACTCCGATCCCGAGGCGCCAGATCGGGACGCCGCCAGCACAGCTATGAACCACAGAGGCCCCCCGTGCATCAGTGAGACCTTAGACGGGCGCTTGATCCCTACGGCTACTGCTGGCGACGCCATTGGCTTGGACTCAAACCAACTTCGCGGCTGAATACGCGCGTGAAGTGACTTTGATCAGCGAACCCGCATCGGAGCGCGATCTCAGTGAGCGGAAGCGTCTGGGTGCGAAGCAAGGCCTGCGCTCGCTGGACCTTGTGCCGCAGCAGCCAGCGATGCGGCGGGACGCCCGTTGACTGCCGGAACGCGCGCGCAAAATGCCGTGTGGACAGCCCGCACTCGTCAGCCAGCTGAGTCAACGCCGGCCCGTCGGTGAGCGATGCCGACATCATCTCCGTGACCCGCTTGAGTTGCCACGCCGCCAGGCCACCACGATGATGTCCTCGTCCCGCCGCCACCCCTCCGTACACCGAGGCGATGTGACTCGCCATCGCGAGGACCACATGGTCGAGGAACAACGGGTGTGCGTGTGCGGGTTGCGCGATCGCCGGCCGTAACAACAACAGCAACTGGCGGGCGACCGCATCGTCGAGGCCGACAGCGCGCTGATACCGCAGTTCGCCGAGCGGTGCGGCACCAGCCTCCGTGGCTACGGCATTGAGAGCGGCGTGTGGCAGGTAGAACATCAAGGAATGGAACGGATCCCTGATGTCAGCGACCGGCTGCTGCCGCAGATCGTAGAACGTCGTGACGCCCGCGGAGTAGTTCCGGGGCTGCGTCAGACGGCCGTCAAAATACAGGTCGTGGTCGTGGCATTCGCGGAGCTGCAGGGCGACCAGGTGGGCGTCTTCCCGGGATAACGGCGTCGTCAGGCCGGACTTTCGCACGTCACACCGGAGTTCCGTCACCGCCAACGTCGACTTGTGCAGCGCCCGCGACACGATGGTCGGCGCACGGACCAGTCCGAACGCGGACCCCAGGTCGTCCCCATACGCGCCACGCCGCTCGTTCATGTCCGTTCTGTTCAAATCCCGCGTCAATTGAGCAAGCGTCTCGTCTGCCAGGGCAGCGATTATCGGTGGCAAGGAGCCTCCGATGAAACCGATGACCTATAGCTCATCCAAGCATAAACCAACACACTGGCGACCGGCTGTCGCGACACTGTGCGCCCTATTGGTCGCGGCGGTCGCGTGGTCGCAGAGTTCCTCACCCAAACCGATTGGGGCCCAGCAAACGCCGCAAGACCTGGTCAATGCGCTGCACGCGGCATTTGGGGAGCACCACGCCCGCGCGGTTCATGCTAAAGGCATCCTCCTCGAGGGCAGCTTCAGGCCTGCGAAGGCGGCGAGGGCACTGAGCCGGTCACCAATCTTTGAAGCGGGGACCCTGCCGGTGATCGTCCGATTCTCCGACTTCACCGGCATCCCGGACATTCCCGACACGGTGGGTGATGCGAACCCTCGGGGTTTCGCGATCAAGATCAAGGCAACCAGCGGCGACGTCGATCTCGTCACGCACAGCTTCAACGGCTTCCCCGTGGCGACGAGCGACGAGTTTGCGGTGTTCCTGCGCGCGATCGGCGCCAGTGGTGCCGGCGTGGCGCATCCGACGCCGATCGAGCAGTTTCTCGACCGCCATCCGATCGCGAAGGCGTTCGTCACCAGCCAGCCACCGCCGCCGGAGTCATACGCGACCATTGCCTACTTCGGCGTCAACAGCTTCAAGTTCACCAATGCGTCGGGGCGGTCCGCGTTCGTGCGCTACCGTCTGGTGCCGCGCACCGGCGAGCATTACCTCACACCCGACGGAGTGAAGACCAAGCGTCCGGATTATCTGGCCGCGGAGCTGACACAGCGGCTGACGACGGTGCCGGTGGTGTTCGACTGGTACGCGCAAATTGCGCAATCGGGAGACAAGATCGATGACCCGTCGATCGCCTGGCCCGAGACTCGCGAACGCACACTGCTCGGCACGATCACCATCACGCGGTTGGCAGCCGCTCCGGGCATCGACACAGCGACGCTCTTTCTGCCCGGGACTGCGCATTCGGGCATTGCCCCCGCCGATCCGATGCTGACGCTGCGCAACAACGCCTATCCGATCTCGTTCAAGAAGCGGCAGTGACAATTCGGCCGGCAATCATGCCGGCGGAGAGGGAGACGTCGATGACTCAATCAGCACGAAGTATCGAGGAAGAAGCGACATTCCAGAGTGTGGACGGATTGACGATTGCCTACCGTTCGTGGCGCAGCGCCGAACCTGCCCGCGGCCTCGTCGTCGTCGTCCCCGGATTCAACTCTCACAGCGGCTACTACAGCTGGGCGGCGGAGCAGCTGATCGAACAGGGGCTGTCCATCTACGCCGTCGATCTCCGCGGCCGCGGGAGGTCGGATGGCGAGCGGTTCTACGTCGCGCAGTTCTCTGACTACGTCGCCGATGTCGCAGGCATGGTCAAGCTCGCCACTACCCGTGAACCGGACCTTCCCGTCTTCATGCTCGGCCACAGCGCGGGCGGTGTACTCGCCTGTCTTTACGCCCTTGACCATCAGGCGGACCTTGCCGGCCTCGTCTGCGAAAGCTTCGCGTTTCAGACGCCCGCACCTGACGTCGCCCTCGCTGTCCTGAAAGGACTCGGCCACGTCTTTCCCCATGCGCACGTGCTGCGCCTCAAGAACGCGGACTTTTCGCGGGATCCGCACGCGGTCTCCGTGATGGACGCCGATCCCCTGATTGCTCACGAGACGCAGCCCACGCAAACCGTGGCGGAACTTGTGCGCGCGGACGAACGACTGAAGACGGCGTTTCCGGAGATGACGCTGCCCCTGCTCATCCTCCACGGCACTGCCGACAAGGCGGCGAAGCCCGGCGGCAGCCAGTTCTTCTACGACCACGCGGGATCGGCCGACAAGACGCTCAAGCTGTACGACGGGCACGTCCACGATCTGCTCAACGATCTCGGAAAAGAAGCGGTCATCGCTGACGTGGCGACGTGGATCGATCGACACCTGGCCATTGTCGGGGGGACGCGATGAGAGTTCACCTCGCGGCGGCGATCGGTGTGCTGCTGGTGGCGACCGCCACGCCGTCGTCACGGGTGTACGCCCAGCCCCAGACAGCCGTCCCTTCTGGCGTGATGGTGCGGGCCGCCGTGGTCGATGGTCTGACGCTGCAGTACCTGGCGGCCGGCCACGGTCCGGCAGTCGTGCTGTTGCACGGCTACACGGAAACGTCGCGCATGTGGAAGCCGCTCATGCCGCGGCTCGCCGAGTCGTTCACGGTCATCGCGCCCGACCTGCCGGGAATTGGCGGATCGGCCATTCCAGAAGACGGTGTCGACATGACACGGGCGGCGGTCAGTATCCACGCGCTCGTGAAGAGCCTGGGAATCCAGAAAGCCGCCGTGGTCGGTCACGACATTGGCCTCATGGTGGCGTATGCCTATGCGGCGCAATTCCCGGATGAGACCGACAAACTGGTGCTGATGGACGCATTTCTTCCCGGTGTCGAGGGCTGGGAGACCATCTACGATAATCCGGCGTTGTGGCATTTCCGGTTCCACGGGCAGACGCCTGAGGCGCTGGTGAGCGGACGGGAGCGCACCTACTTCGAATACTACTGGAATGAGTTCGCGGCCGATCCGAAGCGGTCACTGTCCGAGGCTGATCGGCGAGCCTACGCCGCCGCGTATGCCCGGCCGGGGCGGATGCGCGCCGCCTGGGCCTACTTCGGCTCGTTCCCCAAGACAGCCATCGATTTCGCGCGCTTCTCTCGAACCCCGCTGCCGATGCCCGTCCTGTCGATCGGCGGCGCGAAGGCGAATGGAGAAGCGCTCGGACGGCAGGTGACACGTATCGCGTCGCACGCCGAAGCGATCACGCTGCCTGACACGGGCCACTGGGTCACCGAAGAACGGCCGCGCGAAACAGCTGATGCCCTCGTCCGGTTTCTCACCGGCAACCACACGTCCACGAGCGCTTCATCAGCGCTCGGGCCGCTGCGAATGACGCCGGACGAGATTCGCGCAAGACAGACCGGATCGGAACAGATCGGCAGCTCGGGACTACCCGGCGTCACGACCCAGGTGCTCGCGGGTGACCCCGCACGGCCCGTGTTCTACACGATCGTGTTATCGGTCCCGCCCCATACGACCATCACGGCGCATTCCCACCGCGATAATCGGATGGCCACCGTTATTTCCGGCACATGGCAGTTCGGGTATGGCAATCGCTTCGATGAGCGCACATTGAAGACGTTGCCGGCCGGGAGCGTGTATTCGGAACCGGCCGGTGCGAACCATTTCGCGCGAACGCTCGATGACCCGGTCCTCGTCCAGATCACGGGTGTCGGTCCAACCGACACTCAATACGCCGAGGTTACGAGCGCATCCAAGGCAGTGACCAACCGCCGACACCGATGAAGGCGATTCGCGTGCATGCGTTCGGCGATGTTGACGAGCTCGTCTACGAAGATGTGGAGCCGCCCGTACCCGCCGAGGGCCAGGTGCTGGTTCGGGTCAAGGCTGCCGGCGTCGGTCCGTGGGACGCCTGGGTCCGCAGTGGCACGAGCAAAATCCAGCAGCAGTTGCCGTTAACACCGGGTGCCGATCTCGCGGGGGTCGTCGAGGGCGTCGGAACTGATACGCCGTTTCGCCGCGGCGACGAAGTGTACGGCGTGACGAACGGTGAATTCGTCGGCGCCTACGCGGAGTATGCGCTCGCGACCGCGACCATGCTCGCGCGCAAGCCGGCAACCATCGGATTCGTCGAGGCGGCGTCAGTTCCTGTCGTCGCCAGCACCGCGTGGCAGGCGCTCTTCGAGCACGGACTCATCGATTCGACGACACGTGTTCTGGTACACGGCGGCGCAGGCAACGTTGGCGCCTACGCGGTCCAGATGGCGAGGGATATCGCACGCGAGGTCATCGTGACGGCGTTACCGGATGATATCGACTACGTCCGTTCGCTCGGCGCCCACCATGTGATCGACGTACGGAGCAGGCCCTTTGAATCGGTGGCCAAAGATGTTGATGTCGTCGTCGACACGGTCGGTGGCGAGACGCAGAGTCGATCGTTCGCCGTTCTCAGCCGGGGCGGCGTGCTGGTGTCGTCGGTATCGCTTCCGGATCAAGAGATGGCTGCCCATCACGACGTGCGTGGCGTGTTCTTCCTCGTCAACGTCACGTCCGAATGCCTGACACGAATCGCCAGCATGATTGAGGAGGGCCGGTTATCGACATGCGTCGGCGAGGTGCTCCCGCTAAGCGATGCACGCGTCGCCCACGAGATGCTCGCCGGCCGGTCTCACAAGCGCGGCAAGATCATATTGCGCCCTCCGAACGAGAGCGGCCACTGAATCGGCTTTCATGCGATCACGTTGCGATCGTCAGTGCTCGTCAACCACGAGGCTCCACGGCGGGCACAGCATGCGCCAAGCCCAGCGAAATCTCCGTAAGTGATCGAGCAACAATAAGAGGTCTGACACAATTCGTCTGGCCGTCGTCAGGCGCGTCTCCGCAAACGGTTGGAAGGACAGGACATGTCGAATCGGATATGCGTGAAGGAGCGTTTTGCGCTATCCTGATCCAGACCGTCCGCAAATCGTTGATTCTAAACGGAGAGATGTCGGAGTGGTCGATCGAGCACGCTTGGAAAACGACTCCGGCGACGCTCACGGAGTGACACGGAAACACCTCTTCGCGCAATCGATTCAATGATTTCCCGCCACAGAATGCTTCTCGATGTGAACCCGTAAACGTCGCTGTTTGTCTGGGTTTTCGGGGCGACCTTACACAGTTTCTACACAGTTCTCACTCGAACTTGTTCCGGTACGCCGCGGTGTCCGTTGGTCTGCGTACGACGCCGCTCGCGACGGCTCGTACAGACGCATATCCTCTACGATGCTTCAGCCTTGGATTCAGCCGACGTGATCGCCACCACGATCTTGTCACTGCAAGAGTGGTTTCGCAGCGCGGCCGTCGCCGGACGTGAAATCGACCGCGATCTGGCGCTGAGGTCCAGGCCGCCCGCCAAACGCCCACCGGCGACGTCCCGAGCGTCGCCGTGATGGTGGTCGTGTGTTGGTGAGGTTACGCCGCGATGGCCCGGCGCCGATTCCTGGTGCCATGCTCGACACGTGTACCGAGCAAACCGTACGGTTTCTGGAACTGAGTGTTGTCGTTGAACGTCGTGTAGAACACGGTCGACTGGGCCGTTGCGTCGGCCGAGAGCGACAGCCGCCGCGACGTACCGACGTCGGCGCTCCACTGGATCCAGAGACGGCCCGACCACTCCGGCGCATTGTTCAACCGCTTGCCCGAAACATCCCGGCAACGTTGTAGTAATTGACCGCGATGTAGTGATCGTAGGTGGCATCGAGCCAGGTGAGGTGGCCGCCGGCTTCGAGTCCGGCGGCGACGCATCCACGGATGTGTATATCATCTGTCCGATGTCTCGTGTGCACGACACGTGGCGGTACGCGGCGCTTGCGGGGCTGCTGGCACTGTGGGCGGCGTCGAGCGACGCCCAGCCTGCGGTTCGACAGGTTCTGGTGCTCCAATCGTTCGACCGCGGCATCACAGTGTTTGACTACCTGACCGGGAGTCTGCGGGTTGATCTGGACGAGCGCAGCGAACCGCCCGTCAATCTCCTGCAGCTCGTGGTGAGCTCCACGGCCGGTATCGGGGCGCCTGAGGAAACGATCGTCGACTACATCCGAGGCACGTACGCGGTCCGTCCCAAGCCCGATCTGATCGTGACGTTCGGCGGCCCGGCCACGGTCTTCGCGCGGAACCATCACCAGCAGCTATTTCCTGACACACCACTGCTGATCGCCGCCGTTGATCAGCGATATGTGCGCGACGCGCCGCTCAGAGAACATGAGACGGCCGTCGCGGTGAACAACGATATCCCCGGACAGGTCGATGAGATCCTGCAATTGTTGCCCGAGACCAGGCAGGTGTTCATGGTCCTGGGTTCCGGACAGCTCGGCGCATTCTGGCACCGTCAACTCGAGCCGGAGTTCAAGCGATTTGGCGATCGGTTGACGTTCACTTGGTCGGGCGATCTGTCTTTTGCGGAGATCCGCCGCCGTTGTGCGAGCCTGCCGATCCACTCAGTCATTCTCTACGTCACGTTCGGCACCGACGCACAGGGCGGGACGTACGCGGATGAGCGCGTGCTCGCCGACCTTCGCGCGACGGCGAATGCCCCTCTGTTTGGCGTCAACAGCGTGCTCCTCGGCAGTGGCGTGATCGGCGGCACGCTGATGAACAACGAGACCAGTCGTCGGAGCATCGCGGATGCGGCTATTCGTCTCTTGAACGGCGCGCCGCCGGCGAGCATCGTCGTGCCGATGCAACGGCCCGGTCCGCCGATCTTCGATTGGCGCGAACTCGAGCGGTGGAGCATCCCCGAGAGCCGGTTGCCGCCAGGGAGCGTCGTGCGCTATCGCGCCCCGAGCCTGTGGAGCGCATACAAGGGCACGATCCTAAGCGCCGTGGGCATAGTGGCCGTCCAATCGCTGCTGATCGTCGGGCTGCTCTATCAGCGTCGTGCACGCCAGAGGGCCGAGACCGAGAGCCGAAGGAACCTGATGCTCGCCGCCGACGCCAGTCGTCGCCAGACCATGTCGGCGCTGACCAGCTCGATTGCCCATGAGCTCGGCCAACCCCTCAGCTCGATGATCCACAACGCGCAGGCGGGTCGGATGATGATCACCGCTAGTCGTGCGACGCCCGATAGCGTGAATGAGATCCTGTCCGACATCGAGAGCGAGGGTGTCCAGGCCACACAGATCATCGATCGGCATCGGACCATGCTCCGAGGTCATCAACTGGACACGAAACCTATCGACCTCCACGACGTGATCCATGAAAGTCTTGCACTTGTGGCTCATGACATGAGAGCGCGGCAGATCGAAGCCACCGTCAATCTGTCGTCGCATCCCTGCATCATCACCGGCGACCAGGTGCTCCTGCAGCAGGTGTTGGTGAACCTGATGGTGAACGCCATGGACGCGATGGCCGAGACACCTCCGGCGCGTCGTCGCGTCGCCATCTCCACCGAAGTCAGGGGCGAGGCGATCGACGTCTCGGTGCGGGACGCTGGAACAGGTTTGCCGACGCAGATCGATGGCACGCTGTTCACACCATTCGTGACGACGAAGCCCCAGGGCCTCGGGATCGGACTCACGATCACGCGAACGATCGTCGAGACGCACGGTGGCACCATCAACGCCCACGATAATCCCGACGGAGGCGCGACCTTCAAGGTCACCCTGCGCCGCATCGCAGCACCCGGGTTCCTGGCAGGTCCGCCGACAGCCGTGTGACATCTCATCGGAAGTCATGTTGCCCAAGCGACCCCGCGTGCTGATCGCCGAAGACCACCCTGGAGTGGCGAAAGCCGTCTGCCGGATGCTGTCGCTGGAGTTCGACGTCGTGGGAAACATCGCAGACGGCAGCGCCGTGCTGGAAGCGGCGCAACGGCTCCAACCCGACGTGATTGTGGTCGACCTAAACTTGCCTCAGGTCCACGGACTGGAGGTCTGTCGTCAGATCACGCAGATGAACCCAAAGGCAAAAGTCATCGTGTTCTCGGCGATGAACGATCCGGATGTCAAACAACGATCCGTCGAAGTCGGGGCATCGGCCTTTGTGTGTAAAGGGACGGGTGACCTGCTCACGACTATCAAGCGCCTGTGTGACGACCGAGGCTGACGCTGCTCCGGTCCTAACTCAACAAGATCGCCGTAACTGATCGCAACACATTGCAAGGTCTTACACAGTTTTCGAGAAACCTCCATTCGAGCTTGCCCGTAAACTGCTGAATCCCAAGCCTCATCGCGGAACAGCAGGATTTGAAGGAGGGTTTTGCGATAGACTATTTCGGACTGCTCGCAAATTGTTGATTCTAAACGGAGAGATGTCAGAGTGGTCGATTGAGCACGCTTGGAAAACGAATCCGGCGACGCTGCATCGAGTCACACCGAAACACTCTTCGCGCAATCGATTCAACGACTTCCCGCCGCAGAATGCTTCTCGATGTGAGCCCGTAAACGTCGGTGTTTGTCGGTGGTTTCGAGGCGACCTTACACAGTTTCTTCACAGTTCTGAGCGTCACTTGCTCGCGTACTCCGCGGTGTCCGGCGGTACGCGTCGCCCTGGCAGCTCGCCGTCGCGTTCCGCGCCCGAGGCGGACCCGGCACCATATCGAAACCGGTGCTGTCCACTCGTGCGATGTGGCGCGGCAGGATCCTTGCCGTGACGGGTGGCCGCATTCGGCCTCGTCGGTGGAACGCCCGGGTGGATTTCCATGTGACGCAACGTGACGAGCTTGGTTCGCCAGGAACTCAAACGATGACCAGGATGTTCAACCTTTTCGCCAGTAGTCGTTCGCCGCGGCGATGGTTTGGAATTCGATCGCGGCGACTTGGCTGGCGGCGATCAGGCTCCGGGGATCGGATGAGTAGCTCGGCCGTCCACCCTTCAGCACGTCGAGGTCAGGCTGGATGTTGTGGACCAGATGCCGGACCATCGTGAGCGCCAGAGCGCGTCCTGCCTCAGGCGTGGCGGTGATCAATGTGCCGCCCGGCACGAGAACCAATTCTGCATCGGGTACTCGATTCATTCGATCTCCTTCTCCTGCAAATGTCTGATCGGTGTACCGGCGGCCCATCCGCCGGTAACCTGACTTCGTAGTTATGGCGCCGTGGGATCGTCCGCGCCAATGTTGTCCACCGACAGGACGATCTTGCCGCGCTTGTGAGGTTTGCCGGCCAGCATCTCGTGAGCCGTCCGCGCGTCGCGGAGAGGCAGGACGTCGCCGACGCTGGTTCGGAGCTGGCCAGCATCGATCAAACGTGTGATCTCGTCGAGCCGACCGGACGAGACGTCGACCAGGAAGAACACCGCGCGTACCCCGTGGCGTTCTGCCGCAACGGCGTCTGGCGTGGCAACCGATGACACGAGGACGCCGCCCCGCCGAAGAACGCGGAACGAGCGATCCAACGTATCGCCGCCGACGGTATCGATGACGATATCGACGTCGGTCAGGAGCTCTTCGAACGGTGAGGCCTGGACATCGATGACGCGATCGGCGCCGAGCGCACGGACGTAATCGATATCTGCGAAAAAGGCGGTGGCTACCACCTCTTTCGCAGCCCGCTTGGCGAACTGAACGGCGTAGGCGCCAACGTTGCCGGCTGCGCCGTGGACGAGCACGCGCTTGGTCGCGTCCGCCTGTCCGTACTCGAAGACCATCTGCCACGCGGTGCAGGCCACCACCGGCACGGATGCGGCCTCGACGAACCCAAGCCGCTCCGGCTTTCGCGCGATCATCGATGCCGAGGCAATCGCGTATTCCGCGTAGGCGCCGGTGAACTGCTCATTCGTCACCCCGAAGATCGCCTGTCCCTCTTTCACCTCGCGCACACCAGGGCCGGCGCGCTCGATGACGCCGGACAGGTCCGAGCCCGGAATCAGCGGCAGTTCGTGCCGAAGGGCGCTCTGCCCGGATCGCACCCATGCGTCCCAGGGCCCGACGCCAGCGGCCTTGACGCGGACCAGGACCTGCCCCTCTCGAGGCTCCGGACGAGGGACGGCCTCCCAGAGCAAGGACTCGGGACCGCCGAAGCGGTGCACTCGAATGGCCTTCATCGGTTCACCCGCCGCGAGTGCATCTTCGGAACCCCCGGCGACGAATTCTCACGACGACGAGCCAGACGTGACCGTGCGCGAGACGATGGCACCGAGCCACTGCGTGATGTCGGCCATCACCTTGCCTTTGTCGAGATCGTTGAGCAGGTCGTGGAAGTGCCCCTGGTACAGCTTCAACGTCTTGTCCTTCGACCCGGCAGTGTCGTAGAAAAACTGGCTGCCGGCAGCCTGGCTCGCCTTGTCAGCGGTGCCGTGAAGGATGAGCAGCGGCAGGGTGATGAGCGGAAATGCCTGCTTGAGCCGCTCGTCGGCGCGGACCATTTCAGCCAGGGTCTTCGTCGGTTGCGTCTCGTGCGCGATCAGCGGATCGGCGTTCATCCCGGCCACGACCTGAGAATCGCGGGAGAAGTCCTCGTTCTTCAGCCGCAGCACGTGCGCGTGCGGAGCCACGTGGCTGAGCCCCTTGAGCACCGCCAGCGCGAAGTCAGGAGCGGGCAGGCGGAAGGCGAAACTCTCGCAGATCAGCCCGGCCAGCTCGGTCTGGTGCTCGAGGGCGTAGAGACAGGACACGACTCCGCCGGCACTGTGCCCGAGCAGGAATACGGGAAGGCCGGGCTGACGGGTTTTCGCGAGCTGCACGAATGCGGTCACGTCGGCAACATAGTCTGCGAACGTCTCCACATAAAAGCGCTCGCCATCCGACTTGCCGCGGCCGCGGAGGTCAATCGCGGACACGGCGTAGCCATCGGCCGCAAGCTGTCCCGCAGCCCAGGTGTAGTACCCACTGTGCGAATTGAAGCCGGGTACGATGGCCACCACCGCGCGCGGCTGGCTTCGGGGCCGCCACGATCGAAAGACGATCTTCAGTCCATCGGTCGTCGTGAAACTGTCCTCGGTCATAGTCACTACCGGATCGGGCATGGAAGTCTCCTCGTAAGTGGCGTTCTCGGCCGTGATCCAGCTCCTCACGTACTCGGGGCAATTGACGATGCGAATTCGGTCGCTCTCGACGCGTGCGAGAAACGTCACCGCCGCGCGATCGACAATCGTGACGTCTTCGAGATCGAGATGGACGTTACGATCCGGGTCGAGCGCGAGCAGTTCGTCTAATTGCGCCGCGTGATCGCTGTCCATTTCGCCGCCGAGAACGAACACGACGGCATCGGTGCCGACCGAACGTTGGATTCTGTAGGTCACGTCCGCACCTGCCGGCGAATCCAAGAGCAACGCGCAGGCCAGGGCTCACATGCGCAAAAGCACTGTGTTTCGGCGGCCGCGCGAACCGGACGTAATTTTTCTACGAGAAGCCGTCGCGAAGGGGCGATCGTTCGTAAGCGAAGCGGCAACGCCGCCGCTAGGCGGGCTTGAACCGTCGTTTGTCGATGCCCAGGGCCTTGATTTTCGATTCGAGGGTCGTTGAGGGGAGGCGCAACCGTGCGGCCGCACCGAACGGTCCGGCGACACGGCCCGCACTTGCGGCCAAGGCGGTTTCAATCGCGTCCCGTTCGTTCGTGACCAGGGTGTTCGCAGCCAGTTGATTCGGCGGCGGAGGCGGCGCCTCCGATCCGGATAGCCATCGTTCGTCGACCAACAGCGTGGTGTCGTCGGACACAATCATCGCCCGCTCGATGACGTTCTGCAGCTCTCGAATGTTACCTGGCCAGTGGTAGCGCTGCAGGCGATCCATGGTCTTTTTGCTGACGCCGTGCGCCCGCTTTCCCATCCGGCGCGCGTAGCGGTGGATGAAGTACTCGACCAGGAGGGGAACGTCCGCGCCCCGTTCGCGCAAGGGCGGCATCTCGAGCGGAAACACGTGCAAGCGGTAGAACAGATCGGCGCGGAAGATTTTGGCCGCGACGGCCTGTTGCAGATCCCGGTTGGTCGCGGCAATGACGCGGACATCGGCGCGAATGGGTCGGCTGCCGCCGACCCGTTCGAACTCTCGCTCCTGCAGCACCCGCAGGAGGGCCATCTGGGTCTCTGCCGGCAGTTCGCCGACCTCGTCGAGAAAGATTGTGCCCCCGTCAGCCAGTTCGAACCGGCCCTGTCGCCGCTGCGACGCGCCGGTGAAGGCCCCCTTTTCATGGCCGAACAGCTCGGATGCGATGAGCGACGACGGCATCGCGGCGCAGTTCACACTGATGAAGGGACGCGCGGATCGCGACGACCGCTTATGGATCGCGCGCGCGACGAGTTCCTTGCCCGTACCGGTTTCGCCGGTGATGAGTACGGTCGAATCGGTCGGGGCGACTTTCTCGACATGCGCCAGGACGGACCGCAGCGGAGCGGAACTGCCGACGATCTCTTCGAACATCGACGTTTTGTCGACTTCCTCCCGAAGGGCACGGTTCTCTTCACGAACCCGGTCTTCTTCCTGCTTGCGATCGTGGATGTCCGTCGCCGACGCGTACAGACGCACAGGTTTGCCTTCGTCGTCTCGCAGCACGTCGTGACGAACCAGGAACCATCGATACTCGCCGTCATGCCGCCGCACACGGGCCTCGGCCTCGTGCACGATGCCGGCCGAGATGGCGGCCTGCACGCCGCCGCGCATGGCCTCGCGGTCATCCGGGTGATAAAACCGGTCGCGCCACGCTTCTGCCGTCACACCGTCCTCGAGCGGAACGCCGACGTAGTTCAGCGCCGCCCGGTTCATGTGCTGCATCGTCCCATCCGGGTTCACCGTACCAATCAGCTGTGGCACGGAGTCGATGAGCAGCCGAAGCTCCGCCTCGTCACGCCGGATACGCCCCTGCGCCCGTCCGCGTTCGAGCACCTCGTGCCGCAGCGTGTCATTGACGCTCCGCAGCTCCGCGGTCTGCTTGACCACTTCTCGTTCGAGCGCCGCGGCCGTGCGCCGCTGGTCGCTGGCGTGTCGCGCCTCCTGTAATGCAATCGCCGCGAGGTTCGTTGACACCTGCAGCAGCAGCCGCTCGATCTCGTTCGGGAATGCCTCGCGTTCAGCACCGGCCACGAGCACTCCCATCGTGTCGTGGAGGCCGAGCTTCAGGACCAAGACGGAGATCGAGCCTGGCGCGAGAGGATTCGGCACGCGAGCCGTCGCGGTGCGTTCATCGCTGGTTAGCCATGATTCGACCCAGCCGCCAAGCTCCGACCCGTCCGACTGTGGATGTTCGTCAGGCCGGGTCCGAAGCCACCCGCGAGCGGGTTCGTCAACTTGCTCGGGTATCCGGACATAGGCGAAGTCCAGCCGCAGCAATTCAACGAGCGCGTCGAGCAGTGTGGACGCGACCTGCGAGGTGTCACGGCCGGTCCATATGGCTGGCATCGCGAGGACGCTCACCAGGTCGTTGAGGCCGCTTTGCAGCCGGCGGATCTCATCTGCGGTTGGGTCGGCCTTCATGAAACACCTTGCTGCAGGCGAGAGCCGCTGGGCGGCTTGAGCGTCAAGGTTATCTGCTGCGACGGGCGCGCAGCTCTCCAAGGAACTCGTCTGGAGGGACGAAAAACGGGTTTTCCTGAAGGATGCCGCCGATGATGATCAGCGGATGCGTCCGCATCACGTCGACGACGACGTCAGCACCAAATTTGCTGAGGTCGTACGCGCATACGACCGGATCTTCGAAGGGCACGAGGTTGGCCTGTGCCTCATATTGCAGCAACCCCTCGACACCCGGCCTATCCTCGAGCGCCCACTCCATGTGGGTCACGAAACGGGTACGGGGAAAACCGGCGGCGGCGCTTCGTTCGCGGATGCCGTCGATAATCTTGTGCGTCCGATCGTGGTCGAAGGAGCCATCACGGAGATGTGCATCGGCCCACACACGCATGTCGAGCCGCCCGTCCTGCTGCGCCGCCGTAACGTCAATGCCGATCGCCGTGAGTCGCTGCACGTGCTCCGCTCGCCGGCGCGGATCAATGATGTGAACGGCCTTTTCACCGGCGTCAAAGCCGTCTTTGATGAACGGGAGCAGAATCCGATAGTGATCGTCTGGGCTGTGGAAGAAAGCGCAGATATGACGGTGCCGGCCCAGAGTTGTCCCGCACAGCCGTATCGGTCCGCCGTGTACTGGGGGGCCGGCGCGCGCTGTAAGCGAACCCTTCTCGTCCACTTGTTGCGACTGTGCCACGCCCGACTGTATCGCACGTCGGCGCAACGGAACAATGGTCGGTCGGACGCGGAACTGTGGCAGGTCACTCGATTGCGGGGCGACCCACAGACCCTTCCTGATCGACGGACCAGGGAGAAGTGGCCTCGGCTGCGCCAGCAAATCATCGAGGGCGATGCCGGCCTGTCGATCTGACATGGCTCCAACCCGATGATTGCGCCGGCCGGTATGTTGCCCTGCGCACAGCTCTTGCTGTCAAGACGGGGGAAGTTAAGCTGCGGAACGAGTCAAGGAGGCATAGCGGGATTCGTCCACCCGCGTCACCGGTGATGCTCCTTCTCGTTGTGCTCCCCGAATTCGCCTAACCGCTAGTTCGAGGGCGATCGCCGTAAGTGATCGAGGGCAATGGAAGGTCTTACACAATTCCACCGATGTTCACGTAGACTCGCGCCGCTAAGTTGCTGAATCCAAATCGCATCGAGGAACAGCAGCAATTGAAGGAGGGTTTTGCGCTACACTGTTCCAGACCGCTTGCAAGTGATTGATTCTAAACGGAGAGATGTCAGAGTGGTCGATTGAGCACGCTTGGAAAGCGTGTGTAGGGGAAACTCTACCGAGGGTTCGAATCCCTCTCTCTCCGCCAATTTCGCCTACGCTCGCCAGATCGACAAGCTCAAATCGTACGGACACATAAAGAAGCGCTGCGCCGATGGTCAGCTTGACCGCTGGTGGTCCGGTCACCAGCGCGATGCCGAACCCACCATAGAGCACAACACGGCTCCTGCCACCATCAGTAGAAAAGCGTTGCCATGCAGGGTCGTGCCTCCACGCGCCACTGCGACGTGCGTTCTCGCTGTCGCCGAAGCTGTTGCTGCTCTCGACATGCTGGCCCACCGCCTTGCCGCGAAAGCGACCGCGGCAAACGCATAATTGGGACCGCGCGGGCCGGCGCCCGCGTACGCCTGCGCGGCGCGATGGGCGGCGCGAACGCGATCGCGCACGCGATCGCGCACGCGACGAAAACGAACCACACGCCTGATTGGATCCGGCTGCGCGTCATCCGATGCTTGCCAAGACAAACCGTTGACCTCAGAGCACCCGGTTATGGCATCCTGCAGCCAGGAGAAACACGTCACGACGTGAGCCTGTTCCCACCGGAGGCACTCGAAGCCAACCGCCGCGGCGAGCTGTTCGACGAGCAACTGCGAAACGTCCAGGCGCTGTCCCGATCCAACCGCAAGAGTCAGTTGAGCAGCGCGGGATTCTTCATAGCAGGCGCACTCCTCATCGGCTTCTCTAACTCGCCAACAGCTTCTGTCGTCGTGCGAGCCCTGTTCACAGGCATCTGCCTGGCGAGCGCTACATTCCTCGTCGTCCGCTCCGTGACCGGCAGTGACCCTCTCACACGCGACTTGCGGAGTATCCACGTCCAGTCGGTCGAAGGCGCGATCGGCAAGCGCCGGCGGTCCAGCCGCGGAGCCCGGTCCACATACTTTCTCGACGTTGGTGACAGCACCTTCAAGGTGGGGCCCGCAACCTATGCTGAGGCGCCTGACGCGGCGCTCGTCCGCGTGTATTTTCTTCCGCTCAGTCGCAAGGTGGTGAACCTGGAGCGCCTCCCGAACCCACCGTTGCCCGCCGAAACGACCGTGTCCGGTCTCGCGGCATCCTTTGGCACCGCACTGCTCTCGGGCAGCCGTCGACGGCGCAACGAAGTTCGTGCGGAGTTGGAGAGTGTCGGCGACGCGTTCAAGGCCAGCGTCGGCCCGGCGCCGGTCGCAGCGCCGGCGGATGGCCGCGACCCGCGCCCGCTCGCGGAAGCCGTCGTCGGCACGTGGACCAATGGCCTGATGAAAGTGACGTTCTCGACCGACGGCACGGTCACGACGAACATGCTCGGCGTGAAAAGAAACGGCCACTGGTCTGTCGATGGCGGACGATTGCACTCGGACATTACCGGCAAACCGGGAACAGCCGACGCCTGGGTGGTCGGGGACAACCTGACGATCGCAGTCGAAGGAGATCGACTGACCTTCACTCGCGGATGAATCTGCGGCTACACTCTTCAGCCATGGCCACTGGACGCGACACTCTCCTCAAAAATGACATTCCGGCAGGGCTGGTCGTCTTCCTCGTCGCGTTGCCGCTCTGCCTCGGAGTCGCGCTGGCGTCGAACGCACCGCTGCTGTCCGGCGTCATTTCAGGCATCGTCGGCGGCTGCGTGATCGCCGCGCTTTCCGACTCGCAGGTGAGCGTCAGCGGACCGGCGGCCGGCCTGGCCGTGATTGTGGCCGCGTCGATTCAATCGCTCGGCTCCTACCAGGCATTCCTCGCCGCCGCCGTTCTCGCCGGGGTCGCGCAGATCGTGCTCGCGCTGCTGCGCGCCAGCGCCATCGGTGACTACGTGCCCAACGCGGTGATCAAGGGCATGCTGGCCGGCATCGGCCTGAACATCATTCTCAAACAGATTCCGCACGCACTGGGACACGACCTGGACTGGATTGGCGACCTGAGCTTCTCGGAGCTCGGCGGGGAGAACACGTTTTCGAGTATGGCGAGCGCCGCTCGAGCCATGGTCGGCGGACCGGTGGTGATCTCGGCATGCAGTCTCGTGGTCCTCATCGCCTGGGACAAGCTGGCGTACGCGGGGCCGCGCCTGTTCAAGATCGTTCCCGGGCCGCTGGTGGCGGTCGTCCTGGGCATCGTGATGAATCTGGTTTTCCGGAGCGTGGCCCCGGGCTTGTACATCAGCGACGTGACTCACCTCGTCAACCTGCCTTCGGGATCGTTCCGGGAGCTGATAGGCGAGTTGAGCTTTCCGGATTTCTCGGCGCTGTCGTCCGCTCACGCGTGGACGGTGGCGTTCACGATCGCCGCGGTGGCGAGCGTCGAGACGTTGCTGTCGCTCGAGGCCGCCGATCGCATCGACCCGCTGCGGCGCATTTCGTCGCCGAATCGCGAACTCTGGGTCCAGGGCGTCGGCAACGTGGTGTCGGGAATGCTCGGCGGACTGCCGGTCACCTCAGTGGTGCTTCGCACTTCGGCCAACGTCGCGGCCGGTGGGCGAACCTGGAAAGCGTCCTTCGTTCACGGCCTTTTCCTTCTTGGCGCGGTCACGCTGCTGGCACGCGTGCTGAATCTCATCCCGCTGGCGTGCCTCGCCGCGGTCCTGATCATGGTCGGCTACAAGCTGACGAAGGTGTCGCTCTACAGCTCGACCTACCGGCTGGGCCTGGACCAGTTCATCCCGCTGGTCGTCACGGTGCTGGCGATTCTGCTGACGGACCTGCTCGAAGGCGTGATCATCGGCCTCGCGGTGGGTTTGCTCTTCGTGATCCGGAGCAATCATCACAAGGCGGCGACGGTCGTCACCAAGGGAACGGCGTGCCTGGTTCGTTTCAACAAAGACGTCACCTTCGTGAACAAGAATGAACTCCGCTACAAATTGCGCGCGATCGCCGACGGCTCAGACGTGCTGATCGACGCAACCAAGGCCTCGTATGTCGATCGCGACATCGCCGAACTGATCGCAGACTTCACGACACTGGCGGTGCACAAAGGCATCACGGTCGAACTCAAGCAGTTCGAGGGCAAGACACCGGGCCCGGAGGACAGGTGATGGATAGCTACCTGAGAATGCTGCTCTTCAACCAGGCCTGGGTGAAGGAGCGGCTGGAGCTCCGTCCGGATTTCTTCGAGAAGTCCGCGCGCGGCCAGAAGCCCGAGTGCCTGTGGATCGGTTGCTCGGATTCACGCGTGCCTTCGGAGGAGATTACCGGCTCCCAGCCGGGTGAACTCTTCGTGCACCGGAATATCGCCAATCAGGTCATCGGCACCGACTTGAGCCTGGCCAGCGTTCTCCAGTACGGCATCGCGGTGTTGAAGGTCAGGCACCTGATCGTCTGCGGGCACTACAACTGCGGCGGCGTTGCGCATTCGATGAAACCAGGCGACGCCGGCGCCGGCCCGGTTGACCAGTGGCTCGAGCAGTTGCGGGCGTTGCGCATCAGCCATGCGGCGGAACTCGATAGAATTGCGGACGATGGTTTGCGGCTGGATCGCATGGTCGAACTCAGCACCGTGACGCAGGTCAGAAACCTCGAGCACATGCCAGTCGTGCAGGAAGCCACGGTGCGTGGCGGTCTCCAGTTGCATGCGTGGGTGTACGACGTGCGAACCGGACATCTGAAAGAACTGGAGGCCGGTGACTAGACGGGCGATTGCGCCGGTTCGAGCTTCAGCCAGACGAGCCAGTTCGACCGATCGCTGGCCGCGCCGACCGACGGCACGGTCACGACGAACATGCCCGGCGTGAAAAGAGACGTGAAGGTCAGACCCTCTCCTGCCATTGCAATCGTCAGCTGAGTCCCAACCACCCAGCAAAGTGGCGCGGCCGGCTCACCTACGGGTTGACCGCGAGAACGAGATACGCGGCCAGCACCGCGAGGTGCACACCGGCTTGCAGTAGCGTTGCACGGCCTGGAACGATGGTCAGCACGGTTACGATGCACGTGAGGGCAAAGAGCACGATATGCGTCGCACCAAGCCCCAGGTGCAACGACATGGGAAGCCAGATGGACGCCACGGCGATCGTGGGAATGGTCAAGCCGATGCTCGCCATCGCCGACCCGAACGCCAGGTTGAGACTGGTTTGAATCCTGTCGCGCTTCGCGGCCTGCCCCGCGGCCAGCGTTTCGGGCAGCAGTACCAGGAGGGCGATGACCACGCCAACGACCGATTGAGGCAGGCCGGCTGCTGCCACCGCCCGCTCGATCGTCGGTGACACCAGCTTCGCGTTTCCGACCACCGCAACGAGAGCGAGCATCAGGATGCCCAGGCTGAAGAACGCCTCACCGGCGGACGGTCGGTGCGCCGCCTCGTCCTCACCGACGCCGCCGGCGGCCACGACCGGAACAAAGAAGTCGCGATGACGGCCCGTTTGCACGGCCACGAACAACCCGTACAACGCGAGCGCCGTGATCGCGGCAAACCCGAGCTGCGCTGGCGAGAACTGGGGACCCGGTGTGGTGGTCGTGAACGTCGGCACAATCAGCGCCAGCGTGGTGAGGGTCGCGACGGTCGAGAAGGCGGCCCCGGAGCCCTCGGCGTTGAACACCACCAGGTTCTTGCGCAGGGTGCCCACGAGGATCGAGATCCCGACGATGCCATTGCAGCTGATCATCACCGCTGCGAAGACGGTGTCACGCGCGAGCGATTGGGTCTCGCCACTGCCAGCGAGCATCAACGTTACAATCAACGCCACTTCAATCACCGTCACGGC
This sequence comes from uncultured Acidobacteriota bacterium, assembly GCA_963711765.1. Taxonomy (GTDB): domain Bacteria; phylum Acidobacteriota; class Vicinamibacteria; order Vicinamibacterales; family CAVVIG01; genus CAVQFC01. The sequence goes on along the minus strand of CAVQFC010000003.1, from coordinate 203,876 downwards.
CACTGCGAGCACCAGCGAGCCATACGGCTCGCCGACACGATGAGCCACGACTTCGGCGTGATGCACGGCTGCAAGCACGGCACCGCCCAGGAACCCCGTCACCAGCGCCACGATGAGGCCTGGCAGCGCACGCCCCCATAACGTCGCCAGGACGACGACGGCAATCACCGGAACGACAACGGTCCACGACGGGCGCGACCAGGCAACAGGTTGGGACATACCGAAGCTCTCCAGCCGACTGCGGAGTGTCTGGACACAGAGGTGTCACGGCAAGTTATACCGAATGTGGGCGAAGAATAGGAAGGCGATGACCTGGCATCAAGGGCTCAGAACTTGATCGGGCGCGTGAGCGCCCTGCGCTCCCGCGCGCCGCGACACACGGCCATCTGCGCCTCCAGCGCCGCCCGGATCCGGCACGCGCGGATGCCGAGCGCGTTCATCGAGATGCCCATCTGCTTCGCCAGGTCACGCCGGCGCTCGATCCCCGGCCGTCCCTCGTCGCGGTGGTATTCGACGATCAGCGCACGCTGCTGCGGACCGAGCTGTTCGAGGCAGCGGTCCAGGCACTCGAGACGAGCGTCGCGATCCGCGGACTCCTCGTCCATCACCGACGACGAGATCCCTCCGTTCCGCGCATCGCTGCCGATGTTCGATGAGTCGATCGCCTGCGGGAACCGTCGTTCCCGCCGGATGTCTTCGAGCAGCACGAACCTGGCGACGATGTAGCAATAGCGCGCTTGCGGGGTGACGGCGATGGCGCCGTCGCGTTCGAGCGTCCTGCCAATACGGCTGAGCGTCTCGTCGGCCAGATCGTCCGCGCACCGACGATCGCGACGATCGAAGTAGGTGGTGAGCCGGCGACGGATCTCGAGATACGTCTCTCCGTGTGAGTCGGTGCCGTTGTCCAGCCATTCGAGCAATCGCTCAAATGCGAGATGACTGAGTCCGGGTTCCTCCTCGGGAACACCTGGAAGAGACGACGAAGGCGCGTCGAGTACTGCCGTGCTTGCCATGTCAGGAATCCTTGTTTCGCGGTGGAATGCCCGCACTTGAGATATCGAAAAGCGGCGATGGAAGGCGACATCGCCCCGCGTGTCGTGTTCTGCAAGGCGTTTACGATCTCTCCAGTGATGGCACTCCAGCAGGCGTCGGCGCGCGCGCTATACTGCGGTGAACCTCCAGTGATTTCCGACATCACGACGCTTCTCGCCTCCGCCGAACTCGGCGATCGCGCGGCGGCGGACGCGCTCTTCACCGTGCTCTATGACGAGCTGCACCGCATGGCGCGGCGCGAACTGTCCAAACGCGCGTCGGGCATGTCGCTCGGCGCCACCACTTTGTTGCACGACGCCTATCTGGATATCTCGGGAAGGGAAGGGGCCGCTTTTCCGGACCGCAACCGGTTCATGGCCTACGCCGCGCGGGTGATGCGCGGACTGATCATCGACTACGCCCGCAGCCGGCAGGCGCAGAAGCGCGGCGGCCAGTTCGAGATCACCTCGATCCGCACCGACGTGGCGGAGGCGATTCCAGACGCCGCTTCGTTGGGCCCCTTGAGCGACGCGCTCGACGAGCTCGCCACCGTCGATCCCCGCCTCGCCCGCATCGTCGATCTGAAGTTTTTCTGCGGCTTCTCTTTCGGGGAGATCGCCGCGATGTCTGGCGTGTCGGAGCGGACCGTTCAGCGTGACTGGGAAAAGGCGCGCATCTACCTGCACCATGCGCTTCAGGATGAGGCGGTGCCGCTATGATGTCGTCTTTTGACAGTCGTTTCCGATCTCTCTGATCGGAGAGTACGAATGCGCACAATGGACAGCCGCCGCTGGCTGCGGGCGAGCGGCCACCTGGATCGGGTTCTGGAACTGCCGCCAGGCGAACAGGACGCCTGGCTCGCGGAATTACAGGAACAGGACCAGGAGTCCGCCGCGGACGTCGCATCGCTCCTCGGCGAGCACCGCCGCCTCACCGCCGAGCGGTTTCTCGAATCGGCGCCGCCGCTTCAGCCGCGGGAGGCGCCGCTCGTCGGCCTCACCATCGGCGCCTACACCCTGGTATCGCGCATCGGCCACGGCGGCATGGGGACGGTGTGGCTGGCGTCACGCAGCGACGGCCGCTTCGAGGGCCAGGCGGCGCTGAAACTGCTGAACGCCGCTCTGGTCGGCCGCGGCGGTGAAGACCGTTTCAAGCGCGAAGGCACCATCCTCGCGCGGCTGACACATCCGAACATCGCTCGGCTGATCGATGCCGGCGTCTCGAACGCCGGCCAGCCCTACCTGGTGCTCGAACGCATCGACGGTCGCCACATCGACCGCTACTGCGACGAAGAACGTCTCAGCGTCGACGACCGCGTCCGCCTCTTCCTCGACGTGCAGGCGGCGGTCGCCCACGCCCACGCCAACCTGATCGTCCACCGCGATCTGAAGCCCTCGAACGTCCTGGTGACCGCTGGCGGCGACGTCAAGCTGCTCGATTTCGGCATCGCCAAGCTGATCGAAGAGGATGCCGAACTGGCGACGCTGCTGACGCCGGAGTCCGGCTCGGCGATGACGCCGAAATACGCGGCGCCCGAGCAGATCGCCGGCGGTGCGATCACGACGGCCACCGACGTCTATTCACTCGGCGTGCTCCTGTACGAGTTGCTCGCCGGCTATCACCCCGCCGGCGCGGCGCTCAAGTCGCCATCGGATTTCGTCAGGGCCGTCACCGAAACCGCGCCGCTACGGCTGTCCACGGTGTTTCAGAGTGCCGGCACCGCCGAAGCGGCCGCGGCGCTCGCGTCGAAACGCGCGACCACTCCGGAGCGGTTGCGGCGTTCGCTGCGCGGCGACCTCGAGACGATCATCGGCAAGGCGCTGAAGAAGCAGCCGGCGGAACGCTACGCCTCGGTCGTCGAGTTCGCCGAAGACCTGCGACGCTACCTCGACGATCAGCCGATCGGCGCGCGGCCGGACTCGGTGAGCTACCGCACCAGGAAGTTCGCGCGGCGGCACTGGCGGGGCCTCGCCGCCGCGGCGGTGGCCATCGTGGCGCTGGTCGGTGTCAGCGGTTTTTACACCGTGCGGCTCGCCACCGAACGCGATCGCGCGCGGGCGCAGGCCCAGAAGGCCTCGAAACTCAGCGAGCTTCTCACCGGGCTGCTGATGCGCGCCGATCCCTACCGCACCCCCGACGCCACGGAACCCACGATTCAGAGCCTGCTCGACGTCGGCGCGGAGCGCATCGGCCGGGAGCTTGGCGATCAGCCCGACACCCAGGCCGAGATGCTGACCGTGATTGGGCGGACGTATTCGCGCATGGGTCTGCAGGCGCGGGCGTTGCCGCTCCTGCAGCAGGCGGTGACGATCGGCCGGCGCGCGTTCGGATCGGACAGCGTGCGGGTCGCGCAGAGCCTGAACGATCTCGGCGTGCTGCAGCGCGACCTCGGCGACCCCGAAGCGGCCGAGCCGCTGCTGCGCGAAAGCCTGGCGACCCGCCGGCGTCTGCTCGGGAACGACACCAACGACGTCGCGATCACGCTGGTGGAACTCGCCCGCGTGCTGAGGGATCGCGGACGTGCGGCGGAATCGGAGACGCCGATCCGCGAGGCGCTGGCGATTCGCACGAAAATCTTCGGCGACGAGCATCGCGAGACCGCCACCAGCAAGAACGAACTGGGGCTGCTGCTGCTCGATCGCGGCGACCTCGCCGGCGCCGAGCCGCTGCTGCGCCAGAACCTGGCGACCACCGAACGGACGCTGGGCGTCGATCACCCGAATGTCGCCTCAGCCCGGGCGAGCCTCGCGCAGCTGCTGGTCGCGCAGGGCGACGCGGCCGGCGGCGAAGCGCTGCTGCGCCAGTCGCTCGACACCCAGCGCCAGGTCTTCGGCCAGAGGAGCGTCGCCTATGCGGCAACCCTCAACAACCTGGGAGCGGCCGTCGAAGTGCAGGGCCGGACCGCGGAGGCGCAGGCCGTGTTCGAGGAGGCGACAGGCATCGTTCGTCCGCAGCTCGGTGATCAGCATCCGCGAGTCGCGCTGATGACGCTGAACCTTGCGCGCGTCCAGATCGCGCAAGGCCGCGGCGCGGCCGCCGAGCCGGCACTGCGCGCGGCGCTCGCGGTTCGCGAACGGACCCTCGACGCCAGCGACTGGCGGATCGCGCAGGCCAGGAGCCTGCTCGGCGCGTCGCTGCTCGCGCAGGGGCGCGACGCGGAAGCGGAGCCGTTGATGGTGGCCGCCGCCAATGGACTGAAACCAGTGCCCGGGCCACAGGGACGCGAGCTCGCCGCCGACCGCGCGAGGCTGGTCGCGCTGTACCGAAAGCTGGGACGCGCGACGGAGGGAGACGCGTACCGATGAATCGACTGAACTCTGGCGTATAGTCTCCGGAACGTGCGTTCCCGGAGGTCAGCATGAAGCGTTTCATCGCCGGATGCTCGGCGGTCTTCGCCATCGCCGCGTTCCCGTTCTCCTCAACGAGTCTGGCCGCCGCTAAAACCGAAATTCTCTGGGATCGATTCGGCGTCGCCCATATCTTCGCCACGAGCCGCGACGAGATGTTCCATGCGCACGGCTGGGCGCAGATGGAAGCCCAGGCCAACCTGCTCCTGCACCTCTATGGCGAATCGCGTGGACGCGCGGCTGAGTACTGGGGCGGTGACGCCAATATCAGCCGGGATCGCTGGCTGCAGCTGAACGGCATGCCCGATCTCGCCAGGACGTGGTACGCGGCGCAGGATCCTGTGTTCCGCACCTACATGGATCAGTTCGCGCGCGGCATCAACGACTTCGCCAAAGCGCATCCCGAAGCGATCAGCGCCGAGAATCGGGTCGTGCTGCCGGTGTCAGGAGTGGACGTCGTCGGCCATGCGCTTCGCGTCGTGCACTACGCATATATGGCGTCGGAAGAACGGATGCAGCGCGAGGTGAGGGCATCGTTGCGCGGGCAGCCTCCGTCACAGGCGAACTTCGAGGATGAGGAACTGACGCCGGGCTCCAACACCTGGACGATCGGCCCGCCGCGTTCGGCCAGCGGCAATGCGATGCTGCTGATCAACCCGCACCTCGCCTGGGGCAACACCTTCTACCGCTACATGGAAGTCCACGTCGTGGGTCCCAACTACGATCTCTACGGCACGCCCCAGATCGGATTCCCTGTCGCCGTCGTCGGCTTCAACCCGCACGCGGGCTGGGGCCGCACTGTCAACACCATCGACACGGTGGACTTTTTCAAGCTGACCGTGCAGAACGGCGAGTACCTCTACGACGGAAAGCCGCGGGCGTTCGAGCACGATACCCGGACGATCAAGATCAAGCAGGCGGATGGCTCCTTCAAGAGCGAGGCGACCGATATCCGTCGGAGCATTCAGGGTCCGGTCGTCTACGACAAGGACGGCACGACCATCGCGATGCGCGTCGCGGGCATCGACCGTCCGAAGATGCTCGAGCAGTGGTTCAGGATGGGCGAGGCGAAGAATCTCGAGGAGTTCAAGGACGCCCTGCGCGTGATGTCGGTGCCGATGTGGCACGCCAACTACGCCGACGACCAGGGTCACATCATGTTCGTCTTCGACGGCCTCGTGCCGAAGCGCAACGGTCACGACTACCAGTACTGGAACAAGGTCGTTCCCGGCGACACGTCGGCGACGATGTGGACGGATTACCTGTCGTTCGACGAGCTGCCCAAGTCAATCGACCCGCCGGCGGGCTTCAACCAGAACGCCAACGAGCCGCCGTGGCTGACCACGATCCCGCAGCTCGATCGGACGAAATACGCGTCATATGTGGCGCCGCCCGGCGACACGCTGCCGCAGATGCGCGTGCTCCGTTCGCTGCACATGATCACCGAGGATCCGAAGATCAGCTACGAGCAGCTGATCGCCAAGAAGCACTCGACTCGCATGGAGCTGGCGGACAAGGTGCTGCCTGACTTGTTGAAGGCTGCGGCGTCCTGTGGCGGAACGCTTCCGCCCTGCGTCGTGACGCCGGAGACCGTACGTGTTCTCGCGCAGTGGGATCACATGACCGACGTCGATAGCCGGGGTGGTGTGCTGTTCCAGCTGTTCGTCGAAAAGTACTTCACCGGCGCAGGCGGCATCGACAGCAAGCTGCGCGTCAAATACGACCCGGCGCATCCGCTCGAGTCGGCGTACGGGCTGTCCGATCCGGCGGGTGCGCTCGCGGTTCTCGCGTCGGTTGCGACAGAGTGCGCAAATCGCTACGGCGCGCTCGACGTCAAGTGGGGCGACGTCTACCGATTCGCCAGCGGCAACGCAGACCTGCCCGGGAACGGCGGCGCCGGCGGCTCCGGTCTGTTCCGGACCATCGCCTTCACCGAGAAAAAGGGCAATCGCCTCTACGCCGCGCACGGCGAAACCATCGTCTGCGCCATCGAGTTCGGCAAGGCGCAGCAGGCGCAGTGCCTGCTCGGCTACGGCAATTCGAGCCAGACGGGCTCACCGCACCTCGAGGACCAGCTGCCGTTCATGGTGCAGAAGAAGTTGCACCCGGTGTGGCGCGACAGGAAGGACGTCGAGGCCAACCTCGAGAAGCGCGAGAGCCCTGTTCCGTAGCGCTAGCGTTTTTTTCAGTGTCGCGTCGGGTTTGGTCCGAGGCGAGTCCGTTCGCCTCCAGCCGCGAGTTGCGCCGGTTCGGGGTGCGGCCGTCCGGTGTGGATGACGATCCCGCGTCCCCGGCCGGCTCGCGCGTCGCCCGCGTCAGTCGGCCGAGTGCTGTCGATGGGCCCGTCGCCTGGGGCAATTTCGATCGACATCTGACAATCGGTTGGGCGGTGGGGCGCTGCGTAGGCTGGTGGCGAATCCGCGGCGCCGGTTGAGGACTGCCGACCGACGCGGGTGACGGCTGTCGCTCGCGCGCGCGAGGGCCGAGGGACGCGGGATCGCCACCCACACCGGCCGAAATGACCGTCAGCGCCCGCACGCGGCTCGAGAGTCGGCTGATGTGTTTGTTCACGCCGCGGCGGAACACTACACGGTGGAAACTGCTGTAGGCTTCAGCCGAGCGAGGAAAACGATGTGACGACGCGTCAGCCGGAGATTGTCGCGGCATATGTGAACGCGATTCTGGTCCTGCTGGTGCCCGTTGGATTGGCGACTGCCGCATCAATCGGCATGTGGCTGAACCCTTCAAGCGGCACCACGGTCCACGCGACTCCGTTGCCTGAGCGGATGCTCCTCAGTCTCAGCGCCCTGATGCTGTTCGTCGTCCTGTTCGCGCCGCTCGCGGCCATCGCGGGGTGGCGCACCTGGGTGCACGCTCGGCGGTATCGGAATCTGGAAGGCGGCGGCTGGCCGCCGTCGTCACGCTCAAATTGACTTCGCGAGACGAAGTGGCAGCCGTGGACCCGCGTACAGCTCTAAGGTGAGTGCCGCTTCTAGCAGGAGACGCACTTGTGGTTGTTCTTGGCGCCGAGGCTCTCGAGCAGCTTGATGGTGTCGGGGTAGGGCTGGGTGCGCTGCACCGGACCGTTGGCCATGTCCACCGTTGTCTGGCCGGCCCGGTTCACCACTTTGGGGTCCGCCCCTTTCGAGACCAGGTACTCGATCATCTCGTTGTCGCCGCGGGCGGCCGCGTTGTGCAGCGCGGTGTTGCCCTCGTGATCCTCTGCGTTGACGTCGGCGTGCAGCTCCTCGACCAGATACTTCACCGCGGCCATCATCCCGCTCGGCGCGAAGCGATGCGCGTTCGCGGCGAAGCCCTCACCGTATCCGACGCCCGCGGCCGCGACCAGCGGTGGCACGCCAGGACCGCCAGTCAGGAACCGCCAGCTTTTTGGAGACGTCGACGACCGCGGCTTCGCGATCGACTTCGGTCCCGCGATTCCGGCCCGCCGGCTTCATCGTCGGCACGTCCGGATCGGCGCCGTAGGTGAGCAGCAGCTTCATCGCGTCGATGTCGCTCGAATAGGCCGCGCGCCAGAACGGCGTGGCGCCGCCATCGTCGATGCGGAGCAGGTCGAAGTTGTACTGCGTGAACCAGGTCTTGCGGTTGAGGCGCGCGTTCGGATCCGCGCCCTTGTCGAGCAGCAGCGTCATCATCTCGAGATACGCCGTTTTCTGCTGCAGCTGGGCCCGCGGCTGCGGATAGAACATCCGCGGCGCCCATTCGATGTTGAGGACCGCGTAGAGCGGCGTGACGCCGCCGGCGTTGGCAATCGTCGGGTCCGCGCCGTGCTCGACCAGGTATTTCGCGATGTCGAACTGGCCGTTGATTGACGCGATCAGCAGGGGACTGACACCGTCGGCACTGACGGCGTCGATCGGCGCGCCGCCTTCGACCAGCGCCTGCACCGATCGCATGCTGCCTTGCCGTGACGCGAAGTGCAGCGCGCTCATCCCGCCCTGCTTGCCGAGCAGCTCGTTGAACGAGTAGGCGCGGGTGACGCCGGCGACGCCTTTGTCGGCGCCGGCAGGGACGACCGCGGGTGGCTTGGTGCCGTTGACCGCCGCGCTCTTGGCGTTCTGCGCGTCGCGAATCGAGTTCTGCAGGAATTCTTCCGGCGCGACGACGCCAGAGAGGTCGGTGACTTTGGAGACGCGCGCGGCGTCGGCGTGGTGTGTGAGCAGCTCGCGCACCGCGTCCACACGATCCTGCGCCGCCGCGAACATCAGTGCCGTCTCGCCGTTGGCGCTGTCGGCGGCATTCAGATCGGCTTTGTGCTCGATCAGCATGCGGACCGCGTCCGCGCTGCCGGCGCCGGCAGCCAGCATCAGCGCCGTCGCGCCGGTGGACGTCGTTGCATTGACCCTGGCGCCGTGCTCGACGAGAGACGCGATCACCTCGGCCTTGCCGGCCTTGCTGGCCAGGTGCAGCGGCGTATAGCCGCCGAGACGCGTGGTCGCCTGCGCGTCGGCGCCGGCGTAGAGCAGCATCGCCGCGATTTCGGTGTTGCCGTTGATGGCCGCCCAGTGCAGCGCCGTCATGCCGTCGCCCTGCGAGGCGTTGACGTCGCCGCCGCCGGCGAGCAGCGCCTTGAGCGCCTTGACGTCCTGCCGTTCGGCCGCCGCCGCCACCGAGGTGACCGCTCCTTCCGGCGCGGCGGACATGGTGAGGGAGGCGGTGGCGACGCAGACGGTCGCGACGCACGCGGCGACGAGGGTTCGTGTGCTCATGCGCTTCATCATCCGGCTATGTCGTTTTCGCGCTGTTCAGGTCCATCGGGCTGGTGCTGTCGCCGAAGGCTTCGATGTCCACTCCGACTGCGTGCAGCCCGCCGAGCATGGCATCGGCCATCGGCGTGCCGTCGTCAGCTTTGATGTGCATGTTGCCCTTGAGGCGTCCGCCGGCATGGCCGGCGAAGAACAGCGGGCAGCGCTTGTGGTTGTGCACGTTCGGATTGCCCATCGGCGAGCCGTAGACGATCAGCGAGTTCTCGAGCAGGTTGCCGTCGCCGTCCGGCGTGTTCTTCATCTTCTCGAGCAGGTACGGCACCAGGCTGACGTGGTACTTGTTGATCTTCGCGAAGTCGGTGATCCGATCCTCGCGATCGTTGTGGTGCGAGGCGATATGGAAGCCGGTGGTGGCGCCCGCTTCCGTGAAGACGCGATTCGAGACGTCGCGACTGAGCTTGAGCGCGAATGCGCGCGTGATGTCGGCCTGGAAGGCGATGACCTGCAGGTCGAACATCAGCTTGACGTGCTCTTCGTACGAGTCGGGCACGCCGACCGGCGCCGACGGCAGGTTGCGCGGCTCGCCGCTCCGGTTGGACGCCTCCACCTTCTGGATTCGCCGCTCGATCTCGCGCACATCGTCGAGATAGTCGTTGAGCCGCGCGCCGTCGCTGGCGCCGACGTTCCGCTTCAGGTCGTTGACCGACGCGGTGACCCAGTCGAGGATGCTGCTGTCCTTTTTCCTGCGACGCGCGCGCGCTTCGGGCGTGGCGCCGATGCCGAACAACTGATCGAAGACCGCCCGCGGATCGCGAATCATCGGCAGCGGTTCGGTCGGCGACGCCCAGCTGATCGAGTCGGTGTAGGCGCAGGAGTAGCCGTAGAAGCAGCCGCCGGCCTGATCCACGTTCTCGATGCACAGCTGCATCGACGGAATCGGCGTGTCCTGACCGAACTGCTTCGCGAACAACTGATCGAGCGAGGTGCCGGCGTGGATGTCCGAGCCTTGGGTCTGGTGCGGGTGCGCCTGGGTCAGGAACACCGCCGCCGACCGGAAGTGATCGCCGCCGATCTCGGGCGGGACGAACGCTTCGGCGTTCCGGCAGTCGGTGTTGCTGATGATTGTCAGGTAGTTGCGATAGGGCTCGAGCGATGCCATCGCGGTCGGGCTGAGATCGAACGCCGATCCTGCGTCCGCCGGCGACCACATGTTCTTCTTCAGTCCGAAGGTGGTGCTGCCGGCCGAGCCGTGCACCATCTCCATGGCGATCAGGCGCATTTTCGCGGCGCTCGCGGCGTCGCGCGCGAATGCGCCGGCCGGCACCATGGCGTCGAGCAGCGGCAGCGCCAGCGTGACGCCGAGGCCTTTCAGCACCGTGCGGCGGTCGAGATGTTTTCCTGTGATGAACATCGGACTCCTGCTCCTACGGTCGGCTCGCCGTGGTCGTCTCGGCGACCTCGACGGCGCGTTTCTGGAACGCTGCGCTGTCGACGATGCCGAGGACGAAAGACGAGAAGTGATTATCGGTCGCGGCGGCGCGCTTGACGATGGCGCGGATGGTCGGCATGTCGGTGGCCTCGACGCGGCGGCCGAGCGCGTAGACCATCAGGTTCTTCGTGAAGGTCTGCAGAAACACGTCCTGGTGCTTAAGCATCGCGGCGCGCAGTCCGGCGGGGCCGTCGACCTTGGTGCCCTCGTACATCACGCCGGCGGCGTCCACCGGGACTTCGTTGTCCTTGGTCCGCAGCTTGCCGGTGACGTCGAACACCTCGAGCGAGAGGCCGATCGGATCGATGACGCGGTGGCACGACTGGCACGCCGGGCTCTTGCGGTGGTCTTCCATGCGCTCGCGCACCGACAGGCGCTTGCCGCCGGCGGACGCGCTCGTCGCTTCGAGCAGCGGCACGTTGGGCGGCGGCGGCGGCGGCGGCGAGTCGAGCATCACCTCCATCACCCACTTGCCGCGCATCACCGGCGACGTGCGATCGGCGACCGAGGTCAGCACCAGGATGCTGCCCTTGCCGAACAGGCCGCGGCGTTCGTCCGGCACGGTGACGCGCCGGAACTCCGGTCCGCTGACGTTCGGGGATGCCGTAGTGCCGCGCGATGCGCTCGTTGACGTACGAGTAGTCCGCCGTCACCAGGTCGAGGACGCTGCGATCCTCGCGCACGATGCTGTCGAAGAAGAGCTCGGTTTCCTTGACGAACGCTTCACCCAGCGTGTGGTCGAAGTAGGGGTAGAGCACGGCGTCGGGCAGCATCCCTTCGACGTCGTTGAGCCGCAGCCACTGCGCCGCGAAACGGGTAGACAGCGCGCTGGCCCGCGGGTCGGCCAGCATGCGCTTGACTTCTCTGTCGACGCCGCCGGGCGCCGACAGGCGACCCTGTTCGGCGGCCTTCAGCAGGTCGGCGTCGGGGCCCGTGCCCCACAGGAAGAAGGAGAGGCGCGACGCCAGCTCGAAGTCGCCGACCCGCGCCGGCGCTCCGGCGCGGGCATTGAGCGCTGCCGGTCGCGTTTCTTCGATCCGGAACACGAACTGCGGACTGGCGAGCATCGCCTCGATCGCCGACGAGATGCCGGTTTCGAAGTTGCCTTCCTTGCGGCCGTCCGCGTAGAAGCGCATCAGCCCCTGGATGTCGCGCGCGGTCGGCGGACGCCTGAACGCCTGGGTCGACAGTGTCTTGACGATCTGCACTGCGCACGTCTCTTCTTCGCGCTCGTTGGTCGGCCGGCAGGTGAAGATCTTGCGCCGGCTCGGCGTGTCCGAGATGCCGGTGACCCGCTGCGGGCCGATGATGCTCAGGTCCTTGAGGTGGGGCAGTGTGGTGACGCCGTAGGCCACGCCGATCTGCGTGTCGGCCAGCGTGTGATCCACCGGCGCCACGAGATCGTTGACCGGTCCCTCGAAATGCTGAATGAAGGCGGCGGTGACGCGCTGCGGTCCGGCCGCGACGTGAATCGGCGGCGTCCGCAGCGACAGGCTGGTCGTCACCTCGGCCATCTTCGGATCGATGTCGAGCAGCGCCTTGCGCTCGCCGTTGATCGAGATCTCGAGCTGCTCGCCCGTGGCCGGTCCGCCGAACAGGAAGCCGTCGGCGTTGCCGTGCAGGTCGACGCGGTAGACGTAGTCGCCGTCGGCGGGGAACGTGTGAATGACCGAGATGCCGCCGCGCGTGCCGAGCGGGGCGCCGTCCACGCGGCGTCAGCTGCGAGGAGGTCTTGGGCACGCGGTAGTGAGCCTCGGCTGATTCCGCGTCCGGATCGCCGACCGCCAGCGCCGTCACCTTGCCCGCGGCGCGCAGGTAGCCTTCGAGCAGCGTCGCCGACAGCGCCTGCGAGTCCGCGACGTTGTCGAAGCCCTGGCTGATCGTGTCCGGCGGCAGGTAGGCGTTGACGTCGACGTCGATCGCCAGCAGATCCTTCACCGCCCGCGCGTACTCGACGCGGTTGAGCCGCTGGAAGGATCGCGATCCTGGATTCGGATGCAGCGCCGCCGCGCGATCGATCCGCGTCTCGAGCGACTCGACGAGCGAGGTGAGCGCCTCCTGGTCGGGACGCCGCGCGTTGGGCGGCGGCATCATGCCGGCGCGGAGCTTGTGAATCATCTTCTCGGCGACGACGATGTTCTCGGTCGCTTTCGTTGCGTCGAAGCCGACCAGCGACACGCCGCCGGCCTTGCCTTTCTCGCTGTGGCAGCCGCTGCAGTACTGCTTGACGAGAAGATTTTGCGCATCCACGACTGCTGCCGTATCCGCAGCCGGGGTCGCTGTTTTCGAGCGCGCGACCGTATGGGATGGGGCTGCTGCGATGGGGGCCGTCGTGCCGCTGGTTGAGGTCGTCGAAGGTTTGGCCGGGGCGGTCTGCGCCGCGCTGCCAGAGGAGTGTCCGCTGGCGAACACACACACACTCAACGTCCCGATTCCAGCCAGAGCGAGAGCGATTCGATTCATGCAGCGCCCAGTATAGAAGCTGCGGCGCGGCGTGTGACGCGAGATTGCCGCGGAGACAAAATTTGACCCGGCTCGGAAATTTAACCGATTGGATCAGAGACAAACTTTGACGTTGGAACGGCCAAAACGACGTTTCTGTACGGGCTTTCAAGGCCCGGCTTGTCTTAAGATCGGCACTCGTTTTTCAATCGAAAGCGAGGGGTGATGAGCGTGGTTCGACGAATACTTCTGAGCACGTTGTGTGTCCTGGCGGCCGCGGTTGCGGCTTCGGCCCAGGTGCAGACTGGATCGATCACCGGCGTGATTACCGATAGCAGCGGCGGCGTGCTGCCGGGCGTGATGATTTCGGTCTCGGGCGACAAACTGATCGGCGGCGTGCAGACGCAGACGTCGGACGCGAGCGGCTCGTATCGCTTCGACCGCTTGCCGCCGGGCTCCTATAAAGTGAAGATCGAACTGCAGGGCTTCAAGACGATCGAGCGCGAAGGCGTCCAGATCAGCGCCGCCTTCACCGCGACCATCAACGGCAAGCTCGAGGTCGGCAGCGTCAGCGAGACCATCACGGTCACCGGCGAGTCGCCGACCGTCGACACCAAGTCGAACCTTCAGCAGACGGTCATGACCCAGGCGGTGCTCGAAGGCATCCCGTCGGGACGCGACCCCTGGTCGGTCGCCAAGGTCATTCCCGGCGTGCAGGTCTCGACGTATGACGTCGGCGGCACCCAGTCGATTCAGCAGAGCTCGCTCTCCGCGCACGGCTCGAGCACCAACGACGTCAACTACAACATCGACGGCTCGTCGGTGAACTGGCCGGGCGGCGGCGGCGGCGCGACGATGCTGTACTACGACCAGGGCATGTTCGAAGAAGTCAACTACATGACCTCGGCGATTCCCGCCGAAATCATGGCCGGCGGCGTCTCGATCAACATGGTCACCAAGGACGCCGGCAACAAGTGGCGCGGCGACATGCGCTACAACTTCTCGACCGGCTGTCTGACGCCAACCGAACCACAGCCGGGCTGTCTCGAAAGCGACAACTCGTCGGACGCGAAGGCGATCAACCCGAACTTCCTCGGCGTGCCGACGCAGAACACCTACGACTTCAACGTCGCGGGCGGCGGCGCCATCCTCACCGACAAGCTGTGGGTCAACGGCTCGATCCGCCGCTGGGTCGTCAACAAGCTGGTGAGCGCCAAGAACGTCGACGGCAGCCAGGCGATCGACGACAACCTGCTGAAGAACTACTCCGGCAAGGGCGTCTACTCGCTCTCGGCCAATCAGAAGTTCGCCGTGTCCTACAACTGGAACAACAAGATTCGCGGCCATCGCCGCGACACGCCGCCGACCATCCAGACCGACATCGCCTCGCTGGTCCAGACCAACCCGGCCTCGTCCACCCAGGCGAAGTACACGGGCATCCACGACAAGATGGTGTTCGAGTCGTCGTTCAGCTACATGAACGGCGAAACCGACTACGCCTACCAGCCGGGCACGCCGGCGAACGCGATTCGCGTGGTCGATTCCAGCAAGGACACCGCGGACAACGCCGCGGCGCGCGCCGAGCAGCAGCCGAACTCGCGCCTGCAGTTCGACAACTCGGTGTCGTACAGCAAGGCGGACTGGGGCGGCGATCACCTGTTCAAGGGCGGCGTCCAGTACGCGCGGCTCTACTTCGACGACAAATATCAGGTGTTGAACAACGTCTACTACAACTACACGAACGGCAAGGCGACCAACGTGCAGGAGTTCAACACGCCGACCGAGTCGGTCAACGTCGACAACGTGCTCGGCCTGTTCGGCCAGGACACGTGGGCGGTCAGCCGCAACCTGACGCTCAACCTCGGCATCCGCTTCGACCACAACACCGGCACGCTGCCGGCGCAGTCCACGACCGGCGGACCATTCATTCCGGCGCGCAGTCTCGCGGAATCGAGCCCGATCAAGCAGAACCTGTTCGTGTGGCGCACTGGTGCCTCGTACGATCCGATGGGCGACGGTAAGACCGCGCTCAAGGTCAGCGCCAGCCGCTACGGCCTGCAGGTCGGTATCGATCGTGTCCAGAACGTCAACCCGTTCGCGTCGCAGAGCCAGACCTGCCCGTGGACCGACCCGAACAACGACGGCATCGCCGAGCCCAGTGAATACGGCACGGGCTGCAGCGGCTTCCCGGGTCTGACGATCAAATACGCGAACGCCAACGGTCCGCGTTGGCCCTACTCGGACGAGTTCACGGCCGGCATCGAACGCGAACTGGTCAAGGACATGCGCGTTGCCGCGATGTACTACCACCGCACCAACCGCGATCAGGTTGGTGTCCGTAACACTGCCGTGCCGTCGACCGCTTACACGCCGTTCACGATCAGCGTGCCGAACGGTCCCAACGGAGCGACGACCGCCACGGTCTACAACCTGCAGCCGGCGTTCAACGGTCAGCAGGCCAACGTGCTGGACAACGACCCGTATCTCAACACCACATACAACGGTGTGGACATCACCGCCACCAAGCGCATGTCGCACAACTGGCAGATGGTGGCGGGCTTCAGCGCCGGTAAGAATGAGGGCGGCGTGAATACTGGCGGCACCGGATCGGGCCAGGGCTTTACTCCGGGTTCGGCGGGATCGGCGACCGAAGCGGACCTCAACGATCCGAACACCACACTCTATTCGAAGGGTATCGTCGGCAACGACTCGACCTACGCGTTCCGGCTGTCGGGCAGCTATCGGGCGCCGTACGAGATCATCCTGGCCGGCACGCTGGTGTCCAACAGCGGCTTCCCGTACGTCTCGACCTACGCGGTGACCCGTGCGATCGCCGCGACCGCTGGCGTCAACCTGACCCGATCGACCCAGACAGTGTTCCTCAGCGATCGTGGCGACGAGCGCTTCCCGACCGTCACCTCGCTCGACCTCCGAATTTCGCGCGCCTGGCACTTCGCGGGTGGCCGGCGTATCGAACCGGAGATCGACTTTTTCAACCTGATGAACGCGTCACCAGTCACCACGCTCAATACGGCGGTCAGCCCGACGTACCTCTATCCGAGCGTGATTCTGTCGCCGCGGATCATCCGGGTCGGCTTCGCCGTCAACTTCTAGTCGCTTGTTAGAGGAACCGGCGCGCAGCATCACCGCGCGCCGGTTCTTTTCCCCACGATGTTCGACGGCACGGCTGAGCCGCCCTACGGCCACCTTCGCGACCTATGAGAAGATGCCGTAGTCCGCAACCTTCAAGAGGCCTTTTATGAAGAAACTCTACATTCCCGTTGCCCTCATCGCGCTGAGCGCGGTCGCGTTCGCCCAGACGCCGGCGCCGACCAAGTTCGACCCGAACACGACGGTCGAACTCGAGTACTTGACCCATACCGAACTGCGCGCCAAGCAGAAGGCCGGCATGACCTCCGTGCTGCTGATCGCCGGCGGCACCGAGGAACGCGGTCCGCAGAACGTCCTCGGCGGCCACACCATCATGTCGCGCTATCGCGGCATCGCCATCGCCAAACAGCTCGGCAACGCGATTCTGGCGCCGGTCGTGCCGTTCGCGCCGCAGCCGACCGGCCTGAAGGAGAACACCGAACAGCCCGGCGCCATCGAAGTGCCGCCGCCGGTCTTCAAGGGCATTTTCGTCGCGATGATCGACAGCATGCGGATGAACGGCTTCAAGGACATCTACGTGATGGGCGATCACGGCGGCGGACAGCCCGAGCTGAAGGCGGCGGTCGAGGAAGCGGAGGCCAACCCGAAATTCTCGAGCGCGGGCGTGCACGTCTACTACATCAACGACTTCTACCAGAAGACGCACGACGATGTGGACATGTACATGTACGAGCACAAGCTGCCGATCGCGGGCCACGGCGCGATGATGGAAACGTCCGAGATGCTCTACGAGCAGCCGGTGCCGGGCATGCTCGTGCGTGACGTCTACAAAACGGTGCCCTTCGATCCGACCGGCCAGACGCCGGAGCAGTGGAAGGCGGCGCGCGACGCACGGGACGCGCGTGCGGCGGCCATTGCCGCCGGCAATCCGCCTCCGCCCCAGCCGGCGCGTACCGGCGGCCGGCGGACAGAACGCCGATGGCGCGGCGAAGGTCAACAACGGCCTGACCGGCGATCCGCATCCGTCTTCGAAAGAGATCGGCAAGGTGGTGTTCGATTTCGGCGTCAACAACACCGTCAACGAGATCAAGAAGCAGACGGCGGCCAAGCGGACGGGCGCGACCCACCAGTAGACAGTAAGAGTCTTCGCCGGGCCGGCAATCCCGGTCCGCGCGTTTCACAATCGTCGAGGCCAGCAGGTCGCCCTGCTGGCCTTTTTTTTTGCCCTGCCACCGTGCCGAACCGTGTCGGGCGGTTCGGACCGGCGATGGGTGCGTGAGTGGCCGCGTCGGGCTGAAGTGTCGGCCTAGATCGGTCCGCCAGCGGTTTTCCGTTGGCGTATCATGCGGCCATGACGAAGGCCCTTCGATTGACGTGGATGTTCGGCGCCGCGTTCGTCGCCGCTGCCGTCGCAACCACGATGACCGGGACCGCGATCCGCGGCGAGGATCCGCCGTATCGGCTGGTGCCGGGATGGGGCGCGCTCGCCGCGCCGCTCACCTGGGGCGAGACTCCCGCGATCACGCTCGACGCCAGCGGCCGGGTGTTCGCGTTTACCCGCGCCGACACGCCGATCATCGAGCTCGACACATCCGGAAAACTCCTGAAGGCCTGGGGCGAGAAGCTGTTCGTGTGGCCGCACGGCATGCGCGTCGATCGTAACGGCTTCCTGTGGATCACGGACGGACGCGCGCGCAACGGCATCGGCCAGCAGGTGTTCAAGTACACGCGCGACGGACAGCTGCTCATGACGCTCGGCACCAAAGGCGTCGCCGGCGATGGCCCCGATACGTTCAATGGTGTGACCGACGTTGCCGTGGCCGCGAACGGCGACATCTTCGTCGCCGACGGTCACGTCAACGCGCGGATCGTGAAGTTCTCGAAGGACGGCACGTTCATCAAGACCTGGGGAAAGAAGGGCGCCGCGCCTGGTGAATTCAACGTGCCGCATACGATCGCCTTCGACTCGCGCGGCCGGTTGTTCGTCGGCGATCGATCCAACAAACGGATCCAGATTTTCGATCAGGACGGCGGCTTCATCGCGGAGTGGACGCAGTTCGGATCGCCGAGCGGCATCTTCATTGCACCTGACGATACGTTGTACGTCGTGGACTACAACGACAAGATGGGTCTGTTCATTGGCAGCGCGAAGGACGGCTCGATTCGCTACAAGATCGATTCAACCCTCGCCGAAGGTGTGGTGGTGGGCCCGGACGGATCGATTTACGTCGGCGAAACCGTCACCGGCAAGACCGGCGACACCGTCACCGGTCATACCGTCAGAAAACTCGTTCGAAACTGATCGACGGTCTCGTTCTACTTCACTTCCTCGAATCGCACTTCGAGGTAAGTCAGCGTGCCCTCGACGTCCTTGTACCAGTGCGGGGCGCCCGCCGGGACCAGGACGACATCGCCTTTCGCGACGTGACGGGTTTCGCCGCCCTGAATGATGGCGCCGGCGGCCGCTCCGCCTGCCGGCCGGACGATCACACCGCCGGTCACCAGCGTGCCGCTGCCGTCGATGATGTGGTGCACCTCCATGAAGCCGGGATGCGCGATCGCCCCCTGCGCCCTGGTGCGCTGCACGACGTTGATGCGGTAGTGGTCGGCGTTTTTCACCGGCGCCGTGTGCATGTCCGGCGCGGCCGGCGCCGCCGCTTTGAGTGTAGCCATCAGCTCGGCATTACTCAGATACAACGCCGGCGGCGCGCCCGCGGGGGTCTGCGCCGCAGTCATGAGGCCAACGATCGCGATCGCAATAATCTTCATGGTGTTCTCTGCAAGGTTTCGACGCCTCGGCGCAGTATAGCGCCGCAGGCCCTATAATTTTCGCCGAGGGTTTCCGCTGACCGATCCATTATTTCGTGACATCTCCGACACGGCTCGCTGGACGGCGGCGTTCCGCGCCAGCGAAACCGCCCGTCCCGACGCGGCGTTCAAGGATCCGTTTGCCGCCACGCTGGCGGGCGAGTGGGGTGAGGCTCACGCGCAACAGTTGCGCGAGCGCCTCGAACACGGCTGGCCGTTCGTTGCCCGCACCTACCTGTTCGATCGGTTCGTCACTCGTCTGGTCGAGCACGGCGTCGATTTGATCGTCAACCTCGCGGCCGGCCTCGATACGCGCCCGTATCGCATGGCGCTCCCGCCGTCGTTGCGCTGGGTGGAAGTCGATCTTCCCGACATCCTCGATTACAAGGAGGAAGTCCTGGGCAACGCCCAGCCGGCGTGCGAGGTCGAGCGGGTCCGCCTCGATCTGACCAATCAGGACGCCCGGCGAGGCCTGTTCGCGCGTCTTGGGCGGAGTGCGCAGCACGTCGCCGTCCTGTCCGAAGGCCTGATCGTGTACCTGATGCCGCACGCCGTGGGTGAACTCGCTCGGGATCTGGCGGCACCGCCGACGTTCGACTACTGGCTCGTCGATCTCGCGTCACCGCGCGCGCTCGACCTGATGCGCGAGCGTCTCGGCGACGTGATGGAGGAGGCGGGCGCGCCGTTTCTGTTTGCGCCGTCGGACGGCGCTGCGTTCTTTGCCCAACACGGATGGCGTGCTCACGAAAGCCGTTCGCTGATGCGGACCGCCGGCAAACTGGGACGACTGCCGCTGTCATTGCGCATGCTGGCGACCCTCCCGGAACCCTCCGGCGATGTCGGCGAGCGTCAGTGGTCCGCGGTCGTGCTGCTCACGCGACAGCAACACTGATTCCTTCGTAGCGGCCGGCTTCATTCGGTCCTCGCGAGGGTCCGCCTCCGGATCGATCGTAGTGGCCGGCTTCAGCCGGCCCTCGATCTCGCCTCAACACGGACATTACATCTGCGCGTCACTGTCTGATCTGCGGCAGCGTCCGCTCGAGTTGCGCGTAGAGCCAGAGTACCGGATGATGCGTGTCAGTCATCGCGGTCAGGATCTCGCGCTGATCGGCGTCGCGCGACGCTTCGAGCAGGCGGTTGACGAACGCAAACCACAGCAACCGCCGGTCGCGTTCGCCTTCGGTGTGACGCAGGAACTCGACGTAGCTCCGAATCGTCCGCGCCCGCAGCGGACCGGGCGGCGCGAGATCGATCAGGACCGTGAAGAGCACCGCCTTCTGGTACAACAGATCGCGATCGCTTGCCTCGCGTGCCAGTCCCCACGGTTCGAGCGCGGCCAGGAATTGCTCGGCTTGCGCACGCCACTCCTCGGTCCGCCTGATCTGCAGCGACACCGGCGCCTTGTTCGGTCCCCACAGACGCGAAGCGGCGTCGTGTAGCGTGCGGCTGTCGGCGGTCTGCCAGTACGGATCGACCCGGACTGATTCGCGCCGCAGCGTCGGCGCCACATCCGGCGGCAGCGGCTTGACGTCGAGGCTGCCGCCGAGCCGTCCCAGGGCTCCGCTGAACGTCGCCGGAGTTCTCGATTCCGACGTGCTGTCCGCGCATCGTGAATCGCGCAGGCGCGTGATCAGGTAGTCGCGCAGCGCCTCCATCAAGTACCAGTTGTTGATGCCGATGCGGCGATCCGCGGCTTCCAGGTCCGCCGTGCGGGACACGATGCCGGTGCTCGCGGACGAAAACCCGCGAGCGTCGTTGCGTCCGGCATCGAGCAGCCAGCGGAACAGGCTTTCGAGATAGGCGGCTTCAAGGGTTCCGCGGCGAAAGGTCTGGATCGCACGCGCCACCGAGGGCATTTCAGTCGGCAGATACGCGCGCCACAGGTACAACTCGAAGAACCGCAGCGCACCAGGCCGATCGTCGGGATACGTGTCGCGGGCAATGTGACCAAGCGCGACGTAGTACTCCTCGACATCCGGCACCAGCGGATCCTCACAGGTCGCCGGCGCCGGGTTCGGCTCAATCCACTCGAACAGCTCGCGTGCCCTTTGCCGATCGACGAACGTCATCAGGCGTGTGGCGCGCACCTGCAGCGAAACCCGCGACAATGCCGTGCTGTAAGCGAGGAGGTTCGCACCCTGCCGCGTGTCCGGCGACACCGGTTGCGTGGTCGTCCGCCGATACGGCTCCTGGGATCCATAGGCGCGAACGAACGCCTCGTCAATCAGCTCGCGGCGCCACGCAGGCGTCACGCGCGCCGACGTCGAGAGCCGCAGCAGTGCGTCGGAGGCAAATTCGGCCGGCGCGGCTCTGGCCGCTTCGACCAGCAGCTCGATGCCTGGATCGTGATCGGATCCGGGTCCGGCCGCAGCCGGGCGGCTGCCTTCCTGCGCCAACGCCCTCGGTCCAGTGACAGAAAGCGCCACACCCAGTCCGAGGAACAAGGCGATCTGTCGCATCTATGTCCGAACGGTAAGACGAACAGCTGTGGGCCACGGCCGTGCCGGGTTGGCGGGCGGACCGGCTATCTTGAAAAAACTTCGTAGGGATCGACTGGACGCCCCTGCCACCAGTGATGGCCCGGGTTCAGTTCGAACACGGCGAAGTGCAGGTGTGGCGTGTTGGGGGGCGCATTGCCGGAGGTGCCGACAAAGCCGATGACATCTCCTTGCGCGACGGTCTGGCCCTCGTGCAATCCATCCGCGTAGCGATCGAGATGGGCGTAGTAAAAGCACAGACGCTCTTCGGGGTCGAATTCGTAGATGGTAACGCCGCCGCGTTTGCTGAGGAAGAGTTTTGCGATTCGACCGTTCTCGACCGCGTGGATCGGCGTGCCGCGCGGCGCGAGAATGTCCACGGCCTCGTGCGGGCGGTTGCCGCGATGTTCGGCGAAGCCGCCCTTGAAGGAGTCGACCGTCACGCCGTCGATCGGCACGCGGAGCGGCGGCGCGGACACCGCCGGCTCAGGCGCCGTCGGCGCGCTCACGACACGAGATGCCGGCTGCGAAGCACCGGCAGGTACTGGAGCTGGATCTGGGGCCGGGGCGGCGGCAAGGTGCGCAGCGCCCGCCGGCATCGGCGGTCCGTAGCTGCGAAGCAACGCGTCCGTACCGGCGCCGGCCACGAAGGCCGCGAACAGCGCGATGAGCGGCAGCGAGTGTCGATGCCGGGTCTTGTTCATCGGAACTGCACCGGCGTCCCGGGTTTTACGAGCGCGGCGACGCGCGCCGCGTCCCAGTTCGTCAATCGCACGCATCCGTGCGACTCGGCGTGTCCCACCCGTCCGGGCTCCGGTGTGCCGTGGACACCGTAGTGCTCGAGATTGAGCGCGATCCAGACGATGCCGACCGGGTTGTTGGGACCTGGTTTGATGGTGGCCTTTTCATCGCCGTCCTGTGCATCCCAGAACAGGTCGGGGTTGTAGTGGAACGACGGGCGCCAGCGCAATCCCAGCACCTTGTAGTCGCCGGTCGGCAGCGGATCGTGGACGCTTCCGGTCGTGACCGGTGCATAGAACACGATCGTCCCGTCGGTCCGCGTCGCGCGCAGCGACGAGTCGCTGCGCGAGACGGTGATCGTGACGTCGGCCGCCGCCGCGTCTACGGCCGGTTTGAGACCGGGATCGAACGGCGACACGGCAGGCACGCGGATGGACGTGCCCTCTTTCAACGTGACGCCGCGATTCAGCTGTTGGAGGAGCGCCGGCGAGGCGTGAAAGCGCTCGGCGATTTCTTCGAGCGCGGACTGATAGCCGAGGGCGGGCAATGCCGCCTGCAGATCGAGGCGCGGCGGAATCTGCGCCTCGAACGGTCCGTCGAGGTCGCCGGCAGTCAGCGTGTACGTCGTGAGTGCGGCTTCCGCATTGTCGCTGGCCAGCGCTTTCCAGGTGGGACAATCGGGCTTGCCGGTGACGGCCAGGCCGCGCGCGTTCTGCAGCGCGGCCAGCGCGTGGGAAAAGTTGGGTCCCGGTTTGCCGTCGATCTGGCCTGGCGAGAAACCCTGCCGGTCGAGCAGGACCTGGAATCCGAGCAGTTCGCCGCACGAGAGTGCCGCCGGCGTTCTCTTGGTCTTCGAGACACTTGGATGTGCTGGCGCCGCGTGCGCAGCCGCACCAGTCCAGGTCTGCAGGGGAAGAACGATGAGGGAGGCGGCGATTAGCTCAGCGGCACGGATGCGCATTCATGCGCGAATGTTGCACGTGCCGTACCTGCGGTCCGGCTGAAGCCGAGACTCTCGGGTCCGGCTGAAGCCGAGAGGCTGAGGGTCCGGCTAAAGCCGGACACTACGGGTGGCGCCGAACCTCTATTTCCCTGCGGTGACCGGCTCCAGCGGCCGACGCGCTGCCTGACGAGCTTTCATCCATCCCTGCAACTGGGCCATGTAGGTGTAGACCACCGGCGTCAGATACAAGCGTGACCAGCTGCGAGAACATCAGGCCGCCGACGACGACGAGGCCGAGCGGCTGTCTGGCTTCGCCGCCCGCGCCGTAGCCGACCGCGATCGGCACCGCGCCCAGCAGCGCCGCCATCGTCGTCATCATGATCGGCCGGAAGCGGATCAGGCAGCCTTCGTAGATCGCCCTTCCGGCGCCTTGCCGGCGCGCTCCGCTTCGAGCGCGAAGTCGATCTGCATGATCGCGTTCTTCTCGACGATGCCGATCAGCATGATCATGCCGACGAACGCGTAGATGTTCAGGTCCATGTGGAACAGCAGCAGCGTGACCAGCGCGCCGAATGCCGCCGACGGCAGTCCCGAGAGAATCGTGAGCGGGTGGATGTAGCTCTCGTAGAGGATGCCGAGCACGATGTAGACGACCATGATCGCGATGACGAGCAGCACCGCGAGGTTGCTCAGCGAGCTCTGGAACGCCTTGGCGGCGCCCTGGAACGATCCGGTCACGGTGTCGGGCAGCGTCTGGTCGGCGACTTCGCGCACGCGCGTCAGCACGTCGCCGAGCGACGAGCCCGGCGCCAGCCCGAACGAGATCGTGACCGCCGGCAGCTGACCGTAGTGGTTGACCGTCTGCGGTCCGACGACCTGCTTCATGTGCGCCAGCGTATCGAGCGGCACGACGGTGCCGGTCGCCGTGGTGGCGGCGGGAATGCCGCCAAGCGCGCCGCCTGTCGCGTTCGCGGCGGTCTGTGCCGTCGTCGTCGCGGCGTTCGCGCCGGCGTTGCTGGCGCCACCGCCCTGGCCGGGCGTGGTCTTGAAGTAGAGCAGCGACAGCGCGGTCGGATCGGCCTGGAACTGCGGCGCGAGCTCGAGCAGCACCTTGTATTCGTTGACCGGCGCGTAAATCGTCGAGACCCAGCGCGGGCCGTAGGCGTCGTAGAACGCGTTCTCGATCTGGTTCGCGGTCACGCCGAGCGACGCGGCCTTGTCGCGGTCGATGTCGACGTTGACCTGCGGGCTGGTGATCTCGAGGTCGCTGGTCAGGTCCTCGAGGCCGGGCACGTTGGCGAGCGCCTTCTGCAGCTTGACGCGCCGCCGCGTACAGTTGCTCGCGATCCGGCGACTGCATCGAGATACTGATACAGGCTCTTGCTGACCTGTCCGCCGATGCGGACGGTCGGCGGGTTCTGCATGTAGACCTGCATGCCGGCGACGTTCGCCAGCTGCGGACGCAGCTTGGCGATGATGTCGTTGGCCAGTTCGGTGCGCTCGCTGCGCGGCTTCAGGTGGACGACGATCTGGCCGAGGTTGGGGCCGCCGAGCGTCGCCGCCGCGCTGCCGCCGATGGTGGAAACCAGTCCTTCCACGTTCGGATTCTGGCGAATGATGTCGGCGACCGTGTGCTGATACTCGACCAGCTTGTCGTACGACGTGCCCTGCGCCGCTTCGGTCGTGACCGCGATCTGATCGGTATCCTGATCGGGGATGAAGCCCTTCGGGATGAAGACGAACAGCGCGCCGGTGGCGATCAGCACCACCACCGATGCCAGCATGGTCGCCGGCCGGTGCCGCAGCACGATCTGCAGCGTGCGGTCGTAGCCGTTCAGCAGGCTGTCGAAGCCGTTCTCCGTGATTCGGCCGAACGCATTTTCCTTGCCGTGATGGGATGGCTTCTTGAGGAACCGGCTGCACAGCATCGGCGTCAGCGTCACCGACACGACGCCCGAGATCAGAATCGCGACGCAGATCGTGACCGAGAATTCGCGGAACAGCCGGCCCAGCACGCCGCCCATGAACAGCACCGGGATGAACACGGCGGCCAGCGACAGCGTCATCGACACGATGGTGAAGCCGATCTCGCGCGAGCCGACCAGCGACGCCTCGAGCGGGTCCTCGCCCATCTCGACGTGACGGTAGATGTTCTCCAGCATCACGATCGCGTCGTCCACGACGAAGCCGACCGAGAGGATCAGCGCCATCATCGACAGGTTGTCGAGGCTGTAGCCGAGCATGTACATCACCGCGAAGGTGCCGATGATCGAGAAGGGCAGCGCCAGGCTGGGGATGACCGTCGCCCAGACGTTCCGCAGGAACACGAAGATCACCATGATGACCAGCGCCGAGCGTCAGGAGCATGGTGAACTGCACGTCGCGGTACGACTCGCGAATCGTGTCGGAGCGGTCGTAGAGCACGTCCATGTGGACGCTGGACGGCAGTTCCAGCTTGAACTGCGGCATCAGCGCCTTGACCGCGTCGGCGACGGCGATGGTGTTGGTGCCCGGCTGCCGCTGGATGCCGAGCGTGATGGCGCGCTGCTCGCCGTCCTGGGTGTAGAACCACGAGGCGGTGCGCTCGTCCTCGACGCCGTCGATGATGTTGCCCAGCTCGCCCAGCCGCACCGGCGCGCCGTTGCGGTAGGTGACGATCATGTCCTTGTACTCGTCGGCGGTCATCAGCTGACCGGTGGCCTGCAGCGTGAAGGACTTGTGCGGTCCGATGATCGAGCCGGTCGGCATGTTGACGTTCCAGTTGCGCAGCGCCGCTTCGACTTCGTTGATGCCGATCTGCCGCGCCGCGAGCGCGTGCGGATCGAGCTGCGCGTGCACGGCGTATTTCTGGCTGCCGAGCACCTGCACCTGCGCGACGCCGCTGACCATCGAGATGCGCTGGGCGATGCGCGTCTCGGCGTACTCGTCGAGCGTCCACGGCGGAACCGTGGTCGAGGTGATGACGAGATAGAGAATCGGCTGATCGGCCGGGTTCACCTTCGTGAAGGTCGGCGGCGTCGGCATGCCTTGCGGCAGCAGGCGCGCCGCCTGCGTGATCGCGCCCTGCACGTCGACGGCGGCGCCGTCGAGGCTGCGGTTCAGGTCGAACTCGAGCGTGATCTGCGTCGAGCCGAGCGAGTTGACCGAGGTCATCGACTCGAGGCCGGCGATCATCGAGAACTGGTTCTCGAGCGGCGTCGCGACCGACGCGCCCATCGTCTCGGGACTGGCGCCGGGCAGCTGCGCCGTGACCAGCAGCGTCGGGAAGTCGACGTTGGGCAGGTCGCTGACCGGCAGCGAGCGATACGCGACCAGGCCGAACAGCGCGATCGCCGCCATCAGCAGGCTGGTGGCGATCGGCCGCTTGATGAATCCTTCAGAAATGTTCAAGATCGGGCCTCGGGAATTTCAGACTTCAGATTTCAGATTCGGAAGACTTCAAGCTTCGAACTTCAGACTTCTAACTTCACACTTCTAACTTCTTAAGCCGTCGCCGGCTTGGCCGCGACCGCTTCACGAATCTTGCGCGTCTTGAACAGGCCGGCCATGTAGGTGTAGACGACCGGCGTCAGATAAAGCGTGATCAGCTGCGAGACGACCAGGCCGCCGACCACCGCGAGGCCCAGCGGCCGCCGCGCTTCGCCGCCGGCGCCGTAGCCGAGCGCGATCGGAATCGATCCGAGCAGCGCTGCCATCGTCGTCATCATGATCGGACGGAAGCGGATGACGCAGCCTTCGTAGATCGCGTCGGTCGGCGACTTGCCGTGCTTGCGCTCGGCCTCGAGCGCGAAGTCGATCTGCATGATCGCGTTCTTCTTCACGATGCCGATCAGCATGACCAGGCCGACGAAGGAGTAGATGTTCAGCTCGTTGCCGAAGAGATAGAGCGTGACCAGCGCGCCGAGGCCCGCCGACGGCAGACCCGAGAGAATCGTGATCGGGTGGATGTAGCTCTCGTAGAGCGCGCCGAGCACGATGTAGACCACGCCGATGGCGATGAACAGCAGCAGGCCGAGGTTGGTCATCGACTGCTGGAACACCTTGGCCGGGCCTTCGAAGCTGGTGGTGATCGTCGGCGGCAGCATCTTGTCCGCCACCTGCTTCACGTGCGCGGTCGCGGCGCCGAGCGAGACGCCGGGCTTCAGCCCGAACGACACCGACACCGACGGCAGCTGTCCCGAGTGGTTGATCGACTGCGGTCCGACCGTTTCCTTGAAGTCGATCACCGACTGCAGCGGCACCAGCGATCCGTTCGGCGCCTTGAAGGCGACCTTCTCGAGCGAATCGATGTGGCCCTGATAGGCGGGGTCGAGCTCGAGCAGCACGCGGTACTGCGCGACGTCGCCGTAAATCGTGGTCGACCCACTTCGGCCCGAGCGCGTCGTAGAGCGCGTTCTGCACGGTGCGTCGCGTTGAGCCCGGTGACCGCCGCCTTGTCGCGGTCGATCACCAGGTTGATGCGCGGGCTCTTCATCTCCATGTCGGTGGAGAGGTCCTGGATCTCGGGCACCTGCTCGGAGAGGGCCTCTTCGAGCTTGGGCGCCCACTCGTAGAGCTCCTTGGTGTCCATGCTCTGCATCATGATGCTGAAGTTCTGGTTGCCCATGCGACCGCCGATCTGCAGCGACGGCGGCAGGCCGACGAATCCCCTGAAGCCCGGGAAGCGGAGCAGCGACGGGCGAATCTGCTGCGCGATCTGCTGCGCGGTCATGTCGCGTTGCGCCCGCGGCAGCAGCTGCACCATGATGCGGCCGTTGTTCGAGCCGCCGCCAGGTCCGCCGCCGACGCTGGCCAGGAACGAATCGACGTACTTGTTGCGGATGACGATGTCGGCGGTCTCCTGCGTCCATTTGGCCATGTCGTAGTACGACGTGCCCTGGCCGGCCTGCAGGTTGACGAACATCGAATCGTTGTCCTGATCGGGGATGAACCCGGTCGGGATGATGTTGAACATGTGCACGGTCGCGCCGGCGACCGCCACGAAGACCACCAGCATCGCCGCCCGATGACGCAGCACCGCGCGCAGGCTCACTTCGTAGCCGTGCAGCAGGGCGTCGAACCCGCGGTCCATCAGCCCCGCGAAGCCCTTCTTGGTGTGGACGACGCGGAGGAAGCGGCTGCACAGCATCGGCGTCAGCGTCACCGAGACGACGCCGGAAATCAGAATCGCGGTCGTGATCGTGACGGCGAACTCGCGGAACAGACGGCCGAGGATGCCGCTCATGAACAGAATCGGGATGAACACCGCGGCCAGCGACGTGGTCATCGTCAGAATCGTGAAGCCGATTTCCTGCGAACCCTTCAGCGACGCCTCGAGCGGGGCCTCGCCCGCCTCCATGTGGCGCACGATGTTCTCGAGCATCACGATCGCATCGTCCACGACGAAGCCGATCGAGAGGATCAGCGCCATCATCGACAGGTTGTTGAGGCTGAAGTGCAGCACCTGCATCACGGCGAACGTGCCGAGAATCGAGAACGGCAGCGCGAGCGCCGGAATCAGCGTCGCCGACCCGTTGTGGAGGAACAGGAAGATCACGCCGACGACGAGGAACAGCGTGACCAGCATCGTCACCTGGATGTCCTCGAACGCCGCGCGGATCGTGCGCGAGCGATCCTGGCGCGGCGTGAGGTGCACCGACGGCGGCAGCTCGCGATTCGAACGACGGCAGCAGCGCGCGGACGGCGTCGGTGACTTCGATGGTGTTGCTGCCCGGCTGGCGCATCACCTGCAGCGTGATTGCCGTCTGCTTGAGCGGCGCACCGGTCGGACCGTTGGGCTTGGTGTAGAACCACGAGCCGTTGAACACGTTCTCGATGCTGTCGATGACGTTGGCGACCTGGTCGAGGCGGACCGGCGCGCCGTTGCGGTAGCTGACGACGATCGGCCGGAACGCCGCGGCGTTCATCAGCTGTCCGGCGGTCTTGATGTTGAAGGTGGAGGTCGGCCCGAACAGCTGGCCGGTCGGCAGATTGACGTTCCAGTTCTGCAGCGCCGTGTCGATTTCGTTGAGGCCGATCTGCTGCGCGTGGAGCCGATCGGGGTCGAGCTGCACGCGGACGGCGTACTTCGACGCGCCCTGCACGACCACCTGCGACACGCCGCTGACCATCGAGATGCGCGGCGCGATCATCGTCTCCGCGTAGTCGTCGAGCGCCGACAGCGGCAGCGTGTTCGACGTCAGGTTGAGCATCAGGATCGGCTGATCGTTCGGGTTCTTCTTCCGGAACGACGGCGGCGACGGCATGCCCGCTGGCAGCAGCGGCATGACCGCCGCGATCGCGGTCTGCACGTCGACGGTGGCGCTGTCGATGTCGCGATTCAGGTCGAACTGCAGCGTGATGTTGGTGCTGCCCGAGCTGCTCCGCGAGGTCATCGAGTCGAGGCCGGCGATGGTCGTGAACTGCCGCTCGAGCGGGCTGGCGACCGACGAGGCCATCGTGCCGGGGTCGCCGCCCGGCAGGCCGGCGCTGACGTTGAGCGTCGGGTAGTCGACCTGCGGCAGATCGCTGACCGGCAGCGCGCGGTAGGCGATGACGCCGAACAGCGCGATGCCCACCATCAACAGGCTGGTGGCGATCGGCCGGCGGATGAAAACTTCAGAGACGTTCACGACTGCTCCTGCCGTCTGGCCTGCGCTACTTGCGTCCGCCGCCCTCAGCCGCCGCCGGAGCGCCAGCAGCCGGCGCTGGTGCCGCTCCACCGGCCGGCGCCGCTCCGCCCGCAGCGCCTTCGCGACTGCCGCCGCCCGCTGCACCGCCCCCTGCGGCGCCACCGCCAGCGCGGCCGCCGCGTCCACGTCCGCCGCCACCGCGACCGGTGAGGTCGGTCGTGACGCGCGAACCCGGCTCGAGACGCAGCTGACCTTCGGTCACGACCGTCTCGCCCGGCTTGACGCCTTTGTCGATCACCATGTCGTCGCCGACGCGCTGCCCCGGCGTGACCGCGCGCTGCTCGACCGTCGAATCGCCTTTGACGACGAAGACGTACTGGCCGTCCTGTCCGGTCTGCACCGCCTGCGACGGCACCACGATCGCCTGCGACAGCGTCGCCAGGCGCAGCGAGACGCGCGCGAACTGACCGGGCCAGAGACGATGATCCGAGTTCTCGAAGGTCGCCTTCAGCTTGATCGTGTCGGTGGTCATGTCGACCGCGTTGTCCACGAACGTCAGCTGACCCGTTTCAGGCTCCGCAGTCGGCATCCTGCGGCGTGGCCGCGACTTTGAGGCGATCGCCGGTCATGTGCAACTTGATCGTGCCGAGGTGCACGGCCGGGACCGAGAATGTGACAAACACCGGCTGCACACGCGCGATCGTCGTCAACTCGGTCTGGTTCGCCGTGGCGAGGCTGCCGACCTTGACGCTGAGTATGCCGGTGCGGCCGTCGATCGCGCGACTTGATGGTGGTGTAATCGAGCGAGACCTTCGCCGCGTCAACGGCGCCCTGCTGCGACACAATCTGGGCCCGCGCGCTTTCGATGTTGGCTTTGTCGGCCTTGACCACCGCCGCCGTCGAGTCCGCGGACGCGCGCATCTGTTCGGCGA
Source organism: uncultured Acidobacteriota bacterium (assembly GCA_963711765.1). GTDB lineage: Bacteria > Acidobacteriota > Vicinamibacteria > Vicinamibacterales > CAVVIG01 > CAVQFC01. The sequence continues at coordinate 173,216 of CAVQFC010000003.1, read as the reverse complement.
CGTCCTTCGAGATGATGCCGCGCTGGTTCAACTGCGGTCTGACGCTCGGCGCTGATCTGCATGTACTCCGCATTGGCGGCGTCGCGCGTCAGCTGCGCCTCGGCCTGGGCAAGCAGCGCCTTATCGCGCAGCAGGTTCGCGTCGGCCTGGGCGAGGGCGGCCTCGAACGGCCGGCGATCGATCGAGAAGAGCAGTTGTCCAACCCGGACGGAATCGCCTTCGTGGAACGCGATCTCGGTAATCTGTCCGGTGACCTGCGAGCGCACGGAAATGCTGGCGTAGGCCTCGACGTTGCCGATCGCGGCGATGTCGACGGGCACGTCCTTCTGGGTCACCTTGGCCGTGACCACCGGGGCCGCCGCGGCGTCGCCGCGTCCGCGTCCGCCACGCCCGCCGCCGGCGCCGGCCGCCGACGAATTGCTGCCACAGGCGGAAGCGGCCAAGCTGGCCGCGCCAGCGACGATAATGAACGACCAGAAGCGTGCGCGTCTAAACACCGTTGAACTCCAAACAGATCGGCAGACCGAGCGTGCCTGTGTGTGTAATACAGGAGGATACGGGACCGAAGGCCCCGCTATTTACTTCCTGAGACGTCATTTGATGTCTCTTTACATTATCTTTAGATTCCGATGACAAGAGTGAGACAAATCGCTGGTTCGCGCTGGGATCAGTGCCCGACCGCGACTCCGCCGGAGTCGTTCGCCGGGTCGCTCGAACGCGGCGATGTCCTGTTCCTGCCGCAGTTGCGCTTCGACATCGGTACGAATGAGACGTCGGTGTTTACCCCGTCGATTCTCGGAACCTCGAAGAACACGAGCTTCGATCCGCGGACGGGTCGGCTGGGGGGAACGACGGCGAGCGGGGCCGACGCAGAAACGCTGCGGGCATTGATTGCGCGATTCTCTGACGCGGCGAACACAATGACCCAGGCGATGTTTCCCGAGTATCAGGGGCAGCTGAGGCGGGGCCGCGCCAGTTTTCGTCCCGCCGAGATTGCCGGCCGCGCTTCATCCTGGCGCAAGGACGACACCCGACTGCACGTCGACAGCTTTCCGGCGACTCCGTCCGGCGGCCGGCGCATCCTGCGCGTGTTCACCAACGTCAACCCGGACGGCCGGGCCCGGTCCTGGCGGATCGGCGACGACTTTGCGGCCGTGGCGCAGCGATTCGCGCCGCAGCTCAGGATGCCGGTGCCCGGGCTCGGCTATCTGCTGGCGCTGGCCCGCGTCACCAAGTCGCCGCGCAGCCGCTACGACGGGCTCATGCTGCAGCTGCACGACTGCATGAAAAGTGACGAGGGCTTCCAGTCCTCGTCGCCCCAGACCGCGGTGGACTTTCCCGCAGGCACGACCTGGCTCGCCTTCACCGACGAGGTGAGCCACGCGGCCATGGCGGGTCAGTATCAGCTCGAGCAGACGTTCCTGCTGCCGGTCGAGGCGATGCGGAGTCCGGAACACTCGCCGCTGCGCGTGCTGGAACGGTTGACCGGACGACGACTGGCTTGAAAATTGGGTAATCGGGTGATCGCGCAATCGATTACCCAATTCCCCCATTTCCCAATTCCCCCATCCTGTTATCGCAGTATCGTCGCCTTCACTTCGACCGTGACCTTGCGGTCGCCCGCCGGATCGGCCGACTGCGCGGCAATCATCGCCTTGCCGCTTTCGAGAATCAGCGAAACCGTGTCGCGCAGTGATGTCTTGAGCACCGTACCGCGCGCCGGAGCCGTCCCCTCGGATTGAGGCGGCGCCCAGTCGTACTGCAGATTGAATCCCGCGCGGATTTTGCCGTCGGCGAGCAACTCCGGAGTGGCGTCGATGTTGAGCGTGAGGGGAGTGATCGGCGCCATCTGGCCGGGAGTGTTCAGCAGATCCGATTGCGATCGGATCTGTCCCGTGTAGGTGTCGCCGACGATGACGCTGACCGTGCGCTTGACGGCGGGCACGCCGTCGCGCTGATCGGTGATCGTGAACTCGATCTGCACGTTGACCGGCTGACCCGATCGGCGTGCGGCCGCCGTTCCGCCCGCGACAGGCGGAGCCGGGGGCGGCGGTGGCGGCGTTGTCGTCCGTGCCCGCGGTGCGGCCGTCGGTGTGGCAGCCTGCTCCGCGCCTGCGGGAACCAATGTCAGCACCAGCATCGCCGTCATCAACGCCATCTGCGTTTTCATTCTTGTCTCCTTTGTTCGTCATCTGTTGCCAGCGGTGGGACCGCGAGCAGGGGAATCGGCTGGAGCAGATCCATCGCGATCGGATCGGCAGGTATGGCCTCTGTCGCCAGCGGCGGTGTGTGGAGGAGCGGCACCGTCATCGGCTCGATCGGTGACGCGCGTCGCGCCGGCGTCGCGCGCCTCTCCATCTGCGCCGTGGCCGTTCGAATCGTGTTCGAGGTCCGCGCCGATTCGACTGTCGCCGTTTGCACGATCGGGCCGGGCGACTGCGATTGGATACTGCTGCGAGCCTCGCGGCGAGTCGTGCTCGTTGCCGGCGAAGGCGGGGTCGCTTTCACCTCACGCTTGTCGACGAGGGTGCGTGCGCCGAAGACGAGGATGGCCAGCGCCGCGGCCGTCGCCAGCGGCGCGAGCACGAACCGCGCCTGCCGACGCCTCTGCCCGGACGGCTCGGCCAGGCGGCGCATGACCTTCAACATGAAGTCGTCGCCCGGCGCCCCGTCCGTCATCCGCCGCGCCACATCGTCGACGATCGAATCCAGGGTTTCGTCAGTCCGCATGTGTCAACCCGCGGGTTTCGAGATCCTGCCGTATCCGCCGCCGCGCCTCGGACACACGCCACTTGACCGTTCCCAGTGGCACCTTCAACATCGCGCCGATTTCCTCGTAGCGATACTCGCCGGCCTGCGCGAGCAGCAGCGGCCGCCGCAGCTTGTCGGGCAGCCGGCTGATGGCGTCGCGGATAGCCGTGCGCAGCTGGCCGGCTTCGGCCGCCTGTTCCGGCGTCGGTGAGGGGCTGACGATTGTCGACAGCAGCATCTCCGCCTCCGCCTCACTTTTCGGCCGAACGATCGCACGCCACAATCGCGACACCCGCCGGCGATTGATCGCCTGGCGCCATGCGATCGACAACAGCCATGTCCTGAAGCTCGACTCTCCGCGAAAAGACGCCAGCCGGCGATGGGCGAGAACGAACGCGTCCTGCGCCGCGTCCTCGGCGTCCGCCGGTGATCGCAAGGCAGCCAGCGCGGCGCGGTAGACGGCGCCGCGATGCCGGTCCACCAGCTCGCCGAACGCGGCGTGGTCGCCTTCGCGCGCCCGGGCCACCAGGTCGGCGTCGTTCACACAGACAGTAGACACACAGGAACGTGGTTCGGTTGGGTAACAGAGGTTCGATGGGCTCGAGAGTTCGAAAGGTTCGAACGGTTCGAGGGGTTCGAGAGGTTCGACAGGTTCGAACCTCTCGACCCTTCGTCTATTGCGCCCGCAGCAACAGCACCGGCACCTTGACGAGGTGGCGGACGCGATCGGCGGTGGCGCCGTGGAGCAGGTCGGCCAGGAAGCGGTGGCCGTGCGTGGACATCGCGATCAGATCGACGTCGATGCTCCTCGGCGACGCCTGATCAGCTCGGTGGCCGGATCGCCCATCGCCAGGCGCGTGTCCACCGTGAAGCCGCGCGCCGTCGAGGTCGCTGCGAAGCTGCGTCGAGGTACGCGCGATCGGACTTCATCTCCTCCGACTCGCGCAGCTTGAGCTGATTGAAATTGCGCGCCGCCCAGCCGTCGGCGACGTGCACCAGCAGCAGCGCCGCGCCGGTGAGACGCGGCGAGCTCGCAGACGTGCGTCGAGGATGGTCGCGATCCGCCGGCGAGTTTTCGACCGCGACGAGAATGCGTCTGTACATCTACGCGCCCGCGAACGTCTGGTACAGCAGGTACACGTTCAGTGCCGCGATGATAACCGCAACCGTCCAGGCCAGGAGCTTGCACCCAGCGCGGGTTCGCGAACGGACCCATCTTGTGCGGGTCGCTGGTGAACATCACCAGCGGAAACACCGCGAAGGGCAGCTGCAGGCTCAGCACCACCTGGCTGAGGATGATCAGCGGGCCGGTGCCTCGTTCGCCGTAGATCGCGATCACGATGATGGCCGGGACGATCGCGATGAGGCGGGTGATCAGCCGCCGCAGCCACGGGCGCAGCCGCAGGTTGATGAAGCCCTCCATCACGATCTGGCCGGCCAGCGTGCCCGGTGAGCGTCGCGTTCTGGCCGGAGCAGAGCAGCGCCACCGCGAACAGCACGCTCGCCAGCGTCGTGCCGAGCAGCGGCGAGAGCAGCTGGTAGGCGTCGCCGATTTCGGCGACGTCCTGGTGGCCGGTGCCGTGGAAGGTCGCCGCCGCCATGATCAGGATCGCGGCGTTGATGAACAGCGCGAACATCAGCGCGACGGCCGAGTCGATGGAGGCGAAGCGGATCGCTTCGCGTTTGCCGTCGATCGTGTCGGCGTACTTGCGCGTCTGCACGATCGACGAGTGCAGATACAGGTTGTGCGGCATCACCGTCGCGCCGAGGATGCCGATGGCGATGTAGAGCATCTTCGGATCGCGCAGGATCTCGGTTCGCGGGATGAATCCGACGGCGACGCCGGTCAGGCTCGGCGCCGACAGCCACAACTCGACGGCGAACGACCCGGCGATCGAGGCAGATGAGCGCGACGACGAGCGCCTCGACGTAGCGGAAGCCGCGGTGCTGCAGGAACAGGACGACGAGCACGTCGAGCGACGTCAGGATCACGCCCCAGATCAGCGGCAGGTGGAACAGCAGGTTCAGCGCGATGGCGGCGCCGATCACTTCCGCGAGGTCGCACGCGGCGATGGCGATTTCGCACAGCAGCCACAGGAGGACGGTGACCGGCCGCGAGTAGCTGTCGCGGCAGGCCTGCGCGAGGTCGCGGCCGCTGGCGATGCCGAGCCGGGCGGAGAGCGCCTGCAGCAGGATCGCCATCAGGTTGGAAATCATGATCACGCTGAGCAGCGTGTAGCCGTAGCGCGCGCCGCCGGCGAGGTCAGTTGCCCAGTTGCCGGGATCCATGTAGCCGACGGCGACCAGGTAGCCGGGCCCGGCAAAGGCGAACATCTTTCGCCAGAATCCGGCGCTGATTGGAACGGCGATGGAGCCGTGAACCTCCGGTAAGCTCAGGCTTGCTGCCGGGAGTCGCCAACCGCGTGATTTGACCGGGATGTCTGTTTGAGATGCCATCGACGATTATTTTGACTAATCAAAATAATATCACGATCCCGTGACATCTGCCGAACCTCCAACCGGCGGCTCGAACGCGGCGTCCAAAACGTCGTGCTCCTCGAGCTGACGCTTGCCTTGGCTCTTCAACTGCCGGCGCCGGCGGTCCAGGACGCGGCGTACCCCAGTCGAATCCTGAACGTCCCCCGGCTGATTGCCGAATCGATTGACGGTAAGGCCGGCACGGCGAAACTGCAGGCCTTCCAGGACCAGAAGCGCAAGGTGCTCGCCGACAAGCAGGCGGCACTTCAGCGGCTGAATCAGGAGAAGGCGGCGGCCGCCGAGATCCAGCGTGCGCAGGTCGAACTCGAACGCGCGACGCAGGATGCCGAGACGGACTTTGCCGCGCTCACGCGACAAGTGCAGGCCGACTTCGAAAAACGCCTGACGCCGATCTTGAAGGAGATCGTCGACACCGACCACATCGGGATCGTCTTCGAGTATCCGCAGCAGCTGATTGTGTGGGCGGCGCCGTCAACCGACATCACCGACGAGGTGATCGAGCGGCTCGATGCCGCGACGAAGAAGCCCTAGCTCGCCAGAGCCGGCTCACTCCGCGAGCTGGTAGTCCTTGAAGCGCTCGCGCAGCGCGCTCTTCTTGAACTTCCCGGCCGACGTGCGCGGAATCGCGTCGATGTATTCGAACGCGTCGGGCAGCCAGAACTTCGCGAATTGCGGCGCGAGGAAGGTCCTCAATTCCTGGGGCGTGGCCGTGCAATCGGGTTTGAGCACGACCGCCGCCAGCGGCCGTTCGCCCCACTTCACAGACGCTACCGGAATGACCGCGGCCTCGGCGATCGCCGGATGGCCCATCAGCGCGCACTCGAGCGCCACGGAGCTGATCCACTCGCCGCCGGACTTGATCAGATCCTTGGCTCGGTCCTGAATCTGAATCGTCGCATCCTCGTCTATCGTCACGATATCGCCGGTCTTGAACCAGCCATCGCCGGTAAAGCGATCGGCGCAGTCGGTCCGATTGAAATAGGCGCTCGCGATCCACGGTCCACGGACTTCGAGTTCGCCCATCGACGCGCCGTCCCAGGGCACCAGGCCGTCCTCGCCGCGGGCACGGATTTCGACGAATGCGGAGGGCCGCCCCTGCTTGGCGCGGTACTGATACTTCTCGGTGTCGCTGGCGTCGGCGAGCGCCGCGGAGAGGTGGCAGATGGAACCGAGCGGCGCGAGTTCGGTCATGCCCCAGGCGTGGACGATCTTGAGCCCGTGGCGATCGAAGGCTTCGAGCATCGCCCGCGGCACCGCCGCGCCGCCGACGAACATGGCGCGGATCCTCGAGAGATCGAAGGCCCCGCGGTTGGCGTCCAGATACTGCAGCACGCCCATCCAGATCGTCGGTACACCGCCAGTCACGGTGACGCGTTCTCCCTGGAACAGATCGACCAGGTTCGCCGCGTCGAGGTGTGGACCAGGCATCACCATCTTCGCGCCGGCCATCGCCGCGGCGAACGGCATGCCCCAGGCGTTGGCGTGAAACATCGGCACCACTGGCAGCATCACGTCCGCTTCGCAGATACCCATGCAGTCGGCCTGCGCGAGCCCGAAGGTGTGCAGCACCAGCGAGCGGTGCGAGTAGAGGACGCCTTTGGGATTGCCCGTCGTTCCGGTGGTGTAACACATCGCGGCGGCGGCACGCTCGTCGGGGTCGGGGCGATCGACGTCCGGCGGGGCCCCGGCCAGCAGCGTTTCGTAATCGAGGTCGCCTGCGGGCAGCGGCCGCGTGGCGCCGATGATCACGGTCGTGCGCACTTTCACGCGTGGACGGATCTGTTCCCACAGCGGCAGCAGGCTTTCGTCGATCAGCACCACCTGATCGTCGGCGTCGTTGACGATGAAGGCGAGTTCGTCGGGGTGGAGACGAAGGTTCAGCGTGTGGAGCACGCCGCCGGCCAGCGGAATCGCGAAATAGGCTTCGAGGTGAGCGCCGTGATTCCACGCCAGCGTCGCGACGCGGTCGCCTGGCTGGATGCCGAGATTGACGAGCGCTGCCGCAAGTCGGCGGGCGCGCACGGCGAAGTCCGCGTAGGTGTACCGGTGCAGCGACCGGTCGGCGCGGCGCGACACGATTTCGCGGCGGCCGAATTGCGCCTCCGCGCGGCGGAAGATCGCGGACAGCGTCAGCGGAAATTCCATCATCAGGCCATACATGCGGCGGATTGTATGCCAACCTCATCCGGCAGTCGTTGTTCGCGGGGACGGGAAGCTGCTACTCGCGGGGTAAGGACTTCGCCGGCCGCAACGGACTCTTGAATCCAACAGTGTGCAAAATCAGCAACAACACGCGGTCCTGGCGCCGGTACCAAACATGCGAAGCCTGCGGGTATGGTGCAAACGGTTCTCGTCGATCGGGCCGCGGATCTGCTCGGGGTTTCGCGGCGAACGGTCTATTACCGGATCCGGGACGGCAGGCTGCAGACGATTCGCACGGTGGGTGGGTCGCAGCGGGTCTTGCTGGCGTCGATCGAGTCGATGCTGAGGGAAGGCGTGCGGCAGGCTCAGGGCACGGGAGCCTGGGCTAGAGCCCGAGGCGCTGGCGTTTCAGGTAGAGTCCTTTCCGGGAGATTCCCAGCGCCTTAGCGACCACGTCCACTTTGCCGCGGTGCCGGGAGAGAGCGGCCTTGATCATCTCGCATTCGATGCGGGCCAGGGTCGGCGTCAGTTTGTCGTGCAGCGAGATCGCCATCTCGGTGCCGTTGAGCGTGGATCGCAACGGAAGCGCGCCGAGGATGTCCTCGTCGATGGCGTCGGGCTCGAGGGTCGAGTCCGGTTCCGCCAGTGCGACCATGCGGCGCACTTCGTTCTGGAGCTGCCGAACGTTGCCCGGCCATCGGTACAACAGCAGGCGTTCGATGGTCTCGTCGGAAATGCGCATGTTGCCCTTGCCGTATTCGAGCGCCGCGCGCGACACGAAATACTGGGCCAGTCCGGCGATTTCGTCGCGGCGTTCGCGGAGCGGCTTCAGCGACAAGCGGACCACGTTCAGCCGGTAGAACAGATCCTCGCGGAATTTGCCGGCACGGACGGCTTCTTCGAGGCTGGCGTTTGTGGCGGCGACCAGGCGGACGTTGACGGTGGTGACCGGTTCGCCCAGCGGCGCAATCTCACCCGATTCGAGGAATCGAAGCAGTTTCGGCTGCAGATCGAGCGACAGCTCGCCGATTTCGTCGAGGAAGAGGGTGCCGTCGCGGGCGCTGCGGATGACCCCGGTGTGGTCGCGGTCGGCGCCGGTGAAGGCGCCGCGGCGGTGTCCGAACAGCTGGCTTTCGAGCAGGTCGCGTGGGATGGCGGCGCAGTTGAAGGCGACGAACGGCTTCGCGGCCCGTTCGGAGTAGTCGTGCACGGCGCGCGCCAGGATTTCCTTGCCGGTGCCGCTTTCACCGGTGACGAGGACGATCACTTTTGCCGGCGCGACGCGGCGCGCCAGGTTCATGCGTTCGCGCATGTGACCGGCGATGACGGCGTGTTCGCCTTCGATCGGGAGTTCTTCGATCGGCCACAGGGTGGCACGTTCCTCGCGTTCGAGGCGTGCGCGCTCGAGGTTGTGGACCGTCGACAGCAGCAGGGTCACGGCGTTCACGGTGGCGGCGGACTCGATGTCGGCTTTGGGCTGGACGACGAGGTCGACGGCGCGGTCGTGGGCGAAACCGACGGACAGGCGGCGCGGCGGCGCGGCATCATCGGGGTTGGTCGCGCCGTTCGGCGCGATCTCTGCGAGGGTGGTTTCGATCCCGTCCGGCCCGCGGGCGACCACGGCAGCGGAGTGGACGCAGTCGGTGGTTCGGAGCAGTTCGAGCAGCTCGCGAGCCACCAGCTCGGGGCGATCGGGATATAGGACGGCCGCTGCCGCACTATGTACCGCGCTTCGTTTAAGTTCCCCGCCTGAGCCAGAGTCTGCGCACGCCGTCTTTTGTCTTGTCGCTGAAGATGGCTGCTGCGGCCGTCCTGCTACGTTTTGCCAGCAACGTTCGGCTTCCAGTAACTCCGGAACGCTTTGCACCGCGGTACAGATTCGACGAGCGCGTTCATAGTGGACACTGGCAGCGGAGTGCCGATTAGCTTTGGCTAAAGAGGTGGCAAGTATTCGTTCGCTGCGAGCATACAGCTCCGGCGACTGCGCAGTACGGTTGTGGATCGATGCGTTGACTAACGCGATCGCCTCGGATGATCGATCAACTTCAGTCAGGAGTTCCGCCATAGCAAGCGATGCCGTGCCGGATAGATAAGTGTCACCGGCCTGCTCAGCCAGGCCTAACACGAACTGAATTTTCGCGATTGCATCGTCCGTCCGACCCAGCCGAGCCCACAATTCAGCGCGAGTGAGTTCGGAACTTCGGTTGCCGCTCAGTACTCGATCCTTCGGAGAGCGAATCGATCTATCGATAGTGTCGAGAAGCCCGGCGCACTCGTCCAATCGGTTTTGGGCGAGCAACATTTTCGCGAATGAATCTATTCTTGCGTTCGTTTTTTCACCGCTCGTTGGTAACTGTTTCTCCGATCGTTCGAAGTGTTCGAACGCCTTCTCAAAGTCGCCGGTCGCAAAAAACCAGTAGCCAAGATTCGCAAGTGCAGAGCGTGAGATTGAGGCTACACCTGACTCTTCACCAAGTTCAGCGGCCCGATGTCCGTGAATCCGCGCAGTTGAAAAGTCCGATCGGAGAATGCCAATTGCGAGTTTAACGTTTTCGCCAAAAGCGTCGAGCCAGAGATTAGGAAATCCGTGCAGCAGTTTTTGGCCTATCGCAATGTGTCGAAGTGCTCCGTCAAACAATCCGCGCTTTGCCTCCAGTTCTCCCACGTGTAAATGCAAGGCGGCAGTCGCGCGCGGATCCCCGAGTTTTATGGCGGTGCGCCTGGCGTCAAGGAGAAGAGGACTAGCGGCCTCGGGGCCCGAACGGTCTGCCACGAGGACAAGCAATGAGATTTGTGACCAGCACAATCTGCGCAGGTCGCCGGACTCCCGGGCCAGATACGCCGAACGCTGAAACCTTTCTAGTGCGCCCTCGACATCGCCGTGCTCAGCGAGTACTTTTCCGATTACGTCCTCACAAGTAGCGCGATCAGCTAGGCTTACGTCCCTTGTTTTCAGAAGTTGTTCTGCGAGTTGCTGGGCGTCAGATGTGAAGCCGCTTCGTTCGAGCACCTCAGCTTTGAGCGCGGCCCACTGAGAGCGCTCGTGTCGCCCATTTGACGGCGTCAGGATTTGGAGGGCACGGCGATATTGCCCGGCGTCTCGAAATTCTCTGGCGCTTTCGAATAAGTCCATCGACGTCCCCCTAGGTCCTCAGATCCGACGATTCGTGCATTTTTACAATGAAAGAGTAAAAAGCAAATAAGAATCGTCGAAATTGGCCACTAATCGTGCAATTTGTGGCACAGCCGGTAGACCAAGGGCTGTGGGTGACCGTAGGGACCTGAAAAGAACGCTATCCGACCTGCGTCGCGCGGTGGTCTGAGGCCGCTTCGGCTGCTCGTAGCCGGCCCGCCGCCATCAATCCCGGCAAGGAGACGCCGTCGCTCGGCGTGGATACAGCCGTGACCACGACGTCCACCGCCACGATGTCATTGATTGTCGAAATCAGAGAATTGGAGGAGATGTTCTCACGAATGCGACTTGCGATCGCGCGTCCTACGTCGGCGCTGGTCTCGTTGAGCAGAGCGACGAATTCATTGCTGCCATATCGGAACAGGATGTCCGCGACTCGCAAGCTGGCGGTTGTTTGCCGTGCAACGTGACGTAAGACATCGTCGCCGGTTCCGCGACCGTGGGTAACGTTGATTCCCCTAAGGTTAACCACATCGACGATCAGAAGTGTGAACTGAGCGTCCTTTGCGATGCGGTCGACGCCAGTCGACTCAACAAATTGCTCAAGCTGCCTGACGTTGGGAAGCCCGGTGACCATGTCTCGCCGAGCGGAACTCTCAAATTCCGACGCGCGCTTTAGCGTTCGAGCAATCTCACGTGCCACCATTTCGATGACGCGGCGATGAGTATCGTGAAAGCCGTTGTGGTTCTTCGGAATACAAAGCGCAAGGACGCCAACTAACTGGTCGTCGGCTATTAACGGCGTGCTGAGTGTGCTGCTCAGCATCAAGCCGGCACGCGAGCGACGTCGCCAAGGTCGAGAAACGAATCAGAATTGGAGATCGTTTGTCGATTGGCGGCCACCCAGCCACTAAGGCGCTGACCCAACGAAACCTTCATTCCGCGCACGAAAGACGCTCCTTCCCCGACGGCGTGTTGTGCCTCGAGCTCGTCTGCCGGTACGGTAAAGGTAGAAGACACACAAAGATGCAGGCATCAGCTTTCCCAGAGTGTTTCGCGATTACGTCTCCGCATCGCTCGAGATTAACCTGCCCGGCTAACGCTCTGGCGATGTCGTAGATCGCCAGCATTTCGTCTGCGCTTGTCGTGATTTCGTCGCCACTCACAACGCGGTGCTCCGCTAGAGCCGTGCGTCTCGAATGCGCAATCGTGTTTAGGACGTCACTAGGCGGTCCATTGCGGGGCATGGGCGGTAGGCACTTTCGACTGTACCCGCAGAAACGTGTCGACGACCAGCGGGTCGTACATCGTTCCCCGTCGCTGCAGCAGGATGTCGATTGCCTGATCGTCGGATAATCGTGCTCGGTAAGGCCGATCCGATGTCAATGCATCGAAGCAGTCGACAACGGACAGGATACGGGCGCCGATCGGAATGTCGGTTCCTTTGATACCCGTTGGATATCCGGTGCCGTCCCAGTTTTCGTGATGGTGTCGGACGATCGGCACAACCGGATACGGGAAGTCGATTGCCGAAAGAATGTCCGCACCGACAGCGGCGTGAAGCTTCATCTTTTCGAATTCGGCTTCGGACAATTTTCCAGGCTTGTTCAGGATGTACTCCGGCACGGCCAGCTTACCCATGTCGTGCAGCAGGGCTGCGGCCTCGATTGCTTTGAGCAACTTCTCGTCGTTCACTCCCACTTCCCGAGCCAGGCTCGTGGCGTGAGACTGCACTCGACGAATGTGGCCGTGCGTGACCTGATCCTTAGCGTCGATTGCCATGGCCAGTGTTTCGATCGTGGAGAGGTATAGTCGATTCAGTTGTTCGACATGTCTATCGGCGTCCTCGACTCGTCCCATGGCTGTCTTGAAGGTGAAATACAACACCAGCAAAAGCGGTACGATCGCGCCGACGTATCCGAGGTTGATCGTTCTGTTGTAGCCAACCAAGAGAAATGCGACCGACGCGCCACCGAAGTAGTTCAGAGACAGCCAAGCAAAGCTGCTCTTCCAAACTTTAATTGGATCGAGGCGCTTTTCGAGCGCGATGACGAGAGTGATGAGAAGACTATTGAAGCTGAAGTATGCTCAGCGCGAAAACAAACAGCGCAGGGAGAACCGCGATCGCGTTAATCGGAGAAGATGCTTTGACTAACGGGTCAATGTCGAGCAACTAGGAAGAAGAGGTGGGCCGAGCACCACGCCGAGACGGCTGGCGCCGACATGTTGAACAGAGCTCGATGGGCTCTCGGGATTCCGTCTAGAAATCCAGAACGAAATAACTAGGCCGTCTAATGCGACGATCAACGTGCCCGCCGCGGGGCCATACAGGAGGACTGCCGTGAATACGAACGTCTCTGAGATCGAGATGGACGCGTATGACGAAGGCAGCCGAACTGTGGCGGATCCGCTGATCAGAGTGAGCGTCGCCAGGATAAACCACTGATAACCAATCGGTTCGACATATAGCTGGTACATCGAACTGCCGACTACGACCGAAGCCGCCGACGATGACCGTCCAGAGGTAGTATCTTTCCGATTCGCGAGAAACCAAGCTGGGAAACCATTGGCTTCTCTAGATATCGGCTGAATCAGTCCCAAACAATTATGTGGTTCATGTGTTCTCCAAAAGGTTGACCCGTATTGACTTAGATGCGTGTGCAGACTAGCTCGCACCACTAAACTGTCGGTTCTGCCGAACCCCATACGATCGAATCAGAGGCTCCCCAAACGATTGAATCCGATGAGCGAACCCCAAACAATCGAGTCCGAACCCCAGACGATTGAGGCACCCCAAATAATCGAGTCGGACCCCCAGACGAATCGAGTGAACCCCAAATAATTGAGTCGGACCCCCAAATGAATTGAGTCGGCACGAACCCCAGACCATCGACGAGCCCCAAACAATTGAGCCCCAGGCACTGCCCCAAACGAATTGAGTCTGATCCGCACATGTCGAGTCTGGCGGACGTCCGAATTGTTGTCTGCCTTGCCTGGAACGGATTGGTGCTTTCAGCAAAGGGTTGCCGCTTTGAGATTTCTGAGTCTGTGACATCCCCGCTCACAACCGCAGCCTCGCCACCTATCGTCGCGGTCGGGACAGCGTTGCTCAGGACCAGTTCAACGCCGGTCAGCGCGTCGATGCTCCCCGCACCCGCGCCAAGCAGGCCCGCTGACGCCATGTAGCTGCTGGTCACCTGCAACACGGTTCGCGTCTCACGCGGCGTCAACTCCGGCCGCGCGTCGAGCACCAGCGCCACCGCTCCGCTCACGACACCAGCCGCCATGCTCGTGCCCGACAACTGCATCACGGCGTCCGGACCGGCGCCCGATACGTGGTGATCCGGATAGGTCGTCGACAGATACGAACCGGCCGCCTCCGCCGAGGCAATGTGAACACCCGGCGCGGCCACGTCCGGCTTCAGGACGAGGTCGTAACGCGTCGGGCCCTTCGAACTGAACGTCGCCAGCGTGTCATCCGACCGCGCCGCAGTGCCGTGCGTATCGGTCGCGCCAACGGCAATCGCATACGGGCTGTTGGCCGGCGACGTGATGCCGCCATAGACCGACTTGCCATCCGCCGTCTTCCCGAAGTTGCCCGCCGCCGCTACCACCGTGATGCCCGCCCGAACCGCGCGCTCGACCGCCTCGCACAACGGATCGTCGCTGTAAGGCTGCAGGACCGGCGCCCCGAGCGACAGGTTGATGACCCGGACGTTGTATTCACGCCGGTGCGCAATCGTCCAGTCGATGGCTTCAATCACGTCGCTCGCGGTGCCGGAGCCGTCGTTGCCCAGCACGCGTAGATTGAGCAGGTATGCGCCGGGCGCGATGCCCTGATAGGCTTCGGAGCTTCGCCCACCCTGGCCGGCGATGATCGCCGCCACATGGGTGCCGTGACCGTAGCCGTCCGAGCCGTCGCCGCCAGTGAAATCGTGGGTGACCAGCACCCGGTTCCGAAGCGCGTTGTGACGCGTGTCGATTCCCGAGTCGATGACCGCCACCGACACACCACGGCCGGTCTCTGCGCGCCGGTCGCCCTCGCCGGCCCAGACCTGGTCGGCGCCAATGCTCTCGAGCGTCACCTCGTCCACCGACGAGCGGATGATGATGTCTCCAGACAGGTGATCGATGGCGTCGTCCTGCTGAAGCGCCTGCAGCTGACCGGCGTTCACGTGGAGGACGCCGCCGCTCGTCAGGCGCCGCTTCACCGAGACGTTGTAGCGCCGGGCAATCGCGTCGACCGTCGCCGGGTCGCCGTGAACGATGACGTCGATGGACTGCGATCCGACCGACACGTGATCCGCGAGGTCCGCACTCAGCCTTGCCCTGTGTTGCGCCGCCGCGGGACTCGCCGCGGCCAGAAACAGCGCGCCTGCAACGGCAACGCCGGACAGACGGCGGGATTGCGACGACAGCAGGAAAGAGTTGGTCATAGGATGCTCCACCGACGGATCCGCGACGAAAAACGGGGTGATCAGCGAGCGCCGACGTCGGCGGTCACGCATCGGTCGTCCTGAACCGAGTCCAGCAGCACGCGCTGAGACCCGCCAAGCGTCCGAATGGTCTGCAGCCGGCCTTCGCGGATGCGGTTGTAAATCGTCCGCCTCGAGACGCCGAGCATCTGCGCGGCGTGGTCCAGCGAAACGCTGCGACCGATACGAGTCTCGAACTGTTGTTCAACCGCTTCCAGTGAGGCCATTTGCATCTCCCGACGGTTGAACGTAAGCGCACGTCCAGTGCCAGAGATTTGGATCGAACGGCGAGACCGACCCTAAGTGCTTGCGGAGACTACAATTGCCATAGGTCGAGGACACGAATCTGCGTCGGCGACCTGTACAAGTAACCAGCCAAGAAGCTAGCCAATGATCCGAGACTTGTCGGGCGCGCTGTCAGATTTGCACGCTGAAACCGATGCGTTGGCGTCATTGCGTGCAATTAGCGGTGGCCAACTAGTTGGCCGCTTGGACAGCTTTTGAACGGACACACGCGCCGAATTGCGCTGTTGGCCGCGCTGTCGCTTGCCATCGTCCTTGCGGCGTGTCGTTCGACACCGCCGCCGGAGGTGACCGGCGCCGGCGGGGAGGTGCCGCGCGGGGGCCAACTTACGGTTTCCGATCGGTCGGAACCGAGAAGCTTCAACCGGCACGCGGGCCGCGACACGACCACCGACTTCGTCTCGGGCCTGATGCACGCCAAGCTCGTTCGCATCAACCACGCGACCCAGACGCTCGAGCCGTGGCTCGCCGAGTCCTGGACCACGTCTGAAGACGGACGACACTACGTACTCTCTCTCCGGCGGAACGTCGCCTTCTCCGACGGCCACCCGTTCTCGGCCGACGATGTCCTGTTTTCGTTCCAGGCGGCGTACGACGAGAAGACGGACAGCGCGATCGCCGACACCCTCCTGGTCGGTGGCCGAAAGCTGGAGGTCGCCGCCACCGATCCCTACACCGTCGCGATCACCTTCCCGGCGCCGTTTGCCCCGGGCCTCCGGATCCTGGACAACCTGCCGATTCTGCCGCGCCACCTCCTCGAACCGGCGCTGAGGGAAGGGCGATTCATCAAAGCCTGGGGACTCGACACGCCGCCTCGCGACCTGGTCGGCCTCGGCCCGTTCGTGCTCGCGGAGTACGTGCCCGGGCAGCGTCTGGTGTTTGCCAGGAACCCGCACTACTTCCTGAAGGCGCCTGACGGGCAGGCCCTGCCGTACCTGGATCGTCTGGTCGTCGAGATCATTCCGGACCAGAATGCGTCGCTCCTGCGCCTCGAATCGAATCAACTCGACGCCATGACCAGCGAGATTTCAGCCGAGTACTACGCGCCGCTCAAGCGCGCCGCTGACGAGGGTCGCGTGCAGCTGCTCGATCTCGGCGTCTCCCAGAACGCGGACGGCTTGTGGTTCAACCTCAAGCCGGGCGCGCTCGCCGGCGATCCGCGCGCGGACTGGCTGCAGCGCGACGAACTGCGGCGGGCGATCTCGATGGCGGTCGATCGCAAGCTGTTCGCGGACACCGTGTTTCTCGGCGCGGGTGTCCCGGTCTACGGCCCGGAGACGCCGGCGAACAAGCAGTGGTACTGGCCCGGGTTGCCCCAGACGCCGCACGATCCCGCCGCCGCGAAGCGGCTGCTGGCGGCCATCGGACTTGCCGATCGTCACGGCGACGGCCGGCTCGTAGATGCGCACGATCAGGTCGCGCACTTCACGCTGCTGACGCAGAAGGGCCGACCCAATCTCGAACGCGCCGCCGCCGTGATTCGCGACGAGCTGAAGAAAATCGGCCTCACGGTGGACGTGGTCGCGCTCGATTCCGGATCGGTGATCAAGGCGTTCCTGACCGCCAGGTACGACGCCGTCTACTTTGCGATCGACAAGACCGACATCGATCCGGCCACCAACCTCGACTTCTGGCTCAGCTCCGGCAGCGCCCACGTCTGGAACCTGCAGGAGAAGACGCCGGCCACCGACTGGGAACAGCAGATCGACGCGCTGATGACGCGGCAGATCGCCACCGTGGACACCGGCGAGCGCAAGCGGCTGTACAACGACGTCCAGAAGATTTTCTCGCAACACGTGCCGGTCCTGTATTTCGTGGCGCCGAGAATCTACGTCGGCATCTTCGACGCGCGTGACCAACGTCATCCCCGCCGTCTCCCGTCCGCAGCTGCTGTGGCGGCCCGACACGGTCGCGGTCGTCCATTGACTGCGTATTTCGCGCGGCGGGTCGGCTTCGCGATGTTTCTCGTCCTCGCTGTTTCGTCCGCCTCGCTGGTCCTCGCCCGACTGGCGCCGGGCGACTACGTCACCGCGTCGGTCGGCCTGACCGCCAGCCGCGAATCCATCGAGCGGGCGCGCGAACGTTACGGCCTGAACAAATCGGTCGGCGCGCAGTACTGGGAGTGGTTGTCGCACGCCGCGCGGCTCGATTTCGGCGACTCGATGTTGTACGACCGGCCGGTCGGCGATCTGATTCCGACGCGCGCCGCGAACACGGCGATTCTCGCGGTCAGTGCGC
Organism: uncultured Acidobacteriota bacterium; assembly: GCA_963711765.1. Lineage (GTDB taxonomy): Bacteria > Acidobacteriota > Vicinamibacteria > Vicinamibacterales > CAVVIG01 > CAVQFC01. The sequence goes on along the minus strand of CAVQFC010000003.1, from coordinate 155,675 downwards.
TCCTGATCGCCACGGTCATCGGTCTGCCGCTCGGCGTCGTCACCGGCAGCCGCCGCGGCGGAGTGCTGGTCGGCGGCGTGCGGGCGCTGTCTCTCCTATTGCTGTCGTTGCCGCCGCTGCTGACGTCTCTGCTGCTGGTGTTCCTGGCGGCGCGCACCGGCTGGCTGCCGATTGGCGGCATGCGCTCGGTGAATGCGCCGGCGGGCGGCGCGGCCTTCGACCTGCTGCGCCATCTGATCGTGCCGGCGGCGGCGATCGGCCTGCCGCTGGCAGCCATGCTCGAGCGCCTGCAGTCCCAGGCGATGAGCGAGGTGATTGGCGAGCCGTTCGTCCTCGCTGCCTTTGCCCGCGGCGTTCCGCATTCGCGCATCGTCTGGCGTGACGCGCTCAAGGCGGCGCTTCGCCCGGTCGCCTCGGTCTACGGACTGGTCATCGGCACGCTGCTCAGCGGATCGTTCGCGGTGGAGGTGATCACCGCGTGGCCGGGTCTTGGCAGCCTGATGCTGGACGCGCTGCGTGCGCGCGACGTCTATCTGGTGGCCGGGTGCGCTGGCACCGGCGCGATCTTCCTCGCGTTCGGCACGCTGGTGTCCGACGTGGCGCTCGCGCTGGTCGATCCGCGCGCCAGTGAACGTGAGGCCGCGACGCCGTGACTGCCGACCTGCCGCGACGCGTCGGGTTGACGCTGGTGGGCATCGCCCTCCTCGCCTCGGTCGGCGCCCCGGTTCTGGCGCCCCACGACGCCGAGGACCATTTCGACGGTCTGCTCAACGCGCCGCCGACGCAATCCACGTGATCGACGACGCCGGCAGGTGGCACGCGCCGTTCATCTACCGATGGCGCCTCGTGAATCAGCTCGAACAGCGCTACGAGCAGGATCGATCCGCGCCGGTGCCGCTCGGCTGGCTCTCGCGCGGTCGTCTGGTTCAATCGTCCGACGAAGCCCGGATGCCGCTGCTGCTGCTGGGCACCGACAGCTACGGCCGCGACGTCTTCAGCCGTCTGCTGTTTGGCGCGCGAGTCTCGCTGGGCCTCGCCGCCGTCGCCGCGCTCGGCGCGTTGCTGCTCGGCGCGTCGATCGGCGGTGTCGCCGGATACGCCGGCGGCGCGCGTCGACGATGCGCTGATGCGGGTCAGCGACTTCGTGATGGTGCTGCCGGCGATGTACGTGGTGCTGGCGCTGCGCGCGGTGCTGCCGCTGGTGCTGGCGCCGCGCGCCGGTGTTCGCTCTGCTCGCCGGCAATCTTCGCGATCGTCGGCGCGCCGTTCATCGCCCGCGGCGTTCGCGCGATCGTGCGCTCGGAGCGGCGGCTCGACTACGCGGCGGCCGCCGAAGCGCTCGGCGCCGGCCACGGCGCGAGTGCTGCTGCGCCATCTGCTGCCGGCGACCCGCGGCTTCCTGGTCGTGGAGATCACGCTGCTCGTCCCGGCGTTCATCGTCGCCGAAGCGACGCTGTCTTACGTCGGTCTCGGATTTCCCGAGCCGATCGCCAGCTGGGGCACGATGCTGCACGATGCGTCGAACATCCGCGTGTTCGCGGATTTCCCGTGGCTGCTCAGTCCGGCGGTCGCGATGTTCGTCGTGGTGCTCGGCCTGAACCTGGCGCTGCAGCACGCGGGTGTCGGTCGTTTACAATGATCCCGAATGAATCTGGCCGGCGTGTTCGCTCCCGTTCCCACGCCGTTTGACGATCGCGACCGCGTCGACACGGCGCGGCTGCGCGCGGCGCTGCGCCGGTGGATCGCGCGGCCCGCTGACCGGCTTCGTCGTCCTCGGCTCGAACGGCGAAGCGGTGCTGATGGACGACGACGAGTGCGATCAGGTGATTGTGGCCGCGCGCGAAGCGATTCCCCGCGGCGCGCCTGCTGATCGTCGGCACCGGACGCGAATCGACGCAGGCGACCATTCGCGCGAGCAAGCGCGCCGCCGAGCTCGGCGCTGACGCGGTGCTGGTGCGGACGCCGGGATTCTTCAAGACCCAGATGACGACCGACGCGTTCGTGCGTCACTACACGGCGGTCGCCGACGCGTCGCCGGTACCGGTGCTCCTCTACAACTTCACGGCGCTGACCGGCGTCAACCTGCTGCCAGCGGCGGTGTCGCGTCTGGCGACGCATCCGAACATCGTCGGCATGAAAGAATCCGGCGGCGACGTCGCGCAGATCGCCGAGCTGGTATCCGGCACGCCGGCGGAGTTCAGCGTGCTGGCCGGCTCGACGACGACGTTCTACGCAGCGCTCTGTGTCGGCGCGGTCGGCGGCATCCTCGCGCTCGGCTGCGTCGTGCCTGATGCGTGCCGGCGTCTCTTCGAGCTCGCCGCGGCGGGACGACACGAGGAAGCGCTCGCGCTGCAGCGCGAACTGGTGCCGCTCGCGCGCCTGCTCGGTCCGGTCCACGGCGTGCCGGGACTGAAGGCCGCGCTCAATCTTCTCGGCTACGATGTCGGCATGCCTCGTCCGCCGCTGACACCCGTCGGCGAAGCCGCCCTTCCGGCGCTGCGCGAAGCGCTCGCCCATTTCGAGGACATTCCGGCATGAGCCTGCTTCCTGACGTCGATCGAATCCTGCTCGGGCCCGGCCCCAGCATGACCGCGCCGCGCGTGATGCGCGCGATGGCGGCGCCGACCGTCAGTCACCTCGATCCGCTGATGATGCGTCTGCTGGACGACGTGCGTGGGCGCCTCGGTCGGGTGTTTCGCGCCGGCGAGGGCTCGTTCGCGTTCGCGGTGTCGGGCACGGGCACGTCGGGCATGGAAACGGCGGTCGCGAATCTGGTCGGCGAGGGCTCGCGCGTCGACCGTCGTCGTCTCCGGCTACTTCGGCGATCGGCTGGCGCAGATGTGCGAGCGCTACGGCGCGATCGTGTCGCGTCTGGACGTCGAGTGGGGCCGCGCGTGCGATCCCGGCGGCGCTCGCGCAGTCACCTGAACGCCACGCCGGCCGACATCGTCGCGATGGTGCACGCGGAAACGTCGACCGGCGTACTGAATCCGGTTCGTGAACTGGCCGCGATCGCGCGCGAACACGGCGCGCTGACGATCGTCGACGCGGTGACGTCGCTCGGCGGCGATGCCGCTCGAGGTCGACGCGTGGGGCATCGACGCCTGCTACAGCTGTACGCAGAAGGGGCTCGGCGGACCGTCGGGCCTGGCGCCGGTCGTCTTCGGTCCGCGTGCGCTCGAGAAGACGCGTCACCTGCCGCAGCTTCTATTTCGATCTCTCGCTGCTCGAGGACTACTGGCTTCGCCGCAAGTATCACCACACGATGTCGTCGACACTGGTCTACGCGCTCTACGAAGCGCTGTCGATCGTCGAGGAAGAAGGCCTCGAAGCGCGGTGGGCGCGGCACGAGACGCAATCACCGTGCGTTCGTCGACGGCGCTCGCGCCGCTCGGACTCTCCGTGCTGCCGCCCGAAGGCGAGCGACTGTGGACGCTGAACGCCGTCCGCGTGCCCGACGGCGTTGACGAAGCGGCGGTGCGCTTGCATCTGCTCGACGAGTTCAATATCGAGATCGGCGCCGGCCTCGGTCCGCTCGCGGGCAAGATCTGGCGCGTCGGACTGATGGGCGCCAGCTCCTCGCCGCGCCTCATCGTCCTGCTGCGCGGCGCGCTCGAGAGCGCGCTCGCCCGGCAGGGCGCGCTGCCGCTGCCGCGGTCATCGGTGCCTGCCCCGGTGCAATGACGACGCGATGAAGAACAAGGGCGCCGTCACCGTCCTGCGCGCGCTCTACGGTGCCGGCGCGCTCGTCTTCGCGGCGCTCGTCTACGCCTACCTCACGCTGCCGGACGTCCGGCCGCTCGAACGTCCAACCCGACGACGACGGCGTTCATCGAGCTGCGCGACGCCGAAGCGCGCGCCAAAGGGGAGGAGCCGCGTCGCGTGCAGCGGTGGGTCAGCTACAGCCACCTCTCGCCCAACCTGAAGCGCGCCGTGCTCATCGCCGAAGACGATGCGTTCTGGCAGCACGAAGGAGTCGACTTCGAGCAGCTGCAGGAGTCGCTGGAGGTCGACTGGCGCGCGGGGGCCTGGTCGCGCGGCGCGAGCACGATCACGCAACAGCTGGCGAAGAACCTGTACCTGTCGCCGTCGAGAAATCCGATGCGCAAGCTGCGCGAGCTGGTCATCGCGCGGCGGCTCGAAGCCGAGTTGAAGAAGGCGCGGATCCTCGAGCTCTACCTGAACGTGATCGAGTGGGGCGACGGCGTCTACGGCGCCGAAGCGGCGGCGCGCACGTATTTCCACAAGCCGGCGGCCGATCTCGGCCCCCAGGAGGCGGCGCTGCTCGCCGGCGCGATCGTGAATCCGCGCCTGATGAATCCGGCGCATCCGACGCACCGGCTGCTGCAGCGGCAGCAGTTGATCCTCAGGCGGATGGGGTCGGTAACGCCGCCGGTGGAGTCAGCTCAACTTGAACGCTGACAAGCAATTAAGGCCCGTTCAGCTTGACACTCGAGGTCGGCCTTGGCTATGCTTTTCGGACTTTTGTCACTCTCGACAAGCTGTTTCTTGCGTTTCGCTTCGTCGGCGACGTGCGTCTGAATGATCAACTACACCGAACGCCTCACATTGTTGATGCAGGACATCGTCGCCGCGCGTTCCGGCGCTGTCGTTCATCGACATGTCGGACGTGCTCGTGTTCGCGCGATCCGGTCGCTCGAACGCCGAGGGCGCGTTCGCGACCTGCCACTGTCTGAGTCTGCCGGCGAGCGAACCGGGCTACTACTTCTGGCGCGATCGCGCGACGCAGGCAGCATCACGCGGCGATCGGAATGGTTCGTCACCAAGTCGCCGGCGGTCACGATCGGCACGCAGCGACGTCAAATACATGATCTCGTTCGCGCTGCCGCGCTTCTGCGATCAGTCGCTCGATCGATCGCGCAAAGAGAAGTTCTATCCGGGCGCCGAGCCGTGGATCGCCAAGCTCGACACCGTCGTGCACGAGCTGTATCACATCGATCCCGATCTCGCCGGCATCCGGCGCATCGAGCGCGAGGACGGCACGTACTCCGCGAACTGCCACGGCCAGCAGTTCTTCGAGCAGGTCGCGGACATGGTGCACGCGTACCTGGAGACCAATCCGCCGCAAGCGGTCTACGATTTTCTTCGCGCACGATTTCGCGCGCTCGAACGCGCGTCACGGCGGCGTGGTCGGCACCAGCTTCCGCACGTTCCCGTCGTTCCCGCAGCGCTACATCGAGCGGCTGGCGGAGCAGCCGCCGTGCGAGGCCGACGCTGACGGCGTGGTGGTGGAGCCGCTGCGCGCGCAGCAGCAGCCGACGCGCTACACCCAGGACGACCTCCACGTCCGCCAGTTCACCAAGGACACGTCCCGCCGACTGATTCGAAAAGGCGACTTCCGCGCCGCCTAGCTCGTCCGCAACGTTTACGGCGTCGGCCTGACGCGGCGAGCGCCGACGAATCGCGGCGACCAGTAGCTCGACGCTCAGGCGCTCGACGCGGACGACGCCGGTCGAACTCGGCGCGTGGACGAACTCGTCGCCGCCGACGGCGATCGCCACGTGCGACGCGCCAGGATCGGTCGTCGTGAAGAACACGCAGATCGCCCGGCGCGAGATCGCCCGGATTCGACTGGAGTGACCGACTGGAACTGATCGCGGACCGCGCGCGGCAGCGCGACGCCGTACTGCGCGAAGACGTACTGCGTGAAGCCGCTGCAATCGAAGCCCTGCGGATCGGCGCCGCCGTTTCGATACGGCGCGCCGCGCAGCGCCAGGGCGGTGCCGACCAACGCGTAGGCGTCGAGCGCCGGCGCTGTCGCTGGCGCGCGTCCTGCTGACGATGCAGGCGCCGTTGGAGCGCGCCGCCGGGCACCGGGAACGGCCGCGGCGTGGCGCCGGTCGAGGCGCAGGCGACGAAGGTCAGCGGCGAGCGCTGGCGTCGCGAGCGCCAGACAGGCGCGATGAACGAAGGGTCGTCGAGACATTCTTGTTGGCTATCGGCCTTGAACCGGTTGTACCACAGGGCCGCTAACCAGCAGTGTTACAAGGTGTTGTCAGCGTCAGCGTCTTGACACCTCGACAGTCGTCGGGCAAAATTCCATTCGAATCGGCCGATGGAACAGACGCTGCTCCTGAACGCGACCTACGAGCCGCTCAAGATCGTCCACTGGCAGAAGGCCATCACGCTTCTGTGCCAGGGCAAGGTCGAGGTCATCGACGTGTACGATCGGGAGATCCACGCGGTCTCCTTCACCTTCAAGCTGCCGTCGGTCATCCGGCTGCTGCGCTACATCAAGATCAAGCGCCGATTCGACTACGTGCCGTTCTCGCGCGCGAACATCTACGCGCGCGACGATCACCGCTGCCAGTACTGCGGCGAGGCGTTCCCGACCAGCGAACTGACCTTCGATCATGTCGTGCCGGTCGCCCAGGGCGGCCGCAAGGACTGGGAAAACATCGTCACGCTGCTGCGTGACGTGCAATCGCCGGAAAGGCGGGCGCACGCCGGCTGAAGCCGGCATGCATCTGCATGCGGATGCCGAAGCGGCCCGAGTCGGCGCCGGCCATCCGCATCACCGATCGGCCTGCGTAACGCGCCGGAGAGCTGGCGCGACTATCTGTACTGGAACGTCGAGCTCGACGACACCTAAAGACCACTCTCGACATTCAGCTCTCAACTGACCATTGACAGTTGAGCCTTGCCAGTTGACAGTTGACCGATGTCCCCTCCAGGCGTTACCGCCGTTCATCCGCGCCAGGCGATTGAAGGCGGCCGCATCGCCATCGAGGGCACGGATTTTCCCACTGACGAGCTCTCTGCCCGAGGTGCGCATCGGCGGATCCGTGGCGCGCGTCGTCTACGCGTCGCCGACGCGGATAGCTGCTCTGGTGCCTGCCGGTCTCGAGCGGCGGCCGCGCTCGATCCGCGTCGCCGGCGCGACGCTCTCGCGATGGACGCGGACGCGTTCGTCGATGTCGCGGCGCCGTTCGCGACCGGTCTGCATCAGGTCGACAACCCCGTCTTCGACGCGACGGCAACCTGTTACGTGACCTACAGCGGCACGCGCGGTCAGCAGGTGCCGGTGTCGATTTTCCGCGTCCGGCCCAACGGCACGCGCGAGCCGTTTTCGTCCGCGCATCGTCAACCCGACGTCGATGGCGTTCGATTCCCGAGGGCCGCCTGTACGTGTCGAGCCGGTTCGAGGGCACGGTCTATCGCGTTGCGCCGGATGGCTCCGCCGAGCCGTTCGCGCGCGATCTCGGCGTCGCCTGCGGTCTCGCGTTCGACGCTGACGGCGCGATGTTCGTCGGCGATCGATCGGGAACGATCTTCCGCGTCGACGCTGACGCGCGAGCCACGGTGGTTGCGACGTTGCCTCGAGCATCGCGGCGTTTCACCTGGCGATCGGGCCCGACCTCGCCCTCTACGTCACCGGCCCGACGCTGTCGTCGCGCGATTCGCTCTACCGCGTGGCACTCGACGGCGCTGTCGACTGCATACGCCGGCGGATTCGGCCGGCCGCAGGGTCTCGCGTTCGATGCCGACGGATCGCTCTTCGTCGTCGACGCGCTGGCCGGCGTCGAACGGTCTTTACCGCGTGCGATCCGGCCACGAGCCCGAGCTCGTCCTGGCCGGCTCGGGGCTGATCGGCTCGCCTTCGATCGCGCCGGCGGGCTGGTGGTCTGCTCGAACGAGACCGCCTATCGGCTCGCCGCCGTCGCAGACACACATCACCTGCAATGACCGTCGTAGCGACGGCGCTGCTGGCCGGAGCGGCCTGGACGCTCGGCCGTCTGTCGCTGATGGCGTGCGACTGGCCCTACCTGCGGCGCTACGAACGACTCGGCCTCGAGATGACCGCCGGGCTTGGCCTGACCGCGCTCTGTTTGTCGCTGCTCGCGCTCACCGGGTTCTTTTTCCTGTCAACGCCGCTGCTCGCGCTCTTGTCAATCGCCGGCGTCATCGTCGCGACCCGCCAGCGGCCGCCGCGCGCATTGTCTGAAGCCCGGGAAGATCCGCCATCGGTGCGCCGCTCGACGGCAGCGTTAGTCGGGTGCGCGGCGATTGCCTGCGTCGGCGCGATCACGCCGGTGACGGATTACGACGGTCTTTCGAACGTCGTGCCGATCGCGGAGCGCATCGCCGCAACCGGTCACCTGCGGGTGTGGACCGACCAGGCGCGATCGATGTGGCCGCTGTTCCACGAGATGTTGCTGGCGTGCGTGCTTCACCTCGGCGGCACGCGATTGATCGCGGTGACCGCGCTCGAATGGCTGTCGGCGATCTGCGTGCTGAGCGCGCTGGCACGACGCGCGTGCGCCCGGTCATCGCACGTTCCTGTCGCCGTTGCGTTCGCGGTTGCGGCGCCGGTGGTGGCGTTCCAGATCTCGACCGCGAAAGAAGATCTGCTCCTGCTGGCTGCGACCGCGGCGGTCGGCTTCTCTCTGATCAAACGGCGGTCGTCGAAAACTGACACTGACGGGTTGGGGCGGCAGGATCTGTTCTCCGCCGGGCTATTCGCAGGGATCGCCGCCGGCACGAAATATTCCGGTCTCGGTGTCGCCGCGATGACCGCGATTGCGGTCGGTGGCCTCTGGTACCCGCTCAACCTGTAGCGGTTCGGCAATCCAGTTGCGCCGTTTGTCTTCGGCGCGCGCGGCACGCCGCTCGGCATGGCGAGCGTGCGCGATCTGCTCTCGCGATGGGGTCGGGAGCGCGGCCTGGTGGCGTTTGTCGCGACGCCGCTCCGCGTCTTCGTCGACCCTGACCTTTACCTCGGGCGCGCCGCTCTCTTCAATCCGATCGTCTACGCCGGCCTGGCCGGGCTCGGCATTGCCGCGATCCGCCGCCGCAGCGCACCGTTGTTCTTGATCGCCGCGACCCTCTATGCAGGCTGGTTCTTTTCGCTGGAAAATGTGCGACTCCTGTTGCCGGCTGCGGTCGTCCTGGCGCCGGCGGCAGCCGATGTCCTGGTGCCGTGGGTTACTCGCTGGCGCTCGTCTGCGTGGGCGACCGGCGCTGCGCTGGCCGTTCCGCTGCTGCTGATCCCGCTGGTCGGCGTGATCAGGGCCGTTCGATACGTTCGCGATCCCGGCGCGTTTCTTTACGAAAACACCCAGCGATACGCCGACCTTCAATGGATCAACGCGCACCTCGATCCCGCTGTCCACCGCGTCGGGTCGATTTTCGTGGACGTGGGATCCGACGCTCTTTCTGGCGGCCTGCCGGCGTCAGCGGATCACGCACCTGCTGGCGTCGCCGTCAGCTCTCCCCGACGCGCTGACGCCATTCCTGAGCGTCGCGTACGACAATCCCCGCGCGCTCCGCGGCGGCGAGCACTTCTTCCGTGCGCCGGGCACCGAGCACGTGACGCTCTTCGAAATCCGTCCATGATCCGGACCTCGGAGTAGAATTCCCTCGCCTATGTCTCAATTGTTCGAGCGCAAGCCGATTGCCGCCCTGATCGAGGACACCGAAGGCGAGAAGGGATTGAAGCGCACACTCGGCGCGGGCGATTTGATCATGCTGGCGATCGGCGCGGTCATCGGCGCCGGCATCTTCGGCGCAATCGGTACCGCGGCGGCGGGACAGCTTGGCCCGAACGGCGAAGTCATCCGCGTCGGCGCCGGACCCGCGCTGGTGTTTTCGTTCCTGCTGCTCGGCGCCGCGTGCGCCCTGGCCGGACTGTGCTACGCGGAACTGGCCGCGATGATTCCGCAAGCCGGCAGCGCCTACGCCTACTCGTATGCGACGCTCGGCGAGCTGGTCGCCTGGATCATCGGCTGGGACCTGATTCTCGAGTACGCCGTCGGCAACGTCGCCGTGGCGATTTCGTGGGGCGACTACTTCAACACGCTGCTGCGCGGATTCAATGTCGCGCTGCCGGTATGGTTGACCACCGGCTATCGGACCGCGTTGCTCAGTTCGGACCCGGCAATCCACGGCCTGCTGACGTCGGCGCCGCATCTCGCCGGCGTTCCGATCCTGATTCACCTGCCGGCGTTTTCGATCGTGATGCTGATCACCTGGCTGCTGCTGCGCGGTGCGCGCGAGAGCGCAACCGCGAACAACATCATGGTCGTGATCAAGCTGATGGCCCTGGCGCTGTTCGTCGCGGTCGGCGCGACCCACCTCCACACCGAGAATCTGCATCCGTTTGCGCCCAACGGTTTCAGGGGCATCCACCAGGGCGCCGCGATCGTGTTCTTCGCCTACATCGGCTTCGACGCGATCTCGACAGCCGCGGAAGAAACCGTCAACCCGCAGAGGAATCTGCCGATCGGCATCCTCGGTGGCCTCGCCATCTGCACGATCATCTACGTCATCGTCGGGTTCGTGCTGACCGGTATGGTGCCGTACAAGGAACTCGCGGTAGCCGATCCGCTGGCCCGGGCGCTCGAACTTGCCGGGTTCCGGACCGTGGGATGGATTGTCGCGCTTGGCGCCACCGTGTCGATGTCGGCGGTGCTCCTGGTGTTTCAGTACGGGCAGCCGCGGATTTTCTTCGCCATGGCGCGCGACGGCCTGCTGCCGCAGTGGGCGGCGCGCATTCACCCGGTCACACGCATTCCGTGGGCGACGACGCTCTTTACGGGGATTTTCGTGGCGGCGTGGTCACTGATCGGTGACGCAGGCGAAACCTACGACCTGACCAACATCGGCACCCTGTTCGCGTTCATGCTGGTGAGCATCGGCGTGCTGGTGCTGCGCTACAAGGAACCCGACCGTCCGCGTCCGTTCAAGGTGCCGTTCGTGTGGCCAGTGTGCATGCTGTCCGCGCTCGGCTGCGTCTTCATCATGTACGGGCTGCCGGGCGCGGCGTGGGAACGATTCGGGATCTGGCTGGTCATCGGTCTGGTGTTGTATTTCACCTACGGATTCACGCACAGCAAGCTGCGCAAGCACGCATAAGGTGATCGTGTCGGCGCTTGACGGCGTCCGCGTTCTCGACCTGACCCGGCTGTTGCCGGGCGCGTACGCCACGCTGTTGCTCGCGGATCTTGGCGCCGACGTCGTCAAGGTCGAGGATCCGCGCGGCGGCGATCCGATGCGCAACCTGCCGGCGCTCGGGAATGGACGCGCCCGCTATTTCGAACTGCTCAATCGCAACAAGCGCAGCGTCACCCTCGACTTCCGTTCGCCGGACGCCGCGTCCGTGTTCGCCGCGCTCGCGGCACACAGCGACGTCGTCATCGACAGTTTCCGTCCGTCGACCGCCCGTCGGCTCGGCGTGGACGCTGCCACCCTTGCTGCGGCCCATCCACGGTTGATCTGTGCTTCGATCAGCGGCTTTGGCCAGAGTGGACCTGACGCCGAGCGGGCCGCGCACGATCTCAACTACCAGGCGCTGGCGGGATTGTTGCGGCCGCCGATGTTGCCCGGTCCCCTGGTTGGCGATATCGGCGCCGCAACTCAGGCGGCCCTGCAAATCCTGGCCGCGTTGATTCAGCGTGACCGAACCGGTTCCGGCAGCCTCATCGACGTCTCGATTCATGAGGCTGCGATGACCTGGTCGATGTTTCCAGAAACCGGCGACCTGGCCAGTGCCTGCTACAACGTCTACCAAACTGCCGACGGCAAGTGGCTGGCGCTGGGTGCGCTCGAGCCGAAGTTCTGGGCCGCGTTTTGCGCTCGGATCGGCCGGCCCGAGCTGATCGCATCGCAGCACGCTGCCGCCGATGAGCAGGCGCGAATGGTGGACGAGGTTCGACGCGTCATGCGGACCCGCACACGCGACGAGTGGCTGGCTCAGTTCGCCGACAGCGATGCGTGTCTGACCGCTGTTTACGATCCCGAAGAAGTCGCGGGCGATCCGCACGTCGTTGCCCGGGGAGCGATCTCCGCAGCGCCAGGCCTTGCACACATCACGCTCGCGGGATCGAGGGTGCGGCCGGCGCCGCTGCTGGGCGCCGACACCGACGACGTCCTCGAAGCAGCCGGCATCGATGCCGTGCGCCGTTCGCAACTTCGCGCGGATGGGGTCACTTGAAATTCAGATTTCAGAGTTCGGATTTCAGATTGGGATTTCAGATTGGATTTCAGATTGCGTTTCGGGTCGGCATTTTCCAATCAATCTGAAATCTGACTTCTTCAATCTGAAATGTTCAGAACGCCGTCCCTGACGCCAACACCGCGGGCATCGGGATGACGAAGGCGCCATCCCGCGCGTAGCTCTCGACCTCGAGGCGGACGGCGCCTCGTATGGCCACCAGCGCCTCCGGCGTCTGGGCGCGCAGCACCGCCGCGGTCCGGACGCCTCCGCGCGATAGCGCGTCGAACACGGCATCCGCGGAATTCAGTCGCCATTCGAGCGGCAGTTCGCGCACCTCGACTGAGCCGAATCCACTCGCTTCGAGCGCGCGGTGGCACTCGTCCTGGTCGCTGAAGCGAAAGAACGGCGGACCGTCGGGCAGTCGCACCTGCGACTGTCCGAGCGCATTGACCGCGCGCAGCACCATGCCGAAGCCGACTGCCCGTTCGGGCGGCGCCCAGATGGTGAATGCGTAGCGTCCGCCGGGTTGCAGCATGCGGCGCGCTTCCGAGAGCGCCGCTTCCGGCCGCGCCAGATGCAGAAGTCCGAAATTCATGACCACGGCGTCGAAGCGCCCGCTCTCGAACGACAGCGCCTCGGCATCGCCTTCTCGAAACTCGACGTCCGGATAGGTCCGTTGCGCCGCCTCGATCATTGCTGTCGAAAAGTCGATGCCGACGACCCGCGCGCCCCGAGCCGCGGCGGCTGCAGCAATGAACCCGGGACCCGTGGCGACATCGAGCAGCCGGCTGCCGGAGCCGGCGCCGACGGCGTCGAGCAGATCGGCGGCGGCCTGCCGCGTCAGCGCCCCGAACGCGTCCTTATAAAAGGCTGACGCGTGTTCCCATCCGGCGCGCTCGAAGTCGTGAAAGGCGGACGCGTCGAACGGTTCAGGTGTGTTCATCGTGATACGATATCTGTTTCAACGGGCCTGACGATTCTCAACAGTATGGCGCACGATTGGATCTCGGTTCGCGGCGCGCGCGTTCACAACCTCAAGAACATCGACGTCGACATTCCGCGGCACAAGCTCGTGGTCATCACCGGTCTGTCGGGCTCGGGCAAGTCGTCGCTCGCCTTCGACACGATCTACGCGGAAGGACAGCGACGCTATGTCGAGTCGCTGTCGGCCTACGCCCGTCAGTTTCTCGAGCAGATGGAGAAGCCCGACGTCGATCTGATCGACGGGCTCTCGCCGGCGATCTCCATCGAGCAGAAAACGACCGGCTCCAATCCGCGCTCGACCGTCGGCACGGTCACCGAAATCTACGACTACCTCCGCCTGCTGTTCGCCAACATCGGCGTGCCGCATTGTCCCGAACTGCGGCAAGGAAATCGCCAGCCAGTCGCTCGAGCGCATCGTCGACATGGTGATGCTCTATCCGCAGGACGAGCGGATCAACGTGCTCGCGCCGATCGTGCGCGGGCGCAAGGGCGAGTTCAAGAAGGAGCTCGCCGGGCTGCGCGGCCGCGGCTTCACCAAGGCGCGCATCGACGGACAGTTCCGCTCGCTCGAGGAAGACATCAAGCTCGATCGCCGTCGCAACCACACGATCGAAGTCGTCGTCGATCGCCTGATCGTCCGCGGCGGCATCGAGACGCCGCCTCACCGAGTCGGTGGACGTCGCGCTGAACCTGGCCGACGACATCGTCGTGATCAATACCTACGAGGGCGGCGATCGCCTGTTCTCGCGCCGGCTGGCGTGCGTGGACTGCGGCCTGAGCATGCCCGAGATGACGCCGCGCGCGTTCTCGTTCAACTCGCCGCACGGCGCGTGCACCGACTGCCAGGGCCTGGGCGCGATGGTCGATTTCGATCCGCAGCGGATTGTCCCCGACGAATCGAAGTCGCTGGCCGACGGCGCGATTCGTCGCCGTGGGCGCAAGGGCGACCGCAAGCTCGTGCAAGGAGGCGCTGCAGTCGCTGTCGACGGATTTCGGCATCGACCTCGACGTGCCGTTCGCGAAGCTGCCGCGCAAGTCCGCGCGACGTGCTGATGTTCGGCGCCGGCAAGGGCTTCGAAGGGCTGGTCCCGAACCTCCGCCGCCGCTACGACGACGGCAGCTGGGCGGAGCAGGAGGAGCTCGAAGCCGTTTCGCTCGCTGCGTCCGTGCCCGACCTGCCACGGTCAGCGGCTGAAACGCCAGAGCCTGTCGGTGCGCGTCAAGGGCCGCACGATCTCCGACTACGTGAACCTGCCGATTGCCGAGGCGCTCGAGGTGTTCGACGGCTTGCAGCTGACCGATCGCGAGGCGATCATCGCCGAGCGCATCCTGAAGGAAATCCAGGAGCGGCTGCGCTTCCTGAACGACGTCGGCGTCGGGTACCTCACGCTCGGCCGCAGCGCCGCGACGCTTTCCGGCGGTGAAGGACAGCGCATCCGGCTCGCGACGCAGATCGGCGCGAACCTCATCGGCGTGCTGTACGTGCTCGACGAGCCGTCGATCGGCCTGCACCAGCGCGACAACCGCAAGCTGCTGGCGACGCTTGGCGCGGCTGCGCGATCTGGGCAACACCGTCATCGTCGTCGAACACGACGAGGAGACGATTCGGGTTGCCGACTACGTCATCGACCTCGGTCCCGGCGCGGGCGACCTCGGCGGCCACGTCATTTTCCAGGGCACGCCGCAGGCGCTGATGGCGGCGGCCGATGGCGACGAAGGCTCGACGACCGGCGCCTACCTGACCGGTGCGAAGTCGATTGCGACGCCGGCGGCGCGGCGGCGCGCCGATGAAGGGCGAGCTCGTCATCCGCGGCGCGCGCGAGAACAACCTGAAGAACATCGACGTCAGGATTCCGCTCGGGATGCTCACCGCTGTCACCGGCGTCAGCGGCTCGGGAAAGTCGACGCTGGTGAACGACATCCTGTACAAGTCGCTCGCCGAAACGCTCTACCGCGCCGGCGACGACCCGGGCGCGCACGACGCGATCGAAGGCGTCGAGCTGATCGACAAGGTGATCGAGATCGACCAGTCGCCGATCGGTCGCACGCCGCGCTCGAATCCGGCCACCTACACCGGCCTGTTCACGTTCATCCGCGATCTGTTCGCGAGGATGCCGGATGCCAAGGCGCGCGGCTTCAAGCCCGGACGCTTCTCGTTCAACGTGAAGGGCGGCCGCTGCGAAGCGTGTCAGGGCGACGGCGTCATCGCGATCGAGATGCACTTCCTGCCGGACGTCTACGTCACCTGCGAGCAGTGCAAGGGCCGCCGCTACAACCGCGAGACGCTCGAAATCAAATACCGCGGCAAGTCGATCGCGGACGTGCTCGAGCTCACCGTCGATCAGGCGATGCCGCTGCTCGAAAACTTCCCGGCGATCGCCAACAAGCTGCGGACGCTCCAGAGCGTCGGCCTCGGCTACGTCACGCTCGGCCAGTCGGCGACGACGCTGTCGGGCGGTGAGGCGCAGCGCGTGAAGCTGGCGAAAGAGCTGTCGAAGCGCGGCACCGGTCGCACGCTCTACATCCTCGACGAGCCGACGACGGGCCTGCATTTCGACGATACGCACAAGCTGCTCGACGTGCTGATGCAGCTGGTCGATCAGGGCAACACGATTGTCGTCATCGAGCACAACCTCGACGTGATCAAGTCGGCGGATTACGTCATTGATCTCGGACCCGAAGGCGGGCGCCGGTGGCGGACGCATCGTCGCCGCAGGCACGCCTGAAGACGTCGCACAGCACGAACAGTCGGCGACCGGACGGTTCCTCGTCGAGCTGCTGTCACCAGGTGCGAAACGGGCGGTCGCGGAGCATCGCGTGAGGATCGATTGTGGTAAGATCGCCACAATTTTGCGTCGAACGGCTGTGGTGCGCGTACCACAAAACCGTGTTCCGGTGTGTGTCTGGTGGGGTATGTATGCCGTGTAAAGCCTTACAAAAATGAGCCTTACGTCGAGGACTACGCCAGGCCTCGTTGAGGCATCGTCTTTGCTGTTAAGGGCCCTGCACGTCCCCTGTTGCCTGAGAGGCTAATGGACGCACAGCGCTCGCTTCGTCGTCAGATTTCCTGTATCGGAATCGGTCTTCACTCCGGTAACAAGGTCAATCTCACTCTCAAACCCGCACCGGCTGATTTCGGCATCCGGTTTCGGCGTACCGATCTCGGCGATCACGAAGTGCCGGCGACGGTGCAGAACCTCGCTGGCATCCAGCTCGCGACCGGGCTGGCAGCGCAACGAGGTGTCGGTCGAAACCGTCGAGCATCTGCTGGCGGCGCTGGTCAGCGTGGGCATCGACAACGTCATCGTCGAGTTGAACTCGCCGGAAGTGCCGATCATGGACGGCAGCGCGGCGCCGTTCCTCTACCTGATTCAGGAAGCCGGCGTGAAGCGTCTGCCGGCGCCCCGCAAGTACCTGAAGATCGTCCGCCCGATTGCGATCTCGCGTGGCGACAAGCGGATCGCGCTCTATCCGTCGGATCATTTCAAGGTCACCTACAGCATCAGCTACGATCATCCGCTGCTGCGTCATCAGTCGCCGCACCCTGACGCATCACCGAAGAATCGTTCGCCGAGGACATCGCGCCGGCGCGCACGTTCACGTTCCTCAAGGACGTCGAGATGCTGCGCCAGAACGGTCTGGCGCTCGGCGGCTCGCTCGAAAACGCGATCGTGCTCGGCGAAACCGGCGTGCTGAACAACGCGCTGCGCTTCGACGACGAGTTCGTGCGTCACAAGATTCTGGATGCGGTCGGCGATCTGGCGCTGGTCGGCTACCCGGTGATCGGCCACCTGGTGGCGCATCGCGCCGGGCACGCACTGCACACCGAGTTCGCCGCGAAGATTCTCGAAGAAGCGCAGCGCCTGGCGTCTGGTCGAGTCGCCGACCGAAGGCGCGGTGGCGCCGATTCCGTCCGCCGTCAAGCACGTCGTGCCACGGCTCGCGCGCTGATCGCGCTGATACAGCCTGCTGTAGCGCGACCCTTTCAGGGTCGCGTCGTCGCCTCGGCAACGCGCCTGAAACCCCTCGCCAGTATCGACCACCGAGCACAACGCGGGCCTGAAAGGCCCGCGCCACACGACGCTCGATTTCCGACTTCTGACTCTCGACTCTTGACTCCCGACTCGTGACTATCTGACCCACAAACTGCGCGTCGTCGTTGGCGATCCGCAGTGCTCGAACCAGTCAATCCCCTCGCTGACCAGATCGAACTTCAGCGCGTAACGTCCCGGCTCGCCGGGTGTGGGGATCTCGATGGCGATGTCCGTCTGATCACCTGGAGCGAGCGACTGGGGCAGCCACGCGCGCGCGAAATCGCGGTTGATGATCGTGCCTTCGGCCGTGCACAGCTGGGCGCCGAGGCGCACGAGCCGGCGGCCGTGGGTCGCCTGGGCCGGGAACGGGCGAGTCGAGAGGTTGTGGACGCGCGTGCGCACCGCGAGCGGCTGGCCGGCGCGGGCGATCAGCGGGACGCCGGGGACCAGCGTTCGGATGTCGATGCGCGCCTTCGGCGTGGCGCCGGGAATCGCGTTGCCGAGGTTGTTGTCGTCCCAGATCTCATGGCGAAGCGATTCGAACTCGGCCGATCCGGGAACGACGCGACGCGAATAGGCGTGCTCGGGATGGTCGGTCAACTCCCAGCACAGGCGATCCACGCCGATTTCGGCGGCGAGCTGGCGCGCCTGGTTCATTTCCTCGGCGCTGTCGTTCCAGACGAACAGGATGTAGCGCCAGTTGAGGAACGGCAGATCGCGGCCGGTCGTGCGCTTCTCGTCCGCCATGGCGCGCAGGTTCGCCAGCGCCACCTCGAACTTGCCGCGCTGGCGATACTTCACGTAAGACTCCGGTGTCGCGCCGTCGATCGAGAACGTGACCTCGTCGATGCCGGAGTGCACCAGCCGGCGCGCCTGCGCCTCGGACAGCGCCAGGCCGTTGGTGCTGGTGTACAGGTAGATGTGCGGGAAGTTGCGCCTTGATGTACTCGCACATCTCGACCGCGCGCTTGTGCAGGAAGGCTTCGCCGTAGTTGAAGAAGTCGATTCGCACCAGCGACGGACCGGCCTCGTCCACGACCCGTTTGAACAGGTCGAAGTCGAGCATGCCGGATTGCCGCGTCCGCGTGATGCCGGTCTCCGGCGCGCAGCAGGCCTCGGTGCACGAAATGTTGCAGGCGGCCGTGCACTCGATGTACAGCCGCGACGGTAGCTGTCCGGCGTCGATCGACCTGACCGGTATCGCTTCGTCCTTCTTCAGCGGAAGCTTCAGCGGGCAGTCGCCGCAGAACTTCGAGCCGCCGCCGTTCAGATCGCGCGCGCAGCTGATCGGCGACCGCGCCGGTCCAGACGTCGCTGACCGTCGCCGCCGCGCATGTCGCCGAGCACGCGCTTGCCGTAGGGATCGGCGCAGCCGCAGACCATCCGGCCGTCGCAGAGCATGACGAGCGTGCTCCAGGGCCAGGAGCACTGGAACCGGGTCGCCAGGAAATTCAGTGACATACGCGCGGCGAGGCCCGCTACTTGCGGGTGAGCTTCTTCATATACGCCTCGAGCTTGTCGTTCTCGTACTTCACGGTGTTGAGAAACAGGCTCTCGGCCAGGTAGGTGCGCCGCTCGCTGTCGTCCATCTGCTCGATGAGCTGCTGGATCTCCCTCACCATGTCCTCGAACGATCGCTCGAACTCGCGCTTGGCCGTCACTTCCTGGTAGCAGCGCTTCCATGATGGCGAGCAGATCGCCGTCGAGGGTGATCGGGACGCCGCTGGTCGGTCTTGATGGTGCGCATGGCTAAGCCCCGAAGCTGTTGACGGCGGTCGGCTCGTCGGCGTGGATCTCGATGAAGTTCTGCGCGCCGGTCATCGTCAGCATCGTCTCGACGCGTTTCTGGACGCCCGAGAGCTTGAGGTGCCCGCCGGCGGCGTGCACCTGGCGATAGAGATCCATCAGGCAGCCGATCGTCGCGCTGTCCACGTAGGTGACCGGCGAGAGATCGATGAGGATCTCGTGGCGGCCCGCGGCGATCGAGTGCGCTGACCGCGGACGAAAAGTCGGAGAGGATCGGATACATCAGCCGCGCTTCGCCGACGCGGACGATGGAGATCGTGCCGATCTGTTCGGTGGTGACATTCATCAATTGGCTCCCGTGCGTTTCAGCGCCGCGTCGCCCGGCCCGAAATCGTCGCCGCGCAGCGCGCGGATCTGACGGGCGAGCTCGGTGCGTCCGCGGTTGATGCGCGACTTCACGGTGCCTTCCGGCAGCCGCAGCGTGTCGGCGATTTCCTGGTACGACAGTTCCTGGATGTCGCGCATCAGCACCGCGGTCCGCAGCGTGTCGGGCAGCGCGGCCAGCGCCTGCTGCAGCAGCTGCGACGCGATCGCGCTGCTCGAGCGCGGCCACCGGTCCCGGATCGTGCGACAGCGGCGACAGCTCGTTCGCGTCGACGTCGCGGTCGATCGTCTCGCGCTCCTTGCGGACGCTGCGATAGTGATCGATGCAGAGATTGCGGCTGATGCTGATCAGCCAGGTCTGGAAATTCGCGCGCCGGTCGAAGGTGTTGAGCGACTTGAAGATCTTCAGGAAGATGTCCTGCGTCAGATCCTCGGCTTCGTCGTGCTTGCCGACGAACTTGTACGCGACGTTGAACACCTTGCGCCGGTACTGCCGGACGATCAGCTCCCAGGCGACCTGATCGCCCTTGAGGCAGCGCTGGATCAGCGATCTCGATGGCTTCTCCGGACGGCGTGAGCGTTCCGGAGGTGATCGGCGTGTCCGGCGACATGAAGATTGTTGAGTAGAATAGCGTACTACGTTGCCTGCACCGACCCATCCCGTCGGCTTCTTCCGGCAAGCCGTCGGCGACAACACGAACTCGTTTGCGACGGCGTGCTCGCTGGCGGCGATTGCCGGCCGACGTCGGCACGCCGGTGTACGTCTACAGCGCCGCGGCGCTGCGCGAGCGATACCGCGCCATCGACGCGGCGTTCGGCGGGCTACCCGCACGCGATTCACTACGCGCTGAAGGCGAACTCGACGCTGGCGATCGCGCGGCTGCTGCGCGAACTCGGCAGCGCGGTCGACGCCAACTCGATCTGGGAGATCGACGTCGCGCGCAGCGCCGGCTTCGAGCCGTCGCAGATCGTCTTCACCGGCGTCGGCAAGTCGCCGGCGGAGCTCGAACGCGCGGTGCTGCTCGGCGTCAAGGCGATCAACGTCGAATCGGCGGGCGAGCTCGCGCGCGCTCGAGGCGATTGGCGTCGAGGCTCGGCACGGTCGGTGCGCGTCGCGGTTCGCGTGAATCCGGACATCGACGCCAAGAGCCATCCGCATATTTCGACGGGCCTCAAGATCAACAAGTTCGGCGTCCCGCTCGACGCCGCGCGCGAGCTGCTGCAGACGCTGACGGTCGCGGCCCTGCGCTGAAGCTGGTCGCGGTTCACCTGCACGTCGGCTCGCAAATCACCACCCTCGATCCGCTGCGCGAGCGCGGCGCGGCTGGCCGCCGAGCGTGAGCCTCGAGCTGAAGGCGCACGGGCTGCCCGCTCGAGTACGTTGACCTTGGCGGCGGCCTCGGCATCTCGTACGACGGTCGCGACGTTCCGTCCGCCGCGGACTACGTCGGCGCGCTCGTCGACGAGATCAGCGCGACCGGACTGCCGATCGTCGTCGAGCCGGGACGCGCGATCGCGGCGCCCGCCGGCGTGCTGCTGGCGCAGCGTCATCGACCTGAAGCCGCGAACCGCGGACAGCGACTTCGTCATCATCGACGCCGGCATGACCGAGCTGATGCGCCCGGCGCTCTACGGCGCGTTTCACCGGATCGAGCCGGTCGCGGCGCCTGCTGCCGGCGACCATCAGTACGAGATCGTCGGACCGGTCTGCGAAAGCAGCGACGTGGTCGGACGCGACCGGATGCTGCCGCACGCTGGCGATCGGCGACCTGGTCGCGATTCGCGATGCCGGCGCCTACGGAGCGGTGATGGCGTCCAACTACAATCGACGTCCGCTGCCGCCGAAGTGCTGGTCGATGCCGGAACCTGGCGCGTCATCCGCCGACGACAGACGGTGGACGATCAGCTGGCGCTCGAGACGTAAAAGACGTCGTTCTTCGTTCGTGGTCTTCGTTCTTCGTTCAGAACACAGAACACAGAACACGAACGTAGAACGTAGAACGTAGAACTGAGAACTGAGACGCCTATGACCGGTCACTTGATCGCCTTCGAAGGCCTCGACCAGAGCGGCAAGCAGACGCAGGCCGAACTGCTGCGCGACCGCCTCAAAGCGGACGGCCGGAAGTCGCGACTGGTGTCGTTTCCCGACTACGGCACGTCGATCGGCGAGGAGATCGCGCGCGCGCTGCAGGGCGAACGCGAGTACAGCCCGACGTGATGCAGCTGCTCTACATCGCCAACCGCTACGAACGGAAACCGGATCTGCAGCGGTGGCTCGACGGCGGCCTGATTCTGGTCTGCGATCGCTACATGGCATCGAGCGTGGCCTACGGCGAAGCTCAGGGACTCGACGCCGCCTGGCTCATCGAGATGCAGAAGTTCCTGCCGCCGCCGGCGCTGACGATCATGCTCGACATCGCGCCGGAAACGGCCGTGCAGCGCAAGTCGGTCGATCGCGATCGCTACGAGCGCGACCTGGCGATGCAGGGGCGCGTTCGCGAGAGCTATCGCCGTCAGGCCGCGGCAAACGGATGGGTGGTGCTCGACGGCGAGCAGCCGAAGGACGCCATTGCCGCCGAGGTCGTTCAAGGCCGTGGCGTCACGACTCGCGCAGCCGTAAGCGCCCGCACCTCTCGCACGCCCGCCTCCTTCAACACCCGCGCGCACGCCTCGAGCGTCGCGCCGGTCGTGCTCACATCGTCCACCAGCACGACCGTGGTACCGGCCGGCAGCCGAGCCGATCGTGCAATCGCAAACGCATCGCGCATGTTCCGGTGACGGCGGGCCGCGGGCAGCCCGGTCTGCGTCGGCGTGGCGCGGATTCGGCGCAGCGCCGCGACCGACGGAATGCCGAGGTGTCGCGCAGGTCGGCCGCCTGGTTGAAGCCGCGATGACGAAGGCGCGATCGGATGAAGCGGGACCGGAATCGCGCACGCGGCGCCGTTCAAGCATCTCCGCGCCGCGCTCACGCATCAAGCGCGCCGAGCCGGCGGGCGAGCGATCGCCGGCCGTCGTACTTCAGCGCGTGGACGATCGCCCGCAGCGCGCCGTCGTAGGCGCCGATCGCGCGCGCTCGATCGACGAAGCGCGGGAGCCGCCGGCAGCGCGCACAGCAATCGAGCGGACGGCTGATCGTGCGCCACGCCGGCAGCGGGTCGCCGCAGCGATCGCAGATCGGCGGCGTGATTGGCAGAATCGACGCCCAGCACGCCGAGCAGACCGGACCGGCAGTCGGATGATCGAGGAGCTGCTGACAGGCCGCGCACGCAGGCGCGAGGAGGACGGAGACGAGCGCGTCGCAGGACGCTAGAAATCCTGATTGCAGGATGCTGATTGCTGAATACTGCTGGCGTTCCACGTTGCACTTTGCGATTCAGCACTTGGCGTTCAGCACGTTGTCTTCGGCAATTTGCATTCAGCAATTTGCTTGTCGCGGTTACGGCACCGCCGTCCGTTCCGCGCTGCCCCACAGGCGTTCGAGGTCGTAGAAGACGCGCGTCTCTGGCGCGAACACGTGCACGATGAAATCGAAGTAGTCGAGCAGGATCCACTCCGACCGGTCGTAGCCCTCGACGTATGCGGGCTTGACGCCCTTCGCGGCGAGTCGTTCGGTGACCGAGTCGGCAATCGCCCGCACCTGACGCGTGTTCGTGCCCGACGCGATGACGAAGAAATCGGTGAAGCCGGCCGCCTTTCGCAGGTCGAGGACGACGATGTCCTTTGCCTGCTTGTCTTCCGCCGCCGCGATGGCCAGCGTCACCTGCGCCGGGAAACGGTTTGCGATTTCGTCGCGCGTTTCTCAGTCTTCGCCATGCAACCTGCCTGCCGCGATTGGATACAGCCCGTCCGACGCCCGGCGTCCAGGCGTCCCCGGAATATAAAGTCCGTGCTGCTCAATGTGTTGCTGCACGCCCGGGGGACACCATGCCCGTCGATCGGGGTGCCTTCGCCACGCGTCTGCCGGATCGCAGTAGATGACACGTCGGCTGTCGGTGCGTCGATCAAAATGATCGATGGCCTCGCCGGCGAGATCGCGCGCGGTTGCCGTGACCATGCGCGAGGCCAGGTCGCGGCAGCCGCCGCGCCAGCCCGCTGACGGGTGAGCCGGGTCGCGACACCACGACAAAGTGCGCCGCGTTCGAGGATCGCCGGGTAGTCGTGCCACGTGGCGATGTCGCAGAAGGCGTCGGCGCCGATGACGAAGAACAGCTCGTTTGGCGCATACCCGCGGTTGCGCAGATGCCCCAGCGTCGAGGACGTGTACGACGGCGTCGTCGAACGCAGTTCGAGATCGACCGCACGCCAGGCCGGACGTTCGGCCACGGCCAGCGCCACCATCGCGAAGCGGTGATACGCCGACGCGAACGGCTGCGGACGGTGCGGCGGAATGTTGGACGGAATCAGGAAGACGCTGGTCAGCGCCAGCGTGTGGGCCGCGGCGTCCGCCACGTCGAGGTGGCCGCGGTGAATCGGGTCGAAGGTGCCGCCGAGGATGCCGATGCGTCGCCCGCTCATGCCGCTGGCTGGCGCGATTCGCTCAAGCGGCGCCACATCGTTTCGAGAAGCGCCGGCAGACCCTGACCGGTGGCCGCCGAGATGCGGAAGAACGGCAGGCCGAGGGCCTTCGCCCGCTCCTCGAGCGCCGCCACGCGTTCTTCGTCATCCACCGCGTCGATCTTATTCGCAGTGACGATCTGCGGCTTGGCGGCGAGCGTCGGCTGAAACAGCTCGAGTTCCTGCCGCACCGTCTCGAGATCGGCGACCGGATCGCGTCCGGTGCGCCGGACACGTCGACGAGGTGGACGAGCACCTTGGTGCGTTCGAGATGGCGCAGAAACTGGTGGCCGAGGCCGAGACCGCGATGCGCGCCCTCGATCAGCCCGGGCACGTCGGCGACGACGAAGCTGCGATCGTCGCTCAGGCGGACGACGCCAAGATTCGGTGTCAGCGTCGTGAAGGGGTAGTCGGCAATCTTGGGTCGCGCCGCCGAAATGCGCGCGATCAGCGTGGACTTGCCGGCGTTCGGAAAGCCGACCAGGCCGACGTCGGCGAGCAGCTTCAGCTCGAGCCGCAGCTCTTTGCTCTCGCCTGCCTCGCCGGGCTGCACTTTCCGCGGTGCGCGATTGGTGGACGTCGCAAACTGCGCGTTGCCCAGCCCGCCGCGTCCGCCCTTGGCGATCAGGACGCGCTGGCCTTCCGCGGTCAGGTCGGCGACGAGCGTGAACGGTTGTCCTGGGTGTTCCGGGTCGGCGATCTTTTCGTAGACCAGCGTGCCGACGGGCACCGCCAGCTCGAGATCGGCGCCGCCGTGGCCGGTCATGTTGGAGCCCGGGCCGTGCTGGCCGCGCTCGCGCGGCGAACTCCGGATGGAACCGGAAATTGATCAGGGTGTTGATGTGGGGCGAGACGACGATGTAGACGGTGCCGCCGTGACCGCCGTCGCCGCCGCTCGGGCCGCCGCGCGGGACGAACTTCTCGCGACGGAAGGCGAGAGCAGCCGCGTCCCGCCGTGGCCGGCTTCGACGTGAATGTCGACTTCGTCGACGAACAAGTTAATCGAGCGGCTGGATGCTGATGACCCGGCCCTTGGCGCCGTGGTCTTCGAACTTCACGCGTCCGTGCGGTCTTCGCGAAGATCGTGTCGTCCTTGCCGAGTCCGGCGTTCAGTCCGGCCTGGAAGCGGCGGCCGCGCTGGCGGACGATGATCGTGCCGCCGGTGACGACGTTGCCGTCGTGCGCTTTCACGCCCAGCCGCTGCGAGTTCGAGTCGCGGCCGTTGCGTGAGCTGCCCTGTCCTTTTTTGTGAGCCATTGCCGTATTCCAGTAGGGGCGAGCCCTAGAGAAGAATTTCCTTGATGGTGACGCGCGTGTGGAAGGCGCGATGGCCGTTGGTCCGGCGCATGCCCTTGCGGCGCTTCTTCTTGAAGACGCGGATTTTCGGGCCGCGGGTTTCGCCTTCGACGACCGCGACGACGCGGGCGTTGGCGACGAAGGGGGCGCCGGCGAGCACTTCGCCGCCGTCCTTCTCGATGACCAGGACCTGGTCGATGACCACTTCCGTGCCCGCGGGCGCGGCCTTACCAGCCAGCGTCGCGTAGCCGCCGGGGGTCACCTTGACCTGCTGGCCGCCTGCTTGAATGATTGCGTACATAATCGGCACCTATCCAAAGGGGTTAGTTTATAACCGAAGTGGCTCAGATGTAAAGAGTTACCGTACTGGCCCAGGCAGTGGGTCGTTCGCGAGTGCGGGGACTCAAGAGCTCAGCCGACGTTCACATACCGCTGGTAACAGTCCTTGGGAATTTGGAAGAACCGAACGAGGCCGCGAATGTGGCCGGACTCTATCTCTGGATTTTGTCTCGCGCCGTGCCGTCCCAGTGGAAGTTCGTGATAGGTGCGGCCTTGATACTTGACGTTCCAGCGATGGGGCTTTTGGATGCGTTCAAAGCCATCCAAGCAAGCGGCGAGCATCCGCCAGACGTCATCTAGTCGCACGACTTTCGCCACCCTTGGCTAGGCCGCGAGGAGGTACTGCAGGTTGGCGCTATTGTCCTGTGCCGTCACCTGGTGGACTTGCTTCATCGACACAGTGATCGAGCGTGGCGAATTGGCTGGCATGACCCGGATGCCTTCGAGCTTTACATCGCCTCTCTGCACTGCTTCGAGCGATGCGTTCCACTCTTGCGCATAACCCTCGTTGGTGTCTTCGAAGAACCTGCCCACGGCGCTCTTGAACTCATCGAAACTGGCCGCAGACGAGGCTAAGTCAATCAAGATGGATGAGAAAATCTTACGGAAGGCGTTGTGTGCGGCCTCGGGGTCTTCCCCGTGCGCGGCCATTCCGCCGGGGTTGATCCCGTACATCCAATACTCGTCCTCCTCGCGGACACAAAGAGCGCGGCCGTTTACGGCTTGAACCTCCACCAGGAAGCCGTTGCCGAACAAGGTGTCTCGGTACGAGAAGAGGAGGGGGTACCTTGTGCCGATGGCCGGTAGGGATGTCGCGGTCATCATCTGGAGAGTATATCGGCCGAAACGCGCGGGTTGTCAATAAGGGCGCCGTACAGGTGCCCTTACGCCCTACCTTCGACGGGGTCCGGCCTTCAGCCTCACGAACGGATCCTCAAACAACGTCGAGAACTACATGGCGGCGACCGCGCTACACTTCGCGCACTGCGACTGCCGCGTCCATCAGAGGCTCCGCGTCACGCCACCGATGGTAGTGCGTCTGACGACGCGTGTATGGAGTGTCGAGGAGTTGGTTTTGCTATTGGACAGACGTAGCGGGCAGGCGGCTTAAATGATTGCCGGCATTTTCCGAGTGCTTCTGGGTGCCATCGCAGCGTGGTTGCCGCTGCTCCTATGGATGGCGGGGTTTTGTCTCTTGATGTTCGTCGTCATTTGTATTTCTCGGTTGTTTCCCCTTGCAGGTCGTCGTCCAGGTGCCAAAACACGACAGTCAAAGTGAAGCACTGGCGTACTGCGGGAGTTGGGTCCGCCTGAATGACCGGCGAGCCTGGCGAGCAAGACCCGATGGCAGCGATCGACTCTCGGATCATTGCGCGATGCAGCCCGTGATGCGTGACGAGAAGGTCAGGTTCATCACCTTCCACGCGCCGCTCTGGCGGACCAGATCGAAATGATCGATTCCGCAGTTGATGACCTTCCCGCCGACACGGACGACGAACCGCGCCCATACCATCGCAATGTCATCGTCGATATGAATCGTCGGATCGGCGATGCGCTCCTGAAAGGCGTGCTCGGGTTCGATCCGCGCGGCGAACTGGGTCCAGCTCTGTCCGCGAAGGTTGGATGCGCCATCCCCGCGCATGCCCGTCGCGGTCACGCGTCCGTCCGGATACACGTGCCTTAGCATCGCCGCGGCGTCGCCGGCCTCAAACGCGGCGAACAGCGCGTTGAGCGCTACGAGCACCGCGTTGGTGTCCGCATCCACACGGGGAATCGGGATGATAGGCGACTCCTTCGGCGTAGGCGTGGCCTGCGCCGCAGCGGCACAGGGAAGAAGAAGAGCAGCGCCGAGGAGGAGGAACTTCATGGTTAGAAGCATAGGCCGACCGTCGCGGCGTAATCCAAGCTCTTTTTTTAGAAAAGTGGTCACCAGCCAGCTTTGGGCAGTGTCCGATCTGGAGGCTGCTGCAAGCCCGCAGTCCTCAAAGCTGCGCAGGTGAACAGGCGATGGACTTACCAAGTGCGGCTGGAAGGTGTCTAACTAACCGGCAAACAGGAAGGCGGTAGAGTCATGAGCAGGACGTCCAAGCGAATCGCCGTGATCGTGGTCAGTGTCGCGATCATCGCACTCCTGGCTGTCGCTCAACATCTGGGATGGATCGCAGGGCCGCCCCCGCTACTCGCTCCGGGAATTCAGTGACGCGCCGGCTCACTGGGCGCCTTTGCAATTCGGGCGCCTTTGCAATTCGTTTTGAGCGTGCGACACTGCCACAGAGAAAGGCAATGACACGAACCTGGCCGGAGGACTGGGACGACAGGAAACAGGGAACGGGGTGCTGGTTTTGCGCGAAGCAGCTCGGTCAGCCGTTCTACTCAGGCCGCGCGGGTGACGCACACCTGGAGCGCAACGCCATCGCTCGTGGCCATGCGATTGTCGTCTTTCGCGATCGTCACGTTGCGGACTTCACCAGCCTGAGCACCGACGACGTCGCAGCATACTGGCAGGACATTCACCGCGTCGCGAAGATGATCGAACACGTTTTCGCGCCGTGCCACATGAACTACCAACTGCTCGGAAACCTGGTGCCGCACCTGCACGTCCACCTGGTGCCGAGATACCTTGACGACCCCGCTCCGGGAAAACCGCTGCCCTGGGAGCCGAAGCCGGTCACCGAGTCCGATTACGACAGCCAGGTCCAGCGTCTCACCGACGTCGCAAAGATCATCGGCACGCCACTCCTGTAACGCCAGGGTCAACTTGATTCACTCCAACGGACTGGCGGCCATGGCGTGAAAGCCGCGGTCCTGCTCGTCGCTGTTTTCACCATCGTCGTTGGCCTCATGGGCTTTATTTCGCCTGAAAGCCTGACGATGGCGCGCCACCTGTATTTCGCCACGCCCGCGGGTCTCTACGCGGCCGCCGCCATCCGGATCGCCATGGGACTCACGGTGATTCTCGGTGCCCCAACCTCGCGTGCCCCGGCGATCCTGCGTGCGCTCGGAACGGTGATGTGTCTGCAGGCAGTTTCGGCGACGCTGATGGGCCCCGATCACGCCCGAGCGGTTCTTGAATGGGAGACAACGCAAGGTACAGCGGTCCTGCGCGTCGGGGCCGCTGTGGCCTTGGCTGCGGGCACCTTTGTGGCAGTTGCCGTTTCAGGCCGTACCAATTCTGAGAGACAAGGAAAGTAGGCCGCTACCTCGAAATCGCCGACAACTCTGGAGGTGCCCAACTCCAGGTCATTCCGTAGGGGTCGATCACGCTCCAGCAGCGTTTACAATACCGGACCAGGCCTGGATCCGACGGCGCAACGCAGAACGGTAAGGTGTCCGGATCGTGCCGTCCGTCAGCGACGCACCGCGCAATTCGCTCCCGTCGCTCTTCGTGAGTGAGCTTTGCGGCGGCAAGCAGAACCTCGTTCAGAGCAAGCGTTCTTTGCATGGTGAATTCTCTGCGAACTCGGCGCGGTCTGCGTTCAACGTCGTGATTGTCAGTTCCGATCGAACGACGACGCGGAACTACTACTCGTTACGGGGGCGATGATAGACGGACCAGATCGCGAGGACGGCCACGAAGATGGTGACGAGTTGCCCAGGCCCAAGCCTCGCATTACGGTCAGCTCGAGACGCGCCGCTCGTGCCGGATGGCCAGGCGCGCGCCGACGTAGACGAGCCCGAGGATTGCCACGCCGCGCAGCGCCATCGATCCGAGCACCACGACGATCATCATCACGAATTCCGGCATGCGGCCTCCCGTGAACCCGGTCGCTCTGCTGCGATGCGCCTACTTCAGCAGGACGCGGGTGCCTTTGATTTTCTGGCTGCTGAGCGCGCTGAGGAAGTTGGGAACCAGGCGGTCCATCAACTCGAAGTACGACGACAGCGCCGGCGTGTTCTGCTGCGCGTTGTAGAGAATCTCTTCGCGGTAGCTCTCGGTGTAGATTGTCGCGCCGCTGCGGCCGTCGATGAAGACGAACTTGGGACGCAGCACGTAGCCCTTGCGCTCCTGATAGGTGCGGACCGGCACGACCTGCCGGCGTCCGAGGCTGTCGAACACTTCCTGATCGCGCTGCACGAAACCTGACGTCGAGCGGTTCATGAACAGTACCGTGCCGGTCACGATCAGCGGATTCTGGAATTCCTCGCCGATACGCTTCCAGTACGCAGTATTCGCGAACAGCCGCTCGTAGGTTTCGAGATCCTTCTCGTCCTTGATGTGGTTCCCGGGCGCCGCGGCCGCGTCCTTTGCCGGTGCGGCTGCCGTTCCACCGGATGCCGCCGCGCCGCTCGCGGGGCGAACCGTCGGCGTCGACGGCGTGGCCGGGGCAGCGGGCGGTGTCGCGGGCGTCTGGCCTTCGTTGGCCACTTCCATGAGCGGCAGGATGTCGGCGTCGATCACGCGCAGCGACGACTTGGTCCGGAGCTGGCTGCGAAGCAGCCGCACGGTTTCCTGATTGGCGTCGAGGTCGTCACTGCCACCCGCCACGAAGCCGGCGACGAGCACCCGTTGAAAGGGCGAGACGTCCAGCTTGGCCTGAATCGGCGTTTCGATCGGGATTTCGAAGGTCTCGGGCCCGCCGCACGCAATCGCGACAGCCGCCACGCCTGCCGCGACAGCCGTCAGCGCGAGACGGCCGGAGCGCGCGCTACTGCGGCTGCTTCGCAGAACTCGTCCGATCATTGATTTCCTTGAACAGTTCGTAGTTCTGGCGGACCTGAGGATTGTTCGGATCGAGCTCGATCGCTTTCTCGTACGCTTTCCGGGCTTTGTCGAGCTGACCTTCGTGCTCGTAGGCGATGGCGAGATCGTTGAATGCCGCGCCGTAGGTGGGATCGACCTCGGTGGCCTTCTCCCAGCGATAGATGGCCTCGCGCCACAGGCCTTTTTGTGCGACCTTGATCCCGAACTCGACCTGCGACTTCGCGTCGGTTCTGGCGTCCGCGAACGACGGCACCGCCGTCATCGTCGCGGTACAGGCGACGAAGAGCACAACCTGCAGTCTCATAGCTGATTAGAAATCACTATACCGTACTCACCGACGCGGAAAAGCAAGCGATGTGCCACGGCTCAGCACGAAATTCCGCCTGTTTCCGGCAATCGTTCCGTAATTGATTTACGAAACGTGGTGCACGCTGTCCCCGATTCGTCGCCGCCCGCCGCAGGCGCGCCGTATAATGAAAAGGTCGGGAGGTCAGACCTGCGCAATCGTGGCGCGGGCCCGGACTCTTTGTTGAGACTGCGCCGCGTCAAATGGAGCGGCGCATGACCGACCTCGTCGACCTCGTTGCCCTGTCACTTCTGCCGGTCTGGCTCCGGTCGCGCACGGCCGAACTTCTGCGAGCCGGCGACTCTCCCCACGCAGTACTGCAGCGACTGATTTTCGATCACTGGCGTAACGAACCCGATCGAGCCGTTACGCTGAACGAACAGGCTGAAGCCGCGACGACCGCGCGCGCGAGAAGGCGGCATACGGGCTGTCGCCTGGACGACGCCGCGTATCCGGTCGCGCTGACCACGATTACCGATCCGCCGCCGGTGCTATGGATGCGCGGACAGCAGGACGTCGCTCAACCTGCCGTCTGTCGCCATCGTCGGATCGCGGGCGGCATCTCCCTATGGGCTTGTCGATGGCCGCACAACTCGCAGCGGATCTCGCAGCGAACGCGGCTGCTGATCGTGAGCGGACTGGCGCGCGGCGTCGATTCCGCGGCGCATCGCGGCGCGCTCGACGGCGGAGGCGCGACGATTGCGCGTGCTCGGCTCCGGAGTGGACGTGATGTATCCGCCGGAACACGCGGTCGCTCGCCGAGGAGATCGTGCGTTGCCGGCGCGGTCGATCAGCGAGCTGGTGCCGGGCACGCCGCCGCTGCAGTGGTTCTTTCCGCTGCGCAATCGGATCATCAGCGGTCTGTCGCGCGCGGTGGTGGTGATCGAGGCGGGCGAGAAGAGCGGATCGCTCATCACCGCGCGGTGCGCCCTCGAACAGGGACGCGACGTGCTGGCCGTGCCTGGGAATGTCCTGAATGGCCGTAACCGCGGCGCCCATGGGCTCTTGCGTGACGGTGCAAAGATTGTGGAGTCCGCGGACGATATCCTTGAGGAGCTGGGGATGGCACCGAATCCGCCGGAACGTGGAGCCAGAGTTCGCGATCGAGCGCTCCGAACCGGCGGTCGGCAAGGTTCGTCCGATCGACCCGGTGCTGGCGTGTCTGACGCCAGGCGAGGCCGTCGATCTCGACGCCATCGCGGAGCGATCGGGCCTCGAGCCGTCGCGTCTGCTGCCGCGGCTGTTCGAGCTCGAACTGCAGGGTCTGGTGCAGCGCGTCGGCGGCGGCCGGTTCGTACGGATCGACAGAACGTGTTAGGGTGAAGCGGGAGTATGGCAAAAACCCTCGTCATCGTGGAATCGCCGACCAAGGCGCGTACGCTCGAGCGATTCCTCGGCGATCGCTACAGCGTGAAGTCCAGTTTCGGTCACGTCCGGGATCTGCCTGAATCGGCGAGCCAGGTGCCGCCGGAAATCAAGAAGCAGAAGTGGGGACGTCTCGGCGTCGACACCGACGGCGACTTCAAGCCGTACTACGTCGTGCCGGACGACAAGCGCAAGAACGTCGCGGAGCTGAAGACCGCGCTCAAGGGCGCGACCGATTTGATGCTGGCAACCGACCCCGATCGCGAAGGCGAGTCGATCAGCTGGCACCTGCTGCAGGTGCTGAAGCCGAAAATTCCGGTCAAGCGGATCGTCTTCCACGAAATCACCAAGAAGGCCGTCGAGCAGGCAATCAAGGAGGCGCACGACGTTGACGACAACCTGGTTCGCGCGCAGGAAAGCCGACGCATCCTCGATCGGTTGTACGGCTACACGCTGTCGCCCGTGCTGTGGAAGAAAGTTCAGACGGGGCTGAGCGCTGGACGCGTCCAGAGCGTCGCCGTTCGGCTCATCGTCGATCGCGAAGAAGCAGCGCCTGGCGTTCAAGACCGCGCAAGTACGCGGATCTCGAGGCGTTGTTTTCCGCCGATGGCCGCAACTTCCCGGGAGCGTTGTCGCGCGTCGGCGAGACCCGCATCGCCAGCGGCAAGGATTTCGACGCCAACGGCGTCCTGACCGGCAAGAACGTCCGGCTGCTGTCGGATGCTGATGCGCACACGCTCGGCAGCACCCTGACGAACAACCTGCCGTGGACGGTGACGTGCGGTCGAAGCCAAGCCAGGTGTCGAGCGCCCGGCCGCGCCGTTCACCACGTCGACGCTCACGCAGGAAGCGAGCCGCAAGCTCGGGTTCTCGACGCAGCGGACGATGCAGGCCGCGCAGCGTCTGTTTCAGGACGGCCACATCTCGTATCACCGCACCGATTCGACGACGCTCAGCGACGAAGCGCTGTCGGAATCGGCGCAGGCGATCCGCGAGACTGTTCGGCGACGACTACTATTCCGGCCCGCGCCGCTACCAGACCAAGGTCAAGAACGCGCAGGAAGCGCACGAAGCCATCCGCCCGACGAACTTCACCAGCGCCGCATCGACGCTCGAGGGCGTGCTCGAGCGGCGACGACCTCCGTCTCTACGAACTGATCTGGAAGCGGACGATGGCGTCGCAGATGGTGGACGCGCGCGTGCTGCGGACGAACGCTGAGATCTCGGCGCCCGCCGGCAACGGCCAAACCGCCATCTTCACCGCGTCCGGCAAGGCGATCGAGTTCGCCGGCTTCCGCCGTGCCTACGTCGAGGGCAGCGACGATCCGTCGGCGGAGCTCGAAGAGCAGGAAACGGTGCTGCCGACGCTGACCGTCGGCGAGCGCATCGCCCGCGACGGCACGCGCGTGCGCCTGGCCTGCGCTCGACGCCAAGAGCCACGAGACCAGTCCGCCGGCGCGCTACACGGAAGCCTCGCTGATCAAGGAACTCGAGCGGATCGGCGTCGGCCGGCCGTCGACGTTCGCGGCGACGATCGGCACCATCGAGCGGCGCGGCTACGTCTTCCGTCAGGGCAAGGCGCTGGTGCCGAGCTTCACCGCCTTCGCCGTCACGCGCCTGCTGCGCGACCACTTCGGCGATCTGATCGACATCGAGTTCACCGCGGAGATGGAAGAGGATCTCGATCAGATCTCGCGCGGCGAGCGCGAGTGGCTCGACTTCATCAAGCAGTTCTATCGCGGCGACAAGCACCATCGCGGTCTCGAAGAAGCCGTGAAGCAGGCGCAGGAGAACGCCGACTATCCGCTGATCGACGTCGGCATCGACCCCGATTCCGGCGAGCCGATGTCCGCGTCCGCATCGGACGCTACGGTCCGTTCCTCCAGCTCGGCGAAGGCGGTCCCGGCAAGACGGCGGGTCTGCCGCCGACGCTCGCCCCGGCCGACCTGACGATCGAGAAGGCGATGACGCTGATTCGCGCGAAGGCCGAGGGTCCGCGCAGGCTCGGCGACGATCCGAAGACCGGCATGAAGGTCTACGTGATCAACGGCCGCTTCGGCGTGTACGTGCAGCTCGGCGAGACGCCGGAGAAGGGCATCAAGGAAAAGCCGAAGCGCTCGTCGCTCACCGGCAGCCTGACCGAGTCCACGGTCACGCTCGAGGACGCGCTGAAGCTGCTCGAGCTGCCGCGCGATCTCGGCGCCGATCCGGAAACCGGCGAGGTCATCGTCGCTGGACTCGGACGATTCGGTCCGTACATCAAGAAGGGCGACGACTACCGTTCGCTCGAGGCCACCGACGATCTCTTCACGGTCGATCTCGAGCGCGCGCTGGCGCTGCTGGCCGCGCCGAAGCGGTCGTCGCGGCAGGCGCAGAAGCGCGTGATTCGCAAGATCGAGGTGCCTGACGGCGGCAACGCGCTGCAGGTGCTCGAAGGACGCTTCGGTCCCTACGTCACCGACGGCGAGGTGAACGCGTCGATTCCGAAGGGCGGCGATCCGGCGACGATCATCGCTCGAAGAAGCGCAAGCGCTGCTCGAAGCGCGCCGTGGTGCGCCGCCGCGCGAACCGCGCCGGGGTCGTCGTGGAGCCGCCGCCGCATCGCGCGGACGCGCCAAGCGCCGCGGCAAAACCGATCGAAGAAGCGGCAGCGAAGCCGGCGTTGAAAGCCAAAGGCAAGCCCAAGGCGAAAGCAAAGGCCGCGGCCGGAAAGCGCGCGGTTCGCAAGCGCGCGAGCTGATGGCCGTCCGGATCGTCGGCGGCGGTCTCGCCGGGTCGGAGGCTGCCTGGCAGGCGGCCTCGCGCGGCGTCCCCGTCACGCTGTACGAGATGCGGCCGGTGCGCGCGACCGCCGTCCACAAGACCGATCGGCTCGCCGAACTGGTCTGCAGCAATTCCTTTCGCGGCGACAAACTCGACAACGCCGTCGGCCTGCTGAAGGAAGAAATGCGGCGGCTCGATTCGCTGGTGATGCGGGCGGCCGAGGCCAGTCGCGTCCCGGCCGGCGCGGCGCTCGCCGTCGATCGCGAACGGTTTGCCGACACGATCACGCAGACGCTCTGCGCAGCATCCCCTCGTCACCATCGTCCGCGAAGAAGTCACCGCGATTCCCGCGTCGAGCGAGCAGCGAACCGGTCATCGTCGCGACCGGACCGCTGACGTCGGACGCGCTGTCGGCGGACCTGGCGTCGACTCGTCGGGCAGGGCGCACTGTATTTCTACGACGCGATCAGCCCGATCGTCCTCGCCGAAAGCATCGATCGTTCCAAGGTGTTCCGTCAGTCGCGCTGGAATCGGAGTCTGCGTTCGGAGGTCCGGCTAAAGCCGGACACTACAGAAAACCCGGGAATGCGTTCTGTCCGGCTTCAGCCGGGCGCGTTCGAAGACTCGGAACTGCGTAGTGTCCGCCTTCAGCCGGACCCGTTGTCGTGCGGCGTGGACGATGGCGCCGGCGACTATTTGAACTGTCCGCTGACGCGCGACGAGTACGAGCGCTTCTACGACGCGCTCGTCGCGGCCGAGTCGGCCACGGTTCACGACTTCGACAAGGAAAAATTCTTCGAAGGCTGCCTGCCGATCGAGGTGATGGCGCATCGCGGCCGCGACACGCTGCGGTTCGGGCCGATGAAGCCGGTCGGGCTGACCGATCCGCGGACCGGCCGTGAGCCGTATGCCGCCGTTCAGCTCCGGCAGGACAACCTTGCCGGCGATCACTTCAGCCTGGTCGGGTTCCAGACGCAGATCAAGTGGGGCGATCAGGCGCGCGTGCTGCGCCTGATTCCCGGCCTCGAGCAGGCCGAGTTCGTCCGCTTCGGCATGGTGCACCGCAACACGTACGTGAACGGACCGACGGTGCTTGCCGAGACGTGGCAGGTCCGGAGCAGGCCGACGCTGTTTTTCGCAGGCCAGATGTCCGGCGTCGAGGGCTACGTCGAATCGGCCGCGTCGGGGCTGCTCGCCGGCATCAACGCGGCCGCGCTCGCTACTGGCGAGGCGGTGACGAGCGCGCCGCGCACGACCGCGATCGGCGCGCTGGCGTACTATGTGTCGCACGCGAACCCGGCGCACTACGAGCCGTCGAACATCACGTTCGGAATCATGCCGGCGCTGGAGCAGCGGATGCGCAGCAAGAAGCTGCGGAACCAGGCGCTGTCGGAGCGGGCGCTCGCCGACCTCGAGGCCTGGACGACGATGACCGGGCATCTCAAAGCCTTCCTGCAGTTTCTGGCGTTGAACCGCAACGTGTCGGCGCACACGGTGCGCGCCTACGACAGCGACCTGTCGCAGTTCCTCGCGCACGTCGCCGTCGGCGGCCGGAGTCAAGCGGGCGGAGCTGGAACCGGAACGGCTCGATCGCGCGGCGATTCGAGGTTTTCTCGGCGAGCTGCACAAGGCCGGGCAGTCGCGCGCGTCGGCTGCGCGCAAGCTCGCCGCGGTGCGCACGTTCCTGCGCTATCTGCGGCGCGAGGAACTGATCGCCGACGATCCCGGCTCGCTGGTCCCGACGCCGAAACGCGACATCCGCATGCCGGCGCACCTGTCGGAGGGCGAGATGGGCGCGCTGCTCGACGCCCCGGCCGACACGCCGCTCGGACGGCGCGATCGCGCGATTCTCGAGCTGTTCTATGCGTCGGGTCTGCGTCTCGCGCGAGCTCGTCGGCCTCGATCTCGAAGACGTGAATCTGGCGCGAAGATGGTGCGCGTGCTGGGCAAGGGCGGGAAGGAACGCATCGTGCCGTTCAACACCGCCACCGCGAAGGCGATCCGAGCCTACCTGAACGATCGCGAGCTGCTGGTGCGTAGCGCGATGAAAGGTCCGGCTAAAGCCGGACGCTACGAGCGTAGTGTCCGCCTTCAGTCGGACCGCCGAAAGCGCGACCCGTTGTTCGTGAACTATCGCGGCACGCGGCTCACCGTCCGCAGCGTTGACCGCCTGGTGCGACAGCACGTTGCGGCGACCAGCGCGCGGACCGGCATCAGTCCGCACGCGCTGCGGCATTCGTTCGCGACCCACCTGCTGCAGCGCGGCGCCGACCTGCGCGCGATTCAGGAGCTGCTCGGTCATGCGCGGCTCAGCACGACGCAGCGCTACACTCACGTCAACGCCGCGCAGCTGCTCGACGTGTACAACAAGGCGCACCCGCGGGCGAAGTCCTCCACCTAGATCACGACCACCGACAGGGCGAGGCCGAACGCAACGCGCCAAAGGAGCATGGTGATGAAATCGCGGCATCTCGATCGGCGTCAATTCGTCCAGACTGTCGGCGCAGCCGGCATCGTCGGCGCCGTTGGCGGCGCCGGCGGATTCGGGTCGTTGAGCGCGCAAGCCGGCGGCGCGACCCAGGCTCGTCCCGCGGCGACGCCGGGTCCTGACGACTTCGCCAAACCGGCAGGCCTGCGTCCAGGCGGCCAACTCGATTCGCGATTCCCGGTCAGCTTCGCGACGCCGGTGTCTGAAGGCTTCCGGCTGGTCACCGAGTACTTCACCGCGCTCAGCCAGCGAGACGTCCAGGGAGTCGCCCGCACGCTCCACTTTCCATTCGCCATCTACGAGGACATCGAGCCGATCGTGGTGCAGTCCGCCGCGGAGTTCGCCGCGACACCGCCGCCCTCGCTCAACGCCACTGGATCGGGCAAGAGCAAGATTCTGCGCGGCTCGTACGATCTGCTCGAAAGCATCAACGTCCACCTCTATTGCCCGGTCGGCGCGGCGTTCTCGTTGTCGTTCACGCGATACACGCCGGACGGCCAGAAGTTGCTCGTCTGCGACGGCGTCTACTCGGTGACCAACAACGACGGCCGCTGGGGCATCCAGCTGGCCTCGACGATCATCCGCGAGGTCGATTTCATCGGGATTGCCTATCCGGACGCCGAGAACGCGACCACGCGAGCGGAGCAGAACTATCTGGGGGCGTTCGGATACGGCAACGAAGCGATCCTCAACGATCCGACGACCAGCCGCGGTACCTACGAGCCGCCATTCCCGGTCGGGACGAGTACCGCGAGCGTGAATTTCGGCTATGGGCCGCGCGAACGCGCGCGAGACGCGCGTGAAGGGCATCCGATGTCGGGATGGAAGGTCAAAGGCGTCAAGAGCCGCCTGACCGTGAATACCCGACGTGCGGAAACGCAGAACCGCGCCCTCGATACGAACCTGCCCGAGTTCAACGAACTGGCGGGCGGCGCCGTCGGTACGTATGCGTACACGCGGGATCGTCCGGTTCGCCCGGTTGTGCTTCATGCCACGCACGACAAGGCGCACACGCTGGCCGGTTATTTTCGCTACACTGCCGACGGCACGCTGATTTCAGAAACCCGGAGCGTCAGTATCAGGATCTACAAGGTGGGGCATTGGGGCAGTGCGGGATCGCTCGGCCAGGTGACCCATCATGACCGTTCGAATTCGAAAGCCTGACAGGGTCGCGGAGGCACGAAAACCACCAGGCGGTTGCCTGAATGATCTTCGTGCCCTTCGTGAGCTTCGTGACGGAACGATCGTGCGTCAGCTCGCCGCAGCCACCAGCGGCGCGGCGCGGCGGCCGCGCGGAAACTCGATCGCCGAGCGTCTTGATCTTGTAGTTCATCACGCGCGGGCTGATCGACAGCAGCTCCGCCGCATCCTTCTGCACCCAGTTCGACATCTTCAGCGCCTCGATCAGCGCGTGCCGCTCGATGTCCTCGAGCGCGATGCCGGTCGGCGGAATCTTGACCACCGACGCGTGGCTCTGCGCGTCTCCGGCGGTCGGCGCTTCGCCGAGCCGCAGATCGACTGAGCGCGATGGCTCGTCCTTCCGCCAGCAGCATCGCGCGCTCGATCGTGTTCTCGAGCTCGCGGATGTTGCCCGGCCAGTTGTAGCGCATCAGCAGCTTCTGCGCGTCCGGCTCGAGCCCGTCGATCTTCTTCTTCAGCTCGCCGGCAAACCGGCGGATGAACGAGTCTGGGCCAGCGGCACGATGTCGTCCTTGCGCTCGCGCAGCGGCGGCATCTCGATCGACACCACGTTGAGGCGGTAGTACAGGTCCTCGCGGAAGTGTCCGGACTGCACCATCGCCGACAGGTCGCGGTTGGTCGCGGCGATCAGCCGGACGTCCACCTGCAGCGTCCGGGTGCCGCCGAGCCGCTCGAACTCGTGCTCCTGCAGCACGCGCAGGATCTTCGCCTGCGTGCTCGGGCTCATGTCGCCGATTTCGTCGAGGAACAGCGTGCCGCCGTCCGCCTGCTCGAAGCGGCCGATGCGCTGCTTGTCGGCGCCGGTGAACGCGCCCTTCTCGTGGCCGAACAGTTCGGACTCGAGCAGGTTCTCCTGCAGCGCCGCGCAGTTCACCTTGACGAAGTTCCGCGGCCGCCGCAGCGAGTTGTGGTGCGTCGCGCCGGCGATCAGCTCCTTGCCGGTGCCGGTTTCGCCGCGGATGAGCACCGTCGTGTTGCTCTTCGCCACCTTCTTGACGATGTCGAGCACCCGCTGCAGCGGCGGGCTCGAGCCGACGATGCGGTCGAATTCGTAGATGTCCTGCTGCGTGCCGCGGAGGTAGTCGAGCTCGTTCTTCAGGCGCCTGCACTTCGAGCGCCTTCTCGATCTTGACCTCCATCTCCTCGATCTCGAACGGCTTCTGCACGTAGTCGAACGCGCCGATCTTCATCGCCTCGACGGCGGTGTTCACCGATCCGAACGCCGTCATCAGGATGACCGCCGTCGTCGGGTGCAGAGCGCGCGTCGTGCGGAGCACGTCCATGCCGTCGCTGCCGCCCATCTTGAGGTCGCTCAGCACGACGTCGAAGTAGCTGTCGTGTCAGCCGCTCGATGGCGAGCGTTGCCGTTCGAGGCTTCCTCGACTTCGTGCCCGGCCTCGGTCAGGCCGCGGGCGAGCCCGCGCCGCAGCGCGTCGTGATCGTCCGCAATCAGAATTCGACCCATCGTCTTCTCCCTCGCTGACCTGATGCCTGCGACCTACCAGGCTCTGCTACGCTCGCCGACTCACCGGCTCGCGCGAAGCCCTGCACGGCCGACCTTGCATGACCGACTACTTGAACCATCCCGACGCGCTCGCGACCGGCAGGGTGACGCGGAACCGCGTGCCCGCTCCCGGAGTGCTGCTGACGTCGATGCGTCCGTCGTGCGCGTCCACGATCTTTCGGACGATCGCCAGGCCGAGGCCCGTGCCCGTGCAGCTTGGTCGTGAAGAACGGGTTGAAAATCTTGTCGGTCACGTCCGCCGGCACGCCCGGGCCGTCGTCGATCACGTCGACCACGACCGCCGGCATCGGCGGCGGCGACCCCGGCCACCGCCGGATCGCCTTCGATGGAGCCGGCGACCGCCGAAATCGAGATGTGGCCGT
This sequence comes from uncultured Acidobacteriota bacterium, assembly GCA_963711765.1. Lineage (GTDB taxonomy): Bacteria > Acidobacteriota > Vicinamibacteria > Vicinamibacterales > CAVVIG01 > CAVQFC01. The sequence goes on along the minus strand of CAVQFC010000003.1, from coordinate 115,631 downwards.
TGCCGACCAGCGCCTCGAAGGCGTTCGCCAGCAGATTGGTGAACACCTGCGACAGCTGGTTGTGATCCGCCTCGATCATCGGCAGGCCCGGCTCGACGTGGACGGCGACCGTCACCTGCCCGCGCGTCGCCTTGGACTCGGCCAGCGTCACCGACTGCTGCAGCACGTCGGCGAGGTCGGTGCGCTCGACCTGCAGCCGAACCGGCCGCACGAACTCCAGCATCTCGACGACGATGGCGTTGGCGAGCTTGGCTTCGCTGATGATGTCGGCGAGCAGCGACTGCGCGTCCGTCGAATCCGGCACCTGGCGCCGCAGCAGGCCCGCCATCACCTCGATGCCGGCGAGCGGATTCTTCAGCTCGTGGGCGATGCCGGCCGCCATCTCGCCGAGCGAGGCCAGGCGATCGCGCAGCCGCTCGCGTTCCTCGAGCTGCTCGACCTGCGTCAGATCCTTGAAGAACAGCACCGCGCCGATCGGCGTCCCGTCGTCGCTCTTGACCTGCGACAGCGTGTAGCCGATCACGCGGTCGAGGTCCTTGAGTCGCAGCTTCGGCGCGATTCGGCAGGTGACTCAGCTCGAACGCCGCTGGACAGGATGCGCAGGATCGTCGGGGCGATCGCGCAGCACGTCGGTGAACGGACGCCCGACGTCGTCGGCGCTGCGCGTTCGAGCGAAAAAATCCGGTAGGCCTCGTCGTTCATCAGCGCCAGCGTGCCGTCGCGGCGGATCGCGATCACGCCGTTGCGCATGCTGCTGACGATGTGACGGAAGAACTGGTCGTCGGGCAGAGCCGGCGACGGGCGCGGCCGAGGCCGGTTCACGATTGGCGGGGGCCCCAGGACAGGCGAGTTTCCCTTGCGCCGCTGGGCGCGCGAATCAAGTCGGGGAGGCGTGTGGGTCATGAGACTCACTGGAACTGAGCGAGTGAAAGGGCAAACGGTATGCCTGAGCCAGAACCTTCGTAAGGTCCCAGAAACCCGCGTGATATCAATCTGTTAGGGAACTTTTCCCCCGGCAGTTTGTATCGATATTGTAATCGAATTACGATTTTGTCAGGCTTCGGTGGCGAGGTCGGCGGCGGACTGGAGCTCTTCCCACTGGTGCATCAGGTCGCCGAGCTGCCACATCAGCGCCTGATGCTTGATCGATGACCGGCTGGGCGGCGGCGTGGTCTTCGTAGAAGCCGGGCGCGGCCATCTGGTGCCTCGATCTCGCGCATCGCTGCCTCGCATTCCGCGATCCGGGCTTCCAGCTGGTCGACCCGCGTCCGGCGAGCCTGCAGCTCGCGCGATTTCCTTGCGCGCGTCGGCATCCGGCCGCTTCTTTTCGTCGTGCGGTCGGCTTCTGTCGGAAGCGCTCGGCGGTCGCGGGCGTTCGCCCTCGGCTGTCAAGCCTTCGCGCTCCGATCTGTCCTGGGCTCGCGTCGCCTTCGGCGTTCGCTGCGCGGCTGGTCCTTGCGGCCGTGGCCTGCAGCCACGGCCTTCGGCCGCGCGGTCCGCCGTGTTCCTTGTGCCAGAGGAATTCCGTGTAGGTGCCGGGATACACGACCGCGTCGCCGCTGCCGTTGATCTCGATGATCTTGGTCGCGAGCCGCTCGACGAAGTAGCGATCGTGCGAGACGAAGATCAGCGTGCCGCCGTAGTCGACCAGCGCGTCGAGCAGCACGTCCTTCGAATCGAGATCGAGATGGTTGGTCGGCTCGTCGAGCAGCAGCGTGTTCGACGGCCGGAGCAGCATGCGCGCAACCGCCAGCCGCGTGCGTTCGCCGCCCGACAGCACCCGCACCTTCTTGTAGACATCGTCGCCCGAGAAGAGGAAGCCGCCGAGGATGTTGCGGATCATCGGCACCATGTTCATGCGGCGATCCCGTCCTGCAGCGTCTCGTAGACCGTCGGCGCCGGATCCATCCGCGTCGCTTCGTCCTGCGCGAAGTACTGCATGACGACGTTGTGGCCCAGCGATGCGCGCTGCCGGCGTCCGGCGCTTCTTCGCCCGACAGCATCCGCATCAGCGTCGACTTGCCGGCGCCGTTCGGGCCGACCAGCGCGATCCGGTCGCCGCGCTCGATGTGCAGGCTCAGGTCCTTGAACACGACGACGTCGCCGTAGGCCTTGCGCGCGTGCTGCAAGCTCGATCACCGTCCGTCCGCTCTTGCCGCATGACGGGAAGTCGAAGTGAATCTTCTTCCGCTCCGCGCGGCACCTCGATCGGCACGACCTTCTCGAGCATCTTGATCCGGCTCTGCACCTGCGACGCCTTGGTCGCCTGGTAGCGGAAGCGGTCGATGAACATCTTGACCCGCGCGACTTCCTCGTCCTGCTCGCGCTTGGCCTTGCGCATCGCCTCGATCCGCTCGTGGTGCTCGACGAGGTAGCCGCTGTAGTTGGTGTGGTAGTCGGTCAGCGTGCGCAGCGTGAGATCGGCGATGCGCGTGACGACGGCGTCGAGGAAGAAGCGATCGTGCGAGACCAGGATCACCGCGTGCGGGTAGGCGTTCAGGTACTCCTCGAGCCAGTTGCGCGCCTCGAGATCGAGATGGTTGGTCGGCTCGTCGAGCAGCAGCAGGTTGGGCTGGCCGAGCAGCAGCTTCGCCAGCGCGATGCGCATCTGCCAGCCGCCGGAGAAGGTTTCGGTCGGCCGCTCGAAGTCAGCCGGCTTGAAGCCGAGGCCGCTGCAGCACCGTCGCCGTCTTCAGCTCGATGCTGTAGCCGTCGCGCGAGGCGGAAGCCGTCCTGCAGGTCGCTGTAGCGGTGCAGCATCGCGTCGTGCTCGGCTTCGGGAATCGCCGGGTCGCCGAGCCGATCCTCGAGCGCGTGCATCTCCGCCTTCATCGCGATCAGGTCGGCGAAGGCGCTCGACGCCTCTTCGAAGACGGTGTGACCCGAGTGGGTCAGGCCGTCCTGCGGCAGGTAGCCGACGGTCAGCGCGGACGGCTTGAGGACGGCGCCCGAGTCGGGCTCGTCGATGCCGGCCATCATCTTGAGGAGCGTGGTCTTGCCGGCGCCGTTGGGGCCGCACAGGCCGACGCGTTCGCGGTCGGTGATCTGCCACGTGACGTGGTCGAACAGGACGCGGTCGCCGAAGGTTTTGGTGAGCTCTGAGAGCTGGATCATTGCGAAAGTGACGAGGTGAGAAGTCAGAACTTCCAACTTCTCACTTTCCTTGCTATTCGCCGAGCGCTTTGGCGGCGGCGGCGAGCACCTGCGGCACGCGGAACGGCTTGGTGAGGTAGCCGGCGACGCCGAGGTTGACCGCTTCGATCGCGCTCGACTCGGTGGAGAAGCCGGTGATGATGATGACCGGGCAGGTCCGCCTTGTAGCGCTTGGCCTCGCGGATCACCGTGAGGCCGTCCATGCCCGGCATCTTCAGATCCGCGATCAGCAGATCGTACGGGATACAGCCGCATGCGCTCGAGCGCCGAGCGGCCGTCGGGCGCGACGTCGACGTCGTACTCCGCGAGCGCCAGCGTCTTGCCGAGCAGATCCCGGATGCTGGCCTCGTCGTCCACGACGAGCACGCGCGGGCGAGTAGTGCCGGTTGCCGGACGAGCGGGCGTGGCCGGTGCGCGTGCGGGCGCCGCCGCCGCGTGGACGCTGGCTGTCGAGCCAGGCGTCGATGTCGCGCTTGCGGAACCGCCACTGACGGCCGACGCGGACCGCGGGAATCTTGCCGGCCTTGATCAGCCGGTAGACGGTGCGCAGATTGACCTGGAGATACTCCAGGACTTCTTCCGTCGTCAGAAACGTTTCGTCAATCATGCGTCGCGTCCCGGCGATGATGCGGTCGGCAGTTCCACGGTGAACACCGCGCCGCCGTCTGGGTGATTGGCGGCGACGATCTGCCCGCCGTGCTCCTGCACGATCCCGTACGCAATGGCCAGTCCGAGGCCGGTGCCCTTGCCGACTTCCTTCGTCGTGTAGAACGGCTCGAAGATACGGGACAGCGTGTCCTCCGGAATTCCGACGCCGGTATCGCGCACGGTCGCCACGATCCGATCGCGCGACGCGGTCGTCGAGGTCCTGATCTCGATGCGTCCGGGCCGGCCGGTCGCGGTGATCGCGTGCTCCGCGTTCATGATCATGTTGAGGAACACCTGGTGCAGCAGCAGCGGGTCGCTCTGCACGCGCGGTAGTTTCTCGTCATAGTGTCGCACGACTTCGATGTCGCAGGCACGATGCGCGGGCGCGCGCAGCGCCAGCACCTTCTGGAGGACGACGTTCAAGCTCACCGAGCGGCGCGCCAGACGCCGCGATCCGGCGAAGACCAGCAGGTTGCGGACGATCTTCGCGGCGCGGTCGGCTTCGCGATAGATCGTCTGGACCTCGCGCCTGATCTGTTTGGGGAACGCGCCGGTGGTGCGCAGCAGTTCGAGATGCCCGAGCACGCCCTGCAGCGGATTGTTCAGCTCATGCGCGATGCCGGCGACGAACTGACCGAGCGCCGGCCAGCTTCTCGGTCTGGGTCAGACGCTTGCGCAGTTCCTCGCGCTCGGCCTCGAGCTGCGTCTGCGGCGTCATGTCGCGGGCGACGAGCACGCTTCCGACCAGCTCGCGATCCTGGTTCAACAGATCTGTAACCGTGACGGTGAACGGTCCCTTGAGCGCCGGATCGTGCACCTCTCGCGTGATCGCCGCGTCGCTGGCCGATCGGCTGGGCGACGATCGGTGCCGCTCGATCCACCCGGCGAGCTCCGCCGCCGATGTGGTCGGCGAGCGGTTGATCGATCAGCTCGTCGCGCTGCTTGCCGAGTCGCGACGCGAACGCCGCGTTGACGTGGACGATGCGGCCGCGCATGTCGGAGACGGCGACCAGGTGCGAGATCGAGTCGAAGATATTCTCCAGCTCCCGCCGCGAGCGGATCACATCGTCGAGCAGCTGCATGTTCTCGATCGCGCCTGACAGCTGGCGGCCGAGCTCGTCGGCGCGATCGAGCAGATCGAGCTCGCCGCCGGTCTCGACGCGGACGCCCTCGAACACGATCGTGCCGAGCGCCCGGCGCGTGCCGCGCAGCGGCACGGTGACGAGCGCTGTCGCGTCGTCGCGCGGTCGACGACGATCTCGGCGCGTGCGGCGCGCATGGCCGACGGCGGCCGGCGCGGTGGCGTCGTCGGTGCTGATCGCGGACGCCGCGCACCACGCTGGTCGGATCCGACGAGGCGCGCAGCACCAGGTGTCGCGCCCGCCGATCGTGAATCCAGACCGACGTGCGGTCCGCGGCGAACAGCCGGTTGGCGCCGTGGCAGAAGATGTCGAGTCCAGCGGCCAGGTTCAGGTCGCCGACAGGCTGGCGGAGAACTCCCCGAGCAGGTCGCGGACGTCGCGCTGCAGGTCGACGCCCTGCCGCAGGCGCATCAACTCGAGAGCGGTCACGAAGGCGTCGCCAGCTTCAAGCGTTTCGCCGATGTCCGATGCCGCCGGCGGCGCGGCGAAGCCGACGGCGAGCAGGCCCAGCCGTTCGCCGCCCCGAGTCAGCGGCACGAGCAGCGCCGACGTCGTGCCCAGCCGCGCAGCGAGGTCAGGCGTTTGACGCGTGGCGTCGGTGACCAGCGTCGGCGCGCGGCGGTCGAAGGCGCCGCCCACGCAGCCCGGCTTCCTCGGGCCCCGGCAGCCATGGCTCGGTGCGCAACGTGTCGAGCGCGAAGCCCGACGTCGCCTGCAGGATGCCGTCTCGCGGGTTGACCTGAAACAGCAGCGAACACGAGCCGCCGGTGACGTCGAGCGCGTGCTGATGCAGATGCGGCAGCAGATCGTGCGCGTTGCTCGTGTGCGCCAGCAGCGACGCCAGCGTGGGGCGAGCCGTCGAGACGCCGCCCTCGGCCGAGCCGGACTCCGGACGCGTTGCTCGCCGGGCTGGGGTGTCTCGGGACATTCAGGGTTGGTGGGGCCGGACCGGGCCGTGTTCGGCGATTCTACAGCGATCGAACGAGCCGATCCAATCGAACGAACGTTTCGGACCGCGGGACGGCTCTCGCCGCAACACGTTGTGGTATCAGCCGCTTAGGCGGACGTCAGGAATATAATTCAGAAGCTGCCCCGAGACCCGACTGCCGACGGTCATCCGCCGTCTTAGTACGCGAGGGATCGACGAGGCCGGACGCACACCGGCCGCGGTCATCCCCGAGAGAGGCCTTCCGCGCTCCGCATGACGTGGACGGACGAAGAGCTCGTCGCCAGATCGATTGGCGGCGACGCCGAGAGCTTCAATCAACTGGTCCTGCGATGGGAACGGCCCATCTACGCCCTCGCGTACCGAACCATCGGGCGCGAAGAGGATGCGCGGGACGTGTGCCAGGAGACGTTCCTCCGGGCGTTCCGCGCGCTGCCGGGGTTTCGCGGGCAGGCGAAATTCTCGTCCTGGCTCTATCGGATCGCGCTCAACCTGTGCCGCGACTGGATGCGGCGCGAGCGCCGCACGCCGGTCGTGCAGCCGCCGGAAGACGTCGATCTGATGGAACTGGCCGCGGCCGCCGAGCCGTCCGAGTCGATCGAGGAACTGGTCGCGCGCAAGGACCTGTCGCGGCTGGTCGAGCGCGCGATGACGCTGCTGCCCGAAGAGCAGCGCACCGCGATCGTGTTGAAGGAATATCACGGGCTGACGTTCCAGGAGATCGCGGATCTGGTCGACTGCCCGCTGAGTACGGTGAAAACCCGCCTCTATCAGGGGCTCACTGTTTTGCGTCGGGAGCTGGCGAAGAACGCCAAAGCAACGTTATGACTGCATCCATCTGTTCATACACGGGCGATCGCGACGAAGCGCTGATCGCGGCACTTTACGACGATGGCGATCCGGTGAAGCTCGCGGCGTTCGAGGCGCACGTGGCGGGGTGCCCGGCGTGTCGCGATGAAATCGACATGCTCCGCGGTGTGCGCGTGCGGCTGGCGGGATGGGCTCCGCCGGAACCCTCCTTCGGAGTCATCAGTCGCCAGTCTTCAGTCGCCAGTCGGTCGTCATCGGCTGCCAGCCCCCAGACCCCCGCCGCCAGTCCCGAGTCATCGTCGCGTTGGTGGCGTCAGATCCCGGTGTGGGCGCAGGTCGCAGCGGCGTTGCTGTTCCTCGGCGTGTCGGCCGGCATCGCCAATCTCGACATCCGGTACGACGCCAGCGGCTTGAGCGTGCGAACCGGCTGGCTGACGTCGGCGTCCGGGCGGCGGGTGGCTGCGGCCGGCCAGGTCACGCCAGGTGCGACGGTCGTTCCAGCGGCAGCGCCGGCGGCCATCGACCCGGCGCCGTGGCGCGCCGACCTCGCTGCGCTCGAACAGCAGATGAAGAGCGAGATGCACGCGTCGCTGGCGGCAGCGCCGCGTGCCGTCTCCGCCAGCGACGCGGACCTGATTCGACGCGTCCGCGCGCTGGTGGACGAAAGCGAAAAGCGGCAGCACACCGAACTGGCGCTGCGGGTCGCCGAAGTGCTGCGCGACGTCAGCTCGCAGCGGCAGGCGGACCTCGTGAAGATCGATCGCAGTCTCGGCGCCGTCCAGAACAACCTCGGCGTCGAGGTCATGAAGCAGCGGCAATCGTTGAACCTGCTGTATCGCGCATCGCTGAAGCAGTGAGTTTCAACGTTGGAAGTGTGAAGTTAGAAGTGAGAAATTAGAACTGAATCTGAAATCTGAACTCTGAAATCTGAAATCTGAAGTTCCGATTGAGCAGGGGGCATCGTGAAACGGCTCGCATCAATGGTCATGGCAGGAACGGTCGCGGCAAGCGGCTCGGCGTACGCGCAAACCGCGGCGGCGTCGGCGGCGGCCGCGCGCGCGGCGGGTGAGCAGCGCTACCAGATCGGTCAGATGGAGCGCGTCCTCGAAGGCGCGGTCGAGCACGGCCTCGCGGTGACGCGCGATCGCGTCCAGGCGCTGGCCCAGGCGCAGCCCGATACGCTGGTCAGCGACAACGCCCACGTCCGCGGCTTCCGGCTCGAGGGCTACGGCGTATTTTTCGACGTCGTGGTGCCGTCGTTCGAAACGACGTGGACGTGGAGCCTGCGCACGCTCGACAACGCCGACCTCGGTCTCGACAGCGCGCTGCGCACGCTGCAGTCGCACATTCAGACCGCCGGCGATCCGAATCTCGAGCAGGCGCTCAAGCGCGTCGAGCTTCAGGTCAATCCGGCCGTGCTCGCGCGCAGCTCGGTGCCCGATACCAGCGGCGCGCGCAATGCGACCGGCTCGGCTGCCTCGGCTGCCTCGACGACAGAGAAGCGGGCGCCGGCAGACGATCCGATCCTGGCCGATCCCGCCGAGGCCTACCGCACTGAAGTGACGCAGGCGCTCAAGGACGCGATGCTGGCCTACAGCAGTTCGCTCGGCATCGGCGCCGAACGAGTGGCTGACGATCGCCGCGAAGGGCAACGACGATCGATCGCGCCTCGCCCCGGCCGACACCGGCGCCGGCACCCGCATCCTGCGGTTGCGCGGCTCGGATCTCGCCGACTTTCTGGCCGGCAAGATGTCCCGCGAAGATGCCCTGCAGCGGATCGAGGTGCGGGTGTTCTAGAATACGCGCATGCGCGCGTTCGTCTGCCTGCTGCTCGCCGTCTTCTGCGCCGCCTGCAGCCCGCCGGTCGATCTGACCAAGGGGCTCGAGGTCGAAATCGTCACCTCCGGCTGGCTCGACGCCGGCATCATCAACGGCCAGAACAAGCTGGTTCCCTCGGTCACCTTCACGCTGAAAAACCTGTCCGACCCAGACGCTCTACGCGCTGCAGGCGCAGGCGCTGTTCCGCCGCGTCACCGAAAACGACGAGTGGGGCAATGGCTTCGTGATCGTCGGATCGAAAGAGCTGGGTCCGGGCGAGACGACCGGCGCCATCACGCATCAAATCGCAACTCGGCTACACCGGCAGCGATCAGTCGCGCACGGACATGCTGCAGAACTCGCACTTCGTGGACGCCAAAGTCGATCTGCTGGTGAAGTACGGATCGTCGCAGTGGGTGAAGGTAGGCACCTACCCGATGACGCGGCAGCTACTTCAGAAGTAGCGCCCACAGCGTGATCAGCGCGAGCGCTCCGTCGCTCGCGCGCGAACAGCAGGAACGACGCCGGCGATTGCCGCATGTAGTGGTCGACCAGGAACAGCATCGCGCCGCTCCCTTGAGCCAGCACGTTCATCGTCCAGAGATAGGTGCGTCCGCCGCGCGAGCCGGGCTCGCGGTACGGAATCAGATACCCACACGGCGACACCCAGCAGGAAAAGACCGTTCAGATCGGCGTGAATCGGAGGCTGCGGCAGCGGCGACGCCGAAGAGCTGCGCGAGCAGCGGCCGCGCCGTCAGCATGGCGACGCCGACCAGGCCGTCATAGACGCCCGACACCGCCGCGATCAACCGCAGTCGCGTGTTACCGATCGCCGAGTCCAATCTGAAATCTGCAATCTGAAATCTGCATTTACTGGACTCGCGTCATCTCGCCTTGATAGGTCGTGCTCTGGCCCGACGTGATGCGAACGTCGAACACCAGCGGCTCGTAGCCGGCGGCCCGGACTTCGACGTGATGCGGACCCGACACGATGTGCAGCTTCTGAAAGATGCCATCGTAGTCGTCGACGAGGCCGACGTAGTAGCCGTCGACGTAGACCTCGGCTTCCCGCGGCTTGATCTTGAGATGCAGCGAGCCTTCATCATCCGACGAGTGGCTGGATTGTCCTCCGCCGCCGCCGGAATCCGGATCGCCGCCGTACCACGGATCGTAGTAACCGCCATAGTAACCGCCGGCATACGCGCCGTATCCGACGCCCAGCCACCACGGATAGTAGTAGCCGCCGTAGTAGCCGGGAACGATGATGACGCCGCCGTTGACGGGCGGCGTCGTACCGCGCGGGACGGCCGTGCCGACCGGAATGCCGTCGCTGGGACGACGGTACGCGGGAATGCTGGTGCCGCCGCCCGCGGCATTCGTCGTGGCGCGATCGGAGCCGCCTCGTCGAATCGGCGTACTCCTGGTCGGCGTCGCGGTGGCCGGCGTCGCCGTGGCGATCGGCGTTGACGCCGCGGCAGGCGTCGTAGAAACCGAGCCGCCGGTTCCATTGCGAGAAACCGCGGTCCCGCCGCTGCGCGCGCCACCGTTCGCGTCCGAATGACTGCCGCGCGGGGAAGCGTTTTCGGCGCCACTGTGTCCCCCGGCGCTGCCCGATGCGCTGCTGCTCGCGTGTCCGCCGCCAGCAGGGTTGCCGCCCGCGTGTCCGCCGCCACCGGACGCGACGCTGCTCGCGTGTCCGCCGCCCGATGCGCTGCCGCTGGAGGAGCCACCCGCGGCATGTCCTCCGCCGCCGCCGGCCGAACCGCCTCCGCTCGAGGCCCCCCCGCCACCCGAGTGGCCGCCGCCCGACGAGCCGCCGCTGGACTGGCCGCCGCCCGGCGATCCACCGCCGGAGTGTCCGCCACTGCCCGAGCCTGCCGACGAGCCGGAAGGCGCAGCGGAACCGGCTGCCTGAACGCCGCCCGCGAACGATGGGCTTGCCACCCACAGGCTTGCGGCAATTGCCAGAACTGCGACGCCGAGTGTGCGCGGCTTGTTGCTCATCGCCAGGCCCTCTTTGTAAGGAAAGCAGCAACACCGCTGCCAGTCCGGCCGCCAAGGACGCCTAGAGTATTGGCCCAAAACCTTGGATTTGCACGCGCCAAGCGGTGCGGTCTGTCCGTCATCGAGGCCATTCGTCCCGTTTTCTTGACACCCCGATCCACCGGCCGATACAGTCAGAAAATCGATGTTTCACAGCACAACCATCCTCGCCGTCCGCCATCGCGACCGCGCCGTGCTGGCCGGCGACGGCCAGGTGACCTTCGGTCAAACCGTCGTCAAGCAGAACGCGCAGAAAGATCCGCCGCCTCTACAACGACCGCATCCTGGCGGGCTTCGCCGGCTCGGCGGCCGATTCGTTCGCGCTGTTCGCGCGCTTCGAGTCGAAGCTCGAGCAGTATCGCGGCAATCTCGAGCGCTCCGCCGTCGAGCTCGCGAAGGACTGGCGCACCGATCGCATTCTGCGCCGCCTCGAGGCGATGCTGATCGTCCTCGACAAGACCGTCGACGTTCCTGCTGTCCGGCAACGGCGATCTCATCGAGCCCGACGATGGGATCGTGGCGATCGGATCGGGCGGACCGTACGCGCTGGCCGCGGCGAAGGCGCTGGCCGCCAACACCGAGCTCGACGCGCGCGCGATCGCCGAGAAGGCGATGGCGATCGCCGGCGAGATCTGCATCTACACCAACGGCCAGCATCGTGGTCGAAGAGTTGTAGTGGCCGATCCTATCTTCCGGAAACGACCGCAGACGTCCACCGGCATCGCTGACGCCGCGACAGATCGTCGCGGAGCTCGACAAGTACGTCATCGGACAGGCGGCGGCCAAGCGCGCCGTGGCGATCGCGCTGCGCAACCGGATGCGGCGCCAGAAGCTCTCGCCCGAGCTGGCCGAGGAGATCGCGCCGAAGAACATCCTGATGATCGGCCCGACCGGCGTCGGCAAGACCGAGATCGCGCGCCGCCTCGCGCGGCTCGCGCAGTCGCCGTTCATCAAGGTCGAGGCCTCGAAGTTCACCGAGGTCGGCTACGTCGGCCGCGACGTCGAGTCGATGGTCCGCGACCTCGTCGAGCTCGGCGTCGACATGGTGCGCGAGGAGCGGCTCGAGGAGGTGCGCGGCAAGGCGGCGCAGAACGCCGAGGAGCGGCTGCTCGACATCCTGCTGCCGCCGGCGCGCCCGATCGCGCCCGACGAGGATCCGGCCGGCGGCGCGCGAGGCAGCAGCAGCAGACGCGCGAGCGCTTCCGCGAGCAGCTGCGCGCCGGCCGCCTCGACGCGCGCATCGTCGAGATCGACGTGCGCGAGAAGTCGTTTCCGTCGCTTCGAGATCATCGCCGGGTCGTCGGTCGAGGAAGTCGACATCAACCTGAAGGACATGCTGCCGGGCCTGTTTCAGGGCAAGAACAAGAAGCGCAAGCTGAAGGTGCCCGAGGCGCTCGAGTACCTGACGCAGGAAGAAGAGCAGAAGCTGATCGACATGGACAGCGTCGCGCGCACCGCCGTCGAGCGCGTCGAGCAGGCCGGCATCATCTTCATCGACGAGATCGACAAGATCGCCGGCCGCGAAGGCGGCCACGGTCCGGACGTCAGCCGCGAGGGCGTGCAGCGCGACATCCTGCCGATCGTCGAGGGCACGACCGTCAACACCAAGTACGGCATGGTGCGGACCGACCACATCCTGTTCATCGCCGCCGGCGCGTTCCACGTCTCGAAGCCGTCGGACCTGATTCCCGAGCTGCAGGGCCGCTTCCCGATCCGCGTCGAGCTCGAGGCGCTCGGCAAGGACGAGTTCGTGCGCATCCTCACCGAGCCGCGCAGCGCGCTCGATCAAGCAGTACATCGCGCTGATGGACACCGAAGGCGTCACGCTCACGTTCACCGACGACGCGATTCGGCGCATCGCCGATTTCGCGACGATCGTCAACGAGCGCACCGAGAACATCGGCGCGCGGCGTCTGCACACGGTGATGGAGAAGCTGCTCGACGAGATCTCGTTCGAGGGGCTCCGATCTCGTCGAGAAGATCCGTCACCATCGACGAGGCCTACGTCGACCGGATGCTCGCGGACATCGTCAAGGACGAAGACCTGTCGCGGTACATTCTGTGATCCGACGACGCACAACGCAGAACACGCCGAGCACGCAGAGAGAGACCGGCTCTGCGGGTTCCGCGATTCCCGCGCTGATCGTTGTTTGTCTTCTCGGCATCGCGTGCGGCAAGAAGGGTCCGCCGCTGCCGCCGCTGGTCAAGCTGCCGGCGCCTCCCGGCGACATGCGCGCCGAACGGCGGGGCGATCGTGTGGACGTCACGCTGACCGTGCCGTCCACCAACACCGACGGTTCGCGCCCGGCGAACATCGCGAGTCTCGACGTGTATGCGGTCACGCTGCCGCTGACGGCGGCGCCGCTGAGCGAAGCGCAACTGTTGAAGATGGCGACCAGGGTTGCCAGCGTGCCGGTGAAGGCGCCCGCCGATCCGGACGCGACCGTCGACGAGGACGAACCCGACGAGGTGACGGATCCGCCCGAAGGCAAGGGACTCGACCAGGGCGCCGCCGCGCAGGTCCACGAACTGCTGACGCCGGCGATGATGACGCCGGCCGAGGTTCCGAAGGACAAGAGAGCCGCGGCGGTCGCGAATCGTTTGCTGCCGCTGGCCGGTTCGCCGCCGACGCCGACCTTGCGCACCTACGCGTTTGTCGGCGTGTCGACGCAGGGCAAGAAGGGCCCGCTGTCGAAACGCGTCACCGTGCCGCTGCTGCCGCCGCCGCCGCCGCCGACGGCGAGTCAGTTTCGCCTACGACGAGAAAGCGATCACGTTGAAATGGGCGCCGGTCGCGCCGCCGGTGACCGCGCCGCCCGCGGCAGACGGCGTGCTGGCGTCGACGTCGCTCAACGCCGCGAAACCGACGATGGCCTACAACGTCTACGACGTCTCCGGCGCCGAGAGCGTCAAGCTGACCGCGACGCCGGTCTCCGAGCCGACGTTCACCGATCCGCGCGTCGTGTTCGGCGACAAACGCTGCTACGTCGTGCGCACCGCCGAGACGATCAGCGCGGTCGGGATCGAAAGCGATGCGTCGGCGCAATCGTGCGACACGCTGAAGGACACCTTCCCGCCGGCGCCGCCCAAGGCGCTGAACGCGGTGCCGAGCGAAGGCGTGATCACGCTGATCTGGGAGCCGAGCGCCGAGAAGGATCTCGCCGGCTATGTCGTGCTGCGCGCCACCGCGCCGGGCGGGAATCTGCAGCCGATCACGAAGGAGCCGATCGTCGACGCGTCGTTCAAGGACGTGGTGCCGGCCGGAGTGCGCTACGTCTACGCCGTCAGGGCGGTGGACAAGTCCGGCAACGTCAGTGCGATCTCGGACCGCGTCGAGGAATCGGCGCGTTAATGATCTAGAATTCCGGTCCATGGATCGCCTGTATCGGATCGACTATCAGGGCCGGGTTCAGTACGCGGTCGAGCGTGACGGAGCGCTCCACGCGGTGTCAGGCGAGATCTTCGGCACCTACGCGGCGGGCGACGCGATCACCGGTGGATTGAAGGCGGCCGGCCTTCGCGTGCTGGCGCCGGTGTGCCCGTCGAAGATCGTCTGCGTCGGCCTCAACTACAAGGATCACGCGGCTGAATCCGGCAAACCGCTGCCGCCGGAACCGCTGCTGTTCCTGAAGCCACCGAGTGCGGTCATCGGTCCCGGCGATCCGATCCGCCTGCCGCCCGGTGTCGGCCGCGTCGACCACGAAGCCGAACTGGCGGTGGTGATCGGGCGCCGGGCGCATCGCGTGTCGCGCGTCAGAAGCCTGGGACTACGTGCTCGGGGTCACCTGCGTCAACGACGTGACCGCGCGTGACATGCAGAGGAAGGAAGCGCAGTACACGCGGGCCAAAGGTTTCGACACCTTCGCGCCGATCGGTCCGTGCATCGCAACCGGACTCGGCAGTGATCCGCGCACAGTCGAAGGGTGGGTCAACGGCGAGCGGCGTCAGGCATCGAGCACCGGCATCTGATTTTTCCGATCGATCACCTCATCGAATACATCACCTTCGTGATGACGCTCGAACCGGGCGACATCGTCTCGACCGGGACGCCCGAAGGGGTCAGCCCGCTGCACGCCGGCGACATCGTCTCGGTCAAGGTCGAAGGCGTCGGCGAACTGCGGAACACGGTGTTTGCTGAAGTTTGAAGTTAGAAGTGCGAAGTTAGAAGTAGAAATCTGAAGTTGGAATCTGAAATAGAAATCTGAAGTCTGAACTCTGAAGTCTGAAATTTGGATTGGAGCACCATGAAACTGTTCATCGACTCAGGCAACATCAAGGACATCGAAACGCTCGCCGCGATCGGCATCATCGACGGCGTGACCACCAACCCGACCCTGCTCGCCAAGGAGCCGGGCGATTTCAAAGAGAACCTCAAGAAGATCTGCCAGATCGTGAAAGGGCCGGTCAGCGGCGAGGTGACCGCGACCGACTTCGCCGGCATGATCACGCAGGGCCACGACATCGCCAAGATCGATCAGCACATGATCGTCAAGGTGCCGTTGACGCGCGCCGGCATCCAGGCGTGCAAGACGCTCTCGGGCGAAGGCATCCGGGTCAACGTCACGCTCTGCTTCTCGGCCGCGCAGGCGCTGCTCGCGGCCAAGGCCGGCGCCACATTCGTCAGTCCATTCGTCGGCCGCCTCGACGACATCGCGACCAACGGCATGGACCTGATTCGCGAGATCGTGGACATCTACAACAACTACGATTTCACGACCGAAGTGCTGGTCGCCAGCTGCCGTCATCCGATCCACGTCACCGAAGCCGCGCGCATGGGCGCGGACATCGCCACCTGCCCGCCGGCGGTGATCGACATGCTGTTCAACCATCCGTTGACCAACATCGGTCTCGAGAAATTCCTGAAGGATTGGGAGAAGTCGCAGGGGGCGGCGAAGTCGTAGGACCAGGGGCCAGGGACTCGAGGCTCGGGGCTGGAAGTTTCCTCTGGCCGCGGCCCTGGTCCCAGACCCCGGCCCAAGTCCCCGGTTCCC
The DNA here is from genome assembly GCA_963711765.1 of uncultured Acidobacteriota bacterium. GTDB lineage: Bacteria > Acidobacteriota > Vicinamibacteria > Vicinamibacterales > CAVVIG01 > CAVQFC01. Next base: position 100,080 of record CAVQFC010000003.1, on the reverse strand, counting down.
CAGCCCCTAGTCCCCAGCCCCTATATGGATCCACACAAGACGCTGGCCGACCTCGAGCGCCGCGCCGAGCTCGGCGGCGGCCAGGAGCGCATCGATCGACATCACGCCGCCGGCAAGCTGACCGCGCGCGAGCGCATCGAGCTGCTGTTCGATCCGGGCACGTTCGAAGAGCTCGACAAGCTGGTCACCCACCGCTGCCGCGACTTCGGCATGGACGGCAGATCGTGCCGGGCGACGGCGTGGTCGCCGGCCACGGCCTGATCGACGGGCGCCAGGTGTTCGCGTTCGCGCAGGACTTCACCGTGTTCGGCGGATCGCTGTCAGAAACCAACGCCGCGAAGATCGTCAAGATCATGGACCTGGCGATGAAGCTCGGCGCGCCGATCGTCGGGCTGAACGATTCGGGCGGCGCGCGCATCCAGGAAGGCGTCCTCTCGCTCGGCGGCTACGCCGACATCTTTCTCCGCAACACGCTGGCGTCGGGCGTGGTGCCGCAGATTTCCGCGATCATGGGGCCGTGCGCCGGCGGCGCGGTCTACTCGCCGGCGATCACCGACTTCACGATCATGGTCAAGGACACCAGCTACATGTTCGTGACCGGTCCGGACGTGCTGAAGACGGTGACGCACGAGGACGTCTCGAAAGAGGAGCTCGGCGGCGCGATGACCCACAACGCCACCAGCGGTGTGGCGCATTTCGCGGTTGACGACGACCGCGAGTGTCTCGCGCTGATCCGCGACCTGCTCTCGTTCCTGCCCGGCAACAACCTCGACGATCCGCCGCGCGCGGCGGCGACCGATTCGCCCGACCGCGAAGACGAGGCGCTCGACGGGATCGTGCCGGCGTCGCCGAATCAGCCCTACGACATGCTCGACGTCATCCACACGATCGTGGACGATGGCAATTTTCTCGAAGTGCACCAGCACTACGCGAAGAACATCCTGATCGGGTTCGCGCGTCTCGACGGCCGTCCGGTCGGCATCGTCGCCAACCAGCCGGCGGTGCTGGCCGGCACGCTCGACATCGACGCCTCGGTGAAGGCGGCGCGCTTCGTTCGCTTCTGCGACGCGTTCAACATTCCGCTGGTCACGTTCGAGGACGTGCCGGGGTTTCTGCCGGGAACGGTGCAGGAGTACGGCGGCATCATCCGCCACGGCGCGAAGCTGCTGTTCGCCTTATGCCGAAGCGACGGTGCCGAAGGTCACGGTGATCACGCGCAAAGCCTACGGCGGCGCGTACTGCGTGATGTCGAGCAAACACATCCGCACCGACTTCAACTACGCGTGGCCGACGGCCGAGATTGCGGTGATGGGTCCCGAGGGCGCGGTCAAGATTCTCTACAAGCGCGAGATCGACGCGGCGGCCGATCCCGCGGCCGCTCGCGCCGAAAAAGTCGAGGAATTCCGCGAGAAGTTCGCCAACCCGTACATCGCCGCCTCACGCGGGTTCGTGGACGAAGTGATCCGTCCGCGCGAAACCAGGCGCAAGCTGATCGCCGCCCTCAGGAACCTTGAAGGTAAGCGCGTAAAGAACCCGCCGAAGAAGCACGGCAACATCCCGCTCTAGACGAAGTCCGCCGGATTTTTGGATCCGGCGTCCCACCCCCCACAAAACGCACCATTTACCGCCGGACACGACCTTCTTGTGGATTGACTTGTCATGTCGCCAAACGTATTTGTACGTCTCCTCTCCTAACAGGTGGGTACTGTTTTCCGTGAAGGAGCGCTCATGTTTAGATGGAAATTGAACGCGATGCTGTTTGTCGCGGTCTCGCTGGTCGGAACCGGGTCGGTACACGCACAGTCAACAGCCACGCTGCAAGGCGCGGTGACGGACGCGCAGAACGCGGTGATGCCCGGCGTGTCGATCACGGTCCACAACGCCGCGACCAACCAGGATCGTACCCTCGTCACCGATGCGACCGGCCATTACGCGGCGGCGGCGCTGGCGCCCGGCCATTACGAGGTGAAGGCGCACATCGACGGCTTCCAGGAACAGAAGCGCGAAATCGATCTCGGTCCGGCGCAAACCGTTGAACTCAACGTGAAACTGAGCGTCGGCGCCGTGGCAGAGAACGTCACCGTCAGCGGCGCCGCGCCGCTCATCGACACCGCCACCGTGTCGGTTGGCCAGGTGATGGCTGAAAAGACCGTCCAGGAGATTCCGCTGAACGGCCGCCACTTCGTGGACCTCGGTCCGCTGATGCCGGGCGGCAGCACCTCGCCGCAGAACGCCGGCCTGAGCGCGCCGCTGCGCGGCCAGGGCGGGTTCTCGTTCATGACCGCCGGCAACCGCGAGACGTCCGTGAACTTCATGGTCAACGGCATCAACCTGAATGACCTTTCGAATTCGCAGGTGACGTTCCAGCCGTCGATCAACACCGTGTCGGAGTTCAAGGTGGACAACTCGACGTTCAGCGCCGAGTACGGGCGCAACTCGGGCGCCATCGTCAACGTCTCGACGCGCTCGGGCGGCAACGACTTTCACGGCGAAGCCTTCGACTTCTACCGCGATCAGGACTTCGACGCGCGCAATTACTTCAACCCGTCGCCGGCGCCGCAGTCGACCTTCAACCGCAAGCAGTTCGGCGTCAATCTCGGCGGACCGATCGTGAAGAACAAGACGTTCTTTTTCGGCAGCTACGAAGGCCTGCGCCATCTCCAGGGCGTGGACCTGAACTCCGGGACGCTGAGTGACGCGCAGCGGGCGGCGGTCATCGATCCGGTGTCGAAGAACCTGCTGCAGTACATCCCGAAGGCGAACGACTCCTCAGGGCTGCGCGCGATCGGATCGGAGCTGGCCCCGGTCACCATCGATCAGGGCACCGGGGATGTGCGGCAGACCATCGGTAAGAGCGACGATCTGCACTTCTACTACGCGTTTCAGAGTGACTTCCGCCACGAGCCGAATGCGCAGGGCAACACCGTCGCCGGCTTCGGCGACGACCGCGGCGGTCACCGCCAGATCCTGACCGTCAACGAAACGCACATCTTCAGCCCGGCCCTGGTCAACGAAGTGCGGGCGGGCTACAACAAGATCAAGCATCGGTTTCAATCCGACAACACTCGCCGATACCAACGCGCTCGGGATCAACCTCGGCCAGACGCCGCCGGTGGCGCTGCCGCAGATCACGATTTCGGGCCCCGGATTGAACTTCGGCGGTCCAGGTGGCTTTCCGAGCACCCGCGACGTGACGACGGTAGCGGCCGGAGACACGGCGACTTACCTGCATGGGAGCCAGGTCATCAAGTTCGGCGGCGAGATCCGTCACGTCAAGCACAACACCGCCAACGGGGACCCGGGCACCTTCGCGTTTCCGAGCGTGGCCGCGTTTCAGCAGGGATTCGGCAGCGCGCTCGGCATCACGCTCGGCGGCCTCAACTACAACGCCTACGTGAACGCGATTGGCGCCTTCGTGCAGGACTCCATCTCGGTCGGATCGAATATCAAGCTGGATGTCGGTCTGCGCTACGACTATCTGCCGTCGCCGACCGAAGCCGACGACAAGCTCGTGACCTTCGTTCCAGGCACATCGTCGCTGGTCCAAATCGGCACGAACGGCTTTACCCAGGTCACCAAGAACGGCAGCGACTTCCAGCCGCGCCTCGGCGTCGTCTGGACGCCTGGGGCCGACGGCAAGCTCGCGATCCGCGGCGGCGTATGCCGTGATGGTGAATCAGACCAATACCGGCTACTTCGTGGGAGAGGCGAACAATCCGCCGCTGACCACGCCGCTGTCCGGGCAGGCGTCAGGCACGGCCGCGAGCAACATCAATCTCGCGACCGCACTGACCAGCGCCGGCGCGTCTTCCTTGAACCCGTCGTTCACCGATCCGAATTTCCTGCCCGGGCGCCTGCAGACGTGGAACGTCAACGTCGAGCGCCAGTTCGGCGGCACCGGCGTGATGGTCGGCTACTTCGGATCGCACGGCGACCGTCAGCGCATCCCGATCAACTTGAACCAGTTCACGACGGCCGGCGGCACCGCGCGTCCCTATCCGAAGCTGTCGGCTTCGAGCCCGATCCTGCCGGGCACGCAGCTTGGCAATATCACCGAGACCACCAGCCTCGGCTGGTCCGACTATAAGGGCCTGTGGCTGACGGCCAACCGGCGTCTCTCGAAAGGTCTTCAGCTGTCAGGTTCCTACACCCTGTCGAAGTCCACGGATACCAACTCGTATGACGGCACGCTGACCGCGCAGGACAACACGAATCTCGCCGGCAGCGTCGGGCCGTCGGACTTTGACGTCCGCCATCGCGTGTCGGTCAACGCGTCATACGATCTGCCGTTCAGCGGCAATCGCTTGAAGGACGGCTGGCAGGTCGTCGTCGTCGAGCAGGCGCAGACCGGCAATCCGCTGAACGTCGTGACCAACATCACGACGATTACGGGCACTGCGACGGTGCGGCCGGATCTCATCGGCGCGCTGCCGTCGATCACGCCCGCGCCGGTGCTGGATCCGACGACCGGCGCGGTCACCAGCTACACCTGGTTCGCGGGAAACACGGTCTGCGATCCGCGCGTCGCCGGCTCGTGCACGTCGTCGTCGGTGTTCGCGCTGCCGTACAGCGCGGCGGGCGTCGCGCACTTCGGCAGCATGCCGAGGAACGTGATCTACGGTCCGGGATTCGGCGACACCGACTTCTCGCTGATCAAGAACACCACGCTGAAGGGCAGCGCGCGCATTCAGCTTCGGCTCGAGATCTTCAACCTGTTCAACCAGGCGAATCTCGGCCAGCCCGGACGAACGGCGACGGTCGGCAGCACGTCGTTCGGCCTGATCAGCAACACGCGGTTCCCGACGGGCGACTCTGGATCAGCACGGCAGACTCAGTTCGCGGTGAAATTCCTGTTCTAGTCGACGTGAGGTGTGAGGATCCTCAGATCCTGAAATCTCACGGGTCGGACGGGTCGGATAAACTACGCGCATGCGACGACTGCTGCGCGTAGTAATTCCGGCCTGCCTGACCATCGCGCTTGTTGCGGCTCCCCGAGCGCAGGCTCCTGCGCGCTTTCGTGTCGAAGAAACCACGATCGCCCAAATCGAATCATCGCTGCGCGACGGCTCTCTGACCTGCCGCGCGCTGGTCGAGCAGTACCTCGCGCGCATCGACGCGTACGACAAACGGGGCGCTGCGCTCAACGCGATCGTGCTCGTCAACGACGCCGCCCTGAACACCGCCGACGATCTGGACCGCCGCTTCAGGCAGTCCGGCGCGGTCGGCCCGCTGCACTGCGTTCCGGTCCTCGTCAAGGACAACTACGAAACCTTCGACATGCCGACGACGGCGGGGTCGCTGTCGCTGAAGGGCATGATGACCGGCAAGGACGCGTTCGTCGTGAAACGACTGCGCGATGCCGGCGCCGTGATGATCGCGAAGTCGAACATGGCGGAGTTCGCGTTCAGCCCGATCGAGACGGTCAATTCCATTCTTCCCGGCTACACCAGAAACCCGTACGACACCAGTCGCGTCACCGCCGGATCGAGTGGCGGCTCCGCCGCGGGCGTCGCAGCGAACTTCGCCGCGCTCGGCCTGGCCAGCGACACCGGCGATTCGATTCGCGGTCCGGCCGGCCATCAGGATCTGGTCGGTCTCCGCTCGACGATGGGGCTGGTGAGCCGGTCGGGGGTGGTGCCGCTCAATCTGGGCGCGGACATCGCCGGCGTGGTCACTCGCACCGTCGCCGACACGGCGGCGGTGCTGCAGGTGATTGCCGGTCCGGATCCCGCCGATCCGGTCACGCTGACGGGGCGCGACCACATCGCCGCGAACTATGCCACCTCGCTGCGAGCCGACGCGCTGAAAGGCGCGCGCATCGGCGTGCTCCACGAGGCCTACGACACGCCGACGCTCGATCCGGAAATGGACGCGGTGTTTCGCGGGGCGATGGGCGAGCTGAGAAACCTCGGCGCCGAAGTCATCGATCCGACGCCGCTCGAGGGCTTCGACGCGCTGCGGCGTCAACAAGGCGCCGGCTGCAACCAGTTCAAGTACGACCTGAACCGTTACCTTCTGGCGCTCGGCGACAAGGCGCCGCTGCACTCGCTCGAGGAGATTATCAAGTCGCGCAAGTTCCACCCGTCGATTCAGGCGCGGCTCGAGAGTGCGGAGGCCGGCAACGACGTGCCCGGCGAATCGGCAGGCTGCCTGGCTCGCGAGGTGAATCGCGACACGTTCCGCTCCGCGGTCCTGGCGTTGATGGACGGAAAGCAACTCGATGCGCTCGTCTACCCGACCTGGAGCAATCCGCCGCGGCTGATCGGCGACCTCAACACGCCGGCCGGCGATAATAACCAGCTCTTTTCGCCGACGACCGGCTTTCCCGCGATTACCGTCCCGATGGGGTTCACCCGGGGCGGGACGCTGCCGGCCGGGTTGCAGTTTTTCGGCCGGCCCTGGAGCGAAGCCCACCTGATGGCGCTTGCCTATTCATACGAACAGGCGACCCATCACCGTCGTCCGCCCACCGCCACGCCGCCGCTACGCTGACGATAGAATGATCCTTGGTCGAAGAACAAAGGACGAGTTTCTGCCACCCCGATCCATCCAGAAAATCCTGATCGCGAACCGCGGCGAAATCGCGGTTCGGATCATTCGTGCGTGCCGCGAGCTGGCGGTGTCGCCGGTCGCGGTGTATTCCGAGTGCGATCGGCCGGCGCTCCACGTGCGGCTCGCCGACGAGGCGTACGCGATCGGCCCGAGCGCACCGCGCGAGAGCTACCTGAACATCGATCGACTGCTCGACGCGGCTCGCCGGTCGGGCGCGGACGCCGTCCATCCCGGCTACGGCTTCCTGGCCGAAAACGAGGAGTTCGCGGCCGCCGTGCGCGACGCCGGCCTGACCTTCATCGGTCCGACAGCTGAAGCGATCGAGACGATGGGCAGCAAGACCGCGGCGCGGACCGCGGCGAAACGTGCCGGCGTGCCGGTGGTCCCCGGGACCGAGGCACCGCTGGGCGCGGAGGTGCCCGAGCAGGAGATTGCCGCGATCGCGACGGCGATCGGCTACCCGCTGCTGGTCAAGGCGGTGGCGGGCGGTGGCGGCAAAGGCATGCGCTCGGTCGCCGATCCGGCCGATCTCGCCGGCGCGGTCCGCGCCGCGCGTTCGGAGGCGGCGACGGCATTCGGCGACGCCTCGGTCTATCTCGAACGGCAACTCACGCGGCCGCGGCATATCGAGGTCCAGCTGCTCGGCGACACGCACGGCACGGTGCTCCCGTTCGTCGAGCGGGAGTGTTCGATCCAACGCCGGCACCAGAAAGTGGTCGAGGAATCGCCGTCCGGTCAGGTGACGCCCGCGCTGCGCGCCGCGATGACGGCGGCGGCCGGCGCGGTGGCGCGGTCGGTCGGCTATACCAACGCCGGGACGATCGAGTTCCTGCTCGACGAAGACGGGCAGTTCTACTTTCTCGAAATGAATACGCGGCTGCAGGTCGAGCATCCGATTACCGAAATGGTGACTGGCGTCGATCTGGTGCGCTGGCAGATTCGCCTCGCACGGGGCGAACGGCTCGACCTCGATCCGGCACGCCTGCTCGCGCCGATCGGCCACGCCATCGAGTGCCGCATCTACGCGGAAGATCCAGACAACGGCTTCCTGCCGTCACCCGGACGCATCACCCACCTGCGCGTGCCTGGCGGACCGGGCATTCGCGACGACAGCGGCGCCAGCGCCGGACTCGACGTGCCGATCTTCTACGACCCGATGATCTCGAAGCTGGTCGCGTGGGCCGAGGATCGGCCGCTCGCGATCGCGCGCATGCGACGCGCGCTCTCCGAATATCGGTCACCGGGATCAAGACGACGCTGCCGTTCTTCTCGTGGCTGCTCGATCAGCCCGCCTTCGTCGACGGACGTTTTCATACGACGTATCTCGACGAAGAGCTGAAATCGCGAAACGGGCGGCCGTTCGTCGAACCCTCCGCGGAGGCCGAGGAACTGGCGGCAATCGGCGCCGCGCTGCAGGCGGCGATGTCGACGAACTCCGGGTCGTCGGTCGCGGCTCCGCGCGCCGAGAACCTGGGGGCCGCGCCGCTGGCGCACCCAGGCGCGGCTGGACGGACTCCGCTGATGCAGTACGACGTGGAGGTCGGTGGCAAACTGCGCCAGGTTTCGGTCGCGCGCGCGACCGGGGCGGGTGGAGGTTTCGCGGTGACCGTCGACGGTCGGACCCGGCACGTCGACGCCGCGCGGATCGACGCGCAGACGCTGTCGCTGCTGATCGACCGCACCGCGCCGAACCACGAGGTCCACAGCTACGAAGTGACGGTGGCGGCTGACGCCGCCGGCGCCCTGACGGTGCGGGTCGGACGCGACGCCGGTGGCGGTGACGTTGAACGGTCGCCGCCGCTGGGGTCGTAAGGAGGACGCCGCCGGTGGCGGATCCGGTCCGCGCCGGGTGATGGCGCCGATGCCGGGCAAAATCGTCCGCCTGCTGGTCAAGCCGGGCGACAGCGTGACCGCGCGTCAGCCGGTGGTCGTGGTCGAAGCGATGAAGATGGAGAACGAGCTGCGTGCCGGCCGCGACGGGGTCGTGACCGAAGTTCACGCTCGCGAGGGTCTCTCGGTGGAGGCCGGCGCATTGCTCGTCGTCATTCAGTGAAGGTGTTCACGCGTTCTCGCGCCCGCCAGGCTCTTCGCTACGCCGGTTACTGCCTCTCGATCCTGGTCGCGCTGCTGGCGGCGTCGATCGTGGCGTCGGTGACGATCGATCTCGGACCCGCGCGTCCGGCAGCGCGCGGAGACCGCGGGGTCCGCGTACATCGAGCGTCCGCTTCACATCGGCGGGCTGCACATCCGTCTGCTGACCGGAAAGGTGCTGGTCACCGGTCTCCAGATCGACGGCCTGCACCAGGGCGATCGTCCATTCTTCACGGCGAAGCGGATCGAACTTGGCCTCGACTGGATTCCCGCCTTCGCGCGCAAGCCGGACATCACCATCTCGTCGGTCGAGATGACCGACTGGCAGATGCTGGTCGAGCGGTGGGACGGCGCGCACAACTTCCCGCGATTCAACCACGACGATGGCAAGCCGTCGGGGCCGCGACCGGTGACGGTCACGTTGCGCTGGCTGCGCGCCTACCGCGGCCAGTTTTCGTTCGAGGACCACGAAACGCCGTGGGGCGTCATCTGCCGCAATCTCGACGTCAACATCCAGAACCTGCCCAACTATCACGGCGTCGCCACGTTCACCGACGGCACCGTTGCCATCCAGGACTTCGTGCCGATGGCGGCGAAGATGAAGGCCGAGTTCGTGATCGACGGTTCGCACATCCGCCTCGGCCGCATCGACCTCGACACCGACGGCGCGTCCACGCTGGCCCGGGGCGAGGTCGATCTGGCGCACTGGCCGGCGCAGACCTACACCGTCCATTCGCGCGTGAATTTTCCGCGGATGCGCCGGCTGTTCTTCAAGGATGCCCAGTGGGATCTGACCGGAGACGGCGACTTCACCGGGATCTTCCGGCTGATCAAGCGTGGCGAGGAAACCGATCGCGACCTCACCGGCACCTTCAGGAGTGAGCTCGCAGGCCTCAACGAGTACCGCTTCCCCGCGCTGTATGGATCGCTGCGTTGGACACGCGAATCCTTCGAGGTCTGGAACGCCGGTTCGAAGTTCCTGGGCGGCGACGCGCAGTTCACCTACAACATCAAGCCGTTTGGTTCGCCGACGCCACCGACGCACCGATTCGGCACGACGTTGACGAATGTCGACGTCGCGAAGTTGAGCGACTTCGAACAACTGAGCGGACTGCGTTTCGCGGGCGCCGGCTCGCTCACCAATCTGCTCGAGTGGCCGTCCGGCGATTTTTCGCAGCATCGCGGTGAAGGCCACCTCGTGATCGCGCCGCCGCCGGGCGTGACGCCGATGACCGCGTCGCCGGCCGACGCCGAGGACGCCCGCGCCGAGTGGGGCCCGTTCACGACTTTGGCGCTGCCGGCTCACCTGCCGGTCGCCGCCGAGCTGACCTACAGCTATGGGCCGGACGACGCTGACGATCGACCACGGGCGATTCGCAACCGAGCGCACGTATGTTTCGTTCGCGGGCAGCACCGAGTGGGGCAACGCCTCGCGCCTGCCGTTTCACGTCACCAGCCGCGACTGGCAGGAGAGCGATCAGCTGCTGGCGGGCATCATCTCCGACTTCGGGTCGCCGAAGCGGCCGGTGCTCTTCGGCGGCCGTGGACAGTTCGACGGCGCCATGACCGGCGCGTTTCGCGATCCGCGGATCGAAGGCACCTTCACCGGCCAGGGCATGCGCGCCTTCGACACACTCTGGGGCGACGGTTCCGCCCGCATCGTCGTCGAGGACGGCTACGTCACCGTGACCGACGGGGTGGTCCGTCACGGTGATTCAGAGATCCGCGCCGACGGACGATTCGCGCTGGGCTACCCGCGCGACGACGGCGGCGAGGAGATCAACACGCGGATGCGGCTGACCCGCCGTGACATCGACAGCCTGCGGCACGCGCTCGGTACCGACGACTATCCGGTGTCAGGCCTGGTGTCCGGCGAGTTTCACCTGACCGGCCGCTACGAGCGTCCGATCGGCTTCGGCGCGATGTCGATCGACGAAGGCGTCGCCTACAAGGAGCCGTTCCAGAAGATGAGCGCGTCGGTGCGCTTCGACGGCTCAGGCGTCCGGCTCGACAACCTGACGCTCGCCAAGGACACCGGCGCGGTGACCGGCGCAGCGTTCGTCGGCTGGGATTCGACCTATTCGTTCAACGCCGACGGCCGGCAGATTCCGGTCGAGCGCCTCGCATTTCTCACGACCAGCAGCGCGCCGCTGACCGGTGTCGCCGAGTTCACCGCCAGCGGCAGCGGCACGTTCGATCAGCCGCGCAACGACGTCAGGTTCCGCGTCGACAACTTCGCGGTCGGCGGACGAGAGCGTCGGCCAGGTCACCGGCACGCTGGCGCTGCGCGGCAAGGAGTTGAGCGGCGAAGTGAATGCCGCGTCGCCGCGCTTGGCGATTACCGGCACCGGTCACATCGCTCTGACCGCCGAAGGCGGATGCCGAGATCACGTTTCGCTTTCATGACAGCTCGCTCGATCCCTACGTCCGGGTGTTCGAGCCGAGCCTGTCGGAGTTCACCACCGCTGTCGCCAGCGGATCGATCCGTGTCGTCGGCGAGCTGTCGGACTTCAATCATCTTGCCGTTGACGGCACCGTCGACGCGCTCGAGATGCGGCTGCTCGACTACGCCGTGAGGAACGCCGGCCCGCTGCACGTGGCGCTCGACAAGCGTCAGGTGCGGCTCGGCACCGAAGCGGCGCCGCTGAAGTTCGAAGGGGACGGCACCCGGCTCGAAGTGTTCGGCTCGGTCGACCTCGACCACGATCGGGTCCGCGTTCGCGCCTCCGGTGACGCCAACCTCGGCATCCTGCAGGGACTGTATCCGGGCAACGTGCGCGCGTCCGGGCGCGCGCAGCTGACGGCGTCGATCGACGGCCCGCTGCGGCGTCCCCAGTTTTCCGGCAACGCCACGATCGTGAACGGCCGGCTCCGTCACCTGTCGCTGCCGAACGCACTCGACGCGATCAACGGCACAATCCAGTTCGACGAAGGCGGCATTCGACTCGACGATGTGGCGGCGACGATGGGCGGCGGGCAGGTGCGGTTTGGCGGCCGCATCGGGTTCGACGGCTATGTGCCGACCGACCTCAACGTCACCGCGCGCGGCGAGGACATGCACCTGCGCTATCCGGAAGGTATCCGCTCGGTCGTGGACATGGATCTCGCGGTCAGCGGCACGGTCAAGGCGCCGACGCTCTCCGGCCTGGTAACGGTGAAGAACGCGCTCTGGAGCCGGCGCATCGACACGCCGGGAAATATCTTCGACATCGCGGCGTCCCGGGCTGCCGCCGCCAGTGGCGGCGGCCCGAGCGAAGCGCCGGCGATCGTGCCGCTGAAGCTGGACGTCCAGATCCTGGTGCCGTCGACCCTGCGCGTCGAGAACAACCTCGCGCGGATGGTGGCCAACGCCGATCTGACGCTCCGCGGCACCTACGATCATCCGGTGATTTCTGGGCACGCCGACATCGAACGCGGCGAGGTCACCTTCGAAGGCCTGCGCTACCGGATCACGCGCGGCTCGATCGGCTTTACCAACCCGACCAAGATCGAACCCTTCTTCGACGTCGAGGCCGAAACCAACGTGCGGGTGCCCGGACAGACCTATCACGTGACGGTCGGCTTTGCCGGCACCAGCGAGCAGATTAGGCCGAGCATCACTTCGGATCCGTGGCTGCCGACCGCGGACGTGCTGGCGCTGCTCTTGAGCGACGTCCGGCGCGGCACCCAGGACACCGCGCCTGAACTTCGGGCGCTGAATCCCAATCAGACGCAGGCCGACATTCTCACCGCCCGCGCCACCCAGGCGATCGCCGGACCGTTGTCCTCCGAAGTCGGCCGGGTCGTCGAGCAGACGCTCGGCGTCGACAACTTTCAGGTGACGCCGTCGTTCGTCGATCCGAATCAGCTCAACCAGCAGACCGCCCGGCTCAACCCGACCGCGCGCGTGACCATCGGCAAGCGCATCTCCGAGCGCATCTACCTGACGTTTTCGCGCAGCGTGAATACCTCCGTCAACGATCAGCTGATCCTGCTCGAGTACGACGAGAGCGAGCGGATGGCCTGGGTGCTGTCGCGCAACGAGGATTCGCAGACCTACGCGCTCGAGTTCCGGGTGAGGCACGTGTTTTGACGAATCGGCGATCGGCGATGCGGCGATCGGCGATTGAGCGATCGCGGGTCAGGCGGACGACAATTGCGCGCGCGATTTTCCTGGTCCTCATGCTTGCCGGCGGCGAGCGTCGCGCTGGCGCCGCAGTCACCGACTATCTCGGCCGCACTGTTGCGTCGGTGCGTCTGCTGACCGAAGGACGCGAGACCACCGATCCGCTGCTGACGCAGGTCGTCGAGACGATGGCCGGGCAACCGCTGTCGATGGCGCAGGTGCGCGAGAGCATCGCGCACCTGTTCAGCCTGGGTCGGTTCGAGGATGTGCGCGTCGACGCCACGCTCGAGGACGGTCGCGTCGTGCTCCGGTACGACCTGGTGCCGATTCATCCGGTCACCCGGATTCGCTTCGCCGGCCCGCTCAACGTGCCCGGCGTGGACATCGGGCAGCTGCGCCGCGCGGTGGTCGATCGCTACGGCGCGTCGCCGCCGCTCGGTCGGCTCGCCGACATGACCCGCATCATCGGCAACGAGCTGCGCGAAGAAGGGTATCTGCGCGCCTCGATCACGCCGCACCCGGAAGTCGCGCATGCCCCCGAACACGCGACGCTGGTATTCATGATCGAGCCCGGGCCGCGCACCGCGATCGGACAGGTGCAGATTGTGGGCCGTCCCACTGTCTCACCCGAGGAATTCCTGTCCCGATTGCGCCTGACCAGCGGCGCGCCGTACCGGCGCGAGGCGCTGAACGCGCGCATCGAGAAATACGTCGAGGAACGCCGCAAGCGCGGCTACTACGAGTCCCAGGTGGTGCCGGTCGTCGAGCTGGTCGATGACGATCGTGTCGCCAATATCACGGTGACCGTCGCGCCGGGACCGCTGGTGCGCGTCAAATTCACCGGCGATCCGCTGCCGTCCACCAAGCGCGAGGACCTGGTGCCGGTCGAGCGCGAGGGTTCGGTGGACGAAGATCTGCTGGAGGACTCGAGCAACCGGATCGAAGAGATGCTGCGGGCGCAGGGCTATCGCGACGCGACGGCTGCGCATTCGCGGGAAGAGAGTCAGGGCGAGCTGCTGATTACCTTCGACGTGAAAGCCGGCCGGCAATACCGGGTGTCGACGCTGAACCTGTCGGGAAACGCCGAGGTGAGCCAGGCCGAACTGGAGCCGCTCCTCCGGCTCCACGCCGGCCAGCCATTCTCCGAAGAGCGGCTCGACTCCGACGCCGCGGCGGTTCAGGATTTCTACCGGCGCCGCGGCTACGCGTCGGCAACGGCGCGGCCCGCGGTGGAGGTCCAGGCGGTTGCGCCCCTCGTCACGCCGGTGCCGGTGGCGGTGACGATCGCGATTACCGAAGGCGTGCGGTCGGTGGTGGACCGCGTCACCTTCACCGGCAACGTCGCCATCGACGAAACCGCCCTGGCCGGGTCGATTGCGCTCCAGCCGGGCGCGCCGTTCGTGCCGAGCCAGATGGCCGCGGACCGCGATCGGGTGCAGGTCCGTTACCAGAACCTCGGCTATGGGAGCGCCACGATCGACGTCGCGCCGCAGTTCAGCGAGCACGACACCCACGTCACGGTGCAGTTCGCGGTCCGCGAAGGCCCGCAGATCTTCATCGAGCACATCCTGATTGTCGGCAACGTGCGGACCAGCACCGAAACCATCGAACGCGAGCTGCAGGTCAAACAGGGCGGGCCGTTCAGCGTCAACGCGATCAACGACAGCCAGCGGCGCCTGACCGAGCTCGGGCTGTTCCACCGCGTCCAGATCACCGAGTTGCCGCACGGCGAAGAGAACACGCGCGACCTGCTCGTCACCATCGAGGAAGCGCCGCCGACCACCGTCGCCTACGGCGGCGGCTTCGAAATCGGACGCATCACCGTTCCCAACGCGATCACCGGCAACGCCGATCAGGTCTACGAGGCGGCGCCGCGCGCCTCGCTCGAAATCAGCCGGCGCAACCTGTTCGGCAAGAATCGATCGCTCAACATGTTCGCCAGCGTCAGCCTCCATCCCAAGGGATCGGTGGACGCCAATGACACGCCGGTGCCGACCGGCAACACCTACGGGCTCACCGAGTACCGCTTGGTCGGCACTTACCGCGAGCCCCACCTGTTCGACACGCCGCTCGACGCGCTCGTGAACGTGACGATCGAACAGCAGATCCGCTCGAGTTTCAACTACCGGCGAGCCGGCGCGAGCGCGCAGATTTCCAAGCGGCTGACCCGGTCGCTGAGCGCGACCGGCTCCTATCAGCTGCAGCGGACCGAGTTGCTCGAGGTCAAGATCGCCGAGTCCGACCCGCTCATCGATCGCCTGTTTTCGACCGAGCCGCTGCGGCTGTCGTCGTTTACCGGGTCGCTGGTTGACGACACCCGCGACGATCAGTTCAACCCCAGATCGGGGCTCTACCTGAGCGCGAGCGGGCAGATCGCCGCCAAGGCGATCGGATCGCAGGTCGGGTTCGTGAAGTCGTATTTCACCACCCAGGGATTTCACCTGCTGCCGCACACCAACGGCATCGTGCTGGCGGGAAGCGCGCGCGTCGGTCTCGCCGCCGAGTTCAACTTCGAGGATCCGATTCCGGAGCCGGAACGGTTCTTCGCCGGCGGCGACACCACCGTGCGCGGCTTTGCGCTCGACGCCCTGGGTGTGCGGCACATTCCGCCGGACCTGATTCACGACACCATCAACGTGGACGGCTTTCCGATCGGCGGCGACGGGCTGGTGATCTTCAACGCCGAGCTCAGGGTCCCGGTGCAGGGCGGCCTCGGCGTGGTCGGCTTCGTGGACACCGGCAACGTCTTCGCCCGCGCGTCGTTCATCGACTTCACCGAACTGCGCAGCGCGGTCGGCGGCGGCGTGCGATACAAGTCGCCGGTCGGTCCGATTCGAATCGATCTCGGATTCAAGATCCATCCGCAGCCCGGCGAGTCGCCGACCGCCTGGTATGTGAGCTTCGGGCAGGCGTTCTAGATCATGAGATTTCAGATTTCAGACGGCAGATTTCGGATTTCAAGACGAAGGTTTCGGATTTCAAGACGAAGGTTTCGGATGTCAGGACGAAGAGTTCGGATTGGCGACGCGCTGACTGGAATTGTGCTTGCGGTCGTCTGCGCGACGCTCACGGTACGTGCCGAGATGATCGATCGGGTGCTGGCGGTCGTCGCCGGTCAGCTGATCACGCTCAGCGACGTCAACGCGGCGCGCGATCTCGGGCTCGAGCCGCTGCCGGCGGCCGGCGATCCGATCCGCGCGGTGCTGACCAGGCTGATCGACCGCGCGCTCGTGCTGGCCGAAGTGGACCGCTACGCGCCGCCTGAACCGACCACGGCGGCCGTGGACGAGCAGATGCGCGTGGTTCGCGAGCGCTTCGCGTCCGCCGATGCGTTCGACGCCGCGCTCGTCCGATCGGGGATCGACGAGCTCCATCTGCGCGAGACCCTGCGGCAGAACCTGCGCATGGCGGGCTACCTGTCACAGC
This sequence comes from uncultured Acidobacteriota bacterium, assembly GCA_963711765.1. Lineage (GTDB taxonomy): Bacteria > Acidobacteriota > Vicinamibacteria > Vicinamibacterales > CAVVIG01 > CAVQFC01. The sequence continues at coordinate 83,906 of CAVQFC010000003.1, read as the reverse complement.
GATTCGCGGCCGCGCCGGATCGGCGTCAGGCGCTCATCGATGAATGGATGACGGGACTGCGCCGCCGCGCCGACGTGGTCGATCTCTATCTGGGGTCGTAGCGCGGAGGCGCGGTCGGTGTCGCGCCTGAAAGGCCGCACCACACGAAGTCCGGTGCGCTAGCCGCGGCCGAAGAACTGCACAATCTGCAGCAGGTCGAACGCCGTGTGACTCACCATCGGCGCCACGCAGGAACGGCGGCGCCGATACATCACGGCCCAGAACGCCCCCAGTAGTCCGGTCGCGATCGCGGCGTCCACCCCCTGCGTCAGGTGACCGGCGCCGAAGCCGATGCTGGTGATGAGGACGCCGAGGCGGCCGCCGCCGAGCCATCGCTCGAAACGATTCATCAGAAAGGCGCGCTGCATCTCTTCGCGCACGCCGCCCGCCACCACAACGACGAGCGCGAACAGCCACGCATCCCGCGGCGTCTGCAGCATGCTTTGGAGCGGGTTTTCGGCGACCGTATGGAGCGACGGCGCGAAGCGCAGCACCGAGAGCAGGACGGCCGCCGCAATGCCGAATGCGACGAACGTGAGAGGCAGGCCAAGCAGCGCCTCCACGATCACCGACCGCCTGCCGAGAAATACCTGACGCGGACTCTGGCCGTGCGCGCGGAGGATGGTCAGCATCAAGCCGATCAGCAGCGCCGCGTCGCCGAAAGAAAGCGCCACCACATACGGCACGCTCAACCTCATCGTCCCCTTGACGTAAGGGGCAACGCCGAGCGCCGCCAGCGCGCCGCCGACAGCGATCTGCGTCACGAAGTCGGAACAGAGCACCACTTCAATCAGCGCGACGATACGCTGGCCGGCGGCGTCGGGATTGGGAGAGATGGCCCCCGGGTCGGTTTCAGGCTGACGATCGGGCGATTCGGGAGCGGAATCCGGCAACACCAGACATTAAGAGTAGTGCAGACCGATTTCAGACTCCGGGCGTCGGGCTGTAATCCCCGGCCGCTGTCCCGCGGCAAGCGGACAGCCAACAAAAAGATTCGAACGTTCAGCTTGCATCCGGGGACATCGGCAGCCAGAATGTAAAAATGACATGGTTCAGGCTCAACGAATGACGACCACGATGGCCGGCGAGACCGGCACGATGGACGACACTCAGGCGGTCACGTCCGAGCGGGTGCTGATCGTCGAAGACGATGCGGCCGCGCGCGTCGGGCTGGAGCAACTCGTCACGAGCTGGGGCTTCATCGCCGAGTCTGCGGGCGACGGCGAGGAAGCGCTCGAGAAGGTCACGACTTCCGCCCGGCGATCGTGATCACCGACCTGGTGATGCCGCGCATGGACGGCCTCGCGCTGCTGCGCGCGCTGCAGGCGCAGGGCGCCGACGTCACGACGCTGCTGCTGACGGCGCAGGGCACGGTCGAGACCGCGGTCGAGGCGATGAAGGAAGGCGCCTACGACTACCTCACCAAGCCGATCGACATCCAGCGGCTGAAGATCCTGCTCGACAAGATCGTCGAGCGGCTCGAGACGATGCGCGAGGTCAAGGCGCTGCGGCGTCAGCTGCGCGAGCACGGCACGTTCGGCCCGCTGATCGGCAACAGCCCGGAGATGCGGAAGATCTATCAGGTGGTCGAGCAGGCCGCGCCGACCGGGCGTCGGTGCTCATCACCGGCGAGTCGGGCACCGGCAAGGAGCTGGTCGCGCAGACGATGCACCAGCTCAGTCCGCGCGCGACGTTTCCGTTCGTCGCGATCAACTGCGCCGCGATTCCCGAAACGCTGCTCGAGAGCGAGATTTTCGGTCACGAGAAGGGCGCCTTCACCGGCGCCGCGGATCGGCGGCAGGGCTGCTTCGAGCTCGCGGATCGCGGCACGCTGTTCCTCGACGAGATCGGCGAGATGACGCCGGCCACGCAGGTCAAGCTGCTGCGCGTGCTGCAGGAGCGCACGTTCCGGCGGCTCGGCGGACGCGACCGAGCAGTCGGTCGACGTCCGCGTCATCGCCGCGACCAACATCGATCCGGTCGAGGCGGTGCAGAAGGGCAAGCTGCGCGAAGATCTCTACTATCGGCTGAACGTGTTCGCGTTCCGGCTGCCGACGCTGCGCGAGCGCAAGGAAGATCTGCCGCTGCTGGTGCAGGCGTTCATCAACGAGTTCAACGCGCGCAATCAGAAGGCGATCGCCGGCGTCGAACAGCAGGCGATGCGGATGCTCGAGCAGTACGCGTGGCCGGGCAACGTGCGCGAACTGCGAAACGTGATCGAGCGCGCGACGATTCTCGCGCCCGGGTCCGTTCATCGAGGCGAAGCATCTGCCGCCGACGCTGGTCGAAGAGCCGCCGGTGCAGCAGCAGCCGCAGGTGGCGCTCGCGCCCGGCACGACGGTCGAGGAAGCCGAGCGGCGGCTGATCGTGATGACGCTCGCGCACACCCGCGACAACAAGACGCGCGCCGCCGAGATCCTCGGCATCAGCCTGAAGACGCTGCACAACAAGTTGAACAAGCTGCGGCTGCGGCCGAAGAGAACTGAGTAGGGGCTGGAGACTTGGGGCTGGGGGCTGGCCGCGCCGGCGCTGGGCTCTTCCAGACCCTGGCCTCCAGACCCGAGCCCCATTTCTATGCGTCTAGGCATCAAAGGTAAGCAGGTCCTCGGCGTCACCTCGATCGTTGGAGCGGTGGTCGTGGTGCTGAGCGTCCTGAATCTTGTCGAATCTGGCGCGGGTCAGCCTGGCGGAGAGCCAGGCGCGCGCGCGGAACTGCTCGCCGAGCGCGATCTACAGCCGCGCGCGCGAGGTGATCGTGCCCGGCGTCGATCCGTTTGAAGCGCTGCGGCGCGACCCGGGGCTGCGCTCGATTCTCGTCGGCCAGCCTGCTCGCCAAGAACGTGACGTTCGCGGCGATCGCCGATCTCGACGGCAAGGCCGTCGGTCCACGCCGATCCGGCGCTCGAAGGACAGCCGCTGCCGGCTGGCGGCGACCTCCGCGCCGTGCTGTCGCGCAGCGCTGGTGGCGGCAGGTCCGCGCCATCTACACGGGCCAGGGCACGCAACCTCGAGTTCGTGCGAGCCGCTGCTGCTCGGCGACAAGCAGTTCGGATCGATCCGCATCGGCGTCTCGACGCTGCTGATCCGGCAGCGAGCTGACCGATTCGCTCGGCCGGCGCGGTGGCGACCGCGCTGCTGCGCTGGCGGTCGCGGTGCTCGTCGCGATGCTGCTCGCGCAGCTCGCTGCTGCGGCCGATTCACGTGATCCGCAGCGGCCTGACGCGCCTCGGCCGCGGCGAGCTCGGCGTCCGTCTCAACCTCGACTCAGCACGACGAATTCGGCGAGCTCGGCACGTCGTTCAACACCGTCAGCGAACAGCTGTCAGCGGATCGCTCGCAGATGGCCGGCCAGATGGCCAACCTCGAGTCGGCGGTCGAGCACCTCGAGGACGCGGTCGGCATCGTCGACGCGCGCGGCGAGCTTGCTGTTCGCGAACCCGGCGATGCGGACGCTGCTGCCCGCAGGCGGCCACCGGCGTGCTGCTCGACAGCCTGCTCGCCGCCGATCACCCGCTGCGCCGGTTGTCCGAGCAGACGCTGGTCGGCGGGCACTCCCGCGGTCCGCTCTCGGCCGTGTTCGGCGACAGCGGCGAGCGTCTGGTGATGACGCACGCGATCAACGACCCGAAGGGTGAGCTGGTCGGCGATCATGCTGATCGCGCGCAACGTCGAGTACCTGAGCCAGGTGCAGTCGACGATGCGCTACTCGCGCAAGCTCGCGGCGCTCGGGCGCCTCTCGGCGGGCGTGGCGCACGAAGTGAAGAATCCGCTGAACGCGATGATGATCCACCTCGAGCTGCTGCGCCAGCAGGTTGGCACGCACTGCCGCGATCGGCGTACGCGGCGGCGCCGCCGCGGTGTCGGTCGCCGAGGCGCCGGTCGATCGCGGCGCGGCGATGCAGCACGTCGACGTGATCGCCAACGAAATCCGCCGGCTCGACGAGGTGGTGCAGGGGTTCCTGAAATTCGCGCGTCCCGAGGATCTGAAGCTGCAGCCGGTGCCGCTGCGCGCCGCTGCTCGACGAGGTCATCGCCGATCGTCCGGCCCGAGGCCGACCGCGCGCGCGTCGAGCTGATCGGCGAGTGCACCGGCGCGCCGCGACGTCAACGGCGACCCGGCGATGCTGCGACAGGCGTTCCTCAACCTGGCGCTCAACGCCTGTCAGGCGATGCCGACCGGCGGCACGCTGCGGATCCAGTGCGAGACCGAGCGTTCGCCGCGCCGCGGGACGCCGCGTGTCGATCGCGTTCGCCGACACCGGCGTCGGCATCCAGCCGGAGCACCTGCAGCGGATCTTCGATCTGTATTTCACGACCAAGGAGAAGGGCAGCGGCATCGGGCTGTCGATGGTCTACCGGACCGTGCAGATGCACGACGGCGAGATTGAAGTACAGTCGACGCCCGGCAGCGGAACCACGTTCCGCGTCCTCCTGCCACAAGCATGATGACGTTCCACCGCGAGCGACTCTGGTGCCGTTCTCTCGCGCACACCGCGCGGTACTGCGCGCATCGCGCTGCTGCTGTTGCCGATGTGCGCGGCTGCCTGCAGCGCACACGGTCGCAGGACGGCCGCGGACGCGCCGCCGCTCGACGTGCCGGCGCCGCCGCCGCGCGACGTCGAGCCGATCGATGCCGAAGCGCCGCCGCCGGTGCCGCTGGTCCCGAGAACCGGCGCACAGCGCGCCGGCGCTGACGCGGCCGGCGCCGCGCGCAACAGCCTCGCGCCGGATGCGCCGAAGCCGGAGCCGCTCAAGCCCGAGCCGGCGCCGTCCGAGCCGGCCGAAGGCGGCCGAGGAACCGCCCAAGCCGCACGGCCACGCTGCAGACCGACGCCGACGCAGGCCGAGGGCGAAGTCGAACGCGGAATTCGCGCCTCGCTGGCCCGGCCACCAGCGATCTCAACCGCATCGACTACCGCACGCTTGAACGCGGACGCGCGCACGCAGTACGACACCGCCAAGCGCTTCATCAGCAGGCCGAGGAAGCGATGCGCGTCAAGAACCTGGTGTTGGCGAAAAATCTGGCCGAAAAAGCCGCGACGCTGCGGCTGCAGCAGGCTCGGACGGTAGACAGAATCCAGATGTCAACATCTTGCGAGTGACCTAAAAGAGGAGCACAATATGTGGTGTTACACGCTTGACAAACCTGCTGACCGAGCGCATATTGATCCGCCTGGCCGAGACACAGCGAACGAGCGAGAAACTCCCAGCTTTCTCGCGAGTGCGCGAAAGGTCATACGGTTCCGATCGGCCGACGTTTTTCCAACACATGCATCGACGGGTCGCTTCCGGGGCGGGTGGCGATCGTCGCCGATCCAGGGACCGACCTCGGAGTGAACGGAGTCGACAGAGATGAAAGAGCGCGCTGCCTACCAGGCCGCGGGTGCCGGCCAGCAGACGGTCGAGAGCGGCGGAGCCGTCGCGCCGCCGTTCACCGTTGATGCCGACAAGCCGCGCGCGAAGACGCAGGATCGGCCGCGCCGCCGGGCTGACATTTCCGCGCTTCTTCACCGAAGCCGGCGTCGATCCGTTCGACGAGGTCGAGTGGGAACTCCGCGCGGCCGTGATCGGCAACGAGCGCGGCGAGGTGGTGTTCGAGCAGCGCGACGTCGAGATTCCGAAGGCCTGGTCGCAGCAGGCCACCAACATCGTCGTCTCGAAGTATTTCCGCGGCCAGATCGGCACGCCGGAGCGCGAGCGCAGCGTCAAGCAGCTGATCGGCCGCGTCGTCGACACGATCACCGATGTGGGCGCGCGCGCAGAAGTATTTCGCGAGCGACGAGGACCTGCAGGCGTTCAGCGACGACCTGAAGCACATCCTCGTCTACCAGAAGGCGGCGTTCAACAGCCCCGTCTGGTTCAACTGCGGCTTCGAGAAGGCGCCGCAGTGCTCGGCCTGCTTCATCAACTCGGTCCAGGACACGATGGACTCGATCCTGACGCTGGCGCGGACCGAGGGCATGCTGTTCAAGTTCGGATCGGGCACGGGCACCAACCTGTCGCCGATCCGCTCGTCGAAGGAACTGCTCGCCGGCGGCGGCACGGCGTCGGGCCCGGTCTCGTTCATGAAGGGCTACGACGCGTTTGCCGGCGTCATCAAGTCGGGCGGCAAGACGCGGCGCGCGGCGAAGATGGTCATCCTCAACGCCGACCATCCCGACATCGTCGAGTTCATCAACTGCAAGGTCGAGGAAGAGAAGAAGGCGTGGGCGCTGATCGACGCCGGCTACGACGGCTCGTTCACCGGCCCGGCGTATTCGTCGGTGTTCTTCCAGAACTCGAACAACAGCGTGCGCGTGACCGACGAGTTCATGCGCGCGGTGCTCGACGACGGCGACGTGGGAGACCAAGGCGGTGCGCGACGGCGCGGTGATGGACACCTACAAGGCGCGCGAGCTGATGCGGCTCATCGCCGAGGGCACGCACGTCTGCGGCGATCCGGGCATGCAGTTCGACACGACGATCAACGAGTGGCACACCTGCCCGGAGACCGATCGCATCCACGCGAGCAACCCGTGCTCCGAGTACATGTTCCTGAACGACTCGGCGTGCAACCTGTCGTCGATCAACCTGATGAAGTTCGTGAAGGCCGACGGCGAGTTCGACGTCGTGTCGCTACAAGGCGGCGATTCGCACGCTGATCACGGCGCAGGAGATCATCGTCGACAACGCGAGCTATCCGACGCCGGCGATCGAGAAGAACAGCCACGCCTATCGGCCGCTCGGCCTCGGCTACGCGAACCTGGGCGCGCTGCTGATGTCGCGCGGCCTGCCGTACGACAGCGACGCGCGGCCGCGACTACGCCGCGGCGCTGACGGCGCTGATGACCGGCGAGGCCTACGCGCAGTCGGCGCGGATCGCGCGCGACCACGGCGGTCCGTTCACCGGCTACGAGAAGAACCGCGAGCCGTTCCTGCGCGTGATGCGCAAGCATCGCGACGCGATGCGCGACGTCAACGGCCGCAACGTGCCCGTCCGATCTCTACAGCGCCGCCAAGGCGTCGTGGGACGATGCGGTGGAGCTCGGCGAGGAGTACGGCTACCGCAACGCGCAGGCGACCGTGCTGGCGCCGACCGGCACCATCGGCTTCATGATGGACTGCGACACGACCGGCGTCGAGCCGGACATCGCGCTCGTGAAATACAAGAAGCTCGTCGGCGGCGGGTTGATGAAGATCGTCAACCAGACCGTGCCGATGGCGCTGCAGGAAGCTCGGCTACTCGCCGGCGCAGGTCGACGCGATCGTCGACTACATCGACGAGAACGAAACGATCGAAGGCGCGCCCGGGCTGAAGGAATCGCACCTGCCGGTGTTCGACTGCGCGTTCAAGGCGGCGAAGGGCCAGCGCTCGATTCACTACATGGGCCACATCAAGATGATGGGCGCGACGCAGCCGTTCATCTCGGGCGCGATCAGCAAGACGGTCAACGTGCCGAAGGACGGCGACCGTCGACGAGATCATGCAGGCCTACATCCAGTCGTGGAAGCTCGGCGCGAAGGCGATCTCGATCTATCGCGACGGCAGCAAGCGCACGCAGCCGCTGAACACGTCGAAGGACAAGACGGCGGCGGAGATCGCGCAGGCAGGCCGCGGCGGCGCTGGTGACCCAGCCCGATGCGGCGCAAGCTGCCGGACGAGCGCCAGGCGATCACGCACAAGTTCGACATCGCCGGGCCACGAGGGCTACATCACGGTCGGCCTGTTCGAGGACGGCCAGCCGGGCGAGATCTTCCTCGTGATGGCGAAGGAAGGCTCGACGATCTCGGGCTTCGCCGACGCGTTCGCGCAGGCGATTTCCTACGCGCTGCAGTACGGCGTGCCGCTCCAGGCGCTGGTCGACAAGTTCAGCCACGTCCGCTTCGAGCCGTCGGGCATGACGCGGAACCCGGAGATCCGCTTCGCGAAGTCGATCGTCGACTACATCTTCCGGTGGATGGCGTCGAAGTTCCTGTCGAACGAGGCGCAGTTCCGCGCCGGCGTCAACGGCCGCGAGCTCGAGAGGTCAGCGGCTCGCCGACGCAGTCGGCGGAGCCGGCGCCGGCGGTCTCCGCGCCACCGGCGACGTCGACGGCAGCGACGTCCGTACTCGACGATTCAGAATCAGGAAGACGCGCCGCCGTGCTCGACCTGCGGCGTCGATCATGATCCGCAGCGGCGCCTGCTACAAGTGCAGCAACTGCGGCAACACCTCGGGGTGCGCGTAGATCACGACGGCTGACGCAGAGGTCGCCGGGCACACAGCGTCGGAAAGATCGCAAGGCAAGACAAGGGCGGGTCCTTCGGGGCCCGCCCTTTTTTGTCATACGTGTCCGGGTCGTCGCATCACGACGATCGACGGGCCGATCGTGGTCTCCCACGTCATCCGATGTTGTTCGCTGAGCGCTCCGATAACGGTTGCGGTCACGGCCTTGCTCAGCGAGCCGAGATCCATTCGGTCCGCCGGTGCGCTCGGATCGCCTTTGCCGATTCGCGGTTCACCGCTCACGTAGACCCGGGCTGACCATCGCTCCGGACGACCACGACGGCGAGACCGGGCGGGTGCTGCATCGAGCGCAGTTCGTCGACAAAACCCTGCAGATCCCCGGAGAGCTCGGCATCTTGCGGGTGCGGCGCGGCAATGGCGCGGCTGGCGAACAGAATTGCCGCCATTGGAGCAAGCATTCGAGCACGAACAACCATGACGCTCTCCGTCTAACCAACCGTCGCACGCCTCACGCGCCGACGTTGACATTTCCGGCGGACTCTGTCTATTGTCTGCAGACAGCATACAATAAACCCGTGGTTGTCATTCGAATCGATCTCGCCTCCTCCGTGCCTGTGTATCGGCAGATCGCGAATGCCGTTCGGGCATTCCTGGTGGACGGCGTGTTTCCCGTTGGCGACGCGCTTCCCACGGTGCGACGCCTCGCCGTCGACCTCGGAGTGCACCACAACACCGTTGCGGAAGCCTACCGCGTGCTGTCGGAGGAAGGATGGCTCGATCTCCGCCGCCGGCATGGAGCCATCGTCCTAGATCGATCGCGACCGCGTCCTTCACGAGAAGTGCGGCCCTCCTGGGTTCAGCGCTTGCGAGAGTTGACGGCGGAGGCGCAGGCGGCCGGGCTCGCGCCGGGAGTGATCGCCGACTCCATGCGAGCGGTCGCGACGGAATTGACGGCTGGCAAACTCAAGAAGGTGACGCGATGAGCACGATGCTTGGCTTCATCGCGCTTGTGGCCGTTTCGTCGCACCTCGCGCCCCACGCGACGCGGCGGGACATCTTCTTTGGGGTAACGGTCTCTCAAGCTTTCCGCAAAGGGCCGTTGGCGCGAAGGGTCTCGCGCCGGTATGCGGTTGAGGTGTGGCTACTTGCGATAGCTGCAGCCGCCATCGTGGTGACTTCACCGATGCCGTTCGTTTCTGGTGCGATGCTGTTGGGCCAAACGATCGGTGCATCCCTGGCCTTCGCGAGGGCATGGAGCGCTGTTCGTCCCCACGTGGCGCTACCCACGACGATCCGTGAGGCAGCCGTTGGGCCGCGGGACGGTCTTCCTGGAGGAGTGGTTGGTCAGCTCGGTCCATTTCTGATTCTGTTCGCGGCCGCCGCGTACGTCGCACTGAATTGGGCGAGCGTTCCCGTTCGGTTTCCAACGCATTGGAACCTCGCGGGCAAGGCTGATGGCTGGACGGCGAAGTCTGTCCCTGGAGTCTTTCGAGGGTTCGCGATTGGCTTCGTCGCTTGTGCTGCCCTTCTCTTCACTTCATACGCTGTTCTGAACTGGACACGTCTGCCTCGCGTGGCCGGGCATGACGGCCAGCAGTATCGACTGGTGCGACGAATCAATCTGTTAGCCCAGCTCGCATGGGCGTACTTGATGGCAGTCTTACTGGCGTGGACAACTCTCGTTGCGATGTTCTCCGAGAACGCGCGTGAGCTGCGCCTTCCGCTCGTGATTCGAATCGCTCCCTTTGCGCTCTTAATCGTCGGGACCTTCTTCGTCCGCGTGATGCGACGAACGGCCGTTCTCGAAGCGCCGCCGATTGGAGACACCACACCAGACTCGTCCTGGATCCTGGGCCGGTTATATTTCAATCGGGCCGATCCGACTTTGTTCGTTGAAAAACGGATGGGCTTGGGCTACACACTAAACCTTGGCAATCCGTGGTCATGGTTGGTCATGATCGTGTTCTTCGCTGGTATCGCGATTCCGTTGCTGCTCGTTCCCTAGCTGGGATGTTCAGTCCAGCTGATGCGGTTCGATGAACAGGTGCCGCGGGCTGGCCATCATCGGCATCGGCGGAGTCGTGGCCGGCGGCCCTTCGACCTCGCGTGCGCTCGCGTTTACGACGCGAGTGTCGTCGGCGATCGGTCGCGATCGCGCCGATGACGGCGATCCCGTAGTCGTGAGATGGCAAGGTCCGGCTGAAGCCGGACACTACCGCGGAGACGTCAGGTCCGGCTGAAGCCGGACACTACCGCGGAGACGTCCAGGTCCGGCTGAAGCCGGACACTACGCGGTCCGAGAGAGCGTGCATACGGTCGTCTGAACTGCTCGGATCAGCCGTTGCCGAGTAGCACGGTTGCGATCCGATCCCATTCGGCCTCGAACGAGCCGGTCGCATCCGGCTGCTTCGCGAGACGATACCAGTAGGACGCGTTGTCCGGCTTGGCTTCCTTGCGGTGCAAATACGCATGCACCCATGCCGTGGCTTCGCTCTCAACGCTGTCGGCCACTTCGTGCGCGCGCTCCCAGTCCCCGTGCGCGTCGTACCAGAGCGCCTGGAGTGCCGTGGAAACGGACGGCGGGTTCGACGCGTTGACGGTTGCCTTGAATTCCTCGAGCGTCATATCCGCCGAGGCTACCTCCAAATCCATCAACGCGCCAAGCCCTTCGGTCCGTGGGAATCGTTCACGAAAGGTGTTTCATTGCCGTGACGATGAACTCCTGTACCCCGGGATCGATCTGAAATCGCGACCGCTCCTCGGCAGGCCAGCTCTGCTTGTCGGCCCACATCTTGTTCAGGCCCTTCTGGACTTCGGGATCGCCGCCGGTGAAGCCGGCGACGAGCTGTTTCCAGCGCACCGCCAGCGCCTGCGCCTTCGGGCCAGCGGGGTCTTCGCCGAGCGCGGCGGTCACGTCGGCGACGAGCTCGGTCCATTGCTTCGTCACCTGCTCCTGCAGTTCCGGATTCCAGAGCGCCTTGCGCTCCTCGACCGTGGCTTGCGCCTCCGGGCTGTAGTACTTCTTCGACCAGTCGGTGCTGTTCTGCATTTCAATCTCCCTCACGATTCGTTTGAACAGATCCCAATCCGGGTCCGTTCCGGTTTGAACCGATCGTTCCGCCTGTGAAATCGCCTCGATCGCCAGATCGAGCTGGCGGCGCTTGCCGGCCAGCACGTGCTGTTGACGCCGCAGGGTCTCGGCCAGCGGCGACTTGCGCTGCAGCAGCCGGCCGATCTGCTTCAGCGGCAAGCCGAGGAACTTCAGGACCACGATCTGCTCGAGGCGGGCCAAATCGCTGTCGCGATACAGCCGGTAACCGCTGCCGGAACGGCCGCCTGGTTTCAACAGCCCGAGCCGGTCGTAGTGGTGCAGCGCCCGTACCGTGACGCCGGCCAGCGCGGCAAACTCCCGAATCCGATACACCGCGGCGGTCGGTCGATTCATGCTGCCTCGTCAGAGATGATCAGCCCTGACGTTGCGTGAGGGTCAAGAGGCACATAGAATTTTCCCATGGACTTGCTGCTCGGGTCGTACGTCCGCGAACACGGGCGGCGCACCGGACGCCTGGCCGCGTTCGAGCTCGAACCGCTGGGCCTGCGTATCAGGCGCATTATCTTCAGCGCCGACGGCGAACTGGGGCCGCAGATCCGATCCGAGCCGCTCGCGACCATCAGCGTGGTGCACGAAGACGGGGAAGTCGAACTGCGTGAGTCGCTCGATGTCGGGCCGATGCCGATCGTGAGGGATGTCCTGCTCCTGAGTCGCTCCACGCGCATCCGTCGCATGGGACGGGACCTCGGTCGGCTAGTTGGCATCTCGGTCACACCGGAGGACCGGGCGCTGGTGTCCGTATTCGGACGGCCGCGTCCGTGGTCGCGACGCTTCGCGGTCGCCGCGGCCGACGTCGACGCGTCGGTGGCTGGCGAACTTCGCGTGGGAACGGCCGGCGACTCGCGCGTCCCTTGAACCCGGTCAGACGCTTGGCGTACAGTGGCCTGCTGCAGTGGTTCTATTTCAAGGAGCATCCGAATGAAGTGTTTCACCTCGTTTACGTCTGCCGCCGTTGTCCTGTGCGCGTCGACGGTCTTCGCCCAAATGCCGGCGGGCGGACAGAAAGTGGATCTTGCCACCAGCCTGCAGCGCGGTTATGCCGGCATCAAAGCCAATTTCACCGCGGCCGCCGACAAGATGCCGGAAGCCGACTACAACTTCAAGCCGGGCTCGACGCCGGAAGCCCGCACCTACGGCCAGGTGATTTCGCACATCGCGCAGAGCCAGTTCGGCCAGTGCTCGGGCCTGACCGGCGTGCCCAACCCGATGGCCGGCAAGAATCTCGAGAAGGAACTGACGAGCAAAGCCGACATCACCAAGGCCCTCGCGGAATCGTTCGCGCTTTGTGACAAGGCGTTCGCGGCGGTGACCGACGCAAACGCGCTCGAAATGGTGAAAGCCGGCCCGAACGAACAGACTCGCGCGGCGTCGCTGTACGGTGTCATCGTGCACGGCAACGAGATGGCCGGAACGGCTTACGTTTACCTCCGCTCCAAGAACATCGTCCCGCCCTCGACCGAGCGCGCGATGATGGGCCGCGGACGAGGCAATAACTAAAGTTAGAAGTTAGAAGTTAGAAGTTAGAAGTGTGAAGTGTGAGCCAAGAATCTGAAATCTGAATTCTGAAATCTGAAATTTCGAGAGAGGGCGGATCGGAGACGGTCCGCCCTTTTATCTTTTTATGTCATTGACGACGCGAGTGTTGATTGGTCTGGCAGCAGGCTTCGTGCTGGGTCTGGCGTTGGCCGGGGCCACTTCGCCGGTGGCGGCGACAGTCGTCGCGGTGGCGGCACCGGTCGGGACCATCTTCATCAACCTGATTCGCATGACGGTGATCCCCCTGGTGGTCACGATGCTGGTCGCCAGCGTCGGCTCGATGGCCTCCACCGGCGCGCTTGGCCGCGCCGGCATCCGCGCGGCCGCGATCGCGCTGGCCCTGCTGCTCGCGACCACGATTTTCGCGATGTTGATCGCCCAGCCGGTGCTGGCGCGGGTCCATATCGACCCCGCTGCCGCGACGGCGCTGCGCGGATCGGCTGCACCCGGTATCGCGGGCGGCTCGAGCGCGCCGGGACTGTCCCAATGGTTCATCGATCTCATTCCACAGAATGTTTTCAAGTCGGCGGCAGACGGCCTGATGCTGCCGATCATCGTGTTCTCGGTCCTCTTCGGCGTGGCGCTCGCGCGCGTCGGCGCTGAACGGCGCGATCCCGTGTTGCGGGTCGTGCAGGGCGTCGCCGATGCGATGCAGCGGCTGGTCGCGATGATTCTCGAGCTCGCGCCGATCGGCGTGTTTGCCCTCGCCGTTCCGCTCGCGTCGAAGCTCGGCCTCTCCGCCGCCGGCGCCGTGCTGGCCTACATCGTCCTGGTCGTGGCGCTCACGCTTCTGGTCGGCGTGCTCATCCTCTATCCGGTCGGGATCATCGCGAGCGGCCTGTCGCCGTCGGCATTTCTGTCATTCTGCGCGCCGGCCCAGGCGGTGGCGTTCGCGTCGCGATCGTCGCTGGCCGCATTGCCGGCGATGGTCGAAAGCGCCGAGCGCGCCGAGCTGCCGCCGATTGTCGCGCGTTTCATTCTGCCGTTGGCGGCGTCCGTGTTTCGCGTCGGCGCCGCCGTCGCGATCCCGGTCGGGGTGTTGTTTCTCGCGCGGCTCTACGATGTCCCGCTCTCGCCGGCGCAGCTGGCCTCGATCGTCTTCACCGTGATTCTGACGACCTTCGCTGTGCCAGGCGTACCTGGCGGCAGCATCATCGCGATGGTGCCGGTGCTGGTCGCTGCGAACCTGCCGGTCGACGGCATCGGCATCCTGCTCGCGGTGGACACGATTCCCGACATGTTCCGCACCACCGAGAACGTCACCGGCAGCATGGTGATGGCTGCGGTGCTGCGGCGGTCCGGCTGAAGCCGGACACTACGGGCGGTACTGGTGGTTTGGCGAGATACGAAGGTGTTCGTATTGACATCTACGAAGATCGTCGTAGATAATCCGGACCATGAAGACGCCGCGCCGCAAGCCGACCGACGCCGAACTGGGGATCCTCCGTGTGCTCTGGACACGGGGACCGAGCACCGTCCGTCAGATTGGCGAGGTCCTGGGCCGCGAAATCGGCTACACCACCGTCCTCAAGCTCCTGCAGATCATGACCGAGAAGCGACTGGTCGTTCGTGACGAATCCGAGCGAACCCATATCTATCGACCTGCGTATACCGAGGATCAGACCCAGCGCCAGCTGGTGATGGATTTACTCGAGCGCGCATTTGACGGTTCGGCCGCCAAGCTGGTGTTGCAGGCGCTCTCCGCGACGAAAACCTCGCCGGCCGAGCTGGCCGCGATCCGGAAGCTGCTCGAACCAAAGTCCGGAGGATCACAATGACGCCGCTGCTCGAAATCGCCGGCTGGTCGCTGATTCATTTTGTCTGGCAAGGCTGCGCGATCGCCGCCGGTGCCGCAATTGCGCTCCGGCTGACGGAGCGGCGGGCGGCCGCCGTACGCTACGCGTTGGCCGGCGCCGGCCTGGCGCTGATGGTCGCCGCACCAATCGTCACCGGACGTGCGCTGTGGCTCGGCGCCGGATCGACTTCGACAGAGCAGTCCGGCATTCGTGCCGATGTCCGCGCTGGATCGCGCGACGGCTTCGCGATTCATCTCCGGCGCGGCGAGGCGACGACGCCGGACGCGACGCTTGGGGCGATCGCTCGGCGTTCGCCTGGCGGCGACCTCATGCCGGTGAGCAACCTCGCCGTTGTCGATCGCCTGGCGCCCGCAGTCACGGTGGTCTGGTTGTTCGGCGTCGCCTTGCTTCTGGTGCGGATGTTAGGCGGCATCTGGCACGTCCAGCGTCTGCATCGTTCGGCGATGCAGGCGTACCCGTCGCGCTGGCAGTCCGTCTGCCGGCGGCTGGCCTATTATCGCCTCGGTCTTTCCGCCGCAGCGCACGTGGTGGAATCCTCGCTGGTTGACGTGCCGACGGTCGTGGGCTGGCTGCGTCCGGCGATCCTGCTGCCGGTGGCTGCGCTCGCCGTCCTGACCCCCGCTCAGGTCGAGGCGCTGCTGGCACACGAGCTCGCGCACATTCGACGACACGACTACCTCGTCAATGTTCTTCAGACGCTCGCGGAGACGCTGCTGTTCTATCACCCGGCCGTGTGGTGGATGTCCGGACGGATCCGTGCCGAACGCGAGCATTGCTGCGACGAGATAGCGGTGGCGCTGTGCGGCGACGCAGTTGGCTATGCACGCGCGCTCGCCGAACTCGAGGGGTGGCGGTCCGGTTCGGCGAGGTTGGCGATGGCCGCGACCGGCGGTCCGCTGCTCGATCGCGTACGCCGTATCCTGCAGGTTCCGCCGACCGACGAGCCGCGATCGCCTGGCTGGGTCATGACCCTCGCCCTGACGCTCCTGTTCATCGTCGCCGCCGGCGGCGTCCAGCTGCGATGGCTGACGCTTCGATCAGACGCGCGCGCGCAGTCCGTCCACCAAGATCCGGACAGGTCGCTCGCTCCTGGCATTGGCGTCGGCAGTGCTCGAGATGTCGATGACGGAATCAGCGGTGGCCTCGCAAACGGCGTGGCATCGGGAGTGGCTGGTGGGATTGGCGCCGGTATCGCTGACGGCGTGGCGCGCGGGATCGATGACGGCATTGCTGGTGGAGTGCAGGTGCCAGAGCCACCCGCACCACCTGCACTGCCCCAGGCGCCTGAACCACCCGATCCGCCGTCGGCTCCTCCGGCTCCCCCCGCTCCTCCGGCACGGCCTGCGCCGCCGGCCCCGGCGGCTCCACCCGCTCCTCCGGCCCCGCCAGCCCCATCAGCACCACCCGCATCGCCGGCGAGTTCCAGCCGCAATGAAATGCACATGCAGTGGAGCGAGAACAGTCGACGCGTCGACGTCACCTTGCACGGTTCGATCGTGTTCAAGGACGACCTCACCGACGTCCAGAGTCTGTCCGATGATGGATATTTGAAGCTGCGGGATTGGAGTCATCTCATCCCGTACACGATCGAGATCCGATCGGCTGGCGGCTCGCTCTCGCACACGTCTGTACATCGGCGGATTGTCCTGTCCGTGGAACGACGAAGCCCAACGATGGTTGTCGAACCAGCTGCCGGCGTTGGTGCGCCGGTCTGGCCTGGGCGCCGAATCGCGAGTGAAATCGATTCTCCAGAAAGACGGCGTCAAAGGCGTGCTGGACGAAGTCGAGCTGCTCGGCGGCGACTACGCGCGGCGTGTGTACCTCATGGCGCTGGTGGATCAGGGGCACCTCGACGCCGCCGGAGCCCGGCCGGTCATTCTGGTGGTTCGCCGGCAGATGACGTCCGACTACGATCGACGCCAGGTCCTCACGACCATCGCGGATCGCCTCACCTTGGACGCGAATTCGCTGGCGGCGTATGTCGAAGCCTCGTCGGCGATGCGGTCCGACTACGATCAACGTCAGGTGCTGCTCGCCGTGATGAAGAATCCCGCTGCAACAGCCGACAGCGCCGCCCTGATGCCGGCGGTCGTGCACATCAAGTCGGATTACGACAAGCGCGTCGTTCTGAGCGAGTTGGTCGATGGCGGACCCATGACCGTAGAAGGCAAGCGATCCCTGCTCGCGGCCGCCGCCGCGGTGAGGTCCAACTACGATCGCGGTCAGGTCCTCGTGGCGTTCGTACGCAACGTACGGCGTCGACTCGGCCACGCGCGAACCCTTCTTCGATGCCGTGCGCACCATGTCGTCGGATTACGAGCGGCGGCGTGTGTTGTCAGAGCTCGGGGCGAAGCGGCCGCTCAGCGCGGATGTGTTGCAGTCGCTGCTCGAGACGACCTGGTCGATCTCCTCCGACTACGACCGCGCCGAAACCCTGCTGGCGCTGCTGCGCGGCCGGACATTGACACCCGAGACCCGTCAGGCGTTTGTCGCGGCAGCTGATCGCATCCGCACTTCCCACGATCAGGATCGCGTACTGGCTGCATTGGTCAGGTCCGAGAAGCACTGATCCCTCCGGCGTAGCCGAGCAGCACCAGCAGTACCGCGATCACGCCGCGTGCGACCTGCGCCGCGAGGCCGGTGTCGAGGTGCGCGGCGTCGTGGACCGCGAGCGCCTGCAGTCCGAGCAGCGCACCCAGCGCAAACGCCAGCCCGCCGGGCAGGCGGACGCGAACGAACGCCGCCGCCATGATGAGCAGTGCGCCGAAGCCGACCAGGCCGCACTCCGCCCACCATTCGAGCCTCGCGCCGTGGGCGAAATCCAGCAGCGCCCAGCCGATCGAATACGCACCGTAGGCGCACATGCCGAGAGTCGAGAGCGTCAGCATCGATAGTGGTGTCAGAATGCCACAATGCCTTCAATCGGCCGACTCCGATATCTCGAAGCCCTGCCCAGCGGCGCGGCGGCGGAGCGTCCCCGCGGCGTGCTCGTGCTGCTCCACGCCTTCCCGCTCAACGCACGCATGTGGAACGAGCAGCTCGCGATGGCCGAGCGCGGCTGGCGCGTGCTGGCGCCGCAGTTCCGCGGATTCGACACGCTGTCAGTCGAGCCTCCAGCCTCGTCCATGGACGATTACGCCGGCGACGTGATCGACCTGCTCGACGCGCTGCACATCAAGCAGGTTGTTGTCGGCGGGCTGTCGATGGGCGGCTACGTCGCCTTCGCGATGCTGCGGCTGGCCGCGCGTTATATCCACGCCCTGATTCTTGCCGATACCAAGCCGCAGGCGGACACGCCGGACGCCGTGGCCGCTCGTCAGCGGATGCTCGAGACGCTGCAGGTAGACGGGCCGCCGGCCATCGCCGACCAGATGCTGCCAAAGCTGGTTGGCGAGGGCACGTGGGCGTCGCGACAACATATCGTCGAGCAGGTACGGGCGCTCGTGCTGACAAATTCCAGCGATGCGATTGCCGGCGCCATTCGCGCGCTGATGAGCCGCCCGGATTCGGTGCCGCTGCTCGCCTCGATTCACGTGCCGACGCTGATCATCGTCGGAGACGACGATCGCGTGACCCCTCGGCTGCTGTCCGACGCGATGCACCAGGCCATTCCGGGGTCCGAACTGGCTGTGATCGAGGGCGCGGGCCACCTGTCCAACCTCGAGCAGCCTGCGGCATTCAACCTCGCGCTCGCGCGGTTCCTCGACCATCGGGTATAGTCGATCGCCATGCGATTGCTCATCACGCTCGTCGCGGTTTCGATCATTGTGCCGGCGCCCCGTGCGCAAACGCCGTCATCTGTCGCAGGACCGGCCCGAGCACTCGATCAACTTCTCGATCTCTACGTGCGCGGCGGCGACGTCTACTACCGCGCCTTGAAATCCGATCGAGGCAAGCTCGACGGCTACATCAACGGGATTGCGAACGTCGAGGTCGATAAGCTGCCTCGCGCCGAACAGATCGCCTTCTGGCTCAATGCCTACGATGCGTTCGTGCTGCGGACGGTTGTCGATCACTATCCGATACAGGGCAAGGCCGCTGCCTATCCGGCCAAGAGCATCCGCCAGATCCCGGGCGCATTCGAGACCGTGAAGCACCAGGCCGCCGGCCGCGCCGTGACGCTCGATCAGATCGAGCAGACCATCCTGTCCGAGTTTCACGATCCCCGCGTCTACTTCGCGATCGGGCGCGGCGCCGTCGGCAGCGGGCGGCTTCGCAGCGAGGCGTTCGTCGCCGATCGCCTCGAACAGCAGCTGGCGGACGCCGCCGCTGAGTGCACCGGCCGGGCGCAGTGCTCGCAGATTGACCGGGCCGCCGGGAAGGTCAGCGTCAGCTCCATCTTCTCGTGGCGCGAAAAGGATTTCGTCGCCTCGTACGCCGAGAAGGCGCCCGCCGCCCTGTCGAGCCGCAGCCCCATCGAGCGCGCGGTCGTCGCCTTCATCCTGCCGAACGTCCTGCCGATGGAGAAGGAGATGCTGACGACGAACACGTTCCAGCTGTCCTACAAGGCGTTCGACTGGACGCTGAACGATCTGACCGGACGCGGGGGACGCTGATCGTGGATCTGGAGCTCGAAGGCAAGGTCGCCATCGTGACCGGGTCGAGCAAGGGCATCGGGCTGGCGTGCGCCCGAGCGCTGCTTCAGGAGGGCTGTCGCGTGACGGTCTGCGCGCGCGGTAGCGCTGGCCTCGGCGCCGCCGCAGCGGAACTCCGCACGATCGCAGGCCGCGACGATCGCGTGCTCGCCGTTACCGCCGATCTCGCGACCGCCGACGGCGTGGCGCAGGTGATCAGTGAGACCGTTACGACCTTCGGCGGCCTCGACATCCTGGTCAACAACATCGGTACGGCGAAGGGCAGCGACATCGTCGGCACCACCGACGCTGGAGTGGCAGGAGGCATTCGACCAGACGCTGTTTCCGGCGACGCGCGCCTCCCGGCTGGCGGTGCCCGAGATGCGGCGGCGGGGCGGTGGCGTCATCCTGATGATCGCGTCGATCTGGGGCCGCGAGTCGGGCGGCCGCATGACGTACAACGCGGTCAAGGCGGCCGAGATCAGCCTGGCCAAGGCGATGTCGCAGCAGCTGGCCCGCGACAACATCCGCGTCAACAGCGTGGCGCCTGGATCGATTCGTTTTCCCGGCGGCTCCTGGGATCGCCGCGTGCTCGAGGACCCCGAAGGGATGGCCGAATTCGTGCGGCGGGAATTGCCGTTCGGTCGATTCGGCAAAGCCGACGAAGTCGGGGCGGTGGTCGCGTTTCTCGCGTCGCCGCGCGCGAGCTGGATCAGCGGCGCAAGCGTGCCCGGTCGACGGCTGCCAGTCGCGCTCACAGATTTAGTCGGCCAGACGTTGGTGCGCGCTACACGGCGCCCACACGGCCCTGAAAGGGCCGCGCCACCACGCCCACACGGTCCTGAAAAACGGCCGCGCCACACACGACGCCCACGCGGCCCTGCGTTCAGGGTGTGCGAGAGCTGAACGCGAATTGATAGACCGGCAACCCCGCCAGGATCAGCGCGAACGTCAGTCCGGTCGACACCGGATCCTGAATCAGCGCATTTACGACGAAGGCGGCCACCGAGACGATGAAGACGGCCGGAATCACCGGGTAGCCGATGGCTCGATAGGGCCGCAGCATATCGGGCCGCGATTTCCGCAGCCGGTAGATCGCGGCGACGCCGAGGGCATAGAACGGCCAGATCGCCAGGACGAAGGTATCGGTGAGCGCTTCGAAACTGCGGCTCATCACCAGAATCATCCCCAGCAGCGCTGCCAGCAGAATGGCGACGTACGGCGTCTTGTACTTCGGATGGATCCTCGCGATGGTCTCGAAGAACATCCCATCGTCGGCCATCGCGAAGAACACGCGCGGCGACGCGAGCATGCTGCCGTTCAGCGAGCTGAATGACGAAATCATCACGAACATCGACACCAGGACGACGCCGCCGCGGCCGAAGATCGCCAACATGGTGTCGGCCGCAACCAGCCTGGAGTGGGCGACCGTCTCGATCGGGTTGACGTAGAGATACGCAATGTTGGTCAGCAGGTAAATGCCGATGATCGCCAGCGTCCCGACGATGATCGCTCGCGGCAGCGTGCGCTGCGGATCCTTCACCTCTCCGGACGCGAATGAGAGATCGGCCCAGCCGTCGTAGGCCCAGAGAATGCTGACCAGCGCCAGACCCATGCTGCTCAACGCCAGCGGCGCGCCTGTCCCGGTCGTGAGGTGAGCGACAGTGGCGCCGTGATTGCTGCCGAGCAGAAATGCGGAGCAGGCGAGCACCAGCAGCGCGGCGAACTTCGCCCACGTGGCGATGCCGACGATAAAGGCGCCGATGCCGGCGCCACGGATGTTGGCGGCGGCCGCGAAGGCGATGGCGCCGGCGGACAGACACCGCGCCGCGATGTAGTGTTCGATCGGATCCACCCCGATGCTGCGCAGCAGATATTCGCCGAAGACCACCGCGATCCCGCCGAGCGCGTTGGCGCGGATCAACACCAGCTCGGACCACCCGAAGAGAAATGCGGGACGTCGTCCCCAGCCTTCTCGAAGATAGGCGTACAGGCCGCCGGTCTCAGGCAGGGCGGAGGCGAGCTCGCTGAGGGACAGGGCGCCGCAGAGGGTGACGGCGCCGCCGACGACCCACAGCAGCAACATCACCATCGGGTGCGGCACCTTCTGGGCGATGCCGGCCGGCGATCGGAAGATGCCCGAGCCGATCGTGATGCCGATGACCAGGGCGACGGAACTCCAGAGGCCGAGCGTTCGCGGCAGCCTCTCGGAGCGGAAGGGAGCGGGGCGTTCGCGATCGCTCATGCGTGGCCAGACTAGCACGGCTGTCAGGCCAGACTTTCACCACTTGATCGCCCCCAGGCCTGCTGATACGATTCTCGCCATGCCGAACGGCGATCTAGCCGCAAGTGCTGGACTTGCCACACGTTCCGCGCGCGACGGCGCCCTCGATGCCGCACTCGACCGTCTGGCGCCCGGCCGCTTGCCCGAGCGTCCGGACACGCCAGATCTGCACGTCACTGCAGTCCGGCGGCTGCCCGAAGTCGCGGCGCAGTTCGCGCCCTTTCCTGAGGGACTCGACCCGCGACTGACGCAGGCGCTGCAGGCGCGCGGCGTCGAGCGCCTCTACACGCATCAGGCGGAGGCGATCGAACACGCGCTTGCCGGGCGCCATGTCGTCGTGATCACGCCGACGGCTTCCGGGAAGACGCTTGGCTACAACGCGCCGGTGCTCAACGCGATTCTCCAGGATCCCGTCGAGCCGCGCGCTGTACCTCTTTCCGACCAAAGCGCTGGCGCAGGATCAGCTCGCGGAGCTGCAGGCGATGTGCGAGCAGTTGGCGGCGCCGGTATCGGGCCATGGTGACAACGCCGATTCAGATTCGCCGAGCATCGGCGTGTTCACCTACGACGGCGACACGCCGCAGGACGCGCGGCGGACGATTCGATCGCGCGCGCATCTCGTGCTCAGCAATCCGGACATGGTGCACTCCGGCATCCTGCCGCACCATCCGCGCTGGGCGAAGCTGTTCGAGAACCTGCGCTACGTCGTCATCGACGAGCTGCATGCCTATCGCGGCGTCTTCGGCAGTCATCTCTGCAACGTGCTGAGGCGGCTGCGACGGGTCTGTCGCCACTACGGGTCGGACCCGGTGTTTCTGTGCTCGTCAGCGACGATCGCGAACCCGCGCGAGCTGGCCGAGCGGCTGACCGAGCAGCCGTTCGAGCTCGTCGATCGCAGCGGGGCGCCGCGCGGCGAAAAGTTCTTCGTGTTCGTGAACCCGCCGGTCGTCAATCAACAGCTCGGCATCCGTCGTTCGTATCTCAGCGAAACGCGGCGCATCGCGTCGGAGTTCCTCAAGCGCAACCTGCAGCTGATCGTCTTTGCGCAGAGCCGGCTGTCGACAGAAATCCTGACGACGTACCTGAAGGAAGACTTCGAAGGCGTGCCGGGCGCACCGGAGAAGATTCGCGGCTATCGCGGCGGCTATCTGCCGCTGCGGCGGCGCGAGATCGAGAAAGGGCTCCGCGAGGGCGCGGTGCGCGCGGTGGTCTCGACCAACGCGCTCGAGCTCGGCATCGACATCGGCGCGCTCGATGTGTCAGTGATGGCGGGTTATCCAGGAACCATTGCCTCGACGTGGCAGCGTGCAGGCCGGGCCGGACGCCGCAGCAGCCGATCGGCGGCGGTGATGGTCGCGAGCAGCGCGCCGCTCGATCAGTTCGTCGTGCGCAATCCCTCGTACTTCTTTGATGCGTCGCCCGAACGGGCGCTGATCGATCCCGACAACCTCCACATCCTCGTCGATCACATCAAGTGCGCGACGTTCGAGCTGCCGTTCACGCCGGACGAGCAGTTCGGCCGCCACGATGTTCAGGAGATCCTGGCGCTGCTCGCGGAGCAGGGACTGGTGCACCGCGCGTCTGAGACATCGCCGTGGACCTGGACCAACGAATCGTACCCCGCGGACGCGGTCAGCCTGCGCTCGGTGTCGTCGGACAACTTCGTGATCGTCGACATCACCGGGGACGCGCGAGTGATCGGCGAGACCGATTTCACCAGCGGCCCAGGCACGCTTCACCCCAAGGCGATCTACATCGTCGAAGGACAGCTGTACCAGGTGGAGAGGCTCGATTTCGAGGGACGCAAGGCGTTCGTGCGATCGATCGACTGCGACTACTACACGACCGCGATCACGTACACGAAGGTGACGACGCTCGACACATTCGCGTCGGATGCAGGGCCGGGCTTTCAGTCCGCCGATCGCGGCCCTGAAAGGGCCGCGCCACATGGCGGCGATCCCCTGCTACAAGGCGATGATGTGGCGCCGGGCTTTCCGCCCGGCGATCACGCCCTCGAGCGGGCCACGCCGCAAAGAAGCCACGGCGAAGTGCATGTCGTGTCGCGCGTGGTCGGCTTCAAGAAGATCAAGTTCTACACGAACGAGAACATCGGCTCCGGCGAGCTCGACCTGCCCGAGCAGCAGATGCACACGACGTCCTACTGGCTGACGATTCCCGCTGACGTGATGGGGGCGCTGCCGTACGCGTCTGACGATCGCCGCGACGGCGTCGTCGGCCTCGCGTTCGCGCTGAAGCAGGTCGCGCAGCTCCTGCTGATGTGCGACGGACACGACATCGGCATCTCCATCAACAGCGACGAAACGGAAGCGCCGGTGGCGGCCGCCGGACCGCAACGGATCTTCGTCTACGACAACTACCCCGGCGGCATCGGCTTCAGCGCGCCGCTGTTCGGGTTGCACGACGAGCTGCTCGGCGCCACGCGGCGGCTGATCGCCGAGTGCGAGTGCGAGAACGGATGCCCCGGCTGTGTCGGCCCGATCGGCAACACCGGTCCGCTGGCAAAGATGGCGGCGCTGCGGATTCTCGATCTGCTGCAGCAGGCAACGTCAGGCATTTCCGACACGTTGGGCGTCGGCGAGTCGGAGGTTCAGCCGTTTTGAGCTCGCTGGCCGATCGAATCCGGGGCGTCATCAACACCGGGAATCGCGCGACCGCGAGCCCGACTACCGGCTACGAGTCCCGACTCCCGACTCCTGACTCCCGACTCTGGCCTCCTGACTCCCGACTTCAGACTGCCGAGTCAATCGACCTGTCCCCGCTCGACGGCAGCTGGCAGTCGGGATCGTTCGTGGTCGATCGCACGATGGGAGCCCGGTGCGCAGACACGGGCGCGACGAGATTGGCGCGATGGGCGCCAGTCTCGATCGCTGCGCGCACGAGGCGGTGCTGTTCGCCGCCGGTCCACCGCGGCCGCCGTTCGTCTTCTTCGACCTCGAGACGACCGGTCTGAGCGGCGGCGCCGGCACGCTCGCGTTTCTGGTCGGCTGCGCCTGGTTCGAGTCCGACGGCGCCTTTCGAACGCGACAGTTCCTGCTGACCCGATACGCCGACGAACGTGCGCTGCTGCGAGTCGGTTGCGGCGCGAGTTCGCTCGTGCCGGCGCGCTGGTCAGCTTCAACGGCAAGTCGTTCGACGCGCCGCTGCTCGAAACGCGCTACCTGTTTCATCGCCTGCCCTGGGCCGGATCCGGCATGCCGCACGTCGACGTGCTGCATCCTGCGCGTCAGTTCTGGAAGCGGCGGCCGCTCGAGCGTCGCTCCCTTCGCGGTCATTCCATGGCAACCGATCTGCCGGAGCGCGATCCAGACGACGGGTGCTCGCTGGTGACCCTCGAGCGCCAGATTCTCGGATCGCGCCGCCGCGGCGATGTCCCGGGATTCGAGATTCCAGGCCGCTACTTTCAGTTCGTCCGCGGCGGCGACGCGCGGCCGCTCGAAGCCGTGCTCGAGCACAATCGTCTCGATCTGCTGACCCTGGCGGCGCTCACCGCCAGACTGCTGCACCTGGCGCACTCAGGGCCGGCGGCGGCGTGCGACGGCCGCGAAGCGCTGGCGCTCGCTCGCGCCTATGCGCGGTCCGGGCGTGATCCTCACGCGATCGCCGCGCTCGAGCAGGCCGTGGCCACCTGCGATCGCAGTCCCTCAGGCGCGTCGTCGGCGCTCGTGAAAATCGACAGCCTGCGGATGCTGGCGATCCTGCTGCGGCGTTCGCGCCGCTACCCGGAAGCGGCCGGATGCTGGCGGCGGATTCTGGAGATGCGGAGCTGCCCGCCGGCGATCGTTCGCGAGGCGACCGAAGCGCTCGCAATCCATCACGAGCATCGTGAACGGGATCTGGCAGCCGCGAAGACGTTTGCGTTACTGAGCGTGGAACACGGGCCTGACGTGGCCTGGAGAGAAGCGGCGCGCCACCGCGTGGCGCGCCTGGAGAAGAAAATCGCGTACGACGAACTCAGGCTGGAGACCCTGAAGTTCGACGCCTGAGTTAGCGAGCGGCCGGCGACTCTTTCTTGCTGACGGGCTCGGCGGAAACGGCTGAAACCGGCGACTCTTTCGTCAGACGCGGTCCGGCTGTCGTCGCCGGCTTGGCGCTCTTGGCGGCCTTCTTCCGGGTTTCCGACGTCTGCGCGCCGAACTTCTTCGTGAACCGGACGATCGCGGCCCTCGGTGTCGAGCAGCTTCTGTTTGCCGGTGAAGAAGGGGTGGCAGCTCGAGCAGATTTCGAGGTGCAGCTCCGGTTTGGTCGAATGCGTCTTCCACGTGGCGCCGCACGCGCAGCGCGCTTCGACTTCGTGATACGTCGGGATGAATCGCTTCCTTCATTGCGTGCTCCTGACCCTGAACTGGAAACCCCGATTATACCACGGCCAAACCGACTGACGCCTTACGGGGTCGTCCCAGGTCCGCGCTCCCACCGGTGCGCCCGCAGGGCGTCCCGCAGCCGCGGTGGTAATTGGACGCCGTCGCTGACGGCCAGGTTGCGCTCGACGTGAGCCGGGCGCCGCATGCCCGGAATGGTCGTGCTGACGGCCGGGTGCTCGAGGATGAAGCGCAGCGCCAGTTCGGGCAGATCCATCCCTTCGGGCACCAGCGGATCGAGGCGTTCGACACGCTCGAGCGTGGCCGCGAGGTGCGTCGGCGTGAAGTAGAGATTGCGCCAGTCGCCGTCCGGCCAGTGCGACGTGGACGTCAGCGTCCCGGTGAGGCTGCCTTCGTCGAACGGCACGCGCGCGATGACGGCGATGTCGTGCGCGTGGCAGTACGGCAGCAGCTCGTCTTCCGGCGCCTGATCGAAAATGTTGTAGACCACCTGCACGCTGTCGATGAGCCCGGTCGCCAGCGCGCGCAGGACGTTCGGCGCCTCCCATCGGTTCACGCTGATGCCGATCGCGCGCACCAGCTTCTCGCGCTTCAAATCGTCCACGGCACGCTGCCAGCCCTCGTCTTCGGCCCACGCGTCGCTCCAGACGTGGAACTGCTGGAGATCGATCGTCTGCACGCCGAGATTCTCGAGGCTCTTTTCCGTGTAGCTCGCGGATGTGAGCGGCGGGGAACACGTCGGCGATCGCGATACTCGGCCTGGCCCGGCCACTTCATGTTCTTCGGCGGAATCTTGGTGGCGACGATCACCGGTCGCTGAGCCGGCTGGACGCCGGCGCAGCGCGTCGCCGAGCAGCCGCTCGCTCTTGCCGAGACCGTAGACCCACGCCGTATCAAAAAAGTTGCAGCCGAGCGCGAAAGACGCGGTCCAGCGCACGCAGCGACTCCTCGTCGTCGGATCCGGTCCAGCCGCCCATGCCCCACATGCCGTAGCCGATCTCCGACACCTGCCAGCCGGTCCGTCCGAAGCGTCGAGAGCGCATACACGATTCTCCCATGATCACTCACCAAATCATCGGGACGAGATGCAGGCCGTCGTCCGTGTCGATGCGCGCGGCGCCGACGCGCACACCTGATAGGCGGCGATGGTCGCTACTGCTATGAGGGCTGCCGTGGTGACCGCGGCTCGGCCGGACACCCAGGCGGCAGCTGATACAGGCGGGTGGTCGGGTACCCGTGCAGGTACGGGACGAACACGAACGGCAGCCAGCGCTCGATGCCGACGGCCTCCGAGAATCCCGTGTAGGTGGCGACGAGGTGAGGCTGCGCGCACTCGAACCATGACGGGAAGGTCGAGTTTGGATCGGCGACCGGCCAGAGCAGGAATCGCGGCTCGGTGTCCGGCGGAGCTGCGCCGGCGCGCGCCGCGATTCTTGAGGTAAAACGTCCGATAAACGACCCCCGCGCTTTCGACGGGGTAGTAGTAATACTGATCGTCTGCAAAGAGCGTCGCGTCGGCGACAGGTTGATCGCGATCAACAGGAGTCCCAGGGACGTGATCGCCGTCACCATCGGCATGATCGCCGACGCCAGACCGATGCCCCACCAGCGGTGATGGCCGCGCACGACCAGCATGTTGCCGAAACAATGTAGATCTGGTCGATGGCGGGGAGCGGCGCCCGCTCGAGCACGGCGAGCGTTCCGAGCATGACGCCGATGCCCGCCGACCAGCCAAGCCAGCGGACGAAAGGCCGACGCCGCCGAGACGCGATCGGTTCAGCTGCGCCAGCGTCCGCGATCAGGCTCCGTCCTCCTCCCGAAGTGTAAGGCGACCCTTACACCGCAGGGCAGCATCAGGTGCGGAATTGGAGAGTTGCTAGACCTTGCCGCTGCTCATCGACGACAGGAAGTCCGCGTTGGTCTTCGTCTTCGACATCTTCGACAGCAGCAGCTCCATGGCTTCGACCGGCGACAGCGGCGTCAGCACCTTCCGCAGCACCCAGACGCGGTTGAGATCTTCTTTCGGAATCAGCAGCTCTTCCTTGCGCGTGCCGCTCTTCTGGATGTCGATCGACGGGAACACGCGACGGTCGGTCAGCTTGCGATCGAGGTGGATTTCGAGGTTGCCGGTGCCCTTGAACTCCTCGAAGATCACTTCGTCCATGCGCGAGCCGGTGTCGACGAGCGCGGTCGAGATGATCGTCAGCGAGCCGCCTTCTTCGATGTTGCGCGCCGCGCCGAAGAAGCGCTTCGGCCGCTGCAGCGCGTTGCTGTCCACGCCGCCCGACAGGACCTTGCCCGACGGCGGCACGATCGTGTTGTAGGCGCGCGCGAGGCGCGTGATCGAGTCGAGCAGGATGACGACGTCCTTCTTGTGCTCGACCAGGCGCTTGGCCTTTTCGATCACCATCTCGGCGACCTGCACGTGGCGCTGCGCCGGCTCGTCGAAGGTCGACGAGATGACTTCGCCGCGCACCGAGCGCTGCATGTCGGTGACTTCTTCCGGCCGCTCGTCGATGAGCAGCACGATGAGGTAGACCTCGGGGTGGTTGTGCGTGATGCTGTTCGCGATGTTCTGCAGCAGCATCGTCTTGCCGGTGCGCGGCGGCGCGACGATCAGGCCGCGCTGGCCCTTGCCGATCGGCACCATCAGGTCGAGCACGCGCGCCGACAGGTTTTCGGCGTCGGTCTCGAGCGCGATCTTCGATCTGCGGATAGAGCGGCGTCAGGTTCTCGAAGAAGACCTTCTCGCGCGCGCGTTCCGGCGGTTCGAAGTTGACCGCTTCGACCTTGATCAGCGCGAAGTAGCGCTCGCCGTCCTTCGGCGGACGAATCTGGCCCGACACCGTGTCGCCGGTGTGCAGGTCGAACTTGCGGATCTGCGAGGGGAAACGTAGATGTCGTCGGGACCGGGCAGGTAGTTGTAGTCGGGCGCCCGCAGGAAGCCGAAGCCGTCCGGCAGCACCTCGAGCACGCCCTCCGAGAAGATCAGGCCGCTCTTTTCGGCGCGCGCCTTCAGGATCTCGAAGATCAGCTCCTGCTTGCGCATGCCGGTCGCGCCGGGCACGTCGAGCTGCTTGGCGATCTTGGTCAGCGCGCCGACGCTCATGTCCTTGAGCGTCGAGAGCTCGAGCTTTTTCCGGTCGGCGGCTCTTCGACGCGGCTCGGGGCCTGGCCGCCGTTGTCCGGGGCCTGGCGGCGCCGTTGGCTTTGGCGGCCGGCGGCTGGCGCCGGCGGGTTGCTGCTCGTCCTTCGGCGTTGCGCGGGTGATCCTGGTTGTCGATGGTCAGTAGTCGGTCGATCAGTTTCCACAGTTCGTCCAGTCCTTCGCCCGTGACCGCCGAAACCGGCAGCACGGAATTTTCAAACGCGGATTCACATGCCCGCATCGCGCGGATCCGCTCGGCGCGCGAGAGCTTGTCAATCTTGGTCGCGACGATGGCGCAGGCGCCAGCCGCCGTCTGCAGCCAGCTCCACGCCTGCCGATCCGGCTCGAGGCCCGGGATGCCGCGCGTCCACCAGCAGCAGCCCCGCCGGGCCGCCGTGCGAACACCGTTGCCGCTAGCGCCTCGAACCCGGCGTCGCCGGTCGCCGTCTTTCGACCGGCGCGCATAGCCGTAGCCCGGGAGATCCACCAGGTACAAGGGCGCGGCGCCGCCGCGCGCGATGCGGTAGACGTTCGCCAGCCGCGTCTTGCCTGGTGCGGCGCTGGTGCGCGCCAGCTTCTGGCGCACCAGCGCGTTGATCAGGCTCGATTTGCCGACGTTCGAACGGCCGACCAGCGCGATCTCGGCCAGCCCGTCGCGGGGCAGATCGCTGGCGCTCGCGGCGCTTCGAACGAAGCTCGCGTCGATCTTCAACGAGATTTCAGAATGCAGATTTCAGATTGATTTGCAGATTGGTGCTCACGCGGCCGAAATCTGAAATCACAAATCTTACGTCTGAAATGTCCTGACTCTAGTGGGTAATCGTGTCGTCGACGACGTCGACCGGCTCGGCCTGCGCCTCGGCCGGCAGGCGCCCGGCGAGCGGTTCGGCCAGCGCGATCTTCAGGACCTCGTCCATCGTCTGCACCATGTAGACGTTCAGCGTGTCGAGCACGTTCTTCGGAATGTCCGCCAGATCCTTCTCGTTGTCCTTCGGCAGGATCAGGTTCTTGATGCCGGCGCGGTGCGCCGCGAGCACCTTTTCCTTGACGCCGCCGATCGGCAGCACCTTGCCGCGCAGCGTGATTTCGCCGGTCATCGCGACGTCCTTGCGGATCGGCACGCGCGTGAGCGCCGAGACCAGCGCCGTCGCCAGCGTGATGCCGGCCGACGGACCGTCCTTCGGAATCGCGCCTTCGGGCACGTGGATGTGGACGTCGGTTCGCTTGTTGAAGTCCTTGGCGATGCCGTATTCCTCGGCCTTCGAGCGCACGTAGCTCATCGCCGCCTGCGCCGACTCCTGCATGACGTCGCCGAGCTTGCCGGTGAGCGTCAGGTGGCCCTTGCCCGGCATCAGCGTCGCTTCGGTCACCAGAATCTCGCCGCCGACCTCGGTCCAGGCCAGGCCGGTGGCGACGCCGATTTCGTTGGTTTCTTCCGCCATCGTGTTGCGGAAGCGCGGCACGCCGAGGTACTGCGTCACTTTGTCCGGCGTGATCTCCTCGCTGAAGGTCTTGCCTTCGGCGACGACCTTGCGCGCGACCTTGCGGCAGATCGACGAGATCTCGCGCTCGAGGTTGCGCACGCCGGCTTCGCGCGTGTAGCGCTGGATGACCGTCGAGAACGACTCCGTCGGTGAACGATGATGTTGTCCTTCGTGAGGCCGGCGCCTTCGATCGCCTTCGGCGACAGGAACGTCTGCGCGATCTGCGACCTTCTCGATCTCCGTGTAGCCGGCCAGCTGCAGCACTTCCATGCGGTCGCGCAGCGCCTGCGGAATCGTGTGCAGCACGTTGGCCGTGCAGATGAACATCACGTTCGAGAGGTCGTACTCGACGTCGAGATAGTGATCGAGGAACGTGCCGTTCTGCTCGGGGTCGAGCACTTCGAGCAGCGCCGCCGACGGGTCGCCGCGGAAGTCCATCGACATCTTGTCGACTTCGTCGAGCAGGAACACCGGGTTCATCGGTCCCGGCCTTCTTCATCATCTGGATGATCTGGCCGGGGAAGGCGCCGATGTAGGTGCGGCGATGGCCGCGGATCTCCGCTTCGTCGCGGACGCCGCCGAGCGACAGCCGCACGAACTGGCGGTTCATCGCGCGGGCGATCGACTTGGCCAGCGAGGTCTTGCCGACTCCGGGAGGTCCGGAGAAGGTGAGGATGGTCGCCTTCGGCTTCTTGACCAGCGCGCGCACCGCGAGGAACTCGAGGATGCGCTCCTTGATCTTGTCGAGGCCGTAGTGATCCTCGTTGAGGATCTCCTCGGCGCGCTTCAGGTCGCGGCTCTCGCGGCTCTTCTTGTGCCACGGCACCGCGATCAGCCAGTCGAGATAGTTGCGCGAGACGGTGGCTTCGGCCGACATCGGCGGCATCGCCTCGAGGCGCTTCAGCTCCTGGATGGCCTTCTCCTCGACGTCCTTCGGCATCTTCGACGTTTCGATCTTCTTCTTCAGATCGTCGACCTCGTTGCCCTTTTCGTCCTTGCGGCCCAGTTCCTTCTGGATCGCCTTCATCTTCTCGTTGAGGTAGTACTCCTTCTGGGCCTTCTCCATCTGCTTCTTGACGCGAGACTGGATCTTGCGGTCCACCTGGAGCTTGTCGACCTCGATTTCGAGGATGCCGGCGATGCGGTTCAGCCGCTCGAGCGGGGAAATGATTTCGAGCAGGTTCTGCTTCTCGTCGACGCCGATCAGCAGGTGCGCGGCGATGGTGTCGGCGAGCTTGCCCGGATCGTCCACGCGCACCGCGGCGATCATCGCGTCGTAGTGCAGGTTGTTCGACAGCTTCACGTACTGCTCGAACAGCGTCACGACGCGGCTCATCGTCGCTTCGGCGTCGTTGCTCGTCTCGCGCTGCTTGGGCAGCACCTTGACGACGACGCGGTAGAAGCCCTTGTCTTCCTTCCACTCGACCGCGCGCGCGCGATCGACGCCTTCGACCAGCACCTTGATGTTGCCGTCGGGCAGCTTCAGGCTCTGGACCACGTTGGCGACGCAGCCCATCGTGAAGATGTCTTCGGGCCGCGGGTCGTCGACCGACGCGTCGTGCTGCGCAGCGAGGAAAATCCGCTTGTCCTTCAGCAGCGCGTGCTCGAGCGCGCGGGTCGACGAGGGCCGTCCGATCACGAACGGCATCATCATGTGCGGGAAAACGACGACGTCGCGGAGCGGGACGATCGGGAGGGTTTCGTACACTTCCAATGGGGTATCCATGTTGTTGGTGACTAACCCGCCTTTTCGATCAGGGTGATCGGCTTGTCCTTGGCCATGACCACCTCGCGGGTGATCGTGACTTCGCGAACCTTCTTCTGGTTCGGCACCTGATACATCAGGTCGAGCATCAGGTCCTCGATGATCATGCGCAGGCCGCGCGCGCCGATCTTGCGCTCGAGCGCCGACTCGGCGATCGCCTCGAGCGCGTCGTCGGTGAAGCGCAGCTTGACGTTCTCGTACTCGAACAGCTTCACGTACTGCCGCGTGATGGCGTTGCGCGGCTGCGTCAGGATCTGGATCAGCGCCGGCTTGTCGAGCTCGTGCAGCGTGCCGATGACCGGCAGGCGGCCGACGAACTCGGGAATCAGGCCGTACTTGATCAGGTCCTGCGGCTCGAGCTGCTCGAGCGTGGTGCCGATGTCGCGGCGCGCGCAGCGACTTGACGTCGGCCTTGAAGCCGAGCGTCTTCTTGCCGATGCGCCGATCGATCTGCTTGTCGAGGCCGACGAAGGCGCCGCCGCAGATGAACAGGATGTTGCTGGTGTCGACCTGGAAGAACTCCTGGTGCGGATGCTTGCGTCCGCCCTGCGGCGGCACGTTGGCGACCGTGCCCTCGAGAATCTTCAACAGCGCCTGCTGGACGCCTTCACCCGACACGTCGCGCGTGATCGAGGGGTTCTCGTCCTTGCGGCAGATCTTGTCGACCTCGTCGATGTAGATGATCCCCTGCTGGCACTTCTCGATGTCGCCGCCCGCCGCCTGCAGCAGCTTGAGGATGATGTTCTCGACGTCCTCGCCGACGTAGCCGGCCTCGGTCAGCGTCGTCGCGTCGACGATCGTGAAGGGGACCGAGAGGAGCTTGGCGAGCGTCTGCGCGAGCAGCGTCTTGCCGGTGCCGGTCGGGCCGATCAGCAGGATGTTGCTCTTGGTCAGCTCGATGTCGTTGCGGCTGCGCGGCTGCTTCTGGATTTCGATGCGCTTGTAGTGGTTGTAGACCGCGACGGCCAGCTTCTTCTTGGTGCGTTCCTGGCCGATGACGTATTCGTCGAGGAACTTCTTGATTTCCTGCGGGGTCGGCAGCGACGAGCGGGCGCCGCGGTTCTCGAAGCGGTTGTCGTCGGCGATGATGTCGTTGCAGACCTCGACGCACTCGTCGCAGATGAAGACCGTGGGCCCCGCGATGAGCTTCCGGACGTCGTTCTGGTCCTTGTTGCAGAACGAGCAGCGCAGGACCTCGGTTTCCCCGGCCTTTTTCACCATGCTGTTTCCTGGGCTGTTTCCTAGGCTGTAAAACCTTTACCTACGCCCTCTTCCGGATGACATCGTCAATGATACCGTATTCCTTGCCCTGATCGGCCGACATGATGTAGTCGCGCTCAGTATCATCCTGGATACGCTTGACGTTCTGTCCCGTATGGTGGACCAGGATTTCGTTGATGCGCTCCCGCATCCGAGGATTTCACGGGCCGCAATATCAATATCGGTCGCTTGGCCCGCCAAACCAGACATCAGCGGCTGATGAATGACAATCCGTGAATTGGGGAGCGAATAGCGCTTGCCCTTCGCCCCGGCCGCCAGCAGGACGGCCGCCATCGAGGCCGCCTGACCGATGCAGATGGTCTGCACGTCCGGCTTGATGAACTGCATCGTGTCGTAAATCGCCATCCCGGAGGTAATCGACCCGCCTGGGCTGTTGATGTACAGCATGATGTCCTTGTCGGGGTCTTCGGCCTCCAGAAACAGCATCTGGGCAATGGCCAGGTTCGCGATCTGATCGTCGATCGGCGTGCCGATGAAGATGATGCTGTCTTTCAGCAGGCGCGAGTAAGATGTCGTAGGCGCGCTCGCCGCGGTTGGTCTGCTCGACCACCATGGGGACCAACTGGTTCCGGCCTTCAAACGGGTATCCCATAGAAATTTTGACTGCGGATTTGTCGGGGAATTCAGTGAGCGGGGTGTGTTACGAGTCTCCTTGAATTGTAGCACGCGCCATCGTGAAGTCAATCGACTTCTCCCGGCGCAACCCTGCCTGAACCCGGGAGATTCCGCCCTCTTTTTCGAGCGCGGCGCGCACCGCCGCCGGCGTCCGCCCGCTGCGTTCCGCGTAGCGGCCGACTTCCGCCTCGAGCTCGTCGTCGGTGACCGTCGATGCTTCTCGCGCCGCGCGACCTCGTCGAGCACCAGCGCCGCCGCGACCGCTTCGCGCGCGACCTCGCGCTGGCTCTCGCGGAACGCGTTCCAGTCGATCCCCGCCTGGCGCGGATCGACGTTCTGATCGATCAGGCGCCGGGCGAATTCCTCGAGGCGGCGATCGATCTCGCGCTCGATCATCGACGCCGGCACCTCGAACGGCAGTTTCGCGGCCAGCTGCTTCATCAGCTCGGCGCGATCCTCGCGTTCGGCGGCGTGCTTCGCCTCGTGCTCGAGATCGTCACGAACTCGTGTCTTGAGCGCGTCGAGCGTTTCGAACTCTCCCAGATCCTTCGCGAACTCGTCGTCGAGCTCGGGCAGCACGCGGCGCTTCAATGCCTTGACCGTCACTGTATACGAGACGTCGGTGCCGGCGAGCTCCCCAATCGGGTAGTCCGCCGGGTAGTGCAGCGTGAACGATCTTGGTGGCGCCGACTTCGAGGCCGAGCAGCTGCTCGTCGAAGCCGGGCGGGTTCGCTTTCGCGCCGAGCTCGATGCTGACGTCCTTGTGCGTGTCCGGCTTGCCGCTGGGATCCTGCCGCTCGAGGTCGACCACCGCCGTGTCGCCGTGATCGATGCCGCGCCCTTCGACCGGCTCGAAGCGCGCGGCGCGATCGCGCAGGCGCTGAATCGCTGACTGGAACGCTTCGTCGTTGATCGCGCTCGAGGCGCGGCGGAAGGAGATCGCCGCGAGGTCGCCCGGCTCGAACGCCGGCACCGTATCGAACGACGCGGTGAACGTGAGCGGCTGGCCCTCGTTCGATGATCACGTCGCGCACATCCGGCGTGTCGACGGCTTCCAGGCCGTTCTCCCGCAGCGCGTCGTCGACGGCGCGCGGAATCAGGTCGTGCGCCACGTCGTGGAGGATCTGGTCCTTGTAGCGCTGCTTGATGACGCGCGGCGGGCGTCTTGCCGGGCCGGAATCCCGGGACCCGCGCCTTGCGCGAGTAGTCGCGCGCGACGCGATCGATTTCGGTGTCGACCACGTCGGTGGGAATTTCGACGCGCACGGTTTTGCGCGTCTCGTTGACGTCTGCGAATTCTGTTTTCATCTCGGTGTTTTCAAACGGGAACCTGATGTTCTTCGACCCGGCGCCGAAGCGGCCTGCCATGAGCGAGGCCTCGGCGAGCGCCGAGGTCGAGCCGAGTGGTGCGAAAGGGGGGACTCGAACCCCCATAGCCTTTCGGCTACCGGATCCTAAGTCCGGCGCGTCTGCCAATTCCGCCACTTTCGCGGTCGGACATCTCTGGCTATGCTACCACCCGCACTCGAAAAAGTCGCGCGCAGGACCCCCGCCGTCCACGGATAGAATACGTCGCGTTTGCCGGCCACGGATGCCGAAGTGAGGATGCCATGATGCGAAATACTGCGACCCTGCTGGTCAGCGCATTCCTGCTCGTCGCGTCGAGCGCGCACGCCGAGGTCACCCGCGTCGACGTCGCCACGCGGGCGGATGTCGCCGGTACAGGCTACGAAAAAATTGTCGGCATCGTCCACTTCGACATCAACCCGAAGGATCCGCGCAACGCGGTCATCGTCGATCTCGACAAGGCGCCCGTGAACGCCGCCGGTCATGTCGAGTTCTCGGCGGATCTCTACATCCTGCGCCCGAAGGACGAGGCCAGGTCCAACGGCGTCGCCATCGTGGACGTGCTGAATCGCGGCCGCAAGATCGCGCTCAACTTCAATCGCGCGAGCGGGTCCGGCGCGAACGACCCGAAATCGGAGGCCGACGTCGGCGACGGCTTCCTCATGAAGCAGGGCTACACCATCGTGTGGGTCGGCTGGGAATTCGACGTGCGCCGCCAGAACGGCGCTATGGGCATCGCCGCTCCCGTCGCCAAAGGCGTGACCGGGATCGTCCACGGCCATTTCGTCCCGAATAACCGGAACGCCGAACAGAACGTCGGTGACCTGGCAGGTTACACGCCCGCGGACCCCGGTGGCGCCGACACGTCGCTGACCGTTCGCGACGGCGCCTTTGGCCGTCCCGACACCATCGCGCGCGAGAAGTTTGACGTCCGCGGCAACACGGTGACGATGCCCGCCGGCTTCGAGCCCGGGCGAACCTATCAACTGTCGTACAGAGTGACCGACCCACCAGTCGCCGGCATTGGCCTGCTGGCGTATCGCGACGTGGCGACCTGGGTGCGGCATTCGCCGCAGGCGACAGCCACGGCCAGATACACCTACGCGTTCGGGGAATCGCAGAGCGGACGCTTCCTCCGCGAATTCCTGTACGAAGGATGCAACACTGACGAGAAAGGCCGCCAGGTGTTCGACGCGGTGTGGGCGCACATCGCCGGCGCCGGCAAGATCAGCCTGAACGAACGCTTCGCGCAGCCGACCAGCCTCACGTTGTACACCAGCGCACGTTTTCCATTCGCCAACGCGAGCATGCGCGACCCGCTGAGTGGACACACCGAAGGGCTGCTCGACAACCCGCACGCGCACGGCAACCCACCGAAAACGATTTTCACCAACACCGCGGTGGAGTACTGGGGCGGCGGCCGCTCGGCGGCGCTCCTGCACACGACGCCGGACGGCGTCTCGGACTTGACGCTGCCGGCAAACGAACGCGTCTACTTCCTCACCGGCACGCAGCACAGTCCCGCCGCGTTTCCGCCAGCGACCACCACCGGCCAGCAGCCGGTGAATCCGGTGAATTACTGGTGGCCGATGCGGGCGATCATGGTGGCGATGGACCAGTGGGTGCGCAAAGGCGTGCTCCCGCCCGCCAGTCAGGTGCCCAGGCTCGCGGACGGCACGCTCGTGCCGATCGAGACCGTGGCCTTCCCGTCGATCCCCGGCGTGCAGTCGCCGAAGATCATCCCGCACGGACGCCAGAACGGCACGCCGATTCCGCTGCTGGTGCCGCAGGTCGGGCCCGACGGCAACGAACTGGCCGGGATTCGGCTGCCCGATATCGTCGTGCCGGTGGCCACGTATACGGGTTGGAATTTCCGCAACCAGTCGGTCGGCGGAACCAACGAGCTGGCGTCGCTGATGGGGTCATCGATACCGTTGCCGAAGACAGCCGCCGACCGTGCCGCGTCGAAGGATCCGAGGGCCTCGATCGGCGAACGGTATGCGTCGCGCGAGGCCTACATCACCGCCGTCGAAGCGGCGGCCGACCGCCTCGTCAAAGGCGGTTATGTCCTCGCGGAAGACAAGCCGCAACTGCTGAAGCGCGCCGAGGACGAATGGTCGCTGGCGGCGGCACGCCCGCAGTAGGCCGCCGGCTCGACGATCGCGAACACCTTCAGGGCCGCTGAACGTTCGAGATCAGGAATTCGTCGACGTGCCCGCGACCGAGCGGGCTGCGATTGATCGAACGGCGCGCCGGCACGCGCGTCGTGCGAAGGCCGGCGGCGCGCGCCTCGCTGCTGCGTTCGTAGAGCGCGGCGATCTCGTCGGCGGTGGAATTGCTGACGACGACGTGACAGCCGCGGCGGGCGAGGGCGATCACGGTCTGTTGCAGCCGGGCCTGATCGTCGCCGTCGAAACGGCGCGCGGTGTAAGACGTGAAGTTCGCGGTGCGGCTCAACGGCGCGTAGGGCGGATCGAAGTAGATGAAATCGCCGCGCCCGGCGATGTCGAGCACGGTTTCGAACGATCCCCACACCAGCCGCACGTGCGGATCGGCCAGCGCGGCCGCAACCCGCGTCAGCTGTTCGCGATTCGCGATATTGGGGCGTTCGTAGCGCCCTGCGGGGACGTTGAACGCGCCCTGAGCGTTGACCCGGAACAGACCGTTGAAGCCGGTGCGATTGAGATAAATCAGCATCGCCGCCAGTTCCGGCGTATAGGCGATGCGGCCATCGTCGCGGCGCAGTCGATCGCGCTCGGGATTGAACTGCAGATCGCGCACGGCGTAGTACTGCTTGCGACCGTCGCGCGCGTGGCCTTGCGCCAGCTGCTCGAGCGCATGCGCCACTGCGTCCGGCGCGTCGCGCACGGTCTCGTGACTCGCCGATCAAATCCGCGTTCGAGTCGATCAGCACGGCATCGTGGCCGGCGAGGCGTCCGGCGCCGTAGAGATCGAAGAAGACCGCGCCGCTGCCGAAAAACGGCTCGATGTAGCGCCCGAACGCCGCCGGATAGTGCTGGCGCAACTGCGGCAGCAGTTGCCGCTTGCCGCCGGCCCACTTCAACAGCGGACGAATTGGGGAACGTCCCCCAATCGGGGAATCGGGTGATTTGGCAATTGGCGAATTGATGGGACGATCGCGGCCAATCCTCACGATTCAATGACCAGATGACCAGATTCCCCAATGACCCAATTCATGATCACAGGGTGGCGTCCCGCTCCGCCCACCACCAGATGCCGAGCACCGTCGCCAGCACGCCGGTCGCGCCGAGATAAAGCGGCAGGGAAGGCGCGACGCGTCGCGCGAACGCGATCAGGCGGGTACCGAGGAAATCCACGGCCTGGTTGCTGACCGCAGTCACGCCGCTCCGATCCACGACCACCCAGATGCCGACCAGGAGCGCGAGCACGACGGCACCGATCGCGAGGTTGAAGCCGACGTCGAGGAACTGATCGCTTCGCCAGCGCGCTCGCCGCACCCGCGCCAGGGTCCGCGACGTGAACTGCGACGGCGCCGACGGCGCCGCCCGCCGCTGCAGCAGCTGCTCCAGCGCGCGAGCGCTGACCAGGGCCGCCGCGCAGTTCGGGCACGTGGACAGGTGTGCCGCCACGCGGCCGTCAGGCGCCAGATCGTTGGACGCGATGGCTTCCACCGCATCGAGTGCTTCGTCGCAGAACACGGGATCCTTCTATTTCAGCTCTGTCTCCAGCAGTCGTCGCAGCTGCTGCTTCGCACGATAGAGTTGTGTTTTGACCGTGCCGAGCGGCAACTGCAGGGCCTCCGCGAGATCTTCGTAGTTCACACCCTTCAGATAGTGCGCCGCGATCAGCAGACGGTAGTTGGCCGGCAGCCGCGCCACCGCCTTCTCGAGCCGATCGCGAAGCTCGAGATCGCCGAACTGCCGATCCGATCCCGACGGTGCCAGATTCGCGTGCCGGTCATCGTCGAGCGACACGCTGGGCCGCCCGCGCGTGTGATCCTGCAGACACACGTTGGCGACGATCCGGTAGATCCACGTGGACAGTCGCGCTTCGCCGCGAAAATACGGAAGCCCGCGGTGGATGCGCAGGAACACGTCCTGCGCGATGTCCTCTGCGCGCGATCGATCCGGCACGGTCCGGGCGATCAGCGCGAACACCAGGTCCTTGTAGCGATCGACCAGCTCCTGAAACGCGTCCTCATCGCCAAGCCGGCAGCGCTCGACGAGGTCGCTCTCGTTGCCGTGGTCCATCCGCCCTCGTATTAGAGCACGCGGTCACGCGATTTGTTTCATGGCGGATACGTGAAACAATTCAGGATCGGTTCCAGTCTAATCTGTTCAGCCGAGTACCTCTTAGGGGGCTCGATGGAGGCCAGCGACGTGTTTTCCTCGCCTTTCATGATTCCGATCGTCGCCATCGTCGGCGCCTTCGTCTACGCCATCATCCAGACGCTCGCGAAGTCGCGGGTCCGGGAGCTGGAAGTGCGCGAGCGGATCGCGATGATCGAGCGCGGCCTGGTGCCGCCACCCGAGGTGGATCCGCGCGGTTTCGACCGGGCCATGAATCTGCTCGAGCGCCGCGGCACCGGACGTCACCGCCGGGCCGGCATCACCCTGATGGGCGTCGGATTCGGTCTGATGGTCATGATCGGCTTCGCGGGCGGCGAGCCCTGGCGCGGCGATCGGCGTGGGCGGATTCCTCGTGATCATGGGCGCCGCGTTTCTCGTCAACAGCCTCTTCGAAAACCCCGTCGATCGGCCCGTTGCCCGGCCGGGACCGTTCACCACGCCGACCTCCGCGCCTCCGCGTCCCGTCGATCCGGCTCACCACGACTGAGGTCGAAACGGACACATCGCTCGGTTCCATACCGATACATCCGCTCCCGGCCGATAAGATCATCGGCGCCCACCGCCAGTTTTCACTCTAAAGCACTGATACGCATACGCTTGTAAATGGCGACGCGTCCCGATTGCATGGGTCGCTTCTGCCGGGCGTTGTATCGGCTAAGATTGGCGCCGGTATCGGTATTGACACATCTCGTCGTTAGTGACATATTAAGTCGTTCAATGTCATCTTTCGAGCCGCATGTCTCGATCACCGCTTCCCGTCGCTCTGTGACTGACGGGGCGGAGCTGTACCCATCACAGTCTTCAAAGAAGTGAGTTATGCCAGATTCCTTGATGCTCGCGGATGTCCGCGCCTCGCGCTTCGTTCGTCCCGGCGACGGCGCCGTGGAACTGACCGGGCGGTCGCCGGCGATCACCCGCGTTCAGGAACTCGTCCGTCGCGGAGCGGTGCTCGAAGGCGGCGCTCTGATCACCGCGGAGCCGGGGGCCGACGCGGCGTCCGTCGCGCGCGAATTCCACCTGCGCAGCCGTCATTCGAGCGCGCCCTACGTCGTGCGTCGAGTGCGACGCCAGCGATCCGGTCGACGTCGACCGTCTGCTTTTCGGACTGCCGCCGACGGACTCGGCGACTGACCTCGAGGCGGTTTCGAGCGACTGCTGCATCGCCGCCGCGCGCGGCGGCACGCTGTTCCTGCAGAACGTGACCGAACTGCGAGCGTCGGCGCAGGCGCAGCTGGCGCGCGTCGCACGCGACGGCGAAGTCCGGATCGACGGCGCCCCGGTCGCCACCGCGCTTCGGATTGTCGGCAGCGCCGCGCCCGGCATCGAAGCCGAAGTGCACGGCCACCGCTTCCGCAGCGATCTCTACCGGCGTCTCTCGATGGTGCGCATCGACCTGCCGCCGCTCCGCGATCGCCCCGACGATGTGCCGGCGCTGGCGACGCGCCTGCTGAACGACACCTGCGCCGCACAGGGACGCCCGGCTCGGACGTTCACGCAGACCGCGCTCGCGCTGCTCGGCGCGCTGACCTGGCCCGGCAACCTGGCGGAGCTGCGCGGCGCGATCGAACGCGTCCTCGCCGACACGCACGACGACGTCATTCAGATCGAACACCTGCTGCCGGCGCTGCAGCTCGATCGCGCGCGCGCGCCGTTCGTGCCGAGCGGCAACCTGCGCGACGCGCGGCTGCGATTCGAGCGTGACTACATCGCGTCGGTCCTGCAGCACCACGGCTGGCGGATGGCCGCCGCCGCACAGACACTCGGGATTCAGCGTCCCAACCTGTACCGTAAGGCGCGGCAGCTCGGGATCCCGCTCGCGCGTCTCTCGGAGTAACGTTGCCGGCGGCGGGCAGGATCGAATCATCGGGAACGCATCATCGGGAAAACATCATCGGGAAAACGAAGAGTGTCATGAAGTTCACC
Source organism: uncultured Acidobacteriota bacterium (assembly GCA_963711765.1). Classification (GTDB taxonomy): domain Bacteria; phylum Acidobacteriota; class Vicinamibacteria; order Vicinamibacterales; family CAVVIG01; genus CAVQFC01. The sequence continues at coordinate 42,103 of CAVQFC010000003.1, read as the reverse complement.
ATCGCGTTGTTTACCGCTGCACTCGCCTTATCTCAGCCTGCGGCCGCCGCTCAGCCTGTTCAGACGCCCTATAAGCCCGACTTTCGCCATTCCCGGCGGCGACACGCAGACGCCGGCGCCGGCGCAGTCGCCGGCATCACAGCCGGGCAGCGCCAACTACGTAATCGGTCCGCAGGACCAGATCTCGATTACCGTCGTCGACGAACCGGACCTCACCAACAAGTTCCGCGTCGACGGCGACGGCATGTTTTCCTATCCCTACCTGGGCTGCGTGCCAGCGGCCGGCCTGACGCTCAACGCACTGCAGATCCAGCTGACCAGGCAGCTGCAGAACGGAGCAGAATTTCGACCGGTGGTCAATCTTCGAGCCGCTGACCTATTCTAACTTGTTGAAATACTGGCACTTCGCCCGCTAATTTTACCGTACTACTACCCGGGTGACCGGCCAATGCTAGATCGCCTTCGTTTCCTGATCCGCCTCGCCGTCGCCGTCGCGGCGGGGGCATCGCTGCTCCCTGTTTCGCCGCGCGCGATCGAGTCGCACTACTCGTCGTCGCTTTATGCCGCGTGGCAACCGCTGGCGACGCGTGCATCCAATCTCACCCCGATTGCGCTGCTCGATTGGGCGCTGCTCGGCCTCATCGCGATCTGGATCGCGGCGGCCGCGCGCGACGTCGCGCGTGGTTCCACACGCGCGGGACTGGTGCGGATCCTCCTGCGCACGGCGTTCTGGGTTGCGGCGCTCTACGTCTGGTTCCTGGTTTCGTGGGGACTGAACTACCGGCGCGTTCCGCTCGTCGACACCGTGCAGTTCGATGCGAGCGCCGTGTCGCCGGAGCGTGCGCGTGCGCTCGCGACCGCGACAGTGGCACGACTGAACCAGTTGTATCCCGACGCACACCTGGTCGACCAGACGATTCCGGATTCCGCGGTCGATCCCGTCCTTGCGGCCGCATTCAGCAGCACTCTTCAGTCGCTCGGTCGCCCGACCGTCTTTGTGCCGGGGAGGCCGAAGCGCACCTTGCTCGACCCGTATTTCCGGCGCGCCGGCGTCGACGGCATGACCGATCCCGTATTTTCTCGAAACGCTTGCTCGTGAGCGACCTGGTGCCGACCGAGCGTCCCTTCGTCATCGCGCACGAATGGAGCCATCTCGCCGGCATCGCGGACGAGGGCGAGGCCAACTTCGTCGGCTGGCTGACCTGCCTGCGCGGTACCCCGTCGCATCAATACAGCGGATCGCTTGCCGCTCTACGCGGAACTGGGCGCAACCGTGCGCGGTCGCGAGCGGTCGCAGATTGCCGCGCAGCTTGGGCCCGGTCCGCGCAGCGACCTCCAGGCGATCGCGCGGCGCCAGCAGCAGATCAACCCCGGCGTCGCCACGGTCGGGTGGCGGATCTACGACGGCTATTTGAAAGCCAACCACGTCGAAAGCGGCACCGCCAGCTACGCGGAAATGGTTCGACTCGTGCTGGGCGTCCGCGCCTCCCCCGACGGCACGCCGCTCCGACGCTGACATCCAGGCGGTATCTTGGTTTTCGATTCGATGTAGCGCAACCCCTTCAGGGTCGCGTCGAAGGCGGGCCTGAAAGGCCCGCGCCACGCCATCATGAAAACGACGCTAACGCAGCGGGGTCGCCGGTTGAAGCGGCGTGTCGCGCGAATCGCCCGGATAGTAGACACGCTCCAGAAACAACCCCGACGCGGGCGCCGTGAGGCGCGCCGGCAGCGCCGACGGTCCGGACAGAAACTGTGCGGTCGCCGACGGCGTCAGTCTCGCCGCGGCCGATCTCGACCAGCACGCCGACGATCCGTCGCACCATCTTCCAGAGAAAGTGCGAACCCTCCACGCCGATCAGCACGAGATCGCCGTGGTCCACCAGCTCGAGCCGTTCCATCAGCACGAGCGTCGAGGGCGCCGGCTCTCCCGGTTCCCGATCGCTGCTGGCGGCGAAGGACTTGAAGTCGCGAAGGCCGAGCAGCGCCGCCGTCGCCTCGCGCATCCGGTCGATGTCGATCGGCTCCTTCACCCACCAGACGAACGGCTTCGCGTTGCCGGGCCGGCGCCTCGCGATCTGATACAGATATCGCCGTCCGACCGCGTGATGCCGCGCATGGAAGCGATGGGGCACCGGCGCCATCGCCAGGATATTGATGTCGTCCGGCAACTCGTCGTTCAGGCGCTGGCGCAGTTCTTCCGCCGGCAGAACGGTGGCGACATCGAGGTGCGCCACCTGGCCGAGCGCGTGGACGCCGGCGTCGGTGCGGCCGGATCCGTAGAGCTCGAAATCCGTGCGGCCGGTGATCGATCGCACTGCGCGATCGATCTCGCCCTGAATCGTTCGGGCGTTTTTCTGAATCTGCCAGCCGCTGTAGTCGGTGCCGGCATATTCGATGGTCAGCTTGAAGCGCGGCACGGATCATTCTGCCACGGTCGCACGCGAGGGCTCGCGTGCTAATCCTCGTCGCGGTTCAGCCAGGCTTCCCACGCCTTGAAGTCGAACGAGCGGCCCAGGAAGTCATGAACGAGCGCGGCCGCAGGCCTCGATCCGCCCGGCGCCAGAATCGTGTCCCGGTATTTGTGTGCGACGCCAGGCGCCAGCAGGTTGGCGCGATCGAACTGGCTGAACAGATCCTTCGCAATCACCAGCGACCACATGTAGGTGTAGTAGACCGCCGAGTAGCCATCGAGGTGACCGAAGGCGGTTTGAAAGTGGGTGCCGTCCACAAACGGGAACGGCAGGAGTTCGGTCTGCAGCTTTTTGACCATGGCCGTCGTGTCGACGCCGGCCGGGTCGCGGTCGTAGATCGACAGCGACAGACGTGCGTAGACCATCTGCTGGCGCACGCCGAGCGCCTTGCCGAATTCGCTGGCGCGCCGCATCTGCTTGACGAGCGCCGCCGGAATCGGCTGATTGGTTTCGTAGTGCCTGGCGAAGGTCGCCAGCGTTGCCGGATCCCACGTCCACTCTTCGAGCATCTGCGAGGGCGCTTCGACGAAGTCCTGTTCGGTGTTGTTGCCACCGATCCCGACCCACTCGTGGTGGCCGGCGACCAGCGCGTGCACCAGGTGGCCGAACTCGTGAAAGAACGTCACCACATCGTCGTGCGTCATCAGGCCGGGGTCGCCGGGCTGGCCGCCGGGAAGATTGCAGATCAATGCGGCCTCAGGCAGCTGCCGTCCCGCCACGCCGGTGCGAATCCCGAACTCCGCCGCGTGGTTGTACTTGTTCGGACGCGGATGCATGTCGAGATAGAATCGGCCGACGACGCGGCCGTCCTGCAGCATCTCGAACGCCTCGACTGACGGATCCCACACCGCCACGTCCTTCAGCGGCCGGTAGGTGACACCGAACAGCCGGCTGGTGACGTCGAACAGCCCCTGCTTGACGCGATCGAACGGAAAATACGGCCGCACCGACTGCGAGTCGAAGTCGTAACTGGCCTTGCGCACGAGCTCGCTGTAGTAGGTCTTCTCCCACGCGTTGATCACGGTCGCGCCGGGGACGTCCTGTTGCTTCCGCTTCAGCAGCGCCGCGTATTCAACCTTCGCCTGCGGCCCGGACGCGGCGACGATGCGATCGATGAAGGCGGATGCGTTTTTCGCGCGTCTCGACCATCTTGTCGGCGGTGATGTAGTCCGCCCAGGTCGGGTAGCCGATGAGCCGCGCCAGCTCGGAGCGCTTCGCCATCATCTGGTCGAGCACCGCGATGTTCTTCGGGTAGGCGCGGTTGTTGTATTCCATGAACATACGCTTGCGCAGATCCTCGTTGCGCGCGTACGAGAACACCGGCAGCGAATCGGGATAGTCGATGGTCAGAGTGATGTTGCCGTTGGCGTCGGGCTTGTGGCGGGCGATGAAATCGCGCGGCAGGCCTTCGAGATCGCTTTCGGACTTCGCGGTGACAGTGCGCAAATCCTCGCGGATGTTGCGGTCGAACGCCTGGCCGGCCTGCACCAGCTCGTCGCGCAGCGTCTGGATCCGTTTTCGCGCCGCCTCGTCCTTGTCCACGCCCGCGAGGTGGAAGTCGCGCAGCGTGCGCTGCACGTAGTACCGCGTTTCCGGATCGGCGGCGCTGACGTCGATGGCGCGAATCGCGTCGTAGGCGCCGCGGTTCAGCGAAATCTGAGTAATCAGCGTGCCGGCCTTCTGCGAGACGCGCTCAGCGGTCTCGCGGACTTTGGCGTCGGGATGGACCGACTGGATCAGTCCGGCCTGCGAGCTGACCGCGTCCAGTTCCAGCTGCACATCGTCGAACGCACGAAGCGTGTTCGCGACCGTTCGCGCGCCGGTCGCCGCGACCATGGCGTCGAGCAGCTGGGTCGCGTGCGCGAGCCGGGCGTCCATCGCGCGCTCGAAGGCGGCGGCATCCGTCATGCCGGTCCAGAACGGCGCGTTCGACGCGCCAGTGGCCGGGCTCGATTGGGCGTCGGCACCATGCGCGGGCGCGACCAGTGTCAACAGCAAGACCAGCGTGAGCGGACGAAGCGATGGCATGGACATCCTCCCGATTCTAGATTCAGACGAGACGGCGCGCGCGTTGGTTCGCTTATAATTTTGTTTCCCATGGACGAACAGGTACAGACGCCGCGACTGGTCATCACCGACGCGCTCGGCCGTCGGATCGTCAACATCGACAAGCCGGTCTTCACCATCGGACGCCGCAGCGAGACCGACCTTCGGCTGTCCGGCGCCGACATTTCACGCGTCCACGCGGAAATCACTGCCGAGAACGGCACCTGCACCATCCGCGACAAGGCAGTCGCGCTTCGGCACCTTCGTCAACGGCGAGAAGATCACCGAGAAGGCGCTGGCGCACGGCGACCAGATCCGCCTCGGCCAGGCCGGCGACACCGAGATTGTCTTCTTCGTGGACGACGAGGCGCCGTCGGTCGAGAAGAGCGCCGTGTCGGCGGCCGGCGAACTGCGGCAGATGGCGGCGCTGCTCGACGGCCTGCGGGCGCTCGGTTCGGGCCGCGTCATCGACGAGGTGCTGGCGATGGTGCTCGACTCGGCCATCGAGGTCACCGGCGCCGAGCGCGGCTTCATCATGCTCGCCGACCGGTCGACGCACGCTCGAATTCAAGCTGGCGCGCGCGCGCGGCAAGGTGACGCTGTCCGGCCGGACCTTCGAGACCAGCCGCAAGATTCCCGAGACAGGTGTTCGCCACCGGCCAGCAGACGATCGTCGAGGACCTGTTCGACGGCGATCTCGCGCAGCTGCACACCGGCACCGTCGCGCTCGGCATCCGCCAGGTGCTGTGCACGCCGCTGCGCCTGATTCGCTACGTCGAGCGGGCCGATCAGAAGGGCGCCGAGGAAATCATCGGCGTGCTCTATCTCGACAGCCGCGAGCGCGGCGCGCTTCGGTCCGCGTCGGCGCACGCGGCGCTCGACACGCTGTCGGCGGAGGCCGCGCTGGCGATCGAAAACGCGCGGCTCTATCGCGAGGCGCTCGACAAGGCGAAGTTCGAACAGGAGCTGAAGGTCGCGGCGGCGATTCAGCAGTCGCTGCTGCCGGTGGCCGCACCGCGAAGGCGCGTTCTTCTCCACCGCCGCGGCGTCGCTCGCGTGCCGCGCCGTCGGGCGGCGACTTCTACGACTACGTCGATCTGCCCTCCGGCCAGTTCGGCTTCATCGTCGGCGACGTCGCCGGCAAGGGATCGCCGGCGGCGCTGCTGGCGGCCGCGGTGCTCGGCATGTTCAGCGCCGAAGCGACCTATCAGCCCAGCGCCGCGGCGCTGGTGACGCGCCTCAACCTCGGGCTGTTCCGGCGCGCCATCGAAGCCCGTTTTCTGACCGGCTTCTACGGGATGCTGGCGCCGGATGGCGCGCTGACCTACTGCAACGCCGGCCACAACGCGCCGCTGCTGGTGACCGCCTCCGGCATCCGCCGGCTCGAAACCGGCGGGGTCGTCCTCGGACTGTTCGAACGCGCCTCGTTCGAGGAGGAGACGACCGCGATGGCGCCGGGCGACATCATCGTGGCCTTCAGTGACGGCGTGACCGAGGCGATGAACCAAGCCGGCGACGAGTTCACCGACGATCGCCTGATCGCCTGCGCCGAGGCGCATCGCGGCGAGAGTCCGCAGCAGGTGCTCGAAGCGCTTGCTCGCGGACGTCCACACGTTCTGCGAGGGCGCCACCCAGAACGACGACGTTACCGCGGTGCTGGTGCGCTACAACGGCTGAACCAGTTCGTTAACGCTGAACCAACTCGATCTTCGTGCCGCCGGGCCCTTCGATGTACGAGAAGTGGATCACGGTCTTGTCGGCGAGCGTGAGCGGCCGAGGCTCGCTCGTCACTTTCACACCTTTCGCCTTCATGCCGGCGATGCTCGCATCGAGATCCTTCGAACGCCAGCCGATGTGATCGACGGCATGACCATCGCTCGGCGTCGATTCGCCTTTCTGCACCAACACCCACATATCGCTGAAACCGCCGGCGCTGTACTTCACCGCGTCGATGCGCCCTTTCAGCTTGGTCCGCTCGCCACCGAGATTCGCGAGCAGCCATGCGAACATCACCTCGGGGTCAGCGGCGCGGAGATGGATATGGTGCAGGCCGAGCAGCTCCGGGTCCTGAACGACTTCGATTCGCGTGCCCCACGGGTCCTCGACGAACCCGAGCTTGAACAGGCCGGCGACCTCGCGTACCGGCGTCACGATCTTCACGCCGGCCGCCTCGAGCTCCTTCATCTTCGCGTCCAGATCAGCGAACGAGAAGCCGATGTGATCGATCGAGCTGCCGGCGCTCGGCGTCGCGTCGGTTCTCTTGAGGAAGATCAGGCGCGTGCTGCCGAACATCAGCCGTTCGGGCGCCTCTGTCGTCGGCTTGCCTCCGAAGTTCTTCGCGTACCACTGGACCGCCAGCGCCTGATCGGGCACGTTGAGATGGATGTGATCGTAGGGCAGCGTCGGCGTTTGCGCCGCCGCCGATCCACCGAGCGCGGTCCCGAGCAGGGCGGCGCACAACCATGACGTCAGGGTCAATCGCATTGAGACGGCTCCTTTGAAATCGGCGGCGCGAAAGTCTACCAGATTGGCGTCACTGGCCGCAGCCTGAGGTGCCGGGTCAGCGCCGCTGCGTCAACCGCCAGAACTGGGTCTCGTTCAGCAGCGTGATCCGATGGCCCTTCTCGCGCAGGCGTTTGATTTCCATCAGCTTCAGGCCGGCGTCGCGCCCGACCGCCTGCTGCGGGTTGGGCTTGCCGCGAACGACGACGCGGGTGAGTGCGGACGGCATGCCGTGGACGATGCCGCCGGCGCGCGTCGCCGCGAGGATCGCGACACTGCGACGCTTGGTCAGGATGCCGGTGAACGCGAGGTGCACGCCTTTCAGCGATCGCAGGACGCCGCTCTTCAATCGCGGCGCCGGCCGGCGCAGCGCCGCGATCAGCTCGTCGGCGCTCTCATACCGCTTGCGTCGTTCGCCGATGCAGCGATGGACGATTTCCTTGAGGGGATCGCTGCACGCCAGGTCGCGCACATCGTGCGCACGCAGGCGCGATCCAGTGTCCCCCTTAATCAGCATCCCCAGCAGTTGGCCCACCTGATAGACATCGTCGCGCGCCTGCCACTTCGGCGCGACGCCGGCGAGGATGTCGCTCGGCGCGGTCAACGCGTTCATGGTGCGGGCGGTAATCCCGCGCCGGTCGCTTTGTTGTCGCACGATGCCGAAGTCACCGAGCTTGAGCCGGCGATTCTCGCAGACGAACACGTTGACCGGCGTGAGATCGCGGTGGAGCATGTGGCCGCGATGGAGCTTGCCGAGCACTTCGAGGATGCCGGCGATCTCACGCCGCACCACTGACTCGGTCCAGCCGCGGCCCTCGCCGCGGAAGTACAGGCTCAGATCGCCGAACCGCGCGTACTCGAGCGCGAGGCAATACAGGACGGACCCGTCAGCGCGGATCAGCGGAAACGCGTCGAAAACACGGATCGCGCGAGGATGGTCGTCGAGCAGCTGGCCGAAATACGCCTCGCGCAGCCACCCATCGATCCGAGCGCTGGCCTTGACGCACACCGTGGCTGGCACCGTGGTCGAGCGGCCGACGCGGGTGGCGAGATAGACCTGGCCGAAGCCGCCTTCGCCGAGCAGGCGATCGATCCGATAACGCAACCGCGTCTCCGGGCTGGCGATCACCTGGCGTTCGGTCAGCAGACGTTCGCGACCGGGGCGGCGAATCGTGGCCGCGCGCGTGGTCGCCGCTGAGGCGGGAGAGAGACGACGCGGGTTCACGGGCGGCTCGTCATTCCCTCAGCGAAACAACGTCAGCACCGATTGATCGACTGCGCACGAGCGGGTGCGGGCGCTGCCGATCATGTCGATGGAGATGTCCGCGGTTGGAGCGAACGCCGCGAAGTCGAAGATGAAGCGTCCCCCGCCGGCATCGAGCGACTGGGTCGCGGGCTTGACCACGGTGCCACCGCGCCTGATCACGACCGAGCCGATCGGATTCTTCGCGGCGGCGATCGGGGTGATGCCGACCGTGATTCGGGTGCGTTCGGCGGCGCCGAAGCTCGGCGTCGGCGCGGGCTGATGCTGTGAAACCGCCAGCCAGACTTCGTAGGCGACCTGTTTGTAGGGCGTGTACAAGGCGAGCGTGAAATCGCTGTTCTTGCAGACGTCGCCGTCATAGAAGACGCACGCCGGACGCGCGCCACCCTGTTTGCCGCAGGCCACCGCATTCCAGTAGCTGTCGCGGCTGATCGGCTGGATGCCTTTGTCCCACGGCGGCGTCATCGTCGCCGGCAGTTGGGCTTTGACCTGTGCCTTGCCGGAGACCGGAAGAAGCAGCATCAGCGCCAGAGCTGCTGTGGACAGAGCGGTGCGAGTGGGCACGGGAAAACCTAACACTCCCTCGCGGCGGTGCGCAACCGCCGCGACCGCGCGACATCATCCGGCCCGGCGCGCACATCCGATCTCCACGGGGCCCCGTAGATACAGGTGCCTGCCCCTGTCGGGCAGCCGAGTATGACATCGAGGAGATGCCATGAAGATGCGAGCGCTTTTGATGTGTGCGTCGATGCTGACAGCGACGGGTGCTTATGCCCAGGGTTTGAACGACGCGCAAATCGCGTCGATCGTCGTGACCGCCGATCAGGTTGATATCGATGCCGGTAAGGTAGCTGAGAAGATGGGGCACTCGGCGGACGTGAAAAAGTTCGGGGCCCAGATGGCGAAAGATCACGCCGGCGTGAACAAGTCCGCCGTCGAACTGGTGACCAAACTCAAGGTGACGCCCGAAGACAACCCCACGGCCATGAGCCTGAAGAAGGGCGGCGAGGAGAACGTCGCGCACCTGAAGACGCTGAGCGGCAGGGAATTCGACAAGGCCTACATCGATCACGAAGTCGCCTATCACGAGCAGGTGATCCAGGCGATGGACAAGATGCTGATTCCGGACGCCAGGAACGACGAGTTGAAGGCGCTGCTGGTCAAGGTCCGGCCGGCGTTCGTCGCGCACCTCGAGCACGCGAAGCATCTGCAGTCTACGATGATGATGTCGAACTAGTCGCCGAACGTCGCGGCGGTGGCGCGGACCGGAGTCCGCGTCATCATTTCGCGATCAGGCCCTGGCTTTTCATTTCCTCGGCGGTCGAGTCGATGATGCCCTCGACCAGGCTGCGCGCGCCTTTGGGATTGCTGGATTCGCTGGTGCCCGACCACAGCAGGTGGTTGTGAGCCAGGTCGTACACCACCGTCTCGACGGTCACTTTCGTATCGTCGGGTGCGTTGATGATGACGATCGTCGAACTCCAGCTGTAAGGGTAGTAGTCCCAGAACGAGTTGTAGGGATAGCTGTTCCAGACCACCGGCGCCTTGTTTCCCTCTTTCCGGATGTCGACGAGCCGCATCACGACCACGCCGCGGGCGCCGGCCTTTTCGAACCAGCCTTTTGCCTTCTGCGGGTCTTTCAATTCGGGCGTCGGGATGACGCGGTAGGCGGCGACGCCCTTGACGCCGCGGCGCGTCAGCTCCTGCGACATGGCCTCTTCGGTGCTCATGCGCAGCGACATGTCATCACTGATCACGAGAGCCACGACGGTTTGACCGCCGAAGCTCTGGGGCGGCAGACCAGGCGCCTTCCACGTGCTCAGAAACTTCGTGTTGGCGCTCACGGCGCCGCCAGCCAGCACCAACGTCAGCGCCATCGTCACCACCTGCCGTCCGGTCATTGATGCCTCCTCGAACATTCTACGCGCCAACCGTTGCGGCGGTCCGCCTTTTAGGTGCCGGTATTTGTATGCTCACGAGGTGCGTGCAGCCGCCTCCATTGGCTCGCGGTTGGATTGGTGTTCGGACACACCGTGAGCAATGCTAGAGTGCGAATCCGGCGTTCGCGCATTCCGTACACGGAGGCACCTGATGGCGTTAATGGACAAGTACAGCGATCTCTTCCAGCTGGCCAATACGATTGGCCTGAAAAATCCCGACGTCAAGGAAGACGGGGAACAGCTCAGGATTTCCGGGAAGACCGCGTACCAGCTCGAGGCGAATCAGCTCTGGGACAACATCAAGACGCATCCCGGCTGGGAACAGGAAGTCGTCGCCGATATCCGCGCCGAGCGCTCGGACGTGTTCGGTGTGCACACGGTCGTTTCCGGCGACACGCTGTCCAAACTGTCGAAGCGTTATCTCGGCGACGCCAACCGCTACATGGAGATTTTCAACGCCAACCCCGACCAGCTCAAGGATCCGAACGCGATCAAGATCGGCCAGAAGCTGGTGATCCCGACCCCCTAGTAGCTTCCGGCTATTGCGAGCGGCCCGCACCCGGCGTAACGTTCGGGCGGACCATGGTTGACCACACCGTGTCGAACGGCGGCCGGCGTCATGTGTTCAAGGCGCGCACGGAGAAACCGTTCGAGCTGTTCAAGCAGGAGATGACCACCGAGCTCAATCGCAAGTGGGCGAATTTCATGGCCACCTACACGTGGCGAGGCAATACCGTCCACGTGCGCAATCCGGGGGCGGTTGGTTTCGTGCGCCTCGACGAGGGGATCCTGCACGTCGAGCTGAACCTCGAATCGTGGCCGGCGACGCTGCCCTGGGTGAGCCCGCTGATTGTTCGCGACCTCAGGCTGATGACCGAAACGCTGGCCAGAGGCTGAGCGCCGCTCCTCCTCGAGCGACGGCCGCTACGTGGCGGGGACGCGTGTCTTTCTGCCGAGGTAGATGCCGGCGCCCAGGCCAATCACCGCGCCGACCGCGCCGCCAATCGCCTGGCCGTGGAGCAGCTTGCCAGTCGAGTACCGGATGATCTCGGGGATCTCGACCACCGCCTGTATCTTCGCGCCCTCGGGGAGGCCCCCCGGCGCGGAGTACCACGAAAGCGCCGGGGGCACCGCCAGCGACGCAACCACGACCCCGGCCAGCGTACCCGTCAACACGAGGATAAGGACTGTCTTCATCTGGGCCTTTCAGGGCGTGGGACCGCACACGGGACCGTGAAATCGCGCGCACATGAACGTACAGCCAGAAGTGCGGCAACGCAACCATATCGCGATCTTTGTTCAGTAAAAACTGACCGGAGAGCATGAATCAAGGCGATAAATATCTTCCATTTGGATGACTTGTCCAGGCGATTCGCCCAAAAGGCAGGTGCCCGGTACGGGCATCAGATTGCATTACGTTTTCGACTGTCCCTATGTCGAAAGTTGCCGTCTCGCATTCAGGTCGAACCGACACCGACAGCGACACCGACGCCGCGAACGCCGAACCACCGCGCGCGGCTGAGCGGGCAAGCGAGTCCAATGTCCGTTTGATCAGTCCGGAAGTCGAAGAAGGCGACACCCTCGACATCTTCCAACTGGAGTCGGCTCCCCCTGCTGCCGGCAAGCCCGTCCGTCGCGGTTACGCGCCAGCGGCGATCGCGATCGGGTCGCTGTGCCTTGCCGGCGCCCTTGGTTTCTTGTACACCCGTTCCCCGTGGCGGCGCACTCCGGCGCGTCCGGTTGCGGCGATTGGCCACGTCACGCTCAGCTCGCGTCCCGAAGGCGCGCAGGTGCTGGTGGACGGGACCAGCCTCGGCGTCACGCCGCTCAATCTCGACCTGCCGACGGGCGACCACGACGTCGTGTTCCGGTCGGGCGAGAGCGAGCGTCATCTGCCGGTGCGCGTCGAGGAAGGCGTTCGCCTGTCCGAGCACGTGGACCTGCCGCCACCGGTCGCTGCGTCGGGCCAGATCGAGGTCACGTCCGATCCTCCCGGCGCTCGCGTCACGATTGACGGCAGCGCCGCCGGTGTCACGCCACTGACCGTTCCCAAATTGAACGCGGCTCGTCACATCGTCGCCGTCAGGCAGGGCGATAGCGTCGTCACGCGCACCGTCGATGTCACCTCGGGCGCCACCGCGACGGTGTTCGTGGCGCTGCCGGCTGAAGCGCACGGCGGAGCGGGCAAGGTCGCGTTCGAGTCGCCGCTCGAGCTTCGTGTGATGGAAGGCGGGCATTTGATCGGACTGTCGACCGCCGAGCCGCTGATGTTGCCGGCCGGCCGCCATCAGTTCGAGCTCGTCAACGAGAGCATCGACCTGCGCATTCCATCGACGGTCACCATTGCGGCAGGAAAATCCGTCCGCGTCGCCGTGCCTCTGCCGAACGGTACCCTGTCGGTCAACGCCCAGCCGTGGGCCGAAGTGTTCGTCGATGGCAAGAGCCTCGGCACGACGCCGCTCGGGGACGTGGCGGTCAGGGTCGGGAGTCACGAGCTGATGTGGCGGCATCCTCAGCTCGGCGAAAAACATCAGACCGTACTCATCGGTGCACAAAAAACGACTCGCGTCAGCGTAGATATGAGGCGATGAACCATGCAGGGCAAGTGCGCGACACTGTTTCTTGTCGCCTGCCTGGGCACCACGGCCCTGGTAGCGGCCGCCGATCCGCTGGATGCCGCCAAGGCGCTTTATCGCTCGGCGTCTTACGAGGCCGCGTTGGTCGCGCTCAATAGTCCGCCGCCGGAGTCCGACGCCGACGAAGTCGATCAATACCGCGCGCTCTGCCTGCTCGGCCTCAATCGTGCCCCTGACGCCCAGCTCGCCATCGACCGTCTGATCGCCCGTCATCCGCTCATGGAGCTCGACGAGAGCCAGTCGCCCAAAGTGATCACGATGTACCGCGATGCTCGGCGCCGCCTGCTTCCGCCCGCGGCCAAGTCACTCTACGCGTCAGCCAAGGCGAACTTCGAGCATGGCGATTTGACGGCGGCGGCTGCGCAATTCCACGACGTCTCGGCGATCGTGTCGTCGGCCGACCTGGCGAACGACCCGTCGCTCGCAGACCTGAAGATGCTTGCAGACGGCTTTCTCAAGCTGACCGAGCAGGCGTCGACTCGAGCGGCGGTCAACGTGCCGCCGCCGGAACCGAAGGCCGCGGTCGCCCCCGCCACGCCGACCACGCCGACCGCGTCGGTCGCGACCCCGGGACCGAAGATTTTCAGCGGCGCGGATACCGAGGTCGTCGCCCCCGTCGCGATGGTGCAGACTTTTCCCAAATGGAATCCGCCGCCGGGCGTGGCCGCGATGATGCCCTACTCGGGCCTGATCGAGGTCGTCATCAACGAAACCGGCGGTGTCGATGCCGCAGTGATCTCGCGTTCGGTGTTCCCGCCGTACGATCGCTCGCTTCTTATCGCTGCCAAGACCTGGCAGTACGTGCCGGCCAAACGCAACGGTCAGGCGGTCAAGTACCGCAAGGTCATCGAAGTCGTCCTGTCACCGGCAAAACCGCTCACCCAGTAATTCTTATCCTGAGCCCGGTCGGCGCCGACAGCGTGGTCGGGTGGTAGCCGGTCGTCACCACCTCGAAATCCGACGCCGACAGCGCATGAAACGCAGGGTTCAGTAGGTCGTTGTTCCAGCGCTGATCGTAAGTGCCGCTGACATACATATCCGATCCGTTGTCGGCCACGATCAATCCGTAGGTCTTCATCGCCCGGAAGATTCGCTGAACCTCCGGCGTGAACCCCGACAGATCCTTCGACGCCTTGAGCCGCAGCCGCGCCCCCATCGGCAGCGCACCGGCGGTGCTGCCGGCGCGGTGCGACGCCGGGTAGACGTATCCATTGGTGGCGCGCACCGTGACTCTGAACGCGTGCTGGATGTCGCCCGAACCGAACGCCTCGTCGTAGCGCACCAGCCCCGGCAAAATCGCGAGGCCCGCCGCGTCTGCCGACGTCCAGCCGTCGGGACGGCGCCCGTCGGTCTTCAGGTCGAAGAACGCACCGGATCCCGCGTGCCACTGGCTGCCATCGAAGAACACGTTGTACAGCTCGTACAGGCAGCGGTTGTCGCGATCGACGATCAGCATGTGCCGATCGGAGCTGCTGCGGAGATCCACGTTGCCCGGCTCGCCGCTCTCGATCCAGTGCGCCTGAGTAACCGCTTCGGCAGGAATTGGATAGAACGGCACGCTCGCACCCGTCGTGTGGTTGACGCCGTCGCTCTCGTCGCCGTACTGGAACTGCACCGTCTTCTTGGCCAGCGAGCCGTCCACGACGATGAAGGGAAAGCCGTAGTTCTCCGTGCTGCCCGGCGAAACCTCGCCGCCAAAATCAGGGTGAAGTTGGCGCGTCGTGCCGACGAACGAGAGATACGCCGAGGACGAGGGATCGACCGGCGCGCTGGAGATGTTCAGATTCCACCAGTTGTCCGCGGGAAACAGCGGCAGCGGAGCCGGCAGGGCGCCACCGATCGTGCTCGACGCTGAAACCAGCGCCGTCGCGAGGACGATGGTCAGCAGTATCAGGGACGCAACGGGCGAGCAGCGGATGCCGGGCACAATGGACTCTGAATGGCAAGTTCCGGGCCACTGACGTCGAGCGTATTGTCGGGGAGTTTTTGGGTATTTCGACTGGCGGGCAGGCCAACCCCGCGCTTTTCAGCGACGCCATTACGCAGTTGTCGCTTCGCTCCTTTCATCCCACGCCAAATCACGCGACAATCGCTGCCACCGCCACGAGATGACGATGCCGACATCCGGACGCGCTGTGTTGCTCGCTGTATGGCTGACGTGCGCGCCGGCGACCGTGCATGCGCAGTCGGCAGACCCCGGCGCGAACCAGGATGCCGCGGCTGCCGTAGTCGTTCCTTCCTGGTCGTTCGACATCACGGCGTCGGCCTACCTGTTCCCGAGCGACGACAACTACATTCAGCCAACAGCAACCGCCGATCGCGGCGCGCTTCACCTCGAGACGCGCTACAACTACGAGGATCCCAAATCCCTGTCCGCGTTCATCGGCTGGAAATTCGACTTCGGAGAGACAGTCACGCTCGAGCTGACGCCGATGTTCGGCGGGCTCGTCGGCGAGACCAATGGCATCATCCCGGCGCTCGAATTCAACTTCGCCTGGCGCTGGCTCGAGCTCTACTCCGAAGGCGAGTACGTGATCGATCCCGGCGATCGCAGCAACACCTATCTGTATAACTGGTCGCAATTGGGCGTTCGTCCCGTCGCCTGGCTTCAGGCCGGCCTGGCGACGCAGCGGACCCGCGCGTATCAGACGCCGCGCGACATCCAACGCGGTCCGTTCGTCGCGCTGACCGTCTCAAAATTTACCGGAACGGTGTACTTCATGAATCCCGGTTCGACCGATCACTTCGTCATCGCAGCAGTTGGCGTTGCCTTCTGACGCTCACCTGTTTCCGTTTGGATCCAGCAACGCACTTTCGGTTGTGCGCGCCCGCCGGCCCGGGATGAAAAGGGCAAGAATCAGCGCGAGCGCCGCAGTGCTAGACTCGGAAAGACGTGGAGAGCGAGCCCCGCGACCGCCATGTCCGCCTGGTGGAGCGATCGCCAGACGGCATACTCATCTTCCAGGATAGCCGGCTCGTATTCCTGAATCCCGCCGCCATGCGGCTGTTCGGCGCGTCGGCGCCGCAGCAGGTCCTGGGCAAGCTGCCGTTTGACCTGTTCCATCCAGAGAGTCACGCGCTCATTCGCGAGCGCATGGCTCGGATGATCTCGGGCCACTCCATACCGCCGGCGGAAGAGAAGATTGTCCGTCTGGACGGCGGCATCACCGACGTCGAGGTCAACTCCACGCGGCTTGATGAGCCGGACGGCGACAGCTTTCAGGTCATCGTCCGCGACATCACCGAGCGCAAGCGGGCCGAGGCCATCCTCCGTCAGAACGAAGAGCGGCTGACGCTCGCGTTCGCAGGCGCCCAGGAGGGCGTGTGGGACTGGAACGTCGAGAGCGGCGCGGTCGTGTTCTCGCCGAGGTGGACGCACATGCTCGGCTACGCCGAGGACGAAATCGAGCCGCACGTCGTCGCCTGGGAGCGTCTGCTGCACCCGGATGACAAGGCTCGCGCGGATCAATTGAGCGAGAGCCTCGCGCAGGGCGGCGGGACCTACGAAGGCGAGTTTCGACTGCGCCACAAAGACGGGCACTACATCCATGTGCTCTCGCGCGGTCTTCCGGTTCGCAGGGAACCGGGCGGGCCGGTCGTCCGCATCGTCGGAACCCACCTGGATATCACCGGCCGGAAACGGACCGAGGAGGCGCTCCGTGAAAGTCAGGAGCGGCTGACGCTGGCGTTTGCCGGCGCACGGGAAGGCGTCTGGGACTGGAACATCGAGACCAACGCCGTCGTCTATTCGCCGACCTGGGTTCAGATGCTCGGCTACGCCGAGGACGAAATTGAACCGCACATCAGCGCCTGGGAACGCCTGGTGCATCCCGACGACCGCCCGCGCGCCGACGAGGCGAATGACAGCGTGGCGCGAGGCGAGCCGACCTACGAAGCGGAATTCCGGCTGCGGCACAAGAACGGCCACTACGTCCATGTGTTGTCGCGCGGATTTCCGGTGCGGCGCACACCCGACGGACGGGTGATTCGCATTGTCGGAACTCATTTCGACCTGACCGAGCGCAAGCAGGCCGAGGAGCAGCTCCGCCGCTCGCACGAAGAGCTGGAGGTCCGGGTCCGCGAACGAACCGCCGAACTGGCCCGCGTCAACGAGTCGCTGCGCGCCGAAATCGGCGAGCGCGAACGCGCCGACCGCGCCCGCACCGAGCTGATCGCGCGTCTGGTGTTCGCTCAGGAAGACGAGCGGCGCCGCATTTCCCGCGAGATGCACGATCAGTTCGGCGAGCAGTTGACCGCGCTCGATCACCGCATCGCGTCGCTCAAGGCGGCGTGCGCTGATCGGGCCGACCTGCGCGGACCAGTGGCGGCGCTCGAGCAGGTCGCGCAGCAACTCGATCAGGATGTCGATCACCTGGTCTGGGAATTGCGCCCGACCGCGCTCGACGATCTCGGACTGCAGGTCGCGCTTGCGACCCACATCCGCACGTGGTCGAAGCGCGCCGGCATCGCCGCCGAACTGCATGTCTCCGGGCTGACCGACGATCGGCTTGCTTCTCATGCCGAGACGACGCTGTACCGCATCGCGCAGGAGGCGCTCACCAACGTCGCCAAACATTCCCGGGCCAGACACGTGGACGTCATCGTCGAGCGGCGGGCTGATCAGGTCGTGCTTATCGTCGAGGACGATGGCGTCGGATTCGATCCGGGCGATGCCGAGACGACCGGGCAGGGGCTGGGTCTCTCCGGCATGCAGGAACGTGCGTCGCTGGTCGGGGCGAAGGTCCAGGTCGAGTCGGCAGCGGGCAAGGGCACGACGATTCTGGTGCGCATGGCGGCCGTACCGAGCGAAAATCGAGTCGACCATGCCTGAGTCGCCGCTTCGCATCCTGCTGGCGGACGATCACGTGACCGTGCGTCACGGTCTGAAGCTGCTCATCGAAGCTGAAAGCAACATGACCGTCGTCGCGGAGGCGAGCGACGGGAACGCCGCCGTCGAGCGCGCCGTAGCCCTGAAACCGGACGTGATTGTCATGGACATCTCGATGCCAGGAATGAACGGGCTGGTGGCGACACGCAAGCTGAAGCAGCTCCAGCCTGGCGTCGCCATCGTGACGTTGACGCGTCACGCAGACGATGGGTATCTGCAGGAGCTGTTGAGGGCGGGCGTATCGGGTTATGTGCTGAAGCAGAGCGCGCCGAGCGAATTGCTGCAGGCGATCCGCGCGGCGGCGGCCGGCCGCCAGTACCTCGACTCGGCGCTCACCGCGCGAGTCACCGCGGCGTTTGTCGGCAAGCCCGGAACCCGCGAGAGCCGTTCCGTGGCGACCAGCAGCGCCCGGGAGTCCGAAGTGCTGCGGTCGATCGCCGCCGGCTACAGTAACAAGGAAATCGCGGCGCGCCTGTCCCTGAGCGTGAAGACGGTCGAAGCCCACAAGTCCAACGCGATGCGGAAGCTCGGGCTGAACGGGCGAATCGACATCATGAAATACGCCGCGTTGCAGGGTTGGCTGCCCAACAGCTGACTGTTTCGCGACTTTTTACGGCTCGCTAAATCCATTCACCTCAGCGCCTTCCCCGCACCCATAGGGATCTTCCCTAGTCCGCCTCGGCGTGTTCCTGATTGGCTCTCGGATCGGCTGTCGATACAGTCCGGCCATCGTGCAGGCTTCCCTGGAAGGCCACCATGAGGACCGTGTCAAACCGTTTCGATGAGATCCCCCCTCTAAGAAACGCCGGCCTATCGCATTTGCCTGAATGGATCATCCTGCGCACACTGCGCGTGAACGCCCTCATCGTCGGCGCCGTTCACCTCACCACGGCTGCGGCCGCCGGAGTGGTGACGAGCGTCCGACATCCGGTAGTGTGGTGGACGCCCGAGTTCGTCCTTGACGTGCCGGACCTGACCTCTGGCACTCTGGTGATTCGCGACGTCGATCGACTCGGAGAGCGTCAGCAGGAGCGCCTGATGGACTGGATGGGCACATACTGTCCGCGTGTCCAGGTTCTGGCGATGGCGCGTGAACCGCTGTTCCCGCAGGTGATCGACGGGCGATTCTCGTCGGCGTTGTACTATCGCATCAATACCGCGGTGGTCGAAGTGCGCACTCTGGCCGATCTGCCGTAAACGACTGCCGTAAATGCGTTCTTCGTGAGCGCACGTGCGCGAGATGAAGACTCCGTCACGCCTGGCCCTCGTCGCCTCGATTGCGCTGGTGTATGTCGCCACCGCGCGGTTCGGGTTTGCCATCGCGCTGACCGCCGAACACGTCACCTTCGTGTGGCCGCCGGCCGGAGTGGCGTTGTCGGCGCTGCTGGTGTTCGGCGCGGAGGTGTGGCCCGGCATTCTGCTCGGGGCATTTGTCGCGAGCCTCACCGCGCACGATCCGCTGCCAGTAGCGGCGGCCATCGCCGTCGGCAACACGCTCGAGGCGGCGATCGCCGCGAGTCTGCTTCGACGCTACCTACGCCTTGATCGAACGCTCGACACGCTGCGCCAGGCGCTCGGCCTGGTGGTCTTCGGAGCCGTGGCCAGCACGATCGCGGGCGCGACGATTGGCGTCGCCAGTCTGTGCATCGCCGGTCTGCAGCCGTGGACGGCGTTCCCCCGCATCTGGTGGAGCTGGTGGCTGGCCAACGCCGCCAGCGATCTCCTGATCGTTCCCGCGATCCTGACCTGGCACCGCTGGCGCGAGGTGCCCCACGCCCGAATGGGCGAAGCGGTCGTGCTGTTCGGCGGCCTGGCATTGACCTGCGCCGGAGTGTTCGCCGGGGGATTCGGGATCGTCGCGGCCACCCGCTACTACTCACTCGAGTACATCGTCTTTCCGTTCGTGATCTGGGCCGCCATCCGGTTCGGCTTGGCTGGCGCCGCCGCGGCGAACGTGGTGACCGCGTCGATCGCGATCTGGGGCGTGGTGCATGGTCTCGGTCCGAATGCGTCCGGCGCCGTCGCCGACTATCTGCTGCTTCAGCAGCTGTTCATCGCGGTGGTGGCTATCACCGGGCTGCTGCTTGGCGCCGCGATTTCAGAGCACACCGCCGCGCTCGGCCGCCGTGACGCCGAACATGCGGTCACGCGCATTCTCGCCGACGCGACCACCGGGCCAGCGGCGATCGCCAGAATTGTCGACGTCATCAATACCGATCTCGACTGGGACGTCGGCCGGTGGTGGTCCGTCGATCCGGGCGCGCGACGGCTGCGCGGTGGCGAGATCCGGCGCAAGGCAGGCGCGCGCCTTCCGGCGTTCCTCGACGCCGGTCGAATCCAGGTATGTGATCCCGGTGAAGATCTGCCGGGTCACGTCTGGGCCTATGCCGCTCCCCAGTGGATCTCCGACCTACTGAACGAGCCGCACCTGCCGCAGCCGCGGGGCGCCGACATCGCCGGGCTCCGCAGCGCCTTCGCCTTTCCGATCTCGGTGGGCACGGAGGTGGTCGGCGTTCTCGAATTCGGCTCGCGCCGGGTCCGACGGTCCGATGACGATCTGCTGTGGATGTTCACGGCCATCGGCGCCGAGGTTGGCCAGTTTCTGGCGCGCAAGCGGATGGAGCAGCAGATCCACGAGAGCGAAGGCCGCAAGGCGGGTCTGCTGAACGCGGCGATCGACTGCATCATCACGGTCGATCAGGACGGCCGGATCGTCGAGTTCAATCCCGCGGCGGAGCGGACCTTCGGCTACCGGTCCCCGGAAATCCTCGGGCGCCAGGCGATGGACGTTCTGGTCTCCGCTGGCGAACGGGAACGTTACCGCGAACAACTCGAGCGCTACCGGGCCTCGAGTGACGACAGCATCATTGGCCGACGGCTCGAGTTGGTATGCGTGCGGGCGGACGGAACCAATTTCCCGGCCGAGCTCTCGGTGACCCGGATTTCGTCCGCGGACGGTCCGTGGTTCACGGCGTTCCTTCGCGACATCACCCGCCAGAAGCGGCGGACCAACCAGCTCGCGTTCCGTGCCACGCACGACGGCCTGACCAAACTGCTGAATCGATCGGCGTTCATGGATCGGCTCAAGGAAAGCATGGTGCGCGGGCGTGAACTCGGCGGGTCGATCGCAATTCTCTTCATCGACCTCGATCACTTCAAAGCGCTGAACGACAACCTTGGCCACCTGGTCGGCGATCGCCTGCTGGTCGAGACCGGCAGGCGCCTGCGCCGCTGCGTGCGTCCTGGAGACGCCGTCGCAAGGCTCGGCGGCGACGAGTTCGCGATCATGCTCGAGCGCATCATGGATGCGAACATCGTCGCGATCATGGCCGACCGCATCAAACGGGAACTCGACCGCCCGTTCGTCATCAACGGCGATTCCGTGGAAGTCACCGCGAGCGTCGGCACCGCGATGAACGACCGTGACGGCGACCGCCCGGACGATTTGCTGCGCAAGGCGGATGCCGCGATGTATCGCGCCAAAGCCGCCAACGCCAGCCGCAGCGCGGCGTACCGCGACGTCACGCAACGTCGCTGGAGATAGACGCGGCCTACGGCTGCCTGGCGGCGACCGCCGCCGCGGCGATCCATGCGGTCACACGCGCGGCGAGGTACGGGAAGAACGGGTTGCACGACACCCGCATCAGCGTATCCAGCGGCACCGTCAGCACCGCGCGCTCGCCTCTGGGGCTGAGCGTGCCGAGTCGCACGATGTCGCCGGCCGACGGCCGCGGCTCCTGTCCATACACCTCATCGTCCATCGCGAACGGCAGCGCGATGTGCGCCAGCGAGAACATCTCGGACGGCCACGACAGGCCGAGGGGCCGGCTGGCGATCTCTGACTGCCCGGCCGCAATCGATCGCTCGACCACGTCGAGCGAATTGCGATCGCCATTGGTGACGAGCGTGCGTCCATAACGGCGCGGTGACGCGTCGGTCAGCCGCGACAGCAGCGTCGCGGCCGATGGATCGATGAAGGGCACCAGCCCCGACAGGCGATTGATGTCGAACATCACGATCTCGGATCCGTTCCCGTCGAGCTGATCGAAGAGCGCGTGCACCACCGCGTCGGTGCTGACGGTCGCGTCAACCAGCGACTGAAACGCCAGCACCGGCGGCAGGCCGTTGAGGCGGCCGGCTTTGCCCAGACGCAGAATCTGGTCCTGCAACTCCGTCGTCAAGCGCCACGACTGTAAGGCGGCGTTCGCGGGAAAGGAGTTGTACTTGAACGGGTTGTACTCGGGCATCACGTCGAGCCATCGCGCCTTCTCGAAATACGGGATCGGACCGAGCAGGCTGATGACCCGCGACATCCACGCGAACGGCGCGACGCCGATCATCGGCGAGATCAGGACCAGGCGTGCGGCTCGAAGGCCGTCGCCGGACTCCACCTGGTCCAGCGCGTATTTCAACGCGAGCGCACCGCCGTTCGAGTAGCCGACCAGGATCAGCGGCTTGTCTGGTCCGATCTTTTCGCGGACGCGGCGAACGCCGATCCGGACCGCGGCGAGCCAGTCCTCCCAGACGACGGTGGTGAGCGCGGCCGGGACGGTGCCGTGTCCTGGCATTCGCAAGGCGAGGCTGTAGTAGCCACTCGTTTTCAAGACGTCTCCGACGGCTCGCATGCTGTACGGCGCGTCCGTGAGGCCGTGAATCAGGAGCGCTCCGCCGACAGGCTCGCCGGCGGGCGAGAGTTCGAACGTGCGGTTGCCTGGCTCTGTCCCGAGGCGCGAGGGCGATGACCGGCTGTGCGGGTCGTAGCGATTGAACGCCGGCGTGCTTGACGTCGCGGGCGCGCTCTCGATTCGATCGCGCACCGTCCGAAAGACATCGTCTTCCCGCCGGAGGTAGTCGGCGAATGTCGCCGAGGCGAGCTCCGCCGCCGTGACGTCCGGCGGCACATAACGATGCCACGGCTCGAGATCCGGCAGGCGGTGCCGGGCGCTCACGCCGCCGCCGATGATCACCGTGGCGACAATCAGCGCGGCGGCCGAGAGAATTCTGACAATCCAGCGTTTCAACTGAGGGCGACGCTCCTTGCCCGGATTCTAACGCCAAGCCAACATTAGGTTCTGCCGCCGGTCCCACGTATGCTGATCGTCATGAAGTTCGCCCTCGGCATCGGTGTCCTCCTGGTTGGCCTGATCATCTGGATTCGCGGCCGCTGGGTCGAGTCGAGTGAAGACGATCCGAGCCGCCAGGCGGCGTTACTGGCGAAACTGGGCTCGATTCCCACCGATCGCTTTCGATAGAATCAGCCGGTTGTGATCGGTCGTCAGGGCGAGGACCTCGCGAGGGGCGCGCCTCGCGGCATCGCAGGAGTGCGTCATGACCCGTTCCGTCGCGATCGCCATGGTGCTGTGGCTGCACGCGTTGGGCGGGTTCGCCCAGGACCGGACGGGCCACCCATTCACATTCGACGACTACGCCTCGCTCCGATCGGCGGCGCCTGTCGCCGTGGCGCCGGACGGCCGGTCCATTCTCGTTCGCGTGGATTTGGGCGCGGTCAAGGGGCCGACGCGTCACGAGTGGAGGCTGGCGCAGGCTGACGGCAGCGCGTCGCGCACCATCGAGCTCCCCGACCACTTCACGCCGTCCGGTTTCACACGCGACGGCGCCCTCTACGGTTCCTTCCGGGTCAACACGATCGACCAGCTCGCGACCGTCGGAATCAGGTCGGGTGTGGTCGCCGCCACGCCGTCCCATATCGTGCCGCTTCCGCGCGGAATGCACTCGGCGCTGATCTCGCCGGACGGTTCGCGCGTCGCCCTCCTGGCGTCGCCGCTGCCGCCGGATCCGCTGGACGATGTTCGAACGGTCGTCGAACCGGAGCGCACGAGTCTGTACGTCGTCAACGTGAACGGTACCGAAGGGGCATGGTGGTGTCCGTCGCTGACGACCATTGCCGACGGTCCGCTTTCCGGTGGCGCCCTGGCATGGTCGCGGGATGGTGCGTCGCTGGCGGTCGTGTCGACGGATCCGAAAATCGGATTCAAGGACACCCGGTCGTCGATTGACGTGTGCAGCGCAACCGGTGTGCGACACGTCGTGAACATTCCCAACAGCGTCAGCGGCGTCGCGTGGACCGATGACGGCCGCGATCTGGCGTTTCTGAGTACGACGAGTAACGTGCTCACGCCGGATCACATCTGGACGGTGCCCGTGGCCGGCGGCGCCCCGGTCGATCGCACGCCGGCGCTTGCCGGATCGGCCGTTTCCCTCGGCGCCGACGCTCGAGGCCGTGTGTGGGTCGTCGTCGCGCGCGGTGTCCAGAACGAGATCGACGCGTTCGAAAATGGTGCGCTGGCGCCGCGCTTCAACTGGCAGAGCGGCACGTTGCTCGGTCTGCCCGTGTCATCAAACCTCACAGGCGGGACGGATCTTCTGGCGTTGACCGTTGCAGATCCCCGGCACACGCCGAACGTTGCGGTGCTTTCCGGCGATGCGCTGAGGCGGATCACCACAGAGGGAGACGCCGAGGTGACGCGGATCGGCCTCGGACCTGTACGCGTCGTAGAGTGGACGAGCAAGGAAGGCATCGCGCTCGAGGGCATCGCCACGTTCCCTGCCGGCTACCAGGAAGGCCGGCATTATCCGTCTCTCGTGCTGCCGCACGGTGGTCCGGAGGCCAACGACCTCCTGATGCTCGATCGATTTTCACGGATCATCGCGGGCCTCGGCTACGTCGTCCTGCAACCGCAATATCGTGGATCGACCGGCTACGGGACCGCGTTCCTGCAGGCGATCTATCAGCACTTCGGCGATCGCGCGTATCGGGACGTCGACAGCGCAACTGACTTCGCGATCGCGCAGGGCTGGGCCGACTCGGATCGACTCGCGATCTTCGGCTGGAGCGCGGGCGGCTTCATGACGTCGTGGACGGTGACGCAGACCAATCGCTACAAGGCCGCGATCGAAGGCGCCGGCATCACCGACTGGTCGAGTTTCATGTGGACGAGCGACGTGTCGCAGTGGGATTACGACGCGCGCTGGCCGGAGCGCGATACGCGGGCGTTCACGCAGTTTTCAGCCGTCGCTCAGTCCGACCACGTCACGACGCCTCTGCTCGTGCTGCATGGTGAGGCCGATCGGCGCGTTCCGACCTACCAGGGGAGGGAATTCTTCGAATCGCTTGCGGCGCGTGGCAAGACGACGCGGATGGTGACCTACCCGCTATCCGGACACTTCCCGAGCGCATGGGAACAGCGCCGTGACGTGTTCCGTGAAGTCGCGAACTGGCTGGCCCTCTACAACAAACCGTCAGGCACGCAATGAAGCGGACCGGCATCGGTCTGCTGGCGTCCGCGTTCGTGCGGCGCTGCGGGAGTCGTGGATGGATGAGCTACTGACGCTCACGTCTCGTCACTGTACAGGATAGAACAAAGAAATATTGGAGTTCAAACTGAACGGAGGAGGGTCCCATGCGGGAACTCGAGCACGTACTGCTTTGGACACTGGTCTCGTCAGCTGCACTGACCGGCGCTCTCATGATTGCCGTCGGGATGTACGAAGAGCTCGCGGACATCATTCTGGGAACGTGGAATCGGTCGTTCAGACATCGCTAGCGAGGACAGGGTAGCCTACGGCACCCGTTGCCAGGACGGACCGGGGTCGTAGGTCGTTATTCCGGCCACGGCGGACTCGGTTTCAGGTCCGAGGTCCTTCTGGTAGACGATGCCGCCCTGATTGACGACAAAGGTCATCACGCCGCTGGCGTCGTACGTCGCCGGCCACGCCACGAGCGAAAAGCCGCCGGACATTTCGCCGTTGACGAGATATGACTTCGCGCCGCCGGATGCGGCCGGCCCCTGCGCCGTCAGGATCCTGAAGTAGTAGCCGTAGAACGGCAGGGGCCGTTCGCGGTCGCCGAGCGAGCGGCTGTCCACAGACGCCTGCGCCACGAGGTCGCCGAGCGGGCTCTGCGGCTGGTTTCGCGCGGCCGGCCAGTACAGTCCATTGTGCTTGTCGGGATCGCTTCGAAAAGTGGTCGCGAAGAGGCCGGCCGGCTTCCCGTCGTGACCCTGTCGCGCGTAGCGGCCCTGCGCCGCCACGTAGGTGCGGCACGTGCCAATCGCCGCCAGCTCGTTGCGTCCGACGCGACGTGCGAGCACTTCCTCTCTTCCTGCAGCGGCGTCAAATCGCCAGCCCTTGCCACTCTTCACGAGCGGCACCGGGAACGGCCACTCTTCGTTACCGATGATCAGGGTCTTTCGGTTGCTTCCCTGATCGCGCAGGTGCCACCCCTCGACGACGGCGACGCTGAAGACCTCGCGGTTGTGTTGCGCGGTGGCGACGTCAGACGAGGCGATCAGCTCCTGTCCATCGGCACCGAAGATCGCGAGCAGTTCGTCGAGCTTTCCCGCCGCCGTGGTGTCGATCAGCGCGCGGACCGCCTCGTCGGCCGTCGCAAAGGTCCGCTGCGCCGGAGCTTGCGCAGTGATGACGAACCCTTGCGTCGCCAATGCGAGGCACATCACCGATGCTGCGGTCAGCCGGAGTGTCATCGACGGCGTCCGCCCCCGCTACGGCTGCGCGAACTGCTCTGCCGGCTGCTGTTGCCGCGCGAACTGGCGGCTCGCTCGGATTTCCCGCTCGAGTAGCCGGAAAACGCATCGGAGCTGCCCGAGCCCCTGGTCGCAGTGGACGCTGACGGGGACGCGGTCTGCGCGCGGCCCTGCGACTGCGTGTCCGATCGCCCCTGCTGACGCTCGGTGCGCTGCTGCTGCGAGTCGGGACGATTCTCCTGCCGCTCCGTCCGCTGCTCCTGGGCGTCGCCGGCACGGTCCGAGCGTTCATCGGCGAGATCTTCCCGATGATCCTGCCAATCCTCGCGAGCATCTTCACGATGATCGACGTAGTCGTCCCACGCGTCGTTGTACATGTAGCCGCCGCCGTGCCATCCGTAGGGACCGTAGTAGTAGTTGTTGTTGACGGCTGCGCCAATCGCGATGCCCGCAGTGAATCCAATGATGCCCGCGACGGCCGCGTCAGCACTGCTGCTCGACTGCTGCACGACGACCGTGGTCGGCGCCGGCTGCACGTAAACGGTCTGGGCGTTGTACTGCGGGACGTAGACGACCTGCGGGTTGGCCGGCTCGATGACGATCACCTGTTGACCGGTTGACGTGGTTTGGGTCTCGACCGCCTGCTGAGGCGTGGTCTTCAGGTTCCCGGCGTCTTTGGCCTGTTTTCTCAAGCGTTGAATGCTGGCAAAGACCGCTGTCTTGTCCGTAGCAAATGCCTGACCGACCCGGGTGGTGCGATCGATCTGGCCCGCCATGAGCGTCACGGTCTGTGGGAACAACGCCAGCGCGACGAAGCTGGGCTCGAATTTCTCTTTGAGGACCGCATCCTGCAAATCGGTACCCTTGAGCGTCGCGTGAGCCTTCAGGAACTTATCGAGGGAGGTGACACTGGCAGGCTCCATGGCGCACAACAGAATCTGTGCGAGGAGCTGATCCGGGTAAAGCGCAATGGGCGCCAGCAGGCGGTCGAGCTCTTGAGCAGGCACCGCGGCTGCCGTTGCCGCCGCTTGCGACGCAGCTTCCGCCAGCGCCGGCGGAGCGCATTGGAGGGCGCCGATCGCGATGGGGAGCACGATCGCTCCAGCGAAAAGGACTGATCTCTTCGTCATGCCTGCATCCCGGCTGAAGCCATCGGGAGGACGAAACATACCACGCGCCGCGATCAGACAGATAGGTCGATCGGCGCGATTGAGCCATGCTACTCTCGTCGTGATACGGGGGAGAGCCGGATTACAGGAGCCCCTTCGATGACCAAGGGCGGCCTGTTCACCCCGCACGTTTCCGGCGGCGCTGATATCCGGCGCCGCTGTCCGGGAGGGTGTTATGGCACCGACCAAGCTCGTCGGCCAGGACTACGTCACGCCGGATCTCGTCGCCAAGGTGACGGGCAAGGCGAAATATGCGGAGGATTTTCGCGCCGAGGGGATGCTCTTCGCGAAGCTCCTGCTCAGCCCGATGCCACACGCACGCGTGCGCGGCATCGACACGTCCGCGGCGATGGCCATGCCGGGCGTGAAAGCGATCCTCACGGCCGAGGATCTGCCGGCGCCCGCCGACACCGTCACTGACCTCGGCCAGACCATCCGCGCCAATCCCAAGTTCGAGACCGCGCTTTCGAAAGAGCCCGTGTATTTCGGCGAGCCGATCCTTGCGGTCGCCGCGGTGGACGAACAGACCGCGGCCGCTGCGATCGAGGCCATCGTCCTCGATCTGGAGCCGCTGCCGTTCGTCGTCGATCCGCTGGCGAGCCTGCGTCCGGATGGACCGAACGCGCGCGTCGACGGCAATGTCTGGGGACGAACGCCCGCGCAGCCTGGACAGCCGCCGGGCCCCCTCGACGTGCAGGCGGTGAAATGGACCGACGCTGACTTTGCCAATGCCGGCGAAGGACGGCTGCCGATGGGCAAGCCGCAGGACGAGTGGTCGTTCGGCGATCTCGACGCCGGGTTCAAGAATGCCGCGCTCGTGCTGGACGAGACGTTCTCGACCTCCAACAACCATCACCAGACGCTCGAGCCGCGTTCGACCATGGCGTACTGGCAGAACGGCAAGCTCTACATACACACCGGCACGCAGAGCGCCGTTCAGACGGTCGCGTCGATCGCCCGCTGGCTCCGCATGAAGGTGGAGGACATCGTCCTCGTCACCGAGTACACGGGCGGCGGCTTCGGCAGCAAGGCGACCGGCTCGGTGACGTGCATCATTCCCGCGTTGCTGTCGAAGAAGACCAACGCACCGGTGATGATGCGGATCAGCCGCGAAGAGGAGCAGTCGATCGGCGGCATCCGGCCAGCGGTCCAGGGACGCGTCAAGGTCGGCTTCGCGCGCGACGGCCGGATCACGGCGATCGACATGTTCGTGATCGCGGAAAACAGCGCTTACGAACCGCAGGGCGACGGCGGCCAGGCGCCGCGCATCGTGTCGTTGTTGTATCAGCCGCCGGCGATGCGGGCGCGGAGCATCACCGTCCTCACCAACACGCCACCGCGCCGCGCGCAGAGTCAGCCGGGTGGGATGCAGGGCATCACCATCATGGAGCCGATCATGTCGAAGGCCGCTCGCAAGCTGGGTCTCGATCAGGTCGCGCTACGGCGCATCAACGTGCCGAGCGGCAAGGCGCCGTTCGGCGCGCCCAATGCGAAAGGCGAGCGCGCACATTGCACCAGCGCGTTCATCCGCGAGGCGCTCGATCGCGGCGTGCAGGCGTTCGACTGGGAGCAGCGGAAGGCGCTGAGCGGCAAGCGCAACGGATCCAAAGTTCGCGGCGTGGGCGTATCGGTGAGCACCTTTGTCTCGGGCTCCACCGGCTTCGACGGCTTGTTCGTGATCAAGCCGGACGGGACCATGCAGGTGCAGTCCGGCATCGGCAACCTTGGTACTGAATCGTTCTCGGACGTGCACCGGGTCGCCGCCGAGATGGTCGGCATGCCGTGGGAGAAGGTGACGATCAACTGGGGCAACACCGGCAACAACCTGCCGTGGACCTGCGTCTCGGGCGGCAGTCAGACGACCCACGCGATGACCCGCGCGGCGCATGCGGCGGCGTCGGACGCGGTGTCGAAGATCAAGCAGATCGCTGCGAAGACGCTCGGCGGCCAGCCCGACTCGTATCAAGTGGCCGACGGACGAGTCACCGGCGGCGGCCGGAGCATGACGCTGGCGCAGGTGGCGCAGAAGGCCATCGAGCTGGGCGGCACGTTTGACGGCCACGAGTTGCCGAAGGACATCAACGAGTTCACGGTTCGATCGGCCACCGCGCTTGCGGGACAGGGGCTGATGGGCGTGGCGCGCGACCGCTACACACGCGACGGCGTCACGTTCTCGTTCGTCGCCGGCTTCGCCGAAGTCGAGGTGGACGTGGAGACGGGGCAGTACCACCTGCTGGACTACACCGCCATCGCCGACGTCGGCACGGTGATCCATCCGCGCGCGCTCGGTGGACAGGTGCTGGGCCGCTCGATTCTCGGCATGGGTCACGCGCTGGCGCAGAAGACGGTGTACGAACAGCAGTACGGCGTGCCGCTCGCCAAACGCTTCTATCAGAACCGGCCGCCGACGATCCTCGACGTCCCCAGAAAGATGTCATGGGAGGCGCTGGGGATTCCGGATCCCGAGACACCGGTGGGCGCTCGAGGCATCGGCGAGCCGCCGGTCGCGGCCGGCGCGTGCGCTGTGCTCAACGCGCTGTCGGACGCGCTTGGCGACGAAGTCTATCGCCGCGCGCCGGTCGGCCTCGACGCGATCCTGATGGCGCTCGAGGGGCGGCCGATTTCGAATCCGCTGGCCGCGCACATCTGACGGACGGGCAGCAGTCGTGAGGAGCGGGATGTTGCGCGCTTCGGCGCTGATGGCGCTCGCGCTTGCCGCGACGGCGTGCCGCGAGGCGGCGGCGCCCGTGGCCGCCGCGGAGCGCCGCGAAAGCGTTGCGGTGTGGCGGCCGCTCGGCCAGTGGTCCGGGCGGGGCAGTCGTCAGACCGGATCGTTCGGCGTCGAGACGGGGGCGCTTCGGCTGCGCTGGACGACGTCGAACGAGCGGACGCCGGGCGAAGGACGGTTCCGCGTGTCGCTCAACAGCGCGATCAGCGGACGTGTGCTGCAGACGCTCGTCGATACGCGAGGCGCGGGCAGCGACGTCAGTTTCGTCACCGACGATCCGCGCATGTCCTACCTGGTGATCGACTCTGACGGCGTGGACTGGACCGCGACCCTCGAAGAGGCCGCGCCAGGCCCGACGCCGTCCAGGCGCCCCGGGTCATAACGGTCCGCAAGAAACCAGCGCCGTCCGCTCACAGATCAGCCCAAGCCCATATGGACGCATTCTTCACCGCCAGCGGTCTGCTCGCGCTCGTCACGCTGACGTTCCTCGAAATCGTGCTCGGCGTCGACAACGTGATCTTCATCTCGATCTTGTCGAGCAAGCTGCCGGCCTCGCAGCAAAGCCGGGCGCGGCGCACCGGGCTGATGGCCGCGATGGTCATGCGCATCCTGCTGCTCCTCTCGATCGCCTGGGTCACCCGGCTCACCGCCCCGCTGTTCAGCGCCTTCGGGTGGCCGGTGTCCGGCCGCGACCTGATCCTGATCGGCGGCGGATTGTTCCTGCTCGGGAAGGCGACGCTCGAGATTCACGACAAGCTCGAGGGTGAGGAAGGCCACGGCTCGACCCGCGTCGCACCGTCGTTCGGTGCGGTGATCGCGCAGATCATGGTCCTCGACATCGTCTTCTCGCTGGACTCGGTCATCACCGCGGTGGGGATGGCGGAGGACATTTCCATCATGGTCGCGGCCGTGGTGCTGGCGGTCGGCGTCATGATGTTCTCGGCCGAGCCGATCAGCGTGTTCGTCAACCGGCACCCGACGGTGAAGATGCTGGCGCTCTCGTTCCTGCTGCTGGTCGGTCTTTCCCTGGTGGGCGATGGCCTCGGGCTGCACATCCCGAAGGGCTACATCTACTTCGCGATGGGGTTCTCGGTCTTCGTCGAGCTGGTGAACCTCAGGGTGCGGGGCCGCGGTGTGAAGCCGGTGCATCTCCACCAGCCCTACGTCGAAGAGTAGGGGCCGCGCCTGTTCGCGCGGCCCCGGAGCGATCCGTCTGCCGCGAGTTACTTCGGCGTGACTGCGAATCGCGTCGCGACGGTCCACGTGACGTCCACACGCTCGCCAACCTTCAGCCCTGAGAGAATGGCTGGATCGGTCGAGTCCATGAGGCCGCGCGTGTAGCTCGCGCCGTTCGGCCCGTTGAAGGACACCACCTTGTTGCGCTGCGTCCCAGCCCGTCAGCGTCACCGTCGCGGTCCGTTGCGTCGCGAGCGTGCCGCCCGGATTCTTGCCGGCGGCTGGAGTCGTTGTCGGCGGCGAGGTCTTGTCGACCGCCGGCTCGCCGGCCGGTTTCAGACGGATGATCACGCGGTCGGAGTACGAGATCGTGACGGAATCGCCGACCTTCACCTGTTCGAAGCGAGCGGCTGACGCCGGAACGTCGACCGTCACCGTGTGCCCTTGCTCTTCGCGCATGGTCACGGTCCGCGCGGCGTGGTCGACGGCGGTCACGGTTCCATGCACCGTGAGGTCCGTGCGAACTCCCTCTCTCGTCTGCGCAGAGGCGAAAGCTGCCGCCAGGGTCAGCGGCGCGAGAAGGAGCAAAACGAGACGGCTGGGTTTGAGCATCTGGCCTCTATGTCGGCGCCGGTTTTCCGCAGCCGGCTCGTTGGCGCGTGAACGGAGCCGTGGCTGTCGAATCGTTCGGTCTGGGCAGGGGGCATTGTAAGCCCTCTCGCGCCACAACAAACCATTCATTCCCGTTCGGCGCTCACTCCGGGCACCCAGACACTGGAAGTATTGTCAGTGGATGCGCGGTATCTCATCGCGAATTGGCGGTGACGGAGTGGCCGCCTACTTCGGCCACTCGCCGTTTGTGCGGGTCCACGTTTTATCAGGGTTGTAGCGGGTGATCTGTTTGGCGAGCGCCACCGAGTCGGGCCCGAGATCCTTCTGATACACGATACCGTCGTGACTGACGATGAATGTCTGGATGCCGGTGAGGCCGTATTCCGCGGGCGTCGCGAGCAGCGCGAAACCGCCGATCATGGCGTTTTCGATCATGTAGTCGAGCTCGCCCAGCGGCGCCGCGGGACCCTGCCCCTTCAGAACGTGAAAGATGTAGCCGTGATACGCCGCGGTCGTGTCGACGTCATAGCCCTCTTCGATCGCCTTGGCCACCACTTCGCTGATCGGGCCGCCGTCGGTGCCGTCGGCATTCTTCCAATAGAGGCCGTCCTGCTTGCCGGCCGTGCTGATGATGCGCTGTGCGTACTGATGCACGTTCGAGCCGTCGTGCAGGTCGAGGGCGTAGTCCTTCTGCGCCTCGACGTAGCCGCGGCATAGTTCGATGGCGTCGAGCTCATTGGCGCCGACGCGTCGGAACAGGATCTCGTCGCGCCCGGTCTTGGCGTCGAAATACCACTTGCCCGCGATCCTCACGAGCGGTACCGGAAGTGGCCAGTGCTCCAGGCCTACCTGCAGCGTGGCCCGGTTGGGATTGGCGGAAGTCACGACGACCGTGTGCCCCTCCTGCGCGAGCGCGGCAAACCCGACGGCGTACGACTTGTCGCGAACCGGGTCTTCCGTGATCACGAGGTCACTGCCGTCCGGACCGAACATCGCTTCGATCGCGGCCTGGTCGAATTTCGCCGCCGCTTGAATGAGGGCGATGGCGGCCGCCTGCGGCGTCGCAAATGCCGTGGCGCCGCGCGGTGGCGCTGTCGCGGTCGTCGGCTTCGGCTTCGGAGTCGGCGTCGCAGTCGTCTGCGAAAACGTCGGCGCCACGTACAGGCCGAGGACGAGTGTCGTCATCGCGACGCGCAGTGCCGCAGTGGATCGCGCCGAAGTCGAGATTATCGATGAATTGATCATGGCCGCTTACCTCCGCCGCCCGCCGCCGCCGCCCGAGCGCGCGCGCGACGCGCCGACGCTCGCTGATCCGCGCTGGCTGCTGCTGCGAGCAGCGCCGCTGTTCGGCCGGCTGCTGGACGCGCCGCCGAAGGCGTTGCTGCTTCGGTTGGAATAACCCTGACTGCTTGGAATGCTGCGATTGCCGACGCGGTCGCCGCCGCCCGCGGCGCCCCGGTTGGCGCCCGCGCCGGTGGTGCCGGACGAGGGACGATTCGCGCCGGTGGTCCCGC
Source organism: uncultured Acidobacteriota bacterium (assembly GCA_963711765.1). Lineage (GTDB taxonomy): Bacteria > Acidobacteriota > Vicinamibacteria > Vicinamibacterales > CAVVIG01 > CAVQFC01. The sequence goes on along the minus strand of CAVQFC010000003.1, from coordinate 8,653 downwards.
TCCGGTTGGCGCCGGCGGCCGGCTGCGTCCGCCCCGACGCCCCCGAATTCTGCCGGGCGGCCGACTGTCGCGCCGCGGTTGAATCGCCCCGGGTCGTGCCGCCATAGCGGTTCGCGGTGTTGCGGTCTCCGTACGGCGTACCACCGCGATGCGTCGGATTGTGATTCCAGTTGCCGCCGTTGTAACGGTTGCCGCCGTTGTAGCGGTTGTAGTGACTCACATACCGGTTGTTGACGTTGATGTTGACGCTCCCGTAGCCCCATCGCGGTCCGTAACCCCAGCCGCCGCCGCCCCAGAACGCGCCCATCGCGACCCCGACACCGAATCCGATCGCGACCCCGGCCGCGTAGTAGCCCGGAGGCGGGTAATAGATCGGCGGATACGGATAAATCGGAGGCCCGTAGACGACGACCGGGTTATAGGCCGGAACGTAGATCACCTGCGGATTGGCCTGCTGGATGACGATGACTTCCTTGGTCTGGACCACCTGGGTCGTGACTTTCTGCTGCTCGGTGGTCTTCAGGTTGCCCGTATCCGAGGCCTTCTTCCGCATGCGCTGCACGGCGTCCATCACGTCGCTCTGTTGGGCGAGGAAGGCGTTGCCCAGGTCGGCTGTCCACTTGATGTCGTCGCTCAGGCGTTTGACGACGTCCGGCAGCGCCGCGAGCCCTTGGATGGCCGGATCCCAGTTTTCCTTCTCGACCGAGTCGGCCAGGGCCTTATCTTTCAGGTCGGGGTGCTTGGTCAACCACTGTTGCAGCTGGACGATTTCGAGAGGGTAGGTCGAGGCCGCAAGCACCTGGGCCAGCAGCGGATCCGGATAGAGCGCGATCGGCGCCACCAGCGAATCGAGCTGATCGTTGGGAATCTTGGCGGCTGCAGGCGTCGTTGCCGTCGCCGTTTGTGGAGCCGGCAGGGCCGACGAGATGATGACTTGTGACGGGACGAGAACTGCGATGCAGATCGCGGTGGTGACCCGCGTCGCAAGGCTCGCTCGGTGTGAGTTCATGGACAACGCCTCCGGGGCCGCTCACTCAGGTGAGCGCAATCGATCTAATCAGAAGTATGCGCGTGTTGGATTGGCGGCACAAGCAGGCGCAGTTGGCGCCCGCGCCGCGACGGACGGCGGAGGAGAGCGACGGTCAGAATGCCGCAAGTGTGTTCGCTGGAGTGGTGAGTCGCATATTCGCGAGTTGGAACCAGCTGGACAGGTGGCTGCGCCCCGTTGACAGGCTGCGGCGTGCGGCGTGATTGTCGGTGAGAATGTCGCCGCGACGACCCGTCAGCGTGATGCCTTGGTCCGAGTCGTTCGTGCCGTCGCGTTCTTCGGAGGGCGCCCGCCGAGTCGGCCATTGGCACGCGAGGCACGCGCCTTCGCGTCCGTGCGCTTCGCACCCACTAGAGCGGCAACACCAACGACGCTGATTCGCGTCTTCCCTCGATCGGAGACGCGCGCGACGCGGACTCGTGCGTCTGGACGACTGGCCGGGTGCGCGTTCAGGTATTCGGCCAGCACCGTGCGGATGGCGCGCTCAGCCTTCGCGTGCGAATCGGCCGCGGCGTAGACGGGCAGTCCCGGCACGTAAGCGCTCACGGCGCCGTTCTCTTCAGTTCATGTGTGCCCGCTCCCTAAGCCGCTGAGCGGAAGAAACGACCCGCTCAGTACTCGTCTTGGTCGCTCGGCGCCATGATCGCTACGCCGTTCGCATTCGCCGCGCCGAGGTTAAGCGGCGTGCCGCTCGCCGTGAGTTCACCGAACCTGTTGTAGGTGAACAACGACAAGTGGGACTGCCCGGCGGCGTGGTCGATTACGCCCAAGACACCCTCGTCTGCATCGATATCCGTCGGTGCTCCCCCGGTCGTAATGCTTGCCGCGACCGGACTATCCACGAAGACCTGCGTCCCCGTGCCGATCACGCGACTGATCGTCTGGCTTGCGGTGTTCGCAGTGAAGACATACTTTCCCGCCTTCGTCGTCCAGCAAGGAGCGCTCTGGCCGGCGTCCGCGACCGAGACAAAGGCGCCGTTTCGGAACAGACCTTCCTGGTTGGAATGGGCCAACGTGATGACGGCGGTGCCGTCGCCGTAGACGGAAAACCCGAAGGGTGTGAGCGTGCCGGCGGGCGCGGACACGGCCACGGGCGCCGCCCCGGTCACGGCGCCGTCGTGGAGGGTCACGACATCAACCGTTCCTGGATCCGGATCCGTTTTCAGCGTCACGAGCAGACGTCGCTCGTTAACTGCGCCTACTTGCGCCGTGCTGCCATTGGGCGGAACGCCACCGCCCGCCAGTTCGAGCGCGGTCGTGCCATCCATCCATTCCACGTGGTTCCGATGGACGACAAAGGAGTCGACCGTCGTCGCGCCGGCAACATAAAGATGATCGTGGGCAAAGTCCACACTGACCGGCGCACTGGTCGTCGTCACCAGCTTGTCGAACGTGAGGTTGTTGCCGTCGCGCCTGTAGATGGCGACCGTGTTGGAGCCATTGTTCACGGCCGCGAACAGTTCGCCGTTCGACTGTTTAACGCCTCGGGCATTGCCACCGACGCCGCCCTGCCCGTGCGTGGACAGGGTCTGGAGCAGCACGTGTGTCTCGACGTCATAGACCTTGATCTGGTTGGTCGTCGGATCGTTGGTCATGATTACGGCCAACGTCATGGCGCGATGACCGGCCTGCACGACCGCGACCCCCGCGGCGCATACGAGGAGTACCGCCGCACTGCACAAGCTCACCACTCTGGACATATGCCACTCCTTGATCATGGGTTGTTCGTCTCGACGACGGACGCGTCAGCACGCGAACGATGCGGTGGACCGCACGTCGATCGTCGGAGGCTATATGTCCGCGCCAGCGAAAAATATTCCGTCGGCTAAATGCAACTGGATCGTATGAACGACACCGCGACGAGACGGTCGTGAGGATGCCCCGACGCACGTCAGCGATTGACTGCGCGGTGCGGCCGATGCCGTGTGTGGACGGCGAACCGGGTCAGGCGAGGCGCCGCGACAGTGGTTCCGTCAGGGCCTGCGCCAAGCGCAAGACAGACGGACTATCGAGATCGGCGACGATGAACCCGAGAAACCGTCCCGCCGGGAACGAGGCCACGATGGAGCCCGAGTCGTTCGACTCCAGTTCCGGCGTCGTGGGCGGCGTCCCGTCGGTGACGAGGAGCGAGGTGAGCGCGCCTCGGTATCGGAAGACAACATGGCCGTATCGGCGGCCCTGATAGACACACGAATGGCGCGCCAGCATTTCCAGGGATCCGTCGACCGCCGGCGGCTCGAACGTCGCCAGCGCGGCGTACGGTGCACCGTAGCGGCGTCCGGCCTCCTCGAGCGGGATCGGCCGCTCGGCGAGATTGAATGTGACGGCACAGTTCTGATGGTCGCCGGACGCCTCACGTGCCAGCAGGGCCAGCCGCGATCGCGCGCTCGAGTGCCGCACGAACCACCCGCCGCCCGCGGCAAGGACCACGCCTGCGGCGAGTGTCCACCACGATTGCAGCGCCGAGCGTCTCGAGATCTGGATCGCCGGCTGAGGAATCACCATCGCCTGCGGGGAAGGTCGCAGCTTCGCGAGCAGTTCCGTCGCGAATTCCGGACGCGGCCGCAGGTCCTCGGCGCTCGAAAACGCCATACGTAGTCCATCTCGCAGCGCGCGCCGGCCGGCGATATCGGCGCGGCAATCGGGACAGGTCTCGAGGTGGCGGAGCACCTCGTGATTGGTCTCGACCAGAAGGTGCCCGCTCAGAAACGAGTCCGCCAGCTCACGGACGTCGCGGCATTGCATGATCAACGCCTCTCGATTCCCTGGCCTATAGCCGCCGGGCCAGCGCCGCGGCGCGAGAGCTCGGCCCGTAATAATTCGCGGCCCCGATGCAGGCGCGACATCACCGTGCCGATCGGCACCTCAAGCGCCGCCGCAATTTCCTTGTAGGTCAGGTCTTCCACATCGCAGAGCAGAATGACCTCCTGGTGGTGCGGCGGAATCTGTTGCAGGGCCAGAAGCATGTCTTCGTCGGTCACGTGATCGGGAATCGGCGGCACGAATGGGACGACGTTCGCCACCCGCTCGTCCAGAGTCGAGTCAATCACGCTGCGTCCCTGTTTCCGCAGTCGATTCAAACGCACGTGCTGCAGGATCGACACCAGCCACGCGCGGCAGTTCGTGCCAGGCGTGAACCGATGGAAAGACTGGAGTGCCTGCACCAGCGTTTCCTGCACCAGATCCTCGGCCTCCGTGCGATTGCGGACGAGCCACATCGCGTGGCGGAACAGCCGATCGACGTGCGGCATCGCTTCCGTTTCGAAGACGAGCCAAGGGCGATCGGCGTCAGCGTTCACAGGCTGTCGACGGCTGACGTGCGGGATCGACCCTGCCCACGTTCGCGGCTCGCGATCACGGCCCGAGGCGGGCATGACGCTCCCGGCGTGTTAAGACTGGAGGCGTCCGACGCCGACACGGAGTCTTTACGCATGCTGGCGGTCCACACAGACACCATGTCGATCCGGCGTCACTTTATTCCATCCCAGGCGACGCGCGCCATCGCCGGAATCAGATCGTGGAGGCCGAGAGGAGGGACCCCTGGCGCCGCGCATCCGACCGGGTACGCCTACAGTCACTTCTGCGAACGCTACCGCCAGTGGGCGGGAGATCCACCGCACGTATGCCGATCTCGCGCGCCACTACGGTGCGGTCGCGCTGCCGCCCCGCGCGGCGCATCCGATGATAAAAACCTTGGCGAACCGGCCGAGAACAGGCCCATTTACGCCGCTTCACGGATGAGCCAGTTGCGGAAATCGTACAGTGCGGCGACCGACGCCGCGGCGACGAAACCAGGTGGATTCCCGCGGGATTGCGGATCTGACAACGTCGTACTAGAACATCCCGTGAGTGATGTACCAGGCTCGGAGGCGCGACAGCACCTCTGGGTCGGTGGCGACTTCGGCGTGCGTGAGACGGCGATAGAGATGACCCTCATGGGGCGCGGTGAGCACGGAGTCGAAGCGGCTATCAAGGAGGAACGGCACAGCATAGTCCGGTAGGCCGTGATGCCACTGATACGGTGTCTGAATGCGTCGGGCCTCCGCGACGCTCGGCGCCGACATGCCCTCGACATGGATGGCATCCTCCAGGACGCCGCCGGACGTGTGTGATGCAACGCGGACGTCGGCGGGATACGCGGCCACGAACGCCGTAGTGACGAAGGCTCCCATACTGTGACCATGCGCGGCGACGCGCCTCAGGTTGGAGTTCCCAGGGTTTCGTGGATAGTCGGTTAGCATCCACCGCGGAGGGCGGTGCCGGTGGCTACGAAGCCTCGTATCAAGCGAGTGCGCGTGTTGTACGCGTTCATCAAAGAACAGTGCGGGACGCCCAGCGTGCAAACACTCTGTCGCGTGCTGGACGTCGCAGCGAGCGGCGACGACGCGTGGCTCAAGAAGCCGCTGTCCCATCACGCGAGCCAAGACGCCAGGCTATTGGGGCTGATTCGCGCCTCGTTCGTCGCCAGCCAAGGCATCTACAGAGCATCCCGGGTGTTTCTGGACCTTCGGGAGGCGGGAGAGACATGTAGCAAGCATCGGGTTGCGCGCCTGACCTGTCGCGCCAGCTGCGCGCAGAACTCCGTCTCTGGCGCCGTCGTCAGCACACCGCGTGGTTGCAGCACGGCCAGCCGTTCCCCGACCGGGTGTTTCCGTCCGTGACCGGCAGTGCGTTGGATGAATCGAACGTGCGGAAGGCGTTCAATCGGCTGCTTGATGCCGCCGGGCTTCCGCGCCGTGGGCCGCACCAGATGCGGCACACGTTCGCCAGCCCGTTGCTACAGGAGGGAGCCCCGATCACTTATGTGAGTCGGCAGCTGGGTCATCGGGACGCGTCGATCACGTTGCGCGTGTATGCGCATTGGGTCCCTGATGTCTCGACCATGAAGGCCGTCAACCTTCTTGACGACGCGCGACCATCCGCAACCCAGGCGCAACCGACCATCGAATCGGCGGAATGGAAAAACGCGCTAAGTGCTTTGGCGGGAGTGGTGAGCCGGGACGGAATCGAACCGTCAACCCGCAGATTAAGAGTCTGCTGCTCTGCCAATTGAGCTACCGGCCCACGTCGGTGTTTCGTCACGCGGGGAAACCCTGATTTTAGCACAGTGATCGGCTGGAACGTACGCAAGCGCCGCGCGAAAGGTTGTTCGTCGCGCGCCGGCTGCACTACACTTGTCGGGACGCGCCCGTAGCTCAGTTGGATAGAGCGGCTGGCTTCGAACCAGTAGGCCGGGGGTTCGAGTCCCTCCGGGCGCACCAGTCTCTCAGTCGCCTGCCATCCATCCTTCCCGCCCGCAAGAGCCCCCCGAAGCGGAATGGCGAATAGCTTCTTCTCGAAGATCGGCTCCCTCGACAACACGACGACAGACAAGAAGACACTGCTAATTTCGCAGTCTGTGCGTCGATCGTCTGTCGTCAGCAAGGAGCGGTCTGCGATGACCACCGCCCGTTCCGGAATGTCTCCGCGATCTCTGCGGCCTCTGCGTTGATCGTCGTGATGCGTCGCACTCTGGATCTGAGTAGAAGATCCGCGGCAACAGACTCGATTTCAATTCTGGCAGCCGACGTGCAATTTTGGATCGCAGAACTGTGCGATCTTGCTCCGTTCACGACGCGGAGCACGCCAGATTCACGGCGCGCCGTTTGCTGTCGTTCCCGGTGAGATTGAGGCCGTCCCCCAGGCCGGACGCAATCATCGTCGGTATCCGCCGACGGAAGCCGGCCACTTGTCGAGTGGCGCAGAAAGGGCCGCTTGATGGCTGCCGAGGTCATGTCCGCCTCCGACCGTACCGCCGCGTCCTATAAACGTCTCGCCGCATCCGCCGACATCCTGACCGCTGCGTCCGACGAGTTCTCGAAATCGATCTCGGTGCTCGACGGCGCGCTCAAGCTGCTGAACCTGGGGATCTCGGCGTGGGAAGGCATCAGCGGGACTGACGATGACGGCAACGGCAACTACTGGAGCGAGGACGTCGGCTACGCGAAAGTCGGTGGCACCTGGGGCATCGCACTGCGCGTGCGCAGCGGACGGCACAAGGGCGAGGAAGAAACGCACGAAGAGTGGCTGTTCAACGACGGCCCGCGTGCGATGCGCATCGGCGCGATCGACAAGATTCCCGACCTGCTCGAGCGGCTGGTGAAAGCCGCGGACAAGACGACCAAGAAAGTGCAGGAGAAGACCAGCCAGGCGCTCGAACTCGCCGCCGCGATTTTGAAAACGGCCGAGGAGATCGAACTGCAGCGCAAGCAGCGCCACCACTGAACGGCTACTTCTTCGACGCCATCCACGCCTCGATATCCGCCGCGGTTCGCGGAGCCGCGCCGGAGAGCAGCTTCGGATCGCCAACCGTGATCAGCACATCGTCCTCGATCCGGATGCCGATCCCGTCGTAACGCTGCAGCGCAGTTCGCATTGTCTGTTGTTCGGCGGTCGTCAGCTTCGCGAACACGTCGCCGGCCAGGATGTCGTCCTTCCGCACGTACACGCCCGGTTCATTCGTGAACACCATGCCCGGCTCGTAGGTCCGCATCCGATCGTAGACGTCGTGTGTCTGCAAGCCGAGTGGATGCCCGGTGCCGTGGAACAGGTACAGCCCGGCCTGCTCGGCCGTGTTTTTCGTCACCAGCCCCAGCTTCAACAACTCGCGTCCGACGACTTCAATCGCTTTGTCGTTGACCTCGACATGCCTCCGGCCGGGCCGCATCAGCGTCAGCGACTCGTTCTGCGCCGCCAGCACCACGTCGTAGAGTGCACGCTGCTCGGCCGAAAAGTGTCCGCTCGCCGGATAGGTGCGCGTGACGTCAGCAGAGTAGCCGTCCACTTCGGCGCCAATATCGGTCAGCAGCAATCCGTCGCGGACGATGGGCTCGTTGTTGCTCTCGTAATGCAGCGTCGTCGAGTTCCGGCCGGAGGCGACGATGGACGGGAATGCCCAGCAGCAGGCGCCGAGATTCCGGAACGTGAATTCGATCGTCGCCTGCACTTCGTACTCGTGGGCCGCGGTCAGGACGCGGGTCATCGCCGCCTTCTGGGCCTGTGCGGTGATGTCGATCGCACGCTGGATCAGCGTCAGCTCCGTCGGGCTCTTGATCTCGCGCATTCCGAAGAGCAACGGCGAGGCATCGCGGAATCGAACCGACGGATATTGCCTTCGCAGATCGTCGGCGAACTTCTGTTCACGGGTCGGCACGCCGCCGAGTGCATTCGGGTCGTGCATGACCAGCCAGACTTCGGCCCGGCCCGCCCGAAATGCCGAGAGAAACGCGGGCGCCGCCGGCGTCGCGTAGTAACTGCGCTGCCCGGGCTCGCCGAAGCCGCGTCCCTGAAACAACGCGTCCACGAATCCGTTCAAGCGTCGCGACGAACTGACGTCCTTGATTCCGGTGGCGGCGGTGACCTGCTCGCGCGACGGGATGATGCCGGTCCATCGTTCGTTGGACGGGTCACGATCGCGCGAGAACACGATCTCGCTCCTCTCGCGCTCGCCCGGCAGGATCACCAGCGTGGTGTCCGGCTCGTTCATGCCGGTCAGGTAGAGGAGATTCTCTTCCTGGCGGAACGGCCAGTCGACGTCGCCGGTCCGGCGCGATGTGTCGCTCGATA
>CAVQFC010000002.1:0-1559165 GCA_963711765.1 uncultured Acidobacteriota bacterium | reverse complement strand
CATCAACCGCGAACAAGGCCTCAACCGCGCGGAGGAGGATAAAGATGCCGCAGACATCCGCAACGTACGCTGCCCGCGCGTCGGGACTCAGCGAGATCGCCTCGAAGAATATCCGCTGGAGGGGACTCGTCGTCGGCGTTGCTGGTTCGACGGGCATGAATCTACCGCTGGAATTCTATAGGGATGCTGCTGATGCGGAACCGTACCGAGACGGAAAGGACCGGATCGCTCCCGGCCCTTCCTTGCTCGTTGCTTAACGCAGAAGAGAGTGGTGCGTCTGACAGGTGAGCATCGGATCAGGGCGCCGGGATTGGCGTCTTCCACCATCCACAGCGACCCATCGGGCGCCTGCTCCACGTCGCGGATGCGCTTGCCCACGTTCCACCGCTCGGCCGCTTTCGCGCCGCCGTGGCCGTCGAACGTGATGCGGACGAGCGACGTGGTCACCGCCGCCGCTGAATAGAGGCGCTGCCGTTCCACTGCGGAAAGCCCTGCGTGCCGGTGTAGAACATCAGACTGCCGGGCGCGATCACCGGCACCCAATACAGCACCGGCTTCGCCAGATCGGGATGGGTGTCGGGGTTGCGGAAACGGCGCCGGTGTTGTAGTTCATGCCGTAGGACACGAGCGGCCAGCCGTAGTTCCCGCCCTTCTCGATCAGGTTCAGCTCGTCGCCGCCGCGCGGGCCGTGCTCGACCTCCCACAATTCACCCGAAGGTGAAAACGCCAGGCCGTACGGCGTGCGGACGCCGCTCGCCCAGGTTTCCGCCGGCGTCATGTTCTCCCGCGGGAACGTATAGGTGCTGACCACCTTCGCGGTCTTGGCGGCCTCGGTGTCGGCGGGCGGATCGATCAGCGGAATCGTCGGCGCGCCGGTCTTGCCGTAGTTGGGATTGCCGGGGGCCGGCTTGCCGTCGAGCGTGAGCCGGAGGATCTTGCCGACCGGCTCGTCCGATCCTGAGCGGGGGTCATGCGCTGACGGTCGCCGACCGCGAGGAACAGAAACTGTCCATCCGGTGAGAACGCCACCGCCGCGCCTTCCTGTCCGCCCTTGCCCTTCGGCATCTGGTGCCAGAGCGCCTCGAGCTTTTCGAGTCGCGCCGAGGTAGCGGTGGCCGTCAGCTTCGCGCGCGCCAGCGCCAGGCCGCCGCCGTACTCACCCGGCTCGGCGTAGGTCAGGTAGATGCTCTTGTCTGTCGCGTAGTGCGGCGAGAGGAACACGCCGTGCATCCCGCTCTGACCCGACCAGTAGACGGCGGGCGTGCCGGACACCGGGCTGATCTTTTTTCCCTCTTGAGACACCAGCCACACCGGTCCGACCTTTTCGGTGACCAGCATGCGGCCGTCCGGCAGGAAGGCAATCCGCCACGGCAGCTCGAACGTGTCTGACGTGGTCATGGTGAAGGGCAGGCTGGTCTCGGCTTTCTGTTGCCCGATGTTGACCTGAGCCAGAGCTGCCGACGATGCCAGGACAACGAACAGCGCGACTTTCGCTAATTTCACGTCATCTCTCCTTGTAATCGTCCGTTCGCTCTCACTTCGGCATCGCGATCGAGACGGCCTTGCCCGCGCCGCGCTCGGCAATCCAGATCGTGTCGCCGGCGGGTTCGACGGCGGTCGGGGTGCTGAGTCCGTCCTTCAGCACCGTGACCGTCCCCTTGTCGCCGCTGACCGCAATCGATGAGATCTTACCAGCGCCGTTCTCCGCGACCAGCAGTTTGCCGCGGGCCGCGCGCATGCCGTCGGGGCCCTTCAGCGGCTGATCCAGGACAATCTCGACCGCCGGCGCACCCTTACCCGCCGCATCGACCGGTACTCGGTATACCTTGTTGGTGCGGACGTTGTTTACGTAGAGCGTTCCGTCGAGAAACGTAATCCCGTCGATACCGCCGAGCGCCGCGCGATCCTCCAGGAACAGCTCGGCCGCGGACGCGCCGGGTGCCAGCCTGAAGATCTTGGCGTTGCCGGTATCGGTGATGTAGAGCGCTTTGTCGGGTCCAATTGCGAAATCATTGCAGACGCTGCTGTCGCCCGGCAGGTCCCAGCGCAGCTTCTGGGCGCCGGTCGCGATGTCGAACCCGCGCAGGGCGGTGTGGCGCTGCGGCGTATTCGGAACCGGGGTCAACTGGCAGGTCCACAGCGTGTTCGTCGCGGCATCCGCGAGCATGCCGAGGAAAAACGTGCCCGGACCTTCGGCGCTGGCGTCGACGAACTTTTCGGCGGTGGTCGCGCCGGCGCGCACCTTGTACACGAAGGGCGTGCTGGCGCTGCCGACGAACAGCACCCCGCCAGGCGCGACCGTCAGGCTTTCCGGGCTGGATTTCGCGTCCACAATCAGGATCTCAGCGGCAAACACGGCCTGCGCACAGGCCGCCATCAGAGCGGCGCACACCGCAAGGCGTCGCGGGTTCGGAACAGTCATCGTCAGAATTCCTCCAGGTCGGACAGCCAATGGTAACTGACTCGAGCCGTTTACATCCGATTAATATATCGTTTACAGCCTGGCACGACGCGTTGACGCTGCGCCATGACCGCTTCGCTCCCGGCAACGCCGGCGGATCTCCGGTTTCTCCACCACACCGCAAAGCTCGACGCGGCAGCACGACAGGTCACGAGGTCAGCTGACAGCATCACTCTGCTTCGGACCGCACCTGGCAGCCATCATGCTACATGGCTTCGTTTTCGAAAGGACGGCAGGCATGAGAAAACTAATGGGAACGATGGGGTTCGGTCTTGGACTGGCTGTGCTGGCGGCGCTGCCGCTATCCGGCCAGGGAATGGTCCACGTCACAATGAAGGACGCGCAGGGCCAGTCGATTGGAATGGCGATGTTATCGCCGGCGCCGCACGGCGTGTCAATCGCGCTTGATTTGAAAGGGCTGCCGCCGGGCGAACACGCGATTCATGTGCACATGACCGCCAAGTGTGACGGGCCGGCGTTCACCACCGCGGGCGGTCATTTCAACCCCATGAACAAGAAACATGGACTCAAAAATCCGGAAGGCCCGCACGCAGGCGACATGAACAACTTCACGGTCGCCGCGGACGGAACCGCCAAGACCACCATCGTCGCGCCCGGCGTGACGATGGGTTCCGAGCCGAACTCGGTGTTCGCCAACGGCGGCACCGCGCTCGTGATTCACGCCAAGGCGGACGACATGATGACCGACCCGGCCGGCGCGGCCGGCGACAGGATCGGTTGCGGCGTCATCATGAAGATGTAGCCCCCGACGCGTCGACTCCAGATGGAAGGACGAAAGGGATCCTCGACCCTGTCCTACATCAACGGCGTTGGTCCGGGTCCACCGGACCGACGTCAACACAACCAAGGACACAGCGAGGAAGACAGTAATGAAGCTAGTTCGGACAGCGACAATGCTTGGGCTGCTTGCGGTCGGCATGACCCAAATCGCCAACGCTCAAACGACGGCGATGGGGCCGTACTATCCGTCACCCGCGTGGGACCAGAAGGTCGGGTGCAAAGCGAAAGCGTGCCCACGATTCATCGTGCTGTCCGATTGGGGGAGTCAGGCCGTTCTGGACCGCGAGACGGGGCTGGTCTGGGAGCAGGCGCCGCTGACAACCGCGGTGAGCACACTGCCGATCGCTCAACGGGTCTGCCTGCAGTCGACCCTGGGAAATCGCGAGGGGTGGCGCCTGCCGACGATCCAGGAGCTTGGGAGCCTGGTGGATCCGAGTCAGGGAGCCCTGAATCAGGGGCCAGGCACCGACGTCGCGCTGCCCGTCGGACATCCGTTCGTCGGCGTCTTGCCGGAGATCTATTGGTCGTCGACCAATGCCGGCGTCGGCCCCGATTATGTCTGGGGGATGGACTTTCGAACCGGCTCGTTCGCCCAGATCCTGAAAGGCGGCACGAAGCTCGCGATGTGCGTGCGGGGCGGCTCGGGTTCGGAACTGCAGTGATTTCTGCGTGGGCGGGGACGGACATCACGCCGTCCTCGCTCCATCTGCTCCGGCGGCAGTCCGTATCTCTCGAGATCCCGATTCTTACACCCTGAAGGCTTCAAGACGCCTTTTGCTGGCCGGACGTCGTGAACAGCGACGCGATCGTCGCCACGCCGTGCTCGGCTTCGGCGCGGTTCGCCACCGTCGTGTCGTCGCCGTAGCCGTAGTAATCGCTGTCGCCGGTGACCTGGATGAGCAGGCCGTCGCGCCGCGGCACGAACGACGTGTCTTTGTAGTGCAGTCCGTAGGTGGCGTCGGGCTGTGAGATCAGTCGCGTGATCTGGCCGCGAACCGGCGTCATCGACGTGTCGTTGAACAACGCGCGGGCGCCGTAGCCGGTGCAGTTGACCACGGTCTTTTCCTTGAGGCGCGCGAAGTCGGCGGGGGTCTGGAACTCGGTGATCTCGAGATGCCCGCCGTTGGACGTGAAATCTTCGAGCAGGATGCGCGAATAGCTGGACAGGTTGAACATCAGCTGCGAGTTGCGTCTCAGATAACGCTGCCCGAATGGATGGCTGCCGGGCTGATAGTCGACCGGCGCTGGCAGCAGATCCGGCGTCAGCTCGCGCTGCAGCTCCGCGAACTTGGGCCTGCCGTCCGGTTCTTCGCGACGGCGGACGGCTCGCCTGATCGGAGACACCGTAGTTGTCGATGAACTCCACCGGCGTGCCTGCCACTCCCAGGAACGACTGGTAGGTTTCGTAGGTCTGGCGCGCCATCTGCGCCCACAGCTTCTTGAACTCCGGCGTGGCGTGTTCTTCGAGCGCGATCCGCGAATCCGGCGTGTAGAGCCCGGTCGCCCATGACGAGCGCACGTTCGGCGGCAGATCCTTCGCGTAAATCGTGACCCGCGCCCCGGCGCGCTGCAGCTGGCGCGCGGTGGTCATGCCCAGCGCGCCGCAACCGATCACCGCGATGTCGCGCTCGCCGGTCGCCATCGCACTGGCGGTGGCGATCGCACCGGCCCCCCACGACAACGACCAGCCGCTGCCGCCGTGACCGTAATTGTGGACGACGGTCTTGGCGCCGATCTTCTCGACATCCATCCGCGGGCCCTGCGCGCGGAACGGGCGCGTGCAGACGGTGATGCGGGTAATGCGATCGGGGCTGACGCGCAGCGGCGCCAGGTGCAGGCCCTCGGTGCCGCGCGCGTCTGGAAGGAAGCGGCACCCATCCACCGCACCGAGTGCGACGAGCGCACCGGCCCCCTTCAGAAAATGGCGTCGTCCGATCGATCTATGCATGTGAAGTGATCCCGGATGAATGCAGCGCGGGTCTTTCAAGGCCCGCCTTTCACGCGACCCTGAACAGGTCGCGCCACGCCGTTCGGAGTTGATTTCTGCTAAGGTCGCGGCCCGTAAGTCGGCAGCGGCTGCCCGGCTTCGAGCGCGCCCAGGTCCGGCGCGGTTCCCGTGAATCCATCGTTCACGTTCGGAATCACCACGCCCTTGTCGATCGCCGCCGAGCCCGGCTTCAGTCGGAAGTCGTAGTCCTTGAACTTGTAGAGCCGCTGCACGGTCTTCGGATCGCGATCGAGCTTCGGGACGTTGACGAACACGTCGTAGTCCACGAGCACGCTGTGGCGATCCTGTCCGGTCGCCTGCGCGTACTCCGCGAGCGTCTTGAACTGTCCGGGCTGCAGCGCTGCCCACGACCGGGCGCGCCGCGACCGCCGGCCGGCGTCGCGCCTCGGGCGCGCTGCGGCGCCTCGTCCGCCGCCTGGCGCCGCGTCGGCGATCGCCGCCGCCAGCGGCCGCTGCGCCGGGTTCCACCACGTTCCACTGGAACGAATACGCCGCATCGGGATTCGGACGAAAGCCGTTGTAGTCCGACGACGTGTAGGGCGTGTCAGCGTGGTGACGCTGAAGATCGCCGGCGCGGTGTTCTGGCCGAGCAACAGATTGTTGAGCCAGTGCGTGTTCGCGCCAGACGGCACCGTCGTCTCGGTGGTGACCGTGTTGTGATAGAAGATCACGCCCGGCGAGCCCGCGCGTGCTCCGCGTCGATCCGCCCGGCGCGTTGTAGACGATGTTGCGAATCCAGTAGATCGGACCGCCGACCGACGGCTGAGTCGACATCGGGTGCGAGGCGGAATTGATCAGCATGTTCCGCATCACGCGGATGTTGTGCATGCTGCCGTCCATCTCGATCGAGTTGTCGTGCGCGTTGGTGATGTAGTTGTTGTAGAAGTCGATCGACACCGGCCGCCGGTCCCAGATACTCGCGCGGCGGATAGGTCGGCCCTTCGTTCGCGTTCGAGCCGTCGGGCATGCCGTACGTCTCGGTGTCGATGCCGTCGTGAAAATCGGCGACGTAGTTGTAGCAGACGACATGGCCCGGGCCGTAGAGACGGATGCCGGTGTACGACTTCATCACCGGCGGAAATTCCTGGCCGTCCACGCCCGTCGAACTGCTGCCAGAACGCGCCGTTCCAGCCGATCAGATGCTTGCTGTCGTTGCGCCCGAGGACGACGTTGTCGGCGATGTAGAAGTTGCTCGAGCCGGAGTAGTTGCTGAAGACGCCGATGCCGACCTGCTCGAAGCGGCAGTGCTTGACCGTGATGCCCTTCGCGCCGGCGATGAACTGCGTGCCCGCCCAGATCGCGATACTGGTGTTCCGGAAGGTGATGCCCTCGATGTAGTTGTAGTCCGCCACCTTCATGTTGAAGAGGTTGAAGTTGTTGCGGCCGTCGATGATCACTTCGCCGTCGCCGGCGCCTTTGATCACGATCGGCTTCTCCGGCGTGCCCTTCGCCGTCAGGTAGTACGTCCCTTCGAACGTCGTCGTCGCGTTGATCGTGGTCTGGTTGGCGTAGTACTCGTACTGATACGCGTAGGTGCCGGCGTGCATCAGGATGATGTCGCCCGGCTTCACTCGCGGCCGGCCGCCCGGCGCGGTGTCGCCGGCGCCGCAGTAGTAGTTGTAGGCGCACATCAGGCCTGTGAATGCGGGCTCCTGCTTGTCGCCTGTATAGCCGACCGGATAGACGTGATACGTCTTGCCGCCGACCGCCGGCTTCGGTTCGGGCCGCGTGCGGACCGTCACCGTCTTCGTCGCGTTCGCGCGCAGGACCGCCGACGCCGTCCGGGATCGGTCAGCACGAACCGCGCTTCGTAGGCGGTATCCGGCTCGAGGTCGAGGATGCTGCCGGCGAACATGTTCGGCAGCGACGAGGTTGAACACGTTGGGCTGCGTCGTCTTGCTCGCCGTGCAGACGCAGCGAGCGGCATGCCCTTCTTCCACGCCGTCTCGCCCACCTTGCGATACGACACGTCAACCGAGGCGTTGCGATTGTCGTCGCCCTCCATCAGCCACTCGAAGCCGAGATTGATGAGCGTCGGCGGATCGATGACGAGCTCGCCAGGGGTCACGCGGACGGCTGCGGCGGCGGGCCGGGCCTGAGCCGGGGGACGCGGCAGCGGCTTCTGGGCGGCGAGGGCGGTGGTGCCGCCAAAGGCGGTCACGAGGAGCAATGCGGCGATGCGAGTGCTGCAGATCATGAAGATGCTCCCTGAGTCGTAGCGGGACAGATTCTACTGCGTCCAGCCATTCTCAATGCATCGCGGCTTCGCCGACCGGTTTTCCGGTTCGCGGCCGCTTCATGATCAGCGGCAGCGGAATCAGGCACGCGACCACCAGCGCCATCAGCGTGATCACCTGCACGTAGGCCATCGTCACCGCCTGTCCCTGGAGTAGACCCGTGACGCGGGCGTAAGCCTGTTGCGTGGCGGTGGTGGCATCGAGTCCGGCGGCGCGCAACGACTGCGCGACACCGCCGAGCAGCGTATCGAACGGAGCATTCCCCTCGTAGGCGTGAGCCACGAGCGTGCTCTGATTCTGCTGGCTGAAGCGGGTCAGCATCGTCGTCAACAACGCGATGCCGATGCTGCCGCCGATGTTCCGGACGAACGCATTCATCCCGGAGACCTGGTTGTTCTGCTCACGTGCAATCCCGACGTAGGCGAGCGTGTTGGACGGCAGAAAAATGAACGCCAGGCCGGAGGTCTGCATCACCCGCATCAGCGCGGCCGTCCGGAAGTCGATGCCGAGGTGGAGGTGGGTCGCCATGTAGTAGAGGGCGCTCGATGTGATGGCGAAACCGGCGCCCATCATGACGCGCGGATCCATCCGCGACACCAGGGTGCCTGAGATCGGCATCATCACCAGCATGATGAAGCCGCCGCCGGCGAGCGCCAGTCCCGCAGTCGTGGCGTCGTAGCCGAGCATCGATTGCAGGAACAACGGCAGCAGCACGGTCGTTCCATTCAGGACCATCCCGAGGACGAAGGTGAACACCATTGCGGCGGCGAAGTTGCGTCCGCGAAAAAGCCTGACGTTCACGATCGGATTGTCATGCCGCCATTCCCAGATCACCCAAATCGTCAGGAGCACCACCGCGACGACGAGCGCCGAGGTAATCAGCGGCGAGGCAAACCAGTCCGCCTCCTGCCCCTTGTCGAGCACGAGCTGAAGGGCGGCGATACCGAGTGCGACGAGTGCGAACCCGGTGTAATCGATGCCGGCACCGGCCCGGGTGACGCGCTGCTGCTCGCGCTTCAGGTAGGGCGGGTCCTCGACCATCCGCTGCGTCAGGAACAGCGAGAGGATGCCGATCGGGACGTTGATAAAAAAGATCCAGTGCCAGCTGTAATTGTCGGTGATCCAGCCGCCAATGGTCGGACCGATCGCCGGTGCGACGACCACCGCCATGCCGTAGACCGCAAAGCCGAGGCCGCGCTGGTGCGCCGGAAACGTGTCGGCGAGGATCGCCTGTTCGCTCGGCGCCAAACCTCCGCCGCCGACGCCTTGCAGGACACGGAACAGCACCAGCATGCCGAGGCTGGGAGCCAGGCCGCACAGGAACGAACTGGCGGTGAACACGACGACCGACGTCATGTAAAACCGCTTGCGGCCGAATCGTGTCGCCAGCCATGCGCTGATTGGAAGCACGACCGCGTTCGACACCAGATAGCTGGTCAGAATCCAGGTCGATTCGACCTGGCTCGCGCCGAGGTTGCCGGCGATGTGCGGCAACGCCACGTTCGCGATGGAGGTGTCGAGCACTTCCATGAACGTGGCGAGGGTGACGGTCAGCGCGACGAGCCAGTGATTGTGGGACGGGCGCCACTCCGCCTCGGGCGCGACGACGACGGTGTCAGACATGGATGCGATGGGAATATTCTACAGTCCGCACCGCGGGCAGGGAATTGTCGCCGTCGTCTCGGTCGGTCGGTGTATAAGTAGCTCGCTCGGTTGCAACGGCCCGGCGAAGGGAAAAGTCGTGCGACGAAACTCAAGGCCAATGGAGCTCAACGTGAAGCAGGAGGTGCGGCGATGAGTCGCAAGAGCATGTTGATGATCGGGATGGTGACGCTGTGGCTCGCTGTATTTGGCCTGGCCATCTCCGCGCAGGACAAGTACGGCGTGAAGGTGCCGGGCGGCCTCGCGTTCTCCGACTTCAGGGGCTACGAGGGATGGCAGGCGATCGCCATGAGCCGGAACGCCACCGCGGTCGCAGTGATCCTCGGCAATCCCGCGATGATCGACGCCTATCGCGCCGGCATTCCCGGCAACGGCAAGCCGGTTCCCGACGGGGCCAAGATGGCCAAGATCCACTGGACGCCGAAACAGAACGAGTTCTTCCCTGACGCGACGATCCCGGGCACTCTGCAGAACGTCGACTTCATGGAGAAGGACAGCAAGAGGTTCGCGGACAGCGGCGGATGGGGATATGCCGTGTTCGATTACGACGCGGCGTCGGACACGTTCAAGCCCGGCACCAAAGCCGGCACGCCGCCGCAGGGGAACGACGCCAAGTGTGGCTTCGCGTGCCACACGAGAGCCAAGGCAAGAGATTACGTATTTACCGATTACGGGAAGCGCTGAGAAAAGCGTGTGCCGGCGCTGTGACAGGAGACGCTTTCGTCACGGCCCGGATACTGTTCGCAGGCCCTCGTCGGCCAGCCGGCGCAGCAGGCGACCGGCGGCGGCGGCCAGGTCTCCCGGCAGCTCCGCGGACAGAGGCTCGGTGCCTCGCAGCACGCTGGTGTGCACGACGCGATCGAGTCCGGTGAACTGAAACTCGACGGCGCCGACAAGCTGCGTCCCGCCGTTCGCTGCCTCGATGTTCCAGACCAGCAGTGTCGCCGCGAGCGCTCCGGCGTTGGCCGAATCGACCAGCCGCAGGCCAGGCTGCGATGCCAGCTCCAGGCGGATCGCCGTGTCGAGATAGCGATCCGGCGACGACGACCAGCGCCACACCGGATCTTCAGTCAGCTCGCCCGATGGTTGCTGATGAAGCATTCGCCGGCCGATGTGCCCTCGCGCCTGCGTTTCCAGCAACCGGATCGGGCGGGCATTGGCGGCGCTGGCCTCGGCTGCGGCCTTCGGCGATTGCGGCTCGAGCAGTTGTGGTTCGAGCATGCGCGTCGAGACCGTCTCCGGGCGCTTGAGTTCGCACGCGCCCAGGGCCGACGAGAGGGTGGCGATCAGCAGGACCGTAGCGCTGCGGAGCATGGGAGTCATCGTTTCACTGGTGGGCGCGGGCCGTAGACGACCGACTCGGGCTGATCCTGCAGCTGCCGGGCAAGGTCGCGCAGTTGTTCGAGCGAATCGCGAATGGCGGGGAGCGAGCGCCTCAGATCGTCGGCCGCGAGCGACGTCTGCTCGGCCGCCGCGCGGGCCGACTGATTGGTGGCCGGAAGATCCGCCGTCTTGACGGCCGCACGCGCCTCGTCCACGAATGCGGCCAGCGTCCCATGCGGGCCGACCACTTCTTCCATCTGCGACGTCAGCTGCTCGATCTGCGTGCTCGTCGTCGCGAAGAACTTGCGTGAGTCGGTACTCAGCGCCGGCAGGTTGCTCTCCTGAATGATGCGCTCGACGTTGGTGAAGAAGCGGTCGCTTCGCTCGAGGCTGTCCGGAATCCTGGCGACGATCTCGCTGAGCAACCGCAGCGTGCCTTCGGCGCGCTCGAGGACCTCAGGCACCCGGTCCCGCAGGGCCGCCAGCGGTGTCGGCATCGACGGGATGTAGGTCGTATCCGGCGTGAATCCGAGGGCAATCGGTTCCGGCGGATGCTCCGGCGCATCGAGCAGCAGGTAGGCTTCTCCAGTCACCGGGTTGCCGATGATCTGGGCGCGCAGGTTGTGGAACATCCCCCCGAGGTCGGCTGTCTGCCGGATTCGCGCGACGTTCGCCCCGATGGTGCTGAGCCGATCGAGAAACAGCTCGAAGTCGATTTCGATGACGCTGCCGCGAGGATCGACGCGCAATTCGGTGACGCGGCCGATCGAGACACCCCGATAGCGGACCGGACTCGAGATGTTCAAGCCGCTGACGTTCTCGGTGGTGTAGGTCACCATCGCGAGGACCGCGCGGCTTCTCAGCCGCTGAATGAACAGCAGCGCCGTCACCAGCACGACCACCAGCACGATCACCAGGAAGAAGCCGAGTCGCGCGTGAGTCTTCTCAACAGCCATGATTCATGCTCACTAACCTGCGGACACTCCCGGCGAGGACCGCGTGAAGAAGTTGTGCACGAACGGGATGGTCGATTGGTCGCGCAGTGTCTGCGGATTGCCGCGGGCCACGATCCCTTTCGCGGTCTTGTCGAGGACGATGCAGCTTCCGGCCACCATGAAGATGCTCGCCAGTTCGTGGGTCACGATGACGATGGTGATGCCGAGATCGCGGCTGAGCGTCAGGATCAGCTGATCCAGTTCGACCGCCGAGATCGGATCGAGCCCCGCGGACGGTTCGTCGAAGAACAGCAGATCCGGCTCCAGGATCAGCGCCCGCGCGATGCCCGCCCGTTTTTTCATGCCGCCTGAAATCTCGCCCGGCAGATGCCCAGCAAAGGGGCCGAGGCCGACCAGTTCGAGCTTGGCCTGACACAGGCGCCGCGCGGTCGCCCCGCGAATCGGCGTCCAGGTGGTCAGCGGCAGCGCGAGGTTCTGCTCGAGCGTCAGCGAGCTGAAGAGCGCGCCGGATTGAAAGAGCACACCGAAGGGCGGCGCCCCCTGGTACAAGTGCGGTTCGCCGACGCGATCGATGTCGATGCGTCCGGCCTGAGGGCGCTCGAGGCCAATGAGGTACCGCAACAGCGTGCTCTTGCCGCTTCCCGAGCCGCCAAGAATCGCGAGCGTGGTGCCACGCTCGACTTCGAAGTTGACGTGCTCCATCAGCACGCGCGTTCCCCATCCGATTCGCAAGTCCCTCACGATGATGTGCGGCCGGGATGACGGCATGTCAGATGCCCAGCAGCGTGAAGAAGAGCGTGAAGATCGCGTTGGCGACGATGACGCCGAGGATCGCCAGCACCACGGCGCGGGTGGTGCGCGCGCCGACGGCCGCGGCGCCGCCCTGCGCGGCGAGCCCCTGTGCGCAGGCGATCAGCCCGATCGCGAGCCCGAGAAACGGCGCCTTGACGAGTCCTCCAAACAGATGCGCGGGGGTAATGGCGAGGCTGGTCGCTTCGAGGTATGCGCGCGGCGTCATGTCGGAGACCGCCATCGTTGCCATGAAACCGCCGAGCAGGCCGAGGCCGTCGCCAATCCACGTCAGGAGCGGGACGACGGCGACGAGCGCGACGCAGCGCGGTACGACCAGCCATCGCAGCGGGTCGAATCCCATCGAACGCAAGGCGTCGATCTCTTCCGAGACTTTCATCGTCGCCAGCTCCGACGCGAGACCGGCGCCGGAGCGGCCGGCGACGACGATCGCGGTGACCAGCGGCCCGAGCTCGCGAAACTGCGCGACGACGACGAGCTCGGGAACGTAGGCCACGGCGCCGAAGCGGGCGAGCTGCGAGATGCCGAGCAGCCCGATGATCAGTCCGACCAGAAGGTTGGCGGCCCCGGTGACCACCAGGCCGTCGGCGCCGATCTCCTGGATCAATCCGGGGAGCGCCCACCAATCGACCGATCGCGGCGCCGCGACGGCTCTCGGCACCGCGACGGCGACGCGGCCCGCCAGATCGAACGCGTCGTGAACCGTGCCCGGCACCTTCGCGGCGGCGGCGCCGAGCCGCGCCATCGGCGTTCGGCGGGCCTGCGTCGAAAAGCGCTCCGCCTGGCGGCTGCGATACAGAGCGATCAGGCGGGCTGCTTCGGGGTTGCTGTCCTCGAGGACGCGCGTGCGGTGACCGTTGGCTTCAAGTCGATCGAGCAGCCCGGCCAGAAGGACGGCGCCGGCGCCGTCGAAACGGTCCAGGTCCGCCAGGTCGAGGTCAATTGACGGGCAGCGTTCGAGCCCCGGCGGCATTTCTTCAATCGCCAGGGCCACGGATGCGGCGTGGGCGAGGTCGAACGGGCCTGCCGGGGCGAGACGGCCCCGGTCGCCATCAGTCTCGGCCCGGATGTCGACGCCGCTGATCGCGCCTGGACGGCGCATCGCCTGCCCTCGTTTTCCGCTCATTTTCGATCGATCCGTCGTTTCCACAGGCGAAGACGACGCGCCAGTCGGGCTCAATCTGACAGGGAGACCGCCAGCTGACTATGCTTAATCGGCAACGGAAGGCGATTCGGCCACGTCTACGAGGTGTCGAGAAAAACCTGAGGAGCTTCGAGCCGCGGCGTCAGCGGGTGATGTCGATGCCGGTTCCCGAAGCGCTGATCTCCGCGTCCCCTGACGTCTGATCGCCGACGACGGTCAGGGCGCAGGAATAGAACTCGGCCTGCGTCGGTGCGAACAGTACGTTGACGGAGAGGGAAGCGTTCGACGGCACCACGCCGGCCGCGGGCTCGGCGGTGAAGCCGGCTCCGCCGGTGCCGTCCTTGCACGCGAGCGATGCAAAGGTAACCGGTGCGCTGCCGGCATTGTTGATCGCGAAGGTGCGAACCGATTTCGAGCCGATGTTGACGTTGCCGAACGAAAGATCGCCGGTGACTGACAGCGCTTTCGCGGTCGCGATCATGGGCGCCGTGGAGGTCGACGCTGATTCGCAGGCGGCGGCAGCCAATGCCGCAGTCGCGATGACTGAGGGCAGTATGAGTTTCATGCGATGTCTCCGCATCATGATCCCGGCCGAGGTGACTGGCAATCGCCTGACTTCATACCACGGACCGTGCCCATGGGCTTGTTCCGCCTTTCTTTAGAAACGCACAAGACTCCGTTCCAACCTGAGCCTGATTCGACTACGATTCTGCTATCGCGATGCCAATTTCGTCACGATCCCTGCTGGCAGCACTGCTGCTCATGACCGCCTTCGGCGCCGGCTGCAAGACGACGCCCTCGGCCGGTCTTCACACTACGCCGCCCGCGCTCGGCCGGCTTCCTTACAGCGACGCCGACGTCGACTTCATGGCCGGCATGATTCCGCACCACGCCCAGGCCGTGGTCATGGCCGGCTGGGCACCCTCGCACGGCGCGCGCAAGGACGTCGCGATTTTCTGCGAGCGCATCGTCGTCGGTCAGCGCGATGAGATCGCGACGATGCAGACGTGGCTGCGCGATCGCGGCCAGGTCGTTCCCGACGCCACCTCGACGCGCCACCAGATGAAAATGAACGGCGTCGAGCACGACATGCTGATGCCGGGCATGTTGACCGACGAAGAAATGGCGGCGCTCGACCACGCACGCGGCCCGGAGTTCGATCGGCTGTTCCTGACCGGGATGATCAAGCACCATCAGGGCGCGATCAACATGGTGGACGTGCTGTTCGCGTCCTACGGCGCGGCGCAGGACGAGACGGTGTTCAAGTTCGCCTCAGACGTATACGCCGATCAGTCGATCGAGATCGATCGGATGAACGAGATGCTCGAAAGCACTCCCAAATAGGAAGGGATTCACGCCGATGATGTTCCGCAAGTTGATGTCACGTTGCTCGCGCGTTCTGATCGGCGGCCTGTTGGTCGGGCTGCTCGGCGCGGGTGCGCTGGGCGAGGCGGCGTGCAAGAGCTCACCGACCAAGGGCGCCTCGGCTGCGCCGGCGCCGAGCACGCCGCCGCCGACGCCACCGCCGCCCGCGGCGACACCGCCGCCGCCTGCTCCTGCAGCGCCACCGGCCGCCGCGCCGGCTGCGGCGCCGCCAGCTCCAGCGGCTCCCGCTGCCGCGGCTGCTCCGCAGATGGTCCGCCTGCCGCCGGGAACATGAGTGGCCGTGGCACGCCACCGCCGCCGCCGCCGCCGCCGCCGGCGGTCATGCCCAAGCCGGTGACGCCGATCGTGTCGGCGATCGCACCGAGTCCCGATCCGCGCGTCCATCTCAAGGCCGGCCGCTGGGACGCGGAGCAGGCCGCGTGGAACATGCGCATGCTGTCGACGACGCCGCCGACCGGGAAGACGCTGGGTGCGACGCACTCGGATCTCGCGTTCACCGGCAACTACGCGGTTCAGGGCAACTACAACGGCTTCGAGATCTACGACATCTCCAATCCCGCCAAGCCGGTGCTCGCGAACTCGTACCTCTGTCCGGCGTCGCAGAACGACGTCTCGGTGTACCGGAACCTGGTCTTCATGTCGTCGGAGTCCACCAACAGCCGGGCCGACTGCGGCTTCGACGGCGTGCCCGAGCCGGTCAGCAAGACGCGCGTGCGCGGCATCCGCGTGTTCGACATCGCCGACGTCAAACATCCCAAGCTGGTCACGACCGTGCAGACGTGCCGCGGATCGCACACGCATACGGTGGTGACACAAGCCGGCAACGACAACGACGTGTTCATCTACGTGTCGGGCACGGCCGGCGTGCGTTCGCCTGACGAAGTGGCGGGCTGCACCGATGGCGACATCAACGATCCCAACACCGCGCGCTTCCGGCTGGAAGTGATCAAGGTTCCGCTCCGTACGCCGATTCAGGCGGCGATCGTCAGCTCGCCGCGCATCTTCCAGGATCTGCCGGTGCCGCCGAAGAGTGAGGAACGCGACGCGTCAGACACGCGCGATCGCGAAGCCGCAGCGGCTGCAGCAGCAGCGGCGGGACGCGCGACCGGACGAGGCGGGCCGGACGCCGGCCGGCCGGCGGGCGCGGACGCGGCAACGCGACGCCGACCGGTCCCAATCAGTGCCACGACATCACGGTCTATCCCGGAACTCGGGCTCGCCGGCGGCGCCTGCGCCGGCCTCGGTCTGCTGCTCGACATCCGCGACCCGGCGCATCCTGTCCGCCTCGACGCGGCCGCTGACGCCAACATGTCGTTCTGGCACTCGGCGACCTTCAGCAACGACGGCAAGAAGATGCTCTTCACCGACGAGTGGGGCGGCGGCGGTCAGCCGCGCTGCCGGTCCACGGACAAGAAGGAGTGGGGCGCCGACGCGCTCTTCACCATCGAGAACAACAAGCTGACGTTCCACAGCTACTACAAGCTGCCGGCCGCGCAGTCGGTCGCTCGAGAACTGCGTCGCGCACAACGGCTCGCTCGTCCCGATTCCCGGCCGCGACATCATGGTGCAGTCGTGGTATCAGGGCGGCCTGTCGGTCTTCGACTGGACCGACATCGATCACCCGAAGGAGATTGCCTACTACGATCGCGGTCCGGTCGACGGCGACGCGCATGGCGATGGGCGGCACCTGGTCCGCCTACTGGTACAACGGCGTCATCGTCAGCTCCGAGATCGCGCGCGGACTCGACATCTACGAGCTGGTGCCGAGCGGCCTGATTTCCGAAAACGAGCTGGCGGCGGCGAAGACGGTGAAGATGCCGTTCGTCAACCCGCAGGACCAGCAGAAGATCGTCTGGGCGCCGAGCTTCGTGCTCGCGCGCGCGTATCTCGATCAGCTCGTGCGATCGAACGGGCTCACCACCGAGACGATCGCGGCGGCGCGGACGACGCTGGCCAACGCCGAGCGGCGCTCCGGCGCCGAACGGAAAACGGCCCTGACCGGGCTCGCCTCGCAGTTGAAGTCCGCCGCGGCGGCGTCGAAGGACGAACCCAAGGTCACCATGCTCGCCGCGACGGTCACCGATCTGTCGAACATGGAACGCTGACCACGCCCACGCTGCAGACCAGCGGATGACGAGCGGCGCAGACGAGCGGCGAGGCTTCGGCGCGCCGCTCGTCGTGCTGTTCCTGCTGTGCGCGCTCTACGTCATTCTCTACATCGATCGGACCAACATCGCCACGGCCGCCCCGCTGATCAAGGCGGATCTTCGGCTCAGCAACACGCAGCTCGGTCTGATCTTCTCGGCGTTCGCGGTGCCGTTTGCCGCGATTCAACTGGTTGGCGGCCTGTTCGGTGACGCGTTCGGTCCACGACTGATCCTCACGTTGTGCTGCGCGATCGTCGGCGTCTCGACGATCATGACCGGCCTCGCGGGCGGCCTCGCGTCGTTGATCGTCGCGCGGATGGCGCTGGGCCTCGGCGAAGGCGCCGCCAACTCGACGGCGACCCGCGCGATGTCGGCCTGGGTCCCGGTCGAGCGCTGGGGCTTCGCGCAAGGCATCACGCACTCGTGCGCGCGAGCGGGAAATGCCATCGCGCCGCCGTTGATGGTCGCGCTCTTCGCGTGGACGACCTGGCGCGGGTCGTTCGTGGTGCTCGGCAGCGCCAGCCTGGTCTGGCTGTCGATCTGGGCCTGGTACTTTCGCGACGATCCGCGAACGCATCCGGGCATCACGCCCGCCGATCTGCGAGCCCTTCCACCACCGACCAGCAGGACCCGTCCGACGATCCCGTGGCTGCAGCTGGCGCGCCGGATTTACCCCGTGACGCTGGTCGACTTCTGCTACGGCTGGACCATCTGGCTCTTTCTCAGCTGGATCCCGTCATTCTTCGTCGGCAACTATCATCTGAAATTGAGCGATTCCGCGTGGTACTCCGCCGGCATCCTGTCCGCCGGCATGGTCGGCGACACGGTCGGCGGATTGCTCACCGATCGCATTCTGCGACGGACTGGAAATGTCGTCGCCGCCCGCAGGACGGTCATCGTCGCGGGCTTTCTTGGCGCCTTCGTCTTCATGCTGCCGGTGGTGCTGATCCACGACCTGAGGACCTCGGCGATCTGTCTGTCCCTGGCGCTGTTCTTCGCGGAGCTGATTGTGGCGCCGATCTGGTCGGTGCCGATGGATATCGCGCCGCGCTACGCCGGGACCGCGAGCGGCATGATGAACTTCGGCTTCGCGGTCGCCGGGCTGGTCTCGCCTTCGAGCTTCGGATATCTCGTCGACGCGACGGGCAGCTGGGTGGTGCCGCTCGTCCTGTCGACCGCGCTGCTGCTTGTCGGTGCGCCGCTCGCCGCGCGGCTGCGGCCCGACCTTGGCTTGCCGGACCACGGGTAGGGCACACTTGAAGGGAAGTGTGCAGGAGGCGGTCGTGGACGATCAGCACAACGCGGAGATTCGAGATCAGTTCACCCGGCAGGCGGTACCGTTCGCTGCCGCTCCAGAGATTCGGAATGCCGACGCGCTTCGGCGTATCGTCGAGATCGCCGATACGCGGCCGGACGACATCGTTCTCGACGTGGCGTGCGGCCCGGGCCTGCTGGCGTGCGAGTTTGCCCGCGTCGCATCGCACGCGACCGGCATCGACCTGACGCCGAAGATGCTGGAACAGGCCTTGGCGCTGCAGCAGCGACTGGGCCTGAACAACCTGACGTGGCGCGAAGGCGACGTGGCGCACCTTCCGTTCGCGGACGGCAGCTTTTCGATCGTCACGTCACGCTTCGCGTTCCATCACCTGCTCGATCCGCTGGCCGTGCTCGAAGAGATGCGGCGCGTGTGCCGGCCCGGCGGACGGGTCGTCGTGGCCGACAGCGCTCCTGGACGCGACACGGCTGATGCGTTCAACCGGATGGAGACGCTTCGCGATCCCTCGCACGTTCGGGCGCGACCAGTGGACCAGCTCGTGGCATTGTTTGCCGCCGCAGGCCTGCCCGAGCCGGCGATCGCCCGGGACGATCTTCGCTACGAGCTGGAGAGCCTGCTGGCGCGCTCGTTCCCACAAGCCGGTGATGCCGATCGCATTCGACGACTTTTCGAAGAATCGCTCGTGAACGATCACCTCGGACTGCGCGCAGTACGCGAGGGTGGTGAGATCAGGTTCTGGTACCCGACCGCCATCGTGTCTTCGCGTCTGCAGCCCACGCCGCTTTCTACAGGCCCCCGCGGCCTTGTGGGGCAGGACCCTGCGTCGTGAGCGTCGCGCCTTTCTTTGCGAAGATCATCGCCAGCAGCTTCGCCGGCTGGGTCGGGCTGGCGTTTCGTGACACTTCGTGTGTGGCGCCGGGCTGCTCGTAAAACATCTCACCCGTCGCATAGGTTTTTTCCGGACCCTGTCCTGAGATCCTGGTGACGATGGCGCCCTCGAGGACGTAGGCCAGCACGAAGCCGGCGTGATGGTGCGCCGTGCCGACCCGCCCGGGCGGATAGTCCACCCAGCTGACCGTCACTTCCCAGTCATCCATCGTCAGATTCGGCAGGTCGTGCTTGAAAACCGGCGGCCGAGGCGGCGCGGTCGGCGTGCCCTGTGCCGCCGGTGTCTGCGCGTCGGCGAGACGGCCGGACGCGACCAACTCCGCCAGCAGCGCGAATGAAGCGACGGCGTCTCGACGTGTAATCAGCATGACCCGGGATTATAGCGCCGGGTCCAGCGACCGCCGGCGGTAAGATGGCTCCAATGGATCGCAGACGCTTCATCCAGAGCGCTTCGGGACTCGTCGCCGTTGCCTCGCTCGAACGTCTCGGGGAGCAGACGCCTTCGGTCGCGGCCGTCAAGACCGTTCGCACGAACAGTCTCGACATCGGCTATCACGAGAGCGGACCGGCGGACGGATTTCCGGTCATCCTGCTGCACGGATTTCCTGACGACGCGCATGCATACGACGGCGTGAGCCCGGCGCTGGCCAGGGCCGGATATCGCGCCTTCGCTGTCTATCTGCGCGGCTACGGTCCGACACGATTCCTGGATCCCGCCGTGCCCCGGACAGCGGAACAGGCGGCGATTGGACAGGATGTGATCGACTTCGCGGACGCGCTCAGGCTGCCGCGCTTCGTCGTCGCCGGCTTCGACTGGGGCGGTCGCGCGTCGTGCGTGGCCGCGGCGCTGCATCCCGATCGCGTGCGCGGCGCGGTTCTCGTCGGCGGCTATTCGATTCAGAACACGGTGACGCCGGGCGGCACTCCTTCGCCCGAAGCGGTTCGCAGGCTCTGGTATCAGTGGTACTTCAACACCGAGGCCGGTCGCGTCGGCCTCGAGAAGAACCGGCGCGGGCTATGCGAGTTGATGTGGCGGGAGTGGTCGCCGACCTGGCGTTTCAGCGAGGAGATGTTCAGCCTCACGGCGAAATCGTTCGACAATCCTGATTTCGTGGACTGCGTGATTCACTCGTATCGGCATCGCAACCTCAATGCCGCCGGCGAGCCGCGGTTCCTCGACATCGAGCAGCAACTCGCGAAGAGGCCGCCGATCGTGGTGCCGACGATCTCACTCCATGGAGCCGATGATGCGTTCGGTCACCCATCTGCGGAGATCACGTCCGGCGAGCGCGCGACGCTGCCGAAACTCGTCGACAAACGCATCGTCGAAGGCGCCGGGCATTTCGTGCCGCACGAGAAGCCGGAAGCCGTCGCGTCGGCGATCCTGGATCTGCTCGGCGCGTCGAAATAGAGTTCCGATGATCGGCCTCGTGCCGGTCGGTTCTGGAGGAGAGAGATGGCAAAGCCACGACTCGCACGTCGGTTCGTCAGTGCCGGCGCCACAGTGTTCGCTGCCGCGTGCGTCATGGGCGCGCTTGCCGGGAGGGCGTCCATCGCAGCCGCACCCGCGTCCGCCGGCAATGAGGTAACGGGCGAGGGGCTGCCGAACCCCGCGCCGCACGTCACGCGCAACTGGGGTCAGCTGCCCGCCGGGCGCAAGTGGGGCACGACCGCCGGCATCGACATCGATCCCAAGGACGGCAACGTCTGGGCCTACGAGCGCTGCGGCGCCGGTGCCGCCGGTGGCGCAGGCGGTGGTGCCGTCGATTGCGACACCAGCGCGGTCGATCCCGTCTTCAAGTTCGATCGACGCACCGGTGCGGTGCTGGCGAACTTCGGCAAGGGCGTGATGGTCACGCCGCACGGCATCTCGGTCGACAAGGACGGCAACGTCTGGATCGCCGACTTCTCGGGCAACAAAGCCGGCACCAAGGGCCATCAGGTCCACAAGTTCAGCCCGAAGGGCGAGAAGCTGATGAGCCTCGGCGTCGCCGGCAAGCCCGGCAACGCCGACGGTCAGTTCAACCAGCCCAACGACGTCGTGGTCGGACCGGACGGCAGCATCTACGTGGCCGACGGGCACGATGCGCAGGGGATGACGACGAACGCGGCGATCACCGAGGGGCTCGCGAGAGGCGCGACCAGCCGGATCAGCAAGTTCTCGCCTGACGGCAAGTTCATCAAGTCGTGGGGAAAGATCGGCGTCAAGCACGGCGAGTTCCGCACGCCGCACGCGCTGGTGTTCGACTCGAAAGGCCGGCTGTGGGTGGCCGACCGCGGCAACCACCGCATCGAGATCTTCGACCAGGACGGAAAATACCTCGAGTCGCGCTACGCGTTCAGCCGTCCCAGCGGACTCTTCATCAAGGGCGAGACGCTCTACGTGATCGACTCGGAGTCCGGTCCGCTGAATCACCCGAACTGGCGCGACGGCGTGCGTATCGGGTCGGTCAACGAGGACCGCGTCGTCGCGTTCATCCCGCCGTTCGAGCGCGACGATCGTGTCTATCAGGGCGTCGCGGGCGAAGGCGTGGCCGTCGATGCCGACGGGAATGTGTTCGCGGCGGAGGGTCCGAACTCGTTCGTGCAGGCAGGCGGCGCCTTTACGAAGTATTCCGTCAAGTAATCCGCCCGCCAGCGCTGCGATGGACATCAACTTGCAGTCGCATGAGCTGAGTCATGCTCGGCGTGGCCGATCCGGCTGTCCAAGAGTCCATGGAGGGGTTGATGGCGAAGAAGACGAAGAGACTGAAGAAAGTAACGACACCGAAGAAGGCAAAGGCACCGAAAAAGAAGGCAGCGAAAAGGGCGAAGGTCACGAAAGCCAAGCCCACGCTGAAAGCCAAGGTCACGAAGAAAGCCAAGACCGCGACGAAGGCCGCGACGAAGGTCGCGCGTGACGCCAAGGCCACGGTCGTCAAGAAGGTGGCGAGCGCCGCGCGAACAGTGAGCAAGAAGCTGAAGGAGACGGAAAGCGAAATGCAGGATTCGACCATCGTCGCCGCGGTGGAGTCTGCGGGCCGATCGGTCGGACGCGCGATGGGCGCGACGCTCGAGGCGACGGTAACGGTCGCCGAGGAAGCGTTGTCACGTGCGAAAGACGCCGTCACCACGTCACCAAAGCCGGAGCCGGCCGCGAGGAAGCGCTAGGCTATTTTCGTTGCGACGCTCTGAGGCGGATGCGACCCATCCGCCTCGGATAGTCCATTACTGCGAGACGTAGCCGCCGTGATCGGCGCAGGCGGTCGTCTTGGTCTTGCCGGTCTGGACGGTGCCATCCTTACATGTGGCTTCGGTCGTGTCCGGCGTGACCTTCTTCTTGACGGTTGTCGCCGCCTTCTTGGTGCCGGTCGCGGTCTCCTTGGCGGCGTCAGCCGTCACCTGGCCCGTCTTCTTCGCAGCGGACTCGGTGGCCTTTCCCGTGGCTTTTGCCGCGTCCTTACTCGCGTCGCCGGTGTCTTTGGCGGCCTTCTTGGCTTCCTCTTTGGCCTTCTTCGCGTCCTGCGACGCGTCCGAGGTCTGCTGCTGCGCGAGAATTCGCACCGACCCTCCCCCGACCATCGCGCCCATCAAAATCCCAGTCATCAAAATTCGTCGAAACATGTTGAACTCCTGTCGTTTGTCAGCCATGTCCCTCGGCTACAACTTCGATGCCATTGAAAAAGTCTGGATCAGGCCTGAAAACAGCGCCGCGTGCTTCCGGTTGGGTAACGGCGTGCCTACCTTCAGGATCCCGGTGGCGTGGCTCGCCCTTGTGGAGCTCGCGGTTCGTCCGGCCGGTCGCTGGTCGAATCGGGCCTGACGAGGCATAATACGGCCCGCCACGAGAGAGCCTCGTCGAGTCCGCCTGACGGCGGACACCACGACGGTGTTCGGCAGGGTCCCGCCTTCAGGCGGACCTCAACGTTTGTGAAGGAGCCGGTGATGATCGACTCACACGTTGCTGCCCGCATCAAGGGCCTGGTGCTTGTCGGATGCGCCGTCGCTCTCGCAGTCGTCGCGATTCCGAAAACGACCGCGAAGCTGTCGGCCGACGGAGCAGCCTCGCCGACGTTCAACGGCGACGTCGCGTCAATCCTTTACGAGAAGTGCGCGACCTGCCACCGACCGGGCGCCGGCGGTCCGATGTCCCTCACCAGCTTCGCCGAGGTACGGCCGTGGGCGCGATCGATCAAGACGCGCGTCAGCAAGCACGAGATGCCGCCGTGGTCGGCCGATCAGCGCTGGGGCCACTACTCGAACGACACCAGCCTCACGCCGCAGCAGATTGACACGATCGTGGCGTGGGTCGATGGCGGGATCAAGGAAGGCGCAGGCTCCGCGCCGGCCATGCCGAAGTACGACGATGGCGGATGGCGGCTGGTGAACGGCCGTCCACCCGACGTGATCATCGAGATGCCGACCGAGTACGAATTGCCGGCCGAGGGACAGGTCCCGATCTTCCGCGTCTGGGACAACAACCCGTTCAAGGAAGACGTATTCATCGAAGCGCTGCAGATTCGTCCGACCAACCGCGCGGTCACGCATCACTCGGCGCTCTACGGTCGCAAGTTGCCCGAGGGCACGACGCTCAAGAAGAACGTCGCCTGGCCGGGCGGCCCCGAGCTCGCCTACATTCCCACCTACGAGGACGGCAGCATCGTCAACGTCCTGAGCGGACTGGGCACCAATCTGAGCAGCAATCTGCGAGCGAACGGCGCTCCGGAGACCGGCGACGTCGCGGCACGCTTCAACGCCAAGCCGGGCGAGAAGGTGCCGGTGATCAACAAGACGCGGCAGCCGACGGAAGAAGACGACGAACGGTTGATGTTCTATCTGCCGGGCGCGGACTTTCAGCAGTTCGCGCCGGGTTCGGCCAAGCGGATCCGCGCCAGCAACGCGCTGATGTGGGAAGTGCACTACTCGCCCGACGGCAAGCCGGAGAAGGATCGCGAGCGCATCGGACTGTGGCTGGCGCCGAAGGAGAAGGTGCAGAAGGAAGTGCACATCATCCGCAACGGATCCGGCCAGCACATCATCGAGGCCGACGAAGTTGGGAGCACCGCGAACCTGCCGCCGATTCCGCCGGGGGCGGCCGACTGGAAGATCACCGCGATCCAGCCGTTCACGCAGGACGTGACGCTCAACACGATGCAGCCGCACATGCACCTGCGCGGCAAGGACATGACTTACATCGCGAAGTATCCGGACGGCCACGAGGAGATTCTGCTGTCGGTGCCGAAGTACGACTTCAACTGGCAGAACACCTACATCCCGAGCAAGCCGTACAAGCTACCCGCCGGCACAGTGCTCGAAACCGTCGGCCACTACGACAACTCCGTCCGCAATCGCGTGAATCCGATGCCGAATCGGCCCGCGCTCTGGTCCGAACAGACCTGGGACGAGATGTACAACGCGTGGACGGAAGTGACCTACGATTCGGAAACCAATCCGAACCTGACCGTCTCCGAATTCCGCAAAGCGCAGCAGGAAGCGTCGAAGAACAATCCGATCACGACCGTCGTCGGCTGCGTGGCGCCCGGCGCTTCACCCGTGAGCTGGCGGATGACCAACGCCTCGAAGCTCGCGCCGCTTCCCCCGAAGGAAACTCCTGCAAAGGTGGAAACTCCTGCCAAGGCGGAGAATCCTTCCAGAGTGGAGGGCAACGGCGCGGAAGGTGCGGCGTCCCGCGTCAGCCACAACGTGACGAAGGACGAGAGGGACGTCGCCGGCAAACAACCCGCGGGCACCGACACGTTCGAGCTCGTCGGCGTCGCCGACTTCGTGTCGCCGGAGCAGGCGCTGCAGTTCGAAACGCGGAAGGCGTTGTATCCGGTGGAGCGCATCAATTCGACGGGAGCGCTGGCGCCGAATCATCGCGTCGCCGCGAAGGGCGTCTGGATCCCGGGCAGCCCGAACCGGATCAACCTGACGTCGGTGGTTGTGCTCGACGAGAGTTGCGCGACGTCGACGGCGGTTCATGATCGATAGAACATTCGCGATCCGACGTTCAACGCGGAAACCGCGGAGCGCGCAGAGGATTGGTCAGGTCGGCCTGGCCGCTGCGTTGGTTGCTCTTGTCGTCGCTCATCCAGCGGCGCAACAGCCGTATCCGAAGGCGTCGCCGATCGTCCCGTACAAACCCGCAGCGGGTCGATGCCTGACCGCCGAACAGCGCAAGGCCAACGATGCCTACAACGCGCTCGACCGCCCGACGCGGCCGGGCGACGACATGATGTTCTGGGATCCCGAATACTTCGTGGGACTCTGGAACTTCGACATGCGCGCGCAGGATTCGCCGCTTGGTCAGGGCGGCCAGTCAGCCGGGACGCTGACGATCAAAGCGAACGACAAGAACGGCTGCCTTTACGAAGGCACGATGAAGGGCGAGGATCCGGACGGGAAGGCATTCACGCGGACGATCAGCGCGACCTACGATCCGATCGGGAAGATCCTGTCGTGGAGCGAGAAGGACAGCCGGGGCTACAGCGTCGCCAGGACCGGACCGGTCGGCGGCGAGCTTGGCGGGACGTTCCATTTTCACTTCGGCGACGATCCTTCACAGGCGGTGACGACCTTCGGCGGCAGGAAGATTCGGTTCAAGGGCGTCACCGAGATGAGCTCGCCTGCCTACTACAAGACCGACATGCAGATGTCGATCGACGGCGCGCCGTTCGTCACCTACGGCCGGGTGCTGCTCGAGAAGCAGTTGCCGGAACACTGATAGTCTTCAGCCTCCCCGATGGCTCCCACACCGACCGTGACGCTCCACGTGCTGGGCGTGCTGCGGGAGTACTGCGGCGGCGTCGAGCAGTTGCGCGTCCCGGCGCAGACGGTCCGCGCGGCGCTGGCGGATCTCGAACGGCACCAGGCGGCGCTCTATCGGAACCTGTGTGACGAAACCGGCGCGGTCCGCCGTCACCTGAACGTGTTCGTGAACACGGACAATGTCCGCGATCTCAACGGCGTCGACACGGCGCTCGCGACGGGGGACGTGCTCACGATTCTGCCGGCGGTCTCTGGAGGGTAAATGGCGGATCGAGTGATTCTCACCATCGGCACCAGAAAGGGCGTGTTCGTGGCGGAGGCCGCCAAAACGAGGCGCGCGCTTCACGCTGCGCGGACCATTCGGTACGGGCGTTCCGCGTGTACTCGACGCTGATCGACACGCGCGGCACGCCGCGCCTGTACGCGTCGAGCTGCAATCCCGTTCTTCGGCATGAAGGTGCTGCGTTCGACCGACCTCGGGAAGACCTTCAAGGAAACGAAGTCGGCGCCGGCGTTCCCGAAGGACGACGGCCGCGCGCTGGCGAACATCTGGTCGATCGAGCCGGGCGCCGGCAAGAAGGAACTCTGGTGCGGCGTCGAGCCCGCCTCGCTCTTCAGGAGCCGCGACGGCGGCGATTCGTGGGAGATGGTGCCCGGCATCAGCAATCACGAGCACGCGCGCAAGTGGCAGCCCGGCGCCGGCGGGCTCTGCCTGCACACGATCATCCGCGACGGCGATCGCGTGCACCTCGGAATCTCGACCGGCGGTCACTATTTGAGTGAAGACGGCGGCGAGACGTTCAAGGCCTCGAATCAGGGCGTCGGCGCCGGCTTCGCGCCGGATCCGTTTCCCGAGTTCGGGCAGTGCGTGCACAAGATCGTGCGGCACGACGCGGCGCCCGGTCGGCTGTACATGCAGAACCACGGCGGCTGGGCCGAGTGGACGGGCCCCGGTGGTCCGCGGCCGGACATCGGCGTGCTGCGCAGCGACGACTACGGCCACACCTGGCGTTCGATCGCCAAGGGGCTTCCCTCGGACTTCGGATTTCCCATCGTCGTCCACCCGCACGACCCCGACGTCGTGTACGTCATGCCGCTCGTGCCGGAGACGCGCACGTGCCCGGACGGCGCGCCCGCCGTGTGGCGGAGCGAGAACGGCGGCGAGCTCCTGGAAGCGGCTCGCGCGCGGACTGCCGAAGAAGGAGAGCTACTTCACCATCCTGCGCGACGCGATGGACATCGACGAGCTGAAGACGCCGGCGCTGTACTTCGGCACGACGACCGGGCAGCTCTGGATCGGGCGTGAGGGCGGAGAGCAGTGGGACTGCCTGTTCGATTCGCTGCCGCCGATCCACAACGTCAAGGTCGCGGTGGTGTGACCACGGGGTCACCTTCGCTGGGACCGCAGAGGTGGTTCCGTGCTTCTTGCAGTGGTCAGGCGCCCGCCGCGTGACCTGCAGGCTACGCCATGAAAAGTACGACAGCGCCCAGCGCACGCAAGTGCCTGCGGCCCAGCCCCACGCGTCCGGACCTCAACTCCGTTCGCCCGGTGCGCCTGCGGTCTGAGCGCCGAACTGCTCTGCGTACTCGGCGTTCAATCGCTGCCAGCCGCCGAACTTCATCGTCTCGGGGCCGACCATGCGTCCAATCGGCCGACCCGCGAGATGTCGGTCCAGCACATCGAAGCAGATGTGCCAGCCGGCAGCACCCATCGAGATGTATCGTCGGTCGATATTGTGCCACAGCGTGAGCCGGGTGCCGTCGCCGCCGAGCGGCTCGAGCTCCCAGCGGATGTCCTGTCCGCCCCAGTTGAATTCGAGCAGCTTCGGCGCGTCGGCCCGCTTGATCTGCGTATCGGAAACAAGAGGTGTGGGCGCACCAACCGTCGAGAGTTTCGCGGTGCCAACGGCGCCGAGGTTCCGGTCAGAATCGAACGGAGCCCATTCGCGCAGATGCTCAGGGTCGGTCAGTGCGGTCCAGACTCTTGTCGGAGGATGGCCCAGTTCTCGAACGAGAACGAGCGTCCAGTTCTCGCCATCTTTTCGAACTTCAGCGCCGCTGGCAGCGCCCGGTGCGTATGGGTCACTTCCGTTCATGACTTTTCCTTCCTTTCACAGAGGGTGTTTTCTTCATCGTGTCCAGATGCTTCTCCAGCGCATCGACGTGCCTGGACCAGAAGCGCCTGAATGGCACGAGCCAGGCGTCGAGCTCCATGAGCGGCTCCGGTTTCAGTCGATAGAGGCGCCGCTGCGCTTCAATTCGTGATTCCACGAACCCAGCCTCGCGCAGCAGTCGTAGATGCTTCGAGACGGACGGCTGCGCCAGATGCAGTTCACGCTCGATCTCGCCAACCGATCGCTCGGACGACAGCAGCAGGCTGAGGATCGCCCGGCGGTTGGGTTCAGCGACGATGGCAAACGATGCTTCGACCATGCGGGCCTCTCAGGACTTCGCTTTCTTGGAGGGTTTCGACTTGCCCGAACGGTTGAGGGCGACCGCCTGGCGAACGAGTGCCTTGAAGGCGGAGGCGCTGACGGCTTCGCCTTCGTGGATGTCGATCGCGCGGCGCACATTTCCGTCGAGACTCGAGTTGAAGAGACGGGCCGGGTCCTTCAGCGCCGCGCCTTTGGCAAAGGTCAGCTTCACGACCTTCTTGTAGGACTCGCCGGTGCAGATGATGCCGTCGTGCGACCAGACCGGCGTGCCCATCCACTTCCACTCCTCGACGACGTCCGGGTCGGCTTCTTTGATCAGCTTTCGCATTCTGCCGAGGGTGGCCCCGCGCCAGTCTCCGAGGCCGGCGATTCGCGCCGAGATCAGCTCCGAGGCCGAGTCGCCCTGGCTCGCGGTCGTCAGTTTCATGTTCGCCTCCTGTCCGGGTCCGGCGGTGGCCGCAGTCGAAACTCGATACGAGATATATTGCCATCGGTATATATGCTTGTCAAGACATATTAAGATGCAAAAAAAAGGACGGGCCCGAAGGCGGCCCGTCCTGCGTTGTTGACGCGACCCAGAAAAGGTCGCGCTGCCGGGAATCCGCGGCTAGAACCTGACGATCGCGCCCAGCTGGATCGTGCGCGGGTTGAGCACCACCGAGGGCTGATTGTAGGCGGCCGTTCCGTAGTTCAGCCCGAGGACGGCAGTCACCGGCGCCCGGTTCAGCAGGTTGAACATGTCGAGCTTCGGCTGCACCGTCACCTTGTTGAACTTGAACGACTTGGTCACGTTGAGGTCCAGCTGGTTGATGCGATCGCCGTACTCGGTCATCGGCGCCTTCAGAGGAATTGAGAGCGAGGCGAGGGTCAATCCCGGATCGACTTTCGCGCCGACGACGCAGCCGGCCGCCGCGGAGTTACCGGGACAAGACGCATACGTGGTGGTGGACGTCACCAGGAGCACCGATCCCAGGCCGGCCGGATTCGCCAGCTGCAGGGCCGCCGGCGCGCCGCTCGGACCGGACACGCCGGTCAATGCGCCGACCGACGAGGTGCCGTAGAGGTATCCAGGCAGGCTCTGGAATGCCGCACTGACCGTGATACCCCAGGCCATCGGCACCGAGCCGGCGATCTTGAACTGGGTCCGGAACGGCAGCCCGTTCTTACTCTGGTCGCAGTAGAGCAGGAGGTTCGGATTCCAGTTGTCATCGCAGGAATTCGAGAGCATCCGCTCGCTCATGCCGCCGCCGAATATCGTGATGTGGTGCGCCAGCCGCATGTTGAAGTTGTACTC
Organism: uncultured Acidobacteriota bacterium; assembly: GCA_963711765.1. Taxonomy (GTDB): domain Bacteria; phylum Acidobacteriota; class Vicinamibacteria; order Vicinamibacterales; family CAVVIG01; genus CAVQFC01. Next base: position 1,529,590 of record CAVQFC010000002.1, on the reverse strand, counting down.
GAAGCCGTTGTACTTGTCGGTGCGGTTCGGCGCGTTGGTGTCCACCAGGTTGGTGCTGATCTGCGCCGCCTTCGCCGCGCTCACGTTGTAGTAGGTGATTGGCGACCCGTCAATCGGGCTGAACACCGTAAACGGCGTGAAGTCGGAGAAGCCGACGCCTGTATTGGTCCGCAGCCACATGTTGTGGTACTGCCGGTTGTACCATCCTGCCGTCACCGACACGCCGCTGGTGAGCTCTTGCTGCACGCTGACCGCGGTTTCGATGTTGTACATCCGCTTGATGTCCGGATCGAAGGTGGGCAGGTTGGCGACGCCGAAGTTCTTCGGCAGCTGCCCGGCGAGGTTCATTTCGCAGCCTGGCTGCAGGTAGGTGCAGCCGAGCGAGCCCTGGGGAACGCCGTCGCCGTTCAGGTCCGTCCAGGCGACGTTCACCGTTTGCAGCGCAAGCGGGTTGTAACGATTCGAGAAGCCTGTGGTGCCCGCCTGTTCGTAGCGGCCGATGCTGAACTTGAGTGCGGTCTTCTGGTTGCCGAAGAGGTCGTAGACCACGCCGCCGCGCGGCGCAATGCTCGTCCAAGTTGGCATGTCGATGGGACCGAAGCTGCGCACCGTGCTGACGAAGCGGCCGACGCCGGAGGTTTCAGCAGGAACGCCTGATGCGAAGTATTCCCAGCGGGCGCCGTAGTTGATCGTCATTCGGTTGAGCGTCCAGGAATCCTGGCCGTAAATCCCGACGTCCGCCTTCAGGTCGTCCCGGAAGTTGACCGGCGTGTTCAGAATGGTCGCGGTGCTGGCCTTGCCGGCGACGAAGTTGGCGCGCAGATCGCCGTTGGCGCTGCGGAACTGCACGTAACGTCCGGACGTGTCCTGCATGCCGACCTTGATATTGTGTGTGCCGGTCACGTAGGAAACCGCGCCCGCGAACGCGTAGCGATCGGGATACATGCCCTGATTGGTGGCGCCGGTTCCCCACTGCGTGCCCAGCGAGGTGTCGTTCTTGTTGATGACCGTGTACCAATCAGGCGTAAACGGTTCCTTCGCCAGGCCGGCCTGATAGAGGGTGTTGTACCGCTCGTAGTTGGTGGAGGCGCCGGCCTCGATGAAAATCTTGTTGGTCGCGGTGGACGAGAACTTGACCGACCCGGTCGTGTAGATCGGCGAGGTCCAGACGATGCCGGCCTCGTTGGGATCGAAGCCGGCGGTCATCGCCGACCCGCGGTTCTTCAACAGGCGATCGTTGTAGAAGGCGAACTTGTTCTTCGGACTTGCCTGCCAGGTCACCCGCGCCTGAATGCTGCGAATGCTTTGCGGATCGACACCCTCGTCCGTGCTCGCCTTTGCAGCGGACGTCGGCGTCTCGGTGCCGGAGATGCCGTAGAACGTGTTGGCCGGCAGTGTGTCCAGGACGAAGTTACGAGCCGACGCGAAGAACCAGACTTTGTCCTTTTTGATCGGACCGCCGACCGCGCCTTCGAGGTTGTACAGCTTGCTGATACCGTCACTGGTCTTGAGACCGCGGCTGATCAGGTCGCTGGTGACGTTGTCACTCTGGAAACTCGTGTTCTGGAAGCCCATGAACACACTACCGCTGACGGTGTTGCCGCCGTCGCGCGGAATCATGTTCAGTCGAACGCCGCCGCCCGAGACGTCGGCGGATGCGCCGCTGGTCGTGTAGACCATCTCCTGGCTCATCGAGCTGTTGAAATAGCTCTGCACCGCGCCGTCGACGTCGATGCCGTTGACCAGCAGGCCGTCGACCTGCACGGTCGTCTGTGACGAACCGGCGCCGTGCGCCGACATGTAGGTCTGCTGCATCGCCTTCGAGCCGCCGATGTCCGGCTGGTTCAGGCTGACGCCGGTGACCAGCTGACCCATGCCTTGAATCGTGCGTCCGGTCGGAATCGCGTCGAGTGTCTCCCGCGAGAGCACCTGCGACTTGGTGGTGCTCTGCACGTCGACGATTGGCGACGCGCCGGTGACGGTGAGCGTCTCCTCGAGGCTGCCGACCTTCATCTCGGCGTTCACGGTCATCGTGAAGTTGGAGGGCAGCTCGAGTCCCTGGCGCTCCAGCGGCGCGAAGCCCTGCAAGGTGAAGGTGAGGACGTAGGCACCGGGACGCAGATCCACCAGGCGGTAGCCTCCGGTCTCGTCGGTGACGACGGAGCGCGTTTTCTCGATCAGGGCAGGGCTGGAGGCTTCGACCGTCACGCCAGGCAGGACAGCTCCGGACGTATCTCGCACCACACCGGTCAGCGTGCTTTGTGCGTGGGCCGCCACCGGCCAGAGCGCACAGAGCGCGATCATCCACGCCACGACCCGTATTCGGCTCAGATTCATACCCAACTCCTTTAGAGTCAGAAGAAAATCGAAATGGCCGCCAATCTACTCTTGTCCGGCTCGTTTACATAGCGTTTTCTTACAATAAGGTCAGGTCCTACGAAATTGAAGCGAATTCAGGCGTATCGAAATCCAAAAAATGTCGCCCATCGACAACAAAAACAGTCCTGGTTTGGTTGGCCTTTGGCCTGCGAGGCATAATCTGCGCGTGGCAGCCCGCCATTGAACGAATTCGAGCACGAAACCAGACCGTCCGCGGAACATGAAGCGCCTCAGGCCCTGGACCACTGGGGACCGTTCGAGGCACTCCAATGTGTCGGGCGCGGTTCGTTTGGTGAGGTCTACCGCGCATTCGATCCCGCGCTCCAGCGCCACGTCGCGCTCAAGCTCCTGCTCCCAGGTCGCCTCAATCGTGACGAAGAAGTCAGCGTGCTGCTCCGCGAGGCGCGAGCGATTGCGCGCGTGCGTCACCCCAACGTTGTCTCGATCTACGGCGTGGACCGTCACGACGGACGCGTCGGATTCTGGAGCGACTTCGTCAAGGGCCACACCCTCACGGAACTGCTGACGACGCAAGGGGTGCTGGGACCGCGCGAAGCGGCGCTGATGGCGATCGACGTCTGCCGCGCCGCCGGCGCGGTACACGCCGCCGGGTTGCTCCATCGCGACATCAAAGCCGGCAACGTGATGCGCGAGGACGGCGGCCGAATCCTGCTCATGGATTTCGGGCTCAGCCACGCGCATGGCATCGATGAGGACTCGAGCGGCACGCCCGCCTGCATGGCGCCGGAGCTACTACTCGGCCAGCCGGCGACGATCGCGAGCGACGTCTACGCCATCGGCGTGCTGATGTTCTGCCTGCTGACGAGGCAGTACCCGGTCGAGGGCAGGAGTGTTGCGGAATTACGCGCGGCACATGCCGCCGGTCAGCGGCGCACGCTGCTCGACGTTCGTCCCGATCTTCCGGAACCGGTCGCGCGCGTCGTCGAAGCCGCACTGAGCGCGACGCCTGAGAAGCGGTTCGCGAGTACCGGCAGGATGATCGCCGCGCTGTCGGAAGCCATCGGCCTGGGATCGGGATCGGCGGTAGCGGCCGCCCCGGTGAAGCCGCGATATTTTCGCACCTGGATGCTGGCGCCGGTGGTCGTTGCTGCGGCGCTGCTGATGGTCGTGGCCGAGCGGTGGACGGCCGCGTCACGTCCCGATGCCCGGCCGCCGGCAGCCAGCCAGCAGGACGACTACCGGCGTGCGCACGACCTGGTAGCGCACTACTACCGGCCGCAGGCGCTCGAAACGGCGATTCCGCTGCTCGAGAAGATCGGCGCACGCGACCCGCAGTTCGCGCCGGCGTTCGCCGACCTGGGGCGAGCCAACTTCCTGCAGTTCTCCCAGCAGCGCGACCCGAAGTACATCGAACCGGCGCGTGAGGCGTCGTTGCACGCGCTCGAGTTGGCGCCCGGTCTGGCATCGGCGCATGTGACGCTCGGATACCTGTACGCGTTCACGAATCAGAACGATCTCGCCAGCCAGGAGCTCGAAAGCGCCCTCAAGCTCGACAAGTTCAATGCGGCCGCGTACGGCGCACTGGCGGAATTGCAGACGCGTCAGGGTCGCACCGACCAGGTGGAAGCCACGCTGCAGAAGGCGGTCAGCCTGGCGCCGGACGATTGGTTGCTGATCATGCAGCTCGGGGTGCACTATCTGGACGGCGGCAAGTGGGCGCAGGCCGACGCGCAATTTCGTCACGCCGCCGAACTGGTGCCGGACAATCCGCGCGCCTACAACAACCTCGGCCTCGTGGATCGAGGACTCGGTCGGCTGGACGCAGCGGCAGTCTCGTTCAGGAAGGCGATCGATCTCGAACCGACCTTCATTCACTACCGGAATCTGGGCATGGTGCTCGCGGAATCCGGGCAGTACCCAGAGGCGGTGGAAGCGTTGCAGCGCGCGATCGAGATGCGACCGAGTCAGTATCGCGCGTGGGGGATTCTCGCCTCCGTCTATGCCAACCAGCACGCCGACCCGGTCAAGGTGAGGGCCGCCTATCTCAAGGCGATCGATCTGGCGGCAGGTCTGCTGAAGGAGACGCCGAAGGACGAATACCTGCTCGCCGATGTCGGCAGCTACTACGCCGCCGTGGGAAGAGAGAAAGAGAGTCTGCCGTTGCTCTCCCAGGCGGCGGCGCTCGCCCCGGACATTCCGGAAGTTCTCTGCCAGGTGGCCGTCGGATACGAGGCGCTTGGCCGCCGCGACGATGCGCTTCTCTTGCTTGCAAAATGCAGAGCTGGTGGATATTCTTCCGAGGCGATCGCGGCCAATCCGCAGCTCGCCGCGCTCCGCGCCGATCCGCGATACCGCTCGATCGCCGGCGCAAGCCGCTGATCCCCGTCCACATTCACGGAGAAGCCGATGCCCAACCCGAACGTCGATCGGACGCCAGCGCCGAAGAAAAAGAAGAAGACCGCCCGCAAGACGTCCAAAAAGAAGTCGTGAGCCGAGCCTCCGGCAAGCGGGTCTACAACTGCACCGAATCCCACGATCAGCACGAGGACTGGTCGCTGCGGAAGGCCAAAGCTCTCGGCTTCAGTGCCAGGAACAAGAAGATTCCGGCATCGAAGGATCTCCGCGAAGCCTGGTGGAACATCGGCAACCAGGGCGCCACCGGTTCCTGCGTCGGCTGGGCGTTTGCGGATTCGGTGCTGCGCTATCACTTCGTCAAGGCAGGAAAGCTTCGCAAGCACGAGCACATTTCTGTCCGCTTCATCTGGATGGCGGCGAAGGAAATGGACCACAAGTGCTCGTATCCGACGACGTTCCTCGACGATGCTGGAACGAGCGCGAAGTCGGCGTTGAAGGTGGTGAGGAAGATCGGCGCGCTCAAGACCTCGGTGCTGCCGTTCGAAGGCGGGCTGGTGAAGTTGAAGGAGCGCCACTTCCTGACCGTCGCCGCCCGCCTGAAGGTGAAGGCCTTTTTCAACCTGTGCGGCACGCAGGCCGGCAAGCTCGATCGATTCAAGGAGTGGCTCGCGTATCACGGCCCGATCCTGACGCGCCTCAGGGTCGATCCGAACTGGAACAACATCGGGTCGGACGGTCACCTTCGCGTCTACGACAGCAAGCGAGCCAACGGTGGCCACGCAGTCTCCATCGTCGGCTACACGCCGAGCTATTTCATCATCCGCAACAGCTGGGGAACCGGCTGGGGCGACAAGGGGTTCGCGTACGCCAGCTACGAGTACGTCACGGACGCTTTTCACGAGGCTTACGGGATCGTGGTCTAGCCGATCGCGGCCGTTCCCGCGTCGGGACGCTTGTCAGAATTGCGCTTGCCAAAACTGCTTGCCAAAACTGCATAGTCCCGACGTCTCGCTCCGGCTCATAGTCTGAGTAACTCCGTGACTCCGGACATGCCGGGACGGCCTGAAGGCCTCCCTGCAAAAGGACACCATGAGGAAGTCGATTAGAGGGCCGCTGGCGTTGCTCGTGTGCTGCTTCGCCCTGTCGGCGGCGCGCGGCCGCGCCGAGCAGCGGCCGGCGCCGGCCACGGCACAGGACTCGCTGACGCGGATGAACGAAGCCGTGGACGCACTGACCCGGAAGGTCTGGCCGAGCGTCGTGCAAATCCAGGTCAGCAGCTACGGCGCGCAGGACGGGCCCCGCGGCGAAGCGAGCGCCGTCGTCGGACGTCAGCGATCGGTCGGTTCGGGCTTCGTGATCGATCCGGACGGCTACATCATGACGAACGCGCACGTCGTGAACGACGCGCAGCGCGTCCAGATCGTGCTGCCGGCCGACAACGCGGACGGCACGCTGGCGACGGCGCTGTCGGGCCGATCGTATCTCGTGAACGCGCGCATCGTCGGCATCGCCCCCGAGTTGGACCTGGCGCTGCTGAAGATCGACGGCCAGAAGCTGCAGGCGCTGCCGCTGGCAACCTACACGCAGGTTCGGCAGGGCGAGACCGTCTTCGCGTTCGGAAGCCCGATCGGGCTGCGCAACAGCCTGACGCACGGCCTGGTGTCGGCGGTGGCCAGACAGATCGATCCCGATTCGCCGCTGATCTACATCCAGACGGACGCGCCCATCAACCCGGGCAACTCCGGTGGTCCGCTGGTCAACACTCGCGGGGAAGTGGTCGGCATCAACACCTTCATCCTGTCGCAGTCCGGCGGAAACGAAGGGTTGGGGTTCGCGATTCCGAGCGCCACCGTCAGAACCGTGTTCCGTCAGCTCAAGGAGTTCGGTCAGCTGCGGCGCCAGGAAATCGGCATCAGCATGCAGACGATCACGCCGAGCATGGCGGTCTGCACTCAATCTCGTGAGAAATTACGGCGTCATCGTGTCGGATGTCTGGCCCGGCGGCCCGGCGGAGAAGGCCGGCGTCAAGGTCGGCGACGTGCTGGTGTCGATGGACGGTCAGCCGGCGGATAACCTGCCGACGGTCAGCTACAGTCTCCGTCTCCGGGACTCCACCGACAACGTGCGGCTGGTGGTGGCGAGGGGAGGGGCGGAGCAGACCCTGAGCGTGACGCCGGTCGAGCAGCGCAGCGGCCTCGACGGCGTGTCGGCGACGGCGGATCCCGAGAAGGGTCTGGTTCCGAGGCTCGGGATCCTCGGCGTGGAAATCGATCAACGCATTGCCGCCGCGGCGACCGGCCTCCGCGATCCGTTCGGCATCATCGTCGTCGCCCGCGCCGCGGGCACGGCGGGCGAGGTGCCGCTGCAGCCGCGGGACATCATTCGCAGCCTGAACGGCAAGCTGACGGTGACGGTGCTGGCTCTGAAGGATGCGCTCGGCGCGCTGCCGCCGGGATCGCCTGTGACCTTGCAGGTTCAGCGTGAAGGCCGGCTGATGTATCTGTCGTTCACGCTCGAGTGAACACCAGACGCTGCTGAAAAGGCGGATGAGCTGTTCGGATACTGTCCATCACCGAACCGCAGCTGTACCGGGTGGAGATCAATCGCGGCGGTGCGGCCGGTACCGACGCGGCGACGTCGGCGACGTTCAAGTGGTCGCGCGAAAACGGTTCGGTCATCTATCCCGTCGCGTCCGGCGGCGGCACTGCTGCAGTCGTGCTCGAGAGCCTGGGCCGCGACGATCGGTTCGGTCTCGTTGAAGGCAGTCTGGTCGAAGTGCAGGACGATCGTTCGGTCCTGCTGAACCTTCCTGGCAGGCTCCTGCCGGTCCATGCGATCGATCGTACGACGATGAAGGTCACACTCGACGGGACGCCTGACTCGACGATCGGTCGCGACGCGACGCTGCACCCCCTGCTGCGACGATGGGATCAGGCGGCGGGCGATCCGGAGGAAGGCGGCCTGACGCTCGCCAACGACAACGCCGCGCTGATTCAGGAAGGCGTCTGGTTGTCGCTGGAGGACGGCGTGCAGGTCCGATTCGAGCCTTCGGACATCGGTGCTTCTGTCAATGGCCAGCCCGCATCGGCGAACGACTACGTCACGGGAGATTACTGGCTGATTCCCGCGAGGACGGCCACCGGCGACGTCGAGTGGCCCAACGTCACTGATGCCCAGGGAAATCCCGAAACGGACGCGCAGGGAAACATCTTGCCCGTCGCGCTGCCGCCCCACGGCGTCAGACACTACTACGCCCCGCTTGCAGTGGTCTCGGTGAACGCCGCCGGAGTGACTCTCGTTTCCGACTGCCGGAGCTCGTTCGAGCCGATGGCGACGCCGGTCGCCGACCGGTAGCGCCGCGAAGACCATCGTTCAGAGCACGGAGGTGTCTCGGCCACCCCCGTGCTCCGACAGTGACTTCGGCGTCTAGTGCGGACTGGTCGCCGCGACCGTGATCAGATCGGCCTCGCGGGCGCCGTTCTTGTTGTCCTGTGTGACGATCATCAAACCCTTCGCCGGCGTCAGTGCGGCTTCGGCCGGGTTGATCGCCACTGAGACGCTCACCAACGCTTCAGGCGGCACATTCACGAACTGGCCGGTGCTGATCGCGCTGGCGAACGCGTTGAACGCTGCCGAGCCGGTGAACGCGTCCTGGTCGTTACTGAGCAGATCGAACGCCAGGACCGTGTAGCTGAGCCGAGGGTTCGCCGGTGTGATGCCGACGTCGGCGGCCAGGACCGGCAGCAGAATCGTGCTGCTGTTGGTCGGCGCCACAGCATAGAAGTCGACCACGATGGCGCTGGTCGCGAGGTTGAAGATGGCGGCGACCTGCTGGCCGCTGCGCACGCCGGCCGTCAGAAGTCCCAGATCCTCGCTGAACACCACGAAGTCAGGCGTACCGTCGTTGTTCGCGTCGATATAGACGTCGAACTCCTGCTGCTCGGGCGTCGACCAGCTGTTGAAGGTGTTGACCGCGAACACCAGCACCTGTTCTCCACCGCCGTCGAAGGATTGCACGCCGGCGGCGCGCAGGTCGATTCGCCCCAGCTGATCGTTGCCGCTCTCGAGTCCCCAGGCGTAGAAATCAGCCGTGCCGCCGATGACGCCGTTGTGGTTCTGGACGTTGGCGACGCCGAGCGTCGCGCGCGCCTTCAGCGACAGGTTCGTGGTGACGTTGGACGACGCGCGCGGCACCAGGTAATAGGGGACGCGCAGCGCGATGCCGCGGTTGGATTCCGCCGTTGGCGTGAAGGTGATGAGGCCGGCCACGTCATGAAACGCATCGAAGTCGGCCGGCGGGTTCGCCAGCGAACCGCCGACGGTGGCCGCCGGAACCATCAGCGTCATGTCGACGGTGGCCGTGCCGTTCTTCGGGATGGTGACCGTCGTCGCACCCAGCGAGACGGTATGCGGTGATCCCTGCTGCCGCTCGAAGCTCACAGCGAATGTGGCGGCCGGACCGTCGTTCTTCAAGTGAATCGTCTTCGTCTTCGAGAAATCGGCCGTGATGTTCTCGTAGCCGAAGTTGACGGTAGTCTCGTCCTTGTCGGCGTAGGCATAGACGAACGTGCCGACGGCATTCGCGGCGTTGACGAAGCCGGAGCCGCCGCGGCGGGTGGCATAGTCCGCGAGAACGCTCGGGTCGCCGCTGTTGATGATCGCTGATTTGACCGCGGCGGGCTTCCATTTCGGGTGCGCCTGAATCGTCAGTGCCGCGGTGCCGGCCAGATGCGGCGTCGCCATCGACGTGCCCGACAGCGTTGTCGCCTGATTGCCCGAGCCCACCAGCGTCGAGACGATGGCGACGCCGGGACCGGTGATGTCCGGCTTCAGCAGGGAGTCAGGCGTGCGCGGGCCGCCCGACGTGAACGAGGCGAGGCCGGTCGGGATCGGCGTGCCTTCCGACAGGAACACCGTCAGCCCGTCGCGCTGGACCAGCGCGTAGCCGTCCGACGTGGTGGTCGTTGCCAGCCCGGTGACGCCGTAGAACGGAATCGTCACGGTGTACTGTTCGCCGGTGTCCGGATTCGACGTGATCGGACCCTCGTACGGCGGCAGCACCGCCGCGTTGTTGATCATCACCACCGCAGCGGCGCCTGCCTGCTGTCCGAAGATGGCACGGGCGACCCGCGCACAGTTTCCGCGCTGGGTGACGACAAGCTTGCCGGTGACGTTGGCGTTCACGTACTCCTGGGGGTTGCAGCCGAGGCTGACCGTACCGTTCGGATTGCGCAGGACGATCACGGGCAGCGAGCCCAGACCTCCGGACACGGCGTTTGCGTTGATCGCGGTAATCGTTTTCGCGGCCGTTCCCGAGGGGAGCACCGGCAGAGCCATGTTGACGGTACTATCGAACGCTTCCTTCGCGCTGGCCGCGACCGCGATCCCTTTGGTGCTGGCGCCGGGTGCGCCGAGGACGTAGCGGATGTCTCCCGCGTTGCCGGCCGCCGAGACGACGACGATGCCGGCCTTGACCGCGTTGTCGGTGGCCAGTGCGTCAGCCGAATCCGCGGTGGTGAAGTCGGCGCCGAGCGACATGTTGACGACGTCCATGTCGTTGTCGACCGCCCAGTCGAGCGCTTCCGTGATCACATCGGTGCTGCCTGAGCAGCCGAAGACGCGGACGGAATAGAGGTCGGCTTTCGGTGCGACGCCCGGCCCGATCGTGAACGCGTTGTTCGTGTAGATGGTCTGATCGTAGGGACCCGTGTATTGCGAGCCACTCGCGCTGACGCCGAAGCCTGCCGCGCTGCCGGCGACGTGCGAGCCGTGGCCGTTGCAGTCGAGCGGGTTGGGATCGGGTTTGGGCGTGTTCTTGGCCGGGTCGGTGCTGTTCGGATCGTAGTTGTCGCCGACGAGATCGGTTCCGCCCTTTACCTTCTGCGCGGCGGGGCCGAACATCGTGGGATCGGCGGGCGTGGTGTCGGCCGCGAATGCCAGCTGGTAGGCCGCTGGTGTGCCGGGGCCGCCGAAATTGGCGTGCGTATAGTCGATGCCCGTATCGATGATCGCGACCTTGACGCCTTCGCCGTGGACGCCGTTGACTCCAGACCAGGCAAACGGCGCCTGCGTGCGCGGCACGCTGACGACGTTCTCGTGTGAATAGATGCCGACCGGCTTCACGTCGACGACCCCGGACACCTGCCGGAGCGCCTCGACTCGGTCGCGCCGAATGCTCACCTTGATGCCGTTGATGGCGCTCTGGAACGTCCGTTCCACGCGTCCGCCGGCGGCCGCGATGCCGCTGCTGGCCGCGGCCTGCTCCGCGGCGCGCTGCGCCTTGATCGCGTTTTTCTCCTGGCGGGTGAGCCGGCGTCCGGCCGTTTCCTGTGCGCTGGCGACTGAATCACCTGCCAGCACAACGACCACCTTGACCATCGTCTGGTCGAGCCCACGCGGCTGGACATCGGACTGGATCGCTCCGAGTCCGAAGACGCGGGTGAATCGCCCGGAAGCGGGCGCGGCCGCCTGGTCCGCGCGTAAGCCGGCGATGATCGATCCCGCGCCGACCAGAACGAGTGAAACCTGAAGAGCCCGCCTGACTGAATTGGTCATGACCTTCGCTCCTTTTCCGAAATGCAGCGTCTCGAGTGACCCCGGTGACCGGCATCGATATCGCGAACGGGCGCGATTCCGGGCCAGGTCGGTTGTTTGGCCGGCGCGCCGGCTTTTAGACCTCGTTGAGACTTGATAAGGGAAGGGATTATGTCCGCAGCGCCGTCACCCTGCAACGGGTTTTGTTGCTGCACTGAGAGGTATTCCGCCGCTTCACGAGGCGATCGGGTTCTGACGTAAGCTCGCCGGATGAACGCTGTACGCCGACCGCCATCAGACAGTCGACGGTTTCCGTTTCCCCCCGCGATTCCGGTCGCGGCCCTGTTGCTGGCCTGGGGACTCGGTCGCCTGTGGCCACTGGGCGTGAACTGGCCCGGCTGGTCGCGGTGGGTTGGAGTGGTGCTTCTGGCGGCGGGTGCCGCGCTGGCGATCTCCGCCGTGGTCACGTTTCGACTGCATCACGCGGCAATCAATCCGCTTGGCGAGGCCACAACGATCGTGGCCAGCGGCCCATTTCGCTACACACGCAATCCGATGTACGTGAGCCTGGTCATGCTGCAGCTCGGCGGCACGCTCGCGTTTCAATTGCCCTGGGCCGCGATCCTCCTGGTCCCGGTGGTCCTCGCGCTCCACTTCGGCGTCATTCTGCCGGAGGAGCAGTATCTCGCGGTGGCGCTGGGCGAGCCATACGCGCTGTATCGGACACGCGTCAGACGCTGGCTGTGATCGACACGGTCCCGCGAAGCCGCATGAAGCAATCCCGATTCAGTCGACCTATCTGATCGGGGTATCGATCGACATGAAATTCGCGCGAATCGTCTTCATCACGGCCGGCGCCTGGGGCTTCCTCGTCCTCACACCGCTGTTCTTCCTGTTCGACACGATCGCCCGCCTGCGCGCATCCCCAATCAGCCACCCGGAGTTCTTTTACGGATTCCTGGCGGTCGCGATGGTGTGGCAGTGCGCCTTCATCGTCATCGGGTCAGACCCGGTGCGGCTGCGCACGATGATGGTCCCGAGCGCGCTCGAAAAATTCGGCTACGTCCTGACGATGACGGTGCTGTTCCTGCAGGGTCGGATCGCGCCCGCTGATACCGTGGTGATCGCGCCGGATTTCCTGATCGGGATTCTGTTTGTGGTCGCGTTCGCGAAGACGCCGCGGCTGGAAGAGCAGCCGTCACATGAAGTGCTGCGAACCGCGATCAGAACGTAATGTGATCGCGCGTCGCCGGTCGTGAGCCCTCCGTAGGTCAGCCTGCGCCATGCCTCACGATCGGTGCGCCGAGTAGGCGGTGGACCCAGCCGCGCGTGCCCTGACGTCGCTACGGCGCGCCCTTCTTGTATCCCGAGTTGGTCACCGTGACCTCGATCTTCTTGGCCGCCACCACCAGCACGGTCTTCTGCGGATAGCTGGTGCCGTCCTCCAGATTCGCGAAGGTCACGTTCAACGTCACGTCATCGTCTTTTGGTTTCTCGACATACGAACTGACCTGGACGCTGCGCATCGTCTTGGCGCTCGAGTCGAGCCCGATGGCGAGCGAATCGCCCGCCTTCACGTAGTTCTTCACGGTCATCGTGGTGGTGGCGTCGGTGGGTTGAACGGCGACGTTGCCGGCCGCGGCCGCGGCCTGAATCTTCGCGGGATCCGGCGGGACGTAGGACTGAACCAACGCCGCCACCTGCTCCATGTACTCCTTGGTTTCTTCGACCTTGTTCGCGACGACCTTCTGTTTCATGCGGCCGCCCCGACCGCCTGACGGCGCCGCCTTTGGTTGCGGCGGCGCGGCGCCCGGCAGCGGCGTCTTCTGGACTTTGCCGTCGGCGCCGTAGAAGCACTGCTTCTGCTCGGTCTTCTTGACCTCGCCCTTCAAGCTGATCTGGGTGGTCTCGACCCAGGAATACTGCTTGAGCGCCGCCTGGTTCTTCGCCAGCGATTCCTTGATTGCGGCGATGCGCTCCGGCGGGGCCTGGCCGAACGCCAAGACGCCGGCGCACAGGCAATAGGATCCGATCAGAAAGAATTTCATGGGTGCCTCCTCTGTTTCGCTGCTCGGGCGCGGCGCGCCCGGCTTAGCGCGGCGCCGCGGGCCATCAAGGCTACGTTCCATTCGCCTGCCGGACTATGCAGTTCCGGCAGATGACCTGCGGCCTGACGATCGGATTTTCCGGTCCTGGCGGGCGTTCGCTACTTGGTCGTGGCCCGTTCCGGCTTGATGCCGGCGGCGCGGATATTCACGAACTTCGAGAGCGTGTCGAACCAGAACGGCGCGCCGAGTGAGAGGGCGAGGCCGGTTGCGAACAATCCGAAGACCTTGTCGATGAGGAACCACGACCACCCGGCGGTATCAGCGGGGCAGGGGGTGGCGGTCGTGACCCTGGCTGGCGACGTGCCGGCGCTGGTCCCGCCCGGCGCGTCGTTCGATCGGCACGCGGGCCACCCGATCGGAAGGGGACGCAGGTCGTTGTTGGCCTTGACGAAGGCGGCGCCGACATCGCCCATGGTTACGGCGGTCGGGCTCTGGGTGGCGCTTCCGGCTTTTGTCGTCGCGTCCGCCGTCTGCACGATCGCGGCTCGCAGCGAGCTGTCCGACCATAACGCCCGTCCCACCGTCAGGCTGTCGGCATTGACGATCAGGGCCAGCAGGCAGCCGACGGCGATGGCGATGAACTGCAGGTTGCGCTTGTACGCGCCGCTCAGGCGGTCCATCGAATCGTCGAACCACCGCGACACACTCGTGCGGAACTGTTCGAAGTCGCCTTGCGCAGAGATCAGCGCCGCCTGCAGCGAGCTCTTCAGCTTCGTTTCCGGCAGCGCGGCGATAGCCGCTTCCAGTTCCGCAAGCCCCGGACGCGGCGCGGCGGGCGTCGGCTGCACCAGGCTGCCGAGCAGTGCCAGCGCGAATGTCTGTGTCGACAGGTACGACAGGTGATCGCTGTCCCTGATCGGCTCTGGTGCGCCGCGAGCGCTGGTACTGGCCGTTCCGTCCGTGGGTACGGCCGTGGGCGGAGGCGAAGCCGCCATCAGAGGAGTGGCCCGCTTGACCGCGCTCATCGCGCTGGCCACCAGGCCGTGGTTGTAGAAGGCCGCCCGAACTGCGGGGTCGTCGAGCATCTCGCGCAGAGCGCTCGAGAGCGACTTCGATCGGAGACTCAATTTCGATGCGATGAACTCGTTGACCACCGTGCACACGAGACTCAGCAGGACGTACATGAGCACGAGCCCGATCGCAACGTCCAGCGCGGCGTTCTGCAACACGACGGTCCCTCCGCGAATCCTGCCGACCTGATCCTCGATGCTGGCTGGGGGCCGCAACTCTACCGAACATCCGCGGCACCCGCAAGCTGCGAGTGATGCCAGTCATCCTTCGACCAGCGATTTGCCAGTGGCCGCGCTCAGAAGGCGACCACCAGCGTCAGCCACGCCGTTCGCGGATTGACCGGGTTGTAGCGGCGGCGATCCTGAGGATGTGGCGAAGACTCTGCGCGTCGCTACTCGTCGACGGTCTCGGCGTCGAGCACCCACGCCACCCGAAAAAAGTACGCCGCGAGCAGCGCCGCGCACACCGCGATTGTCAGCGCCTGCCCGAGCGGGCTGGTCAGTTCTTCCTGCCATTCGGTCAGCATCGCCCCGATCGGGCCCATCATCACGCCCATCCCGTGCTGAAGTGAACGCTGGTACCCGAGTGCATTGACATCGTCGAGTGCCAGATCCGCGCTGCGCACCTTGATCCAATACCAGACGGCGGCGCCGGCCAGACCGGACGCCAGCACCAGCCACCCGCCGGCCCGCAATCGATCCGATCGCTTCAGTGTTGAAAGCGGCGCGGCCATGCCCAATCTTAATGGTATCGACGTCGAGCCGCCTGATTGATGCAGGCGTGGCCGGATGACGGCCCGAGGCTCAGGGCCCGGGAACGACTTCGACTTCCGTCGAGACCCGTCGGACACCTCGGACCGCGTCCGCGACCTGCACGGACTCGAGGTTCGCTTCCCACGACTTGGTCTTGCCAGAGAGCAGCACGACGCCCTTGTTCACCGAAGCCACTTTGATGCCGCTGTCGTGGACGCGTCCATTGGCCTTGAACGCGGCCTCGACTTCGTCCTTGATTTGATCGTCTGAGCGCTCGACCACGGCGCGCTGGCTCTTCGGCACCACCTGCAGCAGGTTCTTGACCTGCTTGACGCCGTCGATCCGGCGAGCCACATCTCCCGCTTTCTCCTTCTGCGCCTCGGACGACACCATGCCGTGCAGCGTCACGACCCCGTTGACGGTATCGACGTTCAGATTGGAGGTGCTGACGCCTTCGGTCGTCATCAGCGACACCTTGGTTTTCATCGTCACCCACGAGTCTGGCGTGTCTGCGGCCTTCGCCACGCCGACCGCCGAGGCGAACGCCAGGGCGGCGGCCAGCGAGAGTTGCATCAGTCGTTTCATTTTCTGTCTCCTGTTGTTTGTTGGGTTGAGGCCATTCCGGTGTCGATGGCGTCGGCGAGCTCCTGCACGTTGGTGCGATTGCGCAGCGCCTCGATCCGCGGATCGAGCTTGGCGAGATCGATCCCGGCGCGTTCGGCCATCAGGCATTGGACTTTCAGGATGGCGGTCAGCTCCTGCTCGGCGAGCAGATTGACCTGCAAATCGAGATGCGCGCGTTTGTCGGCCTGCTGGGTCATGCTCGCCTGTGACATCAGCACGAACCCGGTCAGCACGATCGCCTCGAGCGACACCGCGAGCGTCAGGAGGTTGAACGGGTAGGGATCGAAGTGGCGGGCGCCGATGGTGTTGCCGCCGATCCAGATCAGGAACCACATCAGGTGCGCGACGATGAACGCCGGGCTGCTGGCGAGGCCGCTGACGGCATCGGTGAGGCGCGCGACGTAGGAGCGGCTGTCGCGCGTCTGGCGTTCGAGGTTCATGACCGCCTGAACGTTGTGGCGCTCTGCCGCCGCCTGCGTTGCCGTCGGTGGCGGCCCGCTCCGCTTGTCAGACGCCGTCGATCGCGCGCTGGCCGGCGGCTGAGCCGACCGTCGGGTTCGCGCGCGCATACCCGCTTGTGCCATCACGGTCCCGACATTTCAACAACGGTGCCGCGAGCTCGACGGATGTAACCTTCGCAATTTCCGGATCGGCCGGCTTGATAGGCGTGTGGCGCGGAATCGGTGGGCAATCGGTTGCCTGAGTTTGCCCCGCGCAGGAATCCAAAGGGCCATCTGGTAGCGGAGGCGCGCCAATTGCTCAGCAAATCCCGTGACTCGGGCTTGGCCCTGCAATTGCCGTGGTGATCGAACGTATGGCGGCAACGCGCGCGACACGGAGTCGTCCGCGATCGGCTGCAACGGAGTTGCTGTGATTACCATCCTCGTCGTGCTTCTCGTCCTGATGCTCATCGGCTCGGTTCCGACCTGGCCGCACAGTCAGAACTGGGGTTATGCGCCCAGCGGAACGCTCAGCCTGCTGCTGCTGATCCTGGTCGTCATGATGCTGACAGGCCGGCTGTAGCCCGTGAAGCTGATCGTTCAGCCCGACGCAGGCCTGGCGCCCGTGATCGCCGCGATCCGCGACGCCAAGAAGACCATCGACGTGTTGATCTTCCGCCTGGATCTCCAGGAAGTGACCCGCAGCCTGGAGACCGCGGCCGCACGCGGCGTGGTCGTGCGTGCGCTGATTGCGCACACCAACAAGGGCGGCGAGAAGAGCCTGCGCAAGCTGGAAATGCGACTACTCGAGAAGGGCGTGATGGTGTCCCGCACCGCAGACGATCTGGTGCGGTATCACGCCAAGATGCTGATCGTCGACAACAAGACGCTGCACGTCTACGGCTTCAACTTCACCGGGCTCGACATTGCGAAGAGCCGAAGCTTCGGCGCCACGACCAGAAATCACAAGCTCGTGCAGGAAGCCGTCAAGCTGTTCGAAGCCGACTGCACGCGACAACCCTACGCCACCGGCTGCGATCGATTCGTCGTCAGTCCGCAGAACGCACGGGACCGGCTGGCTGCTTTCATCAAAGGCGCGCGCAAGCAGATTCTGATCTACGACCCCGAGGTGAGCGATCCGGCGATGCTGCGCTTGCTCGCCGAACGGGCGCAGAAGGGGATCGAGGTGCGCATCATCGGCAAGCTTGGCGGCAAGAAGTCCACGCTGGCGTGGGAGCGATATCCGGGGCGGCGCCTGCACGTCCGCGCGATTATTCGCGATGGCAGCAAGGCGTTTTTCGGCAGTCAGAGCCTGCGGCGCCTCGAACTCGATACGCGACGGGAAGTGGGCGTCATCGTTACCGACGCGCCGGTCGTCAAGCAGATGCACGCCGTCTTCGAAGAGGACTGGGCGCTGACCGACTCGGGGCGTCGCGCGTCAAAGGCGATCGAGAAGGAAGCGGACTTGGCGTCGAACGTGCACAGCTAACCAAGAGGTCAGGCATTACATGGAACAGCCAGCATTCACCACGTCGACCGGTCGACTCCAGAGCTCCCCGGACATTTCTGGTCGCATCGAAGCCCACTCGTCAGGGGTCACATGGGGCGCCGTGTTCGGCGGCGCGTTCGTGACGATGGCGCTTTCGCTCGCGCTTCTGGCGCTGGGCACCGGCATTGGACTGTCGGCCATCTCACCGTGGTCGAACACCGGCGCGTCCGCGTCCGCGGTCGGCTGGGGCGCCATCGGTTGGTTCGTCGCCGTCCAGATCGTCGCGTCCGCCATCGGCGGATACCTGGCGGGACGGCTGCGGACCAAGTGGGTGAGTCTGCACACTCACGAGGTTTACTTTCGCGACACCGCGCACGGATTCATGGTGTGGGCAGTGGCGCTGGTCATCACGGCTGCGTTTCTGACATCGGCGGCGGCGTCGCTGATGAACGGAACGTCGCGGTCCGTCGCCGTGGCGAACGAGGGCGCGCAATCGCCGCGCGGTGGGCTCAGCGCGAGCGGCTATCTGGCCGACACGCTGCTCCGCACGCCAACCTCGAGCGCCGATCCCACCGCCGCGGCGACACGCGCAGAGGTCGGGATCATCCTTGCGGAAGACGTCGCCGAAGGCCGCATGCCCGCGACCGATCGCGTGTATCTGTCCCAGCTGGTCGCGGCGAAGACCGGCGTCAGCCAGGCGGAAGCGGAACGGCGCGTTGACGAGGCGTACTCACGGGCTGCGGAGGATGCAGATCTCGCCCGGAAGTCGCTCGCGCACTCGATGTACTGGATGTTTCTTGCGTTGCTGGTCGGCGCCTTCAGCGCGAGCTTTGCCGCCACGGTCGGCGGCAGGCAGCGCGACAGCGTGGCCACCGTCTAACAACCATCGCTTGAAAGGAGATTGGACATGCGCTCAGTGCTGTTGCTGTTACTCGGTGTGCCGATTCCGTTCATCATTTTGATCGGGCTCTTCAGTCACTTTTAGGGAGCCGGAATGGCCAACGCGCTGAATGAGCCGATCGCGGAACAGCCGCACACCCCGAAGGCCTTCGCCTGCCCGAAGTGCCAGTTCGAGCCTCCGGAAGAGGACCTCGAACACAACCCGAGCACCGATCGGTGGTTCATCTGTCCTTCGTGCAAACACCGCTGGAACGTCTCACCGATCGCCGACAGCAACTAAAACCTGGCGTCCCGACACGACGCCCGCGGATTCTTCTCGCCGGGGAACATCCGTGCGATCATGAGCGCCGCGGCGGCGACGACATGATCGGGAGGGCAGATGCCGGTTACGACGCACCATGAGGACGGGAACGTTCATCGAGTGGAGATCCGCGGGACTTTGCGGAAGGTCGAGCTCGATCGCTGCATGGATGAATTGACTCCGTATATCACTCGCACCGGCACGGTGCGGCTACTGTTCGTGCTGGAACAGTTCGACGGATGGGAACAGGGTGGCGACTGGGGGGATATGACGTTCTACGTGGCGCACGGCGACGACATCGAGCGCATCGCCATCGTCGGGGACCCGCGGTGGAAGAGCGAGGCGCTGATGTTCGCCTCGGCGGACCTGCGAAAGGGTCCCGTCGAGTTCTTTGCAACCGATGCGCTCGCGGCCGCTCGCACGTGGCTGACGGCGTAATGGACAGCGTCGATCGCGATGCGTCGGTCGCCAGTCGGCCGGAACGACGACCCCTCCGCGCGTCTGACGCGATCACGAAGGCAGCAGCGCCGCGATCATCGCGTCTGCGATGAATCGCCCGTAGCGTTGGACTGACCAGCGGCGTCGGATCACCAGCAGTTCGTAAAGCTCGGGAGAGCTGTAGGTCCAGAGCACGTCGGTCGCGGTAGTCAGGCCGATACCTTCCCGCAGGTGTCTCCCTTTGAGCAGCGTCCGCGCATTGTGCGCCATGCGCGTCCGCCTGGCCGTATCCATCTCCGTCTGCAATTGCGCCAATTCGGGATCGCTCGCTGCCGCGTCGCGCACCAGCAGCAGCACCGGCGCCACCCTGGGCGCCACCTCCATCGTCAACACGCCCCAGCGGCGGATGATCGTGCGCGGGTCGCTTTCACTGGTCTGCATCAGATTCGATCGACGTTCGGCGTGCACCGGCCCTTCGCCGGCGAGGGCCCGATCCCTGACCGCCCGCACCAGCGCGACTTTGCTGCCGAACACCTTGTAGACGGTCTCCGCCGAGACGCCGGCGTCTTCGGCGATCCGCGCAATGGTGGCGGTCGCATACCCCTCGAGGACGAACCGCTGCCTCGCCGCTTCGACAATCGCTGAACGACGTCGTTGCGCGGCATCCTGACGCCGTGAGGCGTCATATCTCCGTGGTCGTTTGACTTTTGCAGGCATCAGGCAGAGTATATATTTAATTACAGTTTAACTGTATCCATTACTGTCCACGAAAGAGGGGTCATGATGACGCTCGACGATGCGACCAATGGTCGAGAGGTGCTGGCGCGACTCGAGCGCGCCACCAACGCCCACGACATCGACGCGGTGGTGAGTTGTTTCGCGTCGAGCTACCGGAACGACACGCCGGTTCATCCCGAGCGCGGCTTCACGGGCCGCGACCAGGTTCGCCGGAACTGGGAGCAGATTTTCGCCGCGATTCCCGACGTCACCGCGACGGTGCTGCGTTCGTCGGTCAACGGCGATGAGGTCTGGAGCGAGTGGGAGCACCGTGGCACGCGTCGAGACGGGTCAGTGCACGTGATGCGGGGCGTGGTCATTTTCGGCGTCGCAGACGATCTGCTTGCGTGGGCGCGTTTCTACCTGGAGCCGGTTCAGGAAGGCGGCGACAACATCGATGGCGCGGTTCGCCGTCAGGTCGGCGCGGCGCTACCTCCTTCCATGGAGCGGAAATGATCCTTGTGGCCGGCGGAACCGGTCGGCTTGGAACGCTGGTGGTGCGGCGCCTCCGGCTGCGAGGTCTGGCGGTCCGGGTGCTGACCCGCGATCGGCGGCGGGCCGATCATCTCCAGGACGCCGGCGTCGAGGTGATCGAGGGGGACGTCCGTGCCGGCGGTCTCGATGGGGCGATGGCGGGCGTCGATACCGTCGTGTCCGCGATTCACGGGTTCGGCGACGTTGGAGATGTGTCGCCGGCCTCGGTCGACCGCGATGGTAATCGCCATCTCGTCACCGCGGCTCAAGCCGCGAATGCGGCTGTCGTGATGATGTCCATCGTCGGCGCGTCTGCGGGCCATCCGATCGAGCTCTTTCGAATGAAGCACGCCGCCGAGGAGCAACTCAAAGCGAGTGGAGTGCCCTGGACCATCGTGCGTGCCACGGCCTTTGCCGAGTTGTGGCTCGATCTGCTCGACCAGACCGCTGCCGGCTCCGGCCGGCCGGTGATCTTCGGTGGCGGCGAGAATCGCATCAATTTCGTCTCGGTGTCGGATGTTGCGGCGCTCGTCGAGCGAGCGGTCGTCGACGGCTCGACCCGTGGCGCGACGCTCGAAATCGGCGGTCCTGAGAACGTGTCGTTCAATGCGCTGGCCGCGCGCCTGCAGGAGGCATCGGGGCGGTCGGGATCGCCGCGCCATGTCCCTCGCGCGGCGCTGCGGCTGCTGGCGACCGTGCTCGGGCCAGTCAAGCCGAATCGCGCTCGTCAGATGCGCGCCGCAGTTGTGATGGACACCATCGATATGACTTTTTTGGCGACCGACTTCCACGGTCGGTTTCCGGATCTTGCGGTGACGTCAGTCGCTGACGTCCTGGCGCAGCGCTAGTGCGATCTATTCGTTGGATCAGTAACGGCGCTCACTACGTATGAACGCAGAGCACGCGGAGATCGCAGACGGTTCAAGATGAAAAGGCGGGATCCTTGACAGCGGTGGCGCTTCCCGGCACACTCCTGCTCCCGGCGGCAGATTTTCGGATGGAGCGCATCAAATGGCCTGGACGAATCTCTCCCTCAGCCAAATCAAGTTCGGTCTGTTCGAACCATCGCCGGCGACGGCGACCGTCACAGTGGCTGCCGCGGATCTGCTGCTGTTCCGCTACAAACGCATCGGGACCGATACCGTCACCGTCGACTTCCGCATCAAGAAGGCATTCTTTCAGCCGACCACTGCGGGCGCGTCGGGCATCACGATGGAGCTGAAGGTGCCCTTCAGCAGCATCTACTTTCCCGCGCTCGGAGTTCCCAGCTCGTTCTTCGATACCGGCCAGACCTACTCGAACGACTGCATCATCGCGCTCGACCCGGGCGGCATTCCGCACGTCGCCGGCTGCGTCGCCGTCCTGAACGACAAAACCGGCAAGGTCATCCTGCTGATCCGCAATGCATCCGGCGACAGCATCGACGCCAGCCACGTCGGCGTCCTCGGGTTCTTCGGCCAGATCACGTTCGAGATCAAGGCCAAAAGCGGTCGCGTCCGTCGGTAGCGCGGTTTCCAGATCTGCAGCGGAGTCAATCCACCTTGACCCTGTCTTCAGGCATCCGCTTCTCCATCTGAAAGACCGAGTCGACAGTGGTGTAGTCCTTGTAGCCGAGGCGGGCAATCGGCCGGAGCTTGAGCACGTCGACGCGGCCGTCCGCCGTCAACGCCGCATCGTCGATGTGGACCGCGACCACGCGGCCGATGACGACGAAGTGATTCGATGAGGGTTTGTGGCCGGGCAGCGCGATGATCTGGTGGAGACGGCACTCGAAATGGACCGGCGAGCCTTTCACTCGAGGCGGCCGCACCAGCCGCGACGGCAGTGGGTCGAGGCCGACCGCCGCCATTTCGTCCACGCTCGCGATCGATGATGCGCGCCGTTTCGTTCATCTGATCACGCTGCGCCCACGTCGTCATGTTGTAGACGAACTCGCCGGTGGCTTCGACGTTGGCCACCGAGTCTTTCCGGCCACCGTCCGACTCGTGGACGCCGGCCGAGAAGAGCACGAACGGCGGATCGTAGCTGAGCACGTTGAAAAAGCTGAACGGCGCCAGGTTGACCACGCCGGCGGCGTCCATCGTCGTGATCCATCCGATCGGACGCGGTACGACGCAGGCCTTGAGCGGGTTGTAGCGCAAGCCGTGGTCGTTCTTGTCGGTCTCGTAGTACATCCGGCCTCGCTGGAAAGAGAGTGGTGCTGTCAGGCCCGTCCTGCCGGGCTCAGTTGCGAAAGTGCCATTGGCTGCCCGATGTCACCGCCGGCTTGCGGGTCGAACATCTTCTCGCGAATGAACAGACCCGGCACCAGTGCGCAGAGCGCGTACGAAATCCCGAGCAGCGCAATCCCGAATCCGATCGAGTGGTTCGCGGCCGCCATACCGATGAGGAGCGGCGACAGCGTCGAACCGACGCGTCCGAGGTTGTAGGACGTCGCGACCGCCGTCGCCCGAACGCCGACGGGGAAACTCTCGCTCAGATAGGTCGAGTTGATGGCGTAGGGCGCGCCATAGAGGAAGCCGAAGATCAGGAGCAGGTACGCCACGTTGCCCGGAGTCGCGGCGTATACCAGGATCGGCAGGTACACCGCCGTGAGTACGCCCGAGACGATCCACATGACGCGCCGTCCGAACATATCCGCGAGGTACCCGGTGACGATCTTGCCGAAGACCATCATGGTGTATGTGCCCGCAACGTACCAGCCCATGCTCTGGACGTTGACACCGAGATCCTTCACAAGATAACTCGGTAGCCACGAATTCGCGCCGTAGTAGCCGAACTGCAGCGCAATCGCCGTCAGCGTCCACAACAGGAAGGTCCGCCGCATCGGCAGGTCGGCCCACAGGACACCGAGCGTGCTCGCGCTCGCGGTTGTCGAGGTGGCACGCTGTTGCGCGATCCAACTCGGCGGGTCAGGCGCGCCCCAGAGCAGCGCCAGGGCGACGCTGCCCGGAACGATCGCGCACGCGAAGAGCGGCCGCCACCCCATTCGCGGAACCACGTAGGACGAGAGCAGCGCCGCCGCGACGTATCCGACCGACCAGCCCGCCTGAAGCGTCCCGAGCACGGTAGTCCTGATCCTGGTCGGGACGTATTCGGCGGCGAGCAGCGTACCGATGCTGTACAACGAGCCGATTCCGAATCCCGAGACGCCGCGCATGATCGCGATCTGCCAGTAGGTCTGGCACAGTGCGATCACGCCTGTCAGCGTGGAGAATATGAGCACGGCCCACCACACGACGCGCACGCGTCCAATGCGATCGGCGAGCCAGCCGGCCAGCACGCCGCCGATGCCCATGCCGATCAGGGTGTAGGTGCTCAGTGCTCCGGCGCTGACGTTCGATAGGTGGAGTTCCTTCGAGATGCTGGGTAGCGCGAGCGCCAGCACCTGCAGGTCCATCCCGTCGACCACGAGCGCGACGAATACCCCGACCACTACGAGAATCCCGGTGCGGTCGAGCGAATCTGGGTCGGCCACGGGCGAATGATACGCGGTTTGCCGTGAACGCCCGAACGAATGTCCGGGCGAACAGGTCAGAGCCCGGAACGCGTCAGCACGGCCGGATTCACGACGTTGGTCGGACGCCCGCCAGCGTACGCCACGATTTGATCGAACACGTCCGAGAACTGGAGGTCGTATTCGTCAGTGGTGACGTAGCCGATGTGCGGCGTGCATTCGAGGTTGGGCAGGGTCAGCAGCGTGTCATTGGAATCACGCAGCGGTTCGTGCTCGAAGACGTCGACTGCCGCCATCCCCGGTCGTCCCGCTCGCAATGCGGCGGCAAGGGCACCCGGCTCGATCAACGGCGCCCGGCTCGTGTTGACCAGCAGCGCGGTCGGCTTCATCGTACCGAGATCTCGTCCTCATCAACGAGGCGCTGGAGCGGAAGAACGTCCCGCGCACGGCACGCGTCTTCATGTCGGCGTTCCGGGCGGCATTCGAGGGCGATCGTGAAGGCGCCGGAGCAGCCGTCGATCACTGCGTCCGGTTGAACTTCACCGATCCCGAAGCGTTCTACCGAATTGGGTGGATACTCGCCCGGCTGGGTGACACCGCGCCAACGATCCATCTCGAGCACGACCGCCGCGGCCACGACCGCTGAATCAGCCGACCGCCGCGCTCGTCTGTTCGATGACTTTTCGGCGGGAGATCTTACGCATGCCGGAGTGTAGCCGCAGCTGAAATCGGCGACAAGGGCCAGGTTGAACGGGCTGTCCCCGGCGGGTTGGCAGTATGCTCTGATCGCGAAATCGGGCTGCGGAACGGCCGGGCCCTCGGCGCGGATCAACCGCCAGGAGGATGGCATGCGTAGACTCCAGACAATCTCAGGCACCTGTGCGGCGGCGATCATTGGCCTGGCAGGTGCCGCCGGTGCGCAGACTCCGGCAGCGACGCCGCCGGCCGGAAGCGTCTCGGTCGCGGTCGCCTCGCCGACCTACGTCTCCATCCCTCTCGAGATCGCCGTCAATCGCCCAGCCGCCGACGTGTGGAAGCGCGTCGGTAAGTTCTGCGACATCGGCGAGTGGCTCCAGGTTCCGTGCACGATCACTTCCGGCAAGGACGGCGAGTTTGGCGCCGTCCGATCCGTCGCGGGGGAGGTACTGGTAGGGAAGACGGAACTGTCCTACACCTACACGCAGACAGCCAGGAACGACCGGCCCTACAACCTGTACCACGGTACGCTCGAAGCGCGGCCGGTCACCGCGACGACATCGAAAATCGTCTACACGATTTTCTTCGACAATTCGATGCTTGCGGACGATGCGGCTCGCGAAGCGGATCGGGGACGAAGGATCGCGACGTTTACGAGAGCGATCGAGAACATGAAGATCCTCGCCGAAGGCGGAACGCTGCCGCCGCCACCGGCCCGTGGTCGTGGCGCCCAATGACCCGCCGGTCCGCGACCATAGTCGGCGTCGGGGCAGGAGGGCAGGACTTCATGCTCAGACCCTTGAATTGCGTCATCGGCGCGCTGTTGATTGCGTCGCCGCTCCTGGCTTCGAATTCGGTCCTCGCTCGTCAAGCGCCCGCGCCGGCGCCTGGCGGACGAGAGGGTGCGCCGCCGATCGCGAGAGGCGGACAAGGCAGAGGTCCGGCCGTCCCGTCAGGTCCGGGACGCAGCAACAACCCGTTTCCGGATCCGATCCCGGCGACTGACGGCGTCATCACGGTCAACTTCGTCGAGTTCGCGACTGTTCCCGACGCGGGTACGGATGCGCCGCGCATGAATCTGCTGCTTGACGAACCGGGCACACATCGCATCTTCGTCAACACCATGCAGGGCATGCTGTATTCGGTCAGCTACGACGGCAAGACCGTGAAGCCATACCTGAACATCAGCGATCCGCAGTGGGGCAATCCGGTGCAGTCGGCAGGCACTGAACGCGGCTTCCAGAGTTTCGCGTTCCATCCGCAGTTCGCTCAGACCGGCACGGCCGGCTACGGCAAGTTCTATACCTGGGCGGACACGACCAACATGACGCCCAAGGCCGATTTCGTCCCGCTCGGAGCCGGGCACACCCACGACGAAATCCTGCTCGAGTGGACCGCGAAGGATCCCAAGGCGGACGCCTACGACGGCGGCGCCCCGCGCGAGCTGTTTCGAGTCGCGCATCCGTTCGCGAACCACAACGGCGGAGAAATCGCGTTCAACCCGCTGGCCCGGCGCGGCACGGCGGAGTTCGGTCTGCTCTACATCGGCTCGGCGGACGGCGGCAGCGGCGGCGACCCCTACAACCACGCGCAGAACCTGCAGTCGGTGTTCGGCAAGATTCTGCGGATCGATCCGCTCGGCCGCAACAGCCCGAACGGTCATTACGGCATCCCGGCGAACAACCCGTTCGCGAAGAATCCCGATGCGCTCGGTGAAATCTATTCATACGGCCACCGCAACCCGCAGCGCTTCTCGTGGGACCCGAAGAACGGCAACATGTTCGAGGCGGAAATCGGGCAGAACGTGAACGAGGAGATCAACCAGATCGTCGCCGGCGGCAACTACGGCTGGAACATCTGGGAAGGGAGCTTCAAGTATTTCGGCCGCGAGGTCAGCATCGAGGGCCAGCGCGAAGGCGAGAAGATGATCTTCCCGATCGTCGAATTCGATCACACCGATCCGTTGTTCCCGTCAACGCGCCTCGCCGCCACCGGCATCTATGTCTATCGGGAGACCGCGATCAAGCAACTGACCGGCATGCTGCTCTTCGGCGACAACCCGAGCGGCGAAATTTTTTACCTCAACGCCGACAAGCTGCCGAGCGGCGGTCAGGCGTTCCATCGCGTGCTGTTCAACGACAAGGGCGAGACCAGAACGTTCCTGCAGCTGGTGAAGGAAAAGACTGCCGGCTCGACTCGTTCGGTGATTCGCGCTGACCTGCGGATGGGCGTCGGACCGAAGGGGCAGTTGTTCCTGATGGACAAGTACGACGGCACTATTCGCCTGCTGGTGCCGTAGAGCACGAAACAATCGCAGCGGTCTCAGCGTTGATCGTGAACCTTCGCCGCTCGAGGGCCAGCAGGCGCGCCTTGACCTCGAGCCCGCCGGCGAAGCCGGTCAGTGCGCCGGTCGAGCCGATGACCCGATGGCACGGCGCAACAATCGACAGCGGGTTTCTGCCGTTGGCCGCGCCGACTGCGCGTACCGCGCGGGGCCGCCCGATTTGGCTGGCGATCTGTCCGTAGGATCGGGTTTCGCCGAACGGGATGGTCAAGAGCGCCTGCCACACGTCGCGTTGAAACGCGGTTCCCGACGGATCGAGCTTCAACGAGAACATCGTCCGGCGTCCGGAGAAATATTCGTTGAGCTGACGCTCGGCTTCAACCAGGACCGGATGCCCTTCGTCCTCCGCCTCGATATTCAACCGCACGCGACCGGGACGGTCGCGCTCCCAGAGGATCGCCGCCAGTCCCTCGTCGGTCGCGACCAGCGTCAGCCTGCCGACCGGCGAGTCCATGATCTTCGACACCTGACGCTTCTGTGTTCCACGATCGGTCCTGCTCATTGTTAGCTCCCTTACATCGCTCATCGCCATGCTCGAACGTTGCGTGCCCGACGCTTCACCTGAATATAGGACTCGCGCAGCTCCAGCGCTCGCCGCTTTCGGACACCAGAGTTCGGCGAAGAGTAAATCCAAAGATTTCGTGATGACTCCAAAGTCCGAAAATGGCTAGCTCGTTTCGACGGTCGGTCATATCGTAGAGGGATGGAGCAGGACAACCGGCGGTTCTTCAAGGCGCTCGCGGCGCACGACGCGCGGTTCGACGGAATTTTCTTCGTCGGCGTCACCTCGACCAGAATCTATTGCCGACCCATCTGCCCGGCCAGGACGCCGAAGGAAGCCAACTGCCGCTTTTTCGGCACGCCTCAGGAAGCCGAGCAGGCGGGCTTTCGTCCCTGCCTGCGTTGCCGGCCCGAACTGGCGCCAGGCAGCGCGCCGGTGGACGATTCCCAGCGAATCGCGCAGTTGATTGTGCAGCGTCTCGAGCAGGGGACGCTCGACGAGAAGGCCGGGCTGGAGGACATCGCCGATCAGTTCGAGCTGAGTTCCAGGCAGATTCGCCGGATCATCCAGAAGGAACTCGGGGTGCCGCCGATTCAGCTCCTGCTGACGCGCCGGCTGCTGCTCGCCAAACAGCTCCTCACCGAAACGTCGCTTCCGATCACTGAGATTGCGTTCGCCAGCGGATTCTCGAGCCTGCGTCGATTCAACGATGCGTTCAGCGTCCGCTACCGGATGCCACCGACTCGTCTTCGGCAGAAGGCGACCGATGGCGCCGCGGCGATCGCGGAGAACCAGACCTCCACACTGCAACTGTCCTATCGCCCGCCGTATGACTGGAAGGGCATCCTCGCCTTCCTGGCGGCGCGTGCGCTCAAAGGCGTCGAGTCTGTCGCCGCCGATTCGTACGCGCGTACCGTGCGATTGGGAGCAGCGAAAGGCTGGATCAGGGTGACGCAGTCACCAAAGAAACACGCGCTGATGGTCGAATTCACGCACACGCTCACTCCGGTGCTGCCGGCGCTGCTGGCGCGGGTGCGGGCACTGTTCGACCTCGACGCCCGCCCGGACCTGATTGCGAGCCATCTGAAGAAGGATCCGCGTCTGGCGTCGGCGGTCACAGCCAATCCCGGCGTGCGAGTGCCCGGCGCCTTCAACGGATTCGAGATCGGCGTGCGCGCGATTCTTGGACAGCAGGTGACCGTGAAAGCAGCGACCACGATCGCCGGCCGGTTCGTCGAGGCCTTCGGCGACGAAATCGTGACGCCGTTCGCCGAATTGCGTCGGCTGTCTCCAACGCCGGCTCGTGTTGCCGCGGCCAGGGTCGACGCGATTGCCCGGCACGGCATCATCGCCGCCCGCGCCCGCAGCATCATCGCGCTCGCCGTCGCACAGAGCTCGCCGAGCCTTTGCCTTGATGGCGGCACGCATCACAACCCCGACGACTCGATCACGCGCCTCACGGAGCTGCCGGGAATAGGCGAATGGACCGCGCACTATATCGCGATGCGCGCATTGCGCTGGCCGGACGCCTTTCCCAAGGACGACATCGCCGTCCGCAACAACCTCGGCGTCACCCCGCGTGAAGCGGAAGCGCTCTCGCAAGCGTGGCGCCCGTGGCGAAGCTACGCGGTGATGCACGTGTGGCGCATGGCCACTCCGGGGATGGCGATCGCCGTCTGAGGTCGCCCGCCTCATCAATGTGGGACGGCCGTCCGCGTTACAATCCCTGACTCAAGGCTCCCCATGGCTCACAATTTCGGCGCCCTCGCGTTCACGCCCGTCATCAAAGCGCTGCAGGAGCAGCATGGCAGTCGGCGCGCCTATGCCAGGCGCGAGCAGACCGGCGCCTCATCCCCGGACCGCCTCGGTCCTGACGAGACGGCATTCATCAGCGAACGCGACAGCGTCTACATGGCGAGCGTGGGCTCGACGGGCTGGCCGTACATCCAGCATCGCGGCGGCGCCAGGGGCTTTCTCAAGGTCATCGACGATCGCACGATCGCCTTCGCTGACTTTTCCGGCAACAAGCAATTCATCAGCGCCGGCAACCTGGCGACGGACAACCGTCTGGCGCTGATTCTGGTGGACTATCCGCAGCAGGCCCGCCTGAAAATTCTGGGACGGGCGGAGATGATCGACGGCGAGCAAGCCGCGGAATGGGTCGCGCGGGTGCGTGATCCGAACGAAAAAACCGCGATCGAACGAGCATTCGTGATCCATGTCGAGGCGTTCGATTGGAACTGCCCGCAGCACATCACGCCGCGCTATACCGCCGCTGAGATCCAGGCGGCGCTGACGACGGTCGAGCAAGAGTTGGGGGAATTGAAGCAGGAGAACGAGCGCCTTCGAACACAGCTCGCGCAGAAGGAGAGCGGCCGATGAGCACGTTCACGACGAAGGATGGCACGCAGATTTACTACAAGGACTGGGGCACCGGACAGCCCATCGTCTTCAGTCACGGATGGCCGCTGTGTTCCGATGCCTGGAGCGACCAGATGCTGTTTCTCGGCGCGCATGGTTTCCGCTGCGTCGCCCACGACCGCCGCGGTCACGGTCGCTCGAGCCAACCCTGGAACGGCAATGACATGGACACCTACGCCGACGATCTCGCGGAACTGGTCGGGATGCTGGACCTGAAAAACGCGATTCACGTCGGCCACTCGACCGGTGGCGGCGAAGTCGCGCGCTACATCGCCCGTCACGGCACGAAGCGCGTGGCCAAAGCCGTGCTCGTGAGTGCGATTCCGCCGCTGATGTTGAAGACCGCCGCCAATCCTGGCGGTTTGCCGATCGACGTCTTCGACGGTCTGCGCGCCAGCCTGCAGGCCGACCGCTCGCAGTTCTACAAGGATGTGAGCGGGCCGTTCTTCGGCGCCAATCGGCCCGGCTCGACGGTGTCACAAGGCCTGCGCGAGGACTTCTGGCTGCAGAGCATGATGGCAGGCATCAAGAGCGCTTACGACTGCATCAAGGTCTTTTCCGAGACGGACCAGACCGAAGACCTCAAGAAGTTCGACGTGCCGACGCTGATCGTCCATGGAGACGACGACCAGATCGTGCCGATTGGGGCGTCGGCGATGCTGTCGTCGAAGATCGTGAAGAACGCGACGGTCAAGATCTACAAAGGCGCGCCGCACGGATTACCATCGACGCACAAGGACCAGCTCAACGCCGATCTCCTGGCGTTCGCCCGCAGCTGACACCCGAATCGGCACGACCATCAACGCAGAGCCCGCCGCTACACGTCTGGAACCTTATTTCAGCCGGCGGAGCTCCTTCGTCATCGAGTCCAGCCACGCGGCTTCTCGCTCGAGTGCTTTGGCGACGCGCGCGATTTCGCCCGGCAAGCTCTCGTACTGCCCTTGTTCGATCGCCTCTCTGACGCCGGGCAGCGTCTTGACGCCGTAGCCGGTGTAGTACCCGGGCGCGTAGAGGAGGTGCTTGAACCAGTCGCGGTGGAGCAGTCCGGCCGCGTCGAGCAGCTGCTGTTCCGACTTCGCGATCCTGACGTCGATCTCCGCCAGCGCTGCCGGCGGCAGGTTCTTCTTCACGGCCGCGGCGCGCGCTTCGTCGAACAGCGCCGCCTGCCTGGCCATGACCTCAATCGCACGCGAGATCGGCGTCAGCTCGATTGCCGGCGGCATCGGCTGCACGTTCGGCGCGATCAGCGGATGCCGCGGGTCGTTGACGGCGGCGAACAGGCCGTCGGTGATCTCACGATTGCGCTCGGCGATGTCCTCGCGCTTCTTCTTCACCAGCAGCTGGAGTTCCTCGTCGTAGGTTCGAACCGTGTCGACGAGGTTGCCGTACTGAAACGGCAGGATGTCGGCATCGGCCAATCGGATGATCGCTGTGCCGCCGGTCTGCGCCAGCGTTCGCCCGTAGGCGAGGTCGGTGTCGAGGAAGTGCGTGTAGAAATAGAAGTCGTCGTAGATCGAGTGATAGATGCCGCTCTCGTCCTCGCCGCCGTAGCCGATATTCAGCGTCGGGATGCCGAGATGCTGCAGAAACGGCGTGAAGTCGGAGCCCGAGCCGAGTGCGCCGATGCGCCAGTCCGTCCGGCTCCGGACTTTCTCTTTCTCTTCCGGCTTCGCTTCGTCGATGGCCTTCGCCTGCTTGCGCTTCCAGACAGTCAGCTTTGTCTCAGGATCCTGAATGTCGCGTGCCACGTCGTTGATGAAGTGCTCGAGCGTGTGCGATCCCTCAGCCTGGAGAAACCCCCGCCCGCTGTCGTCCGAATTGATGTAGGCCACCGCGTGCTGCTGCAGTTCAGCATCATGCGTCTCCGCCCATTCGGTGGAACCGAGGAGCGCCGGTTCTTCGCCGTCCCACGCGCAGTAGACAATCGTCCGCTTCGGCGACCAGCCCTGCTTGTGCAGTTCGCCGAGCGCGCGTGCCTCTTCGAGCACCGCCGACATGCCGCTGACCGGATCCTCCGCGCCGTTGACCCACGCGTCGTGATGATTGCCGCGGATCACCCACTGATCGGGAAACGTCGATCCGTTCAGGCGTGCGATGACGTCGTAGAGCGGCTTCTGATCCCAGTTGAAGGCGAGCTTCAGGTGGGCGCGGCCGCGCCGGGCCGAAGTGATACGTGATCGGCAGTCCGCCGCGCCATTCGGCCGGCACGACGGCGCCGGTCAGCGACGCCAGCAGCGGCTGGGCGTCGCCGTACGAGATCGGCATCACCGGAATCTTCGTCAGCGTCGTCGCATCCTTGAGCGCGAGTCGCTTTGCTCCCGGTGTCGCGCCGACGCCCGGCGTGAGCGGATCGCCGGGATAGATCGGCATGTCCATCACGCTGCCGCGCTGCGCGCCGTCGGACGGACGCATCGGGCCTTTCGGAAAGACCTCGCCGACCCCGAAGCCATCGTCTTTCGGATCCGAGATAGATCAGGCAGCCGATCGCGCCGTGTTCGGCGGCGACCTTCGGCTTGATGCCGCGCCACGACTCCCCGTAGCGGGCGATGACGATCGCGCCTTTCACCGAGATGCCGTAGCGCTCGAGCACCTCGTAGTCCTCGGGACGGCCGTAGTTGACGTAGACCAGCGGTCCGGTGACGTCGCCGTCGATCGAGTAGGCGTTGTAAACCGGCAGCTGTTCGCTTTTCTGGTCCGAGGTCGGATCGATCGACAGCGCCGATTCTTCGAGCTTGGCGGTGAAGCGGGTGGGCTCGAGCAATTCGAGGACGCGCTCTTTCGGTGTCGGAAACAGCACACTGAAGGTTTCGATCTCCGCGTCCCAGCCGAACTCCTTGAAGCGCGCGAGCAGCCATTCCGCGTTGTCCTTGTCGTACGGCGATCCGACATGATGCGGCCGCGCGCTCATCCGCTCCATCGAGGCGCGGATGTTCGAGGCCTGCGGCAGCTCGCGGAATCTTCGCGTCCCAGCTCGTCGCTCCCGGCTGCGCGCTGGGGTTGGCGATCAACGATCGTAAAGATTCCGATCGCGAGCAGAACCGCGGGGCGTCGACTCATGGGCATAGCTCCTGTGCCGCCGATTCTAGTTGAGCGACGTCGCGATTCCCAGAAAACGTCATCGTCACCGACGACCGCGATGTAGAGTGATGCGGTGCTGCTGACGTTGAGTGTCGGCACGGTCGGTAACTCGGGCACACGGAACGAGGTGATGCGATGAGATTGACGAGTATCCGCACATTGATCGTGGCGGCGCGTTGTGGCGCATCGGTGGCCGGCGCGCCGCAGGCGCTGCCGTCGGCCGACGTCGCGCTGCGCGAGCTGAAAGCCGGCAACGAGCACCACGCCGCCAAGCACTATGACCACCCGCACCAGACCGCGGCACGGCAGCGCGAACTGTCCTCAGGTCAGCAGCCGCACGCGATCGTCCTCAGCTGCGCCGACTCGCGCGTGGCGCCGGAGATCGTGTTCGATCAGGGGCTCGGCGATCTGTTCGACATCCGTGTCGCGGGCAACGTCGCCGGCGACGCGGAGCTCGCGAGCATCGAATACGCCGCGGAGCACCTGAACACGCCGCTGCTCGTGGTGATGGGACACCAGAAGTGCGGCGCGGTCACGGCCGCGGCCGAAACGGGCGAGGCGCAGGGGCACCTGCCGTCGCTGCTGGCGCTGATCCGGCCTGCCGTCGATCAGGCGCGAGGGCGGCCTGGCGATCTCATCGACAACGCCGTCCGCATCAACGTGGAAAACGTCGTCCGGCAGGTTCGCGGGTCCAAGCCGCTCCTCGCCGGTCTGATAGACAAGGGTCACCTGACCGTCGTCGGCGCAGTCTACTCGCTCGACACCGGACGGGTGACGTGGCTGCCCCAGGCTCCGTCGCAGTCGGCCGCACTCGTCGTCGGCCAGCCGTCCACGACGTGCGTCAAGCCAGGCGCGGCGGTGGCGCCCTAGTCTTGGCGGCCTGCTAACGCAGCTTTCAAACGATGTGGCGCCTGGCCCGCCAGGCCCGCGCTTCACGCGACCCCGAAAGGGTCGCGCTACTGCGGTCTTCGCCCTGAACTCTCTGCGAGCGCAGCGTACTCTGCGTTCACACGTTGCAATCGTCGGTACACGAAAACAGGCCGCTACCCGCGCAGTCTGTCCGGCAGCGACTGCATGAATTCGTGCACGGACGCGATCTGGCCGTTTTCGGAAATGAATTCGAAGGCCGTCGAGCTGACGGCGTGGGTTGATGCATTTCGAGAGGCGGCGATCGCCGCGTGCATCACCGGGCACTCGTCCACGAGCCCGAGCAGCGCCGCCCACGCCGGCATGTCCAGGATCGCGATCACCTCGAACGCCTCCCGCGCAAGCCACGGCATCCCGGCATCCGCATGTGTCTTCAACTCGCGCCGAAGCCCGCCCAGTCCACGCTTGATCTCGCGGTCGTCGCAGCGCAATTGCGCGAGAAGAGAAATCAGGCGACGTGCGGCGAACATGCACACCTTGTCGTGAAGTACCGCCCAACCGACCTGGAACACCGCCACCAGATCGTGATCGACGAGAAAGCTCCCCGGCAATCGCGTTCCGCCTTCGGCCGCGCGAATGTTGCCGCGGGCCGGCGTATCCAGCCAGTGCAACGGCCAGTTCTCCAGTCCAAGGTTGCAGACCGCGACGACGGCATCTGACGCTTCCTGCGCGGTGAATGGCCGTCCCTGAATCGCGCATCCGGTCATGATCGCGTTCGCCAGGTAGGCCATTTCCTGATGCCTGCTGGTCCAGGCCAGTGCGTCGCGCTCGCCCGCGATCTGCATGTGCTCCCGCATCAGCGCCAGGCGCGTGGCCTCGGCCGGAGCGTCGCCGAGGAGCGCGCGCGGCGACGCCGGCACCACTCCCGCCTCCTGCAGCATTCCGACGATGGCGGCGATGGCGGACTGGTCGGGAGAAGGGGGAGAAGGAGGGGATTCGGGTGCGGCGCCCGCGTCGAGTTCGGACGCTGACGGCAGCCGCTTCGATTCGGCGCGCGGCTCCGCACTGGCCGGTGACTCGACCGCGCGAAAATACGCGCGCGCGAGCGGGTTGGACGGCGGCGCGGCCCTTTTCCCGAGTTCGAGGTGACGCGCCATCTGCAGAAACGCCCGTGCCTCCGCTGGCGTCACGTAACCCTGAGCGTCGCGGCGGCGCTCGCGCCCCAACGCCACGTCGAACATCACTTGGTCATCGTCGTCGAGCAGGTCGTCCAGTCGGTCCAGCTCGAATCCGGCGTTCGACAGACGCCGGCATTCCCGCATCACGCGATGGAAAAACAGGGGACGCTCAGCGTCCAGGGCAATGAGCGTGGCCACGATGACGTCCCAGCAGTCGTGACGCCTGGCCACCAGCTGGTATCCACCGACCTGGAACTCGACTCCGTCGTTCGCGGGAGGCGGCTCCCATTCGTCGCCGTCGGCGGACACGGCCGGCGAGGACGCTGCCGGGTCGAGGACGCGCACGTACCGTGAGATTCCGGCAATCACGATTTCCGCGTCCATGCCGGCGAGCTTCCGAGCCGCGACGTCGGCGCCGCATTCCAGCAGGACGCCGAGCCACACGCCAAACCGATCGACGTCGAACGTCTCGTCGCGTCCAGGCTGTCCGGCAGTCCACAGGTCGAGGTCGAAGACGCGCGTGAGTTGATCCGATGTGGCGAGCGCCACGAGCTCGCTCGAGTCCTCGAGGCCACAGTTCTGAATCACGCGGTGCAGTACTTCCGGCTGCAGGCGTGGGACCAGCTGCGCGATTGCCGGCGTGTCCAGCATCCGCTCCAGCAGCGAGCGTGAATCGCCGGCGGGAGGCCGTGCGGGCGCGACGTGTGATGCCGGGGCTTTGGCGCGACGACGGCTGGCGCGATCGACGGATTTCACCATGGGCCATCGATGATACGGGCGCAGATGGGCAAGAAACAGTCTTGAACGGCAACGACTGCCGGGGGACAATACTGTGGGGGCACGAAATTTGGTCGCGTGTCCCGCGCGACCGACGGCCCGCCCTCACCTCCTCTTCGACAATTCGCTCGCAGGTCGATCTCTTCTGCGCGGTGGCGTGAGGCTCAGCGCTCGTCGTAGGCGTCGATGAAGCGGGCGATCGAATCGATGTAGAGCGGCGGCGCGCCGGTGCTGGCAATCGCGGTCAGGTGCGTCTTCTCGGCGAGAATCACGTTCTCGAAGACGTGCGCTTCCCGCCACAGTCGCTGTGTCTTCGCATACGGGTTGTCGAACGATCCGTTCACCGCCAGAATCGGCACGGTCAGTTTCGTGACATCGATCTGCAGCGGCGTCGCCGAGATCGGCGCCGAACCCGCCGGACGCGATTGCGCGACTCGCGCGCGAAAACGATCCATCGCAGCAGCGGCCTCGCCCTCAGCCTTCGGCAGCGCCGCGTCCATCGCTTCGGCCTGCGCACGCAGTTTCGGATCGGTCTCTTGAATCCCGGATCCACCCAGGCCGGCGGTGATGAACCGCTGCGGGACCATCGCCAGCAGCTGCGCGGTCATCGCGCCGCCCATCGAGTAGCCGTGGATGTGCGCCTTCTCGATGTGAAGGTGGTCCATCAGCTCGACGACATCCTGCGCGCGTCCGGCGCCGCCGGGCTGCGGCTTGTCGCTCTTGCCGTGGTTGCGGTTGTCGAGCGCGACGATGCGATGATGTTTCGCGAGCGCGGGAGCGATCCCGGTCCTGAACCACATGCGCTCGGCGTTGTCGGAGTAGCCGTGGATCAACACCACCCACGAGCCCGACGATCCAGCCGTGAGGAAGTGGATTTTCACGCCATCGCTGGTCGTGAAGAAATCCTCGTGCGGCGTCTCCTGGGCTCGCGCTGAAACCGCCAGGAGTACCAGAACCGCCATCGTCAGCGCGATCCGCCATCTGGGTTGCATGTGACCTCCGCTTGATTAATCGCTGAGCTGAAACTGATGCGTCGACGCATTTTAGCGCCTGCTGAGTTCGGTGTTGACGAACATCTGGTGCAGGCGGCGCTGATTTACGTTGATCGCCGCTCTTCGCGTCGCTAGACTCCGCGGCGCGTCGCCGGGACAACGTCAACACACATCGACTGGAGGAGCGTATGCGACTCGTGAAGCACTTCGTCGTGGCCCTCACGTTCTGCGCGGCGATGGCGGCCGCTCTGGCGCTGACCGATCGGGCGCATCCTGTCGCCGCCGCGACGGCGTGTACGGATCTTCTCGGTCTGGATCTGCAGGACGGCACCGTGTTGTCTGCGACCGACATTACGGCGCCGTTCACCACCACCGCGAGCAGCGGGACGGCGATGATCACCGTGTCGGCGCCGTTTCCGTTCTGCCTGGTCAAGGCGATGCTGACGCCGACGGCCGACTCCAACATCAACATGGAGATCTGGCTGCCGGCGAAAGCCAATTGGAACGGCAAGTTTCTCGGCGTCGGCAACGGCGCGCTGACCGGCGCGATCTGGCACACCTCGATGGTCCGGCCGCTGCAGGACGGCTACGCGGTCGCCAATTCGGATCTCGGCCATCAGGTCTCGACCGCGAACTGGGCGCTGGGACATCCGGAGAAGGTGATCGACTACGCCTATCGCGGCGATCACGTCACCGCGCTGGCCAGCAAGTCGATCGTCGAAGGCGCTCTACGGCCATCGACCGAAGTCGTCGTACTTCCACGGCTGCTCGAACGGCGGACACCAGGCGCTGATGGAGGCGGAACGCTACCCCGACGACTACGACGCGATCATCGCCGGGGCGCCGTGGAACCAGTGGACGCACCAGAACGTGGAGTTCATCTGGCGGGCGCTGCTGCTCGAGCATTTCAACACGACGAAGCTGCCGATGATCACGAGCGCGGTCGTCGCACAGTGCGGAACGAAGGACGGCGGCGTCAGCACCGATCCGTACCTGAACGATCCGCGCGATTGTCATTTCAATCCGAAGACGCTGCTGTGTTCCGGTGCGGATGCGCCGACCTGCCTGACCGCAACCGAGGTGGACGCAGTGCAGAAGCTGTACGACGGCCCGAGCAATCCGGACACCGGGCAGAACCTGTTCCCCGGATTCGAGCGCGGCAGCGAGTTCGGCTGGGTCGCGTTCGGCGCGTTCGTGAACAACCTGTTTCAGAACATGGTGTTCGAGAACGACCCGACGTGGGACTTCCACACCTTCAACTTCACCTCCGACGTGCAATTCTTCGACGACAAGCTCGCCGACATCATCGACTCGAACCATCCCGATCTCAGCGCGTTCAAGGCACGGGGCGGCAAGTTGCTCATGTGGCAGGGGTGGACCGATACCACGCTCGAGCCGCACAACAGCGTGAACTACTACAACAGCGTGATCGCGGTCACCGGCGGTGGACTCGATCTGAACGACCATTCGCATGACCACCACGGCTCTGATCACGGCCGCCACAAAGGGCGCGACGACGATCGCATCCGGCCGCGCGAAGCGCTCGAAGACACGCAGGACTTCTTCCGCTTCTTCATGGCGCCCGGTGTGAATCACTGCGGCGGCGGCAATGGGCCGAACTCGAGCTTCGCCTACACGATGGCGAACACGCCGGGACCGGACGATCCGGATCACGACATCCTCCAGGCGCTCGATCGGTGGGCACAGCATGGCATCGCGCCGCGGACCTTCATCGCGTCCCACTTCACCAACGGCGTCGCTGACTCGACCCGGCCGATCTGTGCGTACCCGAAAGTTGCGCGCTACAAGGGCCAGGGCGACCCGACCGTGCCCGGCAGCTTCGTCTGCGTGGACGATTGGGACGACTTCGATCGCGACTTCGCGCACGAGTTGCACAACATCCGGTCGGACATCAGGCGGGGAACGCTCGTCAATCTGCCGCAGCACTAGTGCGCTGACGAGGCGAACGGTCGTGTCCGACTTCGGCCGGGCTGGGCCGCGCACCGGAAGGTGCGCGCTCTAGTCACGCACCGCCTTGATCAGTGCTTCCATGTGCGTGAGATATTTTACGAGGGCTTTCCGCCCGGCGGCGGTCACCCGGTATTCGGTGCGCGGTACACGGCCGTCGAATCCTTTGCGGCAGGTCAGGTATCCCGCATCTTCGAGCTTGCGCGCGTGGACGCTCAGGTTGCCGTCGGTGGTGTGAAGCAGGACCTTCAGATCGCCGAACGACAGGCGCTCGTTGACCGCCAGCGCGCTGATGATGGCCAGGCGAAGGCGCTCGTGGATCACGCGATCGAGCCGCGTGGTCGCCGGCGCTACAGCGCGCGCGGCCTTGCGCTCCGGCCGCGACGACTGACGACTGACGACTGACGACTGTCTACCCACCAAATCTCCTTGCGATGACCAGTCCGAAGCCGATGTGCACGCCACGCCGGCGCAGTCGAGAGCGACGTGCCGTTGTTGCGGGCCTTGCGCATCATCGCGGCCAGACCGATCGCGAAGGCGAGCAGTGCTTCGCCGAGCCAGATCTTCAGCCACCGGGAGCTGTCGGGCGCACCGGCGGCCAGCGTTGTGCCGAGCGCCGTCACGCCGATGATCACGCCGCCCCAACCCGGGACCGCCGTGAAGGTGGCGGCCCGCTCCATCGTGGAACGAATGAACTGCAACTCTCCCATCGCGTGCGCATGCAGCGACCGCGGAGTGGGACGGTCATGCATCGGCAAGAACGTCCGCTGACGCGTGCGGTAACGGGCCCGCTTCCGATTGCGAGACTTTCGACAGCACCGCCTCCAGTACCGGCGTCATGCAGTCCAGGTGCCTGGCTTCAATCATGACGTTCCATAGCGGCTCGAAGTTTTTCCAGCCCGACGCGTAGAAGAAGTGCTTGGCCTGATGTTTGAACGTGCCGTGTGCGAGAGACGCCTGGGCGATGGACGACCATCGATAGAACTCGCGGTAGGCCCAATCATAGCCTTCCTTGAGTTGTCGCGGCGTCAGTCGCGCCGGACGGTAGACCACCACGGCGACGCAGGGAGAAATCGGTTCTTGTACTGTTCCCGAAGCTCTGACTTCAGCAATTTTCCCGTCGAAGTGTGCGGCAGCTGGGCGACGAAGACGAAATCATCAGGCAGCTGCCACTTCGCAAACGTCAGCGACAGGAACGCGCGCTATTCCACGGCGGAGACGGCGGCACCTTCGCGCAAGACAACGAGCGCGAGCGGCCGCTCCTGCCATTTGGGATCCGGCACCGCGATGACCGCTGCTTCGGCGACCGCATGGTGTGCGACCAGCGCGTTTTCGACATCGACCGAACTAATCCATTCACCGCCGGATTTGATCAGGTCCTTGATGCGATCGGTAATCTTGAGGCAGCCTTCGGCATCGATCGTCGCCACGTCGCCAGTCCGGTACCAACCGTCGGCTGACCAGCGGGCGGCTTCCTCGGGCTGCTTGTAAAAACTGGTCGCCACCCAGGGTCCGCGCACTTCGAGCTCGCCCGGGGTCGTCCCGTCCCACGGCACCTCGCCGCGATCGCCGACGGCGCGGATCTCCATGAACGGCGCCGGCGAACCCTGCTTCGCGCGATGGCCGTACTTCTCGTCGTCGGACCACGACGCCATGTGCGGCTTGAGCGTGCAAATCGTCGCGATCGGCGCCGTCTCGGTCATGCCCCAGGGTTGAATCACCCGCGCGCCGAGTGTGTCGAAGCGACGAAACAGCGTTTCCGGCGCCGCGGATCCGGCAACGATGATGCGGAGACCCGGCTGGAGCGGCCAGCGTCCCGGATTCCGCTCGAGCTCGTCGAGGACGCCGAGCCAAATCGTCGGCACACCGCCGGTCAGGGTCACGCGATGGGTGGACAGCAGCTCGAGCAGGCGCTCGGGCTGCAGATTCGGTCCGGGGAGTATCAGGCGGCTGCCATTCATCACCGAAGCGAAGGGTATGCCCCACGCGTTGGCGTGGAACATCGACATCGCCGGCAATACCGTGTCGTGCCGTCCGATCGAGAAGTTGTCCGGCAGCGAGATCGCCAGCGAGTGCAGCGCAATCGTCCGATGGGAGTAGACAACGCCTTTTGGCTTTCCTGTGGTCCCTGACGTGTAGCACATCGCCGCCGCGTCGGTTTCGTCGATGTCCGCGTATGAAGGCTGACCGTCGCCGCTCTCCAGGAATTGTTCGTAGTCGTCAACACCCGGCGCCGCCGGGGTGCCGCCGAACCGGCTCACGATCACCCGATCGAGATTCACACGCTCACGAATCTGATTGAACAGCGGCAGCAGGACATCATCCACGATCACGAACCGGTCCTCGGCGTGATTGACGATGTAGGCCAGTTCGTCGGGGTGGAGACGGAGATTCAGTGTATGCAGGACGCCGCCGATGGCCGGAATCGCGAGATAGGCCTCGAGGTGCGTGTGGTGATTCCACATCAGCGTGGCGACGCGATCGCCAGGCTGCATCCCCGCCTTCTGAAGCGCCGCCGCGAGCGCACGCGCGCGTCGGTAGAGGTCGCCGTAGGCGTAGCGATGTGCTGAATTATCCGGTCGATGTGAAACGACCTCGGTGCGGGGGAACAACTTGCCGGCGCGTTCGAGCAGCGAAACCAGCGTCAGTTGCGAATGCATGAGGCAGGCCGATTCTACCGAAATCGTCGCGCGCCCGCCGTCAAATCGTCCATCTGGTGCATGCTACGACCGACGCGAGCCGCCGGGAGCGGGACGCGGATCGCGCCAGCCCTCTGAGCTTCGCCGGCATCCGCAACGTCGAAGAGCTCGATTGGTGGCAGGCGGGCAAGGCGGCAGTAACGGTCCCACCCGGCAGTCCGATCGGCTGCACGGGTGGGACTATTTATTTACTGGATCGTGCCGGAGAACGCGTCGCACGACACAGCCGGATTCCAGTTGGTGAAGGTCCCGTTGGGATTGTCCTTCCACGCCCAGACGTGCAGTGTGTAGAACGCATCGAGGCCGAATCGATTCGGCGCGTCGAACAAGTGGAACAGCTGACCCATCAGCTCGGGCGCGCTCGTGTGCGTGAGGTTCCAGGTCGCCGCGTCCACCAGATAATCGGCGCCGGTAATTCGCAGGTGACCGTTCGGCAGTGGCTCGTAGAGAATGATCTCGGGACGGTTGACGTCGATGACGCCATCAGCGACCAGCGGTCCATTCACGAAGTGCATGCCCATCGCGCCGAGGTCGGATCCGCTGACGCAGCCGAATGCGAGCGCGTAGCCCTCCGCTTCAGCCGCGCTGTAGTGCTGAAAGCGTGCCGTCGCCTGCCGCACCGCGGTGACGAGCGCGCTCGCCTGAATCTTCTCGGCCGAAGTCATTTGTTGCGCCGGCGCTGCTCCGTGCATGTGATCGTCCTGTGCGAGCGCCGCTGACGGCAGCGCGCCGAGCAGCGCGAGCGCGCCGATCGAGTACCGAACCTGTCGAGCGAATCGTGCGACTGTCATCGTCGAACCTCCACAAACGGAAACAGATTGATTGGTGGAAGGGTGCCGATGTCAGACGCATCGACGCCCTGGTTGATGGGATCCGGCGGCGATTGCCGCGGTCCACATCACCATAGGCAGGCGCGGCGGAATGCTTTCAGCGCTCGACGATGGGGCGCGAGGAGGGCGGCTCCGCAACTGCGCCGCGCATCGAGGACGCATTCCTCGTGGCGCATTCTCTGGGAATCGTCAAGCGCTGGTGAAAGCTTTCGGCGCCTGTGACCTACACGATCGGAGGCTCCTTTACCGTGAGCAACGTCATCGATCGCACCTCGTCCGTTCTGACATCCGAACTTCTCGAACGCTGCGGCGCGCGCGCGGCCGGCTACGACCGCGAGAACCGGTTCTTCCAGGAAGACTTCGACGAACTGAAGGCCGCCGGCTATCTGCTGTCCTGCGTGCCGCAGGCATTCGGCGGCGCCGGACTGAACCTGGTGGAGTTGTGCCGGGAACAGGCGCGACTGGCGTACTGGGCCCCGGCGACGGCGGTCGCCG
This sequence comes from uncultured Acidobacteriota bacterium, assembly GCA_963711765.1. Classification (GTDB taxonomy): domain Bacteria; phylum Acidobacteriota; class Vicinamibacteria; order Vicinamibacterales; family CAVVIG01; genus CAVQFC01. The sequence goes on along the minus strand of CAVQFC010000002.1, from coordinate 1,486,743 downwards.
TCAACATGCACCTGTATTGGACCGGGCTCGCCGCTGATTTGAATCGCGGCGGGGATCACACCCTCGACTGGCTGCTGAAAGAGGCGGCCGCTGGCGAGGTGTTTGCGGCCGGTCACGGAGAACGCGGCAACGACGTGCCGGTGCTCGCGTCCTCGTCCACCGCCGAGCGCGTCGACGGCGGCTATCGCTTCACCGGACACAAGATCTTCGGGTCGCTGACGCCGGTGTGGACGCGCCTCGGCATCCATGCCATGGACCTCAGCGATCCGGCCAATCCGAAAGTCGTGCACGCATTCATGCCGCGAGAGACGGACGGCTATCGGATCGCCGAGACGTGGGACACCCTGGGTATGCGAGCGACGCGCAGCGACGACACCGTCCTCCAGGGCGCGTTCGTTCCCGATCGCTACGTCGTTCGCGTCGTGCCGGCGGGATTTGCGGGAGCGGATCTATTCGTCCTCGGCATCTTCGCGTGGGCCGAACCGACCTTTGGACACATCTACGCCGCAATTGCGCAGCGGGCGCGGGATCTCGCGGTGGCCAGCGTGTCCGAGAAGACGTCGGTCGCGATGGGTGGCCGCTCGATGGCCTGGAACCCGATGGTCCAGCACACGGTCGCGGAGATGGACATGGAGCTCGACGCGATCAACGCGCAGATTGGCAATGTCGCCGAGGCATGGTCGAAGGGCACCGATTACGGCGGCGGGTGGCCGGCCAAGCTGGTGTCCGCGAAGTATCGCGCGGTGGAAGGCGCTAAGCGAGTCGTCGATCTGGCGATGGACGTGTCGGGCGGCACCGGCATGTTCAAGAAGAGTGCGCTCGAGCGTCTGTATCGCGACGTGCGGTGCGGCGGCTTTCACCCGGCGAACAGCGCCCTCGCGCACGAGATTGTCGGGAAGACGGCGCTCGGCCTCCTCGGAGAGTCGGCGCGCTGGTAGCGGCGATCCCGATCGGCCGGCATGGTGTCGGGCCACGGCGATCGGGGTACATGACGAGTGATCATGCAGTTCAGCACTGTGGAAGAACATCGAATCAGACTGTCGAACGGCCGCCTCGTGCGTTTGCGGGAGCTGCGGCCCGGCGAATACGGCCCGGTCCGCGAGCTGTGCGCCCGCCTCAGCCTGCGCACGCGCTATCAGCGTTTCCTGTCGCCGATGCCAGTGGTACCGGACTCGCTACTGCGCGTACTCGCTGACTCCGACGGTCCACGCCAGCTGGCGATGGTCGCCCAGCTCGGCAGCGCGGACGACAGCGATGTCATCGCACTCGGCAACCTGCACGTCGCCGACGATGACCGCGCTGAACTGGGATTGGTGGTGGCCGACGCCTGGCAGCGTCAGGGCGTCGGGCTGGCGCTGGCGACGACACTGGTGCGCTCCGCCGAAGGTCGCGGCTACCGTCGATTCGTTGTCCATGGCCTGACCGGCAATCCAGCGCTGCGGCCGCTGCTCCTGCACCTGGCTGACGTGGTCTCCACCAAGACGAGCTACGGGGTGTCAGAGATCACGTTCGTCAGCCGCCAGGGCGCTGCGGAGTCCGCGGTCGCCCGCCAGCAGAAGCGGGTCGGCAAAGATCTGCAGGAACAGGCCTACGAACGTATTCTCGCCGCGCAGGGAGCGCGAAGCAGGGCCGACGGCTAGACCGCGGAGGTCGCTGAGAGAGGGATTCCGCGGGTTCAGCGTGTTCTGCGTTGATCAGTTGTCGGCACCCGCTGTCAGATCGCGTTATTTCCCGGTCGTGTTCGATCGGTTACAGTCGTCCTGTCGCAGAACCGCGACCAGATTTCAGAAAGAAGGTCGGCGATGGCGGGCGAACTGACATCTGGCGTACACAAAGCGGCGACCTGGTCGGTCGCCGTCAGTGTGCTGATGATCGGGGCGGGTGTTCTGGCGATCGGGCTCCCGCTGGTGGCGGGCGTTGCCGTCGCCACGGTCCTCGGATGGATGCTGGTGCTGGGCGGCATTCTGCACGTGGCGCTCGCCTGGCGCAGCCACACCGCGCGCAGCGTGATCTGGGAGATTCTGCTCGGCCTGGCCTACGGCGTCATCGGCTTCTACATCCTGGCCCGGCCGCTGGCCAGTCTCGCGTCGCTGACCCTGTTCGTGGCCGCCTACCTTCTCGTCGAAGCGGTGATCGAGTTCGTCATGTGGCTTCAGGTTCGCGGAACGTCAGGCGCGGTCTGGCTGCTGTTTGACGGGCTCGTCACGCTCGTGCTCGCGTGCATGATCTGGAGCACGTGGCCGTCGAGCGCGACGTGGGTGATCGGGACGCTGGTCGGCATCAGCATCTTCTTCAGCGGCATCTCGCGATTGGTCCTGTCGCTCGCGGTTCGACGCATCTCCGCCTGATCGCAGGTGCCGGCGCCGGACTTCGCGCTTGCGGCGCTCAAAGGGCTCAGCCACGTTTTTCCACACGCGCACGTACTGCCGCTCAAGAATGCCGACTTCTCACGCGACCCCAAGGTCGTGGCAGCCATGAATGCCGACCCGTTGATCGCGCACGAGACGCAGGCGACCCAGACGGCCTCCACGGCACCGCCGACAAGGCCACCCGGCCGAGCGGGAGCCAGCTTTTGTTCGACACGGCCGGCTCGACGAACAAGACGTTGAAGTTTTACGACGGCTACTTCCACGACCCGCTCAACGATGTTGGTAAGGAAGTGGTGATGGCGGATGTCAGCACGTGGATCACCGCTCACGTGCCGGCGAAATAAATATCAAACGGTCGAGGTTCTTTCTTTCGAGCAATGTAACCCCGTCTACACGATCGCTTCTATTGATACATGCGGCAGCCCGCTCGTTCAAATCGATTCCTGCACGTAACTCACTGCCACTCAGGACAGTAGCGACGCTTTCCTTTCCATCGAGTCCCGGCGCAATGCTTGCCCTTTGTCGGGCGAGTCACAACTGCGCCCATGACAAACATTGACAACACGCCATCCGCGTCGCCGCGAGGTCTGTCGCTGGCGACAGTTGCTTTCGTAGTGCTAGGTGTTCTGACACTCGGTGTTCCGAACCTCGAAGCGGCGACGGCAACCGCGACATGGAGCGCCAATCCGGAATCCGACATCGCCGGTTACGAGCTGTCTTATGGCGTGCAGAGCGGAACTTACTCGACCGTTCTTGACGTCGGTGACGTCACGACTGCGACAATCACAGCGTTGACGGCGGGAACGAAGTACTACTTCGTCGTGCAGGCGTACAACACCGCGGGGTTACTGGGCCCGGCATCACCCGAAGTCGCATTCACCGCGACAGCCGCGCCGCCGGCGACCCCGACCATTACAACGTTATCGCCGCTCACCGGCGCCATCGGAACAACGGTGACGATTACCGGCACGAACTTCGGCACGACCCAGGGTACCAGCACGATCACATTCAACGGGACGGACACCACTCCCACGAGCTGGTCGGCGACGAGTCTGGTGGCAAAAGTGCCGACCGGGGCGACGACCGGAGCCGTCGTCGTCACAGTCGGCAGTGTCGCCAGCAACGGCGCGACCTTCACGGTCACGACGCCGTCGGCGGCGCCAAAGATCACCTGGCTGTCGCCGACGCTAGGCCGCGTCGGAACCACTGTCACGATCACTGGCAGCGGCTTTGGCAGCAGTCAGGGAACCAGCACGATCACGTTCAACGGCAGAGCCGCCGCTGCATCGAGCTGGGCGGCGACGAGCATCGTCACCCAGGTGCCGAACAGCGCCAGGTCCGGCAATGTTGTGGTGAAGGTGGGCAGTGTGGCCAGCAACGGGTTCTTATTCCTGGTGCTTGGCTCTTGGAACGGTGCGACGGCCACCGACGCGAACGCCGATCTGGCGGTAGATGACGCCGTGGCCACGACCGATCAGACCCGCGCGACCGACTACGACGGCGACGGGAAGGCCGACGTGGCTGTCTATCGTCCGGCGACGGGAACGTGGGCCATACTGCAATCGAGCACCAGCTACGCCTCGGGCCTGACGGTCACGTTGGGCACGAGCACGGATGTGCCCGTGCCCGGCGACTACGACGGCGACGGCAAGACCGACGTTGCCGTCTATCATCCGGCGACCGGTGGCTGGTCGATCCTGACCTCGTCGAGCAACTTCAAGTCGGGGATCGCGCATGTGCTCGGCGGGCCCTTCGCGGTCGCCGTGCCAGGCGACTACGATGGCGATGGCAAAACCGACGTCGCGGTTTTCAGGGCGGTGACTGGAACCTGGACCGTTCTGACCTCGAGCTCGAACTACAGCCAGACCATGACCATCAGGCTCGGCGGCCCCGGCGACGTTCCGGTTCCCGGCGATTATGACGGCGACGGCACGGCCGACATTGCGCTCTACACCCCGGCCACAGGTCAGTGGAACATCCTGACATCGAGCTCGCACTACACGACGTCATTGACGTCCACGTGGGGTCAGAGCGGCGACGTGCCGGTGCCTGGCGACTACGACGGCGACGGCAAGACCGACATCGCGGTCTACCGTCCGTCCACCGGCAGCTGGCTGATTGAAACGTCCTCGACCGGCTTCACTGCACGAGTTGTCTACTCGCTGGGTGGCGGAGGCGCCGTGCCGGCGCCGGCCGACTTCGACGGCGATGGACAGACTGACATCGCGGTCTACGACCCGGCGAGCGGCGCATGGTCGGTGCTGCTATCGAGCGCGGACTACGCGTCAGGATTGACAACGACGCTCGGCGCGGCGGCCGACATCCCGTTGCCGCACCGTCCCTGAGATGGCCTGAAGTCCCTGAGAGGGCCGACCTAGCGCGACCCTTTCAGAGCACGTCGTTTCTAGCGTTTCTTCTTACCCTTGGTGTTCAGGGCCAGCGTCTCACTGACGTCGATGTCGTGGTTCGCCATCTCGTCGGCGAGCCCTTTGTCCGTCAAGTCGAGAACGGAAGAGTGCTTCCAGTCGTGGTGGGACATCTCGCGCAGCGGTTCGATCACGCCCGGCTGTTGTGTCTCAATCGCCAATTCGCGCCTCGAGTCGAAGCTTCCGGGTGCGAGGTTGATCGAGCCGACGATGGCGCGGCCCTTGTCGCCCAGCAGCATCTTGCCGTGCAGCTTCAGATGCTGCAGCTTGTGCACCTTGACGCCCACATCGGCCAGAATCCGCAAGCCGCCGACCGCCTCGATGAGTTTGTCCTTCTTGATCTTGTGCGGCGGCCGCGCCATCAGGTGAATCTTCACACCGCGCGTCGACGCCCGGACCAGGCGCTCGATGATCACCGGGTCCTGGTACCGCTCGTTCTGCAGGAACAGTGACTCCTTGGTGTCGTCGATGAACCGCGCGATGCGGTCGCGGCCGTTGCCGTTGCACCAGATCATCAGCGTCTTGTCGTTGACGGTGAACGGCTTGCGCGCCCAGTCCGCTTCGAAGCACGCCACCACCTCGGCGACCTCGGCGGGTTCTCGAGTGACGATCGCGTAGTCGCGGGTTTCGGTCAGGTTCCTGGTCTCCCAGTTCAACGACTGCACGAACGCGGCATCCTCGTCCACCACCATCGACTTCTCGTGTGTGACATCGAACGCCGGGTTGGTGTCCAGTACCTGTCACGCCGGCTTCGGTCAGCTTCTTGTGGGTCGGCCCGTTTTCGCTCTCCCCGCTGCGCCGCGCCGGGTTCAGCATCACCCGCACTGCGACGCCGCGCTTCTTCGCGCGGATCACCGCCTTCAGCAGGTCCGGATCGGAGAACAGGAACATCTTGACGCGAATGATCGTCTTCGCCGCGTCGATGGCGTCGATGATCGGCTTGGCCGTGTGGTCCGGCATCACCAGCAGGGTGTGCGACGCAGGTGTTTTCATGGGAGACCTGAAACCGCGAATCAAGCCACCGGCGCGACCGCGGCCGCGGGTGACGGACTGTCGAATTGCGCCTGGTGCAGCGCCGCGTAGACGCCGCCAAGCGCGAGGAGCTCGCTGTGGCTGCCCTCTTCGGCGAGGGCGCCGTCCTTCAACACGACGATCTTGTCCGAGTCGCGGATGGTGCTCAAGCGGTGAGCGATGGTGATCACGGTGCGGCCTTTCATCAGCCGGCTCAGGGCTTCGACGACCGCCTGCTCGGATTCTGTGTCGAGAGCCGCGGTCGGCTCGTCGAGCAGCAGAATCGGGTTGTTCCGGATCAGCGCGCGGGCGATGCCGATGCGCTGGCGCTGGCCGCCCGACAGCGTATCGCCGCGGTCGCCGACCATCGTGTCGTAGCCGTGCGCCATCTTGACGATGAACTCGTCGGCGTTGGCCAGCTTCGCCGCAGCGACGATCTCGTCGCGGGTGGCGCTGCCCCGGCCATAGGCGATGTTGTCGGCAACCGTCCCCTTGAACAGCACCGTTTCCTGCAGCACGTACGCCACCTGGCTCCGTAGACCTCGGAGCGCGTAATCCCTGACGTCGACCCCGTCAATCAGCACGCTGCCGCCTTGCGGATCGTAGAACCGGGGAATCAGGCTGACGATGGTCGATTTACCGCTGCCGGTGGGTCCGACCAGGCCGATGGTCTGTCCTGCCTTGACCGTGAAGCTGACCTTCCTCAGGATCGGCGTCTCCGCGTCGTAGTTGAACACCACGTCCTTGAATTCGATCTCGCCCCGGAACGTCTCCGGCTCCGCCGCCGCCTCTTTTTCCGTGATGATGTCGCTGGCGTCGAGAATGGCCCGCACGCGCTCGACCGCAACCGCCGTCGAGGCGATCGAGTTGGTCATGCTCGCCAGGTCCTTCACCGGCTTGAAGAACTGTGACAGATACGACAGGAAGACCGTCAACGAGCCCGCGGTCATGGCGCCGCTCAGCATCAGCGCCGAGCTCCGCCACAGCACGAAGGCGGTGCACATCGACACGATGAACGCGACCAGCGGCGACAACAGCGCCTTGACTCGTCGCGCCTTCAACGCCGCCAGGTAGGTCGAGTGGCTGGCCTCCGCCAGTTCCTCGTGCTCCAGATCCTGCCGGCCGAACGCCTTGACCACCTTCATCGACTCGAGGCCGTGCTGCACGACGTTGACGATGTTGCTCTGCTCGCGGCGGACCTGTTTGGTGGCTTTCTGCACCGCCTTCTTGAAGCGTTGCATGAAGAGCAGCATGAACGGCGTGACCGTAACGGCGATCAGCGTAAAGTCCCAGTTCAGGTAGAACATGATGCCGAGCATGCTCACGATCGTGAACAGATCGACGATGATCCCGAGCGTCGAAGACGAGGCGAAATCCTGGATCGTCGAGACGTCGGAGGTCATCGTGCTGAGCAGGGTGCCCAGGTCGTGGTGACTGTAGTAGTTCAGCGACAGGCGCTCGAGATGGTCGTAGGTGCGCATGCGGAGATCGTTGGCGATCGATTGGCCGACCGTCGCGGTGAGGTAGTTGGCGACGTAGGCGGCGGCGCCACCGACGACGGCGATGACCACCAGCGAAAAGGAAGCAGCAGCCGCAATCGCCATCTTCGATTGACCGTCCATCAACGGCCTGAGCAGATCGGCCAGCCAGGGCGAAAGATGGTGCGAGCCGACGACATTGTCGAGGATGATTTTGAGCGGCCACGGTCCGGCAACCGTCGCGATCGTCTGCACCAGCATCGCGGCGAGGATCAACGCCAGGCTGCCGCGATAGGGTTTGAGAAGGCTTCTGATCAATGAAAACATGTCAGTCCCGTTGCCGGCTCCAATCCACTATTGCGATGCCTGTTCGTGGCTATAATCCCGACGATGTGTAAACGATGACGCAACGTCCGATGCTGCGGATGGTCGACACCAGCGAGTTCTGGAGCGGCGATCTCGGCCTCACGCTGATCACCATCTCCCTCGTCGCGCTGATCTTCGGCGTGTTCCCGCTGCATCATTACGCCGTCCTCGGCCGCGCCGTGCTGGACATCGTCATCGTGACGCTGATGATGTTCGGCGCGGTGTCGGTGGACCGCTCGAGGTGGTTTACCTGGCTGGTGGTGCTCGTCGTCAGCGCATCCGCGGTGCTGTTGATCGCCGGCCGTGTCCACCCGACACCGCCGATTCACCGGATCGGCAGCGCGCTCAGCACGCTGACGCTGCTGCTCTACGTTCGCATCGTGCTGCTGGTGCTGTTTCGCGGCGGCGCCGTCACCTGGAGCCGCATGCAGGGCGGCGTGTGCGCCTACCTCCTGCTCGGCCTGGCGTTCGGATCCGCCTTCGAACTGCTCGAGGACGTCGCGCCCGGCAGCCTGCATTTTGTGGTCGTCCCGCGCACCCTCGATGAGCTGACGTCGAGGCTGACCTACTTCAGCTTCTCGACGCTCACGACCATCGGCTTCGGCGACGTCACTCCCTTGACGTCCTTCGCGCGATCGCTGGCCACTGCCGAAGCGATCGTGGGCCAGTTGTTCCCGGCGATTCTCGTCGGTGCGCTCGTCGCCATGGCCATGGAGTCGCGTGCCAGTCATTGAACGGCGCCTCCTGGTTGCGGATGCTCGAGTGTGTTGACGGGGTCTACGAGTGTTCGACGGTCGGCGGCTGGCTGGGCCCTGAGACCGAATGCGATCGCCGGACGACGAAGTAGCCGAGCGCCAGGGATGAGATGAGCGCAGCCAGTCCGCCGAGCTGTGCGCCGGTGACCTGATCGAGGTCAATCTGGATGACGTGACGGCCGACCGCAATCAATGCCACCGTGAGAATCAGCTCGGTGCGCACCTGATGCTGGACGAAGTAGGCCTTGAGCGTTTCGATCAGTTCGAGGCCGAGCAGGACGACCATCGCTCCCGAGAAGAGGTGCCCGATCAGCACCTGCAGTTTGGGCACCGACTCGACGTGCGTGACGTTGGCCCGCACCGCGTCGAAGAACAACACGAACAACACGAGGATCGCGATCGTCAGGCCGGCCACCAGCAACAGCTGGACGGCCAGCACGACGATGATTTCAAAACGCCTGATGAACCCGGCGGTCGGCGAGTCGTCGTTCATGGGCGTATCCTGCGAAAGAACCGGCCGGGCCGGGTGCAACCCGGCTCCGACGGCGTCGCCGCCGCCGGAGCGCAGGTCGAGGAATACAATCCAGCGTTCAGCGTCTACGGGAAGCGGACGGTGACGCCGCCCGCGAACTCGAACTGGTTCGAGTACTGGGCGTCGCCCACGGCCCAGCACGCGCCGTAGTACGGGTCGCACCAGATGCCGGTCGCGTTCGACTGGATGTAGGTCGGCGTCAAACGCGCCTGGACCTTGAAGCCGACTTTCGGTGTCGGATAGATCTTGACGCCGCCGCCCCAGGTGAACGCGAACTTGGACAGGCTGTCGATGTTGGTCTGTGCGGCGCCCGGCGGAACCGCGATCGCCAGATCGCCCGGGATGTAGCGCGTCGCGCCCAGGCCGCCGAACGCGTACGGCCTGATCATCGAGCCGGCCGCGCCCCAGTTGTAGACGAAGTTGAAGTCGATGTCGGTCACCGCGAGGTCCGACAACTTGAGCGTGCCGACGGCGCCGCCGGCCTGTAACTGGCTGGACTGACGGCTGTAGAGGAATTCCACTTCCGCGTGATGGTTCACGAAGACGCCGAACGTGAATCCCCAGCTGCCGCCGCTGACCGGTGCTATTTCGTCATACGGCTTGCCCTGGATGATCCGGGTGTTGGCAGCATTGATGCCATCGCTACCGGTGTAGCCAACCAGAAAGCTGGCTTCGACCTTTTCTTCCTGGGCCGCGGCCGGCGCAGCAATCGCGGCGACGAGGGCGAAGGCACCAACGCATCTGAAGAACATTCAAACCTCCTGCACTGAACACTTGGATAGGTTGTAGTGCGCGATGACAACCATCGCGGCTCACTAGTAAGCAGCAACCGCGCCGTTCCGCCGCCGCGACCCCGTTCGCCGCGAACTGTGCGAAAACACTGCGATTTATCGGTGCTGGCGGTCGGTTCCTCGCGTGGCGTGACACCGCGGGCCTCTCGCATGTCGTGGGCAGGCACGACATTTCGGAGGGTGACGCCCGCTCTCGAGGGCCGGTTTACGAAAGCGTTCGAAAATCCACCTGCTCCACAAGCGCGCCACTGGCATGCTTGCTGCTGAGTGCTTTCGTTGATTCGTTCGCGTTGCGCGATATGCGCATCACCACGGTAAACCAGCCGCGTTGACCGTGTCAGCTACCGAACATACCGGTACAGACTTCTGAAAGTAACAGGGGGAACGAGATGACGAGGTACTACCAAACGAGTGTCGGTTCGCATCGCCATGGCCTTTGCGTGTGCCGTCTGCGTGGCGAGCTTCGCCGCGGCCCAGGACGTGTCGTACAACGCGATGCCGGGGACCGATTTCACAAAGTTCAAGACCTACAAGTGGGTCCTGATTCCGGGAGCGCAGCATCCGGACCAGATCGTCGATGCACAGATCAAGGACGCGATCGACGCGCAACTGGCAACGAAGAAGCTGACCAAGGTGACCGCCGATACCGCCGATCTCTACGTCGGCTATCAGGTCGCGATCACGCAACAGCGTCAATGGAGCGGCTTCGGCGGCGGGTTGGGTTTCCGCTTCGGCGGCATGGGACAGGTGACGTCCTCGAATATCGACACCGGCACACTGGTGTTCGACGTCTACGACCAGGCCGGTAAGCAGCTGATCTGGAGCGGCAAGGCCAGCAACACCATCGACAGCAATCCCAACCCGAAGTCTCGTGAGAAGAACATCGACAAGGCGGTCGAGAAGATGCTCAAGGACTTCATGCAGCCGGCGAAGAAGTAGTGGAGCTGCACCTGCTTCAACTCGCAACGCAGAACCGCATCGTCAGGCGCGCCGCGGCCATCGTGGCTGTGGTGAGCCTGGCGGTGACGCTGACGGCTCGTCCGGCGTGGGCTCAGTACAACGGCAGCCACACCCTTGGTGACTTCGGCGTCGCCTCGGCGACGCAGCCGCTACCCGGCCTGTATATCGCGGCGTTCTATTACCACTACGACACCGACGAAGTGAAGGACAGCACCGGCAAGACGATCACCTTACCGGCGGCGACCTCGCCGGCTAGCCTCAGTCTGAACGCCTTTGCGCCGCTGGTGTGGTACGTGGCCAAGGGCACGCTCCTGGGCGGCGCGCACTACGGCGCGATGGCGGTGGTTCCAGTCGCCAACGGTTCGAGCGAGGTGCCGATTGCCGGCTTGTCGAGCCAGATCGACACCAAGCTCGCCGACTCGTACTTCCGGCCATTCGATCTCGGCTGGCACAAGCCGCACGCCGACATCGCCGCCGGCTTCGGATTTTATGCGCCGACGGGAACCTACGTGCCGAGAGGAAACGCCAACACCGGCAAAGGGATGTGGACGAGCGAACCGTACGCCGGCGCGACGGTGTACTTCGACGAGAAGCGAACCCTCAGCGCCGCCACCACCGCCTACTACGAGGTCCACGGCCAGAAGGAAGACACCACGATCACGGTGGGTCAGATCCTCAATCTCGAAGGCGGCGTCGGCAAGTCGTTTCTCGGCGGCGGCGTCAGTGTCGGCGCCGCCTACTACGCGACCTGGAAAGTGACGGCGGACGATCTCGGCAAAACCGTTTCGATTCCGTTGCCGGGCGGCGGCTCGCTGGACCCGACATTGAACAAGGACCGGCGCTTCGCCTTCGGGCCGGATGTGACGCTGCCGATCGCCACCAAGGAGAAGTTGTTTGCGCTGGTGAACGTCCGCTACCTCTGGGAAGCCGGCGCGCGCGTCTCCACCCAGGGCAACACGCTCGTCGTCATCGCCACGTTCCCGGTTCCGAGCGTGAAGCTCAAGTAACTGTCGTTTGCACGCGGATCGTCCGTCGTGCCAGGAGATTGTCATGAAACTGTCCGTGATCGCCGCCGCGCTTCTCAGCCTGTTCGCGTTTGGTTCGCCGATCGCAGCCCTCCAGACGCCGCCGGTGCCGACAACCAAGCAGCCGCTGCGTTTCTCCGCATTCGCCGTGAGCATGAACACCGGTATGTCCGGCGAAGTCGAGATCGCCATCGAGCGCTGGAGCACCGATGCGGAGCGGACGTCGCTGGCCAGCCTGTTCGAGCACCGCCACCCAGAAGGTCGGTGGCCAGAACAAATTGCTCTACGCCTTGCAGGCGATCAAGCCGCGCGTCGGCTATATCCGCACCCCGAACAGCATCGGGTGGGATCTGAAGTACGCGCGTCAGAGCACGCTCGCCGGAAACGTCCGCCAGATTGTCATCGCCAGCGACAAGCCGGTGAGCTTCCTCGCCGCCGCGACCGACAGTGATGCGATGGACTACCCCTTCTCGTTCGTCGAGATGCGGATGCAGCCGAACGACAAAGGCGAGGGCCGGCTGCTGGTCTCCAGCGCGATCACCGAAAAGGCCGGTCAGCTGCAGCTCCAGAACTACGGTCAGGAGCCGGTGCGGTTGACCACGATCACCGAGCAGGATCCGAAGAAGAAGTAGCACGACGCCAGTGACGTGAAGGCGCGCCGATTTCGTCGTCCAATATCCGCTACCGGAGTGACCGCCTGGGTATGGCTGACGCTCGCCGTCGTTCTGCATCCGGCGGCCGCGTCGGCCCAGACCAACGGACAGCTGTGGGGCGATTTCACCGGCGTCTGGAAGGAGAGTCCACGCCAGATGCTCGGCCTCGATTTCCAGCCGAAGGTGCTGGTGATCATTCCGCCGGGCGATCCCGGCTGGGTCGAGCTGGGGCTGACGCCGAGCTACATGTTCACCGCGGTGGGCTGGCTCGACATCGGCACGGAGTTGTACACGGGCTTCACCAAACAGAGCAACGATCAGAACTCGGTCGAGGTCACGCCGCGCCTCGACGTCGAGCTGCACTTGTTCTCGAGGACCGGCCCGGGCCTGTTGCACCTCAACGAGCTGACGCCAAAAAAGAGAGTCGTCGTGCGCGATCTGGTGCGGGTCGAATTCCGGAACCTCTTTTACAGCGACGCGACGCCCGAGAGCTCCACGGTGCGGTTTCGCAACCGGCTGCAATTGACGGCGCCGTTCAACAAGCCGTCGATGACCAGTGACGGTGCGGTGTATGTCCTGACGGATTGGGAGTGGTTCATTCCTCTCGGCGAGCCAGCGGAACGATTCTCCAACAGCCAACGCATTCGCGTCGGCCTCGGCCATCGCCGCAGTTACAACTGGGACGTCGAATCGCTGCTGGTCTGGAACCGGACGAGGAAATCGCCGGATACCGGTTACTCGACTTCGAACTACGCGGTTGATATTCGCTTCAAGAGAACGTTCTGAATCAGCAGCGATCCTCCGAGGGTCCGGAGGCTCGCACCGGGAGTCTTATGAAATGGTTCACATCGGCACTGCTGTCGGCCTGCCTCGTGTCGTTCTCCACGCCCGCCATCGCGCAATCGCAGGACATGAAGGCGATGGCGCAGCAGTTCGGTCAGGGCGTCAAGGCGAACGCCGAGGCGTTGCACATGTACATGTGGCAGATGCGCGTCGCCGTCACTCTCAAGGGTGACCCGAAACCGGCCAAGCTCTTCGCGATGCGTTTCGGGGCCGACGGCACGATTGAGAAGACGCAATTGACACCCGACGCGCCGCCACCGCCGCCAGAAGGCGGAATCCGCGGCCGGATCAGGGACAGGAAGATCGCCGAGTTCAAGGAGTGGGCCGGAGAGCTGGTGGATTTGTGCAAGGGCTACCTGACCCCGACGCCGGCGCTGCTGCAGTCGTTCTTCGCCAAGGTGATGACCACGCCCGCGCCGGGCGGCTTCGTCCAGCTGTATGCCACTGACGTGATCAATCCTGGCGACAAGCTGACCTACGAGATCGATCCGAAGACTCAGGCGATCAACCGCGTCCTGTTTCACGCCACGCTCGAGGGCGATCCGATTGACGGCACCGTGACCTTCGCCACCGTGCCCGGTGGCGGACCGAGTTACGCCGCCGAGACGCTGGTCAATGCGCCGAAGAAAGAGTTAACCGCGAAGATCGAAAACTTCCAGTATGTGAGGCAGTGAAGAGATGACGACGATGAATCACGACCGGCTGCGCAGGTCGGTGGCGTTGGTTGCGCTGATCGCGGCCCTCGGTCCAGTGGCGCCGGACGCCGGACAGGTGCAGGCGCAGACGGCAAAGGCGGTCGAGCCGATCGACGGCGGTTGGCCGCGTGCCAGCACGACCGCCAGCGGCGCGCATCTCGTCGTCTACCAGCCGCAAATCGCCAGCTGGGTGAATCAAGCCGATGTGGTGCTCTACACCGCGATTTCTTACACGCCCGCAGGCGCACAGAAGGCCTCGCTCGGCACCATCAAGGCCGAAGCCAGCACCAGCGTCGCGGTCGATCAACGGCTGGTCAGCTTCTCAGCGTTCCGGATCACCGAGACCAACTTTACGACCCTCGACCGGGATCAACTCGGGCAGGCGGTCGAGGAAGTCACAACCGCGGTCCCGCTCACCGCTCGGGTGATCGCGCTCGATCGCGTGCTCGCCAGCGTCAACGCCAGCGAGATCATTCCGAAGAACGTGGAAGGCGTCAAAGCCGATCCGCCGCCGATTTTCTATAGCACGACACCGGCGGTCATGGTGAACCTCGACGGGGATTCCATCTGGAGTCCGATCCAGGGCAACGATCTGCAGTTCGCCGTCAATACCAACTGGGATCTCTTCGAATCGACGGCAACCCACACGCTGTACCTGCGCGCCACCGACACCTGGCTGAAAGCCGCCAGCGTGCAGGGACCCTGGACGTACGCCGGCCTGCTGCCCGACAGCTTCTACAAACTGCCGGACACGCCGAACTGGAGCGCCACCAGAGGCGCGCTGCCTGGCAAGCGAATCGCGCCGAGCAGTGCCCCGAAGGTGTTCACGTCGAACACGCCGGCGGAATTGATCCTGTTGAGCGGCGCACCCGCCTATCAGCCGTTGACAACAGGCTCCAACCTGCTGTGGATCAGCAACACCGACAGCGACGTATTCCGCCTGGGCCAGACCGGCGCCGTGTATTTTCTCACCTCGGGCCGCTGGTTCTCGGCGCCAGGTTTTGCCGGTCCGTGGACCTTTGCTTCGCTGAACCTCCCACCGGTTTTCAAGACGATTCCGCTCGAGCACCCGCGCTCGAGGGTGCTCGCGTCGGTGCCCGGTACCACGCAGGCAGCGGAAGCGGTGCTGCTCGCGCAGATCCCGCAAACAGCGACGGTCAACACCGACCTGAAAGCGCCGGAGGTTGCGTATCAGGGGACGCCGGAATTCCAGCCGATTCCGACGACGACGGTGGCGCGTGCCGTCAATACCGACAAGGACATCATCCGGGTCGGCGATCTCTATTACATGTGCTTCCAGGGCGTGTGGTTCATGTCCACGACCGCGACCGGTCCATGGGCGGTCACCGGCACGGTGCCGCAGGCGATTTACACGATTCCGGTCAGCTCGCCCGCTTATAGCGTCACCTACGTCACGGTGCAAACCTACACGCCGACCTCGGTCGTGTTCGTCGCGACGCCGGCGTATTCAGGAATGATGGTGGCGTGGGGTGTCGCGGTGTGGGGCACCGGCTTCTACTATCCGCCGTACGTCTACCACGGCGCGTATCCGATCTACTACCAGCATTATCCAACCTACGGCTACGCCGCGGCCTACAACCCATGGACCGGTGCGTATACGCGCGGAGCGGTTGCCTACGGACCGTACGGCGGCGCCGGCGCGGCCGCACGCTACAACCCGTCCACTGGCGTCTACTCGCGCGGTGCGGTCGCGTATGGGCCCTACGGGGCCAGCGGCGCGGCGCAGGCGTACAATCCGCGCACGGGTGCCTACGGTCAGACCAGGCAGGGTTCGAATGCTTACGGCAGTTGGGGATCGTCGAGCGTGCAGCGCGGCGATCAGTGGGCCAACACGCAGCGGACCACCAACAACGCCACCGGCGTGACGACACGGACGACGCAGTCGAGCGCCGGCAACTCCGCGAGGGTCACCGGCCCCGGCGGCAATACGTCAGCGGTCGCCAGGAGCAACAGCGGCGATGTCTACGCCGGCCACGATGGCAACGTCTACAAGAAGGACTCGAGCGGCGGTTATCAGAAGTACAGCAACGGCGGCTGGAACAGCGTGCAGCAGCCGGGTCAGGCGCAGAGACAGCAGCTTCAGAACGATTCCGCGGCCCGAACCCAGGGAACCCAGCGCACCAACTTGTTCAGCCGAGGCGCCGCGACAGGATGGACCTCTCGAAGCTACGGCGGCGGGGGCGGTTTCGGCAGAAGACGGTAGGGTTCACGCGAGCAGCGCAAGCTGGCCACCGCACACTTTCAAGGGGCGCGACGATGAGGACGACGCGAAGGGAAGCCTTGACGACCGCGGCTTTGGCATTGGCGGCTGTGCCGTTCGCACGCACGGTAACCGAGGCGGCCGATGCCGTACTTCCTTCCTGGAACGACGGCAACGCCAGGCAGTCGATCATCGACTTCGTGGCGAAGGTCACCAAGTCCGGGTCGCCTGATTTCGTCCCGGTGCGGCAGCGCATCGCGACCTTCGACAACGACGGCACGCTCTGGGCCGAGCAGCCGTTCTATTTCCAGCTCGCCTTCGCGCTCGATCGGGTCAAGGCGTTGGCGCCGCAGCATCCGGAGTGGAAAACGAAAGAGCCGTTTGCATCGCTGCTGAAAGGCGATCTCAAAGGCGCGCTCGCCGGCGGTGAACCGGCCATTATGTCGATCATTGCGGCGACGCACACCGGCATCACGACTCAGGAGTTCGACAAGTTCGTATCGGATTGGGTCACCACCGCCAGACATCCGATGACCAAACGTCTGTTTACCGAGATGGTCTACCAGCCGATGCTGGATCTGCTGTCCTATCTTCGCGCCAACAGCTTCAAGACCTTCATCGTCTCCGGCGGCGGCATCGATTTCATGCGCGTTTTCTCCGAGAGGGTCTACGGGGTCCCGCCCGAGCAGGTGGTCGGCAGCACCGGCAAGGTGGAGTTTCAGATGGTCAACGGCAGACCGGTGCTGATGAAGATGCCGGAGATTCTGCTGGTTGACGACAAGGCAGGCAAGCCGGCAGGCATCCATCAGTTCATCGGCCGCCGGCCGATTCTGGCGTTCGGCAATTCAGACGGCGACCAGCAGATGCTCGAGTGGACGGCGGCGGGAAGCGGGGCGCGCCTCATGGGATTGATTCATCATACCGATGCGGCCCGCGAGTACGCCTACGACAAACAGTCGTCAATCGGCCATCTCGACACGGCGCTGACCGAGGCGCAGGCGAAAGGCTGGCTGGTCGTCGATATGAAAAACGACTGGAGGTCAATCTACCCGGTGACGAAGTAGTTCAGAGCCGAGCGCCTGCCGGATTGTCTCAAGCCGAACGGCGGATGCCGAACTTGGTCATGCGGCTCTCGAGCGTCGTCGGCTTGAGTCCCAGCAGGTCCGCAGCCCCCGCAGCCCCCCGGATGCGCCAGCTGGTCTTGTCGAGGACCGTTCGGATGTGATCGACCTCGACCTCCTCGAGCCGCAGCGTCGCGAGCCGAGCGCCCGCTGCCAGTCGGGGCGTTTCGACCCTGAGGTGTGGGCTGGCCGCCACGATCACGGCACGCTCGATGACATTTCTCAGCTCGCGCACGTTGCCCGGCCACGAGTAGCGTTGGAGAGCCGACATGCTCTCTCTCGAAATCGAATCGATCTGCTTGCCGCAGGCGGCGGAGATGTCGTCAACGAACGACCAGACCAGCGCCGGAATGTCGTCCACCCGCTCCCGCAGAGGTGGGACGTGGACCGGAAAGATGTTCAGACGGTAGTAAAGGTCCGCGCGGAACTCACGGCTTTCGACGGCGCGTTCCAGTTCGCGGTTGGTGGCGGCGATAATCCGCACGTCGATTTTGACCGAGCGGTTGCCGCCGACGCGTTCGACCTCTTTTGTTTGCAGCACCCGCAGCAGCTTGACCTGGCCGTCCAGCGGCATCTCGCCGATTTCGTCCAGAAAAATCGTCGAGCCGTGAGCCTGCTCGAACCGGCCGATCTGCTGACTCAGCGCCCCGGTGAAAGCGCCGCGCTCGTGACCGAACAACTCACTCTCGAGCAGGCCGGCGGGAATCGCTGCGCAATTGACTCGAACCATCGGCCGACGCTGCCGGCTGTTCATGTCGTGAATCGCCTGGGCGAACACTTCCTTGCCGCTGCCGGTTTCGCCGGTGAGAAGCACGGTCGCGTTGGTCGGCGCCACATGCGCGATTTGCGTCAGCGCCAGTCGAGCCGCCGCACTCTCCGCCACAATCTGGCCGGGCGCCACCGGGTTCGCCGGACGCCGAATTGAGTCCCGATCCTCGATCAGAGCGACACGCGGTCTCTGCGGCGCCGCCGGTGCCGGTGCCGCCTCCCGAAGTTGAGACCGTGGGGCGGCTTCGATGAGGGACACGATGACGAGACGACGGCCGTTCCTCGAAATGGAGGTCAGGGCCATTTCCACCCGAACGTCCGATCCGTCGCGACGGCGGCAGTCGGCGATGCGGCCAGCCGCCGAGTGCGCGTCCAGATGAGCGGCAAACGACGGGTCGGGTATGAGGCGGTCGACCGAGCAGCCGATCAGCGCGCCGGGTGCATAGCCGAACATGGCTTCAGCCCGCCGGTTGCAGAACAGGATGATCGACGCCCCGTCGCAGACGACGGTGCCGGCGGGGGACGTCTCGATCGCAGCCCGAAAGACGCCATGGTCGTTGCCGGCAAACAACCCGAATGGCTCGGCGCCATTCGAAAGGTGAAGCGCTTCGTCTCTTGTGGCTGATAGCATGGTGGCGGTCTCCTGAGCTGACTCGACGCCGCCAAGCCTATCGTGGCCGCCTGACCAGTAACGTAATCTCAACGTCGTACGTGGCCCTGTCCGCAGACCTGAGTTAGTCTTGCGCAGATCTCCTATGAGAATGGTGTGTGGTCTGGCCCTTGTGCTGCTGCTGACTCCGCCGTCGCCGGCCATCGCGGCGCCTCCATTGAAGAACATCCTGCTGTTGTACCCACACGAACGCGAAAGAGCCGTTTACGATTCGCTCGATGACCCGCTGCGGTCGGCGCTGCAATCGGGTTCGCGCTACTCGGTGAATTCCTACACCGAGTATCTCGACCTGATCCGTTTTCAGTCGGAGGCCCAGCAGGTCCAGACCGTGGACTACCTGCGGACGAAGTACGCCGATGTGCCGCTGAGCCTGATCGTCGCCGTCAGCCCGCTGGCGATGGACTGGGTTCTGGAGCGGCGCGACGATTCTGTTTCCCGGTGTGCCGGTCGTGTTCACGTCGGTGAACCAGGCGAGGGCGACCGAGCTCGTTCGCGACTGGAACACCACCGGCATCGGCGTCAGACACGACCTGACGATGACGCTCGATGTTGCGCTGCACATTCAGCCCGACACGGTCCGGCTGGTGATTCCGGCCGGGACCTCGCCAACCGAAAAACGCTGGATGGCCGCCACGCGCGAGTCGCTGCGACCGTACGAGAGCCGTCTTCAGATCAGCTTTCTCACCGACATGACGATGAACGAGCTCGAGCAGCGGCTCAGCGAGCTGCCGGACCACACCATCGTTCTTGCCGCCGGCCTGTTCTACTACGACTCGTCCGGTGAGTATTACCTGCCGGAAGAGTCGGTGCGGCGTATCTGCCAGTACGCGAACGCACCGGTCTACGGCCTGAATCTGCCCGAACTGGGGACCGGGATTGTCGGCGGGTCGCTTTACGATCTCAGCGCTGCGGGAGGGGCCGCGGCTATGGTCGCCCAACGTGTGCTCTCCGGTCAAAGCCCTTCGAGTATCCCGTTGCAGACGCTGAATGCCGACGTGACCGCCTTCGACGCCAGGCAGTTGCAGCGTTTTCACATCGACGAGAGCCGGCTGCCGCCGGGCAGCCGCGTGAGCTTCAGGCCGCCGAGCCTGTGGCGCGACTATCGTCAAACGGTGCTGGTGGCGATCGCCGTCGCGCTCACCCAGACGCTCCTGATCGTCGTTCTGCTCGTCGAGCACCGGCGCCGCCGTGCCGCCGAGCTGCGCTCCCGTCGCGACCTCGCGAACATCGCCCTGATTGAGCGGCGTGGCGCGATGGGGCAGTTGACCGGATCCATCGCTCACGAGCTGTACCAGCCGCTCGGCGCGATTCTGAGGAACGCCGAAGCCGGGATGATGATGGTCGCGTCGAGCTCGCCGCCGTCGCTCGAGGAGATCCGGGAGATCTTCGAGGACATCCGCAAGGACGACAAGCGTGCAGGGGAAGTAATCCAGCGCATGCGCGCGCTCCTGCAGAAGCACGAGCTCGAGGAGCGGCCAATCGACGTCAACGAAGTGGCGCGCGAGACGATTGCGCTCCTCGGACCCGACGCGGAGGCGCGTGGCGTTCGACTGGAGGCCGACCTGGCTGCGCGTCCGGGCGAGGTGATGGGCGACCGCGTCCATCTGCAGCAGGTCATCCTGAACTTGATGCTCAACGGCATGGACGCGATGGCGGATGTGCCAGCCGACCAGCGCTGGCTGTTCGTTCGAACG
This sequence comes from uncultured Acidobacteriota bacterium, assembly GCA_963711765.1. Lineage (GTDB taxonomy): Bacteria > Acidobacteriota > Vicinamibacteria > Vicinamibacterales > CAVVIG01 > CAVQFC01. The sequence goes on along the minus strand of CAVQFC010000002.1, from coordinate 1,466,365 downwards.
CGATCGGCCAACGGACATCTGGATGTCGCAATCGAAGACCGCGGCCAAGGGATTCTGCTGGACCCGACGTCGAAGATTTTCGAGCCGTTCTTTACGACCAAGGGTGAGGGCATGGGGATGGGCCTGTCGATCGCCCGCAACATCGTCGAGGCACACGGCGGGCGCCTGTCAGCCGAAAACAATGCGAAGTCGGGCGCGACGCTCCGTTTCACCGTACCGCTGGCTCGTTCAGGCGCCGATCGTGCGCCCGCATAATCTTTCAATAAGGACCTTCCGGTTTACGTCGATTTCTCGTTCACGTCACGGCGGAGTCGCCATCGACACACATCATGTCCTCGCATTTACCGCCCAGGAGCGGCGGAACTGCAATGCAGGAGGACACATGAACGTTCGCAAGTCGATTGCTGTCGCGCTGGTCGGGATGCTGACGCAACCCGTTTGGACCGTCGCGTCAGGGGAACCACAACAGGCCAGTCATTTCGATCAGTGGCAGGACAAGCCGATCAAGCACCTCGTGGTGATTTTTGACGAGAACATCTCGTTCGACCATTACTTTGGAACTTATCCCAACGCGTTGAACCCGGCGGGCGAGCCGGCATTTCATCCGCTGCCCGACACACCAACGGTCAACGGCCTCAAGGGCGCGTTGCTGACCAACAATCCCGAACCTGAACGCCGCCAACGGCGCCGGTGCGACCAACCCGTTCCGGCTCAAACGCTCGCAGGCGTGGACCGCCTCGCAGAATCACGACTACATGCCCGAACAGGCCGCGATCGACAACGGTGCGATGGATCTGTTTCCACTGAAAGTGGGCACGCCTGACAGCGCCGCGATGATGCCGAGCGGGCTGACCGGCACGGCCGGCCTCGTCATGGGCTACTACGACGGCAACACCGTGACCGGCCTGTGGAACTACGCGCAGCACTACGCGATGAGCGACAACTCCTACAGCACGAATTTCGGACCATCGACGGTCGGCGCGATCAACCTGATCTCGGGCCAGACCAATGGCGTCTCGCATTTCGAAAACGGCACCGGCGACGAGACCGATGGCAGCGCGAGTTCGCTGACGGTCATCGGCGATCCGGATCCGTATCTCGACATCTGCTCAGGGTCGACCACCAACCAGGTCGAGATGAAGGGCCAGAACGTCGGCGATCTGCTCAGCAAGGCCGGATTGACCTGGGGCTGGTTCCAGGGCGGTTTCGACCTGACGCGGACCAACCCCAACGGCACCACCGGCTGCGCGCGCAGCACCGTCTCGCCGGTGATCAACGCGATCGCGCCCAAAAACGCCACGCAGGCAGACTACTCGCCGCATCACCAGCCGTTTCAGTACTACGCGTCGACGCGCAATGCGAAGCACACCAGGCCGACCAGCGTGCACACCATCGGTCACGACGGCGACGCCGGCAACCACCAGTACGACATCGAGGACTTCTACACCGCCGTCAAGGCGGGGAATTTCCCGACCGTCAGCTTCCTGAAATCGTCGCGCTACCAGGATGCGCACCCGAGCAATTCCGATCCGCTCGACGAGCAGGCCTGGCTGACGCACGTGATCAACTTCCTGCAGTCGCGTCCCGAATGGTGCGAGACCGCAGTGGTCATCGCCTACGACGACTCCGACGGTTGGTACGACCATCAGCTGGGACCGATCGTCAATCACTCGACCAGCGCACAGGACGTGCTGACCAGCCCGCTCGATCCGACGACCGGCGTCGGCCAGTGCGGCGCTGACGGCCCGACCACCGCACTGCCGGGTCCGGCCGGCGTGGCGCACGCGCAGGGACGCTGCGGCTACGGGCCGCGCCAGCCGATGCTGGTCATCTCGCCCTGGTCGAAGAAGAATTTCGTCGACCATACCGTGACCGATCAGTCTTCAGTCCTCCGCTTCATCGAGGACTACTGGCTGGGCGGCCAGAGAATCGGCGACGGTTCGTTCGATGCGGTCGCCAACTCGATCGACAGCATGTTCGATTTCGGCGGCGACGACCATCAATCGTTCTTCGATCACAAGAATCGGTGCGACGCGACCGACTTCCTGTTCCTGGACGAAGGCACCGGCGCCGATCAGCCGGCCGGCGCTGACCAGTCGCCACCGGCGCTGAGCGTAGTGCGAAGCGCGCAGACGCGTTGCCATTTCTTCGACGTTTCTCAGCGAGAGCCGACCACGGCTGTCGTGACCGGCGAGGTTTCTTCGACGCTGTGGTGCCGCGGCGGCATGCGCTGGCGTCGCCGCGGCGCGACGCCGGTGCGTCCGGCGCGGGCGGCCGAGTCCGTGCTGCGCGCGGACAGCCTCGCGAAGTTCGTCGATGCGTTGCCGATTCCAGGGCGGGCTCAGCCAGCCGGCACGCGCAATCATCCGGCGCCCGACACGACATACTACCGGGTGGCGATGCGCGCGGTCGAAGCCCGCGTCCACCGGGATCTGCCGCCGACCCGATTCTGGAGCTTCGGGTCGACGTTTCCAGGACCGACCTTCGAAGCCACCCGCGGGAAGGGTCTGTGGATCGACTGGGTCAATCAACTGCCGAAGAAACATTTCCTGCCGATCGATCACACGCTGCACGGCGCCGAAGCCGACAAGTCCGAGAATCGCGCCGTTGTCCACGTCCACGGAGCGAAGGTCCTGCCCGAGCACGATGGATATCCGGACCAGTGGTTCGAGAGTGGCGCATCAGCGAGCTATTACTATCCCAACGATCAGGCCGCCGCGACGCTCTGGTATCACGATCACACGATGGGGATTAACCGGCTGAACGTGTATGCGGGTCTGATGGGGGTGTACCTGATCCGCGACCCGGACGAAGACGCATTGAACCTGCCTCGGGAACGATACGACGTGCCGTTGCTCGTTTGCGATCGGTCACTGCGTTCGGACGGACAGCTTGATTACCCGACCTCCGGCAAACCTGAATCGCCCTGGGTCGAGGATGCAACGGGCGACGCGGTTCTGATCAACGGCAAGCTGTTTCCGTATCTCGACGTCGAACCGCGCAAGTATCGATTCCGCGTGATCAACGGGTCGAACGGGCGGTTTCTTCGGCTGGCGATCGCGGACGGCCCCGTGATCCACCAAATCGCCACCGATCAGGGACTGATGGCTCGCCCCGTCGGCATCGATCGCATCCGGCTGGCGCCGGCGGAACGGGTCGATGTCGTCGTTGACTTCGCCGATCACAAAGGCAAGCAGATCGTCGTCGAAAACGATGGATTACCGGTTCTGCAGTTTCGAGTGTCCGGCACCGCCGTTCCCGATCCGAGCACGCTGCCGCAGACCCTCCGCACCATTGAAACGCTCGATCCGTCGGCGGTCGCGCGCACGAGAAACCAGACGCTCGAGCCAGGACGATGACATGCTGGCGAGACCGATGCGAATGCTCCTCAATCGGACCCGCTGGCACATGCCGGTCACGCGAGCAGTGCCGGCTCGGCACGACCGAGATCTGGAACCTGGTGAACCTCACCGACGACTCACATCCGATTCACCTGCACCTCGTGCGGTTCCAGGTCCTCGACCGCCGGAACTTCGATCCGTTCAACTACCAGACGAACGGCCGCATCGTCTTTACGGGTCCGCCGCTGCCGGCCGATCCGAGCGAGGCTGGCTGGAAGGATACGGTCCGTGCCGATCCGGGAATGATCACGCGCATCATCGTTCGATTTGAGGGTACGCCGGCCGCTATATGTGGCACTGCCACATTCTCGAGCACGGCGACAACGAAATGATGCGACCGTTCGAAGTCGTCCAATTCTGACAGCTCGAGTCGAACACGCTCCGATCCCTGCCAGTGGCCAGAAAGGCAAATACACCCTAAGGATGATTTGACGGTGTGTGTCGACACTGTAAAATCTGTCAGTAATGTCGGACTGCCCCACCGTTGTCGTCGTTGAAGACGACACCGCCTGCCGCACAGCCCTCAGCCGATTATTGAGGGCTGGCGGATACTTCCCAATCAGTTTCGGCTCTGCAGAGGAGCTTCTCGCCGTACCTCTCAGCGTCGATCCGGTCTGCTACGTCCTCGACATCCACCTCGGCGGGATGTCCGGCCTCGAATTGCAGGGGATCCTGAAGTCCCGCAGCGCGAACGTGCCGGTCATCCTGATGACGGCGTTCGACGATCCGCAGTTCCGGAAGCAGGCCAGCCTCAACGGCTGCCTCGCGTACATGGCCAAGGGTTCGGACGCCGGCGTTCTGATCGACCTCCTTCACTCACTCCTGAATCCCTCACTCCATTGACCAGCCGGCCCATAAAGGAACTGCAAATATTGTCAGTGTCGCCCGGCCGAAACAACCTCTAGATTAGCGTCGGATGGTTCAAGCAAACACGGGCGCCAAGGTTTCGGCCGCGCCGGTCCCGGTGGTTCACGTCGTCGAGGACGATCCGTCTGCGCGCAGCGCCACTGTCCGGTTTCTGCAGGCGGCCGGCCACGTCGCCCGGGCCCATGCCAGTGCCACGGAGTTCCTCGATTCTGGTTCCCTGCACACTCCAGGCTGCATCGTCCTGGATCTGCAGATGCCAGGGTTGAGCGGCCTCGACCTTCAGCAGCAAGTGGCGGCCAGTGAGGAGCCCTTGCCGATTATTTTCCTCAGTGGCCATGGAAAACTGCAAGACTCGGTCCGGGCTATGAAATCCGGCGCGCTCGACTTCCTGACCAAGGCGTCAGACGGCGATCAACTTCTCGATGCGGTGTCGCGGGCGCTCTTACGTGACGGCGATGACCGGGCCGTGCGGGCGCGGAAACGCGATCTGCACCAGCGCTACAAGGCGCTGACGGTGCGGGAGCGCGAAGTGTTCGCCCACCTCATCAGCGGGCAGTTGAACAAACAGATCGGTTCGGACCTCGGAGCGGCGGAGCCGACCATCAAGATTCACCGTCGCCGCGTGCTGCTGAAGATGAAGGCCGACTCGGTTGCCGATCTCGTGCGCATGGCTGCCGACCTGAACGTCTCTGCCGCCGGCAGCGTCCGCTAGAAGCGGTTGCGTCGGGATTCAGCTCGCTGATTTTCGAACCGCGTCGTAGGCCAGTTCGTTAGCCAGCTGCTTCATCGCGTCCGGCAGGCCGCTCCCGTTGCTCATCACGTTGTAGTGGCCACCGGTCGCCTTGACGAGTGTCGAGGCGACCAGCTCGGGCAGTCCGGTTCCCGACGTTTTCAGCACGATGGCGCTGGCGGAGATGCCGCGTTTCACGGCCTCCGTCAGCCATTTGTTGAAGGCCTGCTCGTCGGTGCCCGTGCTGCTCTCGGAGCCGTCGCCGGTGACGACCACGAACACGCACCATTGGCCGGTGGTTTTCCGCAGGAACCGGCTGTCCACCTCGAGGAGGCCGTCGATCAGGGGCGTCGGGCCGTTGTCGGTCGACAATCCGCGGGCGCTGTCGATCAGTTTTTTTCTGTCGGTGGTCGGCTGGACCCGCACCTGCGTTCGTCGCCCGGTCGAGACCAGCAGCACTTCGTGCTCGGGCGGCAGCGCGTCGAGAAAGGCGACGACACCCTCGCGAATCAGCGTCATCGAGGTGCTGGTGGCCGCGCTGGTGTCGACCATCAGCGCGATACGCATCGGCATCGACGCGGACAGCGCCGGACCGAGCGTCAGTATCGCGACCATCACAGCCAGTCGAACGATCGTCTTCATCCGCCGACCTCCGTCATACGGTGAACAGTGGGCTCACCGGTGATTGGCAGCTCTCCGCGCATCGCCCGAGAGCCTGTCGTGGCAGGCAGGCGGTCCTAGGGAGTGAAATCCCGCACCTTCGCCACGGTTGACGCGTCCAGCTTCTGCAGAAGCGCGACCAGCAGATCGACCATCTGATCGAAGTCGCGGCGGTTCATGATGCCGTTGTGCGAGTGCGTGTAGCGGATCGGCACCACCAGGTTGACCGTCGGCACGCCGCCGTTGCTCTTCTGCAGCTCCGCCGAATCGTCGCCATAGCCCTGAACCAGATCGAGCTGCAGCGGGACGTTCTTGTCCTTCGCCGTCTGCTTCACGAACTGCGTCAGCTTCAGATTGGGGATGGCTGACGAATCGTACAGAAACAGGCCGGGCCCGCCGCCGAGCCGCACCTGCGTTTCTTCGGGCCGCCCCGGAAACACGTCCCCGGTGATGCCGCCTTCGATCGCAATTGCCAGTTCCGGCTTGACCACGTCGGCAGCGGTGTGGGCGCCGCGCAAGCCGACCTCCTCCTGCGTGGTGATCGTCCAGACGATCTGGTTCGCGTGCGGCAGCGTCGCCAGGCGGCGCATCGCTTCGATCACGACCCCGCATCCGACGCGATCGTCCCAGGCCTTCGCCAGATAGTTACTGGTGCCGTTCATCACCGTGAACGGCGCGTCCGGCACCACCTGATCGCCGGGCCCGATACCCATCGCGGCCACTTCGGCCTCGTCCTTTGCGCCAACGTCGAGAAACAGGCTGTCGCGCGAGTACACGCGCGTCCGTTCGTCCGGCGGGACCACGTGCACGTCGCGGATGCCGGTCACCGCATGGACCGGACCTTTCGAGCCCACGATGATCCATCGCTGATCGACCAGCGCCTGATCCAGCCAGCCGCCCAGCATCTGCATCGTCAACAACCCGCGCGGGGTCACGCGCCGGACGATGCCGCCCAGCTCGTCCATGTGGGCGTCCACCATCACGCGTGGACCCTGAGTTCCCTGGGTCGCGATGATCGAGCCGAGCCCGTCGAACGTGATTGACGCCGCAAACGGCTTCATCTGATCGACCATCACCTTGCGGATCGGCTCTTCGAAGCCGGGCGCGCCCGGCGTGTCGGTCAGTTGGCGCAAGAGATCGATCGTGCGATCCTGCGCGGCGAGCGGTGCGATCGTGATGACGGCGAGAATCGAACAGGCGAAAATGCGTCGATAAGTCATCGGATTGGGCGGTATCGTATCCTACGGCTGCAGCACTCGAGTAACCTTGGTGGTCCAGCCTCCGTACATCGGATTCGGCAGAAGGAACCAGGCACGTCCGAACGATTCGTCTCCGATGTTCGGAAACGACTCGCCTTTTTGCGGAAAATCGCTCATCTGATCGCCGAGGAACGCGGTCACCGTCATCGGCGTGCCCTCCCAGGCGCACGCGCCCTTGCCGCTGACGACCTCGGCCCGGCGCACCGCCTTGTTGCGCTGTGGGTCCTTCGGATCCTTGAGGCATAAACGGTCGTCGCTGTTCCACAAGCCCACCGCGGTCAGGTTGGCCTGCGTCGCCTCGACGGTCGTAGTATCGCGATCGGTGATCCAGGCGACGTGTCCACCGGCCTGACGGACGCCGGCAATGAACGGCACCACGCCGGGAATTGCCGCCGCGGCCCGGCGAAGTACCCACGCATTCCAGGAGGCATCGTCGAAGGGCAGACCGTACGACGCGCGATCGAGCTGATAGGTCGAGTTGTCGAGCGCCGTTTCATCGATATCCATCACGACGGCCCAACGACGAGTCGAATTCGCCTGACTCGATCGCTGCACCGCATCGCTCGCGAGGCGATACACCTGACGGGTCAGGGCCGCGTATTCCTCGCTGTCGCGCACGTACTTGATCCCCAGCTCGTGGACGATTGGCGGTGCCTGCGCCTCGACCGAGGCGAGGCACGCGAGCGCGATGGACGCGACGATGAACGATCGATGCATCAGGATGACCCCTTTGGCCGACGATTATCCGACAGATTGATGGTCAGCCGCCCAGCGGCCATCGCCAGTCGCGAATCGAGGGCATGTCTTCGCCGTAGCGGCGGATGTAGGTCCGATGCTCGTTCAACTGTTCGGCGAGGCGCTGCTTCAGGTAGGCCACGCTGGCGCCGAGCTGCGGCAGACGATCGAGGGCGTCACCGGCCAGGTGGAACCGATCGAGGTCGTTCAGGACCGCCATGTCGAACGGCGTGGTGATCGTGCCTTCTTCCTTGTAGCCGCGAACGTGCAGGTTGGCGTGGTTCGTCCGCCGGTAGGTCAGCCGGTGAATCAGCCACGGGTAGCCGTGGTAGGCGAAGATGATCGGCTTGTCGCGCGTGAACAGCTGATCGAAGTCGGTATCGCTCAGGCCGTGTGGGTGCTCGCGCTCCGGTTGCAGCCGCATCAGATCGACGACGTTCACGACGCGAATTTTGAGAGACGGCAGGTGGTGCCGAAGGATCGCCGTGGCGGCCAGCGTCTCGAGCATCGGCACGTCGCCGGCCGCCGCCATCACGAGATCGGGCTCGCCGCCGCGATCGGTGCTCGCCCACTCCCACATCCCGATACCGGCCGCGCAATGCTCGACTGCGGCATCCATGGTCAGCCATTGCGGCGCCGGATGTTTTCCGGCGACGACGATGTTGACGTAGTGGCGGCTGCGCAGGCAGTGATCGACGACGCTGAGCAGGCAATTGGCGTCAGGCGCGAGATAAACGCGAACCACTTCCGCCTTCTTGTTGACGGCGTGATCGATGAAGCCGGGATCCTGGTGCGTGAAGCCGTTGTGATCCTGACGCCACACGTGACTCGACAGCAGGTAGTTGAGTGACGCGATCGGCCGCCGCCACGGGAGTCCGCGGGTCACCGCCAGCCACTTGGCGTGCTGGTTGAACATCGAATCGACGATGTGGGTGAACGCTTCGTAGGTGTTGAACAGGCCGTGCCGTCCGGTCAGGAGATACCCTTCCAGCCATCCCTGGCACTGGTGCTCGCTGAGGACCTCCATGACGCGGCCCTCGGGGGCGAGCCACTCATCGCCGGCAACGGTGTCGGCGTCCCACTGACGGTTGGTCGCGGCGAACACCGCGTCGAGCCGGTTCGACACGGTTTCGTCCGGGCCGACGATGCGGAAGTTGCGAGCCGGTGCGTTGGCGACGATGACATCCCGCAGAAAGGCGCCGAGGACGCGAGTGTCCTCGGCATCGACGGCGCCCGGCGCGGTCACGGTCACCGCGTAGTCGCGGAAATCGGGAAGCCGGAGATTTTTCAGCAGCAGTCCGCCGTTGGCGTGAGGGTTCGCGCCCATGCGCCGGTTGCCAACCGGCGCCAGCGCCGCGAGCTCCGGCGCCAGCGCGCCCGCGGCGTCGAACAACTCCCCGGGCCGATAGCTTCGCAGCCACGATTGCAGCTGTTCGAGGTGCGCCGGATTCGAGCGCGGCGAATTGAGCGGCACCTGATGGGCGCGAAACGTTCCCTCGATCCTGATGCCGTCCACCTCTTTGGGCCCGGTCCATCCCTTCGGGCTGATCAGCACGATCATCGGCCAGCGCGGTCGCGTCGCGTCTCCCCGGGTTCGCGCGGCCTTCTGAATCCGACGAACATCCGCGGTCACCTCGTCGAGCGTAGCGGCCATCAGCGCGTGCATGGTCGCCGGATCGCTGCCCTCGACGAAGTGGGGCGTCCAGCCGCAGCCGCGCAGAAACTGATCGAGCTCTTCGCGCGAGATGCGCGCGAGCACCGTCGGGTTCGCGATCTTGTAGCCGTTGAGGTGCAGAATGGGCAGCACCGCACCGTCGTGCACCGGATTCAGGAACTTGTTCGAGTGCCAGGCGGTTGCCAGCGGACCGGTTTCGGCTTCGCCGTCGCCGACCACGCACGCCGCGATCAGGTCGCGGATTGTCCAGCACCGCTCCGAAGGCGTGGCTGAGCGAGTAGCCGAGCTCGCCGCCTTCGTGAATGCTGCCCGGCGTTTCCGGCGCGACGTGACTCGGGATGCCGCCCGGAAACGAGAACTGCCGGAACAACATCCGCAGCCCGCCTTCGTCGCGCGAGATCGCCGGATATACCTCGCTGTAGGTGCCCTCGAGATAGGTGTTGGCGACCAGCGCCGGGCCGCCGTGCCCGGGCCCGGAGATGTAGATCATGTCGAGGTCGTGCTCGTTGATGATCCGATTGAGGTGCGCGTAGATGAAGTTCTGGCCGGGAGTCGTCCCCCAGTGCCCGAGCAGCCGCGGCTTGATGTGATCAGGCCGCAGCGGCTCGCGCAGCAGCGGATTGTCGAGCAGATAGATCTGGCCGACCGACAGATAGTTGGCGGCGCGCCAGTAGGCGTCGATGCGCGCGAGCAGTGTGGGTGCGGCCGTCATCGGCTCAACACGTGGCTTCAGCCCTTTGCCGCCGGGGCAAACTGTTTCATGAACGCGGCCTGACGCTGCTGCATCTCCTCGGGCGTCAGGTCTTCCTTGTGGCTGGCGATCGTCCACCGGTAGCCGTGCGGATCGGAGAACGATCCCGAGCGGTCGCCCCAGAACTGATCCGCCATCGCTCCCATGCCGGGCAGCACGGTGGCGCCGGCGGCGACGGCGCGGTTGAAGAGCGCGTCACAGTCCTCGACGTAGAGCCAGAGCGACGCCGGCGACCCGCCAAAGGCCTGTGGGCCCTTCGCGCCCATCATGGGATCGTTGACCATGATTCGCGAATCGCCGATGCGGATTTCGGCGTGCATGATTTTGCCGTCCGGACCGCTGGCGCGCGCGACCTCTTCGGCGCCAAGCGCTTTCTTGTACCAGTCGATCGCTTCCGCTGCGTTGTCGAGCGTCAACGCCAGCGTCACCGTGTGATATCCGTCGGGAACAGCCTTCTTTGCCTTCGCCATTGCGATCTCCTCTCAGAACAGAACGACATTGCATTCTGTGCGACGCCGTGGGGACGCGCAAGCTGGTGAAAGGACGGTATGACTGCAGTCGAGCTTGAAAGGATGGCGGTCACGCTGCCGTTGAGCCTCCCGAGCGGCGATCGGCGGGATTTTTGAGCGGCAGCACGTACATGACCAGCTATGCTTCGAGCTTCAACGGCTTCCGCTCTGAGGACCGACGGTGTCCAGGCAGTGCGGCGGCAACGGTTGTGGAGATCGGAGCGTCGGTCGTGTTCACAGTCCAGGTTATCCTGGCAGCTCTCGCGTTCAGCGTCGGCGGCTACTGTATGAAACTGTCGGCGGGACTCACCCGTCCGCTGCCGAGCGTGCTGCTGTTCGTCCTGTTCGGCATCGGCGCCGCGCTGCAGGCCGTCGCCATGCGCGACGAGCCGATGAGCGTCACCTACATCGTGGTGCTCGGTCTCGAGGCCGTCACGGCGTACGCGCTCGGCGCAATCCTCCTCAACGAACACAGCTCGATCGCGAAAGTCTCGGGTGTCGTGCTGGTGGTTGCGGGGATTGTACTGCTCAGGATGAGCGGACGCTGAGGAAGGCGAGCGTGACGGCCCGCGTGCGAGGCGGGCTCTGCGGTCCGGCCGAAGCCAGACACCACGGGTGTCAGCCACACGCAGTCGGTGTCAGTATTCGACGAACCGGTCATCGGGAAAACAGTACAACCAGCGCTCGCCCGGCTCCGCCGACGCGATCACCGGGTGGCCGGTCGCTTTCGCGTGCTTGCTGGCGTGCCGGTTGGGCGAGTCGTCGCAACACAGCGTCACGCCGCATTCCTGGCAGGTCCGCAGATGCAGCCACCGCGCGTGAATCTTCACGCACTCTTCGCATTCATATTTCTTCGCGTGCTTGACGACGTGTATTGCGCGCAGGTGCTCGCAGGAGTTGCTCATGTCCAATCCTACCCTCATCGCTCCAGCGCGGTCTTGATGGCGCCGAGCATCTGACTGGCTGAATCCTTCACCATTTGTTCGGCGAGACGCTGCCGCAGACCGCCGAACCCGCCTTTCAGCAGATCGCCGCGCGATCGGTTGACGTAGACGAGGTAGGTGGTCGGCGACGCGGCCTCTCGCATGTCCTGCAGGAACAACGTGACCGCCAGCGAGCCGTAGAAATAGTGGCTGGCGTAGATCTGCTTCTGCGCAACCAGCGCGCGGTCGGACCGCTGCGGATCGCGCCACGTCACCATGTGGGTGATGCCGGTGATGGTCTTGAGGCTGGTCAGGTGTTCCTGGTCCCAGTACAACTCGTCGGTCGCGCCCGGCAGAGCCGCCTCGGGAAAACCGGTCAGGTAGCGCTGCAGCGGCGGCGCATACATCGCGATCGCCGGCGATCGATCGACGATTCCCTTCCACATGTCCTGGAGCTTCACCGGCTGCGACTGATCGTCGTATACAACGAGTGCGGCGTCGCCCTGCTTCAGATAGGCGGCCGCGTAGGCGGCAAGCCGCTGGCGCACCCACGCCGACGCGCGTTCGCTGGCATCCGGTGCGCGCCAGTCGACCGCGGCGCCGAGCGCCGACGCACCGGCGGCACCGATTCGAACGCCGCAGTCTTTCGGACGGCAATTACGCAGGTCGGCGATATCGTCGCTGTCGAGCGTCAGGCGAGCGACGTCCGCCTCCTTCGGCGGGTTCGCGAACGTGCCGTATCGCAACGTCACTGATCCGTCTTCGTATGACACCAGCTGATGGAAATAGCTGACCGCCTGCTCCTTCGTCGTCCTGATTCGCACCGCTGACATCACCACCGCTTCGAGGTGCTCGGCATCGGTCTGGGTGTGGGTGACCACCTCGCCGCCCAGCAGCGATGCCACGTCGGCCGCGGAGAAGCCTCCGTTCTGCATCGCCCAGTCGATGTCCGGCGGCAGCGCCGGCGCCTGAGCCGGAACCATTCGCGACGTGGCGCAGACGAACGCGAACGTCGCCGCAAGGGACACTCGATGAACCGCGGGCATGTCGTGAGGGTGAACATAGCCGGTGGAATCGGCAGGTGCTATGCGAATCCGGCAGCGCGGAAACAGATCGCTTGTCTCGACGAGGGCCGCGGGTCAGGATACGTGCACGTCGTATGTCGCTCAAGCGTCTCCTGATCGTCGTTCATCGTTGGCTCGGCGTCGCGTTGTCCCCGTTGTTCGCCCTGTGGTTCGCCTCGGGCATCGGCATGATGTACTGGGACTTTCCCAGCGTCACGCCCGCGGATCGCCTCGAACGCTCGCCCGCGCTCGAGGCGTCTGGGATCCGAATCCCGGCGACCGTCGCCGTCGCGTCGTTGGGAGGCTCGCCGCCATCCGCGGTCCGACTGAATACCTTCGATGGTCGCCCCGTGTATCGCGTCCGAATCAACGGTGTTGACGAGATCGTCTATGCCGATACCGGCGAGCGTCAGCTCGACGTCTCGAACGCGATGGCGCTGCGGATTGCCTCGGCTTGGGTGGCGCAACCCGCGTCGGCGGCGAAGGTGGCGATCCTCGACGAAGCTGACCAGTGGACGGTGCAAACCGTTCGCGGGTTGCGGCCGCTGACGCGGTTTGCGTGGCCGAACGGCGATCAGGTGTACGTGTCGTCGCGCTCGGGCGAGATCGTGCAGTTCACGACACCGACCTCGCGTCTCCAGGCGTATCTCGGTCCGATTCCGCACTGGTTGTACTTCACGCCGCTTCGCAGCCGCCCATCGTTGTGGAACGCCGTCGTGACCTGGGTCTCCGGCATCGGCGCGGTGGCGGCGATGCTCGGACTGGTCCTCGGCATCTGGATGTACTCGCCGTCCCGGCGCTACCGGGTGGATGGCGCCGCGGTCAGCCTGCCGTATCGCGGTCCGAAGCGGTGGCACGCCATCCTCGGTTTGATCGTCGGCGTGGCGGCGGTGACGTGGGCGTTCAGCGGAATGTTGTCGATGGAGCCTCTTCCATCGCGACGCGGCAGCGGCGAAGACGAGGCGCGATCGACGCTGGTTCGTGCGTTGCGCGGCCGGCCCGACATCGACGCGTTCGAGCGCTTCCCGCCGAGCGCGGCCCTGGCACGCCTCGCCGGCACGCCGATCAAAGAACTGGAGCTGACAACGTTCGCCGGCGACTCGCTCTACATCGCTCACCTCGAGGGCGGCGAGACGCGAGTGGTGACGCTCGACGGGCAGGTGCGGCCTGGGTTCGATCCACGGAAGATTGAAGCGCTCGTGACCAACGCGCTGACCCCAATCGGCCGCGTCAGCAGCCGGCTCCTCGAACGCTACGACGCGTACTACCTGGATCGCCGTCACCGGCTTCCATTGCCGGTGACGCTGATCACGCTGGACGATCCAGAACAGAGCCGGCTCTACGTGGACCTCGAGACCGCAACGGTGGTGGGCCATTACAGCTCACGCGACTGGGTATCGCGATGGCTGTATCACGGACTGCACTCGCTCGATTTTCCGTGGCTCTACGGTCATCGTCCGCTGTGGGACATCGTGATGATCGCGTTCATGCTCGGTGGAGCGGCGCTCTCGGTCACCTCGTTCGTGCTCGCCTGGCAGGTGCTTGGCCGGGCTCTCGCGCGAATCGCGTCGTAGTGCGATGCTTCTAGTCCGGCGCCGTGCATCTTGACGCGCCTTCCGCGGGGCCGCGCCGGTAGATCTGATGACAGGCCGTGCACGCATCGGTCAGATCGCCGGTCGCCTCCGACACCTTGTCCTGATTCTGCGCGCGCGCGGCCTGCAGCACCGTGATGCCGGCGGCGCGCATCTGCGACGCGAACTTTTTGTAGTCGGCCCGATCGACCGGGACCGGCTTGCCGTTCTCGCACAGGCGGCCCGGGGTCATCAGCAGGTCCACGCCATCGGTCAGTGCGATCGCGGCGTTCTCCACCACCTGCCAGCCCGGATAGAGATTGACGAACTTGTCGGTCGTCGAATCGGTCCCGTCGCCTTTCTTCCTGGCCACGCCCGGATCGTTCTGCTGGACGTCGAAGATCAGGTTCGAGGCCGGGAAGTAGATGCCGCGCATGATTTGCGCGAGCGTTCCCACCGGTTTGGCCGTCGCCGCCGGCGGCGTCTGAGACGATGCGGCGGCTGACATGCCGATCACCATTGCCGAGACACCCCCGAACACGGTGAGGCGCAGACGATTCATGCGCCGGCACGCTATCACAGAAGACCAGGGCTTGGCTTCCGGCGGCGCGCGCCACGCCAAAGAGTCGTGGCGGAATCGCCACACGGCGTCAGCCGCGCAGTGCGACGAACGCCAGCACGCTCGCGACGAGCACGGTTGCGGCCAGGCCGCTCGCGGTCACCAGCGTCACACCGCGGATGACATCGTCGTGAGTCGCCGCCGCCGGATCGTCGGCGTCGCCGATCCAGACGTCGGTGACGAGCTGTCCGCCCATCCAGATCGGTCCGACCAGCCGCCGCTGAATCCCGCCGGCCGTGGCGGTTTCGCTCCAGCCGGAGTTGGGGCCGAGCAGCACGGCGTGCTGAGCGAGACCGATCCGAAACGCCTTGCGGCCGGAGCAGCAGGGCAGGACCGCAGCCACCGCCGCGATCAGCAGCCACGTCAACCGCGCCGGCACATAGTTCATCGCGTCGTCGAGCCTGGCGCCGCACCAGCCGAACTCGAGATAACGCGGCGTCTTGTATCCCACCATCGAATCCATCGTGCTGACGACCTTGAACACGACGAGGCCGGGCAGGCCGGCGACGGCGTACCACGCGAGCGGGCTGGTGAACCCGTCTGTGAGATTCTCACTCAGGCTTTCGACCGCGGCGCGGCGGCAGGCGGCGGCGTCCATGCGATCCACATCGCGCCCGACCAGGGCCGTGACGCGCGTCCGCGCTTCTGGGAGGTCGCCCGAGACGAGCGCGCCCTCGACCCGCCAGATGTGCCGGATCAAATCGCCAAGAGCGAGGAAGCTGTAGACGAAGAAACCGTGAGCGACGCGTCCGAGCGCCGGGCTCTCGCGGGTCAGGCCCACGACGATCGCCGCCACCAGCAGCGTCGCGGTCGTGGACAACACCGCGAAGAGCAGGATGCCGCCGCCGTAGCCGTCCGCGCCCATGCGGCGCAGGCCCGACTCGATCGCAGAGAGCGTGGAACCGATGATGCGGATGGGATGAAGCGGGTACACCGGATCGCCGAGTGCCAGATCGACGGCGACCGCGATCAACAGGATCGTCGGGTCGGGCAGAAGCGGTGCGATCAGTGCGCCTGCCACTTCGCCGTCCAGCCGAACGCGACCGCGGCGAGCACCAGCGACTTTGGATCCTTGTCCGGCAACTGATGGAGGCGGGCGCGAAACTCCGGCCACCCGTCAGGGTTGGCGGCGAGAGACGCCGCCAGCGTCGCGGCCTGCTGGACGATCGCATCCGGCGCCGCGGACGCCGGAATCGTTCCGTGGCGGACGCGGTCGAGCACGGTGGCAAGGGCATGGGCGGCCGCGCCGACCAGCGGCTCGTAGAACGCCGCCTTGCTGTTCCGCTTCAACAGCTCGAGGTCGCCCGCCGCGAGCAGCGGCGCCAGGTCGTCGAACACGGTGGCCTCTTTGACACCGTAGCGGCCCAGCGCGTGAAAGACGCCGCGGGTCAGACTCGCTTCGAGCCCGTTCTGCCAGCGGATCGCCTCGCCGGTCGCGCGACGAACCGCCGCGCCAGTCATCTCGCCGAGTTTCATGTGCGGGCTCGCCGACGTCAGCGGCGGATCGCCCTGCAGCGGTGCGGCGATGCAGAACTGATCCGTCCCGGTTCCGGTCGCGAGGTCGCTCGAATAGCAACTCGGTACCGCCAGGCGCTGCAGTGCCGCGCTCTTGCCTTCGGTCATCGTCGCGATCGTGCGGGCCATCGCCGCGGCGGTCATCGGTCGATTGACGAGGAGGACGGTGTTGATGGTGCCGGCGACGGCGGCCACTTTCGCCATGCCCTCCGGCGTTTCGCGCCAGCTCGCCGGGTCGCCGGCGCACACGGCATTGGTCGCGACGCCGGCCGTGACCACCGCGGTGACGATGATGCCCGCGTCTTCCTCGGTGGCGACCGCCGCGTAGTTCATGTTGGCGGCGGTGCCCATCACCGCCGTGGCCGACGAATCCAGGTCGATTTCGTCGCAGACGCGGTCGTGATACGCCTCTTGTCCAAGGCCGGTAATCACCTGAAAGCGCGCGTCGTGTCCGGACCCTTCGCAACTCTGATGGTTGACGAGATGGCGCACGTGTTCGGCCTGGCCGCCGTTCCTGACCGAGGTGGTGATGGTGCGATGCGCGCCCGACAGATCGGCGACGACGAAGCGGCCCCATCGGCGAATGGTGGCGTTGGTCTGAGCGCTCAGTACCTCCCAGGTCATTCGCCGCCCGTGGTCGAAGCCGCTTTGCTCGCGCACGCCTGACAGATGCACGCACGGCCCCGCAACTCTGTCGGAATCGCGTCGAGCGCCGCCGCGGGGATCTTCGTCGTCATGCACCAGCACTCAGTGGCGCCGGCGAGTTGACCGCAGGCATTCGGCTGGCCGCACAGCGGGCACGATGCCGGCGACGGCTCGACTGGCGTGGGATCAGACGCGATCGGCACCTCGGAAGTATGCACGATTCCGCCGCCCTGGATTGCGATCGACGACGATCAACGCAGAGTCGCACAGACCGCAGAGTTCTTCTCTCAGGCTCAATGCTGGGCGCGCGGGTTGATCCAGCCGCCGACATCGGCCGCGAGGGCGTCGGCTGCGTCGGGTCCCCAGCTGTGCTGGTTGTAGATCTGCGGGGCGTTCTTTTCGTCCAGCACGCCGTCGACGATGCGCCATGATGCCTCGACGCCCGCCTGATCGCCGAACAGCGAGTGATCGCCGCGCATCGCGTCCCCCAACAGGCGTTCGTAGGGCTTCATCTCGTCGACGCCGTGATGGTGTTCGACCATGCGCACCGGCTCGCCGACCATCGCCGTGCCCGGGCGCTTGGCCAGCGCGCGCAGCGCGATCGAGACGCTCGGGCTGAGCCGGAACGTGAAGGCGTTCGGGGTTTCGCGGCAGTCGTCGAACACGCACACCGGCGGACGCTTCAGCCTGACGTGGACTTCGGTCGCGGTGACCGGCAGCGATTTCCCGGCCCGGATCAGGAACGGCACGCCGGCCCAGCGCCAGTTGTCGACCGCCAGACGCGCCGCCACGTAGGTCTCGACGATCGATTCTGGAGCGACGCCGGTCTCGCCGCGATAGCCGTGATATTGACCGCGCACGATGTCCTGCACCTGCAGCGGCCGGATCGACTTGAGCAGCGCGATCTTGGCGTCGCCGATCGCTTCGGCGTCGCCGCCGGCGACCGGCGCCTCCATCGCCAGCAGCGTCATGATCTGCAGCAGGTGATTCTGGAAGACGTCGCGAATCGCGCCGACCTCCTCGTAGAAGCGGCCGCGGTCCTTCACGCCGAACTGCTCGGCCATGGTGATCTGCACGCTCTCGACATGGTCGCGATTCCACAGCGGCTCGAGAAACGCGTTGGCGAAGCGGAAGTAGAGCAGGTTCTGGACCGGCTCCTTGCCGAGGAAATGATCGATGCGGTACAGGGCCGACTCGTCGAACGCGTGATGCAGGGTGCGATTGAGCGCCTGCGCGGACGCCAGATCGCGGCCGAACGGTTTTTCGAGCACGATGCGCGCCTGCTCGATCGGCACGATGGCGGCGAGTCCGGTGGCGACCGTCCCGAACAGGCTGGGGGGAATCGCCAGATAGCAGAGCGGGCGGGTGGCGCCGCCGAGCGCGGTCTTCAGCTTCTCGAATGTCGCGGGCGAGCTGTAGTCGCCGGACACGTAGGAGAGCCGGGAGGCGAGCGTCGCGAACGCCGCTTCGTCCACGCCGCCATGCGCGGTGACGCTCTCCCTCGCGCGCGCGCGCAGCTGATCGGCGGTCCAGTCGGGCAGCGCCACTCCGATCACGGGGATGGCCAGTTGTCCGCGCCGCGCCAGCGCCTGGAGCGCCGGGAAAATCTGTTCGTAGGCGAGATCGCCGGTGGCGCCGAAGAAGACGAGGGCATCGGATTGAATGTTGGTCACGCAGGGTTCCGTTTCTTCCACAGGCAATAGCCGCCGGCGAACGCGAAGGCGTTCGATCCGAGCCTGACGCCGCGCGGCAGCGTTTTCATGCGCTTGGCATTGCCGCCGCCAAGCACCACGTCATCGACTTCGAGCGCGGTCTTCAGACGCGTCACGACGTCGGTGACGTTGCGCCGCCATTTGGCCTTGCCGAGCCGCCGGCGCCCGGCGTCGCCGATGTAGCTTCTCGTAGGTGTGACCTTTCTTGTAAGGCAGGTGCGCAAGCTCCATCGGTTCGAGCACGCCGTCCACGATCAGGGCCGCGCCCAGTCCGGTGCCGAGGCCCAGGAACAGCATCCGGCCGCCGTGATAACTGCCAAGCGCCTGCATCGCGGCGTCGTTGATGACCTTCACCGGACAGCCGAAGGCGCGCGTGAAATTGAACCCGACCCATCCGCCCCCGAGATTGTTCGGTTCACTGACCGGCTTGCCGTGCAGGACCGGCCCCGGGTAGCCGATCGAGACCACGTCGTATTTCCAGCCGACGGTCGCGTTCTTCACGGCCGCGACCATCGCTTTCGCGGTCATCTTCGGTCCTGACGGAATCTTGATGGGTGTCGTCCGCCCGGTCATCAGCGCCTTGACGTGGGTGCCGCCGACATCGATCGCGAGAATACGCATGGTTGCGTCAGTCTAGCCCCGTCGATTGACCTAGGTCGAGGATCCACGCCGCGCTGGTATAGTCGGGATGGCGATGAAGAATCCTCCGGACCGGACCTCGATCCACGCCCCGGGCTGGCCCGGTATTCCGCCACGCTGGACCTCCAGCGCCAAGAGCGGCGTCGGCACCGCGCTCGGCGCCGCCAGCCGCGTCTGGTTCACGCTCAGCCACGGCATCCTCGACGAAGTCTACTACCCGCGCGTCGACTCGGCGTGCACGCGCGATCTCGGGCTGATCGTGACCGACGGCGTGTCGTACTGCTCCGAGGAGAAGCGGCACGCCGCGTCGAGCGTGTCGCTGATGGCGGAAGGCGTTCCCGCATTTCATCTGCGCAACATCGCGCTCGACGGCCGCTATCAGATCGACAAGGACATCGTCTCCGATCCGTCCGCCGACGTCGTGCTGCAGCGCGTACGAGTTCACCGCGCTGCGTGGCGCGCTGTCGGACTATCGTCTTTACGCGCTGCTGGCGCCGCACCTCGAGTAACCGCGGCGCGGGCAACACCGCATGGATCGGCGACTACAAGGGCACGCCGGTGCTGTACGCCGAGCGCAACGGCTACGCGCTGGCGTTGGCGTGCTCGGCGCCGTGGCTGTCACGATCGGTCGGCTTCGTCGGGTTCTCGGACGGCTGGCAGCAGCTCGAAGCGAGCGGACGCATCGTCGAGGCCTACGAGCGAGCCGAGAACGGCAACGTCGCGATGACCGGCGAGATCGATCTCGCCGCTTGCGACGGCTCGTTCGTGCTCGCGCTCGGTGTTCGGCGGAGACGCACGGCGGAGGCGGCGCAGCGCGCGGTCAACAGCCTGATCACCGGCTTCGAGGACATCGCCGGCGAGTACATCGGCGATGTGGCAGAAATGGCACGGCAAGCGATCGCGCACCGCAGTGTGTCGATCCGGTTGCGCGCCCTCTGGTGGAATTCAGCGCCGCCGTGCTCCGCGTCCACGAGGCGAAGACGTTTCGCGGCGGCGTCATCGCCAGCCTCTCGATTCCGTGGGGCTTCGACAAGGGCGACGATGACCTCGGCGGCTATCACCTGGTGTGGCCGCGCGATCTGGTGGAAGCGGCGGGCGGGTTCCTCGCGGTCGGCGCGCAGGCAGACGCCCGGCGCGTGCTGCGGTACCTGCAGGTGACGCAGGAGGCTGACGGCCACTGGGCCAGAACATGTGGCTCGACGGATCGCCGTACTGGAACGGCATCCAGATGGACGAGACCGCGCTGCCGATTCTGCTGGTCGATCTGGCGGATGCGATGCGGCGCGCTTCCGGCCTGGCGAGCGCGCCCGCCACTGGCCGATGATCCGCCGCGCTGCGTCGGCTTCATCGTGCGCAACGGCCCGGTCAGCCCGCAGGATCGCTGGGAAGAGGACCCCGGCTACTCGCCGTTCACGCTCGCCGCCGAAATCGCGGCGCTGCTCGTGGCGGCCGACGCCGCGGACGCCAACGGCGATGGCCGCGCTGCCGTCTACCTGCGCGAAACCGCCGACACCTGGTACGCGTCGCTCGACGACTGGATGTACGTCACCGGCACGTCGCTCGCCGAACGGTGCGGCGTCGACGGCTACTACGTCCGAGTTGCAGAGCCGGACCAGGCCGACGCAGCGTCGCCGAAGGACGGCTTCGTGCCGATCAAGAACCGGCCGCCCGCTGACAGTTCCGCGCGCGCCGACGCCATCGTCAGCCCTGACGCGCTCGCGCTGGTGCGCTTCGGGCTTCGCGCCGCCGACGATCCGCGCATGGTCAACACCGTGAAGGTGATCGACGCGCTGCTCAAGGTCGAGACGCCCAATGGTCCGGCCTGGCGCCGCTACAACGGCGACGGCTACGGCGAGCACGAAGACGGCAGTCCGTTCGACGGCACCGGTGTCGGGCGCCCGTGGCCGCTGCTCGACGGGAGAGCGCGCACACTACGAGACTGGCCGCCGGCCGCACCGCGCGCGCCGAAGCAACTGGCAGCAGCGATGCACGCGTTCTCCGGCGAGAGTCAGCTGCTGCCGGAACAGGTGTGGGACGCGGCGGATATTCCCGACCGCGAGCTTTTTGCCGGCCACGCGACCGGATCGGCGCGGCCGCTGGTCTGGGCGCACGCGGAATACGTCAAGCTGCTGCGTTCGATTCAGGACGGTGCGGTCTTCGATCAGCCACCGCAGACCGTGGCGCGCTACGTGACGGCGAGACCACCCGATGTGCGATTCGCGGTCTGGCGCTTCAACAACAAGATCCGGAGCATGATCAACGGGCGCATTCTGCGCATCGAGACGCTCGCGCCGGCGCGAATCCACTTCGGCATCGACGACTGGTTCGAGACCCAGGACGTTGCGGCCGTCGATACCGGGCTCGGCGTCTGGGTCGCGGACATCGACACGGCCACGCTCACGTGCACGCGACGGCTCGACTTCACCATCTACTGGCCGGATGCCGACCGATGGGAAGGCACGGATTTCCACGTCCTCGTTACCCGGAAGTAGTCCCCACCCAATCATCACGAAGACACGAGACACGAAGCCCGTTTCGTACAAGAGAACTTCGTGGTCTTTGCGACAGAGTTCGGTCGGTCCACGCTGCTATCGCGGTGCTCGATTCGGTGTAGCGGTGTCGGTGGCTCTGGCGGCGGCGCGATAGTGGCCGGGCACGGCGCGCAGCGCGATTGCCAGCCGGTTCCAGGCATTGATCGTTGACGTCAGGTAGGTGAGGTCGACGATTTCCTGCTCGCTGAAATGCCGCCGCGTTTCGTCGTAGACGGCGTCGGGCACGTGGGTTTCGGATACCAGCGTCAGCGCTTCCACCCAGGCCAGCGCGGCGCGCTCGCGCTCGTCGAAGAACGGCGTCTCGCGCCACGCGTTCAACGCATAGAGCCGTTGCTCGGTCTCGCCGGCGGCGCGTGCGTCGATCGAGTGCATGTCGATGCAGTAGGCGCAGCTGTTCAGCTGCGACGCCCGCAGCTTCAGCAGGTGGATCAGCTTCGGGTCGAATCCGCAGCCGCCAAGATAACTCTCGAGCGCCAGCATCGCCTGGAGCGCCTGCGGTGCGAATTTTCTGTAGTCGAGCCGCGGATCCATCGTGATCGGTCGCGAGCGTGATCAGTCGCGGCGGCTGCCCGTAAACCGCAGCAGGAACAGGAAGAGGTTGATGAAGTCGAGGTAGAGCGCGAGCGCGCCGACGATCGCGTAAGCGCCGGTCGGGCCCGACGGTGCCGCCAGCGCCATCGCCTTCAGGCGCTGCGCGTCGTATGCGGCGAGACCGGTAAAGACGATCACGCCGATGAACGAGATCACGAACTGCAGGCCGTCGTTGTGCCAGAACATGCCGACGACCGACGCCAGCACCACGCCGATGAGCCCCATGAACAGGAACTGTCCCATGCCCTGGAGACTGCGCTGCGTGGTCGTGCCGTAGAACGCCAGTGCGCCGAACATGCCGGCGGTGACGAGGAACGTCGTCGTCACCGATTCGCCCGTGTAGGCCAGCAGCACGAACGACAGCGTCACGCCGGTCAGCGCCGAGTAGGCGACGAACAGCAGCGAAGCGGTCATCGCCGACATCTTGTTGACGCGCGCCGACAACCACACCACCAGACCGAGCTGCGAACCCACCAGCATCCAGAACAGCAGACGGTTGGTGGCGATGGCGAGAACGATCGAGGGCGAGCTCGCGATGATCCACGCCGACGCCGCGGTGATTGCGAGCCCGGCGGCCATCCAGCCGTACACGGCTCGCAGAAATACGTTGATGCGTTCCGCGCTCGACACCGATGCCGGGAACGGGCGAGGTGACGAGAGATCGTCTGGGAATGCCATGACCCTGATGCTACCACCACCGCCTCCGGCTCGTTGTGGAAGGCAAAAAAAATGCTCAAGGCGGCGTAAATATCAGACCCCCACGGATGACATTCCCGGACATGAAGTCACCGTTGTTTCACGCCCCTGTGCCACTTTCGCGCCGACGCTCTGGTCTAATCGAATGAACGACGATGAGCGCGGTAACTCAGCCGTGCACAGAGACTGCGAGGGCGAGATGCGAATTGTGACCCGGGTCGAGACGACGGGCGCGGTGACACTGGCGGTAGGAGGCACCTTGAATGCGGCCGCGGCCGCCGACCTGGATCGCGCCCTGCATCAGGCCCGCTTGTTGTGTCAGCCGATCGTCCTCGACCTGAGCGAAGTGGCGCTGATCGATCGGCCGACGCTCAAATACCTGATCGACGTGACCCAGAACGATGTGCGCCTCGTGATCTGCCCCGACTACGTCGAGCGCTGGCTCGATCGCGAGTCGTCGCACGAGTGTGCCTATGACGGCTAAGCGTACCGCCGCCGCGATCGGTGTCCTGGCCGTCGTCGCGATCAGCAGCTGGACGGCGCGTGGGTTTCATCGCGCGCCGATGACCCAGGTGACGACCGCACCGCTGACCACCGGCCCGATTCAGCGGCGGGTGGTCGCCATCGGTACGCTCGAGGCCGTCACCACCGTGCAGGTTGGCGCGCAGGTCTCGGGAACGATCGCCTCGCTCGGCGCCGACTTCAACTCGATCGTACACGTCGGCCAGGTGCTGGCGAACATCGATCCGGCGCTGTTTCAAGCCGCGCTGCAGCAGGTGAAGGCGTCGGAGCAGCAGGCCGTCGCGGCGCAGACGCAGGCAGAAGCCAATTTGTCCGGCTTCAAAACCGCGGTCGAGGATGCACAGATGAAGCTGACCCGGGCGGAAGCGCTGGCGGCCAAGCAACTCATCCCGCAATCGGACCTCGACGCGGCGCGGATCGCCATCGACGGCGCCAAGGCTGATCTTGCCGCCGGCGTCGCGCTGATTGCCGACGGGAAAGCCAACATCGATCAGGCGAGGGCCGCGGTGAAGCAGGCGCAGATCAATCTCGAACGAACCGTGATCGAGTCGCCGATCAACGGCATCGTCATCTCGCGCAGCGTCGATGTGGGGCAGACGGTCGCGTCGGCCTACCAGGCGCCGGTGTTATTCAGCATCGCGGCTGATCTGGAACGCATGCAGGTCGAAGTGGACATCGACGAATCGGATATCGGCGGCATCCAGGCGGGTGAGCCTGCAGAGTTTCGAGTGGAGTCGTACCCGAACGAAGTCTTCACCGGCAAAGTGCAGGCGGTCCGGCTCCAGCCGGTGGCCGAGCAGACCACCACGACCGCAACCAACGCCACTGCGTCGGCATCACCGGGGACGCTGGCGGCGGGGAGCGTCATCGGCTACGCCACGATCATCGAGGTCGCGAATCCGGGAGAAAGACTGCGGCCGGGCATGACCGCCACCGTCACGTTGAACGGATCGAGGATCGACAATACCGTGCGCATTCCCAACAACGCGCTCTCGTTCCGCCCGCCGGCGCAGATGCTCGCCGCCACCGGGAGCATGGCCTCGATACCCGAAGGCGATGGTGCGGACCTCGCTCGAGTCTGGCGTTACAGCGGCACGCAGTTCACGCCGGTCGATGTTCACGTCGGGCTGGCCGACGGCCAGTGGACGCAGCTCGAGAACGGACCGTTGAAGGACGGGGACACGGTCGTCACCGGCATGTCCACCAAGTAGCTGGCAGCCGATTCGCCCGGAGTTACAATGCGTCCTGGCATTGGTTCCGGGAGATCTTCGATGACTATGTCGAATGCGATCAGAATCACGCTCGCTGCGTGCGCGCTGTCGGCCGCTGTCGTCACCGAAGCCGGACAGGCGCCGGCGGGCGGCGGACGGGCCAACCAGGCGCCCGGCCCCACCGTCACGGTGCAGGGGCACACCTTCACGCAGTTGTCGCTGTTTCAACGCAACATCGGCGGACCCGACGACATGACGACGGCGTTTCCGCCGCACAAGGTGATCGGCAACATCTATTACGTTGGAACGAAGAGCCTCGCGGCGTTTCTGATCGTCACGCCGCAGGGCAACATTCTCGTCAACAGCACCTACGAGCGGAACGTTCCGACCATTCAGAAATCGATCGAGCAGTTGGGGTTCAAGTTCTCCGACACGAAAATCCTGCTCGGCAGCCACGCGCACGGCGATCACCAGGAAGGCGACGCGCTGGTCAAGCAGTTGACCGGCGCGCAGGTGATGGCGATGGCCGAAGACGTGCCGGCGCTCGAAGCGATGAAGCCGGGCGGCAAGCCTCACCCGATCGATCGCGTGCTCCACGACGGCGACACGGTCACGCTCGGCAAGACGACGCTGGTTGCGCATCTGACGGCAGGCCACAGCCGCGGTTGCACGACCTGGACGCTGAAAGCCGACGAGGGCGGCAAGAGCTACGACGTGATGATCATGGGCAGCCTCGGCACGAACCCGGGCTTCAAGCTGGTGAACAACGCCGACACGCCGAAAATCGCCGACGAGTTCGTCCACGCCTTCAAGGTGTCGCGGGAGTTGCCGTGCGACGTGCCGCTCGGTTCGCATCCCGGGATGTACAACCTCGCGGAGAAGTACGCGCGCCTCGGACAGGGCGGGCCCAACCCGTTTATCGATCCCGCCGGCTGCAAGCTGGAAATCGACATCGACGAGGCGATGTTCAAAGCCGTGCTGGCCGAACAACAGCAGGCGGCCAGGCATTGAGTTGACTGGTTAACGAGCGCCCACCAGGTGTCCGGCGCCGGCTCGCACCGCCTCGGCTCCGCGCCGTTCACCGATTTGCTGCCGCCACATCGCGTAATACAGGCCCTTCAGTGCGATCAACTCGTCGTGCCGCCCGGTTTCGACGATGCGGCCGCGTTCGAGGACGTGGATGCGGTCGGCGTGCAGGATGGTCGAAAGGCGATGTGCAATCAGAACGGTGATCGCGTCGCCGCTGGTCGCGATGTCGCGGATCGTGTCGACGATCCCTTCCTCGGTGAGCGAGTCGAGCGACGAGGTGGCTTCGTCGAACACCAGGAGATGCGGGCGCCGCAGCAGCGCGCGCGCGATCGACAGCCGCTGCTTCTCGCCGCCGGAGACCTTGACGCCGCCTTCGCCGATCACCGTGTCGAGACCGCGGTCGGCTCGCGCCAGCAGGCTGTCGCAGGCGGCCTTCCGCATCACGTCCAGGCACTCGGCATCGGTCGCGGCCGGGTTCACGAACAGCAGATTCTCGCGAATCGTTCCCGAGAACAGCTGCGTGTCCTGGGTGACGAACCCGATATGCGCGCGAAACCGGTCGAGGTCGATCTGATTGCCGGGTACGCCGTTGTAGGCGATGCGCCCGCTTTGCGGTTGATAGAGCCCGACCAGCAACTTCACGAGCGTCGTCTTGCCGGCGCCGGACGGTCCGACGAAAGCGATCGTTTCGCCGCGATCGGCGGCGAACGAAATGTCGGTCACCGCGGGCGACGCTGCCGATTGATGCTGAAACGTGACGTCCTCGAACGCCAGCGTCCGTAGATCCGGCAGCGCGATCGGCTTGACCGGCCGCGCCTCGGTCGGCATCGCCAGAATCGCCTCGTAGACGTTCATCGACGCTTCGGTCTCGCGATAAACGTTGATGACGTTGCCGAGCTCCTGCAGCGGCCCGAAGATGAAGAACGAATAGATGAACAACGAAAAGAACTGTCCGACGGTGATCGCGCGCGTGTAAATCAGGTAGAGCATCAGGAACATGATGCTCGTGCGCAGCAGATTGACGCAGGTACCCTGAATGAAGCTCAGGCTGCGCAGGTACTTCACCTTCTTCAGCTCGAGGCTGAGAATCTTCGCGGTGGTGCCGTTGAGGCGCGCGATCTCCTGGGCGCCGAGGCCCAGGCTCTTCACCAGCTCGATGTTCCGCAGCGACTCGGTGGTGGAGCCGGCCAGCGCGGTGGTTTCCGCGACGATGACCTTCTGAATCTGTTTGATGCGGCGGCTGAGTACCGAGCTGAGGATGCCCAGGATCGGCACGGTCAGGAAATACGCCGGCGCGATCAGCCAGTGCACGCTGATCGCGTAGGTCATGACGAACAGGATGCCGACCAGCGACGTGAACAGGACGTTGATGCTGGTCGTGATCAGCTTCTCGACGTCGGTGCGGACCTTCTGCAGGCGCCCGAGCGTTTCGCCGCTGCGCTGATCCTCGAACACCGAGTAGGGCAGCTCGAGTGAATGGCGGATGCCGTCGGAGTACAGCTGCGCGCCGAGCCGCTGGGTGATGACGTTGATGTAGTAGTCCTGGAAGTTCTTGGCGACCCGCGAGACGAAGGCGACGCCGACGGCTGCCGCCAGCAGGAGACTCACGCCTTTGAAGAACTCGCCGGTCGAGTACTCCTGGAACCGCGTCGCGTACTGGTCGATGACGTGACGGAAGATCAGCGGATCGAGCAGCGAGAACACCTGATTGATGGTGGCCAGGACCAGCGCCAGCACGACCAGCGGCCAGTACTGCCGCAGGTAAGCGTAAAGGATTTTCATAAACTGCCTTCGATTGTATGCGCCGGTGCTAGACTTCGCGCCATGAAATGGCTGGCTGGTGCGTGCGCGATCGCGTCGCTCTGTTCGCTCGAGGTGACGGCCCAGGTCCGCCGGCCGCCGCAAGCCGTTCTCTACGAGGGCGCCCGTCTCCTCATCGGCGACACCAGCGCGCCGATCGAGGACGGTGCGATGCTGGTGCGCGAGGGACGCATCGCCGCGGTCGGACGCAAAGGTGCGGTGGCGTTGCCAGCCGGTGGTCTACGCGTCGATCTCACCGGCAAGACCGTGATGCCGGCGATGATCAACGCGCACGTGCACATCGGCTACGACGGCTTCACGCAGCTGGGGCGCCGAGAACTACACGCCGGCGAACGTGCTCGATCATCTTCAGCGCGAGGCGTTCTACGGAGTCGCCGCTACCCAGTCGGTCGGCAGCAGTCCGACCGATGCCTCGATACGTTTCGTGCAGGATCAGGCCGCCGGAAATTTTCCGCCGGCGTCGCGTTTCTTCTTCATGCCCGGCATGGCGCCGCCCAACGGCGGGCCTGATGCGATTCTCAAGAAGGGCACCGACGCGCTGCACGCGGTGTACGAAGTGTCCACCGCCGCCGAGGCGCGCGCCGCCGTGCGCGGGATGGCGGAGAAGCACCTGGCGAACGTGAAGATCTGGGTGGACGATCGCCGCGGCACCTACCCAAAGATGACGCCCGAGGTGTACAACGCCGTCATCGCCGAGGCCCACGCGCACCACATGAAGGTGCACGCGCACGCGATCGCCATGCCGGATCAGAAGGCGGTGGTCCGCGCCGGTGTTGATGTCCTCGTCCACACCGTCGGCGACGAAAAGCTCGACGATGAATATCTCGCCTTGCTGCGGGAGAAGAAGCCGTACTGGATCACCGTGCTCGGATTCGGCGATCGCAGCGAGGCGTGCGACGGCGATCCGTTCATCGATCAGAGTTATCCGCCGTCCGCACTGTCGCGCGATCCGTGCGACGAACTGCGGACCGCGCAGTCCCAACGCCGACAGACGGGAAGCGATCCTCGCCAACAACCTGCCGCTTGATGATCGCCAACGGCGCGCGGCTGGTGCTCGGCACCGACGCCGGGATTGCGTCGCGCCATGCGTTTGGGTGGGCCGACCATCACGAGCTGACGCGGTGGGTACAGCTGGGCCTGCCGCCGGCGCAGGCGATCGTCGCGGCGACCTCACGCGCCGCCGAACTGCTCGGTATTGCCGATCTCGGGACGCTGGCAGCGGGCAAGAGCGCCGACTTCATCGTGCTCGACGCGAACCCGCTCGAAGACATCAACAACACTCGTCGTATCGTCAGCGTGTACCTGCAGGGCGTCCTGCTCGATCGGGCCGCGCTGAAGGCAAAGTTCACGGCTTCAAACGGTCGGATCCTTCACTGAATCGCGCGGTTTTGCCGCGGCGGCCGTAAATCTTTCCTGTTGACGCGCATAGAAATCCTGTAAGGTAACGGCGCTCTTCGTTCACTCGTCGACTGGAGGAACAGGCATGGGCAGATTCATGAGGCTCGGCGTGCTGGCAGCGGCGCTCGTGGCACTCGGGAGTGACCTGGCGTTCGCACAGACCGGCGCGATTGGCGGCGTGGCACGAGACAGCAGCGGTGCGGTGCTTCCCGGCGTGACCGTGGAAGCGTCCAGTCCCGCCCTCATCGAGAAGACGCGCACCGTCGTCACCGACGGCGAGGGCGTCTACAAGATCATCAACCTTTCGCCCCGGCACCTACGTCGTGACGTTTACGCTCGACCGGCTTCAACGGCGTTCAAGCGCGAGGGCATCACCCTGACGTCCGACTTCACGGCGACGGTCAACGCCGAGATGCGCGTCGGCGCGGTCGCCGAGACGGTGACGGTGACGGGCGAGAGCCCGCTCATCGACACGCAGAGCGTGACGCAGAAGAAGTCGCTGACGCACGAGGTCATCGACGACCTGCCGACCGGCCGAAGCTTTCAGAATCTCAGCGTGCTCGTGCCCGGCGTGCAGACGACGCTGGCGTCGCAGGACGTCGGCGGCACCGGCGGCGATCGCTACCAGACGCTCTCGGTCCACGGCAGCCGCGCCGATCAGATGCCGCTGGTGATGAACGGGATGCCGTTCAACAACATGAACAACACCGGCGGCGGCTACAACACGACGCTGGTCGTCAACACCGGCACCGTCCAGGAAATGACGGTCACGACCAGCGGCCTGGCGGCCGAAGCGCGGTCGAGCGGCGTGCTGACCAACATCATCCCGAAGGAAGGCGGCAACACGTTTCGCGGTGCCGTGTTCGCGAATTTCGCGAACGAGCGGGCTGCAGACCAACAACCTGACCGGCGACCTCGATCAATCAGGGCCTGAAGGCGGTCAACAGCGTCAAGAAGCTCTGGGACCTCAACCCGACGATCGGCGGCCCGATCATCCAGGACAAGCTGTGGTTCTACGGCGGCTTCCGCTACAACGGCGCGCAGAGCTATCTCGCCGGCATGTTCAACAACCTGCGGCCGGGCGCGCCGCAGTACTGCACCACCGCGAGCGGCTGCTTGTACGGCGACGCGTTCCATCCGACTGACGCTCGTGCCGAACTCGCAGGATCTGAACACAGCAGGCGGTCGGCGGCGACACCTGGACGCGCGGCGAGACGGTGAACCTGACGTGGCAGGCCACGTCGAAAGACAAGATCACCGGTCTACGGCCACTTCAATCAGCGGCTCGTGGACTGCAATCAGTGCAGCGCGGTGAACTCGCCCGAAGCCGGCGTGTACTTCACGCACAGTCCCGAATACCTGCTGCAGTCGAGCTGGACGCGCACCCAGACCGAACAAGCTGCTGCTCGAGGGCGGCTTCACGTTCTACAACGAGACCTGGATCTTCGGGCCCGAGCCGTACAACATCAACGGCTATGGCCCCGACGCGGTCATCTCGAAGACCGAGTCGGCGCTCGGCATCCTCTACGGCGCCGCCAATGTCTTCACGACCGCCGCGAATCACCAGTACAACATGCGCTTCGCGGCGAACTACGTCACCGGCAGCCACGCGCTCAAGATCGGCATGGCCGACATGTGGGGCACGCGCAACTACCAGTACGACACGAACCAGGCGCAGGCCTGGACGTTCCTGCGCGGCATCCCGACGACGATCACCGAGTACGCGCGGCCGCTGATCGACACCGAACACCTGAACGCGGCGCTCGGGCTCTACGCGCAGGATCGCTGGACCGTTGAACCGGCTGACACTCAACCTCGGTCTGCGCTTCGACTACCACAACGCGCATGTGCCGGCGCAGACGCTCGCGGCGATTCCGTTCGTCGCGGCGCGCCAGTACGAGCCGATCGACGACGTGCCGAACTGGAAGGATATCTCGCCGCGCATCGGCGCGACCTACGACCTGTTCGGCGAACGGCAAGACCGTGCGTGCGCGGCGCCTACGACAAGTACGTCGCCAGCGAATCGACCAACATGGCGACGCTCAACAATCGCGTCAACACGTCGATCAACAGCGCCTCGCGCACGTGGACCGACACGAACGGCAATTTCGTGCCGGACTGCAACCTCAGAATCCCGCCGCTCAACGGCGAGTGCGGCGCGCTCAACGCGCCGCTCGGCGTCGCTGAACGTCGCTGCGCAGTACGACCCGTCGATCACCAGCGGCTTCGGGCGTCCGTCCGAACGACACCGAACTCGCGGCCGGCCTCCAGCACCAGTTGACGCCGCGC
Organism: uncultured Acidobacteriota bacterium; assembly: GCA_963711765.1. Taxonomy (GTDB): domain Bacteria; phylum Acidobacteriota; class Vicinamibacteria; order Vicinamibacterales; family CAVVIG01; genus CAVQFC01. Next base: position 1,434,981 of record CAVQFC010000002.1, on the reverse strand, counting down.
GTCGCGGTCGACTTTCAGTTCACGCGCCACTCGTTCGGCAACTTCGTCGCGAGCCAGAACACCGCGCAGCCGCCGGCGACCAGCTACAGCTCGTTCTGCGTGACGGCGCCGTCCGATCCGCGTCTGCCGGGCGGCGGCGGCAATCAGATCTGCGGCTTCACAGGATCTGAATCCCACGTCGTTCGCGACGACGCCGTTCTACGTCGTGCAGAAGGCCAGCAACTTCGGCGACGTCAGCGATGTCTACACCGGCTACGACATCAACGTGACCGCGCGGCTGGCGCGCGGCGGCTTCGTGTCGGGCGGCGTCGAGCATCGGCCACGAAGTGACCGACATCTGCGCGGTCGCAGGGCAGGCGCGCGTCGGCTACGCGCCGGTCGCTGGCGTGCTCGGCGTCGTCGGCCGGCACGCTGTGCCGTCGGGGCCACGGCCACGCTGGAGCCGCCGCCACGCCGAGTACGCTCTACTGCCACGTGTCGCCGCCGTACCAGCCCGATGTCAAAGCGCTCGTCAGCTATCCGCTGCCGTGGTGGGGATTGACGACGGCGCGACGCTGCAGAATCGGGCCGGCCCGCAGTATCCTGGCGCGCTACACCGTCACCAGCGCGCAGACCCAGAATCTGGGACGGCCGCTCGGTCTCGGTACCGCCGCCGCGCAGCTCATTGCGCCGGGCACACTCTACGGCCCGCGTGTGACCCAGCTCGATTTCCGTATTGGTAAGGTGTTCCAGCTGCCGCGCGGACGTATTCAGGCGTCGATGGACGTCTTCAACCTGCTCAATTCGAGCGGCGTGCTGTCGGTCAATACGACCTATGGCGGTCCGACCGGTGCATGGCTGACGCCGACCCAGATTCTGCAGGGGCGTTTGATCAAGCTCGGGGCACAGCTGGAATTCTGATCAATCACAAAGGACACAAAGGGTACGAAGGACACAAAGCACGAAGGACACAGAGGAAGCACGACGAACGACGAACGACGAACGACGAACGACGAACGTAGAACGTAGAACGTCGCGAAGACGACATCGCTGCGTGGTCACCGGACCGCGAACGTCCGGTCGATCCACTCGGCGAAGTGCACCGTGTCTGGGTCAGTCCGGTCGAGACCGCGCGCCAGCAGGCGCGCGGTACTCATATCTCCAGCCAGACACATCGCGTAGACCTGTAGCGGCCGCAGGGTCGCGCCCTGCAAACCGAGCCGCTCCGATTCGCCGAGATGCGCGGCCGCGCCGAGATAATCGCGCTTCGCGAGCGCGCCGATACCGCGGGCGTATTCCGTCGCCGCTGAATGTTCGCGGCTCCCTTCAGCAATCCGCTGCTTGACCGCATCGCTCCCGAGCATCCACAACGGCAGCGTCTGCAGCGTCGTGCCGGTCAGCGCCGCGTGCAGGTCTTCGATTTGACGCAGCGGTGCGCTGCCTTCCCAGAGAACGCGATTGATGCGGCGCTGCACGTCGAACCACGGCAGTGTCCGCTCGCGAAACGCCGCCGGCCACAGCTGCCGGATGAATGGCGATTCGGCGAACGCGCGTTGCGCTCTCGCTGGATCGATCACCTGCTCGAACAGCGCCATCACCGCAGGGTCGGACCGGTAGCGCGGATCGGACAGCGACGGCCGGGACAATACCGGACGCAGCCGCTGTGGGAAGTCGTCGGTCAGCGCGCGGCGTGCCGGCAGTCAATTGACGCAGATACGCCGCATCGCCGATGAACGTCGCGCCGATCTGTTCCGGCGTCTCGAAGCCCACCTCCTTCATCCGCGCCGCGAGGGCTGGCTTCCTGCCAGGGCGCCGTGAACACGCCGTCGCTCACCGGCCCGATCGCGTGCCGTGTGCCGACCAGCATCAAGTCCGATGGCGTGCCGTTCCATAGCGAACAGTCCTCGAACACGTCGCAGAAGGCGCGAATGATCGTGCTGACGTCGGTGCCGGGATCGGGCCGCGCCACCGGCACCCAGTAGGTCGTCATCCCGCCGTCGGCGAGATGGTCGTGGATCAGCTGGAAGTATTCACGGGTGTAGATATTCACGGCGCCCGGCGTTCGTGGCGGCGGCGGCTCGCCCGTGATCAGGTCGAAACGCTCGTTCGTCGTCTGCAGGAAAAACCGTCCATCGTCGATGTGCAGGCGGACGCGGGGATCGTCGAGCGGTCGAGTGCCGGGCCCGTAGATCACATCGCTCGCGGCAACCACGTCCCGCGAGATCTCGACGACGTCGAGGGAGGTGAGGTAGGGAAGCTGGAGCGTCGCGGCGACGGTGACGCCGACGCCGTAGCAGACCACCAGCGCGCGCCGCAGCGGAGCCTGATGGAGCAGCATCGGCCAGTAGGCGAAATAGCGCATATAGCGCATCGCCGGGATCGTCGTGCCCGACATCGAGAAGCCGTTGGTGACGAGCCGGTTGTAGACCGGTTGTCCGAGCCAGCGTTGCTGCATCACGAAAATCGTTTCGGACGGGCCTTCCCGCGTGGCGACGACGGTCGCTCCATCCGCCGTGTAGGCGTTGGCCGCGCGCGCGAGCGCAATCGCGCTGTTGCGCGGGGTGAATACGACGACCGCAATGAAGAAGACGATGGGGATGCCCGCATCGATGATCCTGGCAGCGAGCGTGACTCGGGTGAGGCTGCAGGTGCCGAGCACGGCAAGTCTTGCGACGACGATCGCGTAGAGGACCGCGATCAGCGACAGGGAACGCTCCATCCCCAGCCCGGGCAGCAGCACGAACGCCGCAAGTGGCGGCCCCAGCGCCGCACCGATCGTGTTGGCGAGGGCGAGCGCGCCGATTGCCCGCGCCGGCTCGATCAACTCACGGCCGACGCGGTCCGCGAGCAGGGTGAGAAAACACCCCGACAGGAGAGCCGTTGGCCCGGTCAGGATCGCCGCAAACCAGACCAGTCGCATCGTGTCGCCGACTTGTGCACCCGAGGTCCCGTACTGGAATGCCAGGTACGAGCAAATCACCGAGGTGCCGCTAAGGACGGCGATCGTCATCAGCGTCCTGGGCCGTGGCGCGCCCCGCGTGAGCAGCTGCGACGCGTACAGGCCACCGAGTGCGATCCCCGCGAGCACGACGGCGAGCATGACGCCGGCCGCCAGCGTCGTGCTGAGCACGTACATGCCGAGGCACCGGAACCAGAGAACTTCGAGCGCCAGAAACAGGCCGCCCGACAGAAAAGCACAGAGCAGCGGCCATCGAATGGTGGATGGCAGCGGTGCAACGGCCGCGGACGCCAGCGGCGGTCTGGTCTCGCCGGCGGATAACGAAGCCGCCAGAAAGGCAACGGCGAGATCGAGCGCGCCGGCCGCGCAGGCCGTTCCCGCCACACCCACGCGATCGATGAGGACGATCTCGGCGATCAACACACCGGCCACGGCGCCGAGCGTGTTCCAGCCGTAGATTCGGCCGAAGCTCCGGCCGGTGTGCTGGCTGCCGCCCGGCGTGCCGGCGACCAGCAGTGGCAGCGTCGCGCCCATCGCCGTCGTCGGGACGAGCAGGAGCGCGAAGGTGGCGCCGAGTCGGAGCAGGTTGCCGGCGCCGGGTCCGGTGGCGATCTGAAAAAGCGGCCGCAGGACGCCGTCAACGTGCGGGAATACGAAAATCAGCGCAATTCCGGTCACCGCGACCACCGTTTCGGCCGCGGCATACGCGCGCAAGGGTCGGCGAACAATCCAGGCCGAGGCTCGCGCGACCAGCAGGCTGCCCAGGGCCAGTCCGGCCATGAAACTGGAAAGCACGATGGCGGCGGCCCAGACGCTGTTGCCGAAAACCAGGCCCGCCCGGCGGAGCCAGACCATCTCGAACGCCAGCCCGGCGGCGCCCGATCCGAAGCTGATCGTTGGCAGCGCGGCAGCGTGCCATCGCGGCAAGGCCATGTGCGGCGGCATCTTACTACCCGATAGTTGACCCGGATGCTCCGGACCTGCGTTCGAGCCCAAGACAAACGACGACAAGCGCTGACGAAGAAGTGCAATAAACACCGACATTTCTGTGAGATTCGGCTTTATACTGCCCGGTGGTTAGTGCTTCAAAACAGGGATGTTAGGGTTTGTATCCGATGACGAAACTGACCATCGCGAGCGCGGGCACAGGGTTGTTGGTTTTCAGCCTCACCCTGGCTGCGCAAACCGACAGTGGATCGCGTCAGCAGCAGAAGGCAGCCGCACCGCGCGCAAAGCCGGCGCTGGCCGTCGCGCATCAGCCGACGCGCCGCGGCGCCACCGCAGCCCGACCTCGTCAAGCAATACTGTGTCGGTTGCCACAGCGACAAGGGCAAAGCCGGACAGTTGACGCTGGCCAGCTACGATTCATCGCATCCGGAACAGAACGCCGAGACCACCGAGAAGATGATCCGGAAGCTGCGCGCCGGCATGATGCCGCCGCCCGGCGTCCGGCGTCCCGACGCGGACGTGCTGAAGGCGTTCGTCACCACGCTCGAGACGAAGGTTGATGCCGCCGCGGCGCTGCATCCGAATCCCGGCCGGCGGACGTTTCAGCGATTGAATCGCGCCGAGTACGAGCGGTCGGTGCACGACCTGCTCGATCTCGACGTGGACGTCACCGCGTTCCTGCCGCCCGACACGATGAGCGCCGGCTTCGACAACGTCGCCGACGAACAGGCGATGACTGCGACGCTGATGGAAGGCTATCTGCGCGCCGTCGAGCAAGATTTCCAGCCTCGCGCTCGGCGACCGCAGCGCCAGCCCGACCGAAGCGACGTTCAAGGTGCCGCGCACGCAGTCGCAGATGCACCACATCGAAGGCACGCCGTGGGGCACGCGCGGCGGCATCTCGGTGGTCCAGACCTTCCCGGCCGACGGCGAATACACCTTCCGCATCATGCTGCACGGCACGCCGACCGGCCAGCTGTTCGGCAGCGTCGCGAGCCGCAACGAACAGATCGAAGTGTCGATCAACGGCGAGCGCGTGGCGCTGCTGCCGATCGACTACCGCATCACCGAGACCGACAAGAACGGTCTGAACCTGGTGACGCCGCGCATCCACGTCAAGGCCGGCCCGCAGCACGTCGCGGCGGCGTTCATCCAGACCTTCGACGGCGTCGTTGACGATCTGGTGTCGCCGATCGAGCACACGCTGGCCGACACCGAGTACGGCGACAACGTCGGCATCACCATCCTGCCGCACCTGCGCGACTTCAGCATCACCGGACCGTACACGGTCAGCGGCGTCTCCGACACGCCGAGCCGCCGCAAGGTCTTCACCTGCCGGCCGACCGGACCGGCCGACGAGATTGCGTGCGCGCGCAAGATCACCGGTCAGCTGGCGAGCGAAGCGTACCGGCGTCCGGCGAACAACGAAGACGTCGAGTCGCTGATGGAGTTCTACGCGGAGGGACGCCGCGGCCACGATTTCGAGTCCGGCATCCGCTCGGTCGCTGCAGGCGGTGCTGGCGAGCCCGAACTTCCTGTTCCGCATCGAAGAGATGCCGGCGGGCGTGCCGTCCCGGCCAGAACTACCGCATCACCGACCTCGATCTCGCATCGCGGCTGTCCTACTTCGTGTGGGGCACGGCGCCCGACGCCGAGCTGGTGAAGGTGGCGTCGAACGGCACGCTGCACACGCAGCTGGTGCTCGACAAGCAGGTCAAGCGGATGCTCGCCGGATCCGCGGGCCGAAGCGCTGTCGACGCGGTTCGCGTCACAGTGGCTGCGGCTGCAGGACGTCGACAAGATCCGGCCCGACGCGCTGCTGTTTCCCGCTTACGACAGCGCGCTGGGCGAGGCCTACAAGAGAGAAACCGAGCTGCTGTTCCAGAGCATCGTGCGCGAGGATCGCAGCATCCTCGACCTGTTCACCGCCGACTACACCTACGTGAACGAGCGCATCGCCAAGGTCTACGACATCCCCAACATCGTCGGCAACGAGTTCCAGCGCGTGTCGCTGACCGATCCGAATCGCCGCGGGATTCTCGGGCAGGGCAGCATGCTGATGAGCACGTCGGTCGCGGATCGCACCTCGCCGGTGCAGCGCGGCAAGTGGATCATGGAAGTGCTGCTCGGCTCGCCGCCGCCGCCGCCGCCGCCGAACGTGCCGTCGCTCGACGACACCAAGGACGCGACCGCGACCGGCAAGCCGCTGACGACGCGCGAGCGCATGGAAGAGCACCGCAAGAACCCGGCGTGCCAGTCGTGCCACAAGGTGATCGATCCGCTCGGCCTGGCGCTCGACAACTTCGACACGCTCGGCGCGTGGCGGATCAAGGACAACGGCATGCCGGTCGACACCACCGCGAAGCTCTACGACGGCACCGACCTGGCGGGTCCGCCGAGCCTGCGCAAGGCGCTGCTCGATCACCAGGACACGTTGATCCGCAACTTCACCGACAACCTGCTGGCCTACGCGCTCGGGCGGCGGGTCGAGTACTACGACCAGCCGACGATTCGCGCGATCGCGAAGAAGGCGGCGGTCAGGCGGCAACCACTTCTCGGCGTTCGTGCTGGGCGTGGTGAACAGCGGCGCATTCCAGATGGCCAAGGCCGAACCGGCGGTGACTACCGACAACGATGCGGCAGCTCCGCGGTCCGACAAGGACCGATAACGCGTAGGAGGCAGGGCGACATGAGCTCGTTTCTCACGAAAAGGCACATCTCCCGCCGCGCGGTCCTGAAGGGCATCGGCGTCACGATGGCGCTGCCGGTGCTCGATGCGATGCTGCCGGCCAGCACCGCGTTTGCGAGCACCGCCGCCGGCATCGACCAAGCAGCGTCTGATCGCGATGGAAATGGTGCACGGCTGCGCCGGCAGCACCGCGATCGGCGCCAAGAAGAACCTGTGGGCGCCGGCCGCAGTCGGCCGCGACTTCGACCTCGCGCCGAGCAGCCTCGAGTCCGCTCGAGGCCTACCGCAACGACATCACCATCGTCAGCAACACCGACCTGCGTCAGGCCGAAGCGTTCACGCTGCCCGAAATCGGCGGCGACCACTTCCGCTGCGAGCGCGGTGTTCCTGACGCAGTCGCACCCGAAGCAGACCGCAGGGATCCGACGTCCACGCCGGCACCTCGCTCGATCAGATCTTCGCGCAAGAAGTTCGGTCAGGACACGCCGATCCCGTCGATGCAGCTGTCGATCGAAAACGTCGACCAGGCCGGCGGCTGCACCTACGGCTATTCGTGCGTCTACACCGACACCATCAGCTGGGCCTCGCCGGAGCATCCGCTGCCGATGGTGCGCGACCCGCGCGTCGTGTTCGACCAGTTGTTCGGCGTCGGCGCGACGCCGGAAGCGCGCGCCGCCAATCGCCGTTCCGATCGCAGCATCCTCGACTGGGTCACGCTCCAGGTCACGCAGATGCGCAAGCAGCTCGGCACCGCCGACAAGGCGCGGCTGAGCGATTATCTCGACAACGTCCGCGAAATCGAGCGGCGCATTCAGCAGGTCGAGGCGCGCAACGCAAGCGGCGAGCAGCGCGAGCTGCCCGATGCGCCGATGGGCGTGCCCGACTCGTTCGAAGAACACGTCAAGCTGATGATGGACCTCCAGGTGCTGGCCTTCCAGGCCGACGTCACCCGCGTGTTCTCGTTCAAGCTCAGTCGCGATGCCTCAGGCCGCTCGTTCCCGGAAAGCGGCATCTCGACCGGCTTCCACAACGCTTCGCACCACGGCGAAAAAGAGGAGAAGATCGTCGAGTTCGCGAAGATCAACCGGTACCACGTCAGCCTGCTGCCGTACCTCCTCGCCAAGCTGAAGGCGACGCCGGACGGCGACGGCAACCTGCTCGACAACAGCCTGATCATCTACGGCTCGCCGATGGCCGACTCGAACATCCACAACCACAAGCGCGCGCCGCTGCTGCTCGCCGGCCACGCCGGCGGCAAGCTCAAAGGCGGCATGCACATCAAGGCGCCGGACGGCACCCCGATGGCCAACGCCGATGCTGACCACGCTGCACATGCTCGGTCGCGACGATGTGGAAACGTTCGGCGACAGCACGGCAGCGCTCGACCTGAACAACCTGTCGGTTGCAGCGACGACGGACGTCGCTGCGAAGGGCTAACGACCATGCGACGAACCTTCACGAAAGCGACCTGCTCGCTCGGCCTGCTCGCCGGGCTCGCCGCTCTGCCGGTGTTGATCCACGCGGCCGGAGCGGCGACGCCGGCGGCCATCGTCGAAGCGGCGCAATCGGGCAATCGTGACGCGCTGCGTGCCGCGCTGAAGGACGGCGCCGACGTCAACGCGGCTCAGGGCGACGGCATGACGCCGCTGCACTGGGCGGCGGTGCGCAACGACGTCGAGATGGCTGACCTGCTGATGTACGCGGGCGCCAACGTCAAGGCGACGACCCGGATCGGCGGCTATACGCCGCTGCTGGTGGCGGCCAAGACCGGTAACGCCAAAGTGATCGAGACTCTCATCAAGCACGGCGCCGATCCGGATCGCACCACCGCCAACGGCACCACGCCGCTGATGCTGGCCGCGGCCGCCGGCGACGCCGACGCGGTGCGCATCCTGGCGTACTACAGTGCCAACGTGAACGCGCGAGAGAAGGTCAAGGGCGAGACCGCGCTCGATTTCGCCGCGGCGTCCGGCCGCACCGAGGCGATCCGGGTCCTCACCGCCGCGGGTGCTGATCCGAAGCTGGCCACCAATGAAGTGAATCTCGCTGCGTTTGCCAAGGAAGAGCAGGAGCAGCTGCTGGCGCAGCGCGGCGGCGGCAACAACGGCGGCGCGCGGTCGCGCCGGCGGCGCGCCGGCCGGCCGCGGCGGTGCGCCGGCGACGCCGCAGATTCCTGGCGTCAGCCGTCAGTACAACTACACGGAGCTGGTCGCCTACTGGGGCGGCCTGTCGCCGCTGCACATCGCGGCGCGCCAGGGTCACATCGAGTCGGCCAAGGCGCTGCTCGAAGCGGGCGCCGACGTCAACCAGCGCAGCCTCGGCGACCGCATCACGCCTCTCGTCATCGCGACCATCAACGGCCACTTCGATCTCGCGAAGATGCTGCTCGATCAGGGCGCCGATCCGAACGTCTCAGAGAGCAACGGCGTGGCTCCGCTCTACGCGGCGCTGAACGTGCAGTGGGCGGCCAAGGCCCTCTATCCGCAGCCGCGCGCCTACGAACAGCAGCAGCTCTCGTATCTGGAGTACATGAAGGTGCTGCTCGACAAAGGCGCCGATCCGAACGCCCGGCTGATGCGCAAGGTGTGGTACTCGCAGTACGACTTCGATCAGTCAGGCGTTGACGAAGCCGGTTCGACGCCGTTCTGGCGCGCCGCCTACGGCGCCGACGTGGACGCGATGAAGCTGCTCATCTCCTACGGCGCCGATCCCAACATCGCGCAGCATGAGGACGCCGGGCCGCGTGCGCACCGGTGACGCGACCCGCGAAATCACGGACGTCGCCCCGACACCGCCGGTGCCGGTCGGCGGGCCTGGCGTGGCGCCGCTGCTCGCGGCGTCCGGCGTCGGCTACGGCGAAGGCCTCGCCGCGAACCACCACCGCTATGCGCCGGGTGGGATGCTGCCGGCGGTGAAATACCTGGTCGAGGAACTGCACGTGGACGTCAACGTCCGCGATCACGAAGGCAACACCGCGATTCACAACGCGGCCGCGCGCGGCGACAACGAGATGATCAAGTACCTCGTCGCGCATGGTGCGCCGACCCGAAGGCCGTCAACCGCGAGGGCAAGACCACGGTGGACGAGGCCAACGGCCCGGTGCAGCGCATCAGCCCGTTCCCGGACACCATCAAGCTGCTCGAGGGCATGGGCGCGAAGAACAATCACAAGTGTGTGTCGTGTTAATTTAGGATTTGAGGACTTGAGGATCTAAGGATTTGCCTAAGAATCTTTAGAGCCTCAAGTCCTCGCTCGATCGATTCGCCAATCTCGCCCGTACTTCCTCAGACAAATCCCCAAATCCTTAGATCCCCAGATCCTTAATTTTTCAGAGTCTCGACAACACTCCTCACAACCTCAGGAATCGCCCGCATCACTTCGCGTGCCTCCGGGAGGTAGCGGTACGCCATCGCCAGAATCAGAATCCCGAAACCGACCGACATGATGCCTTCGAGCGCCGCGGTGTCGCGACTACGACCGCCCAGCGCCCAGTACGACCCACGCCGAGCGGCGTGAAGCGGCCACGCGACGAATTGATACGCGAAGACAAGCGCCACCAGGCCCATCCAGAGCGGCACATCGTCCGGCAGCGTCAAGCCGAAGATCTGGCGCGACGTGCTCAACGACACCAGCGCGTAGATCCACACCCAGAAACAGATCACGCCGACGATGCTGAGCAGCGGAACCATGACGCCAGCGAGGATCTGCGCGCCGTAGCCGAGCGGGGCCGGATCGGAAACACGGTAGCCGTGCCATTGCTGGAGCCACTGGCGCTTCTGCTCCCGCCATTCGTTTTTCCACTGCTGCCTGCTCTGCTGCCACTCCTGCTTGAACTTCTGGCGATCGGCACGCCACGCCCGGCGGGAGTCGTTCTTGTCCTTGAACCGAGAATAGTGCTCCTTGGCGCGATCGATCACTTCCTGGGCGTTGAACGGCAGGCCGTGCGCCGCCGCGCGTTCTTCCGAGGTGTCGGCGGGCGGAATCACGAACGCCAGCACCAGGTAGATCAGCGCGAAGCCGCCTTTGGACAGCAGCGTCAGCGCGATCACGATGATGCGGATGATTGTGACGTCAACGTGGATATACGCCGCGAGACCGTTGCAGACGCCCGCGATCATCGAGCCTTCGCCGATGGTATAAAGGCGCCTGGCGGCACCGGACGATGCGCCCCGGTTCGGCCCGGCCGACGAGCCGCCTGCCGCCGCTCCGTCAGCCTGGCCGTCGGAGTTGGCGTCGACCCCGCCGACCGGACCCATGTCCTTGATGATCTGATCGACTTCCGACGCGGCCACGACCGTCTTGTGCGGCCCGAGAAAGCGCCGGCACTTGTCGGCGATCGCCTGCTCGAGATCGGCGACGATCTCGAGCCGATCCGGGTTGTCCTTCAACTGACGCTCGGCGCCTTCGAGATACGCAGTCAGCGCCGCGAAGCCGCTCTCTTCGATCTGATACGCGTTCCCGTTCAGGTTGATCGAAATGACTTTCTGCATGTCATCGTCCCAGCTGACTGACCGTGGTGTTGATGTATTTCCAGTACTCGTTCAGCTCCGCGAGTTGCGCCTTGCCCTTGGCCGTGAGCTGGTAGTACTTGCGCGGCGGGCCCGCGTCTGACTCCCGCCATTCGTAGTCGACCAGGCCCTCGCGGCGCATCTTGCTCAGCAGCGGGTAGAGCGTCCCCTCCTGGGTGGCGAATTCGGTCGTGCTCAGCCGCTCGAGCATGTCGGCGACGTAGACCTTGTCGCTGGCGACAATGCGCAGGATCAGGAACTCGAGCAATCCCTTGCGAATCGAACTGAATTTGTCATCGATACTCATGGACGCGCTGCTACCTTGTTCAATAAAGGTAGCAGGTCGCAGGAAGGCCAGTCAAACGTGCCACTATGGCACGCGGTCCGCCGGCCGGACGGGACGAGGGTGGCGCTTGCCACGCGGCAGCGTGTTTGCTGAGCTATTGCCTTATGAGACTGATCCGGACTCTTTTCGGCGCCCTGCTGCTCTTTGTCGCGCTTGCCGCGCCCGTGCTGGCGCAAACCCTTCCACCCGAACAGCCGGAGAAGGCCTCCAAGCGCGGCGACGTGCTGTCGGATGTGCCCGACACCGCCACCCAGATGGAGCAGCTCCAGCACGCACTCGGACGCCTGCCGATTGCGGCCGGCCTTGCCAGCGTGCTGGCGCTGCGGCCGCGGCGCCGGGGAACGCCCAAGCGGCAGGCGCCGGTCGTCCAGACCCAGATCATCCTCGCCATCGTCGGCGCGCTCGTCATGCTGGTGGTCGGCTCGAGCCTGGCCCGCGCCTTCGGCATCGTCGGCGCCGCCGGACTGGTCCGGTATCGCGCCAAGATCGAAGATCCGAAAGACGCCGGCGTCATGCTGACCACGCTGGCGGTCGGCCTCGCGTCCGGCGTGGGACTCTGGATGCTGGCCCTGTTCGCCACCGTGTTCATCCTCGGCGTGCTGTGGATCGTCGAGTCGTTCGAACCCAGGCCGATGCACGCGTTCACGTTGAAGGTGACGGCGAAGGATCCGAACGCGATCAAGGCGGAGATCGAGAAGCTGCTCGAGCGCGCGAAATGCAAGTACGAACTGCGTGTCGCGTCGAAAGAGGAACTGCACTACGAGGTGCGCCTGCCGATTCAGACCAAAACCGATCGGCTGTCGGAACTGATGCTGGCGATCGATCCGGCGAATGAGACGACGATTGATTGGGAGGAGAAGAAGGAAAAGAAGTAGGTGCGGGGTGAGCTTGTCGCGCGCGGCTTCAGCCGAGCGCCTCAGCGATAGTTGCCGAACTGCAGCGCCACGCCGAAGTCGTGGCCCCTCAACGCGGCCATCGCTTCCTGCAGTTCGTCCTTCGACGGTGAGCTGACGCGGACCTGGTCGGCTTGGATGTTGGCCTGGACCTTCTTCAGCTTCTTGTCCTTCAGGAACTTCACGATCTCCTTCGCGGCTTCGATCGGGATGCCCTGCTGAATCGTGATGACGCGCCGGACCGCGCCGCCCGGCGGCGGGTTCCGAGTCTTCGACCTCGAAGTTCTTCACCGCGACGCCGCGGCGGACCAGCCGGGTCTGGATGATTTCCCACAGCGCGTTCATCTTCATCTCGTCGTCGGTGGTCAGCGTCAGCGTTTTTTCAGTGGTGTTGAGGTCGATGTCCGCCTTGGCGCCCTTGAAGTCGTAGCGCTGAACGACTTCCTTGCGTGCCTGGTTCAGCGCGTTGTCCACTTCCTGAAAGTCCACGCTCGAGGTGATGTCGAAGGACGACGTCGATGGCATCCGCTTATTTTACGTGAGCCCACTGATGCGCGCCCGGCGCACCGGTGGGCGACGGGCGCGCACCGCCATTTCGCGTGCAGACCGGATGAGCGCCACCGACGCCGCCGAAAGAATCGCCAGCCAGAAGGCCGGCAGCGACCAGACCAGCCACAGCGGAATCCGATCGCCGCTGGGGAGTTGCCGCCGTGCCTGCAGCAGGTGCAACGGAAAGAAGTCAGGGCCCTGTCCGAGCCGTTCTGCGTGCAGCCAGCCGGGAACGCTCAGCGCGGAGACGAACGGGATGAAATCGACGCGGTAGCTGTTCCACGGACGTCCGGGCGCGGGCCTGATTCGGTCGTAGTAGATGGTTCGGGCGCCTGTCCCCAGATCGGCGCCGAGCGACTGATCTTCGAGAAACGACACCGAGACGGCGAGCACCGCGACGCTGGCGCCGATGGCGGCGCAGGCGGCAACCGCGCCGCGCGACCATCGACTGTCCCGTCCTGCCGCCGGCAGCAGAAGCAATGGAACGATCGGCACGAGGTATCTGGGTCCATTCGCGTAACCGCCCTCCGGGTAGAGGTAGGCCGCGAAAAACAGCAGTCCAACGGCGGCTGAGACGCCAACCCCGGCTGCGATCGCCGGTTCCATCCGTGCGAATCGTCTGGCGCGAGCGAGCGACAGCACCAGGGCCGGGGCCCATAGAATGATCGACTTTCCCGGCGACAGCAGCAGCACTTCGAGGCCGCGCGGCAGTTCGGCGAGGAGAAACAATCGCGGTGGCAGTTCCGGGATCGACTCGAACCAGTTGTATCCGAACTCGAATGGCTGACCGAAGCGGTGCAGGTTCCAGCCGATCTGGATGGCGCTTGCCGCCGCGATCCCGGTCGACAGCGCCACGGCGATCTGTATCCGGGTCCGAAATGGCTGCGACCGATCGCACAAGGCGGCGATGACGAAGCCGGGCGCGAAGACGAGGCTGGTGGCTTTGGTGAGGCCGGCGACACCAAGCAGTGCGGCGGCGATGACGACTTTCGCTGTCCGCGATGAATCGTCCCGTCGAGCGTCGAGCAGGAGCGCCGCCGCCCACACGAACGCGGCGGCCTGCCATGCCTCCGAGTAGAACGTCGTGCCGTACGGCCACAGGACGGTCGCGCCGCCGAGCAACAGCGCCAGCGTCAGGGCGGTCCGAGGCGGGGTTGCGATGGCCAGCGCAGCGTGGTGAAACCCGGCGACCGCCAGCGCTGCAGCGGTTGCCGAGGCGATCATCGTCAAGCCGCTGACCAGCAGGACCCAGGCAAGGCCGCCCGGCAGCGGCGAGCGCGGCACCCCGGTCAGCGACGTGATGGCACGCGCGACCAGATGCTGCGGCACCGCGAGAATCGCGGCCAGCGGCCCGTACGGAGCGTAAGGTTTGCGGTCCCGCCCGATCAGGCCGAAGAAAATCGGCTGGTCGCCTCTCATCCGGATATCGAGGGTCTGCGGGACCGAGATGTCACCGCTGTCAACCAGGTGCTCGGTCTGGAAATAGACCTCGAATTCGTCGGGAACCCGGAACGCGTTACCCGAAGACGTCAACCCATACAACGCCTGGAACAGCACGAAGAGAATGAGCGTGGCCCTTCCGCCTGCCTGCATCCGGGCGCTAGCATATCAAGATGATTTCGTTTTCGAAGGTCAGCAAGCAGTACGGCAGGCAGATCCTCTTCGTGGACGCCTCGTTCCAGCTCAATCCCGGCGAGAAAGTCGGTCTGGTCGGTCCGAACGGCTCTGGCAAGACCACGTTGTTCCGCATGATCGTCGGCGAGGAAGTGCCAGACGAAGGCGACGTGTCAGTACCGAAGAAGATGACGGTCGGCTACTTTCGCCAGGACGTGGAGGAGATGGCGGGACGCTCGGTGCTCGATGAGGCGATCCTCGGGAGCGGCCGCGTCGGCGACCTCCACCACGAGCTCGAGCAATTGCAGAACGCGATGTCGGACCCCGATCAGGCCGACGATATGGATCGCATCCTGTCCCGTTTCGGCGAGGTACAGGAGGAGTACGATCACCTCGGCGGCTACGCACTCGAAGCCCAGGCACGCGAGGTGCTCCACGGCCTCGGCTTCGACGATGAGCGAATCGACGGTGACGTCGGCGCCCTTTCCGGCGGATGGAAGATGCGCGTGGCGATGGCCCGGGTGCTGCTCGGACGTCCCGACGTGCTGCTGATGGACGAGCCGACCAACCACCTCGACATCGAGTCGATCATCTGGCTCGAAAGCTTCCTCAAGTCGCTGACCGGTTCGCTGCTGATGACCTCGCACGATCGCGAGTTCATGAACCGCATCGTCTCCAGGGTCGCCGAAATCGACGGCGGCGAAGTCACCACCTACTCCGGCAACTACGATTTCTATGAGCGCGAGCGTGGGATCCGGGAGGCCAACCGCGAAGCCGCCTATGCGCGCCAGCAGGCGATGTTCGCCAAGGAACAGCGCTTCATCGAACGGTTTGCCGCCCACGCCGCCAAGGCGGCGCAGGTGCAGAGCCGGGTCAAGGCGCTCGAGAAGATCGAGAAGATCGAGCTGCCGAGGAAGCGCGAGGTCGTCAAGTTCGAGTTCCGGCAGCCGCCGCGATCGGGCGACCAGGTCGCGGTGATCGAAGGACTGACCAAGAAATACGGATCGCGGGTGGTCCACGACGGCCTGAACATGATCATCCGCCGCGGTGAGCGCTGGTGTGTCATGGGAAAGAACGGCGCCGGCAAATCCACGCTGCTGAAGATGGTGGCCGGGCAGGTCGCGCCGGACGCCGGCGACGTGAAGCTCGGCGCCAGCCTCCACCTCGGTTACTTCGCACAGCAGTCGCTGGACGTCCTGGATCCGGATCTCACGATCAAGGAACAGCTGGAGAAGGACTTTCCCAAGGAATCGATCGGCGCGCTGCGCAGCCTGGCTGGCGCCTTCCAGTTTTCCGGCGACGACACCGACAAGAAGATTCGCGCGCTGTCAGGCGGCGAGAAGACACGGCTGGTGCTCGCCCGGATGCTGTTGAATCCGCCGAATTTCCTGGTGCTCGACGAGCCGACCAACCATCTCGATCTCGCCACCAAAGAGATGCTGCTCGACTCGCTCAAGGACTTCGACGGCACGATGCTGTTCGTGTCGCACGACCGCGAGTTCCTGCGCGGTCTCAGCAATCGCGTGCTCGAGCTCGGCGGCGAGAGCGGCACCGACGCCCAGCCGCACGCGTTTCCTGGATCCTATGTGGAGTACGTCGAGCGCACCGGCCATGAGGCGCCAGGCGTGCACACCTGAGCCTCCCCGGACTTCGCCTGGTCCGCCTGAGGCGGACGCGACACACGTTGGCAACGCGCTAGACCGCGACTCTTTCCGTGGCCGCGGCGACGGTCGGGAGCGATGCCATCGGTAACGTCAGCCTGAAATGCGCGCCGCGCTCGCTCGGCACCATCGTCAGCGATCCGCGATGGGCTTCCGCAATCCCCAGACTCAGGGACAGTCCCAGGCCGGTGCCCTCGCCGACCGGTTTGGTGGTGAAGAACGGTTCGAAAATGCGGCTTGCGACCTCGCGCGCGATGCCCGCCCCGTCGTCTCTGATATCGAGGCGGACGGCGCTGTCGGTGGCGCTGGTCCTGACGCGCAGCGTTCCCGGCTGTCCGGTCGCGCGCATCGCGTGCTCTGCGTTGATGATCAGGTTGAGGACGATCTGCTGAATTTCCTCGCGGTTGACGATGATCAACGGCAGTTCGTCGGCGTACGATTCCTCGAGCGTGACCCGTCCGGTAATCAGGTCGCTCTTCCTCCAGACCAGGGTCGCGCGAACCAGCTCGTTGAGGTCAGCGACGGATCGGTCCATCGCCGAGCGCCGCGCAAACGACAGCAGATTGCGGACGATTTTCGCGGCGCGTTCCCCGTCCGCGCGGATGCCCTCCAGCTCGTCGCGGGTATTGACGCGATTGTCCGCCCGGATCAACAACTCGACGCTGCCCATCACGCCCTGGAGCGGGTTGTTCAGTTCGTGGGCGATACCGGCAACCAGCTCGCCGACCGCTGACAGCCGCTCGCTGTGGATCAACTGCTCGCGCAGGCGCCGTTCCTCGGAGATGTCCCGCTCGATCGAGATGAAATGGGTCAGCGTGCCGTCGTCGTCGCGCAGCGCGACCATGGTCGAGGACACCGGGAAGCTGGTTCCGTTTGCCCGAATGCGGAACACCGTGCCGCGCCAGGTATTGCCGTTGCGGACCACGCTCTGCATGTCCTCGGCCGAAATCGGGTCGTTGGCCATCAGATCGCGGGGACTCCTGGCCAGGATCTCCTTGCGCGTACTGTCGAGCGCGCGACAGAACGCGTCGTTGGCGTGCCGGCAGCGGCCGTCCGCCGTGAGCACCAGGATCAAATCCTGGGTCTGTTCGATGACCTGCGACATCAGCTTCATCGTCGCGCCGGCCTGTTGCAGTTCGGCCCGCTCTGCCGCGATCCGCGCGACCAGCAGTGGCATCACCGAAATGATGGCAATCGCGGTCGACAGGTTTCGGAAGCCGACCAGGCCATCGTCCGGCGTAATCTGGCGCATGCCGAAATCGAGGAAGGGCAGCAGCGCGACGGCCGTGAAAATCACCCAGGGTCTTGGCCGCGCCAGTTCCTCTTCTTCGACGGCGGTGTCCGCCTCGGACTCTGAGGTCGGTGACTGCGTGGCCGCCCAGGGAAAGAACGCAAACGGCAGAATCCAGGTGAAGTCGTACACGAACGCGCTCTGGTACGGTCCCCTGCCGACCTCGATGTTGCTCAGCGTCAGGGTGACGAAACTGACCGCGGCGCCGAGGGTGAGGCGGCGATAAGTGTCGCGCCACCCTGTCTGCCGCGCCGCGAACATCGCCGCGCCCATGCCGGCAAACACCAACCCCTGCTGGAGTTCCGACACGAGGACCAGCGACGAGGAGGTCGGTGCGGTGACGAAGAACGAATACAGGAATCCGGTGACGACGGCGAGGCCGGCGAGATCGACCGCAGTGGTCGCCGCGAGCGGTTCGCGCGGGCCGAGGTGCGGCTGCGCGAGCAAGGCGAAGAGCGGCGCGACGCTGCCAAACAATGCGAACACTGCCGGCCAGGTGAGCCAGGTGCCCTTGCCGAGCATCAGTTCTTCGGCTGCCCACCCGGTGAGTCCAAGCGCGGACATGGTGAGCCCGAGCGCAATCGTCGCCCAGAACAGCCATTGGCATCCGCGCCAGGTGTGGCGCCGCACGACGATGACCGCAGCGCCGACCAGCGGCGGCACCAGCAGGGCGCTGGCCCGGAACCAGCTCAGAAGCTCGGGTTGGTCGCGCAGCAGCCAGCCGACGATCGCGAAGCCGGTCGAATACAGGATGCCGAGAAAAAGCCAGCTCATCGCCGCTTAGGTTTTCGGCTGTTACCGCTCAGAGAATTAGGGCCGAGCTGGCTATTGAATATGACCGTCGCAGCTGGCGTGCTGGCAGGCGCCGGAGGAGTCGCCGGGAGACGGAAATGGCTGATCCACCGTGCATTTGCCGTTGGTCAGGAATCGAGCGACCTGGTCCGCGCCGAGTTCGGCCGGGGCGCAGTAACAGCCAAGATCGACATGGCAATTGGCCGTACCGTCGAAGCAGTGCAGGCTGGTGCACGAGTAAATCGCGTCTCCGGGGCGAGCCACCGACATGCTCTCCGAACGGATGACGAGCGATTCGCCCGATTGCTGACGCCTCCAGGCGTCATGCCGCTCGCAGAACGCGAAGAAATCGATGGCGCTGACCGCGAACAGGACAACGCCCATGAGCGCCGCGGCCCCCATCGACCGCGCCATTCCACGAATCATGGTTGTTGCAGCCCATCCTGACGCGCCATCGACAGCGCGCCAAACAGCAGCAGTGCGGCGCCGAAGGCGTAATAGTTGGCGAATGCCTGGGTGCCGACCAGGAACGAAGCGATGACGGCCAGTGCCGCGGCCACGAGAAATCCCGCCAGGCCGTTTTGTCTCAGCAGCGCGAACGCCGCCGCGCCGCTCGCCAGCTGCGCCGCCGCGCCCAGCCACGGCCCGACCCGCACGCCGAAGATCAACGCGGCGACCGCGGTCACGGAGAGGCTGTCGGTGCGAAACGCACCAGGCGAACGCATGTTGTTGATGATCGCCATCATGCCGGCCAGCGTCGCATGCCAGCGCCAGACGAGAAATGGCGCTACCGTGGCGGCCGCGACCGCGACGCCGATGACGATGGCCCGGGGCCGCGGCTTCATCGCCAGAAAGATCAACACCGGCGCCGCCACATACTGCTTGAGTGCCGGCAGCAGAAAGAACGTGATCGCGGAAGCGACGCCGCCCGTCTCGCGCGCCGACACATAGACAAAGAGCGCCAGCGTCGCAATCATGATCGGCTCGATGTAGCCGGCGGCCACCAGAAAGGCGTGATACGGCTGAAGCGCCACGGTCAGCGTCGCGACGTCGATCGTGTGATCGCCGACCCGCATGCGACGGCCGGCGGCGCGCAGGAGCGCGACCGTGACCGGAAAGGCGACCGCCAGCCCGAATCGATAGTCGCCGAACAACGCGACGGACGGAGCGTTCACTATCAGATCGAGCGGCATGTACGGGAAGACCGTCGTGGTGTAACCGAAATCGTATGCTCCCTGGTAGGTGTCCGGAGCGACGATCACATACGGATGAATCCCGTGCAGCATGGCCTTGACGCTGGCTTGAGTGAGCGTCCAGACATCAATCGACGGCTGCGGGATCGCAATTGGCGTGACGATGAGCAGCAGGGACGCGCTGATCACGGCCGTCCATGTCGCAACGCTTCGCGCCCTGGCTCCGCCGCCGGCGACGATGCCAATCAGTGCGATGCCGATCGCAGGGTGTAGGCCGTATGCCAGGTTGTACCATCGCGGCGCCGTGTAGAGCGGACCGGAGCTCAGTGCGATGGCCGTACTCGCGGACAGCCAGAAGTAGATCCACGAAAACGAGCGCGCGGCCTGAGGCTCGCGCGCGCGCGTCGCCGCAATCCAGGCCATCACGAATCCGGCGACGACCATCGGCACCCCGATCAGCGGCCGCATCGGCTGACTGATTCCGGCGCCGCCGCTGACCAGCAGAGACGCGATGAGTGCGGACTGAGCGGCGCCCGGCAGCGTCGCTTCCGGCCGTGTCAACAGCCCGCCCCCGATGCAATCGACCAGGCCCACCGGACAAGGATGGTGTTGCGCGCGACGACCAGCGCCGACGCCCACGGACGAAACGCCTCCACTTGATACGGCACGATCGCGTACACGGTCTGCGCAATCAGCAGCGTCGTCAACAGCGCGGCGAGGGGAAGCCAACGGCCATCGAGCAGCGCGACGAGGACCCCGAGCGGCAGCAGCCATGTCAGGTACTGCGGGCTGCCGACCTTGCCGGTGGCGATGAAAACCGCGATCACCGCGGCCGTCGCGGCGAGGAGCTGGCGAGCGCGACCCTCGGTTGTCGGACACGACCCGAAGCGCCGCCACGCCGCCACATACACCGCGGCGATGCCGATAGCGGCGGCGATGTTCGTCACCATCAACGCCGAGGCGGAAAGCGGTCCGACGACGTTGCCGGAACCGAAAGCGTGGCTGGCGGCGACCGCCGAAGGATCGACCGAGTGCCACAACCCGAGCAGTCCGGCCGCGGTGCTGCCGATCTCGAGCGGACGGTCGATGTGGTAGCGCAGCATGTCCATGAACCCTGACGGCGCGAGGTACAGGATCGGCGCGCTGATCGCCAGCGCGACCAGAACCGCGACCCCGAGCGCCTGCCACCATTCTCCGCGGCGATGTTCGCGCCACAGGAACAGACCACACATGCCGGCCACGAGCACCGGCACGATCTTGATCGCAACGGCCGCGCCCGCGGCGACGCCGAGCACGATCGGCCGGCGTGCGAGTGTCGCCCAGCACATGGCGCAGAGGAGGAACGCCACGACGGCGTCGTAGCGCTGGGTGACGAGCGTGCCAAGCGACACTGCGGCGATCAGGATCCATCTGATCAGGCGCGCCTGAGAGATGCGCGATCCGGCGAGAACGGCGAGACGTTCGCAGAGGAGCGCCGCCACCCACAAGAGCAGAAGCATGAACGCGCCGAATACGACGGCGAAGCCCCGCGGCGTGGTCGTCAGCAGCGCCGGCGGCACCGTGACGAGGAAGAACCCGGGCGGATACTCCACCAGAAAGTCCCGGTACGGAATCAGCGGCCGCGGCGGCGTCACGATCGGGCGATCGGCCGGCCGTTGTGCGGCGTCGCCTTCGAACGTGCGGCGCCATTCTTCGACGCTGCGCACATAGAAGCCCTGATACGAACGTCCGAGCGCGGCGTTGCTGTAGGCGAAATAGCGCTCGAGGTCCGCCGATTCCGTCAGGTACCGCCCGGCCTCGACGAGCGCGCCTCGGAGGTTTGGCTGGGCACAGCTCGACGCGACCATGGTCACGGCGAACAGCGGGAAGGCAATACGGACGATCGAAGACCGCCTGGCGCCACCGGGTGCGATCATCCCTGACATCGAGGGCACCAGTATGTCAGGCGCGCATCGATTCCGGTCTTCCTGCTCTGAATCGGCGCACCGCAGCGCCGGCAGGCCTTCCCGGCGCGGCCGTAGACCCAGAGTCTGGCCGCCGGATTCATGCTGCGGGTGGTTCGCCGCCCGCGCACAATGGTCAGCGCTTTCGAACGTGGCATCACGTTGTCGGCGAGCTGGGCGCGGGAGACATCAAGAATTCGTTGCAGATCGGCGTCAGAGAGCTCCGCCACCGGCGCAAAAGGCTGAACGCCGGCGAGAAACAGAATCTCTGACTTGAACTCGTTGCCGATGCCGGCGACGACCCGTTGGTTGAGCAGCACGTCGGCGATCGCGGCGGCATCGTGGGCGCGCATTCTGCGAATGGCCTCCGAGGCGTCGAACTCTGTCCGGAGCAGGTCGGGCCCGAGCGCGCCGAGTTGAGGATGCCGCACCAGCTCGAGGCCGGACAGAAATTCGGCGATCTGGATTCTGAATGCGACCGCGACCACATCGGCGGTTCCGACGATCACCCGCATGTCGCCGGCCGGCAGGCGCCATCGCACACCGGGCCGATACAAATGCCAGCTGCCGTTCATCTGCTGGTGGGTGCGCAGGATCAGGTCGCCGGAAAAAGTCACCAGCAGATGCTTGCCGCGCGCCGCCACCGATTCAATCGTTCTGCCGACGACCGGCCGGTCCTCGGCGACGCGGGTCAGCGACGGATAGACCGATTCGAATCGCGTCACCGCGTGCCCGGCGAGGAATCGGTGCATCGCCTGGGCAGCGAGGAAGATGGTGTCGCCTTCAGGCACTCGTCAGCTTTTCCTGAAGCTCGCCTGCAGGCCCATCGCGCCGGCGATGAATCCGGCTTCGACGAGAAACGGGGTCAGCGGATGCAGCACGGCGGAGACGCCGTCGATTTCCTCGATCAGCATGCCGCGTGGAGCGTCACCGCCGGGCGCGGCGGTCCGTGCGCGATCGATCAGGACGCGGGCAACGGCGCGTGCGGATCTTCGAGCGTTCGGGCTCGGCGTCAGGAAGGAACGTCGTCAGCTGGCGATCGCCGCGCGACAGATAGGCTGCGAGCTGCGCCGTTGACGAGCATCACCGTCGCGCCGACCGTTCGCGTGGGCCCACGCCCTCTCGACAAGCCGCGGCTGTCGTCCGGTTCGTCGGCGCGATCCGCCGGCGCCGACCGCGTGTCGGCGGTCGAGGCCGGCCACTTCAACGTGGCGCCGTACGGATTCGCCGGATCGGTTGCCGCGAGCGTCACGACCTCGATCTCGTCCGGCGCCGTGCGCAGCGAGCGCAGCAGATCGAGCGCGCCCGGCAGCGCGAACTGCGTGGCGCCGAGCCCGGCGACGAAGTAGCCGCGACGGATGCGGCCGTTGTCCTCCAGCCCTTTCAGCACGGGATAGATCAGGCCGAACCCGCCGGTGACCGTTTCGGCCGGCGATCGCCTCGCGCGTCACCACGCCGTGGCGCGACAACAATTGCTGGGTGATCGCGGCGGCCCACTTGGTCGCGTCGCCTTTGGCGTTGGCACGGCGTTCGACCAGAGTCCACCGGCCTTCGGCTGAAGGCGGCGCGAGCCGACGCGAACGGAACGCGGTCACGTGGCTGCGTCGCACGGCGGCCTTGCGACGCGGCGCATGAGCGTGGGTAAACGCGCGCAGGGCGTGGAACGTGTCGTTGGTCACCAGTCCGAGCCAGACCAGGTTCCACAAGGCATTCACGGTTTCGCCCGGGTAGCCGCCGCCGACCGCCTCGTGCAGCGGCACCGAAGAACGACGCGCCCTTGGAGCGTAAGGCGTCGACGATCGCGAGTTCGCGTCCTGCGAGCTTGTCGTCGCGGATTGGAGGCGGCATCAGCCGCGGCAAGTGGTCCGCGAGATACAACGCGACGCGGCCGTCACGTTCGCCGAGCGGCTCGACGCCGACCCAGATGACTTCGCCCGCGGCGGTCACGGCGTCGAGATCGGCGGGATCGTAGCCGTCGATGCGCGCGGCAGAATCTCGGTCTCGAGGATCGACGCCGGCAGCGGCGCTCCCTGCAGCTGCTCGACCGCATCCAGCAGCGCGTCGGCGCCGCGACGCCGCTTGACCACGCCCTGCCAGGTCGTCGCAAAGCGGCCGAGCACGGATTGATCGACCGGTTCGACTTCGTGCCGAAGCTTCGCCAGCGAGCGGCGGCGCAGCATGCGCAGCACGCCGGCGTCGGTCCATTCCCGCCGCGTGCCGCCGGGCCGGAATTCGCCTTCGACCAATCGCCCTTCGCCGGCGAGGCGCAACAAGCACGGCCTCCGCCGCGGCACTACCGAGGCCGTAGCGTCCCGCGAAATCGAGCGCGGTGAACGGTGCGTGCGTGCGCGCGTAGCGCAGCGCGAGATCGCCGAGCGGATCGGCCGACCGGCTCGAGCAGCGATTCCGGAAGACCGGGCGGCAGCGGCACGCCGAGCGCGTCGCGAAAACGCGCGGCGTCCTCGACGGCGATCAGACCGCGGCTCGCCGGCGATCGCGAATGACCAGCACGCGGCGGGCCGCGACGAGCGCGTCGATCGTCGCGCCGACGTCGAGGCCGCTCGCGCGCTCCTCGTATCGCGGCCTCGTCGAGGTCGCCGAGCGACAGCAGCATGTCGTGCACGCCATCGGCGTGCCTGACGTGGAACTGCGGATCGAGCCGCTGGAGCTGCCGTTCGATCGCCTCCATCGATTCGGCGTCGAGCAGCTCGCGCAGTTCCGCGTCGCCGAGCAGCTCGCGCAGCTGCGACTGGTCGACGGCCAGCGCCTGCGCGCGACGTTCGGCCAGCGGCGCGTCGCCGTCGTAGAGGAAGTTCGCCACGTAGCTGAACAGCAGCGAGGCGGCGAACGGCGACGGCGTCTCCGAATCGACCGTGGCGACGCGAATCGTCCGGCTGCGGACGTCGCCGAGCGTCGCGACGAGCGCCGGCATGTCGAAGAAATCGCGCAGGCACTCGCGATAGGTTTCGAGCAGCACCGGAAACGATCCGTAGCGCGACGCGACCGCCAGCAGATCGGCGGCGCGTTTGCGCTGCTGCCAGAGCGGCGTGCGCAGGCCCGGCCGGCGCTTCGGCAGCAGCAGCGAACGCGCGGCGTTCTCGCGAAACTTCGCCGCGAACAGCGCGGTCGCGCCAAGCTGACGCACGACGAGCGCCTGCACCTCGTCGGGATCGGGCAGCAGCAGCCGTGGATCGGGCGGCTGATCCACATCCGGAAACCGCACCACGAACCCATCGTCGGCCCACAGCGTTTCGACGTCGATGCCGGTCTCCTCGCGGACCTTCGCCGCGACCGCCATCGCCCACGGCGCGTGAACGCGTCCGCCGCGCGGCGACAGCACGCACACCCGCCAGTCGCCGAGCTCGTCGCGGACCCGTTCGATGACGATGGTCCGGGCGTCCGGGACGGCGTGCGTGGCCGCGAGCTGATCGCGCAGATACTGCGAGCAGGTTCTCGGCGGCGCGCGCGTCGAGATCGTGCTCGCTGGTCAGTCGATCGATGGCCGCTGCCGGCGGCAGCCGCATCAGGTCGTGCATCAGGCGTCCGATCGCGAGCCCGAGCTCGAGCGGACGCCCGGCGCGATCGCCCTTCCAGAACGGCATCTTGCCGGGCTCGCCCGGCGCCGGCGATCACGAGCACGCGATCGTGCGTGATCTCCTCGATGCGCCACGTCGAGGCGCCGAGCACGAACGTCTCGCCGATGCGCTTTCGAACACCATCTCTTCGTCGAGCTCGCCGACGCGCGCCGCGCCCGGCCCGGCGCCGGCCAGGAAGACGCCGTAGAGCCCGCGATCGGGAATCGTGCCGCCGTTGGACGATCGCGACCCGCTTGGCGCCCTCGCGCGCGATGATCGTTCCCGCGACGCGGTCCCACGTGATGCGCGGCCGCAGTTCGGCGAACTCGTCGGACGGGTAGCGGCCCGAGAGCATGTCGAGCACGCCGTCGAACACCGTGCGCCTCAGTTCGGCGAACGGCGCCGCGCGGCGAATGGTCGCGAACAGATCGTCGACGTCCCACTGATCCATCGAGACCATCGCGACGATCTGCTGCGCGACGATGTCGAGCGGATTGCGGGGATAGCGGGTCGCTTCGACCGTCGCCGTCGTGCATCGCCTTGGCGACCGCGGCGCAGGCGACCAGATCGCCGCGGAACTTCGGAAAGATGACGCCTTCGCTGACCGCGTTCGCCTGATGGCCGCCGCGGCCGATGCGCTGCAGACCGCTCGCGACCGTCGGCGGCGCTTCGATCTGCACGACCAGATCGATCGCGCCCATGTCGATGCCGAGCTCGAGCGACGAGGTGGCGACCAGCGCGCGCAGCGCGCCGGCCTTCAGCATGTCTTCGATCTCGACGCGCTGCGGTCGCGCGATCGATCCGTGGTGCGAGCGCACCAGCGTCTCGCCGGCGAGTTCGTTGAGCGCGCCGGCGAGCCGCTCGGCGAGGCGGCGGCTGTTGACGAAGATCAGCGTCGAGCGATGCGCGCGAATCAGCTCGAGCAGGCGCGGATGGATGGCCGACCAGATCGACTGGCGGCCCTCGCTGGCCCCCGCCGGTCCGTTGGGAATGTCGTCGGCGGCGCCAGGTCGCGCCATGTCCTCGACCGGCACGTCGATGGTCAGTTTGAGGGCCTTCCTGGCCCGGCGTCGACGATCGTGACCGGTCGATAGTGCACGGCGCTGCGGTGAACGCTGAACTCGTCGGCGATTTGCGCGGTCGCGGCTCCGTCCGCGATCGCGCTTCTTTCTGGACGATCTGTCTCTGGGACTCGACCGACGACCGACGACTGATGACTGACGACTGACGACTCTCTGCGTTCCCCCAGAAACCGCGCCACTTCGTCGAGCGGACGCTGCGTCGCCGAGAGGCCGATGCGCTGCGGCGGCTGTCTGGCAGATCGCCTCCAGCCGCTCGAGCGACAGCGCGAGATGCGCGCCGCGCTTGGTCGGCACCAGCGCGTGGATCTCGTCGATGATGACCGTGTCGATCGAGCGCAGCGCCTCGCGCGCGTTCGACGTCAGCAGCAGGTACAGCGACTCCGGCGTGGTGATGAGGATGTCGGCCGGCTCGCGCTGGAAACGCGCGCGCTCGGCCTGCGGCGTGTCGCCGGTCCGGATCGCGATCGCGGGGTGTCCAGTAAGGTCTCGCCGAGCCGCTCGGCAATGTGCGCGATGCCGGCCAGCGGCGCGCGCAGGTTGCGCTCGACGTCGACCGCGAGCGCCTTGAGCGGCGACACGTACAGCACGCGGCAGCGCTGGCGCTTTGGGGGCGGCGGCGTGAACATCAGCCGGTCGAGGCACCACAGGAACGCCGTCAGCGTCTTGCCGCTGCCGGTCGGCGCGAGGATCAGCGTCGATTCGCCGCGGGCGATGGCCGGCCAGCCGAGCGATTGCGGCGCGCGTCGGGCGCGTCGAACGATGCGGCGAACCATCGCCCGCGTGGCCGCATGAAATGGCGCGAGCGGATCGATCGTCGCGCGGGCGGTCACGTGCTCATCTTATAATGTGAAGACGTTCATTCTCGGACTGGGGGATTCATGGGTGATGCTGGCGAAGGACTCATCGACGCGGAATCGCGAATTCAGGAGCGGATGGAAGAACTGGAGCGGGAGCGGACGCGACAGAATCACGGCAAAATCGTCCGGGATCCGGAAAAGGCGCAGGCGTTCGAGATCGCTGCGGCTGGCGCGCACTGAGCTGGACCGTCAGCTGACGGCGACGACGCACGAACGACGCAAGGCGCAGATCTCGCAGGCCATCGAAGAGGTCGATCGGCGCATGAAGATCGTCGAAGCCGCCATGAATGTTTGACGCCGGCGAGCGTCTCGCGCGCGTTCATCAGTACCACGACGGCACCAAGCACCATTTCCATCGGTTCGCCCGGTCGACCGGATATCTCGACTGGGCGTCCCAACCGCACCCTTTTCGATCGTTCGCCGGCGCAGCCGCGTTTGCGCTGACGCCTCGCCCTGATGCGCAGCCGCTTCCCGCGACCGCGCGACGGCCGCGCTCGTGGGCAACATCCTCCGCGAATCCCTCGGCCTGTCCGCCTGGAAAGCGTTCGGCGACCGCCGCTGGTCGCTTCGCGTCAACCCGTCGAGCGGCAACCTCCATCCCACCGAGGCCTACATCGTCGCCGGTCCGGCCGCCGGCCTCGCCGATGTCCCCGCGGTCTATCACTACGCGGCCGACCGCCACGCTCTGGAGCTGCGCGCCACGCTTGCGCCGACGACCAGTGGCGAGACAGCATCGCGGATCCGGAGGCTGGCTCATCGCCCTGACCTCGATTCACTGGCGCGAATCGTGGAAGTACGGCGAGCGCGCATTTCGCTATTGCCAGCACGATTGCGGACACGCCATCGCGGCGATCGGCTTCGCTGCGGCGATGGCTGGATGCCGGGCGAGCCTGTTGCCCGAATGGTCGCACGACGACATCGCGGCAGCTCGCCGGGATCGATCGTGACGAGGACTACGTCGAGGCCGAACGGGAAGAGCCGGCGGCGATTCTGTCAATCCGCCCGGACTTGCCGATCGTTGACGGCGGGCAACGAGCTTCGAGCCGGAAGCGGCCGGTCGTTCGTCCAGCTCGTACTCGTGGCGGCGGCTCGGGCCGGGGCGTGGACCGGACGGGCGAGTCAGTTGAGCGAGGATCACGTGCGATGGACGTTCATCGACGACATCGCGGCGGCGACGAGAGATCCCGGCCGCGAAGATCATCGCCGCGCCGTCGGTTCCGTCCAGTAGTCCCGCCGATCCCCGACACTCCGGGCTGCCCGGTCGCGACGTGGTCCTCGGCCGCCGCAGCGCACTCGGTTTCGATCCGCAGGCGATGATCGACCAGGCGGCATTTGTCGCGATGCTCGCGCAGACGATGCCCGCCGAGGGTCGCGCCGTGGGACGCCCTGTGGTGGACGCCGCGGATCCATCTGGCGCTGTTCGTCCATCGCGTCCACGGGATCACACCCGGACTCTACGTGCTGGTGCGAGACCGGGCGGCGATCGATCGGTTGAAGACTGCCTGCGGCCGCGAGTTTCTGTGGCAGCCGGCCGAGGCATCGCTGCCGCTGTTTCTTCTCGCACCCGGCGATTGCCGTACTTTCGCGCAGCGCCTTTCCTGCGACCAGGCGATTGCC
This sequence comes from uncultured Acidobacteriota bacterium, assembly GCA_963711765.1. Classification (GTDB taxonomy): domain Bacteria; phylum Acidobacteriota; class Vicinamibacteria; order Vicinamibacterales; family CAVVIG01; genus CAVQFC01. The sequence goes on along the minus strand of CAVQFC010000002.1, from coordinate 1,406,485 downwards.
GCGGACGGCTTCTTCAGCCTCGGTATGATCGCCGATTTCGATCGAGAGCCTGCTGACGTTCGGACCATCGTTCTACCGGCACCTTTTCTGGGAGTCCGGGGTCGTCGGCCAGGTGCTCTACCTCGAAGCAGAGCGTGCGGGCGCTCGCGGGACCGGTATCGGCTGCTTCTACGACGATCCGGTCCACGACGCGCTTGGTTTGACCGGGCACTCGTTCCAGAGTCTCTATCACTTCACCGTCGGCACACCGGTTGACGACGACCGTCTGACGACCGAGCCCGGGTACGAGTGGGAGGCGCGAACGCCTTCAGAGGATTAGCGCGCGGGGCCGAGCACCTCGTCCAGCCCGACGCCGAACGCCTCGGCAATCCGGCGAGCATTCCCGGAATAGTCCTCGGTGAAGTGCGCCGGCAACCCGTCGATGGCCGGCGCGGGCCGGGTCACCGCGTCAGCGAGTACGCGTTCATAGTCCGCGGTCATCGCGTCGAGAGTGTGGTGCGCGGTCCAGTAGGCGAAGCCCGCTCTTCCGAGTTGCTGACGGAAGGCGGGATCGCCCGCGAGCCGCCGCATGGCGTTGAAGAGCGCTCCGTCTTCGTTCAGAAGATCGATCGAAATCGCCACGGGTTCGAACATCGGATGCGACGCCCGCCACGCCAATCGGCTCGACGGTCGGAATGTCCGCGAGGTGGGCGAGTGCGGTGACGACGGTTGGCCGTGATGCGGCAAGACATTGCAACCACGACGCCGAGCTTTCGAGTGCGGTCGGCCATCGCAGGCACAGACACGCGTCCGTGGCAGCCAGGTGATCAGCGACCTCAGCGTCCGGAACGTAACCGGCGACGTGCACGCGCGCGCCGTGTGACGCCGCGGCGACCAGCGATCCGATCGTCGGATGGTCGGACGCGTCACCCGCGAGCAGCAGATGCACGTCGGCGCCATCACGCGCGAGCCGGTCGAAGCTGCGGACGATCGCGTCAATCCGCTTCTCGTTCGTAATCTTGCCGAAGGCGGCGAAGAGCACGGCCTCGTCCGCGATGCCAAACGCCTTTCGCACGCGCGCCCGTGCGGCGGCGTCGGCGGCAACCGGTGCGGTGCCGAGCTCGATGGTTTCGATCGCCGTCGCCGGAAACTCGCGTCGCAGGTCCGCCGCGACGCGTGGCGCTGTGGACCGCGACCATCCGCGCGCTCTGCATCACGACCCGCAGCATCGACCAGAAGTAGTAGATCGGTCCGCCGAGTCCCTCGACGGCGTACTCGGCGACATCGCAGCGGCGCGTCCGGATGGTCGTAGTGGAATTCGCTGCGATAGTCGTCGAATCGCCGTTGCTGGAGCAGGCTGCGGGCGCGTGCCTGGTGCAGCCGCGCGTCGTGCAGCACGACGAGGCCCGGGTGCGCGGCGAGATAGGCCCACATGTAGTCGTGGCACGGCGCGTTGCCCAGCTGATAGACGACGAGATCGTAGGGATCGCGGCGGGCACGCCACGCGAACTCGGCGGCGTCGTGTTTCGGGAAAGCAGTCGATCTCGTGCGCCGCCCGCAGTCGCGTCACGGCATCCGCGCTGTAAGCGGCGATGCCGGATCGGGTCGGCGGCAGCGGTGAAAACCAGGCGATCCGCATCAGGTGTGCTGGCTGCCATTAGCGGCCGAACGGTCGTGCAAGTCAAGCCGGCTCTGCCGCAGGTCCACGTCTGGCATCTGCAATGACGTCACGGCCTGGATTCTTCGCGCCGCATCGGTCGCATCAATGGTTATTCTGTGTGCTAGCATCAGGACTTCGGCTTGGGAAATGATTCACAAGCCGTACACACCACGATGCAGGGCTGGCTTTCCATCCTCATCATGATCGCGCTCGGCGCCGGATTCGCGCTGGTGTCGGTCCTGCTGTCGAACGTGCTCGGCCCGAGCCAGCCGTCGCCCGAGAAAGCTGGCGCCGTACGAATGCGGCATGCCGGCGGTCGGCGACGCCCGCGAGCGCCAGTCGGTCAAGTTCTACCTGGTCGCGATGATCTTCCTGCTCTTCGACATCGAGGTGGCCTTTCTCTATCCGTGGGCGATGGCGCTGCGCGATCTGGGATGGGGCGGTTTCGTGCAGGTGGTGCTGTTCATGGCGCTGCTGCTCGCCGGCTACATCTACGTCTGGCGCAAGGGCGCGCTCGACTGGGGAAGCGAGAACGCATAATGGGTCTCGAGTCCGAATTCGACATTCCGGTCCTGACCACCTCCGTCGAGAAGATGGTGCAGTGGGCGCGCCGCTCGTCGATCTGGCCGGTGACCTTCGGTCTCGCCTGCTGCGCGATCGAGATGATGGCGATGAGCTGCTCGCGCTACGACGTCGCCCGGTTCGGCGCCGAGGTGTTCCGCGGCAGCCCGCGCCAGTCGGACCTGATGATCGTGGCGGGCCGGCTGTCGCGCAAGATGGCGCCGGCGCTGCGCCGCATCTACGACCAGATGCCCGAGCCGAAGTGGGTGATTTCGATGGGCGCCTGCGCGTCGATCGGCGGCGTCTTCGACAACTACGCGCATCGTGCAGGGCGTCGATCAGATCGTCCCGGTCGACGTCTACGTGCCGGGCTGCCCGCCTCGTCCTGAGTCGCTGATCTACGGCATCGTGCAGCTGCAGCGGAAAATCGACGGGCAGAAGCTGGCGTGATGGATCCGGCTGCCATTCTCGCGTCACTGCAGGACGCGCTGCCCGGCGTGACGTTCGAGGCGGCTCCCAGCCGTCGATCTGCAGGCGACGATCTATGCCGCGCGCCGAGTCACTGCACGACGTCGCGCTCGTCCTGCGCGATCGCGCGGATCTGAAATTCAGTCTGCTGGCCGAGTTGACGGCGGTCGACGTCTGGCCGCACGAGCCGCGCTTCGAACTGGTCTACATCCTCGTCTCGCTCGAGCATCGCCGGCGCCTGCGCCTCGAAGCTGCGGCTGGCCGGAACCGACCCGCACGTCGCGACGGTCTGCGACGTCTGGCCGGCCGCCAACTGGCTCGAGCGCGAGGTGTGGGACCTGTTCGGGATTGCGTTCGACGGGCACCCCGATCCGCGGCGGCTGCTGATGCCGGAGGACTGGGATGGCTTTCCGCTGCGCAAGGACTATCCGGTGCAGATCCGGATGACGCCGGTATCCGGCCAGGCGCTGCAGATGACCGAGGACGAGTTCCGGGCGAACGTCGCGAAGGATCGGCTGACGCGCGGCTAGTGACACGATGAGCGCGGACCTCTTCGCGGCGACGCTGGCGGAGACGATCGCGCTGCACCAGCGGGTCAGTCGCGACCCGCAGCCGGTGTTGAGCGCGGCAGCGGCCATCGTCGAGTCGCTGCGCGGCGGCGGAAAACTGATGCTGTTCGGCAACGGCGGCAGCGCCGCGGACGCGCAGCACGTCGCGGCGGAACTGGTCGGGCGCTTCGAGCGCGAGCGCACGGCGTTCGCGGCGATCGCCCTGACCACGGATACGAGCGTGCTCACGAGTGTCGGCAACGATTACTGCGTACGACCGGATTTTTGCGCGCCAGGTCGAGGGGCTGGCGAGACCCGGCGACGTCGCGCTGGGGATCAGCACCAGCGGCAGCTCGCCGAATGTGCTGATGGCGCTCGAAGCGGCGCGTTCGCTCGGCGTCGCGACCATCGCGCTGACCGGACGTGATGGTGGAGCGGTCGGCCGCGCGGCGGCGATTCACGTCAACGTGCCGTCGGACAGTGCGGCGCGCGTGCAGGAAGTGCACCGGACGGTGCTGCACGTGGTGTGCGAGATTGTGGAGAGTGCGTTGGTCGAACGTCGGTAATCACGACGACACGACGCTCACGAAGCACACGAAACCCTAAATAGGGGTTGGTGATCTTCGCGGTCTTCGTGACTTCGTGATATCGACGCCTGGAAGCCCGATGCCTGACATCAAGACCGAAGTCATGACCGTCAACATGGGGCCGCAGCACCCCAGCACGCACGGCGTGCTGCGCCTCGTGCTCGAGCTCGACGGCGAGACGGTGCTGTCGGCTGCGCCGACCATTGGCTTCCTCCACACCGGCATCGAGAAGACCTGCGAGCAGAAGAAGTGGCAGCAGGTGATCCCGCTGGTCGAGCGGATGGACTACCTCAGCGCACACTCGAACAGCATGGCCTACTGCCTGTCGGTCGAGAACGCTGCTGGGACTCGAGGTGCCCGAGCGGGTCAGGAACATCCGCGTCCTGCTGGCGGAGCTGCAGCGTCATCAACAGCCACCTGGTGTGGCTCGGCACCCACGGCATGGAGCTGGGCGCCGTGTCGGTGATGCTCTACTGCTTCCGCGAGCGCGAACTGCTGCTCAACATCAACGAGCTGCTGGCCGGCTTCCGGATGTTCCCCAGCTACATGCGGATCGGCGGCCTGCGCGAGGATCTGCCGCGCGGGTTCCACGACGCGGTCCGGTCGTTTCTCGAGCGCCTGCCCGAGAAGCTGGACGAGTACGAGGATCTGCTGACGAAGAACGAGATCTACCTGAAGCGGACGCAGGGCGTCGGCATCATCTCGAAAGAGACCGCCGTGGCGCTGGGTCTGGTCGGGCCGATCGCGCGCGCCGCTGGCGTGGACTACGACGTCCGGAAGGCTTTCCCGTACCTGGGCTACGAGACCTACGACTTCGCGGTGCCGACCCAGACCCGCGGCGACGTCTACTCGCGCTACCAGGTGCGGATCGCGGAGATGCGCGAGAGTCTCAAGCTCTGTCGTCAGGCGCTCGATCGGATCACGCCGACCGGCGTCTTCGCCATCGACGATCCGCGCATCACGCCGCCGCCGAAGGATCGCGTCTACACCGAGATGGAAGCGCTGATTCAGCACTTCCTGATCTACTCGCAGGGATTTACCGTGCCGGCCGGCGAGGCCTACGTGCCGGTCGAGGGACCGCGCGGCGAGCAGGGATTTTACGTCGTGTCCGACGGCACGCAACCGCCCGTGGCGCATCAAGTCGCGTCCGCCGTCGCTGCTGGCGTGTCAGGCGCTGCAGCGAACGGTGGTCGGCGGGCTGATCGCCGACGTCATCGCCGTCATCGGATCGCTGGACGTCATCATGGGAGACGTGGACCGGTGAGCTTTCATCCCAAAATGGCCTACGGCGCGACCTTTCACAAGTCGTCGCGCGCAGCTCGAGGACGAAGGTCCGCCGTTCGTCTACACCCCGGAGAGCCGGGCTCGCTTCGACGAGATCGTCAAGCGGTATCCGGATGATCGCCGGCGGTCGGCGGTGCTGCCGGCGCTCTACCTGGCCCAGGATCAGCAGGGCTACATCACCGCGAACGCGATTCGCCACGTTGCCGAACTGCTCGGCATCACGCGCGCCGACGTCGAGGACGTCGTGTCGTACTACACGATGTTCTACACCCGGCCGGTGGGTAAGTTCGTGGTCAATGTCTGCCGGACGCTGTCGTGCGCGATCAACGGAGCCGAGCGCGTCACCGAGGAATTGTGCGCCAAGCTCGGAATCAAGCCGGGCGAGACCGACCCGACCGGCACCTTCACGCTGGTCGAAGTCGAGTGCCTCGGCGCCTGCGACCGGGCGCCGGCGGTCATGGTCAACGACGCCTGGCACGAGTGCCTGAAGCCCGAGGACGCCGGGAAACTGATCGACGACCTGCGCGCGCGCGGCGAAGCCGCGGTCAGCGGTTGCCACCACGTAGTCGAGAGAGCGCAGCAGTGACCCTTCATCGCGAAGTCACGAAGAACACGAAGCTCTTTCTGTACGAGGCCTCTTGCGTGACCTTGGTGGCTCTTCGTGTCTTCGTGATGATGGCAATGCCGGTGACACAACGTGGCTGATACCGATCTGGTTCTCACCAAGTACGTCCGCGAGCCGAACTCCTTCACGCTCGATTTCTATCTCGCAGCACGAGGGCTACGAGGCGCTGAAGACGGCGCTGACCAAGAAGCCGGACGAGATCATCGAGATGGTGAAGGCGTCGGGCCTGCGCGGCCGCGGCGGCGCCGGTTTTCCGACCGGCATGAAGTGGCAGTTCGTCGACAAGAAAACCGAACCCCGCTACATCGTCTGCAACGCCGACGAGAGCGAGCCGGGGACGTTCAAGGACCACCTGCTGATGGAGCGCAACCCGCACCTGCTCATCGAGGGGTGCGCGATTGGCTGCTACGCGATCGGCGCGAAGGTCGCCTACATCTACATTCGCGGCGAGTTCTTCCACGTGCAGGGGAATCTCGAGCGCGCCATCGACGAGGCCTACGCGAAGGGCATTCTCGGCAAGAACATTTTCGGATCCGGCTTCGACTGCGACGTGTACGTCCACCGCGGCGCCGGCGCCTACGAGGCGGGCGAGGAGACGGCGCTGCTCGAGTCGCTCGAGGGCAAGCGCGCGCAGCCGCGCAACAAGCCGCCGTTTCCCGCCGTGGTCGGCGTCTACGGCAAGCCGACCGCGGTCAACAACGTCGAGACGCTGTGCAACGTGCCCGGCATCATCTCGAAAGGCGTCGACTGGTACTCGGGTCTCGGCCCCGAGAAGAACGGCGGCCCGAAGCTGTTCTGCGTCAGCGGTCACGTTCGCAGACCCGGCGTCTACGAAGCGTCGATGAGCGTGACGCTGCGCGAGTTGATCGAAGGGCTACGCCGGCGGCGTGCGCGAGGGGCGGACGCTGAAGGCGGTCATCCCCGGCGGTTCGTCGGTGCCGATCCTGATGCCCGATCAGCTCGACACGCAGGCCAGCTTCGACGGGATTCAGAAGGCCGGGTCGCTGCTCGGCTCGGCGGCGATCGTCGTGCTCGACGACACCACCTGCATGGTGTGGCTCGCCGAGAACCTGCTGCACTTCTATCGTCACGAGTCGTGCGGCAAGTGCACGCCGTGCCGCGAGGGCACCGACTGGCTCTACAAGATCCTGCAGCGCATCGAGCGCGGCGAAGGGCAGATGCGGGATCTGGATCTGCTGAACAGCATCTCCGGCAACATCGGCGGCAAGACGCTCTGCGCCTTCGGCGACGCCGCGGTGACGCCGGTGCTGACGACGCTGAAGCACTTCCGTCACGAGTACGAGGCGCACATCAAGGAAGGCCGCTGCACGCTGCCGGCGTCGTGGCGCGCGCAGCATCCCGTGGGTGCACACTAATGGCATCACCAGGACACGAAGGTCACGAAGATCCACGATTTGATTCTTCGTTCGGTGTCTGTCTCGTGCGTCTTCGTGTTCTTCGTGACTTCGTGAGAAGAGATCGGTGACGCCGCTTCTTATCGCTCAAATTCTGCTGACGCTGTTCGTCTTCGTGGCGCTGCTGAGCTCGGCGGCCGTCATGGTGTACGTCGAGCGCCGGTGGCGGCGTTGCTGCAGCAGCGCCTCGGCCCGACGCGCGTCGGCTGGCAGGGGCTGCTGCAGCCGTTCGCCGACGTCATCAAGCTGATGTTCAAGGAGGAGCTGCGCCCGCGCGCCGCCGATCCGATCCTGTTCGCGCTGGCGCCGATCATTTCTGCGACTGCTGCGTTCGCCGCCTTCGCGGTCGTGCCGTTCGGCGCCTCGACGACGCTTCTTCGGCCTGCTCGACGAGCCGCTGCGGCTGCAGGTCGCCGACGTCAACGTCGCGGTCCTGGTGATCTTCGCGATCGCGTCGATGAGCGTCTACGGCATCGTGCTGGCCGGCTGGAGCTCGAACAGCAAGTACTCGCTGCTCGGCGGACTGCGCTCGTCGGCGCAGATGATCAGCTACGAGCTCTCGTACGGCACGGCGCTCGCCGGCGTGCTGCTCGTCGGCAACTCGCTGTCGCTGTCCGAGCCTCGTCAACAGGCAGGCCGGCACCTGGCTCGGATTCATCCCGCGCTGGTTCGTGTTCGTGCAGCCGGTGGGCTTCCTGATCTTCATGACCGCCGGCGTCGCCGAGACCAACCGCGCGCCGTTCGACTTTCCCGAGGCCGAGCAGGAGCTGGTCGCCGGCTATCACACCGAATACAGCAGCATGAGCTTCGCGATGTTCTTCCTCGCGGAGTACATCAACATGGTCACGGTGTCGGCGGTCGCGACCGATCTCTTCCTCGGCGGCTGGCACGGACCGTTTCTGCCGGAGTCGCTCGGCTGGATCTGGTTCCTGGTCAAGGTCGCCGCGCTGCTGTTCTTCTACGTCTGGATGCGGTGGACGCTGCCGCGCTACCGCTACGACCAGCTGATGCGGTTCGGCTGGAAGGTGCTGCTGCCGCTCTCGGTGGTCAACCTGCTGGTGACGGCCGCGGGGGTGCTGTACTTTGGCGCTCTGAGACCGTGATGTTCTACATCTTCGGTGCGATCGCGATTGTGGCGTCGCTGCTGGTGATCGCCCAGCGCAACCCGATTTACAGCGTGCTGCTGCTGATTGCGTCGTTCGGCGCGCTGTCGGGCCTCTACGTGCTGCTCGCAGGCGCCGTTCGTCGCGGTCATCCAGATCATCGTCTACGCCGGCGCCATCATGGTGCTGTTCCTGTTCGTCGTGATGCTGCTCAACGCGCCGCACGAGGAGACCGAGTACGACGAACGCGTCCACCCGCTGCTGCGGCGGGGGCCGATGCGCTTCGGCGCGCTGCTGGCGGTCGCGCTGATCGTCGAGCTGTGGTGGGCGCTGACGCAAGGGACGGTGAGCTCGGGGCGTTCTCCGGACGCCGAGGTCACCTCGGTGGCGGCGATCGGTCGATCGCTGTTCCGCGACTACGCGTTCCCGTTCGAAGTGACGTCGGTGCTGATTCTCGTCGCGATGGTCGGCGCGGTGGTCCTGGCCAGGCGGGAGCCGCGCTGATGGTCCCGGTCAACCACTACCTGATTCTCTCGGCGATCCTGTTCTCGATCGGCACCGCCGGCGTCTTCGTGCGGCGCAACCTGATCACGATCCTGCTGTCGATCGAGATCATGCTGAACGCGGTCAACCTGACGTTCGTCGCCTTCGGGCGCGCGCTGGGCACGGTCGACGGCCAGATCATCGTGTTCTTCGTCATGACCGTCGCCGCGGCCGAAGCCGCGGTCGGCCTCGCGATCGTGATCGGCCTGTTCCGGCACCGGGAGTCGCTGAACCCGGATTCGTTCGCGTTGCTCAAATGGTGAACCGTCACAACAGTCAACGCAGAGACCGCAGAGACCACAGAGAAGATTTGCTCTGCGATTTCCGCGTGCTCTGCGTTGATCGTCGTCTGCAGACATGCTGCTCCTGATCCCGCTTCTCCCGCTCGTCGGCTTCCTGATCAACGCCAGCCTCGGCCGTCGCATCAGTAAACCTGCGTCAGGCGCCGTCGCCTGCGGCGCGATCGGGGCGTCGTTTCTGGTCGCGCTGACCAGCGTGTGGCGTCTGGTGTCGATGCCGGTGGAGTCCCGCGCCATCGTCGATCAGGTGTTCACCTGGATCACGTCCGGCCGATTCACCGCGGCATTCACGCTGCGGCTCGATCCGCTGTCGTCGGTGATGATTCTGGTCATCACCGGCATCGGCTCGCTCATCCACATCTACTCGACCGCCTACATGCACGAGGAGACCGACGCCGAGTACGCCCGCTACTTCTCGTATCTGAACCTGTTCGCGGCGTTCATGCTCGTGCTCGTCCTCGGTTCGAACTTCCTCGTGATGTTCGTCGGCTGGGAAGGCGTCGGCCTGTGCTCGTACCTCCTGATCGGCTTCTGGTACCAGAAGAAGAGCGGCGTCGGACGCCGGCAAGAAAGCCTTCATCGTCAACCGCATCGGCGACTTCGGATTCCTGCTCGGCGTCCTGCTGATCTTCGTCCGCTTCGGCACGATCGACTTCCAGGAAGTCGCGCGCGCGGCGGCGACGCTCGAGCCCGAAGCGGCGTTCGGCACGGTCTCGCTGATCACGCTGCTGCTGTTCGTCGGCGCCACCGGCAAGTCGGCGCAGATTCCGCTCTACGTCTGGCTGCCGGACGCGATGGAAGGCCCGACGCCGGTCTCGGCGCTCATCCATGCGGCGACGATGGTGACGGCGGGCGTGTACATGATTGGCCGCAACGCCGTGCTGTTCAGCCACGCGCCGCGAGACGCTGACGATCGTCGCGGTCGATCGGCACGGCGACGGCGCTGATGGCCGGCACCATCGGCCTGGTGCAGAACGACATCAAGCGCGTGCTCGCGTACTCGACGGTGTCGCAGCTCGGCTACATGTTCCTCGCGATGGGCGTCGGCGCGTTCGGCGCCGGCATCTTCCACCTCTACACCCACGCGTTCTTCAAGGCGCTGCTGTTCCTCGGATCGGGCGCGGTGATTCACGCGCTGGCCGGCGAGCAGGATCTGCGGCGGATGGGTGGTCTGAAGAACGAACTGCCGATCACCTACTGGACGTTCGTGATCGGCGCCGTCGCCATCGCCGGTGTCCCGGCCTGGCGGGCTTCTTCAGCAAGGACGAGATCCTGTTCCGCACGTATGCCGGCGGACACACGGTGCTGTGGGTCGTCGGGCTGCTGACGTCGCTGCTGACGGCGATCTACATGTTCCGCGTCGTGTTTCTCGCGTTTCACGGACCGTCGCGTTCCGCTTCGGCGGCGGAGACGCCGTCGGACGTTGCTCGCCCGACGCACCCTCGCACCACGCACCGCCGCACGATGCGTCTTCGACCACGCACGCGCACGACGCAGCTGCGCACCGTCACTTGCATGACGCGCCGCCGGCGATGGCGCTTCGCGCTGATCGTGCTGGCGGTTGGGTCGGTCGTCGCCGGCTACGCGGTTTGCCGGCGGTCCTCGGCGGCGGCGACTGGTTCGCGCGCTACCTCGAGCCGAGCTTCGGCGCACTGCCGGTCGAGGAAGTCGCGGAGCACGGCCTCGAAGGCACGCTGATGATCCTGTCGAGCGGACTCGCGTTTGCCGGCATCGGTATCGCGATGTACTTCTTCCTCACCAACCGGCGCGCGGCCGACCAGGTCGCGGCCCGGTTCTCCGGGCGTCCAGCGTCTGCTGCTGAACAAGTACTACGTCGACGAGGTCTACGACGCGACCGTCGTGCAGCCGATCCAGATCGTCTCGCGAGGAAGTGCTCTGGAAGGTCGTCGACGTGCGGGTGATCGACGGTGCGGTCAACGGCGTCGGGCGAGACGGTTGCCGGCCTCGCCGAGGCTGCTGCGGCGCCTGCAGACCGGATCGGTCCGCACCTACGCGGCCTCGCTGCTGTTCGGCGTGGTGATGATTCTCGGTTACTACCTCTGGCGCTGATGCATTTTCCGATTCTCACCTCGCTCGTCGCGCTGCCGATCGCCGGCGCCCTGCTGCTGTTGCTCGTGCGCGACGAGCCGGAGAACGAGCCGCTCGTCCGCAACATCGCGCTGGTCGTGTCGGTGCTGGTGTTCGCCGAAACGCTGCTGCTCTGGAGCCGGTTCGATCCCGCGTCGCCGACTTCCAGTTCATCGAGCGGCACGCCTGGATTCCGGCGTTCGGCATCAGCTATTTCGTCGGCGTCGACGGCATCAGCCTGTTCCTGCTCGTGCTCACCGGTTTTCTGACGCCGCTCGCGCTGCTCGGCTCGTGGGAGTCGGTGCACCGCAAGACGCGCGCGTTCTGCATGTTCGTGCTGCTGCTCGAGAGCGCGATGATGGGCGTGTTCGTCTCGCTCGACCTGTTCCTGTTCTACGTCTTCTGGGACGCGATGCTGATTCCGATGTATTTCCTCATCGGCATCTGGGGCTACGACCGCCGCATCTACGCCGTCGATCAAGTTCCTGCTCTACACGATGGCCGGCAGCGTGCTGATGCTGCTGGCGATTCTCGGCCTCGCCTACCTGCACAACACGGCGCACGGGCAGCTACAGCTTCGACCTGCTGAAGATTTACGAGCTGCAGGTGCCGATGCACCTGCAGTTCTGGTTCTTCGTCGCGTTTGCGCTGGCGTTCGCGATCAAGGTGCCGCTGTTCCCGTTCCACACCTGGCTGCCCGACGCGCACGTCGAGGCGCCGACCGCGGGCTCGGTGATCCTGGCCGGCGTGCTGCTGAAGATGGGCACCTACGGCCTGCTCCGGTTCGCGTTTCCGCTGTTTCCCGGATGCCGCGACTGTTCTTCGCGCCCGTACCTCGCGACTGCTCGCCGTCGTCGGCATCATCTACGGCGCGCTGGTCGCGATGGTGCAGCCGGACATGAAGAAGCTGGTGGCGTACTCGAGCGTCAGCCACCTGGGCTTCGTCGTGCTCGGCATCGCCGCGATGAACACGCAGGGCGTCGAGGGCGCCGTGTACCAGATGCTGAATCACGGCGTCAGCACCGGCGGCCTCTTCCTGATCGTCGGCATGCTGTCGGATCGACGGCACACGCGGCTGATCGCGGAATTCGGCGGCCTGAAGAAGGTGATGCCGCACCTGGTGGCCGTGTTCCTGATCGTGACGCTGTCGTCGATCGGCCTGCCGCGGCTGAACGGGTTCGTCGGCGAGTTCCTGATGCTGCTCGGCGCGTTCCGAGTGGAATCCGGCGCTGGCCGCCGTCGGCGCGATCGGCGTGATCCTGTCGGCGACCTACATGCTGTGGATGTTTCAGCGCGTCAACTACGGACCGGTGACCAACGACAAGAACGCGAATCTGCCCGACCTTGGCACGCGCGAGTGGATCGTCATCGTGCCGATTGTCGCCGCCATCGTCCTGATGGGCGTGATGCCGAACCTGTTCCTGAAGCCGATCGGCCCGTCGGTCGAGCGGCTGATTTCGCACATGCAGCAGAACGCGACCGTCCGCGTGCAGGCACAGAAGTGATGGGCGGCCTGAACGCGATCGTGCCGATGGTGTGCGTGACCGCGGCCGGCATCGCCGCGATGATCGCCGAGGCGTTTCGCGATCCGGGCGAGCGCATGCCGATCGGCGGTCTGGGCGATCGTCGGCCTGGTCGGCGCCGGCGATCGCGACGGTGCTGCTGTGGAACCACGACACCTCGAGCTTCGGCGTCGTCGTCGGCGGACAACTTCGGTCTGTTCGTCACCGGTGTGCTGGTCGTCGTCGGCTTGCTGTCGATCGCCATTTCCGGTCCGACGATCGACCGGGAACGGCTGCCCGGCGGCGAGTACTACGCGCTGATGCTGTTCGCGCTCGCCGGCATGATGCTGATGGCGACCGCGACCGATCTGCTGGTCATCTTCCTTGCGCTCGAGGTGCTGTCGATTTCGGTCTACGTGCTGACCGGCATCCGGCGCGATTCGCCGAAGGCGACCGAAGCGGCGTTCAAGTACTTCCTGCTCGGCGCGTTTTCGAGCGCGTTCTTTCTCTACGGCATCGCCTTCACCTACGGCGCTCACCGGCAGCACCCATCTCGATCGCATCGGCAGCATGTTCGCGGCGCAGGCGATGACGCTCGACGCCGATGCAGCTGGCGGCGCGTCGGTCTGCTGCTGGTCGGATTCGCGTTCAAGGTGTCGGCCGTGCCGTTTCACATGTGGACGCCGGACGCCTACGAAGGCGCGCCGCCGGCCGTCACCGGCTTCATGTCGACCGGCGTCAAGGCCGCGGCGTTCGCCGCGTTCGTCCGCGTGTTTCTGTCCGCGTTCGATCCGCTGCACGGTCAGTGGGCGATGATCCTCTGGGCGATCGCCGCGGCGACGATGATCGTGGGGACCGTGGTGGGAGTGGCGCAGACGAACGTCAAGCGGATGCTGGCGTATTCGAGCATCGCGCACGGCGGCTACCTGCTCCTCGCGCTGCTGTCGGCGAACGACGTCGGCAAAGGCGCCGTGCTGTTCTACCTGCTGACCTACGCGATCACCAACCTCGGCGCGTTCGGCGTCATCGCGCTGCTCGAGACCGCTGACCGCCCGAACGACGAGCTGCGCGACTACGCGGGCCTCTGGAACGAGCGCCCGTGGCTGGCCGCGCTGATGACGGTCTTCCTGCTGTCGCTCGGCGGATTTCCGCCGATGGCCGGCTTCATCGCCAAGTGGTACGTGTTCACGCGCGGCGGTGAAGGCCGGCTACACCGGCCTCGCCATCATCGGCGTGCTCACCAGCGTCATCTCCGTCTTCTTCTACCTCCGCATCGTCGTCATGATGTACATGACGCCAAACGAAGCGCCGGTTCGGGTGCCGGCCGTGCCCAGGTTCGCGGGCGCCGCGCTGATCGTCTGCGCGATCCTCATCTTCTACCTCGGCGTCCTGCCGACCCGCGTCCTCGACTGGGCCGCGGCTTCGATTTCGACCATCTTCTAAGTCCACCAGGCTGTTGCGGCCTGGGCACCAGCGGGGAGACAATCAGCGCGCATGTGGCGCTTGACACTCGTGTCATGCCTGATAACCGTCGCTGCCTTCGGCGACGCGGCTGATGCGTCGGGCCAGATTCGATCGCCGGGCTCCGGAGCGCGGCTGCCGATCGAGCCGGTGGCCGAGATGCGGATCACGCGGCTCGAGCACTGGCTTGCGTCCGTCGATTCGCACAACCCGGGCTACGAGGATCGGGCGCTGCTCGACGTCGCCGAATGGACTCACGACGACCTTCGCGCCCTCTGGATCGACCTTGACGTGCTCGCGCAGCTGATGCGCAAGCCGAAGTCTGGTGCGGCGACGGTGCGGCCGGAAGGCCAGCGGTTGGCTTCCACGATCAACTATTCGTCCGAGCAGCGGAAACGGCTCGTCACGCTGGCCTGCGTGGCGGCCGGCATTCTCGAGACCGACGTGCAGTGTTATGGGGCGACCCAGAACGGTGGCATCGATGAACCGCTGACCCGGCTGGCGGCCCATGCGGCCAGCGCGCGCCGCGGCGGGGAACTCCACTTCGTGCTGCGGCGCGGCGCGTTGCTGCACACCGACCTGGCCATCCTGGACCGTGATGTCGTCGCGACGCCGTCGAAGCCGGTAGTGTCGCGGTCGGTCGCTCCTCAAACCTTCACCATGGACATATCGGACGGTCGTCAGGTCGACCTCCGGCAGTCCGGGGTGCACTGGGAAATCGCCCGCATGTTGCTCGACAACGTCGCGCCGCGGGATGGGCAGAAGCCCGAGCCCGGCCTGGATCCGATGGTTCGCGACTGGTACCGGGCGACCGCGGCGTGGATGCAGCTTCGAGGCTCGCACGACCCGGACCATCTCGATCACGCCCGCGAGGTGCTCCCCAACGATCCGGATCTGCTTTTTCTCAGCGGCACCCAGCACGAAACGCTGGCCAATGCGACGATTCAGGCGGCGATGCGTTCGGCAGTCGTTCCGAATGGCGCGACATTCAAGATCGGATCGGAGCGGGACGAACTGCGTCTGGCCGACGGCTTTTTCAAGCGTGCGCTGGAGATCAAGCCGGACGCGGTCGAAACGCGATTGCGTCATGGACGCGTGCAGGGGGAGTTGGGGCGTCATGCCGAGGCGGCGAGCGCGCTGGAGCAGGCGTCACACGAAGCCTCGTCCTCACCGATGGCGTACTACGCCGACTTGTTTCTCGGCGCCGAGCAGGAGGCGCTTGGTGGCTTCGATGCCGCGCGTGCCTCGTACGACAGGGCTGCCGCTCTGTATCCGCTTGCGCAGTCGCCGCTGATCGCGCTCAGCGAACTGGCTCGTCGAAACGGCAATCGCGCTGACGCGCTTCGCTCCATGGAGCAGTTGTTTGCATTGCCGGCCGCTCGCGACAGCCACGACGACCCATGGTGGGCGTACTACCTGCATCAGGCGCGCGACGCGCAGTCCCAGATCGACGCCGTGCGGAAGCCATTCCAGAACCGCGAGGCGCAGTGAACAGGCGTGCAGGCGTGGGCCTGGCGGTGGGACTCGTGCTGCTGCCGGCCGCGGTCCACTCCCAGAACCCAGCCGCCCAGAGTCCGTCGTTCACCTCGAAGGTCGAGGCTGTTCGCGTCGATGTCCTCGTCACTGACAACGGCCAGACGGTCCGCGGCCTCGGGCCCGTCGACTTCGACATCCTCGACAACGGTGTGGCGCAACAGGTTGATCTCGTCAGCTTCGATCAGATTCCGCTCAACGTGATCCTCGCGCTGGACATGAGCGACAGCGTGGCCGGCGATCGGCTCAACCAGCTGCGCACCGCCGGCGGCGCGATTCTGGGCGCGCTGAAGAAGAACGATCAGGCCGCGCTCGTGACGTTCAGCGAAGTCGTCCGCCGCGACGCTGCGCTCTCGATCGATCTGGACGCGGTCGGCGCCGCGCTGAACAACGTCGAAGGCACCGGCGCGACCGCGCTGGTGGACGGCACGTTCGCCGGCATCATGGTTGGCGAATCAGATGCAGGACGCGCGTTGCTGATCGTGTTCAGCGACGGCGTCGATACCTCGAGCTGGCTGACCGCGGACGCCGTCCTCGACGCCGCCAAGCGGTCCGACGTCGTCGCCTACGCGGTCGCGGTGAAGTCGCCGCTGAAGCCCGAGTTCCTTCGTGATCTCACGTCCTTCACCGCTGGACGATTGTTCGAGGTCGACAGGACTGCGAACCTGGCGTCGATCTTTCTTGGTGTGCTCGAGGAATTCAGGCAGCGCTACCTGGTGAGTTACACGCCCCGTGGCGTCGCGAAAGACGGATGGCACCGGCTCGAGGTGCGGGTGAAGAATCGTCGCGCCACGGTGAAAGCCCGTCCCGGCTACCTCGCCGGCTCCTGACTCACTCATGCCGCTTGACACAGCCGCACATGAAGTCTACAATGTAGACAACGTCATGGCAGATGTGCTCGGCGCCTTCGAACAGGCCGTGTTGCTCGCCGTCGTCAGGCTTCGGGACGAGGCCTACGGACGGGCGATTCTGAAAGATGTGCAGGCGCGACTCGCGCGGGACGTCGCCGCGGGCGCCGTCCATGCGACGCTCGAGCGGCTGCAGAAGCGCGGCCTGCTGTCCTCGAAGCTCGGACCCGGCACCCCGGTGCGCGCCGGGCGCGCCCGCCGTTACTACAACCTCCAGCCGGCGGGTCTCACCGCCTTGAACGACTCGCGTGAAGCCGTGAATGCAATCTGGCGCGGCGTGAAGTTGCCGCTCACCAGGGTCCGGAGCACCTGATGACGATCGAGCAACCGATTTCGTCGCCGCCGCGGTGGGCCGAGTCGCTGCTTCTGCTGCTGCTCGAACCGAAGGACCGCGAGAGTTTCTCTGGCGATCTCCTCGAGGAATACCGGGAGACCGTGGTGCCGGTTCGAGGACGAGGGGCGAATCGCTGGTACACCGGACAAGTCGCCTGGTTCCTGTGGCGCGCCAGCTGGATGTGGGGCGCGGCTATAGGCTCCGCGCTGATCGTCCGCTACTTGTTTGACACGCTCGCGCCGGTCACCAGCTTCGTCGAGCGTTCGGCCATCCTGACGCAGGCGCTCGTGACGGTCTTCGGTGCGGCGGCGTTCTGGAACACGTGGCGAACCGACCACATTCGGACGGGCATGCTGGTGGCGCTTGCCGCCGCGGTCATCGGCGGCGTTTTGAGCAGCGCCGGTACCGCCGTGCTGCTCGTCATCTGGCACGATCCGGCGACACTCCGCGCGTGGCAGAACAGCGGCGGCCTGGACGAGGCGTTCCTCGTCGTGCCGGCACTCCTGATTCCGATTGGCCTCGTCTCCGGTGCCGCCGGGGCAGTGGCCGCTAAAGGGCTGTGGAAGCCGATCCGCCGCGTCGGCGGTCGATGGTCGGCGACATGACGAAAAGGCGTCAATCGAGAGCGAATACGAACAGCGCGTGTCCGCCCGAGACCGCGATGTACTGCTTATCCTCGGCGAGATACGACATCGGCCCGGAGCGGACCGGGCCCCCGGTCTGAAACTGCCAGAGCGGCTTGCCGCTGGTCGCGTCGAGCGCGTAGAAGTTGCCTTCGTTCGAACCGCTGAACACCAGCCCGCCTGCGGTGGAGAGGACCCCGGCCCAGGTCGGCGACGGCAGCCTGAAGTCCCAGGCCGGCCTGCCGGTCTTCACGTCGAGCGCGCGAACCGCGCCCCATGACTCCTCGTCGAGCCGTTTCTCACTGCCACCGGTGTAGTAGGTGCCGGGTTTGTACTCGACGCCAGTCTTGAAATAAATCGACCCCATTTCGCGGACCGGAACGTACAGCATGTTCGTGATCGGACTGAACGATGGGCTCGCCCAGTTGGTCGAGCCCTGCAGGCTTGGATAAACGAGCGTGCCTTTCTCCGACGGCTCCATTCCCGGAATTTCGATCGGACGGCCGCGCTCGTCGATGCCCTTGGCCCACGTTTGTTTTGCGTACGGCGCCGCAAAGAGAAACTCGCCGGTCTGGCGATCGAGGGCGTAGAAAAAGCCGTTGCGGTTGGCGGTGACCACCAGCGAACGTTGGCGCCCGCCGATTTCGGCATCCACCAGGACGGGAATCTGGTTGGCGTCCCAGTCATGGACGTCGTGCGGCGTGAACTGGAAATGCCAGCGAGCCTTTCCCGTGTCGATGTCGATTGCGACGAGCGATGACGTGTAGAGGTTGTCGCCCTTGCGCGAGTCGCCGTTCCAGTCTGGGCCAGGATTGCCGGTGCCCCAGTAGAGTAGCTTCAGCGCTGGATCGTACGAACCGGTCAGCCAGGTCGCGCCGCCGCCGTGAACCCAGCTGTCGCCTGGCCACGATTCGCTACCCGGTTCGCCCGGCGAAGGCACGGTCCAGAAGCGCCATGCCAGCTTGCCGGTACGTGCGTCGTAGGCGTCGAGAAATCCACGAATGCCGGCTTCGCCGCCGCTGATGCCGACAATCACCTTATCCCCAACGACCAGGGGTGCCGCCGTAATCGAGTGTCCGGTTGGGTTGTCGCCCACGTGCACCGACCATCGCTCGATCCCCGCCCGCGCATCCAGCGCGAATAGATAGCCGTCGAGCGTACCGACGTAGACCATGTTGTCGAGCACCGCGACGCCGCGATTCACTCGAGGAAAACCGAGGTTGAGCACACTGGGTGCAATCGGCCGCGTCCATTCCCAGAGCGGCTTGCCGTTCTTCAGATCGAGCGCAGCCACCGCGGTCGGTCCGGAGGTGACGTACATGACGCCGTTGACGACGACCGGCGTCGATTCGATCGATCCGGATCCGGGTGGTTGATACACCCAGGCCGGATGCAGCTTCGCGACGTTGTCGGTCGTGATCTGCTTCAGCGGCGAAAACCGATGCGAGTCGTAGGCGCCGGAGTACATCGGCCAGTCGCCGGCCTGTGCGAACAGCGGAACGGTGAGACCGATGATGCCGAGAGCGCCGACGGCCAGCAGCGTAGCGGCTCCGGCCGAACGGGATAGAACAGTCACTTCGCGCCTCGCAGCGTTCCGAGGTAAGCGACGAGATCGTCGAGTTGCGGCGAGGTCAGCCGGGATTCGTACGACGGCATCAGCGACGCGTCGATCTCACGGTCGAGCCTCGAGAGGTCGGACTTTCGCAGTGTGTGCACGGTGCCGGTCTGGTCACGAATCTCGACCCAGAACACGTCTTCGTTCACGCGGATGCCGCGAATCTCGGCTCCGGCGGCCGGCACCGCGCGCACGACGAGATATCCCGGCGGATGCGACGCTGTCGGCTTGACGAGGGCTTCCCGAAGATATTGCGGTCCTCGCTGCGCGCCGATTGTCGTAAGCACCGGACCGAGGATGCCACCGCTGCCCTCGACGACGTGGCACGACGCACAGCCGCTTGATCGGTAGAGCGCGCCACCGCGCTCGGCGTTGCCTGGACCGGGACGTGCCGGCGTCCTGGACAGTGACGCCACGTACGCCGCGGTCTGACGCGCGCTGCGGTCGGTGAGGCTGACGCGAAACGATGGCATGTCCGTTCCCGGTATGCCATTCATCAGGATCTCGACGATGGAGTTGGCGGTGGTGGCGTGACGAAGTTGTCCGTGCAGATTCGGACCAGTGCCGCCTTCGCCGCCGGCGCCGTGGCACCAGGCGCACTGAGCGTCGAACACGCGGCGTCCGGCGGTGACTTCGGTCGTCGGCGTCGTCGCCGTCGGCGGGGTCGGCAGCGGTCGTGACTGCGACCAGCCTGTTCGCGGCGTTATCAGTAACGCTGCAACGGTGAGAACGCGAAGCCGTCGCCTCATGCGGCGGATTATAGGCGGCTTCGCGTTCCCCGTCGAACGGTGGCGCCGGGCAATGCGGGTCGTACTCACAGACTTTGAATCAGGTTGGCCAGCAGCGCGTCCTGTTCGGGAAACACGGTGCGCAGGTCGAGCACCGTCTTGTCGTTCTGCACCCGCGCGATGACCGGCGGGCTGAGCCGACGAAGACGATCGGCGAGTGAGCCCGGCGCGGTGTGTTCGCGAGCGATGGCAATCAGCCACGTCGGCAACTCGACGCCGGGCGCGCTGCCCCCACCGACGGCCGAAACACCCGCGATGACTTCCGCGCGCCAGCCCTTTCTGGCGTTCAACGCACTCGCGAACAAGTCCGCTCGAGAGCGGCCTTCTTCGGCGGTCATCGCCAGCATGCGCTGAACGGGGATCGTCATGGCTTGCCGTCCCGCGGCGTACTCGCCGAGCGTGGCTTCGAGCGCCGCATAGGTCATCTTGTCCACGCGGAGCGCGCGCATCAGCGGGTGCGTGCGGATGCGTTCAACTGCCGCAGTTCGTCCGACGATGATGCCGGCTTGTGGTCCGCCGAGCAGCTTGTCGCCGCTGAAACAGCAGACGTCCACACCGGCCGCGACCGACGCCGCCACCGTTGGCTCGCCGAGATCGCCGGCCACCACGGACGAATCGGCCGGATCTCTGACGCCGATCTGTCCGCTACCGAGATCTTCGGCGACGAGCACGTTGAATTGGCGGCTGAGCGCGACCAGCTCCGCCAGCGCCGGGCGTTCCGTGAAGCCTTCGATGCGGAAGTTCGACGGGTGGATGCGCAGAATGATCGCGGTCCGGTCGGAGATCGCTGCGCCGTAATCCGAGCCTCTCGTCTTGTTGGTGGTCCCAACCTCCCGCAGCACGGCGCCCGACTGCGCCATCACGTCAGGAATCCGGAATCCACCGCCGATCTCGATGAGCTCGCCGCGGGAGACGATCGCTTCTCGTCCTTTCGCCAGCGCCGCCAGCAGGATCAGCGTTGCCGCGGCGTTGTTGTTGACGACGACGGCCGCTTCGCACCCGGTGACCCGGCACAGCAGCGCTTCCACATGTCGATCGCGCCGGCCGCGGACGCCCTGTTCCAGGTCGTACTCGAGCGACGAGTAGCCGCGCGCCACCGCGGCCACGCGCTCGATGGCGGTCGCGGCCAGCGGCGCGCGTCCCAGGTTGGTGTGGATCACGACACCGGTGGCGTTGATCACGGTCACGAGCGACGGTCCAAAAAAGGCGGCCAGGCGTGCCGCGGCGGCGTCCTCGAGACCTTTCGCGATGGCGCCGGGCTCGACGTTTCGCGGCGTCCCGCCGGCGATTACCCGGCGCAACTCGGCTGCGGCGGCGCGCAGCGCGTCGATCGTGGCGTCGGCGCCGAATCTGGCCTCGAGGACCTGCACGCCCGAGCGCTGGCGCAGCTGTTCAATCGATGGAATCACGTGGAAGTCCGGCATCGCCGAAATGGTATGCTATCGGCTCTTCCTGCGAACAAGCCGATGACTTCGGATCCGCCGCGATACCGCCCGCTCGAGCGATTCTGGCCGTATGCCGAGTTGCCCGAACAGCCGACCGCCGAGGAAGTGGCGGCGCTCGATCCCGAGCTCCAGGAGGTGCTGTTCGGCGCCCAGGCGCGTCCGTTTTCGATCACGCTCGTCTTTCCTGCGCTGGACGTTCCCGATTTTTCTCGGGCCCTCGATCTGGCCCGCGCCTCCGCTGAGTTTCGCGAAACCGGCGACGGCGCGTCGCGGCGCTACCGGGCGCGCTTCTCGTCGGGCGATGCCGCGCGCCTGCGCGATCTGTTTCAGATCGTCGGCGGCGCCGACGCGGTCGAGGTGCTGATCGATGATCGGCCCGTGCCCTACGCGCGCGAGTTGTGGCTGCCACTCGTCTGGCTGCTGATTCCCCGGTAGAACGCTGTGGCATCCATCGAACGAGACATCCAGCGGCTCGAGGCGGAACTGAAGCATCTCGAAGCCGAGTACAACATGTTCTTCGCCGGTCGCCTGCCGAAACCACCGTGGGAAACGCGGGCGCTGGTCGATTCGCTGGTCAAGCAGCTCGATCGTCAGCACATTCCCAACACCGGCGAGCGGTTTCACTTCCAGACCGTGCAATCACGCTATGCGGCGTTCATCGATCTCTGGGATCGCGGCATCCGCGCGCGCGAAGAAGGACGCGCCGGTCCGTTTCCGACCAAACCTCGGACGCCAATCGAGCCGGTCAAACAGGGACCCGAGGACAGGATTCTGCACGTCGCGTCGTTTCGCGATCCGGTGCGCGAGATCGACAAGCTCACCGATCTCTACGAGTCGATGGCGGAAGCCCGGCGCGAGGTCGGCGAAGATGCGCCGCCGTTTCACAAGTTCGCGGAACTGGTGAAAGGGCAGGTCAACAAGTTGAAGAGCGCGGGCAGCGCCGAGGTCGCGTTCCGGGTTGCGGTGAAGGACGGGAAGGTGAGCTTTACTGCGCGCGGGCTGAAGGGTGTGAAGTAGGACGATCGCTAGTGGCTGATGGCCGGGAGCGAACTCCCAGCCACCAGCCACGACAAAGGTCTAAATCTTGGTGACGTTGCCAGCCTGCGGGCCCTTGGGACCGTCAACGATCTCGAACTCCACCGCCTGACCCTCTTCGAGCGAACGGAAACCGTCGCCCTGAATGGCCGAATAGTGGACGAAGACATCGCTGCCTCCGTCACGCTCGATGAACCCGTAGCCCTTGGCGTTGTTGAACCACTTGACCTTGCCTGTGATGCGCATCGTTCGTCTTCCTACTTGCTGTGACGCGAGGTGAACGCGTCATTAAACCAACCCCGGACCCCGTCGTGGATGTGCCGGAGCAAAAAAAAAGGCCGCGTTGTGCGGCCTTTTCCTTACGGCGCCAGGCCCGCCCGGCGTCGGAACAGATGATACTGGACTTTCAAACTTATGCCAAGAGCCCTGCTCAGTGTTTCCGACAAGACCGGGATCGTCGATCTCGGTCGCGGTCTCGTCGCCCGCGGCTTCGAACTGGTGTCGACCGGCGGCACCGCGCGCGTCCTCGCCGACGCCGGCCTGCCGGTCACCGGCGTCTCCGACATCACCGGCTTTCCCGAAATGATGGACGGCCGCGTCAAGACGCTGCATCCGGCGCTGCACGGCGGCATCCTCGCGCGTCGCGATCGTCCTGACGATCTCGCTGCGCTCGAACGTCACGCCATCGGGCTGGTGGACGTCGTCGTCGTCAACCTGTATCCGTTCGTGAAGGCTGCCGCCGATCCGGCCACGCCGTTCGATGCGCTGGTCGAAGAGATCGACATCGGCGGACCGTCGCTGGTCAGGGCCGCGGCCAAAAACTTCCGCGGCGTGCTGGTGGTGGTGGCGCCAGTCGACTACGCGCGGCTGCTCGAGGCGATCGACACCACGCCGAGCGTGGCGTTTCGCTACGAACTGATGGTGAAGGCGTTCGCGCACACCGCGGCGTACGACGGCGCGATCGCGGCCGCGCTGCTCCAGGTTCGAGTCGATGGTGCCGTCGTCACGCGCGTGAACGGCATCGCAGACCGCCAGTCCGCCCCCGCCCCGGAACGCGTCGACCTTGCGCTCGAGAAGGTTCGAGATCTCCGCTACGGTGAGAACCCACATCAGAAAGCGACATGGTATTCGTTGCCCGGAGCGGCGGGCTCGCCTGGATCGTCGGCAGGGTCGACGGGATCGGTCGCGTCCGGTTTCAGCCGGACCGCGATCCTCCAGGGCAAGGAGCTCTCGTATACGAACCTGCTCGATCTCGACGCCGCGGCGCGGATTGTCCTCGAGTTCGACGAGCCGGCCGCGGTCGTCGTCAAGCACACCAACCCGTGCGGCGTGGCGACCGGCGCCTCGCCGGCGGAGGCCTACATTCGTGCACGCGAAGCCGATTCGCTGTCGGCCTTCGGCGGCATCGTCGCACTGAACCGAACGCTCGATGTCGCCACCGCGGAGGCGCTGGTGTCCACGTTCATCGAGGCTGTGATTGCGCCGGCGGTGGACGCCGGGGCACGGCCGGTGCTCGCGCGCAAAACCAACCTGCGCGTGGTGACGGCCGATTTCGCGTTACCCGGTGCGGGCGACGTGGAATACCGCTCGATCCTGGGCGCGATGCTGATGCAGGAGCGCGACGTGGTGCACGAGGCGCACTTGCCCTGGGTCGCCGGCTCGCTGCCCGAAGGCTTGAGGGTCGTCACGAGGCGACATCCGACGCCGGAAGAATGGCAGGCCCTGCGTTTCGCCTGGCGTGTCTGCGCTCACGTCAAGTCGAATACGATTCTCTTTGCCGACGAGCAACGCACGCTGGCGATCGGCGCCGGACAGATGAGCCGCGTCGATGCGGTGAACGTCGCCGTGATGAAGGCGCGGGCGGCGGATCGGCCGCTGGCCGGATCGGTGGCGGCCTCGGACGCGTACTTTCCGTTTCGCGACGGTCTCGACGCGGTTGCGAGTGCGGGCGCGGTCGCCGTCGTGCAGCCGGGCGGATCGGTGCGCGACCCCGAAGTGATTGCCGCCGCGGACGAGCACGGTCTGGCGATGGTGTTCACTGGCAAAAGACATTTCAGGCACTGAGGAGCCAACATGGGGAAGGAAGCTTTGGGCTTTGCGCTGCTGGGCGTGATCGCCCTCGGCATTTTCGCGCACGCGTTCCTGCCGCGCTACGACTGGCGTGAGGTCCGCGATCCGAACGGCATCAGCATCATCGTCTACGACAAGTGGACTGGACGAATGCAGCGTGCGGCGTACGATGACAAGGGCGGTTTGAACCTGATGGGCGTGTACACGCCGTTTTGACCGGCGGGGTATAGGGGCCGGGCCTGCTCGGCCACGCAGTCAGGACGCCGGACCGAAACTCGCGATCAATTCTTCGACGCTCAACGTCGCCGGGCCGAACTTGCCGACGACGATCCCGGCCGCGTGGTTGGCAAGCACCGTGGCTTCCGAGAGCGTGGCGCCCGCCGATAACGCGAGCGCCAGCGTCGCCACCACGGTGTCGCCGGCGCCGGTAACGTCCGCGACCTCACGCGCCACGGCCTCGGCCGAGCCTTCGGCGTTCGGCTCCGACAGCCACATGCCATGCTCGCCGCGTGTAATCAGCACGGCGTCGCAGCCGCTGCGCCGGCGAAATTCCCGCGCCGCCCGTTCCGCATCCTGGTCGGTGCGGATGCGCACCTGCGTAGCCGCTTCGGCTTCATGATGATTCGGCGTCACCAGTGTGGCGCCGGCATAGAACGGCAAGTGCGGGATCTTCGGGTCGACCAGCAGCGGGATCGGTGACGGCTTCGCAGCCTGCGAGACGGCGGCCAGCGCTTCGACGCAGCCGCGCGTCACACTGCCTTTCAAATAGTCCGAGACGACGAGCGCTGTCGCGTTCGCCCCGAGTCGTCGCACCCGGTTGACGACCGCGGCTTCGATGGCTCCGTCGGCGTCGCCATCCCGCTCGTAGTCGATTCGTCCCACCTGCTGATTCCGTTCGGTGACGATCCGGACTTTCTCGGTGGTTGGCCGGCTGGCATCCTCCACGAGACCGTCGACGCCGATGCCGGCGGCCAGCAGCGCTTCACGCAGCCGGCCTGCGGCTGCGTCCACGCCGGCGAGGCCGACCAGTTGCGCCCGTCCACCGAGCGCGACGATGTTGTGTGCGACGTTGGCGGCGCCGCCCAGCCTGACGTGCTCGGACTGAAACTGCACCACCGGTACCGGCGCCTCGGGCGAGATTCGGGTCACGCGTCCGACGATGAAGCGATCGAGCATGATGTCGCCGACGACCAGGATGGACGCATCCTCGAAGCGGGCGATCAGTTCGCGTGCACGGCTCGACTCGAGCGCGCGCAGCGTCATGTCGTCGAGGGCCGCGCCGCAGCCGGCAGCGTCACGATGATGAGGAAGGTCATCAGCACTTCGGAGTCTCCGAAGTTGTACTCGAAGAGGCCCGCCGTGAGCAGGGCCGTCACGGTCGCGAGCGCGGTCGCGGCCAATGCCCGCTGGCCCGACCGGAAGCGATTCCAGCAGTCGCGCACCAGCGCGACGATGAACCACAGCCAGGCCGCAAGCGCCGGCAGGCCCCGCTCGGCGGCGATCTGCAGGAAGTCGTTGTGCAGGTGCGGGTTGATGTGGACGACGCCGTCGGGTCCCATCAGCGGGTCGTCGCCGTGGAACTCGATGTAGCGCCGCTGCACCATGTTCGGGCCGACGCCGGTGAGCGGATGCGCTCGGATCATGCGTTCGCCGATGTGCAGCATGATGAAGCGATCGCGCACCGTCGGATCGTTCATGTTGAACATCGAAGAATAGCGCAGCGCCAGCTGGCCGGGGGCGAGCACGACGAACACCGCCGCGAGGACCGGCAGCACCGCGAACAAGCGGAAGTCCTTCAGCGCGAACAGCACCGCCACCGCCGCGCACGCGCCGACTGCGGCGCCGCGCGTGAACGTCACCGTCACGGCCACCGCCAGCGCCGGCAGCACCAGCGCCGCCCAGGTCCGATCGCTCGCGGCGAACAGCAGCCGCGCGACCGCGACCGCAATGACGATCATCAGCAGCCCGGAGTAGGTCATCCAGTGGCCGAGGCTGCCCTGCGGCCGTTGACCGAGGTTGTCGTAGTGCAGGATGCCGTACTGCACGATGCCGAACAGCGCGCTGACCGCGGCGCACGTGAGCACGACCGTCAGCAGCGTATGTCCGCGCCTGCCGCCGATGAAACGGTACACGGCCGGCACGATCAGAAAGAGCACCAGCTGCTTGCTGGGTCCAAGGCTCGCCCGGGGATCCGGAGAGAGCGCCGCTGACACCAGCGTGATCCCGGCGTAGACCAGCAGCGGCCAGAAATAGGACGGCACTTCGACGCGTTCGCGCCGCACCAGGATGATCGCGATCCAGCAGAGCAGCGCGATGGTGAGAAGAATCTGTGCGAGCGCGATCGAGAACTGGACCGCGCCGGCCACACCGAACAGCGCGAGCGCGCCGGCGTATTCGAGCCGATCCTCGCGTGGAACGTCGAGGGCGATGGCGTCGTTCATGTGGCGAATCCTGCGGTCCCCATCTTACTGTGCCTCATTGCCGCAGCCCGCGAGCGCGCGCTCCGCCGCCGCGATGACCTGGTCAGGCGCAATCCAGGTCAGACAGCGAAAATCGCCGGGCGCGCAGACCCGTTGATCGCACGGTCGGCACGGCAGAGCGCCGGCATCCACCGACTCGGTGACGTAGTCGGGACTGCGCCAGGGCGCCGACCGGGCCGGTAAGGTCGGCCCGTAGAGTCCGACGATCGCCACCGGAGTCGTGGCGGCGATGTGCAGCGGTCCGCTGTCGCCGCCGATGTAGAGGGCGGCGCGTGCACAGAGCGCCCGCAACTCCGCAAGCGAGAATTCTCCACACGAGAGAACGCGACCGGCAGCCTCATCGTCCAGCGCCGCGCGCGCCGCTGACGTCACTCGTGCGGCGGCGTCACGCTCCGACGGACCCGACGTCAGGACGACCCGGCGTCTCGCACCGGCGTTGACGAGCGCCACCACCAGCTCGACGAAGTGCTCCGCCGGCCAGCGCCGGAACGGGTTGCCGGCGCTGACGTGGACGACGATCAGCTGGTCGGAATCGTCGGCCACGGCGGGCGGGACTCTCCCGGCGACTGAAGCGACGGCCTGTGCATCGTTCGGCATCTCGACCGGGTAGCGGGCTCGATCCGGTGGAGCGATCTCGAGCGCCGTCAGCAGGTCCCACTGATTCTCGACCGAATGACGCGCACGCAGCGCGCGGGGACGCTCGACGCGCCGGGTATACATCCAGCTGCGGCCGACGATTTCGTAACCGATCCGTAAGGGTGCGCCACTCAGCCAGGTGAGCAGCGAGGCGCGCGGGCCGCCGTGAAAATCGATCGCGATGTCATAGCGCGCCTTGCGCAGGCGGCGACCGAGCGCGAGATCGCCGAGAAACCCGCGCAGCCCCGACTGGCGCGGCGAGACGATGACGGTGTTGAGATGCGGGTTGTGAAGAACGACCGGGGCGGCGGCGGGCTCGACCAGGTACGTCAGGTGCGCGTCGGGGAAGCGATGGCGCAGGGCGTGCAGGGCCGGAGTCGTGAACACCACGTCGCCGATTTGGCGCAGGCGAACCACGAGAATACGCGCACTCGCCAATGCTCCAACTAGTCGGTCTCGATGGTGGCTTCGTCGATCAGCATCACCGGGATGTCGTCCTTGATCGGATAGACACGCTGACACGTTGCGCACTTGAGCGCCGCCCCGTTCTTGACGAGCGTGACCGGTGTCTTGCAGTTCGGACACGCGAGAATCTCGAGCAATTCGGGGTCGACGGCCATATCCGGAATATATGACACCTTTCCGCTTTTGTGGAACAATTCGAATTCGTATGAAGGTCGCAGTCCTGGTCGCGGCTCTAAGCTTCTCGGCGTCACTTGCGGCGGCGCAATCACGGCCGGTTCCCTCGCCGACCGCTGCGCCCGGCGACAAGGTCGCTGAGGCCTACGCCCAGTTTCTGATTGGCCACCATCTCGAGGAGGCCGACGAGGAAGATGCGGCGGTCGCCGCTTACAAGCGCGCGATGGAGCTCGATCCAACCGCCGCGGACATCCCCGCGCAGCTCGCCGGCTTGTACCTGCGCACCAACAAGGCGCAGGAGGCGATGACGGCCGCGGAAGCGGCGATCAGGATCGCGCCTGACAATCGCGAAGCGAATCGCGTGCTCGGCACCATCTACGCCGCGCTCTCGGAGGCGGAAAAACCGCGCGGGTCGCGCAGCGCCGCGCCCGATCCGAACGTCGCCAAAGCGATTGGCTACCTGGAGACCGCCGTCAACGGCGCGGTCGCGGAAACCGATCCGAACGTGCGCGCCACGCTGGCCCGGCTCTATGTCAGCGGCGGTGCGTATCAGAAGGCGATCCCGCTCCTGAACGATCTGGTCAACGAGGAGCCCGGCTGGCAGGACGGCCCGATGATGCTCGCCGAGGCCTACGCGGGCGCTGGTCGCGTGCCTGATGGCATCACGATGCTCGAACAGCGCAGCGCCGAGGATCCGCGCCTGCTGCCGGCGCTGGCGGACTTTTACGAACGTGAGCATCGCTGGTCGGAGGCTGCCGGTGCGTACGGTCGTGCGATTCAGCGTTCGCCGCGCAGCGTCGAGCTGAAGTTCCGCTACGCGTCGGCGCTGCTGAATGCGGGCGGTCGCGACAACCTCGGCAAGGCGCGCGACACGCTGACCGAAATCGTCGGCGGTCCGGCGACCGACACGCGCGGCCGCGCGCTGTATCTGCTGTCGCAGGCCCAGCGTCGGCTCGGCGCCTACGACGAGGCGGAAGCCGCGGCGCGACAGGTGATGGCGCAAAGCCCGAAGAGTCCGTGGGGCTACTACGCGCTGGCCGAATCGCTCGAGGAGCGCCGGAAGTATCAGGCGGTCATCGAGGCGCTGGCGCCGGTGGTGGCTGAGAATCGCGGCAAGCCCGATCCGTCGTTCGATCTGAGTCTGCTGCTGCCGCACCTGGCGTTCGCCTACCAGGAAACCGGACAGTTCGACAAGGCGATTGCTTCGTTCGAGGATGCGCGCAAGCTTGCGCCAAAAGATCCGGCGATTGCGGGCTATCTGGCTGAAGCCAACATCGCGGCGAAGAAGTACGCGGCCGCGATCGAAGTGGCCAGGGCCGGGCTGGCCGACAACCCCGGCGACCTCCGCCTGACCCGGCTCGAGGCGCAGGCGCTGCATCAGAGCGGCAAATCCGATCAGGGCATTGCGCTGCTCGAAGCCGCGGTCAAGCAGCATCCCGACGAACCGACTCGCCTACATCGTGCTGGCGCAGTCTTACTCCGACGCCGACAAGGGCGCGCAGGCAGTCAAGGTGCTGCAGGACGCGCAGGCGAAGTTTCCCAGCGACAACACCATCGCCTTCGAGCTGGGCACGGTGTTCGACAAGCAGAAGAAATACGGCGATGCCGAGGCGTCATTCCGCCAGGTCATTGCCCGCGATCCGGAAAACGCGACGGCGTTGAACTACCTCGGTTACATGCTGGCCGAGCGCGGCGAGCGGCTCGACGAGTCGGTCTCGTACCTGAAGAAGGCGCTGCAAATTGAACCCGACAACGGCTCGTTTCTCGACAGCCTCGGGTGGGCGTACTTCAAGTCCGACAAGCTCGATCTCGCCGCGGACAACCTGCGCCGCGCCGCTGATCAACTCCAGAGCAACTCGGTGATTCAGGAGCACTACGGCCAGGTGCTCTTCAAGCTTGGGCGCTACGACGAGGCGATTGCCGCCTGGACGCGCGCGCTCGCCGGCGATGGCGACTCCATCGATCGGTCGGACATCGACAAGAAGATCCGGTCGGCGCGGCAAAAACTCAAGAAGTGAGCGCTTCAACACCAAGGATACGAAGGACACAAAGGCCAGCTCCAATCCGTACCGCCCTTGGTGTTCTCTGTATCCTTTGTGTCGAAGTGTTCTTGACGACCGCCTGCAGCACTCCGCTGATGAAGCTGCCGTCGCTGCCGACGGCGTCATCGCCGGCGGTTGACGCCGCGGATGTCCTCGCCGCAGCGACGCGTGAGTGCCGCAACGTGCGGACGTTGACGGCGGAAGTGGCGGTCAGTGGCTCGGTGGGCGGTCAGCGCGTCCGCGTTCGCCTGAGCGTCGGTGTCGAGCGCCCGGATTCTGCCCGCCTCGAAGCCAACGCGCCGTTCGGCGCACCGATCTTCATTTTTGCGGCCACCGCCGGTCACGCCACGCTGCTGTTGCCGCGCGACGATCGCGTGTTGCGCGACGGCAATCCCGAGCGCGTGCTCGAAGCGGCTGCCGGTGTGCCGCTTGGTGCCGCCGACCTGCGCACGCTGCTGACCGGCTGCCTGCCGGACGGCGAGCACGGCCCGCTGGTCGCGGTCGGCGACGATTGGCGCGTCCTGAGCACGCTCAGGGGCGACGGTCGTAGCAGCGTCTACCTGCGCCGCGAACACGGGTCACAGCCCTGGCGGGTCGTCGCCGCGGTCGAGCATCGGGGTGAGGACATCGAGGTCCAGGGCCAAGCACGATGGGCGGCGGCCTGGCGTGCCGACTATCGCGACGTGTTGAACGGCCTGCCGCGTACGGTTCACCTGGCGAGCATCGACGCGGCCGGCGGCGTGACCGGCGCGTTCGACCTGACGTTGGCGCTGTCGCAGGTCGACACCAACGTCACGATCGATCCTGCGGCGTTTCATGTCACGGTTCCAGCCACGGCCCAACCGATCACCCTCGAGGAACTGCGCGATGCGCGTCCGGGCACACGCAAAAATTAACCTGTCGCTGCGCGTGCTCGGCGTCCGCGCCGACGGCTATCACGAGCTCCGGACGATCTTCCAGTCAATCGCGCTGCACGACACGCTCACGATTCGGCGTGCCCGCGGGCCGTTCAGGCTGACCATGGACGACCCGGCGTGTCCCGGCGACGAGACCAATCTGATTTGGCGCGCCGCCGAGCGGCTGTGGACTGCGTCCGGCCGTCGCGGCGCTCCGCGCGATGTGGCGATCGCCGTGGCCAAGAGCATTCCGATGCAGGCGGGTCTGGGAGGCGGCAGCAGCGACGCCGCCGCGGCGCTGCAAGCGCTCGCGCGCCTGTGGCGGATCGACGAGGCGCTCGCCCGCGACGTGGGCGCCGAGCTCGGCGCCGACATCCCGTTCTTCTTCGAAGGGGGCACGGTGCTTGGCCTTGCCCGCGGCGACCTGCTGTTTCCGCTGCTCGATCGCCCGCGGGCGTTTGTCGTGCTGGTGCTGCCGGACTTCGGCGTCAGCACCAGGGAGGCGTTCGGATGGTCTGATGAATCTCGCGGCCCTGAAAGGGCCGCGCCACGCACTCAGTCAGGAAGGCCCCATGTGGCGCGGGCCTTTCAGGCCCGCGATCGCCGGCGCGGATGGGCCGCGGGACAAGTGGAGATCATCAACGATCTCGAGGCGCCCGTCGTCGCCAGGCACCCTGAGATCGGTCGTATCATTTCCGCACTGCGGCGGGCTGGAGCAGAGCAGGCGGCGATGTCTGGCAGCGGGTCGGCGGTATTCGGCCTGTTTTTGGCCAGAACCGCGGCAGTAGAGGCCGGCCAACGGCTCGCTGGCCGTGGCCGCCGCGTCCTGGTGACTCGGACCCTCACCCGAGCGCAATTCCGGGCACTTGCCCGTATCTGAGCCCATCGGCTACACTTACTGTTTGCGCCGCGTGGTTTAGACCACTCCTGTAGGCAACTTCTTCAATATCCGAAGCGCGGAGAGCGGAAGAATGGTGGGGCGTCGCCAAGCGGTAAGGCGCGGGTCTTTGGATCCCGTATTCGAAGGTTCGAATCCTTCCGCCCCAGCCAACCAGTGCGGCGAAGGGCGGCGAGCGCGCGTCGATGGGTGATCCTTTCATGCCGACCGGGTTTGGCGAACTGAAAGTATTTTCGGGGAGTGCCCACCCCGAGCTGACGAAGGAAATCGCGAGCGTGCTTGGCGTGAACGTCGGCCAGGCGCGACTCAAGCGATTTCCGGATTCGGAAGTCTCGTTCCAGATCGACGAGAACATCCGCGGCACCGACGTCTTCATCGTGCAGCCGACCAGCAATCCGGTCGACCAGCACCTGATGGAGCTGATGATCATGATCGATGCGTTCCGCCGCTCGTCGGCGGCGCGCATCACGGCGGTGCTGCCGTATTACGGCTACGCGCGGCAGGATCGCAAGGACAAGCCGCGCGTCCCGATCTCGGCGAAGCTGGTTGCCAACGTGCTCAGCGCGGCCGGCACCAACCGCGTGTTGACGATGGATCTGCACAAGGCGCAGATTCAGGGGTTCTTTGATATTCCGGTCGATCACCTCTTCGCCGCGCCGGTGATCCTCGAGCATCTGCAGCGTCTCGACTATCCGAACCGCACCATGGTGTCGCCGGATGCGGGCGGTGCGGAACGCGCCCGCGCCTACGCCAAGCGGCTCGACGCCGAGCTCGCGGTCATCGACAAACGCCGCAGCGACGATGGCACGGCCGAGGTGATGAACGTGATCGGCGAGGTCGAAGGCCGCACCTGCATTCTGCAGGACGACATCATCGACACTGCGGGAACGATCACCAAGGGTGCGGCGGCGCTGAAAGCGAACGGCGCGGCGCGGGTGATCGCGTGCGCGGTTCACGGCGTGCTGTCGGGGCCGGCGATCGAACGAATCGAGAAGTCGCCGATCGACAAGCTGATCGTGACCAACACGATTCCGGTGTCGGCGGCCGGTTTGAAGTGCAGCAAGATCGTCGTGCTGTCGGTGGCGCGGCTGCTGGGACAGGCGATCAAGTCGATTCACGAGGAGACGTCGGTCTCTTCGTTGTTCGTATAACGGGAGAGGGACCAGGGGCCAGGGACTCGCGGCTCGAACACGGAGGCTATTCCAGCCCCCAGGCCAAGTCCCCAGACCCTGTAAGAGGCATTTATGGAAGCGATACTCGAAGCTGAAACGCGCGGCACGTTGGGCAAGAACGAAGCGCGGCGCACCCGCCGCGAAGGCAAGGTGCCGGCAATCCTGTACGGCGGCGACGGCAAAGGCGCGACCTCCATCGCGGTGACGCCGAAGGCGCTGCTCAAGATTCTGCACTCCGAATCGGGACAGAACACCCTGATCTCGCTGAAGCTCGACGGCGCCGGCGACACCCGCGTGCTGGTCAAGGACTTCCAGCTCGATCCGATCACCCACCAGGTGCTGCACGCCGACTTCTATCGCGTCGCGATGGACCGCATGCTGCAGGTCACCATCCCGGTGATCGCGCACGGCGAACCGAAGGGCGTGAAGCAGCAGGGCGGCATCCTCGAGTTCATCCGCCGCGAAGTCGTGATCGAGTGCCTGCCGGCCGACATTCCCGAGCACATCGACGTCGACGTCACCGAGCTGATGCTGCACCAGGGCATCCGCGTGCGCGACGTCGCTGACGAACGCGAAGTGGAAGGCCGTCACCGAAGGCGAAGCGATGCTGGTCCACGTCATCCAGCCGAAGGCCGAGGAAGTCGCGGCGCCGGCGGATGGCGCGGTGGCGGCGGCGTCGGCTCCGGCCGAACCCGAAGTCATCAAGAAGGGCAAGAAGGACGAAGAGGCGACGCCAAGGACGCGAAGGCCACGACCGCCAAGAAGGACGACAAGAAGAAGTAACGGCGGACGTGAAGGCGATCGTCGGACTCGGCAATCCCGGAGCGGAGTATTCCGGGACGCGGCATAACGTCGGCTTCGACGTGGTCGACGAACTGGCGCGGCGCTGGTCGGTCCGGCTGAAGAAGTGGAAGACGACCGCGGACGTCGTGCTGGTGCAAAGCCGCGACGTCGTCCTGGTCGAACCGAGGACCTACATGAACGAAAGTGGCCGCGCGGTGAGTGCGGTCATGACGTTCTACAAGATTCGAACCGGCGGACGTGCTGGTGATCTTCGATGAAGTGGATCTCCCGCTGGGCCGGCTGCGCGTCAGGCCGACGTGGATCGGCGGGCAGCCACAACGGCCTCAAGTCGGTGGTGGCGCACGTCGGCACGAGGTGCCGAGGATGCGGGTCGGCATCGATCGGGGCCATCGGGACTGGGATTTGAGCGATCGCGTGCTGTCGAGATTTCCGCCGGGTGAGCGCGAAATCATCGACCGCGAGATCGTGAGGGCCGCGGATGCGGCTGAGATGTTCATCACGTCGGGGATCGAGGCGGTGATGAACGGGTTCAACGGCGGCGATCCAGCAGTAGATCGAACAGCTGATCGGACGACCGATCGGTCGAAAATCGAATAGCCCTTCGCGCAGCGCAGGGCACCTTGCCACCGAATGGTGGCCGCACTCTGGAATTGCAGATTTCAGAATGCAGATTTCAGATTCAGAGGAAGTCCGACAGCGTCCGAGGAATCAGCAATTTGCCATCGGCAATCAGCATTTCCTGATGGCGTCCTGAAGGAGCAGTGATGGCAGATCGACAGTACGAGCTCGTCTACATTCTTCCCCCCGACACCACCGAACAGGCCGTCGCCGATCTGCACACGCAGATCGAGCAGGTCGTGGCGCGCCTGAACGGCCAGATTGAAAAGACCGAGAACTGGGGTCGCAAGCGCCTGGCCTACGAGATCGCCCGGCACAAGGAGGGCTTCTACGTCCTCGACGTGATCAACGGATCCGGCGAGCTGATGAAGGAGCTGGATCGCCGCCTCAAGGTGATGGACCTGGTGCTCCGGCACATGGTGGTCCGCGTGGACGAGGAAAAGAAGGTCGTCGATCGGACGCAGACCAAGCGGCGCACCGAATCGGAGCGCCGCCGCGTCAAGCGCGGATTGCCGCCGCAGCGCCAGCCCGGCGAAGGCCGCCAGGGCGGCGACTCGGACGATTCGGATGACGACCGTTTTGACGGAGTGGAGATCTAATCATGGCATTCGGACAAGGACGATCGGGCGGCGGCGGTGGACGCGGACGCGGCGACAAGAAGCCGGGCGACAAGGAAAAGGGTCAGCGCCGACCGATGTTCCGCCGGCGCAAGGTCTGCAAGTTCTGCGCGGACAAGATCGACGACATCAACTACAAGGACGTCAAGGTGATCGGGCCGTTCGTTCCCGAGCGCGGCAAGATCCTGCCGCGGCGCATCTCGGGCACCTGCGCGATGCATCAACGCAAGCTGCAGACCGCGATCAAGCGCGCGCGCCAGATCGCGCTGATTCCTTACGTCACGGATTGAGATTTCAGATTTATGAATTCAGATTTCAGATTGAATTTAGATTTCAGGATGAAATCTGAAATCTGAAATCTGAAATCTGAACTCTGAAATTCATTGAGGTTCACGATGGAAGTCATACTGAGAGAACACGTCGATAACGTCGGCCGCCGCGGCGAAGTGGTCAAGGTCGCGGACGGCTACGCCCGCAATTTCCTGCTGCCCCGGAAGCTGGCGCTGCTCGTCACCGAAGGCAACAAGAAACAGATCGAGCGCGAGAAGGTGAAGTTCGACGCCAAGGAGCTCGAAGAACAGAAGAGCGCCGAAGCGATCGCCGGCCGGCTCGCCGGCGTCGAGATCCAGATCGCGCGCAAGGTCGGCGAACACGACGTCCTGTTCGGCTCGGTGACGAGCGCGGACATCGCCGAGGCGCTGGCCGCCAAGGGCGTCGAGATCGATCGCCGCAAGCTTCACCTGGTCGAGCCGATCAAGAAGCTCGGCGAATTCCTGGTGCCGCTCAAGCTGCACCGCGAAGTCACGGCCAACGTGAAGGTGTCGGTGGTTGCGGACGCGGCGGTCAAAAGTTAGAAGTGTGAAGTCAGAAGTGTGAAGTCGACGCAGAGGACTTCGAGCGTTCGATGGAAAACTCGGAGCTGGGTGGATCCCGGTTCCGAGTTTTCTTTTTAAGTTGCGATTTTTGACGTGAAGTTCTAACTTCTACCTTCTCACTTCACACTTTTCACGTTCCAGCCTCCGTCATGCCCGAAGCCGTCGCGGAACGAACCCTTCCCCACAATCTTGAAGCCGAGCGTTCGGTGCTCGGCGCGATCCTGCTGCACAACGACTCCTTCAATCTTGCCGCGGAGGTGATCGACGCGGGTGACTTCTATCGCGACGCCCACCGCCGGATTTTCGACAAGATGGTGGCGCTGGCGGAGCGCGGTGACGCGATCGACCTCGTCACCCTGAAAGAGGAGCTGGGGCGCTCGGGTGACCTCGACGAAGTCGGCGGTCCGGCCTACATCGCGGCGCTGGTTGACGGCGTGCCGCGGTCGACCAACGTCGAGCACTACGCCCGCATCATCAAAGAAAAGGCGACGCTCCGCAACCTGATCTTCTCCGCCAACAAGATCCTGGCGACCGCGTACGCCGGAGAAGACGAGGCCGACCTCATCCTCGACCAGGCCGAGCATGCGATCTTCGCGATTGCCGACGACAAGGTGCGCGACGGCTTCGTGTCGCTGCGCGATCTCGCCCAGGGCAGCCTCGAGACCATCGAGAAGCTGCACTCGCGCAAGGAACTGGTCACCGGAGTGCCGACCGGCTTCACCGATCTCGACGAGATGACGTCGGGCCTGCAGCCCTCCGACCTGGTGATCATCGCGGCGCGGCCGTCGATGGGGAAGACCAGCCTGGTCCTCAACATGGCGCAGCACGTCGGCACCAAGACCGACATGACGGTCGGCGTGTTCAGCCTCGAGATGTCGAAGGAGCAGCTGTTCCTGCGCATGCTCACCGGCGAAGCGCGCATCGACGCGCACCGGCTGCGCGGCGGCTTCCTCGGCGAGCGCGACTGGGGCCGGCTGGCTCAGGCGATCGGCACGCTCAGCGAGGCCAAGATCTTCATCGACGACACGCCGTCGATCGGCGTGCTCGAGATGCGCGCGAAGTGCCGCCGGCTCGCCTCGGAGCACGGCCTGCACATGGTGATCATCGACTACGTCCAGTTGATGCAGGGCCGCGGCAAGTTCGAGAACCGCACCCTCGAGCTCGGGTTCGATTTCGCGATCGCTCAAGGGTCTGGCCAAGGAACTGCGCGTCCCGATCGTGCTGCTCTCGCAGTTGAGCCGCGCTCCCGAATCGCGATCTGATCATCGCCCCCAGTTGTCGGACCTGCGAGAATCCGGCGCCCTCGAGCAGGACGCCGACGTCGTCGCGTTCATCTATCGTGAAGACATGTACGCCGACAAGAGCCAGCCGCCGACCGACGCGCAGGGCGTCGCCGAGCTGATCATCGCCAAGCAGCGCAACGGCCCGACCGGCGTCGTCAAGCTGGCGTTCATCCGCGAGTTCACGCGCTTCGAGAACCTCGCGGCTGGAAACGGCTGATCGGCCTCCTCACACCTGCGCCTGTTCCTGCCGCGACGACGCTATGATGGTCGGAGATGATCCGCCCGACCGTCGCGCGCGTCGACCTTGCTGCTCTTGCCGCGAACTACCGCGCGATTGGTGACTATCTTTCCCGTGAAGGTTCGAGAAGTTCGAGAGGTTCGAGAGGTTCGGCAGGTTCGATCGGTTCGCCGGGCGTCATCGCCGTCGTCAAGGCGAATGCCTACGGACACGGCGCCGCGCAGGTGGCGCTGGCGCTCGAGAATTGCGGCGCCGATCTGCTGGCCTGCGCCGACATCGAAGAAGGCGCAGTGCTGCGCGCTGCCGGCGTCCGCGCCGACGTCCTCGTGTTTGGCGCGCTCAGCGTCAGCGATCTCGACGGATTATTCGACTGCCGACTGACGCCGACCATCTCCACGCCCGGCGCGGCGCGCGCGGTCCAGGCCGCGGCTGAAAAGTACAAACAGCGTGTCCGGTATCACCTGAAGATCGACACCGGCATGAACCGCCTCGGCTTCCGCTTCGACAACCTGCGGCGGACACTGCCCGGATTGCTCGCGAGCGAGAACCTCGATCTCGAGGCGGTGTACACGCACTTCGCGACGGCTGACGATCCCGAGTCGCCGCTGTTTGGCGAGCAGCGCGTGCGGTTCGATCGGGCGCGGGCCGAGATCGCCGAACTTCATCCCGCCTCGATCGGCCCGCGCGAAGCCGGCGTCACCTTCCCGGCTTTGCCATCTCGAGATCCGGCGAACGCTGCGAGCTCCGCGTTCGATCGTCGTCCTTACGTCCACGCCGCCAACAGCGCCGCGTTGCTGCGCGACTCGCGCATCTGGTTCGATCGCGTCCGACCGGGCCTGCTGCTCTACGGAGTGGTGCCGCCGCCGCTGGCCTCGACAATCGAGCTGCGACCTGCCCTGTCACTGGTCAGTCGTATCGTGGCAGTGAAGGGAGTCCGCAACGGCGAGAGCGTTGGCTACGGCGGGCGGTTCGTCGCGGAGGGGCCGCGCACGATCGCCATCGTCCCCGCCGGCTACGCCGACGGCCTCGACCTGCGCCTGGCCGGCCGCGGCGCCGTCCTGATCCGTGGCAAGCGCACGCCGATCGTCGGTGCGGTGAACATGGACATGTTGATGACCGATGTCACCGGCCTCGAGGTGTCGCCGGGTGACGAGGTCGTCATCATCGGCGCGCAAGACGATGAGCGGATCGACGTCCGCGAGATGGCCGCGCAGATCGGCACCATCCCGTACGAGATCCTGTGCAGAATCGGCAGCCGGATTCAGCGGATCTATCAATGATCCAATCAATGACCAGATGACCATGACCAGATGAGCAAATCTCCGAAGACCGTCTTCGCCTGCCAGGAGTGCGGCGCGCAGTCGCCGAAGTGGCTGGGGCGCTGCGCCGACTGCGGCGCGTGGAACTCGCTGGTCGAAGAACGAGCCGCACCAGCCGATGGCGCCGGCGGCGCCTCGGCTCCGCACCGCTACGCGATTCCCGGCACGGCCGGTGCGGCGCAGTTGTACGCGGACGTCGAATTGGCCCATCACGCCCGCATCACCACCGGCATCGACGAGTTCGATCGCGTGCTTGGGGGCGGCGTCGTCCCCGGGTCATTGGTGCTGCTGGGTGGGGAGCCAGGCATCGGCAAGTCCACGCTCCTGCTGCAGGCCGCGGCGAACATGGCTCGCACGGCCGGGACGGTGCTCTACAGTTCGGGCGAAGAATCCGAACACCAGATCAAGTCGCGTGGCGAACGCCTTTCCGTCGGCAATGCGCCGCTCTACCTGTTGGCGGAGACCTGTCTCGAACGCATTCTCGAAGAGATCGCACGGATCAAGCCGGCCCTGATCATCGTCGACTCGGTGCAGACGGTGTTCTCGATGAAGTTCCAGTCGGCGCCGGGCAGCATCGGCCAGGTGCGCGAGGCCGCGACGCAGCTGCTGTTCACGGCGAAAGGACAGAACATCCCGACCTTCCTCGTCGGCCACATCACCAAGGACGGCAGCCTCGCCGGACCCAAGGCACTCGAGCACGTCGTGGATACGGTGCTGTACTTCGAGGGCGAACGTCATCACTCGCATCGCGTCGTGCGCGCGGTCAAGAACCGCTTCGGCGCCGCCAGCGAACTCGGCGTGTTCGAGATGACCTCGACCGGCCTGCGTCCGGTGCCGAATCCGTCGAAGATGTTTCTCGCCGAGCGTCCCGCCAATGCACCCGGCTCCGCGGTCCTGTGCGCGGTCGAAGGGTCGCGACCGATTCTGGTCGAAGTGCAGGCGCTCGTCAGTTCCAGCACCTACGGCAACGCGCGCCGCATGGCGAGCGGCATCGATCAGGCTCGCTTGACGCTCCTGCTCGCGGTGCTCGAAAAGCGCGCCGGCCTCAACCTGATTGGCGACGATGTGTTCGTGAACGTGGCGGGCGGGATGACGATCGACGAGCCCGCCTCCGATCTGGCCGTGCTCGCCGCGATTGCGTCGAGCGTCAGGAACCGGGTCATTCCCGGTACCACCGCGATGTTCGGCGAGGTCGGACTCGCCGGAGAGATTCGCGGCATCGCCCAGGCGCCGCTGCGCGTCCGCGAAGCCGTCCAGATGGGATTCCGTCGCTGCATATTGCCGGAGGCCAACATCGACCCCGCCGATCGCGCCCTGACCGGCGATTGTGAACTGATCGGCGTCCGAGGCGTCGGCGAAGCGCTCGATGCGCTGCTGTCGTAGGCGCTCTCGCGTGGCAGGAGTCAATCACGCCGGAGCGCTTCGCCGTCGGCTGATTCGATGATCCGCGCTGAATGGCTCTCTGCGCTACTCGGTGTGGCGTCGGCGGCGTCATGGGGCGCCGGCGACTTTTGCGGAGGTCTCGCCGCCAAGCGCGCTCCACTCCTGCCGGTCGTGATCGGATCGCAGACGTGCGGCCTCTTGGCGCTGGCCGTCGCTGCTGTCATGTTCCAGGATCCCCTTCCAGCCGCTTCCAGCCTGGTGTGGTGCGGCGTCGCCGGGCTGTCCGGCGCGGTCGGGCTGCTCGCGCTGTACAAGGCGCTGGCGATCGGCAGGATGGGCCTCGCGGCGCCGGTATCGGGCGTGCTCAGCGCGGCGATTCCGGTGGTCGTTGGCGGCGCCGTCGAAGGCATGCCCGGATGGCTGCGGCTCGCCGGATTCCTGCTCGCGCTGGCCGGTGTCTGGCTGGTGGCGCGAGGGGACGTCAAGGGGGCGTTCCGCCCCCTTGACCTGGCGTTGTCGGTGCTCGCCGGCACCGGCTTCGGCTGCTTCATCGTCATCATCTCGTGGTCGAGCGGACAGAGTGTCTTCTGGCCGCTCGTCGTGGCGCGGCTCGTGTCGCTCAGCACGATGTTCGTGGTCGCGGCGCTCGGAAAACAGGTGCAGGCGCTGTCGAGACGCGACCTTTCACTGCTGGTCGCCGCCGGGCTGACCGACGCGGGAGGGAACGCCTTCCTGGTCCTCGCCGCTCACGCCGGGCGACTCGACGTCGCGGCTGTTCTGTCCTCGCTGTATCCCGCAGTCACCGTCCTCCTCGCATGGCTGATTCTCCACGAACGCCTGGCCCGCTGGCAGTTCGTCGGTCTGCTGGTGGTGTTGTCTGCGATTGTCATGATTACAGCGCGGTGATATCGTTGCCCCCGGGGGTCGCGCCGCCACGCACCCGCACTTCATCTCGTTTGTTTTGAGGCGGCTGGCGTTTCATAACCGGGGGTTTCCCCATGGCTTGGTTCGCGCTCGCGCGCATTCTTTTTGTCGCTGCCGTTGCCTACGCCGCCGCGATTCTTTTGCCGCTGCCGGTTGGGATGCCAGCCAACGTGGTATTCGCTCTGGCCCTGGCCGGTCTCGTGGTCGTCTTCGAGAGCCGGCTCCGGGAGACGGCCGCCACCCGCGTCTTCGGTGCACTGATTGGCTGTTTCGTCGGCCTGGGAATCGCGCACCTGATTACGACCGGCCTGTTCTGGGCAGACAACGGCGACCGCCGGGTCGAGTTCCTGCACAGCTTCACGCTGATCGTGCTGCCGTACCTGGGTCTGTCGCTCGGCGCCAAGTACGGCGAGTGGCTCGAGCCGGCCCGGCTGATGACGCTGTTCCGCGCCGCGGGACCGCAGCGCCGCTACAAAATCCTCGATACCAGCGTCATCATCGACGGCCGCATCGCCGACGTCTGCGAGACCGGCTTTGTCGACGGAACGCTCGTGATTCCGCAGTTCGTGCTGAAGGAACTGCAGCTCGTCGCCGATTCGGGCGACTCGATGAAGCGCAACCGCGGGCGTCGAGGCCTCGATATCCTTCAGAAGATTCAGAAGATGGCCGGCATCGAGGTCATCATCTCCGACGTCGACTTTCCGGAGGTCAAGGAAGTCGACCTCAAGCTCATCGAACTCGGCCGCGCGCTTCCTGGAAAAATCGTGACCAACGATTTCAACTTGAACAAGGTCGCCCAGTTGCGCGGCGTGGACGTGCTCAACGTCAACGAGCTGGCCAACTCGCTCAAGCCGGTCGTGCTGCCAGGCGAGGTGATGAAGGTCTTCATCCTGAAGGAAGGCAAGGAATACAACCAGGGTGTCGCCTACCTCGACGACGGCACGATGGTTGTCGTCGATAACGCCCGCAAGATGATCAGCAAGACCATCGACATCGTCGTCACCAGCGTGCTGCAGACGACGGCAGGGAAGATGATCTTCGGCCGCTATATCGAGGCCGGTATGTCGGCGCCGGTCGCGGCGCCGGCCCCCATCGAGCGGGTCCGATCGGCGGCGCCCGTCGCGAGCGTGGCGCGACAGCAGACCTAGCGACTCATCTACAATGAGCGCACCTTGCGCTTCCCTCCGTATCACTGGTGGCGGACCGTTTTCTATCTGATCCCGGCCATCACGATTTACACCATCGTTCTCGGCGCGGCGTCCATCCTCTCGAGCCTGATCGATCGACGCGGATATTTCGCGCACGGCTGTGCGCGGACGTGGTCATGGTTGATCCTCAAGACGACCGGCGTCCGGGTCGCGATCGAGGGGCTCGAGCGGATCACGCCAGGCACGACCTACGTATTCGTTTCGAATCACCAGAGCATTTACGACACGCCGGTGATCTTTGCGTCGCTGCCATACCAGCTGCGAATCATCGCCAAGGAATCGCTGGCGCGCTTTCCGGTCCTCGGCTGGCACCTGCGGCGCGGCGGTCACCTGTTCGTCGATCGCCGTCATCCCGACCGCGGCGGCATCCTGCGCCGCTGGCGCGCGCTGGTGTCTGAAGGGCTGTCGCTCATCATCTACGCGGAGGGAACGCGGAGCGCCACCGGCCACGTCGCGCGGTTCAAGGGCGGCAGCTTTCTGCTCGCGATTGAAGCGGGTCTGCCGATCGTGCCGATTGCCGTGATCGGTACGTCGCGAGGTGATGCCGAAAGGGCGTCTCGAGACCCGGCCGGGCGATGTCAGACTGATCATCCACGACCCGATTCAACCGCCGGCGCTCGGAGTCTCCGACGCCGCGCGACGCGAAAGCGCTCGCAGACCGGGTTCACGCCATCGTCAGTGCCGTCGTCGAACAGCGCCAGTTCGGCGCGAGCTAGCCAGGGTGGCGAAAAAAGGAACGGCACTGACGGTGACCGCTGCTCAGGCGGCGGCGTTCCGCCTCGACCGTCATCGTCTTGGGCCACTGCCAGGAACGGACCAAGGACGCAGGAACAAGCGCCGCCCAGGGACGACAAACGGGCCAGGCGCCAAGATCCAGGAACCAAGCCCCACCGTCGCAGACATCTGCCGCGCGAGTGGCGGCATCCAGGCCCAGGTGATGTCGGCGGCGGAGATGTCCATTTGGACGCGACGCCGCGAGACGACGCGTGCCGAGATCGGCGCGGCGTTGTTCGAGCGGCGCGAGATCGTGAAGACCTCGGCGATGCGGCTCACGCTGCATCTCATTCCCGCCGAGGATCTCGCAATGGTGATCGCGGCACTGAGGCCGACGTCGATGGCCGTCGTCGAGCGATGGCAAGCGCGAGTCGGCGTGAGGCCGGACCACGCGAGGACAGTCGTCGATATCATCATGGATGGGCTCGGTGACGGTCCGAGGACGCAGCAGCAACTGATTGCGCTCGCGCGAAAAAAAGCGAGCAAGGGCATGCAGGCGTGGCTCGACAAAAGCTGGGGTGCGCTGCGTGCTCCGGTTGTCGATGGCCTGATCGTCTACGGGCCGCCGCGCGGGTCGGGGGCGACGTTCGTCCGGGTGGATCAATGGCTGCCGCCGCAGCGGTCCTTCGGCGTGGACGAGGCGCGGGCAGAATTGTGCCGGCGATTCCTGTCTGCGTTCGGACCGGCGACCGCGCACGATTTCGCGAAGTGGTCAGGACTCAAGACCAGTGAATCAAGAGTCGTGATCGCAGGACTGGCCGACGAACTCGAGGCCGTGGGGATCGAAGGTGCGAGCGGATGGATCCGCCGGCTCGATCGAGAAGCGCTGGACGAGAGCGTGCTCGACGAGGAATCGGTGCGGCTGCTCGGCCCGTTCGATTCGTTTCTGCTGGCGCACGCGACCAAGGAACATCTGGTAGCGCCGAATCAGTACAAACGGGTCTACCGGCCACAGGGATGGATTTCGCCGGTCGTGCTGCGCGGCGGCACCATTATCGGCGTCTGGTTTCCAGAGACCTCCAGCCAGACGGTTACGATGGGAATCGAGTTGTTCGGAAAAGCGACGCCAGGCGTCCGTGAGGCCCTCGAGCGCGAAGCCGACGCGCTCGGCCGCTTTCTCGGGCGGCGCGGCCAGGCGCGTTTCCGCGCCGGCGCGAAGTGACCGTCTGCCGACCTGTATAATCAGAGATTCGTCCCATGCATGT
Source organism: uncultured Acidobacteriota bacterium (assembly GCA_963711765.1). Taxonomy (GTDB): domain Bacteria; phylum Acidobacteriota; class Vicinamibacteria; order Vicinamibacterales; family CAVVIG01; genus CAVQFC01. Next base: position 1,362,000 of record CAVQFC010000002.1, on the reverse strand, counting down.
CACCGCGATCATCGCCGCCGGCGGCCGCGGGCAGCGCTTCGGCAGCGCGCGCCCCAAGCAACTCCTGGAAATCGGCGGACGGCCCATCCTCCAACGCAGCGTTGACGCGTTCGAGTCTCATCCCGAAGTCGCCGCGGTCATCGTCGCGCTTCCACGCGCGCTGGCCGATGATCCGCCGCCGTATCTGCGCCAGCGCGGGGACGCGGTCCGGATCGTCGTCGGCGGCGATCGCCGTCAGGATTCGGTGGCGAATGCATTTCGCGCGATCGATCCGCGAACCGAAATCGTCGTGATCCACGACGCCGCTCGTCCGTTCGCGGACGCGGACCTTATCACCAGAACCATAGCGGCGGCAGCAGAGGCGGGCGCGGCGTTGGCCGCGGTTGCCGCGCGCGACACAGTCAAGCGTGCAACCCCGCCGAATGGAGTGTCCGACGCGAGCCGGGCAGATGTAGTGTCCGGCTCGGGCCAGATGGATGTAGTGTCGGGCTTCAGCCGGACCGGTACGCCCGCGGGGTCGAGAACCGTCGCCGAAACCCTGGCGCGCGACACTATCTATCTGGCGCAGACGCCGCAGGCGTTCCGTCGCGACGTTCTGCGGCGCGCGCTGGAGGCTGCCGCGCAGAACCGGGTTGACGCGACTGACGAGGCGACGCTGGTCGAAATGCTGGGCCTCCCCGTGCAGCTGGTCGACGGCGACGCCTCGAACATCAAAATCACGACGCCGGACGACCTCGTGCTCGGTGAGGCGATTGCCGCGCGACGCGATGGCCCCCCGCGCGGGCTGCCGGCTCGTACCGGCCGCGCCGGCATCGGCTACGACCTGCACCGGCTGGTCGCCGGTCGTCCACTGATCCTCGGCGGCGTGTCGATTCCGTCGCCGTTCGGCGCGCTCGGCCACTCCGACGCGGACGTCGTCTGCCACGCCGTCACCGATGCCATTCTCGGCGCCGCCGCGCTGGGCGACATCGGGCGGCACTTCCCTGACACCGATCCGCGATGGAAAGACGCCGACAGCATCGAGTTGCTCCGCCAGGTCGTCGGCCTGGTCGCCGCTCAGGGACTGATGGTCGGCAACGTGGACGTGACCGTGGTGCTCGAGCGCCCGAAAATCGCCGAACACGTCGAGGCGATGCGGGCATCGGTGGCTGAAGCCATCGGCATCGATGCCGCGCGCGTCAGTATCAAAGGCAAAACCAACGAAGGGGTGGACGCGGTCGGTCGCGGCGAGGCGGTAGCCGCCCACGCCATCGCGCTGCTGCGCAGCGCCTGACATACCGTCCGACTCAATGCGACTCTCAACGCTCAGTCGTGCGTAATCAGCCATTTGCAATCCGCAATCAGCATTTAGCAATCATTTGATGTGAGTATGCGCGTCCGATTCGCTCCCAGCCCCACCGGTCAGCTCCACGTCGGTAACGCGCGCACCGCGCTGTTCAACTGGCTGCTGGCGCGCGGCTCGAATGGCACCTTCATCCTCCGCATCGAGGACACCGACCTCGAGCGGTCGACGCGCGAGTCCGAGGCCGCGATCCTGCGCGACCTGCGCTGGCTCGGGCTCGAGTGGGACGAGGGGCCAGACGTCGGCGGATCGCGCGGGCCGTACCGCCAGTCCGAGCGTCTCCACCTCTATCAGTCGTACGCTCAGGAGCTGCTGGCTGCGGACGCGGCGTATTACTGTTTCTGCTCGACCGCGCAGCTCGACGCCGATCGTCAGGACGCGCTCGCGCATGGGCGGCCGGCGCAGTACGCCGGCACCTGCCGCCGGCTGTCGCGCGAGCAGGCGTCTGCCCGGATCACGGCCGGTGAACACCCGGCGATCCGTTTCCGCGTCCCGGAAGGCCGCGATGTCGTGTTCACGGACGCGGTCCGGGGCGACGTTCGTTTTCAGACCGAGGTCATCGGCGATCCGGTCATCGTCCGCGCCGACGGGACACCCGCCTACAACTTCGCGGTCGTGGTGGACGATGCGCTGATGGAAGTGACGCAGGTGATTCGCGGAGAGGATCACATCTCGAATACGCCGAGGCAGGTACTGCTCTATGAGGCGCTCGGCTTCACCGCTCCGACCTTCGCGCATCTCGCGCTGGTGATGGGCCCCGACCACAGCCCGCTGTCGAAGCGGCACGGTGCAACCTCGGTAGCGGAATTCCGGTCGAAAGGTTATCTGCCGGAAGCACTCGTCAACTATCTGGCGCTGATCGGATGGTCGCCCGGCGGCGGCGACGAGCTTTTACCGATTGACGAACTGGCGCGCCGGTTCTCGCTCGAAGACGTTGGACACAGCGCCGGCGTGTTCGACGAGGAGAAACTCGCCTGGGTGAACCGTCATTACCTGAAGATCGCGGATCCGTCCCGGCTCGCCGAGCTGTCGCTGCCGTATTTCGTCAAGGCGGGCGTGCCGATGGCGCCGGACCCAGCTGGGATTTCTTTTCTGGCGTCGGCGATGGCGATGGCGAGCGCCTCGGTCGACCGTCTCGATCAGGTCGCACCCCGTTTGGCGTTCCTCTTCGACTACGACGCTGGCCTTGCCCTCGAGGACGAGACACTGAGGACCGAGATGAACCAGCCGGAAGCCCGGGCTGTGGTCGCGGCTCTTGCCGAGGAACTGGCGGCCGCGCCGCGCCTCGATCGCGAAAAATTTCGCGAAGTCGCGAATCGTGTGAAGGCGAGAACGAGTCAAAAGGGTAAATCCCTTTTTCATCCGATTCGCGTGGCCCTCACCGGCCGTGCGGAAGGGCCAGAGCTCGACCTCGCGGTGCCGGCGATTGATCTCGGGGCCGAATTGCCGGCGTCAGCCGGCATTCCTGCGATCGTCGGCAACAAGGAGCGCGCGGCCGCGTTTGTTCGCGCGCTGGAGATGGCGCCGTGACCATGGAATCGCCATGTTGATCTACGGCATCAATCCGGTGCTCGAGGCCTTGCGCGCCAAGCGCGTGACCTCGCTGCGCGTCGCCACGCGCGCTGACGATCGGCTTTCCGCGATCGCCCGGCTCGCCGACGAACAGCGCATCGTCGTGCAGCGCGTGACGGCTGCGGACCTCGAGCGCGCGGCCCGCGGCGGCGTGCACCAGGGGGTGATCGCGGAAGTGAAGGACGCGGCGCACCTGAGCGTCGAGGACCTGGTCAGCGGCGCGAGCGGCGTGCCGCTGCTCGTCGTGCTTGACGGCATCGAGGATCCGCACAACCTGGGTGCCATCCTCAGAACGGCTGACGCCGCGGGGGCGGACGGGGTGATTCGGCAATCGCGTCATGCGGCGCCGCTTGGTGGGGCAGCCGCCAAGGCCTCGGCTGGGGCAGTCGCGCACGTCCGAATCGCTGAGGTGGTGAATATCGCGCGCGCGATCGAGAGCCTGAAGGACGCCGGTGTCTGGACGGTCGGACTTGCGGGTGACGCCCCTAAGTCATACAGCGATATTGACTTGACGCTTCCGACTGCGTTCGTCGTCGGCGCAGAGGGCGAGGGACTGCGACGCCTGGTCCGGGAGCGTTGCGACTGGCTCGTGTCGATTCCGATGCACGGTCATGTTCAGAGTTTGAACGTATCGGTCGCGACAGGCATCGCCTTGTTCGAAGCGGTTCGCCAACGACGCGCGAACTGAGTACAATCAGGGGTTGTGATCGTGCGGTCGGATGTCGAGGGCAGGTACCCAAATTGGGAGATAGGCAGACGCCCCAGCCACTTGCAGGGTGGCACGGGACGTGCTAAAGTTTACCTTTTGTCTTGGCTGGCGTAGCTCAGTCCGGTAGAGCAGCTGATTTGTAATCAGCTGGTCGGGGGTTCAAATCCCTTCGCCAGCTCCATCGACCGAGTCGATCCGGTCCTTAGGTAAGACCGAAACATCGCGTTTCCAACACACAGACAGCTGGCGAGGTAGCGAAGCGGTCAAACGCAGCAGACTGTAAATCTGTCGCCCCAGTGGCTTCGAAGGTTCGAGTCCTTCCCTCGCCACCATCCTTCGCTCGGTGGCTGAACAACGCGAGCGAGCTTCGGCTGGCAGGCCAACGACGACGCAAGTTTTGAACGGCCACGCGGCGGGTTCATTCCCGCCGCGACGGCGAACGACGAGAGGGCACGTGAGGCGCGTAGGCGGGAGTAACTCAGTGGTAGAGTCACAGCCTTCCAAGCTGTTGGTCGCGGGTTCGATCCCCGTCTCCCGCTCCAAAACAGTCGCGCGTCGAAAGTTCGCGACTGAACGACGACTGAAGACTGGCGACTGACGACTGAATAGATTGCCGATGTAGCTCAGTTGGCAGAGCGCGTCCTTGGTAAGGACGAGGTCTCCAGTTCGATCCTGGACATCGGCTCCATCACACGTAGGCGAGGATCGCAGATATGGCTAAAGAAAAGTTCGACCGCAGCAAACCGCACGTCAATGTCGGCACCATCGGCCACATCGACCACGGCAAGACCACGCTCACCGCGGCGCTCACGAAAGTGTCGTCGGACAAAGGCTGGGCGAAGTTCATTCCCTACGACGAGGTCGCCAAAGCCTCCGAGTCGCAGGGTCGCCGCGACGAGTCGAAGGTGATGACGATCGCCACCAGCCACGTCGAGTACTCGACCGCGAACCGGCACTACGCGCACGTCGACTGCCCGGGCCACGCCGACTACGTCAAGAACATGATCACCGGTGCGGCCCAGATGGACGGCGGCATTCTCGTGGTCAGCGCAATCGACGGCCCGATGCCGCAGACCCGCGAGCACGTGCTGCTCGCGCGTCAGGTCAACGTGCCGCACCTGGTGGTCGCCCTCAACAAGGTTGACGCCATCGACGATGCCGAACTCCTCGATCTCGTCGAGCTGGAAGTGCGCGAACTGCTCACCTCGTACGGCTTCCCCGGCAACGACATCCCGGTGGTCCGCGTTTCGGCGCTCAAGGCACTGCAGGGCGACCCTGCCGGCGTCGAAAGCGTCACCAAGCTGATGGAAGCGCTCGACAGCTACATTCCGCTGCCGGCGCGCGACGTCGACAAGCCGTTCATGATGCCGATCGAAGACGTCTTCTCGATCTCCGGTCGCGGCACCGTCGTCACCGGCCGCGTCGAACGCGGCCGCGTCAAGGTCGGCGAGGAAATCGAGATCGTCGGGTTCAAGCCGACCGAGAAGAAGGTCGTCACCGGCGTCGAAATGTTCCGCAAGCTGCTCGACTCGGGTGAGGCCGGCGACAACATCGGCGTCCTGCTCCGCGGCGTGGAAAAGGAAGACGTCGAGCGCGGTCAGGTGCTGGCCAAGCCGGGCACCATCAAGCCGCACACCAAGTTCAAGGGCACGGTCTACGTGCTGTCGAAGGAAGAGGGCGGCCGTCACACTCCGTTCTTCAACGGCTACCGTCCCCAGTTCTACATCCGCACCACTGACGTGACCGGCACGCTCCACCTGCCGGAAGGCGTCGAGATGGTGATGCCGGGCGACAACACCGAGATCACCGGCGAGCTGATGGCGCCCGTGGCGCTCGAGGCCGGCGCGCGCTTCGCGATTCGCGAAGGCGGCCGCACGGTGGGCTCGGGCACGGTCAGCGAGATCATCGAATAAGGGGCTAGAGGCTGGGAGTTGGGGGCTGGACGGTCCGCGTGATCGGTTAGCCCCCTAGTCCTAAGACCCGAGTCCCTGGAGAAGACCATGAGAGACATCATCGCCCTCGCGTGCCTCGAATGTAAGCGGCGCAATTACAGCACGACGAAGAACAAGAAGAAGACGACCGAACGCCTCGAAATGAGCAAGTACTGCCGGTTCTGCCGGAAGCACACGGGACACAAAGAGAGCAAATGAGATTCCAGATTTCAGATTTGAACGCCAATCTGAAATCTGAACTCTGAAATCTGCAATTTCGAGTTTGACCGTGTAGGTCAGTAGCTCAATTGGTAGAGCACCGGTCTCCAAAACCGGGGGTTGGGGGTTCGATTCCCTCCTGGCCTGCCAGACTCTGACGTGAGAAGTGCGAAGTTAGAAGTGCGAAGTACTGCGAAGCCGGAAGCGCGAAGCGAGAAGGATGGCCGTGGCTGAGAACGCGACGACGACGGGGTTCGAGAACGTAAAGGAAGCGGCGGGCGGCCGCATCGAGCGCGCGCGTCTGTTCCTGAGCGAGGTGCGCAACGAACTGAAACGCGTCACCTGGCCTTCGCAGAAGGAAGTGTACGCCACCACCGTGGTGGTGATCCTGACCTCGGCGTTCTTCGGCCTGTATCTGTTCGCCATCGACTTCGGATTGCTGAAGCTGGTGCAGTGGATCTTCCGCCTGTTCGGGGTCTCAGGACCGACATCATGACCGACGTCGCAACGAAGAACTGGTTCATCGTCCACACCTACTCGGGCTTCGAGAAGAAGGTCGACGAATCGCTCGCAGGAGCGGGTCAAGGCCTACGGCCTCGCAGAGCGAAATCGGCGAGGTCCTGATTCCGACCGAGGACGTCGTCGAGATGCGCGCCGGCAAGAAGGTCGTGACCGCGAAGCGGTTCTTCCCCGGCTACATCCTGGTCGAGATGAACATGTCCGACAACGCCTGGCATGTGGTGAAGAACACGCCCAAGGTGACCGGATTCGTCGGCGCCGGCGCCAAGCCGACGCCGCTCAGCAAGGACGAAGTCGAACAGATTCTGACGCAGGTGAAGACGGCGGCGGAGAAACCGAAGCCGAAGTACATGTTCGAAAAGGGCGAGCAGGTCCGGATCAACGAAGGGCCGTTCACCAGCTTCAACGGCGTGGTCGACGAGGTCAATCTCGACAAGAACACGTTGAAGGTGATGGTCACGATTTTCGGCCGCGCCACGCCCGTCGAACTCGATTTTTTACAGGTGGAGAAGATCTGAACCACAGCCCGTCATGACCGCGCTGGCCTGATGCCACTGCGCGCCCTGCGAGCTCTCGGTTGATCGTTGTGATTTATGGCGAAAAAAATTCAGGCGATGGTGAAGTTGCAGATTGCCGCCGGCAAGGCGACGCCGGCGCCGCCCGTGGGCACCGCGCTCGGTCCGCAGGGCGTGAACATCATGGACTTCTGCAAGAACTTCAACGCCAAGACGGCGAAGGACGAAGGGCTGATCATCCCGGTCGTCGTCACCGTCTACGCGGACCGGTCCTACACCTTCATCACCAAGACGCCGCCGGCGCCGGTGCTGCTGAAGCGGGCCGCCAACATCGCCAAGGGATCGGCGGAGCCGAACAAGAACAAGGTCGGCACCGTGACCGCGAAACAGGTCGAGGACATCGCCAAGCTGAAGATGCCCGATCTGAACTGCGATTCGCTCGACTCGGCGGTGAAGACGATCGCGGGCACGGCCCGTTCGATGGGCCTCGACGTCGTCGGGTAGTAGAAACGCAAGATCTCAGATTTAGGATTTCAGACTTCAGATTCAAAACGCCTCGGGCCAGGCGCCAATCTGACATCAATCTGAAATCTGCAATTTGAAATCTGAAGTCTCAAGGTAACAAGAAGCGTGGGAGGACCAGCGCGGTCCGCTTGCACCACAGGAGAGTTCATGAAAAAGCACGGCAAGAAATTCGCCGCTGCCCAGGCGCAGATTCCGGTCGATAAGGTCTACTCGATCGAGGAAGCGATTCCGCTGGTGCAGAAGGTGAAGTACGCGAAATTCGACGAGACGGTGGACATGTCGCTCCGCCTCGGCGTCGATCCCAAGCACGCGGACCAGATGGTGCGCGGCACGGTGGTCCTCCCGCACGGCCTCGGCAAGAGCAAGCGCGTGCTGGCGATCGCCGGCGGCGAGAAGCAGAAGGAAGCGACCGAAGCGGGCGCCGACGTGGTCGGCGGCGAGGAACTGGTCGACAAAATTCAGGGCGGCTTCATGGATTTCGACGCCGTGGTCGCGACCCCGGACATGATGCGCGCGGTCGGCAAGCTGGGCAAGGTGCTCGGTCCGCGCGGCCTGATGCCGAACCCGAAGACCGGCACCGTGACGGTCGACATCGCCAAGGCGGTTCGCGAAATCAAGGCCGGTAAGGTGGAGTTCCGCGTCGACAAGACCGGCATCATCCACGCCCCGGTCGGCAAAGATCTCGTTCGCCACCGATTCGCTGGTGGCCAACGCCATCGCGCTGGTCGAGAGCATCGTCAAGGCGAAGCCGGCGGCGGCGAAGGGCAAGTATCTCAAGAGCGTCACGCTGTCGTCGACGATGGGACCCGGGCGTCCGCATCGACACGACGCACATTGACGTGGCGGTGAAACACTAATGGCAGTCACGAGAGCGGACAAGGCGACCGAGCTGCAGCAGCTCGAAGCGGCGTTCAAGGGATCCGACAGCGCCGTCCTGGTCGACTACAAGGGCATGAACGTGCCCCAGGTCACCGAGCTGCGGCGTCAGCTGCGCACCGCGAAGGCCAGCTACAAGGTCGTCAAGAACACGATCGCCAAGCGCGCGCTCAAGGGCACGGCGTTCGAGGCGCTCGACACAGTTCTTCGCCGGCACCACTGCGGTGGCGTACACCAGCACCGACCCGGTCGCGCTCGCCAAGACGCTGACCACGTTCGGCAAGACCACGCCGACGCTTGCAGATCAAGGCGGCGCGTGGTGCAGGGCCGCGCGGTGAAGCCGGCGGAAGTCGCCGAGCTCGCGGCGCTGCCGAGCAAGCCCGAGCTCTACGCCAAGCTCCTCGGCACGCTGCAACGCGCCGATGGTCCAGCTCGTCACGGTGCTCAACGCCGTGCCGCGCGATTTGATGAACGTGCTGGCCGCAGCCGAAAAGAAACGATCGGAATCGTAACGCTCGTAACGCCAACATTTTTTGAACGTGGATAGGGAACAGCCTCGAGGCTGTTCCATGAGGAGAGAGAGAACATGGCCGAAGTATCACAGCAGCAGGTCGTCGACTACATCAAGGGCATCAGCGTTCTCGAGCTGTCGCAGCTCGTGAAGACGCTCGAAACGGAACTCGGCGTCTCGGCGGCGGCGCCGATGATGATGGGCGGCGGCGGTGCGGCGGCGGGCGGCGGCGCGGCGGCTGCAGCCGAAGAGAAGACCGAGTTCACGGTCACGCTGACCGAAGTCGGCGGCAACAAGATCAACGTCATCAAGGTGGTCCGCGAGATCACCGCGCTCGGTCTCAAGGAAGCCAAGGACCTCGTCGAGAGCGCGCCCAAGCCGATCAAGGAAGGCGTGAACAAGGACGAGGCCGCGGCGATCAAGAAGAAGTTCGAGGAAGTCGGCGCGAAGGTCGAGATCAAGTAAACGCGGCGTTCGCGCCACGTCACTCGATTCGACTGGGTAATAAGGACTGGGACCAGGGGCTGGGGGCCGCGTCGACGCCCCGGGCTCCCGGTCCCAGCCCCCGTTTCAGCGCTCCGCTTTTCCTCGAGGTCTAATAACGATGTATAGCCTTCCCAAGAACGTCTACCGCGAGCGCATCGATTTCTCGAAGATCAAGACGACCGTTCCGATCCCGAACCTGATCGAGATCCAGAAAAAGTCCTACGAACGTTTCCTGCAGATGAACCGTCTGCCGAGCGAGCGCGAGGACGCGGGTCTGCAGTCGGTGTTCAAGTCGGTCTTTCCGATCAGCGACTTCCGCGAGAACTCGTCGCTCGAGTTCATCGAGTATTCGATCGGCAACTGGGAGTGCAAGTGCGGCAAGCTGCAGGGCCTGCACCACCTGCGCAAGCCGTGCAGCAACTGCGGCGCGACGCTGATTGCCGACCCCTACGGCGACCGCGAAGTGCTGTGCCCGCGCTGCGGCAAGGGCAACCAGGCCCGCGGCGACGTCTGCGACATCTGCGGCAACACCGTCGGCCTCAAGCTGAAGTACGACGTCGACGAGTGCCAGGAGCGCGGCATGACCTTCGCCGTGCCGCTGAAGGTGACGATCCGCCTCGTGGTCTGGAACAAGGACCCCGAGACCGGCGTCAAGACCATCCGCGACATCAAGGAGCAGGAGGTCTACTTCGGCGACATCCCGCTGATGACGGAGAACGGCACCTTCATCATCAACGGCACCGAGCGCGTCATCGTCTCGCAGCTGCACCGTTCGCCGGGCGCGTTCTTCCACTCGGAAGACAAGACGCTCTACGTCGCGCAGATCATCCCGTACCGCGGCTCGTGGGTCGAGTTCGAGTACGACTCGAAGAACCTGCTCTACGTCCGCATCGACCGCAAGCGGAAGTTCCTGGCCTCGGTGTTCCTGCGCGCGCTCGGCCTGCGCGGCGCCGACGAGATCATCCGGACCTTCTACACCGTCGACAAGCTGCACCTGAAGAGCGGCTCAATCCACTGGGGCGTCAGCGACAGCCTGGTCGGCCTGCGCGCCGCCAAGGACATCGTCGTCCCCGGCGAGAACTTCACCGTTCAGCAGGGCAAGAAGATCACCAAGAACGCCGTCGAGGCGCTGAAGAAGGCCAACGTCGAAGCGGTCGAGATCTCGGACGCCGAGCTCGAAGGCGCCTTCGCCGCCGCCGACGTCGTCGACCCGTCCACCGGCGAAGTGATCCTCGAGGCCAACGAGGCGCTCGAGCCGCGCGTCATCTCGATGGCGCAGGAGAAGAACGTCGATCGCATCGACATCTTCTTCCCGGAGCGCGACGAAGTCGGCTCGATCATCGGCCAGACGCTGAAGAAGGATCCGATTCACACCCACGAAGAGGCGCTGATCGAGATCTACCGCCGTCTGCGTCCGGGCGATCCGCCGACCCTCGACAGCTCGCGCTCGCTGTTCGAGAACATGTTCTTCAACCCGCAGAAGTACGACTTCTCGCGCGTCGGCCGGCTGAAGCTGAACACCAAGCTCGGGCTCAACACCCCGCTCGACGAGAAGATCCTGCACCCGCAGGACTTCTACGAGGTCATCAAGTATCTGCTCAAGCTGCGCCGCAACCCGGCCAACGTGGACGACATCGATCACCTCGGCAACCGTCGCGTGCGTTCGGTCGGCGAGCTCCTCGAAAACCAGTTCCGGATCGGCCTGGTCCGCATGGAGCGGGCGATCAAGGAAAAGATGTCGGTCTACCAGGAAATGGCGACCGCCATGCCGCACGACCTGATCAACGCGAAGCCGGTGATGGCCGCGATTCGCGAGTTCTTCGGGTCGTCGCAGCTCTCGCAGTTCATGGACCAGACCAATCCGCTCTCCGAGATCACGCACAAGCGGCGTCTCTCGGCGCTCGGACCAGGCGGTCTGTCGCGCGAGCGCGCCGGTTTCGAGGTCCGCGACGTCCACCCGACGCACTACGGACGCATCTGCCCGATTGAGACGCCGGAAGGCCCGAACATCGGCCTCATCTCGTCGCTGTCGTGCTACGCGCGGATCAATGAGTTCGGCTTCATCGAATCGCCCTACCGCAAGGTCAAGGACGGCCGCGTCACCGACTACGTCATCGTCACCAACGCCGGCGGCTCGAAGTACAAGGCCGGCGACATCGTCGAAGCCGACGAACTGGTGTCCGAAGACGGCCGGTCGAAGAAGAAGGGCGTCGAGATCGAGCCGTATTCCTTCTATCTGTCGGCGTGGGAAGAGGACCAGTACATCATCGCGCAGGCCAACGCCGCGGTGGACAACGATGGCAACCTGACCCAGGACCGCGTCAACGCGCGTCAGGCGGGCGACTTCATTCTCGCGCCCAAGGCCAACATCCAGTTCATCGACGTGTCGCCGAAGCAGCTCGTCTCCGTCGCCGCCTCGCTGATCCCGTTCCTCGAGAACGACGATGCGAACCGCGCGCTGATGGGATCGAACATGCAGCGCCAGGCGGTGCCGCTGCTCCGCGCCCGGTCGCCGTACGTCGGCACCGGCATGGAGTACATCACCGCGCGCGACTCCGGCGCCGTCATCGTCGCCCGCCGCTCGGGCACCATCGACTACGTCGACTCGCAGCGCATCGTCGTCCGGGTGGAGAGCGAGAACGAAGAGATCAGCCGCGAGATGGGCGCTGACATCTACCCGATGACGAAGTTCAAGCGGTCGAACCAGAACACCTGCATCACCCAGAAGCCGATCGTCCGGGTCGGCCAGAAGGTGCACAAGGGCCAGGTGCATGGGCGACGGACCGTGCACCGAGCTCGGCGAGCTCGCGCTGGGACGCAACGTCCTGGTCGCGTTCATGCCGTGGCGCGGCTACAACTTCGAGGACGCGATCCTCGTGTCCGAGCGCATGGTGAAGGACGACTACTACACCTCGATCCACATCGAGGAGTTCGAGATCGAGTCGCGCGACACCAAGCTCGGACCCGAAGAAATCACCCGCGACATCCCGAACGTCTCGGAAGGGTTCCTCAAGGACCTCGACGAGAGCGGGATCATCCGGATCGGCGCCAACGTCAAGCCGGGCGACATCCTGGTCGGCAAGGTGACGCCGAAAGGCGAGACCCAGCTGACGCCGGAAGAGAAGCTGCTCCGCGCGATCTTCGGCGAGAAGGCCGGCGACGTGCGCGACGCCAGCCTGATCTGCCCGCCCGGCATCGAGGGCATCATCGTCGGCGTCAAGATCTTCTCCCGCAAGGGCATCGAAAAGGATGACCGGGCGAAAGCGATCGAGCAGGACGAGCTCGACATGATGGAGAAGAACCTCCAGGACGAGATCCGCATCACCCACGAAGAGGTGAAGAAGCGGGTCATCGTGATGCTGCGCGGCCAGCAGCTGCGGTCGGACCTGTTCGACGAGTACGGCCGCGAGCGGCTGCTCAAGAAGGGCACCGACCTGACCCAGGAAGTCCTCCAGGAAATGCCCTACGAGACGATGGTGCGGCTGAAGATCGCCACCGACGACACCCGTCTCGAGGACGACCTGCGGGATCTCGAGGAGCGCACCGAGCGCCAGGTGGAAGTGATCCGCAACCTCTTCGAGGAGAAGAAGGAAAAGATCCGCCGCGGCGACGAGCTGCCTCCGGGCGTCATCAAGCTGGTCAAGGTCTACGTCGCGATGAAGCGCAAGCTGTCGGTCGGCGACAAGATGGCCGGTCGGCACGGCAACAAGGGCGTGATCGCGCGCATCCTCCCTGAAGAGGACATGCCGCATCTGCCGGACGGCACGCCGGTGGAAATCGTGCTCAACCCGCTCGGCGTTCCGTCGCGTATGAACGTCGGTCAGATTCTCGAAACGCATCTCGGCTGGGCCGCGCATGCGCTCGGGCTCTACTTCGCCACGCCGGTGTTCGACGGGGCGACGGAGAACGAGATCAAGAACTGGCTGGATCGCGCGGGTCTGCCGAAGGGCGGCAAGACGCAGCTGTTCGACGGCATGACCGGCGACAAGTTCGAGCAGGACACCACCGTCGGCTACATCTACATGCTGAAGCTGTCGCACCTGGTCGACGACAAGATTCACGCACGATCGATCGGACCGTACTCGCTCATCACCCAGCAGCCGCTGGGCGGCAAGGCTCAGTTCGGCGGACAGCGGTTCGGTGAAATGGAAGTGTGGGCGCTCGAGGCATACGGCTCGGCGCACATCCTCCAGGAGCTCCTCACCGCCAAGTCCGACGATGTGACCGGGCGCGCGAAAATTTACGAAGCGATCGTCAAGGGCGACGCCTCGTTTACCGCGGGCCTGCCGGAATCCTTCAACGTGCTCATCCGCGAGCTCCAGTCGCTGTGCCTGGATGTCGAGCTGATGAAGACGAAGAAGAAACCCGTGGACGTCACTCCTCAACCCGTTTTAGAGGAGGTTTAAATAGATGCGACCCTCATTTCATGAACGCGGCGCACTGACCAGCGACTTCGACGCGATTCGCATCAGTCTCGCGTCGCCCGACAAGATCATGTCGTGGTCGCACGGCGAAGTGACCAAGCCGGAGACGATCAACTACCGCACCTTCAAGCCGGAACGCGACGGCCTGTTCTGCGCGAAGATCTTCGGACCGATCACCGACTGGGAGTGCCTGTGCGGCAAGTACAAGCGCATGAAGCACCGCGGCGTGATCTGCGACAAGTGCGGCGTCGAAGTCACCCAGGCCAAGGTCCGCCGCGAGCGGCTCGGCCACATCACGCTGGCGACGCCGGTCAGCCACGTGTGGTTCTTCAAGGGGCTGCCGAGCCGCATCGGTCACCTCCTCGACATCTCGCTGCGCGACCTCGAGCGTGTCCTCTACTTCGAGGCCTACGTCGTCGTCGATCCGGGCGAGACCGAGCTGAAGCAGAACCAGCTGCTCAACGAAGAGCAGTACCGCAAGGCGCGCGAAGAGCACCAGCACCGCTTCAAGGCCCAGATGGGCGCCGAAGCGATCAAGGAGCTGCTCAAGCGCGTCAACATCGAGCGGCTCGCCGTCGAACTGCGCGACAAGATGCGCGCGGAGCTGTCGGCGCAGAAGAAGCTGAAGTACGCGAAGCGCCTGAAGGTGGTCGACTCGTTCCGCAAGTCGAGCAACCGTCCGGAGTGGATGATCCTCGACGTGATTCCGGTGATTCCGCCGGAACTGCGTCCGCTGGTGCCGCTCGACGGCGGCCGCTTCGCGACCTCCGACCTGAACGACCTCTATCGCCGCGTCATCAACCGCAACAACCGGTTGAAGAAGCTGATGGAGCTGAAGGCGCCGGACGTCATCATCCGCAACGAAAAGCGCATGCTCCAGGAAGCCGTGGACGCGCTGTTCGACAACGGCCGCCGCGGCCGGGTGCTGCGCGGTGCGAACAACCGGCCGCTGAAGTCGCTGTCGGACACGCTCAAGGGCAAGCAGGGGCGCTTCCGTCAGAACCTGCTCGGCAAGCGCGTCGACTACTCCGGCCGTTCGGTCATCGTCGTCGGACCCGAACTGAAGCTGCACCAGTGCGGCCTGCCGAAGAAGATGGCGCTCGAGCTGTTCAAGCCGTTCATCTACAACAAGCTCGAAGAGCGCGGCCTGGTCCAGACCATCAAGCAGGCGAAGGAGATGGTCGAGCTCCAGCGTCCTGAAGTGTGGGACGTGCTCGAGGAAGTGATTCGCGAGCATCCGGTGCTGCTGAACCGCGCACCGACGCTGCATCGGCTGGGCATCCAGGCATTCGAGCCGGTGCTGGTCGAAGGCAAGGCGATCCGCATCCATCCGCTCGTCTGCACGGCGTTCAACGCGGACTTCGACGGCGACCAGATGGCCGTCCACATCCCGCTGTCGCCCGAAGCGCAGATCGAAGCGTCGGTGCTGATGCTGTCGAGCAACAACATCCTGTCGCCGGCGCACGGCGCGCCGATCGCGATTCCGTCGCAGGACATCGTCCTCGGCTGCTACTACCTGACCAAGTCGAAGGCCGGCGCCAAGGGCGAGGGCCGCGCGTTCGGCAACGCCGACGACGTGATGCTGGCGCTCGAGGCCGGCGAGCTGGAAACGCTCTCGCCGATTCGTCTGCGCTACACCGGCGACCTTCAGGACCTGACCGCGTCGCGTGACGACCAGGACGTGCTGCGCACCGAAGTGCAGACGGTCAAGAACAAGATCATCAACACCACGGTCGGTCGCGTCATCCTCAACCAGTCCATTCCGCCGCGAGATGCCGTTCGTCAACGGCCTGCTCAAGAAGAAGGGACTGCAGCAGCTGGTGCAGAGCTGCTACCTGAAGTTCGGCCTCGAGAAGACGGTCGAGATGCTCGACTCGCTGAAGAACCTCGGCTTCACCTACGCGACCAAGTCGGGCCTGTCGATCGGCATCGACGACCTGGTCATCCCGAAGGAGAAGGCGTCGCTGGTCACCGCGGCCCGCGACGAAGTGATCAAGGTCGAATCGCAGTACCTCGAGGGCGCCATCACCAACGGTGAGCGCTACAACAAGGTGATCGCGATCTGGTCGGAAGCCACCGAAGACATCGCCAACGCGATGTTCAACGAGATGGAGCAGATCGACAAGGACGGCCGGCAGTTCAACCCGGTCTACATCATGGCCGACTCCGGCGCGCGCGGATCGAAACAGCAGATCCGTCAGCTCGCCGGCATGCGCGGACTGATGGCCAAGCCGTCGGGCGAAATCATCGAGACGCCGATCACGTCGAACTTCCGTGAAGGCCTCACCGTGCTGCAGTACTTCATCTCGACGCACGGCGCGCGTAAGGGCCTGGCCGACACCGCGCTCAAGACCGCCGACTCGGGCTACCTCACGCGTCGTCTCGTCGACGTGGCGCAGGACGTCATCATCCACGAGCCGGATTGCGGCACCGTGGACGGCATCGAGGCGCGGGCGATCGTCGAAAGCGGCGAGGTCATCGAGCCGCTGCGCGACCGCATCATCGGCCGCACCACCCTCGAGCGCATCGTCGATCCGTTCACCGGCGAGACCATCGTCGAAGTGAACGAGATCATGAACGAGGAAACGTCCTCGGCGATCCAGGATGCCGGCATCGAGAAGGTGAAGATCCGGTCGGTGCTGACCTGCACGTCGCGGCGCGGCGTGTGCGCGAAGTGCTACGGCCGCGACCTCGCCACCGGCAAGATGGTCGAGCTCGGCCAGGCGGTCGGCGTCATCGCGGCGCAGTCCATCGGCGAGCCCGGCACGCAGCTGACGATGCGCACGTTCCACATCGGCGGCACGGCGTCGCGAATTCAGGAACAGTCGACCCTCGAAGCGCGCAACGCCGGCACCGTCCAGTTCGAGGGGCTGCAGGTGGTGCAGGCGAAGGACGGCAACCTGGTCGTGATGAACCGCAGCGGTTCGCTCGTCGTGCAGGACGCCAAGGGTCGCGATCGCGAGCGCTACCCGATCGTCTACGGCGCGCGCCTCAAGGTGAAGGAAGGCCAGTCGGTCGAGCAGGGCCAGGTGATGGTGGAGTGGGATCCCTACACCTTCAGCATCCTCACCGAGGAACCGGGCCAGATCCGCTTCAAGGACATCCTCGAAGGCATCACGGTGCACGAGGAAGTCGACGAAGTCACCGGCCTGTCGCGCCTCATCATCGTCGACTCGCCGGACGAGAAGAAGCAGCCGGCGATCGAGATCAAGGGCAAGGACGGGAAGGTCAACCGCAAGTACCAGATGCCGTCGCACGCGCACCTCATGGTGCAGGACGGCGAGATGGTGTCGGCGGGCGACGTCCTGGCGAAGATTCCGCGCGAAACCACGAAGACCAAGGACATCACGGGCGGTCTGCCGCGCGTGGTCGAGCTGTTCGAAGCGCGCAAGCCGCGCGAGACCGCGGTCATCTCGGAAATCGACGGCATCGTCAAGCACGGCGGCATCGTCAAGGGTCAGCGGAAGATCATCATCGTTCCGGACGAGCCGGGTGCGGAGCCGCGTGAGTACGCGCTGCCGCGCGGCGTCCACGTCAACGTGCAGGAAGGCGAGCGGGTTCGCGCCGGCGAGCCGTTGATGGACGGACCGAGCAATCCGCACGACATCCTGAACGTCCTTGGTGAGAAGGCGCTGCAGGCCTACCTCGTGAACGAAATTCAGGAGGTCTACCGGCTGCAGGGCGTGAACATCAACGACAAGCACATCGAGACGATCGCGCGTCAGATGATGCGGTGGGTGAAGATCGAGGACGTCGGCGACACCGAATTCCTGGTCGACGAACAGGTGGACAAGTTCCGCTTCCTCGAGGAGAACGAGCGCGTCATCACCGAAGGCGGACGTCCGGCGCAGGGCCGGCCGCTGCTGCTCGGCATCACCAAGGCGTCGCTCTCGACCGACTCGTTCATCTCGGCGGCGTCGTTCCAGGAAACGACCCGCGTGCTGACCGAGGCGTCCATCTCCGGCAAGGTCGATCACCTGCGCGGCCTGAAGGAGAACGTCACCATGGGCCGGCTGATTCCGGCCGGCACCGGGTTCGAGTATTACCGGCACGTGCGGATCCCGGCGGACGAGCCGCCGCCGCCGCCGGCGCTGCCGCAGCCGAGCGACGACGAGCTCGAGCTGGAACGCGACATGGAGTACTTCGTGGAGCCCGAGGAAGCGCTCGGTCCCAGGACCGGCGACCCGCTGGCGGACTGAAGAAGTTAGAACTTGGAAGCCCGAAGTTAGAAGTCGGAGTTTGGAAATCGGAGTTTGGAAATCTGAACTCTGCAATCTGAAATAGGGAAGGGCGGTAGTCGAGAGACTGCCGCCCTTTTCTTTGTACGACGATCAACGCAGAGTTCGCAGAGTGCGCGGCGAGAACCTGTCGACGGAAGTCGTCCCGTAGTGTCCGGCTTGAGCCGGACCGAGCCACACGAGACAGGCGTAGTCCAGTGCATGCTAACATCCGGCGCCGTTGATTCATGGCGATGCCTCTATGCGGAACTTTTCACTACGCCGGAGTCGTCCTCGGCTCGGCGAGTCGGGATTCGGGGCTGTGGACACTTGACGATCAATCGGGTGCCGAATTGGTGCGTCAAGGCGGTTCGCCTCGGAGTTGGATGCGCGCGAACCGCCTTGTCGGCCTGCATCCGGTTGCACGGATTTCAGGCAGCCAGCTGATTCTTCGAGCTCCGTCGTACGAACGCGCACAAGTGAGCTCGGCGTCCATCGAACTCGATCTCGCCCTGCTTGAAGATCTGCGAGCTGGCGATGACATCGAATTGGTGCGAACGGCTACGGCCGACGTCGCTGTGCGCATCCTGCGCGCTGGCGACTTGCGTTGGGCGGTCGGCGCCGTGACGACGATTTCTTTGGGATCTGTTCGCATGCGCGGAGGATCTGCCGAAATGCCTTCTCCTGATAAGTGGCCCCGAAGGGACACCTGGGTTGAGGCGCTCATTGACGGGCAGACGACGGTATTGCGCGACGGCGATGAGCTGATCCTGGGGCAATATCGAGTGACGCTGGTGCGAGCCTTCAAGCACGGCCTCCCTGGACAGTTCGAAAATGCCGCGATCTCGCGCGCCGATGGCAATTTACACGATGCTGCCATTCGAGCTGCGGCGAAGCTCTGCAGTCGAAACGCGGCGATGGAATTGACCAAGTGGTAGCGCTTCCGTTGCGTCTTTAAGGCTCGGCAGGTCCTATGAGCGCATACTCCATCGGCATCGAAGACCATTACGCGTGGGCCAATCTGGTCAGCCTCACGACGTCGGGCGCCGACGAAACCCTCCTGGACCGGCGACGTGTCGAGTTACTCGACCAGAAATTGTCCGCGTCTCCGTATCACCACGACACCCTCAAGATGTCGACGGAGGATGCCGAGAAGCTCGTTCGACAGGTGCAGGCATCGGCGAACCGCTGCGCGAAAGCCGCCCTCTCGTCGCTGATCAAGGAACTCGCACCGGCCACGTGTCGCGGCGTTGCCATCCGAATACCGCCGCTCTCCGACTGGCCAGCCACTCTCATCGAGATTCATGCGAGCACCTGGATCACGAATCGCGCCGACGGCATGATCTATCATCACGCGCTCACGCAGGCGGCGGCGCAACTCGACCTGCGTGTCTTCCACTTCGACAGGGAGACGGTTCTTGAACGGGCGGCGCAGGCACGCGGAAAGACCGCTCCCGACCTCGAGCGTCAACTGAAGGCGTTCAGAACAACCTTCGGGCCGCCATGGCGCCAGGGTCATGTTGTTGCCTCCGCAGCGGCGATCCTGGCCTACTTGTCCGCCGCGCCACTGACACCCGGCAGGCAAGGCCATGACCGCGCCTAGTCCGACATCACAGATTCGACTGGTGGTGGTTGTCGCCGGTCTCAGCGTTGGGTTCTTCTCGTGGCTCGGCATGCGCGCCGAAGCCTTCTCCCCGTGGTCCGCGGTTTGCCGCTTCACTGGGCGACCACCACCTGGCTGGTATGGCTCGCATTCCCCTGGATAGGAGAATTTCCGTAGCGGAAATCTCGCGTTGCTAACGAGCCGTGAGCCCTTCTTTCAGAAACGCGACCAGCGGAGGCAGTGTCCTCTCCGGCGCTTCCATGTGCGGCACGTGCCCCAGGCCCGGAAGCAGCAGGAGCCTGGCGTTGTGGTTCGGAATCGTTTCGGAGACGAACTTCATACGCTCCCTGAACAGCGCCGACGATCCCGGCAGGCTGTCGTCGGCGCCACCGAATACCAGCGTCGGCGCCTTGATATGCGCCCAGTCGTCGACGACCGGATCAGAATACTGGACCGAGTTGATCAGCGTCTGCACCATCGCCAGCCGCGGCCAGTCGGCGCTGAGCGTCCAGGCGTAGCGGACGCGCGTGTAGGTCTCGAACTCCGGTGTCCACGCCGCCGGATTGTGTGCGACATAGCGCATGATGCTGGCGCGGATACCCGGATACGTGGACGCCAGCGTGCGCTTGTAGGCCTCGTCCACGCTGTCCCACGGCCGATCGAATCGCGGATCGACCAGGCCGATCGGGTTGTACAAGACCAGCCGCTCGGTTACGCCAGGGAACTGCGTGGCAAATCGCGCCGCCAGCATGCCGCCCATCGAGTGACCGACGATCATCGCCTTGTCGACTTTCAAGCTTTGCAGGATCAGATGTGTGTTGCGCGCCATGTCGTGGAAGTTGTACGGGATGATCGGCTTCGACGATCGGCCGTAGCCGATCTGATCCGGCACGATCACGCGGAAGCCTTCCTTCCGCAGCGCGTCGATGACCGGACCAAAATAGAATCCGGCGAAGTTGTTGCCGTGGAACAGGACCACCGTATGCCCGTTGGCTTGACCTGCCGGCGGTACGTCCATGAACGCCATGCGCACATCCTGGCCGTAGAGCGTCAGCGGCAGGTAGGACACCGGAAACGGATACGGCACGTCCTCGCAGGTGATGCTGCCTGGTTTGACGTCGGTCGGCGTCGGCACGTCAGCTGGTCGCGATTGAGCGGAGGCTGCGGCCGGCGCGATCGCCAGCACGCCAATACAGAAGAGAAGGGCGAGTCGTTTCATGATGTTCGCAGTGTAGCAAACTGTGAATAGGACATCAGCGAACCTCAAGGCTCATGGCGCAGAATACAGTCATGACTTCAAACCGCGTGTCGAAACCCGCGTTCGGTTGTCTCGTGCTCGGTCTCGTCGTTCTCGCTGGCGCAATCGCGGATCAGTCGGTGGCGCGCGCCAAAGTGACAACGGATGAATCAGCGATCCGCGCGGCACGCGATCGATCGAATCGAGCTATCGCTGCCCACGACCTCGAAGCGGCCGCTGACGTCTGGTCAGCTGACTACGTGGGTGTCTCGTCGGGCAACGCGCGCGCTCTGAGCCGCGACGAGGAGCGGCGCCAGTTTACCGAGCTCGTGGCCACGAGGCCGCACCTCACCTACCTTCGGACGCCGGAGAAGATCTCAGTGAATCCTGACTGGCAACAAGCCGGCGAGAGCGGTCATTGGTCCGGCCACTGGTCGGGTGTCGACGGCGAGACGCGTGTCGGTGGTATCTATTTCGCGAAGTGGAAGAAGGAGGGCGCCGACTGGCGCATCATCGCCGAGACGTTCGTGCAGATGTCGTGCAGTGGCACTCGCTACTGTGACACGCCGCCGGCGCCTCAGTCCCGATGAGGGTACGTCGTTGAACGTCCTGCCGCCGCCGGGTGTTCTGCGATTTCTGCATTGATCGTTATGAAGGCATGTCAATCCGGTGGCCGCATGGCGTCCAGCCGATTGGTGGCGACGAGGATGTCGCGCTTCAATCGCCCGATCATGTCGCGCACCAGGTCCTTGCCGTTGGTCGCGGCTGCATCGACCATCCCCTTCAACCTGCCCAGCGGCGAGTCGTTCAGCGCCGCCAGATCGCGCACGAGCGAAGCCAGATCTTCTTCGACCTGGGCGAGCCGGCGAACGAGCCGCAGCTGAATCGCCTCGGGATCGTTTCCAGGCACGGCTTCTGGACTTCGTTCCCACGCCTGCAGAATGAAGCGCAGCTGCTCCTCGTCGCCAGATGCGTAGGCGCGGTTGGCCTCGACCATCAGCGCGTGACGCCGATCGCGGGTCGACTCGTCGCCGGCAAGGTCAGGATGGATCGCCTTCGCGACGTCGCGAAACAACGCGCGGACCGCGTCAGACGTCAGTCGCGGTGGCGCTGAGTGTTGAGCGGCGGCACCCGTGTCACGCGACTCGCCCGCACCGCTCGGCAGCCGCTTCGAGATCTCGCCCAATTCCGCCTCAGCGATGGCCATTTCGAGCTGGTCGAGTTTTTCGTGCAGCGTCCCGACCCGTTTCCGGTAGTCGATCTCGAACGCGTCGAGGTCCGCCTTCACCCGCGAGAATTCCGCACGGCGTTGGTCTAGACTCGCTTCGAGCTCGAGGACCCGTGCTCGCAACTTGTCCCGGTCATCGTCGGTCGGCCGGTTGGAGCGGACAAGAGTTGTCACCGGCCGCGCCAGTTGAGGAATTGCTGTTCGATGAGATCGCACGCGTGGCCGACCCCGTCTTCGGCCTGAACCCGGTCCCTGGACGCCTTGCATGCGGCGCTGATCGAAGTGTTCGTCAACAGGTGTTCAAGCGCGTCCGCGACGCGCGGCCCCGTGAATTGCGCCGGCGTCAGGCTATCGCCGACGCCGAGCCGCTTCAGGCGTAGCGCGTTGTCCGGCTGATCGAAGCCCATTGGCATGATCAGCTGCGGTACGCCGCCGGCCAGGCCTTGTGCGCAAGTGCCGATGCCGCCGTGGTGCACGACGGCGGCGGCGCGTGGAAAGAGCGTTGCGAACGGTGCATACGCAGCGTGATGCACGTCATCGGGCAGCTCTGCTGGCAAGTGTTCCCGATAGCTGCTGACCAGCACGGCTCTACGTCGCATCCGGCTCGCGGCCTCGACGGCCGTACGAAAGAACTGCTCGGCATGCCGATTGGCTGAGCCCGGCGTGAAGACCAGCGGTGCGTCGCCTACGGCCATGAACGCCTCGAGATCGCGATCTGTTTCGGCCGGTGGCGCGCAACTGCGATCGCTCAACGTGAACCCGGTCAGCCGAAGTTGTGCCGGCCAGTCCGGCGGGGGCTGAGCAAACCAGTCGGGAAAGAAGCCGAGAATCCGCTGCGGCGAATTGATCCACGACTGAAAGATTCGCGAGATCGGTGGCAGCCCAAACTCGGTCCGCCAGGAATTCAAGGGCGGCACGAGAAAGGGATCCACAGCAAAGCGGTCCGCCGCCCACCACACCGCCCGCTTGACCCAACGCGGCCACGCCGACAGATCCTGCCCGGACGGCAATGCCGATTGCTGGAAATCCGACCGCAGGATGCTGGGCGCCAGGTGCACAGTCGCGGCCGGCACCCTGTGCACTTCTTCGAACACACGCGTGCACACCGACAGCGGGTGTCCGACCAGCATGGTGCGTCCGGTTTCGAATTCCTGCTCGATTACGGCATAGGCGTTTCGCATGCCGTCAACGACGGCCCGGAACACGATGCGCGGTCCCCGGCTCGGGTGCCAGAGATCCGGATCGTTGGTGGCTCGATCGAATTCGTCACTGGTGCCGGCCGATACGAAATGCAGTCCGGCTGTCGAGACGATGTCGGCGAAAGGATCGACCGCGAGCAGGCTGACGTCGTGCCCGCGCCGCCGCAGCTCGCGTCCGACGACGATGAATGGATCGATGTCGCCGGCGGATCCGACCGGTGTGAGGATGACCTTCATGCGAGATGCGGCGCCGGAGTGTCCAGCTCGATCGAGTATAGACCGCAACGCGAACAGGCTGCTCGTGACCCGCTCGATACGTTCGCCCGCGTCGTTCGTGCAAGAATGCGCGATGCCACTGCTGTTCTCGTATGGCACGCTCCAACTGGAGGCGGTGCAGCTGTCGACCTTCGGCAGACTGCTTCACCCAGAACGTGACGAGCTCGTTGGGTTCGTCCAGTCGTTCTTGACGATTCACGATCCGCACGTCGTTACCCTGAGCGGCAAGACCGAGCACCTCATCGTGTCGAGCCACGGACGCGAAGAGAGCCGCGTCCCCGGGACCGTGTTCGAGATTACCGAAGAAGATCTCCTGAAGGCCGACGCATACGAGGTGGCGGAATACACGCGCGTCGCAACGCGGCTCGCGTTTGGCCGAGAGGCGGGTGTACGTCGCCGCATTCGGTCACGACGGGACCGCACGGTCTTGAGACTATGTCTCGATCAGTGCCGGTCTACCGATCGGAACACGATCTCGCCGGGAACGACGAGCGTCATCTGGGTTCCCCTGCCTGGGGAGGAGACGAACGTCAAGGTGCCGCCGATACGATCGGCGCGTTCCCTCATGCCCGTCAGTCCGAAGTGTCCCGGCGCCCCGTGCTCGACAACGCCGGGATCGATGCCGATGCCGTCGTCGCTGACGCGGAGAGTGAGATCGTCGACGTACCGGATACACACTTCCAGGTGGCTTGCCCGCGAATGCAAGCCCGCGTTGCGAATGGCTTCATAGCCGATTCGGTAGATCTCGTCGCGGACAATGGGATGCATCTCTCTCGCGTGGCCGATCACCGAAAAGGTCGCTGCAATCGATGACGGCAGCAGGCCGTCCTCGGTCGCGCGTTGGAGAGCCGCGGCCAGATCGTTGGTGTTCGTCGCCGAACTGCGGAGCGAGTTCAAAGCGGCGCGGCCCTCCTCCATGGCCTGGCCGAGCCAGATCGACAACTGCTCCATCGTGTGTCGCATCCGGACGAGGTCGTTCGGTTGCTCGAGCGCATCGTCTGCGACCAGCTTGCTTCCTTGAATCGTCTGCACGAGCGTGTCATGGAGATCCCTGGCTATGCGCGTCCGTTCGGCGAGGCGCTCATCGAAGCGGGCGCTGGCGGCTGCGGCAATCTGGCGGACTCGAAACTGGTACAGCAACCAGACTCCACATAGAAGCGTGCACGCGAATAGCGCTCTGAATGTAGCCGTCTGGTACCAGGCCGGCGTGATGTTGAAGTCCAGCGTTGCCCCG
Source organism: uncultured Acidobacteriota bacterium (assembly GCA_963711765.1). Lineage (GTDB taxonomy): Bacteria > Acidobacteriota > Vicinamibacteria > Vicinamibacterales > CAVVIG01 > CAVQFC01. The sequence goes on along the minus strand of CAVQFC010000002.1, from coordinate 1,337,377 downwards.
GTGTCGTTCCAGACGCCGTCGTTGTTTGCCGCGGTCACGCGGAATCGGTAGTGTCCCGGACGAAGATCGTTGTAGAACGCCTGGCGCCGGGTTCCTGAGTCCTGCCAGCCGGCATCGTGACCCTCGAGCTGGTAGCGGAACCGCACCTTCTGCGGCGCGACGAAGCTCAAGCCGGTGTAGTCGATTTGGATGTCGCGGGTCAGTGCCGGCAGTTCGACGTCCCTCTGAGGGGCATAGTGAATACGGTCAGCAGTCAGTTCCTCGATTTGTACGGGTGGCGGGACGCGATTTCTTGCGGTACGGGCAGGATCGATCATCTGCAGGACGATACCGTTGACGAACCAGAGCCGGCCGTCAGCGGTCTCCGCGGCTGAAGTGAACGGGGCGTAGCCTGGGCGCGCACCGTCGAAGGCGTCGAACACAGTCGTCTGAACGGTGACGTCCGGTTTGTCCCACCATCGCTCCAGCTGAGACCGCGCAATCTGCACCAGACCACACTCGGTCGAGAGCCAGAGGTCGCCCTGGCTGTTGACGATCAAGGTGAACGCGTTGTCGCATGGAAGTCCGTTCCTGGTGGTGAGCATCTGCGTCCTGCCGCCCCGCCAGGCGATCACTCCGGACGAGGTCGTTCCGAGGAGCGAACCATCGTGGTTGGCGATGAGGTTCCTGACGAGCGGCGCCGACCCGTGCGGAAACGAGAACGTGTCGATGGCTCCGCTGCGATACCGAACCAGGTCGCCTGACAACAGTCCCAACCAGATGCCCCCTTGCGGATCGGCCACCACCCGGCGCGCTGCTGGCATCGCCGGCTCAGGAAGTTCCTCCACAATTTTGAAATCGCGAATGCGAAACAGCGTTCTCGGCGGGCCGATGGTTTCCGCCCATATGTCGTGCTCCGTATCTTCGGTAATGCCGACGACGAGACCGATGGGTCGGCCCTTCGACCTGGTGATCGGACGGAATCGGCTGTTCTGATACGTCGTCAACGTGTTATCGATGCCGACCCAGAGCAATCCCGCATGATCCTCGAACAGCGATGTGATCTGGTTGCCGGGCAACCCTTTCCTGGTTTGAATGGAAGACACCGCGTCGTGACGGATGGCATCGAGTGATTGCGGCCGGCCGACCCAGACCGTGCCATTTCGAGCGGCCAGAACCGCGTCGGCCTCTTCGGCGGCGCCCGTGGGCGTGGACAGCGTGGCGACGATCAGGTCGTGGAAGGAATCGAGGCCGCGACTCGTCGCCAGCCACAGGTTGCCTTCCCGATCCTCGTAGATTGCGAGTACGTTGTCGCCAGAGAGACCGTTGCCGCTGCTGAAGTGGTCGACTCGATCCCCAGCGATCCGGTAGACGCCATGATCCGGGGTGCCGACCCAGAGGCTCCCTTCGTGATCGATCAGGAGCGCGCTCACCGCCACCGCACTACCATCGAATCCCGCTGCGACGAAGGACTTCCAGTGGCCGTCGACAAGCTGTTGCAGCCCCAGTCCGGGCCCAGCCAGCTCCATCCCAACCCACAAGGGACCATCTGGAGTCGGTGCCAACGCCTGCACTCCGTTTACCCACTGGTTGGCTTTGAGTCCTGTCGGCTCGTAGACGAATGGACGCGAGCCAGGGGTCCATCGCATCAAGTGCAAGGGATCGCCCGTCCAAAGGTGTCCGAGGTCGTCTTCGATCAGCGGACCGCCGCCCACGGTTGGAATGCCGTCGGCTTCGCCGAAGCAGTGCGCGTCCCTGCCCTCCACCCGGCAAAGACTCGCAGATGTGTCGGAGAAGAAGAATCGGGAGAACCAGACACGCGAGTCCCGGGATTCGACGATGGCGGAGATTACTCCGGGGGCGCCAGAGTAGTTGACGAGCTCGTGATTCACCCAATGGCTGAGACCACCGCCCGTTCCGATCCACAGACTTCCATCGCGCGCAGCGAGAAGGGACGAGACCTCGGATGACAGCAGTTGCTTCCCGTCCGGTGGAGACCACGGCATCAGGCGAACACCATCGAACCGAAGCAGTCCGGCTCGCGTCCCGATCCACAAATAACCATCGACCGTTTGCGCGATCGCCGTCGGTTCGCCTCTGAAAAACCCATCGTCCAGGCGCCACGCGGTGTGGGCGTACTGGGAGATTGGCCGACTCGGGTCTACCGCGTAGGCTGCATCGACGCCAATGCACGCAAACGCAAGACAGAGGCAGAGGACCCGTGGCGTCATTCGGCTGACCTTAATCGATTCGCTGGCCGTGAGAAACATCTAGTGGTGCAGGCCTGATCCTGCAGTCTTGTACAGGGCGGCGCTCCTATAGAGAAATGCAGCGCGAGCACTGTGGTGTTCGACGTGGTGATGCATCGGCGCCGACGTCATCCTTAGCCGTCGACGCGATGGTCGCGATCGAGAGCAGAGGAGACCGATGATGACGACATCCGCGATGCTGGTGACGATGCCCAAAACACCGCCCAGGTATGACGGCTTCACGCAGCAGTACATCGGCGGCGAATGGCGCGAAGGCCGATCAATCAACACGATTGAAGACACGAACCCGTACGACGGATCGCGGCTGACGCAGTTGCGCGGCGCCTCCGTGGACGATGTGGATGCCGCCTACGCGAGCGCTGTGACCGCGCAGCCCGCTTGGGCCGCGACGCCGGCTCGGGACCGAGCGTCGATCATGCGTCGTGCGGCGGATCTGCTCTGGGCTCGCCGCGACGAAGTCATCGACCTCACGATTCGCGAGACCGGCGGCGTGCGGCGGCTCGCGGAACTTCTCACCTACTTCGCGTGGACGCAGCTCGACGCCGCGGCCACCTATCCCGCATTCACGCGAGGCGCCATCCTGCCGGCTGAGTCGTCCGGCGAGGAGAGCTTTGCCTATCGCAAGCCACTCGGTGTCATTGCCGTGATCAGCCCGTGGAACGCGCCGATCAACCTGACGATGCGCTCGGTAGCGCCGGCGCTCGCACTCGGCAATGCGGTTGTGCTCAAGCCATCGTCCGACACGCCCATTACCGGCGGTATCGTTCACGCCAGGATTTTCGAGGACGCCGGTCTGCCCAAGGGCGTGCTCAACGTGGTGATGGGAGTCAGCAGTGAAATCGGTGACGCGGTCGTGATCCATCCGGCTTCGTCGCTGCTGTCGTTCACGGGCTCGACTCCAGTCGGGCGCAGCTTGTACGGCAAGGTCGGCGGCAGCATTAATATCAAGCGCCTCGCCCTGGAACTCGGCGGCAACGCGCCTTGTGTCGTCCTCGACGACGCGGATCTGGATCTGGCGGCGCATGCGGTCGTCGTGGGTCGTTTTCTCCATCAGGGTCAGATCTGCATGTCGGCGAACCGCGCCATTGTCGACGCCAAGGTGTTCGACCCGTTCGTCGAGCGCCTGCTCGCTCGTGTCAAGGCGTTGCCGTTCGGAGATCCACAGGACTCTGCGACTGTGATTGGACCGCTGGTCACCCGAACGCAAGTCAAGTCCGTGCTGGCCAAGATCGATCATGCCAAGGCACAAGGGGCCAGAGTGCTTGCCGGCGGACCGGCCCGTGGCAGCCAGCACAACATCATTCCTCCGCATGTCTACGTCGATGTCGAACCTCACTACGCCATCGCACAGGAAGAAAGCTTTGGTCCGCTGTTGCCAATCCTGAAGGCGACCGACGAGGCTCACGCACTAAGACTCGCGAACGACACCGAGTTCGGTCTCTCGTCTGCGGTCTTTACGCGCGATTTCGAGCGCGGGCGCCAGTTTGCGCTCGGCATCAAGGCCGGGATGACGCACGTGAACGACATCCCGGTTGCCGATTCCCCCTACGCGCCCTACGGCGGAGAACGTAACTCCGGACTCGGGCGTTTTAACGGCGATGCGATCATCGATGAATTCACCCGCCCACACTGGATTACCACGCAGCGGAAGGCTGTCGCCTATCCGTTCTGAGCAGCGCGGGGCTACAGCTGCAGCATGCCGCGCCTGGCTGCGATGGTTACAGCGTGCGTTCGATCATTGGCGCCGAGTTTGTCCACCAGGTTCCGGATATGGAAGTTGACGGTCGTCTCGGCGATTGCCAGTTGACCAGCGATCTGTTTGTTGCGGTAGCCGTCGCGAATCAGGCGCAGCACCTCGAGCTCCCGGTTCGTCAGATCATCCTCGCCCAGATGCTCGGCGAGTCTGGCTGCGACCTGCGGCGGGATGTGGCGTTTGCCGGCATGAACCGATCGAATCACCGCAAGCAATTCGTTCTTGGGCATGCTCTTGAGGATGTACGCCGCGGCGCCGGCGCGTAGCGCCCGCTGAATGTCCGCATCGCCGTCTGATGTGGTCAGCATGATGATGCGAGCCTCCGGGAATTCGCCACGAATGGCGATCAGCAGGTCAGTGCCGTTGATTCCTGGCAGCCGGAGATCCATCAGGGTGACGTCCGGACGATGACGCCGAAATTCGACCGCGGCCTCGATTCCGTTCGCGGCCTGAGCGACCAGCTGCATGTCGTCCTGCGATCCGATGATCGTGCTCAGTCCTTCGCGAAACACCGGATGATCTTCGACGCTCAGAATGTGAATCCGACTCTGCGAACTCATCGCAATTCCTCTTCTTCGAAGTGTCTGTGATTGCGGCGCTGGCCAGGCGACGGACCTGCGACGCCTTTGTAAACACGTCAGCGGCTGACCGCTGATTGACGCCCTATAGATAAATGCAGCGCGAGCGCTGTGGTGTTCGACGTGGCGACAAACGCGCGCGTCGTTCATTCTCATGTGGCGTTCAACTTGATTTCAAGAGGGAGACACAAATGTCGCTATCGCACTTGCTCCGAATCGCCTCGCTCGCAATCGCTGGACTGCCAACCGCGTTCGCCACCTCAGCAGCCGCTCAGTCCGGAGATGCGTCCGGCGTCAGAAACATCGTGCTCGTTCACGGGGCCTGGGCTGATGGATCCAGCTGGACGAAGCTGATTCCATTGCTCGAAGCCAAAGGCCTTCACGTCGTGGCGGTCCAGAACCCGCTCACGTCGCTTGCAGACGATGTCGCGGCGACGCGGCGGGCGATTGCACGGCTGGACGGTCCGGTTGTTCTGGTCGGCCATTCGTACGGCGGAGCCGTGATCACCGAAGCTGGCAACGATCCAAAGGTGGCCGGTCTCGTGTACGTCGCCGCCTTCGCGCCCGCGGACGGCGAATCCGTGACCAGCACGGGAAAGGCGTATCCGCCGTCTCCCCTCAGCGCCGAGGTGCGACCCGATGCGCAGGGCTTTCTCTCGGTGACAGCGAAAGGCATCGCCGAAGACTTCGCGCAGGATTTACCGGCGAGCGATCAGCGTCTGTTGCTCGCCACCCAGGGCCCTACCGCCGCCGCAGTGTTCGGTGCAAACGTCTCCACGGCGGCGTGGCGGACCAAGCCGTCGTGGTTCGTCGTCGCCAGCCATGATCGCGCCATTCCACCAGAGCTCGAGAAGGCCGAAGCGGCGGCGATGAAGGCCACTGTGATCACCTTGCCGACGAGCCACGTCCCGATGCTCTCGCACCCGAACGAGGTCGCCGACGTGATCGTCGAGGCGGCGTCGAAAGCCGCGAAACAACATCCGCAGAGTGCTGTCCGGGAGGATCAGTGATGCCCCGGTCAACCACGAAGAGCGCGATTGTGACCGGCGCCTCCGGTGGGATCGGAGGGGCTGTCGCGAAACGGCTCGCCAAGGACGGGTTTTCGGTGGTCGTGCACTACGCCGGCAACGCGGGACCGGCGCAAGCGGTGGTTGCGGATCTTCAGGCGGCCGGCGGACGCGGCCTCGCGGTGCGCGCGGACGTGGCGAGCGCCGAGGACGTGCATCAGCTGTTCAAGAGCGCGATGGACGCGTTCGGACGACTTGACGTCGTCGTGCACTGCGCGGGCATCATGCCGCTCTTTCCCATCGCCGGCGGCGACGTGGCCTCCTTCGACAAGGTGATCGCGACCAATCTGCGCGGCACGTTCCTGGTATTCGCACAGGCCGCGCAGCATGTAGTCGATGGCGGCCGCATCGTGGCGTTCTCGAGCAGCGTGCTTGCGAAATCGTTTCCTGGCTACGGTGTGTACATCGCATCGAAGTCCGGCGTCGAAGGGATGGTGCGGGTTCTGGCGAACGAACTCCGTGGCCGGAACATCGCCGTCAACGCCGTCGCGCCGGGTCCCGTCGGAACGGCGCTGTTCCTGAAAGGAAAGAGCGAAGCCCAGATCGAGGAGTTCAAGCAAATGAGCCCGCTTGAACGAATCGGAACGCCGGAGGACGTCGCCAGCCTGGTCGCGTTTCTGGCCGGACCCGACGGCGGCTGGGTCAACAGTCAGCTAGTGCGCGTCAACGGCGGTTTCGCCTGACGCGATTCAATTTTCATGACGGAGCACACAATCATGAAACAGGTTATCGTCATCACCGGCGCGTCCAGCGGCTTCGGCGCCCTGACTGCCCGCGCCTTGGTGCAGTCCGGTCACACCGTATGCGCGAGCATGCGCGAGACGACTAGCAGAAACGCCGCCCACGTCCAGTTCGATCGTGCAAATCAACGCGGTGCTCGGCCGCATATCGCGCCACCTCCGCAACCTGTGTCGGATCGCGTCCGAGCCGAGCCCCTCCGCCGAATCGGTTTTGCCGATCTGCTCACGCCGAGGGATCTCGTGCCGCAATAGCAGGGTGCTTAGGCGACAAGTCCGGTGCGCCGTCGCGTGTTAACATCGCGCGCCAGTGCGCACACGGCTGAGAAAACTGCCGCGTTCGAAGCGGATTCTGCTTGGCCTCGGGGTCCTCGCCTTCATCGTCGCAGGCCCGTCGGGTGGATGCGATGCGCACCAGCGTCCACCCGAGCTAAGTGAGGAAGAGCAGTCGCTGAACCGGCACTCGTGGCGCGAGATCGACGCGTGGCTCGTGACCGCATTACGAGTGCTGCGCCGCTAGGCTTGCCGCCGAGGCGGTGCTAGCATTCCTCATGAATCTGAGGTCGTTCGGAGCGATCGTCGCAGGGTTGGTCTTCACCGTCATCGTCAGTACCGTCGTTGACGCGTTGCTGCACAGCGTCGGGTTCTTTCCAGCGCTCGATCAGCCAATCGACAATCTCCAGTCGCTGGTCGCGACCGCGTACCGGTTCGTGATCAGCGCAGTCGGCGCGTGGCTCACCGCGCGGCTTGCGCCGTCCAACCCTTTGCGCCACGCGATGATTCTTGGATATCTGGGGACGGTGCTCGGGTTTGTCGGCGTCGTCTTCACGTGGAACGCCGGGATGGGACCGCGCTGGTATCCGATCGCGCTTGCTGTGCTGGCGATTCCACAGTGCTGGCTTGGCGGATGGCTCTACGAGTCACGGAACCCGGCGCTGTGACATCGACCGGCGCTCGCATGACGCTACCGTCCGTCGCGATTCTGGTGGCGTCGCTGGTCGCGGTCGTCTCGTCCCGCGCGCAGACGCAGGGGCCGCCCGTCGTCAGCATCGCGTTCACCCACGTATCGGTCATCGATACGACCGGTGGGGCGACCCGGCCCGGCATGACCGTGATCGTCACCGGCGAGCGCATCACGTATGTCGGCCGTGACGATCGGGCGACCATCCCGTCCGGCAGCACCGTGGTCGACGCGTCCAGTCAGTTCATGATCCCTGGACTCTGGGACATGCACGTCCACACGTTCTTCGGCGACGACCTCGGGGACTCGGCGAAGGACGTCATCCTGCCGCTGTTCATCGCCAACGGCGTGACTGGCGTCCGCGACATGGGCAGCGACCTTGGCCATATCGTCAGCGCAAGCAGGGAAATCGCTGCGCGGCGTCTGCTCGGGCCTCGAATGGTCTTTGCCGGCCCGATGCTTGACGGTCCAAAGACGACTTACCCGGCGTCGATTCCGATCAAATCGGAAGCGGATGGACGCCGAGCGGTGGACGAACTGGCAGCGACTGGCGCCGGCTTCATCAAGGTTCAGTCGAACATCCCACGAGAAGCCTATTTCGCGATCGCGGACCAGTCCCGCAAGCTCCACATCCCGTTTGCCGGACACGTGCCCGATGCGATCCGCGCCAGCGAAGCCGTCGCCGCCGGACAGTTGAGTTTCGAGCACCTGATCGGAATTTTCGAGGCGAGTTCCACGGCCGAAACCGAACTACTGAGCGGACCCAAGGGGCCCGGTGTGTTTCTCGACACCTACGATGCGACTCGCGAGGCGAGCATCATCAAGCTGCTCGCGAAGCATCACACCTGGCAGTGCCCGACGCTGTTCTGGGAGCGCGGGCAGTGGCTCGTGGACACCGTTGATCCGGCGGAGGACGCCGATACCCGTTATGCGCCAGAGGCGTGGCAATCGAAAGAATGGCCGCAGTGGAAGGCCTCGATCCTCAAGACGCTGGATACCGATCCGCTTGCTGTCCGCGAGCGCTTCGTCGAGCGCGAACTCGGCATCGTCAAACGGCTGAAGGCCGCTGGTGTGCCGTTTCTGGCCGGTACCGACACGCCGGCCGGCGTCGGCGTTATGCCCGGGTTCAGTCTGCATCGCGAGCTCGAGCGCTTCGTCGCGGCAGGCTTCACTCCGCTCGAAGCCCTGCAGACCGCGACGATCAACCCGGCGAAGTATTTCGATCGGGTCAAGGATTTCGGCAGCGTCGAGCGGGGCAAAGTGGCCGATCTCGTGCTGCTCAGCGCCGATCCGACCGCCGTCATCACCAATACGCGAACGATTCTCGGAGTGGTTGCGGCTGGACGCTACGTCCCGCGCGCCGAAATCGATCGCATGCTGACGTCGGTGCTCGCTGCAGGACAGCGTCCCGCGGCAAAAAAGAACGCCCAGGGTCTGTGACAAAGAGGCCATCTGCGGGCGGTGTTCAACGGGTCAGCCCAGCACCAGGCCGCCGCTCACGTCAATAGTTGGGCCGCCGGCCAACGTCGGTTATTCTTTACATACGTGACAGAGCTGTACTTCCGGAAGGGGCTGGGCCTCAAGGCTGAGGTCGCGCCCGTGCTGGCGCGTACGTACCAGAGCGCGGTCGTCGAGACGCTGAAGGAGCTGGGCTACGAGGCGAGCGCCGGGTCCATCCGGCTCAAACTCGCGCGTGTATTCGGCTTCTGCTACGGAGTGGACCGCGCGGTCGAGTACGCCTACGAGACGCGCAAGCGCTTCGCCGACCGGCGCATTTTTCTCTCCGGAGAGATCATCCATAACCCGGATGTGAACCGCCGGATCCGCGAGATGGGCGTCCAGATTCTTCCCACTTCAGCCACTCCGCTGAGCCGCTACGAGGACATCCAGGCCGGCGACGTGATGATCCTTCCGGCCTTCGGTGTCACGGTGGCGGAAATGGAGCACCTGCACGCCAAAGGCTGTGTCCTCGTGGATACGACCTGCGGCAGCGTCCTCAACGTCTGGAAGATGGTGCATCGCTGCGCGCGCGACGGTTTCACGGTCGTGATCCACGGCAAGCACTATCACGAGGAGACGCGGGCCACGGCGTCCCAGACCAGGCTGCACGACGGCGGTCAGTATCTCTGCGTGCGCAACACGCAGGGAAGCCGGGATTGTCTGCTCGTTCATCCGCGGCGAAATTCCGGCCGCCGCGGTCCTCGCAGGCCCTCGGTCCGGCGGCCAGTCCGTCGTTCGACCCCGAACGCGACCTCGCGCGCATCGGCCTCGCCAACCAGACGACGATGTTGATGAGCGAGAGCCTGGAAATCCAGGAACTGCTGCGCGCGGCGATGCGCGACCGCTACGGCGAAGCGGCGCTCGAGCACCGCTTCCGCGCGTTCGACACGATTTGCTCGGCGACCCAGGATCGTCAGGACGCCGTCACGGACATGCTCGCCGCGCGGCGGACTCGACGTCATGATGGTGATTGGCGGCTACAACAGCAGCAACACGCAGGCGCTGGCCGGCATGTGCGCGCCGGTGCTGCCGACCTATCACATCGAGGACACGCGCTGCATCGACGCCGACGCGATCCGTCATCGGCCGCTCGACCGGCGGAACCGAACTGACCGCACGCGATTGGCTGCCGTCCGGGCCGGTCTCGATCGGCATCACCTCCGGCGCCTCCACGCCGGACAGCGTGGTCGGCGAAGTGGTCGAGAAGATTCTCGCAGGTGCGCGGCTACACTGCCGGCCGATCTCGCCACCGTTGCGCCGCCGGCGGACGGCACCGTGAACGCCCGATGAGCACGACCACCGGCCCGACCGAGCTTCGCCTGACCCTCGCGCCGCAGCGGCGCTTCGAGGCCATCGACGTCAACACGCGTATCGCCGAAGAAGCCGGCGACATTCTGCATCGCCACGAGCGCGCGTTGTACTGCTCGTTCCACACCACCGCCGGCTATCTCGACCAGAGCCTGTCGGCGCGGCTGCGCCACGATCACGGCCACCTCTCGAAGTTCTTCGGCACCTTCCACGCGCTCTTTCCCGAAGGCGCGGAGTACCGCCACGACAACATGGAGCTGCGCACCGAGCTGACCGACGCGCAGAAGGAAGTCGAGCCGCGCAACGGCGACTCGCACCTCACCTTCATCGGCGCCGGGCTACGCAACTGCGTCACCTACCAGACCAGGCCCGATGCGCCGGTGTACTTCGTCGATCTCGACGGCACCTGCGACGATGTGCGGCGGCAGCGGACGACGGCGGTTGTGGCCTACGACCACGAGCGGGTGGTGCTGCGGATGCCGGTGACGATCTCGGTGTCGAAGCATCCGATCGACTCGGTCAACCTCGCCGATTCGCGCATTCGGCCTGCTCGATCGCGTCAACGAGCTGCTGGCCGCGCAGCGGCCTCGAGCGCGGCCGCGTCGATCTCATCGTCGAGCCGAGCGAACGTCAACGTCGGCATCACGGTGAACGAGTACGAGACGCTTGCTGATGAAGCACGATCTCGTCGAGGTGCTGAAGAACCCGCTGCGCTTCGCCAAGAGCAAGGCGCAGCAACATGCTCGACGATCCGCTGTCGATTCCGGGCAAGACGCTCAGCTACGCGCGCTACGACGTCGTGCGCGTGCTCAACTCGCTGATGGAGGCGCTGCGCCTCGATCAATCGTCGTTCGAACGCCTGGTCGCGAAGGTGATGTCACTGCCCGCGCGCCGGTTCATCCGGTCGCGCCGGGTGAGCTTCCTCGCCGCCTACGACCGCGAGCACGCCGGGGCCAGGCTGCTACGCGGCACCTACCAGAGCCCGATCCTGGTGCAGTGGCAGCCGGCCGAACGCCAGGAACGCCGCATCGACATCGTGATCACGCAGCTGACTTGAGGGTGGGACGCTCGGCTGAAGCCTCGCGCTACGCTCAACTCTGCGCCTCGCACTCGCACCTCGCCTCGCACCTCGCACTTCTCACTTCATACTTCTCACTTTTTACTTCTCGCCGAGTAAGCCTTCGCCTGCGACGCGACGATATCGATCAGGTTGCCCATCGTCATGTTGACGTCGATGAGGTGCAGCCCCCAGCTCGCCACGACGTTGGTTCCGCTGCCGATGTCGCCGGTGATGTCGTCGGTCCGCGGGTCGGCTGGATCTCCGTGCACGGTGATCTCGAGGAAGCCGGAGGCGTTCGCGTTCGACGAGCATTGCGCGGTCAGCAGTCCAGGCACACTGACCCACGGTGTTGTCGATCGGCTGCTCGGGGACGACCCATGGCTGCGGCTTCGGTGTGCTCGTGATCGTGCGGCCGTCGGTCGCGAGGTAGGAATGCAGCGGCGCCGCTGCCTCCCGCCAGCGCGGCGGGATTCGTGCACGCGGCGGCCATTGCCGGATCGGCGACCTTGCCGAACAGCGTATTCGCGGGCGGCGGGACCGTCGATCGGAACGACGCAAAGGTGATCAGGCACCCGGTCTGCGACGGCGAATGGCACAGCGGCAGGTGCTGAAACGATCCGCCGACGTCCTTGCCTTTCGGCACGGCAATCGTCGCCCCCATCAGCATGACCGAGACGACTCTCGACTCGATCGGCTTGCCGTCGATCTCGTTGCGAATCAATTCCGTGAGGATGAACGATCCCTGTGAGTGGCCGATCAGCACCACGCCGCGGCCGTTGTTGTCGTGCGCCAGGTAGTAGTTCCAGGCGTCCTTCACATCGTCGTACTGCACGCCTTTGTCGAACGCGTTGCCAACGCCTTGCGCGGTCATCACGCGACGAAGTCCGGCGAGCGTGATTTGCCGATAGAGCGGGGCATAGGGCCGGCACTGCGATGCGAACCGCGCGAACTGCTGCTTGACGACGTTGAGCTCTGCTGGATCCGGATTCATGTCGCTGTTGGGCGTCGGATCCGTCGAGATGGTCGGGTAGACGTAAAAGCAGTCGATCGGCGCTTTCGGATCGGCCTGCCACGTTTCTTTCGTCAGCGTGCCGTTGGCGGCGACGACTGTCGTTGTCTCGTCAATGTCGCAGGCGTCATGCACGCCGGGCCGGCACAGCCACGTTTTCGGATCTGAGTAGTCGTTCGGCTTTGCGGTTTCGGTCGGCGTCGGGGCAGCTGGTGGAGTCTGCGCGCCCGCGGCCGTGGCGATGAACAAAGAGCCGAACAGCGCCGCGCCTGTCACGAATCTGTCGAACATTCGGAGCCTCCTGGCTGCGCGGATGCTAGGCGGGGCGGCACTGTCTTGTCAAAACTACTCCCCTGACCTCACAGCAGGACGCCGCTTCTGGTCTTAGCTGTCTTACGCGGGCTCTAGCGGCCCTAAGGATGGCATTGCGGTTGCTGCATCGGTTCGAAGCATGGCGATGAATGATCTGAAAAAACTGGATCGGCGCGAACTGCTCGCGGCCCTCGGTGCGGGCGTTAGCGCCGCAGCGCTGGCCGCGTGCGGCTCGTCTCCAACCGCGGCGTCTTCGACGCCACCGCTTCGACCACGAGCACGTCAACGCCGACGTCATCGGCGGCATGCGCGGTGACGGCATCCGAGACTGCCGGGCCGTATCCCGATATCACCGGCATGATCAACAATCCCGCATTTTTCCGCCGCGACGTCACCGAGGGGAAGCCGGGCCTGCCGCTGACGCTCACGCTGACGGTCGTCAACGCCGCCAGCGCTTGCGCCGTCGTCAGCGGTCTTCAGGGCGTGGGCCAGACGTTTCTTCGCGGCGTGCAGACGACCGACGCGAATGGCGAGGTCAGCTTCACCACCATCTACCCGGGCTGGTATTCGGGTCGCGCGACGCACATCCACGTAGAGGTGTACCGAAGCGGCGCCAGCATCAAGACGACGCAGGTGGCGTTTCCGGAGAGCGTGACCAGCGCCGTTTATGCCACCGGGGTGTACGCGTCGAAAGGACAGAATCCCCAGAGCACTGCCGGTGACATGGTGTTTGCCGACGGCACGTCAACCGAGCTCGCCACCCTCACTGGCAGCGCGGCCAGCGGCTACACGGCGACGCTGCGGGTGGTGGTCCAGACCTAGGCCGGATCTCGTTACCTCGCCGGATTGGCGATCACGCCGGCGCGCCGGCCGGCGCCAGTGCTACCATCGGAGCGTCCGCTGAAGGCGAGCGCGCTGATGACTCTCCGAGACACCGATCTTTATCGCCCTCACCCGTGGCACGGCCTCGATGTCGGACCCGAGCCGCCCGATCTGCTGAACGCGTACATCGAGCTGACGCCGTTCGACCTGATGAAGTACGAGGTCGACAAGGGGTCCGGCTATCTGCGAATCGATCGTCCGCAGCGGACCTCGGCGCAGCCGCCGTCGCTCTACGGCTTCATTCCCAGGACCTACTGTGCCGATCGCGTCCGCGCCCTCGCGCGCGGCGCGAAGCGCGGCGACGGCGATCCGCTGGACATCTGCGTGCTCAGCGAGCGCGCCATCACCCGGATCGAAATCATCGTCCGCTGCCGCGTGATTGGCGGTCTGCAGATGATCGACGGCGGCGAGGCCGACGACAAGATCATCAGCGTGCTCGACAGCGACTACATGTGGGGCGAAGCGCGCGACATCCACGATGTCCCGTCCGTGCTCATCGAACGTCTGCAGCACTACTTCCTCACCTACAAGCTGGTGCCGGGACGACGGGCAAAGGCGCACATCAACAAGGTCTACGGCGTGGCGCATGCGCGCAAGGTTGTCCGCGCATCGATCGCCGATTATGCGGACGCCTTTCCCCGAGTCTGAGGTGACTCCGTCTTACCAGCTCTGGTTCGCGGTCCGCTACATCCACATCGCCTCGGTCACGCTGCTGCTCGGCGGGTCGGCGCTGCTCTGCGCATGGAGTGTGTCGCTCGAGCAGGGCCGAGGTGCTGCTGCCATCCTGCAGGCGGCAACCACGTTCGAATGGATGTTCTGGTCGATTGCCGGCGTGCTCGTCCTGACCGGGGTCAGCAATCTGGGTCTGAAAGGCGACGGATTGATGCCGCCGAACACGACCTGGGGAACGGCGCTGACCGTCAAGCTTGCTGCGGCCTTGATTCTGCTGGCCCTGTCACTGACGCGCAGCGAGGTCGTCATCCGTTGCCGCCAGGCGCCGCTCGCGGCACTTGACCGATCAAGCCGGATCCTTGGCTGGATGTACGGCCTCACCGCCATCGTGCTGCTGACCGCTCTCTGGATCGGGTTGGGTCTTGCGCATGGCCGATACTGATCGCGCCTTCGCGCTTCGGACCATGACGTGCGCGACCTTTCGCGTCACCACTTTTGTCATAGCCGTCGTCGCTTATCTGCACCTCACGGGCCACCTTCAACAACGTCTGGGCCTTCTGAGTACGCAGAGCGGCGCGGCGGCGTTCCTGGCGCTGTGGGCGTTGACCTGGTATCTCACCCGCATCAGCCTTCGGCGAATGACAGAGCCGATCGAGGACGCGTCGCCGATGGACATCGTCGGGACTGCGGCTGTTGCGGGCGGCTTGAACGGCGTGGGTTTCTACGCTGCCGTGATCGTTGTCAGCATTGTGTCATGGGCCGCCAGGGGTTTCATCGCCCTGAGGGTTGCGGGACTCCTCTTCTTCGCGCTCGCGGTGTTCGGCGGCCCCGTATCTTTCACCGTCGGCGCCGTCGTTGGCACGCTGTACGGGCTTTTCGAGACGCTATTCCTCGGGCTCGGGTCGACATTGTTCGACCGGATCGTCAGCCCGATTCAAGACGAGGCCGCGCTGAGCAAGGCGTCGACGTCGGCATAGCCCGAGGGGAACTTCACGCTCGCTGGCGACGCGCCGGCATCGAGCAGCGCCTGGACGGATTCAGGCGATCGCCTTTCCATCCAGAATGAATCGACACAGGCTCGAACGGCCAGCGCCAGCGGCGTCCGGCCCTTCGCGTCCGGCTGGTCCGCGGGCGAGCCTCGCTCGACAAGGAGCCGAACGACCGCGTGCTGAGCGCGCCAGGCCGCGACGTGGATCGCCAGGCTGCCGGGTGCGATGTCGAAGTAGCCTTCGCCTTCCTCGTATGGCGCGCTCACACTGACGCCGAGGTCGAGTAACTGCCGCACGCCTTCGATGTTTCCCACGCCGGAGAACGTCGCGAGATACCGGCCTCCATTCGCCCGCAGGGCGGCCACTGTCTCTGGCGCTCGAGCGCTGATCAACTGCACCGCCGCGCCGGCGTGTTGCGCACAGGCGGCGAGCAGGCGATCAAGGCCGTCCAGTGTCTGCCGAAAACCTGCGCTCTCGAAAGCCTCGAGGATGTCGCCTCGTCCTCTGCGGGCGGCGATCGCGAAGGCAGACGCGGCCGACACCTGCGGCGATCGGTCCGGCCGGCTGGCGATCAGCGTCGGGTCGGCGCCGTGAGCCAACAACAGGTCGACGATCGACAGGCGGTTGTCGCTGAGAACGGCATTGTGCAGCGCCGTCTTGCCCCAATGGCCGGCGTGGTTGGGATCGACGCGTTGCTCGAGCAGCCACTTGATGCCGTCAATGTCGTGCCAGTCAGTCTTGCGGAGGAGGATCGTGGCCAGGCTGTCGGGAGTGAGCTTGCCGCTTTCGACCAGCACGCGAAGCGTCGCGTTGTCGTAGGTTTCGGGGACGTGATAAGGCGTTTCGGCGTCGTTCGGATCGGCGCCGCGATCGAGCAACAGGCGGGTGATGCCGGGATGTTGCGCGACGCCCGCGGCCCCGTAAATCACCGACTCCCATTCGGGCGTGGGCTGATGATGTGGTTCGAACCAGCCGCTGTTGGCACTGGCGCCGGCGTCGAGCAGGACCGTCGCCGTTCTGAGGAATCCGTCTGAGCGCGCCTTGTCGAGGCGAAGATACCGTGAAAAGCACAGGTAGGTGAGCGGATCCCAGCGACGAGGCCCACCGGCGGCGGTCACCGCCGCCGCGTCGGCGAGGACGATTCGCCGAACCGCGTGGTCGTCGCCGAGGATGGACGAGGCGAAAATGTCACCGGTCAACGCATCGGCGTGCGCGTGCCGGATCATTTCGGCGCTCTCGAGCGAGCCCGAGGAATGGGAGCCCTCGAGAGGGACGGACGCGGCCTCGATGAAGGCGGCGATTGGGTCCAGAGTGTTCTTCACGAGAGCCTGCTTCGTTGCAATCTATCAGCAATCGGACCGGGCACGCGTGGCCGCTTTCGTGGCACAATCCGGCCATGAAAAAACTGCTTCATGTCGTCGGTCTCGCCCTCGCGTGCGCCTCGTGCGCGTCGCAGGCGGCCGAGGATCACGGCGCCGCTGCCTGGAAGAAGCAGGCCGAGGCCGTCACCATCGTCCGCGACGATTGGGGAATCGCGCACGTGTCCGGCAAGACCGACGCCGATGCGGTGTTCGGCGCGATTTACGCGCAGGCTGAGGACGACTTCAACCGCGTCGAGACCAACTTTATCAACTCGCAGGGCCGCCTCGCGGAGGCCGAGGGCGAGGCCGAGATTTATCGCGACCTGCGAATGAAGCTATTCATCGACCCCGCCGACATGAAGGTCCAGTACGATAAGGCGCCGGCCTGGCTGAAGTCGCTGACGAACGCATGGGCCGACGGCCTGAACTTCTACCTGTCCACTCACCCCAATGTGACGCCGCGGGTGATCAAGCACTTCGAGCCGTGGATGGCGCTGACCTTCAGCGAAGGCAGCATCGGAGGCGACATCGAGCGGGTGAACCTGAACCAGCTCGAGGCGTTCTACGGCAAGACGCCCGAGAAGATGGTGAGCCTGATGAGCGCGAACGTTTCGTGGAGCCGACCGGATCGAACGGTGCGGCAATCGCACCCTCGAACACCGCGGCTCACCATGCGTTGCTGCTGATCAATCCGCATACCTCGTTCTTCTTCCGCTCCGAGCTGCAGATGACCAGCGAGGAGGGCCTGAACGCCTACGGCGCTTCGACCTGGGGTCAGTTTTTCATCTACCAGGGCTTCAACGAGAAGACCGGCTGGATGCACACCTCGAGCGGTGTGGACAACATCGACGAGTATCTCGAGACGGTGGCGAAGAAAGGCGACGGCTACACCTACCGCTACGGCAACGAGGAGCGGCCGGTGATCGTGAAGAAGATCGTGGTGCCGTACAAGACCGCCGGCGGAATGGCGCAAAAGGAGTTCACGGTCTTCCGGACGCATCACGGGCCGATCGTTCGCGAGGTTGACGGCAAGTGGGTGAGCATCCGGTTGATGGAGGAGCCGCTGAAGGCGCTCCAGCAGTCCTACCTGCGGACCAAGGCGAAGGACTACAAGTCATACATCGAGTCGATGGAGCTCCACACCAACTCGTCGAACAACACGATTTTCGCGGACGCGGCCGGCGACATCGCCTACTTGCACTCGAACTTCATTCCCAATCGCGACCAGAAGTTCGACTGGACGAAGCCGGTGGATGGCAGCACGCCCGCGACCGAGTGGAACGGCGTGATGTCCGTTGCTCAGACGCCGAACCTGCTGAACCCAGCGAGCGGCTGGCTCTACAACTCCAACAACTGGCCCTGGTCCGCGGCCGGTGCGAGCAGCCTGAAGCGCGCCGACTATCCGGTGTACGTAGACCGCGGCACGGAGGAGAGTCCGCGCGGCTTCCATGCGCTCCGGGTGTTCGACAACAAGAAGGATTTCACGCTCGACAGCCTGATCGCCGCCGCCTACGACAGCTACCTGCCGCAGTTCGCGCTCATGATGCCGCCGCTCCTGAAGGCTTACGACCAGCTGCCATCCTCGAATCCGTTGAAAGCGAAGCTGGCCGAGCAGATCTCGGTGCTGCGTTCGTGGGACTATCGCTGGTCGGTGTCGTCGGTGCCGACCGCGCTCGCCGTCTACTGGGGAGAGGAAGCCGCGCGACACGTGGGCGACGAGGCGAGAAAGGCCGGCACCTCGGCCGACAATTACGTGGCGGCGCACGGTACGCCCGAGCTGATGCTGCAGGCGCTGGCATCGGCCTCCGATCGGCTGACGGCCGACTTCGGCACCTGGAAAACCGCATGGGGCGACATCAACCGTTATCAGCGCGTCAACGCCGACATCGTTCAGCCGTTCAACGATTCGCTGCCGAGTATCCCGGTCGGGTTTACCTCCTCGCGCTGGGGTTCGCTGGCGTCGTTTGGCGCGCGCACCTACAAAGGGACGAAGAAGATGTACGGCACCACCGGCAACAGCTTCGTCGCGGTCGTCGAGTTCGGCGATCAGGTGCGCGCCAAGGCGGTCACTGCCGGCGGCGAGAGCGGCGACCCGAAGTCGCCGCATTTCGGCGACCAGGCGCAGCGCTACAGCACCGGCGGGCTCCGCGACGTCTACTTCTATCCGGCGCAGTTGGCCGGCCACACCGAGCGGCGCTATCACCCGGGCGCTTCGTAGCCACGTGAAATCCCGCGGACTGATCAAGCTCGCCGTCGGACTGGTGGCCCTCGGCGGTCTCGGTGTGCTGTTCGTGCGCTCCGCGCTGAGCACGCGCGCCGAGCCGTACTCGATCCCGAGTGCGCGGCTGAACCACTGGACCCTCGCCGTTGACGAGACGCCCGCCTCGTCGCGCACACTCGTGTCACTCCTGCCGGCGCCGGAGTTGATGCCGTCGCTGTTCAATCAGGTGTTCGCGCGATCGGGCGAGACGATGAGCAGCCCGGTGCCGGCCGAGTTGCCGCTGGTGCTCCAGAGCGACATCGATCCGCCCGGCGCGATCGGTTCCGAGGCGCTTCTCTCCATGGCGCGCGACGCCGGCTTCGAGACGGCGACGATTCTCCCGCGTTGCATGGCGCACCGCCGCATCAGCGAGCCCGGGCAGACCCGGCAGGTGTATTTTCTGCGCCTCGAGGTCCCCGGCTTCGCCGAATTCCGCCGTCGGCTGGCGCAGGCGCTGGCGAGCGCCGGCGCCAAGGCATTGACTCCCGACGCGCTCACGCCGGTGATGATCGTCGGAGCCACCGACGCCAGCTTCGGCCGCTGGCTGCCGCTCAAACCCGAAACAGACGATGACTGCTTGGCGCCGGTCGCGGCGCCGTGATTGAGGCAAACCGAAGGCATGTCTGACACGCTCCTGATCGACCGCGACGCGCTGGTCACGGCGATTACCACGTTTCTCTCGGGCCAGGACCGCCGGACGCTCGACGTGATCCGGCGCGCGCTCGAGCGTGCCATCGACGAGGCCGGTCCGGAGTCGCTGATCCATCTGAGCGAGCGGATGGCGCATACCGGCGCCGACTGGACCTACTACCCGTCGGATCCTCTGGCCCGTCGCATCCACCATTTGCTCGCCGATCGCATTCTCGATCCGGGCTCGGCGCTGATCGGCGCCGAACATCTCGACGCCATCGCCGGAAAACCGGTGGTGGTGCTGGCCAACCACCTTTCCTATTCCGACGCCAACCTGCTCGAGACCATCCTGCACCGCGCCGGAGGCGCCGCGTTGTCCGATCGTCTCGTTGCGATTGCCGGACCCAAGGTCTACTCGAGCGTCAAGCGCCGCTTCTCGGCGCTCTGTTTCGGCACGATCAAGACGCCGCAGAGCAGTGCGTTGTCGTCGGAAGCCGCGGTGATGAATCCCCGCGAGGTGGCGCGGGCGGCCCGCCGCGCCATCGACGTTGCGCACGACCGCCTCGCCCTCGGCGACGCGCTCCTGGTGTTTGCCGAAGGCACCCGCAGCCGGAGCACCGGCCTGCAACCGATGCTGGCCGCGGTGTCCCGTTATCTCGATTTTCCGGACCTCTGGATTCTGCCGGTCGGCATTGCCGGCACCGAGGCGCTGTTCCCGATCGGCGACGACACCGTGCACGCCGTCCGCATCGTCACGCGGCTCGGCCGTCCGTTTCGGGCGAGCGCGCTCAGCGCGAGGACCGGAAACGACCGCCGCATGATGATGGACGTCGCCGGCCTGTCGATCGCTGAACTGCTCCCGGCGGAGTACCGCGGCGTCTACGCTGACTCGGCGCCGGATCTCACCGATGCGCGCCGCGTGAAACAGACGC
This sequence comes from uncultured Acidobacteriota bacterium, assembly GCA_963711765.1. GTDB lineage: Bacteria > Acidobacteriota > Vicinamibacteria > Vicinamibacterales > CAVVIG01 > CAVQFC01. Next base: position 1,317,117 of record CAVQFC010000002.1, on the reverse strand, counting down.
TCTTCGACTGATCTGGAATCGGCGATAGACTGTGCCCATGAACACCGAAATCGTGAGGCTGAAGCGATGACCGCGGCGCAGGCGCGGGGCGCGTTCGACGTCAAGGTGATCCCGCAGACGGCCGACCCCGGCGGCGACGCGGCGATCGGGCGGATGCTGCTCGACAAGCAGTATCACGGCGATCTGGCGGGCCCGGCAAAGGGGCAGATGCTCGCCAACATGACCGCCATCGAGGGATCAGGCGTGTACGTGGCGATCGAACGCTTCGACGGGACGCTGCACGGCCTGCGCGGTTCGTTCGTCCTGTACCACAACGGCCTGATGACGCGCGGTCAGCAGCACTTGTCGGTCACCGTCCTGCCTGACTCCGGCACCGGCGAGCTGGTGGGCATTGCCGGCAAACTGGACATCATCATCGCCGACGGCAAGCACTCGTACGTGCTGGACTACACGCTCGGCGCATAGGATCCCACGTCACCGCAGTGTCCGGCTTCAGCCCGACGTTGTGGTGCCGCGATCGAGCTGAAAACGACGCGTCTGAAGTAACGTAGATCCATGCTCAGAGCCGGAATCGTCGGTCTTCCCAACGTCGGCAAGTCCACGTTGTTCAACGCCATCACCCGCACTCGCAACGCCGAAGCCGCCAACTATCCGTTTTGCACCATCGATCCCAACGTCGGGATTGTGACCGTTCCGGATGCACGTCTCGCGGAGCTGAAGCGCATCGCCAAAACCAACGTCGTGATTCCCGCCGCGATCGAGTTCGTGGACATCGCCGGTCTGGTGAAAGGCGCCAGCCAGGGCGAAGGACTCGGCAACAAGTTTCTCACCCACATCCGCGAGGTGGACGCGGTGGTCCAGGTGGTGCGCTGTTTCGAGGACGCCGACATCCATCACGTGTCGGGCACCATCGATCCGGTCCGCGACATCGAGGTCATCAACACCGAGCTGATCCTTGCCGACCTCGACGTCGTCCAGAAACGGCGCGAGCGCCTGGCCAAGGACATCAAGCGCGGCGACAAGGCCGCGGTCGCCGAAGAAACCGTGCTGGCGAAGATCGAAGCGGCGCTGGACGCCGGCCGGCCGGCCCTGACCGTCGATCTGACGGCGGAGGAGCGTCAACTGTCGGCGCCGTTCTTCCTGCTGTCGGACAAGCCGACCATCTTCGCCTGCAACGTCGTCGAGTCCGATCTGGCGACCGCCGACACCAATCCCTTCGTGATCAAGGTGCGCGACTACGTGCGCACGCACCTCGCGTGCGAGGCCGTCGTGATCAGCGCCCAGATCGAGAGCGACCTCGTCGATCTCGATCCTGACGAAGCCGCGGCGTTCCTGAAGGATCTCGGTGTCGCGGAGAGCGGCATCGGCGCCTTGATTCGTTCCACGTATCACCTGCTCGGCCTGCGCACCTACTTCACCGCCGGCGAGAAGGAGGTGCGGGCGTGGACCATTCACGCCGGCGACACCGCGCCGAAGGCTGCGGGCGTGATCCATTCGGACTTCGAGCGCGGGTTCATCAAGGCCGAGACCGTCGCCTACGACGACCTGGTGCAACTGCGGCTCGGTTGCTGCCGCACGCGACAAAGGGCTCTACCGGATGGAAGGTAAGGACTACGTCGTCGCCGACGGCGACGTCCTGTTGTTCAAGTTCAACGTGTGATGGAGTCTTGACGTGACCAGGATGAAACGTCGCTTGACGATCGCCGGAACGGCATGCGCGGTGGTTGCCTGTGGCGTGCTCGCACTGGCGCAGCAGAACCACATCGACACCCTCACACCGATGGCGCCCGAGTTGGCGGCCTACGGCCACTTCGATGTCGGCGTGCGAACGATTCAGGTCACCGATCGCAATCGTCCTGACGTGCTGAACACGAAGCCGGGCGGCTCGACCGCGACCTACGATCGCACGCTGACGCTCGAGGTCTGGTACCCGGCGGCGCTCGCGGCTGGACAGAAGCCCGGCGGCGAGTACCACGACATCGCGCGCGACCCGTCGATCAAAGTGACGCTGTACGGCAAGGCGGTTCGCGATGCGGCGCCGTCTACGGCGGGTGGACCGTTTCCGCTGGTGATCATCTCGCACGGCTATCCCGGCAATCGCTATCTGATGAGCCATCTCGGCGAGAACCTCGCGAGCAAGGGCTTCGTCACGGTGTCGATTGACCACAAGGACAGCACCTACGACGACCTGAAGGCGTTTGCCAGCACACTCTACAACCGTCCGTTCGATCAGTTGTTCGTGCTGAACGAGATTGCCCGCCTCGGCAGGCCGGGCTCCGGTCAGTTCCTGGCCGGTCTCGTCGACGACCGCCGCACCGGGCTGGTCGGTTATTCGATGGGCGGCTACGGCGTCGTCAACGTCGTCGGCGGCGGCTACACCGAGGCCAGCGCCTCGCTGCAGGCCGCGCCGCCCAACAAGATGCTCGCGGATCGGGGCGCATCGAATCCGAATTACAGGAAGTCGATCGATCCGCGGATCAAGGCCGTGGTCGCCATTGCGCCGTGGGGCATGGTCGGCGGATTCTGGGACGCGGATACGCTCAAGGGCATCACCACGCCGATTCTGTTCGTGGCCGGCAGCGCGGACACGGTGGCAGGCTACGAGAAGGGCACTCGCGCGATCTATCAGGCGTCGGTCAACGCCGATCGCTATCTCCTGACCTTTCAGAACGCCAGCCACAACGCCGCGGCACCGATGCCCGCTCCGGTGGAAACTTATGGCGACGCTGCCGTGTACGGTCACTACGCCGACGCCGTCTGGGACACGACGCGGATGAACAACATCCTCGCCCATTTCGCGACCGCGTACTTCGATTGGCATCTCAAGGGCGATCAGACGATGACGGGCTACTTCGACACGACGCCGTCCAGCGCGTTGAAGGGGTTCACGCCGCGCACGTGGGTCGGGCTCACGCTCGAGCACGCGGCGGCAGCCGTCGCCTCGCGATGAGCGGCGAACCAGGGGGGAGTCCTGGCGATCGCCGTGGCGTCGGGGTGACGACGCCACCAGGCGTGGTCGCGGAAACCGAACGTCTGACGCTCAGGCTCCTGTGTGCGGACGATGCCCCGTTCATCATGGGCTTGTTGAACGAGCCCTCATTCCTCCAGTTCATCGGAGACAAAGGCGTTCGCACGCTCGAGGCGGCCGGTGGCTACATCACCGGTCAGGTTCAGAGCTACGAACGCTACGGCTTCGGCCTCTATCTCGCGATTCGCACAGCCGATGGCGTACCGCTCGGCATCTGCGGCCTCGTCAAGCGTGACGCACTGCCCGATGTCGATCTGGGTTTTGCGTTCAGGCCGCCGTTCTGGTCGCGCGGCTACGCCTTCGAGGCAGCAGAGGCCGTGCTGCGGCACGCGACCGGGCCGCTCGGGCTGGCCCAGGTGCTCGCGATCGCCGACGCCGGCAACGTCAGCTCGATCCGATTGCTGGACAAGCTCGGCTTTCTGGACGGCGGACTGGTGCGGCTGGTTCCCGATGGCGCAGAGTTGAAGTTGTTCTCGCTCCGGCCCTAGCCGGTCGGCTTACAATCGCCACTGAATGCCCCGCCTGATTGCCTTTCTTCGCGCCATCAACGTCGGCGGTCACGTCGTGAAAATGGATGCGCTGCGAAAACAGTTTGACGCGCTGGGGTTCACCGATGTCGAGACGTTCATCGCCAGCGGCAACGTGCTGTTTGCGGCTCGAATAGCCAACCTGCCCGCGCTCGAGAAGAAGATCGAGACGCGGTTGCAGGACGCGCTTGGCTACGAAGTGCGAACCTTCGTACGGACCGAGGCCGAGGTGTGCGCGATCGCCGACTACAAGCCGTTCCCGCCGAAAGCGATGGCCACCGCCGGTGCTCTGTGCGTCGGCTTTCTCGCCCAACCATTGGATCGGGCGGCGGTCAAGACGCTGTTGGCACTGAAGACCGACATCGACGACTTCCACGTCCACAGCCGCGAAGTCTACTGGCTATGCTCGAAGAGGCAGCACGAATCGACCTTCAGCAACGTCCGCTTCGAGAAACAGATGAAGGCAAGTGTAACGTTTCGCGGCGTGAATACGGTCGCCCGTCTGGCGGCCAGATGCCGTCAGGAGTGACCGGGTGAAGCCGACGCTTCGCGCGATTGTCTACGGCGGGCTGGTGGTCGGAGTGCTCGACCTGCTGGACGCGGTGATCTTCTTCGGCGCGCGCGGGGTGGCGCCGATCCGCATCTTCCAGAGCATCGCCGCCGGTGCCCACGGACGCGCGGCGTTTCAGGGCGGGTGGCACGCTGCCGCGCTCGGCATCGCGTTCCATTTCATCATCGCGTTTCTGATCGTCACGGCGGCCTGCCTGATCGCCCGCCAGGTTCCGGCGTCGATGCAGCATCCGATCGCGTTCGGCATCGCCTACGGCATCACCGTTTATTTCGTGATGAACTACGTCGTAATTCCGTTGTCGGCAACCACGCGCGGCGCCTTTGTCTGGCCCGTCTTCATCAACGGCATCCTCATCCATGCGTTCGGCGTCGGCGTGCCGAGCGCGTGGTTTGCGCGAATGGCCGTCCGTCGGTGAAGCGCTTCCGTCACGGACTCGTTGATCTGCTGCTGATCACGCTCGGAGTCGCATCCGCGGCGATGGGGATCGAGGGGTTTCTGCTTCCGAGCCACTTCATCGACGGTGGTGTGACCGGCGTGTCGATGCTGCTGACGACGATGACCGGTGCGCCGCTGGCGGTGTGGCTGCCGGTGGTCAACGTTCCGTTCGTGATTCTCGGCTACCGCCAGCTCGGGACCGCGTTCGCGATCCGCAGTGCGCTCGGCATCGGCGGCCTCGCGATCGTGCTGGCGACGGTGCACTTTCCCGACCCGACCCACGATCTGCTGCTGACCGCGGTGTTCGGCGGTTTCTTTCTCGGCGCGGGCATCGGCCTCGCGGTTCGTGGCGGAGCAGTGCTCGACGGCACCGAGATCGCTGCGCTGCTCATCAGCAAGCGGACGCAGGTGCTGAAGGTCGGTGAAGTCGTCCTGTTGTTCAACATCGTGCTCTTTATCATCGCGATGACCGTGCTCGGCATCGAGCCCGCCCTCTATTCCATCCTCACCTACTTCTCAGCGGCGAGGACGCTGGACTTCATCCTCTACGGCCTCGAGCAATACACCGCGATTAACATCGTGTCGGCGCACAGCGATGCGATTCGGGTGCGCATCACCGGCGAGCTCGAGCGCGGCGTCACGATCTACAAGGGGCGCGGCGGCATGAGCGGCGCCGATCAGGACATCCTCTACTGCGTCGTCACCCGGCTGGAGATCGGCAAGGTGAAGGCGATCGTGCGCGGCGTCGATCCGGACGCCTTCGTCGTCTCGCATGTGCTGGTGGATGCCGACGGAGGCGTCCTGAAGCGCCCGGCGCATCACTGAGGCGCGCTGACTTTCGATTCGATGCGGCGGTCCGGGACGAACCACATCAACGCCACGCCAACGATCAGAGCGTCGCTGACGTAACGGTTCACGAAGGCGATCGCAATCGCCGCCACATAGATCGCGATCGACGCATACCCTTTGACGTCCCCGCCGATGAAGGCGCGCAGCTTCGAGTGCGGCCCTTGCGACGCGATGATCGTTCGCGACAGCATCGTGAACGCGATGCCGGCGCAGAGCAGCACACTCGCATAAAGGGCGGTCGGCACCGCGTCAAAATGATTCTCGCCCATCCACCCCGTGGCAAATGGCACCAGCGACAGCCAGAACAGCAGGTGCAGGTTGGCCCACATGATGCCGCCTGTGACGTGATCGGTCAGCTGCAGCATGTGGTGATGGTTGTTCCAGTAGATGCCGAGAAACACGAAGCTGAGCGCGTAGGTCAGGAGCGACGGCAGCAGCGGGCGAAGCGCCTCCAGGTCGGTGCCATGCGGCACTTTCAGCTCGAGCACCATGATGGTGATGAGAATCGAGAACACGCCATCGCTGAAGGCTTCGAGGCGCCCGGTGGACATGGACACACTATAGTTGGCCCTCGTCCGCGTTCAGATCTGGAGCCCGCCACAATCCGGCTGCGGCGCCGGCGTGCTGGTGGTTTCGCATAAGGCCTCGAAGTGAGCGGGCGTCGAGTGCATCCTGCCGGAGTTTCTGTCCGAGAGCCTGGAGCTGCTGGCAGCGCTTCCCCGGCTGCCGCTTCAACTTTTCCGTCGGCGACGCGCCGAGGCGTCTCGAACAGGCCGAATGGGTCTCCCGGGAAGCCATGGCGGCCGTGCTCATGACGTCAAATCGCCGGTTTCTGGAGGTTTACTGCCGGGTCAGCATTGCAAAGGTGTAAACGTGGCGTTGTGTGCTAATATGTCTTAAAGAGTCAGTTGAAGTCATTCATTCAGGGAGACAGTGATGGAGACATGCTATCGATGCGGCGGTGACGTGTTTGCGCCAGGCTCGCTGCTCTCCGCGGTACGCACTTCGTTCCGTCCCCAGGATTCCAAATTCCTCACGCTGGAAACGGGCGACGTGATGACCAAGGCGCGGATGTGCCGCGGCTGCGGGTTGATCGAGATCGTCGGCGACGTCAACAAGTTGAAGCGCCTGACCAGCAAGCCCGACTCGAACACCGAGCGCTTCGCGCCCCAGAGCATGAGCGACGTCGTCGTCCACGAATTGGACCTTGATGCGGAGCTCGAACTGCCAAAGGCCGTCAACGAATAACTGCCGGGCTGGCCGACTACAATCTCGGTCATGGATCGCCCTGTCCCCGTAGCGACCGCGTGTGCGGTCGCGACTGCTGCCGTTCCCGGCGCGTCGGGCTTGCTCCAGACACAAGGGCAGCCTGACATGCGTACGCTCAAACCCTCGCGCACACTGAGCGCCATCGCGCAGCACATCTGTGGCGCGCAGCCACACCCTCTGATCTCGGAGAAAACACAACAATGAATGTCCTGCTGTTCTTGACGGTTCGTGTGCTCCACGTGCTGCTGGCGGCCACCTGGCTCGGCATCGCGGTATTCATGACGATGTTTTTTGGCCCGGCGATGAGCGCGGCAGGCCCCGCAGGCGGCCCGGTGCTGACCGCCGTCACGCGCCGTGGTTTTCACACGTTCATGGGAATCGTTTCCGGCGTCACGGTGTTGACCGGCATCTACCTGTATTGGCACTTCACCGGCGGATTCGATCCGGCGATCAGCGGCAGCCACGCCGGGATGGCGTTCGGCGCTGGCGGGTTGTTCGGCATCGTCGGCGCGGCCGTGGGTGGCGCAGTGGTCGGACGCAGTGCCAGGGCGCTCGAAGCGCTGGGCGCGAAGATGGCGACGCTGCCGCCGGCGGAACGCGCTGCAGCCGCAACCCAGATGGCGGCGCTCGGTGCGCGACTCGAAACCGGCGGCAGGATCGTCATCGTCGTGTTGACGATCGCGGTCACGCTGATGGCCATCGGCCACTACATCTAGAGCAGGTTTCTGAAATCCGACTCGGCGTGAGTCACCGCAGGCTGATGATTAGTACGTACGGCAGCTGCGGCTCTCCTGCCGGGGCGAGTCGAACGACATCGATTCGATAGTCGGCCTGGTCAGGGACCCTGCCGGTCCACACACGCACGCCGTCGCGGGCCTTCGCGTCGACAGGCGCCTGGGTCTTGAGGTCGACGATGTGCGCGACGATGTCGCGGGCGTTGACGCGGTTGATTCTCACGTCGATCAACTGGTTTTCGACGGCAGAGATGATGTACGAGTCGCGCCCGCCCGGCGGCAGCGTTCCCGACAGCTGCGTCTGCCCGACTGCGAGTGCCACCCGCCTGGGCAACCGCTCGGGTTTCATGTGCGTCTCCGCGATGGTTGACGCCGGCGGGGTCAGCGGCTCGGTGATTCTCGTAATCTTCAGCGAGCCGTTTGAAGGCTGGAGCCACAGCAGGTCTCCGGCAATTGTGGCCACCGTATCGGAGATGCTGATTCGGTACACGGGAGACGGCCGCCCGGCAACGGGGACGGCAGCCTGCGCGATGACCGCCTTCAGCGAGGGCGAGAAGACAACGTCGTAGTTACGGATCAGCTCGCCGGCATTCGGCATGGGAATCCGCATCCCGCCTGCCAGGACGTTGATCGGGTATTCGATCATCGCTGCCACGGTGGCGCGGTCGTCGCGGCCGATGGCGCTGCGAAGCTCGCCAAGCATCTGCACGACGAGATGCTCGTCGATCGGCGGCGCGGCTGCCGCGGAAGTCGTCAGCATCGTAAAGGTCGCCACCACAACCGCGGTTGACTTCGCCCACATTTTCTGGTGTCCTAGTTATCCCATGTTTCCGGCTGCCGCTCGCACCGCCCGTCCGCGATCCGCCGCGCCGGCCGCTATGCCAGCCGCTGCGTCCAGCCTCGTCCTGCTACTGATCCTGCTCCTTATCAGCGTCGGCATTGCTCTGCCGACAGCAACCGGGTGATGTAGCCGCACGAGATCGACCACGCGTTCAGCCACAGGCCATCACCTCACCGGTGATGGCCTTTTTTGTTTTCTGCGAGGACCACTGTGAGTACCAAAAAAGACGACGACCCGGGCCCGACCGATCCGACGCCCCATCCAGACGAAGCGCCGGCTCCCGACGAGCCCGGCTACGGCCACGGTGTATGAGTCGGCGTGCTAGCATTCGCGCGGCCCATGACGCATTCGCTGCTGATCCTGACCAGGAGGACGGACGAATACCGCCGGCTCATCGAGGCGGCGCGGCTTCCCGATCTGACGCTGACGGCGACCGACGATCCGGTTGCGGCGCGAGAACAGGCAGCCTCGTACGACGTCGCATTTGGCGAGCCCTCGTTGCTGCGCCAGGTCATCCCGCAGATGACGGCGTTGCGCTGGGCGCAGTCGACATGGGCCGGAGTCGAGCCGCTGCTCGACCCGTCGTTGCGGCGGGATTATGTCCTCACCAATGCCAGGGGCGTGTTCGGCCGGTTGATGTCGGAGTACGTGTTCGCGTACCTGCTCGCTCACGAAAGGCGCGTGCTCGAGAAGTACGCGTCGCAGCAGGAGCGTCGATGGGATACGACGCGACCGGGCACGCTGGTCGACAAAAGGATCGGGCTGCTCGGGGTCGGATCGATCGGTGCGGTGCTGGCGCGAACCGCGAAGCACTTCGGCATGATCGTTCACGGCTACACGCGCGCCAGCGAGGGTTGTGGTGACGTCGACGCGTACTTCCATGGCGCCGACCTCGGCGCGTTTGCGTCCGAACTCGATTACCTGGTCTCGGTGATGCCGGCTACCGCGGCCACGCGTCATCTCGTGGACGAGGCGCTGCTGCGGGCGCTGCCGCCCCGCGCCGTGTTCGTCAATCCGGGACGCGGCGGCGTCGTGGACGAGGAGGCGCTGATGTCGGCGCTGCGCGCCGGCCGACTGGCCAGTGCCGTCCTCGACGTGTTCCAGACTGAGCCGCTGCCGGCCGATCACCCGCTCTGGCTCACGCCGAACGTGTTGATCACTTCGCACACCGCTGCGCTCAACGTGCCGGCCGACATCGTGCAGGTGTTCGTCGACAACTATCGCCGCTGGGCCGTTGGCGAGCCGCTACAGCATCGGGTCGATTTTGAGAAAGGCTACTGAGATCGCGATCTGATGAGTTGAAGAGTTGAGGATTTCAACCAAGGAGCTGGGGACATGACGACGAGAAAGACACAGATCAAGTCGTGGCTGACCATCGGTATGTCGACGGCGCTCTTCGTCGCCGGCTTTTCACTCGGCAGTGTCTGGCAGGCGCGCGCGATCGCGCACGCGCAGAACGGTACTCGCATCTTCGAGTTGCGCACCTACACCGCGCCCGAGGGAAAGCTCGAGGCGCTCAAAGCCCGCTTCCGCGATCACACGATCCGGATTTTCAACAATCACAACATGACCAGCGTCGGCTACTGGACGCCGGCGGATGCGCCCAATTCGCAGAACACGCTGATCTACGTGCTGGCGCACCCGAGCCGCGACGAGGCCAAGAAGAACTGGGCGGCGTTTCAGGCCGATCCGGAGTGGAAGAAAGTCGCCGCCGAGTCGCAGGTGGACGGCCCGATCGTCACCAAGGTCGAATCGGTGTTCATGAACCCGACCGACTTCTCGCCGTTCAAGTAGCGCCTCAGGTAAACCTTCGCCGCCGGGTGCACGTCTAAGCCGGCGATGACACTCGCCCTGAACGATCTCCGTTTCGCGGTCCGCGGGCTCCTCAGGAGCCCGCTGTTCGCGATCGTCGCAATCCTGTCGCTGGCGCTGGGGATCGGCGCGAACACCGCCATCTTCACGCTCATCGACCAGATCCTTCTGCGCCGGCTTCCGGTCGCTCGGCCAGACGAGCTGGTGATGCTCTACCAGCAAGGCGCACATAACGGCAGCAACATGGGCCAGCGGATGCATTCGTATCCCATGTATCAGCAGGTTCAGCAACGGGCTGAGCCGCTGGCCGAAGTCATGTGCCGTCGCCTGGCGGAAGCGTCGGTCAGCATCGACAACCAGACCGAGCGGCTCTACGCCGAGATGGTCTCTGGCAATTTCTTCTCGATGCTGGGCGTGAAGCCGGCGATCGGACGGTTGTTCAACTCGCAGGAAGACGATCAGGTGTACGAGGGGCATCCGGTGGTGGTGCTCAGCTACGACTACTGGACGCGCCGGTTCGCCCGCGATCCGGCAGTCGTCGGCAGGAAGATCCTGGTCAACAGCTACCCGATGACGATTGTCGGCGTCTCAGCCGCCGGATTCTCCGGCGTCGATCCCGCGCGCTCGCCAGAAATCCGCGTCCCGATCCAGATGAAAGCGGTGGTCGTGCCCGAGTGGGGCTGGGTGCACTTGGACGATCCGCGGGTGCGATGGGTGCAGGTATTCGCGAGGCTGAAACCGGGGTGGACCGTCCGTTCCGCGGAAGCACCGCTGCAGACGCTGTTCCTCCAGATCCGCACCAACGAGATGACGCTGCCCGGCGCCAGGGACTGGTCGCCGTACGCGCGCGAACAGTTCATGAAGGGACGCATGCGGGTCGAGTCTGCCGCGATCGGCTACTCGCAGCTGCGCAACGATTTCTCGACACCGCTGCTGGTGCTGATGACGCATGGTCGGACTGGTGCTGCTGATTGCATGCGCCAACGTCGCGAACCTGCTGATCGCGCGCGGTTTCATGCGTCAGCGGGAGATCGCGGTGCGTCTGTCGCTCGGTGCGTCCCGCGGACAACTGATCCGGCAGATGCTGGTCGAAAGCCTGGTCCTGTCGGCTGCCGGCGGCATCGTCGGGGTGGCGCTGGCCATGGCGCTGACCCGCGGACTGCTGGCGTTCGTTCCGTCCGATGGCCGGCCGCTCATGATCCAGGCGACGCCGGACCTCCGCATTCTCGCCTTCACCCTCGGTCTGACGTTTCTGACCGGAGTCGTCTTTGGACTCCTGCCCGCACTGCGCGCGAGCCGGCCGGATCCCTGGACGACGTTGAAGGACACGGTCGGTTCGCTCGCCGGCTCCGGCGGCTCGTTGTTCCTGCGCAAAGGGCTGGTGGCGGCGCAGGTGTCGCTCAGCTTCCTGCTCTTGTTCGGCGCCGGCCTGTTCGTGCGCAGCCTGCAGAATCTGCGCACCGCTGACACCGGCGTCACGCTCGACAACCTCGTCACGTTTCAGCTGGCGCCGGCGCTGAGCGGTTACGACAAGCCGCGCGGCACGGCGTTCTTTCAACAGCTCCTCGACAGCCTGCGCGCGGAACCTGGCATCAAGTCGGCGGCGATCGCCGGCGTGCCGATCCTCTCCGGCGACGAATGGGACAGCAGCATGTCGGTCGAAGGGCACCAAGCCAAGGACGGCGAGGACATGCAGGCGTTCATGAACTCGCTGTCGCCCTCGTATTTCGCGACCATGGGCATTCCCGTGCTCGAGGGCCGCGATTTCACGCGCTTCGACGCCAGGGAGGGCGATGCCTCGGTTGCAATCGTCAACCGTCGTTTCGCGGAACACTTCTTTCCCGGCGGCAGCGCGATTGGCAAGCACCTCGGGTTCGGAGGCGGACCGCGCGCCAAGTTGACCATCGAAATCATCGGCGTCGTCGGCAATGCTCTCTACGAGGGACCGCGCCAGGGGGTGCGGCGTCAGGTGTTCATCCCGAACTGGGGCAACAACAGCTCGACGTTCTACGTGCGCACCACGTCCGCGTCCGCGGCGGCGTTCGGGGTGGTGCGGAACGACGTTCGAAAGCTCGACGCCTCGATCCCGGTGTACGCGATGAAAACGCTCGAAGGGCAGCTGGACGAAACGCTGCTGACCGATCGCCTGATCGCCGCGTTGGCCGCGGGATTTGGTCTGCTCGCGACCGTGCTGGCGTCGATCGGCCTCTACGGCGTGATGGCCTTCGTGGTGGCGAGGCGGCGCAAGGAACTGGGAATCCGGCTCGCGCTCGGCGCCGAACCGGGTGGCGTCGTCTGGCTGGTCATGCGGGAGGTGTTGTTGCTGCTCGCGATCGGTCTGGCGATCGGCATTCCCGCCGCGCTTGCGCTTGCCCAGTACGTGTCATCGCAGCTCTACGGCGTCCAGGCCCGGGATCCACAGACTGCTGTCGCGACGATGATCCTGCTGACGATCGTGTCGGCCGCGGCCGGACTGATTCCCGCCCGCCGCGCCAGCCGCATCGATCCGATTCTGGCGCTCCGCTACGAATAAAATTTACGCAGGGAACGGTCGCGACGCCCTTCCTGCATGATGTCGCGCCGAAATATGTCAATATCCCTCCAATTCCTCAGGAGGGGCGATGGCCTTCGGCCGGCTGGCGATTCTGCTCGTATTCCCCGCGTCGATCGCACTTCTCGCGCAGACCACTCAGCCCTTCGACGCAGCTCAGGGCGGGCCTGACTGGAAGGCGCTCGAGTCGGAAACGATGCAGCACTATCAGGCCGTGCTGCGACTCGATACCCGTAACCCGCCCGGCAACGAGCACATCGTGGTCGAGTACGTCAAAGGGGTGCTCGACAAGGAAGGCATCCCGTCGGTCATCGTCGGTTCGGATCCGAACCGGCCGAATCTGATTGCGCGGCTGAAAGGCAACGGCAGGAAGCGACCGCTGTTGATCATCGGGCACAGCGACACGGTGACCACCGACGACAAGAAGTGGACGCATCCGCCGCTGAGTGCCACACGCGATGGCGGCTACGTCTACGGCCGCGGCACCATCGACGACAAAGACAACCTCACCGCCTCGCTGATGACGATGATCCTGCTGAAGCGCTTGAAGGTGCCGCTCGACCGCGACGTCATCTTCGTCTCCGAGTCGGGAGAAGAGGGAAGCAACGGCATCGGCATCGCCTATCTGGTGAAGGAACACTTCCCGGAAATCGAAGCCGAATACTGCCTGGCAGAGGGCGGCGGCGTCACGCGGATCAACGGCCAGGTCAAGTACGCCACGGTGCAGACCCTGGAGAAGATTCCACGTGGCATCGAACTCACCTCACACGGCATTTCCGGCCATGGATCGATTCCGTTGAAGTCGAACGCCGTGGTGCACCTGGCTGCGGCAGTGGCGCGGATCGGCGAGTGGCAGCCGGAAGTCCGCTTCAACGAGACCACCGGCACCTATTTCCGGAAGCTCGCGGCGATCTCGCCGCCGGACGAGGCGAAGTACTACCGCGACGTGCTCTCGACCGATCCCAAACTGCGAAAGGCGGCCGACGACTGGCTGCTGGAGAACGAGCCGCGCCACGACTCGATGCTGCGGACGTCCGTGTCGCCCAACATCTTCACCGGCGGCTATCGCTCGAACGTGATCCCGTCCGAGGCCAAGGCGACGCTCGATGTGCGTGCGTTGCCTGATGAGGACCCGGTGAAGTTTCTCGCACTGGTCAAGCAGGTGATCGCAGACCCGGCCGTTGACGTCCGCTACACCGGCGAATCCATTCGACCAGCCGGCCCTGACGCCAGACTCGATTCCGAAGCGTATAAGGCGCTCGAAGCGGCCGGCACCCGCGTCTACAACGCGCCGACGCTGCCGATGATGGGCACCGGCGCGACCGACATGGCGCAGTTGCGCGCCAGGGGCGTGCAATGCTTCGGGATCGGCCCGGCGACCGACTTCGAGGATCCGCCTAAAGGCTTCGGCGCCCATAGCGATCAGGAGCGTCTGCTCGAGAGCGAGCTGCACCGGTTCGTGCGATTCAATTGGGATGTCGTGACGAGTCTTGCGGTGGCAAAGTGATGGATAGGTTCGAAGGGTTCGAAAGGTTTCGGCGCCTGGCGGCCTCCGTTGTGATCGCTTCGTTGCTCGCGATGGTGGGGGCGCATGCGCAGGGCGGCGGCCCTGACTGGAAGGCGCTCGAGCCCGAGATCATGCAGCAGTTTCAGGCCGTACTGCGATTCGATACCCGCAATCCGCCCGGCAACGAACATGTCGTCGCCGAGTATCTGAAAGGGGTTTTCGACAAGGCCGGTATTCCGGCGCAGATCTTCGCGCTCGACGCCAATCGCTCGAACGTTGTTGCGCGACTGAAAGGAAACGGCAAGAAGAAGCCCATCCTGATCCTGGGGCACAGTGACGTCGTCACCGTGGACGAGAAAAAATGGAATTTCCCGCCGTTCAGCGCCACCCGAGATGGCGGCTGGGTCTACGCTCGAGGCACGGTCGACGACAAGGACAATCTCACCGGCGGCCTGATGACGATGCTGTTGCTGAAGCGGTTCAACGTGCCGCTCGACCGCGATGTGATCTTTCTGTCGGAAGCCGGCGAGGAAGGCGCCTCGAATTTCGGCATGGGGTTCATGGTGGCCCAGCACTATCCGGAAATCGAGGCGGAGTACTGTCTGGCCGAGGGCGGCGGCGCCGTCCGCATCGGCGGCGCGGCCAAGTACACGACGGTTGAGACGCTCGAGAAGATTCCTCGCGGCATCGAACTGACGGCACACGGAATCTCCGGTCACGGGTCGATTCCGCTCAAGTCCAACGCCGTCGTGCACCTGGCTGCTGCGGTGGCCCGAGTCGGCGAGTGGCGGCCGGAAATCCGGTTCAACGAAACCACCGGCACCTATTTTCGCGGGCTCGCGCAGATCGCCTCGCCTGAGAGCGCGAAATACTACCGCGACGTGCTCTCGACCGATCCGAAGCTGCGTGCCGCCGCGGACGAGTGGCTGTTCGAGAACGAGCCGCTGCACTCGTCGATGCTGCGGACCTCGGTGTCGCCGAACATCTTCACCGGCGGCTACCGCTCGAACGTCATCCCGTCGGAGGCCAAGGCGACGCTCGACGTGCGTGCCCTGCCCGACGAGGATCCGCTCAGGTTTCTGGAGCAGGTCAAGCAGATCGTCAACGACCCGGCGATCGAGGTGCGCTTCACGGCGCAAAATATCCGGCCGGCGTCCGCGTTCGACGCGCGCCTGGACTCCGAGCCCTACAAGGTGCTCGAGGCCGCCGCCACGAGAATCTACAACACCGTCACCTTGCCGACGATGAGCACCGGCGCCACTGACATGGCGCCGCTGCGGGCGCGCGGCGTGCAGTGCTTCGGCATCGGGGCGGCGATCGACACGGAAGATGGTCCGAAGGGGTTCGGCATGCACAGCGATCAGGAGCGGCTGCTCGAGAGCGAACTGTACCGTTTCGTTCGGTATAACTACGAGGTCGTGGCCGATCTGGCGGGCGCGAAATGAAACAGGCAATCGTTGCGTTGGGTCTGGTCGGCAGCGTTGCTGCCATCCTCTCGGCACAGCAGGCGACCTTCAGCGGAAGCAATCGCACCGTGGCCGTGTACGCGACAGTCACGGACGCGGACGGTCGGCTGGTGCCGAATCTGACCCGGGATCAATTTCAGGTCGACGACAACGGCAAGCGCCAGGAACTGACGCTCTTCGCCAACGACATCCAGCCCATCACCGTCGTCATCCTCCTCGATCGGAGCACGAGCATGCGCGCCAATTTCGAGCTGGTGGAGCAGGCCGCCGAGCAGTTCGTCCAGGTGATGCTGCCGGCCGACAAGGCGCGCATCGGCAGCTTTTCGGATCGAATTCAGGTCGATCCCCGTGACTTCACGTCGGACCATGACGAGCTCGTGAAGATCCTGCGCACCGAGCTTCAGTTCGAGGGGCCGACGCCGTTGTGGAACGCGATCAACGTTGGCATCACCGACCTGCTGCACCAGCAGGGCCGCCGGGTCGTGCTGGTGTTCACCGATGGCCGCGATGCGCCGATGAACGCCAGCAACAACAACAGCAGCTTGAAGAGCGTCATGAAACGCGCCGAAGAAGAAGATGTGATGGTCTACGCGATCGGTTTCAGCGGCGGCGGTGGCGGTTACGGCGGCGGTAACGGCGGGGGATCGCACGGCGGCTATGGCGGCGGCCATCACGGTGGCGGCGGTGGATATGGCGGCGGCGGGTATGGGCGCGGTGGCGGGAGTGGCGGCGGCCGCGGCTACGGTGGCGGATCCGGTGGTGGCGGCGGCCAGACTGATCGGCCTGACGAGGGTCTTCCGAAAATCGCAGCGGCCACGGGTGGCGGATACTTCGAGCTGACTTCGACCGACGATCTCGCGACCACGTTTACGCGAGTGGCTGACGAACTCCACCATCAGTACGCGCTCGGCTTCACGCCGCTCAAACTCGACGGCAAGCTGCACGACATCACGCTGCATCTCGCGTCACCGGGGCTCACGGCGCGCTCGCGGCGGAGTTACCTGGCGACGACGCCAAGATCGTAGCGGGACAAGGACTTCTACGTTCTACGTTCTACGTTCGGCGTTCTACGTTCTTCGTTCAGGAGGTTTGACGTGAAACATCTGTCCATCGTCATCGCTGCGTGCGCTCTGCTTGGCATCGCCACGTTTGCGGCGCAGACGCCGGCCGCTCCCACGCAGCAGGCGCCGGCGCCGAACGCCGATCCGTACGCGAACAACGCCCAGCCCGGAGCCACATCGTTCCCGCTGGCTGCGCCCGCAGGAAAGGACAGCGGTGCACGCCAGACTGCGCCGGCTGGCGCCGTGAACCAGGGGCCGTTCGATCCGACAACCTGGAAGTACGGCACGGCGTTCAATCCGCCGGCCGGTTCGAAGATCTGGAACCCGGTGAAGCTCAAGATGATGCAGGGCGGCAAGGTAACCGGCGGCACCGTCTTCAGCGGGACCGATCCGGAAACCTACTGCGCGATGGCCAACGCCGGCTACGACTTCATCTGGACCGAGATGCAGCACGACTCCCGCGACTGGCAGGCGGTCGCGCGGATGTGGCGTGCGTGCCCGAACGCCAAGGCGGTGCCAGGCGTGCGCGTCGCCTACACCGACGAGCGCGAAATCCAGCATGCACTGGACGCCGGCGCGCTGGTCGTGGTCGTGCCGACGATCGACTCGCTGGCGGAAGCGAAGGAAGCGCGCGACTGGACCTACTTCCCGCCGCTCGGCCGGCGCAGCAATGGCGGCGGCCAGGCGTTCGATGCCAACATGTGGGGCGGTGTGCCCGGCGGCTATCGCAACACGATCAACGACAACGTCGTGCTGATCGAGATGATCGAGACGCTCGACGGCCTGAAGGACGCAGACGAGATCGCCAAGGTGCCAGGCGTGACCGCGGTGTTCGCCGCCAGCGGCGACCTCGGCAACTTCTCCGGCTACCGCCAGGGGACGCCCGACTACGAACGCGCGATCAACATCGTTCACGACGCCGCGATCAAGGCCGGCGTCCGACTGTGCGGTCCATTCGCGTGGCGCGATCGACCGGACTTCACCTGCTTCCAGGCGGGCAGCGAAACGGCGGCGATCGCGCGCGGCGTCGCAGCGGAACTCGGGACGCTGGCCAACACCCAGGGCAAACCCGAAGTCGGGCCGTTTGCCGCTCCCAGGAAACCGTAACGATCGATCGGTTAAGCTGTCGCCCGGGGCTTCATGACGACGCAGCAGTGGGATCCGGTCAGTTACGAGCGGAACGCGAGGTTCGTGTCGAACCTCGGTGCCGGTGTCGTCGAGCTGCTGGCGCCGCAAGCCGGCGAGCGGATTCTGGATCTCGGCTGCGGTGACGGCGCCCTCACCGAGACGCTGGTCGCGGCCGGATGCGCAGTCGTCGGGATCGACGGCAGTCCGGAGCAGGTCGCCGGCGCACGCGCGCGCGGACTCGATGCCCGGGTCGGCGACGGCGCGTCGCTGCCGTTCGTTGCCGAATTTGACGCCGTGTTCAGCAACGCGGCCCTGCACTGGATGCGCGACGCCGAAGGCGTGATCCGTTCGGTGTTTCGGGCACTGAGACCGGGCGGACGGTTTGTCGCCGAGTGTGGCGGCGCCGGCTGCGTCGAGATCGTTCGCGGCGCACTGCATGACGCGCTGGCGCGCCGCGGCGTGGACGGTGCCGCGTTCAACCCCTGGTTCTTTCCGACGGCCGACGAGTATCGGGGTTTGCTCGAGCGGCACGGCTTCGCCGTCAACATGATCACGGTATTCGCGAGGCCGACGCCGCTGCCCGGCGACATCGCCGACTGGCTCGAGACGTTCGCGCACCCGTTTCTCGGCGCAGTGCCGCAGGCCGATCGACGAGCGCTGGTCGAGGAAGTGCGGGATGCCGTGGCGCCGCAGCTCCACGATGCTGAACGCGGCTGGTGGGCGGACTACACACGCCTGCGCTTTCAGGCCTTCAGGAAATGCTGATGGCTGATTGCGACTTGCTGAGTGGTCTGTGCCGACCGCCGACGGGCCGACCGAAGACTGCCGACTGCTGACTGAATGTCCCTGACCGCCACTATCTACAATTTTGACATCGAGCTCGCCGATTCCGACCGACAGGTCTACGAGTCGCTGTCGCTCCGCGTCGCCCGACATCCGTCCGAGTCCGAGGAATACCTGATCGCCCGCCTGCTCGCGTACCTGCTCGAGTACGGGGAGGGCATCGAGTTCTCGCGCGGTGTTTCCGATCCGGACGAGCCGACCATCGCCGTCCGCGATCTCACCGGCGCCATCGTCAGCTGGATCGACATCGGTACGCCGGACGCGGCCAGGTTGCATCGGGCATCCAAGGCGGCGAGACGTGTCGCGGTCTACACCCACAAGGAACCGACCCAGTATCTGAAGCAGCTGGCGGGCGAGAAAATCCATCGCGCTGAGGATCTGGAGCTCTACGCGATCGATCGCGGCCTGGTCAGCGCACTCGTCGGTCGCCTCGACAGACGCGTCGCCTTCAGCATGTCCGTGACCGACCGCGAGCTGTATCTCTCGATCGGATCGGACAACCTGACCGGCGTGATCGCGCGTCTGGAGCGCTGATGTTCCTCGGTCACTTCGGCCTCGGGTTCGGCGCCAAGAAGATGGCGCCGGCGATCTCGCTTGGGACCTTCTTCGTGGCGGCGCAATTCGCCGATCTGCTGTGGCCAACGCTGGTGCTGCGCGGCGTTGAGCGAGTTGATCTGCAGCCGGGCGCGACCGTCGTCACGCCGCTGAACTTCGTCAGCTATCCGTATTCGCACAGCCTGCTCGGACTCGCTCTCTGGGGCACCGTGTTCGGCGTGCTGTACGTCTTGCTCAGGCGCGCCCGGCCACCGGTGGCCGCGCTGCTCGCATTGCTTGTGCTCAGCCACTGGCTGCTCGACTACATCACCCATCGTCCCGACATGCCATTGACGTTTCACGGCACGGAGCGGTTCGGGCTCGGTTTGTGGAATTCGACGGCTGGCACACTGACCGTGGAATCTGCGCTGTTTGCCGCCGGCGTCGTCTTGTACGCGAGGTCCACGAGGCCGCGCGATCGCATCGGTTCGTTCGGCCTCTGGTCGCTGGTCGCGTTTTTCGTGGCTGTCTACCTGGCGAGCGTCTTCGGTCCGCCGCCGCCGAACGCCGGCGCAGTTGCCTGGTCGGCGCAGGCGATGTGGGTGCTCGTGGCGTGGGCCTACTGGGTCGACAGCCACCGAATGCGACGGCGTCAGGTCTAGATTGTCAGCGGGAGGGTGTTGTGGGAGTTCGAGACCGACGTGTCGATGCCTATATTGCCACCGCTCCTGATTTTGCAAAGCCGATACTCGAACACCTTCGCGGCGTCGTGCACGCCTCGTGTCCTGCCGTACAGGAAACGATGAAGTGGAGCGCGCCCCATTTCGACTACAAGGGAATGATGTGCGGCATGGCGTCGTTCAAGAACCACGCCATCTTCGGTTTCTGGAAGAGCACGCTGGTGCTCGATCGGGAAAAGATTCAGGACGGCGCCGGCCAGTTCGGGAAACTGACCTCCGTGGCCGACTTGCCGTCCGACCGGGTCTTGACCGCGTACATCCGCAAGGCGGCGAAGTTGAACGACGACGGTGTGCAGGTCGTGAAGGCGCCAAGGCGTCAGTTGCCGAAGCCGAAGACGCCGCCTGCGCTGATGGCGGCGCTCAGGAAGAACAAGAAAGCGCTGACCGCGTGGACCTCGCTCAGTCCGAGTCATGTCCGCGAGTACGTCGAGTGGATCGCCGAGGCCAAGGGAGACGATACGCGTGCCCGGCGGATCGCAACCGCTGTCGAGTGGCTGACCGAGGGCAAATCGCGCAACTGGAAGTACATGAAGAAGTAGCGCGGTCCTTCCAGCGCACGCGGCGCGACCCTTTCAGGGCCGCGAAGGCCTTACTCGTAGCGCAGCGCGCGCATCGGCTCGACCTGCGACGCGCGATACGCCGGAATGAATCCGGCTGCGAGCGCGACCAGCGTCAGCGACAGCGCGGCGCCGGCCAGCACGATGGGATCGGATCCGGTCATCTCGAACAGCAGTGACTGCGCGAGCCGGCCCAGGCCGGCCGCGGCAACCAGTCCGATCGCGCCGCCGACGGCGATCATCAGTGCGACCTGGCGCATCACCATCGCTCGCACCCGCGACGGCGCCGCACCCAGCGCCATGCGCAAACCGATCTCACGCGTGCGCTGCGTCACGGTGTACGCCAGCACACCGTACAGGCCGATCGCCGCGAGCAACGTCGCCAGGCAGGCAAACGCCGCCGACAGGACGCTGATGAACCGATCGAGGAACACGTTCTGCTGGACCTGCTGCGGCAGCGTCCGGAGCTGTTCGACCGGCAGGTTGGCGTCGAGCTTCGCGATCGCTTTCGGGATGTTCGTCATGAACGGTTCGGGATCGCCCGCCGTCCTGACATAGAACGTGAGCTCGCCGAGGCGTTCGTCCTGACGGTAGGGCATGAAGAAGACCGGTGGGATCTGCTGCTTGACCTCGCTGTACTTCGCATTCCGGATGAACCCGACGATCTCGATCGTCAGCGCGGTCTCGTTGCCCTTGTTGTTCATGTGCTTGCCAACCGGGTTGCGCCCCAGATTGAATTTCTTCGCGAACGCTTCGTTGACCATCGCCACCCTGGGCGCGCCGAGCGGCGTCGGCGCGGGTGAACTCGCGGCCGCCGATGATCGGGATGCCGAGCGTCGAGAAATATGCCGGGCCCGACTTCGTTGAACGACGAGTTCGCGTCGGTGTCGGGTCCGGCCTCGAATCCCTCGACCTTGACGTTGTTGCCCCAGTTGCTGCCGCTCATCAACGGCACCGTCGAACTAGTGACGCCGGAGACGCCGGGCAGTGCCGCGAGCTCGCTCTTCGACGCGCTCGAAGAACTGGCGCGATCGTTCCGGTGTGTAGCCGTTCAGCACCGGCGACAACCCGAACATGATGATGTTGTCCGGTTTCAATCCGAGGTCGACTCGGCTGACGTTGACCAGGCTCTTCGTGAAGAGCCCGGCCGACACCAGCAGCGCCATCGACAGCGCGATCTGCGCGGTCGCCAGCGAGGTGCGGAAGCGCGCCGCGGCGCGCGCACCGGATGGTTGACCGCTCTGTCCTTTGAGCGACGAGATCAGATCCGGGCGCGTGCTGTGCAGCGCCGGGAACAATCCGAACAGCAGGCCGGTAGCCGATCGCCAGCGCCGCCGCGAACAGCATCACCGTCGGATCGATCGAGAGCGTGATCGTGTCGATCGCCTCCGGCGGCAGCAGCGTGGAGATCAGGTTCAGCGTCCATTGCGCCACCACCAATCCGCCGAGGCCGCCGAAGAGCGCGAGCAGGCACGACTCGCCGAGCAGTTGCCGGATCAGCTGCCAGCGTCCGGCGCCAATCGACAGACGAACCGCCATCTCGCCGGACCGCGCCGCGCCGCGCGCCAGCAGCAGGTTGGCGATGTTGGCGCAGGCAATCAGCAGCACGAACGCGGTGACGCCGAGCAGCAGCGTCAGCGGCGCCTTCGCCTGGCCGGACATCCGGCTCTGTCCGCGGCTGCCCGGCTCGATCATGATGGGCTTGTTCCTGAACCGCGCCAGGGTCTGCTCGCTCATCCCCTTCTGCAGCGGTGCTTCGACGTCGTTGACGATCGCGCGGTACGGCGCGGCGATGGCCGCGCGCGCCTGCTCGATCGAAACGCCTGGTTTCAGTCGAGCGAAGACGTACGCCCAATAGCTGCGCCGATTGTCGAAGTCCTTGAACGGATCGGAGAAGCCGCGCATCGTGATCGGCGCGAACACCGCCGGCTTGATTCCCAGTGTCGTCCCGCTGAACCCGCGAGGAGCGACGCCGACGATGGTCATGACCTGGCCGTTGACGGTGAGCGGCTGGCCGATCGCCGCCGGATCGGACGCCAGCCGGTTCTGCCAGTAGGCGTAGCTGACCACGACCACGTGCGACTCGCCGGGCGTGCGGTCATCGTCCGGTGTGAGCAGCCGGCCCGCCGCGGGTTGAAGGCCGAGTACCGGGAAAATAGCTGCCCGAGACGAGGAGGCCTTCGGCACTCTGGGTCTGGCCGTGAACGCTGAGATTGGCGCCGAAGCTGACATGCGCCGCGATTCCGGTAAAGGACGATTGGGCCTGCGACAGGTCCTTGAGCATTGGGTAACTGAATACATCGTCGCAATCGCCTGCCGTGCCGCACGACTGCGAACCCGGTTTGGGGCCAGGCACCCGAAGGTTCACCAGACGCGCAGGCTCGGGCACCGGCAGCGGCCGCAGCAGCAGCTGGTTGAACATCGAGAAGATCGCCGCGTTCGCGCCGATGCCCAGCGCCAGCGACACGATCGCGACGATCGTGACGAACGGGGTCTTGAAGAGCATGCGGAGCGCGAACTTCAGGTTGGGCATAATGTGAATGAGTAGACGTCTGCCGGGGACAAATGGTTTATGAGTCGAGCGACGAGGTTAGCCAGGCATATCGAATGGACGGTGACCGGTCCGATGTGGCACGGTCCGGGCCTTTCCGAGGTGCTCGACGGCGTGAATCACAAACATGCCGCCAGCCGGCCGATCGCCGCGGCGCACAGCATCTGGGAGCTGGTGCTGCACATCACGTCGTGGTCGGACATCGCCCGGGATCGCCTTCGAGGCGAAGCGCTCGGCGACCCGACGCCCGAGCAGGACTGGCCTCCGGTCACGGCCGACGGCCCGGAGGCCTGGCAGCTGGCCGTCGAAGGCATGCGCGAGAGTTACCGGATGCTCGCCGCCGACGCGCGCGAGCTGTCCGACGATCGCCTCGACGCGAACGTGCCCGATTTGCCCTATTCGGTGGACACCCTGCTCCACGGCATCGTCGAGCATGGCACCTACCACGGCGGACAGATTGCGCTGCTGCGGAAAGCGCTATGAAGCAGCCCGTGGCGAGGTTTTTCAAGTCGGCGAAAGACTTCCGCGCGTGGCTCGCGACGCGATGCCATACCGTCAACGAGCTGTGGGTCGGGTTCTTCCGGAAGAGCTCGGGTAAGGCCGGCCTGGCGTATCTCGACGCCGTGGACGAAGCGCTGTGCTTTGGCTGGATCGACGGCCTGAAAAAGAGGATAGACGACGAATGCTACATGCACCGCTTCACGCCACGAAAGGCCGACAGCACCTGGAGCGTCGTCAACACAAAACGGTTCAGGCAGCTGACGGCCGATGGACGTGTGGCCGCGCCCGGGCGCGAGGTGTTCGCGAAGCGCGACCAGCGCAAGACCGGCCGATACGCATACGAGCGCGCGCACGCGGATTTCGATTCGTCGCTCGAAAAGACGTTCAGAGCCGACGCGAAGGCGTGGACGTTCTTCTGCGCACAGCCGCCCGGTTACCGGAAGCTGCTGACCTATTGGGTGACGACAGCGAAGCAGGACGAGACCCGGCGCCGCCGCCTCGCCGTGTTGATGGCCCATTCGGCGGAAAGAAAGCGCATGCGATGAGCGCGAACGACGCGGTGTTTCGAATCGAGCGCGCCACCGAGCGCGACGTGCCTGTGATCCTGCAGCTGATCAAGGCGCTGGCCGAATACGAACGGATGTCGGCGGACGTCACGGCGACGGAGGAGAAGTTGCGCCAGTCGCTGTTCGGTCCGCGGCCGGCCGCCGAAGTGGTCATCGCGTATGCCGGCGACCAGGTGGCCGGCTTCGCGCTGTTCTTCGGCAACTACTCGACGTTTCTCGGCCAGCCGGGTATTTACCTCGAGGATCTCTACGTCGCGCCGGAGTGGCGCGGACGCGGATTCGGCCGGCGGCTGCTGGCTCATCTCGCAGCGCTGGCGATCGAACGCGGCTGCGGCCGCCTCGAATGGGCGGTGCTCAACTGGAACGAGCCGGCGATCGGTTTCTACAAGAAGCTCGGGGCGGCGCCGATGGATGCCTGGACGGTGTTCCGCGTCACCGGCGACGAGCTGCCGCGGTTGGCGGAGTCCTGAGCGGCATGACGACCAAGTCTTCGCTTGCGGCCGATGCGCTGCGCGAGCTGACCGAGTTGCTGGAGCGGGTGTCCGCCGACTGGCGTCTGCTGGACGATCTGTCGGTCGCCGATCGCGCTCGGTTCCATCGCGCGATCGCGGCGTTCACCTCGCCTGATCCGCGAGCGATTCGCAAACGCACCCGAACCGAAGCGCGCGAGCGAAAGATCGCCGCGATTGAACGCGAGGAGGCGGTGCTGCACGCCACTGGCATTCGCGCGCTGCGGCGGCGCCCCGCGGTCACGACGCCGACGGCCTTTCCACCGAAGAATTTCGAGCCGCGCGACGTTGACGGTGGCGAAGCGATGCCGCCGCCGCGCGTGTCCGCGGCCGATCGCGACTGCTACGTCTGCAAGCAGGCGTACTCGCAGATCCATCCGTTCTACGACCAGCTGTGTCCGGCCTGTGCCGCCGAGAACTTCGCCGCGCGCACCGAGCTCGCGGATCTGCGCGGACGCGTAGCGCTGCTGACCGGCGGACGCGTCAAGATCGGCTATCAGGCTGGCCTGAAGCTGCTGCGTTGCGGCGCGCGGCTGATCGTCACGACGCGTTTCCCGCGCAATGCGGCGGCGCGCTACGCCGAGGAGCCGGATTTCGGCGAGTGGGGCGATCGACTCGAGATCTTCGGGCTCGACCTGCGTCATACGCCGAGCGTCGAGGCGTTCTGCCGCAACCTGGCGACGACGCAGGATCGGCTCGACTTCATCATCAACAACGCCTGCCAGACCGTACGCCGTCCGCCGGAGTTCTACGCGCACATGATGGCGGGCGAGACCGTGGCGCTGCGGCAGATGCCGAGCCACGTCCGCAAGCTGCTCGGCGGCGCCGACGCTGACGGCCGCGAGCTCGAGCGTCGCGGCGCGGGCCGATGCGGTCGGCTCCTCGGCGCAGCTGTCGCAGATGCCGCTGTTGCCGGAAGAGTTCCAGGCGCAGACGGATCTGTTTCCAGGCGGCCGGCTCGACCAGGATTTTCAGCAGGTCGATCTGCGCGGGCGCAACTCGTGGCGGATGCTGCTGGCCGAAGTGCCGTCGGTCGAGCTGCTCGAAGTACAGCTGGTCAACGCGATTGCGCCGTTCCTGTTCAACGCGCGGCTGAAGCCGTTGATGCTGCGCGTCGCCGACGCGCGACAAGCACATCGTCAACGTGTCGGCGGTCGAGGGACAGTTCTATCGCAGCTTCAAGACGACCAGGCATCCGCATACCAACATGGCCAAGGCCGCGCTGAACATGATGACGCGCACCGCGGCGACCGACTACTACAACGACGGCATCCACATGAACAGCGTCGACACCGGCTGGGTGACCGACGAGGATCCGGTGGACATTGCCGAGCGCAAGACCGCCGACCATCGTTTTCATCCGCCGCTCGACATCGTGGACGGCGCCGCCCGCATCGTCGCGCCCATCATCAGCGGGTTCAACACCGGCAAGCACGTGTGGGGACAGTTCCTGAAGGACTACCGGTCGACAGACTGGTAGCGTATAGTCGGCTCCGGCATTTCTCGAGGAGAGCGCATGAGACCTGGTAGAACAGCGATCGGATTCCTGTCGATGGCGGCGGTGGTGGCGGTGACGGCGCGTTTCGCACCGCTGGCGGCGCAGGCGCCGGCGGCCGGCGGCGTCCAGTTCGTGGCGCACGAAATCGGCACCGGTCTGCGCGGCGGCTACCAGGTGGTGATTGCGGACCTGAACAAGGACGGCAAGCCGGACATCATCGCGCTGGCGTCGAACGTTCCCGAGCTGGTGTGGTTCGAGAATCCGGGCTGGCAGCGCCACGTGATCGCCGCCGATCGAAAGCAGATGATCAACACCTCGGCCTACGACCTCGACGGAGACGGCATTCCGGAGCTCGCGCTCGCCGAAGGTTTCACGACGTCGCCGAAGACCAGCACCGGCGTGCTCTCGATCCTGACGCACAACGGTGATCCGACGCAGCCGTGGACCGTGAAGGAAATCGACAAGATTCCGACCGCGCATCGCCTGCGCTGGGTGGACGCGGACGGCAGCGGCAAGAAAGTGCTGATGCTCGCGCCGCTGATCGGTCCCGACGCCGTCGCGCCGGACTATCGCAGCCCGGTCACGATCGACTACTACCGTGCGCCCGATTTCAAGCGTGAGACCGTCACCGAGCGTTCACCGGGCTGATTCACGGCATCGAACCGGAGACGTGGCCGGGCGTGAAGGGGCAGGCGGTGCTCAGTGCCGGCTTCATGGGGATCTACCTCCACAAGTTCGCCGCGGGCAAGTGGACGCCGACCGAGCTGATCAAAGGCGATCCTGATCCGTGGCCGAAGAGCGGCGCGAGCGACATGGCGCTCGGCCATCTCGGTCAGCAGCGATTCATCGCGACCATCGAGCCGTGGCACGGCAACCAGATCGTCGTCTATCGCGAGAACGGCACCGAGCTGGCCGCGGCAGATGATCGACGACACCATCACCGACGGCCACGCGATCATCCTCGCGGACTGTGGACGGCGATGGCCGCGACGAGATCATCGTCGGCCAGCGCGGCGGCGCGCGCAGCCTGATCATGTACAGCGCCTCGGCGGACGGTGCGACGTGGACGAGCCGCGTGCTGGACGAGGGCGGCATGGCCGGGCGCGGATGCGCCGCCAGCGACCTGAACGGCGACAAGCGGTCGACATCGTGTGCATCGGCACCGCGACCGCGAACGTGAAATGGTACGAAAACGTCGGCGCGAAATAGACGATTCGGACAGATTTGTCTGGCGGAGAAAAAGACGACCCGCGCCCGTAAGGACCGCGTTAGAATGCGGGAAATTGTTCGGCCCAGGTGAACGTGAGAACGGAGGAGCCATGACTGTTTCTCGACGAGGATTTGTAGGCGGCATCGCGGCGGCGATGGGGTATCTGGGACTCGGGTCCGAAGTGGATCTGTTCGCGCAGAACCGTCGCGGGTGCGGCGGGCGTCCGCGCGGGAATGGGAGGCGGCGGCGACTACGATTCGTTCGCGCACCTCTCGAGCAACGAGAACTGCTGGGGCCCGCCCGAGTCGGTGATGAAGGCGATGAATTCGGCCTTCAAGTACGCCAACCGCTACGGCTATCCGGACGGCGGCATCGTCCAGGAGATCGCCAAGCACCACGGCGTGAAGAGCGAGAACATCCTGCTGACCGCCGGCTCGGGCGAAGTGCTCGACGTCGTCGGCACCGCGTTCCTGCCCGCCGGCAAGAAGGTCCTCGGCAACGAGCCGTCCTACAGCTCGGTCTATCAGCACGCCACCAGCATCAAGTCGACGGCGATCAAGCTGCCGCTGACCAAGGATCATCATCAGGACATCCCGGCGATGATCAAGGCCGCCAATGCGCACGCGTCGCGAGCTCGGGTTCGTCTATCTGTGCAACCCGAACAACCCGACCGGGATGATCGTGACCAAGGCGGAAGTGAAAGCAGCTGCTCGACGGCGTCCCGGCCGGCATGCCGGTGCTGATCGACGAGGCCTACCACCACTTCGTCGAGGATCCGAACTACGGCACCTCGGTGCCCTACGTGCTCGAAGGCCGCCCGGTGATCATTGCGCGCACGTTCTCGAAGATCGCGGCGCTGGCCGGCATGCGTCTCGGCTACGCCGTCGCGTCGAAGGAATTCGTCGAGAAGATGCGGCCGTACAGCATGGGCAGCATCAACGCGCTGGTGAAGTGGGGCGGCGTTGCCGCACTCAAGGACACGGCGTCGCAGGCCAGTGTCAAGAAGATGGTCGTCGACCTGCGCAAGAAGACGTCAGGCGACCTCGAGGCCTACGGCTACGAAGTGCTGCCGTCGGAGACGAACTTCTTCATGGTCCACATCGGCCGCGACGTGCAGCCGGTCATCGAAGAGTTCAAGACCAAGAAGGTCCTGGTCGGCCGGCCGTTCCCGCCGATGACCCAGCACCTGCGCGTCTCGATCGGCACCGCCGACGAGATGGCGCCGCTTCATGACCGCGTTCAAGGAAATCTTCCCGGCGAAGGCAAAGACGACGGCAGCCGGGGTCTAGAAAGTTAGACGTGTGAAGTGTGAAGTGTGCAATCTGAAATCTGCAATCTGAAGTCTGTAATTTCAGAAAAGGGGCGGTGGTCGAGAGATCACCGCCCTTTCTGTTTGTACGCGTAGAATGGCGGCCATGAGACGCCTCATGTGGCTCGCCGTTGCTGGTGCGTGTGCGCTCGCCGCCGCGCCGCCGTCCGATGCGCCCGCCAAGGTCGACGCGGTGTTCGCCAGGTGGACCACGACCACGCCGGGTTGCGCCGTCGGCGTCGCGACCAACGGCGCTCCGGTGCTCGCCAGGGGCTACGGGATGGCCGACCTCGAGCACGACGTGCCGATTACGGCGCAGTCGATCTTCGAAGCCGGATCCGTCTCCAAGCAGTTCACCGCCGCGGCGGTGATGCTGCTCGCGCGCGACGGCAAGCTGTCGCTCGACGATCAGGTTCGTAAGTACATCCCCGAACTGCCCGACTACGGATCGCCGCTCACGATCCGCCACATGCTCAATCACACGAGTGGCCTGCGGGACTGGGGCAGCGTCGCCGCCATCGGCGGCTGGCCGCGGACCCGCCGCGTGCACACCCAGGCGAACATGCTCGACATCACCCGGCGCCAGACCGCGCTCAACTTCGTCCCCGGCACCGCACTGGTCGTATTCCAACACCGGCTACAACCTGGCCGCGATGATCGTCACCCGCGTCAGCGGGCAGCCGTTTCCGGAATTCACCCGCGACCGTCTGTTCGTGCCGCTCGGCATGACTCACACCTCCTGGCGCGACGACTTCACGCGCATCGTCAAAGGCCGGGCGATCGCGTATTCGGGGAACTCGGACTTTCATGCGGACATGCCGTTCGAGGACGTGTACGGCAACGGCGGCCTGTTGACCACCGTGGGCGATCTCCTGAAATGGAACGAACACTTCGACGCGCCGAAGGCTGGTGATGCGGGGCTGATCGCGGAACAGCAGCGTCCCGGCCATTTCAACGATGGCCGGCCGCACGGTTACGGCCTCGGACTGTTTCTCGAGACCTACAAGGGACTCCGAGAGGTCGATCACAGCGGATCGACCGCGGGCTACCAGGCGTTCCTCACCCGTTTTCCGGACCAGCACGTCTCGGTCGCGGTGCTGTGCAACGTGAGCAGCGCCACGCCGGCGGCTTACGCGCACGAGGTCGCCGATCTGTTTCTCGGCGATCAGGTGAAGAGGAGCGAGGAGACCTCCCATCGCCCGACCGCAGCGCCGTTCGACGCCGCTCACGGCGTCTACCGCAGCACGTTGACCGGACTGGCATTGACGGTGGGCGCCGAGCCCGACCGACGCCACTGGACGTTCGATGCGCAGGGCGCGCTCGCGACCGACGCGTACGGAACGAGCGAGACTTACCAGCGCGTCGAGGAATGGACGCCGTCGCCGTCGGCGCTCGAGGCGTACGCGGGCGCCTACGCCAGTGCGGAGGCCGAGACCCAGATGACCGCGACCGTCGAGACCGGCCGACTCCACCTGACACGCCGGCCGGATACGTCGATCGCGCTGACGCCGATTTACGTCGACGCGTTCCGGGCGGGAGCGCTCGGCACGATCATTTTCCGCCGTGACGCCGCCGGACGGATCACATCGTTCAGCGTTGTTCAGGATCGGGTGTGGGATCTGAGTTTTCGCAAAACGCCCGGCCCTTCATAGGGGAAACGGCGAAAATCGGCATTTTTCCCTCTGGCGGTCCCGGATTCCCCTCTGAAAAGAGGGTGGTACTGAGGGGCGGATGCGTTCATAATAGAGCGCACTAGCATTGGACGCCCAGGCGGGCGCCCCAAGGAGACGACATGGCAAAGAAGGCAGCAGCGAAGCGGAAACCGAACGCGGCATTCATGAAGCCGGTGACCCCGAGCGCGGCGCTCGCGGAGATCGTTGGCTCGAAGCCGATTCCGCGCACTGAGGTCACCAAGAAGCTCTGGGCCTACATCAAGAAGAACGGCCTGCAGGACAAGAAGAACAAGCGCATGATCAATTCCGACGACGCGCTCAAGGCCGTGTTCGGCGGCAAGAAGACCGTCAACATGTTCGAGATGACGAAGCTGGTCAGCAAGCACCTCAAGTAAGACCCGCCATGGCTGATGGCTCATGGCTAATGGCTATGGTTCGACGCTGGTTCTTCCAGCTGGAGCCGTCAGTCATTAGCCATCAGCCATGATGGCCCTTCCAGCCTGAACCCTAGCAAACCGTCCAATCAGGACTCCGATGTAAACTCGGCTGTCCCTATGAATCCACGCCGCTATCTTCCCGCGCTGTTCTTGCTCTTCATCGGCAGCGGCTGCGCCGCGCTCATTTACGAAATCGTCTGGTTTCAGCTCCTGCAGCTGGTGATCGGTTCGTCATCCATCTCGCTCGGCATCCTGCTCGGCACCTTCATGGGCGGCATGTGTCTGGGCAGCCTGCTGCTGCCGCGGCTGATCTCGGCGCGTCAGCATCCGCTGCGCGTGTACGCGGCGCTCGAACTCGGGATCGGCGTGCTTGCGGTCGCTGATTCTGCTCGGCATGCCGCTGGTCGGCGGCATCTACACCGCGTGGGCCGGCGAAGGCGTCATCGGTATCATCTTCCGCGGCGTGATCGCCGGCATCTGCCTGCTGCCGCCGACGATGTTGATGGGCGCGACGCTGCCGGCGATTTCGCGCTGGGTGCGCGCGACACCGGAGGGCGTCGCCTGGCTCGGGTTCTTTTACGGCGGCAACATCGCCGGCGGCGTGATCGGCGCGCTCGCCGCCGGTTTCTACCTGTTGCGCATCTACGACGTTCCGACGGCGACCATGGTCGCCGTGGCGATCAACCTGATCGTCGCGCTGACCGCTTACGTGCTGTCCGCTCGCACCGTGTACGTGCCGGATGAGACCCCGTCCGGTCGCACCGCCGCGCCGTCCGGTCACACGGCGGTCTACGTGACGATCGGCCTCTCGGGCGCGACCGCGCTCGCCACCGAAGTGGTGTGGACGCGTCTGCTGTCGCTGCACTTCGGCGCCACGGTCTACACATTCGCACTGATCCTCGCCGTGTTCCTGGTCGGCCTCGGCATCGGCAGCACGGTCGCCGCGGAATTCAGCCGCGGCCTCGCGTCGCCGCGCCGCGCCCTCGGCTGGTGTCAGTTGCTGTTGTGTGCGGCGATGGCGTGGGCGGCGTATCAGCTGACCGAGTCGCTGCCGTACTGGCCGATCAATCCGTCGATCGCGACGACGCCCTGGTTCACGCTGCAGCTCGACGTGGTGCGCTGTCTTCTGGGTGGTGCTGCCTGGCGCGATTCTGTGGGGCGCCAGCTTTCCGCTGGCGCTGGCCGCGGTCGCCTCCTCGGATCAGGATGCCGCGCGGCTGTCCGGTGGCGTCTACGCGGCCAACACCGTCGGCGCGATCGCCGGGTCGCTGATTACGAGCTTTCTGCTGATTCCGTGGATCGGCAGCTCGCACACCGAGCAGGTCATCATCATCGTGTCGGCGCTGTCGGCGCTGCTGATGCTCGAGCCGTCGTACGTGGGCGGAACGGATCCGGGACGGATCGCGAGCGAGAAGAATGGCTGGAACCTGGGCGGTACCGTGGTGCTCGCGGTCGCGATGGTCAGCGCCGGCCTGCTGGCGCGCAGCATTCACGAATTGCCGGGGCTGCTGGTCGCGTACGGCCGCTATTCCGCGACCCGCGTCGGCCAGACGAACGTGATTTACGTCGGCGAGGGTCTGAACGCGTCGGTGGCCGTGTCGGAGCTGCCCAACGGCGTCCGCAACTATCACAACGCCGGCAAGGTGCAGGCGTCGAGCGAGCCGCAGGACATGCGTCTGCAGCGCATGCTCGGTCACCTCACGACGCTGCTGCCGCCAAAGGCGAACAAAGTGCTGGTGATCGGCTGCGGCGCGGGCGTCACCGCCGGCGCGGTATCGGTCGATCCGATCGTGACCCACGAGACGATCGCCGAAATCGAGCCGCTCGTCCCGCGCGTCGTCTCCACCTACTTCAGCGAGCACAACTTCGACGTGGTCCGCAATCCCAAGGTCCACGTGCGTATCGACGATGCGCGGCATTTCGTGGAGACGACCAACGAAAAATTCGACGCCATCACATCTGACCCGCTCGATCCCTGGGTCAAGGGCGCGGCGATGCTCTACACCGCCGAGTTCTTCGAGATGGCGAAGCAGCACCTCAATCCGGGCGGCGTGGTCACGCTGTTCGTGCAGCTGTACGAGAGCAACATCGACGCGGTGAAGAGCGAGATCGGGACGTTTCTGCAGGTGTTTCCCAACGGGATCGTGTTCGGCAACACCAACGAGGGCAAGGGCTACGACCTGGTGCTGGTCGGACAGGTTGAGCCGACCAGGATTGACGTGGACGCGGTAGAGGCGAAGATTCATCGGCCCGAGTACGCGACGATGCTGAAGTCGCTGCACGAAATCGGCATGAACTCGGCGGTCGATCTGTTCGCGACCTACGCCGGCCGCAAGCCCGATCTGGAATCGTGGCTGCGAGACGCCACCATCAATCGCGACCGCAACCTCCGGCTGCAGTACCTGGCGGGGCTCAGCCTCGACGTCTACCAGGCCGACGTCATCTACTCCGACATGCTGCGCGGCGTGACCCGCCTGCCGGAAGATCTGTTCACCGGGTCCGAAGCGACGCGGCAGGCGCTGTTCACGGCGATTCAAAGAGCGCAGGGACATTAGTCGGGAGTCGGTAGCCGCGAGTCGGTAGCTGCGGGTCGCTGCGGGTCGGTAGCCGCGGGTCGATAGCCGCGAGTCGGTGGTGTCGGGCTTTAGCCGATAGTCGAGAGTGTGTAGTGTCCGGCTTCAGCCGATAGTCGAGAGTCGGTAGTGTCCGGCTTCAGCCGGACTCCACTTATGCACCCAGGCAGAAGACTCGCGCTCGTGGCGCTCGCGGTGTTTTTCGTCGCCGCGGGCGTGAATCACTTCGTGAACCGTGGCTTTTACGTTCGGATCACTCCACCGTCGCTGCCTGCGCCGTTGACGCTGGTCTACATCAGCGGCTTCTTCGAAGTGCTGGGCGGCGTCGGTGTGCTCGTGCCACGCGTCCGGTCGGCGGCTGGATGGGGACTGATCCTGCTGCTGCTCGCCGTATTTCCGGCGAATCTTTACATGGCGATCCACCCGGAACGCTTTTCCGACATCTCGCCTGCCGCCCTCTACCTGCGCCTCCCGCTTCAGGCGGTGTTCATCGCGTGGGCATACTGGGCGACGCCGCCCCCGCGGGCGTGAACCATGTCCGGCCCTTGCTAGAATGACGGCATGCGTCACTCACGCGGAATTCTTCTCCTTCTGGTTCTGGGCGTTCCGTTTCTACCGCGCACGATTCTGGCGGTTCGTGCCCAGAGTTCACGAATCGATCCCGCCGTTTACGCCGGCCTGCGCTGGCGGATGATCGGGCCGTTCCGCGGCGGGCGAGTCAACTCCGTCAGCGGTGTGCCCGGCCAACCCAACACCTTCTATTTCGGATCGGTCGGCGGCGGTGTGTGGAAGTCCACCAACAGCGGGCGCACCTGGCTGCCGATTTTCGATTCGCAGCCGATTGCCTCGATTGGGGCCGTTGCCGTCGCCGCCTCGAACACCGATGTGGTGTACGTGGGCACCGGCGAGTCCGACATGCGCTCCCAGATTTCGTACGGCAACGGCATGTACAAGACGCGCGACGCCGGCCGGACGTGGGCGCACGTCGGCCTCGACGACACGCGACAGATTGCGCGCGTCCTCGTCGATCCGAAAAACGCTGACGTCGTGTTCGTCGCCGCACTCGGCCATGCGTACGGCGGCAACCCGGATCGTGGCGTGTTCCGGACGCGGGACGGCGGCGCGACCTGGCAGAAGGTCTTGTTCAGGAACAATGACGTCGGCGCCGTGGATCTTGCGTTCGACCCGGCTGACTCCCAGACGGTCTACGCCGCGCTCTGGAACACCCGTCGTCCGCCATGGAGCATCTATCCCCCGTCCTATGGGCCGGGCAGCGGAGTGTTCAAGTCCACCGACGGTGGCACAACCTGGCGGCCGCTGACCCAGGGCCTTCCGACCGACGGCCTCGGCCGAATCGGTATCGCAGTCGCACCGTCGGCGGGTCAGCGCATTTACGCCATCGTCGATGCGAAGGAGGGCGGCCTGTTCCGATCCGACGATGGCGGGACGAGCTGGACCAAAGCCTCGGGCGACAACCGCATCTGGGGCCGTGGCTGGTATTTCGGGAAAGTCGTCGTCGATCCGAAGAACCCGGATCTGGTCTACGTCTCGAATACCGGCGTCTATCGATCGCGCGACGGCGGCCGTACCTTCGGCGAACCCTTCAAGGGCTCGCCCGGCGGCGACGACTACCACCAGTTGTGGATTGCGCCCGATGACGGCAGCCGGATGATTCTCGGCGGCGATCAGGGCGCCGTCGTCAGCGTCGACGGCCTGAACGAGCATCCCACCTGGAGCTCGTGGCTGAACCAGCCGACGGCGCAGGTCTATCGTGTCGCTGCGGACAACTCGTTTCCGTACTGGGTAACCGGCGCGCAACAGGACAGCGGCGCGGTCCGAGTACGATCGCGCGGCCGGTTCCTCGGCATCACGATGCGCGACTGGGAGCCGCTCTGCGCGGGCGGCGAAAGCGGATTCACGGCACCTGATCCGCTCGACCCAGACGTGGTATTCGGCGGCACGGTCGAAAAATGCAACGTCAACACCGGCAAGGTCGATCGGATCTCCCCCGAAGTGGACTTGCCGACACCGCCTCGGCACACGTGGACGCTGCCGCTGGTGTTTTCGCCGGCGGACCCGCACGCGCTCTACTTCAGCGATCAATATCTGTTCAAGACGAGCGACGGCGGCCGCAGTTGGGCACGCATCAGTGACGACATGACGCGCGAGAATCCCGGCGTACCGCCGAATCTCGATGCCGCCACCGCCGCCGACGTACCGGCGCAATCCAAGCGGCTCGGCGTGATCTACTCGATCGCGGCGTCGCCCGTGCGGGCGCCGGTTCTCTGGATCGGCACCGACGATGGCTACGTTCACGTAACGCCAGATGACGGCAAGACCTGGAGGAACGTGACGCCGCCCGGGGTGACGGCGTGGAGCAAAGTGGTCACGCTCGAAGCCTCACACTTCGACGCCGATACTGCATACGCGGCGGTCGATCGTCATCGCCTCGAGGACAACGAGCCGTATCTATTCCGCACCCGAGACGCCGGCAAAACCTGGCAGAAAATCGTCACCGGTCTGCCTGCCGGCGTGTATCTGCAGACGATCAGAGAAGATCCGAAACGACGCGGGCTGCTCGTCGCCGGCACGGAACTCGGTGTGTTCGCCTCGTTCGACGACGGCGATCATTGGCAATCGCTTCAGCTGAACCTGCCGCCTTCTTCGATGCGCGATCTCGCGTTCCACGGCGACGACCTGATCGTGGCGACGCACGGTCGTGGTTTCTGGCTGCTCGACGACATCAGCCCGTTGCGGCAGCTGACGCCGGAGCTGAGCGCGGCCGCCGTGCATCTCTTCAAGCCGGCTGATGCCATCCTGCTGCCGCCGAATACCGACGACGGTACGCCGACGCAGAAGGACGAGCCGGAAGCCGAGAACGCCCCGATTGGCGCGATCATCGACTATTTCGTCGGATCCGCACCGGCGGGTCCGCTTGCCATCGAGATCCTCGACTCCGCCGGAACCATTATTCGACGGTATTCGAGCGCGGATCCCTCGCCCGCGATCGATCCGAGCACGCTCAACGTCAACGCGGTGTGGCAGCGTCCGCAGGAGCCGCCCTCGGCCGGCGTCGGCATGCACCGTTTCGTCTGGGATTTCCGTCCCCAGCCGGCCGCTGCAGGTCGC
Source organism: uncultured Acidobacteriota bacterium (assembly GCA_963711765.1). GTDB lineage: Bacteria > Acidobacteriota > Vicinamibacteria > Vicinamibacterales > CAVVIG01 > CAVQFC01. The sequence goes on along the minus strand of CAVQFC010000002.1, from coordinate 1,280,708 downwards.
GGACGCGGTGGTCGTGGTGGCGGCGGCGGTGGGGGCGGCCGCGGCGGACCGCCCCAGGTCGGTCCCGGCACATTCACGGTCAGGTTGACCGTTGACGGGCGAAGCTATTCCCAGCCGCTGACGGTCAACCCCGATCCGCGAGAACGGCGTTGAAGCGAGGCAGCGAGTGAACGGGTTGAGCTGGCCCTGGATCGCCCTGATGGTTGTCGTGCCGCCGCTGGTCGGCACGCTGGTGGCGTACAGCTGTTGGCGCAGCAACCAGATGATCCTTGGCAACATCGCCGGTTCGGTCGTGATTTTCGGCACGGCGATGGCGTTGATCCTGCGCGAGTATGCCGACCTCGACCGCCTGGCTCGCAAGTGCCTCGACGCCGGCTACGTCTGCCTGCCGATGCCGAGCGCGTTCACGCGCTACGCACTCTACGCGTTCATCGGATTGATGGAGGTGTTCGCGTTGTTCGCGGTCAGTCTCGCCGTCGAGGAAAAGCAGCGGCGTCGAGGCTACGATCCGGAATGGCGATGACCACTCCCCGCGGTCCGAAGCCGTCTTTGCTGCAGTCGCTGGTCTACCGGCCCGGGCGCAATCCGCTGGTGTTCTTCTCGAACCTGGCCAGCAGCTATGGCGACCTTGCGACCGTGCGCCTTGGCGGCGAGCGCGTCTTCCTGGTCAGCGATCCGCTGGTCGTGAAGGACATTCTCGTCACCAGCAACCGCAACTTCACGAAGAGCCGCGGCCTCGAACGAACCAAGCGCGTCCTCGGCAACGGCCTGCTGACCAGCGAAGGCGCCGTCCACCTGCGTCAGCGTCGCCTGATGCAGCCGGCGTTTCACCATTCCCGTATCGCCGGCTACGGCGACACGATGGTGACGTACGCGGACCGGATGCGCCGGGGCTGGGTTGACGGCGCGACCGTCGACATCGCGCGCGAGATGAATCGCCTCACGCTGTCGATCGTCGGCAAGACCCTGTTCAACGTTGATGTCGAGCAGCAGGCCGCCGCGGTGGGCGAGGCGCTGACCTCGGTGATGGACACGTTCTGGCTGACGCTGCTGCCGTTTTCGGACGTGATCGAACGGCTGCCGGTGCCGCGCTTGAGGCGGGCGCGCCTGGCGCGCGGCCGGCTCGACGCGATCATCTACCGGATGATTGCCGACCACCGCGCCAGCGGCCGCGACCAGGGCGATCTGCTCTCGATGCTGCTCGCCGCCCAGGACGAAGACGATGGCCGCGGCATGACCGACGTGCAGGTGCGCGACGAGGCGATGACGATTTTTCTGGCCGGCCACGAGACCACCGCGAATGCGCTGACGTGGACGTGGTACCTGCTCAGCCAGTCGCCCGACGTCGAGGCGAGGTTGCACGAGGAGATCGACCGGGTGCTGAACGGCCGGCTGCCGGTCACCGCCGACACCGACGGGCTGCCGTATGTCGAGCGCGTCGTCACCGAAGCGATGCGCTTGTATCCGCCGGCCTGGATCATCGGCCGGCGCGCCATCGACGCGTTTTCGATCGGCGATTTCGTGGCACCGCCGCGATCGATCTTCGTGATGAGTCCGTACATCATCCAGCGCGACGCGCGATATTTCCAGAATCCGGAGCGGTTCGATCCCGATCGGTGGACGCCGGAGTTCCGGGCGACGCTGCCGAAGTTCGCGTATTTTCCGTTTGGCGGCGGGCCGCGCCAGTGCATCGGCGAGCCCTTCGCGTGGATGGAACTGGTGCTGCTGATAGCCACACTGGCGCAGAGCTGGAAGCCGCGGCTGGTGCCGGGACATCCGGTCGAAACGCAGCCGCTGATCACGCTGCGGGCCCGGCACGGCATGCGCATGACCCTCGAACGGCGATGAGGCAGGATGCCTGAGCGCAGCGCTATTGGTCCGGCTGAAGCCGGACACTACATGAATGAATGTGGTCTCAGCGTTGATCGTCGTACTCGGGGCGGTCTCTCTCAGCGCCGTCGCGATGTGCGCGCCGCCTTGGCCTTCGACTTCCGGATCGGCCTGGCCGCGGTCTTGCGCGCCGGCGATCGACGCGGCTTCGCGCGCGCAATCCCGGTCAGCGACAGCGTGTTGCCGTCCGGATCGGTAAACCAGGCGACCCGCGCACCGCTCGGCGCCGACCAGATGCCGTTGTCGTCCTGTCCCATACCGTCGTAGACGTTGAAGGTGACGCCCCTCGAGCGCAGGTCGTGAACGCTGCGTTCGATGTCGCGCACCAGCCAGCCCAGCACGGTGTAGCCGGCCGGTTGGTGTTCCGGGACGGTGGCGACGCGGAGGATCGTGCCGCCGGCGTCGAACACGAGCGCGAAGCCGTCTTCGCTCACAAGGCGCAAGCCCAGCGTTCCAGAGTAGAACGTCTTGGCGCGGCCGGGGTGGGTGGTGGCGACGAAGGCGACGATCGGATTCGATTTCAGCACGATGAACCTATGGTTTTGAAGCCGAGGCGCACAGCGGCACCGCCGCGAGATGAACCGCCTGGCCGCGCATGGACGGCCGCAGCGCCTCGAACACCCGTACCTTCAGGCGACCGACATCGTCGGCGGAAAGGGTCGCGATGGCGGTGCGAAGCGGCGCCGCCAGTTCCGTCTGAATGGTCCAGGTACTCTTCGAGCGATGCGTAGGTCATCTCGATCGGCCGCGACTCGACCACGATGTCGGTAAAGCCCGCGGTGCGCAGCACGCGTTCCATCTCGCCGGAGGGCGCCAGGCGGAAGATGCCCGGCGCCGTGGGATTGGGCGGCGGCATCGGCATGAATTCGCCGAGCGCGCCCATCCATGCGGTGAAGAACGGATTCCTGGCCGGGACATCCCACACGGCGACCGAGTAGCGGCCGCCCGGGCGCAGCACGCGCAGCGCCTCCGCGGCGCCGAGCACGGGATCACGACAGAACATCAGGCCGAACCGGCAGGTGACCGCGTCGAACGATCCGTCGGGAAGCGTCAGCGCCTGCATGTCCATCTCGACCACCTCGAGATTGTCGAGGCCGAGGCGAAGCTTGCTGCGAGCCGCCACGGCCACCATGTCGGGTGAGAGATCGGTCGCGACGACGTGTCCGTCAGGGGGCACGCGCTGCGAGGCGAGGATTGCGATCGGCCCTGGGCCGCATGCCAGATCGAGCACGCGGCTGCCCGGACCGACGCCGGCGGCGTCGCACATCCAGCCGCTCAGATTGCCGCTCTGGCGCTCGAACCAGTCGCCCCAGCGCTCCCAGCCAGAGGCCGCAGCGCTCCACTGGGCCTTCTGCTGTTCGGTCAATTCCTGGGGGGTTGCCATGGACGAACGCTAGCCGATTGCGCGTCGCCCGTCTAGCCTCGTCGTCGGCGGCCGTTCCGCACGGCCGAATACCGCGCCCTTCTCCCTGGCCGCCTGGGCCTCCTTCAACAGCACCCGAAACACGGCCATCGTTGGTCGCAGGAGCCTCTTGTCGCGATGGCCGGCACCAAAAAGGAAGGCACGCGCCGAATCGTCGTATCGAACCTTTGACGACCGACGCGTGCCTTCAGTTGCGACGCGTTCTGACTTCTAAGCTCTAACTTTCAAGGCTACCACCGCACATCAACGCCGATGCGGATGATGCGACCTTGGAGAATTACCGCCGGCTGCAGATATGTCGCTGCGTTGTACTGCGCCGTGCTGACCGCGGTGTAGTCGTCGGAGTTCAGCGCGTTGAAGATGTCGAGGCGCGGCGTGAAGTTCCAGTTGTCGACCTTGAACGCCTTGCTCACGCCGAGATCGAGCTCGTTGACCCGCGGCGTGAACTGGGTGCCCGGCGCGACGAGGCCAAGGTTGACCGACGCGATGCCCGTCGTCAGCCCGGGAATCATCGGCGCGCCCGGCGTGCACGCGCCCTTGCAGTTCGCCGGGTAGGTGGTCGTGCGGCTGATCAGCTCGTAGGTAGCCAATCCGTTCGGCTGGGTGAAACCGGTTCCAGCGGTGAAGACGCCGTACTGGACCGGCAGCGTGCCGATCGACGAGCCGGCCAGCATCTGCAGCGCGACGCTGAGGTTGATGCTGTACCAGGGCAGCGGAACGGTGCCGGCGATCTTGCCGGCGGTGATCCACGGGATGTTGTTCTTCGAGCCGTCGCAGTAGAGCAGCAGGTTCGGGTCCGTGCTGGCGGCGCTGCAGCTGTTCGACGACCGTGTTCTCCGTGGACATGCCGCCGAAAATGCGGACGCCGTGCGCGAGCCGGGTATTGAAATTCAGCTCGACGCCGTTGTAGGTGCGGCGTCATGTTCGGGTCGTTGCTGTCGACGTTGTTGACCGCGTTCACTTTCGCGGCGCTGACGTTGTAGTAGGGAATCACGCTGCCGTCGATCGGGCTGGCGACGTTGATCAGCGTGTAGTCGGCGGCGGTGCGCGCGATGTTGTTGCGCGCGATCAGGTTCTTGAACGAGCTGTGGAAGTACTCCGCCGTGATCGACGTGCCGGCCAGCAGCTCGTGCTGCACGCCGACGTTGTACATCAGCTGATACGGTCGCTCCAGATCCGGGCTGAAGGTGGACAGCGCGCGGACGCCGAAGTTGTTGGGCAGCGCTGCGAAGTTGATCTCGCAGCCGGCCGTCAGGTAGACGCAGCCGCGCTCGCCCTGCGCGATATCGTCCTTGTTCACGTCGGTCCACGGCAGGCTCTGCGTCGTGAGCGCCGTCGGGTTGTAGATCTGCGCGAACCCGGTGGTCGCGCCGGTCATGTACTTGTTGAACCCGGCGCGGATCGCGGTCTTGCCGTTGCCGAACAGGTCGTACACCACCGACGTGCGCGGCGACCAGTCCTTCCAGGTCGGCAGATAGATGTCGCCGTAGGCCACCGAGTTCTCGAAGCGACCCGTCTGCGCCGGTTCGCCGATGACGTGCTGCTTCAGATAGTCGTAGCGGATGCCGACGTTGACGGTGAACCGGTTGATGCGCCACGAGTCCTGGGCATAGAAGCCCATGTTCGCGTCGAGATACTCGCCGGTCTGCAGCGGCGTATTCAGCACGGTCACCGAGAGCGGGTTGCCGGCCTGGTAGACCTGATAGAGATCGGCGTTGGCGCTGTTCCACCGCAGGTACGGGCCCCACGAATCGAGGAAGCCGACCTTGACGTTGTGCGATCCGGTCACGTAGGACACTGCCGCCATCGCGTTGTACTTGTCCGGGTAGTTGCCGAGCTGCGCGCTCGACGCGCCCCAGAGCACGCCGGTGCTGTTGTCGCTCCTGCGCGCACCTGCGTACCACGCCGGCGTCAAACGGTCCTGGGAGATGCCTGGCTGATACACGTTGTCGTAGCGCTCGCGGTTGAACGAGAAGCCGGTTTCGAGCAGCAGCTTCGGCGAGAGAGTGGACGTCCACTTCGCCGACCCGGTCGCGAACGTCGGCGTGTGCCAGACCACCGACGCGGTGTTGGTGTCGGTGAGGTTGCTCATCGCGTGACCGCGCAGGCGCATCGCGCGGTCCATGTACGCGGCGAACTTGTTCTTCGGTGACACCTGCCACGTGACGCGCAGCACCGGGTTCGACATCTTCTCGTCTGAAATGCCCTGCTCGCAGCTGCCCGAGTTCGCAAGGCAGGAGGCGAACGCCGGCGGCACCGGCACGCCGGCCGGCAGGACGAACGAGTTCGCGATCGGCTTGTCGTAGTGGGCGTTGCGGAAGGCGCCGAAGAACCAGAGCTTGTCCTTCATGATCGGCCCGCCTTCTTCGATGTTGAACTCGTAGAAGTTGGAGATCTTGTCGGTGGCGGTGACGCCGAGCGCCTGCAGCTCAGGCGTCAGGTTGTTGCCCTGCCAGCTCGATGGCGACTTGCCGTACTTGAGCCCGCCCTGGAAGCGATTGCCGCCGTCCTTGGGCACCAGGTTCATCGTGATGCCGCCGGTCATCGTCTCGGCAGTGCCGCCGGCCGTCTGGTACACGGCTTCCTGAATCATCGCTTCGTTGTGATACGCCATCACGGCGCCGTCCGCCATATTGCCGTTGGTCAGCAGGCCGTCCACCGTGACGATCGCGCCTGATGCGCCGACGCCGTGGACCGCGAAGTACGCCTGCTGCATCGCGCGCGAGCCGCCGACGTCCGGCGACGACAACGTGACGCCGACCACCAGCTGGCCGAGGCTCTGGATGGTCTTGGCGCTCGGGACCGAGTCGAGCACGCTCCGGGACATCACCTGCGTCGTCTGGTTGGTTTGCACGTCGACGACCGGCGATGCGCCGGAGACGGTGACCGATTCCTCGAGCGCTCCGACCTTCATCTCGGCGTTGATCGTGGCCGTGAAGTTCGACGGCAGTTCGAGGCCTTCGCGCTTGAAGGTGGAGAAGCCCTGCAGCGAGAAGTTGATGACGTAGACGCCGGGACGAAGGTCGACGATCTTGTATTCTCCCTGGCTGTCCGTGGACACGGACCTGGTCTTCTCGATCAGCACGTCGCTCGACACTTCGACCGTGACGCCGGGCAGCACTGCCCCTGACGTGTCTTTCACCGTACCGCCGATGGAGCTCTGGGCTCGCGCCGTGGACGCAAAGACCACCAGGCACACCGCGCACATCAGGAAGCGACAAACATGTTTCAGACTCGTCATACGGACTCCTTACCTTCTGGTGAAAGTAAAGCGAAATGCTACAAAATTGTTAGGCTTAGACGCGATCGCGTGGACGAGATTGTAGGGAGAAACCGCGGGGGAGACGTGTCAAAAGATGTCTCCTCCGCGGTTTATTTATGAATTACTACGGAAGTTTGAATGCGAGGAGCTCGCCCGTATACGACGCGCCGCTGATGGCGACGACCAGATATTGCTTGCCGTTATACATGTAGGTCATCGGCGAGCCGGTCTGCGGCGCCGGCATGTACACCGCACCGACCTCCTGGCCCGTCGCCTTGTCGTAGGCGCGCAGCATGGCGCCGCGCTGGCCGTTCGGCTGCGTGGCGAAGCCGCCTTCGCCGGCAATCACCAGGGTCTTGGTGACCAGGACGCCGATGCGTCCCGGCGCGTCCGGTCTTCGGAATGGTGACGCCCTTCAGCGCCGGGCTGTTCTTGATGTTGTCGGCCGTCTCGCCGTGCGCGACCTGCCAGATGATGTCGCCCTTGTTCAGGTCGATCGCCGTGATGCGTCCGTACGGCGGCTTGATCAGCGGCAGTCCCTGGACGCTGAGCGCGCCGCCGCCTTCGCGGCCGCCGCCGGCTGGAGCCGCGCCACGGCCGCCGCCCGCCGCCGCGCCGCCGCGTCCACCACCTGCCGCGGGCGCGGCTCCAGCCGCGCCGGGTTCGGTTGACCGCGTCACGGGCGGCGCATTCGCCCGGGCGACGCCCAGCGCGTAGCCGAAGTCGGACTTCGCCGGATCGGTCGGCACGAGCCCAAGCGCCGATGGCGCGGTCACGGAGTAGACGTACAGCTTGTTGGTCTCGGGATCGAGCGAGCCGCCCTGCCAGTTCGCGCCGCCGGTGACCGACGGCAGAATCAGCGTGCCGAGCGGACCTTCGGCACTTGCTCACCACCGGCGGCGTGAAGATCGGTCCGATCTTGTAGCGCGACAGCAGCTTCAAGCCTTCCGCCTGCAGCTCCGGCGTGAAATCGATCAGATCGTCGAGCGACACGCCCTGGCGATCGAATGCCGGCGGCTTGGTGACGAACGGCTGCGTCGGCGAATACCACTCGCCGGGCACGTCGCCTTTCGCCACCGGCCGCTCTTCGATCGGCCACACCGGCTTGCCGTTGGTGCGATCGAAGCACGTAGACCCACGCCCTGCTTGGTCGACTGCGCGATCGCCTTGATCGGCTTGCCGTTCACGATGATGTCGGCGAGGATCGGCGCGCACGGGATGTCCATGTCCCAGATGCCGTGATGCACGAGCTGGTAATGCCACTTGCGCTTGCCGGTCTTCAGGTCGAGCGCGACGATGCTTTCGCCGAAGAGACCGGCGCCGGGACGATTGCCGCCGTAATAGTCGCCCGGTCGGCAGTTCGACCGGCAGGTAGACCATGCCGAGCTCTTCGTCGATCGTCATCTGCGCCCAGACGCCGGCGTTGCCGGTGTAGGACCACGAGTCCTTTTCCCACGTGTCGTTGCCGAACTCGCCCGGCGACGGAATGGTGTGGAAGATCCAGAGCCGCTTGCCCGTGCTGCGCGTCGTAGCCGCGGACGTAGCCCTTCTCGTTCGTCTTGCTCTTCGGTCCGCTGCCTTCGCAGATGCGCGGCGCCGACGACGATGACGTCCTTGGCGACGATGGGCGTGGCGTGCAGGCCGATCTCGCCGGTGACCGGATCCATCGCCTGGTCGTCGTCCATGCTTCAGATCGACGATGCCGTTCTTGCCGAAGTCGGCGGCGAGTTGCCCGGTCTTCGCGTCGAGCGCGATCATCCGGTAGCCCGGCGTCACGTAGACGATGCGGTCCGGCTCGCCGTTGCCGTCGGTCCAGTAGGCGAGGCCGCGGCCGGACAGCTGGCGCGGCGCGGACTCGCCGCGCTTGCCTTCGTTCTCGCTGTGCATCCACAGCATCTCGCCGGTGCCGGCGTCGAGCGCGACGACCGCGCGCCGCGTGCCGGCGGTGGTGTAGACGACGCCGTTGACCATCAGCGGCGTGGCCTGGAAGTTGAACTCGGGACGCGGCCCGAGCGAGTCGGTCTTGAAGCGCCACGCGACCTCGAGCTTGTTGAAGTTGTCCTTGGTAATCTGGTCGAGCGGCGAGTACCGCGTGCTCGCCGAGATCGCCGCCGTAGGTTGTCCATTCGCCGCCCTTGGTCTGGCCGCGCAGGCCGACGCCGAGCGCCGCGATGGCAACGAGAATGGGGATGAATAAACGGAGTTTTCGCTGATTCATGCGCGACATCATATCGCGGTTTGCGCCGGCCCCGACCGGACTCCTTCATCTGGGGCATATCGTCAACGCGGTGACGGTCTGGGGCGAAACGCGCGTGCGCGGCGGCCGCGTGCTGCTCCGCATCGAGGATCACGATCGGCAGCGGAGCCGGCGCCAGTTCGAGACCGCCCTGCTCGAGGATCTGGCGTGGCTCGGCTTGATCGCTGACGCCCCGGCGGTCCGCCAGAGTGACCGCGACGACATCTATACCCGGGCGCTCGACCGCCTGCGCGCTCGCGGCCTCGTGTATGCCTGCAGTTGTTCACGGTCCGACGTCACGCGGGCCGACGCGGCGCAGGCTGATGCGGCGCAGGCTGACGCGGCGCAGGCCTTTCAGGCCCGCGATCCTGCCACTCCTGAAAGCGCCGCTCTTCGCGCAGACGAACCGCGTTATCCCGGAACCTGTCGGCACCGCGGCATTGTCGAAGGTCCGGGCGTCGGACTCCGCGTGCGTCTGGAGCCGTCGGTCGAACGGTTCGTTGATCTCCGTCTCGGCCCGCAGGAGCAGCGGCCCTCCGATCAGTGCGGCGATCTGCTGGTGCGCGATCGCGACGGGAACTGGACCTATCAGTTCGCGGCCGCCGTCGATGACTACGTCCAGGGCGTGACGCTGGTCATCCGCGGCATTGACCTGCTGTCGTCGACCGGCCGGCAGATCCAGCTGGCGCGAATGCTGGGCCGCGCCGAACCTGCCGAGTTCCTGCATCATCCGCTGATCATGAAAACGCCGCAGCAGAAGCTGAGTAAGTCCGACGGCGCAACCGGTATCGGCGAGCTGCGCGAACGCGGCTGGACACCCGATCGCGTGATCGCGCACGCGATGCGGCTGGTCGACGTTTCCGGCGGCAATTGTCACGGGCTGGACGTCTGACTTTCCCCGTATCATGTGACGGTCATGCGGTCGGAAGGCCTGCGCGGACTCAGTATCTGTTCCTACCCGGTACCCCCCAGCCCGCATTATCATCAGGCCGGCGGGCTGCTGTGACGACAAACACCAGCTCATCGCCGAAACGGGCAAGACGCTGGAAGATGAACGGGCAACAACGACCGTCGGCGAACCGGCGGCCACGAGGACGCGCAATGAACATGAGAAGAGTGATGAGTGTCGGCAGTGCCGCCGCGATTGCGGCAGCCGCGATTTCGATGACCGGCAGCGCTGCGGCGCCGGCGTGCGATCCCGACAACGGCGGCCTGACATTGCCGCCGGGGTTCTGCGCGAGCCTGGTCGCCGACAACGTCGGCAAGGCGCGTCACCTCGTGGTGGCGCCCAACGGCGATCTGTTCGTATCGCTGCAGGGCGGGCGCGGACAGGCCAGCGGCGTGATGGGGCTTCGCGACACCGACGGCGACGGCAAGATGGACAAGCGCGAGCAGTTCGGCGAGGGCAGCGCCACCGGCGTTGGCCTGCGGAACGGCTACGTCTACTTCGCGACCACCACGTCGATCGTCCGCTACAAGTTGAATCCCGGCGAGCTGAAGCCGACGGGTCCCCCTGAAGTCATCGCCGAAGGGCTGACCGATCGGCGTCAGCACGCCGACAAAGGGCTGGCCTTCGACGGGAAGGGCGGGGTCTACGTGAATATCGGCGCGCCGTCGAATGCCTGTCAGGTCCCGGATCGACAGCCCAACGTGAAAGGTCAGGATCCGTGTCAGCTCCTGGAGATCGCCGGCGGGGTGTGGCGTTTCGACGAGAACAAGCTCGGACAGAAGCAGGCCGACGGTCAGCGCTACGCCACCGGCATGCGGCAGCTGCCGGGCCTCACCTGGCACGACGGATCGCTGTGGGTGATGATGCACAATCGCGACGGTCTCGACACCTTGTGGCCGGGTCAATTCACCGCCGACCAGAACGCCGAATGGCCGGCTGAATATCTCCTGAAGGTGAGCGAGAATGCCAACTTCGGATGGCCGTACTGCTTTTTCAACAACGCCGAGGGTCACCTCGTGACCAATCCGGAGTACGGCGGCGACGGCAAGAAGACCGATCGCTGCGCCGCGTTCACGCCGCCGACGGTGGCGTTTCCCGCGCACTGGGCGCCGAACGACCTGGTGTTCTACAGCGGCACGCAGTTCCCGGCGCACTATCGCAACGGCGTGTTCGTCGCGTTCCACGGCTCGTGGAACCGCGCGCCGCTGCCGATGGCCGGCTACAACATCACGTTCGTGCCGTTCGCCGACGGCAAGCCGGGCAAGTACGAAGTGTTCGCAGACGGATTCACCGGCAAGAAGCCGATCATGAATCCCGGAGAAGCGGTGGCGCGGCCCGGCGGTCTGGCGGTTGGGCCGGACGGTTCGCTCTACATCACCGAGGACGTGAAGGGGAAAATCTGGCGCGTCACCTACACCGGCAAGTAAACACGGAGGGACCATGTATCTGATTTGGGAGATCGCAATAGGAATCCTGGCGGGCTTTCTCGCGGGCAAGATCATGCGGGGCGCGGGCTACGGGATCCTGATGGATCTCGTGCTTGGGATTGTCGGATCCGTGGTCGGCGGCTTTGTGTTCAGTCTCCTCGGCCTCCAGGCCTACGGTATCGTCGGGTCGCTGGTGGTGGCGACCGCGGGCGCGGTGATGCTGGTCGCCATCGTTCATCGGTTGTGACGCGATCGGAGCCAGAGGTTCTATGAAACGCATTTCGAGTGCACTGCTCGTTTTCCTGTCGTCGGTCGGCGTGCTGTCGGCGCAAACGGCCAGGCGGCCGCTCTCGCTGGACGATCTCGGCAAGCTGAAAGAGGTGCGCGATCCGCAGTGCGCACCCGACGGCAAGTCGGTCGCGTTCGTGGTTTCGCAAATCGACCTGAAGGAAGACAAACCCGGCGCCTCCCACATCTGGACGGTGGGATTCGATGGCAGCGGCGAACGACAAATCACCTCGAGCGCGGACAGCGAGTCAGTCGCCGCGCTTCAGCCCGGACGGGAAGTACCTGTCGTTCACCTCGTCGCGACCCGGCAAGGCGAAGGGAAATCAGGTATGGCTGCTCGATCGCAGCGGCGGCGAAGCGTTCCAGCTCACCGAGCTGAAGGGGCGGCTGCAAGGGTACGAGTGGTCGCCCGATTCGAAGCGTCTCGCGCTGGTGGTCGGCGATCCGGATCCCGACGCGCAGGAGACGCCGGATCCGAAGAAGGCGCCCAAGCCGATCGTGATCGACCGCTACAAGTTCAAGCAGGACGTGCAGGGTTACCTGCTTTCAGGACGGCACAGCTACATTTACCTGTTCGACCTCGCCTCGAAGCAGTTCGATCGCCTGACCAGCAGCAAGGTGGACGAATCGTCGCCGTCGTGGTCGCCGGACGGGACGCACATCGCGTTCATGAGCAACCGGCAGCCTGATCCCGATCGGGAGCCGTCGAGCCAGTTGTTCGTCGCCGAGGCAAAAGCCGGCGCCAGCGAAAAGGCGCTCACGACGCTTGCCAGCCACGGCGGCCGCGGCAAGGCGGAGTGGAGTCCCGACAGCAAATGGATCGCGTTTCTCGAAGGCGACGACAAGAAAGACGGCGCTTACGGCATGGAGCATCTGACGCTGGTCGCGGCCGACGCCGCGACGGTTCCCGAACGCGTCAAGGCGACGGAGAACCTCGATCGCGGCGTGGCCTCGCCGCACTTCAGCGCCGACGGCAAGTCGATCATGGTCCTGGTCAGCGACGACCAGTCGGTGTATCCGGTCAGCGTCACGCTGGCCGGCAACCGCGTCGACAAGCCGATGACGACTCCCATCGTTGTGTCGAGTCCAACGATGGCCGGCGGATGCGCGGCCGTGCTCTCGGGCGGCGATGACAAGCCGACCGAGGTCTATCGAGTCAGCGCGTCAGGTGTGACGCAGTTGTCGCATCAGAACGACGCGCTGTTCGCCGAATTGCAGATGGGTCCGACCGAAGTGGTGACGACGAGGAGCAAGGACGGCACCGAGGTGCACGGACTGCTGACGAAGCCCGCCGGCTACGTCGCCGGGACGAAGATTCCGCTGCTGCTGCGGATCCACGGCGGTCCGAACAGCCAGGATCAGCATTCGTTCGGCTTCGAGCGACAGTGGTTCGCCGCGAACGGCTACGCCGTGCTCGCGGTCAATTATCGCGGCAGTGCGGGGCGCGGTTCGAAGTTCTCCAAGGCGATCTCCGCTGACTGGGGCCACTACGAGGTCGACGATCTGCAGGCGATGGTCGATCAGGTCGTGAAGATGGGCGTCGCCGATCCGAACAAGCTCGGCGTCGGCGGCTGGAGCTACGGCGGCATCCTCACCGACTACATGATCGCGAGCGACACGCGCTTCAAGGCCGCGACCAGCGGCGCCGGCACTGCCTTCACGGTGTCGTTCTACGGCACCGACCAGTACATCATCCAGTACGACTACGAAATCGGTCCGCCGTGGAATCCGAAGGCGTGGGAGACCTACCAGAAGATTTCGTACCCGTTCCTGCACGCCGATCGCATCAAGACGCCGACGCTGTTCCTCGGCGGCGAGAAGGACTTCAACGTGCCGGTGCAGGGCGGACAGCAGATGTACCAGGCGCTGCGCAGCCTCGGCATCGATACCCAGCTCGTCATCTACCCGAACGAGTTCCACGGCATCACGCGTCCGAGCTACGTGCGCGACCGCTACGAACGCTACCTCGCGTGGTACGAGAAGTACGTCAACGGTAAGACGCCGGCCGCGACGACGGCACAAGAAAAATAGAACACCAGGTCTGCGTGATCTTCGTGTCTTCTTGATGAAGATCGAAGTCTTACTGGAGCGGATTCTTTGCCGCGTCGAATAGGTCGACGCGGCGGATCCGTTCGCCGCGGTAGACGACGATCGAAATCCGTTCGGTAGCGGTGATATCGCGCGTCGGATCGCCGTCCACGATCAGCAGGTTGGCATCCTTGCCTGGCGCGACGAGGCCGATGCGGCGGTTCTGACGGAGCAGCTTCGCGGCGTTCGCGGTAGCCGCCTGCAGCGCGACCGTCGGCGGAATGCCGGCCTCGACCCATAACTGCAGTTCACGATGGACGGTTGGTCCGTGGAAGACGAGCAGGTTCCCGGCGTCGCTGCCGGTGACGAGGGGGACGCCGGCTTTCCACGCCCGCCGCAGGTTGTCCTGCCCGATCCTGATGGCGTTGCCGAGTCCGCTGGCGCGATCGCCGTTGCCGTAGGTGCCGTCCTTGATCGCGGCAGCGGTGCCGGTCAGCAGCTTCGGCGATACCGCCTGCTGGACCAGCGGCCGGCGCAACAGGTCGGTTTTTCCCGCCGCCAGATCGCGCATCCCTTCGAGCACCGAGAGCGTCGGGTCGTAGGCGATGCCTTCCTTCGCCATGCGTGTCAGCACCGCGTCCGGGATCGGGTCGATGAACGATCCGTGTTCGATGCTGCTCGCTCCTGCGTCCACCGCATCCTCGACGTCGCGCGCGTTGCCGGTATGCACTGACGCGGGCAGGTGTTGCGCGTTGGCTTCCTCCACGACGGCGCGGAACATGTTCAGGTCCATCCGCGCGAACAGCATTCCCGCGCGGCCGGTTTCGAGCACGGCCTTGATCGCGTCCACGCCGGCGATCTTCAGCTGACGAACCTGTTCGTGCGCATCCTGCGGGCTGGTCGGTGTTCGCACGAATTGCGCTTCGGCCGCCGCCTTGGCGGGTCCCTCGAGCCACGAGAAATACTCAGTGCCGTGGCCGTCAGCGGTGGTGAATAGCGGTCCGCTGACGACGAGTTCGGCACCGAGGAGGTCGCCGCCAGCGATGCGCTTGCGAAGGGCCAGTGAGGCTTCGAGCGAGTCGCCTGTGCTCTTGACCGTGGTGACGCCGCTGTAGAGATATTGAGCCAGCGCGCGCTCGGCGATATGTTCGTTCAGGTAGTCCTTCTGGTCGCTGAAGACGCCGCCGGGCGCGCCGACGTGCACGTGGACGTCGATCAAGCCCGGCATGACGGTCTTGCCGGACGCCTCGATCACGTCCGCCTTCACCGATTCTGGAGTCGGTCCGCTGCCTTCGTATACGGCCTCGACGATGCCTTTTCGGACGAGGACCGAGCCCTGCTCGATGATCCGGCCGTCCCCGACGAACACCTTGGCGTTGCGAATCAGGAACGAATCCCCGCGCTGGAGCTGCCGCCACAACGCGCGGTTCTTCACCACCTGCTCGTTCGACCTGAACTGGAGCACGCCGAGCACGACGAACGGGACCAGGACGCCGGCGACCCAGAGCTTGGCGGACCCGCGCAGCTTTTCGTCCTTCTCCCACCGGAACAGCCGCATCGCGACGAAGAGAGCCAGGACCAGGGTCAGCGCCAGCGCGGCGAGCGCCTGCCAGTTGCCGGCCAGCGATTCGTGCTGGACCGAGATGCCTTCGATGCCGCTGACGAGGTACGACGCCGGGATGAACTGCGCCAGGGTCTGTGTCCATCGCGGCAGCAGCGACGCCGGAATCGCGGCGCCGCTCAGGAACATCATCGGCATGTAGAGCATCTGCACGATCATGTTGCTCTCGCCAGTGGAGTTCGACACCGCCGCCACGATCAGGCCGATCGAGCGGAACGCCAGCGCGCCGACCGCGAGGAAGATCAGCAGCGAGACCGGTCGATCCGGAATCGGCATGCCGTACAACGACCGCGCCAGGCCGAACGTCAGCAGGATGGCCGGGATGAACAGCAGCAATCCGGTCGTGAGCGAGGCACCGAGAATCGGCAGCGGCGAAATCGGCGTCACCTTGAAGCGCCGCAGGATGTTCTGTTCGCGCTCCTGCACCGCCCGGATGCCGGCGCCGAAGAAGCCGTTGCCGAGAATGCCGATCACCAGCACGTTGGTGACGATCACCGCAATCGTCGAACCGCCGCGCTCGGCGTGCAGCATCGCCGCCAGCAGGAAAAAGAAAATCAGCGGGAAGGCGTAGTTGAAGAACAGCACCTGCTTGTCGCGAAGCGCCAGGCGCAGCTCGTTCTTCGTGAGCGCGAGATAGGCTCTCATTCGCGGAGGCTCTTTCCCGTGAGCTCGATGAAGACGTCTTCGAGCGACGGCCGGCGCAGCTGCACGTCGGCGAGCTCGATGCCGAGCTGATCGATCCAGCGGACCAGTTCGACGAGCGTCCGTGTGGGCTTGCGCGTCGAGACCACGATGGTGAGTCGATCGTCGGCGACGTGGGCCGCGTCGGCATCGGACCACCGCGGCACGTCGACCGGCGGCAATGGCCGCTCGCAGCGGACTTCGACGCGCGCCTGGCCCAGCGTCCGCGAGCGGATCTCCTCGGGCGTGCCCATCGCGACGATGCGTCCGTCGTTGACGATGGCGACGCGGTCGCAGAGTTTTTCGGCTTCCTCGATGTAGTGGGTGGTGAGCAGGATGGTGCGCTGCTCGCGGCGCAGCTCCTGGACCAGCGCATGGATCTCGAGCCGCGCCTGCGGGTCGAGACCGGCGGACGGCTCGTCGAGAAACAGCATCTTCGGGTCGTTGACGAGCGCCAGTGCCAGCGCGAGGCGCTGTTTCTGTCCGCCCGACAGCTTCCCGTACCCCTCGTCGCGCTTCTCCCACAGCGACAGGCGCTTCAGCAGCGCGTCGCCGTCCACCGTTCGCGAGTAAAAGCTGGCGAACAGCTGCATCGCCTCGCCAACGGTGATGCGGTCGGCCAGGTTGGTGTCCTGCAGGCAGACCCCGATCTGATCCTTCACCTTGCGGCTGTCGAGGCCCGGATCGAAACCGAGGACCGAGACGTCGCCGCCGCTGCGCGGCCGCAGTCCTTCGAGGATTTCGACCGTGCTGGTCTTGCCGGCGCCGTTCGGGCCGAGCAGGCCGAACACCTCGCCCGGATGGATCTCGAAGTCGATGCCCTTGACCGCCGCGAACGATCCGTAGTTCTTCGTCAGGCCGCGGACTCGAACCGATGGAGGTGAAGTCATGTTCCGGCGGCCTGCGACGCCCGCCTCTGTAGCAGACGTGTCCGCCTTTGGGATTGTTCCTGTTCGGAATTAGGATTCCGAAGTGGACAAGATTCTGATCGTCACCGGCGGCGGCAGGGGCATCGGCGCAGCAACCGCGCAACTGGCGGCGGATCGAGGTTACGCGGTCTGCGTGAACTATCGCGCGAATCGCCAGGCCGCCGCCGACGTCGTCGCCGGCATCGAAGCGGCCGGAGGCGCGGCGTTCGCGCTGCAAGCCGACGTCGCGCTCGAGTCGGATGTCGTGCGGATGTTCGAAATCGTGGACGCGCGTCTGGGACGGGTCACCGCGCTGGTGAACAACGCCGGCGTCCTCGAACGGCAGACGCGGGTCGAGCACATCGACGCCGCGCGCATCGACCGCGTGTTCGCGACCAACGTCCGCGGCTCGTTTCTGTGCGCGCGTGAAGCCGTGCGGCGGATGTCGACGAGTCACGGCGGCGCCGGCGGCGCGATCGTCAACGTCTCGTCTCGCGCGTCGCAACTCGGCGCGCCGGGTGAGTACGTCGACTACGCCGCATCCAAGGCGGCGCTCGACGCACTGACGATTGGTCTGGCGCGAGAAGTGGCGGGCGAAGGGATTCGCGTGAACGGGGTCCGCGCCGGCATCATCTACACGGACATTCACGCGGACGGAGGAGAGCCCGGCCGGGTCGATCGTCTTGGTCCGCAACTGCCGATGAAGCGCGGCGGCGATCCGATTGAAGTGGCGCGGGCGATTCTGTGGTTGCTATCCGAAGAGGCGTCGTATTCGACCGGAACGTTCATCGACGTCGCTGGCGGACGTTAGTCATGCGCATCGAAGCCGCGCCACAGAACACGCAGAACCCGGTGTCTGCGCGTTCTGGGCTGGCTGCATGAGCTAACGTGTCCGCGAGTAGAGGAACTGGCGGCCATCGGCTCCGCCCGGGTACCAGGCGACGATCGGTGGCACGGTGCCCTTCGACACCTCGCCGAGGGTGATGAACGAGTCGGCCTTCATGCCGGCCGGTCGATCGACCCGCTGAGTCATCCCGAGGAAGTAGGTGTGCTTCCGATCCTTGCTGCGGACCCGGACCACGTCGCTGCCTGACTCGGGGTTCAAGAGGTCGAACGCGTAGGTGCCGGCGCCGAGCGTCACGCCGGGCAGTCCGACGGAACCGCTGAAGGTCAGCACCGTCATCCGACTGGCGTCCGACCAGGCGTGCACGGATGCACCGCTGATGGCCAGCCCCAGAGCCACCGCGAACGCCGTCGCGAGCGAAGTGCGTGTCCTCATGATCGTCTCCCTTGTTTGGTGAGCCGCGTTATGCGGTCAACAAGGGAGACGGCCGGCCGCCGCGATTTCCCGACAGCTGAGCGGTCGACGCGGTCAATCAGAACATCCACGCGACGGCCGTCTTCCAGTTATCGACATGCTCACTCAACAACATCCGTCAATCGGCGTCGGTCAACGGATCGGCAGTTACCGCATCGATGCGCTCCTCGGCGCCGGCGGCATGGGCGTCGTTTACCGCGCGTGGGACGGCGAACTGCAGCGAACCGTCGCGATCAAGGCGGTCGATCGCGCGCACTCCGATAGTGACGCGACACGCTGGCTGCTGAAAGAGGCACGGCTCTGCGCCGGACTGAATCATCCATCCATCTGCAGCATCCACGAAGTCGGACACATCGACGGCCAGCCGTTCATCGTCATGGAGCATGTTGACGGATCGCCGCTCGCATCGCTGATTCCGGCCGGGTGCGGGCTGCCGCTCGAGCTGGCGCTGAAGTACGCGGTACAGATCGTCGATGCGGTCTCGCACGCGCACGACCACGGCGTCGTGCATCGCGATCTGAAGAGTTCGAACGTGATGATCTCGAGAGAAGGGCGCATCAAGCTCCTCGATTTCGGCCTCGCCGTTCGTTGCGCGACCGCAGGCGAAGCGACCCGTGTGGAAACGACGTGCCTTCATGACACGCCATCTGGTGCGGGCACGATTCCGTACATGGCGCCGGAGCTGCTGTGCGGCCGCCCCGCCGACGCGCGTTCGGACATCTGGGCGCTCGGCGTCCTGATCTACGAGATGTTGTCAGGCACCCGTCCCTTCCGCGGCGCAACGCGGTACGAGGTGGGCGCGTCCATTCTCAGCGAGCCGGCCTTTCCCTTGTCCGGCACGGTCCCCGAGTGGCTGCAGGCGGTGGTTTCGCGGTGTCTGGTGAAGGATCCGGCCCGCCGCTGGCCGACCGCGGCGACGCTCGCGGACGCCCTGAACCAGCGGTAAACGCCTGCGGGATCAGGCATTGCGAATTGCACGAAGGTGGCCGTCTCTACGGTTGACGAAGGCGTGTTTCAACCTTGTCAGCGGGCCACCGATCATGAATAATCCGCGCTCCGAGACGCTGACGATTCGCCAGGGGACGACGTCCCCAGCGACGCGCAGCGTCACAGGATCGTCGTCACGACTGGCGACCACCGGCGGTCAAGACACGGCGTCGGCGGGCACGGCTGTGAAAGACGAAAAGCTCTTCCTTGCGAACCTCCCAATCATCGACGCGGTG
Organism: uncultured Acidobacteriota bacterium; assembly: GCA_963711765.1. Classification (GTDB taxonomy): domain Bacteria; phylum Acidobacteriota; class Vicinamibacteria; order Vicinamibacterales; family CAVVIG01; genus CAVQFC01. Next base: position 1,261,454 of record CAVQFC010000002.1, on the reverse strand, counting down.
ATCGGCCAGGTGTGTCGCCGGCAGCGCCTGACCGCGGCCGAAGCCGACGACTTCGCCTCCGAAGTCCACCTGCACTTCATCGAACGCAACTACGATCCGCTGCGCCGCTTCGAGGGCCGCAGCAGCCTGCGCACCTTTCTGATCGTCGTCATCCAGCGTCTGTGCCTGGACTATCGCAACCGGACGTGGGGCCGCTGGCGTCCGTCGATCGAAGCCAGGCGCCTCGGTTCGATCGCGATCCTGATCGAGCGTCTGATGGTGCGCGATGGCCGCAGTCTCCAGGAGGTCGTCGAGACGCTGCGCACCAATCACGGCGTCGAGATGGACGCGGCGCTCGAGGCGCTGTGCGTGAAGCTGGCCAGGCGTGCGCCGGCGCGGCAGTTCGTGCCGGAAGTCGAGGCGGTCAACGTCCCGGCGCCTCTGCAAGAGGACAACGTGCTGCGTGGTGAGCAGGAATTCCTGGCCAAGCGGGTGCAGGCCGCGCTCGACCGCGTGCGGCAGGCGCTGCCGCCCGAGGACGGGTTGATTCTGAAGATGCGGTTCGAAGATGCGGTGCCGATTGTCAACATCGCGGCGGCGCTGCACCTGAACCAGAAGCGTCTGTATCGGCGCCTCGAGGTCCTGCTCGCGATGCTCCGCAAAGGACTCGAGGCCGAGGGCATTTCGCGCGACGAGGTAACCGTGCTGTTCGCCGACGGCGCGCTGGACGAAACGGACATTCACGAAGTCGAGTACCGCGCTGGTGGAGCCGGCACCTGTGATCCGGCAGAAAGCGCGAGGGCGTCGTGGCAGAAGTCATGAAGCAGTTGGCGGGCGAGTGCCCGGATCTTGAAACGATCGCGGCCTATCTGGATGGGCGGCTGACCGAGCGCGAGCGGGTCCGCGTCACCGCGCACCTGGCGGACTGCGAGGACTGCTATGCGCTGTTCAGCGAAAGCGCGCGCGTGCTGGAGCCGCCGGCAGTCGTCCCGTGGTACGAGCGGCTGAAGTCCACGATCATGCCGATCATGCCGATGAGGCCGGCGGTCGTGGTCGGGTGGACGGGGACGGCGCTGGCGACGGCGGCCGCGCTGACGATGTTCGTGCAGACGGGCCAGCTGGCGCGGTGGCGCTCCTCCGATTCGAATCTGCAGGCGCTGGTTGCAGCGGTGGGGACCGATCGGCCGATCGAAGCGAGGCTCAGCGGGTTCGCGTTTGCGCCGCTGCGGGGAACGGTTCGCTCGGGCGCGCCTTCGGCCACGCCGTTGTCGCCAGAGGTTCGAATTGCCATCGCGCAGAGCGAAAAGGCTCTTGCGGGAATCGGCACGCCGGAGGCCTTGCACACACTAGGCGTCGGCAGCCTGCTCCTGGGCGATCTGGATCGCGCCATTCCGACTCTGGAGCGGGCAGTTGATCGACCCGCGCCTGACGCACGGTTCCTCAGCGACCTGTCCGCTGCATACCTTTCACGCGCCACCCGAGACATCCGCCATCAGGATCTGATCAAGGCACTCGCCGCGGCCGATCGCGCTGTCGCAGCGGATGCCGGGCTGCCCGACGCGCTGTTCAATCGAGCGCTCGCCCTGGAGCGGCTGTTGCTGCCCGACGAAGCTCGGGTCGCGTGGGCGGACTATCTTCGCGTCGATGATCGGTCCGGCTGGGCTGACGAGGCCCGTACCCGTCTGAAGGCAGTTCGATAGCGAGCCATGACGACAAGCCGCCTTCTGCGCGTCGTCTTCGGTGTGGCGCTGCTGAGCGCGGCCGGCGCAGCTGGCTGGACACTCTGGCAACGGGACCACAGAAGTTCTTTGACCGAACTCGCCAAAGCCGTCGGGACGAACCTCGATATCGAGCCACGACTGTCCGGCGGATTCCTGCCCGGCACCGAGACCGCCGCGCGCGGTTGGTCCGTTTCCACAGTCAGCTCTCTTTCACCGGATGCCCGAATCGCGATTGCCCGCCTCGAGAAGCAGGCGGCCGCCGATCAGGACGTCCGTTCGATGGCTGCCGTAGCCGTCGCGTACCTCATCGAAGGGGATGTCGATCGCTCGATCGCGACGCTCGAAGACGTCACTTCCATGGCGGAGGATGCCGCGGCATGGAGTGACCTGAGCGCGGCGTATCTCGTGAAAGCTGAACGAGCGCCAGCGCGGCGTATCGAATACCTGGCGCACGCACTCGACACCGCATCGCGATCCATCCGTGTGCATCCCACCGTTGAAGCGCGTTTCAATCGTTCGCTCGCGCTCCAGGCGCTCGCGCCGTACGTCGAGTCCACCGGTGAGTGGGACGACTATCTACGAGCCGAGCCGGATCCGAGATGGGCGGCCACGGCCCGGCGGCATGCCGAGACGCGAGTGAAGCTGGCGAGCGTCCAGGGCTCGTGGGAAGAACGCCGGAAGCTGCTGCCGGCGGCGCTTGAAGCGCACGATTCGTCCCTGCTCGCCGACACAGCCGGCCGATTTCCCGAAGCCACGCTGGAGTTTTTCGAACAGGATGTGCTGATCGAGTGGGCTCGGGGTGTGACGTCCGGAGATCAACGGGCCGCAGCGGCGACACTGGATCGTGCGCGAGCGCTGGCGGCGGCATGGTTCACGGCGACACGGGATCCGATGCTTCGGGACATCGTTCAACGGACGACGGCAGCGTCGCGCAATGCCGCCGATGCTCTGGCATTGGCGCAAGCGCATCTTCGCTACCGCGAAGCCGTCAGCAAATATCGAAGCGACGACTACGACGCCGCCACTGAGGCGATCGACGCCGCGCTGTCGGGCTTTGCTCGCGCGGAAACGCCGTTCTGGTCATGGGCCGCCCTGCAGAAAGCGACCGTCCTGTTTCAGCTACGCCAGCTCGATAGCGCCGACGACGAACTGGCGCCGGTCGAGGCACTGGCGCGCCGCCGCGGTTATCCGACACTTCTGGGCCGGGCGCTGCGGCAGCGCGGTCTGACGCAGTCGAAACAGTGGCATCTGACCGAAGCGCTGGCCGCATTTCAGGAATCGGCGCGGAGCTTCGAGGCCGGCGGCGAGCGCGAGGACGCGGTGGCGGTCTACAGCCTGATCGCGGCAAATCTACGCATGCTCGGCGAGCATCACCAGAGCTGGGAATTCATCGGTCGGACGCTTGACGGCCTGGGCTACTTGCGCACGCCGCTGCGGCGCTATCTCGTGCTCTACAACGCCTCGTTGTTTGCATCGAGTCAGGAGTTGTTCGATGCGGCCCTGCTGTTTCAGGACGCCGCCGTTCGAGAGGCGAAAATCCGCGGGCGTGGCACGGTTGTCGAGGCACTGACAGAAAGGGCAACCATCCAGATCAAGCGTGGAGACCATGACCACGCGCTCGCCGATCTGCGCGAGGCGCTCTCGAGTGTCGATGCCATGCCAGACGGCCATCCGAAGCAGGCGGCTCGAGCCGAAACCGAGATCCTGATCGCCGAAGTCAGCCAGAGCCAACGCCAGTCACCGAACATCAAAGGACTGCCGGACGCTGTCGCCTTCTTTGCCGCCGAGGAGCCGGCATTTGTGCCGCGGCTGTATCTCGGCCTAGCCCGCGCCAACCTTGCCGCCGGATCGACCGACGCTGCCGAGGCAGTCTTTGCGGATGGCATCGCACAGCTCGAAGCCCAGCATGCGCAGCTCGGCGACGATGCCTTCAAGATTTCCTACTTCGACGAGTCGTGGAATCTGTTTCCCGAGATGATTCGCTTTCAGCTCGATGTCCGGCACGATTCGGCTAAGGCCTTCGAGTATGCCGAACGGTCCAGGGCGCGTTCACTGGGCGCGACCAGCCGGCCTGTTCAGCTGTCAGAACTTCGAGCGCGCCTTCCGAATTCGACCACCGTGATCTACTACGTCGCTTTACAGGACCGCCTGTTGATCTGGACCGTCACTACGCGGGGTTTTGCGCTGGCTGAGAGCCGGACGCCCCGGCGAGATCTCGCAAGGCTCATTTCGGCGCAACGGAACCGGCTCAAAGAGGGCCGCGCCAGCGACAAGGAGTTTGACCCGCGTCTCTATGACGCGCTTCTGCGGCCAATTGCAGGCGCTCTCCACAATCGCGACACGCTCGTGTTCATGCCGGACGGTGATCTCCAAAGCTTGCCGTTTGCGGCGCTGCGCGATCCAGATACCCATCGCTATCTGATTGAGGACCACGCCGTCCTCGAGTCTCCAAGCGCCAGCGTATTCGCCAGTGGCGTCACGCGACTGCGGCAGTGGTCCGGTCAACGCTTCGAATCCGCGCTTTTGGTTGGCAATCCGGTACTCGATCGTGACGCTTCATCAGACTTGAAACCGTTGCCAGGCTCAGAGTCCGAAGCAATTGCTGCGGCGCAGTTTTACCCCAGGCATGAGGTCTTGATCGGACGTGGGGCGACCAAGGGACGGTTCGTCGCCGCCGCGGGTGGTTACGACGTTGTGCACTTTGGCGGCCATTCGGTGGTGAATGATGAATACCCGCTGCTCTCGCGATTGTCGTTTTCGCCGAACCGAGACGGCGAGATGTCTCAGTCGCTGTTCGCGCACGAAATCTCTCATATTGATTTCTCTCATACCCGGCTGGTCGTTCTGGCTGCGTGTAGCACCGCGACTGGCACCGTGTCGCGCGGTGAAGGCGTCGTCAGCGTCGCGAGGCCGTTTCTGGCCGCCGGCGTACCGACGGTTGTTGCCAGCCAATGGGATGTCGATGACGAGGCGACGAGGCAGCTGTTTCTCGCCTTCCATCGCGCCATCCTCGAGCTGCAGGACCCGGTCAGGGCCCTGCAGTCCGCGCAACTCTCGCTTCTCCACGGCCCGAATGCAGGGCTGGCGCTGCCGCGGAACTGGGGAGCGTTCGTCGTACTCGGCGCATCAGCTCAGTAATGGCAATCCTGCAATGTCAACGCGAACGGAGAACAGCATGCGACGCAACGGCGGCCGATGGTGGTGTGTATTGCTCATGGGTCTCGGACTAGTGATCTCAGGGTGCACGAAGACCCACATCGATCTGACCCTGCATGGCGGATTCGGTTACGTGATAAATCCCGATCTCACGGTCGAGGCGGGATTCATGAAGTCGATCGACGATCCGCCCAACTGCACGGTCACTCAGCTCGGCGTTGTTCTGACAGTGGACGACGGCACGATCGTTTCTCCCGCCGTTTGGCCGAGGAGTTTTCCGGTCACCGATTCAATCGTCACATTCGACGGTATTGGCAAAGACCGCGTCGATCTCAACGGCGTGTTGAAGGCATCCATGAAGTTTTCCGCCGGCAGTCCGAGTCCTCAGGACATTCAAAAGGCCGACGCGGTCGCCCGCACCGCGCCTGCCGGCACCCAGCCCTCACCACGCTTCAGCGAGAACGACTGGAAAGACCTGTTCTGGACGGCGCATACCAGACTGAACTATCTCGATCGAGGAATTGATCCGCAGTGGCGAACGAACGCCGTGACCGGACGGATTGTTCTCTCAGGCGGTGAAATCAGCGCCGGCATTCCCTCCGACCCGGCGGCCGTGAACGGCATCTGGGAATTCAGGGCAAAAAACCACACGCCTTACAAGCAGGCCATTACCGATCGCCTTCACTACAGCACCGACATCGGCGGTGGCCGGATTGTGATCAATCTCGCCAATGGCGCCGGAGTGACCCAGCACATCGTGGTAGTGCCCGTCGACGGTCGGAAAACGGTTGGATTGATCCTCGCCGGGCGCCACACGTCGCAGATGCCGATCATGGTCAACGATAAGCTCGAACACTTTTGTACGTTCTACCAGCTGCTCACGCCCGCTAACCGTCCGCCGGCAGACGAGCAGCTGGTGCCGTACTTCCTTGGCAACGGCAGTACGTCAACCACGGTCGGCGCAAGCGCTCAGCCGACACCTGGCTATTACTGTCCCGGCGACTGGCCTTAGACCAGTCTGGAGACGCATATGAATCACAATATCGCTATCAGGCGTGCGCTCACGGCGGCTCTCGGCCTGCTGCTATTCGTCTCGGCCGCAGCGTCTGCCCAATCGCAGATCTACCCCGCGCCACCGGCAGTCGGTGGGCGCTATGTGATCGTCGTGATCTCGGACGGTTACGCGGCGAACGAGTGGTGGAAGTTCGATCGTGCGGTCAACGGGCTCCTTCTGAACGGTCTCATGGCCGACCCGTTCTACAGCGGTCAAGGGGCATCGTTCACGATCCATAAGGTCTTTCTTCCCCAGACCACGGTCGGACAGTCGAACTTCGGGATCACGCCCAACTACGACGTCAATCGCTGTTACATCGACACCGAACCGGGCACACCGCCGACGCCAACCAGTCCCGGCACGCCAGGCACGACGGACAAAATTGAGGCCGCCGTCCAATCCCTGGCGCCGACTCGGACGGTTGTGATTGGGAATTACGAGGGCGTTTCGATGGGGTGCACAGAAGACACGTGGACTTTTGTGTCAGCGGGCGCGCGCGAGGTCGGCGGCGTTCTCGAGCACGAGTTTGGACATCTCATCGCGGGTCTTTACGATGAGTACGCACTGAAGGGCGCGAACGACCCGTACCCAGGCCCAGCGGTCGATGGGCCGAATTGTTCCAATGCCTTTACTGGAGGATTGAGGACCCCAGTCTGGGCCAAAGTGACGACTCTGCCGCACCCTGTGACGAATCCCGACGGCTGCCTTTTCTATGAGACCGGCATCTATCGGCCGTATGACACATGCCGGATGCGTTCACCGGACGCGGCGTTCTGTGATGTCTGCGCGGGCGCAATGTCGGATGTACTCAAGCCGCTCGCGAGCAGCATCCTTGCCCGCATCAACATGACCGCGCCAGTTCTTGCGGCGGGGTTTTTTCAGCAACCCCAGGCGCGGCCGGTTGTTCCCCCCGGCACGGCCCGCCTCGCACCGTCGATCCGCTTGATGGTTGAGATTGCCAAGCCGCTAGCGGACTCATCTTTCGGTGCGAAGGCCCGGGTCACTTCGAGTGCCAGCATGACGTCACCGGTCGTCCAGAGTTATCGACGCGTCGGGGATTACGTCTACGGTATTGTCGAGGGACCGGACACGGTCCTCGAGGTGGTCGTGCTGCCGGGCGACCCGTTCCAGAGGCGCGCATACGGTGGTGTGTCGGCGCCACACCGGGCGAGCGACGATCCGATCACAGCGAGGCCAGTGCTCACATCACGAGTGGCGGTCATGCTTCCGGGCCTGACTCGTGCCGCGATCATGACTCGTCCCATTCACGTGCTGTTCTATCGACTGGATTCGAGCACCGCCCACCAGGCCGATGGCACTCCAGCGAGTGTGACGCCAGCGGCGTTCGGCGCTCTCATCGCGGTGCACTGGCCAGTCCTCGTCGATATTGCAACGGACGATCTGCGAAAGGCGGTTTCGAGCCTTCCCTGAAGGACTACGGGTCGCGATGGACTGTTGACGGTGAAAACGCAGGGAGGCAGACGGCAACATATTCCGCGCCGTCTGGCTCCGGCGTGCTGTAACGGACCCATTCGCCCGGCGCGGTGACCACGGCCTGGCCGGCGCGGACCTCGAGCACACCGGCCTCGTGCTCGACGCGGACCATGCCGCGCAGCACCAGCGTGATCTCCTCGAACTCCGGACGCTGCCCCGGCTCGAGCCAGCCGGCCGGCGATGTCATCCTCGCCACGCTCACCTCCGCATGGCCCGAATTTACACGGCCGGCGAACTCCTCAATCTTTTTCGGTTTGGTCCCGGCGGCGGCGACGATGGTCGGCGCGGAGATGAGCTTCGGCATAAGAGCCTCAGTATAGACTTGGTGCGTGAAGAAGATCTGCGCCACCGTCCTCGATGCCATCGGCGACACGCCGCTGATTCGCATCAACAAAATCACCAAAGGCCTCGTCAAAGGCACGGTGCTCGCCAAGGTCGAAACCTTCAATCCGGGCAACTCGATCAAGGACCGCATGGCGGTGAAGATGATCGAGGACGCCGAACGCGCCGGCCTGCTGAAACCTGGCGGCACGATCATCGAAGGCACCTCCGGCAACACCGGCATGGGCCTGGCGATGGCGGCGGTCGTCAAGGGCTACAAGTGCATCTTCACCACCACCGACAAGCAGTCGAAGGAGAAAGTGGACGCGCTCCGCGCCTTCGGCGCCGACGTCATCGTCTGTCCGACCAACGTCGATCCCGAAGACCCGCGCTCGTACTACTCGGTGTCGTCGCGGCTGGTCAAGGAAGTGCCGAACTCGTGGAAGGCGAACCAGTACGACAACCCCTCGAACGCACAGGCGCACTACGAGCAGACCGGACCTGAGATCTGGGAGCAGACCGACGGCGCCATCACTCAGCTGGTCGTCGGCGTCGGTACCGGCGGCACCATTTCCGGCACCGCGCGCTACCTGAAGGAGCGCAATCCGAAGATCAAGGTGTGGGGCATCGACACCTACGGTTCGGTGTTCAAGAAGTACAAAGAGACCGGCATCTTCGACAAGCACGAGATCTATCCGTACATCACCGAAGGGATCGGTGAGGACTTCCTGCCAGAGAACGTGGATTTCAGCGTCATCGATCATTTCGAGAAAGTGACCGACAAGGACGCGGCGATCATGACCCGCCGAATCGCACGCGAAGAAGGCATCTTCGCGGGCAACTCGGCCGGCTCGGCGATGGCCGGCCTGCTGCAACTCAAGGATCGCTTCGTCGACGAGGACGTCATCGTCGTGATTTTTCACGATCACGGCACGCGCTACCTCGGGAAGATGTTCAACGACGACTGGATGCGCGAGAAGGGCTTCATCGAGAAGCACGGCATGACCGCGCGCGATCTGGTGTCGATGCGGCTCTCGGGCGAACTGCGCTCGCTCGAATCGGAAGAGCCGGTCGAGCACGCTGTGCGGCTGATGAGCGAGCACGACTTCTCGCAGATCTCGATCACTCGCGACAATCGACTGGTCGGCTCGCTGAACGAAACGCAGCTCTATAACGAGATGGTGCGCAACCCGAACGTGCGCGCTCAGCCTGTCGAGTCGATCATGCAGCCGGCGTTTCCGTTTGCCGATGTTTCGACGCCGGTCGATCTGCTCTCGACGATGATCACGCCCCAGAGTCCGGCAGTGCTGGTCAGGGATTTCAAGACCGACAAGACATTCATCATTACGCGGTCGGATCTCATCAGAGTACTCTGAAGCTTTGAAGACTCTACGAGTGAGCGAGGTGACCCATGGATGAGAAAGCACTGCGGACGCAGCTGGTCAGGCTACTGGGATCGGGAGAGGCTCACGTTACGTTCGAGCGCGCGGTCAAGGGCTTTCCGACAGCGCTTCGCGGCGTCGTTCCCGTAGGCGACGAGCACTCGGCCTGGCAGCTGGTCGAGCATCTACGGATGGCGCAGGCGGACATCCTCGAGTTCTGCGTCTCGGCGAAGTATCGCGAGAAGAAGTGGCCAGACGACTACTGGCCGAAGACGGCTGCGCCTCGAAACACAAAGGCGTGGACGACGGCGCTGGCGGCGATTCGACGCGACCGTAAGAAGATGCAGCGCATCGCCGCGGACCGAAAGATCGATCTGCTTGCGACCATCCCACACGGCACCGGTCAGACCTACCTCCGCGAGATTCTGCTGGTCGCCGACCACGACGCCTATCACATCGGTCAGATCGTCGCGCTGCGCCGCCGGCTCGGCATCTGGACCTGAGCACGTGGATCTGGTTCGGCAGCGCCTGCGCAACCAGCGCCTGATCGGCGCCCGGTTCGCGACGCCGGTCGACGCCGTCCGATTCTTCGGAGCCGTTCAAGCGCAGGACTATCGAGGTGCTCTGTGGGCCGTTGGCCTCCGGACCAGGAGCGCGACCGAGCAGGTGGTCGAACAAGCCATCGCCGATCGCCTCATCGTTCGCAGTTGGCCGCTGCGCGGGACGCTGCACTTTGTCGCCGCCGAAGATCTCCGCTGGATGGTGAGTGCGCTGGCGCCGCGTACTCTCGCCGCTACCACCCGTCGATTCGACGCCGTTGGACTGGATCCGGCCACGCTCAAGCGAGCGCGACATGTGGCCGAGAAGGCGCTGGCACGAGAAGGTCCGCTGACCCGGCCGGCGCTCTACCGGCACCTCGAAGCCGCGCGAATCTCCACCGCCGCCATGCGCGGCATGCACATCGTCTGGCGGCTTGCACACGAGGGCGTCATTTGCTGCGGCGCTCGCGCCGGTACGCAACACACATTCGCGCTGTTTGACGAGTGGCTGCCGCGCACGCCGATGCCCGATCGTGAATCGGCGCTTGCCGAGCTTGCAGGTCGTTATTTCGCCAGTCACGGTCCCGCGACGCTGTCGGACTTCGCCTGGTGGTCGGGTCTCACGGCTGCGGACGCGAAGTCGGCGCTCGAATCGATCAAGCCGCGGTTGGCGTTCGAGATGAATGGCGGTACCGGATATTGGTGGTCCGTCGATAGTCTGGACCGTCCGAAGCCGGACGCTACGCGCCGATCGGCCCGAGTGAAGACGGAGGCGATTCCGGGCGCTGTGCACGCCTGGTTGGTACCCGCGTACGATGAATACACCGTCGCTTACCGTGACCGTCGTGCGGTGGTGGCGGCGAAGGACGCCGCTCGATCGGCCAACGGGCTCCGCCCGGCGATCGTGATGGATGGTCAGGTGTTGGGGACGTGGAGTTGCGTGCTTGCGAAGGGCGTCGTTCATCTGAGCCCGTTCGTCAGGCTCAGTGCGCTGCAGAAGGCGGCGCTCGATCACGCCGTGGAGCGATTTCGCGCCTTCAGCGCAGATTGATCCGCGCTGTAGTGTCCGGCTTTAGCCGGACGTGCACCGAAAAGAAAAAGGCCCGTCAGCAGTGAGGCTGACGGGCCTTGGTCCTACCAGCGCGGCTCGGAGCGGCGCCGGCGGTTGTCGCCGCCGCCACCGTAGTCGCCGCCGCCGCCGAATCCACCCGAACGCTCCGGCTTGGGACGCGCCTCGTTGACCGTCAGGCCGCGGCCGCCCAGCTGAAAGTCGTTCAGCTCGGTGATCGCCTTCTGCGCCTCGTCATCGGTGCTCATCTCGACGAACGCGAAGCCGCGGGCACGGCCGGTGGCCATGTCGCGCATCACTTTCACCGTCTCGACCGTGCCCGCGCGAGCGAACAAGTCCTGAAGATCATTTTCTCCCGTTTCGTACGGAAGATTTCCAACATAAAGTCTGCGACCCATCTCTACTAACTCCTCTGTCGCGCATGCGACAATCGCGGCCGCCCGTGCGGACGCGTCCCAACGGTCCGGTCCGGACTCGTGGGTCGATTGTTGTCTCGTCGCTTAGCGGGATTTCAGGAGGAGCGAGCTAGAAACTCGTTACGCTCGAAAGGCAGCACAGCACTGGCAAGACTTCCACCGACGACCACAGTGTATCACACCTGTAACAGCGGTCTCTGTTTGTAAACGGCGAGGGTCGACCCAGAATCTGGTAATCGGGTCATTGGGCAATTTTCCAATCGATTTCCCGATTGCCCAATTCCTCGATTCCTCAATTCCTCAATTCCCCGATTCCCCGATTCCCCAATCTACGTGGTCCGCAGCGCGATGACCGGATCGACCCGGCTGGCCCGCCGCGCCGGCACCCACACCGCCAGCAGCGCTACCGCCGTCAGCAGGACCGGAATGCCCACGAACACGATCGGATCGAGGGCTTTGACCCCGAAGAGAAAACTGGCGATGAATCGACTGAGCCCGTACGCTGCGGCGATGCCGATCACGACGCCGACGAGGGCGAGGCGCATGCCCTGAACCATGACCATCCGCCGCACCGCGGATCCGCCGGCGCCGAGTGCGAGTCGAATGCCGATCTCCTGTGTCCGCTGCGCAACCGAATAAGCCATCAGTCCATAGATCCCGATCGCTGCGAGCAGCAGCGCCGACCCGCCGAATACTGTCATCAGCAGCATGTTGAAACGCTGGCGGGACGTCGAGAGCACGACGATCTCATCCATCGTGCGGACGTCCGAGACTGGCAGGCCGGTGACCTGGCGCAGCTGCTCGGTCACCGGGCCGATTAGCGCGTGCGGTTCGGTTCGCGTCCGGACCACCCAGGCGATTGGCGAAATCCGCGTGTTCAGCGCGTTGACCGCGTCGGTCTGCTGCGCCTGCGGGATGAACATGGTTGGCCCGGGGTCACGGTTCAAGCCGCCATCCCGACTATCGGCCACGATGCCGACGATTTGCCTGGGCTGCTCGGTGGCGAACTCGCGCATCACCCCTTTGCCGATGACGAGGCGATCGTTCATCGGGTCGGCGCCATTGCTCCAGAAACGCTTGGCCATCGTCTCGTTGATGATGACCACCGGTGGCGCGGCGCCGTCGTCGCGAGCGGTAAACGTGCGGCCGTGTCGAACCGGGATCTTGAACGCTTCGAAATAGCCGGCCGACACCGAAAACCAACCGCCGCCGCCATGGAATGGCGCCTTGTCGAGGGGCCGGCCGACGATGGTGAACGGCAGGCCGAAGCCACCCTGGAGCGGCACGCAGCAGGTCGCGGTTGCGACCTCGACGCCAGGTAGCGCATTCAGGCGATCGGTGGCGTCGCGCACCACTTGAGCGAGCCCCGCCGTGGTCGCGAAGCGCGGGCCCGTCACAGACATCCGCAGCGTCAGGACGTTGTGGGTGTCGAATCCGGGATCGACGTCGCGCAGCGCCATCGACGTCCGGATCAGCAGCGCGGAGCCGATGAGGAGAATCAGCGCCAGCGCCACTTCGCTCACCACCAGCACTGACCGGGCTTTATTGTGGCGGAACGCCGTGCCGGACGGCCCACCGCTTTCCTTCAACGTGGCGTTGATGTCCGTCCTCGATCCCTGCAGTGCCGGGAGCAGGCCGAACAGGATGCCGGTGCAGAGCGAAACGACCACCGTGAACGTCAACACCCGCCAATCGAGGGTGACCGCCGCCCCGTTTTCGCCGAGCCGAGGCAGGTTGGCGGTGTTGATCGCCAGCAGAGACCGAATCCCGACGAGGCCGAGCACCAGACCGAGTGCGCCGCCAGCGAGCGAGAGCACCACACTTTCAGTCAGCAGTTGGCGCAGGATCCGTCCGCGGCTCGCACCGATCGCGGATCGGATGGCGAGTTCGCGCTTTCGCGCCGTCGCGCGAACCAGCAGCAGGTTTGCGACGTTGGCGCAGGCGATCAGGAGCACGAAGCCGACCGCACCGGCGAGCACCCAGAGCAGCGATCGCACGTTCTGGACGAAAGCCTCCTGAAACGGTGTGACGCTGAAGCCCTCGTTCGGCTGCAGGGCATCCGGGAACTTCGCACGGAACTCGCTGGCCGCCACCTGCAGGCGCGCCTTCGCCTGGTCGAGCGCGACGCCAGGTTTCAGCCGCGCCGCCGCCTGAAAGTAATGCCCCTGGTCACTCGACTCCGGATCGAGTTGGAACGGCGTCCACAACTCTGGCTGAAGCCCGAACTCGCGGACGTCGAACGATGGTCCAACCACGCCGATGATCACGTAGGGATCGCCAGCGAGCGAGAGGGTGCGGCCGAGAATCTGCGGGTCGGCGCCGAAACGGCGCATCCACAACCCGGAGCTGATGAGCGCAACCTTCTCGCCATTGGGACGATCTTCCTCTGCCGAAAAACCTCGCCCCTGGATAATCGGCGCGCCAAAGAGGTGGAAATATTCGGCGGACACCTGGCCGTAACGCAGCTGCTCGGGTGTGTCACCGCCGGTCAGGTTGATGACTCCGGTGCGGAAGGCAGCGGCGTCCTGAATCACCTCGGTCTGTGCGCGCCAGTGCGCGAACTTCGCCGGCGACGCGGCGGGACCGGATCCCTGCGGCGACGTGTTCATGAACATCACCAGCCGGTCAGGTTCGGGGAAAGGGACCGGCTTGAGCAGCACCGCGTTCACCACGGTGAAGATGGCCGTGTTGGTGCCGATGCCGAGCGTCAGCGCCGCCACCGCCGCGATCGTGAAGCCCGGGCTGCGCCTGAACATCCGCAGGGAGTGCCGGAGGTCTTTGAAGAAGGCTTCCATGGTTATTCAGTAGACGTTCACGACGGTGTTCTAGTTGCCCCGAACTAGAATGCCACCAGTGTCGCGCTGGATCTTCTGGGGAGCCGTCTGGCTTGGGGCGGTGCTGGTCGCCGCCAAGGCCTGCTACCTGGGCGTGCCGCACCTGTCCGGCCTGGCCGGTTTCTGGCGCTCGCTCGCCGCGATTTCCTTCCGCGACGTACTCGTGGCGACTGCCTTCTGGGCGGCGGCTCGCAGCGCTCTGGCACTGATCGGATCGCGTCCGCGACTCGCCCGAATCCTCATTGTGCTCTTCATCGGGAGCGCGGCGGCGCTGGCCCTCTACTCGGTGGCCAGTGTGATCGCGTTCGGCGTGCTCGGCGGATTCCTGACGGTCGCGTTGCTGCACCTGGTTGGCAGTGTCCGGATGCTCACTTCGTCGGTCACTGCCTATCTGACACCTGGTGTCGTCATCGGTCTGACGCTCCTGCCGATCGCCTACGTCGTGCTGGTCTGGGTGTCGGTCCACTGGACGCGGCGCGCGCGACCGGATCGCGCCTCGCTCCGCTGGCGCTCAGCCGGCATCGTCGCCGTGCTCCTCGCGTGGGTCGTCGTCGGCTTCCGCGTCTACGCGACCGATTGGACGACGCACTACGACTGGCGGATCGCGGAAAATCCGCCGTGGGTGCTGGCTGCGTCGTGGGTCCGTGCGCTGGGTGGCGATCGCAACGTGCGCCTCGCCGACACGTTCCCTCCCGGTGATCTGACCGACTTTGCGCCGGTCGGGCTGCGTCAGACGCCGCCGCTGTCCTTGACACTACGGCGTCAGCCGCCGGTGGCCCGAGCCAGTCGGGCGGCCGCGGCGCGGCGCCCGCCGAACGTGATTCTGCTGGTGCTGGAGTCGGTCGCGGCGAGATGGACCGGCATCAGCGGCGGCGCGTACGACACGACGCCGACGCTTCGATCGGAGCTGGCGCATAGCCTGGTCGGTGAGAATTTCTACGCGCACGTCGGACGCAGCTCGAACTCGCTGGCGTCGATTCTGCTATCGGTCTATCCGCGTCTCGACTTCCGCGATTTCACGGACGAATTTCCACTCGTGAAGCGCACTTCACTCGCAACCCTGTTTCGCGATCGCGGCTATCGAACCAGCTTTCTCACGCCGAGCGACATGACGTGGGCCGACTGGCGGCCGTTCGTGTCGGCGCGAGGGTTCAACGAAGTGCGCGATTATCACGACCTGCCCTGCGACAACATGATCTCGTCGTGGGGCGTCGAGGATCGCTGTCTGGTAGACGGGCTGATCGAATTCATCGAGCGTGATCCCCGCCAGCCGTTCTTCGCGATGGGATGGACGCAGCAGACCCACCATCCCTACGAGCCGACGCCGGGGCTTCCGGTGCTGAACCTCTTCAAAGGGAACGAGAGCGTGCCGGACGCCTACGATTTCGGGCGCTATCTGAACGTCCTGCATGAAACGGATGCGCAGATCGCCCGCCTGTTCGACACTGTGCGCCGGCTCAACCTCGCCGACGACACGCTGATCGTGGTAGTTGGCGATCATGGACAGGCATTCGGCTTCCCGCACGACAGTTATTTGCAGGGCCGGACTGTCTATGAAGAGGACGTCCACGTGCCGCTGATGTTCTGGTTTCCCCGGAGCTATCGCACCGCGTCTCGATCGACCGTCGTCGGCGGCCAGGTCGATCTCGCTCCGACGATTGCGGCGCTGGCCGGTCTGCCGGCCGCCGCGGACTGGCAGGGCAGCAGCCTGTTCGATCCGGCGCGTCCGCCGCGCGCGTACTTCTACGTCGCGCAGGACGAGTTCAAGCTCGGCGTCCGCGAAAATAACTGGAAGTACATTCTCGACCTGCGGGTCGGCGCGCAGGAATTATTCGATCTGGATCACGATCCGACCGAACAGCAGAACCTCGCCGTTGCGGAGCCGGAGCGTTGTGTACGTCTGCGTCAGCGGCTGGCCGCCTGGGCGGAAGCGAATCGACGGCAATACGAACGCGCCGCCGCGCCCGGGATATGATGGCGCGCCTGCACTCTGGGAAATTGCAGATTTCAGAGTGCAGATTTCAGATTTCAAGGAGGGGCGACCGTGGTCGGCCTGACTGAAGGAGAACCGATGGCAAACGATCACTCGCGTCACTCCGCGCAACTCACCCGGCGAGCGCTGATCCTGTCTCTGCCGGCGCTGGCCGTGGCCCGGCGCGCCCTGGCGCAGGCAGGCGCCGCGCCGATGAAGGTGCGAGCCTTGAACCACATGACGCTCTCGGTGGCCGACCCGAAGCGCACCATCGATTTCTATCAGGGCCTCTTCGGCATGCCGATTCAGGCGCGTCAGGGGCCGACGACGCTGCTGCGGATCGGCCCGGGCCCGCAGTTTCTCGCGGTGAGCCAGATGCCCGCCGACGGCAAGCCGAGCATCAATCATTACTGCGTCACGGTCGAGGACTTCAGCGTCGATCGCATTTTGAAGGCGCTCGCCGAGCACGGCGTGTCGAAGACGGACGCCGCGGGCGGCGGCCTGAGCGGCGGCCCGATGAAAGTGCGCGTGCGTATGCGGGGACCCGAGAACGGCGGCGCCAAAGAAGGGACGCCGGAGATCTACCTGGCCGACGCGGACGGCATCGTGCTTCAGCTGCAGGATCCGACCTACTGCGGCGGCGCAGGAAACCACGGTGAGATCTGCACGCCTGAGCCAGCGCCGGGCAAGGGACTCATGGCAGTGCGCGACCTGAGTCACTTCACGATCTTCAGTCCGGACCCGGTTCGATCGAACGCTTTCTACAAAGAGCTGTTCGGGATGTCGATCCGGTCGTTCCAGGGGCCGACTGCGCCCACGCTCGCGGTCGGCGGCGGCGTCGAGTTCATCATGTTCACGGGCGGCGGAGCCCCCGCCAGGGCAGGCGCACCGCCCGCGCCGCCGCGTCCGGCGAGCATCAACCACGTCTGTTTGAACATGGAGAAATTCAACCCGGATCAGGTACTGAAAACGCTCGAAAGCTATGGCGTGAAACCCAGGGGCAGCGCGCCCGGACCCGTCGGCCCGATGACCTCGTATGTGACGCTGCGCATGGAGAATCGAGGGGGCGCGAAAGAGGGGACGGCCGAGCTGTATTTCACCGATCCCGACGGCATCCTGCTCCAGCTTCAGGACGTCTCCTATTGCGGCGGATCAGGCGTCCTGGGCAGCGTTTGTCCGCCGATGTAAAGGCGACATTTTTGGCGCTTGGAAGGCCCGCCGCCACCTTGACGTCCGGAGCGTAACTTTATTGCAAATTCGTCTGAATTGTCTCAAAATGCGCGTTGTGGGGTGGTACGGCATGACGGGCTATGAAGTCCGTAGTCCGTATGGAGGGGTTCAATGAGACATGTATTGTCGGCAGCGGTCGTCCTTGCGATTGCCGCGCCAGCGCTCGCCGCAGATTCCAATCCTGTGACGTTCTCGAAGGACGTCGCGCCTATTCTCCAGAAGAAGTGTCAGGAGTGCCATCAGCCGGGTTCGATCGCGCCGATGTCGCTGATCACGTACCAGGAAGCGCGCCCGTGGGCGAAGTCGATCCGGGAACGTGTCGCGGCGCGCCAGATGCCGCCGTGGCACATCGACCACAGCGTCGGCGTCCAGAAATTCAAGAACGACATGTCGCTCTCCGACGATCAGATCGACACCATCGTCGACGTGGGTCGACGAGGGTGCGCCGCAGGGCGATCCGAAGGACATGCCGCCGCCGATGCCACTCGACGACCGACAACGAGCTGGAAGGCGTCAGCAGGATGGCTTCGGACCGCCGGACCTGGTCATCAAGTCGCCGGCAGTACACGATGCCGGCGCAGCACCAGGACGTCTGGTTCCGCCCGACTGAGCGAGATTCCGCTCAACGAACCGCGCTGGGTGAAGATGGTGGAGATTCGTCCGACCAACCTCGCAGGCCGCAAGATCATTCATCACTCGATCGCCTACCTCGTGCTCAACAACGATCCGGACGCGGTCAGCACCGGCACGGCGAACGGTCCGGAACGTCCCGGCGGCAACAACCCGGCGGATCTCGTCAACCGTCGTCCGCAGCTGATGGAATGGGCGATCGGCAAGGGCTACGATCTGTATCGTCCGGGCACCGGCAAGCTGCTCGTGCCGGGCGAGAAGATCTCCTGGGATCAGCACATCCACGCGGTCGGCGAAGAAATCACCGTCGGGATCCGAGCTCGGCGATCTGGTTCTACCCGAAAGGCCAGGAGCCGAAGAAGCGCACCTACCTGATCGGCTTCACCGGCATCGACCGCACCAAGATGCTCGACATCCCGCCGAACTCGATGGCGATGACCGAGGGCTTCACGGTGCTCAAGGAGAACACGCTGATCGAGAACTTCCAGCCGCACTTCCACCTGCGCGGCAAGGCGATGCAGGTCGAAGCGATTCTGCCGGACGGCGCCAAGCAGGTCATCAGCTACGTTGGCAACTTCAACTTCAACTGGATGACCAACTACATCTACGACGACGACGCGGCGCCGCTGCTGCCCAAGGGCACGGTCATCCACGTCACGCGCGTGGTACGACAACACCAAGGCCAACAAGAACAATCCCGATCCGGATCAGTGGGTCGGCTACGGCGACCGCACCGTCGACGAGATGGCGCACGCCTGGATGAACGTCACCTATCTCACTGACGACGAATACAAGGCGCTGCAGGCAGAGCGCAAGGCTAAAACGGTCAAGACCACGAACGAGGACCGCCAGCAGTGAAGCGATTCGTCTTGATGCTTGCCGCCGGCGCACTCGCCGGCGGCGCGCTTCTGTCAGCCGGCCAGGCGATTCCCGAACCGCGACGCGGCTTCGGCGATAGCGTCACCGGAGCCTACGAAGGCTGGTTCTACAACCCTGACGGCAGCCGGTCGTTTCTCGTTGGGTACTACAATCGCAATTCGCATCAGGAGCTCGACATTCCGATCGGGCCGAACAATCACATCGACCCGGGTGGCCCTGACATGGGCCAGCCGACGCACTTCCTGACGGGCCGGCAGTGGGGCATGTTTGCCGTGGCGGTCCCCAAGGATTTCAAGCCGACTGACAGCGTCGTGTGGACGATTGTGGCGAATGGGCAGACGACCAGCATCCCGCTACGGACGGAAAACGACTACGTGATGAGTCCGTTCAGCGAAATTGCCGTTGGCAATACACCGCCAATCGTCAAGTTCGACCCGGCGGGTAAGACTGTTCAAGGCCCGATCGGGACCCTGGCCATGGCGTCCATGGTGACGGGAACCGTCGACAAGCCGGTGCCGCTGACAGTCTGGGCGTCCGACGACCAGAAATACACCAGCGGTACGAGCGCGCCGCTCAGCCAGCAGCGTTCACCCGTCACCGTCACCTGGTCGAAGTATCGCGGGCCAGGCAAAGTGACGTTCGAAAAGGCGAAGCCCGACCTGGAGAAGCTGCCGACCGGGCCCAGTGTCTTCAACGGCAAGGCGTCGACGACAGCCACCTTCAACGAAGCCGGCGACTACGTCCTGCACTTGAGCGCGAACGACTACTCCGGCGACGGCGGCGGCGGCTTCGGCTGCTGCTGGACGACGTCGGTCGTGAAAGTCTCCGTCAAACCCTAACCCCACACAGGCGGACGGCCTTCGGGCCGTCCGCTTTCGCTTGCTCCCCGCCTCCGCTTCGCGCACAATTCGCAGCGTCTTTCTCAGGAGCTTCTCCATGCGCGTACGCGTGACCGCTGCTTTTGCGCTGTTCATCGCCGGCTGGCTGTGGATTGACGCCCGGGCCCAGACCAACGCGCCGATCGTCAGCGGCGCCCACCGCTTCGAGAAGGTCATGGACGGCATCTACTACGCCACCGCCTCAGGGACCATGACGGTCGGCGCCAATTCCCCGATCATCGTCACCGACACCGAGGCGATCGTCATCGACTCGGAGATCACGCCGGCGGCGGCGCGGGCGCTGATTGCCGACATCAAGGCGATCACCGACAAGCCGGTGAAGTACGTGATCGATTCGCACTATCACTACGATCATGCGTTCGGCAACCAGGTGTTCGGTCCGGACGTACAGATCATCGGCCACGAGAAGGCGCGCAAGCGGCTGCTCGGCAACACCCAGGAGGAATACACCTACCAGGTCAGCGTCAACCCGACGCGGGCGGAGACCTTGCGCCAGCGCATCTCGGTGGAGAAGGATCCCGCGCAGAAGGCCACGCTCGAGCGCGGACTCGCGAATCAACTCGCGTATCTCGAGCAGGTCAAGGAAATCAAGGTCACGCCGCCGACGGTCACGCTCGACAAGAAGATGACATTGTTTCGCGGCGGCCGCGAGATTCAGATCCTGTATTTCGGCCGCGGCCACACCGACACCGACATCGTCGTCTATCTGCCGAAAGAGAAGATCGTCTGCACCGGCGACCTGATGGAGTCGGTGATCTCGTACATGGGCGACGCGTACGCCGACGAGTGGTCGGCCACGCTCGATCGCCTGTTGACGCTCGATTTCGACACCGTGCTGCCTGGTCACGGCGTGGTGTTCAAGGGCAAGGCGCACATCCAGGCGTTCCAGCGCTACGTCAACTCGTTGTTGAAGCAGACGATGGATCTCAAGAAACAGGGTGTGGCCGCGGACGCGGCTGCGCCGCGCATCGACATGACCTCGTTCGCGGCGGATTTCCCGCAGCTGCGCGCGCCCGGTGTCGACGTCGCGGCTGTACGTCGAATCTACGCGCTGGCGGATCATCCCGAGCCGGCGCATTAGACGGTCCGGCTGAAGCCGGACACTACGACGTGGCCGGGCTACGACGTGGCGCGGGTCTTTCAGGCCTGCGTCCCTCGCGACCCTGAAAGGGTCGCGCTCCTCTGGGCTGGCTGACAACTTTCGCGGCGAGACTCCCGTCCAAGACATCACCAGTCACTCGGGACCGCGAGGCGCAGCCATGCAGGACATCCGTTACGCCCTCCGCTCGCTGCGCAAGCAGCCCATCTTCGCGCTCGTCGCCGTCCTGACGCTGACGCTGGGCATCGGCGCCAACACCGCGATTTTCAGTCTGCTTTACCAGGTGCTGCTCCGACCGCTGCCGTATACAGCCGCAGATCGGCTGGTGTTCGTGTGGAACGGCTATCCGTTGATGGGGCTGCCGCAGGCCGGCGTCTCGATTCCGGACTATCTGGACAGGAAGAACCAGGCGACTGCGATCGAGGACGCCACGATGTTCACCGTGCGCGCGGTAAATCTGACCACCGAGGGGCAGCCAGAGCAGCTCCGCGGGCTCGCGGTCACGCCGTCGTTCTTCTCGACCATTGGCCGTCAGCCATTCATCGGCCGGGCGTTCACGGACGCCGAAGCCGTTCCCGGCGCCGATCGGTTCGCTGTCTTGACCAACGGCCTCTGGATCACGCACTTCGGCTCAGACCGATCGATCGTCGGGCGGGATATCCGGGTCAACGGCGAACCCTTCCGCGTGATCGGGGTGATGCCGGCGGACGTCGAATTGCCGGCGGTCGGGGTTTCGATGCTGATCCCGTTTGCGTTCACGCCGGCGCAGCAGACGGATGACGAGCGCGGAAACGAGTTCAGTTCGATGATCGCCAGGCTTCGGCCGGGCGCGACCGTGGCGCAGGCCACCGGTCAATTCAAGGCCATCGTGGCGAGGAATGCCGAGCGTCTGCCCGCGTCGCGGCCGTTCTGGACCTCGAGCGGATTCACCGGCTACGCCATCCCGCTGCGCGATCAATTGGTCGGCGACACGCGGACATCGCTGTTCGTGTTGCAGGCGGGCGTCCTGCTGGTGCTGTTGATCGCCTGCGCGAACGTTGCCAGTCTGCTGCTGATGCGCGCGACCGGTCGTGCGCGCGAGCTCGCGATCAGGACGACACTCGGCGCTGGACGCTGGCGCCTGGCGCAGCAACTGTTGACCGAAGGTGTCGTGCTCGCTCTCCTTGGCGCGGCCGGCGGTCTGATGCTCGGCGTTGCCGGTGTCCGCGGCCTCGTCGCGCTCAGCACGCAGCAGATTCCCGGTATGGCCGGCGCGTCGCTCAATCTCACGGTATTTGCGTTCACGCTGACGCTCGCACTCGTCACTGGTCTCGTGTTCGGCCTGGTGCCGGCCCTCGCGGTGATGCGCGGCAATACCAACACGCTGCTGAAAGAAGACACCGCCCGTGGATCGGCGGGAAAGGGCACCGGTCTCACGCGCGCCACACTGGTCGTGGCCGAAACGGCGCTGGCGCTGGTGCTGCTGGTTGGCGCCGGCCTGCTGGTCAAGAGCTTCGCACGTTTGCAGGACGTCAACCCTGGTTTTGCAGCCGACAATGTCCTGACCGCGCAGCTGGCGCTCCCCGCGACCCGTTATCCGGATCCGGCCGCACGCCGCATTTTCTGGACGCGTCTCCTCGATCGCGTGCGTGGATTGTCCGGCGTCGCCGCGGTGGGGCTGACGTCGAACGTGCCGTTCAACGGCAATGTCGGGTCCGGTTCGTACTCGATCGTCGGCTACAACCCGCCTGCTGGAGATGCGCAACCTCACGGGCGGCAGGAAGTCGTCGGCGGCGACTATTTCCGCGCCATGCAGATTCCGCTGGTCGACGGACGCATGTTCACCGACGCCGATTCGACCGACAGCCTGCGCGTCGTCGCGATTGATCAATACCTGGTGAAGCGCTACTTCCAGGACCGGAGCCCAATCGGCCAGCAGATTCGCCGCGGTGGACCCACCAGCCCCGCTTACACCATCGTCGGCGTCGTCGGCACGATCAACAGCATCGACCTCGGCCAGCCAGTGGCCAAGGAACGGCTCTACTATCCGATCGCGCAGCAGCCGATCGCCAACATGGCACTGGTGATCAAGACGCGCGTTGATCCGCGCGCGCTGGTGTCGCAAGTGCGCTCGGCGGTTGCCGAAATCGATCCCGAACAGCCGATGGCCGACGTGCGTACGATGGACGAGTGGATGGCGCGGTCGCTCGAAGGGCGGCGGGCCCCGATGTTGCTCCTGGTACTGTTCGGCGCTGTGGCGCTCACGCTGTCGGCAGTCGGCATCTACGGCGTCCTGGCGTTCGGCGTGGTGCAGCGTTCGCGCGAATTCGGAATCCGGCAGGCGCTCGGCGCCGAGCCTCGGGCGATTCTTGCGCTCGTGCTGTCGCAGGGGATGCGAACCGCCGGAATCGGCGTAGTGTTCGGCCTTGCCGCTGCGGTTGCGCTGACCCGCTACCTGCAGAGCCTGCTGTTTGGCGTGGGGAGCCATGATCTGACCGTGTACGGCGGCGTCACTGCGCTGCTGCTCGGTGTCGCGTTCATGGCGTGTTACATCCCTGCGCTGCGTGCGACGCGCGTGGCGCCGACCGTCGCGTTGCGCGATTCATAGGCCGGCGGGTTCTCGGCTCCACCGACATCAGAGCGCAACCGCCGGCCGTTGCTGGGGATCGTCCGGCAGGAAAGCGGCGAGCGCACCGATCAGCGGCAGGAATGCACAGACCTTGTAGACCAGCTCGATGCCGGCGCGATCGGCGACGGCCCCGAGCACCGCCGCGCCGATTCCGGCGACTCCAAACGCGAAACCGAAGAACACCCCTGAGATGAGCCCGATGCGCCCTGGCAGCAGCTCCTGCGCGTAGACCACGATCGCCGAGAACGCGGACGAGAGAACAAGACCGATGAGCACGGTCAGAATCGGCGTCCAGAACAGGTTGGCGTACGGCAGCGCGAGCGTGAACGGGCACACGCCAAAAATGGAGATCCAGATCACGTACTTGCGGCCGAATCGATCGCCGATCGGGCCGCCGATCACCGTGCCAACCGCAACCGCCGCCAGAAACACAAAGAGGTCGAGCTCGGCCGCGCGCACCGACAGGTGGAACCTGGTGATCAGGTAAAACGTGTAGTAGCTGGTGAGGCTGGCGAGATAAAAGTACTTCGAGAAAATCAGCGCGCAGAGAATCGTGATCGGCCAACCAATGTTCTGGTCTGCACCCAGGAGCCCGACCTGGGGCGCGTCCTCCTGATCGCTGTGGGCCGTTCCTGGACTCGTGCGCGTCCCGTACCACCGCCCGACTCGCCACAAAATCGTCATCGCAATCATCGCGAGCAACGCGCACCACGCGATGCTCGGCTGACCGCGCGGCACGACCAGGAACGCGCCGATCAGCGGGCCCAGCGACGACCCGACATTGCCGCCAACTTGAAACACCGATTGCGCCAGGCCAAAGCGTCCGCCGGACGCCATCCGCGCGACCCGCGACGATTCGGGATGGAAGACGGCGGAACCGATGCCCATCAGGCCGGCGCCGACGAGCAGCATCGGAAAGGTCGGCGCGCTGGACAGCCAGACGATCCCGATGGCCGTCATGGCCATGCCGAGGACCAGCGCGTAGGGTGCCGGGCGTTGATCAGTGAGGTGACCGACCAGCGGCTGCAGCAACGAGGACGTAATCTGTTGCGTGGCCGTCATCAGTCCGACCTGGGCAAACGTCAGCGCGAACGATGACTTGAGCAGGGGATAGACGGCCGGCAGCACCGATTGGATGGTGTCGTTCAGCAGGTGCGAAACGCTAATCGCGGCCAGGACGGCAAACGCTGTCGTCTGTCGCCCGGGGCCGCGATCCATGGTGCGGGTCGTCGCGCCGCTACGAAACCATCACCTTGCGCGGCGCCTGCGAGTTCTCTTCGAGGAACGATTTCTTGTTCTCGAGATCCTTCGCGGTCGGCTGCACGGCGCCGGTGACGTCGGTGACCCGCGACACCAGCGTATGCGCGCCGGGCGTCGGGTCTTTCCAGGTGTAGGTGAACAGCTTCCACCCGTATTTGTCTTTGGTCGACGGATCCATGACCGCCGTTTGCCACGGACCCTCGTCCACCTTCACCTCGACCGACTTGATCGGCGTGCCGTCGTTCAGCACGACGCCCACGACTTTGCAAGCGGTGCCGGTCTTGGTGACCCGGCCGATGAACGACTTGAGGTTCATGTGGGTGACGGCGGTTTCCATGTACTTCATCTCGCCGTCGATCAACTCTCCGCGCACGGTCCGGTACCACCGCGCCTGGTATTTCCCGACGTAGGCGTCCTGCTGAATGTGGATTTGCGACAGCCATTTGACGTTGGCGACGCCGTACCATCCAGGAACGATCAGTCGGAGCGGCGCGCCCTGGTGTTTTGTCAGTGGTGCGCCGTTCAACGCGTAGGCGAGGAACAACTCGCTCGACAGCGCCTTCTCTCGCGGCAGGCTGCGCCCGAACGGGACGTCGATCTTGTATTTGGCGGTCCGCCACTCGACTTCTTCCTCGACGCCTTTGTCAGCGCCGAAGAACACGAATTCGCGGGCCGACGCCTTTACACCGGCAGCGTCCAGGACTTTCTTGAGCGGAAGGCCGGTCCAGCGCCCGTTGCCGCACAAGCCCTGCAGCGGCCCCCGATTGCCGGAGCATTCGAAGCCGGCGACCAGCTCTGAGCTGCCCATCTTCTTCAACTCGTCGAGCGGGATCTGAATCGGCCGATCGACCAGGCCCGAAACCTTCAACTTGTAGGTCGCCACGTCGACATCGGGATGACCGTAATGCTGGGTCGTCGCGAACTGACCGGCCGGGGTCAGCGGACCGTCGATGGTGCGGAGATCGAGGGTGCGACGATCGGGCGGCACCTCCCAGCGGACGTTGTCGGGGATATCGCTGAACGGCACGAGCGTCTCGCCCTGGGCCATCACTGGCAGCGCCCATTCAGGCACGCCGATCACGCCGAGTCCGGCGACGGCCAACCCGCCCCTGAGAATGTCGCGACGCGTGCGTTGTACGCTCATATGGGCTCCTGCTTCATTCGGCACCGAAGGCTCTTGCGCCCCATAGGTTAACACCAGTTCGCTCGGCTAGAATGCCGACACCATGCGCCGCCGCTTCCGTCTCATCACCCCGATCGTCTGCGCCGCGATGCTGTGGTGCGGGCGGACCTTCGCCGCGGACAGAGTACCGGCGACGGGTGGCGACATCGAAATCACGCCGCTGCTGCACGCCAGCGTGCAGATCGCGCACTCCGGCACCGTGATTCAGGTCGATCCGTGGAGCCAGGCCGATCTGTCGCGCGCCAGACCGGCGGATCTGATCCTCATCACCGACGATCCCATTCATCATCTCGATCCGGCGGCGATCGCCAGGCTGCGCAAGCCGGGGGCGCCGGTGATCATTCCGGCCGCCGGGAAGGCCAAGCTGCCGGACGGAATCATCATGGCAAACGGCGAATCCGCCTCGCAGGGCGGCGTCACGGTTGAGGCGATTCCCGCGTACGACCTCATCCAGGGCGAGCCGTCCCATCCGAAGGGCAAGTCGAACGGGTACGTCATCACGATCGGCGGCAAACGGATCTACGTCGCCGGTGTGACCGAGTGCGTCCCGGAAGTGCGGGCGCTGAAAAACATCGACGTCGCATTCGTGCCGCTCAACGTCCCACTCGGACGCATGACCCCGGCGGCAGCGGCCGAGTGCGTCGCCGCGATCGGACCCAAAATCGTTTATGCCTATCACTCCGATCAGATTCTGGCGGCGCGCCTGGCCAATCCTCGCGCGAAATCGGACGGACCGGCCAACGGATTGACGGTGCCGCAGAGCCTGCGGGCGTTCAAGGACGCGTTGCGCGGAAAGCCCATCGAGGTCCGCGACGGCCATTGGTATCCGACCCCGGTTCCGCATGCGACCGGGCCGATTCCGGTCACGACGGACTCGTACCCGTTCGGCGCCGCCGATCACGAACGGGTGCCGGAGGATCTGAAACAGTTTGGCTTCGTCGAGGAAGAATTTCTCGTCAGCGGTCGCGCCAACGTTTACGACTGGCCGCGTCCAGGGCCCGCCGTCGTGCGCACCCCGCTGGTCCCGTACACCACCCGCGTCATCGTACGGCGTCCGGCCAGCCGCGCCAGATTCAGCGGCAACGTCATCGTCGAAATGCTGAACCCGTCCAACCTGTTCGATTTGAACCTGGCGTGGGCGATTTCGCACAAACAGATCGTGCGCAACGGCGACGCGTGGGTCGGGATCACCGCGAAGCCGGTCTCGATCGCCACGCTCGCGAGCTTCAACCCGACCCGCTACGCAACCTTGTCATGGGCGAACCCGTTGGC
The DNA here is from genome assembly GCA_963711765.1 of uncultured Acidobacteriota bacterium. Lineage (GTDB taxonomy): Bacteria > Acidobacteriota > Vicinamibacteria > Vicinamibacterales > CAVVIG01 > CAVQFC01. The sequence continues at coordinate 1,234,457 of CAVQFC010000002.1, read as the reverse complement.
TGTCGAGGATCCGGCCAACTGCGCGACCGTCGCACGCGACAGCGCGCGAACCACCGAGAACGGACTGGTGTGGGACATGAACAGTCAGGTCGGGGCGTGGGTGAGGAGCCGCGACCGATCGAATCCGTTCGTCTACGGCGAGGACGCTTCGCGGCCGCACCCGGTCCAGCGCCTGTACGGATGGGGATATTCGCAGACGGGCGGCTTCCTCTACACCTACGTCAATGCCATCCATCCGCTGGACGTGCAGGCCAACGGCAAGCCGCTCTACGACGCGTATCTGATTGCGACGTCGAGCGGCCCGACGCCGATCAACCAATGCGCGGCGCCGATTCCGCCAGGCGATCCGCGGCGGCAAATCAAGGACGTCGGCGTTCCGGTGGTTCGCGTGATGAGCGGCTCGGACTACCTGCGCAGCATGGCGGCGCGCCTGCCGGACAGCGATATGCCACCCGATCTTCTTCGCAACTACGAGATCGCCGGGTCTGCGCACGCCACGCCGGACGAACTGAATTTCGCAGCGGCGCCGGCGGACATCGTCAAGGGCGGAAGGGAAGTACCGCCGATGGACTGCAACGAAGGGCCGCGCAGCCGTTTCCCGAACGGGCCGGCGTTCAACGCGATTCTGAAGAACCTCGATGCATGGGTGCGAAGCGGTGTGGCGGCGCCACGCATCGATCAGATTCGCGTCGAAAACGGCGCGCCGGTGCTCGACAAATACGGCAACGTCACGGGCGGCGTGCGCTCACCGTACGTGGACGTGCCGACGAGCACCTGGTTCGGCAATTCGACGGGTGCATCGTTCTGCAGTATCGCCGGCCACGAGGTGCCGTTCGAAAAAGGGCGGTTGAAAGAGCTGTATCCGTCTCACTCCGACTACGTCAGGGCGGTCAGCGAGGACGTTCAGCGGCTGGTCGCACTGCGGGCGCTGACGAAGGAGGATGGCGACGCCCTGATCGCAGAAGCGAAGAGCGCCGCCGTCCCGTTCTAGCGAGGCTAGAACGTCACCAGGATAGTCATGTTCACTTCGACGGGAACGCCATCGAGTCGCGTTTGGGTGAACCGCCACTGGAGAATCGCGTCCGCCGCGGCAGACACGAACTCCGCCGGTGCGGGCGAAAGCGGGTGCACCTCTTTGACGAAACCATCTGCGCCGATGCGGGCATCAAGTTTCAGCGTCACGGAGGTGCCGGTGCCAACGAAGGCCGCCGGGTAGATGGGCTTTACATCGACGGTTTTTGTCGGCGCCGTGATGCAGCCGCCCAACAGCGACTGACTGCAGGCGTCCTCTGTCGTCGAGAACGCCGGCAGCGGCCGGCGCGGCGCAGGCGGCGCAACCGGTGCCGCCGGATCGGGCTCCGTCACGCGGATTGTTTCCATCAGCGCCGCGATCTGCAAGGCGACGGTCTGCTCGAGGTGCTGTCCGCCACCGAGCGTCACACGTCCCTGCGTGGTCGCGAACCCAAGCTTCGACACCTGGATCGTGTAATCGCCGGCCGGCAAGTCGGAAAAACTGAAATTGCCGTTGGCGTCACTGACTGCCTCGTACGCTGGCTGCTTGGCCGTGCTGGTCTTGGGATTGACCGCACCGCTCGCCAACGTCAACGTCACATCGGGAAGGACGCGGCCGACGGCGTCAACAAGCGATCCCGAGAACGTTGCGGGTCCACCCTGAGCGGAAACCACCGGCAGCGTGATCAGCAGTAAGGCCACTGCGACGAGCGCGCCGGCCGGGCGCGTGAGCGGGGTGCGGTTGACCTGGACGTTGATCATGGCTCTGACTCTCCTTTCGAGACTGGACCGACGCGCCATGGCCGGAGCGGGAATACTCAGGTGAGGGCGCGCGTTGAATGCGCGAGCTAAATCGAGCAGGTGGGTGGCGTACTCTGACCCATGCACGCCAAGTCCGAGCACCGCATCGTCGCAGGCGTGCTCGCTCTCGCGTCGAAGCTGGGTTCGGGCGATCCACACCAGTGGGTTGAACCAGTACGCGGCGCGGAGCAGTTCCGCCGCGATCTGAACCGCCCAGTCGTTCCGGGCGACGTGCGCGAGTTCGTGACTGAGGACGATGCGTTTGCGATCGGCGGACCAGTCGTCAGCGCCGTGCGGCAGAATCACCGCGGGGCGCCTGATGCCCCACGTGAAGCACAGCGTCGGGTGATCGCTCTGGAGCAGTGCGATCGGACGATCGATGCCGAGATCGCGCGTCAGTGCGTTCGTCAACTCGACCCACAGACCTTCGCGGATACGTCGCGACCGTGACGTCACGAATACCAGCCGCGCGCAGCCGGCGCACAGCAGCGCGAGACCGACGAACGTCCCGGTAAACCAGACGGCCGTCAGGGCACGTCTCGCCGCCGCGCCAGTCGCTGGTCGCCCCGCGGCGACGGAGCCGTCACCGGCCGGCTGGCCGATGCTGATCAATGTGTAGAGCCGCAGCGGTCCTGCCGGTTGAGCGAATTGCAGCACGCGCCCCGGCAGGTGCCAGGCCGGAACGACGAATTCCAGCGCCGGCGTTGCCGCGGCGCAGACGATGGCGACGGCCAAAACCCAGTGCCGTGCTGCCGCTGATCGCCGATGGAGCAGTGCGGCCGCGACGAGTCCGACGAGGATGATGCAGGACACTTTGATCATCGGCCGCCATCCTTCCTGGCTTTGGCCACGAGTTCGGCAATCCGTTTCAGGTCGTCATCCGACAGGTGAGAGGCTTCGCCGCCGAGCACGGCTGCGACGACCTGCTCGGCGGATCCGTCGAAGAAGGTCTCGACCAGGTGTTTCAGCGCCGACTTGCGCGCGGCGTTGCGCGGAACCGCCGGCATGTAGACGAAGCGGACGCCGTCTTCGTCGTGCCTGACGTGCCCTTTTTCTTCGAGCACGCGCAGCTGGGTCCGGACCGTCGAGTAGTTCGGCTCGCCGGTGAGTTCCTCCATCACCTCCGCGGCGGTGGCGCGGCCGCGGCGATAGAGGATGTCCATGATCTGGCGCTCGCGTCGGGTGAGTGAGGGGTGGTTTGTCGCCATATGCTATTTTTCTAGCATACGTGTTATTAAAATAACATGTCAAGAGACGCGGTGGAAACGGGAATAATCAGGACCGCGGCGGGGTTAACCTCCCGCACAAGGAGATGACCATGACAGGTTCGATGCGGGTGCTGATGGCGACGGTGGTGGTGGCGGGATTGTCACCGCTGGTGCAGGCGCACTTCATTCTGATGGAGCCGGCGTCGTGGGTGGTCGAGAACCGGCTCGGCGATCCGCAGAAGCTCGGACCGTGCGGCGGCACCAGCGCCGACCCGGGCACGCCGACCAACGCCGTCAGCCAGGTGAAGGGCGGCTCCACGATCCACATCAAGGTGCAGGAGACCGTCTATCACCCCGGCCACTACCGCGTGGCGCTGGCGGTGAATTCGCGCGCCGAGCTGCCGGAGGATCCGACCGCGGCGACCGTCGATTCCGAACGCGGTCCGCGATCGGTATCAGCGCCGATTGCGACGCCGCCCAGGCTGCCGGTGCTTGCCGACGGCCTGTTCGTTCACACCGCGAAGACCGCGGATCCGTTCGAGACCGACGTCCAGCTTCCAAATATCTCCTGCCCGAAATGCACACTGCAGATCACGCAGTTCATGGCGGAACACGGGGTCAACAAGGACGGCGGGTTCTACTACCATCACTGCGCGGATCTGCAGATCACCGCCGACGCGTCCAAGCCGATGGACAAGGGCTGGCCGGCGGCGCGTTGAGCGGGCGAATCAGGCGTTGGTGGGCGTCGCGCAGAACTTGTTGAACGCGGCGCTCAACTCCGACGCGATGGACAGCGCGTCGCGATTCTCGATCTGGCTGCGTTCGAGCATGTAGACCAGCTCGCCGTTGCGCAGCAGGCCGATCGACGGAGACGAGGGCGCGTATCCCTTGAAGTAGCCGCGCGCGCGATCGGTGGCGGCGACATCGGCGCCCGCGAAGACGGTCGCGATGGCGTCTGGGCGGGGACCGTGGTTCAGCGCCAGCGCGATTCCAGGCCTGGCCTTGCCGGCGGCGCAGCCGCACACCGAATTCACGACGATCATCAGCGTGCCGGCCGTGTTGGCGACGGCCGCATCCACCTCGTCCGTGGTGCGCAATTCCTCGAAGCCGAGGTCGGTCAGTTCCTTCCGCATCGGCGCGACAAAAAATTCTGGATAAGGCATAGCCACATTGTACGTCGTTCTCTGCCACATTCGGCCCGGCGGAGCTGGCAGCGCGCTTGCTCCCTCCTGTGCGGAGCTGGAATGGAAGAACTTACGAAGCGACTACTTGTGTGCCTGCTCGGCGTTTCGATGGCGATCGCCCTCGTCGCTTGCGGCGGCAGCAGCACGACGCCGACACCGGCGCCTACGCCTACGCCCACGCCAACCCCGACGCCGGCCGCGACGGTCAGCGCCGTAACGGTTGCAGGGCCTGCGTCGGCCACGACCACGTTTCAGCTGTCAGCGACGGCGAAAATGTCGGACGGCACCACGCAGGATGTGACGTCAACTGCGCGCTGGGAATCGTCTGACACAACCGTTGCGACGGTCAGCGCGACCGGCACGGTCTTCGTCGTGGGCAGCGGGTCGGTGAGTCTGAAGGCCACCTACCAGAACGTCACCGGCTCGGTGCAGACTGTGGTCACCAAACCGGCGCCAGCGAGATACATCCTGAGCGGCTTCGTGTGGGAAGTGGACCCCAACGCTCACAAGATTGCTGGAGCGAAGGTCACGATTACCGCCGGCGCCGACATCGGCACGACGGTGACGAGCGACGTCAACGGCGCCTACACGTTTCCGAGCATTGCGGCCGGCGTCGTGTCGCTCTCGGCGACCATCGACGGCTATCTGCCTTCATCCCCCGAAGGCGTCAACGTGTCCGCCAACACCGTCGCGGACGTGTTCGTTGCCCCGATCCCGCCGAAGGATGCCAATGGCAACACCGCCACGGCTCGTTGTTCGGACCGGTCCTGGAGCTGGGCGCAAACCCGGGCCGAGGCCTGCACGGCCAACGGCGGGATAGAATACCCGGTATGTCCGGGAGTGCTCTGCCCGGCGAACTACACGAGCAACCGACGCAGATGAGCGTGCGCACGGAGGCCGGGAATGCTGAAGGGCTTCAAAGAGTTCGTGCTGCGGGGCAACGTCCTCGATCTCGCCGTTGCGGTGGTGATCGGTGCGGCGTTCGGCACGGTGGTCACAGCGTTGGTGAAGGATCTCCTGACGCCGCTCATCGCCGCCATCGTCGGCAAGCCTGACTTTTCGGCGATCGCGTTCACGATTAACGGGAGCCAGTTTCCGGTCGGCGACTTCATCAATGCGATCGTCTCGTTCCTGCTGATCTCCGCGGCGATTTACTTCTTCGTCATCGTGCCGATGAACGCGATCGTCGCGCGCGCGCACCGCGGCGCGCCGCCGCCGGATCCGACGACGAAGAAGTGTCCGGAGTGTTTGAGCGAGGTGCCGATCGCCGCCCGGCGCTGCGCTTTCTGCACCTCAGTACTGACCACGTAACGGTCCGGCTGAAGCCGGACACTACATGCGTACCGGTGATGTCCGGCTGAAGCCGGACACTACATGCGTACCGGCAATGTCTGGCTGAAGCCGAACCTGGCATCCGTGCCGGTAGTGTCCGGCTTTAGCCGGACCCGAAACGCGGCGCAGGTCAATCGGCGCGGAGCGCCGTCATCGGGTCGACGCGGGTCGCGCGCTGCGCGGGGACGAGCGTAGCGGTCAGCGATACCACGGCAATCAGCGCCGTCACCGCGCCGTAAGTTAGCGGGTCGCGTGCGCTGACGCCGAATAGAGTGTTCTGAATCGCGTTCCCCGCCGCTGCGGCAAATGCCAGCGCCAGTCCGACGCCGAGCGTCAGGCCTGCCGCAATCTGCGCGACGCCCTGTTTCAGTACCATCCCGAGGATGCGGACACCGTCGGCGCCGAGCGCCATGCGCACGCCGAACTCCTGGGCGCGCTGGTTGACCGAGAACGACATGACGCCGTAGATGCCGACCGACGCCAGACACCACCGCTACCACTCCGAAGATCGAGAACATCACCGCGACGATTCGATTCTGCGCGACGAAGACATCGAGCTGGACCTTCGGCGTGCCGACGAAATAGAGCGGCAGATTCGGGTCGGCCCTGGCGATCTCGCGCCGCAGCGTTGCGATCAGCGCATCCGCACGCTGGCCTGGATGCGGCTTGACGATGACGGTGGCGAACTGGCTGACGAACGGCGCCGACAGCGCCGGGCCATTGGTGGTCGAGAAGAACGGTACGTAGAAGCCGGTGTCGTCAACGCCCGGGTTGTTGAATGGGCCAAGCATCCGAATCGTCGAGACCACGCCGACAATCGTGCGCCACGGGCCGGGCTGAGTGCCGTTGGGGTTCACCGTACGGAAGCGCCGGCCGAGTGCGCTCGCGTTGCCGAAATGACGAACGGCGAACGCCGCATTCACGATGCTGACTGGCTGGCGCGAATCGAGGTCCTCGTCGGTGAACGTGCGTCCCTCGAGCAGTTTCTGGCCGGTTACGCCGAAGAAGCCGCCGGTCACCTGTTCGGAGTTCGCCTTCGGCCGATCTCGATCCTCTTTGTATTCCTTGCCGTCGATTTCAATCGGGCCGTTGCCGGAAAAGACCATGCGGAAACGATTGGTCAGGGCCGCGCCATCGAACTCCGGATCGGTCCGCAGCGTTCGCAGCAGCCGGTCGTAAAACAGCTTCCTGCTGTCCTGCGACGGGTAGTCGCCGTCCATCAATCCCATCCGGGCGGACAGGATACCGTCGGTGTCGTAGCCGTAGTCGATCGTCTGCTGTTTGAGAATCGATCGCGCCTGCAGCAGCGAACCGATCAACAGCACGCAGGTGACGACGATCTGGAACACGACCAGCCCTCGCGAAATCACGTTGATGCTGCGGCTGGTACTGCCGCGGCCGCCGTCGCGCAGCACAGCATTGGTGTCGGCCCGCGACGATATCCACGCCGGCAGCAGCCCCGAGGCAATCGCCGCGATCATCGTCGCGCCGACCGTGACCGACAGCACCAGCGCGTCCACGTCGAAGGTGATCCACGACGGCGGCGGGTTGTCGAGATTGTGCAGCGCTGCCGACAGCCAGTCGATCGACAGATAGGCGAGCGCCGACCCCAATGGCTGCGCCGAGGGTGGCGAGCAGCAGGCTTTCGGTCAGCATCTGGCGGATGAGGCGCATCCGGGTCGCGCCGAGCGACGATCGAACGGCCAGTTCCTTGGCCCGCAGCGTCGCTCTCGCGAACTGCATGTTCATCACGTTGACGCACGCAATCAGCAGCACGCCGACGCAGAAGCCGAGCATGGTGAGCAGCGTGCCGCGCAAGGGGCCCGGCGTGAACGTCTTGATCAGCGGCTCGACCAGCCCGGTATTGAACTGTTTGTTGGTGTCGGGATAGGCCGCGGCAAAACGTCTGGCGAGCGCGGTGAACTCGGCGTTCGCCTGATCGAGCGAGACGCTCTGGCTTCAACAGGCCGAGCAGCGCTGGATTGTTCTGCGCCGGATCGTTGCGTGGCTTTGGCGGAAATTCGCTGTAGAGCGGAATCCACAGTTCTTCGTTCTGCGGAAACGCGAAGCCCTTCGGCATCACGCCGATGATCGTCGACGGCTTGCCGTTGATCCGGACATCCTTGCCGACCACATCCTTGGTGCCGCCGAAATCGCGCTGCCACATGCCGTAGCCGATCAGCGCCACCTTCTCCGCGCCGGGTGTGTTGTCCGCAGCCGTGAAGTCGCGCCCGAGAATCGGCGACACACCGAGGATGCGGAAGAAATTCTCCGTAGTGTAGCCGCCCGTGTAACGGCGCGGCTGACCTGCGTCGGTGACGTTGACTGTCGATCCGCTCAGGTAACCGGCGAGGAGCTCGAACGACTGCTGCACTGGAGCCAGCTCTTCGTAGTCCATCGACGAGGTCTGCCCGTTGACCCCGAAGAAGCTGGTGCTGGTCGGATCGATGAAGTTGGCGCTGACCATCCGGCCTGCGTTCGGGAACGAGAACCCGCGCAGCATCACGCCGTTGACCACGCTGAACATCGTCGTGACGCCACAGATGCCGAGCGCCAGTACCGTGACCGCGAGGGCGCAGAAGGCTTTCTCTTTGATCAGGATACGGAGACCGATGCGCAGGTCACGGCGAAATTGTTCGGCCATCACGCAGGCTTAGACGAACCCGCGCGCGCGGCTGTTCGCGTCGGATCAAGCGAAGGCCTCAGGTCGTTACCCGGTTGTCGTATGTTCGAATCCGAACAACGGCGTCCCAACCCGGAACCGATTTGCCCCGTCTAACGTATCGACCATCAACGCTTGGAGGCGGCATGTCTGTGCTGAAACGACTGTTTGGCAAGAGCGAACCACCAAAGCAGCGGATCCGGGTCTGCGTCGAGTGCGGGATGCCGATCGCTGAACACAAGGACTGGTGCTCGATATTCCGCGCCCAGGCCGAAATGAAGCAGTCGGCGGCCGCAGGAAGGAACTAAGCCACCCGGCCGATCGGCCGATATCTCAAGGGATCCTTATAATAGGGACCCTTGATGACCACTTCACGTCTCCACTCGGTCCGGGTCGTCGTTGCAGCGTGCGCCGTCGCAGGTGTGTTCGCGACCCCGGCGTCCGGGCAGAGTGAAGCCGCCCTGAAAGCCTATTTCGAGGGTCATCAGGTCGCCGCCCGCATCGACATGCCGGGCACCCAGGATGGCATCGACGTCCACGTCAACGGTGCTGCCGCCATCGATCTGAACCGCTATCGCGACTCGTTGAAGCGGTACGGTACCGCCGTCCATGCGGGCGAGCCGGTGATGATCACCCTGGTGAAGGTCAAGAAGGACCTGATCGAGTTTCAGCTCGCAGGCGGCGGCTTCGGGACCTTCGGCGACGATACCAGCACCTCTGCCAACATTCCGCTCGTCGAGAAAAGCGATCGCGAGAAGTATCTCGAGAAGCGTGTCCACGACGAGGACGATCGCGACAAGCGCCGCGACCTGCAGCACGAGCTCGACGATCTCCGCAACCGCCGCGAACGCGAGAACCGCCGCATCATGGCCGAGCGCGAGCGCATCGAGGAAGTGAAGCGCGCGCGGGTGGCGGACGAACGGCTGCACGGCGGATCGCGGTTCAATCTGCGTTTTGCGGATCGCGTGCCGGCTGAGTTTGCGCCCGAGGACGTGGTCGCGGTGCTCGCCGAATACGTCAACTTCCGGCCCGAGGAAGTGCGGCCGGAGCCGCCGGTGCCGATGGGCGCTCCGCTGCCTCGACCGATGCCTCCGCCCTCCGCGCCGGCCCCGCCTTCCGGAGACATCAGTCAGTTGCGAAAAGGGATGTCGCGCGCCGAGGCCGAGCGCGCCTTCGGCCGGCCGTTCGAGTCCTCGCAGCGGCAGGACGGCGGCCTCATGGTCACGACGCTGATCTTTTATTCCGGCGATCAGCGCATCGCCGGCGATTTCGTCGAGGACGTGCTGGTCCGCTACACCGTCTCGTCAAGATAGGTCAGAATAGCCGGAACAGAAGGAGTAGCCGTCATGGAACGCAAGAAAGCATCCGACTATCCGCAGGAACTCCTCGACCTCTTTCACGAATACCAGCACGGCGACATCAGCCGCCGCGCCTTTCTCGATCGTGCCAGCAAGTTCGCGGTCGGCGGCCTGACGGTCGCGGCGATCTACGAGACCATGAAGCCCAACTACGCCCTGGCGCAGCAGGTCGCCAAGGACGATGCCCGGATCAAGACCGACTACGAGTCGGTGCCGTCGCCGCAGGGCAACGGCAGCATCAAGGGCTATTTCGCGCGCCCGGCGAAGACCAGCGGCAAGCTGCCAGGCATTCTCGTGATCCACGAGAACCGCGGCCTGAATCCGTACATCGAAGACGTCGCGCGCCGCTTCGCGGTGGCGAACTTCGTCGCGTTCGCGCCGGACGGCCTCACCTCGGTCGGCGGCTATCCCGGCGACGACGAGAAGGGCGCGGCGAAGTTCCGCGAGGTCAACGGTCCGAAGATGATGGAGGACTTCGTGGCGTCCGCGGCCTGGCTGAAGGCGCGGCCGGAATGCAGCGGCAAGATTGGCGCAATCGGCTTCTGCTTCGGCGGCGGCATCGTCAACCAGCTGGCGGTGCGGCTGCCCGACCTCGGCGCCGGCGTGCCGTTCTACGGCCGTCAGCCGAGCGCTGAGGATACGGCGAAGATCCAGGCGCCGCTGATGCTGATGTACGCCGACCCGAAGAACGACGCGGGCGTCGGCAACGGCATCCCGGCGTTCGAAGCCGCGCTCAAGGCGAATCACAAGAAGTACGAGCTGTTCGTCTACGACGGCACCCAGCACGGCTTCCACAACGACACCACGCCGCGCTACGACGAGGCGGCGGCGAAGCTCGCGACGCAGCGGTACATGGCCTTCTTCGACAAAAACCTGCGCTGAAGGCCACTCGTCATTTAAGGATCTGAGGACTTGAGGATCTGAGGATTTGTCTGAGGATCTCAGATGCGTTCAGATCCTCAAACAAATCCAAAGATCCTCACATCCTCAGATCCTCAGATCATCTAGGGTGTTGACAGTACAAACTGATTCCCGTCGCAGTCCTTGAAGATTGCGGCCGTGCCCCAGTCCGCCTTCTGCGGCTCCTGGACGAACTCGACACCGCGGGCCTTCATCTCCCTGGCGGTCGCCTCCACGTCGTCGGCGCAGAAGGTGACGTTCATGAAACCGCCGATCATGGACTCCTGGCCGGGTGCGGTGAACAGCACCAGCTTGGTGTCGGCCCGCGGCAGGCCGAGTTCGATCCAGCGCTGCGAGCCGTCAAACGGACTGTCGGTGATCAGTTTGAATCCGAGCTTGCTGGTGTAGAACTCGAGCGACGCGTCCTGATCGCGGACCGGGATGCTGGCGAACTTGATGGCCTTGATGGTCATTGGTCTTCTCCTGGCCGGCATCATCGATCGCCTTGTGATTGGCTGCAAGGCGTGAATCCGTTACTATGGCAGCAGTTGCCAGAGTCGCCGCCATGACGCCGATCGCCCTCGACCCTTACATCGTCGACGCGCTGATGTCCGATCTGGTCGGTCACGACCGGCAGCCCTCAGCGTTTCTGGTCTACCTGTTTTTCTGGCGCCGCACCCACGGGGCCGGTAAGTCGACAGTGCAGATTGCACTGCTCGACATCGCCGAGGCCACCGGGTTGTCGAAACGTGGTGTTCAGGACGGCCTCGGCCGGCTGGGGAAACGAAAGTTGATCGCGGTCGCGCGCGTCAGCATCACCGCGGTGCCGGTCTACACCGTGTTGCGGCCGTGGCGCGATCGCCAGCGCGGAGTGCAGTAGATCGGCCAAGCCACGGTAAACTTATCCACGTGCCCCTCGATGTTTCCCTGCAGTCCGAGCTCGAACGCGAAGTCGCGCGGCGGCGGACGTTCGCGATCATCTCGCACCCGGACGCCGGCAAGACGACGCTGACCGAAAAGCTGCTGCTCTACGCCGGCGCGATCGAGCTGGCCGGCGCGGTGCGCGGACGCAAGGCGCGCAAGCACGCGACCTCCGACTGGATGGCGCTCGAGCAGGAGCGCGGCATCTCGATCACCGCGGCGGCGCTCGAGTTCGAGCTCGAGGGGCGGCGCATGGCGCTGCTCGACACGCCTGGCCACAAGGATTTCAGCGAAGACACCTACCGCGCGCTGATTGCCGCCGACAGCGTCGTGATGGTGATCGACGCGGCCAACGGCGTCGAGGACCAGACGCGCAAGCTGTTCGAGGTCTGCCGGCGTCATCGCCTGCCGATTCTGACCTTCATCAACAAGTTCGATCGCCCGGCGCAAGGATCCGCTCGAGCTGCTCGACGACATCGAGCGCACGCTCGGCATCGCCGCGGCGCCGGTGAACTGGCCGGTCGGCAACGCCGAAAATTTCCGCGGCGTGTACGACATCCAGCGCCAGCACCTGCTGCTCTACGAGCGCGAAGCGCAGGGGCAGTATCGCGCGCCGGTGGACGTCTCGGATCTCGACGATCCCGCATGCGAAGGCGCTGATCGGCGACAACGCCTACGCGCACTTTCGCGAGTCGCTCGACGTGATCGGCGCCGCCGGCACGCGGTTCGACGTCAGCGAATACCTGCGCGGGACGCCAGACGCCGGTGTTCTTCGGCAGCGCGATGACGAACTTCGGCCTCGAGCCGTTCCTGCGGACGCTCGTCGAACTGGCGCCGCCGCCGCAGCCGCGGACTGAGCGACACCGGCATCGATCGAACCGACCGACGAGCGGTTCACCGGTTTCGTCTTCAAGATCCAGGCGAACATGGACCCGCGTCATCGCGACCGCGTCGCCTTCGTGCGCGTCTGCTCGGGCAAGTTCACCAAGGACATGGCGGTGTCGAACAGCCGGCTCGGGCGCGCGGTCCGCGCCACGCGCGCCTACCGCTTCTTCGGCCGCGATCGCGAGACCGTCACCGAGGCCTACGCCGGCGACATCATCGGCCTCGTCAATCCAGGTCAGTTCGCGATCGGCGACACCCTGCACACCGGCGCGCCGGTGCCGCTTCCCGGCGTTCCGCGCTTTCGCGGCCGAGCATTTCGGCCGCGTGCGCCTGCAGGACACTCGCTACAAGCAGTTCGACGAAGGGCTCCGCCAGCTCGAGGAAGAAGGGCTGATGCAGGTGTTCTACGTCACGACCGGCCGCCGCGAGCCGATCGTCGGCGTCGTCGGCGCGCTGCAGTTCGACGTGATCACCAGCCGGCTTCAGACCGAGTACGGTGTCGAGGTGCAGGTCGACGCGTCAACCTACACGGCTGCGCGTTGGCTGGCCGATCCCACCAAGCCGGCGCCGGCGCCGGGCGGAGCCGGCGCGGTGGCGGTCGATCGCCACGAGCGCAAGGTGTTCCTGTTCGCGTCGGAATGGGAGGTCGGCTACTACCAGCGCCAGAATCCCGACGTCGAGCTGATTGCCGAATCACTCGGCTGACTCCGCCGCGTCGCAGCTAGTTCTTGAACGTAATTTTCTCGACGTTCCACTCCGAGCAGGAACCTTTGATCAGCACGTTGTCCGACACGGCGTGCAGCTCGTGGATGATGCAGCCGGTCTGACCCTGATTCATGCCGGACTGAATCCAGCCGAGCAGCTTGCCGGTCTGATGATCGAGCCGGTAGATCTTGCCGGTGCCGTCGCCGCTGTAGATGTACTTCGGCGTGACCTGGACGCTCCACGGCGCGCCGATGCTGCCGTAGTTCGCCTTCCACTCCATGTTGGTGTCGTAGACCTGAATCCGGTTGTTGCCGCGGTCGGCGACGTAGATGTTGTGGCCGTCGGAGGCGATGCCGTGCGGCGTATTGAACTGGCCGGCGCCCGGTCCGCGCGTGCCGATGGCCTTGACCCAGTTGCCGTTCTTCAGGATCTTGACGAAGCGCGAGTTGCCATAGCCGTCGCTGATGTAGATGTTGTCGTCGGCGTCCCAGGCGACGTCGGTGGGACGGTTGAAGGTGCCCATCGTGCCGGCGGTGAATCGCTCGGTGTCCTTCTCGCCGCGCTCGAGGAAGCGTTCGAGGTAATCGATCGCTTCCGGCTTGCGCCCCAGATTCATGCGCACGACGCCGTTCGGATCCATCTTGACGACCATCGACGACCCCTCGTCGACGAACCAGACGTTGTCGTACTTGTCGATGCGAACCGAATGCGCGAACGACGCGCCATAGCTGTCCGGCGCCCACATCTTCACGAACTTGTAGTTCTGATCGAACTCGAACAGCTCCGCAGCGGTGCCGCCGCGGGCGCTACCGCCCTTGCCGGTCCGCGAGTAGACGAACAGATGGCCTTTCGAGTTCATCGACACGCCTTCGGTTTCGCCGATGGTGTGATCGGGAATGGTCAGCGGCAGAATTTCCTCGGTGAAGGTGAGCTGCGGCGTGTCTTTTTCGATCGCCTCCTGCCTGGCCCGGGCTTCGGCCGCGGCGGCCTGGGCCGCGCCGCGTCCGCCTGGTGCCTGCGCCTCAACCGATCGCTGCTGCCAGGCGGTGACCGCGAGCGCGCTGACGATGACGACCGAGGACATCACAAGCATTCGCTTCATGACCGACCCTCCATTGATGATCCAGCGGCGGCGGGCGGCTCCCGAACGCGACGTCTGAATCGCGCCGACTCTAGCGCACACTGGGCTCTGGCGCAACGGGACAAACGGGCGGTCGCGCGTTCCATTCCTCCGCCGTGATCTCCCAGAGCTCCGAGGGCAGCCGGCCGGCGACGTAGTCGCGCTCGACAACTGCAATGAGGCGCATGCCCTGCTTCTCGGAAATGCGCCGCGACGTGGAATTGGCCATCGCCTTGGCGACGCGCAGCACGGGAAATTTCAACGTGTTAAACCAGAAGTCGGTGACCGCCTCGCTCGCCTCGGTCATCAGACCCTGACCCTGCCATGGCAGGCCGAGCCAGAAGCCCCGATTCTCGCCGTCGCCTTCCGCCTTCAGCCGGATCGATCCGATGACCTGACCAAGGTGGGTTCGCAGCCGGATCGACCAGTTCCATTCCTCGCCGCGCGCCATCGCCGGCAGCGCCACGTGTTCGTAGAACTGGCGCGCGCCGTCGGGCGGATAGGGCCAGGGCACCACGGCCGCGAGGTGTCTCACGACCTCCCACATTGGGAAGATCTGCTGGACCTGGTCGGCATCAGCGAGCTCCAGCGGGCGCAGCACGAGGCGCGCGGTTTCGATCACGGGCGTCGTGACGCACAGCATGACTTGAGCCTATCGCGCCAGCGGTCACCGGACGGAGTCGAGTTTCACGACCATCATCATGCTCAGGAGCTCCTCCTGGATACGACCAGTCTCGTCAGGCTGACCGGCAGACTGAGCCGACGGTATCGTGGCGACTGCGTAGATGACGACCGAAACGTTGCGTGTCGAGTCGGACCAGCACACAAAGTAGCCATCAAGCGTCAGGTCGTGAAACGAGCGAGCGCCTGCGGGCCACGACGCCTTAGGTGGCATCCCGACCAGGGTCGCAAGAGGGCTTTCCGGATGGTCAGTCAGGTCGCTATGGCTGCGCATGGTGCCGTGCCATAACTGCAACGCGTGACCATCGATCACGACCCTCTGGACCGCTGTGGGCACAGAGAAGTCGGCCAGCGGATGGGGGTCGCCCATGGCTGCAAGCCACGAGCGTTGATCCAGTTCCGTCACTTGCTTCGCCCACGCCGTCAGGTCGGCCGGTAACGTCCCATCTTGCCTTTTGGTGATGTACCCGCCAACCCAGGCCTGGTAATAGGGAGACGTAGGGTTAGACCGTTCGCTATAGGAACGTAGCACCCCAGCGGGTCCCGCAAAGGTGTAATAGTTGACGCCCGTCGCCCCGACAGGCTGCCATATCGGGTTCATCAGATTCTTCATCGGCGTGATCCACGCCGACGGGCGCGCGCCGAAGACGATGGCGATGCCATCTTCCTTTTCCTGGGCGACGAGTGCGGCATCGCGGTCCAGGACTACTCTGGCGACGTTGAGCAACAGCACGCGCCGCGCTGAATAGCCGGCGATCAGCACGCCGATGAGCGCGAGGCAGAGAAACGCGATTCTCAGGCGCCACGGGTTTGAATGCGGGGCGCCGGAAACGGATGAATTCCAGGGGGACATTCTGCGTCAGTCTACTGTCACTGACTGATCGGCAGTGATCGTGCGTGCCGGCGCGAAAAGGCAGTCCGAAAGTCGCGCCATCGGCGTCTCAACGGCGTTGTGAAAACTGCTCTATCGTACGATGGGATTGGCAGCGTCCGTCTTCCAGTCGTCCCAGGATCCCAGGTAGACACGCGCGGGGAGGCCGATCGCGCGCGCCACGAAGTACATCAGGCTGGCGCGCATGCCGACCGCGCAATACGTCACCACTTCCTGACCCGGCTTGAGACCGGCCTTTTCGAACAGCGCACGCAACTCGTCCGTTGACTTGAACTTCAGCGTGCGCTGGTCCGCGTACAAATCCTGCCAGAGGATCAGCGTCGCGCCCGGGAGGTGACCACCGTTCCATTCGCCGGTGGTCCGCACGTCGAGCACGTGCACATCAGGAGCGGTGAGCTTGCTGCGTACGTAGGCGGCGTCCACGCGGAAGTCCGGCGCCGGCCGCACCGTCAGCACACCGTCCGCCGCCGGCGGCATTGTCGTTTCGACCGGACGACCCTCAGCGCGCCACAACTCGACGCTGCCATCGAGCATCGAGATGTCGGCGCCGTGCCCCGTGGACGCCAGCGCCGACGACACCCATCCGGTCGTCATCGGGGCGTCGCCGTAGAGCACTACGCGGACGCCGTCAGTGACACCGGCCTTCGCGAAGATCGAGGCCAGGGTTGCGGGCGGGGGCAGCCGGTGTCCGGGTCCGGCCACCGTGTCCATGTGTTCCACGAATCGCGCGCCCGGGATGTGACCTCGATCGTACCGCCCCCGATCGCCGGTGGCGACAATACGAACGTGCGGGTCGGAGAGGTGTTGCTGCAACCAGGCGGTGGAGACCAGTGCGCCGGGATCTGCAGGCGGCTGGGCAGCGCTCGGTGCCGGCTGCATGGTGAACAGCGCCGCGGTGATCGTGAATGCCAGCATACGGGTCATGGCGGTCCCTTTCCTCTGACGGTTTCTACTCTAGACGCTGGGACGAACCGGATCGTTCGCTGGCCTCCTTTACCCGATGTGGCGCTATACTCTCGGCCATGCGCATCGTCAAAATCGCCGCTCTTCTCGTGTCGTCCGTCGTCGTCAGCCTGTCCGCCCAGTCGGGAGGCGCCAAGCAGTTCGTCCGGCCGGCAGCCGGTCAAACGCCGCCGTACAGCCCGGCGATTACTGCAGGCGGCACGATTTACGTGTCAGGTCAACTCGGGACGGACGCAAAGGGCGGGCTGGCGCCGGACGTCGCCGGTCAGACCAAGCAGGCGTTCGACAATATCCGCGACCTGCTCGGTAAGGCCGGCTCGTCGCTCGACAACGTGGTGACGGCGAAAGTGATGCTGCAGAATGCGGCTGACTTCGCGGCGGTTGATCAGATCTATCGCCAGCAGTTCAAGAGCGACCCGCCGGCGCGCACGACCGTCATCGGCGGCATGGTCCGGACCGGCGCGCTGGTCGAGATTCAGGTGACGGCGGTGCCGAACGGCGCTGAACGGAAGGTAATTCTGCCGGCCGGCTGGATGAAGCCGACCAGCCCGTACAGCTACGCAATCAAATCGGGTGACACGCTCTATATGTCCGGACTGGTCTCGCGCAGCGGCAAGGACAATACGCAGGTCGCCGGCGATGTCCCGACGCAGACCAGGACGATCATGGCCAACGCGAAGGAAATCCTGAGCGCGGCTGGCATGTCGCTGGACGATACGGTCACGAGCCACGTCGTGCTGCGCGACATCAAGGAGTTCGCGGCCATGAACGACGCGTACAAGGTGAACTGGGAGAAGGATCGTCCAACCCGTGTCACCTACGAAGACGCGCCTCCCGGGACCTTTGATGTCGAGATCACGTTCATGGCGATCAAGGGATCGTCGCCGCGCGAGATCATCATCCCGGCGCGCGCCGACGGGACGCCCGGAACCGCGGGTCCCAATTTCAGCCCGGCGATCAAGGTCGGGAACCGGCTGTTCATCTCCGGGGGCACCGGCAATACCGCTGCGAATGTGGGCGACATGAAGGCGCAGGCGACCGAGACGCTGACGCGGTTCGGTCCGGCACTCAAAGCCGCGGGCTTCGATTACAAGGACATCGTCGAGTCGTGGGTGTTCGTGACGGACGTGCAGAAGTTCGGCGACATGAACGGCGGCTACACGCCGATGTTCCCGAGCGACGCACCCGCGCGGACCACGTTCGGCGTGTCGAAGCTGGCCGGCGGCAACGCGCTCGTCGAGATTATGGTGACGGCGGTCAAGTAGTCGTCTCCTATTTCACCTCGACGATTTCGATCGCGATGCGGTCGGGTCCCTCGATCATCGCCGCTCGTGAGTTGCCCCACGGGTGGATCTCCTCGATGAATTTCACGTTCTCGCGTTTCAGCCGCGCGACGGTGACGTTCAGATCCGCGGTGCTGAGCGCCCAGTGGTCGTAAATCTTGCCGCGCGGGCTGACCAGGCCGCCACCTGGCCACGGACGGATCGAGATCGAAATGTCCCCGAACAACACGCCGCCGGCCGGATCCCGGACGAATCCGGTTTTCGCGAATGACGGCCACGTCGGCGGTGAATAGAGTTTGGTGTGACAATCGCCGCCCGCCGGTTCGGCCGGAGCCGCGCCGCCGCGCCCGCGCGGCCGGGTGGCTCCCAGGTGCGTCTCGTACCATTCCATCGCGCAGCGCGGATGTTCGTGATACATGTGCACGTGATTGAAGCGCTCGGTCGTGCCGGCCTGCGCGTTCTCGATCATCGCACCGTCGGGACCGCGGAGATACCCGAATCCACCGACGTGGGTCGGCTGCGTGCCCTTGGCGCGCATCTCGAGAATCTGCTCCTGCGTCGGCAGACCAGGCAGCGTGTCGCTCGACATGTCCACCAGCTTGCCGTCCGCCGCGTCCCACATCTGCGCGATTTCGAGTCCCATTTCACGAAAGTGCTTGTCGTAGGCCTGGGAGTCAGGCGTATTCCATCCGAAATGCCACACTGACGTCTGCGGACCGGTCAGCTCGTTCTGCGGCGTGGTCGCGACCTTGGAGAAGAGCAGGTACACGTCACCCGTCTTCACAGCGGCGAATCCGTTGTAGGTGGTGGCCACGGCCGACTTCGCGAACGGCTTCGGATAGTACGCCGCTGCCGCCTCCGGGTTCACCGAGTTCAAGTGCACGTGATGAAAGCGCAAAGGTTCGACGGCCGTCGCCGGTTCCTGCGCCCGGACCACCAGGCCAATGGCAGCGACAACGACGAGACCAGTGATTCGGATCAGCAGCTTCATAGGCTCACTCCAACGATAGGCCAGGACGTGGCGGCGATTTTACTGCTATTCTGACCGTCAGGGAGCGTTCTACATGAGTTGCAGGCCGGTGGCTCGATTCGCCCGCGGCGCGTTCGTCCTCCTGATGCTGGCGTTGCCGTCGCGCGCATCGGCGGCGCTCGGGGGAACGGTCGCCACCGTGGACGCCGATCGCGTACACATCAAGGGCGCGCTGATGCGCATGGTCACGACGGACGGCTACGCCCTTCACGAAATTCGCGCCGCCACCGGCACGATGGTGCGTGAGTACGTCAATTCGTCCGGGACGGTGTTCGCGGTCGCATGGGACGGACCATGGCTGCCGGACCTCCGTCAGGTGCTTGGCGATCATTTCGAGCAATATCAGGCGGCGATGCGGGCGCCGAACGCGCGCAGCACCCGGGGCGTCGCGTCCATCAACCAGCCCGGCCTGGTCGTGCAGATGCGCGGCCACGCGCGCGCCTTCACCGGACGCGCCTACATTCCAGCGATGCTGCCGCAAGGCGTTCGCCTCGAGGCTATTCGTTAAGCCATGCTGCGAACCTTAGCGATCCCGTTCATGATCGTTGCCGTGATGTCGCCCGAATGCGGCTCGTCGAGCGATTCCTCGACGCCGGCGCCGGTGCAGAACTTTCAGTCGATCACCGTCAATGCCGGGCCGAACAACGATTACTTGAACGGCGTATTCACCAGCGTGACGATTTGCGCGCCGGGGTCAGCGTCCGCGTGCCAGACCATCAGCGGCGTGCTGGTGGACACCGGGTCGAGCGGCCTGCGCGTGCTGTCGAGCGCGCTGACCGTGAGTCTTCCGGCGCAGACCACCGCGACCGGCGCGCCGGTCGTGGAGTGCGGTCAGTTTCTCGACGGTGTGACGTGGGGACCGATCGAGACCGCCGACATCAAGCTTGGCGGCGAGCAGGCGAGCAGTGCGCCGATTCAGGTGATCGGTGGACCGAACGCGCCAGCGATTCCGTCCGCCTGTTCGGCCGTCGGCGATCCGGAAGACACACTCGCCAAGCTTGGCGCCAACGGCATCCTCGGTGTCGGACTCTTTCGTCAGGACTGCGGCGGCGCCTGCGTCACGACCGGCGCCGGGAATCCCGGCCTCTACTACGCGTGCCCGTCCTCGGGATGCGTGATCACGGCCGAATCATTGACGCGGCAGCTGCAGAATCCGGTCTGGCTGTTTCCAACCGACAACAACGGTGTGCTGATCCAGTTGCCGGCGCTGCCGGCCGGCGGCGCACTGACGTCAACCGGGATGATGATCTTCGGCATCGGGACCCAGAGCGATAACGCGCTTGGCGCCGCGAAGGTGTTGACGGTTGACGGCGCCGGCACGCTGCCGACGATCTACAACGGTCAGACCTACTCGTCGACCTTCATCGACTCCGGCTCCAACGGCATTTTCTTCCTGGACAGCTTCACCACTGGCCTGCCGCTGTGCCCGAACTATGTCGATTTTTACTGTCCGGCAACGCTGCAGACGCAGTCGGCGACGATCCGCGGCATCAACGGCACGAACGCCGCGGTGACGTTCAACGTCGGCAACGTGGAAGCCCTCAACAGCAATTTCAACGCGTTCAACGAGGTTGCCGGTCCAAACGCTGGTACTTTCGACTGGGGGTTGTCGTTCTTCTTTGGCCGCACCGTCTTCACGGCAATCGAGGGGCAGAGTACGCCCGGCGGCACCGGGCCATACTTCGCGTTTTAGCGCGGTCGAACGTAGTGGCCGGCTTCAGCCGGCCTTCGAGGTCCGCCTGAAGGCGGACACTACTTCGGTTTCACCCACTACTTCGGATTCACCGACCGGTAGGCGGTCACGAACAGATCGACGAACTCGTTGACGCGCTCGGTGATCAGCGGACGCAGTCGATCGGTGCTGGTCAGTCCGAGCCGGTTCACACTCCAGGTCGGGCACTGCAGCGGGGTCCGCGTCTTCACGCCTCGTGGCAGCGTGACCTCCTGCATCAGCGACACATCCACGACATAAGGGATCGGCAGCGTTCCGCCCGGATCGGCGACGGTCACATGGACATAGACGTACGCGTCCGCGTCTGACGTGATCGACAGCCCCGCCTGTCGAAGCCGTCCCTCGATGTCCTTCTGCATCGCGTCGGTGGAGAGTCCCGCCTTGGCCGCGAGCGGCCCCAGTTCCTCGACGACGACGCTCATCGCGGTCAACCCGGTGAGGCTGGCGCGCTCGACCTGGGAGTCCGCGGCGGCCGCCGGCGTCGTGCCGATCAGGAGTGCGACGATGACGATTGGGATCAGAGCGCGCATCGCAATCACCTCAGTATCCGACAGCCTTGCCCGCCGCCGAGCGGCCGTCCGATCCTCCCTGCAGCCATCCACCGTCGCTGACGATCGCCGCCGTCTGCGCGAGCACGACGCCTGGCGCGTAGTCCACCTCGTAGCCGCGGCTCTTGAGCAGCGCCACCGTGTCGGGCGAGATCCCGCGTTCGAGCGACAGTCGATCCGGAAGCCACTGATGATGAATGCGCGGCGCGTCAATCGCGTCCTGGACGTTCATGCCGAAGTCGACGACGTTGAGGATGACCTGCAGAACGGCGGTCGGAATCCGCGATCCGCCCGGTGCGCCGACGGTCATGAACAGCTTGCCGTCCTTCAGCAGGATCGTCGGCGTCATCGCCGACAGCGGCCGCTTGTGCGGCGCGATCGCGTTGTTCTCACCCTGCACGAGGCCGAACATGTTGGGCGAACCCGGCTTGGACGAGAAGTCGTCCATCTCGTTGTTGAGGAGAAAGCCGAGGCCGGGCACGGTGATGCCGTTGCCGTAGCCGCCGTTCAGCGTGTAGGTGACCGCTACCGCGTTCCCCTCGGCGTCAACGACCGAATAATGAGTCGTCTCCATGCTCTCGCTGCCGACCGGCCGCCCCGGCCGAACGTCAGCGCTAGGCGTCGCGCGTTCGGGATCGATGCTGGCGCGCAGCTTCGCCAGGTATGCCGGATCGAGCAGTCCTGCCATCGGCACTTTCACGAAGTCCGGATCGCCGAGGTATTCGTTGCGATCCGCATAGGCGCGGCGCATCGTTTCGGCGAGGTAGTGAATCGATGACGCTGATCCAAGGCCGCCCTTTTCGTACCCGGTGCCCTGAAGAATCCCGAGCATCTCGAGCAGGACGATGCCGCCTGAACTCGAGGGCGGAGCGCTGATCACCGTGTAGTTCTTGTAGGTGCCGGTCAGCGGCGTTCGCTCGATCGCCTTGTAACCCTTGAGATCGGCGCGCGTAATCAGGCCACCGTGTTTCGCCATTTCGTCGGCGAAGCGGGCCGCGGTTTCGCCTTCGTAGAATTCGTTCGGTCCGTTGGCGGAAATTCGCCGCAGGGTCGCCGCCAGATCGGGCTGGACCAACGTATCCCCCACGTCGTAGAACGCTCCGTCCTTCTGGAAGATTCGCCTCGATTCGGGCGAGCTCGCCAGGCTTCTCGATCCCTTCAGCCCTTCGGCGAGCGGGTAGGACACCGGGAAACCCTTCGACGCCAGCTCCACCGCCGGCGCCAGGTTCTCGGCCCAGGTGCGGCGTCCGTACTTCTTCACGGCGATCTCAAACCCCCGGACGGTGCCGGGCACTCCCGACGACCGCCAGCCCTCGATGCTGGCCCTGGTCAGATTGCCGCCAGCGTCGAGATACATGTCGTGGGACGCCTTTTCAGGCGCCTGTTCGCGAAAATCGATGAACGTCGTGCGGCCGTCGGCGAGGCGGATCAGCATGTAGCCGCCGCCGCCCAGATTGCCGGCGAACGGGTGCGTCACCGCCATCGCGAAACCGACCGACACCGCGGCGTCGATCGCGTTGCCGCCCTTCTGCAGGACCGACACGCCGACGTCGGCGGCGATCGACTCCATCGCCACGACCATGCCGTGACGGGCACGCACAGGCTGTCGGGTCGCGCCAACTGGTACGGCGAGCGCGACGATGAGCAGGGCAGGCAGTAGTCGACGCATGAGCCGAGTTTATCGCAGGACGACAAGCGGTGATCGAAAGCGACCGGCCATCCGTCTAACTTTCGACGGACCTGACCGTCCCCGTCCCGAATTGAGACTTATGCGACTGAATCACATCGTCCGCCGCCTGTTGCAGCTGCCGGTCTTTACCGGCATCGCGATTCTGACGCTGGCCATCGGCATCGGCGCCAACGCGGCGATTTTCAGCGTCGTCGACGGCGTGCTGCTGAAGCCGCTGCCGTATCCAAAACCGGACGAGCTGTTCGTCCTCGACCATTCGGCCATTGGCCTGAACCTGCATCACGCCGGTGCCGCTCCGTTCCTGTACTTCACCTACCGTGACGATGGCGGCCGGGTGTTTCAGGATGTGGCGATGTGGACGGGCGACGCGGTCACCGTCACCGGCCTCGCCGAGCCGGAAGAGGTGCGCGCCGTGGACGTGACCGACGGCATGCTGCCGATGCTTGGCGTGAAACCGGTCATTGGCCGCCTTTTCACCGCGCAAGACGACTCGCCGGCCGGCGTCGAGACAGTGATCTTGTCGGGCGGCTACTGGCGTTCGCGCTTCGGCGGCGACCCGTCGGTGATCGGGCGGCGGGTCATGCTCGACGGTAAGGCGCGCGAAATCATCGGCGTCCTGCCCGATTCGTTTCAGTTCATCGATCAGAAGGCGTCGCTGTTTCTGCCGTTTCGATTCGATCGGGAGAAGGTGCGCCTCGGCAACTTCAGCTACACCGCCATTGCGCGGGTGAAGCCCGGCGTGTCGCTCGAACAGGTGACCGCCGAAACCGCGCGGCTCATTCCCGTCGCGATGGCGCGCTTTCCGCCGTTCCCTGGCATGAACGTGCAGATGTTCGTCGAGGCGAAGATTGCGCCGGAGCCGCGGCTGCTCAAGGCCGACGTGATCGGCGACGTCGGATCCGTACTGTGGGTGCTGATGGGCACGATCGGTATGGTGTTGCTGATTGCGTGTGCCAACGTCGCGAACCTGCTGTTGGTGCGCGCGGAGGGCCGGCGGCAGGAACTGGCGGTTCGCGCCGCGCTCGGCGCCAGCCGCGGCCGCATCGCTTACGAGTTGCTGGCGGAGAGCGTCGTGCTCGGGCTGGTGGGTGGCGTCGCGGGACTCGGGCTCGCGTTCGGCGCCGTCCGCGCGCTGCTGGCGCTGGCGCCGGCGAACCTTCCTCGTCTCGACAACATCGCGATCGATCCGGCCGTCCTGGCGTTCACGTTCGGGATTTCCATCGTCGCCGGCCTGCTGTTCGGGATCATTCCCGTGTTCAAGTTCGCGGGACCCGACGTCGCGTCGAGCCTGCGCGGCGGCGGCCGCAATGCGAGCGCCAGTCGCGAGCGTCATCGCGCGCGCAGCACGCTGGTGGTCGTGCAGGTGGCGCTGGCGCTGGTGCTGCTGGTCGGAGCCGGCCTGATGATCCGCACCTTTCAGGCGCTGCGACACGTGCAGCCCGGATTCACCGATCCGCAGGAGCTGTTGACGCTGCACATCGGAATTCCGGAGGCGCAGGTCAAGGACGAGGAACGGGTGGTACGGATGTTCGAGGCGATTCTCGACAAGATTGCCGCCGTCCCCGGCGTCACCTCAGTCGGGCTCTCCTCGATCGTGCCGATGACCAACTCCGGCTGGCACGATGCGATTTTCGCGGCGGACAAGACCTACGGTGAGGGCCAGCTGCCGCCGATCCGCCTCTTCAAATTTCTGTCGCCGGGCCTGCTGAAGACGATGGGAAATACGCTGGTGGCCGGACGGGATTTCACCTGGTCGGATGTCTACGACAAACATCCGGTCGCCCTGGTCTCAGAAAACGTTGCGCGCGAGTTGTGGAAGGACCCGTCAGCCGCGATCGGCAAACAGATTCGCGAGAACTCGACGTCGTCCTGGCGCGAAGTGGTCGGCGTTGTCGGCGACGAGCGCGACGAAGGCGTGGACAAAAAGGCGCCGTCAACCGCGTTCTGGCCGATCTTGATGACGCACTTCAGCGGACAGGAGGTGTTCGTCGGGCGAAACATGGCGTTCGTGATCCGCAGCAAGCGGACCGGATCGTCCTCGTTTACGCAGGAAGTGAGCCGAGCCGTCTGGGCAGTGAACCCGAACTTGCCGCTGGCGCGAGTCCGCCCGCTCGATGCCATCGTCGGCGCCTCGATGGCTCGGACGTCGTTCACGCTGGTGATGCTGGCGATCGCCGGTGCGATGGCGCTGGCGCTGGGCGTTGCCGGAATCTACGGCGTGATTTCGTACTCGGTGTCGCAGCGCACGCGCGAGATCGGGATCCGCATGGCGCTCGGGGCGCAGCGGCAGGAGGTGACCGGTCTGTTCGTGCGCCACGGCCTGAACCTCGTCGCCGTCGGCATCGGCTGCGGGCTGGCAGCGGCGCTGGCGCTCACACGGCTGATGCAGTCGCTGTTGTTCGAGGTCAATGCCGTCGATCCGGTCACTTACGCTGGCGTGTGTCTGAGTCTCGCCGCGGCCGCCGTCCTCGCCAGCTACATCCCGGCGTTGCGCGCGACGTCGGTCAATCCGGTCACCGCCTTGAGGGCGGACTAGAGCATCTTTCGGAAGTACGTAGTCTCCGCCTTCAGGCGGACCGATCGAGTCCGGCTAAAGCCGGACACTACGTCTCTGCGAATTGAGTTCTCTGCGAACTCCGCGTGCTCTGCGTTCAGATGTCGTCGTTCCAGGCCGTGCCGAAATCGCATGGCCCCGGGAGCGGTTCGGAGCTACCGTGCGTGTGCCGCGCGATATCCATGAAAATCACGACTGCGATTGTCCTGGCTGTCATCACTGTGCCCGTGGCGTCGACCCGCGCTCAAGCTCAAACTCACACTCAAGCTCAAACTCAAACTCAATCCCAAACCCAGACGCAGGCGCCGAAACCGAACCCGCCGGCGCCCGCGACTGACGAATCGCCCGAGACCGACGAGGATCCGACCAAAGCCGTGTTTCTCTCCTTTCGCGAGGAATACACGAACGGCCTGAACGACACCTGGAACGCGGTCACGATCGCTCGTACCGATCGCGTGTTCTTGAGGAGTTCCAAGGGTCTCGGCGGCAAGGTCGGATGGCTGACGCGCGCCGACATGCCGATCATCGTTTCGAATCCCAGCAACGGAACCACCGCAGGCCTCGGCGATCTCTACGCACAGGCGCTCTACGTCCCCTGGCTGACGAGGAGCGTCGGCGTCGCTGTCGGGACCGGAATGAACTTTCCCACGGCCACCGAACCGGTACTCGGAAACGGCAAGTGGCAGATCGCGCCGATGGTCGTGCCGATCTGGTTCTTCAGGGGCGCGCGCGGGTTTTTCTACATCAGGGTGCAGGAGCACGCGTCGTTCGCCGGCGACAGCGCGCGAAAGGACGTCAACTTCTCGGAGGTGGTGCCGACGCTGCTCCGTACGTTCAGAAGACGCTGGTGGGTGCTCGCCGACACCAACATGCGAACGGACTGGGAACACGCGGGCGTGACCACGTTCCGTTCAGGCCTCGAACTCGGTCGCGTGATCACGCGGCATTTCGGGTTGTCGATCAAGCCGGAGATCCCGTGGGGCCCGTACCGGCAGGCCGACTACACGCTCAAGGTGATCCTGATCCGCTACAAGGACAAGAGCTAGCGCCGGTCAGTCATCAGTCGATCTGGCCATCAGTGACCCAATGACCAGATCCCCAATGACCGGATGGCTAAGCGTAAGCCGCGCCCACCATGATTTTCTTGATCCGGATGTACGGCGAACCGTGCGAGATGCTGTTGGTCTGTGTCGGTTGACCCTTGGCGTCGCCGCCGGTGCCGAACATCTGCCAGGTTTCCTGGCTGCCGATCAGATCCAGGTTGGCCCAGAAGTCGGTGGTGATCGCGTTGTAGGTGACGTCGCTGACCATCCGCGTCTTCTTGCCGTTCTTGATCTCCCAGAAGCAGTTGCCGCCGAACTGACCGTTGTAGCGCTGCTGGTCGATCGAATAGCTGCCGCGGCCGTCGATGAGCACGCCGTCCTTGGTGTCGGCGATGATCTGCTCGGTGTTCGGCGATCCCTTCGGTCCGGCTTCGAGCCTGACGTTCGGCATCCGCAGGAACGGGTAGTCGCGCCACGACGAGGCTGACGTGCAGCCCTTGCTGGCCTTCTCGCCGATTTGCGGCGCGGTCTCGCGGTTGGTCTGCAGGCCGACCAGGATGCCGTCGCGGATGATCGGAAACTCCGTCGTCTTCACGCCGTCGTCGTCGTAGCCGATGGTGGCCATGCCGCCGGTCATCGTCCGGTCGGCGGTGATGTTCATCAGCTTCGAGCCGTATTTCAGCTTGCCGACGTCGGTCAGCTTCACGAAGCTGGTGCCGGCGTAGTTGGCCTCGTAGCCGAGGATGCGATCGAGCTCGGTCGCGTGCGCGACGATCTCGTGGATCGTGAGCATCGCGTGCGACGGCGACAGCACCAGATCCTTGAGCCCCATCCCGACCGGCTTCGCCGTCGTCATTTCGACCGCTTCGGCGGCGATGCGCTCGGCGCTCTCGACCATCTCGCTTTCTTCCGCGACTTCCCAGCCTCCGGTCTTGGGGATGCCGACGAAGCTGCGGGTCTTGGTGACGTCGCCGACCTTGGCCGAGACGTTGAAGGTCGGGGTGATCTCGAATGTCTCCTGTTCGATGTAGGAGCCTTCGGTGGAGGCGAAGTACTTCCACTCGTTGTTGATGCCGACCGCGCAGTTGACGCCGGTGACGCCCGGCACCTTCAGCGCGATGTCCACGACCTTCTGCACGTAGGCCTGCTTGACGTCGGTCGCGATGCTGGTTGGATCTTTCTGCATCGGCGACGCCCAGTAGGCGGTGTAGGCGGGCACTGGCGCGAGCTTGATGTCCATCTTCTTGGCGATGGCGCTGGCCTTGGCCACTTCGGCCGCGATTTTCGTGATTCGCTTGATCTCGTCTTCGGTGACGATCGGACTGCTGGCGAATCCCCAGACGCCGCTGTGAATGACGCGGACGCCGAAGCCGGCCGCGCCCGGTCGTCCGCCGGCGCGGGCCCGCCCGCCGCCGCCTCCGCCGCGTCCGCCGCGGCCGCCACCGAACCCGCCGAACCCGCCACCACCGCCCGCATCAGCCGAGCGGTCGTTCGAGCCGTTGGCGTTGACGCCGCTGCTGACGCTGCGCGTGAAGCGCACGTCGGCATAGCTGCAGCCGGCGCGTTTGGCTTCACCCAGCGCCAGGTCGGCCATGCCCTTGAAGGGCGACGCCATCGGATCGCCTTTCGGCGACTGCGCGAGCAGGTCGCCAACCAGATCGCTCGAGGCGATCACCAGACCGGTCGCGCCGGTGTATTTCAGAAAATCTCTTCGTGTAGGGCTCATATGTCTCTCACCATCAACGCAGAGCTCGCTGAGATCGCAGAGCCAATAATTCTCTGCGTATTCTGCGGTCTCTGCGTTTGACGTCGTTAAACAGCGGGGGAAACCGAAGTCATGTAAAAGTCTTCGACGCGAATCGCCGGGACCAGCGCCGTGCCGGGTCCGTCGTAAGCCTCGCCGGTGTGAATCGGCACCGACTTGCCGATCGCCGAAATGTTGGCGAACGCGACCAGCGGCGACATGTTCCAGCGGAAGTTCTGCACCGGACCGGTGATCTCGCCGTTCTCGATCAGGAAGAGACCGTCGCGCGTCATCCCGGTGTTGAGCAGCGTCAGCGTGTCCACCGGCCGCAGGTACCAGAAGAAGGTGACCAGCAGTCCGCGCTTGGTCGTCTTCACCATGTCCTCGATCGACAGCGTCGATCCCTCGACGACCAGGCTCATGTTCGGGTTGGCCGCAGACGGAGCGCACCTTCTGCCGGCGCGCGGTGTTGGCGTCGTAGTAGACGTTCTTCAGGACGCCGTTCTCGATCCAGGTGACCGGCCGGGCCGCCGCGCCGTCGTTCATGATCGGCGTCTGCCGCAGGATCGGGTTGCCGATGTCGCTCTTCAACGTGAAGCTGTCGCTGAACAGCTTCTGGCCGATCTTCGGCGTGCCGTCAGCCGAGACGAACGGCCGCCCGATGCCGCCGAAATTGAATCCGCCGCCGCCACCGCCGCCGAATCCACCGCCACCACCGCCGGCGTTGAACGCGCCCATCATCGTTGAGAGCAGCCGCGCCGCGGGACGCGGCTCGATGATCGTGGTGTAGCGGCCTGGTTCGATTGCGCGCGGTTTCTGACTCTTCAGCGCCTTGTTCGCGGCGATCTCGGTCAGTTCGGCGATGTTCACCTGCGACAGATCCTTCGCGCCGGTGATGCCGGCCCAGCCCGATCCGCCGCCTGTGGCCATCCGGCACGTCAGCACGAATCCGGTCTCCGCGTACTGGTAGTACGCGAACAGTCCTTCGGAGTTGGCCTGACAGGTCGTCTGATACGCCTTGGGAATATAGCCGGCGCCGAGAACGCCCTTCTTGGTGCAGATGTCGACCGATTCCTTCACCCACGCCGCGCGTTCGCCGGGACCGAAGTCGGCGGTCGCCGGGACGACCGCGTCCACCTTGACGTAGTCCTGCGGTCCCTTGACCAGCGCCGGCAGGTTCGGGTTGTCGCGAGCCTTGAGCGCCGCCGCGTCGGCTTCGTCCACCATCGCCTTCAGCGACTCGTCGTCGAATTCGTGCGTGTTGGCGGAGCCCTGCTTGTTGCCGTGGCGGATGTTGACGGTCAGCTGCTGATCGTACTGAACAAGGTTGACCGTGATGCTCGAGTTCGCGAAGCGGGTGCCGGCGCGTTCGCCGCCGTCGAAGAACACCTCGACGGCGTCCGCCTTCGTCATGTTCAGCACTTTATCGGTGAGGAGTTTGATTTCGTCTCGTGAGTACATAATGTCCGGCCAGTCTATCAAAAGCAGGTGAGCAATGAGCAGTCCGGCTCCGTCGCGATTGACCCCGCATCTTCTGAGTGCCTTGAGAATTGTCGCCGCATGTCTTTTCGTGGTTCACGGAACCCAGAAGACGTTCGGGTTTCCGGGCCACGCGCTTCATCTGCCGCCGCTGCCCCTGACGCTCTTTGGCCTGGCTGGCTACATCGAAGTCGCCGGCGGTGGGCTCATGTTGCTCGGCTGGTTCGCACGACCGGCAGGGTTCGTACTCGCCGGCGAAATGGCGGTGGCGTATTTCACGCAGCACGCGCCACGAGGGCGCTGGCCGATCAACAACGGCGGCGAGCTCGCGATTCTTTTTTGCTTCGTGTGGCTGCTGATCTGGGCCGCCGGTCCCGGACCGTGGAGCGTCGACGCGTTCCGCCGAGGCCGCTGACCATGACAGGGGCGCGTCGATGTGATGCGGATACCGTCGATGTGGCGCGGGCCTTTCACGCCCGCGTGCTCGGACGCGACGTGGTTATTGCGATCGGTGGAAGAGACCGACGTAGACCGCTTTGCCGAGAATGTGTCCCTGCATCGCCTTCATCACGTTCGCGCGCGTTTCGAACGCGTCGGCGGCTGTCGGCGTCTCGAGCTTGATGTCGAGCGCGTAGATCTCGAACGTGTAGTGGTGCATCGGACCGGCGGCGCCCGCGCCGGGTCCGCGATACACCGGACCGCTGGCGCTCACCTGACGACTGCCGTCCGGGCGATCGGCGCCGGTCGGCACGCCTTCCGGTAGTCCCGTCGCCGTACCCGGGATGTTCCACACCAGCCAGTGCAGCTGATCGTCCGTCGTCTTGTTCCGCGCGACGTCGGGATCGTGCATGTGCAGCACGAAACTCTGCGTGCCGGGTGGAACGTTGGTCCATGTGAGCACGGGCGACGTCTGCGCGCCGGCCTGCGTGAACCGGTCAGGAATCACCGTGCCATCGGCAAACGCCGTCGTGGTCAACCGCATCGCGGGAGCGGGCGGCGGGTTCTGCGCGGCGCCGTTGATCACCAACATCACCGCGACTGCCAGACCGCCGGAAAGCGTTCGCCAATTCAGACTCATGCAGGCCTCCACTGTCAGTGGATTGTAGACGAAGAGGGGAATTTTGAGATTTCAGAGTTCAGTTCCGATTGATTTCAGATTGATTTCAGATTCGACATTGCGTGCGGCTCTTCAGGTTCGGCGCGGCAATCATGAAATCATGATTTTGAAATCTGAAATCTGAAATCTGAAATCTCCCTCGAACTATGATTGGCGCATGCCGTCGACCCTCGCGATCACGCGTGCGGTGAGCTCCGCGATTGCCTCCTGCGAGCTGACCCACCTGGCGCGTTCGCCAATCGACGTCGAGGTGGCGCGCGCGCAGCACCGCGAGTACGAACACGCGCTGGCGGATGCGGGGTGTGACATCGAACGCCTCGACGCGGACGCAGATATGCCGGACTCGGTGTTCGTCGAGGACATCGCGGTCGTGTTCGACGAACTCGCCGTTGTGACGCGCCCCGGCGCCGAATCACGTCGCGTCGAAACCGCCGCGGTCGCTGCCGCGCTCGAGCGCCAGCGTCGCTGCGAAACGATCCAGGCGCCGGCGACCATCGACGGCGGTGACGTTTTGGTGGCGGGACGCCGGGTGTTCGTCGGGCGATCGACCCGCACGAATGACGCGGCGATCCTGCAGATGGAGCGTCTGCTCCAGCCGTTTGGCTATTCGGTGACCGGCGTCATCGTTCACGGGTGTCTCCACCTGAAGTCGGCGGTGACCGCTGTTGACGAGCGGCTCCTGCTCGTCAACCCGGCGTGGATCGACGTGGCCATCTTCGATGGCTTCGATGTCGTCACGGTGGATCCCGGCGAACCCATGGCGGCGAACGCCCTGCGATTGCGCGACCGGGTCATCTTCCCGTCTTCTTTCCCAGCCACCGCGAAGCATCTTGCGCGGCGAGGGCTGCGGCTCCAGACTGTGGACGCGAGCGAGCTGGCGAAGGCGGAAGGCGCGGTCACGTGCTGCAGTCTCATAGTCGATAGGCGGTAGTCGTGAGTCGGTAGTCGCGAGCAATCAGCAACTGGCATTCAGCAATCAGCATTTCGGGAGTGCGCCCATGGATGACAAACGTGCGTTGTTACGGCATACGGTGGCGACGGTTGCGTATCGCGGCGGAAAGGCGGTGCGCGGCGCACCTGGTAGCTTCGCCTCGTACAGTCCGGACGGATCGCCGCGGACAGTGGTGTCGCTCCTCGCGCACATCGGCGACCTGTATGACTGGGCGCTGTCGCAGGCCCGCGGCTCGGAAGTCTGGAACAACGCGACCCCGCTCGAGTGGGACCGCGAGGTCGATCGGTTTTTCGCTGCACTCAAACGGTTCGACGATTTTCTGGCGTCCGACGCGCCCCTGGCGATCGCGCCAGAGCGACTGTTTCAGGGCGCGATCGCCGATTCGCTGACCCACGTCGGGCAACTCGCGATGCTGCGACGATTGAGCGGTGCGCCAATGAAGGCCGAGAACTATTCGCGAGCGGATATCGTGACTGGGAAAGTCGGGCCGCAGCAGACGCCGCCGGGCCGCGAATACTAGCGGACATCCAAAATCGTAATCACGCGCCGGAAAGTGACACGGTTGCGAGCCCTGTCAGTTGCTGTCATCGGTACAACCGTCAGGGGAAGTACCGTTTGCGTCGTTGCTTCCTGATCCTAAGCTGGTCAGCTTTTTGCGATCCGTTTGCACCTATGAGCGAACGTGACGCGTTTGGCCCCAATCTCCGTCGTCTTCGAATGCAGCGTGGCATTACGCTCGACCAGATTTCGAACAAGACGAAAATAACTGCTGAGCTGCTCGCGGGCCTCGAGCGGAATGATCTCGCCAAGTGGCCGACTGGTATTTTTGCCCGTGCGTTCGTGCGTGCTTATGCCAAAGCAATACGTGAAGAACCCGAGGCGGTCGTTCAGGAATTCTGCCGCTGGTTTCCCCACGGCGATCGTCGCGTGGCGCCGACGATTCGCGTCCACGCTGCCATCGTCGGCCACAACAATCTCGTGTGGAAAGACGATGTGCCGGACATACTCGAAGGCGATCGACGCGGGACAGGCGTCGAGGCGCCGCTACCCGTCGCCCGTCCGTCGCGCAGCTCCGTGGCGATGAACGTGTTCGGACAGATGTTCATGAGGCTCCGCCGACAGCCGCGCTGAGCGCGCGCGGCGCGCACGTCTCCCAGTAACATCGTCGGATGCGGCTCGCTGATGTCGTCGAGGTGTCCGCCGCGGTGAGCCGCACCTCGTCCCGCCTCGACAAGATCGCGCTGCTTTCAGATCTGCTCGCCCGCCTGCCGCACGAAGACATCGCGATTGTCGTGCCCTTCCTCAGCGGCGAACTACCACAGGGTCGGCTCGGGATTGGCGCCGCACAACTGAGGGCCATGCGCGATGTCGCTGGCGCCGCCGCCGCGTCCCTTGATCTGCGCGACGTGGACCAGGCATTCGATCGCCTTGCGCAGGTGTCCGGCGCCGGCTCCGCCGCGGTTCGCTCGCAGCTTCTGCGGCGTCTCTTCGCACGCGCCACCACGGACGAACAGGATTTTCTCGCCCGCCTGCTCTTCGGCGAGCTGCGGCAGGGCGCGCTCGAGAGCATTCTCGCGGATGCCGTCGCCCGCGCGTCGAAGATTCCGGTCGCCCAGCTCCGTCGCGCCGCGATGCTGGCAGGCGATTTGACGACCGTCGCCTCCGCTGTCCTGGTGGCCGGCGCGAGCGGGCTGGCGCGCTTCACCCTGCAGCCGTTCCATCCACTACAGCCGATGCTCGCCGATTCGGCGGCCGATGTGGCGGGGGCGCTCAGTGCGTTTGGCGAAGCCGCGCTCGAGTACAAGCTGGATGGCGCGCGCATCCAGGTCCACAAGGCCGATGATCAGGTGCGAGTCTATTCACGCAACCTGCGCGACGTCACCGCCGCCGTGCCTGAAGTTGTCGCGATCGCGCGGGCGCTGCCTGCCCGCGCGATCGTGCTCGACGGCGAGGCCCTCACGTTTCATCGCGATGGAAGGCCGCGGCCATTCCAGGACACGATGCGCCGTTTCAGCCGGACGCTCGACGTCGATCGATTGATGCCGGAACTGCCGATCGCGCCGGTGTTCTTCGACCTGCTCTATCTGGACGATGTGTCGCTCATCGACGAACCGCTCCAGCATCGGGCTGCTCTCTTGAGCGAGCAGGCGGCAGACGGCAACGTCGTGCCGCGTCTGATCACTTCCGATCCGGACGAGGCAGCCGCCTTCACGGCGCGGGCGCTGGCAATCGGTCACGAGGGCGTGATGGCGAAGGCGCTCGACAGCGTGTACGCCGCGGGGCGCCGCGGCGCCGAATGGTTGAAGGTCAAGCAGGCGCACATCCTCGATCTCGTGATTCTCGCCGCCGAGTGGGGCAGCGGCCGCCGTCGAGGCACGCTGAGCAACCTGCACCTCGGCGCGAGGGACGCCGAGCGTGGCGGGTTCGTGATGCTCGGCAAGACGTTCAAGGGACTCACTGACGAGATGCTCGCGTGGCAGACCAGGAAGTTCCTCGAACTCGAGATCGGCCGGGACGGCCACACCGTGTACGTCCAGCCCGAAGTGGTTGCCGAGGTCGCCTTCAACGGCATCCAGGCGAGCCCGCACTACCCCGGCGGAGTGGCGCTTCGTTTTGCGCGCGTGAAACGCTATCGGGCCGACAAGACGGCCTCGCAGACCGATACCATCGCGACGGTGCAGTCGTTGTACCGTAGCGAGCGATCGAGCGGGACCGGGTGACGGTCGTCTCCGTCCGGCCAACTCGCGCGGACCGCAGGGACGGCAAGTCGGGCCCGCCCTGCCTGAGGAGAAGCTGATGAAATGGTGCGCATGTCTGTTCGCCGCCGCGATGCTGCAGGCGCCAGCCGCGGAGATGCAGCGAGTCCCGCAATTCGACAACGATCGATCGGTCTCGTGGAAGAGCATCATTCCACCGCATACCGAATCGACGCTTCATCGCCACGATCGATACCGCACGGTCATTGCGATTGTGGGTGGCGACCTCACCACCGAGGACGCGGCCGGTCACCGTACCGTCACCCACTACGAAACCGGAAAAGCCTACTGGCAGGCGCCGATGCCGGCCGGGGCGATGCACAAAGATGTAAACGCCACCGGCGCCGCCATCGAACTCGTCGTCGTCGAACTGAAGTAGTCGAACTGAAGTAGTCGAACTGAAGTAGTCGAATAGTCGAACTGAAGTAGTCGAACTGAAGTAGTGTCCGGCTTCAGCCCGACCTTGACGGCCTCGTCGATCGTGCCGAAATTGCATAGTTGGACCCGGCCTGCCCGGCTATCGTGTGTCGCATGAATATCAAAAATTATCTCTTCGTCGCCGCGCTGTTGGTCGCCGTGCCCGCCTTCGCCGGCGGGCAGAAGATGGTCACCAAAGGCAACACGGTCAAGGCCACTGCCACCATCGTCCAGATCGACTCGAGTACCCGTCACATCACCTTCAAGGCTGACGACGGCACCGAGGATTCGATGGTGGCCGGTCCGGAGATTCAGCGTTTCAGCGAGCTGAAGGTGGGCGATAAAGTCACCCTGACCTACTACGAGTCGACGGTCTATCAGCTGCGGAAGGAGGGAGCGCCCGCGCCGATGGGCAGCCAGTCCGCGTCGCTCGCACCGACCAAGGGCGCCATGCCGGGCGGGACCATGGCCGTGCAGCTCAAGTCGACGGTCACCGTGAAGGCGATTGACATGGCGGTTCCGTCGATTACCGTGACGACTGCCGACGGCCGTACCGTCTCGCGCAAGGTCGACGACAAGAAAAACCTCGACGGCGTGAAGGTGGGCGACAAGATCGACATCACCTACACCGAAGCGATCCTCGCGACCGTCGACCGCAAGTAAGCCCCTGGCGGCGGCTCTCAGAAGGCGTCCTGGATCGCCAGGTACACGCCATGGGAGCCGCTCTTCCCCCACGCGACGTCGAAACAGAGATTGGTCAGCGACCGCTTGTTCAGCAGCAGGCGCAAGCCGCCGCCGGCGGCCGGCGCCACTGACTCGAACAGGTGCTCTCCCTCCTGCAGGTTCGTCAGCGTGGTCAGGTTGGTGAACGCGACCATCCCGAGCAGCCCGTTTTGCATCAGATCCGTGCGGTATTCCACTTCGCCGTACATCAGGCGCTCGCCGCGGTAGCGGCCGTCACGGTAGCCGCGGGCCGAGCGTCCCAGCAGATCCATCACCGTCGCCGGCAGGTCGAAGTACGGCGGCGTGCCGGTGGTCGTCAACTCCGTGAAATACCAGAACGCCAGGTGCTGGCGGCGCGTCGTGGGAAACGGCGCGTAGGCGCGGAACTCGAGGTGCAGCGATTGCCAGGCCGAGTCGCTGCCCAGAAAGTCGCCGAACGAGAAGCGATACGCCGCGTTGGCCATCATTCCGTGCTGCGGATCGATCGAGTTGTCGCGGGTGTCGAGCAACACGTTCGCGCTGAGGCCGGCGGAGATCTGCCGGTCGGTGGGCAGCCCGTGATCCAGGCTGTAGGTTTCATAGGGTGAGCCGGCGAGGCTGGCGCCATCCGCACCCGTGACGTCGCCATGGGTGTCGAACAGGAACCCGCCGCCGACGAAGAGGCTCCTGCGGACCCGCCGGTAGGCCGTTTCGTGGATGCGGAAAAAGTTGTAGCTGGTGTCCACCGCTGCCGAGTCAGGCGTGTTGGCGCCGAGCCCGTAGGTGTCCTGGGCGGTCAACTGGATGCGGTTGTCGCCCTCGATGTACCACCGGTCGCCGGCGGTGAACATGCCGAACCTGCCGTTGAAAATCAGCTGCTTCTTGGTCGTGTAAGTGAGGCTCGTGAGAATCGACGAGATGCGAGTGGTGGCGGGGTCGCCGCGAATGAACGCGATCTGTGCGGCGGCGCCGATCGACACGCCGGTCGAGGGATTCGAGCCGATGATCGGAGCGGCCGTGATCATCGGGCGCCCGAGATCTGCGGCATCCGGCGGCGGTTTGGGATCCTTGTGCCGGGCCGCCCTGAACAGGTCGCCCAGGTCCATCAGCGCGTCAGGATCGGAGGGATCATTCGGGGGCGCGACCTGCGCCGGCTGGGCTGACGGGCCACCTGTAGGCGCCTGGGCCGCCGCAGAGGGCGCCGCCGGGGCGACCAGAATGACCGCCAGAAGCCACTGAGCCTTCAAGCGCTGATGGTCGGTCGCTTCAGCCCTCCAAGCTATGCACTTCCGGCACCGCGGGAGGCGCGTCGGTCGCACCGGCGCGCGATTCCGCGGGAGCCTTCAGGGTCATGCCGAATCCGCATAGCCAGCTCTTCCAGCCTCTGCTATTGTGTTGTTATGAAGAGCCTCGTCATTTCGACCCTGATGGTTGGCGCCCTGGCCGCCGCCTCTCAAACCAAACCGACCGACGTTCCCGCTGACTTCAGCGCCTCGGTGCAGATCGCCGGCGTGATGGGAGCGGCGGCGACGACCTTGAAGATCCACATCGACAAATACACGAGCGAGTCCGATCGCACGACGATCGTCAACGCCCTGCGAACCAACGGCTATCAGGCATTCCTGCCGGCATTCCGCAAGCTGCCGGTGATCGGCTACATCCAGATCAAGGACCAGAAATGGAACCTGAAATGGGCGGCGTTCGAGCCGCGCGATCTCGGCGCCCACATCATGCTCGCGACTGACCAGCCAGTGTATTTCGCCGGTGGCGGTCAGGCTGATGCCAAGCCCCGCGCCGGTTACGAGTTGAGCGTCACCGAGATGGACATCGACACGATCGGCATGGGCAAAGGCACCTTTGCCGGCGCCGCCCGCGTCAAGCCTTCGCCGGACGGCAAGGGCGTGACGGTGGACGACTATGCGGGCAAGCCCGCGCAGCTGACCATGATTACCCGCGTCCTCCCATAGACCGATAGGCTGTCGGATCGGAGCATCCATCCGACAGCCTGCTCATGACCGCTACCCGCCGTCCCGTCTGGCTCCTCGCCGTCATCCTCCTCTTCGCTCACACACTCTCGCTGTCAGCCAAACGCAAGGACGATGATCTGGTGCTGGCCAACGGGGACCACCTGGTCGGAGAGATCAAGAAGCTGGAACACGGACAGCTCTTCTTCAAGTCCGACTACATGTTGAACGCGATACAGGTGGACTGGACGCAAGTGCGCGAGCTCCACAGTCAGGATGCGTATCAGGTGCTGCTCTCGAACGGCGAGCATCCGACCGGGGCGATCGTACGCGCGGCAGACGGGAGCTTTACGGTGACTCCCGCGGGTGGCCCGGTGGTCGTCACCACATTCGCCCGGGTCATCGGCATGCTCCCTGTCGAAACGGATTTCTGGGCCCAGCTGACCGGCAGCATCGACAGCGGCTTCAGTTACACCAGCGGCAACAACCAGACCCAGTTCTCAGCGAGCGGCGTGGTTTCCTACGTCACCGGCGACTACATCTTCAACTTGAGCGGCAGCTCGACGTTCAGCGGTCAGTCCGACGGCACCGACACCAACCGCAACAACATCACCCTGACGAACCAGTTCACCATCAAGCCAAAGCTGTTCACGGTCGTGCTCGGCGACCTGCTCCACAGCGATCAGCAGGACCTGGATTTGCGCACCACGCTCGGCGGCGGCCTGGGCCGCCAGCTGGTGCAGACCGACCGGACGTCACTGGCATTTT
This sequence comes from uncultured Acidobacteriota bacterium, assembly GCA_963711765.1. GTDB lineage: Bacteria > Acidobacteriota > Vicinamibacteria > Vicinamibacterales > CAVVIG01 > CAVQFC01. Next base: position 1,196,055 of record CAVQFC010000002.1, on the reverse strand, counting down.
TCGGTGGCGCGGTGTACACGAACGAACGCTATTCAGCCCCTCCCGATCCGGACGAGCCCGGCTCGCAGGACGCGAACAATATCGAAGGCGTGATCGGCCTCCGGTTCGCCACGTTTCGTTTCAAGACGACCGACATCTCGTCGACGCTGTCGGTGTATCCCAGCTTCACGAACCCCGGCCGCGTCCGCCTCAATTTCGCGCCGACCATGAATCTCGAGATCGCCAGAAACCTTTACTGGAATTTCACGCTCTACGAGAACTACGACTCGCAGCCGCCGGTCAACGCCAACAAGAACGATTTCGGCGTCACCAACTCGATCGGCTGGAAATTCTGAACCTGTCGAATCTGCCGAATCTGCATAGTCCCTTTCCCGGCGGCTCTCTAGGCTAAAGCCGTCGCCGATCCTTCGGCGGCGGTGGGAGGCGTCGATGAGACATCGGCAATCGTCCTGGACCGGTGACGACGAGGCCGAGTCGATCAGCCCGATCAGGTTTCTGATCGCGCTCGCCCTGGTGACGCTGTTCGGCGGGACGACCTGACGCCGCTCGGTTGAACCGCGTTGTTCCGATAAGGATGCACATGAAAATCGTTCGAGTCGTTTGCGTTGCAGCAGCCGCGTTCCTGGTGGCGGTGTCCTCGGCTCGCGCCCAGGATGGCCGCATTTCGATCAGCGCCGCCATCGCCGTCGATCCTTCCATCAGCGGCTCGGTCCTGACGCCGGGGACCGCTGGCACCGCGACCTTCAGCGGTACCGAATGGACGGCGTCGCACTCCACCAACTCGCCATTGTTCGAAGCGGACCTCGGCTATACAGTGGCGCCACGTACGGAGGTGCTTGGCGGATTCGAATACGGTCGGGCCGGTTCGAATCTCCTCACCGTCGGAGCACAGGCCGGAGCGCCGCTGAACGGTTCGTTCAGCGCGTATCAATTCTGGGGCTTCAACGCCGGCGTTCGTTACGGCCTCGACCATGGTCATGGCGGATACGGTGTCGCCACGTTCGGGTTTCGGCAGGTCGGTTCGATGGACATCACCTTGACGCAGCCCGGGTTTACTTCGATACGTCCCCTGTACGACTCGACGACTGCGCCGTCTTATGGCTTTGGCGGCGGCTACCTCTTCGGCGGCGCCTCCGGCATCGGCTTTGGGCTCGAGGTCGCATTCAAGCACACCGGCTCGCTGACGCCGGCGGCGGCTTCGCCAGAGTTCTCCGCGATCAACGTCGAGAGCGCCCGCTGGTCGCTGCCGATCGGCTTCATCGTCCGCTTCTGACGAATACCGGATCTGCATAGCCGGCGGTCGCGCTGCGCCGTATTCTCTCGTCGGCGAACGATCTCTTGATGCGCGTCACCAACTCGACGGTTGTCGATACGAAGGCGATTGGAACGGTTCGAGGAGCGCGACTAGGTGAAGGCGCACCGGCAAGGAGCAACTGGATGAGGGACAAGAGCACGCGAACCTCGGCGTGGGTCGTCGCCGCGTTCAGTACGGCGGCGACACTCGTCATGGCCAGTTGGGCCTACTTGGCGCCGGCGGTCTCGGCGGCCGGACCGGGGCCCGCGGTGACCACGCCGAAGGGCACGCTTTTGACCACGTCGAAGGCCGCCGCGCTCGCCGCCGTGAAGCAGCAAGCGGCCGCAGGCCGGAAGACGAACCTGTTCGTCATTTTCGGAGACGACGTCGGTCAGTCGAATATCAGCGCTTACACGCACGGGCTGGTCGGATACCAGACGCCGAACATCGATCGCGTCGCTAGAGAAGGGATGATGTTCACGGACTACTACGCCGAGAACAGCTGCACCGCGGGACGTTCGACCTTCATCACCGGCCAGACGATTTGGCGCACCGGCATGTCCAAAGTGGGCGCGCCCGGCGCGGCGGTCGGGATCCAGGCCCGCGACATCACGATCGCTCAGGCACTGAAGCCGTTAGGCTATGCCACCGGTCAGTTCGGCAAGAATCACCTCGGCGATCGCGACGAGTACCTGCCGACCAATCACGGATTCGACGAGTTCTTCGGCAACCTCTATCACCTCAACGCCGAGGAGGAGCCGGAGCGCCCGTACTGGCCGACCAACGATCCCGAGTTCAAGAAGGTCTATAACCCGCGCGGAGTGATGCACACGTTCGCCGACGGCAGAATTCAGGACACGGGACCGCTCAACAAGAAGCGGATGGAAACGATCGACGACGAGACGACCGCGGCGTGCATCGACTTCATCACGCGCCAGACCAGGTCCAACACGCCGTTCTTTGCCTGGATGAACTTCACGCGCATGCACGTCTTCACCCATGTCCGGGCTGAGTATCGCGGCAAGGCCGGTCTGGGGAATGGCTACGAGTATGCCGACGGCATGTGGGAGATGGATCAGAACGTCGGCAAGCTGTTGAAAGCGGTCGACGATCTCGGTATCGCGGACAACACGATTCTCCTGTACACGACCGACAACGGGCCGAACATGTTCAGCTGGCCCGACGCGGCAAACTCGCCGTTCCGCAGCGAGAAGGATTCCAACTGGGAGGGCGCCTTCCGCGTGCCGGCGATGATCCGCTGGCCGGGCCACATCAAGCCGGGCACGACCTCGAACGACATCGTGTCAGGGCTCGACTGGTTCCCGACCCTGCTGGCCGCGGCGGGCGATACCACCGTGACGGATCGGCTCCTGAAAGGCGCAAACTTCGGGGCGAAGAGCTTCAAGGTCCACCTCGATGGCTACAACCTGCTGCCGTACCTGACCGGGCAGCTGCCGCACTCGCCGCGTCACGAGTTCTACTACTTCAACGACGACGCCGAGCTGGTGGCGATGCGGATGGACAACTTCAAGTTCATCTACTGCGAACAGAAAACCCCGGGCCAGATGGACATCTGGGCGACGCCCTTCACCTGTCTTCGTCTACCCAAAATGTTCAATCTGAGAACGGATCCGTACGAGCACGCCGACATCTCCGGCAGCGGATACGATCAGTGGCGAGCCGAGAATTCCTATCTAATCTTTGAGAGCGTGATGAAGTCGGCCGCCTTCCTCCAGACGTATGTGGAGTATCCTCCGAGCCAGCCACCGGCCAGCTTCTCGGTCGATGAAATCGTCTCGAGCATCAAGGCGCAGATCGCGCGATTGAAACAACAAGGAACGACCGCCAGGTAGCGCACGGTCACCGAATCCTGACCTCGGGCACTGGGTTATCCTGTGCTCGAGGCTCTTCTGTCATCCCGTTCCGTGCTCGCACCCTCGGTTCTCCTGTTCCTGTCGGGTGCGTCGGCTCTCATCTATCAGCTGCTCTGGATCAAACAGCTTTCGCTGATCGTCGGCGTGGACGTGTACGCGATCACGATCGCGGTCAGCGCGTTCTTCGCCGGGCTGGCCGCCGGCAGTGCATGGTTCGGTGCGCGAGCGGACGCGGCGCCGCAGCCGCTGCGCCTCTACGCGATCCTCGAGATGTCAGCGGGCGCGCTCGGCCTGAGCGCGACGCTGGCTCTCGGACACTCGCCGGCGGCGTTCGTGGCGCTCCAGCAGATCGCTGGTCCGCTCGCCTGGATCCTGCCGTTCGTCCTGGTCGGGATTCCAGCGACGCTCATGGGCGGAACGCTGCCGGTGCTGATTCGTTCGCTCGCTCCCGAGTCGGTCGCGCGAACTGGCGGCATCCTGTACGCCGCCAATACGCTCGGCGCCTGCGCCGGCGCTCTGGCGGTCGCGTTCTTCCTGATTCCCGCTTTCGGCGTGCTCGGCTCCGCTGGCTGTGCGGCCGTACTCAACGAACTCGTCGCGGTCGCAGCGCTGTGGCTCGATCGCCGGATGCCCTCACGCCAGGCGCCCATCGTCGGTCGCCTGAAACAGAGGCGCGCAGACGATGCGCGAGCCGCGCTGACGATGTACGCGTTGGCCGGCGGTATCGCGCTGGGCTACGAGGTGGTCTGGTCGCAGGTCGTCGTGCCGTTCATGAGCACCCGGGGCGTCGCCTTTGCGGTGATGCTCGCGACGTATCTCGCCGGGCTGGTGACCGGCAGCGCCATCCATGCGCGGCTCGGCCGGCGCGTGCGCGATCCCTGGGCCGTGTTCGGTCTGCTGTTCGCCGCCGCGGGGCTGGTCGCGCTGCTCGCCGTCGCGGGCCTCGGCGACTGGATTCTGAATCTGCAGTCGGATGCGGAGGAATGGCTGCGCGGGTTGACGGGCAGCGAGCTTCCGGCCATGGTCAGCCGCTTTGCGATCGCGGCCGGCGCGATCGTGTTCGTGCCGACCGTGCTGCTTGGCGCGGCGTTTCCGGCCGCGCTCGAGCTCGGTGTCCACGACGATCGGATCGGACGCGATGTCGGACGCGTACTCGCATTCAACACCGTCGGCGGTGTCGCGGGGACCGTCCTGACTGGATTCATCCTGGTCCCGAGGCTCGGTGTCGTGCACACCCTGGCGGCGCTGGCCATGGCCGCTGCGGCGCTCGGGATAGTCGCGGCTGGCCGCGGCGCTGGCGGCGGTCCGGTTCGTTCCGCGACCCTCGCTGTTGCCGTGCTGACGCTGCTGGTGTCAGCGATCACGCCGGCCGATCGACTGGCGCGTCTACTGCCGCGCTCGCGCGGCGGCGGTTCGGTCGTGTACTACAACGAGAGCGCCGAGGGCACCGTTGCGGTCGTCGAGAACGACGGCTCGCGTGCCTTTCGTCGCCTCTATGTGCAGGGCGTGTCGAACTCCGGCGACGCGATGCCGTCGCTGCGCTACATGCGGTTGCAGGCGCTGCTGCCGCTGTTGATTCATCGCGGAGAGCCGCGCTCGGCGCTGGTCGTCGGCTTCGGCACCGGTATCACCGCCGGGGCGCTGCTGCAGTATCCCGGACTGGAGCGCCGGGTCTGCGCTGAACTCCTGCCGGCAATCGTCGCTGCTGCGCCGTTCTTTCGGGGCAACTTCCACGCCGGCACCGACCCGCGCCTCGAGATCCGGCTCCGCGACGGCCGCCGCGAACTGCTCGCGAATGCCGAACGCTACGATCTGATCACGCTCGAACCGCCGCCGCCGTCGGCGGCTGGAGTCGTGAACCTGTACTCGCGCGATTTCTACGAGCTCGCCAGCGGCCGCCTCAACGAGCACGGCCTGCTCGCACAGTGGTGGCCGCTGCCGACCCAGAACGACGAAGACTCGCGGCAGCTGGTGCGAAGCTTCGTCGATGCCTTTCCGTATGCGTCGCTCTGGACCACCGAGTTGCACGAGATGCTCCTGGTCGGCAGTGCTGAGCCGATCCAGCTGGATGTCCACCGGATTGCGTCGCGCTTCGCGCAGCCCACGGTTTCGAACACCCTTGCCGATGTAGGCATCGATTCGCCGGCATCCCTGCTGGCGACCTGGGTCAGCGATCGAGATGGGCTGCTGCGCTATGTCGGCAATGCGACGGCGGTGACCGACGATCGTCCGTCGATTGAATACGCCACCTGGGTCCGCCGCGGTGAGTTTCAACGCGTGTTGCCGGTCGTGCTGTCATTGCAAACCGCCGCACCGATCCTCAGCGCCGATGCGCTCTTCATGGACGAGATGGCTGAGCGCCACACCGCGCTACGGCACTTCTACGATGCCGCGTTGGCAGCGGTGAACGGCGATCGGAAGAGCTGGTCGCGCGAGCTGGCGTTATCGCTGAAAGCCGAACCCGGCAATTCGTACTTCCGCTGGATTGCCGGTGGCATCCCTGTCGAAGGTGACAGCCGCGGACCGTCGCAGTAAACACCGACAGTTGACAGTCGGCCATGCACGCCGCTGCCGGATTTGCATAGTCGCACGAACTCGCGGTCCCTACGCTACGACGGAGGTTTCACGTCGAGGAGTCGGTCAATGAAGAATAGCTTTGGTCGGCGCGCGGCGCTAACAACGGTAGCTTTCAGCACACTCGTCATCTGTTTCGTCGCGGCCAGCGCGGCAGCAGGATGCGTTGGGTCGCCTGAAGGACCTCGAACGCATGACGCCTCGCTAGTCTGACGATGGGACCATCGGGTAGCCGTCGATGAGTGCTCGTGACCAGGTGCTCGCCTTGCGCACGCGCATGGGCGAATCGATCATCGGTCAGGAGCACATCATCGAACGGCTGCTGATCGGGCTGCTCTCGAACGGTAACCTGCTGGTCGAAGGGTTGCCGGGACTGGCCAAGACGCGTGCGGTGAAGAGCCTGGCAAAGAACCTCGACGCCGGGCTCTCGCGCATCCAGTTCACCCCCGATCTGCTGCCGTCGGACATCACCGGCACTGAGGTTTATTACCAGGCCGCAGGCAAGTCCGAGTTCAAGTTCCAGCCCGGACCAATTTTCAACAACCTGATTCTGGCCGACGAAATCAACCGTGCGCCGGCCAAGGTGCAGGCGGCGCTGCTCGAAGCGATGGAAGAGCGGCAGGTGACCGTCGCCGGCACCACACACAAACTGCCGCCGCTGTTCCTGGTGATGGCGACGCAAAACCCGATCGAGCAGGAAGGCACTTATCCGCTGCCCGAAGCGCAGATGGATCGCTTTCTGATGCATGTCCTGATCGACTATCCGGACAAGGTGTCCGAGGCCAGAATCGTGACGCTGGTCCGCGGCGAGGAAGAGGCCGAGGAAATGCAGGCGGCTTCCACGCCCGCCGCGGCGCCGGCGGCCGACGCAAAACCGGCGCTGCCTGACGCCGCGGCGCCGCCTGCCCCTGCCAGCGCCGACAAGATTCCGCAGCAGGCCATCTTCGACGCGCGCACCGACATCCACAAGATCTACGTGTCCGAGGCGGTGGCGAAGTACGTCGTAGACCTGGTGTTCGCCACACGCCAGCCCGACGGCTACGGCGACAATCTCAAGAAGTGGATTCAGATCGGCGCCAGCCCGCGCGCGTCGATCGGCCTCGATCGCGCCGCACGCGCCCGCGCCTGGCTGCAGAATCGCGATCACGTCACGCCGGATGACGTGCGGGACGTGGCACCGGACGTGCTGAGGCACCGCGTCAAGCTGACGTATGAGGCGCAGGCGGACGGCACCACTGCCAGTCAGGTGGTTGCAGAGGTGATCAAGCAGGTCGCGGTGGCGTGATGTCCGCGCGAAACGCTCGGCTAAAGCCTCGCGCTACATCCGAGCCTCGCCTTACAAACGAGTATCGCGCTACGAACGAGTCCCGCGATGGCCAACGAACGTAGCGCGAGGCTTCAGCCGATCGACGCCGCGACCCGCGGCGTCTACGTCACGCTCGATGACCTGATGCGCCTGCGTCTGAAGGCACGCGGCCTGAACTTTCTGCCGCGGCAGTCGCCGCACAGCGTCCTGGCCGGCCGGCACGCGTCGCGGATGCGTGGACGCGGACTCGACTTCGAGGAAATTCGCGACTACCAGCCGGGCGACGACATCCGCGCCTTCGACTGGAAGGCGACCGCTCGCGCTGGCCGTCCGCTGGTCCGCGTGTTCACGGAAGAGCGCGACCGGCCGACTTGCCTGGTGCTCGATCAACGTCAGGCGATGTTTTTCGGGACGAAGGTCGCGCTCAAGTCGGTGACCGCGGCTGAGGCTGCGGCGCTCGTCGCCTGGCGCGTGCTGTCGGTCGGCGACCGCATCGGCGCGGTAATTTTCAACGATCAGGATCTGGTCGAGTTTCGTCCCGCCGGCACGCGTCAGCAGGTCTTGAACATTTTCCACGCCATCGTCGCGCGCAACCACGCGCTGCACGCCGCTCAGGCTCCCGGTAAGCCTGACATGCTGAACACCGCGCTCGAAGCGGTTGCCCGTGTTGCCCAGCACGACCACGGCGTCGTCATCATCAGCGACTTCGACGGCGCGGACACCGACACGCGACGGCTGCTGGCGCGCCTCGCGCAGCACAACGACGTGATCGCCGCCCTGGTGCAGGATCCTGCGGCGCGCGAAATGCCGGCTCGCGGGCGGATTGTCGTCACCGATGGAGAACTTCAGGTTGAAGTGAATCTCGCGAGCGGGCCGGTGCGCGAACGGCTGTTGACCGCAGCGACCGGGCGTCTGCATCAGATACTCGACTGGTGCCACGAGAGCGGCGTGTCGGTGATGCCGCTGACCAACACGGAGGACGTCACCACTCAGGTGCGACGTTTGCTGGGCAAAGCGACGTGAATGGGGTGATGGGCGATATGCAGACGTACCAGCCCGCTGTTGACCTGGCCCAATTGCGTGACGTCGTGACCCCGCCGCCGGTCAGCTACGCGCCGCACACCATCGGCTGGTACATCCTTGGCGTCTTCGTTCTGGCGTTGGCCGCGTGGCTGGCGTCGCGCTGGCTGGTTCATCGACGCGCGAGCCGGTACCGGCGCGAAGCGCTGGGCGAATTGCGGGCGATCGAAGCCACGCTTTCTGGCGGCGTTGCCGCCAGCGTCATCGTCGAGATCGACGCGCTGACGAAGCGAGTCGCGCTCGTGACCTTCGGAAGGGAGGCGGTCGCACCGCTTGCCGGTCGCGACTGGCTGGCCTTTCTGGATCGAACGTCGCGCAGCACGGCGTTCACTGCAGGCGATGGCAGTCCGCTCGGCGAGGGGCCGTATCAGCCGCTCAGCGAGCGCGAGTCGATCCCGGTCGATCGTATGAGAGCGCTCACGGCGGTCGTGCGCCGCTGGATCAGGAGCCATCGTGTTCCAGTTTGACCAGATCTGGTGGCTGGCGCTGCTGCCGGCGCCGATCGTCACGTGGTTCGTCCTGCCGCGGTACCGCGAGCGCCTGGCCGCGGTCCGGACACCGTTTTTCGCGCCGCTGACCGATGCCGCAGGCCTGCGCCCGGAGCGCGGTGCGGTGGTGCTACGGCGAACCTGGCTCCTCCGGATCATTGCTCCGCTGGCCTGGGCCCTCACCGTCGCGGCGCTGGCGCGGCCTCAGATCGTCGAACCACCGATTGAGAAAATCGAGTCGGCGCGCGACCTGCTGGTGGCGGTGGACATTTCGCAGTCGATGGAGACCAAGGACTTCCGGACGCCTGACGGCAAGCAGATCGCGCGGTTCGACGCCGCACGTACGGTGCTCGAGGACTTCATCAAGCGGCGGCCGGGCGACCGCATCGGCCTGATCGTGTTCGGCCTCGGCGCCTATCTGCAGTCGCCGCTGACTCTCGATCACGATGCGTGTCTCGCGATGCTCCACGAAACGCGCGTCGGCATGGCGGGCCCACAGACCACCATCGGTGACGCCGTCGGCCTGGCGATTCGATTGTTCGAGAAGAGCACCGCGCCGCAGAAAGCGCTGGTGCTGATGACCGACGGCAATGACACCGGCAGCCGCGTGCCGCCGTCAAAGGCCGCCGACATCGCGGCGGACCAGGGCATCACCATCTACACCATCGCGCTCGGAGACCCAACGGCGACCGGCGGCGACATCGTCGACACCAAGACGCTCAACGCGATCGCCACCAAAACCTCGGGCAAGTTCTATCTCGCCACGGATCGCGTGCGTCTCGAAGGCATCTACCACGAGCTCGATGCCATCCAGAAACAGACGTTCAAGACGCTGTCGTACCGGCCGAAGCGTCCGCTTTTCCAGTGGCCGCTTGGCGCCGCGATGGCGCTCGCCGCCGGCTACGTCGTGCTCGAGAGCGGCCTCGCCGCGTTTCGACTGCGGAGGCTGGCGTGATCGGCGCCTTTCACTTTCTGCGTCCCTGGTGGCTGGTCCTGCTCGCCGCGCCGGTGTTCGTCTTCGTGGCCCAGCGGGTGCTCGATCGGCTGCCGCCGCGCGCGGACAACCTGATTGCGCCTCATCTGCTGCGCTTTCTGCTGGTGCCGCGCGGCCGCTCGCGCGGGTTCCGGCCGTCGCATTTCACGATGGCGGCGCTCGCCGTTGGCGCGATTGCGCTGGCCGGACCGGCGTGGCAGTACGAACAGACGCCGTTCACGAAAGACGAGTCGCCGCTCATCGTAGCGCTCGACTTGTCGCAGACGATGGACGCGGTGGACGTGGAGCCGACGCGATTGGAGCGCGGCAAGCAGAAGATTCGCGACCTCCTCGCTCTGCGGTCGCATGCCAGGACGGCCCTGATCGCGTATGCGGGCACCGCGCATCTGGTCTTGCCGTTGACCGAAGATCCTGGCGTCGGCACCCTCTATCTCGACGCTCTATCGTCCGGGCTGATGCCGAAGGCCGGCAACAATCCCGCCGCGGCGCTGACGCTCGCCCGCGCTCTGCTGCAGCGTGAGACCGTTCCCGGATCAGTGCTCTTTGTGACCGATGCGATCCCCCGCGATCAGATCGGCGCCTTCGTCGACTTTGCGAAGGGAGACGACGGTGTGATGGTGCTGGGGATCGGCACCGACGCTGGCGGCCCGATCCGGATCGGTCAGAATCAGTTCCTCACCCGCGCCGGCCAGACCAGCGTCGCGCCGTTCGACGCTGAGAGCCTGCGGATGGTGGCGCGTGATGCGGGTGCGTACGTCGGGACCGTCACCATCGACAGCACCGACGTCAATCGCCTGCAGCAGCGTGCGCACACCCAGATTGCGCGCGTCGGCGATCAATCCAGATCCGCCCGCTGGAAGGACGAGGGCATCTCGCTCGTGCCGATCATCGCGCTGCTGACGCTGCTGTCATTCCGCCGCGGCTGGACGATGCAGTGGGCAGCGCTGCTGGCGTTCGCGATCACGCCGGCGAGTGCTCGAGCGCAGACGCTGGTCCGCGCCACCGCGCAGCCTCAGTCGAATACGGTTGCGCCGCTGGCTGCGCCTGCACGGCTGCTGCAGTGGCGATTCATCGACCTCTGGCTCACGCCGGATCAGCAGGGCCGGTACGCCTTCGATCGCGGCGACTATAAACAGGCGTCAGCTCTTTTCCAGGATCCGGAATGGAAGGGACTGGCTTGCTATCGCGGCGGCGATTACTCCTGTGCGGTGAACCAGTTCGTTCGCGTGCTGACTCCCGAGTCGTCTTATAACCTCGGCAACGCATACGTGCGCCTGAAGTCCTGGCCGCAGGCCGCGGACGCCTACCGGGCGGCAATCGCGGCGCGATCGGATTTCCCCGATGCGAAGGCGAATCTGGCGCTGGTGCTCGACGTGATGCACCGGATCGAGGAACTGAAGAAGGACGAAGAAGAGGAAGGTACCGATCAGAAGCCGGATGACGTGCAGTTCGACAAGAAGAAAGGCACGGGCAGGACCCGGATGATGGATCAGCAGACACTGAAGCAGACGTCCACCGACGTCTGGCTCAAGGGTCTGGTCACGAGTCCGGCGAAATTTCTCGAGATGAAGTTCGCCATCCAGGCCGAAGAGAGCGGCGCGGTGCCGAGGAAATGACCCGCCACATTCTTGCGGCGACGCTCGGCGTGCTGCTCGCGCCAGGCCTGTCTGCTGGCCAGGATCTCCATCCGATGATCCGGGTTGCTCTTGCAACGCCACGGCCGGCGACCGCAGACAGTTCCGTCGTGGCCTCATCGGCGACGGCGGTCGTCGGCGAGGCGGTGCACGTCACCGTGACCGTGCTGTCGCCAACCTACTTCACCCAGCCGGCGGAGTGGCCTGACACCCTCGACATGAACACCGCGGTGGCGCGGCTCGACGAAGGGCGCTCGCAGAACTCGACAGAGCGGATCGGCGACGCCAGCTATGCCGGAATCTCGCGTGACTATCTCGTGTACCCGCTGACCGCTGGAACCATCACCGTCCCGCCGATTTCGATTGTCGTGACCTACGCGCTCAGCGGCGGTGTGTCGGCCCCGCCGGTGACGCTCACATCGAAACCACTCTCGTTCGAAGCGCGGCTGCCTCCGGGCGCCGAGAGCGTCGAGCAATTCGTGTCGGCGGCGTCGCTGACGCTGACCCAGCAGTTCAGCCGCCGGCTGACCGGACTCACGGTCGGCAGCGCCGTCACGCGGACGATCACGATGACCGCAACGGACTCCTGGTCGGCGATGCTTCCATCAATCGACGCGGCACCGATCGATGGCGTGTCGATGTATCCCAAGGCTCCCGTCTTGCGTGACGCCAGCGTCGATCGCGGTCCGAGAAATGCCGAGCGGATCGAATCCACGAGCTACGTGTTCGAGCGTCCCGGATCGTTCACGCTGCCGGCCGTCAGCGTCGCGTGGTGGGACAACGGAACGCGGCGACTGCGTTCGGTCAAGCTCCCGGCGATGCCCGTGACCGTTGTCGCGTCCGCAGCGTCCTCGTCGCAGATTGCATTCCGGGACGAGGAAGCGGAGGCGCGGGCGGCTGAGGCACTGGCCAGGGCGACGCGCCGTGCGCGCGAACGGCTGGCGGCGTTCGCCCTTGCGGCGATTGCGGCGCTGGTCGTGGTCGTCTGGCTCGCCCGTCGATTCGGTTCGCGGATGGTTCGCGCCACCGCTCGCGAATGGCGGCGTCTGCTCGATTCGGAGCCGGTGTATTTCTTCCGGGCGTGGCGCGCCAGCCGCTCCGGCCAGGCGGATCGGACTTATGCTGCAACGCTGGCGTGGATCGATCGGGCGCGGCAGCCGCCAGGTGAGCCGGCCACACTCGATCAATTAGCGGCAGTGACGTCCAACTCATCGCTCGCCACGGAGGTCGCCGCGCTCGAGGCCCGGTTATTCGGCCGCCCCGATGTGGAGCGTACCGCCTGGTCGGGCCGCGATTTTGCGTCGATGTTGTGGCATGCGAGGGTGTCGCTGCTCCAGCTGTCTCGCGCGCACACGCGAAGGCGTGCGGTCCCTTTGCCGCCGCTGAATCCAACCGACTACAACGGCCGAGTCCACCCTCAAGGCAGCTGACGTTCACCATGAAACTCGACGCGATCATCGCCAGGAGCCGCCGCTTCGTCCAGCCGTACCGGGTGACGATCGGGAAGCAGTTCAACCTCAAACAGTTCGATCCCGAGGACATCGGTCCGTTCAAGAAACAAGGCAAGGACGAAGCCGAGAAGCTGCTCGAAGACGGGGTACACGCGTTGTCGGCGCTGCAGGAGCGCCTCTACGCTTCGAACACCTGGTCGGTGCTGCTGGTATTCCAGGCGATGGACGCCGCCGGGAAGGACAGCGCGATCAAGCACGTCATGTCGGGGGTGAATCCGCAGGGCTGTCAGGTGTATTCGTTCAAGGCGCCTTCGCCGGAGGAACTCGATCACGACTTTCTCTGGCGCTGCGCCCAACGGTTGCCCGAGCGCGGGCGCATCGGCATCTTCAACCGGTCCTACTACGAGGAACTGCTGGTGGTGCGGGTGCACAAGGAACTGCTGCAGCGGCAACGCCTGCCGGCGCGTCTCGTGACCGAGCAGATCTGGAAACAGCGGTTTCAGGACATCGCCGGATTCGAGCGGCATCTCGCCCGCAGCGGCACGCTGGTCCTGAAATTTTTCCTGAACGTGTCCAAAGAGGAACAGAAAAAACGGTTCCTCGAGCGGCTCGATCGGCCGGAGAAGAACTGGAAATTTCAGGACGGCGACCTGCGGGAGCGCGCACGCTGGAGCCGCTACATGAAAGCCTACGAGGAGGCGATCGGCCATACGGCGGCGCGGCATGCCCCTTGGTACGTCGTTCCCGCCGACCACAAATGGTTCACGCGTCTCATCGTCGCCGCTGCCGTCATCGACGCCGTCGCGGCGCTCGGCCTGAGCTATCCGACGGTCGGGAGGATCCAGAAGCAGGCGCTGGCGAGAGCGCGGCGACAGCTGGAGGAGGGCTGAGGCCAGCCTGGCGCCCCGATATTTCGGATCGTCCTACGGCGGGCCGGAGGTATTTCGCCTCCGCTAGTGCTGCGGCCGAAGGAAAGGGGTGGCAACGATGTTGCTGAGTCAGGAAACCAAACAGGGAGCGGTAATGAAGAGATTTCGGTTTTACGCCGCGGCTGGCTTGGTCGTCGGTCTGCTCGCTGGCGGTGTGCCGGCATTCGCTCAACAGCCGGCAGCGCCAGCTGAAGATGCGACCGCCCTGGCGAAAAAGACCCAGAACCCGGTGGGCGACTTGATTTCAGTTCCCTTCCAGTTCAACTTCAATACTGGTGGCGGACTCAAAGACCAGACGTTTTTGAATCTGAACATTCAGCCGGTCATTCCCTTCGAGTTGAACGACGACTGGAACATCGTCGTGCGCACGATTATTCCCATCAATTCGGCACCTGCACCGAACGGCACGACACGCTACAGCGGCGTCGGCGACATTCAGGAACAGGTGTTCATGACGCCGTCCAAGCCAGGTGGCATCATCTGGGGCCTGGGCCCGGTGTTCTCGTTTCCGACCGGCACCGTCAGCGGGCTCGAAACCGGCAGCTGGGGCATGGGCCCTGCTGGTGTCGTTCTGAAGATGACCGGACCGTGGGTGCTCGGTGGCCTCGTCACCCAAATCTGGACGATCGCGCACCCGGAAACGTTCACCAAGGTCAACCAGTTCCTGTTCCAGCCTTTCGTCAACTACAACTTCGGCCAGGGTTGGGCATTGTCGTTCGCGCCGATCATCACCGCGAACTGGGAGGGGACGAGCGGCAATCAGTGGACCGTGCCGCTCGGACTCGGCATCACACGCACGACCGTCTTCGACGGCCGTCCGATGAGCATTGGCGTGCAGTACTACAACAATGTCGAGCGGCCGGACAACGGTCCCGGCCAGCAGCTCCGCTTTCAGATCGCGCTGTTGTATCCCAAGAGGTAGCCGTCGTCAGCCCGCTAGCGGCCGAAGAACTTGTAGATGACCGAGAATTCGAGCCGCGTCGGCGTTGCCGTTTCGAGGGCGTAGTATTTCGTCCGCCACAGCGAGATTTCGCCGGCCAGCGCGAGGGCTGGCGTCATGTCGTAGAACACGTTGCCGTAGAGCACGCCGTTCTGGGTGCGGCTGACCAGCGTGGACACGTCCTTCTCGTCCACGTTGTCGATGCCGTAGCCGACGTGCACGCGGTAGACGTCGGCGAATTTCTGCTCGACCTCGGCCCAGCCACCCTTCGCGGCGACCGACTGACCGGTATCGACGTTGTACGACTGAAACACCGCGCCCATGAAGTCGCCGAGCAGCTGACCGAAGAACAACTCGCCCTGCACTCTGGTGTTGGACCCGATGGTCGCCTTGCCATCGAACCCGATCGAGTAGGTGTTGCGGAAGCGCGTGGCACCATCAGAGGTCACCAGGTCGCGGCGGCCGAAGTGACTCCACGCACCGAACTCGGTGGGCCGGCTGCCGAACATGTCCGGCTTGCCGACGCCGTAGGCGATGCGCAACTGGCCATCCGGCCAGCCCGACTGGCGCGCCAACACCTCGCCCGGGACCTGGAACGTCTGAATCGACTGGCTGAGCGCGCCTTGAATGGTGAGCTGCTTGTCGTCCCCCATCGGCAGGTAGTCCTCGACGCGAATCTGCGGCCGGAAGAAGCCGAGGCTGCCCGGGGCGTAACTCCATGGATAGAAATTCAGCGTCGTCGGCGCCAGCGGCGCGATGACGTCGACCGTTTGCCCGATCAGCATCCGCCAGTCCGAGTTCTTGAACTCGAGGTAGATGTCGCCGAAGAGCGGCTGGAAGACGTTCTGGTTTTGAATCGGGTTGGTGCCGCGCAGATCGAAGTCCACCTTCGCGTTGACGTCGAAGTCCGACACTTTCGCGAACTTCATCTCCGCTCCGAAGACGCTGTTGCCGGCCGAGATGTTGAACTGGCCGCTGTTCTGCGGGATATCGGGTCCAGCGAAGTAGGCGGCGCTGCCCGGCAGCAGCGTCTTGGCGTTGAAGTTGGCATTCGCGTTGATAATCACGAACGGAAAGAACCAGTGATCCTGCGCCGGCGGCGTCTGTTCGGCTTTGCTGGCTTCGGCAGGCGGCGGATCGTCGGACGCTGGGTTCAGCGCCTGCGCGTGGGCGGAACCGGCGCACAGGGAGACGAATAGAAATGCTGAGATGACTTTGCGCATCTCACAAGGTTAGAGGGCGGTTCGCGATGAGCCTATGCAAATTCGGCAGCGGAGTTCAGAAGCGACCGTCCGATCGCCGATGCGAATCGCCATCGCGCACGCGGCTCGATGCGCGTAGACTTCGTCCATGACCCGACTCTACCAGTTCGTAAAGACGACGTTGATCGGCGGTGCGTTGTTCCTGGCGCCGCTGGTCGCCATCATCTACCTGGCCGCGAAGGCGGTGGGCGCGATCAGCAACCTGATGGCGCCGATCACGAACATGCTTCCGCGCACGATGTTCGGCGTCGCCATGGCCGACATCGTCGCGGCGCTGATCCTGGTCAGCGCGGCCTTCGGCGCCGGAGTCGTGGCACGGACCGAAATCGGCCGGCGCTTCGGTGAAGAGGCCGAAGGCTGGATTCTGCGCTGGATGCCGGGATATACGTTGTTCAAGAGCATGAGCCAGGAACAGGTCGGCGCCTCGACTGCGGCGATTCAGGTCGTCCTCGCGACCCTGGACGATGCCTGGCTGCTGGCGTTTGTGATGGAGCAACACCCCAGCGGGATGCTGACGGTGTTCGTGCCGAGTGCGCCGACGCCGACGTCCGGGACCATCTATTTCATGACCGAGGCGCAGGTTCGACGGATCGACGTGCCGGTGGCCAGCGTGATGCGCAGCCTCCAGCAACTGGGCGTCGGTTCCGCGTCACTGTTGACGAACGTCGCCTGGCCGAACTGACGCGATGACGAGGGCGTCGGGTTGGTCGCACTGGCAGAGGGTGGCTCGCGTTTGCATCGGCGCGCTGACGATTGCCATGATCCCGGAAGCGGCGATGGCGCAGCGGTCCGCGCCTGACTCCGAAGAAACGCTCACCGCCAGCATCACCCCTTACCTCTGGCTGACTGGCTTCAACGGGACGATCGGCGTCGTCGATCGGAGCGCCTCGGTTTCGACCGGGCTGGGCGACGCGATCGGCAACGGCAATATCGGCGTGTGCGCATCCGCTGAAATCCGGGCCGGAGCAGCGGCGATTCTCCTCGATTTTTCGTACGCACATCTGACCGATGACGAGGCCCTCCCGGTCGGTGTCGCGGATCTGACGCCGCTTCGCGTGGAACTCGCGTCGGCGCGGCTCGACGCGTTTATCGGCTATCGCATCATCGACTCGGAGCGACTCGCGCTCGATCTCATCGGCGGGGTCAGGATCACGCACTTCGGGCCGGTCCTGACCTTCGGTCCGACGGCCTCGAACGCGGTCTTCACGGCGACCGACACGTGGGGGGATGCCGTCGGCGGCCTGCAGCTCGTCTTTCGGCCGTCGCCCGAATGGTGGCTGGCTGGTCGGGGAGATCTCGGCGGGGAAGTACCGGACGAATTTGGGTCGAGCACGTCCTGGCAACTGGCCGCTCAGGTCGGGCGGACGGTCGGCAAACGCCTGTCATTGGTCGCTGGATACCGGGTCCTCCACCTGAGGCGCGACAGCAACGACTTGCACTTCGACGGCGGTGAACAGGGATTGCAGATCGGCGTCCGCATTGGCGGGCCGAGATGACTTCGGTTGGCCTCCCGCACCGGGGTCAGAAGTTACAGGACTGTTACACGTCGAATTGACGGGCATTGCAGCGCTGCGTCCAGCGTCCGCGAGGGTCCAGTAGAAGTCCCGGAGTCACTAGAGCCGCCCTCTGGGGCCAACAGGACCAGCTGTCAGTTGTCCAGCGAAAATTATCGAAACGGTCCGATCTAACAGCGGTTGGCGTTACAATTCCATTCTGGATCGGCCTCAGCTACCGCCGGTTTGAGGCGATTTTGAACAGATGCCAGCGCGCTCACGACTGAATCGGCTATGGCTGTTGGCACTTGCTGCCCAGATTGTGGTGTGCGCGCCCGCCGCCGGCCGAGCGGATGCGGCTCGCGCGGTTTCCGAGCGAACCGGCGCTAACGACGGACGCGACGCGAATCAACAGGCAGCCGTCATCAGTGTTTGGAACCCGTTCGGTGGGCGGACGCGGCCGTACTCATTGGCGCTTGCCGCGATCGTGGCCGCGCAGGCGACGTTGATCGTCGCCCTGTTCTGGCAGAGCGTCAGGCGGCGCCGCGCCGAACGGGAGTTACGCGCGAGTAAGGGTCGTTACGTCGAGGCCGTCGAGGCGCAAACCGACCTTGTCTGCCGCTGCCGCCAGGACGCGACCCTCACCTTCGTGAACGACGCATATTGCCGATTCGTCGGAAAAACGCGCGAATCGCTGGTCGGACGGAAGTTCACCGAGTTGGTTCCGCTGAACGACCGCATTCAGGTCCTCCAGGAACTCGAAACGTTCGTCCGTCAGCCGCGCACCGATTCGTTCGAGCACGGCCTGATGCGTCCCGACGGTTCGTTCGGATTCGTCCACTGGGTCGCGAACGTCGTGACCGATTCGACCGGCGCCGTGACAGAGCTGCAGGCCATCGGCCGGGACATCAGCGAGCGGCGCCGGATGGAGGAGCAGCTCGCGGATCACCAGGCGCACACCCACGCCTTGTTGTGTGCGCTGCCGCACCTGACGTTCGCGATGACGCGCGATGGTGTCTATCTGGACTACCACGCCAAGGACCCGCGCGATCTGTTCGTGCCGCCGGAGCAGTTTCTCGGCCGGAACATGCGGGACATCATGCCGCCCGAGATCTCCGACAAGATGGCCGCGGCGCTTGCCTCGCTCGGCGATGGTTCCGATCCGGTCATCGTCGAATACTCGCTGCCGCTCAACGGAGAGGAGCGGCATTTCGAGGCGCGGCTGATTGCATATGGACCCGACCGCATCCTCAGCGTGGTGCGCGACATCACCAATCGCCGGCGGAACGAGGCGGCATTGATGCAGCATGCCGAGAGTCTGCGCGCCAGCCACGAGCGTATCCAGGATCTGGCGGGTCGGCTGATCGCCAGCCAGGAGGCGGAGCGGCAGCGCATCGCCCGTGACCTTCACGACGATCTCAGTCAGAAGCTCGCGTTGTTGAACATCGATATCGATCTGCTGGCGCGAGGCGCACCCGCGCCCGGCGGCGAGTGGTCCGCGCGCGTCCGCACGATTTCCCGCCGCACGCGCGAGATCGCTTCCGACCTGCACCGGCTCTCGCACGAGCTGCACCCGACCAAACTACAGGTGCTGGGGCTGGTCGCCGCCATCCAGAGCGTGTGTCACGACGTTTCGAACCAGCACGAGATCATCGTCGAGTTCTCGCACGAGGGCGTGCCCAAGACCGTGCCGGTGCCGGCGTCACTGTGCCTGTACCGCATCACTCAGGAGGCGCTGCACAACGTCGTGAAGCACAGCGGCGCGAAACACGCGGCCGTACGGCTCTCGACCCAGAACAACTTCCTGTACCTGGAGATCGCCGATCAGGGCGTCGGCTTCAGTTCGGCCGGTTTCGAGAATAGCGGACTCGGCCTGGTCAGCATGCGTGAGCGCACGAATTTCCTCGGTGGCCGTTTCGTCATCCACTCCGGTCCCGGTCTTGGGACTCGCCTCGGGGTTCGCATCCCGCTCGATGTCGCGATCGGCGACACGCCGTACGTCGCGGCCGAATCCGCGTAGCCGCATCCGCGAGCGCTGGCGCTTCGCGCTGTCTTGCCGAAATCGCATAGCTGAGGCTGGGCGCGAGGACTACAACCGATGCCTGTATGACCGCCGAACCCGACGCTGCCACTCGTCTGCGCCGCGCGCTGTCGCCCTTGTTGCGGACCGACGAGTTTCGTCCGCTGTCGTCGACGGTTCGCGTCGAGTACGCGGCGGCGTCTCATTCGGGTGTTGGCCCGGACAACAACGAAGATCACTATCTGGTCCTTCGATTGAGCCGGACCCAGTCCGTGCTCGCCAGCAGCCTGCCCGTGGCCGAACTGCCGCCCGAGTTCGAGGAGTTCGCCTACACCATGGTCGTGGCGGACGGCCTCGGCGGCAAGGGCGCCGGCGGCGTTGCGAGCCGCCTCGCGCTCACCACGCTGGCGCACCTGGCGCTGCACTTCGGACGCTGGAACGTGCGGGTCGACGCCCGTACGGCGACGGAAGTGATGGAGCGGGCGGAGTGGTTTTACCGCCGCGTCCACGAGGTGGTCAGGGAACGCGGCGCCGGCCGATCGGAGCTCACGGGCATGGCGACCAGCCTGACCGCGGCTTACAGCGCGGGCGACGAACTGTTCGTGGCCCACGTCGGCCATTCGCGCGCCTATCTGTTCCGGCAGGGCGATCTGACGCAGTTGACGCGCGATCAGACGCTGATCAAGCGTCTGGAAGAGAGTGGGCGCCCTGAGCCGGTGCAGCTCGGCACCGACGACCTCGGTCACATCCTTACCGACGCCATGGGTGGACACATTCCATCGCCGCGCATCGAAGTCGAGCACTATCGGCTCCTGCACGGCGACTGCCTGCTGCTGTGTTCAGACGGTCTCTCCGACGCAGTCGATCACGACCGGATCGCCGAAGTGCTGATGACGCGCCGCAACCTGAACGAACAGGTGCAGCGGCTAATCGATTTGGCCGCGGCCGCCGGCAGCAACGACAACGTCACCGTCGTCCTGGCGCAGTACGCCATCCCGCGAGCCTGACGCCGGCGGTCGCCGGCGTCCCCTCAGACGATGTGGTTCTTGATCGCGAACTGAATCAGTTCGGCGGTGGTCCGGATCTTCAGGTGCTCCATGATCCGGTACTTGTGGAAGGCCACGGTGCGAGGCGTGATGTTCAGGATCGCCGCGACTTCCTTCATCGAGTGCCCTTCGGCGACGAGCTGAATGACTTCCCGTTGCCGCGACGTCAACTGTGGCGTCGATTGTCCCGAGTCCCGCCAGTGCAGGATCGATCCGAACAGCCCCTCAGTCACCAGCGGCGTCACGTACGAGCGGCGCTTCATGACCTCGCGAATCGCGGTTTGCAGTTCGGACGCGGCCGAGCGCTTGAGGAGATAGCCGGATGCTCCGGCCCGGAACGCTTCGGCCGCCAGATCGGGATCCTCGTTCATGGTGAGAAAAATGATCCGCGTGTCGGGCAGCAATTCCTTCAGCTGGCGCGCCGCGTCGATGCCGTTCAGCAGCGGCATCGCCACGTCGACCACGACCACGTCCGGACGCAGTCGGCTGGCCTCCGTGAGAAGGGCGCGGCCGTCCGACACCGCACCGACGATGTCGCAGTCGTCCACGAGCAGCTTCTGCAGCGCTTCGAGAAGGAGCGTGTGGTCGTCGGCGAGCAGGACGCGGGGTCGGCTCATTCGGTTGGTTCCTCGCGTGGCGAGCGCCGACGCGGGTGGCGTGGTGAGTTGATCGGTTCGCATAAGTAGAAGCCGCGATTGTAGCTCCGAAGATCGACGTCTGCCGCAGAAGTCGTCGTCACCGGGCGGTTTTCTTCACGCTGAAACGGCGCTCGGTTTTGCCATTCGCACCGGAGATCAGCACGCTCAATGGCGTGCCCGGCCGCCCTCGAACGGCAGACGCGGCGCCTCCATGCTGACCGCGCCGTTGTCCACGTCCATGCCTGCGGTGGATCGTGTACGCGCCGCGGCGGCGAACGCGGTGAGTGAGACGCCCGGCAGAACCAGCCAGCGCATGCACAGAGAGTATGAAATCGGCGACCAGGGCACTATGCGCTTTCGGAGGGGAGCGCCGCCTGGGCATCTGTCAATAACACCAGTAAATTGCTGCTTTTAGGGCTGCTGTTGTTGGCAGTTTTTCCGTACAAGCTCTGTTTTAAGAGACAGTTCATTGACAGGTGAAAGTCTGAGCATCATCGCTGCTGATGCGAACCGTTCCGGCGGCGATAGCCGTCATCGAGTCCAAAGCGATCACGAATGTCGACTCGATGGCGTCGGCGATGGCCGACGGCCTGCGGGGCGAGTACGTCCAGCTCGAATCGAAACCGTTCTCGGCGCGCTGGGCGGTGGTTCGGATTCCCGGCATCGTCGTCCAGTTTGGACGCGAGGACATCGCAGTGGTCCGGCGCGTGCGCGTGCCCGCGGATCGCTGGTCGTTCGTCATTCCCCTCGTCGTGCCGGGCTCGGCCCGCTGGAACGGCTGCGCAATCAAGGGTGGCGAATTGATCGTGTGCGCGCCGAAATCCGAGAGCTACGCGTTCGATCCGGGCGGCACGCGCTTTGTGACGATCAGCGTCCCGGTTCGTGCGGCCGGCGGTCTCGCCATCGCCTCCCGCGGGCTGGTGATGAACGGTCAGACCAGCGTGCTCCGCCCGTCGAGGCGGGAATTCTTCGCACTTCGCGAGGAACTGACCGCCATGGACCGCTCGATCGACGGCTTCGCGGGTCGGCACGAATGGCACGAGGCGCCGGCGCTCGCGGGCCTGTCAAGCCGGCTACTGACCTGCATGAGCGCAACTCCGTGCGTGCGCCTGGTCGGCGGCTCGGGCCGCAGTCCCATCGTTCGTCGTGCGGAGGACTTTTTCCGGAGACACGTCGGCGAACCGGTTTCGATCGCGCAGCTGTCCGCGATCGCCGGGGTCAGCGAGCGCAGTCTGAGAAACGCGTTCTACCACGTCTACACGATCGGTCCAAAGCGCTACCTGAAGTTGTGGCAGCTGCACCAGGTTCACCACGCTTTACAGGCGGACGATCGCGCCGACGCCACGGTGACCGACGTGGCCACGCTGCACGGGTTTTTCGAGCTCGGCCGCTTCGCGGGCGAGTACAAGGCGTTGTTCGGCGAAGCGCCGAGCCACACCCTGCAACGGGCTCGCGGCCGCAATGCCCCGAGCGCCGTCGGCGCTGCGTAATCGACGCCACCGATTCGCGCGTCCCCTCCGGCCCTCGGGCCCCGACATTTTCATCTACTCTCTGAGAAGGCGGATACCACGATGGCTCTCAACGACTACATCACCCTGGGAACGTCCGGTCTGCGTGTCAGCCCGCTGTGTCTCGGCACGATGACGTTCGGCGACGACTGGGGATGGGGCTCGAGCGTGTCCGAGTCCGAAACGATCATGGCGAGCTTTTTCGAGCGCGGCGGCAACTTCATCGACACCGCCAACCTCTACACGAAAGGGCACTCCGAGAAGATCATCGGAGACTTCGTCGGTCGCGACCGTGCGAAACGCGACCGTGTGGTGATCGCCACCAAATTCTTCGGCAACCTCTATCCCGGCGATCCCAACGGCGGCGGCGCCGGCCGGAAAGCGATCACCGCGTCGTGTGAGCAGTCGCTCCGTCGACTCCAGACCGACTACATCGATCTGTATTGGATGCACTGCTGGGACCGCTTCACCCCGATCGAAGAGACGATGCGCGCGCTCGACGATCTGGTGCAGGCAGGGAAGGTCCGGTACATCGGCTTCTCCGATACGCCAGCGTGGAAGGTGTCCCAGGCGCAGACCATCGCTCGCTTCCGGGGCTGGACTCCGCTGGTGGCGCTGCAGATCGAGTACTCGTTGATCGAGCGGACCGTGGAGGGCGAGTTGATTCCGATGGCGCAGGAGATGGGCCTCGGGGTCACGCCGTGGTCGCCGTTGCGCGGCGGCGTGCTCTCCGGCAAATACACGCGCGACAACGCGGGCACGATGAAAGCCGACCGCGGCGAGCGAGTCACGCAGTTCCTGAACGACCGCTCCTATCGGATCATCGACGAGCTGGCCCGAATCGCGACGGCGCACGGAACCACGTCCGCGGCGATCGCGCTCGCGTGGGTACAGCATCGGCCAGGCGTGGCCTCCACGATCATCGGCGCGCGACGCCTCGACCAGCTCCACCAGAACCTTGCCGCGCTCGATCAGAAGCTGTCCGCGGACGAGGTCGCCGCGCTCGATGCGCTCTCGCAGCCGACGCTGGATTTTCCCGCCGCGTTTCTGAAGAGCGCGATGTCGTTCATGCACGCCGGAGCAAACGTGAACGGCGAGCCGTCGATGACGTTCCCGATGGTGCCCAAAACCGACGCCGAGCGCTACTGATTAGGTTTTCTCGAGTCGACGAGCCAGCACGAGCAGGCGCTCCGCCAGCACGTTGATCTGGAACGCGTTCGCGGGACGCCGGTAGAAGGAGTCGAAGTCGCGGTCGGTGACCCGCTCGAGGGCGAGGATCTCGCGCGTCTTGCGCACCTGCGCTCCGAACCGGATTTCGTACAGCTGCGCGGTCTCCTCCTCATAGAGCAGGACGCGTTGAACGTCGCGATCCCAGGTCGTCGGCGCCGGTTTCGGCGGCCCCTGGAGGGCGCGCTCGCGCAGGAACAGCTCCATGTCGCCGGACAACTCGACGATCCGAAGGTGCAGCTCCGTCTTCTGTTCCAGCACGAGATAGTCGAACATCTTCTCGTGCACCCACAGCCTGCCGCTGTACCAGGCCATGCCGGTCGACACCAGCAGGACCACGACCAGGAGTCGGTGCTCGCGGTCGAATTGCTGGCGGGAACTGACCGCGGCGGTTACGATCGTCGCGGTCACGAGAATGGCATCGAGGGTCAGGTAGCGATCCGCGATTCCGACCGCCGGCGGCGTCATCCGCGCCGCCGCGATCACGACGCCGAACAGCCCGACGATCACGACGGCGACCGGCACTTTCAGCGAGGCTGACATGCTGCGAACAGCTTACCCCCGTGCGTTCACGTCACTCCGGCCGTCACCGTTTTGTCACGGCCAGGCCGCCGCTCTGTCACGCGCAGGCTGTCTGATGCGTTGTGTCGTTTCGGAATCCGAACCTCAGAGCTCGATTGATGTCTCCGATTGTCGTGAACTGGGCCGCGTCGTTTCGCGACGCCTATCAGAAAACGGGCATGAACCTGCCACAGTCGTTGATCATGTTCTCGATGGAGATGCTGAACCGAGGCTGGCGCGCCGCCCGGCGCGGTCGATGATCCGCACCACGGCGATTGTTCTGTCTCTCACACTGGTGGCGACCCTCAAGGCAGCGCCGCCGGTGCCTGATCTGTCGGGCGCCTGGACGCTCAATCGGGCAGCCAGCGATCTCCCGACCGAAGCCGGTTTCGATCCTGACTATCACGAGACCGGATCGACATCGGATGGCCGATCGGGCGGGTCGGGTGGCAGGGGCGGCCGCGGCGGCGGTGGCGGTGGCGGCGGTTCGACCGGGATCGGCACGGGCGCCATCTCGACGAAGTTCGAGAGTCCCGAAGACAGTCAGAAGATCAAGGAGCTCGTCGTCGAAGTGACCCACCCACCGGAGGCGCTGACGATTACGCAGTCGGCCGCCGAGATCACGCTGGCCGATCCCAAGGGCAAGAGCCGGACGTTTCGAATCAGCGGAAAGGAAGAAACGATTCGCCTGGACGCCGCGCCGATTGGCGTCGTCACCAAGTGGGAGGGCGCGCAGCTGGCGATCCGCTTCATCGTCGAAAAGAATCGCGAGCTGCGCATCATGCTCTCGCGCGCTCCCGACGCGCGCCGCCTGATCATCACGTCGCAGTTTGCCGAGAAGGGCCGCGGCGAGATCATCAAGCGCGTCTACGAGTAGCTACTTCGCCTGCTTCTGATAGAGCCCGATCGTTTCCGTCGTGCCGAGCACGTGGCCGGTCATCGCCTTCTCGACTTCGGCGCGGCTGGCGCCCTGCGCCACCCCGATGGTATCGACGTCGAGCGCGGACAGCTTGAAGTGGTAGTGATGCGCGCCGGTCGGCGGGCAGGGCCCGCCGTAGCCGGGACGGCGGAAGCCGCTGTTCGCCGACACGCCGACCGAGCCGACCGCGAATCCTTCCGGCAGCTGCATGGTCGCCGCCGGAATGTCGGCCAGTACCCAGTGCGTGAACCCTCCCGGCATCGGCACGTCCGGGTCGTCCATGATCAGCACGAAGGACTTGGTGCCGGCCGGCGCATCCTTCCATGTCAGCGCCGGCGACGGCGCCGTCTGACCCGCGTCGCAGGTGAACTTGGACGGGATGTTGCCGCCGTCGGTGAAGGCCGGGCTGGAGATCGAAAATGCCGCGGCCGCGATGAGAATCCCGATCATGTTGTGCTCCTATTCCGACTGAAGCGCGTCGGATCAATCGATGCCGCACGGCGGGCTGGCACCACGCTGGCCATCAGCGCTGCGCCCAAGAGTGTGGCGACCACCGCGGCGCTCGTCAAGGGGTCGCACGCCTGACCGAGAATCAGTCGGACGATGCTGGCGCTGCGCAGAACCGCAACACCAGCGACAACGCGACCCCGGCGACGGGCCCGGATGGTTCTCCCTACGTACCGGTCGTGGTCACGCCGATATCATTGAGGGCTGAACGTCTGGCCGACTGCCGGCTGACTCAGGAACGGCTGACTGGGGATTGAGTGTGTTGCGCGCGTTCGGACTGAGCGACAAAGGGCTGGTCAGGCCCACCAACGAGGACGTCTTCGCGATTCAGGAGGAGCTCGGACTTCTGGTGATCGCCGACGGCATGGGCGGGCACAACGCTGGTGAGGTGGCGGCGCGTCTTGCGGTCGAAACCGTGGTCGAGGCGGTCAGCCACAGCGAAGCCGAGCCGGAGGCGTGGCCGTTTGGCTTCGAGCCGGCATTGTCGCGCAACGGCAATCTGCTGCGCACAGCGGTTCACATCGCGAACGCCCGGATTCTCGAGACCGCGATGTCCGACGCCCAATACGCGGGGATGGGCACGACGGTCGTCGCCGCGCGCGTGCACGGCGGCATGATGACCGTCGCGCACGCCGGCGACAGCCGTCTCTATATTTTCGGCGACGGTCGCCTGCGCGCGATGACGCTCGATGATTCGTGGATGGCGACGATTCTCGCGCACGATCCTCCGGTGGACTCGTTGCTGCTGCAGCACCATCCGATGCGGAATGCCCTGACCAACGTAGTGGGGTCGCGCGCGCGGACGGAGGTCCACGTCACCGAGGCGCCTCTGACCGGCGGCGAGCTGCTGCTGCTGACGACCGACGGGGTTCACGGCGTGCTCGACGAGCGCCGGATTAGTGAGTTGCTGCAGAGCGGAGAGGATCTGGACGCGATTGCGAGGAACCTGATCGCCTCGGCGCTGGCGCGCGGCAGCAGGGACAACTGTACCGTGGTGGTGGCGCGCTATCGATGAGCTATTCGATGTAGGAGTAACCGCAGTTTTCGCAGGTCCAGGTCCGTCCCTGGCGGTACATGTTGTGGCCGCACTGCGGACACTCGCGGTACTCGTTCCCGTCCGCGTCGATCCTGGTCCGCGTCAGCGGGTTGTCATCGTCCTGGGAGCCGCCGGACTTTCCCGCCGGCGTTTTGTCGCTTCCGCCGTTGTCGTCCTCGGGCTTTCCATCCTGGCCCTTGTCGGCTGACGGATCTTTCTTCGCATCCGTGCGCGGCTTGTCCTGGCTCTCTGCGAAGACGATCAGCGGCGATGCGGCAGCGACGCCGAGGAGGCCGGCCGCGGCGAGGCCGGAGCCGCGCAGAAACGACCGCCGGTCGAGGCACCGTTCGAGCTTCTTCAGGATGTCTTCGTGCATCGTCATCTCAATATAGACGGATCGGCACGCCCGCCTGGTAAATCTTTGTCTTCGTCTTTTACCCGACGAACTTATAGCCGGCGCCGTGGACCGTCAGGATGTGCTCAGGCTCGTGCGGCGCGGTCTCGATTTTCTGGCGCAATTTGGCCACGAAGTTGTCGATGGTCCTGGTGGTCGGCGACTCCTCGTAGCCCCAGACCTGGTTGAGGATCTGTTCGCGCGTGACCACCTGGCCGGTGTGGGCGACCAGGTAGCGGAGCAGGTCGAACTCGCGGGCCGTGAAGTCGATGCGCACGCCGGCGCGGTGCGCCTGATGGGTGCGGAAGTCGATTTCGATGTCGCCGATGCGGCAGGTCTCGAGGCCTGACGGCCGCCCGCCGGCGCGCCGCATCACCGCACGCACACGCGCCAGCAGCTCGGTGATGCTGAACGGCTTGGTCACGTAGTCGTCGGCGCCGAGCTCGAGTCCGAGCACTTTTTCGGTTTCCTGCGACCGCGCGGTGAGCATCACGACCGGGGTCGGGTTGGCGCGCGCCCGCAGCTCGCGGCAGACCTCGAAGCCGTTCTTGCGCGGCAGCGTGATGTCGAGAATCACCAGATCCGGTGCCGAGGAGATCGCCTTCGCCAGCCCGTCCTCGCCGTCCGATGCGGTTACGACTTCGTATCCTTCCAACTCGAGGTTGTCACGCAGACCGAGCAACATCTGTGGCTCGTCCTCGATCACCAGAATTCGCTTCGTCACTTGCCGTCTCTCCTGCATAGAGCGGGAAGTACAGCGCAAAGGTGCTGCCTCGTCCCGACTCGCTGTCAACGCGCACCTGGCCGCCGTGACCACGCATCACGTGCTCGACGATGGCCAGTCCGAGACCGGTGCCCTGCGGTCCCGAACCGGCGTCGGTCTGGATTCGATAGAACTTCCGGAAGATCCGGCGATGCAATCGCGCCGGAATCGCCGACGCCGTGGTCGGTCACGCGTACCACGCCGAACTCTCCATCCCGCGTCACCTCGACGAGGATGTCGCGATGCTCTGGAGAATACTTCATTGCGTTCGAGAGCAGGTTCTCGAGCGCCTGCTCAGTTGCTTCCGGATCGATCAGGACCGGCACCGGCGGGTGTCAGCTTTGCGGTCACGGTGAACTGATTGTGGCGAAACTGGCTCTCGAGCGATTCGAGCACGCGCTGCGTCACGGTGGCGAGATCGGTCGGTTCACGCCGGTACTGGCGCAGCCCGGCCTCGATCCGCGAGAAGTCGAGCAGGTTGTTGATGAGCCGGGTCAGCTTCCGCGCTTCGCTGTTGATGATGCGGTAGTACTCGGTCGCCCGCTCGGTGTTTTTCAGACGGCCCAGTTCCAGCGTTTCGGCGAACAGCTGGATCAGCGCCAGCGGCGTCTTCAGGTCGTGCGACACGCTCGAGACGAAGTTCGACTTCAATTCGGCGAGCCGTACTTCGCGCGCCGCGGCGCGGGTCACGAAGAACACGCCCAGCGCCATCACCCCGGCCAGCACCGCCATCATCAACCGCTGCGGTCTGGCCCGCGCCGCCACGATCTGCGGGATGGTCTGTTCGCCGTACCCGGTGCGGACGTGCCAGGTTTCGACCGTTTCGTTGGTCGGCGCGATCAACTGCTCGAGATCGGTTTCGTAGAACACGATCTTGAACGGCCGCTCGTCAACGAAGTGCGCCGGCAGCGGACCGCCGGCCGGATAGATGACGTGCGAATCGTTGTCGATGATGGTGACGTCGAGTCTGCGGGAATCCGGTCGGACCCTGGATCCGGTTCAGCCGGCCGGCGACGAATTGCGGAATGAAGACCTGGCGGAATCGCTCCGCGTCGACCCGAAGCGCCACGAAACTGGTCAGGCGATCGCGTGACGGAAACGTGAAGCGCAGTTGAGCGAGGAAGTAGGTGCGCCGGCCGTTGAGGTTCGCTTCGAACACCGCAATCGCGCGCTGGGCCGGCGCCATCGCGCGCAACTGATCGAGCAGCAGCGCCGTCTCCGGCGGGTTGGTGATGAAGCGCCGGCTGCTGCGATCGAACCCCAGCAGATCGTTCTTGTGGACGATGGTGTTTTCGGACCAGACGTAGAAGCCGTCGACGTACTGCTCGGCATCCAGACCCTGATTGAAGGTGCTCTGGATGAACGGCAGATCCAACGGCTCGGTCTGGTACTGGAAAATCTTGAGGACCACATCGGTGCGCGCCGCGTGCAGCGTGTCCTGCAGGTCCTTCGTGAGCGCGTCCGCGGTCTCCTGGCTGAGTTGACGCAGGACGACGGCCGAGGCGTTGCCGAGGTCGGACAGCGAGCGGAACTGGAAGTAGAACATGATCGCGACCGGAATCCCGATTCCAATCGCGAGCAGCGCGGCCAGACGCAGGGTGCGGTCGCGCAGCAGCTGCCCGACTGCCGACGGCCCGACGCCGCGACCCGGCGAGGCGGAGCCCGAACTCTCCATCGATTCCAGCTTACTCGGATTTGGTGATTTCGGCACCGAGCCGGTCGAGGATGCCGCGGTGGGCCGCCCGCGCCGGATCCTCGGCGATCAACGCATGCACGACCTCGTAGGCTTCGAGCAGGAGATCGCTGCGCTCCTCGCCGGGTGATGCGTTGGCCAGCCGCCAGAACTCGCGCTCTCGCGCCTTCGACGTCGCCGGTCGCGAACCGCGCCATCGCCAGCCGGCAGCCCTGGCGGATATTCTGATGCGGATCGCGCCGCCGGCCTTCTTCGTACGCGTCGACCGCCTGCTGATACCGTCCCGCGAGGAACAACGTGTGACCGAGGTTGTAGTGTCCGAACACGAATGACGGTTCGAGCTCGATGACGCGGCGCATCGCCGTCTCCGATTCCTCGAGCTGCCCGAGCTCGCGCCGGACGATGCCGACGTTGTTCCAGATCGTGAAGCTCCGGGGATCGTGGGCCAGCGCCCGCTCGAAGGCGTTGGCCGCGCCATTCGGATCGCCAAGTTCGCCGCGGGTCGCGCCGAGATTGCTGAATGCCGCCGCGAAGCGTGGCATCGATTGTCCGGCGCGCTCGAACGCATCGCGGGCGCCCACGATGTCGTCGAAGACGAGCCGGAGCTTGCCCCGTTCGTATGGAACGGCGGCCCAGTCAGGCGCCAGTTCCGCGGCGCGATCCAACGCCGCCGTCGCACCGTCGCCGTCGCGGCGCTCGCGGCGGGCGCTGGCGAGCGCGAGCCAGGCAACCGCTGACTGCGGATCGAGGGCGACCGCCTCACCGCACAGACCCACGCGGATCTCGGAATCGACAGTGGCGGAGTAAGCCTTCGCCAGCAATTCAATTGCAGGTTGATTCGACACAGAGGACACAAAGAGATCATCTCCCTCCGTGTCCTTTATGTCCTTCGTGTCCATGTTGCCCGCCGAATCATCGATCTGATTGATTTCGAATGTGTCCCAGGGGCCCCGCCGTTTGAACGCCTCCGGCGCCGCGCGTTCGAGCGCCGTACGGTCGGCCGTCGCGATGATGCGATCGCCGGGACCGAGCGCGTCGATCCAGGATTGCAGCAGGTAGGTGGACTGCGTCAGGACGAGTCGGGTATCCGGCAACTGCGCGTCGGGAAACGCGCGATCAACTTCCTCGAGCAGAATTGTGTGTGGCGCCGGCCCGGGACGCTCGACGTCGGTGGGTCGAACGAACGGGAGTATCGAAGCGTCGAGGGCGATGACGGTGGTGCTGATGCCGGCGGCACGGGCGGCAAGAGACCGTTCCGTACGCGTGCCGCCGAGAATCAGCTGGTGCACTTACGGCTGCGAGGTCGATTTCGGCTGGCTCGCGAGAAAGCCCTGAATCTGTTTCACGGCGTAGTCCACCTTGATATCGAACGCCTGCTTGCCGAGCGCGGCGCTCGAGCGCCGCGCGTCGCCGGTGATGCCGTTGTTCTTGCGCGGCGGCGCGTTCGGATCGTTGCGATCCTGACCGCGGCTTCCGGGCGGCGGCATCGGGTCGCCTTCCGCCGTCGGGATGAGATCCTTGCGCACCCAGCCCTTGTCCCCGCCGAGATACAGCATCGTCGAGGTGTCGGGGATGCCGGCGTGCGAGCTGACCGGGTAGCCGTTGGCGGCGAGCCACTTGTCGAAGTCGCCCTGCGCCTTGGCATAGACCTCGTCCACGAAGTAGACGTGTTTGCCCTGCGGCGCATACTTCGCGTCCAGTTTCTTCGCGACGTCGGCGAAGACCGCAGGCTGCCCGCCACCGTGGTCGCCCATGATCATCACGTTCTTGAAGCCCGTGATGATCGCCTGCTCGGAGATCTCGGTGAGCATCATGCCGAACGCTTCGTTGCTCAGACCGATGGTGCCCGGCAGGTCGGCGCTGGCGCGATTGGGAGAGTAGGCGAGCGTCGGCATCACGATCGCGTTGCCGAGTTTCAACGCGATCGCCTTTGCGGTCGCGCGGGCCATCAGCGTATGTCCGCCGTTGACGTTCTGTGGTCCGCGCTGCTCGGTGCCGCCGGTGTAGACGATCGCGGTAGTCTTGCCGGCGGCGAGGGCCGCCTTCACTTCCGGCCAGGTCATCATCTCGAATTCGACCAGCGGCTCTTTCTTTGCCGTCGACTGCTTGATCGCCGCCGGCTTGGCCGCGGGCTTCATGGCGGTTGAAGCGGCGGGTGACTGCGCAAACGCCATCGACGCCGTCAGCGCGAGCGACGAGGTGAGCACCGGGATCGACAACATCAAGCGGCGCATGGGATGACTCCTTGTTCCAAGATCCAGATGTACTTCAAACTTCTCACTTCAAACTTCTCACTTCTTAAGCGCCTCGAGCTGCGCCTTGGCCTGCGCATTGGCCGGATCGAGTTCGACCGACTTTTCGAGCGCGGCGATGGCGCCCGGCTTGTCGCCTTTGCCGTTCTTGACCTGGCCGATCGTCGCGTAGGTGCGAGCCGACTTCGGGAAGTACTCGAGGTTCGCGTTCAGGTAGGCCAGTGCATCGTCTGGCTTACCGGCGGCGTTGGCGCGCTGCGCGATGACGATGAGGCTGCCCTCGCTGAAGTCGTAGCTCTGACCACCATAGAACTGTGTCCGCATCTCCTTGAACCTGGCCAGTCCTGCGGCCGCGCCGCCGTTCGACGCCGCGTCCGTCACGATGTCCGCAATCTGCTTCGGAATCGGCACGCCACGGTGACAGGTGACGCAGCCGACGCGCGTCGTCGCATCGGCGGCCTTGCCGACCGCTTCCGGAAGCTTGGTGTTGACCTCGCGAGCCAGCAGCATCATGCCGCGCGCCGCTTTTTTCGTGGCCTTGTCATCGGACGCCATGTCGTTGCGTCCGCCGCGGCCTTCCATGACGTGACAGTAGCTGCACTGCACGCCGAGCGCCTGGGTGAAGGCCTGCATGGCGGTGACGACCTGCTGGCGCGTGGCGTCCTTCGGGAAGATCTGCAGGTTGGTCATCGGCGGCGCCGCCGGTGGCTGGGCGAGAGCGAGCGGACTGGTGGCGAGAACCAAGGCGAGGGCGAGTCCCGTCGGACGGATCATGCGCGGACCTCCTGATTGACGAACGACAGCCAGCGCCGGTACTGCGGCAGCTGGCCGCGTACCGCCTGGTTGAATGTTTCCTGGATGCGGCGGGTGATCGGCCCGGGCTTGCCGCCGCTGATCTGCCGGCCGTCCACCTCGCGGATCGCCGTCACTTCAACCGCGGTTCCGGTGAAGAACAGTTCGTCGGCGGCGAGCACGTCCTCTACCGAAATCGGCGCGACACGCGCCTCGATGCCGAGATCCTTCGCGATCTCGAGAATCGATGCGCGAGTGACGCCCATCAGAATGCTGGCGTCTTTATCGTTGGTGACGAGTGTGCCCTGCTTGACCACGAACAGATTTTCGCCGGAGCCTTCAGCCACCAGGCCCTGTGCGTTCAGGAGCAGCGCTTCGTCAAACCCCCGCCGCTGTGCGTCGTTCACCGCTCGCGCCGAGTTGATGTACTGCCCGCAGGCCTTCGCCCATGCCGGAATCGCGCTGTTGTCGAACTTGCGGATCGGCGACACGGTGACGCGGACGCCAGACTCGGCGTTCGCCAGATACTTGCCGGTCGGGACGGCCGCGATGGCGACGCTGACCGGGCATTCGCTGGTCCAGACGCTGAGCGTGCCGGCGTCGAAGAAGGCGACCGGACGCAGGTACGACGCGTCGAGATGGTTGGCCCGAACGACCTCCAGGCTGGCGTCGGTGAGCGCCGCCATCGTGTAGGGCATAACGAGGTCGTAAAGCTCCGCCGACTTGAAGAATCGCTCGAGGTGCGCGTCGAGGCGGAAGATCGCGGGACCGTCCGCGGTCGGATACGACTTCATCCCCTCGAAGACCCCGGTGCCGTACTGCAGGCCGTGCGCCAGCACGTGCACCTTCGCGTCAGCCCACGGTACCAGCGCGCCGTTGAACCAGATTTTTTCAGTCGGTGTGTATCCCATACGGCGTGCTCTCCCGACGATGAATATATAACGATCCGGAGGCGACAGGCCGATATCTCGACAGACGTGTCGGAACTCCGAATCGAAAAACGGCGGGTCGATGCGGTGCTGATGCTGGCCACCGGCAGCCGGGTCGGCGGCTGTTTCTTCGTCGCCGAATCGAGCCCGACGCACGCACCAGAACGTGTCGCCGACCTTTTGAACGGGGAGAGCGGCTTTTTTCCCTTCGAGCTGAACGCCGACGCCGGGGCGCACACCGTGCTGTATAACCGGGCGCAGCTCGTGCTGGTCACGCTCAAGGAAGAGGGCACCGGCGAAGTCACGCTCGATCCCGGATACGACGTGGCCGCCACCCGCCGGGTCCGCATGGTGCTGTCGACGGGAGCCGTGATCGATGGCGTGGTGCGGATTTACCGGCCGGCCGGCCGCGATCGTCTGAGTGACTACGGGCGATCGCCCGAGTTGTTTCGTTATGTCGAGACCTCCAGCGCGACGGTCATCGTGAATCTTTCGCACATCGTGGAACTCCGGGAGACGACCGAAGCATGAGCTCAGATCCTGCCGATCCGGCACGGCCGAACACGGCCCACATGGACGCCTTGTTCCGGATGATGGTCCAGGCTGGCGCGTCCGACCTGCACCTCATGGTCGGGCTGCCGCCGACCATCCGGAAAGACGGCAGCATGATGCCGCTCGATCCGGCGGCGCCGGCGCTTGACGCCAACACCATCGTCCGCCTGCTCGATCCGATCACGCCGGAGAAAAACCGCAAGGAGTTCGCTGAGCACCACGACACCGACTTTGCCTACGAGATCGCCGGTCTGGCGCGCTTTCGCGCCAACATGTTCATGGACCGCAAGGGGCGCGGCGCCGTGTTCCGGGTCATTCCGAGCAAGATCCTCACGGCCGAGCAACTCGGTCTGTCGCCGGCGATTCTGGGGTTGTGCAAGCTGCACAAGGGGCTGGTGCTCGTCACCGGTCCGACCGGCTCCGGCAAGTCGACGACGCTGTGCGCGATGGTGGACTACATCAACCAGACGCGTCGCGATCACATCATCACGATCGAAGATCCGATCGAGTTCGTGCACGACAACAAGTCGTGCGTGATCAACCAGCGCGAGGTGCACAACCACACCGACGGCTTCAAGCACGCCCTGCGGGCGGCGCTGCGCGAAGATCCCGACATCGTGCTGGTCGGCGAAATGCGCGACCTCGAGACGGTGGCGATCGCCATCGAGACGGCCGAGACCGGCCACCTCGTGTTCGGCACCCTGCACACCTCGACGGCCGCGTCCACGGTGGACCGCATCATCGACCAGTTTCCGTCCGACCGGCAGTCGCAGATCCGGGTGATGCTGTCGGAGTCGCTCAAAGGCGTGATTTCGCAGAATCTGTGCAAGAAGATCGGCGGCGGCCGCGCCGCGGCCCTCGAGGTGCTGATCGTCACGCCGGCCATCAGCAACCTGATTCGCGAATCGAAAACGTTCCAGATTCAGTCGATGATGCAGGTCGGCAAGGCGATCGGCATGGTCACCCTGAACGACGCGCTGATGGAGATGGTCAGCAAGAAGATCGTCTCGCCGGAAGAGGCCTACTCGAAGGCGGTGGACAAGCCGACGTTCGAGACGCTGCTCAAGCGCTTCGGCTTCGATTCAGGCAAACCGGCGACAGCCGCCGGGGCGGCTCCTGGGCCGCCGGCCCCTGCCACGGCTGGAGCCCAAAAAGCCTGAGCCGTTCCACCCGGTTGCGCAGCTTGGGAGCTGCGTGCTATATTCGTCAGGTTCTGTTGGGGCTAGGACCACCCTATCTAGCCTCGCCGCTGAAGTCAGCGTCCCCGTCAACGTCGTACAGCAAGGTCGTACAGCAACAAGGTACGGCAGCACGAAGGGCCGGGGCAGACCATCCGTCGCGACCAACTAACTTGTTAGGGTCATAGGGTTTTCAGGCGCCAAGCGTCCTTCTTCTGGAGGGGTGCTTCTAGGCCTGAAGCGACTGTCCGTCGCGCTGACGCGCGACCCAGATTGGTTCATCTGGTTGTCTGGTCATTGGGTCATTGCGTTGTTGCAATGACCAGATGGCTGAATGACCCGATGACGAGATTGTGAATATGCCGACTATCAGTCAGCTCGTCCGCGCCGGGCGCAAGAAGATCGTCAGCAAGACGAAGAGCCCCGCGCTGCAGAACAGCCCGCAGAAGCGCGGCGTCTGCGTGCGCGTCTTCACCCAGACCCCGAAGAAGCCGAACTCGGCGCTCCGCAAGGTGGCGCGCGTCCGGTTGACCAACGGCATCGAGGTGACGACCTACATTCCGGGCGTCGGCCACAACCTGCAGGAGCACTCGCTGGTGCTCATCCGCGGCGGCCGCGTCAAGGATCTCCCGGGTGTGCGCTACCACGTCGTCCGCGGCACGCTCGACGCGGTCGGCGTGCAGGGACGGATGCAGGGACGTTCGAAGTACGGCGCCAAGCGGCCCAAGAAGGCTTAAGGGACTTTAGACATGCCACGTAGACGAGTCATCGCCAAGCGGGAAATTGCGCCGGATCCGCTCTATCAGAGCGCGCTGGTCACCAAGTTCATCAACTGCGTGATGAGCGACGGCAAGCGCAGCACCGCCGAGCGCATCCTGTACAAGAGCTTCGACATCATCAAGGACAAGACGGCCGACGATCCCCTCAAGGTCTTCAAGAAGGCGATCGACAACGTCAAGCCGAGTCTCGAAGTGAAGTCGCGCCGCGTCGGCGGCTCGAACTATCAGGTGCCGGTCGAAGTGAACCCGAACCGGCGCCTCTCGCTCAGCATCCGCTGGATCGTCGGCTACGCCACCTCGCGCGGCGACGGCAAGACGATGCAGGAGAAGCTGGCGAACGAACTGCTCGACGCCGCCAACCTGCGCGGCGGCGCGGTCAAGAAACGCGAAGACACGCACCGCATGGCGGAAGCCAACAAGGCCTTCGCGCATTATCGCTGGTAGCTGGCGTCAATCCTAAATCTGATAGCAGAATTCTGAAATCTCAAACGTAAATGGCCAGGCAGTCATCGCTCGCGAAAACGCGGAACATCGGCATCATGGCGCACATCGATGCCGGTAAGACCACCACCACGGAACGGATCCTGTTCTACACCGGGATCACGTACAAGATCGGTGAAGTCCACGAAGGCACCGCCGTCATGGACTGGATGGAGCAGGAGCAGGAGCGCGGCATCACCATCACCTCGGCCGCGACCACGTGCTTCTGGCGCGATCACCGCATCAACATCATCGACACGCCCGGCCACGTCGACTTCACCGCCGAAGTCGAGCGCTCGCTGCGCGTCCTCGACGGCGCGGTCGCGGTGTTCGACTCGGTCGCCGGCGTCGAGCCGCAGTCCGAAACGGTGTGGCGCCAGGCCGACAAGTACCGCGTGCCGCGCATCTGCTTCGTCAACAAGATGGACCGCATCGGCGCGGACTTCAAGCGCACCTTCGATCAGATCATCACCAAGCTCGAAGCCAACCCGGTCGCGATTCAGCTCCCCATCGGTTCCGAAGATCGAGTTCCTCGGCGTCGTCGACCTCATCCAGATGAAGTCGATCACCTACAAGGACGAGACGATGGGCGCGGACTACATCGTCGGCGAGATTCCGGCCGACATGATGGAGGAAGCCAAGCACTATCGCGAGCAGCTGATCGAGAAGGTCAGCGAAGCCGACGACAAGATCCTCGAGAAGTACCTCGCCGGCGAAGAGCCGACCCAGGACGAAATCAAGGCGGCGCTGCGCAAGCGCGTCAACAGCTCGGTGCGCAACTCGAAGGAGAGGCGGCGTTCGTGCCGGTCATCTGCGGCTCGGCGTTCAAGAACAAGGGCGTGCAGCCGCTGCTCGACGCGGTGGTCGATTTCCTGCCGTCG
This sequence comes from uncultured Acidobacteriota bacterium, assembly GCA_963711765.1. Taxonomy (GTDB): domain Bacteria; phylum Acidobacteriota; class Vicinamibacteria; order Vicinamibacterales; family CAVVIG01; genus CAVQFC01. The sequence goes on along the minus strand of CAVQFC010000002.1, from coordinate 1,158,581 downwards.
CCGCTCGACGTGCCGTCGATCGCGGGCATCGACCCCGACAAGAAGGCCGACCCGGACGATCCAGACGCCAACATCATCGAGCGGCCGGCGACCGACGATGCGCCGTTCAGCGCGCTGGCGTTCAAGATCATGACCGACCCGTTCGTCGGTCAGCTGGCGTTCTTCCGCGTCTACTCGGGCGTGCTGACTGCCGGTTCGGCGCGTCTACAACTCGACCAAGCAGCGCACCGAGCGCATCGGCCGCCTCCTGAAGATGCACGCCAACAAGCGTGAGGAAATCAAGGAAGTCTACGCCGGCGATATCGCCGCCGCCGTCGGGCTGAAGAGCGTGTCCACCGGCGACACGATGTGCGACGAGAAGCACCCGATCGTGCTCGAGGCGATGGACTTCCCGAAGCCGGTCATCTCGCTGGCGATCGAGCCCAAGACCAAGTCGGACCAGGAAAAGCTCGGCGTCGGCCTGCAGAAGCTGCGGGCCGAGGATCCGACCTTCCACGTGCAGACCGATCATCCAGACCGGGCAGGTCATCATCGCCGGCATGGGCGAGCTGCACCTCGAGATCATCGTCGACCGCCTGAAGCGCGAGTTCAGCGTCGAGGCGACGGTCGGCAAGCCGCAGGTCGCCTACAAGGAAACGCTGACGCGTCCGGCGGACGGCGAGATGAAGTACGCGAAGCAGACCGGCGGCCGCGGCCAGTACGGTCACGCCAAGATTCATCTCTTCCCCGGCGAGCCGGGCACCGGCTACATCTTCGAGAACAAGACCACCGGCGGTTCGATTCCGAAGGAATTCATCAAGCCGATCGACGAGGGGATCAGGAAGCGCTCACGCGCGGCATGCTCGCCGGCTTCCCGATCGACGACGTGCGCATCGAGCTGTACGACGGCTCGTACCACGACGTGGACTCGTCGGAAATGGCGTTCAAGATCGCCGGATCGATGGCGTTCCAGGATGCGGCCAAGAAGGCCCGTCCGGTGCTGCTCGAGCCGATCATGCGCGTCGAGGTCGTCGTGCCCGAAGGAACACATGGGCGACGTGATGGGCAACCTCTCCAGCCGGCGCGGCCAGATTCAGTCGCAGGAAGACCGCGGCGGCACGCAGATCATCAACGCGCGGGTGCCGCTGTCGGAAATGTTCGGCTACTCGACCGACCTCCGTTCGCGCACGCAGGGGCGCGCCACCTACTCGATGCATTTCGACCGCTACGAGCAGGCGCCGCCGAACGTGAGCGAGGAAGTCGTCGCCCGGATGCAAGGGAAGTAAGGACACAAGACATGGCCAGCAGCCCGTTCAGCGACAAGATTCGAATCCGACTCAAGGCGTACGACTATCGCGTGCTCGACCAGTCGACGACCGAGATCGTCGACACCGCCAAGCGCACCGGCGCGCGGCTGGCGGGACCGATTCCGCTGCCGACGTCGAAGAACAAGTGGACGGTGCTGCGCTCGCCGCACGTCGACAAGAAGTCGCGCGAGCAGTTCGAGATCCGGACGCACAAGCGCCTGATCGACATCTTCGAGCCGACGCCGCAGACCGTGGACGCGCTGATGAAGCTGGATCTGCCGGCCGGCGTGGACGTCGAGATCAAGGCGTTCGGCAAGGAGCACAAATAATGGTCACCGGAATCATCGGCCGCAAAGTCGGCATGACCCAGGTCTTCGACGCGGACGGCACGGTTCACCCGGCCACCGTGATCAAGGCCGGACCGTGCGTGGTCGTGCAGGCGAAGACCGAGCAGACCGACGGCTACGAATCGGTGCAGCTCGGGTTCGTCGAGGAGACGCCGGCGAAGACGAACAAGCCGACCGCGGGACACTTCAAGAAGGCGAACGTGCCGGCGACGCGCGTGCGGCGCGAGGTCGGACTGGCGACCGGCGCCGAGGCGCCGAAGGTCGGCGATCAGGTGCTGGCCTCGATTTTCGCCGACGGCGAGCGCGTCGACATCGTCGGCACCGGCCGCGGCAAGGGCTTCCAGGGCGTGGTCAAGCGGCATCACTTCGCCGGCGGCGCGGCGACCCACGGTTCGATGTTCCACCGCGCGCCCGGATCGATTGGCGCCTCGTCGTTTCCGTCGCGCGTCGTGAAGGGCATGCGCGCCGCGGGTCGGATGGGCGGCGGCCGCGTCACGATTCACAACCTCAAGGTGCTGCGCGTCGATCTCGACAACCACCTGGTGATCGTCGAGGGCGGTATCCCCGGCGCGCCGAGCAGCTACGTGATCATCCGCAAGGCGGTCACGGCCAAGAAGCTCAAGGTCGCGCAGGTCGAGAAGCCCAAGAAGGGCAAGAAGTAGCCATGCAGCTTGATGTCGTCAACAACGAGAACAAGAAGGTCGGCAGCGTCGACGTCCGCGAGGACGTGTTCGGTGGACGCATCAATACCGACCTGATGTGGGAGTCGGTGGTGCACGCCAACGCGGAAGAGCGCCGCGGCACGCACGCGACCAAGAACCGCGCCCTCGTCAGCGGCAGCGGCAAGAAGCCGTGGCGCCAGAAGGGCACCGGCCGCGCGCGCGTCGGCTCGAGCCGCACGCCGCTGTGGCGTCACGGCGGCACCGTCCTCGGACCGCAGCCGCGCAGCTACGACTTCAAGCTGGCGCAAGAAGGTCGAAATCGGCGCGCTGCGCGCCGCGCTCGCGCAGAAGCTGAAGGACGGCGAGGTCGTGGTCGTCGATGCTCTGGTGGCGAGCGAGATCAAGACCAAGGCGGCCGCGGAGCTGCTGAAGACGCTCGGCGTCACCGGCAAGGCGGTCCTGGTGGACGTCGCCATCGACGAGAAGCTGTCGCGCTCGGTGCGCAACATTCCGGGTGTGTCGATCGTGCTCAGCCAGCGGCTGACCGCGCGCGAAGTGATCGACGCGCAGCGGGTGGTCGCGACCAAGGGTGCGCTCGAGAAGCTGCAAGAGGTGCTCGCATGAAGCTCACCGACGTGATTCGCCGGCCGCTCATCACCGAGAAGACGTCGATCCTGCGCGAAGACGGCCGCACGATCGTGTTCCAGGTGGCAGTCGACGCGAACAAGATTCAAATCCGCCATGCCATCGAGCAGCTGCTCGGGACGAAGGTCGAGAACGTCCGCACCAGCATCTCGCACGGCAAGGTCAAGCGGCAGGGTCGTTATTCGCCGGCCGCCGCTCGGACTGGAAGAAGGCCTACGTGACGCTGCGCGAAGGCGCGAAGATGCCCGAATTCCTGGAGGGCGCGTAAATGCCATTCCGTAAGCTCAAACCGACCTCGCCCGGCACCCGTTTTCAGACGGTGCCGACCTTCGAGGAGATCACGACCCAGGAGCCGCACAAGCCGCTCATCGAGCCGATCCGCAGCACCGGCGGCCGCAACAACCAGGGACACCTGACGTCCTGGTGGCGCGGCGGCGGCCACAAGCGGATGTACCGGATCATCGACTTCAAGCGCGACAAGCACGACATTCCGGCCAAGGTCGCGACGATCGAGTACGACCCGAACCGCTCGTCGCGCATCGCGCTGCTGACCTACGCCGACGGCGAGAAGCGCTACATCCTGCAGCCGAACGGCCTGAAGGTCGGCGACTCGATCGTGTCCGGGCAGAACGTCGACATCCTGCCGGGCAATTCGCTGCCGCTGAAGAACATCCCGCTCGGCACGCTGCTGCACAACGTCGAGCTGCGGCCCGGCAAGGGCGGCCAGATCGCGCGCAGCGCCGGATCGTCGGTGCAGCTGGTGGCGAAGGAAGGCGACTACGCCTCGGTGAAGATGCCGTCGGGCGAAATTCGCAAGATCAACATGGAGTGCTTCGCGACCATCGGACAGGTCGGCAACATCGATCACGAGAACGTCTCGATCGGCAAGGCCGGCCGCAGCCGCTGGAAGGGCATCGGCCGCACGTGCGCGGCGTCGCGATGAACCCGGTCGACCATCCGCTCGGCGGCGGTGAAGGCAAGACCTCGGGCGGCCGCCATCCGGTGTCGCCGTGGGGCATGCCGACCAAGGGCTACAAGACGCGCAACCGGAAGACGACCGATCAGTTCATCGTTCAGCGGAGACAGAAGTAACATCGGCGATCGCCGATCGCAAGATCGCCGATTGATTGAGGCGCACGAGATTTTATGGGACGTTCACTGAAAAAGGGCCTTTCGTCGATACGCATCTCCTCGAGAAAGTCGAGGTGATGAATCGCGGGGCCGAGAAGAAGGTCATCAAGACCTGGTCGCGCCGTTCGACCGTGGTGCCCGAAATGGTGGGGCACACGCTCGCCGTGCACAACGGGAGGAAGTTCATCCCGGTGTACGTGACCGAGAACATGGTCGGCCACAAGCTCGGCGAGTTCGCGCCGACGCGGCTGTTCAAGGGACACACGACCAAGGTGGCCGAGAAGGCCGCGACGGTCGCGCCGGGCGCCGGCGCTCCGGCGGCGGCGGGAAGAGCTAGGCAGGTCATCATGATTCAGGCAGAGGCCACAGCGCGTTACGTCCGGACGTCGGCTCAGAAGGCGGGGCTGGTCCTCGATCTGATCCGCGGCAAGGACGTCAACCGCGCGCTCGCGACGCTCAAGTTCACCCGCAAGGCGATTGCCGAGGACATCTCGAAGGTGCTGCGGTCGGCGATTGCGAACGCGCAGAACAAGGACGGCTTCAGCGGCGACGTCGATCGCCTGTACGTGTCGGCGTGCTACGCGAACCAGGGACCGTCGGCCAAGCGCGTGCGTCCGGCGCCGATGGGCCGCGCGTTCCGCGTGCTGAAGCGCACCGCGCACCTCACCGTGCACGTGTCAGAGCGCCCGGAGAAGGTCACCGTCGTCGGCACGACCGCGACGCCAGGCGCCGAGGCGCCGCGTCCGAAGCGTGCCCGCGCCCAGAAGTCGGCGACGACGCCGTCGAAACGCGATTTGCAGAAAGCGAAGGAGTAACCGTGGGCCAGAAGGTTCACCCGTTTGGATTCCGCCTCGGCTTCAACAAGACCTGGCGTTCGCGCTGGTACTCGGATCGCGACTACGCGAAGCTCCTGCACGAGGACCTCGCGCTGCGCAACAATCTCAAGAAGCGCTTCGCGCACGCCGGCGTCGCGAAGATCGAGACCGAGCGCGCCGCCAACAAGCTGAAGATCGACATCTACACCTCGCGTCCGGGCATCATCATCGGCCGCAAGGGCACGGAAGTCGACAAGCTGAAGCAGGAAATCCAGAAGCGCACCAACCGCGAGGTCTTCATCAACATCCAGGAGATTCAGAAGCCGGAGCTCGACGCCCAGCTCATCTCCGAGTCGGTGGCGATGCAGCTCGAAAAGCGCGTGGCGTTCCGCCGCGCGATGCGCAAGGCGGTCGAGTCGGCGCTGCGCTTCGGCGCGCGCGGCATCAAGGTGCGCGTGTCGGGCCGGCTGAACGGCGCCGAAATCGCGCGCTCCGAGTGGTATCTCCACGGTCAGCTGCCGCTGCAGACGCTGCGCGCGGACATCGACTACGGCTTCGCGGAAGCGAGCACGACCTACGGCCAGATCGGGATCAAGGTGTGGCTCTACAAGGGCGAGCGCCTGGTGCCGCAGCGTGGCCGCGAAGAAGAGTATCGGGAGCGGGCGCCGCGCCGGCCGCAGGCTCGGGCGTAGGGACGAGATTGGGTAATCGGGTGATTGGGCAATCGGGTGATGGATTGAGCAATCGATCAATCAACCCATCAATGACCCAATGACCAGATTCTCCGATTACCAGATGCAGGGATTGTCGTTATGTTGATGCCGAAGAAAGTCAAATACCGCAAGCAACAGCGCGGGCGGATGGCCGGGAAGGCCTGGCGCGGGTCCGACGTGTCGTTCGGCGACTACGGGCTGAAGGCGCTCGAGCCGTGCTGGCTGACCGATCGACAGATCGAGGCGGCGCGCGTCGCGATGACCCGCTTCATCGCGCGCGGCGGCAAGATCTGGGTGCGCGTGTTCCCGGACAAGCCGATCACCAAGAAGCCGCAGGAAACGCGCATGGGCAAGGGCAAGGGCGCGCCCGATCAGTGGGTGTGCGTCGTCCGGCCCGGACGCGTGTTGTTCGAGATGGAAGGCGTGACGGAGAAGGACGCGCGCGAAGCGATGAGGCTGGCGGCGGCGAAGCTGCCGATCCTGACCAAGTTCGCGACCCGGTTCGCGCATGGAGAAGATGCTATGAAGGCCGCGGAACTGCGCGACCTCGGCGCCGACGAGCTCGGCGCGAAAGAGCGCGACCTGACCGACCAGCTGTTCCGGATGCGGATTCAGAAGTCGATGGGCCAGCTCGAGGCGCCGGACAAGATGCGGACGGTGCGCCGCGATCTCGCGCGCGTCAAGACGGTGCATGCAGGCAGAAGAAGGAGAAGCTGACATGGCTCAGAAATCAGAAAAGACTCGGCGTCGTCGTCAGCAACAAGATGCAGAAGAGCATCGTCGTCGCCGTCGAGTGGCAGGTGCGTGCACGGGCTCTACGGCAAGACCGAGCGCCGCACCTCGAAGTTCATGGTGCACGACGAGGAGAACGCCGCGAAGATCGGCGACATCGTCGCGATCACCGAGACGCGGCCGATGAGCCGCCGCAAGCGCTGGTCGCTGACGCGCGTGGTGCGCAAGGCGGCGGAAGTTTAGGAGCCAGCCATGATTCAAATGCGATCGATCCTGGACGTCGCCGACAATTCCGGCGCGCGCAAGATCGCGATCATCAACCCGATCGGCGGATCGACCGGCCGCTACGCGCGGCTGGGCGACGTCGTCACCGCGTCGGTGAAGGAAGCGACGCCGGAAGGCACCGTCAAGAAGGGCCAGGTCGTGAAGGCGGTCATCGTGCGCACCGTCAAGGAGCAGCGCCGCCGCGACGGCAGCTACATCCGCTTCGATCGCAACGCCGCCGTGCTGATCAACGACAAGAACGAGCCGATCGGCACGCGCGTGTTCGGGCCGGTGGCGCGCGAACTGCGCGAGCGCCGCTTCATGAAGATCATCTCGCTGGCGCCGGAGGTTCTGTAGGGTCATGTCGAGCCTAGCTACACCGCTTCGGAAGAACGACAACGTGCTGGTCATCACCGGCAAGGACCGCGGCAAGCGCGGCCGCGTCCTCAAGGTGCTGCCGGTCAGAAACCGCCTGATCGTCGAAGGCGTGAACATGATCAAGCGCCACACGAAGCCCAACCCCGGCAAGAACGTCAAGGGCGGCATCGTCGAGCGCGAGGCGTCGCTGCATGCGCTCGAACGTGCAGCTGGTCTGCCCCGAGTGCGGCGTGCAGACGCGCGTCGGCCACAAGATTCTCGGCGACGGCCGCAAGGTCCGGGTCTGCCGCAAGTGCGAGGGAGTGGTCGACAAATGACCGGATGAAAGAGAAGTATCAGAAGGAAGTCGTCCCGGCCCTGACCAAGGAGTTCGGCTACAAGAACGTGATGGCCGTGCCCAAGATCTCGAAGATCGTGGTCAACATGGGGCTCGGCGAGGCGACCGTCCAACGCCAAGATCATCGACACCGGCGCCGACGAGCTCGCGCGCATCACCGGGCCAGAAGCCGGTGACGCGCCGCTCGAAGAAGTCGATCGCGCAGTTCAAGGTCCGCAAGGGCCAGCCGATCGGCGACGATGGTCACGCTGCGCGGCGAGCGGATGTGGGACTTCCTCGACCGACTGATGAACATCGCGCTGCCGCGCGTGCGCGACTTCAAGGGCGTATCGGCGAAGGGCTTCGACGGCCGCGGCAACTACACGCTCGGCCTGCGCGACCAGCTGCTGTTTCCCGAGATCGACTACATGAAGGTCGACAAGGCGCGCGGCATGAACGTCTCGGTGGTCACGACCGCGAAGACCGACGAAGAAGCGCGGAAGCTGCTGCAGTTCATCGGCATGCCGTTCCGTCAGAATTAAGGGCTACGAACTATGGCTACGACCGCGAAGATCGCGAAAGAACAGAAGAAGCCGAAATTCAAGGTGCGGCTGCGCAACCGCTGCCATCTGTGCGGCCGCCCGCGCGCCTACATGCGGAAGTTCGCCCTGTGCCGCCTCTGCTTCCGCAAGCTCGCGCTCGAGGGCGACATCACGGGTGTCACGAAGAGCAGTTGGTAATCGGTTAATCGGGACATTGGGTAAACGCAATCAGTCGATCGATTGCCCGATTAGCCAATCACCAAATTACCAGGTTCGAAGGTAGAGAGAGATATGACAGATCCTATCGCAGATATGCTCACGCGGATCCGCAACGCGGTGACCGCCAAGCACACGCGCGTCGACATGCCCTCGTCGCGGATCAAGGCCGACATCGCGCGGATCCTCGCAGGACGAAGGCTACATCCAGGGCTTCAAGCTGCTGGACGACGCCAGTGCGAAGACCACGGCGCAGGTCAAGATGCTGCGGCTGTTCCTCAAGTACGGGCCGCACGGCGAGAAGCTGATCACCGGCGTCGCAGCGCATCAGCCGCCCCGGCCGCCGCGTCTATTTCGGCCGCGACGACGTGCCGGAGGTGCTCGCCGGGCTCGGCACCAGCATCCTCACGACCTCGCGTGGCGTCATGACCGGCCGCGCCGCCGTCAAGGCCGGCGTCGGCGGCGAAGTGCTCTGCAACATTTGGTAAACGCATATGTCTCGAATCGGTAAGAAACCGATCTCGATTCCCAAGGGCGTCACCGTCAAGGTGGTCGACGGCGCCGTCGAGGTGCAGGGACCCGAAGGGCAAGCTGCGGCAGCCGCACCCGGCGGGCATCAACTTCGAGCTGACCGACGGCCACCTGACGGCGAGCGCGGCCAGCGAGGATCCGCAGCTCGGCAAGTTTCACGGCCTGGCGCGCAGCCTGGTCGCGAACGCCGTCACCGGCGTGACCGACGGCTTCAAGCGCGAGCTCGACATCGTCGGCGTCGGCTACCGCGCCGAGCTGAAGGGCAAGCAGGTGATCTTCGCGCTCGGCTACTCGCACGCGGTGGTGTTCGACGTGCCGAACGGGATCGACATCGTCATCGACAAGCAGACGCACATCACCGTGACCGGCGTCGATCGGCAGCTGGTCGGACAGGTGGCGGCCAACATCCGCCGCCTGCGCGAGCCGGATCCCTACAAGCAGAAGGGCGTCCGCTACACCGGCGAAGTGCTGAAGAAGAAGGCCGGCAAGACGGGGGCGAAGTAGTCATGAGAGATCAAGACCAAAGACGATCGCCGCGTCCGCATCCAGCTGCGGCAGCGCAAGCGGATTTCCGGGACCGACGGAGCGGCCGCGCCTCAGCGTGTTCCGCAGCGTGACCCACATCTACGCGCAGGTGATCGACGACCTGAGCGGCCAGACGCTGGTGTCGGCGTCGACGCTCGAGCCGACGCTCAAGGGCGCGTTCGACAAGGGCGTCGCGGGCGGCAACCTCAAGGGCGCCGAGGCGATCGGCAAGGCCATCGCCGAGCGCTCGATCGAAAAAGGCATCACGCGCGTCGTGTTCGACCGCAGCGGATTCCTCTACCACGGGCGCATTCGCGCCGTGGCGGACGCGGCCCGCAAAGCCGGATTGGAGTTCTAGGAGCAGTATGCGCACTCGCGAACGAATCGATCCGTCGCAGCTCGACATCAAGGACAACGTGGTGTCGATCAACCGCGTGACCAAGGTCGTCAAGGGCGGCAAGAACCTGAGCTTCAGCGCGCTGGTCGTCGTCGGCGACGGCCACGGTGTCGTCGGCTTCGGCATCGGCAAGGCGAAGGAAGTGCCGTCGGCGATCAAGAAGGGCATCGAGGCGGCGAAGAAGAACCTGATCCGCGTGCCGCTCGCCGGGCACGACGATTCCGCACCGCGATCGTCGGCAACTTCGGCGCGGGCAGCGTGCTGCTGAAGCCGGCGCCGGACGGCACCGGCATCATCGCCGGCGGCGCGGTGCGCGCGGTGGTCGAAGCGGCGGGCATCGGCAACATCGTGACGAAGTCGCTCGGATCGGCCAACCCGCACAACGTCGTGCGCGCGACCTGCGCCGGGCTCGACTGCGCTGAAGGATCCGGCGACGATCGCGCGGATGCGCGGCAAGGACGCTGGAGGAGCTGACCGGGGCGACCGCGTAAGCGGGCGCGTCAGGAACCGATCATGGCGAATCAGCGAACCGATACCAAAGGGCGGCACCGTCAAGGTGACGCTCGTCAAGAGCCCGATCGGCTTCAACGGCAAGCAGGGCACCGTCGTGCGCAGCCTCGGCCTGCGGCGGATCCGCCACTCGGTGGAGCTGAAGGACACGCCGGAGACGCGCGGGATGATCCACAAGGTGCGTCACCTGGTCGACGGTGGAATAACCATGTCATTGAACAATCTGCGTCCGCCAAAGGGCGCCAAGCACGCGAAGAAGCGGATCGGCCGCGGCCAGGGCTCCGGCAACGGCAAGACCGCCGGCCGCGGACACAAGGGCGCGAAGTCGCGCTCGGGCTACAAGTTCAAGCGCGGGTTCGAAGGCGGCCAGATGCCGCTGCACCGCCGCGTGCCGAAGCGCGGGTTCCACAACCCGTTCCGCGTCGAGTACGAAGTGGTGAACCTCGACACGCTCGGCTGAGCGCTTCGATGCGGGCACCGTCGATCACGCCCGAGCTGCTCGCGCGAACATCGGCTGGTCAGCAGCAGGCAAGGCGCTGCTGAAGGTGCTGGGGCGCGGCGAGATCGCGAAGGCGCTGACCGTGCGCGCGCACAAGTTCAGCGGCAAGGCGGCCGAAAAAATCGCCGCGGCGGGCGGCGCAACGGAGCAACTGGCGTGAACGACAGCCTGAAGAACATCTTCACCGTTTCGGAACTGCGCAACCGCGTGCTGTTCACGCTGGGCATGCTCGGCGTGTATCGCATCGGGCATCACATCACCGATGCCGGGCGTCAACCTCGCCGCGCTCGATGAGCTGGCGCGGCAGACGTCCGAACACGATGTTCGGGCTCTACGACATGTTCTCGGGCGGGAACCTGTCGAAGGTGACGATCTTCGCGCTGGGCATCATGCCCTACATCAGCGCGTCGATCATCCTGCAGCTGCTGACGGTGGTGTGGCCGTACCTCGAGAAGCTCTCGAAGGAAGGCGAGCTCGGCCGCCGCAAGATCACGCAGTACACGCGCTACGGCACGATCGGGCTGAGCATCGTGCAGGCGCTCGGCATCGCCATCTTCCTCGAGCGCCAGACGCAAGATCGCCGGCGGCCTGCCGCTGGTCTATCACCCCGGGCTCGCGTTCCGGCTGATGACCGTGCTGACGCTGACGACCGGCACGACGCTTCATCATGTGGCTCGGCGAGCAGATCACCGAGCGCGGCATCGGCAACGGCATGTCGCTCATCATCTACTGCGGGCATCGTCGTCGGGTTGCCGCGCGCCGTGCTGCAGACGTTCGACCAGATGCGGACCGGCCAGCTCGGGCTGATCCGGATGCTGTTCCTGATCGTCGTGATGGCGCTGGTGGTCGCGGCGATCGTCTTCGTCGAGCGCGGCCACCGGCGCGTCACCGTGCAGTACGCCAAGCGCGTCGTCGGGCGGCGGATGTACGGCGGGTCGAGCACGCACATTCCGCTGAAGGTGAACACCGGCGGCGTCATCCCGGTGATCTTCGCCTCGTCGATCCTGGCGTTCCCGGCGACGATCGCGCAGGCGATTCCAGGGCACGTGGAGCGAGGCGCTAGTCACGCAGCAGCTCGGCTTCGGCATGCCGCTCTACAACCTGCTGTACGTCGTCGGCATCATCTTCTTCACGTATTTCTACACCGCGATCATCTTCAACCCGGATGACGTGGCGGAGAACATGCGGAAGTACGGCGGCTTCGTGCCGGGCATCCGCCCGGGCAAGCGGACCGCCGAGTACATCGACACGATTCTGACGCGCATCACGCTGGCCGGCGCCATTTACCTGGCGCTGATCGCGATGCTGCCGAACTTCCTGATCAGCGGCTTCAAGGTCGCGCCGATTCCGTTCATCGGCGACTGGCTCGACGCGAACCTGCCGAAGTTCATCACCGAAGGCATGAACGTGCAGTTCTTCTTCGGCGGCACGTCGCTGCTGATCGTGGTCGGCGTGGCGATGGACACCGTGCAGCAGGTCGAGTCGCAGCTGATCATGCGGCACTACGACGGCTTCATGAAGAAGTCGCGCGTTCGCGGACGGCGGGCGTAGGCGAGTACGACGTAGGCTCAGGGCTGACTGTCACAGGCTGAGGGCGAATGGCGCTGAACCTGATCATGCTCGGACCACCGGGCGCCGGTAAGGGTACGCAGGCGGAGCGCTTCGCGAGCGTCGCGGGGCATCCCGAAGATCTCGACCGGCGACATCCTGCGCGAGGCGGTGCACGCCGGCACCGAAATCGGCCTGCGCGCCAAGGCGATCATGGATCGCGGCGAGCTGGTCAGCGACGACGTGATGATCGGGATCGTGCCGGGAGCGGCTCGAGCGGCGCCGACGCGCGCGGCGGGTTCGTGCTCGACGGCTTTCCGCGAACGGTCGCGCAGGCGTCGGCGCTCGACGGCATCATGGACGGACGCGATCCGCTGATCGTGCTCGATATCGTGGTGCCGGAGGCGGAGCTGGTGCGGCGGCTGCGGCGCGCCGGATGATCTGCGAGGACTGCGGCACCGAACGCGCCGGTCGAAGCGCACGGCGCGGCCTGCCTGAAGTGCGGCGGGCGGCTCGTGCAGCGGCGCGACGACAACGCAGTCGGTCGTGCGCGAGCGGCTGAAGGTGTACCACCGCGCAGTCGGAGCCGCTGGTCGAGTACTACCGGGTGCGGCCGACGTTCCGGTCGATCGACGGCGCGCAGGCGCCCGACGGGTGGCGGCGGATCTGGTGGCGGCGATTGAAGCGGCTGGCAACGCAAGCGCGAGCCGCAGGGGAGAGCAAGGGTGATCGTCTGCCGGTCGGCGGCGGAGCTCGAGCGGATGCGCGACGCCGGGCCGTCTGGTCGGCGAAGTGCTGACCGAACTGGCGGCGCACGTGGCGCCCGGCGTGACGACGGCCGACCTGGATGCGCTGGCGGAGAAGCGGATTCTCGCGGCCGGGCGCGACGCCGGCGTTCAAGGGCTACCACGGGTACCCGGCGACGATTTGCGCGTCGATCAACGAGGAAGTGATCCACGGGATTCCCTCGGGACGCCGGCTGCTGAACGAAGGCGACGTCATCTCGATCGACGTCGGGCGCGTCGCTCGACGGCTACTTCGGCGACAGCGCGATCACGCTGCGCGGTCGGGCAGGTGTCGGAAGAGGCGGCGACGCTGCTGCGGGTCACCGACGAGTCGCTCTACAAGGCGATCGAGCGTGCGTGAAGCCGGGCGGGCGGATCTCGGACATCGGCCACGCGGTGCAGCAGCACGTCGAGGCGTACGGGTTTTCGGTCGTGCGCGAGTTCGTCGGCCACGGCATCGGCCAGTAGATGCACGAGGAGCCGCAGGTGCCGAACTACGGCGAGCCCGGGCGCGGGCCGCGGCTGACCGAGGGCATGGTGCTCGCGATCGAGCCGATGGTGAACGCCGGCAAGGCGGCGGTGAAGGTGCTGGCGGACGGCTGGACCGCGGTGACGCGGGACGGCAGCCTGTCGGCGCACTTCGAGCACACGGTGGCGGTCACGGCGGACGGAGCCATGGATTCTGACGGCGAGGGACGTGCCGGTCGCGCCGGGCAGCGCGAAGCTAGACCGGGCGTCGTCGACCGAGCCGCTGCCGAGCGCGCTGTACCAGGTGCGGCTCGACGAAGGGTCGCTGGTGATGGCGCACATCGCGGATCGGATCGACCGCAACTTCGTGCGGGTGCTGGTCGGCGACCGGGTGCGAGTGGAGCTCTCGCCGGTCGACGTAGGGCGTGGGCGGATCGTGGAGAAGCTGTAGCTGGCCGTCGAACTGGCTTGGAATGCAGAGGCTGAGGATCGCAGAGGAGTTTTTGCTCTGCGGACTCTGCGGTCTCGGCGTTCAACGTGGATAGGAACAACGATGAAAGTCCGAGCGTCGGTGAAAAGGATTTGCGACAAGTGCAAGATCGTCCGCCGCCAGCGGCGTGGTGCGGGTGATCTGTCCCGAATCAGAAGCACAAGCAGAGGCAAGGATAAAGCGATGGCACGTATTGCTGGCGTTGATCTTCCGCGCACCAAGCGCATCGAGATCGGTCTCACCTACATCTACGGCATCGGGCGCGTGCGATCGAACACCATCCTGAAGGAAGCCGGGGTCAGCCCCGACATCCGCATCAAGGATCTGTCGGAAGACGACGTCCGGAAGATCAGCCGGGTGATCGAGGAGCAGGGCGGCGTCGAAGGCGATCTCCGCAAGGAGATCTCGATGAACATCAAGCGGCTGATGGAAATCGGCTGCTATCCGCGGCCTGCGCCATCGCCGCGGGCTGCCGGTGCGACGGCCAGCGGACGCGACCAACGCGCGGACGCGCAAGGGTCCGCGCAAGGGCGCCATCGCGAAGAAGAAGGTTATTTAATTTATGGCGAAGACAGAAGCAGCCGCTGACGCGCGGTCTGCCGGAGAAGGCCGAGAAGAAGGAAGGCCCGGCAGGCAAGCGCAAGAAGACGTTCAAGAAGCGCGGCGAGAAGCGCATCGTGCACCACGGTCTGGCGCACATTCACGCGTCGTTCAACAACACGACCGTGACGATCACCGACACCGAAGGCAACGTCGTGGCGTGGTCGAGCGCCGGCGGCATCGGCTTCAAGGGCTCGCGCAAGGGCACGCCGTTCGCGGCGACCCAGGCGGCGCTCAACGCCGGCAACGCCGCCAAGATCGTCGGCATGCGCTCGCTCGACGTGCGCGTCAAGGGACCGGGATCCGGCCGCGAGTCGGCGATCCGCGCGCTGCAGACGGTGGGGCTCGAAGTGAAGTCGATCCGCGACGTGACGCCGATCCCGCACAACGGATGCCGTCCGCCCGAAGCGGAGGAGAGTGTAAATGGCTCGTTATATCGGACCGGTCTGCCGGCTCTGCCGCCGCGAGGCGATGAAGCTGTTCCTCAAGGGCGAGCGCTGCTACACCGAGAAGTGCGCGATCGAGAAGCGCAACTTCCCGCCCGGGCAGCACGGCAAGACGCGCAAGGCGAAGCTCGCCGGCTACGGCCTCCAGCTGCGCGAAAAGCAGAAGGTCAAGCGCATCTACGGCGTGCTCGAGGACCAGTTCCGCGGCTACTTCGAGGAGGCCGAGCGGACCCGCGGCATCACCGGCGTGACGCTGCTGCAGCTGCTCGAGCGGCGGCTCGACAACGTGGTCTATCGGCTCGGGCTGTCGACGTCGCGGCCGCAGGCGCGGCAGCTCGTGCGCCACGGCCACTTCCTGGTCAACGGCAAGAAGGTCGACATCCCGTCCTTCTCGGTCAAGCAGGGCGACGTGATCACCGTGCTCGGACGGACCCAGAAGAACCCGACGGTCGAACACGCGATGGAAGAAGTGAAGGGCCGCGGCATTCCCGAGTGGCTGTCCTTCGACGCAGAACACCATCACCGGCCGCATCGTGTCGGTGCCGACGCGCGAGCAGATCAACCTGCCGGTGCAGGAACAGCTGATCGTCGAACTGTACTCGAAGTAAGAAGTTAGAAGAGAAGTCGGAAGTGGACTTCGCGGTTTCACTTCTCACTTCAACTTCTCACTTCTCACTTCGCCAAACGCCGGCCCGCAGCCTTACACAGACCTGCGGCGGGAGGTCGGCGGTCACTTGCAGGTCTGGAGGCCCGTCTGCGGGCCCGTCAGCGAAAGGAATCATCACATGTTGTGGAAAGGTTTTCAGCGCCCCAAGCGCCTCGAGTTCGAACGCGAAACGCTCACCGATCGGTTCGGCCGCTTCTACGCGCAGCCGTTCGAGCGCGGCTTCGGCACGACCATCGGCAACGCGCTGCGCCGCGTGCTGCTGTCGTCGATTGAAGGCGCGGCGATCACCGCGGTGAAGATCGACGGCGTGCTGCACGAGTTCTCGCCGATTCCGGGCGTGGTCGAGGACGCGACCGACATCATCCTCAACCTCAAGCAGATTCCGCTGAAGCTGCACAGTCGACCACACCAAGACGCTGACGCTCCGGATCGACAAGCCCGGCGAAGTGCGCGCGCGCGACATCCAGGCCGACGGCGACGTCGAGATCCTCGAGCCGGAGGCCCACATCGCCACCGTCGCCGAGCACGGCAAGCTCCACATGGAGATGCGCATGAAGCGCGGCCGCGGCTACGTCTCGGCCGACAAGAACTTCGACGAGGACCTCGGCATCGGCTGGATTCCGATCGACTCGGTCCACTCGCCGATCAAGAAGGTGAACTACCTGGTCGAGGCGGCGCGCCTCGGCCAGACGACCGACTACGACAAGCTGACGGTGGACGTCTGGACCAACGGCTCGATCAACCCGCGCGACGCGATGTCGCTGGCGTCGAAGCTGATTCGCGATCACCTGAACATCTTCATCAACCTCGAGGAAGGCGCCGAAGCGCAGCTCGAAGTCGGCCGCCGATCAGCCGCGCGCCGGCGCCAGCAACGAGAATCTCGACAAGTCGGTCGAGGAGCTCGAGCTGTCCGTCCGCTCCTACAACTGCCTCAAGAACGCGAACATCCGCACGATTCGCGAGCTGGTGCAGAAGACCGAAGCCGAGATGCTCAAGACCAAGAACTTCGGCCGCAAGAGCCTGAACGAGATCAAGGAAATCCTGCACACGATGGGGCTGAGCCTCGGCATGCGTGTCGATCAGCCGGCCTCGGCGCAGGACTAGGCAGAACCGGAACGAGTTATGAGACACCGAGTAGCCCACAGAAAGCTGGGACGCGTCACCGAGCATCGCATCTCGATGCTGCGGAACCAGGCGACCGACCTGCTTCGCCACGAGCACCTGACGACGACCGTGCCGAAGGCGAAGGAACTGCGGCCGTTCGTCGAACGGCTGATCACCGTCGCCAAGCGCGGCCTTGCGGCAGGCGAGGCGAACGGCCAGAGTAGCTGAACGCGCGCCGGCTGGTCATGCAGGACCTGCAGGATCGCGAAATCGTCACCAAGCTGTTCGACACGCTGGCGCCGCGCTTCGCCGCGCGTCCGGGCGGCTACACCCGCCTGCTGCGGGTCGGCTACCGCAAGGGCGACAGCGCCGAGATGGCGCAGGTCGAACTGGTCGGCAGCGAGTTCGATCCGAAGGCCAAGGCCGAGGGCGATGGCGCGGCCGAGGCGAAGCCCAAGGCCAAGGGCGTCGGCGGCCGCCTGCGCGCAGCGGCCGAGCGTCTGCGCGGCAAGAAGGACGACACCGAAGGCGGCAAGAAGGTCACCGCCAAGCCGTCGAAGGGCGCCGGCGCCGGACGCCGGTCGACGACCCCCCGCAAAGCCGGGGGAAGTTAGAAGTCTCAACTTAGAAGTCTGAATTCTGAAATCAATCTGAAATCTGAATTCTGAAATCTGCAATACAGGAAGCCCCGCGTCCACAAAACGCGGGGCTTTTTCGTTATACTCCGCCATCCAACTGAGGAGAGTGCGATGCCGCGATCGAACGACGTTTCGCGTCGGACATGGCTGCGCCGCGCGGCACTGGGCACGGCCGCCCTCGCCTCAGGCGCCCATTCGCTGTTCGGGCAGTCGCGCACCAGCCGCCCCAATATCGTCTTCATCCTGGCGGACGACCTCGGATACGCGGATGTGGGCTGCTACGGCCGGCCCGACCTCGCGACGCCGAACATCGATCGCCTGGCCGCCACCGGGGTCAGGTTTCTCCAGGCCTATGCCAACTCCGCTGTCTGCACAGCGACGAGAGCGGCGCTCATCACGGGCCGGTATCAATATCGCCTGAGGATCGGTCTTGAAGAGCCGCTCGCTGCCGGCAACCCTGAAGTGGGGCTTCCTCCGCAGCAGGCGACACTGCCATCTTTGTTGAGGAAGGCTGGTTATCGGACAACGCTGGTCGGCAAGTGGCATCTCGGCACGCTGCCGAAGTACGGACCGCTCCAGAGCGGGTACGATCACTTCTACGGTTTCCGCGGCGGTGCGGTCGACTACTACTCCCACGCCGGAACGGATCAGCAGGACGATTTGTGGGACGACGATGTGGCGATTCATCAGGTGGGGTATCTGACGGACCTCCTCGGTGATCGGGCGGTCGGCGTAATCAGCGCATCTGCAAAATCGGAACAGCCATTCTTCCTGAGCCTGCACTTCAACGCGCCGCACTGGCCGTGGGAAGCGCCCGGCGACGAAGCCGAGTCGGAGCGGATCAAGGCGACCAACCTCCAGCATTACGACGGCGGTACGCAGAGAACGTATCAGCGCATGATCGAACGGATGGATCTGCAGATCGGCCGCGTGATCGCCGCGCTCGAGTCGAACGGTATGCGCGACAACACCATCGTCGTCTTTACCAGCGACAACGGCGGCGAGCGGTTCGCCGATACCTGGCCCTTCACCGGCCGGAAGACCGAGTTGCTCGAAGGTGGTCTCCGCATTCCGTCCATCATCAGTTGGCCCTCGCGCCTGCCGAAGCAGCGGACGACCGAACAGGTCGCGATCAGCATGGATTGGCTGCCGACGCTCGTCGGCGCTGCCGGTGGAGCAGTCGATCCGACATATCCGCCTGACGGGATCGATCTGCTGGGGCACCTCACCGATCCAACGTCGACGGTTCCTCGGAGACTGTTCTGGCGCTTCAAGTCGAACGCCCAGCGCGCCGCCCGTGACGGCGACTACAAGTTCCTGAAGATCCTCGGGAACACGTTTCTGTTCAATGTCGTGGACGATCCAATGGAGCGGGCGAACCTCAAGCAGCGGCAGGCCGGCGTCTACGCGCGACTCGAGGCAGCGTGGTACGAGTGGAATGCCGCGATGCTGCCGGAGGTCGATGAGAGCAATACCGGCGGCATCACTGGCGACAAGACTGCCGACCATCCCGGGGCGACGAGGCCGACCGGAAAAGCCGACAATCCGCCCGCGCCAACAACGCCGCAGGTGAAACCGAGGCGGCCGCCAGGGTGGCGCGTGAGGTTGGCTCGGCAGTCCTGTGGTTTGGTCGCGGCGATTGGCGTCGCGATCGGCACCGCGGCGTTTCCGATTCGCGCGAACCCGTCCGGGTGTGATCTGTCCGGATACACACCTGTCACCGGACTGATCGCCACCAATGGGATCGACGGCCTGACCGTGACGTGGGACGGTGAGCGGGATCGCCATCTAAGGTTGCGCCTTGCCATCGACGCCGGCACGCCGACCGTTCGTGACCTTTCCATCCGGCGCAAAGGCGGCGAATGGACGGCGCTCGTTACCGGCGCCCAGCCCGAGTTCCACATCGTCTCCGGGTTTCGCCGGATGAGCAATCAGCAGATGCAGCCGCTGGTCGGCCTCGGCGTGCCGATCACGCCGGCGATCATCGACGCGCACAAGTGGGACGCGTTCTGGGACGCGCCGCTCGACATGAATCCGCAGCCCGCCCGTGGAGGCAATCCGCCGCCGGCCGCCGGCATCGCGAACCAGCCGGGTCTCCCGCGCAAGGCGGACGAGATTACGCGCGCGTCCGCGGCGTATCACGCCGATCGCTGTGAGGTGAAGACCGACGGTGCACGAATCGAAGTCGCCTATCCCGGATTGCAGCTCGGGCCGTTCGCCGGCCGGCTGCAGTTCACGATCTATCGTGGCACCGGCCTGATCCGAATGGAGACGATTGCCAGAACGGATCAGACGTCGGTCGCCTACAAGTACGACGCAGGATTCACGAAGATGGCGATCGGTCAGGGCACGCGGCTGGCCTGGCGCGATACCGCCAACACCTGGCAGTCGTACCGTTTCGGCGGCGCGATCAACGAGCAGGAAGTGCCGCTGAAGGCCAGCAATCGACTGCTGATCGCCGAGCGCGGCGCGGCCGGATCTCTGGCGGTGTTCCCGCCGCCTCACACCTTCTTCTGGGCACGGGAAATCGCGACCAATCTCGGCTATGTGTGGTACCGAAAGGACGGCGCGGGTCTGTTTTCGTTCGGTATCCGGCAGGCGGAACGCGAGGAAACGCCGCAATACGACGCCAACTTCGCGCTCTACAGTGCGCCGCCCGGCACCTGGCAGCGGATGCCGGTGTATTTCTACGCCGACGCCGAGGCTGCGGCGCCGGCGTTGGACACGGTGCTGGCGTTGACGCACGGCGATCGCTACAAGGCGCTGCCTGGATACCAGGTGATGAACCATCACTACCACATGGATCTCGGTCAGCGTCTGCTGGCCGCCGGCAGTCTCGATGCCGACATTCCAGACCTGCACGCGATCAAGTCGCTCGGCATCAATATCGTCAGCCAGATCGATTCGATCGTCGAGGGCGGCGGGCGTGGCAGCGCGCGAACCGACCCGCTGGCGATCACCAGGGCGTCCGTCGAGGGCGCGCGCCGGCACTCGGACACGGACTTCCTGGTGATGCCGAACCAGGAGTACTACGGCAGCCCGCTCGGCGGCCACACCGACCTGCTGTTTTCGCACCCGGTGTACTGGACGCAGGGCCGGGCGGCCGGGCAGCCGCTGTTCGAGACCGACGCGCAGTACGGTCGCGTGTACCACATCGGCGGCGCCGACGACCTGATGGCGATGGCGGCACAAGAGGACGTGATGATCTCGATGCCGCACCCGCGCACCAAGGGATCGACCGGCTTCCCCGACGCGGTCAAGGACACGGCGGCATTCAGGGATGCGCACTACCAGGGCGTCGGCTTCCGGTGGGGGATGGGGCTCGATCTGTCGGAGCAGCGGCTCTGCGAGCGGCGATGCCTGGCGCTGCTCGACGACATGAGCAACTGGACGGCCGATCGGCCTGGTCCACCGAAATATGTCCTGTCGATCAGTGAGGTGCGTTACCAGTCGCCCGGCGACGACATCTACGCGAGCGCGCCGGTCAGCTACGTGAAGCTCGATCGTCTACCGTCGCCGGATGACGTGAGCCCGGTCGTCGCAGCGCTGCGGCGGGGCGATTATTTCGTTACCTCGGGCGAGGTGCTGATTCCGTCGTACGAGGTGAAGGGACGCGGTCGTCAACGGACCATCGAGGCCGACGTGGAATGGACCTTCCCGCTCGACTTCGTCGAGGTCGTATGGGGCGACGGCGTCACCACCGGTCGGAACATTGTCTCCACGACCGCACTTCCGCCGAACGGCGCACATCATTTCAGCATCCCGTTCGACTCGACGGCCCGGAAGTGGGTGCGCTTCGCGGCATGGGATTCCGCCGGCAACGGGGCGTTGGTCCAGCCGATCAAGCTGGTACCCTGATTGCGTGAGCGGTTCTCAACACTGGTTCGCGCAGTGATCGACGGCGACACGGGTGAGGTGGCGCGCCTGTTGACCGTTGATCCTGAGCTGGCGGCCCGGCGCTTCGCAGTCGGCGCGACGCGGGCGGCTGCCGAAAGATATTTCTACGAGGAGATCGCGCACTACTGCTATCGCGGGGACACGGCCCTGCACATGGCGGCCGCTGCATTCCAGCGGTCAACCGCCCGCTTGTTGGTGCAGAGAGGGGCGGCGCTCGATGCCAGGAATCGGCGAGGCGCGCAGCCGCTTCACTACGCCGCGGATGCAAATTGCCGGAACCCCGAGGCTCAGTCCGAGGTCATCACCTACTTGTTGTCGGCGGGCGCCGACCCGCGTGCGGCTGATGCGAATGGTGCGACGCCGCTTCATCGCGCCGTGAGAACGCGTTCCGCGATGGCGGTCCGCGCGCTGCTGAAGGGTGGCGCGGACGCGCGGGCCACGAACAAGAATGGTTCGACTCCGCTGGATCTTGCGAGGCGCCCAACCGGACGCGGAGGCGCCGGCTCGCCGCGTGCGCGAGAAGAGCAGGTGGCGATCATCGAGATGTTGCTCGGCGCCGCTCGCTAGCTCCCGCCTGACGCGTCCTGCGATACACTCGGCCCATCGTGCGGCCCGGACTGGCCACCACCGTTTTGTTGTCCCTGCTGCTCGCGTCGAGTCTCGACGCGCAGGAGGTCGTCTTTAGCCACCGCGTCTACCTGCGACATGGCCGCACCCATCAGCAAATCTGGATCTGGTCGGCCGACGCCGGAACGCTGACGCAGGTCTCGCGCGGCGCGCGTGACCACAACAATCCGATATGTGAGGCAGACGGCCGACACATTCTGTTCGACGTCGCCGGAGCGTTGCGAGTCGTGGGCACTTCGGTGGTTGAGGCACCCAGCGCGAAGTGGCGGGTCGATCGCACGACGGGCGTCGAAGATCCGCTCGATCCCCCGACAGCCGCCTCGGGCGGACGGCGGGAGACGAGTCGTGCAGCCCATTCGGAGTGCGACGAAGGTACTGCCGTGTTGTCGCCCGATCGCGGGCGCATATCCTGCGTCGTCAAGGGAACAGACCTGCTGATCGCCGACGCTCGGACCAATGATGAGATCGTACGCGTGCCGTTCGAGCCGCGCTATTCGACAGGCGATCCGTATGCGCCGTGGCCAATGGAATTGATCTGGTCGCCTGACGGCCGCTCGTTGCTCGTTGGCAATTACGGCGAAGGCAGCAGCAGCACGAGTTCGTATCTCGATTACTTTCTGCTCGATCCAAGCGCCAGGACGTGGACGCGGGCCTTCAGCGGTGACGATGCGCAATGGCTGACGCCGACCCTCATCGTCTACGTGACGCCGCGAGATCTATCACCGCTGGACGATGATGGCGCGCACAGAGTCTGGACGGCGCACTTGACGGCCTTTGATCCAGTGGCGCGCACCACGCGGCCGATTACGTCAGGGTTGTCGAACGATCTGAGTCCGTCCGTTTGTCCTCGTTGACGGTCGCTCAGGCTTCCGCCACCTCGACGTGACTGTGAGCGGCCTTGGCCGCGGCGATGATCTTCGCCTGCAGATGCGCCGGCACCTCGTCGTAGTGCGAGTGCTCCATGTGGTACGAGCCGCGGCCGCCCGTCGCTGACGTCAGGTGCTGTTCGTAGGTGAGCATCTCGGCCATCGGCACCTGCGCCCGGATGACGGTCATCGCGCCGCGCGTGTCCATCCCGCCGATGCGGCCCCGGCGTCCGTTCAGGTCGCCCATCAAATCACCGGCGAAGTCCGACGGCGTGTAGATCTCGACCAGCATCACCGGCTCGAGCAGCGTCGGCCGCGCCCGCGTCATCGCGTCCTTGAACGCCAGCGAACCGGCCAGCTTGAACGACAACTCGTTCGAGTCGACGTCGTGATACGAACCGTCGAACACCGTGACCCGGAAGTCGACCATCGGATAGCCGGCGAGGAAGCCGCGCGTTCTCGCGTCCTGAATACCCTTTTCGACGGCCGGGATGAACTGGCGTGGAATCGACCCGCCGAAGATGTCGTCCACGAACTCGAATTCCGATGCCGCGCGCGAGCGGCTCCACGCGAATCTTGCAGTCGCCGAACTGGCCGTGTCCGCCGGTCTGCTTCTTGTGGCGTCCGTGCGCTTCGGTCGGCGACTTGATCGTCTCGCGGTACGGGATGCGCGGCGGCTTGAGCAGGACGTCGACGCCGAAGCGGCGTTTCAGCTTGGCGACCGTGACCTCGATGTGCAGCTGTCCCTGACCAGACAGCAGCAGCTCCTTGGTCTGCGGATCACGGCTGTAGCGCACCGCCGGATCCTCCTCCTCGAGGCGGTGCATCGAGGTGCTGATCTTGTCCTCGTCGCCGCGCGTTTTCGGTTCGATCGCGTAGGCCAGCACCGGTTCGGGAAACGCGATCGGCGGAAACGTGACCGTGCTGCTTTTGTCGCCGAGCACATTGTTGGTCAGCGTGTCCTTCAGCTTCGCGACCGCGCCCAGATCGCCTGCCTTGATCTCCGGGACGTTGATCTGGGTCTTCCCCTGCAGCAGCACCAAGTGTCCGAGCCGTTCAGGCGTGTCCTTGGAGCGGTTCTGCACGGTGGAGTCGGCCTTCACGGTGCCGCTGACCACGCGGAACATGGTGATTCGACCGGCGAACGGATCGGCGATCGTCTTCCAGACGACCATCGACAACGGACGCTGGTCGTCGGCCGCGCACGAGCACCTCGGCGCCGGCGACGTCCCGTCCGATGAAGGGGCGATCGACCGGCGACGGCAGGCAATCGACGATGGCGTCGAGCAGCTGCGGCACGCCGACGTTCGCGACTGCCGATGTGCACACCAGCGGAAACAGCTTGCCGGCGAGTGTCGCGCTGCGCAGGCCTGACGTCAGTTCCTCGTCGGTCAGCGTGCCGGCCTCGAAGAAATGCTCCATCAGCTTCTCGTCGTTCTCGGCGACCATCTCGATGAGCGCGTCGCGCGCGCTTTGCACATCGGCGGTCATCTCGGCTGGAACTGGCGCTTCAGACGCTGTGCCGCTGCCGTCAGCGGCAAAGACGAAGGCTCTTCTCGATACCAGATCGACGACGCCGCGGAATGCTCTCTCCTCGCCGATCGGCAGCTGGATCGGAATCACCGATCGGCTACAGATGGTGCGCAACGCCAGCGAGCGTTCGCTCGAGGCTGGCTCGCTCGCGGTCGAGACGGTTCACCACGACCAGTCGGGGCAGCTGCCGGGCGTCCGCCGCGGCCCAGACCTTCTCGGTCTGCACCATGACTCCAGCCACGGCGTCGACGACCACGAGCGCGGCGTCGGCGACATGGAGCGCCGCCAGTGCGTCCGCCAGGAAATTGCCGACGCCGGGTGTATCGATGAGGTTGATCTTGTGCTTGCGCCACTCCGCGTGAGCCAGGCTCGCGGAGAGCGTGTGCTTCCTCGCGATCTCCTCCTCGTCGAAGTCGGTCACCGTCGTGCCTTCGTCGACGCTGCCGAATCGATTGACTGTGCCGGAATCTGAGAGAAGGGCCGAGGTGAGCTGGGTCTTGCCGGACGCGCTGTGACCGACCAGCGCGACATTTCGGATGCTGACAGCGTCGTAGACCTTCATGTCGAAGACCCCCCGCGAGACAAGGAACGCTGGGCCGGATCATATGCGCGGCGGGAGGGTCCCGCAAGCGGGAGAATGGGCGCGCGAGGGGCTGCGGTCCGGCGGCTACTCGTAGCGGAGCGCTTCGATGGGGTCGAGGCGAGACGCCTTCACCGCGGGATACATCCCGAAGAAGATCCCGACGGAGGCGGAGAAGCCGATGCCGATGGCGAACGACCACCACGGCAGCGAGATCGGGAATCCCGAGAAGAAGTGCACGGCCCAGCCGAGGCCGGCGCCGAGCGCCGACGCCGATGATGCCCGCCGAGCGACGTCAGGAAGGCCGCCTCCATCAGGAACTGAAACAGGATCTCGGCGCGCCTGGCGCCGAGCGCCTTGCGCACGCCGATCTCGCGCGTCCGCTCGGTGACGGAGATGGACATGATCGCCATCACGCCGATGCCGCCGACCATCAGCGCGATCGACGAGATCACGACGAGCGCCAGGAAGGTGCCCTGGCTGATCTGATCCCACAGCTTCAGGAACTGCATCCTGGGTGAGCAGGTCGAAGTCGTTCGGCTGGTCGAGCTTCAAGCCGTGTCGGATCCGCATCACGCGTTCGACGTCAGCCATCGCGTCCGCCTGCTTGACGCCGTCACGCGGCACCAGCGCAATCTGGATCGGCAGAATCGTCGCTGTCCGGCTGATGCGGACCGGGTTGAGCCCGAAGATTCGCTGGTAGGTGGTGTAGGGGATCACCACGAAGTCGTCCTGGCCGAGGTTGAAGCCGCCGGCCGCCGGTCGCTTGTCGAACACGCCGACGACCTCGAACCGTTCGCTGCCGACGCGCACGCATCTTGCCGACCGGATCGGTGCCGTTCGGCGCGAACAGCAGCTGGTATGCGGTGTTGCCGAGGACGACGACGTTCTTGCGGTACTGCAGCTCGGTGCCGTTGAAGAAGCGGCCGGCAAGGACCGGCACGCGCGTCCCTTCGGCGAAGTACTCGGTGGTGCCCAACACCACAAGTTGCTTCGTCTTCTGCGTGCCGATAGAACACCCGGCGCTGCGTCGGCGGACCGGCCGGCGCCGAGCTCGATGTCCACGTACTGCACGGTGGTGGTCTGCTGCTCGAGCGCGCGTGCGTCAGAGATCGACAGGTTCGGACGCTTGATCAGGTCCTTGAACTCCGCGCCGCCGGCGAAGCTGGTGATGCCGAAGCGCTGGACGAAGATGGTGTTCGGGGCCGATCGCGCGGATCATCTCGCGCAGCGACTGGTCGAAGCCGCGGATCATCGCGGTCATGCCGACAATCGAGGTGATGCCGATGACGACGCCGAGCACGGTCAGCGCCGAGCGCAGCTTGTTGGTGCGCACGGTGTCGAACGCCATCGTCACGACTTCGCCGAGCAGGCCGACGCGGAAGGCCACGGCTATTCCTTCCTCAGCGCTTCGATCGGATCGAGCGCCGCGGCCTGCATCGCCGGATAGAGGCCGAAGAACAGGCCGACCAGCGCGGTGATGCCGATGCCGAGCGCCACCGACCACCACTCGACCGAGGCCGGAACGGCGTGACCGCCGAGATCGCGAGCGCGATGACCGGCGCCGAGGACGGTGCCGACGACACCGCCGAAGATCGACAGCACCACCGACTCGGTGAGCATCTGCGCCAGGATGTCGGTCCGTCGCGCGCCGAGCGCCTTGCGCAGGCCGATTTCGCGCGTCCGCTCGGTCACCACCATCAGCATGATGTTCATGATCACGACGCCGCCGACCACCAGCGACAGCGCCACCACGCCGACCAGCACTGCGAAAATGCCGTTGGTCGCCGAGTGGTAGATGTCGAGGATGGTGTCCGAGGTGAAGAAGCCGAAGTTGTCGGCTGCTTCGGCTTGAGCCGGCGCGCGCTGCGCAGCGCCAGCGTCGCCTCGTCCATCGCCGCGGCGATCTGCGCGACGTCGCGCGGCTTGACGCTCAGGTTCAGTGAGCGCCGCGAGCCGAACATCATCTGGAACTGGCCGAGCGGAATCGACCGCGAACTCGTCCTGCGAGTTGCCCGAGCAGCGGTGCCCTTCTTGGCGCTGACGCCCGACGACCCGGAAGTGGACGCCCTCGATCTGAATCATCTTGTCGAGCGGATCGACGTCGTCGCCGAACAGACGCTCGGCGGTTTGCCAGCCGAGCACGGTGACCGGGCGCGCGGCTGTCCACCTCGATCGGGCTCATCAGCCGGCCGCGTTCCGCGTCGAAGCTGCGAGAAGTTGACGTACTCCGCCGAGACGCCGCGCACCTGGGTGTTGTCGATCGACTTGTCGCGATAGGTGATCCGTCCGCGGCCGGAGCTGTCGGCCATCACCGCCGTCACCAGCTCGGGATCGCTGCTGCGTCGGATCGCGCGCAGGTCGTCCATGGTCATCCGCGGGTTGCCGCGAACCTTCTCGAATTCCTCGTCGCTGCGCGTGATCGGGAACTGCTGGATGTTGAACGAGTCGGCGCCGGCCTGGCTGAGAATCGCGTCCTTCACCGAGGCGTTCAGTCCCTGGATCAGCGACACCACCGCAATGATCGAGGTGACCGCGACGATGTTGCCGAGCACGGTCATCAGCGATCGGAGCTTGGACGACCAGATCGCGTCGAGCGCGATCATCGCCGATTCGAAGAGCTTGTTCACTTCTTCTTGCCGTTGTCCACCTTTACCAGATCGCCGTCGGTCATGCCGCGCACCGAGTTGTAGGGACCGGTGATCACCTGGTCGTCGGCCGCCAGGCCCGACACGACCTCGAAGTACTTGTCGCCGGCGATGCCCATCTTGATCGGCTGGAATTCGGCCTTGCCGTCGCGAACGACGAAGACGCCTTCGGTTTCTTTGCGTGTCTGTCCCGGCTTCAGCTCGGTCGCGATCAGCCGGCGTGTCGACGCGGCGCCGCTTCTTGTCGGTCTTCGGCTCCTTCACCACCTGGCCCGCGGCGTCGTAAATCAGCTCGCGCACGGCGACGGCGGGAATCGGCACCGCGACCACGCCTTTTCGCCTCGCCGTCGTGATGTCGGCCGTGCAGGTGAATCCGGGACGCACTTCAGGCACCGGCTCGTCCAGCATCACCTTGACCTTGAAGTTGGTGGCCTGGGTGCCGGTCGCGCCGGCTGCGGCCGACGATTGGGCTGTTGCCGATCTCGGCGACGTGCCCTCTGAACGACTTGTCGGGGATCGCGTCGATGCGTGATCTTCGCCGTCTGTCCGAGCTGCACGTTCGGCACGTTGGTTTCGTCCACTTCGATCTCCGCCTGGATGATCGACATGTCGGCGAGGGTCATCAGCACCGTGCCGGCGTTGTTCATCGTGCCGATCATCACCATCTCGCCTTCCTGGATGGTTCGCGCCGTGACGATGCCGTCGATCGGCGAGACGATGCGGACTTTGCTCAGGTCGTACTGCGCGCTGTCGAGATTGGCGCGTTCCTGGGCGATGCGGCTGGCCTGCGCATCGGCGAGTTTCTGGCGCTCGGACAGGCCCGATTCGGCCACCTTGACGTCGTTCAACGCCTTGTCGAGCAGTTCGCGCGTCGTGAGCTGCTGATTCCAGAGATCCTGCTGACGCTTGAGGTTCTGCTTCGTCAGCTCCAGTTGCGCGCGGCCGGTCTCGACGCTCTGTCGCATCTGGTCGAGAGTGACCTCGGCGGCCTTGAGCGACGCCTCGCCGTTGTCGACGCGCGACCGCAGCGTCTTCGGGTCGATCTGCAGCAGGAACTGGCCCTTGCGTGATGCGATCGCCTTCGTTGACCGCGAGGTTGACGACCCGGCCGACGGTGTCGCTGCTGACGTTGACCGTGCGCTTCGCCTGGATCTTGCCCGATGCCGACACGATGGCTTCGAGATCGCGCGTTCTGATCGTCTCGGTCGTGACCGTCAGCCCCTTGTCCTTCTTGAAGTACAGGTTGGCGCCGACCACCGCTGCCGCGACGAGAATGATTGCGATCGTGATGAAGACGTTCTTGCGCGACATCTAGGCTCCTGACCGGGCGGTTTTGATGGCGGCGATGATGACGCCGATGGCGACGTAGATGAGCAGCAGCGAGATCGCGATTGGTCCGGTGCGCTTGCGGTACAGCACGCCCAGCCCGATCGATACGCTGACCATCCACCAGATGTAGATCAAATCGATCGATCCCAGCAGCCGCGCCAGGAACGAGGCATCGTCGAGAAACGGCAGGAACACGCCCAGGTTGGTGGCGCTCGAGAGCGACTCGCGGACGTAGGCCAGCGGCGTCGTGAACAGCGAGAGCACGGCCAGGATCACGCCGGAGTGGGCGACGATGGCGAATGTCTGCTTGAACGTGGCGTCGCCGCCCATGGCTGCGCTGAACACTGCGAAGGCGATGCCGGAAATTACCAGACAGCTGAAGCCCAGCACCACGACCTGACTGACCGGTGCGATGTACATGAAGTACGGCGCGATCTTTTCGATTCCATCGAGTTGCGCCTGCGTCAGGTGACCGCCGTAGGCCTCGGTGCTGGCAATCTGCTGGTCGATGACGGCATTGCGGCCGATCTCCGTCGAGAGCAGTGCCGTGGCCGCCGAGGAGGTGATGAGCAGCACCACCAGAAAGATGCCGAGCCAGCGCGGATGGGCGGCGACGTCGGCGTACGTCGCCCTCGGCGCGAACAGAATGCCGCCAAACCGAGCAGGCAGGCTCATCGCGGGCGCCGACGGTTTGGGCGATTCCGGCGTGACTTCAGTCATAAGCAGCTCGTCCGATTACGATAGATACGATTTTTTCTTCGCGGGTGTTCGCCGGGCTTTCCGCGTCGTCGCGGTTGGCGCGCCGGCAAACACTTGTCGCAACACACCGAGCCCATCCAGCAGACGCCGGCGTTCGGGCAGGTCGAGCGGAGCCAACACCTGCGACAGGTGCGCCTGGGCCGCTTTCCCGACCCGTTCGAGCACCGTTCGCCCCGCGGGAGTGACTTCGATCATCACGACACGGCGATCGCCTTCCGGCGCTCCGCGCCGCACCCACCCCCGTTCCACCATCGCGGTGATCGAGTTCGACATGGTCGGCAGGCTGACGCCCTGAATCGATGCCAGCTCGGTCAGCATGCGCGGTCGGACCGCCAGAATTGACAGGAGGCCGAAATGCGCTGGGGCCGGCATCTCTCCGGCGGCGCGCAGCTCCGCCGCGACGGTCCGCATCACCAGCGGAATGATTTCAAGGATTTCGCGCGCGGTCTCGCGCGCCTGAACACGGGTCATGGCGTGGGGTACGGGTTAGCCTGCCTAATTGTTATGAGGGCTAAGTTATCACGCTTTGTCGACCGCGCCAAAGTGACCAGGCGGCAACCAGCAACACACGGGGTAAGGTAGGAGGCATGCGCAATGCGTGGCTCTGCCTTCTTCTCTTCGCCAGTTTGGAGCGAGCGGCGCTCGCGCAATCGACCGAAGCCGTCGGCGTTCGTGCTCAGGGCATGGGCGGGGCGTTCACGGCCGTGGCCGACGATGCCACCGCGACGTGGTGGAATCCGGCGGGGCTGGCCGGTGGCGCCTACGCCAACATCATCCTCGAGTACGGCACGCAGCAGGAGCCCAGAGATGACGTCAATGGCGCCGGCCTGGCGGTGCCAGCGGCGCGGACGACCACCAAGGCGTTCGCGGCAGCGTTTCCGGCCCTTGGCGTGAGCTATTACCGCCTACGAGTCAGCGAAATACGGCCGCTCACCTCTACAGCCGACGCCGTTCCCAGCCGACAAGATCCAGCAACGGTGGCCGTCCTCGAGCAAACCCTCGTCCTGAACCAGCTTGGCGTGACGATCGGTCAGTCCATTGGCCAGCACTTTGTCGTCGGCTCGACGCTGAAGCTGGTGCAGGGGAGTCACGCGACCGCGCTCCAGCCGGCCAGCGTGGCATCGCTCGACCAGGCCCAGGAGTTGGACGGGCCGAGCGAGACGCATGGCGGGATCGATCTGGGAGCGATGGGTTCGTTCGGCAGGATGCGGCTCGGACTGACCGTCCGGAATGTGAACGAAGTCGAGTTCCGGAGCGGTCTCGACACGTTCACGCTCAAGCGGCAGTACCGAGCCGGCTGGGCCTACAGCACCGGCCGGCGAGGAGTCATCGGCACCGCCGCGCTGGCGGTGGATGCCGACCTGACGACCACTCCGACGCCGACAGGAGACGAGCGGCGTCTGGCGTTGGGCGGCGAGATTTGGATGCTCAGCCAGAAGCTTGGGCTGCGGGGCGGGGTCGGCACGAATACGGTCGGAACGCGGCGAACCGCGCTCAGCGGCGGGGTGAGTGGAATGTTGCTGAAGCACACATACGTCGACGCGGCTTTCACCGGCGGGACCGACAATGGCCGCCGAGGTTGGACGATTGATGCGCGGCTGACGTTTTAGGTCAACGACTGGCGTTTTTGGGCATTCTTGTCGTTTCAGGTCACTCTTGACGTAATTTGTCAGTTCGTGTACGTTTAACACTTTATGGCCGTTCGAATTGGCGAGCTGCTTCTCAAAGAGAAGCTGATTACGGCGGAACAACTCCAGCAGGCCCTGACCCAGCAAAAGGCCAACGGAGGAAAGCTTGGCCTCAACCTGGTCAAGATGGGGTTCGTCAAGGACGAACAGATCACTGCGCTTCTCAGCAAGCAGTACGGCGTTCCCTCCATCAACCTCACGCAGTTCAAGATCGATCCGACGATCGTCAAGCTGGTCCCGACCGAGACCGCGCGGAAGTACCAGATCATTCCGCTGAGCCGCTCCGGCAGCACGCTGACGATCGCGATGACGGATCCGACCAACGTCTTCGCGATGGACGACATCAAGTTCATGACGGGTTACACCGTCGAACCGGTCGTCGCCTCCGAAACCGCGATCACCGATGCGGTCGAAAAGTACTACCCGAGCGGCAAAGCCGGCCCTCCCGGCAAGCCGGGGAAGCCCGGCGCGCCGACCACCGGCAGCACGCTCGAAATGGCCAGCCGCGGGCTCGAGGAGCTGCAGGCGTCGCTCGGCAGCGCGGACGATGTCGAAGTCCTCGAGGAGCTGCAGGAGATCAGCGCCGAGGCGCTCGCCAAGCAGGGTGAGGATGCGCCGGTCGTCCGGCTCGTGAACGTCGTGCTGATGTCGGCCATCCAGAAGGGGGCCAGCGACATCCACATCGAGCCGTACGAAAAGGAACTGCGCGTCCGCTACCGCATCGACGGCATCCTCTACAACATCATGGCGCCGCCGATGAAGTATCGCGACGCGATCACCTCGCGCATCAAGATCATGTCGAAGCTGGACATCGCCGAGAAGCGCCTGCCGCAGGACGGCCGCATCAAGATCCGCTACAACGAGAGCGGCGAGCCCAAGGAAATCGACTTCCGCGTCTCGGTGCTGCCGACGCTGTTCGGCGAGAAGATCGTCCTTCGTCTTCTCGACAAGGACAAGCTGATGCTCGACATGACGAAGCTCGGCTTCGAACCCGAGTCGCTCGCCAAGTTCGAGGCGGCGATTGCCGCGGCCGTGGGGCATGGTGCTGGTCACCGGTCCGACCGGCAGCGGCAAGACCAACACGCTCTACTCGTCGATCTCGCGCATCAACACGCCCGAGACCAACATCATGACCGCCGAAGACCCGGTCGAATTCAACCTCGCCGGCGTCAACCAGGTGCAGGTGAAGGAGAACATCGGGCTCAACTTCGCGGCGGCGCTGCGCTCCTTCCTGCGTCAGGATCCGAACATCATCCTGATCGGCGAAATCCGCGACTTCGAAACCGCGGAAATCGCCGTCAAGGCGGCGCTCACCGGCCACCTCGTGCTCTCCACGCTGCACACCAACGACGCGCCCAGCACCATCAACCGTCTGATGAACATGGGCATCGAGCCGTTTCTCGTCGCCAGCTCGGTGCATCTGATCTGCGCGCAGCGCCTGGTCCGGCGCTGCTGCTCGAACTGCAAGGAGCCGTTTCCGATGTCGCCGGAGGCGCTGGTGCAGGCCGGCTTCAACCAGGAAGACGCCGAGAACGTGACGCCGATGAAGGGCGCCGGCTGCGAGAAGTGCAACAACACCGGCTACAAGGGCCGCGTCGGCCTCTACGAAGTGATGGAGATCGGCGAAGAGCTGCGCGAGCTGATTCTCGTCGGCGCCTCCGGCCTCGAACTGCGCCGCAAGGCGATCGAGGAAGGCATGATCACGCTCCGCATGAGCGGCCTGCGCAAGGTCAAGGACGGCGTGACGACGATCGAAGAAGTCGTCAGGGAAACGGTGAAGTAGATGGCGACGCTTCCAGATCTGCTCAAGACGCTGGTCGAGATGGACGGATCCGACCTGCACATCGCCACCAACTCGCCGCCGCAGGTCAGGGTCCACGGACATCTGCAGCGCCTGCCGCTGCCCGAACTGACGCCGTCGGAAACCAAGCAGCTGGTCTACAGCGTGCTGACCGATTCGCAGAAGAAGCGCTTCGAGGAAATGCTCGAACTCGACTTCTCGTTCGGCATCAAGACCATCAACTCGCGCTTCCGCTGCAACGTGTTCAACCAGCGCGGCGCGGTCGGCGCCGTCTACCGGCTCATTCCCGAGAAGATCCGCACCTTCGGCGAGCTCGGCCTGCCGCTCGGTGCTGGCGACGCTCGCGGACCGTCCGCGCGGCCTGGTCCTCATCACCGGTCCGACCGGCAGCGGCAAGTCGACGACGCTGGCGGCGATGCTGGACAAGATCAACTCGGAGCGCCACGAGCACATCCTCACCATCGAGGATCCGATCGAGTACATCCACCAGCACAAGAACTGCCTGGTGAACCAGCGCGAGGTCCACAGCGACACCAACAGCTTCGGCAACGCGCTGCGCGCCGCGCTGCGCGAGGATCCGGACATCGTCCTGATCGGCGAAATGCGCGATCTCGAAACGGTGGAATCGGCGCTCAAGATCGCCGAGACCGGACACCTGACGTTCGGGACGCTGCACACCAACTCGGCGGCGCAGACGATCAACCGCATCATCGACATCTTTCCGGCCGGCCAGCAGGCGCAGATCCGCACCCAGCTCTCGCTGGTGCTCGAAGGCATCGTCTGTCAGGCGCTGCTGCCGAAGGCGGACGGCAAGGGCCGCGTGTGCTCGCTCGAGATCATGGTGCCGACGCCCGGCGATCCGTAACCTGATTCGCGACGACAAGGTCCATCAGATCTACGGCTCGATGCAGGCCGGCCAGGAGAAGCTCGGCATGCAGACGGCGAACCAGTCGCTGGCCAGCCTCTATATGAAGCGGCTGATCACGCTCGAAGTCGCGATGACCGCTTCGTCGAACCGCGACGAGCTGCAGGACATGATCAACCGTGGCGTCGGCGTCGTCGCCGGCGCAGGGCTGGGCCGGACCACCGGCACGGCGACAGCGCGGCCGCCAGTGAGAGGTTAGGGAACGGTCCATGCCGAACTTTGCGTATACGGGACGGACACGGGGCGGCGAGACCGTCAGCGGCGAACGGGTTGCCGAATCGATGGACGCGGCGACCGCGGTGCTTCGGCGCGAACAGATTCAGGTCACGCGCATCGCGCCCGCCAAGGCCAAGGCCGACGGGAAAAAGAACGTCGCGACCGGCAAGCTCGGCAAGGGCGTGTCCGCCAAGAGCCTCGCCGTCTTCGTGCGGCAGTTTTCGGTGATGATCGACGCCGGTCTGCCGCTGGTGCAGTGTCTCGACATTCTCGGCAGCCAGGAAGAGGACAAGAACTTCGCGGCCGTCATTCTGGCAACGCGGACCGACGTCGAGTCGGGCGCGTCGCTGGCCGACGCCATGCGCAAGTACCCGAAGACCTTCGATCCGCTGTTCACCAACATGATCGCCGCCGGTGAAGCGGGCGGTATTCTCGACACGATTCTCAAGCGGCTGGCGACCTACATCGAGAAAGTCGGTGAAGCTGACGGGTCAGGTCAAGTCGGCGATGATCTATCCGATCGCCGTCATCGTGATCGCCGGCGTCGTCGTCGGCGTCATTCTGTGGAAGGTGATCCCGACGTTCGCGTCGCTGTTCTCCGGCCTCGGCGCCGATCTGCCGCTGCCGACACGCGTCGTCATCGGCCTCAGCAACAACCTGGTGTCGTACTTCCCGTTCATTCTGGTCGGCGGCGGCGCTGCGGCGTACGCCATCAAGCAGTACTACGCGACCGTGAACGGCCGCCGGGTGATCGATGCCGGGACGCTGAAGGCGCCCGTGCTCGGCAACATCATGAAGAAGATCGCGGTGGCGCGCTTCTGCCGGACGCTGTCGACGCTGATCAGCTCGGGCGTGCCGATTCTCGACGGCCTCGAAATCACCGCCAAGACGTCGGGCAACGCCATCGTCGAAGACGCGATCATGGTGACCCGGAAGAGCATCGAGCGCGGCGAGACGATCTCCGCGCCGCTGAAGGAGACCAGAGTGTTTCCGTCGATGGTCACCCAGATGATTGGCGTCGGCGAGGCGACCGGCGCGCTCGACACCATGCTCGGCAAGATCGCCGACTTCTACGAGGAAGAAGTCGACACCGCGGTCGCCGGCCTGCTGACGCTGCTCGAGCCGATCATGATCGCCGTCCTCGGCGTAGTCGTCGGCGGCATCGTCATCGCGATGTATCTGCCGATCTTCGACTTGATCAGCAAGCTGACGTAAGCCATGTTCGAAACCGAGCTGCGGCGCAAGGTCGCCTGGCTGATCTTCGTCCGCGTCGTCATCAGCACGATTCTGCTGGGATCGGCGACGGTCGCGCAGATCACGGCGCCAGGCTCGTTCGCGGTCGATCCGTTCTTCTTCCTGATCGGCCTGACCTTCGCGCTGACCATCAGCTACGCGCTGACGCTGAGGTTGGTCGACCGTCACCGCTGGCTGGTCGACGTCCAGCTCGCCGCCGACGCGCTGATCGTCTCCGCGTTCATCTCGTTCACCGGCGGCATCACCAGCTTTTCACCTCGCTCTACGTTCTGCCGATCGTCGCCGGCAGCACCGTTCAGTTCCGCCGCGGCGGCTTGCTCGTCGCCATGCTGAGCACGGTGCTCTACGTCGGTCTGGTGCTGGCGCAGTACCTGGCGACGCCGGGCTGATCTCGGATGCCTGGCTGATGCAGCAACGTGCACGTCGCTGCCGGCGCGCGCGACGGCCGGCTACACGGTGGCGCTGAACGTGTTCGGGTTCTTCGCGGTGGCGCTGCTCAGCGGCTCGCTCGCCGACAGCCTGCGGAGTCGCGGACGCGCGGCTCGAGCAGGCGTCCGACGAGATCGCCGATCTGCAGGCGCTGAACCAGCACGTCATCGACAGCCTGCCGAGCGGCCTCGTCGACCACCGACGACCGGCTGCGGATCCTGACGTTCAACCGCGCCGCCGAGTCGATCACCGGCATCCCGTTCAGGTCGGCGGCGGCCGCGGCCTCGACGAAGTGCTGCAGTGGACCGGCGCGGTGAAGGCGTCGATCCATGACGACCTCGGCGCCAAGGGGCGGCGGCGCCAGGAGTTCCGCTTCGCCAGCGCCGACGGCCGCGGCGAGCTCGAGATCGGCATCACCGCGACGCACCTCGAAACCCCGCGCGGCCGCGCCGGCCTGCTGTTCACGTTTCAGGACGTCACCGAAATCAAGAAGCTCGAACGCGACGCCGCGATCCAGCAGCGCCTCGCGGCGGTCGGCGAGATGGCGGCCGGCATCGCCCACGAGATCCGCAATCCGCTGGCCTCGATGTCCGGGTCGATCCAGATCCTGCGGCAGGAGCTGCCGCTCAGCAGCGAGCAGGAACAGCTGAT
This sequence comes from uncultured Acidobacteriota bacterium, assembly GCA_963711765.1. GTDB lineage: Bacteria > Acidobacteriota > Vicinamibacteria > Vicinamibacterales > CAVVIG01 > CAVQFC01. The sequence continues at coordinate 1,122,123 of CAVQFC010000002.1, read as the reverse complement.
GGACATCGTGCTGCGCGAGTCCGAGCGCCTGAACAACACGATTCGCTCGTTTCTCGCCTACGCGCGGCCGCAGCGCTTCCAGATCGCGCGCTTCGATGTGCGCCGCGCGCTGAACGACACGGCGCTGCTGCTGCGCAACAGCGCCGGAGCTGCTCGAAGGTCACGAGATCGTGGTCGATATGCCGCAGGACGAGCTGTGGTACGAAGCCGACGAAGGGCAGATCAAGCAGATCATCTGGAACCTCGCCACCAACGGCCTGCGCGCGATGCCGGACGGTGGACAGCTCCGGCTGTCCGGCGCCTTCGAGCCCGCGGCCGACAGCGTCGCGCATGACCGTGCACGACACGGCATCGGCATTCCGCCCGAAGAGATCGATGGGCTGTTCCAGCCGTTCCACGGCAGCTTCGCCAAAGGCAGCGGCCTCGGCCTGGCGATCGTGCATCGCATCGTCTCCGACTACAACGGTGAGATTCGTGTCAGCTCGCAACAGGGCGTGGGCACCAGCGTGTCCGTCCGTCTCCCGGCACGCATCGGAGTCCCGTCATGAGCACCGCCGCGCAACCCGCACCGTCACCGGCCGACAATCGTCCTCCCCGCATCCTGGTGGTGGACGATGAGCGGTCGATGCGGGAATTGCTGGCGATCGTGCTGCGGCGCGAAGGCTACGAAGTGCTGCTCGCCGAAAACGGCCGCGCCGCGATCGCCGTGCTCGAACGCGAGCCGGTCGATCTGCTGATTTCCGACATCAAGATGCCGGACTTGAGCGGTGTCGACGTCCTGCGCGCCGCCAAGAAAATCGATCACGACATTCTCGGCATCATGATCACCGCGTTTGCGTCGACCGACACCGCGGTCGAAGCGATGCGGCTGGGCGCCTGCGACTACCTGAGCAAGCCGTTCGACGTCGACCTGCTCAAGATGAAGGTCCGCGAGAAGATCGAGAACCGTCAGCTGAAGCAGGAGAATCTCCTGCTCAAGCGGACGCTCGGCCTCTCGCATCAGTTCGCCAACATCATCGGCCGCAGCGAAGGCGATGCTGGCGGTGTTCAAGATGATCGAGACCGTGGCCCGCACCAACAGCACCATCCTGCTGACGGGCGAATCCGGGCACCGGCAAGGGCCTGGTGGCGCAGGCGATTCACTTCAATTCGCTCCGGCGCGAGAAGCCGATGGTGGCGCTCAACTGCGGCGCGATGCCGGAGGCGCTGCTCGAGTCGGAGCTCTTCGGCCACATGCGCGGCGCGTTCACCAGCGCCGACAGCAACAAGAAGGGGCTGCTCGAGGTCGCCGAGAAGGGCACGATCTTCCTCGACGAGATCGGCGAGATGAGCGCCGTGATGCAGGTCAAGCTGCTGCGGGTGCTGCAGGAGCGGCGCTTCCGGCGCGTCGGCGGCCTCGAGGAACTGACCGCCGACATCCGCGTGATCGCCGCGACCAACCAGGATCTGACGCGGCTCATCGCCGAGGGACGGTTCCGCGAGGATCTCTTCTACCGGATCAACGTCATTCCCGATTTCGCTGCCGCCGCTGCGCGAGCGCCGCGAGGACATCCCGCTGCTCGCGGACCACTTCCTGGCGAAGTACGCCGAGCAGATGGACAAGGCGATCACGGGCATCTCGCACGATGCGCTCGAGCTGCTGGTGCAGTACGACTGGCCGGGCAACATCCGCGAACTCGAGAACGTGCTCGAACGGGCGGTCGCGCTCGAGGCGACGCCGACCGTCCTGCCCGACAGCCTGCCGGCCAACATCCGCGGCGATCGCGCGCCGGACCAGCGCGCAGCCGCCTGCGGAAGGATTGCCGGACGCCGGCTTCGACCTCGAAGCGCACGTCAAGGAGATCGAGCGCGGCTACATCGCCGAAGCGCTCAAGCGGGCCGGTGGCGTCCAGGTCAAGGCCGCGGAGCTCCTCGGCATGAGCTTCCGGTCGTTCCGCTACTACGTCAAGAAGTACAACCTCCGATAGCGAACCTTTCGAACCCCTTCGAACTCCTCGAACCTTCGAACCCATCGTCCAACCTGACAATCGACGTCAGTCGGGCATGGACAAAATTTGTCCAACTGCTCAGAAACGCCGCCAGGCTGAATCGCGGCAGTTTCTTCTAACTGCATAAAGGTAAACGACTTAGTCTTGTGTTTCCCCGGCTCTTCAGGCTTGGCATCACGGTTGCTCAAGTAGGTGCATACGCGACTGTGGCACGACGGCAACCGTCGCGGCCCTTTTAAAACTTTCAAGGAGACGCAAATGAAGATTCGGAACAACGCGAAGGGTTTCACGCTGATCGAACTGCTGATCGTCGTCGCCATCATCGGCATCATCGCCGCCATCGCGGTGCCCGGACTCCTCCGCGCCCGTATGTCCGGTAACGAGGCCTCGGCGATCGGTTCGCTGCGTGCCATCAACAGCGGCCAGGCGAGCTACTCATCCAGCTGTGCCTCCGGCGGATACGCGACAACTCTGGCTGACTTGGCGTTAGCTCCTACTGGCGGGCAGGGCTTCATCAGCCCCGACTTGAACATCAATAACGTGGTCAAGAGCGGCTATAAGGTGTTGATCACGGCAGACCAGGGGGCGGTGGCTGCGACTACTACCGCCTGCAACGGCACCACGCCGAGTAGCGCGTTCTTCAGCAACGCTGACCCGGTTACATTCAACGGCACCGGAACGCGTTCGTTCGCGTCCGACACGCGCGGCACGATTTTCTTCAAGAATGCGGCGGCCTACGGAGTGGCCCCAATCGCGGCAACGGACACACCGCTTCAGTAAGTTCATTGGTTTGGACGGGCAGGGTGGCCAGCAAATGGCGCCCTGCCCGTTTCTCTGTACAGCCGACGCCAGCCTTGACGTCAGCCTTCGCCTCAGCTACAACTCGTACGGTCCCATGAAGAAACAGTCGGCCCTGTTCGCGCTGGTCTGTGCGCTGGTTGGACTCGGTGCCGCCTCCGCCGCCGCCTACACGCACTATCACCTGCTTTACGACCCGGCCTATCGAAGCTTCTGCGACGTCAGCGAGCACATCAGCTGCACGCAGGTGTATCTGAGCCGCTTCAGTACGTTCCGCGGCATGCCAGTCGCGATTTTCGGCGATCATCTGGTTTGCCGCGGCCGCGTTGCTGTCGATGACTGCGCTGATAGCCCGCGACGCCGTGCGCGAAAGCGTTCCCGGTTACCTGTTTGCCCTGTCGACGCTCGCGCTGTCGGTGGACTTGCTCCTTGGTTACGAATCCCTCGTAATCCTGAAGGCCGTCTGCCTGTTGTGTCTGACCACCTACGCCGCGGTGATCGGGCTTTTTCTCGTATCCGGAGCGGCCACATCATTTCCTATGACCACATTGCCTCGCCGTGCCGCTCATGACCTGCGGGTGTTTTTCGGCAGCCCGCTCGCGATCGCCATCGCCGTGCTGTTCTTTGCGGGAGCCGGAACGACCCTGGCGTTCTTCCCGCGCGAAGGCGGCGTCACCAAATCCGGCGAACCAGCGGCGCCGGCGGTGGTGCCCAACCAGGACGAACGCTCGGAGTTCGAGCGCTGGTACGTGTCGCAGCCGCGCATCCCTCTCATCATCCCGACCGAAGGCGCGAAAGTCCTGATCGTCAAGTTCAACGACTTCCAATGTCCGGCGTGCGGCCAGTCCTATCTGACCTACAAGCCGATCTTCGCCAAGTACGACGCCGAGCATCCCGGAGCGGTCAAGCTGGTGCTCAAGGACTACCCGCTGAACCGCGACTGCAACGACGCGATGGCGCAGACCATTCATCCCGCCGCGTGTGACGCTGCCGTCGCCGTGCGGCTGGCCGGGCCGCACAACAAGACCGATGCGATGGAGGAATGGCTCTACACGCATCAGCCGGCGATGACGCCGCCGTCGGTACGACAGGCCGCCAAAGACGTCGGCATGATCACCGACTTCGACGCGAAGTACGCCGGCACCCTCAGCCTTGTCAAAGGCGACGTCGCGCTCGGCCGCCAGCTTCAGGTGAAGTCGACCCCGACCTTCTTCATCAACGGCGTGAAAATCGAAGGCGCGCTGCCGCCTCAGTATTTCGAGCAGGCGATCGCCTACGAGCTGCAGCACGCCGCCAAGTGACGTGCGCGCCATTGCCACCCACGACCTGACGAAGGACTACGCGGTCGGCTTCTGGCGAAAGCGTCCGTATCGCGCGCTCGATCACCTGTCGCTCGAAGTCGAAGCCGGCGAGGTGTTCGGTTTCCTCGGTCCCAACGGCGCTGGCAAGACGACGACGCTGAAGCTGCTGATGCAGCTGGTGTTTCCGACCTCGGGCAGCGCCGAAATCCTGGGCCGGCCGCTCGGTGATCGTTCGGTGAAGCACCGCATCGGCTACCTGCCCGAGAATCCTTACTTCTACGACCATCTCACCGCCGAGGAACTGCTGGTCTACTTCGGCGCGCTGTTCGGCTTCTCCAGGACGGATGCGCGAAGCCGCGCGGCTCGATTGCTCGACGAAGTCGGCATCGGCGCCGAGCGACGGCTTCCGCTGCGCAAGTTCTCGAAGGGCATGCTCCAGCGCGTCGGCATCGCGCAGGCGCTCATCAACGACCCCGAGCTCGTGGTCTTCGACGAGCCGATGTCGGGGCTCGATCCGCTCGGCCGGCGCGACGTGCGCGCGCTCATTCTCCGCCTGCGCGACCGCGGCTGCACCGTGTTCTTCAGTTCGCATGTGTTGAGTGACGCCGAAGCGCTGTGCAGCCGCGTCGCCGTGCTTGCCAAAGGACGGATGGTCGCCGGTGGATTGCTGACCGACCTGGTGCCGTTCCAGGCGCGCGGCTGGGAGCTGGTGGTGTCGGGCGTCAGCGAGGCCCTGGTGGCATCGCTCGGGCGGCGGGTGACTCAAGCCGTTCGCCTCGGCGAGGGCCGCTATACCCTGGAGTTGCCGCTCGAGCCCGCTCCCGATCGCTGGCTTGCCGAGTTGACGTCTGCCGGCGCGCATCTGGTGTCGCTCAATCCGGTTCGCCAGACGCTCGAAGATTTTTTCGTTCAGCAAGTCACGTCGGCGGAAGTGCTCGGGACCAATCGCGGCCTCGACGCACCAGGCCGAGGCGCGGCGTGAACGACGCCCTCGCGACGCTCGCCATCGCCCGCAACGTCTTCCGAGAGTCGGTGCGCGACAAGGTCCTGTACAACCTCGTCGTCTTCGCGATCGTGCTGATTGGCGCGTCGTATCTGATCGGGCAGCTCACGGCCGGGCAGGACGTCAAGATCATCAAGGACCTCGGTCTGTCGGCGACGTCGATCTTCGGCCTGTTCATCGCGGTGTTCATCGGCATCGGCCTGGTCTCGAAGGAAGTGGAGCGTCGCAGCATCTACAGCCTGCTGTCCAAGCCGATCGATCGGTATCAGCTCGTGATCGGCAAGTACGTCGGCCTGGTGATGACGCTTGGCGGTGAACGTCGCGGTGATGGCCGCCGCGCTCTACGTCGTCCTGGCCTACATGTCGTGGGGTATCAGCCCGGAGGTGCAGCAGGTATGGGGCGCGCCTGGACTGGATCCGGCGATGCTGAAGGCCATCGGCATGATTTTCGTCGAGCTGGCGCTGGTGACTGCGATGGCGTTGTTTTTCTCCACATTCTCGACACCGATCCTGTCCGCCGCCTTCACCTTCGGCTTCTACATCGTCGGCCATTTCAGCGGCGATCTCAGGAACTTTCAGGATGTGGTCAGCACACCTACGGCCGCGGCGGTGGCGCGCGGCCTCTATTGGGTGCTGCCGAACCTGGCCCAGTTCGACATCCGATCGGCCGTTGTCCACGGACAGCCGATGCCGATTGGCTACCTTGCCGTCACCGTCGGTTACGCCGCGGTCTACATCGCGATTCTGCTGGTGCTGTCGACATTTATTTTCTCGAGACGCGATTTCAAATAAGTGGCTGGCCCAACTTTCACCAGAAGTGTCGGCGTCACGGCGCTCGTCCTCGTGCTGCTCGCGGGAGCCGTGCAATTGCAGGCGGTGCGCGAACGGCAGTATCCGCCGCTCCAGAGCGACGAGGAATCGCTGTATCTGCGCTCCGGCGAAACACTTCGGCGCGTCGCGGGCGCCGACCGTTTGATGGCCGCCGACCTGTACTGGATCCGCGCGATTCAGTACTACGGCGGCACCAAGCAGCGGGTGGAAGCGGAGATGAAATCGCCGGCTCCCCCGCCCGCGCTCGCGAAGGTGCCTGACGACTACCCGTTGCTGTACCCACTGCTCGACATCACCACGACGCTCGATCCGTTGTTCAACGTCGCGTATCGGTTCGGCGCAGTCTTTCTGGCCGAAAGCGAGCCCGGCGGCGCCGGGCGGCCGGATCTCGCCATCGCTCTGCTGCAGAAGGGATTGCGAGATCGACCCGATAAGTGGGAGTACATGCAGGACATCGGGTTCGTACACTACTGGTACGACGGGGATTACAAGGCCGCGGCCGACTGGTTTCACCAGGCCTCTGAAGTGCCTGGTGCGCCGTGGTGGTTGAAGTCGCTTGCCGCGACCACTCTGGCACAGGGCGGTGATCGGCGTTCGTCGCGCGCCATGTGGGAGGCAATTCGTCAGTCGGCGGAAAACGACTGGATGCGTCAGGACGCCGAACGGCGCCTGATGCAGTTGCGCGCCCTGGACGAGATCGACATCCTGCAAGGGCGACTTGATACTTACGCGGCGCGGAACGGACACCCCGCCAACAGTTGGGAGATGCTGATTCGCGCCGGGCTCGTCACCGGCGTGCCGCTCGATCCGACCCGGACGCCTTACGAGTTGGGCGCTGACGGCCGCGCCACGGTTTCGCAGTCCTCGACGCTCTGGCCGCTGCCCGCCGAACCCAAGCACCTCGCGCCGCCGCCGTCATGAGCGACGGGCTGCCGCCGGCATTTTTCATCGTCGTGGCCGCTGCCTTCGGCGCTGTGGTCGGCAGCTTCCTGAACGTGTGCATCTACCGGCTGCCGTTGGGGAAGTCGATTGCGTGGCCGGCGTCCGCCTGCACCTCGTGCGGTCGCGAGCTGTCGTGGTACGAGAACATCCCGGTGCTCGCCTACACGTTCCTGCGCGGGCGGTGCCGGACATGCGCCGCACCGATCAGCATCCGCTATCCGCTGATTGAAGCGCTGACCGGCGCGATGTTCGCGTGCGCGTGGTGGTACTACGGCCCCGGCGTACTGCTGTTCTCCCGTCTGGTCTTTGGTTGCGCGCTGATCGTGCTGTTCGCCATCGACCTCGAACACCACCTGCTGCCGAACTCGATCACGCTGCCAGGCATCGTCATCGGCTTCGCGTTCAGCTTCTTCACCGCGCCGGGCTGGATGGACTCGCTGATCGGCATTCTCGTCGGTGGCGGAGTGCTCTGGGGCGTGGCCGAGGCCTACTACCGCATCCGCCACGAGGACGGTCTGGGCATGGGCGACGTCAAGATGCTCGCCATGATCGGCGCGTTCCTCGGCTGGAAGCTGACCCTCGTGACGCTGATGATGGCCTCGCTCAGCGGTACCGTCATCGGGATCGGTCTCATCGTCACCAAACGCGGCGGGATGAAATACGCGCTGCCGTTCGGCACCTTTCTGGCCCTGGGGGCGGCGGCCGCGGCGACCGTTGGGCCGGCGCTGCTCGAGTGGTACATCGGGCAGTGGTGATGCACCAGCGCGTCCTTCCGATGACCGCATGCAGTTGAATCAGCCCGCCGTCCAGCTGCTTGGCCTGACCGCGCTCGTCGCGTTCCTGATCGCGGTGCTGACCTTCGCCGTGCTGAGATTTGCATCCGCGGCGCGCGAGTCACGCAAGAAGGTCGGCTCCGGAGACGAGACGGCGTTCCTGGCCGCGGCCCTTCAAGACGCGGTCGCCAAACTCAAGGCGCAGGAACGCGCGACCGCTGCGAGAGCCGAAGCGTCCGAGCGCCTGAGCGACGAGATCATCTCGAGCCTGACCGCAGGCCTGATGGTTGTCGGACTCAAGGGCGAAGTGCGGATCCTCAACCCCGCCGGACGCCGGATGCTGAATCTCGCGCCGGATGCGTCAGCGGAGCGGTGCCGCAGCGCGCTCGCCGGCCTGACCCTGACCGAACTCATCGACGAGTGCCTGACGACCGGTGTCCCGATCGTCCGGCAGATCGGTGAAACTGCCCGAACTGCGGCACGGCGTGTCGCACCTCGGCGTGACGGTTTCGCCGCTCCTCGACGATCGCGATTCGCTGCACGGCGTCATCTGTCTCTTCACCGACCTCAGCGCCGTGAAGGAGCTCGAAGAACAGCTGCGGCTGAAGGAGAGCCTCGCCGCGGTCGGCGAACTGACTGCCGGAATCGCGCACGAGTTTCGTAACGGCCTGGCCACGATTCACGGATACAGCAAGCTGTTCGATCTGCAGGCGCTGCCCGAGGGCTACCGCCCCTATGTCGAGGGCATTCGCGCCGAAACCGAGTCGCTCAGCCAGGTCGTCACCAACTTCCTCAACTTTGCCAGACCCGCGCAGCTGACCCTGGCGCGCGTGGACCTCGGGGCGCTGTGCGAGCGCACCGCGGACGAATACCGGACCGAAGCGCGCGCGCTCGGCGGCGAGGTCGTGGTTCGCGGCGAGTTCGGCGCCGTCGAAGGCGACGAAGTGCTGCTTCGACAGGCGTTCAGCAACGTGATGCGCAACGCGCTCGAAGCCTGCGTCGACGCCTCCGTGCCTCCGCTCATCGTCGTGCAGTCCGACATCGATCCGGTGCAGAACGTGTCGCGCATCGCGGTCACCGATAACGGTCCCGGCATCCCCCTGGCCTTGCGTGAGAGCGTCTTCCGACCGTTCTTCACCGCCAAGCGCAACGGCACCGGGCTTGGCCTCTCGCTCGTCCAGAAAATCATCGTCTTCCATAACGGGCGCATCGCCATCGCCACCGGGCCCGAGGGCGGCGCCAGCCTTCAAATCTCGCTGCCGCTCATGGCCTGACGCATTTTCTGCCGACCGCGAAAAACGGCGCGATGCAGTTTTTCGCGTGTCCATTCCTGCGGCGTTCCCGTGGAATGTTGAATTCCGGCCGAAATCCGCCGATCCAAGTCGTCTCTCGCTCCGGATCGCGCGTTGCAGCACGCACGGCGTGGCCCGCGGATTCTCGCTGCTCGAAGTTATCGTCGCCACCTCGATTCTTGTGGCCGGGGTCGCGGGGGTGGCGCCGCTGCTGATCGTGGCATCGCGCGCGAATCAGTCCGCGCGCGTCACCACGACGGCGTCGCTGCTGGCGCAGCAGAAGATGGAACAGCTCCGGGCGCTCGAGTGGGCGAGGGATTCGTCCGGAGTACTGCTCAGCGACACCGACACCGATCTGACGACTCCGTTCGCCGCAGGTTCTGGTGGCTCTGGCTTGCAGCCGTCACCTCCGGGAACGCTCGATCGGAACGTCAACGGCTATTGCGACTTCATCAGCGCTGATGGTCGTGTGGTCGGAGGTGGGTCCGTGTCCCCTGTCGGCACGGCCTACGTGCGCCGCTGGGCGATCGAGCCGCTGCCACCGCACCTGGACGAGGTGCTCCTGTTGCAGGTACTGGTCACGCGCGCGGGATCGGTCGGAATGCTGCGCGAGGACGTCCGGCTCACCGGCATCCGCATGCGGGGCGGTCTGTGAACACGATCCACGGCGCACGCGGCTTCTCGCTGATCGAATCGATTGTCGCGATGGGCATCACGCTCACCGTGACGGCCAGCATCTTCGGCATGGTCCACCCGTCGCGTCGTACCACGACGGCCGAGCTCGAAGTCGGGGATTTGCAGCAACGCCTGCGCGTCGCGGCGGACGCCTTGTCGCGCGATCTGTTGCTCGCCGGTGCGGGATCGTATCTCGCCCCTCACGCCGGACCGCTCGGCTTGTTTCTTCCGCCAGTGATGCCGTCCCGTCAGGGAGCCGTCGGCGACGATCCGCCGGGTGTGTTCGCGAGCGATCGCATCACCCTGCTCTACGTTCCCGCAACCGCGGCGGAAACAGCCCTGGTTGGCGACCTCATGCCGGGATTGGCGACGCTGCAGGTGGCGCCAGAAACCGGATGCCCTGGCGGCGTCAACCTTTGCGGCTTCGCGCGGAACGTCTCCGTGCTCGTGTACGACGATCACGGCAACTACGATGTCTTTACCGTCGTATCGGTCGACGATGGCTTGTCGCAGGTCGTCGTCAGCAAACCTGCGGATGCGCTCTCGACCACCTACGCGGCAGGCGCGAAGGTTGTGGAAGTGGTGAGCCGGACGTATGCGCTGAAGATGGATCCGGCAACGGGTTCGCTACAGCTGACGGCCTACGACGGCACCTACAACGCCGACGTCCCGATCGCGGATCACGTGGTCCGCCTGTCGTTCGACTATTTTGGCGACCCGTTGCCGCCAGCGATATCGCGGCCGCTCAGCGACGAGTTTGGCCCGTGGACCACCTATGGACCGAAGCCGCCCGATACCACCGTCAAGCCGACCGCCTATCCCGCCGGTGAAAACTGCGCATTCGCGCGAGACGAAGCCGGGGAGCCCGTGCCGCGGCTCGCGACGCTCGGCTCTGGTCCCGGACTGGTCAGGCTGACGGCGGAGCAGTTGACCGACGGCCCGTGGTGCCCCGATGCCTTGAACGCGAATCGCTGGGACGCCGACTTACTGCGGCTTCGAAGGGTGGCCGTCACGCTGCGTGTCGAAGCGGCCGTCGGGATGCTGCGGGGCCCCGCGGGCCCGCTGTTCGTCAATGGCGGAAGCGCACGAGGCGGCCTGGCCTGGGTGCCGGATCAGGAGGTGCGATTCGAGGTCGCGCCGCGCAACTTGAATCTGGGCCGATAAATGGAAAAGGTGCGAAAGGTGCGAAAGGTGCGAAGGGTTCGAGAGGTTCGACGCGTTCAAGGCGTCCTCCCGCGCGAGGACGGAATCGCACTGCTGGTCGCTCTGATGGCGATGCTCCTGTTGACCGCGCTCGGCGCTGCCCTGGTGCTCGCGACCTCATCGGAAACGATCATCGCCGCGAACTTCCGGCGAAGCGCTGAACTGCTGTACGCCGCGGATGCCGGGCTCGAACGGGTCATCGACGACCTGCCGGCCGGTCCCGGACTGGAACTCGGTTCGGCTCGGCCTCGTGGCTTCGTCGTTTGTCGACGGCCCTCCGTCCGGGCCGCGCACGCTGGCCGACGGCTCGACGATCGATTTGCGCCAAATTGTGAACCTCGCCAACTGCGAGAAGACGAGTTCGTGCACCGACGCGGAAATGAACGCCGTGACGGAGGATCGGCCCTGGGCGGTCGCCAACCCCCGATGGGCGCTGACCGCGTATGGGCCTCTCGGCGGTCAGCTGACCGCTGGGGCTGCCAATTCAACGGCATATCTCGTCGTTCTGGTCGCGGCTGGCGCTCGGACAGGGGGCACCGCCGCCAGAAACGCTGGCCCTCAGGGCCGAGGCTTTCGGCCCGCGAGGGGGGCACAGGGTCGTCGAAGGTGCGGTAACCCGTACCGACGCCGGGGTCCGGATGCTGTCCTGGCGCACGGTCCGGTAGGGGAGTGGTTCTTGACCGGGTGGGGACCCTTACGTACCATCGGTTTGGAGCCGATAAGGGGTACTGGCCCATGTCCAAACAGATCACGCTCGCCCTGGTGATGCTCGTGACCGTGGCCGGCACCGTCCGGGCCCAGTCGCTCGCTGACGTCGCGAAGCAGGAAGAGGAGCGGCGCAAGACGACGCCGCAGCCGGCCAAGGTCTACACCAACAAGGACCTCGTCGAAGTGCCCGGCGCGCCTCCGCCGCCGCCGTCCGATACGGCGGCGCCCGCCCCCGCCAATACGTCAGCCGCGCCGGGCGGCGGCGATTCGGCAAAAGGCGACGCCGACGACTCCACTGCGAAAGACAAGGCGTATTGGACCAAGCGCCTGAAAGCGCTGCAGGACAAGCTCGCCAACGACACGGCGTTTGCCGCAGCTCTCCAGTCGCAAATCAACGGCCTGACTACGGACTTCGTCAACCGCGACGATCCGGCCCAGCGGGCCGTCATCGAAGGCCAGAGGACCAAGGCGATTGGCGACCTCAATCAGCTGAAAACCGCGATCCCGCTCGACAACAAAGCCATCGCCGACCTGCTCGAGGAAGCGCGCCGCGCGGGCGTGCCGCCCGGCTGGCTGCGTTGACCGTTCGACCTCTGCTCACGGTCATCCTGAGCCGGGTTCGAAGGATTGTCGAAGGATGAGCGTTCGCTCCCGCCTTTCGACCGACCCGCCGATTCTGATCGTCGAGGACAAAGACTCGCTTCGCACGATGCTGCGCCTCGCCCTCGAGGCGCAGGGCCACACGGTCGTCGAAGCCTCCAGTCAGCGCCGAGGCGGAAGCGGCGCTGCTCGCCAGCCATCCTGCGGTGGTCCTGTCCGATTTGCGCCTCACCGAAGGAGACGGCTTCGGTGTCCTGAGGGCCGCCAAAGACCTCGATCCGCAGCTTCCCGTCATCGTCATGACCGCGTTCGGCAGCATTCAGGACGCGGTCGAATGCGATGAAGGAAGGCGCGCTCGACTTCCTCGCCAAGCCGGTCGATCCCGATCACCTGCTGCTGATGGTCGAGCGGGCGCTTGCGCAGCGGCGGCTCGCTACCGAGAACCTGATCCTCAAGGAGGAGCTCGCGCAGCGTCGCGGCGCGCCGCAGATCGTCGGCGACGATGCGAAGTTGAAGCAGGTGTCGCTGGCGCTGCACCGCGCGGCCGCGACCGATACCACCGTGCTGCTCGAGGGTGAAAGCGGCACCGGCAAGGAGCTGTTCGCGCGGGCGCTGCACGCGCTCAGTCCGCGCGCCGATGGACCGTTCGTCGCCATCAACTGCGCGGCGATTCCTGAAAACCTGCTCGAGACCGAGCTGTTCGGTTACGAGAAGGGCGCGTTCACCGGCGCGGCGAACCGCAAGCCGGGCAAGTTCGAGCTCGCCCATCGCGGCACGTTGTTCCTCGACGAAATCGGCGACCTGCCGCCGATGCTGCAGCCGAAGATTCTGCGCGCGCTCGAAGAGAAACGGTTCGAGCGAGTGGGCGGGACGACTCCGCTGCAGGTGGACGTCCGCGTCGTCGCGGCGACCAACCGGAACCTGAAGGCGGCCGTCGCGGCGCGCCAGTACCGCGAGGATCTCTATTTCCGTCTGTCGGTATTCCCGATCGCGATTCCGCCGCTGCGCGATCGTCCGAACGACATCCCGACTCTCGCGCGGTACTTCATCGATCGCTTCTGCCGGGATCTGAAGAAGCAGTCGCTGGGATTGTCGCCGGCCGCCGAGGAGGAGCTTCGTGCCTACTCGTGGCCCGGCAACGTGCGCGAGCTGCAGAACTGCATCGAGCGCGCGGCGATTCTGACCGAGGGCGACACCATTCATCCGCGTCACCTGAGTTTGTCGTTCCGGGATGCTGCCGCGACCGACACGTCCGGCGACGACGAGGACGCCTGGTCCCGGATCGATCTGACCGGCACGCTCGCCGAGGTATCGCGACGAACGCTGACGGACATGGAACGGCGGAAGCTCGCGCAGGCCCTGAAGGAAGCGCAGGGCGATGCCGGCCGCGCATCGGAGGTCCTGCAGATCGGTTATCGGCAGCTGCTCGCCAAAATCAAAGACTACGGATTGGCCTAGCCCTCGCGCTACTTCGCGAACCCGACTTTCTTGAGCGCGGCGCGAATCTCACTCTCGCTGACATCATCCACGATGGTTGTCGCGCCGATTGCCGTCGGCAGCACGAAGTGCAGCGTGCCGGCCACGACCTTCTTGTCGTGATGTATTGCTTCCAGAATCTCAGCCGATGGCAAGTCGGTGATCGCCGGCAGCGGTCCGAGGCTGGCGATCACGTCCGCAAGCGCGAGCCGCTCCTGCTCGGCCAGCACGCCTCGCGCTCTGGCCAGTTCCGCCGCGACCAGCATGCCGATACCCACCGCTTCGCCATGGCGGAAGCGCCGGTATTTGGTGACCGCTTCGACCGCGTGGCCAGCGGTGTGTCCGAAGTTGAGAATCCGGCGCGGGCCGGCCTCGCGCTCGTCGGCGGTGACGACGTCGGCCTTGATCTGGCAGGCCTCGGCGATGACCGGCGTCAACGTCTCGGGCGCGCGGGCGAAAATCGCCTTGCGCTCGCGGACGATGCGGTCGAACAGTCCGGGACTCGAGGTCATGCCGTACTTGATGACTTCGTAGAGTCCGGCGCGAAACTCGCGCCGTGGCAGCGTGCCGAGCACCGCCGGATCCGCGATCACGGCGTGCGGCTGGTAGAACGCGCCGATCAGGTTCTTGCCCTGCGGATGGTTGACGCCGACCTTGCCGCCGATGGCGCTGTCGACCTGCGCCAGCAGCGTCGTCGGCACGTGCACCAGCGCGATGCCGCGCAGATACGTCGCCGCCGCGAATCCGGCCATGTCGCCGATCACGCCGCCACCGAAGGTGATGATCGTCGAGGCGCGATCGGCGTTGGCGCGCACCAGCGCGTCGTAGATGCGCGAGACGGTCGCGAGCTGCTTGAAGCGCTCGCCGTCGGGCACGAGAATCGGCTCGGCGGACGGCACCGCGCGGGTCAGCTGCGGACCGTGGAGCCGCCACACCAGCGGGCTCGACACGATGAAGCGGCGCGCCGGCGCCCGCAGCACATCGAGCGAGTGGCCGACGTGGTCGAGCGTGCCGTCGCCGATGGTGACGGTGTACGGGCGGGACGGCGTCCTGACGTCGATGCGGATCGGTCCGGCGGAGTCCATCAGATGAGGATGTTAGGATAACATCTGCGCTGACAGGTCACGCGTCGCTCAACATCATGGCCAAACAAGACAAGAAACAAGACAAGGCAGGCGCCTTCGTCACCGAAATTACGCCACGGTCGCAGGATTTCTCGAAGTGGTACATCGACGTGGTGCTGCGCGCCGAGCTGGCCGACTACTCGCCGGTGAAGGGCTGCATGGTGATCCGGCCGTATGGCTACGCGATCTGGGAGCTGATTCAGCAGGCGCTCGACAAGCGCATCAAGGCGACCGGCCACGTCAACGCCTACTTCCCGTTGTTCATTCCCGAAGGACTCCTGAACAAGGAAGCCGAGCACGTCGAGGGATTCGCACCGCAGGTGGCCTACGTCACTATCGGCGGCGGAGAAGTGCTCGAGGAAAAACTCGTCGTCCGGCCGACGTCGGAAGCGATCATCGGCACGATGTACGCGAAATGGGTGCAGTCGTGGCGCGACCTGCCGATCCTGATCAACCAGTGGGCGAACGTCGTGCGTTGGGAGAAGGTGACGCGTCCGTTCCTGCGCACCACGGAATTTCTCTGGCAGGAAGGTCACACCGCGCACGAGACCGCGGAAGAAGCCGAAGACGAGACGCTGAAGATCCTGCATCTCTACAAGGAAACGCTGGAGACCGAGCTCGCGGTGCCGGTCGTCGAGGGGCAGAAGAGCGAGAGCGAGAAGTTCGCCGGCGCGCTGCGGACGTACTCGATCGAGGCGCTGATGGGCGACGGCCGGGCGCTGCAGGCGGGCACGTCGCACAACCTCGGTCAGAATTTCGCGAAGGCGTTCGAGATCACGTTCCAGGCGCGCGACAAGTCGATGCAGCACGTCTGGGGCACGTCGTGGGGCATGACGACCCGGCTGATCGGCGCGGCGATCATGGTCCACGGCGACGACAGCGGCCTGATTCTGCCGCCGCGGATCGCGCCATACCAGGTCGTGATCGTGCCGATCGGCCGCGACAACTGGCGCGAGACCGTGCTGCCCGTCGCGAAGAAGCTGCAGGACGATCTCGTCGCCGCCGGCATCCGGGTCACGCTCGACGAGCGCGACGAGCGTCCGGGCTGGAAATTCGCCGAATGGGAAATGCGCGGCGTGCCGCTGCGGCTCGAGATCGGCCCGAAGGACATCGAGAAATCGGCGGTGCTCGTCGCCCGTCGAGACACTCGTGAGAAACAGAGCCTCGCGATGGACGGCCTCGTCGGCCGCCTTCGCGAACTGCTCGACGAGATCCAGGCCAGCCTGTTTGCGCGCGCGGTTCAGTTCCGGGACGAGCACACCCAGCGCACCGACAACTACGACGCGTTCAAGCAGTTGATGGAAGGCCGCCCGGGCTTCGTGATCGCGCCATGGTGCGGCGCCGGCGAGTGCGAGACGCACATCAAGAACGACACCCAGGCGACAATCCGCAACATGCCGGTGGGCGCCCAGGTCGCTGCCGGCAGCCGCTGCATTCGTTGCGACAACCCGGCAACCGCCGAGGCGTGGTTCGCCAAGTCGTACTGAGCCGTGGCGCGGCCCTTTCAGGGCCGCGGTGGCCAGAGCGCATCGAGCGCCGGCCTCGACTTCTTCTCGATCTTCCTGATCGCCGCGTGACGCCGCGTCAGCTTCTCGCGCTTGACGATCGCGCGAAAAGCATCCGCCAGGTGTTCGCGCCACCACTGGTCGCGCGCCACGGCGAACGCGCCGGCGATCGCCTCCACGCACGACGCGTCGCCGATGGTCGAGAGCGCCGCCAGAAACTCCACCGGCAACGGCACGCGCGCCGCTTCGATCGATTCACGGAGGTCGTAGACCGCGAGGCGGCTCCCTCGCTGCGCCAGCGCCAGGTGCGCGGCGGCCCGGACCGCCGTCCAGTCAGCGCGCTGCGCCGCCGCTTGCTCACGTTCGTGCTCCCGGACCCGTTCGATGATGCGGAGCAGCACCGGAAGAGGCGCGCGCTGCCCGGCGCGCGCGATTGCCTGACGGAGCCGCTGTGGGTCGGACAACGTACTCTCACGCGCGCTCTGGGCCAGCACGTCGAGCGGATCGAGCGCCGCGTCGCCCTCTGTGAGCGCTGATGCGGCCGTCCGGACGTCGAGGCTCGTGTCGTCCGCGAGCGACGCCAGCACCGGCGCCAGCGTCGAAGGCGCCAGATCCCGGAGCCCGCGCAGCGCCGCGGCGCGAACCGCGGCGGCCCGCGTCCCGTCCAGCGCGACCTCGGTGAGCCGGTCGACCGCGGCGGCGCCCTTCGGTCCACGCACGAACACGCCGGCGAGGCCGGCTGCGGCCGAGGCCACAGTGGCGTCTGGATGGTCGAGCGCCGCGAGCGCAACTGGCAGCGCCCGCGGGTCGGCGATTCCTTCGAGAGCGGACAGCGCCGCCGCCCGCGCGCCGGCGCCCGCGGACGAATCGGCGGCCGCCAGCAGCCGCTCGACTGCCCGTGCGCCGATCACGGTCAGCCGCGCCACCGCCGCCTCGCGCGTCGTTGCATCCGCTGAGTTCAGATTGTCGATGAGCGTTGAAATCTGCGAGGAAGCCGATGCCCGCGTGGCCACGGAGGAACCCTAATCTAATCGTCCAGCTGCTCGGTCTTGCTGCGCGGGTTCACGATCCAGGCGATGACGATGCTGAGGAAATACAGAATGATCATCGGCGCGGCGAAGATCGTCTGATTCATCGGATCGCCGGTCGGCGTGACCACGGCGGCGATGATGTACGCGATCAGGATCGCGTACTTGCCGTGCTTCCAGAGGAAACTGGCGGTGACCAGCTTCATCCTCGCCAGGAAGTAAATCACCGTCGGCATCTGGAAGATGATGCCCATGCCGATCAGCATCTTCAGGTAGAGATCGAACGTGTCCTGCAGGCGCGGCATGAACACCAGGTCCACGCTGTTGAAGCTGGCGAAGAACCGCATCAGGAACGGAAACGCGACGTAGTGATTGAACGCAGCGCCGCCGAGGAAGCCGGCGACGGTGAAGAGCACGAATGGCGTCGCCATCCGTTTCTCTTTCGGGTACAGGCCGGGCGCGATGAAGCACCACACCTGGTACATCACGTACGGTGACGCGATCACCGCTCCCGCGATCAGCGAGACGGTGATGTACATCGCGAACGCCTCGCCGGGTTCGGTGTAGATCATCTTGACGCCGGGCGGCAGCACCTTGCGCGTCGGCGCAAGGAGGAAGTCGATGATCCGGTAGATGAAGCCGAACCCGACCAGGATGCCGACGCCGATCGCGATCGCGGAATTGACGATGCGCTTCCGGAGCTCGTCGAGATGCTCCAGAAACGACATCTTCCCCGCGATACTCTCGTCGTCATCGTCGTCGGGGGGAAGCGGCAAGGCCCCCGAGTGGGGGCCCGGGAAGGGGACCAGGGCCATGGGCGGGTCGCGCCTTACGCGCTGTGGTCAGCGTGCCGGACGGGGACCGTCTCTTCCACGTGCGAGGTGATCGGGGACGCGGCCGGCTGCGTCGCCTTCGTCGCGTCAATGGCCGAGCGCTGCTCTTCGATCCGGATCTCCTCTTCGAGCGTGCTCTTCAGCTCGTTCGAGGCCTTCTTGAATTCGGCGAGGCTCTTGCCGAGCGAACGACCCAATTCCGGCAGCTTTCGGGGCCCAAAGATGATCAAGGCGATCACGAAAATGATGATCAGCTCCGGCATTCCGATGGAACCAAGCATATGTCTCCTACTTTCACAAAACCACGGCGGGTCGGCTCCAGCCATTATAGAAACGCCGATGAAGACGGGTCAAGACATTCCGCGCTGCACGAATCCCCAGAAGTCATTGCACCGTAAGGAATTTATCTGCTAGGATTCTGATCATGCGACGCTACCGTCCCCTGCCCGCCGTGGCCTTCGCGATTGTCGTATCCGCCCTCGTCGGCGGCCTGTTCGGACGCAGCGCGTTCGCGACCGACGACAAGGTCACCGATCACTATCGCGCGTTCACCGCCGCGCTGAGCGCGATCGAAACCAACTACGTCGACAAGGTCGAATCGGATCGCCTCGTCTACAGCGCGATCCGCGGCATGCTCGGCACGCTCGATCCGCATTCCAGCTTTTTCGATCCGAAGGAATACGCGCAGATGCGCGAGCGCCAGGAAGGGCGCTACTACGGCATCGGCATCACCATTCAGGTCGATCGACGGCGACATCACCGCGATGGCGGTGTTCGAAGGCTCGCCCGCGTACAAGGCCGGCATCCGGCGCGGCGACGTCTCGCGAAGATCGCCGGCGAGGACGCCGAAGGGCTGGACCGTCGATCAGGCGATGCACAAGCTGCGCGGTCCGAAAGGCACGACGGTCGAAGTCGAGGTCAAGCGCCGCGGCTACGAGCAGCTGATCCCGATGCAGCTGACGCGCGACGAGGTGTACATTCCGACCGTGCCCGCGTACTTCATGATCGACGCGACCACCGGCTACATCCGGATGCAGGACTTCGGCGAGAACACCGATCACGACGTGAAGCACGCGCTGCACGAACTCGCGTCGAAGGGCATGCGCCGGCTGTTGTTCGACATCCGCGGCAATCCCGGCGGGCCGCTCGATCAGGCGATCAAGGTCGCGAACGAATTCCTGCCGCGCGGCAAGATGATCGTCTACACGCGCGGCCGCGTCGCGAACTCGGATCAGGACTACCGCGCGACCGAAGACAGCGAGTTCACCGACCTGCCGATCGTCATGATGGCGAACCGCGACAGCGCGAGCGCCTCGGAGATCGTCACCGGCGCGCTCCAGGATCACGATCGCGCCTACATCGTCGGCGAGACGACGTTCGGCAAGGCGCTGGTGCAGTCGGTCTACCGCATCAGCGGCGGCGCCGGCCTCGCGCTGACGACCGCGCACTACTACACGCCGAGCGGCCGCCTGATTCAGCGCCCGTGGGACGCGAGCTTCGACGAGTACCTGAGCTACTCGCTGCGCGATCAGGACGCGAACAAGCCGCACAACCCGAGCGACCTGAAGCACACCGATGCCGGGCGTCCGGTCTACAGCGGCGGCGGCATCGAGCCGGACAAGCGCGTCGCCGGTCCGACCGAAGGATTCAACCCGGGCCGGTTCGGCCGTCAGCTGAACGGCCGCGGCGAGTTCGCGAACTTCGCGCAGAAGTTCATGGCCGACGGCGACAACCGGATCAAGCAGCAGGGCGACCGGCCGTCACGATCGTGAAGCAGAACTTCGTGGTCGACGACGCGATGATGGCGGATTTCCGCGAGCAGCTGAAAACCGACCACGTCAAGATCGACGAGGACGGCTTCAAGAAAGACTTCGACTTCATCAAGGCGATGATCCGCTTCGAGATCGACAGCGCGGTGTTCGGCATCGCCGACGCGCGTCGCCACCTGATCAGCGTCGATCCGCAGGCGCAGGTGGCCCTGGCGATGTTCGGCGAGGCCCAGAAGCTCACCGAGCTCAGCAAGGGCTCCAAGGTCAAGGCGCACTAGCCGGGCCTGGTTAGACCGACCGGTTCGGGCAAGCGACCACAACGCGTTGGGCCATAGATTGCCCTTGCCCCTATAGCTAGGCCTTGTTACACTGACGACCGTCTCGGCCCCGGGGCCGCCTTCCGTCGTCTGGAAGCGCGAACAGTCGTTGCGCGTCCCAGCCAAAACTCCGGTCGTCTTCGGCTCCAGTGCGTCCTCATGCGTCTTGAACGTCTTGAAATCAACGGCTTCAAATCGTTTTCCGATCGCTCAGAGCTGGCCTTCGACAAAGGGGTGACGGCGATTGTCGGCCCCAACGGATGCGGCAAGAGCAACGTCGCCGACGCCATCACCTGGGTGATGGGCGAGCAGAGCGCCAAGAGCCTGCGCGGCGACAAGATGGAAGACGTCATCTTCAGCGGCAGCGACGCGCGGAAGCCGACGGCAACCGCCGAGGTCCGCCTCAAGTTCAGCGGTTTCCTGAAGACCGTCAGCGCGCCGGTATTCCACGGGCACGGCAACGGACAGGGCCATGGCCACGCCGGCGCCAACGGCGATACCAATGGTCACGCGAGCGCCAACGGCCACGCAACGGCCAACGGCCACGCGAACGGCAACGGCAACGGTCAGAACGGCGACAGCGTTCACGACGCCAACGGCCATAACGGCAACGGTCATAGCGAGGGCGCGGTCCTCGCGCTGGTCGGCGATTCGGAACAGTTGGCGCTGCCGCCGGGCGAGATCGAAGAGATCATCCAGTCGGTGGCGCGCGAGATCGAAGTCACGCGACGGCTGTATCGATCCGGCGAAAGCGAATATCTGATCGACGGTGCAGGTGTGCCGTCTGCGCGACGTGCACGACCTGCTGATGGACACGGGCCTCGGCGCCAAGGCCTACGCGATCATCGAGCAGGGCAAGATCGGGATGATCCTGAGCACGCGGCCGACCGATCGGCGTCAGCTGATCGAGGAAGCCGCGGGCGTGACCAAGTACAAGGCGCGCCGCCGATCCGCCGAGCTGAAGCTCGAGGCCGCGCAGCAGAACCTCACCCGCATCGACGACATCGTGTTCGAGGTCGAGAAGCAGCGCGGCACGCTGAAGCGTCAGGCCGCGAAGGCGCGGCGCTACCAGAAGCTGCGCGACGAGCTGCGGCGCTGGGAGAAGGTGCTGTTCGCGCGCAAGTACCGTCAGCTGGCCGAGACCATCGAGTCGGCGCGGGCGCGGCTGACCGAAGCGCGCGAGCGCGAGTCGATCGCGGCGCGCGCGTCGGCGAGGTCGAAGCCGGACCTGGGCCGCCTGCGCATCGAGCTGGTCGAGGCCGAAACGCTGCGCGACCGCGTCGCGCGAAGCCGCGCACGCGCGCGAGCTCGCGATCAACCGTCAGCAGCAGCAGATTGCTGTTCGACCGCGAGCAGGTCCAGGCGCTCGACGCTCGCGACCACCACGGTCGCCGCGGAGCTCGACGCGCTCGAGGCGCGTCGCGAGCCGGCGCAGGCCGCGCTGGCCGGCGCGACGGGACGCCGCGGCGCAGGCCAACGCCGAGCGCGATCGCGCCCAGGCGGCGCTGGCCGCGGACTCGGACGCCTACGAAGCCGCGCACCGCGAAATCGAAGGCCTCGAAGCCGACGTCGAAGCGGCGCGCAGCGAAGTGTTCTCCGCGATCAACTCGGCGACGGCGCTGCGCCATGCGCTCGAGCATGCCGCCGCGGCGCGCGATCGTGTCGGCGAAACGCTCTCGAAGCTCGACGTCGAAGCGAATGACGTCCGCGATCGAGTCGGAGCGCGTCGGCGACCGATCGCGCCAGCCGCGCCGACGGCCTGCGCCGCGCGCACGAGGCGATCGAGGCGACCCGGATCGCGCGCGCGGCGCGCGAATCGGAGCTCGCCAGCGCGCGCATCGAGCACGAGTGGCGCGCGCGCTCGGTTCGCTCGCGCGAGCACGAGCTGGCCGGCGTCGAAGCGCGCCTGAAGTCGCTCGAGGAGCTCGACGCGGCGCGCGCCGGATACGGCGACGCGGCGCGCACCGTGCTGGTGCAGGCCAACGGCAAGGTCAGCCAGCAGGGCGCGATCGCCGACTACCTCGAGGTCGAGGCCGGCTACGAACGCGCTGTCGAGGCCTGCCTCGGCGATCTGCTCCAGCACGTCGTCGTCGAGCGGCCGGAGCATGCCGCGGCGGGATTCCAGGTCGTGCGCGAAGCCGGCGCGGCCGCTGCAGCTTCCTGGTGACGTCGGCTGTCGAAGAGCCGAGGCCGGCGCCGTCCGCGTTTCACGTGGCGATGAGCGTCACCGGCGACGCTTGCGTTCAGGTCCGGACCTCGGTGTCGCGGTGCCGTGCCGATCGACGCCGATGCCGCCGGGCGTCGTCGCGCTGTCGTCGGTCGTTCGCGTCAACGGACCGTTTTGCGGACGCCATCCGGCGTGCGATCGGCGACGCCTGGATTGCGCCGTCGTACGACGGCGGCGACCGCTGCCAGCCGGTTGACGCTCGCTTCCGGTCGCGACGCATCGAGGGCGACGTCTTTCGCGGACCGCACCTGGTGTCCGGCGGCGGACTCGCCGAGTCGCGCGGCATCCTCGAGACCAAGCGCGAGATCAAGGAACTGCGCGAGCGGATCGCGACCGATCGCGAAGCGCTGGCCCGCCTGGCCGCAGGAGACCACCGAGCTCGAGGCGACGATCGCGCAGGCCTCGACGGCGATTGCGGCGCTGAACGCCGAGCATCACAAGCAGGAAAAGGCGGTCGTCGGTCTCGACGCGCAGCTGCAGCACGCGACCGACGAAGACGACGCGGCTGGCGCAGAAGAGCGAGCAGCTCGCGCGCGAGCGCCGTCAGGCCGAGGAGGAGCGCGATCAGCTCGATCGCCGCCAGGACGAGGCGCGCGCCTCGATTGTCCGGCTCGACGAGGAGCAGCGTCAGGCCGACGAGCGGCTGACCGCCGCGCAGCGGCGGCTGTTCGAGGCGCGTGAGTCGGCGGACGAGTTGAGCCGCCGCGCCGCCGAAGCCGGCGCCGCCCATGCGGCGCTGGTCGAGCGCGCCAGCGCGCTCGCCGCGGAGATCGAGCGGCTGATGAGGCCGGCGACGAGCTCGAAGCGCGGGTCGCCGGCGCTCGCGGTCGAACTCGAGCAGACGCGCCGCCGCGTCGAGCGAGCTCGGCGAGGCGATCGCGGCCGGGGAAGCGCGGCTCGACACCGACGTCATCGAGCTCGACACGCTGCAGCAGGCCGTTGCGCTCGACCGACGAGGCCGTCACGGCGCTCCGCGTCAGGACCGACGAGCTCGAGGCGTCGATCAAGGAAGCGCGCGCCGCGCTCGATGCGATCCGCGCGGTCGTGTCCGAGCTCGACATCGCGCGCGTGACCGCCGAGGCCGATCTGTCGCACCTCGCCCACACCTGCGAGGACGCGGTCAACGCCACGCTCGACGAGGTGGTCGTCGAAGTCGAGCAGCTCGAGCGCGACGGTCAGGCCATGCCGGATGCCGCGGCGATCTGCGCCGACGAGCCGAGGACGACGACGACGACGCCGGCCATCGACGACCGCGCCTGGCGACAGCGGATCCGTCGCTGGTCGCGCGGCCGTGCAGCGGACGCTGAGCGCCGAGGAAGCCATCACCGCGCTGCGCGCGAAGATCGATCGCCTGGGCCCGGTCAACATGATGGCGATCGAGCAGTTCGACGAGCTCGAGATCGCGCCACGCGTTCCTCACGACGCAGCGCAAGGACCTGGTCGAATCGATCGCGCAGACCAGCGAGGCGATCAAGCGCATCGACGACACCACGCAGCAGCGCTTCGCGGAAGCCTTCGCGGCGATCAACACCAACTTCCAGCAGATCTTCAGCACGCTGTTCGGCGGCGGCCGCGCCGGCCTGACGCTGCTCGACGAGAACGATCCGCTCGAGAGCGGCATCGAGATCATCGCGCAGCCGCCGGGCAAGCGCCTGCAGAGCGTCCAGCTGCTCTCGGGCGGCGAGAAGGCGCTGACCGCCATCGCGCTGATGTTCGGCATGTTCAAGTTCAAGCCGAGCCCGTTCTGCCTGCTCGACGAAATCGACGCGCCGCTCGACGATGCCAACATCGGCCGGTTCGTGGAGATGCTGCGCAGCATGCAGGAGCACACGCAGTTCATCGTCATCACCCACAACCGGAAGACGATGGAAATCGCCGACCGGCTCTACGGCGTGACGATGGAGGAGCCGGGCGTTTCCAAGCTGATTTCGGTCCAGTTGAACTGAGCCGCCGGTCCTCCCGTATTTACTGGCGGAGGAGTTCTCGACATGGCATCACCGATTTCCCGACGCGTCGTGGTTCTGCTGCTGCCGGCGGCGCTCGCGGCCGGCGCCTGCGACATGTCGCTCGGCAACCTCGCAGGCCGAGCCTCCGAGGAATGGACCCACACCTATCCGCTCTCGCCCGGGCGGCGAAGTGCGGCTCGTCAACATCAACGGTAAAGTCGACGTCGAAGGCGTCGACGGGCACACCGTCGAGATCGTGGCGGAACGAATCGCGCGCGGCGCCACCGACGAGTCGGCGCGCGAACTGCTGCCGCGGATCAAGATCACCGAGGACGTCAAACCCGACCGCGTGTCGGTCGAGACCGAACGGATGGGCGGAATCATGATCGGCGCCGGCTACGAGGTCCGGTATCGCGTCAAGGCGCCGAAGGATTCGGTGGTGACCGTCGCGTCGACCAATGGCGTCATTGCGCTGGCCAACCTCTCCGGCAACGTCACGGCGCGCACTACCAACGGACTGGTCACCGGCAAGATGATGACCGGCGGCATCAACGCCCACACCACCAACGGCGGCGTGAACATGGACATGGCCGCGGTCGGCACGCAGAAGATCGCCCTGCACACCACCAACGGTGGCGTCACGTTGTCGCTGCCCGACGCCGCGAAGGCCGATCTCGACGCGTCGTGCACGAACGGCGGCATCAACGTCTCGGCGCTCGAGAAGCTGGCGATCACCGACAAGTCACGGCGGCACGTCGAAGGCAAGCTGAATGGCGGCGGCACCAGCATCGTGCTCGAGACGACCAACGGCGGCATCAGGGTGCGTCCGCGAAGCGGGAACGGGGCACCGACCGACACCGACGATGACAAAGAGCGCTGAAAGCCGCGCCGTCGCAGCGCGCACCCTCGAAGCGCGCAGCTTCAGAACGGCGCGCAGCGTCAGAACCGCCCGCAGCTTCAGAAAAGCGCGCAGCTTCAGAATAGCGCGCAGCTTCAAAATATAGTGAACGAGGACAAGGCCAGCAGGTACCATCGTCTCAAGCGTCAAGCGGGCGTCGTCTCGGTGGTGTGGACGGCAGCGCTGCTGGCAGGGCTTCTCCTCACCGGTTGGACCGGCACATTTCGCGACGCCGCGGCCGCACTCGCCTCGTCGCTGCCGCCCGTGCTGCGCCCGACGCTCACCGTCCTGGTCTACGTCGTGCTGGTGTCGATCCTGAACGAGGTCGTCAGCCTGCCGCTTGGTTTCTACAGTGGCTTCATGCTCGAGCGGCGCTACGAGCTATCCAACGAGACGCTGAAGTCCTGGCTCGTCGACCAGGCCAAGTCGCTCGGCGTCGGGATTCTGCTCGGCGGCGGGGCGGCGGCAGTCGTCTACGGGTTGATCCGCTGGTCGCCAGACTGGTGGTGGCTGACGGCCGGCGCGGTCTTCACGCTGCTGATTGTCGGCCTCGCCAACATCGCCCCGGTCCTGCTGCTGCCGCTCTTCTACGCCATCAAACCGCTCGAGCGCGAAGCGCTTCGTGAGCGGTTGCTCGCGTTGGCTGAACGCGCCAACGCGCGCGTGCTCGGCGCCTACGAATGGGGTCTGGCGGCGAAGACAAAGAAAGCCAACGCCGCTCTGACCGGCATCGGCGCGACGCGCCGGATTCTCGTATCGGACACGATGCTCGCCGAATACTCGGACGAGGAAATCGAAGTGGTGCTGGCGCACGAGATCGCGCACCACGTGCACGGCGACATCTGGAAAGGCATCGCGTTCCAGAGCGCGCTGACCCTGGGCGGCTTCTACCTGGCGTCGCGGCTGCTCGCGCTGCTGGCCGGACCGGCCGGTCTTCACGGCGTCGAAGACGTGGCCGGATTGCCGCTGCTGCTGCTCTCCGCTGGGGTGGTGTCGCTGCTGATGATGCCGGTCGCGCATGCGATGTCGCGGGCATTCGAGCGCAGCGCCGATCGCTTCGCCCTCGCGCTCACCCGCAATCCGGCCGCGTTCATCTCCGCCATGCGTCGGCTTGGCGCCCAGAACCTCGCCGAGGACGACCCGTCGCCGCTGGTTCAGGCGCTGTTCTACAGCCACCCGCCGATCCGCGACCGCATCGCCGCCGCCCAGGCCTTCAAGTCCTGAGCGAACCAGTCGTGGTGCGTTTCTCGTAGTCCCGTCAGAGCGTGGTCGACCCATCGTCACCAAGCGAGAACCGGTTGTTCCACAAGCCGTGAATGGCCGGATTGAGCGGTGAGCGGTGCATCCCCAGTTGGACGGTGGCAATTTCGTTTGTGCAGCAGCCGGGTCAACCACGAGGTCGTCTATCCGTGACGCGCACTATGGCAAGCGATACAGGTCGCGACGTTCGTCGGTCGCCAGTCGATTCGCGTGGAGTCGCTCGACAAAGGTCCGAAGCGCGGCTGGACTCGTCGTCCGATCGACCACGAGATAGCGACAGGGAGGTGGATCGATGTGGAAGTCGGACGGCAACGGTGCGGCGTCGGCGACCGACAAACTGAGCAGCGCGCCGGTGAAACTGTTCTGCCGGTACCAATCCGCCGCCTTGACCGGCATCCGCCCGATGTAGCCGCCAACCAGCGGATGTTCGTGTTGGGTGGCGTAGAACAACACGCGTCGATCCTGGGATCCGACACCGGTGCTCAACCCGTCGCCGATGCCAAACGGCGCTTCGCACACGGCGCCCGGTTCGGCCGCGGCGAGCGCCCGATAGACCGCCGGCCGATCGAGCGGTGTCATCCGGATCGGCGCGTCCCAGTACTCGAACACGACGAGGACAATCACGAGCCACTGGACCGCCGCCGAGCGCCGCCACCCGGTGGCGTTCGCCGTCGACACGCCGAGCAGCACCGACAGCGCCATGAAGACCCCGACCATCGCCCGGCCAGGCATCCGTGCGTTGGCGGCCAAGGGTACGAAGCGCATCAGGATCTCGGGGAGTTTGAGGCCCGTATCGAAGCCGCCGATGGTCAGGAATGGACCCAACGCGAAGATCACGAAGGCGATGGCGATCGCCGACCACACGCGAACCTCATCATTCACTGGCTTTCGAATCGCGGAACGCGAGAGGATCAGCAGCGCAACCGGCGCCAGACCGATCCAGCCGATCGCTTCGACGTAGTCCAGCTTCAAGGACTGATACGCCTGCACGCTGACACCAGACATGAGCGGGTGAAGGGGATGGCCGAGGAGCGGCGACAGCAGGTCTACACCGTGCGGAATGCTCCGCCAGCCGTATTCCTGGGTTACGTATTCGCCGCGGACGACCAGCAGCGCTGCCTGCCAGAGCAGCGGCAACGCCCCGACCACGAAGACCATCGTGACTCGCCACGCCACCGCGATCGCTCTCCGGAAGCGCCGTTGCCGTTCCGGATCCTCTCGGACCATCACGCGCCAGGTGCAGGCGATCCAGCCCGCGACGCCGATCCACATCACCGTCAGCGCATTCTGGGGCGTGCGGATCGAGAGGTCCCGCGACGCCAGCGCGATCGAGCCACCGCCGGTGACGAGGATCGCCGCAGCCAGTCCTGCGCCGATCACGGCAACGCCGACGCAAAGCGTTCGCAGTCGTCTGGCTGTCGAGGGGAGGGGACGGCTGGCGGGAACGATCGCGAACCAGCGGACCCACGCGGCCAGATAGACCGCCATGAATAACCCGAGATACACGACGTAGTAGTAGGCGATGTACGCGGTGGCGGCGAACAGGACGCCGGCGGCGATCGCGGCGGAGTTCGATCGCAGCTGAACCGAGCGGCGGAACAACAGCGCGAACAGCGGCATCACCCAGGCCGCGACGAGATCGAAGTGGCCGAGCATGTGAACGGCCAGGTACGGAGAGAGTCCGAAGAGGATCCCCGCCAACACCGAGGCGCGGCGTTGCCGCGTGATGTCCCACGTCAGCGCGTAGGCGCACGCCATGTTCAGGAACACGTACGCGAGCAGCAGCAGGTTCTGCGCCGCCACGACGGAGACACCGGCCATGACGGTCGCGGCGATCAGCGCGGGAAGCGCGGTATGTGGATGATCGGCGATCGTCGTGCCGAAGGGATAGAACAGGTAAGTGGTCTTGAAGTACGCGAGCCCTGGAGTGGCGAGCACGTGCCGCATCCACCACAGGTTCCACACGAAGCTGTAGTTGTCGCCGGCATCGCCGGGAATTACGTCGGACAGGTTGCGGACGAGCGGCCAGGTCCAGCCGATCGTGAGGACTGCAAAAAGAAAAAGGGGCCCGCTGTGCGCGAGGCCCCTTCGAAGCACGCTCAACGTGGAGCTATTCCTTCTTGCCGGCTCCCGCTTCTTCCTGGAGCAGCGCCTTGCGGCTCAAGCGAATCTTGCCGGTCGGATCGATGTTGATCACCTTGACCAGAAGCTGTTCGCCTTCTTTCAGCTCTTCGCGCACGTCCTTGACGCGGTGGTTCGCGATCTCGGACACGTGCAGGAGGCCGTCGGTGCCGGGCATGATCTCGACGAACGCGCCGAAATCGGTGATGCGCTGGACCTTGCCCATGTAGGTCTTGTTGAGCTCTGGCGTGGCGGTGAGCTCCTGGATGATCGAGATCGCCTTGGCCGCCGATTCGCCGTCGGCCGAAGCGACATTGACCCGGCCGTCGTCCTCGACGTCGATCTTCACGCCGGTGCGCTCGATGATGCTGCGGATCATCTTGCCGCCCGGTCCGATGACGTCGCGAATCTTGTCCACCGGAATGCGGATGGTGACGATGCGCGGCGCGAAGAGCGAGATGTTCTGGCGCGAGGTGCCGAGCGCTTCCTTCATCTTGCCGAGGATGTGCAGGCGGCCGTTGCGCGCCTGGTCGAGCGCCTTGCGCATGATCTCGGTGGTGATGCCGCCCACCTTGATGTCCATCTGCAGCGCGGTGATGCCGTCGGCGGTGCCGGCGACCTTGAAGTCCATGTCGCCGTAGTGATCCTCGGCGCCGGCGATGTCGGAGAGGACGGCATACTTGCCGCTCTTCTCGTCGATGACGAGACCCATCGCGATGCCGGCGACCGCCTTGCTGATCGGCACGCCTGCGTCCATCATCGCCAGCGATCCGCCGCACACCGAAGCCATCGACGAGGAGCCGTTGCTCTCGAGGATGTCCGAGACAATGCGAACGGTGTAGGGGAAGTCGGCTTCCTTCGGCATCAGCGAGATGAGCGAACGCTCGGCCAGCGCGCCGTGACCGATTTCGCGGCGGCCGGGACCGGTCATGCGCCCGGTTTCACCGACCGAGAACGGCGGGAAGTTGTAGTGGAGCATGAAGCTCTTCCACGTTTCTCCCTCGAAGCTCTCAATCTTCTGCGCATCGTCGGCGGTGCCGAGCGTGCAGGTCACGAGCGCCTGCGTTTCGCCGCGGGTGAACACGGCCGAGCCGTGGACGCGCGGCAGCACGCCGGTCTCGATCCAGATGTTGCGGATCTCGTCGAACTTGCGGCCGTCGAGACGAACGCCGTTGGTCAGGACCTCCTCGCGGAGAACCTTCTCCTTCAATTCCTTGAAGATGGCCTTGGCGTCAGCCTTCTTCTCGGCTTCGGTCTCCTCGGGGAGTTGGGCGATCAGGTTCTTGAGGGTGAGGTCAACGGTCTCGTAGTTCTCGAGCTTTTCCTTGATCCGCATCGCCTTGGCGAGCGGCTGGAAGACCTTGCCTTCGATTTCCTTGTAGAAGTCCGCGGCGATCTCCTTCTTTGCGACCGCCAGCTTCTTCTTGCCGGCTTCCTTGGCCAAATCGTCAATCACGGCGACGATCTGCTTGATCGCGGCGTGCGCGGTGTCCAGCGCGGTGACGACCTGCTCCTCGCTGACTTCCTTGGCGCCGGCCTCGACCATCACCAGGCCGTCCTTGCTGCCGACGACGATGAGATCGAGCTTGCTCTCTTTGCGCTGCAGGAAGGTCGGGTTGACGATGTATTGACCGTCGACCAGGCCCATGCGGACCGCGGCGACCGTCTTCTGGAACGGGATGTCCGACAGCGCCAGCGCGACGGACGCGCCGGTGATCGCCATCACGTCGGTGTCGTTGGCCTGATCGGCGGACAGGACGAGCGCGATGATCTGCGTTTCGAATCGCCAGCCTTCGGGAAACAGCGGCCGCGTCGGACGGTCGATCATGCGGCTGGTCAGCACTTCCTTTTCGGCCGGCTTGCCTTCGCGCTTGAAGAAGCCGCCGGGAATGCGGCCCGACGCGTAGGTGTATTCACGGTAGTCGACGGTCAGCGGCAGGAAGTCGATGCCTTCGCGCGGGCTGGCCGCGTGGCAGGCGGTGACGAGGACCACCGAGTCGCCGAGGCGGACGATGACCGAGCCGTGCGCCTGCTTGGCGAGCTTACCGGTCTCGAATCGGAGCGTGTTCTGGCCGACTGTGATTTCGCGAGTGTGCATAGGGAGCAACTTCAAAAAGCTGAAAGTGAATCAGAAATCAAAGACACGGCGATCGGGCCGCTCACTTGCGGATGTTGAGCCGCTTGATGAGGTCCGCGTAGCGCTGCGCGTCCTTGCCTTTGAGGTAATCGAGCAACCGGCGGCGCTTGCCGACCAGCATCAGCAGGCCGCGGCGCGAGTGGTGATCTTTGGCGTGCGACTTGAAATGCTCAGTGAGGTAATTGATGCGTTCGCTGAGGATGGCCACCTGAACTTCAGGGGAGCCGGTGTCGCCGTCGTGAGTCTTGTAACTGCCGATGAGTTCTGTCTTGCGGTCCTTGGTCAACGCCACCTGAACTACCTCCACGAACGCCCCAGAAAGCCGGGCCGAACGTCCCGGGCCGGGTGCGCCGTATATGCGAGAAACTTCGTTAGTCGAGCAAGCACAACATGTTACCCCAGAACGACGAAGGGATGCAAAAGATCGGGATCGTCCGTTGTCCTGGCCAGCGCGATCAGTTCGCCCGCCGGATCGAGCAGGCGCACGAGTGCCCACTTGGGGCTGGGGGAGTCGTCGGCCGACCAATCCGCCGGACCGACGGTCCGGCCGTGCATCACATGACGGATGCCTCCCTCGGTCAGCGTCACGGCGGGACAGGCGGGCAGCATCTTTGACATCGCCACCACCGAGCCGGCGATTGACGCCGGATCCCGCTCGGCAGCTTCGAGCGTCACGGCCTGCGTCACGTCGAAGTCGCCGCTGCGCGTCCGCCGCAGCGCGGTCAGGTGCGCGCCCGTGCCCAGGCGCTCGCCAAGATCGTGCGCCAGGGAGCGAATGTAAAACCCGGCCGAGCAGTCAACGCTGAGCGTCACGTTGTCGGCATCGACGGACAGGATGTCGAGTCGGTGCGTCGTGACGCTGACGGCGGCTGGCATGGCCGGTCCATCAGGTGGTTCGACTGGGGCAGGTGGGTCGGGTTCCCACGTAGCGCGAGGCTTTAGCCGAGCGTCGGCACGTGCGGCTCTCGCGATCGCATAGCTTCGCCGCCCGTCAATCTTCTTGGCGGAAAATGCAGGCGGTCGTTGCAGGAAGGTGCCGCGGAATGGTGCCAGCGCCGCGTCGATCGCCTCCCGGGTCGGCCACGCTCCCGCGTAGACCTCGCCGATCGTCACGCCTTGAGCGTCCGCGGTGTCCGTGGCGTATCCGAGTCGGATGGTCGCGTCGTACGATTTGTCGCTGGCGCTCAGGAACTGCGCGAGACGGGTCGCCTTGCCGAGCACCAGCGGCAACAGTCCGGTGGCCAGAGGATCGAGCGTACCGGTGTGGCCGATGCGCCTTTCGCGCAACGCCCGCCGCATCCGCGCGACCACATCGTGCGAGGTCGGTCCGGCCGGCTTGTCAACGAGGAGCAAGCCGTCCATCGATGGCCTGTTGCAGCTTCTCGACGAACGTCCGGCGAAGCGATTCAATCGGGCCGCTGGCGGTACAGCCGGAGGCGTTCTTGTGTCCGCCGCCGCCGAACGCCTTCGCGACGGCGTTGATGTCCACGTCGCCCTTGGACCGCAGGCTGATCCGGTACTCGTCGCCCTCGTTCTGCTTGAAGAACACCACTGCCTCGACGTCTTTCACGGTCAGCGGCTCGTTGATCAGCCCTTCGGTTTCGTCGTACGCGCCACCGGCGGCGGCCGCCATCGCGCGATCGAGATAGAGCACGGCGATCCGTCCGCTGGCGTCCACCTGCATGCCGCTCAGCACCGCGGCGAACAGGCGCAGGCGTCCCATCGTGTTGCTGTCGAACACCTGACGCGCGACCTGTACCGGATCGACGCCCGCTTCGAGGATCTGGCGGCAGATGTCGAAGGTGCGCGGCGAGATGCTCGAGAAGTGAAACGAACCCGTGTCGGTCAGGATGGCCAGGTAAATGTGCGTGGCGATCTCGACGCTCATCGGGACGCCGAGCAGGCGCACCAGATCGAATACGAGTTCCGCGCATGCCGCCGCGCCGGGGTCGAACCAGTTCAGCGCGCCGTAGGCGGTGTTGCCTTGGTGGTGATCGATGTTGATGACGAAGAAGCGGTCGAGGCCGGCGACGCCCGTCCGCTTCAGGTCGCCGCACTCCATGACAATCGCGGCGTCGAAGTCACCCTCGACCGCCGCCGCCACCCGGATGCCGGGGACGCCGGGAAACGCCATCAACGGCAGCGGCGCCGGGTCGGCGTTGACCAGCGTGACGTCCTTGCCGAGCGCGCGCAGCGCGTACGCCATCGCCATCTGCGAGCCGATGGCGTCGCCATCGGGCCGGGCGTGCGACGACAGCACGAAACGCTGTCGCGACCGGATGGCGTCGGCGATCCGTTGAACTTCCGCGGTGGCTCGATCAGGCGCTGGAGTCGTCATCTCGGTCGGGCGGCACTGGCGGTTGGGCGTGGATTTCGTTGAGGAGCTGCTCGATGCGGTCCTGTCCGGCGATCGCCTTGTCGATCATGAACTGCAGTTCCGGCACGCGCTTCAGCCGGAGCCGCTGGCCGATCTGGCGGCGCAGGAACGGGATCGCGCGGTTCAGGGCGCGGTCGCTCGTCGCCTGCGCCTTGCTGTCGCCGAGGGCCGTGTAGAACACCCGCGCATGCTGCAGGTCGGGCGCGACCTGGACGCGGGTTATGGTGACGAACCCGATGCCCGGATCGTGCACCTCGCGAGCGAGCATCAACGCCAGCTCGCTGCGAATCTGATCGGCGACGCGCTCGGGTCTGGAGCCTTGGGACATTTCAGATTGCAGATTTCAGATTGCGGAATTCAGATTCCAGATTGCAGGAACGCAGAACTCGCAAAGACGAAAGCACATTCACTCTGCGAGTTCGGCGGTCTCTGCGTTCCAACGTTGTGAATCACGCGACCGTGAGGACCCGTTCTTTGGCGAAGACCTCGATGACGTCGCCGACCTTGAGGTCGTTGAACTTGTCGAAGCCGATGCCGCATTCGAGTCCGGCCTTGACCTCGCTCGCATCGTCCTTGAAGCGACGCAGCGAGCCGATCTTGCCTTCGTAGATGACCGCGCCGTCGCGCAGCAGCCGCGCCTGCGCGTCGCCGGAACGTGTGACCCGTCCTTCGGTGACCAGGCAGCCGGCAATGGTCCCGAACTTGGGAGTCTTGAAGATGTCGCGAACCGCGGCGATGCCGATCCGGACCTCGCGGAAGGTCGGGTCGAGCAGGCCGGCCATCGCTTTCTTCATCTCGTCGGTGACGTGGTAAATCACCGAATGCTGACGGATCTCGACGCGTTCGCGCGCCGCGATGTCCTCGGCGTTGCGATCGGGCTTGACGTTGAAAGCGATCACAATGGCGTTCGAGGCGGACGCCAGCAGCACGTCCGACTCGTTCACCGCGCCGACGCCGGCGTGGATGATCCGCACCTTGACCTTGTCGTCGCTCAGTTTGGTGAGCGTGTCCGCCAGCACTTCCGACGAACCCTGCACGTCGGTCTTGATGATGATCGGCAGCTCTTTCATGCCGCCTTCGGCGATTTGCGCCTGCAGCGACTCGAGCGTGAGACGCGAGCCCTTGGCGCCAAGCGCCTTGGACTTCGCCTGCTCCTCGCGGAACGTCGCGATGTGCCGTGCCTTGGCCGCGTCGGCCACCTGGAAGAGATCGCCCGGTCCGGGCAGACCCGCCAGGCCCAGCACTTCGACTGGCGTGGACGGCCCAGCCGACTTGGACGGCTTGCCCCGGTCGTCGATTAGCGCTCGCACGCGCCCGACGATCGGTCCGGCGATGAACGTATCGCCGACGTGCAGGGTTCCGTCCTGCACCAGCACGGTCGCGACGGGGCCGCGACCCTTGTCCAGTTTCGACTCGAGCACGGTGCCCGAGGCGCTGCGCTTCGGGTTCGCCTTCAGCTCGAGGATGTCGCTCGACAGCAGGATCATTTCGAGCAGGCTGTCGATGTTGGTCTTCTGACGCGCCGACACTTCGACGGTGACGGTCTGACCGCCCCATTCTTCCGGCATCAGCCCGAGCTCGGTCAGCTCGCGCTTCACCTTCTCCGGGCTCGCGTTGGGCTTGTCGATCTTGTTGATCGCGACCACGATCGGCACGTTGGCCGCGCGCGCGTGGTCGATCGCTTCCTTCGTCTGCGGCATGATCCCATCGTCCGCCGCGACCACCAGGACGACGATGTCGGTGACCTTGGCGCCGCGGGCGCGCATCAGGGTGAAGGCGGCGTGGCCCGGGGTGTCGAGAAACACGATGTCGCGGCCGTTGATGGTGACGTGATATGCGCCGATGTGCTGGGTAATGCCGCCGGCTTCGCGCTCCGCGACCCTGGTCGTCCGGATGGCGTCGAGCAGGCTGGTCTTGCCGTGATCGACGTGGCCCATCACCGTGACGACGGGCGCGCGCGTGATCAGATCCTCTTTCTTCGATTCGCCTTCGTCCGCCTGCAGCAGCTCCTCTTCGAAGCTCTGCATCTGGACGTCGGCGCCGAACTCGCGCGCGATCATCGTCGCGGTTTCGGTGTCGAGCGCGGAGTTGATCGTCAGCATCAGCCGCTTCATCAGCAGCTTGGCGAGCACGTCCTTGACGCGAAGATCGAGCTTGTCCGCCAGGTCCTTCACCGTCATGCCTTCAGCAAGCGTGATGGTCTTGGTGACCGGCGGCGGCGCGGCCGGTGTCGGCGGCGGCGCCGGACGCGACGTGTGATCGCGGCGGCCGGCGGCCGGACGCCCGGCTCCGCCGGGCCGCTGGTACGACGGCCGCGACGGCATTCCTGGACGCTGCGGGTACTGGCCGGGCCGCGGCGGAACGCCCGGCTGCTGCGGACGAACCGGCTGTGACGGCAGCGGACGCGGTCCGCCAATCGGCGGGCGCGAGCCCGGATACGGCGGACGGACACCGGGCGCGCCACCGGGACGGGGCAGGCCGGGCGCACCCGGACGGGCGCCGGGCGCGCCCGCGGGCGCAGCCGGTCGTGCGGTCACCGGGGGCGTCGGCCGCGGCGGCGCGATCGGACGCTGCACCGCGCGCGGCGCCGGCGTCGTCGGCAGTGGAGCTGTCGGCGTCGTCGGACGCTGTTCTTCGATGCGGAGGCGCAGCGTCGGCGGCACGACGCGACCCGGTGTCGCCGGTTTCGCCGCGACCGGCGGCGGCGCGGACGGAGTTGGGGGAGGCGCGGCCGGCTCGAGCGCTACTGGCGCTTCAGTCTTCGCGGCGCTGGTCACGACGGTCGGCGCTGGCGATTCTTCGGCTGGGACAGGTGGCGCTAGTGTGTGGCCAGGCTCGTGAGCAGCGGCCGGTTTCGACGCGATCGGAGCCGGCTCCGGTGCCGCCGGCTCAGTCTTCGCGACTGGCGCGTGCTGTTCGACCGGTTCGACGACTTCCGGCTCGGCCTCGGCGATCGGCTCGTCGGCCTCTGGTTCGACTGGCGCGGCCGCGACCGGCTTCGCCATCTTGACGAGACGAGGAGGCGGCAGCGCCGGCGCGGCCGGCTTCACCGGTTCGGCCGCCTTCTTGGCCGGTCCGCCCTTCTTGCCCTTGACGACCGGCGTCTCCGCGAACATGTGAGCGGTCGGCAACGAGATGTTCCGCTGGCGCGCGACGCGCTCCACGAACTGTCGTGCGACCACTTCCTCGACGGTGCTCGATGCGCTCTTCACCTCGATGCCGTGATCGCGCTTCAGCAGCGCCGTCACTTCCTGGCTCGTGGTTCCGAGCAGCTCCGCGATCTTGAAGATCCGAACAGTTGCCAACAGTAGACCTCTATGGTGAATCGTGCGCTATCCCATGGCGTGCAGACCTCCTGGCCTGCACGTCGCGAACCTAAAGGTCCGCATTTCCGTCGCCCGCAGCGGGCGTTGCTTCGCCGGGCGTGGCCGCGTCGCCGCGGGCCGCCGCCAGGATCTTCTCGGCGGTCTTGCCGCCGACTCCAGGAATTTCCGACAGCTGTTCCGGCGTCGCGGCGGCCAGCGCCTCGACGGTCGCGAACCCACCATCGACCAGCTTCCGGACCGTCTTGTCGCCGATACCGGCCAGCGAGTACGGCAGCGGCGTCTCTTCCGCATTCGCCGGCGACTCCGCGCCGGCGTCCACGGCATCCGGACCGGCCTGGGTTTCGCCGACTTCGGCTGCAGCCGTCTCGCCGTCGCCCTCGCCCTCGCCGGCCGCGCCCTCGAGCTCGCCGAACTGCGCTTCGACCTCGCGGCGCTTTTCTTCTTCGCTCTTGATGTCGATGCGCCAGCCGGTCAACTTCGCCGCCAGCCGGACGTTCTGCCCCTTCTTGCCGATCGCCAGCGACAGCTGCTTGTCCTCGACGACCACTTCCATCACGTGCTCGCGGTCGTCCACGATCGACACGCGCTGGACCTTCGCCGGGCTGAGCGCGTTGGTCACGAACGCGATCGGGTCCTCCGAGAACTCGACGATGTCGATTTTCTCGCCGCGCAGTTCGCGGATGATCGACTGGACGCGGGTGCCCTTCATGCCGACGCAGGCGCCGACCGGATCGACGTCGCGTTCGCGCGAGAACACCGCCACCTTGGCACGGTCGCCGGCCTCGCGCACCGCGCCGCGGATCATCACGGTGCCGTCGTAAATCTCGGGGACTTCCTGCTCGAACAGCTTGATCAGCAGGGCCGGATCGGTGCGCGACAGCACGATCTGCGGTCCCTTGGCGCTGCGGTTCACGCCCTTGACGACGCAGCGGACGCGGTCGCCGGGGGTGTAGCTCTCGGCGCGCGACTGTTCCTTGCGCGGCAGCACGGCTTCGATCCGTCCGAGTTCGAGGATGATGTCGCCGTTCTCGAACCGCTTGATCGTGCCGTTCATCACCTCGCCGATGCGCTCGTTGTACTCGGCGAACACGTGCTCGCGTTCGGCCTCGCGCACCTTCTGGAAGATGACCTGCTTGGCGGTCTGCGCGGCGATGCGCCCCAGCACCTCGGTCGGCTTGGGGAACTCCATCTCGTCGCCGAGCTCGATGCTGTTCGCCACCTCGTCGCCGTAGAGCGGACGGTACATTTCGCGCGCTTCGTTGATCGCGATTTCGGTCGCCGGGGTCGCGACCTCTTCGACCACGGTCTTCAAGCGCGAACAGGTCGACCTGGCCGGTGTCGGTGTTGAACCGCGTCTTCAGGTTCTCGCCGGTCTTGTAGTACTTGCGCGACGCAGTGGCGACGGCCTCTTCGATGGCGCTGATCACCACATCCGGCTCGATGCCTTTTTCCTTGGCCAGCGCCTCGATCGTCTGCTGCAGAGGATTCGACATATCTAGAATTCCACCTCCAAATTCGCCCGCGTGATGACCTGCAGCGGCACCCGGTGCCGCTTGCCGTCCTCGGCGTCGATGAGCACGGCGTCGCCATCGAGGCCGCCGAGCTTGCCCCTGAAAAATCCCTGACCGTCCACGCGTTCCCGCATGACGATCTTGGCCTGCCGCCCGGCAAACCGCTCGTAATCGTCGCTGACGCGCAGCGGTCGATCCAGTCCGGGCGACGAGACTTCCAATGTATACGCGGTCGGCACCACATCCTCGACGTCGAGGATGGCGCTCAAATCGCGGCTGACCCGGGCGCAGTCATCCACGCTGACGCTATCGTCCGGCGGTCGCCGCCGGTCCCGGCCGATCGAGCTGCACCCGCAGCACCATGCCCGGCGCCTCGCGCCGAAACTGCACGTCGAAAATGTCGAGGCCATAACTGGCCGCGACGCGGCCGGCCACGACCCGGATCTGCTCGACGACGGTTTCCGCGGCCCATAAACTAAAAAAGTGGGCACCCGCCCACTCGGTCCTACACCCAGGGTCCGAACTCGAAATTATAGCCACGTCGGGCCGCCGCGATGAGATCGTATTCGCGGGCGCCGACAATCTCGACCTCGATGAAATCGCCGGGCCGGAAGGCCGATGGGTCGCAATCCGTCAGGAAAACCGACGCATCGATGTCTGGCGCCTGGCGTCTCGAGCCGCGCCCGAAGGACCAGGTCGTGGTCGCTCGACGGACCGTCCACGACCACCCGCGCGCGCTGGCCGATCCGCGCCCTGCTGCCGCTTCTGGACGAGCCGCTTCTGCAGCCCCATAATCCGGTGCGCCGGCGCGCTTTCTTCGCTCTTGCGGGCACATCGTCCGCGAGTCCGAAGGCCGAGGTGCCTTCCTCGTGCGAATAGGTGAACACGCCGACGTGGTCGAACGCGTGATCGGAGACGAACGCGGCCAGCTCGTCGACGTCCGCGTCGGTCTCGCCGGGGAAGCCGACGATGAAGGTGGTGCGGAGGGCGACGCCGGGGACGCGGTCGCGGATGCGGGCGAGCAGCGTGTCGTAGCCGGCGTCGCGTGCCGGGCCGCTTCATTCGCTTGAGCACCGGATTCGAGGCGTGCTGAAGCGGCAGGTCGATGTACTTGCAGACCTTGTCGCACTCGGCCATCGCCGCCAGCGTCGCGTCGTCGATCGTCGTCGGATAGAGGTAGAGCAGCCGGATCCATTCGAGGCCGTCGATCTGGTTGAGCTCGCGCAGCAGTCGCGCGAGCGCGCCGCGCTCGTGGCGATCGATGCCGTAGAACGTCGTGTCCTGCGAGATCAGCAGCAGTTCCTTCACGCCGCGGGCCGCCAGCGCGCGCGCTTCGCGGACGATCGAGTCTGCCGGCCGGCTGCGATACTCGCCGCGCAGCGTCGGGATGATGCAGAACGCGCACTTGTAGTCGCAGCCTTCGGCGATCTTCACGTAGGCGTAGTGACGCGGCGTCGCCAGCAGTCGTGGCGTCTCGGCGTCGTAGATGTAGGTCGGCAGGGCCGCGGGACGCGAGGCGCCTGGTGCGAGGTGCGGGGCGCCAGGTGCGGAGTGCGAGGTGCGGGGTGCGGCGTGCGACGTGCGGTGAAATACGAGCGGCGCGACCCGGCCGGCGCCTCGCACCTGACTCGGGTGCACCTGTTCGATCGCTCCGACGATTTCCGGCACCTGGCCGGTGCCGAGCACCGCATCGATCTCCGGAATCTCGCGCCTTCAGCTCGTCGCGATAGCGCTCGGCCATGCAGCCGGTGACGATCAGCCGCTGGCAGGCGCCGTCTTTCTTGTAGCTGCGCCATCTCGAGGATGGCGTCGATCGATTCCTGTTTCGCCGAATCGATGAAGGCGCAGGTGTTGACGATCAGCACGTCGGCGTCGGCCGCGTCCTGGGTCAGCTCGTGCCCGCCTTGTTGCGCGAGCCCCAGCATCACCTCGGAGTCGACGAGGTTCTTCGGACAGCCGAGCGAGATCATTCCGACTTTCAAAATAGACCCTTCATCAAAGAAACCGGCCTTGATCGTCGTCCTTCACGGATACAACCTGTACAGCATACGCGGATACGGAATCGTCTCGCGGACGTGTTCGAGTTTGCAGATCCACGACACCACGCGCTCGATGCCCATGCCGAAGCCGCCGTGCGGCACGGTGCCGTAGCGGCGCAGGTCGAGGTACCACTCGAACGCTTCCTGCGGCAGGTTGTGCTCCTTGATCCGCTCGAGCAGCAGATCCAGATCGGCGAGGCGCTCGCCGCCGCCGATGATCTCGCCGTAGCCTTCCGGCGCCAGCACGTCGACGCCGAGCGCCAGCTCCGGCGCGATCCGGATCGGGCTTCATGTAGAACGCCTTGATCGCGGCCGGGTAGCGATGGACCAGCAGCGGACGATCGTATTCGCTCCGACAGCGTCGTCTCGTCCGGTCCGCCGAAGTCGCCGCCCCACTCGATCGGCAGGCCCTTCGCCTGCAGACGTCTTCACCGCATCGTCGTAGGAGATGCGCGGGAACGGCTTCTGGACCGCTTCGAGCTTCGATGATGTCGCGTTCGAGACGGTCAGCTCGCGTCGGCGCTTCTCGAGCACGCGGCCGACGACGGAGACGACGAGATCCTCGGCGAGCTCCATGACGTCGTCCAGGTCGGCGTAGGCCATCTCGGGCTCGACCATCCAGAACTCGGTGAGGTGACGGCGCGTCTTCGATTTCTCGGCGCGGAAGGTCGGACCGAAGCAGTACACGCGGCCGAGCGCCATCGCGTTGGCTTCGTTGTAAAGCTGACCGCTCTGCGTCAGGTACGCCGTCTGATCTTCGAAGTACTGCGCCGGAAACAGCGTCGTCGTGCCCTCGCACGCGGCGGGCGTGAAGATCGGCGTGTCGGCGAGGATGAAGCCGCGATCGTTGAAGAAGTCGCGCACGGCGTTGATGATCTCGTGACGGATGCGCAGGATCGCCTGCTGGCGCTCGCTGCGAATCCACAGGTGACGCCGGTCGAGCAGGATAGTCGACGCCGTGTTCCTTCGGCGTGATCGGGTAGTCGTGCGATGCGCCGACGACCTCGAGCCCCTTGACGTCGATTTCGTAGCCGCTCGGCGCGCGCGCTGTCAGCGCGCGCCGTGCCGGTGACGATGATCGAGGTTTCCTGCGAGAGATGGTCGGCGGTCTTGAACAGCTCGTCGCCGACCGCGGCCTTCGACATCACCGCCTGGATGAAGCCAGAGCCGTCGCGAACGGTCAGGAAATGAATCTTGCCGCTCGAGCGGCGATTGTGCAGCCATCCCTTGATGGTGACGTCTTCGCCCTCGTGCTTGCCGATGTCTTCGATGTAGACGTGGCATAACAGTCGTCAGTCTTCAGTCTTCAGTCGCCAGTCATCAGTTCGCGAACAGCTTTTCCATCCGTACTCGAGCCGCGCGCATTCGGGTCAGCGTCTCCCGGGTCGGCCCGCGGGGCGCAACCTCGAAGACGAGGGGGCCGTCGTAGCCGACCTTCTGGACGGTCGTCAGCGCGGCCGGCCAGTCGATCGTCGCCGTCGAACGGCACGAGATGATCGTCGGTGCGTCCCGCGGTTGTCGTGGACGTGGACCGCGATCAGGTGCTCCGAGACCGTCTCGATCGCGTCGACCAGATCGCCGTCAATGTGGGCGTGCCCGAAGTCGAGGCAGATGCCGACATCGACGTCCTCGAGGTCGTCTTCGACGAAGTAGCTCAGCGAACCCGGTTGCGACAGCTCGTTGTCGCCCGATTCGACCGCGACCCTCACGCCAAGCGGGGCGGCGAGATCCGCGAACCGGCGTCGAGGTTGCGCCGCTCGACTCTTTGCGCGAGCCGTCCGACGTGCACGACGAGTGCCGGCACCGGAATCCGCCGCGCGACGAGCAACGCCCGTTCGACCTCCTCCGGCGGCGCGCCCGCGTGGCGTGTGAATCGCGGCGCAGCGACAGCCCGGCCTCCGCGAGCCACTGCTGGAGGTCCGCGATGGCCGTCGGGCTGTGATAGTCGAAATGCGCCTGCGCTGGCGAACACTTCCACCAGCTCAAACCCGTGAGCCGCGATTTCCAGCAGATGCGCGCGGCACAGCCGCTGGCGATGATAGAGGTGCGTCGACACCCCGAACGGTCGTTTGGCCACGAAGCGAAACGCCTATTGTATCGTGGGTCTGGACCGGCAGCGGTACCACCCGTCGCGTCCGGTATCACCCGTAGTGTCCGGCTTCAGCCGGACCCGCGATTTATTGCAGCTCCTCGATGTGGGCCGAGAGAATTTCCCGCAGCCGCGCGAAACGCGGGTACTTG
Source organism: uncultured Acidobacteriota bacterium (assembly GCA_963711765.1). Classification (GTDB taxonomy): domain Bacteria; phylum Acidobacteriota; class Vicinamibacteria; order Vicinamibacterales; family CAVVIG01; genus CAVQFC01. The sequence continues at coordinate 1,079,874 of CAVQFC010000002.1, read as the reverse complement.
TCCAGATTGGTTTGCACGTAGCGCAGTGTTCGCGGCATGTACTGGATGTAGACCGTGTTGCGCCGCGTGGTCGTCTGGTAGCCGAAGGTGCCGAGCGCCTTGAGGTTGCGCTGCAGCGCCATCAGGTCGAAGCGCCGCCGGAATTCGACCGCGTCGGTCCGGCTCTTGAGGGCGAGGAAGTAGGCGATCAGCTCGTCGAGCTCGCGATCGCCGATGTCGACGTACGAATCGCGCAGCAGCGACGCCAGATCGTAGGTGTCAGGTCCCATCCGCGCGTCCTGGAAGTCGATGATGTAGAGGCGGCCGCGCTGCAGCATCAGGTTGCGGCTGTGATAATCGCGATGGCAGAGCACCCGCGGCTCCGCGGCCAGCTCGTTGACGATTCCGGCCCATTCCGCGGAGAGCGCAGCCCGCTCGCGATCCGCCAGCGCGATGCCGCGGTATCCGAGCATGAAGTGCTTGACGAAGAACTCGAGCTCCCAGGTCAGCTTCTCGACGTCGAACGCGACGCCGTACGGCGGATAACGCGTCCGACTGCAGCTCCGCGCCGCGCCGTTGCAGCAGTTCGATGAGCGCCACGGCCTCGCGGTACAGCGCTGCGTGCTCGTGCCGGCGTCGCGGCGCCGAGGTGCGCCTGCAGCGTGACGTCGCCGAGATCCTGGAGCGCGAGAATGCCGAGCGGATCCGAATGGCCGAGCACGTCCGGCACCGGCAGCGGGACGTCCGCCAGGAGCTCCGCCACACGCGCGAACGGCAGCGTCGCGAAATCGATCGGCCCGGCGTGCAACGCCAGCACCAGCGACGATTCGTCTTCGGGGATGACCCGAAAATAATGCCGATCGGAGGCGTCGCCGGTGAGCGGCACCACCCGGGCGTGACGCGCGGCGAGCCCGCTCTCTTCGAGGTACTGCGAGATGCGTTCGTGGAGGGACAAGGTTACGCTTCAAGAATCAGTGGCGTTGCGCGTGTCGTGCCGTCGTCGGCACGCGTGAGCACCGCATCAGTGTAAACCGTCGCCGCTCGAATCGCGACGCCGTCGGTCACGATGCATCGGTCCACCACCGCGTCAGCGCCGACGCCGACATCGTTCCACAGAATCGAACGCGTGACCCGCGCGGTGGCGTGAACGGCGGCGCCGTACGTGTCGAGGCGGGCGCCCGGCGGCGTTCGCGCCTCGAAGGCGAGCGACGTGCGCCAGTAGTCCGCGATCGTGCCGACGTCCCAGAACTCGGCGTCGCACACGAACCCGTGCACGGAGCCGGATCGCGAGCCGATCAGCGCATCGTAAACGCCGCCGATCGAACTCGCCGGTTCGCCAGCCGGCAGCGTCGCGAATACCTCGGCCTCCGCGATCTGCACGCCGACGAAATGATACGAGCCGGCCGCCGCCGGCCCGCGTCGAACGAACCCCACGACGTCGCCGCGTTCGTTGAGCTGTACGCCGCCATACCGAAGGAATTCCCGGTTCGGCACCAGCGCGAGCGTCACCACGGCCCCGGACAACGCGTGCGCCGCCGAGAGACGCCCGAGATCGACGTCCGTCAGTGTGTCGCCGTTCACGAGGAAGAAACGCTCGGCGCCGATAATCGGCAGTGCGAGGCGTGGACCGCCGGCGCTCCCGAGCACGCGAGGTTGTTCCCACGAGTAGCGCACGCGAACGCCGAGATCCCGGCCGTCGCCGACGACCGACGTCAGCGTCTCGGGACGATGGTGCAGGTTCAGGACGAGGTCGGTCACGCCCTGCGTCGCCAGCCACGACGCGATGCGCCGGGCCAGAGGAACGCCCGCGACCGGAATCGCCGGCTTGGCGCGCACGTCGGTCAGCGGCCGCAATCGCGTGCCGAGCCCGGCCGTCAGCATCAGCGCGTGGCGTATCGGGAGCGCCACTATCGTCCTCTCGACGCTAAGGACGCCAGGGACACCGAGGTCGAATCGGATCGCTCCACACCTTTGTGTCCATGGTGTGCTCCGTGTCGAATCCGCACGCTACGTCACCCGCATCTTGAACGAGCAGCCCTGCAACGCCGGCGCTTCGACGCCTTTGCTGAAGATCATCACCTTGTGGGTGCTGCCAAGGCCGCCCGGCATCAACAGGGTCTTCAACGCGAGCCGATCCTTGACGTCGTCGAATCCACGCAGGCCGGCGGCGTTGAGCAGACCGAGCAGGAAGTAGGTCTGATCCAGGAAGCCGACCGTGGTGAGACCGGCCGCTTCGGCGGCGAGGCGCACGCTGGTGAAGTCCACGTGCGACGTGATGTCCTGCTCGCCCGGTCGCTGCAGCCAGCTCGGTGTCGGTGACTCAGGACCGCTGCTCTGGTGCGACGCATACGTCGTCAGCGTGCCAGACGAATGGGTCGCCGAATAGAGCTCGGTCGCTTCGTGACCGTAGTCGATCAGGATGATGAATCCACGGGTGCAGGCGCCGTGCCGCGTCCCGGATCCAATCGAGCGCGCGCAGGTTGATCTCGACCCGCCAGCCCGGTTCGAGCGTGACGCCGAGACGATCGAGATAGTCGGCCAGAGCGGGTGTGGAGGGAGCGGCTTCGATAAGGTGGAGGGCGAGCCGCCCTACATCCGACTGATGACTGAAGACTGACGACTGGCAACTGACGTAGATTTCCCGCAGTCCATCCTCCCGCATCACGACCTGGTGCACCGGAAACGCATCGAGCAGTTCGTTCGCAATCAGCACGCCCTCGAACGCCTCGGGCAGCGCGTCGCTCGAACTGGACAGCCGCGAAGCGACGTCGCCCATCGAGTGTGTCTGATCGCGTCGCGCTTCCGCGCTGGCTTCGACCAGGTGAAGACGAAGCGCGTTGAAGAGGTCGGGGTCGCGCCGCCGGGCCGCGCGCAGGATGTCCGCCGAGAGCCGTCCGTTGCCCGCGCCGGCTTCGACGAGATCGAACGTTCGAAGGTTGGGGTCTGAAGTCTGGACTCTGAACTCTGAATGCTGAAGTAGCGAGGCCATCTCCGCGATCTGGACTTCGAGCAGTTCGCCGAACAACGGGCCGACGTCGACGCTGGTAAAAAAATCGCCCGCGCGCCCTGAACGTCTGGGCGGCGCGGGCGTAGTAGCCGAACGCGGGATCGTAGAGCGCGAGATCCATGAACGCGGCCACCGTGAGTGGACCGCGTTCACGAATCACATCAGCGATTGGCAATCAACAATCTGCAAGTAGACGGCGTTACTCTTTCTTGACCGGCACGAACACCTCGCTGTCGCCGCGCCAGACGCGCAGCTGGGCGATGTGTCCGGTCTGGACCTTCTGGAGTTCGCGCGCGGCCGCAGCCGCGATCGAGACCGCCTTGCCGTTGACCGACAGGATGACGTCGCCCGGACGCAGCGCGCCCGCCGACGGTCCGTCCGAGTCCACGTCGGTGACGACCGCGCCGGTCTGTCCCGACGGCATCTGCAGCCGCCGCGCCATCGCCGGCGTCACGTTCTCGAGCGTCAGGCCGAAGCTGCCGGTGTTCTGCTGTTCTGGCGCCTGCTGGTCGTCGGGCGCCGGACGCCGTTGCGTACTCTGCTCGGCGTCGAGATCGAGCTCCTCGACGGTGACGTTGAGCGTCTTCTCCACCTTGTTCGCGCAGCACCTTCACCGGCACGGTCGTGCCTGGCTTGGTGGCGATCACCATCTTGACCAGTTCGTCGCTGTTGTTCACCGGACGGCCGTTGTACTGCGACGATGACGTCGCCCGGCTCCATGCCGGCCTTGGCCGAGGCGCCGCCGGCCGGCACCTGCGCCACCAGCGCGCCCATCCGCGGTCTTGAGCCCGAAGTCCTCGTAGCCGTCACGCGGCACGGCGATCACCTGCACGCCGATCCGGCCGCGCACGATCTTGCCGGTGCGCAGCTGCGGCAGCAGATCGCGCACGGTGTTGCTCGGCACCGCGAAGCCGATGCCGATGTTCCCCTCGTTCCGCGACGTTGGTGATGATCGCGGTGTTCATGCCGATCACTTCGCCGCGAACGTTCAGCAGCGGACCGCCGGAGTTGCCCGGGTTGATCGCCGCGTCGGTCTGCAGCATGTCGTTCGTTGCGGCCGTTGGTCACCGCGAACGCCCGCTGGGTCGCGCTGATCACGCCGACCGTCACCGTGTGCGCGTAGCCGAACGGGTTGCCGATCGCCATCACCCAGTCGCCGGGCGCCATCTGCGACGAGTCGCCGAACTTGGCCTCCGGCAGCGGACGTGGTTCGGCTTGTCGACGAGCTGAATCAGCGCGCTGTCGGTCAGCTGATCGCGGCCGACCACCTTGGCCTGGTAGAACTGGGGATCGTTCTCGTCGTCGTTGAACGCGACTTCGATCTTGGTCGCGTCCTCGACCACGTGGTTGTTGGTGAGGATGAAGCCGTCCTTGCTGATGATGAAGCCGGTGCCGGCGGCGCGAGTCGTCTGTTCCTTCTGTTTGCGGCCGCCGCGACCGTTGCCGTTGCCGCGTCCCTGCGGCGCGGCGTTCTGGTCGTCCTGATCGCCACCTCCGGGAGTGCCGAAGAAGCGGTGGAAGAGATCGTCCGGCGCGCCGCCGCCCCCGCCGCCGAAGAACTCCGACAGGTCCTGCGGCTTGGCCTTCATCTCGGTCCGGATGTTCACGACCACCGGCGTCACTCGCCTTGGCGATGTTGCGGAAGGTGTCGGCGTCGAGCGCGCCGGTGACCGGCGTGCTGTTCATCGGCGGCATCGCGATTCGTCTGCGCCGAGGACGCGGGCGTCGAGATCGAGCCGTGACGCAATCACCATCCCGACGAACAGTGACGCGACGGCGAGCAGGACGGCGTAAAAGGCGGTGGTCTTGCGAGTGGACATCGTCACGAACCTCCGGCGGGTCCGGCAGGACCCGCCTTACTAAACGAGTGCCAGAATCTCGGTCTGCAACGGTCCAGTGACCGCCGCGTCGCGCGAGGCGACGACCATGTTGATTTCCGTCCGAACGCCGAAGTCATCGAAGTAGACGCCCGGCTCGATCGTGAAGCCGGTGCCGGTCAGGAGGCGGCGATCGTCGTGGGTTTCGTAGTCGTCCATGTTGACGCCGTTGCCGTGCACCGACTCGCCGAGGCTGTGACCGGTGCGGTGCAGGATGTGGTCGCCGTAGCCGGCCTCGCGAAGCACCGCCGAGGCCGCGCGATCGACCTCGAAGCCGCGCACGTCGCGGCCCGCGCGCGTCGCCTGCTGCACCAGCGCAACCGCCGCGTCACGCGCGCGCGCAGATGGTGGTGAACGCCTTGACGATCCGTTCCGGCGGCCGCACGCCGGTGTAGCCAATCCACGTGATGTCTGCATACACCGCGCCGGGACGATCGAGCTTGCCCCAGAGATCCAGCAGCACCAGCTCCTCGGCGTCGAATGCGCGCGATGGACCGTCGCGGTCGGCAGATAGTGCGGGTTGCCGGCGTTCTCTGCCGCCGACACGTTGGGCTCGGCGAATCGGCTACCAGCCCCTCGTCGCGGAACCAGCCGCTCATCAGCTGCTGAATGTCGAACTCGGTCGTCGCGATCCCGTCCGCTGACGCGCCGCGCGACCGCGTCGAATGCTCGATCCTTCACCCGGTACAGCTTATCGGACGCTTGACGGTGCGTCGTGATTGCTTCGGCGTCTCCAGACCGCCGAGAAGCGCTGAATCAGATCGCCCGACGAGACGACGTCGACGCCAGCCTGCCGGACGAGCTCGATGGTGCCGCGCATCCACCCGCGACACATAAGGAATCGCGCAAAGAGGTGAATATTCCATGGCAACGCGCCGCAGCCCGGTCAGCAGGCGCTTCAGGCCGGCCTCGAGCTGATCGCGTCCGGCGTAGCGCTCGGTCGACCCGGGCAGGTGCGCGAGCGAGTTCTTCTCGATCGCGTGCACCAGCCCGCGAGGCTCGCCGACGGCCGGAATCAGGTAGTACCAGCGGCGCGTCGCGAGGTGGCCGCTCTGACGGCGACACGGCAGTGACGTCCGCTGCGATCGGGTTCAGACCGCGGAAGTCGTACAGCAGCCAGCCGTCCATGCCGTCGGCGTTGAGCGCCGCCTGCACCGCACCGATATCCAGAGCCGCCTCGGTCTGCGAGGAGATCATCGCTTCCAGTATAGCCGGGACGCTTATAATCGAGCCAAGGTCATGAACATGCACGCACGTGCTCGAATCGCGACGCTCTTCGCTTTCCTGATGGGCGCCGTGCTGACGGCCGGCCAGGCTCAGGCGCCCGCGCCCGCGACGCCGCCTGCACCGACGCAACCATCGTCGCCAGGCCAGCAGGCGACCGCGCCGACCTTCAAAGTCCGCGTCGACTACGTCGAGGTCGACACGGTCGTCACCGACAAGCAGGGTAAGTTCGTCCGCGACCTGACCAAGGAAGACTTCCAGGTGCTCGAAGACGGCAAGCCGCAGACGATCGCGCAGTTCACGACGGTGGACATTCCGGTCGAACGCACGGACCATCCGCTGTTCGCCGCCTCGCCGATCGATCCCGACGTCAGAACAAACGAGAAGCCGTTCGACGGGCGCGTCTACGTCATGGTGATCGACGATCTTCACACCCTGTTCGGTCGCTCGCTGCGCGTCAAGACGGCGGCCAGGCAGTTCATCGAGCAGCGCCTCGGCGCCAACGATCTGATGGCCATCGTCCACACCGCCGGGCCGTCGAACGGAAACCAGGAGTTCACCAACAACAAGCGGCTACTGCTCGCGGCGGTGGACAAGACGCAGGGCCGCAAGCTGGACTCGGCGACGATCAACAAGACGAACGAGTACAACAACACGCAGGGCATTCGCCAGCCCGGCGACGCGCTCAACGATCCTGACGATACCGAGCGCGCGTTCAACGCGCGGTCGTCGCTCGATACGCTGAAAAACGTCGCCGACTGGTTCGGCTCGGTGCGCGGGCGACGAAAGGCGATTCTCTTCGTGAGCGAAGGCATCGACTACGACATCAACGACATCATCCCGGCGCAGGGCTCCAACCATCAGGGGGCCTCGATGGTGATGGACGCGACCCGCGACGCGATTTCGTCGGCGACGCGCTCGAACGTCGCGATCTACGGCATCGACCCGCGCGGCCTCACCGATCTGGGCGATGAGTCGATCACGGTCGGGGCATTTCCCGACGACACCTCGCTCGGCGTCGGCACCTCCTCGCTGTTCAACGAGGTCAGGCTCTCGCAGGACAGCCTGCGGACCCTGTCGGACGAGACCGGCGGTTTCGCGGTGGTCAATCGGAACGACTTCACCACCGCGTTCCAGCGCATCCAGGAGGACAACAGCTCGTACTACGTGCTGGCCTACTACCCGCCCGATCCCCGCCCGGGGCGGTTCCACAAGATCGACGTGCGCGTCACGCGACCGGGACTGACGGTGCGCGGCCGTCGCGCCTACGTCACGCCGAAGAAGGTCGACGACAAAAACAACAAGACCACCAAGAGCGTGACCACGCCGGAAGTCCGCGAGGCGCTCGACAGCCCGCTCCCGGTCAGCGGCCTGACGATGCACGTGTTCTTCTCGCCGTTCAAGGGCACCGCGCCGAACGCCTCGGTGCTGATGGGCGTCGAGTTGCGCGGACGCGACATGGCGCTGAGTTCGACCGACTCGCTGCAGCTTTCGTACGTCGCGATCGACGTCAACGGCAAGATCAAGGGCGGCAATACCGACTCGCTGACGATGGCGGCGCTCAAGCCGGAAACCAAGGCGCGCATCGAGCAGACCGGCCTGCGGCTGCTGAACCGCATGGACCTGCCGCCCGGCAAGTATCAGGTGCGCATCGCGGCGCAGGACTCGGGCTCCGCCAGCGTCGGCGCGGTGCAGTACGACCTCGATGTTCCGGACTTCGCCAAGGCGCCGTTCAGCATGAGCGGCATCGTCATGACGTCACCGCTGGGATCGGCGCTGCCGACCGCGCGCGCCGACGAACAGCTCAAGCCGGTGATGCCGGGTCCGCCGATCGCCCGACGCAACTTCCCGCAGAACGACGAGATCACGCTCTTCGCCGAGGTCTACGACAACGCCGGCAAGCAGCCGCACAAGGTCGACATCACCTGCACGGTCACGACCGACGAAGGCAAGGTGATGTTCAAGACCGACGAAACCCGCGACTCGAGCGACCTCGGTGGCCAGCGCGGCGGCTACGGATACACCACCAAGATCCCGATGAAGGACCTTGCGCCCGGCCGCTACGTGCTGAAAGTCGAGGCGACGTCGCGTCTCAAGGACACGCCGACAGTGGCGCGCGAGGTCGAGTTCACGGTCGAACCGGCGCGGACCGCGCCTGGACGATGAAGGTGCCCGCAATCGCAGTTGCGGCCCTCCTGTGGGCGATGGCTCCAGTCATGTTGACGAATATCGACAAGGGCGGCCAGAGCAACGTCGACGAAGGACGTCAGGTGTCGGTCCGCAGCGAAGAAGAGTGGACGAAGCTGTGGCAGGCGCATAAGCCGGATCGGCCACGGCCGGCGGTCGATTTTTCGAAGCAGATGGTGCTCGGCGTTTTCATGGGCAGCCGCCCGACGGCGGGGTTTGCCGTCGAGATCGTCAGCGTTGTCGAGGACGGCGGCGCGCTGATCGTGCGCTATCGCGAGACGTTTCCGTCGCCGGGTGCAATCACCGCCCAGGTGATCAGCTCGCCGTATCACCTGGTGGCGATCCCGAAGGTCACCGGAGCGGTGACCTTCGAGAAGGTCCGATAGCTTGCCCTAGCTCTTCGCCGGTTCCGGGAACTTGTCCACGCGCTTGGGCTTGGGCACGGTGCCGTTGGCGTGGCTGAAGTTGTAGTTGTTCGAGGTCATGCCGGTCTTGAAGGGCGTCTCGATGGTGATGGTCTGGATCTCGCCGGGCTGCAGCAACCCGTTGATGATGCCCTTGCTGCCGCCGACGGCCGTGCCGCCCTTGTCGTACCAGGTTTCGGCGATCGTCAGACGCGCGATCGGAGCCGCCGACGCGTTGCGGACCTTGATCTTGGTGATGATCATGTCCTTGTCGCGCTTGGTTTCAGGCTTGGTGAACTCGACTTCCGCCGCGCCTTTGATCGGCGGCGTGAATTTCTTGCCGGCCAGCACCGACGTCATCGGCGGTGCGGTCTGGGCGAGAGCGGCGGTCGCGGCGAGCGTGGCGCCCAAGAGCGTCACGGCAGCGGTCAAACGCGCGCATGTCATAAGGTCCTCCCGGTAAGAGACGAAGAAAAACGACGGCGAAACTGCGGGATTATATTACATCTCCCCGTTCCAGTCCTCCGGCTCCGGGTTCACCGAGCGGAAGATCTCCATGTGCCACTTGCCGCCGCCCCACGGCTCGATGACTTCGGCGGCGACGACGTCGACGAGCAGTTCGGAGAAGAGCCGGCCTTCGGGATCGCCTTCGAGGTGGTAGGCCGGTTCGTCCCAGCCGAAATTCGGATAGAGCATCAGCGTCAGGAACAGGTCGTAGCCATCGTCGACGACGATCAGCTGGCCGCAGGGCCGTTTCTGCGTCGAGTGGTAGATCAGGTATTTTTCAGCGCTGTGCGCGCGGATGTAGCGTTTGAGCGCGAACTCGCGCGCGACGATTTCTTCGACCGCGATTTTCTTGTCCCAGCAGTCGCGGCAGTACTTCTCCTCGCCGCGCGGCTCCGAGACGTCCTTGGCGCCGCACAGCGCGCAGCGCGATTTGTCGACAGACTTGCGTGGCATGGCACCAGTTTAGCATCTACGACCGCGTGACGGTCGTGCGGTCGAGCGCCGGCGCGTACATGCGCTCGACGTATTCCTTCACCATCCGCCGTGCGGAAAAGCGCGGCGCCACCGTGCGAATCGCTTCCTTGACCATGGCGACCCAGCGATGCGGCACGCCGGCCTCGTCGCGATCGTAGAAGGCCGGCACCACTTCCTCCTCGAGCAGGCGATAGAACGCGTCGGCATCGGCGGCGTCGACCGCGTCCGGATTGTCGCCGGCCGCCGCCGTCGATCACCCAGCCGTTGTCGCCGGTGAACCCCTCCGCCCACCAGCCGTCGCCGATGCTCAGGTGCGGCACGCCGTTGATCGCCGCCTTCATCCCGCTGGTGCCGCTCGCCTCGAGCGGCTTGCGCGGATTGTTCAGCCAGACGTCGCATCCCTGCACCAGGAAATGCGCGACGTGGAGATCGTAGTCGTCGACGAACGCGATGCGGCCGCCGAGACGCGGGTCGAGCGCGCGCTTGTAGACGCGCTGCAGATGGTGCTTGCCGATGTCGTCGGCCGGATGCGACTTGCCGGCGAAGATGATCTGCACCGGTCGCCCCGGGCGTTGAGGATCCGCGCGAGCCGCTCGGGATCGTGGAAGACCAGCTCCGGCCGCTTGTAGCCGGTGAAGCGCCGGGCGAAGCCGATCGTCAGCGCGTCCGGCTCGAGCAGCGTGCCGGCGGCGACGACGCGCGGCATGCCGACGTGCTCGTCCATCCAGCGCTGGCGCGCGCGTTCGCGGATGAAGGCGAACAGATAGCCGCGCAGCGACTGACGCACCCGCCACAGCTCCTCGTCGGGAATCGCCAGCACGCCGTCCCACAGCGCGGGATCGTCGTGGCGCTCGATCCAGTCGGCGCCGAGGTATCTGGTGAACAGGTCGCCGAGGTCGCCGGCGATCCACGTCGGCACGTGCACGCCGTTGGTGACCGCCGACACCGGACGATCGGCTTCCGCGCGATCCGGCCACATCGGCGCGAACATCGCGCGCGTGACCTGGCCGTGCAGCTGGCTGACCGCGTTGGTCGAGCCGGCCGAGCGGATCGCCAGCGCGGTCATGTTGAACTGCGCGCCGCCGCCGTTGTCGTACGAGCCGAGCGCCAGGAACCGATCGCGGTTGGCGCCGAGCGTGCCCCAGCAGCCGGCCAGATGTTTTTCGACGAGATGAAACGGAAACGCGTCGTGTCCGGCCGGCACCGGCGTGTGCGTCGTGAAGATCGTCGTCCGCGGATTTCCTCGAGCGCATGCGTCGAACGTCGAGCCGTTCGCGATCAGATCGCGAATCCGCTGCAGGACGACGAAGCCGGCGTGTCCTTCGTTCAGGTGGAAGACGCCGGGTTGAGCCCGAGCGCCTTGAGCGCGCGGACGCCGCCGATGCCGAGGATGATTTCCTGCTGGATGCGCGTCTCGCGATCGCCGCCGTAGAGGCGCGCCGACAGCTCGCGATCCCACGGCGCGTTCTCCTCGAGATCGGTGTCGAGCAGGTACAGCGTCACGCGGCCGAGGCGCACGCGCCAGACGGCGACGAGCACCGATCGATCGCCGAGCGGCACGGCGGTGACGCACGGCTTGCCGTCGGGCGTCAGCGCCGGCTCGATCGGCGCGTCCGCCCAGTTCAGCCGCTCGTAGCTTTCTTCCTGCCAGCCTTCGGCCGAGATGTGCTGGTGGAAATAGCCCTGCGGGTACATGAAGCCGACGCCGATGAGCGGCACGCCGAGGTCGCTGGCTTCCTTGCAGTGATCGCCGGCGAGCACGCCGAGGCCGCCGGCGTAGATCGGCAGCGACTGGTGCAGGGCGAATTCGGCCGAGAAGTACGCGATCGACTGATCCGCGAACTGCGGGAAGCTGCGGCTGAACCAGGTGTTGTGCGCGGCGCGCGCCTCGTCGAGCGCGACGAGGGCGCGATCGTAGGCCGCCAGGAACTCCGGGTCGGCCGCCGCGGCGTCGAGCGTCTCGCTGCGCGATCAGTCCGCAGCATCCGCACCGGGTTGTGCGCGCGTGCGATCGCCACAGCCGATAGTCGAGGCGCCGGAAGACGCTGCGCGCCTCGGCATGCCAGCTCCACCACAGATCCGTGGCGAGGTCGTCGAGGCGGGCGATGCGATCGGGCAGCGGGCGCGAACTGTCCTTGCCGGTCATGACTGGCAGGCGCCGACCAGCGCCGCGAACTTCGCGAGGTCGATGTTGCCGCCGGAGACGACGGCGACGACTTTTCCCGGACCGGCGCGTCCGCTGAGCGCCGCGGCGATGGCGCAGGCCGCGGCGCCTTCGGCAATGACATGCGCACGTTCCGCTGCCAGCTTCATCGCGCGCGCCACCTCGTCGAGTGAGACGACGATCGATCCGGAAAGCGGTCGAGAGCAAGCGGCCACATCGTGGCCAGGACCGATTTGCCGCCGGCGCCGTCGACGAACGATGCGGTCCAGTTGTCGAAATAGATCGGCTTGCCGGCGGCGAGCGACGCCGACAGCGGCGCGGCGGTCTCCGGCTCCGCCGCGTAGACGCGCGTGTCCGGCTTCAGCGCGCGCGTCGCGGCTGCGAGTCCCGACAGCAGGCCGCCGCCGCCGAGTGGCGCGACGATCGCGACGACGTCGGGCAGGTCGTCGAGAATCTCCAGTCCGGCGGTCGCGTTGCCCGCGATGAAGCGGTCGTCGTCGAACGGGTGGACGAAGTAACCGGTCATCCGGTCGGACGCGTGCGCCTCGACCGTTTTCCAGCACTCGTCGTACGTGGCGCGCACGATCGAGGCGCCGAGCCGCTCGATGGCGCGAATCTTCGTGTCGGGCGCGGTGTCCATCACCATCACCGAGCAGCGCGCCCCGACCTTGCGGGCGGCGAGCGCCACGCCCTGCGCGGCGTTGCCGGCGCTGACCGTCCAGACGCCGTCGCGCAGCTGATCCGGCGTGAGCTGTCGCACCACGTTGTAGGCGCCGCGAATCTTGAAGGATCCGATCGGCTGCAGCACTTCGAGCTTCAGGTACAACTCGAAGCCGTCCGGACCACTGCGATCGTCGGGCAGCACCACGCGAATCAGCGGCGTGCGGATGGCCGCGCCGTAGACCGCGGCGGCAGCGTCGCGGATCGACTCGAGTGAAATCCGGCGTTCGGGTATCGTCAATGACACGGCGTTCGCATCGTAGCCGCCTCGACTGACGAGCGTCAATGGCGCGCCGACGGCGACGCCGGGGGAGGACCGAACGTGCGATCGATGAATGCGGTGAGCTCGTCGATTGACGTGTATGCGAAGGTGGTGCAGCCCGGGTCGCAATTTCCGGCAATCAGACGCGAGACCTGATCGCGCCGCGCCGCGTCGTACAGCAGCACGACGCGTTGGTTGCTGGCTGCTGCGCGGCCGAGCACGTATCCGACTTCGAAGCCGACACCGTAGCTCGACCCCGACGCTTCGGCGACCAGCACGTTGCACTGTGTCAGCCACTCCAGATCGCGCTGGTAAACATCGGTCGCCGGCAACCGCGATTCAGCGGCCTCCACATCGTCGGCCAGCAGATGGGTGGTCAGCACGTCGTGGCCGTGCGCCTGCAGGCGCGCGCAGATTGCGCGTCCAGCGAGCACGCCGCCGCGATCGCCGCGAACAGTGCAGGCGAGATAGATGGTCATTTGTCGTTCGTCGTTCGTCGCGCCTATTTTCGCAGCAGTTCCCGCACCTTGTCGATTGGAATCGCCTCAGCCGATCCGATCGCGGAGTGGACCGTCGTGGCCTGGAACAGCGCGTTGTAGACCGCTTCCTCGGTCGCTTCCAGCGCCGCCTCGAAGAGCGGCGAGGTGGCGTCGGGCGGCAACACAGTGCGCGCGCGCGGCGCGCTGTCGTCGAACCGGCTGCGCATGGTCGGCGCGCTCGAGAATGCGATCGCGAAATCGCCGCTGCCGTTGCTGTACGAGGATCCGGTACGGGCCAGACCGAATACCGCCCTCGCCGCGAGGCGATGCAGATCCCGTGCATCGAGCGGCGCGTCGGTCGCGACCACCAGCATGCAGGAGCCGTCGCCGTTGTCATTCGCGGCCGCATCCCCCCGCCTTGGCGGGTGGAGCGAACGAAAGACCGGCACGCCGGCGATCGTCAGGTTGCCGCCGAAGTTGGTCTGCGCCAGCACGCCGACGATGAAGCCGCCATTCGAGGCCGGCAGTTGTCTCGATGAAGTGCCGATTCCGCCTTTCCATCCGTAATTGATCGTGCCGGTGCCGGCGCCCACCGTTCCTTCTGCCACCGGGCCGGTCTTCGCGTCCTGAATCGCGGCGAGCACGTGCTCGCGCGTGACGTGAAGTCCGCGGATGTCGTTGAGGCCGCCGTCGTTGGTCTCGCCTACCAGGGCATTCACCGACCGCACGCGTTCGTTTCCGGGCTGCGCGAGAGTGAAGCGGACGACGGCGTCGACGGCGACGCCGACGCTCAGGGTGTTGGTGAGGACGATCGGCGTTTCGATGGTTCCGAGCTCGGTCACCTGCGTCGATCCCGCCAGCTTTCCGAACGCGTTGCCGACGAATACCGCGCCGGCGACCTTGTCCTGGAACACGTTGCCGCCGTGAGGCACGATCGCCGTGACGCCGGTGCGGACGCGATCGCCGTCGACCAGGGTGGTGTGACCGACCCGGACCCCGTCGACGTCGGTGATTGCGTTGAGCCGCCCCGGGGGGTAGACGCCGGGAGAGATGCCCAGATCGCGCGCTCTCGGGCGTGGCTGGGCGAGCAGCCGCGCGGTTGCCGCGGCTGACATTGCTGCTGCCCAAATCGCCGCTGCCACAATCCAGCTTCGAGACGGACGCGTCATGCCTTCAGCGCCTCGATGCGTGCCGTAAGCTGATCCAGGCGCATCAGCAATTCACGGTGCCGGGCATCGTCGGGTGCGGGGGTCTTCGCGAAGAAGGAAATGGTGCCGCCGGACTCGAGGACGGCGCGATCGACGTCGACAAGATTGGCGAATCCCTGTTTGTGGGCGGCGGCTTCGAGAGCACTCTCGGTGATCAGTTCACGACGGCAGCGCTCGGCCTGAATGGCGCCGTTTTCGATCAGCACGTCGGGTGCGCCCTCGACCAGCCGGTCGATTCGCTGATGCCCGTAGAGGAAGCGCACCACGCCGTAGTTGATGAGTAGCAGCGTGGACGCTCCGATGACGCCGCCGGTCACGCTGTTGTCGTCGCCGATGATGGCGTTCTGCACGGCGTTCGACAACGTCAGCAGAACCACGAGGTCGAAGGGGTTCAGCTGCGCCAACTCGCGTTTGCCGGCCAGCCGCAGTCCCACGATCAGGAAGACGTAGACCAGAATCGGGCGAATGATCTTCTCGGCGACCGAAATCGCGCCGAGCGAGAACAGGGCGTGGAACATGTGCGTCTGCATCCCGGCATTATCGCGCCGGCGCACCCGAAACGATGTCGCGCGCCGCGACGGAGGCGCCCTTACGATTTCCGTATGATCGAGGATGCGACGGCCGATCTGTTACCCTGATTGGCGACTACGCGCTTGTTCGACCGCTTACGCCTGTTGAAACGACCGCGCGCCGCCTCGCGAGCCATCGCCGGCGCGATTCTGGTTGCCGCGCTGTCCAGCGCGACGACCGGCTGCGCGCGTATTCCTCCGCCGCCTTATCCGCTCGCCTTCGCCGTCGCCGGGGCCTCGCCGCGGCTGCTCGACACGTCACGCGAGACCGCGGTGCGGCTGCTCGTTTCCAACACTGGTCAACGCGCGTGGGATCCGGCGCATGTCCATGTGTCGTACCACTGGCTCTGGCTGATTCCCCGCGAGTTGGCGCACCGATCACGGCTGGTACCCTATCAGGACGGTATCCGCACCGACCTCGAGCGGACGGTCGCGCCAGGCGCGAGCATCGCCCTCGAGGGACGCCTGCTGCCGCCGGCGTGGCCGGGGCTCTACTGGCTGCAATGGGACATGGTCGAGGAAGGGGTCGGCTGGTTTGCGCAGCTGTCTCCCCGACAGCCGCGGACGTTGGTCGTCGTGCTGCCGCCGCTCGGCTGGATGCTGGCGCCGCTGCCGTTGCTCGTCGCCATCTGGGGACTGTTCGCACGGCGGGCGCGGTACGCCGATGCGCTCTGGTGCGGAGTCGCTCTTGCGGTCAAGCCCCTGATTCTCGCGCACGAGGCGCTGCTCGAACCCACGGCAGTCGCCTATTGGTTGATCGGCGCTTTCGCACTGGCGCTGCCGCTGGTCGGCGTCGTCGCCCTGCCGCGGCGTCTGCGTCCGCTGGTGCTGGTTGCGATCGGCAGCTTCCTGTCGGTGCTGATTCTTGCAGACATCCTGTACTACCGCTTCTTCGGCGACCTGCTATCCACGCCGGTGCTGCTGGCGGCCCGGCAGACAGGCCGCGTTCGGCAGTCGATCGCGAGCCTTGCTTCCCCCCGCCTGGTCTGGTTGCTGGTCGATTGCCTCTGTGCCGGGTGGCTCGCGATCCGGATGACGTTCGTGGCTCGGCCAGCGGCGGCGCTCGGCCGGCGCGTGCTGGTCCTGACCGCGACCGCGCTGCTACTGGCCACCATCGGAACCGCCCTCTCAGCGCGGCGGGTTCTTGCAGCAGCCTCGCTCGACCAGATGTTTCGCGATCGCGCGGTCGCCGAGCAGCTCGGGCCGTTCGGCTTTCACGTGTACGACGTCTGGAACTACGCACGATCGCGATGGCTTAAGGCGCCGTTGACCGCGGCAGAGTTCGATAGTGCGGCGTCGTGGCTCGCGGCTCGAGCGCCATTGCGGGCGGGAACGGGCCCGCGTTTTGGCGTTGCCCGCGGCAGGAACCTCATCGTCGTCCAGGTCGAGTCGCTGCAGGACTTCGTCGTCGATTTTCAGGTCGCAGGCCAGGCGGTGATGCCGTACCTCAGGTCGTGGACGAAGGACAGCCTGCGTTTTACCAATGTCACCGACCAGACCAGCCAGGGCCGGACGTCCGACGCCGAGTTCACCACGCTGACATCGCTGTTGCCACTCGATCACGGCGCGGCCGCGTTCCGGTTTCCTGGCAATCATTACGTCGGCCTTCCCGCGGTCCTGGTCGAACATGGTTACACGACGACTTCGGCGGTCGCATTCGAATCGGGATTCTGGAATCGCGGCGTCATGCACCCGTCGTACGGCTTTCAGAAAACGTTCTTCGAGCCTGATTTTCAGCTGACGGAACAAATCGGCTGGGGGCTCAACGATCGCGACTTCCTTCAACAGATGGTGCCGCGTCTCGAGCAGGCGCGGCGGCCGTTCGCGGCATGGCTCATCACCCTGTCGCTGCACCACCCGTTCGAGGATTTTCCCGATCGGCACAAGGTGCTCAAGCTCGGGTCGATCGAGGGCACGTCGTTCGGCAACTACCTGCACACCATGCGGTTTTTCGACACCGCGCTCGAGGAGTTCAAGGCGTCGCTGGCCCGGGACGGCCTGCTCGACGACAGCGTGATCGTCGTGTTCGGCGATCACGACGCCGGGTTCTCGCGCGACGCGGCGCTGTCGCGGCAGCTGGGCATCGGCGCCGACGAGATCGCGTGGTCGTTCAACGACCGCGTGCCGTTGTTCGTGCGGGTACCCGGCGCGGCGCTGAGCCGGCGTCGAGCCGCGGCCGGCGGGACAGACCGACTTCGCGCCGACGCTGCTCGCGCTGCTCGGGATCGATCCAGCGCCGCTGCCGTACGTCGGACGCAATCTGCTCGGCGCGACCGACGATCTGCCGGTGCCGCGCCCGTACGGTGACTGGCTGGATGCGAGCCATCTGTTTCTGTCGCGTGGTCCCGATTCAGTCTGCGTCGATGTGGCGCGCCGCAGCCCCGTCTCGATCGCAGGACTGCACCAGCGCCGATCTTGCCGCAAGCCGGGAGCGCGATTTTCGCGTCTGGTGGTCGCTGAAGATCTGCAGCAACGTCTCCGCGTCGCGGCTGAACGAGCTCGCGCGGTGACGAGTCCGGCACGATGACGAGTACAATGGCGGGCGTCGCATGCGTTGTTCAGCCGTCGCGCTCGTGGTGCTGTCGCTGTCTGGCGTTCGTCCCGTTTTCGCGCAGGATCCTCCGCCCCGCATTCCGTTCGTAGCCGTCGACGTTCAGGGCTCGCTGAGTAATTTTCCGTCCACCGATCAGGACCTCGCCGCCAGCCGCGGCATGGTGGTGGCCGAACTGCCGGGTCTTGGCGTCGGTGCGCAGGTCGCGTTGAACATCTATCCCTTCAGATGGAAGGCCGTGACCTTCGGGTTTGGCGGCAGTCTGATCACGACTCACGCAAGCCAGACGCCCAACCCGCCGGTCGAGGGCGTGCGTTCGTCGGAGGAGCGGTTCAGATCCTATGTGCCGCAGTTCTCGTTGAACTTCGGCAACGGACACGGCTGGAGTTACATCAGCGGCGGCATCGGGCAATCGACGTGGGCGTTGACGCCGGAAGGTCAGGAAGGGTTTCCGCCGGACTCCGAGCCCCTCAAGACGATCAACTACGGCGTCGGCGCGAGATGGTTCATGAAAGACCATCTCGCGTTCAGCTTCGACGTTCGCTTCTACGTAATCGATCAGAGCACGCCGTACGAAGGATTCCCGGCGAGCCCGCGGCTGCGCCAGACCGTGTTCAGCGCCGGGATCTCGCTGAAGTAGCGGGTCACTCGCCGCGCAGCGCCAGCATCGGATCGACGCGGGTCGCTCGTCGCGCCGGGATGTAGCTGGCGAGCAGCGCCACGCCGAGCAGTCCGGCCGCGACGGCGGCGAGCGTGATCGGGTCGGTCGCGCTCACATCGAACAGCAGGCCTCGAATCAGACGCGCGGAGGCGATCGCCAACGCCGAACCGAGCACGATTCCGGCGGCGGCCAGCCGCCCCCCTTCGCCGAGCACCATCCGCATGACGTCGGCGGGCTGCGCGCCGATCGCCATCCGTACGCCGATCTCGTGTCCGCGCTGCGTGACGGAGTAAGCCACGACCCCGTAAATACCGATGGTCGCCAGTGCCAGCGCCAGCCCGCCGAGCAACGCGAACAGCAGCATGTTGAGCCGTCGATCCGAAGTCGAGTCGGCCATGATCTGCTCCAGCGTTGTCACGTCGGAAATGCCGAGGTCGGGATCCACCGCGTGAATGGCCGCCCGCGCCTCACCCACCGCCGCGCGCGGATCGCGTTCCGTGCGAATGACCCACGTCATCGTGGACACGGCCGGGTCGATCGCGGCGCCGTACCTGAACTGCGCGTGCGGGCGGTACATTTCCGGTCGCGGCAATGCGTCCAGCCCGCGATGGTGCACGTCCTCGACGATGCCGACCACCGTGATCCAGTTGGTGTTGCCACCCATCGTCATTCGCCGTCCGACGGCGTTTTCGCCCGGCCAGAACTTCTTCGCCATGGTCTCGTTGACGATGATGACGGGTAGCGTGTCGACGCGGTCCGCGGCGGTGAACATCCGACCGCTGCGGAGCCGGGTGCCGATCGCGTCGAAGTAACCGGGCGTGACCACCTGCCAGTCCGCCGCCAGACCGTTCTTGCCGTTGACCGGCCGGCCCTCGATGCGAATACCCCAGTCGCCGCGGGTGCTGGCGAGCGGCAGACCGGTGACGGCGCCCGCCGCCTTCACGCCGGGCGCCTCACGCAGACGTCGTTCGACGTCGGTGTAGGCGAGCACCATCGCGGTCGAGTTCGCATAGGTGGCGTTCGGCAGCGACGTCCTCAGCGTCAGCGCGTGAGCCGGATTGAATCCGGCGTTCACGTCGAGCAGGTGCGCAAAGCTGCGTGCGAGCAGCAGCGCCGCCGCCACCAGGACCACGGACGCCGCCATCTCGCCAACCACGAGCGCGCGCCGCAGCCATCCGCCCGCAGCGTGTGAGTCGCGACCACCTTCTTTGAGCACCGGTTGCAGGTCGGTCCGCGCCGACTGCAGTGCCGGGACGATGCCGAAGAGGATGCCGGTCAGGACCGCGACCACCGCCGTGAACGCCAGTACACGGCCGTCAATCGCGACGTCTTGAAGGCGCGGGATTTTCAGCGGGTCGAGCGCCACCAGGCCGCGCGTCAGGCCGTACGCCAGCGCGATGCCCGCGGCGCCGCCGATTCCTGACAGCACCAGCGCCTCGGTCAGCAGTTGACGGACGATTCGGCCGCGTCCGGCGCCGAGCACGATCCGGATCGCGAGTTCCTTCTGCCGCGCGTCCGATCGCGCCAGCAGCAGGTTGGCCACGTTCGCGCACGCAATCAGCAGGACCGCGCCGACCGCCAGCAACAGCAGCAGCAAGCGCGGGACGGACCTCGCCGAAGACCTCGGTCGGCGCCGGCACGAGTGTGAGGCCGAACTCGTTGTCGTAGGTGTTGGGAAAGCGCGGACGGAAGCCCTGGGTGATGGTGTCGATCTCGGCCTGCGCCTTCGCCAGCGTCACGCCGGGCTTCAATCGACCGAGTGCATTCAAACCATGATTGCCGCGGCTCTGCGGGTCGGTCGGTCCGAGCGCGATCGGCACCCACAGTTGCGTCAGCGTCCGGTTGGCGTAGTCGAGCGGCAGACGCAATGCGCCCGGCAGCACGCCGACGATGGTGTAGCTCGCCGCGTCGAGCTGAATCGTGCGCCCGATGATCTGTGGGTCGGACGCGAATCGGGTTCTCCACAGGCCTTCGCTGAGCATGGCCACGTGCGAGTGACCCGGCTGATCTTCTTCGGCCGTGAAGACCCGTCCGGCAATCGGAGTCGCACCGAGGGCGGCGAAAATGTCGGGCTGCACTTGAGCGGCGAGGACCCGCATCGCCTCGCCGCCACCGGTCAGGTTGAACGAGGTCGAGCTGAACGCCGCCACGTGTTCGAGCGACTGCGCCTGCTGATAGTCCTCGAGCTCGGCCTGAGACACCCACGTCTTGGACCAGTTGATCCAGTGGCTCCACAACAGAACCACCCGATCGGGTTCGTGATACGGCAGCGGCCGCAGCAGCACGGCGTTGACGATCCCGAAGATGGCCGTGTTGGCGCCGATGCCGAGCGCCAGCGTCAGCAGCGCCACCAGCGTAAAGCCCGGCTGCTTGGCCAGCGCGCGAACGGCGTGGCGCAGATCCTGGCGGAATGTGAACACGAAGCCCTCCGGTGGCGGTTAGACGGGAACCGGAACCGTGGGGTTGTCGGTGCGTTCCGCTCAGTCGAGCGAGAACGGCGGGTAGTCGTCGACGAGTAACAGGAGGTACGCCTCTATCCGGATCGACCATCGCAGCGCACCGACCCCGAAATTGTACAGGCCGGCCGGATACGCTCCAGTAACGACGATGCTGAACCACGCCACGACGGTCGTCACCATCCATCCCAGCATTACGAAACAAAACACGATGATGTTCGGGAGAGCGATCAGGATCCGGAAAAAGACGGAGAGGCGGCGGCGCGGCCCGACCGGGTCCACGACAGCGGCCGCAGCCGGGTAGGGTAGATCTCCGAAGGGAGGATACTGATCCTCGAGCAGCATCAGGTAGGCGATCGCGCGCACGCGCCAGCGCAGGAAAAACTGCGTGAACTGCCGGATGCCCGAGACGTGGTTGCCGGCGATCACGATCGTGAACCAGCTGACGATGGCCAGGATCCCTGCGACCGCGCCAAGGATGCCGGTTTCTCCGCCCAGCGAGTTTCGGGATCCGCCCGACAGCACGCTGACGCCGACCCCGCCGACCAAAATGAAGTGCGGAATCGCCAGAATGATGCGGAAGGCGGTCGTCAGGCGATTCCGATTCGCGATCTGCGGTTCGACGGTGACCGAAACTGGGTAGGCCATCGGCACATCATAGGGAGAACGGTCCCGAAGTAAAAGCCAAACGTGCGATGATTCCGGGCATGCGATTGATGCTGGCCGCGGTGTTTTCGCTGATATTCGGGCTCTGGCAGGCGTCGCCGCCCGACGTCGTCGAACGCGGTACGCTGCGGCTGCACTATGTCCAGAAGCCGATTGGCTATGAACGATACGAAATCGCCAGGACCGCCGACTCGCTGCAACTGACGTCCGACTTCGATTTCACCGACCGGGGCGGACGCGTGCAGCTGGCATCGACGCTCCGCACCGCTGCTGACTTCACGCCGATCCACTTCACCGCGAAAGGCAAGAGTTACCGCTTCGTCAACGTCGATTCGGAAGTGACGGTCGACGGCACCGATGCGCTGGTCAGGGCCGACGGGGCTGACCTGCGCGTCACGCTGCCGCCTCAGTTCTACACTGTGGACGGCTACGCGCCCTTCGCGGCGCAGATGCTGATGCTGCGCTACTGGAAGCAGCACGGCCAGCCGCACGTGTTGCAGACCGTGCCCGGATTGCCGCAGAACGACGTCACCATCGAAGCCCGCGGACGGGAGTCGATTCGGGTCGCCGGCGGCGCGCTGATGCTCGACCGCTACGTCGTCGACGGCGTGGTGTGGGGCCGCGAGACCATCTGGCTCGACGAGCACGGCGCCATCGCCGCGGCGATCACTCGCGCCGGCGGACTGAGCTTCGAGGCGGTACGCGAGGACCTCGAGCCCGCGCTGGTGGCGTTCGTCGAGCGCGCCACGCGCGATCGGATCGGCGATCTTCAGGGCCTGACCGAGCACACGCCGCTGCTGCGGAGCGGCGCCTACGCGTTGACCGGCGCCACGATCATCGACGGCACCGGCCGGCCGCCGATTCCCGACGGCGTCGTGATCGTCCGCGACGGCAGGATCGCCGAGGTCGGATCCGCGCGCGTCGGTGATCGATCCCGGCCGACGTGACGGCGGTGCCGCTGACCGGCAAGACGCTGGTGCCGGGCCTGTGGGACATGCACACCCACTTCACCCAGGTCGAGTGGGCGCCGGTGTATCTCGCGGCCGGCGTCACGACCGTGCGCGACATGGGCAACGAGTTCGAGTTCATCACGGCCTTGCGCAAGTCGATCGACGCCGGTTCGTCGCTCGGTCCGCGCATCCTGATGGCGGGGCTGATCGACGGACCCGGGCCGAACGCATTCGGCGTCTACTACGCCTCGACCCCGGAGGAGGGCAAACGCCTGGTCGCGAAGTATCACGACGCCGGGTTCGAACAGATCAAGATTTACAGCCTGGTCACGCCGGCGATGGTCGAAGCGATCTGTGCGGAAGCTCACCGCCTCGGCATGACCGTCACCGGCCACGTGCCCAACGGCATGACCATCGTCGAGGCCGCCGCTGCCGGCATGGATCACATCGCGCACTTGCCGATCCGGGGCGAGGCCGGGACCGATGAGGTCAACACGACGATCGCCTTCCTGAAAGATCACCACACCGTCGTCGACCCGACCCAGTCCTGGGGTGAGTTGCTGGGACACGCGCTCGGCACGCCGGTCGCGGCGTTCCAGCCGGGAATCGTCAGGATCCCGGCGCCGCTCAACCGGATCTTCTCGAACGCCGGGTCGGCCGGCATCGACGCCGCGACCGCGCGGTCGCGCGTCGAACGCGGGCTCAGGATTGTGAAGGCGCTGCACGACGCCGGCGTCCCGGTCGTGGTCGGTACCGACGAAGGCGTCCCGGGGCACAGCGTCCACCGCGAGATCGAGTTGTATGTCGAAGCCGGCTTCACTCCGATGGAAGCGATTCAGGCGGCGACGATCGTCCCGGCGCGGGCGATGAAGCTCGATCGCGAACTCGGCACGATCGAAGCCGGTAAACGCGCGGATCTCGTCGTCCTGAACGCGAATCCGCTCGAAACGATCAGGAACATCCGCAGCGTGCGCTGGACGATCAGCGGAGGCCGTGTCTACGACTCCGCCGCACTGTGGAAGAGCGTGCGGTTCCAGCCGTAGGTCAGCGCGTCGTCCCTTTCACATCGTGTCGATCAGCCAACGCCACCCGTCGCGATGACATCGCTGCACTATGCTGCGCTTGCCGCGATCACGCTCGGCGCGGCGTTCGTCAACGGCGCGCTCGGCTACGGATTTTCGTCGCTCACCGTTCCGCTCGCGCTGCTGTTTCTGAGCAACCGCACGCTGACTCCGGCGCTGGTCCTGCTCGAGGTGGCGCTCAACGCCTACGTGCTCTGGGTCAACCGTTCGGCGCTGCCGCAGGTCTGGCGCCGGGTGCTGCCGGTGACGATCGGTCTCGCGCCCGGCGTCGTCGCGGGCACGTTCATCGTGTCCACCGCGAGTCCGGACTGGTTGAAGTTCGGCACCTATGTGGTGCTGTTGCCGCTGATTCTGATCCAGGCGATCGGTTATCGGCGCCCGATCCGGGCCGAGCGGGCCGCGGGCCTGTTCTTTGGC
This sequence comes from uncultured Acidobacteriota bacterium, assembly GCA_963711765.1. Classification (GTDB taxonomy): domain Bacteria; phylum Acidobacteriota; class Vicinamibacteria; order Vicinamibacterales; family CAVVIG01; genus CAVQFC01. Next base: position 1,056,030 of record CAVQFC010000002.1, on the reverse strand, counting down.
GGCGGCGTCGGCGTGCTCTACGCGGTGACGACGATCTCCGGACCGCCGCTCGCGCTGGCGCTGAACAACCAGGGGTTCTCGAAGCGGGAATTCCGCGCCGCGCTCGGATTTGTCAGACTCGCCGAATCGACGATGACCGCGGCGGCGTACCTGGCCAGCGGCCTGTTCATCCGCGACAGCGTTGCGCTGCTGCCGTGGATCATACCCAGCGTCGCGATCGGCGTGCCGCTGGGCACGCTGGCCATTCGTCACATGGACGCCGAGACGTTCCGGCGCGTGTCGATGAGCTTCGATGCGTGGATCGTTTCGTTTGGCGTATCCGTGCTGCTGCGGCAGCTGCATCTGGTGGACGGCAGTGCCGCGTTCAGTGTGATGGCGATCGTCGTCGCGATCGACTTATGGCTGCTGCGTCGTTTTTTCGCTCGCGCGCGGGCGATGGCGGTTCCTGATCGTTCGTAGTGTCCGGCTTCAGCCGGACTTCGCGTGGTCCGCCTGAAGGCGGACACTACACCTCTGGACAGCGCGTTAGCTGTCGGCCTTGAAATGCCGCCCGCGCGTCTCGGGACCGAGCCAGATCAAGAGGCTGACCAGTGTGCCGGAGCCGGCGATACAGGCCGCCATTGCCGTCGCCAGCGGCAGGCCCGCGATCCTGGAGCATGCCGACCAGCGTCGGCGTGAAGGAGCCGAGCCCCGCCCCGACGTGATAGGCGAAGCCGGCGCCGACCGCTCGGGCCACGGTAGGGAAGCGCTCCGCCAGGTATCCCGGCACGACACCGAAGTTGCCGGCGCCGAAAAAACCCATCGCCAGCGCGCCGACCAGCAGCAGCGCACCGTTGTTCGTGAACACGAACAGCGGAATGAACAGCACGCCGATCATCGTGGACAAGGTCGCCGATCCCCGGCGTCCGAGCCGGCCCTCGGAGAGCCGTCCGAAGGCCAGCGCGCCGGTGATGCCGCCGATGTTCAATGCCGCGAGAAACGGCAGCGTCTGCCGGTGCATCTGCCCGATCAGGGTCGGATACCAGTAGGTGATCGAGTGGTACATGAACAGGAATGCACCCATGAGCAGCGACGTGTGCAGGGTCGTCCAGATCAGATCGGGCGCGAACAGCCGGGTCAACGACAGCGAGTCGCGCTGGCGGTGTTCCTTCAGGTGACGCTGGCGATCGAGCCAGACCGGGCTCTCGTCGACGCTCCGCATGACGAAGAACACCAGCAGCGACGGCAGGATGCCGATCCACAGCATCACGCGCCAGCCCATGTCGGTGCCGTGATTCACCAGCGGATACCCGAACTGGAAGACCAGCGACGAGAGCAGGAATCCCATCGAGTAGCCGCCCTGCATCAGACCCGACGCGGTGCCGCGCAGGTGCGGCGGCCAGTGCTCGAGCGTCAGCGGCATGCCTGCCGCCCACACGCCGCCCATGCCGATGCCGAACAGCGCGCGAACCGCGAACAGCATCCCGTACGACGTCGAGAAGCCGCCGAGGAACGAAAACACCGAGTACCACAGGATCGAGAACATCAGCGGACCCTTGCGGCCCCAGCGATCCGCGGCGGTGCCCGCGCCGATGCCGCCGGCGACCCGGAAGATCAGCGTCACCGTCCCGAGCGCGCCGGCGAGCGCCTTGTCCACGGTGAAGCTGCGCTGGATGTCGATCAGCAGGAAGGTCAGGATCGTGAAGTCGAACCCGTCGAGCACCCAGCCGAGGTAACAGCCGGCGAAGACTTTCCACTGAGTGGCGGTGACTTCGCGGTACCAGCCGCGGCGTGGCGCCGCGTCGGGCGCATCGAGGGATGCCGGAGTCACTGCACGCGATGATACCTTCAGACGCTCAGGAACACAGCGCCGCCGGTGCAGCTCGTTGAGCACGACGGCCCACAGGACGACGTAGACGAGGGCGTAGGCGAGCGACGCGGTTTCGGCGCTGAAGGTCGGCCGCAGGAACGCCACGAACGTGTCGCGGTAGATGACGCTCTTGAACGACGCGCCCTGGCCGGTGGTCCAGCGCGTGAGCAGGCTGTCCAGGCCGACCGACAGGAAATACGCGGCGAGCGGATTCCGTCCGAACGCGGTGAACGGCTTCGACCATCTGCGCCACCGCCGCTCGTCCACCACCCAGTGCAGCAGCGCCAGCAGTTGTGCGGCGAAACCCGCGGAGAAGAGCGCGAAGGAACTGGTCCAGAGGTTCTTGTTCAGAGGGAAAACGCGGCTCCACATCAGCCCCGCCAGCATCGCGGTCAGTCCTGCGAGCCAGAGCCACAGCGTACGGTGCGGGCCAGCCTCGCTCAGCCAGTCTCCGGCAAAGACGCCGCCGAGCGCCGTCACGATCGCCGGGATCGTGCTCAACAGGCCCTCCGGATCCCAGACCGGGTTGAGCATGTGCTGCCCGAAGAGCGCACGATCGAGATACGACGCGAGGTTGCCGTGCGGGGTCAGAATGCCGGCGCCGATCCCGGGCACGGGAATCAACAGCATCGCGGCCCAGTAGCCGCCGAGCGCCGCGATCGCGAACGCGACCTGGCCGCGAAACGAGACACGTTCGGTCAGCCACGCGACCGCGACGTAGACGACCGCGATGCGCTGCAGCACGCCCGGAATCCTGAACGTCGCCCACCGCAGCGGCGGTGGGAGCTCGATGGCGTTGAGCAGGAGACCGAGCGCAAACAGGATCGCGGCGCGCCGGATCACGTGAACGCTGGTGCGCGCTGCCGCGGCGCGGCGGCGGGCGAGTGCGAATGGCACCGCCGCTCCCATCGCGAACAACAGGAACGGGAAGACGAGATCCGTCGGCGTCCAGCCGTTCCACGCCGCGTGGTCGAGCGGAGCATAGACGGCGTTCCAGGTTCCCGGCGTGCTGACCAGGATCATCGCGGCGATGGTCATGCCGCGAAACACGTCCAGTGAATCGAGCCGCCAACGAGACGCCGGCGCGGCGATGCTACTGATCACAACAGGGACTGCGGCGGCTGGGCAGGACCACGCGCGTCGAGGCCGGCCGCGAAAAGACTTCGTTCGAGCGCGCGAAGCCGTCGAGGAACCAGTCCATGACGTGCATCTGCGTTTCGAAGCGCCGCAGCGCGAGGCGCTTGGCGCGCGCTTCGGCCGGCGTCAGCGCAAATCGCATCCAGCCGGAGGTGCCGCCGCGCAGCCCCGGCGGCGGCGTCAGCCGCGGGCCCTCGTCCTCGAACGGCCAGCCGTAGAAGTGCACGATGTAGTTGATGACGTCGGTGGAAAATTCCGGATGGACGCGGCGCACGGCGGTCAGCGCGTCGGCCAGGAAAAACCACGCCGCGCAGTGATCGGGATGCTGGTCTTCCTTGCGAGGGACGACGATCAGCGTCGGCTTGAAGTCGCCGATGATCTGCGCGATTTCCTGCGTGAGATCCTCGCCGCGGTACTCGGTGGACGGCACCAGCACTTCTGACGCCGGCGGCCGATCGAGCCGCGTGTACGGCGAACGATAGGCGCGGCGCCGATCCGACCAGTAGGTCCGCATCAACTGGCACAGACCGCCGTCGGGGAAGCTGAGGAAGGTGTAGGTGTAGGCCGAGGCGCCGAGGCCGAGCGTGGTCAGCGCCGCACGCGCCTCGCGCCGCCGCCGGCGTCCGTAGCCGCGGTAGTCGTTCGGCGTCGGCGACTCGATGTGGTCTTCCTCCTGGACTCCTTCCGGATAGCCGTCGCCGTCGGTGAGGTAGACGACGCGGATCGCGCCGCCGCCTTCGTAGACACGCTGCATCAACCCGCCGGCGCCGAGCACCTCATCGTCGGGGTGCGGCGCGATGACCAGCAGTCGCGTGGCGGGCGGGACGATCAGCATCGGCACAGGCGCAGCCGGACGCTTCGGCGGCGGTCGTTTGATTTTCTGCGGCGGCGCGGCGCTGATCGCTGGCGCGAGCAACAGAACCAGGGTGGCGATGGCTGGAACGAGACGACGGCCCATGGGCTGTCGGTAACACTTGACCGACCAATTAGGTCGGAGATATGCTGGGCAACTGAAAGTGAGACTCAATCTCATTTAGTAGTTGAAGAGCCCGCCGGATGCGTGAACATCCGGCGGGTGCCGAGACGACAAGGTCCGGTTCAGAACCGTTTATCACACACGAGGCGTGACCGTTCGGCTCCTCCATTCTATCGGAGCCGTGAGGAGCGGCTCGTAGTGCCAGTGGAGGAATACGTGAGTCGCTCAGCTCGACGAAAGAAGCTCAGAAAGCAGGCCATGGTTGGCGTGTTTGCCGCGTCGGCCGCGTTCAACGCCAGACCCGTACTGGCAGGAGATCTCGAGGCCCTGCTTCGAGCGAGCCGCGCGCTCCAGTCGCAGGCGGCCGCGGTGTCAACCGACGCCGCGCAGAAGTTCGAGATCGCCGGCGGACCGCTCTCGGGCGTGCTCGCGTCGCTGAGGCAGACAACCCACCTCAATATTCTTCTGCCGGACGAGACTTTCGGCGCCATCTACTCGCCCGGCGTCAGCGGGACGTTCACCGCCGAGCACGCCATCGAGCGCGCGCTCGCCGGCACCACGCTCAGCTATCACTACACCCAGACTGATACGGTGGTCATCGAGTTCCGCGCGTCCGAGCAGGTCGACGTCACCGGCCAGGCCGCGATGCTGCCGTCGCCGAAGTTCACCGAGCCGCTGCTCGACACACCGCAGTCCATCGACGTCGTCACCAGCCAGACGCTCGCCGATCAGGGTGTCACCACGCTGCGCGACGCCGTGCGTAACGTCGCCGGCATCAGCATCGCGGCGGGCGAGGGCGGCGCGCAGGGCGACAACCTGACGATTCGCGGATTCACTGCGCGCAACGACATCTTCATCGACGGCATGCGCGACTTCGGCAGCTACTATCGCGATCCGTTCAACCAGGAGCAGGTCCAGGTTCTGAAGGGACCCTCGTCTGTCGCCTTTGGCCGGGGCACGACCGGCGGCGTCCTCAATCAGGCATCGAAGCAGCCGGAGACCCAGTCGTTCTTCCGTGGCACCGCGATGCTCGGCAGCGACATGACGCAGCGGGCCACGCTCGACCTCAACCAGGCGCTGCCGGTGCTCGGCGACGGCGGAGCATTCCGCTTGAACCTGATGGCGACCCAGGCGGATGTCGCCGAACGTGACATCGCCGAAAACAAGCGCTACGGCGTCGCGCCGTCGCTCTCCGTTGGTCTCGGCAAAGCGACCCACGCGACGTTCACTTACCTCCACCAGGCGGAGAACGACATCCCGGACTACGGGATCCCGTGGCTGTTCAACGCGCCGGCGCCGGTCGATCGCAGCAACTACTACGGCTTTGCCAACACCAACTTCCTCGACACGCGGGTCGACATCGCGGGGGCCAAAGTCGAGCACACGGTTTCGCCGAATGTCGTCGTCACCGATCAACTGCGCTACGCCAACTACGGACGTCAGGCGCAGATCACCGAAGCCAAGGTGCCGACGAGTGTCACCGCGGCCACTCCGATCGACAAGATCCTCGTCGATCGCAACCAGATCACGGTCGACAGCACAGAAACCTTCCTCCAGAACCAGTTCGACGTGACCAGCCATTTCCGCACCGGCGGGGTCAGCCACGCGCTGGTCACCGGCCTGGAGTTGTCGCACGAAACCTCCGATCCGATCCGCACGACGTTTGCCGGCGTGCCGAACACCAGCCTGGTGACCCCGAACCCCAACCAGGCCTTCGCCGGCACACCGACCATCAGTTCGAACGTCGATGCCGCGGCGGTGAGCGTCGGGGTCTACGCGCTGGACACGGTGAGCTTGACTGAGCGGCTGGACGTCATGGGCGGCGCGCGCTGGGACCGCTTCGATGCCGACGTCATCGCAGTCGGTCGGCGTCGCGACCGCTTTTACGCGCGTTGACGCGGCCCCGAGCTGGCGCGGCGCCGTGGTCTTCAAGCCCAGGCCAAGCGGCAGCGTCTATCTCGACTACGGCACGTCCTTCAATCCATCGGCCGAGGCGCTCTCGTTGAGCGCGGCGACGGTCAGCCTGCCGCCGGAGAGCAACCGGACGCTCGAAGTCGGCACCAAGTGGGACGCGGTCGGCGGACGTCTGTCGGCTCGGGCGGCGGTGTTTCAGACCGAGAAGCTCAACGCCCGCGAGCCCGATCCGAACAACGCGCTGCTCAACGTGCTGTCCGGCACGCAGCGCGTCAACGGCATCGAAGGCGACATCAACGCCCGCATCGTCGATCGCTGGAACGTGATGGCGAGCTACGCGTTCCTCGATGCGACGCTGATCAAGTCGGTGGCCTATCCGGCTGCGGTCGGAAGCCAGCTGGCGAACGTGCCTCGCAACACCTTCACCACGTGGAGCACGTTCTCGCTGCCATGGCACCTCGAAGCCGGCGCCGGCGCGAATTACGTCGGCATGCGGACGGCGAGCACCACCGCGCCGTACGACCCGACCACCGGCCTGCTCAAGGCGCTGCCGGGCTACTGGACCGGCAACGCGATGGCCAAGCGTGCGTTCGGGCCGCGGATCGAAGTGCAACTCAACGTCAACAACCTCGCCAACGCGTACTACTTCGATCAGATCCATCCAGGACACATCGTTCCGGGAGCCGGCCGCACGGCGCTGCTCGGTCTGAACTTCAAGTACTGAACGAAAGGACCGCCGTGCTTCTCACGATTCCGGATCTGCTGACGTCAGAACAGGTCAGCCACGCCCGTCAGCTGCTCGACCAGGCCGAACTGGGTGGACGGCCGCGATCACCGCCGGCGCGCAGTCAGCGAGGGCCAAGGACAACGAGCAGCTGCCCGAGGATCATCCGATCGCGCGTCAGCTCGGCGAGATGATCCTCGGCGCGCTCGGGCAGAATCCGCTCTTCATTTCGGCGGCGCTTCCGGCGAGGTGTTTCCGCCGCTGTTCAATCGCTACCGCGGCGGACACGCCTTCGGCACGCACGTCGACAACGCGATCCGGCAGATTCCGGGAACGCCACACCGCATCCGGACCGACCTCTCCGCGACTCTGTTCCTGTCCGGTCCCGACGAGTTCGACGGTGGCGAACTGCAGGTCGAGGACACCTACGGGCTGCACAGCGTGAAGCTGCCCGCCGGCGACCTGGTCCTGTATCCGTCGACCAGCCTCCATCACGTTCGCCCGGTCACGCGCGGCGCGCGCGTCGCCTCGTTCTTCTGGATTCAAAGCATGGTGCGCGACGACGGCGCGCGAACACTGCTGTTCGATCTCGATACCGCGATTCAGCGGATCAACCTCGACACTCCGGCGCACGCGGCGGCGGTGCCGCTGACCGGCGTCTACCACAACCTTCTGCGTCGCTGGGCGGAGCTCTGATGAAAACGGTGCGCTCGATCGTGTTCTGGATGCACCTCGTGGCCGGAGTGGTCGCGGGCCTTGTCATCCTGGTGATGTCGGTGACCGGCGCGCTGCTGGCACTCAAACCGCAGATTCTGACCGTCATCGAGTCAAAGGTGCGAACGGTGACGCCGCCGCCTGGCGCATCGCGGCTGGGGCCCGAGGCGCTGCTCGCGTCGGTGAAGGCGTCGCGCTCCGAGGCGCGCCCGGCAAGTGTGACCGTGCTCGCCGATCCGGCGGCCTCGGTCGCGGTGGCGCTCGGCCGCGACGGCACCGTCTATGTCGATCCGTATTCTGGCGCAGTGCTCGGCGAAGGCTCGAAGGGCGCACAGCAGTTCTTCCGCAGCGTCGAGGACTGGCATCGATGGCTCGCCGTGTCCGGTGACCATCGGACGACAGCGCGATCGGTCACCGGCGCGGCGAACCTCGCGTTCTTCTTTCTCGCGATCACCGGGCCGTACCTCTGGCTGCCGCGCACGTGGTCGTGGTCGAACGTCCGCGCCGTGCTCTGGTTCCGCAGCTGCACGCGGCGGCCGGGCGCGCGATTTCAACTGGCACAACGTGATCGGACTCTGGTGCGCGCCGATCCTCGTCATCCTGACGATCACCGGCGTGGTGATGTCGTATCCGTGGGCCAACGCCACGCTGTATCGGCTCGCCGGCAGTCCGCTGCCTGTGACGAACGCCGGACCTGGCGGTCCTGGTGGCGGGCCGGGAGGACCGGGCCGACCGGCTGGTGGACCGAACGCCCAGGCGCGCGAAGGCGAGGGACGTGGCCAGGCACGCGACGGCGAAGGACCTGGCGCACCGGCGCTCGACACGCTCGACCAGGCGTGGACACGCGCAATCGAGCAGGTCCCGACGTGGAAGTCGATCACGGCTCGGCTGCCTGCGCGCGCCGGTGCGCCGATGACGTTCTCGATCGTTGACGCGCGTTCGTGGAACGCCTTCGCCCGCTCGCAGCTGACGGTTAACGCCAGGACCGCGGCGGTGGTGAAATGGGAGCCATACGATCAGCAGAGCCGAGGCCAGAAGTGGCGTGGCTGGGTTCGTTTCGGCCATACCGGGGAGCTGGCCGGCCTGCCGGGCCAGATCGCCGCCGGGGTGGCATGCGTCGGCGGTGCCTTCCTCGTTTACACCGGCCTGGCCCTGGCGCTCCGTCGGCTGGCCGCTTCGCGAAAAGTGGTCAAGCGTACCAGTCTCGCGGCATAGAACAGCCATCAAACGTTCTCCGCGGCGTTTTTCGTCTAACCCGGCGTCCGGAGGACTCGATGGCTGTCGTGCTGCAGGATCTTCGCTACGCGGTTCGCTCGCTCTTCCGCCAGCCGGCGTTCGCCCTGCTGGCGATCGGCACGCTGGCGCTTGGCATCGGCGCCAACGCCGCGATTTTCAGCGCCGTCAACGCCGTCCTGCTGCGGCCGCTCGACTACCACCGTCCCGATCGCATCGTCGCCCTCACCACGCAGTGGCAGAAGACCGGACGCCGCGGCACAGTGTCCGGCCCTGACTTTCAGGACTGGCACGACGGGACTTCGTCGTTCGCCGCGATGGCCGCGTACGCCGACGATGAGACGAGCGTCAACGTCGGCGGGAAGGCCGAGTACGGGACGGTCACGCTGGTGGGCCCGGAGTTCTTCGACGTGTTCGGCGTCGAGCCGGCGCTCGGCCGGACCGTCGGGCCCCACGGGTCGAACGATGACGCGACGTCCGTCGTGATCGGTCACGATTTGTGGATGCGCCGATTCAACGGCGCCGCGGACGCGATCGGCCGCACCATCTCGTTCGAGCAGCGCGCGATGACGATCGTCGGCGTGATGCCGCCGGGGTTCGGGTTCCCGGGACACACCGACGTCTGGTATCTGCCGACCGAATCACCAGCCTCGACTTCCCGATCCGCGCACAACTATCTCGTCGTCGCGCGTCTGAAAGACGATGCCGGGCTTGCGCATGCGCAGGCTGACCTGTCGACGGTGGCCGCGCGTCTCGCCGCGCAGTATCCATCGAGCAACGTCGGAAAAGGCGCCGCCGTGGTGCCGCTGCGTGAGCAACTGGTCGGCGATTCCAGGCCGACGCTGCTACTGCTGCTCGGCACCGTCGGTCTCGTGCTGCTGATCGCCTGCGCCAATGTCGCGAACCTGCTGATGGCGCGCGCAACCGGGCGCACCAGCGAACTCGCCGTGCGCGCGGCGCTCGGAGCCGGCCGTCGCCGAATCGTGGCGCAGCTGATGACCGAGAGCCTCCTGCTCGCGGCGGTGTCGGCGGGTGCGGGCCTGCTGTTGGCGCGCTGGGGCGTCGCCGCCTTCGTCGCCCTGGCGCCGGAAGGACTGCCGCGGGCGGCGGAGATTGGCATCGACGGTCGCGTCCTGGCGTTCACCCTGGCGGCATCGATCGCCGCGAGCCTGCTGTTCGGCGTGGTGCCGGCCGTGCAGGCATCGCGTGTCGATCTCAATCTCTCACTGCGTCAAGGTGGGCGGGGGACTTCGGGCGGCGGTTCCCGTCTTCGAAATGCGCTGGTCGTCGCGGAGATCGCACTGGCGGTGGCGCTCGTGGTCGGTGCGTCGCTGCTGGTGCGCAGTTTCGTCGCCCTCAGCCGGGTCGAGCTCGGTTTCAGCACCGATCGCGTGCTGGTCGTGCGGACGACAGTCCCGTCACACGACGTTGGCGGTGCGCGGCGGGCGACCGCGATCTACGCCTCGCTCCTGCCTCGCCTCGCTGCGATCCCCGGCGTGACCTCGGTCGCCGGCGTTCGAGGCCTGCCCGGCGGCGCCCTTCACTCGAACGGCGGCTACTGGCTCGAAGGTGGACTCGGTCCGGACGTCCTCGGCGTCACCGCGCCGCAGGCAGTGTTCACGGTCGTGACGCCCGATTACTTCCGCACCATGACGATTCCGATCGCCGCCGGCCGCGATTTCTCGTCGCGCGACGAATTCGAGGCCCCGTTGGTCGCGATCGTCAACCAGGCGCTCGCGCGCCAGGCATTTCCCGGCGGCGATCCGATCGGCCGCCGCATCATGTGCGGCCTCGACACGCCGCGCTTCATGACCATCGTCGGCGTCGTCGGCAACGTGCGCGAGTATGATCCGTCGCTGGCGCCGCGGCCGGAGCTGTACATGCCATACGAGCAGCATCCGTCTTACGGCTCGGCACTGACGCTGGTTGCGCGCGCCAGCGTCGAGCCGATGACGGTGGCCAACGCGTTCCGCGACACGATCCGCGCCGCCGACCCCGACATCCCGATGCGCGCGACCACCATGACCGAGACCATGTCCTCGTCGGTGGCGACGCCGCGGTTCAGGACGCTGCTCGTCGGCACATTTGCCGCGCTGGCGTTGTTGCTTGCCATGGCGGGTGTTTACGGGGTGATGGCCTACGCAGTCAGCCGGCGCACGGCAGAGATCGGCGTGCGAATGGCGATGGGCGCCGCATCGATTGACATCCTGCGCCTCGTGATGGGCCAGGGCCTGCGGCTGGCGCTCGCCGGCATCGCCATGGGCGCTGCGCTCGCGTACGGACTGGCGCAGCTGCTCCGTGGGATGCTGTTTGCCGTCGCCCCGGCCGATCCGTTCGTGTTCATCGGCGTACCGCTGGCGCTGATCGCGACCGCCGCCGCGGCGACCGCGATTCCCGCGCTGCGCGCAGCACGCGTCGATCCGATGCAGGCGCTCCGCGCCGATTGAAGTGTTTGCCAGCGACGTGGCGCGGGCCGTTCAGGCCCGCCTCTCACGCGACCCTGAACGGGTCGCGCTACACCGAGTCCAGGACCGACAGCGTCGGCGGAATCAGGCCGGTCCCGGCTCCCAACCCTTCGAGCGATGCAGTGCGGCGGTCCAGCGCTCGCGAAGCGATGACGCCGTGCTGCGCGGCATCACCGGATCGAACCGCCGATCGACCTGCCACTGCCCGGTGATCGCGTCGACCGACGGCCAGTAACCGACGGCCAGGCCGGCAAGGTACGCGGCGCCGAGCGCCGTGGTTTCGGTGACCGCTGGTCGCACGACCGGGACGCCGAGCAGATCCGCCTGAAACTGCATCAGCGTGTTGTTGCCGGCGGCGCCGCCGTCCACGCGCAGTTCCTTCAGCGCGATGCCTGAGTCGGCGGCCATCGCATCGAGCAGATCCGCGACCTGATACGCGATGCTTTCGAGCGCCGCTCGCGCGATGTGGCCCGCCGTCACGCCGCGCGTGATGCCGACGATCGTTCCGCGTGCGTACGGATCCCAGTGCGGCGCGCCGAGCCCGGCGAATGCGGGCACGAGGTAGACGCCGCCGTTGTCCGCGACGCTGTTCGCCAGTGCCTCGATGTCGGCAGCATTGCGAATCAGGCCGAGGCCGTCGCGAATCCATTGCACGACCGCGCCGCCGATGAACACGCTGCCCTCGAGCGCGTACTCGGTACGGCCGCCGACCTGCCACGCGACCGTCGTCACCAGTTGCTGATGCGACCGCGTTGGCGTCGTGCCGATGTTCTGCAGCAGGAAGCAGCCGGTGCCGTAGGTGTTCTTGGACATGCCCGGCTGCCGGCACATCTGGCCGAACAGCGCCGCCTGCTGATCGCCGGCGATGCCGGCGATCGGAACGCCGTCCACGCCGAGTGACGCGCTCGTGTGTCCGTAGACCTCGCTCGACGAGCGGACATCTGGCAGCATGCTCGCCGGAATCCCGAACAGCCGCAGCAGTTCGTCGTCCCATTCCAGGCGTGTGGATGTTGAACAGCATCGTGCGCGATGCGTTGCTGACGTCGGTGACGTGCTGCGTATGGTTGGTCAGCTTCCAGACCAGCCACGAGTCGACGGTGCCGAACGCGAGCTTGCCGGCGTCGGCGCGAGCGCGCGCGCCTGGAACGTTGTCGAGAATCCAGCGGATCTTGCTGGCCGAAAAATACGCGTCGATGAGCAGTCCGGTCCTGGCCTGCACCATGTCGCCGGCGCCGTCCGCCTTCAACCGCTCGCAATAGTCCGCGGTCCGGCGATCCTGCCAGACGATGGCGTTGTAGACCGGCGCGCCGGTGTCGCGGTCCCAGACGATGGTGGTTTCGCGCTGGTTGGTGATGCCGATGGCGGCGAGGTCGCCCGGGCGCGCGTGAACGCGGCCGAGCGCTTCGACCGCGACGCCGATCTGCGACGCCCAGATTTCCTGCGGGTCGTGCTCGACCCAGCCGGGCTGACGGAAAGATCTGGGTGAATTCCTTTTGCGCGACCGCGCTGATCGCGCCGCTCTGGTCGAACACGATCGCGCGGGAGCTGGTGGTGCCCTGATCGAGCGCGAGGATGTATGGCATGGGTCTCTGTAGTGTCCGGCTTCAGCCGGACAGTCAGTCTACAATACCGCCCATGTCACGAGACCTGACGCGCGAGCTGCTGGCCGAATTCCTCGGCACCTTCGTCCTGATCGTGTTCGGCGTCGGCGTCGTCGCGCAGGTGGTGTTGAGCAAGCAGACCGCCGGCACCGACGCTGTCGATCAACATCGCGTGGGGGCTGGCGGTCACGATGGGGTGCTACGTCGCCGCCGGCGTGTCCGGCGCGCACCTGAATCCGGCGGTGACGCTGGCTCTCGCGGTCCATCGTCAATTTCCGTGGCGGCAAGGTGCTGCCGTATTCGCTGGCGCAGTTCGCCGGCGCCTTCGTCGCGTCGGTGGTGGTGTTCATTACGTATCACGAGGCTCTCGGGGCGTTCGACGGCGGCGTGCGGCAGGTGCTCGGGGCGCAGGGCACCGCCGGCATCTGGGCCACGTATCCGCAGCCGTTCCTCAGCGTGTTTCCAGGTGGATTCATCGATCAGGTCGTCGGCACGGCGTTGCTGGTTGGCGTGATCTTCGGGATCACGGACAGCCGCAATTCGCCCGCGCCCGCTGGCGTGGCGCCGGTGATCGTCGGATTGCTGGTCCTGTTGATTGGCGCGAGCTTCGGGTTCAACTCAGGCTATGCGATTAACCCAGCGCGCGACTTCGGCTCCACGTCTCTTCACCTTCGTGGCCGGTTGGGGCGGGGAAGTGTTCCGCGCCGGCAACAGCTGGTGGTGGGTTCCGATCGTCGCGCCGTGTCTGGGTGCGGTGCTCGGCGGCTGGATCTATGACCTGTTCGTCGGCAGCCGATTCCCGCCGATGTAGCGCGCGGCCTCGCGATCGCGGGCTCGCGGCCCTGAAAGGGCCGCGCCACACGCAGCAGGGCCGCGCCACACGCTCACGCAGAGGATCAAGTGTCTTCTCTCTGCGTGCTCCGCGGTCTCTGCGTTACACATCGTCGTGGACGTCGCTTCTGGCTTGTATCGTCCGATTGTCAAACGATGACGCCGTCGCGGAGCCGCACGATGCGCGTCGCGAAATCGCGCGCGAAGTCCTCGTCGTGCGTCGAGACCAGCAGCGTTCGCCCCTGATCCAGGAGACCGCGCAGCAGCGTGCCGAGTTCGGTTCGACGCTCCGGATCGAGCGAGGCGGTCGGTTCGTCCATCAGCAGGACCGGCGGATCGACGGCCAGTGCTCGCGCGATCGCGACGCGCTGAGCCTCGCCGCCCGACAGCTCGCGCGGCAGTGCGGCGGCGCGATGCTCGACGCCGAACGCCGACAGCAGCGCCCCGCCGCGCCGTTCGGCATCCGCCGGCGCCATGCCGTGCGCGTGGACCGGCGCCAGGCACACGTTCTTCAGCGCCGACAGATGCTCGAACAGGCAGTGAAACTGGAAGACCATGCCGACCTTGCGTCGCAGATCCCGCAAGATCGGCGGCGAAATCGGCGCGCCGCCGGACAGTGTCACTCCGTCCACCACGATTCGGCCGGCGTCGAACGGCTCGAGTCCGGCGACCGCGCGCAGGATCGTCGTCTTCCCCGATCCGGACGGTCCCATCACCGCGACCAGCTCGCCGCGTGCCGCGTCGAGGCTGACGCCATTCAGAATCGGCCGCGACCCGCGCCGCAGGTGCACGCCGTCCACGCGAACTACGGGTGTCGTGGCGGAGTTCATGGCGTCGGCGTCCGCCATTGCTGCTCGAGCCGCCGCGCCAGCGCAGCGAGCGGGAGCGACATCGCGAGGTAGAGGCCCGCGCACAGCAGGCCGGGCACCACCCAGCTGCCCAGGTTGGTCGCGAAGATTTGCGTCTGCTTGGTCAGCTCGAGCACGGTCAGCACCGAGACCAGCGAGGAGTCCTTCAGCAGCGCGACGAAGTCGTTGGTCATCGGCGCCAGCGCCAGTCGAAACGCCTGCGGCGCGCGGACCAGCCGCAGCACCTGACCCTCGCTCAGACCCAGCGTCCGGGCGGCCTCGAGCTGGCCGGACGAAATCGCCTCGAGCGCGGAGCGATAGATCTCGCTCTCGTAAGCCGCGTAGTTGAGCGCGAGACCGAGCAGCGCCGCGACGAACGCCGGCAGGCGAATCGCCGCGGCGAGCCCGTAGTAGAGCACGAACAGCTGCAGCAGAATCGGCGTGCCGCGGATCAGTTCGACGTACGAGGTGAGCCCGATTCTCGCCAGCCGGCCGCCGTAGACGCGGCCGGTCGCGATGACGACGCCAAGGCCGACCGCCAGCGCCATCGACAGGCACGACAGGACGATGGTGACGAGCGGAGGCGCGGAGCAGCGACGGAAAATACTGCCGCGCCGCGTCCCACCCGGACAGTGGCGCCGCTGTTGTCGTTGCGGCCGGGTCGAGTCCGGTGACCGCCGGCACCGGCGTCGCCGGCCAGCAGTCTGGCGTACAGCGCCGGCTGATCCTCGTTCCAGACCGACCACTTGCGGAAGATCCGCTCGAGCGTGCCGTCCCGCATCGCGGTCTTCAGAATTTCGTTCATGCGGTCGCGAAGCGGCGCGTTCTTGCGAGCGCCAGCACGCCGACGTAATGGCCGATCGCCACCGTCTGCGGCAGGATGGTGAATCCGCGGATCGTGCGATGACGCCGCTCCGCGAGCACGTTGTCGAGAAGCACGGCGTCGACGCGGCCGATCGCCAGGTCGCTGAACGGATGGACGTCGTCTTCGTATGACGCGACCTTGACGCCGTAGTCGCGGGCCGCCCGCAGCAGGATCTCGTAGGCAATCGTGCCGGCGAGCGTCGCGACTGTCCTGCCGCGCAGATCGCCGAGCGCGTGAACGGCCGCCGCGTCGGCGTCGCGCACGCTCAGGACTTCGCGGAACTCGTAGTACGGCACCGTGACTGCCAGCGTCGCGCGGCGCGCCGGCGTGTCTTCGATGCCGCTCATGCCGACGTCAGCGTCACCGCGCGCGATGCTCTGGTCGATCGAATTGAAGTTCACGTTGGTGAACGACGCCGTCCGCCCGAGGCCACGTGCCAGGACGTTGGCGACTTCGACGTCGAACCCGACGACCTCGTCCGGATGCGACGGATCGGCCTCGACAAACGGCGCGCCGCCTTCCGGATCGCCGGCCCAGCGCAGCAGCGTCGGCGGCGCCGCTGACGCCGCGACGTAGTGTCCGGCTTCCGCCGAAGCCGGCGGCGACGACGTAGTGTCCGGCTTTAGCCGGACCGGTGGCTCCGAAGTAGTCTCCGGCTTTTGCCGGACCACTCGCGATAACCGGACCAACGACGACGACCACCGTGGCGAGGCTCAGGATTCGGCGGACGGTCGGCACTGGAGTAGATTCTACCGGGAGGTTTGCGATGGCGACTGTCGGATTTCTGGGGACGGGATTGCTGGGTGGCGCGATGGTCGAGGGCATGCTGCGCCGCGGCGACCAGGTGACGGTGTGGAATCGCACCGAGGCGAAGGCGCGCGCCCTTGAACAGTTCGGCGCCAGCGTAGCTGCGACGCCCGAGGATGCAGTAGCCGCCGCCGATCACGTCCATTTCTGTCTGCCTGACGATGGCGTCGTCGATCAGATTCTGGCGCAGGTGACGCCGAGGCTGAAGCCTGGTGCGGTGATCGTCGATCACTCGACGACCTCTCCGGCGGGAACGAAGGCGCGTCTCCCACGCCTGCAGGCGGCCGGCATCAGGTTCCTGCACGCGCCGGTGTTCATGTCGCCGCCGATGGCGCGCGACGGTGTCGGCATCATGCTCGCCTCTGGTCCGCAGGAGGTCTTCGACGAGGTGCTCGACGAGGTCGAGAAGATGACCGGCGAAGTCTGGTACCTCGGCGAGCAGCCGGAGCTGGCTGCCGCCTACAAGATTTTCGGCAACTCGATGCTGTTCGTCATTGCCGCGGGCGTCTCCGACGTCTTTGCCATGGCGAAGGGCCTGGGCATCGCGCCGACCGAGGCGCTCAAGGTGTTCGAGAAGTTCCAGCCGGGCGGGCTGATCAAATCGCGCGGCGAAAAAATGGCGCTCGGCGACTTTCAGGCGACGTTCGAGTTGACGATGGCTCGAAAGGACATGCGCCTGATGCTCGAAGCGGCGGCCGGTCAGCCGCTGACCGTGCTGCCCGGCATCGCCAGGGCGATGGACGACGCGATCGCGAAGGGGCACGGACAGGACGACCTTGGCGCGATCGCCGCGGAGGTCGTGCGATGAACGGTCGGATCAAGACGGCCTTGCTGATTGTGACCGCGCTCGCGACGGCAGCGGCGTCGCACCTCCTGGCGCAGCAGAATCCGAATGCGGTCGCCGCGTTCGTCAAGATCCAGGCGCCTGCGATCGCTCTCACCCACGTGCGTGTGATCGACGGCACCGGCGCTGCGGCCCGCGACGATCAGACCATCGTCATGCGCGACGGCAACATCGTCGGCCTCGGTGACGCGGCGCGGGTGGCGCCGCCGGCTGGCGCGACGGTCATCGATCTCGCCGGCAAGAGTGTGATTCCCGGTCTCGTCATGATGCACGAGCACCTGTACTACACGACCGGTCCCGGCGTGTACGGTCAGCTCGGCGTCAGTTTCTCGCGTCTGTACCTCGCGGGCGGCGTCACCACGATGCGAACCGCAGGGAACGTCAACGGGATCATGGACATCAACATCGCCAGGCGCATCGCCGCTGGTGAACTGCCGGGTCCCCTGATCGATGCCACTGCGCCGTACGTCAACGGTCCGAACACGTTCCTGCAGATGCACACGGTCGAAAGCGCCGCGCAGGCGCGCACGCACGTGGCGTACTGGGCGGATCAGGGCTCGACGTCACTCAAGGCCTACATGCAGATTTCGCGCGCGTCGCTGAAGGGCGCGATCGACGAAGGGCATCGACGCGGAATGAAGACCACCGGGCACCTGTGTTCCGTCACCTACGGCGAGGCCGCGGATCTCGGGATCGACAACCTCGAGCACGGGTTCTTTGCCGCCACTGATTTCGTATCGGACAAACAGCCGGACGTGTGTCCCGGTCAGGCGCGCGGCCAGCAGACCATCGCCGCGCTCGACGAAAACGGCGAGCCGTTCAAGGCGCTGGTCAGGAAGCTGGTCGACAAGCACGTGACCTTGACCTCGACGCTCACCGTGTTCGAGACGTTCACGCGCGGCCGTCCGCTGCCGCCAGGGCTCGAAGTGCTGACGCCGTCATTGAAGGAGAGCTTTCAGCGCGCCTACGATCGTGCCGCGCAGAATCAGCAGTCGGTCTATACCGAGTTGTTTCCCAAGGCGATGCGGATGGAGCGCGCATTCGTGAAGGCGGGCGGCATGCTGACCGCCGGCACAGATCCCACCGGATCGGGCGGCGTCGTGCCCGGTTACGCCGATCAACGCGAAATCGAACTGCTGGTCGAGGAAGGCTTCACGCCGGTCGAAGCGATCTCGATCGGCACCCTGAACGGCGCGAAGTACCTCGGCCGCGACGCGCGGATTGGCACCATCGCGATCGGCAAGCAGGCGGATCTCGTGATCGTCGCAGGAAATCCGGCGGCGAACATCAGCGACATCAGCCACGTCGAGACCGTGTTCAGGAACGGCGTCGGCTATGACCCCCAAAAGCTGATCGACTCGGTGAAGGGCCAGGTTGGGATTTGGTAAAGGGTTGGACAGCCAGAAGTTGGAAGTCTGAAGGCCCGACTCTCGACGATCGACTACCCGCTACCGTCTCGCGCCTGCTGCGCCGCCGCGAGTTGCTCGAGGAGCGGCGCGGTCTGGGCCAGCGACAGGCACGCATCGGTGATGCTCTGACCGTAGACCGATGGCTGGCCGGCGACGTAGTCCTGCCGCCCCTCGACGAGGTGGCTCTCCAGCATGACGCCGAAGATCTTGCTGCGATCCGCCCGCGATCTGGGCGCAGACATCGGCGACCACATCCGCCTGCTTCAGGTGATCCTTGTGGCTGTTGCCGTGCGAGCAATCCACCATCACGCGCTCGCGTAGTCCTTTTGCGGCGAGGCGTCCGGAAACCTTCGCGACGTGTTCGGCGCTGTAGTTCGGCCCGGTGCGCGTGCCGCCGCGCAGAATCACGTGACAAGCGTCGTTGCCGACGGTCTGGAAGATCGCGGATACGCCCTGCTTGGTGACCGACGGAAACCAGTGCGCCGACCGGGCGGTCAGGACCGCGTCCACCGCGATCTGGGTGCTGCCATCGGTGCTGTTCTTGAAACCGACCGGCATCGATAGTCCTGATGCGAGTTCCCGATGGACCTGACTTTCGGCCGTTCGGGCGCCGATCGCCACCCACGAGGTGAGGTCGGCGATGTGCTGTGGAATCTGGGTGTCGAGAAACTCGGAGGCCGTCGGCAATCCGAGGTCGTTGATATCGAGGAGCAGCTGGCGCGCCAGCCGCAGGCCTTTGTTGATGTGAAAGCTCTCGTCGAGATCCGGGTCGTTGATCAGACCCTTCCAGCCGACCACGGTGCGCGGCTTCTCGAAGTACGAGCGCATCACGATCAGCACGCGATCCCGGAGGCGCTCCGCGATTTCCTGCAGCCGTCCGGCGTATTCGAATGCCGCTCGGGTATCGTGAATCGAGCAGGGGCCGACGATAGCGACCAATCGGGGATCGCTGCCGAGAAGAATGGTCGAGACGGCGGCGCGCGTGTCGGCCACCACGTTGGAGGCGCGCTCGGAGATCGGGATCTCCTCGAGCAGAATCGCCGGGGGAATGAGCGGGCGGACATCCCGGATCCGAAGGTCGTCAGTCGGTTGAAACATGTTGTGTGTCTGGCGGAAGGGAGAATAATACCCCGATGGGGTTTCTGATTCGGTTGCTGGTCAATGCGGCGGCGCTGTGGGTGGCAACCCGCCTGGTTCCCGGCGTCACCTACAGCGGCGGGACGCTCCCGTTTCTCGCCGTCGCGCTCGTTTTCGGCGTCGTCAACGCGACGATCCGGCCGGTCGCCAAAATTCTGACCCTGCCGCTCATTATCGTCACGCTCGGCATCTTTGCGCTGGTCGTCAACGGGTTGATGCTGTGGCTCACCAGTTCGCTGTCAGAAACGCTGGGCCTTGGCTTTGCGGTCACGGGCTTCTGGCCGGCGTTCTGGGGTGGGCTGGTCGTCAGCCTGGTGAGCACGATCCTGTCGATGATGATCAGCGATCCGTCGTGATTTCAACGCAGAGACCCCAGAGTTCCGATCGAACCAAGACCCGCCACTAGGTGATCGAGTAGCCGCGCTCCTGGACGCGGTTCACCGCGATGATCCCGGCAGCAACCAGCCGGCCGTTTCCGACGAGGTTCGCGGTTAATTCCTTGTATGCCGCGTCGGGCGTGATGCCGGCGTCCTTCGCAATCAGCGACGCGATGCCGTGCGTCGAGAGATCGCAAATCGCGAACTGCGTGCCTGACTTGATCAATCCGGCCATCCCGCGTGGGCGGGCAGTCGCGTCAGCGGCCGCAGTCGGCGTGAAGAAATTGACCGTCGGCGCCTGCTTGGTGTTCGGATCAATGAAGTCGGCGCGTCTCGCGAGCGTGGCGCCGTACTTCGCCCAGATCGCGTCGTTGAACGCGAAGGGCGCGGAGCGATGCCGCAGGATGATCACGACCGCGAGGTCGTTGCTGTCGAGGCCGTACACGTTCTTGTTCGCAGAGTAGAAGTTGCCGGCGAACTGGATCGCGTCTTCGAGTTCGGCTGGCGTGGTGGTGTCCCACGCGAGACGGTGCTTGCCTGGCAGCCGATCCAGCCAGTCGTCCTGAGCGTGGCGGGCCGGTTGCCAATGCGGGTCGGGCGCCGCCGCTCCGGCAGGTGACGTGGAGGCCGGCGGCTGCACGGCCGGCTGCGTCACCGCTTCAGGTGCCGCCTCAGGCGCCGCCGAGCCAGCGCTCCACGCTGCGCCGAACGCGGCGAGGCTGCCGCCAACGCGCGAGAGAAACGACCGCCGCGCAACCGACTCGGCGAACTGTGAACTGGTCATGGACGAATGGTATGCGTCGCCCGCGCGGTGGTCAATTTTTGACGGCTGCCTGGCGGGGTGGTGTTTGCGGCTGCCGGAGTCCACGGTGGCACCGCTGGCGCCACCAGCCGTCGTCAGTCCCCGAACGATCGCTTCAATGGTGCGGAAGAGAGGATTCGAACCTCCACTGGATTGCTCCAACTAGCTCCTGAGGCTAGCGCGTCTGCCATTCCGCCACTTCCGCAGTGGTGAAAAACTTCACGGGCCGAAACCTCAGTATACCCTATGGCGCCGGCGTCGTTGCCTTCCAGCGGACGACGATCGAGGCCGTGGCGGTGCTGTCGTCTTTGAGAAACCCTGGCTGCGGATCGTTCGAGCGGCGCCAGAGGTAGCCGAACTTCAGCGCGAAGCGGTCGTTGATGGCCGCCTGCGCCGTGACCGACGCCTCCATCCGGTAGGCGGCGGAATCGCTGAAGTCCGGATAATAGGTGAACCGCTGGGTGGTATCCGCAGCGGCCCCCAGCACGATCCTGCTGACCGCGCCGAGGACGCCGACCGCATCGTTGGTGGTCTCGCCCGTGACCGGAACTTCGTGATTGACGCCGATGCTGCTCAATCCGTCGAGCGTCCAGCGCTGGTCCCGCACCAGCGCCCAGTTCAAACCGGCGTCGCTGATCGAGCGGAAGGAAATGCCGGACAGGCGGTCGCCTTCCAGCCGCTCGCCCGCGGTGAGGCTGAGCAGCGTCGAAAGTTTCCGATCGGCTCGAAAATTACCGAGATAGCGTTCCGCGGTGTCGACGCCGCTGGTGGTCGTGTGGATGGCGACTGCCGTCGCTTCAATCTGCCAGAGCGGCCATCGCCGGTGCGCCGCCGCTTCTGCACCGAGCGTTGATGTGTCGGAATTGCCGCTGGTGCCTACAAACGATGCACCGATGGAGGCATCCCACAGCGGCGGCGGTTCTTTCGGATCCTGAGCCGCGACAGGAGAGGCAAGTACGCCGACGATGAAAAGGACGAGGAGCAAATGGGTGCGTGGCATTGGGTCTGCGCTAAGCAACTGCCGTACCGTATAATCCGGTGCTTCGAGTGAACCGATATTTTTTCGCGTCACGTTACACGCATGATAATGCCCGTCCCGGCGTATGGCGAGCCAGCTGTGAATACTTACAGAATGTGATCTCGCGCGCTGCGGTTGCGACCTCGCTCGCTGCAGCGAAGGGCTAGCCGTGTATCGCGACCAGACCGTCAGCGTGGTATTGCCCACCTACAACGAGAAGGATTCGATTCGCCAGGTGATTCGAGACTTCGAGCGCCTGGGCGTCGTCGACGAAATCCTCGTCATCAACAACAACGCCGCGATCGGGACCTCGGAGCAGGTGAGCGGGACCAGCGCGCGCGAGATCCTTGAGCCGGTGCAGGGCTATGGACGCGCGATAAGGCGTGGATTTCAGGAAGCGACCGGCGATCTGATCGCAGTCTGCGAACCGGACGGAACCTTCGCCGCCGAGGATCTGTTCAAGCTGCTCGCCTACGCGACCGACGTGGATATCGTGTACGGATCGCGCACGGTCGCGACGTTCATCTGGGACAAGGCGAACATGGGCCGGTTTCTCAAGTGGGGGAACTGGTTCGTCGCGAAGATGATGGAAGTGCTCTTCAACACCAACTACCTCTCCGACGTCGGCTGCACCTACCGCCTGATCCGGCGGCCGGCGCTCGACGCGCTGCTGCCGACATTCATCGTGGACTCGAACTACTTCGGGCCCGAGATGATGCTCCGTGGCTATCTCGCGCGCTTCCGCTGTGTCCAGATTCCGGTGAACTACAGGGAGCGCGTCGGCACGAGTTCGGTGACCGGCGACCTGATCAACGCGTTTCGCCTTGGGGTGCAGATGATCGTCCTCATCATCGCGATGCGACTGGGGCTGAACGGGCTGATCGTCCGGTTCGTGAAATGAACGGCGCCCGGCCGAGGCGCGATGCCGTTCTGCTCGGAGCGGGGCTGGCCCTGGGGTTGGTTGTGCGCTGGCGGATGCTCGGCTACGCCGGCACGTTCGACATGGTGGAGTAACAGCGCTGGGGCGCTGCGGCCCTCGATCTGGGACTGGCCCATGCGTACATCGACATCCATTTTCCCTTGCAGTATCAGATCTACGCGCTCTGTTCGTGGCTGGCGCGGACGCTTTCGATCGAGTCGTTCGTGGTGTTCAAAGCGGCGAACCTCCCGTGCGACCTCGCGACGTGTGCGCTGTTGATGGCGATCCTGGCTCGTGCCGGAGTCAGCAGGCTGTACGCGCTCGTCTACTGGCTCCATCCATGGTTCCTCGCGGTGTTCGCCCTCGGCTATATCGACTTTCAGATGACGTTCTGTGCGTCATGCTCTCGTTGTGGTTGCTGAGCGGCGCCTCGACCGCGGGTCGGCGTGCAATCGCCGGCGTGCCGTTAGCCGCCGCGGTGTTGCTGAAACCGCAGATGAGCCTGCCGTGCGCCGCGCTGGCGTTCGTACGCCGCCTTGCGGTGGAGACAATCCGGCGAGCGCGACGTCGCGTGGTTTCTGATGCCGACAGTCGTTCTCGGCGCCGGGTACGAGCTGTATTTCACGATGGCGCGCTGGCCCGATCTCGGTTGGGCCGCAATCGCGGTGCTGCCGACGTCGATTGTGCCGATCGGCAGCACGATGCCGGTGCTCCTTCTGCTGGGCACGGCAGCCGGTCCGACCCGCGCCGCCATTCAGATCGTGCTGGCGACACAGATGATCAATCTCGAGGGGATCTACGGCGTCGATCGTTTTGCGCTCTGGCTGCAGCCCATGTATTCGGTCGCGATGCGCACCGGCCTCGCCCTGGTCTTGATCGCCTGCTTCGCCGTGATCGGCCGCGAACTCTATCGCGTGGTGTCCGCTGATCCCGTCGGGCGAGCAGCTATACTCGAAGGATCGGGAGGTTAGGCATGGCGCGGCGCGGTTTTGCGGTCCTGTTCACGTTGCTCGGCATCGCGTTCTTCGTCTCGGTGGTCGGCTTCTCGCTGCTCTACCTCGTGTTCGGCCGCGAGCCGGCGGTGCCGTCAGAACGCCACGCTGGTGCTGAAGATCGGCGGCGATCTCACCGAGGTCGCACCGGCCGACGTCGTCGGCTACCTGCGCGGCGCACGGACGCCGACGGTGCGGGCGATCGTCGACAACCTGCGCAAGGCGAAGGTCGATCCGCGGGTCCGCGCCGTCCTGCTCAAGCCGACCGGATTCGAGTCGCCGTTCTGGGGCAAGGTCCAGGAAATGCGCGACGCGGTGCTCGACTTCAAGAAGTCGGGCAAGCCGGTCTACGCCTATCTCGAGTACGGCGGCGATCGCGAATACTTCCTGGCCTCGGCGGCGGACAAAGTCTTCCTGATGCCGTCGACGCCGCTCGATCTGACCGGCGTCGCCACCTACGAGCTGTTCCTGCGCGGCACGCTCGACAAGATCGGCGCCTACCCCGACCTGCACCACATCGGCGACTACAAGACGGCCGTGAACACGTTCACCGAGAAGGGATTCACCGCGGCGCACAAGGAGATGGACGAGTCGCTGAACCGCGATCTCTACGAGCAGATCGTGCAGCGGCATCGCCGACGGCCGGAAGAAGACACGAGGCCGACGTCCGCGCCTTGATCGACGATGGGCCGTTCCTGCCGGAGGACGCGCTGCGCGCCGGGCTGATCGACGATGTCGCGTACGAGGATCAGGTGGACGAGAAGCTCCGCGCCGGCGAGCAGCGCCAGCATCTCGACGGCGACGACTACGCGCGCGTCAGCCTGGCGTCGCTCGGCCTGAACCGTGGTCCGCGCATCGCCGTCATCTACGCGGCGGGCACGATCAACAGCGGCAAGAGCGGCTACGATCCGGTCAACGGCGCCGTCGTCGGGTTCGGACACGCTGATCGAATACATCCGGCAGGCGCGACGCGACACTTCGGTGCGCGCGATCGTGCTGCGCATCGACAGTCCGGGCGGATCGGCGACGGCCTCCGACGCGATCTGGCGCGAGCTGATGCTGACCAGGAACGAGCGAGCCGGATCGACCGCTGGTCGTGTCGATGTCCGATCTGGCGGCCTCCGGCGGCTACTACATCGCGATGCCGGCGCAGGTGATCGTCGCGCAGCCGTCGACGCTGACCGGCTCGATCGGCATCTTCGGCGGCAAGTTCGTCACCGGCGGCGTCTACGAGAAGCTCGGCGCGCAGATCGACTCCACCAGCATCGGCAAGAACGCCGAGATGAATTCGCCGGCGCGGCCGTTCAACTCCGAGCGAGGGCAAGAAGCTGGACGAGCAGCTGCAGGCGTTCTACGACCAGTTCGTCGAGAAGGTGGCGGAGTCGCGCCACAGCACGCCCGAGAAGATCGACGCGCTGGCGCAGGGGCGGGTCTGGACCGGGCGGCAGGCGAAGCAGAACGGCCTCGTGGACGAGCTCGGCGGCCTCGATCGCGCCGTCGCCATCGCCAAGCAGCGCGCGAAGATTGCCGCCGACAGCGACGTCGAGCTGATGGTCTATCCGCCGCGCAAGAGCTTCTACGAGCTGATGTCGGATCAGTTCTCCGGCACCAGCGAGTCGACCGCGATCAGCCAGTGGATGTCGGCGAACCTGCTCGAAAGGGGAGCTCGAGGCGCTGCGGGTCGTGCGCGGCCCGTTTGCGATGTTCCGCCGCGGCGAACCGCTCGCGCTGATGCCGTTTACGTTCCTGCGCTGAACCCCTGCGGGGCTGACACCGAGGACACAGAGGACACCGAGAATTGTCTGGTTTGGTGTCCTTGTGTCCTTCGTGTTGAAGCGTTGGCTTAGCCGATGGCGCGCTGCAGCGACTCGCGGTTCACCTCGATCTTCATCTTCTGCTTCGCCTTCACCATGTAGGCGCGAGAAGAATCGATTGCGGCGGTCGGTGAGCAGCTCGTCGCGGAAGTGGTCCTTCGATGACGTCCATTCCTCCGGCGTCACCTCCTTCTTCTCGAGCACCTTGATCACGGCGGTGCCGTTGTCGGTCGCGATCGGATCGCTGACCGCGCCGACCGGCGAGCTTGAACGCCGCATCCTCGACGGCCGGCGCGGCGCCGAGATCCGGAATCGGCGTGTCGCGCGTGATCAGCTCGGTGGTCTTGGCATCGACGCCGGCCGCCTTCGCCGCCTTCTCGAAGTCGGAGCGCGCGCTTGCAGCTTCGCCGCGAGCTCCGCCGCCTTCTGCGTGGCTGAGCGTCGCGCGCCTTCTGCTTGATGACCTCGTCGTGCACGCGTTCCTTCACTTCGTCGAGCTTCGGCACGTACGGATCCTGTTTCGCGACCAGCGTCTCGAACACGAACCCGCGTGACGCGCGCAGCGGCCCGGCGACGTCGCCCGGTCTTCATCTCGAACGCGCGTGTCGGCGGCTTCCGGCGACGGCCCGAGGCCGAGGATCGGCTCGTCGCGCGCGAAGAAGCCGGACTCCTGCACCGTCGAGGCCCTGCGCCTTGGCGACCTTGTCGAGGTCGGCCGGCTTGCTGATCTGCTTCTCGAGCGCTCGCGCGCAGGTCGGCGGCCTGCGCCTGCGCGCGCTCGTAGGCGAGCTGATCGGTGATCTGCTGCCGCACTTCGGCGAGCGTACGGGTGGTCGCGTTCTTCTTGTCGACCAGCTTGATGATGTGGTAGCCGAACTGGGTCTTCACGAGATCGCTGATCTGGCCCGGCTGCATCGCGAACGACCGCCGTGTCGAACTCGGGCACCATGCGGCCGCGGCCGAAGTAATCGAGGTCGCCGCCGTTCTTCGCGCTGGCCTCGTCTTCGGAGTTTTTCTTCGCGAGATCGGCGAAGTCGGCGCCGGCGCTGCGCCTGCTTCAGCAGGTCTTCCGCCTTGGCCTTCACCGCCGCATCGTCCTTGCCTTCGGTCTTGAGCAGGATGTGGCTGGCGCGCACCTGTTCGGGCGTCGTGTACTGCTCGATGTTGTTGTTGTAGGCGCGCTCGACGTCGGCCGGCGGCACGACGACCTTGGCGCGGAGCGCGTCGACGTCGATCAGCAGATAGCGAATCTTCCGCTTCTCGGGAATCTTGAAGTCGTTCTTGTGGGCGTCGAAGTAGCTGACGACTTCGGCGTCGCTGGCCGTCGACCTGGGTGCGGAACGTGTCGGCGGTGAAGCTGACGACCGCGAGCTTCACCTTGTCGTTGCGGCGGCGGTATTCCTGCTCGAGATCCTTGTCGGCGACCGACAGCCAGTCGGTGAGCGAGCCGCGCAGCTTCTCGACCGAGCAGCTGGTGGCGGACGTTGTCCTCGAACTCGGACGGCAGTCATCGGCGGCCGCTGCAGCGCGCAGCAGCTGCTGGTAGCGCGCTTCGCCGATGAACGCGCCGTTCTCCTGGAACGCCGGGGTCGCGAAGATGCGCTGCCGCACTTCCTCGTCGCTGACCGAGATGCCGAGCCGGTCGGCTTCGGCGAGCGCCGCCTGCTCGTCGACCATCTGCTGCAGGATCTGCTGCTCGACCCCGAGCTGCTTGAGCAGCTGGTCGCTCATGCTGCGCGCCGTAGGCGGAGCGATACGCCTGCAGCTGCGCCTGATAGGTCCGGCGGAATTCGCCCGACGTGATCTCGTGGCCCTCGACCTTCGCGACGGTGTCGCCGGCGGCGGCGTCGGCGCCGGTGCCGCGCAGGAAATCCGGGATGTAAAACAGCACAAACGCGACGCACACGAGACCAAGACTCCACTTGAGCCAGTCCCGGTGCCGGCGCATCCTGATCGAGCATCGTCATGAAACACCTGAGTTGACCGAGCGGCCTGGTCCGGCAGCGTGGGTCAAACCACCATCGTATGCCATGAACTTACGGCGTGGCAAGCAGTTACGGCGCGCCGTGTGC
This sequence comes from uncultured Acidobacteriota bacterium, assembly GCA_963711765.1. Lineage (GTDB taxonomy): Bacteria > Acidobacteriota > Vicinamibacteria > Vicinamibacterales > CAVVIG01 > CAVQFC01. Next base: position 1,028,682 of record CAVQFC010000002.1, on the reverse strand, counting down.
TATATTTGCAGCCGACAGAACCACTTAGCGGATGTCACCAGCCACTCGAGCCACCCGGATGCCGGTCGCCTTGTATCGAGCCGCCGGTTCGGCCGGAAAAAGCCGATCGAGGCTGCGCTCCGCGAGCCGCGTCTCGCGCACCGCACGCCGGACCGGATTTCTCGGCGCGGCTGCGCGGTCTTCAAGCGCGCGCTGCGCAGCCGCGTCGAGCGGCGCGACGCGCTCCTCGATCTGGTGCGCGCCGTCAACACGACGCTCGATCCCGCGAAGATCGCCGAGGCGCTCGTCGAACGCGCCGTCGACGCTGGCTGCCGGCGCCGTGCTGGGCGGTGGTGTCTGCTGGATCAGTCCGGCCGCCTCTCGGTGCTCGCCGATCGCGGCGCTGCACGTCGGAGATGGCCGACGGCTCCCGAGGCGATCGCCTCGTGGGTCATGAATCGCGGTCAGGAATTCGCGTCGCCGGATTTGCGGCGCGACGCGCGCGTGACGCCACGCGGACGGTGGGCGCGGTGCTGGCGTTTCCGCTGGTGTGCCGCGGCCGACGCGTCGGCGCGCTGGTCGCGTTTCGATCGCGGCGCCGGCGTCGCGAGCCCCGCAGCTGACCGCCGGCCATGCTGCGCGCGGTCCGCGTCCTGCTCGAGCCGGCAGCCGGTCGCGCTCGACAACGCCCTGCTGCTGAAGCGCGCCGAGGCGCTTGTCGGTCACCGACGATCTGACGCAGCTGTACAACTCGCGCTACCTGAACCAGGTGCTGCGACGGGAAACCAAGCGCGCGTCGCGCAGCGGCCGCCCGCTGTCGCTGTTGTTCGTCGATCTCGACGGCTTCAAGTCGGTGAACGACCCGCACGGCCACCTGTGCGGCAGCCGGGCGCTGGTCGAGGCCGCGGCCGTCATTCGGCGCAGCGCTCGAGAGACCGACATGGTGTCGCGGTTCGGCGGCGACGAGTTCGCGCTGGTGCTGCCCGACACCGGCGGCGAGGGTGCGTTTGCGGTGGGCGAACGCATCCGCGAGAAGATCGCGGCTCACAACTTTCTGGCCGGCGACGGCCTCGACATTCACCTCACCGTGTCGGTCGGCGTCGCGACCCTGCCGGACGTCGGCGCCTCGTCGGAAGAGCTGGTCCAGGCCGCCGACAAAGCGATGTATCAGGTCAAGGATTCCGGCAAGAACGGTATTCAGGCCGCCATCGCTCCTGCCGATAACTGACCGTCAGACCATTCTGATCGGGATTTCACACGGTTGCACGACCTGCCCGTGGAAGGAGTCTTCTTGAGTCTTCGTTCGATGCTTTCGTTGTTTTCGAGTGACCTGGCCATCGACCTCGGTACGGCCAACACCTGCGTCTACGCCCGCGGCAAGGGGATCGTCGTCAACGAGCCCTCGATCGTGGCCATCAACAAGGTGAACGGCCGCGTCGAAGCGGTCGGCAAGGACGCCAAGGACATGCTCGGCCGCACGCCGGGCAACATCGTCGCCATCAAGCCGATGAAGGACGGCGTCATCGCTGACTTCGAAGTCACCGAGAAGATGCTGACCTACTTCATCAAGAAGGCGCACAACCGCAACGTCATGGGTGCGCCCGCGCATCGTCATCGGCGTGCCGTCCGAGATCACGCAGGTCGAGAAGCGCGCCGTGAAGGACAGCGCCTACCGCGCCAAGGCCAGCGAAGTCCACCTGGTCGAGGAGGCGATGGCCGCGGCGATCGGCGCCGGCATGCCGATCACCGAGCCGTCCGGCAACATGATCGTGGACATCGGCGGCGGCACGACCGACATCGCCGTCATCTCGCTCGCGGGCATCGTCTACAGCAAGGCGGTCCGCGTCGCCGGCAACGAGATGGATGAAGCGATCATCCAGTACATCAAGAAGACGTACAACCTGCTCATCGGCGAACGGACCGCCGAAGCGATCAAGATCGAGGTCGGCTCGGCCTTCCCGCTCGAAGAGCGGCTGACGATGGAGATCAAGGGGCGGCACCTGATCGAAGGCGTGCCGAAGACCATCACCATCACGCGACGAGGAAATCCGCGAGGCGCTGGCCGAGACGGTCAACGTCATCGTCGACGCCGTGCGCGTGGCGCTCGAGCGCACGCCGCCGGAGCTGTCCGCCGACATCGTCGACCGCGGCATCGTGCTGACCGGCGGCGGATCGATGCTCAAGAACCTCGACAAGCGGCTGCGCGAGGAAACCGGCCTGCCGCTGGCGATGGCGGAGGATCCGCTGTCGTCGGTCGTGCTCGGCGCGGGCAAGATGCTGTCGGACTTCAATCTGCTGCGGAAGATCTCGATCGATTAGCATGATCGAGCAGCCGATTCCACCAGGACACCGAGGACACCAGGTCGACGTGACGGTGGCTTGAGAGTGGCCCTTCTCGACATCGGCAACGGACCGGTTACCTGTTCCTGGCGGTCGTGCTGGGGCAGATCCTGCTGATCTCCGCGCAGGTCAACTCGCGGTCTGGCGTCCCGGTGCTCGAGCGGTCACGTTCGGCGTCTTCGCCGAAGTGCAGCGCGGTGCATGTCGGCCGTCGTGTCCGGCTTTCGCGAATGCCTGGAGCGACTACGTCGGCCTGCGCCGCGTCAAGAGCGAGAACGATGACCTGAAGCGCCAGCTGGCTGACGCCGCAGGTCGCCGTGCAGGAACAGCGGGCGCTGGCCGATCGGTCGCGCGGCCTCGAGCAGCTGCTCGAGCTGCGCGATCAGGTCGACGCTGACGACGGTGGCCGCGGAAATCATCGGCGGCGGCGGCGACGCCGGACTTCCGCACCGTCACCATCGACAAGGGCGCCGGCGACGGCTTGCGGAAGCCGACATGGCGCGTCATTGCGCCGGCCGGCGTCGTCGGACGGATCGTCGTGTCGAGCGTGCGCGCCGCGAAGGTGCAGCTGCTCATCGATCGCAACGCCGCCGCCGGCGCGCATCGTCGAGCGTTCGCGCGCGCAGGGCATCGCTGGTGGGCGAGCGGCGACGGCGACTGCGGATGGATTTCGTGGCTGACGCTGCGGACGTGGTCGTCGGAGACGTCGTCGTGACCTCGGGCATCGACGGCATCTATCCCAAGGGTTTCGTGATCGGACGAGTCGAGGCGGTCGAGAAGAGCGGCGGGGCGTATCACCGCATCGTCGTACAGGCCGGCGGTCGACTTTTCGGGTCTGGAGGACGTGCTCGTGGTCGTCACGCCGACGCCCGGGCGCGAACCTGCGCCGGGGGCTTCGGAGTGAAGGCGGCCAGGATCATCCTGGCCGTCGCGGTGGCGCTCGCGCTTCAGACGACGCTCGCACGGTTCGTCGTGCGGGAGGCAGTCGCGATCGACCTCGTGCTGGTCGTGGTGGTCTATGTCGCGCTGACGTCCGGGTCGGCGACGGGGCTGCTGACCGGCGCGTTCGCCGGCCTCATCCAGGACGCGCTGTCGAGCGGCGTCATCGGCATCGGCGGGCTGGCGAAGACGATTGTCGGGTTTCTGGCCGGTATCATCGGCACCCAGTTCATCGTCTCGCAGCCATTGCCGAGGTTTCTCGTGTTTTTCGGGGCCGCCGTGCTCCATGCGGCCGTGTTCATGGGGCTTTACGTTCTGCTCGATTTGCGTCATTTTGGTACGTCCATGACGGTGGTCGCCGGCCAGGCGGCCGGGAACGCCGTCGTCGGCGTGCTGGTGTTTCAGGTGGTGGAGTTCCTGCCGGGTGCGGTTGAGCGCCGTCGCGCCTCGCGCACACGGCTGCGGCGGTAGGTGATGTCTCGCAGGGTACCGAGCTATGGCTGTTGAAGATCGCCGCAAGGTCGCCATCAGGCTGTCGATCCTGCAGTACGTCGTGATCGTGTTGTTCTCGGTGCTGGCGGTCAGCTTCTGGGTGCTGCAGGTCGTGCAGCACGCGAAGTTCGAGGAGATGGCCGAGAACAACCATCAGCGCACGCTGCCGCTGCGCGCGCCGCGCGGCATCGTGTTCGATCGCGACAGCAGGTGCTGGTCGAGAACCGCCAGTCCTACAGCATTTCGATCGTTCGCGAGCACACGAAGGACCTGAACCGGACGATTCAGATGCTCGCCGACGTGCTCGGCGTGGACGAAGCGTCGGTGCGTGACATCGTCAACCGTCACCGGCGTGAGCCGACCTATCGGCCGATCACGATCGTGCAGGACGCGTCGCTCGCGCAGGTGACCGCGGTGATGGCGCACCGTCTCGACACCGAACTGCCGGACGTCCTCGTCGAGCAGGTGCCGACGCGGCCCTATCCGGAGACGCTCGCCGCGCATCTGTTCGGCTACGTCGGCGAAGTGAACGATGCGCAGGTCTCCGACGACGACAGGTCTGAAGAGCGGCGACATCGTCGGCCAGTCGGGCATCGAGAAGGTCTACAACGCGCTGCTGATGGGCGAGGACGGCGCCAAGCGCGTCGTCGTCAACAGCGTCGGGCGCGAAATCCGCACGCTCGACGAGGACGCGCCGACCGAGGGCAAGCGCCTGCAGCTGACGATCGACTACGACGTCCAGAAGGCGATCGAAGACGGCTTCCGCGTGGCCGGGTTCAACGGCGCCGCCGTCGTGCTCGATCCGTCCAACGGCGACGTGCTCGGCTTCACCAGCGTGCCCGCCTACGATCCCGAACGCGTTCGCCTCCGGCATCGATCGCGCGACCTGGGCGTCGCTCAACACCGATGAGCTGCGGCCGCTGCAGGATCGCGCGATTCAGGGACGCTACTCGCCGGGCTCCACGTTCAAGATGGCGGTCGCGCTCGCCGGCCTCGAAGAAGGGCATCATCACGCCGGACTTTCACGGTCCACTGCGCGGGCCACGCCAACTTCTACGGCCGCGAGTTCGCACTGCTGGAACAAGAGAGCGGCCACGGCTCGATCGATCTGCGGCACGCCATCGAGCAGTCGTGCGACGTCTACTTCTACACGGTCGCCAACATGGTCGGCGTCGACAAGATCAACAAGTGGGCGACGCTGCTCGGGCTCGGCGTGAAGAGCGGCATCGATCTGCCCAACGAAGTCGCAGGGCCTCGTGCCGTCGACTGAGTGGAAGCGCGAGAAGATGCACGAGAAGTGGTACGCCGGCGAAACCATCTCGGTCGGCATCGGTCAGGGCGCGGTCTCGGTCACGCCGGTCTCGATGGCCGTCTACATGGCGACGCTCGCCAACGGCGGCACGCGCGTCACGCCGCACCTGCTGAAGGCGGTCGACGATGGCAGCGGGCTGGAAGCCGGTGCCGCCGCCGCCGCCGCAGTCGAAGATCGACATCGATCCGGACAAGCTTCAGGCGATTCGCGACGGCATGTGGATGGTCGTCAACGCAGCGGCGGCACCGGCGGCCGCGGCGCGGATCGTCGGCCACGACGTCTCCGGCAAGACCGGATCGGCGCAGGTGATCTCGCAACGCAGGGCGCATCGCCGCCGGCAAGACCGACAAGGATCTGCGCGACAACGGCTGGTTCGTGTTCTTCGCGCCGCGCGACAATCCGAAGATCGCCGGCGTCGTGTTTCTCGAGCACGGCATCCACGGCGGCAACGCCGCGCGCGTCGCGCACCATATCCTCGAGACGTTCTTCGCGAAGAAGGAAGGGCGTCCGCTGCCGCCGGTGCCGGACGACTTCAAGTTGAACTACACCGACCCGTACGCGCACGCTGCCGGCGCTGCGGCGGCGGCCGACCGGAACTGACCCAGTGTTCGAACGACGCCTCTACTACCACATCGACTGGGCGCTGGTCGTCGCCATCCTCGCGCTGTGCGCGCTCGGCGTCGTGATGATCTACAGCACGACGTCGGATCCGACCCGCGCGGTCGTCGCACATGTACCGTCACGCAGCTCTACGCCATCGTCCTCGGCCTCGCCGCGATGATCTTCACGCTGGCGCTCGACTACCGCACGTTCACCGACAAGTCGCATCTGATCTACATCGCGCTGCTGGCGGTGCTCGCTCTACGTGCTGTTCTTCGGCATGGTGCAGATGGGCGCGCGCCGCTGGATTCCGCTTCGGGTCTTCAACCTGCAGCCGTCGGAGTTCGCCAAGGTCGGCGTCGCGCTGGTGCTCGCCAAGTTCTTCGGCGAGAACCGCGGCGCGCCGGCGTGGACCGACCTCGCCATCGGCGGCGTCCTCACCCTGCTGCCGCTCGCGCTCATCGCCAAGGAACCGGATCTCGGCACGGCGGTGACGCTGCTGCCGGTCTTTCTCGCCATCGCCTATCTCGCCGGCATGCGGATGCGCATCCTCGGCCTGATGTTGCTCTGTGCCTGCATCCTCGCGGCGCCGGTCGCGTGGAAGTTCGCGCTCAAGGACTATCAGAAATCCCGTATCTCGACCTTCCTCGATCCGTCGCAGGATGCGAAAGGCGCCGGGTATCAGCAGATCCAGGCGCGCATCACCGTCGGATCGGGCGGGCTCGACGGGCAAGGGTTTCAAGCAGGGGACGCAGGGTCAGCTGCGGTTCCTTCCCGTTGCCCACAACGATTTCATTTTCTCGGTGCTGGCCGAGGAGCAGGGGTTTGCCGGCGTCCTCGTGGCGCTCGGTCTTGTATCTATTCGTGATTCTGCGCGCGCTCGAGGCGGCCCGCCTGGCCAAGGACCGGCTCGGCTCGTATCTCGTGCTCGGCGTGCTCGCCAGTTTCACCTTCCAGGTGATCTACAACATCACCATGTCGGCCGGACTGGCGCCCGTCAAAGGGCTCACGCTTCCGCTCATGAGCTACGGAGGGTCGTCGATGATTGCGACGCTCGCGGGCTTCGGGCTGGTGCTCAACGTCCGCATGCGCAGATTCACGAACTAACTCAGGCTTCGGCCGGTAGGTCTCGGCTTCAGCCGGACCGTGCGGTACTGAGACCTGAAGGCCAGAGCACTAGGGCAAGGGAGTTTGTGAATGACCAAGGAGATGATCATCTCCTCCAACGGCCACGAAACCATGGTGGCCATCCTCGAAGACGACCTCGTCGCTGAAATCTTCGTCGAGCGCGAACGCCAGCGCGGCGTCGTCGGCAACGTCTACAAGGGCCGGGTCTCGAAAGTGCTGCCCGGCATGCAGTCGTCGTTCATCGACCTCGGCCTCGAGCGCGACGGCTTCCTCTACGTCGCCGACGTCATCGACACGCTGGAGGAGTTCGACAAGCTCGCCGGCGACGATGACGACGAGCCGAAAGCGGACGGCAACAAGGCGCGCGAGAGTCGGGCCGAGCGGGAGAACCGTCCGCAGCAGAAGATCGAGGATCTGCTCAAGGAAGGCCAGGAGATCCTCGTCCAGGTCGTCAAGGAGCCGCTCGGCACCAAGGGCGCGCGCCTCACCTCGCACGTGACGATGCCGGGACGGTTCCTGGTGTTCATGCCGACGGTCGATCACGTCGGCGTGTCGCGCAAGATCGAATCGCGCGACGAGCGCAGCCGCCTGCGCGGCATCGTCCGCGAGTTCCGCGAGGCGCACGGCTTCACCGGCGGCGTCATCATCCGCACCGCCGCCGCCGGCCGGCCGAAGGAGGACATCCTCAGCGACCTCGACGCGTTCCACAAGATCTGGACCGAGATGCGCCAGCGCAACGAGTCGTCGCGCGCGCCCGCGGTGGTGTTCCGGAGCAGAGCATCGTCGGCAAGCTGCTGCGCGATCTGCTGACCGAGGAGTTCCAGGCGATCCGCATCGACAACTCGCAGGAGTACCAGCGCGTGCTGGAGCTGGTCGAGCGCATCATGCCGACGCTGGCGCCGAAGGTGAAGCTCTACGCGAAGCCGTTCCCGATCTTCGACGAGTACGGCGTCCAGGCCGAGATCGACAAGGCGCTGAAGAGCAAGGTGTGGCTGAAGTCGGGCGGCTCGATCGTCATCAACCAGACCGAGGCGCTGGTCGCGATCGACGTCAACACCGGACGCTTCGTCGGCAAGAAGACGAGCGGCCGGCTCGAGGACACCATCGTCAAGACCAACCTCGAGGCGGTGAAGGAGATCGTCCGGCAGATCCGCCTGCGCGACCTCGGCGGCATCATCGTGCTCGACCTGATCGACATGGAGGAGAAGAAGAACCGCCAGAAGGTGCTACAGGCGGTGGAGCAGGAGCTGAAGAAGGATCGCTCGCCGTCCAAGGCGCTGCAGGTGTCCGACTTCGGCCTGGTCATCATCACGCGCAAGCGCGTGAAGCAGAGCCTCGAGCGCGTGCTGACCGAGCCGTGCCCGTACTGCGCCGGCACCGGCGTCGATCAAGTCGAGCTCGACGATCTGCTACGAGATCCTGAACGAGGTGAAGAAGGTCGGCCCGGACATCAACGGCCACCGCCTGCTGCTGCGGGTGAATCCCGACATCGCGCGGGCGCTGAAGGAAGAGGAGAGCGGCGTGCTGAAGGACTTACGACAGTCGATTGGAAAGGACGTCACCATCAAGGCTGACGTCCATCTCCATCACGAGCAGTTCGACGTGATGGCGGTTTAGGCCGCCGACACGGGGAAGTTGATGATGTAGTTCGTGCCGCCGTGGTTGATCCAGACGCGGCCGTAGTCGCCGCCCTTGAGCAGCTGGAACATCGAGCCGCCCGGCTTCGGATGTGCGCCCTTGGCGATCTTGGCGATTTCGTCCGCGCCGACCACAGAGGCGACCTCGCGGCCGACGACCTTGCCGCCCTGCAGGAACTCCACGTAGCGCTCGGCGTTCTGGGACTGTCCGACGCCCGGCTTCGGCTCGTCGCTGGTCAACCGCACCGAGTAGGTGCCGGCCTTCAGCGGCTTCCCATCGGCCATCACGTCCTTGGCGATGTGCACGCTGCCAAGCGACTGGCTGTCGGACTTCATCCCCTGCGCGAAGGCTGTCGTCACGCTCAATGCCCCGACGAGTGCACCCAACAAAATCAATCGCTTCATTCCTGCCTCCAGATTAAAACGCCCGATAGCTGAGCCCACTGTCGCCCATTATACCGATGTAGGAGCAAAGCGGGTGCCGTACATGAGACCGCTCGAGCAGGCCGATATCTGCTGTTTCTCACTCCGGTGCTGTATCGGATCGATGCGGAACGCTCTACTGTTTGGCGATCACCACGTCGCCACTGAAAGTTCTGACAGAGACCGTCGCACTGCCATCCCCATAAGTCGCGCGGATGTTGTGACTGTTGACGGAGCTGGGCCGCCGGCGGTCGCTGTTGCCGCCGGTGCTGGTGGCGGAGCTGGTGCGCGTAGAATCGCCGCCGATCGTCAACGGCAACTCAGAGCGGATCGATCCGCTGAAGCTGCTGGCGGTCAGTTCGAAGCCCGGCGGGTTGGCCAGCGTCAATCGCACATTTCCTGAGTGCGAGCTGATCTCGTAGCGACCCGCTTTCGCGATCGTCCCGGAGTATCCGACGTTGCCGCTCACCGACTTGACCATCAGCCGCTCGCACGCCACGTCGGCGAGCGTGACGTTGCCGGAGACCGAACCGATGTCGAGCCCGCGAGCCTTCACCGCCCGGGCCGACACGTTGCCGCTGACGCTGCCGACGGTGACGTCCCCTTCCGCGACGCCTCCGAAGGACACGTCTCCCGAGACGCTCCTGGCGAGCTCGAGTCTCGGAGTATCGGTGGTGGTGACATCGCCGCTGATCGTTTCGGCACGCACGGCCCCATGCACGGCCGTGATTTTCACGGTCCCGGAAATGGAGTGCAGCTCCACGCCCGCTGACGCCGGCACCGTCACGGTGTAGTCCACCGAGACCGAATTGCCGCGACGTCCACGGTCGCTGCGATTCTGGTCGCTCTCGGTGCGGACATCGACGCGGCCCGGACGGTCGTCAACGGTAATCTGCACCAGCGCCAGCTCGCTCTTCTCGCCATGCGTGCGCTTGACCGCCTCGATCGACACCTCGTCTCCGGATCCGCTGGCTACGGAGATGTCGCCCGAGATGTTGGTGATCGACACCCGGCCGTCCGCTCCGAGCTTGATCTTGCGTGAGAACCGTTCGGTTTGTTCCGGGCCGTTGTTGTGTCCCTGATACGCATGCGGGGTCCGCACCGCGTCGCGGACCATGACCCGCGGCAGCTCGGGCGGCAGCGGCGGCTGCGCGGCGGCCGGGACCACCGTCGCCGCGAGTCCGGCTACGACGAACGAGAGTGAGAGTCGCATGTCAGTCGCCCTTTGTCTTGAGGTCCGAGACGATTCGTGCTGCCCCGGCCTCGTTGCCTTTGCGCATTTCGTTGATCAGTGCCACGGTGTCTTCGAGGAGAGACAGTTTGGTCTTGAAATTTTCGATCAGGCTCTGTTGCGCAGGCTCGCTCGTGGGCTGCGACTGGACCGCGGCGCGGCTCTCGCCGATGGCCTGATCGATCACCGCCAGGTTTTTCTGCAGTGTCGCCGCGGTACGCCCGTCAAGCGCGCCCTGATCGTCTTTGGCGATCTGCTCGAGGCCCTTGATGGCCTTTTCGTAGTGCTGCGTGGCCTGCCGCATCTCGGTTTCGAGTCCGTCGGCGCTGGTGTTGACCGCCTCCGGTGCGGCCGACGCGACCGTCCCCGAGGAAGCAGTCGCCGGCCCGATCGGCGCCGGCCGGAATTGAGAACGCCCGACCGTGATGCCGACAGCCATTGCCAGGACTGCCGCCGCCGCGAGCCAGGTCGCTCGCCACCGGTTGCGTCCGGCCCGAGCCGGACCTTCGTTTCGCGTTTTCAGTTCGATCGCCCGTTCGATTCGCGCCCATGCCCGCACTGGAGGATCGCGAAACTCGAGCGTCGAGGCAGCGTTCACGATCGCCCGCAGATCCTCGACGAGACTGCGGCACGCGCCGCACGCCTCGAGATGCCGTTCGACGCCGGCACGGTCGCTCGCATCGAGCGTCCCGTCGGCGTAGGCGTTGAGGATGTCTTCGTTCGGATGCATAACGTCTACGTTCGTCGTTCCACGTTCGTCGTTCGTAGGAATCCGCGCAGCTTCAGCCGCGCCTTGAACACCTGCGACTTTGAGGTCCCTTCGGCGATGCCGAGCATCCGGCCGACCTCCTTGTGGTCGTAGCCTTCGATGTCGTGCAGGACGAACGCTTCGCGACAGCCGTCCGGGAGCCGTTCGAGCGCGCGGTCCAGATCCAGTCGAGCGATCGGAGTGTCGTGTCGCGCGAGCGGCTCGAACGATCCCGCCGCGTCCAGCGTATCCGTGACCTTCCGCATCTTGACCTGCCGGCTCCGAACGTAGTCGAGGCAATGGTTCAGAGCCAGACGGTAGAGCCAGGTCCCAATCGCCGATTCTCCCTTGAAGCCGCCCAGCTTACGGTGGGCCTGCAGGAAAATTTCCTGCAGCAGGTCCTCGCCGTCCTCGGTCGACCCGGCCATCCGGCACGCGAGACTGAAGATGCGCGGCGCCTGCTCCCGATAAAGGGTCTCGAAGGCCTCGATGTCTCCCCCCTGAAACAACGCGCCTGACTTCCCCTCCTCGGGTTTGCGCTCCAATGGCTTAGACGAGAAGGGTATCGGAGGACGTTGCTTCGCGGCGGCCACACAAGCAGATACGACGAAAACAGGCCCGAATGTTCATCGCCGGCGCCGGCGCTGCGGCGTCCAGGTCACCCGCTCGAACTCCCGGACCCGCCTCCCGGACACCACGATGCCCTCGGCGATGAGCAGCGACCGCTTGAGGTGCTCGTTGCCGCCATAGCCGCCAAGGCGACCGCCGGCGGCGATCACCCGATGGCAGGGCACGTCCGGACGGTCACACGTGCGCATGATGTTGCCGACGGCTCGCGCGGCTCGCGGACTGCCGGCGAGCTCCGCGATCTCGCCGTAGGAGGCGATGCGCCCGGGTGGAATCCGCCTGACGATGGAGAGCACTTTCGAGGCGAAGCGGTCAGGCCCCGCCGCTACTCGAGGCATGGCAGCGGATGGCCTTCCGCCTTGCGCAGGGAGACGCCCGCAAGCGCGGCCAGGGTGGGCGCGACGTCGGCCGGCGAAGCGGGCTGACGGTAGACACCCTGTTTCACGCCTCGCCCCATGATCAGAATCGGCACGCGCTGATCGTCGAGGTTCGCCCCACCGTGCGTGGTACCGCTGGCCGAGAACATCCAGCCGGGCTTGAGCGCCAGGATCAAATCACCGCCGCGTCCGGGGAAATAACTGAGCGCGGCGGCGCGTAACAGCACGTCCGGAGAAGTCGCGGCCGCGGCAGTGAGCTCCTCACTCCTGAAGACGCGCAGCACCCCAGGCTGGGCCGCAACGACCGCGACGACATCCTTCATCAGGGTCGCAGACTTGACAATTTTGCGGTACACGCCAGGCCTGAAATAGATGTCGTTGCTGTTGACGATGGCGACGTGCTTGCCCTCGCCGAGCGCAGGCGTCAGCACGTTCTCGAGCGCTGCCGTCAGGGCCAGCGCGCTGAAGCGTCCGGCATCCTGGCCGTCGGCCACCAGTTGTTCGGGAATCGGCGTGACGCCGTGATCGGCGGTGAGGCCCACGACCCACTGGTCGCGGCCGACCAGCGCATCGAGCCGTTCGAACAGGAGGCCGAGCGTCAGGTCGAGATGCGCATACATGTCCTGAATCTCGTGGCTGCGCGGGCCGAACGCGTGACCCACCAGATCGGGGCTGGAGAAGCTGACGGTCAGGACGTCGGTGTGGTCGTGCGCGCCGAGGTGGAACGACTCGGCGAGCGCCGCCGCGAAGCGGCCGACATACGCGTCCGCGAACGGACTGCGTTCCCAACGGGTGAAATACGCCAGGTCGGGCTTCTCCGATTTGCCCTTGAGATCGTGCGGGAACGTCGATGTCCATCCAAGCGGCGCGGCTTCGGCGAGGCCGTTGTCGGCGCCGGAATAGCGTTCGATCGGCAGCATCCGATTCCACGTCTTGTCGAAATCGGCGGTGGTCGGGTTCGCATCGACAAACTTCTTCACCTCTGGAACCGGTCCATTCGTATAGACCGACGAGGTGACCCAGCCGTCCAGCGAGTTGGTGAGCCAGGTGACCGCATCACCTCCATGACCGCCGAGCATGATCGCACTGCGATCTTTGAGCGAGAGCGACACGACGTGGGCGTGATGCTCCGTGCGCATCACGTCGGTGAAGGTCGGCACCGCGAGTCGGTGCGCGCTGTCGCCGCCGGTCACCTCGACGCCGTAGCCGATGTCGCCGGCGTGGAGATCCTGCGTGCACGTCATCGGCCGGTCGACGTCGCGGTCCCACCAGGCGTTCTGGAACACGCCGTGACGATGGGGAAAGGCGCCGGTCGAGATGGTCGCGTGCCCGGCGCACGTGAATGTCGACAGGTACGGGTAGGCGGCCTCCTGAAACCAGGCGCCGTCCTGCACGAGGCGATGGAGACCGCCGGTCCAGTCGGCCTTGAAGCGGTCGACGTAATCGGCCCGCATCTGATCGACCACGATGATCACGGCCAGCTTAGGCGGCGTGCGGCCGGCCGCGGCCGGCCCGGTTGACAACAGCAGCGCCGCCACCGCCGCGCTCAGTAACGTTTTCACGGGGGGGATTTTACATCAGCATCAACGGGTCGAGGCCGTAGTCGGCGGGATCGAGCGGCGCGACAATCGAGGCCGGACCAGCCGGGTCCTCGCCGTGTTCCCAGAGATTGACCTCGTAGGGCAGGTCGAGGCGTTTGCCCTCGGCGTTGATCAGCACGCGCACCGCGGGCCGATAGGGATCCGGTGCGTTGATGGTGCGCACCACCGCGACATCGCCGGTGTTGAGGCGCACCAGATTGCCGGCTGGATAGATGCCGACCAGTTGCACGAAGCGCCGCACCAGGTGCGGATCGAACTGGGTGCCGTCGCTGCGCTTCAACACCTCGAGAATGCGGTCGGTGGCGAACGCCTTCTGGTAGCGGCGCTGGGATCGCATCGCATCGTAGACGTCGGCGATGCTGCACAGCATCGTGCCGATGTTGAGCGTGGCCCGCTTGGCCGCATCGGGATAGCCCGAGCCGTCCATCCGCAGATGATGTTCGAAGGCGACTATCGGCGCCAGCGTCGGGACCTCCGGCGTCATGCGCAGGATTTCAGCGCCGTCCACGGTGTGGCGCTTCATGATCGTGAACTCGGCGTCGGTCAGCTTGTCCGGCTTGTTCAGGATTTCGATCGGTGTCTTGACCTTGCCGATGTCGTGCATCAGCGCCGCCAGGCCGAACTCGCGGAGCAGCGGCCCGTCGATTCCCAGCCCTCGGGCCTGGCCCATGGTCAGGATCGACACGTTCACCATGTGCGTGAAGGTGTAGTTGTCGTAGTTCTTCAGGGTGGTCAGGGCGAGCAGCGCGGTGCGGTTCTGGGCCACCGCCTGGGCGAGGCCGTCGATCATCGTCCGCGCCACCGCGGCGTCGGGCTTGCCCTCCGTCATCGCGCTGTCCCACACGGTGCCGGCGGCCTCGACCGCTTCCGAGTAGAGACGTTTGATCGTGGCCATGTCGCTGAGATCGGCGGCGACGCGCTGGCCGATGGTGACGCGCCCGACCCGGAAATGGGTGATCGGTGGAAAGGGTGCGGGCTCGCCGTCGGTGATCGGATCGACCGCGGTCACCGCGTCGATGAACGCCGTCACTTCCTCGGTCGTGACCCCGCGCTCGACGGTGATCCGTTCGACTCCGCTCTGCTGGAGACGCTTGATGAGCGGTCCCAGCGCATCGGATCTCGCCATCGGCATGTCGTCGACGATCACTTCATCGCCGACCAGGCCGATGACCACGACCGGCTGCAGGCTGTGAAGCAGCTGGAATGCGCCCGACAGCGAGTCGAGGTTGCGCGCGATGATCGGGTGGCCTTTCGAATAGAGCTGTGCCGATCGCAACGCGGCGGCGAACCGGCGCAGCAATTCGTCGGCCAGCTGGAATCGCGGCGCGCTCACCGCTCGTCTCCACGAGACCCGGCTGCGGCGGGACGAGACGGGCGGACGTTGGGAAGCTGCGCGCGAGCCGCCGAACGAATGCCGCGAGAACCCCTGGCGATCGCTTCTTCGAGCACCGCGACCGCTTCCGGTGTGCCGATTCGGGCGAGCGCGGTGGCGGCGGCCTGGCGCAGCTCCGACGTGCGCCGTGGCGCCCACCACACGCCTTTGTACAGCGCCGACTGCAGCGGTACCACGCCGGCTGGATCACGCAAAACCCCCAGCGATTCAACGGCACGCAGGTAAATTGCCGACAGCGCGCCCTTGTGATCGACGTGGCCCAGGATGTAGGCGAACAGCGGCGCGGCCCGCTCGTCGCGGACCAGACTGATTGACTGCATGATCGCCTCGCGCGAGCGTTCGGTGCCGGACGTCAGCGCCTGTTCGAGGATGCGGTAGGCCGCGTCGGTGCCGACATTCAGGATGGCGCGCACCGCCTCGCGCTGCACCTGCTGCTCGTTGTCGTCGAGCAGTTCGGTCAGCTCCGGCAGCGCCTCGCTGCCGCCGACCTGCCGCATCAACTGGATCGCGGTCCGGCGCACTGCCGGGTTGGGCGAATTCTTGAGCCGCTCGATGGTCCGCCAGCCGATCGATCCGAACGCGAGCAGGATGGCGGTCAGGCGTTCGCGGGTGCGCGGCCGCTGCTCCTCGGCCAGCGTCTCGGCGAGCGGACGCACGATGACTTCGCCGAGCGAGACGCACATCGCCTTGACCCGCTCGAACTGCGCATCGTCGATGGTGGCGAGATGGGTGGTGACGTGGCGCATCATCGATCCGGCGATCGAGCAGGTCGATGGCGGTCATCGCGTGCTGGCGCCGGACCTTGGTGCCGGTGCCGCCGCTCTGCTCCGCCAGCACGGCGATCAGCGCGAGGGCGGCGTCGAAATCGCCGACCAGCAGCAGGTCATCGAGCAGCGTCACCACCGGGGTCATCAGCTCGCCCCAGCGATCGTCGTCATCCTCGATGGCGAGCAGGTCGAGCATCAGCGCCAGGTCGAGCGCCCGTAATGCGCTGGTGGCGATGGTTCCGAGCCAGCCGCTGACCCGTTCCGGCGGGTCGTCGTTCATACGCTCGACTTCGACCGCCTTGGTCCGCGCCCCGGACAACTCGCGGCCGTACTGCTCGGACACGAACGACTCGTCGCTGTACGACGTCAGCAGCTTCTGGGCGACGTGATTCCACGCCGTCTCGAAGCCTTCGGTGCTGCCGAGCGGCGAGGCCTGGACATCGCGCCGGGCCATCGCCAGCAGACGCTGTTGATGATCGGGGTCGCGTACCAGCGCCTGGAACGCGGTGGCGACGCGATCGGTGGCGGAATCGCCGGCGATGACCTGCCGCGACACGAATCCCGCGATGGTGCCGTCGGACATCCGGCTCACGACCGCCTGCATGACCTGCGGACCCTCGTCGTCGGCACGGTGACCGAGCAGGCCGAGCAGCATGTCGGGTGACAGCTGGCCGACGGCGCTGGCCATGTGACGCAGCGTCGGCTCGAGCTGCTCGGGTCGGCTCTTCGACACGACGTCGACGATGCCTCGCATCATGCGCATCAGCGCCGCGGTCCTGGCCCCCATCGTCCCGGTGCTTTCGGCGCCGGCTTCGACGTCCGCCATCAACTCCGAGAGCTTGGACGGATCGTTGACGATGTTCATCAGCTCGGTGATGGCGTCTTCGTCGAGATCGAACGAGCTGCCCTGGAGACAGCTGGCGATGACCGTTTTCCAGACCGCCGCTTCGCCGCCGGTCCGCTCGCGCAGGACCTCGGCGTAGTCGATTTCGCGGAGTTCGACATGGCGGCCGGCCATCGTGGTCCACACCCGCGCGATGCCGCCCTCGCCGCGGATCGATTCGGGCGTGCGTCCGAGCAGCAACAGGAACGTCCGCCACGCATTTAGATCGCCGCCCGGGTTGACGGTCATCTGGCCGATCAGGTGCGCGTGCAGCAGCGTCGCCAGCTCGCCGATTGACGCGTCGGGCCGTACCGGCTGGCGTTCGTCGAGCGTCAGACCGTCGGGCAGGACGCCGACGCGGAGCGGACGGGGGAGCGCCGCGGCGGAGGTCAGGTTGACGATCCGCCCGAGAGTCGCCGCGATCGCTGGGTGGGTCGCGGGATACAGGACGACCGCGCGCTGTGCGGCCTTGAAGGCGCGCGCGAAATCGGTCAACCGCGCGGTCTCCTGCCCGCTCAGGGACGCCCGGTCCTCGGTCAGGTCGGCCATCAGCAGTACGTCGAGCAGGCGATCACGCGGGTGATTATGCTGGACCCGAGGGCCTTAGGCTAGAGGGGAGCCCCGAATCCGATATACTGCCGCCCGAATGCGCGCCGTCGACATCATCATGAAAAAACGGGACGGCTCGGCGCTGACGCGCGAGGAGATCCGCTTCTTCGTCGACGGCGTGACCGCCGGCACGCTGGCCCGACTACCAGGCCTCGGCGCTGCTGATGGCGATCGTGCTGCGCGGCATGACCGTCGACGAGACCGCGTGGCTGACCGACGCCATGGTGCATTCGGGCGTGCGGGTCGACCTCGTCGGACATCGCCGGGCGTGAAGGTCGACAAGCACAGCACCGGCGGCGTCGGCGACAAGACGTCGCTGATCCTGGCGCCGCTCGCCGCGGCTGCGGCGTGCCGGTGCCGATGATGTCGGGCCGCGGCCTCGGCCACACCGGCGGCACGCTCGACAAGCTCGAGGCGATTCCCGGCTTTCGCGTCAACCTGTCGCTCGACGAGATGAAGGCCGCGCTGCGCCGCGCCGGCTGCGCCATGATCGGGCAGACCGCGCAGATCGCGCCGGCCGACAAGAAGCTCTACGCGCTGCGCGACGTCACCGGCACGGTCGAGAGCATCCCGCTCATCAGCGCGTCGATCATGAGCAAGAAGATCGCCGAGGGCATCGACGCGCTGGTGCTCGACGTCAAGACCGGCAGCGGCGCGTTCATGAAGACCGAGGCCGATTCGCGGCAGCTGGCCGAGTCGCTGGTCTCGATCGGCAACGCGTCGGGCGTGAAGACCGAGGCCATCATCACGCGACATGGACGACGCCGCTCGGCCGCGCGGTCGGCAACGCGCTCGAGGTGATCGAGTGCGTCGACGTGCTGAAGGGCGCGCGGACCGAAAGACCTGGTTGACGTCTCGGTCGAACTGACCGCGCGCATGCTGGTGCTGGGCAAGGTCGCGAACGATCTGACCGCGGCCAGGCAGAAAGTCCGCGACGCCATCGGCTCGGGCGCCGGCCTCGAGCGGCTGCAGCGGATCATCGAGATGCAGGGCGGCGATCCGCGCGTCGTCGACGATTATTCGCCGGCTGCCGCAGGTGCCGAATCGCGTGAAACCGTGACCGCGCCGCGCGAGCGGGTTTCTGATCCGTCTCGACGCCGAACTGGTCGGCAGGGCCTCCGTGATGCTCGGCGCCGGCCGCGACCGCGTCGAAGACGCGGTCGACTTCGCGGTCGGGCTCGTGGTGCTGGCCAAACCCGGCGCCGCGCTTCGCGCCGGCGACCCGGTATTCGAGGTGCACTATCGCGATCCGCGCCCGCCTCGAACGGGCGCGCGCCCTGTCGATGCAGGCCATGGACGTTCGGTGCGACCGCGCCGGCACCTGCGCGACTCATTCTCGGCGAGGTGCATTGATGCTCGGAATTTTCCAGCCGATCTTCGGCGCGGCTGTCATCCTGGCGATTGCCGTCGCGTTCTCGACCAATCGGCGCGCGATCAACTGGACGACGGTCGCCTGGGGCCTCAGCCTGCAGATCGTGTTCGCCCTCATCGTGCTGAAGACGACGATCGGTCAGCGGGTGTTCGAGACGCTCGGCGACGGCATCAACAAGCTGCTCGGCTTCGCCGGCGTCGGCGCGGCGTTCGTCTTCGGTCCGCTCGGCGACAGCAGCGTGTGGGGCCGGGCGATGACCGGCGCGCTCGGACCGGAGGGCGGCAACTACGCGGTCATCTTCGCGTTCCAGGTGCTGCCGACCATCATCTTCATCGCGGCGCTGTTCGCCATCCTCTACTACTACGGCGTCATGCAGTTCGTCGTCCGCGCTGTTCGCGGTCGTGATGCACCGGGTGATGAAGTGCGAGCGGCGCGGAATCGCTCAACGTCGCGGCCAGCATCTTCATGGGGCAGACCGAGGCGCCGCTGACGATCCGTCCGTATCTGCCCGAGATGACGCGAGTCCGAGCTGATGACGGTGATGACCTCGGGGATGGCGCACATCTCGGGCGGCATCATGGCCGCGTACATCCTGTTCGGCATCGAGGCCAAGCACCTGCTGACGGCGGTCATCATGACGGCGCCGGGCACGATCATGATGGCCAAGATGCTGGTCCCTGAAACCGAGGTGCCGAAGACGATGGGTACGGTGCAGGCTCGAGGTGGAGCAGACCGACGTCAACGTGATCGACGCGGCCGGGCGGGGCACGGGCGAGGGACTGCAACTGGCGCTGAACGTCGGCGCGATGCTGATTTCGTTCCTGGCGCTGATCGCGCTGGTCAACTACATCCTCGGCTTCGCGCACCTGAGCCTGCAGCAGATCTTCGGCTGGGTCTTCGCGCCGGTCGCGTGGAGCATGGGCGTGCCGTGGCGCGACGCGCCGGTCATCGGCAACCTGCTCGGCACGCGCATGGTGCTCAACGAGTTCGTCGCCTACTCGCAGCTCGGGCCGCTGAAGGCGTCGCTCGATCCGAAGTCGTTCACGATCGCGACGTTCGCGCTGTGCGGCTTCGCCAACTTCAGCTCGATCGGCATCCAGATCGGCGGCATCGGCGCGCTGGCGCCCGAATCGGCGCCACGATCTCGCGCGGCTCGGTCTCCGCGCGATGTTCGCCGGCACGCTCGCCAACTTCATGACCGCGACCATCGCCGGCTTTCTGCTCTGATGGCCTACTACGACGAGGTCAAGGAGGCGGCGGACGCGATTCGGTCGCGCATGCCGGAGGTGCCGGCGGTCGCCATCGTCCTCGGATCCGGCCTCGGCGATTTCGCCGGATCGCTCGGCGACGCGGTGTCGATGCCCTACGGCGAGCTGCCGCACTGGCCGGCGTCAGGCGTCATCGGACACGACGGCAAGCTGGTGGTCGGGACGTCACGCGGCCGGACCATTGCCGCGCTGGCCGGCCGATGTCACGCATACGAAGGTCACGATCTGCAGCGAGTGAC
Organism: uncultured Acidobacteriota bacterium; assembly: GCA_963711765.1. Classification (GTDB taxonomy): domain Bacteria; phylum Acidobacteriota; class Vicinamibacteria; order Vicinamibacterales; family CAVVIG01; genus CAVQFC01. Next base: position 1,008,717 of record CAVQFC010000002.1, on the reverse strand, counting down.
GTTCGCGGTCCGCGCGCTGGGGCTGCTCGGGGTCAAGACGCTGCTCCTGACCAACGCCGCCGGCGGCGTCAACACGTCGTTTTCGGCAGGGCGCGTTGATGGTGATCGACGATCACTCAACCTGACCGGCGCCAATCCGCTGGTCGGGCCGAACGACGATCGGTTCGGCGCGCGGTTTCCCGACATGACCGAGGTCTACTCGGTGCGGCTGCGGCGGATCGCCGACGAGGCGGGCAGCGCGCTTGGATTGCAGCTGCCGCACGGCGTCTACGCCGGCGCTGATGGGACCCAGTTACGAAACGCCGGCCGAGATTCGATATCTGCGGACGATCGGCGCTGACGCGGTCGGGATGTCCACCGTGCCTGAGGCGATCGCCGCGCGCCACATGGGCATCGACGTGCTCGGAATCTCGTGCATCACGAACATGGCCGCCGGGGTCCTGCCGCAGCCGCTCGATCACGCCGAGGTGATGGCGACGGCGCGTCGAGTTCGCGGCCAGTTCGTGGCGCTGCTGGAGGGGATCGTTGAGCGCCTCTGACGCCCGGCCCGACCTCGTGACCGCCGCGCGCCGCGCACGCGAGCACGCCCATGCGGCGTTCTCTCACTTCAAGGTCGGCGCGGCTCTCGAAACCACCGACGGTACGGTGATCACCGGCTGCAACATCGAGAACGCGACGTACGGGCTGACCGTCTGCGCTGAGCGCGTGGCGATGTTCAAGGCGCTCTCCGAGGGGCATCGCGCCTTCACCCGCATCGCCATCGTGGCCGACACCGAGGAGCCGACGCCGCCGTGTGGCGCCTGCCGGCAGATCCTCTGGGAGTTCGGCGGCGATCTCGAGGTGCAGCTTGCCAATCTGACCGAGGCCAAAGGCACCCACCAACTCAAGGACCTGCTGCCGCTGCCATTCGATGCGAGGCTGCTCTAAGCGCACCCCGCACCTCGCACCCCGCACCATCTACCTTGTACAATCGCACTATGTTGCCGACGATTGCCCGCGAGAACGACGAAGTCGTGATGATCGACCAGCGGAAGCTGCCCGCGCAGGAGGTCTACGTCCGCTGCAAGACCGCGCCTCGAGGTGGCGCGCGCCATCAAGACGATGGTGATTCGCGGCGCACCGGCCATCGGTGTGGCCGCAGCTATGGGCATCGCGCTCGGCATGCGTGCGAGCACGGCGACCGGCACTCAGAAGTTCGCCGCCGAGTTTCAGAAGACGTGCGATCTGATGGCGGCGACCCGGCCGACGGCGGTGAATCTGTTCTGGGCGATCGAGCGGATGAAGCGGTCGTTTGCCGCGGGCGTCCAGGCCGGCGAGTCGGTCGAGCAGATCAAGGATCGGCTCGATCGCGAAGCGGCGCTGATCCACGACGAGGACGTGGCCAGTTGCCGCGCGATGGGCGCCTTCGGCGCCGCAGTGGTGCCGGACGACGCGCACATCCTGACCCACTGCAACGCCGGCGCGCTCGCCACCGCTGGCTACGGCACAGCGCTCGGCGTCATCCGCGGCGCGGTCGAAGGCGGCAAACGCGTCACCGTGTTCGCGGACGAGACGCGGCCGTTTCTGCAGGGCGGCCGTCTGACCGCCTGGGAGCTGGTGCGCGACGGCATCGAGACCACGGTGATCACCGACAACATGAGTGCGTCGTTGATGCGCCAGGGCAAGGTCAACTTCGTCGTCGTTGGCGCCGATCGGATCGCGGCCAACGGCGACACCGCGAACAAGATCGGAACCTACGGAGTGGCCGTGCTCGCGCGCGAGCACCAGATTCCGTTCTATGTGGCGGCGCCGCTGTCGACCATCGATCTCAAGACGCCGGACGGCGAGCACATCCCGATCGAGGAACGCAGCGCGCGCGAAGTGACCCACGTCGGTTCGTCGCAGGTCGCGGCGACCGGCGCGCTGGTCTGGAATCCCGCGTTCGACGTCACGCCGCACCAGTTGATCGCCGGCATCATCACCGAACGCGGCATCTTCCGCGCGCCGTTCACTGAGTCGTTGAAGCGCGCGTTCGAACAGGAAACGACAGCAAGCTAGGCACCTCGCTTCGTGACAGGCGGCGTCGGATCGCAGTCGTATGCGCATTCTCGGTATCGAAACATCCTGCGACGAGACGTCGGCCGCCGTGGTCGAAGAAACCGGCGATGCGGCGAAGCCCTGGGTCGTGCGGTCCAACGTGATCGCGTCGCAAGTGGCGATTCATCGCGAGTGGGGCGGCGTCGTGCCCGAGCTCGCGTCGCGCCAGCACATTCGCGACATCTGCGGCGTGGTCGAACGTGCGCTCGACGAGGCGGCCGCTTCCTGGGCGCGACCTCGGCGCGGTGGCGGTCACTCAAGGTCCGGGTCTGGTCGGTTCGCTGCTGGTCGGCGTCTCCTTCGCCAAGGCGGCCGCCGCCGCGGCTGGTCTACCGCTCGTGGCCGTCCATCATCTGGCTGGCCACATCGAATCGCTCGTTCTCCAGAACGGCGAGTTGCCGCTGCCGGCTGTCGTCCTGGTCGTGTCCGGCGGCCACACCAGTCTCTACCTGGTCGAACAGCCGGGCCGTTACGAGCTTCTCAGCCGGACGCGAGACGATGCGGCAGGCGAGGCCTACGACAAGGTGGCGAAGCTGCTCGGTCTGGGATATCCGGGTGGGCCGGTGATCGATCGCCTCGCCAGGACCGGCAACGATCGGGCCGTGTCGCTGCCGACGACGCGGCTGACGCATGCCGATCGAAATGCGCCCGAGCTCAAGGGCGATCTCGACTTCAGCTTCAGCGGGCTGAAGACCGCGGTGTTGCGATACGTGCGAGCGCACGAAGGACCTTTCAGCGATCAGGAGACTGCCGATATCGCCGCCAGCTTTCAGCGCGTGGTGGTGACGTCGCTGATCGAGCGCCTGTTTGACGCGGCGCGGCGTTTCGGCGCCAGGAGCGTCGGCGTTGCGGGCGGCGTCTCGGCCAACAGCCGTCTGCGCGAGGCGCTTGTCGAGCGCGGCGAGCCAGCGCGAAATTCCGACGTTCCTGCCAAGCCTGTCCCTTTCGACCGACAACGCCGCGATGATTGCCGCTGCGGGGTTACGCAAGTTCCGCGAGGGCGTCACCGCCGCCGACGAGTTGAACGCGGACGCCGCACTGCCTCTCTGAAATTGGGTCATTGGGGAATCTGGTCATCTGGTCATTGATTGGGAAATGGCGATACCCCGATATGAATGATCCGATGACCAGATAACGAGATGACCAGATTGAATTGACCCAATGACTAGACAACCAGATGACCAAATGAAAGTACACACCGACTATCTCTGGTTCAACACGAAACAGCCGCAGGAATTCATCCGCATCACCGACGAGGTCGCGGCGATCGTCAAGGCCAGTGCGGTCGAAGAGGGGATGGTGCTGGTGTCGGCGATGCACATCACCGCCGGTGTGTTCGTCAACGACTGGGAAGATGGATTGATCTTCGACTTTCAGGTCTGGCTCGAGAAGCTGGCGCCTGCGGGCCTGCCGTATCGTCATCACCAGACCGGCGAGGACAACGCCGACGCGCATCTGAAGCGAACCATCATGGGACATCAGGTCATGATTCCGATCACCAAGGGCAAGCTCGATCTCGGTCCATGGGAGCAGGTCTTCTACGCTGAGTTCGATGGGCAGAGGCGGAAGAGGGTGGTGGTGAAGGTGATGGGTGTCTGAAGTCGGACAATCTGAGGAATTCTGGAATTGAGGATCTGAAGATTTGTTCGAGGATCTGGTTTCAGAATTACTTGAGGAATTGACTTGAGGAAGTACCCGGAGCGGCCGATTGTCGGCGTCGGTGCGGTGATCCTCGACCGCGGACGTGTGCTGTTGATCAAGCGCGCCCACGAGCCGCTCAAAGGCGAGTGGAGTCTGCCGGGCGGTGCGGTGGACGTCGGCGAGACCTTGACCGCGGCGCTTGCGCGGGAGGTCCTCGAGGAAACCGGTCTCGAGGTCGCTGTCGGACCGGTGGTCGAAGTGCTCGATAGCATCCGGCTCGATGCGGACAGTCGCGTCGAGTATCACTTCGTGATCGTCGACTACCGCTGCCGTGTTTTGGCCGGCAGGGCCATCGCTGGTTCGGATGCGGCCGAGTTGGAGTGGGTCGGCACCGATGACCTCGAACGCTACCGACTCACTGATGTCGCCATGAAGGTGATCGTCAAAGCCACACTTCTTGATGGTTGACGCGACCCGCGAACCATTACACTACCGGCGGGAGCGATTCCATGCGACTGCTCTGCGCTGTCATTCTGTTCCTTGTGATCGTGCCGCTCGGCGCTCAGACTCAGCCAACCTTCAGAGCTCGCACAGACCTGGTCGAAGTGGCGGCTATCGTAACGACTCCAGATGGTCGTCCGGTCGCCGGGCTCAATGCCGATGACTTCGAGATCGAAGAAGACGGTAAACCGGTTGTGGTCACTGCCTTCGCCGTTTTCAACGCTGATTTCGCCAGCCAGCCGGCTGAGGGCCGGTTCATCGTGCTGCTTCTCGACGACACTGCGCCGGATCTGACCGCACGCATCAAAGAGATTGCCCACATGTTTGGCGACAGGATGAGCGGCAACGATGTGATGGCGGTCCTGTCCTTGAACGGCAGCCACAGCGCCACGAGCACGCGCAAAGAGGCGGTGGCTGAGACGATCGATCGCTTCAAGCCTTCGACGTCGGCGATGAAGTTCCCGAAATTTTCGGCGGGCGGCATCTGTCCCGAATGCGCGGCGATGAGTGCATCGGCGTCAGGCGCAAGCGGCGGGGGCAACGCTCGCAGCCAGAGCCACGCGCTCGACACCATCACCGATCTGGCCCGCCGGCTGGCCCAGGTTCCCCATCGACGCAAGGCCATCGTGTGCATCGGCGATGCGGGACTCTTCGATGTCCAGATGAGCAGTCGGCGTTCGCCGAACGATTGGCGCGGACCGATTCGTGATGTTTCGAAGTCGGACGTGAGCGTGGACATTATTGACGCTCGCGGACTCCGGGCGTCCGGAGGCACCGCCATCGTGGCTGACGATGCCACCGGATTCGCAAGAGAAACAGGCGGCAGGGCGTTCGTGAATACGAATTTCTTCGAGCGATCTGTTGACGCGCTGTGGCAGATGGAAGGCCACTACTATCTGCTCGGCTATACCGCGCCCACGACCGCCACAGGTAGGCACTCGATCGAAGTGCGGGTGAAGCGCCCCGGCGTCGACGTTCGCGCGCGCAAGAGCCGCGCCTGATCGGACTAGTTCTTCGGCTTCCAGGCGAAATAGACCGGCACGCCGAGCAGCACGATGACCAGCCCCGGCCACGTCGTCGCCGGCCGGTAGACGAACAGCACGAGCAGGATCGACGCCGCGCCGAGGATGTAGAGCGCCGGGACGATCGGGTAGCCGAACGCGCGATACGGGCGATCGGCGTCCGGGCGCGTCTGCCGCAGGCGGAAGATGCCGGCGATCGTCAGGATGTAGAAGATCAGCGCCGCGGAGATGACGTAGTCGAGCAGGTTGTTGTAGAGATTGCCGTAGGCGTGGGTCGCCGGGATCGTAGGTCCGCGGCAGCACCAGGAACGCCGCCCAGAGCGCCCTGAAGCAACAGCCCCCACGCCGGCACCTTTTCGCGCGTTCAGCTCGCCGGCCGACCGGAAGAACAGTCCGTCACGAGCCATCGCGTAGTAGGCGCGGGCGCCGGCGAGAATCAGGCCGTTGGTGCAGCCGAACGTCGAGATCATGATGCCGATCGCCATGATCGTCGCGCCGAGTCCCGGGAAAGATCACGTTCAGCGTCGCAGTGGCGACGCGGTCGCCTGCGCGCGTGCTGAATCTGGTCGAACGGCAGCGTCACCAGATACGCGACGTTCGCCAGCAGGTAGAGCCCGATCACGATGAACGTGCCGAGCGCGAGCGAGAGCGGAATGTTGCGCCGCGGATCCTTCACCTCGCCGGCGGTGAACGTGATGTTGTTCCACGCGTCGGCCGAGAACAGCGACCCGGTCTGCGACACGCAGATGGCGACGAACAGACCGAACGCGGTCGTCGCCGAGAGGCCGGGAACGATGTCGACCGTGCCGCGCGGCGTCCACAGGTTGCCGAAGTTGTCGGCGACCGCGGTGTGATTCCAGCCAAGCAGGAGGCCGACGAGAATCAGACCGAGCAGGGCGCCGGTCTTGGCCGTGGTGAAGACGTTCTGGATGATCTTCCCGTATTCGAGCCCGCGCGTGTTGGTCCACGTCAGCAGCGCGATCATGATGATGCCGACCAGCTGCGTGGTGGAGAGCGACAGCGCGTAGCCGGTGGTCAGGTGGACGGGCGCGATCAGGTAGTTGTCGTCGGCGATCCAGGGCACCAGCGCGCCGAAGTAGCGCGCGAAGCCGACCGACACGGCCGCGATCGTTCCCGTCTGGATCACCAGGAACAGCGTCCAGCCGTAGAGAAAGCCCCAGAGCGGCGAGAACGCTTCGCGCAGATAGACGTATTGACCGCCGGCGCGCGGCATCATCGCCGCGAGCTCGCCGTAGGACAGCGCGCCGACCACGGTCAGCAGGCCGGTGAGCATCCAGGCGACCGAGCAGCCAGCCCGGGCTGCCGATGTTCCGCGCCATGTCGGCCGAGACGATGAAGATGCCCGAGCCGATCATCGAGCCGACGACCACCATCGTGGAGTCGTAGAGACCGAGGCCGCGGTTGAACTCGGTGTCGAGCGTCATCGCCACCGAGCCAGGCCCCGTACCGTTTGCCATCGAGCGCTCCTGCATTAAGATGCTGAAACTTACCATGAATCGAGAGATGCCTGGGCGCTGCTGACCGAGTACACGACGGGCGAGAGCCTGCGCAAGCACGCGCTCGGCGTCGAAGCGGCGGTCCGCGGCTACGCGAAGATGTTCGGCGAGAACGAGGAGGAGTGGGGCATCACCGCGCTGCTGCACGACTTCGACTACGAGCGCTGGCCGACGCTCGGCGATCATCCGATGAAGGGCAGCGAGATTCTGCGCGAGAAGGGCTATCCCGAATGGATGATTCGCGCCATCCTGTCGCACGCGATGGAGATCACCGGCGTCAGCCGCGACAGCCAGCTCGAGAAGACGCTGTTCGCCTGCGACGAGCTCGCCGGTTTCATCACCGCGGCATCGCTGGTCAGGCCGAGCAAGAGCATCCTCGACCTCGAGGCGAAGTCGGTCGTCAAGCGGATGAAGGACAAGGCGTTCGCGCGCGGCGTGAAGCGCGAGGACCTGCACGAGGGTGCCGCCTCGCTCGGGCTGACGCTCGAAGCGCACATCACCAACGTGATCGGGTTCATGCGCGAGCGCGCCGACGAGCTTGGCTTGCGGGGATCGTTGTGATCGCGGTCCGCGCCGCGCGATCCTGAAAGGGCCGCGCCACACGGCGGCGCCGCGCCGCATCCGTGGGGCGGACCTTTTAGGTCCGCCGGACCGTATAACAACCTGAATGGCTGAGGACGCTCCGGTCGTCTCGCTCGATCACGTTACCGTCACCTACGGCAACAATCGCGCGCTGCGCGACGTCACCTCGTCGTTCGCGCCGGGAGCCGTCGGCCTGCTCGGGCCGAACGGCGCCGGCAAGAGCACGATGATCAAGTCGCTCCTCGGCTTCATCGTCCCGACCGCCGGCCAGATGAACGTGCTCGGCCTGGATGTCGGCGACCTCGCCGCTCGAGATCCGCGCGCGCGTCGGCTACATGCCGGAGAACGACGCGCACATTCCAGGCATGAACGCCGTCTCGTTCGTCGGCTACTGCGGCGAGCTGGCGGGGCTGCCGCGCGTCGACGCGATGCAGCGCGCCCACGAAGTCCTGTTCTACGTCGGCCTCGGCGAGGCGCGCTACCGCAACGTGGACACCTATTCGACCGGCATGAAGCAGCGCATCAAGCTGGCGCAGGCGCTGGTGCACGATCCGGATCTGCTGTTTCTCGACGAGCCGACCAACGGCATGGACCCCAAAGGCCGCGACGAGATGCTGGAACTGGTGCGCGATCTCGCGCACAACAAGGGCGTCAACCTCATTCTCTGTTCGCACCTGCTGCCCGACGTCGAATACACCTGCGACTACGTCGTCGTGATGGACAAGGGCGCGATTGCGACCGCCGGACCGATCGCCGCGCTGAAGCAGCCGCGCGGGCGCGTCTACGAACTGCGGGTGAAGACGCCGGTCGATGGGCTCGAGCCATTTGTGGCGAAGCTGCGGACGGCCGGTCTCGAATGCAACGCGACCGACGAGGACGTGATGCGCGTGTTCGTGCCGGGCGAAGGCGGCGCGCAGCGAGCTGTTCGCGCTCGCGGCGGCCGCGCACGTGCAGGTGCGCCATCTGCGCCCGAGCGTGCCGACGCTCGAGGACGTGTTCGCGCACGCGGTCGGCGAAGAGTGATGGCCGCCATGACGCCGGACGCCAACGCGGAGACCATCTGACCTGATGCCGATTCACGATCAGGGCTACCGGCGATATGGCGGCGATCGCGCGCGCACCGGCGCCGGCTGGATCGTCATCGCGCGCGCCGGGATCCGCACGCTTCGTCGCAAAAAGCAGCTGCTCGGCGCTGCTGCTGGTGTCATGGTTGCCGTTTGTCGTCCGCGCCGTGCCAGATCTACGTTGCGGCCAACGTTCCCGCAGGCGCGCGACCTGCTGCGCCGTGAAGCCGAAACGTTCCGGCAGTTCCTCGATCAGCAGGAATTCTTCGTCTTTTTCGTCACGGTGTACGTCGGCGCCGGCCTGATCGCCAACGATCGGCGCGCCAACGCGCTCCAGATTTATCTGTCGAAGCCGCTGACGCGCGCCGAGTACATCTTCGGCAAGCTGGCGATTCTGATGACATTCCTGCTGCTGGTCACCTGGGTGCCGGCGATGTTGCTGCTGATGGTCCAGATCGCGTTCGCCGGCAACTTCACCTTCCTCGGTGAACAACGCTTTCCTGTTTCCCGCGATCACCGTGCTGTCGGTCGTCGAGGTCCTGCTCGCGGCCTCGACGATGCTGGCGCTGTCGTCGCTGTCGAAAAGCAGCCGCTACGTCGGCATCCTGTATACCGCGGTCATCTTCTTCTCGGCGGCCATCTACCGGCGTGGTCTACGCGGTGACGCGCAGCTCGGCGCTGTCGTGGCTGTCGTCCCGGCGCCAGCATCGAGCAGATCGGCAACGTGATCTTCCGCCTGAAGGCGCCGTATACGACACGCCGTGGCCGGTATCGCTGCTGGTCGATCGTCGCTCTGATCGGGCTGTCGGCGCTGGTGCTCGAGCGTCGCGTGCGCGGCATCGAGGTGGTCGCGTAATGGCGACGCCGTGGCTGGTCTGGTCGTCGCGGATCATCTGTCGAAGTGGTACGGCCAGGTCATCGGCCTGAACGACGTGTCGGTCACCGTACCGCCCGGCATCACCGGTCTGCTCGGTCCCAATGGCGCCGGCAAGTCCACGTTCATGAAGCTGATGACCGGTCAGCTGAAGCCGAGCAAGGGCAGCATCACGGTGCTCGGCGAGCCGATCTGGCAGAACCCGGGCATCTACCGCCGCATCGGTTTCTGTCCCGAGCAGGACGCGTTCTACGATCGCATGACCGGGCTGGAGTGGGTCACCGCGCTGGTCGCGTCTGAACGGCGTCACCGAGGCCGAAGCGACCGCGATGGCGCGGCGCGGCCTCGAGATGGTGGATCTGCTCGACGCCGCGGACAAGAAGATCGGCGCCTACAGCAAAGGCATGCGGCAGCGCGTGAAGATGGCGCAGGCGCTGGCTCACGATCCCGAACTCCTGATCCTCGACGAGCCGCTGTCGGGCATGGATCCGATCGCGCGGCGCAAGACGATCCGCATGATCAAGGACTGGGGCCGCGCGGGCAAGAGCGTCATCGTGTCGAGCCACATCCTGCACGAAATCGAGTCGATGACGTCGAACATCCTGCTGATCAATCAGGGCCGGATTCTCGCCGAAGGCAACGTCCACCAGATCCGCGACCTCATCGACGAGCATCCGCACACCGTCTACATCAAGGCCGAGCAGCACGCGGGCGCTGGCGCGGGAGTTCCTGACCCAGGACGATGTGCTGAGCCTGCAGTTCGAAGACGAGGCGGTCGTGGTCCAGACCGCGCGTCCCGATGTCTTCTACGCGCGGCTGACCGAGCTTGCCGCCTCGGGCGAACTCGGAACCATCCACGAGGTGACGTCGCCCGACGACAACCTGCAGGCCGTCTTCCAGTACCTGGTGAAGTCATGACGCCGCACGCTCGACCTGCGCCCAGTCTGGCCGCGTCATCGCGTCCGAGTGTTCGACCTGTCGCTCGGTCAGATGCTCTGGTCGCGGCGATCGGTGTTTCTTGCGCGTGCTCCTCGGCGGACCGGTGATGCTGGCGGTCGTTGCTGCGCATCGTCTCCACGCATGGTTTCGTCCGGTTTCCGGATCAACGGCGCCGAAGCGGCCGGCGCCTCAATCTTCGGCATGATGATCTGGCTGCTCTACATCCGCTTCATCGTGCCGGTACTCGGCGTCTTCTACGGCACGGCGCTGATCGCCGACGAGGTCGAGGACAAGACGATCACCTATCTGTTCACGCGGCCGATGCCGCGGAGCGCGGTCCTGTTCGGCAAATACCTCGCGTATCTGGCCTGCACCGTGCTGCTCGTTCTGCCGTCCGTCATGCTGGTGTTCTTCCTCGTCGTTCCGACTGGAGGCAGCGGCATCGCCGAAGCCTTTCCGGCGCTGCTGGCGGATCTCGCGATGCTGGCGATTGGGCTCGCTGCATATGGAGCGGTGTTCGCCCTGGTCGGCGCGCGGATGAAGCGGCCGCTCATCGTCGGGCTGGTGTTCGCGTTCGGATGGGAGCCGCTGGTCCTGCTGTTTCCGGGATACCTTCGCCGGTTCACGGTGGCCTACTACCTGCAGGGACTGGTGACGCATCAGATGCCGCAGGACTCGGCCGTCAGCATGCTGTTTCAGATCTTTCACGAGGTGCCGTCGGTGTTGACGAGCCTCGTATCCCTGGCGGTGATTATCGCGGTGACCTTGTGGCTGGCAGGACGTGCAGTTTCCGATCGCGAATACGTGCTCGAGCAGTAGCTTCGGACAGATAATGGGAACTGGCAGCAAGCCCCGACCGTATAAGACTTTGAGGGCCCATTCATGACCGCGAGAACGCGCTATTTCGTGATTGTTTCGCTGCTGGTCATGACTGTCGGCCTCGGGACCGGCCTGGTCGCGTATTACGTCGGCGGCCTGCCAGCCGGAGCATTCGCCGGCCGCGGCGGACCAGAAGAACTCGGCTTCATCCCGCGCGACGCTGTGGTCGTTGCCTTCGCGAACGTGCAGGAAGTGATGGGTTCCGAACTGCGGCAGAAGATCCACGCCGCCGTTCCCATGCAGGAGAACGGGCAGCGCGAACTTCAGGATCGCACCGGCATCAACCTCGAAACCGACATCGATCGCGTGGTGGCGTGTCTTCGTCCGGAAGCCGGCGGCGGCAAGTCGCCTTTCTCCGGAATGGTGCTGGCGCGCGGACGATTCGACGAGGTCAAGATCGAAGCGCTGATGCGCGAACACGGCGCGCACGTCGAGGACTACAAAGGCAAGCGGCTCATTGTCGCCGACGTCTCGAACGGCGCCGACGTCCAGAACCCCGCCGACGTTCCCAGCCGGCGCGACACCAGCTTCGCGCTCTCGTTCATCGAGAGCGGGCTCGCCGCGTTCGGCGGCACGACGCTGGTCCGTTCGGCCGTGGATCTCCATAACGGCGGCGCGAATCCCCAGACCGGCCTCGAAAGCGTCACCAGCAACGAAGAATTGATGACGCTGGTGCGATCGCTCGAGTCCGGCAACAACGCGTGGGCGGTCGGCCGCTTCGACGCGCTGACGGCGCAGGCGCATCTGCCGGAAAATGTTGCCAGCCGCATCCCCGCGATCACCTGGTTCTCGGTCGGCGGTCACGTCAACGGCGGCATCCGCGGCGTCTTTCGTGCCGAAGCGAAAGACGACGAAGCCGCTAATAACCTGCGCGATGTCGTGCGCGGATTCCTTGCGCTCGGAAAGATGCAGTCCGGATCACGGCCGGAACTTCAGGCGATGATGCAGTCGCTCGAGCTTGCCGGCACCGGCAAGACGGTGGCGTTGTCCTTTAACGTGCCGGCTGAGGTATTCGACGTGATCGGCTCGATGAGCGGTCGCAGCCCCAAACCTCGCGCGCACTAAGGCGGTCCGACCGCTCGCTCGTCTGCACGTAAACAATTGTCTCTCCCAGGCGATCGCGTCTTTGCTTGACGCATTCCTGCGACCCCCCCTACACTTTCTTCGCCGTTACGACCCGCGCGTTCAATCTCGCCAATGACCAACCTCGTGTTTTTCTACGGCACGCTCATGAGCGGGTTCAAACGCCCGGGCCGCGCGCGTCTTGACTCGACGCTCCAGCCGGAAGGTCGCGGCTGGATTCCTGCGGCGCTGTTCGATCTCGGCATCTACCCTGCGGCGATTCCCGCCTCGGACAGCCGCGTCTGGGGTGAAGTGCACCGGATGCTCGATGAGGACGCGGTGCTCAGCACCCTCGACGAGATCGAGGGTTACCGTCCCAGTGAGCCGGACCAGAGCCTGTACATGCGCGTCGAAACCCCTGTGACCTTCGACGATGGCCACTCGACGACCGCGTGGGCGTACTTTTACAACGCGCCGCTCGGACGCGCGCAGCGGATTGAATCAGGCGATTACCTCGAACATCTCCGGGTCAAGTGAAATGGTGCGAGGGGCAGAGTACGGGATGCGAGGGTCAACGTGCGAGGTGCGGTAGTGCGAGGTGCGGTAGTGCGACGAGCTGAAAACATCCGACGCGTGGTCGTTGTGCTTGCGTTGTGTTCCGTAGTGTCCGGCTTCAGCCGGACCGCTTCTGCTCAAGCGATCGGCCCCGAACTGGATCCGCGCATCGTCAAGCTGGTCGGCGCGATTTCCGAGCAGCGCCTCAGCGCGATTCTGAAGAAGCTGGAGAGCTTCGAGACGCGCAGCACGATGTCTTCCACGACGTCACCGACCCGCGGCATCGGGGCGGCGCGCCAGTGGATTCTCGACGAGATGAAAAGCTACAGCCCGAAGCTGCAGGTCGTCGTTCGACACCTATCAGGTCGCGCCGCAGGGCCGCATCACGCGACAGGTCGAAGTGCGCAACGTGATGGCGATTCTGCCTGGTCGAAGCCCGCGCCGGATTTACGTCAGCGGCCACTACGATACGCTGGCGCGGCCAGGTGGACAGGGCAGTTCGAACGCGGGCGAGCCGGGCGCCGCGGCGCGGCTGACTGCCCTCCCCGAAGATCCCAACGCGCCGCAGGACAATTTCGCGCCGGGCGTGAACGACGATGGCAGTGGAACCGCGCTGACCATCGAGCTGGCGCGGGTGTTCAGTCAGAGCGGCATCGACTTCGACGCCACGCTCGTGTTCATGTGTCACGTCGGCGAAGAACAAGGACTGGTCGGCGCGCGTCTGCACGCGCAGAAGGCGATCGCCGACAAGACGCCGATCGAAGCGGTGTTCAACAACGACATCGTCGGCGGCGACCATGGCGGCAACGGCATCGTGGACGGCGCGACGATTCGCGTGTACTCGGAAGGGCCGGAAGATTCGACCAACCGTGAACTCGCCCGGTTCGTGCAGCGGTGGGGCTCTCTGCTACGTGCCGTCGCACAAGGTCCGGCTGATGGCCAGACCAGACCGATTCGGTCGCGGCGGCGATCATTCGGCGTACACGCAATTCGGATTCACGGCGGTCGGCTTCCGCGAATCGCGGGAGAACTTCACCAAACAGCACGATGTGCGCGACACCTTCGACGGAGTATCGGTGCCGTATCTGGCGCAGAACGCCCGCGTCAACGCTGCCTCGATGGCGACCCTTGGCCTGGCGCCGCCGCCGCCGAGCGTACTCACCGAGCGTGGCGCACCGATGATCACGCGGGCGCCGACCGGATACGACGCCAACCTGCAGTGGAATGCGGTCCCGGGCGCCGCCGGCTATCGCGTGTTCTGGCGTGAAGCCTGGGGTCCGGACTGGCAGCACGACCTGCTGGTCGGCAACGTGACGACGCTGCTGCTGCCGAACATGCAGATCGACGACTACGTTTTTGGCGTCGCGTCGGTCGACGCGGCTGGTCACGAGAGCTTCGTCACGGCGTACGTCACACCGTCGCGAGCCGACGGCGCCGTGAAGACGGCAGGTCAGTAGAACGACATCCCGGCGGCGATGGTTGCGATTAGAGCGCGCGACGGCCGCTCTTGACGGCGTCGATGAAGTCGAACACGGCCGAGGCGATGCGGTCCGGCGGATCGATGAACTCGACGCCTGATCGATACACCACCACTTCCTGATCCACGTCGCTGATACTGCAGTGCACAACTCGCCCCTTGACGACCACCGAGCGGTCGCCGAGCGTGAGCCTGAAATCGTGAAGGGAATCGAGGTGAAGCGGGAACGCGGTCTCGACCTGGACGCCGCCCTGGCTGACCTCCGTGATCGCCATCGGCTGGAACACCATCACTTCGCCGTGCAGCGCGCCGAGAATCTCGAGTCGTTCGGCGTCGCGTTTGTCGGAGTCCGGCATCGCCGGGACTATAACATTTTTCAGTTCATCGAGACCGCGGGCTTCGGCACGAACATCTCGGTGTCGAGGAGATCTGTCGCCTCCGGATCCTCGTCGTGGCCGTGAATTTCGCTCGTGCAGGTCAGCACCGGGATATCACGCGTCTCATCGTCCAGCTTCAGCATCGACAGCACGTGAAAACCATCGGCATCGTCGATGTGCACGCACAGAACGACGAGATCGGGCTGCACACGTTTGATCTGTGAGTACGCGTGACCGCTGGCTTCGACGAACACCACATCGTAGCGACCCGCGTCGAACGCCGATTCGAGCAGACCGAGCACGGCGGCGCTGCCGTTGACGATCACCACTTTTTGAGCAGCCGCCAGTGGCGCAACCTGCGGGCGGCCGGGTTGCAGCGTTTCGGCGTTGGTCGTGTAGGTCATCATCGTTATCCGTCTCCCCGGACAGCTCGACTTGTTACAGAATTCGTGCCACGCCGTGCCCACCCGATCGCTGTCAAAATCACCGTTTTCGACGAGCTGTCCTTCGAAGCCGCCTCAGCTGACCCCAAAAAAGTGCAATCGAATCGGGACGCTAAACCCTTGGCTAAACGAGCTTTGAGGTAGCGATCGCCAAAAGCAGCTCACGTGTGGACTTTTCTCAACTTTATTGACGGCTCGTGACCCTGTTCGGGTTCAGTGGTGGTGTTCGAAAATTGATATCGGAAATCCCTCGGGATGGATCGAGCCAGCGATCGGCACGCATGGCTGACTTATCGGCGCCGGCGCGCGATGCCCACATCCCGGAGTGCAGTGTTGTCCCGGTGCTGCACCGACTCTCCGCGACTGCCGGGACCCGCTCGATTTCGACCCGACCGTCGATCGGCAACGGGCGGGACGAAGCGCGCCGTTCCGTGCACGAAGCGACGGACCGTCGCATCTATACTCAAGGATGTGAACCTTCTCGGCGTTGACTTCGTCCGGCGGCCGCGGCGGGCACGGATCGATTCGGCCGACCGTCAGAGAACGGGCGACCACGCATGATCTGGGCGATCGCAGGCCTCGTCTATGCGGGTGCGTACGCGGCACTCGTGTCGGCGTTTGCCGGCGCTCCACATCTGCGTCTGGTGATCGGCAACCTCGCCGTTCTTCTGCCGCCGATCGCGCCGCTTTTCGTCATCGTACGGAACCGTCATCGATGGACCGGCCGACAGGCAGTGTTCTGGGCAGGGATCGCGATGTGGTCGGTGCTCTGGCTGGTTGGCCAGACGGGCTGGGCTTTCGACGAGGTTGTCCGCGGCCTGCGGTCGCCGTGGTTCACCTGGCATCTGGTGGCGCAGATGAGCGGTTCTGCGGTTCCGCTGATTGCGCTGGTGGCGTGGCCGCACCGACGCCGTGCCGTTGACACGGCCGCGACCGCCGCCATCGACATCGCCGTCCTGATCTTTCTCTCCGGCTTCCTCTACTGGTCGTTGATCGTCGCGCCGGGCACCGAACCCGAACACTCGCGGCTGGCGCTGCGACTGCTGGCGATCATCGCGCCTCTCGTGCGGATCCTGGCGATTCTGGGTTTCGGCCTGGCCGCGCTCGACGCGGGCAAGAACGCCTGGGCCGACGTCTATAAGCGCCTCGCCCTCGGCATGGTGTTGGGACTGGGCGGGCTGATTGGCTGGGCCGTCGTCGCCACGCAGGGCAACTACCGCACGGGAACGCCGGGCGACATCGGGTCGATGTTGCCGTTCTGGTTTGCCGCCTGGGCCGCGGCAGCAGCTCCGTCTTCGCCGGTCGAGTCGCGGTCGGCGGGGACGTGGGCCGTGCGTCATTCGTCGCCGGTCCTCTTGTTCGTCGGCATCCTGATCGTGCCGCTGGTCGGCTACAGCCTGCGATACCTGATGCCGGCGGGTGCGCACGTCGATCGGCTGCGCGACCTCGCGACCGCGGCCGCGCTGGTCTGCGGCACCGGGCTGATCATGATTCGGTTACGGGTGGAGCAGCGCGGCGTCGAGCGGGCGAACCAGGGCGTCCGCCTGCTCGCCACGGCCTGCGAACAGGCGGGCGAACTGATCGTGATCCTCCGCCAGAACCGGATCGAGTACGCCAACGACGCATTCTGTCGCGCCTGCGGCTACACGCGCGAGGACGTCGAGCTGTTGACGCCGAACTCGTTGATCGGCGCCGATTCGATTGCACAATTGCCCACGCTCACCGAGAGCCTCCGCGCGCAGCGGACCGTTCGCGCGATGGCGTCAATTGCGAGGAAGGACGGTTCCACGTTTCAGGCTGCCTGCGTCGCCACGCCGCTGGTCAATGGTGCCGGTCAGATCACCCACATCGTCGCCGTCGTGCGTGACACGACCGAAGAAGGGCGACTGCGCGAGCATCTTGTCCGTAGCGAGCGAATGTCGGCGATCGGTGAGTTCGTATCGGGAGTTGCGCACGAACTCAACAACCCGTTGCAATCGCTGATCGGGACGCTCGAACTGATGCTCAGCGAAACCCACACCCCCGAGATCAAGGTCGATCTCGAGCGCGCTCAAACCGAAGCCTGGCGGGCGGGTCGGATCGTTCGCAACCTGCTGACATTCATCCGTCGGGCGCCGAACGAGCGGCTGTTGACCGGCTTGAACGAAGTCGTCGAGTCCACGCTCGGCGTTCGTGTCTACGAGCTGGAAATGGCCGGCATTGAAGTGCGAATGGACCTGGCAGCGAACCTCCCGCTGGTACTCGCGAATCGGGAGGAGATTCAGCAGGTCGTGTTGAACCTCGTGGTCAACGCCCAGCAGGCAATGTCGGAAGCGAACGGCCGCGGCGTCTTGTCTGTTCGGACATTCGTGGATGGCGATGCCGCGATCCTCGAAGTCCGCGACGATGGTCCGGGCATTCCAGCGGAACTGGTGGGGCGGATCTTCGAACCGTTCTTTACTACTGGATCGACGGGCGCCGGTGCGGGCCTGGGCCTTTCCCTGTCGTTTGGAATCGCGAAGGCACACGCCGGCACCCTCTCCTTGTTGCCGGGCCCCAGCGGCGCGTGTTTTCGCCTGTCGCTGCCAGGCGCCGGCTTCCCTGGCCCTGCGCCGATTCAGCCGATTCCGCCAATTCACTGAAATGCGAATCGCGGTGATTCCCGGCGACGGCATTGGCGTCGAGGTGACGGCCGAGGCGGTCAAAGTGATCACGGCCGCGGGCAGGGTGTTCGGCCAGCCGGTCGATCTCGAAATGCTGCCCTGGAGCGCGGATTACTACCTGCAGAGCGGCGTCACGATTCCGCCCAACGGCTATTCGATGTTGCGGGACGATTTCGACGCCGTCTTCATCGGCGCGCTCGGCGACCCTCGCGTTCCCGACAACCGCCACGCGCGGGACATCCTGCTCGGCACGCGGTTCGAACTCGATCTGTACGTCAACTACCGGCCGGTCAAGCTGCTCGACGAGCGGCTCTGCCCGCTCAAGAGCCGTACGCCGGCGGACGTGAACTTCGTCGTGTTCCGCGAGAATACCGAAGGTCTCTACGTCAGCATTGGCGGACGCTTCAAGCCGGGCACCGACGATGAGGTCGCGATTCAGGAGGAAGTGAACACTTTCAAGGGCGTGCACCGAATCATCAAGCACGCGTTCGATTTCGCGGTCGCGCACGGGCGGCGTCGCGTGTGCATGGCGGACAAGAGCAACGCGATGGTCCAGGGGCACGCACTCTGGCAGCGCGTGTTCAAGGAACTTGCGGCGAACTATCCGCAGATCGAATCGCGCCACCTCTACATCGACGCGCTCGCGTTGTTGATGATTCAGGATCCGGGGCAGTTCGAGGTCATCGTCACCAACAACCTGTTTGGCGACATCGTCACCGACCTCGGTGCCGCCCTGCAGGGTGGGCTCGGCATGGCGGCGTCCGGTAATTTGCATCCTGGCCGGACGTCGATGTTCGAGCCGGTGCACGGGTCAGCCCCGCCATTGGCCGGGAAGAACGTGGCCAACCCGATCGGCGCGATTCTGTCGTCGGCGCTGATGCTGGAGCAACTCGGGCTGTCGCGTGAGGCGGCCGCCATCGAAGCGGCGGTCGCATCCGCGGTCGCCGATGGCCAGGGCACGCCCGAAATCGGCGGCTCGCTCGGCACGAAAGAAACCGGCGACGACATCGCGTCCAGGATACGCGCGTACGCGTAGTGTCCGCCAGTAGGCGGACCTGTAGTGTCCGTCTTTAGGCGGACCTGTAGTGTCCGCCTTTAGGCGGACCGACAGAGGAACACATGCAAATCAAAACCGTCGGCGTATTGGGCTGTGGATTGATGGGCTCGGGCATCGCGCAGGTCTGCGCGACGGCCGGTTACCGGACGATCGTCAGGGAGATCGACGAGGCCTTTCTGAACAAGGGCCTCGGTCGTATCCGAAAGTTTCTTGAAGATGGCGTCGCCAAGGGGAAGGTGACTGCTGACGTCCGCGACACGACGCTGGCGAACCTCTCCGGCGCCACTTCGCATGGGCGCGCTGAAGGAATGCGACCTGGTGATCGAAGCGATCGTCGAGAACCTCGAAGAAAAGCGGCGCACTTACTCTGCGCTCGAGGCCGTGATTGGTGCCCGGACGATCATCCTGTCGAACACGTCGTCATTGTGTGTCACCGAGCTGGCGGCGACGACGACCCGTCCCGATCGCTTTGGCGGACTGCATTTTTTCAATCCGGTTCCGCTGATGAAGCTGGTCGAAGTCATTCGCGGGTTGACGACGAGCGACGAGACTTATCAGACCGTATTTGCGTTCGCGCAGTCGCTGGGCAAGGAGCCGATCACCGCTCCCGATCGGCCCGGCTTCATCGTCAACCGTCTGCTGGTGCCGTACCTGCTCGATGCGATCCGCGCCTACGAAAACGGCCTTGGCACGGCTCGAAGATATCGACAAGGGCATGAAGCTCGGATGCGGTCACCCGATGGGCCCGTTCGCGCTGCTCGATTTCGTCGGTCTCGACACGACCTATTACATCGCGAACATCATGTTCGAGGAATTTCGCGAGCCAGCGTACGCGCCGCCGCCGCTGTTGAAACGCATGGTGCTGGCGGGACGGTTAGGGCGGAAGAGCGGGCAGGGGTTTTATACTTACGATGTCAAAAGTTAGAAGCGAGAAGTTCGACGTAAGAAGTACTTCAGACTTCTTACTTCACACTTTTCACTTCACACTTTTCACTTCAAGCCTGCCAGTGTTCGCCGGGCTTGTGCTTTGAACTCGCGATCTTCTGGCGTCCACTCGGGATTCAGCGGCGCGTCGAGTACGCGCTGGAGTTCGGCGCGCGCTTCGGGTTTGCGGCCGCTGTCGATCAAAAGCTCGGCAAGAAAGAAACGCGACGCCGTGCTGTCGGCGTTGTAGGTCAATGATGCGCGCAGGTGCGCCTCGGCTTCCTTATGGCTGCCGCCGAACAGCGACGGAACCTTGAAGTACCACCGTCCGAGCGCGCGGTCGGCCGAACCATCCTGATACGCCGGATCGATGCGCAGGACCGTTTCGAGCTCCTCCTTGATCGGTTTCCGGTACTTGAGACCCTGACGCATCCCGAACGACTCGGCCATCGCCCCCATGTTGGCCGCGGTCCAGAAGTGGCCTTCCGGCCGGTTCGGTGCGAGCGCCGCGGCCTTGCGCCCGGCGTCGATGCCTTGTTCGAAGAAGGCTCGGCTCTCGGATTCTGGAACGTGGCCGCCGAGCCAGTAATCGGCTCTGGACAGCTTCCAGGCGGTCTCGAAATCGTGGGGATTGGTCTCGAGGGACCGAGTCCACGCCTGGGCCGCCTGTCGCGCGCTCGCGAGGTTGGCGCGGTCTGCGTACAGGGCGTCGGGCGACTGCGCCGCCAAAGCCGAGATATAGAATAGAGACATGCAGGACCTGATCAGGAAGCTGCTCGCGGACCTCGGCGAAGACCCGTCGCGCGAGGGCCTGCGCGATACGCCGAAACGCGTCGAGAAAGCGTACAAGTTCCTGACCAGCGGATACGACGCGGACATCGATCAGGTGCTCAACAACGCGCTGTTCTCCGTCGATTATAACGAGATGGTGATCGTCAAGGACATCGACTTCTACAGTCTCTGCGAGCATCACCTGCTGCCGTTTTTCGGCAAGTGCCACGTCGCCTACATTCCGAGCAACAAGGTGATCGGGCTCAGCAAGCTGCCGCGGCTGGTTGACGTGTTCTCGCGCCGTCTGCAGGTGCAGGAACGGCTGACCAACCAGATCGCCGACACCATTCGCGACAAGATCGCGCCGCTCGGCGTCGCCGTGGTCATGGAGGCGACGCACCTCTGCATGTCGATGCGCGGCGTGCAGAAGCAGAACTCGTTCTGCGTGACCAGCGCGATGCAGGGCGCCTTCCGCGACAACGCCGAACGCGGATGGAGTTTCTCGAGCTGATCAAGCTGCGCAGCGCCGTGGCCGGCGTCCGCGACACGACGTCCGCGGGCCTGGCCTGCGTCGGCGAAGATTGATCACCTTCCTCATTTTCTTCCTCACCTACGTCGTCGTCGCTGTCGGCAGCGCGCCGGGTCTTCGTGTCGACCGCACCGGCGCGGCGATCATCGGCGCCATCCTGATGGTGGTCACCGGCGCGATCAGCTTCGACGATGCGATCCACGCGGTCGATTTCCGGACGATCGTGCTGCTGTTCGGGATGATGGTGCTGGTGGCGCATCTCCGCCTCGCCGGCGGCTTTGCCGCTTTGGTCCGCGCAATCAGCGCGCGTGTCACCAGCCCGGTGCCGTTGCTCATCGCCCTGGTGGTGACGACGGGCGTTCTGTCCGCGTTGTTCGTGAACGACACGATCTGCTTGGTGTTCACGCCGATCGTCCTCGACATCGCCGAGAGCCGACGTCAGCGTCCGATTCCGTACCTGCTGGCGCTCGCTACCGCCTCCAACATCGGCAGCCTCGCGACCATGACCGGGAATCCGCAGAACATGCTGATCGGCACCGTGTCCGGTCTGTCGTTCGGCGCCTTCTCGCGTGCGCTTGTCACCAATCGCGTTGGTCGGCCTGGTGCTCGACGCCGTTGTGATCTGGCTGATCTTCCGCCGCGATTTCCACGTCATGCCGGGCGACGGCGAAGCGCCGCCGCCGGGGATTCCGCCGCATGGACCGATGCTCGTCAAGTCGGTCATCGTCGCCGCCGGCATGCTGGCCGGTTTTCTCGCGGGCTACGACGCGGCGCTGGTTGCGGCATCCGGCGCAGCGGTGCTGCTCGTGACGCGGCGGGTCGCCCCGAAGAAGGTGTACGCCTCGATCGACTGGGACCTGTTGATGCTGTTCGCGGGTCTGTTTGTCGTCGTCGGCGCCGCCGAGCGCGCGGGCATCGATCGCCGCTTGTTCAGCCTGCTTGCACCGCTCGGATTGCAGACCGTCGCCGGCCTGACCGCCACGGCGGCAATTCTTGGCAACGCGGTCAGCAACGTGCCGGCGGTCATGCTGTTCACGCGAATCGTACCGCAGCTTCCCGATCCGCGGCGCGCCTGGCTGGTGCTGGCGATGGCCAGCACGCTCGCCGGCAACCTGACGATTCTCGGATCGATTGCGAACCTGATCGTGGTGGAGGGCGCGAGGCGACGGGGCTACTCGATCGGTTTCTGGGAGTACTTGCGTGTCGGCCTGCCGATCACCATCGCAACGACGGCGTTCGGAACGTGGTGGCTTTCGTAGCCGCCTTCAGGAAGCGTTGCGTCTTGATACTTCAGGCTGGGCAGTCGGACGGATCCGGGCTGGAACCGCCCGGAAGCGCTGGAACGGCAGATGGCAATCGTGTTTGCGGAGGAAGCTGAGAAAGCGCTTGTAGTCCTCCGCGGGCATGTTGAACAGCTGCACCACCAGCCGGTAATTCCCGTTGGTCGACTCGAGACCCAGCTGCACGATCCGTCTCAGTTCGTTTCGGGTCAGGTCGCGCGCCATGAAGAGGGGATGCACCGCGGACCAGAACGATTCGCCGCCTTTGGCCATCCGGTTCAGGAGCTCTTCGGCCAACGGCATCGCTACGGGCTGTACCAGTTCGGCAGGGTCGGCCAACGCCGCCGACGCCGTGAAATGGATCACATCGCTCGGCAGATCAACCGGCTCGACGATGGGATTCTGCGCCTTCAGCACGATGCGCTCGACGACGTTGCGCAATTCGCGGATGTTGCCGGGCCAGCGGTACTCGATCAGCACGTTGATCGCGGCCGGGGACAGTTGCAGAACGGTGCCGCCGTGCAGCTGCCGGTACGTGTCCAGGTAGTGATTCACGAGCAGTGGAATGTCGCCGATGCGCTCCCGCAGCGGCGGGATGCTCAAGCGGATCACATTGAGGCGGAAGTAGAGATCCTCGCGGAAAACGCCGGCGTCGATTTGCGCCTGAAGGTCGCGATTGGTCGCGGTGATGAGGCGCACGTTCACGCGAGTGTGCACACGGTCGGCGCCGACCCGTTGAATCTCGCCCGATTCGAGGAAGCGCAGCAGGACGACCTGCATGCGGCTGCTCATCTCGCCGACTTCGTCGAGGAACACGGTGCCGTTGGGCGCCATCTCGAGCAGGCCGAGCTTGTCGCGATAGGCGCCCGTGAAGCTGCCGCGGACGTGGCCGAATAGTTCGGACTCGAGGAGTGAATCCGGGAGACCGGCGCAATTCAGCGTGACCAGGGGGCCGGTCGACCGTGCGCTGCGCGCGTGAATCAAACGAGCGACAACTTCTTTGCCGACGCCGGTCTCGCCGGTGATGAGGACCTTTGCGTCAGTGCGGGCTGCGCAGTCGACATCGGCTTCGATCGTACGGATCGCTTCGCTCTCGCCGACGAGGTGAGTCTCTAGCTGATGTTTCACAGGACTCACGAAAAAGGTCTCCGTAATAGACGAATCGTTGACCGAATAGTCCGTAACTGTCCGTTCATGTAGCCTCATTACCCTACTCTCGTACGTTTGTCGGCGTCAACGGTGACATCTGACTTTCGTTGAAATATCAGCAGGACCGTGCACTTCCGCAGAAGACCGCGTGAGTCGGTGCGGTTGCAAAAGGTACGCTGTCTCGTCTCTTTGACCGATAACACGCTGCCTTTGAACTGCTCTGGGGACACAAAAAGTCCTCTCTTTTGGCGACTATTTTCGTCAGAAACGCACGGGCACGGTGCTTTCGCGTTTTGCGACCGACCGTGAGCGATTGGACCGACGCCGTAAATACTTTTTTTACAGTCATTTACAGGATCTATCTGGCGGAAAGGCCGGTGGTGGCCTCCTTGCACCCTGATGACTGTTCTTTCAGGCGTCCCGATCGAAGATCGCCGACAGGCGGAGAAGAGTGGAGTTGCTGTGCGCGCAGTCATGACGGAACGAGATGAGCAGGTTCAATTCATCGGCACCAGCCCGGCGATCAGGGACCTGCAGGCCGAAGTTGAGCGCGTGGCCCGTTCGGACGCCAAGGTTCTGATTACCGGAGAGAGCGGCGCCGGAAAGGAAGTCGTCGCCCGCGCCATCAACGCCGCCAGCGCCCGCGCCCGAATCGCCTTCGTGCCCGTCAACTGCGCCGGCATCCCCGAATCGCTGCTCGAGTCGGAGCTGTTCGGTCACGTCAAGGGCAGTTTCACCGGCGCGTATCGCGACAAGCCGGGCAAGCTGGAGATGGCCGACAACGGCACCATCTTTCTCGACGAGATCGGCGAGATGACGCTGCGCATGCAGGGGCTGCTGCTGCGTTTCCTCGAGACCGGCGAAATCCAGAAGGTCGGCGCCGAGCGTGTGACCCGCACCGCCAACGTGCGCGTGATGGCGGCGACCAACCGGGACCTGCGCGACCTGATCGCGCGCGGGCAGTTCCGCGAGGACCTCTTTTACCGGATCAACGTCATCCACGTCATCGTGCCGTCGCTCCGCGA
Organism: uncultured Acidobacteriota bacterium; assembly: GCA_963711765.1. GTDB lineage: Bacteria > Acidobacteriota > Vicinamibacteria > Vicinamibacterales > CAVVIG01 > CAVQFC01. The sequence goes on along the minus strand of CAVQFC010000002.1, from coordinate 984,331 downwards.
GCGGCGCGAGGACATTCCGCTCCTGGCGAATCACTTCCTCAGCAACTTTGCGCTGGCCGACAGTTTCGGTCGCGGTCCTGAGGGCAGCCATCAGCACACCACGGTCCGTTCGTTCGCGCCGGAGACCATGACCGTGCTGACCGAGTATTCGTGGCCCGGTAACGTCAGGCAGCTGCAGAACGTCATCGAGCGCCTGGTCGTGTCCGGCCGGCGCGAGGTCGTCTCGCCGGACGATCTGCCGATGGAAATTCGCACGCCGAGCCACACCGGGCGTCCCCGCCGCGAGCGGCGGCGTACGGTCGCGGACGACCTGTTCAAGAAGCTGGTCGAAGAGCGGACGTCGTTCTGGAGTGCGGTGTATCCCCTCTACATGAACCGCGAGATCACGCGCAACGACGTGCGCGAGCTGGTCCGCAAGGGCCTGGAAGAGGCGCGCGGCAACTACAAGATCGTCCTGCGCCTGTTCAACATGGAGCCGGGCGACTACAAGCGCTTCCTGAATTTTCTCAGGAAGCACGACTGTCAGCTGCCGTTCAAGGAATACCGGCACTAGCTCGTCGCATCCCAACCTCCGCGACACAGGGCCTGCGGTCGTTCGTCGTTAGCGTGCGCGCGGTTCGCGAGACGTTTCGCAACGTCCTGCATGAAGCCGTGCGCGGCCCTTGTACAGCAGTCGCCCCCGCGAACCTGCAGACGATCAACGCCTCCCAGGCGCACCTGCAAAGCAACACCGCCGCGACCGGATCGCGCCTCCGAACGGCGGCTTCCGCTCGAGCGCAGGCTTACTTGTCAGGGCCCGCTTACAAACGGTCAAGAGTCAGAGATCGCAGCGAACCCGGTCCGCCGGCGCATCGGCGAACAGTTCGGTCGCTGTTCGCACTGATCGAAGGACCTGACGACGTCAAACGCCGCTGGCGTAATAAAATTGCAGTGGGTGTCACCGTTGTCGCCGCCACGTTGTTGTCGATCCCCGGAATCGTCTGGCAGTTGAGGGCGTAGATGTACGAGCGATTGTTCGGCCTGAACGCGCGCCCCTTCGAACTGACGCCCGATCTCCGGTTCCTCTTTCTGACCGCGGGGCATGCAGAGGCGCTCGCGCATCTCGAGTGGGGCCTTTCCGCAGGGAAGGGCATCACCGTTCTCATCGGCGAGGTCGGAACCGGCAAGACGATGCTTCTTCGCGCGGCACTCGATCGACTGAACGGAGCGTTGGTCCTGTGCGCGCATGTCGCCAACCCGACGCTGACACTCAGCGAATTTTACGAGCTATTGGCCGCTCAGTTTCACCTCACCGAACAGGCCGCCGGGTCGAAGGCGCAGTTTCTGATCGAGTTCGATCGGCTCGTCAGGGAGCGGTACGAGCAGGGGATGCTGACGGCGCTGATCGTCGACGAGGCACAGGCGTTGTCGTTCGATCTGCTGGAGGAAATCCGGCTGCTGGTCAATCTGGAGGGCGAGACAGAGAGGCTGATGCAGGTGCTGCTGGTCGGACAGCCGGAGCTGGCGCAGCGGTTGAACGAGCCCGAGTTGCAACAGCTCAACCAGCGCATCGCGGTACGCTGCTCACTCGAGCCGATGACACTGCGCGAGACCGCCGCTTATATCGCTGGAAGGATTCGGACCGCCGGCGGCGACGCGCCGAAGGTATTCACACGCGACGCGGTTCAGGAAATCTACGAGCGCACCAAGGGCATTCCGCGACTGGTGAGTGTGGTGTGCGACAACGCGCTGGTCACCGGCTTTGCCGGTGGAGTCATCCCTGTCGATCGTCAGGTTATCGTCGGCGTCTGCCGGGACTTTGACTTCGGTGGTGTGTCGCCGACATCGACGACAGAGAGCACCCCGAAATCGTGATGACTGCGCCGAGGGAAGCGCGCTCAGGCCCGAGCCGGGCGATCTGGCTTATTCCGGCAGCGACGCGAGGAGCTCTTTCGCGTGCGGTGCGTCGCTGAACGTCGGTTGCAGGTCGAGTGCCTGCTGCAGCGCCTGCCGCGCGCGGCCGGCATCGCCTTCGCCGGCGTAGGCCAGCCCGAGATGGTACTGATACGTCGCGTTGGCCGGATCCTTTGCCACGCTGAGCCTCAAGCTGTTGATGGCGAGGCCGGTGAGATTTTTCTTGAGGTAGACGAACCCGAGCGTGTCGTTGACCTCAGGAAGATCAGGCAGATGCCGCTGGGCGGTTTTCGCCAGTTGCAGCGCCACATCGAGATTGCCGCCGGTGGTCGCGTACATCCAGGCCAGGTTGTTGGCGGCGACGGCGGCTTCCGGATCGATCCGCAGCGCCCGCTCGAATTGCTCGCGTGCCGATTTCTGATCGCCCTGCGCCTGGTCAATCATGCCCAGCATCGTCGGCGCAACGACTGACTTGGGAGAACGCTCGGCCAGTTTCTGATACTCAGCGCGAGCTTCGGGCAGCCCCCCCTGCCTTGCGTACAACTGCCCCAATCCACCGTATGCGGCGAGATTGCTGCTGTCGAGATCGAGAGCCTGCCGCAGAAAACGCTCGGCGCTTGCCAGATCGCCGGTGGCCGCGTACGTGCGCGCGGCCACAGTCAGCAACGTCGCGGTCGGCTGCGTCGCGACTCTGGCGTCCACGCGCGCCTTGGCGCGAGCATAGTCCTTTGCCTGGAGATCGAGCGCCAGCACGCCGTCGAGCGCCTCGAGATTGTCCGGCTGGAGCTGAAGGGCCTGCTCGAAGGCTGCGCGGGCTCCAGCGTAGTCGTGTCGCCGACCGAGCAGCATGCCGATTTCGGTTCGCACGACCGCAGAGGAGGGAAACCTCGCCGAGAGCTGCTTCAGTTCAACCGCGGCGCGATCGAGATCGCCGCGACGCAACAATCCTCTCGTGTAGACCAGTTGAGCGTTGGCGTTGAACGGCTCGCTGGAGAGCGCTTCGGCGGCAAGGACCACGGAGGCTTCAGATCGTCCGGCGGCGAGGTGTAACTGAGCCAGCGCAATCTTCGCAGCGGTTGCGCGCGGGTTCAGTTCCAACGCTTTCTCGAACGCCTGGATCGCCTCGTCTGGCTGTTTGCGCACCGCCTGGACACGGCCCAGCACGAAGAACGCTGACGTCGAACTCGGATGCTGCTCGGTCGCGGTCTTCGCGCTGACGAGCGCCTCGTCTGCCCTTCCTTCCGACAGGAGAATGGCACTCTTGAGGAGCAGGGCATTGAGATTCGTCTCGTCTTTTGCGAGAACCGTGGTCAGGCGCGTGAACGCCTCGTCCGCGTGTCCGGCCTTATAGTCGAGCGCAGCGAGATCCAGATTGGCGGCTGAAGCCCAGCGCGCGTCGCTGAGTAACGGCAGCAGGAGAGTTCGCGCGGCGTCCTCGTTCTGCATGGCGATGTCGTACTCGCCGAGTGAAAGTGCCGATTGGGGCGCCTTCGTTACTTCGAAAATGGTCTTCAGCGGCCGTTCAGCATCGGCCGGACGTTTGTTCGACAGGTAGAAGCCGGCCAGCGCACGATTCGTCGTCACGTTCTTCGGCGCGATGCTCAGCGCCTTGTTCAGCGATTCCTCGGCTGCCTTGTTTTGACCGGTCGTCCAGTAAAAGTTGCCGAGCGCAAGACGGGCACTGACCGAGCCCGGCTCCATCGCGACGGCCTTCTTGAACGCTTCCTCAGCGGCTTCGCGTTTGCCCCGACCGAGTTCGAGCGCGCCAAGCGCCGAATACGTGGAGCCACGCGTCGGATCCAGCCGAAGCGCGTCCTCGGCTTGCTCAACGGCTGCATCGACGTTTTTCAATCCAGCCAGGGCGTTGGCGGCAAGGATCTGAGCCTCGACGTTCCTTTCATCGATCGCCATGGCCTTCGTGGCGCGGCCGCGCGCATCGTCGAAGCTTCCCGCGACCAGGAGCAGATTGCCGACCCTGACCTGGAGGCTCGCGTCGTTCGGGGCCAGATCCGCGGCACGCACATATTCGGCTAAGGCGGTCCGAACGTCCCGATTCCTGAGCGACACCTCGCCCAGTTTTTCGTGGGCGTCGCGCGAGAGCGGATCGCGTTGGATGGCGTTCCTGTACTCGATGACCGCTTCGCTGTATTTTCCGTCCGCCGCAAATCGGTTCCCCCTCTCGATGAACTTCCGGCTGGCAACGTGGGGATCCCGATGACAGGCGCCGAGCAGGGCAATGGCGGCCACGAGACATGAGATGGAGAGGCGGTTTTCGCTGCGCATTGACAGGTTCAGGAAGAGCAAGCCGCTGTCCGCGAGCAAACAGTCTGTCTTTAAGCAGGCAACCTACATCGAATGAGATGGTTACACCATATCGTGCGCTCCCACAACGACCATCGCCTACGCGATTGTTGCCTCAGTAGCTGACTTTTGTCCTGTTCCACTGAGGTTGGTGGCTGCTGTTCGGCGGACATTTCAAGGGGGTACAAGAAAAGGGACCTGAGCGCCTCAGGTCCCTTTTCGTCGAATCGAACTGTAAGGTGGAGACTAGATTGCGGTCTGATTCAGCGGCTCCTGCCGACGACGATACAGGTAGAAACCAAACAGACCGGTGCCGAGCAGAAGGACGCTGCCGGGTTCGGGCACGCTTGAGAAGGTGCCGGGTCCGGGAACGCTCCGAACCGCGATGAATTCCTGCGGCAGCGAGCCGTTGCAGCCGCTGATGCATGACGTCGGCGTCAAGATGACAACGTCCGCATACTGGCTGGCGTTGAAGCTTGCGGACGTGACGGCTGCCTGCGCGGCGTCCAGCCAAGCCTGTGCAGTGTCGCGGTCGCCCGTGCCGGGTGCGCCCAGGTAATTCATCACGGTGTTCGGCGCGCCGAAAACCTGCCAGAGCGCGTACTGGATGTCTCCGGCGCAGTTCACGCTGCCCGAGCAGAGGTTCAACGTTGGGTTCAGCATCTGCGATGCCAGCCACGCGACCTCGTCGTACCTCTGGATGCTGCCTGCCGTGCCGTCGAACTTTGCCGGGCTTGCCGCCGGGTCCGAGTCCGAGAGATTCGCGAAGGTTGAAACCGCCGCGTTCCAGGATTCGCCCACGTACGTTTCCGACAAGAAGTCGTCGCAAATGACCTGGAACAGGCCGCCCGAACTGTCCTGGAGCGTATAAGGCCCGATATAGGCCCCACCCAGGGCGTTATTCAAGCCGGTCCCGGTCATGGTCAACGCATCCGCCTGAGCCTTCGGCGCAGCGAACAGCGAAACCAAGCCGAATAGACCGACCGTCAGAATTTTCTTCAACACTGCCTCCAGCAAAGTGGCGATTTTGTAAGCGCCTTGTGTCCTTACACTGAAGCAATGGACAGGCCATAAACGGAAAATAGCCGTTTTGGCCCTAATCAGACGAAGTGTGCCCACTGTGGCGCGTCTCGGTCTCCCCTCGGGAAGACATTCCTCTCCATCCGCCGATCGATGTCGAGGTCGCGGCCTTTCGTAATCGGTTGATGGGACGTCAGCGCCCAATCGCCGATGCGATCAAGCGTTGATCGATTCGACGACACGTCGGCGATCCGGTATCGCCGTTGCGCGTCCATGACTCTCGCGATCCGCCCTCGACAAAACGATTTCCTGCGGCTCGAGCGATCTTGCGAACGAGGAAGGATGGTCAGCGTGTGTATCGACCATGACACAGCCGAATTGTGTGGATGCCATCGTGCGTGCTCCGGGCCCCATACCGTTCACGACAGCGACCGATCTCCCTGGGGTGTGGCAACGCTTGCGACCGGCCGATCGCGTCTTCGTCCGTCCCATCGACGTCGTTCAGTGCGCCGACGAAGCACGCTATTTGTGCGCAAGCAACAAAGCCGAGTCGGGTCCAGCCGTGGTAATCGACGATCGCCCGGCGCGCATCGCTGCCGCACCTCGAACGTGAATCAAGCGTCTGAAGTCAGGACAGCCTCGGATAGTCGCCCATTTGTTCTCTGAGAGGGAGACTCCGAGTCAGGAGCGGTGTCAATCGCAGTTCGTTTCTGGCACCCGCCTTGCCTCTCAGCTCGGCATGGATGAGACATCCGCCATTTCCGTAGTCGTCACATACAGCCCACAGTCGTCGGTCGCCTACTTGTTAAAGGGTGTACTCGAGTGCGCTGGACTAAGTGTGAGTGCGGCTATTTCTGAACTGGACGAGCTCGAGACATGCGTCAAGAAATGCCGCCCGGACGCGATCGTCTACGATGTGAGCTACCCGTTCGGCGATAATTGGCAGAAGCTGCTGGAAGTCCGCGGTCGGCCGGCACTGCGAAACCTGCCGATTGTGATCATGACCAGCGAGGCTCGTGAACTGTTCCGAGTGACTGGGTGTTCGTCGGCGATCGAACTCTTCGCGCGACCAAACGATGTTGCGCCGTTTCGGCAGACGCTGCTGGGGGCAATCAGGGATCTCGCGAACGATCATGCTGCGTAACCAAGGCTGATGCGTGACCCCTCTATCGCATTCGCTCAAAACAGGCTCGTCAGGTGGGTGTGAACCCACCTGACCCGCATCTGATCTAAATCAGTCCAAATTAGAACTTGAACGCGACCGAGAACCGCGCGATCCGCGGCGCCAGCACCGACGCCGGCGAGCCGAACTGCGCGAGCACGTTCTTGGTGCCGGTCGGACTTCCGCCTTGCAGGAACGTCAGCGTGCCACTGCCCGTTCGCACGTCGTAGATGTTGTTGCTGTTGAACAGGTTGTAAAGGTCGAAGGCGCCCTCGAGATCCTTCGTCCCGAAGTGCCAGTTCTTCGAGACCCGGAAGTCGAGCTGGTTGCGCGCGTCGAGGCGCTCCGAACCCAGCGGCTGCACGTTCACCGCTGCGGTGCCGCCCGCGGTCAGCGGAATGCCGGTCACCTGACGCGTGTAGGCGATGCCGCTCATGCTGATCAGGTTCGCCGCCAGCATGACGTCGTGAAACGGCAGGAGGTAGCTGCCGGTCAGCTTGAAGATGTACGGATGATCGCCGGTCTGCGAGGTTCCGAGGCCGGTTGCGCTCGTCACCGGACCGGACACGTTGAGCAGGCTGTTCGGCGTGATGTTCACGCTGAGGTCTTCGATCTTGGTCTTCGCCAGCGTCAGGCCCGCCAGCATCTGCCAGCGGTTCGACATGCGCTTGGTCGCAGTGATTTCGACACCGCTATAACTCTGGACCGACGTCGGATCGTTGGTGATGAGCGTTTGGTTCGTCGCCGACAGCCGGTTGTAGTACGAGATGGTGGTGTCGTCAGCCGTTCCCGGAACGCCGTCCGGTCCGTTGTCAGGACGCGTCGATAGCGTCGTCGCGTACGGTGAGGTCGGGTTGGACGTCGCGGTCGGGTAACGCTCGCTGCGGTACGAGTAGACTACGCTGAGCTTCAGCGACTGGCCCAGATCTCGATCGACGCCGACCGTGTACTCGTTCGTATACGGGCGGTGGTAGTTCGGGTCGATGGTGGTCGTGGTGCCCGAGGTGACGACCGGCGTGCCGGTCTGCTCTCCAGGCTGGAAGATCAGATCGTGGTTCGCGTCGTTCCAACCGTAGGTCGCCTGGAAGGTCGCGTTCGGGTTCACCGCGTCGAGCGGCGTGCCCGTCGTCGGCAGCACGTAGTAGTAGCGGGCGGCCGACGCTTTCAGTGCCGTCTTGCCGTCGCCGGTGAGATCGAACGCCGCGCTGACGCGCGGACCCGTGTTGTTCCAGCTGATGACCGGGGTCTGCGCCAGCGTGCGCGGCACGTTCTGGAACGCGGGAATGCCGAGCGCGGTCCATTGCGTGGCCGGGCTCGACTGCGCCGGCAGGTAGCCCACCAGGTGTTCGTAGCGGATGCCGGCGGTGACGGTCAGACGCTTGACGGAATAGCTGTCCTGGACGAACAGCGCGGTGTTGTTGATCGTGCTGGCCGTGTCGAACGGAGTTGCATAAAGCGTGACGTTTTGCGCCAAGCCCGTCTGGCTGTTCCAGTTGGTCGTGACATCACCGTTGCGAGTCGTGACGACCGTGCCGGGCGCGTGGGTCGAATCGAAGCCGAACTTGAATTCGTGGCGCCCGCCGAGCGCCTGATCGATGTAGTACTGCGCGGTGGCGTTGCCCTGCAGACGCGGACGTTCGCGGACCGTGTTGGCCGTGTAGGCGCCCGTGATGATGCCCGTCGCGTTGTCGGTCAGCGACTGGGCCGTGCTGTTCACGTAGGTCGGGAACAGAATCGTGTTGTATCCCAGGCGCGCGTCGATGAACAGGTTCTTCGCGGGAATCGTGTTCCAGAGCAGCTGATACACGTTGAAGCGATCCTGCTCGTTGCTCGTGGAATCCTGGACCAGCGTGGTTGTCGGCGAATTCAGGAACCGGTTCGGCTTGGCGTACGCCTGATGTGAATAGAAGCCGGTGATCTTGTTGTTCTGGTTCAGCTGATACGTGAGGTTCAGCAGAATCGAGTCGATGTTCGTCTGGTCGAGCACGCTGGTCGAGAACGCCGCAGGCACGTTGACGTGGACGCGCCAGTCGCGAGCTGAAGCGAACAACCGCAGCTTATTGGCGACGAGCGGGCCGCCAACGTTGAAGTCGAGGTCCGACACGAAGTTGACCGAGTTGTTGTTGGGCGCGAAACCGTACTGCAGCAGATTCGCGTCGATATTCTCCGACTGCGTGCCGCTGCCTTCCCAGGCGACCGTCGTCTTGCCGGCCCACTTGTTGCCGCCGCTCTTGGTCACCATGTTCAGGAACACGCCGCCGGTCGGCACGGTGATGTCGTGCGCGCCGGTCGAGACCTGGATGTCGTCGAACGCATCGAAATCGTAGTAGTAACCCGCGGCGCCGATGGCGCTCGGATCGCCGACGTTGATGCCATTCAGGTACTGCGAGTTCTGGCCGCTGGTCGTGCCGCGCGCGCTGTAGGTGCCCTGCAGACCGCCCGACGTGCCGCCGACATCCGGGCGTGTGATCAGCAGACTCGGCACCTTGTATTCCACGAGCGCCCAGATGTCGCGTCCGCCAGGCGTCGATTGAATGCAGCTGTTCGCTGAGGTTGACGGCGACGTTCGCGCTCGTCGTGTCGACCGTCGGTGACGCACCGGTAACGGTGATTGTTTCGGCGACTGCCGCAATCTTCATCGCCAATTCCACCGGTGTCGTCTGTCCGACGAGGACGACGATGTTTTCGCGTACCACCGTGGCAAATCCGCTGAGCTCGACCTTGACCGTGTAAGTGCCGGAGACGAGCGACGGAAAGCGATAGGCTCCGCCTGCGTCGGTGACACCGGTCATCGTGCCCGCGACCAGCACCGGGCTGCTGATCGTGACCGCCACGCCCGGCGTGGGGGCGCCCTGCTCGTCGGTCGTTCTGACGAGAATACTTCCGGTCTGGACCTGAGCCATCGCCGGCGCTGCAACGCCGAAGACGGCGAGCAGGGCGACGAATCTGAACAGTGTTCTCATGGACTTTCTTCTCCTAGTGTCGGAACGTATGCCGATGACGCGTCAGGACAGATCCCTCGGTCGATCACTCTGTCGTGACGAAAATGAAGATGGGAGTCTATCAGCGTGGCGCCGAGGCATTCCGGATCGGCTGAATAAAAAAACATTAATTCACCGCACCGTTCGTAAAGTTGGATCGCGATCGTCCGGTATACTGACTCGAAATTCCCGCGAGTTTTTATTATGAAAAAATTCCTGATGATCGCCGCTGTTGCCTGTCTGGTTGTGATCTGCGCGCTCGCGCCGCGTGCTGCGTCGCTCCAGTCCTCTGGTGCGCGTCCGTTGACGATCGACACGCTCATCGATATCCGTCACCCGTCCAATCCGGTCTGGTCTCCCGATGGCAAGCACGTTGCGTTTTTGTCGGAACGCGCCGGCATAGGCAACATTTTCGTGGCGGACGTCAGGCGTCCCGACCGCGACCGGGAACGCGCACGCGCTGACGAATTACCCCGACGGTCAGGGCGCCGGATTTTTCTGGAGCCAGACAGCCAGCGGATCTATTTCAGTCGCGAAGGCGATCTCTGGCAGGTGGCGGTCACCGGCGGCGCACCGACTGCGGTCTGGTCCACGCCGCAGTCTGAATCGGGCATCGTCATGTCCCCGGACGGCAGCCGCGTCGCGTTCGTCCGTTCGGCGGCGGCACCGGCGGCGGGTGCGGCGCCGACCGGACGTGGAGGACGCGGCGGTGGCGGCGCCGGCGGCGAGTTGATGATCCGCACGCTCGCCGATGGAAAAGAGTCGCTCGTCGTCCGCGGCGAGAACCACGCGATTGGCAACGTGAGCTGGGCGCCGGACGGGAAGTCGATCGTCTTCAGCGACGGCGCCAGGACCATTCGTCACGAGCAGACGCCGGCGTACTCCGGCTCCAAGATCATCTACACCATCAGCGAAAACGTTCAGGGCGAGACAGCGGTGATTGGCGCCGACGGCACCGGACTCAAGAGCGCTCGGCGCCGGTTTCGGCTGGCGGCGGACGACGATGGCTCGACGCGACGCATTTCGTGTTCGATCGCACTTCGCCGGACTTCAAGCGGCGCACGATTTATGTCGGCGACCTCGCCGGTGGTGAGCCGAGGGTGCTGCACGAAGACGTCGAGGAGAAATTCTGGAGCATCACCGGCGATGCCAACCCCGGCGGTCAGCCGTCGCCCGACGGCAAGTGGATCCTGTTTCTGAGCGACCGCGACGGCTGGGATCACCTGTACGTGATGCCGGCGGCCGGCGGCGCCGCCGTGCAGATCACGAAGGGGAAGTTCGAAGCGTGGCGTCCGCAATGGTCGCCCGACAGCACGCGCATCGCCTTCGACGCCAATTCTGAAGGCAAGTACGGCGACCGTCAGTTGTACGTCGCAGCGATCAACGGCAATCCCGCCACCGCGACGATCACGCCGGTGACGAGCGGACGGGGTACCAACATCCAGCCGAGTTGGTCGCCTGACGGCGCGCGCCTGGTCTACCAGCACACCGACCCGCAGCGACTCGGCCGACATCTGGATGGTGGACGCCAAGGCCACCGCGAAACCCGCGCAGCTGTCTGAATCGATGCCGGCGTCGATCGATCACTCAGCCTTTGTCGAACCTGAATCGGTCAGCTACAAAGGTCCGGACGGTCAGACGGTGCCGGCGTGGCTGTTCGTGCCGAAGGGGCTCGACCGCACCAAGAAGCATCCCGCCATCGTGTGGATTCACGGCGACGGCGTGAACCAGGGCTACGACGGCTGGCACGTCCAGCGGAACTACGCGGTCTACTACAGCTTCCATCAGTACCTGCTGCAGAAGGGCTACGTCGTGATCATGCCCGACTACCGCGGCAGCATCGGCTACGGCAAGGCCTGGCGCGAAGGCGTCTACATGGACGTCGGCGGCAAGGACGCGAAGGACGCCTGGATGGTGACCAACTACCTGAAGACGCTGCCGTACGTGGACATGGATCGGGTCGGCGTCTGGGGCCTCAGCTACGGCGGCTTCTTCACGCTGATCGCCGTCACCGATCAGCCGAAGTTGTTCCGCGCCGCAGTGGACGTCGCCGGCGTCGCCGACTACGCGATGTACTACGAGGATCCGTACCACGGCGGGTGGACGGCCAGCCGCATCGGCACGCCCGAGCAGAATCCGTCGGTCTACGCGAACGCCTCGCCGCTGTCGCACATGGACAAGCTCGAACGTCCGCTGCTCGTGCTGCACGGCACTTCCGACGTCAACGTTCCGTATCTGCACTCGGTTCGCCTGCTCGACGAACTGATGAAGGAAGGGAAGGGCGAGCTCGTCACCTTCATGACCTACCCGGGCGAGTTCCACTACTTCACACGTGAACACGTGCTGCGCGACGCCTGGCACCGGGTGGAGGATTTCTTCGCCGCGAATCTGAAGGGCGGCCCGGTGGCTTCGCACTAGGCGTGTAAAGTGAGAAGTTTGAAGTGAGAAGTTGATGAGAGTTAGAAGTTCAGAGTTCGCACTTTTCACTTCTAACTTCCGGCTGGCTGCGTGAGCAGCCGGCAACGTACTATACTGGTCCGCATGCGCAGCGCTTCAGCCGGCCTCATCGCCCTGGCGATCGCGGTGCCCGCGTTCGCTCAAACCAAACCGCCCGTCAAGAAAGCTCCGGCGGCACCGCCGCCCGCAGCACTGAAGAAAGGTGGCGCCGGACATGACCTGTCCGACACCGCTCGGTCTCGGCGTCAAGACCAAGATTGCGTTCTGCGAGGTGCTTGCCGGAACCGATCCGGCAACCGGCGTCGTCATTCGCATCCCGCCGCACAAGGGAACGGCAACGCTGACCTTCGATCTCCACAACCTGCATCTCTATTCGGAGGAGCAGATCAAGGCCAAGCGCGCTTACGCCAAATACATGGCCACGATCGGCGCGCTGACGCTGGACAACACGCTGATCAGCAGGGCTGTGGTGGAAAGCGAGTTCCGCACCGCCAACGACCTGGTCGACCGGGTCGGCGGCGGCGCCGGACCTGGCGGCGTGAAAGCAGTAGCGCCGACCGGCACCGAGTCGATCACGATCACGGTGCCCGAAATCGAGGCCGCCGTCAGCCTGCTGGGCGAGAAACTCACCGTCGACCGCGTCGACGGCGGCAACGCGACCTACACGCAGCCCGGACGTCCAATCGCCGTCATCAGCAACGTGCAGCTCGAATATCGTCCTGGTCCACCGCCGAAGCCCGCGGCGAAGGCGCCCGCGAAGACCGCGACCGTACCGCCCAAGAAAAAGTAGGGTCTCGGTTGGGGCTTGGAGCTGGCGCCGAAATAAAAAGGGCCGACGGTTTCCCGCCGGCCCTCTTTTACGTCAATCTGAAATCAATCAGAAATCTGAATTCAGAAATCTGAAATCTCAAACCTGTCGTGTTCCTACACGACAGGTTTGTGGAGCACTTCCGCCGGCTGCGACGCCTTCTTCTTGCCGCCGAGCCCCTGAATCTGAAGCGTCGGCTGCTCCTTGAGCACGTGCTGCGCGTAGAGCTTGGCCATCTCCGCGTTGTGCGCGGCTTCGCTTGGCGAGTTCTTCCGGCGTCTTCGACTTGTTCTTCTGCGCCGCCAGCTTCTCTTCGCGCGCGTTCTTGGCGATGCCCATGTCTTCCATGTCGGTCTGCGCGCCGGCGCGGACCGCTTCTTCGTTCAGCTTCAGGCGGTGCGCCGTCGAGTTGAGCTGCACCGACTTGCCGCCGGCGAAGATCTCGTGACGGCCGTGCTCCTCGTACCACTTGGTGAGCGTCGCCGTCATGTGCATCTTCTCGATGATGTTGCGCCAGCCGATGCCGGTGTTGTAGGCGCAGAAGGAAATCTCGCCCTGCTGCGTGGCATACGGGATGATGCACATCTCGGTGCGGCGGAAGTCGTAGTTGAACAGATCCTGGAACCACATGCCGGCGATGAACAGGAAGTTCCACCGGTCCGCCCGCCGCTTGGCGATGTCGTCCATCGTCCGGTTGCCTTCGACCTTGCCGTACTTGCCCTTTTCGGCCGACTTGGTCGCGCCGAAGGTCTTGTCGAACTTCTTGAGCAGGTCGGTCAGCTTGAAGTGGGTCGGCGACTTGAACGAGTCGTAGTTGCGGATGACGGCGAGCGCCATGCCGAAGTTCGACCAGAAGCGGCTGCGGCCGGCGTCGGTGACCTGCTGCGACGTCCTTGGCGAACCGCTCGGCCTTGAGGAACGCCGTGACCGGCACCGCTTCCTTGGTTTCCTTGTCGATCATGATCGCCATGCCGACGCCGCAGTTCGGGTGGCAGCCGCAGGTGAGCTGACCGAATTCCTTCTCGGCGCCGTGGGTCACGTCGGCCCAGTCGGTGAAGCTGCCCATGAACGAAATCGGGAACCAGTCGCGGACCGGCTCGCCGATGCCGGTCTGGTTCTTCACGTCGTGCGCGAGGTGCGACAGCGTGTAGCGCTGCGCGGCGCGGCGCTCCGGCGTCACTTCCTCGTCGCGGCCGGTGAACGACACCGGCTGGAACGACAGGAAGTTGATCGTCTTGGGATTGTCGAGCGCGAACTCGATGATCCGGCCGACCTGCTCGTTGTTGACGCCGTTGACGATGGTCACGACCGGCACGATGTCGACGCCGTTGCTGTGCAGGTTTTCGATCGCGCGCAGCTTGACGTCGAACAGGTTGCCGACGCGGCGGTGCGCGTTGGCGGCGTTGCCGATGCCGTCGAACTGCAGATACGCGTAACGGAGACCGGCTTCCGCCGCTTCCTTCGCGAACTCCGGACGCTTGGCGAACTCGATGCCGTTGGTCGCCGCCTGGACGCTGTTGTAGCCGACCTTGCGCGCGTAGCGGACCGCGTCGAGGAAGTACGGCGAAATCGTCGGCTCGCCGCCGGAGAACTGCACCGACATCTGACGCCGCGGCTTGATGCTGATCGCGTTGTCCAGCACCATCTTGATGTCTTCCCACGACAGCTCGTGGACGAACCCGACCTGGTTCGCGTCCATGAAGCAGGGGTCGCACATCATGTTGCAGCGGTTGGTCAGGTCGACCGTCAGCACCGAGCCGCGGCCGTGCTGAATCGTGCTGCTGCCGTGGTTGTGGAGCTTCTCGTCGTTGTGGGCGCGGATGTCGCGGCCCGGGAACACGTCTTCGAGGTGCTTGAAGAACGCCGTGTCCATCGCCATCACGTCCTCGAAGTGGCCGTGGAGCGGGCAGTCCTTGACCATCAGGATCTTGCCGTCGCGCTCGAGGATGGTCGCCTTGATCTCGCCGACCTTCTCGTTGAGGAGGACGCTGACGTCCTTCTTGCCGTCGAGAATCTCCTGGCGCGCCTCGCGGGTGCACACCGGGCAGAGCGAATCGGTCTCGCGCGGCCAGCCGAGCGGCGGCTTGGTCTTCTCGTAGGATTTCAGCAGCGGCTTGTCCGACCACTTCGGGGTGAACGACGGGCGCTGGTTGATCTTGTTCAGGTTGTTGAACACCGACCCAGGCGCCGTTGGCCGCGATACGAAAGCCCCTTCTCGAAGTACTTGATGGGCGCGTGCATGCGTTTCTCTCCTGGCGAGTCTGCTGACCCGCGCAACCGGTCGCCGCTCGTCGGCTCCGGAAATTCTGTAAATCATAGACGAGAAAAGGCTTGCAGGAATCACATTTCGGTAAAGTGGCCATAAGGCGCACCGAATGGGCACGAAACGGGTTCAATGGGCAAATCGGACCTGTTATGTCGGATATAAAGGCCGCGGGCGGCAGACCTTTTCAGATGCCCAGGCGTTCTTTGAGGTCCCGAACGCGGTCTCGCGCGACACTCAATTCGGTCCTCCTCTCGTCCTTGAGTCGCACGATGACACCGCCGCCCCTCGACTCGCTCGGGGCGCCCTGAGCCTGTCGCCTCTCGACCGCGCTCGAGGCGACCCTGAGACCGCCGAAGGGTCGAAGGGCGTCCACCGCTGGAAACAGTTCCTGCACGAACGCGATATTGACGAGCGTCGCGCGGTGGATCCGGACGAAACGGCGGGCCTCGAGCCGTGCCTCGAGTTCGTTCAGGGTGTGATCGATGACGTGGTCGTGGCCATTGACGGTGGCGAACGTCAATTTGTCCTTTGCCGTGAAATGGCTGATGCGAGCGACCTCCAGAACCGTCGTCCGCTCGCCTACCCGCGACGCGATGCGCTCCAGCCTGCGGTTGGGTGCCAACTCTGAGGCCAGCTGCCGCGCCAGGGCGCGAATGTCGGGCTGAGGCTGGCCGGCGCACCGCTCCAGCTTGTCGAGGGCGCGATCGAGCCGCTCTTGCTCGATCGGCTTCAGCAGGTAGTCGATCGAATTGACGCCGAACGCGTTCAGCGCATAACGGTCGAAGGCCGTCGTGAAAATGACGAAGGGCGGCGTCTCGAGGCGATCCAGCAGCTCGAAGCCATTGAGGCCTGGCATCTGAATGTCGAGGAAGAGCACGTCAACGGCATGGCTCCTGAGGAAGGAGACCGCTGGTGCAGGATCGGTTTCCGATCCGACAATGTCCACACGGCCGGTCGCGGCGAGCAGCCGCTTCAACCGCTCGATCGCCAACCGCTCATCGTCCACGAGATACGCTTTGATCATCAGGCGATCTCCTCGACCGGATTGAGGCATGCGGGCAAGTCCAGCAACACCACCGTTCCCTCGGCGCTGCTGCTTAGGGTGATTGAAGCGCGGCTGCCAAACAGCATCTCGATGCGTCGTGAGAGCAGGTCGAGGCCATGTCCCGGCGGACGCTGCGCTGAATCGAAGCCTGCACCATCGTCTTCGACCGACAGGTGAAGACGTCCAGCATCAGCGGTCGCCTTGACGCGAATGTTTCCTCCGTCGCGCCGGGGCGAGACACTGTACTTCACGGCGTTTTCGACCAGCGTCTGCACACCCATCCTCGGGACCATCAGACCAGCGGCGGCAGCGTCGCGATCGAGCGTATATCGCAATCGATCGCCGAAGCGCACGCGTTCGATGTCGAGGTAGGCGCGAACGATCCGGAGCTCGTCGTCCAGCGACACCAGCGGCGTGGACGTGCTGTCGAGCGCCGAACGGAGCAATGCGGCGAGCTGGCCGGTCATCCGCTCGGCGCCGTTCGGGTCGTCGTGGACGAGCGCCGCGATCGAGTTGAGCGTGTTGAAGAGGAAGTGCGGCTGGACGCGCGACTCAATCGATGCCAGCTGCGCTTCAGCGGTCAGACGCCGCGCGTCGGCTTCATCGCGTTCCTTGGTGCGCAGCGCCAGCGCCGCGGCATCCAGCTGCGATCGCATCATCTCGTACGCGCTCATGACGACCCCGAACGTCACGGTCATGTAGATCGAAACCTTCAGCGATCCGCCGAGCCAGTTCGCGAACACCTGTCCGCCGCGAATGTATCCGACCGCGGTCAGGAGCGAGATCGCCGTCAGGCTGCCTGCGGCAGCGACGACGATCATCATCGCGATCATCACCACCCAGTTCCAGGGAAAGCCGAGGTGACAGGTGACTCGCCGGCTCAGCCGCGGCATCAGGAACGCGATCGGCGGACCGATGCACAGTGAAAACAGCAGCGACACGCTGAACGTCTCGAGTATCCGCTGCCATGGCGTCGCCCAGGTCACGCCGTTGAACGCCACCGTGACGACGATGGACGCGGAGATGAGTCCCGCGGCGATTCGCGCCCAATAGCGCCACGAACGGATTCGGCTCATCGATTCGTCATCTGCTTCACGGTGACCCACGCTCGTCCGCCTGGTCTACTTGTGACAACCGACGCAGCCGAGGCCCTGACTCTTCGGCAACGAGCCGGTCGTCAGCCACGCCTGCGCTTTTGGCGCCTGACCGGACGTCGGAGCGTCCGCGATCAGCCGATTGAAATACCTGCGCGCCTTCTCGGTGTTGCCAAGGCGGCTGAACCCCTCGGCCAGCCCGAACAGCAGCTCGCCTTTCGGGTGATCGCCAAGCGTATCGAAATATGAGGACTGCAGCGCGAGAACGTGTTCGTAGTCCCCGACCGCCTTCTCGAGCAGCGGTCGCGCCAGCTCGGGCGGCATGTTCATCGTCGCCTGCAGCAGGAGCGCGCCGCGGGGAATCAGCACGCCGATGTTTTCTGGAGCCATCGCGACGGCAGCGTCCATTTCCTGAAGCCCGCGCTGCCAGAGCGCCATGCCGGTTTCCTGATCGCCTTTGCGAAATGCCATGCCGGCGTTGAACGCCAGCCCCGAGCCGTGCCAGACCAGCGCTTCGGCGTTGGCGGGATCCGCGGCCAGTGTCCGCTCGCACGCCGCCATTCCTTTCGCCAGCCGCTCCTCGCTGCCGGCGAACCCGGCGAAGAAATCCGCACGGACGACCATGTCGAAACGCTGCGGCTGGGTCGCTGGCGACGCAGGCGACAACGGCTGCGACCATGCGAGAAGCAGCGACGCGATGAACGTCAGAATCGATGTCATTTCCCACTCCTTGAACGATGACGTTAGTCGGCCGGCGTTGCGGCGCGTGACAAATGGCGACGAAAGGCCGAAAAACGTTGCCGAACCGGCGCGCCGGGCGATAAATTCGTTCTCAATATGAAACGCGTGTCCGCAGCCGCAGTGTTCCTCACCGTTCTCGCACTCATCGTGTTCGCGCCCGGCGACTCGCGGCTCTCCGCGCAGAACCGCATGACCTATTCGGTGGTGACGCCGGACAACGGTCACGTCGCCCTCGGTCTGGCGATCCGCAAGCTGAATGTGTCCGGCACGTTCATGCAGGCGCCGGCGCATCCTGACGATGAAACCAACGCGCTGTTCGCCTATTTCACGCACGGCATGGGGCTGCGTTCGGTCGACGTCCAGAACAATCGCGGCGAAGGTGGTCAGAACGAAATCGGGCCGGAGCTGTTTCGCGACATCGGCGTGTTGCGCACGTCCGAACTGGTCGCGGCACATCGCATCGACGGCGCCGAACAGTACTTCACCCGCGCCATCGACTACGGCTACTCGTTCGACCCCGAAGAAGTGATGAACAAGTGGGGACGCGACGCGATCATCGGTGACTACGTCCGGTTGATTCGCACGCTCAGGCCCGACGTGATGGTGACGATGAACATCCAGGGTCGCGGCGGCGATCGCGCGCACGAGGCGACGACGGTGCTGGCGCGCGAGGCGTACCGGGCCGCGGGAAATCCCTTGATGTACCCGGAGCAGATCAGCGCGGGCCTCCGCGCCTGGCAGCCGAGGAAGTTGTACTTCTCGGCTGGTCCCGGCGTGATCGCAGCGGGAGGCCGCGGCGGCAGGGCCGGTGGACCGGGCGGGGCAGCCGCAGCTCCCGTTGCAGCTGCGCCCGCGCCGGCTCGCGTCGCGCGCGTCAACACGGCGCAGTACGACGAGCTGCTCGGCCGGACCTACGCGGAGATCGGCGCCGACGCGCACAGCAATCACAAATGCCAGGGCACGTCCGGACTGCCGGCGCTGCCGGGATTTGCGACCGGACGCGGCGGCGGTGGCGGTGGCGGCGGATATCAACTGGTCGATACGACGATCTCCGGCCAGATGCAGAAGGACGAGAGCGGGCTGTTCGACGATATCGACACCAGTCTGTCGTCGATTCTTCGCTTCGCCGGCGCGAACCCGCCCGAGGCTCTGACGAACGGAGTGGCCGCCATCGTCCAGCAGGCGCAAACCGCGAAGAGCGCCTTCGACGCCGGCAACGATGCCGGAGCGGCGGTGCCGATCGAAGCCGGCCTGACGGCGCTCAGGGCGCTGCGCGCGCAACTGCCGTCGATTCGCATCAGCGAATCGGCTCGCTACGAAATCGGATTCCGTCTGGCGCTCAAGCAGCGCGACTACGAGGATGCGGTGCTCGCAGCGCACGGCCTGACCTTCGACGCAGTCGCGGACGATGGCCTGGTCATCGACGGCCAGCCGATCAAGCTGTCGCTGGTCGCGGTCAACCGCGGCGCCTCGGACGTGACCGTCAGCAGCGTCGCCATCGCCGGATTCGACGGCCCGTCGCCGTGTGCGGCGGCATCGATCAAGAAGGACGCGATCTTCACCTGCAGCTCGAACGCGCACATCCCGACGGACGCGAAGCCGACGTCGCCGTATTTTTCGGACAACTATTGGAAGACCCCGTCGAACCCGGCGATCAATATCTTCGAGGCCGGTGTCCCGTTCGGCGTGCCGTTCGCGCCGACGCCGTTTCGCGTCACGTTTCACTTGACCGCCGGCACGGTGGACGTGACCAAGGACCTGCCGGTGCAGTTCCGCTATGTGAAGGACATCTACAACGGCGACAAGCGGATGGAGTTGAACGTCGTGCCGTCGTTCTCGGTGCGGGTGACGCCGCCGTTGTCCGTGATTCCCGCCGCGAGCGGATCGGCAGCAGCGGAACGCGAGGTTCACGTCGACGTGACCAACGGCACCAAGGGCGCCGCGGACGCGACGGTCGCTCTCGACGTGCCGGCGGGATGGACGGTCACGCCGCGCACGGTCCCGGTGACGTTCGCGCGCGAGGACGAGTCGCTGTCGGCGAGATTTCAGGTGACGGCGCCGTCGCAAGTGAAGCCGGGGGCATACGCCGTCCATGCCGTGGTCACGTCAACCGCAACCGGCGCGGCCCGCTTCACGGACGGTTACCAGGAAATCGAATATCCGCACATCCAGCGGCGCCAGATCATGAAGCCGGCTGAAGCGACGCTGAAGATCGTGGACGTGAAGATCGCGCCGAACCTCTCGATCGGCTACATCAACGGCGTCGGCGATCAGGTCCCGCAGGCGATTGCGCAGCTCGGCGCGCGGCTCACCTTCATCGAGCAGGACGAACTCGCCTGGGGCGATCTGTCGAGATACGACGCGATCGTGACCGGCGTGCGCGCCTACGAACGCCGCGCCGATCTCCGCGCCTACAATCGTCGTCTGCTTGACTACGCCGAGCGCGGCGGCACCGTCATCGTGCAGTACAACAAATACGAGTTCAACCAGTCGCAATATGGCCCGTTTCCCGCGCAGGTGAGCGGCAACCGGGTGTCGGACGAAATGGTTCCGGTGAAGGAGCTGGTGCCGAATTCGCCGGTGTTCACATATCCGAATCCGATCGGACCGGCGGCGTGGAGCAACTGGGTACAGGAGCGCGGGTTGTATTTCCTGGGCGAGAAAGACTCTCGCTACGTCGATCTCGTGTCCATGACCGACTCGTTCCAGGACAATCCCGGCGAGAAGCTGGGATCGCTGGTCGAGGCCCGCCTCGGCAAGGGGCGCTGGTTGTATCTCGGCCTCGGACTCTGGCGTCAGCTGCCGGCGGGCACGGAAGGCGCGTATCAGTTGCTGGCGAACCTTCTCAGTCTGCCGAAGGCGCCGGCGGGCACGGCGGCGCCCTGAAGCAGGATTGGGTAATTGCGTAATTGGGCAATTGGGTAATCGATTGGAGAATCGCAGCCGATGATCAATCAATCACCCGATTGCCCAATTCCTCAATTTTCCAATTCACCTGGTTGATCTCGTGCGCGTCGCGGCCATCTACGACATTCACGGCAACCTGCCGGCGCTCGAGGCCGTACTCGATGAGGTCCGCGCCGCCGGTGTGGATCGCGTTCTGGTTGGCGGCGACGTCGTGCCGGGACCGATGCCGCGCGAGACGATCGAGTTACTACGAACGTTGGATCTTCCGACGCAGTACATCCGAGGCAACGGCGATCGAGAGGTCGCTGCGCTAATGCGCGGCGAGGAGACGGGAGGCGTGCCGGAGCCGTTCCGTCCGGCTATCCGCTGGAATGCGGCGCAACTGGCGGCGAGAGATGAGCAATGGCTGGCCGGCTGGCCGTTGACGTGCAGGATTGAGGTCGATGAAATCGGCGAAGTGTTGTTCTGTCATGCGACACCGCGCAACGACATCGACATTTTCACGCGACAGACTCCCGACGAAAAGCTCGCGCCGCTCTTCGAAGGTCTCGGCTTCCCGCTGGTCGTCTGCGGGCATACGCACATGCAATTCGATCGCACGATTGGAGCGATGCGCATCGTCAACGCAGGCAGCGTCGGGATGCCGTTCGGTGAGCCCGGCGCCTACTGGCTGCTGCTCGGTCCCGGCATTGAGCTGCGACGGACGACTTACGATCTGGAGAACGCCGCCACTCGCATTCGCGTCACCAGCTATCCGCAGGCAGAGAGCTTCGCCGCGACGAATGTGATCAAGCCGCCGTCCGAGGCGTCGATCCTCGAGATGTTCAAATCGGCGGAAGAGCAGCGAATTGGGTAATCGGGGAATCTGATAATTGGGTAATCGATGGAGGATCGCACTCGATCTCCAATCAATTACCCAATTCCTCAATTCCCCGATTGCCCAATTTATTGGGTCGTATAAGCCGCGTTCTTCTTGCCCATCAGCCACTGATCCATCCAGCCGACGATGTGCTGGAGGCGTTCGACGCGGTGCATTGGCTCGCCCGAGCGTGACAGTTCGTGCGTCTCGCGCGGGAAGCGGACCATGACCGTCGGGATTTTCCGGTACTTCAGCGCGCGGAACATCATCTCCCCGCCGTCCGAGGGCGGCGTCCGGTAGTCGGCGTCGCCGTTGACCAGCATCAGCGGCGTCGTCACGTTGGCGATGTGCGTGATCGGCGAGCGCGCCGCGAAGTCCTGCGGGTCTTCCCACGGCGCCTTCCGGAACCAGGTCGGCTGGAACAGCGTGAAGTCGGCGGTGAACCAGAAGCCGTACCAGTCGGCGATGTCGCGCTGCGAGACCGCGGCCTTGAAGCGCTGCGTCTGGGTGATCGTCCAGTTGGTCAGCAGTCCGCCGCCGCTGCCGCCGGTGACGCCGAGACGGTTCGCATCGACGTAGCCTTTCTTCACGACCTCGTCCACCCCGGCCATCAGATCCTTGTAGTCGTCGCCGGGGTAGTGGTACTGGATGATGTTGCCGAAGTCCTGTCCGTACGACGTGCTCCCGCGCGGGTTGGTGAAGAGCACGACATAGCCCTTGGCCGCCATCCACTGGAATTCGTGCGTGTAGACGTTGCCGTAGGCGCCGTGCGGCCCGCCATGAATCTCGAGGATCAGCGGATACTTTTTGGACGCGTCGAAGTCTGGCGGCTTGAGAATCCAGCCCTGGATATTTTTCCCGTCGAAGCTCTTGTACCAGATCTCTTCAGGCTCGCTCTGGTGGATGTCCTTGAACAGTTCGGCGTTGACGTGGGTGATCTGACGCGTGCCTGACAGGCCCGAGCGACTCGTTGACGCCTGTGGGCCGCCGACGGTCTGACTCTGTTGGGCAGTCCTTTCAGGGCCGCCGACCATGAAAATGTCACCGATGTTGGTCTGCGTCGACAGGGTCGCGGCGATGGTTGCCGCGCCCGGCGTTGCACTGAACGCCTCGACGTTCTGCGGACCGTCCGTCACCGGTTCAATCCTGCCGGTCGTCAACGACACGCGCTTCAGGTTGGCGCTGCCTTTTTCGGCGGAGACGACGATCAGCGACTCCTGATCGCGCGTCCAGACGATCGGCTTGCGTCCGCCGCCGCGCGGCGGCGCCTGATCGCCGCCGATACCGCCGCTGATGTCGTAATCGTACGAGGCGGTCAGGTTCTTCGGCGTGCTGCCCGCTGTGGTCGGCGCGATCCACAAGTCCGGCTGACTGTAAGAACGAATCGGCTTGCCGCGCAGCGTGCCGACAAAGGCGATCTGCCGTCCGTCAGGCGAGACCGCCAGGCTGTTGATGCCGCCGTCGATGCTCGTAATCTTCGTCATCGAGCCGCCGGCCGATGGCACGGCGAAGAGTTCGGCGTCACTCTCGTCGTAGTACGGTTCCGCGACACGCGTGGATACGAAGTAGAGCCTGGCGCCGTCTGGCGCCCACTCGATGCCGCCCTCGTCGAACTCGCCGTCGGTGATCTGTTTTGCGGCGGGAAGCTGGTGCGGGTCGGCGCCCGACAGGGAAATCGTGAAGATGTGCGAGTGGTGATCGTTGTCGATGTAGCCGGGATTGCCGTTGGCGCGATACACCGCACGCGTGACGACCTGCACATCGCTCTTGCGTTCGGCGGCGCCTGTTCCAGACGGGTTCGCGGCATCCTGGCCGGTCGAACTGTTGAAGGCGATGACCGTGCCGTCGGGCGACCATACCGGACCGCCAGCACCTCGCGCCACATCGGTGATCGGACGTGCTTCGCCGCCGTCCATCTGCAGCAGGTACAACTGCGGCGGCTGGACCTTGCCGTCTTTCTCGGTTGACCGGACGAAGACCAGTCGCTTGCCGTCAGGCGCCCAGCGCGGCGTCGTATCGCGTATGCCCGAGGTCAGCCGGCGCGGCGCTTCGGTGCCGCTCGAGGCGACGGCGAACAATGACGTCTCGTAACGGTTTTCCTTCTCGTTGACCGTGACCCGGACGAACGCGACGGTCGAGCCGTCGGGCGAGATCTGCGGGTCCGCGATCCACGTGAACTTGAGCAGATCGTGCTCGGTGATGAATCGCTTGGTTTGAGCGCTCGGCGAGGCCAGAAAGACGCCGACGAGACAGAGGAGGACCAGACTCTTCTTCATAGGCGCGATACTATCAGGCAACATGTCCGTTCGAGACGTCATCATCATCGGCGCCGGTCCCTCGGGGCTTTCCGCTGCGATCGCCGCCAAACGCCGCAATCTCGAGTATCAGGTGCTCGAGCAGGGCGTTCTCGTCAACTCCATCTACCGATTTCCTCCGCAGATGGTCTTCTTCACCACTCCAGAGCTGCTCGAAATTGGCGGGTTGCCATTCGTTTCCCCGTTCGAGAAGCCCACGCGAACGGAAGCGCTGAAGTACTACCGCCGGGTCGTGGACACCTTCGACCTGCAGATCGCCTACGAAGAGAAAGTCCTCTCGGTGGAACTCGAAGGCAGGCCAGATGGGGCGAACAGGTCTGATGGAGCGGGTGGTGGTCCTGTGTTCGCCGTCACCACCGAGTCCGGCAAAGGCGCGCGCCGCGTGCGGCACGCTCGCAATGTCGTGATGGCGATCGGTTATTTCGATCACCCCGTCCATATCGGCGTGCCGGGCGAAGACCTGCCGCATGTTCACCACTACTATGGCGAGCCGCACCCGCACTACCGTCAGCGTGTGGTGATCGTCGGCGGAGGCAACTCGGCGGCCGAGTCGGCGCTCGAGATGTACCGTGCCGGCGCCGAGGTGACCGTGGTTCATCGCGCGACGACGTTGAAGCCGACGATCAAGTACTGGGTGCGGCCCGACATCGAGAACCGGATCAAGGAAGGCTCGATTGCGGCGCATTTCAGCGCGGTGGTCCGGGAAATCCGTGCCGGTTCCGTCGTGATTGCGCCGGCGGAGGGATCGGCCCCCCCGCCTCCGCCGCCGGACGTGGTCTTTCCGGCCGACGGCTCGAAGGATTTCGCCGCGCCGGCGCGGCCCGCCCTGGCGGGGGAGCGCGAGATCGCGGCCGACGTCGTCTACTTACTGACCGGCTATCGTGCCGACGCGGACCTGCTGCGCGGCGCCGGTGTGACGCTCAACGATCGCGATGCGCCGGTCCACAGCCCGGACACGTTCGAGACAAATGTGTCGGGATTGTTCGTTGCCGGCGGCGCCATCGCCGGCGTGGACACCGGCACCATCTTCATCGAGAACGGCCGCTTCCACGGAGAGAAGATCATCGACGTCATCGCGAGTCGGCTCGATTAGAATACGCCGCATCCGACAGGAGGCCGCGTATGACGGGCAGGACGATCGCGATCGGTGTGCTGGTTCTCTGTGCGGCGCTCGGCGCTGCGCCTGTGCCGAAGCCGGCGCTGATCGACGTCACCGTCCACGAAGGCACCTCGATGGCGGTGACCGTGTCGCCCGACGGCCGCACCCTCGCCATCGATCTGCAAGGCAGCATCTGGACGCTGCCGTCATCAGGCGGCACCGCCACTCGCATCACCGACCTCTTCAACGACGCGCGGCAGCCGTCCTGGTCGCCGGACGGCAAGTGGATCACGTTCTTCGCCTACCGTGACGGCGGCTACGACATCTGGGCCATCGCGCCAGACGGATCGAATCAGCACAAGCTGACCTGGGGACCGTTCGACGATCGCGAGCCGATCTGGTCGCACGACGGCACGCGGGTGGCGTTCTCGTCCGACCGCGGCAATTCCCTCGGCAGCGACTACAACATCTGGACGCTGACCGTCGCCACCGGCGAACTGAAGCAGGTCACCAAGGATCCCGCCGACGACTACATGCCGTCGTGGTCGCCCGACGACAAGGAAATCGCGTTTGCCTCGTCTCGCGGCGGCGGTCAGCAGGTCTGGATTGCTGACGTCAGCACCGGCGCCGAGCACAGCGCCGGGCCAGCGTCCGGCGGCCATCTCGATGCGCCGTCGTGGGCCGGCGACGGCCAGATCGTCTACAACAAATCGACCGGCGGCCGTGGCGCCCCTCCGGGCGAGCGCGAGACGTCCCGCTATGAAGTCGGCGGGAAGACGATCACCGGAGACGAGAACGTCTTCGCATTTCGCGCCTCGTGGGCGTCGACGACGACGTTCTATTACGTGTCGGACGGAAAGATCCGCAAGCGCGATCTGCAGAGCGCCAGTGCCGCCGCCGAGACAATCGAATTCTCGGCCACCATGCAGGTGACGCGTGCCGCGAACAACTATACGCGCCGCAAGCGCGATTTCACGTCCACGGTCCCGCGCCAGGTCCTCGGCGTCGTGCATCCGGTGATCTCGCCGGACGGCAAGCAGATCGCCTTCGCCGCGGTCGGCGATATCTACGTCATGCCGGTCGGCGGTAAGCCCGTCAACATCACCAACGACGCGGCGCTCGACACCGATCCGGCCTGGTCGCCCGACGGTTCGCAACTCGCGTACTCGTCGGACAAGGACAGCGAGCACCTGCAGCTGTGGATCCGCGACATGAAAGCCGGAACCAGCCGGCGCGTCACGAACATGACGACGCAGCCGCAGGGCGCCGCGTGGTCGCCGGACGGCAAACGGATCGCGTTCTTCGACGTCGACGGCATGTGGCGCGTGGCCCAGATGTCGGTCATCGACATCGCGACCGGCACGATCACCAAGGTCCACGATTCGCTGCCGCAGCCCGGCGCGCCGGTCTGGTCGCCTGACGGCAAGCGTCTCGCCATCGCCGGCATCGCGCCGATGACGAAGCGCTTTCGTGAGGGCACCAATCAGATTCTGACGATGGCGGCAGATGTCGCCGATTCCGACGTGGCGCGGCCCTCACAAAAGTCCGACAACGGCGACATCTGGTACGCGCCGGTGCCGATGCTGTCGATCGACTCGCGCGGCGGCTGCGGTCCGGCGTGGTCGCCCGACGGCACCAAGATGGCGGCCATCTACGAAGGCGTGCTCGCGGTCTGGCCGGTCGCCGCCACCGGCGAGCCGCTCGGGCCGCCGCGTCACGTGACCAGCGAGAGCGCCCACGCCCCGAGCTGGCAGGGCGATTCGCGCCACATCCTGTATCAGTCGCTCGACAAGCTGAGGATCGTCGACATCGAAACCGGCGAGACGCGCACGGTGCCGCTCGACCTGAAGTACACGCCCGCGATTCCGACCGGCCATCTCGTCGTCCACGCCGGACGCCTGCGTCGACATGAAGACTCCGAACGAGCGCACCAACGTCGACATCGTGATCGAGGGCAACCGGATCGTGAGCGTCGCGCCGCACGCCGACGCCAATCACGCCGGCGGCCGTGTCGTGGATGCCTCGAACCTGACGGTGATGCCGGGCCTGATCGAATTTCACTCGCACCTGCAGCCGGACTTCGGCGAATCCGCCGGGCGCGCCTGGCTGGCGTTCGGCATCACCACGCTGCGCAGTCCCGGCAACACGCCGTACGAGCCGGTCGAGGAGCGCGAGTCGAACGAAGCCGGCGTGCGCGCCGGTCCACGCGTCTACGGCACCGGCAATCTGATGGAGTGGCAGCGCGTCTACTACAAGATGGGAATCGCGATCTCGAGCGTCGCCCATTTCGAGATGGAACTCCAGCGGGCGAAGGTGCTCCAGTACGACCTGATCAAGAGCTACGTGCGGCTGCCCGACCTGCAGCAGAAGCGGATGGTCGAGTTCGCTCACAGCATCGGCGTCCCGGTCGCGACGCACGAAATCTATCCTGCGGCATTCGTCGGCGCTGACAACACCGAGCACACCTCCGCCACCAGCCGCCGCGGCTACTCGCCGAAGATGGCCACGATGCAACGCGCCTACGACGATGTGGTGCAGCTGTTCGGGAAGAGTCAGCGGATCCTGACGCCGACGATGTTCGGTGCGGCGCGCCGGCTGTTCGAGGCGGAGCCGGGGTTGAAGGACGATCCGCGATTCAAGCTGTATCCGCAGTGGATGCAGGCGCAGGTCGCGCAGATGGTCGCGCCGGGGGCTGCGGCGTCGGATCCGGCGCCGGGAAACGGCAAGATGGTCGTCGATGTCATGCGCGCCGGCGGGCTCATCGTCGCTGGCACCGACACGCCGAACGCGATCAACCTCCACGGCGAAATCCTCGCCTACACGCTGGCCGGGATGTCGAACTTCGACGCGCTGCGGGCGGCAACGGTCAATCCCGCGAAGGCGCTCGGCCTCGACGCCGGCACGATCGAGGCCGGCAAACTCGCCGACCTGATCATGGTCGAGGGCGATCCGCTGGCGAGTGTCGCCAACGCCCACAAGGTCCGCCGCGTCGTCGCCAACGGCCGCGTCTTCGAGCTGGAGCAGCTGCTGAAAGGCGTCTCGCCTGCTGCCGGCACCGCCGCTCCGGCTCGCTGAACGTGCGGGTTTAGAACATCGCGACAATTTCGTTTGCTGCGTCGAGAATCGCGCCAATTTCGTCGTTGCGTCGCCAGTAGTCGAGTCGTTACCATCTGCACCGCTTTACAACTTCGCTACACGTCCGTCCCGTCGTTCACGCGTCCGGCAACCGATAGCTTCGAAGGAGGGTAACCCGTGAGAAGGTTCCGTATCCCGGTCATGGTCGCGTTGGTGTGCCTCTTTTCCGCTTCGGCCTATGCGCAGCAGGCCTCGATTACCGGCACGACGGTGGACGAGACCAAAGCGATACTGCCCGGCGTCAGCGTGACGGTGACCGATCAGGCCACCGGCCGCCAGAGCCTGGTAGTCACCGACGACAAGGGCGAGTACCGGCTGCTGAACGTGCTGCCCGGCGTGTATACCATCCAGGCCGAGCTCTCGGGTTTTGCGAAGGTCGCGCTGCGCGACGTCGAAATCCTGGTCGGCCAGCACGCGACCGTGCCGCTGACGATGAAGCTGGCACAGGTCAGCGAGACGTTGACCGTCGTCGGCGAAACGCCGCTCGTGGACACGTCGTCGTCGCAGGTGGCCGGCAACGTCGATCGTCGCCAGATGGAGGCGCTGCCGCTGCAGGGCCGCAACTGGATGGAGCTGTCGAAGCTGGTGAAGGGCGTGACCGCGAACGATGTCGGCAACAGCATCGGCACCGGCGCGATGGACGACCTCTGGCAGCTGAACCTCGACGGCCAGCAGATTACGCAGAAGGTGGCCGGCTCCGGCTTCGGTCAGCCGCGCTTCAGCCGCGAGGCCATCGCCGAATTCCAGATCGTCACCAACATGTTCGACATCACGCAAGGGCGCTCCGGCGGGATTCAGATCCAGGCGATCTCCAAGTCGGGCACCAACCTGGTCAGCGGCAGCGGCTACGGCTACTTCAGGAGCGACAGCCTCAACGCCCCCGACCCCGTTGCCCTGAAGGTGTTGCCGTATTCGAACCAGCAGCTGGGCGGCACGATCGGCGGTCCGATCGTGAAGGACAAGATTCACTACTTCGCGTCGTACCAGTACGAGCGCGAACCGGGAACGGCATTCCAGAGTCCGTCGCTGCTGCCGGGACAGAGCGTCTCGGTGCCGTACCAGAACGGGCAGAAGAGCTTTCTCGCCCGCGTCGACGATCAGCTGTCGTCGGCGGATCGGCTGACGGTCCGTGGATCGTTCTGGACCTGGGCCAACCCGTTCTTCGTCACCAACGGTACGATTCCAGCGTCGGAGTCATCGGACCAGACCAAGAACGCGACCAACGTGCTCGGGAGCTGGACGAAAGTGATGAAGGGCGGCAACCGGCTGCTCGAGATCAAGGGCGGCTACAACGGCTTCCACTGGACCAACGCGCCGCAGGCCTCGATGATCGGGACGCCGGAGTATCGCATCCCCGGTCTGACGATTGGCGCGCCGTACAACTATCCGCAGACGCTCAAGCAGGACAACTGGACGGGCCGCGTCGATCTCAGCTGGCACAAGGACAAGCACGATCTGAAGATTGGCGGCGAGTACATCCACGTCCACGACGGCGGTCCCTGGTACATCCAGCGCGCCGGGTTCTTCAATTTCTCGACGGCGCCCCCGTCAGCGATTCTCAGCCAGGCGTTCCCGGCGGGCAGCGAACTGGATCCGACGAAGTGGAACGTCAGCCTGCTGAACCCGTACGTCACCAACTCCAACATCAACTTCACGCAGGGCGACTGGACGATCGACGTGCCGCGTCCGACGTATGCCCTCTGGCTCGGCGACAACTGGCGCGTGACGAACAGCCTGACGCTCAATCTCGGCATCCGCTGGGACGCCGATCCGAACATGGCGTCGCCCCCCGGCATCGTCGAGAGCGACATCCTGGTCAACAACCAGCTGCCGGCGCCGTACGGCAGCTATCAGAGCGGCACCGGCGACTACGGTTACAAGTCGGGCATCCGCGACTGGAAGGACGTGGCGCCCCGCGCCGGCTTCACCTACAACGTCGGGGGATCGAACGACCTCGTGATCCGCGGCGGGAGCGGCATTTACTTCGCGTCGCCGGTATCGAACGTGACGTTCAGCCCGCAGCTGTACAGCCAGCTGGTATCGGCGCAGTTCCTCTACGACGGCCGTTCGGACTTCATCACCAACCCCACCAACGGCATCACGTCGGACGACATCTTCTCCGGCAAGGTGAAGCTGCCGGCGCAGACGGTGCGCTCGATCGCGCCGAATTTCAAGTCGCCCTACAACTGGCAGAGCAGCATCGGTTTCCAGAAACAGATCAACGCGGTCACCGGCTTCGACGTCGATCTGACGCACTGGACCGAGTACCGCGACACGCGGACCCTCGACGCGAATCTGGTCTACAACCCCGCGACCGGCTACAACCTCGCGAACGGCGCGAACGCCTTCCGTCCGAATCCGGCTTACGGGCCGGTTTTTCAGTTCACGTCGGATGGCAAGCGCGATCAGACGGCGATCGCGTCCAGCGTGACGCGCCGCCTGAAGAATCATGTGCAGGCGGGCGCCACCTGGACGCTGATGCTCGAGATGAAGGACAACGGCACGGTCGGTTACGGCACGTCGCCGGCGAATAATCCATTCGATTATCTGAATGGCGAGTGGGCGACTTCGCTCGACTTCCAGCGCAACACGATCCGCCTCTATGGGCTCGTGCAGCTGCCGTGGGCGATCAATGCAAGCGTCACCTACTTCTACGGATCGGGTAACCGCTTCGCCGCCAGCATCGCGACCGCGCCGTACGGCAAGACCGGGACGAACCGTCTGAACCTCGCCGGCAACGGCGGCGCCGAACCGGCGATCACCGTGCCGGCATCCATGCTCGGTCGCTGGGACGGACCCGCGGTGATCGGTTCGGGCGTCACGATTCCGCGCAACGCACTGGAAGGACTCCCGCTCGACAAGGTCGATCTTCACGTGACCAAGGACATCCGCCTTGGCGGCAGCGGGCGCGTTCAGCTGGTCGCCGAAGTGTTCAACCTGTTCAACCACGCCAACTACGGTTCCTACAACGTGGCGTTGAGTCCGACGAGCGCGGCGACAACGGCGCTGTTCGGCACGCCGGCGACCAACAGCGGCACGGCGTACGTGTCGCGTCAGGGGCAGCTCGGCTTCAAGGTGATGTTCTGATTCCAACGAAAAGGTCGATACATGGCCGTCATACGACGAAAATGTCTCAGATATAAATCGAGAGATCGTTGATTTCGCTGGCGTTTTCAGCAACTCGCGCGCAGAGGCCCGGGCGCGCGAGTTGCACCTCCCGGAAGTCATACACAACTTCCCCAGGAGGAGCAGATTCATATGTTGAAGATGGGCATGATCGTCGGATTCGTTGGCGCGGCAGTAATTTCCCTCGCGGCCGATACGCCGCAAGCCGGACTGCCGAATTCGTTTCTGACACCGGGCAACACGAAGAAGGTCACCAAGGAGCAGGTCTGCGCTGCGGATTTCGCCTCGACCGTGAAACCGATCAAGGACTCGACCAAGGAAGAAGCGTTCGGCCGCTACGGACTGAGAGTCGAACGGGCCGAGGGAGACGTCCTCGACTATCTGGTGCCTCCGGAACTCGGCGGCAGCGACGACATCGAAAATCTGTGGCCTGAGCCGGCCAGGGGCGAGTGGAACGCGGCCAAGAAGGACGCGCTCGAACAGAAGCTGCATGGGATGGTCTGCGATGGCACATTGACGCTGAAGCAGGCGCAGACGGCGTTGAAGAAGAACTGGGTGGCGGCGTACACGCAGTACGTGGGGACTGCCACCGCACACGGCCAGTAGTCATGCCGAGAAAGGCCGGCGCCGGCAGTCGATCGGCGAAGAGCGCGCCCGTGGTCTCGTCGTATCCAGCGCACGACGAGATCGCGCGGCGCGCCTATGAATTGTGGGTGAACCGGGGCATGGGCCCCGGTCTCGACCCCGAAGATTGGCACCAGGCCGAACAGGAGTTGCTCGATCGCGCGGCGCGGAAGGCGACGAAACCGCGACGACTCAGTTCACCATGAAGGGTCTGTGGAAGCTTCGTTTTCCGGTCGTGGTCATGGATCAGTTCGTCCGGCTGGAGAGTCCGGGCGTGCGCGCCATCATGATCTTCATCTCGAGCAGTTCGACCAGCGATTCGGCCCGCGACGACAGCGACGGCTGGTTGAGCAGCGCTTGTTTCTCGATGGGCTCGAGATCGAGGTACTGGGCGAGCGCGTTCACGAGGTCCTCGTCGCCCATCGCCGATGGAATCGTCGGCTCGCCGCCGCTGCGATCGCCGGCCGGTGCGAGCAGCGATTCCAGCTTGGTCCGGCAGCCGCGGAGTGCCAGACGGGCATCGCCTGTCAGCGGCGGCTCGACCAGCGGCTCGACCTGCGCCTGTCGGTAGCTGCGGCTGTTGTCCTCCGAAAGGATGCGGAAACGTTCGATGCCGCGCAGCACGATGTTGTAGCGGCCGTCAGGCAGCCGCTCCACATGTGTCATCACACCGCTGCAGCCGATCGGATAGACCGGCGGCCGTCCCTCATACTGCGCTTTCCAGCCGGGTCGGAGCAGGACCATCCCGATCATGCGGTCGCCGGCCTCGCCGTCCGCGACCATCTCGCGATAACGCGGCTCGAAGATATGCAGCGGCAGAAACACGTTGGGGAAGAGGACGACGTTGGGAAGGGGGAACAGCGGTAAGAGGTCGGACATTGGCGATGTGGCGAACGCGGATCGGCGATTGCCATCGCCGATCACCCGATCGTCGATCTCCCTTAATGGATGGTCTTCGTCTTCTTGTCCATGTAATCCATCAGCACGTACTGTCCAAGCGTGTACGGCGTCGTGAAGTACGCCTTGCCCTTGCAGATGTCGGCGACGCGCCTGACGAAGCTCACCAGATCGTAGTCGCGCGCGAGCATGAAGGTGTTGATCATGATCCCGCTCTTGCGACAGGCCGCCACTTCCGCGCAGGTTTCCGCGACGATGAACGGGTCGAGGCCGAAGGCGTTCTTGTAGATGCGGCCGTCGGGCTGCGTCAACGCGGACGGCTTGCCGTCGGTGATCATGATGATCTGCCGCATATCCTTGCTCTGGCGGTCGAGGATCCGCCGCGCCAGGCGCAACCCTTCGCGGGTGTTCGTGTAGTACGGTCCGACCCTGACGCGCCCGAGCTCGGCGAGCGGAATCTCCTCCGCCGAATCGTGGAACAGGACCACCTTGAGCGCGTCACCCGGATACTGCGTCTTGATCAGCTGCGCCAGCGCGAGCGCCACCCGCTTGGCCGGCGTGAAGCGGTCCTCGCCGTACAGGATCATGCTGTGGCTGCAGTCGAGCATCAGGACAGTGGCGCACGAGCTCTGATACTCCCCCTGAACCACCATCAGATCCTCGTGCGTGACGTGGATCCTCCGGGTGCCTCGGGGCTGGGGGCTGGGGGCTGGAAAGTCCGGAGTCACGACCGCCTGCTGAATACTGACTGACGACTGATGACTGATGACTGACGCCCGTTCGCGTGACTCGCGCTGGACTGCGTTCAGCAGCGTGCTTGACGGATCGAGGTTCAGCGTATCGCCGAACTCGTAAGCCTTCGGTGCGCCGGTGGTTTCGACGCCGGTCGCCTGCTCGCGCGTGTCGTGCCGACCGAAACTGCTCTTGCCGACCGAACCGAGCAGATCCCGAAGCGCGCGATAGCCGAGAAAATCCAGCGCCTTGTCGGTGACTTCGAAGGTGACGGTCGAGGGATCAGGATTCTGGCCGCCGCGTCCCTGCCGGCGCTCGCGTTCGGCGTTGAGATCCGGCGGAGCGGTGATGTAGCCCTGGTCGGCCATCCGCTCGATGATCTGCTGAATCAGTTCCTCGAGCTTCGAGCGCGCGTCTTCCTGATCGCCGTCGGCAGGGTCGCCAAGGAGCCGTTCGATGGTTTCTTCCGGCAGCACGCCGCCGTTGAACAACGCGTCCAGGATCGCATCGTGCAGCGCCTGCATCGTCCGTTCGTTGTCGTCGGTGGCGTACGGGTTCGCGAACCCGCTCGAGAGCAGCAGGTCCGACAGCTTCGAGACCAGGTCTTCGAGATCCAGGTCGTCGAGATCGTCGCCGACAAATTTCGTGTAGCGGTACTTCAAATGAAGCCCCCAGCCCCCAGCCCTCAGCCCCTAGTTGTAATACTTCTTCTTCCCAGTGGGCATCCGGATCTCCTCGTCGAGCGAGACCTCTTCCCGGCGCGGTCCACGCCGCGGCGCGGCCGCTTCCGCTGCAGAGTAGCCGCGCTCGTCGCTCCGGCTGATCTTCTTCTGCGCGTAGAGGCCTTCGAGGACGAAGTCGATGGCCGATGCGACGGCCGGAGCCGCCGCGCCGCCGGGGACGCCGGCGCGTTCGGCCAGTTCGCGGATCCCCTGGACGCCGCGCGTGCCGGCGATCACTTCATCGGCCGATGAGTTGTCGCTGAGCTGAAGCGATCCACCGAGGTCGAACCATTCGATCACCGTCCGGGTATCGACGCCTTCGAACATCCCGGCGAAGACCGCTCCGACCGACGATCGAATCAGGTCGCGTGCAATCTGCTCGGCGCCGCGCAGCTCGCCCT
The DNA here is from genome assembly GCA_963711765.1 of uncultured Acidobacteriota bacterium. Taxonomy (GTDB): domain Bacteria; phylum Acidobacteriota; class Vicinamibacteria; order Vicinamibacterales; family CAVVIG01; genus CAVQFC01. The sequence goes on along the minus strand of CAVQFC010000002.1, from coordinate 949,746 downwards.
CGTACTCGAGCTCGAACTTGCCGGTGATCGAGGGCAGTGCCGCGTACAGATCGGTCACCCGCGGCACCACCAGGTTTTCGCCGCGCGCCAGGGCACGCCGTTCAGCGTTCGAGATCACCAGTTCGAGCGTGGTGATGGGCAGGCGCTGGCTGACCCCGGATCGCTTGTCGATCTTGCGATCCGCCCGCGCCTGGAACGCCACCTCCTCGACCACCTCGCGCACGTACTCGGGAATGTCGACCTTCAGCGCGCCCGCACGATCGGTCCATGCTTCCTGGCGCGTAATCTGCATCGCGTGGCGCCGCGTCGCCGGGTAGTGCGTGCGAATTTCGGATCCGATGCGGTCCTTGAGCGGCGTGATGATTTTGCCGCGCGCGGTGTAGTCCTCGGGATTGGCCGTGAACACCAGCATCACATCCAGCTTCAGGCGGATCGGGTAGCCCTTAATCTGGACGTCACCCTCCTGCAGAATGTTGAACAGGCCGACCTGGATCTTGCCGGCGAGGTCGGGTAGTTCGTTGACCGCGAACAGGCCCCGGTTCGCGCGCGGCAACAGGCCGTAGTGCATGGTCAGCTCGTCGGACAGGTTGAGGCCGGACTCAGCTGCCTTGATCGGATCGATATCGCCGACCATGTCCGCGATAGTCACGTCCGGCGTCGCCAGTTTTTCGACGTAGCGATCGTCGCGTTTCAACCAGGCGATCGGCGTCGCGTCGCCTTCGGTCGCGACCCGCCGGCGGCACGACGCGCAGATCGGCGCGAGCGGGTCGTCATGAATTTCGCAGCCCGCGATGACCGGAATCTCGGCGTCGAGCAGGCCCACGAGGCCGCGCAGGATGCGGCTCTTCGCCTGGCCGCGCAGGCCGAGCAGAATGAAATTGTGGCCCGAGAGCACCGCGTTCACCAGTTGGGGCACGACCGTTTCGTCGTAGCCGATGATGCCGGGAAACAGTGTTTCGCCCGTCCGGAGCTTCTCGACGAGATTGTCCCGAATCTCCTGCTTCACGGTGCGCGAGCGATATCCGGACTTCCGAAGAGCGCCGATCGTGTCAATGGCCGCCATGAAGCGATTCTATCCGAACTAGACTGGCTCCCGACTCTCGACTCCCGACTCTCGACTCCCGACTCTCGACGACCATGTCTTCCTTCTTCTCCTCGCCGCGCCCTCGCGTCTTCGCTCACCGTGGCGGCAGCGCGCTCGCGCCGGAGAACAGCATCGCGGCGTTCGACAACGGTCTGGCTTGTGGCGCGGACGGACTCGAGCTCGACGTGCGGCGGTCCTCGGACGGCGTCGTGATGGTTCTTCACGACGCCACCCTCGACCGTACCACCACCCTGCGCGGCCCGATTTCCGGTCGACGCTCGGATGAGCTCGTGGCGGCAGGTATCCCCAGGCTCGCCGATGTACTCGCGCGCTATGCGCCCATGCCGATCATTGTCGAGCTCAAGCTGAACGATCCGACCTTCGCTGCCGAAGTCGTTGACGTCGTGCGAGCGAACTCGGCGGTCGATCGCGTTTGTCTCGGATCCTTCGGGACCAAAGTCCTCCGAGCGGCGCGCGCGCTCGAGCCGCGAATCGCGACCAGCGCCTCGCGGGAGGAAGTCAGGTGGTCGTTGTATCGATCGTGGTTACGCTGGCCCAGGCGTAGCGCGGCGTTTCGCGGCTATCAGTTGCCCGAGCGGGCCGGCAATACGCGAGTGGTGTCGCCACGATTTGTGACCGACGCCCACCGTGCCGGCCTCGGTGTTCAGGTCTGGACCGTCGATGACGAAGACGATGCCCGACGTCTGCTGGCCTGGGGTGTTGACGCGTTGATCACCGATCGGCCCGATCGCATCGTGCCGCTGGTCGCACAATACCGCTAGCGCTGAATCAAGAAATCGCTTTAGCGTCTTACAATCGGACGATGCAGGTACCGACGCTTGCCGATGTCTACGCCGCGCGGGAACGCGTCTACCGCGTGGTGCGGCCGACGCCGCTGATGGCGCACCCGCTCCTGAACGCCGAAACCGGCCTCGACATCCTCGTCAAACACGAGAACCACAATCCCACCGGTGCATTCAAGATTCGCGGCGGCCTCAACCTGATTGGCAGTCTGACGCCGGAAGAACGTCGCGGCGTGGTGACGGCCACGACCGGCAACCACGGGCAATCGATCGCGCTGGCCTGCCGGCGCGAAGGCGTGCCGTGCACCATCGTCACTCCGATTGGCAACAATCCCGAAAAGAACGCCGCGATGCGCGCCTACGGCGCCGAGCTCATCGAGTTCGGCCGCGATTTCGACGAAGCACGGGAGCAGGTGGAGCGGTTGCAGCACGAACGACGACTCAGGTATGTGCATTCGGCTGACGAGCCGCTGCTCGTCGCCGGCGTCGCGACCTATGCGCTCGAGATCTTCGAGTCCGAGCCCGACGCGGACGTCATCCTCGTCCCGATCGGCGGCGGCAGCGGCGCCAGCGGCTGTTCGATCGTGCGATCCGCGATCGGCAGTCACGCCAAAGTGATCGGCGTGCAGGCGGAGCGGGCCGATGCGTTTGCGCGATCGTGGAGGGGACCGGATCGGGTCGCCGGCGAAAAGGCCGAAACGTTCGCGGAAGGCATGGCCACCCGTGTGACCTTCGACCTGCCTTTCGGCATTTTGAAACGCCTGCTCGACGACATCGTGACCCTGAGCGAGGATGAACTTGCCGAAGGTGTGCGCCTCGCCCTGCGGGCCACGCACAACCTCGCCGAGGGCGCGGGCGCAGCGTCGCTGATCGCGGCGATGAAGATCCGGGGGCAGCTCGCAGGGAAGAAGGTCGTGTGCGTCATGAGCGGCGGCAACATCGATCGTGCCACGCTGGTTCGGGTCCTGGCGTCGGTGCCAAGCTAGCGTAGTTTCCAGATGGGTGTAGCGTCCGGCTTCAGCCGGACCGCGCGAAGTTCGGCTAAGGCTGCCGGACACTATGCAATAGCCTCTGCGTTCTCAGCGGTCTCTGCGTTGACCGTGGCCATCCCGTGACCTGTGTCATCTGCGCAGAGCGAAATCGACGCTGACGGTCGTGGCGACCGCCACCGCTTCTCCATTCACCAGAGATGGCGTGAACCGCCACTCGCGTACCGCATCGATGGCGGCCTGATCGAGCGCGGGAATCGATTTGACGACGCTGGTGACGGTAACGCGTCCTTGCCGATCGATCACGATGTCGAGGATCACCGTGCCGGCGATCTGCCGCGCCCGCGCAGCGGCTGGGTACTTCGGAGCGCGTTCGACGAGCTTGCGCGGCATTGACAGCCCGGCGTGCAGACGCACCGGTGGCGGTTCCGATCGAAACACCATCATCATCCCTGGCGGCGGTGGCAGTTGATCACTGCGGTGAACTGGAGCGGCCAGCACGGTTACCAGTCCTGCGATCGCAATCACCTGCGCCGTGTCGCGGACGATCGGGGTCATCGTTCGTGCAGCGTGAAGTTCACCGTGACGGTCATCACAACCGGTACGGCACCACCGTTCAGGCGCGCCGCCGTGAATCGCCACTGGCGGACCGCGTCGAGCGCCGCCTGATCGAGCAGCGGAATCGACCGCAGGATGCGCGCCGACTCGACACGGCCCTGCGTATCGATCACTGCCTCGAGAATCACGACACCTTCGATCCGGGCGCTCTGGGCAATTGCAGGGTAAAACGGAGCGACGTCTACCGTCTTCAACGGAGCCGTCATTCCCGAGTGGAGTCGAATCGGCGTCGTCGCAACAGGTTGGGGAGCAGGTGCCGGCGGGGTTGGCGCTCCCTGACCGATCACCGTTTCGAGCGATGAGCCCGGGCCGCGCTCAACACCATCCACCGCGGCGCCCGATGGACCATCGTGTTCGCGTCCCGTTTCCGGCATCAGAGCGTCTGGCGGCACGGTTGGCGCGACGTTCATGGCGACCGCTCCGCTCGAGGATTCGTGGTGCACGGCGACTCGAGGCGGCGCCGGCAGTTCGATGTCGCCGCGCGCGACGAGCTGGACGCTGTCGAACATCAGCGCGCGCCGCGGAGTCGGCAGCGTATCGATCGCAAGTGTCTGCGCAACAAACAGGGACGCGATCGCGATGGCGTGGACAGCTATGGAGAAGAGCGTGAACGAACGCCGCATGGCTCCTCCTGACGTGAGCGTGTTCGCTCACGTCAGGTTGGACACCACGAAACGGCCAAGGTTCCGCTAACGCGGCGGCTGCAGCGATTGGATGTTGCCGTCGGAGATCGGCGCATTGATGCTCGCGACGACGTGGCCGGCCGCGTCCTTGACTGCAATTACGAACGTGTCCCGCCCGCGCCCCGGTTCGCCCGCGTCCGTCGCCACGGCGTCAAAGGTGTATCCGGCGTGCGCGTTCCACCGTCCGATGCCCGAGAACGCGGCGACGTCGAGTCCGGATGGCGGCCGCGGCCCTGGCGACACGCCAGGCGCGTTGAAGAAACTCACCGAGTTGATTGCCGTGGATTGAAAGGTGTCGAGTGTGTCGATGCCGGGCCGCCTGGTGCGAACCGTGTAGATCAGCGCGCCGCCGCTCGATCCGTTGGTGCGTTCCCGCACGTCGAACGCCAGACCGTGAGTGATGTCGCTGGCAGTGATGGTGAAGATGCCGGTCATTTGTCCCGCCGCCAACGGCGGCGTCACCGCAACGGTGAACGTTCCGCCGGCGTTGTTTCCACTGTTGTCGTTCGCGCCGCACGACACCTGAGTAGTGCCGATCGGGAAGGTGGCGCCTGATGCCGGCGCGCACGTCACGGGACGCACTCCGTCGACGAGGTCGATCGCCGAAGCGTTGAACGTGACGGCAGTACCGGACGGCGCTGTCGCGGTGGCGGTGATGTTTACAGGCAGGGCCAGCGTCGGCGCGACGTGGTCGGTGATGGTCACACTGAACGCGCCGGCGGCGCTGTTGCCGTGCGGATCGGTTGCCGTGCAATTGACCGGGGTGGCGCCGACCGTGAACGCTGAACCGGACGCAGGCAAACAGACCGGGACAATCGGACCGTCGAACGAGTCGAGCGCCGTTGCCGAGTAGCTGACCACGGTCGTTGGGCCGGTGGCTTCGAGGCCGATCGCACTCGGCAGGGTCAGTACCGGCACCGTGGTGTCGGCCAGACTCGTGCCGGTCAGCGGCACGTTTGTCGCCCCGCCACTCGTGCTGGTGACCGCAAGAGTTGCTGACTTGGGACCGGTGGTGGTGGGATGAAAGGTCGCCGACACCGTCGCCGACGCTCCGCCCGCGAGCACTGAACTGTCGAGGATGCCGACGATGACGTCGCCCGCGTCGGTGCCGCTGACCGTCGGCTCGTCGAGCGTCACCGAGTTGAGCAGAAGGTTCTTGACGGCGATCGACTGCGACGTGCTGGTGGTCTGCACGATCGATCCGAAATCGACGCTCGCGGGCGACGCGACGAGCACGATGTTCTGCGGATTGCTCGGCGCCTGCAGCTGGAAGTCGGTGGCGTTGTCGTCGGTGTCCTGCAGTGTCGTCGCGGCAGCGCCAGGCGTCCGCTCATAGCTGCGATCGATCGTCGATGCGGTCAACGGCGCCAGCGTCGTTCCCTCTTTGTAGAGCGATCCGGTACTCAGGCCAACCTGATCGACGATCGTGCCGTGGCTGTCGACCAACGCCATCCCGCCATCGTCAGTCACGCCGGTGCTGTATGAAAGATTGGCGGGCGTCGTGCCCGAGTAACCGGCGGCCGCGGTGTTTACGATCAGGTATCGGCTGCGAGCGGGAAGCGTGGTATTCAACGGAACCGTGGCCCGGGTACTGTTGGTCCCGGCGTTGTTCGAACCGTGCAGCGTGTAGCCGCTGATATCGATCGCGGCGTCGGTGTTGTTGTAGATCTCGACGAACTCGTCGTTGCCACCGACCGGCCCTCGAAAGCGGAACTCGCTGATGACGACAGGTGTTGCGATCGATCCCGCGCCGGTCAAGGTGACGACGGCGGGCGCGCCACCGTTTGGCGATATGGTCAGGGCTGCGGTCTGCACGCCGCTGCCGATCGGCGCGAAGGCCACGTCAACAGTCGTTGACGTGCCTGGATTCAGCGCCATCGTCGCCGGAGTCCCGGCCACGAATCGCGCGGCGTCGTGGCCGCTCACGACGGTCATGGACAACGCGATCGGCGTCAGGCTCAGGTTGGTCACCGTCACCGTCCGCGACTCGGTGGTCGATGCCGGCACCACGCCGAAGTCGATTGTCGCCGGGGCCGCAGTGATCACGATTGGCGGCGGCGCCACCGTGATGCTGAACGAGCCGGTTCCGCTGCAGCCTCCTGTCACCGACGCCTGCACCGTGAACGAAAAAACGCCGACCGTTGTCGGCGTACCCGAAATCACACCGTTGGCGCCGATCGCAAGGCCGCCGGGTGGTGCGCCGCTGGCGAGGGCAAAGGTGTAGGGACCGTCAGTCCCGCTTGCCGCAATCGCGCCTCCGTACAACACACCGACGGTTCCACCGGGTAGCGAACCGGCGACGACGATCGCATCGCAGGTGCCGAGGCCGCTGAGCGTTACCGTGCGAGTCGCGCCAGCCGACGTCGTAATAATGAGCGATGCGCTCTTCGGGCCCGGCGTGAGCGGCTGAAACGACACCGCGAACGATCTGCTCTCGCCGCTGCCGAGCGGCGCTGCAGGTGTTCCGGCGCTGAAGGCGTCCGGGTTGGCGCCGGCGATCGCAAATGGCGGCGTGAGGGTCACGCCGGTCGCATCGGTGTTGGTGACCGTGATCGTGGATGAGCTGCTCGCGCCGGGCTGCACGGTGCCGAAATCCACGGAGGCGGGCGCCACGGCGAGCCCGCCCGTTCCGGTTCCGCTTAGAGGAACGCTGACGCTGCCGGCGCTGGTGCTGGTGACGACGAGCGAAGCCGATTTGGCGCCGCTGTCGAGTGGTGCGAACGTCACGACGATTGTCGCGGTGGCACCGGCGTTCAGCGAAGTCGTGGACGGCGTCGCCGAGGCGAAAGCCGCTGCGTCGGTGCCGGTGAGCGTCGGCGCGTCCAGGGTGACGGCTGTGGCCAGCAGGTTCGTGATCGTGATGGTTTGCGTCCTGTTGTCACCGGGCGAGGCAGCACCGAAATTCACGGTCGAAGGAACTGCGCCCAAGACGATATTCTGCGGCGTGCTGGGCGTGACCTGCTGAAAGTCGGCGGCGTTGTTGTTGGTGTCCACGAGATCGATCGCGGTTCCGCCAGGGAGCCGTTCGTAGCCACGGTTTGTGTTGGTCGTCAGCGGCGCCAGCGTTGAACCTTCTTTGAACGCGGATCCCGCGCTCAGGCCCACCGCATCCACGACGGTACCGCCGGTGCCCGGCGTGAACAGCGCCAGGCCGCCATCGTCGGTGATGCCGACCGTGTAGGTGACGTTGCCGGGCACGCCCAGCGAGTAGCCGTTCGCGGCCGTGTTCGTAAACAGATAGTGTGCCCGTCCCGGCAGGATCACGTTGGCGGGGACCGTGGCGCGGACGCTATTGGTACCCGCGTTGTTGGAGCCTCGCAGCGTGTAGCCGCTGATATCCGCCGGGACGTCGCTGTTGTTGAAAATCTCGACGAACTCGTCGTTGCCGCCGGCGGTGCCGTGCAGCCGGAACTCGCTGATCACGACCGAAGGCGCGCTGCCGCCGCCGGGCGTCGTCGCGGTGCCGGCGAGCGCCACCGACGTCGATCCGTTGGAACTGTCGACGTTCAGCGTTGCGCTCTTGACACCGGCCGCCGTCGGGATGAATGTGACGGTCGCCGTCGTCGATGCGCCAGGCGCGAGCGTCGCGGCCGCCGGAGCGCCGACCGTGAACTGGGTCGCGTCCGTGCCAGTGATGGCAAACGGTGTCGTGAGCGTGAGCGAGGAGGGGCCGTTATTGGTGATGGTAACGGGCGCAAGCAGCACGGAGCCGACGTTGGTCGCCGCGAAGGTCAGCGTCGGCGGCGCAGCGGTCAAGGCCGGTCCCGATCCGCCGTCCGGGACGATATCGGTGAGCGCGCTCGGAATGATCTGGTAACTGTTGTCGAGTGATGTAGTCGCGTGCTGACCGAGCACGCCGGTCACCGTCAGCGACCCGGATGGTGTCGGCGTACCGTCGATGTCCGTGTCGCTGTCGATGTAGAGGGCCGCCGTTCCCGTGGCGTCCGCGATGGTAACGGCACTCGAACTGTTCAGCGCCGGAAACAGCCCGCTGGTGATGCGCACGCCGGAAACCTTGACCAGTTGTCCCTCGAACGCCTCGCCACCGCCTGCGGTCAGCTGGGAGAGCGTGATCACTTGCGGCGCTGGCGCCGCATCATGCGAGAGCAGCGACATCGAACTGACCGTAATCTCGGTGAGCCCGAAGAACTGGGTGATCGTGCCGAGCGCTTCGACGGTGTCACCGATCGCGAACGGCCCGAAGTTGGTGGCCGAGTTGAACAGGTCCACGCCGCCGGTTCCGTCCTGCACGTAGTACTCGATGCCATTGCCGCCTCGAAAATCCATGGTCGACACGACGCCGTGAATCCTGACCAGCTGATTGAGGCGGTCCGGCACGAAATCAGCGCCAGCCGTGCCGTCGACGTTGTTGACCTGATCGATCCGCGCGTCGCCGATCGTGATCAGCGGGGTCGGCGCCGGCGCCGCCGCGCCGAGATCCACGCGGCTGCGCGGCGTGACGTTGTAGCCCGAGTCGAACGGACGCAGATAGTCGTCCTGCTGCAGGATGCCGACGAGAGTGAATGGTGACGCCGGGGTGAAGCCCTCGACATCGGTGTCGTGATCGACCTTCATCGAAAACGAGCCGGTACCGTCGGAGATGGTCACGAACGTGTCGTTCGACTGCGGCGTCGCGGGAATCGTGCCGCTGACGATGGTGACGTTCGCGAGCGAGACGAATTTCCCTTCGAGCGACTCCGGGCTGGCGTTGAGTGCCGCAATCGTGGTCGGCGTCGGCGTCGGCGCCGCCCCGGAGGACAGGACGAGGATGCCGTACGGCGACGAAGTCTTTTCGACCGACTCCGTCAGGTCGAGCCGCAGCCGTCCGCCGTTGAAGTTGATGCGGCCCGACACCTCGGCCACCTGCCCCGGCGTGGTTGACGTGAACCCGGTCGGCGTGTCGGTCGAGCGGTAGACGTTGATCGCCCCCGTCGCATCCTGCACGTAGTCGTCGTTGGTGCCGGGACTGAATCCCGATGCGGTCACGGTGCCCTGAATCCGGGCGGCGTAGCCGTTGTAGAGCGGCTCGCCCTTTGCGGTCTGCGCGCGCAGCGACGCGATCGGCGTCACACCGGAGAAGTACCCGAGAGTGAACGAGGTCGACTGCGAGCCGGTGGTGCCGGTGACCGTGTAGTCGACGCGCGCGCCGTTCGGCTTGCGCGGGGATCGTCGCCTGGTAGAGCCCGCCGGCCAACGTCATCGCGAGCGGCGCCTGAGCGACGCCGTCCACACTGTAGGCCAGCGAGACACCGGCGATCGGCGACTCTCGATCGTTGACCGCGGCGGTGACGACCACGTCCTCGTTGGCGCGTGGCAGCACCGGCGAGAGCTGCGGGACCACCGTCGGCTTGAAGTCCGTCGTGATGCCCGGCGACACGCCATCAACCGCATAGGTGTGCTGCGCTGGACTGATTCGCGCTCCGCCATCGTCGAAGCTCGACATGGTGTATGTCGTCGAGCCGTCGGTGGAGAGCAACACCGTTCCGTGGCCGGCGTTGCCTGCCGCCGCGCCGGTGTATCCCTGCTGGGTGACGCGGTCGTCGCCGGCAGGGCTGGCCTCGTTCTGGTAAAACACTGGACCATTCCCTGGCGCCGGGACACCGGTGCCGAGGAAGCTGTGACCCGCAGTGTCTGGCGTGTTCAGGTATTTGTTGGCGGTTTCGCGATTGGGATGGCCGAAGGTGTTGGTCTCGCCGGTCTGCGCGAATGCGACCTCGGCTTTCAACGCGCTGAGAAAGACCTGATTGTTTGCGGTGGTGCTGCCGTGGTGATCCAGCTGCACGACGTCAACGTCGCCGACCATCTGCGCGACGTAGGTTTCGACGTCGGGCGTTTTCGCCGTGGATGTGCTGCCGCCGCCGGTCATGTCGCCGGAAACCAGATAGTCGAACGCGTTGTATTCGACGAGCGTGCTGATGCTCTCGGAGTTCAGATCCTCGTTGGTGATGGCGACGCTGCCGCCGCTCAGGAACCGTCCGCCCGCCACCATGAAGGTGGCGCGCATGCCGCCGCCCAGATCGAGGAACCCGTCCGGAATCGCGCCGGCCACTGCCGTTCGCCGGGTGACGCCGGCATGACCGGTTGCGGTGACGTAGTTCAGATATGTGCCGCGGGTGCTGCTCGACGAGGTCGAGGTGCCGGGCGGCTGCACGTCGGCTCCGTCACCGTTGTCGAAAGAGGTGCCGGCGACCCGGCCCGCGTTGAGCACCTCGATCAACCCGCCCATGTGATCGATGTGATAGTGGGTGAGGACGGTAAAGTCGATCGTGGCGATGCCGAGCGTGTCGAGCAGTCCGATGATCTTCGCGCCGCTGCCGGGAGGGCCACCGTCGACCAGCAGCGTCTTGCCCGTCGGCGAGACGATCAGCGTCGATGCTCCGGTGCCGACGTCGATGAAATAGATTCGGGCCTGGCTCGCCTGGGCGTGCGGACGCTGCACGAGCAGCGTCAGGAGCACGGTAGCGACGGCGGCAAACTTCTTGGTCATGGCGCTCGATCCTGATCCGGCAGTGGAAACGGTTGAGACGCGACTCTAGAGGCGGCTCATCCGCTGGTCAACGCAATTCGGTGTAACCGAGCGCCCGTCTGGCGAGGACGAAAATCTCGTCCATCATGGTCGCATCGAGCTTGCCAGTATTAGTGTTCTGACGACTCGGATGGTTACACGCAATCGTCGTGACGCCGTTTGGCAGCATGAAAACGGTGCCGTGCTTGAACGGCGGGCGGGGCCGAATCGCGACGCCTTGTTCTTTCAGCAGCCGGAAATAGGCGTCCCAGGCGATTTTGCCGAGGCCGACGACGACCTTGATCCGCGAAAGCGCTCGCAGCTCATGGTCGAGATGGAAGCGGCAATTGTTGAGCTCGTCCGGCGTGGGCTTGTTATCCGGCGGAGCGCAGCGCGCCGCAGCGGTGATGAACACATCGCGCAACTCGAGCCCGTCGTTTTTATCGTCGGAGGTTGGAATGTTCGCGAAGCCGGCGCGATGCAGTGCCGCCATCAGGAAATTACCCGAGCCGCCGGCTCCATCGCCGGTAAACACGCGGCCCGTCCGGTTGGCGCCGTGCGCTCCAGGGGCGAGCGCGACGAGCAGCAGCCGCGCCTCCGGATCGCCGAACCCGGGCACCGGCTTTCCCCAATAGACCTCGTCGCGATAGGCACGGCGCCTTGTGCGCGCGATTTCCCGGCAATACGCCCGCAGACGTGGACACTTCTCGCACGCGATGATGGCCTCGCGAGCGTCGCCCAGGGCGGCCGCGCCGTTCACCAGACGCGGCAGGCGCTCGGTCGCACCATCGCCGCTCCGGCCTTGCATGAGAACGCCTTCTGAAATTCCGGCATGTTCGACAGCGGTCCGTTGACCCGGTATTTGTTGGAGGCGTGCGGATTGGTGGCCGCTTTCAACCGCTCGGCCTCCGGCCGCGCGGTGTCGCACCAGACTTGTGCCCAGCCGAGAAACACGCGCTGCTCCGGCGTGAAGCCATCGAGCCTGGTCTTCAGCTTTGCGCCAGGGCCGGCGAGATAGGCCATGAGCGCCAGCCGCAAGCCGCCGTTGTCGGCGGTGTTCTCGCCAAGCGTCAGTCGTCCGTTGATGTGCGCATCGCCCGCAACGGTGTACCCGGAATACTGATCCGCCACGCACGAGGCGCGTTCGTCGTAGGCCTTGCCGTCAGCCACCGTCCACCAGTCGCGAAGATTGCCTTGCGCGTCGAACTTGCGTCCCTGATCGTCGAAGCCGTGCGTCAGTTCGTGACCGATGACCGCACCGGCCGCGCCGTAGTTGACCGCCGCGTCCCGTCCCGACTTGTAGAACGGCGGCTGCAGGATGCCGGCGGGGAAGTTGATGTTGTTGCGATCGGGACTGTAGTACGCGTTGACCGTCGGCGGCGTCATGCTCCACTCGTCGCGATCAACCGGCTGCCCGATTTTCTTCAGGTTGCGGACTCGGTTGAAGGTCGCGGTTCGCTCGAGATTTCCGAGGGCATCGTCGCGCGTGATCCGGATGCTGGAGTAGTCGCGCCAGCTGTCCGGATAGCCGATGCGATCGACGACGGCTTCGAGCTTCACCATGGCGGCTTTCTTGGTTTCGCCGCTCATCCACGGCGCCGCGTCGATGTCCTGGCGCATCGCGTCCTTGATCTCCTGCACCATGCGCAAGCGTGTCGGCTTTGGCCTGCGGACTGAACGTCGCGTCGACGAAGGCTTTGCCGAGCGCCTCGCCGAGACGGGAATCGGTGAGCGCGACGCACCGGCGCCAGCGCGGCTGCTCCGCCTGCTGGCCGGTCAACGTGCGGCTGAAGTAGTCGAAGTTGGCGTCGGCAAATGCCTTCGGCAGCATCTCGGCGGACTGATGCAGGAGACCCCATCGGAGATAGGTTTTCAGTTCGTCCACTGTTGTCGACGCGATCAGCTGGTCGAAGGCCGTCAGAAACGCCGGGACCGAGACGTTGATGGTCGGCAGCGGCGGCGCGCCGGCCGCCGTCGCGTACTTGCGCCAGTTGAAGTTGGGCGTCAGCCTCTGCAGCTCGTTGATCGTCTGGTGATGCTGGGTGTTGGCGGGATCGCGGCGCTTCACACGATCGAGCGAGGCGGCGGCGAGCGTGGTCTCGATGCGCAGGACGGCGGCGGCGTCGGCGGCCGCCTTTTCCGCAGGCTCGCCGGCCAGAGCGAAGATTTTCGCGACGTGCTCGCGGTACTTGTCGCGAAGCTCGACCGACCGGGCATCGTCTTTCAGGTAGTAGTCGCGATCCGGCAGGGCGATGCCGCCCTGATCGACGCCGGCAATCATCATCGTGGCCTGGTCGAGGTCGGTTGTGGAGCTGAAGCGGAAGAAGGCCGACACGCCGTAGGAGTGCAGATACGCGATCGAGGACGGGAAGATCGTCCGGATTGGTCAGGTCGTTGATGGTTGTCAGGTCGGCGGCGATTGGCGTCAGGCCGGCGGACTCGATGCGCGGCTCGTCCATGCACGCGGCGTAGAAGTCTGACGCCTTGCCGGCGTCGCCCGTTGCGCCCGGCGTTTCGAGGATCTTCCGCAGAATCTCGTTGTTACGCTCCTGCAGTTCGTCGAACCGGCCGAACGCAGCGCCGATCGGGCGGCAGCGGGTGGCTCGCGATCCAGCCGCCGCAGGCGAACTGATAGAAGTCGTTGCACGGATCGGCGTGTCGATCCAGGGCGTCCAATTCAATGCCGGACGCGGAGGCGCCCGATTTGACCGTTTGCGCGGCGGCGGCCGGTGTCTGGAGGATCAGGCCCCCCCAGCCGACTGCCAGCGCGACGGCCACTGGAAGCGACACAAAAGTCAGGGCAAGGATCTGACGGCGCATGGTTTCGGTTCCCCTAAAGCCAAGGTACAATTAGTAGTTGGTCTACAGCGCAGACGCCCGCCGGCCGACAGTTCGATTGAGGCTCATTTGTCCGACGAGCTGAAAGGATCCCGCTCCCGTGAGATACATCTCCCCCAAAGACGCCGCTGAACTCGATGCGACCGAAGCCCGAGAGTGGCTCGATTCGCTGGATTATGTGCTGCAGACCGGCGGCCCCGCAAAGGTGGCCCGGCTGCTGCGCGACCTGACTATCCACGCGCGGCAGAACGGCGTCAAGCTGCCGTTTACCGCAAACACTCCGTACATCAACACCATCTCAGCCGACGACCAGGCGCTGATGCCCGGCAGCCCCGATATCGAGCGCCGGATCAAGAGCCTCGTCCGTTGGAACGCCGCCGCGATGGTGGTGCGGGCGAACAAGGCCGAGGAGGGCATCGGCGGTCACATTTCGACCTTCGCATCGGCGGCGACGCTCTACGAAGTCGCCTTCAATCATTTTTTCCGCGGCCACGGCGAAGGCGAAAACGCCGGTGACGGCGACGTCATCTTCTTCCAGGGGCACGCCGCGCCAGGTGTCTATGCGCGCGCGTTCCTCGAAGGCCGCATCGACGAGACGCATCTCGAGAATTTCCGCCGCGAAACCAAACCGGATGGCGGTCTGTCGTCCTATCCCCATCCGTGGCTGATGCCCGACTTCTGGGAATACCCGACGGTCTCGATGGGCCTCGGGCCGCTGATGGCGATCTACCAGGCGCGGTTCATGCGCTACCTCGAGGATCGCGGCCTGAAGCCGAAGTCGGACGCCAAGGTGTGGGCGTTCCTCGGCGACGGCGAGACCGACGAGCCCGAAGTCGCTCGGCGCGCATCACGCTGCCGGCGCGCGAAAAGCTCGACAACCTGATCTTCGTCGATCAACTGCAACCTGCAGCGGCTCGACGGTCCGGTGCGCGGCAACGGCCAGATCATCCAGGAACTCGAAGCCGCGTTCCGCGGCGCGGGCTGGAACGTGATCAAGGTGATCTGGGGCCGCGAGTGGGATCCGATTCTCGCCAAGGATCGCGACGGCCTGCTCGTCAAGCGCATGGGCGAGATCGTCGACGGCCAGTATCAGAAGTACGCGGTTGAATCGGGCGCCTACGTCCGCGAGCATTTCTGGGGCGCCGATCCGCGGCTGCTCGACATGGTCAAGCACCTGTCGGACGATCAGCTGAAGAAGATGACGCTCGGCGGCCACGATCCGATCAAGGTCTACAACGCCTACAAGGCCGCCGTCGAACACAAGGGCGCGCCGACCGTCGTCCTCGCGCGCACCATCAAGGGCTACGGCCTCGGCGAAGCCGGCGAAGGCAAGAACATCACCCACCAGCAGAAGAAGATGAACGAAGAGGAGCTGCGGGCGTTCCGCACCCGCTTCGGCATTCCGATCTCCGACGCCGAAGTCGGTCACACCCCGTTCTACCGTCCCGCCGAAGACAGCATCGAAATCAAGTACATGCGCGAGCGGCGCCAGGCGCTCGGCGGCTACGTGCCGTCGCGCAAAGTGCGCTCCGAGGCGCTCAAGCCGATCGCGCCGGAGCTGTTCGAGGAGTTTCACAAGGGCACCGACGGCCGCAAGGCCTCGACGACGATGGTGTTCGTGAGGATGCTGTCGAAGCTGCTGCGCGACAAGGAAATCGGCAAGCTGGTCGTGCCGATCGTGCCCGACGAAGCGCGCACCTTCGGCATGGAGGCGCTGTTCCGTCAGGTCGGCATCTACTCGCACGCCGGCCAGGTCTACGAGCCGGTCGACATGGACACGCTGCTGTATTACAAGGAAGCGTCCGACGGCCAGATTCTCGAAGAGGGGATCAACGAGGCCGGCTCGATGTCGTCGTTCATCGCCGCCGGCACCGCCTACGCGACGCACGGCGTCAACACGATCCCGTTCTTCATCTACTACTCGATGTTCGGGTTCCAGCGCATCGGCGACCTGATCTGGGCGGCCGGCGACTCGCGCGCGCGCGGCTTCCTGCTCGGCGGCACGTCCGGACGGACGACGCTCGCGGGCGAAGGACTGCAGCATCAGGACGGCAACAGCCAGCTGTTCGCGCTCGCCTATCCGAACGTGCGTCAGCTACGACCCCGCGTTCGCGTACGAAATCGCGGTCATCATCGAGGACGGCATCCAGCGGATGTACGTCGATCAGGAGAGCATCTTCTACTACCTGACGGTGATGAACGAGCAGTACGCGATGCCGGAGATGCCGAAGGGCGCGAAGGACGGCATCCTCAAGGGCATGTACAAATTCCGCGCCGCGGCGAAGCCGAAGGCGGCGCTGCGCGCGCAGCTGCTCGGCAGCGGCGCGATCCTGCCGGAAGTGATCAAGGCGCAGGAGATTCTCGAGTCGAAGTACAACGTCGCCGCCGACGTCTGGAGCGTGACCAGCTACACCGAGCTCTATCGCGACGGTCACGCCGCCGAGCGCTGGAACATGCTGCACCCGACCGAGTCGCCGCGCGTGCCCTACGTGACGCAGTGCCTGAAGGACGCCGCCGGGCGTGCTGATCGCGGCGTCGGACTACGTCAAGGCGATGCCCGACACGATCGACCGCTGGCTGCCGCGTCCGCTGACGACGCTCGGCACCGACGGCTTCGGCCGCAGCGAAACCCGCGCCTCGCTGCGCGACTTCTTCGAGGTGGACTATCGCTACGTCGTCGTCGCGACGCTGGCGGCGCTCGCGCGCGACGGCAAGGTCGAGGCGTCGGTCGTCGACGAGGCGATCAAGGCGCTCAACATCAATCCCGAGAAGAGCAATCCGGCGATCTCGTAAATGCCTACTGACTTCAAACTCCCCGAACTCGGCGAGCAGATCGCCGGCGGCGACGTGCTTCGCGTCCTGGTCAAGCCCGGCGACACCATCGCGAAAGAACAGGCCGTGCTCGAGCTCGAGACCGACAAGGCCACGATCGAAGTGCCTTCGTCGGTCGCGGGCGTCGTGAAAACCGTCAACGTCAAGGTCGGCGAAAAGGTGAAGGTCGGCCAGGTCATCCTCACCGTCGAGGGCGATGCCGCGACCGCCGCCGTCACCGAAGGCCGAACCCGCGAAAGCCGCCGCTCCGGCCGCGAGTCCCGCCGCCGCGCCGGCGCAAACTCCGCCGGACGAGAAGCTGCCGGACGTCCAGCCGGACGTGCAGGCCCGGGATCAATCGACGGCGCCGGACAAGTCGGGCGTGAAGGATCCATCGATTGGACCACGCGCCGCCGCATCGGATCGCGGACCAACGTCGTGGACATCAGCCGCGGCGCGCGCGCGGCTGCCGAGCCGGCAACGCCGGAGAGCAGCCGCCGGCGCCGGCCGCGCCGTCGGTCCGCCGTATCGCGCGCGAAATCGGCGTCGACATCAACCAGGTCGCAGGCACCGGACCGGACGGCCGCATCTCGATCGAAGATGTCAAGGCGCACGCCAAGCGCCTGATCGCCGGCGCCGGCAAGGGCGGCGGCGATGGCGGCGCGAGCCGCTGCCGGACTTCACCCGGTTCGGGCGCGATCGAGCGTCAGCCGATGCGGGCCGTGCGTCGCAAGACCGCCGAGCACCTGGCGCCGCGTGGGCGACGATTCCGCACGTCACGCAGTGCGACCTGGCCGACATCACCGGCGCTCGAAGAGCTGCGCAAGAAGTACACGAAGCAGGTCGAGGCGGCGGGCGGCAACCTGACCGTCACCGCCGATTGCGGTCAAGGTCGTCGCGGCGGCGCTGAAGGTCTTTCCGCAGTTCAACGCGTCGATCGATCTGGCGGCGGACGAGATCGTCCTCAAGAAATACGTCAACATCGGCGTCGCGGTCGACACCGATCGCGGCCTGCTGGTGCCGGTGATCAAGAACGCCGACCAGAAGAACATCACCCAGCTCGCGGCCGAGCTCGCGCAGTTGTCGGAGAAGGCGCGGACGCGCAAGATTTCGCTGGAGGAGATGCAGGGCGGCTGCTTCAGCATCTCCAATCTCGGCGGCATCGGCGGCACCTATTTCACGCCGATCGTCAATGCGCCGGAAGTCGCGATTCTCGGTATCTCGCGGGCGCGGATGGAGCCGGTGTACAACAAGGACGAGCGGACAGTTCGTGCCGCGATTCATGCTGCCGCTGTCGCTGTCCTACGATCACCGCGTGATCGACGGCGCCGACGGCATCCGCTTCCTGCGCTGGGTCGTCCAGGCGCTCGAGCAGCCGTTTCTGTTGTCGCTGCAGGGATGAACTTGTTTTCACGAAGCCACGAAGGTCGCGAAGCGCACGAACAGCTTTCTCGTACAGACCATCTCTTCGTGGCTTTCGTGTTCATCGTGACTTCGTGATGAGTTCTAGCTCACTATGACCTCCGTTCAACTCGTCGTCGTCGGCGCCGGCCCCGGGGGCTATTCCGCCGCCTTTCTGGCCGCCGATCTCGGGCTCAGCGTCGCGCTGGTCGATCCGGAAGCGAATCCCGGCGGCGTCTGCGTCTATCGCGGCTGCATTCCGTCCAAGGCGCTGCTTCACGTGGCCGATCTCCTCGGCGAATCGCGCCATGCGAAGGCCTGGGGCATCGAATTCGCCGAGCCGAAGATCGATCTCGACAAGCTGCGCGCCTTCAAGAACAACGTCGTCAAGCGCCTGACCAGCGGCACCGGCCAGCTGGTCAAGATCCGCAAGATTCACTACCTGCAGGGATGGGCCGAGATCGTCGACGCGCACCACCTGACGGTGAAGCTCACGGCCGGCGGAGAAGAAGCAGGTGCAGTTCGAGCACGCCATGCTCGCCACCGGCTCGATGCCGGCGATTCCGCCGTCGCTGAAGATCGACGACCCGCGCGTCATGGACTCGACCGCGGCGCTCGAACTTCCCGACATCCCGAAATCGCTGCTGGTCGTCGGCGGCGGCTACATCGGCCTCGAACTCGGCACCGTCTACGCCACGCTCGGCAGCGCCGTCACCGTCGTCGAAATGACGCCGGGCCTGCTGCCGGGCGCGGACCGCGACCTGGTCGACGTCCTCGCCAAGCGCGTCGCGACCACGATGAAGAGCGTGCTGCTCGAAACGCAAGGTGGTCGAGATGAAGGCGGAGGCGAAGGGCATCCGCGTGACGTTCGAAGGTAAGGCCGACCCGAGCGAGCAGCTGTTCGATCGCGTGATGGTGTGCGTCGGCCGTCGCCCGAACTCGAAGATTCCCGGCCTCGAACGGACCGGCGTTCAGCTCGATCAGCGCGGCTTCATCATGGTCGACGAGCAGAGGCGCACCCACGAGCCGTCGATCTTCGCGATCGGCGACGTGGTCGGCGAGCCGATGCTCGCGCACAAGGCGTCGCACGAAGGGCGCGTGGCGGTCGAGGTGATGGCCGGCGAGAACGTGGCGTTCGCGCCGCGTGCGATTCCGGCCGTCGTCTTCACCGATCCGGAAATCGCGTGGGCGGGCCTGACCGAAGCGCAGGCTGCGAAAGAGGGACGGCACGTGACGGTGTCGAAGTTTCCCTGGGGCGCGTCGGGCCGCGCGATCACGCTCGATCGGACCGATGGCCTGACGAAGCTGATTCTCGATCCGGAAACCGAGCGCCTGCTCGGCGTCGGACTGGTCGGCCCCGGCGCGGGCGAACTGATCGCCGAAGGCGTGCTGGCGATCGAGATGGGCGCGAACGCGACCGATCTGAAGCTGACGATCCACCCGCACCCGACGCTGACCGAAACGATGATGGAGTCGGCGGAAGTCTTCTTCGGTCAGGCGACGCACGTCTACCGGCCTAAACGGCCTTAAAGTTGGAACGTCACACTTCTAACTTTCAAGCCGAGTAACCGCCCCCGCCGGCGTCCACTTCAGAAACGCCGCCGCCACCAGCGCCTCGATCACCCGCTGGCATGACTCGGTCTCGAGTCCCCACAGCTTCATCGCCTGCGCTGGCGTCAGCCGTAGTCCCGGCATCTCCCTGAATTCCTCCCGCACGCGACCGACGATCTGTTCAAGTTCCATGGCTGTTCCTCGTACTCCACGCGAGCAGTTCGCGTCTGACCCGTGTTCCGGTTGCCGCTGCCTCCTGGGTTTCGAATGTCTGTCGGCCATCGGCGTCTCCGGTCTGCCTGCCGACCCGGGCGTAGTAGGCGCCGAACGAATCGCGATTGACGATCGACGGCTCGTTCGCGATCTCGACGGCGTGCCGCAGTTCGTGGCCGAGCGTGCTGATTTGCGAGATGGAGGATCGGCCCGTTGCCAGGTCGATGACGACGGATCGGTGTGCTCCGTTGGCCGACAGCAGTGCCAGTCGGCCGTCGAGGCCGGCCGGCAAGGTCGCGCGCATCCGGATGTAGACCGTCACGTCGAGTGTTTCCAGCCAGTTCACCAGTCCCCTGACGGTCGGCGACCGGGCGGTCGCTTCGTCGAACAACTCGCGCAGGTCGGTCTCTGGACGCACGTGCGGCGGCTCCAGCCGGTCTTGCTGCGCGGCGGCCGGGGCGGCGCTCGTCAGCAGCCCCGTCAAGGAGAAGAGCGCAAGCGAACGGCGCGGCGACCACGGCATGACCGATGGCCAGCAAGATGCACTCCACTCGAGCGTGGAAACAGAGTGCTTGAAAACAGGCCTGTTTTTGAGGCTTGCGAACAACTGTTAGCGGCAAATCGGACGTTTAGGTATGACGTCTCTGGTGCTCAGACAAAAATGTAGAACCAGGCAGCGCCCGCCCAGTAAGGCGCCTTGGCCTGAATCAGACATCAATGTCGTCTTTTACCGTAGTAAGGACAGGATTGTAGGATGATTGAACCCATGACGACCCGCGCCCGCCTTGTGCCGCCTCCCGACGTGGATGCGCCGACCCGGGAGGCCCGCCGCCTCTCGACCCTGCTCGAAGTCAGCCAGGCGCTGTCGGGCACGCTCAACCTGAAAGCCGTCGCTGCACCGGGTCCTCGAGATCCTCGCCCGGCATCACGGCGCGGTCCGCGGCATCGTCTCGGTGCTGCACGGCGAGGGCGACCTGCGCGTGGAGGCGTCCGACGGCCTGCCGACTCGTCGCGGGTCGTGCAGTTACCGGATCGGCGAAGGCATCACCGGGCGCGTGGTCGCAGAGCGGCAAGCCGATCGTCGTGCCGCGGGTCAGCCGCGAGCCGATCGTTCCTGCACCGTGCCGCGCGGCGTCCCGAGCTCGCGCACCAGGAACTGAGCTTCATCTGCGTGCCGATCAGCCTCAACCGACGGGCGGTCGGCGCGCTGGCGATCGACCTCAAGTTCAAGCCGGAGCGCGACTTCGAGCGCAGCGCCAAGTTTCTCGGCGTCGTCGCGTCGATGATCGCGCAGGCGCTCAAGATCCACCGGCTGATCGAGGAGGACAAGCGCCGGCTGGTGGACGAGAACACCCACCTGCGGCAGGAGCTGCGCGAGCGCTACGACTTCTCGAACATGGTCGGCAGCAGCGGCCCGATGCGGCAGATCTTCGAGCAGGTGGCGCAGGTGGCCGGCACCAACACCACCGTGCTGATCCGCGGCGAATCGGGCACCGGCAAGGAGCTGATCGCGCACGCGATTCACTACAACTCGCTGCGCGCGAAGAAGCCGTTCGTCAAGGTCAGCTGCGCGGCGCTGCCCGACAGCCTGATCGAGTCGGAGCTGTTCGGCTACGAGAAGGGCGCGTTCACCGGCGCGGAGGCGCGCAAGAAGGGCCGCTTCGAGCTGGCCGAGGGCGGCACGCTGTTCCTCGACGAGATCGGCGACATCAACCTCGCCACGCAGGTGAAGCTGCTGCGCGTGCTGCAGGAGCGCGAGTTCGAGCGCGTCGGCGGCACCGAAACGATCAAGGTCGAACGTCCGGCTGGTCGCGGCGACCAACAAGGACCTCGAGAAGGCGATCGCCGACGGGACGTTCCGCGAGGATCTCTACTACCGCCTCAACGTCTTCACGATCTTCGTTCCGCCGCTGCGCGAGCGCAAGGCCGACATGCTGCTGCTCGTCGATCACTTCCTCGAGAAGTTCTCGCGCGAGCACAAGGCAACATCAAGCGCATCTCGACGCCGGCGATCGACATGCTCGTGAGCTATCACTGGCCCGGCAACGTGCGCGAGCTCGAGAACACGCTCGAGCGCGCCGTCCTGATGTGCGACGGCGAGGTGGTGCACGGGCACCACCTGCCGCCGTCGCTGCAGACGGCCGAGGCGTCGGGCACGGTCACGCGCGTCGTCGCTGACCGACGCGGTGTCGGCCTACGAGAAGGATCTGATTCAGGACGCGCTGAAGACGACGCGAGGCAATCGCGCCAAGGCGGCGCGGCTGCTCGACACCACCGAGCGCATCCTCAACTACAAGGTGCGGCGGTACGGAATCGACGCCAAACGGTTCAAGAACTGAGCGCCGCGGCGGCGTAGGCGTCGGCGGTTTCGTGCGCGTGGTACGAGCTGCGCACCAGCGGACCCGACTCGACATGGACGAAACCCATGTCGAGGGCTGCGCGCTTCAGATCGGCGAATTCGTCAGGATGGTAGTAACGGACCATCGGCGCATGCTGCGCGGTCGGACGCAGGTACTGTCCGATCGTCAGGATGCCGCAGCCCGCGTCTCGTAAATCCCGGAACGTGGCCAGCAGTTCGTCCCGCTCTTCACCGAGTCCGACCATGACGCCGGTCTTGGTCGGAATATCCGGCGCGTAGCGCCGCGAGCGATCCAGCAGTTCGAGCGTACGCGCGTAGCGGCCGCCGGAGCGCGCCATCCGGTAGAGGCGCGGCACCGTCTCGGTGTTGTGGTTCAGCACGTCGGGCCGCGCGTCGAGTACCGCTTGCAGCGCCGGCTCGTTGCCCTGGAAGTCAGGAATCAGCACCTCGATACGGCAGGTCGCCAGCCGCGCTCGCGTCTCGCGAATGGTCTCCGCGAAGATCGACGCGCCGCCGTCCGCCGAGATCGTCGCGATCGACCGAGGTGATGACGACGTAGTTGAGATCGAGGGTGCGGATCGCGTCAGCGACTCTGACCGGCTCAGCAGTGTCAACCGCCGCCGGCCGACCGTGCGACACCGCGCAATAAGCGCAGGCGCGCGTGCACACGTCGCCGAGAATCATGAACGTCGCGGTTCCGTGATTCCAGCATTCGCCGATGTTCGGGCACTGCGCTTCCTCGCAGACCGTGTGCAGGTTCAACTCCCGCATCAGGCCCCTGAGCCGCTGGTAGCTCGGCGAGCCGGGCGCACGGACCTTCAGCCAGTCCGGCTTCGGCTGTCGTGGCAGAGCGGGAGCGGTCGGCGTGAGCGATATGACGCGGGGCACTCCCAGTATTATATCGGCCTGCGGACGCCGGCGGTCAGGCCTCGCCGCCGCCAGCACTTCGCCGGACCATCCCGTCTAAGGAGAGCATGCGCGACCTCCGCTACGCGGTCCGCGTCCTGGTCTGGGGCGTTTCCATCGCCGATCCCCTGACCTTCGTGCTGGCCATTGGGACCGTGCTCGCGGTGGCAATCGCAGCGGCCTTCGTCCCGGCGCTGCGCATCGCGCGCATCAATCCGATCACGGCGTTGAGATGACTTCGCCGACCATCACGTCGCTGGCCCCGTCGAAGTAGTTCTTCACATCGTCCAGCACCGCGGTCATTCGCGGGTCCATCATGCAGCGCGCCACGTCGGCCGGCGAGTCGAAGTACGCGCTGAAGACGAATTGGTAGGGGGCGTCGAAGCCAGGCACGCTGCCCGACACCTTCACGATCTCGCTCCTTCGAACGCCGAGCGCCGCCATGATCGGCGCGGCCAGTGTCGCGTGCTTCTCGAAGTAATACTTCTCGTCGAACCGCGCGCCCTTCTGATAGCAGACTCTCAGGACCGTCATTCGGATGCTCCTCGGTGCCGGAATCCGGCGATGAAGATGTCGGCGAACAGATCGGCGATCTGTTCGGAACTCGCCGGACCGTCGGGACTGTACCACCGCGGAATCCAGTTCACCGCACCGAACAGCGCAAACGCCAGCAGTTTCTGATCGCCGGCCGCGAACGCGCCGTCCGCCATGCCCTGCTCGAGCACCCGGCGCACGCCGCGGTCGAAGGCGTCGCGCCTGGCGATCACCGCCTTGAGATGCGAGGGCGACAGCGCTTCGAGATCGAGAAACAGCGCCGTGCCGTGCAGCTCGTCGAGAATCGTATGGACGAACGCGCCGATCAGCTGGCGAAGCTTCCGGTCCGCCGGGGACGGGCTGCCGTTCGACGTCATCGAGCAGCTGCATGAGGCGGTCGAGCGAATACTGATGGCACGCGAACAGGATTTCTTCCTTGTTCTTGAAGTAGTAGTAGAGATTGCCCTTCTTCATGTGCAGCGCCGCGGCAATCTGCTGCACGGTGGCGCCGTGATATCCGAGCCGGCGGAACGCCTTCGCCGCGCTGGTCAGGATGTCGACCCGGGTGGTGGCGTGAGCGTCCCGGTTTCGTGAGCGCTTCCCGCGGCGTGTGCGCTTCGCGGCGGCGCCGCGCACGGCTGATGTTGACTCGCTGCTGGCCACGCTCTAAAGTAGTTTGAACACGCGTTCAATATCAATGATCACCTTTGATACCCGCCCGGACGCCTACAAACACTGGTCTCTCACCGTCGACGGCCCGATCGCGACGCTCGGATGAACGTCCGCGAGGACGCGGGCCTGTCTCCGGACTACTCGCTCAAGCTCAACTCGTACGATCTCGCGGTGGACATCGAGCTTGCCGACGCGATTCAGCGGCTGCGGTTCGAGCATCCCGGCGTCCATGCCGTGATCGTGTCGTCGCTGAAGGAGCGCGTGTTCTGCGCCGGCGCCAACATCATGATGCTGCGCGGATCGACCCACGCTGCAAAGGTGAACTTCTGCAAGTTCACCAACGAGACGCGTCTCGCGATCGAAGATGCGAGCGCCCATTCCGGGTTGAAGTTCCTCGCCGCGCTCAACGGCATCTGCGCCGGCGGCGGTTACGAGCTGGCGCTCGCCTGCGACGAAATCATGCTGGTTGACGATGGCAACTCGGCGGTGAGCCTGCCGGAGGCGCCACTACTGGCGGTGTTGCCTGGCACCGGCGGACTCACTCGGCTGGTTGACAAGCGCCACGTCCGGCGCGATCGAGCCGATTTTTTCAGCACGCTGGTCGAAGGCGTGAAGGGCAAGCGGGCGGTCCAGTGGCAGCTGGTTGACGCCGTGCATCCGACCAGTAAGTTCAAGGATGCCGTGGCTGTCCGCGCGCGCGAACTGGCGGCGCTGTCCGACCGGCCTTCGAGCGGATCCGGCATCGCGTTGAACCCCATCCAGCCGACCGTTATCGACGGCTCGCTCACGTATTCCGCGGTGTCGCTCACGATCGACCGTGCCGCTCGAACCGCGGAGCTCACGGTGCAGGCCCCCAGTGGTCCACAGCCGGCCACGCCGGACGAGATCCTCGCGGCGGGCGATCAGTTCTGGCCGCTGCGGGCGTTTCGCGAGCTCGACGACGCGTTGTTGAGGCTGCGGGTCAACGAGCTGGAGATCGGCACCGTGATCATCCGCACGGAAGGCGACGGCGAAGCGGTGCTGGCGATCGACACGACGCTTGGTCGCGCACCAGTCGCACTGGCTCGTCCGCGAGATCGTCCACTTCATGAAGCGGACCCTGAAGCGCCTGGATCTGACGTCGCGCAGCTTCTTTGCGTTCATCGAGCCCGGTTCGGCGTTTGCGGGCTCGCTGTTCGAGCTGGCGCTGGCGGCCGACCGTTCCTACATGCTGCACGACGATGACGAGGCGAACGTCGTGTCGTTGTCGCCGATGAACGGCGGACCGCTGGTCGATGAGCAACGGGCTGACGCGGTTGCAGACGCGCTTTCTCGGTGACCAGCAGAAGGTGGATGCGCTGTCTGACGCACGGCGGTGCATACAACGCCGCGTGAAGCGGAAGAAGCGGGTCTGGTCACGTTCGCGCCTGACGAGATCGACTGGGACGACGAGGTGCGCCAGGCGGTGGAGGCGCGCGCCGCATTTTCACCGGACGCGATGACCGGTCTCGAGGCCAACCTGCGCTTCGCGGGGCCCGAAACGCTGGAGACCAAGATCTTCGGACGTCTCACCGCCTGGCAGAACTGGATCTTTCAGCGGCCGAACGCCGTTGGCGAAAAGGGCGCGCTCAAGGTCTACGGTCAACAGGGGCGACCTGAGTTCGATTGGAAGCGGACTTAGCATATCGGCGTCGAATCAACACAATGGACACCAAGGACACAGAGCTAAGAGCCAACCTTGTTGTTTTTCTTAGTGTCCTTGGTGTCCTTTGTGTCGAATCAGCGGGGGACTCAAGATGATTTCCGCCGAGAAGATCCCGAACAACGTCAACCTGTCGGACAACAAGCGCCTGCAGCGCGCGCTCGAGCACTGGCAGCCGAAGTACATACAGTGGTGGCGCGAGATGGGCCCGCAGGGTTTCCAGGACTACCACCAGGTCTATGTACGCACCGCGATCAGCGTCGAGCCCGAGGGCTGGGCGCACTTCGAATACGTCAAGCTGCCTGAATATCGGTGGGGCATCTTCCTGGCCGATCCCGTGCACGACCGCAGGATCGGATTCGGCGATTTCTTCGGGCAGCCGGTCTGGCAGGAAGTGCCGGGCGAATTCCGGAACCAGCTGCGCCGGCTGATCGTGACGCAGGGCGACACCGAACCGGCCAGCGTCGAGCAGCAGCGGCTGCTCGGTCAGCGCTGCCCGAGCATGTACGACCTCCGCAACCTCTTTCAGGTCAACGTCGAGGAAGGCCGTCATCTGTGGGCGATGGTCTACCTGCTGCACTCATACTTCGGGCGCGACGGCCGCGACGAAGCCGAAGAGTTGCTCGAGCGCCAGAGCGGTAACCGCGACAAGCCGCGCATTCTCGAGGCGTTCAACGAGCCGATCGACAACTGGCTCGATTTCTTCATGTTCACGATGTTCACCGACCGCGACGGCAAATCGCAGCTGATGTCGCTGTCGGAGAGTTCGCTCGACCCGCTGGCGCGCACGACCCGGTTCATGTTGACCGAGGAAGCGCACCACATGTTCGTCGGCGAGACCGGCATCGCGCGGATCCTCGAACGCACCTGCCAGCTGATGAAGATCGCCGGCTACTCCGAGGACGTCCGCAAGGTCGGCGGCATCGACATCCCGACCATCCAGAAGCATCTCAATCAGTGGTTCAGCCTGAGCCTCGACCTGCACGGCAGTGAGGTGTCGAGCAACGCCGCGTCGTATTTCGCCAACGGCCTGAAGGGCCGCGCCAAAGAGGACACCTTCGACGAGCACGTCGTGAAGAACGCGTACTACAACATGGAGTTCTTCGAGGCCGGGAAGCCGGTGACGAAAGAGGTCCTGATGCGAAACGCGATGAACGAAGTCTTACGCGACTGGTACGTCGGCGACTGCGCCGCAGGCGTGACACGGTGGAACCGCGTGCTCGAACAGCACGGCTTCTCGGATCGATTGCGGCTGCCAGACCGGAAGTTCAATCGCGGCATCGGCATGTATTCCGGCTTCCGCTTCGATCCTGGCGGCGTGCCGGTGTCAGTCGAGCAATGGGAGAAGCGAAAGTACGACTGGCTGCCGTCGGCGGCGGACACCGAGTACCTGCTCAGCATCATGGACAAGCCGGTCTACGAGGCGGGGAAGTTCGCGAACTACATCGCCCCGCCGCGGCGCGGCATCAATCAACAGTCAATAGATTTCGAGTACGTGCGTACTGAAAGATGAGGCACGCTGGCGAAGCGGAGATCTTAGGACCTGAGGATCTCTGGATCTGAGGAACTCAATTGAGGATCTATTGCGCGACCCGTCCCCGTCAGCCGACTTCGTAAATCCAAGTCCTCAGATAAATCCTCAAATCCCTAAGTCCTGATATCCTCAGATCATCATGTCTTTATCTATCTTGTGGCTCGGCCACGCCACCTTTCTTCTGCAGTCGCCGGGCGGAAAGCGCCTCCTGTTCGATCCCTGGATCACCGGCAATCCCGCGTCGCCCGACGCGGCCAAACATCTCGGCAAGCTCGACCTGATCCTCGTCACACACGGACACAGCGATCACACCGGCGATGCCGTCGCAGTGGCGCGGTCGAGCGGGGCGCAGGTGCTCGCGCCGTTCGAGGTGTCGGTCTGGCTCCAGGGCAAGGGACTGCAGAACGTCACCGGAATGAATCCGGGCGGGACGCTCCACGCGCTGGGGCTTTCGATCACCATGGTCCACGCCGTTCACAGCAGTTCCGTCGTCGAGGACGGGAAGGTGATCTATCTTGGCGTCGCGACTGGCTACGTCATCAAGTTCGAGGACGGCCTGACGATCTACTTTGCCGGCGACACCGATGTGTTCGGCGACATGCGTCTCATCGGCGAGCTTTATCAACCGCAGATCGCCTTCCTTCCGATCGGCGACCTCTACACGATGGGGCCGCTGCAGGCCGCGAAGGCGTGCGAACTGCTCGGCGTCAAGCAGGTCGTGCCGATGCACTACGGCACCTTCCCCGCGCTGACCGGCACGCCGGCGAAGCTGCGGGAGCTGGTCGAGCCGCGAGGGATCCAGGTGCTCGAGTTGAAACCCGGCGAGGCCGCCTCGTAACCGCGTGCTTTCGTGCCTTCGTGATAGAGACTTCGTATAGAGACTCAGTGAGGTGTCCGTGACGACGACTGGGGTGATGCGCAAGCAGCTCTTCATCAACGGCGAGTGGCGCGATGCCGCCGGTGGCCGGACGCTCGAGGTGGTCAACCCCGCGACCGAGGACGTGATCGCCGAGGTCGCGTCCGCCGAACAGGCCGACGTCGACGCCGCGGTGGCGGCGGCGCGGGCGGCGCTCGACGGTCCGTGGGGCAGGATGTCGGCGCGCGATCGCGGCAGGATCGTCTGGAAAATCGGCGAGCGGCTGATGGCCAGAGCCGATGAGATTGCGCGTCTCGAGACGCTGCACAACGGCAAGCCGATTTTCGAGTCACGGCAGATCGAGATCCCAGCCGCGGCCGAGTGTTTCCAGTATTACGCCGGCTGGGCCGACAAAATTCATGGCGAGACTGTTCCGGTCCGCGGCAACTTCCTCACCTATACGCTGCGCGAACCGGTCGGTGTCGTCGCCGCGATCGTGCCGTGGAATTTTCCGCTGCTGCTGACCGCGTGGAAAGTCGCTCCCGCGCTGGCCTGCGGCAACACGGTGATCATCAAGCCCGCCAGCCAGACGCCGCTGACCGCGCTCGCGCTGGCCGAGGCCGCTGTCGAGGCCGGATTGCCCGCCGGCGTGCTCAACGTGATCACCGGTCCTGGGGCGTCGGTTGGCCAGATGATTGTTGACCATCCCGGCATCGACAAGATCGCGTTCACCGGCGACACCTCCACCGGCAAGCAGATCATGCGCGGCTCGGCCGAATCGCTGAAGCGGATCACGCTCGAACTCGGTGGCAAGTCGCCGAATATCGTCTTCGCCGACGCCGACCTCGACGCCGCCGTCCGCGGTGCGACCACCGGCATCTTCTACGGCAAGGGCGAAGTGTGCGCGGCCGGCTCGCGCCTGCTGGTCGATCGGTCGATCAAGAACGAATTCATGGACAAGGTCGCCGCCCGGGCGCGGCAGATCAAGCCCGGCGACCCGCTCGACCCGCGAACCCGCCTCGGCGCCATCTCCTCGAAGCGTCAGCTCGAGACCGACCTGCGCTATATCGAGATCGCCAAGAAGGAAGGCGCGACTCTGCTGGCCGGCGGCGAACGCGCGGATATCGGCACCGGTAAGGGCTATTTCCTGCAGCCGACCGTGTTCGATGCCGTCACCCCGGACATGACCATCGCGCGCGAAGAGATCTTCGGTCCGGTCCTCGCCACCATCGAGTTTGCGGACGTCGACGAAGCGATTGCACGCGCCAACGACTCGGTCTACGGCCTGGCCGCAGCGGTCTGGACCAGGGACATCAAGAAGGCGCACCACGTTGCGCGCAAGCTGCAGGCGGGCACGGTGTGGATCAATACCTACAACGTCTACGACACCGCTGCGTCCTTCGGCGGCTACAAGCAGAGCGGCTTCGGACGCGAGATGAGCGTGCACGCGCTGGAGCACTACACGCAGGTGAAGAGCGTGTGGGTGGACCTGAACAGATAGGGGCTGGGGGTTCGGGGCTGGGGCTCGGCACTCCGGCTCCGCGTTCGGGTTCGCTCCGCGTTCGTGCTCGCGTAGCGCCCGCGCTACGCCGCGATCCTCACCGCTGCGTGATCACCATCGCCAGCGTCAGCACGATCATCACGCACCACCGTCGTCCAGGCGACGATGTTGAAGCCGCGCGAGTTGACGTGTTCGCCCATCAGCTCCTTGTCGTTGGTCAGCAGCAGCATGAAGATCAGCACGAACGGCAGCACGACGCCGTTCACCACCTGCGACAGCACCATGACGTGCACCAGCGGCAGCCGCGGGATCAGCAGCACGCCCGCGCCGGTCACGATCAGCAGCGTGTACAGCCAGTAGAAGACCGGCGCCTCGTGAAACTTCTTGTCGAGGCCCGACTCGAATCCCAGACCCTCGCACACCGCGTAGGCCGTCGAGATCGGCAGGATCGACGCGGCGAAAATCGACGCGTTGAACAGCCCGGCCGCGAACAGCAGATACGCGTATTCGCCGGCCAGCGGGCGCAGCGCCTGCGCCGCGTCGGCGGCGTCCTTGATGTCGTGGTGCCCGACGGCGTAGAGCGTGGCCGCGCACGCCACGATGATGAACCAGGCCACGATGTCGGTGAACAGGCAGCCGAGAATGACGTCCCAGCGCGACGTCCTGTACTGCTTGGCGGTGATGCCCTTCTCGACGATCGACGCCTGCAGATAGAACTGCATCCACGGCGCGATCGTCGTGCCGACCAGGCCGATGACCATGAACAGGTAGCCGTAGTTGCGGATGCCGATCGCCGCCGGGCGGCTGACGGTCGCCGACCGCGGCGGCCTTCCAGTCGGGATGCGCCAGCAGTCCGGCGATGATGTAACAGACGTAGAACGCCGAGGCCGCGAGGAAGATCTTCTCGACGCTGTCGTAGGTGCCGCGCACGACCAGCAGCCACACCAACGCGGCGGCCGCCGGCACGACGATGAAGCGCGAGATGCCGAACAGCTCGAGGCTGCTCGCCACGCCGGCGAACTCGGCGACGACGTTGCCGAAGTTGGTGACGATCAGCGCGAGCATCAGCCAGAACGTGACCCGGAACCCGAACTCCTCGCGAATCAGATCGCTCAGGCCCTTGCCGGTGACCGCGCCCATGCGCGCGCACATCTCCTGCACCACGACCAGCGCGATCGTGATCGGGATCATCGTCCACAGCAGCGAATAGCCGAACTGCGCGCCCGCCTGTGAGTAGGTGAAGATGCCGCCGGCGTCGTTGTCGACGTTGGCGGTGATGAAGCCCGGTCCGACCACGGCCAGAATCAGCGGCGAGACGCGCCCGCCAGCTCTTGAGAAACTTCATGCGCGTCAGTCGCCGGTGCCGCAGCATGCTGATCACGTCGTCTGCCGTGATGATGCCGGCGATGCGGCCGTGCTCGTCCACGACCGCGAGGGTGATGAGGTTGTACTTGTCGAACAGCGCCGCGACTTCGTCCTGCGGCGTGTCCGGGGCGCAGCGCGATGTACGGATCGCTGAGCGACGAGAGCTGAATCGCCGGCGACGAGATCGCGATCTTGACCAGCGGCACCGCGCCGACGAGTTTCTGTCCGGCGCCGGTCAGATAAATCGTCGCCACCGCCTCGGCGCTGCCCTCGAACGCCTTCAGCGCGTCGATCGCATCGTCCACGACCGACGGTTTCCGGCACGACGATGAACTCGGTCGTCATCCGGCCGGCGGCGGTGTGTTCGCCGAACTCGAGCAGCTGCGTGACCTCGCGCCGATCCTCGGGCTCCATCTCCTCGAGAATCTCGTCCGAGCGTTCTTCGGCGAGATCGCCGAGCAGGTCGGCGGCGGCGTCCGGGTCCATTTCCTCGACGATGTCGGCGGCCCGGTTGCTTGTCGAGCGACTCGACGATGGAGACCTGAACGTCCGGGATCGAGCTCTTCGAGCGTCTCGGCCGCGACGTCCTCGTCGATGCGTCTCGAACACCGCTTCGCGATCGGCCGGCGCCAGATCCTCGACGATGTCGGCGATGTCGGCGGGATGCATCTGCGAGAGACCGCGATAGGCGATCTTCAGCTTGACGCGTCGCGCCGGGTCGGTTTCGAGCAGATCGACGAAGTCCCACGGGATCACCCGCGGCGGAATCCGCTCGAGCAGCGCCCGGAGCGTGAACGACGGGACGATGCCCTTCGAGAGACGGCGGACGGCGCCGCGCGCACCCACGTCGACGGCGACGACGTTCAGCAGCAGGTGACTGTTGACGGGCGTCGATTCGAGCTCGACGTCGTTGACGCGCACGACCTTGCGGCCGTGGATGTCGATGATCTGCTGGTCGAGGAGGTCGCGCTTGAGCAGCAGCACGCCGTCGAGCGCCGGCACCCGCGCCCACTGCGAGACGTCGGTGTTCGCGCGGACCGCCGGCGCCTGCGGTGGTGATGTCGTCGGGCGTGAGCGTGCGCTCGCCGTCGGCGGTCTTGACGATTAGATAGGCGACGCGGGTGGCGATGGTCCTGCGGCGCGATCGCGATTTCGCGCACCCGTCCGCGCACGGCGCCTGAGGCGTCGCGCACGGAAGCGCCGAGCAGTTCGGACAAAGCGACGACGGACATGGACGTATGTCCCCGAGCAGGGCCATCTCTATGTGCTCAAGCATAACAGCATTTCTAGTGCATGTGAGCCATCGAAGAGCGCGACGGACGCCATCGCAGGAAGACGTGATACGAGAGCGGCGCACCGTAGTACTGTGCGAGCATCTCGTCGATGTTGTAGCCGGTGATGTCGGCGCCGATACCGAGGCGTGTGCCGTGGATCTTCGGCAGATCGTAAAGATAGCCGAGCGTGAGCGCCGCGATTCGCGAGAAGATGATCGGTTCGATCGGCACGCCCGGCGGATGCGGACCGAGGCCGAAGATCTCCTTACGCACCGCCTCGGCCCGACCGTAGATCGTCGATGTGTCGGTCGCGCGCAGATCCCATTCGACCAGATAGCCGTTGGGCGCGTAGGTGTATTCGCGGTTTTGCCCCCACGCGGCGGTCACCGCCAGCGGCAGGGATTTTACAAGGCCGTCATATCCGAACGAGGCGGTCAGGCGGACGACGTCGGTCTGCTCCCACCATTCAGGCTGCTTCAAGTGACCGCCGGACATCTGCGCCTGCCACGCTCCATGACGCCA
Source organism: uncultured Acidobacteriota bacterium (assembly GCA_963711765.1). GTDB lineage: Bacteria > Acidobacteriota > Vicinamibacteria > Vicinamibacterales > CAVVIG01 > CAVQFC01. The sequence goes on along the minus strand of CAVQFC010000002.1, from coordinate 917,046 downwards.
GCTGACACGGGTTGACCACGAATCGAGCGCCGGCTGCTGGATGTTCAACCGGTTGTCGTCGTCGTTTTCTTCGCCCTTGAATGCCGACACTTCGAACGTGAATGGAGCGACCTCGAGGCCGCCGGTGACGACTCCCGCCGAAATGTGCGTCGAATCCAGGTAGTGGTGGGTGAGCGGCGCCTCCGGGTTGTCACGCGCCGACTCGCGGTGCATGAACCCCGTGGGCCCGAGCGCAGGCGCACCGACGAGATCGGCTTCGAAGATGTAGGTGACGCGGCCGTCAGGCAGACGGTAGGTGGCGCCGATGTCCATGAACAGGTCGTGCGGGTGCTGATAGTTGACCAGCGGCGCCCGCTGGTAGCTTTCGCCGGTCTGAAATGCCTGCGGCGAACCGAGCTTGGCAATCGTGAACGGTTCGAGCGACAGCATGCCGTGCAGCGTGAGCTGCCCGTGGCCGGCGGAATGACTCGCCGAGAGCATTCCCCAGTTCTGCGATTCCCACGCCCAGAAGTCGGCGAACTTTCGCTGCTGGTAGTTGAAGCCGTAGAAGACGTTGGCGTCCGCCATGACCATCCAGCCACCGCTGTCCATCGGCGCCATGGCCATCTGGTGATGATCGTGTGGTGGATCGGGCTCCTGCGCCCCTGCCGGGGTGGCCAGCAGGCACAGCACAACCGCCAGCGTGCGCGAGAACGAAACGATTCGCAAAGAAACTCCCATCATAGCGAAGCAGTGCTAATCTGGACATGTCGATGACTTTCTTGAGGCGCCGCCTCGCGTTCATCGCGTGCATCTGGCTCGCGGGCCAGGTTGCGGGCCTGGCCGCGGCGCCGTTCGCACTGTGCTGCGACACGGCGCCGGGAACCTCGGTGCACGACGACGAGGAGAAGTGCTGCCCGGGACTGCTTCCCGGCCAGGTGTGCCCGATGCACCACACCAAGGAAGGCGTCCGTACATGCAAGATGCGGAGCGTCTGCAGCGGATCGGATGCGGCACTCGTTTCGCTGTCTGGCGGCCTCGGCGTGATGCCGCCGCCTTCGGCGACCGTAAGCGCTTTCGAACGTCGCGACGTGGCCTCAGTGATGGCGCCGTCCGCGATCGCCCGCGCCCATCGTCCAGAATCGCCTCCTCCCCGAGCCTGACACCTCGACCCACGAACGCGATGTGAGCCCTGCCGCCAGTGGAGCGATCCGCCCGCTGCGGCAGTGGATCCTCATGGTTTTTGCATTCTCGAGGTGTTTCAATGTGGTCAGAACTTCGTACGCGAGCCTCCTGGCTGGCGTTTGTGTGTCTGTGTGCGATGGCTCCGCCGGCGGCGGCCCAGACCGTGGCTTCTGCCAGTGTCACGGGTACGGTTCGCGATTCGAGCGGCGCTATCGTCCCTGGGGCGACGGTTGAAATCCGCAATCACGCGACCAACCAGACCTGGCAGACGGTGACCGATGCTCGCGGCCAGTTTCGACTCTCGTATCTTCCCGCCGGCGACTACCACCTCTCGGTCCAGTTGAGCGGCTTTGGCACGACCAACGCCGGGCTCACGCTGGACGTTCGCGACCAAGTGGACGTGCCGATCGTGATCAGGCCGGCGGCGGTCGCCGAGTCCGTCCAGGTGGCGGCGCCGGTGCCGCTGGTCGAGGCGAGGCGAACGGAAATGGCGTCCACGATCACGCCGGGCGAGGTCAACAGCCTTCCGCTCAATGGACGCAACTACCTCGACCTGGCATTGCTGGCGCCCAACGTGTCGCGGACGAACCTGCGCACGACCGATCGATTCGCCGAGACGTCGGCGGTAGCGGGAACCGGCGTCTCGGTCGCGGGTCAGCGCAACCTGAACAACAACTTCGTCCTCGACGGGATGTCCGCCAACGATGATGCGGCGGATCTGGCGGGGGTGTCGCTGAGCCAGGAGGTCGTCCGCGAGTTCGAAGTGGTGACCGCGGGCGGCGGCGCCGAATTCGGCCGCGCCTCGAGCGGAACGATCAGCGTCGTCACGCAGTCGGGCACCAACCAGTACCAGGGTCGAGCGTACGAATTCTTCCGGAACGATGCGTTCGACACGCAGAATCCGCTCTCGATTCGCAAGGATCCGCTGAACCAGAATCAGTTCGGTCTGACGCTGGGTGGTCCGCTGGTGAAGAACCGGACGTTCTGGTTCGGCAACGTCGAACAGACGTTGCAGGATCGAACCGGAGTGGTGACCATCGCGCCGGCGTCGGTGCTCGCGGTGAACTCGGCGCTGGACGCGGTCGGCTATCACGGTCCGCGCATCAGCACCGGCAATTTCCCGACCGGCTACGACAGCACCAATGTGTTCGGTCGCGTCGATCACCAGGCGACGCCGGCTTCGAGCCTGCAGCTGCGCTATCTCTACTACCACGTCACCAGCGACAACGCCCGCAACGTCGGCGGGCTCAGCGACGTGAGCCGTGGCGCGGCCCTCGACGACACCGATCAGACTGCGGCGGTCAACTATCTGTCGACGCTGTCGTCGGGAACGATCAACGAAGCGCGCGCTCAGTACACCCACAGCGGCCTCGGTGCGCCGGTCAACGATACGATCGGTCCGGCGGTCACGATCGCCGGAGCGGCGAATTTCGGCGTCGCCACCTCGTCGCCGACCGCGCGTGATGCCGACGTCTTTCAGGCGGTCGACACTCTGACTCTGCAGCGCGGATCGCACTTGATCAAAGCCGGCGCCGAACTGCTCTACAACCGCATCAACATCGTGTTTCCTGGAGCCTTGCAGGGCTCGTACACGTTTTCTTCGCTGGCGACGTTCCAGCGCGGCGTCTACTCGCAGTTCCAGCAGGCGTTCGGCGTCACCTCGCTGCTGCAGTCGAATCCCAATCTCGGTCTGTTTGCGCAGGACGAGTGGCGCGTGAACTCGAACCTGACCATCGATGCGGGCCTTCGTTACGACCTGCAGTGGCTGCCGTCGCCGATTCTGCTCGACGCCAACAACGTCTCGCCGCGAATCGGCGCAGCCTACTCGCCGGGCGACGGCAAGACGGTCATCCGCGGCAGCGCCGGCCTCTACTTCGATCGGATTCCTCTGCGCGCGACGTCGAACGCGATTCAGCGGGACGGCACGACGTACCAGACGGCGGTGCTGTCGTTCGGCCAGGCCGGTGCTCCGGTGTGGCCGGCGGTGTTGCCGGTGTTTCCGGTCGGCGTTCTCGTCTCGATCAGCAACATCAACCCGAACGTCCAGAACCAGCACAACGAGCAGGCCGGCGTGCAGATCGAACGCGCGATCGGGTCGTCGCTGGCGGCCCAGTTCGGCTACACCTACATGCGCGGCCACGGCATCCTGATGTCGCACAACGTCAACGTGCCCACCCTGACCGCTGCGCAAGCGGCCGCGATGGGTGTCGCGAATCTGGGTCGTCCGGATCCGCGCTACGGCAACATCAGCCAGTACGACGCGCTCGGCGACTCATGGTTCCACGGATTCACCGCGTCGCTCGATGCCCGGCGCGCGCCGTGGGGGCGCGCGCGCGTCTCCTACACACTGTCGAATGCGCAGGACGACTCGGGAAACGCGTTCTTCCAGACGCCGCAGACGCAGAACGACATCCTCGCCGACAAGGGGCCGTCCGACAACGACCAGCGTCAGCGTCTGGTTGTCGCCGGCACGATCGGCGACGGGCCGAGCGCGGCGGTACGCAAGGCGCTGCTCGGCTTCCAGATCGGCTGGGTCTACTCATATGCGACCGCCGCGCCGTTCAACGTCGTCACCGGCGCCGACAACAACAACGACACGACCGTCAACGATCGGCCGGCCGGCGTCGGCCGCAACTCCGCGCGATTCCCGTGTTATTCGGACCTGAGCCAGAGCTGCGGTACGACGTCGTTCGATCTCCGTCTCTCACGCGTGCTCGCGCTCGGCGGAGCGCACCGACTCGAGCTGATGCTGGAAGGGTTCAATCTCTTCAACCACGTCAACGTCGTCAATGTGAACAACACGATTGGCAACACGCCGGTGCCGTCAGCGACCTTCAAGCAGGTGACCGCGGTCGGCGACATGCGGCAATTTCAACTGGGTGCCCGATGGAGTTTCTGAAAGCGACTAGCCAATCGTCCATCTGCCGTCGTGTCGCGCCGATTGCCCTGATCGCGCTTGCGCTGGCGACCGCGGCATCAAGTTCGCCAGCGTTTGTGGACCTGGGCGTGCCGGGACGAGCCAACCAGACGCCGACCGCCGCCGCGGCCGGCACCTTCGTCGCGGTGGTGTGGAGCGCGTCGAAGCCCGACGGCGCGACCGACATCTACGCGGCGATCAGCCGTGACTCGGGACGCGAGTTCGGTGCGCCGGTGCGCGTGAACAGTGAAATCGGTGACGCGCGCGTCAATGGTGAACAGGCGCCGCAGGTCACGGTCACGCCGCGTGCCGGGCAGCCGCCAGTCATCACCGTCGTGTGGACGTCGAAAGGCGTCAGGGGCACGACGTTGCTGCAGTCGCGATCGGACGATGGCGGCAAGTCGTTTGCGCGCTCCTCCCTCGTTCCAGGCAGCGATGCGGACGGGAATCGTGGCTGGCAGGCGACGGCCGTCGAGCCGGACGGACGAGTGGACGCGCTGTGGCTCGATCATCGCGAGCTGGCGGCGGACTCGACCATGGCGATGAGCCATCACGAGCACAGTGCCGCTGCGAACGCCAAGCCTGATGGCGTCGCGATGGCGCAGAAGTCGAAACTGTACGTGGCATCGATCGACGGCTCGCTGCCGCCACACGCGATTACCGGTGGCGTCTGCTATTGCTGCAAGACGGCGCTGGTGGCCGGCGCCGACGGCGCGCTGTATGCCGCCTGGCGACATGTGTATCCCGGCAACCTGCGCGACATGGCGTTCACGGTCTCGCGCGACGGCGGCAGAACGTTCGCGCCGCCGCTCCGCGTCAGCGAGGACAAGTGGATGCTCGAGGGCTGTCCTGACGATGGCCCGGCGATGGCGGTGGATGCACAGAACCGGGTGCACCTGGCGTGGCCGACATTGGTCAACGGCGCGGACGGCGAACCCGGCATCGGCATCTTCTACGCATCCTCCGGCGATGCCCGGCGGTTTTCTGCGAGAGAACAGGTGCCGACCGAAGGCGTGCCGCATCATCCGCGGATCGCGGTCGACCGCAGCGGCGTCATATTGGTCTGGGACGAAGCCAAGGACGGCACACGCCGGATCGTGATGGCGCGCCGCGCCGGCGGCTCGTTCAAGTCGACGGTGATCAGCGACGGCACGCCCGGTCTGTATCCGATGGCCGTACCGGTGGCCGGCGGCGTCGTGGCGGTATGGACCAGCGGCCGCGGGCCGGCCTCGGCGATCCGGGTAGCGCGCCTCCAGTAGGCGCAGTATGCTGAGAGGCTGGAGACAATCAAAGCGCAACGGCAGGAGGCAGGCATGGCGATTCGACTGGGCGACGAAGTTCCGAATTTTTCCGCGGACACCACCGAGGGCAAAATCGACTTCCACACGTGGAAGGCTGGACAGTGGGCCGTGCTCTTTTCGCATCCGCGCAATTTCACGCCGGTCTGCACCACTGAGCTCGGTGCGGTCGCCAAGCTGAAGCCCGAATTCGACAAGCGCAACACCAAGGTGATTGGCTTGAGCGTCGATCCGCTCGACGCGCACGCCCGCTGGTTGCAGGACATCAAGGACGTCACCGGGCAGACGCTCAACTTCCCGCTGATTGGCGACCCGGACAAGAGCATCGCCAACGCCTACGACATGATTCATCCCAACGCCAGCGACACCGCGACGGTGCGCTCGGTGTTCATCATCAGCCCGGACAACAAGCTGAAGCTGACGCTGACCTATCCGGCCAGCACCGGCCGGAACTTCTTCGAGATCCTGCGCGTGATCGACTCGCTGCAGTTGACCGCGAAGCACTCGGTGGCGACCCCGGCCGACTGGAAGAACGGCGAAGACGTGATCATCGTGCCGGCGGTGTCGGACGAGGACGCGCGCAAGCGGTTTCCCGACTACGTCGCAAAGAAACCATATCTCCGCGTGACCAAGCAGCCGGTGTAAGCGGACGGTCTGACGGACGTCCGCTGTTTCGGTCTCAGTCTCGTGAGGGACGGCCTTTCAAGCCGTCCCTTTTTCTTGTACCGAACCCCATAGAATGGCAGCCATGACCGAAACCACGACCGACCTGGTGTCGCTCATTCGAACAGGCGACTTCAACAGGCTCCGCGAAGAGATGGAACGCCTGCGGCCGCAGGAAATTGCCGCCGCGCTTGCCGAATGGCGGGCCGATGACCAGGTGCTGGCCTTTCGGATCCTCCCCCGGCGAACCGCGGCGGCGGTGTTCGAGTACATGGCGCCAGAATCCCAGCAGGCGCTGGTGAAGGCGATGGGGCAGGCCGACGTCGCGGCGCTGCTGAACCACATGTCGCCCGACGACCGCACGATGTTCTTCAGCGAACTGCCGGCGAACGTCACGCGCCAGCTGATCACGCTGCTCACCGACGAGGAGCGACGCGAGGCGGTGACGCTGCTCGGCTACGAGCCGGGCACGGTCGGCCGCCTGATGACGCCGCACTACATCGCCGTGAAAGAGGACTGGACGGTTCGTCAGGTGCTCGACTACGTGCGCGAGCACGGCGAGGACAGCGAAACGCTCAACGTCATCTACGTCGTGGACGATGCCGGCGTCCTCATCGACGACATCCGCATCCGCGAGTTCCTGGTGGTGCCGCTCGACAAGCGCGTGTCCGATCTGATGGATCGCCGCTACGTCGTGCTGAAGGCAACCGACACGCAGGCGTCCGCGGTCGAGGTCTTCCGCCGCGAAGATCGTTCGGCGCTGCCGGTCACCGACACCGGCGGCATTCTCATCGGTATCGTCACTGTGGACGATGCGCTGGATGTGGCGGAGGAGGTGGCGACGCGCGAGTTCCAGTTGTTCGGCGGATCCGAAGCTCTCGACGAGCCGTACCTGCTGATCGCGCCGTGGCGGATGGTGAAGAAGCGAGCCGGCTGGCTGGTCGTGCTGTTTCTCGGTGAAATGCTGACCGCGACGGCGATGGGATTCTTCGAGAAGGAAATTGCCAAGGCCGTCGTGCTCGCGCTGTTCGTGCCGCTTGATCATTTCGAGCGGCGGCAACTCCGGTTCGCAGGCGTCGACGCTGGTGATTCGCGCGCTCGCGCTCGGCGAATTGAAGCTCAGGGATCTGTGGCGCGTGATTCGACGTGAAGTGTTCGCCGGCTTCGCCCTGGGCTGCATCCTCGGCAGCATCGGATTCCTGCGCATCGCGATCTGGTCGATGTTCTCGACCATCTACGGCCCGCACTGGGCGCTGGTGGCGCTGACCGTATCGCTGTCGCTGATCGGGATCGTGTTGTGGGGCACGCTGGTCGGTTCGATCCTGCCGTTCATCCTGCGCCGACTGGGGTTCGACCCGGCCACCTCCTCGGCACCGTTCGTGGCGACGCTGGTTGACGTCACCGGGCTGATCATTTACTTCTCGGTTGGCTATGTCGTCCTGAGCGGCACGCTGCTATAGTGAGGAACTTGCCCCGCCGAATCAGTGCGCTGCTCGTCCTGGCTGTGACCGCCGCTGCGTGCCGTTCGACCGGAAGTGTGGATGCCAAGGCGCCGATCGTTCAACCGGGCGCTCCTGGTCAGGCGAGCCACGTCGTGTCGGCCGAGACCGCGACAGATTTGTCGCAGGTGCAGTTCATCGGCGCGGACATCAAGTTCATGCAGGGCATGATCGGTCACCACACTCAGGCGATCGAGATGACCGAGCTGCTGCCGTCGCGGACGGCCAGCGCCGACATGAAGAAGCTGGCGCAGCGGATTCAGGTCTCGCAGATCGACGAAATCAAGATGATGCAGGGCTGGCTGCAGTCGCGAGGGCAGCCCATTCCGGCGCCAGGCGCGATGCACATGCACGGCGCCACGCTGATGCCCGGCATGCTGACCGACGAGGAGATGGCCGCGCTCGCCGCCGCCAAAGGCGCCGAGTTCGATCGCCTGTTCCTGGCTGGCATGATCAAGCACCACAACGGTGCGTTGACGATGGTCAGCGAGCTGTTTGCGTCGCCGGGAGCGGCGCAGGAATCCGAAGTGTTCGCGTTCGCGTCGGACGTTGACGCCGATCAGCGCATGGAGATCAATCGCATGAGCACGATGCTCAAGGAGCTGGGAAGATGAAGACCGTCGCTGTCAGAACGGTAGGTGCGTCCGCCCTCGTCCTCGCATTCCTGGTGCAGGGTCATGCGCAGGAGAAAACGGCGGCGGCGAATTCGAACGATCCGCGGGTCGGACTCAAGGCCGGACTCCACGACGCCGGCGAAGCGTCTCGAGGGATGGAGAAGATCTCGAGCATGCCGAAGCCGGAAGGCTTCTACGACCCCAAGGATCCGGCCGGCGCGCCGACGCCGCCCGAGCGCGACCCGAACCTGCCGCCGCTGCCGCCACCCGATCCCAAGGCGCCGCCGGATCCGCGATTCGCCAACATGCTGGGCTTCGCGAATTCCGATCTGGCGTTCAGCGGCACCCATGTGTTCATGGGAAATTTCAACGGCTTCAACACGTACGACATCGAGCGCCCGAGCAAGCCGAAGCTGAGCGCGTCGGTGGTCTGCCCCGGCGGTCAGGGCGACGTCTCGGTGCATGGCCATCTGCTGTTCATGTCGGTCGAGCAGACGCGCGGCCGCATCGACTGCGGGACGCAGGGCGTCCAGACCGCCGTCAGCGCCGAGCGCTTCCGCGGCGTCCGCATCTTCGACATCACCGACCTGCAGAAGCCGCGTCAGGTCGCGGCGGTCCAGACCTGTCGCGGCTCGCACACGCACACGCTGGTCGACGGATCCGAAGGATCCGGCGAATCTCTACGTCTACGGCTCGGGCACCGCGGCTCTCGGCCCGGCGAGGAAATGCCCGGCTGTTCGGAAGGCGACCCGAAGACAATCCCAATACCGCGCTCTTCAGCATCGACGTGATCAAGGTGCCGCTCGCGCATCCGCGAGCAGGCTGCGGTCGTCAACCGTCCGCGCATTTTCGCGGATCCGACGACCGGCAACATCGCCGGTCTCGAGCACGGGCGGCGACCGCGGCCCCGGCACGCAGCCGTCGCGTCCAGACCAACCAGTGCCACGACATCACGGTGTTCCCGGCGATCGGGCTCGCCGCCGGCGCCTGCTCGGGCAACGGCATCCTGCTCGACATCTCGCGACCCGGTGCACCCGAAGCGGATTGACGCAGTGGCCGACAAGAACTTCGCCTACTGGCACTCGGCGACGTTCAACAACGACGGCACGCAAGGTGATCTTCACCGACGAGTGGGGCGGCGGCACCCGCCCGCGCTGCCGGGCGAGCGATCTCCTGAACTGGGGCGCGGATGCGATCTTCGACATCGGTCCGGACCACAAGCTGCACTTCGGCGGCTACTACAAGATGCCGGCGCCGCAGAGCGAGCAGGAAAACTGCGTCGCGCACAACGGCTCGCTGATTCCGGTGCCCGGGCGCGACATCATGGTGCAGGCGTGGTACCAGGGCGGAATCTCGGTGTTCGACTTCACCGACGCCGCCCACCCGATCGAGATCGCGTACTTCGATCGCGGACCGATCGACGCCAAGCAGCTGATCACCGGCGGGTTCTGGTCGGCGTACTGGTACAACGGCAGCATCTACGGCTCGGAGATCGCGCGCGGCATCGACATCTTCAAGCTGAAGCCGACCGAGTACCTGTCGCAGAACGAAATCGACGCGGCGCTGCTGGTGCGCAACGACGAACTCAACCCGCAGGAACAGGGCAAGATCGTGTGGCCGGCGGCGTCGGCGGTCTCACGTGCGTATGTCGACCAGCTGACCCGCAGCAAGGCGATTCAACCCGAGCGCGCCAAAGCCGTGAGGGCCGCACTCGAGAAGGCCGACGATCTGCATACCGGCAAGGAGAAGAACGCTGCCGCGGTGATGGAGCAGCTCGACGCGCTGGCCAAACAGCTGGAAGCGGACGCGTCGGCGGCAACCGGCCGCGACGCCATGCGTCTGCACTCGCTGGCGGAAACGCTGAAGGCGCGGACCGCGAAGCTGCGTGCAGCCTAGAGCGGTTCAAAAGATCTGTAGTGGCCGGCTTGAGCCGGCCTTCGAGGTCCGCCGGAAGGCGGACACTGCATCTCAAGGATCTACAGTTTCAGGAACCGGTCGCGGACGAGTCGGGACTGCAGCCGGCTGATCTGCAGCTTCTGGCCATTCGACAGCTGCGCGACGTGGGTGCCGCCCGGCATCACGTGCACCTTCACGATCGCGTCGATGTTGGCGAGCGTGCCGCGCCCGAGCCTGATGAAGCATGCCGAGTCGAGCCGGGCCTCCAGATCCTTCAGCCGGTAGGTCAGCGTGTAGCGTTCGTTCTTCGTCGTGGTGAGGTAGAGGAGTTCGCCCTCGGCCACGATCGAGGCAATCTGCGCCGTCGGCACGATCAGGATTTCGTCGCGGCGGCGGATCGGAATGCGCTCGAGAAACGTCGGTTTCGAGGCTGACTCGTATGCGCTGATCGCCTGTCCCAGATGGGTGGTCTGCTCCTCGATGACCTCGGCGTGCTCGCTCCGCTCCTGCGCCCGATTGATGGTCTCGCGCAGCCGCGCCCGCTCCACCGGCTTCAGCAGGTAGTCAACCGCGTTCATCTCGAACGCGCGGACCGCGTATTCGTCATACGCGGTCACGAACGCGATCAGCGGTGTGTCGGCTTTTTTCAGCATCCGCACGACGCCGATGCCGTCGAGCTCCGGCATCTGCAGATCGAGCAGCGCGAGATCGGGTCGCTCGCGCTCGATGGCCGCGACCGCCTCGCGTCCCGATTCTGCTTCGCCGACGATCACCACATCGTCGAAGGTGCGAAGCAGCGCGGCCAGGAACGAGCGCGCTGGACGTTCGTCATCGGCAATGACGACGCGAAGGCGACCGTTCACGACGCGGTCCGCGCCGGCGTCGGGTCGGCCAGCGCCTCCGACTCGACCGGCAGCCGGATCTCGACCGTCGTTCCCGATCCCGGTTCGCTGCGAATGGTAAGGCCGGCGAGGTCGCCATACTGGTGGGCCAGCCGCCGCTCGATGTTCGCGAGGCCGACACCGACGCGTCGCCCCTGTTCGAGCTGGCCAGTGCTCACGCCGCTACCGGTGTCGTGCACGGTCAAGACCAGCGACGATGTCGCGTTCGCGGATTCGAGGCGGGCTGAAACAACGACTGCGCCGCCGTGCACGAGCGGAGAGATGCCGTGCTTCACCGCGTTCTCGACGACCGGCTGGAGCACCAGCGGCGGCACCCGCAGGCCGCGGAGCGCGTGCGCCACGTCGATGCGGACACGGAGGCGTTGTTCGAATCGCGCGTGCTCGATGTCCAGGTAGGACTCGATCAGCGAGACTTCACGGCCGAGGGTCGTGAACTCGCCCTCGGAGCGAAGCACGCTGCGCAGCAGCGCCGTCAGCCGCATCAGCGTCTCGAGGGCCCGCGGCGGCGCGGTCTGAATCAGGTAGCCGATCGTGGTCAACGCGTTGAACAGGAAGTGCGGGTTGATCTGGGCGCGAAGCGCGCGCAGCTCCGCTTCGGTCGCCAGCTTGCCGATGTTCTGCTCGCGCCGCTCACGCTCGTAGCGCTCGTCGGCGAGGCGGATCGCATCGATGCGGCGGCCGAGCAGCACCGCGATCGACTCGAGCGCCGCGTGGTCGTCCGACAGAAGCCGGCGTCCGCCGGCGAGGGTCCCGATGTCCAGCTGGAAGTGCGGCGGTTCGGTGACCGGAATGGCGACGCTGGCGCCGGTCGCAATCGGACCGGCGGCCGATGCGGTCGCCTCGCGCCATCCCACATGCCGGGCACTCAACGCCGGCGCCAGTTGACGGCAGGCCTCGTCGAGCATCGGACCGACTTCCTGCGCGCGCTGCGCGCTCTGGCCGATGTGCGCACGCAGCGTTCCATAGTCCGGCCGGTGCAGCAGGACCGTGTCGACAAACCAGGCGATCCCGTCACGAACGCGTGGATAGAGCAGCGCCGTGGCGACCCACAACGTGACCAGCAGACCGACGTCGCGCGGGTCGCGCAGCGGCAGGTCCGGCGAGTGGATCGCGCCGACCACGGCGACGCCGGCGATCGCGCCGCCGACCAGCGACACCAGCGTCAGCGCCCGCTTCAGGAACAGATCGGCCAGCGCAAACGGAAAGTCCTGGTAGAGGATGGCGAATGCCAGCGGCACGGACGCGTGATGTCCGAGCAGCTCGACCGGCCACGATCCGTCGCCCTGGTGCAGTTGGCTCAGATGCAAGGCTGACACCGCGAAGATCGACAAGGCTGCCGCCCACAGCGCCCGCCGCGCTCCAGGCTGGCCGCGCGTGACGACCGCGAGTGGCAGGACCAGCGTAATGAACGTGTAGGTGAGCAGGCGCATGCCCGCAGCCGACGGCAGCGGATCGCCTGTCCACGCCGCCCTCGCGTGCAGCAGCGCCGCGGTGACGCTGACGGCATACGCGACGAACGCGACCAGCCGCCGCGGCCCGCCCCGCACCCGCTCGTGGTCGCCTCGAAGAACCGACTGCACGACCACCGCCGGCAGGAAACCGAGCGCCGCGAAGCCGAGGGCGACCAGGAACGTGAACGGGCCGGCGATGCCGATCTTCGGCAGCTCGTAGGCGGGAAGCGCGCACAGATTCCAGATCAGGCCGAGCACGGCGGTCGCGAGCAACAGCGGGTCGAAGCGGGTCGGCTCGCCCGGCGCACGCTCCGCGCGCAGGACCATCGCCAGCAGCATCGCGTAGAGCACGATGCCGGTGCTGAGGCCAACCAGGTTCAGCAGTTCGCTCACATGCACGCTCGTTGACGCAACCCTACGTCCAGCCCCGTCTGGAACCGAACTCAAACCCGTTCGGCGGTCGATTGCGGCCGGTGAATGGTCGCTGGCCGCGGTCCGCTGGATTTCATTGTAGGTCGTCCATCGGAGCGCATGCAGCGCCACCACTCATAGGGGCGAATGCCACGATTGCCGACCGGCACGAACCATTCGTGTGGTTTCGGTCGCGCGTTCCGGCAGCTCGTTGCTACCGTCGGCTCATGATGACGCGAAGATCGCTCAGGCGATTCTCGACGGCGCTGGCTGCGATGTGCGCTGTCTGCTGGTTCGGTGCCGTGGCGGCTCATGCCCAGGGCCTTGGCGGCGCCGGCACGGTGCAGGGAACGGTCAAGGACCCGACCGGCGGCGTGATGCAGGCCGTGTCGGTCCAGTTGAGCAACCCGGTCTCGGGCTTCTCGCGCATCGGCGACGACCGATGCGTCCGGCAGGTATCTCTTCAGCAACCTGCCGCCCGAGCAGCTATCACGTGGCGGTCGAGGCGCAGGGTTTTCAGCCGCTCGGACGCGACGTTGACGTCCGCAGCGCCGTCCCGATCGTCCTCGATTTGTCGCTTGCGCTCGAAGGCGCGACCACCAGCGTTGACGTCGTCGGCCACGCCGAGGACCTGCTCGAGCGCGACCCGACCGCGCACACGGACGTCGATCAGAGCCTGATCGAGAAGCTGCCGCTCGAATCTTCGTCCGGACTGAATCAGGTGATCACGCTGGCATCGCCAGGTGTCGTGTCCGACTCGAACGGCTTCTTCCATCCGATCGGCGACCACGCGCAGACGCAGTTCTCGATCGACAACCAGCCGGTGACCGATCAGCAGAGCCGCGTCTACTCGAATCAGATTTCGCCCGACGCCGTGCAGTCGATGGAGATCATCACCGGCGTCGCGCCGGCCGAGTACGGCGACAAGAGCAGCCTGGTCGTGCACATCGTGACCAAATCCGGGCTCGATCAGCCGAGGCCGACGCGGCAGCGCGTCGCTCGGGTACGGGTCGTTCAAGAGCCCGACCGGCGAGGTCAACCTCGGTGGCGGTTCGCACACCGTCGGCGACTTCCTGTCGGTCAACGGGATGCAGACCGATCGTTTCCTCGATCCACCGGAGTTCGAGGCGATGCACGATCACGGGCACAGCCTCTCGCTCTTCAACCGTCTCGATGCGCAGACCGGCTCGACGGCGACGTTTCACCTGAACCTGCAGGCGGCGAAGTCGGACTTCGACGTGCCGAACACCTACGACCAGAACGACGCCGGGCAAGCACAGCACCAGTCGATCGACACCTTCAACGTCGCGCCCGGGCTATTCGCAGGTGATCGGCTCGAAGACGCTGTTCACCGCGAATGCGTTCGTCCGGCAGGATCATCTCATCTACACGCCGAGTCCCGATCCCTTCGCCGATCAGCCGGCGAGCGTGTCGCAGGACCGGACGCTGACGCAACATCGGCGTCAAGGCCGACGTCTGCGTACACGACCGGCATTCACAACGTGAAGGCTCGGCGGCGACGATCGGTGCGACCAAGCTCGACGAGAACTTCACGCTCGGCTTCACCGATCCCGATTTCAACGCACCGCAGAGTCGCCGACTACAACCCGGCGCTCGCGCCGTACGACCTGACGCGCGGCGGCTCGCCGCTCGTCTACGCGCAAGCGGCGACGATCAAGCAGCAGGCGGCCTACGTCCAGGACGACATCAAGGCCGGCAACGCCACCGTCAAGCTGGGCGTGCGGCTCGATCACTACGACGGCCTGAGCACCGCGACGCTGGTGCAGCCGCGGCTCGGCGTGTCGTACGCGGTCCCGAGCCGACCAACACGGTGCTGCGCGCCTCGTACGGCCGGACGATGGAAACGCCGTACAACGAGAACCTGCTGCTCTCGAGCGGCGTCGGCCTGAACGGCCTGTTCGGCGAAGGCCAGATTCTGCAGCCCGGCCGCCGCAACCAGATCGAGATTCGGCGCGCAGCAGAGCCTCGGGCGCTGGGTCGTCGTCGACTTCGGCTACTTCAACAAGCACACCGACAACGGCTACGACTTCAACGTCCTGTTCGACACGCCGATCGTGTTTCCGGTGTCGTGGGATCACTCGCGCATCAACGGTTTCACCGGGCGGATCAACCTGGTCGAGCACCGCGGCTTCAGCGCGTTCGTGGTGATGGCGCACACCAACGCGATCTTTTCGCCGCCGGGCAACGGCGGGATTCTGCTCGAGGCGCCCGACGGCGACTTCCGCATCGACCACGATCAGAAGTTCAACGCCACCACCAACCTGCAGTACACCATCGACAAGGCGCTAGGCGCGTGGGTCGCGCTCAGCTGGCGCTACGACTCGGGTCTGGTCGTCGGCTCGGTGCCGAGCTACGCGGACGCGCTCGCGCTGACCGCCGATCAGCAGGCGGCGATCGGCCTCTACTGCGGCAACACCTTCGCCTCGCTCGGCGCCCCCATCACCAGCTGCAGCTCCGCCAATCGCGGCGCGACCCGCATCGTCATCCCCGCCGACGGGACCGAAGACGATGTGACGAATCCGGCGCGGATCGCGCCGCGGAATCTATTCGACCTGGGGGTGGGCGTGGACAACCTGCTGCGACGGCAACGGCGCCAAGCTCCGTCTGCATGCCAGCGTCATCAACCTGACCAACAAGGACGCGCTCTACAATTTCCTCTCGACCTTCAGCGGCACGCATTTCGTGACGCCGCGCGCGTTCCAGATTCAGCTGGGCGTCAGTTTTTGACGCTTATTGGATGACGACCTTGCCTTTGAGTGCGGCGTTGTCCGGATTCTGGTGGTCGTGGAACCCGCAGGTTCGGGCGATATTCAAATTGCTCGACTGACGGCTTTGGCCCGGATTGAGGAAGTCGATGGCGTTGATCTCCGGGCAATCGGTGTGCTCCGGGTGCGGATCCGAGTCCATCTCGTGGACGCGGGAGTCCTGATTCGAGATCGTGATCTGGGTCCCGCGCGTCACCGTCAGCGTGGTCGGACAGATCGTGTTGTTCATGATCACGAACGTCGACGCGCTGGTGCTCGGCGTGCACCCGGTTGACGGCGCGGTGCCGCTGCCGGTCGACGTCGAGTCGCCGCCGCACGACGCCAGGAGCGCAATCGCGCTCGCGATGATCGGACCACCGACCCACATCCTCAACTGACGCATGCGTGTTTCTCCCGGAAAGGGCGTTCCCCTGGTGTTAGACCACAGCGGGCGCGATCGGTAACATCCGGCCCGTCTACGAATCCAGGCGATATTTGGCGAGGTAGTACGAGAGCGCGCGCTGGCTGATGCCCATCAGCTCAGCCGCGTCCTTCTTCACGCCGCCCGATTGATCGAGCGCCCGCCGAATCGTCTCGCGCTCGACCCACTCGATATTCTGTCTCAGTTTCAGCGTCGGCAGGCCGGTCGCCTGCTGCGTGGTCGCGCCGAGCACCGAGACGGCTTTGGCCATGATCACCGGACCCTCTGACAGCACGACCGCGCGCTCGATGGTGTTTTCCAGTTCCCGCACGTTGCCCGGCCAGTCGTACTGCTGCAGCCCGGTCAGCACGCCATCGTCGATCCGTTCGATGCGCCGGCCGGTGCGCTGGGCGTGCTTCTTGACGAAGTGGTCGATCAGCGCCGGGATATCCTCGCGGCGCTCGCGCAGCGGAGGAATTTCGATCGGGATGACGTTCAACCGGTAGAACAGATCCTCCTGGAACTTGCCGTCGGCGACCATCTGCCGGAGGTCGCGGTTGGTGGCCGCGATCACCCGCAGGTCGATCTTCTCGGAGCGCTCCGATCCGAGCGGCTCGACTTCGCGCTCCTGCAGGACCCGCAGCAGCTTCGACTGCAGCGTCGGGCTCATCGTGCCGATCTCGTCGAGGAAGATCGAGCCGCCGTCGGCGAGCGCGAACTTGCCCTTCTTGGTCGTGGTGGCGCCGGTGAACGCGCCTCGCACGTGGCCGAACAGCTCGGACTCGAGCAGCGTTTCCGGAATCGCGGCGCAGTTCACCTTGATGAGCGGCATATCGCGCTGCGGGCTGCGATCGTGAATCGCCCGCGCCACCAGTTCCTTGCCGGTGCCGGTCTCGCCGGTGATGAGGACCGTGCTCTTGGTGCTCGCGACCAGCTCGGAACGGTGGATCACGTCCTGCATCGCCCGGCTCCGCCCGATGATGCCGTAGTGATCGAACTGCTCGTCGCGCTCGCTGACCAGGTAGCGGTAGTCGGTGCGCAGTCGTTGATGTTCGAGCGCCCGCCTGACGACGACCAGCAGTTCGTCGATCTCGAACGGCTTCTGCAGGTAATCGAGCGCGCCGAGCTTCATCGCCTCGATCGCGCTCTCGACCGTGGCGTGCGCGGTCATCATCAGGATCTGCGGCCGCTCGCCCTCGGGCGTCGACCCGACGAACTCGCGAATCAGGTCGAGACCGTTCAACTCCGGCATCACGTTGTCGACGATGACGACGTCGAAGGTCCGCTCGCCGAGGAGCCGCTGCGCGTGCCGCGGACTCGCGGTTTCGACAACGCCGTGACCGGCGTCGCGGAGGGCGCGCCCCAGCGCCTTCAGGATCTTCTCTTCGTCATCGACCAGGAGAATCGAACCGCGATGCGTCATGGAATCAGGATCCTTGCCCGACCGGCGCGGCGGCGCAGGCCAGAGCGGAGTCGAGCGGTAAATCGATGTGAATTTCGGTGCCGCGGCCGACGACGCTCGAGACCGTCATCGCGCCGCCGAGGCCTTCGATGATGTTTTTCGCAATCGGAAGCCCGAGTCCGGTGCCGCCGCGTTTGGTGGTGAAGTAGGGATCGAAAATATGAGCCAGGTCACTGGCGGCGATGCCGACCCCCGGTCGGCGACCACCAGCAGCAGGCGGTCGCCCCGCGATCGGCTCGAGAGCGTGACCGCCTCATCTCCGCCGTTGACCGCGTGCCGTGCGTTGACGAGCACGTTCACCAGCACGATCCGCATGCGCTCGCCGTCGGTGCGGACCGGCGGCAGCGTGGTGTCGAGGTCGAGTCCGATCGACGCGCCCGGTCCCGAGGCCAGCGCCGCCGCCGCCGACTCTCGGCAGAGCGCGTTGACGTCGGTCTCGCCCAGCTCGTAGCGAATCGGCCGCGCGAAATCCAGCACCTCGTTGACGATCCGGTTCAGCCGGACCACTTCGCCGTCGATGTCGGCCGCGGCTTCGCGCACGGCCTGGCTGCCGGCGTCGGCGTGACGGAGCGTGTGCAGCGACGCCTTGATGATCATCAGCGGGTTGCGGATCTCGTGCGCGATGACGGTGGAGAGCCGTCCCAGAGAGGTGAGTCGCTCTTTCTGCGAGAATTCACGCTGGAAGCGCGCAATCGAGTCGGTCAGCGTGTTGAACGTCGTCGCCAGCAGGCGCGCATCGTCGTCGTCCCACCGGTTGCCATGGCGCAGGGCGATCTTGCGAGTCAGATCGCCGGTGTCCGCTACTTCGCGCATCACGTCGGTGATCGCGGCCAGCGGGCGCGCGATCGTGCGCGCAACCGCGAGACTGAGCAGCGTGGCGAGCGCGACGGCCAGCACCGCCGTCAGCGCCAGCCCGGCGTGAATCGCCGAGAGCGACTGCAGTTGGCCGGTGCGCGAGCGCAGGATCAGCACCACCGGGTGCTCGGCCGGCGGCACCCGATCGCCGGGCGCCGACAGCGGCCGTGACAGCGCTTCGTACTCCTCGGCGCCGAGCTGGACGCGCGAGATGCCCGAGGCGCGGAGTGGTTCGGCCAGCGCGCCGTTCATGGCGCGCGGCAGCGTGGACGCGAGGATCTGTCCGTCCACGCCGAAGGCGAGTTCGCTGCCGGTGATGTTCTTGAGCTGATCGGCCAGCGCGTCGTCGAGCAGGAACCCGACGCTGAGCGTCCCGAGCATCTCCGGCTGCGCCAGGCCGATCGCGATCGGGACGGTGACGACCTGCAGGATGCCCTTCGGCTGCGGCAGCAGGCTGATGCTGTCCTGACCGCCGAGAGCGGCGCGCACCGCCGGCTGGTTGGCGGCGATCACCGCGGCGCGCGGAGAGCCGCCGGCGCTGTAGAGCAGGACGCCGGCGCGGTTGGTCACCACCACCAGGCTCGCGTTCAGCTGCGAGCGATAGCCGCCGGCGATGTCCTCGACCGTCGGTGGGTCATTGGTCTCGACCGCCGCTTTCAGCTTCGGCAGATCCGCGATCAGCCGCGCCATCAGCGTGAATGTCTGCGTACGTTCGGCGCGCAGCTGATCGATCTGCGCGCCGGTGGCGACGATCTCGCGTTCCAGCGTGCGTTCGGCTTCGGCGGTAACGGTTCGGTTGACGAGATAGATCGCCACGCTGATGCAGAGCACCGCCAGCAGCGCGCTGGCGAGAAAGATCCGGCTCCGCAGCGAGGACAGCAGCGTCATCGCTCTGCGGTAGTTCTGGGGACGGTCATGCCTGCGGCCGCCTCATTGTCTGCCGGTGTCGCCGGCCGGCGCGGTCCGCCAGCGGATGGACATCGTACCCGGGAGCAGCCTCGTCAGGGATGGATCGGGGTAGGGAGACAGCAGCGTGACCGAGGTGAATCCGGCCGCACTGGTGGTCCAGCCATGAGCGACCCTCACGCGCATGCCGCCGTACAGCCGGGCCAGGCGCGAGCGATCGTAACGCCCGGACCTGCCGAACGCGTCCAGCGATTCCAGCGCCTCGATGTCCCCGAAATGCATGGCGTCGGCGGGTCCGGCCGCGACCACCTGTTCGATGGCCTCGGCGCTGGTGCACACCTCGTAGCGCCCGAGTTCGGGCGGTGCCGGCGTAAACAGCGCGGTCATCGCCGGATCGCAGGACACTAGTATGATCAGAGCAATGGCGTATATCATCTGCGAGCCGTGTGTCGGAATCAAGGATACCGCCTGCGTGGACGTCTGTCCGGTGGACTGTATCCACCCGCGGAAGGACGAAGCCAGTGTTCGCCACGGCCGAAATGCTCTATATTCATCCCGACGAGTGCATCGACTGCGGAGCCTGCGTACCGGCGTGCCCGGTCGAGGCGATTTTTTCGCTCGACGAGACGCCGCGCAAGTGGTCCGACTTCATCTCGAAAAACGCGCAATATTACCCGAGGTAGCCGATGGGCCTCATTGATCACACGTTCGAAGACAACTTCATCACCACCAGCATCGATCGCGTCCTGAACTGGGCCCGCGAATCGTCGATCTGGCCGATGGGTTTCGGCCTGGCCTGCTGCGCCATCGAGATGATGGCCGCGTCCGCGTCGCGCTTCGACATCGCGCGCTTCGGCGCCGAGGTGTTCCGGGCGTCGCCGCGGCAGTCCGATCTGATGATCGTCGCCGGCACGGTGACCAAGAAGATGGCGCCGGTGCTGCGCCGCCTCTACGACCAGATGCCGGAGCCCAAGTGGGTCATCTCGATGGGCAGCTGCTCGAACGCCGGCGGCCCGTTTCCGACCTACAGCGTGCTGCAGGGCGTCGACAAGGTCGTGCCGGTGGACGTCTACGTGTCCGGATGCCCGCCGCGTCCCGAGGCGCTGCTCTACGGGCTGATGCGGCTGCAGGACAAGATTCGCAAGGAAGGCACCGTGCTCCGCAAGGAGCGCACGATCATGTCGGGCGACAGCGAACCGACGCTGAACAGCAAACGCTTCGACGTCGACGGCGAGCGCGTATAGCATGAAAACCATCATCAAGTTCCTCAAGACGATCTTCCTCGTCGACCTCGCCAAGGGCATGTGGCTGACGCTGAAGTACACGCCGCAGCCGGCGTTCACGTTCCAGTACCCGGCCGAACGGCGCCCGACGGCGCCGCGCTTCCGCGGCGTGCTGCGCCTCCAGACCGAGCCCGGCACCGGCGCCCAGACCTGCATCGTCTGCGACCAGTGCGCCAAGGCGTGCCCGGACGATCTGATCGCGCTCGGCGGCCACCGCGAGCCCGGCCAGAAGATCAAGGTCCTCGACTACTTCGACTTCAACCTCTCGCGCTGCAGCTTCTGCGGACTGTGCGCCGAGGTCTGCCCGACCAAGCCGATCAAGGCGCTCATCATGAGCGAGGACTACGAGCTCGGGACCTACAGCCGCGATACCCAGATCCTGCGGGTGGACCAGATGTACGACGGCGTGCCGATCGAGCAGTACACGCACTGAAACATTTTTCGCTTCTCGAAAGCCACTCAATAGGCGCATAGTCCATCCGGTATAAGGAAGCTGCCCGGATCGATTCTTGTAACCGAGTCGCCCGGTCCAGAGTTTCCCCAGACCGGTCTCGTGGAGGGTCAATGCACAGCGGCATCCGTGTTGCCGCGGTTTCGGCTGTCGTGGCGGCAGCTTCGCTCGTTATTCGTGCCGACGTCACCGCCGGCGTCCCAGGCCTCAGAAATCGAGCTGCAGCTCGGCGATCTGCTGTTTTCCGAGGGGAAGTTCGGCGATTCCCTCGACGCCTACCAGCAATGCGCTGAAGGCGGCGGACTCCGGCTCGACGCGTCAGGCCGCGGATCGGGGTCATTGCGTCGGCCCTGCGCGTGGCGGAGTTCGATCTGGCGCGGATCGAGGCCGAGAAGCTGTTCAAGGCCGATCCCAGGCGGACCCGAGTCGATGGCGCTCTACGGCGACGCGCTTGTGGTCGTCCGGGCTGTTCGACGAGGCCGACGCGATCTACCGCGACGCGCTGGCCATCGCAGCCCGACTCGGCGCGCGGCCATCACGGCCTGCGCCAAGTCGCTGGCCGCGCGCGGCCAGCTCGACGAGGCGATGAACGAGGCGCAGGCGGCGCTCCAGCTGTCGCCGCGCGATCTCGAGATTCACCACACGGTCGGCACCATCTACGAGCGGATGCACAAGTACGAAGAGGCCGCGGCGGCCTACTCGCAACTACGTCAACCTGCTGCCGAACAAGGACCACAGCGAAAAGGCCGACTGGTCGCGCGCCGAGATCCGCTTCCTCCGTTCGTTCGGCCAGCGGGTGCCGTTCGAAACGGATCCGGGCGCCGACGACAGGGCTCTACACCGTCGATTTCCGGCTGGTCAACGAGAAGGTCGTCGTTCGCGCCAAGGTGAACGACGCGTCCGCGCAGGACTTCGTCGTGGACACCGGGTCCGAGAACACCGTCATCACGCGCACCACGGCGCAGCGGCTCGGCATCACGCCGGTCACCTACACGCTCAGCGCCGGCGTCGGGCGACGTCGGGCTGCGCGGCCTGCAGCTGGCGCGCATCGATTCGCTCGAACTCGGGATCGCTGAAGCTGCGCAACGTGCCGTGCCTGATCAAGAATCCGCCGCTGCGCGACATGCCGATGAAGGAGACCGAAAGCCTGTCGCCGCTGGCGCTCGGCTACTCGATGATCATCGACTACAAGACCCACAAGCTGACCTTCGGCAAGCACCTGCCGGACGAGCCGCGCGACTTCGAGCTGCCGCTGCGCCTGTACCGCCTCGCCACGGTGCGCGGCACGGTGGACGGCCATCACGGCCGAACTTCGTCGTGGACACCGGCGGCGAGGTGATCTCGATCAGCTCCGCCACGGCCAGCACGCTCGGCAAGCGTGAGACGTACGCGCCGGATCGCGCTGAAGGTGTACGGCACGTCGGGCTGGGATCCGCGACGCGTTCCTGATGCCGGGCGTGGATCTGATGTTCGACGCGATTCCGTACCGGAATTTCCCGGTCGTCGTGCTGAACCTCAACGCGCCGAGCGCGCTGCTCGGCTTTCAGCTTGGCGGCATTGTCGGACACAAGTTCCTGAGCAAGTACCGCGTCGGCATCGACCTCGAGCGCAGCGTGCTGCGGCTCAAAGCGATTTCGTAGACGCCGGTCGCTTCGCTCCGCTTCAGCCGCTCGCGCCCGCCGCGCGTGGGCCTCCTCGCACACGCGCCGCTCCTCGTCGGTTTCGACGAGCAGCGGCGGGACCGGCACGCGGCCGCCGTCGCGATCCACCGACACGAACGTGAGGAAGGCGCGGCTGGTCAGCCTGCCGCACCCCGGTCAGCGATCTCCTCGGAAAACACGTCCACCTGCACCTCGAGCGACGTCGTGAACACGCACGTGACGCGCGCGCTGCAGGATGATCAGATCGCCGACCTTGATCGAATGCAGGAACTGCAGGTCGTCGACGGCCGCCGTCACCAGCAGGCTGCGCGTGTGACGATGGCAGGCGATGGCGCCGGCGATGTCGATGAGGTGCATGACCGTGCCGCCGAGGATGAACCCGAGCGGGTTGGCGTCGTTCGGCAGGACGACCTGCACCATCTCGGTCGCCGATTCGGCGGCGCGCTTGGGCGTGAGGTCGGGCGTTCAATCGCCTCAGCCCCTGGGAACTGGCTCCGGTCTTTAGAAGTCGTAGCCGATCCAGACCGCGAACTGCGGCTTGCGGCAGGCGTCGCTGCAGCCGACGCCGGTGATGCTGCAGCCGTTGTACCGGCGAACGTGATGTCTTCCCATGTCTTGTTGAACAGTCGTCCGCCACGACCAGTCGAAGTGAATCGGGAAGCCGAGCGCGAACGTCTCCAGGCCGAGGCCGTACGACGCGCGGCCGTCCTTCAGGCGGAAGCCGTTGACGACCAGCGGCGGGCCGTAGGACCGGCGTGCCGTCGGCCGTGCGACACCGTCTGCGAACGGCAGGTTTCGGTCGCGTTGGTGAAGAACTTGTAGCCGCCGCCGGTCGATGCAGGAATCGGGCGAGACCTGGTTGCCGAACCAGCCGCCGCCGATGTTGGCGAAGAACACGCCGCGGACGCCGCCGACGACGCCGATCGGCGTGAGCGCGGCTTCGATGATCGGGAAGCGCAGCTCGGCGTTCGCGAAGACGACGTTCTGCCCGGCGAACTGCAGGTAGTCGTAGCCGTGCATTTCGGAGTTGCCGCCGAAGTAGATGTAGTTCGGGGATAGTCGCCGCAGCTCTTGAAGCCGCGGAGGCGCATCGCCAGCACGCCGGTGCGCGCCGAGGCGCAGGTAGTGGCGGGCGTCGACGTCGATCGTCTGCCGCGACAGCAGGCCGCCGAATCTGCGGCGCGACCTCGTAGGCCGCCGCATCGTGTTGCCGGCGAGCGGTCCGAATTCGCGGAAGACCGTCGTCTCCTGAACGAAGGCGGCGCTCAACGGCATCAGCGTGCCGTTGCTGGAAGACCTGCGTGCCGTACTGCTGCTGCTGGTACTGGTCGGATGGCCTGCTGAAGCGTCGGATCGTTGTACGACTCGCTGATGTTGATAGAGGCCCGCCGGACACTTCGACGCGGCGGTAGCGGCTCGAGCGGATAGATGCCGATGGCCGAGCCGCCGACGATGCGTCTGCGTCGCGACCGCCTGGTCGCGGCTGATGACCAGGCGCGTAGACCGAGGTCGTAGAACGGCTGCCGGCTGCCGTAGAAGAACTGCGTCTGCGAGAAGCCCTGCAGCGCGTACTGGAAGCGCTGCGACGATGTTGACGTAGGACAGCGCCAGCGTGCGGTACTGCGAGATCGACGCGGCGAAGAAGTTGAACTGCTTGTCGCCGAGCACGTCGCCGAAGCTGATCTGCGGTGCCGCCGAAGATGTCGCCGTTGCTCGTGACGCCGACGTTGACCGGCGGTCGGCCCTCGAGAAACATCTTCTCGAACGTGCTTCTTCTTGCTGCATGTTGTCCTGGCACCAGCGTGTGCTGCAGCGGCGCCTGGAAGTCGATGATCGGGCCGGGCGCGCCGAAGTCCGACGTGGCACGCGGTGTGCAGCGGCTCCTTGCGCTCGAGCGTGTGGATGCTGTAATCGCCCTTGTAGTAGCGTGATGAAGGCGATCCGGTTGCGTGCTGCCTTCGTTGAGCACCACCGCCGACCAGTTGCCGCCGAGCGCGTCGGTGTACTGGCGCAGCTCGCCGGTCTTCAGATCGAGCGTCCAGATGTTGTAGATGTTGCCGTTCTTCGCGACCTCGGGCTCGAGCGGCACGGCCGGATCGGTCGCGGTCGACGAGAACACGACCGTGTGGTCGTCGATGAACTGCGCGCGCGGTCTCGTCCTGCGTGCCGAACGTGATCTGCGTTTTCTTCTTCGTGTCGAGATCGAGCCGGAACAGCTTCTGGTTGCCGCTGACCCGCGCGTTGTAGATGATGAACGTGCCGTCGAGCGAGTAGGTCGGCGCCGAGTCGGCGAACGTCGTCGCTCGTCAGGTTGGTGATCGTTGCTTGGTCGCGAGATCGACCGTGAAGATGTCGCCGACGCGCGCCGCGCAGCGCCGGCGAACGCCACCGTCTTGCCGTCCGGCGAGAACGCCGGCGACTCCGGCTCGTCCACCGTCTTCATCGGGATCGCGGACCTCGATCTTCGCGGTCAGCACGTTCTGGACGATCAGCGTGCGCTCTTTCTCGGTGCGGACGAAGTAGGCGAGCCGATCGCCTTTGGGTGACCACGACATCCACGGCATCTCGAACGCGCTCGCCGAGCTGCACGATGTGATCGAAGCCCATGTCCTTGTCGAAGCCGCGCGGTCAGATTGCGCACGATCGAGCCGTCCTTCGACGGACAGCAGGACGATGTCGATCTCGCGATCCTTGCGGTTGACGGTGACGGCCGCGATCAGGTCGCCGGAGGGTGACGGCGCGATCGACAGCGCCTCGCGTGAAGTTGGT
The DNA here is from genome assembly GCA_963711765.1 of uncultured Acidobacteriota bacterium. Taxonomy (GTDB): domain Bacteria; phylum Acidobacteriota; class Vicinamibacteria; order Vicinamibacterales; family CAVVIG01; genus CAVQFC01. The sequence continues at coordinate 891,658 of CAVQFC010000002.1, read as the reverse complement.
CTTCTCCGGGTTCGGCGCGAGGTCGCGGCCGTAGTCGGCCGGCCGCTCCTTGTCGCGGAACGGCTTGAAGCGTTCCTTCAGGTAGCGCTCGAAGGCCTGATCGAACTCGTCCTTCTTCATCTTGCAACGCTTCTTCGTACGCGTCCTCGCCGCCGCCGATGACGCTCTTGCGCAGCGCGAACATGAACTGGCGGATGCCTTCCTTGCCGAACTTCGCTTCGATGAACTCGAACACCGCGTGACCGAGGTTGTAGATCAAGCCGCGGGTTGTTGCCGTTGCCGTAGCCTTCGAGCTCGCTCATCTTCGGGACGATGTCGGCGACCGCGGCGTCGCGCACCGATCATCAGGTCGATCGGGCGTCCACTGGCCGCGCTCGTAGTCCGACAGTCCCTCGTTGACCCACAGCGGCATGTTGCGGCGGATCAGCCCCTGCGGGATGATGTCGAACTCGAACTGGTGCGTCAGCTCGTGGACGATGAGGCCGTAGAGCTGATCGGGCGGATCGTCGATCGGCAGCACCATGCGGTGCTGCTCGGGCTCGGCGAACGCGCCGACGCCTTCCTGCGCCGCGCCCGGATCGACGTTCTCCTGCTCGAACTCGCTGTGGGTCTTGAACAGGATCAGCGGAATCTTGAACGACAGGTCGTGCTTCAGGTCGGCGCTGATCTGCTGGTAGGCGCTCTCGGCGTAGCCGGCGACCCGCTCGAGATGCTGCTCGATCTCGGGGTAGTAGTAGATCTCGAAGTGGTCGGTGGTGTAGATCTGCCACTCGAACGTGTCGTAGTGGATGTTGTTCTTGCCGAAGTACGGCACGAACGCGGTCTGAGCGGACGCGACGCCCGCATGGACGGTGGCGAATGCCACCAGCAAGACCACGAACACGGACGTAGCACGCGGCGGCGCATAGGCGGTACCTCGGAAAGACGGGACTTCAGACGGGACTGTCAGCGATCTTACTGTGCCGCCGAGGTGCCTGCAAACGTTGTGCTCGATTGATACCGGAGTCGGCGAGCCATGGTTGTCCTCTGGCGACGCCGCGCTCCGACCAGTTTGGGCGACAGGGCTATACTGTTCGCCTTCGCGCCCGTATCGTTGTCACGGCGGACCGTCTCGCGGGTCGGTGCCTGATGCACGCTGAGGTTGGACGCGCGAAGGCTGGAATAAATGACGCCCCGCCAGGGTTTACAAGTGGTGGCGCCCGCATTCGAACGCGAGGCGCTGGCGTCGCTCGACAGCTTGTATCGAACGGCCCTGCGGCTGACGCGGGTGCCGGCCGACGCCGAAGACCTGGTGCAGGAAACGTATCTGAAGGCGTTTCGCGCCGCCGATCGGTTCGAGCCGGGCACGAACCTGAGGGCGTGGCTGTTCACGATCCTCCACAACACGGCGCGCAACCGCGCCCGCGACCGGGCCCGCGACACGGTCGCGATCGACAGCGACGTCGTGGATCGCGCCGCCGACGCGCCGACGGCGATTGGAAACGTGGCGGGACGGCGGCGAGACGCCCGAGTCTCTGCTGCTGCGCGACACGCTCGGCGCCGGAGCTGCAGGCCGCCATCGACGACGCTGCCGGAAGCGTTCCGTCAGGCGGTCTGGTTACGAGACGTGGAAGAGTTTTCCTACGCCGAAATCGCCGACATGCTGTCGGTTCCGATCGGCACCGTGATGTCGCGCATCTCGCGGGGCCGCCGACTGCTGTTCGATCAGCTGAATCATGTGCGACCAGTCCATGCCTAACTGTCGACCTTATCGATCCGCTCGTGACGCCGTTCGTCGACGAGACGTTGCCGGACGCCGAGCGCCGCCTGGTGGAAATCCATCTGCTGCAGTGTCCGCCGTGTCACTCGCGGGTGTCGGCCGAGCGCGCCGTGCATCGGTTGATGCACCGCCAGCGCGCCGGATTGTGCCGCGAGTCGGCGCCGGACTCGCTGCACGCCGCATGCACGGGTCTGGCGCGGACGGCGGCAAGGCATCCTGAGGAGGTGGCTTCAAGCGCCGCGCCGCGCGGCGCGGTCGCCGGCCCGTTTGGATCGATGTCGCTGAGCTCGTGGCGCGCACGGGTCACCCCGTACGCGCTCGCCGCATCCCTCGTGCTTGGCGTCGGCGGCGCCTTCCTGTATCAGGCGACCGACAAGTCGGCGCGGGTGATGGCCGCCGAACTGACGGCGGATCACATGAAGTGCTTTGCCATGAACGGGGTGCTTGGCACCCACGATGAGACCGAGGCGGTCGAGAGCTCGATGCTGGCGTCATTCGACTGGCGCGTGCACCTGCCGGCGGAGCCGGCGCGCGCCGGACTCGAACTGGTCGGCTCGCGGCCCTGCCTCTACGCGGAAGGCAAGATCGCGCACATCATGTATCGCCACGACGGGCATCCGGTGTCGCTGTTCATGCTGCCGAAGACCGCGCGCACGCAGCAACTCGTCGAGGTCTTCGGTCACGAAGCTGCCGTCTGGTGCGCCGGCGAGCGCACGTTCGTCCTGATTGCGCGCGAACCGCGCCAGGATGTCGAACGTCTCGCTTCATATGTTCGCGCGTCGATGCACTAGTGCTCCTGTCGTTGGATCGCGATCACGACGTTGAACGCAGAACCCGCAGAGTTCGCAGAGATTCCAAGGTGAAAAAGAGACGACCTCTGCGCTCTCTGCGTTGATCGTTTATATTCAAGCACTCAAGGATGATCCGCATGAATATTCGATGGGTGATTGCCACGGTCGGCGCGCTGGCGCTGGCGCTGCTGACGCTGAACGCCGACCTCGAGTGGCCGTTTCATTTCTCCGCGGCCGGCGCCGCGACCGCGCCCGGCACCTCGTCGTGTCCGGCCAACGCCAAGCCGGCGAAGCTCGAACTTCACCCTGAAGGATGTCGACAACAAACCGGTCAACCTCGCCACGCTCAAGGGCAAGGTCGTGCTGCTCGATTTCTGGGCCACGTGGTGCGGGCCGTGCAAAGTCGAGATTCCGTGGTTCATCGAGTTCCAGCAGAAATACGGCGACCAGGGACTGAAGGTCGTCGGCGTCTCGGTCGACGACACGGTGGCGAAATTGAAGCCGTACGTGGCGCAGATGAAGATGAACTACCTGGTGCTGCAGGGCCTCGATCACGACGACATCCAGGACGCGTACGGTCCGCTCTTCGGTATCCCGGTCACGGTGGTGATTTCGCGCGACGGCAAGGTGTGCGCGAAGCATACCGGCCTGAACTCGAAGGATGCGTTCGAGAACGAGATCAAGTCGCTCCTGTAGTATGATCGCCGCATGCTGAAGGGATTCACGCACGCGCGGCTCGCCTGTGGATGCCGCATCGCGTTTCGCGAGGGCGTCGAGGGAAGTCCCGTCACCGTCGTCGTTGATTCGAAATCGCCGGCGTGCACGCTGCCGCTGCACGTGCGCGATCTGCCGCTGTTCGACTACCGCGAGGCTTTGCGTCCCTCCACCCGGCTCGGCCCGCCCGAAGAAGAAGAGTTCGAAGAGGAGAGCTGAGCCGCCTGCGTCTCGCGCAGCCGCCTGGTTTCCTCCTTCATCATCTCGATGCTGTCGATTACGTAGCGCTCGATCACCTCGAGCTCCTGATCCGAATAGCGTGCGGCGAGCTTTGCCGATGCCCGCGCCACCCCTTCGAACAACGGCCAGACCCGATCGTGCGCCGTCGCCGCTGCGGTCACGACGACGCGCCGTCGATCGCGCGGGTCGCGTTCGCGCGCCGCGAGTCCGGCGGATTCCAGCCGATCCAGCACGCCTGTGATCGCGCCGGTCGTCAGTCCGGTCATGGTGGCGAGTTCGCCCGCCGTCACCGGGTGATCGGCGTCGGCGATGAAGCCGAGGCATTTATGATCGGTCGGCGCTACCCCGAGGCAGTCGGCGACGGTCTGGTGAAACATGATGGTGTGGGTGCTGAGCTCGCGGCCCAATTGGGCCCCGAGCCGTTCGATACGCTGGTGGCGGCGACTGCGATTCATAGGCGGTTGACAAATTATCTCATACGCTAATAATCTTAGTCACTAAGTTATATCGCTCCGTTAGAATAGCTCCGCCGATCTGTTCCTTATGAGTCTTGCGCCGGTTCACGACCTCGAACGCCTCCGCATCGATCGCGATGCGCCGCCGCGCCGCCGCTGGCTGCCGTGGCTCGTGGTCTTGATTCTGGCCGCGGGCGCAGCGGCCGCTTACCCGACGATTCGCGCCACGGTCGAAGAGCGGCGCGCACCGGAAGTCGAGGTCGGGCGCGTCAACCAGGTGGTCGCCACGGCCGGAGGATCGACCGATCTCCCCGTGCTCGTCGCGACTGGCTACGTCGTCGCCCGGCACAGCAGCGACGTTGGTGTGAAGATGGGCGGGCGGCTGGCGCACATCGGCTTCGAGGAAGGCACTCATGTCCGCAAGGGCGAGGTGATCGCCGAGATCGAGCACGCGGACATCGATGCGCAGCTCGAGGCCTCGAAGCGCGCGGTGGCCGAAGCCGAGGCTCAGCTCGGACAGGCGATCGCCGCGCGCGACGAGGACGTCCGCAATCTCGATCGCCAGCGCCTGCTGATGAAGGATGGCATCACTACCACCGCGGCGCTGACCGGCGCGGAGTCCGCCGCCGGCGTGTCGGCGGCGCGCGTGAAATCGGCCGAGGCCGCGATTGCGTCCGCCCACGCTCGCGTCCGGGTGACCGAGGAAGCGCTCGAGAACGCCAACGTCCGCGCGCCGTTCGACGGCGTCGTGATCAAGAAGCGGGCGGAGATGGGCGAGACCGTGTCGCCGTACGGCGTCACCGGTCAGTCGACCCGCGAAGGCGGCGCGATCGCGACCATTGCGGATCTGCACGAGCTCGAGGTCCAGACCGAGGTCAGCGAAAACAGCGTGGCGAAATTGCTGCCGGCGATGCCCGCCGAAGTGAAGCTGCAGGCCTACCAGGATCAGATCTACAAGGGCCGGCTCCGGCAGATTTTCCCGTCAGCCGATCGCGCCAAGGCCATCGTGGAAGTCCGCGTCACCATTCTGAATGCGGACGAGCACGTGAAGCCGGAAATGACCGCGAGCGTCACGTTGCAGGAACCGAAGGCGGCTGGCGTCACATCGGCGGCGAATACGGCGCCGGTGATTCTGATGCCCAAGCGCGCGGTGACGGATCAAGCCGGTCAGCCCGCCGCCTGGGTCGTGGCCGGCGGTCGCGCTCTTCGCCGCACGCTGGTGCTCGGAGCCGAGCGCATCGATCAGGTCGAAGTGAAAAGCGGCGTCGTGCCCGGGGAGGCGCTGATTCTGAACCCGCCCGCCGGTCTCGCCGACCACGCGCGCGTCCGCGTGAAAGGAACGTAAGAGGGAATCATGGCGCTGATCGAACTGAAAGACGTCACCAAGACCTACAAGCGCGACGCCATCGAGATTCCGGTGCTCGAGCGCGTGACGATTTCCGTCGCCGCCGGCGATTTCCTCGGGCTGATGGGTCCGTCCGGCTCCGGCAAGTCCACGCTGCTGAACCTGCTGGCCGGCATCGATCGCCCGACCCGCGGTTCGATCAGAATCGGCGACACCGAGATCAGCGGTCTGTCGGAGCGCGCGCTGGCGTCGTGGCGCGCTCGCCACGTCGGCTTCATCTTTCAGCTCTACAACCTGATTCCGGTGCTGACGGCGTTCGAGAACGTCGAGCTGCCGCTGCTGCTGACCAATCTGTCGAAGACGCAGCGCCGCGATCACGTCATGACCGCGCTGGGCATCGTCGGTCTGGCCGACCGCGACAAGCACTATCCGCGGCAGCTGTCCGGCGGGCAGGAGCAGCGCGTCGCGATCGCCCGCGCGATCGTCACCGATCCGACGCTGCTGCTCGCCGACGAGCCGACCGGCGACCTCGACGCCAAGTCAGCCGGCGAAATCCTGATGCTGCTGCAGCGGCTGAATCAGGAGTTCAAGAAGACGATCGTCATGGTGACGCACGATCCGCACGCCGCCGAGCGCGCGTCGCACCTGCTGCATCTCGAAAAGGGCAGCCTGGTCGGCACCGTCGAGGTCGGCGCATGAAATTCCTCGGCCTGGTGCTGAAGAGCGCGCGACGCAGCAAGCGCCGCACCTTGCTGACGGTGGTCAGCGTCGCGATCGCGGTGTTCCTGTTCTCGGCGCTGCGCGCCGTGCTCGACGGGTTCAACGCCGGCACCGAGGGCAGTTCGTCGACGCGGATCGTCACGCAGCGATCGACCTCGTTGATTTTTTCGATGCCCACCAGCCACGCCGAGCAGATCCGGGCGACGCCGGGCGTACAGGACGTCACCTGGGCGAACTGGTTCGGCGGCATCTACAAGGATCCGCGAAACTTCTTTGCCCAGTTCGCGATCGAACCCGAGAGCTACCTGCGGATGTATCCCGAGGTCGTGCTGTCGCCCGAGGACAGGAAAGCGTTCCTGTCCGATCGCACCGCCTGCATCGTCGGCGAGGGCCTGGCCAAGACCTATGGCTTCAAGGTCGGCGACAAAATCACGCTCAAGGTCGGCATTCCGACCTACGGCCAGCAGGACTTCGACTTCAACGTCGTCGCGATCTATCACACCAGCGGTTCCGCGGTCGATAACCAGTCGATGTTCTTCCACTGGAAGTACGCCGACGAGCGGTCGCTGAACAAGGGACAGGCGGGCTGGTTCATCACCCAGATCGGCAACCCCGACCAGGCTGCCCAGATCGCCGGAGCGATCGACGCGAAGTTTGCGAACTCGACCGACGAAACCAAGACCGAGACGGAACGCGCGTTTCAGAGCTCGTTCGTCTCGATGTTCGGCAACATCAACCTGCTGCTCAGCAGCATCGCGTTGGCGGTCGTGATCACGACGCTGTTCGTGGCCGGCAACACCATGGCGATGTCGGTTCGCGAGCGGACCACGGAAATCGCGGTGATGCGCACGCTCGGCTTCCAGGCCGGCACCATCTTCGTGCTGATTGCCGGCGAAGGGCTGCTGATGTCGATCGTCGGCGGCCTGGTCGGCGTCGGCGTCGCCAAACTGATCGTCAACCCGGACGTGCTGCAGGCCGGCGCGATGATTCCCGCCGTCAGCGTCAACACCGCCAACGTCGTCGCCGCGCTTGGCCTCAGCGTCCTCATCGGCATCCTCGCCGGCCTGATTCCGGCGACGATGGCGTCCCGGCTGAAGATCGTGGACGCGCTGCGGCGGGTGGCGTAACCAGTAAATGGAACGCACGAGACGAGACTTCTCTGCGATCTCAGCGTTCAAAACCATATGGGACTGATCGCCAGCTACAACCTGCGTTCGATGATCGTCCGCAAAGGCACGGCGGCGATGACCGCCGGCGGTATCGCCATGGTGGTGGCGGTGTTCGTAATGACGCTGTCGCTGGCGCAGGGCTTCAAGCAGACGCTGGTCGCCAGCGGCTCGCCGCAGAACGCGATCGTGCTGCGGAAAGGATCCACCGCTGAGACGACCAGCGCCCTGCTGCGCTCGGACGTGCCGATCGTCGAGGCGCTGCCGCAAGTGGCGCGCGGCGCCGACGGCCGTCCGCTCGCCTCGCCCGAACTGTTGGTGATCATCGCGTTGCCGCGTCAATCCGACAACCAGCCGGCCAACGTCCCGGCGCGTGGCGTCGGCGCGAAAGCCTTCGAGGTCCGCGACAACCTGAAATTTGTCGAGGGCCGCCGCTTCGCGCCCGGCACTCGCGAGATCAACGTCGGCAAGGCCGCGGTGGGCCGCTTCAAGGGCCTCACGCTCGGCAGCGACGTGAAGTTCGGTGCGGCGATCTGGAAAGTGGTCGGCGTCTTCACGGCCGACGACGCCTCGTTCGAGTCGGAGGTGTGGGGAGACGCGGATCTGATGCAGCCGGCGTTTCAGCGCAACGGCTACCAGTCGATGACCGTCAAGCTGGCCGATCCGTCGATGATCGAGTCGTTCGCAGCGGCGGTGTCGGGCGACCCTCGCCTGTACCTCGACGCCCAGACCGAGCAGCACTACTACGACGAGCAATCTCGAGCGCTGACCACGGTGCTGCGTGTGTTCGGCACGTTCGTCACGCTGATTCTGGCGATCGGCGCGGTGTTCGGCGCGATGAACACGATGTACGCGGCGGTGGCCTACCGGACGCGCGAAATCGGCACGCTTCGGGCGCTCGGTTTTCCCGGCACCAAAATCGTCGCTGCGTTCATGGTCGAATCGATCGCGCTGGCCCTGGTCGGCGGGGTGATCGGCTGTCTGCTGGCGCTGCCGATTCACGGACTGTCAACCGGCACCACCAACTTCAGCAGCTTCAGCGAAGTCGCATTCAAGTTTAAGATCACCCCGGCCCTGCTGGTGGGCGGGCTGGCGTTTTCCGCGCTGATGGGAGCGGTTGGCGGCCTGCTTCCTGCCATTCGCGCGGCCCGTATTCCCGTCGCCCGAGCGTTGCGAGAGATCTGATCGTGCTGCCCAATATCGTTCAAATGTCGATTTTCTGGATCGTCCAGGCATCGGCCCTGCTGGTGTTCGACCGTGCCGTTCCGCTGGGCCTACATCGGCGCTGTGGGCGGTGTCGCATTTCGTCCGCGCCATCGGCCTGACGCTGATGTTCCACCGCTACTACGCGCACCGCGCGTTCAAGATGAACCGCGGCGCGCGCTTCGTCTGGACGCTGATCGGCACCGCGGCGATGCAGAAGGGGCCGATCTGGTGGGCCGGCCATCACGTGAACCATCACAAATTCGCCGACCGCGAAGGCGATCCGCACAGCCCGATGGTCAGCGGCTTCTACTACGCGCACGTCGGCTGGTTCCTGCACGACACCAAGTACGATCAGCTCGAAGCCAGCAATCCGGTCGTCCGCGATTTCGCGAAGTTCCCGGAGATCGCGTGGCTCGAGAAGTACCACATCGTCGCCGCCGGCGGTGCTGGCGGTGGCGATGTATGCCTTCGGCGGCTGGCCGTGGCTGGTCTACGGCTTCTGCCTGCCGACGATGACGCTGGCGCATGCGACGTTCTGCATCAACACGGTCAACCACCTGTTCGGGTCGCGCCGCTTCGAGACGATGGACGATTCGCGCAACAACGCGATCACCGCGTTCTTCGCGGTCGGCGAGGGGTGGCACAACAACCATCACCGCTATCAGCGCGCCGCCCGCAACGGCTTCTACTGGTGGGAATTCGATCTGACGTGGTACGTGATGCGGGCGATGGCTGCGCTCGGACTTGTCTGGGACATGCAGCAGGTGCCGGCCCGGATTTACGAAGAAGCGCGTCAGTTGAAGGCGCAGCGGGCCGACTCAGAAGGTGACCAGCGTGCTCGAAGCCGCGCCGATGACGATGGAACTGGCCGAAGAGCCGGAATAGCGTGACGGTCACGGGCCGCGCTCGGCGTCGTCTTTTTCCTCAGCGCGATCGTCTCCGCACTGGCTATAGGCGCCTGCCGAAGTATCCCGCCCGACCCGATCGTCCTCGACGGCGCCACCCTCATCGTCAATAACCGTTCGGCGCAGGAGTGGACGGGCGTCGAGATCTGGCTCAATACCTACTACCGCGCCACGGTGCCGTCGATCGCCGCCGGCGGCCGCCTGACCGCGCCGCTCAACACCTTCATCAACGGATTCGGCTACCGATTCGACTTTCGTCGCGCGCAGATCAAAGATCTGAGATTGACGGCGACGCTGCCGGACGGCAAGCCGCTCGAGATCAAGAAAGCCTTCGAGGCCGGCGGCCTGAGCGGCGCGCTCGGGGGAGTTGGAGGAAAACGCTGATGGCGCGACTGAAGTCGGAAATCGAAGTGAACTGCCCGTGCTGCCAGTCCACGCTGGTCATCGACACCAATCTCGGCCGGGTGGTATCGCACGAGGCGCCTGACCGCGGCAACAAGCCGGAACTGTCCGACGCGCAGCGGATCCTGGCCGAAGAGGCCGCGCGCCGGGAAGCGATCTTTCAGAGTTCGGTGACGGCGGAGAAAAATCGCGGCGACGTGCTCGCCAGGCGGTTTGACGAAGCCCTGCAGCAGGCGCGCACCGAACCGGTGACCAAACCGATGCGCGACTTCGATCTCGATTGAGCCCGGTTCCTCGATCGTCACCACGCAAGCGCGATCGACTCAGACGTTGGAACGCGGAGCTCGCAGAGTTCGCTGAGAATTTCTTCTCGACGTAGTGTCCGCCTTCAGGCGGACCTCGGAGGCCGGCTGAAGCCGGCCACTACTGCCGGGACATCGCTACCTGAATTCCGGCGGCAGCGGCGTCCAGCGATCTCGACCGGTGTAGTACACCGGCTTGCGGCCGTAGCGGGCCCTGAACGCACGGTAGCGGGCGCGTAACGCGTCCACGCGCCGGTCGGACGAAGCGATCGGGCGATGCGGGTAGTCGAGCAGCACGCGCTCGACCTTCCAGACGTTGGTGTCAGCCAGTCCGCCAGTCGTAGCCGCCCATCACGTCCGCCAGATTCACCACCGCGTAGCCGGTGACGCGCCCGGTGAAGTCGATGTACGGATCCACGTAGCTCAGCGCCAGCGCCCGCGGCGTCGCGAACACCGGCTTGCGGCCGTGCAGCCCCGGATCGCGCGAGCGTGCGATCGATCCCCAGCGGCCGCGATGTTGATAGACGAAGATCACGTGATCGAGGTGGTCGATCGACTCGAAGCTCAGGACGAGCGGCGGGTAGCCGTGCTGCTCGAGCACGACCGCAGCGAACAGCGCGGCTTCGAGACAGTGCGCGCAGCCGTCGCGGACGACGCCGCGGAACGAGCGCAGCGTCGCGCGTCCGTGCGGCTCCTGGTTGTAGGGCAGCGCGTTGAGATAGCGCTGCACCGCCGCCGGCGTGCTGCAGCCGGGCGATCAGCCGCCGCTCTCTCGCAGAAAACGCGGTCTCGAGTCGCGAGCCGGAGTCGAGAGCCCCCGCCCCCAGCCCCCAGTCGCTTTTACGAGCCAATGCTCTTCGAGATCGGCGACCACCTGATCCGGCGTCCAGTCGTTGCCGGTGTAGGTCTTGACCAGCGTGCCGTCGGCGCCGATGATCACCGTGCGCAGGTTGTGCGTGATGTCGCGCGGGTTGTCGAGCGCGCGCGAGACCTGGACGCCGAAGCGCGACGCGAACTTGTCGATGTCGTCTCGATCGCCGGTCAGGAACGTCCAGCGCGTCAGGTCGGCGTCGAGCCGTCGTCGCGTGGTTCGCGAGGACCGCCGGCGTGTCGGTCAGCGGGTCGAAGCTGACCGTCACGAGATGGACGGTCTTCAGCGCCGGGTCGCTCTTTCAGCTTGTTCTGAATCGCCGCGAAGTGGCGATCCATCAGCGGGCAGAACGTCGGCAGCGGGCATTCGGTGTAGATGAACGTCATCGCCACCGGCGCGCCCTTGAAGTCGCTGAAGTGCCGCGGCTTGTCGTCCTGATCCATGAACGTCGCCGTTCGGGACCTGGTCGCCAGGCTTGAGCAGCTCGAACCCAGACGAGGCGGTCGGTGCACCGGTGGCCTCGGCCGGTTTTTCGAGCGGTGCCGATCCGACCTTCTTGACGTCGGTCAGAAACGCCTCGTTCGATTGCACGACCAGCGTCGCGTTGATCAGATCGCCCGGCGGCGATTCCGTCGAGCGCCTTGACGTCGCGCACCTCGTAGGGCATCGTCATCGCCGGCATGAAGCCTTTGATTTCCTCGTGCTTGATGACGGCGAGTTTCCTGGCGGTATCGACCGACTGCACCTGACCCTGCAGGGTGAACGATCGCTGGTCCGACGCCTTGCTGCACGCCGATAGAGCGACGACAAGGGAGAGGGATAAAACGAGGGAAGCGCGCATATCATCTAGTTTACAGTCGGCGGACCTGGGGGACGGCAGCGATGATCTGGATCGGTACATCTGGCTACAACTACCCGGAGTGGAAGGGCAGTTTCTATCCTGCCGATCTACCGGCGGCGAAAATGCTGCCGTACTATGCGGCGCGATTCCCGACGGTCGAGATCAACTACACCTTCTACCGGATGCCGACCGAGAAGCTCGTCGACCGGCTGGGCGGCACAGACGCCGTCGCCGTACAAGCTGACGCTGAAGGCGCCGCGTCGAATCACGCACGACAGCCGGCTCAAGAACTGCGGAGCGCTCGTCAGCGGCTTCTGCCAGGTGGCCGGGACGCTCGGCGACAAGCTCGGCGCGCTGCTGTTTCAGCTGCCGCCGAATCTGAAGAAGGACCTCGCGCTGTTCGACGCGTTTCTCGAGGAACTGCCGCCGAGGGTGTGCGCCGCGTTCGAGTTCCGGCACGTGTCGTGGCTGGACGAAGAAATCTTCGAGCGCCTCGCGAAACGCAATCTCGCCTTGTGCGTCGCCGACAGCGAGAAGCTGTCGACGCCGGTGCGGATGACCGCCGACTACGCGTATTTCCGTCTGCGCGACGAGGGCTACACGCCGGACGACATCAAGCGCTGGGCCGACACCATCGCGCGCGAGACCTCGGCGTGCCGCGACGTCTTCGTCTATTTCAAGCACGAGGACGAAGGCAAGGGACCGGAGTTCGCCCGCATCCTGATGCAGCATCTCGGACTTCCCTCATCCGCACCGGCGTGACGCGTCCGGTTTATCATGGCTCTGATGACTGAACCCTTTGTTGTGGCGCATACGCAGGCTGGCGAGGACGTGCTGTTCCTGCCGGCGCTGGCGAACCGCCACGGACTCGTCACCGGCGCGACCGGCACCGGAAAGACGGTGACCCTGCAGGTCCTTGCCGATCACTTCTCGCAGATCGGCGTCCCGGTGTTCGTCGCCGACGTGAAGGGCGACCTGTCGGGGGTCGCGGAGCCCGGAGCGATGTCGCCGAAGCTGACCGAGCGCCTGAAGTCGGCGGGCGCCGAGGCGCCCACCTTCGCCGCCAACCCGGTGGCGTTCTGGGACGTGTTCGGTAAGCAGGGCACGCCGATCCGGGCCACCATCTCGGACCTCGGTCCACTGCTGCTCGGGCGCCTGTTCGGCCTCAACGCGACGCAGCAGGGCGTGCTCGCGCTGATCTTCAAAGTGGCCGACGACAACGGTCTGCTGCTCCTCGACATCAAGGACCTGCGGGCGATGCTGCAGTTCGCCGGCGACAACGCCTCGCAATTCACCACCGAATACGGCAACATCTCGACCGCGTCGATCGGCGCGATTCAGCGGTCGCTGCTCGAGATCGAGCAGCAGGGCGGTGCGGCGTTTTTCGGCGAGCCGATGCTCGACGTGGACGACCTGCTGCAGACCGATAGCCATGGCCGCGGCGTGGTCAACGTGCTGGCGGCGGACGAGCTGATTCGTTCGCCGAAGCTCTACGCGATGTTCCTGCTCTGGATGCTGTCCGAGCTGTACGAACGTCTTCCCGAAGTCGGCGATCAGGACAAGCCGGTGCTGGTGTTCTTCTTCGACGAAGCGCATCTGCTGTTCAACGACGCACCGCCGCCGCTGCTCGAAAAAATCGAGCAGGTCGTGCGCCTGATCCGATCGAAGGGCGTCGGCGTCTATTTCGTCACGCAGAGTCCGGCCGACGTGCCCGACACCGTGCTCGGTCAGCTCGGCAACCGCGTCCAGCACGCGTTGAGGGCCTTCACCCCGCGCGATCAGAAAGCCGTCAAGACCGCTGCCGATACCCTGCGCCCGAATCCCTCACTCGACATCGGACGCGTGATCACCGAATTGGGTGTCGGCGAAGCGCTGGTGTCGATGCTCGACGCGAAGGGCAGTCCCACTGTCACCGAACGCGCGTGGATCGCCGCGCCCGGCTCCCGTATCGGTCCGATTACCGCCGCCGAGCGCAAGGCGGTTCAGGATCAGAACGCCGCACTCTACGGCCACTACGCCCAGGCGATCGATCGTGAATCGGCCTACGAGAAGCTGAAGGCGCGCACGACCGACAAGCTCACAGGTAGCGCTGGCGCGGGCCGGGCCGGAGTTGGCGGCGGTCCCGCCGCGGCAGGACCGTCCGGTGGCGCGACTGCGCCGGCGCCGCCACCGGGCGCCGGCGGGTTTGGCGCCGAAGCCTCCGCCGCAGGCGCCGCGATCACGGGCGCGCTTTCCAGCATCCTGCTCGGGACCACCGGTCCGCGCGGCGGCCATCACGACGGCTTGCTGACCTCGGCGGCGAGAAGCGCCGCGCGCTCGGTCGGTTCAGGCGTGGGCCGCGCGATCCTTCGCGGAGCTCTGGGATCGATTCTGGGCGGCTCGAGTCGAAGCCGATGACAGTCATCAGCCGCCAGCCGCCAGCCGCCAATCGCCAGTTGCCAGTCTTCAGTCGCCCGCCATCTGAACCTCAGATTGGCATTCTGAATTCTGAATTCTGAAATCTGAATCTGAAATCTGAAATCTGAAATCTGAAATTCGAGAGACGAAGTCGAGGATCTGTCCCTCCGCCCAATAGCCATCGTCGAGCCCCGATCGGTCGCCGATGAAGCCGCAGTGTCCGCCGTGCGCGCAGAGGCGCAGGTCGATGTGCGGGTTGCCGGACAGTCCGGGATTGCGGAATGGCGGCGCCGGGACGAATGGATCGTCTTCGGCGGTGATGATGAGGGTCGGCACCCTGATCCGATCGATAATCCGCAGCGCGCTGGCGCGATAGTAGTAGTCCTCGGCACTGCGGAACCCGAAATACGGCGCGGTGTAGGTATCGTCGAACTGGCGAACGGTCTTCACGGCATCGAGGCGGCTGAGATCGTATTGGCCCGGCTGCAACCGGTCCTTCCGCCGGATGCGCCGCTTCAGGTCGCGCATGAAGTTCCACTCGTAGACGAGGTTCTCCTTCCGCTCGAGCGACCGCGTGCACTCCTCGATCTCGATGATCGGGGATACCGCCGCGACGCCGTGCAGCTGCGCGGGGGCATGGTCGCCGTATTCGCCGGCGAGCTTGAGCGCCAGGTTTCCACCGAGCGAATAGCCGGCGACGATGATGACCGGCAGTCCGTCCACGTGAACCAGTTCGTGCACGACCTGCGCGACGTCGGCGGTCAGGCCTGAATGGAACAGCCCCTCCGCGAGGTGCTCGGTGTCGCCGCAGTTCCGCTGGTTGAGCCGCACGGCGTTGAAGCCCCGCGCGAACGCCTTGGCCGAGATGCCGCGCATGTAGTGCGCGTTGCTCGATCCGTTCAGGCCGTGAAGCAACACGATTGTCGGACACGTCCACGGTTTCGCCTGCCAGTGACAATCAGCGACAACACGCGTCGCGCGAGCGACGTCGAAGTAGCGGCGCACCGGCGCGGGCAGCTGCGGGAAGTAGCGCGGGTTGCCCCATCCGTACAGCGTCATGGCGTGACCATTTTGTAGGGACGCGCGCGGCACGAAACCGGTCATGACACCGATCATACATGCGCTACAATCGCGCATTCCCGGAGGCTTCCTGATGCGTAGTTCCCGACTGCTGCTGATCGGTGTGGCGATTGCGTCCACCGTCTCGCTGACCGCCGCGCAATCCCCGACCCCCGCACCCGCCGCTGCGCAGAACGCGAAAAGCGATCAGTACAAGCGCGACGTCGGCCTCGAAGTCGACGCGATGAAAGAGAACATCCAGCAGTGGAACGACATGGTGTTCAGCTTCGCTGAGCCCGGGTTCCAGGAGTTCGAAACGTCGAAGTACCTGACCACGATTCTCAAGCAGAACGGTTTCACGATTCAGGAAAACCTGGCCGGCATTCCGACCGCGTGGATGGCGACGTGGGGCAGCGGCAAGCCGGTGATCGCGCTCGGCTCGGACATCGACGACATTCCGCAGGCGTCGCAGAAGCCGGGTGTCGCGTGGCACGAGCCGATCATCGAAGGCGCGCCGGGCCACGGCGAAGGACACAACTCGGGCATGCCGCTCCAGATCGCCGCGGCCCTCGCCGTGAAGAAGGTGATGGAGCAGCAGCACCTCACCGGCACGCTGAAGTTGTGGCCGGGCGTCGCCGAGGAACTGCTCGGCACCAAGGCGTACTACGTGCGCGCCGGCGCGTTCAAGGACGTCGACGTCTGCATCTTCGTTCACGTCGGCGCCGCCATGCAGACCAGCTGGGGTGACAGCGCCGGCAACGGCATGGTGTCGGTCGAGTACGACTTCAAGGGCGAGAGCGCGCACGCGGCCGGCGCGCCGTGGCGCGGACGCTCGGCGCTCGACGCGGTCGAACTGATGGACGTCGGCTGGAACTTCCGGCGCGAGCACCTTCGCCTCCAGCAGCGCTCGCACTACGTGATCCCGAACGGCGGCGATCAGCCGAACGTGGTCCCGCCCAACGCCTCGGTCTGGTATTACTTCCGCGAGAGCAGCTACGAAGAAATCAAGAAGCTGTGGGACATCGGCAACAACATGGCGAAGGCCGCCACGATGATGACCGACACCGAAGTGTCGATGAAGGTGCTCGGCTCGGCGTGGCCTGGACACTTCAACAAGCCGGTCGCCGAAACGATGCACGCGAACATCGAAAAGGTCGGCCTGCCGGTCTGGAGTGAGGCGGACATCGCCCTCGCCAAGGCCGTGCAGCGCGAGATGAAGGTGCCGGAGACGGGGCTCTCGACCAAGATCAATCCGCTGCGCGGCCGCGAGATCATTCCCGACGAGGAGAAACGCGGCGGCGGCTCGGACGACATCGGCGACATCTCCTGGAACGTGCCGACGGTCACGCTGAACTATCCGTCGAACATCCAGGCCGGACCGGGACACAACTGGGCCAACGCGATTTCGATGGCGACGCCGATCGCGCACAAGGGCGTGCAGTACGGCGCCAAGGTCGTTGCGCTGACCGTCATCGACCTGATGACGCGGCCGGAACTGGTCCAGCAGTCGTGGGACTACTTCAAGAACGTCCAGACCAAGACCACGAAGTACGTGCCGCTGATTCGTCCGGAAGACCAGCCGGCGATCTGGCTGAACAAGGAGCGGATGGAGAAGTACCGGCCCGAAATGAAGAAGTACTACTACGATCCGACGAAGTACAAGACCTACCTCGAACAGCTGGGCATCACGTATCCGACGACGGTCAAGCCTGCAAAATAGGTTCGATAGGTTCAACAGGCCTAGTGGCGCGGCCCTTTCAGGGCCGCGTTCGCGGGGCTGAAAGTAGCGCGGCCACGTCCGTCGCCAGCCGGAGGAGAAATCGATGCGCCTTGTGAAATGGTCGGTGGTGGCAATCGCCGCGATGGTCACGGTGTCGCTCGGGGCTAGTTCCGCGCCGCAGGCGCCATTACCGCGGCCACCTGCGGCCGCCGCCGCGACAGCGAATCCTCGCCTGGATCAGTACAAGCAGAACGTCGGCATGGAAGTCGACGCGATGGGCGAGAACATCCAGAAGATGAACGATCAGGTGTTCAGCTTCGGCGAACTGGGCTTCCAGGAATTCGAGACGTCGAAGTACCTGACCGACATCCTGGCGCAGAACGGCTTCACCATCGTGCACGGCATTGCCGGCATCCCGACCGCGTGGACGGCGAAGTGGGGCAACGGCAAGCCGGTCATCGCGCTCGGGTCCGACATCGACGACATCCCGCAGGCGTCACAGAAGCCGGGCGTCGCCTATCACGATCCGATGATCGAAGGCGCGCCCGGTCATGGCGAAGGTCACAACTCGGGCATGCCGCTGCAGATTGCCGCCGCCCTCGCCGTCAAGAAGGTGATGGAGCAGCAGCACCTGCAGGGCACGCTGATGCTGTGGCCCGGCGTCGCCGAAGAACTCGTCGGCACCAAGGCCTACTACGTGCGCGCCGGCGTCTTCAAGGACGTGGACATCTCCATCTTCACGCACGTCGGCGACAACCTCGCGGTCAGCTGGGGCGACGGCAACCAGAACGGTCTGATCTCGGTCCAGTACGCGTTCAAAGGCGAGAGCGCCCACGCCGCAGCCGCGCCCTGGCGCGGACGCTCCGCGCTCGACGCCGTCGAGTTGATGGACGTCGGCTGGAATTTCCGCCGCGAGCATCTGCGCCTTCAGCAGCGGTCGCACTACGTCATCACCAACGGCGGCGATCAGCCCAACGTCGTCCCGCCGAATGCCTCGGTCTGGTACTACTTCCGCGAAACGAGTTATCCGGAAATCAAGCGGCTCTGGGAGATCGGCGACAAGATGGCCCAGGCCGCGACGCTGATGACCGACACCGAGGTCACCTCGACGGTGCTCGGTTCCGCCTGGCCGGGACACTTCAACAAGACCATCGCAGAAACGATGCAGGTCAACATCGAGAAGGTCGGCCTGCCGCAGTGGTCCGAGGCCGACCAGAAGCTCGCCCATGCGCTGCAGCACGAACTGAAGGTCCCCGAGATCGGCCTGCCGACCAAGCTGCCGGCCCTGCGCGGGCGCGAGGTGATTCCCGACGAGGAGAAACGCGGCGGCGGTTCGGACGACATCGGCGACATCTCGTGGAACGTGCCGACGGTGACCCTGCGCTTCCCGTCGAACATGGCAGCCGGTCCCGGTCACAACTGGGCCAACGCGATCTCGATGGCCACGCCGATCGCTCACAAGGGGATCCAGGTCGGGGCCAAAGTCGTCGCCTTGACGGTCATCGACTTCCTGATGAAGCCCGAGCTCGTGACCCAGGCGTGGGACTACTTCAACAACGTCCAGACCAAGACCACGAAATACATCCCGCTGATTCGTCCGACCGACAAACCGGCGATCTGGCTGAACGAGCAGACGATGGCGAAATACCGGCCGGAGATGAAGAAGTATTACTACGACCCGACCAAGTACAAGAACTACCTGGAACAGCTCGGAATTTCATACCCGACGGTCCGGTGAAACCCCGGTTCATCGCGTCGAACCGCCCCTTCGTCGCAAAGATCTTGGACCGAGGGGTGGTCGCCCGTAAAATAGGCGTCATGAGAACGCTTCTTTTCGCGGTCCTGCTCGCACTCCCGGCGTCAGCCTTTGCCGCCGGTGACACGCCCGCGCCGACGTTCGCCAAGGACGTCGCGCCGATCTTCTACAAGAGCTGCGTCGAGTGCCATCGGCCGACGATGTTCGCGCCGATGTCGCTGGTGTCGTTCGAGGACGCGCGCCCCTGGGCCCGCTCCATCAAGCAGCGGGTCGTCGCCGGCACCATGCCGCCCTGGGGTTCCGACAACCCGCACGGGGTCTTCAAGAACGATCCGCGGCTCACGCAAAAGGAGATCGAGACCATCAGCGCGTGGGTCGACGCCGGCGCTCCGAAGGGTGACGACAAGGACCTCCCTGCCGTGCCGAAGTTCGCCGACGGCTGGACCATCGGCAAGCCGGACGCGATCTTCACCATGGAAGAGGAATTCCAGATTCCGGCGTCCGGGGCGATCGAGTACCAGTACTTCCGCGTTCCGACTCACCTGACCGAAGACAAGTGGATTCAGGCGATCGAGATCAATCCCGGCGCGCGCTCGCACGTCCACCACGTCATCGCCTTCACGCAAAAGGCCGGCGAGCCGCTCAACCCGAACGGCGCCCTCGGCCCGGGTTACATCGGTGGCGTGACGCCGAACAAGCCTGGCATCACCTTCGAGCCCGGTGTCGCGCGCCTGCTTCGCGGCAACACCGACCTCGTCATGCAGGTGCACTACACGACCAACGGCACGGCGGCGGTGGACAAGACGACGGTCGGTGTGATCTACGCCAAGCAGCCGCCGACCAAGCTCGTGGCTGGTGGTCTCGTCGTGAATCCCGCGTTTCGTGATTCCCGCCAACGACGGCAACGCCGAAGTGAAAGGCGTGACGCTGATCCGTCAGGACACGGTGGTGACGACGCTGACGCCGCACATGCACGTGCGCGGCAAGGACATGACCTACATCGCGCACTACCCGGACGGGACGTCGGAGACGATTCTCTCGGTGCCGCGATACGACTTCAACTGGCAGATCACCTACGAGCTGGCCCAGCCGAAAACGCTGCCGAAGGGGACGCGCCTCGAGGTCATCGCGCACTACGACAACTCGACGGCCAACAAGTTCAACCCCGACCCGACCAAGGACGTGCACTGGGGCGATCAGACGTGGGAAGAGATGATGATCGGCTTCTACTCGACGGTCGTCACGCCGCCGGCCGCGGCGTCTTCACCACAGGAGCGCTGAAACAGCGATCGCAGAGGCGATTTACCACGGAGGCAGCGAGGCACAGAAGCGATCGGCCGCGGAGACGCAGAGCCACAGAGAAAATCGACTCTGCGACCCGCGCCTCGGTGGTTCGTCGTCTGTCTGTGTCTCCTGTTTCCTCGCTGTCTCGGTCGCCGCCGTGCCGCCGCACGCCTCCTCCGCAACCACCATTAGTCGCTCAAGTGTCCGGCACGCTCGCCGTGTCCGGCCTTTCAGCTCCTGTTCGCATCGTCCGCGATCGATCGGGCGTGCCGCACATTTACGCCGGCAATCGCGACGATCTGTTTTTCGCGCAGGGCTTCGTCCAGGCGCAGGACCGTTTGTTCCAGATGGACCTGTGGCGGCGCGCCGGTCAAGGCCGCCTCGCCGAAATCCTCGGCCCGAATTTCGTGGCGCGCGACGTAATGAGCCGCCGGATGCAGTACCGCGGCGATCTCGACGTCGAGTGGGCCAGTTACGGTCCGGAGACGCGGGCGATTGCGAGCGCGTTCGTCAGCGGCATCAACGCGTGGGTGACGCTGGCCCGTGAACGGCCGCCGGAGGCGTTCGCACTGGCGGGATGGCTTCCCGAAATGTGGTCGCCGAACGATCTCCTGAATCGTACCGACGCCTTTGCCGCCAGCGGCGACGCCGTCGATGAAGTGTTCCGCGCGCGTCTGGCGGCGGCGGTCGGCGCCACACGCGCCGATGCGCTGCTGGCCGGCGAGGGTGCGTTGGTCGCGCCTCCGGGTCTGGACCTCGCGTTCGTGAGTCCGACGGTTGGCGACGCGATCCGGCGCGCCGGCGCGCCGCCATTTCTGGTCGCCCTGGCCGCCCCAGTCCCGGCGACCGCGCCGGAGACGCCGCCAAACCGCCGCGAACAATCGGGGCCGGGGACCGGAACGGACGCTGGGGCGGGACGATCGCTCGATCATCCGTCGCGTCGCTATCTCGTTCACCTCGAGGCGCCGGGATGGAGCGTCATCGGTGGAACCGCGCCGTGGCTGCCAGGGGTGGCGGTTGGTCACAACCGGCGCGTCGCCTGGAGTGCGGCGCCATTCGAGGCCGACACGCAGGACATCTACGTCGAGAAGATGAATCCCTCCAATCCGCATCAGGTCGAAGACGATGGCCGCTGGGTGGACACCACCATCGTTCGCGATTCTGTGTTGGTGAAGGGGCGGCCCAAGCCGTTTGCCTTCGAGCACGAGTTCACGCGCCACGGCCCGATCGTGGCGTCGGATAAAGGCCGGAACCTGGCGTTCGTTGTCCGGTGGAGCGGAGTCGAGTCCGGGACGGCGCCTGAACTGGCCGCCGTTTCGCTGGACCTCACCCGGTCGTCGAAGGAGTTGAGCGTGGCGCTCGACCGATGGAAGATGCCGGCGCGCGAGTTTCGATTCGAGGACGTTGACGGCGCGTCAGCCTCGCAGGTCGCGGCGCTGATTCCCCGGCGCACGGGCGGGAGCGGCGCCGTGCCGGTGCCCGGCTGGAACGGCGCGTACGACTGGGGCGGCTGGCGACCGATCGGCGAACTCGGGACCGTCTCGAGCCGGAGACGATCCGCGGCTCAGTCTACGGCTGCTGCGGTTCTGGAGATGGCACGGCACAATCCGCAACGTGCGGATGCGTTGCTGCGCAACGTGAGCGCCGCCGACTCGCTCAAAGCGCAGCAGCGACTCTTCGTCGATGCGACTGCGGAGATGCGGGCTGGTGCCGCGGCGTCAGCGGTCAGCGTCACCTTCACGCATCCGCTGGCGGTGACCGATGCCGCGCGCGCGCGATTCAACATCGGTCCGATCTCGCCGCCGCCTGAGCTGCCGGCGTTCGAGATCGTTTCCGACGCGGCGGACTGGGATCGAACGCACGCCATGAACGCTCCGGGGCAGTCCGAATCTCCCGGCAGTCCACACTTCAGCGATCTCGCGCAGGCCTGGGCAGTCGGCGCGACAATCGACCTGCCGTTCAGTCAGCAAGCCGTCGACGCCGCAGCGGAGACGACGCTGGTGTTGATCAGGAAATAGCGCGGTCAGCGAAAGAAACCACGGGTCACTGCCGGGTCGCCGTCGTTCGGCGCCGGTGTCAGATTCAGCACCCGGCACATGAAGTCGTAGACGTCGATGTTCTGGAACGGCTTGACGACGAGACCTTCGCGAATCCCGGGTCCGGCCGCGGCAAACAATCCATGCATCGAGCGCAGCGCCGGGTCGTATCCGTGAGAGCCGTTCCGCTTCTTCGCGTCCGGTTTGCGCTTCGCCTCGGCGCGATGCGACGTCAGAATCCATCCTTCGTCAACGATCGCGACAATCGGCGCGATTCGAGGATTGTCGCGATAGTGATAGCGCGCCGGTATCTCGTCGCGGCGATAGACCGTCAGGTGCGGCACCTTGCCGCGCAAACTTCGGTAGAGTGCGTCCACCGTCCCGGAGACCGGCGCAACCTGCAGGAACTCGCCAGGCTCGATGACGTCAACGGTGTCGAGATCGATGTAGTCGTCGAGAAAAATCAGCCGCTGCTCGGACGAGGCGGCCATGCCGTGGTCCGAGACCGTGACGACCGTCGTGCGATCGGCGAGCCCGGCTTGTTTCACGCCGTCGAGCAGTTGCTGCAACGCCGTATCGAGATGCGAGACCGCCGTTCGCAACTCTGGTGAACCTGGACCGAAGTCGTGGCCGGCATGGTCCACCTCCTCGAGATAGAGCGCGATGAACGACGGCCGTTGATCAGCCGGCAGCGCCAGCCAGTCCAGCACCTGCTGCACTCGCGCGGTGCTCGTGACGTTGGTGTCGAACGGACGCCAGTAGGTCGGCCGCACGCCGTCGATCGGCGCTTCGTCACCTGGCCAGAACATCGCCGCGGCCCGCCGGCCCTGCGCGGATCGCCGTGACCCAGATCGGTTCGCCTCCCCACCAGCGCGCCTCTCTCGAGGTCGGCGCGGACATCGTGAACCGCTCGGGATATTCCGGGTCGGCGATGATGTTGGCGATGATGCCGTGGTGTCCCGGGTAGAGGCCGGTGACGATGGTGTAGTGATTCGGGAAGGTGAAAGAGGGAAACGAGGGAATCAGTTCGGTCGCGCGCACGCCGTGCGCCGCGAAGGCGCGGAGATTCGGCGCCGGTTCAGTGGTCGTGTAGTCCCAGCGCCAGCCGTCAAAGGACACCAGGATCAGGATCGGATCAGCCGGCGGCGCCGGTTGCGCGGAAGGCCCGGACGCAGCGAGTAGGCAAGCGAACCCGACAACGAGCCAGCGCCGTGTCATTTCACCTGGTGACAGTGATAGCAGCCGACCGCACGACGGGCGCGATTGTACTCGTACGATTGCGTGAAATCGTACGCCGGACGCCGGAGAATCTGCGCCATACCCGGAAGGACGACCTCGCGCATGTAGGTGGCCTTCGTCTGGTTGTCGGACTCCGCCAGATAGCCGTAAATGGCGTTGCGCATCTGCGCGTCCATGCCGCCGTTGTAGGTTTCCCAGCCGCGCAGTCTCAGGTCAGGCTGCGGCAGCGCCGCCACCGCGGGCATCCGCCAGGCGCGTGCGTCAGCCTGGTCGCCGTGGCAGGTGTCGCACGTGATGCGATCGGCGCCGCCCTTGAGCCGCCCGAGCGCATTGCGTGCCCACGGCATCACGTCCCGCTCCATGAACTGCGCGATGTCGGCCTGACCGCGCTTCTCGCCGCCAGGCGCAATCGGATCGTCGGCGGCGTACACGGCCGCCGCGGTCTTGACGTGAAGGCCGATGACGAGGCCGGCGATCGCGAGGAGGACGCCGGCGAATCCTGCAAAGGCCTGGCTGGCGTGGAACGTTCGCGTAGCTCGGTTCCCAGGCCAGCGCGGCGCGAACGGCTTGCGCGTCGCGCGGCGCCGCCGGATCGCTGCCGAGCACTTCGAGGAGCGCGGCGAGCTGCGGGCCGCGCCGGATCGATGCGAGCGTGAGTGGCGGAACGTGTGGGCGGCGAGAGGCAACGATCAGTGTCGAGGTGCCGAAGACGCGATCGGCGCCGCGTTCGACGCACTGGACCTCGCCGATGTCGGAGAGGGCGATTTCGTCGATCGTTTCGCGCGAGGCACGCAGCAGCCGGACATCGGTCAGCCGATAGCGCTCGCCGGCCAGACACGGCGCGAGACGCCAGGGCCGGCTGCTCCACAGCAGCCGCTCCCATGGCAGGACAACCGGAGCCGGCACGGCGTCCCTATGACGTCGGCTTCCCGAAGTTGACCTTCGGCACCTGCTTCGCTTCGGCCGGCGCCTCGAAGAACGGGTAGTCCTTGAAGCCGAACAGCTTGGCGGTCAGGTTGCCGGGGAACTCGCGCCGCGAGGTGTTGTACTCCGAACCTTCTCGTTGTAGCGTCCGCGTTCGACGGCGAGCCGGTTTTCGGTGCCGGAGAGCTCGTCCATCAGGCGATTGAACTGTTCGTTCGCCTTCAGGTTGCGGATAGTTCTCCACGACCGCGAGCAGCCGGCCGAGCGCGGAGGTCTGCTGGTTGGCCGCCGCGATCGTGTCCTCCGGCGACTTCGCCGCCAGCAGCTGCGACCGCGCATCGGCGATGTCCTTGAAGACGCCTTCCTCGTGCTGCGCGTAGCCCTTCGTCGTCTCGACCAGGTTGGGGATCAGATCGTTGCGCCGCTGCAACTGGTTCTCGACCTGCGCCCATTGCGCCTTGATCGCCTCTTCCTGGCCGACGAACTTGTTGTACGAGCAGCCGGTCAACGGCAGCGCGAGCAGGGCCAGCACTGTCGTCTGGATGAGAGTCCTTCGCGTCATCTTCATACCTGCATTCTACCAACTGGAACCGCCGCCGCCGCCCCCGCTGCTGCCGCCGCCGAACCCGCCAAAGCCGCCGCCGAACCGCCGCCGCCGCCGCCCCCGCCAAACCCGCCGCCGAACGGCCCGACGCCGCTCGACCAGCCGCCCATGCCGCCCATGAACCTGCCGCGCCGGCCGGGGCCGCCGCCGATGCGGCTGAGGATCAGGATGATGATGAAGATCAGAACGGCAGCCAGACCGGCGCCGATCCGCCGCGGTTGACCCGTGCCGCTCGGGACGCGGACGCCTTCGAGCGTGACGTTGCGTCCCTGCGCGATGCGGCCGATGATGCGTTCGGTGCCCGCCGGCGAGACCCGCGCCGTAGCGCCCGTTGCGAAACTCGGGCGTCATGTACTGGCGGCTGGTTTCGCCGGCGTAGCCGTCGGTGATCCATTCCTCGAGGTCGTAGCCGACCTCGACCCAGACCTTGCGCTCCTTCATCGCGAGCAGGATCAGCAGGCCGTTGTTCTTGCCCTTCTGTCCGATGCCGCGGCCGTGGTTCTCGAACATCTTCACCGCGTACTCGCGAATGTCGCCGTACGGCTCGATGGTCGGCACCGTGGCCACGACCACGACGTCGCCGCTCGCCGCCTGCAGGACGCGGATCATCCGCTCCATCTGCGCGGCGCTGGCCGCGTCGATCACGTGGCGCGAAGTCGTTGACCGGCTGCGTGAGCTCGGGAATCGTCGGCTCGGGCGCCGCCGCGCGCAGCGGCGTCGCCGCCAGCCAGAGCGTCGCCGCGAGCGCGCAGGTCACCAGCAGCGCGCAAACGTTTCACCGCTGGCTCCACGCGTCCACGAAGGCGACGATGCGCTGGGTCGCGTCGAGATAGGTGGGGAAGAGCCGGCGTCGCCTCGTCCGACGAGATATCGTTCAGTCCCGCCGAGCCGGGTGACGTCGGTGATCTGCCCGCCAGGCACACCGACCAGCCGCTCGACGTGTCGCGCCGCGGCTGCCGCGTCGTGTCCGGTGTGGCCGTCGAGGCGGGCGAGGCTGGTGATGAGACCGGCGAACGCTGCCGCCGACCGCGTGATGAGCACCGCCAGAGCGCCGGCGTTGCCGCGGGTTTCGAGGAAGCTCTCGCGGAGGTGAATCAGGTGGCTGCGTGCCTGGACTTCGCACGCGCGCCGGATGTCGGCCGGATCGACCGTCACCGCGTCGAAGGGCGCGCGTCCCGACACCACGACGTGATCGGCGAGGATGGCGCCGAACTCGAGCGGAAAGGCGTCGAGCGATCGTTCGAACTCGCCGGCGGCGACCAGCAGCGGCGTCGCCAGGCCCGCCTCGTGCCACGACTCGACGAGGGCCGCGCACGCGCGAAGATCGTCGGCGGTCAGCGATTCGATCACCACCAGCGTCCGGGTGGGCGGCTTGGTGTGTTCGTGGCCGCCGTGGGAATCGTGCGGGTCGTGCGCGGGGTGAGCGCGGAGTCCGTACATCGACAGCGACTGCAGCCGGCTGCCGAAAATACGTCGAAGCTCTCGCTCGAGATCCTGGACCGCGTCGGGAATGGCCATGCCGTCATTGTACGGGTTCTGTTCGGTGAGACGCTCTGGGGCTTGGGGCTCGGGGCTCGGGTCCTCGGGCAAGCACCAAGGACTACAATGAGCGGCGCATGAACCTTCGTCGCGTGAACATCGGCTGCTTCGGCGGCGGCACCGGTCTGCCGAGTCTGCTCGGTGGACTCAAACACAATCCCTGGCTGCAGTCTGAACGCCGTCGTCACGATGTTCGACAGCGGCGGCAGCTCAGGACAGCTGCGCGACGAGCTGGGCGTCCTGCCGCCCGGCGACATTCTGAAGTGCGCGCTGGCGCTGTCGCGCAACACGCGGGAGGCGCGCCGCGTCCTGCTGGCGCGGCTGCCGACGCTCGAACATGCGCGGCTCGGCGGTCACACCGGCGGCAACCTGCTGCTGTCGATGATGCAGCGCTACAGCGGCGATTTCCTCGACGCCATCGACGGACTGCGCGCGCTGCTCGGATGCAGCGGGCGCGTCTGGCCGGTCAGCGTCGAACAGGCGTCGGTGTGCGCCGAGTACGGTGACGGCTCGTCCACCCGCGGCGAGGTCGAAGTGGACGCCGGTCAGACGTCGGGACGATTCGTGCGAACGGATCTGGCTCGAGCCGTCGGTTTCGATTCATCCCGCTCGTGGCGCAGGCGATCGGCGGCTTCGAGGCGGTCATCATCGGTCCCGGCAGCTTTTACACCAGCCTGATGCCGATCTTTCTCGTGAAGGGCGTCGCGGACGCGCTGGCGACGATGCAGCGGACCGGTCGATCCTCATCGCCAATCTGCTGACGGAAGGGCGCGGCATGGTCGGATTCACGGCCGCCGACGCCGTGGCCCGCATCGAAGAGGCGTCCGGACGCAAGGTCGACGTCGTGATCGCGAACACGAAGTTCCCCTCGCCGCAGGTGCTCGGCCGCTACGCGCTCGAGCACAAGGAGCCGCTCGCGATCGGTGCGCTGCCCGATCACTGCGAACTGGTTGGCGGGGAATTCTGGACGAGCGAAATCGCCCGTCACGATCGAATGCGTCTGGCCTACGCCATCTGGAGCGTGCTGTCCCGGCGACTGTTGACAGCGAACTGAACGGTCCCGGTCCGGCTGAAGCCGGACACTACCGCTGTTTCAGCAGCTCTGCGACGGTGTAGATCCGTCCGCCCTTCATCACGCGTCGCACGTCGCGGCTGTTCTTGATATCCACCAGGGGATCGCCGCCGAGAAAGGTCAGGTCGGCGCGCCTGCCCGGCTCGATGGTGCCGATCTCGTCGGCGAGGCCGAGCGCCTGCGCGGCGTTGACCGTCGCGGTGAGCAGCGCTTGAAACGGCGTCAGGCCGGCGTGCACGTAGGCTTCGAGTTCGACGTGCAGTCCAAGACCGTAAGGCACGAGCGGCGAGTCGGTGCCTGCCACAATCCGGCCACCGGCGGCGTTGATCGCCTTCTGATCCGCTTGATCTCGCGGCTGGCGATGTTCACGGTCCAGATCGTCGTGATGCCGCCAACGCGATCGGACGAGAAGGCGATCCTGCTCCCGTCGTGCGACCACGCGGGCTCGCGGTCGTCGAAAACGCCGCTCGTCAGCGCTTTCGGTTCCCCACCGCTCCGCGCAATCGTATACACATGCCAGGCCCCATCGTCGTATCCCTGGAAGGCGATGGTGTTGCCGTCAGGCGACCAGGTCGGCTGCCGCGCTTCGAACAGATCGGGCGTGATCTTGGTGGCTGCGCCGCCGCTGATCGGCAGAATCCAGATCGCGCCGACGAGATCGATGGCGATGAAGCGGCCGTCGGGCGATGCCGCGGCCGCCATCGATGTGCCCTCGGTCAGCGTGAGATCGATTTGTCGAACCGAGGCGTCTTGAAATCCAACGACGGCGATGGCCAGTAAAGCGGATGGAAGGAGGCGCACATTCAGGCCTTCTTCTTTGACGTCCTGGAACTCCCTGGGGTCGCTTTTGGTTTTGCGATCTTTTTCCCGGTGTCTTTGGTGTCGGGTTGTCGCTGATTCTTGAGTAGCGCCGCTTTCTGGATGATCTGTTCGAACATCTTGCCGGTGTCGCCGCCCTTGGCGGGGCGGTTCGAATGCCAGATGGCGGGATTGTCCTCGGCGAGGATGTCCTCGAAGTCGCCGTCGCTCTTCACGCTGCGCGGCGCGAACTCCGCGATGTCGACGTCGCCGGCCCAGTCGTCCTTGTGCTTGATCAGCAGCCAGCTGCGGCCTTCGCCGCCGTCGCGCGCGCCGTAGAAACGACCACTGGTTTTCACCAGCACCCACGAGCCTTTCAGCTTGTAGCCGTCGAGCGTGAACTTCAGGTCGCCCTTCTTCAGCGCCGCGTCCACATCGTCCTGCTCCGGCGTCCAGGTGCCGCGGTCCCAGAGCATCACGATGCCGGCGCCGTAGCCTTCCGGAATGACGCCTTCGAAGTCGCCGTACGCGACGGGATGATCCTCGACGTGCATGGCCAGGCGCTTTGTTTTCGGATCGAGCGACGGCCCTTTGGGCACCGCCCACGACAGCAGCACGCCGTTGTGCTCGAGGCGGAGGTCGTAGTGCAGGTGGCTGGCGAGGTGCTTCTGGACGCAGAAGAACCGCGCGACCGCGGCTCGGCCGCGACCGTCCCTTCAGGCTCCGGCGTCTTCTTGAAGTCGCGTTTCTTCTTGTATTCCTCGAAGGCCATCTCGAATCCCCAGCCCCCAGCCCACAGCCCCTAGTTCACGTCCCCCATCAACCGCTTGATCGGCGGCGTCAGTGCGAACAACACGAATCCGGCCGCCAGGCCGACGGCCGCGATGGCGCCGAACAGACTCGGCAGCGGCATCGATCCGTAGAGTGAGGAGAGCCGACCGCCGACGAAGTTGCCGACCGAAATCGCGAGATAGAACACGCCCATCATCAATCCGACGACGCGGGCAGGCGCGAGCTTCGTCGTCGCGCTCAAGCCGACCGGGCTGAGCGAGAGTTCGCCCCAGGTGTGCAGCAGGTAGGTGACGACCAGCCACCACGGCGACACGAGGACGCCGTTTTGCGCGAGCGTGGCCGCGACGACCAGGACCGCGATAGCCGGAGCCGACAAACGAGCAGGCCCAGGCCGAACTTCGCCGGGCTCGAGGGCTCGCGTCGCCCGAGCTTCATCCAGAGCCACGCGAACACCGGCGCGAAACTGATGATGAAGAGCGGCTGCAGCGACTGGTAGTAGCTGCTCGGGAAAGACCATCCGAAGACCGACAGCCGCGTGTTGCGATCGCCGAACAGATTCAACGTCGAACCGGCCTGTTCGAACTCGGACCAGAAGATCGCCGACGCGATGAACAGTGCGGCGATGGCGTAGAGGCGCCGCCGTTCCGCCGGCGTCCAGTCTGCGGCGAAGAACAGCCACGCGAAAAACACGATGACGATGCCGACGAGGACGTAGCCGGCGACGTCGGCGACCTGCTTCGCGGTGATCGGCATCGCTCCGGAATACATCCCGAAGACGATGGCGACGATCGCGACGACGGTGAGCGCGCCGCCGATCGTCGAACGCGCCTTGAGCGTCGCGCGCGGCTTCAGGCGACGCCGCCGGCGAGGGGTAGAGGCCGGCGTCTCCGAGATACTTGCCGCCCATGACGTACTGGATAATGCCGCACATCATGCCGAGGCCGGCCGCCGCAAACCCGACGTGCCAGTTGACGCGCTGGCCGAGATAGCCGCACACCAGCGGCGCGATGAACGCGCCGAGATTGATCCCCATGTAGTAGATGGAGAAGCCGGCGTCGCGTCGGGTATCGCCGGGCCCGTACAGCCCGCCGACGATCACCGCGGTGTTGCCCTTGAGGAATCCGGTGCCGACGACGATCAGCGTGAGGCCGATGTAGAAGATCGCGAGCGACTGAAAGGCCATGCTGAAATGGCCGATCGCGATGATGATGCCGCCGTAGAGCACCGCGCGCCGCTGACCGATGAGGCGGTCCGCGATCCAGCCTCCCGGCAGGCTGGTCATGTAGACCATCGAGGTGTAGAGGCCGTAGATTGCGCCAGCGACCGCGGTGTCGAAACCGAGGCCGCCGGCGGCGATCGGCGCGGTCATGAAGAGGATCAGCAGCGCCCGCATGCCGTAGTAGCTGAATCGTTCCCACATCTCGGTGAAGAAGAGCGTGGAGAGCCCGCGGGGATGACCGAAGAATGCGCGGTCGTGCACGAAGCGGGCGCCGCGACGGCAACAGGCATGGTGCCGGAAGAATACAATGATTGTGTCGTGACGCGCAGCGCGGTCCTCATCAGCACCTACGAGATGGGACGCCAACCGTTTGGTGTGGCCTCGGCGGCGGCGTGGCTGCGTTCCGAGGGCTGGAGCGTCGCGTGTCTCGACCTCGCGAAGGAACGACTGCGTGAAGCGGACGTGGCCTCCGCCGATCTGGTCGCGTTTCACCTGCCGATGCACACCGCGACGCGCCTCGCCGGGCCCGTGATCGCCCGGGTGCACGTCGGCAATCCGGCCGCCCGCCTGTGCGCCTTCGGACTTTACGCGCCGCTGAACGACGAGTGGCTGCGATCGCTCGGCGTCACCGACGTGCTTGGCGGTGAATTCGAAGAGGACCTCGCCGCCATCGCACGAGAGCTCGGAGCGCAGAGCGCGCAGAGGCCGCAGAGTCGGTCGGGCACGTTCGGAGCTGCGTCCGGCAAAGGTGTTCCGACCTCTGCGATCTCTGCGAACTCTGCGTCAAGACGGCGAGGCTGCCCAAGATCCACTTCCTGATCCCCGACCGAAGCGGGCTGCCGGCGCTGTCGGCCTACGCGACGCTGCAGCAGCCGGACGGCGGGCGTCGCATGGTTGGCTACACCGAAGCCAGCCGCGGCTGCCGTCACCTGTGCCGGCATTGTCCGGTGGTGCCGATCTACAACGGCCAGTTTCGCGTCGTGCAGCCGGAGATCGTGCTGGCCGACATCGCGGCGCAGGTCGCCGCCGGCGCGGAACACATCACGTTCGGCGATCCGGACTTCTTCAACGGCCCGACGCACGCGATGCGGGTTGTCGCCGCGCTGCACGAGGCCCATCCATCGGTCAGCTACGACGTCACGATCAAGGTCGAGCATCTGCTGCGCCATCGCGATCTGATTCCCGCGGCTGGCGCGCCACCGGCTGCGCGTTCGTCACGAGCGCCGTCGAATCGGTGGACGATCGCGTGCTCGCGCGTGTTCGACAAGGGCCACACGCGCGCGGACTTCATCGACGCGGTCGGCGTGTGCCGCGACGCCGGGATCACGCTGGCGCCGACGTTCGTCGCGTTTCATCCGTGGCTGACGCTCGAGTCGTACTGCGATCTGCTCGAGACCATCGAGCAGCTCGATCTCGTCGAGCACGTGGCGCCGATTCAGCTCGCCATCCGACTGCTGGTGCCGGATGGGTCACGGCTGCTGGAGCTCGACGAGATGCGGCGGCACCTCGGTGGATTCGATGCGACGACGCTGACGTATCGGTGGTCGCATCCGGACCCGCGCGTCGACAGCCTGCAGCGCCGAGGTGATGGCGCTCGTCGGCGTGCAGCTGACCGCCGATCGACGCACGCTGTTCGAACGAGATCAGCGCGCTGGCACGCGAACGGGCAGGTCTGTCGCCTGCGCCGCCCGATC
Organism: uncultured Acidobacteriota bacterium; assembly: GCA_963711765.1. Classification (GTDB taxonomy): domain Bacteria; phylum Acidobacteriota; class Vicinamibacteria; order Vicinamibacterales; family CAVVIG01; genus CAVQFC01. Next base: position 859,808 of record CAVQFC010000002.1, on the reverse strand, counting down.
CACGTCCGGCCCGCGCCCGCGCGACGGTGCCGTACCTGAACGAGCCGTGGTACTGTTGAGCCGAGCCCAATGCAGAGCAGGTGGCTCTGTATAGCCGGGTGACAGCGATGTCCGCGTCCTGCTGTTAGCCACGACGACCGGCTACCAGACGCGCGCCTTCGGCGAAGCGGCGGAGCGGCTCGGGGTGGAGCTCGTCTTCGCGACCGATCGGTGTCATCTGCTCGAAGACCCGTGGCAGGACGATGCGATCCCGATCCGCTTCTCCGACGAGGAGGCCTCGGCGGTTGCGGCGATCGTCGAAGCGGCGAAGACCGCGCCGATCGACGGCGTGCTGGTCGTCGGCGATCGGCCGACGGTGATCGGCGCGCGAGTCGCGGAAGCGCTCGGCCTGCCGGGCATCCGCCGGGCGCCGCAGCGTGGCCCGGAACAAGCTGCTCACCCGCGAGCGCCTGCGCGACGCCGGCCTGCCAGTGCCCTGGTTCTTCACGCTGCCGCCTGGCGACGATCCAGCCGCGGTGACACCGTCGAGCTTTCCCTGCGTCGTCAAGCCGGTGGCGCTGTCCGGCAGCCGCGGCGTGATGCGGGCCAACGATCGCGGCCGAATTGGCGGCGGCGTTCGACCGCTTGCGCGCCCTGCTTGCGGCTGCCAGAGATTCGTGCCGAACGCGACGCCGCGCTCGACATCGCGCTCGTCGAGGAGTTCATCCCCGGCGTCGAGTACGCGGTCGAAGGGCTGATGCACCACGGTCGGCTTCAGCTGCTGGCGCTGTTCGACAAGCCCGATCCGCTCGACGGACCGTTCTTCGAGGAGACGATCTACGTGACGCCGTCGTCCGCCTCGATCGAGGTTCAGGGCGCGATCGCGGCCGCCGTCGCGAACGCGGCCGCGGCGATCGGCCTGCGCCACGGTCCCGTTCATGCGGAATGCCGCGTCAACTCTGAAACCGGCGTGCTGCGGGTTTTCGTCCTCGAGGTCGCCGCGCGGCCGATCGGCGGGCTCTGTGCGCGAGCACTGCGTTTCCAGTCCGAGATGCCGGGTCGGCCGTCCGAGATTGCGCTGGAGGAGCTGCTCCTGCGCCACGCGCTCGGCGAGGACCCCTCGCACTATCGTCGGGAGCGGTCTGCGTCCGGGCGTGATGATGATTCCGATTCCGCGGCGCGGCATCTATCGCGGCGTCGCCGGCGTCGACGAGGCGCGCCGGCTGCCGTGCGTCGACGACGTGCGGATCACCGCGAAGGCGGATCAGGTGCTGGTGCCGCTGCCGGAAGGCGCGAGCTATCTCGGTTTCATCTTCGCGCGTGCGCGCGACTGTCGGGGACGTCGAACAGGCGCTGCGCGCGGCGCACGCGCGCGCTGCGGTTCACGATCGACCGGAATTCCCGCTGCTCGCACCCGGGCAAGTACACTACAATCGCGAGCATGGCTGATTCCTGCGGGCCCTCGACGCCGCCGCCGCCTGTCGACCAACAAGAGCGGGCGCAAGGTGATGTGCGTCAAGTTTCAGAAGGAACTGCCCGGGCTCGACACGCCGCCGTGGCCAGGCGAGCTCGGTCAGCGCGTCTTCGACAACGTGTCGGAGGATGCCTGGAAGCTCTGGGAGGAGCGCATGAAGATGATCCTCAACGAGTACCGGCTGATGCCGTGGCAGAAGGAAGCGCAGGAACTCGTCGCCAAGCACATGGAAGATTTCTTCTTCGGCGACGGCGCGGCGCTGCCGCCAGGCTACGTACCGCAACAGGCGAAGTGAACCCGTCCGACCCTGAAGCCCGGCATCGCGCCTGCTGGTACGGCCGCCGCACCCGCGACATCCCTCCTGACGTCGGCTTGCACACGATCGCTGACGGCGAACTGTTGTTCTGCGCCCACCCGATGTGGTTTCCGGTCGTCGGCTACCAGTTCGACGTGCGCAACTGCGCCGAATGCGACTACTTCAGGCCGGTCCGCGCGTCGGTTCCTCTCGCCACCTAGCGCAGTCATTCGCTACTTCCCCCAGCCCTTCTGTAGCGATCTGCTGCAACGCCGGTTACTCAATTTCGGTGGGCCAGCGCCCAACCTCCATGAAAATCAGTCATTTAGCGACCCGTCGCTTCCGCCAAAAGAGGCACGGAGTTTGATATTGGTCGAGCGTGAGTATTCTGCCGAACGACCCCTCCGAGGACGACGAGGACGGGGACGAGGCGCCTGAGACGCCGCTCGACGAGCCGCGTCCCCCGCGCGTGCAGGATCCTCCTCCGCAGCCGGATCCCAAGGGTCCGTATACGGTCGGACGCTATCAGAGCAACCAGACGGAGGGCTGAGCAGTGACTATGGCTGAACGAAAAGAACGGCGCGGGTTTGCATCGATGTCCCCGGAGAAGCAGCGTGAAATTGCGAGCAAAGGTGGTCGCGCTGCACACGAGAAAGGCACCGCCCACGAGTGGACGGCCGACGAAGCCCGCAATGCCGGCCGCAAGGGCGGTCAGGTCAGCAGAGGAGGTCGCGGCCGCCTCCCGGAGTCCACGAGCGATATTGTGAGCCAGACTGGTAATAATGACGTGATCAGCGAGCGCGTTCCAGCCGACAATGGAGAATGAGAAGTACGCGCGAGCAGACGCGATGGAGGCGACTAACAATGGTAAGACGCGTAGTGTTGGGATGGGCATTGGCGTGCGCGGTCGCGGTGAGCGCGAGCGCGCAGTCCGGTCCTTCCGGGACATCCACGGATCAGAGTCAGTCGGGATCCCAAACGGCATCCTCGTCGGCGAGCACGCCGCCGATGGAGACACGTCCGGCCACGAACACGTTCTTCGGCGACACTGGGTTGTGGTTTGTGCCGACAGCCGAAGTGCTGCCCGACGGAAAGTGGTCAGGTAGCGTCTACCGCCGGGGCACCAACTGGCAAGAGGGCTACACGAACGTCGGCGACTTCGCCGGCACGTTCGCGTACGGTCTGAAGGGCAGCGACGAAATCTTCGGTTCGTTCCTGGTGGATACACGCATCGATCGCGATACCCGGCCATTGTTCAATACCGATCCAGCCGTCGGCGGTGTCATTCCTGCCTATCCCAAGGTTCACCAGTACTGGACGGGCGACAACGTCGGCGACCTGTATCTCGGCGCGAAGTACAACTTCTGGTCGCAGTATCAGCAGAAGCCCATGGCTCTCGCCGTACGCGGCATGGTCAAGCTGCCGACCGGCAGCGTTGACGCGGGCGTCAGCACCGGCAAGCCGGACTTCATCTTCGACGCCATCGTCAGCAAGGAAACCGACAATCACAAGGTCGAAGTCGCGGGCTACCTCGGCTACGAGTTCCTCGGCAATCCCGACGGGTTCAATACACCCGGCGCGGCATTCCGTTGGGGCGCTGGTGCGGCGTTCCCGTCTCGCGGCATGATCCGCGGCGTCGCCGAACTGAACGGTCAGGCGCCGAGCAGCGGCACGACGACGCTCCAAAGCGGGACGTCGGTGATCGGCACCGATCTGAGCTTCGCCCCCATCACCTCGAACACCGAGAACCTGACGCGGTTCACGCTGGGCGTGACGTTCCAGGGCAAGGGCGGCTTCTTCGCCGGCGCCGGTCTGAGCTGGAACTTCCCGGCACTCAGCCGCATCGGCTCGTTCACCAACGAACCGGACGTCACCGGCGACTACGTGGACTATCAGTTCCGTATCGGCTACCACCCCGGCGTGCGCAAGTACGTCCCGCCGGTTCCACCGCCACCGCCACCGCCGGTGGTTGCAGCGGCTCCCGCACCGGCGCACAACCTGTCGGTGAAGGCCGCGTGCAACCCGTGCACGGTGGAAGTTGGCCAGAGCTCGACGGTCACCGCCACGGTCACCGATTCGATCAGCTGCACCGTCACGTATCGCTGGGCGGCGCCGAACGGCGTCGTTGCTCAGCCGTCCGAACGGTCGACGCGGTGGACCGCGCCGAACCAGGAGGGCACCGTGCCGGTGACGGTCACCGTGACCTGCCCGACCGACAACAAGACGGCGTCCGACACGGTCAACATCCAGGTGACCAAGGCGCCGGTCAAGAACTACACGTTCGAAGACGTGTACTTCGACTTCGACCGCTACTCGCTGCGGCCGGAAGCGACTCGCGTGCTCGACGAGGCGATTACGAGCCTTCGTGACAACCCGACGCTGCGCGTGGAAATCGAAGGCCACACCTGCAGCATCGGCACCGCCGAGTACAACCTTGCGCTCGGCGACCGCCGCGCGAACGCCGTCAAGGATTACCTGGTCAGCCGCGGTGTTTCGACCGATCGGCTGCACACGGTGAGCTACGGCGAAGAGCGTCCGAAGTACGACAACAGCCGTGAAGAGACCCGCCGCCTCAATCGTCGAGCGGCGCTGGTCGTCAACCTGAGATAGCGCAATCCCTGCGACTGGAGACCGAGCACTGGCTCGGTCTTCAGTCGTCAGTCGTCGATCGCCCCGTAACCCCGCCGGTCCAGTCCTTGGCCCGGCACACCTTCAACCGGTCCTATCCTCAGGGGGCCATCTGGAAGAGGTCTTCACCATGAAATTCATTAACCTGTATCTGCTTGGTTTTTTCGTGCTCGTGCTCGGGGCGCGTTCTCGCGCTCTGGCACGGCGGCGTTCTCGCGCACGTCAGCGGCGCCTGGATGGCGATCGCTCTCGTGATCGTCGTCGGACTCGGCGTCATGTTCGCGGTCACGGCCGGCAAACCGACGATCACGGAAGAAAAGTGATCGGGGCAATCCCATCTGGCACGGGGTATGGTTCTCTATGCTCGCGATGCGCGTCAGGTGGTCGGTGTGTGCAATCCTTGCGTGCACGCTCTCGATGGTCGGCTGCCAGGACGACGGCACGGTCGTCGTCCATAGCCTCAAGTTCAACGGCGTCCAGTCGGTCGACGAAGGCCGGCTGAAGGCGGCGCTCGCCACCAAATCGAGCTCCCGCATCCCCTGGGGCAAGAAATACTTCTTCGACCGCTCCCGCTTCGACGCCGACCTCAAGCGCATCCAGGCGTTCTACGCGGACCGCGGCTTTCCCGACGCGCGCGTCACCGGCGTTCGACGTCAAGCTCAACGACAAGCAGGACGGCGTCGACCTGACCGTGACCATCAGCGAAGGCAAACCGGTCGTCGTGGCCGTCGTCTCCTTCGCCGGATTCGAAGGCATTCCGCCCGAGCACCTCGCCGACCTCAAGAACCAGGCGCCGCTCAAGGTCGGACAGCCGCGCGATCGGCAGGTTGTCGTGGCGACCCACGAGATGGCGGTGAACGAGCTGAAAGATCACGGCTTTCCCTACGCCAAGGTGTCCACCGGCGAAGACGACGGCAGCGATGGCCGGCAGGCGGCGATGACCTTCACGGCGGACCCGGGCAAGCTGGCGCACTTCGGCACGATCGAAGTGGCCGGGCAACAAGAGCGTCGGCGACAACGTCATCGAACGCGAGCTCACCTTCAAGCCCGGCGAGCTGTTCGACCGCAGCAAGGTGCAGAACTCGCAGCGGCGCCTGTACGGTCTGGAGCTGTTTCAGTTCGCCAACGTCGAGCCGCTCAATACCGACCAGCAGCCCGATGACGTGCCGGTGCGGGTCACCGTGGCCGAGGGCAATCACCAGCGCGTCAACTTCGGCGTCGGCTACGGCACCGAAGAAAAGGCGCGGGTGGACGCCGAGTATCACCACCTGAATTTCCTCGGCGGCGCGCGCTCGGCCGGCGTCCACGTGCGCTGGTCGTCGCTCGATCGCGGTGTCCGGCTCGATTTCAAACAGCCGTATTTCATCGAGCCGCACTTCTCGCTCGGTGTCGACGGCCAGCAGTGGTACACCTTCACGCCGGCCTACAACTCGATCATCACCGGCGGCAAAGTCTCGGTCACGCACCGCGAGAACCCGAACACCTCGTGGACGGTGTCGCTCACCAACGAGCACGACAGCAGCACGATCTCCGACACCGTGCTGAACGATCCGTCGCTGCGGAGCAGTCTGATCGCGCTCGGCCTGAATCCCGACACCGGCGAGCAGAACGGCACCATCAGCGCCGTCGGCTTCGACTTTCAGCATTCGACCGCCGACAACCTGCTGAACGCGCATCACGGCTATCAGATGTCGCTGCACGTCGAAGACGCGGGCAAGATCCTGCGGCGGCAGCTTCAACTTCGTCAACGCCTCCGGCGATGTCCGCCACTACCTGCCGATCAGCGACAACCTCGTGCTCGCCAGCCGGCTCCAATTCGGCAACCTCCGTCCGGCCGACGACGACGAAGCGAACATCCCGTTCGCGAAACGCTACTTTCTCGGCGGCGCGACCAGCGTTCGCGGCTGGGGACGCTTCGAAATCAGCCCGCTGACCGAGTCCGGACTGCCGATCGGCGGCGACAGCATGCTTGCGTTCAGCGAGGAACTGCGCGCGATGCTGCGCGGCAACTTCGGCGCCGTGTTCTTCCTCGACGTCGGCAACGTCTGGGCGAAGTCGTGGGCATACGATCTGACCGACCTGCGATACGCGATCGGTCCCGGTCTTCGCTACCAGACGCCGGTCGGCCCGATGCGCTTCGACTTCGGCTATCAGCTCAATCCGATTCCCAATCTTCAGGTCAACGGCGAGCCGCAGACGCGCCGGTGGCGGATCCACTTCAGCATCGGACAGGCCTACTGAGGTGCGGCGCCTTCGTCCACGTCGCTGACGATCGTCGCGACCCTGGTTGTTGGCGCGGCCGCCGCTGCCGCGATCGTGTCGCAGACCGCGTGGTTCAAGAACTGGCTGCGCGGCTACATCGTGCGCGAGGCGAACCAGTACCTGAACGGCGACGCTGTCGATCGAGCGGCTGGGCGGCAACCTGTTCTTCGGCGTCGAGATGGAGAACGTCGGCGTGTCGATGGACGGCAGCCAGGTGGTCGCGGTCAAGGAGCCTCGGGCTCGACTACAACGTCTTCGAGCTGATCGCGAAGGGCTGTCGGTCGATCAGCATTCGACTGAACCAGCCGGTGCATCTACCTGCGGCGCGACGGCGACACCTGGTCGCTGAGCCGCGCTCATCAAGAAGCAGGCGAACGAGGCCGACCGCAGCGGTCCGGCCAGGCCGATGGCGATCGACGCGATCGGCATCAGCGACGGCTCGGTCGTGCTCGAATCGCCGGTCGATGCCGTCGGGCGTCGACGTGCCGAAGCGGATCGATCATCTCGACGCCGCAGCTGTCGTTCAAGTACGAGCCGGTTCGCTATTCGATCGAGATCTCCCATGTGTCGTTTCGCGTCTCCGACGCCGGCGATCGCGCTGAATGCGCTGTCCGGCGGCGTGTCGGTCAAGGACGACACCGTCTTCGTCGACAAGCTGGCGCTGCGGACTGCGGAATCATCGGTATCGGTCGACGGCGCGATCCAGCACTACCTCACCAGGCCGGTGTTCAATCTCCAGGTCAGCTCGGACAAGCTATCGATGCCGGAAATCGCGCAGGTGGTGCCGGCGCTGGCAGGAATCCGACTCGCAGCCGTCGTTCAACTGAAACTGGCGGGACCGTTCGACCGACTGAACGTCGACATGAACTGCAGTCGTCGGCGGGCCGCGTCAGCGGCGACGGTCGTCGCGGACCTGTGAAGCGCCGGGCCAGTCGGTGTCCGGCTCCCTGTCCGTGCGTCATCTCGATCTCGCCCCGATCCTGAACGACCCGAAACAGAAGAGCGACATCACCGCCGATGCGCGAGTCAACCTGTCCGGCGAGGCGCTCGCCAACGTTGATGCGCTGCACGGCGACATCGAGCTCGATTCGCCGCGCACGGTGGCCGCCGGCTATGTCGCCGAGCGGATTCATGCGAAGGCCACGGTCGACGGCCGCCGTCTGCGGATTGCGGAGGCGCGCGCCGGCGCGTACGGCGCGACCGTGACGGCCTCCGGAAACATCACACTGCCGGCACAGCGATCCAGCAATCGGGACACCGCCTACGATCTCCGACGGAGACGTCAGGCATCTCGATGTGCGCCGCCTGCCGAAACAGCCTTCAGGTTCCGCCGGCGGCGACCGACGTGAGCGCTTCGTATCACGCCGCCGGTTCGATCGGAGGCCCGTCATCGGCCGCCGATGCAGCCGCGACGAGGGTGGACTTGCGGTTCGAGCCGACGACGATCGCGGGCGCGCAGATTGCCGCCGGTGCCACGGCCAATGTCACGCTCGCGGGCAAGGACGTCAACTACCACGCTGACGCGACGATTGCCGACGCTCGACCTTCAGCGCGTCGGCCGCGAGTTTCAGCTCCCGGCGCTGGCGGAAGACCGTTACGCCGGCCGGATCAACGGTCATGTGACGATCGGTGGTCGCGGTACGACGCTGAAGACTCTCGATGTCGCTGCCAACGGGACGCTGACCGATACCGCGATCGCTCGGCGGCACGATTTCGCAGTCTGGCGTTCGACGCCACCGTCTCCGGCGACACTGCGCACGTAAAGGCAACCGGCGATTTTTCAGAGCTCGATCCGGCGGTCGCGAGCGCGAATCCTCAACTGAAAGGCCGGCTCGCCGGCTCGCTCGCCGTGGATGCGACGATCGCGCACGTCTCGAGCGGCGTGACCGTCGACGGGGTTCAGGCCGACGGCAAGCTGACGCTCGGACCCTCGACGCTTGGCGGAGTCGAGTTGACGCGCGCGTCCGTCGATGGCGCCTACCATAACGCCACCGGCGACATTCGCGCGTTCGAGGCGGTGGGTCCGGACGTCAACGTCACCGCACACGGCCAACTGGCGCTCGATGAGACCGGCAATTCGAATCTTCAGGTGCACGCAGAAGCCACCGACCTGGCGTCGATCGGAAAGCTGGTCGACGTCCCGCTCGGCGGCATCGCCAACGTTGACGCGACGGTGACCGGCAACAGACTCGAGCTTCAGGTGACCGGTAACGTCGCCGCTGGCGATCTGGCGTACGGCGACGTCAGTGCGCTGACGGTCGCGAGCGACGTCACTGCGAAGATTCCCGAGCTCGATCCCGGCCGTGCGACGGTGGATGCGACGACGCATGCGACCTTCGTCACGGTCGGCGGGCAGAACGTCAACGAACTCGACGCGAAGACGACCTATCGGGATCAGCAGCTGGATTTCGACGCGACCGCGAAGCAGCCGCAACGTACGGCCACGCTCTCAGGATCGGCGCTGATCCATCCGGACCATCAGGAAGTGCACTTGAAGCGGCTCGATCTGCAGGCGCAGGGCCAGGCGTGGCAGCTCGCGGGCGATCAACCCGCAACCATCCGCTACGCGAAGGACGGCGTCGTGACCGTCGATCACGTCGCGCTGGCGAACGGCGACCAGCAGATTGCCGCCGACGGCGCCTTTGGTCGCAACGGCCAGGCCCTGAACGTCACGCTGACCAACGTCGACGTCGCCGGCGTCAACGCGTTGCTGCTCCAGCCGCCGCAGTTCACCGGGCGCCTCAACGCCTCGGCGACGGTCATCGGCACCACGAGCGCACCGTCGGTCGACGGGACGTTTGCGGTCACACAAGGCGGCTTCCAGGCAGTTTCGCTACGACCGTTTCGACGGCACGGTGCACTACGCGGAAGCGGGCGTGACCATCGACACCAAGCTCCAGCAGAATCCGACCACATATCTGACGGCGAAGGGGTACGTGCCGGCCGCGTTGTGGAAGGGCGGCATCTCAGGCGACGCCGGTTCGGCGACGGCCCGAAGATCGGATCGATCTGCACGTCGAGAGCACGCCGATCGATCTCGGTCTGGTACAGGGCTTCACGAAAGCCGTGACCAACGTGACCGGTACGCTTCAGGCCAAGATCGATGTCGTCGGCTCGGCCTCCGATCCGCGGCCCAACGGCACGGTTTCAATCGCGCACGGCGCTTTTACGGCGGTGGACGACCGGAGTCGCGTACACCAACATGAGCGGGAAGATCGATCTGCTTCCCGACAAGGTGCACATCGACAACCTCTACGTGCTCGACAACCACAACGCGGCGTTGTCGATCACCGGTGATCTGGCCATTCACGAGGGACAGATTGGCGGCGTCCAGCTGTTCGTGACGTCGCGCGACTTCAAGATCGTCGACAACAAGCTGGGGAACGTCCGACTCGACAGCGACCTCGAAATCGCCGGACAGCTGAGCGCGCCGAGAATCGACGGCGAACTGGCGGTCAATACCGGTCAAGTCGACCTCGACGAGATGCTGTCGCGACTGAACGACTCGCCGTATGCGACCGACCAGGTCTGCGTACGCGAACGACGAGGCCAAACCGACCGGCAGCCTGTTCGATCCGCTGCAGATTGAGGTGCACCTGACGGTTCCGAACGATCTGGTCGTCAAGGCGAACGACCTGCAGGCGCCCGGCGCGCCGATCGGGCTCGGTGCGATCAACGTCACGCTCGGCGGCGATCTGTGGGTCAGCAAAGTGCCGTGGGATCAGGTGCGGCTGGTCGGTCGCGTCAACACCGTGCGCGGCACCTACGACTTTCAGGGACGGCGCTTCGACATCCTGCGCGACGGGGTGGTCCGATTCGACGGCACCGATGACGCTCGATCCGGCGCTCGACATCCGCACGCAGCGCGTCATTTCCAGGGCGTGACCGCGAACGTCACCCTTGGAGGCACGCTCAACAGGCCGGTGGTCGTCCTCACCAGCACGCCGCCGCTCGAGCAGGCCGACATCCTGTCGCTGATCGTCTTCAACCAGCCGATCAACCAGCTGGGCGAAGGGCAGCAGGTGTCGCTGGCCGCGCGCGCCCAGCAACTCGCCACCGGGGCGGTCGCCGGCCAGATCTCCCAGTCGATCGGCAAGGCGCTCGGTCTCGACACGTTCGAGATCGGCACCGCGCCGGACAGCGGAGCAGCCGCGCACATCACCGTCGGACAGCAGGTCGGTAAGAACCTCTACGTCAAGGTCGAGCAGGATGTCGGCGACCAGAACCAGACCAGCTTCATCCTCGAATACGAGCTGACGAAGTGGCTCCGGCTGCGGACGAACTTGCTGCAAGGGTCGCCGACGCACGCAGCAGCTCTTCCAGCGCGCGCACGACAGCGGCATCGACCTGCTGTTCTTTTTCAGCTACTGAGGTGGCGTGATCCCGGAGTAACGGGATCACGACGTGTGAACGCAGAGATCGCAGAGCACGCAGAAATTTCAGGTCAGAAGAAAACAGACTCTGCGGGCTCGGCAGTCTCTGCGTTGATGGTGAAGATTATGCGAAGTCCGGCTGAAGCCGGACACTACCCGCCATGCCGAAGCGCAAACGCGTCCTACGCCGTGGCCAGTGACGCGACCTGGACCCGCGCGTCGTTGAAGCAGGCGCCGCGCGCCGATATCGGTCAGCGTGTCCGGGACGAGCGCCGTGCCGGTCATCCGGTTTCGCGTGTTCCGCCGCCAGAGCCCTTTCGGCAGGCTGACCGTGCCCGGGCGGATCGCCGGCTCGACCGTCAGCGGTGCAGTGCACCTCGCCGAGCTCGTTGAAGACGCGGACCAGATCGCCGTTCGTCCAGTCCTCGCGCCCGCGCATCGTCCGGGTGCATGAGCAGCTTCACGTCCGGCCGCGGCAGCTCGCCGAGCGTCGAGCTGATCGTGCGTTCGCTCGCCGGCGAGATCAGCGTCAGCGGAAAGCGTTCGGTGGCGGGATCCGGCTGGAACCGGTAGAGCCCCATCGGGGCGCTCGATTCGAGCGCGGCCGGGAAGAGGTCGACCTTGCGATCCGGTGTGTTGGGAAACACGTCGACGAACTGGATCGGCGCCGGTCCGCACGGCGGCGTCGGCATCGTCGCCGGCGCGCAGATCCGACGCCGATCGTCTCCGGCAGATCGCTCGAGCACCTTGACCAGCAGATCGAGCTCGTCCGCTGGGTTCGTCCGTCCGACAGCAGGCCGAGCCGCGCGGCGAGTGCGCCGAAGACGTCGGCATTCGGTACGCGCCTCGCCGACCGCGTCGATCACCGGGCCGGCCGAGGTCCATGGTGATCGAGCCGTAGCCCTTCGCGAAGTCGTAGCCCTCGAGGAACGTCGTGTTCGGCAGCAGCACGTCGGCGTAGAGCGCCGTGTCGGTCATCACCTGCTCGAACACGACGGTGAAGAGGTCCTCGCGCTCGAGGCCCTTCAGCACGCGGTGCTGATCCGGAACCGTCGCGGCCGGATTGCAGTTGTAGACGAACAGCACGTTGACCGGCGGATCGTCGTACTCGGTCAGCGCGCGGCCGAGGTGGTTCATGTTGACGAGGCGCGTGTCCGGCTCGGGCGCGTCGATCCAGGTCCGCTCGATGTTCCACGACGCCGAGTTGCTCATCGAGTAGCCGCCGCCGCGGACGCCGAACTTGCCGCCGACTGACGGGCAGCGCGAGCACCGCCATCGCCGCGTTGCCGCCGTTGCGGTTGCGCTCGAGGCCCCAGCCGCAGCGGATCAGCGCCGGCGAGCTCGTCGCGTACAGCTCCGCGACGCGTTCGAGCGCCGACGCGTCGAGGCCGCGACACGTCGGCCGCCCGCTCGAACGTCCACGGCTCGGCGCGCTCGCGCAGCGCCGTCGGCGCCGTTCGTGTGCTCGCGAAGGAACGTCAGCGTCGGCGCGGCCGGTCGCGAACAGGTGACGATGGATGGCGAGCGCGACGCACGACGTCGGTGCCGGGCTTGATCGGCGAGGTGAACGTCCGCCGACTTGCGCCAGCGGCGTCGTCCGCGGATCGACGACGACGAGCTGTGGCGCCGCGTTTCTGCGCTTCGCGGACGAACGGAACGAGGTGAATGCCGGACGCCGAGGGGTTGACGCCCCAGAGGATGATCAGCTTCGCGTCCGGATAGTCCTGCGTACACGACCGACGCCATCTTGCCGTAGAGCGCGCTGTTGGCCGCGCCGGTCGGCGCGGCGCAGAGCGTGCGCGCCAGCCGCGACGTGCCGAACCGGCGCCACAGCTGGGCGTCGATGTTGTCCTGCGTCAGCAGGCCGTTCGAGCCGCCGTACGAGTACGGCAGAATCGATTCGCCGCCGAACGTCCGCCTTGGCCTGTTCGAAGCGCGTCGGCGATCAGCTCGAGCGCGTCGTCCCACGTGGCGCGCTTGAACGTGCCGCTGCCCTTGCGTCCGCTCCGGATCGCCGGATACAGCAGACGATCGGGGCCGTAGACGCGCTCGCCGAACTTGCGGACCTTCGCGCAGATGTAGCCGTCGGTCACCGGATTCTTGTGCGAGCCGTCGATCGTGACGATCTTGCCCATCTGCACCGTGACCGCCAGGCTGCACGCGTCCGGACAGTCGAGCGGGCACGCCGTCTCGACCACGGTCGGTGCCGCCGAGCGTCACGCTGGTCCGCAGCGCCGCCACGTTTTCCGGAGGAAGCCATGCCGATACGATAGCATTTCATTGTGCGGCAGCGTCGTGATTCTCGGCGGCGGATTCGGCGGACTCAACGCGGCGCGAGCGCTCGCCGGCGCCGACGGTCGCGGTCACGCTCGTCGATCACCACAACTACCATCTCTTTCAGCCGCTGCTTGTATCAGGTCGCGACCGCAGTCGCTGTCGCCGGGCGACATCGCGTCGCCGATCCGCTGGATTCTGCGACGGCAGAAAAACGTCGAGGTGCTGCTGGCGGAGGCGCGCGAGATCGATCCGGTCGACACAGCGCGTCCTCGCTCGATCGGCGGCGTCGGTCGCCTACGACGATCTGATCGTCGCGACCGGCGCCGCGCATTCGTATTTCGGTCATCCCGAATGGGAAGCGCGCGCGCCCGGACTCAAGACGCTGGACGATGCGCTCGAGATGCGGCGACGGGTGCTGCTGGCGTTCGAAGCGGCCGAACGCGAGACCGATCCGGAGAAGCAGCAACGCCTGCTGACGTTCGTCATCGTCGGCGGCGGACCGACCGGCGTCGAACTGGCGGGCGCGCTCGCCGAGATCGCGCGTCATTCGCTGCGTTCACGATTTCCGCCGCATCCGTCCGGAGTCGGCGCGGATCATCCTGCTCGAAGGCAGTCCGCACGTGCTGCCGCCGTTTCCCGATCCACTGCGCGACGCGAGCGCGGCGCTCGCTCGAGCGGCTTGGCGTCGAGGTGCGGACCGATGCGATCGTCGTCGGCATCGACGAGGACGGCGTCGTCGTGAAGCCGTCGGAGCGCATCTCCGCGGAAACCGTCCTGTGGGCGGCCGGAGTGGCGGCATCGCCGCTGGCGAAATCGCTCGGCGTGCCGCTCGATCGCGTCGGGACGGGTCACGCCCGAGCCGACGCTCTGCGCTCTCGGCGTATCCCGAACATCTATGTGGTCGGCGACCTGTGCGCGTTCACGCAGGACGGGAAGATGCTGCCGGGCGTCGCGCAGGTGGCGATACAGCAGGGGACGCAGGCCGGCCGCAACGTGCTGCGCGCGCTCGAAGGCAGGCCGCTCCAGCCGTTCCGCTATCGCGACTACGGCATCATGGCGACGATCGGCCGCGACTCGGCGGTCGGCGAGGTGTTCGGACTGAAGATCTCCGGGTTCTCCGCCTGGATCTTCTGGATCGTTCCTGCACATCGTCTGGCTGATCGGCTTCCGCAACCGGTTCGTCGTGATGACCGAGTGGGCGTGGGTCTACTTCTCGCTGCAGCGCCGGGTGCGGTTGATCACCGGCGAGTCGGCCGGGGTGTCACCACCTTCAGCCCCGTAAGGTCGGCGTCGGTCACCACGATCGGCGGCGGAGGCGCTGCGCCGGTGCTCGAACTGCTGGAAAAGCTGACGCTGCCAATTCCGCCTGATCCGCCGGCGGTCATCATCGGCATGGCGTGGACGCGGTAGGTGCCTGCCGGCACGTCGATGATCACGAAGTGTCCGTCCGCCTGAGTTCGCGCGTTTCTTCCCGGACCGAAGTTGCCGCTGGACCCGTCGCCGGTGAGCATCACCATCGCGTTGGCGACCGCGTTGCCGTCCTCGTCGACGACGACCCCGGAGACCCGGAAGGCAGCAGTGGACTGGAGACCGAAGCTGATGTTGTTGAGTTCATTGCCCGCAGTCACGGTGAGCAACTGCGCTGCGGACTCGTCCGTCGTCCCCGGGTAGAACGTCCGCGCGAGCGTCGTCCGCGGCGCCGATGTCGTGGCCGCCGTCGCATCGTTGGCGAACATCTCCGGTCGGGGAATCGCGGCGATATAGTAGTCGCCGCTGGCAAGGCCAGCGATCCGGAACTCGCCGAGATCGTTGGTCTGCTGACCCTGGCCTACGGGGATCAGCCGCGCCGGCAGACCCGAACGGCCGAGCGTGACGCGACGCATGACCATCATCGATACCTCGGGCAGCGGTTCTCCGCTGGGATCGAGCACGCGCCCCGAGATGATCGCCCCTTTCTGCAGTTGGCGATCGACCGCCACCGATTGGCCGGCGGCAACCTGAACGATCGGGCCGGGAGGCGCTCCAGGGCCCTCCGCCGACAATGGCGCGAGACCCGATTTCTGGACGTTGACGCGGTATCCGCCCGGAGCGATCCCGGCGAACTCGTATCGTCCATCGCTGTCAGTGGTGGTTTGCATCGGCATGCCGGTCGGGTCGAACTGGCGCGTCGTGGGCAGGAGCATGACTCGCGCTCCAGCGATCGGCATGTTTGCGCCCGCGAGGGTGACGCGCCCAGCGATGCGGCCGGTCTGGACGGCGGCCGGAGACTGACTGAGCGAGAGCGCGACGAGCAGACTGGCTGCGAACATCGTCTGACCTCCGTGCGATCGCATTGATTATAATCTGCGTCCCATGTCCAGCGACTTCGCATTCGAGATGGCGGTCTCCAGCATCCGTTTTGGCGTCGGAGTCACGCGTGAGGTTGGCGCCGACCTCGCGGAACTGGGGACGACACTTGCACTCGTAATTACGGATCCGTTGGTTGCGAAGCTCCCGCCGGTCCGAACGGTTCTGGAATCGCTGGAGCAACATCGCGTGCCCTTCGTACTCTACGACCGCGTGCGGGTCGAGCCGAGCGACGAGTCGTTTCTCGACGCGATCGCTTTCGCCAACGCGCACCCGTTCGATGCCATTGTCGCGGTCGGCGGCGGCTCCACCATCGACACGGCGAAAGCGGTCAACCTCTACACGACATATCCGCCGGCGGATTTCCTCGACTACGTGAACCCGCCGATCGGCAAAGGCCTTCCGGTGCCGGGTCCGCTCAAAACGCTGATGGCGATTCCGACGACCGCCGGCACCGGCAGCGAAACGACCGGTGTCACGATCTTCGACTACAAGAAGCTACGAGCGAAGACCGGCATCGCCAACCGCCGCCTGAAGCCGACACTCGGATACTTAGACCCCGAAAACACGCGAACGATGCCGCCGGCAGGTGGCGGCCTCGACCGGACTCGACATCCTCAGCCACGCGATCGAATCGTTCACGGCGATGCCGTTCACCGGGCGGCCGATGCCCGATCGGCCGGCGATGCGTCCGGCGTATCAGGGCTCGAATCCGATCAGCGACATCTGGTCGATGCAGGCGCTGCGGATGGTGCAACCAGTATCTGGTGCGCGCCTTCGACGATCCGTCAGACGATGAGGCGCGGGCGAACATGCTGCTGGCGGCGTCCTATGCGGGCGTCGGCTTCGGCAACGCCGGTGTGCACCTGCCGCACGGCATGTCGTATCCGGTTTCCGGCAACGTGAAGACGTATGCCGCGCCCGGCTACGTCACCGATCATCGCGATTGTGCCGCACGGCATGTCGGTGATCCTGAACGCGCCCGCGGTGTTTCGATTCACGGCGCAGGCCAATCCCGCGCGCCACCTGGAGGCGGCGGCTGCGCTCGGCGCCGACGTCGCCTCGGCCCACGAGCAGGACGCCGGCAAGATCCTCGCGGACCGCATCACCTGGTTCATGCAGCGACTGAAGATGCCGAACGGACTGAAAGCGATCGGCTATTCCTCGTCGGACATTCCCGGCCTGGTCGAAGGCACGCTGCCGCAGCACCGTGTCACGAAGCTCTCGCCGCGGCCGGCCACGGCAGACGATCTCGGCAGGTTGTTCGAGAACTCGATGGCAGCTTGGTGATGCGGATGTAATGGCCGGCTTCAGCCGGACGTCGATGTAGTGTCCGGCTTGAGCCGGACTTCGCGAGTCCGCCTGAAGGCGGACACTACGGACTGCCGACTACGGACTGCCGACTACGGACTCGCCGACTACGGACTGCCGACTATCGTCTATCCGGTGTCACGACTCGTCCGCCAAGCTTGCCGGTAAACGCATCGGCGTCTTTTTCGATCACGCCGTTGACGAGCACGTACTCCATGCCTTCAGCCATCTGGTGCGGCTCGAGGTAGGTCGCGGTGTCGCGCACCTTTGCCGGATCGAAGATCAGCACGTCGGCCCAGGCACCGGGCCGCAGTACGCCGCGGTCCTTCAACCCGAACACCGACGCCGGCAGGCTGGTCATCGACCGGATCGCGAACGGCAGATCGATCGTGCCGCGCTCCTCCACATAGAGCCGAATCTTTCGCGCGAACGCTCCGTTGCCGCGCGGATGCGGTTTTCCTTCACCGAACGGCACCAGATCGCCATCCGTGCACGTCATCGTGAACGGCTGCCGCATGATCAGCTCGATATCGGCCTCCGACATGTTGAACGACACCAGGCTGGCATCGTCCTTCACGAGCATCGCCATCGCCGCCTCGTCAGCGGACAGGCTCATCGTCTTCGCGATTTGCGCGAGCGACTGGCCCTCGAACGCCGGCGTCGGTTCGTAGCGCGACACCACCAGCATCTCAGGACCGCCGCGCCGTTCGAGATTGCGACGGATGTCAGCGGCCAGGCGGGCGTGGTCCGGACCCTGAATCCGCTTGATCATCTCGTTGCGGCCGCCGACCTCGGCCCAGCGTGGAATCAGGGCGCCGACGATGCCGGTGCCGCTGGCGGTGTAGGGATACTGATCGGCGTAGACCTCGACGCCG
Organism: uncultured Acidobacteriota bacterium; assembly: GCA_963711765.1. Taxonomy (GTDB): domain Bacteria; phylum Acidobacteriota; class Vicinamibacteria; order Vicinamibacterales; family CAVVIG01; genus CAVQFC01. Next base: position 841,988 of record CAVQFC010000002.1, on the reverse strand, counting down.
CGATTGCGCGCCTGATTGATTCGCTCGACGAGCGTCATCGAGAGGCCCCAGCTCGCCGGGCCGAGTGCCTTCATGTGCGCGACGATGCCCGGCAGGTGGCCTTCCTCCGAGATGCGAATCACCTCCTGGACCGCAGCAGACGACGCCGACGCTGTAGTCGGCCTCGTCGCGGATGTGACTCTCGTAGACGCCGCCCATCTCGCCGACCACTTTCGCGAGCGCGATCACCTCCTCGGTGGTCGCGTAGCTGCCCGGCGCGTAGTAGAGCCCGGACGAGAGGCCGATTCCGCCGGCCTCCATGCCGCTGCGGGCCAGCGCGACCATCTGCGCCAGTTCGGAGGCGGTCGGCGCGCGATCGGCCATGCCGAGCACCCGTTGGCGAATCGCGCCGTGCGGCACGTACAAGGCGACGTTGACGCCGATCGCCACGTTGCTCGAATCCGGCGCGCTGGGTGCGCAGGTCGGTGGTCCCGCCACCGTCCGGGTTGAGCCCGACCGTTGTGATGCCCTGGGCGATGAGCTGACGCGCTTGAATCAATCGGCCGGCGAGCCCCTCGTCCGCGTGCGAGTGCACGTCGATGAAGCCCGGCGAGACGATGAGGCCGGAGGCGTCGATCTCGCGCGCCGCCGTGGCGTTTCCGAGCCGCCCCATGTCGACGATCCGTCCATCGCGGATGCCGATGTCCGCCGATCGCCACGGATTGCCGCTGCCGTCCATGACCCGTCCATGGCGGATCAGGATGTCGTAGCGGCCGGGCGTCTGTGTGAAGGACGTGGCGGTGAACGCGAGTAGGATGGCGACGAGGATCACGAGGGTGGCCCGCACGGCGTCATTCTTGCTCAAACACGACCGCAATGGCGATCCGTTCCACGCCGCCCGCAACCGATTCCGCCAGAGCAGCAGGGCTGCGTCACGTCGACGACGCCCGAATCCCGGGCATTCGCCGCATTGGCCCGAAAACGCGGGTGCGATATGTGGCACCCGACGGGGCCACGATCGGCAACCACGGCGAACTCCAACGGATCAAAGCACTGGTCATCCCGCCGGCCTGGACCCACGTCTGGATTTGTCCCGACCCGCGCGGGCACGTGCAGGCGACCGGCCGCGATGCGCGCGGCCGCAAACAGTACCGCTACCACCCGCGCTGGCGCGAGGTCCGGGACGAGGCGAAGTACGGGCGGCTGATCGCCTTTGCGAAGTCGCTGCCGGCGATCCGCCGGCGCACCGGCGCCGACATCAGGCAGGCGGGGTTGCCCCGCCGGAAAGTGCTGGCCGCCGCGGTTCAGCTGCTCGAGAAAACGCTGATCCGCATCGGCAACGAGGAGTACGCGCGCGACAACGGATCGATCGGCCTGACCACGATGCGCGATCGCCATGCCGCGGTGAAGGGAACCCACGTCCATTTCGAGTTCAGGGGGAAGAGCGGCGTCGCTCATGCCGTCGATCTCCACGACGTTCGCCTTGCGAGAATCGTGAAGGCCTGCCGCGACCTGCCGGGCCACGAGCTGTTCCAGTACGTGGACGACGAAGGGAGCAGGCACACGATCGATTCCGCTGACGTCAATGATTACCTGCGCGAGGTCAGCGGTGAAGACTTCACGGCCAAGGACTTCCGCACGTGGGCGGGCACGGTGCTGGCCGCAAAGGCGCTGTCGGAAGTCGCCGGGCCCCGCTCGAACGCCGACGCCAGGCGTCGCATCGTCGCGGCGATCGAGTCGGTCGCGAAGAAGTTGGGCAACACCAAGGCGGTCTGCCGCAAGTGCTACATCCATCCCGTGGTCGTTGACGCCTATCTGTCAGGCATCACCATCGCGGTGACATCGAACCGGGCGCCGGCGCGCCATGCGCTGAGCGCGTGCGAGCGCGCGGTGGTCCGGTTGATTCGAGCGCAGGAGCGGCTCCGGAAGACGGCATGAAGGCCGACGTATAATCGCCGCGATGCCGGGGCGATCGAAAGCGGCGGTCGGTCGCAGTGTGCTCCGAAAGGAGGGCGCGGCGAAAACCTCCGGCGCCGCGCGCTACATCGACGACATCGCCTTCCCCGATCTGCTGTACGGGCGGACGATCCGGTCTTCGATTCCTCGCGGCGAGATCGCCGCGATTCGCTTCAACTTCGACACCAGCGGATTCACGATCGTCGACCACCGCGACATCCCGGGCCGCAATGTCGTGGCGCTGATCGACGAGGATCAGCCCTGCCTGGCCGAACGCGAGATTCGTCATGTCGCCGAGCCGATCGTGCTGCTCGCGCACGCGGATCGCGAAGCGCTGCTCGCGGCCGACGTCGCGATCGAGTACCGCCAGACCACGCCGCACTACGATCCCGAGTCATCGCCGATTGTGTTCAAGGAAATCACCATCGAGAAAGGCACGCTCGCCGACGGCTTTGCCGCCGCGGATCTGATCGTCGAAGGCGAGTACCGGACCGGCCACCAGGAGCAGCTGTACATCGAGCCCAATGGCGTCGTCGCGCTTTCGGAGCGCGGCGGTATCACCGTCTATGGTTCGATGCAGTGCCCGTACTATGTGCACCGCGCGCTCACGGTGCTGCTCGGTCTCCCCGGCGACAAGGTACGCGTCGTCCAGACAGAAACGGGTGGCGGGTTTGGCGGCAAGGAGGAATACCCGTCGATGATCGCCGGCCACGCGGCGCTGCTCGCCAGAAAGTCCGGCCGTGCGGTCAAGCTGATTTACGACCGCGTCGAGGACATGATCGCGACCACCAAGCGCCACCCGTCCATCGTCCGCCATCGGACCGGCGTGACCCGGGCCGGGCGCATCACGGCGATGGATGTCGACGCAGTACTCGACGGCGGTGCGTACGCCACGCTCAGCGCGGTCGTGTTGTCGCGCGGCCTGATCCACGCCAGCGGGCCGTACCGCTGCGACCACATTCGCATCCGCGGCCGCGCCACGATGACCAACACGCCGCCGAACGGCGCGTTTCGCGGCTTCGGCGCGCCGCAGACACAGTTCGCGGCCGAAGTGCACATGGATCGCATCGCCGACGCGCTGGCAATGGATCCGGTGCGGCTCCGCGACATCAACGCGCTCAGGCCGGGCGACACCACCGCGACCGGCCAGCGGCTCGGCCGCGACTGCAGCGCCCGTCAGGTGTTGCGCGAAGCGGTCAAGCGGACGAACTTCTCCGCTCGTCGCCGTGCGCTGGCCGGTAGCAACCGCGGCATCGGTCTGTCGCTCTTTTTCCACGGGTCGGGCTTCACCGGCGGCGGAGAGATCAAGCTCGCGTCGAAGGCCTCGCTGGAGCTGACCGATCGCGGGGTCAACGTCCTGGTCGGCAGCACCGAGATCGGTCAGGGGACCCGGACGATGCTGGCGCAGATTGTTGCCGACACGCTGGGCGTGTCGTACGACTGCGTTGACGTCAACGACGCCGATACCGACGTCGTGCCCGACAGCGGCCCGACCGTCGCGTCGCGGACGTGCATGGTCGTCGGGAGGATTCTGGAGCGCTGCGCCCAGGACATGCGCCAGCGACTCGGTCCGCTGACGCCCCGTGAGTACCTGCGCCGACACGGTGCGCTCGTCGTCACGAAGGCCTACGAGCGACCGTCCGAAATGATCTGGGACGACGACAGCTATCGCGGCGATGCCTACGGCAGCTACGGCTGGGGGTGCGACGTCGTCGAAGTCGAAGTCGATCGCGACACCTGGGAAGTGAAGCCGATTGCGTTCACCACCGTTCACGAAATCGGCCGGGCCATTCACCCGATGCTGGCGACCGGCCAGATCGAAGGCGGCAGCGCGCAGGGGCTCGGCTACGCGTTGCTCGAGGACGTCGTGATGCGCGACGGCCGGATGGCCAACGCGACGCTGACCAACTACATCATTCCGACGACGCTCGACACGCCGCCGCTGAAGGTGACGATGCTCGAGAATCCGTACCAGCACGGGCCGTTCGGCGCGAAAGGCGTCGGCGAGATGCCGATCGACGGCCCGGCGCCGGCCGTGATCAACGCGCTGCGGCACGCCGGTTACGACCTCCGTGCGATCCCGGCCACGCCCGAACGGATCATGCTCGCGCCGACGATCTCACCCCAAAGGACACCGAAGTGACCTCTGTGTCCTTCCTGTTGAATGGGCGGCGGACGAAACTCGCCGTCAATCCCATGAGGCGCCTGCTCGATGTGCTTCGCGAGGACCTTGGCCTCACCGGCACGAAGGAAGGGTGCGGCGAAGGCGAGTGCGGCGCCTGTACCGTGCTCGTTGACGGCGCGCCGGTCAATTCGTGCCTCGTGCCCGTCGCGCACGCCGCCGGCACGCGCGTTGACGACGATCGAGGGCCTCGGTGGACACCATCCGCTGCAGCGGACCTTCGTCGAGCATGGCGGCGCGCAGTGCGGCATCTGCACGCCCGGCATGATCCTCGCGGCGGTCGCGCTCGGAAAGACATCCGAGCCTCGATCAGATGAAGACCGGCCTCGCGGGAAACCTGTGCCGCTGCACCGGATACTCGGCCATCTACCGGTCGATTCGTAAGGCGGCAGGCCGCAATGGCCGGAATGTCCGATGAGAGGCACGAATCTCGATGCTCGGATCGGTTTCGAATAAAACACTCCTCGAGCCCAGGTCGCTGACCGACGCGCTGAAGATGCTACGCGACGAAGGGCCGCTGGTCCCGATGGCCGGATGCACGGACCTGTATGTCGCGCTCAACTTCGGCACGCTCGAGCAGACGCGTTTTCTGAACCTGTGGCGGCTCGAGCGGCTTCGAGCGATCGAACCGCGCGGTGCCTTGTTGTCGATTGGCGCGATGGCGACCCATGCCGCGATCATCCGCTCGACCCTCGTCAATCAGCGGCTGCCGATGCTTGGCCGCGGCCTCGCGTGAAGTCGGCGGCGTTCAGATTCAGAACCGCGGCACGATCGGCGGCAACGTAGCCAACGCCTCGCCGGCCGGCGACACACTGCCGGTGCTTGCCGCTGCCGAGGCGGTCGTGGTACTGCGCAGCGCGTCGGACACGCGGCGCGTGCCGTTCATGGCGTTTTACACCGGCTACCGCCGGAGCGTTCGCCGCCCGGACGAGCTGATCGTGGCGCTCGAAATTCCCGCCGTGCGCGGCCGTCAGTGGTTTCGGAAGGTCGGCACGCGTGCCGCGCAGGCAATCTCGAAAGTCGTGATGGCGGTCGTGACCGGCGACCGGCCGCGCATCGCGCTCGGCAGCGTCGCGCCGACCGTCGTGCGCGCGGGGCGCACCGAGGCGGCGCTCGCAGCAGGAGCTTCGGTCGAAGAGGCTCAGCGGCTGCTCATGGACGAGATCGTTCCGATCGACGACATCCGCTCGACTGCAACGTACCGGCGACGGGTGGCCGCCAACCTGCTTGCGCGGATGCTGACGCCGCGCTGACCGTCCGTGGTATAACTCGCGACAACCCCCTGATCGCGTTTCTTCCCACATGAGAGCCGTCGTCGTCGCCCTCGCCGATCTCGGACGCAGCGCCCGCATGCTTTATCACGCGCACGCGCTGGCGGCCGACGGCGTGGACGTCGACCTCGTCGGTTACGAGGGTACATCCGTTCCGAACGCGATCGCCAACAACCCGCGGATCACGCTGCACCGCTTTACGCCGGTCACGCTTCGCCACGGTCCGAGCCTGTCAGGATCGACATATGCGGCCGCCGGACTGTTCGACGCCGCACGAATCAGTATTCGCCTGTGGCGGATTCTCAGAAGGCTGAAGCGCCCGAACCTGGTGCTCGTCCAGAACCCGCCGGCGTTTCCGACGCTCGCCGTGACCTGGTTTTCGCTGCGAGCGAAGGGCGTGCGTTTCGTGACCGACTGGCACAACCTCGGCTACACCTTGCTGGCGTTACGGCTCGGCCGCTGGCATCCCGCGGTGCGTCTGGGGCGCTGGTACGAACGCCGCGATGCCCGGCGCGTCGACGCCAACCTCTGTGTATCGCGCGGGCTGGCGGCGTTTCTCGAAAGCCGATTCGGCGTGTCCAACGCCAGCGTGTTCTACGACCGTCCGGCGTCGGCGTTCGCGTCGATGGAGCGCGCCGAGCGCGTCCAGTTCCGCCAGGCGCTGTTCTCGCGCCTCGGCGTCCACAGCGGCGCGGTCGGTTTCATCGTTTGTCCGACCAGCTGGACTGAGGACGAGGATTTCGATCTGGTGATCGAGATGCTGCCTCGGCTCGAAGAGCGGATCCGCGGATGGGAAGCCGCTTCGGTCGGACGACGGTTTCCGGACATCGTGCTGCTGGTTACCGGCGACGGCGCCCGGCGATCCGAGTTCGAACGGCGATTCGCGGGGCTGCCGGCCCGCCGGGTCCAGCTCCGCGCCCGTTGGCTCGAGCCGGACGACTACCCGCGAGTCGTCGGCAGCGCCGACCTTGGCCTGTGCCTGCACCGATCCTCGTCCGGTCTCGACATCCCGATGAAGGTCGCCGACCTGTTTGGCGCCGGCGTCCCGGTCTGCGCGCTCGACTACGGCGCCTGCCTCGCCGAACGGGTCAGGCACGGCGACAACGGCCTGCTGTTTTCGACCGCGACGCAGCTTGCGAGCGTACTGTTCGACCTGTTCGAGACGTTCCCGGGCGACCAGAAACAACTCGACCGGCTGCGGCTCGGCGCCCGCCGGTCCGCGCGGCCGACGTGGGACGAAGGCTGGAAGCGCGAGGCCCGATCGGTCCTGGTCCCGAACGTATAATCGCGTTTTGATGAAGCGGACCCGGAGGTCCGCGACAGGAGCGCACATGCCGGAAGTCGCCAGCCACACCAACGTCCGAACGCTCGACAACTTCGTCGGTGGCCGTTGGGTTGCGGCTCGCGCCACCGAGTTCTTCGACGTCCACAATCCCGCTGTGGGCGACATCATCGGGCGGACGCCGCTGTCCACAGCCGCCGACGTGGACGCCGCCGTCGCGGCGGCTACCGAGGCCTTTCCCGCCTGGCGCGATACCCCGGTGAACGCGCGCACGCAGGTGTTGTACCGGTTCAAGGCACTCTGCGAAGAGCGATTCGAGGAGCTGGCCCGAACAGTCACGACCGAGCATGGCAAGACGCTCGACGAGGCGCGGGGCAGTGTCCGGCGCGGCATCGAATGCGTCGAGGTGGCGTGCGGCATGCCGTCGCTGATGCAGGGTGTCGGGCTCGAGGATATTTCCGCCGGCGTCGACTGCCACGTCGTCCGTCAGCCACTCGGTGTCGTGGCGGCGATCGCGCCCTTCAATTTTCCGGCGATGGTGCCGATGTGGTTTCTGCCGTTCGCGATTGCGACCGGCAATACGTTCATCCTGAAGCCGTCCGAGCAGGTGCCGCTATCGCAGCGCCTGATGGTCGATTTGCTGCAGCAGTGCGGCCTGCCGCCTGGCGTCGTCAACCTGGTGAACGGCGGCCGCGACGTCGTCAACGCAATCTGCGATCACCCGGGCATTCGCGCGGTGTCGTTCGTGGGCTCGACCGCGGTCGCGCGTCACGTGTATCAGCGTGCGACCCACGCAGGAAAGCGCGCCCAGGCGCTCGGCGGCGCCAAGAACTTCGTCGTGGTGATGCCCGACGCTGACTTCGATCGGTCGATGGCGATCATTTCCGAGTCGTTTTATGGATGCGCAGGGGAGCGCTGCCTTGCCGGCAGCATGCTGATCCCGGTCGGCGACGCCCACCGCGAGGCGCGCGACCGCATGGTCGAAGCGGCGAAGGCGTTGAGGGTCGGCGACGGTTCGCTGCCTGGCGTCACGATGGGACCGGTGATCAGTGCGGGGCACCGCGATCGAGTGCTCGGCTACATCGATAAGGGCGTCAGCGAGGGTGCGAATCTTCTGGTGGACGGCCGCAGGACGCGCGTCGAGGATCGTCCGAACGGATACTTCGTCGGCCCCACGGTATTCGACGATGTGTCGATGAAGATGGCGATTGGGCGGGAAGAGATTTTTGGACCGGTGGCGTCGATCTGTCCGGTCAAGACGCTGGACGAGGCGATCGCGATGATGAAGCAGCATCCCAACGCCAACGCCACGTCGATCTTTACGTCGAGCGGCAAGGCCGCTCGGGAGTTTTCGAAGCACGCGACCGCGTCGATGGTCGGCGTCAACATCGGCGTGGCGGCGCCGATGGCCTATTTCCCGTTCGGCGGCGCCAGGGACAGCTTCTTCGGCGACCTGAAAGCGCACGGCCGCGACGGGATCGAGTTCTATACGGACAAGAAAGTCACCATCTCGCGCTGGTTCTGATGGGTCTTCGTGACTGAGTCCGTGCCTCCTGGACGCCTATGAAAACGCTGATCAAGAACGGCACCATTGTCACCGCGGTCGATCAATACCAGGGCGACGTCCTGATCGAGGACGAGAAGATCTCGGTGATCGGCATGTCGCTCGACATCGTCGCCGACAAGGTCATCGACGCGGCGGGCAAGTACGTGCTGCCGGGCGGCATCGACGTCCACACCCACATGGACATGCCGTTCGGCGGTTCCACCTCCGCCGACGACTTCGAGACCGGCACCCGCGCCGCCGCCTTCGGCGGGACGACGACGATCGTCGACTTCGCGATTCAGTATCGCGGCCAGACGCTGCATCACGCGATGGAGACGTGGGCCAGGAAAGCCGAGAGCAAGGCGGTCATCGACTACGGCTTCCACATGATCATCACCGAGCTGAACGATCAGGTCGAAGGCGAGATGGACGCCCTGGTCCGGCAGGGCATCACCTCCTTCAAGCTGTTCATGGCCTATCCCGGCGTCTTCATGCTGGACGATGCCAGCATTTTCAAGGCGCTGCTGCGGACCGGAAAGAACGGCGGCACCATCTGCATGCACGCGGAAAACGGCGGCGTGATCGACGTGCTGGTGCAGCGCGCGCTCGCCGAAGGCAAGACCGCGCCGAAATATCACGCGCTGACGCGCCCGGCCCGGGCCGAGGCCGAAGCGACGCATCGGGCGATTGCGCTCGCCGAAATCGCCGACGTGCCGGTCTACATCGTCCACCTGTCGGCGGCCGAAGCGCTCGAGATGGTGACCGAGGCGCGCGATCGCGGCCTGCCGGCGCATGCGGAAACGTGTCCGCAGTATCTGTTCCTCTCGTACGACAACTACGAGGAGCCCGAATTCGCCGGCGCCAAGTACGTGATGAGCCCGCCGCTGCGCGACAAGGCCAAGCAGAACCAGCTGTGGCGCGGCCTGGCGTTCAACGACCTGCAGGTGATCTCGACCGACCACTGCCCGTTCTGCATGAAGGAGCAGAAGGAACTCGGCAAGGACGATTTTTCGAAGATCCCGAACGGCGCGCCCGGCGTCGAAACCCGGATGAGCCTGGTCTACGACGGCGGCGTGCGCCCGGGCCGCATCTCGCTCAACCGCTTCGTCGAGTTGACGTCCACCTCGCCGGCGAAGATCTTCGGCATGTTCCCGCGCAAGGGCACGATCGCGCCGGGTTCCGACGCCGACATCGTCATCTTCGATCCCAACCGCACGATCACGCTGGCCGCGAAGACGCTGCACATGAACGTGGACTACAACCCGTACGAGGGCCGGCAGGTCACCGGCGCGACCGACACGGTGTTGTCGCGCGGTCGTCTGGTCATCGAGAACGGCGTGTTCGTCGGCCGGCCAGGCAGCGGTTCGTTTCTGAAGCGAGCCAGCCGAAGCTAGCGAATGCTGATCGTCCGCGGCACCCGCGTCGTTCTGCCACACGGCGTCCGACCGGCGACGCTGCAGATCGAGGACGGTGTCGTTCAGCGCATCGTCGACTATCCCGGCGACGACCCCACCGGCGCGGACGTCTTCGACGCCGGTGACATGGTCGTGTCACCGGGTCTCGTGGACACGCACGTCCACATCAACGAACCGGGCCGCACGGCGTGGGAAGGGTTCGACACCGCGACGCGTGCGGCGGCGGCCGGCGGGGTCACGACGCTCGTGGACATGCCGCTGAACAGCGTTCCTGCGACGACGACCGCGGCGGCGTATCAAGCAAAGGTTGACGTCGCGCAGACGCAGTGTCACGTGGACGTCGGCTTCTGGGGCGGCGTCGTGCCCGGCAACATCGGCGATCTCGACGACCTCGTGGACGCCGGCGTTCTCGGCTTCAAGTGCTTCCTGGTCCCGTCGGGCGTTGACGAGTTCCCGGCGGTCACTGAGGCCGACCTGCGGCGCGCCATGCCGCTGCTCGCGCGCCGCGCCGTGCCGCTGCTGGTCCACGCAGAGAACCCGGCGCGAATCGTCAACCCGACGTATCCGGGCGGCGCCGCCGATGCCGACCATTCGCCCTACGGACCCTATCTGGCCTCGCGACCCGTCGCCTCGGAAGTCGAGGCCGTCCGCATGATGATTCGCCTGTCGGCTGCGCTTCGTGTGCGCACGCACATCGTTCACGTGTCGTCGGCCGAGGCCGTCGATCTGATCGCGGCCGCCAGGGCGGAGCATGTCCCGATCACCGCGGAGACGTGTCCGCACTACCTGACGTTCGCTGCCGAAGAGATTCCGAACGGCGCGACCGAATTCAAGTGTGCGCCGCCGATCCGCGAGGCCTCGCATCGCCGCGCCTTGTGGGCCGGATTAGCGAGCGGTGCGCTCGATCTGGTTGTCACCGACCACTCGCCCGCGCCACCTCCGCTCAAGACGCACGGCGATTTTGCCAGGGCGTGGGGCGGAATCGCGTCGCTGGAGTTGTCGCTGCCGGTGGTCGCCACGGGTCTGATGGCTGAATGGGCCGCTCCGGGCGCTCCGCCGCTGAGCCTCGGGAATTCGGAGTTGATGCAACTCGCGCAGTGGATGAGCGCAGCGCCGGCGGCGCTTGCCGGCCTGAGCGGTCGGAAAGGACGGATCGCGCCGGGCATGGACGCTGACCTCGTCGTCTGGGACCCGGCGGCTCGCTTCGTCGTCGATCCGGCGCGGCTGCAGCAGCGTCACAAGCTGACCCCCTATGCGGGGCGCTCGCTGTCTGGTACCGTCCTGACGACGTTCGTGCGTGGCGAGCGGGTGTGGGACGGAAATCGGCTGGTGCGGGCGTACGGCGGACAGCTTCTATGACTTCGAACTCTTTTCTCGATCTGGTGGATCTCGCGTCGGAGCGACTGGGTGGCGCCGTCGTCTCCGCCAACGACGAGTTCTTCGCGGCCAAGGAGAACCTGATCAAAGCGTCGGCGCCGGAATGGCGCGAGGGCGTGTACACCGAGCGTGGCAAGTGGATGGACGGCTGGGAGAGCCGCCGCCTGCGCGAGTCGCGCGCCGACGACTACGACTGGTGCATCGTCCGGCTCGGAGTTCCGGGCATCGTACGGGGCATCGACGTGGACACCGCGCACTTCACGGGTAACTATCCGTCCGCGTGCGCCATCGATGCCTGCGATCTTCCGGGCCTGCCGACGGCCGTCGCACTGACGCAGGCGGCCTGGCGCACCCTGGTGCCGCGCACGGCGCTGGTTGGCAATGGGCACAATTTCATCACTGTCGCTGACGGATCGCGGGCGACACACCTGCGTCTGCGGATTTATCCGGACGGCGGCGTGGCGCGACTGCGCGTCCACGGCGATGTCGCGGCCGACTGGGATCGGCTCAAGCGCCGCGGCGACGTCGATCTGGCCGCCGCCGAGTACGGCGGCACCGTCGTGGCCTGCAGCGACATGTTCTACGGCTCCCGGCACAACCTGATCATGCCGGGCGATGCCGCGCATATGGGCGAGGGCTGGGAAACCAGGCGGCGGCGCGGGCCCGGCCATGACTGGACGATCGTCCGGCTTGGTGCCCACGGCGCGATCCGGCGCGTCGAGGTGGACACGCGCCACTTCAAGGGGAATGCGCCCGGCGCGTGCAGCCTGGACGCGGCTGTCCTTGCGGCGTCCCAGAGCCATGACGATCCGGCGCTCGCCTGGTCCGAGTTGCTGCCGCGCTCGCCGCTGCAGCCCGATGCGCGCAACGAATTCGAGGATCAGCTCTTCTCGATCGGTGACGTCACGCATGTCAGGCTGAATATTTTTCCGGACGGTGGCGTTGGCCGGCTACGTCTGTTCGGGCGGCCTCGATGACCGCGTGCGCGGTTGGCAACTCTCGACGTGGTGGCCGGCTTCAGCCGGCCGTTGAGGTCCGCCTGAAGGCGGACACCAATGGTTCGCGGCGGTGAAAACTGCACCAGGGAAGGTTCGGCGATGCGGCTGGCGGAGCTGAATGCCATCGACGTCGACTCGGCCAGGCGTGATTTCCTCATGTGCTGCGGCTCGTCGCGCTGGGCACGATTGATGTCCGAGGCGAGGCCGTTCGCTGACGTGAAGACGATGATCGCGCGAGGCGAAGCAATCTGGGATGCGCTTGACGCCGCTGACTGGCTCGAAGCGTTTGCCTCGCACCCGAAGATTGGCGCCAGCACCGGAGCGGGCTCGGCACCGACTGGCGCGGCGGGGCCTGACGACCGAAAGGATCCACGGTCCTGGTCCGGCCAGGAACAGGCAGGCATGGCTGACGCCGCCGACATGACGCGGCGTCGGCTGGCCGAGGCAAATGCCGCGTACGCGGCCAGGTTCGGTTACATTTTCATCATCTGCGCGACCGGCAGGACGGCCGGAGAGATGCTCGAGGCGCTCGAGCGGCGGATGCAGAACGATCCCGCCGCGGAGCTGAGTGTGGCCGCAGACGAGCAGCGGCGAATCCTCGCGCTGCGGCTGGCGAAGCTGGTGGCGACGGAGCAGGTGACGACAACATGATCACGACCCACGTAATCGACATCGCCTCGGGTCTGCCCGCGGCCGGTGTCACGGTGATTCTCGAAATCCGGCAGGCGAGCCAGTGGGCGCCGGTTGGTCGCGGCGAAACGGACATGACCGGGCGGTTGTCGTCACTGGCGCCAAGTGGACCGGTGGCGCCCGGCACCTATCGGCTGATGTTCGACATCGGCAGCTACCAGCGGCAGCACGGCATCTCCGTGCCGTTCTTTCCGGAAATGACCATCACCTTCAACGTCCGCGATCCCGACGACCACTACCACATCCCGCTGCTGCTCAGCCCGTTCGGGTATAGCACGTATCGCGGCGCCTAGAGACACCACGATGGCCGAACTGATTTGGAATCGTTACGGAAAATCGCGCATCCGGCTGGTGAAGGTGCACCGCTCGCCCGAATCACACCACATCGTCGATCTGACCCTCGACGTGCAGCTGGAGGGCGCGTTCGATCCGGTGTACACCGACGGCAACAACGAGTCGTGCCTGGCGACCGACACGATGAAGAATACGGTCTATGCGCTGGCGCGCCAGGATCCGATCGCTCACGTCGAGACATTCGCGCAGCGGCTGGCGAACCACTTTCTCGCCGTGCCTGCGGTGTCGCGCGCGCGCATCACCGCGGTCGAGAGCCCGTGGACGAGGCTTGCCGCGGGCGGACGTCCACATCCGCACGCGTTTGTCCAGGCCGGCGGCGAGCAGTGGACCGCCGTCGTGACCCGGGACGAGCAGGCAGACACGATCACATCCGGCGTCACCAACCTGGTCCTGTTGAAAACGTCGGACTCGGGATTTTCTGGATTTCCGCGCGATCGCTACACAACGCTGCCCGACACCGACGATCGCATCCTCGCCACGTCGCTGACGGCGACCTGGACGTATCGGGCCGGCACCAGCGACTTCACGGCGCGCGAACGCGTCCGGGCGGCCCTGGTTGACACCTTCGCCGCGCACCACAGCCGGTCGGTCCAGCACACGCTCTACGCGATGGGCGAAGCGGCGCTCGCGGCCTGCGCCGACGTCACCGAGACGACGCTCACGTTGCCGAACCGGCATCACCTGCTGGTCGATCTGAAGCCGTTCGGCCTCGACAACCCGAACGACGTGTTCGTCGCAACCGATCAGCCGTTCGGGTTGATCGAAGCCACGATCAGGAGATAGTCCCGATGGCCGTCGACCTTTCGACGCACGTTCACCGGCGTGCGATGTCCGAATCCGTTCCTCCTGTCGTCGGCGCCGCCGACCGAATCGGAGTCGAACATCGTCCGCGCGTTCGAAGCCGGGTGGGGCGGTGTGGTCACCAAGACGATCGGCCTGCACCCGGTGGTCAACGTCTTCGGCCCGAAGACGAAGTTCCTGCGCGCGGACGCCGACTCGCCGCGGCTGTCGATGAAGAAGCGACCCGGCGCCGCGCTGCACTCGTCGTGGAACTGGGAGCTGATCTCGGACAAGACGCTCGACTGGTGGGTGCCGCGGCTCGGCCGCATCAAGAAGGCGCTTCCCGGATCACGTGCTGGTCGCGTCGATCATGGCCGGCTCCGGCAACGACACGGAGCTGAGGCACTGGCAGACGCTGGCGACGGCGTGCCAGGACGAAGGCTGCGACGCGCTCGAATTGAACCTGTCCTGTCCGCACATGGACCGGCCGGACATGGGCTCCAACGTCGGCAAGGACCAGGAGCTGGTGTCGATCGTGACGAAAGTCGTGAAGGAGGTCGCGCGGATTCCGGTCTGGGCCAAGCTCACGCCGTCAACGACCGACATCGTCGTCGAGGCGCGCGGCGCCTTTCTGGGCGGCGCCGACGCGATCGTGTCGTCCAACACGTTCACGTCGCTGCCGCTGATCGATCCCGAGACGCTGGATTTCGAGGTCAACGTCGACGGCCTGGTGTCGACCGGCGGTCTCGGCGGTCCGGCGATCCTGCCGCTGTCGCTCGCCAAGATGTCGCAGCTGACGCAGGCGTTCCCTGACCGCAGCTTTTCCGGCATCGGCGGCATCTCGACGTTCGAGCACGCGCTGAACTACTTCCTGCTCGGATGCGGCACGGTGCAGGTGTGCACCGCTGCGATGCTCGATCACGCGATGGGCCCGAACGTGATCAAGGAGCTGAACACGGGCTTGCGAGCTTCCTCGAACAACACGCCGACAGCGGCTGGACCAGTCTGAAGGACATCGTCGGCCTGCGCCGCGATCGTGTCGTCGCGCAGTCGAAGATTCGACGGCCGACCGAAAAGGACTACCGCGGCGGATACGAAGCCGAGGGCTATTCTTCGTAGCGCGGGCCTTTCAGGCCCGCGTCTCACGCGACCCTGAAAGGGTCGCGCCACAGGAAGGCCGCGCTACACGCTATGACGCCGCGCGTCGCGACGCCAGGATCTTCACGAACGAGCGGCCGCGAAGTTCGTCGAGCGTGAGCCCGCTCATCGCGATCGCTTCGTTCTCGTCGATGGCGCCGCAGTTGGTGGCGCGCAGGAAATAGTTGAGCAGGCCCTGTCCGGTCGCTGCGTCATCGAACACGTCGCCGACCAGCGTCGCCTGCGCCGCCTTCTCGACGAAGTTCTTCAGCCGCCCGGATGCGGCGTCCAGGCCCTCGAGAAAAAACGCGAAGACGGTCGCGTAGCGGCTCACCAGCTGCGCCGGATGCAGGTCCCATCCCTGATAGAAGCCGGTTTCGAGCGAATGCCGGATGTGCGCGGCGTGCAGCCGCCACGCGGCGTGGACCGACCCCCGCGATCCGACCGGCATGATGTTGGTAGCGCCGTCCGACAGCCAGATGCCGGTGCCGGCGAGCGCGACCTGCATGACATTCTTTGCGAAGTCGCACGCCGGGTGCAGCATGTGCTGGTGCGCCGCCGTGATGCCGCAGGCAGCGGTGTAATCGTAGGTGCCGAAATGCGCGGCGACGATTCGTCCGCGGCCTTCGGCGACCAGACGCGGCAGCGCCACGGTGCCGTCGGCAGCGAACACCGACTGCGTCGTTTCGATCATCAACTCGAAGCGCAGCAGTCCCGCGGTCATGTCCCGGCGGAACTCGAACACGTCGCAGGCCGACGCCATGGCCGCGACCTGTTCGGGCGACGTGATTTTCGGCAGTGTGACGACGAAGTTCGGCGGCAGCGCGCCGCCGGTGCGGTCGAGCAGTCGCGTCAGGAAGAGATCGAAGGTCCGCAGGCTGCGACGCTTCATCTCTTCGCTGAACGTCTTGATCCGGATACCGATCGCCGGTGGCAGCGTGCCCGCCTCGAGCGCCGCCGCGACCGCGTCGGCGGTGGACTGCGCGAAGCCATCTTCTTCGACGTCGGGACGGGTGCCGAAGCCGTCCTCGAAGTCGATCCGGAAGTCCTCGACCGGCTCCCGCGTCAGTTTTTCGACGAGGCGGGGGTAGATGCGGGCGGCGAGGGTGACGTCGAGATCGAGCGCAGCGGCAAGCGTCGCCGGGTCAGGCGCGTGCTCCCGCAATGCGCGCAGCGCCACGCCGCCCAGCTTCTGTGCCGCGTCCGCGGCGAAGAGGTGCGCGCCACCATAAACGGTGTGGACCGGCTGACGCGCCGGCGATTCTCCAGGGAAAACCGCGGCGCCGCGGGCGTTGGCCTTGTCCAGTGCGTCGAGCAGCGAGGCCCTCGCGGCGTCGGGAATCGACGTGTCGCTCATGCGCGAAAAGTATAGTCCGCGCGCCGGCGCCGGCGGTCACTGAAAGCGACGCTGATACGACACCTGCATCTTCACGCCTTCGCGATTGACGCCGGCTTCGACATTCGAGAGCGGTCCAGCCGTCTCCGTCTCGAAGTCGACCTGATAGCGCGTTCGCATCTTCTCGAAATCGACGTTCATCTGCGTCGCCAGAGTCTTGAGCTTGTCGGGCAGCGCGTTGCTGACCAGGATGGAGTCGTAGTGACCGCCGGTGTTGGTGGACGCGTTCATCGCGATCACTTCCGGGAGTCCGCCGTTTCCCTTGGTCTTGATCGTGATCGCCTCGACCGTCGCTGCACGATAGCGCAGGCTCTCGACCCATCGATTGAATTCCTTGTCCTGGACTCCCGTGCTGCTCTCGGTGCCGTCAGTGGTCACGATCACGAATACCGGCCAGCGATCGTCGGCCTTGCTCATGAAGCGCTGGTCGATCTCCACCAGAGCGTCCATCAACGGCGTACCCGCGCCGTCGCCGAACAGCCCGCCGGCAGCCGAGACCAGCTTCTTCCGGTCCGTCGTGAACGGCACGCGAACGCGCATCTGGCGGCCCGTCGTCACCAACATGACTTCCTGTTCAGGCGCCAGCGTTTCGAGAAAGGCAACCACCCCGGTTCGGATATGCGCGATGGCGGCGTTCGCGGCGTCACTGGTGTCCACCATCAACGCGATGCGCATCGGATTAGTCGCCAGGCCCGCCCGCAATACCGTGCGTTTGGTCCCGCCTTCCGAAATTTCGAAGTTACTGGTGGTGAGGTCGAGCACTGGCTCGCCCGAGCTGCCGGTGACGGTCAGGAAGATCTGGCGCGTCTGTGGCTTCTTGTTGTTCTTTGATTGTGGCGCTGCATGGAGAGGGAGGACCATCGACACGAGGGCAGCAAGCGACAGCGCACGAGGAAACGGCGTCATCAAAAACCTCCTGCACGGTGGCACAATGAGCCCCGATGACCGGAACTCCTGTTCAGACGATGGCGAACGAAAGACGGCTGGCTGACGGACGGGTCGAGTTGATCGACACCCGCCGTATCGAGGCCAGCCCGCTCTACAACGAGGATCTGGCGCCGGTTCCGCTGTCCCGGCGCACCTGGTCGACCTACAACTACGCCGCGCTGTGGGTCAGCATGGCGCATTGTATTCCCACCTACATGCTGGCGTCCGGGCTGATGGCGTCCGGCATGAACTGGTCGCAGGCGCTCTTCACCATCCTGCTTGGCAACACCATCGTCCTGATTCCGATCCTGTTGAATTCGCATCCCGGCACCAAGTACGGGATTCCGTTTCCGGTGTTCGCGCGAGCGGCCTACGGCACGCTCGGGTCGAACGTGCCGGCGTTGATGCGGGCGCTGGTCGCCTGCGGATGGTTCGGGATCCAGGCCTGGATCGGCGGTGAAGCGCTGCAGACGTTTTTCCGGACCGTGATGCCGGCGTGGCCGCTGCTGCTCGGCGCGGGTGTCGCCGGACACACCACCACCGAATGGCTGTCGTTCCTGCTGTTCTGGAGCCTCAACGTCTTCATCATCTATCGCGGCATGGATCTGCTGCGCGCGGTCGAGAACTGGGCCGCGCCGTTCGTGCTGGTGATGACGGCGGCGCTTGTTGTGGTGGGCGGTGTCGCGCGCCAACGGTCTCGGTCCGCTGCTGGCGCAGCCGGGCAAGTTTCACACGCTCGCCGAATTCATGCCGGTCTTCGTGCCGTCGCTGACGGCGATGATCGGCTACTGGGCGACGCTGTCGCTGAACATGCCGGACTTCACCCGCTTCGGCAAGAGCCAGCGCGAGCAGATCATCGGCCAGGTGGTCGCGCTGCCGACGACGATGTCGCTGTTCGCGGCGATGGGCGTGATGATCACCAGCGCGACCGCGATCATCTACGGCGAATCGATCTGGGATCCGGTGCAGCTGGTCGGACGATTCAGCTCGCCGGTGGTGGTGGCGATCTCGATGTTCACGGTCGTGGTCGCGACCATCGCGGTCAACATCGCGGCGAACGTGGTGTCGCCGGCCAACGATTTCGCCAACGCGTTTCCGCGTCTGATCAGCTTCAAGACCGGCGGCCTGATCACCGGCCTGCTCGGCATCGCGATTCAGCCGTGGCGGCTGCTCGCCGATCCATCCGGCTACATCTACACCTGGCTGCTCGGGTACTCCGGCGGCCTCGGCTCGATTGCCGGCGTGCTGGTGGTCGACTACTGGATCGTCCGGCGCCGGACGCTGCGATCTGGAAGATCTCTACCTCGCCGCCGGCGAATATCGGCGGCTGGAACACCGCGCGCCATCGCCGCCACCGCGATCGGCTGCTTCTTCGCGTGGGGCGGTCTGGTGATTCCGGCGCTCAAGCCGCTCTTCGACTACGCGTGGTTCGTCGGCTTCTTCGTCGCCGGCGCCGCGCATCTCGCTCTGGCACCAAGGTCCTGAGGTATCCTCACTCTCGATGAACAACAGCAGCGTCGCGGCGCCGATGACGAAGGAGCAGCGCAAGAATCAGCGCAACGCCGTCCTCGCCGGTTTTCTCGGCTGGACGCTCGACGCGTTCGACTTCTTCATCCTCACGCTCGTCATCGACGACATCGCGAAGTCGTTCGGCCGCTCGCGTCCGGACATCGCGTTCACGCTGACCGTCGCGCTGGCCACGCGTCCGCTCGGCGCGATCATCTTCGGCATCATGGCCGACCGGCTCGGGCGCCGGCTGCCGCTGATGATCAACGTGATCTTCTACGCCGTCATCTCGGTGCTCTCCGGGTCTGGCGCCGAGCTATCAGGCGTTCCTGCTCGCTGCGCATGCTGTTCGGCATCGGCATGGGCGGCGAGTGGGGCGTCGGCGCGTCGCTGGCGCTCGAGTCGGCGTCGCCGCGGCTGCGCGGCCTGCTCTCGGGCCTGCTGCAGGAAGGCTACGCGCTCGGCAACCTGCTCGCCGCGCTCGCGTTCCGGCTGGTCTACCCGTACCTTCAACGCGCTGCTATCCCGGGCAACGGCTGGCGCCTGATGTTCTTCCTCGGCGGGCTGCCGGCGCTGCTGTCGCTGTTCATCCGCGCGCAACGTGAAGGAGTCGGAGGCGTGGCACGAGCACCGGACCGACTGGAACAGCTATCTGCAGTTCGCTGCCGGTGTACTGGCAGCGCTTCGTCTACCTCGTGCTGCTGATGACGATGATGAACTTCATGTCGCACGGCACGCAGGACATGTACCCGACGCTGCTCGGCACGGTCGGCTACGCCAAGACGCAGATCGCCGACATCACGATGCTCGCCGGCGTCGGCGCGATTCTCGGCGGCCTGGTCTTCGGTTACTACTCGGACCGCGCCGGCCGGCGGCGCGCGATGATGATCGCCGATGGTCTTCGGCACTCGTGCGTCGTGCCGTTCTGGATCGCCGGGCCACAGCCCGTGGCGCGATTCTCATCGGCGTATTCCTGATGCAGTTCTTCGTGCAGGGCGCCTGGGGCGTGATTCCGGCGCACATCAACGAGCTGTCGCCGAACCATCTGCGCGGGTTCTTTCCCGGGCTTCGCGTATCAGCTCGGCGTGATGTTCGCGGCCAGCATTCCCTACGTCGAGTCGGCGCTCGGCGAGCGGTTCACCTACACGCAGGCGATGGGCGGGCTCGTCTCGCTCGTGTTCGTCGTCGCGCTTCGTGGTGACGTGGCTCGGGCCGGAGGCGCACGGGGTGTCGTTCCGAAGAGAGCGGCGCCTGATCTCATGGACCTGCGCCAGCTCGAAATCCTTCAGGCCATCGCCGAGACCGGATCGTTCACCGCGTCCGGCCGCAAGCTGCACGTCTCGCAGTCGGCGATCAGCCGGCAGATTCTGCTGCTCGAAGAAGAGCTCGGCGAACCGCTGTTTCTGCGCGTCGGCCGTCAGGTGCGGATGACGCCGGCGGCCGAGAGCCTGGTGCAGCTCGGCCAGCGCGTCTTTCAGGACGTGCGCGAAACGGTCGGGGCGATCACCGATCGCACGCGCGAGCTTGCGCGGCACGCTGCGGCTGTCGGGCGGCATGACGGTGTGCCTGTACGTGTTCCCGCCGCTGCTGAAACACCTGCGCCGCGTCCATCCGCAGCTCGACGTGCGGCTGACTGTCGCCACCGCCGGCCGGTCGGTCGCAGGAGATTCGCGCCGGCCGCGTGGACGCCGGCCTGCTCACGCTGCCGGTCGAGGAATCCGATCTCGTCACCGTGCCGGTGCTGCGCGAAGAACTGCTGCTGATTACGACGCCGACGCATCCGCTCGCGCGTCGGAAGCGCGTCGTCGCCGAAGGATCTCGACGGCCAGCCGTTCGTGCTGTTCGAGGTCGGCTCGGCACGCGGCAGTGATCGACCGGTTCTTCTGCCAGCGAGCATATCGAGCCGACCATCGTGATGGACACCGAGAACGTCGAGATCATCAAGGCGATGGTGCAAGACCGGCCTGGGCATCGGCATCGTGCCGTACCAGGCGGTCGCGCGCGAAGTGCGGGCCGGGCCAGTTCTTCTGCACGCGCGTCGAAGGGCACGAGCTGGTTCGCGAGACCGGCTGGGTCTACGCCGCGCGCCAACCGGGTGCCGCGCATGATCGAGGAGCTGCTGACGGCCTTCTCGACCATCAGTCCGCGGCTGCGGCTGGCGCCGAAGCGGCGCGGACAAGGGCCGGTCAGCTGACGGGAACCATCATCAAATCAGATGGGTTCTATCAGATCATTCTATTTTTTGGGTACGTCCGCGGTGCGTATGCTTATCCGCATGGGAACCGAACGCGATCGCGTCATCTCCATCACGCTCTCGGAATCCGAATGGCAGGCGTTTATCGCCCGCCAGCCGCAGCCGGTCCAGTGGCTGCGCGAGCGGATCCGGGATGAGGCTCAGGCCCCCGCGGCCGACGAGCAGACACAGTCGGCCGCCTAAGAACGTTCCGGCGGCGGCGCCGTCCGCCCCGGCAGCACCATCTCGAAGACCGTCCGGCCCGGACGACTGGCGATCGAAATCGTCCCGCCATGTCGTTCGACAATCGCCTTCACAATCGACAGTCCGAGTCCGCTGCCTCCTGACGGGACGGCTGCGCCCGCGGTGTCGTTCGACCCGCCCTTCGCGCGGTCGAATGGACGCGACGCATCCGCCTTGTAGAAGCGATCGAAGACGTGCGGGAGATGCTCCGCGGTGATGCCGGTTTCGCCGGCGTCCTCGACCGCCAGCGCGACGTTGCCGTCCACCGGCCGGGCCGACAGACGCACGCTGGTGCCGCGCGGAGCGTAGCGAATCGCGTTGGCGGCCAGGTTCTGCAGCGCCTGCTCGAGGCGATCGCGATCGCCAGGCACGCTCGCCGCGCCGGCCGCGATGACCGTCTCCATGGTGATGCCGGCCTGCTGGCAGGCCGGCCCGTGGCGGGCGACCACCCGATCGAACAGCTCGGCGACCGGCACCTCGTCGATGCGCAGCGTGCCACCGCCGCCTTCGAGGCGCGCCAGATCCAGCAGATCGCCGATCAGCCGCTCGAGCCGATTGGTTTCGTCGCTGATGATGTTCAGGTAGCGCGCCCGCGTCGACGCATCCAGCGTCAGCTCCGGCATCGTCAGCGTCTCGAGATAGCCGCGCATGGCGGTGACCGGGGTGGTCAGCTCGTGTGACACGTCGGCCAGCAGCTGACGACGAACCCGGTCCGACTCAGACAACGCCTCGGCGCGGGCGCTCAGGTCGCCGGCCATCGCGTTGAAGGCACTGGCAACTGCGGCGATCTCGTCGCCGCCTTTGCTCGGCGCGCGCACCGACAGATCGCCGGCGCCAAGCTTGTACGCCGCGGACTCGAGGGCGCGCAGCCGTCGCCGCGCCGGTCCGAAGATCATCACCGACGTCAGCACGGCTCCGAGAATCAGCACGCCGCCGGCGATCAGGCCGAGCATCGGCGCAAACCGTCCCAGCAGGAATCCGAACGGCGCCTCCGGCGGCACGACGACGACGCCGACGAGTTTGCCGGAGACGAAGATCGGGCGGGGGATGGCGAAACCGCCGTTGAGATCGCGATCGAGACGATCGGCCATGTCGGACGGAGGCCGGAAGTTGCGTGGACGATCGGGCCGGGCACCTTCGAATCGCGGACGCTCCTGAAACGCGCCGTCCGTCGGCGGTTCGGGCGGGCCGTCTTCCCGCGATCCGTCGGCCCGTGGCGCGTCCGGGCGCGCTCCTTCTGTCCGCGTGCCGTCAGGTCGCGGGCCACCGCTGAAGCGCGGACTCCCGTCGGGCCGGCGCGGTCGATCGAATGGTCGATCGAACGGCCGATCGAGGGGATGCTCGATTCGTGCGCGCGCGATCTGCATCAACGAGTCTGGAAACGTCCCGCTGCCGCTGGTGATCACCTTGCCGTCGGCGAGCATCACGAAGAAGGGGTGGGTGTATTGCGCGTACTGCTCGTGGATGTACCTGGTGAGATCGACCTGCGGATCGCGTTCGAGCTGATTCGTCAGATCGAGCGCGACGTTCATCCCGAGACGCCCAGGCGACTGACCGGGAAGGGTGCGTCCGGTTTTGGAAACGGCGAAGACGAACACCATGGCCTGCACGAACAGCATCGCCGCCAGGAAGCCCACCACTCCCAGCGCGATCCGCCAATACAGGCTCCGGTACCAGCGCAATTCCATCGCGATAAAGGAATGCTAGTCCTCATTCGCGAGGCGCGCTCGACATGGGCGGGGTGTCACAGTCTTTTCATAGGGCGCTGCCGATCGGGTTTGGCCATAATCGAGTCGATGGACCGAGCGCTCAGCGACGCGAGATTAGCGGCCGGCAACGGCAGGCGCCTGTCTTCGTTCGGAATGGTGGTTGCGCTGGCCGCGCTGCTCGCGTGCTGGCCGGCGCTCGAGGGACACGCGCAGACCGCCGAGAGCAAGAACTCGATCGTCGGTGCGTGGACGTTGAACAAGGATCTCAGCGATCAGGTCGGCAACGGCGATCAGGGCAGCAGTGGTGGCGGTGGTTCCAATCGCGGCAGCGGCTCGGGCGGCGGATACGGCCGGGGCGGTGGTGGCGGAGGCGGCCGCCATGGCGGCGGGAGCCGCGGCGGTGGCGGTGGCAACAGCGTCCAGGCCATGGATCCGGATCAGGCGGCGCGCATGCGTGATGCGATGCACGACCTGACGGGGTCGTCACAGCACCTGACGATCACGAAGACCGATTCGCTGGTGTTGATCACTGGTGCAGATGGGCGGACGACGCGTCTGTCGCCCGATGGCAAGAAGATCAAGGACGACAACACCAAGATCGAACGCAAGACCAAATGGGACGGCGACAAGCTCGTCTCCGAGATCAACGGCATCGGCAAGGGCAAAGCCACACAGTCGTTCTTCGTCGATCCCGAGACCCACCAGCTCCTTATCACCGTCGTGATGGACAACGGCAACGGTCAGCCACGCACCATCACGCACGTGTACGACTTCGACGCGCTCACACGTTAGCGAAGAGTAGCGCCGGCCTTTCAGGCCCGCGCCGCCATCACCCACCTTCCATCGCTGCCGAATCTGTACATCGTCCTGGTTGGCGGCGGTGGGGACGGTAACCAGCCGCACGGTGGTGCACCACGCGGCCGATTACTGGACGTTCGGGCGATCACTCTTCGCGACTACTCTTCGTCGACCTCGTCGGCCGGCTTGCTGGTTGCGACGTCGTCCATTTCCGGCAGCGCCTCGTCCGGCGCATCGACATCGTCGAGACTGAAGGAGCGGCCGGTGTTCTTCATCGGAATCGGACCACGCGGCTTGTCCTCGCCCTTCTTGCCTTTGCCTTTGGCGCTGCCGCCCCGTTGAGGCTTGGCATCGGGACCAAAGTTCCTGCTGCGTCCCGGCACGCTGCCTGGCGCCGAGCCGCCGCCGCCGTCGAAGGGACGCGAACCACCGAACGAGCCCGGCGGTCGCGGCGCGAAGCCGCCGCCAGGTCGTGGACCGGACGAATAGCCGCCGGGACGCGGCGGACCGCCAGGTCCGCGATCTTCTCGTGCGCGTGCCTCGCTGACAGCGAGGGGACGTCCGTTGAACGGCTGTCCGTTGAAGCGCTGGATCGCTTGCTCCGCGTGCGCCCGGTCCATGAACTCGACGAAGGCGAAGCCGCGCGGCCGTCCGGTTTCCCGGTCGACCGGAAGGACGACTTGAGACGGCGGTGCGACGCCACCGAAGTAGGTACGCAAATCGGCTTCAGTGGTGGTGTAGGCGAGATTACCAACGAACAGACGGACGGCCAATCAACTCTCTCCTAAAATGTTGGAAAAGGGGGCAGGGAAGCGCGAGATGGAAGGGACACACACGCTGGCAGCCGGTATCAGTGGGAAAAACGTTACCTGAACTCCCGTCATGGTGCAAGCGGAGGCTATAGTAAGGCCTTTGGCATCTTAGTCCAAGGGGGATGCATGGTCGGTCGTCGGGTCGGTCGTCGGGTGGAAGGTCCGGGCGCGGTTGGCGGGTGGTTGCCGGTCCTGCTGTTGGGGGCTGTCCTCACCGTCAGCGCGGCTGGCAGCCCGGAGATCAAGACCCAGGACCTGCGTCAGTGGCTGACTTACATTTCCTCGGATGAGCTGCAAGGGCGAGCCGTATTCACCGCCGGATATGGCCTTGCGGTTGGTTACGTGGCCGATCACCTGCACTCGTGGGGCGTCAAACCGGCCGGCGACAACGGGTCCTACATCCAGACCGTTCGTGTCCTGGGCGTCAAGACCAACAGCCATTCGACGGTCACGGTCACCGTCAACGGCCAAAGCCGCACGTTCGCCGATGGTGACGCCATCACATTTCCGCGGAACATGGGCGGCAAGCACAAAGTCACGGCCGACCGCGTCGTCTTTGCCGGCTATGGCCTCGACGCGCCGGGCGCCGGGCACACGGACTTCAAGGGCAACGATGTGAAGGGCGCCGCGGTGGTGTGGCTCGGTACGACCGGGCCGAAAAATCTCGACCCGGCTTTGTATCGCCGCGCGCTCACCGGCCGCAGCCGGTATGCGACCGAGCAGCTCGGCGCCGCCGCCAGCATTGGTCCTGCGGCTGAAGCCGGCGCCGGCCGCGGCGGCCGCGGCAACGAGGCCCCGGCCGCAGCGCCTGCCGGACGCGGCGCGCCCGCCCCGGCGCCCGATTTCACCACCGTGCAGCGGCTGGACGTGCCGGTCGCCCCGATGGTCTCGGGGAAGGACGCCTTCTTCGAGTTCCTCTTCAGCGCCGCGCCTGACAGCTACGAGGAACTCAAGCGCCAGGCCGCTGCTCAGGAACCGCTGCCGTCGTTCACCCTCTCGGGCGTGACCATCGCCTTCAACGTGGACGCCGACTACGAAATCGTCCGCACCCAATTCGCGCAGAACGTCGTCGGGATCGTCGAAGGCAGCGACTCGCGGCTGAAAAATACCTACGTTGCGTTCGGCGCACACCTCGATCACGTCGGCTATGCCGAAGGCGAAATCACGCACACGGACGGCAACGTCAGGCTGCTCGGAGCGCCCGGCCGCGTCACCCCCGGCAAGGAAGAGGATCGCATCTGGAACGGCGCCGACGATGACGGTTCCGGGACCGTGGCGGTGATGGCGATTGCCAAGGCATTTGCCGAAGGCCCGAAGCCGAAACGGTCGCTGATCTTCGTCTGGCATGCCGGAGAGGAGCGAGGCCTGTGGGGGTCGCGATACTTCGCGGACTACCCGACGGTGCCGATGTCCGAAATCGTCGCGCAGCTGAACATCGACATGATCGGCCGCAACCGCGACGACAAGGCCAGCGAAGCCGACACGGTCTATCTGGTCGGCTCCGATCGCATCAGCACCGAGCTGCACAACCTGAATCGCGCCGCCAACGCCGCGATCGCCAAACCGCTGACGCTCAATTACGAATTCAACGATCCCAACGACCTCGAGCAGCTGTACTACCGCAGCGATCACTACAGCTACGCCGCGAAAGGCGTCCCGATCATCTTCTTCACGACCGGCCTCCACGCCGACTACCACGCGAACACTGACGAAGTGTCGAAGATCGAATTCGACAAGATGGCGCGCATCACCCGGATGATTCTCGAAACGGGCTTGCGTCTCGCGAACCTGGATCATCCGCCGGCCCGCGACAATCAGGGCCCCCGCGCCGGCAGGCTGACCCAGTAGCGCCATGCGAGACGCCGACGTCGAACTGGCCCGGGCCTTCGAGCGCGGCGAGCTGCCGCCGGGCGGTTTTCATCACGACCACCATCTGCGGGTGGCGTGGGTCTACCTGGTCGAGTCGCCGACCGTGCACGAGGCGATCGCCCGGATCGAGGCGACGCTGCTCCGGTTCACTGCGGCGGTCGGCCAGCCGGAGAAATACTCGCGCGCGACGACGGTGTTCTGGATGCATCAGATGGCGGCGGCGCGTGCGGTGATGCCGGACGCCGAGTGCGACACGATCTTCCGCGCGTATCCGTGGCTCCTGGACAAAGACCTGATTCGCGCCGCATCCTGACCCGGTCCGGCTGAAGCCGGACACCACGGTCATCGCGGTCCGGCTGAAGCCGGACACTACGGATAGTCCACGCGCACGGGGTAGTGTCCGGCTTTAGCCGGACCCTCGCATTCTGCGCCATAATTCGCTCAGCGAGGAGCACTGCATGTCAGACCAGACGCTGATCGGTCGGAACTACACGACGCCCGATCTGGTGGCCAAGGTCACCGGTCGAGCCAAGTACGCCGAGGACTACCGCGCGGACGGCATGCTCTTCACGAAGCTGCTGCTCAGCCCGATGCCGCACGCCCGTGTCAGGCATATCGAAGCCGGCGCCGCGCTCGCCATGCCGGGCGTCAAGGCGATCCTCACCGCGGACGACCTTCCGGATCTGAAAGGCGCCGAACGCGCGCTCACCAACGAGCCGTTCTACCAGGGCGAGCCG
Organism: uncultured Acidobacteriota bacterium; assembly: GCA_963711765.1. Lineage (GTDB taxonomy): Bacteria > Acidobacteriota > Vicinamibacteria > Vicinamibacterales > CAVVIG01 > CAVQFC01. The sequence continues at coordinate 814,791 of CAVQFC010000002.1, read as the reverse complement.
ATTCTGGCGCTGGCGGCCGTGGACGAGCGGACCGCGGCGGAAGCGATCGAGCGCATCGAACTCGATCTGGAACCGTTGCCGTTCGTCGTCGATCCGATCGAGAGCCTCCGTCCGACCGGCGCCAACGCGCGCCTCGACGGCAATGTGTGGGTGACTCCACCGCCGACGCCGCCGGCTGCGGGACGACCCCCGCAGCAGAACCGCCCCAAAATCCAGACGCTGAAGTGGACCGAGCGCGACTTCGCCGACGCGCCGGACGGCGCGCTGCCGATGGGCTCGGTGCCGGATGAGTGGTCGTACGGCGATCTCGACGCCGGCTTCAAGAGCGCCGCGGTCATCATCGACGAGACCTTCGTCGTGCAATCCACCGGTCACCAGCCGATGGAGACGCGCAGCGCGATGGCCTACTGGCAGAACGGCACGCTCTATCTGCACGGCTCCACGCAGAGCGTCGCGCGGACGATCGATCCGCTCGCCAGCTGGCTGAACATGGACGCCGCCAACATCGTGCTGGTCAGCGAATACTGCGGCGGCGGGTTCGGCAGCAAGGGTGCTGGCGCCATCTCGATGGTCGTCCCGGCTCTCCTTTCGAAAAAAGCCGGCGCGCCGGTGATGATGCGCATCAGCCGCGAGGAAGAGCAGTACATCGGCCGCGCCCGCACCGGAATGATCGGCCGCGCCAGAGCGGGATTCAGCAAGGACGGCCGCATCACCGCGCTCGATCTCTTCATCGTCGAAGACAACGGATCGTACGGGCCGATGGGCGATTACCGATCGGCGGCCAACGCGGCATCGCTCATCTGGCAGCCGCAGGCGATGCGGTGGCGCGGCGTCGCCGTGCTCACCAACACCCCGCCACGGTCGCAGCAGCGCTCGCCCGGTCCGATGCAGGCAAACGCCATCATGGAACCGGTGGTGACCAAGGCCGCGATCAAACTGGGACTCGATCAGGTCGCGATCCGCCGCATCAACTCGCCGGAAGGCAAGGCGCTGTACGGTCCGCCGAGGCCGAACGGATCGCGCGCTCACATCACCAGCGCGTTCGTGAAGCCCGGACTGGACCGCGGCGCCGAACTGTTCAACTGGGACGAGCGAAAGGCGCGTGCCGGGAAACGCCAGGGGTCGAAAGTTCGCGGCATCGGCGTTGCAGTCGGACCGCATGGCGCCGGATCGATCGGCTACGACGGACTGATGACGATTCGGCCGGACGGCAAGCTGTACGTCCAGTCCGGCGTCGGGAATCTCGGCACGCATTCCTGCATCGACCTGGCCCGCGTTGCGGCGCAGACGCTGCAGATGCCCTGGGAGCAGGTCGTCGTCAACTGGGGCAGCACCGCGAAGAACATTCCGTGGTCGGCGATGTCGGTCGGCAGCCAGACGACGCACGCGATGACGCGCGCGAATCTGGCGGGTGCGACTGACGCGCGGCTCAAACTGCAGGAGATTGCGGCGAAGGATCTCGGCGGCGCGCCGGCGGACTACACCCTCGGCAACGAGCGCGTGTATCGCCGCGACAACCCGTCACGCGGGCTGACCTACGCGCAGGCGGCCACGCGCGCGATCGCGCTCGCCGGCAAGTTCGACGGTCACGAGCTTCCGGCGGACATCCACGTGATGACGGCGAAATCCGCGACCGCACTCGCGGGCCTCGGACTGATGGGCGTCGCCAAGGACACGTATCCGCACGACGGCGACACCTACTCGTTCGTGATCGGCTTCGCTGAGGTCGAAGCCGATGTCGAGACCGGAAAGATCCGCATCGTGGACTTCCTGACCGTCGGTGATGTCGGCATCACCATCAACCCGCGCAGCCTGCACGGTCAGCTGCTCGGCGGCATCAACCTCGGCATCGGTCACGCGCTGCAGCAGAAGTGGGTCTACGATCCGCACTACGGCGTCGTGCTCGCCAAGCGCTTCTATCACACCAAGCCGCTCACGATCCTCGACATCCCGTCCGAGATGCCGACCGAGGTGCTGGAGATGGCCGATCCGGAAACTCCGGTCGGCGCGCGCGGCGTGGGAGAGCCGCCGGTCGGCGCCGGCTACGGTGCGCTGATGAACGCGATCGCCAACGCCGTCGGAGAAGACGTCTTCCGCCGCGCCCCGGTCACCGCCGACGTCATCCTGACGTCACTCGAGAACGGACGGCGGATGCACGAGCCGCTGCAGTCGCACCTCTGACAATTGGCGGAATTGGGTGATTGGGCAATCGGGTAATTGATTGGCAAATCCAAGTACCCGATTTTTCCGTCGCGCCACGTTACCACCCGAAGATATAGCGTTCGCGGCGGACATCCGCGCCGCCGCGCAGCGTGCCGCTGACCGGATCGACACCGACCGCGACGACGCCGGTGCTCATGGCGTAGGGTCCGATCACTTTCAGCTTGTGGCCGCGTGCGGTCAGCGCGTCGCGGACCGCCGACGGGATGCGATTTTCGACCTGCAGCACACCCGGCTGGCTCTCGTGGTTGTCGAACGAGCTGAACGGATGATCGGAGTTGACCCGCGGCGCCTCGATCGCTTCCTGGATGTCCTTGCCGAACACGATCATCTCGAGCAGCACGTTCAGGATCTGCTGATCCTGGCTGTCGCCTCCCGGCGTGCTGATCGCCAGGAACGGCTTGCCGTCCTTCAGTACGATGGTCGGCGTCAGCGTCGTGCGCGGCCGCTTGCCGCCGACCAGCACGTTCGGGCTTACCGGATCGAGATCGAAGACGGTCATCCGGTTCGACAGCGGCACGCCGGTGTCGCCGGCGATGAAGGCTCCACCGAGCAGCCATCCTGAACTCGGCGTCGCGCTGAACAGCATCCCGTCCTTGTCGACGACGTCAACGCAGGTCGTGTCGCCGGGCGCGGCCGGTGTCTTCACTCCCTGCGAGTGCGGCGTGTAACGCACCGCCGGCGCCTTCACCGACGGATCGAACGGAAACGGATCGCCGACGCGATGTTCGAGCGACGCCTGCGGACCGATCTGCTTTCGACGCTCGGCGGCGTAGGGCTTCGACAACAGGCCCGTCAGCGGCACCGCCGCAAACGCGGGATCGCCGTAATAGGCGTTGCGATCGTCGTACGCCAGCTTGATGGCTTCGTGAACCTGATGAATGTAGTCGGCGGTGTTCACGCCGTAACCCTTCAGATCCACGCCTTCGAGGATGTTCAGCGTCTGCAGCAGCACCGGACCCTGGTTCCACGACCCGGCCTTGTAGACGTCGTAGCCGTGGAAACTCGTGGTGGTCGGCTTTTCGATTCCGCCGTGGTACGACGCGAGATCGTCGTACGAGAACACGCCGCCGGCAGCCTTGTCGGCGTCGGCGATGCGGCGCGCGATGTCGCCTTTGTAGAAGGCGTCGCGCCCGGCGTGAATCGCCTGCGCGCGATCGTGCGTGCGCTCGAACGCGGCATGGTCGGCGGCGGCGATCGCCCGCAGCGTCTTCGCCAGGTTCGGCTGGCGGAAGATCTCGCCGACTGCGGGCACGTGACCGTTGGGATAGTAGGTTTTCGCCGACCACTCGTACTGTTCGGTCGCCTTGCGCTCGCTGACGAAGAAGTTGCGCAGGAACTCGTACATCGGGAAGCCGTCGGCCAGTTCGATCGCCGGCTGAAGCACCTGCTCGAGCCGCAGCGTCCCCTTCGCTTCGAGCGCGATCGACATCGCGTCGAGCATGGCGGGAATCGTCGCGCCGAGCGGGCCGTTGCCGGGCACCGAGCCGCGCACCTTGAACAGCTCGGGCGTCGCCGCCTTCGGCGCCGGACCCTGGCCGTTGATGACGATGACCTCGCGCGTCTTCGGGTCGTAGATCATCGTCGGCGCTTCGCCGCCGAAACCGAAGTGCGAGATTTCGCAGACCGACGCCGCCAGCACCGACGCGACGCCGGCGTCCACCGCGTTGCCGCCCTGCTGCAGGATGCGCACGCCGGCAGCGACCGAATAGTGGCGCCCGGCGGCGACGATGCCGTGGGTGCCGAGGATTTCCGGCCGCATCGGCTCCGGTTTGGGGCCGGTAACCGCTGTCGGCTCCTGCGCGCGGCTCTGAGGCTGGAGCGCCGCTCCGTCTCGAGCGCCGGAGGCGGTGACGGCCGTGCTGGCGAGCAGGGCGATGAGCGTGGACCGCAGTGTCATGGCCGCCGATTGTATAGAATGTTCTGACTCGTGACGCGCCCGCTTCTCATCATTTTCCTTACGATCTTCGTGAATCTCGTCGGGTTCGGGATCATCATCCCGCTCCTGCCGTTCTACGCCGAGACGTTCGGCGCGTCTCCGCTCGTCGTCGGCCTGCTGTTCGCCGTGTTCTCGCTGTGCCAGCTGGCTGCGGCGCCCGCGCTCGGCGACCTGTCGGACCGTTACGGCCGCCGGCCGATCCTGATCTTCAGCCTGGCCGGCACCGTCGTCAGCTTCGTGATGCTGGCGATGGCGCACAGCATCACGATGCTGTTCCTCGCGCGGATCGTGGACGGGCTGTCGGGCGGCAACATTTCGACCGCTCGCGCCTACGTCGCCGACATCACGGCGCCGAAGGATCGCGCGCGCGCTTACGGGCTCATCGGCGCCGCGTTCGGGCTCGGTTTCATTTTCGGACCCGCGCTCAGCGGCATCCTCGCGCACATCAGCTACACCGCGCCGATCTGGGCGGCGGCGGCGGTGACGCTCGTGGCCGACCGTCATGGCGTGGCTGTGGCTTCCCGAGACGGTGCATCGCGCGCGAGCCGGCACCGGCAATCCGTTCAGCTACCTGCCCGAGCTGCTGCGGCGTCCGCTCGTGCGCCGCGTCCTCGCGATCGACTTCGTCTACTGGTTCGCGTTCTCGATGTTTCAGACGACGTTCGCGCTGTTCGCGGCGAGACGATTCGGCTTCGACGCACCGAAGACCGGCTACTTTTTCGCCGCCTTCGGCGTGCTCGGCGTCGTCGTACAGGGCGGGTTCATCCGGCCGATCGTGAAGCGCATCGGCGACAAGCCGACCTTCATCCTCGGGCTCGCATGCGGCATCGTCGGCCTGCTGGCCGCGGCGATTTTCACACACCGTCACGATGTTCGCGATCTCGATGGTGCCGCTCGCGCTCGGGATCGGCTTTGGCCATCCGACCATGTCGAGCCTGGTCAGCCTCGTCGGCAGCGGCGACGAGCAAGGGCGCGTGCAGGGCGCAGCCAGCGCGATCGAGAGTCTGGGTCGGACGATGGGACCGGTGTGGGGCAACGCATCGCTCGAGCGCCTCGGAGACTCGACGCCATACGTGTCAGCCGCGGCCTGCCTGCTGCTGGCGCTGGCGATTACCGCCGGATTCCACGTGCCGAAGCACGAAGTGACGACCGACCTGCCGATCGAACCTGCGTGATCACGGTCGACGCAGAGACCACCGAGACCGCAGGGATTGTTTTAGTGCTCTGCGCGCTCGGCGTTCAAAGGTCGTGATCCCAAGCGACCCTGAAAGGGTCGCGCTACGGTGATCCGATCTCCGCTCTATCGGTACGGCGTACCGAGCCGGCGCGCGACGCGTCCGCGCAGATCGGCTTCAGAACTGGAAGGCGTCACGTCCATTCCGCTGTCGATGAGGCCATCGATCAAGGCGCGGATGATCTCGGTGCGGTTGAAGGGCTTGCCGTTCCGGTCACGGATGTCCGCACCCAGGCGATCGAGGTGGTGAATCTGCCGATCGAACAGCACCACCGAAACCTTCGACCACTTTTCGCTATGAACGGCGGGCCGGCCCGGGCCCTGTCGTGAAGGCGAGCGCGTCGATGAACGCCGTCGTTCGGCTTTGCTTTGCTGCTTCACCATCGCCGAGTTGCCAAGGCGGGGATTATATAAACAGGTTGTTGGTAGAAACAAACACAGCCATAGGGTTAACTGGACCGCTGTAGGAACGGCCCGCGCCACACCGCGTCAGGAGGTGACGGGAACGAGCGTCGGCGCTGCGGCGATGGGCAGGTAAATCTGAAAGGTTGCGCCGCGACCCGGCTCGCTGGTGACCGTGATGTAGCCGCCGCTCTGCTTCACGATGCCGTAGACGATCGAGAGTCCGAGGCCGGTGCCCTTGCCTTGTTCCTTGGTCGTGAAGAACGGCTCGAAGAGCTTCGCCCGCGTCTTCTCGTCGATGCCCGTGCCGGTGTCCGTGACGCTGAGCCGCGCGTAGTGGCCCGGCATGCCCTCGGCCAGTGTGGCGGCCGCCGCTTCGTCCAGCTCGAGCTCGTCGATCCGGATGGTCAGGTCGCCGCCTTCCGGCATCGCGTCGCGCGCGTTGACGACCAGGTTCAGCACGACCTGCTCGATCTGACCCGAGTCGGCGCGGACCATCAGCGGTTCTGGCGAAGAAATGATCTCGAAGTCGATTTCCGGTCCGATCAGCCGGCGCAGCATCGTGTCCATGCCGAGCACGACGTCGCCGAGCGCGAAGTGCCGTGGTCGCGTCGCCTGGCGGCGGCTGAACGCGAGCAGCTGACGGGTCAGTCCGGCGCCGCGATCGACCGCCTGCTTGATCTCGGACGCCTCTTCGCGCCGCCGAAATCGTCCTGGGCGACAGCTGCATCAGCAGCAGGTCCGCCGCACCCATGATGCTCATCAGGATGTTGTTGAAGTCGTGCGCGACGCCGCCGGCGAGCCGGCCGATCGCCTCGAGCTTCTGCGACTGGCGCAGCTGCTCTTCGAGCGCGCGCCGCTCGGTGATGTCGCGGACGAATCCGGTCATCACCGCGCGGCTGTCGGCGCCGATCCGGGCCAGCGTCAGTTCGAGCGGGAAATCGGTGTCGTCGGACTTCAGGCCCGCGCAGCTCGAACTGGCCGCGCGCGAGCGGACCGCCGCCGGTATTCAGATACTGGTTGAGCGCATTCAGGTGGCCTGACCCGATCGGCCTCCGGCAGCAGCACCTCGACGCTGCGACCCAGGATGTCCAGCCGCGCGTGGCCGAACATCCGCTCCGCCGCCGGATTGAACTCGCGGATGTTCAGCTGCTGATCCAGCGTGAAGATGGCGTCGTGCGCGGCTTCGAGAATGGCGCCCTGGCGCGCGTCGCTTTCGCGGCCGGCGCGATACATCTTGTAGGTCAGGTAGAGCGGCGCGGCGGTCAGGAGCAGCGTCAGCCCGTAGCCGGCGGTCTGCGTCACCTTAATCACGACCGCGGCCGCCACGGCTCCGAGCAGATAGTTCGGCGCGCTCGACGCGAAGTCGGATCTTCCAGATCCGCCACGCGCTTTGACTCGTGGTCAGCGCGATCGCGACGGCGATCGGCACGGTGTTGGCGAAGAAGTAGGTGAGCGCCATGCCGGCGAGCGGCATGATCAGATGCGACGGATCGGCGTCCGGCGTGCCGCCCAGGCGCTGGAAGACCTGGCCTGCGGCCTGGACGGTCAGCACCAGGATGGCGATGTTGAACAGCGTGCGGAACAGCGGGTTCGGCGCCCGCGAGTTCAGCGTCGTCTGGCTCCAGCCGCTGGCGGCGCCGACGAGCATCGCCGCGTGCGGGCCGCGCAGGATCAGCGCCGCGATGTCCACGACGTACGAGACCGACATGTTCGAGCCGCTGGCGATCGGAAACTGCACCTTGAACGCCGAGGTCAGCGACGACAGCAGGACCAGCAGCACGAGCGGGAGCAGCGGCGAAATTGCGGCGCGCGGCAGCAGCACACCAAACGTCAGCGCGCCGAGCGCGATGACGGCGACGATGTACCACCGGGCGCGGGGTGGGAGATCCCGAAGCAAAACACTTCAAGTATACTGGAGACATTCCCTGAGTTTTCGACGCCATGGTTGCGTGTCCGTGCGTCGTGTGTACGCGCGTCACCGAGGCGGAGAACCAACCATGATGCGACGAGTTGTTTGTTCGGCGATCACGATCGCCCTCAGCGCGATGGTCGCCTGCTCGAGCGGTTCCACGGCGCCGAGCGGGAGCAGCGGTTCAGTGACCGCATCGGTGGTCGCGCCGCGGCCGACCGCGCCGGCGACCGGCGCGCAAATCAAGAACGGCGACCAGCCGGTGTCGCTCGTCGTCCAGAACGCGGTCAGCACCGGTACCGGCACCACCTACGGCTTCGAGGTCAGCGGAGACGCCTCGTTCGCGACGAAGGTGCAGAGCAGGGACGGCGTCGTCGAAGGCAGCGGCGGTCAGACCAGCGTCAAGCTCGACTCGCTCGCGGCCGCGAAGGATTACTACTGGCGCGCGCGCGCCACCAGCGGCGGCACCCTCGGCGCTTTCGGGCCGACCTACAAATTCACCGTGGGCCCGGCAATCACCTTGGGCACGCCGACGCCCATTTCTCCGCTCACGAACGCGCAAACCGGATCGCGTCCGGCGCTGCGCGTCACCAACGTCACCCGCACCGGTCAGGCCGGCGCGATCAGCTACAAGTTCGAGATCTCGACCTCCTCGTCGTTCTCGACGGTTGCGGTCACCGGGATTGTCGCTGAGGGCGTCAACGAAACCGGGTTCATCCTGTCCAGCGATCTGACCAACGGCACGTTGTACTTCTGGCACGCCTTCGCGCTCGACATCGCCAACGGGATTTCCAGCCTTCCCAGTTCGACGCAAAGCTTCACGCCGGTCAACCCGCTCTGGCCTGGCGCAGTGCCGCCCGGTACGCCGGGTCACGCGCGCCTGGGCCCGGGCTGGGCGCCGCAGACGATCGTCGCCTTCGACGGGCATGTCTTCGACAGCCCGCCGATCGACGAACAGCGGGTGTTCGACCTGCTCGACAGAGGATTCGATCCGCAGGGCGCCCTCAACTGGATGAACGGCAATGGCTATCCGACTGTCGGCGTCTACTATGCCGGGCCGCAGGTCATCGGATTCCCCTATACCTACATGGCGCTGATCAACGGGGCGTGGGAACTGGTCATTCGGAGCGGCGCCTAGCCAAGGCGCGTCGGGCGGAGGAGCAGAACTGGATGAAATTATTTGTCGGGCCGCTGATGGTGACGCTCGCGTTCGCGGGCGTGGCCGGAGCGCAGACGCCCGCTCCGCCGCGTCCGCAGCCTGCCGACGCGGGCTACGTGGAAGCGGTGGGGCAGGCTGCCTTCAGCGATGTCACGAGCCAGTCCTACGGTATCGAGGCCGGCTTTTCTGTTCGGCCGCACCTGCAGGTCTACGCCGACATCGGGTTGACGCGTGATGTCGCACCGGCGTCGTTTGCGGCCGCGGCCCAGACCATTGCCGGAGGCCTCTCGCAGGTCCAGTCGAACGTCGGCTACACGGCGAAGGAACCCGTGACCTTCGGGGTCGTCGGTATCCGATACGGCTTCCAGGTCGCCGGCAGCAAGGCGCAACCCTACGTGAAGACTGGCTTCGGTCTCGCGCACCTCGAGCGCGACGCGGCCTTCACGGTCGCCGGCGCCGACGTGACGGCCAACCTGAGTCAGGATCAGTACGGCAACATCGTCCTCGGATCCGACCTGTCGGGAAGCTCCAACAAGGCGTTGTTCGAGATCGGCGGCGGCATCGCCGTGCCTGTGTTCACGCGTCTCGTCATCGATCTGCAGGTGCGATACGACCGCATCTTCGCCGACCCGGCCGGCATCAACCTGACGCGGGCAGGCGTGGGGATCGGGGTGCGGTTCTGAAATTCCTGCGGTAAGATCGCGACACGAAAAGGGAGGCACCGTGAAAGCATTTCTGAAATCCGAGAAGGATTTCACGCTGGCTTCGATTGCGGTCGTGCTGGTGGTGCTCGGGCTATTGCTCGTCTCGTTTACCGGACGAGGCTTTGCTCCATTCGTGTACGCGGGCTTTTGAATTTCAGAGTTCAGATTTCGCACTTCGGATTTCAGACTTCAAATTTCAGACTTCTAACTTCAAAGTTCTAACTTCAGAGTTCTAACCTCCCAAAGTGTTCATCGAGCCGCGATTCGTGCTCGTCACCGTGCTCTGCTGGATCACGTTCGCGGTGACGCCGGCGAGACTGCGCGCGCACGCGCTCGTGGGCTGGAGCATCGTCTTCTACCTGCTCTATGCGCCGCTGGCGCTCATCTTCGTCGCCGCCGCCATCCTTTTCACGTACCTGGCCGCGGCCGGACGACGCAAGTGGATCGTGATTCTCGTCATCGGCGCCCTGCTCGCCTACTTCAAACGCCCGGCCGGCCTCGCCGCGACAGCCTCCGCCGCCGCGGTCGATCTTCAGGGCGGCAGCGTCCTGGTACCGCTCGGTTTCTCGTACCTGGCGCTCGAGTTGATTCACTATGCCGTCGAGAGCAGTCGCGGCCGGATTCGTCAGGCGTCGTTCGTTGATTTCGCGGCGTTCGCGCTGTTCTTTCCGTGCCGCGTCGCCGGCCCGATCAAGCGCTTCAACGAGTTCACCGCGTCGGTTGCAGACGCTGGCTGCTCGTCGGTCGACGTCTATCACGGCTGTTTCCGCATTCTGTCCGGTCTGATCAAGAAGGGCTTGTTCGCCGACCCGCTGGCCCGGGCGTCGGCAGGCGTTACGGCGGCGACGACAACCGGCCAGGCGTGGGAAGCGATGTTCGCGTACTCACTGTCGCTCTACCTCGATTTCAGCGCGTATTCCGACTTCGCGATCGGTGTATCACGCCTGATGGGCATTCGAGTCCCCGAGAATTTCAACTGGCCGTACTTCAGCTCGAACATCCAGGATTTCTGGAACCGCTGGCACATGAGCCTCTCGTTCTGGGTGCGCGACTACGTGTTTACGAACACGGGCAGGCAGCTGTTCAAGACCAGGCTCAAGGCCAACCCCGGCGCCATCGCGGCGACGAGTTACCTCGCGACCTTCCTGGTGGTCGGCGCCTGGCATGGGCTGTCGCTGAATTTCCTGGTGTGGGGCGTCTATCACGGCCTGCTGTGTGACCGCATTTCACTTTTACAAGCTGGCGCTGCCGGATCGAATTGCATCGAGCCGCTTCTATCAGTCGCGGGTGGTCTCGATCGCCGGAATGGGCTTCACGTTCATCCTCGTCACGATCGGCTGGGTGTTCTTCCGGCTCGACCTTCGCGATGCGGAGCGAGTGCTGCGGCTGATGCTCGTCAACTAGAATGAGGGAGCGCCATGCCCATCGATGAAAAAGTCCGCGAGTTCGTCGAGACCAAGTTTCGTCCCCGCCGCAGCGGTCGGGCCTTCGACGATGACACACCGTTGTTTTCGAGCGGCATCGTGGATTCGTTCGGGGTGCTCGAACTGATCGCCTTTCTGGAAGACACGTTCGGGATCGAGATCGATACCAACGCCCACGAAGTGCGTGACTTCGACACCGTGCGCAAGATCGCGGGCCTGGTGCAGAGCGTCTCCGGCAGTTCGGGCGAGGGATGATGAATCAGTACGAGCTCGTCCTCGGCCTGCCGCATACCAACCACCTCGGCCTGGCAGAGCACCTGCTGCTGCAGTGGGTCGGCCATTACCACTGGACCTCGCTCGCGCGCGCTATCGGCACGCCGCTCTCGGCTCTTCGCACGGCCAGTGGCCATGAGGTGTACGCCACGTTCTACTTCGTCGAAGAGCGCTTCCCCGACCACGCCAGGCCCGACGCGTTTCAGCTCGACGATCGGCTCACGTTCGCGGCGTTCCTGCGTGCTTACAAGGGCATCTCGGTCGAAACCAAGATCCTCTTCGATCGCGAGGACCGGCTCGCCGGCTGGCTCTCGACCGAGCCGACGTCACTGTCGGACGAGGCTGCGCGAGCGCATCCGTTTGTGCGCATGGCGACCATCTTCATCACTCCGGAGACCGGCAACAGCCGGCTGAAGGTCGCGAGTCCGGCGGGGATCGACTTCTCCCGGATCGCTGCGCTCCCCAACGACGACAACCCCTACCAGTTGACCCGGCTCGCACGCGAGATGGGCACCCTGGGGCTGACCAGCGACCCGTGGATCGCGGTCACTCCACTCGATGGACACGAAAGCGTCTACGCCATCGACATCGATCGCGACACCAACGGCGCCGGGCTGTTCTACTTTGCCAACTACGTCACCGTCATGGATCGGGCGGAGCGCGCGGCGATGGTCGCCGCGGGACTGTTTGCGAACCAGGCGATCGCCGGCCGCGGCGTGGAGCACCGCCGCATCGCCTACTTCGGCAATGTCTCGACCAGCGACAGCATTCGGACGCGCGTGTTCGTGTTCCAGCGGCAGGACGATGCCTCGCGCGTGGCGTTGCGCTACGAGATGCGTCGCGACGAGGACGGCGAACTGATTTGCCTCTCCGAAGCGGTCAAGAAGCTTGGCGCCTGAAACGCCAGCGGTCCCGTGGCCGGCGGCACGCCTGTTCGCCCGCGTCTGTGAAGCCCTGGCGGTCGTCGCCTGGGCGCTGCTGGTGCTTCGCGATCAGTACGGCGTCGCCTGGCTGCAGCCACACGACCTGGCCCTCGATGCCGCGTTTCTGCTCGCGGTCCTCGGCGTGATCGCCGGCAGGATCGTTTCCAGGCGTCCGGCCTCCGCGGCGCCGGAACTGGCGCTTCGGGTCGCCTTTCGCGCGCTGGTGATCATCCTCGCGGTGATCGGCGCGGAGTACGTGCTTCGTTTCGTGTATCGCCAGCAGCACTCGAGCGGCAATGCCGGAGATTTTGTCGCGCGCCACGGCGGCGGGCCTCCGGTCGTCAACAACAGGCTCGGTTTTCGCGACCGCGAAATTCCGCCGAAGAATCCCGAGCGCTACCGCATCGCCGTGGTCGGCGATTCGTTCTCCTGGGGACAGGGCATCGAGGCGAGCGAGCGATTCTCCGACGTCGTCGGCGGGCTGCTCGGTCAGCGCTACGAGGTCTTCAACTTCGGTCAGCCCGGAACGCCCGACCACCTCGAGCAGCTCAAGCAGGTGTTGCCGACCGCGCCCGATTTCATCCTGCTGCAGCTCTATGTCAATGACTTCGAAACGCCGCAAATGGAGCGCCCGCGCCCGTATCCGCTGCTGCCGCCGTCACTGCACCGCGACCTCGAAGAGTCGTCGCTCTTCTACGACCTGCTCAACCTGCAGTTTTCCCTGCTGCAGTCGCAACTCGGGATCGTCGACAGCTACGAGCAATATTTGTCGCGCAACCTGAAGGATCCGGCCTCGCCGAACGCGCAGCAGTCGGTCGCGGCGATTCACGCGTTCGTGAACGCCGTGCGTCACGCCGGCGTGCCGTGCGGCATCGTCTTGTTTCCCGCCGCCGATGCGATGGGACCTGATGGCTCGTACCCGTTCGGCTACCTCCACGATCGAGTCCGGACGATTTGCACCGACGAATCGATTCCCTGCGTCGATCTCCTGCCGGCGTTCTCGAAAATCAAGGATCCGCGGACGATGTGGGTGAGTCAGTTCGACGCGCACCCGAACGCCATGGCCAACCGGCGGGCGGCTCAGGAGATTCTGCAGACCTTTTCGCCGGTCTGGCGACGGTGAGCATTGGCGGGCCTGAAAGGCCCGCCCCACACATGTAGGGCGGCCCTTTCAGGGCCGCCTATGTGGCAAAGCCACGTTGACAGGGGTCAAACAAGTGTTTTATACATATGTTTGACTGTTCCGCGACTGAGCCTACGCTATGAAGCCTAAACGCGCCATTTTTCTGCTGGTTCTTGCCCTCGCCATTGGTGGCGGAACCTACGTCTATCTCCATTTGCCGACCGCGCCGGTGATGCTGACCGGTATCGTCACCACCAACGACGTCATCGTCAGCCCCCAGATTGCCGGGCAGATCAGCCAGCTGCTCGTCGCCGAGGGCGACCAAGTGAAGAAGGATCAGCTGATCGCCGTCCTCACGCCTGACGAGTTGCGCGCCGACACCACGTATTTCGCGCAGAACGTGCAGGGTCTGTCGTCGCAGGTTCGGGAGTCGGAAGCCGCGCTCCGATTCCAGGAGCAGCAGACGCGTGACCAGATTCGCCAGGCGGAATCGATGCTGGCGTCGACGGAAGCCCAGGTCGAGGCGGCGACGTCGGATCTCGAGAACCTGAAGCTCCAGTACGCCCGCACGCAGAATCTGTCGCAGCAGAAGGTCGTCTCGCAGCAGGAGCTGGATCAGGCACGGACGGCGGCCAGTTCCGCTCAGGCCAAGCTGGACGGACTGAAGCGCCAGGTGGAAGCCCAGCGGGCTGCCGTCGCGCTCGCGCGCTCTACGGCGGAGCAGACGGCGGTCAAGCGCAGCCAGGTGCAGACCAACGAGCACATGCAGGCCGCGGCATCGGCCCAGCAGACGAAGGCCGACGTCCGGCTGAAGTACACCGAGCTCCACGCGCCGATCGCCGGCATCGTGGACGTGCGGGCCGCCCGCGTCGGCGAGGTCGTCGTCTCGGGCCAGCCGGTCGTGACGCTGATCAACGAAGACGATCTGTGGGTGCGGGCTGACGTCGAAGAGAGCTACATCGATCGCCTTCGCATGGGCGACAAGCTGACCGTCCGCCTGCCGTCAGGGGTCGAGCGTCAGGGCACGATTTTCTATCGCGGCGCCGATGCCGGGTTCGCGACCCAGCGCGACGTCAGCCGCACCAAGCGCGACATCAAGACCTTCGAGATTCGCCTCAGAGTGGACAACTCGGATCGCAAACTCGCGGTCGGCATGACCGCCTACGTCATGATGCCCGCTTCCTAGCGCAGACCCCAGCTGATGTACGCCATCGACGTCCGCAACATCGTCAAGAAATTCGGCGACTTCACCGCCGTCAAGGGAATCACCTTCCAGGTTGACGAAGGGGAGATCTTCGGCCTGCTCGGCCCTAATGGCGCCGGCAAGTCGACGCTGATCCGGATGCTCGTCACGCTGCTGGCGCCGACCACCGGCACGGCGCTCATCAACGGCTTCGACGTCGTGAAGGAATCGGACGGGGTGCGCCACTCGATCGGCGTGATTCCGCAGGCGATGACCAGCGATCTCGAGCTGAGCGTCGAGGAGAACCTGATCATCTTCGCCAAGCTCTACGGTGTGCCGCGTCAGAAGCGCGATGCGCCTCATCAACGACCTGCTCGAATCGGTCGAGTTGACGCAGTGGCGCGACGCGCAGGTCAAGAATCTCTCCGGCGGCATGCGCCGCCGCGTCGAGATCGCGCGCGGGCTGGTGCACGAGCCGCGCATTTTCTTCCTCGACGAGCCGACCACCGGTCTCGATCCCGTGTCGCGCGTCAACGTCTGGGAAATGCTCGAGAAGATCAAGCGCGAACGCGACCTGACGATTCTGATCACGACGCACTACATGGACGAAGCCGACAAGCTGTGCGACCGCATCGCGATCGTCGATCACGGCGAGTTGAAGGCGCTCGATTCGCCGCTCAAACTGAAGGCGTCGATCCCCGGCAAGAACTCGCTCGAAGTCGCTTTCGCCGACGACGCCGGCCGACTGGGAAGAGCGGCTGCGCCGACTGCCCGAGGTCGAATCGGTGTCGGCGCACGAGAACATCTTCCGCGATCGCAACCGGCAACGGCCCGAAGACGACGCTGGCGCTGATGGAAATGGCGGCCGCCGCCGACGTCACCGTCATTGCGCTGTCGGTTCAGAGCACGACGCTCGACGACGTGTTCGTTCACTACACCGGCCGCGCGCTGCGCGACGCGCTGCAGGCGGCCAACCCGCTCGAAACCGGGCCGGTCATGAGGCGAGCCTGACATGGGACGCACCTGGGCAATCATCGAACGCGAACTGCGCCGTTTCCGCCGCAGCCCGATCCTGATCGTGATGACGATGGTCATGCCGATCATGCAGCTGGTCGTGCTCGGCTACGCCTTCGGCGGCAACGTCAAGCACCTCAAGCTGGCAGTGGTCGATCAGGACCACAGCGTGCCGGCGGTGAAGATCCGCGAGCTGGCATCGGCGATCTCGTCGGGCGCCCGCACCATCGACACGTTCGAGTACGTGGATCAGGGCGCGGCGCTGACCGATCTGCGCAACGGCCGGGTCAACGGCATCCTGACCATTCCGCCGGATTTCTCCCGGCGCGTGCTGGCCAAGAACGAACCGAAGATCGCGCTGATCGAAGACAACACCGACAGCTTCGTCTCGAGCGCGCTGGCGGCGACGCTGGGCTCGATGCTGACCGGCTTCAATCCGGCGCGTACACCTCGCGTGCCCGGGCAGGCCACGCTCGACGTCGTCGAGGTCTACCCCTACGTGCCGTACATGCAGTACCTGCTGCCGGGATCGGTCGTGATGTCCATCTTCATGATGGTGATGATCGGCGGCGGCATCATCTTCATCGACGACAAGGCGCGCGGGCTGCACGAAGGCTACCTGGTGACGCCGATCAAGAAGCTCGAGCTGATCGCCGGCTTCAACATCTCCGGGACGATCAAGGCGGTGATCGCCGGCATGTTCCTGACCATCATCGGCTCGTTCATCGCCGGCATCCCGCATCCGCTCGATCCGTTCCGCCTGATGCGGATGCTGGTGGTGGTGACCGTCACCGCCTTTGCCCTGATCAGCCTGATGTTCCTGCTGATGGTGCGGGTGACCGATCCGCTGCTGCCGCGCGCGATGTTCGGCGTGCTCAATACCGTGCTCTATTTCCCGAGCGGCGCGGTCTATCCGCAGCAGGGATTCCCGGGCTGGATGCAGGTGATCGCGGTCGCCGATCCCTTCACCTACGCGGTCCACGCCTTCAAGAGCCTGCTGCTGAAGAATACCGGGTTCGGCGCCATCTCCTACGACCTGATGTTTCTGACGTTGTTCTCGATGGTCGCGATGACCGCCGCGACCTTCCTGTTCAAGCGGACGCTATGACCGAGTCGCGCGATCTCGAAACACGATCGCGGTTGCTCGAGGCCGGGGCGAGGCTGTTCGCGGCGCGCGGCTTCAAGGACGTCACCGTGCGCGAGATCTGTCACGAGGCGCGCGCCAACGTCGCCGCCGTGAACTATCACTTCGGCGACAAGCTCGGACTCTATCGGGAAGTGCTGCAAACGGCGATCGACGCCATGCGCGAGACCAACGACGCGGCTCGCGAAGCGGGGCAGGGCCAGAACGCGGAAGAACAACTGCGGCGCTACATCACCATCTTCGTGCAGCGCCTGCTCGGCTCGAAGGACGACACCGTGCACCGCCTGGTGTCGCGGGAAATGAACGAACCGACGCCCGCGCTCGACGCCATCGTCGAGCAGGGCGTGCGGCCGCGCATCGAGTACCTCTCCGGACTGGTCGCCGAGATCACCGGCTGCCAGCCATCCGACCAGCGGGTGCTGCGCTGCGTCGCCAGCATCCAGGCGCAGTCGCTGGCGTTCCGCCCGAATCCGATCGCCGAACGCCTCGGACTGGTGATGACGCCGACCCGCGCCAATCTCGAAGAGGTCGCGGACCACATCGCGACATTCTCGATCGCCGGGGTCCACGCCGCCATCGATCGCGTTCCCATCAGTTAGACTGGCGCCATGGCGCCACTCACCGGATTGCGGGTCGTCGACCTCACGCGGGTCGTGGCCGGACCGTTCTGCACGATGATGCTCGGCGACATGGGCGCCGAGGTCCTGAAGATCGAAGAGCCGAAGCACGGCGACGATGCGCGGGGCTGGGCGCCGTTCATCGGCGGCACCGGCAGCTTCTTCCTGGCCCTGAACCGCAGCAAGAAGAGCGTCGCCCTGGATCTCAAGACCGCCGAAGGCGCGGCGGCGCTGCGCCGCCTGGTCGAGACCGCCGACGTGCTGATCGAAAACTTCCGTCCCGGCAGCCTCGCCGAGCTCGGCTTCGACTACGCGTCGATGTCGGCGTTGAATCCGCGCCTGATCTACTGCTCGATCGCCGGCTACGGTCAGACCGGACCCGAGCGCGCAACTACCCGGCTACGATGCCGTCATCCAGGGCGAAGCCGGCATCATGGACATGACCGGCTTTCCTGACGGCGAGCCGACCCGCGTCGGCGTCGCCATCACTGACTACCTCGCCGGCCTCAATGCGATGCAGGGCATTCTGCTGGCGCTGCACGAGCGGCACACCAGCGGGCTTGGCCAGCACGTGGACATCGCGCTGTTCGACTCGATGCTGTCGGTGATGCGCCTGCCACTATCGGTATTGTTCGCGACCGGCAAGGATCCGGTTCGCTCGGGCAACGACCACCTGACCATTGCGCCTTACGAACCCCTGCGTGCCCGGGACGGCCTGATCATCGTCGCCGCGGCCAATCCACGCCTGTGGACGAAGTTGTGCGTGGCGATCGGCCGCCTCGACTTGCGAGACGATGAGCGGTTTCGCACCAACACCGATCGGGTGGCCAACCGGATCGCGTTGAAGCGCGAGCTCGAAGCGTCGTTCCAGGCGTACACCGTGGACGAGTTGACCCGGCTTCTCGAAGCCCACACCGTTCCCTGCGGTCGCGTCCGTTCGGTGCGGGAAGCGATGGAACACCCACAAGTCGCAGGACGGGATCTCGTCGTCACCCAGCAGCACCCGGAGACCGGGCGCATCGATGGGCTCGCGCCGGTGGTGAGGCTGTCGCGGACTCCCGCCGACGTCCGGCTGCCGCCTCCCGTGCTCGGCGAGCACACCGAGGAAGTGCTGAAGACGCTCAAGTCGCGGGTATGATGGCGCCCGTGTTCGATTCCAACCTCCTCAAGGGGCGCGTCGCCCTCGTCACCGGCGGCGGGACCGGCATCTGCCGCGGCATCGCGCTGGCGCTGGCCGCGCACGGATGCGACGTCGCCATCACCAGCCGAAAACAGGAACATCTGGATCCGACCGCGACCGAACTGCGGGGGTTCGGCGTACGCGCGGTCGCAGTCGCTGGCGACGTGCGCGATCCTGCGGCCGTGGATGCGGTTCTCGCGGGCGTCGTCAAAGAACTCGGACGCCTCGATATCCTGGTCAACGGCGCCGCGGGCAATTTCATTTGTCTGGCGGAGAACCTGTCGCCGAACGGCTTCGGCACGGTCGTCGATATCGATCTCAAGGGTACTTTCAACGTCTCGAGAGCGGCGTTTCCGCACCTGAAAGCGCAGGGGGGATCGGTCGTCAACATCAGCGCGACGCTTCCGTATCTGGGCACCATCGGCCAGGTGCATGCGTCGGCCGCAAAAGCGGGCATCGATTCGATGACGCGGACGCTGGCGGTGGAGTGGGGACCGCACCGCATCCGCGTCAACGGCATCGCGCCAGGACCAATCGCCGACACCGAAGGCGTGCGTCGCCTGACGACCGGCAAGTCGCTGGAGAGCGTGTTGAAGCAATCGCCGGTTGGACGACTGGGCACCATCGACGACATCGCCAACGCGACGCTGTATCTGGTGTCGGACGCCGCGTCGTACGTCAACGGCGTGACGCTGGTGGTCGATGGCGGCTTATGGCTGCGCTCGTCGCGGATCCTCGGCGAGGAATGACGCGGGTGTAGTGTCCGCCTTCAGGCGGACCCACGCGAGCCGG
Source organism: uncultured Acidobacteriota bacterium (assembly GCA_963711765.1). Lineage (GTDB taxonomy): Bacteria > Acidobacteriota > Vicinamibacteria > Vicinamibacterales > CAVVIG01 > CAVQFC01. The sequence goes on along the minus strand of CAVQFC010000002.1, from coordinate 795,548 downwards.
CTGAAGCCGGACACTACGTGTCAGCGGTATGCAGATGTCGGGTTGAAGGCGGCGTGCGCGATTGACGACTGCTCCCATCATTCAGGTCGCCGGCTTCGGTAAGAGCTACGGTTCCACCGTTGCCGTCGACAATGTGTCGTTTGACGTGAACGACGGCGAGATCTTCGGCCTGATCGGTCCAAACGGCGCCGGCAAGACGACCACGATGGAGTGCATCGAGGGTGTACGGGCGCCGGATCGCGGGACGATCACCGTCCTCGGCCTCAACCCGGTCCGCGACGTCTACAAGCTGCAGGAGCGAATCGGCGTGCAGCTGCAGCAGGCGCAACTGCAGAAACGCGTCAAGGTGTGGGAAGCGGTCGATCTCTGGGCGTCGCTCTATCGCAGGAAGACGATCGACGGCGACCGGCTGCTCGAGCAACTCGGTCTGGGCGACAAGCGCAACGCCTGGTTCATGACGTTGTCTGGCGGCCAGAAGCAGCGCCTGTTCATCGCGCTCGCGCTGATCAACGATCCCGACGTGGTCTTTCTCGACGAACTGACGACCGGCCTCGATCCGCAGTCGCGGCGGGCGATCTGGGATCTGGTGCGCGACATCCGCGAGCGGGGCAGGACGGTGTTCCTCACCACGCATCTGATGGAGGAAGCCGAGCGCCTGTGCGACCGGGTCGCGATCATCGATCACGGTCGGATTGTCGACATCGGCACGCCGGCGCGGCTGGTGGCTCGGCATTGTCCGCAGCGGTCGGTCGAGCTCGCCGCGGACGAGGAGACTGCCGGCGATCGCTTCCGGACGATTCCTGGCGTGGACGCGGTCGAGCGTCAGGGCGTCCGCTACACGATTCGGGGATGCGGCGACGATCTCGTCAGCGACGTCATCCAGTGTCTGTCCGAGCACCGCATTCGCGTGACCGACTTCCGGACCATCGTTCCGACGCTCGAGGATGTGTTTCTCACCGTGACCGGTCACTCGATTCGGGACTAGGCGGCAGCCGATGTGGCGTGGACTCCTCAAACTGACCTGGCTCGAGCTGAAAATCTTCCTGCGCGAGCCGCTCGGCGCGGTCGGCACCGTGGTCGTGCCGGTGGTGATCTTCGTCGTCCTCGGACGTCTCGGCGGCAATCGCGGGTCGGCGGCTCCGGCTGTGGACACCAGGTTTCTCGTGGTCGCGATGCCGGTCCTGGTCTCGATGCTGATTGCGATCAGCGCCGTGCTGTCGCTGGTGACCATCATTGCCGTTTACCGCGAAGGCGGGATCCTCAAGCGTCTGCGCGCCACGCCGCTGCGTCCGCCGACGATTCTGCTGGCGCAGGTCCTGGTCAAGCTGCTGTTGACCGCCGCGACGCTGGCATTGACGATGCTCGCCGGCCGGCGTTATTACCCGGTGGGCGCAGCAGGTGCCGCTCGGCGCCTTCACGGTGGCGCTGCTGATCAGCACGGCGAGCATCCTGTCGTTCGGCTTCGTGATCGCGAGCCTCGTTCCCACGGCGCGATTTGCCCAGCCGGTTGGTGCTGTCCTCCTCTACCCGATGCTGGCGCTGTCAGGCCTGTTCTTTCCGGTCGCGGCATTCCCGCCGGTTCTACGCATTGCGACTCGTCTGTTGCCGATGACCTATGCTGTATCGCTGCTCCAGGGGATCTGGACCGGCGAGAGCTGGTCCTCGCATGCCGGCGACATCGCTGCGCTCGGGGTGATTGGCGTCGCCTGCGTCGCGCTGTCCGCGAAAGTGTTTCGCTGGGAGTGAGTCATTGAAGCCAGTAGTCCTTTCATTTGTCGGAATCGTTTCTATGATCGCCGGCTGCGCCAGAATGCAGGCGCCGAAGTACGACGTCGTGATCCGGCACGGCACCGTCTACGACGGCACCGGCGCCGACGGCAGGACCGCCGATGTGGCGATTCAGGGCGATCGCATCGCGGCCATTGGCGATCTCGGGAGCGAGCGCGGACGCGAAGAAGTGGACGCGTCCGGTCTGGCGGTTGCTCCCGGCTTCATCAACATGCTGAGCCACTCCGAGACCTCGCTGATTGCCGACGGGCACGCGCAGGGCACCGTCAGGCAAGGCGTGACGCTCGAAGTGTTCGGTGAGAGCTCGATGGGGCCGATCACCGACCAGATGAAGCGCGAGCAGATGGAGCGGCAGGGCGACATCACGTTCGACATTCCCTGGAATACGCTTGGCGGCTATCTCGATTTTCTCGAGGCGCGCGGTATTTCGACCAACGTTGCGTCGTTCGTCAGCGCCGCGACCATTCGCGCCAACGAGGTCGGCCTGAACAATCGTCCGCCCACGGCCGAGGAGCTCGAGCGGATGCGCGGCCACGTGCGCCGGGCGATGGACGAGGGCGCCATGGGCCTGACGACTGCGCTCATCTACATCCCCGGTGTGTTCGCAAAGACCGACGAACTCGTCGAACTCGCCAAGGTCGCCTCGCAGTCGGGCGGCATGTACATCTCTCACATGCGCAGCGAAGGCAACCGTCTGCTCGAGGCGATCGACGAAACGTTGACGATCGCCCGCGAGGCGAACATCCGCGCCGAGATCTATCACCTGAAGGCCAGCGGCGAGTCGAACTGGCCGAAGCTCGATGCTGCGATCGCGAAGATCGAGACGGCGCGGCATGACGGCCTCGACGTCACCGCCGACATGTACACCTACACCGCCGGCTCGACCGGACTCGACGCGGCGATGCCGCCCTGGGTTCAGGAGGGCGGCTACAAGGCGTGGGCGGCGCGGCTTCAGGATCCGAAGACTCGCGCCCGAGTGCGCCGGGAGATGATCGACACCGAGCGACACCTGGGAGAACCTGATGCTGGCCGCCGGCGGCCAGGGCACGCTGCTGGTCGGGTTCAAGAACGAAGCGTTGCGGAGCTACGCGGGCAAGACCCTCGCGGACGTCGCGAAAATTCGCGGCACGTCCATTCAGGACACCGCGATGGATCTCGTCGTCGAGGACGGCAGCCGCGTGCAGGTGGTCTACTTCCTGATGTCCGAGGACAACGTCAAAAAACAGATCGCGCTGCCGTGGGTCAGCTTCGGCTCCGATGCTTCGTCGATGGCGCCGGAAGGTGTATTCATCAAGACCAGCACCCATCCACGCGCCTACGGCAACTTCGCGCGGCTGCTCGGCAAGTACGTTCGCGACGACCAGGTGATCCCGATGGCCGAGGCGATCCGCAGGCTGACATCGTTCCCGGCATCGACGCTGCGGATCAAGCAGCGCGGCCGTCTCGAGCCCGGCTACTTCGCCGACGTGGTCGTCTTCGATCCAAAGACGATCGCCGACCGTTCGACCTACGAGCGGCCACACCAGTACGCTGTCGGTGTGAGGGATGTGTGGGTCAATGGTGGTCAGGTGCTGAAAGACGGACGAGCACACCGGCCAGTACGCCTGGGCGGGTCGTGCGCGGACCAGGGTGGCACTCTAAGGTTAGAAATTAGCAGTTAGAATCTGAAGTCTGAAATCTGAAGTGTAAAAGGACCTGCCCGTTCGGGTGGTGCACCATCCCTCCGCAATTCCTATGATCGAGGCATGCTCGCCCAGCCAGACGAGAGCGCGCTGCTCGACGCTTATTCCTCGTCAGTCGTTCATGCCGTTGAGACGGTCGGTCCGGCGGTCGTCAAGATTCAAGCGGAACGTGGCGGCGGCTCGGGCGTCCTGTTCACGCCGGACGGCCTGATTCTCACCAACAGCCACGTTGTCGAGGGCGCTGGCGCGCTGACGGTGGTCATGACCGACGGACGCTCGGCGCGCGCCGACCTGATCGGGCAGGACGCGCACACCGATCTGGCCGTGGTCCGCATCGACGGGTCGGCGCTGCCGTGGGCGACGCTCGGTGACTCGCGCGCCATTCGCGTCGGCCAGATCGCGGTCGCGATTGGCAATCCCTACGGGTTCGATCACTCGGTGACGGCCGGCGTCGTCAGCGCGCTCGGACGGTCGCTGCGCGCGCGATCGGGCCGCCTGATGGACGACATCATCCAGACCGATGCCGCGCTCAACCCCGGCAATTCCGGCGGGCCGCTGGTCACGACCCGCGGTGAGGTCATTGGAATCAACACCGCGACGATCCTCCCGGCGCAGGGTCTGTGCTTCGCGATCGCGAGCAATACGGTGCGGTTCGTCGTGGCGCGGCTGATCCGTGACGGCCGGATTCGCCGGAGCTACATCGGGCTCGGCGGTCAGACGGTCCCGATTCCGCGGGCGGTCGCGCGCGTCAACCAGCTGGTGGTCACCTCCGGCGTGTTCGTGGTCTCGGTGGAGGAAAAGAGCCCGGCCGCGATCGCCGGTCTGAAGGACGGTGATGTGGTGCTGGCGTTCGCCGGCGAAGCCGTGACCGGCGTCGATGATCTGCACCGTCTGCTGACCGCCGATCGCATCGGCGTGCCGCAGGTACTCAGGATTCTGCGCTCGGCCGAACGTCGTCAGCTCACGGTGGTTCCCATCGAGAGCGCTTAGAAATTCAGATTTAAGATTTCAGAATTCAGATTGGAATTCAGAAATCCGAAATCAATCTCAAATCTGAACTCTTAAGTCTGAAATCGCTATAGCGTAATGAGCCCCCGCCGGACCGCTCGTCGAACGGCGTCGGTGCGGTTGACGGCGCCGAGCTTTCCGGAAATCGACGAGACGTGGAACTTCACCGTCTGGTCGCTGATCTGCAACCGTGCGGCAATCGCTTTGTTCGTCAGGCCTTCCGCGAGCAGCTCCAGCACCTGCACTTCTCTCGGCGTCAGCGGCTCGTCAATGCCTTCGTCATCGCCATCCGGCGCGTCGGGCGCGACCAGAATCGCGTCGTGGTCGCGCTCGGCCAGGCGCGCGGCCGCCAGCGAGTCGAACTCGCCGGCGACTTCCATCGCGCCGTTCACCTGTGAGCGAAGGCGCGCCCTTTCCGACACCGTACCGACCAGCAATACCCGCATACGCTCAGTGGACCGGTCGCTCACCAATGGTGACCTGCAGATCGGTGACGTTGCCGCCCCGCAGGACCTTCAACGGTACAGGGCGTCCGACCCGGTCGCCGAGCAGCAGGTCGAGCAGTTCTTCGGGCGACTCGATCGGATGACCGTCGAATTCGAGGAGTACGTCACCGACCAGCACGCCGGCCGTCGCGGCCGGGCTCGCGCTGGTCACGCCGACCACCAGCAGCGCCTGCTCGCGTCCGCCGGGCGACTGCTGGTTCTCGGGCAACGCCACCGGCTGGCCGGCGATGCCGAGGTAGCCACGCTTGAGACTGCCGTGCTCGAGGACGGTCGCCGCGGTCTTCCACGCGATTGACGCAGGAATGACGACGCCGGTCCCCCGAATGGTCGTGGACGTGGCGATGCCGATCAGTCCGCCGTCGGTATCGAGAAAGGCGCCGCCAGCGAAGCCATCGTGCATCGGCGCGGTCGTCCGGATCACCTGATCGATGGCGCGGCGCCGTCCGGTCGGCAGCGGTCCGCCGATCACCGACACCAACCCGGCGCTCGCGGTGACGACGTTGCTCCATGAGCGGGCGACGGCGATCGCGAGATGGCCGACCCGGGGTGCGACTGCGGAGGGAGCAATTGCGGGCGTGCCAAGGTCCGGCACCCGCAGCACCGCAAGACTGGTGGTGGGATCCCATCCCGCGAGCTCGGCCTCCAGCGTCTGGCCATCACCGCGCCTGACGTGCAGGCCATCCTCGCGGCCCAGCGCGCGGACGGTCGTCAGTACCACATTTTCAGCGTAGACGAGGCCGCTGGCAGGCCGTCGGCGTCCCTGCACCTGGACGACGGACGGTGAAGCGGCGGACACGGCATCCGCGAGTTGATTCGAAAAGCTTGTCAGAAGGTCGTTGGACATGCGGCAATCGTGACAGAACCATGGACGGCATGAATCACCCAAACGGGCGGCTGGACGGTAACATCAGTCGGCAGTCGGCAGTCAGGCGATCTACTCACGGTTCCCGCCAAACAGATCGAACAGATGGTTGTCGCGATGACGATGGTCGGCGGCCGTGTCGTCTATCGCAGACCGTAAAGCCTTACGTTCGCAGTAACGTCGAACCGTCAGCGCTCTATTGTTCTCAGCAGGTTACGGCTGGTCCGGACCTTGCTCAGGGAGGCACATCGTGATCCGACACTCATGCGCGACCGCTACCGCTCTGTTCCTGATATTCATGCTCGCCGGCGCGAAAGTCACGCAGGCGCAGCCTCCCGAACCGGCGCAGCCACCGACCGCCGAGGCCGCCGCCACACCGTCAGCGGGCGACGACATGGCGTCGCTGGCCGACGATGACGATGACGCCAGGCTGCGTCCGTTGGAACCGGACTACAGCCTGGTCAATCTGCCGACCACGCTGCCGCTGCCGCGGCACGCCGGCAACTTCCATCTGACGCACCGCTTCAACGAGAACCTGGTCGAGGACAGCTTCGAGACGCAGTTGTCGAACTTGTTCGGGCTCGACGAGGGCGCCACGATCGACTTCGAATACCGGTTCGGCCTGTTCAAGCACGTCGAGCTGATCGCATCGCGGACCAACGTCGATCGAACGATCTCGCTCGGCACGAAGATCGACGCGTTCCATCAGACCGATTCGATGCCGCTCGGCATCTCCGCAATCGTGAACATCGAGGGCGGCGACAATTTCAGCGAGCGCTGGGCGCCGGCGTTCGGCGCGGTCATCTCGAGGACGGTCGCGTCGAGGCTGGCGTTGTACGCGACGCCGATGTTCGTCCACAACACGCTGCCGGACGTAGGGGAGGAGGTGCGGAACACTTTCTACGTGGGACTGGGCACGCGCGTCCGTCTCACGCCGACCCTCTACATCGTGGTGGAAGGTTCGCCGCGCGCGGCCGGCTACACGCCCCGTAACGCCGAGTTCGCGTTCTCGCTCGAGACGCGTGTGGGCGCCCACGTCTTCGCGATTACGTTCGCCAATTCGTCCGCGGTGACCTATGGGCAGCTCGCACGCGGCGGAAACCCCGACAGCCTGTATCTCGGCTTCAACCTGTCCCGCAAGTTTTTCTGATTTCGAAGGAGTCTGCCGATGAAAGCTTCAACCATCCTCGCCGTTGTCCTCGCGTTGTGCGCCGCCGGCTGCGGTTCGTCTTCCTCATCCACCAGTCCGACCAACGGTGCGCCAACCTTCACGGCGACGCTCTCGCCGGCGAACGAAACCCCGCCGATCACCAACTCCGAGTCGGTGGGTTCCGGCACCGCGACCATCGTCTTCAACGTGACGAAGGATGCCTCCGGGAACATTTCGACCGCGAGCGTGGACTTCACCGCGAGCATGTTCGGATTTCCGTCGACCACCGTGGTGACGATCGCGCACATTCACCAGGGCGCTTTCGGCGTCGGGCCGGGTCCGGTGGTGGTGCCCGCCGTGGCAAAGGCGGGGACGATTTCGCTCACCAATGGCTCCGGCACCTTCACGGCGACTCAATCGGGCGTCGACCCTGCGCTCGCCCAGACCATCATCAACAACCCCTCCAACTACTATTTCAACATTCACACGTCTCAGAACCCGGGCGGGGTGATGCGCGGGCAGCTGGTGAAGGTGCAGTAACCCCCCGATCCTTGCGGCGGAGCCGACCCTGCTCGGCTCCGCCACAGCGGTGCACGCGCACCTGCGTGTGTCGCTCACGACTTCCGCGGCCTATCATGGGCGGATGAAAACGCAATGCGTCATCGCCGGCGGCGGTCCGGCCGGGATGATGCTCGGATTTCTCCTCGCTCGCGCCGGCGTGCAGACGCTGGTGCTCGAGAAACACGCCGACTTCCTGCGCGATTTCCGCGGCGACACCGTCCATCCGTCCACGCTGGAAGTGCTCTACGAGCTTGGCATCGTGGACGAGTTCCTGAAGCGTCCGCACACGGAAGTACGCGAACTGCGCGGCAATCTCGCCGGCGAAACGGTGACGATTGCCGATTTCAGCCACGTCCCGACCCACTGCAAGTTCATCGCGCTGATGCCGCAGTGGGACTTCCTCGACTTTCTCGCCGAGCAGGCCCGCGCCTTACCAGCCTTCGAACTGCGTCGACGAACTGAGGTCGTTGACCTGATTCAGGATGGCGGTCGCATCGCTGGCGTCGTCGTCCAGACGCCGAGCGCTCGAGAGGAGATTCGCGCGGACCTGGTGATCGGAGCGGACGGCCGCCATTCGATTGTTCGGGAGCGTGCCGGATTTCAGCGCGAGGACTTCGGTGCGCCCCTGGACGTGCTCTGGATGCGCGTGTCCAGACGCCCGGGCGATCCGCCTCAGGCACTCGGCAACATCGCCAGCGGTCACATCCTGGTGATGCTCGATCGCGGCGATTACTGGCAATGCGCGTATGTCATCCCCAAAGGTGGAATCGAGGACGTCAAGGCGCGCGGTCTCGAGGCGTTCCGCGCGACGCTGATCTCGATCGCGCCGTTCATGCGTGACCGCGTCGACGAACTGAAGGATTGGGACGACATCAAACTGCTCACGGTGGTCGTCGATCGTCTGCGATCGTGGCATCGGCCCGGACTGCTCTGCATCGGCGACGCGGCGCACGCGATGTCGCCGATCGGCGGCGTCGGCATCAACCTGGCGATTCAGGATGCGGTGGCCGCCGCCAACGCGCTCGCTGAGCCGCTCAGACGCGGACGCTGCTCGGAAGAGGATCTGGCGAGGGTTCAGAAGAGGCGCGAGCTGCCGACGCGCTGGACTCAGGGCGCCCAGCTGATGGTGCAGAACCGGTTTCTTGGTCCTGCCCTGAAAGAAAAGGGCCGCAGCAACTCCCGTTCGTCCTGAAGCTGCTGCGGCGGTTCCCGATGCTCCGCCGTATACCGGCGCGGCTGGTCGGGGTCGGAGTGCGACCGGAACACGTCCAGTCGTCAGTCGTCAATCGTCAGTCTCCAGTCACTCGATAGTCGTCAGCCACCCGCCCGACCGGCGACTGACTGACGACTGGAGACTGTCTATCGCTGCAGGTCGCCGCGATACGGGATGATCTGGCCGGCCTGCACGTTCACCTCGAAGCTCGAGGTCTGGTAGCCGTTCGCGACGATCTCGATGTGGTGCGTGCCCGCCGCCAGCGTCATCGGCTGCTTGCTGCCGTCGAAGTCGCTGGCATGGCCCGCGAAGTTGCCGTCAATGTAGACGTCAGCTTCGTACGGTGTCACCTGGAAGCTGATGCCGCCGTAGCTCGATCCGGGGTTGACCACCACACTCTGTGGCTGTGCGTAGCCGTAGACCGGCACCGGATAGGGATACGCATAGCTGTACGGCACCGGATAGCCTGCGGAGAATCCGAAGCCGACCGAGAACCACGGCCTGAACGCGTATCCGGCGCCGTAGTATCGTGGCGCGTAGTAGCCGTAGCCGTACGCATGCGGCGCGTAGTAGCGCGGCGCGTATGGCGCGTAGTGGTAATTCGGCGCGTAGTGATAGTTCGGCGCACCGTGATAGTTCGTCGCGTAGTTCGGTGCATAGTGCTGCGCGGCGGTGCCGCGCGGAACCGCTTGGCCTACATACGCGTTGTTACTGGCGTTGTAGTGCGGCGCGGATCCCTGCGCCCGGACGGCGCCGGGCGCTGCACTCTGCGGACGCGGTGCCGGAGCAGCCTGGGCGTGTGGCTGCGCTTGCGCCTGCGGTCGGGCTTGCGGAGCGGCGGCCGCGCGGTGGCCTTCGGGACGGCCATGCTGCTGACCAGCAAAAGCTGGAACGGCGACCAGCGTGGCGGCGGCGAGCACTGCTGCTGGGACGATGTGTCGGGACCTCATAATGTTTGCGTTAAGTGCATTTGCCTTGCCATCCCAAGATGGCAATTTCGCCCATGTTTTTGACGTTTGGTCGACTGATCGGATCGCTGAGCTGGTGAGTGCAGCATTTTGAGGACGATCGATCGATCCATCCAGGTCTTCTATAATTTCGCTTGAAAGGAATCCTGCCGTGATTCTGAAGAACATCGCTCGTGCCGCCGGGCTGGCCGCACTCACCTCGCTCCCTCTGGCAGCCCAGCAGGCCGCGGATCCTGTGCGCGTCGTCACAGCCGACGACTACGCGCACGCCGAAACGTTCATGCCCTACAACACCGCTCCTCTGGTGCTGCGGGGCGGAGTGCGGCCGGTCTGGATTCCGACGACCGCAGCCGAGCCAACGGAGCGCTTCTGGTACCGGGTCACGACGGAACGTGGTCCCGAAGCGTTCGTGGTGAACGCCGCGACCGGCACGCAGGCGCCATGCGACCTGCCCGCGTGCACGGAGGCGCTGCGCAACGGCGGCGGCGGCCGCGGTGGCGCACCCGCGCGACCAACGGACGTGAAGTCGCCTGACGGCAAACGTACCGCGTTCGTTCGCAACTGGAATCTGTGGGTGCGCGACGTCGCCAGCGGCAAGGAAACGCAGCTGACCAAGGACGGCGTGAAGGATTTCGGCTACGCCACCGACAACGCCGGCTGGACGACGCAGCGATCGCGCGATCCTCTTGTGGTCGCCCGACTCGAAGAAAATCGCGACCTTCCAGCAGGACCAGCGCGGCGTGGGCGAGATGTACCTGGTGGACACGAAAGTCGGTCACCCGACGCTCAAGGCCTGGAAGTATCCGCTGCCCGGCGACCCGGTGATCACGATGATTCAGCGCGTCGTCATCGACGTGGACAGTGGAAAGATCGTCCGCCTGCAGCTGCCGCCGGATCAGCACCGCTCGACCCTGTGCGACGACGTGGCGTGCCGGGGCGAGTGGGACGACGTGCAGTGGGGGCCGGACGGGTCGAAGCTGGCGTTCGTATCGACCTCGCGCGACCACAAGCACGAGCAGCTGCGGCAGGCCGACCCGAACTCGGGCGCAGTCCGCGACGTGCTCGAGGAAAAGGGCGAGACCTTTCTCGAATCTGGTAACGGCCGGGTCAACTGGCAGTTCCTGCCCGCCTCGAACGAAGTGATCTGGTTCTCCGAGCGCGACAACTGGGGCCAGCTCTACCTCTACGATCTGCAGACCGGCCGCGAGAAGCATCAGATCACGACCGGCGAGGGGAACGTCACGCAGCTGCTTCGCGTGGACGAGAAAAATCGCGTGCTCTATTTCACGGCCGTGGGTCGCGAGAAAGGGCGCGACCCCTACTTCCGTCACTTCTACCGCATCGGCATGGACGGCAGGAACCTTCAGCTGCTGACGCCGGAGGACGCGAATCACGAAGTCTCGCTCTCGCCGTCGGGCAAGTTTTTCGTGGACAGCTACTCGAAGCCTGACGTGCCGCCGGTCACCGAGCTGCGCGACTCCGACGGCAGCCTGATTGTGACCCTCGAAAAGGCCGACATCTCGCGGCTGCTCGCGGCGGGATGGAAGCCGCCGGTGCCGATCACCGTGAAGGCGCGCGACGGCGTCACCGATCTCTACGGTCTGATGTACAAGCCGACCAACCTCGATCCGTCGAAGAAATACCCGATCGTCAACCACATCTATCCCGGTCCGCAGACCGGCAGCGTCGGCGGCCGCACCTTCGCGGCGTCGCGCGGCGATGCCCAGGCGCTCGCCGAGCTCGGCTTCATCGTCGTCGAAATCGACGGCATGGGCACGCCGTGGCGCTCCAAGAAGTTTCACGAGGCCTACTACGGCGACATGGGCGACAACACGCTGCCCGATCAGGTGACCGGCATGAAGCAGCTGGCGGAGAACTACCCGTAGATCGATCTCGATCGCGCCGGCATCTACGGACATTCGGGCGGCGGCTATGCGACCGCGGACGCGATGTTCCGCTATCCCGATTTCTTCAAGGTGGGAATCTCGGAGGCCGGCAACCACGACAACCGCGACTACGAAGACGACTGGGCCGAGAAGTGGCAGGGCCTGCTGACGACCAAAGCGGACGGCAGCACGAACTACGACAATCAGGCGAACCAGCTGGTCGCGAAGAATCTGAAAGGCAAGCTGCTGCTGGCGCACGGCACCATGGACAACAACGTGCCGCCGTACAACACGCTGCTGGTCGTTAACGAACTGATCAAGGCGAACAAGGATTTCGATCTGCTGATGCTGCCGAATCGCAATCACGGTTTCGGCAACGAACCTTACATGGTTCGTCGGCGCTGGGATTACTTCGTCCGCTATCTGCTCGGCGCCGAGCCGCCGCACGAGTACCAAATGCACGCGCCGGCAGAAACGCGCACCCCGTCCGCGAACTGAACTCCAAAAGGGCGTGCGGGCCCTCTCCGTGGCGCGGGCCGTTCAGGCCCGCGTCTAACGCGACCCTGAGAGGGTCGCGCTACACTCCACGCTCCGTCTCGCGCGACCCTCAAAGGGTCGCGGTGCGCTTCAACGTCTATACGACGGTTTCCCGGCCGGAAATCAGGCCGACGAGAAACAGCACGATTGCAGCCACGAGCAATACGTGCACAAACGCGCCGATCGTGTACGTGCCGACCATCCCAAGCAGCCACGCAATCAGTAGCACCACCGCAAGTGTGTAAAGCATCATCAACCTCCGCACGTTCGACGATGCAAGGAACGGTGCCTCAGCCTTACGGATTCGTCGTCCACCGTACGGACTTGTAAGCCGGGCCCGTCTCCATACACCTTCATTAGTCGATTACGCCGCTCTAACGTGAGCGCTGTGAACGAGTTGCCGTCCCCTGACAGGAATGGCACCAACGGCACGGTTCGCGCATTTCAGCAGGTCGTCCGTTTCAATCGAGGGTCACTCATGGAACCAGCGCGCGCCACAAGTCCCCAGCCTACGGCGGTCGTCTTCCACGACGGTCTCGGCGAACGGCGTCGAGTCAGCGATACAACGGTCAGCGACACGCTCGAACTCCTGTGTCTGCGCCGCGAACTGACATCGATTCCGTCGTTCGAGTTCGCGCTGCGCGAACGCGCCAGCCGGCTGGCGAATTTCCGTCATACCTACTTCGCCCGGGTCAAGAGCGTAGAGCGGTTGAGCGATGCCACCGCGACGCTGGCGATCGCGTCCGAGTCCACCCGCGGCATCCGGCTGTCGAATCTGCTGACGCCGACGCCGCAGCGGCCGGTCGCAGTAGATATCAACGCCTCGCTGCACCTCATCCGCCAACTCGTGTCCGCCGTCGCCATGCTGCACGAAAGCGGCGGCGATCTCGCGCACGGCGCGATTGGACCGGAACGCATCATCGTGACGCCGAACGCCAGGGTCGTCATCGCCGAATACGTGCTGGGCGCCGCTGTCGAGCAGCTGCGCTGGTCTCCCGAACGTTACTGGCGGGAGCTGCGCATCGCGCTGCCGCCCTCGGACCAGGCGCCTCGTTTCGATCAGCGGACCGACGTCACGCAGATCGGCGTCGTCGGCCTGTCGCTGATCCTGGGGCGCCTGCTCACCGAGAACGAATATCCCTCCGCGATGCATGGTGCACTCTCGTCCGCCTGGGCGATCTCGTCGCGAGGCGGACTCGAACCGCTGCCGCCGGGGTTGCGCTCGTGGCTTGGACGCGCTCTGCAACTCGACCCGCGCCATTCGTTCGCGACCGCGCTCGAAGCGCGCGCCGAACTGGATCGGGTCCTCTCGGGCGAGGCCGAGGAAGCGGACGCCGACGCCGACGCCGATGCTCAGGCCGAGGCGGACGCCGCGGTCGAGGCGCCGCAGAGCGTGCCGCCGACCGCCAGCATCGCTCAGCCAATTCATCCCGACGCGGCCCCCGAGCCGCAGGTCGAAGAGGAGCCGCGCCGGCCCGAAGTCTCGTTCGCCCACTATCGCGATGAGCACGACGAAGAGGACCGCATCACGACCAGCCTCCACCGAGAGACCGCCGCAGACGATTCGATCGAGCCGACAGCTCACCTGGAGGCCTCACCGGACGACGATCTCGATCTGTCTACGATCGGGGAACAGGCGCCGCCGCCGGTGAGCGGCCATCAGGCCTCCCCGGCGTACCAGACCTCGTTTTCGAGCCTTGCGGAGGAGGTGCTGGCGCCGTCACCGGGCATTTCTTCGAAACCCGCGAGCGACGTCGCGCCCCATCACAGTTCGCCGTTCCCGGGATTCGTCGCGGCCGAACTGACACCTTCGTCCGTCAAATGGCAGACGGCGGCCAGTGTCACCGCACCCGCGGCTGCGACGGTGACACCGGCAGCATTTACGCCGATCACGCCAACGCCGATCTTGGCGACACCGATCACGCCGACGCCAATCACGCCGGTCGCGCCGACCCCAGTCACGGCGACGCCTGTGACCACGCCGACGCTTGTGACGCCGGCGCCTGTCACGGCTCAGATATTCACGCCAGCACCGCCGATCGTCTCGTTGCCAACGGTTGCCTCGGCCGCACCGGCGACGCCGTCGCCCCGCGTGCCATTGCCGCCGTCACTGCCCGCCATCGAACCGTTCGAGTTCAAGGCGGAGCCGGAGCGTCCCATGGCTATGTCACAAGTCGCGACTCGCCGCACGGGCTTTTTCGCCACGGTGGCTATCGGTGTACTCGTGGTCTCCTTAGGCGCCGTATTCGGTGCGCGCCGCTATTTCTCGGCGGCGGCCGCACCCGCCGCCACGGGCCAGTTGAGCATTTCCAGCACGCCGTCAGGTGCTGCCGTCGCCGTGGACGGGACCTCGAAAGGCGTGACACCGGTCGTGCTCACGCTGACGCCGGGGGCTCACCTCGTCGAACTGCGCGGCGCAGGCGAGCCGCGCACGCTGCCAATCACGATGACCGCCGGCGCGCAGATGTCGCAATACGTCGAACTGTCAGGCGGCGCGGTGCCGAAGCTTGGCCAACTGCAGGTGCGAACCGAGCCCGCCGGCGCCCAGGTGACCGTCGACGGCGTCGCCCGTGGGCGCTCGCCGGTGCTGGTGGGCGATCTCGCGCCTGGTCAGCACAACGTCATCGTCGAGAGCGACCTCGGTACCGTGCGTCAGACCGTCGCGGTCGAAGCGGGCTCGACGGCCGCGCTGGTCGTGCCGCTTGGAGTCCCCGAAGGTGGAGCGCCGGTGTCGGGATGGATTGCGGTGGCCGCGCCGGTCGACCTGCAGATCTTCGAAAACAAGCGGCTGCTCGGCACCAGCCAGAGCGATCGCATCATGGTGGCCGCGGGCCGTCATGACATCGAGATCGTGAACGAGCCGCTCGGCTATCGGGTGGTCCGCACGATCCAGGTTGCGCCGGGCAAGGTTGCGCCGATCAAACTCGAGTGGCCGAACGGCACGGTCGCATTGAACGCGGTGCCGTGGGCCGAGGTGTGGATTGACGGCAACAAGGTCGGCGAGACACCGATCGGCAACCTGTCGCTGCCGATTGGACCGCACGAAGTCGTGTTCCGTCACCCTGACCTTGGTGAGCAGCGTCACGTCACGACTGTTTCCGCGACCACGCCCGCCCGTCTGTCCGTCGATTTGAGGAGGAAGCCATGACCGTCGCAGTTTTAGCGCTGTCCATGTTCATGATGGGCCAGCAGTCGCTGGCCTCGGCGCGCGATCTCTACGCATCGGCGGCGTACGAAGACGCGCTCGACATGCTGAACCGCATGGGACCCAATAACCGCGCCGCCGAGGAAGTCCGCGCCATCGAGCAGTACCGCGCGTTCTGTCTGCTCGCGCTCGGCCGCAACACCGAGGCCGAACGGGCGATCGAAGCCGTCGTCAACGGCGAGCCGACCTACCAGCCGGCCAACGAAGTGTCGCCCCGCGTCCGCGCCGCGTTCAGCGACGTGCGCAAGCGGATGCTGCCGTCGATCATCCAGCAGGAGTACGTGCTGGCCAAGGGGGCGTACGATCGCCACGAGTTCGCCGCATCCGCCGCCGGATTCTCCCGCGTGCTCGACGTGATGGCGGACCCGGCCGCGGCTGCCGCCGTCAGCCAGCCGCCGCTGGCCGATCTGCGGACGCTGGCCGCCGGCTTCCGCGATCTGAGCATTGCCGCCGCCACGCCGCCGCCGCTGCCGCCCGCCGTCGCCATGGCGCCGGCTGTCTCCGCACCGCCACCGCCGCCGCCTGTACCGATGCCGCCGCACATCTACACGACGGTGGACGCCAACGTCATCCCGCCAGGCATCCTGACTCAGCAGTTGCCGCCATTCCAGGGCATCCCCGTGCTGAGCCGCCAGGGCGTGATGGAGATCGTGATCGACGAGACTGGGGCGGTGGAGAGCGCCGTGATGCGCCAGGGGGTCACGCCGTCGTATGACAACCAGGCGCTTTCGGCCGCGAAATCGTGGCGCTACCGTCCGGCGATGCTGGATGGCGCGCCGGTGAAATACCGCAAGGCCATCTCGATCATGGTGAAGGGGACGGCGTCTTAGGACTGGCAGCAGGCAATCGGCTGAAAAAGTGACAGATCGGCAGGCGGTCGCCCTATTCCTGTACCTTTCGTGCGATCATAGGGGTCTAAGTAGAAGTAAGGAGTGACCTCTATGGCTAAGCGTTCGACCTCGGGTATTGTTTGTCCCCGCTGCGGCGTGCCGAGCGCACGTGTCATCGGACGATCGGAAGCGCTGCCGGTGCTCTACCTCCGCTGCGACGACTGCGGGCGCACTTCCGTCTCCCCCGAATAACCCGTCATTTTCTTTCAACCGGCCGCGTCACGGGCAAGACCCGCTGAGCGGCCGGATCGTCTTCACCCGAAATTCAGGCAGCTGCACCACACCCGGTCCGGAGTTGTCCACCGCGCCGGCGACAATCGCACGCGACGGGTCCATGTCACCCGCCTGGGCAGCGACGTTCGGCGACGGCCGCAAACCTCCAACGATCACGAGCTTCTTCGATGCGGGCACGCCGCCAACGATCTGCACGCGCTGTCCGAAGTACTTCTTCACGTCGCTTCCGGTCAGGTGATAGACCGGCTGACCGGCATCGTCCGACAGCGAGAACTGACTCGGTGTCACGCCGCTCCGACCGACGCATCCGCTCAGCGTGATGGGCTTGTCGTCAGCGCCCTTGGGCGTGTCCTTGTCCGGCGATGGCGTTTGCGCTTGCGCCATCGAGACGGTTCCACCGAAGAGAATCGCGATCGCCAGAGCGTGATGGATGCTCATGGCGGTAGCGTAGCGCAGATATGTGACACCGGCGAATCTTTCACCGACACCGCGCCTTCCAGAGCGGCGTAGCGCGCCCTTTCCGAAGCGGCCAGGCCCGCGCTGCGAACGCTGTCTAGCGCATGGCTGATGTTGTCGAAGCGACCGCGGCGCCGATCAGCTTCGCCTTCTCCACACCTGCACGCGGCGTGAATTTCTGCGTCCGCCCGCCGAAGCTGTCCGCGCCGTAGAGATTGCCTTCGGAGTCGATCGACATCTGGTGCAGCTCCCAGAACTGCCCAGGGAAGGTGCCGTATGTACCCCACGAATAGAGCAGCTTGCCGTTCATGTCGTACTCGAGCACCTTCGAGTTGGTGCCGTCGGCGACCCACACGTGCTGCTGATCCGGCGCGATCAGGATGTCGTTCGCCTGGCGGAATCCCGGCCACAGATCGAGCAGCTTGCCGTTCTCGTCGAAGATCTGGATGCGGTGGTTGGTGCGATCGGCGACGTAGACACGACGATTCCGGTCCACCGCGATGCCGTGCACGCCGCTGAACTGCCCGGGCGCGGTACCTTTCGATCCCCACGCCATCAGGAATTTACCGCTCTTGTCGAACTTGGCGATGCGCGCATTCTGCAATCCGTCAGCGACGAGGAGGCTGCCGTCCGGCAGCCACGCGATGTCCTGCGGCCGGCCGAAATGCGTCGCGTCTTCGCCGGCCACGTCTGCGACACCAAGCGTCAGCACGAGCTGCTTACCGTCGTTCGTGAACTCGTAGATCTGGTGACGCGCGTCGTTCACCACCCAGACGTGCTTTTCGGGATCGTGCGGGTTGATCCGGATCTTGTGAGGACCGCCGCCGCCTTCGAACAGCTTGTCCCACTGCGTCCACGACTCCACCAGCTTGCCCTCGCCGTCGACGATGACGATGCAGTTGCGCATTTCGGGCTTTTGGTTCGGTGGCGCGTTGATTGAGCGATCCCCAGATGCCGTTGAAACCTCGCGGCAGGGTGTCGGGCAGTTTCAACTCGCCGCGCGCGGCAATGAATATTCGGTTCGGCGTTTCCGCGAACACGCCCGGCTGCGAGCCCCAGATGTACCCTTTCGGCGACCACGTCGCAGGCCAGTTTTCGACCACGGCGTATGGCCCGGTCTCTTCTTCACCGCCTTTTTCCTGAAGCCGCGCCGGCGCGGCGAGAAGGCCGACGGCAAAAACCGACGCGAGCGTGAGGGCAGCTATCCGCATGATGAACCTCGGCGAAAAATGGCCGAGGTGGAGGGTAACAGGACGCGTCGCAGCCCGCAAGCACGGCTGATGACCGTCGTGCGTTAAGATCGCGCGGTTAACCCATGGAGAGCCCACGCCGCATCGGTCTCCGTTCGATCATCGCAGCGCTCGTGCTCTCGATCCTGGCGCCGCTCGGCATCCTGTCGGTGTTGAGCATCCAGCGGGCCTGGCGGCGTCAACTCGCCAACGTCCAGCAGCAGAATGTCGCCACCGTGCGGGCCATCTCGGTCGCCATCGATCAGGAAGTCGCCAACAGCGCGGCGGCACTCGACGTGCTGGGCCGCTCGCACGCGCTCGACCTTCCGGACGTCACGGCGTTCGACAACCTTGCCGGCCGCCTGATTGTCGGCCGGCCGGACTGGTCGGCGATTATCCTGTCCGACCTCAGTGGCCGCGTGCTCGCCGGCGCTCCGACGATGGACAGCCACACGCCGTTGGGCGATCAGCCGATGGATTGGGCTCGCCGGGTTGCCGCGACCGGCGCCCCGGTGGTGTCGGCCATGTTCGAGTTGACCGGGGTCTCGGGCCACTTTCTGATGGTCGGTATCCCGGTGATGCGCGATGGCGCCGTCACGATGGCATTGGGCGCGCGCGTCCGCTCGGAGAGCTTCAGTGCGGTGCTTCATCAGCAGCAGGCGCCGCCCAACGGCGTCGTCGCCGTCGTCGACAGCGCGCACCGTCTGCTCGCGAGAACCAGGCAGGAAGACGCCTACGTCGGGAGCGCCGCGGCCAACTCCTTCGTCGAAATCACCGGCCGTCTGTCCGAGGGCAGCTGGATTACCGAGACGCGCGAGGGCGTGCCGGCCTACTCGGCGTTCAGCCGCTCGCCCCGAACCGGACTGACCGTCGGCCTGGCGCTGCCGCGCGAGGAAGTCGACGGGCCGATTCGCCGCATCGTGTGGATGCTGGCGCTGGCCTGGCTCGCGGTGCTCAGCGTCGGCGCCGGGCTGGGCGTGCTGCTCGGTCACATCGTCATTCGCGCGATGACGTCGGCCTCGCACGCCGCGAATGCTCTCGCGCGCGGCGAGCCGGTCTCGCCGACTTCGTCGAGAATCAGCGAGATCGACGACCTTTCGACCGGAATCCGACAGGCGGCGGTCACGCTCGCGGCACGCAATCGCGAGCGTGACGAAGCGAGCCGCCTCAAGGACGAGTTCCTGATGACCGTGTCGCACGAGTTGCGGACGCCGCTGACCGCGATCTACGGCTGGGCGCGGATGCTGGCGACCGGGCAGATTCGCGACGCGCAGCGGCCGCGGGCGATCGATGCGATCGAGCGCAACGCGGCAGCGCTGCAGCAGCTGGTCAACGATCTGCTCGACGTGTCGCGGGTCGTGTCGGGCAAGCTCCGGCTCGACGTCCAGTCCGTGGCGCTGCCCGACGTGGTGGCGTTCGCGATCGACGCGATTCGTCCGGCCGCTGACGCCAAGGACATCAGCGTCGTGACCGCGGTAGGCGAGCTTGATGTCGTCGTCTCAGGCGACGCCGGGCGGCTTCAGCAGGTGGTGTGGAACCTGCTGTCGAACGCGGTGCGGTTCACGCCCGCGAACGGGCGCATCGATGTCATCGTCGAGCGTGTGCCCGATGGCGTCACCATCGTCGTGCGCGATTCCGGCACCGGCGTTCCGCTCGAGTTCCTGCCGCATGCGTTCGAGCGCTTTCGTCAGGGCGTCAGCGGCACGACGCGGGCCCACGGCGGCCTCGGACTCGGCCTGGCGATCGTCCGCCATCTGGTGGAGCTCCATGGTGGAACCGTCACCGCCGAGAACAACACGCCCGGGGCCGGGCGCGACGTTTCGCGTCGTGTTACCGGCGCGGCCGGCCACCCGCATGGCTCCCGATCGGTCGCGCCCGCCGGATCCGTTGAAAGCAAACGGACGCGTCGCGACCGGCCTCGACGGTCTCGGCATTCTTGTCGCCGACGACGACATCAACGCGCGCGAACTGCTGGCGGCGGTGCTCGAGAATGCCGGCGCCGACGTGAGATCGGCATCGTCGGCCGAGGACGCGTTGATGATGCTCGAGACCTGGGCGCCTGATGTGTTGCTGTCGGACATCGAGATGCCCGGCCAGGATGGCTACGTGCTGATGGGGAGGGTTCGAACGCAGTCGGCGGAACGCAAACACATGACCGCGATTGCGCTGACCGCTCACGCCCGTCCCGAAGACCGGCTGCGGGCGCTCGACGCCGGCTTCCAGTGGCACATGGCCAAGCCGATCGACCCGGCCGAACTGGTCACCGTAATCGCGACGCTCTCGGCAGCCGCCACCGAGATCGATACGACGGCCTAAAAGGAAAAGGCCCGGCAGCTGCTCGCCGCCGGGCCCTTCGCCGAAATTTCAGACTTCAGATTTCAGATTTCAGACTTCAGATTCTCGTTCCGACTTCGCAGTTCCAACTTCTCACTTCTGTAGTGTCCGGCTTCAGCCGGACGCGTCTCAGTGCTGCGTCCGCGTCGCCGACTGCGGCAGGGCGAACGCGATGTACTCGCCCGAGTAATTGCCGCCGCTGACCGCGACGATGATGTACTGGCGGCCATCGACCATGTAGGTCATCGGCGAGCCGCTCTGCGGAGCGGGCAACCAGACGGCGCCCATCTCTTTGCCGTTGGTCTTGTCGTAGCCACGGAGCATCGCACCGCGCGGGTGTTGCGGCGTGGTGGTGATGCTCGGGTCGCCGGCGATCACCAGCGTCTTGGTGACGACGACGCCGACGTTGCCGGTCTGGCCGGTCTTCGGAATGTCGACGCCTCTCAGCAGCGGGTGGTTGCGAACGTTGTCAGGCGTGTCGCCGTGCGGCGTCGACCACATCAGCTCACCCTTGTCCAGGTTGATGCCGACGATCACGCCGTACGGCGGCTTGACGATCGACATACCCGCGACGGTCGCGCCGAAGTTGCCACCGGCGGGCGCTGCGCCGCGTCCACCCGCTGCGGCGCCGGGAGCCGGAGGCGGTGGCGTCGGGGGAGCGGCAGGGCGCGCCGGCCGCGGTGCGTCAGCGGCATCGCCTTCGCCGCCGCCGGTGATCGGACGGAAGGTGGCGCCGGCCGTTCCCATCACGTAGTCGAGATCCGAGAAGTCCTTCGGCGGCGCGACCAGACCAAGCGGCGCGATGCAGGCGTTGCACGCCTGCGTGAAGAACGCGTGCATTTCCGGATCGTAGGCCGAGCCCGGCCAGTTCACGCCGCCGCTCAGCGTTCCGGACGTCAGCGCGCCGATCGGTCCTTCGGCCTTGCTCACCACCGGCGGCGTGAACACGGGGCCGAGGCGGAAGCGCTTGGACGCATCGAGTCCCTGCGCCTTCAGATCCGGCGTGAAGTCGATGAGGTCGCTCTCGAGCACGCCGTTGCGCGAATACGCCGGCGGCTTGGTCGGGAACGGCTGCGTCGGCGACGTCCTTTCGCCGGGCACGTCGCTCTGCGGGACCGGCTTCTCCTCCATCGGCCACACCGGCACGCCGGTGACGCGATCGAACACGTAGAGGATGCCCTGCTTGGTCGCCTGCGCGACCGCCTTGCACCTGCTTGCCGTTGACGTTGATGTCGGCGAGCAGCGGCGCGGCGGGCATGTCGTAGTCCCAAATCGGGTGATGGACGATCTGGTAGTGCCACTTCTTCTGGCCGGTCTTCAGGTCGACGCACACCAGGCTGTCGCCGTACAGGTTGTTGCCGAGGCGATGACCGCCGTAGAGGTCCGACGTCGGATCCTCGACCGGCAGGTAGACGAGGCCGAGTTCTTCGTCCACCGTGATCTGCGTCCACACGCCGGTGTTGCCGTTGTTCGCCCACGACTCCTTCTCCCACGTGTCGTTGCCGAATTCGCCGGGACGCGGAATCGTGTTGAACGTCCACAGCATCTTGCCGCTGCGCACGTCGTAGGCGCGGACCAGGCCCTTGGTGTTGTTGTGCGTCTTCACCGTCAGACCCTCGCGGAACGACGAGCCGACGAGGATGACGTCCTTGGCGATGGTGGGCGTCGAGTGCAGGCCGATTTCACCGGTCTCGAGATCGATCTGCTGTCCCCTTGCCGACGACGACGCCGACCTTCATGTCGACGACGCCGGCAGTGCCGAAGCCGTTGATGGGCACGCCGGTCTTGGCGTTCAGCGAGACCAGGCGATAGCCGGTGGTCACGTAGATGACGCGGTCGTCGCCTTTGCCGTCGGTCCAGTAGGACAGTCCGCGGCCGGAGAGCTGCCGTGGGGCGGCGACTGCGCGCGCGCCTTCCTTTTCCGCGTGAACCCAGATCAGCTCACCGGTCTTGGCGTCGAGGGCGACCACCGAGCGGCGGGTACCGCCGGTGGCGTAGACCACGCCCTTGACCATCAGTGGCGTGCCTTCGAGCTTGAACTCGGGGCGCGTGCCGAGGTTGTCGGTCTTGAATCGCCAGGCGACCTCGAGCTGATTGAAGTTGGCGCCGTTGATCTGATCGAGTGGGGAGTAGCGCGAGCCGCGGACGTCGGCCGTGTAGTACGGCCACTCGCCGTTTTTCGTGCTCGGGAAGCCGGACGCCTGGCCCGATAGTTTCGCGGTCACCTGCGGGCTGACCGCCATCAGTCCGACTGCGCCGGCGATGGAAACCGCCGCGAAGACGCGACGTTTGGTTGTGCGTGTCATTGTGCTCTTTTCTCTTTTCCCTGAAAGAAACGACTTACTGCTGCCCGTTGCTGGTCGATCGCCCCGAGCCCGGAAGGGCAAAGGCAATGTATTCGCCCGAGTAGATGCCGCCGCTCACGGCCACCACAATGTACTGCTTTCCGTCGGCCATGTAGGTCATGGGCGAGCCGCTCTGTGCGGCGGGCATCCACACCGCACCCATTTCGGTGCCGTTGTTCTTGTCGTAGGCGCGCAGCATCGCGCCGCGGGCGCGTCCGGGCGGCGCGGTCACCTGTGGGTCGCCGAGCACCACGACGGTCTTGGTGACCATCAAGCCGACGCTGCCGTTCTGTCCGGTCTTCGGGATGGTCATCCCGGCGAGCGCGGGATTGTTGCGGACGTTGTCCGGCGTGTCGCCGTGCGGCACCTGGAACTTCAGCTCGCCCTTGTCGAGATCGATCGCCGAGAGCACGCCGTAGGGCGGCTTCACGATGGGCAGGCCGTCCACCTGGAGTCCGCCGCCACCAGCGGGCGGACCCGCCGCAGGCGCCGCGCCCGCCGCTGCGCCACGGCCGCCACGGCCGCGCCGCCGCGGCGCCACCCGCTGCCGGCGGCGCCCCCGCCCGCGCGCCGCGTGCGGCGAGCGGCGAATCAGCGGCGCTGCCGAATCCCGGGCCGAGCGCCTCGCGGAACTCCGTGCCCTCGACACCCGAGACGTAGCGCATGTCGGACGCAAAGGTCTTCGGCGTCTCGCGCAGCGACAAGCCGCTGACGAACGCCATCGCCGCCTGTGCGTACACCGTGTGCGTTTCCGGATCGGCGCCGGCTCCAGGCCAATTGGTGCCGCCGCTCGCGTTGCCGACGTTGATCGGCGCCGCGCAGGCCGCCGGTCGTGTGACCGAGCAGCGGTGGATTGAACATGCCGGCGACGCGGTAGCTCTTGAGGTTTTCGATCGCCTGCGCGCGCATCGCCGGCGTGAAGTCGATCAGGTCGTCGGGCACCTTCAGATACGGACGGCCGTACGCCGGCGGCTTGGTCGGGAACGGCTGCGTCGGCGACGTCTTCTCGCCGGGGACGTCGGACTGCTGCACCGGACGTTCTTCGATCGGCCACAACGGTTCACCGGTCAGGCGGTTGAACACGTAGAGGAACGACTGCTTGCTCGGGACCGCGACGGCCTTGATCAGCTTGCCGTTGACGTTCGCATCGAGAAGGATCGGCGCCGACGACATGTCGTAGTCCCAGATCGGGTGGTGCACGATCTGGAAGTGCCACTTGCGCACGCCGGTCTTGAGATCGACGCAGACGATGCTGTCGCCGAACAGGTTGTTGCCGGGCCGATGGCCGCCGTAATAGTCGGAGGTCGGATCTTCGACCGGCAGGTACGCCAGGCCGGCTTCCTCGTCGACCGTAATCTGCGACCAGACGCCGGTGTTGCCGTTCTGGGCCCACGACTCGTTCTCCCAGGTGTCGTTGCCGAATTCACCGGGACGCGGAATCGTGTTGAACGTCCACAGCAACTTGCCACTGCGGGCGTCGAAGGCGCGCACCAGACCCTTGGTGTTGTTGTGGGTCGCGACGGTCATGCCTTCCTTGAACGACGATCCGATCAGCACGGTGTTGCCGACGACGGTCGGCGTCGAGTGCAGGCCGATTTCGCCGGTCTCGAGTTCGATCTGCTGACCCTTGCCGAACATCGCACCCTTCTTCAGGTCGACGACGCCGGATTCGCCGAACGACGGGACCATCGAGCCGTTCTTGGCGTTGAGCGCGATCAGGCGATAGCCGGTCGTCACGTACAGAATGCGATCGTCGCCCTTGCCGTCGCTCCAGTACGACACGCCGCGGCCGGAGAGCTGGCGCGGCGCGATCGCGGCGCGGTTGCCCTCGCGGTAGCTGTGCGTCCAGATCAACTCACCGGTGCGTCCGTCGAGCGCCACCACCGATCGGCGCGTGCCCGGCGGTCGTGTAGAGCACGCCCTTGATCGCCAGCGGCGTGCCTTCGAGCTTGAACTCGGGACGCGTGCCGAGGTTGTCGGTCTTGAACCGCCACGCGACCTCGAGCTGGTTGAAATTCGCGCCGGTGATCTGGTCGAGCGGCGAGTATTTCGTCCCTCGCATGTCGGCCGTGTAGTGTGTCCAGTCGCCGTTCTTCGTGCTCGGCTGGCCGGCCGGTTGACCGCCAAGCTTCAGTCCCACCAGCAGGACCAGCGCGATCACCGCCGCCATGGACCGACAAGCTGCTCGCATCATGTAAGCTCCAAAAAATGTAGAAGGGACGTAAATGTAGTGGTACGTCGAGAGAATATATGCCGAAAGCCGCCGCTTCAAGTGAAATTCGGGCCATACTGCCAGCCAGGAGCCACAGCATGCCGTCGACGGTTCTGGTGGTGGACGACGACCCCAATCTGGTCAGCCTGATGACGAAATTCCTGACCCTGGAAGGGTTCGCGCCGGTGCCGGCCGCCAACGGTCAGGAGGCGCTCGCCTATCTGCGGGGTGGTGGAGGCGCGCGCGTCATCCTTCTCGACCTGCGGATGCCGGTGATGGACGGCTGGACCTTTCGGCGCGAGCAGCGCGCCGATCCCGCGATCGCGGGCATCCCGATTGTGATCCTGTCCGGTGTGGAATCCGACCAGGTCGGCGACCTGCATCCCGCGGCCGCCTTCAACAAACCGTTCAGCCTGCCGGACGTGCTCGGCGCCGTGCGCCGGCTGTGCGAGACGCCGTCCTGAGCAGTCGCCGACAACTCCGAGGAGGTCACCAGAGATGATCGGATACCGAATCGCAATCGCGTCGGCGCTGGCCCTGAGCGCGCTCTCCGCCGCACCCGCCGCGGGCCAGGCGCTCGGCGGCGCCGACAAGGCCCGTGCGGTCGCCGGCGACCCGGGTATTTCGTCGATGGTCGTCATGGACCGTCCCGACTTCCGCGTCCTGCGCGATTACGCCGAGCCCGGCGCGACCCGCCGCGTGCACTCACACGACGATGCGACCTACCACGTGTTCGTCCTGGTGAGCGGCCAGTTGCTGCTGACGATCGAGGATCAGGCCCCGGTGGAGGTGACCGCTGGCCAGGTCCTCGACCTCAAGGGCGGCGCGAAGCATACCTTCAAGAACACCGGCAGCGTGGCGGCGACGATTGTCGAGGTGTTTGGCAAGGCCAAAGCGGCTGGAGACGATCATGACGGGGGCGAGGCTGCCGGCCGAGCCATCGCCGCGGCGTTCGCCGGACGCTGACGCTGCCGTAGAGCGGAGTCAGCGCCTTCAGGCGCGGACGCTACGCGATCAGGTCGCGGACCGCGACGCCCACGCGCGACCCGCCGGCATCATCGCGGTGTCGTCATTTTCCGCGGCCATGACGGTCGGGCCGCCGCTGGTCGGCGAGCCGGTTCCCTGCGATGCCCCGGAGTGCCCGGGCGCGAACATGCAGACGCCCGGCGTATTGCCGAGCAGCAGGATACCGCCGACGTAGTACACGGCCATCGAGACGGCGACCGGCAGCCAGAACCTTCCGAGAGCGATAAACGACACCAGACCGAGAACGGCGATCACGCCGAGGTCGCATGCGGCCGCGGCGCAGCGCGTACGCACGGCGGCAAGGAACGATCCCGGGGCGAAGGTGCCGCTGGTATCCGCGAGCGTCAGGCGGAGCGCGGTATCGCCCGGCGAGGCGCCGGAGACCGCAGTGGCTGCGTGCGGCGGTTGCGCCAGATGCGCGCCTGAGCTGACCGTCGCCGGCTCGATCGCATCCGTCGGATCGGGGAAGCGCATCTGAAACTCGCGGACCGTCTCCTCGGGATCCAGGCCGATTGCGGTCGCGTAGTCTCTGACGAACGATCGCCTGAAAATCCCACCCGGCCATCGCGAGACGTCATCGCGCTCCAAGCCCTGCAGCAGCGACAGGCTGATTTTGGTGTTGGCAGCGATCGAGGCCAGGGAAATCTGGCGGCGCTCGCGCTCGCGGCGCAGACGTGGGCCAAAGCAGTCGTCGATCACGACGGTAGAGATCACGGCGTATGACGAAGAGTGCAAAATGTGATCCTGACGATCGCGTGCGATCGCGCGGTCGATCTGTTGTGATTGCCAACACCAGCCATGTAAGTGTTTCCTGCCGGTCGGTGGTACGCTGCAATTCCGCGACGAGAGTTGTCGGACCTGGCGCTGCCCTTTCAGGGCCGCGTGCCGAGCGAGCGGCAGACGTGAGGGACCATGGCGGAAGACGATTTGAGAGCAGAGCTCGAGCGTTTGAAGGCGGAGAACGAGCGGCTGAAGTCGCAGCGCGGCCGCGGCGTCAGCCTCAAGGTCAGCGAAAAAGGCGGCGTGTCCGTCTATGGACTCGGACGGTTTCCGGTCACGCTCTACAAGGAGCAGTGGACCAGGCTGCTCGCGATGACCGACGAGATCAGGGCGTTCATCAAGGAACACGACGCCGACCTGAAAGCGAAGCCGGAGTAGACCGGCTCATGCGCCCTGCGACGATGGCCGGCCTGCTCGCGATCGTTGTCGCGGGCGGCACGACCGGCGCAGCCGCCGGCGCGGTCGTTGGTTCGGTCGGCAGCTCCGTCGTCAGCTCGACCGGCGGCGCGGTCGTGGGCTCGAGCGGGCCGGCCGACGGCATCCCGACAGTCCTGGTGTCGCGTCAGCTGAGAGAAGCACAAGGTCTGGCGATCGGCGAAATCGTCTCCCTCTCGTCCGACCCGACCGGCGCCCATCCGCAGTCGTTCCGCGTCGCCGGAAGCTACGAGCCGATGCCCAACCCGATGCTGCTCGGCGCCGGACGGTACGAGGTGCGCCTGCACCTGCCGGACCTGATGGCGCTCACCTCGGACGAGACCAATCCGCTCGCGGCCGAGTCGGTGGATGCCATCAACGTCGCGGTCCCGGCGCCATCCGATGCCGGCGCGCTCGCCCAGCGCCTGGCGTCCCGCATTCCTGGGCTGGAGGTCCGATCGACCTCAGCCAGCGACGATCGCGCCGCGCCGTTCGTGGTGCTCGAACGTTTCCACCTGGCGATCGCCATCGTCACCGTGATTGCCAGCAGCATCTTCCTGCTGGCGCTGATGCTGATGCTGGTGGATGAGCGACGCGAAACAGTCGGCATCCTCCGGTTGATCGGCGTGCGCCGCCGCCGCATTCTGCTGCATGTGCTGGCCGAAGGCGTCGTCGTGGCCGCGGCCGGCGCACTGTTCGGGATCGTGCTGTCGGTCGCCTTCGAGGGCGGCATCAACCGATTCTTCCAGTGGCGCTACGACACCTCGCTGGTGTTCGTGCGCATCACCCCCGCGATTGCCCTGCGCTCGATCGCGTTCGCCGTACCGCTCGGCGTGGCCGCGACGTTCGCTTCGTCGTGGACATTGCTGCGGCGCGAAATGTTTCTCCTCACCCGCCGATGAACGCATTCGCTTTCGCGGCGCGCAGTCTGATCCGTCAGCCGGGCCGTTCGGCGCTGGGCATTCTCGGCATCGCCGCTGTCGGCGCCTTGCTGTTCGACATGCTCCTGCTCTCGCGGGGCTTGGTGGTGTCGTTCCGCGACCTGCTCGATCGCGATGGATTCGACATCCGGGTGACCGCCGCCGACGCCGGCCCCATCGGTGGACCGCGGCTTGCGCACGCCTCGCCGATCGCCGCTGAGGTGGCGGCGCTTCCGGAAGTGGCGGAGGCCGTTCCGATTCTGATGAGCGACGCGGAGGCTTCGCGCTCCGGCGGGCGCCCGGTGGGGATTTCGCTGCTCGGCATCGATCCACGCGAAGGACGGCATCCCTGGACCGTCAGCCGCGGGCGCGATCTCGGGGACACCTCCGCCGGCGCCCCCGGAGAACTCCTCGTCAACCAGACACTGGTGGAATCTCTGGGTGCGTCGCTCGGCGACGAGATCGCGATCCGGGTTCGCTGCGGTCCCGGTCGCGCGCCACTGGCGCCGTCCGCCTTTCGGGTGGTTGGCATCGCCGAGTTCCCGTTCGACGATGCCGCGCAGTTGTCTGGAGTCGTGCGGCGCGCGCGCATGGCTGACGCTTGCGAAACGGACGGACGGGACGAGGCCGACATGATTCTCGTGTCCTCGCGGCCGGGCGGCGGCCCTGACGCCGCGGTCTCGGCGATCCGCCGGCGCCGTCCTGACGTCCACGCCGCCACCAACGAACAGATCGTCGCGCGTCTGGCGGTCTCGCGCTTCACCTACTTCCGTCAGATCTCGACCGTGCTCTCGACGATCACGCTGCTGTTCGGGTTTCTGCTGATCACGGTGCTGCTGACGGTGTCGGTGAACCAGCGGCTCGGCGAGATTGCCGCCGTCCGGGCGCTCGGATTCTCGCGGGCGCGGGTCGCCGCGGACGTCCTGTGGCAGTCGGCGCTTCTCGTCGGCATCGGCGGCCTGCTCGCTCTGCCGCTCGGGACGGTCCTGTCGATCTGGCTCGACGCGATTCTGAAGACGATGCCGGGCATTCCGATCGCACTGCATTTCTTCGTTTTCGAACCACGCTCGTTGTGGCTCCATGCGGCGCTGCTCGGCATCACTGCGATTCTCGCCGCGGCGTACCCGATCGCGCTGGTGACGACGCTGCCGATCGCAACGACGCTGAGGAACGAGGTGGTGTCGTGATGCCGGCGAACGCGACGCCACTGGTCGAGGCCGTCGGGCTGACGCGTACCTTTCCGATGGGCGCCGGTCCAGTCCATGCGCTCCGCGAGGTGTCGCTGCAGATCGACGCCGGCGACTACCTCGCCATCCGCGGACCGTCCGGATGCGGCAAATCCACGCTGCTGCACATCCTCGGCTGCGTGGACATCCCGACCGGAGGCCGCCTGATTTTCGATGGGCAGTCGGTGGGCGGCTTGCCGGATGCGGAACGGAGCGCCATTCGCCTGCGGAGCATCGGGTTCGTGTTCCAGCGATTTTTCCTGCTGCCGATGCTGACCGCCGCGGAAAACATCGAGGTGCCGCAGGCCGAGGCAGGAACCGGACGCCGGGAGCGCCGCCGGCGGACGGCGGAGCTGCTCGAGTACGTCGGCCTGTCGCACCGCGCGACCCATCGGCCCTCGCAATTGTCCGGCGGCGAGGCCCAGCGCGTGGCCATCGCCCGGGCGCTGGCCAACCGGCCGCGCCTGCTGCTCGCGGACGAGCCGACCGGAGAACTCGATCGCGCGACCGGAGACCACATCGCGGCACTGCTCGACCGCGTCCAGGCCGACGGCACTGCCGTCGTCGTGGTTACTCACGACGCCGCGATCGCTGCGCGGGCGGCGCGGACGCTGAACATGGCGGACGGGCAGATACTCAACTTAGAAGTTTGAAGTTTGAAGTGAGAAGTTAGAAGTTCGAAATCTGAAATCAATCTGAAATCTGAACTCTGAAATCTGAACTCTGAAATTCAAATGATCCTGAAGCTGGCGTGGAAGACGCTCGTGGCCCATCCGGTGCGCTCGGCGATGCTCGGCATCGGTTTTGGCCTGGGCGTCTCGGTGATGGCGACCTTGCTCGGCGTCGGCGAAGTCGTGCTCGATCAGGCGCGGGCGCCGGCGTTGGCCGGCGGCGGCGACCTCGTGGTCAGCAGCACGAGCGGTGCGGTGACCTCGGCGAGGTTCGTTCTGTCTGCTTTGAAAAACGCCGATTCAGCGAGCGGCGGCCGGATTGTCGCGTCGCCCCATCGGCGGGCGGATTTGTTTCTCGTGCGCAATGGCGCCGTGGTTCGGGTGCTCGGACGCGGCGGCATTCCGAGCCTTGAACGTGCGCTTGGCGATCCGGAAACGTCGGGTGTCACGGCGTGGACCGACAGCGAGGCTGACGCGGCCTGGACGAAGCTCGATGCCGGCAGCGTGCTCCGTGCGATGGATCGGTTTCATCCGGTGCCCGACGTCCCGGCGCGCGCGGCGTCGTGGGCCGAGTGGCTGTATTTCAAGGGCCAGTCCGGCGACCTCCGGTTTTATCTGACGTTTCTCGCCGGTCCGAAGCAGTCTGACGGACGCCGCGTGGTCGGCGTTCGTCTGCAACTCGATCGCGGCGGCCGCTTGACGACGTACAGCGCAAGCGACAGCGTCAGCGACGAGGCGTTGATTGCGGGCGCGCCGGACCTGCAGGTTGGACGCAGTCGCGTCCGGCTCGAAGGCATGCGCTATCACGTGACGCTCGATCTGGACGGCGTGTCCGGCGACATCTTCATCGAAGCGGTGCCCGGCCGCTCGCTCGCGCCGCTGGCGATTCGCGGCGCCGGCGGCTGGGTGTCGGGCTATGTGGTCCCGGTCACGTCAGGCACCTTGAGTGGATCGCTGTCGGTCGGCGGTCGTCAGGTGCAGTTGGCGGGGCAGGGCTACCACGATCACAACTGGGGATTCTGGAAAGGCGTGTCGTGGCGGTGGGGGCAGGTGCAGCACGACGGGCTGTCGTACGTGTATGGCCGCGTGTATCCGCCCGCTGACGCCGCCGATCCTGAGCGCATCCCCGGCGTGCTGGTCGCCCTGGGGGCCGACGGTCCGGTCGGGTACGCGGCCCGCGTGCGCATCGAGGAAACCGACGATCCGTCAACCGGACGGCCGAAGCGCATTCTCGTCACCGGCCGCGGCGGGGAACTCGATCTCACGCTCGACATCGCCGTGGAAGACGCGATCGTGACGCCAGGCGGCGCGCTGGCGAACGGCCCGGATTTTCTGCAGCTGAATGCGCGGTATCACGTCAGCGGTCGGGCCGGTGGACAGGCGGTCGATTTTACGGCGCAGGGCGCCGCCGAGACGTTCCGCGGGCGCTGACTCTCGATTCGAGGCGCCGATTTGAGGATCTAGCGTGGAGCCCGACGATGGTGCGTCGCCTGCTCGTATGCATAGGCGAGCGCGAGTACCTGGCGATCGGCCCATTGCCGCCCGAGAAACGACACACCGAACGGATACCTGCCGCCGAGAAATCCGCCGGGGACGGTGACCTGCGGCAGGCCGGTCATCGCGCTCTCCTCACACGTGCCCGGCTCCTCGCCGTAGCGCGCGAGGCCGCCTTCGTGGGTCGCCGGCCGGGCCTGGTTGGCGGGATAGATGAGCGCGTCGAGATGGTCGCGCTCCATCGGATCCTCGAACCGGCGTCGGAAACGATCGCGTGCCGCCACGAACGCGTCGTTCGCCCTGCGCAACTCGTCACCCGCCGGCGCCGGACGAAGCGCATCTTCGAATCGGCGTGCGCTGGCCGGCGCCAGGAGACCTGATGCCATCAACTGCTCGAGCGTCGTCGCCGGTTGACCAGGTGCGCC
The DNA here is from genome assembly GCA_963711765.1 of uncultured Acidobacteriota bacterium. Lineage (GTDB taxonomy): Bacteria > Acidobacteriota > Vicinamibacteria > Vicinamibacterales > CAVVIG01 > CAVQFC01. Next base: position 763,526 of record CAVQFC010000002.1, on the reverse strand, counting down.
GCCACGCGCCAGATACGCGTCCCACCCCGCTTTCAACGACCCGGGCGCGCTGCCGCGCGCGAGCCGATACTCTTCGTCGAGGTCGGGAATCGACACCTCCACGACGGTCGCCCCTGCCGTCCGCAACTCGACGATCACCTGTTCCATGGCGGTGGCGGCCTCACGTTCGCCGGTGACGCCGACAAACAGCTGGCGCATGACGCCGATGCGCGCGCCCTTCAACGCCGTGGCGTTCAGTCCCGCGGTGAAGTCCGCTCGGACCATCGACCCCTGCTGAGCGGTCGCCTCATCGTCAGGATCCGGTCCGGTCACCGCGTCGAGCACCAGCGCCAGTTCGCGGACCGACTTGGCGATCGGGCCAACCGCGTCGTTGTAGGTGTTGAGCGGCATGACGCCGGCGCGGCTGGTCAAGCCGCGGGTGGTGCGGATGGTCGCGAGCGAGGCGAACGACGCCGGATTCGAGAGCGAGTTGCAGGTGTCGGTGCCGAAGCCGAGCGTGGCCAGACTGGTGGAAACCGCGACCGCGGTGCCGCCGCTCGATCCCGACGTGCTCAACGTCGGATCGAACGCGTTGCCGATCGTGCCGGCGACGCTGCTGATGCCGAAGTCACCGAACGGGAACTCGTCGAGATTGGTCTTGCCCAGGACGAGCGCACCGCCGCGACGCATGCCGGCGGCGACGTGAGAGTCGAGCGCCGGACGGTGGTTGACGAGCGCCAGCGAACCGCCCGTCGTCGGCAGACCGAGGACGTCGATGTTGTCCTTGAAGACGACCGGGATGCCGTGCAGCGGACCGCGGGCATGGCCGGCCGCGCGCTCGGCGTCGATCTGGCGCGATTCGACATACACCGATCGATTCAAGGCAAGCAGCGCGCGATAGGTGGGCCCATGGCGATCCAGGATCGCCTGGCGCATCAGGTATTCGTCAACGAGATCCTCGGACGTGACCTCGTCGCGGGTCAGCGCTTCCTGGATCTCGGGTGCGGTTTTCTCTGCGACGGAGAAGGTCGAGATCGGCGAGCTCGACGCCAGGCGCCAGTTCGCGATCTCAGCGCGCTGCCGTGGCGTGAGGCCGCGGACGTCAGGCTCGGCGACCAACTGTCTTGCGACTGCGGTCACGGCCGCGATTTCTGAACCAGCCGCCGGAATTCTCGCGTCCGCGCCCGCGTACGGCGCCGAGTATTTCGGCGCGACGATGCCGTTGACGATCGGAACCGGAAAGCCGCCGCGCGGATCGTAGACCTCGCTCAGGCCCTTCACGACGAATGTCATCAACGCGACGGTCTGGTGCGGCGCGATCGTCAGCGTGAAGACATAACCGATGTGCGCGGGATCGAATCCCGGCCATTTGTCGGTGAACGGGTTTCGCGTACATGTCGCCGATCGCGGTGAGCAGACCGCCAGCGCGCGAACCGAGGACGTGCGCCGATGGCCCGTGGCCGGACGGTCCGCGGTTCGGGTCGGTCACGCGCCTCGCGTTCTGCATGACGGTCACGAACGCGTCGGTGAGATCGATGGTGCGATCGCCGTTCGACGTCGTCGCGACCGCCAGCGGTCCGCCATCTTCGAACGCGCCGGCCGCGCCGCCCCAGGCGACGTCGACGACTCGCGGCTCCGCGGCGGTGTTCGTGAAGCGATCGAGATAGCGCAGGTAGTTGGTGTTGTTCGGCGCGAAGATCCCGCGCGCTACCACGATCGAGCCGGTGAGGACCGGCGTGATCGAATCGAGGCGCTCGCCCTGGTCGTACGCGAGCCCGAAGCCGCGCAGGTATTCGTCGGCGACGATCGTGGCGCCGCCAGGTGTCCGTACCCGCATTTTCAGGTAGCCGAAGCCGTTGAAGGGATTGGCGCGGCCGCCGGTGGCGATGCCGCCGCTGTCCTGCGCCCAGGTCGACGTGTCCTGGATGTCCCAGAACTGTCCGTCGAGAGACGGCAGTCGCGCCAGTGCGTGGATGCGCAGGGCGGACAGCGCCAGCGCCCCGATCAGGCTGACTGCAAAAATTCGTCGCTGCATGGGCGTCATCGTATAGGATGAGCCGGTTCCGGGCGACCCTCGCCTTCGGACGACCGAGCCAACCGCATCATGAGGTCACACCATGGCACACCATGACGGGTTGAACCGCCGATCGTTTCTCACCACCGCGGGGATGACAGCCGTTGCCGGCGCCGTGAGTGGGAGTACCGCGTTCGCGGCCGCGCCGGACATCACCGCCGCCGATGCCGTCTCCGCCGCCGATGCCTCGGTGAACGGACCGTTCGACTTCGACACGCCCTTCAATCGCATCGGCACCGACTGCACACGCTGGGACGCCCAGATCCGCGTCTACGGCAAGGAAAACATCCAGGCCGGGATGGGCATCGCGGACATGGACTTTCGCGCCGCGCCGGTGATCACCAGAGCGCTGCACGAACGGATGCAGCACGAGAACTGGGGCTATCTCGAGTGGCCGGCGTCGTTCAACGAAGCAGTGATCAACTGGAACAGGAAGCGCTACGGCCTGACGATCAACCCCGAATCGCTGGTTATTACCACCGGTGTGCATCCGGGACTGGTCGCGGCGATGCAGGCGTTCTGCCCGCGCGGCAGCAAGATCCTGATCAACTCACCGGTCTACAACGGATTCTTCGGCGACTTCAGGTTCACCGGCATCACGCCCGAGCAGAACCCGCTGAAGCTCGTGGACGGCCGCTTCTCGATCGACTTCGACGACTTCGAGCGCCGTATCAGCCACGACACCAACGCGTATCTGCTGTGCAACCCGCAGAATCCAACCGGCAACTGCTGGTCGCCCGAGGACCTGATGCGGCTGGGTGAAATCTGCCTCCGCCGCCGCGTCGTCGTGTTCGCCGACGAGATCCACTGCGACTTCGTGACCAAGGGCCATACGTACACGCCGTTCGCGAGCCTGCCGAACAAGGCGGTCGTCAACAACAGCATCACGTTCAAGGCCGCGAGCAAGTCATTTGGCCTCGCGGCCATGAAGACGGCGTGGTTCTTCTCCGACAACATGGACTACATCAACCGGATCAAGGCGCACAACCGCCCTGATCTGACGACGCTGGGAATGGTGGCGAACCGGGCGGCCTACGAGGGCGGGGAGCCGTGGCTGAACCAGCTGGTGGACTACATCGACGGCAATCACGACTACGTCGAGTCGTTCATCAAGACCAACATCCCGCTGATCAAGGTGATCAAGGCGCAGGGCACCTATCTGGCGTGGCTGGACGTGAGCGGCGTGGCCCGCAAGATCAATTCGACGGCGCTGGCGGCCGAGGCGAATAAGGAGCGGCCGTCGCAGTCGCCGCTGACGCCGGAACAGATGATCGAGCGCCATTTCGTCAAGACCGCGAAGGTGCAGATGTCCGCGGGCGCGACTTTCGGCGAAGGCGGCCAGAATCACATGCGGATGAATATCGCCACCTCGCGCAAGACGCTGGAACTCGCGCTCAATAATCTTGCGCGCGGGCTCGACGCCTGACGATATAATCGCGCCTCTTCTTTCATCTCTCCAAGGAGACCATTGGCGCGCTGCGCGCGGCTGGTCGGCGTCGTGCTGGCGCTGACGTCGATCTCGGTGTCTCTAGCCGCGCAGGGTGTTCGCGGCGTGGTCGTCGACCAGACCGGCCTGCCGCTGCCGGGTGTCCGCGTCGATGTGTATCACGGCAGCAACATCCTCCAGGACCTGATCACCGAAGCGGACGGCGGCTTCATCCTCACCCACGGGGCGGCGGACGATATCGTCGAACTGGCGCTCGACGGGTTCGAAACCATCCGCGTCCCGCTCAGCGCCGCCCGCCACATCGTGCTGCCGCTGGCCAGGGCCACCGAGATTACCGAGGTCGTCGGCGATGCGCTGATGTCGTCAGGGTCGTCGATGGAGCATCTGGGCAGCACCATGACCGCACCGCTGGCGATGCGGCTTCCGGCGCCGCGGCCGCGCATCCTGCAGTCGCTGCCGCTGCTGCCGGCGGTCGTCCGCGGCACCGACGGTCTGCTACGGATCGGCGGCACCAGGCCGCACGAATCGTCGCTGTGGATCGACGGCTTCGACGTCACCGATCCGGTCACGCTGACGACAGCAATCGATTTGCCGAACGAGAGCGTCAAGGGCATGGCCGTGGTGCGCGATCCGATCTCGGCGACGTTCAGCGGCGTGCTCGGTTCGATGGCGTCGATTGAGACGACTGCCGGTTCGGGCGCGTTTACCGGAGGCATCCAGGGATTCATCCCGCGTCCGCGGCTGAACGCGCAGTACGGGCTCGGACGGATCGAGGCGTTTTATCCGCGGGTCTACGCCACCGGACGACTGTCGAGCCACGCGCGCTTCTTCGCGTCCGCCGAACTGAACTTCGAACGTGTGCCGGTGCCAGGCGTCACCAACTCGGGCGGCACGCCGGCCGCCGGCGCCGTCGGCGTGACGTCGTTCGTGCGCGTCGACGCTGATCTCTCGCCTCGTAACACGATCACCTTCGACGGGTTGTACCGCCCGGCCAACACCTCGTACTCGGGCCTGAGTCCATTGCTCCAACCGGCGGCGGCGCCGGACGTCGGCACTCAGGACCTGTTCGGCGGCATCATCGATCGGATGGTGCTCAGCCCGAGAGACCTGCTGACGCTGCGGGTCGGTGTGATGGAGCACGACACCACCATCACTCCTTCCGGCGTCGGTCCGGCGATCCTGCGTCCCGGCGGCTGGCAGCAGAACTGGTTCTCCGACGTCGACACCAACGGTACGCACAGCTCGGCGTCGATCGCCTGGGACCGTTCGGGCATCTCGGGATGGGGCGCTCATACCTTTTCGATGACCGGCGATTTCCAGTACCGGACCATGTCGAGCGTCATGAACCATCAGATGATCCGGATCGAAGACGATCTCGGACGGCTGATGCGCGCGATTGACTTCATGGCCCTGCGCCGGCCGCTCGAAGCCAGCGACATCAAAGGCGGTGTCGGCTTTCGCGATCTGTGGGACATCACGCCACGACTTCAGCTGGATCTCGATTTGCGCCTCGACTGGTACGAGCGCTTCAATCCAGCGGCTCCGTCACCGCGGCTCGGCGTGCGGTATCTCCTGAACGCGGCCGGCACCACGACCGTCAAGGCCAGCGCCGGACGTTTCGTCGGGCGGGCACCGCTCGGCGCGGCGGCATTCGCGCAGTTTCCGTCACGGCTCGATCGCTCGTACGATCCGGCGACCGGTGCCCTGATCGGCGCCGTGACCGACGTGTTCGTCTCCGAGAACCTCAAATTGCCAAGCTCGGTCGGCTACACGCTCGAACTCGAGCGCACCATTCGTCCCGGGCTCGAGGCTCAGGCGGCGGTTCGCACCCGTGATAGCTCTCGTCTTCCGACCGTGAACGTGGACGAAGGGCGGCCGGTCGTCCTGTCGAGTACCGGCATGAGCCACTACCGCGAACTGCAGCTGTCCATGCGGCAGACGTGGCGGCCCGATGCGCTGCTGTTCGTCAGCTACGTCCACTCCACCACGAACGCCGAGGTGAACGACTTCGGCACGATGTTCACCAACCTCGACACGCCGCTCATCGAGCCGGCCGGAGCCGCCGAGGCGCTGTTCAGCGTCCCCAATCGTCTGCGCGGATGGACGACGTTGCCGCTGCCGTATCGGATCGTGGTGTCGCCGGCGGTCGATTGGCGCAGCGGCTTCCCGTACTCGCTGCAGGATGAATACCGGCACTATGTCGGCGTGCCGAACAGCCAGCGCCTGCCCACATATTTTTCGGTGGATCGTCACGGCGTTCAAGACATTCGAGGCGTTCAGCCACAGCCTCGATCTGGGCTTGCAGGTGTTCAACCTGACCAACCACTTCAATCCCCGCGACGTGATCGCGGTGGTTGGCTCCGCACGCTTCGGCGAGCTGACGAACAATCCCGATGTGCTCTTCGGCGGCTACATGCAGGTGCGCTGGTAGCGTTATTTCGCCTCCCGTCTCCGCTTCGCCCAGTACTTCTTCATCCGTTCGCTGACCGCTTTTTTCTGGGAGGCCGTCATCGGTTTGCCCGGGCGTAAGTCCGTGTCCCTCTGCAACCGGCCCGAGCCTCTGGCGACGATGAAGTCAACCGGAAGCTCGTCCTTGTCGAACGAGTCCTTCAGGTGCGGAAACAGATCGATGAGAATCTTCGCCTCGTGAACGAGATCCTGAAGCCGGGCTTCGGCGCCGCGTTTCGCGAGCTCCAGAATGTGGGGCGGGTGTTTGGCCATGACCGCAGCATATCAAAGGCATACTGACTTCCGGCCATGCACATCGTTCAGGTCAACTACGCGTTCGATCCGCGGATAAGCGACGCGGACGCGCTGCTGGACCGCTACAGCACGCTCACGGGCTGGAGCGACGCGCTGATGAACGCGGGCCTCGGGACTCAAGTGATCCAGCGGTTTCATCGTGACGGACGCGTGACCCGGCGCGGCGTTGAATACCTGTTCTGCTCCGACGGTCCCGCGGAATCCCGCGCGTGGTTCGGACGGCGGATGGCTCGCGCGGTCGCAGCGCTGCAGCCGGATCTCGTCCACGTCAACGGTTTTGAATTCGCGTTGCCGACGTCGACGCTGATGCGGCGACTGCCCCAGTCAACGGCCTGCGTGGTTCAGCATCACGGTGGCGGCGTGCCCAGCCAGGATCGCGGTCGGGCCGAAGGTGTGATCCGCCTGGCCCGCCGCCAGCTGTTCGCTCGAGTGGACGCCTTCTTCTTTTCGACGAAGGAGCAGGCCGAGCCGTGGCGGCAGATCGGAGTCATCGGACCGCAGCAATCCGTCCACGCCGTGATGGAAGCGAGCACGACTCTGGCGCCGATCGATAGAAGCGAGGCGCGACGCGGTGTATCGCCTGGTGATCCCGCGATACTGTGGGTCGGACGTCTCGACGACAACAAGGATCCGTTGACCGTGCTCGCCGCCTTCGAACAGTTGCTGGTTGAACTACCCGAGGCCACGCTCACGATGGTGTTCAACGCCGATGTGCTGTCGCCGCTGGTGCAGGAGCGGGTTCGCAAGTCTGCTGCGCTGCATCGTTCGGTGAGGCTGCTTGGGGGCATCCTGCACAATGTGATGCCCCGCCTGTACAGCGGCGCCGACCTGTTCGTGCTCGGCAGTCATCACGAGGGAAGCGGCTATGCACTGCTCGAGGCGGCGGCCTGCGGCTGCGTGCCAGTCGTGACGAACATTCCGTCGTTTCGCGCGATCACGAACAACGGCGCGCTTGGCGTCAGCTGGACGCCAGGCGACGTGGACGGCTGCCGCAGGGCGATGGCTAGTGTCGCGCGGAGCGACCTGGCGGCTGCACGCGCCGTCGTCCGCGATCACTTCGAGCGCGAACTCAGTTGGACCGCCGTGGGACGAGCCGCGCGCCGCGCCTATCAGGAGGTGATCGATCGCAAACGTCTGCGGTTGGGCGTCGCCTCGGGCGGATGATAGGATCGGCGTTCGATCTCGCCCATGTGGCAACCCAACCGCGCACAGTGGTCAATCATCTGGACGGTCGCCGTTCTATTGATCCTCGTCTGGCCGCCGGACACCGGTACCAGCCTTGCCGTCAAAGCGGTCAAGTGGGCCGCGGATCCCACAGGCGCGCTGCCGAATCTGCCGCAACCGCTGCCGATGGCATTGGACGATGACGGCGATGCCGTGACGGCGCACGACATGCTCGAGGCCGACTATTACCGGGTGCGGAGTCGATCGACGGTGACGCGCTGGCGGATGGACCTGAAAGAGGCGGAGGATCCGTTCAATCGGCAGACCGAACGGCAGCTACTCGTAGGGCTCGCGGTACTCAGCGTGCTCGCGGTCTGGAGACTGGACTCGCGGCGCGGCGGAATCTCGTAATTTGGGAATTGGGCAATCGGGAAATCGATTGCCCGATCACCCAATTGCCCAACCACCCGATTCTCCACTATTTGGTCGCGGACTTTGGCGCTGGTTTGAGCGTCACGTGCTGGATGCGCCAGTTCTGCGCCTCGCCCGTGTAGATCTCGTTCTCGCTGACGCAGTGCATCTGGTGCACCCAGTAGAACTGGCCGACCTTCTTGCCGGTCGTGCCGAACCAGCCGAGCAGCTTGCCGTCGAGATCAAGCTTGTAGATCTTGCCGCCGGCGTCAGCGGAGAAGAGGAACTGCTGGCCCTGCGGGTTCGGCGGGGTGATGCAGACCGCCCACGGCGCGCGGACGTTGCTGAAGATCGCCTTGCGGTTCAGATCCGGGTCGTAGACCTGGATGCGGCTGTTGCCGCGATCGGCGACGTAGATGTTGCCCTTGGCGTCGGACGTGATGGCGTGCGGCGTGTTGAACTGATCCGGCTCGGTGCCGCGCGATCCGATCGACTTCACGAAGTCGCCGTCCTTGCTGAACTTCTCGACGCGTGAGTTGTCGTAGCCGTCGGAGACGAAGATGTTGCCCTGCGTGTCCCAGGTGACGTCGGTCGGCCGTCCGAAGGTCCCTGGCCTGCCGGCGCCGGCGCCGGGCTTAGCGGTCGCGCCGCGCTCGTTGTGCGCGCCCTGCTCGAGGAACTCCTCGAGGTAATCGATCGCCTCGTCCTTGCGGCCGAGCACCATCGTGACCAGCCCCTGCGGGTTGAACTTGATCACCATGTTCGAGCCTTCGTCCACGACCCACACGTTGTCGTCCTTGTCGATGCGGACGGCGTGGGCGAAGGAGAAGCCGTAGCTGTTCTGGCCCCATTCCTTGACGAACTTGTTGGCCTGGTCGAACTCGAAAAGCTCGGCGGCCTGCGCGCCGCGAGCCGGGCCCGCGTTGCCGCTTCTGGTGTAGACGAAGAGATGCTTCTTGGAATTGATCGCCACGCCTTCGGTTTCACCGATGGTGTGACCGTCCGGCATCAGCGGCAGCGACACTGCGTCGTACGGAATCTGGGGCGTGTTTTTTTCGAGCTCGGCCTGTGCGGCCAGCGCAGCTTGTTGTTCCGGGCTCAGACCGCGGCCGCGGCCGCCTCCGGCCGGCGCCTGCGCCGGCTCCCCGCGCTGGGCGTAGGCGATGGCGACACTCGACAGCAATATGAGAGCGATGACATAGCGTTTCACGGAAGCCTCCTCTTACGAGCGGACCCTCGGTGAGGGTGCTCGTACAGCGCTCGGAGTATACTCCCGGCCCGCGACGCGTGCATGCCGGCCGTCCGGCCCTTACTTGGCGACGCCCGCGTCCTTCATGCTCTCCAGTTTCGCGAGGTCGATCGACGCGACCGCCGACTTCAGCCCGGCGAGGTCCACGCCGCGTCCCTTTGAGCTCACCATGAAGCGATCGCCAATCACGATGCCGTACTCGTTGGCGCCGCCGTTCTTCGAGGTCTTCTCGTGCGTGAGGCGGCCGTTGACCCTGGTCGTCCGCTCGGACCCGTTCTCGTCTTCGCTTTCGCCCTGGACGCCCGCCCAGCCGGCGAGTCCCATCAGACCGCTCATGCCGCCGCTGTCGACGATTTCGAGCGTCACTGACTTGTCGGCGCCGTCGCTGTAAGTCGCCTCGGCTTTCGACACCATCAGGCCGGCCACGCCGCTCTTGTCTGCCCGGCTCGACGTCTTCGGCAGGCCGGCGAGCGTGTCAGGAATGAGCGGCTTCAATTCGTCGATCGCGACCGGATCCACGTGCTTGCCGCCGCCCATCAGCGCGCCGAGGCTGGCTGCCGCAGCGGCCGCGGCCGCGTTCGTGTCGCCGGCCTTGGTGGCCGCCTCGACCTTCTTGTTGTTCGCCTCCATCTGCTTGCCGAGCTCCTGCAGCTTGCCCATCGTGCTGTCCTTGTCGAACTCGACCGCAGACCGGGAGGCGCTCCGGCCGGACATCATGCCGCTGCCCATCAGAGTTCCGAAACCGATCGCGCCGGCGATGAAGTACACGACCATGCTGACGACGATGATGCAGACCGCCGACACAACGGCGTACGCGAGGGTTTTGTCCTCGGGGTTTTTCATCAGCCGCGGCATGCCGACATAGAACACGTAGATGCTGTAAAGCCCGGCGAGAATGGCGAGGATGCCAAGCAGCGGAATGATGCGCAGCACGCCGGCGATCCAGGCGGGTGTGGAGGCATACACGACCAGCTTGAGGGCCTGGAGACTGTTCTTCTCGGCGCCGAAAGTGGGCGCAAGCGCGTTGATGATCAGCGACGCGATGAAGAGTCCGACGATGCCGAGGCACAGGCCGACAACGGCGGCGATCAATCCGCCGATGAGCGGCGTCCGGCCGACTATTGGCAGGCCGACGATGGAACCGCCGATGACTCCTGCGACCGCACCGATCGCGGCCAGCGGCAAGGCGTAGCCGGTGATCAGCTCGCCGGTGCTCGTTGGCTCAGCGGCGATGACCGGCCACTCCGTCCCTGGCGTCAGACAAATCTTTTGAGCGCGCTGAACGATGTCCATCGTGAAGCTCCTTGGTTGGCGACGAATCATACCCGCAAACGCGATCGGCGCCGGGGCGAACGTGCGGCCATCCATCGTTATTTGTGCGGAATCGGGAACGATTGTTACAGCGGGTGAAACGCCAGTGCCGGCCGGAGCACCAGCCGGTGTGAGGATCTGCGAGAAGTGTAAGGGAAGCGGGTGGGTCTGTCTCGAGCACCGGCATCAGCCGATGGACCATGCGACTGAAGAGGGTCGTTCCTGCCGCGGCGCATCCGCGCCGTGCGACGAACCAGGCTGCGCGTTTCGGCGAGAGCCGACGGCGCGAGAAATCGCGTGCTCGGATTGGATCGGAACGCTGGCGGGGTGACGATGACTGGTGCGCCCGCCGCGGCGCGGACGCACCAGTGTCAGAACTACTGCTTCGACGACTTCGAGGCCGCCAGCTGCTGGACGACCGCGAGCGACTTCTCGACGTGCGCCGCCGGATTGATCTTGTCGTCTGCTGACGACAGCACGGCCACGATCTTGTTGTCCGGCGTGACGATGAAGGTGGTGCGCTCGGTGAAGTCGTGATCGATTTCGACTCCGCGCGAGTCCTTCATGCCGGCCTTGATGTCCATCTTGGTCAGGCTGTAGGACTGCGCGATGGCCCCGGTGGGGTCCGACGCGACCCCGATCTTGCCGGCGCAGTACTGCGGATCCGCCGAGAACGCGTTCAGGCGGGTGATGCTGTCGCGCGACACGCCGATAATCGTGGCGCCCGCGGCATCGAACTTTTCCTTGTTCTCCGCGAAGGTGTGCGCTTCTATGTTGCAGCCGCCGGTAAACGCGGACGGGTAGAAGTAGACGACGACCGGTCCCTTTTTCAGCGCGGCCTTCAGCGAGAACTCGAATTCCTTACCCGCCATCGAGGCCTTCGCCGAAAAATCTGGCGCCATCTCGCCCTGTTTCAATGCGGCGAACGCCGGAACCACGAGCGCTGCCGACAGCAGACTCCCCAATATCAAACGTTTCATCGTTCTGCTCCTTCGGGCCTGATCATACACGGGGATCGCCCGCGCCAGCGACGCTGCCATCGATTTCAGCCCCCGGCCGCCCGGCGCCGGTACCGTCCGGCTTCAGCCGGACCGATCCCACCGTTGACTTTCACCGCACCGCGCGCCAACATGCCCGCGCCGGGAGTCCAGCCTCATCAACGGAAGGGTGACACGATGACACGCAGCCTGCTCCTCGCGGTCTTCGGCCTGGCGATCGCCGCTCCCGTGGCCGGCCACGCGCAAGCCACGTCGACGCATCCCGGGGAGTACGCACCGGCCGACATCGCCTATGGTTCGCGCACCTACGATGCGCAGTGCACGACCTGCCACGGCTCGACCGGCGACGGCGTCGGCGGCGTGGATCTGCGCAGCGGAAAGTTCCGCAATGCGGTCACCGATCAGGATCTGGCGCGCGTGATCACGAACGGCGTCCAGGGCACCGGCATGCTGGCGTTCAAGTTCGATCCGGCCGAGCTCGCCGGCGTCATTGCCTACCTGCGCAACATGAATTCGTTCGACCGCGGGTCAGTGAAGGTCGGCGATGCGGGCCGCGGTCGCGCGGCGTTCGACGGAAAGGGCGCCTGCGGGACATGTCATCGCGTCGGAGCGCGAGGTTCGCTGGTCGCTCCTGACCTGACCGACGTTGGCGCCGTCCGCAGCGCTGGTTCGCTCCTGCGCTCGCTGACGGATCCCTCCAGTCAGATGATGCCGATCAATCGTCCCGTCCACTTCGTTCTGCGCGACGGACGGGTGATCAATGGCCGGCGCCTCAACGAGGACACCTACACCGTTCAGCTGATCGACGACAACGAGAAGCTGGTGTCATTGAGCAAGGCGGACGTGCGCGAATACGCCATCACCGTCGTCTCGCCGATGCCGTCCTACAAGGGCCGCATGACCGATGATGAGCTCGCGGATCTCGTGGCTTACCTGCTTTCGCTGAAAGGACGCTGACATGACGCGACGAACACCCGGCGGTCCGGCGATTGGTCCGGCTGAAGCCGGACGCTACGTGCGGACCGGCGCCCCTCTGTTCGTGCTCGCGCTGTTACTCGCCACGCTGACGGCTGCAGTGGAGGCGCAGGTCGGGTCGGATCGACTGGTGAATGCGGCGCGCGAGGCGCGGAACTGGCTGATCTACTCGGGCGGCTATGCCAGCAACCGCTACAGTGCGCTGACGCAGATCACGCCCGCCAACGCGAAGAACCTGGAACTGAAGTGGATGTATCAGGCCGCCGTTGCCGGCGCCTGGCAGACGTCGCCGCTGGTCGTTGACGGCGTGATGTACCTCACCCAGCGGCCGAACGACGTCGTCGCGCTCGACGCGAAGAGCGGCCGCGTGTTCTGGATCTATCGACACGCGCTCGATCCCGACCCAGATCGTCTGCTGCGGCGCGAACAATCGCGGGCTGGCGATTCTCGGCGACACGCTGTTCATGGGGACGCTCGACGCGCACCTGGTCGCGATCGACGCACGGACCGGCAAAGCGCTCTGGAACACCAAGGTCGCCGAGAGCAAGGGCGGTTATTCGATCACGCACGCGCCGCTGGTCGTGAAGGACAAGGTCATCGTCGGCGTCGGCGGCGGCGAGTACGGGATTCGCGGTTTCGTCGCCGCGTTCGACGTGCGCACCGGACGAGAGGCGTGGCGGTTCTACACGATCCCGGCGCCGAACGAGCCGGGCGGCGATTCGTGGAAAACGTGTCCGCCGGCGTCGACATCATCGGCGGCGTTCTGCGATCCGGACGCCTGGAAGCACGGCGGCGGCTCGGTGTGGGTGACCGGTTCGTACGATCCTGCGCTCAACCTCACGTACTGGGGCGTCGGCAACGCCGGCCCCGACTGGAACAACGAGCAGCGGCCCGGCGACAACCTCTACACCGATTCGGTGGTCGCGCTCGACGCGGACACCGGCCGGTTGAAGTGGCACTACCAGTTCACGCCGCACGACGACTACGACTACGACTCGGTGCAGGTGCCGGTGCTCGCCGACATCACTGGCGAGGAGCGCCGGTGAAAGCGATGGTGTGGGCGAACCGCAACGGCAACTTCTACGTGCTCGATCGCGAGACCGGCAAGTTCCTCGTCGGCAAGCCGTTCGTCAAGGTGAACTGGATGGACAGCTTCGACGAGCGGGGACGTCCGCACCAGACGCCGCAGCCGCCGGGTCAGCCGACGTGGCCGGGCAATCAGGGCGGCACCAACTGGTACTCGCCGTCGTACAGCCCGCACACCGGGCTTGTTCTACGTCTCGGCGTGGGAAGGCTACGCGACGATTTTCGGCGGTACCGCGGTGGAGTATCAGGAGGGACGCAACTTCGGCGGCGGAGTCAATCGATCGTTCGTGCCGATTCCCGGCGCGCCGGCGGTTCCGGGAATCCGCCGCGGTCCGATCAACAACTGGACCGAAGCGGCCGCGACCGGCGCCGTGCTCGCGCTCGATGCGACGAGCGGTGAGCTGAAGTGGAAGTTCCCGATGACCGACGTCACCGACAGCGGGATCCTGACGACCGCGTCGGACCTGCTGTTCACTGGCGGCCGCGAAGGCTACTTCCAGGCGCTCGACGCCCGTACCGGCACGCTGTTGTGGAAGGCGAGCCTCGGCGCACAGATCGTCAGCGGTCCGATTACCTACGAAGCGGATGGCAAACAGTACGTGACGGCCATCTCAGGTCTGTCGCTCTGCGTCTTCAGTCTGCGGGACTGAGATGGTGATTGAGCGGGTGTAGTGCGACCCTTTCAGAATCGCGTGAAGCGATTCGTTCGCCGAGCCCATCGTTTATCTCGTCACCACCATCGGGGCGTCGATCGATCCGATCGTTTCGCCATCGACGGAGACGACCGCTCGCGTGTGGTACTCGCCAAGGGCGGCGCGTGAGAGATCCAGCGTCGCGCGCACGAACTGACTGAGCCCTCCGCCCGGCGAAAGCGGAACCTCGCGCGAGGCGACGATCTCCTCGGTCTTCCTCGACGCGACCTCGAACCGCACGACCGCATTGGCCAGCGCCCCGGCCTCACCAGCCGCGACATCGACGCCGGCGACGACCTGGGTGGTCACTACGGTCCGCGCCGGTACCGGAAACGGGCCGTCCTCACTCGCCGCCGACGCCGCGAGCAGCAGATCGCTGAGGGTGAACGTGCCGATCGTGTGGAGGCGAGCCGTGACAGGATGGGTGACGAACGCCGAGTGCTTCGTCCCGTCCGAGACCGACAGCCGCAGCTCGTAGGTTCCTGGCGGCAGCGCCTGGAATGCGATGTAGCTGATTGGCTGCACGGTGCCGTCGCTCCGGCGCGTGACAGGCACCACGCGTCCGCTGTCCGCGACGACACGGTCGCCCGTCGTCAACTTGTAGCCCAGCGCCAGCGCCGACGTCTGAGCGGGCCCATCGTTCATGTCGAGGCTGAAGAGGATTCGGACCAGGCCGCCGGCATCGGCGATGGCGCGCGTGCTGACCTGCATCTTCGCTTTGTCGAGCCTGAAAGACGACGTCCCACCACTCGCCGTCGTCGAGGGAGAAGGCCTCGACGTGGTCCCGACGATGAAACGATCGCGCGTGTGGACGGTCGCGCCACGACGGATCGTTCGGAGTGCGATTGCGTGTGGGCCGTCCCCGTCGGCGGCCGTCACCCGAAATGAAACGAGGTAGTACCCGGAGAGCGCGTCGCCGAGCCGTTCGAACGCACCATCGGGTGCGGCCGGCGCGCGAAACAGCATGCCGCCCGACTCGAAGGTGAGCGCCTTCACGCCGTCTTCTTCGATCGCGCGATCCTGCATGGCGGTCGAGGAGTGAATGCGTTCAGCCTCACCCGCATCGACGAGCGGGCCGTCGATCAGCACCGAATACAAGGTCACGCGCGAGGCGACGGCCAGCGCCGCCAGTTGGGACACGACGGATGCGTCACGCTGATCCGGACGCTGCATCAGTCCTTCGGAGATGAGGACGACCGCCTTGGTGCCGGACATCGAAGCCAGCGTCCGAAACAGCCTGTCGAGCCCGGCGATCGCGTCGCGGGTGCGGCTGCGATACGAGTCGAGCCTCACGTCGGCGTCCGAGCGCAGCGACGCCTCGCACAACTCGCGCCGCCCTCCAGGCATCGTCAGCGGGCACTCGCGCACGAGGACGGCCTCCTGCATCTGCCGGTCGTCGGCCGTCGCGCCGGTGTCGAACGCGAACACCTCACGCAGACTCATGGTGAAGTCGTCGGCGCTGGTCAGCGGAGCCGCCCGACCGACACTGGCGGCCAGCGCAGTGCGGATCGGTGCGCGCTCGGTAGTGAAGTCTGCCGACGGTCCCCTCGGGATGGAGAGCAGGGCCACGCGGTCGGAGGCTCCGAACCGATCGAGCAGCCTCCCGGCCGCCCCGAACGCCGCCTTGCCGCCGCCCGCGTCGATGTTGCCCTCGTCGATGACGAAGACGATATGACGCTGCGGACGGGATGCAAGTAGCGCAGCCGGTGAGCCGGGTGCGGTGTTCGTTCGGGAGGCGCCACCAGCGGCGGCGTCCACGTACTCGACCGACTCGATCGCACGCTGCTGCCCGTCCACCGACAACGAAAAGTCCGCGGCCGTCAGCCCGGCGGCCGGACGCCCATCAGCGCCGAGCACGACAGCGTCCGCCTCGACCAGATCGATGCCGCCGCGAAATCTGTTCTGTGCCGAGAGACGATCGGGGCCGACCAGCAGGCCGGCGATCAGGACGATGACAACCGCGGCGGCGAGCTGGGTGCTTGCGGCTCGTCTACGCGCATGCTGGCGGAATGGGAGCATGCCCTGCCTGGAGACTACGGATGCGTGACGGCGACCTGCATCAACGCATAGTGATGACGGCCCTTCTTCTGAAGGTAAACGACGGTCGATCCGTCCGGCGACCAGGCTGGCAGGAGAATGCCCTTGGTGCCGTCGACATCGCTCGTCCCGCCGTCGAGGTCCATCAGCGCGAGGCGTCCGTCCGGCTGCGCGAACGCCACCGCGTGCAGCGTGGCGGGCGACCACCCGAACGTCATGCCGGGCACGAGCGGTTGATCGACATAGCGGCCAATGGCTTCGCCCTTGAGCGTCAGCGTGCGCACCACTGATCCCGCCTCGTTCTGGGCGGCGACTGCGTTGCTCATCATCCCGTTCTTCGACTTTTCGTTCAGGCTCTGCGTCGGAATACCGTTGGCCGTGGTCTGCGTATCGACCTGGATGACCAGTTCAGGATGTCCCGGCGGCGTCCGCGTCGTCTTCCACTCCCAGTATTTCGCAGCCCAATCCGGTGCGACGTCGACCCCGTGGAAATCGTGCTCCGCGAGACGAATCAGGTAGTAGCGCGTCTTGAGCGGCGGATGATCGCCGTCGAGCGTCTGCAGGCAGAGGGTGGTGTTGTCGGGAGACCAGGCGAGCTGTGACGGATCTCCGGCGAAGTGTCCGCCCTCGATGTCAGCTGCGAGCACAGGCGAGGTGCCGGACAATGGCTGCGGCGAGGCAGCCGGCGGCGGCTGGACGACGAACGGGATCAGCAGCAGGCCGAGGGTGGGCAATCGCACGGGCCACCTCCACAGGGACCGAACCGCGTCAGTGTGCGGCGGTCTGGTGGTGCCCGTCAAGCATGGACGCGGCATCATCTGCCGCATCGAGATAGGAGTTCCTGGAGGTCGTCTATCGAACCGTTGACACCGTTGCCGATCTCCGACCGAAGCTGACGGCTTCGTGGCAGTCGTGAACGTAGAGGTCGATGCGGCGTCCGCGAATGTTCGCGCCGGTGTCTTTCACCACGTACACGCCGTCGTACCGGCCGTCGAGACCTGAGATCCTTATCCGCGAGCCCATCGGCAGGACAGCGGGGTCAGCTGCAACGGTACGCTCGGCCGGTGTGGTGCCCGAGGCGGTAGCCCGTCCAGCACAGTACGCCGTGGCCGTGAACGATCGTGTATTGCCAGTTCCGGCGGCCGTAGCCGGTCCGTTCGGATGCGTCCGTCCTGCGCATCCTTCAGCGATGAAGGGCAAAAAGGCGATCACCAGCGTTTCGAGCCGCAGCCAACGCGGGCTCTTGCGGTCGACGCAATTACGCACAAGCGATCACACAGTGAGTCTCGATCCATAAAGGCAACCGACAGTTAGCCGCGATCCTGATGGAATCCCATACACGCCGACTTCAATATTTCCTAAGGAATTTGGTGCCGGAGGAGGGAATCGAACCCTCACGGGGCGTAAACCCCACGGGATTTTGAGTCCCGCGCGTCTGCCAGTTTCACCACTCCGGCTTTCAGGACTTTAGAAGTGTGAAGTTTGAAGTCGAAACAACTTCTCACTTCTAACTTCATACTTCTTACTTTGGTCGTTCAGACCAGCATATCGATTTTGGCTTTGGTCTTCATCTGCACGATGAACTGCTCGAGCTTCTGCTCGCGCTGGTTCGAAATCAGGAATTCCTTGATCTGCCCGCTCGCCTCGGCGAATGGCGCCGTGCGCGCCGGACGCTTCTCGATCACCTTGATGATGTGAAACCCGAACGGCGTTTCGACGATGCCGCTCGTCGCGCCGGGTTTGAGCTTGAACGCGGTCTCTTCGAACGCCGGGGTCATCTGACCCTTCTGGAAAAAGCCGAGGTCGCCGCCGTTCGGCGCGCTGCCCGGATCCTGCGACTCTGCCTTGGCCACGGTCGCGAAGTCCGCGCCCGCCTTCAACTGTTTCAGCACCCCGTCCGCCTTGGCCTTGCCCTCGGCTTTCGCCGCTGGCGGAGCCTGCGCCGGAACCGCGATCAGGATGTGGGCCGCGTGCACGCTGTCGCCCTGCTTGAAGCGCTCGGTATTGGTCTTGTAGAACGCCTCGACGTCGGCGTCGGTGACGGCAATCTTCGGCCCGACCTCCGCTTCGATTACCTTCGCGACCTCGATGCCGGTCCGCGTCTGCTGCTTGACCTGGTCAACCGTCAATCCCTGCGCGGCCACGCCCTGCGTGAACGCCTCCTCAGAGGGAAAGCTCTGTTTGATCTGGGCCATCCGCGCGTCGACCTCGGCCTGTGTCACCTCGATCTTGCGCGTCCGTGACTCCTGCGCGAGCAGGTGATAGGCGACGAGCTGATCCAGCACATTTCGCAGCACTTCGTCGCGCCGATCCGGCGGCACCGGGCCGCCCGCGCGCGATTCCATCCGCTTCACCGCGTTCTCGAATTCCCAGCGCTCGATCGCCTCGCCGTTGACCTTGGCCAGCACGTTGGGAATGGTCGGCGGCATCGGCTTGGCGGCGGGTGGCGGAACAGGCACGCCTGGCGGCGGCGCCGGCGGCCCACCCGCGGGACCAGTCGGCGGCGCCGGCAATGCCGCTGGCGGCGGAGCCGCGGCGGCGACAGTGGGCGCCGATCCTGCCGCGGTTTCCGCGGGTTTCTTACAGGCCTGGCCGGTGATAGCGGACGCAGCGACAAGGAGCAAAAGGAGTCGTTTCATGAACGAGTCATCATATCAGCGCGCAAAGCCTGGCGGACGTCGCTAAGCCCGGCAATTCGAGACAACTGCGGCCGACAGAGGTACTTAACGTCGTACGTCGTGCAAGGGAAGGCCGGGCGAAAGTGTAGAAAAGGAACGAGTTTTTGGCCATTTCCGTTGGAATTTCGGGGGAAGTCGGCTATACTATCAGAACTGCTGGCACGACGTACAGCCTTCCATACAAGCGCTTCCTGACAGGGGGAACCGTGACATTTGAAGTCGGCGACAAGGTCATTTACCCGAATCATGGTCTCGGGATCGTCGAGCGAATCGAAGATAAAACCATACTCGGAACGACCTGCGGATTTTACCATCTGCGGATCGTCGCGAACGACACGACGGTGCTCGTACCGGTGAGCAACGTGGACGGCGTCGGCCTCCGCCGCGCCATCAGCGACGAAGAAGTCGAGCGTCTCTTCGGCCTGCTCGGCGACGGCAAGATCGACAACCACCAGAACTGGAAAGGGCGCTTCAAGGACAACTCCGACAAGATGCGCAGCGGCTCGATCTACGAAGTGGCCGACGTCCTCAAGAGCCTGACCTTCCTGGCGAAGTCCAAGAGCCTGTCGTTTCGCGAGAAGCGTATGCTCGACCGCGCCAAGTTCCTGATCATCTCTGAAGTGTCAGAAGTGATGCGGAAACGGCGGCGGCGATCGAAGGTCGCGTCGATGGCGCGCTCGAGCGCTGCTTCACGGCCAAGGCGCGCACGGCCGCGCGGGCGACGACGCCGGCAAAGGTCGTGAAGGCGGCTGCTCCGCGCGCGGCGGTCGCCGCGAATGCGGCACCACGTCGGGCGGCTCGGGCGTCGTTAGTTCAGTCGCCAGTCTTCAGTCGTCAGTCAGACTACGGAGCCCGCTGGACCTCACGGTCCGGCGGGCTTTTTTCGTTTATGATGACCCGCCTTGATTGTCGCCGCCGTCCGATCGCTGCTCACCTACGTCGCGGTTTCCCTGTACGTGCTGGTCACGGCGCCGACCGGCATGCTGCTGGCTGCCATCTTCCGATGGAAGGGCATCCTCTACATTTTCGGCCACGGCGGCGTCCGGCTGGGCCTCGCGCTCTGCGGGATCACGGTGCGGGTCGCGGGCCGAGAACACATTCCGCTCGACCGGGCCGCCGTCTACTGCGCCAATCATCAGAGCAACGTCGATCCGCCGGTCCTCTTCACCGCCCTCCACCCGCGCATGCACATCGTCTACAAGGCCGAGATCAACGCGATTCCGCTGCTGGCGCGCGCGTTTCGCCACGGCGGGTTCGTGCCGATCGAGCGCCGCAACAAGGAAGCGGCGATGCGCTCGCTCGAAGTCGGCGCCGAATCGCTTCGCGCCGGTAACTCGTTTCTGATTTTTCCGGAAGGCACGCGCAGCCGGACGGCGGAGCTGCTGCCGTTCAAGAAGGGCGGCTTCCTGATGGCGATGAAGGCGGAAGCGCCGATCGTGCCGGTCGCGATTTCCGGCGGCCGCGAGTCGATGCAGCGCGGCAGCATGATCATCCGTCCCGGTGACCATCAGCATCCGCGTCGGCGAGCCGATTCCCACCGCCGGGCTGCAGGTCGCCGACCGCGACGCGCTGATCGCGCGCGTGCGCGAGGCCATTGTCGCGTTGCTTGCCCAGGGGCCGGTGATAGACTGAGCGCGCCAGCGTCCGGGAGAGACCATGACAGGCTTGGAGCGACGACCGGGAAGCTCGGGACCGGGAGCTCACGCCCTTGCGCTGGGCGCACTCGGCCATCGTCGTCTCGTCACTGGTTGCGCTGGCGTCGCAGGCGCCCGCGCCGCCACAGCCCGAGCCGCAGCCGCCGACCTTCCGCACTGAAGCCAACTACGTCCGCGTCGACGCTTACCCGACCCACGACGGCGAGCCGGTCACTCGATCTCAAGCAGGACGATTTCGAGGTCATCGAAGGCAACGCGCCGCAGAAGGTCGAGCAGTTCGAACACGTCATGATCCACGCAGCGACGCCGCAGGACGTCCGCATCGAGCCGAACAGCGTCGCGCGAGTCGATGGCGATGGTCGCCGAATTCGCGAGCCCGCGTCTTCGTCATCTTCCTCGACATCGGTCACGTGGACGTCGACGGCTCGCGGCGGATTCGCGCGCCGCTGGTCAAGGCGCTCGACTCGCTGATCGGCCCCGAGGATCTGGTCGCGGTGATGACGCCCGAGATGTCGCCGTCTGACATCACCTTCGCGCGCAAGACCACGACGATCGAAGGATTTCTCGCGCGCCATTGGAACTGGGGCGAGCGCGACCAGGTCAGCACCACCGATCCTCAAGAGCAACTGTATAAAGAATGCTATCCCGGCCGTTCGCAACCGCTCGACTGTCCTGACGAGACGTCGGACGATGATCGTGGCGTCGCCGACGAGATGATCGCGCGCCGCCGCGAGAAGATGACGATCGACGCGCTCAGCAACCTCGTCACCTATCTGCGCGGCGTGCGCGAGGAACGAAAGGCGGTGCTGGCGATCAGCGACGGCTGGCTGCTGTTCAAGCCGAATCCGGGCCTGGCCCGAAAACTCAACTGCCAGGCGCCGGGACTGCCGACCCCTGGCTTCGACCCACGAACCGGGCGTCTGTCGGCAGGTGGTCAGCCGATCCGATCACCGGGATCAACCCGGCGTCGTGCGACCGCGACCGTCTGATGCTTTCGGCCCTGGACGACGACCAGGAATTTCGCACGCTTGCTCGACCAGGCCAACCGCGCCAATACGTCGTTCTATCCGGTCGATCCGCGCGGTCTCGTCGTGTTCGACACGTCGATCGCGATGCCAACCACCGGCGCGCCGCCACCCGGTTCAACGACGATCACGCCGCCGAGCGTCGATCAGCAGATGCTCGCGAACCGGCTTTACTCGCTGCGCACGCTCGCCGAAGCGACCGACGGACTGGCGATCGTCAACAGCAACGATCTCGATCGGGGATTCAAGCGCGTCGTCAGCGACTTGTCGTCCTACTACCTGCTCGGCTACTACTCGACGGGAAAGCTCGACGGAAAATTCCATTCGATCACCGTTCGCGTGAAACGTCCTGGCGTGCGTGTCCGCGCGCGCCGCGGCTATCTCGCGGCCACGCTCGCGGCAGCGGGGACGTCTGCGCGCGGAACTGGTGCGGCCAAATCGGTCGAGACGCCGGAGGCCGCCGCCGCGGCTGCCGCCACTCATGCGGTCGAGGCCGCGATTGCGCCGCTGTCCGGTTACGGACGTGAGGTGCCGCTGCGCCTGCAGATGACGGCGGGCTGGAAGCCCGGCGACACATCGTCGGCGGCGATGTGGCTGGTCGGCGAGCTCGGCGGAGCAGCGGTCGCCGGAAGCGAATGGAATGAGGGCTTCGAAGTCACGGCGACGCTCGCGGCTACGTCTGATGTCCGTCGCTACCGGACGAGTGACCGTCGGGCGAAATCTCCGCATCTTCAAGCTCGCGCTGACGTCGACGCAGCCGATCGGCGCGGGCGACTACACGCTGAGCGTGGTCGCGCACGCCGCCTCGTCGTCGATTCCGGCGCGCGAGACGATGCACCTGTCGATTCCCGCGGCGCCCGGTGCGGTCGGCGCGCTGTTACCTGCGGCGCGGGATCTCGACCGGCAACAAGGACATGCCGACCGCCGATCTGCGGTTCCGGCGCAGCGAACAGATTCGCGTCGAGACTGCCGGCGATCTCGTCTGATCCGGTCACTGCGCGTCTGCTCGACCGGACCGGCAAGCCGCTCGCCGTTCCCGTTGCCAGCCGCCGTCCGCGAGGATGCCGACGGCTCGCGGTGGTGGACGCGCAGGCCTTGCGCTCGCGCCGCTGGCGCTCGGCGATTACGTCATCGAGTTGGCGAGCGGCGAGTCAGCGGATGCTGGCGTCGTTCCGGGTCGTGCCGTAGCGGAGCGACGATCAACGCAGAACACGCGGAATTCGCAGAGTAGAGAATCTCTGCGGTCTCAGCGAGTTCTGCGTCGATCGTCGTGTTCCGCGGTTCCGGCGTTGATCGTCGTGGCTCAGGCGCCGCCGATGGCAAACGTCAGCGTCCACGGTTTGAGCGGCTGCGCATCGGTGCCGAGAATCCCTTCGAGCAGATCGACCTTCACGCGTGCGGAAACGCTCGAGCGGTTTCGTGAAATGTATCTCGAGCACGCGATTCGCCGGCGGCGTACTGAGCGTGACGTCAATCGGCTGGCGCGGCCGGTTCGCCGCGCTGCCGCTCTGCGACTGCTGATAGTGGGCCTTGATCCGTCCCTTCAGCGTCGACTGGATTGATGTCGCGCGAAAACTGAATCCGCACGGCGGTCGCTCAGGGCGACGTCGGTTTCGTCCGCCGTCGGCGTGCTGAAGATCACTTCGGGCGGCGGCGCGGCGGGCACGCGGACCTGTTCCTCGGCGACCGGCGTCTCCGTCGGCGCTTTCGCCAGCGCCAGGCTGCCGGGCTTCGGCGTCGAGCCACTGCAGGCCGCGGCCCTGCTGCATCGTGCCGCGCATGGTCAGCCAGCGGCTGGTGTCGAGCCGCGCGTCGAGCGCGAACTCGAGGTCCTTGCCGGTGCTGTCCTTCAGCTTCGGCCGCATGTTGATGACCCAGATCGACGGCGTCCGCGGAGCGGAGCACGAAATCGTAGCGGCTCTTGCCCGGCGCGTCCGGCAGCTCGCCGAGCAGGTTGCGGCCCGAGTACTGTCCGGTGAGCGTCACCTTCTGATCGAGGTATCGCGACGGGTGCAGCACGATCGCGCGGATCGATGGCGCTGCCGGCATCGCCGCCGGCGGTCACCGCGGTCGCGACGATCGCCGTCACCTCGCCGGGCCGCGGCCAGCCCGCGTTCGGATCGATCTTGAACGTCGCCTTGAGGTCGTAGCCGTTGAGCCGCGGGTCGTCCGGCTTCATGCGCCCGATGTCCCAGAACTCGCCGCGCACCTCGTCGAGGCCGTCCGGCGCGCCGTTCTTGCTCAGCAGATGAATCGACCCGGCGTCGTCGGACACGCGTCATCCGGCCGTTGTCTTCGAGTGCGACCTTGCCGACGATGACGATCGGCCGGCCGTTGTAGAAGCCGGGGTACGCGAGGATCTCGGCGAGGTTGGTTGCACGTCGCGTGATCGGCTGCGCATCCGACGACGGCGACGACCGCAAGAGTCACGCAGGTCAGGGATCGCAGAGCGTGCGCAGGGCTCGCGGACGAACGCATTACATGACTTTCTTTTGGCCCGCCCGCGCCAGCACGACGGCCAATGCGAGGAACAGCAACGCGCTGGCGATGTAGCCGCTCGTTCCCTCGTGCAGGAACGGCAGCATGTTGCCGATCGACTGCGGCCCGTCGATGTGGCCGGTGCCGACGAGCACCGCGTACAGAATGCCGCACAGCGAACCGCCGGCGATCAGTCCTGAGCTGAACAGCGTGCCGGCGCCGACTTCGGATTCCTGCGGCTCGCCCGTCTTGCGTTCGACGAACGCGCGCACCAGACCGCCGGCGAAGATCGGCGCCGTCGTCGCGATCGGCAGGTAGGAACCGACGGCGAACGACAGCGACCGGACGCCGCAGAGCTCGAGCGTCACCGAGATGAAGACGCCGACCAGCACCAGTCCCCACGGCAGGTTCTGGTTGAGCAGCCCTTTGATGATCGTCGCCATCAGCGTCGCCTGCGGCGCCGGCACGGCGGCGCTGCCGATGCCGAACACGTGGTGCAGATAGAGCGTCGTCGCGCCGATCACGCCGGCAGAGGTGACGACGCCGATGACCAGGCCAAGTCTGCTGATAGTACGGCGTCGCGCCGACCAGGTATCCGGTCTTCAAATCCTGAGACGTTCCGCCGGCCTCGGCGGCCGCGATGCAGACGACGGCGCCGACGCAGAGGGCGATCGGGCCGTAGGCGTTGCCGGTCCAGCCGAGCGCGACGAACACCAGGCAGGTGAGGATCAGCGTCGCGATCGTCATGCCCGGAGATCGGATTCGACGAGGTGCCGATGAGGCCGGTGATGCGCGACGACACCGTCACGAAGAGGAAGCCGAAGATGACGATCAGAATCGCGGCCAGGAAGTTGCCCTGCATCGGCATCTTCGGCGCGACCGCCAGGAAGATCGCGAGCAGCAGCGAACCGCCGATCACGAACGACGGTCGGCATGTCGCGCTCGGTGCGGAGTGCGGCTGCCGTCGCCGGCGCCGGCGCCGAAATCCTTGAGGCCTTCGCGCGCCGACGCGACGATCGTCGGCAGCGTGCGGCCGAGCGTGATCAGGCCGGCCGCCAGCACGGCGCCGGCGCCGATGTAGCGGATGTACGCGCTCCACAGCTGCCCCGGGCTCATCTCGAGAATCTTGAACGGCAGGCCGGTCGCCGGGTTGTTGGCGAAGTTGGGATGAATCGGCGGAAACGGGACGGTGATGTAGGCGCCGAGGATCGACAGCAGCGGCAGCAGCACCAGCCACGACAACACGCCGCCGGCGAACATCGTGCCGGCGATGCGCGGGCCGATCACGTAGCCGACGCCCATGTACTCCGGCGAGATGTCGATGTTCAGCGTCGCGTTCGGAAACTGGCTGCTGCGCGGCGTGGAGTAGTCGAGCTCCTGCAGGAAAATGTTGAACACCCACGACAGCGCCTTCCACAGCGCGCCGATCGCCGACGCCGGCAAAGACCATCGACGCCAGCTGGCCGCCACGCTCGCCGGCGATCAGCACGTCGGCGCACGCCGCGCCTTCCGGGTACGGCAGCACGCCGTGCTCCTTGACGATCAGCGCGCGCCGCAGCGGCACCATCATCAGCACGCCGAGGATGCCGCCGGCGAACGCCAGCATCGCAATCTGGTAGTAGTTGAAGTAGGCCGGGCCGTCAGGGGTGAGAAAGATCAGCGCGGGAATCGTGAAGACGACGCCGCCGGCGACCGACTCGCCGGCCGATCCGATCGTCTGGACGATGTTGTTTTCGAGAATCGTCGAGCCGCCGAGCTTCTTGAGCACCGAGATCGCCAGCACCGCGATCGGAATCGAGGCGCTGACCGTCAGTCCGGCGCGCAGGCCCGAGATACACCGTCGACGCGCCGAACAGCAGTCCGAAGAGCACGCCGATGATCGACCGCCTTGACGCGTGAATTCGGCGGGTGACTGCGACGCTGGCACGTACGGCTGAAAGCCGGTGCGGCTTGGCGGGGATGGCCATAGCGCGCGATATTAGCTTACAATCGCCAACCGGCTTGTGAAAACCTCGAACAAAGCGGCGTCAACGACCACCAGCGCGAAACAGAGCGCCGATCAGGTCTCCGAGCTCACCACCAACCGCCTGTCCGTCTACCTGCGCTGCCTCAACACGCTCGAGGCCGCCGGCGTCCGCACCATCTCGTCGCAGGCGCTCGCCGAGCAGTTTCATCTCAACGCCGCGCAGATCCGCAAGGACCTCGCCTACTTCGGCGAGTTCGGCGTCCGCGGCGTCGGCTACTACGTCCGCGATCTCAAGCGCCACCTGCGGCAGATTCTCGGCCTCGATCGCAAGCTGCGCGTCGCGATCATCGGCGCCGGCAACCTCGGCCTCGCGCTCGCCGACTATCCGGGCTTCCGTCAGGAAGGCTTCGAGATTGCGGCGCTGTTCGACACGCTGCAGCGACGAAGGTCGGCCAGCAGTCGCGCGGCGGCGTGCCGATCCACGACATCCACGATCTGAAGAAGATCGCGAAGCGCGACGGCATCCGCATCGCCGTCATCGCGGTGCCGGCGCCGTCGGCGCAGCACGGTGCTCGATCTGGTCGTCGCCGCCGGCATCAAGGCGGTGCTGAATTTCTCGCCCGGCACGCTCGAGGTGCCGCCCGACGTGAAGCTGAAGAGCGTCGACCTGACCGTGTCGCTCGAGAGCCTGTCGTTCTTCCTGGCGCAGGGCGATGACGAGACGTCGTAGCGCAGGCGCGCCGCGTGGGTCCGGCCAGGCGGCGCAGGCTCTCGCACGTCGATGCGCGCGGGCGCGTGAGGATGGTGGACGTCGGCGACAAGCCGGTGACCGAGCGCGAAGCGATCGCGCGCGGCATCGATCACGATGTCGCGCGGCGGCGCTGCGGCTGATCCGCCGCGGCGCGGTGAAGAAGGGCGATCCGCTGCAGACCGCGCGGCTCGCCGGCATCATGGCGGCCAAGCAGACCTCGGCGCTGATTCCGCTCTGCCATCCGCTGCCGCTCTCGAGCGTCAACGTCGAGCTGACGCCGACCGCGCGCGGCTACGACGATCGAGGCGCGCGTGCGCACCACCGGCCAGACCGGCGTCGAGATGGAAGCGCTCACCGCCGTCGCCGTCGCCGCGCTCACCATCTACGACATGGTGAAGGCGGTGGACAAGACCATGGTGATCGGCGACGATCCGGCTGATGCGCAAGAGCGGCGGCCGCTCCGGCACGTATATCCGGCGATGAAGATCCTCGTCGCGGTGATCAGTCCGGCGCCCGCGTGGGTGCTGCCGCGTCATTTCGTCGAGCAGCTTCGCCGCGATTTTCCCCAGCACACCTTCCTCGACGCCTGGGATCGCGAAAGCGCCTCGCGTCTGCTGGCCGACGTGGACGTCGCCTTTACGCCGCTGGTCGAACGCGACGCCTTTGCGTCGGCGGCGCGTCTGCGCTGGGTGCAGAGCCCGGCGGTCGGCGTCGGCAAGCTGATGTTCCCGGAGCTGCTGGCGAGCCCGGTGGTCCTGACGACGCGCTCGAGGAATCCGCGCCCGCTCGATCGCGGAGCACGTGATGGGCGTGACGCTCGCGCTGGCGCGGCTGCTGCCGGTGGCGGTCCGCGCCCAGGCCGCCCACCGGTGGGCCCAACAGGATCTGGAAGGCGCCCACGTGGACGTCCGGCTCCTCCGCGGCCGGCGCATGGGCATCGTCGGACTCGGCGCGATCGGACTCGAACTCGCGAGCATCGCCGCGCCGTTCGGCCTGCGACTGACGGCGATCCGAAGGCGCAGCGGCGAGCCGCTGCCGGACGGCGTCGAAGCGGTCTGGACGCCGGATCGGCTCCACGATCTCCTTGCCATCAGCGACGTCGTCGTCCTCGCCGCGCCGCACACGCCGGAGACGAGACGTCTCATCGGCGACCCCGAGCTCAACCGCATCAAGCGCGGCGCGTTCCTGATCAACGTCGCTCGCGGTAAGCTTGTCGACGACGAGGCGGTGCTCGGCGGCGCTGGCCGACGGTCGGCTCGGCGGCGCGGCGCTCGATGTCTTCACCAGCGAGCCGCTCGATCCGTCGAGTCCGTACTGGGATCTGCCCAACGTGATCGTCACGCCGCACACGTCCGGCGCGCTGAACGATTACTGGACGCCGCTGGTGGCGCTGTTCTCGGACAACCTCCGGCGCTTCGAGCGTGATGAGCCGCTGATGAACGTGGTCGACAAAGTCGCGGGGTATTGAGATGGGGCAGGCAGACGACATCAGGCGTGGGCTCCAGCCAGGTCAGCGTCCGATCCGTCCGATTCTGGTGGTGGCAGCGGGGATCATCATGTTGGCAACCTACCGCCCGGTCGGATTCGCGGCGTGGCAGCCCGCGTCCCAGAACGCGAACCTGCCGATGTTCAGTTACCAGGTCCAGCATATCTATCCCCACGATCCGAACGCCTTTACGCAGGGACTGCAGTTCGTCAACGGCGTGCTGTACGAAGGCACCGGCCTGAATGGGCGATCGTCGATTCGCCGCGTGTCGCTCGAGACCGGGAAGGTCCTGAAACAGCGTGACGTGTCGGCGGAACACTTCGGCGAAGGAATCACCGTCTTCAAGAACGAACTGTTCGAGCTGACGTGGCAGACCGGCGTCGCCTTCGTCTACGACAAGACCACGCTGGCGCCGCGCCGATCGTTTCACTATCAGGGCGAGGGCTGGGGGCTGACCCACGACGGCACCAACCTGATCATGAGCGACGGCACCAACGAGCTGCGGATTCTCGATCCGGCCACCTTCGCCGAACGGCGACGGCTGAAGGTGACGGCGGTGGGCGCGCCGCTCAAGAATCTCAACGAGCTGGAGTACGTGAAGGGTGAGATTCTCGCCAACGTCTGGCAGACCGACTACGTCGCCAGGATTTCTCCTGCCACCGGCAACGTCATCGGCTACATCGACCTCCGAGGGTTGCTGACGGCCGCCGAACGCGCCAAGACCGACGTCCTGAACGGCATTGCCTACGACGATGCGCACGACCGGCTGTTCATCACCGGCAAGCTGTGGCCGAAGGTTTTCGAAGTAAAGCTTGTGGCCAAATGAGATTGCAGATTTCAGCGGTCAGAGTTCAGATTCGGGAACCACTTCGAAATCAATCCGAAATCTGAAATCTCAAATCTGAAATATCAGGTTCTGCGCGGCGGCGGCTCGATGTGGATCACCGCGTCCGCGATTTCCGGATGGCGCGTCATCAGCGTGTCCTTCACGACATGAGAAATGTCGTGGGCGTCCTTCAGCGGCATATCCGCCGGCAGCCAGACGTGCAAGTCCAGGAACACGTGATCGGCTGATCCACGCGTGCGGATCTTTTCGCACCCGAGCACGCCCGGCACGCTCATCACCACCCGCTCGAGCTCGGCGTCGGCGATCACGATGCGATCACTCAGGATGCCGGTGGTGGTTCGGGCGATCTGCAAGCCGGCGTAGCCGATGAAGCCGGCCACCACCAGCGCAGCCAGCGGATCCAGAATCGGCAGGCCGGCGCGGGCGCCGACCAGCGCGACGATCACGGTGACCGACGACCACACGTCGCCGCGTGTCTGCGTCGCATCCGCGAGCAGGACCTCGCTTTCGAGCCGCGCCGCTGCGCGCGATTCGTAACGCACGATCACCAGGTTGATCGCGACCGTCACGAGCATCACCGCAAAGCTGGCGGCGGTGATTTCGTGTGGTCCCGCTTTGCCGGTCAGGTAGTTGAAGGCGTTTCGCAATACCTCGACCATGACCAGCAGCAGGAAGAGCACAATCGCCGCCGCCGCGACCGTCTCATACTTGCGATGGCCATACGGGTGATCTTCGTCCGGAGGTCGGCGTGCCGCGTTGACGCCGACCAGGCCCACCACGTTCGACGCCGCGTCGGTGAGCGAGTGGAAGCCGTCGGACAGGATGCTCACGGCGCCCGAGGTGTAGCCGAATCCGATTTTGGCGATGGCGACGATGAGGTTGAGCAGCAACACGCGGACCAGCACGCGCGCGACCGAGGCGTAGCGTTGACCGGTATCGGCCGCCGCGGCCCGCGACAGGTTCACGTCCGCGCGAGACTGCGGCGCGGGCGCGGCTTGACGGGGGCCGGCGTGGCGGTCGGGCGGAAGCGGAGGTGCGCTCCGCCAACCCGTCGCTCGCACTTGGGACAGTAGTACGTCATGTCCAGCGGAGTATCGCAGTCGACGTGCACAAGTGTCGAGGGACTGTGCAGATGGCGCGACCCCCAGATAGCGAGCGCCCCGACGACGGGACGCAGCTCGAATCCAATCTCGGTCAGCGCATACTCGGCGCGCGGCGGGTGCTCAGAGTAGAACGACCGGCTGATGACGCCGTACGATTCGAGGAGCTTCAGCCGTTCAGACAGCACTGCCGGGGCCACGCCGGTCAGCGATTTCTGGAGATCCTGGAATTTCTTCGGGCCGCCGATGAGGTCGCGAACGATCAGCAGCGTCCAGCGTTCGCCGAGAAACTCGAGCGATCTGGCGACCGGACACTTCTGGCCGTATTCCTTCGGCACGGCGTGATTATACCAACTTGACAACAAAAACGTAGTGACTACTATTTACGTAGTCAATGGCCCACGTCTCGGAAGGCTTCATCAGGCGGCCGATCGCGACCAGCCTGATCATGGCCGCGATTGCGCTGTTCGGCATCGTCGCCTACCGCTCGCTTCCGGTGAGCGATCTGCCGAGCGTTGACTTTCCCACCCTGAGCGTCAGCGGCGGCCTGCCGGGCGGCGATCCGGAAACCCTCGCCGCGACCATCGCCAGCCCGCTCGAACGTCAATTCACCGCCATCTCAGGTCTCGACTCGATGACCTCGTCGAGCTCCACCGGTCTGAGCAGCGTCACGATGCAGTTCGCGCTCGATCGCGACATCGACGGCGCCGCGGTGGACGTGCAGACCGCGATTGCCGAGGCGCTGTCGTTGCTGCCACCCGGGATGCCGGCGCCGCCGTCGTTCAGAAAGGTGAATCCTGCCGACCAGGCCATTTTCATCATCGGCCTCAGTTCGGAGACGCGGCCGCTCTCGGAACTGGACGGCTACGCGGAGACGCTGATCGCGCCGCAGATCGCCGCCATCGATGGCGTGGCGCAAGTCAACGTGCTCGGCGGACAGAAGTACGCCGTCCGGGTCCAGGTCGATCCCGACCGGCTGAAGGCGCACCAGATCGGGATCAACGAAATCGATTCGCAGCTGCAGAACTGGAATGTCAACCTGCCGACCGGCCAACTGTTCGGGCCCAAGGCGAGCTACCAGATCAAGGCCAGCGGTCAGCTGATGAGCGCCGATGCCTTCCGCTCGATGGTCGTCACCTACCGGAAGGGCGCGCCGATTCGTCTGCATCAGGTCGCGACGGTCATCGACAGCGTCGAGGACGTCCGCAGCGCATCGTGGTTCTACGATCCCGACAAAGTCGTGCGGGTCATGCTGATGACGGTGATGAAGCAGCCGGGCAGCAATACCCTCGCGGTCATCGACGGCATCAAGGGTCTCTGGGAGCACATCGAGTCGCAGCTGCCGCCGTCGGTCCACCTGATTCAGGGCACCGACCGCGCCGTGGCGATCAAAGCGGCATTCAGGGACATCAAGATCACGATGGCCGCGACCCTGATTCTCGTGATTGCGGTGATCTACCTCTTCCTGCAGAACGCGTCGGCGACGATTATTCCGTCGCTGGCGCTGCCGTTCTCGATCCTCGGCACCTTCGTGGTGATGTGGCTGCTGCATTTCAGCCTCAACAACCTGTCGCTGATGGCGGTGATTCTTTCCATTGGCTTCGTGGTGGACGATGCCATCGTGATGCTCGAGAACATCGTGCGGCATATCGAGCGCGGCGAAACACCGATGCAGGCGTCGCTCGACGGCTCGCGCGAAATCAGCTTCACCATCCTCAGCATGACGGTCTCGCTCGCCGCGGTCTTCATCCCGGTGCTGTTCATGGGCGGCATCATCGGCCGGCTGTTCCGCGAATTCGCGGTCACCATCACGGCCGCGATTCTGGTCTCCGGCGTGGTATCGGTGACGTTGACGCCGATGCTCTGCAGCCGTTTTCTGCGCGGCGTCGAGCGTCATCCGGCCGACCAGCGCCCACGATTCGAGCGCGGCTTCGGTGCGCTGCGTGCCGGCTACGAACGCAGCCTGCGTCTGGCCCTGCGTCATCGGCCGATCGTGCTGGCGGCCTTCGTGCTGGTGCTGGTTGCAACGGTCGTGATGTTCAGGCGGATTCCGACCGGTTTCATTCCGGATCAGGACGACGATTCAGTGAACATCGGACTGCGCGCGGCGCAGGGTACGGCGTTCGAAGAGATGGCGGCCGGCGCGCAGAAGGTCGCCGAAATCGTTCGCCAGAATCCGAACTCGCAGCGGGCAGTCGTGTTCGTCGGCAACGGGCCGGGCGGTCCCGGCGCGATGAACACGGCGCGGGTGGTGATGCGCATGAAGCCGCACGAGGAGCGGCCCAACACCGCGCAGGAAATCATCGCCCAGCTGCGACCGAAGCTGGTGAACTTTCCGGGCTTCCGGACGTTCATCACGCTGCCGCCGGCGTTTCAGATCGGCGGCCGGTCCGGCGACAACAGCTACAGCGTCACGCTGCGCAGCCCGGACACCGACGAACTCTACACCTGGGCCGGTCAGTTCCAGCAGGCGGTCTCGACGTTGGCATCGGTCCAGGACGTCTCCACGGACCTCGAGATCAAGAGTCCGCGCGTCCGCCTGACCATCGATCGCGACAAGGCGGCGGCGCTCAGAGTGGATCCGGCGCTGATCCAGAGCGCGCTCTACAGCGGTTTCGGTCCGCGCTGGTCGTCCACGATCTACGGCGACACGGCGCAGTACCGCGTGCTGCTGGAACTGGATCCTCGGTATCAGACCAACGTCGATGCACTCGAGCGCGTCACGTTCAAGTCGCCGGCCGGCGTGATGGTGCCGCTCGAATCGGTCGTCCGCACCCACCAGGATTTGAGTCCGCAGACCATCAATCACTCGGGTCAGTTGCCGGCGGTTGCCATATCGTTCGGCTTGCGGCCCGGTGTCTCGCTCGGCGAAGCCGTCGCGCAGATTCGCGCTCTCGCGGGCCGGGTCCTGCCGCCGACGATGTCGGTGGCATTCGAGGGCACGGCGAAGGTCTTCGAGGAATCGACCCGCAGCCTCGGCCTGCTGCTGTTCGTCGCCATCGGCGTCGTCTACATCGTGCTCGGCATGCTCTACGAGAGCTACATCCACCCGATCACGATCCTCTCGGGTCTGCCGTCGGCCGGGCTCGGCGCGCTGCTCACGCTGACGCTGTTCGGCAGCGAACTGAATGTCTACTCGTTCGTCGGCCTGATGCTGCTGGTCGGCATCGTCAAGAAGAACGCGATCATGCAGATCGACTTCGCGCTGGAGCAGGAGCGCATGCACGACATGAGCCCCGCCGATGCGATCTTCGAAGGCTGCGCGATCCGATTCCGTCCGATCATGATGACGACGATGGCGGCGCTGGTGGGGGCCGTTCCGATTGCGCTGGGCTTCGGTGCGGGTGGCGCGGCGCGGCGGCCGCTGGGCCTGGCGGTCGTCGGCGGTCTGGTCGTGTCGCAGTTGATCACGCTGTATCTGACGCCGATCGTCTACACCTACATGGCCGGGCTGTTTCCCGCCCGCCGGATCGTGGGCAGCACGCAGCCGACGCCGATCCATGCGGCCTGACACTGGGCTGGCAAGGACGCGGGCCTGAAAGGCCCGCGCCACATCTTTCAGCGCTACACGTAGCGCGACCCTTTCAGGGTCGCGTCAGTCCGTCAGAACAATCGCGCCGTCGGCACCGGCCACCAGCGGATCTGGACCTTGCCGATGATGTATTTCTTCGGCACCATCCCCCAGTGCCGGCTGTCGGAGCTGTTGTTCCGGTGATCGCCCATCACGAAGTCGTAGCCTTCGGGGATCACCTGCGGACCCCAGTCGTCGTGACTGCGATAGTCGGCCTGGACATAGTCGTCCTTGAGCGGGATGTCGTTCACGTAGACCCGGCCGTCGACGATCCGCACGGTGTCGCCCTCCTCGGCGATCACGCGCTTGACGAACGATTTATCGGGGTTGAGCGGGTAATAGAGCATGACGATGTCGCCGCGACGCGGCTCGCCGATCCGGTAGATCAGCTTGTTGACGATCAGGCGGTCCTGATCCTCGAGCGTCGGCGCCATGCTCTGGCCTTCGACGCGCGCGACCTGGAAGCCGAACGTCACGATCAGCACGGCGTAGACCGCTGCC
This sequence comes from uncultured Acidobacteriota bacterium, assembly GCA_963711765.1. Classification (GTDB taxonomy): domain Bacteria; phylum Acidobacteriota; class Vicinamibacteria; order Vicinamibacterales; family CAVVIG01; genus CAVQFC01. The sequence goes on along the minus strand of CAVQFC010000002.1, from coordinate 729,282 downwards.
GACACCAGCGTCTTGACCCATGCGATGAGTTCTTCTTTGATCTGCGTCAGCCCGATACCGCTGCTGCTCGATCTCGGCGTGGCCGCGATGGGGACGTCGGCATGGACGATTGACGGCTCGACGACACGGATCAGATCCGGCTCGGGATGATTGAGCACGGGCAGGTCAACCTGGCTCGCGGCCGGCGTCCCGGGCTCGCCCGCGTCGAAGGTCATCGGCAGACCCGGTTCCTCGGCTTCGCTGCTCATAGTTTCAAATAGTCTCGAAGGCGCCGCGTTTGCGTGCGGCTGACCGGGATTTCGGTCGCCTTCTCGTCCTTCATCCGAAGAATGTAGTTCCGGCTGAACCACGGCACGATCTCCTTGATCTTGTTGATGTTGACCAGATGCGATCGGTGGACGCGCCAGAAGACCGTCGGGTCGAGTCGTTCGTGCAGTTCGTCGAGCGTGCGGTAGTTCGACGTACCCGCGTGCTGACTCGTTACTACCGTAATCCCTTCTTCGATCAGCGAGGCGTAAATAATGTCGTCGGCCTGCACGAGCAGGAAGCGCTCGCCGACCTTGATCGCGAGTCGCTCGCGCCGGCTCTGGCGTTCGGCGACCAGCTGCACGATTTTTTCCAGCTCGGCGTTGTTGAGCGCCGTCCGCCGGACGGATCGCCGGCCATCCGTCGCCTGGCGCGCTCGACCGCCGTCTCGAGACGTGTCTGCTCGACCGGTTTGAGCAGATAGTCGACCGCGTTCACCTCGAACGCCTCGATGGCGTGGCGATCGTAGGCGGTGACGAAGATGATGTGCGACCGGCTGCCGGTTGCGAGCAGACGCCGCGCGACCTCGAAGCCGGTCAGGCCGGGCATCTGGACGTCGAGGAACACGACGTCCGGTTGCAGCCGCTCGATCGTCGTCAACGCTTCGACGCCGTTGCCGGCCTGCCCGATGACGTCGACGCCGCCGAGCTGACCGAGCAGATAGCTCAGCTCGTCCCGCGCGAGCTGTTCGTCGTCCACCAGCACCGCGCGCAGATCTGCCGCCGCGGTCATGCCGTCACCCGCTCGGGCAGCGCCAGATCTGGAATGTCCACGCTGGCGCAGGTGCCCTTGCCCGGCTCGGTGGTCAGCTTCAGCGAATACTGGGCGCCGTAAATCGTACGCAGGCGCTCGTTGACGTTGCTCAGGCCGATGCCGTCGCCAAGCGCGTGCCCGAGGCGCTCCTCGGTCATGCCCAGTCCGTCGTCTCGCACTTCGATGATGGTGTGACCGTCCTCGCGGGCGCGGGTGATGATGGTGATCCGGCCGCCGCCGACCTTGCGCGCCAGTCCGTGCTTGATCGAGTTCTCGACCAGCGGCTGCAGGATCATGCTTGGCACGACGACATCGAGCGTCATCGCCGCGATCTGCTTGTCGACCCGCAGCTGCGGTCCGAAGCGGATCACCTCGATGTCCAGGTACTCGTCGATCGATTCGAGCTCCTCGCGCAGCGTCACGAAATGATCGGTGCTGCGCATCAGCCGGCGCAGCAGGCCGGACAGCTTGGTGATCAGCATGCGCGCAGTTTCGGGCTGGGTGCGGATCAGCGAGGAGATCGACGTCAGCGTGTTGAACAGGAAGTGCGGGTTGATCTGGTTGGCGAGCGCTTCGATCTTGGCCGCCAGCAGCAGCTTTTCCTGTTCCTCGCAGCCGGTGTTCGATGCGGGCGTTGTTCCAGATCTTGATCGGCGTCGCCACCGCCAGCACGGTGGCCAGCAGCACCAGCAGCAGCATCGGCACCGACTCCGGACGCGCGGCGTGCAGCGAGAACAGGCGGTGGCTCCAGCGCAGTCCCAGGCCCTGGCGCAGGAGCTCCAGCGCGACCGGCGCGAGCAGCAGCACGACCTGCCAGTCCACGGCCATGGTCCGCACCATGTGCCAGGCGCGGCGGTGAAGCCCGGTGAACACGAACGGCGAGAAATGCCAGATCGATTCCTTGGGACACAGCTCGCGGAGTCCGCCGCCGGCGAATCCGCAGCCGACCGCGAACGGCAGCGCCGCCCACTCACCGTTGCCGAGCGGCGGCACCCCGACCATCACGCCGACGATGGCGCCGGCGTACGGGCCGGCGATGAGGCCGGCGAGAAACGAGCCCTCGAGCGTCAGGTCGGCGGCGTTGTAGTTGAGGAGCAGCCGCGCCACGACGCCGGCCATCAGCGGAATGCCCAGGCTGAAGGCGAAGACCAGCCGATCGGGCGAGGGCGCGCCGCTCGAAGATCAGGATGTGACGGAACCGGTGGTAGCGCACCAGCATGGTGGCCAGCGCCGCCATCACGGCGAGCTTGACCAGCAGTGTCGTCAGAAGAATCTGCTCGCCGGATAGGAACTGCGGGCCCTGCATGGATTTACATTGATCTTATCGGCCGGGTAAACTGAGAGCAATGGCTGTCATCCGCCCCTTCCTCATCGGCTTCGCGACCACGCTGCAGGCACCTGTTCAAGAAGCCGATCACGGTCAACTACCCGGAACAGAAGTTCCCGATGTTCCCGAAATACCGTGGCAAACAGGTGCTGATGCGCGACGAGAACGGGCTGGAGAAGTGCGTCGCCTGCGGCCTGTGTTCGGTGGCCTGTCCGGCGGATGCGATCTACCTCGAGGCGGCCGAAAACGACGGTTCGGTCCAGGCCGGACCGCGCTACGCCTCGGTCTACCAGATTCACAAGACGCGCTGCATCTTCTGCGGCTACTGCGAAGAGGCGTGCCCGGTCGGCGCGATCTTCATGGGCAAGGACTACGAGCTGGCGGTCTACAGCAAAACGGATTTCGTCTGGGACAAGACCGAACTGCTCGTCCCCGCCGCCACGCCGCCCGCTCCGACCGCCTCACGATGACATGATCATCGGCGCGTTAGGCGACATCCACGGCGCATTCGACACCGTGCAATCGATCATGCGGCGGCACCCCGACGTGCCGTTGTGGGTGTCGGTCGGCGACGTCGCCAGCAACGACGGCGACTATTTCGAGCCGGCGGCGCCGCTGTACTTCATCAAGGGCAACAACGAAGACTTCGACGTGCTCGCCGACAGCGCTGGCCGGGCGTCTGCCGGCGCGGCCGACGCTGCACTACCTGCCGAACGGCGGCGCCGCACCTGGTGGGGCCGTGGCGGGTCGCCGCGCTCGGCGGCACCTTCGCGCCGAGCTGGTACAACACGGCGCCGTCCGACGCTGCCGCCGTCCAAGGGCCGCAAACCCTCGGCCGCATCGCTGAAGCTGGGAAAGAGCCGCGACGACAAGCGGCGGCACTTCGTGCGCGACGAAGTCGCGGCCTGCAAGGCGGCGCTGAAAATCGACGTGTTGCTGACGCACGAGGCGCCGCGTCCGTTTTATCCGGCCGGCAAGCGAATCGACGCCGGCAAGACGGTCCTGAACGATGTGCTGGCGGCGATGCGTCCACGCCTGCATCTGTTCGGGCACCACCACGAGTTCTCCGACTCGATTCGGCAGGGCGTGCGCTCGATCGGCCTCGACGTCGTCACCAATTCGTACCTGTTGATCGACGCCGAGACGTTCAAGACCGAGCGCTGCGACACTCAATGACATCTGGTCATTGGGTAATCCGGTCATTGAGTCATTGATTGGCTGGCTGCCGAAACGCCGCATGTTCCCATGTTGAAACCATTCATTGAGGCCCTCGACGAGCGTGTGCTGGTGTGCGACGGCGCGATGGGCACGATGCTGTACGCCAAGGGCGTGTTCATCAACAAGAGCTTCGACGCGCTCAACCTGACGCAGCCGGATCTGGTCGCCGAGGTGCACCAGGAGTACGTGCGCGCGGGCGCCGACGTCATCGAGACCAACACCTTCGGCGCGAACCGGATCAAGCTCGGCTCGTTCGGCCTCGCCGGCAGCCTCCATGGCATCAACGTGCAGGGCGCCAAGCTGGCGCGTCACGCGGCGCGTGAGCAGGCCTACGTCGCCGGCGCGATCGGCCCGCTGGGCATCCGCATCGAGCCGTGGGGCAAGACCGGCGTCGACGAGGCGCGCGAATATTTCCGCGAGCAGGCCCAGGCCCTGGCCGAGGGTGGCGTCGATCTCTTCATCCTCGAGACCTTCCGCGATCTCAACGAGATCGGCGCGGCGGTCGATGCGGTCCGTAGCGTGTCGACGCTGCCGATCGTCGCGCAGATGACCACCGAGGAGGACGGCAACACCCTGGACGGCACGCCGCCCGAGCGATTCGCGCCGGAACTGGAGCGCCGCGGCGCGTCGGTGATCGGCGTCAACTGCGCCGTCGGACCGGCGCCGATGCTCGACACCATCGAGCGCATGGCGGCCGTCACCACCGTGAAACTGTCCGCGCAGCCCAACGCCGGACAGCCGCGCGACGTCGAGGGCCGCAACATCTATCTCTGTTCGCCGGACTACATGGCGTCCTACGCGCGGCGCTTCATCCTGCACAACGTGCGCGATGGTCGGCGGCTGCTGCGGCACGACGCCGGAGCACATCCGGCAGATCAAGACCGCGGTGCGCGGCCTGGCGCCGGCAGTCGGGCGCGATGCCCACGCGCGAGCGGTGAAAGCGTTCGTGACGCCGGAGGATGGCGGGACGGCCCTCGCTGGCGCGCCGCCGGTCGTCCCGGCTCCGGCGGGCACGCAGGGGTTGATGCGCTCGCGCCGTTGGCGGCGTCGCCGGTCGCCAGAGAACGCAAATCGCGCCTTGCGCATGCGATGGCGCGCGGCCGTTTTGTCGCTCGCCGTCGAACTGCTGCCGCCGCGCGGCTACCAGACCGACGCGGTCGTCGAACGCGCGCGCGCGCTTGAAGATCGGCGGAGTGGACGCGATCAACATTCCAGACGGTCCGCGCGGCGGCGCGCGGATCAGCGCGCTGTCGCTCGCCGTGCTGATCGAGCAGCAGGCGGGCATCGAGACGCTGCTGCACTACGCCTGCCGCGATCGCAATCTGCTCGGCATTCAGTCCGACCTGCTCGGCGCGCACGCCAGGGACTGCGCAACCTGCTGCTCGTCACCGGCGACCCCGGCCGCGTCGGCGATTACCCGGACGCGACCGCCGTGTTCGACGTCGATTCGATCGGCCTGACCAATGTCGTTGCGCGGCTGAATCACGGCAGCGATGTCGGCGGACAGACGATTGGCGCGCCCGACCGCCTTCCACATCGGCGTGTCGGTGAACCCCGCCGCGTCCAACCTCGACGAGGAGCTGCGGCGGTTCGAGTACAAGGTGCGAGGCGGGCGCCGAGTTCGTTGTCACGCGCCCGATTTTCGATGTCGGCGCTTACGAGCCGGTTCACAAGCGTCTGGCCGAAGCCGGGCTGCCGATCGTGGCGGGTGTGTTTCCGTTCGAGAGCGCACGCAACGCCGAGTTCATGGCGAACGAAGTGCCGGGTGTGCGCGTCCCTGACGTCGCTGATCGAGCGGATGCGGCGGGCCGACGCCGGCGGTGGCGCGGTCGCGGAAGGCATCGCGATCGCTCGACGAGATCGCCGGCGCCCTGAAGGGCTTGGTCCAGGGCGTGCAAGTGTCTACCCAGTCAGGGGATATCGATTCGGCGCTGGCAGTCGTCGATGGACTTCGGTGAACCCCCAGAGGTATAGTCGCAGTGCACTCTGGCCGAACCCTCCAGCTTGAACGCGTTCAAGGGGTTAGCGGTTCGGCGCAGCGCTGCTGAGGCAACTGATGGCCCTATTCGAGCCACATGGATCGCGTGAAACCGAAGAGGTGATCGGGTCCGACGCCGCGACGCGCGCGCTGTCGGTGACCGCGGTCGAGAACGATTTTGTCGCCCGCGTTTACGAGAATCTTGCGTGGGTCTACGACCTGACCTTTGGTCCGGCGCTGCATCCCGGCCGTGTCGACGCCATCCGGCGGATGGCGATCAGGCCCGGCGACCGCGTGCTCGAAGTCGGCGTCGGCACCGGCATCAACGCCGCGCTCTATCCGGCCGAATGCGCCGTCACCGGCATCGACTTTTCCAGCTCGATGCTCGAGAAGGCCCACGATCGGATCGCGCGGAAGGGCGTTCGCAACGTCCGTCTCCTGCAGATGGACGCGCAGAACATGAAGTTCGCGGACGACAGCTTCGACATCGTCTACGCGCCGTATGTGATCAGCGTGGTGCCCGATCCGGTCGCGGTGACGCGCGAGATGCACCGCGTCTGCCGTCCCGGCGGAAAAATCATCATCCTCAATCACTTCCGCAGCAAGAGCCGCCTCGGCTCGTGGCTCGAGACGCATCATTGCGCCCGTTCACCCTGTATCTCGGCTTCAAGTCCGATCTCGACCTGCCGGCGTTCCTGGTCCAGGCGGACCTGAAGCCGGTGTCGATCGAAAAGGTGAATGTCCCGCGGATCTGGTCGCTGGTCACGACCATCAAGGAATAGGGAAGCCGAATCAGGCAGCGCCGAACGGATCCTCGATTGACGGGCTCTGCGGCGTGAACAACTCGGCACCGTTCTCGGTGACGTGCATGTCGTCCTCGAGGCGCACGCCGAACTCGCCCTTGATGTAGATGCCCGGCTCGTCGCTGAAGACCATCCCGGTCTGCATGGTCAGTGCTTTTTCCCAGCCGAACATGTTGTTCTTCACGAGATAAGGCCACTCGTGGCCGTCCATGCCCATGCCGTGACCGAGGCGGTGGGAGAAGTACTTGAAGCCGGGCCCGTAGCCGGCGTCGACGACGACCTTGCGTCCCGCGGCGTCGATCGATTCGAGCGGCACGCCGGGCCGCGCCGCTTTCAGCGCCGCGGTCTGCGCCTGGTGCACGATGTCGAACACCTTCTTCATCTTGTCCGTCGCCTTGCCGATCACGAAGGTGCGGGTGATGTCTGACTGATAGCCCTCGGCAGTGCAGCCGTCGTCGATCATGATGATGGTGCCTTCACGGATGGTCTGCGGCGTGATCGAGCCGTGGGGGAGCGCCGTGTACTCGCCGACCTGAATGCTGGCGAAGCCCTGGAAGCCGAGACGGGCGTAGCCGGCGTTGATCAGGCTGCTGGCGTCGTTCTGTGTCATCCCCGGCTTGAGCGCCTTGAACACCGCCTCGTAGCACTTCAGCGTCACCTGTGACGCCAGGCGCATCAGATCGAGCTCGTGCTGACTCTTGATCATGCGGCAGCCGGCCACGATCGGCGAGGCGCTGACGATCTTCAAGGCCGGCGCGGCGCCGCTGATGCTGTCGGCGAAGACGAACTTCGAGGTTTCCTCGATGCCGACGCGTCCAGTCGCGATGCCGCGTTCTTTCAAGCCGGTCGCGACCCGTTCGAACGGGCTTTCGTCCTCCTGCCAGATGGCGACGTCGGTGTGTTCCATCGGTCCACCGACGAGTTGTTCGCGGGTGCGGTCCTCCTCGAACGCCGGCGTGACGATGTACGGATTGCCGACCTTCGGGATGACGACCGCAGTGAGGCGCTCGCTGTTGCCCCAGCGGATGCCGGTGAAGTAGTTCAGCGAAGTGCCGCCGGTCAGGATGATCGCGTCGATCTTCTGCTCGGTCATCAGCCGCCGCGCCTTTTCCAGCCTGGCGCGACGCTCGTCCACCGTGATCGGCTTCGCCTGTGCCCGCATCGAGGTCAGCGCCATGATGCTCGGCGGCACCGGGCCTGACGCCTCGGCCCCCCCACGTCGCTGCGCGGACAACGGGGCGACGGCGCCGGCGGCGGCCGCGCCGGTGAGCGAGATGAACGAACGGCGTGACAACATTGAGTCTCTCCTCGGAAACAGAATCGAATGCCGGCGCCGTTCGTCGCGACGCGGCGTCAAGGCCTAGATTATCGCTGTTCGCCCGAAGCCGGCGAATGCGTGCTACCACCAGCGGCGTGTCCAGACGAGAGACACGGCGGCCTGGTTGTCCCAGCTGACGGCTCCGTAGGATTTCCGTTGGTCATAGGCGCCCCGAACGGTGACATCCGGCGTCACGCGGAAGCCCACCGTGGTCTCGAAGACCGCGAAATTCGTCCTGGTGCCGATGGCCGTCCCACTGACCAGCGGCGGTGCAGACGTGCCTTCCCACCGTGCGGCAACGAACCACCGTGGCGCCAGCGTCTGCACGCCCTGGACGAACCATTCCCGGGCCACCGCGGTGTCGCCCAGGCCTCTCGAACGCGCTGCGGATGATCTCGCCGCGTATTCTCGTGTAGCGAAATGCCCATTCGCCCTCCGCGCCAATCATGTTCACGGTCCGCGCTCGGGCATTGGGAACCGCGATCTCCTCCGCGGTCGCGTAGTCACCGTGCGCGAACGAGGCGCCGAGGCGCAGACCGGTGATCGGCGTGATGCCTCCGCCCGCCACCACGACCGGTGTCTGGCGTGGGTTGGTGGTGGCGCCGAGAATATACGGTCGCGTCGGCGCCGAGTTGACGACCGCCGCTCGCGCGTCCCAGTGGCTGGTTGAAATCGTCAGCTGCGCCCCGAGCGGATACGCGTTTGAAACCGCCAGCACGCGCGGCGCAGCCGGCGCGAACGCCGGCATCGGCACCAGGTAGCTGAGGTGCGGCAGAATGTTCGCATTGAGGTTCTGTCGCGAGTCGAGCAGCCCCAGACCGATCGGCGAGAGGATGTAGCCGCCGTCGAATCGTACGGCAATCGGACCCGGCCGTTCGTATCGCACCCCTGCCTGATAGATTTCGGTGTCCCATGGCGGCGTGGTCGCGCTGCCCGAGGCCGGCCGCGGCAGCCGAAACCATGGCCGGACGTACAGCTGCCAGTTGTCGCCGATCCGGACCGCCGCCGAAACGTCGATGACGATCTGCGGTTGACTCGACACGTTTTGACCGCCGAACGAGTCGACGCCGATGACGCTGTCGAGGGAAAACCGCTCGACCGATTCCGCTGCTCCCTGCGCAAACGCCGGCGCCGCGGTCGTCATCAGCGCGACCACGACCGCGCAGGCTCCGGCCATCGGGCCACAACCGCTACGGATCATGCTGCGCAGGGCGTCGGCCATCTCACACACCCTGAAGGGTTACCTGGCCGTCCTTCGCGGTCGTCAGCACCAGCGGCCGCCCGCGCGGCCAGCGTTCGCCCAGGCGGCCCGTTGCAGACAATGTGTGCTGGCCCACATCCGCCAGGACCACCGCGTCGGCCTCGAAGCGCGCCGCGATCTTGGCGAGTTCACCGTCGATCGTCCGCAGCAGCTGTGTCCGGACGGTTTCGCCGCCGCTCCGGGACTCGGCGTGGTAGGTGTCGAGCGCGGCCTTGAGCGTCGGATTCTCGGCGAAGGTCGCCGCCTGCGACACCAGTTCGTGCTGACGTCGCGTTTCGAGCGCCGCAAAGAGCCGCTGGCTCGATGCGAGGTTGGCCGCCACCGACTGGCGCACCTGATCGCGGACGCTGAAGGTGACCACCGCGAACACGAAGAGCAGAATCAGCACCACCGTACTGAAGGTGACCGCGAGCGTCCTGGTGACCAGCCGCGGTGGCACGCGCCGTTCGCTCACCGGCGCTCCTCGACCGGCAATGACAGATCGACGCTGACCGCCTTGCCGCGTTCGACCCGCACGGTGGTGGTTCGCTCACCGACGCGTTCGTGCCAGCCGACCAGCGTGTACTGCCCGGGCGGCACGTTCGCGATCTCGAAGGCACCGTTCAACTCAGGGATCGTGAAGTACGGGTTGTCCAGCACCAGAATCGTCGCGCTCATGTGCGAATGGATGTCGCAGAACACCTTGACGATGCCGGCCTTGGTGAACCGCCAGGGTTTGCTCTGGCCCCTGGGATAGCGTCCGAGGTTGAAGTTGGCCGCTCCCGACAGCGAAAACACGTTGTGGAAGATCGGGTCGTCGTTGGGAAACTCGACGGTCGAGCCGCGGGTGATGGCCACCACGTGCGGAATGAAGGTTTCGTGTTCCTGCCGCAGCTCCGCCTTCTTGAGCGGCAGCGCACCGCGAAAGACGACGTCTTTCAGGTAGACGACGACGTTCTTGATTTCGGGAATGGTCGGCGGCTCGTGCTGTCCGACCGCGCGGCCCGGATACGTGCTGGACGGCATCGGCACCCCACGCACCTTGGTGGTCAGCGTGACGTGACCGACGATGCTCCCGGTATCGACGGACTGACCGCCGGGCGCGACGGTCAGCAGAGGCGTGACGAGCGCGGCAACCGCGATCAGAGAACGTCGCATTCGGCGTTCGCCATTCTACGTCGGCGGCGGGATCCGAGGCAGCGCGACCCTCAACACGTCCTCGAGCGTGCGCGCCGGGACGAACTGCATGTCGTGCTTGACCTCGGACGGCAGTTCAGCGAGATCGGATTCGTTCAGCGCCGGCAGGATGAAGGTCTTGATGCCGTGCCGCCGGGCCGCGAGCGCCTTCTCGCGGATGCCGCCGACCGGCAGCACCAGTCCGCTCGAGCGTAATCTCCCCGGTCATCGCGACGTCTTCGCGTACGGTCTGCTGTCGCAGCGCCGACACGATCGCCGTGGCCATGGTGACGCCGGCCGAGGGGCCGTCTTTCGGAATGGCGCCGGCCGGCACGTGGATGTGGAGATCGTGCGAGTTGAGAAAGTCGGCGGAGACGCCGAGCTCTTTGGTGGTCGATCGGATGTGGCTGACGGCGGCGCGCGCCGACTCCTGCATCACGTTGCCGAGCTGACCGGTCAGCGTGACGTTGCCATGGCCTTCCGGCAGCAGGCTCGCCTCGATGAACAGCACGTCGCCGCCGCTCTCGGTCCACGCGACGCCGGTCGCGACGCCGGGCCGCGAGACCCGGAACGCGACCTCGTCGTGGATTTTCGGCGGGCCGAGGTACTCGGGGACATCGGCGGCGCGCAACGACCGTGGTGCCGCTGTCGTCGGCCGCGGTCGCGACGCGAGCGGCGATCTTGCGCATCACCGCCGCCGATCTGCCGCTCGAGGCTGCGGACGCCGGCCTCTCGCGTGTACTGCGCGATCATCCGCCGGACCGCGTCATCGTCGATCGTCAACTGTGCGGCGGCGAGACCGTTTTCCTCGAGCTGCCGCGGAATCAGGTATTGGCGTGCGATGTGGACCTTGTCTTCCTCGGTGTAGCCGGCGAGCGAGATGATTTCCATGCGATCGAGCAGCGCGGGGTGAATCGTCCCGAGCTGGTTCGGCGGTGGCGATGAACAGCACCCGGGAGAGGTCGATGTTGATCTCGAGATAGTGATCGCGGAACGAATGGTTCTGCGCCGGATCGAGGACCTCGAGCAGCGCCGCCGCCGGATCGCCCTGGAAGCCGCCGGCGGTGATCTTGTCGATCTCGTCGAGCATGAACACCGGGTTCATCGCGCCGGCCTGCTTCAGCGCCTGGACGATGCGTCCCGGGAATGGCGCCGATGTAGGTGCGGCGATGACCGCGAATCTCGGCCTCGTCGCGGACGCCGCCGAGCGAGATGCGCACGAACTTCCGGTTCATCGCGCGCGCGATCGACTGTCCGAGCGACGTCTTGCCGACGCCCGGCGGTCCGACGAAGCAGAGAATCGGCCCCTTGATCTGCGCCGGTCGCGCGTGCGGCGCGCCTTGAGCTTCTGGACGGCGAGATACTCGACGATCCGCTCCTTGACCTTGTCGAGATCGTAGTGGTCCTGATCGAGCGCGGCGCGCGCGGCGATCGGGTCGAGACGGTCGTCGGTGATCGTCGACCACGGCACGTCGAGCACCCAGTCGATGTAGGTGCGGATCATCTGGTACTCGGGCGACGCCGGCGACATCCGCTCGAGCCGATCGAGCTCCCGCTGCGCGATCGCGGTCGACCGCCTCGGGCAGCTTCGCCTCCGCCAGCCGCTTCCGTAACTCCTGGCTCTCCGGCTTCTCGCCTTCGCCGAGCTCGTCCTGAATCGCCTTCAGCTGCTGGCGCAGGTAGTACCTGTCGCTGCGCGTCGGTCATCTCCTGCTGCGCTTCCGATTCGATCTTGCTCTTCATCTCGAGCAGCGCGATCTCCCGGCCAAGCGCATTCGCACACGGACTGCAGCTTCCCGGTGAGCGATCGTCGTTTTCGAGAATCAGCTGCTTCTCCTCGGCCTTCATGTCGAGCAGGCTCGTCAGCAGGTACGCCAGCCGCAGCGGATCGTCGATGCCGGCCACCATGCCACGCAGCTCCTGCGACAGGCCGGTCGACAGCGACAGCGCCCGATCGATCAGTTCCTGCAGACGGCGGACGTAGGCGTCGACCTCGAGTGTTCGCTCGGATCGGATCGGGCAGCCGGCGCCACCGTCGCGCGCAGCGACGCGCTCGTGCTTCGTGATCAGGTCGGCCTTGGCCCGCGTCAGGCCCTCGACGATGACGTGGATGCCGCCGGTCGGAACCTTGGCCATCTGCCGGATGGCCGCGATGGTGCCGATCGGTGCGCAGATCGCCGGGATCCGGCTCGTCTTTTTCGTCGCGCTGCAGCGCGAGGAAGAGCAGGCGATCGCCGGCGAGCGCGCGGTTGCACCGCGTCGATCGACTGCGGCCGATTCACCGCCAGCGGCTGAAGCGTCAGCGGAAAGCTGACGGTCTGCCGCAGTGCCAGAAGCGGCAGCTCACTCGGGTAGGATGCGCCCCGGTTCGGAAGCCATTCCTCGTAGTGTCCGGCTTCCGCCGTACTCGCGTCAATCGGGTATGATCCGCGCTATGGCGCTCGACGAACGCGACTTCTTCAACGGCAGGAACGAAACGCGGACCGACAAGCTGCCCTGCCCGCGCTGCAAGCGCACCAACGACTACCAGATGCGCTGGGTGGTGCGGACGCAAGAAGGATCGTCTCCCGCCCGGCGCCGACGAGCGCGATCGCGCGCTCTACGCCAAGCTTCGCGACTACATGATCCGCGTCGACGACAGCGTCACCTGCAAGACCTGCGGCAAGAAGTTCGACATCCCGTCGCAGCACTCGATGGTGTTCATCGACAAGTCCGGCGCCGCCGAAAAGACCTACACCGGCGGTGACGACGAGGATTCGCGCTTCAATAGATGAACGGCACGATCCGCCAGCGCACGGTCCGGGTGTAGCGATCGTAGTCCTGCCCGAAGCTGCGTCGAAGCGATCGCTCCTCCCACGGCACCGCGACCACGAGATAGGCGCGTGGTGATGATGGCGAAGGCCAGTCGATCGCCGGTCATGTGCGCCGCGCCGAAAACGCACATCAGCCAGCCGAGATAGAGCGGATGGCGAACCAGACCGTAGACGCCGGTCGCCTGGAGCGGCTCGCGAGCGGACGGCGGACGAATGCCGGCGAGCTCGAGCGGATCCAGATGGCGAACCGCGAGCGCGATCGAGCGCCACGCCCGTGAGCTGGATCGCGCGCACTCGCACCGCGCCCGCACGCCGGTCAGGTTCCAGACCTCGCCGCCGATCGTCCGCCATCCGAGCACAGACGACGATGAACAGTGCGCTCGCGATCCAGACGTACACGGATCGCATCAGACGCTGCGGGAACGATGCGCGCGATGAGGGCTTTCACCGGGTCGCGCGCGAACAGGCTGTGATGAGCCGCGAACACAGTCAGCAGCACGGCGTCGAGCGCGATCGAGGCTGATGAGGTCGCCTGCGGCACGGGTCGTCCCCACAGCGATGAGGTAGCAGCCGGCGCAGACGACGAGCGATGTCACGAATATTGCACCGCCAGCCCACGCAAACAGCCGCGCGACGTACCGCATTCGCCTTAGTATAGGTTTTGTTCATGCCCCAATCCTCCGCTCCGCGCATCGTCATCACCGGCATCGGTGTCGTTTCGCCGTTCGGCGTCGGCCGCGAGCGATTCTGGAGCCATGTCAGCCGCGGCTGCAGCGGCACGAGAGCCATTACGGATTTCGATGCGTCGGAGTTGCCGTGTCAGGTCGCGGCGCCGGTCACCGGCGTGACGATCGACGACGTGCCGGCGCTCGACGGCGATGAACATGTGGGACAAGAACAACCGCGCCGATCCCAAGCGCTATTCGCGATCGGCGCTCATCGGCGTGATCGCTGCGCGCGAGGCCTGGGCCGACGCCGGACTGCAGCATCGGCGAGCCGAATGCCGGCGTCATCATCGGCAGCGGCGGCGGCGGCATCGACGTCGGCGAGCGTCAGTACTACGATTTCTTCGTCGAGCGCGGCAGGAAGGTCACGCCGTACGCGATCCCGATTTCGATCGTCGGCATGGTGTCGAGCGAGATCTCGATCTCGCTGCGCCTGCGCGGCGTCAGCCACGTGCTGTCGTGCGGCTGCACGAGCTCGACCGACGCCATCGGCTACGCGGCGGCGCAGATTCGGTCGGGCGAGGCCGACGTGCTGCTGTCGGGCGGCACGGACGCGTGCGTGACGCCGGGCATGATGTTCGGCTTCTCGCGGATGCGCGTCGTTGTCGACGGCGTACAACGATCGACCCGCCGAAGCGTCGCGGCCGTTCGAACGCGGACGCGACGGGTTCGTGCTCGGCGAGGGCGCGTGGATGATCGTGCTCGAGCGCGAGGATCGCGCGCGCGCGCGCGGCGCGACGATCTACGCCTCGATCGACGGCTACGCCTCGACCTGCGACGCCTACCACCGCGTGCAGATGGCGCCGGACGGCGAAGAGATCGTCCGCGCGATGACGCTCGCCATCGAGCGGTCCGGCAAAGCGCTCGAGCAGATCGGCTACGTCAACTTTCACGGCACCTCGACGCTGATGAACGATGCCGTCGAGGCGCGCTGCGTACGCCAGGTGTTCGGCGCGCACGCCGATCGGCTCGCCGGATCGTCGGTGAAGTCGATGATCGGCCACCCGCAGGGCGCCAGCGGCGCCGCGGGCGTCGTGACCGTCGGCGCTGGCGTTGTCCCGCAATTTCCTGCCGCCGACGATCAATCATCGCCACCCGGATCCGGACATGCGACCTCGACGTCATCCCCAACCACGGTCGGGTCGCGGATGTCGAAGCCGCGCTCTGCAACTGCCTCGGCTTCGGATCCAAGAACAGCGCGCTGGTGCTCGGGAGAGCGTGACGCGGACGTGGCAGGCTGCGACGTCCTGATCGTCGGCGCCGGGCCGGCCGGCGCCGTCGCCGGGACCATCCTCGCGCGCGCCGGGGCGCGCGTCTGCATCGTCGATCGCGCGACGTTTCCGCGCGACAAGCTGTGCGGCGACACCGTCAATCCGGGGACCGTCGCGCGGCTTCAGCGACTGGCTATCGCCCACGACCTGCGCGAGCGGAGCCTCCGCGTCGGCGGGATGCTGGTCACGGGCGAGCGTGGCGTCACCGTCGAGGGACGGTATCCGGAGGGCCTGTACGGGCTGGCGCATCCTCCGGCGCGATCTCGACTGGATGTTGTTGCAGAGCGCGATTGCCGCTGGCTGCGAATTCGAGCCGGCGTCACGGTGCGACGCGCGGTCCTCGATGACCGCGGCGCGAAACGCAGCGGTTGCGGTGTGGTCACCGCGACGCCGGACTGCGAGATCGAGCGGACCGCGCCGGTGACCATCGCCGCCGATGGCCGCCACTCGCACGCTGGCGTTCGGTCTCGGGCTGGCACGTCATCCGGCGACTCCCCGCCGCTGGGCGATCGGCGCCTACTACGAAGACTTCGGCGCCAAGGAGATGAGCGTCCCGTCCGTCTTCGGCGAGATGCACATCAGGCGGGGACGGTACATCGGCGATCTCGCCGGTGCCTGGCGGGCTGACGAACGTCTGCCTGGTGAGGCCGTCGCAGCCCGCGGACGCCGATCTTCGCGATCCCGCTGGCCTTCTCGATCGCGAGCTGGCGCGCGACCCGTTGCTGCGCCAGCGCGCGGTGGCCGCGCGACGGATCACGCCGCCGGTCGTGCTCGGACCGCTCGCCGTGGACAGCACGGGTGCAGTCGATCGACGGACTGCTGACCGCCGGCGACGCCAGCGGCTTCATCGATCCGATGACCGGCGACGGTCTCGGCTTCGCGACCCGTGGAGCGGAACTGGCGGCCGCGGCGGCGCTGCGGGCGCTCGAGCACGGCTGGTCGGGCATCCACGCCCGACTGAACCGGGAGCGTCGCGATCTTTTTCGCGGCAAGTGGCGTTTCAACCGAGCGATGCGCGCGTTGGTCGCCTCTCCGAGCGCCATCGATGCAACGGCCGCGGCCGTACCGAGTGGCGCCTGGGCTGCTGCGTGCGGTGATCGCCTATGCCGGCGACTGTCATCTCGTCCACGCCTGATGATCGCCGCACTCTTCGCGATCGTATTCGGCACGATGATCGGTGAGGCGATCCGCGCGTCGCGCAACGAGCGCGTCCAGTTCCGGCGCGGCGGCGTCGAGCCGCCCGACGATGTCTATCGCGCGATGCGCGTCATGTATCCAGGTGTCTTCCTGGCGATGTTCGGCGAGCGCCTGATCGGCAGCTCATCACCTCCGCTGCCGGTTGCGGTGGCCGGAGCGATGGTGTTTGCCGGCGCCAAGGCACTCAAATGGTGGGCGATTGCCACGCTTGGTCGCGCCTGGACGTTCCGCGTCATCGTCGTACCAGGCACTCCGTTGGTGGTGCGCGGGCCGTACCGCTGGTTGCGGCACCCGAACTATGTCGGAGTGGTGGGAGAACTCGTCGGCGTGGCGGCGATGCTGGGCGCCTCGATCACCGGGCCACTGGGTCTCGTTGCGTTTTCGGGATTGCTGATCAAACGAATCGCGGTCGAGAACCGGACGCTCAGCGAGGCGGCCCGATGACCATCGGACGCGTCTAAATGCTTGGCGGATGACCCGAGCATGAAGCACTCGACCTCAGCCCTGGCGGCCTATAATACAAAGGCGATGAGTTCCACTGACCGACCGGCGCGCGGATGGTCGGATTTCCCGCCATCGCGGCGTACTTCTGTCCTGCTGCTGATCGCGGCGCTGCTGTTTCTGGTCCTGCCCTCGTCGGGCACGGCGCAGGCGCCGCGGCGGCCATCGACGCCGCTGCAGACGGCTGTTCGTTTGCTCAACGAGGGCAAGTACGACGAGGTCGACGCGGCGGTGGAGAAGCTGGATCAGCGCGATCCCAACGTGACCGCGCTCAAGGCACGCGCAGCAATCGCGCGCGGACGTTATGGCCCGGCCGAAGAGCTGCTGCGGCCCGTTGTGCAGCGCGCCCCGACCAGCGAGGCCGCGCTCGAACTCGGTCTGCTCGATCAGATGATGGGTCGCGATTCGGCCACGCCGATTCTGGAAAAGGTGGCGACGCTGGCCGACGCGAGTGACAGTCCGGCGGAGGTGGCGCGTGGCGCGCGCGCCCTTCGCGCGCTTGGACGATTCCAGGAAGCGAATGCCGCGTATCGAGACGCCGCTTCCGCCGCGCCCGGCGATCCGGCGATCCAGACCGGCTGGGGCGATTTGTTCCTCGAGAAATACCTGCCTGCCGAAGCTCTGAAATCGTACGACGACGCACTGCGCGCGGATCCCAAGTGGGTGCCGGCGTTGACCGGCTCGGCGCGCGCGCTCGCCGACGACAACCCGCCGAAGGCGATGACCTTCGCCAAGCAGGCGCTGGCGATCAATCCCTCGTCGGTCGAGGCGCAGATTTTCCTGGCGCGCGAGGCGATTGACGCCGATCACCGCGATCAGGCGCGGGAGACGCTGGCAAAAGCGCTGGCGGTCAACCCGTCCAGCCTCGAGGCGCACGCGTTGATCGCGGCGCTGGACTACGTCGACGACAAGGAAGACGCGTTCGAAGCGAGTGTCGCCACGACGCTGGCCATCGCGCCGCGCTACGGTGAGGTCTATCGCGTCGCCGGCGATCTGGCCGCGCGGAACTACCGCTTCGATGAGGCGGTCGTGCTCTCGCGCCGCGCGCTGACCCTGGACCCGCACAACACTCAGGCGCTTGGCGACCTTGGTCTGCAGCTGCTGCGGACCGGCGACGAAACCGGCCGCGCGAACCGCGCTGGAGGCGTCCTTCAAGGCCGATCCGTACAACAAGCTCACGCTCAACCTGCTGAAGATGATGGACGGGCTCGACAAGTTCGTCACCGTCCGTGACGGCGATCTGATTCTGCGCATGCACGCCGACGAAGCGCCGGTGCTGCACGAATATGCGGTCGCGATCTCGCATCAGGCGCTCAATACGATGTCGGCCCGCTACGAGTTCACGCCGAAGGGCCCGATCCTGATCGAGATCTTCCCGAAGCACGACGACTTCGCGGTTCGGACGCTGGGGCTGCCCGGGATGATCGGCGCGCTCGGGTGTCTGCTTCGGCCGCGTGGTGACGATGGAGTCGCCGCACGCACGGCCGGGCGAGTTCCAGTGGGAAGCGACGCTGTGGCACGAGCTCGGGCACGTCATCACGCTGCAGATGTCGAACCAGCGGGTGCCGCGCTGGCTGACCGAAGGCATTTCGGTCTACGAGGAGAAGCGCGCGCGGCCGGAATGGGGCCGCGAGATGGACGTCACCTTCGCCGGCATGCTCAATCGCGGCGAGACGCTCAAGCTGCGCGACCTGAACGCCGCGTTCCAGGATCCGAAGACGATTTCGCTCGCCTACTACCAGGCGTCGCTGCTGGTCGAGCACCTCATGACCGCGTACGGTCAGGCCGGCCTCAACAAGCTGCTGCGCACCTACGGACAGGGGCTCGACACCGACGCGTCGCTCAAGGCAGCGCTCAACACCGACCTCGATCAGCTGCAGGTGGGATTCGACCAGACCGTCGAGCAAGATGTTCGGGTCGATGCGGCGGGCGATGAGCATGCCGGCCGGAGTCGAGAGTCTGGCGCGAACGCCGACCGCCGAGCTGAAGATGCTCGCCGAAGCCAATCCGCAGAGTTTTCCGGTGCAGGTGGCGCTCGGGCGCGCGCTCCGTAAGGACGGCCAGATCGACGAAGCGATGCAGGCCTACGAGCGTGCTGCGACGCTGGTGCCGGCAGCAGGCGGCGTCGGCAGTCCGCACGAGCAGATGGCCGCGATCGCGCTCGAGAAGAAGGATCGGCCGCGGGCGATCGCCGAACTGACGGCGCTGGTCGCCGTGGACTTCAACAACGTCGAGGCGGCGCGACTGCTGGCGCAGCAGCTGCAGCTCGAGCGCATCGACGATCCGGCGCGACTTCAGCCGGTCTATCAGCGCATCGTCGCCATCGATCCGTTCGACGCCGAAGCCCACACGATGCTCGGACGGTTCGCGCTGCAGCGAAACGACGCGGACACGGCCGCGCGCGAGTTCCGGGCGGTGATCGCGCTCGGACCGGTCGATCGCGCGGCGGCCTATACCGATCTGGCGGAGAGCTACTTCATCGCCGGCAAGCGCGCCGAGGCCAAGAAGCAGACGCTGGCGGCGCTCGAGATCGCGCCGACCTACGAGCGCGCGCAGGGGCTGCTGCTGAAACTGGTGGACCGATGACCGGCGACGCCGGCTGAAGCCGTTCGCGGGCGGCGCTGCTGGCGCGCTGCTGGTCCTGACGCCGGCTGTGCAGCCGCGCGTCGCCAGCGCGCAGTTGCCGAACGCGCCGACGATCGCTTCGCCGGCCTGCAGTGGCGCTTCGTCCGCATCCGCTATCACTTCATCACCGAAGGCACCCACATCCAGCAGGATTTCGCCGGCGAGCCCTGGTACATCGACGCGCCGGCCGCCGAACAGAACCTGTCGCGGCGCGTCAAGACGGCGACCGCGATTCAGGTCGAGGATCCGATCGTCATGACGCTCGACGATCCGCGGCTGTTTCAGTATCCCGTGGATCTACTTCGTCGAGCCGGGCAACCTGAAGATGCTCGACAGCGACCTGCCGATCCTGCGCGAATTCCTGCTGCGCGGCGGCTCGGCGATGTTCGACGATTTCCACGGACCGTTCGAGTGGGACAACTTCGCGCACGAGATGAAGCGCCTGTTTCCCGATCGCGAGATCGTCGAGGTGCCGAAGGACCATCCGGTGTTCAGCTGCTTCTACAAGATCGACGGCTATCCGCAGGTGCCCGGCCTCGGCTCGTTCATCGCCGGGCCGGACCTGGGAGAAGGGCGGCGTCGTGCCGCACCTGCGCACGATCCTCGACGACAACGGCCGGCCGATGATGTTCATCAACTACAACACCGACATGGGCGACGGCTGGGAGTGGTCGAACGCCGAGGACTATCCCGGCTACGTCAAATACACCGCGATGGCCTATCGCATGGGGATCAACGAAATCGTCTACGCCCTCACGCATTAAAGGAACCTACATGGATTCGTCGGTTGCAGCCATCAGCGCTGAAAGAGTCGCCGAGGCGCGCGAGCGCATTCTCGCCGAGCTACGCAAGGTCATCGTCGGGCAGGACGAAGTGGTCGAGCAGGTGCTGATTGCGCTGTTCACGGGCGGCCACTGCCTGATCACCGGCGTGCCCGGTCTGGCCAAGACGCTGCTGATCAAGACGCTCGTCGGACATCCTCGATCTCGACTTCAAGCGCATTCAGTTCACGCCCGACCTGATGCCGTCCGACATCACCGGCACGGAAATCCTCGACGAGGAGCAGGGCATGCGCCGCCTTCGCTTCGTGAAGGGGCCGATCTTCGGCAGATCATCCTCGCCGACGAGATCAACCGGACGCCGCCCAAGACGCAGGCCGCGCTGCTCGAGGCGATGCAGGAGTAC
Source organism: uncultured Acidobacteriota bacterium (assembly GCA_963711765.1). GTDB lineage: Bacteria > Acidobacteriota > Vicinamibacteria > Vicinamibacterales > CAVVIG01 > CAVQFC01. The sequence continues at coordinate 708,846 of CAVQFC010000002.1, read as the reverse complement.
CACGTCACCGCCGCCGGGCCGCACCTATCCGCTCGACCGGCCGTTCTTCGTGCTCGCCACGCAGAATCCGATCGAGCTCGAAGGCACCTATCCGCTGCCCGAGGCGCAGCTCGATCGCTTCATGTTCAACGTCGTCATCAAGTATCTGAGCGAAGACGACGAAGTGACCGTCGTGACGCAGACGACTGGCGCGCGAGCGCTCGGCGCCGGCGCGGATTCTGACCGGCGCCGACATCCTGCAGTTCCAGGAGCTCGTCGCGGCAGGTGGTGATTGCCGAGGAGATCGCCCGCTACACCGTGCGGCTGGTGGACGCGTCGCGTCCCGGGCAGCGAAGGCGCGCCGGACTTCATCGAGAAGTGGGTGAAGTGGGGCGCCGGGCTGCGCGGTTCGCAGGCGCTGGTGCGCGGCGCCAAGGCGCGCGCGCTGATGCACGGCCGCTATCACGTCGTCCATCAAGGACATTCAGGCGCTGGCGGAGCCGATTCTGCGTCACCGCATCATGACCAACTTCTACGCCGAGTCCGAACGCATCAACTCCGACGTGATCATCGAGAAGCTGCTCGACGCGGTTCCCGTTCCCAAGAGTGGAATGTAGCCGATGCCGTGGACCGCGCACGACCGGCCGTTTCTCGACCCGGCGGTCGTCGCCCGCCTCGGCACGCTCGAGCTGAAGGCCCGGACCATCGTCGAAGGCTTTCTCTCGGGCCTGCACCGCAGCCCGTTCAAGGGCTTCAGCGTCGAGTTCGCCGAATACCGGCAGTACATTCCCGGCGACGATCTGTCGACGATGGACTGGAAGGTGTACGCGCGGAGCGACCGCTACTACATCAAGAAGTTCGAGGAGGAGACCAACCTCGATTGCCACCTGATGCATCGACGTCAGCGGGTCGATGGCGTACGGCTCGCGCCACGGGATGTCGAAGTTCGAGTACGGCGCGTGCCTGGCCGCGTCGCTCGGCTACCTGATGAACCGTCAGCGTGACGCGGTCGGGCTGACCGCGTTCGACGAAGACATCGTGTCGATGCTGCCGGCGAGCTCGCGGCCCGGGCATCTGCTGGCGCTGCTCGTCGACGCTCGACCGGCTGCGGACCGGCCGCAAGACCAACGTCTCGAAGCCGCTGCACCAGCTCGCCAACACGCTCACCAAGCGCGGCATCGTCGTGCTTGATCTCGGATCTGCTCGACGATCCGGACGAGATCATCCGCGGGCTGAAGCACTTTCAGTTCCGCGGCATCGACGTGATCGTGTTCCACGTGCTCGATCCGGACGAGATCGAGTTTCCGTTCGATCGTGCAACGCGCTTCGAGGACCTGGAGACGAGCGAGGAAATCATGGCCGTGCCGGGCGCGGTGCGCGCGCACTACCTGAAGGAGATCGACGAGCTGATCGAGCGCTACCGCCGCGAGCTGGGCGCCAGCGGCATCGACTACCAGCTGCTCAACACGCGCGAGCCGCTCGAAATCGCGCTGCTGTCGTACCTGTCGGCCAGGGCGAGGTCGCTGTAGCCGTGCTGACCTTTCTGTCGCCGCTCTTCCTGGCGGGCATGATTGCCGCGGCGGTGCCGCTCGTGCTGCACCTGCTCAAGCGCGAGCCCGAGCCGCGCGTCAAGTTCGCGGCCGTGCGGCTGCTGAAGCAGGCGCCGGTCGAACACACCGAAAAGCATCGGCTTCGCGAGCTGCTGCTGCTGGCGCTGCGGATCACGGCGCTGGTCCTGCTGGCGCTCGCGTTCGCGCGTCCGTTCTTCGCGACCGGCGCCGCGTCGGCGTCGACCGGCGTCACGATCGTTGCGCTCGACACCTCGCTACAGCCTGTCGGCACCCGGCCGCTTCGAACGCGCGCGGCAGCTGGCAAAGGACGCCATTGCGCACGCGCCGGCCGTCGACCTGGTCGGCGTCGTGACGTTCGCCGACGACGCGGAAACGGTTGCCAGGCCGACCGTCGACCGTGTCCTGGCAGCCGCGGCCGTTGACGAAGCGGCGCCGGGATTCGGCGCCACCCGCTATCGCGCCGGCCTGTCGGCAGCCGCGCAGAATCTGAGCGGACGTAAGGGGACGATCGTCGTCGTGACCGACCTGCAGGAAAGCGGGTGGGACGCAGGCGATCGCGCGTCGGTGCCCGAGGGCGTCACGATCGAGGTCGCGGACGTCGGTGTCGCGCCGGCTGATCTGGCCGTGACCGCAGTGCGCCCGCAGGCCGATCGGGTGATCGCGACCGTGCGCAACAACGGACCGGCGCGCGACGCGCACCTGCACCTCAAGGTCGACGACCGGCCAGCCGGCGACGTCACCGTGTCTGTCGGCGCGAATCAGTCGGCCGACGCGACCTTTGCTGGAGCGCCGCGCGGGACCAGCGTCGCGGTCGCGGTCGACGACCCTGGCGGTATCGCCGCCGACGACGTGCGGTTCGCGGTGGTTGGCGACACCAGCCGGCCGTCGGTCCTGGTCGTGACCGGCAGCGGCGATCTCGGCCGCGAAGCGTTCTACGTCCGTCACGCGCTGTCGGTTGCGGCGTCAGCCAATCGCGCGCTGCAGGTCGTCGGCGTCGCCGGCGCCGATCTCAGTTCGTGGACCGACGAGCGGATGCGCGCTCAGGCGGCGGTGCTGCTGTTGTCGACGCGCGGTCTCGAGCACCGGGCGCGCGAGCTGCTGGCGTCCTACGTCAACGGCGGCGGCGGTCTGTTCGTCGCCGCCGGCCCGGACGTCGACGGCGACATCGTCGGGGACGTCCTCGGCAGCGCCTCGACGCTGAAAATCGCGACCGTCGAAGGCGCGAAGCCTGCGCCGCGGACGCTCGCGCCGGCCGATGTGCGGCATCCGGTGTTTCAGCCGTTCGCCGGGAACGCGGCGACGCTCGGTCTGGTCACGTTTCAGAACGCGGCGCGCATCGGCGGCACCGGGTGCCAGACGCTGGCGCGATTCACGACCGGCGACGCCGCCTTGATTGAGTGCCCGGCGGGCGAGGGGCGGGCGCTCGTCTTCGCGTCCGACCTGAACAACCGCTGGAATGATTTTCCGGTGCACGCGACGTTCGTGCCGTTCCTGCACGAGGCGGTGCAGTATCTTGCGAATACGCGGGCCCACCCGGCCGAGTATCTGGTCGGCGACGCCCCCGCCGGGCTGAAGAAGGTTCCCGGCATCGTCACCGTGCCGGATCCGGCGCGCGGCGGCGCGGGACGCGTCGTGTGGCGCTGAACGTCGACCCGCGCGAGGCCGAGCCCGCCCGCATCTCGCCGGAAGACTTTCAGGCGGCGGTGACGCGGCTGAAGGACGCCGGCGGATCGGAGACGCGGGTCGAGGCGCCGTCAGCAGGAGGATCGCCAGCACCTCTGGCAGTATGGCCTGGCCTTGATGGTGCTGTTGCTGGCGGCGGAAGGTATCGTGGCGAGCAGGACGGCCTGACCTATGGCTCACGATCAGGACATTCGCGCGCTTCTCGATCGCGTCCGCGCGCGGTGGCTGACGCTGTCGCTGCTTCGCGCGGCCGTGCGGGCCGCGGTCGCCGCCGCGGCGGTCATCGTGCGTCGCGCTCGTCATCGGGCATTGGACCGACGGCGCGCCGCGCGCTCTTCGCCTTGACGGCGATCGCTGGCGATCGCTGCTCGACGCTCGCGGCGCTGGTCTGGGGCTTGCTGCCGCTGCGGCGTCGGCCGACCGACCGCCAGGTCGCCCGTTTCATCGAAGAACGCGAGCCGTCGCTCGACGATCGGCTGGTGACGGCGGTTCGACGTGCGCCGACTCGACCGCGTCGGCGCCCGGACTGGCGGGTCCGATGATTGCCGACGCGGCTCGCCGCGCGCGTGCAGGTCGAGGCGTCGACGCATCGTGCCGTCCGCGTCTGCTTCGGGCCGCGCGGGATCAACGCGGCGATCGCCGCCGCGGCGCCTGCTCGCCGTCCTCTTCGTCGGACGCGGACCGGCCGGGCAGGCCGTGGACGCGGTCTCGTTGACGCTGCTGCCGTCCCGCGTCGCTCTCGAAGTCACGCCGGGCAATGCGCGCGTCAAGGTCGGCGCGCCGCTGGCGATTCAGGCGCGTCTGGTCGGCAACCGTGCGCCGGTGATCGCACAGCTGCAGATCGCCGACGGCGACCGCTGGCGTAACATCGAGATGACGAGCGGACCGGCCGGGCACGTTCCGGCTGTCGATCGACGCCGTTCCCGCGTCGTTCAAGTACCGAGTCGTCGCCGGCGCGGTCGACCTCGCCGACCTACGAGGTGACCGTCGCCCATCCGCCGCGCGTGCCTGCGGATCGACGTGGACTACACCTTTCCGGCCGGGCTTGCGGCTTGAGCCGCGGACCGAGAGCGACAGCGGCGACATCTATGCGCCGGCCGGCACCGAGCGTGCGCGTTCACGTGATCACCGACCGACCTGCGGCCAACGGCGAGATGTCGCTGGCGGACGGCAAGCCGATCGCGCTGGCGTCGTCGACACGCCGACCGAGCTGACCGCGGCGCTGACGGTGACCGACGACAACTCGTATCGCATCGCGCTCGCCGATCGCGACGGCATGTCCAACCCGGGAGACACCGAATACTTCATCCGCACGCTCGAGGATCGGCCGCCGGAAGTCCGCGTCCTCAAGCCGGCGACCGATCGCGGCGTCACCAGCTCGAGGAAGTGGACATCGAGGCGCAGGCCGAAGACGACTACGGCATCGAACGGCTCGATCTCGTCTACGCGGTGCGCGGCGGCGCCGAGAAGGTGGTGCCGCTCGACGATCCCGAAACGCAGCACGATCGGTGAACGGACGGCACACGCTGTTCCTCGAGGACCTCGACGTGCAGCCGGGCGACTTCGTCTCGTACTACGTGCGCGCGCGCGACATCACGCGCGGCACCCGGCCCAACGAAGCGCGCAGCGACATCTTCTTCCTCGAGGTGAAGCCGTACGAGCAGGAGTTCGCGCTGGCGCAGAGCCAGGGCTCGATGCCGGGCGGCGGCCGCGGGTCGATCGACGACCTGGTCAACGCGCAGAAGGAAGTCGTCGTCGCCACCTGGAAACTGGATCGACGTGCGCAGCGTCGCACAGGGCGCGAAGTCCGACCAGGACATCCTGCTCGGTGTCGAGGCCGAAGCCGAACTGCGGACGCGCGTCGAGCAGACGTCGAGCACGTTCCGCGAATCGACGATGCGCGATCCGCGAAAGCGGCAGCCGCAGCGCGGACGCGGCGGCCAGCCGGCGCCGCCGCCGCCAGCCCGAACTGAAAGCCGGGCAGACGCTGCCGGAAGAAGACGACATGACCGCCGCGGCGATGGCGATGGGACAGGCGGTCACCTCGCTCGACGCACTGAAGACCGCCGGCGCGCTGCCGCCGGAGATGGAGGCGCTCAACCGTCTGCTCAAGGCGCAGGCCGACGTGAAGCGCCGGGAGATTCAGCGTCAGCAGGCGGGCAGCGGAAGCGGCAGCAATCGCAGCAACTACGACATGTCGTCGCTGTTCGACAAGGAGCTGCAGAAGTCGCAGCAGACCAACTACGAGACCAAGTCGAGCGCCGAGTCGCGCGAAGAGTCCGACCCAGAGCGCGCTCGACAAGATCAAGGAGCTCGCCCGCCGGCAGGATGACCTGCTGAAGCGCCAACAGGAGCTCGCGCGCGATCGCGCGAAGATGAGCGAAGAGGACCTGAAGCGCGTGCTCGAGGAGCTGACGCGCGAGCAGTCCGAACTGCGGCAGAAGGCCGAGGAGCTCGCGCGGCAGATGGCGAGCAAGGACAGTCAGCAGTCGGGCGGCCAGCAGGGCGAGCAGAAGGCCGGGCAGCAGGGTCAGCAAGGCCAGCAGGGACAGACAGGGCCAGCAGGGTCAGTCCGGACAACAGGGACAGTCAGGACAGGCGCAGGCGGGACAGTCAGGCGGCAAGGGTCAGCAGGGTCAGTCCGGTCAGAGCGGCGCGGCCCAGCAAGGTCAGACCGGCCAGTCCGGACAGTCGGGACAAGGCGCGGACACGAGCAAGCGCATGCGCGACGTCTCGGAGGAGATGCGGAGCGCCGCCAGCGATCTGCGACGGCAGGATCCCGGCCAGGCGAGCGCCCGAGGCAGCAAGGCCCTCGAGCAGCTGCGTCAATTGCAGCGGCAGATCGAGTCCGCGACGCCTGACGAGAAGCGACGCGCACTCGGCGATGCGCAGCTCGAGGCGCGTCAGCTCGCCGAAGCGCAGCGGCAACTCTCCGCCGAACTCGGCAAGACCGGAGGCGGCGATGCCGGCAAGGACGCGGTTCGGCGTCTTGCGGGCGAACAGGAGCGTCTCGCCGAACGGACTCGTCAGCTTCAGGAATCGTTGAAACAGCAGGCGAGCAGCGCCGGACAGCCGGGAACGACTGGCGGCTCTGGTGTGTCAGGCCGTGGGACGGCGCCGGGGAGCGATCCGGCCCAGACGCAGGCGGCAGCGGGCGACGCCGCGAAAGATCTCGAGCGCCAGCGGCTTGCCGAGCGGATGCAGCAGTCCGCGGAAGCGATGCGCACCGCGACCGCCGATTCGCGCGCCGCTCGCGGCTCGACCGACGCCCGTTCGAGCGACGACCCTCGATCGCAGGCGGCTACGGGACAGGAGCTCGCCAGCGCGCTCGACAAGGTCGCCGAGCGGCTCGGATCGGCGAACGGCGGCGCCGATCCGGAGTCGCGCAAGTTGTCGAGTCAACTCGCCCGCGCACAGGAACTGAAAGAACAACTGAACCGGACCGGGCAGGCGCTCGACGCGATGGGACGCCAGAACGCGCCGGGCGGGCAGTCCGGACAGAGTGGACAGAAGGCCGCCGGTGATACCGGCCGCGCCGGGGAAGGGAAGCAGGGCGGCGGCGGACAAACCGGCGCCGACATCAACCGGCTTCGCGACGAGTATCGTCGTCAACTGCAGGAGACGCAGGATCTCGTCAACGAGATGCGTCGCGAGGACAGCAACTATTCGCGCGGCGGCATCGGGTGCGACGTTCACGGCGCCAGGCAACATGACGCTCTCAGCCCCAGGCACCGAAGCGTTCAAGCAGGATTTCGCGAACTGGGAATCGATGCGCCGGCAGGCGACGCAGGCGCTCGAAAACGTCGAATCAGCCGCCTCGAAGAAGCTGCAGGCCAGGCAATCCAAGGATCGTCTCGCCGCGGGCGCGGACGACAAGGCGCCCGCCCAGTATCAGCAGCAGGTGGACAGCTACTTCAAGGCCATCGCGAGCAAGAAGCAACCGTAGATGCACTTCGCGTATCCGCTGCCCTGGTGGCTGGCGATCGTTCTGGCGGCGGGTATCGCGGCGGTGGCGTTCGCCGAATACCGGCGGCCGCTTTCGCCGCTGACGCGGCCTCAGCGAGCGACCCTCGTCGCGCTCCGCGTCGCGACGCTCGCCGTCCTGGTCCTCTTTCTGTTTCGTCCGATCGTGATGCTGCCGCCCGCCGGCAACGCCGACGCGATCGTGCCGATTCTGGTGGATACCTCGCGAAGCATGCGGCTGGCCGATGCCGACGGGCAGACGCGGCTGGCTCGCGCGAGCGCGCTGGTGAAAACCACGCTGCAGCCGGCGCTTGGCGCCACACGCCAGAACGGAAATCTTCAGCTTCGGCGATGGACTCGAAACCGCGTCGGTGGACGGATTTGCTGCGGACGCCAGGCGGACCGATCTCTCCGGCGCGCTGGCCTCGGTGCGCGAGCGGTATCGCGGGCAGCGGCTGGCCGGCATCGTGGTGTTGTCGGACGGCGCCGATACCGGCTCGGGCGGACTGGCCAGGTTGGGCGGATCGGGCGGCGAGGGCGACGGTGCGCCGGTGTTCGCGATCGGTGTCGGATCCCCGGACGGGCTGCATGACCGGGAAGTCCTCGGCATCACCGCCGGCGATCCGCGTCTGGATCAATCGTCGGTGGATTTGCGCGTCACGGCGGTCAGCTACGGATTCGGCCGCACGCCGTTCGTGCTTCGCGTGCTGGCGAACGGGCGCGCTCATCGACACCCGTCGTCTCGTGCCGCAGGCGGATGGATCGCCGATCGACGAGACGTTCACCGTCTCGCCGGATCCGTTGAATCCGACGGTCTACACCGCGGAGATTCGCGGAGGCCGAAGGCGAGCTCGTCGCCGAGAACAACCGCCGCAGCGTCCTGGTGAGCCCATCGGGCCGGAAACGACGCGTGCTGGTCATCGAAGGCGCGTCCCGGTTTCGAACACAGCTTCATGACGCGCGCCTGGGCGGCCGATGCCGGGCTCGAGGTCGATTCGGTCACGCGGAAAGGCAAGAACGCCGAGGGGCAGGACACGTTTTTCGTTCAGGCGGGCGAGGGACGATCGGCCGCGCTCACCACCGGATTTCCGGCCAAGCGCGAGCAGTTGTACGGGTACGACGCGCTGGTGATCGCGAATATCGAGGGCGACTTCTTCAGCCGCGCGCAGCTCGGGATGGCGGCCGACTTCGTGTCCGAGCGGGGCGGCGGCCTGCTGGTGATGGGCGGACGCTCGTTTTCTCAACGCGGCTTGTCCGGCACGCCGCTCGAAGAGGTGCTGCCGGTCGAGTTGACCGATCGGCGAGGCGGACTCGTGCGCGCCGCGCTGTCGCCGGGCGATCTGCCGGTGCACAACAAACTGCGCCTGACGTCGGAAGGCGAAACGCATCCGATCATGCGCATCGGTGGCTCAACCGACGAGACCCGGCGGTTGTGGTCGGCGCTGCCGGCGCTGGCGGCGAGCGCGGCGCTTGGCGGTCCGCGTCCCGGCGCTACCGTGCTGGCGGTCACGACCGCGCCTGGCGGCGGTGTGTTTCCAGTGGTGGCGGTCCAGCGGTATGGTCAGGGCCGCTCGATGGTGTTCGCGGGTGAAGCGGCGTGGCGCTGGAAGATGATGATGGCGGCGTCCGATCGCAGCTACGACTTTTTCTGGCGACAGGCGGCGCGGTGGTTGTCGTCCGCGAGCCCGGATCCCGTGTCGGTAGCGGTCCCGGACGCACCGGAGCCCGGCGATCCCATTTCGGTCGACGTCGAGGCGCGCGACGCGCTGTTTCAACCGGTCGGCGACGCCACCATCGAGGCGACCGTGACGTCGCCAGGCGGCGACACCGCGCCGATCAGACTCCGCCACGCCGATGCCACGACCGGCCGTTACACCGCAGCGCTCAGCGCGAACCAGCCCGGTCTCTATCGTATTCGCGCGGACGCGAAACGCGGCAACATCACGCTGGGCAATGCTGATCGTTGGATGTATGTCGGAGGCGCCGACCGCGAGTTTGCCGATCCGCGGTTGAACGAAGGCTTCCTGCGTCGCATCGCCCGCAACACCGGCGGCCGTTATGTGCGCGCTGCGGATGCCGGACGCGTGCCCGAATGGCTGGCGACCGCGACCCCCGGAAACGCCGCTCCCGAACGACGCGATCTCTGGCATGAGCCGTGGGCCTTCGCGCTGATCGTCATCCTGCTTTCTGCGGAATGGACGCTGCGCCGGTGGTGGGGGCTCAGGTGATCGGGAGTCGCCGCTGCGCCCCATCGTCGCGACCGGTCCCTCTCCGGAATGCGCTCGTCTTCACGGCGTCGCTCGCGATGGTTGTCCTGGGTTCGACCAATCTCTTCGCGGGCGAACGGTATGCGCTCATCGTCAGCGGCGCCGCGGGCGGCGAGACCTACGCGCAGAAATACGACAAGTGGCGTCTGGCGTTGACCAAAACGCTGGAGCAGACGTTCGGCTACACGGCGGACCGGGTCACGGTGCTCGCGGACGCGGACGGCGAGGGCGTGCAGAAGGCGACCCGCGAAAACGTCCAGCGCGCCATCGGCGATTTGCGGAAGAGGATCACCAAAGACGATCAGCTGCTCGTCCTGCTGATCGGGCACGGCACCTCGATCGACGGCGAGGACGCCAAGTTCAACCTGGTCGGTCCTGATTTGAGCGCCACCGAATGGGCCGACCTGATGAGGCCGATCTCCGGCCGGATAGTCTTCGTGAACACCACCGGCGCGAGTTTTCCGTTTCTCGGCAGGCTCGCCGGCCGTGGACGGATCGTCCTGACCGCCACCGACGCGGCCGCGCAGCAGTTCGAGACGGTCTTTCCCGAGTATTTCGTGAAGGCTTTCAGACGATCCGGCAGCCGACCTCGACAAGAACGGCCGGGTGTCGGTGTGGGAGGCGTTCACCTACGCCAGTGCGGGCGTCCGCAACTGGTTCGAGCAGAAAGGACAGCTGCCGACCGAACGGCCGCTGCTCGACGACACCGGCGCCGGGATCGGGCGCGAGGCGCAGAATCCCGGCACCGACGGCGCGGTCGCCCGCGTCACCTATCTCGAGCCGGAGCCGCCGGTGGCCTTGCCGGCCGACGCCGCGCAAGCGGTACTGGTGAAACGACGGATTGCGCTCGAAGCGCAGTTCGAGGAGTTGAAGGCGCGGAAGGAATCAACGCCGCCGGATCAATACGCCGCCGAAATGGAAAAACTGCTGATCGAAATCGCCCGCATCTCGCAGCAGCTTCGCACCAAATCCTGACCGTTAGTAATACTGAGCGCCGTCCCACGGGTCGAGCGATCGCTTCTTGAACACGAACACGCCGGCCATCCCGACCACGAAACCGACCACGTGCGCGGCGAACGCGACGCCACCGTTGCCGCCGTTCGACGCCGTGACGGCGATGGCGCCGGCGCTGAACAGCTGCATCAGGAACCAGAAGCCGAGCAGGACGATCGCCGGAATCTCGACCACCTGGATGAAGATCCAGGGAATCAGCGTCAGCACCCGCGATTGCGGATAGAGCACGAAATACGCGCCCATCACCCCGGCGATCGCGCCGCTCGCGCCGATGGTCGGCAGCGTCGAGGTCGGATCGATGGCCATCTGTCCCAGCGCCGCCGCAATCCCGCACAACAGATAGAACACGATGAAGCGGCCGTGTCCGACGCGGTCCTCGACGTTGTCGCCGAAAATCCAGAGGTACCACATGTTGCCGAGCACGTGCATCCAGCTGCCGTGCAGGAACATCGACGTGATCAGCGTCGGCGCGTGAAAGTCGGCGGGCACCATGCCGTAGACCTGCAGGAACTGCGGCAGGACGTCGCGCGGCAGCGAGATCTCGAACAGCCACGCCAGCGCCGTTGAGGATGATGATGGTGACGGTGATGTAGGGAGTGGTCCGGGACGGAATCACGTCCCGCAGGGGAATCACTGTCTGATTGTATGAAATTTCAGATTTCAGACGGCAGATTTCAGATTGATTTCAGATTGGGCAGCGGGGCTCGAAAAATCTGCAATCTGAATTCTGCAATCTGAAATCTCGAACGCGAAGCGCTAGACGCCGTGTCCGTAGCCCACGGCCTCGACGTGTCCCTGCGCCGCGGTGGCGCCGGCGGGCGCCGGGGTGCGGACGCGATCGACGATGCGGCGGAGGTCGCCGTCGGCGATCGCCTTGCGGTGCTCGCCGAGTCGAGATGACGGCGCGATAGACCTCGTCGACCTCGACGCTGGTGAGCGTCGAGACCGAGCGCGTCGCAGCGGCGCTGCACGGCGTGCCGGCCCGAGTGCCGGCCGAGCACCAGCCGGGACGAGATCGACTGTCCGACGTCCTCCGGCTTCATGATTTCGTAGGTCCGTGCGTCCTTCAGCACGCCGTCCTGGTGGATGCCGGCCTCGTGCGCGAAGGCGTTGCGCCCGACGATCGCCTTGTTGGCCTGGACCGGTTCGCTGGTCAGCGTCGAGAGCAGCTGGCTGGTTTCGAACAGCTCTGGCTGACTGCACGCCGGTGTCGTACGGCAGGCGATCCGGACGGACGCGCAGCGCCATCACGAACTCTTCGAGCGACGCGTTGCCGGCGCGCTCGCCGATGCCGTTGATCGTGCACTCGACCTGGCGCACGCCGCCCTGAATGGCCGCGAGGCTGTTGGCGACGGCGAGGCCGAGGTCGTCGTGGCAGTGCGCGCTGAAGACGGCGCGGTCCGCGTTGGGCACGCGCGCGATGATGTCGGCGAAGAACTCGCGCATTTCGTCAGGCGTGGCGTAGCCGACCGTGTCCGGCAGGTTGACGGTCGTGCAGCCGGCTGCGATCACCGCCTCGATGACGCGGCACAGAAAGTCGCGATCGCTGCGCGTCGCATCCTCCGCCGAAAATTCCACATCGTCGGTGATGGCGCCGCGCCAGCTTGACGCCGTCCGACCGCGGTCGACAGGCACTCGTCGCGGGTCATGCGCAGCTTGGCGGTCGAGGTGCAGATCCGACGTGGCGAGGAACGTGTGAATGCGCGAGCGCTCGGCGGGCTTCGAGCGCCCGCGCCGCTTCTTCGATGTCGAGCGGCGGCAGCGGGCGAGCGCCGCGATGACCGGGCCGCCTGATGATCTCGCGCGACCTGCGCGCACGGCGTCGGAGTCGGCCGGCGAGGCGATCGGGAAGCCCGCCTCGATGATGTCCACGCCGAGCGCGTCGAGCGCGCGCGCCATCGTCAGCTTGGCCGGCACGTCCATCGAGAATCCGGGCGCCTGCTCGCCGTCGCGGAGGGTGGTGTCGAAAATGATGACGCGTGCTGGATCGTGCTCATGACCCTGTTGTAGCGGCTGAGGGCAGTAGAAGTCAAAGTGATAATTATTAACGAATGATAATAAGCTGTTATACTCTATGGACCGTGGATCTGAACGCCCTCAAAATCTTTCTGGCCGTCGCGCACGAGCGGAGCTTCTCCCGCGCCGCCGCCAAGGTTCACCGGACGCAGCCGGCGGTGAGCCAGGCGGTTCGGCGGCTCGAGGTCGAGCTCGGCGAGCAGCTGTTCGATCGGTCGTCGAAGAGCGGCACGCTCACCGATGCGGGCACGCATGCTGCAGAACTACGGGCAGCGGCTGGTCCGGCTGGCGGAGGAAACCGAGTCGGCGGTGCGCGACCTGCGCGACCTGCGCCGCGGCCGCGTGCTGATCGGCGCGAACGAAGCGGCCGTGCACACCCTGCTGCCGCTGATCGTGCGGTTTCGTCAGCGCTATCCCGACATCGCCATCGACGTTCGCCGCGTGCCGGCCCGGCAGATCGCGGTCGAGGTCCAGCAGGGGAGCCTCGACTTCGGCGCGCTGACGTTCCGGCCGTCCGAAGAGGGACTGCTCGAGGTGCCGGTGGGCACCGACGAGCTCGTGCTGCTGGTGCCGCCGTCGCATCGCGCTCGCCAGGCGACGACAGGTCGACGATGGAGGACGTCGCGCAGGAGCCGGTCGTCGCGCACAACGATCCGTCGCCGGCGCGCGAGCGCGTGCTGCGGCTGTTCGAAGCAGCATCACGTCGCCGCTGCAAATGGTGATCTCGCTGCCGAGCCTCGACGGCATCAAGCGCGCGGTGGAGCTGAAGCTCGGCGTGGCGCTGCTGCCGCGCCGCTGTGCCATCACCGAGATCGCCAGCGGACGCCTCGTCGCGGTGCCGGTCACCGGCGTGTCGCGCCGGCGTCAGGTCAGCGCTGGTGTGCCGGAAGGCGCACCGCTCGCACGCGGCGGACGCGTTCCTCGGCGTCGCGCAGGAAAACACGGTCGCAAGGGCTAGCCCTAGACGATCCCGCCGGATGTACGAGGCAGCCGGACGTAGGGCAGGCGACCGCGACGGCGCGACCTCCTCGAACTGATCCAGCAGCATCGCCGTCGGATTCCACTGGCCGCGACAGGAACCCGTCCCGCAGCGCCGGCGCGAGCGCGCCCTCGACACGCAGCGCACCCGCCGTGACGACGCCAGTGTCCACGTCCAGCTCGATCGCGGTCTGTGGCGTCTGCTCGATCAGCGTCTGCAGCCGGTCGATCGCGTCGTGCCGCGCGACGAAGCAGGGGAGGCCGAGCATCGCCGAGTTGCCGAGAAAGATCTCCGAGAACGACTCGCCGATGATGGCGCGGATGCCCGCCGCGCAGCAGCCCCTGCGGCGCGTGCTCGCGCGAGGATCCGCAGCCGAAGTTGGCGTTGACGACCAGCATCGACGCGCCGGCGAACGCCGTGTCGTTGAACGGATGCGACGGATCGGCCAGCCGATCGTCCTCGAAGAGATGCGCTCGAGGCCCTCGAACGAGACCGCCTGCAGGAAGCGCGCCGGCATGATCCGATCGGTGTCGATGTCGTCGCCGCGCAGCGGCAGGCCGCGGCCCTCGAGATGGCTGATGGCTAGGGGTCTATCGCTCATGCGGGCACTCCTTCGAGCATCTCGCGCACGTCCACGACCTCGCCGGCGATCGCCGCGGCGGCGACCATCGCCGGGCTCATCAGCAGCGTGCGTCCGGTCGGGCTGCCCTGGCGTCCCTTGAAATTCCGGTTCGACGAAGACGCGCAGATCTGCGCGCCTTCCAGCTTGTCGGGGTTCATGCCGAGGCACATCGAGCAGCCGGCGCCGCGCCACTCGAAGCCGGCCTGCGTGAACACCTCGTCGCAGCCCGAGCGCTTCGGCGGCCCGGCTCACCGACTTGCGATCCGGGGACGACCAGCGCCTTCACGTGCGTCGCGACACGTGTGTCCCCTGACGATGCGCGCCGCCTCCTCGAGATCGGACAGCCGGCCGTTGGTGCACGAGCCGATGAACGCGACGTCGATCCGCGTTCCCTGCACGCGCGCGCCCGGCGTCGAAGCCCATGAACGCGAGCGCTTCATCGTCCGGGCTGGCGTCGATCGGTTCGGTCGACCGCGACCGACTGCCCGGGTTGATGCCCCAGGTGACGGTCGGCTCGATCGCGCCGGCGTCGAACACGACGCGGTCGTCGTACGTCGCGTCGGGCGTCGGACGCCATCGATCGCCACCACGCGACGGCGCGATCGAACGCGTCGCCGGCGGCGCGAACGGCCGGCCCTTGCAGGTAGGCGAACGTCGTCTCGTCCGGGTTGACGTAGCCGACGCGCGCGCCGCCTTCGATCGACATGTTGCAGATCGTCATCCGCTCGTCGATCGATCATCGCGATCGAGCGTCGTGCCGCCGTATTCGTAGGCGAAGCCGACGCCGCCGTGGACGCCGAGGCGGCGGATGATCGTCAGGATCACGTCCTTGGCGTAGACGCCGCGACGCAGCCGGCCGTTGACGTCGATGCGCCGCACCTTCAGCGGATCGAGCGCGAGGCACTGCGACGCGAGCACGTCGCGCACCTGCGACGTGCCGATGCCGAAGGCGATGGCGCCGAGCGCGCCGTGCGTGGACGTGTGGCTGTCGCCGCACGCGATCGTCATGCCCGGCTGCGTGAGGCCCGAGCTCGGGGCCGATGACGTGGACGATGCCCTGGTTGTCGCTGTCCGGGCGCCCACAGGCTGATGCCGGCGTCGCGGCAGTTGCGCTCGAGCGCGCCCGTCATCTCCTCGGCCATCACGTCGAGGAACGGCCGCTTCTGCGAGCTCGTCGGCACGATGTGATCGACCGTCGCGAACGTGCGCTCCGGGAAACGCGACGGTCCAGCCGTGCTGCCGCAGCATGTCGAACGCCTGCGGCGTCGTCACCTCGTGGACGAGATGCAGGCCGACGAACAGTTGCGTCTGTCCGCTCGGCAGCGTGCGCACCGTGTGCGCGTCCCAGACCTTGTGAAACAGTGTGTCAGCCATATGGCAATTCTGCGATGCAGTAACCACGCGTCTGCTCCCGATAGAATACACGCATGAACCGTCTTCGTCGTGCGTGTCGGTGCCTCCGCCGCGCTGCGCCGTCGTCGCTGCGCGATCGGCGCTGCGCGGACAGGTGACCGAGCGACTCCGCGGCTCGCGATCGTCGAGCATCTCGGGCCTGCCGGCGATCGACGAGGGCGTGCTGCCGGACGACACCGCACGTCCCGGCGCGCGACGGTGGCACTCCGCCGCGCCGCGATTCACGCGTCGGTCATGCGCTCGGCGACTCATCGGCGGCGTCGGGCGCGCTTATGTGCCGGGCCGCGTGATCGTGAAGTTTCAAGCGACGACCGCGTCCGACAGCGCCCGTGCGTCGGCGATGTCGTCGGTGTCGCGCACGGCGGTGATGGGCGCGCGGCCGAACTACGCCGACTTCGACATCGTCCGGATCGATCCGGCGGAGGATCCCGAGGCCGCGGCGCTGGCGTTCGGCGCAGCGGCCCGAGGTCGAGTACGCGCAGGCCGCGTATCGCGTTCACGCGATGTTCGTGCCGAACGATCCGCTGCTACTCGACGCTGTCAGTGGAACCTGCCGCTCATCGACATGGAGCGCGCGTGGGACATTCAGCCGCTGGCGGGATCGTCGATCACCGTCGCGGTGGTCGACACCGGCATCGCGTACCAGAACGCGACGATTACCGCGACGTCGCCGGCGTTCACGCGACGACGAGGGCAACGCTGTATCCGGCCCTCGGCGACGCTCACGATCCCGTTACGCCGCAGCGCCGCAACTGGTCGGCGCCGGCAATGCGGGCCGGATCGTCGCGCCGCACGATTTCATCTGGGATTCGACCACGCCGCTCGACTTCGACGGCCACGGCACGCACGTCAGCGGCACGATCGGCCAGCTGACCAACGACGGTATCGGCACCGCGGGCGTGGCGTTCAACGTCAAGCTGATGCCGGTGAAGGTGATCGAGAGCGACCTGGGACTACCTGTTCGGCGCGCCGACACGAGGGCGACGATTCGGATCGTCGCGCTGGGCATCCGCTATGCCGCCGACAACGGCGCGAAAATCATCAACATGAGCATCGGCCGGACCGGTGCCGCCGGCAGCGCCCCGGTCGTCGAAGTCGCGATGCGCTACGCGGTCGGCAAGGGCGTCTTCATCGCGATCGCGGCCGGCAACGAGTTCGAAGACGGCAATCCGGTCGAGGTCATCGCCGAGATCGCGTCGCGGCTGCCGGGCGCGGTGTCGGTCGGCCGCGGTCGATCCCGCCAAGAGCCACGCCTACTACTCGACCACCGGCAGCTAGGTCGAACTGTCGGCGCCGGGCGGATCCGACGCGCGGCTTCGACCGCTACGGCGTTTGTCTGGCAACAGACATTCGACTACCGGTTCATCGAAACCTACCTGTATGCCGCCGTCGCTGTACTCGGCGCCGCGTTTCGACGTCCTGGCCTATGTCGGCTACATCGGGACGTCGATGGCGACGCCGCACGTGTCCGGCGTGGCCGCGATGCTGATGCAGCAGGGCATCACCAATCCGGCCGCGATCGAGGACGCGCTCGAGAAGAGCGCGGTCGACCTCGGCGCATCCGGCCGTGACGACCTGTTCGGGTTCGGGCTGATCGACGCACGCGGAGCGCTGAGGGGACTGGGTCTCGCCCGGTGAGAATCATCGGCGCATTGCTGCTGTTCGGATCGCTGCTCGCGGCGACCGCTGCGGCCGAGGATCTGCCGCCACCGTTCTCGATTCGTCCATTCTTCCTCTTCGCCGAACAGTCGTTTGCCGCGGTTGATACATTCGACGCGACGGTCGGCCACAGCTATGGACCGTTTTTCGGCGGCGGCGGCCAGGTCGTCATTCACGATCGATTCGTGATCGAGGTCGGCGCATCGCGGTACCAGGAAGATGGGCAGCGCGCATTTCTGAGCCACGGCATCAGCTATCCGCTTGGTATCCCGATGACCGTGACGATCACCCCGATCGAGATCACGGCCGGATATCGGTTCCGGCTCAGCCCGCGGGTGCGGCCGTACGTGGCAGCCGGCGTGGGTTGGTGGTCGTATACCGAGACCTCGTCGTTTGCGGATCCCGGCGACGACGTTGACACGCGCCACGCGGGATGGGTCGTCAATGGCGGCGCCGAATTCCGCCTGCACCGATGGATCGGCCTGGCGGCCGATGCCGAATACACTCACGTCCCCGGCATTCTGGGGCAGGGCGGCATCTCGCAGCAGGCCGGCGAGTCGGATCTCGGCGGTGTCGCCGGGCGGTTCAAGGTCATCATCGGTCGATGAGCTGGATGGGGTATCATCAAACACTGATGCTCGGCAGGTGCACGGATCGGCGCGCCCGCTTTCTTGGCTTTGCCGGGCTCGCGCTGTACGCCGTTTTTCTGGTCGCGTCTCCCTTCGAACACCACGATCTCCTCTGCGAACTCAAGACCCCGCAACACTGCACCGCCTGCACCTCGAGTGTGGTCGGCGCCGATCCCCATGAAGTTGCGGTTCCCGGCATTCTGCAGCTGACCGACGCGGGCCGCGCGGTCGCGCTCCAGGTCCTCGCGCTCGATACACTGCTCGCGGTTCGTTCTACCGGCCGTTCCCCGCCCGTCCAACTCTGAACCCTGCTTCGGTGTAGTGAGTCGGTCGAGTCCGCCATGCTGGCTGGACTGCCGGCGTCCTGATCTATTTCTCTCGGCCGTCGTGAGTGCTGACGTGTATCAACCGTCGGCGTCGCGCCGTCGCCTGTAGCGTTTCTCAAGGAGTAAGAATCGATGTACGCATGGTCAGCTCTTGGACGATGCGTCGCCGCCGCCATGATGGTGGTGGCGATCCCGGCGTCCGTCGGCGCCCAGGCCGTGCCGCCGCCGGCCGCGCCTCGAGCCACGCAGCCCACCTCGCCGGCCCTGGCGCGCGTCACCATGGACGATGCCGTACGTCTGGCGCGGGAACGCAATCATCAGCTGCTGGCGACGCGCCTGAACGTGGACATCTCGAGAGCGGACGAGATCACCGCCGGGCTCAAGCCGAACCCGGTCCTGACCTCAACCAACGAGAATTTTCCGGTGTTCAACCCGAGCGATGCTCACCTGGGAGAACTTCGCCTACAACCAGAATTTCGTCGAGTCCGTCACCTATCTGTTCGAGCGTGGCGGCAAGCGCGACAAGCGCATGCTGGTCGCGCACGACACCACCGATATCGCCGCGAAGTCAGCCAGCGACGCCGAACGGCAGCTGGCGTTCCAGACCGAGCAGGCGTTCATCAACGTCCTGCTCGCCAACTCGACGCTCGACCTCGCCAAAGAGAATCTGAAGAATTTCAACAACGTGCTGGAGGTCAACCGCGAGCGTCTGCGGGTGGGCGACCTCGCCGAGGCGGACTTCTTCAAAATCAACCTGCAGAAGCTGCAGTTCGAGCAGGATCTCTCATCGGCCGAAGTGGCCGCAGTGCAGGCCAAGGCCGCGCTGCGTCAGAACGTGGGCTACGAAAACGTGACCGACGATTTCGACGTCGACCGGCGATCTCGTCTATCGAAAATACACGACCACTCTCGACGACCTGAAGCGCGCGGCGCTCGAGGCGAGACCCGATTGGCTGGCTGCGCAGGCCGGCGTGACCCTCGCCCAGCACACCGAGGAACTGGCCCTTGCCACCAAGGCGCGCGACATCACCGGCGGCCTCGAGTACGACCGCGCCGGCCCCCTGAACGCCCTCGGATTCAGTATCTCGGTCGACCTGCCGTTCAACGATCGCAATCAGGGCAACATCGCGCACAGCAAGGTCGCCGTGCAGCAGGCGGTGCAGCAGCAGGAGTTCGCGAAGAGCAGCGTGCTGACCGACGTGGTCACGGCCTGGGCGACGTTTCAGACCAGCGAAAAAGTTATCTCGCTGTACAACTCCGGCTACCTCGATCAGGCGAAGCAGTCGCTCGACATCACGACCTACGTCTATCAGCACGGTAACGGGACGCTGCTCGATCTGCTCGACGCCGAGCGCACCTACCGCTCAACCGAGCTGGCGTATCGGCAGGCGCTCGCGGCGTACATGACCAGCGTCCAGCAAATCAATCTCGCGGTCGGAAAGCAGGTAATGCAGTGAGAATCGCGCTCGTGTCCGCTGTCGGCAGCGCTATGTCGTCGCTGATCAGCGCGCGGCATGCCGGAGCACCTCGCCGCCGCCAGCCGACTCCGCGCGACCGCCACGCCGCCGGCGCCTGCCGGCGGCGCTGCGTCGCGCCGGCGACCTATTTCACCGTGCCGGCCGATCAGCTGCCGCACATTCAGATGGCGCGCCGTGCAGCAGACGACGTGGAACGCGGAGATCCACACGACCGGCACGGTCGACTGGGACAACGACCACACGACGCAGGCGATCACGCAGGTCAGCGGGCCGATCGTCCGCATCGTCGCCGACACCGGAACCAAGGTCAAAGCCGGCGATCCGCTGCTGTATGTGGCCAGCGGCGACATGACGACCGCCGTGTCCACGTATCGCAAGGCGAAGAACCGATTCGACCTCGCCAAGCGCAGTCTCGACCGCAGCAAGGACCTGCTCGATCACAAGGCGCTGTCGGAGCGCGACTACGAGTCGGCGACAGGCCGACTACAACGATGCCGCCACCGACCTGCAGGCCGCGCTGCAGACCCTGAAGGTCTACGGCGTCGTGCAGGCCGACATCACCGAGGCGGAACAGCAGAACGTGCCGATCAGACCGGAGATGGTGATGCGGGCGCCGCTGGCCGGCACCGTGGTGCAGAAGATGGTGCTGCCGGGCCAGTTCATTCAGGCCGGCACCACGGTCGCGTTCGTGATCAGCAACACCTCCACCGTCTGGGTGCAGGGACACGTCTACGACAAGGATCTCGAAGCCGATCCACGTCGGCGACAAGGTGGACGAGCGCAACTCGTCGTTCCCGGAGCCGTTCCACGGCGTCGTGTCGTACGTCGGCGACATGCTCGATCCGGCGACGCGAACCACGCCGGTCCGCATCGTGACGCAGAACCCGGACGGGATGCTGAAGAAGGATCTGTTCCTCGACATCGTGATCCACGACAAGCAGCGCGCGACGTGCTCGTCGTGCCGACCGCCGCCGTGCTCTACGACGAGCAGAACTTGCCGTTCGTCTACATGCAGGTCGTCGCCGGGCCGCTTCGCGCAGCGCCTGGTGAAGCTGGGCGGTCAGCAGGGCGACGAGACCGAGGTCGCTCGACGGCGTGAAGGCCGGCGACCCGGTCGTCTCGCAGGGCAGCGTGTTCCTGCAGTTCGCCAACACTTACCAGCAGTAACGCCATGATCAACCGTCTCGTCTCGTTCGCACTCACGCAGCGATTCATCGTCATGATCGCGGCGCTGTGTCTCGGCGGTCTGGGGCATCATCTCGTTCCAGAACCTGCCGATCGACGCCTACCCGGATCTGTCGCCGCCGCAGGTGCAGATCGTGTCGCAATGGCCGGGCCATGCGGCCGAAGAGGTCGAGCGTCTCATCACCATTCCCGCTCGAGGTCGAGATGAACGGCATCCCGAAGCTCGATGCCCTGCGCTCGATCTCGCTCTACGGCCTGTCGTCGATCACGATGAACTTCCTGTACGACACCGACCCGTACTTCGCGCGCGAGCAGGCGTTCGAGCGCATCGCCGACGCCTCGGTGCCGTCGGGCGTCACGCCGGGGATGTCGCCGCTGTTCAGTCCCGAGCGGCCTGATCTACCGCTACGTGCTTCAGAGCCCGGACCGATCGGCGCAGGATCTCAAGATTCTCGAGGACTGGGTGCTCGAGCGGCGCTATCGCGCGATTCAGGGCGTCGCCGACGACTCCAGCCTGGGCGGCGAGACGATGCAGTACCAGGTGCAGATCGATCCGAACCGGCTGATGTCGTTCGGCGTCACCGTCCCGCAAGTCGTGCAGCAGTTGTCGAGCAACAACTCCAACGCCGGCGGCGGCTTCTATTCGCAGGGCGGGCAGTTCTACTACGTCCGCGGTCTCGGCCTGGTCCGCTCGCTCGAGGACATCGGTCACGTCGTCATCTCGGCCAAGGCCGGCATTCCGGTGACCGTCAACGACATCGGAAACGTCGCCATCGGCGCGGCGCCGCGTCTCGGGCAGTTCGGCTACATGAACGCAGAACGACGCGGTCGAAGGCGTCATCCTGATGCGGGTCGGCGAGCAGGCGCAGGTGATCCTGAAGAAGGTCCAGGAACTCACCGCGACGCTGAATCGCACCGTGCTGCCGCCGGACGTGAAGATCGTGCCGTACTACGACCGCACCGACCTGATTGCCGAGACGACCACAGACGGTCGAGCGCAACCTGCTGCGCGGCATGCTGCTCGTGCTCGTCATCCTCGGCATCTTCCTCTTCAGCGTCCGGACCGCGCTGATCGTGGCGGTGACGATTCCGTTCGCGCTGCTGTTCTCGTTCATCTGCCTCGACTGGCGTCACATCCCGGCCAACCTGCTGTCGATCGGCGCGATCGACTTCGGCATCATCGTCGACGGCGCGGTGGTGATGGTGGAGAACATCTTCCGCGAGCTGGCGGAGCGGCACGGTCAGAAGTACGACCTGATCGGCGTCATCCGGTCGGCGGCGAAGGACGTCGAACGGCCGATCTTCTACGCGATCGCCGTCATCATCGCCGGCTACCTGCCGATCTACGTGCTGACCGGGCCGTCGGGCCGGTTGTTCCGGCCGATGGCGGACACGATGGCGTTTCGCGCTGCTCGGATCGCTGATCTGCACGCTGACGCTGCTGCCGGTGCTGTGCTCGTATTTCCTGCGCAAGCACGTCAAGGAGCCGACCGTCAAGGTGTACGACCGCGTGCGCGACGCCTACGGCCGGGCTGCTCGAGTCGTGCCTGCGCCACCGCAGCGTGACCGTCACGGTGTGTCTGTCGGTCTTCGGCGCGTCGCTGCTGCTGGTGCCGTACATCGGCGCCGAGTTCATGCCGCATCTCGACGAAGGCGCGCTCTGGGTGCGCGCGACGATGCCGTACACCATCTCGTTCGACGAGGCGTCGAAGCTGGGGCCGCAGGTGCGCGAACTGCTGCGCAGCTTTCCGCAGGTGACGACGGTCGCCAACGAACTCGGTCGGCCGGACGACGGCACCGACCCGACCGGATTCTTCAACGACGAGTATTTCGTCGGGTTGAAGCCGTACGGCGACCCGGCCTGGAACGGTTCGATGCGCAACAAGCCGGAGCTGATCGCCGCCATTCAACAGAAGCTCAAGGCGTTTCCCGGCATCATCTTCAACTACACGCAGCCGGCCGAGGACGCGGTGGACGAAGCCGAGACCGGCCTCAAGAGCTCGCTGGCCGTCAAGATCTTCGGCGCGGACCTGGGCACGCTCGAGTCGAAAGCCGAGGCGGTGCAGAAGGCGATCACGACGGTGCCGGGCATCACCAACGTCACGCTCGTGCGCGAACTCGGGCAGCCCAGCCTGACGATCGAGCCGGATCGCGCGAAGATCGCCCGCTACGGGCTGAACGTCGCCGACATCAACGCGCTGATCGAGACCGCCGTCGGCGGCGCACCGGCGACACAGGTCATTCAAGGCGAGCGCTCGTTCGATCTCGTCGTCCGCCTGCAGGAGCCGTTTCGAGCAGAGCATGGAGGCGATCAAGAACATCCTGATCGCCACGCCCGACGGTCAGCATCTGCCGCTCAGCCAGTTCGCCGATATCAAAGTCAGCAAGGGCGCTTCGTTCATCTACCGGGAGTCGAACTCGCGCTTCGTCGGCATTCAGTTCAGCGTCGAGGGGCGCGACCTGGCGAGCGCCGTCGCGGACGCGCAAGAAGAAAGTCGAGCAGGCGGTGCCGCTGCCGAACGGTTACACCTACGACTGGGGCGGCGAATACAAGGAGTACCTGTCGGCGCGGTCGCAGATGGCGATCATCCTGCCGATGACCATCGTCCTGATTCTGCTGATCCTGTTCGGGCTTTACGGCAACTTGAAGTTCCCGATGATCATCATGTTCAGCGTGCTGGTCACCGAACCGGTCGGCGGCCTGCTGGCGCTGAAGCTGACCGGCACGAACTTCAGCGTGTCGTCCGGCCTTGGATTCGTCGCGCTGATGGGCGTCGCGGTGCAGACCAGCGTCATCCTTTATTCGTTCATCAACAAACTGCGGCTCGAGGGCAAGGACATCATCACCGCGACGCACGAGGCCTCGCTGCTGCGACTGCGTCCGATCATGATGACGGCGCTGGTCGCCTGCCTCGGTCTGCTGCCGGCCGCCATGTCCACCGGGATCGGCAGCGACTCGCAGAAGCCGTTCGCCATCGTCATCGTCGGCGGCCTGGTATCGCGACTGGCGCTCTCGATTTTCCTCGCGCCGGTCCTGTACGCGCTCGTGGCCCGCAATGACGATGTGCTGAAGGTCTGAGGATATAGTTACAGGCCGTAGTCGAGGGTCGCTAGTCGAGAGTCGGGAGTCGCGCGTCGTATGCAGTGTCGAAGTTGCGGAACTGAAATCGCCGATAAGGCGCTGATCTGCTACAAGTGCGGCGTCGCGACCACCGCCGCCAGGTACCAGCCGCCGCCGGCCGGGCGATCGGGTTCACGGGCCGGAGCGATCGCAACCGCCGTCGCTGTCGCGCTGGTGATTCTGCTTGCAGTCGTTCTCGGACGCAGGCCTGGTGGCGAGACTCCCACCCTCGTCACCTATGGCGCCGTCGTTGTCGCCATCCTGATCGTCGGATTGCGTTCCTACGCGCGTCGTCGCCACTGATCCACTAACTGTAGCGCGGGCCTTTCAGTCCCGCAGCAACCGCGACCCTGAAAGGGTCGCGCCACATCGGGGTCGCGTGGCGTCGGACTCGATGCCATAATCGTCCATATGCTGATCGCGGCCGCACGACGCCGGGTCGCGGCGCTCAGGCAACCGGTGTCCGCCACCCGTATCGCCCGGGCGCTGTGGGTCGCGTGGGCGATCATTCTCTGGAACGTCGTGTTCGACCATGTCATCGTGGTCGCCGGCCGTGAGTATCTGGCCGCGGCCGGCGCAGCGGCACGCAACGCCGCGCTCTCATCTCCCGTCAACATGGACGACTGGATGCGGCCCGCAGTCAACCGCGGTCTGTGGATCGCGACCGCTGCCGCGGCCGTCGTCCTCATCGCCGGGCTGGCGTCGGTCGCTCAGGCCGCACGCCGCGCGCAACCCAGCGACCCTTCTCCCAGGTGACCGTGTGCGCATTGCGCCGCATCCGCTGATTTACGACTGGAATCATGACGCGGTCGCCGCGGGTCCCGCCCGGCCCGCGGCGATGCTCGACGATGAGACGCTGCGTGACGGGCTGCAGTCGCCGTCGGTGCGAACACCCTCGATTGACGAGAAGATCGACATTCTTCGCCGAATGGACGCGCTCGGCATCGACACCGCCGACATCGGTCTGCCCGGCGCCGGGCCGCACGTCGAGCGCGACGTCGAGCGACTGGCGCGGGCGATCGTCGAAGGGCGCCTGCGCATCGGCGCGAACTGTGCCGCCCGGACGCTGATCGCCGACCTGGTACCGATCGCCGCCATCCAGCAGCGGACCGGTCTGCCACTCGAAGTGACGGCATTCATCGGTTCGAGCCCGATCCGCCAGTTCGCTGAAGGGTGGACGCTTGACTACCTCGAACGGTGCACGGCGGAAGCCGTCGCCTTCGCGGTCAAAGAGGGTCTGACCGTCACCTACGTGACCGAGGACACCACGCGGGCCGATCCCGAGTCGCTGCGGCGATTGTTCGCGACCGCTATCCGCTCCGGCGCGAAGCGGCTGTGTGTCGCCGACACTGTCGGTCACGCGACGCCAGCCGGCGCTCGTGCGGTGGTCACATTCGTCAAGAGGGTGGTCGCCGAACTCGGGGCGGACGTGGGCATCGATTGGCACGGACACCGCGACCGTGGGTTCGGCGTCGCCTCGAGCATTGCCGCACTCGAGGCGGGCGCCACCCGTCTGCATGGCGCCGCGCTTGGCATCGGCGAACGCTGCGGCAACACGCCGATTGACTTGCTGCTGGTCAATCTCGTGTTGATGGGCTATCGCGATCAGGATCTGACGTCTCTCGGCGACTACTGCCGGGCGGTTGCCAAGGCGTGCGACGTTCGGATCGCGCCGAACTATCCGGTGATCGGCGCTGATGCCTTTCGAACCGCCACCGGCGTCCACGCCGCCGCGGTCCTGAAGGCGTTCCGCAAAGGCGATCGCGCGCTGATGGACGCCGTCTACGCAGCCGTTCCGGCGACGCTGGTCGGACGTCACCAGGAGATCGAAGTCGGTCCCGTGTCAGGACGCTCCAACGTGGTCTTCTGGCTCGAGAGCCGCGGGCTGCCGGCTACCGACGACATCGTCGATCGGATCTTCGCGGCCGCCAAGGCCTCGAACCGCACCCTGACCCACGAGCAGGTGCAGAAGATCGTGGACGCGGCGCAGCGTTCGATTCCGACCTGAGCTGCCATGCCGCTTACTTCGCGAGCAGGATGTCCTCGAAGAATTGCACCGCTCGAGGATCCTTGCTCTGGCCGAGCCAGAACATCGCCTGCTTACGGACCTCCGGATTGCGGTTGTTGCGGGCGACGTCCATCAGCTTCGGCACGCCCTCATGTTCCGGCAGCTGGCTCAGGGCAAACACTGCTTTCTTCTTGACCTCGGTGTCCGGGTCGGAGTCGAGCGCGCCTGAGATCGTCGCCAGCGCGTCGCGGCCGGCTTTCTGCGCCAGCCAGAACAACGCCTGACCGCGGACCTTGGTGCTGCGGTCGCCACGCGCCGCCGCCACAAGCGTCGTCAACGCCAGCGGCGACTTGCTCACGGACAATCCGAACGTCACCTTGTCCCGAACCTTGTCGCTCGGATCCTGCGCCATCATCCGCGCCATCAGGCTAGCGCCCGGTTGACCTCGGGTCGAGCCGAGCCAGAACGCCGTCTCGCCCCGCAGCCATTCCGGACGCCCGGAATCGACGAAGCCTTCGAGCACGCGATCGGCCGCACCGCCCTCGTGGAGAGCGATCGCCGCGAGTGAGGTCTTGCCGACGCGGTCGTGTCCGTCGCCGCTCTCAGCGGATGACGTGACCAGTGACGCGAGCCAGCCGAGGCTGTCGTCCGGTTTCACGTCTGTGAGCCAGGTAAACGACACGCCGGCCGCATCCACGTCGCAATCCGGCGAGAACGTCCGGATCCGCGTGACCGCGCCGTTTTCCAGACGAGCGAGGATCAGAAACTCGGTCGGCGTTTCGAGCGCGACACGCGCGCTTCGAAGATCGCGTGAGTCGCCGGTTGACATCGAAATGCCGCCGCCGCCTTCGAGGCGGCAGATGCCGGCGCTGGCAGGCCCGCCGCTCGAGATCGAGTCGTAGCAGCACATCTGCCGGGGACCGGCAGCCATCGGCATGCGGTAGCCGATCCAGCTCGCGGTGTGGCGTCCCCCCGTCGCGCGGACCTCGGCGGCGAGACTCTGCGCCACGGGCCTGGCGTTGACGGCCGTGCCGGCGATGCGGCCCTGTGCGAGAGTCGGTGCGGCGGCGAGCGCAGCAGCCAACACCATCGCACTTCGCACGCTGCACGCCGCAGGTCGCACCATCACGCCTCGCGAAGGGAAAATCACTTCAAGAGCTCCATCAGGTAGTCGGTGGCTTCTTTCGACTTCATGACCGATAGCTTCGAGACGATCTCTTTTTTCATCTCGGGGCTCCTTTCGTTGCGCGCCAGCGTGACCAGCGCCGACGCGTTGTTCTGGATGAACAGCGCGTTGACGACCGCCTTCCGGACCTCGACCGACGCATCGGAGGCGTAAATGCCGGTCAGCGCTTCGGCGGTGCCCTCGCGCTTCATCATGCCGAGGTTGCGGATCGCTGTCTTGCGCAGTTCGGGCTCGGTCTCGGTCTTCGCGAGCGCGATCAGCTTGTCGGTGTCGCCGCCGACGAACATCGCCTGGATGATCTGCTTCTTGATCTCCACAGACGACTCAGTCTGATAGAGCTGACTCAGTTCGTTGCCGCTGTGCATGACGCCCAGCTGCCGCACGGCTTCGGCGCGCAGGCCGGCGTCAGGTTCCGATTTCGCCAGCGCGAACAGGCGCTCGCGGTCGCCGCTCACCATGTAGCCACGAAGAATCGCACGCTTGACCGCTGGGTCGGTGGAGCTTTTGTAGATGTCGGCGAGCACCTGACGGTTGTCGCCGCCGTTCATCATCCCCATGTAGCGGATGGCCTTGAGCTGGAGATCGGGATTGGCGTTGCCCTTGGCGACGCCTTCGATGATCTCTTTCGCCTTCGGCGAGTGACTCTGACTGAGGACGAACAGCGCCCGGTCCTTCACCTTCGGCGAATTGGTGCTGTTCAACATCTTCTCGAGGACCGGGAACGCCTGGTCGGGATCGCTCTGCATGATGCCGCGCAGCGCCATCAGCTTCAGTTCCTCGTCGTCCTGCGACGCCGGCGAGACGGTCTGGCCGGAAGCCTGACGCAGTTCGACGTCGAGCGCTCTGGCGTCCTTGATCCAGCGGCTGTTGGCGAAGTCCTTCTCCAATTCGGCCAGGGTGTTGAGCGCGTCCGCGCGCTGCGCCAGCTTTGCCTGGCAGTAGGCCTTCCAGTAGAGCGCGGCGTCGGTGCGGCTCGATTTGAGGTCGATCAGGGTGTTGAAGCGCTGGATGGCGCGATCGTAGCGGCCTTCTTCGATGGCGTCGCGGCCCTGGCTGTACAGGTCGTCGGCGCGATCGTCCGACGACACGTCCATCCCGACGCCGACGTGCGGCGACAGGTTGTGCACGGCCGCCATCCGCGCATTGATCGCCGCCAGTTGCGCGGCGATGGCCGCCTCGGACGGTTGCGCCTGGGCACCGGCTGTCCACCCCAGTATCGCGCCGGCGGCAAGAAGAGTCTGAAAGCTGCGTGTCATGTTCATGTGATTAGCTGATGGTCTGGGTTGACGTTCGCGGCCGTGAGCGTTCCGGCGGCTGCTCGCGCTGCCGCAATTCGTCGCTCATCACCCGCACCTTGAAGAGCAGCGCCGCCGCGTCGATGCGCCGCCGCATCTGTTCGAGATCCGCCGCGCTGATCCGCGACGGGCTGTGGACGATTTCAAGCAGGCTGCGCTCGAGTTCGTCGAGCACGCCGGCCACCGATTGCTCACCGGCGTCCACGGCGTCCTGCCGATAGAGGCGGCTGGTGTCGAGCAGGTCGCTGGCCCAGCGCTGCTCGGTCGAGATGTCGGCGTGTCCCGAGGTGTTCATGATGTCGGTGAGCATCCGCTCCGAGCGGTCGAGATGGTCCGCCACCGACGTGTAGAGAATGCGCTGCCGGCTCTCGGTGGAAATGTTCGGAGAGTTCGATGGGCTCGACGGGTTCGCAACGTTCGAGGGGTTCGAAGGGTTCGATGGGTTCGCAACGTGCGAGGGGTTCGCCAACGATTGTTGCCAGACGCGTCCGCCGACAAAGGCCGCCATCATCAACACCGCCACGGCGCCAGCGACGCTGAGACCCGAGAACCAGCCGAACCGAGCGAACGCGAACCTCTCGAACCCGCCGAACCGCTGGAACCCTTCGAACTCGCGGTTCCCAACCTGTCCCCGAATCCGTTGCCACACCTCGGCGCCATACTGGCCGTCGCGCTCGGGCGTCTCCGTCTCGGTCAGCATCGCCAGCGTCCCGGCGATCTCCCGATACAGCGTCGAGCAGGCGGAGCAGTCGTGGACGTGCCGCTCGATCGCATCGCGCCGCCGGCCCTCGCCGTAGTAGTAGAGCGTCAGATCGTCTTCGCTGATGTGTTCGGTCACGATTCCAGACTCCGCAGCGGGGCAAGCGCGACCCGCAGTTTTCTCACGGCGCGAAACACGCTGTGCTTGGCCGCGCTGGTTCCCAGACCGAGCGCGGCGCTGATCTCGTCAATCGATCGGCCTTCGTAGTGGCGGAGCGTGAACGCCGCGCGTTCGAGCGGGCTCAACTCGCGCAGCGCGGCCTGCACGCGCTGGTTGATTTCCGCGCTCTGCGCCAGGCGATCCGGTCCCGCCATGTTCGCGTCCGGCAGTTCCACGGCCCCGGTGTCATCCAGGCTGTCGCCGCGGACCTGGTCATGGCGTGCCTGCTTCGAGCGCATCAGATCCACCGAGCAGTTGGCGACGATGCGATAGAGCCAGGTGCCGAAGTTCGCGCGGGACTCGAAGCGTCCGAGTTGTCGATACGCGCGAAGGAAGCTTTCCTGGACCACATCCTCGGCATCCTGTTCGTTCCCCATCATCCGGAAGGCCAGCCGGAACGCGCTCCGGCTATGCTGCTCGACAAGCGCGCGAAACGCGTCGTTGTCGCCCTGGCGCGCGCGGGCCAGGACGGCTGAGGCTTCGGTCGCGTCCATCTGCACAGATTAGACGCGAGGGAGGGGTCGGGGTTAGCCCGGACCGGTGTAGCGCCACACTTGACCTAGAATCGACCCTGGAGGCGATGCATGAGCGCAGACATCGAGGAGTTGGTTGGGCGGTTCGAGGCAAGGACGCTGTCGCGGCGGGAGTTGGTGGCGACGCTCGCTGGCCTGGTGGCGGCGGGGGCCTCGTCGGCATCGGCGCAGCCGGCTTCGGGCGCGGTCACGCAGATCGCACAGGGACGGACCATCAATCACGTGTCGCTGGCCGTCACCGACGTCGAGCGTTCAGCCGCGTTCTACTCGAAGCTGCTCGGGCTGAAAGAGGTCAGCCGGCCCGGCAACGGCGGCATCAACCTCGGACTCGGCACCAGCTTTCTCGGCGTCTACAAACTCGCCAACCCGGGCACCGTGAATCACTTCTGCATCGGGGTCGACGAATTCGACCCGGACGCGATGGCAGAGAAGCTGAAACAGCAGGGGATTCAGGCGACGGTCGATCGGAATCCGGCGAACCGGACCAGCGGCGGCGATCAGTTGTATTTCAACGATCCGATCGACAAGACGAGAGTGCAGTTGGGCGCGAACGGGTATCAGGGATGATCGTCCGGCTGAAGCCGGCCACTACGGCACACCGCTGACCGTCCGGCTGAAAAGCCGGACACGACAACGCCGGTCAGTGCGCTTCCGTCACCGGCGGCGACCATTGGTGATGGAACAGCGGCAGTCGCGGCGCCTTCCTGGTCTGAAGCTTCTTCGCCGCCACCTTCCGCGCCGGCGGCTGTGTGTACGACGCCTTCAGCGTGCGGTACGGCGACTGCCGGACGACCCGGCGTCCGGTCAGCGTGACCTTGGAAATGCGCGCTTCGATTTGGGGCAAGGCCGCGAGGACGACGTCTCCGACCACCTGCAGGCTGCGCGCCGAGACCGCGTCGAGCGTGTCCTTCGCGGTGTGCCACTGCTCGTAATCGAGATCGATGATGTCCACCGACGGCACGCCGGCGGCGAGGAACGGCAGGTGGTCGTCCTCGATCCGGGTCGAGTCGGGAATGAAGTAGTCATCGAGGTTCTGGTGCCGCGCCGCGGCCCAGACAATGTCGGTCAGCCAGCTGGTCGAATTGGTGTCGCGGCGGATGTCGAGATCGCGATCGCCGATCATGTCGATCAGCAGCATCGCCTTCAGCGACGTCAACGAGCCATCGCGCTTCGCGAGATCGACGTAATGGCGGCTGCCGTAGGTGTTGTCGGTGCCGTGCCATTCCGGCATGCGCGCTTCCTCGCCGTCGAGAAACAGCAATTCGATGGTCAGCGGATTGTGCCGGTTCTTCAGGACGCGCGCGAGTTCGAGCAGGAACGCCGCGCTCGATCCGCCGTCGCTGGCGCCGACGAAGCGGAACTCGCGATAGAGCTTGGTGTCATAGTGACCGGCAAAGACGATGCGGTCCTTGTGGGCGCCGGGGATGGTGGCGATGAGATTCACCATCTTCACTTTGTCGATCGGCGTCTGGTCTTCCCAGGTCTGCTCGGTGGTGGCGACGCCGAGCGCCGACAGCTGATCCTTGATGTACTGACGGGTCTGCTCGATGGCGGGCGAGCCGGACGGCCGCGGCCCGATAGCGACGAGCTGTCGGAGATGTTCCCACGCCCGGCCCGCGTCGAACTTCGGGACCGGCGTGACGACCTGCACCGCGAGCGCGAACACGAGCAGCGCTTTGATCATGGTGCCCCGATTCTACCCGCGTTTGTCCCTCGTGACGTAATCACGGTGTGCGGCTCCGGTGTAGATCTGGCGCGGGCGGGCGATCTTCTGCTCGGGGTCGAGCAGCATCTCTTCCCACTGGGCCATCCAGCCGGCAGTGCGCGGGATGGCGAACAGCACCGGGAACATCTCCATCGGGAAGCCCATCGCCTGGTAGATGAGCCCGGAGTAGAAGTCCACGTTCGGGTAGAGCTTGCGCGTGACGAAGTAGTCGTCCTGTAATGCGATGCGCTCCAGTTCCAGCGCGATTTCGAGCAGTGGGTTCTTGCCGGTGACGCTGAACACCAGGTCGGCGATGCGCTTCACGACCTTGGCGCGTGGATCGTATGACTTGTAGACGCGGTGGCCAAAGCCCATCAGCTTCACGCCGTTGTCGCCCGCCTGCACTTTCTTGATGAACTCCGGGACCTTCGATACCGATCCGATCTCGTGCAGCATGCGCAGCACGGCTTCGTTGGCCCCGCCGTGCAGCGGCCCGTATAGCGCCGCGGCCGCGCCGGCGAGCGCCGAGTACGGGTCCACCTGCGAGCTGCCAATCGTCCGCATCGTCGTCGTGCTGCAGTTCTGCTCGTGGTCGGCGTGCAGGATGAACAACACGTCGAGCGCCCGCGCCAGTACCGGATTGGGCTGATACTTCAACTCGGTCATCCTGAACAGCATGTTCAGGAAGTTGCCGGTGAAGCTGAGGTCGTTGTCGGGGGCGTTGTAGGGACGGCCGATACTGTGGCGGAAGGCGTAGGCGGCGATGCTCGGGACTTTCGCGATCAGGCGCTTGGTCTGCCGGAGCCGCGATTCCCGATCGAAAATCTGTTTCGCATCAGGGTTGAGCGTCGAAAGCGCACCGACCGTGCTGAGGAAGATCCCCATCGGGTGCGCGTCGTAGCGGAACCCTTCCATGAACTTCTTGATGTTCTCGTGCAGCATGGTGTGGAACGTGATGTCCCGCACCCAGGTCTGCTGCTGCTGCGTGCTCGGCAGCTCGCCGAACAGGATCAGATACGCCGTTTCGAGGAAGTCGCTGTCTTCGGCCAGCTGTTCGATTGGATAACCGCGATAGAGCAGCACGCCCTTGTCGCCGTCGATGTAGGTGATGGCGCTCCGGCAGTTCGCGGTGTTCATGAACGCCGGGTCGTAGGTCATCAATCCGAAATCGTCGGGTCCGGTTTTGATCTGGCGCAGGTCCATGGCGCGGATCGTGCCGTCCTGGATCGGCACGTCGTATTTTTTGCCGGTGCGGTTGTCGACAATCGAAAGGGTATCGGTCATAGACGAAAGGTCTCAACTATCCGCGTTCAAAGGGTCGTCCGCGTCCGCCTCGGGATCGATGTCCGGTTCGCTGCCGACGGTATAGCGGCCGTCCGCCCAGTTCGCGAGGTCCTGTAGCTTGCAGCGCTCGCTGCAGAAGGGCCGCCAGGCCGGGTCAACCGGGTGGCGTCTGCACAATACGCAGACTTGCGGCTGCATCCGACTATTTTATACCGCGGCTGTGGCTTGATGTGCTGGCGTGGCGCGTCGTGACGATCGGTGACGTCGAGGCGCCAATCTTCGGGAGGGCGTCGCTACCGGCGTAAAAAACGACGATTGCGGAGCGGATGCTAGGCGCCCTCGGCCGAATGGTGGCGCACATCTTTGGCCAGCACCATGAAGATGACGTCCTCGGCGACGTTGGTGGCGTGGTCGCCGATCCGCTCGAGGTGCCGCGAGACCAGGATCAGATCGAGCGCCGGCTCGATGGTCGCCGGATCCTGCAGCATATACGTGAGTAGCTCGCGGAAAATCTGCGTCTTCAAGGCGTCGAGCCCATCGTCCTGGTTGAGGACGTGCTGGGCGAGCTCGGTGTCGCGGCGCACGAACGCATCGAGCGCGTCGCGCAGCATCGTCTGTGCGATGGTCGCCATCCGCGGGATGTCGATCAGCTTCTTGACCGGCGGGTGACCGACGTACTGCTGCGCCGCCTGCGCGATGTTGATCGCGAGGTCGCCGACCCGCTCGAGGTCGGTGTTGATTTTCACCGCCGCCACGATGGCGCGTAGGTCGACGGCCATCGGCTGATACAGCGCCAGCAGCATGAAGCAGCGGTTGTCCACCTCGATGTGCAGCTGGTTGAGCGGGCCGTCGCCGATCAGCGTCCGCGCGATCAGATCGCGATCGCGATCGACCAGCCCCTTGACGGCGAGGCGGACCTGTTCCTCGGCGAGCCCGCCCATCTCGAGCAGTCGTGCCTTGAGCTGTTCGAGCTCCTCCTGAAAGTGCCGGACTCCCGGCTCGGGCGACGCCATCTAGCCGAACCTCCCGGTGACGTAGTCTTCCGTCAGCTTCTCCGAGGGCGCGGTGAAAATCTTGTTGGTCCGGTCGCACTCGACCAGTTTGCCGAGCCAGAAGAAAGCCGTGACGTCGGAGACGCGCGCCGCCTGCTGCATGTTGTGCGTCACGATCACGATCGTGTAGTGACTCTTGAGTTGATAGATCAGCTCTTCGATCCGCTGCGTGGCGATCGGGTCGAGCGCCGACGCCGGTTCGTCCATCAGCAGGATCTCGGGCTCGACCGCCAGCGCGCGCGCGATGCACAACCGCTGCTGCTGTCCGCCTGAGAGCGCCAGCGCCGAGGTGTGCAGCCGATCCTTGACTTCCTCCCAGATCGCCGCCGACTTGAGGCTGGACTCGACGCGCCCACGCAGCTCTTCGCGCGATTGGGTCAGCCGGTTGATGCGCAGTCCGTAGGCGACGTTGTCGAAGATCGACTTCGGGAACGGATTCGACTTCTGGAACACCATGCCGACGCGTCGCCGCAGGTCGACGACGTCGACTGACGGCGCGTAGATGTCCTGACCGTCGATGCACACCGCGCCGGTCACGCGGGCGCCGGGCACGATGTCGTTCATGCGATTGAGCGAGCGCAGGAACGTGGACTTGCCGCAGCCCGACGGTCCGATCAGCGCGGTCACTTCGTTCGGGCGCACCTGGACGGTGATGTGTTCGAGGACGCGGCGGGCGCCGTAGAAGAAGTCCAGGTTCGAGACGTCGATCTTGGCGGGTTTGCCGGGTGCAGGGTCGGGACCTGCCGTACGGGCCGGTGCCGGTGTTCCACGGGGCGTGGCGATCAGCGTCGACATCACGTCCTCACGATAGCCAACCGCGGGCAGCGCAACATTTCCGCAGGGTTAAATTGACTTCAGGCTTTAGGTAAGTATACACTTACCGTAAGTGCAAACTTACACACATGCGCAAATGGACGTCCTGGGCGATCCGACCCGGCGCGCCATTCTCGAGCGCCTGCTCCGTGGCCCGCTGCCGGTGGGCGAACTCGCGAGCGGATTTCCGATCAGCCGGCCCGCGGTTTCTCAACACCTGCGGGTGCTGAAAAAGGCGCGCCTGGTCGTCGATCGTCCGAGCGGCAATCGC
This sequence comes from uncultured Acidobacteriota bacterium, assembly GCA_963711765.1. Classification (GTDB taxonomy): domain Bacteria; phylum Acidobacteriota; class Vicinamibacteria; order Vicinamibacterales; family CAVVIG01; genus CAVQFC01. The sequence continues at coordinate 673,875 of CAVQFC010000002.1, read as the reverse complement.
CGGCTGTACGAACTGGATCCCGCGGGTGTGGACGCGCTGCGCGACTACTTCGACCGGTTCTGGAATCACGCGCTCGCCGCGTTCAAAAAGGCAGCGGAGGCGCGTGGCACACAGGAAAAGGGAGGGCACGATGGCAAGCGTGGTTAATACGTCGGTGAAGCGAAGCGTGACGGTGAATGCCAGCCTCGAACACGCGTTCGCGGTGTTCACCGACGGGTTCGATACCTGGTGGCCGCGCAGCCACCACATCGGCAAGTCGCCGATGAAGCGAAGCATCCTCGAGGGCAAAGTCGGCGGCCGCTGCTACACCGAGCAGCAGGACGGCTCGGAATCCGACTGGGGCCAGGTTCTCGAATGGGATCCGCCGCATCGGCTGCTGCTGGCCTGGCAGATTACCCATGAATGGGGTTTTCAACCGGATCTCGCCAGAGCGAGCGAAGTCGAGATTCGGTTTACTCCAGAGGCCGGCGGCACGCGAGTCGATCTCGAACATCGCCACTTCGAGCGCATGGGACCGGGTGCGGAAGTCATGCGAAACGGCATCAGCGGACCCGGTGGATGGACCGGTCTGCTGGAGATGTTCAAGGCTCGGGCAGAGGTCAGGTCTTCGTGATGACGGCCGACTCGTGCGTTTTCTCGGCCGGCTCCGCCAGAAACGCGCCGACCTGTCTGCGCAGCTCGTCCTGGATCCGATCGATCGACCGGCGCGCGTCGAGGGTGCGGAAGTGGAACTCGTCCCCCATCGAGGCGTATTCCTTGAGCAGCCGGCCCTGATAGGCGCGGAAGCTGTCGTAGATGTCGTCGCCGTGCTTGAGGTCCATGCCGGATTCCCAGAAATCCATGCCGCGCGATTCGAGCACGCGTCCGATCAGCGTCTTCACGTCGATGTTCAGGTAGAACACCATGTGCGGCGCGATCGCGAAGCCGTAGAGGCTGCGCAGCCACTGCCGATCGACGCCGCGCACGCCGGCGCGCGCGAGCGCCGTGAAGATGTAGCGATCCGACAGGACGACGAAGCCGGCCTTGAGCGCCGGGATGATTTCCTTTTCCAGCCGATCCGCGAAGTCCGTCGCGTAGAGCAGCACGAACGTCAGCTTGTTGAGCGTGTTGCTCGACTTGGCGAGCTCGATGGTCGGCTGCATCAGCTCCGACCGCGTCCAGCCGGTCTCGATGACGCCGTAGCCCTTCACCTCGAGCCACTCGCGCAGCAGCTGAATCTGGGTGCTGCGGCCGACGCCGTCGGTCCCTTCGACCGCGATCAGCTTGCCGGGATAGGCGTGCGAGCGGCAGGTAGGGGATGCCCTGCCCGTAGTAACGGCCCGAGTGGCCGTTTCCGTTCGCGCCTTCGTTCGGCGGGTCAGACGAGCTCGTCATCGGTCATCTCCACGGCTTTCACGTCCAGGTGCTGCGCGATCACCGCACGCACCATGCGCTGCTGCTCGGTGATGCTGCCCCTGGCGTCGATGACTTCCATCCCGAATTCGTTCACGAGCTCATCATACTCGTCGAGCACCTTGCCCTGGAACATCCGGAAGCTGTCGGTCGGGTTCGCGCTCCAGCCGAGATCCATGCCCGCTTCGTAGAACTTCAGCTTGACGCGCCGTGCCAGCAGTCGGTCGACCGAGATCTCGATCGGGACCTTGAAATACAGCGCCAGGTCCGGGCGCACCGCGAAGCTGTACAGCTCGCGCACCCACTGGCGATCGACGCCGCGGGTCGCGTCGCGCGCGAACGCGGTGAAGGCGTAGCGGTCGGCGAGCACGATCATCCCGGCCTTGAGCGGCGGGATGATCTTGTAGAGCAGGCGGTCAGCGAAGTCGGTGGCGTGCAGCAGGCTGAACGTCATCGGGGTGAGCGCGTTTTTCTTCTTGCCGGTTTTCGTCGCCGCCTTCACGAGCGCGGACGAGTTCCATTCGGTGACGAACACGCGATGGCCCTCGGCGGTCAGCCACTTCGCCAGCAGCCCGAGCTGCGTCGTCTTCCCCGATCCGTCGATGCCCTCGACGACGAACAGCTTGCCCGGGTACTCGTGCGGGTTGCTTGAGGTTGTTCAGCATAAGCGTTGTGGCTCACTTCGATGCGAAGGGGCTTGCCGGTGAGACGTTCGAACGGGGACGGCGTGACGCGTCGCCGACCAGAGCTCGAGCTCGGCGTCGCCCGACGTGCGCAGCTGCAGCAGATCGTCGTCGCCGCGGTCGTGGAGCTCGAGTCCGGTGACCGTCTGCGCGTGGCTGCGGTCGAGGCTCTCCGCCAGCCGGAGAATCGCCGCCAGCGTCCGCACCGCGCGTCGCGTGCGCCGGCGCAGCTCGCTGAAGCCGTCGTGACGCCGCTTCGGCGTCGCCTGGCGATGGTAGCGCGCGACCAGGGCGATCGTCTCGATTTCGTCCGGCTCGAAGCCGCGCAGGTCGCCGTTCTTGACCAGATAGTACGAGTGCTTGTGGTGCCCCTCGTAGCTGATGTGCACGCCGATGTCGTGCAGGATCGCCGCGTACTCGAGCCAGTCGCGCTCGCGGTCGGTCAGGCCGTGAATCGCGCGCGTCTGATCGAAGAGCGCCACCGCCAGCCGCGCGACCTGCTGCGAGTGCTCGGGCCAGTAGTTGCAGCGCTCGGCGAGCTCGAAGACGCTGCGCCGGCGGACGTCGGGATAGCGATCGGCCTGGGCGATTTCCTTGCGGTGCCGCGCGATGTAATCGAGCACGAGACCTTCGCGCAGCGACAGGTCGCAGAGCGTGAGCTCCTGCGCGCCGAGGCGCTTCAGCACCTCGTCGAGCAGAATCGCGCCGGCCACCGCCAGGTCGGCGCGGCGCGGCTCGAGGCCCGGCACCCGCAGGCGCTTCTCGAGGTCGAGCGACACCAGATCCTTGCGCATGGCGTGGATCTGCTTGGCCGGAATGCGCCGATTGCGGAGCGGCGCGCCCGGCGCCTGCCCGCCGGCCGCTGCCGCGACGGCGCCGAGACTCATGATCGTGCCCGACGTCCCGATCACGCGATCGAAGCCGGCGCGCGCGATCTGGTTCAGGTACTTGCCGATTTCGGCGTCGATGTGACGTACCAGCTTGCGCTCGTCGCGCGATTCCAGCGGATCGGTTTTGACGAAGCGCTCGGTCAGCCGGATGACGCCGAGCTTGAAGCTGCGTCCGAGTTCGACGGCGGCGCCGGCGCCGCGCGTCACTTCGACGCTGCCGCCGCCGATGTCGATGACGACGGCCGCGTCACCCGGCTCCGCTGACGCCGTACACCGCCGCCAGGTGGATGAGGCGCGCCTCTTCGGTGCCCGAGATCACTCGCGGGCGAATGCCTGTTTGCTGGGTGACGGTGCGAAGGAACTCGCCGCCGTTTTCGGCCTCGCGGGTCGCGCTGGTGGCGACGGCGATAACTTCGTCAACCTTATGGGATTCGGCCAGACGCCTGAATTTCGACAGCACCTGCAGGGCCGCGTGCATGGCCTCGGGAGTCAGGGCCCGGCCATCGAGCCCGCCAGCCCCCAGACGGACCATTTCCTTTTCCCGGTCAATGACTTCGAAGGACAGGTCGGGCCGCACCTGAACCACGATCATGTGCAGCGAATTGGTGCCGATGTCGATAGCCGCTATACGCATTGCTGTCCTGTTCTAACTATAATGACTGTTTACGTCCGGCTGACAAAAATGCCCGTCTCGACCGTCCGCGCCGCGCTGCTGCACAAACGCCTCGACAGCTTTACCAAGACTCTTGCCGGTGTCGAGCAGGGCGACGTGTCGTCGATTCACCGCGCCCGGGTCGCCTCCCGCCGGCTGCGCGAGATCCTGCCCACGCTCCATGTGAAACACCCGGCCGCCGTCCACAAACTTGGCAGGCGGCTGCGCAAGGTCACCAAACGCCTGGGCGTCGTCCGCGAACTGGATGTGCTGGCCCACCTGCTCGACGACCTGCACCTCTCACGCCGCGAGCGATCCGGAGCGGTCGGCCGCGTCGGAATGACCGTCGCGAAAGAACGTGACGCAGCGCGCAAGCGTTTTGCCGCGCGTGTGCCGGCCGACGAGATGCGACGGATCGCGCGCAAGCTGGATCGCGTGGTTACCGAGCTCGGCGATGCCGAGACCACGGAGCCCACGCATGCCGATCGCAGCTGGCGCTGGGTGATCGAGGCGCGGGTGGCGCGCCGCGCGGCGCACCTGCTGTCGTCGGTCAACGAGGCGGGCGCTGTCTACATGCCCGAACGGCTCCACGCGGTTCGCATTGCCATAAAGAAGCTGCGCTACGCGGCCGAGCTGCTCGCCGAAGGCGGCGGCGCCGCGGCTGCCGGGCCGCTGAAGCAACTGCGGCGGAGCCAGGAACTGCTCGGCCAGATGCACGACCTCGCCGTGCTGCTCGAACGCGTGCGGAGTGTGCAGGCGGCGCTGACGCCACCGAACCTGGCGTTGTGGCGCGATCTCGACGGGCTGGTCGTCACGCTCGAAAACGACTGCCGGCGTTTGCACGCGCGTTACATGCGCTCGCGCGACGCGATCATTGATCTGACGATGGCGTGGTCGGGCATCGAGAAGGGCCGGCCCGCGGCGCGCGCGGCTGATTCGCGCCGGATGAGGGCCAGCTAGGCGGTGGCTAGCCGTTACGAGCTGTACATCATCCGTCACGGGCTTGCCGAAGAGCGCGGCGAGGCGTGGCCGGACGACAACAAGCGGCCGCTGACTCCCGATGGCGTATCGCGCATGCGCAAGGCGGCGCGAGGCCTCGCCCGAATCGGTGTCACCATCGACATCGTCCTGACGAGCCCTCTTGTGCGAGCGAGGCAGACCGCGGAAATCGTGGCCGGCGGCCTCGAGCCCCGGCCATCCCTGATCAACATTGATTCGCTGGCGCCTGACGGCTCGTATGCCGCGATCATCGCGGACCTCGAGAAGCACGGACGTCGCCAGCGCATCGCGCTGGTCGGACACGAGCCGTCGATCGGTGAACTCGGCGCGCGCCTCATCGGTTCCCGGCACGCGCTCGAGTTCAAGAAGGGCGCCATCTGCCGCATCGATCTCGACGAAGTTCCGCCGGTCAGCCCCGGTGACCTGCGCTGGCTGCTGACGCCGAAGATCCTGCGCGCGTTGAAGAAGTAGCGCGGCCCTTTCAGAGCCGCGGTCGTTACGCCCGCAGGAAGTCGGACCGCCAGTTCTTCACGGCGCCCTTGATGTCCTTCTGCGTCGTGTATTTGCCCGCCAACATGTCGCGCACGAGTCCTTCGACTTCGCCGTCGCTGGCAAAGCGGATCGCGATCAGCTGTCCCCTGGTCAGCGAGTCGACCTTCGGCTGAAGATCGGCCGACAGCAGGCGATGGAGGCGCAGACGCTCCTCGACGCGGATCACGCGATCCTGTACCGAAATCACCATCTGCCGAGTCGCCACCGCCAATCCCAGCAGCCCGACCGCCAGGATCAGGCCCCAGACCGTGTAGAACGAAGGCGCCTGGAACACGTGATAACCCTGATACAGGAAGTTCCCGAACAGGATAGGCAGCGCAACGTAATGAAACGGTGGATACCATCGGGTATGGCTCTGAAAGCTCTGGACAGGCTCGGCCATGACAATCCTCCTCCTCACGCCCATTGAACGGGCGACGTGTTAGACAGACTGTACAGCCGAGACGGTCCAAGAGCCAGTCAATCGACGAACCGGTAGCCGAGGCCGACCACGGTTTCGATCTGCCGGCCGGCGCTGCGAAGCTTGTTGCGCAGGCGGCCGACGTGCACGTCGACCGATCGCGTCTCGACCAGCCGCTCGTATCCCCACACCCGCTCGAGCAGCCGATCGCGCGACACCACCCGGTTCTTGTTCTGCACCAGATAGTGCAGCAGCTCGAATTCGCGCCGGGTCAACCGCACCGGCTCGCCGTCCACGGTGATGGCAATGGCATCGAAATCGGCGACCAGGTGTTCGCCGGAGTAGCCCGCCCGGCCGCTCGTTCGGCACCGTTGGCGCCGCGCCGCAGCACCGCGCGCACGCGCGCGTTGAGTTCGCGAAGGCTGAACGGCTTGGTGACGTAATCGTCGGCGCCATGTTCCAGCCCGGACACGCGATCGTCCTCGCTGGTGCGCGCCGTCAGCATGATGATCGGCACGTGCGGCATGTCCGCCCGCGACCGTAGAATCCTGCAGACCTCGAGACCGCCGACCACCGGCAGGTTCAGATCCAGGATGACGAGATCCGGCGGACGCTCGCCGATCGCTTTGAGCGCGGCGTCGCCGATCCCACGATCTGCGCCTCGGCGTCGCCGCCGCGCTCGAGCGTGTGCTTGATGAGTCCGGCGATGTCTTGTTCGTCTTCGACGATGAGTACGCGGTGTCTGGGCATCAACCCCCGAGCAGACAGTAATGGTCGGAGATTGCGCCGTTGTTTCCCCGCGGTTAATTGTGGGTTAACGAACCGGACCAAGGATGGTATCCTCATCGCACGTTCACGCGTTTCAGGGAAAGGGAGCACCGTGCGTCAGTCGCTGGCTCGAACACTCCTGATGGTGACCGGCTTGTCCGCGGCGGCGCTCGCGCTGTCGGCCGTCCCCGCCTCCGCGCAACTCTTCCGGCCGTTCTCCGCCGACACCAACAAGGTGCTCGAAGGCAACTGGCAGTCGTGCCGCGAAAACGACGGCTCCTACGCCGAGCGCGTCTACGATCACGTCGTCAACGGCGTCGGTCAGTTCGAAGTCCACATGGGACCTCGACGCGAGTTCGCGATTTTCAAGGGCGTTCAGGACGAGCACCGCGAGCACGACTCACCGGAGAACCTGCTGAAGCCGTTCCGCGTTCCGATGGACGGCGGCCGCGCGAAGCAGCGCTGGGAGATTCCGTCGCTCAACCTGGTGTTCACCGCGACGCTGGCCGGCGGCTCGCGCACCGACTGCGAAAGCTGGTTCATCATCCTCGAGCCGCTCGAAAAGACGTCGCACTGATGTGATCTCGTCGCCGCGGCGCTGTTACACCGACCGGCTATCCTGCGATCGATGGGCAACGCCGCACGATGAGCCGGACGATCACCGTGATCGTCTGCGCGTATAACGAAGCCGCTCTGCTTCCCGGCTGCCTCTATTCTCTGCGGGCGCAGACCCGTCCCCCCGACGACATCCTGGTCATCAACAACGCGAGCACCGACGAGACGCGGCGCCGTGGCGTGCGCGGTTCCCGGCGTGCGCGTGGTGGACGAGCCCGAGAAAGGGCTGGTGGTGGCGCGTGAAACCGCCCGCCGCCTCGCGCAAGCCGACATCGTCGCCTACGTGGACGCCGACTGCCGCGCGCCGATCACCTGGCTCGAGCGCGTGGACGCGCGGTTTTCGACGAGCGGACGCGCCCGTCGCCGTGACCGGGCCGTACCGGTTCTACGACTGGGACCGCAGCGGCCGGACGCTTCATCCGCCTCTACGATCTGCTCGTCGCGCCGCCGACGCACGCCGTGGTGCACCACCTGCTCGGGCTCGGCGCGATCCTCTACGGCGGCAACTTCGCCGTGCGGCGCGAGGCGCTGGCGGCCGATCGGCGGCTTCGATCGCACGCATCGAGTTCCACGGCGAGGACACCAACCTCGGCCGGCGGCTGACGCCGATCGGACGCGTCGCGATGTGCCCTGACTGCTGGGTGTGGACGTCGGCGCGGCGCTACCGCGCGATGGGGAAGCGCGCGGTGTTCGGCCTCTACGTCGCGCAACTTCTGGTCCGAGATCCTGCGTCATCGACCCGCCGACGCGCGATCATCTGGATGTGAGGGTATAGCGTGCCGGGATACGAACCGTTCCTGCTCTGCGACTTTCACGTCCACACGCGGTGGAGCGACGGTCGCCTGTCGCTGCGCGAGGTCGTCGATCTCTACGGCAAGACCGGCCGCTTCGACGTCATCGCCATCACCGACCACATCCTGATGAAGCGCGATCTGCTCGCGCGAGCCGGTCGCCTGATCACGCTCGGCCGCCGCGAGTTCTCGGTGACCGAGGATCGTTTCGCGGCCTACCTCGACGACATCGCCGCCGAGGCGCGCCGCGCGAAGCGCCTCTACGGCATGCTGGTGCTTCCGGGCGCCGAGATTACGCAGAATCACATCCGCAGCAAGAAGAACTCGCACATCGTCGCGCTGAACATTCAGCGAGTACATCAGCGCGGATCAGCCGGCCGAGGACATCCTGCGGGCGATTCGCAGTCAGGGCGCGCTGAGCATCGCCTGCCATCCGCACCATCGCACGACGCGGCGGATGGAGATCGGCACGTGCTACCTGTGGGATCACCGCAAGCGGCTGGCCGAGCTGGTGGACGTGTGGGAAGCCGCCAACCGCGACGACCTGTTTTCGGTGACCAGCCTGAAGCACTACCCGTACATCGCCAACAGCGACTTCCACAAGCCGAAGCACCTGTATTCGTGGAAGACGCTGCTGCGATGCGAGAAGACCTGGGAAGCGATCGCGCGGACGCTGCGATCGAACGTCGACGTCGCCCTGACGCTCTATCGCAACGGCTCGTGGGCGGCATGATGCGGTCGGCGATCAGAGTTCGGTGAGAAGAGAGCGAGGCCTGGCGGCGGATTGCCGCCTACCTTCGGTCAGTACGCTTTTCGCCGAACGCTGAGCGCCGACCGCCGTCACCCGGCCCGCCCACATCGTCGAAGGCGATACAGATGGAGTCCTCGGACTCGGATCAATTTTACGGACCGGCAAGCGGTACGACACACCATGTTCACCGCTGTACGAGATGGTTGGCCATGGACACGCTTTCGAGGAGAACGCCGATGGCTGTGGTCGATATTCAGGACGTGACGCGACGAATCCAGATCGACTTCATCGAGTGGCCGATGTTGCGGGTGACGCTGCCGCAGGCGTGCCGCCTGTGGAGCCTCTCCGCCGACTGCTGTGAAGAGGCGCTGCTCTCGCTGGTCCGCGCTGAGTTCCTGCTGGACCGTGATGGGCTGTTCCACCGTCCGGTCCGCGCCGCTATCTTCGACGGCCCTGACCCAGGTCGCGGCCGGTCGCTGCCGACTCCGGCGTCCGCGATGGCGCTCGCGAGCTGACGGACGACCTCGCTCGAACTAACGTCCACGTCGACCGCTCGCTCTTGTGTCGACCGTCCCATCCAGCCACCGCTGAAACTATTCTGCCTGTACGAAATTCCCGGCGACGCAGCCAACCACCCTCGGCGTTTTGATCCCGGTGGGTAAAAGGCGGCCCTGAAAGGGCCGCCCCACATGTTAATCCCAGCGGGGAAGGCGGCCTTGTCAGGACCGCCCCACATCTTTACTCCCCGCTGATCCGCGCCATCCGGAATCGCGGCCCAGCCGACTGATTCGCCCAACCCTGACCGTTCCGGCTACCAGAGCAGCTTGACGCCGAGCTGCAACTGGCGTGCGTCGTACGTCGAGGTGATCGTGCCGAACGTCGAGCTACTGCGATTTGCAGCGGGCGCCGTGAAGTTGACGCGGTTGAACAGGTTGAAGGCTTCGAAACGAAACTGCAGCCGCGTCTGTCCGGCGAGCGCGAAGTTCTTCGACGCCGCCATGTCGAAGGTCATGTAGTTCGGTCCGCGAACGGTGTTGCGAGCCGCGTTACCAAACGGCTGGCTCGGGTCGGTCGGCACCGACACGCAGGCCGCGTTGAACCAGTTGGTGATCGACTGCTGACCTGCCGGCGCATACGGGTCGCAGGTGACGTTCGGCCGGTAGTTGTTGGCGCCCGAGAAGTCGTTCGTAATCGCCGACACCTGCGCGTCGGCGGCAGGCGAGTAGGTAAACGTGACCATCTCGCCGGGCGTGATGGTGTTGATGCCGCTGATTTCCCAGCCGCCCGCAAGCAGGTCCATCGCCTGCGACATGTCGCCGCCCCAGCGCTTGCCCCGGCCGAACGGCAGCGACCAGATAAAGCTGGTGGTGCTGTTGTACGGCTGGTTGTAGCCGGACACGCCGTACTCGGCGGCGAGGTTGTTGATGTCCTGTGGCCCGGGATAGTTGCCGTTCTGGTTTTCGAGCGATCCGGCGCCGTTGTCCATCGCCTTCGAGAGCGTCAGCGAGCTGAGCAGCGAAATCTGCGAACCCATCCGCCACTCGTACTTCATCTGGAAGGCGTCGTAGCGTGACTTGCCGCCGTTGAACACATAGGTGATGTCGCCGAAGGTCGGGATCGGCCGGCGTGCCGCCAGCGGAATCGTGCCGGCGGCGTTATTCGGCGTGGCCTGGTTGTAGTCGGCCACCAGCAGAAGATCGGTCGATCGGTTGCCGACATAGGCGAGGTCGATCAGCATGCTCGGCCCGAACTCGCGCTGCACCGACGCGTACCAGCTCTGGACCGGGCTCGACTGGAAATCGCGCGGAATGTAACTGACCAGCGCGGTCAGTGGGTTGAACGCGGACGGATCCGTGAGTCCAGCCGGATAACCCTGTTCAGTCGGGGCGGAAGCTCGCGGCCGCGGGGTCGGTCTGCGTCACGGCCGCGCGCACGACCTGCGGTCCGTTGATGCCGAGCAGGTTGGCCGATCCGATGCGGTTCACGTGGACGTAGCTGATGCCCCAGCCGCCGCGCACGACGGTCTTGTCGATCGGCGTGTAGGCGAGGCCGAGCCGCGGACCGAAGTTGTTGCGATCCGGATTCACGAGCGCGCGGTCCGCCACCGAGCCGTCGGTCGCCGCGATCATTTTGACCGTGGACGGATCGAAGTTCGTCAGCACGTTGTTCGCCGCCCACATCGGCGTCGCGTACTCGTAGCGCAGACCGGCGTTGAGCGTCAGCCGGTCGTTGACGCGGATGTCGTCCTGCACGTACGCGAAGTGGAGGTTCTGGCGCATGTTGGCCACCAGGAACGTGCTCAGCGAGTACTGCGAGCGCAAGCCCCAGCATGAAGTCGCCGAGGTTGTAGAGATTGGCCGATGCCGCGCCGGCCGGCCGGCTGAACTGACCCGTGTAGTTGTCGAGGCCGTAGAGCGGATTCACGTCCTGCACTTCGACGTTGATGTACTGGAACTCGTAGCCCGCCTTCAGCGACTGCTTGTCCTTTCAACCACGAGTAGTTGATCTTCGGATTCCACACGGTCGGATACTGCCATTGCGGGTTGGTCGATTGGCGGCCGAACGCCGAGTAGCCGGTGATGCTCTCCGACGGCAGTCCACCGGCAATACGCGGATCGGTCGGCAGGCCACTGATGCCGAAGCTGTCAGTGGTGCCGAGCGCAGGCGGGTTCTTGCCGCCCTGGGTGTTCGACCATCCGAAACGCACTTCGAGCAGCGAGAGATCGGAGGTGACCCAGGTCGAGCCGAGCACCAGTTGCTTGTTCGTCGCATAGATGTTGCCGTTGCCGCCGCCGCCGGACGGGCAGCGGAATCGGTGGCTGATCGTTGGTGTTCAGACTCCGCCATCCGTAGCGGCCGAACATCGACAGCGTCGGGCTTCAGCTGCAGATCGACCTTGCCGCCCGCCTTGTCGGTGTCGTTGGTGAAGTCCTGCGCGATCGAGTAGTTGTTCGCAGCGCTCGGCCACATTCGGCGCCGGCAGGCCGCTCAGCACCTGTTTCGCGAACGCCGTCATCGGAATCTGTGTGCCCGCTTTGTAGACGATGCCGGTGCGGGGATCGCGGATGTCGACGGGCAGGAATCCGGCGTCCTGCGCCGCGGTCGGCAGCGTCGAGAACCCGGTCGCCTTCTTGTCCTGGCGGAATCCCTCGTAGTCGGTGAAGAAGAATGCCTTGCTCGGCACGATCGGCCCGCCGAGCACACCGCCGTACTGATTGCGGGTGCAGCGGCGGTTTCTGTCCGTCCGGCGGGCAGGAAATACGTCGTCGAGTTCAGTGCGGTGTTGCGGAAGAACTCCCACCCGGCGCCATGGAACTGATTCGATCCGCTCTGGTACGCCACATTGACGGTGGCGCCGGCCGCGCGGCCGTACTCCGCACTCTGGTTGTTGGTGACGACCCGAAATTCGGTGACCGCGTCCGGTGATGGCTGCATCACCTGGTTCGAGAATCCCTGGTTGCTGGTGCCGTAGGCGTTGTTATCGACGCCGTCGATCAGGAAGTTGTTGAACGTGCTGCGCAGTCCGTTGACGTTGAATGCGCCTTCGCGCGGGGTGCCGTTGTTGCTCTTGTTGAGCGATGATTGCCGGACACCGGTCGAGAGCAGTGCCAGTGACGAGTACTCCCGGCCGTTCAGCGCCAGCTCGCGCATCTGGTCGCCGGTAATCACCTGGCTGCGCTGGCTCGAGTCCGTATCGATGAGCGGCGCCGATGCGGTAACCTCGACTTTCTCACTCACCTGTCCCACCGCCATCTGCAGATCCACGCGCAGGCGCGCGCCGACCTGCACCTGCACGTTGTCCACCAGTGCGAGCGAGAAGCCGTCCTTCTCCGAGGTGACGATATAAATGCCACTGCGCACGGTGGCAAACTCGTAGACGCCGTCACTGCTGGTCGTGCGCGTGAGCGCGACGCCCGTCGCGCTGCTGGTCAGCGTCACTTTGGCGCCGGGCACGACGGCGCCGGACGCGTCATGGACGGTTCCGACGACCGAAGCGGTTTCAAACTGTGCCGAGGCGCGGCCGACACCGACGGCCAGAAGCACAAGCACAAGCGCGCAGACACGGGACAGAGACAGTCGCATCAAGTCACCTCCGAAAGGATTTATAAGGAGACCGATGCTAGTGAGGCTGTATGACGTAAAGACAACTGCCGGGTAAACACCGCTGCACCTGGGCGGTGACTAGGTGATTTAACAGGCCCGTAACATGGGCGACGCATGCCGGACATCTGAGGCCGATAGCATCCAGTCTCCTCGTGAGCACAGCGCCGCGAGAAGGAGGCTTCAATTGTTCCGTTCGCGATCGACCCTTTTGCTCGCTGCCGTGTTTGCTATCTCGACCGTTACTGCCGCGTCCGCGCAATCGACTGCCGGCGGACCCTCGGCCGATCCGCCGCCCGCTGCGGACCCCGGTCCGGATCAGCAGGGAGGTGGAGCGGCCACGCCGACTTCGCCGCTTAGCATCCACATCGGCGACTCGGACATCACCATCGGCGGGTTCATGGATGCGACCGTGATCACGCGCTCCACGAATCCCGGCACCGGCATCGGCACCTCGTTCGGCACGATTCCTTTCACGACGACGGCGGCCGGGGCGCCAAACCCGACCGGCAATCTGAGCGAGACCCGGTTCTCGGCACAGAACTCTCGGCTCACGCTTCAGGCGACGAGCAAGGTCGGTCAGGCCAGCCTGAAGGGCTACCTCGAGGCCGACTTCCTCGGCAATACGGCGACCAATTTGAACGTCACAAGCAACGCGAACACTCTCCGTATGCGCCTCTATTGGGCGCAGTTCATCACCGGGAAGTTCGAATTCCTCGCGGGCCAGTCCTGGAGCATGATGACGCCCAACCGGACGGGCTTGTCACCGGTGCCCGGCGACATCTTCTACAGCCAGGTGGTGGACACGAACTACCAGAATGGCTTGCCCTGGGGTCGTGAGATGGGCTTCCGCTTCATCGCGCACGCCAGTCGACTCACTGACCGCCGGCCTGGCCCTGGAGAACCCCGAGCAGTATGTCGGCAGCTCCGTCGTGCTGCCTGCGCCGTTCCCCGCGAGTGAAGTCGACACCGGCGCCGGCAACCTCGGCTCGGCGAGCCCGGTGCCGAACCCCTATCCCGACATCATCGGCAAGATCGCGTGGGATCCGAAGTCGGAAAAAACGCATCAGCACATCGACGCCGCGTTCCTTATTCGCGGCTACAAGACGTTCAACCCGGTCGACAGTTCCACGGCGACGGCCACCGGTACCGCCGGCTCGATCAACGCCGTCATCGAACCGATGGCGAACTTCCGTCTCGTCGCCACCAATTTCTTCGGTAGCGGCGGCGGGCGCTACATCGCCAACGCCAACATCCCCGACTTCATCGTCACCGGCAACCAGCAGATCTCGCTGGTCGATTCGTGGTCCGGCATCTACGGCGCGGAAGACACGATTAAAAAGTCTTTGGTCTACGGCTACTACAGCGTCGTCCGCGCGACGAAGAACGTCACGCTTGATGCCAACGGCAAGACGCCGATTGGCTTCGGCATCGACGGTTCCCAGTCGGCAAACGAAAAGATCAACGAGTTGACGGTCGGGCTGACACAGACGCTGTTCCGCGACCCGAAGATCGGCGGCATGCAGATCATGGTGCAGTACTCGTACCTCGAGCGCTTTCCATTTTCCCCGCCGGTGAACACGCCGGCCAGCGCCAAGCTGAACATGGTGTACGTCAACGTCCGGTACATTCTGCCGTAACCTGCGGCAACTGATTATTTTGAAGACGGAGCACATGATGAAAAAAATCATGGCCGCGGTCGCGGTTGTCTCACTGAGCGTCGGCGCAACCCTGGTGGCGCAGACGCTCCAGATCAACGGCGCGGGCGCGACGTTCCCGTACCCGATCTACTCGAAGTGGTTCGACGAGTACAACAAGCTGCACCCGAACATTGCAGATCAACTACCAGTCGATCGGATCGGGCGGCGGCATCCGGCAGGTGACAGGCGCAGACCGTGTTCTTCGGCGCCACCGACGGCCCGATGACCGACGAGCAGCTGCAGGCGGCGCCGGGCAAGATCCTGCACTTCCCGACCGTGCTCGGCGCGGTCGTGCCGGTCTACAACATCCCGGGCGTGACGGCCGAGCTGAAGTTCACCGGCCCGGTCCTGGCCGACATCTTCCTCGGCAAGATCACGAAGTGGAACGATCCGGCGCATCGCGAAGCTCAACCCCGGCGTGAAGCTGCCGGCCACGGACATCACCGTCGTGCATCGCTCGGACGGCTCGGGCACGACCTACATCTGGGTGGACTACCTGTCGAAGGTGTCGCCCGAGTGGAAGACGAAGGTCGGCGTCGCCACCGCGGTCAACTGGCCGATCGGCGTCGGCGGCAAGGGCAACGAAGGCGTCTCCGGCCTGGTGACGCAGACGCCGGGCGCGCTCGGCTACGTCGAGCTGATCTACGCGCTGCAGAACAAGATCAGCTACGGCTCGGTGCAGAACGCGGCCGGCGAGTTCGTCAAGGCGACGGTCGCCTCGGTCACCGCCGCGGCCGCCGAGCGGCGGCAAGGCGATGCCGGCCGACTTCCGCGTGTCGATCACCAACGCGCCGGGCAAGGGCGTCTATCCGATCTCGTCGTTCACCTGGCTGCTGCTCTACGAGAACCCGAAGGACAAGGCGCAGGCGAAGACGATGGTCGACTTCGTGAAGTGGGCGCTGACCGACGGTCAGAAGTTACTGCGCGGATCTCGGCTACGCGCCGCTGCCGGCAGTCGGTCGTCAAGCTCGAGATGGCGGCGCTCGCGAAGATCAAGGTCTCGTAGTCGAGCGTCATCGCGCGAGGCTCGGCGTCGAGACGCCGGCTGGCCAGGAGCAGCGAACTGACCTCGGGTTTCCGCATGGGGACGGGCGCGTTCGGCGCTCGTCCTCGTCGTCATTGTCGCCGCGATCGGCTTCGAGCTGCTCGCGCCAGTCGTCGCTGTCGATCCAGAAGTTCGGCTTCGACTTCTGGCGGACCGAGGTCTGGGATCCGGTCGCCGGGCGAGTTCGGCGCGCTGCCGTTCATCTGGGGCACGCTCTACTCGTCGATCCTGGCGCTGCTGCATCGCCGACGCCGATCGCGCTCGGCATCGCCGTCTTCATCTCCGAGCTCTGCCCGGCGTCGGCTGCGCCAGCCGCTCGTGTTCCTCACCGAGCTCCTCGCGGCGATTCCCGTCGATCGTCTACGGCCTCTGGGGCATCTTCGTGCTGGTGCCGGCGGTGCGCGCGTTCGAGACGTCGATGCCGCCGGACTCGCTGCGCGACTGCCGCTCTTCAGCGGGCCGCCGCTCGGCGTCGGCATGCTGTCGGCGGCGCTGATCCTCGCGGTCATGGTCATTCCGTTCACCTCGTCGGTCGCGCGCGAGGTGCTGAAGTCGGTGCCCGCCGGCGCAGCGCGAAGGCGCCTACGCGCTCGGCGCGACGCGCTTCGAGGCGATCCGCGCGGCGCTCTTCTACGCGCGCACCGGCATCGTCGGCGCGATCATGCTCGGCTTCGGCCGCGCGCTCGGCGAGACGATGGCGGTGACGATGGTGATTGGCAACAACCCGAAGATGTCCGCGTCGCTGTTCGCGCCGCAGTACACGATGGCGGCGGTCATCGCGAACGAGTTCACCGAGGCCGCCGACCGATCTCTACCTCAGCGGCGCTCGTCGAAATCGGCCTCGTGCTGTTCATCATCACGCTTGATCGTCAACTCGCTCTCGCGGCTGCTGATCTGGAGCATGGCGCGGAGCGCGATGGTCGGCGCCGGACCGGCCGCGAGCCGGCGGCGGAGGCGGCGGCATGATGCCGGACCCGCCGGCGCAAGCTGCTGTCGTCGCTCTTCGTCGGCGTTCTGCGCCGGCGTCGGTGCTCGTCGCGCTGGTGCCGCTCGCCTTCATCCTGTTTTTCGTCGTCAGCCAGGGCATCGCAGTCGCTCAACCTCGACTTCTTCACGCACATGCCGAAGCCGGTCGGGCGAACCCGGCGGCGGCATGGCGCAACGCGATCGTCGGCACGCTGATCCTGACGCGGCCTCGGCGCGCTGTTGGCGATCCCGATCGGCGATCGTGAGCGGCGTCTACATGTCGGAGTACGCCGGCACCCGGTTCGCGTCGATCGTCCGCTTCGCCGCCGACACGCTGAACGGCGTGCCGTCGATCGTCGATCGGTGTGTTCGTGTACGGCGTCGCCGTGCTGCCGTTCAAGCAGTTCAGCGCGCTCGCCGGCGGCTTCGCGCTCGGCGATCATGATGATTCCGATCATCGCGCGCACCACCGAGGAACTGCTGCTGCTGGTGCCGGGGACGATGCGCGAAGGCGCGCTGGCGCTCGGCGCGACGCGCGCCCGCGCCGTGTTCACGCGTCGTGCTGCCGGCGGCGCTGCCGGGCATCGTCACCGGCGTCGTGCTGGCGCTGGCGCGCATCGCCGGCGAGACCGCGCCGCTGCTCTTCACGTCGTTCAACAACCGGTTCTTCACGACCAAGCTGACGCAGCCGATCGCGTCGCTCACCGTGCAGGTCTTCACCTACGCGATCTCGCCCTACGAGGACTGGCATCGCCAGGCCTGGGCCGGCGCGCTCGTGCTGGTGACGATCGTGCTCATCTGCTCGCTGCTGGCGCGGATTGCGACTCACCGTCTCGAGCGCATGCAGGCGCGCTAGCGCCCGGGCGACCGCGTCCGTGCTTGATCTCGCGCCGGGCGCACCGCTACAGTAGATGGTGGCACTCGTGGTAGCCCGCCTCAACGCTCACTGGCACGGTCGGATGCTCGCTCGCGCGGGTGTGCTGTCGTTCGTATTCGTGCTGCTGTGCGTGCCGGCCCTCACCAGGATCGGCCAGAAGCTCCAGCCGGTCTCGCCTGTCTCGCAGGCGCCCAGCTTCGCCAAGAACATCGACTGTCCGCCCAAGAAGGTGGTCGTGTCGCCGGCGTCGACCATGGTCGCCGCCGTCCTGCTGCTTGAAGGCGATGCCGCGCCGACCCCGCCGGCCGTCCGCCCGTTGCACGTTCCCTTCCCGGATTCGCCGACGATCTCCGCTCCCGTCCCGCTTCGCGCTCCGCCGACCGTCCGTTTCGCATAACACTGCCGTCGCTTGGCGACGGCTCTCGACGTCGAAACGTGCTGGCCGCAGGCGTACCTGCATGCGGGAGAGTGAGAGTGCTGACGTGTCCGCGCTGACGACTGAATTAATCGACGCGTATCGGCGTCTGAACGGGGCCGACGTGTCCAATGCCATCGAGACGTTCGGTGTCCGGCTCCGCAACGAGGGTTTTGCGGACGGAACGCTGCGCTGCGTCTATCCCGAACTTGCCGCCAACGGTTGGCTACGCCGTCACCGCGAGAATCCGGTGTTCCGACCGCCGCCGGTCGGTCATCGCTATCACGACCGCACCGACTGGTGGAACTACATCGTCAGCGTCCCGGCGCCGCGCGTCGTGGTGGTCGAGGACGTCGACCCGCGGCCTGGCTTTGGCGCGTTTGTCGGCGCGGTTCACGCCAGCATCCTGCAGGCGCTCGGTTGCGTCGGCTACGCGACCAACGGCTCGGTCCGCGACGTCGAAGCGGTGCGGGCGTTCGGCTTTCAGACTGTTTGCCGCCAGCACCTCGATCTCGCACGGTTTCGCCCACATCGTCGACTTCGGCGAGCCGGTGCAGGTGGCCGGCCTCGCGGTCGTCGAGCGGCGATGTGCTGTTCGGCGATGGCGACGGGCTGTTGTCGCTGCCGCCGGCGGTGGTCGCCGAGGTGCCGGCCGTTGCGGCCGAAATGGCGGCTAGCGGAAGCGCGGGTGATCGCGTTCTGCCGCTCGTCGCGTTTTTCGATCGACGGTCTACGGGAACTCGTGAGGGACTTAGGATGAACAAGGCTCGCGACCCGATGCTGCTTTCGCCGCCGGCGCCACGATGATGGTCGCAGTCATCGCGGCAGGATGCGGCTCACACGCCGCCGACGCCCGCCACAGCGGACACGGTTGTCGTCTCCGTGGCCAGGGTCGTGCGCGGCGATCTGTCCCAGACGCTCACGCTGGCGTCGGAGTTCCGACCGTTCCAGGAGATCGACGTTCACGCCAAGGTCGCCGGCTACGTCAAGGCGATTTACGTCGACGTCGGCGATCGCGTCGCCGCTGGACAGTTGCTCGCGGTGCTCGAGACGCCGGAGCTGCAGGACGAGATCACGCAGGACGAGGCCGCCAGTCGCCGCAGTCAGGAAGAAATCAACCGCGCCGAGGCCGACCTCGAACGAGCCGAGTCGGCGCACGAGATCGCGCACCTTGGTGCGACGCGCCTGGCCGCGGTCATGAAGGAACGGCCGACCTGGTCGCGCAGCAGGACATCGACGAAGCCACGGGCCGCGACCGTGTCGCCGAAGCGCAGGTCTCGACCGCCAAATCGGCGCTGGCCGCCGCACGCCAGCAGCTCGCGATCGCCAACGCCAACGAGAACAGGACGCGGACGCTCTTCGCCTACGCGCGGATCACCGCGCCATTTGCCGGCGTCATCACCCATCGCTACGCCGACACCGGCGCGATGATTCAGGCCGGCATCTCGTCGCAGACACAGACGATGCCGGTCGTGAGGCTGTCGGAGAACAGCCTGCTCCGGCTGATTCTTCCGGTGCCTGAATCCGCGGTCGCGCGGATTCACGTGGACGAGCCGGTTTCGATCGTGGTCCCGACGCTCAACAAGACGTATCCCGGCACGGTCGCGCGCTTCGCCGACGAGGTCAACGGCGACACCCGGACGATGCACACCGAAGTGGATGTGAAGAATGCCGATCTCGACGCTGGTGCCGGGAATGTATGCCAACGCGACCCTGACGCTCGACGAGAGCAAGGGCGTTCTGTTGGTGCCGGTGCAGGCGGTCGATCGCGGCGACACCAGATCGACGGTGATGGTCGTCAACCAGGCGACGCCAGATCGAGGTGCGGGACGTGACCTTGGGGGCGGAGTCGGCTGAGAAGATCGAGCTGAAGTCGGGCGTCGCCGACGAACGAGCTGGTGGTGCTCGGCAATCGCAGTCAGCTGAAGCCCGGCGCCACGGTGACGGTCAAGCTGGCCGACGCGACCGGGGAGGGGCGTCCGTAATGTCCGGATTCTCCATCCGCAACCCGTACCTGATCGTCGTCGCCTCGCTGATGGTCATCGATCATCGGCGCGACCTGCGTCGTCAGGATGCCGGTCGATCTGTTTCCGTCCATCAATCTCCCGGAAGTCGTGGTCGCGACCTCGTACAACGGCATGGCGCCGGAGGAGATCGAGACCGAAATCACCGGCAAGTTCGAGCGCTTCTTCACGCTCGGCAGCGGCATCGATCACATGGAGTCGCGCTCGCTGCCTGGCGTCAGCGTCATCAAGGTCTTTTTTCAGCCCGGCACCAACGCGGATTCCGACGTCAACACCATCTCCAACCTGGCGATGGCGGACCTGCGGCGTCTGCCGCCCGGCACGATGCCGCCGATCATCCTGAAGTTCGACGCGTCGAGCCTGCCGGTGTGCCTGGTCACGCTCAAAGGCGAGGGTCTGAGCGAGGCGACCGCTGCGCGACGTCGGCCAGTTCAACGTCCGCAACCAGCTGGCGGTGGTGGCGGGCGCGTCCGTGCCGCAGCCGTTCGGCGGCAAGTACCGCCAGATCATGGTCTACGTCGATCCGGCGAAGCTGCAGTCGTACCAGTTGAGCCCGATGGACGTGGTGCGGGCGGTCAACAACGCCAACCTGATTCTTCCGGCCGGCGACGTCAAGATCGGCCCGCTCGACTACGCTCTGTACACGAACAGCCAGTTTCCGACGGTCAAGGACATCAACGACGCGCCGATCAAGACGGTCGGCATGTCGACGGTGACGGTCGGCGACGTCGGCCAGGTCAAGGACGCGTACCAGATTCAGACCAACGTCGTGCGGGTCAACGGCCAGCCGTCGGTCTACCTGCCGATCATGAAGCAGGGCGGCGACACCAACACGATCGCCGTCGTCGACGGCGTCAAGGAGACGCTCGCGCATCTGACCAACATCCCGAAGGAACTGGTGACCAACGTCGTGTTCGACCAGTCGCTGTTCGTGAAGCGCGCCATCGAGACGCTGCTGCACGAAGGCGGCGATCGGCCTGGTGCTGACGGCGTTGATGGTGCTGGTGTTCCTGGCCAGCTTCCGGGCGACGATCGCGGTGTTCCTGTCGATTCCGCTGTCGGCGCTCGCGGCGTTCATCGCGCTGTATTTCGGCGGCAGCTCGATCAACACCATGATCCTCGCCGGCCTTGCGCTGGTGTTTTCCCGGCTGATCGACAACGCGGTGATCGTGCTCGAGAACATCTTCCGGCACCTCGAGCTGGGCGAGTCGCCCGAGGTTGCGGCCGAGCGGGGCGGCGCAGGAGGTGGCGCTGGCGGTCCTGGCGGCGACGCTGACCAGTTCGGTGGTCTTCTTCCCGGTGATGTTTCTCTACGGCGTCAGCCGCTTTCTGTTCTCCGCGCTGGCGCTGGCCGTCGTGCTGTCGCTGTTCGCGTCGTATTTCGTGGCGCTCACGGTGGTGCCGTTGTTCTGCGCCAAGCTGATCAAGGGCGCACCATCACGCCGGCGACGAGGCGCATCGCGAGCTGGGGGCAGCGATTCAACGACGGATTCAATCGGCGGTTCACCGGCCTGCTCGAAACCTACGAGCGCCGCGTCCGCCAGTCGCTCCAGCGTCCGGCGCTGGTCGTCGTCGCGATCAGCGCGGTGTTTGTCATCGAGTCTGGTGTTGTATCCGCTGCTCGGCGTCGCGTTCTTCCCGCGCACCGACGCCGGGCAGTTCGTCATCAACCTCAAGTCGCCGTCGGGAAGCCGCATCGAGGTGACGACGGCCGACGTGGCGAAGGTGGAAGCGCTGGTGCGCCGGATCGTCGATCCCAAGGAGCTGGATCTCATCACCGCCGAACATCGGCGTGACGCCTGACATCTCGGCGATCTACACGAGCAACGCCGGTCCGCACACCGCGACGATTCAGGTCGCGCTGAACGAGGATCACAAGGTCGGCAGCTACGAATACATGGACCGTGTGCGCAGCGCCATCCGGACCGAACTGCCGCAGCTGAGCGCGTATTTCCAGTCCGGCGGCATGGTGGACGCGGTGCTCAATCAGGGACTGCCGGCGCCGATCGACGTGCAGGTGAGCGGATCGAATCTCGACGCCTCATTCGACACCGCCAGCGATCTGGCGCGCGGCATTCGCGGCCTCGCCGGCGTCAGCGACGTCTTCATCCCGCAGGATCTCGACTATCCGTCGCTGCGTCTCGACGTCAACCGCGAGCACGCCAACGAGCTGGGACTCAACCAGCGTGAAGTGGTGTCGCAACGTCATCACGGCATTGACGTCGAACGGCATGATCGCGCCGAGCTACTGGGTCGATCCGCGAAGCGGCAACGACTACATGCTCACGGTGCAGTATCCGGAAGCGCAGATTCAGACCCTCGCCGACCTGAAGAACATCCCGCTGCACTCGGCCGGCTCGAAGGAGCCGACCATGCTCGACGCCGTGAGCCGGATCACGCCGTTCAAGTCGCCGACCGAAATCGATCACTACCAGATTCAGCGCGTGATCGACATCTACGTCAACCCGGCGACGGAAGATCTCGGTCGGGTGGCGACCGGCGTCCGGCGCCTGATCGCCGGAGCCAGACCGCCGGCCGGCGTACGCGTCAGCCTGCACGGGATGGTGCAGGGGATGGACGCGTCGTTCCAGAGCTTCGGCCTCGGCCTCATTCTCGCGCTGGTGCTGCTGTATCTGATCCTGGTCGCGCAGTTCCGCTCGTTCACCGACCCGGCGCTGATTCTGCTGGCGGTGCCGACCGGGCTGACCGGCGTGCTGGTCGCGCTCTACCTCACCGGCACCACGCTCAACGTCCAGTCGCTGATGGGCGTCCTGATGATGGTCGGCATGGTCGTGTCCAACAGCATCCTGATCGTCGAGTTCACGCATCGCCTCGAAGAGGACGGGATGCCGCTGCTCGACGCGGTCGTCAGCTCGTGTCGCATCCGGCTGCGGCCGATTCTGATGACCTCGCTCGCGACGATCTTCGGACTGATTCCGATGGCGCTGAAGCTCGGCACCGGCAGCGAGGCCTATGCGCCGCTGGCGCGCGCGATCATCGGCGGCCTGCTGGTCTCGGTCGGCATGACCGTATTCATCGTCCCGGCCGCCTATCTGATGGTGTATCGTCGGCGGTCGCTGAGCCCCAGGGAGGCGCAATGACGCGGGTGGCCGTGATCATCGCCGCGCTGGCGCTGCTGGCACGGCCGGCTCGAGCGGCGCAATCGCCCTCGTCGGGATCGGCGCCGGCGCCGGTGGTGCAATCGTCTCAAGCGCTGTCGCTGCGCGATGCCGAAGCGCGCGCGCTGCAGAACCATCCGCAGGTGATCGCCGGGCAGTTGGCGGCGCAGGCCGGCGGCGAGACGACACGCGAGGCCAGGTCGGCGTACTTCCCGACGGTATTCGGCAGCGTGACCGGCGCCGCGGCACAGGACGGCAGCCGCATCGCGGCCGGCGGGTTGAACAACCCGATCATCCTCGATCGCCTGGCGGGTGGACTGACGCTGTCGCAACTGGTCACCGACTTCGGCCGGACGTCGAATCTGGTCGAAACCGCGTCGCTCCGTCAGCAGTCGCTCGAGCAGGACGCGGTGACCGGCCGGGCCGACGTGCTGTTGCGGGTCGATCGCGCCTACTTCGGCGCCCTCCGCGCCCAGGCGATCATGCGGGTCGCCGAAGCCACCGTGGCGGCCAGGCAACTCGTCGTCGATCAGGTGACGGCGCTGGCGCAAAGCAACCTCAAGTCGGGACTGGACGTCAGCTTCGCGAAAGTCAATCTCGGCGAAGCGCAGTTGCTGCGCCTGCAGGCGCAGAACGATGTGTCGGCCGCCTTCGCCAATCTCTCGGTCGCGCTCGGGCAGCCCGAGGCGCCGCGATACGTGCTCAGTGACGAGCCGTTGCCGCCGGCCGCCTCCAGCGGACGTGACGATGCTGGTGACGCAGGCGCTGCACGAGCGGCCCGATGTCGTCGCCGAACGTCTGCAGCGGGAGTCGGCGGCGAAGTTCGCCGAAGCTGAACATCGCGCTCTGGTTTCCGACCCTTGCGGCGATCGGCGCCGCTGGTTTCGTCCCGTACCGGCAGACCGGTCTCAACGAGCAATATGCCGCGATCGGGATCAACCTCAACGTGCCGCTGACGAACGGCGGCCTGTTCTCGGCACGTCACGCGGTCGCCAGCCTTCAGGCGCTTGCTGAAGAACAGCGAGTCCGCGATCTCGAAAACCGGGTCTCTCGCGACGTGCGGGTCGCGCTGCTCGATGCGCAGACCGGATTTCAGCGGCTCGATCTGACCAACCAGTTGCTGGACCAGGCCGCTCAGGCGGAGGACCTCGCCGAGGCGCGGTATCGACTCGGGCTCAGTTCGATCATCGAGCTGACGCAGGCGCAGCTGAACAAGACGAAGGCCGAGATCGAGCAGGCGAGCGCGCGTTACGACTTTGAGGCGCAGAGCGCGGCGTTGCGGTATCAGACAGGGCAGTTGAAATAGGCGCGCCGTAGCAGATTGAGCGTTCTACTCGACGTCAAGGACACCTGGGACACAGAGAAAATCGGGTGAACAGGCCTAGCTACCGTCCCGGATGACCCGGCACGATTCGACGTCGAAGGATACGGCGCCGATGGTCAGCGTCGTCTGATTCAGGAAGCCGGCGGCGAAGGTCAGGAAGCGATCGACGTCGGCGATCGTTGCTGACCAGGCCGAGCGAGACGCGGATCGCGCCGGCGCTCTTGCCGCCGCGGTCGTGCATCAACTGCAGAAAGCGGGGCAGCGTGATGTCGGGACCGCTCGCCACTGCGGAGCGCATGTCGTCCTCGGTCAGTCCCTCCGCGGTCTCGCCTGCTCCGGGATTGCAGAAGCACCCGGTTCTCAGCGAGATGCCCTCGGCGCCGGCGAGTTCCTCGACCCGGCGGTAGTCGAGCAGGTGACCGTCCGGATCGTAGAAGTTCATCGTCACCGTCCCGCCGCGCATGGTCGTCGTCGCCGGTCCGTAGATGCGGACCAGCGGCCGTCCGTTGTCGTGGCGAAGCGGCCAGAAGCCGGGAGAGGAGCCAGCCGGTGAGGCAGCCGATTCGCGTCTGAATCGTGTCGATGCCGATCCGTTCGAGATGGCGCAGTCCGATTTCGACGGCGGGAATGCTCAGATAGTTCAGCGTGCCATCCTCGAAGCCCGCTTCCCCCGGCGCCAGGACGTGAAGCCGTCCCTGGACGGTGGCGAAGTTGACCGTGCCGCCGGCGAACCACGGCCGCTTCAGGCTGGCGAGCGTGGCATTCCGAATCAGGAGGCAGCCGACGCCGGTCGGGTAGCCGAACATCTTGTAGAACGAGATCGCGACGAAGTCCGGAGTGACGGCTTTCAGATCGAGCCGGTTGGTCGGGACGAACGCCGCCGCATCGAGCAGGACGTGCCAGCCGTACGCGCGCGGCCTCGTTCGACCAGCGCGAGCGGATGCTTGACGCCGGAGAAATTCGACTGCGCCGGAAACGCGAACAGGTTCGGCCTGCGAGGCGTCCGCGGCCTCGAGCCGTGAGAGCAGCGCCGCGTGATCGATCCGCAGGTCGGGCATCGTGAGCGGCGCGTAGTCGACCGACGCGCCCTTCGCCCGGGCGAACTCGCGCATGCCGTTGACCGAGTTGTGGTTGTCGACGGTCAGCAGCAGCCGGCCGCCCGGCCGAACGGATACGCCTCGCCGACCAGCTTCAGCGCGCCGGACGCGTTCAGCGTGAACACCGCCGTGTAGTCGTCGGTACCGTTGAAATACGTCGAGCACCGCTGGCGCGCGCCTGCTCGACGGCGTGGGTCATCGCGGTCGAACTCGGGCTCGCCGAGTGTGGGTTGCCGAACACCTGTCCGCTCAGCAGCTCCGCGTGCTCGCAGCACTTGCGAGTCAGCGTGGAGCCCGCCGCCGGTGTAGTCGAGATAGACCGAGCCCTGCGAGTCGAGACGACCGTACTCGCCTCGTCCGCAGCGCGTCGAGCGCGGCCGTCGTGGCGTATGCCGGATAGTCCTCGAGGAATCGCGCGACCGAAATCACGCGATTGATTCTATCCCGTTCTCTCCGGTCGTCGTGTCTCAGGCCGTGATCGTCAACAGGGTGCCTGAGAACTGCGTGGGGTACTGACGCAGCGCTGTCGGCGCCGGACCGTTGAGCACGTGGCCACTGGTATCGAACGTGGAGCCATGGCATGGGCACACGTAGCTCGAGCCGGCGAAGCCGGTAATCGTGCAGGTCTGGTGGGTGCAGATCGCGTTCAGAGCGACGAACGTGCTCGCCGCGGTCCGTGCCACCAGGAAGTCGCCGACCGAACTTGTCACCAGCGCCAAGTTTCCGACACTCGCCAACGGTGAACTGGCGTCGACCGTGACCGTGACGCCTCCGGCGATGCGTGTCCCAGTGACGTTCGGCAGCGATGACACTGAGCTCGGCGACGTTGGGCCTCCGCAACCTTCGAGCGCGATACTCAGCGCAGCACCCAGTACCGTGAGCGTGCCTCCCGCACAAAATGTCCGGCGCGTCTGGTTCAGCATCTCGTCGTGTTCCACAGCTGCTCCCTTCGATTTGTGATTGGTCATCGTTGGTGCAACCGGCGTGCCGGTCCGATCAGGCTGCGATGTTCATCGTCTGTTCATCTTCGACGCGCGTCCGATGGTTTCAACGTTTTCTTGACGCCGTCGATCCATCCTATAGATTGAAATCATGCGGATCCTGCTGGTCGAGGACGAACGTTCCGCCGTGCGCATGCTCACCAAGGGCCTGCGCGAACACGGCCATGCTGTCGATGTCGCGAACGACGGCGCCTCGGCGATCGAATACGCCGCCACCAACCCGTACGACGCGATCGTGCTCGACGTCATGCTCCCCGTGACAGACGGGATCGAAGTGTGCCGGCGGCTGCGGACCAGGGGCGATGTCGTGCCGGTGCTGATGCTCACCGCGCGCGACTCTGTCGACGATCTGATTGCCGGCCTCGACGCCGGCGCCGACGATTACCTGACCAAGCCATTTCATTTCGGCGAGCTGGTCGCGCAGGCTCCGTGCCCTGTCTCGTCGAGGTGATCGCCCGCTGCTCGCTGCGCACGTCGAGTGTGGGCGGATCGCGTTGAACACCAGGACCCAGCGAGGCGTGGGTCGATGGACGTCCGATCGCGTTGACGGCACGCGAGTACGCGTTGCTCGAGTACCTCTGCCGGAGGCCGAATGCCGTGATCTCGCGTGAGGAGATTGCCGATCACGTCTGGGACGATCGCTACGATCCGTGCTCCAACGTCATCGACGTCTACGTTCGTCGGCTGCGCCGAAAGATCGATCACGGACAGGAATCGTTCATCCGGACACGGCGCGGCGCCGGCTATCAGCTCGTGCTCGGGAATGGAGATGACGGCTCTTCATGATGGTGTCCATTCGCGGCCGGCTGACGGCCTGGTACAGCGCTCTCACCGATCCTCGGCGCTGACCGTCTTCAGCGTCGGCGTCCTGTGGCTGCACGCGCGCTGGGGCCGTGCCCAGTTCGACGCCGAGCTGGCCAGCCTCGTCGGCGCGATTTCGCGGGTGATGCACGAAGAGCTCGCCGAAAGCGGCGACCTCAAGAAGGCCGCCTTTGAAACCCGAGAGTCGATGGACGTGCCCGACCGCGCCACCGCCGTGCTGCGACCCGGCGGCGTCCCGTTGGAAGCCGTCTGGCATGGCTTCCGCTACACGGTCGCAGGACGCCGTCTTCCGAACCGCTCAACGACGTGCGATTCAACACCACGCTCAATGGGGCCGCCGAGTGGCGAATGGCGCGCATGCGGGAGTCGACGGCCGCCGGCGACTATGTGATTCTCGTCGTCGGCGCGCTCGAGCCGTTCGAACGTCGCCAGCGTCTGCTGGCGCAGGTGCTGTTCGTGGCCACGCCGCTCATTGCCCTGATCACCGCCGCCGTGTCGTGGTGGGTGGCGTCCGCAGCGCTGCGGCCGGTGACGACGTTGGCGAGAGAGGCGGAGGCGTTTACCGTCGGCTCCGCCGATTGGCGCCTCGACGCGCCGGCAATCGACGACGAACTCGGACAGCTCGCCCGGGCCTTCAATCGCCTGCTCGGACGTCTCGAGAACGCGTCGCAGATGCAGCGGCAGTTCATGGCCGACGCCTCGCACGAGCTTCGCACGCCGGTGTCGGTGATCCAGACTGCTGCGGAAGTCACACTCGAACGGCCGAATCGCGAGGGCTGGGAATATCGCGAGGCCCTGACGATCGTCAACGAGCAGAGCGCGCGCCTGACCCGGATGGTCGAGGACATGTTCGTGCTTGCCAGAGCCGACGCCGGCGGACAGCGCGTGACCCTGCGGCCGCTTTATCTCGACGACGTCGTCGATGAATGCGCGCGCGCGGCGGCGGTTGTGGCAGGCCCACGAAATGTGACGCTGGTCACGAAACTCGCGGAGGATGTCCCGGTCAGCGGCGACCACGGTCTGCTCAGGCAGCTGATCGCAAATCTGCTCGACAACGCCGTGCGCCACACGCCGCCGCGAGGCGAGGTCACGGTCTCCCTTCAACGCCAGCTCGACACCGCCGTTGTCAGCGTGTCCGACACCGGCCCTGGCGTTCCTCCCGAAGATCGCGACCGCATCTTCGAGCGATTCGTCCGGCTCGATCCCGCGCGGCCGGCCGAGTCTGGTGCCGGTCTCGGCCTGCCCATCGCCCGTTGGATTGCCGAGCAGCATCACGGCAGCATCACGCTCGAGGTCGCGAATTCTGGCGGCTGCCGGTTTGTCGTCAGGCTGCCGGCGACCGGCGTGGCGTACATGAACGGCGCGTGAATCCCGCACATCGATTCCTCCGCAGAGGACAGCGGCAGCCTGCTGTCGTCACCGGTGGCCGGGAGGGACTCTGGCCGGATTGTTGCTGCACCAACAACCACGGGCATTGGCGCCGATCGGCCGACGTCTGCGCCTCGGAGGCTCGAAGGAGATCAATGCGGTTGTTCATTGTCATGGTCCTGACTGTGCTTGCTGCGGCCACAGCCTCTGCGGCGCCGGCCGATCCGTTGTTCGTGCCGCCCGCTGTCGAGCCGCTGCGCACATCGTTCGGCTCGTGGCCATCGTGCCGTGTCGCGGTCGAGCCGTCCCGTGCGCTTTCGCTTGGACTGCCGCCCGCGATGTTCGATCAGGACACCGCGCAGCCGCTGCATGCCGCCGCGGTCGAACACAGCGACGGATATCAGACGCGCGCGAAGATTCACAAATACGCGAGCTTCGCCACGCTGCCGCTGTTCGCCACCGAACTCGCGCTCGGCCAGTCGGCCTACAACGACACGCAGTCCCAGGGCAAGAAAGCCGCTCACGCCTTCGTCGGAGCCAGCATCGTCGGCCTGTTCGCGGTGAATACCGTGACCGGCCTGTGGAACATGTTCGGTGAAGGGCGAGAGGAGACCGACGGCCGCACGCTTCGCCTCGTGCACGGCCTGCTGATGATGGCGGCTGACGTCGGATTTGTCGCGACGACCATGAGCGCGCCGAGCACCGGACGCAAGAACATCCTGACCTTCAACGCCGATGCTCAGAGGCATCGCGACCTCGCAATCGCCTCCGTCAGCGTCGGCACGTCTGGGATACCTGCTGATGCTGTTCGGAAATCACTAGGATGCTGACCCATCTCATCGAGTCGTGGGTGTCCCTCTACGCCAACCACGCCGTGCTTCGCACCGGCGTCGAGTTCACGCACATCGCCGGGCTCGTCGCGGGAGGCGGCTGCGCGATTACGGCCGATCTGGCGACGATTGGCGCTGTTCGCGGCGGCGCCTCGACCCGCACCACGCAGCTCCGGCTGCTGAAGCGGACGCATGGATCTGGTGGTGTCGGGCCTGGTCGCGCTGACCTCGAGCGGTCTGCTGCTGTTCGCCGCGGACGTCGAGACCTTTCTCTACTCGCGCGTCTTCTGGCTGAAGATGGGCCTGTTCGCTGCTGCTGCTGGTCAACGGCGCGCTGCTGTTGCTCGGCGAGCGTCAGGTAATGCGTGACGATCCGAAGGCCTGGACGCGACTCCACTACAGCGCGATCTCGAGCCTGATGTTGTGGTTGCTCACGACCCTGGCTGGCGCCGCGCTCCCCAATATCGGATGAGCAAATGACAAGATTCGACGAGCGAGACGAATCCACGACGTGTGCTGCCGACAGCTGCGGTCGCCTCGACGACTCCGGACGACGAACGTTCCTGAAATCGGCGGGATGTCTGGGAACGGCGGTGGTGATGTTCGGCCTGTCGTCCGCCGCGGCCTCGGCGTTGCCGATATTCGAGACCGAAGCCATGCAGGCCGGAAACGAGCGGCGCTATCCGATTCCCGCGACCGACAGCGTGAACATCGATCGGTCCGCGCAGATCATCGTCGCCCGGTACGAAGGACACGTGTATGTGTTCGCCTTGTCGTGTCCGCACCAGAACAACGCCGTGAAGTGGGTCGCCAAGGATCATCGGTTCCAGTGCACCAAGCACGACTCGCAGTATCGCCCTGACGGGCTTCATACGTCGGGGCGCGCGACACGGAACATGGATCGCTACCTCGTTCGCCGGGATGGCGATGCCGTGGTCATCGATCTGCAGGCAGTGGGTGCAGTCCGACAAGGATCCGGCGGGATGGGCGGCGGCCACGATCGCGTTGTAACGTGCGACCGGTCGGCCGCACGAAATGATTTACTATGCCTCTCGCATGACGTTTCCGCCGCTCGATCGACGATATGTGACGGTGTTCGCATTCCTGTTGTTAGTGGCGGCGCGACCCGCGTTCGCGCAAACCGACGAAATTCAGGTCTATACCGGCGCGCTGGCCGATGTCGGCGTGTTCAACCTGACCTGGCACAACAACTTCACGCCAATCGGGCAGACGACTCCGGCGTTTCCTGGCGCCGTCGTCGCCGACAAGTCGTTCAATGGCGTCACCGAGTGGGCGCTGGGCGTGACGAGGTGGTTCGAAGCCGGTCTGTATCTCCCGCTCTACAGCCGTGATGACACCACCGGATGGGGCATCGATGGGTTCAAGCTGCGTGCACTGTTTGCGGTACCGAAGGCGGATGATCGACGGTTTTTTTACGGTGCCAACTTCGAGTTCAGCGTCAACGCGAAACGATGGGATTCGTCGCGATTCTCGTCGGAGGTCCGGCCGATCGTCGGCTGGCATCTGAAGCCGGTCGACATCATCCTCAACCCGATCGTGGACACTGAATACGACGGGTTGAAGAATCTCGATTTCGCGCCCGCGGCACGTGTGGCCTACAACTTCAGCGGCGGGTGGGCGCTCGCTGCCGAGGAATACGACGATTTTGGTCCTGTGCACGATTTCCTTCCACGTGAAGAGCAGGTGCACCAGCTTTACGGCGTGGTCGATATCACCTGGAAATCGTGGGACGTCGAAGGCGGCGTCGGGGTCGGGATGACGAACGCGTCGGATCGCCTGACGCTCAAACTGATCCTCTCCCGCGATCTCAACAAGCCGCGCTGACCCGGTTCTACGGAAGAACGTGGCGCCACACCCATCGGCAATATGCGTTAGCGTCGTGGGAACTGATCAGGATTATTCGTGAACAGCGCGTCGATGCCGAAGGTGTAGAGGAACTGCGCCATCTCGTCGCGGACCGACGGATAGGCGGTCTTTTCGCTTGCCGCGAACGTCCACGCGGTGACGGTCAGGCCGGCGGCGTGCGCGCGCGCCACCATGTCGGGATGTTTGGCGATGACCGTCTTTTCCGGCGCGATCCCGGTCGCAAACGTCGCCAACTGCGCAAGGCGCGCGTCGCTGATGTCTTCCTCGCGCGAGGTCAGGAAGACACGCGGTACCGTCGGCAGATCCACCGCGACTCGGCGAATGGCCTCCTCGTCGAACGACTGAATGATCACCGGGGTGGTGCGCAACGACTCAGGCTTTTCGAGACCGTTCTTCTTCATGATGTCTACGAACAGCTTCACCTGATCAACACCACGCGACTTGTACAGCTCCGGCGACTTCAATTCGGGATACAGCCCGGCCTTACCGCGGACGAGATCGATCGCGTCCTGAAAGGTCTGGATGTGCTGACCGGCGAATTCCGGTTTGTACCACTTGCCGGCGTCGAGCGTCTTGATTTCGGCGATCGTGAAGTCGTTGGCCAGCCAGTGTTTGCCGGGCTGACGGGTACGGACGTTGACCGACGGCCGATCGCCAAACACCTCGGCGATATTCGTGGTGCGCTCGAGCGTGTCGTCGTGCAGGCAAATCAGCACGTTGTCTTTCGTCACTGCGAGATCCGGCTCGACGAAGTCGGCCTGCTGTTCCATGGCCAGCGTGTACGCCGCCGGCGTGTGCTCGGGCGCGTAGCCCGAGGCTCCCCGATGCGCGATCAGTTGCTTCTTTGCGGTCGCCGCGGGCGACTGTGCATGGGTCGAAACCCATCCACCAAGGACGGCCGCGACCAGGATCAGCGAGCGGGATGAGTGGATCACAATCGGCATTATCGCCGCAGACAGTAACAGAAGAGTAAATCGGTCGATGCCGGGGGACCCCTAGAAGTTCACCCGCAGCGCGAACTGCACCTGCCGGCTGGTACCGAGACCCACGGTCCGCCCAACCGTGCTGGTGATCGACCCGAAGGTTCCTGCCGCGGCGGACGTGAACGCCTGTCCGGGCTGAACTTTGTTCGCTTCCGTGGTCGCCGCCGACGGCAGCGCGTTCGGTAGCGTCGCGACCGGGTTCGAAAAGTTGGCGCGGTTGAACAGGTTGAACACCTCGGTGCGGAACTCGATGTTCGGCCCGCCGCCTCCAATCGGGAAATGTTTGGCCAGGACCAGATCGATCTGGGAGAACCCCGGCCCGTGCAGCGCACCCCGCTCGAGATTGCCGAACGTTCCGGGTCTGGGCGTCGCGAAGGCCGCCGGGTTGAGGAACAGCACGCCGCCGGAATTGACAAAGGGATCGACACCGGCCACCAGATCCGGCCGCCGCACGTTGCGCGAGTTACCGCCGCCCGGCGTGTTGATGACGGCGGTCCGACCCGCCGCAGGATTGTTGAACACGGTGCCCGCGCCGTCAACGTACACCACGTCGGGACGGGTGATGCGAACGTCAATCGGCAGGCCGCTGCGCGAGTTCAGGATGCCGCCGACGTCCCAGCCGCCGAGGACCCAGTCGGCGACGCCGCTCGCCGGGTGTTGACGGCCGGAGCCGTAGGGCAGCGAGTAGAGCGCGCTGATGTTGAGCGCCTGGCGCACGTCGAAGCTGTTGTAGCCGATGTCGTAGTTGAATTGTTCGAGCGTGCGGGCGTTGTTGGCGGCGGTCAGCGCCTCGTTCGATCCGCTGGTGTTGCCGAAGCTGCGCGCCAGCGTGTACTGCGCGTTCAGCGCGAAGCCGTTCGCCGATCGCCGCGACAGGCCGATCTGCATCGCGTTGTAGCTGTCGCTTCCGCCGCTGGTCTTGTAGTCGATTTCGGCATAGGGATTCTGGACGCCCGTGACTGTGCCCGAGGCGTCCCGCTGGACGATCGAGAACTCGCGAATCACGAGCGCGGCGTTCGCCGGGTTGGCGTTGGTGACGACGCTGGTGATCTGGTTGGCGACGCTGCGCAGGAACAGGTTGCGTCCTTGCGCGCCGACATACGCGGCGGTCAGCGCGGTCCGCCCGCCGAGATCCTGCTCGACCGACGCTGTGTACTGATACACGCGCTCCGGGACCACGTAGTCGTTCGCGAACGCACGCGGCTGATACGAACGGTTGTTCGGGTTGTTGACGAAGTTGGCGATCGCCAGGTTGGTGTCGAGTGGAAACGCCAGCGCACCGGTCGAGAGCGTGGTGCTGATGCGATCGGAGTCGGCGACCGGCTGAATCTGGTCTTCGGTCTGGCCGGGTCCGACGAACAGGCCGAATCCGCCGCGGACGACGGTCCTGTCCGTGATGACGTAGGTGGCGCCGAGGCGCGGCTGGAAGTTGGTCCTGGTCGAGATGTAGAGCGGTGTCGTCGGTGGGTCGATGACGCCGGTGTCGATGTTGAACTTGACCTCGAGGTCGTTCGCTTCCTTCATCGGCGTGTAGTAGTCGTAGCGCAACCCGTAATTGAGCGTCGTGCGCGGGTTGACCCGCCACTCGTCCTGGACGTAACCGATGTAGTACTGCTGCTCGAGGTGGCGCGGACCAGTGGCGCCGTTGTTGAACACGCTCGGCGCGCTCACGTCGCCGAGATATTGAATCGTTGACGCCTGGTTGGCGAGGAAGGCCGTCAGATTGGTGAACGAGTAGGTGATGCCGCCGAGCCGATCGGTCGTCATCCGGATCATCCGCAGCTCGCCGCCGGCCTTGAGATAGTGGTCGCCGCGGATCGAACTGACCGAATCGATGAAGGACAGCGTGTACGGGTCGTACGGCTGCGAGCGGCCGTTCTGCGCGCTGTTCGCGCGAATCAGCCCGCCGGGCACGGTGATGCCGGAACTCGCACCCTGGCCGGCGATGCCGGTGTTGGCGACCGATCCGCTCAGGTTCAGGATGAAGCCGGAGAAGTCGATCCCGTTGACGTTCGGCGCCAGACCATCGAGCTTCGTTTTCGCGGCGTTGTAGCCGAACTTGAACTCGTTGGTCGTGCGATCGTTGACCACGGTCTGCAGGTTGAAGACGGCATTGGTCGGGTTCGCGATGGTCTGGATCACCTGACCGGCGACGTTGTTCGGCTGCGTGCTCGTACCCTGATCGCGGAATACCCGAACGTAGCTCGACCAGCGGTTGTTCAACTTGAGGTCGAGGCGGCCGCTGAACGAGTCCTCGTCGACGACCTGCGGCGTCTGGATCTGCGCGATGTCGAAGTCGGGGTTCGATGACTTGCCTGGGAGAATCACCGCACCCGGCGCGAGGAACCCGGGACGCAGCTGCGCGATCGCCGGAACCGCGCGCGCCCACGCCGCCGTGCTCGGCACCGCTTCGACGATGTTGATGCCGGCGTCGAGACGATAGCCTTCGTAGCTGCCGAACAGGAACGCCTTGTTCTTCGCGATCGGACCGCCGATCGACCCACCGAACTGATTCTGTTTCAGCAGGGATTTCGGCAGGCCAGCCGCCGTATCGAAATAGTTGGGCGCATCGAACTTGTCGCTGCGCACGTATTCGAAGGCGGCGCCGTGCACGCTGTTGCCGCCGGACTTGGTGACGACGCTGACCTGGCCGCCGCTGCCGGTGCCGTACTCGGCCGGGTAGGCGCTCGACTCGACCCGGAACTCCTGAATATTCTCCATGCTCGCCTGCAGCCGGAAGGGCGTCGCGACTTCGCCGTTGAGATTGCCCGGCGCAGCGTCGATGATCGCCGAGCCCTCGATGCCGTCGTAGCGAATGGCGTTCTGCTCGACCGCGCGTCCGCTGAAGCGAACGTCCTGCCATGTGCCGGTCCCGGCATTCTGCGAGCCGGGCGCCTGCAGCATCAGTTGCGACATCTGCCGGCCGTTGACCGGCAGGCCTTCGACCTCCCTGGTGCTCACGTTGACGCCCATGCGCGCCGAGCTGACGTCGAGCACCGGCGCCGTACCGGCCACCGTCACGGATTCCTGCACGCCAGCCGGTTTGAGCTCGAAGTCGAGCGTCAGCTCCTGGCCCACGGCGAGAGGGATTTCGGTGTATTCGACCGTGCCGAAGCCGGCCTTGGTGATTCGAATCGTGTAGGTCGAAGGCTTGAGTGAACCGACGAGGAAGTGTCCCTGTTCGCTGGTGTTCGCGGCCCGCTGATCGCCGGTCTTGTCGTTGGTCACCGTGACCTGCGCCTCGGCGACAAACGCACCGCTCTGATCGCGGGCGATCCCGGCGATTCTCGCCTGATCAGTTTGCGCCGCCGCAGGACGCGCGGCTGCGCACAGAAGAGCCAGAACCAGTGACAGATGGAGCTTCATCATCCCTCCCACGGTCCGGCTGAGGCCGGACCCGACGGAAAGGAAGCGTAAGAGAACCGTATGTGCGGCTTATGACGGGGATGTTACGAGCGTGTTAACTCACGACGGTCAGATCAGATGGTCGTCCCGGGCGCGATCACTCCTTCTTTCAGCACGACGATGATGCCGTCGCGGATGTAATAGCCGTCGCCGTCGGCGTGCTGGACGCCGGACTGGTTGGTCAGCTTCGCACCGTCGCCGATGCGCGCGTTCTTGTCCACGATGACCCGATCGAGCACCACATCCTTGCCGATGCCGAGCCGTGGGTTTCCCGCCCTCGCTGGTGCCTCATCGTCGGCTTCGTAGAAGTCGGCGCCGAGCAGGACCGACCGACGAATCGTCGCGCCCGCCTGAATGTTCGTGCGGATGCCGACGATCGATTCCTGAATGGTGCAGCGGTCCAGAAAACAGCCTTCGGCGATGATCGCTTCGGTTGCCGTGCACTCGTCGAAGCGCGCCCCGGGCAGGAACCGCGGGTGCGTGTAGATGGGCCGCCGCGAATCGTAAAACCGGAACGGCGCCCCCGGCCTCGTCAGCATGATGTTGGCGTCGTAGAAGGAACCGACCGTGCCGACGTCCGCCCAGTAGCCGCGAAACAGGTGCGCGTTGACGCGGTAGCGTTCGAGCGAGGCCGGGATGATCTGGCGGCCGAAGTCGGTCACGCCATCCTGTTCGATCGCATCGAGCAGCACCTCGCGCGAGAACACGTAAATGCCCATCGAGGCGACGAACGGCGTCTCCGGCGAATGGCCGCCGAACAGTGGCGCCGCGGGGAATGCTCTGGCCGATCGCCTCCAGCCGCTGGCGCGACGGCTTCTCGTCGAACGCGACGATCTGACCGCTGCGGTCGAATCCGAAGTATGCCCATCGACGAGGCTTCGTCGGTCGCGACCGCGGCTGGCGGCGATGGTGATGTCGGCCCGGCGATCGACGTGCGCGTCCACGAGCTCGGCGTAGTCCATGCGGTACAGCTGATCGCCGGCGAGGATCAGGTAGTAGTCCGCGTCGTAGCGGACGAAGTGCCGCGCGGCCTGCCGAACCGCGTCGGCCGTGCCCTGATACCAGTTCGGGTTGTCCGGCGTCTGTTCGGCGGCGAGGATCTCGACGAAGCCGGGGCTGAACAGATCCATCCGGTAGGTCTGGGCGATGTGCCGGTTCAGCGACGCGGAGTTGAACTGCGTGAGCACGAAAATGCGCCGCATGTCGGCGTGCAGACAGTTGCTGATCGGGATGTCGATGAGCCGGTATTTTCCGCCGATCGGCACCGCCGGCTTCGAGCGCTGCTGCGTCAGCGGAAACAGCCGGGAGCCTTGCCCGCCGCCGAGAATGATTGCCAGCGTCTCGCTGTTCATCGCCATGGGTTC
This sequence comes from uncultured Acidobacteriota bacterium, assembly GCA_963711765.1. Taxonomy (GTDB): domain Bacteria; phylum Acidobacteriota; class Vicinamibacteria; order Vicinamibacterales; family CAVVIG01; genus CAVQFC01. The sequence goes on along the minus strand of CAVQFC010000002.1, from coordinate 637,054 downwards.
ACCAAATGTACCTCCTGGAAGATCGGCCGCCGCACCTCGCGTAACGACAATGTAAACGAATCTGCTACAATCCAGCCCTCTGATGGCCTTCAGACTGCTTCCCCGCGAAGAAAAGTTCTACACGGATTTCCAGGCGCTCGGCGACGAGTTGAAACGCGGCGCCCGCCTGCTCGAGGAAATGCTGACGCCGGAGCGTCCGACCTGGGACAAGGCCGACGAGATCAAGGAGGTCGAGCACAAGTGCGACTTCCTCACCCACGAGATCATCCAGCGCCTCAACCGCACGTTCGTCACGCCGCTCGACCGCGAGGACATCTTCGCGCTGGCACGGTCGCTCGACGATGTGATGGATGCGATTGACGCCGCGGCGACGATGATCCGCCTCTATCGCCTCGAGACCGTCCGCTTCGGCGCCCGCGAACTGGCGCACATCATCACCGCGTGCACCGATCAGGTGCGGCTGGCGCTTGGCGCGCTCGAGACCAACAAGGGCGTGGCCACGCACGCGATCGAGATCAACCGCCTCGAGAACGAGGCCGACCGCACCCACCAGCAGGCCGTCAGTCAGCTGTTCGACGACGAGCGCGATCCGATCGTCGTGATCAAGTGGAAGGAGACGCTCGATTTTCTCGAGGAGGCGACCGATCGCTGCGAGGACGTCGCCAACGTGCTCGAGGGCGTCATGGTCAAGCACGGCTAGGCGGCGATGCTGTTCTGGTCGGTCGCCGGGCTCATCCTCGTCGCCCTCGTCTTCGACTACATCAACGGATTCCACGACGCCGCCAATTCGATCGCGACGGTCGTCTCGACGCGCGTGCTCTCGCCGGGCCGGCCGTCGTCTGGGCGGCGTTCTTCAATTTCGTCGCCGCGTTCACCTTCGGCACCGGCGTCGCCAAGACCGTCGGCTCCGGCATGGTCGACATCAAGGTCGTCACCTTTGCCGTGATTCTCGCCGGCCTCGCCGGCGCGATCGTCTGGGATCTGATCACCTGGTATTTCGGACTGCCGACCAGTTCGTCGCACGCGTTGATCGGCGGCTACGCCGGCGCCGCGGTCGCCAAGGCCGGGTTCGCGGCGATCATTCCCGGCGGCTGGACCAAGACGATCCTCTTCATCTTTCTCTCGCCGCTGATCGGGCTGCGTCCTCGGCTTCGCGATCATGACCTCGATCATGTGGATCTTCCGCTGGATGCCGCCGTCGCGGGTCGATCGCTGGTTTCGCAAGCTGCAGCTGCTGTCGGCCGCCTTTTTCAGCCTGAACCACGGCGCCAACGACGCGCAGAAGACGATGGGGATCATCGCCGGCGTGCTCTACGCCGCGCACTACATCGACAGCTTCTACATTCCGTTCTGGGTGGTGCTGGCGGCGCACGCGGCGATCGGCCTCGGCACGCTGGCCGGCGGCTGGCGCATCATCCACACGATGGGATCGAAGATCACCAAGCTGCAGCCGGTCGGTGGCTTTGCGGCGGAGACCAGCGCCGCGATCTCGATTCTGATCGCCACGCAGACCGGCGTCCCGGTCAGCACGACGCACGCCATCACCGGTGCGATTGTCGGCGTCGGCGCGGTGCGGCGCGTTGTCGGCGGTGCGCTGGGGCGTCGCCGGGCAGATCGTCTGGGCGTGGGTGCTGACCATTCCCGCCGCGTTCATCATCGCCGCCGTCACGTATACCGTGCTGAAATTCGCCGGCGCCAACTGACTTCGTCCGCCAACTGCCTTACGTAGTGTCCGCCTTCAGGCGGACCATCTGTTCCGTTCGCATTTCACGCGACCCTGACAGGGCTGCGCCACACCGATCGGAACGGCTCTAAGGCAGGGTGATGACGAAACGCGCGCCGCCGCCAGGACGGTTCTCGGCCCGCGCCGTGCCGCCGTGCAGTTCCACCAGGTGCTTGACGATCGCGAGCCCGAGGCCGGTGCCGCCGGGATCGCGCGCCCGGGACTTGTCGACCCGATAGAACCGCTCGAACACCCGCGTCAGATCGTCGGGCGGAATGCCGGGTCCTTCGTCCGATACGCTGATCTCGCTTCGCGAACCGTCGCGACCGACGTCGATGCCGATGGCGGCCTGCCCGGGCGAATAGGTGATGGCGTTGGCCACCAGATTCCGCAGCGCGTCATGCAGCTTCGCCGCGTCGGCGCGTACGGTCTCCGCGCCCGGCGCGACCGTGACCTCGATGCGCTGGCCGCGCGCCTCGGCAGCGGGTGCCAGGTCGGCGGTCACGGCATGGGCGAGGCTGCGCGCGTCGCAGGCGCTCAACTCGAGCGTCTCCTGACCGGCGTCGAGTCGAGCCAGGCGCAGCAGGTCTTTGACGAGGCGCTCCATTCGCTGCGTGTGCCGCGCGATGATGTCGAGGAAGCGGCGGCTCTCTTCCGGGCTGGCGTCGCCATCGGAGAGCGCCTCGACATAGCCGCGAATCGCGGTCAGCGGCGTCCGCAGCTCGTGCGACACGTTCGCGACGAAGTCGCGGCGGATCTGATCGGCGCGGCGAAGATCGGTGATGTCGAGCAGCACGAGGATGACGCCGTGAATAGCCGCGCCCGCTGCCGGTGCGGCGCGCGCCATGATGGTGCGCGAAGGATCGCGCGGCGGCGACAGCTCGAGGGCGCCCGGCGTCCGCCCGACCAGCACCGACGCCACCAGCTCGGCGATCGCCGGCAGGCGAATGGTCTCGACATAGGGCCGGCCGGCCGCTACCTCGTCGAGCTTCAGCATCTGCCGCGCCGCGTCGTTGACCAGCTGCAGGCGGGCGTGGGCGTCGACGACGATCACGCCTTCGACCATGCCCGCGAGGATCGCCTCCATCCGGGCGCGGTCGCGAGCCTGCGCTTCGAGACGACGTCCGACTTCCTGCACCGATTCGTTGAGCGCCCGCGCCACCTCGCCGAGTTCGTCGTCGCCAAAGCCGAGGCGAGGCGGCTCGAGGTCGCCGCGCTGATAGCGCGCGGCAATGTCGGCGATGAGGCGCACCCGCCTGCCGATGCGCGCGGAAAAAATCCAGGCGAGGACTGCGCCGCCGAGCAGTGCCACGCCGAGCGCGGCCAGGGTGGCGGTCAACACCGCGCTCAGCTGAGACTGAATCGTGGTGAGCGGCAGGGCGATGCGCACGAACGCGATCGACGGTCCACGCACCGGCACCGCGACGTACAACATGTCGATCTTGAGCGTGTCGCTGTAGCGGCGGGCCTGACCGAGACCGGCTGCACGCGCGGCGACCACCTCCGGACGCTGACCGTGGTTTTCCATCAGCGCGACCGCATCGACGGTCTCAGACGAATCGCCGAGAACCCGGCCGTCCGCGGCGATGAGGGTGACGCGTGCGTCGATCAGCTGACCGAGACGATCGGCTTCCTCGTCGTAGGTCGCGAGCTCGCTCGCGCCGGCTTGGGGTGCCGCAGCGCGGCCCAGCAGGTCCGCCGCCAGACGCGCTTCCGCCACCAGCGTCTTCTCGATTCGCGCGTTGGTCTGCCGCCGCATCGTCGTCGCGAACAGGAGACCGGCGACGATCAGCGCCAGTATGGCGGCCGACAGGGCCGCGAAGAAGAACTTCGTCTGGAAACTGGCGCGGGGCGTCATCTCGCCTAGGGCGCCGGATCGAGGAGCTTGTAGCCGAACTGCTTGACTGTCACCAGCGCTTCGCCGAGGATCGGCAGTTTTTCGCGCAGGCGGCGGACGTGGACGTCGACCGTCCGGGTGCCGCCGGTGTAGCGGTAGCCCCAGACGTCGGTCAGCAGGACATCGCGCGACAGCACCCGTCCGCGATGCTGCAGCATGTACTCGAGCAGCAGGAACTCTTTCGCGGTCAGCGTCACCGCGTTCCCGGCCGACGACACCACGTGGCGTTCGGTATCGACCGCGATCGAGCCGTAGGCCAGCGTCTTGGACGAGGGTTTGGCGCCGCGATGGGCGCGACGCAGCAGCGCCCGGACGCGCGCGACCAGTTCGTTCGGGCTGAACGGCTTGGCCAGATAGTCGTCGGCGCCGAGCTCGAGGCCGACGATACGCTCGGACTCCTCGGCCCGCGCGGTCAGCATGATGATCGGGATCGCCGCGGTCGATTCGTTGGCGCGCACGAGACGGCAGACTTCGAGACCGTCCAGTTGCGGCAGCATCAGGTCGAGGACGAGCAGGTCGGGCGCCTTGACTGCAATCGCCTGGAGCGCGTCACGCCCGGACGAGACGGTTTCGGTGAGGTAGCCCGCTTTGTCGAGATAGCGGGCCACGAGGTGTGCAATGTCCGGATCGTCCTCGACGATCAGGATGCGCATGGCCATGTGCTGACATTCTAGCCTCTAGTCCCAGGCCTGCAGGCCCGGTACAATGCGGTTCATGCGAACTGTGATGATCGGCGTGCTCCTCGCGCAACTGTCCAACGTCCCGACGCGGCCGTCGCACGCCATCGTCACCGTGCCGCCGGCAACTGTCACCGGCGCGCCCGGTTCAAAAGTGTCGCTGCTGGTCGATATCACGCCGAAGGCGGGAGTGCACGTGTATGCGCCCGGGTCGGACGACTACATCGCGGTCGCCATCAAGCTGAACCCGCTGCCGACAATTACGCCAGGCAAGATCCAGTACCCGAAATCCACGATCATGACCTTCGCCGACGAGAAGGTGGCCGTGTTTGCGAGCGCGTTCCAGCTGACTCAGGACATCACGCTGGACAAGTCCGTGAAGCCAGGTGACACCGTCGTCGTCGCCGGCAAGGTGACCTATCAGGCGTGCGACGACCGCGTCTGCTATCCGCCGGAATCGGCGCCGGTCAGTTGGACGGTAAACGTTAAATAGGGTGAGAAGTTTGAAGTTTGAAGGGTGAAGTTAGAAGTGAGTAAAACTTCTTAAATCAATCCGAAATCTGAAGTCATAAGTCTGAAATCTCAGAATATTTTATACACGAGCGGATAGCCCCACCAGACACCGAGGGCCGTCGAGACGCAGCCGACCACCAGCGAGATTCCGCGCAGCAGGCCCTGGCGCCGGCTCAATTGCGCCAGCGGCCAGCCAAGCAGGCCTGACAGCGCCGCCATTCCGAGCGTCGATCCCAGCCCGAACACCGCCATGTAAGTAAGCCGCGCCGTCATCGACGGCAGCGTCGTCAGCACGAGCGCGGTCAGGGCGCCGCTGCCGGCCAGGCCGTGGATCGCGCCGACCAGCAAAGGACGCCGGGCCAGCGTCCACGCGCCGATGTGCACGTGTGCAGGCGCGCCTTCGTGGGTGTGGTGACGATGGCCGTGATGGTGCGCATGAGCGGGACCCTCTAGGCCCTGGCTCGCCGCGAGATAGATAGCGCGCACACCGAGGCCGATCAGCATCAACGCGACGAGGAACTCGAACGTGTCGGCCAGTCGCGCCGGCATGTCGGCGCGCAACACCACCAGCACGATGCCGACGACCAGAAGCGAGAAGGTGTGGCCGAGGCCCCAGCAGGCGCCGAGCAGTGCCGCCTTGAACTTGCTGCGCTCGCCCGCGACCAGCGTCGTCACCGCGGCGAGATGATCCGGTTCGAGTGCGTGGCGCATGCCAAGCAGCGAGCCGAGGCCGGAACTGGTCAGGACTTCGATGACGGGCATGGTGGCGTGCCCGGCCATTCTATCCCACTGACGTAGAATCATTGGTCATGGCGCCGCTCAATAAATTCAGCTCCAGGATTACGCAGCCCAAGTCGCAAGGGCGCATCGCAGGCGATGTTCTACGCGACCGGCATGGCCGACGCCGACATGGACAAGCCGCAGGTCGGCATCGCCAGCGTCTGGTACGAAGGCAACCCGTGCAACATGCACCTGCTGACGCTCGCCGAGAAAGTCAAAGAGGGCGTCGCCGCCGCCGGCATGGTCGGCATGCGATTCAACACCATCGGCGTCAGCGACGGCATCTCGATGGGCACCGACGGCATGAGCTTCTCGCTGCAGTCGCGCGATCTCATCGCCGATTCGATCGAGACCGTGATGGGCGGCCAGTGGTACGACGCCAACATCTCGCTGCCCGGCTGCGACAAGAACATGCCCGGCTGCCTGATCGCGATGGGGCGGCTGAATCGCCCGTCGCTGATGGTCTACGGCGGCACGATTCGCGCCGGCCACGGCGACGGCGACCACAAGCTCGACGTCGATCTCGGCGTTTCAGAGCTACGGACAGTTTCTCGCCGGCGCGATCACCGAGCCGCAGCGGCAGGAGATCGTGCGCCACTCGTGTCCCGGCGCCGGCGCGTGCGGCGGCATGTACACCGCCAACACGATGGCCGTCGGCGATCGAAGCGCTCGGCATGTCGCCTGCCGTACAGCTCGTCGACGCCGGCCGAGGATCCGCAGAAGCTCGACGAATGCGTCGCGGCCGGCGCGGCGGTGCTGCGCCTGCTCGAACTCGACCTGAAGCCGCGCGACATCATGACCGCGAGCCGCCTTCGAGAACGCGATGGTGCTGGTCACGGTGCTCGGCGGATCGACCAACGCCGTGCTGCACCTGATCGCGATGGCGCGATCGGTCGGGCGTGCCGCTGACCATCGACGATTTCCAGGCGCGTCAGCAACCGCGTGCCGATGCTCGCCGACTTCAAGCCGAGCGGCTCGTTCGTGATGGAAGATCTGCACACGGTCGGCGGCATTCCGGCCGTGATGAAGATGCTGCTCGAGGCCGGTCTCGATCGACGGATCGTGCATGACCGTCACCGGCAAGACGCTTGGCGAGAACCTCGACGGAGCTGCCCGGCCTGACGCCGGGCCAGGCGATCGTCCGGCCGCTCTCGAATCCGATCAAGAAGACCGGGCACATCCAGATCCTCAAGGGCAACCTCGCTCCCGAAGGCGTCGGTCGCGAAAATCACCGGCAAGGAAGGTCTGCGTGTTTTCCGGCCCGGCGCAGGTCTACGACTCGGAAGAAGACATGCTGCACGCCCTCGAGCGGAAGGAAATCGGCAAGGGCGACGTCATCGTGATCCGCTACGAGGGACCGAAGGGCGGCCCCGGCATGCCCGAAATGCTGACGCCGACCTCGGCGATCATGGGCGCGGGTCTCGGCAACGACGTCGCGCTGCTCACCGACGGTCGCTTCTCCGGCGGCTCGCACGGCTTCATCGTCGGTCACATCACGCCGGAAGCGCAGGAAGGCGGACCGATCGCGCTCGTGCAGTCCGGCGACCACATCACGATCGATGCGGAACGGAACGCGATCACGGTGGAGGTGACTGACGAGGAACTGGCGCGCCGCCGCGCCAGTTGGAAGATGCCGCCGTACAAGGCCGAGCGCGGCACGCTGGCGAAATACATCCGGCTGGTGAAGAACGCCAGCGAAGGCTGCGTCACCGACGAGTTGTAGCCTAAGTGGGCGGGGCTTTCAGCCCCACCCACGCGCCCTGAAAGGGCCGCGCCACGCGACAATCTAATGCGGTGCGTTCACCACCACGTAGGTGACCGAGGATCCAGCGAACTGCGGCTGGTACCACGTCGAGCCGCACTGCTGATAGGTGATCCCGCCCATGACGACGGCCGCGCAGGCCGGCGGCAGGGTCGTCACCATCGATCCGATCACGGCGGCCGTGACCATCGCGGTCGCCGTGACCGCCGCCGCCGTGGCGACGGGGTGATAGCAGCAGCCGCCGTAGTACCCGCCGCCGCCGTAGTAGCCGCCATGGACGTTGACGTCCACGTCGCGGTTGACGTTGACGTTCCGGTTGACGTTGACGTTCTGGTTGACGTTCGTATTCCGGTTCACGTTGGTGTTTCGGTTCGCGTTCGCGTTCGCGTTCGTGTTGACGCTGGTGCGCGCGCCGCCACCGCCACCACCGCCGCCGCGCCGCTGCGCGACCAGATCCGCCGAACCGGCGGCGAGCGCCGCTGTGAGCATCAGTGCTATTGCCGACCGAAGATGGATGGGGTTCATCATGTTGCTCCTGTCAGCCCTAACGTTTGACTTCGGCGAGCACGATCTTCTGTGCTTCGGGCGGAGGGTCGAAGACGAACGCCTCCTGGTTGAACGAGGGCGCCAGATTCCACGTCATGATCGACGTGTATTGCGGCCGCGCGTCATCGTCGGTCGTGGTCAGCACCAGTTTGCGTGGTAACGGGAAATCGCCGGCCTGCAGCCAGAGTTCCCAGTCGAGCCCATCCTGCCGGAACGCATAGTGCTCGCAGGTGGTACCGAGCACCTGGCTCGGGCCGACGTCGATCGCCGTCGTGACCGCGCCGGGTTTGGACTTGTCGGTGCCCCAGTAGAAAAGATCGGTGAGGGGCACCTCGATGTCGTACTTGTTCGACAGCGTGTCAACGAGTTCACTCAGGCTGCCCGGCGCGGCAACCGTGGCGTAGTAGTTGACCAGGCGGGCCCACATCGAAAAGTTCCTGCCGTCGTAAAAGAACATCCGGTGCCGATCGTCGGTGGCGATTTCGGCGCGCATGCGACTGGGCCGTTCGATCAGCAGATCGACGGTGCCGCCGGTCGAGATCTTCTGGCCGTTCTCCAGCACCTGCTCCGTGCTGGTGGTGGCCTGGACCTGAAACGCTTTGAGCGTTCGCATATACACCCCCATCCTGTCGAGCGCCGCCATGGCGCCTTTGTCGAGGGTGCTGCCGGCCGGCGCCTGCTGCCCGTGAGCGGCGGCGCCGAGGATCGCGACGGTGACGAGGGTCGTCAGTGCGATGGTGGGTTTCATGACGCTCCAGGATGCTTCGCGAGTTTCGAAACAGAACTGGAAGGAAAGTTACGGGAGGCGGTGTGCGCCGGCTATGCGTTTTCGGCAGTCGAGGCTCAGCCGTGGCTCGCTGCCTTGAATCGTTATATTCTGTGGCCTCGTCTGGTGGTGGAGTCCACCGAACATGACCTGGCTTGCAGTCGGCGTCGGCGGCGCCATCGGATCGATGGCGCGCCACGGCGTGAACATGCTCTTCGCTCGTCTGCTCGAGCGATCGGTGCCGTATGCGACAGCGGCGATCAACATCGCCGGCTCGCTCGTCATCGGTCTGCTGGCGGCATTCGTCGCGTCTGCAAAAGTGCACCTGTCCACGGAACTGCGATCGTTCCTGTTTGTCGGCATCCTCGGCGGGTTCACGACCTTCTCGAGTTACATGCTCGATACGTTCACGCTCGGGCATGGCGGCGACCATGCCACGGCTTTCTGGAACGTGGCGATCCAGACCGCGTGCGGCCTCGTTGCGGTGTGGGGGGGCTACCGGATCGGTCTTGCGGTGTGAGGAAGGCGGCCGGGCGGGTTACGAGTCGAGCACGCCGTGGTTGCGCGTCAGGAAATACGCCGCCACGGCGACCAGCAGCGCGCCGTTGATGCCGATGACCATCGGCGCGCCGATGAACGTCGCGAGCGTAGCCGCTGACCAGGCTGCCGAGCGGCATGCCGCCGCGGAACGCCAGCATGTAGATGCTCATCACGCGGCCGCGCATCTCGTTCGGTGCGATCATCTGCACCAGCGACGTCACCGTCGAGAACACCACCATCAGCGCCGCGCCGGTCAGGAACAGCAGGATGTCGCTGATCCAGAGCGTGCGCGACAACGCGAAGGCGACGATCAGCACGCCGTAGACCGCCTGCACGATCAGCGCGATCCAGCCCATCTTCGGGAACTTGCCGAGCCACGCCACGATCAGCGCGCCGAGAATCGAGCCCGCGCCCGAGAACGCCATCAGGTGGCTGTAGGTGTCGGCGCCCTCGTGGAACACCTTCTGCGCGAAGATCGGCAGGAACGTCAGCAGCGCGAAGCCGAGGAACGTGGTTGCCGCCGCGAGCACGATCAGCGCGGCGAGGCTGGCGTGGTGCTTGCACGTAGGACAGCCCGAGCTTCGAGCTCCTCGCCCATGCGTCCTGACGTCGCCGGCGGGATGTGCTTCACCCGCAGCATCATCAGCGTGTTGATGACGACGAGGAACGACAGCGAGTTGAGCAGGAAGCAGGCGTTCATCGCCTGCGGCTCGCTGTAGCCCCACCTGCGGAACGCCGGCCAGCGTCGACGCCGAAGGCCAGCGGGCCCGAGCACGCGCGCGACGTTGAACTGAATCGAGTTGAGCGCGACGGCGTTCGGCAGATCTTTCTTGTCGACGAGCGACGGGATCAGCGACTGATACGCCGGTCCGCCGAACGACTGCGCGCAGCCGGTGACGAACGACAGCGGCGAGGACGTGCCAGATCTCGACGACCTGCAGATACATCAGCAGCGCCAGCATCGCCGACGTCGCCATCTGGATGCACTGCGACACGAGCAGCGTGCGCCGCCGATCGTAGCGATCGGCGAAGACGCCGCCGATGAGCGAGAAGAGGATGATCGGCAGCTGCTGCAGGAACGCGTCGAGCCCGAGGAAGAACGGCGACGAATTGGTCAGCGAGACGATCAGCCAGTTCTGCGCGACGATCTGCATCCAGGTGCCGATGCTCGACGTGCAGGCGCCGATCCACTGCACGCGAAAGTCGCGATACGTGAACGCCACCAGCGTGCGCCGCAGCGTCCGGGCGCCGACTGAGGGAGCGACCGCCTCGGCTGGGCCGGCGGGCCGGCGACTTGGGTTGTGGTGACAGGTTCGGCCAAGAAGTCTGCCTCAATTTACATCACTTGATCGTCGTGAAGGGCTGCGTTATAGTGCTCGCGGCAAGGCGAAAATAAGGCGAAACACTATGGCTCTTCCACGCGCACACTTCGAATCGCTCCTGCGAGCCCGCCAGCTCGACCGGACCCTGACCACGGCACTGCCGGCGGCCGACACCCGTGACGAATCCGCCCTGGCGCCAGTCCAGTCTTAGTGTCTTGGACGCACGTCTGGGCGGAGGGTTTCCTCGCGGTCAGCTGTCCGAGATTGTCGGCGCCCGATCGTCGGGGCGCGCCAGCCTCGTGCTGCGGATGCTGGCGGCGGCGACCGCGCGCGGCGAGCTGACCGCGCTCGTCGATGCGCGTGGACATGCTCGACGTCGAGTCGGCGGCGGCGGCCGGCGATCGACCTGACCCGGCTGCTCTGGATTCGCGGGCACGTCGCCGTGCATCCCGGACCGTGCCGCGATCTCAACCAGCGCGCGCTCGAGCAGGCGATCCGCGCGCTCACGCTCGTGCTGCAGGCCGGGAACTTCGGCCTGGTCGTGTTCGACGTCGGCGAAGCTCCGGCCGACGCCATCCGGCGTCTGCCGTTCACGACCTGGCTGCGGCTGCAGCGCATGGTCGAAGGCAGCCAGACGGCGTGCGTGCTGGTCGGCAGTCGAGGCCATGGCGCGGAGCTCGGCGGGGCTCACGCTGAAGCTCACGCAGGACAGGCGTTCGGCGTCGCGAGTTCGGGAGTCGCGAGTCGTGAGCGTGGACGCCGGGAATCGCAAGCCGGGAAGCGGAATCCGGTTCCGCGAGTCATGGTTCGACTGGCCTCGATGCGGAGGCGCGCATCGTGCGAGCGCGCGCCCGGGAGCGGGAAGATGTACGCGTGTCTCTATCGACCACCTGCGCCTGAACAATCCTCTGCGGGTTCTGCGAGTTCTGCGTTGGATGTCGTGATCGCAATCGCACAGGAATTCTCGCCGCGCTACGAATGCCACGGCGGCGATCTGGTGACGATCGACGTCAGCGGACTGGGGCGCCTGCTCGGCCCGCCGCGGACCATCGGCGAGGAACTGCGCCGCGAGTCGGCCGCGCGCGGTGTCCGTGCGCACGTCGCCGTCGCCGGCACGCAGATGGCCGCGCATCCTGCTCGCGCTGAGCCGGCCAGGACTCACCGTCATCGCGCCAGGCGAAGAAGCGGCCGCGCTCGCCTCCATCCCGATCGGGATCCTGGCCAACTGCCACGATGCTGGAACGCAGAGCTCGCAGCGTCCGCAGAGAAAACCTGGGCGGGGAAAACAGTCCCGAGTCTCAGCTCCCAGACCCTGATGAACACTCTGCGAACTCTGCGATCTCTGCGTTCAAGAGATGGGGGCTGAAAACCCTCGGCGAACTGGCGGCGCTGCCGCCGGCCGATCTGGTGTCGCGGACTGGGACGTCCGGCGCTGGCCTGGCAGGCGATGGCGCGCGGCGAAGATCGGCGTCCGCTGGTGCCGATGCTCGAGGACGAGCGCTTCGAATCGTCGCTCGATCTGGAATGGCCGATCGAGGGCCTCGAGCCGTTGTCCTTCGTCCTGACGCGGTTGCTCGAGCCGTTGTCCACCCGTCTCGAGCGGCGCGATCGCGGCGCGGCCGTCCTGCACGTGATTCTGCGGCTGGTCGTGCCAGGGGAGTCCGACGAAATCCATGCGCGACGGCTCGAACTGCCGACGCCGCTGCGCGACGTGCGCACGCTGCGGACGCTGGCGCTGCTCGATCTCGAGTCGCATCCGCCGGCGGCGGCGATCGATCGCGTCACCGTCGTCATCGATCCGACGCCCGGCCGCGTGCTGCAGCACACGCTGTTCACGCGCGCCCATCCCACGCCCGAGCAGCTGTCCACGCTGCTGGCGCGTCTGGGGGCGGTGATGGGGCAGGATCGCATCGGCGCACCGGCCACGGTCGATTCCTATCGTCCCGGCGCGTTCGCGATGACACCGTTCGCGATTGAGCACGACGATCAACGCGGAACCCGCAGAGACAAGTCTGGCGAACCTGGTGTTGAAGAAGGCTCTGCGGTCTCTGCGAACTCTGCGTTGACTGTCGGCTCGGCAAAGCCATCAGCCATCAGCCATCAGCCATTGACGTCGGCGCTCCGCCGCTGCCGCCAGCCGGTGCCGGCGCGTGTCGCGGTGAGCGACGGCCGGCCCGTGCGCGTCACCACCGATCGCCGGGAGTTCGCTGGCGGCGCCGTCCTGCACTGCGCCGGTCCCTGGCGCACGTCGGGGGAGTGGTGGGCCGGCCGGGAAGTCTCAAGTGAGAGGTTCAGAAGTGAGAAGTTCCGGGTGGGATCGTGACGAGTGGGACGTGGCGCTGGGCGACGGCGCCGTCTACAGGATTTTCCAGGATCGCGTGCGCGGCGCCTGGTTCATCGACGCGATCGTGGACTGACTGGAATTGCTGATTGCTAGATTGCTGATTGCTGACTTGAAGGAGTGCGTATGACGATTGCCGAATTGCTGTTGCCCGAAGTCGATCAGGAACTGGCCACCACCCGGCGGGTGCTCGAGCGCGTGCCCGACGACAAGCTCGCCTGGAAGCCGCACGACAAGTCGTGGACCATGGCCCATCTCGCCAGCCACGTCGTCACGCTGCTCCGGTGGAGCGAGGCGACGATGAACCAGACCGAGTTCGATATGGCGATTGTGCCGCCCGATCAGATGAACCAGGTGGCCTCGTCGCGTGCGCAGTTGCTGGAATGGTTCGACGCGCACGTCGTCGCGCTCCGCAAGGCGCTCGACCGCAGCGATGCCGACTATGCCGTGCAGCTGGTCGCTGAAGCACGGCAATCAGGTCTTCTTCACCCTGCCGCGCTACACCTGCATCCGCAGCTACGTCCTGAATCACCTCGTGCATCACCGCGCGCAGCTCAGTGTCTACCTGCGCCTCACCGGTGTTCCCGTCCCGGCGATGTACGGTCCCTCGGCGGACGAACAGGAGTGATACAGAAATTTCAGATTTCAGAATTCAGATTTCAGATTCTGCATGTGACCAATCTGAAATCAATCTGAAATCTGAATTCTTCAATCTGAATTTTTCCGTCCGAGTCGTGTCGTGTACGTCGAACTCCATACGGCCTCGGCCTTCAGTTTCCTGCAGGGCGCGTCGCTTCCCGAGGCGCTCGTCGAGCGCGCTGCCGAGCTCGGCTACCCGGCGATCGCGCTGCTCGATCGCGACGGCGTGTACGGCGCGCCGCGATTCCACAAGGCCGCGCTCGCAGCCGGCATCAGGCCCATCATCGGCGCCGAACTGACGATGCTGGAAGGCAGAAGTGAGAACGTCGGAAGTGAGCAAGCAGCTTCAGCTCCGCTCAGCTTCCAGCCTTCGTTCTTCCCGTTCTCTGCGAAAGCACGGACGGGCTATCGCAACCTCTGCCGGCTGATTACCCGCATGAAGCTGCGCGCGCCCAAAGGCGAAGGCGCGCTGACGCTCGACGACTTGTTCGGCTGCACCGGCGGGCTCGTGGCGCTGGCCGGGCGCACGGCGCTCGACGGGCGCCGGCACGGCGTCGGCGGCCTGCTCGATCGCCTGGTCGGCGCTGTTCGGCCGCGACAACGTCTATGTCGAGCTGCAACGGCATTTCCGCCGCGACGATGCCCGCGACACCGAGGCGCTGGTCCAGCTCGCCGCGGCGTTTCGCGTGCCGACCCTGGCGACCAACGGCGTCCGGTTCGCGACCGCCGGCGTCGCGCCCGCTGTTCGACGTGCTCACCTGCATTCATCACCGCACCGATCTGGTCACGGCCGGGCGGCGGCTGGCGCCGAATGCCGAACGTTATCTGAAACCGCCGGCCGACATGGCGGCGCTATTTCGCGATCATCCGGACGCGGTGGCGCGCACCAGCGAGCTGGCCGATCGCCTGCAGTACACGATGGCCGATCTCGGCTACCGCTTTCCCGATTACCCGGTGCCGCCCGGCGAGACGCAGAGCTCGTTTCTTCGTCAGATCGCCGATGTCGGCGCGCGCGAGCGCTACCAGCCCGTACCACGATCGCGCGCGCGCGCAGATCGAGCGCGAGCTCGATCTCATCGAGAAGCTCCAGCTCGCCGGCTATTTCCTCATCGTCTGGGACATCGTCAATTTCTGCCGTCAGCACGACATCCTCGTGCAGGGACGCGGGTCGGCGGCCAACAGCGCGGTCTGCTACAGCCTCGGCATCACGGCGGTCGATCCGGTCGGGATGGAGTTGCTGTTCGAGCGTTTCCTGTCCGAGGAGCGCGGCGAATGGCCCGACATCGATCTCGATCTGCCGAGCGGCGACCGGCGCGAGCAGGTGATTCAGTACGTCTACGAGAAATACGGCCGGCTCGGCGCGGCGATGACCGCCAACGTCATCACGTATCGCGGCCGCAGCGCGGCGCGCGAAGTGGGGAAGACGCTCGGCTTCGATCCGGTGCAGGTCGATCGGCTCGCGAAAGTGATGAACCACTTCGAGTTCAAGGATCCGGCCGATTCGCTGCCGCGTCAGATGTCCGCCGTCGGCCTCGATCTCAACGCCGATCGCGTGCGCACGTTCGCGCGGCTCTGGCACGAGATGCAGGACCTGCCGCGCCACCTCGGTCAGCATTCGGGCGGCATGGTGATCTGCCAGGGTCAGCTCGACGCCTGCGTCCCGCTCGAAAACGCCAGCATGCCCGGCCGCGTCGTCGTGCAGTGGGACAAGGACGACTGCGCCGACATGGGCATCGTCAAAGTGGACCTGCTCGGCCTCGGCATGATGGCGGTGCTGCAGGATTCGCTCGCGCTGGTCAACGGTGAAATCGGAGCCACAACGATCAACGCAGAGTCCGCAGAGAGTTGTGAGGGATCAGACTCTCGCCCAAAAAGTCTTCTGCGAACTCTGCGATCTCTGCGTTCAACGTACGTAAGACGTCTGGTCGTCGTCTCATCGTCGATCTGGCGCACTTACCGCAGGATCCCGCCGTCTACAAGATGCTCTGCGAGGCCGACACCATCGGCGTGTTCCAGGTCGAGTCGCGCGCGCAGATGGCGACGCTGCCGCGCCTGAAGCCGACGCATGTTCTACGACCTGGTGGTCGAGGTGGCGATCATCCGTCCGGGGCCGATCGTCGGCCAGATGGTGCATCCGTATCTGAACCGCCGCGCCGGACGGGAACCGGTGCAGTACGCGCATCCGTCGCTCGAGCCGATCCTCAAGCGGACGCTCGGCGTGCCGCTGTTTCAGGAGCAGTTGCTGCGCATCGCGATGGTCGCGGCCGGCTTCACCGGCGGGCAGGCGGAGGATCTGCGCCGCGCCATGGGCTTCAAGCGATCCGAACAGCGGATGAAGCAGATCGAAGTGCAGCTGCGCGAGGGGATGGCGCGCAACGGCATCACCGGCGCAGACGGCGGAGCAGATCATCACCTCGATCGCCTCGTTCGCGCTGTACGGATTCCCCGAATCGCACGCCGCCAGCTTCGCGCTGCTGGCCTACGCCAGCGCGTATCTCAAGGTGCACTTTCCGGCGGCGTTCTATACGGCGCTCCTCAACAACCAGCCGATGGGGTTCTATCATCCCTCGACGCTGGTGAAGGACGCGCAACGCCGCGGCGTCCGGTTTCATCCGATCGACGTGCAGGTGTCCGGCTGGGATTGCACGGTCGAGACCGACGGCGCGATTCGCCTCGGCCTGCGCTACGTCAACGACCTGCGCGAGCAGGCGGGAAGGGCAGTTGCCAGTCATCAGTCGTCAGTCGGTAGTCGAAAGTCAGCAATCCGAATCAGCCATTGGCAATCAGCGATCAGCAATTGAATGGTGTGTGTCCCAAATGCGGCTGCGACGATCCGTCGATGCTCGAGCGCGTGGACGAGCGGCGGTCGTTCTGCAACAACTGCTCGCACGACTGGACGCCGCGTCATCGCGCGCCGCGGTTCCGTTCGCTCGACGAGCTGGTCGCCGCGCGGGACTGCGCCGCGACGAGGTCGTCACGCTCGCCGACATCGGTGCGCTGAACGCGTTCGGCTACGATCGACGCTCGGCGCTGTGGCAGGCCGAGCGGGCGATCCGGCCGTCAGGCGAATTGTTCACGGACACGACGATGAACCCAGAGGCCGCAGAGCTCGCAGAAAACATCTTTTCTGAAGAACGTTCAGAGCAGCTCTTTGAGCCAGAGCTCTCTGCGGACTCTGCGATCTCTGCGTTCGATGTGAGCCCCCAGCCGCCAGCCCCTGGCCCCGACGAACCGTGTCCGCTGAAGCCGATGACCGAGGCCGAGCGTCTGGTCGCGGACTACGCCGGCACGGGACTGACGGTCGGCCGCCATCCGATGGCGCTGCGGCGCGACGAGCTGGCGATGCGCGGCATCCTGCGCGCCACCGACCTGCGTCACGCGCGCCAGGGGCGCCGCGTCCGCGTCGCCGGCATGGTGATCACGCGTCAGCGCCCCGGCACCGCCAAAGGCTTCGTGTTCCTCACGCTCGAGGACGAAACCGGCGTCGCCAACATCATCGTCCGCCCCGATCTCTTCGCGCGCGATCGCCTGGTCATCGTCGAAGAGCCGTTCCTGATCGTGGACGGCGTGCTGCAGAACCAGGACGGCGTCACCTCGGTGCGCGCCGAACAGGTGCAGCGGATGCAAGGCGAGTCGGTCGATTTCAACGCCCACGATTTTTACTGAACGCCCGGCTGGACCACATGTGCGCGGCCCTTTCAGGGCCCGCGTCGGCGGGGCTGAAAGCCCCGCGCTACACTCGCACAACACGCGTCGCGCGAGGTTTCAGCCCAGCGTTCCCGTTGCCGGAGGATCATATGCGCCAGAAATCAATCGTCAGTGTGATGGTCAGTGTGCTGATTGCGGGAAGCGCCGCCATGCTCGCCGCGCCGGCACAAACACAACAGCCCGGCCAGATGACTCAGGCTCGTGTGCTGGTCCTGAATCGAGGCCGCAGCGAGGCCGTGCCGGTCGAGTTGCGCGACGCCAATCTCGACACCCCGCTCCGCGTGCGGATCATGAACGGCGAAAATGCGCTGCCACCGCTCGCCGTCCGTCTGTTGCCGCCGGCCTGGGACTACAAAGTCGTGCCGATCGCGGCCGGCGACGACATGGCCGACGCGCTTCGCACCGAGGGCTCGAACGGATGGGAGACGACCGGCATCACCTACACCGACAGTCGCGGCGCCACCGTGATCCTGCTCAAGCGGCCGCGGTAACTAGCGCAACGTGACCGGGGTCACGGCGCCGCGGACATCGATGCTCTGCGTCAGCTGTCTGACGCCGGCGTACGCCGTTACCGTCCACGCGCCTGCAGGCACGTCGGCGAACGCGAAGCTGCCGTCGGTCCCCGCGAGCACCGCATACGGCGACGACCAGGCAAACACTGACGCCGACATCTCGGGGTGGATGTCGCAGCCGACGTGATAGAAGCCGTCGCGATCGAACGTGTACTCGTACGAGCCGTCGGTTGGAATGGCGACGTTGAAAGCCGGTGTCCTGGTCTCGTCGTGTGTGACGTGGACGTTGTGGAGCGTATCGTCGCTGTTGTGGAACTCGACCGGCTGGCCAGTGCGCACCAGCAACAACTCGGGGATGAACGTCAGCTGCACCTGGTCCATCAACGGCTTGTCGGTCGAGGGCGGAAACGTTCGGGGCGTCTTCGATTCGAGCACGACGACGGTCGTTGCATTGACACTGCCTTCGATTCGACCGGTCACCGTTCCCGCCTCCAACGCCGCGAAAGGCGCCTGCACAGTCGTTTCAGCCGGCGGGGCTGAAGATGGCGGTGCCGCCGGTTTCGAACACGCGATCGCCGCGCCCAGCCATCCGGCGACCAGCAGTCGCTTCACGCGCCGGCTTTGGCCTTCGCGCTGTCGTAGCTCTCGCCGTAAATCGCCGGCACCTTCGATCCCATCGGCCGCAGGTACATCGACAACTGGCCGCGGTGGTGAATCGAATGGTGCAGGCCGATCTGCAGGAACATCACCGCCGGCGACTTGAACAACCCGCGGAAATCCACCGACGTCAACAGCATGTCAGCCGGCGCCGCCGCGATCATGGCGTGATCGCTCGCTGCGGTTCGGGCGTACCAGCGCGCGACCGCCGCCGCGTCGGTGACCTCCGCCGGACGCGGCAGCGGCGTCAGGTCGAACCGGCCGGTCACCGCGCACTGCATGAACTTGTGCTCGGCGGCGACAATGTGCCAGGCCAGTTCGAGCGCGGTCTTGCCGACGTCATCAATCCGGAAATCGCTCTTGTCCGGGAGCACCGCCTCGATCACCCGTTGCGTGACCGGCTGTTCCGACTTCACGGTCCGAAGAAACGAGTCGCGAAGGATGGTCGCCTGTTCCGGTTGCAGTGGGGACATGTTTCGGATTGTACTCAGATCAACAACATGTCGTGGACGATCGCGCCGGGTGAAGCCGGCGTCAGGCTCGATAAGTATCTCGCCGGCGAAGGACGCGCCGGTTCGCGGGCCAAAGCCGCGGACGCGCTGACCCGCGGCAAGGTGTTCCTCAACGAGCGCGAAGCCAGCCTGAAGGATGCCGCACGGCCGCTCGTCGCCGGCGACATCGTCCGTCTCTGGGCGGATCGGCCGGGCAGTGCGAAAAAGCGGTCACCGGCCGCGGAGGATCGCGAACTGCCGATTCTGTACGAAGACGATGCACTGATCGTCCTGAACAAGCCTCCCGGGCTCCTCGCTGTGCCATTGCCGCTGGCGAGGCGATACGACGCGCCCTCGGTCTACGAACAGCTGCAGGGCTATCTCCGCCGCCGCGGACGCCGCAAGCCGTTCGTGGTCCACCGGATCGACCGCGATACGTCTGGTCTCGTCGTGTTCAGCAAGAGTGAGGCAGCGCAACTCGTGCTGAAGGAGCAGTTCAAGCGGCGCGAGCCGGAACGCGTCTACCAGGCGGTGGTCTACGGCCACCCATCACCCACAGCCGGTGAGTGGCGCGACCATCTCGTGTGGGATCTGAAGGCGCTGATTCAGAAGGAGACGACCGCGCGCGACCCGCGCGCGAAGGAAGCGATCTGTCGCTACCGAGTCACCGAGAAAATGGCGGCGACCTCGCTCATCGAAGTCAGCCTGGTCACCGGCAAGCGCAATCAGATCAGGATCCAGGCGCGCCTGCGCGGCCACACGCTGGTCGGCGAGACCCGCTACACCTACGGTCCCGACGCGCTCCGGCCGATCGAGTTCCCGCGGCAGGCGCTCCACGCCGCGCGGCTGGTGTTCCGCCACCCGGACGATGGGCGCGAGATGCGGTTCGAAGCGCCGATGCCGGACGACATGAGAGCGCTGTTGGCGAGCCAGCGGTGGCGCTAAGTGGCACGGCCGTCGATCGCCGCAACCAGGACGGCCTGAAAGGCCGTCCTCTACAGATTACCGGCTCCCGACTACCGACTCATTCCTGTAAACCACCCCGCCCTTCATCACGAACGCCACGCGCGTCACGGCGGTGATGTCGGTCGACGGGTTGCCGACGACGGCGATGAGGTCGGCCTCGTAGCCGGGCGCGAGCGTGCCGATGGTCGTTGTCGAGGCGCAGCGACTTCGCCGACACTGACGTCGCCGAGATGATCGCGTCCATCGGCTTCTGATTGCCCTGGCGCACGCGCTCGACCAGTTCGTCGGCGTTGTGTCCGTGCGCCCCGGCGACCGCGTCGGTGCCCAGCACCAGCTTCAGGTTCGGCGTCGCCACCGCCTTCTTGATCATCGCGGCGTTGATGCCCAGCCCCTTCTCCATGTAGGCGAAGCCCTCGTCGTTGTAGTTGCCGATCCCGTTGTACCGGTCGCGGTTCTTCAGGTAGTTCTGCAGCACCACGCCGACGTTCGGATCGAAGTAGACGCCCTTGTCCGCCATCAGCTTCAGCACCTCGTCGGTCGCGAACACGCCGTGCTCGATCTGAAGGCAGCCGGCATTGACCGAGGCGCGAATCGACTCCGGGCTGTGCGCGTGGACCATCGTGCGCATCCCCTGAGCGTTCGCCTCGCCGCAGACCGCCTGCAGCTGATCGTCGGTCATGGTCTGCTTGCCGCCGTCGCGGATGCTGGCGGATGCGAAAATCTTGATCACGTCGGCGCCGTCAGCCTTGAGCTGCCGGACTTTCTCGCGGATTTGCGCCGGCGTGCCGCTGCGCTCGTTGAGCTGTCGAATCGAGGTGAGGATGCGCGGGCCTGGGAAGACGCCGCGGGCGATCGCCGCGCGGAGGTCGACGTCGTTCGGCTGTCCCGGACTCTGGATGGTGGTGAAGCCTGCGCGCAGCGTCAGGTAGGCGTTCTCGGCGCTATAAAGAATTTCCTGCGCGGCGGTGCCTGGCGTCGCGGCGTAGCGGCCGTTCGCGTCGAAGTGCCACCCGAGGTGAGAATGGACATCGATCATGCCGGGCATGATCGTCAATTGTCCAAGATTGTATGTCGCGTTGGTCGCGCTGCCGGTTTCGATCGCGGTGATTCTGGTGCCCTGGACGACGACCGTCGCGTTTGGGATCACCCGGCCAGTACCGTCGAGCAATGTCGCCGCGTGAATACGGATCGCGGCCGGCTGCGCCGTCAACGACGGTGCGGCGACCAGCAGGACAAACAAAGCCACTTTCAGTCTCATGGCGGGCATTATAATCGTCGCGCTCCGTCGCCTTGACTTCGCGTGCGTAAACGGCCGGGTCGCTTCCGCCGTAGTGCTGTGCAGTTGGCGACGATTGGAGGACTGTTGTGTTTGCGGCGCTGATTCTGGCCTTGGCCACCACGCTTTCCGGTGTCGTGCACGATTCGAGTGGCGGCGTCGTGTCCGGCGCAGCGATCGTGGTTCGTGCCGGCGGTTCCGAACGGCGGACCACCACCGGCCAGGACGGCCGGTTCAGTATCGACGTGGCCGAACCGGGAGAGGTGACGGTCACTGTCCTGGCTGGCGGTTTCGCTGAAGCGAACCAGAAGGTCACCGACTTTTCGCGCGCGCTCGACTTTACCTTGAAGCCGGCGGCGCTGCTCGAGACCGTCACAGTGACGCCGAGTCGTTCGGCGCAAATCACCGGTGACGTACCGGCCAGTGTCAACATTCTCGACAGTACGCAGATCCGCCAGTCGCCGGCGGTCGTCGCCGACGACGTGCTGCGGCAGATTCCGACGTTCAGTCTGTTCAGACGGTCCAGCAGCCTTTCGACGCATCCCACGTCGCAGGGCGTGTCGCTGCGCGGCATCGGTCCGAGCGGCGTCAGCCGGACGCTGGTGATGCAGGACGGCACACCGGTGAACGATCCGTTCGGCGGCTGGGTCTACTGGACACGCGTGCCGCTCGAAACGGTCGATCGCATCGAGGTCGTGGACAATTCGAGCTCGAGCCTCTACGGCAACTACGCGATGGGCGGGGTCATCAACATCGTGTCCGCTCGTCCGGAACGGCGGACCGTGGACCTCAAGGCCCAGGGCGGCAACAACACCACCGGCAAGATCGACGTCTCCGGCAGCGACGTCTACGGCAAGTTCGGCATTCGCGCCGATGCCGCCGCCTACAACACCGACGGGTTTTACGTGGTCGCCCAGCCCGAGCGCGGCGTGATCGACAACAACGCGACCGTCAAGTTCAAGAACTTCAACGTCAAGCTCGATTACAACGCGAGCGACAACGTCAAGGCGTTCTTCCGCACCGGCTACTTCAGCGAGAACCGCGGTAACGGCAAGATCAACGAGATCAACGACACCCAGTGGACGTCGTGGAGCGGCGGTGTCCGCGCCGTGCTGCGCGACAGCAGCGAGCTCCAGGGCACCATCTACGGCGACATCGAGAATTTCCACAGCACGTTCATGGCGGTGCCGGGGACGACGCCTCCACGCAATACGGTTCGGCTCTCGGTCGATCAGCACGTGCCGACCGACGCGGTGGGCGGCCTGGTGCAGTGGTCGAAGGCGATCAATACATCCAATTTCTTCAGCGCCGGCACCGATCTGCACTGGGTCGACGGCGACAGCAACGAAGCGAACTACAACGCCACCGGACCGGTGCTCTCCCCCGTGCAGGCCGCGGTCCTGGCGCTCAATCGAGTCTCCGGCGGCACGCAGCGCAGCGCCGGCGTGTTCGCCCAGGATCTGTTCACGCCGCTCTCGAACCTCACCGTCACGCTTGGCGGCGCGGGTCGATCACTGGCTGAACTACGACCCGCACAATCTCGAAACCGCCGTGATACCGGGGACGCCGACCAACAACCAGCCGGCCTGCGCGACCACCGGCGGTGCGCCGCCGAGCTGTCTTCAGGACCGCAGCGACACCACGTTCAGTCCGAGGCTGGCCGCGCGCTACCAGTTCACCCCGGTGGTCAGCGTGTGGGGCGACATCGGCAGCGGCTTCCGTGCGCCGACACTGAACGAGCTGTACCGGCAGTTCCGCGTCGGGACCACCCTGACGCTCGCCAACTCACAGCTCGGCCCCGAGACGCTCAAGGGCGGCGAGCTCGGCGTCACCATTTCGGCGCCGCACAACATCACCGTTCGCTCGACCTGGTTCGACAATCAGATCACGAACCCGGTGGCCAACGTGACGATATCGACGGTCGGCACCGCCATCACCCAGCAGCGGCAGAACCTCGGCTCGACTGAAGTCTACGGCCTCCAGACCGACGTCGAGTACCGGATGGGCGCGTTCGTCCGATTCAACGGCGCCTACATCTACGACCACGCGACGGTGACCGACGGCGGCGTCGCCAACGCCGGTCTGGTCGGCAAGTACCTGCCGCAGGTGCCGCTCAATCGCGGCTCGATCCGTGGCACCTACTCCAATCCCGAAGTACGTGACCGTGGCGCTGGCGATCCAGTTTTACGGCCTGCAGTACGACAACGATCTGAACACCACCGGCATCCCGGCCGCGACGCTCGCGGCAACCGGCTATGCGGGCGCGAGCACGGTCGGCCTGCCCGCCTACAACGTCGTGGATTTGTCGGTGTCGCGCACGATCAATCACAGCGTCGAGCTGTTCTTCGGCGCCGAGAACCTGTTCGACAAGACCTACTTCGTCGGCACCGGTCCGAGCACCATCGGCTCGCCGCGGCTGGTGAACGCCGGCGTCCGGCTTCATTTCTCCGCGCGATGACGAGATGAGACTGATCGTCGAGCCGGATGACGGTATCGCGCCGATCGTCAATGCGATCAAGCAAGCGAGGAAAAGCATCGACGTCCTGATTTTCCGGCTCGATCGACACGAAATCGCCCGCGCCTTCGACGCGGCGGTCGCGCGCGGGGTCCGGGTGCGGGCGCTCACCGCACACGCCAATCGCGGCGGCACCAAGA
Source organism: uncultured Acidobacteriota bacterium (assembly GCA_963711765.1). GTDB lineage: Bacteria > Acidobacteriota > Vicinamibacteria > Vicinamibacterales > CAVVIG01 > CAVQFC01. Next base: position 613,283 of record CAVQFC010000002.1, on the reverse strand, counting down.
GCCTGCGCCAGCTCGAGATGGACATGCTGGCGGCCGGCGTCACGGTGTCGCGGACCGCGGACGACCTGGTGCGCTACCACGGCAAGATGATGATCGTGGACGGCCGCTACCTGCACCTGTACGGATTCAACTTCACCGGCCTCGACATCGACAAGAGCCGCAGCTTCGGCGTGATCAGCAAGAATCGCAAGCTCGTTGCCGAAGCCGGCAAGCTGTTCACGGCGGATTTCGACCGTCTGCCGTACTCGCCCGGCTACGAACGGCTGGTCGTCAGCCCCGAGAACGCGCGCGACCGCCTCTCCAAGTTCATCAGGACCGCGCGGCGCCAGATTCTGATCTACGACCCGCAGGTGAGCGACGACATGATGCTGCGCCTCCTCGTCGCTCGCATGAAGGCGGGCGTGGACGTGCGGATCATCGGCAAGGTGCAGTCGAAGTGGAACCTGCGCAGCGAGCGGTATCCCGGCAAGCGGCTGCACGTGCGCGCCATCATCCGCGACGGCCGCCGCGCCTTCATCGGCAGCCAGAGCCTCAGGCGTCTCGAACTCGAGAAGCGCCGCGAGGTCGGCGTCATCATTACCGACGATGCGGTGATCCGGCAGATGCAGGATACGTTCGAGTCGGATTGGCTGCTGACCAGCACCGGGCGCAAGGAAGCGAAGAAGGCGGCGAAGAAGGTCAGGAAGAAGGAGAAGGCGGGCGTCATAGAACGCCGACGCCGAGCCGGGCTAGCTCGCGACCGGGGAGTGCTTGCTCGCGGTCACTTCCTGCGGCGACCGCCAGAAGTCCATCGTCGAGACGCGGTGGACGCAGCCGACCGTGCAGTACGGCGCGCACGACTTCGGCGTCGAGAACTCGCGGAGGATGTCGGCGGTCGTGTACGACTCGAGCGGCATGCCCGGATAGCCGCGCTGCTGCGAGCAGTAGTGGACCAGTCCTTCTTCGCAGATGTACAGGTAGCGCGCGCCGGCGCGGCAGCGCCACTCGTTCGGCTGACCGTCGGCGAGGTTGTCCTGGAAGCTGCGGATCCCCGAATACAGGTTCTTCACCACCTGTCCGGCGCCGCTGATCGCCGCCGAGACTTCGTCGAACACCTTGCGCTCGACCGGCGCCGAGCGGCTTGAGCCGGCCCGAGCCGTCGTGGATGATGCCGATCGAGGTCGAGAAGCCCAGCTCGCGCGCGCGGTTGTTGATCGTGCGCGCGTCCTCGGGGTTCTTGATCCCGCCGCCGAGCACCGAGTTGATGTTCACGTCGAACGTGGCGTGGTCGTGCAGGTGCTGCAGCTTCTTGTCGAGCAGCCGCAGGCTCTTCTTCGACACCTCGTCGGGCTCGACGTTGTCGATGCTGATCTGCAGGAAGTCGAGTCCGGCGGCGTTCAGCTCCTCGATCCGCTTCGGGACCAGGAAGTAGCCGTTGGTGATCAGCCCGGCCATCATGCCGCGGCTGCGGATGCGCCGGATCAGGAGGTCGAGATCCGGGATGCAGCATCGGCTCGCCGCCGCTGAAGGCGACCACCGACGTGCCCAGTTCGGCCAGCTTGTCGATGCGTCTCAGCATCTGCGTCGGTCGGCACCGGCGGCGACACCTTGTCGTACTCGTTGCAGTAGCCGCAGTCGATGTTGCAGCGTGCGGATCGGGACGATCTGGACGAGCAGCGGGTGCGCGGTATGGACGAGCCCGCGTGCGAACTCCCGCAGCGAGCGGGCTTTACGGCTGATGGTGCTGAAAGACAAGCCTCAATTATAACATCAGGCGGCCGAGGGCTCGACCGGACGCATACGGCGCACCTGCTCGCCGACTTTGCAGCGATCCGGTGAAGATCGGGCCGACCGGAATGAACCCGAAGAGGTTGTGGCGCCCGACCGCGGCAAGGCCGGCCGAGGCGATGCAGCCGCAATTGTCGCAGTCCGGCGCGCCGCCGAACTGGCACGGCGTGATCTTGCGTCGTCAGGTCGGCCGAGATCGTCGTGGTCGTCTGCGCGAACACGCAATCGTCCGGCGAGTGCGGCGGTTCGGCGTAGACCTCGATCAGTCCCTTCGGCAGTCTCAGCTTCGGATACTTCAGCCGCAGCGCGAGCAGATCGGCGACGACCTGCTCGCGGTCGACCGGACGCAGCCGCTCCTCCGACACCTCGCCGACCTGCGGCGTGTAGAGGCTGATCCAGATCTTCTCGACTTCTTCGCTGCGCCGACCAGAACTTCAGGAACTCCTCGATGTAGCCGGGACGGTTCACCTGCTGCCGCGTCACCGTGCAGTGCACGGTGATCGAGTGTCCGACGATGTGTTTGCAGGATGCGATCGTAGGTGGCCGGCGTCGCGTCGCGACGTCGTGCTCGGGCTGCAGTCCGTCGATCGACACGACGATCGAGAGTCGTCGGCAGGCCGTGCCATTCGCTGCGGAATCTCGCGCACGGCGCTGGTGACGAGCTGCACGTGGATGCCGCGCGCCGCGAGCATCGGCAGAATCGTGGTTCAGCTCCTTGTAGCGCACCAGCGGCTCGCCGCCGACGATCGAGACGTGCAGCGGACGATGCCTGTCGACGAGCGCGATGATGCCGTCGACCAGTTCCTGGCCCTTGAAGTCGCGGACCTCGCGCAGCGTGACGTCGCCGCCGAGATGATCGTCGCCGTAGGCGTAGCAGCCCGGGCAGCGCAGCGGACACTCGCGGGTGATCTCGATCGAAAGCGCGGGCGTATACCCACGTGAGGATGCGTCCCCAAGCAGAGAAAATACCGTCCATGAACTCACTAATAACAGCGTCCGCCAGAAAAACATCCTCGATCCAGCCCAGCTGTTTTGGTTCGAATCAATCCGATGCGCCATAATCTTTGCGAATGATTGAGAAGCGGCGCTCGAAAATCCAGGGATGGGGTGTCTACGCGACCCAGGCCATCTCGAAGAACACGCGGATCATCGACTACGCGGGAGAGAAGATCTCGAACCAGGAGAGTCTGAAGCGCGAAGCGCCGCTACATCAAGAACGGCCACATCTGGTGCTTCAAGCTGACGAACCGCACGGTGATCGACGCCGGCGTCGGCGGCAACGACGCGCGCTTCATCAACCACTCCTGCAAGCCGAACTGCTACATCCACATCAAGGACGGCATGATCTGGATCCGCGCGGCGCGCAAGATCCGCAAGGGCGAAGAGCTGACCTATCACTACAACACTGACGGCGAAGGCCTGATCAAGTGCCGCTGCCGGCCGGGCTGTCAGCACGCTGCTTGTGAGGCCGCGCCACGTTTTCTACCTGCACGGGTTCGCCTCGTCGCCGCGCTCGACGAAGGTCGGGTATTTCGGCGAGCGGCTCGCACGAATGCGGCGTCGACGTTGCAGTGTCCTGACTTCAACGAACCGGACGTTCGAAACGCTGACGCTGACGCGGATGCTCGAACAGCTTGGCGCGAAGCTCGACCGGGCTCGAGGATGGGACCGTGGCGCTGATCGGCTCGAGCCTCGGCGGCACACTGGCGATCCTGGCGGCCGCAGCCTTTCCGCACGAAGATCGATCGCCTGGTGCTGCTCGCGCCGGCCGTCATGTTTGCGAAGCCGGGTCATCATCTGCTGCCGCCGGAACGCATCGACGAGTGGCGGCGTCGTGGTGCGCTGCCGTTCTTCCACTACGCCTTCAACGAAGCGCGCGATCTCCGGTTCGCGTTTTACGAAGACAGCCTGCGGCACGACGCCTTCGATGCGGAGTTTCCGCAACCGACGTTGATCTTTCAGGGTCTTCGCGATGCCTCGGTCGATCACCGCACCGTCGAGGCGTTCGCCCGCGCGCGCGCGAACGTCATCCTCTCGCTCCTGGACGACGACCATCAGCTGATCGCGAGCCTGCCGCGGATGTGGAACGATGTCGCGCCGTTCCTGGGGATCGACGAGTGAACCGAACCGGCCTCCTCGCTGTGGCGCTCAGCGCCCTCATCGTCACGACGGCATCGTCCAGCGGCGTTGAAATCGCTGCCGTGAGGAGCGCGCGATTCGCGGGCGTCGCGCCGACGCCGCTGCCAGCGGCGGAGCCGGTCACCACGCTTCGGGTCGGCATTGCACGCGACGGCGGCTACACCGTCCGGCAGATGGGGCTCGAGAAGTATGTCGCCGGCGTCATCGCCGGCGAGGCGGCGCGCGACAGCACGCCGGCCGCGCTCGAAGCGCTCGCGATCGCAGTCCGCACGTTTGCGATGGCCAATCTGGGCCGCCATCGCGGCGACAAGTTCGATTTGTGCGATACCACCCATTGCCAGGTGCTGCGCAAGCCCACCCAGGCGACGCTGCACGCCGCCGAGGCCACCGCGGGCGGCATCCTGCTCGATCACGGCGCGCCGGCCTCAATCTATTTCAGCGCGTCGTGTGGAGGCCACACCGAGCGGCCGTCGGCGGTCTGGCCCGGCGCTGCCGATCCGTCGTACCTGCCATCGAAGCCCGACGATGCCTGTGGGGGACAGCCGGTGTGGTCGGCGGACTTGAGCGCCGGCGACCTCGAGCGCGCGTTACGGTCGGGCGGATTCAAGGGCCGCGACCTGCGTGACCTCCGCATCAGCGCGCGGAACGATTCGGGACGCGTCGTTCGAATCAGCCTCGATGGCTTCTCTCCCGACGCGATCTCCGGTCAGGATCTGCGAACGGTGGTCGGGCGGACGCTGGGCTGGCAATTCATCAAGAGCACGTCGTTCGAGCTGCGCCGTACGCCGACGGGGTTTCATTTCAGCGGCCGCGGCTCCGGCCACGGCGTCGGCATGTGCGTCATCGGCGCGGCGCAACTCGGCGCCAGAGGCCAGTCAGCAGCCGAGATTCTGTCACGCTATTTTCCGGGACTGCCGATCTCGACCCGACCGCCACCGCGCTCCGTCGTCACCACCGCGGAGGACGTGATCGTGATGCTGCCCGCGGGAGACGAAGGCGAGCGGGACGTGATCCGCGATCTCGCCGCCCGATCGCGCAACGATCTCGCGAAGCGGCTGGGCGTTGACCGCCCCTCGCGCATCACGCTGCGCTTTCATCCGACGGTCGAGGCCTACCAGCGCGCCACCGGCCAGCCCTGGTTCACCGCCGGGACGACGCTGAAGGACGAGATGAATTTCGTGCCGTTGACCGTGCTCCGCGATCGCGGCGTGCTCGACCGCACGGTGCAGCACGAACTCGTGCGCCTGATGACGGCGTCGAAGCTCGACGGCCGTCCGCTCTGGGTGCGCGAAGGCGCGGCGTCGTTCTTCGCGTCCGACCGCGCCGACGCCTCGGACCCCGCGTACCGGAATCGCGGCGCGTGCCCGACGGACCAGGAGCTGACGCGCCCGGTCTCTCCAGGAGCCCTGAGTCTCGCCAACAGTCGCGCGCACCGCCTGCTTTGCCCGCCAGATCGCCGCAGGAAAGAAATGGTCCGAGGTGAAGTGACGCCGGCCTACCTGGGTTCGGTCACGTTCGGCACCGTGTAGGTCTTCTTCAGCGCCGCCTGATATTCGCCGAACAGCACCTTGATGCCGTCGAACTCCTTCTTCACGGCCGCGCGATAGTCCGCCTGCGTCGCGAAATCGAAGAGCACCGCGGTCATCGCCTGGGCGTCGACGGTGAATCCTTTATGACCGATCTCCTTCAGGTTGTCGGCGTCCATCTCGTAGGTGTGGTTGGAGGAGGTTGACGACTGCGCGCTGAAGCCGACGCCGGGGATGTCGCGCGAGACGCTGCCGGTTTCTTCGTAACCCTGCGGCTTGCCCGGCTCGGGCTGGACGCCGGTGGCGCCGAAGTTCTTCATGTACTGGAAGCCGACCTCCGCGAGTGTCGCCAGGCCGATGCCATCGAGATCCTTGCCGTAATGATCGATCTTGACCTTGGTTTCGGTCGAGAGCGCCGCGGCTTTCGCGGCGTTGTCCACGAACTCGACGACCTGCGCCAGGTAGACCTCGTCCGGATAGCGGATGTAGAAGTCGGCGACGGCGCGGTCCGGCACCACGTTGGGCGCAGTGCCGCCCTCGAGAATGACTCCCTGAATCCGGGCTTCAGGACGGATGCTGATGCGTGAGGCGTCGATGTTGTTGAACAGCTGAATCACCGCCTGCAGCGCGTTACGTCCCATCCACGGCGTCATCTGATGCGTCGGAGCGCCGCTGAACGTGTAACGCGCGCCGACGATGTTCAGGCAGCACGAGCCGAAGCCGTGCTCGGGACGGCTGGTGACGCTCGAGGAGTGGCTGCGGACGATGATGTCAGCGCCGTCGAAGGTGTGCGCCTCGTGCATCACGGTCTTGGCGTTGGGCGGCATCATTTCCTCGCCCGGGGTGCCGTAGACGACGATGCTGCCTGGCGACTTTGTTCTGGTCAGCCATTCGGCCATCGCAATCGCTGCCGCCATGCCGACCGGACCCTGCGCGCTGTGCTGATCGCCATGGAACGCGCCCTTGGTGCCGCGCAGTGCGTCGTACTCGAGAATGATGCCGAGCACCGGGCTGCCGTTGTTGCCCTTGAACTTCGCCACGAAGGCCGTGGACAGGCTGGCGGTGCCGGTCTCGATGCTGAAGTTGTGCTGCCGCAGGAAATCGGTGAGCTTGCTGACGGACCTTTTCTCCTCGAACCCGATTTCCGGGTGCGTGGCGATATCGTCCGCCATCGGCAACAGCTCTTTGTCCATCAGCTCTTTGGCTCTCGCGACGACCTGGTCGCGGGCGGCGTTCGGGCCGGTCAGGCGCGTCACCAGTGCCGGCACGTCGAGCGACTGCTCGAGCGCGGACATCTTCTTCAGGACGTCGCGTGCTGCATCCTTTTCAGTCGGCGTGTCCTGCGCGAACCCCGCCGCAGGCGAGAGGAAACCGAGACAGATAATGCCGTAGAGGAATTTCTTCATGCGCCATTATAGGGCGGGGCGGCGTGGCGCTCGCCCTCGCTGGTGTGGCGTGAGGCTTTCAGCCCCGCGTTGCAAAGAACGCCGGGTGGCCCACAATCGCGCGGCGGGCTACTTACTGATCCCGCACTCCTTGATCTTGTTCAGCAGCGTCTTGTAGCTGACGCCGAGCTGCTCGGCGGCGCGGCGGCGGTTCCACTGCACCTGGTGCAGCGTGTCCTCGATGATCGCGCGCTCGGCCTTGGTCGCCGCCGCCTTGGCGACGTCGGCCAGGCGTGATCCGGTGGACGGCGCGTCCACGCCGGCGGCGGTGCCGCCGGCTTCGCCGGCCTCCGGTTCCTCGTCTTCAACCAGCGGATCCGCCTCGGCGCCGGACTCGATGCTGGCGGTGGTGCCGATGCCGGCTGCGGCATACGCGGCGGCGACCGGGCGCGGATTGCGCGTCATCTCGCGGATGACCAGCTGCTCGTCCTGCAGGATCACGATCCGCTTGATCATGTTTTCGAGCTCGCGGATGTTGCCGGGCCAGTCGTAGCTCTGGAACAGCCCGGCGAGCTCCTCCGACAGCGGACGCGCCTGACGGTTGTAGCGTCGCGCGTAGCGGTCGATGAAGAAGCCGGTCAGGTGAGCGATTTCGCCGCGGCGCTCGCGCAGCGGCGGCACCGTGATCTCGATGACCTTGAGCCGGTAGTAGAGGTCCTCGCGGAACTCGCCGTTCAGCATCATCTTCTCGAGCGGCCGGTTGGTGGCGGCGACGATGCGGACGTCCACGTTGATCGGTTTGTTGCTGCCCAGTTTGGTGAACTGCGCGTCCTGCAGGACGTGCAGCAGCTTGGCCTGCAGCGCGGCTTTCATCTCGCCGATTTCGTCCAGGAAGATGGTGCCGGTGTCCGCCTGTTCGAACTTGCCGATTCTGCGTCGTCATCGCGCCGGTGAACGAGCCCTTCTCGTGGCCGAACAGCTCGCTTTCGAGCAGTTCGCCGGGCAGCGCCGCGCAGTTGACCTTGACGAACGGCCGCTCGTGCCGCGGCGACCGCTGGTGGATGGCGCGCGCGACCAGCTCCTTGCCGACGCCGCTCTCGCCGCGAATCAGGACGGTGATGTCGGCTGTCGGCGACCTGCTCGATGACCGTCGCGATGCTCTTCATGTCCGGGCTGTCGCCCCAGAACAGGAAGGCGCTGTCCTTGTCGTCGCTCAACTGACGCCGAAGCTCGGTGATCTCGGATACCAGCCGCGTCTTCTCGATCGCGCTCTTGATCGCCGCATCGAGCGCGATCTCGCCAAGGCCTTCCGGATCGCCGGGCTTCACCACGTAGTTGGCCGCGCCCAGCTGCACCGCTTCGACGATGGTCGAGACCTGCTCCTTGCCGGAGAGCATGATCGCCTGCAGATCGGGCTTGGCGGCCTTGAGCGCGCGCAGCGTCTCCAGTCCGTTCATGCCCGGCATCATCACGTCGAGCAGCACGATGTCGGGCGGGTCGCCCTGCTTCATGCTGGCGAGCAGTTCGTCGCCGCGCGAATACGAACGGGTTTCGTAGCCGCGGAGCGAGAGGAACGTCCGCAGGTAGCTGGCAAAGGCGGAATCGTCATCGACGATCGCGACGAAGGGTTTCTTCAATCCGATCTCCCGTGAGGTCTGGTGATCAATGAATCGGTAACGCGATGACGGCTGACCCGCGCGTGAGCGGGTCGTTGTCGATGGTCGGCGCTGGCGCCCAGAGGCGGCCGCCATGGCCTTCGATCGCTCGTCGAGCCAGCGGCAGTGCGAGCCCGAGCCCGCCGCGGTGGTCGTCGAATTCGCCGGCCTGACGCTCGTACGCCGCACGCGATGCTGGCCGCCTCGGCTACCACAATGATGGCACCTGGCCGCCCGTCGAGCATCCCGGTCCGGCAGTCCGCAAGCACGACGACACGGACCTGCTTTTTCGCGCATGACCGACCGGAAAATGGCGTCGAACGCGCCTTTGAGCCGGCCGCTGTCGCCGGATCGCGCCGCGCCGCTGGCCGGTCCGCTCGCCTCGAGATGAACATTTCGTTCGGACGCCTCCTGCACAACCGCGGCCACTTCGTGGACGAGCTGGAAGACGTCGATCGGCGGAGTCGGCAAGCTTTGCCAGCCCGGCGTCGAGCTTGGCGAGTTCGCTCATCTCGTTGACCAGCGCGACCAGCCGTCCGCACGATTTCTCTGCTTCTTCGATCATTTTCTGCTGCCGCTCGGTCAGCGGCTCGCCGTCCCGCTGCAGCATCCGCAGATAGCCGCCGACGACGCTGGCGGGGGTGCGGAATTCGTGGACGGCCAGCGACATCAGGCGGGGGTAGTCGGTTGTCGAAGAGCTCACGTGGGCGAGCGTAACACACTCAGTTCGAACGTCTTCCGTGTGCGCGAAACCCGGACCGCGATCCGGGCATCCAAGGGAAGAGGAAGCTCGTATTGTTCCGTATAATGAGGAAATCATGCTGATCAAGAAGCCGGCGGACATCCCGAGTTCCGAGATCACCGACAAGAAGGTCTATCTCGATCGGCGTCAGTTCCTCCAGGCAGCCACCGGGACCGCCGCGGTGGCGGCGGCCGGCGTGCTCGGCGCCGAGGAACTGCTCTACGCCGCGACCCCGGCGCCGCACGGCCGCAAGCTCGACGGCGTCAAGAAGAGCCCGCTCAGCACGGACGAGAAGCCGAACAAGTGGGAAGAGATCACGACCTACAACAACTACTACGAGTTCGGCACCGACAAGGACTCGCCGTCGCTGACCGCGCACAGCCTGAAGCCGACGCCCTGGACCGTGACGGTTGACGGCGAGTGCGCCAAGAAGGGCCCGATGAACTTCGAGGATGTGATCAAGGGCGAGACGCTCGAGGATCGCATCTACCGTCATCGCTGCGTCGAAGCGCTGGTCGATGGTGATTCCGTGGGTCGGGTTCCCGCTCGCGAATTTCATCAAGCGCTGCGAGCCGACCTCGAAGGCGAAGTACGTCGAGTTCACCACGCTCTACGATCCGAAGCAGATGCCGGGCGTGCGCAGTCCGGTGCTGCGACTGGCCCTACGTCGAAGGGCTGCGGATGGACGAAGCCATGCACCCGCTGACGATTCTCGTCGTCGGCCTCTACGGCGAGGTGCTGCCGAACCAGGACGGCGCGCCGCTGCGGCTCGCGGTGCCGTGGAAGTACGGCTTCAAGCACATCAAGTCGATCGTCAAGATCGAAGTTCGTCGAGAAGCAGCCGCTCAACACCTGGCAGGAATCGGCGGCCAACGAGTACGGCTTCTACGCCAACGTGAACCCGACCGTCGATCATCCGCGCTGGAGCCAGGCGCAGCGAGCGGCGCATCGGCGAGTTCTTCATGCGCAAGACGCTGATGTTCAACGGCTACGGCGATCAGGTGGCGAGCCTGTACACCGGCATGGACCTGCGCCGGAACTTCTGATTGGCGCTGCCGGATCGCGCGCTCCGCTTCGGCCTCAAGCCGCTCGTCTTCCTCGCGAGCCTGGCGCCGTTCTTCTGGCTGGTGTGGGCGGGCCTTACCGGCAACCTCAGCGTCAACCCGCTCAGCGATCTCACCAACGAAACCGGCATCTGGGCGCTGCGGTTCCTCTGCATCTCGCTGGCGGTGACGCCGCTGCGGCGGCTGTCAGGCTGGAACGGCGCGATCAAGTTCCGCCGCATGGTCGGCCTGTTCGCGTTCTTCTACGCGTCGCTGCACTTCCTCACCTACGTCATCGCCGATCGCTTCGCCGGCCTCGATTTTCCCAACGGCATCGTCTCCTGGACGACGGTGGTGAATCTCGGCAAGGCGGTGTGGGACGACGTCTACAAGCGGCCGTTCATCACGATCGGCTTCACCGCGCTGATGTCGATGGTGCCGCTCGCGATCACGTCTACGGCCGGCATGATCCGTCGGCTCGGCGGGAAGCGGTGGAACCGGCTGCACAAACTCGTCTACGCCACCGCCGTCCTCGGGGTCATTCACTACTGGTGGCTGGTGAAGGCCGACATCCGGCGTCCGCTCACCTATGGCGCGGTCGTCGCCGTGCTGCTGGGGCTGCGCGTGATGTGGTCGCGTCAGAAGGCCCGGCGTCCCGTGCCGGCAGCCGTCCGCGTCGCGCGGAGCTGACAAGCGCTGAGGCAATTCGCGAGAGCGGATCATTCGCCGACCCATCTTGTGGCGGCACGGACGATTCGCATATTTGTCGACGCGCGCGCCTCGCGTCCGAGCGTCCCCGGACACTCACAGGTCCGCGAATACTGCCGGAGGACGGTCATTTCGCTCCGGCACTCCCGTTCGCCGCATGGCAAAACGGACCCTCCGGCGTCGGACTGACGATGAACGGCGTCGGTTGGGGCTTGCCGATCTCCGGTGAGCCGACTGTTCACCAGTCGGGATCGCCGCTCGCCGGTGCGCGTACTCATCGCCGACGCCGGCGGCAACGCCTACGGGACCGTTTTGGTGCGAACTGATCACGCGGCTCACAGGTCGTGGCCAGACCGAAACGACCGTCCTCCGGCAGCTAAATAGGGCGTGGTCAGTCCGCGGGCCGGCGTGGGTCGCGGCGGTCCGTCCTTCGGACCCCGCCGGCGCGCGACACAGACATCGCCGGTGCGGTCTGTCGTCCCCTCCGTCTCTGCGTGCTCGGCGAACTCTGCGTTGATCGTTTCGTTTTACCGACTACGGCTGGGGAGTGGTGGTCAGCGTCTTGATCAACCACGATCCGTCGGCTGCCCGGATCCACTCGGCGACGTAGGTGCCGTGCACTGACACGACGCTGCCGTCTGGCACGCGCACCGTCTGTTTGTAGGCGCCTTCCGCGCGCGCCCCGGTTCCGGTGATCGCGATGTAGTCCGTGGTCATCTCCTCGGCCTGCACTTTGTAGTCCTTGAACGACTCGAACGCCTCGCGGATGGTGGCGCGTCCCCGGACCGGCGGCTGCCCGACGACCACCATCTCGCCGTCCGGCGCGAAGGCGCCGGCCAGCCCCGTCGCATCCATCGCCAGAATCAGATCGGCGTAGTGCCTGGTCGCGAGCCGGATCTCGGCAGGTGCGGCTGCCGATGGCGGTTGCGACCGCAGGGCTGAGATCGGCGCCGGCGTCGCCGCGAGCGCGATGCCGAGCACCAGCGCAGCAGAAGTGAGTGTCCTGGAAACTCTCACCGGCGTGTGATCCGTCCCTCGACTTCCGGCGCCACCTCGCCGTGCGCGGTGACGTACTGCGCGAGCGCCGTCGTGATGAGGTCGCCGTAGAGCGGCCCAACCAGCACCTGCTGCCTGGCCAGCATGCTGTAGCCGTCGCCACCCTTGAAGATGAAGTCCGGCACCGCGACGGTGTATGTCGTGTCGAGATCGAGCGGCAGCGCCGTTGACCCGCACGTCCTTCACCCGGCTTCCCACCGGCGCGTTCAGGTCAACGACCATCGTCAAACCCGACACCTGCGGAAACTGGCCGGAGGCGAGCGGCAGCCTGGCCACGCCGATGTTCAGCGCCTCGAGCAGCACCCGACCGGGCATCGCGAGTTTGCAGATGACGTTGTCGAACGGGTGCATTTCCACCAGCATCTTGCGCGTCAACGGTCCCGCCGGGTAGATGCGATTGCCGCGGATGCTGCCCGAGTTGGTCAGCGCGACATCGGTGCCGGCGTCAGCGCGGATCGCGTCCGCAAACATGTTCCCGAGATTGGTCTCGGAGGTGCGCATCTGCTGACTTCTCGCCTCCAGCGGCACCCGAGTCACGCCGGCCACAGTCTCGAGCGCCTTGTCCAGTTCGGTGTTGTAAGTCGCAATCACCGCGGCCGTGTCCGGGTCGTCCACGAATGCGCTGCTGGTGGGGATCAGCTCGTAGAAGCGCTCGACGGCGCCGCCCGGACGGCGGTTGACGTCGATGCGCGCGACATACCGCGCGTCTTCGCCGGCCTTGCTGATCAGCGCGCCGTTCACGGCGGAGTTGATGACGTAGTGCTCGTGTCCACCGATGACGAGGTCGATCTGCGGGACCGCCTCCACCATCGCCCGGTCGGTAAGGTAAGCGAGGTGCGTGACGGCGACGACGACCTGGGCGCCTTCGTGCTTGAGCATCGGCACGTACTTCCGGGCCGCCGCGATCGGATCGATGATCCGCGTGTGCGTCAGCTTGTCGCCGCTGACCTCCAGAGTGTTCAGACAGAGACCGATGAATCCGACCTTGAGCGTGCCGAACGTCTTCACCAGGTACGGGACGGCGTTGCCGATCGGCTTGCCGCTCCGGGTGTCCACGACGTTCGAGACCACCCACGTGAACCGTCGCTTCGCCCATCCGCTGAATCAGCACATCGTCGCCGAAGTCGAACTCGTGATTGCCGATGGTCGCGACGTCCAGTCCCATCGCGTTCAGCTCGGCGATCATCTGCTCGCCCTTGAACACGCTCGACGCGACCGACGGCGACAGGAAATCGCCGGCGATGACCAGAAACGGCGAGCGTCCGGCTGCCGCCAGCTGTTTCTTCTCGGTCGCCACGCGCGCCAGGCCGCCGAGGCCGTCGGTCGGCTCGGTCGCGTAGACGTCGTTGATCTGGAGAAAGGTGACCGGCGCCCGATTGCGGGCGGAGTTTGCCGGTTCGGGTTCCTGCGCGCGCGCGGGAAGAGTGAGGCTGCCGAACAGCAGCGCCGTGGCGAGAAGAATCCGCGGCGTCATCGATACTTCAGCCAGCCGGCCACTTGCGACATGTCGACGTTGCCGCCGCTCAGGATGACGCCGACGCGTGCGCCTTTGATCAGCGTCGCGCCCGCCATCGCCGCCGCTGCGGCCAGTGCGCCGGTCGGTTCGACCATCAGCTTCATCCGCTCCCACAGGTAGAACATCGTCCGCAGCAGCGTCGGATCGTCCACGGTGGTGACGTCGCTGACGTACTGCATCACCAGCGGAAACGTCAGCGTGCCGAGCGACGGCGTACGCGCGCCGTCGGCCACCGTCTTCGGGTTGTCCACGGTCTGCAGCTGCCTGGTCTTGAACGATCGCGTCGCATCGTCGCCGGCCGCCGGCTCGACGCCGATCACTTTGCAGCCGGGCGCCATGGCGCTGGCGGCCAGCGCCGATCCCGACAAGAGGCCGCCGCCGCCGCAGGGTGTGAAGAGGAAGTCGAGCGGGCCGACTTCCGCCAGCAGCTCGCGCGCGGCCGTGCCCTGTCCGGCGATGACGTCAGGGTGGTCGTAGGGTGGAATCAGCGTCAGGCCACGTTCGCTCGCCAGCCGCTTCCCGAGCGCTTCGCGATCCTCGCCGGCCTCGCGGTCGTAGAGGACGACTTCGCCGCCGTAGCCCTCGGTGGCGATCCGCTTCACATCAGGCGCGTCTGCCGGCATCACGATGACGCGCGGAATGTCCAGCAGCTGGCCGGCGAGTCGCGATCGCCTGCGCATGGTTGCCCGACGAGAAGGCGACGACGCCGCGCGTGCGCTGGTCGGGGGAGAACTGAACGAGCGAGTTGTAGGCGCCACGAAACTTGAAGGCGCCGGCGCGCTGCATGTGTTCGCACTTGAAGAACAGCTCGGCGCCCGTGCGCGCGTTCACCGTCCGCGAGGTCGCGACCGGTGTCCGGTGCGCGACGCCCTCGATTCGCGCCGCCGCGCGCTCCACATCGTCAAACGTTGGAAGACTCGTCATCGTTTCGTGTTCGGTCCGTAGTCCGTAGTGTCCGGCTTCAGCCGGACCGTCTCATTGTCCGACCGTGGCCGGACCTGACTATTTCAACGTCCCCGACAACTCTTCGTACACCTTGCGAATCGCGATCGGCCCCTGCGAGGCCGCTAGCGTCCACGATCCGTACTCGCCCCAGTGTGCTTCCTTGATTGCCTGATCCACCGGCACGCCGGCTTTGTACAGCCGCGTCGCTTCGGCGACCACCGCGATCATCGCCTGATGATAATTGTGGAGCTCTTCCTTCGAGACTGGTCCAGTCTCGGTGAAGCCGTGTCCGGCGATGTCGATGTTGGCGTCGATGGCTTCGGCGCGGTCAAGCGCGTGCAGCCAGTCGGTCGGATAGGCGGACCGCATCGCGGGGAAGACGCGGTTCAGATAAATCTCGCTCAGGAACAGGATCTTCTCGCGCGGCAGGAATACTGCGAGGTCGCCGCCGGTGTGGGCGCGACCGAGGAACAGAATCTGAATCTGCTCGCGGCCCATCGTCAGCGTCTTCTTGTCGGCGACCAGTTCGGCGTCAGCCGGCAGCGTCCACGCGGAGGGCGTGAGGGTAGCAGTGGCAGCCACACTGCTGGGCGCCGGTGTAGCGCGAGGCTTCAGCCGGGCGTCGGCAGCTTGCTTGTCGAGCGTCGCCTTCGAATTCGGGTGGACGATGAAGTGGACGCCGGCGGGGAAGCTGGCGTTGCCGGCGGTGTGATCGCCGTGGTCCGAGGCGATCACGACCGTCGTGATTGGCTTCGACGTAATCTTCGCGATCGCGTCGACCAGACCTTTGGTTTCTGCCGGACTGCCCTGGCCGTCAGCGACCAGCACGCCCGCGTCGGTGACGACGAACATGTTCGTCGTCGTGAACTTTTCCGGCCCGGCGTGGAAATCTTCGTAGGTGTAGACGTTGTCGGCGACTTTGATCGTGCGCGGAAAGTCGCTCAGCTGGAGACCGCGTTTGATCGGATCGGCGGTGCGAACGACCGGTGATTGGGTGAGGGCGAGAGCGGTCAGTGCGGCGATGGCGCGCCAGATCAAGCTGCAGACTCCTTGTTGCGTTGCGAAAGCTTATGGTAACATCAGGGTTCCTCAGGTGACGCGGGGTGGAGCAGTCCGGTAGCTCGTTGGGCTCATAACCCAAAGGTCGCGGGTTCAAATCCCGCCCCCGCAACCAACTTTTCAATCCTCGGCTGACAATTGGCTGACAATCGGTAGAGGCTCACCGACGTTTGGCGCCTCTTCGAATGTACGCAACCCCTCTAGGCCGGATCAGGCGTAAGATCAGCGGTATGACGCGAATCGCCGTCGACTTGCCGGAGGACATCGCGAAGCGTTTGGAGGCCGCATGGCCCGACGTATCGCGCGGCGCGCTCGAAGCGGTTGCGCTCGAGGGCTATCGCGAGGGCGCGCTCTCGCGTGACCAGGTCGGACGACTTCTCGGGCTATCGCTGTGGGACACCGAGGCGTTTCTGAAGGAGCGTCAGGCGTACCTGGCATACAACGAAGAAGACCTCGAGCAGGACCGTCGCGATCTCGATCGCATCGCGCCTCAATGATCGTCGTCTCCGACACCTCTCCGCTGAACTATCTCGTTCTCATCGATCTGCAACACATCCTGCCGGAATTGTTCGAACGGATTCTGATTCCCTCGGCGGTACGCGACGAACTTCAGTCCGCCTGGGCACCTGCGGCGATCTCGCGATTCATGGCTGCTGCACCCGCTTGGTTGGAGACTCGCGAAGTCTCAGAAGTCGATCCCAAGCTCCACCACCTGGATCGAGGCGAGCGCGAGGCCATTACGCTCGCGGCGTCGTTGTCCGTCGGATCGGTTCTGATCGACGAGAGAAAGGGCCGTCTTGCTGCCCGCGAGCGCGGTCTGGCGGTGTCTGGGACGCTGGGCGTGCTTGACCTCGCCGCACGTCGGCGTCTGGTGAACTTGTCGGAAGCGTTGCGGCGTTTAGAGGGAACAACGTTCCGCGCGTCGCCTAGATTGATCGGCCTGATTAAGGCGAGAGAATCCGAATAGCCGCTCGCGACCACGACCGGACTCACCCTAGCAGCGCCCCAACATGCTGCTCTTGCCGTTTTGCCGCCACCTCGTCAGAATGCCCACGACGTCAAAAAAGCAGTCCAGACCCATGGATTTGTATTTCGCGGACGCGTTTAAGGTAAAGGCGAGCGCGCTCGACCGGCATGGTGCTTTCAACATCTCGCTAGTCGCCGATCTGCCACTCTTTGTCGATCCATTCCTGATTTTCAATAGCCGGAGGCCGCGCTATCGCAAACTGCACAAGGAGATCGTCAAGTATCTGAGGTTTCTCCACAGCAAAGCGCGAACGACCGCTCTTACGCCCGGCCTTATCGCATCGTGGTACCGGTTCCCAGAGATCAAGGAGAACTGGCTGGGATTCTCGCAGACCGGAAACGACGGACGAGGCCTCGGTCCCAAGTTCGCCACAGCCCTGCACAGCAACCTGGGCGTACTGTTTCATGGGCTAGCCGATGCTCGCATTACCAAGGGCGTGCATCTTGAGAAACTCTGCCTCGTCAGCGATCGCGTGGGCCGCGACAACATTTCAGATTTCACAACCAATCTGATTCACAGGTTCCTGTGTGAATACACGTCGGAATTTGCAAAGAGATACATCGACAAATCGCTGCGCCGCCGAATCAGCGTGTCGAAGGTGCGATTCAACTACACGACCGAGACGTGGCAATCAGGCATTTTCGAGATTCCCATCTGGAAGGGGGAGCATGTTCTTCTTACTCCGAAGGACTTGCTAACGAAAGACGACACGTGGATCAACAAGACCGACCTGTACGAAGATTTCGATCGCATTCCAGACTCGATCGCGAACGATCAGCTGCGCCAGCAGATCCATAACTACTTTACAAAGCTCCTCCCAAAGCCCAAAAAGAAAAGGCAAGTCAAGAAAGAGGAACGCCTGCGTGCGATCGTTGACACGCTCCGCCAGTTCCCAGAACTCATCGACTACTACATCAAGAACAAGGAGGAGCGAGGAAGCGAGGCTGCCGCGCAGCTCACGCCGTTCCTGACGGTCCTGTTCAAGGCGGTGGAGAGCTCGCCCGGCGTCGCGCTGGTGTTCACGCTGGCCATCGGCAAGAGCAATCGCGCCACCGATGCATACGGTGAGGAAAACGAGTACGTCGCCCACAAACTGGCTGAGGCCGAGAGTGTGGCCGCCCGGAAGGCCACGCTGCTCGATCCACCTCGGAACGGGAAACGGTGCAGGTGCTCCGGCGCCGCCTTTTTTCGCGCATCGATCACGCGGGAGCTGCGGAAGTGGCCGACGCGTACCGTGACCTTTGGAGCCGAAACGCGGGCGACCTGCCGGCCCAGAAGATCAACGAGGATCGTGCCGCGGACTTATTAGCCGGTTATCCGTTTCATCCTGCGTTGATGGACGTCCTGACCGACAAACTCGCGACCCTCGCCAATTTCCAACGCGTGCGGGGCATGCTCCGCCTCGTGACGCAGACCGTGGGACATCTGTGGCAGGAGCGACCGCGTGACACCTACGCGGTCCACCTTCATCATCTTGATCCGGCGTTCGGGCCGACAAAGAACGAGATCGTCACCAGGCTCGAGCTGTCCGCGTTTGACCCCGCGATCCGCAACGACGTCGCCTCGACCGAGAAAACGTCGCTCGCCGAGCAGCTCGACGCGAAGCACTTCGCAGGAATGCCGCCTTTGGGTTCGTTCGTGGCTCGGTCAATTCTCTGGCATTCGTTTGCCTTCAACGATGCCCTTCAAGGCACGAGCCCCGAAGAATTGCGCTTCGCCGTGCTGTCCCCGGGAGTCGATATCGGGTTCGTGAACGACGCGCGGCAGAGGTTCGTAGCCGCGAGCGCGTACCTCGACGACCGCCCGGCCGCTCCATTGCGTTTCCTCGCTGAGGCAAACCTGACGCTGATGGTGCGGCGGCAGGAAGACCAGGTCGATCGCGAGGAGTCGCGCGATGAACTGCGCGACCGTATCCGGGCAATCTTCACTGGACCGACCTTCGAGCTGATTCCGTTTGCCGCCGGACCGGAGGAAGTTGGAGACGACATCGGCGACGGTCGGCCGCGTCTTTGCCTTATCGGCTACGACGCAGAGGCTGTCCGCGGCGACCGGCTGCAGATCCCAGCGCTTGTCGAGCGAATCTTCCGCAGCAGTGGGACCCAGGGAAACTTCCGCCAGCTCCAGAACAATCTGGTCTTTCTTGTTGCCGATGAGCAACTACGCGACGAGATGAAGCACGCCATGGTTCGCCGTCTCGCGCTCGGCGCCATGCGGACACCGGCCCGCCTGGCTGAACTAGCTCCTCATCAGCAGCAGAAAGTGCAGGAGCTGTTTCAGAAGTCGGAACAGGCGGTCGCGGTTGCGATTCAGCGCTGTTATCGGCACCTGTTCTTTCCGTCGCGGAACAGCAAGGTCGAGGGGGCTCTCGTTGAGCTCGGTCACACCGCCTTCGACATACCGTCAACGGCTGATCAGCCTGGAAAGGGACAGCAGCAAGTCGAGCGGGCCTTGGCCGACAACGGCAAGCTGCTTCGGGATACTGACCATCCGTTGGCACCGAATTACGTGCGCGACCAGACGCCGCTGCGAAAAGGTCAGATCACAACCGCGATGCTTCGGAACGAGTTCAGGAAGGATCCGCGGTTGCCCATTCTAGTGGGCGATGGGAACTTCATCGCGCTGGTGCGAAAAGGGATCGACGAAGACGCGTACGTGTACAAAGCCGGCGATCTGCTCCTCGGAAAAGGGGACCCGTGGGCCGACATCAAAATCGACGATAACGCCCTCGTGTACACGATGGCCTTCGCAAAGGAGCAGGGCCTCTGGCCCCGCGCGGCAGTGACACCTGCGCCGCCGCCGCTGCCGCCCGTGATTGGCCACGACGGCCCGACTGTCCCCGCTCCGCCGACGCCGGGCGTCGAGCACTTCACGGCCGAGGCCCCACTGAAGGAGGCGTTAACGCGCATCTGGGAGCAGGCGCGCGGAAAGAAGGTCGCCAAGTTGCGGGCACTGTGGCTACGTGTGTTCGACAAAGGCGACGCCTTCAAGCTTCTGTCGGCCGCAAAGCAGGTTCCGAATGCCGATCGTCGTGTCGAACTGACGGCTGAATACGAAACTGCTGCCGGATCGAGTCTTGGAATGGAATTCAAAGGCGCATTGGACGATGCGGAGCCGTTGAAGGAGTTTTTGGAATCGCAGTTCCGAGGCGCGGCCGAAACGGACCTGCAGGTTCGCTACGAGTTTATCTTCACTGGCGGGCTCGATCTTGCGGGTGATGCGCCGGAGAAGATGACCGAGCGGTTGGCTCGTTTCGCGAGCGGCGCAGCCTACGTGTCGGCAGAAGCCGAATCGGAGAAACCCTGATGGCCAGACGGGCAGCCCCTCGCGATGGTATCCGGCCACAGTACGAGTTGCGCGCAAAAAAGCGAGGCCCGGGGAATCTGTTGCTCGAGGTCTGGCAACTTCCGTCGGTCGCAACCCCTGAGATCAAGGAGCCGTACTATGTCGGCGGATTGTCGGGCCGCAACCTCGCCCTTGTCGAGCATCGCGTGTTCAAGCAGATACGCGCAGCGGGCGTCGACATCGGGACGCTCCGGTCCGGCGAGGTTGCGCGTCGGGATCTGACGGAGGATCTCGCCCTTCGGCTCGGCCTGTCCTTCCGCGCGCTTGCCCCGATGAGGAACCGCTCGTACATGCGGGGTGTAACCGAGGGCATCGACGCGATGGCAAAGGAGGAAGCCGCCTACTGGCTGGGGATGGCCATGCACCGGCGCCGCCCGAGGCGGGTCCTCGCAGCCCTTCGCTGTCTGCTGGTGGAATAGCGCTATTTTAGGTCGAGGCATTCAAGCTAAAATAGTCCCGTCCATCGGTAAGAAACCTAAAATATCCGTGCAAGCTACTGACTTCTCGAAAGATAGCCCTGGGCGGCTGGTCCCGGTTACGGGCGGAACCGTCGCATTCGTTCCCGAGCCGATGCCGCGCGAGGTGGCGCTGGGACCTGCTGAGGTTCGTCTGCTTTCTGACGCGGACTACGCAGTCGGACGCCTAGCAGGAGCGGCCGGCCGTCTGGTCAATCCTTACCTCATCGGTCAACCGCTGCTACGGCGCGAAGCCATCCTTTCTAGTCGGATTGAAGGACGTTCACTCGCGCTGGTGTCGGCTGCGTCTGCGGCAGACTGGTGCCGCCCGGCAGCATAATCGGGATCGTCGCGTGCGCCCGTCGGAAACGTCGCCATCGCCGAGGTTGACGTTGCGCGCGGTGGCGATCAGGGCTGCGCCAGGCTCTTGTTCCCCCGAGGAGCAATCAGGTCGACCCAGGCGCTGCGAGGCTTCACGGTGCCGGATGGCGCGAGCCGTGCCGCACCCCATGAGCACGCGTCCACACCTTGTCGAGCTCGTTTCAGAGCCTCGCTGTCGGCACGACCTTTACTGAGATCTCGACGAGGCGGATTGGAGACGTGCCAATTGCCCTGCCTCCCATATTCGAGCAAGCCGCTATCGTTCGCTTTCTGGACCACGCGGACCGGCGGATCCGGCGCCACATCCGCGCCAAGCAGAAGCTGATCAAACTGCTGGAGGAACAGAAGCAGGCCATCAGCTCCACCGCGTCCGTCACCCGCGGCCTCAATCCGAATGTTCGCCTGAAGCCGTCAGGCGTCCGGTGGATGGGCGACGTGCCGGACCACTGGGAGGTACGTTACTCTCGGCAGAGGTACTCATGCAGAGGAAGGAGAAGAACGATCCGATACAAACTACGGACATCCTTTCACTCAGCTTGCGCGAACCGGAGTGATTCCATACGCCGAGAAGCCGGCTGGCGGCAACAAGGCCAAAGATGATCTGTCCTCATATATGCTCGCCTACCCTGGTGACATCGTCGTCAACAGCATGAATGTCGTCGTGGGGTCTGTGGGACTCTCGAAGTACTTCGGCGCGGTGAGTCCGGTGTACTACATGCTCCGTCCACGTGAATCTCGGGACGCCGTTGAATACTTTGACCGATTGTTTCAGGACAGGGTTTTCCAGAGGAGCCTCTTCGGCCTGGGAAACGGGATCATGTACGTTGAATCCAAGTCAGGCAAACTGAACACGATCCGACTGCGGATCCCGATGGCACGGCTAAGGCGAGTGGAAATTCCTCGGCCGCGCACAGATGAGCAGGTGGCGATTGTTGAGCATCTCAACGGAGCCACGGTGGCCATTCGACGTACCGTCGATCGAACTCAGCGAGAAATCGACCTGCTCGAAGACTATCGCGCGAGCCTGATCGCCAGCGTAGTGACCGGGAAGCTCGACGTGCGCGACGCGGTGTTGCACCTGCCGGAGGAGACCGAAAGCCTCGAGACGCTCGATGAAGCCGAGGTAGACGTCGATGTTGAGGAGCCGGACGAAGGGGTCGAAGCTGTCTCCGAGGAGACCGAGGCGTGACGACCGATACGACCGAGCGCGGCCTCGAGGAGCTGATCGTTCGGGGCATGACTGGACGCACGGACGTCCTCGTCCCTGCCCACGTCGCGACCGAGACCTCCGTGCCGGTTGCCGGCGGGACTGGTTGGCTGCTCGGCGACACTGGCCATTACGACCCCGAGTACTGCGTCGATCTCGTCCAACTGCGCGGGTTCCTCATGGCAACCCAGGATGCGGTATTGGAGTCGTTGCAGCTGGACGTCGACGGGCCGACTCGGCGTAAGTTTCTGGCCCGCCTCCAGGGCGAGATCACCAAGCGGGGCACCATCGACGTTCTGCGCCACGGCATCAAGCACGGGCCACACCACGTCGATCTCTTCTACGGCACACCCTCGGCCGGCAACGAGAAGGCCGCCGAACGGTACGCATGCAATCGCTTCAGCGTCACGCGCCAGCTCCGCTACAGCCGCGACGAGACGCAGCTGGCGCTCGACCTGGCGCTGTTCATCAACGGGCTGCCCGTCGCCACGTTCGAGCTGAAGAACAGCCTGACCAAGCAGACCGTTGACGACGCCGTCGAGCAGTACCAGCGCGACCGCGATCCGCGCGAGAAGCTGTTCGAGTTCGGCCGCTGCATCGCGCACTTCGCCGTCGACGAGCAGGAAGTGCGCTTCTGCACGCACCTGAAGGGCAAGGCCTCCTGGTTCCTGCCGTTCAACCAGGGCTGGAACGACGGCGCGGGCAATCCGCCGAACCCGGATGGCCTCAAGACCGACTACCTGTGGAAGCGCATGCTGACGCGGGACGGGCTCACCGACATCCTGGAGAACTACGCACAGGTCGTCGAGACGAAGGATCGAGAAGACCGGCCGGAAGAAGCGCGGTCCAGATCTGGCCGCGCTACCACCAGCTCGACGTCGTCCGCCGCTCCTGGCCGACACGCGCGGCGCACGGTGCAGGCCGGCGTTACCTGATTCAGCACTCGGCCGGCAGTGGCAAGTCGAACTCCATCGCCTGGCTCGCGCACCAGCTGATCGGCCTGAAGCAAGACGAGCCAGCCAGTCTTCGACTCGATCATCGTCGTCACCGACCGACGCATCCTCGACCAGCAGATCCGCGACACGATCAAGCAGTTCGCCCAGGTCGGCGCGACCGTCGGCCACGCCGAGCACTCGGGCGACCTGCGCAAGTTCATCGCCGAGCGGCAAGAAGATCATCATCTCGACCGTGCAGAAGTTCCCCTTCATCCTCGACGAGATCGGCAGCGAGCATCGCGGGCGGCGCTTCGCCATCGTCATCGACGAGGCGCATTCGAGCCAGGGCGGGAAGGCATCGGCGGCATTGGCGACCGCGTTGTCAGCGGCGGGCGCCGACCAGGACGACGAGACGCTGGAAGATCAGATCAACCGGCTGATGGAGGCCAAGAAGCTGCTGCCGAACGCCAGCTACTTCGCCTTCACGGCGACGCCGAAGAACAAGACGCTGGAGATCTTCGGCGACGCGGATCCGCAGGCGGATGGCAGGGTGAAGCACCGGCCGTTCCACAGCTACACCATGAAGCAGGCGATCCAGGAAGGCTTCATCCTCGACGTGCTGGCGAACTACACGCCGGTCGACAGCTACTACAAGCTGGTCAAGACGGTCGAGGACGATCCGGAGTTCGACACCAAGCGGGCGAAGAAGAAGCTGCGCCGCTACGTCGAGAGCCACGACCACGCGATCCGGCTGAAGGCCGAGATCATGGTCGACCACTTCCACGAGCAGGTGCTGGCGCTGCAACAAGATCGGCGGCGAGGCACGGGCGATGGTGGTCACGCAGCGGCATCGAGCGGGCGATCCAGTACTTCCACGCCATCCGCGACTACCTCGACGGAGCGCAAGAGCCCGTACCAGGCGCATCGTCGCCTTCTCCGGCGAGCACGAGTTCGGCGGCGTGCAAGGTCACCGAGGCGTCGCTCAACGGGTTCCCGAGCAGCCAGATCGCCGACAAGATTCAGGAGGATCCGTATCGCTTCCTGATCTGCGCCGACAAGTTCCAGACCGGCTACGACGAGCCGCTGCTGCACACGATGTACGTGGACAAGCTGCTCTCGGGCATCAAGGCGGTGCAGACGCTGTCGCGTCTGAACCGCGCGCATCCGCAGAAGCACGACGTCGTTCGTGCTCGACTTCATGAACGACGTCGGACACGATCCAGGAGGCGTTCGCCGACTACTACCGGACGACGATCCTCAGCGAGGAGACCGACCCGAACAAGCTGCACGACCTCAAGGCCGACCTCGACGGCTACCAGGTCTACGACGACGATGCAGATCGACGAGCTGGTCGAGCTGTACCTCGAGCGGCGCCGACCGCGACAAGCTCGACCCGATCCTCGACGCCTGCGTCGCCGTCTACAACGAGCAGCTCGACGAGGACGGGCAGGTCGATTTCAAGGGCAAGGCCAAGGCGTTCGTCCGCACCTACGGCTTCCTGTCGTCGATCCTGCCGTACACGAACGCGGACTGGGAGAAGCTGTCGATCTTCCTGAACTTCCTGATCCCGAAGCTGCCGGCGCCGAAGGAAGAGGACCTGTCGAAGGGCATCCTCGAAACCATCGACATGGACAGCTACCGCGTCGAGAAGAAGGCCGCGATGAAGATCCAGCTCGCCGACGCAGGACGCCGAGATCGAGCCGGTGCCCGACGACCGGCGGCGGCCGCAAGCCCGAGCCCGAACTCGACCGGCTCTCCAACATCCTCAAGACCTTCAACGACCAGTTCGGCAACATCGCCGTGGACCGACGCCGACCGGGTGCACACGGCTGATCACCGAGGACATCCCGGCCGAGGTCGCCGCCGACACGGCCTACCAGAACGCCAAGCAGAACTCCGACAAGCAGAACGCCCGGATCGAGCACGACAAGGCCCTGGCGCGCGTGATGACGGCTGTTCTCAAGGACGACACCGAGCTGTTCAAGCAGTTCAGCGACAACGAAGGATTCCGGCGGTGGCTCACGGACACTGTGTTTGGGATCACATATGAACAACGACCTTGATGAACGTGTGGCCCGTCAGTATGCGGTCCTGCGCGGTTGCGGCGTGCGATACTGCCGTCATGCCGACGGTTCTGATCGTCGAGGGCTACCGGTTCTTCTTCTTCAGCAACGAAGGATTCGAGCCGCCGCACATTCACGTGGAGAAGGGCGACAGCCACGCCAAATGGTGGCTGCGAAGCCCTCCACAGCTTGCATCTTCAGAGGGAGTGTCTCCATCGCAGCTCCGTCGCATGCGGGAGCTCGTCTCCGAACACGAGGACGAGTTCAGGAAGGCCTGGCATGAGTACTTTCGTCGTGCGTGAACCGCGCGCTCAAACTATCGATTTCGGCGTCGACACGCTGATAGTGCATCTCGAAGACGGCCGCAGCGTCAGCGCGCCACTCGAGTGGTTTCCGCGACTGCGCGATGCCTCAGAAGCAGACCGTCGCCAGTGGCGGCTGATCGGTCGCGGCGTCGGCATTCACTGGGAGACGCTGGACGAGGACCTTTCAGTGCGCGGCCTGCTGGAGGGAACGGCAGTCGTCAAGAACGAACGCGCTTCTTAAGCAGCCGCGTTCCACAGCGACAAGTACGGGGTCGGGCCGTAACCACCGCTACCTGCCGAGGTCGCCTTTCCCGTCGGCGTCGTTGCGTTTCGGGCCGGCGAGGTGACCTGTGCCTCCGGTCTGGATCCTCCTCAAGGTTTTCGTTCGGCCTCGACCGGTTCGGAATGCCGATAAACGGGAATTGGGTTAGCGTCCTGCCATTCGATGACAGCGTTTCGGTCAGCCTCCGAGACCGCCCAGCGGGGTAGATCATTGCTCAGCGTGCTGTGCAACGCCAGCAACCGCTCGCGAAACCATTGCCGATGCGCGATGATGCCTGCGTAGTACTCGTTGACTAGGTTCGAGATGTCGACGTTGTCCTTCCTCAGTTTGGAAATCAGAGTAAGCGCCAGTGTTGCGCGCGGATTTCTCGTGGCTTTCTGCTTCAAGTCCTCAACGAACGCCGCGAGCTGAAGCCCCACGATGCCGACAAGAACACCGTCCGTCGTGCCCTGAAGAATCAGCACCGAATGATGCGGACCACCGTGCTCGCTGTAGTCGCGGACTTCGATCAGAAGCGCTAACTGTGTGTCGAATGCTTTCTTTCGCTCCACAAACTCAGAGTACAGCGCCGTATCGAACTTTCTGAAGTGCCGCGACTGACGAGTCAGATGTGCAATCTGCGCAGTCGCGGAAGACAGGAAGTTATGAAGCCGCCGAACGACCAGCCGGTGGTAGTTGAACTTCGCGGTGGTGTCGGTCCAGAGGCTTTGGGACTGCGGATGCGAGCCGCTCCACATCGACGTCGTGTCGAGAAGCTCGCCGGCGTTTCCCTGAACGATCGTCCAGCTTAGGTCGATTTCGGATACGGCATCGAGGATCGGCCGCACCTCAGCGTCCCGTCTCAGGATCGTGCGTTGAACCGGGAGCGGGAGATCTTCGAGAAGCATGTGTTCACCGGCGGCTGCAATGTCAATCACGTCCTGCGGCACCCCGAGCGTCAGGTGATGGCCAGTAACTACTTGTTAGACTGCACCGCGGTGAGTGCGCCCGACAGCCAACGAGATCTCTTCGCAGTCTAGACGAATTTCGTCGGCGTCGCGCCAGGTCTGGAACAATACAATTCCTCAGGGGGATGCCCTGACCGACGCGGAGCTGCTCCGGACTATCACGCAACGGGACCGTGAACTCAACTCTTGGGCATTCCGATCCTTCCGTGACGTCGCGGATGGCGACTATATCGCCGCGCGCATGGCGTACCGGGGCCAGCTGCCTGTGCAATTCCTCTGGGCGAGCCAGCAGGCGATCGAGAAGTACATCAAGTGCGCGCTCTTCATCCGTAGGATACCCGCGAAACATGTGAGGCACGACCTGGCGCCAGCGTTGAAGCTCCTCGAAGATTCCGGCGTCCCACTGGAGTTGACCGAGCGCTCGCAGACGTTCATCGCCAGGATCGATGAGATGGGCCGGTACCGTTATATGGAGGCATCAGTATGGGTAGACTGGCACTGGATCGTCTCACTCGATCAAGTCGTTTGGGAACTGCGGCGGTTTAGCACTCTCGATCCAGTCGCAACGCGGGCGAAGCTGGTCGAGGGGAAGTGGGCACCGCGTGTCAGCGTAGTGGGCGGCCATCTGGAACGCGTTTTGAAAAAGCGAGACGAGCCCGCGCGCGAGCCGCTGTTGTGGCACAACGGGTACTTCGGGCGAGGACGCCGAACGGTTATGGTTAGCGGTGGGTTCACGTCGGTTAATTCACTGGTATTCCAGAAAGCGGAGTTGCTCGACGAGATCCTGAAGTTCGCCTACGTCCCCAAGGATGTCGTCAAGGCGTATCGGGATCACGCGGTCGAGGTGAAGGCCGAGAAGAAGCGTTGAATTCCCTCCGACGTGCTCTAGACGAAGGGCTTCACCTTGACTCCGCCCTCGCAATGGTGCGGCTTAGCAAGCGACTTTCTCGGATGTTCGTCTATAGACGCACCTGCACAGATCCAACTCACGAACGCCTATGGGTCCTGAGCGGAGTGATTATTGCGGCTTACGCCGCGCCGCTCCACAGCTGCAAGTACCGCTGGTTGCACGCCCCCGCAACCAAAATCCTTCAGCTTTCGCTTCGGCAGCGAACCTCGTTCGTCGTTTCATCTAACGGCTATCTAATAGACTGCCTTGAGGCTTATCGCGAGGATTTCGCTCCGCGAGGCCATAGCGGCGTTCAAGGCCGCTCTCGCCGAGGCGCGGGCCGCAGAGGACCACTTGCGAGCTATGCTTGAGGAGGGGTGGATCTGATGTTTTCTGTAGGCTACGGAAGCAAGGAACGTGAGGATCGGCTCCGAGTCCTCAGCCAGGAAGATCCTACTACCGCAGTGATTCTGGCAGCAGTGCATTTCGAATGGATGCTGAAGAGATCCATCCTGAAATTGGGGTCCACTCCGACGCAGGCTTTGCGGAAGGAGCTTGAAAATGTCTACAGGTTGGAAGATACGGGTACCAAGCGAGGCTACAAATCGATTTGGAGGAGTGAAATTGAACCGCGCTTCAAGGGTGCGGCACTGGGCACCGTGCTGGGTCGTCTCGCTGCGATTCAACACGTCGCGCTGAAATGTCGAGGTCGCATCGTGCATGGCAATGGCACGGTAAGCCGAAAGCAGGCGAAGGAGGCTGTTGAGCTCTTTCTGGATGCTGGGCTGAAACTTCGTGCGTTTGCGGAGAAGGGCGGAGAGAACCTGGATGCTCGGCTGACGGTACGAAGAAGGGCTAGGAAGAGCTTGTGAGCGCCCATCTGTCCCAGAAAGAACTCGAGTCGCACCTGTGGGGCGCGGCCACGCTGCTGCGCGGCCTGATCGACGCGAGCGACTACAAGCAGTACATCTTCCCGCTGCTCTTCTTCAAGCGCCTGAGCGATGTGTGGGACGAGGACTACCAGCAGGCCTTCCATGACACGGGCGATGCCGGCTACGCGGCTGCTACCGCCAATGACCGCTTCAAGACTCCCGAGGGCGCGCACTGGAAGGATGTGCGCACAGCCTCGCGGGATGTCGGCCGCGCGTTGCTCAACGCCTTCCAGGCCATTGAAGCCGCCAACCCCGAGCGGCTGCGCGGCGTCTTCAAGTGGTGGAAATTCGTCGGCTCGATTCGTGAGTTCGTCCGCTTATGCAATCGCCGCCAGAATCTCCTGCGTCGTGCTCGACAAGGTCGGCGTCGTCGAGCTGCTTCATCGACTCGGCACTGAAGTAGCGCCGATCGGCCACGGTCCATTCGTCGTCCTGCTCGAACAAGATCGCCCCGACCAAGCGGATGACCGCCGCGGGATTCGGGAAAGATCCCCACGACGTTCGACCGCCGCTTGATTTCCTTGTTCAGCGTTCGAGCGGATTCGTGCTGTGCAGCTGCCGCTGATGCTCGAGCGGCAGATGCCGGTAGGCCAAGATATCTTCGGCGGCCTCCTCGAGCACGGTGGCGGCGCGGGGAAACCGCGGCCGCAGGCCGTCGGCGACCTTGCGCAGCTGCGTCATCGCCGACGCGTGATCGGGTTGCGCGAAGATCGTGCGCACGACCGCCGCGATCGCCTCACGCGTGCCCTGCGGCACCGTCGCCAAGAGATTGCGCATGAAATGGACGCGACAGCGTTGCCAGGTCGCGCCGGCGAGCACGGTGCTGATCGCCTGCTTGAGGCCTTCGTGCGCGTCCGAGATCACCAGCCGCACGCCACTCAGCCCGCGCTTGACGAGGTGGCGCAGAAACGCCGTCCAGAACGCGCGATCTTCCGACGCGCCCACATCGATCCCCAGGACCTGTCGATCGCCCGTCGGTCGTCACGCCGATCGCCACGACCGTCGCCTGGCTGACGACGCGGCCATCGACCCGGACCTTGTGGTACGTCGCGTCGAGCCAGAGATACCGATGCTCGCCGGTCAGCGGCCGCGTGCGAAACGCCGCCACCAGCGGATCGAGCTCGCCACAGATCCGCGAGACTTCTGACTTCGAGATGCCGTCGAGCCCGAGCGCCTTCACCAGGTCATCGACTTTGCGCGTGGACACGCCGTGGACGTACGCTTCCTGCACGACGGCCAGCAGCGCATGCTCGGCGCGCCGCCGCGGCTGCAGCAGCGACGGAAAATAGGTGCCCGGGCCGCACCTTCGGAATCGCCAGCTGAATCGTCCCGACCCGCGTGTCCCAGGTGCGCAGCCGATAGCCATTCCGGTACGCGGCCCGATCCTCACTCCGCTCGTGCCGCTCGGCCCCGATCAGTCCGGCCACTTCGCTTTCCATCAACGCCTGCGACAGCACGCGAATCCCCTCGCGTAACACGTCGCCGTCCTGTTCCTCGAGGAGCTTGCCAACAAACGCCGTCAGATCCATCCTAGGCTTGGCCATCGTCTCAACACCTCCGTGTCGTCCTTCTCCCGCTAGAGAGAACTCACGGAAAGATGACCGATGGCCGCTTCACCGTCTACCGCAGCGGCCTCACTGAATTTCCACCACGTCCTGGGACTCTAACATCTTCCCCCCCTCTCGTCGCCTGACAAATCGTCGAAACCGGCCGGCGGGAGCGGGTAGCAGACCTGGAGCGCTTGCCGCTCGCACTCGTTGCCGGCTCGACCCGCCGTCGCGTCATGGACATGCCTCGGCTACAATCTGTGCGGACCGCGAATGACAGGCACAATGCGAACGATTGCCGTTGGTGTGCTGGTGACGCTGGTCGCGAGCTGCGCGGCGGCAGCCAGGAAGACGGAGAGCGCAGGACCGTCCACGGCCGTTGCCCAGCAACCTGCAGGTCCGCCCAACGACTCAGACGCTGCCGGGCGAACGGGCAGTGGGACGACAAACCTTATTGAGCAGAATCAAACGGCGACCCAGGCCGTTGACGTGCGCAGCCTGCCCGGCGTTGACCTGAAGCGCGACTGGTTCGACTACCTGCCAACTGTTCTCGGCGTCTTGACAGTGCTCATCGCAGCTGTCGCAGGCTTCGTCTCGTACAAGGCATTCGACGACCAGCGAAATGCGGTCCGTTTGACGCAGCGCGCGGACGTTCTGATCGATACGATCGCGACGTCGACGACTGGCCCGCTCACCGATGCGACGGTCGTGACCGTGAAATTCAAGAATTTCGGTCCGACCCGGGCCGATCGATTGGTGCTCGCGATCTCGATTGGAATCAAGAAGGAACCTGCCGTTCCGGCCCCTCGACGAGAACTTCCGGTGCCAAGCCTGGCATCGACGGACACGCAATCGTATGAGTTCGAGCCAATCACCAGGATTCTCACCCAGGATGAACTGAACGGAGTCAATGCCGGCATTCTCACGCTGCAGATCCTCGGAGAGCTGACATATCGGGATGTGTTCCAGCAGGCGCATCCGTTTAGGTTCGAACTCCACTGGAATAAGGAAGTCAGCGTGTTCGCGATGGTCGCCTACGACGCTTCTTGAACTCAGGCGAAAGGCGGCTCACGTTGATGCGTTCGCAGCGAGAGGAGCCTGACCGGGACGTCTGCGTTCCGCGACGTGACGGCGTTATGCTTGGTCGGACCTGCCTGGAGGATGTCACTATGCGTTCAAGAGGATCCGATTTGAGTCGGCGAGTTCGCGTGGCCGTCACGCTCGCAGTGATGTTCGCGAGCGGCTGCGCCAGCGCCGGCGTCTCCATCAAGTATTCGTACGACGCCCGGGCCACGTTTCCGGAGTTGAAGACCTACAAGTGGCAGGAAACGGTGATCCCCCTCGGACGCGGACCACAGGATCCGCTGCTCGAAGCGAACGTGGCGCACTACGCGGACCAGATTCTGGGAAGCAAGGGATTCACCCGGAGTGCAGATGCCGCCGAGCTGCTGATCTGGATCGACTATGACGTCGAATTTCAAAAACGCTATCAGATCGAGTCGCTGACCCTCACCATAGCCAGGGCCGACAACCGCAACATCATCTGGCAGGGAACCGCGGCCGGCGGCATAGAAACCGATGCCGGCTCGAAGACCCTGGAGAGTGTCGTCACCCGCATTCTCTCGAGTTTCCCGCCGAAGTGAACGATGGCGCGCGCTCGCCTGGGTCACGCAGGTTGTGGCCGGCTGCCGCGGCGGATCATTCGAAGGGGACGAGGAATCTGGTTTCGTCGCGCCAGGCCAAGCCTACCGGACCGTCTGTGCCGTGTGCGCCGCGCGCAGCGAGACCGCCGTCCATATGGCCCCCGCGAGGTCGAAGCAGCCGAACAGAATCAGGACCGGTTTCACGAATCCGAGCACGACGAAGCCCGCGAAGAACACGATGACGAGCGCGCGGAGGTAGACCGACACACGGAACAACGGCATGAACTCGTGGCGGGCCGCCACGACGTGATACGTGGCGAGAAACAGGAACGCCATGCCGAGCGCGCGGATCCAGACGTCGTTGACCGGCGGAAGACCGAAGAGGAGCAGGAACGGATTCGGCGCGAGCATCAGCGCGGCCCCGAGGCCGTACAGGTAAATGCCAAAGGCGAACACACTTCGCGCAGCCTTCGTCATAGGATTCCTTTGTCCTCTCGTGCGTCTCGTGATTCTCGAGCAACTGACACGCGGTCAGCGGTTCTTCGGCGTCAATGCGACCATAAGATAAGCCGGATTCGGAACATAAACACAACACCTTTTTCGCAGGCCGCCGCGACCGCTATCAGCTTCACACTCGAAATCTCGGCAGGTTGATGACGCGCTGCCTGGACGACAACGACATCCTCGCGCGCCAGCTGACGGCTGGCCGCGTCCATTCACATCTGACGGTCGGTTGTGGATCCCTGACTGCGGATGGTGACGCCACGGGGCCACTCACGCTCAAATGACGTCCATTCCATCAGCCCTCGTTGACTTTGCGAGCGATTTCCGCCGGTATTCCGCGGGGCGAGCGCCGTTGACCGCATCTCGTCGGGCAAGGGGATTGCACGCCTGACCACCTGATGCATTTCGATCTGGACGGGCAGCGCAGAGAGCGGGCGGCCTAGACGTGGAACGACTCGGAGCGTTCCTCCATCAGCTTCCCGGCCTTGTGCCTGTTCCTGAGCATTCTGCTCGGCTGCTATCATCGGCCGCTTTCACTTCAAGGGCGTCGGCTTCGGGTCCGTGGTCGGGACCCTTCTGGCCGGCATCGCTATCGGCATCCTGGCCAAGCCCGAACTGCCCGACCTGCTGCGCTGGGCGTTCTTCGACCTGTTCCTGTTCGCGATCGGCTATTCGGTCGGCCCGCAGTTTTTCGGCAGCCTGAAGAAGGAGGCCCTGCCGCAGATCGTGCTCGCGCTGGTCGTGGCCGTCAGCGGCCTTGCCTCGGTGATCGGCGTCACCGCGGCGTTCGGCTTCAACGAAGGCCTCGCCGTGGGACTCCTGTCGGGCGGCATGACCCAGTCGGCAGCGCTCGGCACCGGACTCAGCGCCATCGGCGAGCTGCCGATTTCCGACGAGGAGAAAGCGAAGCTGGTTGCCGACGCGCCGCTGGCGGATGCGATTACCTACGGCTTCGGCGATCTCGGCCTGATCCTGTTTCTCACCTGGCTCGGTCCGAAGATCATGCGCGCCGATCTCAAGGCCGACGCCAAGGCGCTCGAGGAGAAACTCTCGGGCGGCAAACACGGCGGCCAGATGTTTTCTGCGGCCTATTACGGTATTCGGGCCTACCGCGTCGAGAGCGCCGGCGGGCCTGCCTCGAATATTGCGATGCTCGAGGATCGCTATGCCGCGTCGCGGCTCTCGGTTCAGCGGGTGGAACGGGACGGCAAACTGCTGACCGTGAATCCGGGCCTGGCGCTCGAGCGAGGCGATCTGATCGTCGTCTCGGCGCTGCGGACCGCATTTCTGACGGCGGAGCGGGACATCGGACCCGAGATGGATGCTCCTGAACTGCTGTCGATGCCGATGCAGACGGCGACTGTTGTCGTCACCAGCGCAGCCGTGAACGGCGAAACGTCTTGGAGCGCTCGCACAGCATCCCGGCGCCCGCGGCGTCTACCTGCAGTCTTTGCAGCGAGGCACCGAGTTGATGCCGCGAGAGCCGTGGACGGTCCTGCAGCGCGGCGACTTGCTGCGCATCATCGGCGCGCCGGACGATGTCGAACGGGCGGGGAAGCACATCGGCTTCGTCGAACACGACCTGGCGAAAACGGACCTCATGTTCGTCGCCGCCGGAATCAGCGCCGGCATGCTGCTCGGCCTCCTCAAAATCACGGCGGGTGGCGTCGTCCTCGGACTCGGCTCCGCGGGTTCAATTCTAGTCGTCGGCCTGGTCGCCGGCTGGGCACGGAGCCGCTATCCGGTGTTCGGCGCGATTCCCGATGCGGCGCAGCGGCTGCTGATGGACATCGGCCTCATCGTGTTCATCGCCGTTGTCGGCATGCACGCCGGGCCTCACGCCGTGGAGGCATACCACACGAGCGGCGGCGCGTTTTTCGCCAGTATCCTGCTCGCGGGGATGATCGTCACGGTGGTGCCGCTGGCGGTCGGTACCATCGTCGCTCGCTACATGCTGAAGATGAGCCCGCTGATGACGCTCGGCGGCCTCGCCGGCGCCCAGACCTGCACGCCGGGATTGAATGCGCTGCGCGAGGCGAGCGGCAGCAACATCGGCTCGCTCGCCTACACCGTGCCGTACGCGATCGGCAACATCGTGCTGACGGTGTGGGGGCCGGTCGTCGTTGCCATCGTCCACGCCATGAGGACGCCATGAAACGCGGCTTCGACATCCTCCGCGACAAGACGATGAATCAATCCATCGCCTTTCCGCGCCGGGAGCGGAATCGCCTCGGCCTTACCGGGCTGCTGCCCTATGACGTCGCGACGTCGCGGCAGATGGTGCAGCGGGTGATGGCGAATCTCGATCGCCTGCCGAGGGACATCGATCGCTACATGCAACTGTCGGCGCTGCAGGAGAGAAACGAGCGGCTGTTCTATCAGACCGTGATCGCCCACGTCGAGCGGATCCTGCCGCTCATCTATACGCCGACAGTGGGCGAGGCCTGCCGCGAGTTCTCGCACATCGCCAGGGAACCGAAGGGTTTTTTCATCACGCCGGCCGACCGCGGACAGA
This sequence comes from uncultured Acidobacteriota bacterium, assembly GCA_963711765.1. Classification (GTDB taxonomy): domain Bacteria; phylum Acidobacteriota; class Vicinamibacteria; order Vicinamibacterales; family CAVVIG01; genus CAVQFC01. Next base: position 578,767 of record CAVQFC010000002.1, on the reverse strand, counting down.
TTCGACGGATGCTCGGCAACTGGCCGCAGCGAGACATCCGCGTCATCGTCGTCACCGATGGGCAGCGCATCCTGGGCCTCGGCGACCTCGGCGCCAACGGCATGGGCATCCCGATCGGGAAGCTGGCGATCTACACCGCCTGCGCCGGAATCGATCCCAATGCGTGCCTGCCGGTGACGCTCGACGTCGGGACCAACAACGAGGAACTGCTGAACGACGAGCTGTATCTCGGCTATCCGCGGCGGCGGCTCGACAGGCAAGCCCTATTTCGATCTCATCGAGGAGTTCGTCACCGCCGTGCAGTCGCGTTATCCGGATGCGCTGATCCAGTTCGAGGATTTCCTCACGCCGAACGCATACGCGCTGCTGAACAAGTACCGGGAACGCGTGCTCTGCTTCAACGACGACATCCAGGGCACGGCGGCGGTGGCTCTCGCGGGCGTGTATTCTTCGACCCGCATCACCGGCGTACCGGTCAAGGATCTGCGGATCATGTTCCTCGGCGCCGGTTCGGCGGCGACGGGGATCGCCGATCTCATGACCGCCGCGTTCGTCGACGCCGGCCTCGATGCAGACGAGGCGCGCCGTCACCTGTGGTTCGTCGACGTGAACGGCCTGGTCGTCAAAGAGCGCACCGACCTGATGGCGCACAACCGTCCGTACGCCCACGACCACCCGCCTGCGACCTTCCTCGACGCGATCGATTCGATTCGGCCGCACGTGCTGATCGGCGCCACCGGCGCTCCCGGGACGTTCACTCAGGCGGTGATCGAGCGCATGAGCGAGGTCAACGCGCGGCCGGTGATCTTCGCGCTGTCGAATCCGACGTCGAAGGCCGAGTGCACGCCTGAGCAAGCCTATACATGGAGCGGCGGGCGTGCGATCTTCGCGAGCGGCAGCCCGTTCGCACCGGTGACGTACGGTGGTCGGGTGTTTCGTCCAGGACAGGGCAACAACGCCTACGTGTTCCCCGGCATCGGCCTCGGCGCGATTGCCTGCCGCGCTCGCACCCTGCCCGACGAATTGTTTCTCGTCGCGGCGCGGACGCTCGCGAACCTGGTCCGGCCGAAGGATCTCGAGGAGGGAGCGCTCTACCCGCCGCTGCAGCAGATCCGCAAAATATCGCTGGCCATCGCGGTCAGCATCGCCACCAAGGCCTACGACATGAAGCTGACCCGACAGTCACGTCCCCGCAACGTTCGGCGCAGCGTCGAGGCGCTCATGTACCATCCGTAATCGGCTCGGACCAGACCGATTAGATCTGCCGTCGAATGTTACGGCTGGGCGGCCTCGATCTGCTTGTGGCAGTACTCGCAGTCGCCGCTGATTTTCGATCCGTCCTTGGCCTCGTGTGAGTCGTCGTGGCAGCGGAAGCAGCCGTTCGACGTGATGTGGCCGGTGTTGGTCGGATAGCTTCCCCAGGTCACCTTCATCGACGGAAACACGTTCCGCCGATAGACGTCCTGCACGCCGCTCACGGTTCGCGCCAGCGCCTGCGGGTCGATGTTCGCCTGGGTCTTGTAGAAGCTGCGCAAGCCTTCTTCGATCGCGCGGACGCCGTCTTCCTGCGTCGGATAGTCCGCCTTGACCAGGCGAATGCTCTCGCGTCTGGCGAACGGCAGTTCGTGGCTGACCATCGCCGCGGCAATCGCCCGATCGACGGCCTGCTCTGGCGTGGGCGAGATCGGATGGCCGACGGTGTTGTGGCAATCGATGCAGTCCATCCTGCGCCGGTCGGCCTCGTGAATCGTGTCAGGCTTGGCGTCCTTGGTGATGAATTCCTTGACCGTGCCCTTGGCGTCGGTGACGCGCACGTACGGGATCGTCTGGCGGTCCGCATCCGTCGCGACGTATTCGACCCGCGTTGACGGATCGGCGTGCCAGTGAATCGCGCGTTCCGACGACTTGGTGACGCTCATGTGCATCTGCAGCACCGTGGTCGTCTCGGTGTTCTTTTCGTCGTCGGCATACTCGCGGATGACGCGGATGCGATCGCTGACGACGCGTCCGGGCGTGTGGCAGCTCTCGCAGGTCTCCGCCTGCTTGCCAGGCCCCATCTTGGCGCCGGGCGGAATCGGTTTCGGGTAGTCATCGAGGACGACCATCGCCAGCTGGCGGATGCCGCCCATCTTCGCGTGCACGAATCCCGCCGCGCCGTCGGCGATGTGACATTCGACACACGGAACGCCGGCGTGAACCGCGCTCTTCCAGGCCGTGAACTGCGGGTGCATCGGGGTGTGGCATGACTGCCCGCAAAAGGCCGGCGTCTCCATCGCATGGAGGCTGCCGTATCCCGCCAGCAGGATGATGATCACGTTGACCGCAGTAAGGGCGGTGATGGCGAGCGCTGTCCGGCGAACCTCGGCACGGCGAAGGTCGATGACCGGCCAGTCCGTTGGCGCCGCCGGATTGCGCAGCCGCTTGCGACGTTCGAGCCACATGCCCGCCGGGATGAGCAGCAGCCCGATCACGAAGAGGGCGGGGATCGCGATGAAGATCACCAGACCCGCGTAGGGGTTGGTGAACATCCCCGCCAGCATCGCGATCGTCAGCGTGATGAACACCACGGCCGATGCCGTCGTGATGATCGCGCCGACGATCGCGAGCGGATGGCGCGCGAGTGAGCTGATCCTCATCGCCGGCGGGCTATTTCAGGCTCTGCATGTAGGCGACGAGCGCGTCGAGATCGGCGGCCGCCAGGCTGCCGTACTTGGCAGGCATCGGCGGCTTCTTGGTGGACTTGGCCTTTGCCGCCGCGTCAACCGGATGGGTGATCCATTGCTTGATGTCGTCCCCCGACAGCTTGCCGCCGACGCCGTCGAGCGGGTTCGACTTGCTGCCCTTGCCGGCGATGGAGTGGCACATCTGGCACTTCTGCGCGGTGTAAACGGTCTGCCCCTTGGCGACGTCCTGGGCGGCGGCCGGACTGGCGGCCGCAAATCCCGCCACCGCGACCAGCGTGGTGGTGATCATCAGGCGCTTCGTGCTGAACATCATCGACATCAAAACCTCCACAGACAGGGATGAATCGCCGGTTGCGCTACCACAGGTATCTGAGACTGATCGTGCCCGAGTTGGTCGTGTACGGGCGGTAGACATAGCCGAGCACCAGGGAACTCGGTTGCACGATGCTGTTGACGACCGACGGATCGAACGCGAAGTCGTAGACCCGGAACGGTTCGTACAGATAGTTGAACGCCAACGCCAGCTTTTCCGAGAGACGATGCCGGACGTCGACGTGAAGCTGCTGCAGCTTGTTATACACGTTCGGCAGCTGGGACGGCGGCGGCAGCGGTCCGCCGGGGACGACGCCGTAAACGTAGCTGCCCTCCGCATAACTGAAATCGTACGACACCCGCGCTTCGGTGTGGGCAGCGATCCTGGGCGGTGTGAAGTAAAGCGAGAAGTAGTTCACCGTCTCGGCCGTGTCCACCGTCCAGTTACGCGTCGGGTCGTGTTTCCTGGCCCGAGCTCGCCGAGCGCGACTGCTGCAGTCCTGAGTAACGTTCGAAGTTGTAGTTGGCGCCCGCGCCGAGGCCGTTCGGCTGCTGGTAGTCCGCCGCGAACGACACGTTGTGCGACCCGGTGTGCTGGAGTCCGAAGTAGCTGTCCGGATAATTGTCGTCGCCGGTCCCGCCGGAGACGCTGAAGGTCCACAGCTCGTTCGGTATGAAGTCCACGATGCCGGTGAGCTGATTGTGGGTCCGGTTCGCGAGGTCGTAATAGCGCATCGCGGGCTGTTCGCCGACCTGGACGAGCAGGTCCTCGTTCAGTCCAGATCCGACGCGGCTCCCGTACCTCGTATTTCGCGTGCAGCGTCATCCACCCCGTGCCTACCGCATCGGCGGCAAGACGAAGGGTGTTTTCGGCGGTGCTGGAGAAGGTTCGGTCGTCGTAGCCGGTGTGGTTGCCGGTGTAGCCGACCGTCAGCGCGACCGGCTGGAAGCCGCTCCAGGTCGCGTCGGCGTCGAAGGTCAGGCGATTGTGCGCGTAGAGCAGCGGCCCGTTCCTGGGCGACGTCGGAAACCGAGCTGTCGTAGGCCACGTACTGCGGGATCGCGGTGACCGGCGTCTGGTTGTTGTAGTCGTAGTCCCGGAAGCGCGCGGTGAACTGCCACTCCTTCATCGGGTGCGACACGAAGTTCAGGTTGGTGGAGAAGACGTGCGCCTCGGCTTCGGCCGTCGCGCGCGGCAGCGGGATGACCGGCAGCGCCGAATTGATCGTGAAGGGCAGCAGCGGCTGATTGTTGTTCCAGAAGCCGTACGAGACGAAGCCGGTGAGCTGCGTGTGGTGATCGAATTTCCGGTAGCCGGCGGCGCTGATCGTCTGCGCCGAGTTGGTCGGCCACAGCGCCTCCTGTCCCCGGCCAGGGGCGCTCGTCGAGTCGGTCAGCCGCAGCGGGCTGTCCCAGACCAGCGTGGGATCGAGGTTGTTGAACCACGAGCCGTTGTAGGCGACGCGCAGCATGCTCCGGCCCTTGGTCCACTCGGTGCCGACCGTCAGGTCGTTGGTGCGCGAATCGTAGGGCAGCGCCACCTCGACGTCATTCGAGAAGCCAAATGTCCCGCCGTACGGCAGCTCGCCGCTGTGTCTCGTGCTCGTGAACGACGCTTTCACGTCGATGTCCGGTGTTGGCGTCGCGACGACATTGATATTGCCGATTTTGCGCGACTCCATCAGGTCGAACTGCGGCGCGATCGGAATGTAGGCCGACAGCGTCGCGCCACCGTTCTGGATCAGCGACTGCGTGCCATCGTCGAGCAGCAGCGGACTGCCGGACCTGGTGTACGGCGTCTTGGTGTCGATGCTGTAGAACTGCGGAATCTGATCCCATAGACCCGAGACCACGAAGCGGCCGTCGCGCTCGTAACTACCGGTGTACTTCTGATCGCGGTAGCCGACGTTGTCGGCGGTCAAGTGATACATCCAATTTCCGCCAGGATCTTCCTTCGCGTACTTGAAATCCGTGAACACGACGCCGCTCCGCAGATCCTGGTAGCGCTGTGCCCGCGCCTCGTCTCCAGAGATGCCGGTGAACCGGCCGCCGATCTGGAACTGACTCCACGTGGGATCGAAGAGGCTGCGTGTCGGCGCATCGGTCGCTGGTGGGGTCGGCGCCGGAGCCTGGGCTGCCGCCTGATCGTCAGGAGCGGCCGAGTCCGCCGCCGTTCCAGCGGTCAGAGGAGCCGGGCCTTGCGCCAGTGCAGACGCCGGCGGCGTCGCGATCGAGACAGTGAAGAGTGCGATTGCCAGTCTACGCATAGGGGCCTCCAACCGGCTACCGCATGAAAAACTGACCGGATGGATGATTCGAACCGTGAATGTTCTGATGGCAGTTCATGCAGGACCGTCCGAACATCCGGTTGCTCTTCTTCACCGTGATCGCGTTATTGTCGTAGATGCTCGATGGATGGCTGGTAGCGATGTGACAGCGCTGACACAGCATCGGCTGGCGGACGACGAGCATGCGATCGTTCGACGACCCGTGAGGATCGTGGCAGGTGGTGCAGTTCTCCTTGACCGGGGCGTGCTCCCACAGCATCGGTCCGCGCATCTCCGCGTGGCAGCTCATGCAGGATTCACTCACCGAGGCGCCCACCTTCAGCGATTTGACGTTGCTGATCGATCCGTGCGGGTTGTGGCAGGACGAACACTCCATCTTGCCCTCGCGCACCGGCATGTGCGCGACCGCGCGTTCGGTCTTGGCCACCTGCAGCCGGTGACACGTCACGCAGACCTTGGTCTCCGTCGCCTGGATCAACTGATGCGTCTGCGATTTCGGAGCGTGGACGCTGTGGCACGTGGTGCACGACAGATCGCGCTGTTCGTGCTTGCTGCCTTCCCACCCGGCGTGCTCGCCGCGGTTGTGACAGGTCAGGCAGGTCTCGTTGATTTCAGCGGGCTTGATCTGCGCGAACTTCCGGATGTGCCCCTTGGCATCGTCATCGACGTGCGCCTGACCCGGACCATGGCAGCTCTCGCAGCCGTGGGTCGCCGCCGGCGTGCGCGGGTTCTTGACCTGTGCGTGGAGGGTGCCTTTGAGCGTGTCGGCTTTGTCCGAGTGGCAGGTTTCGCAGGTGTCGCTGCCGACGTAGCCGGCCGCCGGGGGCGCTGCCGGCGCCTGGGCCGCGGGCGTCGAGCCTCCGGTAATCGCGAGTTGCTGTGGGGTCTGACCGGCTTCCGGCGAGGCGCCGCCTGCATATACCGCAACCGTAACTGCCCAGATTCCAACCGCCGCGAGCCACCATCGCAGGTTCACGTGTCCTCCTCGTTCGCGCGTCTCGATGCCAGCTGAATTCGTGAGAAACCGCTCGCCGCCGGTCCGAGGCACGAGCGCTTCACCCGCGCCGACAGCTAGGGCCGGTATTGTCTCGCAAAAGGCATACAACTAGAGACTGCACGAATTGACAGGACCCTACGTTTTTCTTTCTGTCTGATAATCCCGAATGTGTCGGCTGCACATCGGGAGCGGGCCTCACGCAGATGACTCGCGCAGCGCCACGACGCAGCGCGACTACACGCAGCGCGGCTACACGACGCGCAGCATGGCTACGTCGTCATGCCGCTCCCGGCAACCCTTACGGAGTGAACCGATGGATGAGTTGAACGCCGTCGATGTGAATGGCCCACTGAATACGGCCATCAGTCGACGAGACCTCCTCAGGCTGACGTTCGGCGGGGGGGCAGGGCTCGCGCTGGGCGGCCTCCTCGACGTGCCGGCGATGCGCGCGGCGACGCGGGATTGGAAGCTCTCGAACGTCAGCGAATTCACCACCTCCTGCAACTTCTGCTCGTGCGGCTGCGGCATGATCGCCGCCGTCCGAGACGGTCAACTTTTGAAGATGGAGGGCGACTTCGACCACATCGTCAACCGAGGATCGCTGTGCGTCAAGGGCATCTCCATGTTCGCGACGCACGCCTCGCCGCAGCGCCTGACGACGCCGCGCTACCGGGCGCCGGGCAGCGATCACTGGGAGGACATCTCCTGGGACGATGCGATCAAGCGCGTCGCGCAGAAGATCCGCAAGACGCGCGACGAAACCTGGATCGCCACCGAGAAGGTCGACGCGCCTGACCTGGTCGTGGATCGCGCCGCCGGCGACCTTATCGAGAGCGCCCCGCGGCTCGTCCCTCATCAGGGCCCCCTCGCAGAAGTGCCGGTCAATCGCACGGACGCAATCGGCTTCATGGGCGGGGCGCAGAACACCAACGAGGAGTGTTACCTCTTTCAAAAGGCGGCCAGGCTGCTCGGCCTGTCGTACGTCGAACATCAGGCCAGGCTTTGACATAGCCCAACGGTCCCCGGTCTGGGGGCCACATTCGGTCGCGGGGCGATGACCAACCACTGGGTCGACATGCAGAACTGCAAGACGATCCTCGTGGAAGGGAGCAACGTCGCCGAAAATCACCCGATGGCCTTCAAGTGGATCCGGAAGGCCCAGGAAAACGGCGCCCGGATCATCCACGTCGATCCACGATTCACGCGCACGTCCGCGACGGCGGACATCTACGCGCGCATCCGGCCCGGCACCGACGTGGCGTTCCAGAACGCGATGATCAACCACATCCTCGTCAACAAGCTCTACGACGAGGATTACGTCGTCACCCACACCAACGCGCTCTACCTGGGGGATCAGGCCTTCGACTTCAAGGACGGTCTGTTCAGCGGCTACGACGATCACCACTACGACACCAAGACCTGGGGATATCAGCTCGATGCCAAGGGCAAGCCGCGGATGGCGGCCAGCCTCGACGACCCGCACTGCGTCTTTTCGCGGCTGAAGACATTCGTTTCGCGTTACACGCTCGAGGTGGGCTACCAGATCACCGGCATTCCGGCCGATCAGATCCAGCTCATCGCCGAGACGATGGCGAAGAACCGGCCCGGCGCCATTCTTTACGCGCTGGGCATGACCCAGCACACGACCGGCGTGCAGGGGATTCGGGCATTCACGATCCTGCAGCTGTTGCTCGGCAACATCGGCAAGCCGGGCGGCGGCGTCAACGCGCTGCGCGGCGAGCCGAACGTACAGGGCGCCTGCGACATGGCGGTCCTCTACAACTACATGCCGGGCTACATCAACTCGGCGACCAACGCCGAGCCGACCATCTACCACTACGCGCGCAAGAACGGCATCGCCGACACCCGCTACCTGGTGAACGCGCTCAAGGCGTTTTTTGGAGACGCGGCCACCGCCGAGAACGACTACGCGTATGCGTGGCTGCCCAAACGCAACGCCATCAAGGACTACGGCACGATGCCGATGTTCGAGGATGCCCTGGCCGGGAACCTGAAGATGCTCTGGATCGTCGGGCAGAATCCCGCGGTCACGGTGCCCAATCTCTCGCTCGTCTTCGAGGCGATGGCGAAGCTCGAGACGCTCGTGCTGCAGGAGATCTGGGAGACGGAGACGGCGACGTTCTGGAAGCGTCCTGGCGTCGATCCGAAGAGCATCCCCACCGAGGTCATCCTGCTGCCGGCCGCGTTCTTCATGGAGAAGAACGGCACCATCTCGAACTCGGGCGGCATGGTGCAGTGGCGGCACGCCGCGGTCAAGCCGCCGGGGCAGGCCCGGCCCGACGGCGCGATCGTCGATCAGATCTTCCGCGCGGTGCGCGATCTGGTCCACGACTCGAAGGAGCCGAGGGACGAGATCATCAACAAGGCGTTCTGGACCTACACCACGGCCGAGGACGTGCTGCGCGAGATCAACGGCTATGCGCTGCGCGACAACCCGGAGACCGGCCTCAAGAAGGGCGATCTCGTGCGCAAGGTCGGCGATCTCCGCGCCGACGGCTCGACCTCGTCCGGCGCCTGGATCTACGCGGGCGTGTTCGCCAACGGCGAGAACCTGTCGAAACGCCGCGACTCGACGACTGACGTGGGCGGACTGGGCCTCTACCCGGGGTTCGGGTGGACCTGGCCGAACAACATGCGCATCCTCTACAACCGCGCGTCATGTGACCGCCACGGCAAGCCGTACCCGGGGTCGAAACCGATCGTGTGGTGGGACGAGCAGACGAAGCGCTGGACCGGTTATGACGTACCGGATGTTCCGGTCGTGACCGACGGCCCTGACACGCCGAACGGCCAGCGGGCTTTCCACATGGGCGCGGAGGGCGTCGGCCGTCTCTTTGCCGCGGTCTACTCGGATCCCGACGCGAGATTCACCGAATACTGGCGCGACGTGGCCTACGTACCGAAGGACGGTCCGCTGCCGGAGATGTACGAGCCGGTCGAGAGCCCGGTGCAGAACGTGCTGCACCCGGCCGTGAACAGCAACCCGATGCTCAAGTATCCCCGCGTGCCCTCGCACCAACCGATCGGCACGGTCGACAAGTTCCCGTACGTGCTGATGACATCGACCGTCGCCGAACACTGGTGCGCCGGCTCGACGACACGAAACATCCCGTGGCTCAACGAGCTCGTCCCGGAGCCGGTGCTGGAACTGCCGATCACGCTCGCCGCGAAGCTCGGCGTCGAGTCGGGCGACTGGGTCCGGGTCTCGTCGGCGCGGGGCGAACTCGAGGTCAAGGCGTCGGTCACGCCCCGCATGAAGGCGCTGAAGATCGGCGACCAGGAGGTCACTGTGGTCTGGATGCCATACAACTGGGGCTTCCGTGGCCTGTCGACCGGGCCGAGTGTCAACTACCTCACCATCGACGCCACGGATCCGGGCGCCGGCACCCAGGAGACCAAGGCGTGCCTCGTCAACGTCGTCAGGGCCGGGCGTTCCGGCAAACGACGATCCGACTCACCCAGAGGACGCACATGACGCCTGCCACGGACTCGGGCTCGGTCAGGTCGACGCTGATCGATATCTCCAACTGCATCGGCTGCCGGGCGTGCCAGGTGGCGTGCAAGCAGTGGAACGAGAAGGACGGCGAGAAGACCGAGTTCGACGGCGAGATGGGCTTCCAGAATCCGGCGGTCCTCAGCGCGAAGACGCTGACGCTCATCAAGTTTCACGAGATGGCGAACCCGGAGAAGCAGGGAGGCGTGGAAGCCGCCTACGTGATGCAGCGCTGTCTGCACTGCCTCGAGCCGGCCTGCGTCTCCGCCTGCCCGACCACGGCGCTCCATCGGCAGAGCGACGGTCCGGTGTCGTACGAGACCGACGACTGCATCGGCTGCCGCTACTGCATGCTCGCATGTCCCTGGGACGTGCCGACCGCTGAATGGAATACGCGCGCACCGAAGATCTCGAAGTGCACGCACTGCGCCGATCGTGCCGTTCAGCCGCCGCCGGTCTCGTTCAACGGGCAGCCGATGGCCGATGCCGCGGCGAAACAGTTCGCCGACACCATGCAGATTCCCGCCTGCGTCAAGGCGTGTCCCGCCGACGCGCTCCGCTACGGCACGCGGGAGGAGATGCTGGCGATTGCGCACAAGCGGATCGCCGCGCGGCCCGACAAGTACGTCAATCACATCTACGGCGAGAAGGAACTGGGCGGGACGAGCGTGCTCTATCTGTCGTCCGTGCCGTTCGAGAAGCTCGGGTTTCCGACCTACGGCGAGAAGCCGTTTCCGGCCTTCAGCGCGGCGGCGCTCGGCGCCGTGCCTCCGGCCGTGCTGGCGGTGGGTGCGACGCTCGCTGCCGCGTACGCGTTCTTCCGCAAGCGGGCGCAGGCAGTGGCCGACAGTGCGGCCGCGGCGAGGCATGCGGCAGCATCACGGCCACGTCGAATTCGAACCGTTGCGGAGCGCGCTGCTGACGCCGTTCAATTGGGTCCTGCTGCTGCTGATGGCGTTCGGCGGCGTTTCGTTCATCGCGCGTTTCGCCCTGGGACTCGGCGGCAGCACGCACCTGTCCGACACCTACCCGTGGGGGCTGTGGATCGTCTTCGACCTGGTCTGGATCGCGGTAGCCGCCGGCGCCTTCGCGATGGCCGGTGTGATCTATGTCTTTCAGCGAAAAGATCTCTACGGGCTTGGCCGCACCGCCGTCCTGATGGGACTCCTCAGCTACTCCTTCGTGGCGGTGACCCTGATCGCCGACCTCGGACTGCCGTGGCACTCGTACGCGCTCGCCTTGAACCATCCCGAACACTCGGCCATGTTCGAAGTCTCGTGGTGCGTCACCCTCTACGTCACGATCCTTCTGCTCGAATTCCTGCCGGTACCCTTCGCGCACTTCGGCTACGACCAGGCGCGCGGCGACGTGGCGGCGATGGAACGGCGCGTACGTAACGGCGGCGATGACGTTGTTCATTTTCATGCTGACGCGCGACGTCGTCTATACGATCGCGACGGCCGCGGTGTTCGGCACGCTTCGCCTGGATCTTCCGTGCGCGCGACGCGAAGGCCGAGCCGATCATGCTGGCGATCGCCGCCGTCACCTTGTCGGCCATGCACCAGAGCTCGCTCGGGTCGTTGTATCTGTTGATGCCGGACTCGCTCGCGCCGCAGTGGTGGTCGCCGGTGATGCCGATCTCCTTTTTCCTGTCGTCGATTGCCGCCGGCACCGCGCTCGTGATCCTCATCGATATGTGGATCGCGAAGGGGTGGCGGCGTCCGCTCGAGATTGCGCGGCTCGCCTCGGTCGGCCAGATCACGTTCTGGGCGCTTCTGACCTACCTGGTGTTCCGCCTCGGAGACATGGCGGTCCGTCACCAGCTGTCCGGCGCCTTCAGCGGTTGGGTCGGCCTGGCGTTCGCGGCCGAGATTGTTCTCGGCGGCGCGCTTCCGCTGTTCCTGCTCGTTCGCAGATCTCTTCGTGAGCGGCCCGAGGTGCTCGGCGTCGCCTCGCTCCTCGCGGTCACCGGCGTCGCCTACAACCGCATCAACGTCGTCCTCTTCGCGATGACCTTCCGGGGCCGCATGCCCTGGGGCGCGCCCGAGAGCTATGCGCCGTCGATCATCGAGTGGGGCGTGTCGATCGGCCTGATCGCCGCGACGATCTTTCTCTTCGGCCTCGCGGCGCGTCTGATGCCGGTCCTCTCGAGGCCGCAGCCCGCTGAGGCCCAGTGAAAGGATGACCTCGAATCCATGGGTGGAGGCTCACACGTACCTCCGACCGCTCGCCGAGCTGTCCGCTGAGGTCGATCGCGCCATGGGGGGGATCGACGTCGGCGGCGCGGGTATTCCCGATTGGGACGATTACCGCGCAGACTTTCTCGCGGGTGTGCCGCTGCTGTCGAGCGCCGACGCCGCGGTGGAACTCGAACCGGGCGGCCGAATCGCCGCCGCGCTGATCGAGAGGATGGCGTCCGGAATGTCTTCCGGGCCGCTGGCGGCGGAGATTCGCGCCCTCGATGCCGAACTGCGGCGCGGTCCCGACATTCCGCGCCGCATCACGGACTTCCTGCTCGGCGACGAGGCGGTCGCTCCGCCGTCGCCGGGACTGTTGCGTTATCTCGGGTGGACGGCGGTGGCGCGGTTCCTTGCTCCTGTCGTTGGCGCATTTGCCGGCTGGCGCGACGAGGATCGGTGGCTGCGGCGGTACTGTCCGACCTGCGGATCGCTGCCGGCGATGGCGCAACTGGTCGGCAGCGAGCCCGGACGCATGCGTCTGCTCTCGTGCGGCTGCTGCGGCACGCGCTGGCAGTTCAAGCGAACCGGCTGCCCCTTCTGCGAAACCGACGCGCAACGGTTGACGAGTGTGACCATCGAGGAAGAACCGGGCCTGCGTATCGACCACTGCGAGTCGTGTGGCGGGTACCTCAAGACCTATGACGGAGAAGGCAACGAAGCGTTGTGGCTGTCGGACTGGTCGTCGCTGCACCTCGATCTCATTGCGCACGATCGAGGGCTGAAACGGCTGGCCGTATCGCTCTACGAATTCGAGCCGGGGCGAGACTCTTAGCCATGCCGATGCAGGGAATTCGAATCGCGTGCGGATGCGCCGCATTTTTGGTTTTCGCGGCAGCGGCTTCGGCTCAACAGCCGGCGTCGGGCCAGGCGCCCGCGCCGCCCCTCAACCCGACTCAGGAGACCGACAAGGAACAGCCGGAAGGGCCGGCGCTCGACGTCGGTCCTGCAAAACTTCGCGTCGGCGGCTTTGTCGGTCTGAACAGCGTCTACCGATCGACCAACAGCGGCGGCGGCGTCGGCACGAACTTCGCCACCATCCCGTACGCGGACACTGTGCAGGGCAATGTCAGCGAATTCCGCCTGAGCGCGCAGGCATCGCGGCTGTCGATCCGCGTCGACGCCGACTATCCCGAGGGCGTCCGGTTCCGCCGGCTGTCGGGATACTTCGAAATGGATTTCGCCGGCAACACGCCTGGCAACGTCGCCGTGACGGCGTCAGGCGACGGTTTCCGTCTGCGAATGGCGTTCGCCGAAGTGCAATACCGGCAGACGTGGTTTCTCGCGGCGGGCCAGGCCTACTCGCTGATGACCGCGCCAAAGGATCAGCTGTCGATATGGCCGGCGGACGTTGAACTGACCCAAGCCGTCGATCTGAACTACGTGGCGGGCATGATCTGGACGCGGTCGCCGCAACTGCGCCTGACCTGGCGCCCGTCGACACGCTTCAACTGGGCGCTCTCGGTGGAAAATCCTGAACAGCAACTGGGAGCGGGACTGGTGACCCTGCCTCAGTGCTGCGCCGATGACATCAATGCCCAGTACAACACCGGCGGCAACGAACTGCGGGTGCCCAATCTGATGCCGGACTTTTCGACCCGCGTCACGTATTCGGCTGGACGCGCCTTCCATGTCGATGCCGGCGGCGTGCTTCGTGTATTCCGCCACACGGTGGCGCCTTACCACGACGACTTCAAGGCCGTGGGCGGTGGCGTAACCGTCAACCTCCGCGTCAATCCGACCACCACCACGAAGATTTTCGGGCAGGGCGCGGTCGGGTCAGGGCTCGGACGCTATATCGGCGGGGTGGTCCCCGACGTGGCATTCCGCAGTGATGGATCGATCAGCCTCGTCGACACCACTTCCTGGGTCGGCGGTGTGGAGCAATCCGTGACGAAGCGTGTGTCCGTCGGCGGATACTACAGCGGCGTGAACACCGATGCCAATTACTTCACCGACGTCGACGGCAGCGCGATCGGCTTTGGCTATCCCGGCTCGTCGAACAGCAACAACCATACGATTCGCGAGGTCACGGCGACCGGGGCCTATCAGATCGTCAGCACACCCGATCGAGGTTCGGCGCAGTTCAACGCGCAGGTGTCGTGGTTGAAGAGGGAGCCGTTCTCGACGCCACCGAGCGGATTGACGTCGGCCCGGGCTTTCATGTTTCTTGCCCAAGTCCGCTACAACCTGCCGTAGCGCGTTCTGCAGAACGACGTCGCGCGGGGCTTTCAGCCCCGCGGGCACGCAACCCTGAAAGGGTCGCGCCACACGCTGGAGAAAACGTTGTGGCACAGTCGATACGTCGCCGCCGCCGACCCGTCGAGGCCAGCCAGCAGGAGCTCCATGACCGGTACCAATGAGAACGATGCGTGCGACGTGCCGTTTCGGCGACCGTCGCCGGCGGTGGATTCGGCAGTGTATCCGGTGGATGTCGTACGCGTCGATCCGCAAGCCGGGGTCGCGGCTCGCGACGTCGCGGCAGCAGAGGAACCGCTCGAGATCCGGCTGGGCAGCCGGCCGTTCGTGGTGATCATGCGCACGCCCGGCCACGATCGGCACCTTGCCGCCGGCTTCCTCCTGTCCGAGCAGATCGTGCGCAGCGCGGGCGACATCGCCGCAATGCGCTACTGCACCGACGATGACGGCGAGGACACACCCAATGTGTTGAACGTGTGGCTCGACGGCGGCGCCGCGGTCCGTGCCCAGGGGGCGCTGGAAGGCCGGCGGCACGTGACCGCGAACTCCGCGTGCGGCGTTTGCGGCCGTCGCTCGATCGACGATCTGCTGGAAGGTTCACATCGGGTTGAGGCGTCGTTGAACGTGTCGAGAGCGGTCGTCGCCGGACTGCCGCACGCGCTGCGTGCGGCCCAGGAAACCTTCGACCAGACCGGCGGTCTGCACGCGGCCGGTCTCTTTGACTCCGACGGTGTCCTGGTGCGTGCGGCCGAGGACGTGGGTCGTCACAACGCCGTGGACAAGGTGTTCGGCGCCGAGTTGTTCGACGGTCACGTACCGCTCGGCAACCGCATTCTGTTCGTCAGCGGCCGCACGTCGTTCGAGATCATCCAGAAAGCCGTGGTGGCCGGCGTTCCGGTCGTGGCGTCGGTGTCGGCGCCGTCGAGCCTGGCGATCGAACTCGCTCGCGAGGCCAACGTGACGCTACTCGGCTTCGTGCGCGGGACAACGTTCAACATTTACGCCGGCGTCGAGCGGGTCGAGCTTTAGCACACGAGGTCCTGGACGCTACCGCAACGCCATCCGGAAATTGGCGCGTTCGTACGCCGCGGGATCGGGGATGCGCTCGAGGCTCATGTTGCCGCGCATCTCATTGAGCGACGTCCATTCGTGCTCCTGCATCCACAGCGCGATCTCGTCGAGGACGTTGCGCAGGTGATCCGGGCCGTGACGCAGGAGCGCCGACACCATCTGCGTGGCATGCGCGCCGGCCATCGTCGCCTTGATGACGTCGATGCCGGTATGGACGCCGCCGGTGATCGCCAGCGACGCCTTGACGCGTCCGGCGAGCGCCGCCGTGCCGCGCAGGCGCAGCGACAGGTCCGAGGAATCCGACAACGGCAGCGACCGGACGATTTCGAGCTCGTCGATGTCGATGTCGGCCCGATGAAAGCGCGTGAACAGGACGAGCCCATCGGCGCCGGCGGCGTCGAGTTGGTGGGCGAAATTGGCGAAGGCGGTGAGCAGCGGCGCGACCTTGACCGCCACCGGCATCTTGACGGTCCGTTTCACCTCGCGCAGCGTGTCGATCGCCTGCCGCTCGACGTCCGCGGCGCTCATGGTCATGTCGCTGGCGGCGTGATACAGGTGCAGCTCGAGTCCGTCGGCGCCGGCGTCCTCGATCAGCTTCGCGTAAGACGTCCAGCCGCCCGCGCGTGACGCCGTTGAGCGACGCGATCACCGGGATGCCGACCGTGCGCTTGACCTGGCGCAGATGCTCGAGGTACTCGTCCGGCCCCAGCGACATGTTCCGATTCCGACTCGAACGAGCTGGCTTCGCTGAACGAGTCGCATGTGGCCGTCGAGGTTGAAGAAGGCGTCCATCTGTTCGGCGACGATTTCCTCTTCGTACAGCGAGCGCAGCACCAGCATCGCCGCGCCGGCGTCTTCGAGCGCCTTGACCGTGTCGAGATCGTCGCCGAGCGGTCCGGCGCCGACGACCAGCGGATGGGGCAGGCGCTTGCCCGAGATACGTCGTGCTGAGATCCATCACTTCTCCTTGGTCGTCGAGCGCGTTCTCCAGCGCCGCGGCCTGCTCGGTGGCCTCGAACGCCGGAACCTTCATGCCCGAGAGTTGCTGGTAGACGGCGTAGCGGCGTTCGGCGGCCGCCTGCGACTCCTGCGACGAACATCTTGTAGCGGGCGGGATCGGCGCGCTCGACCATCCGGAATCGCGATTCGTTGCGCAGGTAGTCGGCGACCTTCGCCTTCGGCGGACCGTAGTCGAGGTGCAGCGGCGCCTCGCCCTGCGGAATCCGGCGCGGATCGAAGCGGTACAGCGGCCAGACGCCGGACTCGACCGCCAGCTTCTGCTGCGACGCGCCCTGCGCCATGTCGTAGCCGTGCGCGATGCAGTGGCTGTAGGCGATGATCAGCGACGGCCCGTCGTACGACTCGGCCTCGACGAACGCCTGCGCCGTCTGCGCCATCTTGGCGCCGAACGCGACCCTCGCGACGTAGACGTGGCCGTACATGTTGGCGAGCAGACCGAGATCCTTCTTGCCGACCGGCTTGCCCGACGCCGCGAACTTGGCGGCGGCGCCGAGCGGCGTCGCCTTCGACGCCTGGCCGCCGGTGTTCGAGTAGACCTCGGTGTCCATCACGAGGATGTTGACGTTCGCGCCGGTTCGCGAGCACGTGATCGAGACCGCCGTAGCCGATGTCGTAGGCCCAGCCGTCGCCGCCGATCAGCCAGACGCTCTTCTTCACCAGGTAGTCGGCGAACGTCTCGAGGCGGCGGGCCTCGTCGATCTTCACGCCGGCCAGCTTCTGCCGCAGCGCGACGACGCGTTCGCGCTGCGCTGCGATGCCGGCCTCGCTCGACTGATCCGCGTCGAGGAGCGCCGATGACCAGATCGTCGCCGATGTGTGACGCGAGCTGCACGACGAGGCGCCGCGCGCTGGCCGCGTGCGCGTCGAGCGCCATCCGGAAGCCGAAGCCGAACTCCGCGTTGTCCTCGAACAGCGAGTTCGACCATGCCGGGCCCGCGGCCGTCGCTGTTGGTCGTATACGGCGTCGTCGGCAGATTGCCGCCGTAGATCGACGAGCAGCCGGTGGCGTTGGCCATCAGCAGCCGGTCGCCGAACAGCTGCGTGAGCAGCTTGAGGTACGGCGTCTCGCCGCATCCCGCGCAGGCGCCGGAGTACTCGAACAGCGGCTCGAGAAACTGCGAGCTCTTGTGGTCGAACTTGGTCAGCGTGGTTCGATCCAGCTCGGGGACGCCGAGGAAGAAGTCGTAGTTGGCGCGCTCCGCCTCGCGCAGCGGCGCCTGCGGGTGCATGTCGATCGCCTTGTGCTTCGGGTTGGTGCGATCCTTGGCCGGGCAGACGTTGACGCACAGGTTGCAGCCGGTGCAGTCCTCCGGCGCGACCTGAATCGTGAAGTGCTTGCCCTTGTGCTCGTTGCCCTTGAACAGCGTCGACTTGAACGTCGGCGGCGCGCCCGCCAGATCGCTTTCGTCGTAGACCTTGGCGCGGATCGCCGCGTGCGGGCAGACCAGCGCGCACTGGTTGCACTGGATGCAGATCTTCGCGTCCCACACCGGAATCTCGAGCGCGATGTTGCGCTTCTCCCATTTCGTCGTCGCCACCGGCCAGGTGCCGTCGATCGGGAAGGCGCTGACCGGCAGCAGGTCGCCCTTGCCGGCCAGGATGACCGCCGTCACCTTCTGGACGAAGTCCGGCGCCTTCTCGGACACCAGCGGCGGCCGCGCCCGCGTCGACGTCGCGGCGGCGGGCACCGCGATCTCGTGCAGGTGGGCGAGCGCCTGATCGACCACCTCGCAGTTGCGGCGCACCACCTCCGGTCCGCGCTTGCCGTAGCTCTTCTCGATCGACTTCTTGATGTGCTGGATCGCTTCGTCCGCGGTAAGAATCCCCGAGATCGAGAAGAAGCACGTCTGCATGATGGTGTTGATGCGCGTGCCCATGCCCGAACGCTTCGCCAGGTCGTAGGCGTCGATGGCGAAAAAGCGGAGCTTCTTCTCGACGATCTGCTCCTGCATCTCGCTCGGCAGCTGGTCCCACACGTCTTCGGCCGGGCAGGGCGCGTTCAGCAGAAAGGCGGCGCCGGGCGCCGCGTGTTCGAGGACGTCGATCTTGTCGACGAACTCGAACTGATGACAGCCGACGAAGCCGGCGCGGTTCACCAGGTACGCGGAACGGATCGGCTTGGCACTGGTGCGCAGGTGCGAAACGGTGATCGCGCCGGACTTCTTCGAGTCGTAGACGAAGTAGCCCTGCGCGAAGAGCTCGGTCTCCTGGCCGAGAATCTTGATCGAGTTCTTGTTCGCGCCGACCGTGCCGTCGGCGCCGAGCCCGTAGAACAGCGACGCCGACACATCGTCGGCCTCGGTCGTGAACGACGGATCCCACGGCAGCGACAGGTGGGTCACGTCGTCGACGATGCCGACGGTGAAGTGATTCCTGGGCTTGTCTTGCGCGATGTTGTCGAAGATGCCCTTGATCATCGCGGGCGTGAACTCTTTGGACGACAGCCCGTAGCGTCCGGCGATGAGACGCGGCGGCGCTGCGAAGGGCAACGTGCCTGCCGCCTGCGCTTCGGCGAGCGCCGTCGTGACGTCGAGATAGAGCGGGTCGCCCGGCGCCCCCGGTTCCTTCGTCCGATCGAGGATGGCGAGCGTCCGGACCGTCTTCGGCAGCGCGGCGAGGAACGCCTGCTGATGGAACGGGCGGTAGAGCCTGACCTTCAGCACGCCGACCTTTTCGCCGCGCGCCGTCATGTAGTCGACGGTTTCATGGACCGTGTCGGCGCCTGATCCCATGATGCACGATCACGCGCTCGGCGGCCGGATCCCCGACGTACTCGAACAGGCCGTAGCGGCGGCCGGTCAGCGCGGCAAACGCCTCCATGATTCGCGCCACGACATCGGGACAGACGTCGTAGAAGCCGTTCTGCGCTTCGCGCGCCTGGAAGAACACGTCGGGATTCTGCGCCGTGCCGCGCAGCACCGGGCGATCCGGCGTCAGCCCGCGCTGACGATGGGCGAACACCAGTGATTCCGGGATGAGCGAACGGAGATCGTCGTCGGTCAGCTCCTCGATCTTCGCGACCTCGTGCGAGGTGCGGAAGCCGTCGAAGAAATGCAAAAAGGGCAGCCTGGTCTCGAGCGTCGCGGCGTGGGCCACGGCGGCCATGTCGTGCGCTTCCTGCACGGAATTCGAGCAGAGCAGCGCGAAGCCGGTCTGACGGCAGGCCATGACGTCGGAGTGATCGCCGAAAATGGACAAGGCGTGAGTGGCGAGCGTGCGCGCCGCCACGTGCATCACGAACGGCGTCAGCTCGCCCGCGATCTTGTACATGTTGGGGATCATCAGCAGCAGGCCCTGCGACGCCGTGAACGTCGTCGAGAGCGCGCCGGCCTGGAGCGCGCCGTGGACGGCGCCGGCGGCGCCGGCCTCCGACTGCATCTCCGCCATTTCCGGAATCGCGTTCCACAGGTTGACGCGCTTGCGGCTCGCCCATTCGTCGCAGACCTCCGCCATCGGACTGCTTGGCGTGATCGGATAGATCGCAATCGTCTCGCTGGCTCGATATGCGACCGACGCGGCCGCTTCGTTGCCGTCTACGGTCATCCGCCGCCTGCTCGCCATGTCAGCTCCTCACCTTGGTCTCGATAGCGCCGGGTCAGGCCCGGGTCATCAGTCTGCCGCTACGATTGCGCCGGCTGCCGGCGGTCCGCCAGTCCCAGCAACGCGCCGGTATGGCGCGCGATCACCAGTTCTTCGTTGGTCGGGATCACCCAGGCCGAGACGCGGCTGTCAGCCCGCGAGATCTGCGATCGGCCGCCGCGATTCGCATCCGGATCGAGGTCGATGCCCAGCCATGCGGATGCGGCGCAGATCCGCTGCCGTATCTCGGGGGAGTTTTCGCCGATACCGGCGGTGAACACCAGGGCATCGATGCCGCCGAGCACCGCCGCCAGCGCGCCGATTTCCTTGGCGGCGCGGTAGACGAAATAGTCCACCGCCAGCCGGGCCGGTGGTTCGCTGCTGGCCAGGAGGTCGCGCATGTCGTTGCTGGTCCCGGAGATGCCGAGCAGGCCGGATTTCTTGTAGAGCATGTTCTCGACGTCTTTCACGGAGAGGCCGAGGTTCTGGAACAGGTAGAGGACGACTCCGGGATCGAGTGCGCCGGGGCGCGTGCCCATGCAGAGACCGTCGAGCGCCGTGAAGCCGAGCGTGCTGTCCATGCTCTTCCGGTGGCGCATCGCGCAGAGACTGGCACCGCTGCCCAGGTGCGCCACGATGACCCGCCCGTCCGCGACCTCGGGCGCAGCCTCCGGAAGTACCGATGCGATGTATTCGTAGGACAGGCCGTGGAAGCCGTAACGCTGGACCCCGGTGTCGCGGATTTCGCGCGGCAGCGGAACGATTTCAGCGACGGCGGGCTGACCGCGGTGAAAGCTGGTGTCGAAGCACGCGACCTGCGGGACGCCAGGGAGCCGCTCGGTCACGGCATCGATTGCCGCCAGATTGTGAGGCTGATGGAGCGGCGCCAGCGGTACCAGTGTTCTGAGCTCGTCGAGCACCTGCGGCGTGACGATCGTGGGTCCGGAAAAGTGCGGCCCGCCATGAACGACGCGATGACCGACGCCAAGCACCCGGGCCCCGCCGTAGGTCGAGCGAAGCCAGTTGGCGAGCGCATCGAGGGCGGTGCGACCGTCCTGGACCACGGCGGCTTCGAGCGCGGCGTCGGCGACCCGTTCGCCGGCGCCGTTGCGCGCGGAGAATCGCGGTGCGGTGCCGATGCCTTCGATCTGGCCTCGCGCTTCGAGGCGCCACATCGCGCCGGTCGGCCTCTGGTAGACACAAAACTTGAGGCTCGACGAACCGGCGTTGAGCACGACGGCGTAGTCGTCCATTCGGCTCCGATCCCTACGTCGCACTCTGCAGCGATTGACGTCGCGCGTGCGCCGCGAGCATCGCGACCGCGCAGCTCGCGATCCTCGATCGCACGCTGTCGGCGCGGCTGGTCAGGATGATCGGCACCTTGGCGCCGAGCACCACGCCGGCGCTGTCGGCGTTCGCGAGAAAAATCAGCTGCTTGGCCAGCATGTTGCCGGACTCCAGGTCCGGAACCAGCAGAATGTCCGGGTCTCCAGCGACCGCCGACACGATACCTTTGATTTTTGCCGCTTCTTTGCTGATGGCGTTGTCGAAGGCCAGCGGACCGTCGAGCACGCCACCCGTGATCTGCCCGCGATCCGCCATCTTGCACAGCGCCGCGGCGTCGAGGGTCGCGGGCATTTTCGAATTGACGGTCTCCACCGCCGCCAGGATGGCGACCTTTGGACTGTCGACGCCAAGCGACATCACGAAATCGATGGCGTTCTGGGTGATGTCCACCTTGTCCTCGAGCGTCGGCGCGATGTTGATGGCCGCGTCGGTGACGATGAGGACTTTGTGATAGGTCGGCACATCCATGACGAACACGTGGCTGAGACGGCGGCCCGTCCGCAGGCCCGTTTCCCTCGCCACGACCGCTCCGAGCAGCTCGTCGGTGTGCAGGCTGCCCTTCATCAGCAGTTCCGCCTCGCCTTTGCGGACCAGCGCAACCGCCATCGCCGCGGCCGCGTGGCTATGCGGAGCGTCGACGATCCTGGTGTCTCGGAGATCGAGACCGCTGGCCTTCGCGACCTCCTGGATTTTCGAGGCGGGCCCGACCAGGATCGGCGTAATGAGCCGCTTGGCGCCGGCCTCGAGCGCGCCGGCCAGCGCCGTTTCCTCGCAGGGATGGGCCACGGCCGTGGGCACAGGCGCCAGGCCGCGACATCGTTCGAGCAGCAGCTCGTACTTTCCCGTTCCGGTTGCGTGGTCCATGGTGGTTCCGCGCCTCGCTAACAGAGCACCAGCGAAACCGCCAGGCCGCCTTCTGACGTTTCCTTGTACTTCGCGTTCATTTCCCTGGCGGTCAGCGCCATCGCGTTGACCGTGGTGTCGAAGTCCACGCGACGATTGGCCGGAATCTCGTTGCTCGCGATCATGAAACCGGTCCAGGCCTTCACCGCGCCGAAGGCGCAGCGTTCGATGCAGGGAATCTGGACGAAGCCGGCCACGGGATCGCAGGTCATGCCCAGGTGATGCTGGAGCGAGGACTCGGCGGCATTGGCCACCACCTGATGGCTGAAATCGTGAGCCTGGGCGACGAACGCGGCGCCCATGGCTGACGCGACGCCGATCTCCGCCTGGCATCCGCCTTCCGCACCGGACAGGGTTGCGTTGTGCTTGCACAGGTAGCCGACCGCGGCGGCGGCAAGAAATCCGTCGCGGAGTTTGTCGTGCGGAAGCTTGCGGCCTCCTTCACCGAGCGCATACACCAGCGCGGGAAGGACACCGGCCGAGCCGCCGGTTGGAGCGGTCACCACGAGATGGCCGCGCGCGTTCTCTTCTGAACCCGCGAGCGCATACGCCGAGACGACACCGATGCCGCGCTGGGCGACGAACTGATCGTCCATCGCCCGCTTGTAGACGTCGCCGGCCTTCGTCTTCAGTTTGATCGGACCAGGCAGCGTGCTCTCCGGCGCCGCCAGTCCGGCCTTGACGATGTTCACCATCGCGGTGTGGATCTTGTCGATGAAGGCGTTGATCTCCGCCTCGCTCTTGCCCGACACGGCGATTTCATTCGCCATGACCAGCTGCGCGATCGACAGCTTGCTCGCGTCCGCGTGCTTCTGCAGCTCCGCCATCGTCGCGTAGGGGTACTTCGGCTGGCCTTTCTCCGGCGGTTGATAACCTTTCCACTCGATGAACCCGCCGCCGACCGAGTAGTACTCGAGCTCGTAAAGAACGGTCTCGCCGCCCATCAGCTTGCACGTCATCGTGTTCGGGTGCGGAAAGTCACCCTTCGGCGAGTCGTAGATGATGTCCTTCAGCGACACGGTCACGGTTTTGTCGCCGATCTTGACGGGGAAGGTCTGGTCGGGTTTCGATACCAGGCTGTCGAGAAATTCAGGTTCGACGGTCGCCGGTTCCTTGCCGATGAGCCCGGCCAGCGCCGCCCGTTCGGTGCCGTGGCCTTTTCCCGTGGCGCTGAGGCTTCCGAACAGGTTGACCTTGAGTGCGGTCACCTTTGCCAGCTGATCGGCCGGCAGCTTCGTGCATCGATTGTAGAAGTCGTAGGTGATGCGCATCGGGCCAATCGTGTGCGAGCTCGATGGTCCTGGACCCACCTTGTAAAACTCTTCCAGCGTCGTCATCACCGGCCCCTTGGCCTTCTTGACGACGTCGAGATCCGGCGATATCTTGCTGGCCGGAACCGGCGGCGGCACCGGCGCCGGCAGGGCCGCCTGTTGTTGCGGCGTCGCTGGCGAACAGCCGGTGAGGACGGCGGTTGCGCTGATCAGCGCGCTGCGCATCATGAAGGCGCGGCGATCGACGCCGGGGCGGCACTCCGACAGGTCCGGTGCCGCGGGAGACAGACCGCTCTCTTGGTCCTCAGGTTCGATTGTCATGTACGCTCCAGAAGAATGAAGGCCGTCAGTACTCGTTGAACAGCCGCTGGATGTCCGCGAGGGTGCGGGTCTTCAACAGCGCCAACCGCAGAATCACGCGAGCCTTCTGCGGATTGTGCTCCATCGCCGCCACGAATCCCAACTTGTCGTCGTCGAGTTCGACGTTGCGGCCGATCACGCCGGTGGTGACGCGCGAGGAACGCACGCAGACGATGCCGTTCTTCGCTTGCCTGGCCAGCGCCGTCACCGCAGGCGCGGTCAGGTTGCCGTTGCCGACGCCGGCGATGACGAGGCCCTTGGCGCCGGCGGCGACCGCCGCATCGATCAGCGCGCCGTCCATGTTCTCGTAGGCCATGATGATGTCCACGCGCGGCAGCGCGGTGACGCCATCGAGCGAGAACTCAGAATCGACGGTGTTGCGGCCGACCGGCCCACGGTAGAACTCGACCGTGCCGTACGCGACCGTCCCGATCAGGCCCGACAACGGAGACAGGAAGGTCTGGACGGCCGTCGTGCTCGTCTTGGTCAGAGACGCCGCTCCGTGAATCCAGTCGTTGGCGACGACGAGCACGCCGCGGCCGCCGGCGTCCTTGTTGGCGGCCACCGCGACGGCGTTGTAGAAGTTCAACGGACCGTCAGCCGACAGCGCCGTCGAGGGACGCATCGCGGCGGTCAGGATCACCGGCTTGCGCGACTTCACCACCAGGTTGAGGAAATAGGCGGTCTCCTCAATGGTGTCGGTGCCGTGCGTGATCACGATGCCGGCCACGTCCGGCTGTGCGGTGAGCTCGTTGATCCGGCGGGCCAGCTTCAGCCACACCTCGTCGTTCATGTCCTGCGAGCCGATGTTCGCAATCTGCTCGCCGCGAAGGTTGGCCAGCTTCTTTGCCTGCGGCACGGCCGCCAGCAACTGTTCGACGCCAACCTGACCGGAGGTATAGCCGGCCTGCACGTCGCTTGCAGCCGCTCCGGCGATGGTGCCGCCGGTCGCGAGCACGACGACGGTGGGCAGCGCCGAGTTTGCGGCAGGTGTCTGACCTGAAGCCGCACTGGAGAGGGCAATGGCTACTGCGAACGCCACACATCCTGCGAATGACGCGCGATCTCGTAGATGTCTCTGCATGATGAACCTCTCGAATGATCCGGGCCCGCTCATCGTAAGACGAGACGGAGCCAGGGTGTTCCGATGATGACGTAAATGAGCATGGTGCACACCGTAGACAGCGCGCCCATGCGGTACAGGTCGCGCTGGGACAGAAAGCCGCTGCCGGCAAACAACAGGTTCGCGCTCGAGCCCTGGGGCGTGATCGCGGCGAAGTAGTTGGTCGCGAAGAGCAGCTGAAATGCGAGCGGCGCCGCCGGCACGCCGAGCTTGACGCCGACATCGAGGAACACGCCGAACAGCGCGAGCAGGTGCGCCGTCTGGCTGACGAACACGTAGTGCAGCGCCACGTAGGCGAGCAGCAGCGCGAAGCCCGCCACGCCGGGCGCCAGGCCGCCCATCGCGTCGGCGAGACGCTGTCCGAGAAATCCCATGAAGCCCAGCTCGTTCAGCTGATTGCTCAGGGTGAACAGCACCGCGAACCAGATGAACGTCGCCAGCACGTCGCCCTCGTGCCGGATGTCCTCGAGCGTCAGCACGCCCGACGCGAGCAGTCCGCCGAGACCGAGAAACGCGACCGCGGTCGAGTCGATGCCCAGCGTGGACGCGGACGCCCACAGCGACACCATGCCGGCGAACGCGACCAGCACCACCTTCTCGTCCCGCGACAGCGGACCAAGCGCCGCGAGGGCCTGGCGCGCCGCCGCCGGAGCGTCCGGGGTCGCGGTCAGCTCCGGCGCCATGACCCGGTAGAGCAGCAGCGGCATCAGAACGATGCCCGCCAGCGTCGGCACCGATGCGGCCAGCAGCCACGATCCGAATCCGATCTGGACGCCGAAGCGCGCCGCGATCTCCCCGCCCATCGGATTGGCGGCCATCGCCGTCAGCCACAACGCGGACGACAGGCTCAGGCTGACGATGCCGGAGAACATCAGGAAGCTGCCGAGCCGCTGGCGGCTGCTGTCGCCGGGTTTCGCGCCGGCGGCGCCGGCCAGCGAAAACGCCAGCGGGAAGATGACGCCGGAGCGCGCGGTGTTGCTCGGAAACGCCGGCGCGATGAGCGCGTCGACCAGGAAAATGCTGTACGACAGTCCCAGCGTCGATTGACCGAAACGGCTGACGAGGAGATGACCAACGCGTGCGCCGAGTCCGCACTTGACGACCGACCGCGCCACCAGGAAGGCCAGCACGATGAGGAGAATGGTGCCGTTGGCGAACCCGGCATACGCCTTCGCCGGCGAGAGCAGGCCAGTCAGTACCGCTGACGCGACCGCGATCACCGACGCCGTCAGGATCGGCAGGGCGCTGGTCACCACGAACACGATGGCGCCCGCAAACGTGTCGAACAGCCGCCACGCCTGAACCGTGAGGCCCTGTGGCGGCGGGGTAAACCAGATCGCGATGATGGCCGTCGAGATCACGGCCGGCACGAGCATGGCTCGTCCCCGGCTGACCGCATCGGTCACGGCATGGCCTTTCGCAGCCGTCCCCGCAGATCGACCGAACGCCCCTGGATCACGTCATCCGCGTCCTGCGCGACATACTGCCACGTCAACGCATAGTCGCCGGTCACTCCGGCGTACCGTCCCGTGCCTCCGGTAATGGTGCCGACGACACGGCGGCCGGTCGCGACCGGCTCGCCTCGAAGTTCGCTGAACACGCGATCGCCGCGCGTGTCAGTCCACACTGCTCGTCCGACGCTCAGCTTCTGACCGTCCTCGAACGCGATGACTTCGGCGAGCAACCCGCCGTCGAGATCGGTACGAGCGAGGACGACCGCACCGGACAGGTGCACGATCGCCGCGGAGCCGCTGCCTTCGGTGGGGATCACCTGCCGTTGACCACGCGCCGACCAGCTGCCGCTGAACGTCCGCCACTCGCCATCCGCCTGCGCCTGCTGAACAGCCTGTGCGCGTCCGGGATTGATGAAGGCCGGCGCGACGAGCAGTGCGAGCGCGAGCACGGAGGCCCGGCTCATGCGGGACGGCCCTGGCCCGTCATCGTCATCGGATCGAGCACCTCGGCGATCTGCTGCTCGGTGAGAATCTTGCGCTCGCGAATGATTTCCAGGATGCCGCGCCCGGTCTTTTGCGCTTCGGCCGCGAGCTCGGTGGAGCGGTCGTAGCCGATCACCGGGTTGAGCGCCGTGACCGTGCCGATGCTGTAATCGACGTAGTGCTGGCAGACCTCGGGGTTGGCGGTGATGCCGTCCACGCAGTGCTCGCGCAGCGTCCGCGCCGCGTTGATGAACATCGTCTGCGCCTCGAAGATGCACGCCGCGATCACCGGCTCGAAGACGTTCAGCTGGAGCTGGCCGGCCTCGGCCGCCATCGTGATGGTCTGGTCGCTGCCGATGACCCGGAAGCAGACCATGTTGACGACTTCCGGAATCACCGGGTTGACCTTGCCCGGCATGATCGACGAGCCCGGTTGCTTCGGCGGCAGGTTGATCTCGCGCAGTCCGCAGCGGGGACCGGACGACAGCAGGCGCAGGTCGTTGCAGACCTTCGAGAGCTTGATGGCCAGGCTCTTCAGGCAGGACGAGTACAGCACGAAGGCCTGCGTGTCCTGCGTGGCTTCGACCAGGTCGGAGGCGAGGTAGATCGGGAATCCCGTAATCGTGGCCAGGTGCGCGGTGCACTTCTGTGCGTAGCCGACGGGGGCATTGAGGCCGGTACCGATGGCCGTGGCGCCCATGTTCACTTCGCACATGCACGCGCTGAACGGCTTCGAGCGCGCGTACTTCTCCGGCCAGCGTTTCACCGAACGCCTTGAACTCCTGGCCAAGCGTCATCGGCACGGCATCCTGCAGCTGGGTGCGGCCCATCTTCAGAATGCGGTCGAATTCCTTCCCCTTGGCCCGGAACGACGCGATCAGCTGGTTGATGCCTTCGAGCATGCGCACGTTGCCGAGCGCCATGCCGACATGCAGCGCGGTCGGATAGGCGTCGTTCGTGGACTGCGACGCGTTCACGTGGTCGTGCGGATCGCAGTACTTGTATTCGCCCTTCTGATGTCCCATCAGCTCGAGGGCCCGGTTGGCGATGACTTCGTTGGCGTTCATGTTGGTCGAGGTGCCGGCGCCCCCCTGGAACATGTCGAGCTGAAACTGGTCGTGGAGCTTGCCGTCGATCAGTTCGTGGCAGGCGGCCTCGATTCCCTTGAGAATCTCGGCGCTGAACTGGCCGCACTCCTGGTTCGCACGCGCCGCGGCCATCTTCACCATGGCCAGGGCTTTGATGAAATCGGGATACAGCCGGAGCTGCACTCCCGAAATGTGAAAATTATCAAGGCCGCGCGCCGTCTGCACTCCATAGTAGGCGTCGGCAGGCACCGCCTTGTCGCCAAGAAGATCGCGCTCGTTTCGGGTCGGACGGTCAGGCACGGATCACTCCACTCCTGCGCGGCGCTGGGACCGGTCGTTTGCCGCTGCTTGATTCATGAACGCACTTGCAATCCGCTTGCCTTGATCAAACGGGGACAAGGACCGATCGTCGTCTGATCTTGAGTTGTTGGGCGAGGCGCCAGGTACCTCTCACTACGGGTAGTGAGGGGATTGACGGCTGATTGTGAGGGTGATGCGACGGCGACGTAACGCGGGCGCCCGGTCGGATGAAAACGATCAGGTGAAGATGATCAGGCGACCGGTCGCCTGATGCCGAGCCTCGCCATCCGGCTGTCGAGTGTATTCGGCTTGATTCCGAGGAGCTCGGCCGCTCCGCCGGCACCGCGCACGCGCCACGAGACGCTCTCGAGAACCTGCCGGATCTGCTCGGCCTCGAGGTCGATGAGCCGCGGACTCTTGCGCGGCGCCGCAGAGGCGCTGGTCGGCACGTCCGCCACCACCAGACGCGGTCCGCGCGCGTTGATGACGGCGCGTTCAATCACGTTGCGGAGTTCGCGGACATTGCCGGGCCAGTTGTAACGCTGCAGCGCCTCGAGGCTCTCCCTGGAAATCGATTCGATCGGTTTGCGGAACGCGGCGGCGTATTCCTCGATGAAGGTCCAGACCAGCGCCGGGATGTCTTCGACCCGCTCGCGCAGCGGCGGGATCGTGATCGGGAACACGTTGAGGCGGTAGTACAGATCCTCGCGGAATGTACGTTCCGCGATGGCTTTTTCCAGCGCCCGATTCGTGGCCGCGATGATTCGGACGTTGACCTTGACCGGCTGGCCGCTGCCCAGTCGTTCGATGACCCGTTCCTGCAGGACCCGGAGCAGTTTCACCTGTGCGTCGAGCGGCAGCTCGCCAATTTCGTCGAGGAAAATCGTCGACTCGTTGGCCATCTCGAAGCGGCCGATCTGCCGTGCCATGGCGCCGGTGTACGCGCCCCGTTCGCGTCCGAACAGCTCGCTCTCGATGAGCGCGGTCGGAATCGCGGCGCAGTTCACGGTGATCATCGGCCGGCGGTGCAGGTCGCTGGCGCGATGAATGGCCTTGGCGAAGACTTCCTTCCCGGTCCCGGTTTCGCCGAGGAGCAGAACCGTGGCGTTGGTCGGCGCAACCGCTTCGATCTGCTCGAGGACGCGTTTGCTCGCCTCGCTGTCCGCGACAATCGGCAGCGCCCGTGCCGAGGCCGTGACTTCCCGGCGGAGGTAGACGTTTTCGATCGCCAGGTGTTTCTGGAGCTCGCGCACTTCGGTCAGCGCCGCCTGCAGGCGCTCTTCCGTGCTTTTGCGCACCAGGGCCTGGCCGAAGACGGCCGTCACCAGGCGCAGTCGATCGACGACCTCCGGTGACCACGTGCGCTGCGCCCGTAGCGCACTGAACCCCAGGATGGCGTTCAGTTCGCCGTTCAACATGAATGGGACCGCGACGCCGGACTTGGTGCCGAATTTTCGATGGGTCTGGCGGTCCTCGGCGTCGAGCAGGTCTTCGGTATCGCAGAACGAGACGACCTCCCCCTTGCGTGCGCGAGCGAAGAGCCCGGGAACAGCTGCCCTGGGCGGACTCGCCCGATTGCATCACGCGGTACTCGGGGCGCGTCCACGTATGGACCACGAACGCATCCTCGGCGCCTGGTTTCACCTGCCACCAGCTGCCGCGATCGAGATCGAGCGCTTCGGCGATCCGCTGGATGCTCCCGACAATCGTGGCATCCACGAGTTCGGGGGCTACCATGACGAACCGGGACGCCACATCGGAAATCAGCCGTTCAAACGACGCGTAGTCATTCGACGTCCGGACGATTTCATTCTGCAGCGCCAGACGCTCGGTGACATCGACGACCGACGCAATCACCAATCGCTGTTCCGATTGCTCGATCAGGGCCAGGCCGACCTCGACTGGAACCTCTGAGCCGTCTTTCCGCCGGCCGGACAGGTTACGGCCGGCTGTGATCATGGGGCCGAAGGGCGGCTCCTGACGGAATTCGTGAGGGTCGTTCAGGTCGGCGGTTGGGTAGGCGAAGGGCACGAGCTCCTCGACCGGACTGCCAACGAGTTCGTCAGCGGCGTACCCGAACGTGGTTTCGATTTGATGATTGGCAAACAGGATGGCGCCGGCCTCGTCGCAGATGACGATGCCGTTTGGCGCCGATTCAGCGGCAACCCGAAATACCGATCCGTCTGCGAGTGACATGGCCTTGGGGCGTCGGCGCCAGCCTGCCGACGAACGCCGATGATAACGCGAAGACATTTCGATCGAGTAACGTAAAATGCCAACTGTCACTAGGTTGCAAGCTAACTGTCATTTGAGACAGGTCGTCCAATTCGGGGTGACCACGTATTCTTTCTGGACGCGTGGCAGAAACGAGTCGACGGGTGCGAAATACATCCGCAGCACCTTGGTCGCGAACCCATCTTGTCGTGATCTCGATCGTCGCCGCGAGCCTGTGCCAGCCGGCGAAGGTCGGGGCTGCCCAATTGTCGGGACAAGTAACCGGATCGATCCAGGACGACTCCGGCCAACCCCTTCCGGGCGTTGTCGTCACGTTCAGAGGTCCTGACAGCCGTACGGTCACAACTAATGGTGACGGTCGGTTCGAGTTCCTGGCGCTCTTACCCGGTTCGTACGAGTTGGAGGCGAGCCTGATCGGCTTTGCTCCGGCGCATCGAACGACCCGAGTCGATCCCGGTCAGCATCAGGTGGTCTTGCTGACGCTGTCGGTGCATGTCACCGAGCAGACCTTCGTCACCGCGGCAAAGCGGGGCGATGCCGACATTCAGACGACGCCGATGGCGGTCAGCGTGCTGCCGGCGGCGGACCTTCAACGCCTGCAAAGCCATACGATCGAACAGATCGCCGGACTGGCGCCCGCGGTAACGTTTTCACAGAATTCGGGCTTTTCGCAGGTGACGATTCGCGGGATCGGAACCAACGCGGTGTTCGCTGGTTCGGATCCAAGTTCGGCGGTGTACGCCGACGGCGTCTACCTCGCGCGGCCGGCGATGATGCTGGCCGATTTCCTGGACCTCGAACGTATCGAGATCCTCCGAGGTCCGCAGGGAACGCTGTACGGCCGCAACGCCGTGGGCGGTGCGATCAATCTCGTGACCAAGGCGCCCACCAACACCCTCGAAGCTTCGGCCGACATCACGGCCGGTAATTACGATGATCTCCGGACCCAGCTCCGCGTCAGCGGTCCGCTGATTCGCGATCGCGTCATGGCCAGCGGTGCGTTCCTGCGCGGCGTTCGGACCGGATACGTCAACGACCTCGACCACCCTGATCATCCGCTCGGCGGCGAGGATGTGACGGCTGGACGGGGACAGCTCCGAATCGTTTTGAGTCGGCACAGCGACCTGCTGTTGTCGGGAGACGTGAACATCAGCGACCCGATCCCGTTGAGTTACTCGAAAGTGCTCGCGGTCAAGCCGGGGTACACCCTGGACAATCCTCCGGATCTGCACGACGTTCGCGCCTCGACGCTTGCCGGAAGCCGAAACCTCCAGTCCGGAGGCGCGGCCCGCCTGACATGGTCGCTTTCGCCGACGATGACCGTCGCCAGCCTGTCGGCGTACCGCAGCCTTGACTACGACCTGTTCTCCGACGCCGACATCTCCGAGTTGCCGCTGGTCTCGTCGCACGTGCACGAAATGCAGCATCAGTTCTCGGAAGAACTGACCGTGACCGAGCGGCGGGGCCGGGTGGCGTGGATCGGCGGTCTGTTCCTGTTCGACGAGGACGATCGTCAACCGACGGTGGTGGGCTTTCAGGCAACCGGTCTCGACAACATCCTCAACCCGCAGGTGCAGGCGAAGTCCGGTGCGCTGTTCGGCGAGGCGACAATCGATCTTGCGCCGCGGCTGTCGGCCACACTCGGGCTACGGTACAGCGACGAGACCAAGACGATCGTGAATTCCGGCCAGCTTTCGGCCCAGGATCTGCCGCTCAAGGTGCTCGCCGGCACGGCCTACGCCTACACCGACACCATATCGACTGGCGCCTGGACGCCAAAGTTCGGCGTCGAAACGCGCATCCGCGACGACCTCTTCCTCTTCGGTTCCGCGACGCGCGGATTCAAGAGCGGTGGATTCAACCTGACGTCACCGGTCGCTGGCCGCGGGTATGCGCCCGAATGGGCCTGGAGCTACGAAGCCGGGCTCAAGTCCACAGTCGCCGGTGGGCGGACCTCGTTGAACTTCTCGGCGTTCCACACCGACTACGCCGACCTGCAGGTTCAGACTGCAATCCGGCCCGGCGTCATCGACATCTCGAACGCCGCGGCCGCGACGATTGACGGCGTCGAAGTGGAGACGGCGACCCGAATCGCCCACGGCATTGAAACCGGCGGCCACCTCGCCTGGTTGAACAGCCGCTACGATCGCTATCTCGCCGTTGGCGTCGGCGGCGTCATCGGCGATGTCACCGGCAATCGACTCAGTAACGCGCCGGTCTGGTCCGGCCGACTCTGGCTCGGATGGGACGGCCGCCTGACCCGGAGGACCACGCTTTCGCTTCGCGGCGACGCAACGTGGCAGACGACGGCGTTTTTCACGCCGTTCAACGACACCGTACAGCAACAGCGCCCGTATGGCCTCCTCAACGTCGGCGCGGACGTCAAGTCGGCGAGCGGACGCTGGTCGATTGGGGCGTACGCGCGCAACCTGACCAACATCGACTACATCACGGGGTCGTTCAGTTCGCCTCCGCCGGCGATCGGGGGAAGACCCGGCGACCCGCGTCAGCTTGGGATGCAATTGAGGCTGCGCCGCTGAGCGCCGCATGAGAACGTTCATTGGCACCGCGGTGCCGGCCACGACGTTCCTGCTGCTGGTCGCCGTGGGAATCGACCTGACCGTCAGCGACTTCGCGCGCGTCCGACAGCAGCGGGCGCTGGTGCTGGCTGGATTGTTCGGTCCGCTCATCCTGCTGCCGCCGCTGGCTGCGGCTCTGGCATACATGTTCGGCGCTTCCGACGAGATCGCCGCCGGCATTCTGCTGGTGGCGGCGTGTCCGATCGGCAGCGTCTCTAACCTGTACAGCTACCTGGCGCGCGCCTCGACCGCGCTCGCGGTGACGCTGACGGGACTCTCGTGCCTGGTTGCCAGCATCACGATTCCACTCGCCGGCAGGGGGATCTCGTATTTTCTGAAGCGTCCGCTTCAACTCGAAGCGCCGATTGGCCTGCTCGCAGCGCAGATCCTGGTCGTGCTCGCGCTGCCGGTCGTGCTGGGCATGTGGGCGCGCCGGGCCATCCCTCCGCTCGCTCTCCGCGCCGCCCCGATCCTGCAGCGTGTTTCCGTGGCCGGCACGCTGGTCATCCTCGGACTCATCGTCGCCGACGACTGGAGCGCGTTTGTCGGCGGCCTGTCGGGTACGGTGTCCCTGGCGGCGGCCTTTGTCGTGTTGTCGGCCGCGGGAGGATGGGTCACGGCCGTGCCACTGTCGAGGAGTCGTCGCGATCGGTTCACCATGGCGGCGCAATTCGGCGCCCGGAACATCGGCGTCGCGACGGCGATCGCTGTGACGTTTCTCGGGCGACTCGAGTTTGCGCGTTTCGCCGCGACCTACTCGTTGATCGAGCTGCCGCTGATGCTCGCGGCGGTACTGGCGTTCAGGTTCACGGACCCGACCGAAGGCGGCTGAGCGCCGCGATCCGTATCAGGATGTTGTCAGCGCTACAGCGTCACGCTCGACGAGGTCGGCCGACCGACTGACGAACTTCCTCTGCGTAGTCGAGTCCACGGGTGCCACCGGGCAGGTCGAAGATCACGTCCGGCCGCTCGATCGAGTGTTCCATCAATTCAGCGAGGCTCGCGAACTGGTCCGATTGGATGTGGCGCTGCAGTTCGACCTCGCTCGTCCACTCCTCGACGAAATCGATCCGCGGCTGCGCCGCCATC
This sequence comes from uncultured Acidobacteriota bacterium, assembly GCA_963711765.1. Lineage (GTDB taxonomy): Bacteria > Acidobacteriota > Vicinamibacteria > Vicinamibacterales > CAVVIG01 > CAVQFC01. The sequence continues at coordinate 544,634 of CAVQFC010000002.1, read as the reverse complement.
GCGGTCGATACCGAGCACGCTTCGCAACCGCGCTCGCCGTGAATCCGTTTCATCAGCATCTGGAGAGCAGTCGCGATCGACCCGGCCTCGCCGGCCTTCACCTTCCAGCTCACCGTCATTCGCGCTGCTGATTTCGTGGACATGTCGTTGTGCAGTCAGCCGTTCGTAAGGAAAAAGCAGAGTGTGTGCCAAGTTTGTGACGGCGCAGAGCGCGCGGTCGAGCGCGCTGACGCAGGTGATTCGTCTGCGTGGGTTGCCCCCAGGTCCTCCAATGCCTCCGGAGCCTCGGAGTGCCTCCGACATCTCGGAGAAATCGAACGGCGACACAACCCGACCGAAAAACCACCTGTCGCCCCAAAACGCCAGAGACTCCGAAATCTCGGATAGAATTGCTGACGGTATTCCGTGAGTGAGGTGTGTCCACTCTCGGGAAAGCGCCCGAAATCATTGTGGCGATTCGAGATCTCAAGTCTGGCCTTCCATTGCCGGAGCCGGGGCCGCCGACTCGAGGGCCCGGCATGAGGACTGCTTTGTGTGCAGTGGTCAAGGATCGATAGAATGATCCGCAAAGGAGTTCAAGCGATGGTCAAACGAGTGGTTCTGATGGCGGCAGGGGTCTGGCTGGCAGCGATGCCGGTTCACGCTCAGGCGCCGAAGGCGGAAGTGACCGTGTTCGCCGGGTACGTATTCTCTGACGGCGTCAGCGGCAACAACGTGCTGGCCCTAGACGGGAACGTCTACAATCGTGTCGATCCCAAGGATTCATTCGGCTGGGGATTCGACCTGGGGTTTTTCGTGGGACCCAACGCGGAGGTCGGCTTCATTTACAGCGACCAGCCCACACAGCTTGAGGTAAGCGGGCCGACGACGACCAAGGATGTCGGCGACCAGAGCACCCATACCTATCACGGTTACTTTGGCTACAACTGGGGAGCGCCTGATTCGCCGCTGCGTCCGTACGCCATGTTCGGCCTTGGCGCGACCAGCTACAGCGATGTCAACTTCACCACCGTGGCCGGGGCCTCCCGCACGGTTTCCGGTGTGTCGCGGTTCTCGACCACCATCGGCGTCGGCGCGAAAGTGTACAGCAAGGGTCCGATCGGAGGGAGGTTCGGCCTCCAGTGGACGCCGACCTATATCAAATCGGACGCCACCGGCTACTGGTGCGATCCCTACTGGGGCTGCTACCTCGTCGGCAATGCCCAGTACTCCAATCAATTCACGCTCAACGGCGGCGTGACGATTCGCTTCTGAGCTGCGGCGATTACGACATCTGAACGCAGAGCCCGCGGAGTTCGCAGAGAGTTCAAGGTAGAACGGAAGAACCTCTGCGATCTCTGCGGCATCCCGCCTAGTAGGTCCAGCCGAACGACATCACCACCCCGACGTCGTTGCGATCCGCGCCAGTGGTCGGCGGCCGGCTGTCGAAGGTGTCGAAGATATTGATTGCGAAGAAGACGTCCTTCCAGACTTCCCGCTTCACGCCGGCGTCCAGTTGGATGCGGTGCCGGCCCCAGTCGGTCAGCCCCGGGTAGTACTGAACGGCAAAGTCCACGTTGGTGCGAGGGCGATCGTACGAGTAGTACGACGTCCTGAACGTGAGGATCCCTTCCAGGTTCTGCGTGGGCTCGGTATCCACGTTTTGTTCGTCATTGGCGGCCAGACCGCCGCTGACCGAGAGCTGCGCGCGATTGGAATTGACCAGGCGCGCGCCAACGACGCCGGCGATCTGTGAGCGGAGCACCAGGCCGAGGCTCTCGTTGCTTTCGAAGCCGCCGCCCCCGCCGACGAACAGGCGCTGGCCGCGAAACCGGCTATACGAGGCCTGAATCGTGCCGCGATCGTCCCGTTCGCCATCGGTTTCGTTCTGGGTGAGGGTGCCCGATCCGGTAAGCCGCATCTCGAAGGCGGGGCTGCGGTAGACGGTCGTCGAGTTGACGGTGAGTTGCGCGATGTGGCTGGATCGCGTGTAGCTGAAGCCGAAATCAAGCGAGCCGTCGAGCTGCTGCCAGAACGTTGCCCCGATTGGCGTGATGACGCTCACCTCCGCCATCGGCAGCGACACACTGCTGCCGGCGTCGCTCACGACGAGGGTGCGAACCGGACTCGCGACGAGACTGCCGAAAAAGCGACGCCCGTCCACGGTCGTGACATCGAACTGACGCGTCGATTCGACCGCGACGACGTTGTCCCACTCGAAGTAAATCGTGCCCGCGTCGTCGGTCGAGACGGTGAGCTGTCCGCGGTTCAGCCTCTCCACCTCGCCGGTGGTGCGATCGCCGTTGGCCAGCCTGATGATGTCGGTTTTCTGCGCGTGCGCCGTCCCGCTCGCCATCAGCAGAAAGGCGAGGCCTGTCACCGCTCGCTCAATCCAGACGGTCGCGTTGCGGCAGGTGAGGGTCATCGGCGAGTGAAGGCCCGTATTCTCAGAGATGACGGGAGCCGCGGGTAACGGCTCCCGTCCTGGTCGCGAGGGTTATTTGACCGCGTAGGGATTGCCACCCAACGCATTCGAGATCGCGGCAATCGCCCGCTGCGCTCGGATGCTGTTGCCGGCATCGTCGAGCGGCGGCGAGATGACCGCGACCCCGAACTTGCCCGGGGAGACCGCGATGATGCCTCCGCCGACGCCGCTCTTGGCCGGCAGGCCGGTGTGGTAAAGCCACTTGCCGGAATCGTCGTAGAGACCAGCGGTCGCCATCACCGCGAGCACGCCCGGCACTTTGGCCGGGTCGAGTACGCGCTTGCCGGTCACGGGGTTCTTCCCGCCGGCAGCCAAGGTTGCCGCCATCATCGCGAGATCGCGCGCGTTGACGCCGACCGAGCACTGCCGGGTGTAGAGGTCGACGGCCTGCGGCCAGTTGCTCTTGATGTACCCGTAGGCCAGCATGAGCGCGCCGATTGCCTGGTTGCGCTGATTGGAATCCGATTCCGACTTGTAAACGTCCTGCAACACCGTCAGTTGACGACCGGCGTAGTCGTCGTAGGTGCCGATGATCTTCTTCCAGACGGCGTCGCTGGTGGCGCCGGTCACCATGCCCGTCGCGGAGATCGCTCCAGGATTGACGAGCGGATTCATTTCCGGAGCGCCGGTCCCGGCCACGGTCTTGACTGCTTCGATGGCGATGATCGAGTTGAACCGCGCGCCCGTGGCGTCCACGCCGATCCGTTTCTCGACCGACTCCAGGCCCTGTTCCTGGATGACCTGAGCCATCGTGAAGACCTTGGAGATGGACTGAATCGAGACCTCGGTCTTGATGTCGCCGGCGGTGTAGACCTTGCCGTCCGCGGTCACCAGCGCGATGCCGAACAGGTTCGGATCCACTTTGGCGAGGGCCGGGATGTAGTCCGCGTTCTTTCCTTCCTTCAACCCCTTGAACTGGTTGAACGCATTGTTGACGACGGTCTGCGGGTCGGTGCCCTGGGCCGAGAGCACCAGGCCTCCGCCGATCGCCGTCGCCGCCACCACCGCCAGGAGGCGGCGCCGTGTTGAGAACCTTGTCCTGACCATTTCTATCCTCCGATTTTGGCGCTGAAGCTGTACTTGAAGGAGAACTGCAACCGGTAGTCGTTCACGGAGAAGCCGTCGGAGTTGTTGTCGCGATGGGCCCACTGGAACTCGCCGCCCATCATCACGTTCTTCGCGGGGTTGAACAGGAGATTGCCGCTCATGTACTGACCGCTCTTGTAAGCGCTCGCTTCCTGGCCGTTGCTGTTGGTGATGTCAACGCGCGAGTAGCCGACCGCGCTGCTCATTCTCTCGTTCCAGTTGTGGTCCAGATAAATCACCAGGCCGAAGTCGTTGAGCGCCTGGCCGACCACCGGTGTGATGGCGTTCCCCGGGTTGCTCTTGATGGCGACATCGACCGGCGCGTCGTTGAAGTAGTTCTCGACGCCGGCGCCTTCGACTGCCTGCAACCGCAGGACATTGTCGGCCCCCAGCTTGACGTTCGAGCTGACCGAGAAACCCCAGCCCCAGACGTGTCCGCTCAGATCGAACTTGTCGGTCGGAAGGGTATCGTCGTAGGCGATGTAGCGAAGCGCGCCACCAACCTGGACATAGCCCCACTTCTGCGCGAAACGGTAGTGGCCCGTGAAATCGGGTGCCGGGAATCGTGGCTTGACGTTCTGCAGTTCCACACGATCGGAGAGGACTCCAGCGTCGCCGCTCGCGCCCGGCGCCTCAATCGCGATGCGCGCGTGTGAGTCGCCGTTCCGGTAGGGTTCCCAGAACACCTGCACGTTGCGTAAGAACAGCATGCCGTTCGGTCCCCAGTAGTCGAGGACGTTCGGGAAGACATCGACGTCCATGAACTCGCTGTTGGTCAGGCCCGCGCCGACTTCTTTCCACTGGCCCCACGCGTGCCGCAATCGGATCGTCGTCTGGCCGGCGTCGGCGCCGACGCCGAACATGTCGAATTCGAACTGACCCTTGACCAGACCGGACGAGGTCGGCGTTTCTGCCTTGACGCCGAGGCGGCTCTGGCGCGGGCTCAGATAGAAGTGGCCATCCTGACCGTACTGGTCGGCGTAACTCGGCAGTCGGGATGGGCGATTGACGTCGTACCAGTCAGGGTTGTTCTGTTTGAAGTCGGAGATCGCATCGGCCTGACCGAAGCCGTAGACCTCCATGCTGGGTTTCGCGTCTGGCGCGGCCTGGGCCTCCACCGGCGGCGTACCGTCGGTTGGCCCCTGCGCCTGAGCCGTGTTCGCCCACGGCATCAGGAGCAGCGCCAGCAGCCCGTAGCGCGTTGCCCGGACGGTTTTCGTTCGTATCAGTGACATGACAAGCACTCCTTGAAATTATCGATCGATCACTTTACGTTGGTTCGTTCCCACTCGCGGACGCGCCTGCGTCCTTCATTGAAGATCCGTTCGTAGTTGCCTTTGCGAATTTTGAGGCTCGCATCGGCGGTCAGCCGTTGCCATACCGGTCGCCACATATCGAACACCGTGTAGTACGCCGCCGGGGTCGCCGGCGCCACCGTGTCGCTGCCGAACAGGAAGCGGTCTGGATACTTGTTGAAGAGCGCCACGACGCGGGCGATCGACTCCGGCGTCGCGATCGCGTATTTCGCCACCTCGTCCCACGAGATGTCGAAGTTGACATGGCGCAGCGCCGGATCGGCGATCATCGCCTCGACGATTTCCACGTGGAGCGGACTGCGTTCGGCCGCGTTCGCCGACACCTGCACCGGGTGGACGACGCGGCCGAGGCCGGTGTGAGCCCAGATGATCGAGGCCGTCGGATGACGTTTGAGCAGCGCCTTCATCTGCGTCAGGTAGACCGGCTCCGCGTCGGCCTTCGCGAACGGCATGTCGATGTCGCTGTGAAGAATCACCACCAGGCCCGCTTCGGCCGCGAAATCGAGGATGCGATCGAGCGCCGGGTTGGTCAGGCTGGCGGTTTCGCCCGATACTTTCGACGACACGAATTCCTTGTGGATGGTGAACTCGCCGATGCCGGAGAACACGCCCGGGAAGATCTGGAGGACGCGCCGGATGTGATCGACACCGTACATGTCAGCCGGATTGAATCCGGTGATCATCGGATCGAAGCGGGCCTGTTCCGCCGGGCTCAGCGCCTTGAACACGCTCGCGATGTAGGCGTCGGTGAACGAGTAGTAGTAGAGCGGGGCGTCGCTCTGCAGATAGTAGGTCGGGGCGAACGTCCCAGAGTTGGCGAACGACCACTGCTGCTGCAGCGGAATGCCGAAAAGCGTCGAGCGGCCGACGCGTGTTCCCATGATCTGCAGGAACTCGCGAGGCGTGATGCCCTGCTGGATGTAGTTCGTCAAATGAAAATGCGAGTCGTAGAACTCGTTGTCGGCGGCCGTCTGCCCCTGCAGCCCTCTGCCGCCAGCGAGCCCGAGGACGAGCACAATGACGAGGGCGGCGCCTGACAGGGCGACGGCGCGGCGCGCGTGTTGGTGGATCATGGCGCTCATGCCTCAGAAGTTCATTTCGAGGTTGATGTGAAAGATGTTGCCGGTTGCGCCAACCGGCATCGGATAGGCGGTGTAGCCGACCGGACTGCCAATCGACGTGGATGAACTCGCCGTTCAGACGGAGCCCACGCTGCTTCGTGAAGTACCAGTTCCCGCCAAACAGGAATTCTGACGCGTCGCCATACTGCCCGAAGATCTGGGAGCCGCTCAGATACGCCTGCAGAACGTCCTTGACGACCATCCCTGACGACTGCAACTGGTAGCCGCTGTCAGTGACGTCGGGAATGCCGCCGGTGTTGGTGCCGGTAAAGTTCGTCAGCCAGCGCCAGTAGTACTCGCCCTCGAGCGAGAGACCGTGGTACTTGATGCCCGCGTCGACGCTCGTCATGCGGTAATCGACGGTGTTGACCGCAACCCCCTGACCGAACAGGTTCGGGGTGAAGACGACGCTGCCGTCGCTGAGGCGGATTTGGGTGTTTTCGATCCCGGTGGTGCTCGGCTGGCTCTGTTTGTCCTCGAGGCTGTGCGAGTAGTGTCCCGCGACGCGCGTCGCGACTTTCTCGTGGTAGTCGTAGTCCCCGAATGTGCCCCAGAGGCCGAACTCGCCGGTGGTCGGCAGCCACTGGATCGCATAAGACTGGGTGTCGATCTTGTTGTCCAGTTGCGAGGCGCTCACGCCCAGAATGCTCAGGTTGGTTCCGAACATCACGTTGTATTTCAGCCTGGGGCCGGGAAGATCGCCCTTCACCCAGACGCCGTTGGTGTAGGAGCCGCGAAAGAATTCGTCGGCGATCAGCCGGTCGTCCACACCGAGCCAGTAGGGGAACTGTCCCTCGGTGCTGCGCACCGTTGGCAGCGAGGTGATGCCGCCGCCCACTGTGACGTAGCGATTGAACACGTAGCTCAGATTGCCGCCGCCGACCACCTGCGCCGGATCACCCTGAGAGGCATTGGACGACCAGACGTACAGGTAGTAGCGGAATTTGGGCGTCAGGAACCAGCCGCTGAACGGCGCGAAAAACTTCGCCAGCTGAATGTCCTGGCGCTGCTGAACCGAATGCTCGACGCCGAAGGAGTCGGTGTACGACGGGTTGATACCGAGCTGATTCAGGTAGCGCACGTAGCTGAACAGGCGGAAGAAGATTTCGCCTTTCTCGCCCGTGTAGAGGCGAAAACCGAGATTGGGGATATACGAGGGTGCCTTCTCCGTTTGCGCCACCTGCGCTGCTGCCGCGCCGGCGATGAACTCGCCGCTGCAGCCATCCGACACCCAGATGCTGTTGTCGTCGTAGCCCCAGCTCTTGCCAAGGAGGCACGGCGCCGCCCCTGTGGATTTGACCAGCGCCACACCCGCCGACGTGTTGGCCGCACAGACCTCGCGGTGACCCTCGCGGGATTCACAGACGATGGTGTTCTGTGCGATCACGGCGGCCGTGTCGCTGGCAGAGGTGGCGGTCGGGGCGCTCTGTGCCGTCGGACTCTGGCCAGACTCCGACTGTGCCTGGGAACGCCCGGCGGCAAGCCCAGTCAGGGTGATAGCGATGAGCGCTCCGCGGGCGAGCACACGTGCAGTGATATCCAACCGGCAATCTCCTTTTGCGACTGAGTCAGCACGCTGCGTACCAAGTGCGGATCGCTGCGATCGCGACGTCCCCCTGGCCGGAGATTGGCAATGCTGTCGGCGCGCTGCCGGCCGATCGCACGCCTGCTGCAGGCCGGCCCGCAGCGCATCCGGAGGGCTTTGGAACGGCCTGGCAACGCCTTTTGAACGATTGAACGAATCGTTGACCGTGGTGCTCGGGACAACGCTCGGAAGCGCACCGACTCCGAGATCTCGGACCTTGCGGCTCGGTTCGGAGGTGACAAAGGCTTGCAGAAAGGGTCATCGACTCGATTCGCGCCGGCAAAACGTGCACCTCTTCCGAGCGCGGATGTCAAAACGAACAGATCCATAGCGGCACCGAGCCTGCACGCCTGGTGGAATCACGAGATCGCAGCGCCTGGTCGTGGTCGCGCCGGATCTCGCAAACCACTGTGGACGAGATACTGTCGCGTCTCTGGGACAACCTGGCCGGCCGATCGAGCGGCCCGCTGAATTTCAGGCTGCTATTGCAGCCGACCGTCGCCAGCTATCTCGCGATTCGCGCCGGGCTCGCAGACGCGCGCAACGGCCGGCCGCCATTTCTCTGGGCGGCGATCACCAATCGCGTCGCGCGGCGCGAACTGTCGTCCGAAGCGTGGAGAGACGTCGGCAAGGTGTTCATCTTCGCTGCGGTACTCGATACCATCTACCAGCTTGTGGAGCAGCACGGGGTTTACCTGTTCGAGTTGCTGATCGTGTCGACGCTGCTAGGCCTGGTGCCTTATGTGCTGGTGCGAGGTCCCGCCACTCGGGTTGCCCGCTGGCTTGGCGCCGATCGCAGCGAGCGGAAAAACAATCGTAGGCAGTAGAACCATTCGAAGTTGGAGGACAACGGTATGGCAGACGGTCAGGACTGGAGCAAGCCGGCGGCGATGGCGATTCCGAAGGACGGCTACTTCACATTGGAGAACGGGCGCTACGGACCGATCTACCCGAGGACGCCGGCCTGTCACGGCTTCACGATCATCGCCAAGACCAAACCCGGCACCGAGGAGACCATCCGCCAGTACGGCCAGCGGCTGGAGCAGGCCCTCAAGGACTCGCCCGACGTCCTCGCGCCGCTGAAGCTCCACTACCTGCGCTGGGTGCTGTTCGACATCGGTCCCGACAAGTACTTCATGTACCAGGGCATTTTCGACACGGACTTCGACAAGTACACCGAGGATGCGATCGCACTGTTCGGCGCGACCGGCATCAATACGATCTTCGAGATGCTCGAAGGGTTTCCCACCGATTGGAAGACCAACGCTCCGGCATTCATCAAGTTCGTGCGGGAGCACCAGTGTCCGAGCCTGCTCGAATATGGCGAGTACCCGTTCGTGACCGCCGCGGAGATAAAAAAGGCGCTCAGGCTGAAGCAGGCGTTTGGCCAGATGCTCGACGAGATGCAATAGTGCCGGTGGTCAATCCTGAGCGTGTGATGTTGGAACTCGACGACATTCAACACTTCCTGCTGGCGCGAACGCCGGCGCTGGCCGCGCGATACGAATTTCTCTCGTTTCGCGATGCGCCTGCCGGGCGGGCGTGGCTGTCCGGCCTCGTCGACAAAGTCGGCACCGGACAATCGGTCGGCGTCGCCTCGCCGGATTCGCGATGGGTGACCATCGCGTTCACCTGGAACGGGCTGCGGGCCATGGGCCTCGACGAGGCGTCGCTCGCGACGTTTCCCGAGGAGTTTCGACAGGGGATGGCCGCACGCGCGAGCATCCTCGGGACCACCGGTGCCAACCATCCGGATCACTGGGTCGGGGGACTCGCCGACGACACGCTTCACGCCATCGTCGTGTTGTTTGCCCGCGACGTTCCGGAACGCGAACGTTGTGTCGAGGAGCACCGCCGGCATGTGTCGCACATCCCGGGAGTGAGCCTCCTGTCGAGCCTGGATCTCGAAGCGATCCAGCCGTTCGATGGCGTAGCGCGCGAGCACTTCGGCTATCGCGACCGGCTCTCTCAACCGGTGATCGAAGGAGCCGGTGAGGAGCCCACCCCGGGCTCGGGTCCGGCACTCAAGGCCGGCGAATTTTTCCTCGGCTACCCCGACGAAACCGGGCTGCGCCCGGCGCTGCCGCAGCCGGAACTGTTGTCGCGCAATGGCAGCTTTCTCGCCTATCTCCGGATGGAGGAACACGTCGGCGCGTTCCGCGACTTCCTGAGCCAGCAGGCGTCCTCGTCCAATGCGCAGGAGCTCGTCGCCGCCAAGCTGATGGGCCGCTGGCGGAGTGGCGCGCCGCTGGTCCTCGCCCCCAAACAGGACGATCCGGAACTCGGCGGAGACATGAATCGGACCAACGACTTCAACTACGGCGTCATGGATCCCAAGGGCTACGGCTGCCCGGTCGGTGCGCACATTCGTCGCATGAACCCGCGCGATACGGCGGAGAACATGCAGCGCCGCAAGATGATCCGGCGCGGCGGAACCTACGGACCGGGATTGCCGGAAGGGACGCCCGAGGACGGTGTCGAACGCGGAATCGCGGCCTTCATCGGCTGTGCGAGTCTCGTCCGCCAGTTCGAATTTGCCATGAACGTGTGGGTCAACGATCCGACGTTCAGTGAACTTGGCAACGAACGCGATCCGTTCATCGGCACGCAGGACGGCACGTTCGACATGACCATTCCTACCCGCCCGATCAGGAAAACGATCAAGGGACTGCCGGCATTCACGACCATCAAGGGCGGCGCCTATTTTTTTGCACCGGGCATCCGCGGGCTTCGCTTGCTCGCGGGCGTCGGTCAGACGGTTACCCGTTCTCACAGCTGAGGGAGACAGCACGCCATGGCGCAGAACAGTCCCGCACGGACGTACAACCAGGTCCAGGTTCCCCGAAAATACACCCCGGGGAAGCGGCGCTTCAGCATCTACTGGACCTGGAGCTACCCGTGGGAGTCGAACCAGGATGTCACCGAAATGGACAACCGGTTTTCGACCATCACGGAGGTGCGTCGTGTGGCGTGGCCGGCCTACGAATCGCTCGCGTACTCACGGCAGATGTTTCTGCAGGGCATCGCCGGCACCCTCGAGTTGTTCCACCTCTCGCTGCTGCGGTTTCAGCAGCTGGTCGGAGAGATGACCGGACATCCCGTCGCGGTGTATCAGCGAATCGACCAGGCCGGGCAGCGCCTGGTGCTCGACGAGCGCGTCCTCGACGACACGGATACGCTGATGGTGTTTGGCCTCGATCACCTCGTGACCGAACAGGAAGCCGAACCGGGAGAGATCGAGGCGCTCAACCGGTTCCTGTCCCGGGAGGGCACATGCCTCCTGCTCGGACCGCACCACGACGTGGGCGTCTCGACTGACCTCAAAGAACGCGCGATGGAATACGCGCATCACGGCGACCCGCTGGTGCCGCGCCAGCAACGCTTCGGCCGCTACACGCGCTCGCTCATGAAAGGCCTCGGTGTTCCGGTTGAGAACCGCTACGGACTGCGGCCGGCGACGGTCCAGGGCACGAGGCAACTCCAGCCGTTAATCAAGGGAGAAGGCCTCGACACCCGCGGATGGCTCGAAGGCGTGCCGACATTCAACTTTCATCCCCACCTGCCGCACTACGCTCTCACCGACGCCCTGACCGGCGACAACACCAGCGCGATCCGGGTTCTTGCCCAGCAGCCGATTGACTTGTCCAAGCCTCACCCGTTCTCGGAAGCCGGCAATCGTGCGTTCAACATGTTTCTCTGGATGCCTCCCGCGGGTAAACGTGTGGGCGATATTTTGCTCGCCGATTCCACGATTTTCACCACGTTGTTCGGAGGCGACGATAGCCTCGAGCGGTTCTGGAAGAACATCGCGACGAAGTGAGCGGGACGCCGACGGCGGCGAGAAGAACCGCAGGACGCATCCGCGTGCTGGTCATGAGCATGCTCGGGGCCAGCGCGGTGCTGGCGCATCCGGTAAAGATCGCGGCCCAGAATCGCGGCGTCTATCCGCTCGGGATGAGCGCGACCGGCTCTGGCCTCACGCCGGATCCGGGATTCACGTACTCGAATCAGTTGCTGTTCTACGCCAGAGACGAGGCCAAAGACGACAACGGCGCCACCCTGCCGGCCAGCGGCACCAACGGGGTGCTCATGGACCTCAACTCCTTCACGTGGTCGAGTGCCAGGTCGATCCTGGGCGGCGCCCGGTACTCGGCTGTCGTCACGTTGCCGGTCGCCAAGAACGACCTGACCTCCGATACCCAGGGAGGGATTAGCGGTGGTAGCGGCTTTGCGGACTCTTTTTATCTGCCCGTCGTCCTCGGCTGGAACGGCGATCGCGCCTCGATCAAAGCGCTCTATGGATTTCTTGCACCCACCGGCCGTTTTGCAGCCGGCGCCAGCGACAATGTCGGGTCGGGCTACTGGACCTCGACGCTTTCGAGCGGTCAGACCATCGCGTTGACGAAGCAACAGCCGTTCGTGCTTTCGGCCTATGAGATGTACGAGTTCCACACGACGCAGGCGGGCACCGGCATCAGCCCCGGGGACACCTTCGATCTGGATTACTCGATCACGACGACAGTCGGTCTGTCGGATGCGTCACGATGGCAAATCGGCGTCGCCGGATACGAGCAGCGGCAGGTCAACGCGAAAACAGGTCCGGCGGTCACGCCCCAAGCGGCGGCAGAGCGCTACGCAGTCAACGCAATAGGGTTCGTTTCGAGCGTGCTGTTCCCGAACCACCGGGCCAGCGTCGGCGTCAGGTTTTTCGACGAGTTCGCGAATCGCGCGACCTTCCAGGGCTTCTCGTTTCAGATCTCGGGCTCGATCGGTTTCTAGTGTCCCGTCTCCGCGATTTGCGGCATACGTCCCGTGGCGCGGCGCCCGGATCGCAAGGCGCGACGAGCGAGCTCATTGGGGATAAGTAAGCGATGAGCCGCGATCAGGACGCTCGCCATCGGTCGACGATGGCATCGATCGTCTGATTCACTTCGGCGAGCGTGGCCGCCCGCGGGTCGTTCAGTCGCCGCAGCGCCGCGTTGACTTCGCCGTGCGCTTCGGCCAGATGGAAGGCGATGGCCCGGGTTGAAACCTGCGCGCGCCGGTGGACCAGGAATTCGGCGCCCGGCAGATCGATGAAGGGTACGTTGCCCATGAAGAAGACGACCCAGCTTGGCGCTTCCGATGTCGCGAAGGGCGGTTCTTCAGCAGGGTCTTGCCGAGCAGCAGCAGCCCCAGCGAGGCGAGACCCGGCGTCAGTGACACCGGGTTGGTCTCACCGAGGCCGCGGATGAAATGCGCGATGCGCTCCCTGAAGTCGCCGTGGCTGCCGGCAAAATCACACAGTTTCGGGAGTTGCGTGCTCGCCAGGAACAGCGCGACACCCAGCTTGAAACCCACCAGCACCGTCTCCGAGAAGAAGTTGACGACGGCTCCGGCCCGCTCGGCGTAGGCGAGGAATGCCATCGCCGCGACGAGCAGCGCGGTTCCCGCGGCAAGCGCCGCGTGGCGAGCGGGGTCGCCTTCCGCAATCTCGCCGAGGGTGGCGCCGACGATGAGAGATCGCCGAGGTGATGCTGACGCGGTCTGCCGGGAACTGCAGAAGACCCAGAAGACCAGCCCACCGAACAGGCATGAGTACAGTCCGGCCTGCGGCGGTAAACCGGCCAGCGATGCGTCACCGATTGCCGCCGGAAGGACTTACGCGGCGAGCGTGAGTGCGGCTACGGCATCGGCCCGCCGCCATGTGCAGTCGTACTGCGTCAGCCAGGCAGGGGGAAAGGAGGTCATGTGCTCGAAGAACGGCTGCTATCCGCCAAGAGCCATCGTGATCGCGACGAGAAGAACTCCCGTTCCGACCATGGCGAGGCCCGTGCGCCACGGCGGGCGTCCGGCATAGCGGCCGAGCAGCCATCCGAGGATGAACAGCATCGCGATGGCCACCGCATTCGACGCCAACAGAGCCAGACGTGTATCGCGGACGATCAGAAGCGGCACGATGACGGGAAACGTCGCGAGGAACACCAGCAGGAAGACCGCGGCCGCACCGATCCAGTCGTTTCGAGACAAGGTCACGGGTGGCGCGACCGCGCGGTCGTCGGTGAGCCGCAGACGCAGCGTCTCGACTTCTGAGGGCGTGAGGACCGACGACAGCTGCGCCGGCAGGAGGCCCCGCACGAATCGACGGCCGTCTTCCGGCTCGCGAAGCCGGTGAAAGGCCCGGAGCGTCACGGCGCCGCGTGCACGTGTCATGAATTCGGTCATGAGATAGGTGGCGGCATCGACGACTCCCCACGCCAGGTTGCAGCCGATCGCCCCGGTGAGGATCGTCTTTATCTCCTCGCGGCCGGCGTCGGCCACCCGGATCGAACCCGTGAAGGTCAGCACCATGATGATGCCGAACAGAATTTCGGAAGTGCGATCGAGCGGGTCGAGCACGCGGTGAAACAAGGCAGGTTCCGCTCACGACGCGAGCATGGGACATGCCAGGACTCCTGGGGCCTGGCGAACTCCGAAGGTCCGGATGACTCCGAGGAAATGGAGGTGGAGGCCTCCGCGTGGAGCCCAACCCCGCGATCAGGCCGCGCGTCCGGGCGCCGTTTGCGAAATCGTTACTGAAATCCGCCGCGGCAATGGGTACGGTGGTTGCTATCTCGCAGGCCATGCTCGAATTACACCGCGCCTCGGATTCGATGCCCGGCTGCCTCGATCGCCTGACCGCCTCCCTCACGGGCATGGTGGCTGGCCTCGAACCGGAGAAGCTCGACGCGCTGTTGAGCAGCACCCTCCAGCAGGCCGGGGAGGCGCTCGACGTAGACCAGACCGTCTTCGAAGCCGCGCTCGCGAGCGAGCCGGGAGGGATGCTTCGTCGGGACTGGAACCGCCTGGGCACGTTGATGATCGGCGAGCAGCTGCTGACTGTCCCTTTGTCAGGTCGCGCCGGCGCCTTACGGGTGTTGTCGATCGCCAGCGGCCGCGACCGGACCTGGGTGTCGCTCGCGGCGGAACGGCTCCGGCCGATCGCCGATCTGCTCGCCCTGGCCGTCGAACGTTGCGAACTGATGGGCGACATCGAACGCCTCAAGACCGAGCTGGCGGACCGGACGGCTCCGCCGCTGCGTCGCATCATCGACGAAGGCGATCCCAGCGACTTCGAGGACGTCATCGGCGAGAGTCCAGCCCTCCGCCTGGCGATGAGCCGCGTCAAGGAAGTCGCGCCCACCGACGCCTCGGTCGTCCTCGTCGGCGAGACCGGCACGGGAAAAGAGCTGTTCGCGCGCGCCCTGCACGAGCGGAGCACGCGTCGCGACCGTCCATTCGTCCGGGTCAACTGCGCCGCGTTGCCCCCGACCTTGATTGAATCCGAACTCTTTGGGCACGAACGCGGTGCGTTCACCGGCGCCGTTGCCGCGCGGCAGGGCCGCTTCGAGGTGGCTCATCGAGGTACGTTGTTCCTCGACGAGATCGGCGACCTGGCCATGGAAGTCCAGGCCAAGCTGCTTCGCGTGCTTCAGGAGGGCGAGTTCGAACGCGTCGGGTCCTCGCTCTCGAGGAAGGTTGACGTCCGGGTGGTGGCCGCCACGCACCACGATCTGGAGCGCGCGGTCCAGGAAGGCCGGTTTCGTCCGGATTTGTACTACCGGCTGAACGTCTACCCGATCGCACTGCCGCCGCTCCGCGATCGCCTTGAAGACCTTCCGCGTCTGGTGTGGTATTTCATCAATCGACGGCAGCGGGCGCTGAACCGCCGGTTCTCGGACGTGCCGGCCACGGTGTTCGCCACCCTTCAGCAACACGCGTGGCCAGGCAACGTCCGGGAACTCGCGAACGTGATCGAGCGGGCGATGATTCATTCCTCCGGCACGACTCTGCGGCTCGACGAGACGCAGCGACTGACGGAGTCGGCCGGGCGGTCCGTGGGCGGCGAGACGCTCGAAGCGGTGGAGCGCTGCCACATCGAGGAGGCGCTGCGCAAGAGCGGCTGGCGCATCAACGGCGCCGGCAACGCAGCCGAAATGCTGGGCCTGCATCCCAACACCCTGCGCTTCCGGATGAAGAAGCTGGGTGTGCAGCGTCCGGCCAAGGGCGCCCCGCTGGCGCTGGGGCGCCGATCTGCGTAACGCTCCGGGGCGAGTCTCTGAGATCCCACTCACAGCCCGCCGTGAGCGGCGACTGGCTTTGTCAGCAGATCCTCAGGCAATCCGCTGGATCGTGTCTTGCCTTGCCGTTGGCGTGCTCTGCCGGATCGAAGTGCGTGACGAAAATCTGCGGTCGGTGGTGCACGTCATCGGCCGCCTCAGCGAGGCTCAGGTGCCGGCACTCCTCGAAGCCTGCGCGACGCTTGGCGATCCGCTCATTGTCGAACTCGGCGAGCTGGTTTCGGCGGATGCGGTTGGCGTCGAAGGACTGCGGCGGCTTCAGGAGCGCGGCGCGCGCCTCCGCAGGCTGCCCGAATATCTCCGGTTCGAACTCGAACCGGACCCGGACGGACCGGCACGATCTCGATAACCGCGGCGGGCGGAATTCTCGATAGAGAACAGGACGTAAAGATGCAAAGCGACGCAGGGACAACGAGGATCGTGGTGCTGGCACTTGTGGCCGCGATGAGCGCGGCATGCGAGAAGCCGGCGCCGGTCGTCGCGCCGCCGACCGAAGTGTACGTCACGGACGTGGTGCAGAAGGACGTGCCGGTCTACCTGGAACTGGTCGGCCAGACCCAGGGATACCAGGACGTGGACATCCGCGCGCGCGTCGAAGGGTTCCTCGAGACGTGTCAATTTCCGGGAGGGTTCGCTCGTCCGCAAGGGCAGCCTGCTCTATGAGATCGATCGGAAGCCGCTCGAGGCCACTCTGGCGGCGGCCAAGGGCGAACTGGCGACCTCCCAGGCGCGGCTCGAGAAGGCCAACAACGACGTCGCGCGCTACACGCCGCTGGTCGCCAAGCAGGCGGTCAGTCAGCAGGAGCTCGACAACGCCCGCGCCTCACGGGATGCCGAAACCGCGCAGGTCGCTGCCGGAAAGGCCGCCGTCGAGAAGGCGACGCTCGATTTGAGCTACACGCGGATCACGTCGCCGATCGACGGCCTGGTCGGCCTGACGCAGGTGAAGCCGGGCAACCTGGTTGGCCGCGGCGAGAGCACGCTGCTGACGACGATCTCGCAGATCAATCCGATTCTCTTTCGGGTGGCGGCCACGGAGGCCGATTACCTGCGATATTCGGCGCGGCAGACGCGAGCGGGCCCAGGGCGATGCGCCGCGCGCCAGCGGCATCCAGCTGACGCTCGCCGACGGCAGCGTCTACCCGCAGACCGGCCGCGTCAACCTGGTCGAGCGCTCGGTCGACCCGACGACCGGCACCCTGGGCATTCAGCTCGAATTCCCCAATCCGGATCTGCTGCTGCGGCCCGGTCAGTACGGCCGCGCGCGGCTGCTGCTCGACACCAACACCGGCGCCCTGCTGGTGCCGCAGCGCGCCGTGCAGGAACTGCAGAATCTCTACAGCGTGGCGGTGGTCGGCGCCGACAACAAGGTCGCGTTCCGCAACGTGAAGGTCGGCCAGCGCGTCGGCTCGCTCTGGATCATCGAGCAAGGGCGTCAAGCCCGGCGAGCGGGTCATCTCCGAAGGCCTGCAGAAGGTTCAGGACGGCATGACCGTCGCGCCGAAGCCAGCGCCGCCGGCGCCCGCGGCAAACCGCGGCGCCGCGCGCCGGCGAGGCGAAGTAGCCATGGCTCGCTTCTTCGTCAACCGGCCGATCGTCGCGATGGTGATGTCGATCATCATCGTCATGCTCGGCCTGGTCGCGATGCAGGGCCTGCCGATCGCGCAGTATCCCGAGATCGTCCCGCCGATGATCCAGGTCACGACCACCTTCATCGGCGCGAGCGCGACCGACGTCGAAGCCTCGGTCGCCACGCCGCTCGAGCAGCAGATCAACGGTGTCGAGAAGGGCATCTACCTCAAGTCGACCAACGCCAACGACGGCACGCTGACGCTCAAGGTCTCGTTCGAGGTCGGGTCGAACCAGGACATGGACAACGTGCTCACGCAGAACCGCGTGTCGCAGGCGATGCCGCAGATGCCGCAGTCGGTCAAGAACTACGGCGTCACCGTGAAGAAGGCGCTGGCGTTTCCGCTGCTGATCATCTCGATCAAGTCGCCGAAGGGCAGCTACGACAGCAACTTCCTCTCGAACTACACGACGATCAACATCAACGACGCGATCGCCCGCATCCCGGGCGTCGGCCAGATCAACCTGTTCGGCGGCAGCGACTACGCGATGCGCGTGTGGCTGCGGCCTGATCGTCATCGGCCGGCTCGGCGTGACGATTCCGGAGATCGCCAACGCCATCTCGCAGCAGAACCAGTTGACGCCGGCCGGACAGATCGGCGGTCCGCCGGCCGCCAACGGGCACCGAGTACACCTACACCGTCCGCACGCAGGGCCGGCTGCTCAACGAGGAGGAGTTCGGCAACATCATCATCCGCACCAATCCGAACGGCTCCGAAGTCCGGCTGAAGGACGTCGCCCGCCTCGAGCTCGGGCACGATGCTCTACAACGCCGTCGGCCGCCACGACGGCACGCCGGCCGCCGTCATCGCCGTGTTCCAGATTCCCGGCACCAACGCGCTCGCGGTCGCCGACCAGATCAAGACGGAGATGGCGAACCTGTCGAAGCGCTTTCCGCGCGACATGGAGTACCTGATCTCGCTCGACACGACGCTGCCGGTGTCCGAGGGCATCAACGAGATCGTCCACACGCTGTTCGAAGCCGTCGTCCTCGTCATCCTCGTCGTGTTCGTCTTCCTGCAGAACTGGCGCGCGACGCTGATTCCGTTGATGACGGTGCCGGTGTCGCTGGTCGGCGCGTTCATCTTCTTCCCGCTGCTCGGCTTCTCGATCAACGTGCTCTCGCTGCTCGGCCTCGTGCTCGCCATCGGCATCGTCGTCGACGATGCGATCGTGGTGGTCGAGGCGGTGATGCATCACATCGAGCACGGGATGGCGCCGAAGGAGGCGACGATCAAGGCGATGGAAGAGGTGTCGGGCCCGGTCATCGCCATCGGCCTGATTCTGAGCGCGGTGTTCGTGCCGGTCGGCTTCATGGGCGGCATCACCGGACGGCTGTATCAGCAGTTCGCGATCACGATCGCGCTGTCCGTGCTGCTGTCGGTGTTCAACGCGCTGACGCTCAGCCCGGCGCTCGCGGCGATGCTGCTCAAGCCGGCGACCGGCAAGCGGACGTTGCTGACGCCGTTCTACAACGGGTTCAACAAGGTGTTCGGCCGGACCACCGACGCCTACGTGAGCTTCGCCGCCATCCTGATCCGGAAGATGTTCCGGAGCCTCGCGTTCATCGGCGTGCTGATGTACGTGATCGTCGTCCTGGTCCGGCAGATCCCCGGCGGCTTCGTGCCCGAGGAGGACCAGGGCTACATCATGGTCAACGCGCAGCTGCCGGACGCGGCGTCGCTCGAGCGCACCGACGCCGTGATGAAGAAGGCGGAGGCGATTCTCGAGAAGAACGAGGCGATCGAGGGGTTCAACACCATCAGCGGCTACTCGCTGCTGACCGCCGGCGTACTCCTCGAACATGGGCTTCTTCTTCGTCCAGCTCAAGCCGTGGGAAGAGCGCAAGACCGAAGCAGTCTCACGCCAACGGCGTCGTCGCCGCGCTGAACCGCGCGTTCGCGCACACAGATTCCCGAGGCCGGCGTCATCGCGTTCGGACCGCCGTCGATTCCGGGCCTCGGCACCGGCGCCGGCTTCACGATGCAGCTGCAGGATCGCAGCGGCGGTTCGCCGGACTATCTCGCCGAGCAGACGCGGCGCTTCATGGAGGCGGCGCGAAAGCGGCCGGAGATCGGACGCATCGGCACGCTGTATCGGGCCGCGGTGCCGCAGATCTACGCCGACATCGATCGCAGCAAGGTGCTGAAGTCCGGCGTGCAGCTCAACGACGTGAACACCACGCTCGGCGCGCTGCTCGGCAGCTCCTACGTGAACGACTTCAACCGGTTCGGCCGCGTCTACAAGGTCTACGTGCAGGCCGAGCCCGAGTTCCGCTCCGATCCGAAGCAGCTCGGGCTGTTCTTCGTCAAGAACAAGGCCGGCGGGATGGTGCCGCTCGACACGCTGATTACGACGCGGCCCGGCGCGGGACCGGAGTTCACCAATCGCTTCAACCTGTTTCGCTCCGCCGAGCTCACCGGCGTTCCCGCGGCAGGCTTTTCCTCGACGCAGGCGCTCGACGCGCTCGAAGAGACGGCGAGCGACGTGCTGCCGCCGGACATGAGCTACGACTGGTCCGACATGTCGTATCAGGAGCGGAAGGCGCCCGGCGTCGCGGTCGTGTTCGCGCTCGCGGTCTTCCTGGTCTTCCTGATCCTCGCGGCGCAGTACGAGAGCTGGGGCCTGCCGTTCAGCGTGCTCCTCGGCACGCCGTTCGCGGCCTTCGGCGCCTATCTTGGACTGTGGCTCGCGCGCCTGTATCTCGGACCGAGCTACGTGAACAACGTGTTCGCGCAGATCGGCCTCATCATGCTGATCGGTCTGGCGGCGAAGAACGCGATTCTGATCGTCGAGTTCGCCAAGATGGAGCACGACGCGGGGAAACCGCTGGTCGAGGCGGCGCTGAACGCGGCCAAGCTTCGCTTCCGGCCGATTCTGATGACGGCCTTCGCGTTCATCCTCGGCGTCGTGCCGCTGTTGACGGCGTCCGGCGCCGGCGCAGAGGCGCGCAAGGTGATGGGGATGGCGGTGTTCTCCGGGATGCTCATCGCCACGATTCTCGGCGTGCTGCTGATTCCGATGCTGTACGTCGCGGTCGAGAAAGTGGTGGGGTCGGCGCACGTGCCGGCGCCGGCGCCGCCGCCGAAGCTGGCCACGGAACACGGACATGAGGGGCACTGAGATGCCGACACCCCTCGCTCGTTCCGGCCTGCTTGCTCGTCGTCGCGTCGGTTGCGCTGTCTGGATGCACGGTCGGGCCGAACTACGAGCGGCCCGCGCATGCCGACGCCGCCGCAATATCGATTCGTCGAAGCCGCGGCGACAGGCGCAGTCGCTGGCCGACGCGCCGTGGTTCCAGGTGTTCGACGATCCGGCGCTGCAGGCGCTGGTCCGGGAAGCGATCGCCGAACAACCTCGATCTGCGCGTGGCCGTCGCTCACGTCGAGGAGGCGAGCGGCCGCGCCGGGATCGCCAAGTCGTACCTCTATCCCGCAGGTCGACGGCACAGCCGGGTACGGCGTGCGCGGCGCGTCGAGCACCGAGGAGAACAACGACACGACGCACCAGAGCGGCGTCTACGGCTTCCGGCTGTCGTGGGAAATCGATCTGTTCGGCCGGCTGCGGCGAGGCCAGGAAGCGGCGATCGCGCTGGCGCTGGCGAGCGAGCAGGGCCGGCGCGGCGTGCTGGTGACGCTGGTCGGCGACGTCGCGACCAACTACTTCCTGCTGCGCGAGCTCGATCTGCAGCTGGCCGATCGCGCGCGACACCCTCCGTCTGAACGACGAGACCGTCGCGTACTTCCAGAACCGCCTGGACGGCGGCGTGTCGAACCGTCTCGAGCTCGATCGCGATCCAGGCGCTGCGCGCAGCAGACGGCCGCGGCGATTCCGGAGATCGAGCATCAGATGGGCGTGGTCGAAAACCAGATCTCGCTGCTGCTGGGACGGCCGCCGGGGCCGGTCGCCCGCGCAGGCGCTGACCAGTCGACGAAGCCTGCCGCCGCCGATTCCGCCGGGCCTCCCGCGTCGCTTGCTCGAACGCCGGCCCGACGTCGTCCAGGCCGAGCAGGTGCTCGTGGCGGCCAACGCCGACATCGGTGTGGCGAAGTCGCTGTTCTATCCCACGATCAGCCTGACCGGCTTTCTGGGCGGCGTCAGCGGCGACCTGACGTCGTTCCTGGGCGGGAGCGGCGGCGGTGTGGTCGCTCAGCCCGAGTCTCTTCCAGCCGATCTTTCAGGCCGGCCGCATTCGCCGAAATCTCGAGGCGGCGCAGGCGCGGTTCGACGCGGCGCTCGCCGAATACCAGAAGGCCGCGCTCAACGGCTATCGCGAGGTCGCCAACGCGCTGGTGACGATTCAGAAGCTGGCCGAGCAGCGCGTCGCCAGGCGCGATGGGAGTCACCGCCCTGCAGGACGCGTCCGACCTGGCGCGTGCGCGCTACGACTCCGGCCTCGCCAGCTACATCGAGATCCTGACCGCCGATCAGCAGCTCTTCGAGCAGCAGCTGCTCCTGGCGCAGATCGCAGGGCGCCGAATTGCGGGCGCGCGCCGAGCTGTACCGCGCGCTCGGCGGCGGCTGGCAACCCGAACCCTGACGGACAAAAGGAAGTCGATGGCCACCGAACCGAAGAAGATGAAGCGCAAGGCGTTCGAGAAAGAGCTGACGCGGCTGCAGGGGAAACTCTGCGAGCTTCAGGACTGGGTGAAAGAGAAGGGACTGCGCGTCATCATCGTCTTCGAGGGCCGCGACGCCGCCGGGAAGGGCGGCACGATCAAGGCGATCACCGAGCGCATCAGTCCGCGGGTCTTCCGTCTCGTCGCGCTGCCGGCGCCGTCCGACCGCGAGAAGTCCCAGATGTACGTGCAGCGCTACATGCAGCATTTTCCCGCCGCCGGCGAGATCGTGATCTTCGACCGGAGCTGGTACAACCGGGCCGGCGTCGAGCGCGTGATGGGATTCTGTAGCGAGGACCAGTACGAGCGGTTCCTCGAGGTCACCCCGTTCGTTCGAGAAGCAGTTGATCGAGAGCGGCATCATCCTGATCAAGCTGTGGCTCGAGGTCGGCAACAAGGAGCAGGAGCGGCGGTTCAAGGCCCGGATCGACGATCCGCTTCGCCAGTGGAAGCTGAGCGCGATGGACCTGCCGTCGCGCGCCAAGTGGTACGAGTACTCGCGCGCGCGCGACGCCATGTTCAAGGCGACCGACACGCGTCACGCACCCTGGTACATCGTCAGGTCCGACGACAAGGAGCGCGCCCGTCTGAACGTCATCGCGCACCTGCTGCGGTCGATCCCTCACAAGAAGATCAAGCGTCCCAAGGTGAAGCTGCCGGACCGCTCCCGCAAGCACGCCTACGACGACGAAGCGACGCTGGCGCGTCGGCGGTTCGTGCGCGAGGTCTACTGACCGTTCGCGTCCGCGGCATGCCGAACCGCCCTCTGCTTCGAATTCGTCCGCTCGCCGAAGCCGGAGTCAGCCTGGCGCTGTGCGGCGCGCTGTGGGCCGGCCTGGTCTCGCACGCAGACGCTCGGACCGGCGCGCAGGCGCAGCCGGAGCAGTCGATCACGTCGGTGATGAACGCGACGCCGACGCGCGAGACCTACACCCTCACATATTTCAATCGACCGATCGTCGGTACTGAAGGCGATCGTCCTCGGACGGACTCCGATGGAGCGCGCGCAGGCCGCCGCCGAGGCGATTGAGGACCTGGTATCACAGCGCATCAGGGGACCCGTCACCGCCCGACCCTTCGACGGCGGCGAGCTGATCAGCGTCGGGGGCCGGGTCGTCCTGGTCCTGACGCCGCCGGACGTTGACAGCCTGTCGGGGGAAAGCCTCGACGCCGCGTCAGCGCGCGCCGTCGCGCGGCTGCAGCAGGCGCTGGCCGAAGCAGACGAAGCGCGCACTCCCGGCATGATTGCTGCGGTCCGCTCTGATCGCCGCGGCCGGAGTCTTTGTTGCGCTCGCGGCGCTATGGTTGATCGGCCGAGCGCAGCGGATCATCGCGGGCAGGTTCGTCGCCGCCGCCGAGAAGACCGTCGCCAAGTCGAAGATTGCCGATCTCGAAATGCTGCGCGGACTGCACCTGGTCGACTTCGAGCGGGCGCTGGTCACGGGCGCCAAAGTCACGCTCGATCTGGTGGTCGTCTACTGGGGCCTGACCTTCGTGCTGCGGCAGTTCCCGTACACGCGGCCGTGGGGCGAGTCGCTGCGCGGGTTTCTGGTGCGTACCGTTGAAAATCTCGGCCTCGGGATGCTCGACGCGCTCCCGGGCCTCTTCACGGTCGCGCTCATCTTCATCATCACTCGTTTCGCGATCCGGGTGGTCGCGCTCTGGTTCGGCGCCGTCGAGCGGGGAACCGTGTCTGCGCGATGGATCTATCCCGAGACGGCCCAGCCGACGCGCCGACTGATGACGGCGCTGCTGTGGATGTTCGGCGCCGTCGTTCGCTTACCCCTACCTGCCCGGCAGCCAGACCGATGCGTTCAAGGGCGTCAGCGTGTTCCTCGGCCTGATGGTGACGATCGGCTCGAGCGGCCTGGTCAGCCAGATCATGAGCGGCTTCATGATCACCTACTCGCGGGCGCTGAGGCTGGGAGACTTCGTGAAGATCGGCGACGTCGAGGGCAACGTCGTCCACCTGGGCGTGCTCTCCACGAAGATCAAGACGCTGCGCAACGAGGACGTCACCATTCCCAACGCCGTCGTCGTCGCGCAGACGACGACCGACTACTCACGCTTCGGCGACAGCGACGGCGTGTTCACGCCGACGTCGGTGACGATTGGCTACGACACGCCCTGGCGCCAGGTGCACGCGCTGCTGCTCGAGGCGGCCGGACGAACCGACGGGCCTTCGACGCGACGCCCAGGCCGGTCGTGCTTCAGGAGTCGCTGCGAGGATTTCTACGTGAAGTACACGCTGCTGGATCTGCCTGAAGCGTCAGGAGACGCGGCCCTTCACGCTGGACGGCTGCACGCGAACATCCAGGATCTCTTCAACGAGTACGGCGTGCAGATCATGTCGCCGAACTACGTGGTCGATCCGGCAGCGCCGAAGGTCGTCGCCAGGCAGAACTGGTTCGCGGCGCCGGCCGAGGCCAGCCAGCGGCCACCAACGCCGTGATTCGAGCTATGTCCATTGAATCCTTAGAACTCCAATACGATCGGCCGCACCTGTGTGGTTCACCAGCATCTCTCGTTCCTGCACCGATGCATACTTGCCAAAGGACCTCGCGCAGCGGCCGCGCGGCGTGCAGCGCTGAGGAAGGTTCATGAACGCAAAACGAGCGAGCCTCGGCACGCGAATCACCGCCGCGGTCTGCGCCGCGCTCCTCCTGCCGTCAAATCTGGTCAGTTCCGCGCTGCCGTATCCACAGGCCGCCGCGACGCCGGCGAAATCGACGACGCCGACGGCAGCAGCGGCGGTGAAACCTCCCAACGACCAGCTCGATTCGCTGGTGGCCCCGATCGCTCTCTATCCGGATCCCCTCCTGGCGCAGTGCTCGCCGCCTCGACGTACCCGCTCGAGATCATCCAACTGCAGCAGTGGATGACCAAGCACCCTGACCTGAAAGGCGAGGCCCTCGCGACCGCCGTCGAGAAGGAGAAGTGGAATCCGGCGATTCAAGGGCTTGCCGGGCTGCCCGATGTGGTCAAACGCCTGGCCGATGACATCAAGTGGACGGCCGACCTCGGGAACGCCTTTCTCGCGCAGCAGAGCGACGTGATGGACGCCGTGCAGCGCGCGAAAGAGAGCCACCGACGCGGGGAACCTGAAGACCACCGAACAACAGAAGGTCACGACTCAAGTTGTCGAGACCAAGCAGGTCATAGTGATCCAGCAAGCCAATCCTCAAGTGATCTACGTCCCGGCCTACAACCCGGTCGTCGTCTATGGCCCGCCGATTTACCCGTATCCGCCTATCTACTGGCTACTACGCTGCAGGTGTCGCGATCGGGTTCGGCGTGGGGATCGCGATGGGCGCGTTCTGGGGCAGCGGCGGGTGGGGCTACGGCCTGCGATGGGGCTACGGAAGCGTCAACATCAACGTGAACAACCGGTATGTGAGCCATTACAACCGCTACAACGGCGGCAACCGGTACAACAACGGCAACTGGAATCACAATTCGCAGCATCGAGGCGGTACGCCGTACGGGGATCGCAACACCGCGAACCGCTATGGCGGTACGGCGCGGGGCGATTCGACGGCGACGCGGCAGGCGGCGGCGCGACAGAATTCGGGTGCGTCGGCCCGGACGCAGCCGTCTACCGGCGCCAATCGCAGCGGGACCGCCGGAGCGAATCGCGGCAGTGCCTCGGCCGGCACGACTGGCGCGGGAGCGAACCGCGGCACAGCGGGCGCCGGCGGAGGCGACCGCGTCGGCAATCGGAGCATCCCGAGCAGCCAGGGTTCGTCCAACCGAAACGGCAACGCATTCGGCGGCGCGTCGAGCAGCCGTCCGACCAGCGGCGCCGCTCGCAGCAGCAGCCAGCGAGGGTCGGCGAGTGTGGGCGCGTCGCGCGCACGCTCCGGCGGTGGTGGCGGGCGACGGAGGTAACCGGACATGGCGAATCCAAAAATGATCTCGAACCCAATGCTATCGATGGCGAAGCCGCGTCTTGCGACCACGACGCTGACCCTCTTCTTGTTCGGCGCGCCAGTGATGTTTTCGCAGAAGGCGCCGCCGCCGAAACCGCCCGCGCCGGCAGCCACGGCGGCCACGCCGCCGATCGGCACCAGAGCATTCCCGACTGCGGAGGCGGCCGCAACCGCGCTCATCCAGGCGGCCTCGAACTTCGACGAACCGGCGATCGAGGCGATGTTCGGTCCGGATGGCAAGGATCTCGTGAGCACCGGAGACCCGGTTCGCGACAAGTCCTATGCGATCAGGTTCGCCTCGCTCGCGCAGGAAGGGCACACGGTGGTCGTGAGTCCGGCAAGTCCCAGCCGGGCCACGCTGCAGGTGGGCAAAGAACGCTGGCCACTGCCGCTGCCGCTCGTGAAGATCGCCGGCAAATGGTATTTCGACGCCAAGGCCGGACACGACGAGATCCTGTTCCGCCGCGTCGGCGCCAACGAACACGCGATCGAAGTGTGTCGCGGGTTCGTGGAGGCGCAGACGGCGTACGCCCTCGACCTGCACGATGACTCACGGGTGCACCAGTACGCGCAGCGCATCATCAGCACGACAGGCAAACAGGATGGCCTGTATTGGAAGAGTGCCGACGGCACCGACGGTGGCCCGATCAGCGAAACCGTCGCCAAGGCGATTCAGGAAGGCTATGCCGTCGATCAGGCATCCGCGTATCACGGTTACATCTTCAGCGTGCTGAAGGGCCAGGGGCCCGCCGCGCCGTTGGGTGAGCTCGACTACGTGATCGAAGACGCCATGATTGGCGGGTTCGCGCTGATCGCAACGCCGGCGGATTACGGCGTCACCGGCGTGCAGACCTTCATCGTCAATCACGGCGGCACCGTATACCAAAAAGATCTCGGGCCGGACTCGGTGGCGCTCGCCAAGCAGATCACCCGTTACAACCCCGACAAGACGTGGGTCCGCACCAACGACGCGTGGACGAGGTAAGCATTCCCTCGCGCGCTGATTTACAACGGCGCCAGGGTTGACGGACGGCCAAACGTGCTGGCCACAACCTCGACGAAATTCCGTTCCTCGCGCAGAATCAGGCGCCTGGTCTGCGCCATCTGCAGATTCTGCCGGGCCTCCGGATCGGACTTCAGTACGCTCCGATAGCGTTCGTAGGCCGCCAGACTTTCAAAGGCGATCAAGCCCCAGGCGACATCGTTGGTGCCTTCGTACGGCAGGAAGTATCCGACCAGATGACCGCCGCAGCGGGGGATGATGCTCGCCCAGTTGTCGGCATACTGTGTAAAGACGTCGCGTTGAAACGGGTCGATCTGGTAGCGGATCACGCAGGCGATCGTCATCGCTGTCCTCCTGGTCGCATTCTGCCCGGCAGCCGCGTCCGCGTCCGATCCGACCATCAGCCCCGCGGCGGCGGTTGCGATCGTCAACAACAACTCGCGTCGATCGATTGCCGCGTCGGTGTCGCCAGCCATCGAACGACAGTGTGACGATTGTTCGACCGCCATGATTCGTTTACGATGAAACTATGAATGTCGAACACCCGGACAGCGCGGTGGCCCGGATCGCCGCCGCGATCGGCGAGCCGGCCCGGGCGCGCATGCTCTACTGCCTGCTCGATGGCCACGCGCGCACCAGCACCGAGCTCGCCGTCGTCGGCGACGTGAGCCCGTCCACCGCCAGCGTCCACCTTGGCCGGTTGAAAGACGAACGACTCGTGATGATGGTCGCGCAAGGAAAGCACCGTTACTACCGGCTCAACGGGGAACAGGCCGCGGATGCATTGGAGGCGCTCAGCGTGATCGCCCATCCACGGCCGCACGCATTCGTGCCGCGCGCGCCGGAGCGTCTGCGGGTCGCCCGCACTTGCTACGACCACATGGCCGGCACCGTCGCCGTGGCGCTGCACGATCGATTCACCGCACTGCGCTGGCTGGTCGCCGCTCCGGCTATCGTTGACGCCTACGAGCTCACCGCGGCCGGCGTCAAGGGATTCACCGCGCTCGGCGCTGATCTCGAGGCGACGCGATCGCTCCGTCGCCGTTTCGCGTTCGCGTGTCTTGACTGGAGCGAACGCCGTCCGCATCTCGGCGGCGCCCTGGGCGCGGCGTTTCTGAGTATCGCGCTCAGGCGAAAGTGGGTAGTTCAGGATCTCGACAGCCGCGCGTTAACTGTCACCGCCGCCGGCCACCGCGAGTTCAAGTCCCGTTTCGGGGACGTTTAATAGTCTTTGCCAAACGTCGCGCCGTCTGCTATTTCTAAGCGCGCCACAGACAGCGGCAAGGATTCGGTCGTGAAGGAGCAGCAACCGCATGGCGATCCATCTCGATCACGTGTCGATCAGCTCGTCCAACCTGTTCTACGGCGCCCACCGTCTCCGACAGGAGAGCACGCTCAGCTTTTATGACGGCGGCCATTTCCAGAACGGCGACCACGCCAATCGCATCTTCCCGCTCGGCAACAACACCTACCTGGAACTGAACGGCATCGTCAACGCCGAGTCGGTGGCCGACCCGAAGAACCGCCCGTGGTGGTACGAGAAGGTGCGAACGGTGGGCGAGTGCTTCACCGCCATCGGCTTCCGTGTGGACACGCTCGAAGAGCTCGAGGCGATCGCGAAGAAGAAGCACTACACCATCGGTCAAGCGCCGATCACCCGGGTCTGGCCCAACGGTTACGTCCTGCGCGCGCACTCCGCTCCGAGCGCACAGACGACGTCGGCGAAGGGATTGCCGAACTGGTACTGGTTCGAGGACCTGCCGATGCATCCGAGTGGCCAGCCGCCAGTCAGCTGGCCGAACATCACGCGGCCGGATGGCTTTGCCTGGATCGAAGTCGGCGGGACGGAAAAGCAGATGTACGACTGGCTGGAGATGCCGGCCGGCAGCGTCCCGTTCAAGTTCAACGGCAAACCGCCGGGGCTCTACGCGGTCGGCGTGAAGACGATGAAGGGCGGCGAGATAGTGATCCGGCGGCCCTCGGCTACGGAACACTAGTGTCCGCTGGATCGCACCAACGGTTACAACGTTGAACGCAGAGCACGCGGAGTTCGCAGAATACTTGAGATAAGAAAGAACGATTTCTGCGATCTCAGCGGTCTCTGCGTTGATCGTGGCTCGTCTGTTTCAGCTTGTTACGCAGTCAGGAGAGCAAGATGGACGCCGACAGTATCGAGCGCGCGGTGAGCGAGAACAAAGTCAGTCGCCGGTGGCTGCTGCGCAGCACGGCGAACCTGACGGCGGGGCTGGTTGCGGTCGGAAAGATCGGCACGATCGAGGTCGCCGCCGCGGAACCTGCGGATGCGACGCGCGCGAACGCCGAGATCGCGCCGGACCACGATCCCGTAACCGGCGAGATCTTTGATCGCGATCGCCACCATCACTGGGACACGGTGTAAGGCGATGGCCGCCATTCTCGACCACGTCCACATCGGCTGCGCCAACGTCTGCACGACGGTGTTCGATCTGACCAAGGCGACGAAGATCGGCCATTACGACGGCGGCTTCACGGGCAATGCCAGCATCGGTCAGAAGACGATGCCGCTCGGCGGAACCGCATACCTCGAAATCGAGAGCATCGTGGATCCGTTCGCGACTGCCGATGCGGCAACGCGACCGTGGTGGTACAAGCGCGCCGTGGCGGTGAAGTCGGCGATCTTCAGCGGCCTCTGCCTCCGCGTGAACACGATGGACGAGCTCCGCGAGGTTGCAAAACGCAGCGGCGGCGCGGTGCGCGCCAAGGCGTCGATTCGCACGCCGCCCGAAGGCGTCACGGTCAAGTTCTGGGATGCGCCGTTCGCGACGGGTTCGCCTGATCCATGGGAAGCCGGGAAGCCGACCTGGTGCTGCTGGGAGGATCGTCTCTACGCGCACCCGAGTGGCCAGCCGGTCGTCAACGCGCCGGGGCTGGTCGATCCGGGCGGCGTTGCCTGGCTGGAGATGGGCGGCACCAAAGCACAGATGCAGGAGTGGCTGGGACAGAATCCTGACGATCTCCGGATGAAGTTCAACGGCAAGCCGGCCGGCCTGTACGCCATCGGCGTCAGCACCGACGCCGGCGAAGTCGTGATCCGGCGGCCGTCGGCGACCGGACTGTAGCAGGGACACACATCATGCCGCTGCATATCGATCACATCAGCCTGGCGTCACCACATATCTTCCGCTCCGCGGACACGCTCGCGAAAGAAACCGGCCTCGGCTACTGGACCGGCGAGTGGCTGCGCGAGTCGTCCGTCAACATCGTGCCGCTCGGACCTCCCGGCAACTTCATCGAGATCTCCGGCATCATCGACATCTTCTCGCTCAGGCAGATGAACGAGCGACGGCAGTGGCTGCTCGACATCACCGAGACCGGCGATCACTTCAACGGTCTTTGCCTCGGCGTGGACACGATGGAGGAGCTGGAAGCGTTCGCCAAACACTGGAAGAGCACCGTCAACCGGGCCGACGACCCGGATCCGGCGGCGCATTTTCAGCGCGCCAACGGCTACATCCTGCCGATGGCGTCCACGCCGGTGACCAAGCGCACAGTGTGGATGCAGGGACTGCCCAACATCTACTACTACCCGGACCGCACGCGGCACTCCAGCGGTCAGCCGACGCATCCGATCCCGAATCAAGTGCGTCCGACCGGCATCAAATGGGTCGAGGTCGGCGGCACCGCGCAGCAGCTCGCGGACTGGCTGGGCGGCATGCAGTACGTGGAGATGCTGCCGCTGAAGTTCAACGGGAAGTCGCTCGGCGTGTGGGCGGTCTCGGTCGGCGTCGAAGGCCACGACGACATCGTCATTCGCCGGCCGGCGGCTTCGGACGCCGTGCCCGTTTCGAAGTTCACGGACTGACGTTAGACGGCGAGGATCACGTTCAGGACACGACGATGAACATCCACATCAATCATTTCTCGCTGGGAGCGCGCAACGCCTTCGAGTCGGCGGCGCGCCTGCGTAAGGAGACCGGCCTCAGTTTCTGGACCGGCGAGTGGGTCCGCGACATCTCGTGCCACATGGTGCCGCTCGGCAACGGCCCGCATGGCAAGGATGCGTTCATCGAGATTCAATGCTCCGTGGACGCGCACGGCCATCTCAAGGACACGCGGCCCAACTATCGCTACGACGTGCTGTCGGTGGATAACGAATACAACGGCGACTACTGGACCGGCCTGATGCTCGGCGTGGACTCACTCGCCGATCTCGAGGCCGTGGCGAAACGCCTGGGCGGCGACGTCACGCCCGAAGACTCACGGACCAATCCTTACAGCCATTTTCAGCGGCCCGATGGCTACGTCCTCGCGTATCAGTCAGCGCCGCGCTGGACGCGCGGTCGTCCGGACAAGTGGCCGATGGACATGCCCGGCTTTTACTTTTACCCCGACGTGCCCGGCCGTTCATCGAATCAGCCGGTTGTTGCGGCGCCGCACATCCGGACACCGGCCGGCGTGAAGTGGGTCACCTTCGGCGGCACCAACGAACTGCTCTCGGACTGGATGGGCGTGGACGCCGAGAAGATGATTCCGGTGAAGTTCAACGCCAAGGCTGTCGGTCTCTGGGAGGTGTGCGTCGGCATGTCCGACGGCCAGGACGTCGTCATCCGCCGGCCGGCCGCGGCGTCCGCCATCAAAGACGATTCCAAGTACCGCCGCCCCACCTAGCCGGTTGCCCGACCTGGACACTCGTCACATCCGCGACTTCGAGCAGCACCCGTGCCTTCAAGTCACTACGTAACCGGAGCGATGATCGACGCGTCTCCGGACGTCGTGTGGGCCATCCTCACGCGTGGGGAAGGCTACGCCGAATGGAATCCTGAGATCCTGAGCGTCGAGGGGCGGTTTGCGCTGAACCAACGGATCAAGGTCAGCGTTCGATTGGGGAATGGGGCGATCTGTCGGCTCTGGTCCTCGCCTTACGGCAGGCGTTCGAATACTACGATCTGCGCCGGCACGTTGGCTGTCGCGAACCGGCTGGCGAAGATCCACGCGTCCGACTGATTCGACGGCGGCACACTCGGTGTCTGCCGGGTCCACCACGCCTCTTCCCGCCGGGCCTCGTCGGGTAACTTGAAACCGAGCACGTCTTCAACCTCGGAGAACGTCATGACGATCCGGTCCGCGTAGCGCTCGACCAGGTACTTGTAGAGGAGCCGGTACTTTCCTGACACCGCCCGCGTGGGTGGCGCCTGGCTGACTACCGGTGCCGGCGAAGGGCTCTTCGCGAGCCAGCCCTGCTGCTCCAACCATCCAATGACGCTCATTCCACAACCATATGGGCGATTTGGCCGGCATGGTGTGCAAAACGGCACAGCGTTCCGCCGCGATCACATCATCCCTATGCAGGGGTGTGCAAAACGAGACAGCTTTGGCCGCCGCTGGAGCCTAAGCTGGCAACTCCCGGCAACTCCCGGCAACTCCCCAATTTAGGCAACTCCTGGCAACTACTCATGCTATTTGAATTCGTTTCGCTGAATCGCGAAGAGATCGTCCGTCGTTGCCGGGCAAAGGTGGCGATCCGATCGATTCCGACCCCTACCGCCGCGGAGATCGATCACGGCGTACCGGTCTTCCTGGATCAACTGGTCGAGGCGCTGCGAGCCGGTTTGTCGGACGGCCCTGACATCGGCAGGACCGCGATTCTGCACGGTCAGGACCTCCTGGAGCAGGGGTTCACTGTCTCGCAGGTGGTGCACGACTACGGCGACGTGTGTCAGTCGATCACCGAACTGGCGAGCGAACTCGACGCGCCGATCGCCGCCGCCGACTTCCGACTGCTGAACGCATGTCTCGACGATGCAATTGCGAGCGCGGTGACCGAGTTTGGCCGGCAGCGGATTCAGGCCACGATCGATGGCAATGCCGCCCGCGAGAATGAGCGCTTGGGCTACTTCTCCCACGAGCTTCGCAACCTGGTTCAGACGGCGACCGTCGCGTTCGAGGTCCTGAAAACCGGCAACGTCGGGATCGCCGGCAGCACCGGCAGCGTGCTTGCGCGCAGCCTGCGCGGCGCCCGCGACTTGATCGCGCGATCGCTCGAGGAAGTGCGGACCACCGACGGTGCGCATCATCGCGGACTTGTCCCGGTCTCCAGCGTGATCCAGGATCTCGCCCCCACTGCCAGGCAGGCGGCACAGGTGGCTGCAGTGGACCTCGAGATCCTCTCGGTTGACGAACAGCTGGCGATCGACGTCGATCGACTGGTGGTCAGTGCAGTCGTGATGAATCTGCTGCAGAACGCCTTGAAGTTCACCCATTCCGGCACCACCGTCACGCTGCGCGTGCGCAGCAGCGCCGATCGCGTGCTCATCGAGATCGAGGATCGTTGTGGCGGCCTGCCGGTAGGGGATGTGGACGATCTGTTCCGACCGTTTGAACAGCGCGGCGCCGACCGGACAGGTCTTGGCCTTGGCCTCTCGTTCAGCCGCTGGGCGATAGAAGCGAACCTGGGAAGGGTCTACGCACGGTCTCTGCCAGGAATCGGCTGCGTCTTTACGATCGACCTGCCCCGGTTCCCGATGGCGGTTGGCGTGACGTCAGGACTGTTCGATCGCCCGGCCTGACGGGGCCTCTGCGGCCCGAGGCGGTGTGCAAATGAGCACACAACGGGAACGGGCAGATGTGCGTGGGCGATTTGTGACGAGGTCTCGACTGGAGTAGAGTCAAAAGGTCTCGCTTTCCTGAGCTCCTGCAGCCTTCCGCGGTATTTTCCGCCCTCCGCTTCAGCCACTCATCAAGGCCTCCCACGTTGGAGTGTCATGCGGCCCTTCCGGGAGCTGCTCGCGATCGACCATCGCCAGACGCTGGAGTTCTTCGCCGCACAGCTGGAGGAGTTATGCGACCCGACCGTCGATCGCCGCGAACTGCTGTACAACGCCAGCTTGCTGGCGCACTACGCGCAA
Source organism: uncultured Acidobacteriota bacterium (assembly GCA_963711765.1). Taxonomy (GTDB): domain Bacteria; phylum Acidobacteriota; class Vicinamibacteria; order Vicinamibacterales; family CAVVIG01; genus CAVQFC01. The sequence continues at coordinate 510,899 of CAVQFC010000002.1, read as the reverse complement.
GTCTCCACCCAGCCGGCCGTCGACGTTCCGGCGCCGGCCAGCCTCGGCGACATCTTCGACCAGTTCGTCGCGAACAGCGCGCTGCTGACCGACGCCCTGATGATGGAAACCGCCGGCGCGCAGTGCCTGCTGCTGGCGGGATTTTTCGAGGACCAGATGCGTCCCCGATACAACGTTCGTTGGTATGGACAGCTCGGCGCCGGTTTCTTCAGTCGCGCGGCCGAGCACGAGACGTCGCCGGCCAAGGCGCAGTTGTTCAGCGCCATCGCGCGCCGGTTCGAGCCGTGGCGGCTGCGCCACGCGAGGCTGAGCCGCGAATTGCGCGCGCAGCCGTATTTGTTGAACCCGTAATTCACCCGTCACGCCAGTTGATCCGGAGTTGAAACCATGAATGTCAGACCCCTTCACGACCGTCTCATCGTCAAGCGCATCGAAGAAGGTGAGCAGCAGATCGGCGGCATCATCATTCCCGACAGCGCCAAGGAAAAGCCGCAGCAGGGCACCGTCATCGCCGCCGGCAACGGCAAGGTCAAGGACGATGGCACGCGGCAGACGCCGGACGTGAAGGCGGGCGACGTCATCCTGTTCGGCAAGTACTCGGGGCAGGAGATCAAGTTCGACGGCAACGACTACCTGATCATGAAAGAGGACGAAGTTCTCGGCGTCATCGAAGGCGCGATCGTCGCGAAGCACGCGAAGTAGGAGAAAGATTACATGGCAAAGCAGATTATCTACGGCGAACACTCGCGTCAGGCGGTCCTGCGCGGCATCAACCAGCTGGCGGACGCGGTCAAGGTGACGCTCGGCCCCAAGGGACGCAATGTCGTGATCGACAAGAAATTCGGATCGCCGACCATCACCAAGGACGGCGTCACGGTCGCGAAAGAGATTGAGCTGAAAGATCCGCTCGAGAACATGGGCGCGCAGATGGTGCGGGAAGTCGCGAGCAAGACGTCGGACACGGCGGGTGATGGCACCACCACCGCGACCGTCCTGGCACAGGCGATTTACCGCGAAGGCGCAAAGAACGTGGTCGCCGGCGCGAACCCGATGGACATCAAGCGAGGCATCGAAAAGGCGGTCGAGGCGCTGACCGCCGAGATCAAACGGATGGCGAAGCCGGTCAGCGGCAACATGGTGGCCCAGGTCGGCACCATCTCGGCGAACAACGACGAGACCATCGGCAAGATCATCGCGGACGCGATGGACAAGGTCGGCAAGGACGGCGTCATCACGGTCGAGGAAGCCAAGAGCATGGAGACCTCGCTCGATGTGGTCGAAGGCATGCAGTTCGATCGCGGCTACCTGTCGCCGTACTTCGTGACCGATCCCGAGCGGATGGAGGTCGTGCTGGAGGACCCGGTGATCCTCATTCACGAAAAGAAGATCAGCTCCATGAAAGACCTGCTCCCCGTGCTCGAGCAGGTCGCGCGCCTTGGCCAGCCGTTGCTGATCATCGCCGAGGACATCGAAGGCGAAGCCCTGGCGACGCTGGTCGTCAACAAGCTGCGCGGCACGTTGCACGCCGCCGCGGTGAAGGCACCCGGCTTCGGCGATCGCCGCAAGGCGATGCTTGACGACATCGCGACGCTGACCGGCGGGAAGGCGCTCACCGACGACCTCGGTCTCAAGCTCGAAAACATCAAGATCGAGGACCTGGGCAAGGCGAAGAAGGTCACGATCACCAAAGACAACACCACGATCGTCGAAGGCGCCGGCACCTCCGCCGCGATCGAAGGCCGAGTGAAGCAACTGCGCGCACAGGTCGAAGACACCACCTCTGACTACGACCGCGAAAAACTGCAGGAGCGCCTCGCCAAGCTGGTCGGCGGCGTTGCCGTGATCAAGGTCGGCGCGGCCACCGAAACCGAGATGAAAGAGAAGAAGGCGCGCGTCGAGGATGCCATGCACGCGACCAAGGCGGCCGTCGAAGAGGGCATCGTGCCCGGCGGCGGTGTCGCGCTGATTCGCGCGTCGAAGGTGCTCGACGGTATGAAGCTCGCCGGCGATCAGCAGATCGGCGTCAACATCGTCAAACGCGCGATCGAGGCGCCGATGCGCTGGATCGCCACCAACGCCGGTCACGAAGGCTCGATCGTCGTCCAGCGCGTGCGCGAGATGAAGGACGAAGAAGGCTTCAACGCGCTGACCGACACCTACGAGAACCTGGTCAAGGCCGGTGTGATCGACCCGGCGAAGGTCGTCCGCTCGGCGCTCCAGAACGCCTCGTCCATCGCGTCGCTGCTGCTGACCACGGAAGCGTTGATCTGCGACCTGCCGGAAGAAAAGAAGGACGCCGCGAGCGCGGGCGGTGGCGGCATGGGCGGGATGTATTAGTCGGTAGTCGAGCGTCGAGAGGCTCGGACGCCAACGCGTCCGGGCCTCGGCCACTGCTGTTCAATAGTGGACAGCGGGGTGACGCGGCTCGCCCCATCATGGTGTGTGGCCTCGTGTCGGGTACGGAAGGAAATGTAGACGTGTTGAACGATACCTCTCGTGTGTGGATCGCCGGTGGCTGGTTGGCTGGCGGCGCGGTCGTTGCGGCGGGTGGGGTTGTCAGCGGCGCACCGCTGACGCTCGGCTTGCTCGAACTGGTGCTGACGGCCTGCCTGGTGCCGCCGGCGGTGATGCTGCTGGTCTGGCGCGGCGCGGCAGCGCCGACCGTCGCGGAATTGCTCTACGCCGTTGACAACGGCGCCACGCCAAGGGCCGGCCGCTCGTGACTGGCGCGCGCGCTCTTGGCGCTGTTGCGCTTGCCGTCGTGCTTTCGACGTCAGCGTTGAACTCACAGCAGCGATCGCGCTATCGGGAATTTGTCCTCGGCGCCGACCTCGCGTCGGTCGCAGCGATAACCGGCATGACAGCGTCGCAGGCGATCGTGGTCCACGAACGCCCCGAGCTGATGCAGGAATTCCGCTGGCAGCGTCCGTATACGAGCGCCGATCTTTCGGGTGCGTCGCGCGATCCGGTCAAGCAGATCGTCTTCAGCTTCTACGTCGGTCAACTGTCGCGAATGGTCGTGGACTACGACCACGATCGCACCATCGGGATGACCAACGCCGACCTGATCGACGCGATCTCGGTCGAGTACGGATCGCCGTCGACGTCGGCTGCCAAGGGCAGTCGGATCGCGGTCTCCCAACTCGACCAGGAGTCCGGAACCGCCATCGCGCGCTGGACTGATCCCGACTGCGCGCTGGTGCTTTACCGGTCGCCGTTCGGCGACGGCTTTCGCCTGATCGTGACGTCGCCGAAGCTTGATGGCCTCGCGCAGGTGGCCGAGGCGCGGGCGGTGATGCTCGATCAGCGCGATGCGCCGGCTCGCGAGCTGGCCCGGCAGAAAAAAGACGCGGCCGATGCCCTCGCGTCGCAGGATCAGTCCCGGACGACGAACAAGGCGGCATTCCGGCCGTGAGCGACGAGCCGATTGCGCCGCTTCCCGTGCTGGTGCCATATTCCCGGTTCCACGAGGCTCAGCTGCGGCGCCACCCGATCGTGGCCCTTGATCCATCGCTGGCCGAACAGCCTCCTGCCGCCGGCGCGGACTCGGCCGAATCGGCCGAGCCCGCCGTCAGAAGCATCCCCGTCGAAACCTAACTTAGCTGTACCATTGATCGTCCGGATGTGAGCCGGCCAGCGTACAGGGCAGCGCCTTTCTGCCCGGTCGGGTCTGAGCATGACATCCAAGCGTAAGCCGCCATTCGACGCGCAGGCATTCCTCGACTCCGCCGGTGTTTCGAGAACGGTCGCCACGTTCCGCAAAGGCGAGAAGGTGTTCTCGCAGGGCGATCTCTGCGACAACGTCCTTTACATTCAGGCAGGTGGGATCAAGCTGTCGGTGATCTCGAAGGCCGGCCGCGAAGCCGTCGTGGCGATGCTCGGCGCCGGCGAATTTTTCGGCGAGGGCTGCCTGGCGGGGCAAGCGGTTCGGATGGGCAGCGCCACCGCCGTGGTCGCCAGCACGATCCTGGTGGTGGACAAAGAGGAGATGATCGACCTCCTGCACGAGCAGCACACGTTTTCCGATCGGTTCATCACGCACTTGCTGGCGCGGAACATTCGCATCGAAGAGGACCTGATCGATCAGTTGTTCAACTCCAGCGAAAAGCGGCTGGCGCGGACGCTGCTGCTGCTCGCACGGTATGGCAAGCACGATCAGCCGGTACGCGAGGTGCCGGCGGTGTCCCAGGAGACCCTCGCGGAGATGGTCGGCACGACGCGGTCCCGGGTCAACTTCTTCATGAAGAAGTTTCAACGCCTCGGCTTCATCGACTACGCCGACGGGTTGAAGGTCAACAACTCCCTGCTCACCGTCGTTCTGCACGACTGACCGTCGCCAGCCGGTCGGTCGTTGGCCTCGACTATGCATCCTCCTCGTTCGACCTGCCCGCAACGACGCGGGAGTCGGATGGAGAGTACGCATGAACCTCATTTTGGTCATCCTGCTGGTGCTGTTGCTTCTCGGCGGTGGCGGCGGGTACTACTACGGCGGGCCGGCGATGGGTGGCGGCATCGGCGGACTGCTGCTGGTTGTCCTGATTGTCTGGGTGGTGATGGGCAACCGTCGCTGAGCTGGATGGGCATGCCGCATGCAGCGCGGCATGTCTGTTGCTTTTGATGGCCGCATGTCTACCGACGTTCGCTCTGCTGCCCGGCCGATCGCTGTCGCTGCTCTATTCGTGATCGCGCTCTCGGCGATCAGCTGCGGCAGTAACTCGAACAGTAGCTCGCCGGTCTCTGCCACCAATCCCGAAGGCACCAATCCGCCTAACCTAATGACGATCACGATCAGATCCGGGCAATACTCACCGAATCCGCTGAACGTGAAGGTCGGTCAGTCAGTGAACTGGCTGAACTCCGATACGTTGGCTCACACCGCGACCGATCCCGGCGTATTCGACACCGGGAGCATCGCCCCGACCAGTGCGGCGGACGATCCGGTGCCGTTCACCGCCGTCGGGACCTATCCGTTTCACTGCACGCAGCACGCGAACGAAAGCGGCACTATCGTCGTGACGCAATAGTCTGCCCGCCCTTCCCGGGAACCCGGGAATCCAGAAACGCACCGTAATTCGGCAACTTGATCCCGTTTGCGGGGTTCTGTCGCGTCTTGAAACGTGGGCGACCGCCCGCGATGGGAGAGATGCGATGAGCCAGTTCCTGAAAGAGACGCGGCGGCGTTCCCGGTTGCTCGTAGCGCTGGCGCTCGCCGCTCTGGTGCCCGCGACGTTGGCGGCCATCGCGCCGATCGTCTATCAGACGCCCGCGCTCACGTCGGTGGCCATCTCCCTCGACCCCGGCGACCAATTCGATCCGCACGTCAGCGGTGACTGGGTCGCGTATACGTCAGAGCTGAGGATTCACTACTACAACTTCTCGACCAACGTCGACGCGGAGATCCCAATCGGGACGGGGTCCGCGATTTCCTCGCCGGCATCAGCGGCAGCAGAATCGTGTTCTCGTGTGTCACTGTGGTTGTACCGGGTACAGGGGTCGTGGCGATCATGATGTTCGACGCCGCCACGCCGACGGTTGCGCCGGTCGAGATCGATCCGGCCTCCGGCACAACCAGGATCGGCACGGCGATCGGCGCCAACACCGTTGCGTACATCGACTTGGGCCCCGAGAAATCCGGCGAGTTGGTGATCCACCACCTCGCGAGCAATGTCTCGCAGCGAATGACGAACGACACGTCCATCGATGAAAATCCAGCGGTGTCGCCGGATGGAAATGTCGTCGTGTGGCAGCACTGTCCGACGTCGGCGTCCGACTGCGACATCTGGCAGGCGGTGAAGTCTGGCGGCGCCTGGACGACGAGCATCGTCGCGGATTCTCCCGGTTGGCAACAATCCTATCCGAGCACGAATGGGAGTCTGGTGGCGTATGCCAGCACGTTGACCGGATCGACGCAGGATATTGTCTGGCGACCTGTGGCCGGCGGGGCCGAAGTGCATCTGGAGCTGCCCGGCTACGCGGTGAGCCCGAAGTTCGCGGGAGACTTCATCTCGTTCGAGAGCTACAGCAGTTTGGGTAGGGCGGGCGCTGCTTATCGCTGCGCAGATGTCGTCAGTCTGGAATCGAACGCAATGCCGTTCGACCGTGCTGGAGAACACGTTCGAGCGCGTCGGCGAGGGCAATAATATCGTACGGTTTGGGCACGTAGGCATCGCACCCGGCGTCGAGCGCCTTGCCCCGGTCACCGGTCATGGCATGCGCGCTGAGCGCGATGACCACGAGGTCCTGCGTGTGAGGCTGGCTTTTGAGCTTACGGGTGGCGGCGTATCCGTCCAGGACTGGCATCTGCAAGTCCATCAGGATGAGTGCGGGACGGTTGGTGCTGGCGTAGGTCACTGCGGCCTGACCATCTGAAGCGGCGACCACTGTGAATCCGCGAAATCGCAGGTACTCGGCGAGCATCTCGCGGCCGTCGCGTTCATCGTCAACAACCAGGATGAAAGGCGCCGCGGTCACCCTATCACACTGTATTTTCCGCTCCCGAGTCGTCTGTCAGAGACCCAACGCATGACACGGATGTAATCGCGTGCTCGCCGCGCTATTGTTGCAAGCGCAAAGACGTCCGAGTAGGACGTGAACGAGCGCCAGAATGGTGGCCTGGCACTTGCACTAGTAAGCCGTATGAGAAAACACTTGCCCACACTCGCGCTTGCCGCACTCCTGCTGGCGCCGGCGGCGGCCCTGGCTCAGGTCACGTTCGATGTCCACATCGGAACGCCGCCGCCACCGCCGCACGCGTACCACGTCCCCTCGCAACCCGGTCCGGACTACGTCTGGGTGGAGGGTTATCAGTACCCGCAGGGCGGCCACTACAAGTGGCATGACGGCTACTGGACGCGGCCGCCGTACGCGGGCGCGTATTGGGTCGCCCCCTATCACTCCAGCAGTCGTTACTATGCCGGTCATTGGGAAGGCAGTCACGGCAACGTGAACCACAATCACGGCTGGGATCACAGTCCGCAGCGAGACGATCACCACAACAATCATCCGTCCGGCACCGAGAACCGCTAGCTGCGAGCGCAAAGCGGACGCGATCTGAAACTTTCGGATCGTGTCCGCGGCGCTCCACTCACACGCGAGGCGCCGAGTCCGCGCGCGGTCTCGCCATGCAATACTGAATCGGTATGCAGAAGGCGGCGGCCGCCACCCGCTCCCGAGTCTCGCGCACCAATCGCGAACCGCGATGGCAGGCGTTGATCGCAGCGGCTGCGGTCGGCGGGATTTATCTGGCACTGGCTCCCGGTCTGCCGGTCGGCCCGCCGTGGCTGTTCGCGGCGGTGGTGGCCGTGCTGCTGGTGCCGACGATCATTACGCACTGGACCGGACATCATCGCCTCGACCGCGCCCTTGGCTTCACCCTTACCTCCGTCCTGACCGTCGAGTTGATCGCGTCGGTGATTCGTCTGGTCACCGCACTGCCGTCGCACCACGAGTCGGCAACCCAGCTGCTGGTGTCCGCCGCTGCCATCTGGGTCGCGAACATCCTCGTCTTCGCGCTCTGGTACTGGCGCCTCGATGCCGGCGGTCCACATGGTCGCGAAACGCGTGAAGGTCATGCCGCTGGTGCGTTTCTGTTTCCGCAGATGATGATGCTGCCCGAAGCCAAGATCTCGGCGGGGCAGCAGCGATGGTCGCCGAATTTCGTGGACTACCTCTTCCTCGCGTTCAACACCAGCACCGCGTTTTCGCCGACCGACACCGCGGTGTTGGCGCGGTGGGGTAAGGCGCTGATGATCATGCAGTCGATCATTTCGCTGACCGTGCTGGTGCTTCTCGCCGCGCGAGCGGTCAACATCCTGTGATCAACCGGCCGAGTCGTCCGCCGCTCAAAAGATCGCGCTCCCAGTTCTCAGGGACGACTGCCGAGACTGGCAGGCCACTACCTTCTGTATGTGGCGTCGAACGCCGCCTCTGACAGTATCTGGAAGCTCGCCAACGGCGCCGCGACCGAACTCTGGACCGCTTCGTCCGCGCGGGTCGTCGGCGGCCCTGCAATCGCTCCGAACGAAGATCGCATCACCTTTCTGATCGAAGACCAGGGCACACGTCGTCTCGTGGTGATGACCGCTGATGGGACTGGGGCGCGCACGGTTGGCGACGCGCTCGACTTTCGCGGCGCGCCAGCGTGGTCGCCCGATGCTCAGTCGATCGTGACGGCTGTCAACGAGGGCGGGAGGCCGCGCCTTTTCCGGATCGCTGTGAATACCGGGACGGCCGTCCGGGTCGTCGACGACTACGCGCGCTATCCGGCGTGGTCACCCACCGGCGGCTTCCTCGTCTACTCGGGCACGGACATCGGCACGACGTTCCCGCTGAAATCGATCACCGACAGCGGTCAGCCGTACCACATTCCGGATTTGACGTTGATCCGCGGCGCCAGACGATTCCGCTTCCGTCCGGGTCAGGACACGTTGATCGTGCTGCGTGGTGACATCGAGCACAAGAACCTGTGGGCCGTCGATCTGAGGTCCTGCGCTGAGCGCCAGCTGACGAATTTCGATCGCGGCATGCTGATCGGAGATTTCGACGTCTCGCCGGATGGTCGCGAGCTCGTGTTCGAGCGGCCGCAGGAAAACTCCGATGTCGTGCTGATCGACCTCGCGCTCCGCTGGCTGGCGCTTTTGCCAGTGGCTGCGATCCTTGCCGATGATAGGATTTCGCCACTGTGGTCGAGCTTCTGTACAACCTGCCGCTGCCGATTTCCGGCGCAGTGATCATCGTCACGATGATCGGCCTGACGCTCGGTGGACTCAAGCTGACACGGCGCTTCCTGTTCTCCGGTATCCGGTTCGGACGTGAGCACGGACACTTCAGCGGACCGATGATCCATTCGGTGATGGTGTTCTACGGCCTGGTGGCCGCGCTGATAGCCGTCAACGTATTCGAGACGCACAACAACGTCGCCAGCGTGGCTTCACAAGAGGCCGCGTCCGTGGCCGGACTCTACCGTGATGCGAGTGGGTATCCCGAGCCGGCCAGGACGGAGATCCAGAGTGAGTTGCGCGACTACATTCAGGAAATCATTCATGTGTCGTGGCCGCTTCAGGTCGCGGGCCAGATCCCGACCGGCGGCATCCCGTTCCTGGACCGCGTTCAGGCGACGCTCTTCGCGTTTCAGCCGGCGAACCAGAGCCAGTCGCTGCTGCATGGTGAGGCGCTGCGCGCCTTCAACCAGCTGGTCGACGCCCGGCGTCTGCGATTGGACGCCGTCAGAAGCGGCCTTCCCGGCGTGATGTGGCTGGTCGTCCTGCTCGGAGCCGCGGTCAGCATCTTCGCGTCGTACCTCTTCCCGGTGGACGATGGGCGGATGCACGAATTGTTTCTGGCGCTGGTGTCGCTGCTGATCGGGATGGTCCTGTTCATGATCTTCGCGTTGGATCAGCCGTTCCGCGGCGGTCTCGGCGTCACGTCAGAGCCATATCAATTGATCTACGACCAGCTGATGAAGAAATGATGTCGTCGGCGCGGCTGCGATTCATTGGCGCCACGGTGATGGTGGTCGGGCTCGTCTCCGCCGGCACCTTCTACTGGAAATTCGCGCATTCGGGCCCGACGCTCGACGAACTGCTGCCTGGATATTCAGAACAGAAGGCACGTCAGAACGCAATCCTCATGGGCGACATGGTCGTCACGCTGCTCGGGTGGCTGGACGCGCTCAAGGAACCGCGCGCGGAGGCCGCGATCATCGCCGGCGTTTCTGTGCTCGCGGCGGCCGGCTGTTTCTGGATCGCGTCGCTGCTTGATGCGCCTGACGGTCGTCGGCCGGCGGCCGGCGCTTCCGAAAAGTTGTAGCGTCCGCCTTCAGGCGGACGATCGAGTCCCGCTAAAGCCGGACACGGCGTGGAACTGCAGATCGCTCTAGAATCGTGCCATGGCACGAACTCGGAAAGCGGATCGGCCTGCGGCGCGCAGCGCCAGCGACGCTGACGTGCGTACCGCCCTCGATGCGCTGCGTCGCATCATTCAGGCGCTTCGCCTGGCCGCCCCGGCTGCCTCGCGACGGGGCCGTCTGAGCAGCGCGCAGCTGTTCGCCTTGCAGCAGATTGCGGAGCACCCGGGCGCCTCGGTGAACGACGTGGCGGCGCTGACGTTTACGCACCAGAGTTCGGTGTCGGTCGTGATTCAGCGCCTGGTCGCTGGCGGACTGGTCGCGAAGGTGGCGGTCGACGAAGATCGGCGACGCCAGCGGCTCGATGTGACGGCGCGTGGACGCCGCGCTCTCGCGGACACGCCGGCCGCGGTGCAGGAACGACTCATCGACGCCATCGCCGGCCTGGCGTCCGAGAAGCGACGGGCGCTGGCCGGTGCGCTGAGCATGGTGGCTCGCGCGGTCACCCCCAGGGACGCCGGAGCGCACCCGCCGATGCTGCTCGAAGAAAACGCCAGGCGTGCCCGGTCGCGTTCGCGATCCGCACCTCGCCTCTGAGCCAGTCGCCGCCAACGTCATCGAGCTGCGCGCCGCGCACAATTGACGTTTTCCTGCCGCGGACAGACAAAAGCCTAGGTCCGCTCGCGACAATTCTGTGGCTTTTAGCAGACATAAATGTTACACAGTGGCGGTCATAAATCCGTCTTCGGCTGCTGCGGCGTGATCGCCGGGAGGTTGATGTGGAAATTCGTCGATTCTGGTCTAGGTTGCTGGCGACCTGCTTGCTCGTGCTCGGCGTCGCCGTGGGAGCCTCGGCTCAGTCATTCCAAGGCGGCGTGCGCGGCGTCGTCAAGGACGCGCAGGGCGTGATCCCCGGCGTCACCGTCACACTGACGAACGAACAGAACAACACCACGCGCGAGACCGTGACCAACGGCGTGGGTGAGTATTCATTTCCGGCGGTCGATCCGTCGAGCTATTCCATCAAAGCGGTGGTGCAGGGCTACAAGACCTTCGAGCGCAAGGGCGTCCGGGTCGGCACGCAGCAGTTCATCGGCATCGACATCGGCCTTGAACTCGGTGCGATTGAGGAGACGATCACCGTCACCGCCGAAGCGCCGCTGCTCGAAACCGCGAACGCGTCGACCGGCGACGTGCTCGACACCAAGTCGCTCGAATCGATTCCGACGCCGGGACGCAGTGTGTTCCTGATGGCCAACCTGCAACCGACGGTCCAGACCAGCGGCAACGCCCACTGGAACCGCATGCAGGATCAGGTCGGCAACTCCGCCGTCTCCATGGGCGGCGGCCCGGTCCGCGCCAATCAGTTCCTGGTCGACGGCTTTCCGGTCACCGACCTGCAGAATCGCGCGTCGACCAACCCGACGATCGAGGCAATTCAGGACATGAAGGTTCAGGTCCACACCTACGATTCGGAAATGGGCCGAACCGGCGGCGGCGTCATGAACATGACCGCGAAGTCGGGCGCCAACGCCTATCACGGTTCGGCGTACGGCGTGTTCCGCCCGAGGGCCTGGTCGCAGCAGCTGCTGATTCCGAAACTGCTGAATCAGCCGAACGTCCCCGAGTACTGGCGCAACGGCGGCGGCGGTGGCGGCGGACCGATCGTCAAGAACAAGACGTTCTTCTGGTTCGCGGGCGAAAAATACGTGGACAACCAGCCGCAGCAGAGCACGTTCCTGGTGCCGACGGCGGCGGAACTGGCCGGCAACTTCAACGGCGTCACCCGCAGCGGCACGCCGGTGACCATCAAGGATCCGCTGACGGGACTTGCGTTTCCCAACAACCAGATTCCCGCGAATCGGCTGAACCCGGTCGGCCTCGCGCTCGCGAGTTACTTTCCGACCGCGAATACCCAGGTCGACAACGGCCAGTCGAACTTCAGCATGACCGACCTGCTGCCGAACCAGGCCTATCAGATCACGAGTAAGGTCGATCAACACTTCAACGAATCGGTGTCGTTGAGCGGATTCCTGCTGCGCCAGGTCACGCACGAGGCCAACTCGAACTACAACCCGGTGAACAAGTTCGTCGGCGCGCAGCTATCAGCTCGATCGCGTCATCAAGACCTTCGTCGTGAACAATACCTACATCCTGAACTCGTCTACCGTGCTCACGCTGCGCGGTGGCTACAACCACTTCGACGACAACTACAACCTGCCGTACCCGTTCGATGCCACGGCGCTCTACAACAATCCGGCCCTGACCAGCGCGATGTCGGACACCAACCGCTTTCCGACCATGGCGATCACCGGCTACAAGAGCAGCGGCTTCACCAATCGCCAGGCCAACGGCTACTACCAGTACGGCGCGAACGGCACGCTGAGCAAGTTGAAGGGCATCCACAACGTCAAGGCCGGCGGTGACTTCCGGACGATCGGCGCGACCTCACTCAACTACGGCGCGTCCACCGGCACCTATCACGCTTCAGCGGCGGCTTCAGCAACAATGCGCTCGCCGATCTCCTGCTCGGCTATCCACAGGGCAGCACCAGCAGCATCCCGTTGAACACGAACCTCGACGGCTACGTCCGCTACTTCTCGGGTTACGCGCAGGACGACTGGCGCGTGAACGATCGCCTCACGATCAACTACGGCCTCCGGCTCGAGACACGAGATCGGGCATGAAGGAGAAAGACAATCAGATCAGACCGTCAACTTCGACCAGGGGACGGTCAACCCGCTCAACAACACGGTCAACCTGATCGATCCGGTCACCGGGCAGCGGCGCCAGATTCTGGGCGGACTGGTGTTCGCCGGCGTCAACGGCGCGCCTACCGTCCAGGGCAATCAGCCGGCGCTCAAGACGGCGCCGCGCATCGGCGCGGTCTACAGCCTCGACGAGCAAGACCGTCCTGCGCGGAGGCTGGGGCCTCTACTACTCGCCGTGGAACTATCCGGCCGCCGGCACGACCGGGTGGGGTCAGATCGGTTACTCGGCGACGACGACGCTGCCGCAGACCTCGGGCAGTGCCGACGGTCACGCTCAGCAACCCGTTCCCGGCCGGACTGGTACAGCCGAGCGGAAATACGCTGGGCCTGCTGACGGGCACCGGCGGCGACATCTACTTCGTCGATCCGAACAAGGGCGCGCCGCGCGTACAGCAGTACTCGGCCGACTTTCAGCGCGAGCTGCCTGGCGGGCTGACCGTCTCAGCTTGGCTACACCGGCCTGACCGGCAGCAACCTGGCTGGGGCGGCTCGACCAACGCCCTGATCAACATCAACCAGATCGATCCGAAGTACCAGACCCAGGTCGCAGATACCCTGAAGTCGGTGCCGAATCCCGTTCTTCGGCGTGGCGGGAGCCGGCCAGTTCGCCAGCCAGGCGACGACGACGGTGGGCCAGTTGCTGCGGCCGTTCCCGGAGTTCGGCAACGTCTACATGCAGCAGTCAACCGGCGCCCACTCGCAGTACAACGCCGGCATTTTCCAGATCCGCAAACGCGTCAGCGGTGTCTGGGGCGGTTCGTTCAGCTACACCTACAGCCGGTTGAACGACAACCAGTGGGGCGAGAGCAACTACTACTCGAGCAATCCCGGGATCCAGAACAACTACGAAGTGATTCCAGGTTCGGCGTACTACAACCCGGACGCCGAGTACGGCCGCAGCCTGCTCGACTCGCCGCACAAGCTGGTGATTGCACCGACCGTGAACCTGCCGTTCGGCGAGGGCCACAAGTACGCCAACAGCGGCATCAGCAACATCCTGCTCGGCGACTGGTCGATCACCGGCGTCGCGACGATTCAGAGTGGGTTCCCGATGGGCGTGACGCAGCTGATCACGAGTGCGAACGGCCTCTCGTTCCTGTTTGGCGGCACGCCACGGCCGAATCTGGTGCCAGGCCAGAGCGTGCTCACCGCCGGCGACATCACTGACCGCATCACCAACAACGTCGCCGACAACCTCTACTTCAACAAGGGTGCGTTCACGACATCGGCGGCCAATACGTTCGGCAACGCGCCGCGAACGCTGCCCGATGTGCTGTCGCCGTGGCGGAACAACGTGGACCTGTCGATCAACAAAAGCGTCAAGACCGGGGGATCGACGCAGGCAACGGTCCGCATCGAGGTGTTGAACATCTTCAACATCGTGCAGTGGGCGGCGCCGGCGAGCTCGGTGTTCGGCAACTCGTCGTTTGGCCAAATCAACAACCAGGCCAACAACATGCGCATGATTCAGTTCACGCTGCGCTTCGCGTTCTGATACCCAGTCACTGACCAGGAGCGGGGCACGATCCGGTTGGACGTGCTCCGCTCCTGCTGTTTTCGGTTCCTCATTCGCCCGCCCGGCGCGTCCTCGAACGCGTGCCCCCCACCGTCATCACCGCGATAAATCCGAGCGAATGCATGTCGGACCGATCCGGATCCTGAGGCGGCGCGTCGATATGCTACGATCGAATAAATGGGAGCCAATATAAACAGTGATGGCACCCTGGGTGCCGGCCGGTCCGACGCCGCGTTGACCGACGCGGTACCGGTGGCGCCGTCGTTGACCATCCCGCCCGATGCCGCCCGTCTGCGACGGCCGGCCCGGCCGCTCGATCGACGTGTCCTGCTGCTCGGGGTGCTGGCGATCGTGGTCGGCGCGCTCGCCGGCGTGATCGCCGAAGGCCTGAGCCTGCTGATCGCGGTCGTGACCAACCTCTCGTTCTACGGCCGCCTGTCGTCGGCCTCCGCCTCGCCGGCGCTGAATCACCTCGGCATCCTGGTGCTGATTCCCCCGGTTCTCGGCGGGCTCATCGTCGGCCTGATGGCGCGATTCGGGTCCAATGCCATTCGTGGGCATGGCATTCCCGAAGCGATGGAGCAGATCGTCCTCAATCAGAGCCGGATTCCGGCGCGAGTGGCGTGGCTCAAACCGCTGTCGGCGGCGATCGCGATCGGTACCGGCGGACCGTTTGGCGCCGAAGGTCCGATCATCGCCACCGGCGGTGCGGTCGGCTCGCTGATTGGGCAGGGCGTTGCGATCACGGCGATCGAACGGCGGACACTCCTGGCCGCGGGCGCCGCGGCCGGTATGGCGGCCACTTTTGGATCGCCGGTGGCGGCGGTGCTGCTGGCGCTCGAGTTGCTGCTGTTCGAACTGCGCGCCAGGTCGATCATTCCAGTGGCGCTCGCGAGTACGGTGGCGACCGCCGTGCGGTGGGGGTTCCGCGGATCCGCTCCGGTGTTTCCGATGCCGAACCTGGTTCAGCCGGGCGGCTTCGCGATTGCGGGCTATATCGTCCTCGGGGCGCTCGCGGGTGTGCTTGCCGTCGGCGTGACCCGCCTGCTTTACACGGTCGAGGACGGGTTCGAGCATCTGCCGATTCCCTGGATGTGGTGGCCGGCGCTCGGCGGCGTCGTGGTCGGTCTGGTGGGATGGATCAGTCCCCGCACCCTCGGCGTCGGTTACGACAACATCACCGCCATTCTGTCAGGGTCGCTGCCCTGGCGGGTGTTGCTCGCGCTTGGCGTGTGGAAGTTCCTCTCCTGGGTGGTGGCGCTCGCCAGCGGCACGTCGGGCGGAACGCTGGCGCCGCTGTTCACCGTTGGCGGCGTGTTCGGCGCGTTGTTCGGCGTGGCGGCAGCGTACCTGTTCCCGACGGCGGGATTCGATCCCCGCATCTCGGCGCTGGTGGGGATGGCCGCGCTGTTTGGCGGCGCCTCCCACACCCTGCTGACATGGGTGGTCTTCGCCTTCGAAACGACGCGACAGCCGCTCGGGCTGCTGCCCCTTCTCGGCGGCACCGCCGCTGCCTACCTGATCTCCGGACTGGCGATGCGCGACTCGATCATGACGGAGAAAATCTCCCGGCGCGGCGTGCCGCTCTCGATGGGACCTGAAGTGGACTTTCTCCACATGCAGCTGGTGCGGCGCTGGGCGACTTCGCCGGTCGTGACGATTCCTGGCGACGAATCCGTCCGGGACGCACGGGCGGCTCTGGCCGCGACCGGGACGCATCAGGGATTCCCGGTACTCGACACCGACGGTCTGCTCGTGGGAGTGATCACGCGTCGGGAACTGCTGGCTGCCGACCTCGACGCCGACCGCCCGGTGTGCAGTCTGCTCGCTCACGGGCCGATTGTCGCGTTCGACGATGCGACATTGCGGGATGCTGCGGACGTCATGGTCCGTCACCATATCGGCCGCCTGCCGGTCGTGACGAGGGACGCGCCAAGACGAGTCGTCGGCATCATTACCCGGAGCGATCTGCTGATGGCGCACGCGTCCAGGCTGGACGATCTGAATCGCCGCGACGAGTCTCGATTTCCGGCGCTGCCGCAATCCTGGCGCCGCCGCACCGTTGACCCACCTCCGGTTCGCGACACCACGTAGTGCTGCGTACCGCCCGAAGAGCGCTGGGACCAGGCGCGGGCTGATCGTACGACGTATAGTCCCGCCGACCACATGCGGCCGCGACCCCGGTGAATCGACGCCTCGGCGACCGTCGCGATCGTCGGCGCCACGTCACTCGTCGAACTGGCGATGGCCGTGTGCCGATGTGCACGTGCGGCTACGTCAAGCTCTGGCACGGTTTCGTCAACAGCTCGGAAAATTCCCAGTACCTGACCGATCGGGACACCTCTACGCACGTCGTCCACAGGATGGCGTTGTACGCGCTCCTGTGGCTGGTCGCACGTCGCCTCGGGGTCCGGTCCATGACTGCGACGTCTGAACGCAGAGCACGCAGAGTTCGCAGAGAGTTCAATAACAAAGAAAACCTTAGCGATCTCCGCGGTCGCTGTGCCGGAGGCAGGGGCGTCGTTGATGCGATCCCACTCGCTCCAGCGACAACTCAGGGCACAATGAGGGGTGCCCGACTCGTTGTTCAACCGCCGTCTTCTCATCTTTTCCGGTAAGGGCGGCGTCGGCAAGTCTACGGTGACCGCAGCAGTGGCCGTGGCCGCTGCGCGCCGCGGCAAGCGTGTCGTGATTGTCGAAATCGGCGAGCACGAGAGAATTTCGCAAATCTTTGGTGCACCGATCGTCGGCTACGCCGGAGCGCCGGTCTACCACCCGCGCCAGCCAGGAGCCCCGCCAATCGTCGCGATGTGTCTGACCGCCAGGGCGGCGCTGCGCGAATACGCGATGCGCTCGGTCAAGTTCAAGATGATTTACGAGGCGGTCTTCGACAACCCGGTGGTGCGTTATTTCACCGCCGCCGCGCCCGGACTCGACGAGCTGAATTTGCTCGGCAAGATCGAAAGCCTGCACCGCGAAGTGATGGCGCCGCTGCCGAAGGCAAGGTTCGATCTGATGCTGCTCGACGCGCCGGCCACCGGCCACGCGCTGGCGCTCTTCAAGGCACCGCAGATGGCCATGCGGATGGCGCCCGCCGGTCCGATTTACACGATGATCGAGCGGATGTGGAAGCTGCTGGCGGATCCGGCGCGAACGGCCCTGAACATCGTCTCGCTGGCGGAGGAAATGCCGGTCAACGAATCGATCGAGCTGGATCGTGCTGCGGCAGACCTCGGCATTCCCCGCGGCGCGTTGATCGTCAACGGCGTTTATCCAGATCTCTTCCCTGAAGGCGAGGCGATACTCGATACCGTGACGACCTCGACGATCCTGACTCGCAGCATGCTCGCGGTCGCGCGCTCGACCATTTCACGGCGAACGGACCAGAACCTGATGATCGGTCGCCTCGATGCGGCGCTGCCCGAGCATCGAGTGGTTCTGCCGCTTCTGGCTACTCCCCGAGTCGGTCCACACGAGGTCGAAACCCTCGCCGACCATCTCGGCTCCCTCTGATCGCCGTGTCAGACGCCGCACCCGCCGCCAGTCTCGACGATCTCGTCCGCGCCCGGGACGTCATCGTCTGCGTCGGCAGCGGCGGCGTCGGCAAGACGACGATGGCGGCGTCGATCGCGATGCACGCGGCGCAGATCGGCAAGACGGCGTGCGTGCTGACCATCGATCCGGCTCGCCGGCTGGCCAACGCGATGGGTCTGAACGAGCTCGGCAACACCCCGGCGCGCATCGAAGACTCGCGCTTCGATGCGTCGGGCGTGCCGCGCCCGGCGGGCAGACTGTTTGCGATGATGCTCGACACCAAGGGCACGTGGGACGATCTCGTCCATCGCTTCGCGGCCAGTCCCGATCAGGCGCGCCGGATTCTCGCCAACAAGTACTACCAGCAGATTTCGTCAGCGATTGCCGGCTCGCAGGAATTCATGGCGATGGAGAAGCTCTACGAGCTGCACGAGTCGAAGGCCTACGACCTGCTGGTGCTCGACACGCCGCCGACGCGCCACGCGCTCGATTTTCTGGACGCGCCGCAAAAGATGATCGGCTTCATGGACGACGGCCTGCTGAAGTTCCTGACCAGTCCGTCGCGGGTCGGAAAGTTCGGCTTCGGGATGCTGACCAGTTCCTCAGCGATGATGTTCGCGGTGTTGCAGCGCATGACCGGATTTGAAGTGCTGAAAGACATCTCGGACTACGTCAGCAGCTTTTCGGGCATGCACGCAGGCTTTCGCGAGCGCGCGCAAAAGGTCGAGGACCAGTTGCGGTCGTCGCGATCGAGCTTCGCGCTCGTCGTCAGTCCGAACGCGGAGACCATCGACGAGGCGATTTTCTTCTATCGAAAACTGCAGGCGGCGGCGATGCCGTTTGGCGGCTTCGTCGTCAACCGCGTCCAGGAAAGCGCGATCACGACGCCCGAGGCAGCCGATGAGTGGCTGGCGCTCCGCGGCGATCCCGCCGCACTCGCGGGCGATCCCGGCCTCGTGGTCCGCCTGATCGAGAATTTCGCGGACTACGAGGCGCGCGCGGCCGCGCACGCGGTCAACATCGCCGTCCTCCGCGAGCGCTGTCCCGGTCCTCATTTCTGGAGCTCCGTGCCGGCTTTCGACAGCGACGTCCACGACTTGAGCGGGCTTGCCCGCGTGAACGGCCGATTGTTCGCCCGCTGAGCGCCAACCGTCAGACATTTTCGTCGCTCGCGCTGATTGACACTGTTGACGGCAAACAGCTATAAGCAGCGCGGCGATGCCATCATGCAGGAGCCGATTCCGGAAGTCGAAAAGCGGTTCTGTGTGATTCGCGAGCTCACCAACGGGACCCACCTCCGTTCGGGTGAGCGCCTGAAAGAGATCGCGCAGTTCTTCCAGCGCAAACGCCCCGAAGACGCCAACACCGCCTGGTGGAACTACTGATGGACAGACGAACACTACTCAAGACCGGTGGCATGGCGCTGGTTGGCCTTGGCGCTGGCGCCTGTCGCACCTCGAGTTCGGCGACGCCGGCGACGCCGGCGAAACCGTCTCACCAGCCCCTCAACCTCGCGGTGCCCGACGTCTCGTTCGAACGCATCATCCGGACCACGGTCGGTTTGCGGCCGCATCGCGACGGCGGCTTCGTGCTCAAGGCGGAGAAGTTCGGCGCCAAGACCGTGGTCCACAACTACGGCCACGGCGGCGCGGGAATGTCGCTGGCGTGGGGGCTTGGCGTCGCCGTCGCCGACCTGGTGCACGACACCGGCGAACGCCGCGTCGCCGTTCTTGGCGCCGGGTCTCCCGGCGTCACCGCCGCGCGTCAACTGCAGCGTCGCGGCTACGACGTCACGATCTACGCCGCCACCGTCCCTCCCGACACCACCTCGAACATGTCGTTGGCCGGCTTCACGCCGACGACGGTGCTGATCAACAACGAGCGGCGGACGCCGGAATGGGACGCGCAGTTCGTGAAGGCGGCGGAGATCTCTTATCGCCAGCTGCAGCTGATGGTGGGTCAGGACTATGGGGTGTACTGGATCGACACCTACAACGCCACTGACGACCCGAATCGACGCGGCGGCGTCGGCGGCGAAGGCGATCTCGTGCCGGAGTACCTGCGAACCGGGCGCGATCGGGACGTCTACGGTCCAGGCGAGCACCCATTCTCGACCAAGTATGCGGTGAAGTCATCGGCGCTGGCCATCGATCCCAACAAGTACATGGATGCCATCGTCCGCGACTTCATGTTGTTTGGCGGCAGGATCGTGATCCGCAAATTCGACACGCCCAACGATCTGATGAGCCTGTCCGAATCGGTGATCGTCAACTGTACGGGATTGGGATCGGCGACGCTGTTCGGCGACAAGGACTTGGTGCCGATCAAGGGACAGCTGACGCTGATGATTCCGCAGCACGACGTCAACTACCGTTGTAACGCCCGCGTTCCAGGCGGAGAGACCGGTGCGCAGATGAACCCGCGCAGCGACGGCATCGTCATCGGCAACCTTCAGGATCGCGGCAACTACTCGCTCGAACCGGATCCGGCCGTGATCAAACGCAACGTGCAGGCGGCCATCGATTTCTTCGCGCTGATGCGGCCGGCAAACGCCGGCATGCGGCTGACCCGGTCGGAGGCGCCGCAGCGCCTCCCCGGCGTCGAGAACTTCTTCAATACCGAGGACTGAGTCGCGCTACTTCTCGAACCGCCACGCCTGATTGTCGGCGCCGCTGCAATCCCACTGCTGGATGTTGGCGCCGTCGCGCGGATTCTTGTCCTGCACGTCGAGACACTTACGGGTGGCGATGTTGATCACCTCGTAGAAATTGCCGTGCTTCTCGATGCGCCAGCGTTGCGTCGACGCGCCGTTCCACTGGTATTGCTCGACGTTGGCGCCGTTTCGGGGACTGCCGCCGACGACCTCGAGCGCTTTGCCGCTGCCGACGCTGATGATGCCGTACTCGCCTCGCCCGACTTCGATCAGTTCCCAGCGCTGATTCGGCTCGCCGCCGTAGCCCCACTGCTGCACGTTCGCGCCGTTGCGGCTGCTGCGATCCTGGACGTCGAGTCCTTTGTTGCTCATGCGATTGACGATGCCGCCGCTGAAGAATACGTCGCCTTGTGGACGTGCATAGCCGCCGCCGGGTCGTGGCGGCGGCGGGGGCGGCGGGATCGGTCGTCCGCCGTCGTCGCTCCAGTGGTAGTCGAGCCTGGTGACGTTGCCGCTGCGAAGGCCGAACACACAATCGAACGTAAATCGCTGTCCGCGATCGCTCTGATCGCGTGAATAGCGGCCGCCGCCGCGGACGCCCATCTCCGCATCGGAGAGACGGCGCACGTCCGCGTCACGCTGATCGACGATCGCTTCCGGCTGGCGGCCGCCGAACTCACGGCTCATCCGATTCTGGAGCTCCTGTGAGCATCGGGTCAGTGCCGCCTGCTCGGGGTCGTGCTGGGCCGACGCGGGACCGGCAGCAAGCTGGAGGCACGCGGCGGTCATCGACGCCAACGCGAGGCCTTTCAGGACGAGTCTCGGCTCAGCTGTACGCATGCTCAGCATTATCGATCAACTGGATGGTAAGGCGACCGTGGCGCGATCCGGCGCACGACGGAGTGCGCCGGATCCTCTCCATGCGCTGTGTCAGAAGCGGAGGACGAGACCGACCGAGCCACGCCAGAAGTCGAGCGTGCCCTGGCCCAGCACGACGCCGATGGCCGTGTTCGAATCGGCCACGGAAAACTGACGGAAATAGCGCAGGTCTCCGCGGATGCCGACGTGATCGGCGAAATAGACGTTGGCGCCGCCACCGAGATCGAAGCCGACGCTGTTGCGGTCCGGCTCGAGGATCGTCAGCGACTGCTCGACGTTGGTTCGCAGCAGTCCGATTCCGCCGACGAAATATGGCCGGAAGCCGCCGCCCTTTTGGCCGCCCATTGGAATTCCGATGACCACGTTGCCCATCGCGGTGAATACGTTGGTCTGTCCCACTGACGCTCCGGCCGCGACGAATTTCGGAGCATAGCCGAAGTCGCCTTCGATGCCGATGATGCCGCCGCCCATGAATCCGACCGACGCGCCGTAGGTCATCATCGAGTTGTCACCGACTGAATTCGTCAGCGTCGTATCGGTGGCGCCCGCGAAGTTGACGCCAATCCACGGCGTCACATAGCCGTCAGCTCGCGCCGGCGACGGCATCAGTAAAAGACCGGCCAGAAGAAGTAACGAAACCCACATCGGTTTGACACTATCTGTTCGAATCACGACACACGCTCCTCAATCACGCTGCAGACGGCACAGCCTGGCGATCCGCAGACGCACGAATCGATCAATCAGCAAGGATCGCGCCGGGGGCCGGTTGCCCGGTCGAGGTGGAGGAGCTATTCGTGGAGGACGCGGTGCACGAACGCGACGGCGATCGATCCTTCGCCGACCGCGGATGCCACGCGCTTGATATTTCCGCCGCGCGCGTCGCCGACGGCGAACACGCCGGGCAGGCTGGTTTCGAGCAAGAAAGGCGCGCGTGCCAGCGGCCACTTCGCTCGCGCGAGATCGTCCGCCGTCAGGTCTGGTCCGGTCT
Source organism: uncultured Acidobacteriota bacterium (assembly GCA_963711765.1). GTDB lineage: Bacteria > Acidobacteriota > Vicinamibacteria > Vicinamibacterales > CAVVIG01 > CAVQFC01. The sequence continues at coordinate 488,714 of CAVQFC010000002.1, read as the reverse complement.
TGATGAACGCGTTCTCATCCAGCTCGACGCAGCCGTGCAGCCAGACGGTGTTCGGGACGGCGCCGGTCATCAGGAACACGTGGCGAATCGGCTTCGTCTCGGCCTCGCCGGTGTTCTTGTTCCGCCAGCTCACGCGTTCGAGATGATCGTCGCCTTCGAGCGCGGTGATCTCGGTGCAGACGTGCAGTTCGATGTTCGAGCTGTCCTCGATCCGGCGGATCAGGTAGCGCGACATGCTCTCGGTGAGGCCGGACGATCGCACGAAGATGTGGACCTTTTTCGTGCTCTGCGACAGATAGACCGCCGCCTGGCCGGCGGAATTGCCGCCACCGACGATGATCACTTCATCGCCGCTGCACAGCTGCTCCTCGACCTTGGTCGCGCCGTAGTAGACGCCGACACCTTCGAACTGCGCCAGGTTGTCGAGCTTCAGCCGGCGATACTGCGCCCCCGACGCGATGACCACTGTCCGCGCCGGGACGCGCGAGTTGCTGTCGCCTTCGATCTCGACCGCGTAGGGCCTGCGCACGCACGCCAGCTGGGTTGCACCCTTGGCAATCACGATGTCCGCGCCGAATTTCTGCGCCTGTGTGAAGGCGCGGCCCGCGAGCTCCTGGCCGGAGATGCCGTACGGGAAGCCGAGATAGTTCTCGATCTTCGAACTGGAGCCGGCCTGACCGCCAGGCGCGTTCGACTCGAACACCAGGACATCCAGGCCTTCCGATGCACCGTAGACGGCCGCCGCCAGTCCCGCCGGCCCCGCCCCGATCACGACCATGTCGCGCACCTTCGTCTCGTCGATGTTGTCGTTGAAGCCGAGGCAGCCTGCGATCTCCTTGTTGGACGGGTTGCGCAGCACGGTCTGGCCGCGGCAGATCACGACCGGGATGCAGGCGGGATCGACGTGAAAGTGATCGAGCAGCCCCTGCACCTCGGGATCGCGGTCGAGATCGACATAGACGAACGGATGGTTGTTACGAGTCAGGAATTCCTTGATCCGCAGTGTCGATGGCAGGTGCATCGAGCCAATCACCATCACGTCGCCGAGCTTGCTGTTGACCAGTTCGAGCCGGCGCAGGATGAACGCCCGCATCAGGATCTCGCTGAGGTCGTAGTCGGTCTGCACCAGCTTGATCAACTCTTCGCGGGACACCTCGATCAGTTCACCGGCGGCGCTGGCCCGAATCTGCAGCATCGCGCGACGACCCGAGATCATGTTGACTTCGCCGCTGAAGTGGCCGGCACGACTGTGGACGACGACCACGGTATCGCCCTGCTCGGAGCGCCTGACCACTTCCACCTGAGCCGTCTTCATCACGAAGAAGGGGACGGTCGCCGAGCCCGCCTCGACCAGAATCTCGCCCGCCTGGACGGTACGAATTCGGCCGTGCTTCGCGATCCGGTCCATCTGCGCGGACGTCAGCGTGGGAAAGGCCGACTCGGTCGGTGTGATGGTGGTGACTCGTGCGGCAGGCGCGGCGTCTGGCATGACCCATTCTACTCAGGCTGTCTACCACCCAAATCGGTCCCGCAATCCTCCTGGCGGGAATGCGCGATAATGCCGCACCGGCGCGGACCCGTGTGTGGCGGCGGCGTGCGGAGTCGACACGATCATGGCCACCTCGAGTCCACAGCACGGCGGTTCGGCCAGCCTCTGGCGTCCGCTCCGGACGCCGACGTTTCGACATCTGCTGCTCGCCGACGTCGTCTCCGACATCGGCACCTTCATGCAGAGCGTCGGCGCGGCGTGGATGATGGTCTCGCTCGGCGCCGGACCGCTTTACGTGGCGCTCATCCAGACCGCTTCGTCGCTGCCGTTCTTCGTCCTCGCCCTTCCCGCTGGATCGGTTGGCGACATCGTCGATCGCCGGCGTCTGGTGCTGTTCACCGAGGCCTGGATGATCGGCGTGGCCATCATTCTCGCTGCGGCGACGCTCAGCGGCGTGATGAGGCCGTGGCTGCTGCTGACGCTGACCTTCGCCCTGTCGGCCGGTGACGCGTTCGAAACGCCGACCTGGCGCGCGATTCTGCCCGAAGTGGTGCACAAGGACGATCTGGCGTCCGCGTCCGCGCTCAACGGAATTGAATTCAATTTCGCCCGGGCCGTCGGTCCGGCGCTGGCCGGAATCATCATCGCGACCGCCGGCGTCGGCGCCGCGTTCGTAGTCAACGCAGTTTCGTTCATCGGCGTCATCGTCGTCGTCGCCCGCTGGAAGCGGCCGGCGCACACGCGGACGACTCCGCCAGAGACCGTGGCCGGCGCGACGGTCGCAGCCGTCCGCTTCGTGCGCTTCTCGCCGGGCATGCGCGGCGTGATGTTTCGCTCGGGTGTGGTCATGTTCTTCGCGAGCGGACTCCTGGCGTTGCTGCCGTCAGTGGCCGAGCAGGTCAGTCAGGCGGCGACCGGCTATGGTGCGCTGCTTGGCTGCTTCGGCCTGGGCGCAGTGGTGGGCGCACTGTTGATGCAGCCGGCGCGCGAGCGCTGGTCGACCGAGACGGTGGCGTCGAGCGGCGTCGCGATCGTCGGCGTCGCCACGGTTGTCATCGGCCTCGTTCATTCCCTGCTCAGCCTGTGCCTGCTGATGCTCGTGGCCGGTGGTGCGTGGATCGTCTTCATCTCGCTCGCGAACAGCATGATTCAGCGCCTTGCGCCGGACTGGGTCAGGGCCCGGGTGCTCGCGGTCTTCATGCTGCTGTTTCAAGGGGGACTGGCGGCGGGCAGCGTCGTGTGGGGGATGGTGGCGGTGCGCTTCGGCATTCAGGCGGCGCTGTTGTGCGCCGGTCTGGGAACGATCGCGACGACTGCACTCGGTCTCGTTGCGGCGCTCCCTGACACATCACCAGACGTCAGCCCGTGGATTCACTTGAAGATGCCGATGTTTGTCGCCGCCGGCGAGCCGGGGCCGGGTGAGGGACCCGTACTCGTCGTGGTCGAGTACGAGGTCGAGGCCGGCGACGAAACGGCGTTCATCGAGGCGATGCATCGGTACGGTCGCGTCCGCCGCCGTGACGGTGCGTCACGCTGGGGCGTTTTCCGAGACCTCGAGCGCGCCAATCGCTTCGTGGAAACGTTTGTCGTCGGATCGTGGGCCGAGCATTTGCGTCAGCACGAGCGATCGACGCTCGCCGATCAGGAACTGGAGCGGCGGCTTCGGGCTTATGTTCGCGGCGCGCCGAGTGTCCGGCACCTGGTTTACGCGACTCCGCGGCCGCATCATCAGCGCCACGGCTAGATTGGGAACAGATCTGTGTGGCGCCCGCGCCACGTCGATTTGGTCACGGCATAAGGATCACGAAATGCCTGAGGTGAGCCCGCTCGATCGTGCCGCTGCCTTTTGCAACAAGTACCGCCTGTCCTGTCCGGTGCTGCTTGCACCAATGGCTGGCGCGTCGCCTCCTGGGCTGTCGATCGCGGTGGCCAATGCCGGCGGCATGGGCGCCCTGGGCGCCCTCAACGTCGAGCCTTCAGCGATACGCGCCTGGGTGGAGGAGTTCCGGTCGCGAAGCAGCGGCCCGTTTCAGGTGAATTTATGGATTCCGGATCCGCCTCCCAAGCGTGACGCTCAAGCAGAATCGCGCGTCCGCGAATTTCTCGAATCCTGGGGGCCCGCCGTGCCGGCGGCAGCGGCCGAGAAGGCGATGACCGACTTCGATGTGCAGTGTAGTGTCCTGATCGAGCTCGCGCCGACAGCGATGTCGTCAATCATGGGTCTATTCAACGCGAGTGTCGTTCAGCAGATGAAAGATCGGGGGATTGCGTGGTTCGCGACGGCGACGACACTCGCCGAAGCGCGGCACGCCCGCGACGCCGGCGCCGACGCGATCGTTGCGCAGGGCTACGAAGCGGGTGGACATCGGGGCTCGTTCGATTCGTCGGCCGCCGAGCGCCAGGCGGTCGGATTATTCTCGCTTTTGCCTCGCCTGGTCGATCACATCGACCTGCCGATCCTTGCAGCCGGGGGAATCGGCGACGGCCGCGGCGTGGCCGCCGCGCTCGCGCTTGGCGCCAGCGCAGCTGTCATCGGTACTACGTTTCTGGCGTGTCCGGAAGCCGGGACGCATCCGGCGTGGGCGGCCGCACTCGTCGAACTCGAGCCGGAAGAGACAACGCTGACTCGCGCATTCTCCGGACGGCTCGGCCGGAGCATCACGACCGATTTTGTCAAAGCGTGGTCAATGCCCGATGCCCCGCGCCCCGCGCCGTATCCGATTCAGCGGGCGCTGACCGCGGGGATGAAGGAAGCCGGCGCCGCCGCCGGTGACTACCATCGCATGCAGGTCTGGGCCGGCCAATCGGCGGCGATGGCGAAGAGCGTCCCGGCGGCTGACCTGGTCGCGAATATCTGGGACACTGCGCAACGGCTGCTGCGCCCGCGGCTCTGAGACGATACCAATGTCGATTGGGCCGCAAATGCCGCCGCGAGCGGGTCCACAATCGCTCATGTTCGAGTCTGAGATCGCCGATCACGGGTTCGCGTTCGTTCACGCCGACGCGACGCGGCAGGCGCTGGAGCAGGCCGGTGCGCTGACGGACTGGCCGGCCTTTGCCGCCAGCTGGAACGACCTTCCGCTGGATCAGTATCTACCCGAGGATGCGCGGCTGCGGCGCCGGCGCTTCGCGGTCTACGATGTCGCGGCGAACGGCGAGGCGCGCCGCGAGCCGCATCAGCCGCATTTTCAACATCGTGCCTACAATCAGCTGTTCGGCGGAGTCGAGCGCTGGTTCGAGCCGATCCTGGATCCGATCGCGTCGGGCGAGACCATGGCGACGGTCTTGCGCTGCTGCGCGGCCACCTTCGGATCGCTGGCGGCGTCGGTGCCGCGATGGCGCGTCGAGGTTCACCAGTTTCGCATCGAGGCCCGTGCGGATCGCGACGGCGAGCCGACTCCGGAAGGCGTCCACCGCGACGGCGTCGATTTCGTGCTCGTCCTCCTCGTCAACCGCCGGAACATCGTCAGCGGCGTGACCACGGCTTACGATCTGGAGGGCGTGCCGCTCGGCACGTTCACGCTGACCGAGCCGCTCGACGCGGCCCTGGTGGACGACAACCGTGTCGCGCACGGCGTGACACCGGTGGCGCCGCTCGACCCAACCCAGCCGGGCTGCCGTGATGTGCTGGTCGTGACCTTCAGGCGCGCGGCTCAGCGCTCGACAACGATGTAGCGCGGGCCTTTGAGTCCCGCGTGCAACGCGACCTTGAAAAGGTCGCGCTACACGTTTACGCGCTGCGCGAGTGGTTCGGCAAGTTGACAGTCACGCCCTTGTCGGTCGGGCCCGTGTCAGGCCTGCGCCGTGAGCGCCTGAAATGCGCGCTCGACCGCGTCGGCTCGTGCCTTGAAGTGTTCCTGCAGCTCGTTGCTCATCCCGGCGACGAGGTCGGGCGAGAATTTCGATCGGGCCTCCTCGTACGCCGCGTGAATCGCGTCACCGGTGGCATCGCGCGTGACGCCAAGAACGGCGTAGGGATCGAACACTGAATCGGCGAGCTCCGCCTCGCGCAGCTTGCGATCGCTGGCGGCGGCGGCGTCCTGCAGGCGCTGGGTTTCCTTGCGCTGGGCCTCGGCCTCGAGGCGGACCTGTTCTTCGTGGCGCCGCTGCGCGTCTTCCCGCTCAAAAGCTCGTCGTCTCGCCAGTTCCTCTTCCTGCTCGCGCTGGCGGCGCTGCTCGTCCTGCTGCGCCTGCTCCTGTTGCGCACGCTGCAAGGCCGCGTGGCGCAGCGCGTCGGCGGCATCGTGACGGCACGTGCTGCACAGGTCACCGGACTCGACCGGCTGGCCGCAGGTGCGGCATTTGTGCGCTCGCCGCCGCGACTTCGTGGCGAACCACGCGACGCCGCCGCCGGCCATCAGGACGACGAGCGCGCCACCAATCAACAGCGGCATCGATCGCGTCGCCGATGCCGGCGATGACGCTGCGACGTTGTCCGACGGGGCCGTGTCCGGCGCCGTCGCCGCTGTCGCCGCCGCGGCGGCAGCCGGAGGATTGGCGGGGCCGCGCCGGTGGCGCAGCGTCACCAGTTGATCGCTCAGGCACTTCACGTACGCCTCGCGATCGACGCTGGCCGGAACCTTGTTGCAGATCGTGTCGATGGTGCGCCGTTCGGCTGGGGAGACGCGGCTCAGATTGCGGCCGAAGTCGCCGCGCAGCGAATCGAATTGGCCGCTCAGGCAGACGTCGTACACGCTCGCCGCCTGCGTGCCGGCGGTCTGGGCAGCGGTGCAGCGGTATTCGGCAATGGCCTGCTCGATCGCGGTCGGAATCAGCGGTTCCTGCGCGGCCGACGGGCGCGCAGCCTGCGATCCGATTCCAACGGCGAGCACCAGCCAGACCATATGCACGCGATGGTCGCTCGACCGGATGCTTCTGTCAATCGGGTGCGCGCTATTTCATTCGCAGACCAGGCTCGCGCATGGTGCGCTCGATGGCGTCGATCTCGATCGGCACGAACGAAGACAGGTTCTCGTAACCGGATTCTGTAATCAGGATCATGTCCTCGAGCCGGATGCCGATGTGTTCGTCCAAAATCTGTAGTGCAGGTTCAATTGTGAACACTTGTCCGGGCTCGAGGGTCGGCGGCGGCGACCCGACATCGTGCACTTCCATGCCGACGGCGTGTCCAAGGCTCCGAGCCGTGCTGGTCCGGTAGCCGCTGACGAAGGTCACCGCGGCCGCCTTGATCTTCGGGTCGGTGAAGGGAAACGCCGCCATCGCGGAATCCATCTTGCGCACGGCCTCGGCGATGATGTCGTGCGCCGATGCATGGACGCGGATCGACGTCATCAGCGCCTGATACAGCTTCAGATAGATCGAGTACATCTCGCGCTGCCGGGACGTGAATGTCCCGTTCGCCGGGAACACGCGCGTCACGTCCGATTGGTAGTACTTGTAATCGGGCGCGTAGTCGAACTGCACCAGATCGCCGTCGGCGAGGACGGCGGTGTTCTTGTTGTAGTGCGAATAGAAGGTGTTCTTCCCGGTGGCGATCAATGCGAAATACGAGGCGCCATAGGCGCCGTATTTCTTGAACACGTACTCGGCATCCGCCTGCAGTTCGTATTCGTGCAGGCCGGGCCTGGTGTTGCGCATCGCCTCGATAATCGCCAGGCCGGTGATGCGGGTGGCCTCGCGAATGACGGCGATTTCCCGCGGGCTCTTCACGACCCGCATCGCGTCGAGGAGCGGATCGAGGTCCTTCACGTCCGACGCGGGTGACGCCTGGCGCAGTTTGGCGATGAAGGCATCCTCGCGCGAATCGCGTCCGTCCCAGGGATCCTGCTTGGTGGCCCGCCACAGCGCCGTGGGATCGCTCGACGAGGCTTCTCCGAGCACTTCGGGACGAAAGGGCGTGTAAATGGTGCGGTGATCGGCCGCCAGTGCCGTGACTGCGGCGGCAAACTCGCCGCGATCCAATGCGGCGTCAAGACCGGTAGCGGCGACCGCTTCGGCGCCGGGGTGCAATCCCGGTCCGAACATACGGGCCTCGCGCCGTTCGTTGTAGGGCTGAAGGTACAGCGTCGACCGCCTGGTGCGGCCGTCGATGACGACGATGGCGCGCGGTTCGGCGACGCCGCTCAGGTAGAAGAACTGGTTGTTCTGGCGAAACGGCTGCTCGCCGGGACGCTCGGTCGTGCCCTGGAGGATTGCGACCGCATCGCCGATCTGCGCCTGCAACTTCGCCCGCCGCGCCGCAAATTCTTCGGGCGGAAAGATCTCGGCGCCCGTGAACACCGGTTGCGCCCGAATCGGCGTCAGCGCCGCGAGGGCGAGCGCCGCCGCCGCGACCGCAGGTCGGATCGTCACTTCGTTCCCGAGCCGGACGGAGCCACCGACAGCACGCGGGACGCGGGCAGGTGAGCGCGATCGACGCGCTGGCCGTCCTTGAAGACGTCCGCCACAGCGCGCAGGTTCTTGATGTCCGCCAGCGGATCGCGCGACAGCACCACCAGGTCGCCTCGTTTCCCGGCTTCGATGGTGCCGAATTCAGCCAGGCTCTTCGCGGCGATCGCGCCGTTCCTGGTCCCGGCGACGATCGCCTGACTTGGCGTCATCCCCAGTTCGACGAACCCTTCGACCGCCATGATCGTGCCGATACCCTGATCCTGCTCGGCGAACTTGGGGATGCGGCTCAGTTCGGGCGCGGCCGCCCAGTAGCTGTCGGTGCCGGGCGTGACGATGGCGCCGGCGCGGATCAGCGCCTGGGCATTCCGCCGCCGCGACTCGAGTTCGGCGCCGGTGTCCACATTCTCCTTGCGCTTCTCCGACATGGTCTGCGGACGCGCCGGGTCATGGCGATCCTTGTCGGCGTCCTGCTTCTTCTTGTTGTATTCGTCCAGCGACTTCACGTGCCGCTGCCACGCCGGACCGGTGATGCTGCTCGCGAGCATGGAGCAAATGAGGCGGCGCTCCTTGATCGTGGCGATGAGATCGGCGGGCATGTCGCGTCCATCGAGCAGCTCCGGGTGCTGGATGCCGTCGATGCCCGCGGCGATCGAAACCCGCAGCCCCTCGATGCTCGTCGAATGCGTTTCAGCGAAACGGCCACGGCTGTGCGCCGTGTCGACGATGACCTTCTGCGCTTCGGCTGAGAACCCGATGAAAGTCGGCTCGGAGAAGTGACTGGTGCCGCCGTACTTGATGAAGTCCGGCCCTTTGTCGATGTAGGCGTTGATGGCAGCGCGCAGTTCGTCGGGCGTCATGTTCATCAGCTCTTCGCCGCCGCCCTGCGCGACCTCGTCGTTCATCTGTTCCTGGAACAGCGTGAGCTGACCCATCACGCGGCTGAACGAGAACGAGTAGGGTCCACTCCAGCCGAGGATGTTTCCGGCGGCCAGGATTCGCGCGCCGACCTTGTCGCCGCGGTTGATCTGATCGCGGACGCGGACGAGAGGCCGCAGCATTCCGTAGCTGTCGCGAACGGTGGTGACGCCGTAGGTCAAGTCGATCTGCGCCGCTTCGAGGACGATGTCGTCCTGGCGGTTCTGGTAGCGCACCAGCGTTTCGTAGCGATCGTTCTGCCCGCCGTAGAGCGACAGGTGCACGTTGGTGTCGATCATGCCGGGGATAATCCAGCGGCCGCGCGCGTCGATGGTCGTCGCGCCGGCGGGAACGGTCACCGAAGAGCGGGGACCAACCGCGGTGATCCGTCCAGCAGAGAGCACGATCACCGAATCCGCGATCGGCGGGCCGCCGTTGCCGTCGATGACCGTGCCGCCAACCAGGGCGGTGACGGTGGCGGCGGGCTGCGCCATGGCTTGGGCGTACAGCAGCGCGAATGTGGCGAGGAGCGCAACGAGCGTTTTCATTTACGCGGCTCAAGAAGCAAGGCGTTGCCGACGTATTCGGTGATCGACAGACGGCACGACGGATCGGGCCCGGTGAACCGGGTGGCGTGCCAGGTGTTGGCGGGCACGTAGACCACGTCGCCCTCGCTGGCGATAAACGGCTGCTGTCCCTCGAACGAGTAGCGGATCTGGCCGGCGAAGACCAGCCACATCTCGGCGCTCTCGGCATGGAAGTGCCCCTTGTCCGCCGGGTCGAGCGGCGGCAGGTTCTTTTCGTGGCCGTAGATGATCAGCATCTCGGACTTGTCGTCGCGGACGAAGCGTCCGCCGGTGTATTTCTCGTTCGCCTTCGCAGCCTCGTGAACGTTCACGGTCGGCGTGTTGAACTGGTCGTACTGCGCCGGAATCCGGTTCAGCGTGACCGGCAGCCAGGCATCGCCCGCGGGCGCGGCCGCGGGCGGCGGCGTGTCCCTGGCGTCCCGCGGATAGAGCGTTTTCGCGTGCGCGACGTTGAGAGTGAACCGCACGCTCTGCGCGGCGCCGATGGTTTCGAGCGAGTAGATGGTCTGGCGCGGGATGTTCACGAGCGATCCGCGCGTCGCGGTAAACGGCGCCTGACCCTCGATCTCCACTCGCAGCTCGCCTTCGAGGACGGCGAACCATTCCCGTGTGTCCGGATGCAGCCGGCCGGCGACCTTCGTCCCAGGTGCGTCCGCGAAATACTCGCTCGTCAGCCGCCCATCGTCCACCAGCAGCTCGTGCCAGCTCGCGTCGGCCTTGTGCTTCGCCTTGAGATCCGCCAGCTTGATCCAGGGCTTGACGTTGGCGGGATACGGCGGCGTTCGGGTCGGCTTCGGCGCCCAGAGCGCGGTCGGGGTGGGCCGCGCCGGCGCTTGCGCGCGGACAACAGCTTTCGCGGACAGGACGATGCCGGCGGCGGCGATCGAGACGAAGGCGAAACCGAGACGGGAGCGGCGAGTGAGGCGGCTCATCATGGGCGACATTCTAGCGCGGTGCGACGTCCAAGCGCCGGGGCGCTGCTGACATTCCAAATGCGTCGGCGATGAGCTCGTACGATCGGCACCGCGCTTCGTGGTCGTAGGTAATGGTGACGATCATCGCCTCCTCTGCGCCGTATTCAGCCGCGGCGGCCTCGATCCCTTCGCGAACGCGGGCGGGGGAGCCGACGATCCGGCGGCGGTCCGGTGTGGCAATCGGCAGTTCCGCGGTCCGCTGCTGTTGCTCTTGGTCGATGAACGCCAGCGCGCGAGACACCGGCGGCACGGGAATCAGCTGTCCCCGGCGCAGGAGCCTGAACGTCATCACGCCGCTGCTCGCGAGGCGTTCCGCCTCTTCGTCGGTCTCGCCGCATACCACCCAGAGCGCGACGACGACTTCTGGCTTGCTTCGCCAGGGAGACGGCGCGAACGTCGATCGATAGTGTGCGGTGTAGTCGACGCCGTTGGGACTGATGAAATCCGCGAAGGCGTACGGCAGTCCAAGCTGCGCGGCCCAGATGCCGCTTTGCGCCGACGAACCGAGCAGCCAGGGATCCGGCCGCTCGGGACGTCCCGGCAGCGCCGCCAACCGGGCAAATGGATGGTTGGGCGGCATCGTGTTTCCGAGATAGGCGAGCAACTCGGCGAGGATCTCCGGGAAGTCGTCCGGAGCCGCCTGCCGTCGATCGCGCTGCAGCGCGAACGTCGTCGTCGGATCGGTACCGGCGGCGCGGCCGAGCGCGAGGTCGATGCGTCCGGGAAACAGACCACTCAGCATGCTGAAGGTCTCGGCGACCTTCAATGGACTGTAGTGCGGCAGCATGACGCCGCCGCTGCCGACGCGGATGCGCGAGGTCGCGGCCGCGATCGGTCCGATCAGCGCCTCCGGACTGGCGCACGCCAGCATCGGCGTGCCGTGGTGTTCGGCGACCCAGTAGCGATGGAAGCCACGCGCGTCGGCGCGCCGCGCGAGGTCCACGCTGTTGCGCAGCGCCTGTGCGCCGCTCGAACCTTCTGAAATGGGCGATTGATCGAGCACGCTGAGCCGGAGCGTCGAGGCAGCCATCGGGTTCACCTGCAGACCAGTCTAGCGTCATAATCCGCCGATGAGATTGACGCTACTGCTGGTGGGCTTCGCGATCGCCGCATGGTCGCCGCCTGCCGCGGCCGGACAGGCCGTCAACACCAATCAGATCATGGTCGGGCAGGCACCTGGCCAGGCGCCGGGCGGGCCACCTCGCGACGGCAAGGCGCCCGCGGCACTCGGTACCGCAAGCGTCAAGGGCCGCGTCGTCGCGGCCGATACCGGCCGTCCGCTTCGCCGCGCGCGCATTTCGTTTCAGGCGCCGGAATTGAACGGCGAGAACCGTGCGACCAGCACCAATGCCGACGGCAAGTTCGAGATCAAGGAGCTGCCGGCCGGTCGTTACACGATCTCTGTCAGCCGCAGCGGTTATCTGCAGCTGCGCTATGGGCAGCGGCGTCCGTTCGAAGCCGGGACTCCGTTGCAGCTCGCGGATCGGCAGGCGGTGGACAACGTCAACTTTTCGCTGCCGCGGATGGGCCTCATCACCGGCCGGGTGTTCGATGAAACCGGCGATCCGATCTCCGGCGTCCGTGTGTTCGCGATGCGCTCAGTGTATTTCGAGGGCAAGCGCCGGCTGGTCCCGGTCGCCGGCGGACCGGTCGCGCTGACCGACGATGCGGGTCAGTACCGGATTCTGGGGCTCGCACCCGGCAGCTACTTCGTGATGGCCGATCTGCGCGAGACGTGGACAGTCACCGAGGGCGACGTCGAGCAGGTGCTCGGCTACGCCCCGACCTACTTTCCTGGAGCCGTCGGCGTCACTGATGGGCGGCGGGTGACCGTGGCCGTCGGTCAGGAGATGAGCAACACCGACTTCGCGCTCATCCCCGGACGTGCGATGACCGTCTCCGGTACCGCGGTCGACTCGCAGGGACGCCCGCTGGTCGGGCGCCAGGTGAGCCTCGGCCAGGAGTGGCGGGGACCCGGGTTCGGCATGATGATGTTCGGCGGCGCAAACGCGTCAGTGAACCCCGACGGCTCGTTCGTGATGAAAAGCGTGGCGCCGGGTCCCTACACGCTGAACGTTCGCAGCGCGGTGGATATCGGCGGAGCCACGGTGCAGGAGACCGCGGCGGCGCAGATCATCGTGGGCGAAGCGCCGGTCGACAACATCTCGCTGCAGACATCGTCTGGCTGGAGCGCGAGCGGGCAGGTCACGACGGAGACCGGAGCGGCGCCATCGGTGCCACGTGAGCGGATCCGGCTGACGTCGCGCCCCGCCGCGGATGCGACCGGAGCGCGAAGCAGTCTGTCGATGAATGGTCCGGGTCAGGGAAATGCCGACAGCGGCCGGGTGCGCGAGGACTGGACGTTCGTGGTCAGCGGTGTCTTTGGTCCGGCGCGTATACGCGCGACCACGCCCGACGGCTGGATCGTGAAACAGATCCTGCAGGACGGCCGTGACGTCACCGATTCGGTGTTCGAGATGCGGAGCGGCGAGACGCTGCAGGGCCTGCAGGTCGTTGTCACCGATCGCGTCACCGCGATTACGGGACAACTGGCCGATGACAAAGGCGCGCCGATCGTGGACGGCACGGTGATCGCGTTCTCGACCGACACAGAGAAATGGACCGAGGATTCCCGTTTCGTCCAGTCGGCGCGTCCCGATCAGCAAGGCCAGTATCGCGTTCGCGGCCTGCCGGCGGGCGAGTACTTCGTGGCTGCCGTGAATTACGTCGAGGAAGGGATGTGGAACGATCCGGAATTCCTCGACTCGATACAGCGCTACGCGCAGAAGGTGTCGCTGGGCGATTCGGACACGCAGACCGTGAGCCTGCAGCTGATCACGCCGTAGTCGTCACGTAACGTTCGCCGCCGTCGCCGCCTGGATCGTCCGCCACAGCGATTCGACGTGCGCCCTCGTTGTGGCCTCAGCGCCGATCGAGACGCGAGCCATCCAGCGGCCGTCGAGGACTGCCGGCGTCAGGTAGGCCGCTCCGGACGCGTTCACCCGTTCGACCCATGCGAGCGTATGCTGGTCGAGCGCATCGCCATCGTCCAGCATCGGGCCACTGGCTGGGTCGTGGCGGATGCAGATCGTTTGCAGGGGTACTGGCGCCAGCACTTTCCACCCCGGCGCCGCCCGCACGGTTTCCGCAAACCAGCGCGCATTGTCCAGGTCGCGGCGCAGGCGCGCCTGCAGTCCCGATACGCCTTGTTCACGAATCAGAAACCACAACTTCAGCGCACGAAAGCGTCGTCCCAGCGGGATGCCCCAGTCACGGTAATTCTTCACGCGTCCGTCCACGGAGGTCTGGAGGAAGCTTGGGTTGGTGGACATGACGCGTACGAGATGCTCTGCATCGCGGACGAAGTACACCGAGCAGTCGAACGCGGCGCCGAGCCACTTGTGCGGGTTCATCACGATCGAGTCGGCGCCCTCCACGCCGTCCCACAGCGGACGGCATTCCGGAAGAATCATCGCCGAACCGGCCATGGCCGCATCGACGTGAAGCCAGAGTTGGTGTTTCGCCGCGATTGCGGCGATGTCGCCAATTGGATCGAATGCCGTCGACGCTGTGCTGCCGGACGTCGCGACGATGGCGCACGGCCTGAGCCCGGCGCGGAGGTCGGCGTCGATCGCGGCTGCCAGCGCCTCGGGCCGCATCGCGAACGCCTCGTCGTGTGCGACCAGCCGGACATTGTCGTGGCCGAAGCCGGCGAGGAGCGCGGCCTTGTTCACGGAACTGTGACTCTGCGCCGAGGTATAGACGACGAGCGGCTGCGCCTCGGCCTGCAGTCCGCCGCGGCTCAACCCGTAGTTGGTGGAGCGTTCGCGGGCACAGACCAGCGCGATCAATGTTGAAGTTGATGCAGTGTCCTGAATCACGCCGCTCCAGGCGGTGGACAGGCCGCACATCGATCGCAGCCAGTCGGTGACGACCTCTTCGAGCTCGGTGAGCGCCGGACTGGACTGCCACGCCAGTCCGATGACTCCGAGCCCGGTGCTCAGGTAGTCACCGAGGATACTGGCGAGCGTGCCGTTGCTGGGGAAGTAGCCGAAGAACTCCGGATGCTGCCAGTGTGAGATGCCGGGCATGACGATGGCGTCGAAGTCCGCCATGATTGCGTCGAAGGATTCGGGCGCCAGCGGCGGCGTCGACGGGAGCTGCGCCTTGATGTCGCCCGGCTTTGTTTGCGCCCGCACCGGCCGCGCCGACACGTTTGCCCGATAGTCCGCGATCCAGTCGATCAGCCGATGTCCGGCCGCACGAAACTCATCCGGTGTCATGACTTTGGATTCTACAGGGTTGATCGATCGTAGAATGGCGCTCGTTCGGTATCCGTTCAATTCCGCGGTTTGTCGCGGGGGATGCACAATGAGCCGAACGCGAGCACGATTGATCGCACGCCTGGTGACGGCCTCGATCCTGTTCGGCTGCTTTGTCCGCGCGGCTCCTCGTGACGCTCAACCCTGGAAGCCCGACATACCCAGGGTCTGGGACGAGGCGGCACTAGCCGACTGGGCGACGCCAGTCGCCGGATTGAACGTTCGTCCTACGCACATATCCGCAAGGGACTACTACTCGCTCGAAATCGAAAACCTCCGCACCTATCCGGTCTACTTTCCGGGCCGCGAACCCGACGGCTACTGGGAGATGCTGCAGCACATCGGCCCGAAGCCGTTGATTGAGCCGCAGGAACTGCAAACGGAGGAGGACTGGATCGAGGCTGGCCGGAGGGTGTTCGACGAAGCCGATCATCTGCACTTGCGAACGCTCGATCCCGCGTTTGTCACTGCGGCCAGGAGCCCCGAGACATTCGCACAGGCGCGGGTAGAGCCCCTGCCGGACGGCACCGTGTTCGGCTCGCGCTGGGTGCCGACGAAACAGGGCGTGGCGCTGTCATTCGGAAACTGCAACAACTGTCACCTCTGGTATTCGTCCGACGGCAGACGCGTCCCTGGCGCCTCCGAATTCGCGGAGGTGTCCCGCACACGCGCTCCTAAATACCGAAACCCGCTGATCAACTCGGTTCAGTTCGCGAACCGCATGGTCACCGGTGCCGCGCCATTTCGCATGGGGAATGAGCCGCTCGGCATGTGGTTGTATCGCGCCTACGGCGTCCCGTGGAGGAGCGACAGCCTCGACGAACAACTGAAGGCGACGACCAAGGTCGAGTACGACGCCACGATCGGCGCCGTGGTTCGCGGCGGCGGCGTCCCCCGCTGGAATGGCAGCCTGCGTTACCCGGCCAAGATTCCGGATCTCATCGGTATCAAGGACCGCAAGTACATCGATCACACCGCCACCCACCTTCATCGTGGGATCGGTGACTTGATGCGTTACGCGGCGCTCGTGAGCTTTGCCGAGTCGACCGACTATGGTCCGCATCACATCATCGGGGAATCAACCAGACGGGTTCAGGCGCGCCTGTCGGATGAAGCGCTATTTGCGCTCGCCACCTACATCTACTCGCTTCGGCCGCCGTCGAATCCCAATACGATTGACGAACGAGCGATCGCAGGGCAAAAGATTTTCGCCCGTGAGGGATGCCCCCGCTGCCACACGCCGCCGTTGTACACGAGCAACAAACTGACTCTTGCCCAGGGCTTCGAGCCGCCGGCGGATGCGCCGGCGACGCTGGACATTCTAAGGATATCGGTCGGGACCGATCCGGGACTTGCGCTCAAGACACGCAAAGGCACGGGCTACTACAAGGTTCCCTCGCTCAAAGGGGTGTGGTATCGCGGTCACTACCTGCACGACGGGTCCGTGGCCAGCCTTGAAGAGATGTTCGATCCAGATCGGCTGAAAGAGACCCATGTCCCAGGCGGCTGGATGCCGCTCGGCCTGCAAAATCGCGCGATCGCCGGTCATGAGTTCGGCCTCCGCGTCGAGCCGGACGAGCGCGCCCAACTCATCGCGTTCCTGCGGACGTTGTGATCTGCACGCGAGCCGGATTGCACGCTCTTCATTCCGGTGCCGGCAGTAACGCTTCGGCGGCGACGATGCGCAGGCGGGCAGTCGCGAACGGCACCGACACCACACCGTCATTCAGATCGACGCGGCGGTCGGCTCCCGGCTCGAAAATGTCCTTGATGAACTCGTGGCGCTCGTCCACCGTCTCGCCGCGCTCGTTGACGTAGGTACTGATGTAGAGCAAGTCGCGGAACGCCACGGCCGGGTTGCTGTTGCGCACGGTCAACGTCCAATGGACGGATCGGCGGAAGCCGATGCTCCAGGTCGCGTCGCTGACCAGGATGTCGCGCAGCGCATCGTACGGGCGCTTCGGATCCGAAAGCACAAACGGTCCGCCCTCGATCGCGAATGGACGCCGGTGCGCCAGCATCTCGGGCTGCTCGAGCAGCACCGCCGCCGCGACCGGTCCGCGATTGTGGTAGAGCGAAATCGTCCCGACCCTCGCCCACGCCAGCCCGGAGTGAAACAGGATGCTGATCCCCATCAGCCACGCGACCGCCGTTCGTGCGCGTGCCGAATCAAGACGCGCGAACCAGTAGGCGACGAACAGGAACGCAATCGGCGCGAGGACATAGAACGCGTGCGCCTGCGGCGGTTCCATCACGAACCAGTAACTGGCGTACACGAGCAGCACGGTTGCCGCGACCAGGGCACGCAGCGCAGTCCACTGCGTGCGCGACGCGGCATCTCGCCAGATGCGTGACGGTCGCAGCCAGTCCACCGCCATCCACAGCGGCTGCACGACGCCCGCGAGCCAGACGATCGCGGCGGCGGGAATCAGCCACATGTGGCTCTGAAACAACTCGATCCGTTTCGCGCCGTCAGTGCCGATGAACCGGCTCACCTCGAGGCTGGCGAATGAGAAGAACCGCGCCAGTGTCGTCACCACGATCCAGGGACTGACCACGTGGATGTGGAGGTTGCGTCCGACGCCGCCGCTTCCGGCGTCAATGCCGTAGCGCAGCAGCGTCGGCACGAGGAGCAGGCCCGGCAGCGCGGCGCCGGCCACGCCGGCCGCAGCATTCACGAGCAACGCCGGCATGCCGTCGCGCCAGCGGCTGATCCAGGCGAGACCCAGATACGGCAGCAGCAGCGGCCACGACATGTGAATCTGCACCATCCACAGCAGCGCCGCGCCCATCATCGCGTGCGCGATCGCCGGTGGGATTCGGCGCTGGCTGAAGACCGGAACCGTTTCGAAGAAGCCGATGAAGAAGATCAGCGCCGCCGGCAGGATGTACGACGTGTTGATCAGATGCGTCGAGAACTGAATCGTCCAGGGAATGGTGAGAAACCATCCCCAGACCAGCCAGCGGGGCAGGGTCGGAAGGCGCGCGCAGACATACCACGCAAAGGCCGAGACCGCCGCGAACGACAGCAGGTTGAGAAGGACGTACGACGATTCGGGCGCGGGGAAGATTCTCAGCGGCAGGCCGACCAGCAGCGCCTGGAGTGCGCCGGGGATTTCGCTGCGGGTCCAGACGACGTCAGGCCCGAAGAAGGGCCAGCGTCCGGTCGCGTGATAGCCGAGGCCGAGCAAAAAAATCTGGGTCTCGTCCTCGAAAAAGAACTCGTGGCAGAGGCCGAAGACCAGACGCCAGACGAACAGGGCCGCGAGGGCCGGGATCCAACGTTTCACCCAGCCTTATTGTGTCGCAGTTCAGGTCCGGACGAAGCCGGGAGAGGTCCGGCTGAAGCCGGGAGAGGTCCGGCTGAAGCCGGACACTACAATCGGCGTCCGGCTAGAGCCGGACACTACACAGTCTGCGCGTCGATCAGTCCGCGTCGGCGAACTTGTAGCCGACACCCCACGACGTCTGAATCAGCGGCGGCTCCTGGGCGCTGCGCTGAATCTTTCTTCGCAACCGGCTGACGACGGTGTCGACGGTGCGTTCGGTGACGTCGCTGTCGCCGGTCCAGATTTTCGAGAGCAGCGCGGTGCGGCTGAAGACGATGCCGGGCCTCGCTGCCAGCAGATAGAGCAGGTCGAACTCCTGACGGGTGAGTGCGACCGACTCGCCGCGCACCAGCGCCTGGCGCCGATCCGCGTCCAGCGTGACGTCGCGCGACTTGACGGCCTTGCCGGCCGATTGGTCCGCCCGCTCGTCGAGCCGTGCGTTGCGCCGCAGAATCGCCCCGGCGCGCGCCACCATCTCGCGGATCCCGAACGGTTTGGTCAGGTAGTCGTCGGCGCCGCTCTCGAGGCCGAGCACCTTGTCGGACTCGGTGTCCCTGGCGGTGATCATCAGGATGCCGCTGCCGGTGTTGATGCCGCTGGAGCGAATCGCACGGCAGAGCGTGATGCCGTCAAGCCCGGGCAGCAGGACGTCGAGCACGATGAGGTCGAACCTGGTGTCGCGTGCCAGGGTTAGCGCCTCCGCGCCGTCGCCACTGTCGGTCACATGATAGCCGGCGAGGGCCAGATGCAGGTGCAGGAGCTCGCGAATCGAGGGTTCGTCTTCGACGATGAGCACGTTTCGCCGTGTGTCACTGTAAATATCGCTAGTCATAGGCTGCATTTTCCTGTCGCCGTCGTGTGACAGCCGCTGCCGCCGTTACAGGACAACGGCCGCAGAGATCCCACGCCAACGCCACATTTCCTCCACATCTTCGGCGTCCAATAACGTATGCGCAACAGACGAGTGCAAGTGACACGCCAGCTTCTGGGACTGGTCGCCAGCCTGGCGATCGCCGAAGGCGTCGCCGGCGCCCAGACCCCGGCAACCCGAATGGACGCGTTGCAGAACCTGAACGGCGCCGTGACGACGCTCGTGAAGCAGGTCTCTCAAAGCGTCGTCCAGGTCATCGTGACCAGCTACGGTCCGGTCGACGACAGCGGCAGAGCCGACACCGATCTCGTGATTGGCCGTCAGCGGACGATGGGCTCAGGGGTGGTGATCGATGCCGGCGGCTACATCATCACCAACGCGCACGTCGTGAACAACGCGAGTCGCGTCGACGTCGTCCTGCCTGGACGATCGGCGGAAGATGGCGTGCGGTCGCTGACCAAGGCGCGCGGGCGGACCGTCGACGCGCAAGTGGTGGGTGTCGCGCGCGAGATCGATCTCGCACTGCTCAAAGTGAACGAGACCGATTTGCCGGCGCTGCCGTTCGCCGACTATGACGAAGTGCGCCAAGGCGAGATGGTGTTCGCGTTCGGCAGCCCCGAGGGCCTGCGCGGATCGGTCACGATGGGTATCGTGAGCGCGGTGGCGAGACAGCCCAATCCGGACAACTCGCTCGTCTACGTGCAGACCGACGCGCCGATCAATCACGGCAACAGCGGCGGACCGCTGGTGAACGTCAAGGGACAACTGGTCGGCATCAACACCTACATCGTGTCCGAGTCAGGCGGCAGCCAGGGCATCGGCTTCGCGATTCCGAGTGCACTCGTCGAGATGGCCTATCCCAAGCTGCGGCGCTACGGACACCTGCATCGCGGCGAAGTCGGCATGCTGTTGCAGACGATCACGCCGACGCTGGCGACCGGGCTCGGCTTGTCGCAGGACTGGGGCGTGATGATTTCGGACGTGGCGGCGGATGGTCCCGCGGAAGCCGCCGGTCTCGAACCCATGGACATCATCGTCAGCATCGACGGCGAGCCGGTGGACGAATTGCCGCGCCTGGGCTTCCAGTTGTTCACGCGCAGCGCCGGCGATCATGTGAAGATCGGCGTGACGCGAGGCGCAGAGTCGTTTATTGCAGACGTGACGGTGACCGAGCGGTCTCACGACTTCGATCGTTTGAGCGATCTGATCGATCCCGCCAAGAGCCTGATCGCGAGGCTCGGTATCCTCGGCGTTGACATCACTGAAGACAACGCGGCGCTGGCGGCCAGCCTGCGCGTCCCGTCTGGCGTCGTGGTCGTCGGACGAACCCGCGAGGACCCAGGATCCGAGGCCGGCCTGCAAACCGGCGACGCGATCCACGGCATCAACGGGACCGCGGTGACATCGCTCGAGCAACTGCGTTCGTCGGTGGACAGCCTCAGGTCGCGCAGCGCCGTCGTGCTGCAGGTCGAACGCAACGGACAGATGACGTTCCTCGCCTTCGAGCTGGATTGATCCGTGCGGGGTGGCTCGTATAATAGCCATCCCGTGAGCCTGCTCCCGTTTTGTCAGTGGCTGGCCGAGACCCGCGGCAGCATCGCGCTGCACGAGTCGCTGTACATGTATCCGCTCGTGGAGTCAGCGCACGTGCTGACGTTGTGCTTGTTCCTCGGGATGGCGGTCATGTTGGATCTGCGGCTGCTCGGCCTGGCGCTGCGCCGCGTCCCGATGACGGAAATCACCAGACGGCTGGGTCCGTGGATGGTGGCCGGCTTCGTGGTGATGGTCGTCACCGGCGGCCTGCTGTTCTACGCGATTCCGATCCGCTCCTACCAGAACATTTTCTTCAGAATAAAAGTCGTCATGCTGCTGCTGGCGGGACTCAACGCGTGGGTGTTTCACGCCACCGTGCACCGGCGTGTCGGCGAGTGGGATCGCGATCCGGTGACGCCGAAAGCCGCGCGCCGCGCCGGCGCAGCCTCGCTGGTCCTCTGGGCCATCATCGTCGTCGCCGGCCGGATGATCGCCTACAACTGGTTCGATTGCGACAAACAGCCGCAGCCGCACGTGGTCAATCTCGCGGCCGGCTGCGTGGTCGAGAGTCGGTAGCCGATGGATCTGCTCGCAACCTGTCAATGGCTGGAAGCATCGACGCTGGGCACGGCGATCCGGACGTCCACCTGGGCGTTCGCGGTGATCGAGTCAGTCCATCTGCTGGCGCTGGCGGTGATTGGCGGCTCGGTGCTGCTCGTCGACCTGCGGCTGCTGGGATTCGGCCTGCGCGACCAACGCGTGAGGGACGTGGCGCGGGAGGCCGCGCCCTGGTTCGTCGGCAGCCTGATCGTGATGCTCGTGACTGGCGCTGGTCTGTTTATTTCCGAAGCGACCAAGTGCTACTACAGCCAGCCGTTCTCGGTGAAGATGACGTGCCTCGCGCTGGCGATGGTATTCGCGTTCACGGTGCGGCGGAAGGTGACAGCGGCGGAAGAAGGGCGAGTGCGACCGCTGTACTACAAGCTGGTCGCACTCGTGTCGCTGGCGCTGTGGTTCGGCGTCGGCGCGGGCGGGCGCTGGATCGGGTTCTCCGGCTAGAAGCCGCCGCGGCCGCGCTGACCCGGCTTGGGCGGTTCGGTCGGATCGGCGCCGTCGGTCGGCGCGCCGGTGCCCGACGATCCCAGGAATAACTTGCGACCGTCCGGATACGTCACGTTCCGCCCGTTGGCGCGATTCTGCGAATGATCGCGCGCCTGATAGCCGTCCACGACGATTTCGGTCCCCGTGGTCAGCGAGTCTCTGGTAATGCCGCGGCGCAGCAGCGTGTTCGGCGTGCCGCCCTCGATCATCCACTCCTCGCACTTGGCGTTCGGCGTGAACTCGCACGCCTTGGGACCGTCGGGTTTGACCATCTCGATGTGAATCCACGCGTGCGGATTCACCCATTCGAGCTTGGTGATCTTGCCTTTCAGCAGCACCGGCTTGTTCGGATCGAACTCGCCGCCGAACGCGTGATGAGCCACGAGCGTCGCCGAACCAGTCAGCAACACCGCGCCAGCCAGCATGATCGTCAGTGTTCTACGCATATAGCACCCTCGCTTGGGACCTCAAGTTCACCTGGCACTCCGCACCTAGCACCCAGCACTTCTTCCTTCTCACTTCTCACTTCTCACTTCTCACTTCTCACTTCTTACTCTTTAAGTTCTTCAGCCTCCCTGAGCCTGGCGCCGCGGAGGATATCGGTCATCGCGTAATTTCCTTCATGACACGCGTATTCGTACATAAGGTCAGGCGTGGCGGGCCACGCCGCCTCTCCCGACCACGATCGCACCCAGGTGGCCGGATCGTCAATCGTGAACTGATAGCGCAGGGTGCGGGCATCGATGCGGCTGAAGCGCTCGACGACGTGCAGATTCGGACTGGAGCCCCTGAAGCGTGTCTTGTCGCTGAAGTTGGCGGTGTCGACGATCAGCGTGTCGCCCTCCCAGTGCCCGATCGAATCGCCCATCCAGTACCGGATGGCGGTCGGCGGATGGGTTCCGTTGATGCGCACGATGCGCGCGTCATGATTCATCTCGTTGAGGATCATCACGGAGGTCGGGGTCTGCACGATCTGGTGCAGATTGTTGTAAAGCACCGGCAGCGCCGGCGGGCCCGAGGTGGACCCGAAGCCGAGGAGGCAGCGCTCGCCGAGCGGGCGCCGTTCCGGGTCGTCGTAGGCGCCGGGACCTTCGAGGCCCGGATCGTTTTCCTGCGAGTCGGACGTCGGACGCGCAAATCGCGCCGCGGCGCGCTGGCGGGCCTGCGGCGTCAGTGCCGGCACCCGTCCCTCGGGCGGATCGACGATGATCGACATGCGCTTCTGGCCGTCGATCTGAAAATATTGCGTGCCGGAGTCGATCCAGAAATTGTTGTACCCGCCGACATTGCCCGCGGGTCCGACCGAGCCGTCGCCACCGACCGGAGGCGCGGATCGGTTGCCGCTGCTCGGCAAGGCGGCGCGCTCGATTCGATTCTCGGTTTGCTGCTCGAGTTTCGCCGCTTCCGCGTCGGTGAGCACCAGCGGCGTTCCGGCCGGCCGTTCGAGCGGTGTCAGGGTCGCGATGTCGTACATTCCCTGGAGATCGGGGTGACCGTCTGGTGTTCGCGGCGCCGCATTCGTCGGCGCGGCGCGCGGCGCGGCGGGTTTCGGAGCGGGCGGCCGCGCTTGTCCCGCCAGCGCAGGCGTGAGCCACGCCGATGCGACCACGATCGCGCATCCGCCGGTCAACGCGACGCTATGCAATCGCATTTGTTTTCTGCTTATTTCGTCAGCGGTTTCTTGCGGAACGCGCCGTACATCAGTTCCTCGACGAACTCGACGCACTTGAAGTCCATCAACTGCGCGTTCTTTTCCTGGCGCCGGTACAGCGGCAGGCTGATCTTCCAGGGGCGCGAGAAGGTCTTTGGATCCTCGATCGTCGCCTCGTACGCCATCACATCAGGACTGGTGCGCGTGTAACGCTCGACGACGTGGAGCTTGTCGCTATGATGGTTGCCGGCCCGATCGAACCAGGTTTCTTCGTTGAAGCCGGTGACGTCGATGACCAGGGTGTCGCCTTCCCACTTGCCGACCGACTGGCCCATCCACGAATCGACCGGCGCGGGGCCTGGATCCTTCAAATAGATGTTGCGGACCGCACCCGCGTACTCATACGCGAAGAAAATGGCTTTCGTGCTCTCGAAGATCTGAAACGGGAAGGGCATGTAGGTCGCGCGCGGCACGCCGGGCAGGTAGCACTTGATCTCGGGATCGCGCGTCAGCCAGTTCTCCTGGTTCTCTTTCTTCTTCGCGAGCGCCGCGGGCAGGTACGGAATCTCGCCGCCCTCGACGATCCCCATGCCAGGCGGAACCGATCCGACGGCGCCCATCGCAAGCACCGCGGCGGCAGGCACCGGGCCGTACGGTCCTGGCCGCAGCGCCAGCGCCGGTCGCGCCATGTGCGCCTCGATGTCGTAGTTCGCCTCGTTCAGCGCCTGCCAGATGCCGTTCAAGTCCGGCTTGCCGTCCGCGAGACGGGGCGGGCGATACCCGCCTGCGGTCTGACCCGAAACCGGTGCACTTTCGAAGAGGACGGCCGCCATCACCGCTGCAGCCGCCGCGACGATCAACGTCTTCACCGCAGTTTGCATTTGACAGGTACCATCCTCGCGGGTCGAATATACGGCAATCGGCATCGGGAAGGGAAGCCACAAGCCACGTGAGCGCCACCCGTCGAATCGAGCATCAGTCCGCACTCGGCCGCTGGGAAATGTGCCGCGGCGAGCCGGCTCCAGGCCTGCGCGGCTGCGTCCGCGAATATGCCGGCTGGTTCGAGCACATGGCGAGCCCGCTCTGCCGTCGCGAGCTGCCGACCGAGATCGTCCCGGTCGTCATCAACTTCGGCGCGCCGATCCGGATGTTCGACCAGAGCGACCCCACCCGCTGGACCGACGTCGACAGTTTCGCCGCCGGGCCTTACGACACCTACGTGCTGGTCGGATCGGCGGGACCGTCCGGGGGACTCCAGGTCAACTTCACGATGCTCGGCGCCCGCCTGTTTCTCGGCCGTCCGCTGGTCGACCTCGCGAACCGTGTGGTGCCGCTGGACGATCTGTTCGGCGCCGGCGCGGAGCGGCTGCGCCGCGAACTGATCGACGCGGGCACCTGGCCGGCACGCTTCGCGATCCTCGATCGCGAGATCGGTGCGAGAATCAGCGCCGCGCGCGAGGTGCCGCCGGCGGTGATCTGGACATGGCGGCGGCTGACGGCGACCGGCGGTCGCACGAGTATCAGCGCGATCGTGTCCGAGATCGGCTGCAGCCAGAAGCATCTCATCGCCCAGTTCCGGGAGCACATCGGCCTCGCGCCGAAGGTGATGTCGCGGGTCCTGCGCTTCGGCGCCGCGGTCGAGGCGCTGAAGAGGCGCGACGCCGGTCTCCGGCTCGCCGATATCGCCGCTGACTGCGGCTACTTCGACCAGGCGCATTTCTCGCGCGACTTCCGTGCGTTCGCCGGCGTCAGTCCCACCGAACTGCTGCGTGCGGCCCTCCCCGACGAAGGCGGATTCGCCGCCAACCGGTAAAATTCGTCCAAGACGCAGCCGCGGCGCTCGACTAGCCTGTCGCCATGAACATATCTCCAGCGTTCCGCTACGAAAATGCGCCGGCCGCGATCGAGTGGCTGGTGCAGGCCTTCGGTTTCGAAAAAAAGAGCGTCGTCGAGGCCCCGGACGGCGGCATTGCCCATGCCGAGCTGCGGCTTGGCGCCGGCGTAATTGCGCTCAACTCCGCGCACCGGACCGCGGGCAATCCCTGGTCCGAGGTGCGGCAGGGAATTTACGTGCGTCTCGCCGACGTGGACGGCCACCACGATCGCGCCAAAGCCGCGGGCGCAGACGTCGTGTCGCCGCTCAAAAATCTGGAGTACGGCTCGCGCGAATATGCGGTGCGCGATCCCGAAGGTCACCTCTGGGGATTCGGCACCTACGCGATGGCCCGGCCCGGTGATGAGCCGAACATGTTCGTGGGATTGCACTACCAGGACAGCGGCGCGGCGGTTGCGTGGCTCTCGACGCGTGTTTGGATTCGTGAGCTCGTTCGAGGTCGCGGCGCCTGACGGCTCGCTCGCGCACGCGGAGATGCGGCTGGCTGAAGATACGGTGATGATCGACTCGGGCCCCAGGGATCCGCGGATCTGGGGTGAAGATTCCCAGGCCCTTTACGTCCATGTCGCGGATCCCGACGCGCACCACGCGAAGGCGACACGCGCCGGCGCGACGATTGTCCGTCCGCTCGAGCAGACGTCCTGGGGCGCGCGCGGCTACTACGCCAGGGATCCGGGCGGCTTCCTGTGGGGATTCAGCACCTACCGGCCGCAGGCCTGACCCTGGAATCAGGCGTTCGGGTTCGGCGCCTGTAAGGCGGCGAGCCACTGACGCGCGGCCGTGACATCCGCGTCGGTCAGTTCGTGACCGCCAGGCTGCCAGATCGTCGTGACCTCGGCGCCGGCGGCGCTCAACAGCGCCGCCAGCCGTTCGACCTGCGGGATCGGAACGATCGGATCGCGGCGGCCGCTCGAAATCAACACCGGCGTCTGTTTCAGGGCGACCGGTGCGTCAGGCTCGAACGGCACCATCGCTCTGAACAGAATCGCGGCGGCGAGCGCGCCGGGACGGCAGAGCAGCACGCTCGCGGCGATGTTCGCGCCGTTCGAGAACCCGACCGCGACGACCCTCGCCGGGTCGAACCGGTAGTGCGTCGCGGCGCTGGTGATGAATTGCGACAGCGCGTCGGTCTGACGGCGCAGATCATCCAGATCGAACACGCCTTCCGCGAGGCGGCGAAAGAACCGCGGCATGCCCCGCTCGAGGATCTTTCCGCGCGGGCTCAGGACGCCGGCCGTCGGCGACAGCATCGCGGCGATCGGCAACAGATCGCGCTCGTTGCCGCCGGTTCCGTGCAGCAGGAGCAACACGGGCGCCGCCGCGTCGGTCGGGGGCTGAAAGAGGTGGACGAATCCGAGATCGGTCATGCCGCTGCCGGCCTCGACGATCGGGTGTGTTTGCCGGTGCTCAAGAACGTGGCGCGTGGGCCGCGCCAAGCGGCGGCAACGCTTCTTCAATGATTGGACGACGAGGCTCGAGCCACGGCGGCAACACCAGCGACTCGCCGAGGTGGGCGGGGTCCTCATCGGCCGCGAAGCCGGGCCCTTCCGTCGCGAGTTCGAACAGCACGCCGCCCGGTTCCTTGAAGTAGACCGACTTGAACCAGAACCGATCGATGACTTCGGTCGGATGGGACCCTGCATTCAGCACCATCGTCCGCATCGCGAGCTGGTGCACTTCATCGTCTACCCGCCAGGCCAGGTGGTGGACGGCGCCGACGCCCCACGCGCCGCGCCTGGCATCTGCGGCTTCGCGGATGTCGACGCTGCCGGCCTCATCGTTGAACCCAAACCGCGTCCAGCCACGCTCGGCGCCGATAATCTGAAAGCCGAGGACGCCGGTGAGAAACGCGGCGGTCTTCGCGGCGTCACGCTCCCAGATCTGGGCGCCGAACAGACCGCGGATCTGTCGCTCGCCGGGTACCGGTCCGCCGTCCCACGGCGTAAAACGCCGCGCGCCGGTTGGCCGTTCCACGAGGGCCAGCTTCAAGCCGTGCGGATCCACCAGCGGCAACACCTTGTCGCCGAACCGGATTTTGACGGCGCCAGGCCGGCCGCCGTACCGTTCCAGCCGTTGACCCCAATAGTCGAGGCTACCCGCCGGAATCTCGAGGCTGACCTCGAGCGCGAGCCCGTGTCCCGGCTGCGGCGGCGCTGCCTGCGTCCACGGAAAAAAGGTGAGGTCTGTTCCCGGATGACCTTCCGCGTCCGCATAGAAGAGGTGATAGGTGCCGGGGTCGTCCTGGTTGACGCTCTTCTTCACCAGCCGCATGCCGAGGACCCCGGCATAGAAGTCGAGGTTCTGTTGTGGCGGGCCGGCGATCGCCGTGACGTGATGGAGACCGTGGACCGATAGCATGCCGCATGGTGGCAGATACAACGTCTGTGGTCCAATGATGTGTGCGACGTGCCATCGACTTCGTAATCAAGCGTTCGCTGGGGCTGCCGATCGCGGCGGTGCTGGCCCTGGTGTGGGCGAATACCTTCGGCGCGAGTTACGACCAGTTTTCGCGCGCGTTGACGTTTCCGATCAACGACATCGGCATGGCGTTTTTTTTCGGGCTGGCAGCGAAAGAAGTGGTGGAAGCGACAGCGCCCGGCGGCGCCCTGGATACCTGGCGCCGCGCGGCGATGCCGGTCGTGGCTGCGGTGGGCGGCATGGTCGTACCGGCCCTGCTGTTCGTGTTGCTGGTCCGGGCGACCGGCCACGACGCTCTGCTGCGCGGCTGGGCAATTCCATGCGCGACCGACATCGCCTTCAGCGCGCTGGTGGCGCGGGCCATCTTTGGCCGTCATCCGGCGGTGCCGTTTCTGCTGCTGCTGGCGATTGTCGACGACGCGCTGGGTCTGCTGGTGCTGGCGGCCTTCTATCCCTCTCACGAGCTGCACATTCCGGTGGCGATCGCATTGATGGCGGCGGCGCTGTCGATTGGATTTCTGCTCAGGCGCAATCGGGTGCGGATCTTCTGGCCTTACATTTTCATCGGCGGGGCGTTTTCGTGGTTCGCGCTGTTCTGGGGCGGCCTGCATCCGGCGCTGGCGCTGGTGCCGATGATCCCGTTTCTGCCGCACGCGGCGCGCGACCCGGGGCTCTTCGTCGAGGCACACCAACACGCCCACGATCCGCTCAGTGAGTTCGAGCACCGGCTGCGCCTGCCCGTGGAGGGGGTCCTCTTTCTTTTCGGCCTCGTGAACGCCGGCGTTCGCCTCGGATCGGCCGGGCCAGGAACGTGGACGGTGCTCACCGCGATTCTCGTGGGGAAGCCTCTCGGCATCAGCCTCGCCGTCGCGGTTGCGGTGGCTGTTGGGCTCCAGTTGCCGGGACGGCTTCGCTGGCAGGACGTCATCGTGGTCGGCTGCACGTCGGGCATCGGCTTCACGGTCGCGCTGTTCTTTGCCACGGCCGCTTTTCCGCCCGGGGCGGTTCTGGATGCGGCGAAGGTGGGCGCGCTGCTGAGTATCGTGGGCGCAGTGGCGGCGCTGGCGGCCGCCAAAGTTCTGGGAGCCGGACGTTTCAGGGCTTCGGAGCCGGAATATCCTTGACGATGAAGACGCGTTCGCCAGGTTTGATCAGGCCGAGCTCGCGGCGGGCGACTTCTTCGATGGCGGTCGGATCGTCGCGGAGCCGGCGAGCTTCCTCGCGCAGCCGCGCGTTCTCGAAGCGTTGATGAGCAATAGTCGCGGCGAGGCGGTCGCCTTCCTGACGGGCGCGAAGGATCGCCAGCAGACCGCGCTCGCCGACCAAGCCGTCAACAACGATGACCGAGGCCACGAAGAGGAGCGCCAGCTGCACCAGCCGCCGGTTGAGTTGGGTCGGTGGTTTAGGTGGCTGGGGCCGGCGCCTGGGCGTCGGTTGTGATTCTTCCTGCGTCTTCACGGCGTGCACGACGGTACAACAACTTTCAGTGAAGTACAAGGCCCCACATGACTGATCTGGTTCTCGTCATGACCACGATGCCGGACGATCATCGCGCCGAGGAGCTCGCCCGCGCGCTGATCGACGAGCGGCTCGCCGCCTGCGTGACGGTCGGCGCGCCGATCACTTCGACCTACCGGTGGAAAGGACAGGTCGAGACCTCGGCTGAGCGCCAATTGCTGATCAAGACGCTGCGCTCATGCGTGCCCGCCCTCGAGGGGAGGGTGCGCGCCATGCATCCCTACGAAGTGCCGGAGTGGCTGACGCTCGATGCCCGCGGCAGCGACGGCTACGCACGCTGGATTACGGCTGCCGTCGCCGGTGGTTGATGTATTCGATCGCCATCGGCAGCACCGACACGATGACGATGCCGATGGTCACCAGCGAGAAGTTGTTGCGGACGATCGGCACGTTGCCGAACATCCAGCCCGCGCCGAGGCAGATCGTCACCCACGCGGTGGCGCCGACGACGTTGTTGAGCACGAACACAGTTCGTCGACATCCGCGCCGCGCCGGCGACGAACGGGATGAACGTGCGGAGGATCGGCATGAAGCGGCTGAGAATCACCGCCTTGCCGCCATACGTCTCGAAGAACGCGTGCGCGCGATCGAGATACTCCTTGTTCAGCAGCCGGAAGCCCTGGCCCGCGCTCGTGAACACCCGGGACCGATGAACCGGCCGATCGAATAGTTGACGGTGTTCCCGGCGAACGCGGCGAACACCATCAGCGCCCAGGTGCCCGGTGTGTTGAGCACGCCGGTGGCGCACAACGCTCCGGTCGCGAACAGCAGCGAGTCACCCGGCAGAAAGGGCGTGACGACGAGGCCCGTCTCCGCAAAGACAATGGCGAACAGGATGCCGTAGACCCAGGTGCCGTAGACGCGTGACGAACTCGAGCAGGTGCCGTCGAAGTGGAGGAGGAAGTCGATCACAGCGCTACACGACGGCCAGCGCCTGCGTGAGATCGTCCTTGAGGTCGTCGATGTCCTCGATGCCGGCCGAAATCCTGACCAGGCCGTCGGTGATGCCGATCGCCGCGCGATGCTCGGCCGGAACCGACGCGTGCGTCATCGTCGCCGGATGCGAGATCAGGCTTTCGACACCGCCCAGGCTTTCGGCCAGCGCGTGGAGCCGGACCGCGTTCAGCAGCCGTCGCGCCGCCTCGAGCGACCCGAGATCGAACGCCAGCATGCCGCCGAAGCCGCGCATCTGACGTTTGGCGAGCTCGTGCTGCGGATGCGACGGCAGTCCGGGGTAGTGGACCTCGCGGACCTTCGGGTGCGCGCTGAGAAACTGGGCCAGCGCGAGGCCGTTGGCGTTGTGCTGCTGCATGCGCAGCGTGAGCGTCTTGGTCCCGCGCAGCACCAGCCACGAATCGAACGGGCCCAGAATCGCGCCTTCCGCGTTCTGCACGAACGTCAGCCACTCGATGTCGTCGTCGCGCACCGCGACGACGATGCCGCCGACGCTGTCGCTGTGACCGTTCAGATATTTCGTCGTGCTGTGGGTGACCAGATCGGCGCCGAACTCGATCGGCCGCTGCAGATACGGGCTCGCGAAGGTGTTGTCCACGGCGAGCCGCACGTCGTGCTTGTGCGCCAGGTCGGCGGCGGCGCGCAGGTCGGTCAGGCCCATCAGCGGATTGGTCGGCGTCTCGACGAACAGCATGCGGGTCGTTCGGCGTGCATCGCCCGTTCCACATCGTCGAGCTTCGACGTGTCGACGTAGCTGAAACGCCAGCTGGTAGCGGCGACAGCACCTTGTCGAACAGCCGGAACGTTCCGCCGTAGGTGTTGTCCGAGACGACGACGTGATCGCCGGCCTTGAGCAGCGTGGCGATGGCGCCGATCGCCGCCATGCCCGAGGCGAACGCGAACCCGGCCTTGCCGCCCTCGATGGCCGCGATGTTGCGCTCGAGCGCCATGCGCGTCGGATTCTGGGTCCGCGCGTACTCGAAGCCCTTGTGCTGGCCGAGCGCCTCCTGGACGTAGGTCGAGGTCTGGTAGATCGGCGTGATGATCGCGCCGGTCGAGGGATCGGGTTCCTGTCCGGCGTGCAGACAGATGGTGCTGAATCGCGCGTTGGGTTTGAGCTTCACGATCCAGCAACGATACATGTTTTAATATCGCGAAGTCCACGCCATGCACCGCCGATGACGCCCGCCCATGAGTAAGCGCCCCATTCCCACCGTCGCCGATCGGCGTCAAGGAGTGAAGGGCGCGTTGTTCCACACGCTGCCCGGCCGGTCGATCGTGATCGGCCTGGTCGTCAAGGCGTTGGTGTCGGTGGTCGGGCTCGCGCTCGGTCACGTGCCGACCTTCCTCACGGTCGTCGACACGGTCGCGGGTCTGGCGGTGGCGGGCGGCGCTGATCTATTTCGGGTTCCGCCTCACGGTCCTTGCCAAGCGCCGGCTGCTCTGGCGGGTGCGACGAAAGCTGATCCTTTCGTACGTCTTCATCGGATTCGTGCCGGCGCTGCTGCTCGCGGCGTTCTCGCTGCTGGTCGGGTTTCTGCTGTTCTACAACTTCAGCTCGTACCTGGTGCAGAGCCGGCTGCGCGCGCTGAGCGAGCAGGCGCGGTTCCTGGCGCAGAGCACGGCGCTCGAGATTCAGCGGTCGGGCGGACGTGACGTCGCGAGCATCATCTCGCACCGCCAGGCGAACGCCGACGGCGAGTATCCGGATACCTCGATCGCGGTCGTCGCAGTGAACCGGCAGTGCGACGTCACCGGCGCGGCCGCGTCCGCGCGGTCACCGCTGCCGTCGGATTTCCGGCGCCTGACGTCAGGACCGTGGGCGCACGTCGATCCGCCGCGCGAGATTCCCGCGTGGATTACGTGTGACGGGTTCTCCGGCGTCCTCGCCTACACGCACCATCGCGCCGACGGCGGTGACGGCACCGACACGCACCTGCTGGTGCGCGGGGTCGCGTTCCCCGATACCGCGCGGCCAGCCTATGCGGTGATCGTCGATCTGCTGGTGAACGACGCCATCCGCCAGCAACTGTGGAAGGACACCGGCGTCGAGCTGAAGACGGTCACGGCGTTGCCGCCTCAGCGGGGCAACGAGATCCAGCCGATGATGGGCCGCGACAGCGACGACTCGACCCCGCCGCCGACGTCGCAGCCGACCAACATTCGAAGCCTGCCAAGCTTGATGGAGTATCACGACTGGGCGACGCGGCACGCCCGGGTCGCTGATGGTCACCACCGCGCTCAGCGTCGGCGAGCTCTACGATCGCATTTCGGCGGCGCAGGGCAGCGTCGGCGGCCGCACCTTCGGTCAGAACCTGCTGCTGGTCCTGTTCGTGATCGGCGCGCTCTTCCTGATCATCGAGGCGATGGCGCTGATCGCCGGCTTCGCGCTCGCCAAGTCGCTGACCGGATCGGTGCACGCAGCTGTTTACCGGCACCGAGCGCGTCCGGCAGGGCGACTTCACGCACAAGATCGCGGTCAAGACCGAGGACCAGCTCGGCGAGCTGGCCGGATCGTTCAACTCGATGACCGCGAGCATCGAGGATCTGCTGCGGCAGGCGGCGGAGAAGAAGCGGCTCGAGGAGGAACTGCGCATCGCGCACGAGATTCAGATGTCGCTGCTGCCGCAGGGACCGCTGACGATGCCGGGCTTGTCGGTGACGGCGCTCTGCGTCCCGGCGCGCGAAGTCGGCGGCGACTACTACGATTTCCTGCCGCTCGACGACCATCGGGTCGGCGTGCTGATCGCCGACGTGTCGGGCAAAGGGCACCTCGGCGGCGCTCTACATGGCGGAGCTGAAGGGGCTGGTGCTGTCGCTCAGCGAGATCCACACCTCGCCGCGCGCGATGCTGATTGCGGCCAACCGCATCATCGCGGAGCACCTCGACGCGCGCAGCTTCATCACCATGACCTACGCGGTCATCGACCTGCGGGCGCGGACGATGACCTATGCGCGCGCCGGGCACACGCCGCTCATCTTCGTGCCCGGGCTGCGGCGGGCACGCGGATGCGCGCAGATTCTGGTGCCGGACGGCCTGGTGGTCGGCCTCAAGATCGACGACGGCGAGATGTTCGAGCGCCTGCCTCGCACGAGGAGACGATTCCGCTCCACCCGGCGACGTCTGCCTGTTCTTCACCGACGGCATCAGCGAGGCGATGAACGCGCACGACGATCTGTTCGGCGAGGCGCGCCTGGGCGCAATTCGTCGAGCGGCACGCCGATCTGCCGTCGGAGGAGCTGCGCGAGCGCGATGCTGCGCGAGATCGCCGCGTTCGTCGGCGACGCGCCGCAGCACGACGACATGACGATGATTCTGCTCAAGGTCGACGACGTGCCGCTGGTCGAGGCGATCGACGCAGAGCTCGCGGAGATCGCGGAGTAAGATGTTGGCGGTTCTCAGCGCGCGCTGCGGTTCCTGCGTGTAATGTCGTGACAGATCTGGTCGTCATCTTCCGCACCCACTCCGACATCGAGGCGCAGGTCGTCCGCGGACTGCTCGAAGCGCACGGCGTGATGTCGGTCGTCTCGTCGGACGTGCTGCGCTCGATTTTTCCGCTCTCGGTCGAAGGCCTCAGCGAGGTCCGGATTGCGGTGCATGCCGGCGACGCCGAGGAAGCGCGGCGCATCATCGACAGTCACCGCACCGAACTGCAGAGCGGGCAGGTGGTCCGCCTGCGCGACGAGTTCGACGGCGCTGCAGCAGGCGATCGGCTACCGCTTCCGCGATCGCGGGCTGCTCGAGCACGCGATGACGCACACCTCGCGCGCCAACGAAGACGTCAGCGGCGGCGTGCGTCGACAACGAGTCGCTCGAGTTCCTCGGCGACGCGGTGCTCGGCTTCGTCATCGCCGACGTGCTGTTCCGCGACTTCCCCGAGTTCGACGAAGGGCAGAAGTCGAAGACCAAGGCGTCGCTCGTGTCGACCGCGACGCTGGCGCGGCAGGCCGAGCGCCTGAATCTCGGCGATCACCTGCTGCTCGGGCGCGGCGAGGAGAAAACCGGCGGCCGCCAGAAACAGGCGCTGCTGGCCGACGGCTACGAGGCGCTGATCGCGGCGATCTATCTCGACGGCGGCATCGAGCACGCGCGCGCGTTCATCGTGCGCGAGTTCGCGCCGCTCCTCGACGACGTGCGACGCGACGGGGTCGGCGGCGCAGGACTACAAGTCGGCGCTGCAGGAGCTGCTTCAGGCGCGCGACCGCCGCTGCCGGAGTACCGAGCTCGTCTGCGACGCACGGGACCCGATCATCGCAAGTCGTTTGAGATCGAGGTGATTGTCGCCGGCGAGCCGCTGGCCTCGGCGACAGGGCCGAGCAAGAAGGAAGCGGAGCAGGACGCCGCGCGTGCGGCGCTGGCCAGGCTGAAGGGTTAACAGCGATCGATTCCACGACGATCAACGCAGAGAGCAAGACGCAATCGGGTTGCGAGATGCTTCGCTTTGCCACGCAGCGAACGGGAGTGCTCGAGCGGAATGACGGTCCCTCGACAGCAACGCGAACGTCGTTTTGCCCGTAAGGGAGCCTGGAGAGGTTTGCGAACTCTGCGTTGATCGCCGTCGCCGTGATTGTCGTCCTCACGGATCGACCCCGTCAGTCGATTTCGATGATTCCCGACGAGGGGCCGCCGGCCATCGCGAACGCCGGTTCGGTCGTCGCCGGCGTCGGGGTTGGCGTCGGATTGGCCGATGGCGGCAGCCGCGGCAGCGCGTAGCGGTGCACTTCGCGCGCGACATCGTCTTCGGTCGGCGCCGAGGGGCGGCAGTGGAGGCGCACCCAGACGCGCAGCAGCGGATCGGTGAAGGTGTAGCGCTTCTGCCGCGAGGTCACCAGGTCCACGTCCTCCAGCCACGACAGGTAGTCCTTGGTCGAGCCGGGCGTCCGCTGCAGACGCTGCGAGATCTCGGTCAGCGTCAGTCCTTCTTCCTCCGCGAGGATCTCGAGAATCGCCTTCAGCGCGCCGTAGCCGCGCGCGCGGTGCAGCCGCAGCTCGTACGAATAACCGCAGTGGCGGCGAGCTTGCCGTGGGGCGACAGCAGCCCCGAGAGCGCGCTGATCGCGTCGCCGCTGCCGGGGCCGCCGTGATCGCGCAGCGCGGCGAGCTCGTCGGCGATCGCCCGCACGTACATCGGCGCGGCCGTCCGCAAGGCTGAGGACCGTGCGCGACAGGAAGTCGGCCTCGTGGGCATCCTCCTCGGCGGATCCGCCTGCGGCCGGCGGCCCGAGAATGTCGAGGGTGTCCTCGGCGGTGAGCGACGGCATGTGGATCACTTCGAACCGCGCCGGACAGTCGCGCAGCAGCCGCAGCGTCCGCGCGATGTAGCGGCTGGTGAGCACGAAGCGGTTGGGGCTCGCGGCGATACCGTCGATGAAATCGTGGAGCACCCGACGCAGGCCCGGGAAGCTCTCGAACGTGCGCAGCTCGAGGAACTCGTCGAGCAGGAAGGTCGCCGGCTCGCTGGCGGAGGTGCGGGCCCGGCTGAAAAACGCGAGCGTCGCGTCGAACGCCGCGCGGGCGCCGACCGGCGACGTATCGGTGACCGGAAACGGCGAAACCGCCGCGATCGCGCGGAGGAACCGCTCGGGCGTTGTCGCGGTCCGCTCGACGTCGATGAACTGCACGGACGTACGGCCGACCGCGGTCGCGCAATTGCTGCAGCAGGGTGGTTCGTCCGCTGCCGCATCCGCCGAGCAGGACCGGGATGCGCGAGGGCGACGCCTCGTAAGCGGCTGCGACACGGCGAGTCAGGGCGGTACGCGGAGTCAGCATTCGTGTCCCTCACGCATCGGGATGCGCAAACCTTCGCGCTCGGCGGTGGCAATGGCCGTGGCATAGCCGGCGTCGGCGTGCCGGATCACGCCGATACCCGGATCGCACGACAGCACGCGTTCCAGCTTCTCGTCAGCGTCGGCGGTGCCGTCGGCGACGATCACCATGCCGGCGTGGAGCGAGTAGCCGATGCCGACGCCGCCGCCGTGGTGCATCGAAACCCAGGTCGCGCCGCTCGACGTGTTCAACAGCGCGTTCAGGACCGGCCAGTCGGCGATGGCGTCGCTGCCGTCGAGCATGCCCTCGGTTTCGCGGTTGGGCGACGCGACCGATCCGGTGTCGAGATGATCGCGGCCGATGACGATCGGCGCCCGCAGGCGCCCTTCGCGCACCAGCTCGTTGAGTGCGCAGCCCGAAGCGCGCGCGCTCGCCGTAGCCGAGCCACAGAATCCGGGCCGGCAGTCCCTGGAAGGCGACCCGCTCGCGGGCGAGATGAATCCAGCGCACCAGCGCGTCGTCGTGCGCGAACATCTCGAGCGCGGCTTCGTCCGTGACGCGGATGTCCTCCGGATCGCCGGACAAGCGCCACCCAGCGGAACGGTCCCTTGCCTTCGCAGAACAGCGGCCGGATGTACTCGGGCACGAAGCCGGGGATGTCGAACGCGTCGGCGCACGCCGGCCAGCCTGGCCTGGGCGCGGATGTTGTTGCCGTAGTCGAACACGACCGCCCCGCGCTGGCGCAGCGTCAGCATCGCGCGGACGTGATCGGCCATCGCGGTCATCGACCGGGCGATGTATTCGTCCGGCTGGCGATCGCGCAGGCGTCCGGCATCCGCGAGCGTCAGGCCGTTGGGCACGTAGCCGTTCAGCGCGTCGTGCGCGGACGTCTGATCGGTGACGACATCCGGCGTCAGACCGCGGGCGACCAGCGCCGGCAGCACGTCAGCGGCGTTGGCGCGCAGCCCGATCGAGCGGCCGACGCGTCGCGGGTCCACGCCGCCGACGCGTCGCAGCGCCTCGTCGAGGTCGTCGGTGGCTTCGTCGAGATATCTGCGTGGCGAGCCGTTTGGCGATACGCTCGGGATCCACCTCGATCACGAGCGCCGCGGCGCCGTTCATCGCCGCGGCCAGCGGCTGGGCGCCGCCCATGCCGCCGAGCCCGGCGGTGACGACGAGTCGACCCGACAGCGTGCCGCCGAAGTGCTGACGGCCGACCGCGGCGAGGGTTTCGTAGGTGCCCTGCACGATGCCCTGACTGCCGATGTAGATCCAGCTGCCGGCGGTCATCTGGCCGTACATCGTCAGGCCGCGGTGCTCGAGATCGCGAAACGTTTCCCAGGTGGCCCACGCCGGCACCAGCATCGCGTTCGACGATGAGCACGCGCGGTGCGCCCGGATGGGTCTGGAACACGCCGACCGGTTTGCCCGACTGCACCAGCAGCGTCTCGTCGTGCTCGAGCGACGTCAGCGACGCGCACGATCGCGTCGAACGACTCCCAGTTGCGCGCCGCCTTGCCCGAGCCGCCGTAGACGACGAGATCGTCGGGCCGTTCGGCGACGTCGGGATCGAGATTGTTCATGAGCATCCGCAGCGCGGCTTCCTGCGGCCAGCCTTTGCAGGTCAGCGCGGTGCCTCGCGGCGATCGAATGATGCGAGTGGCGGTGGTCATGAACGGATCGACGGCGAAAGACTAGACCTTAAGAAGCGGCGCGAACGATGTCAATTTGAAAATGAAATATTTTTCACTTGACTAGAACGCGCGCACGAGGCTTCGAGCGCGCCGGACGCGATCAATCCGGGCGATCGCCTCGATGTCGGGCGCCGGCGAACGGTCGTGGTCGAGCGTCGGCACGCGACGATCGCACGCAGCGCGTGCACGCGCGGCGAGCGGCGGCGACGTCTGCAGCGGCGCGAGCAGGTCGATCGCCTGACACGCGCAGAGAATTTCGATCGCGACGACTTCGCGCGCGCGCGACACGCGAGCGCTCGGCCTTCAGCGCCGCCGTCATGCTCATGCTGACGTGATCTTCCTTGTTCGCCGACGTCGGGAATCGTGTCCACGCCGGCCGGATGAGCGAGCGCCTTCATCTCCGAGGCGACCGCCGCCGCCGTGACCTGCGCCATCATCAGGCCCGACTGCAGCCCGCCGTCGCGCGTGAGGAACGCCGGCAGCCCGCTGAGCGTCGGATCGACCAGCCGATCCGTGCGCCGTTCGCTGATCGTCGCCAGCGGGACGATCGCCGCGGCCAGCAGATCGGCCGCGATCGCGATCGGCGCGCCGTGGAAGTTGCCGCCGGAGACGATGTCGCCGCTGTCGGCGAACACCATCGGGTTGTCGGTGGCGCTGTTGATCTCGACCTCGAGCGGTCTCGCGCACGAACCGCAGCGCCTCGCGGACGGCGCCGTGCACCTGCGCCGCGCAGCGCAGCGAATAGGCGTCCTGCACCTTGCCGCAGTGCTCGTGCGACTGGTTGATGCCGCTGTCGCGCATCAGCGCTTCGATGTTGGCGGCCGAGAGCCGCTGGCCGACGAACGGCCGGGCCGCGTGGATGCGCGCCTCGAACGGGTGGATCGATCCGCGCAGCGCGTCGATCGAGAGCGCCGCCGCGATGTCGGCGGCGCGCGCGACCTGATCGGCGGCGGCCAGCGCCAGCGCGAGCACCGCGGTCGAGGGCTGCGTGCCGTTGATGAGCGCCAGCCCTTCTTTCGGTCCGAGCCGCACCGGCGTCAAGCCCGCCCGCCGTCAGCGCTTCGGATCCGGATATCGACGAGGCGAACTTCGCTGCGTGACTCTGCGGCCTCTGCGTTGATCCGTCGTCTTCGTCTTGCGTCGTCGTGGTCGTCTTGCGTCGTTGTCGTCGTCGTCATCGGCCAGGACCTCGCCTTCGCCGATCAGCACGAGCGCGAGATGCGCGAGCGGCGCCAGGTCGCCGCTCGCGCCGACCGATCCGCGCGACGGCACGCGCGGATGCACGCCGGCGTTGAGCAGCGCGATCAAGCGCCTCCAGCGTGGCGACGCTGATTCCCGAAAAGCCCTTGGCCAGCACATTGGCGCGCAGCGCCATGGTCGCGCGCACGGTGCGCACCGGCAGCGGATCGCCGAGTCCGGCGGCGTGGCTGCGCAGCAGATTCAGCTGCAGCGTCTCGAGCGCGTCCGGTGCGATCTTGACGTCGGCGAACGATCCGAATCCGGTGTTGATGCCGTACGCCGGTTCGGCGCCGCGCGCCCGCCGATCGACGACCGCGCGCGACGCGCGACGCGATCGCGCGCGGCGTCGGCCAGCGCGACCGGCTCGCCGCGGTCGGCGATCGCCAGCAGCTGCTCGAGCGTGAGCGAGGAACCGTCTAGGAGAATCATGTCAGTCGGTAGTCGTAGTCGGTGAGTCGAATCGTAGTCCGGTTCGAAGTAGAATCTTAGTCCGGACTCGGTCCAGACTACGACTGACTCTCGACTACTGACTACTGACTATATGAATCTTGTTGTTCTCGGCGCGCAGTGGGGCGATGAAGGCAAGGGCAAGATCGTCGATCTCCTCACGCGCATTTTTCCATCGTCGGGCGCTATCAGGGCGGGCACAACGCC
Source organism: uncultured Acidobacteriota bacterium (assembly GCA_963711765.1). GTDB lineage: Bacteria > Acidobacteriota > Vicinamibacteria > Vicinamibacterales > CAVVIG01 > CAVQFC01. Next base: position 449,453 of record CAVQFC010000002.1, on the reverse strand, counting down.
GGTCATACCGTGTACGTCAACGGCACCAAGTTCATCCTGCGGCTGATTCCGTCCGGCATCCTGCACCCCGGCGTCATCTGCGTCGATCGGCAACGGCGTGGTGATCGATCCGCAGGCGCTGTTTGCCGAAATCGACGAGCTGATCGAAGAACGGCATCGACGTCGCCGACCGCATCGTGGTCAGCGACAAGGCGCACCTGATCCTGCCGTATCACCGCGATCTCGATCTGCTGGCGGAAGCGCGCCGCGGCGAACGCAAGATCGGCACGACCTCGCGCGGCATCGGGCCGGCCTACGAGGACAAGATCGCGCGCCGCGGCATCCGCGTCGGCGACCTCGCCGATCCGAAGGGGCTCGAGCAGAACATCCGCGACAACGTCAACGCCCGCAACCGCCTCGTGCAGGACAGCACGATGGACTGGCAGCCGGTGCTCGACCAGCTGCTGACGCATGCGGAGCGGCATGCGGCCGATGGTGCGCGACGTCTCGGTGATGCTGGCCGAGGCGATGCGCGACGGCAAGCGCGATTCTCTTCGAGGGCGCGCAGGGCACGCTGCTCGACATCGATCACGGCACCTATCCGTACGTCACCTCGTCGAACGCGTCGATTGGCGGCGTCTGCACCGGCCTGGGCGTGCCGCCGCGCGCGATCGGACGCGCGCTCGGCGTCGTGAAGGCGTATACCACGCGCGTCGGCGAAGGTCCGTTTCCGACCGAGCTGTCCGGCGAGATGGGCAATCGGCTGCGCGAGACGCGGCAGCGAGTACGGCGCGGTCACCGGACGTCCGCGGCGCTGCGGCTGGTTCGACGCGGTTGCCGTGCGCTACGGCGCGCGCATCAACGGCCTCGACGGGCTGGCGCTGACCAAGCTCGACGTGCTCGACGGTCTCGAGACGCATCGACATCTGCACCGCGTACCGCTGCGGCGGCCGGACCTTGACCGAGTTCCCGTCCGACGTCGGCCAGCTGGCCGCCTGCGAACCGGTCTACGAGTCGATGCCGGGCTGGTCGTCGCCGACCGCCGGCGTGCGGACCTACGCCGCGCTGCCGGAGGCGGCTCGACGCCTACATCGCCCGCCTCGAAGAGGTCTCCGGCGTGCGCGCCGCCATCGTCTCGACCGGATCCGAGCGCGACGACACGATCATCCGCGACGATGTGCTGAAGTTGTTCTAGTCCGGGGTGCGATTGCGGACGCAGTACGAATCGACCGCCGAGGTGTCGGCGTCGATGAAGGCAATGCCGGAGCGATAGATCGGCGCGCCCGCCGGCGACATCTCGAATTTGGTCCACGCCACCGACGCCTGGAACCTGGCGTTGGTGACGTCGTCCACCAGCCCCGCTGCCACCAACTGATTCGGCTTCAGCATCGTCGGCGACAGCACCTGCGCGCCGACGCTGGACAGATCGACCAGCGGCGAGGTCTTGCCCTCCACGATCATGTGCGCGTGCGCCGCCATCCTGAAGCGGGGCGCCCGCCGCGTGCCGCGCTGATCGATGGACTGGGGGAGCGGCGGCGGCGCCAGCGGCACGACCCGGCGGTAGTCCGCTGTCGTGCGCGAATACGCGAATCTCGGCCTCGCGCAGCGACTGGTCGGCCTTGATCCGGTTGATGAGCGCGGTGCCCCGCGGGCTGACCGAGAACAAGCCGCTCGAGCACGATCACTCCGGGCCGGCGTCTGCCGATCGTCTCGAGCGCCTTCAGCGCCTCGTCATCCGAGAATGTGATCAGCTCGCCGCTCAGTTGGCCGGCGCGTTCCTGCAGCGCCGGCAGCAGGTCGGCGGCGCCAATCAGGACGGTACAGGGCCCGGACACAACCGCTCAGTCTGCGAACGTGATCGGGCTGGGTTAGAAGATCCGCGCGTCCTGCAGCGGCCACCAGCGGACCTTCACCTTGCCGACGATGTACTTCTTCGGCACCGGTCCCCAGTGACGGCTGTCGGAGCTGTTGTTGCGGTGGTCGCCCATGACGAAGTAGTAGCCCTGCTGGACGACCTGCGGGCCCCAGTCGTCGTGGCTGCGGAATTCGGCGGAGCACGTAGTCGTCGTGCAGCGGGATGTCGTTCACGGTGACGTGGCCGTCGACGATCCGCACGGTGTCGCCTTCTTTCGCGATCACCCGCTTCACGAACATCTTCTCCGGATTCAGCGGGTAGTAGAGCATGACGATGTCGCCCGGCCGCGGCTCGCCGATCTCGTACACCAGCTTGTTGACGATGAGACGATCGTGATCCTCGAGTGTGGGCGCCATGCTCAGGCCGTCGACACGCGCGACCTGGAAGCCGAACGTCACGATCAGCATCGCGTACATGACCGCCACCGACAGCGACTGCAGGCCGGCCAGAATCTCGCGGCCCATCCATTTCCATTTCGCGAGTGGGTCTGGAGGCGGATCGGACACGACCGGACCGTCGCCGATCGATGGAGGTGTCAGCTGGAACGCGTCGCCGGCCAGATGCGGCTCGACGGCCTGCTGGTCTGAGATCGCCGACTCGGGTTCGAGTGGAGTCACCGCTGGCCAGAATAACACGGACCGCGCGTGCGCTGTGGTACTGGGGGCGTGTCGGTGCTATACTCGAATCCTCTCCTCGCTCAGCGGCGGGTCCCAGCCTCCGCGACCAGGTTCTTGAACGGCCATTCCCGTCTACGGAGGACGTATTGATGATGCGCGTGTCCCGCTTTGCCCTGATGTCGATTGTGATTTTGTCGTGCGCCCGCGCGGTTTCGGCCCAGACGCCGGCGGCCCAGACGGCCCAGGATCCGCCGTTCTACGGCGAGTTCGGTGGCGGCCCGACGTTCGGTCATCACTCGTCGGGCTTCTACGGTGGTGAGGTCGGCTACCGGGTCTGGAACAACATGAGCGTCGCGTTCGAAGTCGGACACATGGCCAACATCGGCAGCCAGGATCTGGACGAGCGCGCCGCCATCATCGCGAGCAGCGTCGGCGCCACCTTCGCCGCGGCGTATCAGATTACCTACTACGACTTCGGTGTTCGGTACGCCTTCAACATGCCGGATCACATGATCAAGCCGTACGTGTCGGTCGGTTTCGGCGCGGCCAGCGTCACGGCCGAAACCGGTTTCAGCGTCAACGGCACTCCGGTCACGCCGGAGTCGATCGGCATCACGACCGGCAACGACCTCAACGGTACCGAAACCAAAGGCTTCTTCATGCTCGGCGGTGGCGCGACCGCGAAGTTCAAGCAGCGCTACTTCGGCGACTTGAGCTTCCGATATGGCCACGTCATGGCCGACACCACCGCGATCGAGGGCGACACCGGCGTCAACACGCTACGGCTGCAGTTCGCGGTCGGCGTCCGCTTCTAGGGTTTGCTGACGGGCCGGACGCCGGACCGGCCCGTCGCGCGATCGCGCCCGCTGTCCTCGACCAGTTCCGCCTGCACGATGAACCGCTTCGGCGCGTGTCCCACAAACTCGAACGGATAACAGGTCACGAGTGTCAGTGTCGGATCCTTCGTCGGATCCAGCACGTAGACGTCATCCGGTCCGACGATCGACGTCTTGCTGATCCGATAGCGGTAAACGCGATCGGCAGTCGTGAGCGACAGCGCGTCGCCGACATGGACGTGACGAAGCGGACGGAAGACGGTATCGCGATGCCCGGCGATGCCGACGTTTCCGCCTTGCCCGGGCAGCGGCGTGTCCTCGATGTGGCCCGCGCCGCGGCTCAACGTGCCATCGTCGCTGCCCTCGAGGAGTGTCGCTGAGAGATGGACCGACGGCGCCTCGAGTCGGCCGAGCAACGTTCCCGGAGCCGGCGCGGCGGGGGACGGCCGCACGGATCCAGCCGCTGGCGCCGTCGCCCGGCAGCGGACGCGCGCCGTTCGGCAGCGTCTGCGTCACCACGACCGGCGCCGAGTCGGACGCCGGAATGGCGACCTGATTGACGAACCGCGCCTCGGTGAGGACCACGGCGCACCATATGCCGAGGCCCGACGCCGGCGGCGATCAATCCACGTTCGAGCCATCGCATCGGCTTGCCGATGTTTTTCACGGCTGCACCGGAGCTTTCGCAGCGAAGTAACCCGGGCGCGTCCGGAGCGTCAGCGGACGCGAGCCCGGTTGGATCGCCACCCGCACGCGGTGGAACGCGCCGTCCTTGTCGGGCGGTACGTAGCCGATGGTGTAACCGCTGCGAATCTCGTGGGCAATCTGGACGCAGGCGCGCAGCAATTCCCCTGGCGACTGCGGCAGGAAGCGGAGGCCGCCGCGTCGCTTCGGCGAGCGACTTGAGCACGCCCGGGGTTTCGATCGTCGTCGTCGCGCTCGAAGAGCCCGACTGTGTAAATGGCGGCGTTCGATCGGCGCGCACGAGTCAGGACGTCCGCGAGCTTCGCCTGGCTCGCGTTGTCGCCGCCGTCGCTGACGACGATGAGCGCCTTGCGGGCGCGGGTGGCGGAATCGAGCCGATCGAGTCCTTCGAGCAGCGCGTCGTACAGCGCGGTCTGGCCGTCGGGCTTCAATGCCCCGATTGCGGATCCCAGCGCCTCGACATCTTCCGCCAGCAGCTGCTGCCGGCCGGGCACGGCGTCGCGAACGTCGTCGTTGAAGCGAAGGGCGAACAGTTCGTCTTCCGGGTTGCTGGATCGGGCGAAGGCGAGAGCCGCCGCCTGCACTTCGGCCATCTTCGTGCGCATGCTGCTGCTGGCGTCGATGATCAGGCCGACCGTCACTGGTGCGTCCTGGTTGGTGAAGATCTCGATCGGCATCGGACGTCCGTTGTCGAACACGCTGAAGCGCTCGCGAGCAACATCGGCGACGAACGCGCCCTGCTTGTCAGTGACGACCACCGGCAGGACGACGAGTTCGCTCGATGTCGCGCGGAAGCTCGGTTCCTGCGGCGTCGGCTCCTGCGCCGGCGCTGGCGGGGCAGTGAGCGCGACGAGCGCGCCCACCAACCCAGCCAGTCCAACGCGAGCGTAACACCACCATCTGGTTTGCCTGACGCGGAGGCTACGTGCGCGAGCCCATCCGAAGCTGACGCAGGGCCAAGCCGCCGGCGAGCGAGAGTCCGGCGATCAGCTCGAAGAGCGAGAGGTTGCTGGCCGTTCGCGGCAGATGTTTCCGCGTGTGCGGCATCGGCGCGTTCGTGGTCTCGGCGCGAGCCACCGTCGATTCCGGCGCGCGAGCGGTGGTCGCTGGCGCATTGACCGCGATCTTCTGATCGGAGCTCTGCCAGTTGCCGTCCTCGTCGAAGTAGCCGACCGTGGCGGTCGTCATCGAATTGTCTGCCGTCGTCATCTCGCTGTTGGTCGCGAGCACCCGCTGATGCGTTTCCTTGGCGATGCGCATCGCCTGGCGCTTCGGATAGATGAATTCGTTGCCGGTGTGTTCGCCGGGGTAATACCACACCTTGATCGCCTGCGGCGATCCGGCCGGCCGCTCCGAGAACATCACCACCGGCTTGTCGGTGACTTCCATCCGCTGGTTGGGAACCGCCATCAAGGTCGCGATCAGCGTCTTCTCACTCTTGTCGAACACACGCACGATGTGTCGATCAGATGTGTCGGCGAGCTTGAACACATAGCTGCCTGCGGGAAGTGTCCTGCCGGGAATCTGCACGGCGCCGCTGAACGTCAGAATCGTCTTCTTATCGTACTCGTCGGCGCGGGCGCCGGGAGCGAACATCGCCGTCATCACCGCCGCGCAACAAAGAGCTTTCAATACACGCATGAGTTGTCCTCCCTTTCAATCCTCCGATCAAGTTGTGCACGTTACGTACCGCGGTGATGGCGGGGTTCGAGATCAGAATCTGCAGAAAAAGAGAAAGGGCCGACCCAAAGGTCGGCCCTTTCGTACCGCGGCAAGTTGGACTGCGGACCTGTTACGGCCGATGCAGCGCCTGCATGAACGGCTCAGTCACAGCGGGTACCTTGGTGTGGCCAAGCATCACGACGTCTCGCGGCGGCGTCGCGCCGTAGAGGTCAGCGTTGTCGTCGGTGTCTGCCTTGATGACGCCACCCGAGAGGTCGATTCCCGCGAACAGTCCCTGCGTGCGCGAGTAGGACAGGATCTCCGCCTTCATCTGCGCGTCCGTCGCGGCGCGAGCGTCGCGACCAACCGGACCGGCGGCGGCCGAGGCGTCGACACCGAGCGACACCTTGTTGTGCAGCAGCTTCTCCATGCCGCTCCTGTTATTGACGATCAGTACGAGATCGATCGACTGCGCGCCGAGCTGCAATCCCCAGCTGCCTTTGCCCACGTCCATGAAGATCGGCGCAGTCCAGGCACCCTCGTGGCGGCAACTCATCAAGCCTTTACCGTACTCGCCGCCGACCACGAACGCCGCTTTCTTCAGACTCGGAATGACCACCACGCACTGCGCGTTGTCCCACAGCTGCTGCGGAATGTCCTTGTCGGGCACGCCGTGAATTTCGCGGAGCACTTGGGCCGCTTCGTTGATGCGATGCGCATGTTCGTTCGCATCCTTGGCGTGCAATACCACCGCCCCGGTGAGTCCCGTCAGAATGACTGCCATCGCTCCAGCTACACCGCGCATGTCGCTAACCTCCTCGCGTTCAACCGCTCGTTCCAGTCTAGAGCAAGAACGTGACCACCTTTACGCGCTCGGGGTTCATTGGCGCTTCTCTTGCGTCCGCTTGATGTTAGGGGCAGTCGCCGCCGCGACACCGCAAAGGGAGGCTGGAACGATGGCTAAATATGGAAAGAAAGCACAGAGCAAGGTCGAGCGCGCCATGCATGAACGGAAGGCGGGCACGCTCAAATCCGGGAGATCCGGAAAGAAGGTGACCAGCCGGAAGCAGGCGATCGCCATTGGCCTGAGCGAGGCACGCAGCGAGGGCGCAAAAGTACCGCGTAAGCGGTCGTCCCGTCGCGGTTGACGAACAAGGATGCTCCTCTGCTCGTCTTACCGTAAGATTCCACCGAGGAGCTTCTGATGAACACTCGAACGATCGCCGCCGTCGCTTTGCTGGCGGCGGCTGCGATGGCGCCGGCGAATGCGACCGCCCAGTCAGCGACGACTGCCGCGCCGGCGGCGCCGACCTTTACCAGGGACGTCGCGCCGATCGTCTACAAGAACTGCACGAACTGTCATCGGCCGGGCGAAATTGCCCCGATGTCGCTGTTGACCTACAAGGACGCGCGACCGTGGGCAAAGTCGATCGGCACGCAGGTCGGCAAGGGCTCGATGCCGCCGTGGCATGCGGATCCGGCGCACGGCGAGTTCCTGAACGACCGGCGCCTTTCCGATCGCGACAAGGCAACGATCGTCGCCTGGGTGAATGCCGGCGCGCCCGAAGGCAACCCGGCCGACCTGCCGGCGCCGCCGACCTACGCATCCGAGTGGGAAATCGGCAAGCCGGACGCGGTCTTCAGCATGGCCGAGGACTATCCGATCCCGGCGCAGGGGACGATTGCGTACCAGTACTTCGAGATTCCGACCACCTTCACCGAGGACAAGTGGATTCAGGCGATGGAAGTCCGCGCCGGCAATCCGAGCGTGCTGCACCACGTCATCGTCTACGCACGGGCGCCGGCGCCGCCGACGCCGCCCGCGCCGACCGGTCCCCCAGATGCCGGTACGGCGCCAGCGCCGCGTCCGGTCCCCATCTTCGTCTTCAGGGAAGGGACGCAGATTCCGGCCGGCCAGACCGGCGGAAGGCCGTTGCCGCCGGATCAGCGCGTGGCGCCAGGACCCAACGATCGCCCGGCGCCTGCGCGGATGGGGCCGACGGTCGGCGGCTTCGCTCCGGGTCAGTTCGTCCGGGTCTATCAGGAGGGAACGGCCATGCGTCTGCCGGCGGGCGCCGTCCTGATTCTCCAGTCGCACTACACCGCGAACGGATCACCGACCACCGATCGCACGCGGGTGGCGTTCAAGTTCGCCAGCAAGCCGCCGCAAACCGAAGTGCGTTTTGCATCGCTCGTCAACGGCGGCCTGCACATTCCGGCCGGTGCGGCGGATTACCGCGTCGACGCGGAAATGACGGTCAGCCGCGACGTCACGCTGTGGAGCATCCTGCCGCACACCCACGTCCGCGGGGCGCGCTGGTCCTACGACGCGACCTATCCCGACGGCCGAACCGAAACCATCCTGTCGGTGCCGAAGTACGACTTCAACTGGCAGACCGACTACGTGTTCAAGCAGCCGCTGAAGCTGCCGAAGGGGACCATCGTCCACGCGACCGCATGGTACGACAACTCCACCGCCAACAAGTCGAATCCAGACCCGACCAAAGAGGTGTGGTGGGGCGACCAGACGTGGGAAGAGATGATGTTCAGCGGTCTCACCTTCAGCATCGATGCGGCAGCGGCGTCCACGTTGGCGCCGAAGCAATAGCGCCATGACGAACCAGTCTTCGATGTCTCGCCGGTGGTCGTTCGCGGCCGGAGTGTTCGTCGCGGCTCTGTTGGTCGCATCGCCTCGCGCCCAGGACGCGATCGCGCCGCTCTGGGACACCGGGACGTTCTCGATTCTCGGTTTCGATCCTGAAACCGGAGAAATTGGCGGCGCCGTGCAGTCGCGCGTGTTCTCGGTCGGCAACGGCGTGCTGTGGGCGGACGCGAACGCCGGGGTGGCGGCGACGCAGGCGATCATCGACGTCGGCTACGGGCCGCAGATGCTGGACCTGCTGCGAAAGGGCATGGCCCCGGCGGCGATCGTCAAGCAGGTCTGGGATCAGGATCCGGATCCGCTGCCGGAGCGCTGGAGCAAGCAGGGCCGCCAGTTCGCGGTCATGAACCTGAAGGGCGAGTACGCGGCCTTCACCGGTCCGAAGGCCGACGACTGGGCGGGACACAAGGGCGGCAAGTACGTCACGGCGCAGGGCAACATCCTCGCCGGGCCGGCAGTGGTCTCGAACATGGTCGACGCGTTCGAGAAGACGTCCGGTCACCTGTCGCAGCGGCTGGTCGCCGCGCTCCAGGGTGGACAGGCCGGCGGCGGCGACAAGCGCGGCCAGCAATCCGCCGCGCTCGTCATCGTCAAGAAGAACTGCGGCGTGTGGCTGCACAACGATACCGTCCTGCGGCTGCAGGTCGACGACAATCCCGAACCCATCACCGAGCTGAAGCGCATCGTCGATAAGTGGAACGAGCGTCGTCCGCGCAGCGTCACGCCCGGATGTCAGTAGGCGGACGGCAGTCGTGACCGGCCCGCCCGACTCGCCGCCGACGCACAAGCGGCGGCCGAGATATCCCGGCAAGAACCCTCGCGTATTCCAGCAGAAGTACAAGGAACTGAACCCCGGGCGCTACGCGTCGGAGGTGGAGAAGATCCGTGCCTCCGGCAAGACGCCGGCCGGCACGCACATCCCGATCATGCTGGAAGAAGTGCTCAGTTGCCTCCAGCCGGCGGCTGGCGAAATCGCGATCGACTGCACGCTCGGAGGCGGCGGGCACGCACAGGCAATTCTCCAGCGCATCCAGCCGGGCGGACGCCTGATCGGACTGGACGTCGATCCGGTGGAACTGCCGCGCACCGAAGCGCGCCTTGCGGCTGCCGGCTTCGACCCGGACACGTTCGTCACGCGCCATGGCAACTTCGCGGGCCTGCCCCAGGTGCTCGCGAGCCTTGGTGTCGTTGCGGCGGACATGATCCTCGCGGATCTCGGCGTGTCCTCCATGCAGATCGATAACCCGGATCGCGGCTTCAGCTACAAGGAACCCGGTCCGCTCGACATGCGGATGAATCCGTCGCACGGTGAACCGGCGTCCCAGTTGCTCGCGCGCCTGAGCGAGAGCCAACTCTCCGCGCTGCTGACGGAAAACGCGGACGAGCCGTACGCGGGGCTGATTGCCGGCTTGCTCAAGCAGAAAACGGTCAACACGACGCACGCGGTCGAGCGTCTGGTGAGGACGGGTCTGTCCGCCGCGATGCCACACCTGGCGAAGACCGACGTGAAGATGTCAGTCCGTCGCACCTTTCAAGCGCTTCGCATCGCCGTGAACGACGAATTCTCGGCGCTGGACGCATTGCTGCGAATGCTACCGCAATGCCTCGCGCCGGGTGGGCGAGTCGCGATCCTGACGTTCCACTCCGGCGAGGACCGGCGCGTGAAGAAGGCCTTTCAGGCGGGCTACCGAAGCGGTGCCTACTCGGACATCGCCAACGAGGTCATTCGGTCCGGTAAGGAAGAGACTTTCTCCAATCGCCGCGCCTCCGCCGCGAAACTCCGCTGGGCAGTGCGCTCAGGACCGTTCCTCCCACACGCGACATAGTTCCACGATCACCTCGACCGCCTTCTCCATGTCGCGGACCGACACCCATTCGAGACGCGAGTGGAAGTTGTGTTCGCCGGCGAAGATGTTGGGCGTCGGCAGTCCCATGAAGGACAGGCGGGAGCCGTCGGTGCCGCCGCGGATGAGACGCGAATGCGGCTCGAGTCCGGCGCGCCGGATCGCCTCGTGCGCATGGGCGGCCACTTCGGGGTGGCGGTCCAGCACCTCCTTCATGTTGCGGTACTGACTCTTCGATCTGCGACCTCGATGCGCGCGCCCGGGATCGCCGGCGACCACCTCGCGCGCCAGCGATTCGAGCATCGTCTCCTTTTCCTTCAGTCCCGCCGTGACGAAGTCGCGAATCAGCAGCCGGACCGAGGTGCGCTCGACGCTCGCGTTGACGACGTACGGATGCACGAATCCGTCGTGATCCGTCGGTGGTTTCGGGCGACAGCCGGTCGTCTGGCAGTCGGGCGATGAACGCGGCCGCCAGCTTGATCGCGTTGATCATCCGTCCCTTGGCGTAGCCGGGATGGGTGTTGAAGCCGTGAAACGTGAGGGTCATCGCGTCGGCGGAGAAGCTCTCGGTCTCGACCTCGCCGAGGCTCGCCGCCGTCCATGGTGTAGGCGCAGACGGCGCCGAATCGCCGGACGTCGAAGTGATTCGCGCCGCGGCCGACCTCTTCGTCCGGCGTAAAGCGCGATGCGGACCGTGCCGTGCGGAATCTCGGGATGCCGGACCAGAACGTGCGGCTGCCGTGACGATTTCGGCGACGCCGGCTTTGTTGTCGGCGCCGAGCAGCGTCGTTCCGGACGCGGTGACGATGTCCTGGCCCATCTGCGCGGCGAGGTGCGGGATTGTCGCTGAGGCGGAGCACCGCGGTCGGATCGTCGGGCAGCACCAGGTCGCGGCCGTCGTAGCGCACGATGGACGATCGGCTTCACGTTCGCGCCCGGCATTTCCGGCGACGTGTCCACGTGCGAGATGAAGCCGATCGTCGGCACGCCGGACCTGGTCGTGGTCGCCGGAATCGTCGCGGTGAGATAGCCGTTCGCGTCCAGCGCGACCTCGGACAGACCGATCTCGCGGAGCTCGCCTTCGAGCGCGCGCAGCAGCAGCCACTGGGTCTCGGTGCTGGGTTGCGTCGACGACTGTTCGTTCGACTGCGTGTCGAAGCGGACGTAGCGGAGGAAGCGATCGAGGACGTCGGACATGAACTGAGACCTCTTCGTAACCTTCGTGTTCTTCGCGGCTTCGTCATGAAGACGCGCTTATTCGAAGGTCGCCATCACCGGCGCGTGATCGCTGGTGCCGATGTCCTTCTGGCACCACGCACGCGGTCGCGCGGGCCGCGAGCGACTCGCTGGCGAACACGTAGTCGAGGCGCCAGCCGATGTTGCGCTCGCGCATGTTCCGCCACGGCGGCCACCACGTGAACAGGTCGTCGTTGTCGGGATCGAGCGCGCGGCCGACGTCGACCAGGCCGCGACCGAGGATGCGCTCCATCAGCGCGCGTTCTTCCGGCAGCTGTCCGATGGCGCGCGGCTTTCGTTCCTTCGGGTGGACGTCGCGCTCGGTCCGCGCGATGTTCATGTCGCCGCACAGCACGAGCGTGCGTCCGTCCGCCCGAACGCCGCGCGGCGTAGGCGTCCATGCGCCTCGAGGAATCGCATCTTGGCCGGGAAGTCCTTGCCGCCGTTCGGCACGTAGACCGACGCGACCGTCAACGGCCCGAGCGGCGTGGCGAGGTCAACCGATGCGATCCGGTATTCGAAATCGAACGTGGGATGGGTGAAGGCGGGAGGCTCGGGCGCGAACGACTTGGCGACGTGCAGGGCGACGCCCGAGTACCCCTTGCCGCCGTGCCAGTAACACCAGTAGCCCTCCATCGTCGTAGATGGTGATCGGCACCTGGTCTGGGACGGCTTTCAGTTCCTGCAGACAGACGACGTCCGGACGGTCACGGTCGATCCATTCCTGGACCTGCGCGTGGCGCGCCCGGATGCCGTTGACGTTCCAGGTCGCGAGCTTCAGAGGGCTAGAAGCGCGCGTGCGCGGCCTGACGCTCGGCGGCCGGGCACCGCCATGATGTCGGCGTGCGCGGCGACGTGCGCCTTGACGATCTCTTCGGCCTGCGCCATCGCGCCGGCGTCGCCGAGGCGATAGACCGCGTTGGCCTCGATCAGATCCTTCTGGTGCGACGGTGTCGCATCGATGCTCTCGTAAATGGCCGCGACCGGGCATGCCGGGACACAGGCGCCGCAGTCGATGCACTCTTCCGGGTGGATGTAGAGCATCGTCGCCTCGGCGAACTCGGCCTCGTCCTTGCGCGGGTGGATGCAGTCCACCGGGCAGACGTCCACGCAGGCCGTGTCCTTCGTCTCAATGCACGGGTCAGTGATGATGAATGGCATGCTCGCGAATCTCCGGGTAATGGGACCTGATTGGTCGGCCTTCGACGGCCTGAACCGACGGATTATACCGCGAGACCCGCGCGGGGCAATCCCCGAGATCCTGCAATCTCCGGGCGCTCGAACGCCGAGCCGAGGAGGCGGAGTGATGATGCTCGCAGACCGGCGGCCTGCGGCGATTCGAGCGCTGCCGAACGAAGCGCAGCTGAAATCGATCGCAGACGATCTTCTCTCGATGGTGAGACAGGGGCTTGACTCTGCGTGGCGCGACCCTGTCAGGATCGCGTCACCGGCGGGCCTGAACGTCGGCCTACGTAGTTCGAAACCGCCCTAGGGCTCGAGTCTGTGGAACATCATCGGGCTTGGCGTGACGACGTAGCCCATGGCTTCGTAGAGAGGCTGGCCGTCGCGGCTCGCGTTCAGCGCGAGTGACAAGATGTTTTCGTCGCGACACCACGCGTGGATCGCCGCCATCACCCGCTGCGCCAGCCCGCGCCGCCGATGAGACGGCTCGGTATAGACGTTGTACACGAACGCCAGGCGGTTGCCGGGATAGCGCGGACCAGGCGGCCACGGGATGATCGTGATGCCGCCGCCGGCCACCGTCGTCCCGTCCGCGGTCTCCACCAGCCAGGCGCGGTAGGAACCCGCCGCGATGGTCTCCACTACCCAGGCGCGAAAATTCAGATCGAGCGCCTCCGCGTCGAGCGCCACGCCCATGTCGACGAACATCGACACGCGATGACGCGCGAGCACGGCCGCATCGTCGATGGTCGCCACGCGGACGCGATAGTCGTCGATCACGATCGGGAATTATACTCAGGCTATGGCGAACCCGACTGAAGCGCGGCGTGGACCCGAACCACCTGACCTGAGCGAAAAAGGCGGAATGAAGAACGGCGAGCCGCAGCGATCCGACACGCGGCTGTTCATGCAGTTCATGGCGTTCGGCGGCTGTTCCGATGCGACCGCGGTCGCCGACACGCTGGCGCGGGCGCACATTGCAGGCGTCCTCTACGACGATGTCAACGATCCGCGGGGAATCGGTCTGCTGACCTTCAGCGAAGACCCGGATTACTTCGTGGATCGCGTGCGCCCGCTGTTTGCCGAGGCGTCGTTCGAAGCGCTGGTGCAGAAGCCGGAGTTCACGCTGCTCGGTCGCAGCTACGCGATCGGTTACGAGCCAGACCTTCCCGAAGTGCTGCTGCACCGTCCGCGCCGAACCGTACTGAACCCGCTCTGGAAGTGGGGCGTGTGGTATCCGCTGCGCCGCAGCGGCAAGTTTGCGCATCTGCCGCCGGAGGAACAGCGTGTGATCCTCGCCGAACACGGGGCGATCGGGATGTCGTTCGGCGCCGGCGATTTCGCGCACGACATCCGCCTTGCGTGCCACGGTCTCGATAAAGCGGACAACGACTTCATCGTCGGGCTGGTGGGGAAGGAGCTGTTCCCGTTGTCGGCGGTGGTGCAGGCGATGCGGAAAACGCAGCAGACTGCGCTGTACCTGGAGCATCTCGGTCCGTTTTTCGTCGGCCGGGTCCGCTGGCAGAGCGCCGAATAGGACCGATCTGCGATCCTGAGAACGATCCACGCAGAGACCGCTGAGCACGCAGAGTCATCATTGGTCTTCTTGACGCAGCGCCTCCGCCGGATCACGTCGAACCGCCCTCAGGACCGGGACCGCGGTTGCGGTCGCAGCCACCAGGACGACGAAAGCGACGGCGCTGACGATCGACGTCGCATCCTGCGGCGAGATGTCGAACAGCATCGAACGGATGACAGAGCCCGCCGTCAACGCGGCGCCCAGACCCGCCAGCGCGCCGAGCCCGACCATCGTCAGCGTTTGTTTCGCAACGACCGCGGCGGAGTGGACTGGTCCTGCTCCCAGCGCCATCCGAATGGCGATTTCGCGGCGCCGCAAGGCGGCGATGTACGCGAGCGAGCCGTAGATGCCGGCGCCGGCGAACAGCGCCGCACAGCCTCCGACGGCAGCCGCGAGTAATGCCGTCAGACGTTCGGTGGCCACGCTCGCCCCCACCTCTTCGGCCATCGTATGCACTTCGAGAAACGGTAGGGCCGGATCGATCGACGCCAATGCGCGTCGGACCGGCTCGATGATCGCGTCGGGCCTGCCGCTGCTGCGCACGTTCAAGACGAACGATCCCCCCGGGATGCCGGCCATATAGAAGGTGGGAGGCACCGGCTCGCGCAACGAGCGGTATTTCGCGTCGTTCACGACGCCGACGATCTCGAAGCGTGCGCTGGCCACGCCATCGACATCAGGGCCGAAGTGCCTGCCAATCGGATCTGCGGCAGGAAAGAACTTGGTCGCAAACGCCTGGTTGACGACCGTTCGTGCCGGTCCAGTCGGCGCGGCCTGAAGGCGATCGCTGGCCGAAAAACCGGATCCGCCGACGACCCGCATGCCCATCGTCGCGAAATAGTCGCCGGAGACGGTGTTGCCGCTCGCGTCCAGAAAATGCGCCGCGGTCATCCGCTCGCCGGCCGGCGCGATGGTGTACGACATCCCTCGTCCCCGCATGACGGCCACGGAAGAGAGTGACGTGGACACGACCCCGGGGATCTCGCCGACTCGTGCTCGCAGCGTGTCGAGAAAGGCGCGTGCGTTGTCACCGCCGTGCGTGCTCAATTCGCCAGTGAAGGTGGCAATGTGGTCGACGTCGAAGCCGATGTCCACGCCGCGGAGTTGCTGCAGCGTACGGACGAAGAGACTCGCCGTCAGGAGCAGCACCGTGCAGAGTGCAACTTGAGCCAGGATCAGCGGCCCGCGCCACTTGCTGCTATCGCTCGACCGCGCCGAGCGCAGGTGATGATCCAGGCTGGAACGGCTGACGGCGATCGCCGGCACCGCGCTGAAGCAGACCAGCGCGAGGAATCCGACGGCGATAGCGAAAAAGACGACCGATCGATCGACGCCCGCCACGAGCGTCAGCGGCAGCAGCGAGCCGCCGCGGTCACGAATCGTGGGCAGCAACGTCCTCGCGATCGGGACCGCCGCAACCGTCAAGAGGATGCCTCCGGCGCTGCCGGCGACCGCAAGGAGCAGGGCTTCCGCGAGGACCTGGCGCAGCAACATCAGCGGCGATGCGCCGAGCGCCAGGCGCAACGCGTATTCGTGCCGCCGCGCGGCGTGGCGTGCCAGCAGGATGCCGCCGATGTTGAAGCAAACGATCAGGACGAGCAGCAGCGTCGAAGCCTGAAGGACCTTCAACACCCGATCGAGGTTGTCGCGCAGAATCGACACGCCCCGCTCGAGCGACTCCAGCTCGATCCCACGCTGAACCAGGCGGGCTGCGTCCTCGTTCGACAGGTGCTCGACGTTCCGGTAGTAGTCGTTCATCGTCGGCTGCCAGATGTTTCGGCACTCGGCCTCCGCCTGCGAGCGTGAGACGCCGGGTTTGAGGCGGCCCGCTATTTCGAGGTCCAGCGGGTCGCCGCCAGGTTCCGCCAACGTTTTGAAGGCGCTCAGCGTCATCCACAACGCCGGACCCGTATCGGCGGTCATGCCGTTGAACGACTCCGGCATCACGCCCACCACGGAAAAATGGTGCCCGTTGATCGCGATATCCGCGCCGGAGGCGCCGTTGGCTGCATCGCCGAAGCGCCGGTGCCAGAGTCGGTAGCTGAGGAGCACGGCAGGCGTTTCGGCCCGCCGCACCTCATCGTCTCGGTTGAGCAGCCTGCCGTGGAGGGCCGCTACGCCGAGCCCGTCGAAGAATTCCGGCGTGACGCCGCGCACGGAGATGTCCTCGGCCGGGGCGGGCGCGGTCAACGCGAAGTGGTAGTACTCACCTGCCGCTGCGAACGCTGTCGCCAGTGCGGCGGAGTGATCCCGAAGCGCTTCGAAGTACGGCTCTCTGAAACTGCTGATCGGGCCGATTTTCGGCAGGCGCTGGACGACCCTGACCAGTTCCTGCGGCCGCGCCACGGCCAGCGGCTTGAGGAAGACGGCCTCGAAAAACGTGAAGGTGGTCGCGCTGGCGCCGATTCCCAATGCGAGCAGACCACTGACGAGGAGCGTGAAACCGGGCGTTCGAGCGAGGAGTCGCGCCGCGTGGCGTATCTCTCTCATTGTGTTCGATCGTCAGGGTTGGGAAAGGTCGACCGTCGCCGCGTAGGTCGGCGGACGACGATGTTTGGTCGCCTGCTCGTATGCGTAGGCGAGCCTGATCAGCGTCGGCTCGCTCCAGGCGCGGCCGAAGAACGAAATGCCGACCGGCAGCCCGCGAACGAAACCTCCCGGTACAGTGATGTGCGGGTAGCCGGCCACTGAAGTAATCGTCGAGGGCGAGGCGCCGCCGCCACCGCTGTCGCCGTTGACCAGATCGATGAGCGACGCCGGGCCGCTGGTCGGCGCCATCAGTGCGTCGAGTCGGAACTTCGCCATCACGGCATCGATGCCCATGCGCGCGCGACAGTTGATGGTTCTTCGCGAGCTCGGCCTGTATTTTTCGCTGGTGAGCGGGCCTTTCTTATCGGCCATCACCATCAGCTCCTGCGCGAAGTACGGCATCTCCTGTTCCTTGTGGACGTCGTTGAACGCGATCACATCGGCCAGCGAATGCACCGGTGACGCCGGGCCGAGCCAGGTCAGGTACTTGTTCAGGTCGGCCTTGAATTCGTAGAGCAGGACGTCGAACTCGCTGTCGTCGAACTTGCCGAGCGTCGGGATATTCGCCGGATCGACGATGATCGCTCCCTGCTTCTTCAGATCCGCGATCGCGGCTTCGGCGATCCGATCGGCGGCTGGGCTGTAGCCGAACAGACTTGTTGCGCACGATGCCGATGCGTGCGCCCTTGAGCCCGTTGGCGTCGAGCGACGCGGTGTAGTCGCGCAGGCCCTTCCGGGTGCTGTCTTTGGTCGCCACATCGTCGGCATCGGCGCCGCTCATGGCGCCGAGCAGCAGCGCGGCGTCGGTGACCGTCCGTGTCATCGGGCCGGCGGTATCCTGGCTGTGCGAGATCGGCACGATGCCGCTGCGGCTCAACAGGCCAAGCGTCGGCTTGATGCCGACCAGCGCGTTGTTGTTCGACGGCGAGACGACCGAGCCGTCGGTTTCTGTGCCGACGCCGATCGCTGCCAGGCTGGCGGCGATCGCGGCGCCGGAACCCGAGCTCGAGCCGGACGGATTCCGATCGAGCGCGTACGGATCGTGGGTCTGGCCGCCGCGTCCACTCCAGCCGCTGGTCGAATGGGTGGAGCGGAAGTTCGCCCACTCGCTCAGGTTCGTCTTGCCGAGGATGACTGCGCCAGCCTGTCGCAGACGCTGCACGATGAAGGCGTCTTTGGGTGGCGTGATGCCTGCCAGCGCGAGCGAACCGGCCGTCGTCATCATGCGATCCGCGGTCGCGATGTTGTCCTTGAGCAGGACCGGAATGCCGTGCAGCGGCCCGCGCGGGCCGCGGCTCTTGCGCTCGGCGTCCAGGCTGTCGGCGATGGCGAGCGCCTCGGGATTGAGCTCGATGACGCTGTGCGAGCGATGGCCCGCTGCGGTCGATCGCCTCGATGCGGGCCGTATATTTCTCGACCAGCGATCGCGCGGTGTCCTGACCGGACTGCATGCGCTGCTGCAGATCGGCGATCGTTGCCTCTTCGAGTTCCGGCGCCGGCCGCGCCGACGCGCCTCGAGGCGGTGACGGCGTTTGCGCCGAACCCAATGAAAAGAACAGGAGCGAGACGGTCAGCACACGAATCGTGTTGGTCATGCAGTATCCTCGCTCGGCTCGAGCCTCGCGCTACGGTCCGCTTCAAGCCTCGCGCTACGGTCCGCCTCGAGTCTCCCCCTGCCTCCGCCTCGAAGCGACTGGCTAAGCCTTGAGGCTGCCGGCGACGGATTGGGCGATGAAGGTTTCGATTTCCGGCGCCGGCCGCGCGCCCGTCGCCCGGGCGATTTCCCTGCCGCCGGCGAAAACCGCCAGCGTTGGAATCGAGCGGATATTGAAGCGCTGCCCGAGGTCCGACAGTTCGTCGGTGTTCACCTTGACGACGACCACCTGTCCAGCCTGGTGTGCCGCCACCTTTTCCAGTTCCGGCGCAACCATCCGGCAGGGTCCGCACCACGGCGCCCAGTAATCGACCACGACCGGGAGGGAGGAACTGGCGACCAGGCGATCGAAGTCCTCGGTCTTGTGCACTTCGATCGGCACGCCGGGTGCCGTCAGCGCAGTCTTGCACTCGCCGCAGCGTACGGCGTCGCCGAGCCGTTCGAAGGCCAGGCGATTGTGCTTGCCGCACGATGCGCAGGTCACCACGACACCGCGTTCGTCGATGTCTACCGTTGCCATGTCACCTCATTTTCGCCCGTTCGCATCACCGCGGCGATCAGTTCCCGTGGGCCGCCCGTTTTTTCGTCGGCACCGGCGGCGTCGTCCGGGTGACCGCCTCGGCGAGCAAGGCGACGCTGATCGCGTACGAGTGCGAGCAGTTGTATTCGAGCAGTGCGTCGTAGTTGCCGTACACGAGAAAGTGGCGCGTGGTGCCCGAGACCAGCGAGCCTTCGGCTCCGCTCTTCGGCAGCGGCTTGCCGCCCGGCAGACGAACCCCGAGCGCCTGCCACCGGGCGACCGGCATCGCCACGGTCATGTCGCGGGCGGCGCGGCACGAGCCATCGCGCCGCGCCACGCCGCTGGCGATCCGGCGCTCCGCTTCAGGAGTCACCTTGACCTCTCGTCCCCAGCTTTCGTCCGCCTTCCAGCCGTGACCTTTCAGGTAGTTGGCAATCGATGCGAACACGTCGGCCGGCGTGGACCAGATGTCGCGGCGGCCGTCACCGTCGAAGTCCTCGGCGTATTGCAGGTAGCTCGACGGCATGAACTGCACCTGGCCCATCGCGCCGGCCCAGGACCCGCGCATGCTCGAGAATTCGATGTCGCCGCGGTTCAGGATCTCGAGCGCCTTGAACAGCTCGCCGCGGAAGAAGGTGGAGCGCCGCGGGTCCCAGGCGAGCGTCGCGAGCGCCGCCACGGTCGGTCGCACACCGCTGAAATGGCCGAAGTTCGACTCCATGCCCCAGATGGCGACGATGATCTTCGCCGGAACGCCGTAGCGTTGGCTGACCTGTTCGAGCAGCGCCTTGTGCTCGGCGAACTTGTCGCGGCCGGTCGCGATCACCTTCGGCGTCAGCAGGCGCGCGACGTACTTCTCGAGCGACAGCACGGTCTCGGCCTGCGCGCGATCGCGCTCGATGACGACCGGCACCGGTTCGTCGATCTGGCCGAGTGCCTCGTCGACGATCTCCTGACGGATGCCCTGAGTCAGCGCCTCGGTCCGGACGCCGGCGAGGAATTCGGAGAAGGACGGCCGGGCCTGATTGGCGTCCGGCGGCGGAGGCGGCGGCAGTGGCGCCTGGAGCGCCGACGAAACGGTCAGGAGGGCCGTGATCAGGACGAGGCGCACGGCAGCAGTGTACGACGAAATGTTCGGATGCTTCGAGGGGTTTGGGGGGGCGACGGTTCGAGGGGTTCGAAGGGTTCGATTGGTTCGCGCGACCTTGAACCCGTCGAGCCTTTGGAACCCGTCGAACCTTTCGAACCCCTATGTCAGTGTGCCGCGACGGCCGCGCGGCTCTTCGGCCGCTTCATCAGCAGCACCAGCGGGATGATCGCGATGAAGAGCAGCCCGAGCAGCTGGAAGATGCCCGACGAACGACACCATCGTCGCCTGCCGCTGCACCATGCCGAACAGCGCGGCGTAGGCGCGGCTCGGTCGCGGTCGTGATGTCGGCGCCGGCGGCCATGAATGCCGGCGCGCAGCTGATACGAACATCGACTGCGACGCCGGGATCGTACGCGGTCACGTTCGAGCCCAGCATCGACGTGGTCGTCTGGCTGTTGCGCGCGAGCATCGTGCCGGTCGCGGCGATGCCGATGCTGCCGCCGATGTTGCGCATCAGGTTGAACAGGCTGGTCGCGTTGCCCATCTGCTCGCGCGGAATCGGATCCATCGACACCGTGGTCAGCGGCACGAACAGCAGCGACATGCCGACGCCCTGGATGCAGCTGCGGCCAGAAGATGTCCCAGTAGCCGGCCTGCAGGTTCAGCACCGACAGCCAGAGCAGCGTGCACGCCGCCGACGAGCAGTCCCGCGCGTCAGCAGCTTGCGCGGGTCGAACCTGCCGGTCATCAGGCCGGTGAGCGGCATCATGAAAAACGAGCCGATGCCGCGCGGCGCCATCGCGATGCCGGCCTGCAGCGGCGGATAGCCGAGCAGCGTCTGCAGCATGATCGGCAGCAGCACCATGCTGCCGTACAGCACGAAGCCGACCACGCGTCATCAGGAACACGCCGACGGCGTAGCTGCGCTCCTTGAAGACGCGCAGATCCACGACCGGATCGTCGGTCGTCAGCTCGTGGATGACGAGCGCGACCAGCGTGACCGCGGCGATGATCGACAGCGTCAGTGATCAGCGGCGACGAGAACCAGTCGTCCTCCTGTCCCTTGTCGAGCACGATCTGCAGCGCGCCGATGCCGACCGCCAGCATGCCGATGCCCCAGTAGTCGATCCTGCGCGACTCGCTGCCGCAGGTACGGCGGATCGAAGATGAACAGCTTCGTCATCACGATCGACGCGATGCCGACCGGGATGTTGATGTAGAAGACCCAGCGCCAGCTGTAGTTGTCGGTCAGCCAGCCGCCGAGCACCGGTCCGAGAATCGGCGCGACGACGATGCCGAGGCCCCAGAAGCCCATGGCCTTGCCGCGATCCTGCGGCGGGAAGGCCTCGAGCAGCACCGCCTGCGACAGCGGCTGCAGCGCGCCGCCGGTCGCGCCCTGCAGGATGCGGAAGAAGATCAGCGATGCCGAGCGTCGGCGCGAGACCGCACAGGAACGACGCGGCCGTGAAGCCGACGACCGACAGCATCAGCAGGTTCTTGCGGCCGAACACGCTCGCCAGCCAGCCGGTCATCGGCAGGATGATCGCGTTGGCGACGAGATACGACGTCAGCGCCCACGTCGCCTCGTCGATGCGTCGCCGACAGGCTGCCGGCGATGTGCGGCAGCGACACGTTGACGACGGTCGTGTCGAGCACCTCCATGAAGGTGGCGAACATCACCGCGACGGCGATGATCCACGGGTTGATGTGCTTCGGTGCTTCGCTCATGGGCATCGCGCAGGCCTGCAGCCGTCTTCGCGATCCTGTCAGGCTCCCTGACCGCTCGAATTACTCGCGTGTAAACCGTCGGCGTCACCGACATGCCCGGGCCGGAGCAGGTGCTCGGGATCCTGGCCCGGATCGAGCACGATCTTGACCGGCACGCGCTGGACGACCTTCACGTAGTTGCCGGTCGCGTTCTCCGGCGGCAGCAGGCTGAAGCGCGCGCCGGTCGCGCCCGAGATGCTGTCCACCTTGCCGGTGAATTCCTTGCCGCAGCGCATCGACGTCGATGGTCGCGTTCTGGCCCGGCCGCATGTCGCGCAGCTGCGTCTCCTTGTAGTTGGCGGTCACCCACACGTCGTCGAGTTCGACGATCGCCAGCAGCGGCTGTCCGGCCTGCACGACCTGACCCGGATTGATCGCCTTTCTTGCTGACGAGGCCGCGCGCCGGCGCTTTCACCGTCGTGTACTGCAGATTGAGCTCCGCCTGCGCGAGCGTCGCTTTCGCCTGCTGGACGTGCGCTTCGGCAGACGCCGCTCGCGCCTTGGTGGCGGCGACCTGCTGCGGTCCGGTCTGCGCGCTCGCCAGTTCGGCGTGCGCCTGATCTTCGCCGGCGTTCGCCTGCATCAGCCGGCTCTCGGCGACGCGGATGCCGGCCTCGGCTTCCGTGACCTGCGACCGCGCGGAGTCGACGGCCGCCTTCTGCGCGTCGGCCGCCGCCAGCGGCGCCGTCGAACTGCTGCTGCGACACTTCGTCCTTCGCAAGCAGGCCGCGCAGACGTTCGACGTCGCGCGCGGACTTCGTCGCGTTCGCTTCCGCCTCGCGCAGACGCGCCTGCGCGGTGATCAGCCGCGCGCGCGCCGCCTCGACCTCTTTCTCGGCTGCCGCGACGCCGCCCGCTGCCTGTGCGACGCCGCCGCGCGCCGTGGTCACGTTGCTGGCGGTGGTCGTGGTCGTGATCGGCACGTTGCTCTGCGCGGCGATCGCGGCGGCTTCGGCGTCCGCCAGTTCGGCGCGCGCCTTTTCGACCGCGACCTGGTAGTCGCGCGGATCGATCTCGACCAGCACGGCGCCGGCTTCGACCATCTGGTTGTCGTTGACGTTGACCTTGGTCACGCGTGCCGCCGACCCGCGCGGCGATCTGGCGTCAGGTGCGCATCCACCTGCGCATCGTCGGTCGTGACCTCGTCCCGCGGTGCGCCAGAGCCAGACGCCGATGCCGGCGAGCGCCAGCACGATGACGGCCATCCCGATGCGAATCCGCGGATTCGCCGTCCATGAAGTCTGTTGAGCCGTTGCCTCGTCCGCCATTAGCGCGTGCCTCCGAGATATTTGCGCGTCGCTTCCTCCGCGGTGCCGAGTCCGCGGGCAAGCACCGCCTTGCTGACGTTGTAGGTGTAGAGCGCCAGGATGTACTGCTCGTTGGCGAGCGGCGACGCGCTTCCTGCGCCTGGACGACCTCGATGTTGTTGGCGACGCCGGCGGCGAAGCGATCGCGCGCCTGCGTCGAGCGTGGTCGACGCCAGGTCGCGTGCCGTGCGTGGCGACCTGCGAGCTGCTCGCCGTTGGCCTGCAGATCGAGGAAGGCCGTGCGGATGTCGTAGTAGATGCCGGCCTTCATGTCCTCGACTTCCGAGCGGCGATTGCGCAGATCGGCGTCGGCCTGAATGGCGCGGCCCTTGGTCTTGCCCGCCGTTGAAGATCGGAATCGACACCAGTCCGGTCAACGCATAGGTGTAGTGCGAATCAGGAATCGTCAATCCGAGGTCGCCGTAGTCGGCGTTGACGTGCACCGACGGCAGCAGCTCGCCCGAGATCGCCGCGCGCGCCGACTCGGCCGCGTGGAGCGCTCGAGCGCCGCCTGATAGTCGGGCCGCGCCTTGTAGGCGCGGTCGAGCGCCTCTTCGAGCGAGATGTCGGGAATCGGCGCATCGGGCAGGGCGTCCACGAGCGTGAAGTTCTGGCCGACAGGCAGTCCAATCAAGCGCGCGAGCCGCGAGCTTGGTCTTCTCGAATTCATTTTGCGAAGCGGTTGCGCGCTGCTTCTGCGTGCTCAACTGCACGTCGGCGCGAAGCACGTCGATGCCGGCAACCAGCCCGGCGGCCTTCAAGTCCGTCGCCTGCGTCAGCAAGCGCCTGCGCGGTTTCCACCTGCGCGTGCGCCGAAACCGAGCGGGCGGCGGCGGCCATCGTTCGCAGGTAAGCGTCCGCAGCCACCAGGACGACCAGTTCCCGCGCGCTCTTGTAGGAGTACTTCGCCGCCTCGACGTTGTGCTGCGCAGCGCGATTGTCGTTGAGGGCGTGCATGTCGAGCACCGCCAGCGACAGCCCGACGCGCGCGTCGAAGACGTTGAACGGCCCGACAATCGCGGGAATGCCCGCCGGCAGCGGAAAGCCGAACGCCGCCAGGTTGACGACCTGTCGCGTCTCGGAGACGTGTCCGTTGATGTCGGGCATCAGGCCGGCCTTCGCCAGCAACCGCGACCCTTCGGCCTGGCTGATGCCTTCGTCCGGCGGTGAGGACGCCGAGGTTGTGCTCGAGCGCGCGGTTGATGGCGTCGAGGGCGGTCAGCTTGAGCGACTCGGCGGTCAGGGTGCCTGAGGGCACACCGCGCTGGAACGGGCTGAGGGTCTGACTCTGCGCCGGGGTCGCGGGCGCCAGCGTGGCGGCCGTGAACACAGCCAGCAGCATCAACGGAACGGCTCTCACGGAACTCCCTTTCCTGTCCGCGCGATGGGCTCGTCGAGTGCGCGCGGCGGCGGGCATCGAAGAGCGAGGGCGGACAGCGTGACCAGAACACGATCACGGAAACCTCTAGGGTACAACAGATCGTGCAGATGTGAAGCAGTTTGGTCGCGTCCCGAATTCGCAACAACCCGGCCGCGATCAAATGCGTCTAAGGCTGAGATGCTTCGGCGCTTGCGCGATCTGCTAGTGATCGTCTGTCACGTAGCGACAATCGCGGCGCCCGCCGCGGCGCAATCGGCGCTGTCCGGGGTCCCGATCGGTATCAAGCGCGCCGCTGGCCCGATTACCATCGACGGCGACCTGTCCGATTCCGGCTGGCAGGGCGCGACCCGTATCGACCGGTGGTACGAGACCCAGCCCGGCGACAACGTCGAGCCCAAGGTCAAGAACGTCGGCTACCTGACCTTCGACGATCGGTTCTTCTACGCCGCGTTCGAGTTCGAGGACCCTCAGCCGAGTCAGATGCGGGCGCCGTTCGCCGACCGCGACAACCTCGGCGACGGGTTCGACGACTACGGCGGCATCATCGTCGATTCCCGCAACACCGGCCGCACCGCCGCGTTCTTCGTCGTGACGCCGCGCAACATTCAATACGACTCGATCACCGACGACGGGTCAGGCGAAGACTCGTCGCCGGACTTCTTCTGGGAATCGGCGACGCGAATCGGCGAGCACGGCTGGACGCTCGAGATGCGCATCCCGTTCTCGTCGCTGCGCTACAAGAACGTCGATCCGCAGACGTGGGGCATCATGCTGTACCGCAACTTTCCGCGCGAGCGTCACTATCAGTTCTTCTCGGCGCAGCTGCCGCGCGGCGGCAGCTGTTTCGTCTGTCGCTCGAACTCGCTCACCGGGCCTCGAGCATCTTCCCGCCGGCGGCCACCTTGTCGCCGCGCCGTACTTCAGCGCCAGCGACGAGTCGCATCCGCGCGGCGAGCTCGGCTCGCCGCTGGTCAGCGATTCGGTCGAACCACACGTCGGCATCGACGTGAAATACACGCCGAACGCGGACAACGCGATCGACCTGACGGTGAGGCCCGACTTCTCACAGGTCGAGTCGGACACCGCGCAGATCTCGACCAACGAGCGCTTCGCGCTGTTCTATCCGGAGAAGCGGCCGTTCTTCCTCGAGGGCGTCGACCTGTTCCAGACGCCGATCCAGGCGGTCTACACCCGAACGATTGCGGACCCGGTGTGGGGCGCGCGGGTCACCGGCCAGCAGGGCGGCACGCGCTACACCGCGCTGGTCGTCGACGATGCCGGCGGCGGTAATGTGATTCTGCCGGGTCCGAACGACTCCTCGCAGGTCTCGACGCCGACCGGCTCGACCGTGTTCGTCGGGCGCGCGAAGCGGAACCTGGGCCTGTCGTTTGTCGGCGTGCTGCTGACCGATCGGGAGGCGAAGAGTGGTGGCAGCCACAACCGCGTGGTCGGTCCTGACTTCCAATGGCGCCCGTCGGGCTCGGACGCGGTCACCGGCCAGCTCCTGTACAGCGACACGCGAACGCCGAATCGTCCGGATCTCGCCGCTGAATGGACCGGCCAGAGCTTCACCGGCAGCGCCGCCAACCTGCAGTGGAGCCACAGCACGAGACACTACGATGCGTTTGCCGCGTACAAGGACATCGGCAACGGATTCCGCGCCGACACCGGCTATGTGCCGCAGGTCGGCTACCGCGAAGGGTTCGGAACGACCGGCTGGACGGTTCGTCCGACCAACTTCTTGTCGCGGGTGCGGACGTTCGTCAACCTGGACTACCAGGCGGATCGCACTGGCGCATTGATCAGCCACGAGGTCATGCCCGGCATCGGCATGGACACCAAGTGGAACGGGTTCATGCAGTTCCGCTACATCGACGACAAGATACGGGCAGGTGACGCACCGATCGCGCGCCGGCAGCTTGGCGTGATCGCGCAGTTCAGCCCGTCGCCGCGGGTGTCGCTCCTCGCTGTCGACAGCACCTTTGGTCAGCAGATCGACTTCGCCAACGGACGCCCTGGCAACGGCACGACCGTCAACCTCGCCGCCACACTGAATCCGACCATTCACCTCAACATCGCGCTGGTCCAGAACCAGCAGTTGGTCAACGTCGACGTCGCAACTGCGATCCCTCAGCGCCTGTTCGTTTCGCGGGTGTCGCGAATCAAGGGCACATACACGTTCACTGCGCGCCTGTTCCTTCGGGCGATCGGTGAGTACGTCGCGACGACGGCGGATCCGACGCTCTATCTCGCCGAGACCGATGCGCGGTCGGGCAGCTTCAGCGGCCAGGTCCTGCTGGCCTACAAGTTGAACTGGCAGTCGGTGATGTTCGTCGGCTACGGCGACGATCGGGAGTTGACGCCGCAAGCCGTGCTGGCGCCGCTCGATCGGCAGTTCTTCGTCAAGGTCTCGTACGCATTTCAGCGGTAGTGCTCTCGTCGATTGACATCATTTTATACATAATGTACAAAATGATGTCATATGACCACTGATGACTATCGTCGTGCACTCGAGACCGCAATCCGCGAGTACGAAGCGCTCGGTCAGCAGCGGCGCGATGTCGATCAGCGGCTGGCCGAAGTCGCCCAGACCATCGGCACGCTGTCGCGCCTGTGCGGCCTGGTCTCGACCGTCCCGCTCGGGCTCACCGACGCCTGCCGCCTGGTCGTTCGCGGCGCCGGCGTGCCGATCACGCCACTCGACGTGCGTCAGCGTCTCCAGACGATCGGCTTCGACCTCACGAAATACTCGAACGACCTGGCGGCGATCCACACGATCCTCAAACGCCTCAACGAGTCAGGCGAGCTGCGTTTCGTCACCCGCGGCGGAAATGACACCAGCAAGCACGCCTACATCTGGCACCACGGCCCGCACGTCGTCGCCCTTGGTCCCGACATCGCCGCCTTCATGCGGGACGCCAGTCTCGATCGCGAAGCCATGAACGCAACCGACGCGTCGGCGCCGTCGCGCGGCGTCAAGAAGACCGCGCCGGCACGTCGATCGGGGAGCAAGCGATCGTGACCGAGCTCGAATTGCGGCGCCGGTTCTTTGCGGAAGAACTCGAAGCGGTGTGCCGGCTGCGGACTCGGCTACTACCCGGCGGTGATGGCGAGTGCGTCGGGCCCGACGGGCGAGTGGTCGCGCTCGAGGTGGACGCGGATCTGGCCCGGGCCGCGACCGCGAATCTTGCAAGCTGTCCGTGGATCGAAGTCCGAAACGCCGACGCGTCGGCGCCGATCGACGAAACCTTCGACGCGATTCTGGTCAACGCCGGAGTAACCCATCCGCTCGAGGTCTGGCTGGATGTCCTGGCGCCGGCCGGCCGCATGATCGTACCGATCACCGTGGACATGCCGCAGATGGGTTCGACGCTCGGCAAGGGTGTCGTGCTCCTGCTCAGCAGGAATGCCGACGCCGACTTCGCCGCGGCGCGCATCATCAACGTCGTCGCGGTCTACTCGGCGATCGGCGTTCGCGACCCCGAGATGACCGAGCGGATTGGCCGTGCGCTGGCAGCGGGTCCGATGAAATGGGGAGCGGTCACGCGCCTGCGGCGCGATGTGCACGAGACGGTGGACTCGTGCTGGCTCCACCGGCCCGGTTGCTGCATCTCGTCGTAGGTCCGGCTGAAGCCGGACACTACGGCGCCTACCGACGAGCCGGATGATCGGCAGCCGCGAACAATGTGCCTGTAATCTAGAGGCATGGCCCATCTCTTCGATCCGATCGCATTCCGCTCCATCACGCTCGCCAACCGCATCATCGTCTCGCCGATGTGCGAGTACTCCTGCGTGGATGGATTTTCCAACGACTGGCATCTCGTCCACCTCGGCAGCCGCGCCGTCGGCGGTGCCGCACTGGTCATCACCGAGGCGACGGCCGTGACCGCCGACGGCCGGATCAGTCCGGAGGATCTCGGCCTCTACGACGATGGGCACGTGGCGGGGCTGGCGCACTGCGTCCGTTTCATCCACTCGCAGCATGCGCTCGCGGGCACGCAGCTCGCCCATGCCGGCCGCAAGGCCAGTACCTACCGTCCGTGGGGCGCCGGCACGGGAGTGATTCCGCCGGCCGACGGTGGCTGGCAGGCGGTTGGGCCGTCGGCCGAGCCGTTCTCGAATACCTATCCGATTCCGCGCCCGTTATCTGTTGCGGAGATTCACGGTGTCGTCGCCGCCTTCCGGGCTGCCGCCGTTCGGGCGCAGGCCGCCGGCTTCGACGTGATCGAGATTCATGGCGCGCACGGGTATCTCATCCATGAATTTCTGTCGCCCCTCGTCAACACGCGCACCGACGAGTACGGCGGATCGTTCGACAACCGCATTCGTCTGTGCCTCGACGTCGTGGACGCGGTGCGGGCGGTCTGGCCCGATCGCCTGCCGTTGTTCCTTCGCATTTCCGCGTCCGACTGGAAAGAGGGCGGCTGGGACGTCGAGCAGTCGGTCGAACTGGCGCGCCGCGTACGCGACCGCGGCGTGGACCTCGTAGACTGCTCCTCAGGTGGGGCGGTTTCTGACCAGAAGATCACGCTCGGACCGGGATATCAGGTGCCGTTCGCGGACCGCATTCGCCGCGATGCCGGAATCGCCACCGGCGCCGTCGGTCTGATCACCGAGGCGACGCAGGCCGACGCGATCATCCGGACCGGGGAGGCGGACTGTGTGCTGCTCGCGCGAGAATTGCTGCGCGACCCCTACTGGCCGCTGCATGCTGCGCAGCAGCTCGGTCACACTGTGCCGTGGCCGCCGCAGTACGTCCGCGCGGCGCCGCAGGGCACGCCGATTCGGTAGCGATCGACTCCACGGATTGCTCTCATCACGAAGACACGAAGATCTTGGTGACCTTCGTGCCTTCGCGATGGAGAGTACCAGGGCTATCATGTCGAGGTGCGCGCCCTGCTGGTCGAAGACGATGCGACGATCGCCGAGTTCGTGGGCCGCGGACTCCGCGAGGCCGGCTTCGTCGTCGATCACGCCGCCGACGGCGACGCCGGCTTGACGCTCGCCACCGGCCAGTCCTACGACGTCGCGATCGTCGATCTCATGCTGCCCAAACGCGACGGGCTGTCGCTGATCGAGGAGCTGCGCCGCCGCAGCATCGTCACGCCGGTCCTGATCCTGAGCGCGCGCCGCTCGGTGGACGATCGCGTGCGCGGCCTCCAGACCGGCGGCGACGACTACCTGACCAAGCCGTTCGCGTTCACCGAACTGCTGGCGCGCGTTCAGGCGCTGGTGCGCCGGGCCACTCGCGCCCCCGAGCCGACGATGCTGACCGTGGACGAGCTGACGCTCGACCTGCTGTCACGGCGCGTCACCCGCGACGGCAAGCCGATCGAGCTGCGTCCGCGCGAGTTCGCCCTGCTCGAATTCCTGATGCGACACGCCGGCCAGGTCGTCTCGAAGACGATGATTCTGTCGCACGTGTGGGAGTACAACTTCGATCCACAAACCAACGTCGTGGACGTGCTCGTCAGCCGGCTGCGCGAGCGGGTCGATCGTCCGTTCGACACCAAGCTGCTGCACACCGTCCGGGGCGTAGGCTATGTCCTCCGGCCCTGACGCGCCGCCGCCGTCGGGCCGGACGTTCGGGCTGCGTCTGGCGTTGTGGTACGCGACGCTGTTCGTGTCCGGCGCGATCGCGATCGTTTTCGTGACCTACTACCTGACCGCTTCGTCGCTGGCGCAGCGTGATCATCAGATCATCAAGGGCAAGCTCGGCGACTATGCGGCAGCCTACGTCCGCGGCGGCGTCCGCGTGCTGGCCGACACCGTCCGCTCCGAGCAGCAGACCGCGCCGGAACGGCTGTTCGTCCGCGTCGTCGATCGCGGCGTCGAGTCGGTGGTGTTGAGCAGTCCCGACGGCTGGGATCCGTCGAAGATCGAAATCGTGTCGGCCAATCTCGCCGACGGCACGCTCGTCCAGGTAGGGAAGAGCACCGAGGCGCGGGACGATCTGCTGGCGCGCTTTCGCGCCACGCTCGGGTTCGTCACCCTGATGATCGTCGTGATCGCGCTGACCGGTGGCTGGCTGGCGACGCAGTCGGCGCTGTCGCCGATCCGGCGCCTGACGCTGGCGGTTCAGCGCATCATCCGGACCGGCCGCACCGACGCGCGCGTGCCGCTGGCGGGATCGGGCGATGCGATCGACGAGCTGACGTCGCTGTTCAACGCGATGCTCGACAAGATCGAGGGGCTGGTGACGGCGATGCGCGGCTCGCTCGACAACGTCTCCCACGACCTGCGCACGCCGCTGACCCGGCTGCGCGGCACTGCGGAACTGGCGCTGGCGTGTCCTCGTGACGGGTCGGACGCCAGCGAGCGCTATCGAGAGGCGCTGGCCGACTGCGTCGAGGAATCCGATCGCGTGCTCGTGATGCTCAACACGCTGATGGACATCTCGGAGGCCGAGAGCGGCGCGATGCAGCTGCATCGCGAGCGAGTGGCGTTGAGCGATGTCGTGGCGCGCGCGATGGATCTCTATCGCGACGTCGCCGACGCGAAAGGCGTCGCGCTCGCGGCAGACTCCGCCGGCGAGGTCATCGTCGTCGGCGATCGGACGCGACTCGAGCAGGTCGCGGCGAACCTGCTCGACAACGCGGTGAAATACACGCCGGCGGGCGGTCAGGTGGATGTGGTCGTCGGCTCGCGGACGGGGACCGTGCGTTTCTGCGTGTCCGCGACACCGGAGCGGGGATCGCCGCGAATGAACTGCCGCGAATCTTCGACCGCCTCTTCCGCGGCGACACCAGCCGAACCGAGCGAGGCCTCGGCCTCGGACTCAGCCTCGTGAAGGCGATCGTCGAGGCGCACGACGGAACCGTAGAGGTCGAAAGTGAACCAGGCCACGGTTCGACGTTTCAGGTCGCGCTGCCGCTCGCCTGAACCCTCGAACCTTTCGAACCCTTCGAACCCTTCGAACCTCTCACCGTTGTAATGCTCCTGCAACGGCCCCGCAAGACCACCTCTCGTCTAACTCTTTAGAATCGAGTTCGGACACACGAAAGGACGCAGGACTCCCATGAATTCACGTTTCGACCTGACTCGGCGCTTCGTACGAAACGGAATCGCCGTTTTCGCAGCCGCGCTGCTCACGACCGGCGCCGCCTGGCACGTGCTGGCGGCGGACGGTCAGGCCGCTCGCGCACCGATGGCCACCGTGACCACACCGATTGCGCACGCCGATCGCCGGCGGTCGCGATTCCTACGCGGACGTCGTCAGCGTCGCCGCTCCCGCAGTGGTGACGATTCGTACGGAAGGCAAAGCGAAGCCCGCCATGACCGGGTTTGACGACCAGGACGGTCAGAGCCAGGATCCTGACGACCTCCTGCGCCGCTTCTTCGGCGAGCAGTTCGACCAGCGCGGTCAACGCGGCCAGCGCAGCCCGCGTCAGAATGCGCCGCGTCAGCACGCGCTCGGCTCCGGCGTCATCGTCACGACCGACGGCTACATCCTCACGAACTACCACGTCGTCGATGGCGCCGACGAACATCCAGGTCGATCTCAACGACGACCGCACGGTGTCGGCGAAGGTCATCGGCATCGGACAAGCCGAGCGACCTCGCGCTGTTGAAAATCAGCGCCGGCGACCTGCATCCCGATTGCCGTTCGGCAACTCGGACGCAGTCAAGGTCGGCGACGTCGTCCTCGCGGTCGGCAATCCGCTCGGCGTCGGACAGACCGTGACGATGGGCATCATCAGCGCGAAGGGCCGCTCGACCAGCGTCGGCGACGGCGGCTACGAGGACTTCCTGCAGACCGACGCGCCGATCAATCACGGCAACTCCGGCGGCGCGCTCGTCAACACGAAGGGCGAGCTGGTCGGCATCAACTCGCAGATTCTGTCCAATTCCGACGGCAACATCGGCATCGGCTTCGCGATTCCGTCGAACATGGCGAAGAACGTCATGGAGCAGCTGCGCACCAGCGGCAAGGTCACGCCGGGCGCAACTCGGCGTCACCGTGCAGGGCATCTCGCCGGACATGGCCGAGAGCCTCGGACTGAAGCAGACCAGCGGCGCGATCGTCAGCAACGTGACGGCGGGCAGCGCGGCGGACCGCGCCGGCGTGAAGCGCGGCGACGTGATTCAGTCGTTCAACGGCCAGGCCGGTGCACGACACCAACACGCTGCGCAACCGCGTCGCCGAATCCGGGCCGGGATCGACCGCGGACCTTGCGATTCTTCGCGACGGCGCGGAGAAGCACCTCAGCGTGAAGCTCGACGAGGCGAACCCCGGGAAATCGGCCCGCAACGACGATCGTGGCGAGTCCGAGAACGACGACAAGACGGCGCTCGGCGTGTCGGTGGCGCCGATGACGCCGGAGCTGGCGGCGCGGCTGCAGGCGCCGAAGGACACGCACGGTCTCGTGGTCCAGGACGTGAACCCGGACGGCCGCGCGGCCGCCGCGGGGATTCAGTCGGGCGACATCATCCAGGAAGTGAACCGCGCCTCGGTGAGCTCCGTGGACGAGTTGAAGTCCGCGCTGCAGAAGTCGGGCAGCAAGCCAACCCTGGTCCTCATCAATCGCCAGGGCAACGATCTCTTCGTGACCGTACGTCCGGCAAACGGCTGAACACCACGAGGGCGGCGACTCGAGTCTGGGAGCTCTGGTCGCCGCATTCGGGTGTCGGGTAGGGGACGGCCTTCAGGTCGTCCCCTACCAATCTCGCGGTTCTTTGATCGCCCAGGCCCCAGCCCGGAGTCTCCAGCCAGCCCTCAGCCCCTGGTCCCTACTGCGATACCATTGCCAAATGGCTCTCGGCGGCGTCTTCTCCGTTCTTCCTACTCCGTTCTCTGAATCAGGCGAGCTCGATCCCGACAGCCTCGGGCGCGTCATCGATCTCTTCATTGCCGATGGCGTCAGCGGCTTCACCGCGCTCGGCGTGACGAGCGAAGTCGCGCGGTTGACCGATGCCGAGCGCGACCGCGTCCTCGATACCGTGGTCACTCACGTCAACGGCCGGGTGCCGATTGTCGCGGGCACGACGGCGGAGGGCCTGCGGACCTGCATCGACTACACTCGCCGCGCCCGCGCGGCCGGGGCGTCCGCCGTGATGATCAGCCCGCCGCGGGCGCCGAAGCTCAATTCAGAGAGCGTGGCTCGGCATTTTGCCGAGGTCGCTGCGGCGGTAGACCTCCCGATCGTGATCCAGGATTTTCCGCCGCTGTCGGGGTTCACGATGGAGCCGGCGCTTCTGGCGCGTATCGCGCGCGAGGTCCCGTCAGCGCGGACGATCAAACTCGAAGACCCGCCGACCCCGTTCAAGACCTCACGGATTCTCGAACAGACGCAGGGCATCGACGTGAACATCTTCGGCGGGCTCGGCGGCGTATTCCTGCTCGAAGAGTTGATGGCCGGCGCCGCCGGGGCGATGACCGGTTTCGCGTTCCCGGCGATTCTCGTGAACATCGTGACGCTCTATCGCGCCGGCCGGCTCGACGATGCCGCTGCGGAGTTCTACGCCAAGGTGCCGCTGATGCGCTTCGAATTCCAGGAGGGCATCGGCATGGCCATCCGCAAGGAAGTGCTGCGCCGCCGCGGCGCGATCGCTCACGCCGGCATCCGCCCGCCGGGCGGCGTCCTCGACAAGGCGACGAAGGACGCCCTCGATCGCGTCCTCGCCTACGCTGGTCAACGCACGACCTAACCTCGGGGAGTCGATTCATGGATCTCGGGCTGAAGAACAAGGTGGCGATGGTGGGCGGCGCGAGCAAGGGCCTCGGGCTGGCGGTCGCGCGCGCACTGGCGGCTGACGGCGCCCATGTCTGCATCGCCTCGCGCGATCAGGCGGCCGTGAAGGCGGCAGCCGACATGATCAACGGCGCCGGCGGCGGCCGAGCCGTGGCGGTGGCGGCCGATCTTAGTCAGGCAGATGCGATCGCGACCTGGCATACGGCGGCGGTGAAGGAGTTCGGCGGCATCGACCTGCTGTTCGCGAACACCGGTGGCCCGCCGGCCGGCACGTCGCTGTCGTTCGACGATGGAGCGTGGCAGGCGGCGTTCGAACTGTTGCTGCTCAGCGCGGTGCGGACGGTGCGCCTGGTCGTTCCTGACATGAAAGCGCGAGGCGGCGGGGCGATCCTGATCGGGACTTCGTCGACCGTGAAGGAGCCAGTGCCGAATCTTGCGCTGTCGAACGTGATGCGCTCGGGTGTCACAGCGTTCGCCAAGACGCTGTCCATCGAACTTGCGGCAGACAAGATCCGCGTCAACACGCTCATTCCCGGGCGCATCGCCACTGACCGCCTGCGGCAGCTCGACGAGGGCAACGCCAAACGGGCCGGCATCTCGCTCGAGGAACAGCAGAAGCGCGGTGCGGGCACGATTCCGATCGGCCGCTACGGGGCACCGGACGATTTCGGCCGCGTCGGCGCGTTTCTCCTGTCTGACGCTGCGTCCTACATCACCGGTGCATCGGTGCAGGTGGACGGTGGACTGATCAAGGGTCTGCTGTAGATGAGCGTCGCTCGAAAAATCCTGCTGGCGATGTCGACCAACGCGTGGCTGCGCGAGCGCGCCACCAGGACAGCGTTTGTCCGCCGGTCGGTGTCCACCTTCATGCCGGGCGAGAAGCTCGAGGATGCGATGGCGGCCGCTGCCGTTCAGCAGCGGGACGGCATCGGCACCATTTTCACGAAGCTTGGCGAGAACCTGACGCGCGTCGAAGAGGCTGAAGAAGTGACGCAGCACTATCTTGACACGCTCGATCGGATTCAGGCGGCCGGTCTTCGTGCGCAAATCTCAGTGAAGCCGACACAGCTTGGCCTCGATCTCGACAGGGAATTGTGCTTCCGCAATCTGCAACGGCTGATCGATCGAGCGACCGAGCGCGGCAACTTCGTCTGGATCGACATGGAGAGTTCCCCGTATGTCGATCCGACACTCGACCTGTTCCGGCGCACGCGTGCGCGCTCACCGTTGGTCGGGATCGCGATCCAGGCGTACCTGTTCCGAACGGAAAAGGACATCGAGTCACTGCTGCCGCTCGGCTCCGCGATCCGGGTGGTGAAGGGCGCGTATCTCGAGTCGGCGGATGTCGCGTTCCCGCTGAAGAAGGACGTCGACGAGAACTTCTACAAGGTGTCGTGCCGGCTGCTCAGCGCCGAGGCGCAGCAGGCGGGCTGCCTGCTGCACATGGCGACGCACGATCCGGTCCTGGTCGATCGTCTGACGGCTTTCATCGATGCACAGCGCGTTCCGGCGAAGGCGTATGAGTTCGCGATGCTGTACGGCATCCAGCGTTCCCTCCAGCAGCGGCTCGTCAAGGCCGGCCGTCCGGTTCGCGTCTTGATCGCGTACGGCGAGTACTGGTTCGCCTGGTACATGCGTCGGCTCGCCGAACGTCCGGCCAACGTCTGGTTCGTCGTCAAGAACATCTTCGGTTGAAAGATCGGGTAAGATACCTCGCTAAAGGAGGGTTGTTACATGAGTGTCGTCGACAAAATACGAGGGGCGAAGATCTGAGAATGTGAGAATTTGAAGATCTGAGGATTTGTCTTTGGATCTGAAAACCATCTGAGAAGCTTGGAATCTTGGATTCCAACGCGCGGACCCGCCCCCTCTTCACTTCCCTGACAGTTCATCGCTTTTCAGAAGGAGAGTCGACGTGTCTCTACGCGAACAACTTGGCTGGAATGATTTCTTCGAGCAGCAGCGGCGCACGGCAGAGGATCTGACGTCAGGCGCGCATGACCTGCTTTACTCGCGTGTCGTCGAGGAGCAGCGCGGCCTTATCGAATCGCGGGTGATGTCGACGGGTGGGCTGAGGTCAGCGGAAGGTTTCGACATGCCGCCGCCGCCGCTGCTGACTTTCCGGCGGTCGGCGACTGGGTCGGAGTGGATGGCGGCATCATCCACCTGCGGCTCGAGCGGCGCAGCACGGTGTCTCGAGCAGCGGCCGGCCGCACTGTCGAAGAGCAGGTGGTGGCGACCAATGTCGATATCATCTTTCTCGTCACCGCCCTCGCGCAGGATCTCAATCCCCGGCGGCTCGAGCGCTACCTGACGCTGGTCTGGGACGCCGGGTCCATTCCGGTCGTGTTGCTGAACAAGGCCGATCTCTGCGCCGATCCGGCCGGCGCGGCTGAGTCCGTGCGCCGGCGGCTGCCGCTGGTCGATGTGGTGGTGGTGAGCGCGTTGGAGGATGCCGGACTCGACCAACTGGCGCCGTACCTGCGTCCGGCGCAGACGGTTGCGCTGCTCGGCTCGTCAGGCGTCGGGAAGTCGACGCTGGTCAACCGGCTGCTCGGGGCTGAGACGCTGCGCGTCGGAGCAATCAGCGAAGCGGACGGCAAAGGCCGCCACACCACGACCGCGCGGCAGCTGGTGATGCTGCCCGGTGGAGCGCTGCTCATCGACACTCCCGGCATGCGCGAGCTTCAGCTCTGGGGAGACGAGAGCGCTGTCGCCGGCGCGTTCGACGACATCGCGTCACTGGCCGCCGAGTGCCGATTCGCGGATTGCGGGCACGGCTCAGAGCCGGGCTGCGCCGTCCGGGACGCGGTGAATGTCGGGCGCCTCGATGCCGATCGGCTCGACAATTTCCGCCGGCTCGGACGCGAGGCGGCGTTCGAGGAGCGGAAACGCGACAAGGCAGTCGCGTCCGAGAACAAGCGCAAATGGAAACAGATCCACAAGGCGCAACGCGCACTCTCTCGCGATCGCGATCGCGGATAAAATGCCCTCATGCGGACGCCGACGACGATGGTGGCGCTGCTCTGTGGTCTGGCGGTGTCGGTCGCGGGTTTCTCCGGGGAACGCGATCGAAGCCGTGCGATTGATGACGGCGGACCGGCTGAGAGTCCGGTGCGGCAGAGCGCTGCGCCATCTTTCTACAACGTGCGCCTCGAGACCAGCAAGGGCGCGATCGTCGTCGCCGTTCATCGCGACTGGGCGCCGCTCGGGGCCGATCGATTTCGCGAACTGGTGACCTCCCGTTATTTCGACAACACCCGCTTCTTTCGCGTCGTCAAGGGACAGTGGGCGCAATTCGGCATCAACGGCGACCCTGCGGTGGCGAAGCAATGGCGGGCGCGCACGTTCCCCGACGATCCCAACAAGCAGTCGGTGACTCGCGGACGTGTCGCGTTCGCGTTCAAGGATCCCGGTGGGCGGACCACGCAGGTGTACATCAGCCTGCGTGACAATTCCTATCAGGACGCGCAAGGCTTTGCGCCGTTCGGCGAGGTCGTCAGCGGGATGGACGTCGCCGACGCACTCAACAGTGAATACGGTGAGACATCAGGCGGCGGGATCCGCGCGGGAAAACAGGATCCGCTCTTCGACGGCGGCAACGCGTTTCTCGATCGTGAATTTCCGCGGCTGGACACGCTCCTTCATGCGATGGTGACGCCATGAACCTTCAGGATCTGCAGACGCTGCTCGACTACCACTACTGGGCGCGCGATCGGCTGCTCGAGGCAATCAATCCGCTGACGGCTGAACAATTCAACAAGCCGATGGGCAGCAGCTTTACCTCGATTCGCGAGACGGTGGTGCACATCTACGCCGGCGAACTCGCCTGGTATCTGCGCTGGCAGGGCACCTCGCCGACCGTGCTCACGACCAGCGACGCATTTCCGGACGTCGCATCGATCCGCTCGGCATGGGTCGGGCAGGAAGCCAAGATGCGAGCGTTCACACACTCGCTCGGTGAGGCGGGCGTCGGGAAAGTGTTCGACTACAAGAACCTGACCCAGCAGCAGACCGCCGCCCCCTTCTGGCAGATGCTCCAGCACGTCGTCAACCACGCCAGCTACCACCGCGGCCAGGTGACGACGATGCTGCGGCAGATGGGGGCGCCGGCAGGGAAGTCGATGGACATGATCGCGTTCTACAGGACGCGGGGCTGACATGTGCGGCCTGGCGATTGGCGATCCGCGATTGGCAAGGATGGCTTGAGCGCTGTCCGCGCGTTCGGCCTGACGCTGTTCGCGATCGCCGCGGTCGCGATCCTCGTCACCGGCTGGCGGGGCGGCGAACCGTGGACCGCCGCCGCGTTCGTCGCGTTCTTTACATCGCGCGTCGTGCGTTCGGTGATCAAGTCGCCGCTTGGCGGCGTCCGGCGCCGAACGCCGGCTGAGGATGCGCATCGCTTTCTCCTGGTCACCGCCGCCGGCTGGCTCGGCTCGGGCGCGCTGGCGGTCGGCGCCTCGCTGTTCGGCGAAGGGGAGGAGTGGCTTTACGTCGCGCCCTTGTTTCTCCTGTTCGGCCTCCTGCACGTGTATTTCGCCGTGCGGTCAGAAGGGCTCGACTAACCGCGACGCGGCCCTGAAAGGGCCGCGCCACTGTTCGTCAGCCGCTTGAAGGGCGCGCTACTCTTCGTCCGGGGCGCCGCCGCCGGACTTGGCCACGTCTTCCTGCTTCACGCGATCGACGTTGAACTTTGCAGCGCTCGCGATGATCTTGTCGAGCGTCTCGTCGAAGTCGAATGACGTCGCCTTCGAGAACCGCGTGTAGTTGACCCGCGACACGACGAACGGCTTCAGGTACGGGCTGGTCAGCCCTTTCGCCTTCAGCTTTTCGACCGCTGCGCTCACCGCATCGTCGAGCTTCAGGATTTTCCTGCCGCGCCGCTCGCGTTCCTTGAGCGCCTTTGCGATCGGCAGGTCGAGGAATTCGTCGACGCGACGGAGAATCGACTGGTAGGCTCCACCACTCAGACGCGGGCGCTCCTCGTAGCCGACGCCGAGAGTCAGGAACGCCGGCTGCTCGAACTCGAAGGTGAACGTGGCTTCGAGACTGTCGCTCGTCTTCGCGAGCGCGCGCGCCATCCGGATGGTTTCGAGCGACTTCTCGCGCAGGTTGTGCGCCTTCTCGGTGTTGAGCGCCAGAATCTTGAACGCCACCGCCGGGTCGGGCACGACCAGCGCGATCACCGTCTTGACGCCCAGCTTCTTGAGCGCCTGCAGGCGGTGATTGCCGTTCGGAGTCAGGTAGGTGTGGCCTTTGTGCACCGCGATAATCGGATCGAGGAACCGCCCGATCTTCTCGACCACCGCCATCAGGCGCTTGATGTGGGCGTCCGACGGATCACGCTGATACGGCGTCGGCTCGACGCGATCAATCGGCAGTGCTGCGAGCAGCAGCGGCGTTCCACCGAACGGCTCGTTGTAGCGGCCGACAACGGCGCCGCCGTCCGCAGCGATCGAAGCCGCCAAGCGGTCCAGTTCCGGGTCGTCCACACGAAGGGTTTCCTCTGGAGTCAATCCAACGGACGCGGCGGCGGCCTTCTTTCGCCTGACGGGCTTCTTGCGTGGCGGCATCACCGGGATGATACGACACGAAACGGATCCAGTGAGATTCACCCATCGATATGAGTAAGATGTGCGGTCAGCGGGCTGCGACCCGCGCGGAGTGAACTGGTGCTGAAAAAGATCCTTCTGGCCGTGGTCGCGTTGGTGGTCGTCGGCGGCCTCGGTCTGTTCGTCTGGGCGCGATCCGTGTTCTCGCAGGACACGGTCAAGGCGACGATTGCCGCGAAACTGAGCGAGGCGCTGGGACAGCCGGTGACGATCGGCGGCATCGGCGCGTCGGTGTATCCGACGGTGGCTGTCGATCTCGACAAGATCAGCATTGGCCCGAAAGACAACATCACGGTCGGGGCGCTGCGCATCGCCACCGATTTTCGCGCCCTGCTGTCCAGGCGAATCGAGCACGGTAGCATGCGCCTGACTGGCGCTCACATTCAGCTGCCCCTTCCTGCGTTCAAGGCGTCATCCGAAGGCCGCGCCCCGGCTCCCGCGAATACACCGCCGACGGCGGCGCCGGTCGAGATCGTCTCGATCGACGAGATCGTCCTGAGCGACGTGGAGATCGTCAGCAACGGCCGCACACTGCGCGGCGATATCGAGGTCGTGCCCGACGGCAAGGGCCTGATCGTGAAGAAGGTGTCGCTGACCGCCGACAAGGCGACCATCACCGTCAGCGGACGCATCACCGATCTTTCGGGGCCGGCCGGCGAGCTCGCAATCAAGGCGGGTGTGCTGGATATGAACCAGCTGCTGGCGTTCCTGTCAGACTTCTCGAAGAATGCGGCTGGCACAACGACGTCGGCATCGACGACGCCCGCAGCTGGACCGGCAGTGGCGGCTGCGAGTTCCGGAGGCGCAGCGGGCTTGAGCATGACGTTGACGGTCGACGCGCAGCGCGCGACGATCGGGACGCTGTCGCTCGACAAGCTGTCGGCCCGGGCAAAGGTGACACCCACCGGCATGACGCTCGATCCGGCATCGTTCGGTCTGTTCGGTGGGCGTTACGAAGGGACGCTGGCGTTGACGCTGGCCGCGGTTCCTGAATTTCGTCTGAAGGCCAGAGTATCGGCCGTCGATGTCGCGGCTGCCGCGGCGTTCGCCGGCAATCCAGGCGTCATCACCGGGCGTCTTTCCGGCGACGTCGACATCGCAGGTCGCGGCCTTGATCCGAAAAGTGTCGAACAGAGCGTTCGCGGCACGGTCCGCATGGACATTGCCAACGGCGTCATCAAGAACCTCGGTCTCATCCAGTCGGTAGTCGTGGCGACGTCGATGCGGTCGGATGCTTCGTCGCAGCCGACGGGTTCCAGGGACGAGTCCTTCACGCACATGGGCGGACTGTTGACGGTCGCCCACGGTGACGGAGCGACCCAGAATCTGCTCCTGGACGGGAAGGATGTCAGTCTGAGCTTGGCCGGCGTCGTTCGGCTGGACGGCAGCGCAGTGGACTTGAAGGGACAAGCGAAATTGTCCGAGGCGCTCACCCAGCAGGCAGGAAAAGATCTGGTGCGCTACACGGCCGAGCAGGGCCGTGTGACGCTGCCGGTGACGATTGGCGGTTCAGCGGAGAACCTGAAGGTCCACGTCGATACCGCGGACCTGGCCAGGCGTGCCATTAAGAACCGCTCGGTGGAAGAAACGCACAAGGCGATCGAAAAAACCCTGAACACCTTCTTCAAGAAGAAGTAACTATTTCCGCGCCGCCGGTGTCAGCATCGTCTCGAGCTTCTTGCCTTCGCGCATGTAGATCACCTTCGCCGGCTGGCCGATCTTCAGCACGTCGAGCGCGTAGGTGTAGTCGTAGATGTTGGCGATCGTCTGTCCGGCGATCTCGACGATGACGTCGCCCTTGCGCAGGCCGGCCTGCTTCGGCCGGTCCGCCGCCGACGACGCCGCTCAGCAGCAGTCCCTTTGACCTCGGTCGAGTAATCCGGAATCGTGCCGGTGAAGACGCGGACGCCGGCGCGGCCGCGCGCCGGCCTGCGTCTGCTGCTCGACCTTCGTGAACGCGGCGCGTCCGGCGTGTCCTCGAGCTTCGCGGACGATCGCGGCGGCGAAGTCGACGACGCGATCGAGATCCTCGTAGTCGATCTTGTCGGCGGTGTCCGATCGGCTTGTGGTAGTCGGCGTGGACGCCGGTGAAGAACGCTCAGGCGACGGGATGCTCGCCGGCGTTGAACGTCGCGACGTCGGTCGGCTGATACGGATCCGCCTGCACGCTGCAGGTTGAAGCCGGCCGGCGATGTTCGCCTGCTCGAGAATCTTGCCCCACGCCGGGCTCGTGCCGCGTCGCCTGCACGCGTGAGCTTGTTGTCCTGCATCCGGCCGACCATGTCGAAGTTCAGGTAGGCCGCGAGCTGTCGAGCGGCATCGGCGGAGCGTGTCGCGAATGCGCTCGACCCGATCAGGCCGAGTTCCTCGCCGGACCAGAACGCCGACGCAGCACGTTGCGCTGCCGCGGCTGCTTCGCGAGCGCTCGCCGCGATCGCGAGCACTGCCGCGGAGCCCGACGCGTTGTCGTCGGCGCCGAAGTGAATCTTGCCTCGCGTCGTCCTTGTCCGCGAGCGTGTTGCCGGCTTCGCCGTGGCCGAGATGATCGTAGTGCGCGCCGATGCGCGATCCACGGCTTCGCGGTCGTCGTCACCGGAGCTGTCGCCGGCAGATAGCCGACGACGTTGTGGCCGGTTCGCTTCTCGCGCTCGACCGCCGTGTGAATCGTGACGGTCACGCCG
Organism: uncultured Acidobacteriota bacterium; assembly: GCA_963711765.1. Lineage (GTDB taxonomy): Bacteria > Acidobacteriota > Vicinamibacteria > Vicinamibacterales > CAVVIG01 > CAVQFC01. The sequence goes on along the minus strand of CAVQFC010000002.1, from coordinate 407,003 downwards.
GGAAGCGCGAAGCCGGCGACGTGCGGATTGGCGTCGTCGAGCGACTTGCTGCGCCGTCTGCGAGCGGCTTGTCGGCGCGGCTTCGAAGATCGCGTTGGCGACCGTCGCCGCTGATGCTGACGGCGACGATGCCGGACCCGGCGATCGCCGTGTCGAACGTCATCGGCGCCAGCTCGCCGGCGTTCGGCGAGCGCGGACCGGTGACGACGAGCATCGCCTTCGCGCCGTGCTGGCGCGCGGCCATCGCCTTGTAGCGAAGGTCGGCGTAGCGGGACGAGGATGCCCTTGCGTCTTCTGATCGGCGTCCTCCGGGAAAGTAGCGCAGCACGACGACGATCTTGTCCTTCACGTCGAGCGTCGCGTAGCTGTCGTAGCCGAAATCCTGGCTCTCGGGAACGACGATGCCGTAGCCGGCGAAGACGACCGGGCCGTCGACGTCGCCGTTGTCGGAGAAGGAGAGCGCCCGCGCGCTGGCCTGCACCGTGGACGACGCCCGCTGCGCCGATCGGTCACGCGTCGAGCCGCCGTCTCGCGTGCCGGCCGTGAACTCGAATGGCAGCCGGAAGTCGGTCTGTCCCGGCAGCGGCTTGGCGCCGATCTTCTGCAGCTCGCGCGACGATGTAGTCAGCCGCGAGACGTTCGCCGTTCGAGCCGGTGAGGCGTCCGTCGAGCTTGTCGGACGCCAGCGTTTCGACGTAGGCGCGCGTCTTCGAGGTCTGGGCCGCGAGTCCCGCTCCGAATCCGATCACGACGATCAACGCAGAGGCCGCAGAGACCGCAGAGCCGGAAGATCTGCATTGGCTCAGCGTGTTCTGCGGGTTCTGTGTTGCCGTACGTGGCGCCCTCATGACTTGGCCGGCTTTCTTGGCGGCGCGTTCTTGATCGCCTCGAGCGCCTTTTCGTGGTTCCACTGCGCGAGGAACAGCTGACCGGCGGAGCCGCCGGCGCGGCTCGACGTCCACGCCAGCTGCTTGCCGTCGGGCGAGGGCACCGGCAGACCGTCGAATCCGTCCGAGTAGGTGACGCGCACCGGTTCCTTCGTGCCCGCCGCGTCGACCATGAACAGCTCGAAGTTCTCGAAGCCGAGTTTGTTCGACGCGAAGATGATGTACTCGCCCGACGGGTGCATGTACGGCGCCCAGCTCATCGATCCGAATGTCGTGATCTGCTTCTGATCCGATGCCGTCCGGGTTCATCGTCCACACGTCGGCGATCAGCCCCTGTTCGTCGAAGCGCCGCCACACGATTTGCTTGCCGTCCTGGGTGAAGAACGGGCCGCCGTCGTAGCCCCGCACGTTGGTGAGGCGCTTCTGCTCCGAGCCGTCGGCGCGCATGATGTAGATCTCGGCGAAGTTGCTCGGATTCTCCTCGAGCTGCTTCTTCTCCTTGTCGGTGAGCGGACGGTTGTAGGCGCTCGCGCATCGACGAGAAGACGATCCACTGGCCGTCTGGCGAGTAGCTGCCTTCGGCGTCGTAGCCGCGTCGCGGTCGTCAGCCGCTTCATCGCGCCGCGTCTTCTCGTTGTAGGAGTAGATGTCCATCTCGGGGTCGTAGTCCCACGAGTAGCGCCGTTCTTTGCCCGACGCGCGGAACGCGAGCTCCTCGTCCTGGTAGCTGCTTCGATTTCGGATCCGCGTGCGTCGAGGCAAACTCGATCTCGTCGGTGCCCGGCCGGAAGAACGCGCACGTGGTCTTGCCGAGGCCGGTCGAGATGCGCTTGGTGTCGCCGGTCGCGAGATCCAGTACGTAGATCTGATAGAACGGGATTGCCCGGTTCGCGTTCGCTCTGAAACACGAGCCGCTTGCCGTCGGGCGACCAGTAGCCTTCGCCCGCCCGCTTGCCCTCCACCGTCAACCGACGGATGCGCGTCAGGAAGTCGCGTTCCTGATAGGTCGGCGCCGATTGTGAGGCGAGAGGCGCGACCAGAACGGTAGCCACGAGAGCCGTGTGAAGCAGATTCATGGACGGCATTATCGCCGGATGGTGGGGTGACATTCCAGCAAGACGATCGACACATTCAGCGTACTCAGTATGACAATGTGCTGTGTTGTGTGACATTTCTTCCCATAATGATACACGGCTCGTCTAAGTCGTTACGAACAAGGTGATTAGGTGTCAGATTTGTTCGCGAAACGCTGACCTTCTTCGCACTATTGAACAGACTTGGTATGACAATGGCGACTGTATCGATGGCGATATACAGGTTTAACCCATTGAATCCAGGCTGGTTATATGAGTTTTATTCGGCTGCGGAAATGGCCGAGGTATTGCTCTCAAGGGATGTATGAAGTTTTCGCCAACGGACCGAGTTTTCAGGAAAGCGGTGTGGGGGGCCAAGCTGACCTCGTCGGTGTTACTGCTCTTGTTTGTGGCAGGACTGACGTCGGATGCTTCGGCTGCTGGACGCCACGTTCGCGACGGCGCGAAGAAGAAAGGCGGCGTGCCAGGCGCGAATCCCCGGAATTACAAAATGGACGACGAGGTCTCGCGTCGTTCGTCGCGTCACCCGCTTCAAACCACCAGCGTGATCGTCACCCTCATTCCCGGCGCGACCGTGCCGGCCGAGTTCGAGCGATTTGCGCGACTCGACAAACTCGACATCATCAATGGCGTCGTGCTCGACCTTCCAAACTACCTGCTGAAGAAGCTCGAAGCGCAACCGGACGTCTTCCAGATTCATGATAATCGCCCGATCGCCGCGCACAACTACCGCACCGCCATCACGGTCGGCGCTCGCGTCGTGCAAAGCACGCTCGGCTACACCGGCGCCGGCGTTGGCGTCGCCGTCATCGACTCCGGCGTCACCTCCTGGCACGACGACCTGACCAAGGGCAGCTCGTCGAAGACGTATCCCTACGGCAACCAGCGCGTCACCAAGTTCGTGGACTTCGTCAACGGACGGTCGCTGCCATACGACGACAATGGTCACGGTTCGCACGTCGCCGGCATCATCCTCGGCAACGGCTACGACTCGAACGGCGACAAGGCGGGCATCGCGCCGGGCGCGGCGCTGATTTCGCTCAAGGTGCTGGATGCCACCGGCGGCGGCAGCATCAGCAACATCATCGCGGCGCTGAACTGGGTGGTCGTCAACGCCAGGACCTACAACATCAAGGTCGTGAACATGTCGGTCGGCGCCGGCATCTACGAGTCTTACTGGACCGACCCGCTGACGCTGGCCGCGAAGAAGGTCACCGACAAGGGCATCACCATCGTCGCGGCTGCGGGTAACCTCGGGAAGAACCCGCTGGGCCTCAAGCAGTACGGCGGCATCACCGCTCCGGGCAACGCCCCGTGGGTGCTGACGGTCGGGGCGACCAGCACGATGGGTACGCTTGACGCGCAACGACGACACGATGGCGTCGTTCAGCTCGCGTGGGCCGACGTTCATCGACTACGGCGCGAAGCCCGACGTCGTGGCGCCGGGCACCGGCACGGTTTCGCTGGCGGTTCCGGGCAGCACGCTCTACTACACCAAGGCAGTGGACCTGCTCGACGGCGCCCTGCACCTCGGTTCGCACCCGTACCTGTCGCTCAGCGGCACCAGCATGGCTGCGCCGGTCGTCAGCGGCACGGTCGCGCTGATGCTGCAGGCGAACCCGAACCTGACGCCGAATCTGATCAAGGCGATCATCCAGTACACCGCGCAGCCCTACAACGGCTACAAAACGCTGGAACAGGGAGCCGGCTTCCTGAACACGCTCGGCGCGGTACGCCTGGCGGCGTTCTACGCCAGCAACACCCGCGGCTCGCAGATGCCGGTGCAAAAGGTGTGGAGCAAGCGCGTGATCTGGGGCAACCACATGCTGTCGGGCGGCTACATCAATCCGCTGGCGAACGCGTGGGCCAACAACATCGTGTGGGGCACCGCGAAGACGCTCGTCACCAGCGGTGACAACATCGTGTGGGGCACCGCGTGCGGCAACTGCGACAACATCGTGTGGGGCACGGCTGACGCCAACGGCGACAACATCGTGTGGGGCACGGCTCGCGATGGCGACAACATCGTGTGGGGCACCGCCGGCAGCGGCGACAACATCGTCTGGGGCACCGCTCGTGGCGACGACAACATCGTGTGGGGCACCGACTGCGGTGGCGCCGACTGCGACAACATCGTCTGGGGCACTGCCGACATCGGCGACAACATCGTGTGGGGCACCGCCGCGGGCGACGACAACATCGTGTGGGGCACCAGCGCCGACGCTGACTTCACCTGGGGCAGTTCCGGCGACGATGCCACGTTGTTTCCAGACGCGACCAGCAGCGATGTGCTGCCGAGCGTCGATCTCGAGTTCGGGGACCTCGTTCCAGCTGTTCCGGTCGACGTCACGACGCCGCTGCCGACAGGAGGCTTCTAATGGAGAAGATGCCCTACCGGCAGGACATGGAGGTGCTGCGGGTCCCGACTCCGGCGACGCAAGTCGTCAGCACGGGTTGGCGGACGGGCCTGCCGCTCCTGACGACGGGTGCGGTCACGCTGCGCGAACTGCGGGCGTCTGACGCGCCTTCGCTGTTCGCGATGCTGACGACGGAGGAAGTGTCGCGGTTCATTTCGCCGCCGCCATCGACGCTCCAGGGCTTCGAGCGCTTCATCACCTGGGCGCTGCGTCAGCGTTCGGCTGGCACCTACGCCTGCTTCGCGGTCACGCTCGCGGGATCCGATACGGCGATCGGCATCTTCCAGCTGCGCGAACTCGCGCCAGGTTTCGAAACCGCTGAATGGGGATTCGCCATCGGCTCGCGGTACTGGGGCACCGGCATCTTCAAGCAGAGCGCTGAGCTCGTGGCGGGTTTCGCGTTCGACGTCGTCGGGGTGCATCGCCTCGAGGCGCGGGCGGCGATTCGCAACGGGCGCGGCAACGGCGCGCTCCGCAAGCTCGGCGCGGTCCAGGAAGGGCTGCTTCGCAAATCGTTCCTGCGCAACGGCGAGTATCTGGACCAGGCGCTGTGGACGCTCCTCGACGAGGACTGGCGCGCGGATCGCGTCTGGGAGAACGCGACCCGACACTGACGCGCACCTCGAGCGCGTCATCGAAACGGACAAGAAGGGCAGGCGGGACCGCGAGTCCGTGCCTGCCCTCTCTTTTGTGCGGCCGGTGCGATGATTACTGCGCGACCGCCTGCAGCGAGACGCTGATCTTCACGTCGTCGCCGACCAGGAAGCCGCCGGTTTCGAGCGCGGCGTTCCACGTCAGCCCGTAGTCCTTGCGGTTCACGGTAATCTCGCCCTCGAACCCGGCGCGCATGTTGCCCCACGGGTCCTTGGCGAGGCCGAGGAAGGTGACCGGGACCGTAATCTCCTTCGACACGTCGCGAATCGTGAAGGTGCCGACGACCTCAAAATCCTCGGCGTTCTTTTTCACAACCCGCGAACTGACGAAGGTCAGCGTCGGGAACTTGTCCACCGAGAAGAAATCGTCAGACTTCAGATGGGTGTCGCGATCCGCAGTGCCGGTATCGATGCTGGCGACGTTGATGGTCAGCGATACTTTGGACTGCTCGATGTTGGCTTCGTCGAACTGGACCGTGCCGCTGAAATCGGTGAAGCGGCCGCGCACTTTGGTGACGAAGTGGCGGATCTGGAACACGGCTTCGGAATGAGTCTTGTCGACGGCGAATGATGTCGGGGTGGTGACGGTGGCAGCCATGGATACCTCTTTCTGGAAAGCTCTTGTCCGGCAGTGTGACCTTCAGCCTTGCTGATGGGCGGCGCGAATGGCATCGAGCAGCCGGATGAACACGATGCGATCTTTTGGCTTCAATCCCTTCAAACTTTCGTCCGGCGTGCGCGCCGTCACGCCGTCCAGCTTCTGCAGCAGCGCGAGCCCCTTCGGCGCGATCCAGCACAGGTGCTGCCGGCGATCCTTGGGGCAGCGTTGACGTCGCACCAGTTCCTTGGCTTCGAGTCGGTCGAGCAGGCGCGTGACGCCTGGCGTCGCCTCAATCATTCGCTCCGCCACCTCGAGCGTGGGCAGGCCGGTCTCGCCGGCGCCGCGCAGGATCCGGAGCACGTTGAACTGCTGCATCGTGAGGCCGTGCGGTTCGAGCGCGGCGGTCATCTGACGGCGGAGGAGGTCGGCCGTGCGGAGCAGGCCCACGACCGCTTCGTGGGCCGGAGACTGAAACGGCTGACGCTGCCGCAGTTCGTGCTGTAAGGCGCTTGAAGCCATCGACGATAGTTAGATTACACGTCAATAGTTGACGTGTCAAGTATTACCGCCGGTGTAGCATCGGAAGACCTGATCAGATCGATCTGTCCAAGGAGAGCCGCTGATGAAACGTTTTGTGTCGATCGCCGCACTCACCCTGTTCGCCGTCATCCCCGCGCTGGCCCAGGCCCCCAAAGGGTGGATGGTGCGCGCCGATCGCAGCACCAGCGCCACCGACCCCGACGGCGCCGGCACCATCAAGTTCATGGCGATGGGTTCGACCCTGCACGCCATCAACCCGCAGGCCGCCGTGTACTGGAACCCCGCCAATACCGCGACCGGCAACTACACCGTCAAGGGCACCTTCACACTGATGAAGCCGAGCGGCCACACCAACTACTACGGTCTGGTCTTCGGCGGACACGATCTCGACGGAGCGAAGCAGACCTACATCTATTTTCTGGTCGCTCAGGACGGCACCTGGCTGATCAAGCACCGTGCGGGCGACAGCGCCGTGCACGACGTCGCGCCGAAGACGGCCAATGATGCGGTCAAGAAGCCTGACGCCAGCGGAAAATCGGTCAACGCGCTCGAAGTTCGCGTCAAGGCCGACGCCATCGACTACCTTGTCAATGGGGTCGTCGTCCATTCCACGCCGAAGACCGGCATGACCGCAGCGACCGACGGCATCGCCGGCATCCGTATCAACCACCTGCTCGAAGTTCAGATCGACGGCTTCGGCGTCTCGAAGTAGCCGACCTCCACGTTCGCGATTGTGAGGGCCGCGCTCAGTGTCGCCCGGCGGCCGCCGCCGGGCGAACGAGCGCCCGTTCCGCCCTCGCAATCGCCTGGTTCACTGCCGCCTCGAATCGATCCATCACCGCTCGGCGATGACTCCGGGTGTGGAGCTTGAGGTAGTCGGAGCGCAGCTGCACCTGCTCCGGAGATCGCCACGATGTGGCCCGACGCCGGAGGTGCCGGACGTAGATCCGCCGGCAGACAACCTCGATCATCGGCGCCGGCAGGTGCAGCAGGACCTCGATCGCTCGTTTGATCGTGCCGGTCAGGCGACCGGGAGCGCCGACCAGTGGCGGGCGGCACGATGGCGCTGCGTTGGGATAAAAGCGGCGGACGAATGGATTCACCGCCGCGAACTCGGTCATGAGTTCGCTTCCGATGATCGGCTTGAGGTGAATCACCTGGTTGGCCGAAAACAGATCCTGCTGTTCGAGGCGCAGGTGTGAATCAGCCATCACGAAGTTCGCGCAGACGACACGTCGCTGCCCCAGCAGGCGGGTCAGCACGATCGCCGCCAGCGTCACCGTCCACACGCGTGGGCCGTGCGTGACAATGAAGAGGTCGAGATCGCCGCCCTCGACGAGGTTGAGGTGAGCGACGCTGCCCGAGAGCGCGACCATTCGGGTGAAGGGCAGTGCGCAGAGCAGGCGGATGAGCCGCGCGTGCCGATCCAGGAACGCGCGGCTTCGCCCTTCCCGGCGAACGCGCTCGGCCACAAGATCGGCGCGGCCTGCGGGAAAGAAAAACCCATCGCGATGCTCGACAATCGCCTGGACCAGATCGCTGCCGTCGTAGACGGCCATGATCTCCTCTGGTGTCTGCTCCGATTCAATCAGGGTCTGGTGGAGCTGATCGAGCGTCAGGGGATAGTCGAACAGTGACGCGTAGATCACCGTACGCACAATCGCCAGCTCCCGCGTCGTGATCCACTCGCTGCCGTCGATCACGCCATCACCTCGTCATCCCGCCGCAGTAGTGCCAGCGGAGCTCGCCGGATCCAGAGGACCGCTGCGCATGCCAGCGTCAGAAACGCTTCGGTGGCGAGCGTGGACCACGCCGCGCCTTCGATCGACCACGCCGGGATCAGGCGCGCGTTCATCGCCACATTGACGATGAGCGCCATCAGACACACCAGGGCATAGGTCCGCTGCCCATCCCAGCCGATCAGTTGATGCGTCAGCGCGTAGTTGATCGACATCAACGGAAAGGCCAGCAGCAGCACGCGAAAAGCCGGCACGGCCGGGACGTAGCGAGCGCCGTAGAGGAACGGGATCAACCAACCGGCTGCGGCCCACAGCACTGCCGTCGAGATTCCGGCGACGGCACAGAGCCACGCCGAGGTCCGTAGGACCGGGCGCAGATCGTGCGCGCGGCACAGCGTCGGCAGCATCACCGCCAGCACCGCCGCCGGCACGAGCCGAAGCGCTTCAACGAGGCGAAAGACGCTGTTGTAAAGTGCGACCGCCGTCGTGCCCGACCACAGCTGTACAAGGAAGACATCAATCCTGAAATACAGCGCGGATAGAACGATGCCGGCGCCGATCGGCCACACGTCCCGGCGAAACACGCCGGCGCAGTCATCGTCGGGCACCGCATCGGCGAGCCCGACCGGGGCGAGTCGTCGTGAAATGCGGAGGCTGACGGCGAGCGCCGCGACGATCGGCGCCAGCATCGCCAACGCGAGCACGGTGACGTCGGGACGCCAGGCGAGCGCCGCCATGCCGCAGACCAGCGTCCCGCCACGCTGCCACATCGTCAGCGACGATTCGATGTCGCTGCGGGACATTCCCCGATAAAAGTAGTAAAGAAATTCGATCAGGCTGCTGCACGCGTACATCAGCGCGAAGATCGCGATCGGCACCGCGTACCCGGGCGGCCAGCGCCACGCCATCAACGCGGTCGCGACCATCACCACAGCGATACCGGCGGTCCAGAGCCTGATGCGCAGCCAGGCCGCGAGCAATCGCGCGGCGTCGGCCGGCGCCCGCGACACGGCTCGCGCGAGGTGCAATTGAATGCCGCAGTCGGTGGCCACGGCGATGAGCCAGCCGAATGCCGAGCCCAGCGAGAAGACGCCGAAGGCTTGAGCCGACAACCGTCTCGCGGCGACGATCGTGATTAGGAACAGCGATCCTTTGCCGGCCAGATCTGCTGCGGCTTTATAGGCGATCAGTACCGCGCTGCGCGGTTTCGGGTTTCGAAATGTGCTTTCGGTCACCGTAACAGAATCTCGCGTTCTCTCGGCGCAGGAGTGCGTCGTCATGCTGCCTATGCAGCAGACGTGCCCTTCCGACCGTCACGTTTGCGCGTGGCAAGGATCTTGGAGTTGTTCCTGAAATCCGCGCGCTGATCCGATTCCAGACCTTCATGGTTGGTCACACCTTCCCGTCGTCCGCAACAGCGGTCGCCTTCGCCGGCATCTCGATGCTGGCGCTGGTCGCGCCGTTCGAACTGACCCAGCCGCTCTTCCGCCTGCCGCGACAGTCGGTCAGCAACCTCGAGGCAGCGTTGCTGTTGGCTCTGGGTTCGTGGAGCGTCGTTCTGCTGTGGACACACGCACTGCCTCGATGGCGGACGCCGCTCTCGGCACCGTGGACTCTCTTGATCGTGGTGTTGTGTGGCGCCTCGTGGGCCGCGCCGATCGCGCGCGTCAACGCGTTGCACATGACCGGCCGTTGCGCTGCCGCGTTTGCGACCTATCTCCTCGCGGTGAACGGCGTGACGACGCGGGTCCGGCTGCGCACGACCGTCATGTTGACGATCGTGGCAGGCGTCGTCGTCAGTGCGCTCGCGGGTCTCGAGTACGCGGGCGCGACGTGGGTCCTCGACGCGATGAAGTTGTTCCGACCGGGCATCACCGTCGTCGGCGCCCAGCTGCGCGCCGGCGGTCCGCTGCAGTATCCAACGATCGCCTCGATGTATCTCGAGGTGGTGTTTGCGCTCGGTCTCGGGCTGCTGCTGGCGGCGCTCGACGCTGCGCAGCCGGTCCGCCTCGTGATGTTGTGCGTTGCCGTGGTGCTCGTCGCGGAGGCGATCACGCTCACCTTCACGCGTGCCGGCGTCATCACGATGGCCGCCAGCCTGATGCTGGTCGGGGTGATTCGGCATCGGCGCCGCGGCTACGACGCCGGCGCGGCGCTGATCATCGCCCTGGGCGTGATCGTGGGCGCGCTGTTTGTGTCGTCACGGTCGGCCGAGTCGATATGGCTGCGTGTGACGAGCGAAGGGCAGGAGTCGTGGTATCGCGCGCACATCACATCCCCCGACGCTCTGCTGTTCTCGACCGGTCGAACGGAGACAGTGCCGGTGATAGTGACCAACACCGGCCGGCTCGTCTGGGACTCACGCGCTGAAACGCCGCTGATGCTCTCGTACCACTGGCTGCCGATTGATGCCAATTACTTCATCACGTTCGAAGGGGACCGCACCGAGTTCCCGGCTCCGGTGGCGCCGGGCGCAACGGTGGCGCTGCTGGCAAAGGTGAGGACGCCCCGTCAACCCGGCCGCTATCGACTGGAGTGGGACATCGTCCAGGAGGGGCGCTTATGGTTCAGTACCGAGCCTGGCGCAACGCGCCTCTTGTCGCCCGTGACCGTGACCGGCTCCGCCGTCGGCAGTACCGACGATCGACCGATGGCGCCACCACGTCCGACGATTCGACCCGGGCGGCTGGTGTTGTGGAAGGCGGCGGTGCGCATGGTGGTCGCCCATCCACTGCTTGGCGTTGGTCCTGACAATTTCCGCCTCAGCTACGGAGCATACGCCGGCCTGAAGGCAGCCGACCCACGACTCCACAGCAACAACATGTATCTCGAGGTGCTGGCCGGGAGCGGGTTGCTCGGAGGTGCGGCGTTCCTGTGGCTCCTGTGGCGGGCGGCTGTCGTGTTCGTCGGGAGCGCCGTTCTCGAGCCGGGCATCGCGGCGGCGGGGCTCGCCATCGCGATTCACGGAGTGGTCGACTCGTTCCTCGGCTTCGCGCCGATGTCTCTGCTGTTCGCGCTGACACTCGGACTGGCGGTCGCCTCCACGAATATTTCCCAGGGAGAACGCGATGCGCATCGCGTTTGACGGCACCGCGCTGCGTCCGCGCCGTACCGGTGTCGGCTATTACACCGAGCACCTGCTGCATCATCTCGCGGTCGAGGCGACCAACGACGAGCTGATCGTCGTGTCGAACCGGCCGATCGAGACCACGGCGCCGCTGCCAGAACGCGTCCGGATCGCGACGCCGTCCTGGAATGCTCCAAGGCTGGTCTGGATGCAGGCGCTGGCACCGACCGCGCTTCGCGAAGTCGAAGCCGACGTCGCGCATTTCACGAACGGCATGGCTGCCGCTGGCGTCGCCGGTGCCGACGGTCGTGACGATTCACGACATGAGCCTCAAGCTCTATCCGCGCTACCACCCGATGCGGCGCGTCCTGCTCAACGGCCCGCTGGTCGACCGCTCAGCGCGGCGCGCAGACGCGGTCATCACCCCGTCAGAGAGTGCGAAGAGAGACATCGTGCGCCTCTATCACCTCGACCCGCGTCGTGTTCACGTCGTCTACGAGGCCGCGGCGCCATCGTTCAAGCGCGTGGAGGACACCGCGGAACTCGAACGCGTGCGGCGGCTGTACGGTCTCGAGGAACGGGTGATTCTTTACGTCGGCACCATCGAGCCGCGCAAGAACCTGCCGAAACTGATTGCCGCCTTCGCGGCGCGCCGGAGGGCCGGCCATCTCAGTCATCAGCTGGTGTGTGTCGGTCCGTACGGCTGGCTGTCTCGCGGACTCGAACAGCTGATCGCCACGTCGAATGTCGCGCACGCGGTCAACTTTACCGGGTACGTACCGTTCGAGGATCTGCCGGCGCTCTACAGCCTCGCCGAAATGTTCGTCTACCCGTCGATGTACGAGGGTTTCGGCCTGCCGGTCATCGAGGCGATGGCGTGCGGCGTGCCGGTGATCACCGGGCGAACTGCCGCGCTTGCCGAAATCGGCGGCGGCGCCACCGAGCACGTGGATCGCATCGAGGCCGCCGAACTCGGCGACATGCTGGTAGCCCTTGCCGGCAGCCGCGATCGTCGCGAAGAGCGATCGGCGGCGGGTCTCGACCGGGCCCGGACGTTCTCCTGGCAGCGAGCGGCCCAGGAAAGTCTCGAGGTTTATCGTGAGACTGCCAGCCAAGGGGCGTCGCAGCGCGTCAGGCCGGCCTCGCCCGTGACCCTGGCGCCGGCGTCGGGCGGTCGCGCGAGTGCGGCTTCGTCGGGCGCAGCGGCGACGGCGGACACCAGCGCGCGGCCGGGAGCGGCACCGGTGGATGTCCTGTTCGGTCAGGCGTACTTTCTTCGCTTCGATCCGAAGCTGTGGGCGGCCAAGCAGCCCTATGCGCCGCTCGGGGCGCTCTACGCGGCCGCCTGCGTCCGCGATCGCGGCTATCGCGTGGCGCTGTTCGACGCGATGCTCGCGGTCTCGGAAAGCGAATGGGCCGCCGCGCTCGATCGCCATCGCCCGCGGGTGGCGGTGATCTACGAGGACAATTTCAATTACCTGAGCAAGATGTGCCTCCTGCGCATGCGTCAGGCCGCAATGACGATGATCGATGCGGCGCGCGCCCGCGGCATCCAGACCATCGTTGCGGGCTCGGACGCCACCGATCACCCAGCGGCCTACCTCGATCGCGGAGCGGACGTCGTTGTCGTCGGCGAAGGCGAGGTCACGCTCGCCGAAGCGCTTGACGTCCTGTTCGGCAACCGCGCGGTGTCCCTCGCCGGCGTCAACGGACTCGTCATGCGTGATGCCCAGGGCCGGATGGTTCGCACCAGCCCGCGCGACATCATCCGCAACCTCGACGCGTTGCCGTTCCCCGCCTGGGATCTGGTGGACATCGAGCACTACCAGTCGATCTGGCAGACGCACCACGGCTACTACTCGATGAACCTGGTGACGACGCGCGGGTGTCCGTATCACTGCAACTGGTGCGCGAAGCCGATTTACGGCCAGCGCTACAACGCCCGGTCTCCCGAGCATGTCGTCGAAGAGATGGCGTGGCTGAAGCAGGCGTTCCATCCCGATCACTTGTGGATTGCCGACGACATCTTCGGGTTGAAGCCGCGCTGGATCGAACGGTTCGCGGAACTGCTGGCCGCCCGCGATGCCGCGATTCCATTCAAGTGCCTGCTCCGCGCGGATCAGGTGACGGCCGATGTCGCCCGCTCGCTGAGTGCCGCCCGCTGTCAGACCGCATGGATCGGTGCCGAGTCGGGATCGCAGCGCATCCTCGACGCGATGGAGAAGGGCACGCGTGTCGAGGACATCGCTGGTGCGACGCGGTTGCTTCACGACGCCGGCGTCGAGGTCGGCTTCTTTCTGCAGTTCGGCTACCCGGGCGAGACGCGCGAGGACATCGACCGGACGTTGCAGATGGTCCGCGACTGCTCGCCGGACGACATCGGTGTGTCGGTGTCGTATCCGCTGCCGGGGACGACCTTCTATCAACGTGTGCGCGCGCAGCTCGGGCCGAAGCAGAACTGGGTGGATTCGAACGATCTCGCGATGATGTACCACGCGACGTACGTGCCCGATTTCTATCGCGCGCTCCACGCGCTGGTGCACGCGGAATTCCGGGCGCGCAAGTCGACCGCGTCACTCCTGGGTGTGCTGGGCCGGCCATGGACCTGGCGCGGACGTCACGCGCGTCTGGCGGCGACCGTCGGATATCACCGCGCGAAAATGCCGCTGCTGCGCCGGCGCCTGAGCCGGCTGGCACGATTGACCGCGCTCACGCCGCCGACACCTTTGCTGCCGATGCTGACTCCGCAGGCAGCCGCCATTCCCACCGATCAGACGTCCTTGAAATAGCGCATGCGATCCGCACTCGCCACCGCGACGCTGATTCGCCTGGGTCAGGCCACCAACCGGACGTTCGTGCTGCCGTTGCTGATCTTCTACCCGACCGGGCGCTGCAACAGCCGCTGCATGTCCTGCGACTGGTGGAAGCAGAGTGGCGCCGACGATCTGACGCTCGAAGAAATCGAGCGGCTGGCGGCGGATCTGCCGGCGTTGGGCACCCGCCTGGTCGTATTCTCGGGCGGCGAGCCGCTGCTGCGCCCCGAAGTGTTCGCGGCGGCCGCGCTGTTTCAGGCGCAGCGCCTGACGCTGCACCTGTTGACGAGCGCGGTGCTCCTCGAACGGTTTGCCGAGAAGGTCGCACGCCACTTCTCCCGAGTCTGCGTGTCCCTTGATGCCGCCGATCCCGTTCTGTATGAACGCATCCGTGGCGTAGACGCGCTGGCGACGGTGGGCCGCGGCATCGCCCGGCTCCGCCAGCTTGCCCCGGATCTGCCGGTCACCGCGCGAACAACGCTGCACCAGGCGAATTTTCGCGAGTTGCCCCGGATCGTCGAACACGCAAAGAACCTCGGCCTGGATCGCATTTCGTTTCTAGCGGCGGACGTCTCGTCGCTCGGATTCGGACGAGGTGAGCGTCCGGACCCCTCGGCGATGGTCCTGTCTGAGGCCGAGGCCGCCGAATTCTCGGACGTCATCGAACACACCATCGTCGCCCGAGCCGCCGATTTCGCCTCAGGCTTCATCGCGGAATCGCCGGATAAGTTGCGGCGGCTGCCGCGCTACTACGCGGCGCTCGCGGGCCGCGAGCCGTTTCCGGCGGTCTCATGCAACGCACCATGGGTGTCGGTGGTCGTGGAAGCCAACGGTGCCGTGCGGCCGTGTTTCTTTCACGAATCGATTGGCACCATCCGCGACGCACTGCTCGGAACGATCATCGACCAGAACCTGCGGGCGTTCCGCCATTCACTGGACGTCGGCACCAACCCGGTGTGCCGGCGCTGCGTGTGTTCTCTGAACTCGTCCTGGAGGAGCGCGCCATGGGCGTCGTAAGGGTGGAACGGGCGCTGCTCGACACCCAGCAGGCGTTCGATGCCGTGGCGAGCGGCTACGATCGATCGAACACCGAGAACCGCACCTTGTCCAACATGCGCGAGCGGGTCAGGTGCGCGGTATCAGAAGCAGTGGCGCCCGGCGCGCACCTGCTCGACCTCGGTTGCGGTCCAGGCGCCGACGTCGTGCATTTCGCGAATCTGAGTCACCAGGTGACCGCGATCGACTGGTCGCCCGCGATGGTACGCGAATCGCAGCGTCGCGTCAGCACGGCGGGCCTCTCGAATTCGGTCGACGTGCATCACCTCGGCATCCAGGAGCTGGATCGGCTGCCGCCGGGACGATTCGACGCGGCCTACTCGAACTTCGGTCCGCTCAACTGTGTGCCGGATCTCGCCGAGTCGGCGCGGCTGATTGCCGGCCGGGTTCGCCGTGGCGGGACGTTTGTGGCCTCGGTGATCGGACGCGTGTGCCCGTGGGAGCTCTCGCTCTACCTGGCGCGCGGCGATTGGCCGCGTGCGCTGGTCCGTTTTCGCGGCGGCCTGGTTCCCGTGTCGCTCGACGGCCGCCAGGTCTGGACCCGCTACTACTCCCCGGGCCGCTTCGCACGCACGTTCGCAGATGCCGGGTTTTCACCAGTGTCGCTTCGCGCCCTCGGACTGTTTGCGCCGCCGCCGTATCTGCAGGCCTTCGCCGATCGCCATCCGGCGCTCGTCGCCACGCTGCAGCGGATTGACGATGTGGTAGGTGGTTGGCCCGGTGCGCGGGCATGGGGCGACCATTTCCTGATCGTGATGGAGCGGTCGTCATGATCGTCCTGTTCAACCCGATCTCAACGTCGCCAGGCAAGCAGCCGCTGCCGCTCTCGCTGTTGTCGCTCGCGGCCGTGCTCGAAGAACGCTCACCCGAGTCAGGCCTGCCACGCGAGCCGTGGTCGCTGGTGGACGGCAACCTCGTGGACGATCCTGCGGCCGAAATCATCGCACGGCTGTCCACAGTACCGCGCTCGGATCTCGCGCTGCTCGCTGTGACCGTGATGCCGGGTCCGCAGCTGACCCAGGCGGTGGCCGTCTGCAAACGCGTTCGCCAGGCGTTGCCGCACGCATTCGTCGTCTGGGGCGGCTATTTTCCGACACAGCACGGGCGCACCGTACTGCGCGCACGCTACGTGGACTTCGTGATCCGATCGCAGGGCGAACGATCGCTGCTGCAGCTGGTGCGGGTCCTGCGCACGCGTGGGCTGCTGAACAGCGTCGGTGGACTGTCGTGGAAAGCCGGCGACGAGGTGGTCGAGAATCCGATACAGCCGCTGACTACGCTCGACGACCTGCCGGATCTGCCGTATCACCGCGTCGGACATGACGCGCTATCTCCACAAGAACTACCTCGGTGCGAGGACGGTCGCGCACAACTCGTCGTTCGGCTGTCCATTTGCGTGCAGCTTCTGCGCGGTCGTCGCGATGTCGAATCGGCGCTGGCTGGCGCAGTCGCCGGCGCGTCTCGAACGCGCCATGCGCCACCTGGCCACGACCTACAGGGTCGACGCGGTTCAGATGCACGACATGGACTTCTTCATCTCCGAGGCGCGGACGGCGGAATTCTGCGACCGCATCGCCAACCTGGGGCTTCGATGGTGGGCGCTGGGTCGCGTCGATCGCGCTGATGGAGTACAGCGACGCGACCTGGGAAAAAATGCGCCGTTCGGGACTGGTGATGGTGTTCAGCGGCGCGGAGTCCGGCAACGACGAGGCGCTCGCCGGCATGAACAAAGGCGGCAAGTCGTCGGTCGGGCTGACGCTGGAGCTGGCGCGTCGGATGCGGTCCTACGGCATCGTTCCGGAGTTTTCCTTCGTGCTCGGCTGCCCGCCGGATCCGGCCAAGGACGTCGCGGCGAATTTTGAGTTCATTCGGCGCATCAAGCGCATCAATCCGGCCACCGAGATCGTGCTCTACACCTACACCCCCGTACCGATGGAAGGCGACCTCTACGGAGAAGCCCAACGCGCCGGCTTCGCGTTTCCCGACACGCTCGACGGAGTGGGCAACGCCGGAGTGGCAGCAACTCTCGATGCGCCGCGGCGACGGCATTCCATGGCTGGACGGTGCGCGTTCGCCAGCGGGTGCGGAACTTCGAGCGGGTGATTAACGCCTACTACCCGACGGTCACGGAGCTTCGGCTGACCGCGTGGCACCGGGCGGCGCTCAAGGCCGCCAGCGCCTGGCGCTACGGCCTCAAATGGTACGGCGCGCCGATCGAACTGCGCGCACTGGATCGCCTGGTTCACTACCGGCGGCCGGAGACGACCGGGTTTTGACCGTGCACACCGAAAAACTGGCGCCGCGCGATGCCTACGAGTTGTGGGCGCCGAGTTACCCGGCGTTCGCCCACAACCCGTTGATGCGGGTCGAGCAGGCCGTTGTCGCTGCGGTGCTGGCGCAAGTACGCGCTTCCCGCGCGCTCGATGTCGGCACCGGATCGGGTCGATATCTGCCGCTGCTTGCGGCGACCGGCGCACGCCTGGTGGTCGGTGTCGACTTCTCGATGGCGATGCTGACTCGTGCGTCGACGCCGGCCCTGGCCGGCGATTGGCCGCCGCAGACCGTGTTCGGACGCCCCCGGCGGCTGTGCGCCGACGCGTGTCAACTGCCGTTCCGGCGCGGCGCCTTCGATCTGATCAATGCGTCACTCATGGTCGGGGACATCGCGGACGTGAGGCGGTGGTGCGCACGAGATGGGGCGGCTGCTCGCGCCCGGCGGCCACCTCGTCTACTCGGACTTTCATCCGTCGTGGGCGCAGCACGACTGGAGCCGGACCTTTCGCGGTCCGGACGGCGAGCTCCGTGAAATCTCGTTTCACCCGCACTCGATCGACGATCACCTGACCGCCCTGGCAGGCGCTGGATTCCGCGTGCAGGCGATTCGCGAACCGCGGTTTACCGACGACCAGGACCCCGGGGTCAAGGCGTTCCGCCGCCGCTGGCGCAATCCACGGGTGGTCGTCGTCTTCCACGTCGTCAACGAGCGATGATCTGGCCCACGCCGTATCGCTTTCGTGAACGCGCGCGTCGTCGCCGGCGGCGGAGTGGCCTCGTCGCTTCGTTTCTCCTCGCGGGTGCTGAGCGTCGGCGAGCCGCCGCGCAACGGCGACCTGGTCGTCGACCTGGACGGCAGCTTCGTGCTGCCCGGCCTGGTGAACGCGCACGATCATCTCGAGCTCAATCACTTCGGACGGCTGAAGTGCCGCGATCGATATGCGAACGCTTCGGAATGGATCGCGGATCTGGCGCCGAGGCTCTCCGCGGACGCCGTCGATCCGTCGAGGCGCGCGCGCACCCGTTGATCGAGCGCGTCTTCATCGGCGGCCTCAAGAACCTCCTGGCCGGCGCGACGACGGTCGCCCATCACAATCCGTACTACCGCGAGATGCGGCGGACCATGCCGGTGCGAGTGGTGCGGCGCTACGGATGGGCGCATTCGTTTCTGCTGGAGCGACAGCCAGCAGGGGCCCGCGGCGAGCCGGGCGGCGAAGTCGTGCGAGCGGTTTCGATCGACGCCGCCTGACGCGCCGTTCGTGGTGCACCTTGCTGAAGGCGTGGACGACGCGGCCTGGGGCGAGCTGCCAAGGCTCGAATCGATCGGCTGCCTGGCGGAGAACACGGTCATCGTGCACGGCATCGCCATCGACGGCAACGGTTGGCGACGCGCGGCCCGCGCCGGCGCCGGGCTGGTCTGGTGTCCCGCGTCCAACGACTTTCTCTTCGGTCGAACGGCGCTCGTGCGCGAGCTGCTCGATCTGGACGGCCAGTGCGCGCTGCCAGGTCGCGCTCGGCACCGATTCGCGCATCACCGGCGAGCGCGATCTGCTCGACGAGATGCGCGTCGCGCGGCGTCTTCTCGATGTCTCGCCGCGGAACTGCTTGGGATGGTGACGACCGACGGCCGCTGCGCTGCTGCGTCAGCCGCGGGCCGGACGGCTTGCGTACGGGGTGCCGGCAGACCTGATCGTCGTGCCGCCGCTGGCGGCCGACGCCGGCGACGGCGCTGCTCGAGGCGGAGCGGCGCGATCTTCGGCTGGTGGTCGTGGGCGGACGTCCGCTGGTCGGCGATCCCGATCTGGCGCCGCGTCTTCGAGGCCGGCGCATCAGGACGCGGCCGCTGCGTGTCGATGACGGCGCCGAAGCTGGGGGAGTCGGGGCTGGTGCGGCGGATCGCCGGCTGTCCGATCGCGGAGCCCGGGGTTCGCGGTGCGATGAACCCGTTCTCGAGAATCTTCAGGCTGAGCGCGGCGTTTCTCGGATCGAACCTGGCGCGCGCCGCGATCGGTTTTGGCCTGTCGCTGGTGCTGGCGCGCGGCCTCGGCGCCGAGCGATTCGGCCGCTGGGTGCTCTGCACGACATGCGCGTCGACGCTGACCGTCATCGCCGATCTCGGGTTCGGCGTGCTGCTGACGCGTGACGGCGCCCGCTTCGACACCGACGGCATCGAGGCGTGGCGCGAAGTGTTCGGCGCGCTGTGGCTCCGCCTCATTGTCGCCCTGCCGCTTGGCGCCGGTCTGTTCGTGGCCGCGTCGCGCTTCGGGGGAGCCGCAGAGACAGTGACGGGGATGCGTGTTGGGGCGCTGCTCGGCGTCCTCGGCGCAGCCTACGGGTGCTTCGGCGCGATGTTCCGATCCCAGCCGCGATGGTTGCCGACGGTGCTCGGGATGGAGACCGCATGGCTGGGTGCGCAACTGGGTTGCGCATGGTGGCTCGTTCGTCACGGCGCCGGCGTCGGCATGTTGATGGCGCTTGCGGCAGCCGTCCAGGTCGTCCAACTCGCATCGGCCGCGATCCTGTGGCGGCCGATCTTCGGCGCCCGCGGTTCCGTTCGCATCTCGTACCGTGGACTGACACGATTGATCGGTCGGGCGCTGCCGTTCGCCGCCAGCCGGCCTGGTGGCGAACCTCGAGTCGCGCATCGGTCCGCTGATGCTCGGCTATCTCGCCACGCCCGTCGGCGGTCGGGCTGTTCGCAGCAGCGGCGCGATTCGGCCGCGTCGCGCGGCTGGTCCCGCAGGCGGTGTTCGCCGGAGCGCTGCCGGTGCTCTCGCACGATTACGGTCGCGATCCTGCAGAAGCCGGCCGTGTCTTCCGCACGTTCAGCCGCCTGATCCTCTTGTTTGCGACGCTGTCGGCTGCCGCCTGTGCGCTGTTGGCGGCGCCCCTCCTCGATCTTGTCTACGGCGCGGAGTTTTCCACCGCGGCTCCAGTGCTCGTCTGGATCGGCATCGGGTTGATTCCTACCCTGAGCAATTCGGCACAGAAGATATTTCTGTACGCCGCAGGCGGCGAAGCACGGGTGGTTGGCTGGAGCACAGTGGCGTTGCTGGTTCAGGCCGGCGCCGCGGTTGCGCTGATTCCGACGTTCGGCGCGACCGGCGCCGCGATCAGCCTCACCATCGGCGAGGCGCTGATCTGGGCGCCGCTGAGGCGTCCGCTTCCAGCTCCGCCTGGTGCCGCGCTTCAATTCGAGCGCACGGCCTCCGCGTAAAGGCGGTCGAACTGCTGCGCCGTCCAGTCCGCGTCGTGTGCCAGTGTCCACTCGCGTGCGGCTGCGGCGATCCGCTCACGTCGAGGCCGATCCGACAGCAACGCCACGATCGCATCCGCGAGCGCTTGTGGCGCCTGCGGCGACACCGAGATCCCGCGCTCGGGTAACGATGAAGAAACGTCCGACCAGTCGGACAGGTGACCGACCGCCGATCCGACCGAGGCGAGCCCGGTGGACGCCGCCTCCAGCATGACCACGCCGGCGCCTTCATGTCGCGAAGGGGACACATGAAGATGCGCGCGGGCGTAAAAAGCGGCGAGGCGGTCGGTCGGCTGGAATCCATGAAATGTGACGTGCGCGTCGAGGCCCAGCGTCCGCGTCAACGCCTGAATCGTGCCGTTCATGGTGTCCTCGCCGACGATGTCGAGGCTGACGTCGAGCCCGCGCTGCACGATCGATGCGAGCGCGAGCAAGAGCGTCGGATAGTCCTTGACCGGATTGAGGCTCGCCACTCGCAGCAGCCGCCAAGGTGGACCCTCGCCGCGGGAGGTCAACGGAAAGCCGCGCGTGTCGATGCCGAGCGGGATGATGCGCGTGTCAACGCCGTGCGCGGCAGCGAGGCGAGCCATGAACGCTGGTGTCGACAGTGACACGAGCGGCGCCGCGCCGTGGCCCGGCGCGAGTGCGTGACGATCGATCCAGCGTCGTCTGCAGTCCGTAGCTGATGTCGTCGATCGGCGACGAATTCGCCGCTGGCCAGCGACAGGACGGTCGGCGTGCCGAGTCGCTGCGCGATCGGCGTCACGACCGAGGACGGCAGGCCGAGATAGGCGTGCAACACGTCGAACGGACCGTGCGCGCCGATGGCGGCCGCGAGGCGCCGGCGCATGTCGGCCGCGGCGCAGACCCGGACGGCCCCGGCACGCGCCCGAGGTCGTGGACGGTGGCGCCGAGCAGCGGATAATCGCAGGGTTCGCGATAATAGTCGACGACGAACACATGCACCTGGTGGCGGCGCGCGAGGCGTTCCACCAGCCACAGCAGAGTCGGGACGACGCGCTCGCGGCCGCCGCGATCGAAGCCGCCGGTCACGACCAGACCGATGCGCATGCGCGTCAAGCATCTCACGAGGAGGCAGTGTGACACTGACTGTGGCGGGACATGGGGCACGACCAGGCGGAATCATCCGTCGTGGAGCGCTCGTGGTGCTGATGCTGACGCTGGCGCTGATGGTGGAGCCGGCGTTTGCCGCCCGGCCGCTCGACATCTACTTCATCGACGTCGAGGGCGGTCAGTCCACGCTCATCGTCACGCCGGCCGGCGAATCACTGCTCATCGACACCGGTTTTCCCGGAGACGGCACGTTCGCGTCGCTGCCGGGAGAGTCCGAGCAAGGCGCGCGACGCCAACCGGATTCTGGCGGCGATCAACGACGCCGGGCGTGAAGCGCATTGACTACCTGCTGATCACGCATTTTCACGCCGATCACGACGGCGGTGTCGTGGAGCTGGCGCAGCAGATCCCGATCGGCACGTTCATCGACCATGGCAGCGTTCTGCCGGAGGCGGAGAACGTCGAGGGGACGCTCGACGCCTTCAAGCGCTACGAGGCAGTGCGCGCGAAGGGGCGTCACCTCGATCCTGCGCCTGGCGACAGGCTTCCGATGAAAGGCGTGGATGCGATCGTGGTCAGCGCGGCGGGGCGCACGCTGACGCGGGCGCTGAGCGGAGCGGGCAGGCCGAACACCGCGTGTGCCGGGCCGGCGCCGGCCGCGCAGGAGCGCAACGAAAACCCACGCTCCACCGGCATCCGTCTTCAGTTCGGACGCTTTCGATTCCTCGATGTCGGCGATTTGACGCGGACCGCCGCTCTACGCCCTGGCCTGTCCGAACGATCTGGTCGGTCCGATCGATCTCTACCTCGTCGCGCATCACGGCGGCCCGGATGCGGCGGATCCCTGCCGTCTTCGCGGCGTTCCGTCCGCGCGTGGCCGTGGTCAACAACGGTGCGACCAAGGGCGGAGCGCCAGAACTGCTCGGGGCGCTGCGCGAGGTTCGCGGCCTCGAGGATTCCTGGCAGCTGCATCGCTCGACGCCTGCCGGGAGCGCCGAACGTCGACGGACGAGCGAATCGCGAACCTGGACGAGAGCACGAGCTACTGGATCAAGGTGAGCGCGCAAGCCGACGGCTCGTTCACCATCACGAACGGCCGGACCGGCGCAGATGAAAGCTACCCGATCGGGACGTGCGCCGGCAGACCGGTCGACTCCGGGGCGACTGCAGATGGGTCAGGAGCGAATAGAGGAGCGTATTGACGCCGAAGGCGTAGCCGGCGCCGGCAAACGCTTCGAAGTATTGGTGGTTGTCGCCTTCGCGCTCGAAGGCGTCGCCGAAATCCGTGTTGTGCGTCATCACGACGAGCAGGCGACCGGAGCGATCGGCGATGGCGCGGACGTGCGGTTCGGCGCTGGCGGGCCCGCGCTCTGACGTGCCGCCGCCGGTGGCCATACCAGTAGCTGATCCCCGGGATCTGCGGGACCTTCTTGACGTCGTAGAGCATGTGAAACAACGTGTGGTCGAGCGGCACGTCGATCAGCGGATAGTCGCTCGACGGCAGCGCCTTGCGGATCTCGTTCACCCAGTGCTCGAACGCGTAGTCGCCCCAGAAGTCGTCCGCCCAGAGAAATCCACCTTTCTGCAGATACTTGCGCAGCCCTGCCGCCTCGTCATCGTCGAAGTAGGCGCCGCCCGGCTCGGTCATCATGATGAACGGGCATCGCGCCAGCGTGTCGGCGTCGGTGAGCCGCATCAGCGCGTGGTTGAAGTCGCCGTCCGATGCGCGGCTGACGGACGTGCGCGTCAGCTCGGAGAAGCGGAACGACAGGTTCTCGTCCGCGCGCGGCCAGTCCACCGACCAGCCGGCGCCGTCGCCGTTCGAGGCATTGCGGAACATGATGCGGCAGAACATGAACGCGCCGTCGTAGCTCGGGTTCGGGAGGAATGCCGCCGAAACCTCGTCCGCCGCGGCGCCCGCCGAAACTGCGCAGCAGCGACGGTCGCCAGAGCGCTGACGCCGACCGCCACCAGCAAGCGCGACGGTTACACGGCGGTTGAATGAAGTCACAGCCCTTCAGGCACTCCCACGAGAGTCTACTCCGTTGTGGGACCGGTCTTTGGGACTTGGGGAACTCGATAGTAGACCGCGTCCGGCGGAATCTTGGCGCCCTGATAGTCGCGATCCTTGAACGGGTAGGCGGGCCGCGGTTGCGAGGTGATGAACGCCGCCACCTCCTGAGCTTCCTGATCGGTGAGACTGCCGGGATTCAGGTACGGCATCGTGTAGCGGACGATGCCGGCGAGCGTGTAGACGCGAGACGCGCCGGCGCCGTCGTTCCACGAGTCAGGCCCCCACAGCGGGCCCGCTTTCTTGTCGCCAATCTGGACGCCCTGGCCGTCGGGGCCGTGACACGACGTGCACCGGTCGTTGAAGATCGCGGCGCCATGTCCTTTGTCGATCTTCGCGATCGGCAAGAGTTTGTCGGCGGCGATCGCGTTCCGCCCGCGCCACGTCTGGATTGGCGCCGATCGGGTAACCGCGTGACAACCAGGACAGGTAGGCGGTGACGGCGAGCACTTCCTTCGAGGTCGGAGACGGCAGCGCATCGGTGCCGTGTCCGGTCGCGTTCTCGCTGCGCAGGAAGCAGTCGACGACGCGATCGGGCAGGCTGATCAGACGAGCGGCGCGATTGTTGTACTCGGGAAACATGCCGGCGATGCCGACGACCGGCAGTGCGCGCTCGCGCTGACCGGCATTCAGATGGCAGTTCGCGCAGGAGACCTTGCCACCGGTAAACTGCGGCGCTTCATTCGGCGTGTCGGTGAAGATCCGGTATCCCCACTTGATGGGGTCCGCCAGCTTCGCGTCCCCGAGGGTCTTGTCGGTGAGCGGGTCATGAGGAATCTGCCACGCGGTGACCATCGTCGTCGCCGCTGATACCAGCGGCGGCGCCAGGGCAGGTCGCGCGCAGGCTGCCGTGGCCGCCGCGAGTATCAACGCAGCGATCGCTCGAGAGCGGTACGTCACGGTACGAATTCTATTACCATTGCGCGCCCGCCACCGGTCTCACGTCCGAGAAGCTTTGACCTGCTCGCGATCCGGCGGTTCGATCGAGTCGGTCGGAACCGGATCGGCGGGATCCGACCAGAAGCAGCGCGACAGGTAGTGCAACGCGATGCCAACCCCCCAGCGGTTCGGCGCGGTCCACACCAGCAACACGCCCAGCACGACGAACAGTGCGAAGCCGAGCGCGTGATGCGCCCGGCCGACTCCGAAATACAGCAAGACAATGATGGCAGCGACCGGCAACCGGTCGCCGATCACCGTGAATGCCCACGTATCGCCGGGATTCCGCTCGTAAACAAGGCCGCAGACCGAACAGTGATCGAGATGGTGCGCCCATCCCGAGAACAGCGCTCCCTGCCCGCAATGCGGGCATCGCCTGGTGATCCCGCGCCGAAGCGCCGTGACAATCAGCGAGCGTCGCGTCACATCGTTCACCCAGGCGGGTTGAGAGTTGGCGAGGATTTCAGACCGGTGCAGCGCGACCCTTTCAGGGTCACTACAGCCTTCTTAAAGCTGCTCTCTAGGTCGTCGAGAGCAGGGTGATGTCGAACACCAGCGTCGCGTTCGGCGGAATCTGCCCGCTCCCGGAGCTGCCATAGGCGAGTTCCGGCGGAATCACCAGCCGCCGCTGTCCTCCAACCTTCATCCCCGGCACGCCCTGATCCCACCCCTTGATCACGGAGCCTGCGCCGACCACGTACGGACCAAACGGCGCCGTCGACTGTGGAATTGACGTTCCCTTTCCGTCGGTCTTGGTCGAGTCGTAGAGCCAGAGTGCGTAAGTCACCGTAACGCTCTTACCCGTGGCGGTGGTGGCGCCGGTGCCCACGACCAGATCGACCTGTGAGTAGGGTGCGCTCGAAGTGGTGGCGGTGGGGGTCGCGTCCGATCCGCACGCGGCGACGGCGAACAGAAGAAAAACGGGCAGCAAACGACGCATAAGTACAGAAACTCCTTAACGAACTGATGGGCAGGCAACCCCGATCATACTGCACTGAATTGTTCAGCATGACCATCGAGTCCGTTGACACCGAGAATCCACAGTCGTAGAGTCACCACGTTTTACTTATTCTTCGCTCGCAGTTTCTTATCGCATCCGCCTGCACTTGTCCTCGTTCCCAAAGGAGAGACCATGCAGAGACCTGGATTCGCGACCCGTCTCCTCTCAATCGGCGTGACGTGCGCGGCTTGCTTCTTCTCCGCGCCCTCGATCGCGCGGGCGCAAAGCGCCATCGCGGGCGTGGTGAAAGACTCCTCCGGCGCGGTGCTGCCCGGCGTCGCGGTCGAGGCGTCGAGCCCGGCCCTCATCGAACGCGTCCGCTCGGTGCTCACCGACAGCCAGGGCCAGTACAAGATTGTTGATCTGCGGCCCGGGGTGTATGCCGTCACCTTCACACTACCGGGATTCAGCACCGTCAAGCGCGACGCGATCGAGCTGCCCAGCGCCTTTACGGCGACCGTCAACGCCGAACTGCGGGTCGGCGCACTCGAGGAAACCGTGACTGTCTCCGGCGCATCGCCCGTCGTGGACGTGCAGAATGCCGTGCAGCAGACGGTGCTCAGCCGTCAGGTGCTCGACGCCGTGCCGACGGGGCGAAGCGTGCCGACGCTCGGCGCGCTGCTTCCCGGCGCCCGGCTGGCGCTGCCGGACGTGGGCGGGACGTCGGGCATGCAGAACCGCGACCTGACCGTCCACGGATCCGACGGCCGCGATACCACGTTCCAGGTCGACGGCATGACGCTGAACGGCATCGAAGGCGACGGCAGCGTCCAGAGCTACTTCAACGAGGCGATGTTTCAGGAGGTCAGCTACCAGACCAGCGCGATCAACGCTGAGGTCTCTGCCGGCGGCGTCCGCGCCAATATGATTCCGCGCGACGGCGGCAACCTGTTCAGGGGCACGGCCTTTTTCTCGGCGGCAAATTCGAGCCTGCAGAGCAACAATGCCGACGAGGCGAAGGCGCAGGGGTTGGCTGCTCCCGACAGCCTGAACAAGACCTGGGACTTCAACGTGTCGGCAGGCGGTCCGATCAAGACCGATCGACTGTGGTACTTCGCGTCGTACCGCGACTGGGGCGTTTATCAGTACATCGCCAACAGCTTCTACAAGAACGGCGATCAGACAATCGATGATGCCAGCATCCGCAGCGGCTTGCTGCGACTGACATCGCAATTGGGGGCAAAGAACAAAGTGTCGGCGTATCTGGATCGGATTCGCAAGTTCCGGGGCCACGAGAATTCCGCACCCGCCGGCTACGCGATCGCCGAGGAAGCGACCGATATCCGCGCGCCGAAGCAGTACTACACGACAGAAGGCAAGTGGACCAGCACGGTGAGCAGCAAGCTGTTGCTCGAGGCCGGCATCGCGATCAACAACGAGAGCTACACGCTCGAACCGGTGCCCGAGGGCGTCGGCGCGATTCCGCGCCGCGACATCGTCCAGCAGTCCGCATACGGCGCATACGACGGCGGCCTCTATTACCGCGAGCCGGTCCGGCGGACGTTCGTGGCTTCGGCGTCCTACGTCACCGGCTCGCACGCCATCAAAGCCGGCATTCAGTACGGCAATGGCTACTTCTTTCAGCAGCGGCACGAAGTGGCGGACCTGATTCAGCTGTATCGAACCGGCGTGCCGGCACAGGTCATCATTCACAACACGCCAACTGATTCGCTGCAGGACATGAACACCGACCAGGGGATCTACGTGCAGGATTCCTGGACCCTCAAGCGCTTCACCATCAGCCCCGGCGTCCGCTTCGAGCACTTCAACAGCTCGGTGGCGGCACGCGGCGTCGCCGCCGGCCGCTTCGTTCCGGCGCGAAACTTCGACGAACGCGACAACCTGCCGAACTGGAATGACGTGGCGCCGCGCTTCGGCATCGTCTGGGATGTGATGGGAGATGGCCGGACGGCAGTGAAGTTCGGCATCGGCAAGTACATGCGGGCGTACAGCACGGGCTTTGCAGCGACCTATGATCCCAACTTCTACACGTCGGCGACCCTGACCTGGAACGACCTGAACAAAGACGATATCGCACAGGGGGTGCGCGGCTGCGTGTATCTGACGCCGGGCTGCGAAATCGATTTTTCGACGCTGCCGTCCACCTTCGGCGTCAAGCCCAATCAGAATCCGATTCCCGGCATCAACCGGCCGTACCAGATCGAAACCAACATCAGCCTGCAGCGCGAACTGACCGCCGGGACCTCGGTGACCTTCAGCTACTTCCGTCGCGACTACAAGGCGCTGATCTGGTCCGACAACATCCTGATCGATCCGTCGGATTACACGCCGGTCAGCGTGCCCAATCCGCAGGGCGGCGAGGCCATCACCATCTACAACCTCAACCCGGCGAAGGCGAGCGCCTTTAATCTGCTCGATCAGAATTCGTCATCCAACTACCGCAAGTACACCGGCTATGACGTCAGCTTCAGCAGCCGCTGGCAGAAGACGGTGCTGTTTGGCGGCGTCAGCCTCGGCCACCAGATCTCGAACACGTGCCAGGTCGAGGATCCCAACTTCCTGAGGTTCTGCGATCAGTCGCAGATCGACATTCCGTACTACACCCAGCTCAAGTTGAGCGGCAACTACGATCTGCCCTGGAAGCTGTCGGTCAGCGGCACATTCCAGAGTTATCCGGGCGACGCGCGGAATTCGACAGTCGACGGGACGATCCTCGCGGAAGATCCCTCGCTGCGGGTCAACTGGGTCGTGGATCGCACGACGTTCAAGACCTTGACCGGGCAGACCCTGACGCAGTCGTCGGTCACGGTCCCGCTGAACGCGCCGGGGACCAAATTCCTCTCGCGCCAGAATCAACTCGACATCCGGCTGCGCCGTCTGTTCACCGTCGGCCACGTCACGCTCGAAGCCCAGGCCGACGCCTATAACGCGCTCAACACCGGCGTCGTGCTCAGCACAGTGCAGACATTCGGCACCGCGCTCGATCGTCCGGCGTCGATTCTGCAGGGCCGGTTGTTCCGTTTCGGGATGCAGGCGAAATTCTGAGAGGCGCACCCTACTTCGTCACGGCATCGATGCGCTCGTCGACGGCGACGGTCCAATCTTCGTCGGCCGATTCGATGGTGAGGTAGTACCAGCGCGGTTTGTCGGCGGCGACTTCTTCAGTGCCGCCGCCGGCGCCGTGCGAATCGATGGCGTCGATGATCTCGCGTCCGCTGTCGCCGCTGCGAAACACGACGCGCAGACGGCCCATGCCTGCGCCGGTTTCGTTGACCGCGCTCCAGCGTACGCGGAAGCCGCCGTTGTCGCTGGTGAACGACTCCGTCTGCCTGTCGCCATGTCCGGACCACGAGCCGACTTGTTTCCAGAGGGTGATGTTCTTGGGCGGCGGCGCTGGTTGTGCCCGGCAGCCGACGGCGAACGAAGTCAGCGCCAGCAGTAACGATGCGTAGGTCGCAATGTCGGTGCTGACGCCGTGGCGCGAGGCTTTCAGCCCCGCGGAACGCGGCCCTGAAAGCGCCGCGCTACAGAAGGAACTGCTCACCCGATCAGAACATCGCCAGCGCATTGACCGGGAACCCGGTGCCGCCGGTCACTGGCACCGGCGCCACCATCAGCATGAACTCCCACCGCTTCAGCCGCGCTGCCGTTTCGCCCACCGCCTCCAGATCCTGGTTGTCGAGCAGGTTGATGCCGAGCGCGGTGATCATCAAGGTGTGAATGGGCAGCGCCACGCCTTCGACCATCGACGGCGTCACGTCTTCCGCGACGTCGCTGCCGAGGAACGCCACCCCGCGCGCTTTGATCCACGGCGCGACTGAGGCGTGCAGACCGGCGGCGCTCTGTCCGACGTTCCACGGACCGAGTTTCTCGCGCCGCAGCCAGCGTCCGGTGCGCAGGAATACGGCGTCGCCTGGGCCGATCGTCACCCCGGATTTCTTCTCCCACGCTTCGAGATCCTCGACATAGATAGCCGTGCCCGGCTCGAGATACGGCACGTTGCGTAGTCGTGGAATATCCACGAGCACACCGCGCGTGATCACGCCGTTTTTCAGGTTCTGGATGCCGAGCTTGGCGCAGCCCTTGTCGGTGTTGACGTCGGCCCTCGCGTAGCCGTTGTAGGTCTGTTCCTTGTACAGAATGTGGCACAAGGCATCGATGTGACTATGGGCGTAGCCGTGATACGACACCGCGTAGCGATCCATGTTGTTGCCGCGGAGCATCGTCTGCTCGAACGGGCTGGCGTTGTCGTCGGCTTTCTCGGTGAGCGGATTGTGCGCGAGCGAGACCGTGTCGCCGGTCTTGACCAGCGCAACCGCCTGCTTTCGCTTGGCAACCGTCACCAGGTTAGCCGAACCCAGCTGATCGTCGGCGCCCCAGCGCCCCCAGTTCTTGACCTGCTGGAACAGCGCGTCGAATTCCGCTGCGTCGCGAGGCGCGCGCGCCGCCGCTTGCGGTGAAGTGGACTCACTGCCGGCCAGCGCGGCTGAGAGACCGCACGCCGTCAGGATCGCGATGACGATGGGACGGATTCGGGTGGTCATGAGGCGGTTCCTCGCAAAGTGGCGTTATAGTATGCGGCTAAAGGGGAGAGCACCAAATGACGAAGACAGTCCTGAGAGCATTGGCAGTGGCGGCGACGGTCATGCCGGTCGTCGGGTTCGCGCAGGGTCCCAAAGCGGCCACCTACATCACCGACGAGGAAGTAAAGGCGGTCAACGCGCTGCCGGGTGTCGATCGGATGATCAAAGTCGTCGACATTGGTAACGAGAACTACGCGGTCGGCATCGTGCACCGCGGGAAAACCGGCGCGCCGCCCGCGGGCGCGGCCGCACGGGGCGCGGCACCGGCCGGTCGCGGCGCGGCGCCAGCGGCGGAGCCGTGCGGCGAGCAGTCGACGGGGCCGGTAACCGGCAGCAGCGGCGGGGGCATCGCCCACGATCAGCAGACTGAAGGTTATCTGATTGTCTCCGGCGGCGGTACCATGATCACTGGCGGCCACATCGTGAACGGCCGGCGCTCAGGCCCGGAGAGCGAAGTCACCAAGATCCTGAACGGACCGTCGTGCAGCGGCGCGATTGTCGGTGCAGACGCAGTGAAAAAGGTCGTCAAGGTCGGCGACATCGTCATCATTCCGGCCGGCGTTCCTCACGGCTGGGCCGAGATTACCGATCACGTGGACTATCTGAGCTTCCGGCCGTCGGCGCGCGTGCTCGAGGCCGGCTACACGAATCCCGCCATCAAGAAATAAAGCAGATTCGACACAAGGGACACCATGGACACGAAGGAACACGACAAATAGTCTTACCTTTGTGTCCTCGGTGTCCTCTGTGTTGATCTGATTTCATTTCAGAAACCACTCGAAGCCCTCTTTCACCACCGCCGGCGTCACCCCGTGACGTCCTTCGTATTCGATATAGGTCACGTCGTAACCCAGATTCTTCAACCGCGGGACGAACTTGCGGCTGGTGACGTCGATCGGCATGATCGGATCGCTCAGACCGTGTGAAATGAAGATTTTCGGCTTGCCGTGGACTTCGGCCGGCTGCATCACGCCAGGCGAGAAGGCCATGATTTTGCCGAAGGTGTCGCCGGTGCCGAGACCGAGAGACAGCGCGTAGGACGCGCCATCGGAATGGCCGGCGATCGCCATGTGTGCGCGATCGATGTTGCAGCGCGCGTAGGTATCCCGCAGCGCCAGCCCGATGAAGTCCACGTCCTCGCCGTAACCGTGGAGCAGGAAGTCCCAGGTGGCCTCGTCGCGCGAGTCGGGGGCGAGCACGATGACGCCGAGATCGTCGGCGACCGGGAAGGTGTAGCTGACGCCGAGCCCGGTGCTGCCGGCGCCGTGGAACATCAGGACCATCGGCGTCGCCACGTCCGGCTTGTAGTTTCGAGGCACGTAGAGCAGGCCGTCGCGATCGGAGCCGAGCTTGAGTGGTTGCTGCCCAATTTTGACCGGGTCGCCGGCGCTCGCCAGCCGCCCAACGCTCAGAGCTGCCGCCGCGCCGCTCGCCGCAATGAAATCGCGTCGGGTCATCATCGTCATGTTCCGCGCATGTTAGCGCATACTACGCCCCATGATCCGGACCCTCATCCTGGTAATGGCTCTGGCGGTGCTGGCGGCTGTCCCGCAGGCGCAGCGACCGGACGATTCCTCGCTCGTCGCGGCCTACGCCGAGGTCGATCGGCAGTTCAACGCGTTCACGGCGAACCGTCACGTCCCTGGCGCCGCCTGGGGCATTGTCGTGAACGGCGAGCTGGCGCACGTTGGTGTCAGCGGACTGCGCGACATCCCGTCCAGGTCGCCGGTCGATGCCGACAGCGTGTTCCGGATCGCGTCGATGACCAAGAGCTTCACCGCGATCTCGATCCTCAAGCTGCGCGACGAGGGCAAGCTGTCGCTGGACGATCCGGCCGAGCGATACGTGCCCGAGATGGCCGGCATGACATATCCCACCAGCGACGCGCCGAAGATCACGATTCGTCACCTGATGTCGCACGCGACCGGATTTCCCGAAGACAACCCGTGGGGCGATCAACAGCTCGCCGACACCGAGGATCAGCTGTCGCAGATGCTGAAAGCCGGCATCCCGTTTTCGAACGCGCCGGGCATCGCCTACGAGTACTCGAACCTCGGCTTCGCGGTCCTCGGCCGGGTCGTCGCTAACGTATCGAAAACCCGCTATCCGGACTACGTATCCGCCAACGTCCTGAAGCCGCTCG
This sequence comes from uncultured Acidobacteriota bacterium, assembly GCA_963711765.1. GTDB lineage: Bacteria > Acidobacteriota > Vicinamibacteria > Vicinamibacterales > CAVVIG01 > CAVQFC01. The sequence continues at coordinate 374,835 of CAVQFC010000002.1, read as the reverse complement.
GCATGACCTCGACCACGCTCGAGCCGTCGGCGGTTCCCGCGAACCGTCTGGTCCACGGATATCGATGGGAAGACCAGCAGTGGAAGAATGAACCGCTGCTCGCGAACGGCTCGTTCGGATCGATGGGCGGCATGCTGACCTCGGTCCACGATCTCGGACGCTACGTCGCGATGTTTCTCTCGGCGTGGCCTCCGCATGACGGCCCGGAGACGGCGCCGATCAGGCGATCGTCTCTGCGCGAGATGCAGCACCTGTGGTCGCCGGCGGCCTCGTCGGCTGTTCGCGACCGCGCCACTGGCGCAGTGCAGCTGACATCCGGCGGTTACGGCTACGGCCTCCGGGTCGCGCAGAACTGCGCGTTCAGGACGATCGTCTCGCACACCGGCGGACTGCCCGGATTCGGATCGGCTATGGTCTGGCTTCCCGACTACGGCGTGGGAATCGTTGCGTTCGGCAACCTTACCTACACCGGGTGGTACGGTGTCGTAACCGCGGCGCTCGAGACGCTGACCACGAAGGGCGGTCTGCATCCACGGATGCCGGCGGCTTCGCCGGCCCTCGTCAGTGCGCGCGACAAGATCGCGACGCTCGTCGCCGGCTGGGACGACCGCCTCGCTGACAGCGTCGCCTCGCCGAACCTGTTTCTCGACGAGTCGAAAGACAGAAGGCACGCGGAGATCGACGGCCTGCGCGCGACGGTCGGTGCCTGCACGCCGGGCAGCGGCTTCGATACCGTCGAGAACGCGCTACGCGGGTCGTGGACGATGGCGTGCGAGCGAGGCAAGCTGGAAGTGGCGATCACGCTGGCGCCGACCATGCCGCCGACCGTCCAGTTCATGTCGGTCCGCCTGGCGCCGCCGACGCCGTCCCGAACGGAGGCTTGCGCTCTTCAGTAAGACTTGAGACTGGCGATTTGTTCAGACCGTTCCGTCACGAAGTCACGAAGAGCACGAAGCTGTCCTTTTCCAGAAAAGAGGCTTCGTGATCTCCGTGTTCTCCGTGTGTCGTGAAGAAATGCCTTACTTCTTGACGTACTTGTTCAGCGCCTTCGGTCCGACCTCGGCGCCGTAGATGTTGCCGAACTTGTCTACCGTGACGCCTTCCGCCGCGCTCGTGCCGCCGTAGGGTGGCGTGTCCTTGTTGGTGCCCGTCATCGGGTCGGGGATAAAGCCCAGGATCTTGCCGTCCTTGATGCTGCCCCAGCGGATGCCCCGCTTCCAGCCGTAGTGATTGCGCGACACCGACTCGGACTCGGAGTCGGCGACGTAGAGGATGTCGTCCTTGATGAAGATGCCGCTCGGCCGGCTGAACTGGTGGAACTGTTCGATGTACTTGCCGTTCTGATCGAACACCTGCACGCGGTTGTTATTGCGGTCGCCGACGAAGAGACGCCCCTTCGAGTCGAAGGCGAGCGCGTGCGGCTGATCGAATTCTCCCGGACCGGTCCCGAGCTTGCCCCACTCCATCAGGAACTTGCCGCTTTTGTCGAACTTGAGGACCCGGTTGTTGCCCGCGCCGTGTCCTTCAGAGACGAAGATGTCGCCGTTGGGCGCAACGATGACATCGTTCGGCTGATAGAAGTACTCGGGTGACGCCGCGCCGCCGGGCTTGCCGAGCGTCAGCAGCACCTTGCCGTCGGGGCTGAACTTGTAGACCTGATTGCCGTGCGTCGCCCCGGGACGTGGGCCGATCGGGCCGGCCGCGCGCCCGGCGCCTTCCGCGCCTCGACCCGCACCGCCCGCTCCGCGCGCCGGCAGCGGCGCGTTGTCCTGACCGTCGGTCACCCAGACGTTGTCGTCCTTGTCCACGTAAATGCCGTGCGGGAAGATCAGCAGGCCGGCGCCGAAGCTCTTGACGAGTTTGCCGTCCTTATCGAACTTCAACACGCTCGCCGACTCGGACATCTTGCCGGTCGCCCGATCGAGGCAAGAGTTGCCGCCGCAGCGTTCGCCGACCCAGATCGACGTGCCGTCCTTGTCGATGTCCACGGCGCTGGTCGAGCCCCAGGTGCGGCCGTCGGGGAGCTTGAAGTAGTCCTTGACGGTGTTGTACGGATTCGGCGCGTCGTTGGTGGGCTGATTGGTGTCCTGCGCGAACGCGAGGACCGGCGCCACCATCAAAAGTGTGATGAACGTCTGACGGGCATAACGCATGAAGAGCTCCCTCCTGGGGGCGTCGGGCATTATACAAATATGTCCGGGCAACACGGTAAGATACGCCGCATGAGACGATTTCCCGTCGCCGGACTCGGCGCCGTGGTATTGCTGGCGTGGGTGGCCCGCTGTCGATCGGGCTGGCCGCGGACGACAGCGAACGGCTGCTCTCGGTCGATCACTTCGTGCGCGTGCGCTCCACGGTTCCGGCCATCGCCGGGCAGGAGGTGCCGATCTACGTGCGCGAGCGCGTCCAGGCCGGCACTGCTCTGCGCGGCGCCGGCGCGGACCGCGTGGTGCTGTTCATCCACGGCGCCGGCACGCCGGCCGAAGTGTCGTTCGACGTGCCGGCACAGGACTACAGTTGGATGGCGTACCTGGCGCGCGCCGGGTTCGATACCTTCGCGATGGACACCAGCGGCTACGGCCGATCGGTGCGTCCGGCCGCGATGAACGATCCGTGCAACGTCGCTCCGGATCGCCAGGCGATGTGGGTGCCGAGCCTGATTCCCGGCGCCATGCAAGCCCAGCTACCCGCACGCCATGACCACCATCGCCTCGGACTGGAACGACATCGGCGCGGTCGTGGATTACCTGCGCGCGCTGCGCCACGTCGACAAGGTGAGCCTGATCGCCTGGTCGCTGGGCGGCCCGCGCTCCGCGGGTTACGCGGGTCAGCATCCCGAGAAAATTCAGAAGCTCGTGCTGCTCGCGCCCGCGTACAATCGCAATGCGCCGTCCGATCCGCCGGCGCAGCCGGCGACCGGCTGCGGCGATGAACACGCAGTCGCGCGCCGAATTCCTCGCCAACTGGGATCGACAGGTCGGCTGTCCTGGTCAGTACGACACGATCGCGGCTGACTCGGTCTGGTCCGAAATGCTCGCCTCGGATCCGGTCGGCGCGACCTGGGGCACCGGCGTCCGCCGCGCGCCGCAGACCACGACCTGGGGCTGGAATCAGGCGATGGTGGCGAAGACGCAGATCCCGACGCTGATGGTGTCGGGCCAGCACGACAAGCAGGTCCCGCCCGAACGCGTCCGCGATCTCTACACCGATCTGGCGGCGCCGCAAAAGGTGTTCGTCGATCTCGCCTGCTCGTCGCACAACGCGATGTGGGAGAAGAATCACCTGCTGCTGTTCCACGCCTCGCTCGAGTGGCTGACGCTGGGCACGGTGAACGGCATGAAGGAAGGCACGCTCCGCCTGGGCTACTGATGGGATCACGCCGCTCGGTCACACGCGTGCTGCTCGGCGCCGCAGTGGTGCTGCTGGCAGCGGTGACGGTTCTGGCGCAAGGACGGCGCTTCGGCGGCTTCGATTTCGGCGGGCCGTACGGGCGCAACTTCAAGCCGCTGCCCAATGCCGCCTACGACGGACGCTTCACCTTCGTGCGCGTCATCTACGAATGCGACGCGACCGGCTACTGGTGGCGCGGCCTGCCGTCATGGGCCCACGGCTATCCGCTCGCCGAAGGCAACCTCATGAAGATCATGAACGAGGTGAGCTACTTCGGCGCGCAACGAATCGATCAACACGCTGACGCTGGACGATCCCGAGCTGTTCAAGTATCCGGTCGCCTACATCATCGAGGTCAGCTGGTGGCAGATGACCGATCGCCAGGCGGCGGCGCTGCGCGCCTACATCGACAAGGGCGGCTTCGTCATCGTCGACGACTTCAAGCAGGAAGGCGATTTCGGCAGTCCCGGCTGGGGACCGTTCGAGGCGAACATGAAGCGCGTCTACCCGAATGGCCGGTTCGTCCGGATGAATGCGTCGCATCCGATCTTCCACTCGTTCTTCGAGGTCGACGAACCTCGAGGTCATTCCGCAGGCCTACAACGCCGGCGCGTCCGGTCTTCCTCGGTCTCTACGAGGACAACGATCCGACGAAGCGGCTGCAGATGATCGTCAACTACAACACCGACGTCTCGCAGTACTGGGAATGGTCAGGACAGGGGCTGCGGCCGATCGACGACACCAACGAAGCCTACAAGCTCGGCGTCAACTATCTGCTTCTACGGCATGACGCACTGACGTAATCCCTGCAAGGGCGCGACGCGAGATGTCGGGGCAGCGCGAGACGTCGGAGTAGCGCGAGGCGTCAGCCGAGCGGGGTATCGAGAGTAGCGCGCGCTTCAGCCGAACGCTACTGATGAATCGCGGTCGGCGTCGCCGGCTGCCTCGCCCGTCCCGCCGCGATGTCCGCCCCCCGACACCAGCACGGGGCGATCGTCTCCGGATCACCGTCGACGAACAGCTCGTTGACGCGTTCGAAGGCCTTGATGAACGGTCCGATCGCGAGCATCTGGCTGCGATAGGCGTCGAGCGCACGACCTTTCGCCTTTCTCTCGGCGGCTGTCAGCGTCAGCGAACGCCAGCTGGCATCACTCGTCTGGAGCCGGGCCGGCGGCACCAGTTGCTGGTCCTCACCGGATCCCACTGCACCACCCTCAGGCGGCCAGGTTCCGTAGTGAATCAGAAAGTGCAGCACCTGCGGATGGACGCCGGCCGCTGCGAGCGCGGAGTGCACCAGCAAATGCGTGGAGCAGTGGTCGGGGTGCTCGTCGCGGGCGCTCGGCATCAGCACCATCGTCGGCTTGAACGACGCGACGACCCGTTCGAGCTCGCGCTCGGCGTCGTCGCCGCGGTAGGCGGCACCGCGGACGATCTGCTCCATCACCGGCGGACTGTCGCGCCTCGTGTACGGCGATTCATATGCCAATGCCGCCGATCGGTAGTCCGACACCAGCCGGCACAGTCCATCGTCCGGGAATCCAAGAAACGTGATCGCCCGGCGGCGCAGACCGATCACCGCCATCGCCGACACCGTTTCATGCTCGCGTACCGCGCCATAGCGGCGATAGTCGTCAGCGGTTGGCAGTTCGGTTTTCTCGAGCGCCTTGACGCCGTTGGCAAACGCGTCGCCGCTGGTGATCTGGACGACGTGGACGCTGCCGCCGGTTGCGAGCACGCGAGCCATCAGGCCGGCGCCTGCCAGGGTGCCGTCGTCGGGGTGCGGAGAGACGACCAGCAGTCGTGCGTGAGGCGGGACGGCGAACTCCGGCGTCGCCGGCACCTGCCCTTTCGACGGGGCGGCCAGCAACGAGGCGTACGCGAAGATGATTGAAACGGTGAGACGGGGATGAGCCCGCACTATCAGGAATAGTAGCTGACGATTACTTGGAGGTCAAACCATCGGATCGCCATGTATCATTTGAGACATGCCGCCTCGATCTCGCAGCGGAAAATCCGAACTCGATCTCGATCCGGTGCTTGGCTTTATGCGCATCTTATGGGGCGTCGAACATGCGTTGCAGAGTGCCTCCAAGCGCATGGAAGCGACCCACCGGATCACCGGACCGCAACGGATGGTGTTGCGCGTCGTCGAGCAGTATCCCAATCTGTCGGCCGGTGACCTCGCGCACGCGCTGCGCCTGCACCCGAGCACGGTGACCGGCATCCTGCAGCGATTGGTGCATCGTGGGCTCCTGACCAGGGAAATCGATCCCGAGGACACGCGGCGGGTGAAGCTGAGAGTGACGCCGGTCTCGAAGCCGTTCATCCACCACGCCAAAGGCACCATCGAGGCCGCCATCGCCAGTGCACTGTCCGGCGCGGCGGGCCGCGACATCGCCAAGACCGAGCGCGTGCTGACGTCCGTCATCGCCGAACTCTCGGAGGCGGGACGATGAAACAGATCGCTGCGGCGACGATGTGCATGACGGTGGCGCTGGCTTCGGTTGTCGGCCACGCTCAGAATCAGCCTCCGGCCCCGGTGCTGGTGGACACGCCCGGCGTGAAGGTGTTGACCGGGCTGACCGTGCCGGAGTTCGAGGCCGAGATGAACACGATGGCCGCGGCGCTCGGCGTGTCGTGCGGCTCGTGCCACGCGCGCGGCAACTTCGCGTCGGAAACCAACCCGCGCAAAGCGATCGCCCGGCGCATGCTCGAGATGACGAAAGGGCTGAACCAGCAGTTCTTTCCCGACTACAAACCGGTGGAAGGCGAGTCACGCATCGGCCGCGTCACCTGCTACACGTGTCACCAGGGCAGCGAGCGACCGAGGACGGCGCCACCCCAGTAGCCGGGCGGCATGCGAATCGGCGGCGACCGTGACCTCCTCGCCAGGGAACTCAGTCTCCCCCAGTCGCGCTACTTCGCAGATCAGCCGATCGCCGATTCCCTAACCCTGCGTGCGATCCCGTCTGACCGTCACCTTGCGTCCGCGCAGCGTGGTCGCGCGCAGCGCCGCGACGATATCGTCGGCGCGCGACTCGGGGACGTCGATCAACGAAAAGCGATCGGCGATCTCGATCGCGCCGAGGTCGCGCGAGTTGATGCCGGCCTCGCCGGTAATCGCGCCGACGAGATCGCCGGGGCGGATGCCCGCTTCACGTCCGGCGCCGATGAACAGGCGCACGGCGTCACCACTTGCCGAGAGCGGTCTCGCCACCGCGGCCGCGGTCCGGACCGGACCGGGGGTCGCGTGGACGCTGCGCGCCGGCCGCCCACACCTTGCCGGGCCGCTGGGGCCCGCGCCCGGCGTCACGACCTGCCCGGTCGCCGCGTTCGGCGCGGTCGCGCGGTCCCTGCTGGAGCGACACCGTCGGGATGTCGCGTTCCGACTCGTCGCCGGCTTCGGCCTCGTGCAGCAGCTTCACCGCCGCCGCCGCGATGTTGACGATGTCGAATTCCTGCGACAGCGAGTCGACCACGACGCGGACATCGTCGAGGTTGCCGGCGAGGATGCGCTCGCGCATCGAGGCGCGGGTGACATCGAGCCGCCGCGCGCGCAGCTCGGCGACGGTCGGAACGGTCGCGACCTCGATCTTCTGCTTGGTCAGGCTCTCGATGGCGCGCAGCATGCCGATGCTCGCGCGGCTCGGCGAGCGTGATCGCGGTGCCGTCGCGTCCGGCGCGGCCGGTCCGGCCGATGCGGTGCACGTAGGCCTCGGCCGCGGCCGGCACGTCGTAGTTGAAGACGTGCGACAGGTGCTCGATGTCGAGGCCGCGCGCGGCGACGTCGGTCGCGACCAGCAGGTCGGCCTTTGCCGGCGCGGAACTGCTGCATCACGCGATCGCGCTGCCCGCTGCTCCATGCCGCCGTGCAGCGCCTGGGCGCGGCGGCCGTGGGCGCTCAGCGTCTCGACCAGCGTCTCGACCTCGAGCCGCGTCCGGCAGAACACGATCGCCGACGTCGGGTTCTCCATGTCGAGCACGCGATCGAGCGCCGCCGGCTTGTGCGCGCGCGGCACGATGTACGCGACCTGGCGGACGCGCGGCAGCTTGCCCGCGGCGGTCTTCTCGCGCGCGATCATCACCGCGCGCCGGATCCTTCAGGTGCCGCTGCGCGATCGACAGAATCCGCGCCGGCATCGTCGCCGAGAACAGCGCCGTCTGCCGCGTCTTCGGCGTCGTCTCGAGGATCGCGTCGATGTCCTCGGCGAATCCCATGTCGAGCATCTCGTCCGCTTCGTCGAGCACGAGCATCTGCAGGTGACCGAGCTTGAGCGTGCCGCGCTTGAGGTGATCGAGCGCGCGCCCCGGCGTGGCGACGACGATGCCGACGCCGCGCTGGAGGGTGGCGATCTGCTGCGAGATCGAAGCGCCGCCGTAGATCGGGACGACCTTGACGCCGACGCCCTTGGCGTACTTGTGGATCGCCTCGGCGACCTGCATGCACAGCTCGCGCGTCGGGACGAGGACCAGGCCGCCGGTATGTTTCTTCGCCGTCCGGATCGCCGGCGAGCCGCTGCAGCATCGGCAGCGCGAAGGCGGCGGTCTTGCCGGTGCCGGTGGCCGCCTGGGCCAGCAGGTCGCGGCCGGCGATCAGCAGCGGAATCGTTTCGCGCTGGACCGGCGTCGGCTCCTCGTAGCCGAGGGCGCCGACCGCGGCCGCGAGCGTCTCAATCAGGCCGAGGGCGCCAAAACCGTCCGGGGAAGCAGGGCTCATCAATCCATTATTCGTCATGAACGTGTTTCGTGCCGCACTGTCGATACGTTTTCTGTCCGGGCCGCCGGTGAAGTATCGTTTTCCCGGTCATGACGACGTTTGACAATGCGACCGCGCATGCGACCCAGTGGCTGTCGCACGTGTCCGACCTCAACGCGCGCTATCGCGCCGGCCAGATCACGTCATCCGTACCGCCGGGACTGCACCAGGGTGACGCGACGCTCGACGAACTGATTGCGCTGCATTTTCCTGCCTCCAAGGCGGCGCTGGATGCCGCCGCGAGGAGCCTGTTCTTTTCGCTGCCGGTGGCGTTCGATCCGTCCGAATCGGTCGGGCCCTATCTGGCCGTGACCGATCGCGACGCCAGCGGCGAGCCCTACCGGTTCCTCGACATGGGCGCGCTGATTGCGACACAGGCGTTCGGCGAAAACGATCCGGCCGTGGTCCGCGCCATCCTCGAAGCGCTGCCGTTCGTCGCCTCACGGTACGCGCACTCCGAGTATCAGACGGTGCTGTCGCTGCGGCTGAAGGCGGAGCTGAACCGAATCGCGCCTTCCGGCACGCCGCGGCATTTTGTCGTCAACACCGGCGCCGAAGCGGTCGAGAACGCGATCAAGTCGGTGCTGATGAACCGCGTGATGACGACCGCGGATCGCGAAGGCGGCTTCATCGTGTCGTTCGAAGGTGCGTTTCACGGCCGGACGCTGGGCGCGCTGGCCGTGACGCACCGCAAGCGGGCGCGCCTCGGCTTCCCGACCTTCGACTGGCCGCGCATCCCGTTTCCGGTCGAGGACGCTGGCGCGCCGAAGCTGACCGCGCGGCGCGAGGAGAGCTGCCTGAAGCAGCTGTGGGACCTGCTGGTGTCGGGACGGCTGCCGCGCGCGGAGAAGAGCCGGGACACCTACCGCCGCGAGATCGACGCGGTGGACGAATTCCTGGCGCAGCCGGGGAGCGATCTCGATGCGTTCGTGACGAGTCAGCGGACAGCGCTGACCGCCGACGTGATCCGCCGATCGCGCAGGGTCGCGGCCGTGCTGGTGGAGCCGATTCAGGGCGAGGGTGGCGTGCGCGTCGCCAGCGCCCGTTTCATGCGGCGACTGCGGCTGCTCACGAAGATCTACGACGTGCCGCTGATCTTCGACGAAGTGCAGACCGGCTGGGGCATGACCGGCCGGATGTGGGCCCACGAGCTGTTCGACCTGCCGTCGCCGCCGGATCTCGTCACCTGGGCGAAGAAGGCGCAGAACGGCGTGTTGTTCGTCAGCGAGGCGCTGGCGACCTTCTTTCAGGAAGAGAAGAAGTTCAACACCACCTGGGAAGGCGATTCGGTCGGCATGGTTCGGCTGCTGTCATTGATGGACAAGCTCGACCTCGAGCAGGTGCGGCGGACCGGCGAACGCGCGCGCGCGGGCCTGCAGGCGCTGGCCCGCGACTATCGCGAGATCGTCAAGAACGTCCGCGGCGCGGGCGTGATGCTCGGCTTCGATCTGGCGCGGGCTGACTTGTCCGAAGCGGTTCTCGATCGCGCGTTCCGGCGCGGGCTGGTGCTGCTCGGTGCCGGCGAGCGGACGATCCGGTTCTATCCGCGGTTCGACACCGAGCCCGCCGCGATCGACGAGGCGCTCGCCGATCCTCCGCGCGGCGATCGAGGACATCGTCGGCGGCCGCGCTTCCGTGGAAACCGCGCAGCCGGTCAAGATGCGTGTCGGCACCCTGGCGATTCCGATGGACACGGTGGACGTCGTCGACCTCACCCCGGCGACGTTCGAGCCGCTCAAGGCGCAGGTGCTGGCCGTCGAGCAGGAGCGCTACGGTTCCGCGGCGTACCCGCCCGACGTGCTGCGCGCGGGAGCGCGTCCGCTGCTGCAGTATCCGATTGCCACGCTCGAGACCACCGTGGCCAATCCGCGGGCGATCGGCCTGGCGCTCCGCGATCGCGTGTCGGGTCGTCTGGTCGGCTACGCAATCGGCAGCGCCCTCGAGAACCACGACGAAGAAGGCATCACCGCGGATCCGCACGTGGGTGAGAACAACACGTTCTACCTGCAGGCCATGGCGACGCTGCCGTCGGTTCAGAATCACGTCCAGCTCGAGAACCGCCTGCTCGACGCGGTCCGGGCGCGTGCGGCCGCGGCCGGCTTCGAGTTCCTGTCCACGCTGATCGAGGAGCGCCTCCTCGAAAACGGGCCGGAGTGGCTGCGCGCGCTGACGCCGCTGTCCCGCATCGACAACTACCTGCGCAGCGGCGGCACGTTCGTCTACCTCGAGGCGCCGCTTGCCGCGCCGGCGTTGGTGCCGTGAACCTGATCCTGATCGAGCCAGGAGAAATCGACGCCGCGGCCAGGGCCATCGTCGAGGGCGTGCGCGCCGCACACCTGCGCGACGTGCTGGGGGCCGGCCCGGGGCAGCAGGTTCGGGTTGGAATGGTCGATGGTCCTCACGGCGTCGGGACGGTCGTGTCGGTCGGCGACGCGTCGATCGCGTTGCAATGCGTGTTCGAGGTGGTGACGCCGCAGCGTCCGCGGGTGGATTTGCTGCTGGCGTTGCCGCGTCCGAAGGTGATGCGCCGGCTCTGGGCCCAGTTCGCGGCGCTCGGCGTCGGCCGGATCATGCTGACCAACGCGGAGCGGGTCGAGCGGAACTATTTCGACACGCATCTGCTGGCGCCGGAGGGCTACCGTCCGCTGCTCATCGAAGGGCTGCAGCAGGCGCGTGACACCCGCCTGCCGATCGTGTCCGTCCATCGACAGCTGAAGGCATTAGTCGAGGATGGGCTGGAGGCTTTGTGCCCGGACGCGCTGCGGCTGATCGCCGATCCGGCCGCGCCGCAATCGTTGCGCGACGCCGTCGGCGAGCGGTACGGCGGTCGCGTTCTGCTCGCGATTGGACCCGAAGGCGGCTGGAACGACTTTGAACGCGAGCTGTTCGAGTCGCATGGCTTCAGTCAGGTCGGGATGGGATCGCGCACGCTGCGCACCGATACCGCGGGAATCGCATTGCTCGCGCTGGTCCACGCGGCACTGGCGTAAAAGCAGTCTGTTGCCGCATGCGGTTTGCCTGAAGGCGGCCGCTACGACAGATGCGCGCGCAACCCGAACCGTTGCGCGCGCAGCCGTTGTTTGCGACCCGACGACATCCTGGCTATTCGAGACAGAACCCGACGTCGGCGGTGACACAGTACGGATTGCCGCGGCTGTCCACGTTGGTGCGATCGCACACCACCATGTGAATGACGTAGCCGCAGGCCTGCATGCCCGTCGTGTCGAGCGTCCATGTCTTGCCGGTTTCCCCGATGGTAGGCACCGCCGGGAACGACCGGCTCGATGGGACGACGGTCGCGCCATTGGCCGGACCCGACGGCAGCACCTCGAAGGTGAGACCGCCGAAGTGGGCCGACGCGGGATCTGCCGGCGCGACCGTGCCCGGATCCTGCGCCGAGTACTGCCCGGTGATGATCGTCCCGACCGGGAACTTGCCGCAGTCAACGGCGGGAATCGGGTTGCCGTTGAACGTGGCGCCGGTGATGGTGAAGCTGGCCGACGGCGCGGTGTTGTCGATCCGCACGAGAATTTCCTGGACGCCGGCGAACACCGTTGGCGGCGTGACGTTCGGATTCTTGCCGGTGATCCGGATTTTCCAGGTGCCTTCCATGCCGACTGTGGTCTGCCAGCGACCCAGCGTGTTCGTGACGAGGTCGAGCGTGAGTGGCAGCGTGGCGTCTTCCAGGTACGGATACCAGCCATCGCCCAGACCGTCGAGGTCGTTGGTCGGATGCACGGTCCGCTGGCAGACGACATTGAACAGGTCGCAGAAGACGGGTGCGCCGTTGTTGCGCTCGCTGATGCTGACCTCGACATCGTTCAGCAGCGGATGATAGGTGTCGATGCCGTCGTTTCGCTTGACGTCGATTCGGTACTTGAACGGTAGCGCGCCGCCGCCGAACGAATCGGGCGGCAGCCCGAGCGATCCGGTAATCGTGACCTCGCCGCCGAATGGCGACTGATTGACCGAGACATTGGCGATCTCCAGTCCGCCGGTGGCCAGGCCGTCCGCCTGATTGATGCGGTTCACCGGCACGTCGCCGACGGTTTCGATCAGCGGTGTGTGGCTGAGGCTGGCGCCCGGCTGTACCTGGAACGCGCACTCCAGACGATTGCCCCAGACGGGAACAAAGTTGGGGTTGCCTGCCGGTGGCGGCGTATCCCACGAGAGAATCGCGCGCAGCCGCCCGATCCGCGCCCCGGTCTCGCATGGCACTCGCCACTTGGCGAGGTTGGCTTTTGCGAACACCGCGTACTGCACGCCTCCTGGCGGCAATTTCTGGAGATCGTGAACGGTCACGCTGGTGGTGGCGAGGTGCTGGAAGCCGGCGCCGTCGTGGAAGTCAGCCCAGAACGCCACGAATTCCGTGGAGCCGCCCGCGCACAACCCACCCGAGTAGCCGACCGGTTTCCTGATCGTCAGAACGCCTTCGAGCGATTGACTCGCCGGTCTGACGCCGATGCAGCCGAGCTGTTCGAAGCTGGTGTCGCCATCGGTCTGCACGGCCAGCTTGCCGAAGAGTCCGTCGATTTCGGCGGCGCTCAGCCCAATCGACATCAGCGCACTCGATTTGGCCTGATCGAAGACGTCAGCCGGCGCGGAGGCGGCGGACACCAGCGGCTGCAATTCGCGGAACGCGTAGCGGTGCACCGGCACGTCGCTGCGTGCGTAGACCTTGCGTTTCTGCTCCAGCGTCAGCGCCTGCGGCATGGCGACCGGAATCTTTGCCTGCGGGTCGAGGACCTGCGCGATCGGGCCGATCGGGTCCGGCAGCGCGACCTCGGCCAGTTCGATCTCCTTCAGCAGTTCCGACAGCGTCAGGAACGACCTGGGTCGAACCTGTACCTCGCCGTCAACCCGATTGCCCCAGACCGGCAGCACGTTCGGGTTGGAGGACGGAATGGCATTCCACGACAGGACCGCACGCACCTTGACGACGTTGGACGCCGTGCAGAGCTTCTTGATCGAGGTGAAGTCCAGGTAGACGGCGTAACACAATGGTTTCGTGCCGGGCACGTCGTGGACGTTGACGCCAGCGACGCCGACATCGTGGAACACACCGTTGTTGTGAAGATCGACGAAGAAGCGAACGTATTCGTACGATCCGGCAGTGCAGATGTCGCCGCCGTAGCCGTTCGGCCGCTTGAGATTGATCACCGCTTCGAGGCGGTCCATCTCGGGCTGCAAGCCGACGCAGACCAGCTCCTCGTAGGTGGTGTTCGAGTTGAAGGCCTTGACCGGCTTGAACGGGCTGTCGCTCAACGTCCCGAAGTAGTTCGGGTTCTCGAGCAGGATCGGGATGAAGTGGGTGCGCTCGCGTTCGAGCGCCGGCGTCGGCGCCGGCAGCGCCCCGATGATTGCGGCCACTCCGGCGATCTGCGCCGATGAGAGCACCGAGGTCAACTGCTCGATGGCGGTGAACATACCGCCGACCGCTGATTTCTGGAGCAGGACACTGGCTGCGGTTTCACTATTGAGACGGAGCGTCTTGACGAGATCGTCGGGCGAACTGCTTTCGTTGAGGTAGCGCAATACGGTCTGAAACGGCTTGTCCATGATTTCTCCTGACACATTCACATACGGTTACTGAACGTGCTGCAGCACCGGGACCTGCAGCAGTGAGACGAAGTCGCGCCGGTCGACGGCGACACGCGCACCTTTCCTGGCGAACAGGTAGTGCCGGCCGGTCACGCCGCCGACAGCGGTGAGGCTGGTGCTGCCGAGATATTCGAAGGTGACGCCGACCGCATAGGTGCCGCGTCTGGCCTGGGCCTGAGGCGGCGCCATCGACGCGATTCGCGGCGCGGTCGGACTACCGGTTCGTCCGCAACATGACATCGTCCAACTCCTCTGTTTCTGCGAAACCGTGTTCGAAGTACTGGGTGCGGAGCGCCGGTGCGGCGGTGATCCGTTCGAGCAGAATCGCCGTTCCCGATAGCGCCGGCCACAACAGGCACCAGTCGCGGACGCCGTGGCACAGCACCGCTGCGAACGGGATAGCGACCCAGACGCTGACGCAATACAAGCAATCCAGCAGGTCTGACCAGCCGCGTCGCCGAACGACGTGGCGCAGTCGCGCAAATATTCGCCACGGTCCGTCTTCGACCGTCAGCAGGTGCGAAATCCGCCAGACGCCGATGGCCGCGATCGCGAATTCGTAGACGCGTTCCGTCACGCGCCACCCCGTTGAGGGGCCTGTTCGTCGCGCCGGCTATCACGCAAAGCCATCGCTCAGTGGTGACGACGTGGCGCGCCTCGTTTCAAACGGACGAGCTCGGGACAGCGATCGTCCCGCTCAGTGCATCGGTGTGGCTGGTGGAGAGGGTCGCGAGAGGAAGGAACGCCGATCGAGGCAGCCAGTGGCGGCTGCCTCAATCAGCGTGCGGGGCGGTGGGGGGCTAGGGCTTCGCCGGCTGCACGTCCCCGTAGTACTGCCAGTTCGGGATGTAGTTTCTGGTCAGCGGCTTGGCTTCGAGCGCCGCGCGCATCATCTCGATCGGCATCTCGCCTTCGTGAAGGAAGGCGTCGTTGAACTGCTTCAGCGTCATCTTCTTCGAGTCGACCAGCTCCCGCATCATCGCGCGGATTTGCACCGCGCCCATCATGTAGGCGACCTGGTAGAGCGGCGAGTAGGAGCCGTTGAGCGATCGGCGGACCTCGCCTTCGGCAGTGAATCGGTCGTGGCCGACCTGATCGATCAGGTACTGGACGCATTGCTCGGGCGTCCAGCGTCCGAGATGAAAATTCAGAGAGAACACAATCCGCGCGCTGCGGTGGAGGCGCCAGAACAGGGCGCCGACGCGGTCCTCGGGCGTCGCCTGGAAGCCTTGGTCCCACATCACGTATTCCCAGTAGAGCGCCCAGCCTTCGATGAGGAACGGCGTGCGGAACAGCCCGCGGTGCGAGTTGTAGCGCTGGGCCATGAAGCCCTGCAGCTCGTGGCCGGGAATCAGCTCGTGGAACACGGTCGCGTGCGAGAGATGCGGGCCGTTGGCGCGCATCACCATCAGGTTGTCTTCCTCGGACATGCTGTCGTGCGGGTACGACACCTGAATCGTTTCGCCGCCGAGAAAATACGGCGCCACCCGCATCCCCGCCGGCGTCATCATGGTCATGCGCCACTGATCCTCGGCCAGCGGTGGCACCGTGACCAGGTCGTGCTGCTTGACGAACGCAATCGCCTGCAGCGCCAGGTCGCGCACCATCTGCGGCTGATCGCCGCGCGGCACGTAGGTGGACTTGACCTTCTCGAGGGCCTTCTTCCAGTCGTCGCCGAAGCCCATCTCGCGCGACGCTTTCTTCATCTCGGCTTCGGACCACTCCGCTTCCTTGTTGCCGATGGCGATCAACTGCTCGGGCGTGTAGGCGATCATCTCGCCGCGCAGATCCTCGAACAACCCTTCGCGTCCGATCGGGTCGCCGACGATCGGTCCCTCGCTGGCGCGGACCGCCGGCGCACCGTCGCCCGCGCCGCCGCCGCCCCGTCCACCACGGCCGCCGCCGCCCCCGTCGAAACCACCGCGTCCGTTGGCCATCTGTCCCGCGCCCCGCGGCAGCCCGGCGAGTTTTTCGCGGAGTGTCGCCGCGTAGGTGGTCAGCGACTGAGACAGTGCGCGATAAGGCGCCGGAACGGCGGTGGTAAATGCGGGGTCGTAGCCGTTGAAGAAATTGAACCAGGTGGTCAGGGCCGCGTTGAGCGTGTCCACTTCCTGCGCCGCGCGCACTGCCGTCGCCGCCGACACGCCATTGCCGGGCGCAGCGGACGTGTTGGCCGCAGTCACCTTGGCCGTGATCGACGTCAGCGCCGGCACCGCCGCGTCAGCCTTGACGAAGTCGAGGCGCTGGCGATTTTCGGCGAGGGTCACGATGTCGGTTTCGAAGGGCAGCAGTGGCGCGATCGTCAGCTGGACCCGATCTTCACGTGCGATCAGCGCCGCTTCGTAGTCGATCTTGGTGCGCAGC
The DNA here is from genome assembly GCA_963711765.1 of uncultured Acidobacteriota bacterium. GTDB lineage: Bacteria > Acidobacteriota > Vicinamibacteria > Vicinamibacterales > CAVVIG01 > CAVQFC01. The sequence continues at coordinate 358,724 of CAVQFC010000002.1, read as the reverse complement.
AGGACGTAATCGACGCGGCCTTCCTGCGACAGTTTGTCGAAGTCGACCGCCGTCAGCGTCTTCAGCCAGGCGTCGTAGAAGGTCCGCATCCGGCTGCGGCGGGTTGCCGATCCGGGAATCGTATAGAAGCGCAGAATGGCAGCGCGATCGTCACCGAACCGTGACACCAGATCCCGCAGTTCGCTGGTTGCCGTTGCCAGCTTCGCTGGATCCGGCATGTAGTCGGCCGGGGACAGAAACGTGCGGGTCGCATGCGGCGGCCCCTGCGCGGCCAGCGCGGCCGCCCCGGTCATCACAAGAAGAGCGAGGAACAGCCGAACCGGTCGCGTCATGAGCACCTCTACTGCGTCGTTTTCAAGAGCCGGCCTTACTGGCGGCCGCGTCCCCGGCCCGCGAACGGCGATGCTTCTTTCTGGTAGCCGTCCGGCACGGTGAAGACCGCATCGCTGAAGTTCTGATGCGTCACCGACGTGATCTCGGCGGTCGAGGGGCGCGCGCCGAACGAGACCCGCCGCACCGGTACGCCGCTGAAGCCCTGATCCTGCGCCGAGCCGATCCGGAACATGTTCTCGCTGCCCTGCGGCATCAGCTTGGAGAAGAACGCCTGCAGCTCACCGGTCACGGCGAAGTCGCCGGCGGTGAAGCCGAGCGCCTGCGGGTCGACGGTGCAGAGCTCGGCGTTCTTCTGCCCGTTCAGGGTGCCTTCGTACTTGTCGCACGTCCAGGCGTTGACCTTGTCGGTCCCCACTTTCTTGTATTCGGTCTTCGGCGCCGGTGCGCCGCCAGGCATGCCGCCGCGGCCCTTCATCATCGCCTCGACCCGGGCACGCTGTTCGGGCGGCAGGTTGGCGAGCTGCGCCTCCATCTGCTGCATCGCGCCGGACATCTGACTGCTCAGGCGATCGATGTCCGCCTTGGTGATTTCGCTGTAGGTCTTCTTCTCGTTGTTGACGATCCACAACACCTGTTTCACGCCGTCGAAGATCATCGTCTGGTTGCCGCCGGCGCCGCCGGTCATTTCCGCGCGCATCCGGTTCTTCTCGATCTGGATCTGGTTCGTGGTGGTGGCCCCACTCGATGTGTTCTTCTCGATGAGCAGGATGCCTTCGGCAGCGTAGAGCGACGGGGCGGCGGACAAGGCGGCCGCCAGCACGAGCGATGTGGTCACAGAGTTCAATCGAATCCTCCCAGGAAAACGAATATAGCACTCCTGCTTCGGCCGGGCCGAGTGGGCCGGCTATCGAAGCAGACGATAAAGACGGCATTCGCCTTCGTCCCACGTATCGGTGCCAACGAACTGAAGACGAGGCTGCGTCGCGCTGTCCCGGACCACGCGCTGAAACGTGCGCTCGCCGTAGTAGCCCTCGTGCAGCACGACGTACTGGACGCCGAGGCGGCGGTAGACGTCGAGCGTTTCGTCGGACGGGTAGTCGCGGCTGATCTGTCCGAGCTGGTCGTACCAGGCAGGCGTGAAGCCGCTGCTGCCGTTGACCAGCGGATGCCAATGGAAGGTCGAAAAGTACATGAAGACCGGATCGTGCCAGAACGGGTCGCGATCCCAGGGAATCGGAAGGTCCGCCACGACCGCGTGCGGTTCCGGAATCAGGCGGTAGATTCCTGGCGGATGATCCCAGAGCGGCTGCAGCGCCAGGACCGGGCGAACCTCGAACAGAATCGCCAGCCCGAGCACGGCGATAGTGGTCGCCGCGATCCGGTCTGACGCGATTCGCCGTGCGATTCCTGCCACCGCAAAGCCGGCCAGGAGCGCGAGGTACAGCCCGCCGATCGCGCGAAACCGTGCCGGCACCCGGAAACCGCCGAACCCGGGCGCCAACCGGTAGAGCCAGGGGTACACCGTTCCATGAAGGCCGAGGGATGCGTCGACGCTGACCGCAAGCGCCGCGGCGGACGCGGCAACCAGCGGCGTCGCCGGCGGCCACAGAGCCACAGCTCCCAGCAGCAGCGGCACGACTCCCGGAAACAACTTGCGCTCGGCGTCGTTTGCGTCCCACAGCCTCTCGCCGTATAACGCGCTTTGACGATAGGCGGTGAGGTAGTCGTGTCCGGTCGCGCTGTAGGCACGAATTTCGTCCGGCTGCCGTTGCCCGAGGGTGGTGCGATTCTGCCAGTACGGCAGCGTCACCGGAAAACAGATGGCGGCGGCGGTCACGGCGCCGAGCAGCAGCGCCCGGACTCGCGTCCGATCCACCCGCTGAACGCCACAGATCCACGCGCCGATGAATGCGACCAGCGATACCGCCAGGTAGGCGCCGTAATATAACGAGCACAGCGCCTGTACGGCGAGCAGCACGCCGGCGAGCACGCCGTCGCCCGGACGGCCGGCCGTGAGCGCACGAATCACCAACAGCAGCGCCAGCGGCATCGCGAACGTCCACTGCAGCTCGAGATGGCTGTAGTGCAGCAGACGAAAGGGATCGAAAGCAAACACCACACCTGCGATCAGGCCGGCGCCGGTATGTCCGCTCACGGTCCTGGCGAGAACGAACATCGCGATCGCGGCGGCGACGTAGGACAGCAACACGAGCGTGGTGTAGACGACCGCGATCGGCGCACCTATCCAGAGCGCGGGCGCAGCGAAAAGGGCGGGCGCCAGCATCGCGTCGGAGTAGGCGAGCGTTCGCGCCGCGGGATGAAAGATGTTGGCGTCGAACAGGTGGCGCGGATCGATCGGCAGCTGATGGGCGACCCAGGCCAGGCGCCACATCGAAAACAGCGGGTCGCCGAGGTCCGGCACACTCGTATAGGCCCGCAACTGAGCCCGGAGCAGGAGTGCCGTCGCGGCGCTGAACAGCACCAGCGCCAACGCGCACGCTCGGGGGCTCGGCGGATCAAGCCGCCACGCCACCATCGCATCCTCGCCGTGTTCGATCGCCGCCGCTGCGGAGACTCGCCTCGACGCCGCCCATCGAACCGCGAACAGCACGGCGGCAGCGACGCCGAACGGTGTGCCTGGCGCGAGGTCACTGGCGGCGCCGCTCAGCCGCCACGGCGATCGCCCTGCGAGATCCAAAACGACCATGATCGCAACCGCACCGCCGAGTGCAAGGTCCACGCGCCGGAGGATTCGCGGCGATGCAGTGCGGAAGGGCACCAGGAAGGATCCGGCGATCAGCCGATCACGTCGAACACCTCGAGCCTGACGTCGCGTCCGCGCAGCGTCACCTCGCCGAGCGACTTCAGCCTGAACGCGTCGCCGATACGGCTGCGGGTGTGTTCGGAGATGACGATCTGATCCGGCTGGGCCACGGACGACTCGAGACGGGCGGCAGTGTTGACGACGTCGCCGAGCACGGTGAACTCGCGCCGCTTGGGCGATCCGATGTCTCCGGTCAGTGCGCGGCCGCTGTTGATCGCGATCCGCATCTGGATCGGCTGATTGCGGCGCTCGGCATTCGCCTGCGCCAGCTCCCGCCGCATCGCCAGCGCCGCGCTGACCGCTTTCACGGCATGATCGGCCTGGTCGAAGGGCGCTCCGAACACCGCCAGAATCGCATCGCCGATGAACTTGTCGAGTGTACCGTCATGTTCGAAGATCACCTCGCCCATGCGGCCGAAGAAGTTGTTCAACAGCTCGCCGACCGCCTGGGGCTCGGCGCGCTGACACAGCTTCGTGAAGCCGACGATGTCGCAGAACATCACTGAGACGTCGCGGGTCTGCGCCATGAACGCGCCGTCGCCGGCATCGGCGTGCAAGATTCGGCTGACCACACGCGGCGAGTGATACCGCTGCAGCCGTTCGCGGCGCCGCGTCTCTTCGAGCAACTGCATCGACAGTCGTCCTTGTTCGATCGCGACTGCGGCGTAGTTGCACAGCGCGCTGAAGACCTCGAGATCGTCGGCGGTGAATTTCTTGCTGCGCGGGTTGTCGCAATAGAGCACGCCGATCACTTCGTTGCGATTCCACAGCGGCGCGCACATGAACGACCGGATGTTCATGGCCTGAATGCTGCCCGACGCGTCGAGGCGATGATCGTAGAGCGCGTCTTTCGCCAGCATGGCGACGCGATCCCGCATCACCTGGTTGACGACAGTCCGGCTCAGCGTGACGTTGGTCGGAATCGAGCCGTCGCGATTGCGCATCACGCGCGACGTCAGCGGCTGATCGATGGCGTCGCGCAGCAGCAGGAACGATCGCTCCGCCGGCAGCACCTCGAAGACCAGATCCACGACCCTTGCCAGGATCTGTTCGAGCGGTTGCACGGTGACCAGAGTCTTGCCGATTTCCGTCAGCAGCCTCAGGTGGCGTCCGCCCCGACGGTCGCGTCCGCCGCGTCGGTCGCCGGCGGCGCGATTCAGATCGACCTTGCGGCGATCCCCGGTCCGGCGCCGCTCCGTGTCCGCGGGCCGCGGGACGTCGACCGGGTACGTCGCCGCCGCATGCGCCGCGGTGGCGGTCGGCGTGCGCCCGTCCGGCGTGGGCGCCGCGACGGTCACGTCGTGGGTCGAGGACGGCATTCGCGCCGCCGGATCGATCGGCCGCAGGATGGTGCCGGATTCGTCGAACGGCTGATGCGCTTCCGACAGCAACTCGTCTTCCGCGACCTCGCGCTCGAGCGTCAGCATCACCTGGGCGACCGAGAACGTGTCCCCGGAGAAGATCTCCTGTTCGGCGGTGAGCGGTGCGCCGTTGTAGAGGGTTCCGTACGTGCTGCCCGCATCGCGCAGGTAGACGCGAGTGCCGGCGACCCGAACCATGGCGTGAGCCCGCGACATCAGCGGAGCCGTGATCGTGAGGTCGCATGCCGGGGCCCGGCCGATCACGGTCTCGCCCTGCCGCAACCTGTGGGCCCTCGGCATGCCGCCGTCGACGAAGGTGAGCGTGAACACGAACCGGTCAGTCCTTGCGTTCCACGACGCGTTCGACCTTCACGCCGGTGCGGTCCTCCATCGCCGTCATCACCTTGTGCAAATCCTCGTCATCGACCCGTAACACGACCGAGGAGTCGCGGGTGCGCAGGACGAGCCAGTTGCGGCCGCCCTTGAGAAAGCCGAACGCGCCACCCTCGACTTTCACCACTTCGGCCGGACCGGCCGGCGAATTCCAGAGCGGCTGTTTCGAGTTGGAGTAGTTCACGCCGAGCAGCGTCTGGTAGGGCACGGTCGTCACGAGCACCTGGTTTTTCTCGGTGACGGTGACCTGACCTTCCGCCATCCGGACGGTGACGTCGTGTTCGCGGTTCTTGCCAGCGTCGACGACCACCGCTTTGGCGTCGAAGACGAACGGGTTGACCGATTCAGTCTTGACCGGGATGGGGTCGGCCGCCGGCAGCGGCGCCGTCGACGTGGCTGGGGCCGGCGCGGCCGCTTTGGCCTTCGACGGGTTCGAGGCGTTCGAAGCGTTCGAGGCGTTCGATGGACTCGGCCCTTCCGCCTTCGCCGACGATGGCGAAGCGCTGGACGCGGCGACGACCGCTGCCGTCTTCGTCGCGGGTTCGGGCGCCGGTGCGGCCGTGGCGGCGGCCGCAACCGGAGGCTCAGGGATTGGCGGAGCAGGCGTCGCAACCGGCGTTTCGGCGGGCGCGACGGGGGGCGCTTCGGCAACCTGTGACGCCGGCGCCGGCGTGCTCGCGGGCGCCGTTCTCCGGAACGCGAGGAACGCGAGCACCACCACACCAATCGCGACCACCGCCAGGAGGCCGCCGGCCATCGCAAAATGGTTTCGCTGCAGGACGATCGTGCCGCCGTCCGGCGATGTGCGTCTGGCTGCCGGCGTCGGGAGCGCCGCCGGCGGCTGCGCCGCAACCGCCGGCGTCACGGGAATGGCGATCGCCGCGCTGGTGACGACCGGGCCGAGCGGCGGCGTCGAGCCGGCGATGTGCGCCGCAGCGAGCACGATGGTGTGCTCGGTCGCAGACTGATTGATGGCTGTCAGCAGCGCCGATCGGAATTCCTCGCCGGTCTGATACCGATCCGCCGGCGACTTTGCCAGCGCGCGATCCAGCATCGTCTGACACCAGTCCGGCAAGTCGGCGCGGTACTGGTGTGCCGGTGTCGGCGCTTCCGACAGTTGTTTCTGCACCATGCCGATCGCGGTGTCCGCCTCGAAGGGCAGCTTGCCGGTCAGCAGGCGGTAGAACACGACGCCGCACGAATAAATGTCGGCGCGGCGATCGACTTCCTTCGCGAGCACCTGTTCCGGCGCCATGTACGCCGGCGTGCCCATCATGTGGCCATCGTTGGTGAGGTGCTCGGCGCCCGCCACGCGGGCGATGCCGAAGTCCATGATCTTGATGCCGCCGTGCTCGGTCACCATGACATTCGCCGGCTTCAGGTCGCGGTGGACGATGCCGGCACGATGGGCGTGGTCGAGCGCACCGAGCACCTGGGCGACGAGGTAGGCGGCGCGTTCGGGCGGCAGCGGACCGCTGCGCAGCGACAGCTGGTCGAGCGTCTCGCCGCGGATCAGCTCCATGACCATCAGCAGGTCGGAGTCGCTCCGATAGATTTCGTGAATGGTCGCGATTTCCGGGTGATTCAGTTTGGCGAGGGTGGTCGCCTCGGCGCGGAAGCGCTTCATCACGTCGCTGTCGGTCAACTCGGGATTGAGCACCTTCACGGCGACATCCCGATCGAGCGTCTCGTCAACCGCACGAAACACCGTGCCCATGCCGCCTTTGCCAAGGCGGTCGACGATGCGATATTTGCCGATGGTTCTACCGATCATGGCGTCGCACAGATCTTGCCTCTGGGAATGGAAACGAGAACTCTATGTCGCGCCTGAGGGCCTGTCAAACACTTCGCGGATGTCGCCCCATAGGAAGATATTCCCCGTCTGAACCGAGGAATACCGAACCGGTCGGAAGGAACCAAAGGCGCGCCACCACGAGGTCAGCAAAATGCAGACCGCCGATCTGTTTGCACTGGTGTAATTACGAGTTTGTCCGGCTCACATCCGGTCCTGGCTGGTCCGCCATGGTTCCTGCGACCTTCGGCCGCTCGACCGTCTGCCATCCCCGACCGAGCAGGTGACGCCGCTGCTTTTCGCCGTGGGCGACGGCATCGGCGCGGTCCGCGAATCGACAGCCGTAAAACCATTCCCCGTCCCTGATCAACTGCACTTCCACACCCGCGACAGACGCGCGCAGCTCACAGTCCATGCGACTGTCGTCTCTGGTCAGCGTCCAGAATGGTTCGCCGGACGTCGCCCGTGCGGGAGGCTGGGGAACGTAGCCGGCGAGCAGGTGTGAGTTGTCGGGAGCCATGAAGAAGTCTTGCGCATGCACGTGACAGACGGGGTCACAACCGCCCGGGGTGCGGCGTCGGAGTGGTGTGCGCTCAGGAATCGCGATCGACGCGCGCCAGGCGGCGAACGATCTGCGCTTCGAAGTCCGATCCTGGTTCCGCCTCGTAACCGCCAGCCGACTCCAGGGCCAGCGCGCCGAGCGCCTCAATCTGCCGGCGGAATGCCCGGCAGTGCGGGCAGATCACCAGGTGCAGGCGGCAGCCGAGCCTCCGGGCTAGTTCAGCCGGCTGTTCAGACGTCGAGACGATCATCGACGCTTCCTTGCACGTCATCAAACAGATTTCCAGCCCTTCTTCCCCAGGCACTCCCGCAGGCGCAGGCGTGCCCTGTGAAACAACACTCCGACGTGAGTGACGCTCTGACCCAGAATGTTACTGACCTCGATGCCGGACAGTTCCTCGACCTGGCGGAGCTGAAACACCTCGCGCTGCAAAGGGGTCAGTCCTTCGAGGCAGGCCTGAATCGCGACCGACGCCTCGCCGGATCGCATCCAGCGATCGGGCTCGATCGGGCGCTGAATCCACCGATCGGATTGGCTGAACTGCGCCTCGAACGCCTCGTCAATCGGATCGTGCGTCTTTTCCACGACCGACGACCGGCGCTGTTCCCGGACCTTGTGGCTCAGAATACCGAACAGCCACGTACCGACTTGCGAGCGTCCCTCGAACCGATCCAGCGAGTTCAGAAAGACGACGAACACTTCCTGCACGACGTCGGCGGCGCTGTCGGCAGAGCATCCCATGCCGCGCGCCGTACGATAGAGACGACGACTGTGAAGCTCGACGACGGTCTTGAGCGTGTCGGGCTCGCGGCGGCGCAGTCGCGCCATGAAGTCGGGGTCAACGGGCGTCAACCCTTTCATCATAAGTCGAGCGGAGGGCGTCCGACCCTGCTTCGAGCACGATCGAGTTGAGCGCGTAGTAGAGGCTTTCGAGAAAGCGCCCGGTGGCGACGAGCGGCCACAGCGGCGCGGGCGAGATAGACACGAGTTGCGTCTCGGTCCGCCGGTTCGCGAGCCAACGGTCCAGGTCGACCTGCTGCGCTGGCGACATCCGCGCGACATCCTGCAGAAACCATGTCTGCGTTGCGACCAGAGGCATCAGCATCCGGCCGGGGAGGCGGCTCACGATGGCCGGAGACGGCAGCCGCCTCATCAGGCAATCGGACACGCGATCGAGAGGGAGGTTCCGGCTCACGACCAGCAGGTTGGTCCGGATTCGCCGGGAGGTCAGCCACCCGAACAGGGCGGCATCAGAGAGTTGCAGTGCGTCACTCGTGGCCATGTTTCGTATGGGTGAGTGCATCAACGAGCGGTTTCATTACTAAGGCGTCCCACCGGCTCATGACGCCAGAATCGCCAGCCGTGCAAAAGTCGGCTCAGCGGGCGGCCGCGGTGTGATAATGAGCCGCGTGAAAAAGGGCTACTGGGTCGTTGCCTACCGATCGATCTCGGATGAGTCCGCCCTGCGCGAATACGCGAAGCTTGCCGGACCAGTTGTCGCGGCCAACGGCGGAAAGGCACTCGTCCGGACGTCCGAGGTCATGGCCGTCGAGGCCGGACTGAAGGAGCGCACGACCATCATCGAGTTCGAGAGCTTCGCGAGGGCCGTCGCGACGCATGACAGCGAGGAGTATCAGCGGGCGGCGCGCACGCTCGGATCCGCCGCCGAGCGGGACTTCCGCATCGTCGAAGGACTCGACTGATGCTCGTGGCTGCGCGCCAGCGCAAGCATGGCGGCTGGGACCAGCCGGCGCCCTTCTTTTCTGGTCAGCAGGCTCCGATCAGCGCCAGGCTACAAGAGCATGAAATTCGTGCGCAGCACCCTCGTCGCCGATGAGTTCGACGATTTCGGAAAGAAGGGGAACATTCGACGCCAGCGCGAATCCCGGCCTCGCGCGCTACTTGACGTCCTTGCGCCGTATCGCGAAGTCAGCGGTCACTTCCTGCTCGATGGCAGCGATGGAGATCCAGCCGTCCGGAAGCAGCTGCTGTCCTTCCGGCGAGCGACAATCCGGACATGGCGCCGCCGCGCCGCTACATTGGTCGTCATGGTTGACCGGGAGATCGGGATGATGCTCGCAGGTCCAGTGGACGTCGTGGCAGGTGGCACAGGTCAAGATGATCTGATCTTACGCTCTCCGGCCGGTTGGGATCGGGACAATGGCGCTACACGCCGGTAACGAGTTCCGGCGATCGGTGGATTCGCCAGTTGAGCCGAGGACACATGCCTGACGACCGCGCCAGCGATCCGATTTTCCGTCCGATCACGATCAACGGTCTCACGCTCAAGAACCGGATCGTGCGCTCGAGTCTCGGCGGCCGGATCGATTACTACGATGGATCGATGTCGGATGCGCGGATCGCCTGGGAGCGCCGCTTCGCGCAGGGCGGCGTCGCGGCCATCATTTCGTCCAACTCGGGCATCCGTCCCGACGGAGTGGCGGTGCCCGGATACGCGACCATCGACGACGACCGCACCATTCCATCGTGGCGCCGGCTCGTGACCGAGGTGCACACGTTCGACTGCCGCTACATCATCCAGCTCCACTTCTCCGGACGCCAGCGCGATCTGGCGCGCAAGGAGTTCGAGGGCGTGCTGGCGCCGAGCGCGACCGACCGCCCCGATCTGCTCTACGGTCTGCGCGCACGTCGCATGACCGTGCCCGAGGTTCACGAACTGGTGCAGGCCTACGCGCGGGCGGCGCGGCGTGCGCGCGACGCCGGCGCGGACGGCGTCGAGATCGTGGCGTGCAACGGCTACCTCCTGCACCAGTTCCTGTCGAGCGCGATCAACGACCGCAAGGACGAGTACAACGGCGATCTGCGTGCCCGGGCACGGGTGACCCTGGAAGTGTTACAGGCCGTTCGCGCCGCCGTCGGACGCGACTTCTTCGTCTCGATGAAATTGAGCGGCCGGGACGAACACAACGCATACACGGCGCCGCTGGTGCGCGCGGCCGGTAACACGCTCGCCGACACGATGGTGTTGTCGCGCTGGCTCGCTGACGCCGGTCTCGACGCAATCCATCTCTCGCAAGGCGACTCGTTTCCGCACCCGCTGATTCCCGCCGGCCGGCTGCCGACCGACGATGCCCGCCGCGTATTCGGTGCGCTGTTCTACGAAGGCACGCGCGCGCCCCTGGCGTTTTTGCTGCTGCAGTTCGCGCCGCTCCGCCGGCTGGTCGAGTGGAATTGGGGCAGGCGGATGGCGTTCAAACGGGGCGGGGAACTGCTGCCGGACAAAATCGAGGGCATGAACCAGGACGATGCCGCGGCGATCAGGCAGGCGTCGGGACTGCCGGTCATCTGTGTCGGCGGCTGGCAGCATGCCGGTCCGATTCGCGCGGCCTTGAGCGCGGAGCATTGCGACGTCGTGTCGATCGCCCGCGGTCTGCTTGCGAACCCGGATCTCGTCAACCGCTTCGCCGCGGGTCAGGAGCAGCCGGACCGGCCGTGCACGTACTGCAACCGATGCGCGGTCAACGCGCTGTTGTATCCGCTGGCGTGCTGGGACGAGTCTCGGTTCGACAGTCCCGTGCAGATGTACGACGAGGCGTACCGCGTCTACAAGGAGGCTGCGGTCGGCGTCAGCTAGAGAGGGCTCCCATCTCGGTGTCGCATCGACGTCGGATCGTTCGCGCACCAAGGGCACGAACACCGGTGCGCTCCCCGACCGGCCGACGGCGCCAGTCGCTGCAGGTTGTGATCGACGTGCCAGGTTGTCTGGCTGCATATTTACTTCGATCCGTCACCGGCAGTGTCGGTGTTTGCGGAATCATCGTTTTCTGACGGCTCCCATTTGGGTTAACGCTCCTGCCACATTTCCCCGTGTCTTGCCTGGCGATGGTAAAGATCGTGCTGGAAGTATTTGTCGTAGAACTCCAGCTCCAGATGGGAAAACTGTAGCCATACGCCGGGCAGGTGAAACGCGTTCACGTGCGCGGGGAAGCGGCCATAGGTGTCGTAGATGTAGTTGCAGATTTCCTTGGCGTAATCGATGACCTCCGGTGTCGGCCGCTTTGCAGCCATCTTCAGATACGCATCGCCGTACTCACCCTTTTGATAAGAGCGATCGAAGATGCGGTTGTCACCGTAGGTCCCCGCCGGTCCGTACTTTTCTTCGATGACACGGTCCACCGCTTCGTCCATCGACTTCACGTATGGCGGCGTCAACGATTCGAGGATCCCGTCAATACCAATCGGATTGGGTTGTGTCGTCGGCAGCGGCGGCCACCGGCGCCACTGCTTCGGCTGCTGCATTCGGAATTCGATGCCGAACTTGCCGTTGGCGGGATCGCGCTCGAACACATAGGGCGCGCCGACTGCGGCATGAATCCAGCCGCCGAGCCCCATGCCCTGCGCGACGAGCATGAGGTTCTGCAGCTGAAAAAACGCTTCGTAGTCGGTGCGTAGCGTGTTGGCGTAGCCGAGCGGAGCGGGGTAGTCGTGATTGAGCCAGTCCCCTCGCGCGCGTTTGGCGCCGCCGACGATCTGATAGGAGATTTTCGGTATGAAGCCGAGCAGGCTGCCGAACCACGCGCCCCAGTCGAGCAGGCTTTTCGGCTTGAACCGGCTCCAGTCGTCGATGAACAGCGGCCGCTGACCGTCCTCTTCCGACAGCAGGCTCAGGAAGACGTTGATCATCTGCCGGGTGAGATCGACGATCGGCATCAGGATGGTGGTGCCGGGACGATTGGAGATCTGGCGATTCCAGATGAAGTAGTAGGGCCAGTGGCGAGGAAAGTCCAGGCGTTCCGTGTACAGCCGGTGCTTGACGGCGGCGGCCGCGGTCAGCCAGTGACTCTCGGTCCAGTCCTCCCACTTCGGCGGGAACTGACTGAGCAGTGCCAGCGCTTCCTGGTTGCGCAACTGTTTGAGCAGCCAGGTGCCTTCGTCGTTGATCATGAAAAACGACACGGCTTGCGCGTTGTCGATGCTGCTGGCCGAGCGGGCGATGACGTTGATGAGCGGTGTGCCGAAGCGACTGCTGCCGTCGTTGTTCAGCGCCGGCACATCGTGCATCGTGACGCGGCCGGTCAGGCCGGTCGAGACCACGAGCACGGCTTCTTCGAGCGGCGAGAGGGGCGCCGGCGCGTTGGTACTGGTGTGGCTGATCGGACCTGACACGATCGAGGTGCCGCGCGCCACCCGCCGCGTCCGCCGTTCGGTGATCGCGGACATCAGGGGATACGCGAACAGGTCCCGGAGACCCTGGTGTCCTGTCCCGGACCCAGTCGGTTGGTCGGGGTGATCCGCCATGCTGTCGCTCCTGTTCGTTGCTACGAGATGTGCGCCGCGATGCGTTCGGCGAGCGCCGCGATCGTGTGCGACGGATTCCGGCCTGTGGAGGTCGGTACGATCGCGCCGTCCGCGACAATCAGGTTCGGGTAGCCGAAGACTTCACCCAGATGATTCACGACGCCGCCGCCCGCCGACACGCCCATCTGGCAGCCGCCGAGCGGGTGCAGCGTCAGGAGATTCTTGAAGAGGCTCCAGGTCGGCGGCGCGAACCAGTGCCCGCCGGTGGCTTCGGTCAGGTTCTTGTGCATCGCGGAAATCGCGTCGGCGACGCCTTGCGACCGTTCGGGATCCCACTCCAGATCCAAATCGAGCTTCGGCGAGATCACGCCGTGGCGCTTCAATCCAAGCGTGCCATCGGCCGCGTCCATTCCGGCGCCCAGCCAGACCATCAGATCGCTGAGCAGGTAGTCCTCGCGCAGGTGGTGCTCTAGCGAGTCGAGCAGCGCCTTGCCGGTTGCGCCGCCGATCTGGTTGTCCAGGTAGGCCTTCAACGCGTTCAGCACGACGTTGGGAAACCCATCCTCTTCGATGACGAAGCGCTGGCCGTCGACGCTGCCGTCGGTGAAATCGAGCACGCTCGAAATCGACGGACCGGTTGATTGCTTGACCCGGCCGGCTTCGGAGCGATAGTTGCCCATCGACAGGAAGTTGGCGTTCGCGCTCCAATGTCGTCCGAGCAGAGGACTGAGGCCCGGCAGCGTTCGGGTACTCGTCGCGGCAGCGGAGGAGCAGCTCGGTGCTACCGAGACTGCCGGCGGCGATGATCACTCGTGCCGCGATTTCCTCGCCGCGGATCAGCTGACCGCCTTCGATCCGATCGAAGACGACTCGATACTTTCCGTCGGCTGGTTCGATGTATCGAACGACGTGCAGTGGACGCACCTCGGCGCCGTGCTGCTCGGCTCGAGGAATGTAATTGAGGTCGAGCGTGTTCTTGGCGCGCACATCGCAGCCGACGTCGCAGTTGCCGAGATGGATGCAGGTGCCTTGCTGCTGGCCGTGGGCGTTGACGAACGACTTCGAATGCTTCGGATTGAACGCGTCGTCGAGCTCGTAGTTCCAATCCTCGGAAAAGCTGACCGCCAGGGCGGCTTTCGAGAATCGATCGTCGTAGCCGAGATTGTGAGCCGCGTCGCGCGCGACTTTGAAGCGGCGTGTCAGCTGTCCGTCCGGCACCACCGCGAGGTTCATTTCTTTCGCAACCGTGTCGTAATACGGCTTCAGTTCCGCGTAGGTGATCTCGGCCGGCCATCCGCGAGCGAAGATGTCAGGGTTGGGCTCGAGCGCCACGCTGCTGTAGGTCAGCGAACCGCCGCCGACTCCGGCGGCCTGCGCGACCGTCATGTGCTTGAAGAAGCGCATGTCGAGCCAGCCGTTGTGACGCTCCGGTTCGCGGTGGTTGTAGACCCACGGATCGCCCGTCTTGCGTGGGAACTGCTGGACTTCCCAGCGGCGGCCGCGCTCGAGCACCAGCACGCGCATCCCTTTTTCGGCAAGGCGACGCGCGGTGATCGCGCCGCCGAAGCCGCTGCCGATGATGATGACGTCGAACGGCGTGCTCATGGCTGAATGGATGACTACGGTCAGCGGACTCGCTGCTCGTTCGCCCGAATCGCCGTCGACGGATCGTCCCGGTTGTCCCGCCAGCCCGGATGGTGAAAGTGGATCACGTGATCGGCGTTGTAGGACGCCACCGCTTCGGTAAAACGCATCGTGCCGATGCGCTGCCAGTCGGACACGATGACGCGCCGGAAACCTGGAAAACCGAGGTTCTTGCCGTGGTCCGACACGAAGATGTCGTAGTCCATCGATCCGGTCGGTGTCGGATCTCCCGGGTTGAATATGTGCGAGTAGACTTCGTCGCGGAAATCGAGGCCGTCGCCGGTGATTCGGCGCTGGCCAGGCGTCATCTTCAGCAGCATGTGGTTCGGGGCCCGGGTCGGCACGCCCGCCGGCTTGCCGAGTTCGGCGATCTCATGCAACTGACGGACATCGGGCACTTTGTCGAGGCCGAAGAAATACAGTCCGGCGCGAAGCATCACCAGGACGTAGATGCCGCGCCGATAGCTGTGGACGCTCGGCATGTTGCGGAGCTCCGCGTCATTGACGAAGTCGGTGTGCATGCCGCCGAGATCCTCCTGCGCGATCACGCTGGCCGGAATGAGCGGCATCGGATGATCGGGATCGGTGGTCGGATAGATCTTCATCCCGAGGCTGATCGACCGCCGCTGGCCGCGCCTGGTCTCGTTGCCGTCCGATGAGATCCGCCCGATGGTCAGCCCCTTGGCGCCCTTCTGGAAATAGCCGGTGTAGGGATTGTCGGCGGTGATTTCCCAGGTGCCGAGCGTGCAGATGCCGTTGGGCGCAAGAATGCGCCGGTAACCCTTGCCGTCGGTTCCCCAGCGCAAATCGGAATGGGTGTCGATGGTTCTCGCCGACGCCTCCTTCAGAAACTTGTGACCGTGGATCGTGCCGCGCCAGGCATTGCGGATCGTCGACCTGAACATCGGAAGCGGACCTGGTTCCTGTCCACTGGCCCCGTCGCGGTACGGATTCGCATAGAGGGCCGCGCGCACGTCGCCATAGCGCGAGCCCTTGTACGATCGATCCTCGTCGGTCGTTTCCTGCTGGCCGTGGAGCGCCTCGAGGTCGAAGTCCCATTGCTTGGTCATGGTCAGCTCCCCGATACTTCAGCCTCTGCGCGTTTCTTGGTAATCGCCATCGCCGCCTTCATGTAGCGGTTCCACAGGACCTTGATGATCGGGTACAGCACGAGTCCGCCAAGGGCCGTCTTGCTTTCCGCAGTGTAGGTCCACTTCGCCTGAAGTCCGGACCCGCTATCGGTGAACCACCACTGCCCACGCGCCTCCTTGACGAGACGGGCGATGGCCGGGCTCGAAAACTCCGTCAGCCGGTACGCGAAATAATCGGGCGTCGTCGCGCTGGTGACGGTTTCACGCACCGTCGTCCCGTCCGTCATGTGGACGATGCGGGTCGAACCGGCTTTGTCCCATGGACCAGTGGTCTCCGCCGTGCTTGCCACGCCGGGCAGGAACGCCGCGTCGCGAAGCACCGTCTCGAGCTGGTTGTAGAACACTCCGGGTATGAGCCACGCGTAAAAGCGTGTCCGCGGGGCGCCAATCACCGACACAACGGTAGTGGCGACGGCTGCCATTCCGTTTCTCCCTTCAGGTCCAGCCGTTCCCGCACACGTCGGCGCAGCAACGCTGAATCGTTTGCCGCGCGTAACAGTCGAGCTTGAAACAGTCGAGTGCCGTGTGGCGAGTCGGTCACTTATAGAACAACTCGCCGCATGCGAACAACTGTGTATTCTCGCGTCAAAGAATTTTCGCGTGGCCAGCGTGCGCTGGCGATGGGGAAGTGGGATGATTGCCGGCTAACGGTCGAGCGGCGCTGACGCTCCGTCTCGCGTGTCGCAGGTGGTGTGAATGGATCCGGTGAAACGCTACAAATTCCTTCTCGGACTCAGCATCGCGCTGAACCTCCTGGTCGGGGTCATCATCTTCGTGTCGCCGGACTCGTTCACCCGTTTTGCCGGCCAGCCCGATGCGTTTCCCAAAGCGTGGCCGCGCCATTGGGGCATGCAGCTGTGGGCGATCGATTTTCTCTACCTGCCGGGCTGGCAGGATCCGCAGCGCAATCGCTGGCCCAACTGGTGCGGCGTCGTGATCCGATTGACGTTCTCGGCCTTTTTCTTCAGCCAGGGTGACGGCTTCACGCCGATGGGCATTTACGACGGGCTGTCCGGCCTGATGCTGCTGGCGGCCTATCTCCCGGTCCTTCGCGCGACGACGAAGCCTCAGACGCCGGTGAGTGCGTGAAACGACCCGGGCCGGGCTGACACCAGCCAGCGACTATACTGAGCGCGCGTCGGCGGGCGTCTGCATTGGCGATGCGCCTCGGGTGAGCGTGAATGACAGCGAGGAGGGCCAAGCATGGCACTGTACGCATTCGACGGAACCTGGAACAGCGCGAAAGACGACGAAGATCCGCAGTACACCAACACCAATGTCTTCCGGTTCTTTCAGGCGTACCGTAAACGATCGAACACCAACGACTTCTATCTGGCCGGAGTCGGGACCCGTTTCGACTTCATCGGCAAGGTGCTCGGCGGTGTCTTCGGCCTCGGCGAACTGGTTCGCATCAACGAGGCCTACGATCACCTTTGTGCCGAATGGGCGGCGGGCGACAACATCATCGATGTCGTCGGCTTCAGCCGCGGCGCCGCCACCACGCTCGACTTCTGCAACTGCGTCATGGACCGCGGTATCCGCAAGCCGGGCACCGAGGACGTCGTCGAGGCGCATCCGCGGATCCGGTTCCTCGGCGTGTGGGATGTCGTCGCCGCGTTCGGTCTCGCCAACCTGGGAAACACCGCACTGAACATCGGCCACCATCTATCGCTGCCGAAGGCGTCGCTCGATTACTGTTTCCATGCGATGGCGCTCGACGAGCGCCGGCCGTCGTTCCTGCCGACCCGGCTGACCGGCGCCGACGAAGTGTGGTTCCGCGGCGTGCACTCGGACATCGGTGGCGGCAACACCAACCGCGGACTCAACGACATCACGTTGAAATGGATGTTCAGCAAGGCCAAGGGGGCGTCACTGCCGATTGGCGACGATGACATCGCGGCCCTGCATCCGGATCCGACGGCACTCCCGAAGCCCGATCACAAGCTGCCGGTGACGGTCCGCCTGGTCAGGGCGGTCGATCGCAAGCACTACACCATCTCGCCATTGGACGGGTGGGCCAATCCGCCGGCGACGTGTCCGGTAGAGTCGGTCGCCGACGAGCAGACGGCCACCGAGTTGGGAGACGGCGGGCTGGAAGTGCTGGCGCCGGACGCGCAACGTCGCGTCGCCGCGATGTGGGAAACCGCCGACGCGGTGGCGAAAGCGAACGGCTACACCCTCGACCACGTCCGCGATTCGCTTCTGACGCTGTTTCAGGGCCGCGTTCCGCTGGTCACCAACGACGATCAACTGGTCGTCGCGCGGGCGGCCGTGACCCGACTGCTCCTGACCATGATCGACGGCGCACAACAGCGCACCTTTCGCGTGCTCACCGACTTCTTTTTCACCGAGGCGTTGTTCAAGCTGCCTCGATTGTTTCCGTTGACCGACTAGCCATCAGCACGGAGGAATTACCAGATGTCGATCGTCGACGATCTCATCGCCAACCTGGTCGAGCGGAACGGTATCCGCGTGTCGGGGGCGCTCGCCATCAGGCTGGTCGATGGCGGCGTGAACATCTCCGGCACGCTTCGCTCGACGGTCCGCGATCAGAAAAAGAGCAAGGACATCCTCAACGTCAATGTTCCGGTCATCGCGCACGTGAACGTCGGCGATATCGTGGTCCCGCTGCCGACGATTCCCTGAGGGCGATCGGGCCCGGTCGAGGCGCCAGGGCGCATTGGCGACAGTCAAACAGGTCGGGAGGGAACGGTAGTGTCTGACGTGAATGCGTTCATCGACGCCGTGGGCAAGGATGTCAACGGCGAAGTCGTTCCGAGGATCCAGAAGCTGGCCGATGGCGTCGCCGCGAAGGCGATGTCCGACTACGTCCCGAAGGTGTCGGCGTTCGCCACTCAACTGGTCAAGCAGGTCATCGACGAGCAGTCCAGGGTCGTGAGCGACTTCACGACGTCGTTGATTGCGGATCTGTTTCAGCGCTACCGGCCTGAGGTTGCCGGCGATCTGCGGACGAAGGTCGTCGCTGATGGCCTCGAAGTGACGGGGGAAGGGGTCAGGCTCGACCTGAAGCGTCGCGATACCGGTGCGCTGGTGTCGTCGCTCGATATCCCGGTGTCGCTGAAAATCAAGATCGACGGGCTGTCGCTGAGCATCACCGACACCACCGTCACCCTGGATGTGATCACATAGCGCCCGCCGCGGGCCTCGAGGGCCCGCGCTACATGGGATACGCCACGCGGGATGTAGTGTCCGGCTTTAGCCGGACCTCGCGGTCCGGCAGATTCAGCCCGCGAACGGACGAACTGGACCGCTGGCGGCTGCCTTGGCCGCATCGGCGGCGATCACGTCTGCCGCCTTCTCGCCGATCATGTACACCGCGCTCGCAATGAAGAATCCTGGAATGCGAGGGAACACGGAGGCATCGACGATGCGCAGGCTGCTGACGCCGTGGACCTTGAAGTCGCTGGACACGACGCCGCCGTCTTCAGGCCGACCGATCGGGCAGCTGCACGACGCGTGATGCCCCCAGGCGTGCTGTTGCACGAAGTCGGGTAACGCGGCGTCGGCGACGGCCTCACCCGGCAGCTCCTCTTTCGCGATCATTCCTTTGGCCTTCAGGCCGGACACCAGGCGACGCGCCAGTCGGACGCCCGCGGCGACAGCCTGCAGGTCGCTGCCGCCGGCGTCATTGCCCTCGTCGAAGTATCGAAAGTTGATCTCCGGCGGCACTCGCGGATCGGCGGAGCGCAGCGTCACCTGCCCGGCGGTGTTGTTCGTGTGCGCCTTGAGCACGACCCAGGTGAGGCAGTTCGGGTTCTTCGCCAGCAGCGACGAGTAGCCGGGGAAATAACCCTGGAATCGCCCGAGCAGCGCATACAGAAACAGATCCGGCAGCGGCGCCGCCGGACTCGATCGCGCGACCACCGAGAGAATCGCGCCGTTGGTCGTGTAGACGCCGTCACGCTTGTCAGCCCATTGCTGATATTGCGGGTCGGAACTGGTGAACGTCGCGCCAGCCAGCGCCTCCCATGACGTCAAGTTCATCCGGTTGACGACCGCCACCTCGTAGCGGTCCTGCAGGTTCTGGCCGACGCCGGCCAGATCGACCCGCACCGGGATCGCGTGAGGGTCGAGGCCGGATTTCGGTCCGATGCCGGACAGCATCAGCAACTGCGGCGTGTTGAAGGCGCCGCCGGCAAGAATCACCTCGCGGGCCGCAAACACCTGACGCACCGGACCGTCGGCGCCGCTCGGGTGGGCATCGGCGCCGTACAGCCGCTCGCCGCTCTGGTACTCCACGCCGACCGCGCGATTGGCGGCGTCGAACAGGACGCGCGTCGCCAGCGCGTGCAGCTGAATCTTCAGCCGATCCGGCCGCCGCTTGGCCACGTCGAGGACGCGCTCGCGCGCGCCGATGCGCTGATGGTTCCTGGTCGTCAGCGGCGTATAGCGCAAGCCGATCGCCGAGTCGGAGACGACGCGCCAGTCGTTCGGGTCGAGCTCGCTCTCGAGACGCGCCTGACGGTCCTCGTCCGTCAACGCGAATTCCGGATCGCGTAGCAGCGTCCGCGCCGAGTCGACGATCGTCGATCGCAAATCGTCGTTGACGATGGCGGCACTCGGCACCGCCTTTTCCGTCTGCAGCCAGCCGTTCCATCCGTGCCGGCTTGGATTCTGTCCGAGATGGTTCAGCGCCTGCTGGTCCGGCCGGTACGCGCAGAGCTCGATCCGTTCGAAATAGGTCCGCATGTTCTCCGCGCGCCACGAGGCGTCACCGGCCAGATCCGCGATCTGATTCCAGTCGGCGTTGTGCGGATAGACCAGGATCATCGCGCTGTGGGCGGTGCATCCGCCGAGGACGCCGGCCCTCGGGTACAGCACACCGTCCACCGCTTTGCCGTCGGCGCTGTCTCGATAATTCGGATCCTGACGCCGCCGTTCCAGCTCCGCGTAGTGCTGAACGAAAAAGTCCCACCGCATCGCGTCGTTCTCGGTGGCGAGCGGGTGAAACGCGGGGACGTCGTAGTCGTCTGGAAGGCTGTTGACGCCGGGCGTTTGTGGCGTCTGTCCGACCAGCGTCCTGGGGTCGCCGCCGGCCTCGAGCAGGAGGACCTGGTAGCCGGCCTCAGCGAGTCGTGCCGCGACAGTGCCACCGCCGGCCCCCGAGCCGACGACGATGTAGTCGGCATCGTAGGTCGAAGGGGGAGTGGTAACCGGCGCCGCGGATGCGTGGGTCGAAGGATCGACGGCCATCACATGGTCTTCAGGAAGCCGATGAGGTCGCGCTTCTCGGCGTCAGTCAGCCCAGGCTCTTCCGCCAGCAGGCTGGTGCCGAAGTAGTGGCCCTTGTTGATGACGTAGTCCGGACACTTGCTGACGGCGAGCATGGCGCGCATTACTTCCTGACTGCTGAACACATCGTTCTTCCGTTTCAACTCGCGTTGCATCTGTTCGAGCAGCGCCTTGAGCTTTTCGATGTGCTGATGGCGTTCGGCCGACGGCAGGTCGGCGCCCAGGATGTCGAGGCTGGTCAGCAGGCTGACCGGTGTGTTCTGCGGGATGGGTCCGATCTCGACTTCGCCATTCCTGAAGAACATCGGGAACAGACGCTCGCCGCTGCTGAGCAGTCCCCGCAATTCGTCGGGCACGTATCCTTTGGGCACCTTGATGTAACTCTCCGCGGTCGTCCGCTGAATCCATCCGATGCCCGGTCCGGTGATATTCAATCGAGTAAACAGATCGTCTGTCTGCCGGCGCTCGGGCCAGAGCATCTGTTCGATCGATTCCTGAAACACCGCCATCCGCGCTTCGACCGACGGACTGGGATTGAACCTGACCGGGCCGACGCTGTTGTTCTGCAGGAACGGGGCGGTTGACCAGAGACTGATGAGCGAGGCGGGACGCGTGAAGCCGCGGCCGCCTCCGGGGAGCGTGTAGTCGAATTCGGCGCCGGTCAGCGGGTTGCGCAGCTTGACCGTCCCGACCGACGGCAGGTCCTTGTACGACTGCGACGAGAAGTTGTCCCAGATGTTGCCGGCGATGGCGTTGGTGGCGATCGGGCTGCAGATGTTGGTCTGCATCAGCGTCGAAGGCACCCGCAGCTCCGTCGAGAGATAGTTGTCTTTCAGGAAGTCGTCGGCGGCGACGATCTGCCGCATCGGTTCTTTGAACGCCTCGGTCTTGGTCCACGCCCAGTAGCGGCTCCAGCAACCGAGATAATCCTTGCCGTTGCAGTTTTCCATGTCGAGGCCCGCCGGCAGCGGCGGCGCCTTACTGGAATGGCAGCGTGCGCAGCGTTCGGCGAAGACGGTCTTGCCGCGGCGGAGCGAGTCCGTGTCCTCGGTCGCGTAGGCCGAACCGCCGGGTGCGTCCTTCAGGTAATGCGGGTCGGTGCTGGCGAGGAAGAATCGCGCCATGTTCGGCGTCTGCCGTTCGGTCGCCTGCCAGTAGACCGAGTTCTTCCGCGCGTCGGCGATCTTGATCGGCGAGATCGCCTTGCCGCCGATCAACGGCCGGAAATGGAGCAGCCACTCTTCGCTGAAGAGACCGATGTTCAAGTAGACGCGATTCAGTGCGCCGAGCGCTCCGACCGAATCGGATCCGTCCTTGAGGACTCTCGGCGTCCACGTGGTCGATGGCGGCGAGAAGAACTGCGCGAGCGGATCGGTCGGCGGCACGAACTCGTTGAACTGGCGGTTATCGAGTCCGCCACCAGCGATGGTTTCTTTGCCCCAGCGTTTGGCGAGCCCCATCCGCGGGCCCAGGTAGTAGACCGCATTCATCGTGCGCGGATTGTTGATGTTGTCGGTCGAGACCAGGGAGGTGTCGAGCGTGCCCGGCAGGGAGGTGTGCAGCGCCTGATAGGCGAAGCTGCCTTGATTGGTCGCGCCTTTCCAGTCGAACACCCGGTCCCACCAGAAGAACTGGGCGCCGACGTTCGAGCTGAGGTTGGACCACTGAGGATTCTCCGGATCGGTCGGCGGCTTCACCGGGTTCGGCCCGACGTGGCAGAACGCGCACGACATCCCGACGCGGTAAGGCTTCACGAGAGTGGCCGACTGGTAGTAGCTCGGATCCCGGTAGTACCGCTCCGAGTCCCACTTCTTGCGCGCCTCCGCGTCGAACGCCGGATTGGGAAACAGTCGAAGGCCGACGATTCCTGAAGGCTCGCCGTAGTAGGAGCCGACCGCGACGGTCTTGCCGCGCGCGCCAACCTGGACGCCTTTGTACTTGTCGCCGTTGGCGAACGGATCAGGTGGACAGGAGGGGTCGCGCACGTCGAGCCAGAGTCCGTAACGGTTCGGGTCGGGTCCAGTCGCCTTCTTGAAGCAAGGCTCGTTGACGAGGCCGAGGTAGTTCCAGCGGGTGTCGCGCGAATAGGGCAGCGTTGGATGCGAGGACACGGTCTTGAGGAAGTCGAGCGAACCGAGACTGTCCACCGACAACACGTCCCACAGGCGATCGTCGCCGCCGGTCCAGACGAGCCACATGTTGCGTCCTTCGATCTGATCCTTCGTCAGCGGCAGACCGCCGTCCATATCGTGGAAGTAGTCCTCGTCCGCCGCCGGAAAGCTCGAGGCGGTTCGCGACGCCAGCATCGCCTCGTCGCGAACGGTGCCGGGCTTCGGTTCGTGTGCGCCGCAGGCCGTCAGGATGAGCGCGGCCACGATCGCGATTGAGTAGGAAGTGGTCGCCCGAACGTCGCGGGCAGTCGAGTCTGAATGCATCAGCAGAGCCTCCGTCGCACCGCGGCAGTCTAGCGCAGGAATGGCCGTGAAACGGTTGCACTGCTCGAATCACCAGTGGCTAATGGCTGAGACTGCAGGCGGCCTGACGAGACGCAATCCACTTGGCGATTGCGGGCAGTCGTGCTTGAATGACGCGCAGACCCCCCTGACTCGTAAAGGACGAACATGCCCGACGTCATTTTCCAACCGCTGAGCTTCAAGAACCTTACCGTCAAGAACCGGATCTTCCGTTCGAACATCTCCGGGCGCTTCGACAACTACGACGGTTCCGGCACCCAGGCGCGCATCAACTGGGAAGTGAAGTTCGCGCGCGGCGGCGTCGGCGCGATCATCTCGTCCTTCGTGCCGGTTCACCCGCGCGGCCGGATCATTCCCAACTACGCCACCATCGTGAGCGATGACCGGATTCCCTTCTGGCGCGCGCTCGGCGACGCGGTCCACCAGCATGACTGCAAGTTCATCCTGCAACTGAGTCACGGCGGCCGGCAGCGCGACATTCCCGACCTCGAGCATCCGAAAGGGCAGAGTTCGACCGACAAGAACGATCCACTGCACGGCTTCGAATGCGATCGCATGACCATCGCCGACATCCGCGAGGTCGTCGATGCCTTTGCCGAAGGTGCGCGGCGCGCGCGCGAAGCCGGCCTCGACGGCGTCGAGCTGCACGGCGCCAACGGCTACCTGATCACGCAGTTTCTCAGCTCGGCCATCAACGATCGCACCGACGAGTATGGCGGCCCGCTCGAGAACCGCGCCCGCTTCGTCCTCGACATCGTCAAGGCGATTCGCGCGCGGGTGGGATCCGATTTTCACCTGCAGATGAAGATCAGCGCCGTCGAACACAACAACGCGCTGCTCGCGGTACGGCTGGAAGGCGCCGGCAATACGCTCGACGAGTCCGTCCAGGTCTGCAAGTGGCTGGTCGAGGCTGGCGTGGATGCGGTGCACGTGTCCACGGGCAGTTCCTTTCCGCATCCTCGCAATCCGGCGGGATCCGACCTGGACATCTCGATCCTCTCGCACACCTACGAACAGCTGGCGTCGAGCGGCGCGAATACGTTCAGGAACCTCCTGCTGTTCCACAATCACTCTGACCGGCGATCTCTTCCGCAAGCAGTGGCTGGACGCCGGCGTTCCCGCCGACCAGATTGAAGGTCTGACGCTTCCCGACTCGCGGGTGATCAAACAGGCGCTCAACGTGCCGGTGATCTGTACCGGCGGCTTCCAGACCGCCTCGGTGATCCGGAAGGCGATCACCGATGGCGATTGCGACGGCGTCAGCATGGCGCGTCCGCTGGTCGCGAACAACGATCTGGTGCAGCAGTTCGCTGCCGGCAAGGACCGCGCCGACCGGCCGTGCACCTACTGCAACAAGTGTCTCGTGCACGTCGTCGAGCACCCGATCGGGTGCTACGAGGAAAGCCGTTTCCCGAGCGCTGAAGACATGCTGCACGAAGTGATGTCGGTCTTTCAGCCTCCGCCGTTTCAGTGATCGCGACCGCCCGCTCCCTGTTTCGAGGCCTGGTCATCGTGGCGCTGGTGTTCGCCGTCACGGTCGGCGTCGTGGGTGCTCATGTCGCTCGACACCGACGCGCCGGTCACCTACGACAACATCGAAGAGCACTTCAAGTACGGGTCGATCGGCAGCGAGCCAGGCGTGTCGCTGCTGTCGCCGGTCGGCGGCGCGCTGCCGCCGTTCTGGATTCTGTCGGCGTTGCCTTCGATCTGCAGCGACAAAGCGCCGAACGGCTTCGCCGGCTTCGGATTCGTCATGGAGCCCGGCAAGGACCGGCCGATCGGGATCTCGCGGCGCCGCCGGCTCGGCATCGATCACGCCGGACTCAATTGCGCGGTCTGTCACACCAGCACGGTCCGTGACACGCCCGACGGGGCCCGGCGAATCGTCCTTGGCATGCCGGCGCAACAGCTCGACCTGCAGGCGTTCGTCCAGTTCGTGCAGGACTGCACGCTCGACAACCGCCTGACGGCCGACGCGGTCCGCGGTCGCCTGCCGGCGACCGGCGGACCGTCGCTGTTCGAGCGCGACGCTGCTGCGGGTCGGTCTCGTCGATCGCCTCAAGATGCAGACGCTGAATCTGCGCAACCGCATCGCCCCGATCCTGGCCGACGATGTGCCGCAGTGGGGGCGCGGGCGGGTGGACACGTTCAATCCCTATAAGGGCGTGCAGTTCAACTGGAACCTGACTCAGGTGCCGCACGACGAACTGATCGGCGCATCGGACTTTCCCTCGTTGTGGAATCAGAAGCCGCGCGAAGGCATGCACCTGCACTGGGACGGTGACAACGATTCGGTGGACGAGCGCAACCTCAGTGCCGCGCTGGGCGCCGGCGTGACGCCGGTCACGGTTGATCACGACAGCTTGAGGCGCGTCCGCGACTGGATCTGGACGCTGCCGCCGCCGAAATATCCCTACCCGGTCGATCAGGCGCTCGCCGGGCGCGGCGCGACCGTTTATCAGCAGTACTGTGTCGAGTGCCACGCCGACCATCGATTCCGCGACGGTACCAGGGCCGGATCACGCGTCGGCCTCGTCGAACCGATCGACCAGATCGGCACCGATCGCCATCGCTTTGATTCCTACACGTTCACGTTCGCGTCGAATCAGGTCGGCCTGTATCCCGGCTCGGAGTATCAGTTCTCGCATTTCCGCAAGACCAATGGGTACGCCAATCATCCGCTCGACGGCATCTGGCTGCGCGGTCCGTACTTGCACAACGGCTCGGTACCGACGCTGCGCGACCTGCTCGAGCCGCCGGAGCGGCGCCCCAGGGCGTTCTATCGCGGTTACGATCGTGTTCGATCAACGCAACGTCGGGTTCGTGTCGGACGTCAGGGAAGCCGGTGGTCAGGTCTTCACTCACTACGACACGCTCGTTGCCGGCAACGGCAACGGCGGTCACCTCTACGGCACGACGCTGTCCGACGATGAGAAGCGTGCGATCGTCGAATATCTGAAGACGTTCTGAGATGGCGCCGATTCACGGAGTCGCACGCGAATGACCTCGTCCCCAACCGGGCGGCAGCGGCTCGTTGCCGCAGTGTTATTCGTCGTGGTCGCGGCCGGCGGTTCGGTTGCCTGCGGTCGCTTCTTCGGCGGCGATTCCGCGCCTTACTTTCAGTCCGACGAGGAACATTTCCTCTACGGGTCGATCGGCACTGAGGCAGCCGGCGTCCCGTATTGGATCTGGCTGGTGCTGCCGCGGATCTTCCCCGAGTACCTTCGTCCCGGCGGCTACGCGTCGATCGGGATCGTCTCGCGCGACGGCCACGAGATGCCGATTGGGCTCTCGAAGGTGACCGTCGGAGTTCCGCGGGTCGGCGTCAACTGCGCGTTGTGCCATTCAGCCAGCTTCCGCGCGCGGCCGGACGATGTGCCGACCATTTACCCGGCGGCAGCATCGCATCGGGCGAGCGAACAGGCGTATGTGAGATTTCTGGTCGCGTGCGCCAAGGACCCGCGATTCACGGCGGACAGCATTCTCGACGAGATCGCCAAAAACACGCGACTATCGCTGCTCGAACGGCTGCGGTACCGTCTTCTCGATCATCCCTGACACCAGGCGCGACATCCTGCGCCTCCGGGAGCATCAGACCGCGACGCCGCTGCGGCCGGCCTTCGGCGATACCGCCGGTCCGGACTCGATGCCGCTGTGGAATCTGCGGCGGCGTGACGGCGGGTCGTTGTTTCGTGACGGGTTGAACACGTCGCTTCGCGAGGCCGTGCAGTGGCCGGCGATCGCGGAGGGCGCGTCAGCGACGTGGATGGATCGCGATTACTCCAGGTGGGACGGCGCCGACCCGAAGTCGATGTCGAGCCTTCACCGCGTGATGAATTACATCGGCGACCTCAAGGCCCCGAAATATCCGTTGCCCATCGACGAGCGGCTTGCGGCGGCCGGAGCCGTCACCTATGACTCGACCTGTGCGATGTGTCACAAGGCTGGTGGCGCGCGCGCGGGAGCGGTGATTCCGCTGGCCGAAATCGGGACCGATCGGGCACGACTCGATTTGTGGACGTCAACTGCCGCCGCGGCCTCCAATAGCGTCGGCGATGGCCATCCGTGGAAGTTTTCGCATTTCAGGAAGACCGACGGCTACATCGCAATGCCGCTCGACGGGGTGTGGCTGACCGCGCCGTATCTGCACAACGGCGCCGTCCCGACGCTCGCCGATCTGCTCGAGCCGCCCGCCGCCAGGCCGGCGACGTTCTGGCGCGGCGCCGACCTCTATGATTCCGCGCGCGTGGGGTTCGTGACCACGGGCGCGGCGGCGGAGCGGATCGGTCTACTGTTCGATGTTACGCTCCCGGGCAACGGCAACGCCGGCCACACCTACGGCACCGATCTCGCTCCGGAAAAGAAACGGGCACTGCTCGAATATCTCAAGACGCTCTGAGTATGGGCAAGAACATCGTCATCTGCTGTGACGGCACCGGCAACAGCTTTGAGAATCCTTCCGAGGAATCGAACGTCGTCAAGCTGTACTCGGCGCTGACGCTCGATGCCCGTCAGGTTGGTTACTACCATCCGGGTGTGGGGACGATGGGCGATCCGCGGGCGCGGTACTGGGTCTCGCGGCAGGTGTCGAAGGTCAGCGGCCTCGCCGTCGGTGCGGGGTTGCTGGACAACGTCGGCGACGCCTACCGCTACCTGATGAACACCTACGCCGATGGCGACCACATCTTCCTGCTCGGTTTCAGCCGTGGCGCCTACACCGCTCGGGCGGTGGCCAGCGTGCTGCACGTCTACGGTCTCCTGTGCGCCGGCAACGACGGCCTGATCCCGTATGTGTTGAAGCAGTATGCGGCCGAAACGAAGCGGAGCAGCCGCAATCACTCGACGTTCGGCACCGACGACCTGTTCCGCTGGCAGTTTTCGCACACCCAGTTCGTGAAAGTGCGTTTTTGCGGGCTGTGGGACACGGTCAGCTCCTACGGCTGGGCCTACGATCCGATCAACCTGCCGTTCAGCGGACAGAACCCGATCATCGAGATCGGCCGTCATGCCGTGGCGATCCACGAGAAGCGCTGTTATTACCGCGACAATCTCTGGGGACCGCCGCTGCCAGGCCAGAACATGAAGCAGGCGTGGTTCGTCGGTTCGCACTCCGACATCGGCGGCAGCTATCCAGAGCAGGAGTCCGGACTGGCCAAGATCTCGCTCGAATGGATGCTCGCCGAAGCGCACGGCGCGGGCCTGCTGATCGATCCGAAGAAGGCGGCGACGGTGCTCGGCCGAGGCCTGCCGTCACCGCCGATTGCGGGGATGCCTGCGTACGTGCAGCCGGACGCCAACGCGCAGCTGCACGATTCGCTGAGCGGAACATGGTGGTTGGCGGAGTACCTGCCGCAGCGCTATCAGGACGATCACGATCGGTGGAGCGTGCCGCGGGGACGTCCGCGTTCGATTCCGCCAAACTCGCTGATTCACGAATCGACGCTGAGGAGCTCGCACTGCCCGGCGACGCTGCCGCCGCACAAAATCGAACCATGGGTCACCTTCCCGCCATCTGAACGGTAGTGACCGGCTCGGACGCTGACTTGACAGGGTCGCTGATCGCGTGCCATAACCACTTCATCGTGTTCGCGATTTTCACCTGCGCATGTTGTTGCCTCGGAGAAGCCTCCGAGCGCCGCGCTGCGTCCATGAAAATCGTGCCCACGTAGCTTTTAACGCACGAACAGATTCAAGCAGTCCAGGCCCGGAAGGCTCACGCCTTTCGGGCCTTTTTCTTTTTGGAGCCGAATATGACGCTCTCTCGTGACTGGTGGGCCGTTCTCGTGGCGGCCGTGGCCGTCGTGCTGGTGAAGCTTGGCGCAATCGCCGGGGTGTCCTGGTGACCGCCACGGCGACGATGGTCACCGGTGCCGACGAACGGCCGATGTGGTTTCGTCAGCTCGCGGGCCTCGTGCCGGGCGTCGTGCTTCTGGGCTTGATCGGATACGCCGGCAAGGTCACCGAACAGTCGATCGCGGCCTACGGCAAGCTGCACCACCTGACGCTGCCGAATATCGAGTACGTGCTGTGGGCAATCGTGTTTGGCCTGGTCGTGTCGAACACCATCGGCGTGCCGAAAGTCTTCGATGCCGGCATCGGCACCTACGAATTCTGGCTGAAGACTGGCATCGTCCTGCTCGGTGTTCGTTTTGTGCTCGGCGACGTCGCCAGGCTCGGCGGCATCAGCCTCGTGTGCGTGTTCGTCGAACTCGCGGTGTCGATCGTGATCATGACCGCGCTCGGACGTGCCTTCCATCTGCCGCCGAAGCTGATCAGCCTGTTGTCGATCGGCGCATCAGTGTGCGGCGTGTCGGCGATCATCGCGGCCCGCGGCGCGATTGACGCCGATGACGAAGACGCGTCGTACGCGATTGCGGCGATTCTTGCGCTCGGAGCCATCAGCCTGGTCGCGTTTCCGATCATCGGCCATGCACTCGGGATGAGCGATCGCGCGTACGGATTGTGGGTCGGCCTCGCCGTCGACAACACGGCGGAGGCGACCGCAGCTGGCGCGTTGTATTCGGACGCCGCCGGCAAGTTCGCCGTGCTCGCCAAGACCGCGAGAAACGCGACGATTGGCTTCGTCGTCCTCGGCTATGCGCTGTACTGGGTGCGCCGCGGAGGTGCCGCCGCCGTCGGCAACAAGACCTGGTTTGTGTGGGACAAGTTCCCGAAGTTCGTTCTCGGATTTCTCGCCGTCTCGATCCTCGCGACGCTCGGCGCGTTTTCGCGACCTCAGTCCACCGATCTTGCGAACTTGTCGCGCTGGGCCTTTCTATTCAGTTTTGCCGGGATTGGCCTCCGCACCAATCTCCGTCTGCTCTCGAAGCAGGGATGGCGGCCGCTCGTGGTCGGCGTGGTCGGGGAGTGCGCGATCGCTGCGTTGACGCTCGCACTGGTGCTGGGCGCGTCCCGCTGGCTGGTGTGACGTTGGGCATCGGAGATTTCAGATCTGTGTAGCGCGACCCTTTCAGGGTCGCGTGAGAGGCGGGCCTGAAAGGCCCGCGCTACGTCGTGCCGCAATTGCGCCAGGGGCGTTGCGGGATCGACTCTACTCCGCTCGAAGCGCGCGAATCGGATCCTGTCTGCTGATTCTGATGGCGGGAATCAGCATCGCGGCCGAAGCGACCATCACCACGATCGACGCCGCGCCTGCGAGGATCAGCGGATCGCCCGCCGAGATGCCGAAGACATTGCCCGCCAGCATTCGCCCGCCGGCATAGGCGAGGCCGACGCCAATCGTGCCGCCGACGAGGGCCACGTGCAGCGCTGACCGCATCATCAGCCTGAATACGTGCGCCGGCGTGGCGCCGAGCGCCATTCGCGTTGCCAACTCAATTCGTCGGCTCGAAGCCACGTAGGCGATGACACCATACACTCCGACTGCGGCGAGCAGGAGCGCAGCGCTGCCGAACGACAGCATCAGCGACATGCCCAGCTGCTGATTCGTGGTTGCCGCGTCGATAATCCGCGGCGCCGCGGTGAAGGTGAGCAGGAGCTGCGGATCAAGGCGCAGCAGCTCGGCCCGGATAGGTTCGACGAGGACGGTGGGATCGCCAGACGGTACAGCGACCACGACCGTCTGTCTGACATTGGGCCATATTTGCTGGGTATTCGGGATGTAGAACGTCGGCTCCGCGTCAACCGCCAGCGACGCGTAGCGCACGTCGTCGACAATGCCAACGATCCGGCTCGGCGTCTTTCGATCGACGTCCGGATATCCGAAAGCAATCTTCATCGTGAGCGGATCCCGGCCACTGACGAACTTCTGGACGAAGCTGCGGCTGACCACGACGACCGGCTCCGTGCCGCGCCGATCGTCGGCACTGAACGCTCGTCCATCGACCAGCCGGACGCCCATCGCATCGAAAAAGCCTCGACTGGCTACGCGCATATGGCTCGACTGCACCCGATCGGGATGCGGCGCGTCGGCGGTGAGCTCGACATTGGTCGTGCCATCGTGGTCGGCGCCGAGCGGATAGCTCCAACCGGATCCGACCGCAGCGCTCCCTGCCGTCGTCCGCACGCGGTTGAGCATGTCTTCGGACCACGCATCCGCCCGCTCGTTGTCCGGAAGCAGTTGGAGTGGCCGGATGTCGATCACCAGGCGACCGCTAGTGGAGAAGCCGGCATCGGTCGCGCGCAGCCTGCCGTAGCTCTGAATCAGCCAGCCCGCACTCGCGACGAGCGCGATCGCGAGCGCGACTTCCGCGATGACCATCGCGGACATCAGGCGCGCTACCTTGCCACCGGGAGTGGACCGGCGGGAGCCGTCCGCCAGCAGCGTCTTCACGTCCGTGCCCGCGAGTCGGATCGCCGGAGCGAGGCCGCTCGCGATTCCGGTCACGACGACGGCGACGATGACGAACGCCGCCACGCGAGCGTCGATCGGGACGGTCTCGAGACGCGGCAGCTGCGCGCCTCCGGCAATCATGAACGCCCGCACACCGGCATACGCCAGCGTGATGCCCGCAACGGCGCCGGTGATTGCCAGGAGCATGGATTGCGTCAGCAGTTGACACACCAGGCGTACCGGAGAGGCTCCAAGGGCGCTGCGCATCGCGATGTCGTGCGCGCGAGCGACGCCTCTCGCCAGCGACAGGTTGGTGACGTTGATGCAGGCCAAGACGAGGAGCAGCACCGTAGCGCCCAGCACGATCAGCAGCGTCGGACGCAGATCACCCACAGTGGACGCCAGCAGCGATCGGAAGATGTACTCCCGGCCGACGGCGTTGGGGACAGTCCGGCCGACTTCCGCGATGGCGATCCGGCCGGCGGACTCGAGCGCGCCAACGCCGACGCCGCGCTGCAGCCGGACGATGGCTCTGAATACGTGGTTGCCAGCGTTTGGCGGCAGTCGAATGTTGATCCAGGCATCTGTTCCGTGCGGCATGTCGAGCTCGGGAGATGCGACTCCGACGATGGTGGTGGCGCCAGCGAACTCGGAGAGGCGCAGCGGGCGGCCGACCACGCCGCGGTCGCGTCCGAACATCGAGGTCCACAGCCTGGTGGAAATGACGACGGAGGTCGGTGCGTCCCGGCCTGGATTCACATGGTCGTCGTCGCTGAAGGCTCTGCCGAGCGTCATCGGCAGGCCAAGCGTCTCGAAGAAACCGGCGGCGACGCCGCTCGCCGCAATCGGCACCACCGTCCCATCGTCGCGCAGTATCGCAAGGTCCATCGGCGTGGCGGTTACCCCAGAGGCACGCGCCACGACGGACGGCATCCGCGTCAGGGCTTCCAACTCGGCGCCGGAGACCAGGCCGCTGGTCGCGCGACCATCGGTCAATCGTGTGTGTCCGTCCACGAGTTCGTCGGCATGCGCGTAGGGGAGCGGTCGAAGCAGTGTGGCGTTGACCGTGCTGAAGATGGCGGTTGTGGCACCGATCCCGACTGCAAGCGTCAGGATCGCGACGCTCGAGAACGACGGGGACGCGCGCAGCTCGCGAGCCGCGTAGCGCACATCTTGCACGAGCGATTCCAGGACCATTCTCGACTCCGTTGCACCGGCGCGATTGGCGTAACTATCGAAGCGTTATACCAAAGCACGTCCGTTGCAGATGTCCTTTGTTGTCACGCCATGATGCTCCTGTCTCAGGTCATCTCTGAACGACCTGTCGAGAGGTACGTGTGGTGAAGCCGAGACGGCCGTGAGTGTAATATCCCGCCGTGGACACTATCGACTGGCTGCTCGATTCGGACCCCGCCATCCGCTGGCAGACGATGCGCGATCTGACGGACGCGCCCGCGGGGGCTGTCGCCGCTGAGCGCGCGCGCGTTCCGTGCGAAGGAGCTGGGCGCACAGATTCTCGCGGCCCAGGGGCCGGACGGATCGTGGCATCGTTCGGACGCGCCCGACTGGCTGCCGACCCTTTTCACGTTGCAGCTGCTGCGGGCGACCGGCGTTGATCGCTACGAACCACTGCGGTCCACTCGGCCGATGGCGCGTCCTCGAGGCAGGCTTCCGGTGGCACGAGTCGTTGGGCGGCAAGCCGTTCTTCGAGGGCGAGACCGAACCCTGCATCAACGGCGGAGCGCTCGCGCTCGGCGCCTACTTCGGCCGTCCGAGCGAGAGTCTCGCGCATCGTCTCGTCAGCGAACAACTCGAAGACGGCGGGTGGAACTGCGACGCGCCGAAGAGCGCGCGTTCGTCGCTTCCATTCGACCATCTGCGTGCTCGAAGGCCTGCTCGAGTACCGAGCGCGCTGTCGGGTCCGCTCCCGAGATCGCGGCATCGCGGCGTCGAGGCGAGGAGTACCTGCTCGAACGCGGTCTCTTCCGACGACGTTCGACCGGCGAGGTCGCGAATCCGGAGTTCCTGGAATTCGCGTTCCCGCCCCGCTACCACTACGACATCCTGCGCGCGCTCGACTATTTCAGAGCCGCCGGCGCCCGTCCCGATCCGCGCATGAGCGATGCGGTGCAGGTCGTCGCGAGCCGGCGTCGAGCCGACGGTCGATGGCTGCTCGAACGTTCGTACGACGAGTCGCTCGCGTTTCCGTTCGACGAGTCAGTGGGGCAGGCGAGTCGGTGGAATAGCGTGCGGGCATTGCGTGTGCTGCGCTGGCATGAGCGGCCATCGCTCGAAGCGACGAGCCGTCGATAGCCACGCGTTCCATATACGCAAACTCTGCTTGCAAATGCACATGCCGGACGTCACACTCGCGACGTGAGCGGTCTGGACTACATTCGCGTCGCACACGGCGAGCCACATGCAGAGCGTGGACGAAGGATACTGACCGCGCATCCGGAGCTGCGTCGCCTGGCTGGATACACGCCGATCACGGCGGTCTGGATCACCGGCCTGGTCATTGCGCAAATCAGCGTGGCCTTACTGCTTGGCTCACGCAGCTGGATCTGGTGGCTGCCCTGCGCCTACATCGTCGGTGCGACACTCGATCATGCGCTGTGGGCGCTGATTCATGACTGCAGTCACAACCTGGTCTTCAGATCCCGCACGCCGAATCGGCTGATCAGCATCGTCGCCAACATTCCGCTGGTCGTGCCGAGCGCGATTTCCTTTGCCAAGTATCACCTTTTGCATCACCGACACATGGGGGACATGGATCTGGACGCCAGCGTTCCGGGCCCGACCGAGTCTGCACTTGTCGGCCGTTCGGGGTTCGCCAAGGCGGCGTGGCTGGCCGGCACCATTTTCGTTCAGGGCGCGGTTCGCCCGACCCGGGTGAAGGTACGCCTCGTGGACGCCTGGACGGTGGCGAATATCGTCATTCAGGCTGCCTGTTTGGTGGTGCTGGCCGTGGTGGCCGGCGCCGGCCCGTTCAAGTATCTGATCGCATCGACCGTTTTCGCGATCGGCCTGCATCCGCTCGGCGCGCGCTGGATCCAGGAGCACCTGGCGCGGGTGCCGGACCAGGAAACTGTACTCTTATTACGGCCCGCTCAATAAGGTCTGCTTCAATGTCGGGTACCACAACGAACACCACGATCTGGTGACAATCCCATGGTCGCGGCTTCCGCAAATCCGGCGGATGGCACCCGAGTTCTACGACGGACTCTACTCCTACTCGTCGTGGACGGCGCTGCTGGTGGAGTTTCTCCGGAATCGACAGATGACGTTGTTCGATTACATCATCAGGCCGCGCCCTAACGATCTGTCGCCATCGGGTGACGCGCCTCAGTGACACCCGCAAGATGAGCAAGCGTCGCCACCTCGATATCGGGCAGGAACGAGTATGGCATCGACGGGTTGAAAATCAGCGCCGCGTCCGACACGTTCGAACGTCCTTTGACCAGGTAGTCGGTGGCGGCGAGCGTCAGGCAGTCGACAAGTACGGAACGGCCCTTCAGGTAGTTCGACACGTTGAGGGCCGGGTCGAGATGGATGCCCTGGCTGCCGGCCGGGACCCGCGGCGACTCGTCGGACGTCACGACCATCTCGCGAAACTGCGCGCGCATGAACTCCAGAAACTCGACTTCGTCGGTCGCCACGAACACTTGAAACCGTTGCGGCCGTGCGGCGCCGATCACGCGCCGCACTTCGTCGGCATAGGTGGCGTACGGAACAGGCGTCGTTCGATAATGCGAGAGCTTGCCGGACCACCCATGTGTCGCATCGGTTCCGCGGTAGTGAACGCCGACGACGTAGGCGTCTGGATCGAAGCTGCGGGACACCAGGCTCTGGGACGCGTCGAGAATCTCCCGCCGGACCTGGACGTACTCGACAATCAGCCGGTGTAATTCCGACCGGCTCAGTCCGAAGGTCATCGGGTACAGGTAGGGCGTGGCGCCCTGCACCAGATCAGAAAATCCGCCGAACCGGCCGACCTTCCGGACCCGGCTATCCAGCCGCACTTCGATGTCCGCACCGTGACTGCAGCCCTGACGTGAACGACCACCTGTGTACATCGTGGCCTGCTCGAAAAAGATCTCCCACCAGTTGGATGAGTACCCCGGATCAACATACAGCGGACTGTCGAAATCGACACGCACCGCGATGGCGCCGTGAGTCTCAGCGTAGGCGAGGGCGCCCAACACCGAATGGAACTCCGAAAACAGACCGTGAAATGGTGACGCGATCCCTTTTCTGGTGAGCCTCGGCGGGGCGTGCCGCGAAGGCAGCACCATCACACGTCCCCGAACGTCCTGGACCGGCAGCGCCGACAGAAGCAGGTCGCGCGTCGCTCGCTTGAGCGTTCTCTGAAATGATGGCGCCGGGTTCTCCGAACGATACCAACCCGCCGTCATTGCGTGACCAGCTGCGTGTGTACGAGCTGCCGGTAGAACGCGGACGCGCCCAGCAGTTCCTGATGAGTTCCGCTCGCCACGATCCGGCCCTGATCGAGAATGACGACGCGATCGACCGAGGCGACCGTTGAGAGGCGGTGGGCGATGATCAGGGTCGTGGGTCGGTAGTCGATCGCCTGCAGGGCATCGTGAACGACCGATTCGAGTTCGGCGTCGAGCGCGCTGGTCGGCTCGTCCAGGATCAGGATCTTCGGGCGCCGCAGCAGCGCCCGCGCGATGGCGACGCGCTGCCGCTGCCCGCCGGACAATTGTACGCCGCGGTCGCCGACCTGAGTGTCGTAGCGTTCGGGAAGGCGTTCGATGAACTCGTCTACCCGGGCCAAATGGGCGGCCGCTGCCACGCCGTCGGCATCATTCGACTCGACGCCGTAGCGGATGTTGTCCGCGACGCTCCGGGAAAACAACGTCGGTTCCTGCATGACGGTGGCGATCTGCGAGCGCAGCCATGCCGGATCGAGCTGCCGCACATCGCGGCCGCCCACAAGAACGCGCCCTTCGTCCGGATCGTAGAAGCGGAGGATCAGATTCAGAAGCGTTGACTTGCCGGAGCCGGATTTGCCGACCAGCGCCACGACTTCGCCTGGTGCGATCGTCAGATCGATGCCGCGCAACGCTTCCACGTCCGGGCGCGTCGGATACCTGAACCGAAGCTGTTCGATCGTGATCGAGGCATCCATGTCCGCTGGCGTCTCGCCACCGTTCAGCGGGATGCGTGGCGTCTCGTCGAGGAGATCGAGCAGCCACTGCATGCCCCCGAGGGCGCGCATGACCTCGCCGATGAAGCGGGCGCTGTTGCGGAAGCCGCGCGCGACAAACAGTGCGTACAGGATGAACGACACCAGGCCGCCGGTCGTCATCCGGCCGGCGACGATCAACCGTCCGCCCACCCAGATCGCCAGGAGCGCGGCGCATTCGCTTCCGATGAGTGAGAGACCGCCGAGCGTCGCTCGCGCCCGCGCCTTACGCCGCCAGACGTCGAGCGCACGATCGAGCACGCCGTCGTAGCGCGCGCCTTCGTTCGGCTCCTGTCCGAACGCGCGCACGGTACGAACGCCAGCCAGCACTTCGCCCGCAGCGGCGCCTGCATCGGCATGGGCCGTCTGGAGATCGCCCGCCAGCGATTTGACGCGCCGGCCGAGGATCGACGTGGCAGCCGCGATCGGCGGAATCGCGAGCAGCATCAGCCCCGTCAGCGACGGCGACGTGTAGAACAGCAGCCCGGTCCCGCAGACCGCGAAAATGAACGCGCGTGTGTTCTCGGCCAACTCTTCCCCGAGGATGGCCTCGAGCGGCGGCACGTCGGACCAGAGGCGGGTCGTGATCGCCGACGTGTCGCGACGATCGAAGAATTCGATGTCCTGTCCCAGCAGTGTCCGGAAGGTCAGCCGGCGGATGCGCACGCCGACCAGGCCCGCGCCGAGGCCGAAGAAATAATCGCGGCCGAACGTGGACAGCGATTCGACGACCAGGATTCCGAGCAGCATCAACGACAGGCGGTTGAGGCGATCGAGCTGCCCGCCCTGAATCGCATCGTCGATGATCAGGCGGATGACGTACGGATAGGCGAGCGAGGTGCCGATGCTGATGGCGACGAAGATCGACCCCAGCAGGTAGGGACGCCGCTCCGCCCAGACGAGGCGCGCGATGCGCGCGACCTGGTGGCCGAGGGAAGACGATGTGTCGGTGCTCATGCGAGCGCCGGCGCGGCGGCAAAGCCGCGCTTCATGAGACGGTCGTCCATCGCCGCCTCGAGAATCTCGAACTTGCTGCCCGGTTCAATCGCCTCGTCCCACTTGTTGTGCCAATGCCAGGCGAAAGCGCCATCGTAGAGCTCGCGGCTGGCCGGTGTCCGCCTGAAAGGCTGAAACGCGTGGTCGGCGGTCCACTCGGTGTCGAAGAACGCGGACGGGAAGACGGTGACCGCGACGCCTCGCCGCGCGGCGCGCTGCAGGTTCTCGCGGCCCCAGTTGAAATTACCGGGCGGCAGCTCGATCACGCCGTCGATCAGCGCGCGCGTGAGCGCGCTGCCCTTGTGCGCGTGCATGATCGCGCCGTTCTGCCAGTTCTCGTAGTGCTCCCACTGATAGACGAACTCCTGATCGAGCAGCGCGCCGATCGATCGCAGCAGCACCATGTCCATGTCCACGTAAACGCCGCCGTAGTTATGCAGGACGAGGATGCGGAACAGGTCGCCGTCGCGCCAGACCTTGCGATCGCGCTGACGAAACAGTGCGGGGTGGTCGGCGATCGCCGTGCCGCGCACTTCGTCGTCGACCGCGTAGACCCGGCACTCGAGGCGATCGCCGAACGACTGCAGCCACGGATTCGACGACAGATCCTCGTCGGACCACATGATCAGACGACAGCGCGACAGATCCTGCGTGGCGTAGAACGCCTTGACCGGCAGGGCCTGCTTGCGGCCGAAGGTCCGGCGGCGGCGCCAGAACGGGCCGCGCGAGTTGCGCCAGAACATGTGGAACACGACTGGCGAGGCCGGCGGCGCATCGGGAATCGCGCGCGCAAAATCGAGCGCCTTCCGCCAGTCGCGATAGAGCCCGCCGTGCGTCGAGAGCGAGATGTCGATCATTCGAGGCAGGTTGCGGCGTACATTCGCCGCGGCACGCCGTAGCCGATGTACTGGTAAAACCAGCGATCACACTTGGTGCGGATCCCCAGCGCTTCCCGCGTATCGGCCGCGAAGCGGTACCCGCCGGCATGGACGAGATACGACAGCACGGCCTGGTCCTGGCGGTGATTCTTCCGCGACGAGCCTTCCGGCGCGATGCACGCTCTGTCCACCGCGCACCGGCGCCACGGCTCGACGATGCGGTGATAGACGGTGTCGCGCTGCGCCACCGGCCCGCTGGCGATGCCGAAGCCGACGAGCGTCGCGTCCGCGTTCGGCTTGTCGGCGAATGCCGCCCTGTCCGCGTTCAACCGGTCGAACATCAGCGGATGCGTCCAGTCGCGCATCGTGCCGGCCGACGTGCGCACCCACAGACCGCCGCCGGCCGCGATCCGATCGGCGATCGGCTGCAGCGCGTGGAAATAGCAGCCCGCGTCGGCCCAGAGCACGTCGTACGGCTTCGTGCTCGCCCGCGATCGCTCCACGACCTCCGCGACGATCACCGGCTTCCACGCGTACTCGCCGGCGTTCACCGACACGTGCATGAACGGCGGCTGCAACGCGTAGTCGAAGGTGTGGTGCACGGCGCCAGGCCAGCGCGGCAGCGCCCGCGCTTCGTCCGCCGTCAGGCCGATGTCGTAGCACTCCACGCGCGCGTCGAGATCGCGCAGCGATTCGAGCATCAGACACAGCGCACCGAAATGGTTCGACGAGGCCGCGGTGACGATGACGAGATCGACGCTCACAGGGCGCTCTGCATGAGGTATCTCTATAATATTAGAGGACAACAGGAAACCATCACACGTGAAGACGCTCGTTGTCTGGCACCATCCGGGACTCGGCGACCATCTCATTTGCAACGGCCTCGTCAACGCACTGGCCGACGAGCACGAGGTCATCTATGTTCCGTGCAAGCGGCAGTACCTCGACACGGTCCGTTCCCTGTACAGCGAACAACCCCGGGTGCAGCCGTTTCCCGTCGATGCCTGGCCTCAGGATGTCGAACGGTTCAGCCGCGAGAAGGGCAGCCGGATCCTTCGAGTCGGTCACGAACATACCGATCGGGATCGGTTCGACGTGTCTTTCTACCGGCAATTGAACATGCCGTTCGAGCTTCGTTACTCGCGATTTGCGCTCCCGCGCGTCATCCCGCACGAACAGGAGTTGTACGACCGGCTCGCGCCGGCCGCCGGCGGCTACTGCCTGGCGCACCGCGAAGGCACCGGTGGCATCTACGAGCTGACGATCGCGTCGAAGCTGCCGGTCGTCTACGTCGATCCGCGGACCAATCCGTTCAACAACCTCCTCGCGTACCGGAAGCTCATTCGCGACGCGGCCGAGATCCATTGCATCAACAGCAGCGTCATCCACCTCGTCGACGGCATCCCGACGACGGCTGCGCTCTTCTATCACGCGGTACGCGAAACCGATTTCACGCTGCGACCGTCCTGGACGGTGATCGGGTATGGCGCCCATCCGGTGCAGCGATGGTGGCGACGCGCCGGCGCCAGGTCGCGTCTGCTGCGCGCGCAACTGTCCTGACACGCCTGCGCCCGGAGTCAGCGTATCGGCAGCAGCCCCGCAAGGCTGGTGTCGACGCGATGCTCGGCCGCGAGAGCCGCGCCGACGATCCACTCCAGCTGCTGGCCGTCGTGGCGCAGACGATCCTGCAGCGCCTGGTCGTCAGGATTCTGAGCGGCGGCGGCGCTCCACAGTTCCCGCGCTTTCCCGAGTTGTCCGAGCCTGAAGTAGCCGTCGCCGAGCGCTCGCTGCGTCCGGGCCATCAGCAGCGGCGGCGTGTCGCTGTCCACAAGGCGCAGCGCCTGGGTCAGATCGGCGACGCCCTTGTCGGTTCGATTGAAGATCGAGCGGTTGTAATACAGGTTGATGACGCCGCGCAGGAAATAGGCCAGGACCGTCGGCCGCTGGGCGATCGATTTCGTCAACGCACTCATCGCGTCGCGGCCGAGGTACAGACGCTTGAGTTCGCCGGAGGTCGGCACACGGTCGACGTAGGCG
Organism: uncultured Acidobacteriota bacterium; assembly: GCA_963711765.1. Taxonomy (GTDB): domain Bacteria; phylum Acidobacteriota; class Vicinamibacteria; order Vicinamibacterales; family CAVVIG01; genus CAVQFC01. Next base: position 318,265 of record CAVQFC010000002.1, on the reverse strand, counting down.
AGGGCCAGACTGAGCTGCACGTTCGCACCGGTGTGGTTCTTGACGATCCGCTTGAAAAAGTCGATCGCGCGATCGAACTGCGCGGCCTCGATGATGGCCTGCCGATATTCGGCCGCCAGCACCAGGTTCTCGGAGTCGGACGCGACCTGCTGTTCGAGCGTCTGCAGCCGCCGGGGCACGGCGTCGTCGGCCCTCACGGTCGGCGTGGTTGCGATCGCGCACACCAGAACGACGAAGGCCGTGGCGACGAGCTGCCTCCGGGTCATCTAGCGCTCGAACCTCACCTGGATCCGGAGCTGGCGGTACTCGGAGTTGTAGAAGGATCCAAACGCCGGCGAGCCGAGGTTTGCCTGCACGTCGGCCGGTAAAAACGCGTTCAGCGCGTTCCAGACCCGCACGCCGATCCACGGCTGCAGCTTCCCGACCTGGAAGCGCCGCTCGACCCCGACTTCGAGGCGCACGAAGTCGGGAAAACGCTGGCTGTCGCGCGGACCGACGAAGTCGAGCGATTCGTCGACGATCGAGTACGGTACGCCGGTTCGCCAGTCGAAGATGCCGAGCAGCAGCCAGCGTTTCGTTGGCATCACACGCCCTCGCGCCGTCAGACGATGCGGCACGTCGGTACTGCTGGGAGCGTAGGCGTTGATGCCGATGACTGGCGCCATCACCGCGTCGTAGTAGTTCGTGAGGCTGTTGAGATCGGCCCGGGCCATCGACCAGGTATAGCTGGCGTTGAAGTCCGCGGCGGGGCTGTGGCTGAAATGGATGCCGACCTCGAGGCCGCGGTAGAGCGACTGTCCGGTGGACGTCAACTGCAGCTGGCCGGTGGCGCCGAGTTGCACCGGGTTGACGATCAGCTCGTGATCGCCTTCGCGATCGAGTGCGGTGGCGTGGAACGACCAGTGGCTGTTGAATCGATAATCGTACCCGACGTCCCACGTCCGGCTTCGCGCTGTCTGCAGGTTGCCGGTGACGTGCGTGAAGGTGACCGGCGGTCCGAGCGGGGTGGTGCCATCGCTCGCGAACCGGGTGTCGATCTCGCTTTCGAAATCATCGAAGACCGCGGCGGTCGAAGGCGTCCGCTCGTAGAACAGGCCAAAGCCGCCGCGAACGACCGCATTGCCCGATTCGGTCAGCACCACGGCAGTGCCGATGCGAGGGGTCACGTTGAAGCGGCCGACGACACCGTCTCGATCGACGCGCGCTCCGAGTTCCAGGTACCAGTTCGCGTTCGGCTGGAGCCGATCCTGCGCGAACAGGGCGACGTCCGTCGTGTCCGTGGACTGTGTCGTGAGCGGCGCCGAGAAGTCCAGACGACGAGCGAGCGTGCCGTCGGCTCGTTCGATCAGCACCGTCCGGCTGGCGCTGTCGCCGTCATACGAATTGTGCAGCAGGTCCATGCCAACCTTGAACAGGTTGACGCCCGCCCAGGTGTTCTGCGTACCAGACATGGTCTCGACGATCTGTTCGGTGCCGGTGTGCCGGTCCTGATTGTTGAAGAAGTTACCGAGTGTGGTGTCGGGCAACAGCCGCATGGTGGCGGTCCCCTGAGGGAGCACGTCGGTCCGATAGCTGTGCTCGTGGATGGTCGTCTCGCTGAAGAGCGAGTTGCTCCAGACCACCCGGTGAGTCACGCTGGCTTCCGCCGCGAAGGTGTTGAGATCGACTGTGGCCGGCGGCGGCGTGAATGTCCCGAGCGTCGCGTCGAGCGCCACGCCGGGAAACACGCCCGCCGTCGCCACCAGCGTCTGGTTCGACGTCAGGTTGCCATCGACACGCGTGAACGAACTGAGCGCCCGCGACACGCGGAGTTCGTCGGGCGGCAGACTGGGCACATCGCTGGCGGTGTAGCGGAACTGCGCGGTCTGTTCCAGGAACCACCGATCCTTGACGAGAGGACCGCCCACCTCGAGTCTGGGCGCCCAGTACCCGACGCCTGAGATATTGACCGGCGACCACCCTCGTTCGATTCGAAAGGCCGGCGCGAAGTTGTTGAGCCGAATCTTCCATTGATCGGCGGCTCGCCGCGTCTGAATCACCACGAGGCCCGACGAGAACCGCCCGTATTCGACCGCGTAGGGATTGGGCAGCACCGCGACCGAGTCGATGGCATCGTCAGGCAGTGAGATGTGGCTCAGGCCGGTCGCCGTATCGGCGAGCGTGCTCGATCCGATCTGCATGCCCGCCTGACTCGGACGACCGCCCTTGATGCTGAAGCCGCCAGGCACTTCGAGAATACTCGCCAGCAGACGCAGCGATCCCGTCAAGCCGCCACCAGGCGCGAACTGATCGATGTCCTGGCTGGTGAGGCCGTCGCTCGGAGACAGCGTGCCCTCGGCCGAGACCGGACTCGATGCGGTGACGTCCACGCGCTGCGTCAGTGTGGCGATCGGCAGATCAATCGAGACATTCAACGTCTGGCCGGTTGAGAGATGGGCGACGACCGTCGTCGTCACGAAGCCTTCGAGCGAGCCGGTCAGTTCGTAGTCCCCAGCCGGCAACGTTTCCGAGCCGAACGTACTGTCCTCTCGAGAGACCAGATGTGTCACCTGATGGGTGGACCGATCGACGATCGTCACGACCGCGCCCGCCAGCCGCACCGTTCCGGCTTGCGTGGTCACCAGGCCGGCGATCACACCCGTGCTCGGTTGTGCCGCCGCAAACCGCGCCGGCAACGCGATGACGAGGAGCCATATCGTGAGTTGCCGCAAGATGTCAGACTCGTGTCAGCAGGATGTTCCTATCGTCGCGTGTCCCGTGACGGGAGTCCAGCGCGTCGACATAAATAAATTCAGGGGATATCCACTCGCCTGAGGTGGACATCGTACCTGCAAAAGTCGGACTCAGGGCCCGCTAGAATGGCCCATGCCAACGGCAGACGGCCCTGGAACACAAGCAAAGGTCGATTTCCGCGACCCCAGCGTCCGATTCCTGGTCTGGGCCGCCCTTTTGGGGGGCTGCAGCCTCGCCATGCTGCGCGCGGTCCTGACCCTGCCTCGCCACGTACCCCTCAACTACAACGAGGGGTGGAATGCCTATCACGCGGCCGATGTCATCAACGGGCTTTCGCCATACCTCGCCGGACGCTTGTACTTTTTCAACAACTATCCACCGTTGTCCTTCTTCGCGGTCGCTGCGGCCACCAGGTTTGTTCACGATCCGATCATCGCCGGACGCTTGCTCTCACTGGTGTCGTTTGGTGTCTGGACGCTCGCTCTCGTCGCGGCTGCCGTGGCGCTCGGATGCCGGCGCGCCCACGCGTGTTTCGGCGCCCTGCTGTTCGCCGGCACGACGTTCGTCTTCACGGACTATGTGGGAATCGACGATCCCCAGATGATCGGCCACGCGATCGCGAGTGCCGGATTGATCGCGCTGCTGCGCGCTCCGTCCGGGCGCCTGGCGCCAGTCGTCGCGGCGGTGCCGCTGGTGCTCGCGATATTCGTGAAACAGAACCTCGTTGCCGTCCCGATCGCCTGCCTGCTCTGGCTCGCCGGCACTGATCGCCGGCGTGCCTGGCGGCTGGCGCTTGCCATCGTCGTCGTCGGCGCGCTGGCAACTGCGATGGTCGTCGCGGCGTTCGGGCCGCGCGTCATCGAGTCGATGACGCTGCCTCGAGCCGTCCTGCCGTTGAAAGGTGCCGGGATGGCGGCTCAATGGCTGCTGCGGTCGATCGTGCTGATCGCCTTCGGACTGCGGCTGTTTCGGAAGCATCCGCACGACTCCGCCGTCCTCTTCGTCACGATCTACGCCGGCGTGTCGGCCGCCATCGGCGCGGTGTCAGGGGCGGGAGCCGGCGTCAACTGGAACGTGTTCTTTGACGCGGACTGGGCGCTCTGCCTGGCTGCCGGCGTCGCGCTCGAACGCTTCGGCGACGGTCGTCCGGTTCCTGGCGGCCTGCAGCCGGCGACGACGATGATGGCCGGCTGCCTGATCGTTCCGGTCATCGCGGCGCTGGCTGCGTTCAAGCCCGATCATCGGTTCAAGGAATACTGGATCAATCCGCGGGCGGCCGAGACCGCTGACGCGGCGCGCCAGATCGCGTTCTTGAGCGGCCAGCGCGGTCCCGCGATGTGCGAAGACCTGGCCTTGTGCTTCTGGGCCGGCAAACCGGTTGAAGTCGATGTCTTCAATGCAGGCCAGCAGATACTGCTCGGGCGACTTGATGAGCAGTCGCTGGTCGATCAGGTTGACCGCGGCTGGTTTGCGGCGATACAGCTCAACATGCCGTCCAGGGGCATCAGCCCGGCGATCTCATCATCGATATCCCGGCACTACTTGATCGATCATGCCGCGTGGAATCGCGCATTCCTGGTTCCGCGCGCCGAGTAGGCTGGATTCTTTATCAAAGGCGGGCGCACACTCCACCCGTGCCGAGGGGCTGGGGGTTTGTGGCGGTGGCGTGCCTTTTGTTCGCCGGTGTCGCGCTCTTCGTGCACGCCATGTTCAGAATGACCGACCGGCGGCGTCACCCACCGGACGACCCCGACGATCGGCGCGGAAATCGAAACTAGTCGCGAGGTGTGTCATGGCTCTTGTTCGAGATCCCGTTCTCACGCCAGTCCCGATTTCGCGCCTCCGGCCGACGCAGATAACGGTCGGCATGCGAGAGGTCAGGGACAAGCGCCGCGGTCTCCGAAAGCGACCGACCAGAAAAATCGGACGATTTCTCGGCGATCACATGATGCCGGTGATCCTCGGTCCCAACCAGCGCCACTACATCATCGATCATCACCATCTGGCGCTGGCGTTGCTCGGCGAAGGTATCGAGCAGGTCCTGGTGACGGTGATCGCCGATTTGAGTATGCTCGAGCCGGAGCAGTTCTGGATCGTGCTCGATCACCACAGCTGGGTGCATCCCTACGATGCCGATGGGCGTCGAGTGAGTTTTGCCAGGATTCCCAGGCGCGTGGACGAGCTGAAAGACGATCCGTTCCGCAGCCTCGCTGGAGAACTGCGACGCGCGGGAGGCTTCGCCAAGGATACGACGCCGTTCAGCGAGTTCCTGTGGGCCGACTTTCTGCGGCGTCGCCTCGACCGTCGGAGGGTCAAGGAACATTTTGCGGCGGCCGTACAACAGGCGATGAAGCTGGCGAAAAGCCAGGACGCCCACTACCTGCCCGGGTGGTGCGGTCCCTCGGACGGCGGACGGTAACGCCGCGCTCGCCTGTCGAGCGGAGGTATCCTTAGGAGAGGCCTCGAACGTCGTTGGGCCGAGGAGAGACATGAAGGCACTTCTCCAGACGGTCGTACTCTTGACGCTGGTATCGGGCACCGCGCAGGCACAAACCAACGCGGGCACGTTGAAACCCGAGCCGGACCTGCCATTCACGATGACCAAAGTCGCCGAGTTCAAGCTGCCGTGGCGTATCGCGTTCCTGCCCGATGGCCGGATGCTCGTCACTGAAAAAGTCGGTCCGGTGTGGCTGGTGACTCAGGAGGGCGCGAAGACTCCGATCGCGAACGTGCCGCCGGTGCTGTATCAGGGTCAGGGCGGGATGCTCGGCGTCTTCGTTTCGCCGCGCTACGCTGCGGACCACCACGTGTATCTCACGTATGCGGAGCCGGGCGAAGGCGGCTCGAGCCTTGCGCTCGCGCGAGCCAGACTCTCAATCGGTGAGGGCACGGCCAGCCTGGATGGCCTGGAAGTGCTGTGGCGCGACATGCCCAAGGGTAAAGGCGGACAGTTCGGTGCGCAGATTGCCTTTTCGCCGGACGGCCAGTATCTCTTCCTGGCCGTGGGTGACCGTCAGCGCATGACGCCCGCGCAGGATCCGAACCAGGCGTTGGGAAAGATCCTGCGTCTGACGCTCGACGGCAAACCGGCGCCGGGTAACCCGATGGCCGGACAGGTGGGCGCGACCAGCGTCACACTGATCGATCCTCCTCGCGACACCGAAGTGGCCAAGACCGCGCCCATCGTCAGCACCTATACGTTCACGTCCCCGAACCTGACGCCGTCGATGACGTGGAGCAGTGGCCACCGGACGCCGTACGGCCTCGCGTTCGCACCCGACGGTCGCCTCTGGGAACTCGAACATGGGCCGCGCGGCGGCGATGAGCTGAATCTGATCGAGCCGGGCAAGAACTACGGGTGGCCGCTCACGTCCTACGCCACCAATTACAATGGCGTGCCGATTCCGAGTCCGGATACGCGCGCGGATCTGGCCAAGCCGGTCATTTACTGGACGCCGGTCATCGCGCCGGGGAATTTCATCTTCTACAAAGGCGCGATGTTTCCGCAGTGGAAGGGCTCGGCCCTGATCAGCGGCATCGCCACCCAGTCGCTGAGCCGCATCACCTTTGATGGGAAGGGCGGCGCGACGCCGGCCGAACGCTGGGCCGTCGGTCATCGCGTCCGCGACGTCGAAGAGGCGGCCGACGGCGCGTTGTGGATTCTCGAAGACTCCAATCCGGGCGGGTTGTTCAGGGTGACGCCGAAGTAGTCTGAGCGGTTCGACGGGTTCGACGGCTTCGGGTTCGACGGGTTTCGAGATCGTGTCGTGACGGGAGGATATGTTGTGCGTGGATGGTTTCTCATCGTCTTCGTATTGAGTCTCTACGCCACCATACCCGCCGTTGCGCAGCAGCCTCGAAGTCCGGGAACGTCAGAGACATTCAGTGGGAACGCCCGGGCCGAAAATGCCGCCGGGGTGGCGGTGTCGGCGCCGATCGTGGTTCACGTCGATCGATACACACCTGACTTCGACCGCGACGCCGTTCTGGAGGCACTCCGGGTCGGTGGCTATCCCGGATTCATCCCCGCCCTCAGAAAGGCACCCAACGTCGGCTACGTCCAGATCGGCAGTCACAAGTTCGTCATCCGCTGGGCGCGGGAAACGCCGTCCGACACTGGCCGCACGATTGTCTTCGTGACCGAAAAACCGGTGGCGTTTCTGAAGGCGGCCGACGACACCAAGTCGCGCGCGGGTTACCTGATCGGGCTGATCCGACTGACCGTCGATGCCCACGGCGCCGGCGCCGGGACGATGGCGGCCGCGGCGCGGGTGAAAGCGGGCGGTGAGACCGGTGTCCAGGTCGACGATTTTGCCGCGGACACGCCGGTGGTACTGTCCGGCATTACCCGAAAGTAGCCGAGCGCCAATCAGAAGAGGACTGAGGACAAGAAATGAAGCTGCGACAATCACTCACCTTCGCGTCACTCACGGCTCTCGTGCTGGTGCTTGCGGCCTGCGGTCCCGAGAAAAGGCAGCCCAAGGGAGGTACTCCGAATACCGGCGCTGGCACCGTCAACCAGGCGCGGACCTATCTTGAAGGGCGATGGACGCTCGAGTCGTTCGAGGTCTACCCCCCGGGCAAGCCGCCGGTGATGCTGAAAGGCCAGGGCACCCTGAGCTACGACGACTTCAGCAACCTCTCCATGGAGATTCGGACCGACGTGGCGACGTCCGATGTGCTGAGAGCTGCCGGCATCGACGTCCAGAACGGCATCATTTCCACCAGCGGGCGCACCGCCGTGGACATGCAGAACCACACGCTCACCTACGTGCTGGAGGGTCAACCCGCGCAGGGTACCGGTCCGCTCGCGACGAGCCGGAAGCGGTATTGGCAAGTGGACGGCACCCTGTTGACGTTGACGACCAAGGATGACGCCGGCAAGCCGACGTCAGTCGGCAAGTGGCGGAGGACGTCGTAGGGAATCGAAAATCCGGCGGCGCTACCGCTGCGGACGCGGCGTCAGTCCGGCCTTCAGGATCACTGGCGCGGCGTCGGGTGACGTGAGGAATCGGATCAACGCGCCGGCAGCCTCGGGCTCCGCGGCGGTCCGCGTCAGCACCGCGGCGTAGACCGTTACCAGCTGAAGCTCGGTTGGAATCGTGCCGACGAACGTAATGCCTGGGACGTGAATCACTTCGCTGACCTGCTGAAATCCGATCTGCGCCTCGCCGCGCGCGATCACCGCGGCAACCGGCTCGCCGGACGGTGGGCCGCGCACCTTCCGACTCTTGCCCGCCACCTGCTCTGCGACACCGAGCTTTGCGAACAGCACCGTCGAGAGATAAGTGCCGCTGCTGCTGTCTGAGTACGCGATGGACTTCGCTGCGAGCAGCGTGCGCTTGAACTGTTCGACGCTGCCGATGTGCGGCTGTGGAGCACCGGCGCGCACCACCATGGCGATCAGCGAGCCGGCGAGTTCGACCTTGGTCTCGGCGCGTACGAATCCGCGGTGGCCAAGCTCGTCAGCGGCCGTGCCGTCCAGAATCACGACGTCCGCGATCTCGCCTCGCGCCAGGCGTGTCGGTATGGCCTCAGGAGAGTCTCCGATCGAGGGGCCGCGCGCGGTGATCAACCGATGGCCGGTGGCGCGCTCGAACGCCGGGCCCAGCTCGGAATAGGCGCCGAAGTAACCAGCCGAGATCATGACGTGGATGTCGGCGGCCGACTCGGTGCGCGCGAGGAGCGCCACGGCCGCGCTGATCGTGAGCACGCTTCGCACGCGCCTTCCTGGTTTCACGAAGTTCCTCCGGCTTTCCCGTTCCGCCTAATGCGATCCCCTCATCATATGGGTTGGATTCCTGTCATTCTTTCAGCGAGGCGTGCTTTACGTGAATAGATCGGGGCCCGGTCGCCAGTCGCCGTCCGCGGTTCCATACGGGCTGGCGACGACGACGGTGTAGCCATCCGGGTCGCGCATCCAGCACTCCCAATGGTTGGGACCGCCGTCGCCGTCGGGAGGATTGCGATGGCGGGGGAGCACCATTTCGACGTCCATGTCGGCGGCGCGCTGCATGACCGCGTCGAAGTCGTCCACCTCGAACCAGAGCAGCACACCGTTGCCGTACGGCCGGTCGGCGGAATTGGCGATCGGCCCGTGATGGTGGGCGGCGTCGAAGGTGTGGAGCTGCAGGACGAGGCTGCCGTTCTTCACGAGCTGCTCGTAATGCTTGCCGCCGTGAATCCCGCGACAGTTCAGCAGCCGTTGGTACCACCGGCTGCTCGCTTGGACGTCGGTGACGCAGACGAGAGGTTGCGGACGCATGGTGGCTACTGGCGTTGCGACCACGTCGGACCGAACCGATCCGGCACATCGAGCGCGGTGAAAATGCCCATTGGTTCGACCGATTCGATCAGCGCCGTCCGCTGCGCCTCGAACTCCGCTACCGCGGTCGAGCGGACGCCGCGGGCCGGTTCCGAGACCAGCATCTCGCTCCAGTATTCGATGACGATGTATCGCGAGGTTTGATTCTGGTCGTTGAGGAACGAGCTGCCGAGATAGGACCGTGTGTGCCGGTTCATGGCCGTCCACGCCCCGTCGGCGCCGTAGAGGTGTTCGAAATCGGTTTCGCGGCCGGGCTTGACGTCGAATTGCCACATGATTGCGATCATCCAAACCTCTCGATATGTAGGCAGAGTGTATCGCGAGTGACGACTCTCTTGAACTGAACCGTTGCCGGTGGTAGATGGATGGCACCTGGAGGGTGACCATGGCTGAAGCGAAGACCAAACCGACCGGCGAGAGCGTGACGGCCTTCATCAAGCGCCTCGACGGCGACCAACGGCGAAAGGACTGCGCGGCGCTGGTGCGGCTGTTGAAGCAGGTGTCGGGCGCTCCCGCCAAGATGTACGGCCCGAGCATTATCGGCTTCGGCACCGAGACCATCCAGTACGCGAACGGAAAGGCCGGCGCGTGGTCGATCGTCGGCGTCGGTCAAGAAGAGGCGAAGTGCTGACTAGAAGCGTACGACCGGGCCGACGCTCAGCTCGAACTGCTGCGTCACCGGTCCGGTCAAGACGACGAGGCAGCCGGTGGGCCCGACCGAGCCGCAGGCAAAGGCGCTGACTTCGGGATCGATCAGGATGGGCAGCCATTGCGCCTCGGCGCGGAGCGCGAACCGGGAGCCCAGGAACTGTTTCAACCCGGCGCCGAAGCCGAACGAGAAGCGCGTGAAACCGTCGTGTGTGCCGGCCAGATGGGTGGCGCCGACGCTGCCGACGAGAAACGATCGCAGGCCTTTGACTTCGGGGATGACGAATTCGCGCGTGAAGTCCGCGTGAAACTGGTTCAACGTGACGTCACCGAGCGACGCAGCAACCGAACCCAGCGGCGCATCGAACCGCAGCGAAGACGTCGATCGCGTCCATCGGAATTCGATCAGGGAGAACTCGTCGAAACGGACGCCAGCGGACACACCGTAGCTGGTGGCGTCGTTCCAGGTGGCGGGAATCTGGAGTGTTTGCTCCGCGCGCAGATCGAAGGTGCCGCCCAGCCTGGCGCCGACGAACGGCGTCACCTCGAACGATTCAATCTGGACATACTGTGCGTGCGCAGGCCTCGCGAGCACGATCAGGATCAGGAAGGCGTAGGGCGTCACGCTGAGACGCGGTCCTCTCGACCGCAGGCGGTGACGGAATCCGCGCGTCATGTTCAGCTGCGTATACGACGCGACCCCTCGACCAGGTTCGTATATACGCTGACACTTCTGTTGTCCGAAATACGTCGCCAATCTCTCTCGCGCTCCTAACTCACAGGTAAACCGCGGCATTCATGGCTGCCGTTGTGGCATCCCGCGTGCCATACCGGGAGCCGGTGCCCGCGCCGGGGCGCTCCGAGCAGATGCGCCGCCTTGGTTCGGACGTGTCGTCGCTCGAGTCGTTGACGTCCGGCGATCAGGCGTTGCAGTCCACAAGAGTCGAACATGTCAGGAGACCGAACCGAACTCCGCGCACAGACGCGGCAATTACTCGACGGACCGCTGAAACACGTCAGGGTTGCGGCGCTCGCCGCTGTCCTTCTGCCGCTGGCGTCAGTGGCGGCGACCCCGGCGGCGGCGCAAGAGCAGTGCGCCACCCTCCGCGTCGGCTACAGGCCGGCGTCAGCGTTTCTTGCGAACCGCTACCGACGAGACTCCGATGCGGCCTGGACGCTGGACTCGCCAGCCGAAGCCTGGACTACCGACGAATCTGTTCTGTGCGAATACCTCGAAAGAACTCGCGAATGTCGGCGACCAGCAGGTCCGGCTGCTCGAGGGCCGCAAAGTGGCCGCCGCGTGGCATCTCGGTCCAACGCACGAGGTTGAAGCGAGCCGCCACCCACTCGCGGGGCGGAATACTGATCTCCTTCGGAAAGAGGGCGTAGGCAGTCGGGACGGTCACGCGGCCGGCGTTTGGCGGCGCGAGCCGGCTCTCGTAGTAAATGCGCGCCGACGAGGTCGCCGTCTGGGTCACCCAGTACAGGGTGATGTTGGTGAGCAACTCGTCCTTCGTGAATCGATTCTCGACATTGCCGTCGCAGTCGCACCAGGCGCGGAACTTTTCGACGATCCACGCGGCGAGGCCGGCCGGCGAGTCTTCCAGCGCGAATCCGAGCGTTTGCGGCTTGGTCCCCTGGATTTGCTGATACGCACGCTCATTTGCCATGTAAGCGTTTCGCGCTTCATATCGCTGGAGCTCGGCCGGCGAGACACCCGCGTTCGCATTGGCTCCCGGCGGCGGCCCGACCGGCGAAAAATTCAAGTGCAACCCGGCCACATGCGCTGCGTCGTCGAGCGCGACCAGCCGGCTGATGATCCCGCCCCAGTCGCCGCCCTGCACACCGTAACGCGTGTAACCGAGTCGAGCCATCAGCTTCGCGATGATCAGCCCCATTCTCTCCGGGCTGTAGCCTCGCTCTCGCGGCTTACCTGAGAAGCCGAAGCCGGGTAGCGAGATCGCGACAACATCGAACGCGTCGTCAGCCCGGCCGCCGAACGCCACCGGATCGGTCAGCGGACCGACGATCTTGGTGAACTCGAAGAACGACCCCGGCCAGCCGTGGGTCAACGCCAGTGGGAACGCGCCGTGCTCCTTCGACTTGATATGGACGAAATGAATCTCGAGGCCGTCGATCGTGGTCTTGAACTGCGGCAGCGCGTTGAGCTTCCGCTCCTCGGCCCGCCAGTCGAACCGGTCACGCCAGTAGTCGACAAGCGAGCGCAGATAGGCGAGGTCGGTGCCGTAGTCCCACGCGGTATCGGGGATCTCCTGCGGCAGGCGCGTGTTCCGCAACCGTTCTTTGAGATCCAAAAGGACCGCGTCCGGCACTTTGATCGTGAAGGGCACGATCGCGTCCGACGATTGCGGTGGCTGCCCGGCGAGCACCGTTGACAGACACAGTGCGGCGACCAGTGGCGCAGCGGACAATCGAAGCGAGCGGCTCATGGTAGACCTCAGTGGAGCGGGCCATTTGTTGTCGTAGCGGTGAGACTCAGGCAGCCCGAGTGTTCGAAGATTCGACAGCTAGCGCCACAAGCCGTCAGGAATTGGTTTGGCCTCGACAATCTCGATAAGCACGTTGTCCGGCCCATTCACGAAAAAACTCTTCAGATCGTCTGCAGGTCTCATTGCGATCGGCTCGACGATCGTCACGCCCGCCGCCTTCATGCGGTCGAATTCCGGCTGAAGACGCTCGTACGAGAAGGCGATGTGATCGACCGGGCTGCCGCGCGTGGAGTCGAGCGTGCGCCCTTGGGGCAGGCGCTTCTCGGAGTCGGCGTAATAGTGATCCTTGTAAATGAGGACGAAGCTGATGTCGTCCATCCGCGCGCTCGTGCCCCAGCGCTGCGCCGGATCGGACGGGCGCGGCTGCTTGGCGCCGGCCGGGAACCGCATGCCCAGATGCTTCTCGTACCAGCCGGCCGTGGCCGCCACGTCCTCAACCGAGTAGTGGACGTGGTTGAACCAGTGGTTCTTGTCGCCGGTGTAGACCTCCGCGATCGAGCGGTCGGGTCCCCAGATGTAAAAGAACCAGTTCTGACCGAGCGGCGTCAGCGGCGTGTGGAAGTCGAGTCCTTGGGCCTTCCACCAGGCGAATTCATTCGGTCCATCCACGCCGGCCCACCCGATATGCCGGACGGCCGTGGTCTCGAGGTCCTTCGGGGGACGATCCACCTTGCTGACCAACAGAAACCCACGGCCGGTGAACAGCGCATCGGACTTATCGCGAAACTTCACACGCTTCGATCCGAAGACCCGCTCGTAGAACTCGAACGTCTTGCCCGGGTCGGTCGAATTCAGATGCACATGGTGGAAATGGGCGGGATTCGGGGTCTGCAGTTCAGCGACGCGCCTCGAGAGCAGCAGGAGGCCACCCAGCGCGGCGAGAAAGAGCAGCCGTCTCATCGAAAACCAGTTCAACCGCTATCAGAACTGAAGCTGTGCGCCGAACTTCACGTACCGAGCCTGCAGAATGTTCAGCGGCTTCAGCCACGACGGCCCGAACGTTGTATTGATCGCCGCCGGTGGCTCGCCGGCGTTCGAGGTCGCGCCGACCGCGGCGTTCGAGTTGAACGCGTTGAACAGGTCGGCCATCACCTGAACCCGGCGTGACCCAGACAGGCCGAAGTTTTTCGCGAAGCGGAAGTCCACTTGTGTCCGGCGGGGCGTGTAGTCGGTCCCCGGCTGGATGAGCGGCACGACGCGCGACGTGTTCGCGCCGCCGGAGAGCGCGCGGCCCAGGGACCCATTGGCCGCGACGTCAGCCTGCGTGATGTTCCACTGCGCGAGAATCATCTGCCCCGGCAGGTTTTGAACGACCGAGCTGATCTGGATCTGCTGCCACGGCAGCGTATAGGAGCCGGTCAGCTTTGCCTGTCCGAGCCAACTCGTGTTGTAGTCGCAGTACGCGAAGCTGGTGCCGGTGCCGGGATTCGACGGATAGGTCGCCACCGTCGAAATGCCGAACTGTGTCACCGGGTCATCGACGAACGCGGCGCAGTTGTTGAAGTGCGTATTGCCGGTGGCGTAGCCGCCGGTGAGAAACAGGTCGTGTCGCACGCGGGCGTTCACCGAGATGTCGACGCCGTTGAAGACCTGCGTCTGCTTGCCATAGTTGTCCGTGAATGTGACAAGGTTGTGTGTCGCCACGCCGAACTTCGCTGCCGAAATGTCGTACAGCCCGCAGATCTGATTCCCACCGCCGCCTGGCAGTCGCGAGTCGGTCGGTGCCGTCACGCAGTAGGGCGTGAAGTCCGACGGTGTGACGTCCAGATTGTCGGTCGTCGTGAAGTGTCCGTAGGCGCGGCGGAAGTACGAGATCTCCGCCGAGACCCGCGGCATGATTTCGTGGCTGAGCGTTGTCGAGACTTCCCAGTTGTCGGGACGGACATCGAAGCCGTTGATCGTCGCGGGATCGTAGTGCGTCGCGGCGTTCACCTGACCGAACGCGCTGTTGCTCAGAGGTCCGAGTTCCGACACCTGCGGGATGCCGTCGTGGTTGGTATCGGTCCAGGACCGCGTCGCTGTGTTGACCGAGGTATTAATCGGATTCAACAGGCGCGCCGTACCCACAGTTGACGTCACGACGTAGCGGCTCAACGTCGCCTTGAGCGCCGTCTTGCCGTTGCCAAACACATCGTAGGCGACGCCGAGACGCGGTGACAGATCCTTGAAATCGGGCACGTTGGTCAGCGGATCGTAATGCCGCGGACCGATCCAGGTGCCACCCGGGGCATCCTGCGCTTCGACGGCGTTGTTGAGGTAATCGAACCGCAGGCCCGCGTTGACCGTGACTCGCTTTACGGTCCATGTGTCCTGAACGAACAGTCCGAGATCGGCCACCAACTTCTCGTGCGTCGTGTACGGCGTCGTCCGGACGGTGACCTGGAAGGGCTGGCCGTTGCGCACGATCAAGCCGGTGTCGTTGTTCGTGTAGATGTCGGTGTCCGCCGGTCCCTGCTGCAGGTTCATGCCGGTTTTCAACGCGTGCGATCCGGTGACGTAGCTGAGCGAACTGCGGAACGAACGCAGCGAGGTGTAGTTGCGCGAAAACGTGCCGGAGTACGCCCGAAAGTTGACTCCGGTGTTCAGTTCGGTCACCGGATAGCCGAGTGACGTCACCGAGTCGGTTACCGGTTCGCGCGTCCAGGTTTCGTTCATCACGCCGCCAGCCACTTCGAACAGCAGCTTCGAGGACACCGTCGAAGTGAATCGCAGCGTCTCAAAGTTGTTCTTGGGCAGGTTCTGCAGATTGGATGCGTCGGGTTGTTCGGTGCTGACGAGCGTCCAGTGATCGGTGTAGCGCGGCGAGATGTTCCAGTAGCCCGAGAGCTTGTTCTTCGGGCTAATCTGCCAGGTCAGCCGGACATCCTGGCTGATACTGCGCTGCGTTTCGGTTCCGGGTCTCGAGAGGTCGGGCGTGAACGCGAACGTTGACTGATTGCTTTCGTAGAACGTGTTGGTCCGGATCTGTTGGTAGCCCCAGTACCGAAAGGCCGCCCAGAACCACAGTCGATCGACCTTGATGGGTCCGCCGATCGCGAAGCTGGAGTCGTAGATCTTGTTGATGCTGTCGGCGGTCGCGATCCCCTGCGCGCGCAGCGCGTCGTCGACGTTGGTGCCCTGGAGGTGATTGTTCGAGAAGTTGCCGAACGCGGAACCGCTGAAGCGATTGCCGCCCTCCTTCGGAATGATGTTGACGCGCACGCCGCCGCCGTTGACCTCGGCGGAAATCGCGCCGAATTCGTAGCTGAGTTCCTGGGTGGACGCGTCGTTGGTCGAGAGGCCGGTGCACGAGTAATTGCACGCCATGTTGGCGTTCATCAACCCGTCGAGCTGCACCAACCGGTCGTTGAACGAACCGCCGTGCGCCTTGAGCTGGTTCTGGTGCTCGCCGGCGGAGCCACCGACGTCACTCTGGTTGCTGGAGACGCCAACGGTCATGATGCCGATCGTCGACCAGTTTTTCGACGTCGGCATCGTCGCGATGACGTCGGCGCTGATCACCTGACGCTTGATCACGTTCTGCACGTCGACGACCGGGGAAGCGGCGGTGACCAGGACGGTCTCCTCGAGCGCGCCGACTTTCAGCTCGGCGTTGACCGTCGCGGTGAACTGCGCGGGCAGTTCGATGTCCTCTCGTTTGACCGCCGCGAATCCAGACAGCGTGAAGGTGACGGTGTAGGTGCCCGGCCGCAGATCGAGAATCTTGTATTGACCCTGGGCATCGCTGACTGCGGTCCGGCTGCGCTCGATGAGCGCCGGGCTCGCGGCCTCGACAGTGACGCCGGGGAGGATCGCGCCGCTGGTGTCTCTCACCACCCCGGCGATGCCGGTCGCCTGCGCGAAGACGGTGTGAGGCGAGAGCACGAAAGCCAGCAGTGCCAACCGCCAAGACCCGAAAAATCGTCGCATCGCGACCTCCTTGGTCCAGCCGGCGCACCTTACACCACTTTGTTACATCATCCAATCATAAAAAGTTTGTTAACGCTGGTCGAGATCTACGCCCGATTGAGCACGACCCGTCGAACAATCGCATCTCCGGTGCGTATGCCTGTCCAAGCGGGATCGCAAGTGTCTTCACGGATCGGGTCGGCTGGGCTCGGTATTATCTTCAGCGGGCCGGCATGTTGAACCAGCGCGAAGGTCCGTTTATCAGATCACGGAGAACGGTCGAGCCCTGCTCAGGGCGGTCAGCGGACGCATCGTCACCACCCACCTGCGGGAGCGGTCGCCAGAATTTCAGCGGTGGGTCGATGGCGGCCGCACGGTCAGCACCCAACCGCGACATGAGCCGGACCCGACCGCGGAGTTGCAGAACATCCCCGAGGAGACCCTTGGCAGCGCCGACCAGAATCTTCGACATGCGGTCGAAAGCGACGTCCTCGTCCGCCTTCGCGCCTGTTCACCTGCCTCTTTCGGACAAGTTGTCGTTCGTTTGCTGATCGCTAGGGGCTACGGCCGTTCCCTGGACGACGCGGGTCAAGCAATCGGTCGAACGGGCGACGAGGACATTGACGGCATCATCAACGAAGACCGGCTCGGTCTTGACGTGGTCTACGTCCAAGCGAGACGCTGGACGGCGACGATGGGGCGTCGAGATACAACAGTTCGCCGGGGCGTTGGCGGGAAAGCGCGCGCGAAAGGGTGTGTTCATCACAACGTCCGGGTTCAGTGCGGAGGCCTGGAGCTACGTTGGGAGCATCGAACAAAAAATCGTCCTGATCAGTGGCGAGCGGCTTGCGGGCTTCATGTTCGAACACAACGTTGGCGTCGCTTCAGCCTCAGTCTATGAAGTCAAAAAGTTTGATACCGACTTCTTTGACGAAGACCGAGAATCCTCGGCTGGATTTCGTTCAGGTCGTGTTCGTCGACGGTGCAGACGCCGAGCTCCTCGCGGTAGTCGAGACCATCGCGGCGCAGTATTGTCGGCGGCGGCGCGATGGATGATCTGAAGGGCAACCTTTCGAAAGCCTCGGAATCGAAAACGCTCGGCCGACAGGGTCGGCCGGGCGGTCTGGAAATCGGAGCATCGTTTATTGCCACTCGGTCTGACGTCTCCCCGGAAAACGACGGCAGTTCAAAACTAGAGTAACGTGACGGCTTCGACGGCCACCACGAAAGGAGCGGGACCGATGAAGAAGTCGAAGTTCTCCGAGGAGCAGATCGCGTACGCGTTGCGCGAGGTCGAAGGCGGGCGACCGGTCGCCGACGTCTGTCGGCAGATGGCGGTCAGCGAGGCCACCTTTTACATCTGGAAGAAAGAAGTACGGGCATCTGGGCGTCAGCGAGCTGCGCCGGCTGCGGCAGCTCGAGGACGAAAACAACCGCTTGAAACGCCTGGTCGCCGATCTGACGCTCGACAAGCACATGCTGTCGGAGGCGCTGAGAAAAAAAGTCTGAGGCCCACACGTCGCCGCGAGCTGGCGCATTGGTTCCAGGACACCTTTGCCGTCAGCTGCGTGCGGGCCTGTCGATTGGCGGAGTTCAGCCGCGCGGCGTGGTATCGACGGAGTCAGGCGCGCGATCAGTCCGCGCTGCGACTTCGCATTCGCGAAATCGCGCACGCGCGCCCCCGGTTCGGGTACCTCCGCATCTGGGTCATGCTCCGTCGGGAAGGCTGGCCGATCAATCGCAAGCGTGTGCGGCGGCTCTATCGCCTCGACGGTCTGCAGGTGCGGATGCGCGTGCGGCGCCGGAAGCACATGGCATTGCATCGCGGGCCCGCGCCGATTCCGGCGGGACCGACGGAGCGTTGGAGCATGGATTTCGTCCACGATGCGTTCGCCGACGGCAGCCAATTTCGCGTGCTGACCGTCGTCGATCAGTGGAGTCGGCAAAGTCCGTTACTGGAGGTGGCCTCAAGCATGTCGGGGAGGACCGTCGGCCAGGCGCTGGATCGCGTGCTGTCCGGCCCGCATGTGCCGCGCTCGATCACCGTCGATCACGGCACCGAATTCATGTCGCGCGCGCTCGAAGATTGGGCCTATCGACGCGGCGTGCAGCTCGATTTCATTCGGCCCGGGAAACCGGTGGAAAATGCGTTCATCGAAGCGTTTAACGGACGGCTCCGCGATGAGTGCTTGAACGTGCACCAATTCATGTCGCTCGCCGATGCGCAGGCCAAGATCGAAGCATGGCGGGTCGACTACAATCAGCGCCGGCCGCACAGCTCGCTCGGACATCTGACACCCGACGAGTACGCCGAACAACGTCAGAACCGTGGCGTCGAGGAAGTCGCTTTTTCTAGCTCAGAACTGTCTCGTTAAGGGACCAACGTCAGGTCCAATGCGCCACGTCGATGGTTTGAACACCAACACGGGCAATCAGTGCAGCGTTGAAAACTGGAAGGGCGGCAGAGCCTCCAGAAACAACTGCAGCGATTGCACCAGTAAGGAAATTGGAACCGGGACATCGTGCTTGGCTTTCATGGAGTTGCCGGGCATTGAAGGCGCTGAAACGGAATGGCGTCCCAATGAGATTGGCACTCGCTGGGAAGCCTCGTCGTCGCGTCGGTGGTCCGCTGCGGCCTGACGTGGCCGCGTAACGAGCGGATTCTCGATCAGAAGACGTTCTCGGCCGCACCGCACAGGGCGGTGGCATGCCTCAGCGCAGTCGCCACGCGGGTCCCGCTATGAGCGTCGCTCACCGGCAGGGTGACGTCCCGTGGTGTCGGATTCCCTCCGCCACCGGCCGCCAAGATTGTGTGGGGGGCTCCAGCGTTCAGCCGTAATTGGACTTCAGAAGTGGGCCCGTCCCAGCGTACGAGGATGCTATCGACATCCAGGTCTTCGAGCGGCACAGTGATCCTTCTTGAGTGTTCCATCTCGGTCACAGTTCGGCCTTTCGAGACGCGCCTGAGTTCGATCTTGTGCGAGTAGGTCAAGAGGCAGCCATTGAGTGTCAAATTGGGGACACCGGACCATTCGACCCATGTGACGCCAGCGCTAAGGTCCGTCCTGAGGACCCGTGACGTTTGCATTAACGCAACCCCATCCGATTCAAGCCACGCTGCGGTGACCTCCATCGAGGGTCCGTTGGGGTTCGATTGCGCGGCCACGGCCACGCACCACCCTACGATCAGAAGGGCCGCCCCCAGGAATCGGGGCCAGACACCGAGTGCGCGATTGCGGATCATTCTGAAACTCCTCACTGCCGATTCCGTCGCGGTCGGGGAGTGAGGGAGCGTTCGATCACCGAACGCTCCCTCACGTCTCCATTCTCACGTCGTCATCACCGCTCGACGACGACGGTCGGCACTCCATTACTTGATTCCGCTCATCGCGAGCATGAATCACCGCACTTCAGTGAAACTCCAGCTTACGCCGCTCGACGACGTGATTTCCGTCACCCCGCCGCTCGTGAGATACGTGCCATCGAACGTCGTCGAGCCCCAGCTCGTGCCGAGCACTCCATTCACGACATGAGCTCCGCCGATGTGGACGATGAAGTTCGCAGAGTAGCCGGAGTATGTGGCCTGAATCCGAATACGCCGCACGTCTGTCGGCATGTCGAACACCGTATCCCCGACGCCCGTCTGGACGAAGATTGGCGTCGGCGTCGGCGTCGGCGTCGGCGTCGGTGTCGGTGTCGGTGTCGGTGTCGGTGTCGGGGTCGGTGTCGGTGTCGGTGTCGGTGTCGGCGTCGGCGTCGGTGTCGGTGTCGGTGTCGGTGTCGGTGTCGGTGTCGGTGTCGGTGTCGGCGTCGTGGGACTACCACCAACGCCAGATCCTGACATTGGAATGGTAACCTGAGCGTTCGATGCGTCGCTGGTGATGATTAGCTGCCCCGAGTAGCTGTGGCTTAGGAACGCGCAATTGACAGTGATAGAGGCATTGGCGTTCGGCTGCACCTTGGATGGGTACGGCAGGTTCACCGAGCACTCCCCCATGTTGTTGGTCTGCACGCGGGTTACCGTAATCGGCGCGCCGCCAGTGTTCGTGAACGTCAGCATTTTCGAGACCATGGTGCCCGGCTGCACGTTGCCGAAATCAAAGGAACTGGCCGTCGAAAGAAACCCCGTCAGAGTGGTGGTCGGAGTGGTTGGCGCGGTCGGCGCGGTCGGCTCGGTTGCCGTGGTTGCCGTGGTTGGCACAGATGGCGCGGTCGGATTACCTCCGCAGGACGCGGCACACACGGCCGAGAAGAGCATCAGAAATACGTGGGTGCGGCTCGTCATTACCTCGTTTCCTTCCTTGGATGACCACTGACACGTCGCCTGTTACGCCGCGTGAGCAAGGGCGCCGCTGTCGTGGTCTCGGTTCTGTGACTTTCATCGCTGTTCACTAATGTCTGACCACTCAAACCCGACGAGATGTATTGGACCATCGACCCGGCGTCCGGCAGATGACCGGACGGGCCAATCGATTGACCTTCGCGGCCACGCGACGGCACTGATTGATGGACATGGTTGGCCGCAGTGCGGCACTTCGCAAATGTCACGGGCGTTGCACACAACCTACGGACGACGAGTGGTTGTACGTGCGGCACCATCGGCGCGAGATCAAAATGCTGGTGGAGTCCGACCCATGCGGCGCTAGGCGGTGACCGCCGAGATGACGCACCATGGCCTGCAACCGTGGTTCGTCCGGCTCTTGCGAAGATAGGCTTCGACTTCGAGAGGCTCAGGAAGGGAGTCCAATGCGCGCGCACCTTGTTCGAGTCGGCGTGGACCAGGCCTATGGTGGCTGGAATGCGCCAATGGATCCCGAGACGAACGAGTTTGTCTACGTTCCGATACCCGAGAGCCGTCCGATGCGATCCAAGCACGCCACGCCATACACGTTGCTTGAAGCGGCCTTGGCGCGATTCGCGCGCCAACACCCAACCGCGCAACAGAAGCATGTGAGGCTGCCTTCGAATGTGGCTTCGGCCAACATGCATCTCGACCCTGATTTCGAGAATCTCACGTATGGCGACAGCGGGACGCGAAGAGGCAAAGGACTAACCGACCTTGTTCGTGACGACTGCGTCGTATTTTATAGCGGACTCAGGCCGGTGACTGACTGCGAGCACCGTTTGGTCTACGCACTGGTTGGCTTCTTCCAAGTGTCAGAATCGGTGCGGGCGCAGTCGGTTTCTGAGCAGCGATGGCTAGAGAATGCTCACACGCGCTGCATGAACCCGGAGGGTAGCGACGTCATCGTGAGGGCCAAGTCCGGATCAAGCGGCCGCCTGAGAACATGTATACCGATCGGCGAATTCCGCGATCGCGCCTATCGGGTGCAGGCTGAAATCCTGAGCGAGTGGGGAGGGCTTTCTTGTCGCGATGGCTACCTTCAACGCAGTGCCGTCTTGCCGACGCTCCTGGAACCCCGACGATTCCTGGATTGGTTTGAAAGCCAATCACCAGAGCTCGTCAGATCTAACAACCCTTGAGCGATTTCGGTTGCGTCTTGCCCGCAGAAGGTGGCGCGTGTTTGGCCAGCGCGAGAATCTTGTCGACTTCCTTTTGCTCAGAGGCACTGAGGTCGTTCATCACCACGCGCACATTCTTTGAGTAGATCCTCCTGGCGAGTACTGGGGCCAGTGTCTTGAAGTTCGGAACGTTCGGGCCGTCGGAGTCGAAGAAAAGGAAATGTTCGAATGTGACGATCGGCCCCCGCCTGTTCCGTCCCCCCTTTCGCGCTCCAATACCGATCCAATTCACCTTATGCCTCAATGACTTCGGTTTGGCGCTGAGGCCGCCCACGCCGATGACCGCCTGGAAATCCCACGTACGAACCCGACCCATACAGTCGTAGATGCCGAACTGACCTGTGTCTGGGTCTGGGTCCCCGTTATGCGTTCGTTTGTAGATGAGTGTGCGCATTGGTGGCCCTAAGATTTTCGACTGCCGATGAGCAAGTTGTCGATCACCTTCATGATTGAGGTGTCCCATGGACGCCGTGCCCCCATCCATCTGTCGGCCTGTGTGCTTGATCCGATCCGGTGGACGGTTTAACTACGCTGCTTGAGTCGCCCGTCGTTCGAATGCGGCCGGACTGATCTGGCCGAGCGTCGAGTGCCGACGCCGGTGGTTATAGAACACTTCGATGTAGTCGAACAACTCCATCTTGGCCTCGCCGCAGCTGTCGAAGCGGTCGGCCACTTCGCTTTTGACGCTCGAGAAGAAGCTTTCCATTACGGCGTTGACGTTTGGATGGAACTCGATCTCGTCCAGAGACAGCGGCTTCAGCGGGTCCTCTTTCCCGAAGGACTGCGTTTTGACGGCGAGAGATTTGGAACCGCCGTAACGTGCTTGGCTTTCAAGAAGTTGGACGGAAACGGCGTATCAAATTCAGGAGTGGCGTCCCCAACGGGATCCGGGGTCAGTTACCAACCTGTTTTTCGAGGAATTTGGCGATCCGACCGCCGCGCGGCGTAGAGAAGGGGAGGACGCCGCAACGCTCCCGGGGCGGCCTTCCACTCAGCTCAACATCGCGTGAAGCAGCCAGGTCGTCATCGCCGGACGCAGGGCGATTCCGACGGCCGAGGCTGACGCGAACACGACCACGAAGACAGCGAGGCCCTTCCATCCCGCAGTCGATGCTCTCAGTACGCCAGAAGGCGGGATCAACAGCGCGTACAGGTACGAAGAACAGCCAGAAACCCTGATGGCGGGGCAGGCACGCAAAGGCCACTACGGAGAACACCCACGCTTCGATCAGAAGGAGGCCTACGCCAAACTCTCTCGTATTTGACAGCACACCCAGCCCAAACTCGCCCAGCCCGCTCTTGCCTTGGGTCATCGTGTCTCCTCTCAAAGCTGGCGGATTATAGACGGTGATCGAGACCGCCACAATAAAATCGTCGGGTTCCTTTCTTGAACGGGATTCGAACCCGTGTTTTAGCCTTGAAAGTGAGAAACAGGGCGATCCGACCGATCAGTGATCGGTCGAATGTTTTCAACGCATCATCCGCGGAGAGAGCGACTTAGCAGCGGTGGTCGACATCACCGACTCTCACGCTAAATCACGCTAAGAACCCACGCGACCGGCACAAAAACCGGCACAGCAAAAGTGCGGTTTGCGCCATCTTTCGCCATCCTGTTTTGGCTTTGTCGCCGCGAATCGCTTGTCGAGCCAGGAATCGGTCGATCCGTGTCTCGGCACACCCCCGAAAGTCGACCGGCGCTACAATACGCTCAAGGAACCGCGATGGCCCAAGACACCTTGATCGAGAAGATTCGAGGCCTTCCGCCCGAGCGGGTGGCGGAGGTGGAAGATTTCGTCGACCTCCTGACGGTCCGCGATCAGGAGCGGCATTTCACCCAGGCTGCGGGGCGTCTGTCCGAGAAGGCATTTCGCGCTGTATGGGACAACGCCGATGAGGCCGAATACGACCGCCTATAAAGATTAGCGAGCTGGCACCATGACCCAAATCACCGAAGCCATCTACACGCACGGCGTGCTGAAGCCTACCGGCGACCTGGATCTCCGCGAGGACCAGCGGGTCCGGGTGATCGTCGAATCGCTCGACGAGCAGCGCGAGGATCGTGCCGCAGCACTGGCACGCCTCAAGGCTGGGATCGCCGCCATGCAGTTCTTCTCGGACGGGCGACCGCCCTCACGAGCCGAGTTGCATGATCGCCCTTGATACGAACGTCCTCATCTACGCATGTGATCGGTCCAGCCCGGAGCGGCAGAAGCGAGCGGCCGAGCTCATAGATCGCGCGACGGACGGCGTGTTGCTCTGGCAGGTTGCGTGCGAGTTCGTCGCCGCCTCACGCAAACTCGCCGGCCAGGGATTCACGCCTGCAGATGCCTGGAATCGGCTTGCAGATTTCCAGGCGCTGTTCCCTCTAGTCCAGCCAGGGCCGGGAATTCTTCATGACGCTCGGGAGTTGCACGCATCGCGGGGAGTCTCGTTTTGGGACGCCATGATTCTCGCAGCCTGCGCGGAAGCGGGCGTCGAGGTCCTGTACTCTGAAGACATTCCTGGATTGATCCTGGCTTCACCCAAGGTCGTCAATCCGTTCTTGTGAATCGGATGCGATGAAGAGCGGCCGTCGGAAGCAACGAATCCGATAGGTTCAAACCTCGTTGATGCGTACCCTGATCTCGGCAAGCGGTATCGTGCAACATGAGAACCAGTAGCCGCCGACCGTATCACCGAATCCGTCGGAACGTTCTCGTCTGCCTATCGCTGCTCGGCCTGTCGCGCGTGCACTTCGATGACGGTGCGCGCGCCATCTTCCCGGTGGCTGGAGCGGCTGCCTCATCGATCCCAGCACACAGTTCCGCTGACCCGGCCGCATTCCAGCAACTCGTGCACAACTACCGCACTGGTCGCGCCGAAGATGCGATCGGCGAACTCACCAGATGGCCCGTTGATGAACTCGCGGCTGCGGCCAAGACTGCGAAGGTCAGGCGAGCCATCCGCGACATGCGAGACCGATACGTCCTGACGTATACGCCGAGCGGCGTCAGTCGTCCCGGATGGCACGCCCTGAGCGTAAAGCTGGTGCGGACACGTGCTGATGTTGTCGCTCGACCTGGTTACTGGGCAAGCTCACGCTGACCGGAAATGGTTCGTAGACGCGACAAGCGTGGTCTGGTCAAATGACGCCATGCGCGTACTCGACATCGCCATGGCGCCGACCTAACCTAGCGTCACCGTTTCGTGGAACTGTTCCACTTCATCAAGACGTCGAACTGCCGACGCTCCGCTGGCGTCATCGTTAGAGCACGACGTTCGACGAACTCAGCGAATTCCATCCGGGACCGGAGCGCGGCGAGCTCGGCCTGATACGGCCGCGAGGCCCAGACGTAGCCCGTGCCGGCCGCTGCGGCCGACGCCAGGGCGAAGACCAGGGCGAGTGCCCAGCGCCGCCAAACTCCCGGCCAGAACCGCTTCATTTCGAGTTCGCGCCATCTGCGCGCTTCGTCGATTGTCCGCTGCGCCTGGTCGAGCCAACTCTGCTCCCGCTGGAGCACAGCCTTCAGCTCGCTGTTCTGCGCGAGCCCGTCAGCTTGCTTACGCAGGTCGCGCAGGAGCAGTGAGACTTCCGTGAGGCGGGCGTAGGCGCCGTCAGCGGCCTCTCGCTGCGCGCGAAACGTGTCGAGGGCATTCGACATGGCTACCTCCCTGGATACGAGTCCTCGTCGCGGCCAGGCCCGTCGCGATCCCGGTCGCGTCGAGTTTCTGGTTCTTCGTCGTCCCGTCCCAAGGAGCCTCTGGCGCCGCCTCGGCCGCTGTCCTCCAGGGCGCGTCCTGAAAGGCTTCCAGGCGACGGTCGGCGATCGGCCGCTCGACGAGATCACGGCGTTCCACGTCGAGCGCTGGAAGACGCTCCGCGCCAAAGAGGTCAGCCAGTCCAGCGTCAACCGTGAGCTCAACGTGATTCGCGGCTGTTTCTCACGCGCGGTCGAATGGGGTCGGCTCCTCATCTCGCCGATGAAAGCCGTCAAACCCTACCGCGTCGACAACGTGCGCATGCGCGTGCTGTCGCCGGACGAGATCAAGCAGGTGCTCGAATCCTGCCGGCCGGCGCTGCAATTGATCGCCAGGACGACCCTGGAAAGCCTTCCGCGGCTCTCTGAGGTGCTCAATCTTCGAGTGGAGGACCTCGGGCCGGACTACGCGACGATCATCCAAACCAAGAGCGGCAAGAGTCGGCGCGTGCCGTTGACGTCGGAGCTCAAGGCCGAGCTCCTCCAGCAGGCGCACAAGAGCGGCTACATCTTCGGTCAGGGCAAGGACGGCAAGCCGCCGCAGCAGGCGGCGGTCAGTGTGGCGTTCGGGCGTCTGATGCGCGACATCGGCCTGGAAGGCGTCACCCATCACGTCCTGCGGCACACGGGCGCCTCGGCGATGGTTGCGGCGGGGATCTCGTTGCGCGTCGTGCAGGATATCGGCGGCTGGTCAACGTTGCGCATGCTCGAACGCTATGCGCATCCCAGCGGCGCGGAGATGTCGCGTGCAGTGCGCGTGCTGACGGCTTACACGACCGGCACAAATCTCGGCACAGCGACGAAAAACGGGAACGGCGATCCGAAGACCGCCGACGCTGCAAGTGCTGTGAAGAGTGGAGTTACGAAATGGCGTCCCCAACGGGATTCGAACCCGTGTTTTGGCCTTGAAAGGGCCACGTCCTAGGCCTCTGGACGATGGGGACCGGTCGGTCGGAACCATTGATGATACTACGACTTCCAGCCAAACCGTACTCCGGCAGCCCGGTGGGCGAAAATTTTCGCCGGGCGCAAAGGCCGGACACAATCGCCGCGGTAGACTGTGCGCCATGATCAACGGCGTCCACGTCCTGTTCTACAGCCAAGACCCCGAAGCCGACCGCGCGTTCTTTCGCGACGCGCTCGAGTTCCCCTCGATGGACATCGGCCGCGGCTGGCTGCTGTTCGGACTGCCACCCGCAGAGGCCGCCGTCCATCCCGCGAACGGCAGTCCCGAACCTGTTCACGCCGGCCACCATCACCTCGGCGCCGTCGTCTACCTGATGTGCGACGATCTGCAGGCGACGGTCGCCTCACTCAAAGCGAAAGGCATCGCGTGCACCGACGTGAGCACCGAGGCGTGGGGCGTCAAGACTACGGTGCGCCTGCCGAGCGGCGGCGAGCTCGGCCTGTATCAGCCGACCCATCCGACCGCACTCAAGCTCACCGCGCAACCGTCGCGCTGAGCGGTACGCATCTTGATGGCAATTCTCATGAGGTGATCCATGAGCGGTGACGACAAAGCCACGGTGACCGTCGAGGACTCGCTGACCGCCTTGAGCGAAGCGGTAGGGAAGTCGGCGGACGATTTGCGCGGCGTGCGGTCGGCACTCGACCTGGCGCGCGCCGACATCGCCCACGCCAACACCTCGATCTCGCGCGAGGTGGTGAAGTTCGCCGAGGAGGCGATCGTTCACTTGCGCGAAACCGATCAGGCGCTGCGGCGTGTGCTGGCGCGTCTGCGCGATCGCGATTGAGTCAGCGGCTGAACAGCAGCGCTGCCAACATGTCGATCACCGATTGATCCGGCACGAATCCGAGCGAATGGCACGGCGTCTGACTGACGATGCGCTCGAACGAACTCGTGGTGTGATCGAGTCGCGCCGCGCCGTGAACCGGCAGGAACGAACAGGAAAACAGCTTCGCCAGCGCCATCGCGCCGCTCAACGCGTGATGCTGTTGACCGGCGCATGCGTCAGGAAAAACACACCGGCGAGTTCCCTGACAACGGTGAGGCCGACCGTGCGTCACCGTGCCACGGCGTGCCAAAGACGACGATCGGATCGCGGTCGGTACGCAGCACGACCCGCTCGTCGCTCAACAGCGTCACACGATCGTGCGCGACAGCGGCATCCTTCGCCTGCCTGTACGACGTCCACAGCCTCGCGATCGTGGACTTGCCGGCGCCGGACTGACCCGGGAAGAGGTAAACGCGGCCGCGCTCGTCAAGAATCGCGCAGCCGTGCACCTCGATGCATGTTGTGTCAATTTAGTCCTCGCGACACTCAAGTCATGTCTAGTCGTAGCCAATTTTTGGTCCGGTCTGACAGGCTATTTCGACTGCAACAGCTCCTTGATTCCGCCGAGCGACGCCATGATCCCGCTCGCCTCGTAGGGCAGGAACACCAGCTTCTGCGCGTTGGTCGAGATCTGTCCGAGCGCCTCGAGATACTTCTGCGCGATGAGATACTGCGCCGGGCTGCCCGACGTCGCCGAGCGCCTGCGCGACCAGCTGAATCGCCTGCGCCTCGGCCTGCGCGACGCGCAGCCGCGCCTGCGCCTGGCCCTCGGCCGCGAGGATGGCCGCTTCCTTCGAACCCTCGGCGTTGACGATCTGCGACTGCTTCTGACCCTCGGCGCGCAGAATCGCCGACGATTTCTCGCCCTCCGCGGTGGTGACGACGGCGCGGCGCGTCCGCTCCGCCGTCATCTGCTTTTCCATCGTCAGGCGGATCTCTTCGGGCGGGGTGATGTTCTTCAGCTCGATGCGCATCACCTTGACGCCCCATTGCTGGGTGGCGGTGTCGAGCGCCGACCGCAGCTGCGTGTTGGTGGTGTCGCGCGACGAGAGCGTGTGATCGAGATCGAGCTGGCCGATGACGTTGCGCAGCGCCGACAGCGTCAGCTGCTCGAGGCCCCACGCCAGGTTCTGCACCTCGTAGGTCGCGCGAACCGGATCGGCGACCAGGTAGTAGATGACCGCGTCCACCTCCATCGTCACGTTGTCGCGCGTGATGACCGGCTGCGGCTCGATCTTGGTGATCTGCTCGCGCAGGTCGATCGTGGCGCGGACCGAGTCGAGGAACGGCACGATGGTGTTGAGCCCGGCTTCCGCCGATGCGGTGGTACTTGCCGAGCCGCTCGATGATCTTGACCTGCTTCTGCGGCACGATCTTGATCGTCCGCATGAGCACGACCAGCAGGAACACGGCGAGACCGACGAGGACGATATTGCTCATGCGCGTGTCACCTCCAGCACGATGCCGTCCGCGCCGACGACGCGGACTCTCGTGCCTGCGGGAATCGTGCTCCGTGCTGCGTGCCGCCCAGTCTTCGCCGCCGACGTTGACGCGGCCGGTGCCGAGGGTCGGATCGATGTCGTGCGTCACCTGGCCGTGGCGACCGATCAGCGGTGCGGTGCGCGACGGCACGCCGGGTCCGGCCGACACGGTGGAGCAGCGCGACTGCGCAGCGTGACGATCGACACCGTCAGCACGACCACGAACACCAGCACCTGCGGCGTCACGCCGTATCCGAAGTAGGCCGCCGCCGCGGCTGCGACGGCGCCGACGCTGACGAACGCGGAGCCGAAATGCGGCACCGATACCTCGATGATCGCCGCCACCAGCGCGAACCCGAGCCAGACGGCGACGCCGACTTCCGTGGCCCACATGGACAGGAATGTCGTCAACCAGCTCATAGACCGGAAGAGCGGCCGTCCGTTCATGGTGCCCGGCCACGGCGTGCCGGCGAACATCAGCAGCGTTGCGAGTCCATAACAGAGGAGCATCCGCATCCGTTTGGCTGACGGAGTCGTGGCCTTGCGCGACAGCACGCGTCCGACGTGCGTGAGGATGACCGCGGCGATCATCATCGTGATGTGCTCGACCGCCCAGAAACGCAGCTGCGGCGTTCGCATGGCGGCGCCGAAAGTCCTGCATCGCCTGCACGGTGAACGGACTGAGGGCGAAGTAGAGGATGCAGGCCGAGCAGCATCTGCAGGTCGAGCGCGGTGACCATGATCATGCCCCAGCGGTCAGCCGTGGAATTGTCGTTACCGGAGTCGCTGCGGAGCGCCGCGAGCGTCGCGCCGACCCCGGCGATGAGCGCGAGCCACCGAACCCACGAGTGCATGGCCAGAATTCGCCGTGTACATACCGCTGACCTTAACACGAGCGTGACAGGTTTTTTACCTTCAGCGACCCAGCCGGTCTAAGGTAGCGGAAGGAAAGGGGTCTGGATGGCAAGCGGCGACGCGCTCATCGAGCATCTTCTGCGCCGGGCTGGGTTCAGCGCCGGCAGCGACGAACTGGCCACCTATTCCGCCCTGTCGTACACGCAGGCGGTCAATCGCCTCGTCTACTTCGATTCCGTTCCGGACACGGTGGACGCCAACCTGGGCCAGCCGGGCTTTCTCGGCACCACCTCGCAGGGACAATTCTCGCCGGACACGCTGATCAGCGACGCGCGTCAGCGGTGGCTGTTCCGGATGGTGCACACCGAACGTCCGCTCCAGGAAAAGATGAGGCTGTTCTGGCACAACTACTTCGCGACCGCCTACTCCAAGGTCGCGGGTTCAGTGACAGGCGCTGGACGGCGCGCGGTTGATGAACACCCAGATCAATCTGTTCCGCACACTGCGCGACGGGAAACTTCCGCGAAATCCTCCTGGCCGTCGCCAAGGATCCGGCGATGCTGATCTGGCTGGACGGCGACACCAACATCAAGGCCAAGCCGCAGGAGAATTTCGGCCGCGAACTGATGGAGCTCTTCTCGCGCGGCGTCGGCTTCTACACGGAAGACGATGTGTACGCCGCGGCACGCGTGTTCACCGGATGGAATCTGAAGCGGCCGACCGATCTGACCGACCCCAACGGTGCGTTCAGCTTCGTCTACAACGCGAACCAGCACGAGACCACCGCGAAGACCTTCAGCTTTCCCGATCTACTCGAACGGCAGCAAGACGATTCCGGCGCGCACGGCATCGGACGGCATGCAGGACGGCATCGATCTCATAACCGCGCTGGCTTCGCATCCCGAAACGGCAACGCGACTCGTCACCAAGCTGTACGCGTTCTTCGTCAGCGAAACGATGCCGCCCGATCCGGGCTTCATCTCGTCGCTGGCCACGACCTATCTGCAGAACGATACGGTGCTGAAGCCGGTGATTCAGCAGATCCTGACGTCCGGTCAGTTCAGGGATTCGTCGGTCTACTTCACGCGCTACTCGTGGCCGGCCGAATTCCTGGTGCGCGCCATCAAGGAAACCGGCTGGACCGGATTCTCGGCGGGCACGTGCCTGACGCCGCTGGTGAACATGGGTCAGGAACTGTTCGAGCCGCCGAATGTGGCCGGCTGGCCGCTCGGGACAGGCGTGGTTCTCGACCGGCGCCGATGCTGGCGCGGATGAATTTCGCGTCCGCGCTCGCCGCGAACCAGAAATTCCGGCTGGCGACCGCCGCGACGGCCGCGAAATCGAGTCCGACCGCGCTGGTGGATTTCCTGGCCGACCGGCTCACTGTCGATCTGAGCAGCGCCGTTCATTCAGACCTCGTGAGCTACGCGAGCGCCGGCGCGGCATGGACCGGCTCGGATACGCAACTGCAGGCCAAGGCGCCCGGCATCGTCCACCTGATCCTCGGATCGGCGGAGTACCAAGTCGTATGAGACGAAGGACATTCCTCAAGAACGGCGTCGCCGCGTTCACGCTCAGCTTCGCGGCGCCGGCGTTTCTGTCCGATCTCGCTCGAGCGCAGGGCGCGACCCGCCGCAATCTGATCGTGCTCGATCTCAGCGGCGGCAACGACGGTCTGAGCATGCTGATCCCGTACACCGATTCGTTCTATTACAGCCGGCGGCCGACGATCGGTATTCCCGCCGGCACGGTGCTGCAGATCGGCAGCGACTCGAGCGGCAAGGCGCTCGGCTTGCATCCCAAGCTGACCGGCTTGAAGGACATCTTCAACCAGGGTCGCCTGGCGCTGATTCAGCGCGTCGGCTACGCACAACTCGAGCCGATCGCATTTTTCCGGCACCGACATCTGGTCCACCGCCAACCCGTCGAACACCACCGGCAGCGGCTGGGTCGGCCGCTACATGGCGACGCTGACGCCGCCGCTCGATCCGCTGGCCGTGTGGAACACGACGGGCGATACGCCGCACGTGCTGCAGTCGTCCACGGTCGCGGTGGCGTCGATTCCCAGCATCAACAGCTACGCCTTCAACAGTCCGAACAGCGGCGTCGAAGCGACGCTACGAGAAAACCGCGGCCGCGAGCATCGCCTCGCACGTGCCGGTGGACAAGCCGCACGTCGCGTTCGTCAGCACGACGGCGCAGGCCGCGATGGCCACGCTCAGCCGCGTCGCGTCGGTCGGCACCTACAAGCCGAGCGTCACGTATCCGAGCAACGGGTTCGGCCAGGCACTGCAAGCGATCGCGGGCGCGATGGCCAAAGGCATCGGCACCAAGGTGTTCTACCTGCAGACCGGCGGCTTCGACACGCACTCGGCGCAGGACACGACTGCCGATGCCGGCGCCTACGTGAAGTTGATGGTGACGCTCAACGCCGGGTTGACCGCCTTCTACAACGACGTCCAGAATCTCGGGCTGATGAGCGACACGCTGCTGCTGTCGTTCTCGGAGTTCGGTCGGCGCATCAGCGAGAACGGCAGCAAAGGCACCGACCACGGCGCGGCCAGCGTCATGTTCGCGATGGGCGGCGGCGTCCACGGGGGCATCTACGGGACGGCAGCGTCGTTGAACCTGGATCCGCAGAACCCGACGCTCGAGAACAGCGCCGGCGACGTCCACTACGAAACAGATTTTCGATCGGTGTACGCCAAGGTCATCGACAACTGGCTGGGCGGCGATTCGGTGGGCGTGCTCGGCGGGAACTTCAAGAAGAGCGGGATAGACTTCGTTTGAAATTCAGATTTCAGAATTCAGATTTCCGCACCCGCAACCCGCACGACGCACCCCGCACCCCGCACCTTCACTTCACACTTCTCAGTTCAGACTTGAGCCGTGCGAGCTCGCGCCGCGCGTCGATCAGCGCTTCGTGGGCCGTTTCCCATGTGGTACGCGCTCCGCGTTCCGCTTCTTCCGCTTTTGCCAGCGCGGACTCCGCGAGCGTGATCTCGGCGGCGCGCTTGCGCGCCTCTTCGGCGGCTGCCCGCTGCCGCTCGCGCTCGCGTTGCTCCTCGAGTCGCGCCTTTCGCTCCTCCGCAGCGGTGCGTTTTCCCCCCTCGCCATGGCCGGGCCCGCCCGTGGGTCGGTTCACCAACTGTGGACGCGTGACCGGTTCGGCCGCAACTGGTGAGGCGACCGGCGTGACGCCCAACAGCGCTTCGAATCCTGCCGGTTGAAGCGGTTCGGTCAGCCGTCCCGGTGATCCGCTCGCGGTCGCGGCGACCGAGAGCGTTTCGAAGGTGCGCGCCAGCGCGTCGGCGCCAGGTTGCGATCCGCCCGCCGACGCCAATCGCTCGGCCTCGGCGACCGCGGCGGCGATCGCCCTGCGGTGCGCCGCGTCGGCGTCACGGACGTCGGACGGTCGACCCTCGAGCGCGGCGATTTGCGCGGCGCGCAGCCGCTCGCCGCTCCCGAGGAGACGATCGTAGGTGGCGCGCGCATGCCAGTACACCTGATTGACGGCCCATGGAACCACCGTCGGTCTGGCCAACGCCTTGACCTGCCTGGCGGCGTCTCCGGTCAGCGACTTCGCCAGCAGATTGCGAGCGGACGTGAACTCGGCGAGAGGCAGGCGATACAGGTTGTCGATCTGATCCTCGAGCGACGCCACGTGATAGCCCGGTGCCCGGAATCCGCGGTCTCGCTACGGATGCGAGACCGTCATCGTGTAGTTCTCGGGCGTGGAGGATCCGACCACGTCGTAGACGACGATACAGTAGGAGCCCTTGACGATCTGGGCGCCGGATATCGCCGGGACATTGAGCTGCGAGAACTGATTCGAGAAGAGCGAATTATTGCTGCACGACCCGTCGCTGTTCGCATATACCCAGGCGATGCCGACGTACGTCGACGAGACCGGCGCCAGGGCCACGAGCTTGACGGTCAACTCGCCTCCGTTCGCGGCCGTAAACGCCTGGCCGGACGGAGCGCCGTTCGAGAAGGTTCCGCTGAAGGTCTGGATGGTGTTCTGAGACGGATCGACGATGCCGCCGCAACTGATCGTGATCAAACCGGCGACGACGAGGGCCGCCGCAAACCGCAAGCGCATGGTGTCCTTTCCTTGAGTGTGAAGTTCAATTCTCGCACACCTCGCCGCCGTCGCGCAGAAGTCGCCGGCTTTATGCTTTCGCCTCCATGACCCGCGCCGAAATGAAGCGCCTGACCGGGGCCAGAAACAGCCTTTGAGGCGTGAGAAACGCGTTGCGCTCCCGTAGAATATGGCCGTCCCATGACCACAGCGACCGTGGCGGCTCCGACCGCCCCTCTCTCGTTCAGGGACGTGCTGCGCATCGACGTGATGCGGCGCGTCTGGTACGCGCAGGTGGTCAGCCTGTTCGGCGACTTTCTCGCGCTCTTCGCCGTCATCGCGGTTGTCTCCTTCAGCATGCACGGCACGCCAGCACAGGTCATCGGCCTCCAGATCGCCTACATGCTGCCGATCGTCTTCGTCGGCCCGATTGCCGGCGTGTTCGTCGATCGGTGGCCGCTGAAGCCGACGCTGGTCTCGAGCGATCTGATCCGCGCGGGGTTGGCACTGCTGCTGATTCCCTCGACTGCGGTCTGGCAGGTCTACGTCGTGCTCGCGGCCCTGAGCTGCGTGTCGGCGTTCTTCGGTCCGGCGCAGACCGTGACGATTCGACTGGCCGTGCCCGTAGCCGGATTGATCTCGGCCAACGCGCTCATGCAGATCGCATTCATGGGCAGCCGGATCATCGGGCCTTCGACGGCGGGCGCGATCGTGTCCATGTTCACGCCCAAGGTCTGCTACCTGATCGACGTCGCCAGCTTTCTCGTATCCGCCTCGTTGATCGGGTCGGTCGGCATCGCGCGGCCCAGGGGTGCGCCGATGGCGGAAGGTACGTCGAGGAACAGGATTCATCAGATCTGGATCGACATGGGCGACGGCTGGCGCTTCATCGTCCACCACGGATCGATCCTGTTTTTCGTGCTGGCCATGGCGGCAGGGCTGTTCACGATCGGCTGCTTCGGCCCGCTGATCGCCATCTACGTGCGCGACACGCTCCAGCTGCGCGCCGGATACTTCGGTTTCGTGAGCGGCATGGTCGGCGTGGGCATGCTGATCGGCACGCAGATCGTCAGGCAGCTCGTACGCCGCTACACGGATACGTCACTGGTACTGGCCGGGTTGCTCGGTATCGGCGCCGGCGTGCTGCTGCTCGGGGCGGTGCCGCACGTGGCGGCGGCGTTTGCGGCGACTTTCACGATCGGGTTCGCGTTCGGCGCGATCATCGTGCCGGCTCAGACCCTGATTCAGCGCGAGACGCCGCACGACATGCTCGGCCGCGTCGGCAGCACCAACGCGTCGGTGGTATTCCTCGGACAGATCCTGGGGCTCGCGCTGTCGGGCGCCTTTGCTGAAATGGTCGGCGTCCGGCTGGTGTTCTTCCTCTGCGCCGGCCTGTCAGTGGCGCTGGCGAGCGGCGGCTGGATGTTCCTTCGTTCTCAGCGGTGACGGTCAGTTCGCGGGGCTCGTTCGCGCCGCGTTTCGCTTCACCAGGTAGACGGCGACGAAGTAGAGCGCGAGGCTCGTTGAAAACACCGCCGCCGTGAACACGAAGCGGAGCGTGACGGCGAAGCACATGACGCCGATGCCCATCAGCCAGACGAAAATTTCGCCGGCAAACGCCTGACCCCAGCGCGGCTGTCCGCTGCCCGACGGCACGCGCGGCGTCAGGGCCGGAATGAATCTCGGGACCTTCTTCACGTAGCGCCGGTACGACTCGCCCTGGCTGGCGAGCAGTCCGCGCTCTTCGCGAAAAATCAGGCGATACATGAACAACCACATCGCGGCGATCATGAACGTCCAGCCGAGCCGGCTGGCCATCAGCCCGACCCCGGCGACCAGCGGCATGTTGGCCAGGTACAGCGGATTCCTGACGTGGCGGAACGGTCCGTCGGCGACCAGCGCTTCGGAGTGCTGGCGCATGTCATGAACGACCACTGTCCGAAGGTAGGCAGTGGCCCAGGTGCGCACGAACGCGGCCACGAACACCAGCAGCGCGCCGCAGCCGAAGACCACCCGGACCAGCGTCAGCGCCCGTGGGCCGTCCTGATCGATGGCCGGGAACAGCCGGGACACGGTCGCGACCGCCATGTTGGTCGAGTCGACTATCCCGAGCGAGAACCCGATCCAGAAAATCGCGCCGATGATCCAGAAGCGCTGTTCGAATTCGAAACGCGTCGCGGGCATGCCAGACATCCTACAATGTCCGGGACAGCCCGCCGTGACGGCGTGCGAGGAGGCCGCGATGGAACGCTGGTGGCAGGATCTCCGCTACGCAATACGCGTCCTGGTCAAGAAGCCGGGCTTCACCGCCGTCGCCGTCATCTCGCTCGCGCTCGGCATTGGCGCCAACACCGCGATCTTCACGGTCATCAACGCGGTGTTCCTGCATCCGCTCGCGATCGCGGATCCCTCTCGCGTCGTCGAGATGTTCACGAGGGACACCAGGACCGTCCAGTCGGGCAACCTGACGCTGACGCCGACTTCGTTTCAGAACTTCGAAGACTATCGCGATCAGAACAGCGTGTTCAGCGGGCTGGCCGGCTACTTCGGATTCGGCCTGCAGTGGACGCGCGACGGCGACACGCAGGCGTTGCCGGCATTCATGACGAGCGCGAACTACTTCGACGTGCTCGGCATCAAGCCGTTTCGCGGACGGCTGTTCCGGCCAGACGAAGATCGCACCATGGGCGGCGATACGGTGGCGGTGATCAGTCACAGCCTGTGGACGCGCGAATTCGGTTCCGATCCGAACCTCATCGGCCAGAAGCTGACGCTCAACGGTCTGCCGTTCACCGTCATCGGCGTCACGCCGCCGGGATTCAAGGGGACCTTTTCACTGGCGGGTCCGGATCGCGTGTGGGTGCCGCTCAGCATGCGTGAGCAGATGCTGACGGGGCAGACTCGGCAGCTGATCGCCAACCGGCGTTTCCGCTGGGTCAATATGGCCGGCCGCCTCAAGCCGGGCGTGTCGATGCGTCAGGCTGACGCGGCCATGAAGACGATCGCCTCCGCGCTCGCGAAGGAATAC
This sequence comes from uncultured Acidobacteriota bacterium, assembly GCA_963711765.1. Classification (GTDB taxonomy): domain Bacteria; phylum Acidobacteriota; class Vicinamibacteria; order Vicinamibacterales; family CAVVIG01; genus CAVQFC01. The sequence goes on along the minus strand of CAVQFC010000002.1, from coordinate 281,660 downwards.
CCCACCGCGAACGAGGGGCGCACGCTCGACATGGCGCTCGAGTCGGACGCTGCGCTTGGCATCAACGGACGCGGTCAGCTGGTACTGGCGGGCAGCGTGATGATGGGTGTCGTCGGCCTGGTGCTGCTGATCGCGTGCGTGAACCTGGCGAATCTCCTGCTCGCGCAGTCCGCCTCGCGCGAAAAGGAAATGAGCATCCGCTCCGCCATGGGCGCCGGCCGCGGCCGCATCGTCCGCCAGTTGCTGACCGAAGCGGTGCTGCTCGCGATTCTTGGCGGCGCCGCGGGGATGGTCGTCGCCTACTGGGGACGGACGGCGTTGTGGTCGTTCCGGCCGCCGTTTCTCGGCAGCGCGTCAATCGATCTGAGCTTCGAGCCGCGGGTGTTGCTGTTCACTGCGTCGATGTCGATCCTGACCGGCCTCTTGTTCGGCCTCGCGCCGGCGATTCGCGCCTCGCACATCAACCTGAACGAGATGCTCAAGGCCGGCGGACGTTCCGGCGGCAGCTCGGGTGCCAGCAGCCGTCTCCGCAGCCTGCTGGTGATGTCCGAGATCGGGCTCGCGACGGTGGCGTTGATTGGCGCGGGCCTGTTCGTGCGCAGCATGCAGGCGGCCGAGCACGTGGACCTCGGGTTCGATTCGGCGCACATCGGCCTGTTCTTCCTGAATCCCGGTCAGCAGCGCTACGACCAGGCCCGCGGTCAGCAGTACTACACCGACGCGATGGCGAAGGCGCGCGCGGTTCCCGGCGTCGAGTCGGTGACGGTTGCGTCAGCGGTCCCGCTCGGCGGCGGCCTCCTGCTCACCGTATTTCCGGAAGGCGAAGCGCAGAACCCGAACTATCGCGGCTCGCTCGTCACCTTCAACGACATCGCGCCGGGCTACTTCGAGACGATGAGGATTCCGATCAGGCAAGGCCGGGACTTCACCGAGTTCGATGGCGATCGGTCGAAGGCGGTGGCGGTCGTCAACGAAGCGCTGGCGAAGCAGCTCTGGCCGGGACAGGATGCGCTCAGCAAGAGATTCACGATCGTGCAACAGCAGACGATGTTCGAAGTGGTCGGCGTCGTCGCCACCGCCGTGATCAACACCGTCGGCGAGGATCCGACGCCGATGATTTATCGGCCGCTGCGTCAGGAGTACGCGCCGGCGGTGGCGCTGCTGATTCGTACCAGTGGTAACCCGGAGCCGCTGGTGGGTGCGGTGCGCGATCAGGTGCAGACGCTCGACCACAGCATGCCGCTGCGGGGTGTCGGCACTGTGCAGCAGAATATCGAGGCCGGACTGTGGGCACCGCGAATGGGCGCGGCGTTGCTGAGCATCTTCGGCGGCCTCGCGCTTGCGCTGGCGACGATCGGGGTCTACGGAGTGATGTCGTACTCGGTGACGCAGCGGACGCCGGAGCTCGGCGTGCGGATGGCGCTCGGTGCGCAGACCGGCGACGTCCTGATGCTGGTGCTGAAACAGGGGCTGGCGCTGGCCGCCGGCGGCGCGGTCATTGGTGTGGCGCTCGCGCTGCTCCTCGGCCGGGTCGTCAGCACGCTGTTGTTCGGCGTCAACGGCCGCGATCCGCTGACGCTGGCGATAGTGACGCTGGTATTGACAGTGGTCGCTCTTGTCGCGTGCTACATCCCCGCGCGACGTGCGGCTCGCGTCGATCCGCTCGTCGCGTTGCGAGGGGATTGACCGCTGGCTTCGTCTAAAAAATGTAGTGGCCGCCGAGACGTCATTTTACCGAGTACTCCGCCTGCCATACCGGGCTGACGAGCTCGATGTGCCAGTCGATGACGTTCGAAGACAGCGCAGGCGGCTGAGACAGATATGTCTGGCTACGGAAACGATCGAACAATGTTGTCGGCGCGATTTTTCGTGTTTCGCAGGCGAATCGAGCGCCAGTCCAGGTACGGGGGTTGCTTTCTGCTCGACGGATCCTGTGATCGAGTCTTCTGTGCGCCGTAACGCGAGCGTCGGACGTCAGGCGGCTATCGTCCCCCTCCAGCCGTCGGTGTCGCCGCTGTGGTTGCTCAACGACGAGCCGCTGGTCAACGAACTCGTCAGCTATCTCGAGACCATGCGCCGCCGGATCACCGCCGACCCGAGGGGGAAACACACCTTCAGCTTCAGCCGCGAGCATCTCGCCGACGTGCGGACCGCGTTCGCGCGCTTGATTCGCAAGGGCGAGGTCAAGCTGCATCGCGTCTGCGAACTGCTCTGCGACAGCTATTTCGACTCGCCCTACACGCTGCAAAGCGTGGTCATCGGCGAGGTCGAGACCACTCACGAACGATTTACCCTGGTGCAGCCGCTGGCCCAGGGCGATCTCTATTCCCACACCGATCTGGACCTCGGCACGCGCCAGTTGCGGCGACTGCGTTTTCACGACGGCCGCAAGTGGAGCCACGCCGGCCTGGTCGCCAACGTCGTCGAGTACCAGCCCGATGCATCGAACACGCACGGCATCCACAAGTTCATCAGCCGCATCAAGGCGGAGGAGCAGATCTGGAACAAGGTCGTGGACACCATCTTCGGCCTCGATCGACTGGTTCGCGCCGACAAGCAGCTGCGTCACCTCGGTCGGTTCGTCAAGGATGTCTTCGGCGTCAAGGCGATCGTCGGCGATCCCAGGCAGGCGCGGGCGCTGCACGAGGCGCTTCAACGTCTCGCCTGGAGTGCCGAGATCCTGGACGCTCACGGCGTACCGATGTCAGACGCGACCCGGCGGATGGAGTTCATCGAGGTGAAGGACTACATGGCGACGGTTGGCCGCAAGGCCACCGGTTGGGAGGCGATTAAGTCGGTGTTCCGGTGGTGGGACACGATGATCGAGGTCCAGGTGCAGCCGCTGGCGAATTTTCACCGCGAGCGCGAGGCGTTGACCGCCGAGAGTCACGCCGGCTTCAAGGCGAGGCGCGACGAGTTGCGCAACCAGATCGCCGACCGGCTGCCGCTGTTCGGCTTCTATCGCGATCTGCTGCGCTGGTTGTTCATGGCGCCGGCCGAACCGGCGCCGACCTTCGACTCGATCGTCATCATTCTGACTGACTGACCACCGGCCGGTTCCGGCCACCTCATCCCAGACTCCGGCGGTGGGCGACGGCCTCGACGTGCTGCTGGTCGACGACAACGTCGACGCCGCCGACATGCTGGCCGAGTCGCTGCGCGCGCTGGGCACCATGTCCGCGTGGCGAACGACGGGGTGCACGCCCTCGACATTGGCTCCGCATATGGGCCGCCAACTCGCGCGCTACGATCGCGCCGCCCGCCAGTGACTACGTGCCGGACATCGCGCTGCTCGATCTCGGGCTGCCGGTGATGAACGGCTACGAGGTGGCGGCCCAGTTGCGCGTGCAGCCGGGCTGGGAGTCGGTGCGGACGGTGGCCTTGACCGGGTACGGACTCCAGAACGATCGCGAACGCACCAGGCAGGCGGGGTTCGACGGCCGCCTGGTGAAAGCGATCGACGTCAACGACCTGGACGCGCTGCTGCGGGCGCTTCGATCCCGATCGCCGCCGCCGCCCGTGCGACGGTGCGGAACGCGCGGAACATCTGGTCCCATTGCGGGCCGGTCATCCGGCTGCGCAGATCGGTTTGCGCTTTCTTCCAGTGCGGTCTGGCGAGCGCCAGGCGCCGCTGTCCTCCGGTCGTCAGCACGATCCGGCGCTCGCGCCGGTCCGGCGCCGCGGACAATGCCACCCAGCCGCGCTGCTGCAACAGTCGCAGGTTGCGCGATACCGTGGTCTTGTCGAGCGCGGAACGGCGGCCGAGAAGGCGCTGGCTGCACGGACCCGCCTTTTCGAGCGTCAGCATCAGCGCGAACTGTGGCGCCTCGATGCCGCTGGCGCGCAGGCGACTGTCGTACAGCTGGGTGAGAAGGCGCGCCACCTGGCGTGCCGTGGCGCAGGCGCAGTCCAGTTCGATGAGCGCCGCCTCGTCTGGTGCGATGCGGTCGATCGACGTCGATTGTGGTCGTCTGGTTCGGCTCACGGTCGCCTCTCTCGGCGACTCAGGGTTTGGCGGGCGGATCAGCGAGCAGTGCGCGTAAGGGCGCGAGCGGCGACAACGGGGTGTAGTCGAGTGTGGCGATGCCGGCCTTGGCCAGGGGGAGGGTCCCCATCAGGGTGCGGGCTTCATCGACACTCGTGCAGTTCATGATGAACATCACGCCGCGGCCGTCGGCGCGCGAATACCACTGCTGAATCCTGCCGTCGAGATACAGTCTGACGGTGTCGCGCACTTCCTGCGGCATCACCGCCGGCACCTTGGCGCGATCCTCCGGCTTCACGGTCAGGTTCACGAGCACGGCGGTGATCGGGGCGGCCGGCGCCGGCGGCTGGGCGCCCACGGTGTTTCCGGTGATCGCGGTCACGAACAATCCGATCAGGACGAGACGGTTCATCATGGACGCTCCTTGTTGTCGATGACCGCTAGTATATACAACCTATTGGTAGTAGATACAACAATATGATGCGTAGTGTCCGGCTTCAGCCGGACCTCGGCCGAGTGGATCGTAATGTCCGGCTTCAACCGGACCCCGGCCAAGCGGATCGTAGTGTCCGGCTTCAGCCGGACCTCAATCAGTTGGATTCGACGAGTCGAGCGGCTTCTGCTCGTCGCGCAGGGCGGCCGCGAACAGCGCCCGCACCTCGCTGGCGTGCGCGCGCCTGGTCTCGATCCGCCAGCCGGTCGTGTCGACCGGCGGCAGCACGTCCACTTCGATGGTGCGGGTCTCGAGCGTCGGAAACCGCTTGCGCGACCACAGCCGATGCACGCCGTGCAGCACCACCGGGACCACCGGCAACCCGGTTTCGACCGCGAGCTGCACGAATCCTGTCTTGAACCGGCGCAACCGCCCGTCGTCGCTGCGCGTCCCTTCGGGAAGGATCCAGACTCCGAGCCCGTTCGCCTTGACGAGGTCGCTGACCTCGCGCAGCACGCTGACGGCATCGCGGGCATGGGCGCGATCGATGATGGCGTGGCCTGAGAGCCGGTAGATGATGCCGTAGCCGGGGACACGCGACACGCCGGAGGTCATGATGCCGATGCCGCCGGTCGGGCACAGCCGCATGCCGAGAAACACATCGAATGCGGAGACGTGGTTGGTGACGTAGATCGCGGGAAAGCTGGAGCGCAGGCGTTCGCCGTTGCGAATCACCAGCTTCGCGCCCGCGATCCCAATCACCACCATGGCGAGGATCCTCGCGGTGACGTTGAAGACGCGAAGCCTGGTCGCGCGCCACGGCAGCAGCACCAGCGCCAGCGGGATCATCGCGATCGACATCGTGACCAGAGCGACGAAGGCGAGCGCGACGCGAATCGCCGGCGCGGCTTTATTCACGGATCATCTGCCGGCGGGCGAGAGCCAGCGGCACACCGCCTCGAGCCAGCGTCCGCGATCGTCGTCGGTCCATCCGGCTCGACCGCCTGCGATTCGTTCGAGCACCTGTCGCGTTTCTGAGGATGCGGGCGATGCGCCGGCCAGCGTCGCGAGCATCACCGCCTGCACCGGCGTGAGGCCGCGAGGCGCGAGCCGCGCGACCTCGTGCGCGAGCGACACGCCGCCGGCCGTCAGTGGTTCCTCGTCCGTGGCCAGCGCATTGATCGCCCGCATCACCAGGTCGCGTCGCTGCGCGTACGGCAATGCCCTGAGTTCGGCCGCCTCGATCGGACGCCCCACCACGTAGTCCTGACGCCCATAGCCGAACGGGAAGTCGAGGCGCTCCGGCACCGGCGCCGTCGGGAGTCCGCCACCGATCCACACCGGAACGATCGGCGCCTCGAGCGCCAGCGCCATGTCGAGCAGCGATGCCGAAAGCTGCGTGACGCGGTCGCGGCTCGACTGCGCTCGTGTCCCCTGGACGTGCACGAAGAGCGAGTGCGGTGTGGTGCTGGCGTGGCGACGATGGTTCTCGAGGAGCTGCCAGCATCGACGAGGGATCGGACTGATCGAAGAACGTGATTGGCCGCCAGCTCGTGAAACCAGGATACGACTCGGTATGCGCCACGAGCGGACCGAGCCAGTAGGTATCCGCTCGCAGATCTCCGTCTGCCGCCTGATGTTCACGCCGGGCCACCGTCGAGATCGGGACGCCGGTCACGGCCCCCATCAGGATCGGAAAGAGCAATGACTCGATCTGCACCTGATGGTTGGACAAGTAGACCGCCGGCCGCGAAGCGAGCGACCGCGGCGTATCGGGGTCGGCAAACGCAAGGCGCCTGACGAAGCGCTGGACCAGACCGAAATAGAGGTCGAACAGAATCCAGTCGTTGAACCCGAGTCGCTGCCGCCAGAACGCCCGCACGGTCGACAAATCGAGCGATTCTGGAGCGGCGTCGGACGCGACATGGTCGATGCCATCGGATGATGACGAGACCGCGAACCGATTCAGCGGCAGGTTCGCAGCCGTCGCGATCCCCTCGTCGACGTGGATGCGCGCCGGGTGGACGTGCGCGCGGCGGCCGACATGTTCGAGCGCGACGATCCGGGCCGCGTCGGCCGAGCCATACAGCGCGGACACCGTTCCAGGAAGCCAGTCCGTCGCGGTCACTTCCTCGTCGGACAGACGTGTGGTTTCGCCGTCGATTCGCGAAAGCGACATCCCGGCGACATATTCCCGATCGCGCAGGAACCGGACGCGGTCCGGACCAGGCCGCATGCCGAGACGACCCTTCGGCAGGAGCACTTCGCGCAGCCGAATCTCCGCCCACACGCGATCGCCGGCGAGGATCTGAATATGAAACGTCGGGAACGGCGCGCTCGCCACCATCCGCACTTCGGCGCGCACGGTGCCTGCGCCCGGCGTCGGGCCATGGAAGGTCGCGGACTCGATCGTGTGTGGATAGGCGGCGTTGGCAGAGCCAAGCGCCGGATCCCATTCGCTCAGGTCGTCGTGCGGAATCCCGTGCAGCGACGCGTCGAGAAGCGCCGGATGCAGCAGCCCGCACGGAACCGCCTGCCTGCCCGCGTCCAGGGTCGACGAGGCCGCGCCAGGGACAGTGATGAGACGTGTCAGGAGTTGGAACGCCGGGCCGTGGAACAACCGTCCGGAGTCGTAGGGATTGGGGGATGGGTCCCCGGTCAGCGACGCGAGCGCTGCCGGCGCCGGCGGATGGCACGCAGCAAGGGTGACTCGCGCCGTCGCAGCCGCTTCCCAGGCGTCGCCAACACGCGTCTCGAGCCGCGCGCGGACGACTCCCTCCGCGACGTCCTCAATCCGCGTCCGCAGCGTCAGCGGGTTCGGCGCAGGGATCAGCCATCGTTGGATGCGCAGATCGTGAACGCCCGTGACCAGAAGCCCAGGCGCGTGCGCAGACGCGGCCTGCGCGAGCCGATCGAGCATCCACATCGCCGGAAGCGCAGGACGTTCCGGAACGTAAGCGGGGCAGTGGTCGGCGACCCAGGGATCGCTCGCGGCGCTGATCTCGAAAACCCCACCGGCGTCGCGCCCGGATGGATCGGGACCGGCGTCGAACAACCGCACCGCGATCCCGACGCCCTTGTAAATGCAAAGGCCGTCGGCCCACAGATACGCGTCCGCAATGATGACGAAGGTGTCGCCTTCGCGCTCGACCGCCTTGGCCTCCATCTCGATCATGACGCGCTTCTTGAAGGGACTCACCTGACCGCGATACTTCCAGACCGCCTTGCGTCCGGTGGCGGCGTCCTCGAACACCGGACGCGTCATACCGGCCGCCAGACCGGTGTGGATCGCGTAGGCCTGAATGGTCTGGATCATTGCCTGCACACCCAGCGAGCCGGGCTGCACCGGGTCGTAGTAGAAGTGCGCCTTGAAGAACCAGGCGCCGGGATCCATGTCCTTGACCGCGCGCATCCGGCCGAGGCCGGCGGCGCCGGCGGTCGGCCACCAGCCGTCGATGCGATCGATCATCAGCATCTGACCGGTGGCGAGGCCGCCGATCGGCGTCTCCCGCAGATCCAGCAGGAAGTCGTTCGGTTCGGTGAGCCACGCCTTCTCTTCGGGCGTGCGCGGCATCCCGACTTGCGAATCGAGCGACGCCTTCGGAAAGTGGCCGAACACGGTGTCGAGCTTGTAGACCGAGGTGTCGCCGACGAAGCATTCGACCTTGAACGACTCGATCGTCATGCCGCCGGACGCGGAGATGTTCGTGCACGTGACGTGCGTGCGAATCGTCCCGCAGGTCCGCGGAATCGGCGCCGTCGGAAAGCTGTCGCCGTCGAGGTTGCGGAAGAACAGCAACTGCTCTTCCTTGAGCGTGATGCCGAGGAACGTCGCGAGCCAGCCGCACGGCTGCAGCGCGATCTCCATCAGCACGCCGAACGGCATCAAGCCGGAAGGGTTGTCGACGAAGTAGAACGCGTCGGGCGGCACGTCGTACTCCACGATCAGGCTCGAACCCGGCTGGATCTCGCCCATCACGGCATCGAGCCTGGTGACGCGCGTCATCAGGAAGTAGGGCGGCCCCGGCAGATGACCGGTGCGGCGGCGGACGCCGTCGAACACCTTGAAGCGCGGACCGAAGGCGTCTTCCGGACGGCCCCAGGCGCACGCCAGCATCGCCCGCTCGTCGAAACGGAAGCCGTCCACTTCGGCGGCCGGCCGGCCGGTCTCTACGCTGCGCAACAGCGCCGGCATGCTGCTGAGCGGCCAATCCGGAATCAGGTTCAGCGCGGCGGCTTCGCAATGAAACGCCTTCATCCCGTCTACGGTGCAGAGCAGATCCGCGCGCAGCGTCGGCACCGGCCCGGTGATGACCTCGCGCACGAACAGCTCGTACACGACCAGGCGCGAGGCCGGCGTCGCCTGTCCGCGGCAGCGCAGGGTGAAGGTGTCACCCGACACTGGTTCGAAGCGCCAGGCGTCGTGCTCGATGGTCGTCCCCAGCGCCGCCAGGTAGAACGCCATCGTCTGCATGCAGCCGTCGAACATCAGCGTGCCCGGCATGCACGGGTCGTTCTTGAAATGACCCTTGAGGAACCAGTCGTCGGGATGCAGATGCTGTTCAGCGCGGAGGTAGCCGCGGCCCCACGGTCCGCCGGTCACATCGAGATGGGTGACCTCGTCGAACAACTGCATGCGTCCGGCTGAAATCGTCGGCGTCCTGGTGTGCGTCTGCGCCAGCTCGTAGCCGCGTCCGAAGCAGTCGAACGCGCGGCCTTCCGAAAAAGCGCGGACTTCAGCAGCGCTGAAGGCGCTGCGCACGGCCGGAACCAGCGGTGGATCGACGCGGCCTGGCGGCAAGGTGATGGCGGCCGGATCCCACAACACACCAGCCGATGCGGCCAACTCTTCGTCGGTGAAGAAGCCGGCCTGGCCGTGCCGAACGGACAGGCGGACCTCGTCGCCGATTCGACAGTCGGAATGGAAAAAGAAAATCCGGACGTCGCCGTGATCGGCGTGGCCATCGATGTGGATGTCGTACACGCAGGTGTCGCCGATGTGACCGAGGTGTCCGTGGAAGGTCAGTTCGCAACCCGAGCAGACGGTAGACGCGGCGGCCCTGATTGAGGAAGTCGGCGCCCATCCACGAGACCAGCAGCAGGTCCGCCTGACCGGCCTCGATCATCACACCGGGAGTCATGTGTCCCGCGTGCAGATACCAGGCATCCTCGGTGACGTCGGTCTCGGTCCAGATCGTGCCCTCGCCGAGCACGCCGGGAATCGCATCGATGCCGGTGACGCGATCGGCGAGCAGCAGCGGTGGTTCCGGCATCCGCACCTGGCGCGCGAAGCCATCCTGGCGGGTGAACAGATCGCCGAGCACCGCGGACACGTCGCGGGAGGCGAGCCATTCGAGTTGCGCGCGCGAGAACTTCGGTCCAGGCAGAAGTGCAGCGGACGGGACCGGCGCGGCATCATGCTCGTGAGACGTCTGCGGTGGAGCGGGCGAATCGACGACCGCATCAGGAACGTCAGTGTGCGGCTGGGCCCCGTGGCCGGGAACTCGGATCGGCGTCTCGACGTAAGGCGGAAGGTCGTGTTCCGCCAAGCCGTGCGATGCCGGCCAGGACGACAGCAGCGACCGGTACGCTCCCGCTGCGGTCTCGACGTACTGTCGATGCACATGACCCATGTGCTGCATGGTGCGCAGGAACTGAGCGTGAAGATCGGGAACCTCGAACGTCTGGACCGACCGTGGTTCGTTCACGGCGGCGAATGTGTGCGACGACGATCCGGCCATCGTCACACCCGGGCGAATGGCGATCGCGAGCGGCGACCTCGGCGGGGCGGCCATGATCTGTCCGGCTGACGAGCGCGTTGAGGCGGTCGTTGCGTGATCCCGGGTCGGCGCCGGCAGCGGGGCCAGACGAATGGCGGGCGGATGCACCGGCAGGCGCAGCAGCGGGCCGCCATCGGACGTGCCTGCCTCCGAGAAGGCACCGGAAGCGTCGGGGTGTGTGCGCGCAATCCAGCCGTCGAGGCCAGGCACGTCGACGCCGGCCGCCACCAGGCGTCCAATCGCGTGCCACACCTGCTGCCACGACGATCGTGTCGTGATATCGAGCGGAATCGCGACGTGCTCGCGATCGCCGAGAATCTGATCGATCCAGCGCGAGCAACTGCCCACCGGGCCGTGCTCGAGAAACACGCGCACGCCGTCGTCCCACGCCTTCTGGATCAGGCGAGGAAAGTCGACGGTGTGCGAGAACTGGCCGACCAGCGCGTCGGCGGCGCTGTCGTCGGTCGGGTGGTATGAGTCGATCGTCGAGTGCGTGTAGAAGCGGACGCCCGGCACTGGAGCGGTGGGGCGATGATGCAGCGCGCGCCACTCGTCGAAGAACGCCGACGTCTCGGGGCAGTGGGTGCACAGGTCGTAGTTGAGAGGCCGGGCGCGTTGCGTCCCAAGCGTGGCGAGGACGCGCTCGCAGCCGTCGGCATCGCCGGAAATCACGAAGTTGCCGGGCGCGTTGATGATCGCGAGGTGCACGCGCGGTTCGTTGACGAGGAGTTCCTGCAGCGTGGTCTGCGGCGCGAGGACCTGCCAGCTGGTCCAGCGGATCGGGTCGGCTTCCTTCCATGCGCGCCGAACCGTGAGGTGTTCGCCGCCGATCTCGCGCGTGAAGATACCGGAGTCGCTGACCTGCTGATGGAACGCGTCCATGTCGGACCAGGCGCCCATCGCGAAGAGCGCGTTGGTTTCGCCCGAGCAGAAACCAATCGCTGCGGTCGGCCGCAGTCCGAGAACCTTTCGGGTCAGCTGAGCGTGAACCTGCGTCAGGTACGAGGAGCCCCACAGCTTGTCTGTCGGGGTGGGAACGCTGTCCGGCTGGTAGAGCCAGCCGGCGGCTTCGCGATGTCGCGTGATCAGGCCGCTCAATCCGTCGACGAGCTCGGGCGCCGCGATCAACAGGTCCCGACCCATGCCGTGATACGCACCGCCGGGTCCGGAAAACACGAACGCGGTCTCGCCGCTGATGGGACGTTCGTGAAAGTACGCGCCCGGGGGCAGCGGGCTGCCTGAACCCAGAGTGTCGCGCGCGGCGCTTCGCAGCGGTGCGATCTGATCCCCAGCGTCCGCCACCAGGACCAACCGCGCCGGCCCGATATTCTCCGCACGCCCAGCATCGATCGAGGCCATGACGCCGGCGCGATCTGGGCCGCTGTACACCATCAGCGTCGGATTCGGCAGGCCGTTCGGTATCGTCGATGGCGCCCCGGGATCGGCCTGGAGCATCACCACGGCGTGTTGACCGCCGAGCGCGCCGACGCGGACTTCCGCAATCCGGCCGTCTGGCGTCGGCAGCCACGGCCGCGCGGCCGACGGCGCATCCGGCGCCATTCGGTGATGGCACGCGAGGGCTGCGGCGGCAACGTGAAGCAGACCAGAGCACGCGTGCGCGTGACCGAATTGCGACGTCAGCGCCGAGTGGGCGCCGCGCGCACCGACCTCGAACGTCAGGCTCGCATCGTGACCATGATCGACCGCCGGCAACACGGCGTAGATGCGATCGCCGTCGCGGCGGGCCTGCTCCAGCCGTTTGATCACGAGTACGACCGCGGCGTCGCCAGGCGTGACGTCAGGCATCGCGGCGATCTGGACGTCCTCGCACGACAGATCGACGGCGCCGACGATCGCGACGTCAATGTCGTGGTCGTGAAGCGCTTGTGCAGCGATTTCGAGCGCCCGAATACCGGAGAGCTCTTCGGCGGACACCGTGTAGCTCGGCCCCCGCAGATCGAGCTGCCGGTTGATCCGGTTGGCCGGAATGTTCGGCATCGTGCCGATGACGCCGGCTGCCTGCAGAGGAGAGACGACATCCTGGCGCGCCTTCGCCAACCAGGCCTCGTCCGGCGCTCCGGCGCCGGCGCGAGTCCATGCCCGGCACCACGATTCGAGCCGCCACCGCATGCCGTACCGTGCGATCTCGCCGTCAGTCTGCATGCCGACCAGAACGCTGGTGCGATCGTGCGGCAGATCGCCAAGCGGACCGACGGCTTCGAGCGCCGCTTGCAGCACCGCGAGCTGCTGCGGCAGCGTCTGTTCGAGGTCGCGCGGCGGGAAGCGCAGGCCCTTGAGCGGCAACACCACGTTCGTGGCCGCGCCGCGCAACGTGCCGTCCTCGCCTGGCACGAGCCGCGATTCGCCGTCGAACAACGCGCGCGTGAAGTCGGCGACCCCAGTGGTGCTCGCCACGACCGCTCCGATGCCGACGATGGCGAGGTCGGGTGGTGGCGCGGGAGCGACCGCGGCCGCAAATGAAGTGCGCTGCCCGCGCCATTCCTCGACGATGACGTGTGAGTTGTTGCCGCCGAACCCGAATCCGCTGACGGCCGCGCGCCGCAGTCCCGCGGCGTTCCACGGTTCCGCCTCGTGCAGCAGCCGCAGCGGCGAGTCCGCGATGTTCGCCAGCGGATCGTCAGCGTGCAGCGTGGGCGGCAGGGTTTCCGCCTTCATCGCCGCGAGGACCTTGATCACGCCGGCGGCGCCGGCGGCGGTGATGAGGTGGCCGAGATTCGATTTCACCGAACCGATGCCGACGCCGGAGCAGCCTTCGAAGACGCGACTGAGGCTGGCGACCTCGATCCCGTCGCCGATGTGCGTGCCTGGCGCGTGGCATTCGACCAGCGAGATGTCGGCCGGCGACAGTCCGGCGACCTGGTAGGCGCGGCGCATGGCGCGCACCTGGCCGTCGCTGGCGGGAATCAGCACGCCTTCGCTGCGTCCGTCGTTCGACAGGCCGATGCCGCGAATCACGCCGAGGATCGTGTCCTTCCGCCGCACCGCGTCGTCCAGGCGGCGGAGCGCGATGAGCGCAGCGCCTTCGGCTGGCACGAGGCCGTCGGCTTCGCGATGAAACGGTCGACTGCGTCCCGTCGGGCTGAGCGCGGTCAGCGCGGTGAAGCCCATTTGCAGGAACAGCATCTCGGCGCGATTGACGCCACCGGCCAGCATCACGTCAGCGCGGCCGGTTGACAGCCATGTGCACGCCAGCTGCATCGCGTAGAGCGACGAAGCGCAGGCCGCGTCGAGCGCCAGCACCCCGGCGTCGAGGCCGAGCGCATTCGCGAGAATGTGAGCCGGCAGCCCGGACATGAACCGGTTCTCGCGCGCGACCGCTCCGACCGCTGGTGGCAGCCCGCTCTGGTCGAGCCAGACTGATTCCGCGAAGCAACTCAGGCCATCGCTTGGGAACGAGAGGTTGCCGAAGATCGCGCCGCCACGTTCTTCACGGCCGACGCGTGCAGCGCGCAGCGCTTCGCGTCCGGTGTGGAGCAGCCAGTGGCAAAGCGGATCGAGCGGGGCCAGCACGTCGGCCGGCAGCCGCAGGCCGTCCGGCGAAAACACGAAATCGGTGACGACGCCGGCGCGGTTCGAGACGGCATGGTCTCGCGTCTGGGACGGATCGGTGGCGACGACGAGGTCGCCGTCCATGCGCCAGCGCGCCGGAGCAACCGGCGTCAGGAGATCCCGCCGGGAGATGACGGCGTCCCAGAGGGCGTCGGGCGTGGCGGCTCCCGGCAGGACGCAGGCCTGCCCGACGATCGCGATCGGGCGAAAGGTCATACGCTCGCGACGCCGACGAGCATGCCGCCCACCACGACCTCGCATTCACTCGGTGTGGCGTGAGACAACTCGGCGACGAAGTGACGCACGCCCTGGGGACGCTGGATCACCGGCACGCCGCGCTCGCGGAAGTGCTGTTCGAGCGCCGGCGTCACCATCCCTCCGGCCCACGGACCCCAGCCGATGGCGCGCACACGACAGGCGCCGCGGGTTCGCGATTCAGCCGCCGCCACCTTGTTCAGGATCTCGTTGGCCATCGCGTAGTCGCACTGTCCGAAATTTCCGGTCCGGGCCGCGACCGACGAGAACAGGACGATGGTATCGAGCGGATCGGATTCGGTGGCGTCGAGCAACGCGCGCAGGCCGAGGACCTTGGTTGCGAAGACGCGACGGAACTGCGCGATGGTCTTGTCGGCGATCTTCTTGTCGGCGAGCACCCCGGCCCCGTGAATCAGACCGGTGACGGGCCCGAAGGTGGCCCGCACGTCTTTCAGTACGGCCGCGAGCGCGGGCGCGTCGAGGACGTCGGCGGCGTAATAGCGAACCTTGGCGCCGGCCTCTTCGATGGCGCGCAGCGTCGCGCGAATCTCCCGCACCGCGAGGATCTCGAGCGTGCGAGCCCCCAGCTCCTGCGGCGTCACCTTCGTCCCGGACGATTGCGCGGCGGCGAGAAGCGCCTGCTTGATCTCGGCGTCCGTCGCGGCGTTGGCCGTTGCTGCGGGCTCGTCAACCAGCGGGGTGCGGCCAAGCAGCGCAAGCCGCGGACGCGCGGCCCGCGCCAGCTCGACGATCGCCGACGCGGTCACGCCTCGGGCGCCGCCGGACACCAGCAGCACCGACTGCGGCGTGATCGACGAATCGCCCGCCACGAGCGGCGACGGCACCGCCTCGAGCGTGGTGCGCAAGCCGTCCGCATGCAGGCCGACGTCAACAGACGATGACGCCGACTGCAGTTCGTCCGCCAGGACGAGCGCCAGCTGGCGGATCGACCTGCCGTTGCACTCGAGATCGATCGCCTTGGCTTGCGCCAGCGGCCATTCGAGGGCCGCGGTCCGCGCGAGTCCGGCAAGCCCCGCGCTCCAGGCGCGAATCGGGTCGTGGCCGTCGAGACCGAAATTGCCGCCGGTATCCTGCACGGTGACGAACAGCCCGCCGTTTTCGATCGCCGCGGCGGCGGTCTGAGCGGCGCGGAACGCCTCTTCGTTGACGGCCAGCGCGGCCTCGATATCGTCCATGCGTCGCAGGCCGCCAAGGTAGACCACCCCGCGCGCGCTGGCCGGCACGTCGCTCACCTCGATCGCGTCGACGCCGCGTTTGCGGAGTACCGCGACCAGCTCGGTCGAGATGCCGCGGCCGTCGGGGGTCACGACGAGCGGGCCGGCGATCGCGCGCCGCGCCGCGATCGGAGGCGCGGCGACTTCGACCACCCGAAAACGATCGAGAGGCGTGGATGCGCTCGACGTGTCCGCTGCTGGCGCGTCGGCGGCAG
Organism: uncultured Acidobacteriota bacterium; assembly: GCA_963711765.1. GTDB lineage: Bacteria > Acidobacteriota > Vicinamibacteria > Vicinamibacterales > CAVVIG01 > CAVQFC01. Next base: position 266,187 of record CAVQFC010000002.1, on the reverse strand, counting down.
CCCGGCTCGCTGAAGTCGTGGCGACGGCTTTCGAGTCGTCGGACGAGGCGCCGCCGCCCATCGCGGTCACGATCTGGCCGAGTGTTTTCAGCGCCGCCATGGCGGTCGCGTCCACCGGCGGAAGGTCGGGGCAGCGCTTCTGCATCGCGGCGAGAATCTCGACGCGCTTGATCGAGTCGATCCCGAGGTCCGCTTCGAGCGCCATGTCGAGCGAGAGCATCGCTGCCGGATAGCCGGTCTTCTCGGACACGATGTCGAGAAGCCGTGCCGCCGCGTCAGCGGTCGGGGTCACGGTCGCCGCGACGGCCTGAGGGCTGTTCCCCGTGGGGCCGGACGCCGGGACGACGTGAAGACCGTCTGCGACGACCGCCGCGACGACCGCCGCCGCTGTCGCGGCCGTCGAACCGCCCATCGAGCTGATGATCTGGCCGAGCGTCTTCAACGACGCCATCGCCGTGGCGTCCACCGGCGGGAGGCCGGGGACGCGCTGCTGGAGCGCGCTCAGGATCTCGACGCGCTTGATCGAGTCGATGCCGAGGTCGGCCTCGAGCGCCATGTCGAGCGAAAGCATGGAGGCCGGGTAGCCGGTTTTCTCAGCGACGATTTCGATCAGGCGTGCGGCGGCGTCAGCGGTATCCGGTGCCGCCACGCTGACCGCGGCAGGGCTTGCCCCTGATGGGGCGGCCGGGAGGCCGCTTCCTGCGACCGTCACTGCCGTCGCGGTCGCTACCGTCGCGGTCGCCCCCATCGCGGCGACGATCTGGCCGAGTGTTTTCAGTGCAGCCATCGCCGTCGCGTCCACGGCGGGAAGCTCTGGCACGCGTTGCTGCATCGTGCTCAGGATCTCGACGCGTTTGATCGAATCGATGCCGAGGTCAGCCTCGAGCGCCATGTCGAGCGAGAGCATCGCGACCGGATAGCCGGTTTTCTCGGCGACCACATCGAGCAGCAGCGACGCGACGGAAACTGCCGCCGCTTTCGGTGCAGCAGGCGCTGTCGCGGTCTTCACTGCGGCCACGACTGGCTCGGGCACGCACGACACCAGCCGAGGCGCTGGCGGCGCCATTTTCGCGGACGTTGCGGTCTGCGCGGTCGATGCGACCAGCGGGGCGGGCGCTGCGCTGACCGATTGACGCGGGGCCGGAGGCGCCATCGCCGCCGTGGTCGCCGATTCGGCAGCGTAAGGGACAGCCGTCTGGCTGTCCTGTGTGGTCGCGACGACCTGACTGCCGCTCTGCGCCGCGCAGTAGTTCGCAAACGCGGACTCCATCGCGCGCAGGTACTGGGCCTGGCTTTCGCCAAGCGTCCGCTGAAACGCCTCGTGTGCCTCCGTGAGCAGCCGAGCGCCATCGCTCGACGCCTGGTTCGGCATCGGGCGCGGCGCCGCAGGCGCCGAGGTTCGGACCGGTGACGGGGACGAGGCGGCGACGGATTTCGGTGCTGTGGCCGGAACGGGAGCCGCGGCGATCGGCGCGTGCGCCGGAACAGCGGATGCGGCAGCCGGCATGCTCGCGGCACTCGCCGCCGAGGTCGTGCGCTCCGGATTCGGCTTCGGCAGTCCCGCGGCGCCGTTCGCCGGCGGGTACACCTTGCCGTAATTCGCACCAGTAATCGTCATCGTCATCGCCGGCTTCTTGGTGACCGGCGCGACGACGGCCACGCGCTCCCACAGGCGATCGAACGCGAGCGGAACGCCGGCGACCGCGAGTTGTCCCAGCGCCTGCCAGAGGCTGGTCAGACCATGGGCGTCTTTGCGATCCATTGCGATCACCGATGCCGCCCGCCCGGCCAGACACTGCTGCGCGAGACCGGTGAGCACCGCGCTCGGTCCGACTTCGATGAAGGTTCGCGCACCTGCCTGATACATCGCATCGATCGTCTCGACGAAGCGGACGGCGCTGCGCATCTGCTCGCCAAGTTGATTCCGAACAGCGACGGCGTCGCCGGCATACGGCAGCGCGGTCGCATTCGCGTAGACCGGGACCCGCGGTGTCGTGAACGACGCCGAAGCGAGAGCTTCGGCGAACGGGGCGGTCGCCTGTTCGATCAGCGGCGAATGAAATGCGGCCGCAACCGGGAGGCGGGTCGCGCCCAAGCCGGCCGCGCCGGCGCGGCGTTGCGCTTCGTCGATGGACTCGACGCTCCCCGAGAGGACGACCTGCTGCGGCGCGTTGTCGTTGGCGACCACGAGCAGCGGAAGTCCCCAGGTGGCGAGGAGCTGCTCGACGTCCTTTCGCGACGCGGTCAGTGCGAGCATGGCGCCGCCCGATCCGCTGGCTTCGGCCATCAGCTCGCCGCGCCGGCGCGCGATGCGAAGCATGTCCGCGTCGGTGAGCGCGCCCGCGGCGGCCAGCGCCGAAATTTCGCCGAAGCTGTGTCCCGCCATCATGTCGGCGTTGAGTCCGACCAGATTCAGGACCGCGCGGCACGCGAGGCTGGCGGCGCCGACGGCCGGCTGCGTCCACTCCGTCGCCTTCAGCAATGCCGCCTGTGCGTCTCTCTCGTCGTCGCTGAACACCGGCTTCGGGAAGACGACTTCGTGCAGCTTGACGTCGCCGAGGTGGGTGTCGTCGGCGGCGTCCCACACCGAGCGGGCAGCCTCGAACGCCATCGAAAGATCCGCGGTCATGCCGGCGTACTGACTGCCTTGTCCCGGAAAGAGGAACGCGACCTTGCCCGGCTCCGCCTGCCACGAGTACGACACGCCACCGGGGAGGGTGAATGCCGTCTTCGGCGCGCGCGCGATCGCGTCAGCCGCCTGATTCAAACGGGTCGCGAGGTCTGATTCGCTGCTGGCCACGATCGACAGGCGCGCCGCACCGGTCAGGTCCGCCGCCCACGCCAGCTGACTGCGTCTGGCCAGCCAGCGGAGCGTGGTCGCCGGCGTGCATTCAGCGGCCACGTCGCGGCATCGTTGGACCAGCGCCTCCGGCGTCTCCGCGCCAAGCAGCACCAGTTCGGTCGGGCTGGCGCGCAAGCGATCGGCCTTTGTCCCGGCGCCGCGATATTCCTCGAGCAGCATGTGGAAGTTGCTGCCGCCGAAGCCGAACGAGCTGACCGCCGCGCGGCGCGGATGGGCGGCGTCGCGCACCCAGGGACGGGCCTCGGTGTTCAGATAAAACGGGCTGGTCGGAATCTCGAGCTTCGGATTCGGCGTCTCGACGCTGATGGTCGGCGGCAGCACGCCTTGTTGAGCGCCATCACCGCCTTGAACAGGCCGGCGGCGCCGGCCGCGGCCTTGGTGTGACCGATCTGCGACTTGACCGACCCGAGCGCGCACCACTGCGGCTCGGCGCGGCCGGCGTCCTCGAACACCATCTTCAAGCCGGCGAACTCGGCGGCGTCGCCGGCCCGGGTGCCGGTGCCGTGCGCTTCGACCAGCTCGACGGTCGCCGGGCTGATGCCCGCTCGCTCGTACGTGCGCCGGAGCGCGCGGGCCTGACCCTGCGCGAGCGGCGCGTAGACGCTGAGCGCCCGCCCGTCCGACGCGCCCCGAGCGCCGTGATCACCGCGTAAATGTGATCGCCGTCGCGCTCGGCGTCGTCCAGCCGCTTGAGCGCGAAGATGCCCAGGCCCTCGCCGAGCATCGTGCCGTCGGCCGTCGCGTCGAACGGCCGGCAGCGTCCCGTCGGCGACAGCGCCGGCGTCTTGCTGAAGCACATGTACATGAAGATGTCGTTGAAGGTGTCGGCGCCGCCGGTGATCACCATGTCGGCCTGGCCGAGATAGAGCTGACTCAGGGCCAGCGACAGCGCGGCCAGCGAGCTGGCGCAGGCGGCGTCGATGACGCAGTTGGTGCCGCCGAGGTCGAAGCGGTTGCCGATGCGGCCGGCGACGACGTTGCCGAGCAAGCCGGGGAACGTGTTCTCCTGCCAGGGGACGTAGCACGCGGCGATGCGATCGCAGATCGCCTGCACTTCGGATTCGGGCAGTCCGCTTTCGCGCAGGCCCTTGACCCAGACCGGCCGCTGCAGCCGGTTCGACATCGCGACGTAGCAGCTTCTGGCCGGCGGTGACGCCGAGAATCACGGCGATGCGGTCGCGCTTCAGCCTGGAGAGGTCGTGACCGGTGACGTCGTTGAGCACGTCCTGGGCGACGAGCAGCGCCAGCAGCTGGGAGGTGTCGGTCGCGGGAACAACGCCGGCGGGATGCCGAACTCCACCGGATCGAAGTCGATCGGCGGCAGGAACGCGCCGCGCGCGGTGTAGATCTTGTCCGGGGCCGTCGGATCGGGATCGAGATAATCCTCGACCAGCCAGTGCGTGGCCGGCACGTCGGTGATCAGATCGCGTCCCGCGAGGATGTCGCGCCAGAAGCCGGCGATCGTCCGGGAGCCCGGAAAGAGCCGCCGAAACACCGACGACAGCGACAGGTGGACACGGCGCGCGCATACGAAAGCTCCTGACTACGGCTGAAGACGCCGAGGGGCGAAATGAAACGCGGCGTCCGGCATCGGCACGCCGGCCGACCGCAGCTGGTGCGCGCGCGTGATCACGGCCGCGCCCTCGAGCATGTTGAAGGCGATCTGGGCCACCGTCCGCTCCTCGAGTTGTTCGAGGAACGAACCGCGCGACCCAGTCGTTGAACGCGCCCATCGCCGGGCCGCACCAGATCTGGTAGTCGATCCTGCGATCCGGTGTCGCCGGCGATCGCCCAGTGGCTCGACAGGCCGAGGTACCAGCGGAAGACCAGCGCCATCTGGTGCTTCGGCATCGGGGGCGGCGCGCTCGAGCTGCGCCGGATCGCGCTCGGTGAAGAAGCGGCGTGTCTCGTCCCAGACCGACGCCAGCGGCGCTGAAAGATTTCGCGTTCGAGCCGGACCCGCTCGGCCGCGGGGATGGCTTCGAGCGAGTCGTAGAGGTCGTAGAGCTCGATACAGCTTGCGCGGCGCGCATGCGCGAACATCGTGCCGCGCTTCAGCACCTGGACCTTCACGCCCATCTCGAACATGTCGGCGGCCGGTGCCATCACCACGTCGGCGACGTCCGCGCTGGCCAGCAGCTGTTTGCCGTGCGGCGACAGGCCGGACTCGACGCCGCCTGGTTGACCGAGCCGGTCACGACGTAGGCCGCGCCGAGCGCGAACGCGCCGCGACCGCAGCCGGGGTGCCGATGCCGCCCGCCGCGCCGACGCGGACGGGTCGCGCGTAGCCGTGCTGCGCGGCGATCTCGTCGCGCAGGCGCGAGGATCGTCGGCAGCAGCGCGATGAGCGGCCGGTTGTCGGTGTGGCCGCCCGAGTCGGCCTCGACGGTGATGTCCTCGGCCACCGGCACCTGCGGCGCGAGCCGCGCCTCTTCGTCCGTGATCTTGCCCTGCGCGCGCAGCGCCGCGAGCATCTCTCGGCGGCGCCGGCGCCATGAACTGACGCGCCACCTCGGCCGCGAGACCTTCGCGAACACGTGCGTGACGCCGCTCGATCCCGCCCGCCGCGTCGAGACGCAGGCCGTGCAGCGCGTAGTGCACCACGTGCGGCGTCAGCGCCATGTAGGCGGACGCCGACACCCGCGGCACGCCGCGCCGCAAGTAGAGCTCGACGATGGCGGCTTCGAGATCGGGTTCGTTGGGCGAGTGGATCAGGTTGGATCCGACTGCGTCGGCTCCGACCGCGCGCTGGATCTCGTCGATCGCGCCGTCGACACGCGCAGGGCTCAGGCCGGCGGCGCCGAAGAATCCCAGCACTCCCGCGCGCGCCGCGGCGATGACCATCGCGGCGGTCGCGATGCCGTTGGCCATCTCCCCGACGATGTACGGGAAGCGGACGTGGTGGGTGACGCAGAAATCGCGGCTCGCCGAGCCACTCGGGGTAGATCGCCGGAAGGCAGCCCCACAGAAACGCGCCGGTCGGCGGGTCCTGCTCAAATGTGCACGAAACGTCGCCCGAGGCGGGGTCCTGCCAGAGCCACAGCGGCTGTCGAATTCCGCTGGTCAAGTCCAGCAGCGCGATGACTGCGGAGGGTAATGCCGCTCCCTGCACTGGTTTTCGTTTCCCGACGCCGCGCGCTATAAATCCTCGGCCAGCGGCGGTCAGCTGAGGGTGTCGTCGAGCGTGAACGGTTCGGCGCCAAAGCGACGTCTCAACAAAGCGTAATGATAAATGCTCGAGTTAGAAATGATAGCGAAAATTGGCGCCGGACCAAAGCGCTAACTCTCGCTCCCGACGGGTATTACAGAGGTATTACAGAGCAGTTACAGAACGGCTTATTTGTGCGTAGTCGTGGCCGCAGCGGTGCCAATCTGAATCAGGACGGCGTTCGTTTTCTTTTCGGGAACGTCGATCACCACGCGGTCCCCGACCTTGATGTCCGCCACCACGGCTGCCTTGCTGGATTTCTTGACCGTGGTCTTGTCATCGATGCTCAGCGTTTTGGTGGCGGCGTCGGTCTTGACGGTGATCGACTGGGCCGAGACCTGGGTCACCACGCCGCGGACGTGGTCGAACCCTCCGTGCGCGAACGCCAGTGTGCCGATCAGCATGAACGCGGCGGCGAGTGTCAGTAAACGAGTCATGACGGCTCCTTGTGATGATGGGTGCTTGTGGCGGGCGCAGACGCCGGTGGCACTGTCCGGCGCCTTCGAGAAATTCACGATCCTGCCGTTCCTCTTCCAGTTCAGACGCGGTCTTTGGGTTGAGCGATTCCATCTCCTTCAGCTGGTCGCTCGTCAGTTGACTGAGGTGACGGATGAAATGGACCAGCTTCCAGGTGTCCACGTCGTTGTCCGAGCCGTCACCCCACGCCGGCATGCCGGTGAGCCGAACGCCGTTCTCGATGATCCAGTAGATCTCGCCATCCGACAGGTTCTGCGTGTCGGCGAGCTGCATGTCGGGCGCTTTCGGATAGAGGTTGCGTCCCATTTCAGTCTGGCCGCGACCGTCGTTGCCGTGGCAGGAGGCGCAGTGATCGGCAAAGTGCGCTCGCGCGTCCGACCAGGCGTCCGTCGAAAATGGAATCGGATTCTTTGCGTCCCTGGCGCGCGACGGAATCGCCAGGTGCCGTATCGCACGCGCCGCGACGTGCTCGACCATCGACGGCTCCGCGCGCGTGCTGAACCCGCCGCTGCGCTGCACGAAGACGAACGCCGCGAGACCGACGCGGGAGCACGACCAGGGCGAGGACGAACGAGCGCATGGACCTTCGACTGTTCACAGCTTACGGCATTCCGCATCGCCGGCGCGTGCCAATCATCGGCTGCCTCCGAGGGCCGGAGGCGGGTTGATCGGCAGAGCCGGTCCGACCGCGTAGAGCTGAGTCCAGCCCTCAGCCTGCGGCGCCCGAACGATGCGCGGCGCGACGCTGGCGTCGGCCCGGACCCACGTCGAGACGTGCAGCATCGCGCCGTTGACGAGCCGGTGATGCTCTTCGTCCTCGCGCGCCGGGTCCGGCGGCGCGCCGAGGCTCGGGTTCCTGAATCAGCACGAGCCACGCCGGCGCAGCCGGCCGCTGCGGCAGGCCGAGGTAGTTGACGAAGGTGCCGCTGACGATCGCGCGCCAGTCGTACGCGCCGGCTTTCGCGGTGGGATCCGGAGCGAAGGGCGGAATGCCGTCGGCAACCAGCGCGGCGACCGCAGGCCAGCTGCCGCGTGTCGGCGCGTCGGGTCTCGGCTTCGAGCAGTCCTTCCTGCAGCTCGCGGAACATCCGCTGCTCGGTGGACGGGCGATCCTGAATCAACGTCTGGAACGGCAGCAGATGGCGGCGGTCGGCGGCGGCGCCGTGAAAGGCGCCGCCGTCGGTCGCCAGATACATCCACACGCCGATCACCACCACCATGCCGAAGCGCACCACGTTGCCAAGCTCGACGCGCGCCGAGAGTGGCCGCACCTCGATCCGGCGAATGGCGCCGGACGCCGCAGTCACGCCGTCCTCCGGCGCAGCAGCGAACGGACCGCGAGCGTGACGAAAAAGATCGCGGTCACCGCCAGCACGACGGCGCCGCCGGTCGGCACCAGGAACCGCGTCGACACGCCGAGTCCGCCGACGCCGGCGAGAAACGCGACCGCGACGCTCCAGACCAGATAGCTGCGCGTGCCGCGTGCGACGTTGCGCGCCGCCGCGGCCGGCACGACGACAGCGCCTCGACCAGCAGCGCGCCGATGATTTTCAGGCTCACCACGATCGAGAGCGTCAGGAGCAGCGCGAAGAAATACTCGAGATACGCCGGCTCGGCGCCGGCGACCGTCGCGAGCGGCGGGCTCAGGCTGTCGAGCAGCAGGTTGTTGTACTCGCGCACCAGCAGGACGCGCGACCAGGATGCCGACGGCGAGCAGCAGTCCGAGATCGCCGTCGGTGACGGTCAGCAGGCTGCCGAACAGCACCGACTCGACCTGGTGCACGTTGAACTGCCGCGTCAGCGCGACCAGCAGGCACAAGCCGAGGCCGAGCGTCAGCGCGTGGAAGACGCCGATCAGCGTGTCGGGCGGCAGCGTCGCATGGCGCTTCACGTAGACCATCGCCAGCGTCGACAGCAGGCAGAACCCGAACATGCCGCCGTACGGCGCATTGAGCGGCTCGCCGAGCAGCAGTCCGATCGCGACGCCGGTGATCGCCGCCTGTCCGAGCGCGGCGCTGAAGAACGCCATCCGCCGCGTGACGACGAGATGGCTGACGCCGCCGAGAATCGGCGCGAGCACGAGCACGCACGAGGAAGCCGCGGACGAGAAACGGATACTGGAAATCGCCGGGCAGCATGCCGCGTTGCGCCAGCCCGCCGATCCAGGCGTAGAAGCTGGTCATGCCCGCACCAGCTTCCGATCGCGCGTCGCCGGCAGCAGCTCGCGAATGCCTGCCTGGCCGAGCATGTCCACGCCGCCTTCGGCGACGATGCGCCGATCGAGCACGCTCACGCGATCGGCGACCCGCCGCACCTGCTCGAGATCGTGCGACACCATCAGCACCGTCGTCCGTCGCCGCGCGTTTCAGCGACGGAGGATGTCGTCGAGGATGCGGATCGCCGACTCGTCGAGTCCGGCGGTCGGCTCGTCGAGGATCAGGAGCTCCGGCTCGGGATCGAGCGCGTGCGCGAGCAGCACGCGACGCAGCTCGCCGCCCGAGAGCACCGCGAGCGGACGCGGCTCGAGGCCGGCAGGCCGACGCGCGTCGAGCAGTCGCGGCGATGCGACGCGCGCGCCGCGCGCGTCAGGCCGAGGCAGACCGGCCGGCGCTGGCGCGTCAGCGCGAGAAAATCGGCGACCGTCACCGGCAGCGTCGGATCGACGGCGAAGCTCTGCGGCACGTAGCCGATCGTCGCCGGCGCCGGTCCAGTTCAGCGCGATCCGGCCGTCGAACGGAATCTGGCCGAGGATCGCGCGAGATCAGCGTGCTCTTGCCGGCGCCGTTCGGTCCCATCACGACGTGGATGCTGCCGCGCCGCGACGCTGCAGCGCGACGTCGTCGAGCAGCGCCTCGCGATTGCCGCCGCACCGTGAGCGCCGTCGATCTCGAGCAGCGCGACTGGCTCGCGCGGCGCTCGGTCATGCCTCGGTGACCAGCGCGCGGATCATCGTGTCGACGTTCCGCTGCATCTCGCGCTCGAACTTGTCCGCGGTGTACGCGCCGGACGCGATGTGCGTGATGATGTAGACCTTCACGCCGCCTTCGTCGCGCAGCACCTTCAGCATCGCCTCCGGAAACGTCTCCTCGCTGAAGACGACGCTTGATCTTCTCGCGCTGCAGCAGCTTGACCATGTCGCGCGAGCTCCGCTGCCGACGGCGTCAGGCCGTGCGCCGGCTGGACGACGCCGGCGACCTCGAGCCCGAATTCCTGCAGCAGGTAGCCGTAGCCGTCGTGCACGGTGACGACGCGCGTGATCTTTGCCTCGGCCAGCTGCTGCGCCGCCTTCGACTTGATCAGGCGCAGCCGCCGCGCGTAGTCGCCGGCGTTCTTCTGCAGCGCCGCCGCGTCCTGCGGCCGCAGCGCCGCGATCGCGCGCTGGATGGCGTAGGTCTGCTGGATGGCGTTGGTGAACGAGATGAACGTGTGCGAGTTGACGCTGCTGCCGTGCGCCGAGTGAATCTGCGGCGTCGTGTCGTTCGGCCGGATGATGACGATCTTCTTGTTGCCCGACGCCTTGAGCATCGGCATGATGAAGTCGTCGTGGCCGATGCCGTTGACGACGATGGCGTCGAGATCGATCGAGCTTCTTGATGTCGTCGGGCCGCGGCTGATAGTCGCCGGCGTCGATCTCGCCCGGCAGGATCGGGCGCACCTCGTAACCGGGCAGGTCGCCGACGACGTTCTTCGTCCACGAATAGTAGGGATGCAGCGTGACGCCGATCTTCAGCGTCGGCCTCGTCTGCGCGACGGCCCGTCCGGCCGCGCACAGCAGGGAGAGCATCAGCGCACCGGTCACGACCAACAGTCCGCGGCGAGTCATCACGCGATCACCTCTTGATGGCGAACACTGGATTGGGCACCTGCGCGAACACTTCGACCCAGCCGGTGTTCTGCGGCGCCGGAACGAAGTCGGCCGGCGACTCGTCCACCGAAGCGGTGGGTCCAGAGGTAGACGTGCAGGGTGGTTCCGTCCGCGAGCCGATGGTGCTCCTCGTCGTTGGGCGCGGGATCCGGTGCAGTGCCGGGTTCCGGCTCCTGAATTTCGAGCAGCCACGCCGGCTGTGAAGCGTCGGCGGGCCGACCGAGATAGTTGGTGACGACGCCGCGGTCGAACCGTGTCCACTGATAGCCTGAGCCAGGCAGATCGAGCGATGCCGCGTCCGGCCAGCGCGACAGACGCGAGCGTTCGGCCTCGGCGTCGATCAATTTCTGGCGCAGCGCGGTGAACTGCTGTTGATCCGATTCGGGCAGGGTGTTCGCGAGCGTCTGGTACGGGAGCAGACCCCGTCGGCTGTCGGTACTTCCCGCATTCAGCGCCAGGTAGGCGATGACGAGGGTCACGATCACGCCGGCGATTGCGAGCACGCCGATGCGTTCGCGTCCACTCCTGCTCGAGCCGCCGGAAGACTGGACAACCGTGGTCATCGGGTGTGCGCGGCGCTCCGAGTGCGGATCGCGCCGAACGTATCCGCGCCGGCTGACAGGCGATTCACCAGCGCGAGACACAGCATCACGCTCGCCCAGGCGAGCGTGAGCCAGACGATCGCGCGATCACCGCCGAAGGCGCCCGACTGCGCCAGTATGTGTCCGCGATCGACGACTCGATGAACCGCCTCGTGGGCGGCGAGCACCGATCCGATGACGACCAGCGTCCGCGCCGGGGCGCCACGCTGATCGAGCCATACCCGGGTGCCCCAACCCACGGCGCCGAGCCACAGCTCGCACAACACCACCATGACGACGAACGTCGTCGCCGCCAGCCACGTATGAGCGCCGCCAAACGGCGCCGCCGATGCGATGGTGCTGCCCAGCGACACGCCGCTCAACGCGCCGAATAGCGCCGCAAGAGCCATCACCCGCGCGGGTCGCGCCCGAACCACGTTCTGGAGTCCGGCGATGACCACCACCGACGCCGCGGCCATGCCGGCTGCTGCAACGGTCGTCGGCGCCAACGCTGATTGCGACGCGACGATCATGGTCGTGAGCAGCTGTCCCGCGGCGAACCCGGCGAACAGCGTGGCGGCGTGACGCGGCTCTCGCAGCGGCAGCAACAGACAGAGTAGAAACAACAGTTCGTCGCCGCTGTTGAGCACGGTTCGCAGACCGCGTCCCGCAAATTGCCGTGCCACATCGAGAGCGGCCGGGTCGAGCTGGACGCGAAGAGGCGGTCCGGTCACCGTCAGCGATCGTTCGGCGCCTGATGCCGCGGTGTAGCGGACGTTGGTTCGCGGCGGTCCTTCGACGGAGCGAAACGCGTTCAACCGTGCTGATACGGACGCTGAACCGCCAGTGGCGTACGCGAGCTCGACGTCGACCGACCGACGGTCCGCGCCTAGCCGGGCGCTCGCGGTCGGCGCCGGGAGCGCATTCTCGCCCTGCTGCAGATCGAGGTTGCGTGCGACATCGGCCGCGATCCCGGCCAGCAACGGCCTGACGCGCGACGTGTCGATCGTGGCATCGGCGAGCCGCGGCAGATTCGCCTCGGCCAGTAGCCGTGGCCGGCACATGCAGCTGCACGACCAGCTGGCGGCCACGGGCATCGACGCTCATGTCGATGACCTGATCGACGACGACGTCGTGCGCCAGCAGCCGCGCGACCGTCAACGCGAACGCCGTCGCGCACGAGGCGGCTGTCAACCGATTCACTGATGCTCCGGCACGGGATCTTTCCAGAGTTTACGCTGGAGCGAGCGGCGGTGAATACCCAGGAGCCGCGCCGCCTGCGAGAGATTGCCGCCGCAGTCAGCCAGCACTCGCTGGATGTGTTCCCATTCGACGCGAGCGAGCGACGGGACCGCGAAAGTCGGAGCGCCGGCAGGCGCGGAGGTCCCGCCGTCGAACGCCGCCAGAATCTGGTCGGCGTCAACGGGTTTGGTCAGGTACGCGGTGGCGCCGAGTTTGGTGGCCTCGACCGCGGTCGCGATGCTGCCGTAGCCGGTCAGGACGACGATCACCGTGGTCGGATCCAGCTGCTTCAGAGCGCGAACGAGATCGAGTCCTGACCGCGACGGCAAACGCAGGTCCACGAGCGCCAGTTCGGGCGTCTCGACCTGCGCGGCCGCGAGCGCCTGGTCGTAGCTGCCGGCGGCGGCGACCTCGAGCCCCCGATCGCGCAGGGCCTGCACCAGCCGCGCCCGCAGCGTCACGTCATCGTCGACGACGAGGATCGTGCGCCCGTCCTTGACCCCCGTGATGCTGGTCATGAGGCGACGTCCATGCGAACCGACGTGATCGGCACTTCGAGAATCGCCACGGTACCGGCATCCGATCGCAGCGTCAGCGACCCACCGCACCGTTCCGCGAACGCGCGTGCGAGAAACAGTCCCATGCCCAATCCCTGACCCGCTGGCTTCGTCGTGTAGAACGGCTCGCCGGCGCGCTGCAGCGATTCTGGCGACATGCCCTGACCGCAGTCCGCGATGGTGAAGCGGCAGGCGCCGTTGGCGGTGCTGACCTCCAGCGTCACCAGCGCGGTCGCGGTTGATGCGTCGAAGGCGTTTTTCACGAGCGAAAGAAGCACCTGGACGAGGCCGGCGCGCGGCGCCACGATCGCGGCCGGTCCGGAGCCGGCGCTGGTGCGAAGCCGGGCGGCGAGGTCGGCCGTCAGGCGAGCCCGGACATCCGACAGCGCGGCGTCGAGCCCGATTTCCGACGGACTCTCGGCGGCGCTGCCGCCGGCGCGGCCGCTCATCTGATCGAGAATCAACTGACAGCGATCGACTTCTTCGCGAATCAACCTGGCGTCGGCGGTGAATTCGTCTGCCACGCGGGCGCGTGACAACGCCCGCTCGAGCTCCTTTGACGCAATCGCGATCGTCGCGAGCGGCGTCGATAGTTCATGCGCGGCGCCCGCGGCCAGCGTCGTCATCGACACCAGACGTTCAGTGCGCGCCGCTTCCTCCCGCATCACGCCGATGGCGCGCTCGCGTTGCGCCACGGCGCGAGACGCGGCGCCGATGAAATGCGCCGCCAGTTCGGCCATCGTCGAAATCGCGATCCACATCGTGAAGAGATGCGTCGGGAAGTCGATCAGGCGATGATGCGCCGGCACCAGCTCCTCGAGATGCCACGAAATCAGCAGGCCGTAGGCGGCCGCCGACGCGACGGCGACGGCCGCCGCCCAGCCGCCGCCGAGCGTGACCGCGGCGAGCGCGATCAGCACCGCGTAGATGACGCTGAACGCGTTCGACGGTCCGCCGCTCAATTCCAGCAGGCCGGTCAGGAGCGCGACCATCAGCATCAGGTGCGCGGTGGTGGTGAGTCGCGCGACGCCGTCACTCCGGCTGCGCGGAGCCGGAACGCTCGAGACCAACGAACGCGAGCGCCGCGATGAGCGGGGCCAGCCGTCGCAAGGGGAACTCGCCGGCCGGAATGATGAAGGCGGCCGCGAGGACGAGCCCGTCGATGGCCACGGAGGTGCGGATCAGGCGGCGCAGCCACTGCGCCACCGCGGCAGGCGTCGCCGCCAGATACCAGACCGCCCGCTCGGAGCTGAGTGCAGAATCCATCGCGCGTCGCTCCCAGTGTAACGGCGTCGGTGCGGTCCCGGGTGCGACAATTTGCCGCACGCCCCGTCGCGAATCCCGCACGTAGACTACTCACCCAGTGAATGGATTCGATCGGCGGATCGCTCGCGGATGATCGGCTGCGGGGCCCGATTCTGGTGTGGCGTTGCCCTTGTCGTGCTCGCGGCGACCGGTCAGACGGTCTTTGCGCAACCGGTGACCATTTCGGGCGTCGTCCATGATGAAACCGGCGGTGCGCTGCCTGGCGTCACGATTGAATTGCGGCCGGCTTCCGGCGCGCCGCTGCTGGCGGTGACCGATGCGGCCGGCGCCTTTCATTTTGATCAGGTGTCGGCCGGACGCTATCAGGCCAGCTTCACGATGATCAACTTTGCGACGACGCGTCGTGACGTGGCGGTGACCCCAGCCGGAGCCCCCCGGCTCGACGTGGTGTTGCACCTTTCCCTCAACGCCGATGTCACCGTCACCGGCACGCGCACGTTCGCGAACCTCGCGGACGTCGACAATCCGGAAGAGGACCTGGTCGGCATCGCGCAGGCGGCGAGTCAGGGCGCGATCACGGCGAAACAACTCGAGGAACGACCGCTGATGCGCAACGGCGAAGTCCTCGAGACCGTTCCCGGACTCATCGTCACCCAGCACAGCGGCGAGGGGAAGGCCAATCAGTATTTCCTGCGCGGGTTCAACCTCGACCACGGCACCGACTTCGCGACGACGGTGGCGGGGATGCCGGTCAACATGCCGACCCACGCACACGGGCAAGGGTACACGGACTTGAACTTCATGATTCCCGAGCTCGTGACCGGGGTTCAGTTCTCAAAGGGGCCGTACTACGCCGATCAGAGCGACTTCGCCACCGCCGGGTCGTCGAACATCAACTACGCCAATGTGCTCGAGAAGTCGATCGTCAACGCTGAAGTCGGCGGTCAGGGTTATGCGCGCGCTCTCTTGGCGGCGGCCCCGCACGTCGGGAAGGGAAATCTGGTGGTCGCCTTGGAGGCGGCGCACAACGACGGACCGTGGGACAACCCGGACGACTACCAGAAGATCAACGGCGTGATGCGCTACAGTCAGGGCGACCAGATCAACGGATTCTCGATCACGGCGATGGGGTACCACGGCCAGTGGAACTCGACCGACCAGGTCGCTGATCGAGCGATTGCCTCCGGCCTGATCGATCGCTTCGGCGCCATCGATCCGACCGATGGCGGCACCACCTATCGCTACAGCGGTACGTTCGACTGGCAGCACGGCAGCAGCAACGGCACCGCGTCCACGCGCGTCACCGGCTACGGCATCGGGTACAACCTGCACCTCTTTTCCAATTTCACCTACTACCTCAACGATCCGCTCCACGGCGATCAGATGGAGCAGGCCGATCACCGGTTCATCAGCGGCGCCAAGATCTCGCATCGACGACTCGCGCGATGGGGTGGTCGGTCCGTGCAGAACACGATCGGCTTCCAGATTCGCAACGACGACATCACCAACGTCGGCCTGTACGCCACCGAGGCGCGGGTGCGTCTTTCCACCAGGTCGCAGGCGGCGGTGGTCGAGACGCTCACCGGCGGGTATGCGGAAAATCAGATCGAGTGGTCGCCGTGGCTCAGGACGCAGGTCGGGCTGCGTGGAGATATCGCGCGCTTCCAGGTGAACGCGATCGAGCCGGTCAACAGCGGCACCACCAGCTCCGGACTGGTCAGTCCGAAGGGCAGCGTGACGCTGGGTCCGTGGAAGGGTACCGAGTTCTACGTCAACGCGGGCCTCGGCTTTCACAGCAACGACGCGCGCGGAACGACACTGAAAGTCGATCCGGACGGCAATCCCTCCCAACCGGTCACGCCACTGGTCCGCGCCAAGGGGGCCGAAGTCGGATTCCGCACCGTCGCGATCCAGCATTTTCAGAGCACGCTCACGGCGTGGATGCTGCGCCTCGACTCGGAATTGGTGTTCTCGGGCGACGAGGGCACCACCGAGCCAAGCCGGCCGAGCGCCCGCCGCGGCATCGAGTGGACGAACTATTACCGTCCGATCACCTGGCTGGTCCTCGACGGCGACCTGTCATGGTCGCGGGCGCGCTTTAGCGAATACGACCCGGTCGGCCAGTACGTCCCCGAAGCGGTCGGGACGGTGATCTCCGCGGGCGCCACGGTGGACGACTATCGCAAGTGGTTCGGCAGCGTCCGTCTGCGCTACTTCGGTCCGCGAACGTTGATCGAGGACAATTCCGTGCGGTCGATGGCGACGACGCTCGTCAACCTCCAGGCGGGCTACCGATTGGGGAAGAATCTGAAGGTCTTCCTCGACGTCTTCAACCTCTTCAACGTCGCCGACAGCGACATCGATTATTTCTACACGTCGCGGCTGCCGGGCGAGCCGCTCGACGGCATCGCCGACATCCATACTCACCCGACGCTGCCGCGCACCGCCCGCATCAACCTGCTGATCGGATTCTGACGCGCCGGCCCATGGCGCCGCGGGCTCAGGCACCGAAGTCGGCGTTTTTTTCCTCAATTGTGATCAACAATACGGAGTTCGTTCTAAAGCCACCTTGTGTGCCGATGGCGGTCGCCCGCGAGCGACCGTAGGCCCGCGCCGGGGTGAGCTGTGCGACCAAAACTCCCCGGCGCGTTAACCCGCGTCGCCGAGGAACACAACATGAGCCGACCTACCGGCCCTGTTTCCGCCTTCATCGATCGCCATTTCCTCCACTTCAACGCCGCCACGCTGATCGACGCGGCGAACGCGTACCACCAGCCACCTCGAGTCCGGCGGCAAGATGCTGGTGACGCTGGCCGGCGCGATGAGCACCGCGGAGCTCGGGCATCTCGCTGGCCGAGATGATCCGCGCCGGCAAGGTGCACGGCATCTGCTGCACCGGCGCCAACCTCGAGGAGGACGTGTTCAACCTGGTGGCGCACAACCACTACGAGCGCGTGCCGCACTATCGCGACCTGACGCGCGAAGGACGAGCAGGCGCTGCTCGATCGCCATCTCAACCGCGTCACCGACACCTGCATTCCCGAGGAAGAAGCGATGCGGCGCATCGAGCGCGTCGTGCTGCAGGAATGGGTGGCGGCAGACACGAAAGGGCGAGCGCTGCTTTCCGCACGAGTTCATGTACCGCGCTGCTGCGATCCAAGGTGCTCGAGCCGCTCTACGAGATCGATCCCGCGCAACAGCTGGCTGCTGGCGGCGAGCGACGCCGAACCTGCCGATTTTCGTGCCCGGGCTGGGAAGACTCGACGCTCGGCAACGTGTTCGCCGCGCACGCGATCAGCGGCAAGTTCAAGTCGGTCCAGACCATGAAGTCGGGCGTCGAGTACATGATGGCGCTGGCGGACTGGTATCAGCGGACCGCGCCGGCGAGCGTCGATCGGCTTCTTCCAGATCGGCGGCGGCATCGCCGGCGACTTCCCGATCTGTGTCGTGCCGATGCTGCACCAGGATCTTGCGGATGCCGGACGTACCGCTCTGGGGCTACTTCTGCCAGATCAGCGACTCGACGACCAGCTACGGCTCGTACTCCGGCGCGGTGCCGAACGAGAAGATCACCTGGGGCAAGCTGGGCGAGGCGACGCCGAAGTTCATCATCGAGTCGGACGCGACGATCGTCGCACCGCTGATGTTCGCAAAGATCCTCGGCTGGTAGGGGGACGGCTTTCAGGCCGTCCCGGCCCGCAGTTTCGGCGGACGCTGCAGGTGGAATCCGGCGACGTCCTGATACGCCTTCGCCAGCGCGAGAATCTCCATCTCGCCGATACGGCCTGGCGAAAATCGTGAAGTTGGTCGGGCTGCCGGTCTCACTGAAACCGTTCGGCACGTTGATCGCCGGATAGCAGGCCAGGTTGGCCATGTTCGAGTGCCGCTGCGTCGGCGTTTGAGGACGATCTTCGGCGCGGGCCGCCCGCGGCGCCACGGCCGTCGCCGCGGCCGCCAGGCGCGCCGGTGCCCCCGATGTTGTTCGACGCCGACGATGTAGGCGTCGACGTGCGCGGTGGCGTCCGCGAGCTTCATCATCATCATCATCCGCACGCGCTGCGACTGCAGATACTCGACCGCCGGCACCAGCCGGCCGTTGGTCCTCGCGCCTCCTCGCGCGGTTTTCATCTCGCCGGCGCGCGCGTGCTCGTCGAAGAACACGGTTGACTCGACGCTGAAGCCGCCGATGTTGGTCTGGCCCTCCGGCACCTTGACCGGCACGAGGTGGTTCACGCCGAGCGACGCCAGCAGCGCGAGCGCCGCGTCGGTATTTGTCTTCGCCGCCGCGTTGGTGATCTCGTGAACCGATTCCTCGATGATGCCGACGCGAAGCTTCCTGATGTCGAGCTGCGCGTTCCAGTTGAACGGCAGGTCGGTGACGCTCATGTCGCGGCCGTCAGGTCTGGCGATCGCCTGCATCACGATGGCGCAGTCTTCGGCGTAGCGGCAGATCGGTCCGAGACGATCCTGCGTCCACGACAGCGCCATCACGCCGTAGCGGCTGACGCGTCCGAACGTCGGGCGCAGCCCGGCGAGGCCGCAGCGCGCCGACGGGCTGAGAATCGAGCCGCTGGTTTCGGTGCCGATCCCGAACGCGACGCAGCCGGCGGCGGTCGCCGACGAGGGGCCGGCCGACGAGCCGCTCGAGCCCTGCGTCGGATCCCACGGGTTCTTGGTCTGGCCGCCGAACCACTGATCGCCGCCGGCGAGCTCGCCGGTCGCCAGCTTGGCGATGAGCACCGCGCCCGCGTCGCGCAGCATCTCGATGACGCTGGCGTCGTAGTCGAACGACTGCTCCTTGAACGCCGGCGATCCCCACGTCGTCTTGAAACCCTTGACCGAGATGATGTCCTTGGCGCCCCAGGGAATGCCGTGCAGCGGGCCCTTGTACTTGCCGGCGGCGATCTCGGCGTCCGCGCGCCGTGGCCTCGGCTCGCCCGTAATCGTCGAGGAAGGTGACGACGTTGTTGAGCAGGTCGTTGTAGCGGTGCAGCCGTGCCAGATACATCTCGGTCAGCTCGAGCGACGTCACCTGCCGCGTCTTCAGCAGCTCCGCAAGGTGACGCACCGGCCAGAACGCGGCATCCTCGAGGTTCGACGGTCGCTTGATCGCCGGCGGCTTGCTGAGCGTGAACGGAATCGCGGTACGACTCACGGTCATGCCGGGTGTGACCGGGCTGAAATGAAACGGCGGCGACACGTCGTTGGGAATGTGAATCGCGCGGAGTTCCTTATAGCGCTTGAGATTCTGGTTGGCGGAATCCACGAGCGCTTTCTGCTCGTCTTCGGTCATCTCGATGCCGGACAGCTTCAACGCGTCCGAGACCATCGCGACGGTGATCATGTCGGTTCCGGCGTCCTGCATCCGCGCCCACACCACGCCAGGCGCGAGCGTCGCGCCGAGGCCGGCGCCGGCGAACGTGGCCATGAATCGTCGTCGGTTTTCGTCGAGAGTGGTCATTGCGACATGCTCCTTGGGTCGGAGGTAGCGGCCCTTTCAGGGCCCAGGGCTCGTCCGTCTGAAAGGCCGGCGCCCCATTCATGAATCCGCGTCTACGGCATCGGGATCGATTCGCCCGGCCGCGCGGGCGTGTGCACCGGCAGCCGCCGGGCGTGCGTCGCCTGCTCGAAGCTGTAGCCGAGCGCCAGCAGCGTCGGTTCGCTGAACGCCGGGCCGAAGAACGAAATGCCGACCGGCAGGTTGTCGCCAGTGAAGCCCGCCGGCACGATCAGATCCGGAAAACCGGTCAGGTTCGCGATGTTGGTGGCCGACGGCGAGCCGCCGCCGGCCGCCCCGGTTTCCGCGATCAATCCAGGCCGTCGCGATGAAGTCGGGTAGACGATCGCGTCGAGCTTGTTCGTGGTGATGATGCCGTCGACTGCGGCGCGCACCAGCGGCAGGCCGTGGTCTCGGACCGACACGTACTGGTAGCTGTCGAGCGATCCGCTTTCCAGCTCGCGCTTGAAAAGGGTCCAGCGGCTCGGGTTCGGGCCAGCGCCGTCCGCGCGCAGCGTGTTGAACCGTTCGGCCCGCTCGATCATCTCCGCCAGCGATTTTGGAAAGCCTGGCCCGAGCGTCGCGAGGTAGTCGGCGATCTCCGCGGTGAACTCCGGACGGCGAATCGCGTTGTAGAACTCCTCCTTGGCGTCGAGCAGCCACTTCGGATAGCGGACGTCGACGACGGTGGCGCCGCCGCGCTTCATCGCATCGATCGACGCATCGACAACCCAGTCCACGTCTGGGTCAGCGCCGAGGAAGTCGCGGGCGATACCGATCCGCGCGCCCTTCAAGGCGTCGGCCTTCAGGAATTTCGTGTAGTCGCTCTCGAACTTGCCTTCGCTCTTGCGGGTTGCCGCGTCCGCGGGATCGACGCCGGTCATGATGCCGAGCGCGACGGCGACGTCGGTGACGCTTCGCGCCATTGGACCGCCGGTGTCGAAGCTGAGCGAGAGCGGGATGATGCCGCTGCGGCTCAGCAATCCGTGCGTGGGCTTCAATCCGACGATGCCATTCGACGTGGACGGGCCGCGGATCGAGCCGCCGGTATCGGTGCCCATGCCGAGCGTCGCGTAGGCCGCAGCAATCGCGACGCCGGTACCGCCCGATGATCCTGACGGCGTCCGCGTCAGATCGTGCGGGTTCAACGACTGACCGCCAAGCGAACTGTGCGCGCCTCCCGAGGCGAACTCGGACATGTTCACCTTGGCCAGGATGATGGCGCCCGCATCGCGCAGCTTCTTCACGACGAACGCGTCAGCCGGCTGGAATCGATCCCTCCAGCAATACCGATCCGCCGGTCGTCGCCATGTCGAAGGTGTTGTAGTTGTCCTTGAGCACGATCGGCACGCCGTGGAGCGGGGAGCGGCGGCCCTTCGCTTTCCGCTCGGCGTCGAGCGCCCGCGCGGTGTCGAGCGCCTTCGGATTGAGCGTCATCACCGCGTGAATCGACGGCCCCTGACGGTCGTACGCCTGAATTCTGGCGAGACAGAGTTGCACCAGCTTCTCGGAGGTGAGCGAGCCGCTGTCGAAGGCATGGTTGATGTCGAGGATGGTCAGCGCGTCGAGCTCCACTGGCGCCTTCGCGAGCGTCGGCGTGAACGTGGCGATCGAGAAGACGGCGACCAGTGACGGCAGCAGCGCTCGCGGTGTCATGGGCCGTAGTGTCGCAGAACTTCGCGATCGGCAACAGGGACACCGTTGTCAGCGTCTGCGACGGGTCCTACGAAAGTGTGCCTCGATCGTCCCGTCGGCCACGCCTCGCGCCGCCAGGGTCCGGGTGAATTTCCCGCCAAAAGACTTCGATATTTTCAAAATACTCGCAACGCCCTTATGGAATCCGTCTTGCTCGAGTGGAACACACCGATCACGACGACCGGGCCTGGAGGTGAAGATGCGCGTAGGTGTTTGTGCGTGGGCACTCGTGTTGACGGCGCTCACGAGCGGCGGTGCCGCCGCGCAGTCAGTCGGTGCGACCACCGGTTCGTTGAACGGCCGCGTCGTGGACGCCAGCGGCGCGGTGCTGCCGGGCGTGACCGTCACGGCGACGAGCCCGGCCCAGCAGGGAACCCGGACCACTGTCACGAACGAAGAAGGCGCGTATCGTCTCCCTGGCGTGCCGCCGGGCGTCTATGCCGTGCAGTACGAGCTGGGCGGGTTCGGCGTCGTCGTTCGCGAGGGGATCAACATCGGCGTCGGTTTTACGGCGACGATCAACGTCGACATGGCGATGGCCTCGCTGCAGGAGAGCGTGACCGTGAGCGGCGCGTCACCCGTCGTTGACGTCACCTCGACCAAGACCGCGACGATTTTCGAGGCCAGGCAGCTCGAGGCGCTGCCGAACGCCCGCGATCTCTGGTCGATCATGGCGCAGACCCCGTCGATGCAGGTGCAGCGTGTCGACGTCGGCGGCAGCAGCGCGGGTACGCAGACCGGCTATTCCGCCTACGACACCAAAGCCGACCAGCATCGTCCGATGATCGAGGGCATCGTCAACACCGAAGGCACCAACGCGGCTGGCTTCTACTACGACTACGGCGCGTTCGACGAAGTCTCCGTTGGCACGGGAACCTCGAGCGCCGAAATGCCGTGGCCCGGTGTGATCTCGCAGTTTGTCTCGAAGTCGGGCGGCAATACCTATCACGGGCGTTTGTACGGCGACTACGAAAACTCGAAGGTTCAGGCGACCAACATCGACAGCGCGCAAATCGCGACCGGGTTGAAGGGGAGCGCGAGCCTGCCCGTCACCGATTTGAACAAGATGCACAGCTACTACGACCTCAACGGTGATGTGGGTGGGTTCCTCAAGAAGGACAAGGTCTGGTGGTACGGCTCGATTCGGAATCAGGACATCCAGTCGCTGCTCCCGAACTTCCCGGTCAAGCCGTTCGAGACCGGACTGCGAAACGTGTCGGCGAAGGGCACCTACGCGCTGAACGCCAACAACAAATTGATCGGTTACGGGATGTGGGGCCGTAAATATCAGCCGAATCGTCTCGACACCTACCTGATTGCCGCGACGTCCGCCATTCACAACAGCGCCGACTCGACCTTGAACCAGCAGTACTGGGGCCACACCTACAAGGCCGAGTGGGACAGCATCGTGTCGGATCGCGTGTTCTTCGAGGTGCGCGGGGGGCAGTTCGGTTACGACTGGCCGTATCACCGCAACAGCGATGGCCCGGCGTTTCAGGATCTCAGTACCAACGTGGTGAGCGGCGGGAACCAGGACGGGTGGTGGACCAATCGGCGGCGGAATCAGATTTTCGGGACCCTGAGCATTTTCAAGGACGGGTGGGCTGGTTCTCACAACTTCAAGATCGGTGGCGAACTGTTCGATGAGAGCACCGAGTACAAGCGCGGGGACGGCGGTGTCGGGAACGTACCGAACGACGTCCTGCAGGTGCTCAGGAACGGCCTGCCGTCGGAGGTGCTCCTGTTCCAGTCGCCCGTAGACTCACTGGACGGCCTGCGCACCTTCGGCACCTACATCACCGACACGTGGCGTGCGACATCGAGGCTGACATTGAGTCTGGGCCTGCGGTTTGATCACTACCGGTCCTATCTGCCCGCGCAGGTGGGTCCGCCCGTGGGCAAGTTCAACACCACCCAGGTCTCGTTCGCCGCCCTCGACAATCTCCTCACGTGGAATCTGCCTGCGCCGCGGCTCGGCATGACCTTCGATCTCCTTGGCAATGGCAAGACGGTATTGAAAGCGAACTACGCGCAGTACTACTGGAACCCGGGTACCGCGGTGATTGCCGAAAACCTGAACAACAATCCGGTGGATTGGTACAACCGCTACGCCTGGTCGGACAAGAACGGCAATGGACTGTGGGATCCGGGCGAGCAGGGCGCGCTGAACGCCTCGCGCGGCGGTGTCGGCAGTGCGATTCTCGATCCGGCCGGACTGAATGACACCAAGACCAGGGAGGCGGCCGGGTGGATCGAACACGAACTGGTGCCGAACGTTGGCGTCCATGCCGGTTTCGTCTGGCGGCGGATCACGCAGCTCGTCCAGCTGAACAACGCCAACCGCCCCATCTCGGCGTTCAACGTGCCGACAACCATTCTCGATCCCGGGCCTGACGGCGTCCTGAGAACGGCCGACGATGGCGCGCCGATCGCGGGGTTCAACCTGAGTGCCGCTGCGCTGGCCCTGCCGGTGCTGAACGAGCTGCAGAACACCGCGGGTCATGACGACTTCTACACGCTGGAGTTCAGCGCCAGCAAGCGCCAGTCGGGCCGGTGGTCGTTGAACGGATCCTTTTCGTATCGCTGGAACCTGGATAACTCTGCGAGCTACTTCGGCAACTCGCTGCGTGCGCTCCAGGATGTCTCGACGCCGAACGACCTGATCAACACGGACAACGGCCGCTACAATTTCACGACCTGGGCGTTCAAGGTGAACGGCACCTACCAGGCGAAATACGGCATCAACATCACGCCGTCGCTTCGTAACCAATCCGGCCAGCCGTACGGCCGGACCGTCAGCATCGGCGCGGCCAACGGCATCAACTACGGGACCGCTCGCATCCTGGCCGAACCGATCGACACCCGCCGCCAGGACACCATCACCATCCTCGACGTCCGTGTGGAAAAGGGCTTTCGTCTGGCTCCGGCCCGGACGTTGTCAGTCTTTCTCGATGGGTATAACCTCACCAACACGAACGCGGCCGCGAACATCAACTGGAGTTCAGGCGCGACGTTCCTGACCCCGTCCACCATCGTTCCGCCGCGCCTGGCGCGGGTGGGCGTCCGTTTCGACTGGTAGGTGTTTACAGACGGTGACACCGCTGACGCGCGCGCGGGGTATTAATACCTCTCACGCGCGTCACTTTCTCCCAGCAGGATTGCCATGACGATCAAGAACTGTTCACTACTTGTAGTCGCGGCCGCCGCGATCGGCGTCGCCGCGGGTTGCTCGTCCCCCTCGGCGACGGCTCAGGCTGCTCCGCCCAAGGCACAGGCCAAGGCCAAGCTCGGCATCCGGCCCGCGGGCGACACCGAAATCCAGCCGGACCTCACCAAGGTTTCTTCCGAAGAGCTCAAGAAGGTGTACTCGCTACATCGACGAGCACGTGGACGAGCACGTCGAGAACCTGCAGAAGTGGATTCGTCAGCCGAGCATTTCCAACAGCGGCGAAGGCATTCCCGAAACGGCCGAGATGGTCAAGGGTTTCTTCGAGCAGCTCGGCTGCCAGACCGCGCGCGTCTTCGACGTCGGCATGACCGAGTGGGGCGCTCCCGGCAACCCGGTCGTCTACGCGAAGTGCGACGACGGCGCGCCGCGGACGATCGCGATCTACTGGCAGTACGACACGATGCCGGTCACGCAGCCCGATGCGTGGAAGGAGCCGCCGTTCGAGGCGCGGCTGGTCGAGCAGCCGCCGTACAAGAAGGTGCTGATCGGCCGCGGTGCGACCAACTCGAAGGGGCCTGAGCTGGCGTACTGGAACGCGCTGATGTCGATCAAGGCGGTGACGGGCACGATGCCGGTCAACCTGATCTTCATCGCCGAAGGCGACGAAGAGCGCATGGACATCGGCCTCCGCAAGTTCGTCAAGGATCATCCCGATCTCATCACGGGCGCCGACGCGCTGATCGGCGAAGGCGGCGGACAGTCGCCGAGCGGCGGCGCCGGCGTCGGCGGCGGTTCGGAAGGCTGCGTCTACATCGAGCTGACCACCAGCGGCAAGGCGTGGGGACGCGGGCCGGTGCAGTCCGACATTCACGGCGCGAACAAACGCGCGGTGGACAGCCCGGCGTGGCGGCACATCAAGATGCTGGCATCGCTGGTGTCGCCACGACGGCAACACGCCGCTGATCAAGGGTTTCGCCGACGGCCGGGAGCCGATGTCGCCTGAAGAGACCGCGGCGATGAAGAAGGCGTGCCGAAAAGGTCGACCTCAAGGTGGCGGCGGAAAACCTCGGCGTCGCGCGTTTCATCTCCGACGATCCGTTCACGATGACGCAGATGTCGCGCTACGGCCTGTCGTTCAACCTCGACGGCATCTGGGGCGGCAACATGTACGCGGGCGGCGCCGGCGCGATTCTGCCGAACAAGATCACCTCGAAGCACAACATCCGCTACGTGCCGAAGATGAACGGGCTCGAGATCATCAAGCGCATCCGCGAGCAGCTCGATCGCAACGGCTACAAGGACGTCGAGATGAAGGTGATCGGCGACGTGCCGTGGTCGAAGATGTCGTACGACACCGACATCGCGCGCGCGATGACCGATGCCTACACGCAGTTCAACATCCCGCACGGCGAGCCGGCGCACTACTCGTCCATTCTCGGCGGCTATTGGCCGGCCTACCTGTTCTCGAACCAGGAAGTCGGGCAGAAAATCGCGCCGGTCTCGATGCCGATCGGCATGGGCGGCGCCGGCCATGGCGGCAACGCGCACGCCGCCAACGAGTACTACGTGATCGAAGGCGCCGGGAAGGTCTACGGCATCGCCGGCGCGGAAAAGGTGGCGGCGACGATCATCTACAACTTCGCGGGGAAGAACCAGCTGCCGACCGCCAGAGCGACCAACTGATGCCGCTGCTCCGGGTCCGCGATCTCGTCAAGACGTACCAGGTGGGGGACGTCGCCGTGCGCGCGCTGCGCGGCGTCACCCTCGACGTCGAACCGGGGGAGTTCGTGGCGGTGATCGGGCCGTCGGGATCCGGCAAGTCCACGTTCATGCACATTCTCGGCTGCCTCGATCGGCCGACCTCGGGCCAGTACTGGCTCGAGGGGCGCGACGTCTCGCAGCTCAACGACGACGAGCTCTCGGCGATTCGCAACCGGCAGATTGGCTTCGTGTTCCAGGGCTTCAACCTGCTGTCGCGGACGTCGGCGGTCGAGAACGTCGAGCTGCCGCTGCTGTACGTGGCCGGCAAGGTGTCGGCGGCAGAACGGCGCAAGCGCGCGCTGGCCGCGCTCGATGCGGTCGGCCTCGCGGATCGCGCCGAGCACCATCCCAATCAGCTGTCGGGCGGCCAGCAACAGCGGGTCGCGATTGCCAGAGCGCTGCTGAACAACCCGTCCATCCTGTTTGCGGACGAACCGACCGGCAATCTCGACAGCCGGACCAGCGTCGAGGTGATGGACATTTTCCAGCGCCTCAAGGACGATCGCGGCATCACCATCGTCCTGATCACGCACGAGCAACAGGTCGCGGAGTACGGCTCGCGGATCATCGCCTTCAAGGACGGTGAGGTGCTGTCCGATGCCGCCAACGATCGGCAGCGCCTGGCGATGGGCGAACTGGCGATGCTCCCGGCGGGATAGCGATATGTCGATTGGATCGAGCCTCAGGATTGCGCTGCGCGCGCTGTCGCGCAACAAGCTGCAGACGGCGCTGACCACGATCGGCATGACCATCGGCGTGGCGACCGTGCTGACGATGATCGCGCTCGGCACCGGCGCCGAGACCGCGATCGAACAACAGGTCCGCGCCGCCGGCATGAACCTCATCGTCATCACCGCGGGCAACTACAAGCCGAAAACGGAAGACGACGGCGGCGGGGTAGTCGATCACCAGGGGCGAAATGACGACTCGCCGTTCGGGACCGGCCACGGCCGGCCGCTCCACCCTGACGTCGTCCTCGCGGCCTTTCATCCCGAAGACGATCCGATGGAGAAGCACGATCATCCGACGTCGCGCCAGCGCCTGGGTGACTCGGAAGCCGGCCTGGGCGCCGCCGCGACGCTGACGCCGGCCGACGCGGCTGCGATTCGCGGCGTCAAAGGCGTGCAGTACGTGTCGGAAGGCGTTCACGAGAACGTCCATGCCGTCGCGGGTGACAAGCGCTGGTTCACCCGGCTGCACGGCGGCGACGTCGAGCTGCCCAACATCCGCCGTTCGTGGACGTTCACCGCCGGCCGGTTCTTCACCGCTCGCGAACAGGCGCGGCAGGCGCCGGTGGTGGTGCTCGGCGCGTTTGCCGCGGAGAAGCTGTTCGGCGATCGCAACCCGGTCGGTCAACAGGTGCTCCTCTTCAAGCAGCCATTCGAGGTGGTTGGTGTCGTCGGCAGCGGCAGCTGGATGGTGGCGCCGTCGGCCGGCGACGATCAGTTCGACGCCATCTACGTGCCGTTCACCACGATTCATCAGCTGCTGAACCTGTCGAAGCTCACCGACATCACGGTGACCGCGGCGTCCACCGGTGAGGTGTCGCGCGTCTCGAAGGACGTCACCGAGCTGCTGCGGCAGCGCCACGGCATCGGCCAGAAAATGGCCGACGACTTCACCGTCAGCACGCAGGCCCGCCAGTCGCTGGCGCGTGGCGGCCTGCGGCCCGAGGTGGCGCGCGCGGTGGTCGGCAACGTCGGTGGCCTCGAGAAGGTGACGCTCGAGCAGCTCGGTCGGACGCTCGATCGCGCGACCAAGACGATGACCGCCTTGCTCGGCAGCATCGCGGCCGTGTCGCTCATCGTCGGCGGCATCGGCATCATGAACATCATGTTGTTGTCGGTGACCGAGCGGACGCGGGAAATTGGCATCCGCCGCGCCGTCGGCGCCCGTTCCGGCGACGTCCTGCTGCAGTTCCTGGCCGAAGCGATCGCGCTCAGCGTCATCGGCGGACTTGCCGGCATCGTCCTCGGGGCTGTCGCGTCCGGCGTCATCGCGCAGATGCTGCGCTGGTCCACGTCGATTTCGCCGGCGTCGGTCGCGCTGTCGTTCGCGGTCGCCGCGGCGGTCGGCGTGTTCTTCGGCTATTACCCGGCCCGTCAGGCCTCGCGTCTCGATCCGATCGATTCGCTCCGCTACGAATAATGCCTCAGACGCTGCGAACCGCGCTGCGCGCGCTCGGCCGTCACAAGCTTCGCACCGCGCTGACCACGCTCGGGATGACGATCGGCGTCGCCGCCGTGATCACGATGGTCGCGCTCGGCACCGGCGCGCAGGAGACGGTCGCCGACGATGTGCGGTCCGCCGGCACCAACCTGATCCGCGTCGACGCGGGGAACTTCACGCGCGGCGGGGAAGACTCGAAGATCGCGACCGGCCTTGGCTCGGCGTCCACGTTGACGCCGGCGGACGCGGCCGCGCTCGGCGCGATCACCGGTGTCAAGTACGTGTCGGCCGTGGTCAAGCTGCGTGGGTTCGTGGCCAACGGAGCCGCGCGCGAGTACCTGCAGGTGCTGGGAACCGAGGCTTCGTACCCGCAGTTGTATGGCTTGCGGGCCAGCCGCGGAAAATTCTTTCAACCGGGCGATGTGGCCGCCGCGGCGCCGGTCGCGGTACTTGGCGCCGGCGCCAGGGACCGACTATTCGGACCGGACGTGAATCCGGTCGGGCACGACCTGCTGATCCGCGATGTCGTCTTCAAGGTCGTCGCGGTTGCGTCCGGCGGCGACGATGATCAGATGGACATGGTGTTCGTGCCGATGACGGCGCTGCAGCGGATTCTGGGAATTGAGAACATTCACACGGTGATGGTGGCGGCCGCACAGGCCGGCGATGCCACCCGTGTCGCCGAAGCGATCCGGCCGCTGCTGCGTGAGCGCCACCACCTCGACGGCGACGCGGCGCTGGCCAGGCTGCGCAAAGGCGGACTGCTCGGCAATCAGGCTCCCGGGACCAGCTTCGGCGTGCCTGACGATTTCACGGTCAAGACCCAGGCGGCCGAAGCGCTGACCAAAGGCTTGTACACGTCGGTGGCCGCCTTCGTGCTCGCGAACATGCCGAAGGTGGATCAGGTGAACCTCGAGGAGATGGCCGGCACGCTCCAACGCGCCGGCACGACGATGACCGCGCTGCTCGCCGCGATCGCGGCGATCTCGCTGGTGGTCGGCGGCATCGGCATCATGAACGTGATGCTGGTCTCGGTCAGCGAGCGAACCCGCGAGATCGGGTTGCGGCGTGCCGTGGGAGCGCGCAAGCGCGACGTGATGCTGCAGTTCCTGGTCGAGGCGGTGGCGCTGAGTTGCTGCGGCGGCATCGCCGGCATCGTGCTCGGCTTCATCGCCGCCGCGATCGTGACGCGCGTGCTCGAGTGGCCGGCGGCGGTCTCGCCGGGAGCGGTCGCGTTGGCGTTTGGTATCGCTGCCGCGGTCGGTGTGTTCTTCGGCTTCTATCCGGCGCGGCGCGCGTCGAGGCTCGACCCCATCGACGCCCTCCGGTACGAGTGATGCGGAGCGCGGTTGCCTGGCTTGCCGCGTTGGCAGTCCTTGCCGCGGGATGCGAGAGCCGGACCGGCCGACCGGCGCCGGCCGCCGCTGCGCAGGAAGCCGGCGCTGCGAAGGCGTCGGCCCCGGCCTCCGGCGCGGCAGCGTCGACGACCAGTGCGGTTCCGCACGGCGATCACAATCCGAAGTTCGGCGGTCTGGTCCTGATGAACGGCGATCTTCATTTCGAGGTCGTCATGCGTCGCAACGGCTCGTACAACGTTTTTTTCAGCGATGCCGTACGCGCCGAGCTGCCGGCGGCGACGGCGACCGGCGTGACCGTGACGGTCGCGCGCAAGTCCGGACCGCCTGAAACCGTCGCGTTGCACATCGACGACAGCGGCGAGAGCTGGACGGGACAAGGCCGCGCCGTCGAGGATCCGTCCGCCACCGTGCGCATCACCTATACCGCCCGCGGAACCCCGTATTTCATCGATGTGCCGTTTCCCCGCTGATCGCCGGCGGCTGGCGATTGCGGCGTTCGCGCTGGCGTCGGCTGCGATCGGAAGCGGATGCGGTGACCGTCGTCCATCGGCGCAGGACGCCCACGTTCGCCGCTACATACGGCTCGCGGTGGCGCTCGGCGAGCGCGACCCTGACTCACTCGATTACTACGTTGGACCCGCTGACGCCGTGGCCGACGTCCGGCGTACGCCGCCGCCGCTGGCCGGGATCAGGACCGAGGCCGCGCAATTGTCCTCGGCGATCGGAGCCGACACGTTTTCCGATCCCGAGCGCTCCCGGAATCTGGTCGCGAGCCTTCGGGCGATCGAGGTTCGTGCCGAGCTGTTGATGGGAAAGACGCGGGCATACGACGAAGAGAGCCGCGCATTCTTCGGGCTGGCGCCGGGACCAATCGATCAACGGCAGGTGACAGCGCTTCGGGCGCGGATCGCCGCCATCGTCGGATCGAAGGGGCGCCTCGTCGATCGCTACGCGGCATTCGCGGCGCGGTTCGTCGTCCCGCCGGAACAACTCCCGGCGGTCATGCAGGCCGCGGTGGAGGAGTGTCGCCAGCGGACGGTCACGCATCTGACGCTGCCGGCCGGCGAGCGCGTGACGCTCGAGTTTGTCCACGACAAACCATGGAGCGCGTTCTCGCGCTACCTTGGCGGCGCCCAGAGTCGGCTTCAGATCAACACCGATTTCAAGTTCACCGTCGATCAGGCGCTGCAGGTTGCCTGTCACGAGGCGTATCCAGGTCATCACACGCGCAGCGTGCTCAGAGCCACCGGCGCCGAGCCGGCGCATCCCGAGCGGCTGGTGCAGTTGATGTTTTCGCCGGACGGCCTGGTCTCGGAGGCGTCGGCGATGCTGGCGACCGACGTCGCGTTTTCAGCCGCGGAGCGCGAGCGGGTCGAGCGGGATCGCCTGTTGCCGCTCGCGGGCCTGCCGGCGACCGACATCGCGCGGGCCATCGATCTGGAGCGGCTGGTGACCGACCTGCAGGTGTTGCAGGTCGACGTCGCCCGCCGCTATCTGGACGGCCAGCTCGAGTTCGTCCGGGCGGTTCAGATTCTGGAGGACGAAGCGTTGGTCCCGCACGCTGAGGCCGTCGTCAAATACATGAATCAGTACCGCAGTTACGTGACCACTTACACGGCCGGCCGGACCGCTTTCGCGGCACGGCTGGCTGCGTGCTCGGGCAGCGATCCGGACGCGAACCTGCGTTGGCGATGTTTTGAACGGGAAATGTTGAGGAGCAGAATATGATGCGCAACATGTCCAATCCTGCGCGCCACACCGCCTCAGTCTTCGTCGTCTGCCTGCTGGCTGCACTGTCCGGCCGGACCGTGCTCACGCAGTCAACGATCGCGCGGACGCCGTCGATCACCTCGCCCGAGAAGTTCTTTGGCTTCCAGATGGGCGCCGACAAGAAGATGGCGCGCTGGGACAAGCTGGTCGAGTACTACGACCAGCTGGCCAAAGAGAGCCCGAAGATCAAGGTCGTCAACATCGGACCGACGACGATGGGTAATCCGTTTTTGATGTGCGTGATTTCGTCGCCGGCGAACCTCGCGAAGCTGGAGCAGATTCGACTGGCGAATCTGAAGCTGGCGGATCCGCGCGGCATCGCGGAAGCCGACATCAGGAAGATCGTCGCCGAGAACAAGGCGATCGTCGTCCAGTCGATGAGCATGCACGCGACTGAAAT
The DNA here is from genome assembly GCA_963711765.1 of uncultured Acidobacteriota bacterium. Lineage (GTDB taxonomy): Bacteria > Acidobacteriota > Vicinamibacteria > Vicinamibacterales > CAVVIG01 > CAVQFC01. Next base: position 234,309 of record CAVQFC010000002.1, on the reverse strand, counting down.
CGGCGGCAGCCAGATGGCGCCGGAACTGATCTACGACCTGGTGTCGCGCACCGACGAGGAGACGCAGCGAATCCTCGACAACACGGTCGCGATCATGGTGCCGAGCTTCAATCCGGACGGCGAGATCATGGTTACCGACTGGTACAACAAGACGGTCAACACCGAGTTCGAAGGCTCGAACTATCCCTCGCTGTATCAGAAGTACGTCGGCCACGACAACAACCGCGACGCCTTCATGACCAACATGGTCGAGGCGCAGTACATGGCCAGGATCCTCTTCCGCGACTGGATCCCCGAGGCCTACGTCGATCACCACCACATGGGCAGCTACAACGCGCGCATTTACCTGCCGCCCTACGCCGAACCGGTGCGGCCGTCAGCCGACCCGCTGCTGTGGCGCGAGCTGAGCTGGTACGGCGCGCACATGGCCTACAAGGAATCCGAGGATGGTCTGACCGGCGCGATCGGCAACGCGATTTATTCCGGCTGGGGCCACATGGGCTTCCACTGGATCACGCCGTTTCACAACATCGCGGGGATGCTGACCGAATCGGCGAGCGCCAAGCTGGCGTCACCGCTCTACATCACGGCCGATCAACTGAAGGGCGGTCCGCGCAATCTCCCCGAGTACGCCGAGCAGACGACGTTTCCCGATCCGTGGCCAGGCGGCTGGTGGCGCCTTCGCGACATCGTCGAGCGTCAGAAAACCGCGGCGTGGGCGACGCTCGATCTCGCGGCGCGTAATCGCGAAACCGTGCTGTGGAACATGTATTTGAAAGCGAAGCGGCAGACCGAACGCGGCGCCGCCGCTGAAACCAAGGCCTACGTGATCTCCGCGAACCAGCACGACCCGTTGACGATGGACAAGATGATCAACAAGCTGCTCGTGCAGGGCGTCGAGATTGAGCAGGCGAAGATGCCGTTTGTGTTGACGACCGGACAGTCGTATCCGGCGGGATCGTTCGTCATCTCGATGGCCCAGCCGAAGATGGGCGTCGTCCGCTGGATGCTCGGCGAGACGCACTATCCCGACAACACGTTCACTCGCGAGAAGGACAACTCGCCGATTCGCCCCTACGACATGTCCACCGACACGATGACGGAATTCATGGGCGTGAGGTCGGATCCGATTGGTGAATCGGTCAATGGCGGACTCGTGAAGCTGACCGCGGCGTTGCAGCCATCCGGCAAGGTCGGCAAGGGCAGCGCCGGTTATGTGATCGACGGTCGCCTCAACGACGCCTTTACGGCGGTGAACCTGCTGCTCGATAAGGGCGTCACGGTGAAGCGCCTCGATCGCGGCGCCGCCGGTGCCGCCGCGATTCCGGCCGGTGGCTCGACGAGCAACGCCGCGACCGCCGTGGCTCGCGATCCCGGACCGGGCGACTTCATCGTCTCGTCTGCCCCGGACGCGCTGGTCGCCGACGTGGCCAGGCAGACCGGCGTCGATTTCACGGCGTTGAAGGCCGAGGTGACGCACGGCGCGCACGAGGTCAAGCGCCAGCGGATCGGGATGTACCTGCGCTACGGCGGCGGCAACAGCGACGAGGGCTGGACCGAATTCACCCTCGAGCAGTTTCATTTCCCGTACGCGTCGCTGATGGATGCCGAACTCAAGGCCGGCAACCTCAACGCCAAGTACGACGTGATCATCCTGCCGAGTGACTCGGTCGCGACGCTGACCGGTGAGCGGCCGGCCAACGGCGGCGGACGCGGCGGCGGTGGCGGCGAGGGCGGCGCCGGTCCGCTGCCGCCGCCGGAATTCCGCAGCGGCTTCGGACGGGAAGGCGTCGATGCGCTGCGCGCGTTTGTCGAGAAGGGCGGCACGCTGGTCACGTTCGGCGGCGCCGGGGCGTTGCCGATCGACCGGTTCGGCATCCCGGTCCGCAACGTGCTCGTCGGCAGGACCAGCAAGGAATTCTGGTGCCCTGGCTCGACGCTGCACGCGCGCTTCAACATCAACAACCCGATGGCGTACGGCATGCCCGAGCAGGGACTGGTCACCTTCCTCGCCGACAGCCAGGCCTACGAGACCCAGCCGAGCGATCACAGCGAGCGCACGGAGATCCTGGCGACCTATCCCGAGCGCGACATCCTGCGCAGCGGCTGGTTGCTCGGCGAGGAGCACCTTGCCAAGCGAGCCGCGGCGTTGTCGGTCGGTCTCGGCAAGGGACGCGTCGTGCTGATCGGCTTCCGGGCCCAGCATCGTGCACAGACCCATGGCACCTACAAGATCGTGTTCAACGCACTGCTGGAGACCGCGCATCCGGCCGGAGGCGGTGCGCCGACCGATCAGGGTAACGTGAAGTGAGAAGTCAGAACGTGAGAAGTCAGAAGGCGTGATGCTGCCGTCTCCGCCCACCGCGATCGCGCAGAACGCGGACATTCGCTATCTGGGGAAGTTGCTGGGCGACGTCATCCGCGCCTACGGCGGCGACACCCTGTTTCAGCGCATCGAGTACATCCGCGCCACCTCAGTCGATCGATATCGCGGCGTCGCCGGCGCCGCGACCGTTGACCGCGGTCTCGACGTGCTCAGCCTCGACGACACGCTCGCCTTCGTGCGCGGCTTCATGCTGTTCTCGATGCTGGCGAATCTGGCGGAGGATCGCCAGAGCCCGGCGCCTCATTCGGGCGACGACGTCGCGGAGGCGTTGCAACGCCTGGCCGCGGCGGGCATCGGCGCCGAACAGGCCGCGGCGTTGCTCGACCGCGCGCTGATCGTGCCCGTGCTCACCGCCCATCCGACCGAGGTGATGCGCAAGAGCATGATCGATCATCGCGCCCGCATCGCCGAGCTGATGCGGCTGCGCGACCGCGGCCGGACCGAAACGGCTGACGGAGAGCTGATCGAACAGGCGATCCTCAGACAGATCGCGCTGTTGTGGCAGACCCGGCCGCTTCGTCGGGAGCGACTATACGTCGCGGACGAAGTGGACATCGCCCTGGCCTACCTGCGCGATGCCATCCTGCCGGTCGTTCCCGCGCTCTATGCGCGATGGGAACGCCTCCTCTCCCATCGTCCGCGCAGCTTCCTCCGCCTGGGGAGCTGGATTGGCGGCGACCGCGACGGCAATCCGAACGTCGATGCCGACTCGCTGCGCCTGGCCCTGAAGCGCGCGTCGCAGGCGGCGCTCGCCAGCTACCTGGAGCAGTTGCACTCGCTCGGCGCCGAACTGTCGATCTCGACCGAGCTCGCGACGACCACGGACGCGGTGGCGCAGCTGGCAGAGAAGAGCGGCGACACCTACGCCGCCAGGCGCGACGAGCCGTATCGTCGCGCGATCACCGGCATCTACGCCCGGCTGGCTGCGACCTACACCGTGATGACCGGGCAGACCGCGCCGCGGCCGCCGTCAGTGGCCGGCGCGCCGTACGCGACGGCGCAGGAGCTTCGCACCGATCTGGTCGCGATCGCGCACTCGCTGGGCGATCCCGGTTCGGGGCTGCTCGGGACCGGCGGCGCGCTCGGCCGCCTGATTCGCGGCGTCGAGACCTGCGGCTTCCACCTGGCGACGCTCGATCTCCGGCAAAACGCGGACGTGCACGAGCGCGTCGTCGCCGATCTGTTGCGGGTTGCCGGCGTGGCCAGCGACTACCTGTCGCTCGACGAAGCGTCGCGGGTCGCGGTGCTGCGGCGCGAACTCGCCAGCGAACGGTTGCTGGCCAGCCCGTTTGCGGCCTACGAGCCGGAAACCACAACCGAGCTCGCCATTGTTCACGCCGCCGCCGCGGCGCACGCGCTCTATGGTCCGGCGGCGATCACCAGCTACGTGGTCTCGAAAACCGAGAGCGTTTCGGATCTGCTCGAGGTCGACCTGCTGCTGAAGGAAGGCGGCCTGTATCGTCCGCGCCAGGCCGGGCCGGCGTCGATCATGGCGGTGCCGCTGTTCGAGACGATTACCGATCTGGCGAACGCACCCCAGGTGATGCGCGACTGGCTGGCACTCGACGAGGTGCGGGACGCCGCGCGGAGGCGCGGCTATCAGGAGGTGATGGTCGGCTACTCGGATTCGAACAAGGATGGCGGCTATCTGACGTCGGTGTGGAGCGTCGATCGGGCGACGCGGGCGCTCGCCGTGGTGTTCGCGGAGGCAGACGTCACGATGCAGATCTTTCACGGGCGCGGCGGCTCGGTGGGACGTGGCGGCGGCTCGTCGTTTGCCGGGATACGCGCCCAGCCCGAAGGCACGGTCCAGGGGCGCATTCGCATTACCGAGCAGGGAGAAGTGATCGCCGCCAAATACGGCACGCGCGAAAGCGCCGCAGCCAGCCTCGAATCGATCACCTCTGCGACGCTGCTCGCGTCACTCGAGCATGCGGCGGCCTCGCCGGCCGATGCCGTCCGATACGCGGCCGCGATGGACACGTTGTCGAAGGATGCGTTTCGAAGCTATCGCGCGCTGGTCTACGAGACCGAGGGCTTCAACGCGGTATTCCGCCAGATGACGCCGCTTGCCGAGATTACCGATCTCAAGATCGGATCGCGGCCTGCTTCGCGCACCTCGTCGGATCGGATCGAGGACCTGCGTGCCATTCCGTGGGTGTTCAGCTGGGCCCAGGCCCGCGTGATGCTGCCCGGCTGGTACGGGGTCGGCCAGGCGCTCGAACGGTTTCCCGACCAGCCGTTGTTGCGCGAGATGCTGGCGGTGTGGCCGTTCTTCCAGGCGACGCTCGACAACCTGGAGATGGTGCTGGCGAAGTCGGACATGGCGATCGCGGCGCGATATGCGACGCTGGTCTCGGATCGGGCGCTCGGCGACCGGATTTTCGGCCGGATTCGAGATGCCTGGAACGGCACCCACGACGCGCTGCTGCGGGTGACCGGAGAGACGCGCTTGCTCGAGAAGAACCCGGCGCTGGACGCCTCGATCCGCCTGCGCCTGCCGTACATCGAGCCGCTGAACCTGCTCCAGGTCGAACTCTTGAAGCGTCATCGAGCGGGGGAGACCGACGCGCGCGTCCGCGACGGGATTCAGTTGTCGATCAACGCGGTCGCGACGGCGCTTCGCAACAGCGGCTGACCGCCGCGGCAGGAGCCGCGCCGTTTTCCGACGCGCCGCGCAACTGATCGGCGTGCGCCACGATTCGAGCCGCGGTGGATCGGCTCGCGGCCCGCGGCGTCCAGTAAATCGTGGCGGTGGCGCTGTTCATTTCCGCGCAGTGGGTGCTCGACGCCGCGGCCTTGAAGTAACACTCACCGTTTGACGCGTTCGAGATCGAGCGGCTTGACCTCCACCGTCCACGACAACGGAATCGTCTGCGGCGCGAAGCAGATCCTGTCGTCGCACGCCTGATACGCCAGCGAGCCGCGGATGGTCATCGTCGTCACATCCTTCAGCCGCGCCGTGCCTTCGCGCGACGGATCGAGCACGAGGTCCTGAGTGATGCGGAACGGCTTCTGGTACACCGGGACGTGCTCGTTGAGCGGCTTGAAGAAATAATCTTCAGCGGCAGGGAAGTGGCTGGATCGCAGCAGCACACCCGGCGGCGGTTCGATGGTGAGAGCGACAGGCTTGTAGTCGACTGCACCCGGAGCGTACACGTGCACCCGCGCCGCCGGCGCGACATCCACGACGAGCGAGAAGTGCGTGCCCTGCGCCACCAGGCGATCCGTGGCGTAGGAGGTGAGGGTCACGTGTGCGCCGGCCACTTTCGTTGCGGGCAGGTCGACCTTCTGTCCGAGCCGAACGAGGATGCTCGTGAGCGTGTCGCGCTCCTGGTAGGCCTCCTCGAAGTACCTCGAGGTGACGATCCCCTGCCGATCGACGATGAAGGTGCCGGGAAAAGGATAGCCGTAGAGCGCATTCGCCGGGTCCACGGTGGTGTTGAGCAGCCCGTACCTTTTGATCGTTTCGGATCCCGGATCCGACAATAGCGGAAACGTGATGCCGCGACGGGCGGAGAAGTCCGCCAGTACCGCCACCGGGTCGTAACTGACCGCGACGATGGTCATGCCCGATTTACGAAGCTCGGGGAGACGGCCTTGCAGCTCGACGAGCTGCGTTTTGCAGTACGGTCACCAATCGGCGGAGCGGAAGAAGACGACGATCGCTCCCTTCGGGCCGACCAGCGACTTCAGCGACTGCTCGTTGCCGTGCTGATCGCGCAGGGTGAAATCGGGGAGACGCTCGCCCACTTTCGGACCCAGTACGTCGACATTCAGGCGGGCGGGTGGGCGGGCCGCCTGTCCTGCGGGAGCCTGCCGTTCGGCGACGGCAGCCGGCCCGAGTGCAATACTCAGCATCCAGATGGCCGGCCATCTCCAGTAAACGTGCGTCACGTGGTCAGATACTCCTTTCACGAGTCACAATACAGACGATCACGGCTGCGCGGACGAACGTTATTGCGGCGAAGGCGGTCCCGGCCCCGGCGTTCGCCGCGCAAGCCTGCCCGCCGACGGCAGCGTGACGGTCAGCGTCGCGCCGCGGCCGGGTCCGTCGCTGTGCGCGGCCACGACCCCGTGGTGGAGACGGACCAGATCGCGGACGATGGCCAGGCCGAGTCCCAGCCCACCGTAACCTCGGGTCGGACTGGCGTCCGCCTGGCGGAAGCGATCGAACACGTACGACACGAAGTCCGGATCGATGCCGATGCCAGAATCGGCAATTTCGATCCGGATGGCGTCGGGAACCACGGTGGCACTGACGCGGATGTGTCCACCGGCCGGCGTGAACTTGACGGCGTTCGAGAGCAGATTCCACAGAATCTGCTGCAGGCGAACGGCGTCGGCGAGCACGCTGGCGTCCCGCACCTGCCAGACGCGTTCGATCGCGATCTGCTTCGCATCGGCGGGCAGGCGCACGCTGTCGATCGCGGCTTCGAGCGCAGGAACGATCGGCAGCGGTTGCAGGTCGAGGTGCAGCGTGCCGGTCGCCACGCGCGACATGTCCACCAGGTCGCTCACCAGCTGCGATTGTGCCCGGGCGTTCTTGTCGACCAGTTCGAGCGCGTGCCGCGTCAGCTCCGGAGCCAGGTGCTCGGACAGCAGCATTCGAGTCCATCCCAGGATGACGTTCAGCGGCGTGCGGAGCTCGTGAGAGAGCGTCTGCAGGAACTCGTCTTTGAGCCGGTTCGCTTCGCGCATCGGTTTTTCGGTGCGCTCGGGGGTCAGGTCGCTGACCACGACCGCCGTGGTTCTCCCCCCGTCGACGACCAGCGCGGTCGACGACAGCTGAACGGGTATCTCGCCGCCTCGGCGGGTCAGGAGGTGACACTCCTCCCGACAGTTATGCGCATCGAGCAGCAATGCCACCAGCGTCCGGTCGTCGCCCGTCACGAACGACACCAGAGGCCGCGCGATCACGTCGTCGGTGCGTCGCTCGAGCATCTCGGCGAAACGGGCGTTGGCGTAGAGAATCGTCCCGTCCGGCGAAAGCGTGAGCGCGCCCTCATGCATCTGCTCGACGATCTGACGATACGGCGGGTTGCCGGGCGGGTTCGGGTCGCCGCGAAGCGACCGAGCGAGGCGAGCAGCTGGTCGTGTGTATCGCGGGCGTCGGGCCATGCCGGCTAGCGCTGCCTCTGTTTTCTCGCGGGGCCTTCTCGGCCGGTCGATCGGCGGGGATTCATGTTTCGTTAATCAGCAAACGGCAAGCCACACATCCACACGAACGGGCGATCGCTTCGACTGCCGAATCTGCATAGTGGCGACTCGACGGTCCCTCACATGATGCTTCGCAGCTGAGCGGCCAACCTTCCCGCCGGCCGCCAGGACGCATGAAAACTCCGACCATCGCCGTACTCGCCCTGCTTGCGGGCGCACCCATAGCAGCCGGGCAGGACCAGGTCGTCACGCCCCCGCCGAGCTTGGTACTCAACAATTACGCCTCGATACCGGTGGGTCCGTTCGGCGGTCTCGAAGGTTCGTCGGTGGTGGCGCGGGTCAGCGATCCCTCGGCAGCGTGGTTCAACCCGGCTGGTCTGACCAGACAGGAGGGGGCGCAGGTCAGCGGCAGCGCAGGCGTCTACCAGTACACCTCGGTGACTCTTCAGACGTTGCCAAATCAGGGAGCTTCCTACGAGCAGCTGCCGAACTTCGTCGGCTTCACGATCAAGGCGAAGAAGCTGACGTTGGGAGCCGCCTTCCTCACCACGAACGCCTGGACCCAGGAGACCGATTCCCAGATCGTCATCCCGACCGGCTCGGCAGCGGAGCGGTTCGCCTACTCTGGAGATTCCAGCTTTGAGCAGCGCGAGTTCGCTCTGTCGGCTGGCTACCACGGCGGCGGCAAGCTGCGGGTCGGCGGTGGTCTGTCGATCATGCTGATGGACCTGCGGTTGGTCCAGAGCGTCAGCGATCGCGTGGCCGGCCCGACCAGTCTGAATTCGCTGCTGGTGACGTCGCGGCTGCTCGGCGACTCCGTCGCGCTGCGCGCCCTGGGCGGTGTTCAATACGATCTGGCGCCGCACTGGCGTTTCGGCGGGACGATCCGCACGCCGGGCCTGACGATCTGGAAGAGCGCCACGATTACGCAGGAGGGGCTGCTCGACGCCGGCTCTGTCTCACAGGGCGCCTCGGTCTTCGACCCCGATGCGGCGTTCGCGTACCACCTGCCCTGGGAATTCCAGGCCGGCATCGCCTATCTCGGCGATCGAGGGCAGTTTGAAGTCAACGTGACCGGATACACGCCGATTGCTGCATACGCGATGGCGTCCAGCGCCAACCCCGTCGTCACCTACGGCGACACCGGAACCGGCACGCCTCCCACAATCGTGAAGCAGCCGTTTCCCGGCTTTACGACCCAGTCCGTTGGAGTGACCAACGTCGGCGTGGGCGGCGAGCTGATCATGTTCAAGGGCCGGACGCTGCGGCTTCATGGCGGTGTTGCCGACAATAACTCGCCGGTTGGCGACGCCGATCAGATCTTCACGCGGGCGGATCTCCTGTCGTGGACGCTTGGCGTCAGCGGGTCGATCAAGAAAGTCCTCTTCTCCGCCGGAGTCAACAACAAGAGCGGCACCGCCGATAATCAGAAACTGCGCAACCTTCTCAGCGGTCAGCCGGTGATCACCAACCTGGACATCCACACCCTCGGCTTCATTTACTCGATCGCCTATCAGTTCTAAGGCGACCTATTTCACATACTTGATCTCATTCAGCCGCACCGGCTCGGTCGAGTAGTTCTCCAGCTCCACGGTCTTTGTTTTCTTGTCGAACGTGATCTTGGTGCCGTAGGCCATCTTGCCCTCGCCCTTGCCGTCCTTGGTCATGTGAATCTCGATCAGCGTGAACGGATAGTCCACCGTACGGGGCTGATTGCGGACTTCCTGGAACGACATGTACCGATCGAGTGCAACGATGATGCGGTGGCCGCCTTCCGGGAGGGGCGTGGTCCAGGCGTAGCGGATGTCCCAGCCCAGTCGCATGTTGGTGGGGTCGGGTCCCTGATGGGAGGGAAAGCTGAGGCGTCCCTTCGTCGGCAGGTCCTGCAGCAGGCTCAGGAGCGCATCCTGACCCTTGTCCACCATGGTCGTGATGACCTTCTCGCGCTCGGCGGCGGTGGACCAGCGGTTGATCCGGATGTCGACCAAGCCGGTCGTGCCGGTTGCGATGTTGCTCATGTTGACGCCGAACGCGTTCATCCGGATTGGAACTGGCAGCGACACGTTCGGCGACGGGGTGGGCGTGGTTTGCGCCTGCGTCACGGGAGAAGCGAGCAGCCATGCCGCCCCGAGAACCGCTGCGAACGCTGTCAATGGCGATCGTGTCTTCATACTGGTGACTCCGCGAAAATGGAACCGTGCGTGTACGGCTGATCAGGATAGGCGCGGCGGCAGCGCCCAGCTATGCAGTATCGGCACGGGCAACTTTTCGTGGCCGCAAACCAGCGGCCGAGCACGGAACCAGGCTTGCACCTGGCCACGGTGATGACGTCTAACTCAGGCGGCGACCCGACCGTGACCAGCCTGCCGCGGTTATGGAAGTCTGCCCTCATTGCCTGGATCGATGACTTCGCGCCGAGCATGGGCGCGGCTCTCGCGTATTACACGCTGTTCTCGCTGGCGCCCTTGCTCCTCCTGGTGATTTCGATTGCGGGTCTGGTGTTCGGCGCCGACGCGGCTCGTGGGCAGATCCAGGCGCAACTGGGCACGCTGGTCGGCACGGACGGTGCGGCCGCCATCGAGGGGTTGCTCAAGAGCGCCAGCCATCCGGCCAGAAGCGTGGCCGCGTCGATCGTGGCCACCGTCACGCTGATCGTCGGCGCCACCTCAATCTTTGCCGAGCTGCAGAGCGACCTCGACCGGATCTGGCGGGTGCCAGAGGCGAGTCGTCCGAGCGGCATCATGGGACTTCTTCGTACCCGGCTGCTGTCGTTCGGTCTGATCGTGTCGATCGGATTCCTGCTGCTCGTGTCGCTGGTGGTCAGCGCCGGTCTGACCGCGCTCGGCAACTGGTGGGGGCCGATGTTCGCGGGCTGGGCGGCGACCCTGCAGGTGGTGAATCAGCTGGTGAGTTTTGTGTTCATCACCGTGCTGTTCGCCTTGATGTATCGCATCCTGCCGACAGTTTTCGTCGGCTGGCAGGACGTCTGGCTTGGTTCGGCAGTGACCGCGCTGCTCTTCACCGGTGGCAAGTATGCGATCGGGCTCTACCTTGGCACCGCCGGTGTCGCGTCCGAGTTCGGCGCCGCCGGCTCGATTGTGCTGCTGCTGGTGTGGGTGTTCTACTCAGCGCAGATCTTCCTCCTCGGCGCCGAGTTCACCTGGGTCTACTCGCACTGTCGAGGATCACGTGTCGCCGAGGGACCGGTGACGACGCCATCGCCGGTACGGGTCCAGTCGGCTGCTCGACCGGCCGGCGCCACGGGTGCGCCCGGCTGAGACAGCATCCGACGCGAGTCGCCCGCGCCGATCGCGTCAGCCGTTCAGGCCGGCGGTTTCGTCATCGATGCGTGGAGCCGACGCGTACCAGGCGAGCAGCAGCTGCTGGGCGTTGACGCCCGGCTCGTCGGCGCCCCGCGCCGCCGCCACGTAGCGATCGCCAGTCAACACCGTTGCCCGATCGGTGTCGCGCAGATAGGCGTCGAGCACGACGTCCCTGATGTGCGCCGATAGCTCCGGCGAGCGCACCGGGCAGAGGACTTCCACGCGCCGGTCCAGGTTGCGCTCCATGAGGTCGGCGCTGCCGAGATAGATCTCCTCGTCGCCGCCGTTGGCGAACGAGTACACGCGCGAATGTTCGAGGAATCGCCCGACGACGGACCGGACGTGGAGGTGTTCGCTGACGCCGGCAATGCCCGTCCTCAGGCAGCAGACGCCGCGGATGATCATGTCGACGCTCACGCCGGCCTGCGACGCCCGATAGATGGCGCGCACGATCGCCGGGTCGGTGACGGCGTTGTTCTTGATCACGATGCGCGCCGGCCGTCCCGCTTGCGCGTGCGCGATTTCGCGATCGATCAGCGCGACGAATTCGGCACGCAGACTGACCGGCGCGACCAGCAGCCGTTTGTATTCCTTCCGCTGCGAGTACCCGGTCAGGAAGTTGAAGACCTCGGCGATGTCGTCGATGATGTCCGGGTCGGACGTGAACAGGCCGAGGTCGGTGTAGACCTGCGAGGTCACGCGGTTGTAGTTACCCGTCCCGATGTGCGCATAGCGCCGGACATCGTCGGCTTCGCGGCGGACCACCAGGCACAGCTTGCAATGGGTCTTGAGATTCTCGACGCCGTAGACGACGTGGACGCCAGCGGCTTCGAGGCGTGTCGCCCACTTGATGTTGTTGCGCTCGTCGAATCGTGCCTTGAGCTCGACCAGAACCGCGACCTGCTTGCCGGCCTCGGCCGCCTCGATCAGGAGATCGACCAGCGGCGAGTTGGCTCCGATGCGGTACAGCGTCATCTTGATCGCGACGACGTGCGCGTCGCTGGCGGCGTGCTCGAGGAAGGTTTCCACCGCCGTGAACGAGTCGAACGGGTGGTGCACGAGGTAATCCTGTTCGCGGATGTCGTCGAACATCAGCTCCTGGTGGGGAGTCGAACTCCAGAGCGTGCGCGGCACCAGCGGCGGGTCCTTCAGGGCCGGCAGCGGCAGACGGCAGAGCGCCATCCAGTCGGAAAAGCCCAGGCGCGCGCTGCTCCTCATCACCACATCATCGTGCACCTCGAAGTTCTCGACGAGGGTGGTCACGACCCGTCGCGGCATCGCCGCCTCGACGTGCAGCAGCGCCGGCAAGCCGTAGCGCTGCTCCTTGAGGCTGCGGTCGACCGACTCGAGCAGGTCATCCGCGTCTTCCCGGACTTCCATGTCGCTGTCGCGGATGATCCGGAACAGGTTGGTGCTGACGATCTCGACACCCGGGAACAGCTCGCCCATGAAAAGGCGCATCACGTCCTCGAGAAACGCAAACGTGAACGATGGGTCTCCCGGCGTATGACGGATCGGCACAAAGCGCGGGAGCACGTCCGGCATCTTGACGCGGGCGAACTTGGTCCGCCGTCGATCGCGAACCACCACGGCAACGTTGCAGCTGCGATTCGAGATGAACGGGAACGGGTGGCCCGGGTCGAACGCCAGCGGTGTCAGCAGCGGGAAGATCTCGGTGCGAAAATAGGCCGCGAGGAAGCGGCGCGTGTCATCGGTGTAGTCGTTCACCTCGAGGAAGCGGATGCCGTGTGCCGCGAGCGCCGGGCGAAGCAGCGTTTCCCAGCAAGCCGCCTGGTCGCGCATCAGCGCGGACGCGCGCAGGCGGACTGCCTTCAACTGCTCGGACGCGGTCAGCCCGTCCACCGACACGTTCTCGGCCTCCGCCCGTTGTTTCTTCAGGAGGTTGGCGACCCGCACCATGAAGAACTCGTCGAGGTTGGACGCGGTAATCGCGAGGAACTTCACGCGTTCGAGCAGCGGATGGAAGTCCGCGGTGGCCTGATCGAGGACGCGCTGATTGAATTCCAGCCAGCTCAATTCGCGGTTGATGTAGAGCGCCGGAGTGCGCAGGTCTGGAGGAGCGGTGGTCGAAATGCGCGGCACGTTGGACATCCGGGGCGGTCGAGTTTACGTGCCGCGCGTCACATTCGTGTAACGGGTCGCGGCTACATGGCGTACCGAACGAGGGCGGCGGCCGTCACCAGCGCCACGACCACGAGGAGCAGGTTGAGCGGTTCGTGTCGATCGACGCGCGAGACGGGATACATCATGGCCCGGCCTCCTAAGGAGCCTATTGGCAGCTCCAGGCCAGAGTTCACCCTAAATCGGCGTCCAGTACAAGCAAAACCTGCGTAACGGCGCCTTGCTGTGCCGGGTGGCATTTGGTATCGTCCGGCACGCCAACCGTCAGTTGCCTGAACCAGCCCGACCCTCTCAGGGTCGCGTGCGGGGAGTATGGACGATGCGAAAAAGAGCCGCGGCAATCATCGGAATGGCCGGTTTCGCGTGCCTGGTCGCCATGTCACTTCGTGGCCGGGGTGAGGCGCGGCTTCTGGCCCAGGCCGCGGCGCCGGCGGCGCCCGCCCGAGCCCAGGCTCAGGGACCAGCGCCTGCGCTCTACAAACTCGAGGACGCCTTTCTTCACTGGCCGCTCCCTGCGGACGACAAGGCGTACGGCGCGATCGATGGCAGACACCTCCATCAGTACGTCTCGGATCAGACCGCGATCTCGCGTCGGTACCGCGACCAGGGGCACCCACAGTTCTGGGGCCGCATCATTGGCTCGTCCGCAGACGAGGAGAATCGCCAGTGGCTCCTCGAGAAGTTCAAGACCATCGGATTGTCCGACGTGCACGATCAGCCCTTCGATCTGGCGCCGCAGTGGATGCCGCAGTCGTGGCAGATCACCGCGGTGGGCGGCGGCAAAACGATCCGCCTGGACGCGGCGCAGCCGGCGTACGGCACCCCTGGCACGACCGGTGACGGTCTCGATCTGGAGGCGGTCTACGTCGGCACCGGCAGCGAAGCGGACTACATCGGGCGCGACGTGAAAGGGAAGGCGGTCGTCCTCTTCAGCATGCCGCTGCCCGGTTCGTGGCGTCACACCGCCACTGCCGAAGGCGCGGTTCGCCGCGCGCAGGACAAGGGAGCGGCCGCGATCATCATCGCCATCGCGCTGCCAGGCAACATCCGCACGCAGCTCTATCCGACCGGGACGACCGTTCCGACCTTTTCACTCGGGATGGACGACGGCTACGCCGTCCGCGATTTGATGGGGCAGCAGCCAACGCGATTGAGGGTCAAGCTCGACGTGAAGATGGAGACCGGACGAAAAACAGGAACGGTGTGGGGAACGCTGCCTGGCTCGACCGACGAAACGGTCTACGTGCTCGCCCATCGTGACGGCTGGTTCGAAGCCGGCACGGACAACGGGTCCGGCGTCGCCACGATGCTTGGCCTCGCCGAGTACTTCGCCAAAGTGCCGAAGGCCAGTCGCCGCCGGACAATCGTGTTTCTGGGATCGAGCGGACATCACAACAGCGCGAACATGAGCGGCACCTGGTTGCTCGATCACCGAGACGAGGTGTTCGCCAAAACGGCGCTCTTCATCAACTGCGAGCACACCGCGACGATGCAGACGTATCTGCTGGGGGAAGCGATCCGGAACGCCAACATGCACACCGGGTTGTTGTGGTACGCCGGCGGGCCGCAGCGGCCGAAGCTGCAGGACATCGCGGTCAAGGCGTTTCGCGAGTTTGGCGTGGTGACGTATGCCGAACCGGAACGCGCGGCGCCCGGCGGCGAAATGAGCCGACTCTGGCCGTATCTGCCGGGCGTGCAGGGATCGGACTACAACGTCTTCTTCCATTCGGACCACGAGTCGGCCGACACCGTGCCGTGGACCGGACTCGAAGCGATCACGCGGGCGTACGCCAAGATCATCGACGGTGTGAATACGCTCGACCTGAAGGACCTGCAGCGCGCCCCAGAAGTTCAACCGACCGCGCCGCGGGGAGACCGCTAGCGCGTGTCGCGGGCAGCGCCATCAGTCAGCCCGCTCGCGAGCCCGGCCGTCCGGAGATGGATCGAGGAGGGCCGCCGCGATCCTGAAGGCTTCTGGGCCCGCGCCGCGGCCGAACTGCCGTGGTTCCGCCCCTGGGATCGCGTCTTCGAGTGGACCCCGCCGACATTTCGCTGGTTCATCGGCGGCCAAACCAACCTCGCGTACAACGCGGTCGATCGTCACGTGCAGGCCGGGCAGGGCGACCGGACCGCTCTGATCTACTTCAACGAGCGCGGCGATCGCAGCGTCCTGTCCTACGCCAGTTGCTCGATCGGGTGACCATCATCGCCGCGGCGCTGCGCGGCCTCGGCGTCCGCAAGGGCGATCGCATCACGATCTACATGCCGCCGTCTCCGGAGTCGATCGCGCTGATGCTGGCGACCGTCCGGATCGGCGCGATTCACTCGGTGGTCTTTGCCGGCTTCGGCGCGAAGGCGCTGGCCGATCGGATCGAGGCGAGCGGATCGCGATTCGTCTTTGCGGCCGATGTCACCTACCGCAAGGGCAACAACGTCCCGCTGACGCCGATTGTCGAACGAGGCGATCGTTGCCGGCGGCCAGATCGTCGAGCGCATCGTCACCCTGGCGCGCGAGCGCGAACCCGCGGGCGACAGACGCCTGTCGTGGTCGTCGTTTCTGGCGCGCGGCGAAGGCCAGAACGGCGACTGGGTGTCGATGGAGGCGAACGAGCCGGCCTTCATCCTCGCGACCTCCGGCACGACCGCGAAGCCGAAGCTTGCGATCCATACGCACGGCGGCTACCAGGTTCACGTTCACGCGATGGGGCGCAGTGGTGTTCGGGCTGAGCCGGCCGACGTCTGGTGGGCGACGTCCGACATCGGCTGGATCGTCGGCCACAGCTACATGGTGTACGCGCCGCTGCTTGCGGGATGCACGACGGTTGCGTTCGAGGGCGCGCTCGATCATCCGCACGCCGAGGCGAACTGGCGGATTGCGGTCGAGGAGTTCGGCGCGACCGGCATCTTCACGTCGCCGACCGCCATCCGCGCCTGCTGATGCGGTACGGCGACGGCCCGCTGTTGTCGCGTCGATCACTCGCGTCTCGAAGCGTGTCGTCTGCGCCGGCGAGGTGCTGAACGCGCCGGCGTGGGACTGGCTGCAGAACACGATTCTGCTCGGACCGTGTGCCGGTCATCGATCACATGTGGCAGACCGAGACCAGCGGTCCCGTGTTCGGCAATCCTTACGGCATCGACCTGCTGCCGATCAAGCCGGGCTCGGCGACGATTCCGCTGCCCGGCATCGAGGCCGCGGTCGTGAACGCTCGATGGCACACCGTGTGCCGCCGGCGAAAAGGGAATCATGGTGATCACGCGTCCGTTTCCCGGACTGACCCCGGCGCTCTGGGGCGAGCGCGAACGCTACGGCCGCGACTACTGGGAGAAGATTCCCGGACGTCTACTACACCGGCGATTCGGCGCACGATCGACGAGGACGGCTACGTCTGGTTCGGCGGCCGCGCGGACGAGATCATCAAGATTGCCGGCCATCGCATCGGCACCATCGAAGTCGAGAGCGCATTCCTGATCCATCCCGCCGTGGCCGAGTGCGGCGTCGTCGGGCGTCCCGACGACACGCGTGGCGAGGTGATCTCGGCGTTCGTGCTGCTGAAGCACGGACAGGGTCCGTCGATGAGCCTGAAGCAGGCGCTGCTCGAGACGGTCCGCCACGAACTCGGACCGGTGGCGGTCATCGGCGAGCTGAACTTCGTCGGCAATGCTGCCCAAGACGCGTAGCGGCAAGATCATGCGGCGCGTGCTGAAGGCGGTGATCCTCGACCGCGATCCGGGCGACATCACCACCATCGAAGACGAAGGTTCGGTGGAAGAGGCGCGACTTGCCTGGCAGCAGATGAAAGCGGAGATTTCACCGATGAGTGCTCGGGTCGAAGGTTCGTTCAACGCCTTTCGCGTGTTCGAAGAGAACGGCAAGATCAGCGGGCGGCTCGTGTCGCTGTCGATCGACGATCTCAGTCAGGGGACTGTGGTCATCAAGACCGCGTTCTCGAGCGTGAACTACAAGGACGCGCTGGCCGCGACCGGCGCCGGCAAGATCATGCGCCGCTTTCCGCTCGTCGGCGGCATCGACGTGTCCGGCACCGTGGCGTCGAGCACCGACGGCCGGTTCAGCGAAGGCGATCCGGTCCTGGTCACTGGCTACGATCTCGGCGTGGCGCACGATGGCGGATACGCCGACTACGTGCGCGTCCCCGCCGAGTGGGTGGTGAAGGTGCCGGTCGGATTGACACTCGCCGACGTCATGGCCATCGGCACCGCCGGTTTCACCGCCGCGCTGTCGGTCGTGGCGCTCGAGCGCAATGGACTGCAGGCCAACACGGGCCCCGTGATCGTGACTGGGGCCACCGGCGGCGTCGGCAGCATGGCAGTCCAGTTGCTGGCGGCGAGAGGCTATCGCGTCACCGCGCTGACCGGGAAGGACGCCGAGCACGACTATCTGCGCTCGCTTGGCGCCACCAACGTGCTGTCGCGGACGACCCTGGAAATGGGAACGCGTCCGCTCGAGAAGTCGCAGTGGGCCGGCGCGGTCGACTGTGTCGGCGGCGAGACGCTGGCCTGGTTGACGAGGACGATGAACTACAACGGCGCGATTGCCTGCTCGGGTCTGACCGGCGGAACCGACTTGCACACGACGGTGCTGCCGTTCATCCTGAGGGGCGCCAAACTGCTCGGTATCGACTCGGTGATGTGTCCGATGGAGACGAGACTCGAGGTCTGGCGGCGGCTGGCGACCGACATGAAGCCGGCGTCGCTCGGGACCATGACCCGCGAGATCAGGATGAATGAGTTGCCCGACGCCTTTGCGACGCTGCTCGAGGGCGGTGCGCGCGGTCGATATGTCGTAAAGCTCTGAAGTGTGGCGCGGGCCTTTCAGGCCCGCGTCCTGCAGCGTGTCATCACGGAGGAGATATGAAAGCTCGGGTCGTATTCGTCGCCGCGCTGCTCGCTGTCTATGCCGGATCGATGCGCCTCACGGGGCAAGCTGGCTTGCAGGGCGAGCGATCCACGGCACGCGACTGGGCCCAGGACGCGCCGATGAAAATCAGCGAGCCGTTCACGCTGGCGAGCGTCGGCGACGTGATCATCATCAGGCCCGCGTCTCAATCGACCGACCCAGGTCTGCAGAGCGCGATCAAGGTCATCAAAGACGCTGACGTCGGCTTCGGCAACTTCGAGTCGCTGATTCGCGACGAGCGCACCTTCAACGGCCCGCTCGCCGGCAGCATGGTCGGCACCAAGGAAGTCGCAGCCGATCTCAGGAAGATGGGCTTCACGCTGATGAACCGCGCCGGCAATCATCTCGTCGACGCCGGCGAGGAAGGGTTGTTCGAGACGGTTCGGCTGATGGACGATGCGGGTCTCGTCTATGGAGGCGTCGGTCGAAACCTCGACGAAGCGCGAGCGCCACGCTTCGCGGACACGCCGAAGGGACGGATCGGGCTGGTCGGCATGTACAGCGAAACCGGAGGTGCTCAATCGCGCCTGGCGGCAACCTATCGCGTCGGCATCACCGGCGGGCGGCCCGGCTTGAACGCGCTGAACCTGACGCGCGCGATTACGGTCACCGGCGAACACCTCGCCCTGTTGAAGAAGATCAAGGACGCCGTCTACGAACACCGCGACGAGTACACCAACGCCGTCAGACCCGCCACCGGCGATTCGTCCAGCGCGGTGGAGTTTTTCGGGACGATGTACAAGGCTGGCAGCCGCCCGGGCGAGCTGACCTATACGATGAACCCGCGGGATCTCCAGGACACGCTCAAGAGCGTCAAGAACGGCAAGCAGTACTCCGACTTCATGATCGCGACGATTCACGCGCACCAGGGCGACTCGGTCCTGCAGTCGTTTCTGTTCGAGGATCGTCCGCCGGACTTCCTGGTCGAACTGGCGCACGCCTCAATCGACAACGGCGCCGACACCTTCGTCGGGCATGGTCCGCACATTCTTCGCGGCATCGAGATCTACAAAGGGAAGCCGATCTTCTACGACCTCGGCGAGTTCTTCCGCGAGTGGGACTGGAGCTGCGACTGCAACGTCAGCCCGAACGGCGATCTGACCCAGGCCGAGAACGTCGTCCGTGGTCTCGAAGCGCGCGGTGTGGTGGAGCCGATCAACTACGAGAGCGCGATCGCGCTGAGCAAGTTCGACAAGGGCCAGTTGCAGGAGGTCAGGATCTATCCGATCTGGGCGCGCCAGGACGGCCCGATCTCCCGGCGCGGCACGCCGATGACCGCGCCGCCCGCGATCGCGCAGCGGATCCTCGCGCGTTTGCAGAAACTGTCCGAGCCGTTCGGCACAAAGATCGTGGTCGAAGGCAACGTCGGCGTCATCCGGCCGAGTGTGGCGACGCGGACGTCTCAGCCGTAACAGGAGGAGCAGCGAGCGCCTCGCGCATCACCTGAACCGCGTCGACGAACATGGCGCGGCGCTTGCTCTGGAAGGGCGCAGCACTTCCTCGCTGCGCGTTCTGCGGAGCGAACAACCACCTTCCCCAGCGCGGGAGGCGAACGTTGCCTCCCGGCCCGCCTCATCCAAAGGCCCCGTCAATCAGGCGCGGTAGCCGGCTACCGAAAAGTGCCGCGCTACCGCCGCTTTTTACCGGCGCGATCCCTCCGCGTTACATCGGCGTTGCGTGTCTCTGGCAGAGTGCCAAACACAACAATGGAGGGACCGACATGAATTTCCGACAGGTGGGAACGGCCGCGCTGGCCGTCTCTTTGTGTGGCGTACAGGCCAGCTACGCGGCCGAGCCTGTGCTCGTCGCGATCGGCAGCATCAGCGGACTATACGAAGACTTCGCGACTCAGACTTCGGGATTGCTCGAGAACGGCGTACCTGGCAATCGATTCGGCGGACTTGGCTCAGGCCTGGCGTACCTTGGCGGCGACTGGTTTCTGGCGCTGCCCGACCGCGGCCCGAATGCCGTGCCGTACAACTCGTGTCTCGACGACACCGTTTCGTACATCAATCGGTTCCACACGATGCACCTGAGCCTGTCGCCAAGCGATCCGGGTGCCAAGCTCCCGTTGACGCTGACGCCGATGCTCACCGGCACGACGCTCTTGTCGAGCCGAACGCCGCTCGTCTACGGCGTCGGCTGCGGCGTGAAACCGGTAAATGGCGCGCCGGCACTGAACGCCGTCGACCACACCTTTTACTTCACGGGACGATCGGACAACTTCGACCCGACCCGTCCGTCGACGAATCCCCGCGACGCCAGGTTTGACACCGAAAGCATTCGCGTGTCCAACGACCGCCGGCACGTCTACATCTCCGACGAGTACGGCCCGTACGTGTATGAGTTCGATCGGCTCAGCGGCGAACGCACGAACGTGTTCACGCTGCCGGCGAAGTTCGCGATCACGAACCTGAACGCGATGGGCGCCGTGGAGATCAGCGGCAACACGGTCGGCCGCGTGACCAACAAGGGCATGGAAGGTCTCGCCATCACGCCGGACGGCAGAACGCTGGTCGGCGCGATGCAGAGTCCGCTCCTGGAGGATGGCGGCGACGTCAAGGGCGGAGTCACCCGGATCGTCACCATCGACATCAGAACCGGGGCGACGAAGGAGTACGCCTACCAGCTCGACACCGCGACCAAGACGACCATCAGCGACATCCTCGCCATCAACGATCACGAGTTCCTCGTGGACGAGCGCGACAGCAAGGGCCGCGCGGACGCGGTAGGCTCGAAGGCCGGTTTCAAGAAGCTGTATCATCGTCGACCCGCAGTTCGCCCACGACGTCAGCAACGTGACCGGCTTCACCGGCACGGCCAGCGCGCCGATCGCCAACATCGCACCGTTTGCGGTGGCCAAGACGCTGTTCCTCGACGTCGTGAATGCGCTGACGACCGAAGGCGGTTTCGACCCGACCCAGATTCCGGCCAAGCTCGAGGGCATCGCCTTTGGCCCCGATGTCACGTATGTTGACGCCACCACGAAGCAGCCGGTGACCAAACACACGCTGTTCCTCGGCAACGACAACGACTTCCTGGCGACCCTGGCGCCGCCGGTCGGTAGCGGCGACAACCCGAACCAGTTCTTCGTGTTTGCGTTCTCGGACGTCGATCTGCCGTTCTACGTGCCGCAGCGATTCCACAAGGTCGATCGCGACGACAACGACGGGCACGACGGCGATGGCGATCACGACGGTCATCGCGACGACCGTAATCGACACGACGACCGGCGCTGATTATCTACTGACGCTTGACGACGAGTCGATCCGCACCGTGATCGACGACGTGGTAGGTGCGCCTGCCGTTGGCGTCAGGCGCATCGAATTGAAAGGTGATGTGACCGCCTTGATCGGACCACCTGGTCCGGTCGATCTCGTGGGCACGGTCGTCGGCTCCCGTCGCGAGCCGGCGCACCGTGCCATCGTCGTTGAACTCGAGGAATTCCTTCGGACGGCGCGAGAGCGGGATGTCGCCGTCGGCATCACGAAAGACGGCGCCGTCTCCGGTGTCGTCGCCGTCCACGTGCACCCAGCGTGTGGTCACCAGTTTCCGCCGAGCGTCGTCTGCGTCGCTCACCTCGAATCTCCTCCCGCCGCGCCGGCGTTCTCAGCCTACCAGAGCGATCGTCTTGGACCGTCGAGTGTCGCACGCATGCGGGCAACCTGCTGAGTCGTGAACATGAACATTGCCGCGTCATCGGTGTAGTCCATGTAGTTCATGAACATGTCTCCGTTGGGGCCATTACCGCACGTGACCGTCGGAAACGGCGGCTTGCCGAAGTTCGGCCCGGCGGCGTTGGGCGTATCCGCGACAGAATCGGTGCCGCTGCAGTCGGGCGTGTCGCCCCAGATGTGGCGGAGGTTGAAATAGTGACCGATCTCGTGGGTCGCCGAGCGACCCTTGTCGTAAGGCGCCTGCACGGTCCCGTTCGTGCCGAACGCGCGGTAGTGAATGACGACGCCATCGGTCGCGACCGGACCGCCGGGAAACTGGGCGTAACCGAGCAGGCCGCCGCCCAGTGCGCAGACCCACATGTTGAGGAACTTCGTCGGATCGGTCGGCGCCTTGCCGCCGGTGGCGGCCTTCTTGACCCCGTTGTCGTCGCTGAACGACGACTGCGTCGTCTGGGTTCGGGTCACGCTGTCGAGCACGAACTGGATCTTCGAGTCCGATATGAGGCCGGCGAACACAGACGGCGCCTTGCTGCGGTCGGAGTTCTTGGCCCGGTAGTCCTTGTTGAGCGCGGCGATCTGCGACTTGATCTGCGCGTCGGTGATGTTCTGCGACGCCTCGCTGTAGACGACGTTGACGACGACGCGAATGGTGGCGACCGGAATGGTAGCGATCTTCAGTCCGGTCGCGCGGTATGCCGCCGTCGCCAGTTCGAGTTTGAACAGCCGTTCCCGAAATCCCGGAACGGTCTCGAGCAGATGCTCGTGGCTCGCCATCGTTCCGCACGTCCGCTTGGGCGGAAGCGGTGCAGCACGCTGGGCCGCCAGCGTACGGCTCCGCGGTGAACGTCCAGCCTGGCTCGATCGCGATTTAGAGGTGCCGCGCTTTTTCTTCACTGCCATAAATGCTCCTTGTGCTGCAGGTCAAGCGACGCCGAACGGTCCGGCCCCATGCGTGGCCGATGCGCCAGGCCGGCGCGAGCCTATTACAGTCCGTGCTGCAATTGCTACGGAAAAGGGAATCGAAAAGTAGATAGGCGGTGCGGATATTTGTGCCAGCCGCCGCCGGCTAGCTTGTCAGTCTGGTGCGGATGATGGCACGCTAGGCCGTGCAATCCGACCACATCGTCCGGGTGGGCGTGCTTGGCGCCGGCGCGTGGGCCCGCGGCGCGCATCTGCCTGGCTACCTCCGCGATCCGCGCTGCCGCGTGGTCGCGATTGCCGATACCGAAATCGACCGCGCGCGCGACGCGGCGCGAGAGTGTGGCGTCCCCACCGCGACGGCTGACCCACGAGAGCTGATCGGCCGCGACGACATCGATCTGATCGACGTCTGCACCCCGAGCCATACGCACTTCGAGCTGGCCTGGGCCGCGCTCGAGGCGGGGAAGCACGTCCTCTGCGAAAAGCCGGTGGCGTACGACTTCCGCGACACGCTGCGTGCCCGCGATCTGGCGCGGAGCAAGGGCCTGAAGACGAAGGTCGGCCTGACGTTCAGATACAGCCCGGCGATGCGCTACATGCGCCAGCTGGTCGCCGAAGGCTTCGTTGGCACGCCGTTCATCTTCAACGGCTACGAGCAGAACTCGCAGTGGCTCGATCCGATGAATCCGCTCCGTCAGGTCGACCCCGATGCCGACCAGTCCGTGATCCAGGTGTCGTCGCTCGAGGGCTACGGCGCGCCGATCATCGACCTCGCGCATGTGTTCGTCGGCGCCGATCTCGCGCAGGTGGTCGGGACGATGAGAAACTTCATTCCCGATCGGATGGTGCGCGCGACCAACCGGATGATGCGGATGAACATCGATGACGGCGACATCTTCCTCGGAGAGTTCACCAACGGCGCCCTGTGCTCGATTCAGACCAGCTTCGTGACGATTGGCAACTACCCGGGCATCGAGGCGCGCGTCTACGGCAGCAAGGGCGCGCTGATCTGCCGGATGGTCGAGGAAGAGGGCGTCGCGGAGACGCTGCGCGCAGCGACGGCGGATCAGGTCGAGTTTCGTCAGCTCGAGATTCCGGCCCATTGCTACCCTCCGGGCGGCAGCCCGAAGGAATCGTGGCGGACGCTGTTCTACGCGAACCTGGTCAGCAGCTTCATCACGGAAATCGTCAGCGGCGGTCCTGAGAACGAAGGCGACTTCGGCGACGGCGCCTGGGTGCAGGAAGTGATCAACGCCGTCGAGCTGTCGTTCCGAGAGCGGCGCTGGATGACGCTGCCGCTGTCTCGATGACGTCGCTCGACCCGTTCTTCGACAGCTACTACCGCCTGCGGCCGGTGAACGCGACGTTCACCGGTGTCCACGACTTCGACGACCGCTGGCCCGACTGGTCGCCGGAGGGTCTTGCCGCCGCCGCGGACGCGATGCGAAGTCTGCGAGCCTCGCTGGCGTCGCCGGCGGACTCGACGCCAGACCTGCGCGATGTGCAGGCCCGCGATCGAGCGCTGGCGGTGTCGTTCCTCGACGTGCAGCTCGCCGAACTCGAGAGCCTTCACTTTCAGCGCGGCAACCCGTCGCTGGCGATCGGCGAGGCCGCGTTTGGCATCATCGGGCTGATTACCCGTCCTTTCGCACCCGCGTCGGAACGCCTCGAGAGTGTCATCCGTCGTCTCGAGACCCTGCCGGCGTTTCTCGAAGGCGCGCAGCGGGCCATCTCGGACGGTGTGCCGGACGACTGGCGGATCAAGGCACTGAAGGAGTGCGACGGCGCCGAGCGAGTCGTCGGCGACGGGCTGAAGCGATGGCTCGCGCTCGAATCGATGACCGATGCGCGCGTCGGACCCGCCGCGGCGCGGGCCGGCGCCGCGCTCGCCGCCTTCCGGCGATGGCTCGAGCGTGACGTTCCGGTCGCGTCAGACACGCGATACTCGGCCGGGCCGGATTTTCTCGACCTGCTGATCGCGAAGGGTCACTGGTGCCCGACCGATCGCCGCGAACTGGGCCGCCTGGCCCGCGCCGCGCTTGACGAGAGCCTCGCCGCACTGGATCGACGCGCGCGAACGGCTGCCCCGGGCGGCTGGCCGGAGGTTCAGAGCTCGCCTGGTCGCCGCGCATCCAGACGTCGAGCAGCTATCTGACGACGTTCCAGCAGACCTGGGACGCCTGCCGTCAGCGCGCATCGACGCCGATCTGGTCACGTGGCCGGAGTCGCCGATTCGCTACGTCCCGATTCCCGAAGCAGACGCGCGATGCGGCGCCGCTGCTGTACTACCTGTTTTACCGTTCGCCGGCGCCGTTCGATCGTCTGCCGGTGCACGACTACGTCGTGACGCCGATCGACGCGAGCCTGCCAGTCGACGAGCAGGCGCGCCGCCTGCGTGCCACCAACGACAGCGTGATCAAACTGAATCACGTCGTCCACCACGGCGCGATCGGGCATCACGTCCAGAACCACTACGCCTATGCCGGCGAATCCGAGATCGGCCGGATCGCGGCGGTAGACTGCGCGAGCCGGATCGGCATGTTCCTCGGCGGCACGATGGCGGAGGGCTGGGCGTGCTACGCCACCGATCTGATGGACGAGGTCGGCTTCCTGACGCCGGACGAATCGCTGTCGCAGCAGCACACGCGGGCGCGGCTGGCTGCCCGCGCCGTCGTCGACTCGGGCTGCACGAGGGATCGATGTCGTTCGAAGAAGCCGCCGCGCTGTATCGCGATCGGGTCGGCATGCCGCCCGAGGCCGCGCGCGGCGAAGTGTGCAAGAACTCGATGTTTCCAGGGACGGCGCTGATGTACTTCCTGGGCACCGACGGCCTGCATCGACTGCGGGCGACGCGAGCCCGCGTGGAGGGCGCGGAGTTCAACCTGCGGCGCTTTCACGACCGGGTGCTGTCGTTCGGCGCGATCCCGGTGCCGCTGCTGGAGCGGATTTGGTGACGCCGCGTCGTCCTGCGCCGGCTGGCGACTGGGCGTGGCCGCCGTCGCATTGTTGGCCGCTCCGGCGTGCGGCAGACGGAACTCCGGACGGCCTTCGAACGAGCTGCTGATCGTCGGCTACGATCGCGAGCCCGACACCCTCAACCGATTCAGCACACACATTCTCGAAGACATCCAGACCTGCGTCGTCGAAGGTCTGACGACGACCGACGAGCAGATGCGGGTGATACCGCTGCTGGCCACCGAGGTGCCGACGCTTCAGAACGGCGGCGTGCGGCTGCGTGCCTGACGGCGGGATGGACGTGGTGTGGAAACTTCGGCCTGGCGTGAAGTGGCACGACGGCGTCCCGTTCACGTCAGAAGACGTGCAGTTCACGGTCGAGGCGATCAACGGGCCGGACTACAACCCGGAAAGCACCGATGGCTTCGATCGGATCACGTTCGGTCGAGACTCCGGATCCGCTGACCGCCGTCGTTCACTACAAGGAAATCTACGCGCCGTACGACATCCAGTTCATTCGCGGCGCGCTGCCGAAACATGTGCTGAAGGGGCGTGACATCGATCGCGCCCAGGACTACAACCGGAGCCCGCTCGGAACCGGTCCGTACCGCGTCGTCGAGTGGAAGGCGGGCGAGTACATCCTGCTGGAGCGCGTTCCGCACTACTGGCGCGGCGACGAGTTCCCGAAAATTCGCCGCCTGCTGTTCAAGTTCGTGCCGAATACCAACACGCGCATCAACCAGCTGAAAACCGGCGAGGTTCACGTCGTCGCGCTCGCGCCGTGGGACAAGTACCGCGAGATGACCGCGATTCCGTCGGTCGTCGTCGCGAAGACGCCGGGTAACGCGTACGAACACGTCACGCTGAACGAGCGCCGGTTTCCACCGTTTGCCGACGTGCGGGTGAGGCGCGCGCTGATTTCAGCGCTCGACCGCGAGCTGTACACGCGGACCATTCTCGACGGGTTGGCGCCGGTCGCCAACGGACCGATTCAGCCGGTTTCGTGGGCCTACACCGATCGCGTCGCGCATTACCCGTTCGATGCGCAGAAGGCTCGTGCGCTGCTGGACGAGGCCGGTTGGAAGGCCGGCGCCGACGGCATCCGGGTCAAGGACGGCACCAGGCTCGCGTTCACGCTCATCACCCAGGCCGGCTACGCGATTCGCGAGAGCATGGCACAGGCGATCGAACGGCAGTGGCGCGACGTCGGCGTGGACGTCAAGGTCGAACTGCACGACGGCACTGCGATCTCGTCGATCTGGTTCGAGGGACGATTCGACGCCATGCTGCACTGGTGGCAGATGCCGTCCGATCCCGAGTTGACGACGTTCTTCGCCGCCGATCGGATTCCGCCGGCGGGACGCAACATCAACTACTTCCTGGACGATCCGCTGACCCGCCTGCTTTATGCGTCGGACCGCACCGTCGATCGCGCCGAGCGGAAGGCGCTGCTCGAGAAGCGCCCAGGTGATCATCGCCGACGCGGTTCCGGAGATTCCGCTCTACAACGTCGTCCGACTGGATGCCGTGCCAGTGACGCTCGCGAACTTCAAGGGGAACCCGACCAACACCGGGATTTTCTGGAACGTGCACGAGTGGGAAATCAAATAAGCTGACAGCGTGATTCGGTTCGTCGCCCGCCGCAGCCTCCAGGCGCTCCCGCTGTTGTTCATCGTCTCGGCGCTCGTGTTCCTGCTGATCCACGCTGCGCCCGGCGGACCGCTCGCGATCTACCTCTCCAACCCGAACGTTCGTCCCGAGGACATCGAACGGCTGCGCCGTGCGCTCGGACTCGATCGACCGCTGTGGCTCCAGTACTGGAGCTGGCTCTGGGCCTTCGTTCGCGGCGACTGGGGCTACAGCTTCAGCGATGGACGCCCGGTCGCGGTGCGCATTCTCGAGCGTACTCCCGCGACGCTCGAACTGGTTGGCCTGTCGCTTCTCTGTGCGCTGGCATTGACGATCCCGGTCGGGATCGTCGCGGCGATGCGGAATGGCCGCTGGTTCGACCGCATGACCACCAGTCTATCGATGGCTGGTATCTCGCTGCCCGGATTCTGGTTCGGTCTGCTGCTGCAGATCGTCTTCGCCGCCGGACTCGGCTGGCTGCCATCGTCGGGCCGGAGCTCGCCTGGCGCCGACGATGC
This sequence comes from uncultured Acidobacteriota bacterium, assembly GCA_963711765.1. GTDB lineage: Bacteria > Acidobacteriota > Vicinamibacteria > Vicinamibacterales > CAVVIG01 > CAVQFC01. The sequence goes on along the minus strand of CAVQFC010000002.1, from coordinate 206,683 downwards.
GATCGATCAGCTGCAGCACCTGGTGCTGCCGACGGTCGTCCTGGCGACGGTGCTGGCGTCGGGCTGGTCTCGATACCTGCGCGGATCGATGATCGATACGCTCTCGATGCCGTTCATCGCCTCGGCGCGGGCGCGGGGACTGTCGCCGCGGCGCGTGGTGATGCGCCATGCGCTGAGGAACGCGCTCGGTCCTCTCGTCGCGATCGTGACCGTCGACGCCGCGCTGCTGGTGTCCGGCGCCGTCGTCACCGAGAGCGTGTTCGCGTGGCCCGGGCTCGGCAGCCTGTTCACCGAGGCGCTCGCCAGGCGCGACTACACCGTGCTGATGGCGCTGCTGATGCTGTCCGCCGCCGCCGTTGTGGTGTTCAACCTGATCGCGGATGCGCTGCAGGCGCTGATCGATCCACGAGCGGCGGCCGCCTGATGCGGATTCCGGTGCTGGTGCTCGTGATCCTGGTGTCCTGCGCGACCGCGGCCCCGCTGATCGCGCCCGTACGCGCCCGAGGGGATCGATCTCGCCGGGCGCCGCGAGGCGCCATCGGCCGCCCACTGGTTCGGCACCGACGAACTGGGGCGCGATGTCTTCACCCGCGTCATCTACGGCGCCCGGGTGTCGCTGGCGGTCGGCGTGCTGTCGGCGATCGTGGCGGGGGCGTGCGGCGTCGCCATCGGCGGCGTCGCCGGTTACGCCGGCGGCGCGCTCGACGCCTTGCTGATGCGCATCACGGACGGGATGCTGGCGATTCCACGGCTGCCGCTCCTGATGATCGCGGGCGTGGTGCTGCAGCCATCGATGCCGCTTCTGATTGTCCTGGTCGGCCTGGTCGGCTGGATGGAGACAGCGCGCGTGGTGCGCGCCGAATTCCGGACGCTGAGCCTGGTCGGATTCGTCGAAAGCGCGCGGGCGTCAGGCGCCGGTCATGCTGCGTGTTCTTGTCCGTCATTTGTTTCCGAACGCGGCCCAGGCGGTGGCCGTCTCGCTGACCCTTGCGGTCGCCCGCGGCGTGCTGCTCGAATCAGCGCTCAGCTTCTTCGGCGTCGGCGTCCGGCCGCCGTCGGCGAGCTGGGGCAACATGCTTTATCAGGCGCAGTCAGCGTTGTCATCCGAACCGTGGCTGGCGATCGCGCCAGGCGTGTTCATCCTGATCACGACGGTGTCGGTGAATCTGATTGGCGATCGCCTAGCGAGCCGGCCGGCGGCGTAGCGGGTGGCTTATCGTTCTCGGTTCTACGTTCTTGGTTCTACGTTCCTCGTTCTACGTTCTGAGTTACAGGAGAGTCGGATGCGGCGATGAACGTCGTCATTCGATCACAGCGCCGCCATCGTTGGGGAGCAGCAGCTGACGGTGGGCCCACCACGGCGCGATCCCATTGGTCATGACCCGCTCGTGGAATTCGCGCAGGCTGAATGACGTGCCGCGCGCGGCCTGATAGTCGCGACGCAGCTTGAACGCGGCCGTCTTGCCGAGGAAGTAGCCGCCGTAGGTCGGATCGTAGGTGCCGCGCACCGCTTCCTGCCGTGCCGCCGGCGCCGGCAGGTGCGCCTCCTTCTCGAACAGCGCAGCCGCCTGATCGATCGACCACTCGCCGCTGTGGAGACGCAGGCCTGAGATCAGCCGGCAGATACGCGTCAGCGCCTCGCTCGATTGCGCCAGCCGATAGCGCGGGTCGCTGCTCATGAAACCTTCGTCGCTGACCATCTGCTCGGCGTAGTGCGCCCAGCCGTCCTGACCGGACGATGGCTGCGGAAACGGATTGAGGCCGATCCAGATCCGTCGAATCTTGCCTGGCGTGCGGCGCATGAACAAGCTGTGGACGTAGTGACCGGGCGCGACTTCGTGCGCCGAGATATCGGCCAGCGTGGCGTAGTTGAACTTCTGCAGCCAGAGGTTCTGGCGCTCGATCGGCCAGTCGGGCTGCGGCATCGGTGATGTAGTAGTAGCTCTTGACCGGGCGCGCTTCGAGCGGCGGCGACGAATGCATGGACGCGAGGCCGAGGTCGTAAGGCGGCGCCGCGGCGACGATGATGTCTTCACTCGGCGGCAGGTCCACCAGCCGGCGTTCGCGAATGAAGGCAAACAGCTGCGCCACCGTCTTCTGCGCCGCGCCGACGACCTCGCCGCGCTTTGGATGATCCTCGAGCACGTCATGCCAGACGTCGAGCGCTGGTCGGTTCGGCGCCACCTTGGCAGCGGCCTGGGTGAACTCGGCCTGGACTTTCTTCAACTCACGCTCGCCAATCGCGAGCAGGATCGTGGCCGGGACGTCGATGAGCTCCTCGGCACGATAACGCGCCTCGACGTTGGCGGTGCCGATCGCGTAGCTGCCGGTGGCCTTCGCCAGAACGGTGGTCTCGAGCTCGGTGGCGTAGGCGTCGATGGCGCGACGAGCGTCACCCGCAGCGGCCGCGAGCTCCTTCTGCAGCGCCGGGTCTGACACGTCGGCGAACGCCAGCGTCAGATCGTGACCGAGCAGGTCCGATGCGCCGCGAAACATGACCGCCGAACGCTCGACGAACACGCGCGGCGGCGTCTTGATATTCGCGCGGGCCGCCGCCAGCAGCCCCGGGACGCCGTGCAGCTTCGAGACGACCTGCTTCATCCGCGTCGGCGCCGGCGACGACTCCATCGTCATCAGGTCGTGCACGCCGTCTGAAATGGCTGCGGCGTAGACCATCGGATTTCGTGTCCACGTCCGAACCGTGTCGATGTCGAGCAGCCAGCCGTCGATGATGCCGAGGAGAATCCGGTGGTCCACCCGCTCGTCCGGCGTCAGCTTCGAGCGATCGAAGGCATCCAGCTGGCGGCGGGTCGAGTGCAGCCACGCGGTTTCGGCCGCTATCGATGCGGCGGAGAAGTTCTCCAGCTGGCCGTCGTGGCCGTGGAGACCGTTGCCCGCGGCGATCGACGGATGGAATTGCGCGAATCGATCGAGGTAGGCATCGACGAAACTCGCGAATGACGGCTGTTGCGCGGCTGATCCGACCAGCGCAGTTCGCGATGTCAGCACGCCGATCGCCAGTCCGGCGGCGACCACCCACGGTAGTTTCGAGCGATTCATAGCGTCATTGTACCGGCCTGGGCATGCGTAGAAACGTTGAAGCACTCCGTGGTCTTCGTGTTCCTCGTGGCATCGTGAGAAGAGCGTTACGCCGCGGGCTCAGCGGTCGATGGGTTAATCGTCGCCGCTCGGGTCGTTATCGCGCCGGGACGACGCCCACATATCTGGCGCGGGGGCGAATTAGCTCGCCGGCTGCGTATTGTTCGATGGCGTGACCGATCCATCCGATCGTGCGACCGATCGCGAAGAGCGCGAGCCCGGCGTCCGCCGGCAGTTGCAGGACTCGGGCGATCCCGGCGAGCGCGAAATCCAGGTTCGGCTTCTCTCGAACCACCGATTCGGCGGCGTCCGCGACATCGAGCACGAAAGCGGTCTCGTTTGCGCGCGGATAGCGGGTCCGCAGCAGATCGAGCAGCATCTTCGCGCGTGGATCGCCGGCGGGGTAGAGCGGATGCCCGAATCCGCTGACCGCTTCGCCGCGGCGCAGGCGGGCCGAGACGCGATTCCGCAGGTCGCGACCGCGCCGCAACGACACCAGCATCGCGTCCACCCGGGCGCCGGCCCCGCCATGCTTCGGCCCCTCGAGAGCCGCCATACCGGCGGCGACCACCGCATAAGGGTGTGATTCGGCGGACGCGACGCAACGGGCGGCGAACGAGGACACGTTGAGCTCGTGGTCGGCGCAGAGGATCAGCGCGCTGCGCAGCAGCTCGACGCCGCGCGCCGACACACGCCAGGCCTTCGCCAGGCTCTCGTCGATATTTCGCGCGCCCGCGCCGGACCGGATTGCGGCGGCGGTCATCAGGTGAAGAATCCGCCAGCCGGCCGCCGCGGCATGCGGTACGCGCAGATCCGCCGCGTGCGGATCGCTCGCCGCCGCCGTCGCCAGCAGCACCTGGACGCGAGCCGGGAACGGCAGGCGGCGAATCAGCGAGCGGCGATCGGCGGTCAGCCGTGCCGGCGCGGGCCACGCCGTCTCGAAGTTGCCGGTCCAGATCAGCGACGCCACCTCCTGCACCGATCGGGTCGCCGCGAGCGTGAGCGCGTCGTGGCCGCGATAGTAGAGCGTGTCGCCGGCGATCATCGTGATCGAGGATTCCAGCACCGGCAGGCCCCACTGCAGGGCCCGCGCAGCGGCGCGGGCCGGGTCGCGACGTTCTTCAGCCCGGCGCCGCAATCGCTCGACGTCGTCACGCGAGTAGCCGCGCTCGCGACCCGGCCCCGGTGTGGACTGCGAGCGAACCAGTCCGCGGCTGACGTAGGCATAGAGCGTCGCCCGGTTGACGCGCAGGGCCGCGGCCGCCTCGAGCGCCGTCATCCACGACGCCATGGCATTCATATTGATCGAACAGTCAACATTGACACAATCATACATGAGGGCTACGTTGAGCGGCATGAACACTGGACTCGAAGGCGTGGTGGCCGCGGCGACGGCACTCAGCGAGGTGGATGGCGAGCGCGGCGAACTGATCATCGGCGGCTTTCCACTCGCCGAGCTGGCCGGACACGCCGCCTTCGAAGAGACGATGTGGCTGCTCTGGCATGGCGAGCTGCCGTCGGCGCCTCAGCTCGAGGCATTCCGGGTCGACCTGGCGTCGCAGCGGACACTGGCGCCCGCCACCGAGGCGCTGTTACGCGCCTGCGCCGCTTCGCACGTGAGCCCGATTGACGCGCTGAGGATTGCTGCCGGGACGATCGCGATCGCGTCCGACAGCGCGACCGCGATCGCCGCCCAATGCCCCGTGATCGTCGCCGCCTACGCGCGGCTGACTCGCGGCGCCGCGCCGGTGGCGCCGCGTCGCGATCTCGGACATGCTGCCAACTTCCTCTACATGCTGAATGGCACGGAGCCGGACCCGGAGCGGGTGCGGGCCCTCACCATCTACCTGAATACCGTCGTCGATCACGGCCTCAACGCGTCCACGTTCACGGCGCGCGTGATCACCTCGACCGGTTCCGACCTGGTCTCAGCGGTGGTCGGGGCAATCGGGGCGCTCAAGGGTCCGCTGCACGGTGGTGCACCGGGACCGGCACTCGACATGGTTTTCGAGATCGGGGAGGCTTCGCACGCCGAGGCGATATTGCGGGGAAAAATCGAGCGCGGCGAGAAGCTGATGGGGTTCGGCCATCGCGTCTACAAAGTGCGCGATCCACGAGCCGACGTGCTCGCCGCCGCCGCCGAGCGCCTCTTCACGAGGGCGGGTGACATGTCCCTGTACACGCTGGCGCGTTCGGTCGAGACGACGGCACTGCGTCTGCTCGACGAGTACAAGCCGGGGCGCCGACTGCAGACCAACGTCGAGTTCTACACCGCTCTGCTGCTGCACGGACTCGGACTGGACGTGCCGCTGTTCACGCCGACCTTTGCAATTGGCCGGGTGGGAGGGTGGATCGCGCATGCGATCGAGCAGCGGCGCGCCAACCGCATCATTCGTCCGCAGTCGGAATATGTCGGCGTCCGCAACCGGCGATGGATTCCGGTCGAGTCGCGTCCACTCTGAGCTCGACCAGCGTCTTCCCGGGATCACGACGTTGGAACGCAGAGCGCGCTGAGTTCGCAGAGAGTCCGAAATCAGAGAAAACTACCTGTGAGATCTGCGGTCTCTGCGGTCTCTGCGTTGATCGTCGTTATACCTTGTCAGTCGGGCACGCGCGACTACACGCTTTTCAGCGGCGTGTTCTTGATCGGCAGTTCGCGGACCCTGATGCCGGTTGCGGCATGGATGGCGTTGGCCAGCGCGGCGGCCAGCGGCGGCACGCACGGCTCGCCGAGTCCGCCGAGCGGCGCGTCGGACCGGATGAACGCCGTCGTCACCGTCGGCGCGTCGGCGATGTGGATCATCTGGTAGTCGCGGAAGTTGCGTTCGACGACACGTCCTGCCTTGATGTTGATCTCGCTCAAGAGCGCCGCCGACAACGCGAAGATGATGCCGCCCTCGACCTGTGCCGTCGCGCTGTCCACGTTCACCACATCGCCGCAGTCCACCGCGGCGTAGACGTTCAGCACCTTGAGTCGTCCCGCCGGCGAGACCGCGACGTGCACCACTTCGGCGGCGATGGTGCCGAAGCTTTCGCAGATGGCGATGCCGCGTCCTTCGCCGGGCGGCAGCGGCGTTCCCCAGTTCGACAGTCGCGGCGGCCTTTTCGAGCGCGGCCTTGAATCGCGGTTGATCGGCGAGCAGACCGCGGCGGAACTCGAACGGGTCCTTGCCGGCGGCCTGCGCCAGTTCGTCGATGAACGACTCCTTGAAGAAGCCGTGCTGCGAGTTCAGCACGGACCGCCACGGGCCGAGCCTGATCGGGTGGGGCGCCTTCTTCTCTTTGGCGTTCTTCGCGGCGATCGCGTACGGCATGAACACCGCCTCGCCGTTGCCGCCGCCGGTGTAGTTCGAGTGTGCAGCGATCGGCACGCCGTTGGCGTCCAGCGCGCCGGCGTGACGTGACAACGCCGCGCCGCGGTAGTAGTCGTGCTGGATGTCGTTTTCGCGCGACCAGATCGTCTTGACCGGGATCGGCGCCATCGCCTTCGCGATGCGCACACCGATGTCGACATAGTCGAAGTTGAACGGCAGTCCGCGGCCGAAGCCGCCGCCGAGCAGGAAGTTGGTCAGCTTGACGTTGGCGGCCGGGATGCCGATCGCCTTGGCGGCGACCGAGCGCGCGTTCAGCGGATCCTGGACGCCGGTCCAGACCTCGGCATGGTCGCCGTCGACCTTCGCCGTGCACACCATCGGCGACATCGTGGCGTGCGCGAGAAACGGCGCGCGGTAGTCCGCCGTCACAACCTTGGCGGCCTCCTTCGGCAATTCTGGCGCAGGGCCAAGGGCCTGGTCGAATGCCGCGAAGATCGAGGCGGTCGAGACGTCACCGTGTCCAGCGTCGCTGAACTCCGGCTTCAGCGCCGCGAGCGCGCGACGCGCGCGCCAGAAGCTGTCGGCCACGACCGCCACGGCTTCGTCGAGCTTCAACACCTTCTTCACGCCGGGCATCGCTTCCGCCGGCGTCGTGTCCACCGACACGAGCTTGCCGCCGTAGACGGGTGCCATTTCGAGCGCCGCGTAAAGCATCCCCGGCGTGCTGAAATCAATCGCGTAGATCGCGTGCCCAGTGCACCTTCGACGGAATGTCCAGCCGCATCGGCGACGTGCCGCGGATGGTGAAGCGGTCCGGCGTCTTGAGCGCGGGACTGGTCGGCACCGCTTGAGTGGCGGCCGCGCGCGCGAGCGCGCCGAACGTCTCGCTGCCGCCCAGAGGCAGCATGGCTCGACCTGGGATCCTTTCGCCGTGCACTCGGACGGCTGCACACCCCATTGCTTCGCGGCGGCGGCCAGCGAGCATCTCCCGGGCGGCGGCGCCGGCGACCCGCATGCCGTACTCGCCGGTGCTGCGCACGGCGGTCGAGCCGCCGGTGACCTGGAAGCCGAACCACGACGCGATCTTGTACGCGCCGTAGTCCACGCCGCGCCCCATCACCGCCGGTACGTAGTTGCCGCCGGCAGCGCGCACGATGTACCCGTTTGCGTAAGCGTCCAGCGCCGGCGCTTCCTGTACGCGAACGAAGGACCACTCCGCCTCGAGTTCCTCGGCCGCCATCATCGCGAGCGCGGTTTGCGTGCCCTGGCCCATCTCGCAGTGCGGAATCAGGATCGTGATGCTGTTGTCGGGGCTGATCGTGATCCACGTCGTCAACTGGCCGCGCTCTGCGGCATCGGCCGAGACCAGCCCGTAACGGTTAGGTGCGAACGTGAAGCCGGCGACACCGAGCAGGAACCCGCCGCCCGCGACCGTGCCCGCACCGATGAACGCGCGCCGCGACCATCGCCTGAGACCGCTTTCACCGCGCGTCTTCTTCCCGTTGTTGGTGGCGTCGACCGGCGGAGTCTTCATGACGCCACCCCGTTGCCACCGGCCGCTTCGTGGATGGCCGCTCGAACCCGGGCAAACGTGCCGCAGCGGCAGACGTTGGTGATCCCCGCGTCGATTTCCGAGTCGGTGGGCTTCGTAATCTGCGCGAGCAGTCCCGCAACCGCCATGATCATGCCCGACTGGCAATAGCCGCACTGCGGCACCTGGTGGGCGAGCCACGCCTGCTGCACTTTGTGCAGCGCGTCGTTCGGCGCCAGCCCTTCGATCGTTGTCACCTGCTTGCCGTCGGCGGCGGAGATCGGCAGCGTGCACGAGCGGACCGCACGGCCGTCCAGGTGTACAGTGCAGGCGCCGCACGCCGAGATGCCGCAACCGAATTTGGTGCCGGTCAGGCCAAGAGTTTCGCGCAGCGCCCAGAGCAGCGGCATTTCTGGCTCGAGGTCGAGCGCGTGTTCAGCGCCGTTGACGGTAATCGTGATGGACATGGAATGGACATGATACAGCCGAGTGTCAACTCGTGTCCGACACGTCCGCCCCGAGCTCACGCAATCGCCCGCGCAGGAATTGTCTAGCCGTTTCCTGCGCGGCCAGCCGCAAGGCCTCCCGATACGAGGCGATCGCGTCCGCCGTTCGCCCCAGCCGGCGGCACATGTCGGCTCTCGCCGAGTGGGCGAGGTAGTAATCCGACAGATCGCCCCGCTGCAGAATCGCATCGATCAGCGTCAGGCCTTCCTGCGGCCCCCTTGCCATCGCGACGGCCACCGCGCGGTTCAATTCGATTACCGGTGTCGGGTTGGTGCGTAGCAGGACGTCGTACAGAGCGGCAATCTGCGCCCAGTCAACCGCATCCGCCGCGGGAGAGTCGGCGTGCACGGCCGCGATCGCAGCCTGGAGCGTATACGAACCAAACCGCCGTGAGGCGAGCGCGCGATGAAGGAGCGCCTTGCCTTCGCGAATCAACTCGTGGTTCCACAACGATCGGTCCTGATCCGACAGCAGAATCACTTCGCCCTCGGCTGACAGCCTCGCAACGCGCCGTGACTCCTGCAGCAGCATCAGCGCCAGCAGTCCAAGCCCCTCAGGCTCCGGCAGCAACTCGACCAGCAGGCGCCCGAGCCGGATCGCTTCCTGCGAGAGGTCCGGACGCGTCAACGACGGGCCGAACGACGCCGAGTAACCTTCAGTGAAAATCAGGTAAACGACCTGCAGCACGGACCCGAGTCGATCGGACAGGTCACTCAACGCCGGCACTTCATAGGCGATGTGTCCCGTCCTGATCCTGGCCTTCGCCCGGACGATGCGCTTGGCGATGGTGGCCGAGGATTTTAAAAATGCTCTGGCGATCTCTTCGGTGGTCAGACCGCACACCTCGCGAAGAGTGAGGGCGACCTGCGCATCGGGCGGAAGCACCGGGTGGCAGCAGATGAAAATCAGGCGCAGCCGATCGTCCTCGATGGTGTGACCCTCCGTGTCCTCTGACGAGGCGGCCTCGCGGTCGAGTCGCCGTGCCAGGTCGGCGACGGCCGCATCGCCCCGCTTGCGCTTGCGCAGGGCGTCGATCGCCTTGAATCGGCCCGCGGAAACCAGCCACGCGCGGGGATTCGCGGGCACACCCTGCTCCGGCCATTGATTGAGCGCCGCGGCGAACGCATCGTGCAACGCCTCCTCGGCGAGATCGAAATCGCCGAGGAGGCGAATCAGTGTCGCAAGTACCCGCCGCGACTCGGTGCGATAGACCTCGTCAACGGTCGCCTGGACCCTCACATCGTGTGATCCGCGGGAGCGGCCGAACCATCCGACCAGTTACGCACCGGGACGATGACGACGGTGTCGCGGTCGGGATCGCCCTGACTGACAATCACCGGCGAGCCCGGAAGATTCCCGCCGAGGACCGGTGTGTCGAGGTGCGGAAGAAAAAACATGACATGGGGAAGCCAGTGGCCTGGTGCATCAGCCAGGTGAGCACGGCTCGACAACATGTAGCACATTGCGGCCGCTTCGGGGATGGGCTGTGTGTGCGAGGTGACACCGGAGGTGATGCGATTGCGAATCTGGAGTCTGGACAGGCCGGCCAGCGCCCATTCAGTTCGCTTGAGATACGGCGGCAGCACCGATCGCGCTGCGGGAGCGTTGTAGCACATGGGCGCGCGGATGCGCGGATTCCAGAACTCCGGGTCGTCGAGCCCGCTGGCCCAGGACCGCTCGACGATGCAGACGAAGCCGTTGGTTCCTGTCGCCGCGGTCTCGTAGCCGTGGGTCCCGAGCACGAGCACGTCAGCTTCCGCCGAAATCGAAGACGGTGCGGCGCTTCGGGCCAGAGCGGCTTCCTCCAATCGATCGGCGATACGATACCGCTCGATCGACGCCATCGACGGATAGGGTGCCCGCGTCTCCTGGGTGGCTCCGTCGGCGACCGGGAGCAGGATCAATGCGAGCGCAACGAGTCCGAGTCGTGTAGTCATCGTGCCTCCCCTGAATTGGTGATGCTCGACCTCAGTTCCTTGACCGGCCGCACCTCGATGGCGCCCATCCGGATCACGGGAATCCTGGACGCCAGTCGGATCGCCTCGTTCAGGTCCCTGGCGTCAATCAGGATGAAGCCGCCGACCTGCTCGTGGGTTTCGGCGAAGGGACCATCCGTCACCACCACCTCGCCGTCGCGGACGCGGACGACGGCGCCCGCGCTCACGGGCCCGAGGGCCTCCGCGGCCACCAGGTGGCCGTGCTCCCGCAGCGTCTTGTCGTAAGCCAGGCTCTCGTCGTCCAGTGTTTGCGACTCGGCTCGGGACAGCGCGGCCAGCTTGCTCTCGTCAACCAATACCAGGCACAGATACTTCATGCTCGTCTCCGCTACCGCATGCTCGACTGATTGATCATCGTCGCTCTCGATAGATAGTCGTCGGAGGGCACGCGAAATGGACATCCATCGGCCCGGCTTCTGGAAAGAATCGGCCAGGCGGGCCGTCCATTTCGTTCCGGGAGGCGTCTATTATTGCGACATGTCCGCCGTTCGAATCGGCGCCCTGACAATGGCCCTGGTTGCCGCAATGCTCGTTTTGCCAGCCGGCGCACGCGGCGACCGCACCGCGTTCCGGCTGCAGGGTTCGGTTGAGCCGGTTCGCAGCCACCCCGTGATCGTGCCCCGTTTGACGGGATCCTCCACGGGAACCCTCGTCATTGTTCACCTGGCCAAACCCGGCACGCGGGTAAGCCGCGGCGAACTGCTGATCGAGTTCGACCGGCAAACGCAGATCAAGACCGCTCACGATCGTCAGGCGGACTACCGCGATTTCGCCGAGCAGATCAACCGGATGCGCGGCGAGCAGCTGACGGCAAGCGCTCACGGTGAGGCGGAGCTGAAGACGGCGGAGAACGCGGTCAAGAGCGCCGAGCTGGAAGTCCAGAAGGCCGACGTCGTGCCGGCGGTGACAGCTGAGCAGAACCGCCTGTCGCTCGACGAGGCCCGCGCCAAAGCCACCCAGATTCGCCACACCTACGACCTTCGGCGCCGGCTCGACACGGCCGACATGCGCGCGCTCGAGATTCAGCGCGATCGGGCCGAGAACGCCTGGAAGCACGCCGAGAACAATGCCGACAAGATGCGGGTCGTGTCGCCGATCGACGGGATGGTCGTGCTGAAGTCGACGTGGAAGAACGGCACGATGGGCGAGGTGCAGGAAGGCGAGGAAGTGCGATCGGGTCTCGGCATCATGGAGGTCATCGACTCGTCGGCGATGCAGGTGCGCGCCCGCGTCAATCAGGCCGACATCTCCGCGCTTCGCGTCGGTCAGTCGGCGCGGATCACGCTCGATTCGTACCCTGACCGTGTCTTCACGGGCCGGCTGGAGCAGCTGTCGCAAATCGGGGCGATCAGCACGATGTCGAACCGAGTCAGGACGTTTCTGGCGGTCTTCAGCATCGAAGGAAGCGATCCACACCTGATGCCGGACCTGGCCGCGGCGATCGACGTCGGCGACGAGCGGCGATGAAGAAAAGCGTCGCCGCCCTGGCGCTCGTCGTCGTGGTCGCGCTGTCGGTGGCTGCCGCTGCGGCGTTCCGGCGTGAGGGTGGCGCGCCGTCGATTCCGACGGCGATCGTCGATCGCACGACGTTCGTCGATTTCCTGCAGCTGCGCGGCGAGATCAGGCCGGTGCGTTCGGTCGTCCTGACCGCGCCTTCAGCCGGCTCGGACTTGCAGATCGTCGAGATCGCGGCCAACGGTGCGAAGGTCGCCGCCGGCGATCTCGTCGTGACCTTCGATCCGACGACGCAGCAGCGCACGCTCGAAACCAAGCAGTCCGAGACGAAACAGGCAGCATCGGAAATCGATCGGACCGAAGCCGAACAGCGGCGCCGTGTCGCGTCCGCCCAGAGCGAGCTCGACGAGGCGAAGAAGGCGCTCGCGAGGGCACAACTCGAGCTGCAGGGCAACGAGATGCGTCCGCGCATCGACGCCGAGAACTTCGTGATCGCGGTGTCCAACGCCGAGGAACATGTGCGTGAGCTCGAGAAGAAAGTCGAGGGCGAGCGCATCGCGGCCCAGGCCGATGTCGCCATCGCGCGGCAGAAGCGCGACAAAGCGCAGTACGACGTGAACGACACCGAACGGATCATCGCGTCGCTGCAGGTGCGCGCGCCGATTGCCGGCTCCATCTCGCTGTTGCCGAACTTCCGCGCCGGCGGGCCCGGGAGCCGCAGTCAGCCCGAGTTCAAGCGAGGCGATCGCGCCTGGTTCGGCGCGGCGATCGCCGAGCTGCCCGACCTGAGCGAGATTCAGTTGACGGCGCGGGTGGACGAGGCGGATCGCGGCCGGGTGCAGATCGGCAGCGGGGTTCGCGTGCGGGTGGACGCGGTGCCCGATCGCGATCTCAACGGCACGCTGAAGGAGATCTCGGTTGTCGCCAAACCAGATTTCACGACCTGGCCGCCGGTCCGTAACTTCGACATCGTGGTGTCGCTGTCGGACGCCGATCCGAGGCTGCGGTCCGGCATGAGCGCCGCGGCGCGGGTCGAGCTGGATCGGTTGCCGCAGGTCCTGGTGGTGCCGACCGGCGCCGTATTTCAGCGCGGTCCGGCGACCGTCGTCTATGTGGTCAATCGCGGCGTCTTCGACGCGCGACCCGTGACGGTCCTTCGTCGAGGACGCGATCAGGTGGCGATTGCGTCCGGCGTCAGGGAGGGTGAGCGCGTCGCGTTGAAAGAGCCCGAACCGGAGGCCGCGGCGCGATGATCAAGGCGATGCCGTGATGATCAGGAAGGTCGCGCTCGCGCTTCTGATTCTCGCAGCCGTCGCCGTGGCGGCGCGGCTCGGCGTGTCCCGTACCGCGCCGAAGACAGTGCCGACGACGCGTGTGCAGCGCGGCCGGGTCCAGGTCACGGTTTACACGGTCGGCGATCTGCGTGCGTCACGATCCGTCCAGCTCGCGGCCCCGCCGATGGGCGGGCAACTGCAGATTGTGCAGTTGGCTGATACCGGCGCCCTCGTCAAGGCGGGCGACGTCGTCGTCGAGTTCGACGCCGCGGAGCAGGAGTTCAACCTCGAACAGGCCCGATTCGACCTGCAGCTCGCCGAGCAGGAAATTGCCAAGGCAGAGGCGCAGGCCGCGGTCCAGATCGCGGATGACGAGGTGGCTTTGCTCCATGCGCGCTACGACGTTCGACGGGCAGAACTGGACCTGATGAGCAACGAACTGGTGCCGGCGATCAAGGCGCAGCAGAACCAGCTGGTGTTCGACGAGGCGAAGCAGCGGCTCGCGCAACTGGAGGCCGACGTGAAGACGCACCGCGAGACGACCCGTGCGTCCGACGATGGTGTACGTGAGAAGCGCAACAAAGCGCAGCTGTCGGTGCAGGTGGCGCAGCGCAACATCGAGAGCCTGCATGTGCGCGCACCGTTTGACGGCGTAGTCACCGTGCGCACGAACTTCCAGGCGTTCGGCGGCATCTATTTCGGCGGGGCCATGCCCGACTACCGCATCGGCGACGCGGCGTTCGCCGGCCAGCCCATCGCCGAAGTGATCGACTCGTCGCGGGTCGAGGTGACGGCAAAGCTGGCGGAACAGGATCGGGCGAATGTGTCACCGGGTCAGGTCGTTGAGGTGTCCGTGGACGCCCTGCCGGACGCCACGCTTCGCGGAACCGTTCGCAGTGTCAGCGGCGTCGCGTCACGCGGTCTGTTCGACGCCGGCACGCGTCAGTTCGACATCGCCTTCGACGTCTCCAGCAATCCGCAGGTCCGGCCCGGCGTGTCCGCTGCCATCGCCATTTCCGGCGCCGCCTACGACAACGTGCTGTATGTGCCGCGCACCGCGGTGTTCGACGTCAGCGGCCGGCCGACGGTCTACGTCCGAGCCGGCGGTGGGTTTGAGGCGCATGAAGTACGCGTGAAGGCGTGGACCGACAGCGTCGCGGTCGTCGAAAACGTCGAGGTGTCGACCGAAGTGGCGCTGATCGATCCGAACACGCCGTCGGGCTCGCGTCCCAAAGCGCCGCCGCAGGCGCCGCAGCGTGCCTCGCGATGACGTCACCTCTGTGGCTGCCTGACCTCGGGCGCAGCGTCGACAACCTGCTGCTGCACAAGCTGCGCACGCTCCTGACGATGCTCGGGATGATCTTCGGCGTGGCGGCGGTCGTCGCGATGTTGTCGATCGGTGCCGGCGCACAGCAGCAGGTCATGGCGTTCATCGAGGACCTCGGCGTCCGCAACCTGATCGTCGAAGCGCGCGAGACGACCGAGTTCCAGGCGTATCAGAAGATTCGCCAGCAGTCGCCGGGCCTCACGTTCAAAGACATCCGCGCGATGGAAGCGACGGTGCCCGGCCTGGATCTGTTGTCGCCGCGCAAGCGTTTCACGCCGTCCCAGGTGATTCCCAAGCCGCAAGGAGAGCTGCCGGTCGTGTACGGCGTCGACGCGAACTATCCGGGGATTGCCGGCCTGAAGATCGCGTCGGGCCGTTTCTTCACGCCCGACGAGGCGGCCCACGCCGCGCCGCTCTGCGTACTCGGCGAAGCGGCCCGCGTACGGTTGTTCGGGCTCGCGGATCCGATGGGTCACTTCGTCAAGGTCAACGGACAGTGGTACCAGGTGATCGGCGTGGCCGGCGTCCAGGCGGTTGCCCAGAGCGATGTGCCCGGGCTGCCTGGGCAGGACCGCAACAACCTTCTCTACGTCCCGACCGGTGCGGCGATGTTCCGGCTCGAGGACAACTACAGTCAGTTTCGCGACGACGTGGACGGTGTCTATCTTCGACTGAAGCCGGATGCGGACGTGCTGGCGGCGGCGGCGACGGTGCGCGGCATTCTCACCGCGTCGCATCGCGGCGCCGACGACTACATGCTGATCGTCCCCGCCGAACTGCTCGCCGAGCAGCAGCGCACCAAGCGCATCTTCGACATCGTCATGGTCGCGCTCGCGTCGATCTCGCTATTGGTGGGCGGCATCGGGATCATGAACATCATGCTGGCCAGCGTGCTCGAACGGACGCGCGAGATCGGCGTCCGCCGGGCGATCGGCGCCAAGCGCACCGACATCATCAGGCAGTTCGTCATGGAAACGACGCTGATCGCGGTCGCCGGCGGCACGATCGGGCTGTTGCTCGGTGCGTCGATGTCGCGACTGATCGCGAATTTCGCCGGCTGGTCCACCATCATCAGCGGCAGTTCACTGGCGTTGGCTTTTTCGGTGTCGGTGGTCATCGGGCTGGTGTCCGGGGTCTACCCAGCGATGAAGGCGTCGCGTCTCGATCCGGTGACGGCCCTGCACTACGAATGACGTCGCCGGACGAGTCGGCCTCTAGGCCAGCTTCGCCTCGCGAGGTTCATCGGCCCAGGTGTTGGACGAGAAAGTCGACGACCCGCTCGAACGGGTCGAATCCGAAGGCCGCCGCGACCGAGGGCCGCAGGTTCGAGTTGGCGTTGATGTCGTAGAACACGCGCCTGCCTTCGTAGGTTTCGAGATACTCGATGCCGCCGACGTCGAGTCTCGCCGCCTTGACGATACGCGTCGCGATCTCCACGGCGTCGCGAGGCACCTCGGGATACGGCACGAATTCAACCGGCGGCGCGTCGCTGACCTGCTCGGGCACTTCGCAGACGCCGTTCCCCTCATCTGGATTGCAGACCGGCGATGGACAGAGGTTGAATCGCCCATGCGTGATCACTCGCATGGCGTACAGCAGTTCGCCGCCGAGAAACTCGAGACGCACGATCCCGTGTTCGGGATCGTGGGGCAGATATTCCTGCAGCAGGAACAGATTGTCTGGCAGCCAGACCACCGGATCCGCGGCGAAGATGCGCTCCACCTCGGCGAGCGATTCGACCACCTCGATGCGCGCGCCACTTCCGCCCTGATCCGGTTTCAGCAACGCCGGCCAGGCCACGTCGCCCTCGTATTGTTTCAGCGCGCTGACGTCGTTGAACGTGATCGACCGGGGACAGTCGATGCCGAGCGTCTTCAGCAACGTCGCCTGGGCACTCTTGCTCAACTCGAGCGCGAACACCTCGGCGCCGTTCAACACCTTCGCCCCGAGCAGTTCGAGCGATCGCATGTACGCGAGCGCAAGAGGAACGGCGCGCGTGTTGCCGCGCAGATACGCGCTCGGGCTGGCCTGATTGAAATACAAGCGAGCATGAGGCGCTTCCTCGTTGCTGAACGCGGCGCGCGAGACGTCGAACGGAAGAAACGAGATGGCGCGGCGCTCGAGTGCCGCGAACAACGGCTTCTGCCATTCGGGATGTTCGTGGAGGACGATGAGGTCGACAGCTGGCGTCGTCACACGTTCCATTGTCATCTGGAGTTCTGGTGCACGTCGTTACGCTGCAGTCTGTTTCTGAAGCCGGACGCGCAGGACGAGCAGCGTTACGAACATCGCCAGGGTGCCGAAGAAATACGGCGAGCCGGCCTCGTACCACAGCGCCAGACGGCGGCCGCCGAACAGCAGCGGCAGCACCGTGCCGGTTGCGAGCACCGCGCCCAACCCGAACGCCATCAGCCGCCGGTCGGTGTTGTCCCGCGTCTGCGGGAGTATGGCGGTCATCAACAGCGCGGGCACGTAGAGCGCGACGAGGTAGCGGCGCTGTGTATGCGGCGAGGCCAGCAGCATCGCCGTCAGCACGATCGAGAAGTCCAGCATCTCGGGAACCGGACCGGACGCGGGCTCGCGGAGCAGGATCGCGACGATGAGCCCGCCGGCGAGAACGGTGCCGAGCCAGACCAGCGTGATCGTCTGTTCCCGGGCGCCGGCCGGATCGGCCGTCGAGTTGCCGATCGTCGGCGCCAGATGTTCGGCCAGCACGCCCCGGAGGGCGTAGTTGTCGCCCTCGTCGACTTTTTCCGCGGCGTATCGGGTGAAGCCTTCGAGCAGCCGGGTGTTGGCCTTGAATCCGACCACCGTTGCCGGCAGGAGCGCCAGCGCCACCAGCACGCCGATGGTTGCCACACACACGGCGAATCGTCGTCGCATCAAGAAGTAGACGAGCAGCAACGCCGGCGTGAGCTTGGTGGCGATCGCGACGCCGAGCGCCACTGCCGGCGCCGCCACGTCGCCCGACGCCTCCGTATCAACCGCGTAGACCATCAGCGCGATCACCAGCAGGTGGACGTTGCCGTAGCGCAACTCTTCGGCGACATAGCCGCCGACGCAGAGCACCGCGAACAGCATCAGAAACCGCGATGGCGTTCGGAGACCGACACGGCGCATGACGACGGTTCCGACGTAGAACAGTGCCAGGATCTTGATCGCGAAGAAGATCAGGGCCGACACTTCGAGCGGAAGCCAGCCAAACGGCACGAGCATGAAAGCGATCGCGGGAGCGTAACGGAAACCGTGTGCCGGCGCCGGTCCGTGGCTGTAGACGGCCGCGGGATAGAGGTTGTAATCCCCCTGCCAGACCTGCTGAGCGATCCGGTGATAGATGGAAAAGTCGATCGGATGGGCGGCGCAGTCCAGGCCGAACGCGACCACCGCGGCACTCAGAACGAAAAGGAGCGCGCGTCCCGGCCAGCGGCTGGCGAAAAGGGAAGGCGCGACGCGTTGATTGGAGATGTGCCCGGCGTCTACCACGGTGCTTTGCTGGAGTTTAGCAAATCGCGTGCCTCGCTGACGTCGGTGTTCTCAGGGGATTTCAGGACCACGCTGCCGGTGGCGTCGTGATCGGAGGTCATGGCTCTCGCATGTGTGGACAGCCAGGAAGAACGTAAGTGAAAGTACAAACCCTACCATCTCAGCGATCTCTGCGTTGATCGTCGGTTGTGTTTATCGACGCGGTTGGACGAAGCTCGCCGTCCACGATTCGGCCGATCCGCGTGACGATCTCCGGCACGGCTTCGACGTCCGCACGATCGGTGTGGAAATTGACGATGCAGGCGCGCAGCAGGTATCGACCGCCGACGACGGCGTTGGAAACGAATGCCTCGCCTCCGCGTTGGAGCCGATCGAGCAGTTCGCGGTTGACCGCGTCGAGATGGCGTTCGGTCGCTTCGTCGCCGATCGTGTTTCGAAGATCACGCGGGACATAACGAAACGTGGTGACGCTCAAGTGCTGCGTCGCAAGTTCCAGTTCGGGATGACGCCTGACGGCCGCTGCCATGGCCTCCGACAGGCGTAGGTCGTCGGCGATCATCTGACGGTAACCCGCGGCGCCGACCTGACGGAGCGCCAGCCACACCTTGAGCGCGCGGAAACCGCGCGAGTTCTGCGGGCCGTAGTCGACGAAGTTGGTCGCTTGTTCCTCGAAGTGGTAGTAGGGCGGATGGTAAGCGAAGGCCGCGCGCAGCGCCTCCGGATCGCGGACCAGCGCGCACCCTGCCTCGAGCGGCGCGTAGAGCCATTTGTGCGGATCGACCGCGACCGAATCAGCGAGGCTCAGGCCGCGCAGATCGTCGGACGCATCCGGAACCGCCGCGGCAAACCCGCCGTAGGCGCCATCGACATGAAACCAGATGCTGTGCTCCCTGCAGACTGCCGCGATCTCGCGCAGCGGATCGACGACGCCGGTGCTGACTGAACCGGCGGTTCCAACGACGAGGCATGGGATGTCGCCAGCGGCCCGATCGGTGGCGATCGTCCGGCGCAGAACGGCCACGTCCATGCGGAGCTGAGCGTCGGTCGGAATCCATCGAATCGACTCTGTGCCGAGGCCTGCGATGTCCACTGCCTTCTGAATCCACGTGTGCGTTTCGGCGGAGACGTAGACGCGCAGCTTCGGTCGCGAAGTGCCGCCAACGCCCAACGCGCGCACGTCCCAGCCGGCCCGGGCGGCGCGAGCCGCCAGGAAGCACACGAAGTTGGCCATGTTGCCGCCGCTGACGAGAAGGCCGCCGCAATCGTCCGGGTAGCCGATGAGCGTCGCGATCCATCGCACGGTCTGCGACTCGATCTCCGTCGCGGCAGGCGACAGCGTCCAGGCGCCGACATTCGGGTTCAAGGCCGATGCGAGAAAATCGCCGAGGATTCCGATCGGCGCAGGCGCCGCGGTGATGTAGCCGAAAAACCGCGGGTGTCCATTGAACAGCGAGTGCTCGAAGAGCAGTCGTGCGGTGTCCTCGAGCAGAGCGCCGGGGTCGGTGCCGGCTTCGGGGAGCGGCCCGAGCAGGTTGAGCGCTTCGCGCACCGCCGAGGGCGATTCATTGCGCGTCACCGGGCCTCGCGGAACGGAATCGAGCAGTTGCGCGACCTGATCAACCAGGCGATGACCAAGCGCGCGAAACGCACCAGCCTCCATGGCGAGAGGTGCCTGCCGAACCGGGTCGCCATCCATCTCCAGACTCCTTGCCTGTCAGACGCGGGCCTGAAAGGCCCGCGCTACGGTCGTTTTCAGATGCGGGCCTGAAAGGCCCGCGCTACGGGTCGTTGTGTTGTCAGGTCGCGATCCCGTCGAACAGATCCGTCTCGGGTATCCGTCCGCCGTTGACCGTGCTGAACACCCGATAGAACGACTGCCGGCCCCACAGCGCTTCGTGATGTTGAGGTGACAAGTCCTTCAGCCGCTCGTAGGCCACTACCTGCGACTCGTGGCACGACACGGCGCGCCAGACGATCGGCCAGTACTCGCGTGTGTCGATCCTGGTCGTGATTGCCCAGTCGGGCCAGGGCGATGCCTGTCGCTCGACTCCGTCAACGGTCGAGATCAACTTGCGGAACGCCGCCTGGTAGACGCTCCACGTCGCTTCGGGCCATGCGATGTAGTACAGCTTCGAGACTGCGTGCGGAGCCAGGTCGGCCAGATCGGTGCCGGCGGCGAACGCGGGATCTGCGGCCGCGACGATGGCCGCTGCGGTGAGTTGAGAAATCGCGACGTGATCGGGATGACCGTACGCGCCGTCAGGCCCGAAGGTCACGACGACATCCGGACGGACCCGTCGCAGATGGCCGGCGATTCGTCCGATCGCTTCGCGCGGTTCGGCCCGGTCGAGACTCTGATCCAGGTAGTCGAGCAGCCACAGGTCGCGCACGCCCAGCACGGCTGCGGCGGCGCGCAGCTCCGCTTCGCGGATGGCGCCCAGCGCCGACGCTCCGGGGTGCTCATCCTCGCCGCGAAGGTGTCCCCGATAGCGGCCGCCTTCCCCGCGGGTGGCGGTGACCAGGTACACCTCGACACCTGCCGCCGCGTATTTCGCGAGGCTGCCGCCGACGCCGAGCGATTCGTCATCGGGATGAGCGAGCACGGCCATCAGTCTCGGAGTGCGCATGAACGTCGTGCGATCGGACTCAGACCGCAATCGCGACGCGGCTGCGCTCTTCGTCGCGCCGCTGCCGAAAGCGGTCGAACACCCGACGCTGGCTCTCGAGGCCGAGCCACGAACGACCCGTGGAGCCGGCAAACGTGTGCGCGAGCATTTCGGCGCCGTGACGCAGGACGAAGCCGGGGCTGTGGACGAACGCGGCTGGGAAGTGCCGCATCTTGATCCACCGCTCGCGGCGCCAGCGCATGAACTCGATGTCGCTCGGCGAGACATGTTCGGTGCGCACGACGGCGGTGGTACCGTCGTAATGTGCGACGTCCTCGTCGACGATGAGATCGCGCCGCCGGAATTCTTCGGTCATCGGCGTGCCGGGATAAGGCGTCGGGTGCTGGATGTAGGGCCAGTCGATGTATTGCTTCGCGAAGGACAGGTTCTTTTCGATCGACTCGGGTGTGTCGTCCGGGTTGCCGACGATCATGCCGCCGACGACGTAGAGGCTGTTCCGGTGGAGGTGCGTGATGGCGTCGATGGTGGCATTGCCGACGGTGCGACCGTTGACCCGCCGCGCGTTCTTGGCGCGCGCCTTCAGAAACGCCAGATCCTCGTCCAGCACGTTTTCGATGCCGAGGAAGACGTAGCGGAATCCGGCGCGCCGCATCAGTGGCGCCAGCGTCGCCCCATGTTCGGCCAGCGGCGCGGTCATCGCCTGGACGACGTAGTCCACGTCGTCGAAGCCGCTGTCGATGATCGCCTGGCACAGCTTCTCGAAGCGTCGAATATCGAGGGTGATGTTGTCGTCCACCAGGAAAATCGTGCGGGCGCCGCGACTGCGCGCATCGCCGACGTCGGCCATGACGCGCTCAATCGGGTAGGTGTGGAAATTACGGCCGCGCATTTCGATGATCGAGCAGAAGCTGCAGTCAAACGTGCACCCTCGCGACGTCTCGACCACGTCGACGTCGCGGCCGAGCAGCGTGTAGCCGCTGAGGACGCGCGCGGCCCGATTGGGCAATCGCAGCGGATTGTTCGCGAGGCGGGCGATCGGCCGGTCAGGGTTGCGGACGACGCGGCCGGCATCGCGATAGGTCAGGCCGGCGATGTCGTGGACGTCGCGGCCGGCCTCGAGGGCGCGGAGCAGATCGGACAACGTCTCTTCGCCTTCGCCACGGACGATGAAGTCGATATCCGGCGAGCAGGTATAGGCATTCGGCGCGAGACTGGGATCGTAGCCGCCGACGACGACGCGGGCTTCGGGACGAAGCTGTCGCACCAGCTTCGCGATGTTCAGCGCCGTCCGGCGCTGAAAGGTCATCACCGACAAGCCGACGACATCAGGCCGCAGGTCGCTGACGAGCGTCTCGACGGTCCCCCGAACGTCCCGGTGGGCCAGGATCAGATCGGCGATCGCCACGCGATGATGAGGGTCGATGTTGCCAGCCAGCGACGCCAGCGCGCCGTTGGGCATTCGGATGGCCACGGGCGGCATGTGCTCGAACGAGTCGGGCATCGAGAGCAGCAGCACGTTCATGATGACCTCGCGTCTTACTGTTTCGCGGCGGCTGTCACTGTATAGGGTATCTGACGGCTGACTGTTTCATCCTGGCCGAGATGGCCCCGCGCTTCGACCTTCAGCACGTAGGCCCCTGGCGCGAGATCGGCCAACGGGACGCGGCCCCGGTGCCGGAACACGCCGCGGGGCCCGCTGAACTCGCTCGACGAGTGTTCCGCGTCGAGCCGGTAGACGACCGCACCAGACTCGGACGTCACCGTTGTCCCAATCGTGACCGTGTGCGGCGTGTCGCCGGCATTGTCGTAGATTTCGGCGAAAAACCATAGCTGATCGGTCTGCGGAAATGCGCGCTCGGTGATTGGCGGCGCCGGCAGCACGTCCTTCATCAGCGCGTCCGCCTTTGCGACCACCATGCGGCTGGTGGCGATGGAGGTGATCGTCAGGCCGCTCATGCTGAGTGGCAAAGCACGGAAATCCGGAACGTCGAGGTCGTACGCCACCGACCCGACGGCGCCTCCAGACTGATCGTGTGCAGCGACCCGGACGGTGTAGCGGCCGGGCGCCAGCGCCATCCGGTTGAACACGCGGATGCCGGACTCCGCAATCTGGGCCTTGGTCTCTGGTTTGAGCGCGGTCAACTGGAGCCGGTCGTTGCTTCCGGCACGCACGGTCCCGGTAGCGTCCACGGCGGCATACGACAGCTCGAGGGTGCCCGGCGATCCCAGTTTCAAATCACGGCCGCGCAGATCTTCAGTGATGAGAACCGACGCGTTCGCCGCCGGTCCCATGAAAGGCGCGAACGACAGACGCATGGAGAGCCCGCTCACCGGCAGCGGGCTGCCAAGAACGTCGCGTATCTCGGGCGACGGTCCGGCCGGGTCGAGCGCCGGCGCCGCCGGCGCCTTACCGTTCGGCGACAGATACCCGCTGCGTGCGCGGGTGACGAGCCCGGGCCGATCGACTCTGACGGCGATCTTGTGAAATTTGCCGTCACGTTTGCTGGCCGTTGGGCGATAGGCGAGCACGTAATAGGCACTGTTGTCAGCCACGATTCGATCGAACGCGCTGCCGAGATCGTTCCGGCCGACCACGGCGATACCGCCAGTGTCTTCGGAGAGCTGACGCAGGCTGTCCTGATTCATCCGCAGCTCCCGCTCGGAGGCGCGCGGGCCGAGCGACGCGCTGCCGGGCGCAAAATAGTTGGTGCCGACGTCGTCGCCGCCGGTCAGCCCGCCGGGATCGATGCCGTAGACGCTGACGTTCGACCGCATCGCGGCGTCGATCGCTTCCTGCGCCGCGGTACGGACCATGTCGGTCGGCCGGTTCGGAGCGCCGGCGTCGCCGACCATGGTCATCGGGTAGTCGATGCCTCCGCTGATCAGGAGGATCGCCTTCCGCCGGCCGTGAACGGTCGCGAACCAGTTCGCGACATCGCGAACCACGCGCAGTGTGGTCTGCGCATCCGCCGCCCGTTCGAGATCGTCGTGGTCGCTGGTGTCGCGGCCATCCGACATGACGGCACTGTCATTCCTGGACGCCGTCGCCGACGCCAGCCCACGCGCCACAGATGTGTCGACCGCGGCGAGAAGTCGGTTCTGACTGTTGGTGAACGCCTGGCTCGCCGTATCCGCACCGGCGGTGTGCACCACCGCCATCAGATCGTTGGCGCCCAGGCGCGCGATGAACTGCTTTGCCGCCGTCTTTGCATGTGTGGCTTCACCTGCGGCGATGTGCAACTCGTCGAGCACCAGCACATACACGCGTCCTTCCGGATGCTCGTTGGTCGTGACGTCCGGCTCGATCGGCTGGGCGCTGCCGGCTACGCGGCCGTCGTACCCCTCGATCGGAATGTCGACGAGCGCGAACGTGGTCAGCTCCTGACGTTTGCCGTCCTCGAGTATCTCGAAGTCCTTCTGCGCGAGATCGCGGACGATCTGTCCCTGTGAGGTAGTGACGATGGCGTCGACTTCGACGTACTCCACGCTGCTCTTGAACGTCGGCGACTGCGCGGCGCCTTGCGGTGGCTCGGTCGCCCGCGGCGCCGAGGCGTACCAGGCGAGGACTGCCGCGGCGCATGACAAGCGGGCGGTAGCACCCATGGTGTCGTCCGACACTATCGTTCGGCGCTGGCTGCTGTCAAAGAATCGGGAGTAGAGTATCCGCATGTCCACTACCGTCATGCCGTCCGCCGACATCGTGTTCGACACGCTTTTCGCCTACCAGCGATCCGCCGCACTCAAGACCGCGATCGATCTCGAGCTCTTCACCGTCATCGAACAAGGCGCACGCACGCCGTCGGCGATTGCGAAGGAGACTGACGCCGCCGAGCGGGGCATCCGCATCCTCTGCGACTACCTGACGATCATCGGCCTGCTGGCCAAGACCGGCGACACCTACGGGCTGACACCCGAGTCGGCCGCCTTCCTCAGCAAACGATCGCCAACCTATCTCGGAACCACGGCCGGGTTTCTGGTCCTGCCTGAACTGAAGCGAAATTTTGACGACCTCACCGCCACGGTGCGCCGCGGCGGCGTCGCGCCGGCTGGCAACACCGTGGCGGACGAGAATCCGATCTGGGTCGAGTTCGCGCGTGCCATGGCGCCGATGGTCATGCCCGCGGCGCACGCGATTGCCGGACTGGTGGGCGGCGACTCGGGCGGGCCGCTCCGCGTCCTGGATATCGCCGCGGGGCATGGGATGTTCGGCGTCACGCTGGCCCAACGCAATCCGCGCGCGGAGATCGTCGCCGTCGATTGGGAGGCGGTGCTGTCGGTCGCGCTGGAGAACGCCGCCGCGGCCGGCGTTGGCGACCGCTACAAGGCCCTGGCCGGTGATGCGTTCAAGGTCGAGTTCGGCGGACCTTTTGACGTGGCGCTCGTCACCAATTTTCTCCATCACTTTGACCCGGCTACGTGCACGGGCTTTCTCCGGAAGGTCCATGCGGCGCTGAAGCCCGGCGGCCGCGTGGCGGTGCTGGAATTCGTGCCCAATCCGGATCGCGTCTCGCCGCCGCAGGCAGCTGCCTTCAGTTTGACGATGCTCGCCGGGACGCCGAGCGGCGACGCGTACACGCTCGCGGAACTCCAGCAGCAGCTCGGTGACGCCGGGTTCGGCCCAGCGTCGGCACACGCGCTCCCAACGCCGGGCACCGTGCTCGTGGCGCAGAAATGATCTGAGGCAGCGAATGGCGGCCAGGGCGACCCGATCAGGATCGGTGATTCGACGGGCAGCGATCCCGCTGGTGGCCGCCGTGTCTCTCGTCAGCACGTTCGCAGCGGCACCGGCTCGCACCGACAGCCACGCCGGCTTCGACGGCATCTGGAATTCCGCGACGGTCACGCCGCTCGAGCGTCCGGCGCAGCTGAAGGACAAAGCGTTCTTCACGCCGGCGGAAGCGGCCGAATGGGAGCGGCAGATTGTCGAAAGCAATCAGGAGCCGCCGCCGCAGGCCGCGGTGAAGAGCCGTGGCACGGGTACCTACAACGCGTTCTTTCGCGAGTACGGCTCTCGCGCCAGCAAGACCCTTCGTACGTCGATCGTTACGGACCCGCCCGACGGACGCATTCCCGCGCTCATGCCCGCTGCTGCCGACCTCAAACGTCGGCGGACTGAGGCGATGCGCAACGCGGCCAATCCGGAAGACACCGGTTTGCAGGATCAGTGTCTGGCGTTCGTCACCGCGGGTCCGCCGATGCTGCCGTACTCCTACAACAGCAACTATCAGATCCTGCAGGCGAAGGACGCGTTGGTCGTGCACGTGGAGATGATCCACGACGCCAGAATCATTCACCTCGACGGCCGGCCGCATCTGCCGGTGGATATCCGGTTGTGGCTCGGCGATTCGATCGGCCGCTGGGAAGGCGCGACGCTGGTAGTGGACACCACGAACTTCAACGACAGCGACGGCTTCTATGGTGACGCCGGCGGCAACTTCGGCTGGGACCGGAACCTTCACCTGATCGAGCGATTCAGTCTGCTCGATGCCGATACGCTGTTGTACCGATTTGAAATCGACGATCCCAGCGCGTTCACGCGACCATGGAAAGGCGAGTTGACCATGGCGCGTTCGACCGGGCCGATCTACGAATACGCCTGCCATGAAGGCAACTACTCGCTGCCGAACATGCTGGCCGGATACCGCGCCAGCGAGCGCGAACCGTCGCGTTAGTCCCCGCGAGCTGCCAGCGCTCGCGTCAGGATGACGTCGATGACCGGCGCCTTCGCGTCGGCGTAGTTCTGTGCAAATTGCCACGTCCGTGCGGCCAGCTCGATCTTCGTACGAGCGTAGAGTTCTCGATCGGCGGCGTTCCCGCGCAGCCAGTCCCTGAAGGTCAGGACGCGGTCGATTTCCGGATGATCGGCTTGGCTGGCAGGCCGGGACAGCGGTGGAACCGGTGTGCTCGACCTGCAGCGCCCACGAGCCGAGCGCCATCCGCATCCTGACGGCCTCGAAAGCGAACACGTCGGGCCGTCGCGGATCGTAATCCGCGACGATGACCCGGCAGTTCAGCGGTATCAGCTCACCGACAGCGACCTCGCGGATCTCCGACTCGGTGAGGGGCGGCCGTTGGTCGAAGGCGATTGCCGTTTCGGCATGACGCACGCCGGTTTATTTGGCACAGCAGCGGAGGGGAGGCCTCTCAGGGCGTTGGAGCAGCCAGCCATAAGAGGATGCGAGTGAAACAGCGTGTTCTCTTAGCCCACAAAGGCCAGGAATCACAGGCTATGCCGCCGCAGGCAGGGAAGGTCTGGTGAATCAGATGCGGCGGCTGGGGCGCTCGCGCGCTATCTGCCGGCGCGACGTGTGGCATCGGTCGATCCCGTCGAGGCGCTGAAGGCCGAGTAGCGATCAGGTCAGACGTCGGCCAAGGTCAGCGGCGTCGGCGTCTTGCCGTCGACGTCCGTGAAACCGTACTGCCTGGCAAGCTTCGCGGCCACCAGGACCGTGCCGGTGTGGCGCAGCACGTCGGGATCCTGCGCGAGCGCTGCCACGGCGCGTCCGACGAACTCCGGCGACTCCGAGTTGGTGAGATCCAGCCATGCGGCGGCCTCCATCACTTTCTCGGTCCGCACCAGTCCCGGATAGAGCGACACGACCGACACGCCATAGGGCCGCAGTTCGATGGCCATGTCGGCGGTCATCTTGTCAGTGGCGGCCTTCGACACGCCATACGCCACATTCGCGATGTGCTTCTGGGCCGCCCAGAATGAGATGTTCACGATCAAGCCGCGGCGGCGGGCTACCATCGAACGCGCCGTCAACTGACTGGCGTGATAGTGTGCACGAACACCGGCGCTGAACATCGAATCCCACCGCCAGAGCGGCTGCTCCCAGAACGGTCCGGTCCATGTGAATGCACCGTCCTCGACCATTCGCTCGTATCCGCCCCACACGTTGTTGACGAGGATGTCGATGCCGCCACTCTCGCTGGCGATGCGGTCGAATGCGGCGGACACGTCGGCATCGAGCCGATGATCGCAGCGGATGCCGGTGATTCGTTCGCCGATTGGCACCGAATCCTGGAGCGACCTGCCGGTCACGAACACCTGCGCTCCAGCCTCCGCCAATGAAGTCGCGATGCCCCCGCCGACGCCGTACGAGCCTCCCGTGACGACGGCCACGCATCCGTTGAGATTCGTCATCGTGTCTACGCTCGTTTCCGCAGGAAGACGTGCGTCGCGCGCTCGCCGGGAACAGTTCTGGTGCACTCGTAGCCGAGCGATCGCAGGTCGAGGCCTTTCAGCAGGTGTTCGCCGGAGCCGAGCAGCACCGGGCGCACCGCCAGGTGTATGTCGTCCACGAGACCGGCGGTCAGATACTGACGAATCGTCGCCACGCCGCCGCCAAGGCGGATGTCGCGACCGTCCGCAGCGGCTCGGGCCTCGGCCAGCGCAGCGTGAATGCCGCCAGTGACGAAGCGGAATTCAGTCCCGCCTTTCATGGCGAGCGGCGGTCGGGCGTGATGGGTGAGGACGAAGACCGGAGTGTGATACGGCGGCTCCTCTCCCCACCAGCCCTTCCAGCTGTCGTCGGGCCATGGACCGCGGACGGGACCAAACATGTTGCGCCCGAGAATCCAGGCGCCGATTCCGTCAAACGCGCGAGCGGCGAGGTCGTTGTCGACGCCGGTCTCGCCGTCTGGCACTCCGTGCGTTTGTCGCCACGCCCTGGTCTCAAAGACCCATTCCATCAACTCGGGACCGTTGACGCCGAGTGGGTTCTGCAGATCCTGGTTCGGCCCGGCGCCGTAGCCGTCGAGCGACATCCCGAACGTGCGCACACAGAGTCTCGACATCAGTTTTGTTTTGCTTCCGGCATCAACGTGACCTTCACGTAGTTCGCCGGGTTGAGGTAGGTCTGTGCGGCGAGATAGATAGCGTCCGCCGTGAGGGCGCCAATCTGATCCGGCATGTTGTCGATCGCTTCGACGGTCGCTCCGTCGCCGTCCTCGTAGCGGCGGGAGATCTGGTTGAGGAAATACGAGTTGTCCTGGCTGCTGGCCTCGAACTCCCGGCGCAGCGCCCGGCGAATCAGCGACACCTGATCCTGCGTCATCCGCGTGGATCGCGTCAGCGCGACCTCCTCGAAGACCCGCTGGACGAGCGCGGCGGTGCGCGCCGGATCGCAGGTCCATTCGATCCGCACACTGTAGGTAGGCCGCGGGAACTTGTCCGTTTCTGGATTGGCGGTGATGCTGTAGGTGCCGCCGAGCTCCTGGCGGATCGAGTCGAGCAGCCGCGACTGCAGGACCAGCGTCATCGTCTCGAGCGCCAGCCGGTGTGCGTCGTCGTACTGAAACGGCCCGGAAAAGACGATCGCCACCTGGCTCTTCGGCGCGATGCCCTTCGTCGATGGTCTTCTCGATGATGCCGGTCGGCGGATCGATGCCGAGATCGCGCCACGTCTCGTGGGCGTGCGTCGCCGGCAGGCTGGCAAGGTAGGTTTCGACGAACGGCTTGATTGCCTCCGGCGTGAAGCTGCCGACGAAGACGAACGTGAACGTTGCTGGCGTCGGCGAAGCGCGCCTTGTAGAACGCCAGCGACTTGTCGAGATTCCACTGGTCCACCGACGCCACGGTCTGCGGCCGGTGGCGAAGGTTGTCGCGGCTGAGCACGGCGTCGATGGTCTGGTTGAACACGACGTCGGGGCTCGCCTGCTGATTCGCGAGCAGGCTGCGCGCCTGCGACGCCATGCCGGCGAACGCCGTCGGCGTCGGCGCGCGGCTGCGTGAAGCGCAGGTAGATCAGCCGGAACATCGTTTCGAGATCCTGCGGCGTACTGCCGCCGCGCATGCCCTGATCGATGTCGTCGATGAACGGCCTGACGGCGACCGCGTTGCCGGCGAGGATCTTGTCGAGCATGACGCCGTTGAACTGTCCGACGCCGCCGGCGGGAACGACCGCGTCCGCGACGCGGGCTGGACGGGAAGTCCGCGTCGCTCGCGAGCGACGTACCGCCCGGCGCCGTGGCCCGGAACAGGATCTGATCCTCCTTCAGCGTCGTCGGCTTGAGCACGACCGTCGCGCCGTTCGACAGCGTCCATTCGGTGATTCCCGCCTCGGAACGAACGGTGGTCTTCACGATCGAGCCGGGCTGCGGCGGCGTGTCCATCAGCGCCTGACCGGACGCAGCGTCGACGTACGCCTCGAGTCGCTTGGCGGTGGCCGCCTTGACGACCGCCGCCAGCTGCGCCTGATCGGGCAGGACGACGCCGGCGGCATCGGGCGCCGAGACGACGACCAGCCGGTTCTGGTCGGGAAACCAGTCGCCGGCGAGTTTGTTGACCTCGGCGAGCGTGATGCCTGGCACGAAGCGCCGGTGGAATGCCAGTTCCTGCCAGATCGTCGGCAGCGCTTCGTCCTCGAGGAAATTGCGCGTGTACTCGTCGGCGCGGCTCGACGACTCGCGGTCGGGGCTCTCGGTGACGCCGCGCTCGAAGCCGAGCATCATCGTCTGCTTCGCTCGCGCCAGCTCGGTCGGCGGCGAAACCGAATCGCGCGACCCGCTGGAGCTCGGTCACGATCGCGTCGAGACCGCGCGTGACGCCGTCGTTCGCGACGAGCGCCTGCACGATCGCTTCGTCCCTGGTCCGCGGCGTCGGGAAGAGACCGCGGTCGGCGCGCCGCACGCAGGAACGGCGGATTCGCGCTCTGGCTAAGCTCGTCGAGCCGGGCGTCGAGCATGCCGGCGAACAGCTGATCGAGCATGATGTCGCGATAACCGCCGACAGAGCCCTGGTTGCGCGCCGGTCGAAGGTCGCTGACCTGCACGGTCGTCGCGGTCGTCTCCTTGTCGGTGACGACGGTGTAGCGGGTCGCGGCGTGATCCGGTACGTCGAAGATCGGACGCGGCCGTTTCGGGCGACGGCGCCGTCAATGACGAGAAGCGATCCTTGATCATCGCCACGACGCCGTCGCGATCGACGTCGCCGACGACGATCACCGCCATCAGATCCGGACGGTACCAGTCGTGGTAGAACCGCATCAGCTGTTCGCGCTGGGCGCGCTCGATGATCTCGGGCTTGCCGATCGGCGGTCGATCCGCATAGCGCGATCCCTCGAGCTGGGCGCGACGGATCTTGTCCTGCGTCCGCTCGCCCGCGCCGAGGTGCATTCGCCACTCGGACGAGGACGATGTCGCGCTCGTGGTCGATGCCGCTCTGATCGAACGGGGCGGCGTGCGCCCAGTCGTCGAGGACGAGCAGCGCGCGGTCGAGCACGCCGGGCACGTCGGTCGGTACGCGCAGCGTGTACTGCGTGTCGTCGTAGCTCGTCGCCGCGTTCGCGTCCGCACCGATGCTCAGGCCGAGCGACGACAGGAAGTCGACGATGCTCTGCTTCGGGAAGTGTTCGCGTGCCTTCGAACTCCATGTGCTCGACGAAATGCGCCAGTCCCTGCTGGTCGTCGTCTTCCAGCACCGAACCGGCCTTGACGACGAGCCGCAGTTCGGCGCGGCGGCTGGGTTTGCCGTTGGCGCGCACGTAATAGCGCAGGCCGTTGGGCAGCGTGCCGACGACGACCTCCGGATCGACCGGCATCTGCTGCGACAGGCCGTACGAGGCGACCGACGCGGCGGACGTCTCCCGGCCGGCGGGTACCGTCTGCGCGGAGGCGACAGCGGCCGTGGTGAGCACGGCGGCAAACACACTGAATATGGCGGCGCGGAAACGCGACACAGGCATACCCCTATCGTAACGGACAGCCGTGCCCGCACGAGAGCATCGCTTTGCGTTTTAGCAACTGGTGTCGCTTTTATCAGGTAATGTCCGGCCGTAGCCGGACGTCACGGAGTCTGCCTGAAGGCGGACGCTACACATACGAAAACCGTGCTAATCGAAGTGTTTCTGGCTCTCCCACCATGTCGCCAGCGGTATTTTCAGCCCGCGGCAGACGAAGATCGGGAGGTGGTTCTCGTACGGCATGCAATCCCCGCATTCCGTCTCGCCGACCTGGACGATCTGTGTGAATATTTGCTCGAGACGGGCGGGCCGCCGCGACAGGACGATCATCACCTCGCCGGACGCCTGGCCGGGTCCCCAGAGCCAGTAGTTGTTGTGACCGCTGATCGCCTTCAGCCCTCGCGCGCCGGCAATGTGTTCGATGGCGCCGGCCTGGCCGTAGTCGAGGGTGACGACGACGGCACGCCGCCGGTCCTCCGCGCCGAGTTGGTTCCACGCCTGCTCGACCGACGACACGAATCGATCCCATCCCTGTCGGTCGGCGAAGAACTGCGGCAGCCGGCCGACGCTGTTCCTCTCCTCCGTGCCCGGCGCCACGCCGAGAGCGGCGCTGTATCGAATGTAGCGATCGCTCGAAAGAATCGGCACGGCGAGGGAGGCGGTCGCGAGACCACCGCAGACGAGAACACCGATCGTCGCTACGCGAAGCCACCGGGCTCGCAGCACCGATTCCCACCAGGCTGCGCCGGCGGCGAACAGCATCGGATAGGCCGGCGCCAGATAGCCGCTGCGGCTGGTGCGATTCACCATCACGATCGCAGCCACCGTGACGAACATGACGCCGAGGATTCGCGCCGCCTTGAATCGCGGAGCCAGGAAAAGCGCCGCGAGGCCGGCGACCCACACCGGCAGCGTCAGCGGATGCATGTTCATGATCTGACCGCCGATGAACGCCAGCGGAGCGGTGACCTGCATCTTGTGGCGGCTGGCGTTGCGGATGAACTCGAGCGTCGGCCAGCCGTTGACGACCTGCCAGGCGATGTGCGGCAGGAACAGGATGCCGGCGATGGCACCGGCGATCCACGGCCCGCGCGTCAGCAGCCGTCGAGGAGACGTGACCAGCAGGCCGACTCCCATGCCGGCGCCCAGCCACAGCGTGCTGATTTTGTTCTCCAGGCTGATGCCGAGCAGGACGCCGAGCAGCATCCAGCGCCGGTCCGACGGCGCCTCGATCACGTCGAGAATCACGCGTGCGATCGCGGTCCACAGCAGGACCTCGATCACGTTCATCGAATAGAACGAGCCGTTCGCCAGCAGCACCGGCGCGATCGCCGTAGCGACGACCGCAAGACACTCGCCGAACGGCCCGGCGCCGAGGCGCCGGGCGATCGATCCGGTCAGCCAGACCGACGTGGCTGCGGCGGCCGCTGCCGCGATGCGCAGAACAATCAGCGAGTCGCCGACTGTGTGCACGATTGCCCAGAGCACCCCGATTGAAAACGGCGGGTGATCGACGTAGCCCCAGGCGAGATGACGGACACAGGCGAGGTAGTAGAACTCGTCGCGGAAGAACGCATCGCCCAGTGCCGCCGCGACCAGAAACGCAAAGACCGCGAGCGGCGCGAGCAGGCGTGATTGAGATCGCATCGGCGGAGACTCCAGCGGTTTTGCGATCGCTCAGTGCTTTGCGCGCTCTTTGGCGAGATGGTCCAGATATGTCTTCTCGAGCTGTTCCACCGAGGCTTTAAAACCCTGCGGGTCGACGAAGCGATCGGGATTGTATGGATCGCCAGGTGTGTACTTGTCGTGCAGCTTGAACTGGGACGCGTGCGACGCCAGCCAGACGTCGACCGGAAGGTCCTTGAGCACCTTGAACGCGCGGGCGTAGTCCTCCGTGATGCCGGGATAGTTGGCCATGCCGCTGACGGTGACGCCCGGATTGATGGAGGGCATGTTGGCGATCACCACCCGATAGGTCTTGCCACCATCCTGTACGTTGAGCGTGAAGGTAGTAGCGCCCTTGGTGTGGCCGGGCGTCAGGTGCGCGGTGAGGATGGTGCCGCCGAGCGCGATCGAATCGTTGTCCTTGAAGGTGCCGTCGACTCTGACCGGCTCGAACTGCGCGCCCGGCGTGTTGCCGAAACGGAAATCCATTTTGCCGCCGGACTCGAACAATTCGCGGTCAGCCGCGGACACGACGAGTCGAGCGCCTGTCATCCGCTTCAGCTCCGCCATGCCCGCCGCGTGGTCGAAGTGGCCGTGCGTCGCGGTCAGGATTTTGGTGTCTTCGATCTTGAAGCCGAGTTGTTCGACGCTCGCCTTGATCTGTTTGGCGGTGTCGCCGATACCCGTATTGATCAGGATATTTCCCTGGGGCGTGGTGATGAGATAGGTCGATAAATCGTAGGAACCGACCCAATAGACATTCCCGATCAGGCGCAGCGGCGGGAATGGTTTCGTCCAGTTGGGATCGTTCTGCGCCAGACCGGTCGAAGCCAGCGCGAGACATCCGAAGAGCACGAGCGAGGGCACTCTGGTGCGCATCATGGCGGCATTGTACGCGGGCCGCGGACGATTACCTCACCGGCGTTGGCGATCACGGCGAAGCGGTGGGTGCCTCGCCGGCCGTCGCGCCCATGACCACGCGTATCGATCGCCGCCGGCCGCCGGCGTCCAGCGGAATCGGACCGTGGTGCTCCCGGCCGTCCACTTCGATTCGGACGACGCCGGTCTGCACGCCATCGGGGTTTTCGACCACGATTTCAAGCAGCGCGTCTCCTCGGGCCAGCGTCGCCTCGAACCGCGGCCACGCACGCGGGATGCACGGTTCGATCGAGAGTGCGTTGCGAATCAGGGTCAGGCCCAGGATGTGTTCGACGGCAATCCGGTACATCCAGCCGGACGATCCCGTATACCAGGTCCAGCCGCCGCGTCCGGTGTGGGGAGCGACGGAGTAGACGTCGCCGGCAACGACATACGGTTCGGTCTTGTAGCGCTCGAGGTTCTTGCGATCGCCGGCGTGGTGAATCGGGTTGAGCAGCGAGAAGAGATCCATCGCCCGGTCTCCGTCGCCGAGGTCGGTCAGCGCGAGAATCGTCCACAGCGACCCGTGCGTATACTGGCCGCCGTTTTCGCGAATGCCCGCCAGGTACCCCTGGATATAGCCAGGGCTCGGCACGGAATGATCGAAGGGAGGCGCCAGCAGCTTGAACAGCCCGCCGTCACGATCGGTCAGACGTTCCAGGCTCGACTCCAGCGCCCGCCGGGTCCGTGCCGGATCGCCGGCGCCGGAAATCGCTGCCCACGATTGCGCGATCGCATCGATCTGGCACTCAGCGTTGCTCTTCGACCCGAGCGGCGTCCCATCGTCGAAATACGCGCGGCGATACCATTCGCCGTCCCATGATTGTTCGAGCGCGGCGGCCAGCTGATCGGCTCGTCGCCGATAGGTCAGTCCACGCGCGCGTTCGCCGCGCATCTTTGCGACATCTGCGAACGGCCGGAGAACGGCGATCAGGAACCAGCCGAGCCAGACGCTTTCGCCGTGACCCTGCGGACCGACCAGGTTCATGCCGTCGTTCCAGTCGCAGGTCCCGATCAGCGGCAGTCCGTGCGCGCCTGTCGCGAGACTGATCTCGATCGCGCGCACACAGTGTTCGTAGAGCGAGGCGCGCTGTTCCGATCGCGTCGGCCGCTCGTAGATTTCCATCTCGGCCGGTGACAGCGCACGTCCTTCGAGGAACGCTACCTGTTCGTCGAGCACCGCCTCGTCACCGGTCGCGCGGACGTAGGCGAGTACCGCGTACACCAGCCACAGCCGGTCGTCGGAGCACCTGGTGCGGATGCCTTCACCCTCGGGTTCGTGCCACCAGTGCTGGACGTCGCCTTCGAGAAACTGACGGCGAGGCGGCATGCAGGATGTGAGCGCGGGCGAGGTCGGGGCGCGCGAACAGCAATGCCAGCACGTCCTGCAGCTGATCGCGGAAACCGAACGCGCCGCTCGACTGGTAGAAGCCGGTGCGGGCCCACACCCGGCACGCCAGCGTCTGATAGAGCAGCCAGCGGTTGACCAGGAGATCGAACGAGCGGTCCGGCGTCGACACTGCGAGCGTGTCTAGAGTCGTATTCCATGCGGCCCTGGTCTGGACGAAGGCCGCTTCGACGGTCTCGACGCTGCGATAGCGATCGATCAGCACGCGGCAACGATCCTCGCTGCGCTCTTCGCCGACGAGCACGACAACCTCCCGGGTCTCGCCTGGCGCGAGCCGGAACTTCAACTGGCTTGCGCCGCACGGGTCGAGTCCGGCCCCGGTCCGCCCGGAGAGCGACTCGCCCTCGAGCGCGGCCGGGGCGGCGAGCGTGCCGTTGCGGCCGATGAACTCGCCCCGATCGCCGGTGAAGGATTGATCGTCGGGCTCCGCCGTGGATATGTGCAGGAAGGCGACCCGTTCGCCGTAAGGCTGCCTGAACGCGTTGCGTGCGAGCACGGCTCCAGTGACCGGATCCTGGGTGGTCACGACCTGAGATGAGGTTCGCGTCCGATTTTCGCCGAGCACCCACTCGACGTACATCGTCGCCGAGACCCGTCGCGGTCTGCCCGAGGCATTGCGGATGCGAAGGCGGATGATCTTGAGCGTCTCGTCAGCCGGAACGAACGTCACGAGCTCGGACTCGAGTCCGTCGCGCACATGGTCGAACCGGCTGTATCCGTGGCCGTGCCGGACCGTGTAGACGGATGCGCCTGCCGGGACCGGCGTGGCCGACCAGAACGCGCCCGATTCTTCGTCCCGGAGAAAGAGGACTTCGCCGGACGGATCGGCGACCGGGTCGTTGTGCCAGGGCGTGAGCCGGTTGTGATGGCTGTTGCCGGACCAGGTGTAGCCAAGTCCTGACTCGGTCACCACCGTTCCGAATTGCTCGTTCGCGATGACGTTGGACCAGGGCGCCGGCGCCGTCCCGCCGGCGGCGCGATCGACGACGATGACGTATTCGCGTCCGCCATCGGCGTAGCCGCCGAGGCCATTGAAGTATTCGAGATCGTTGGTTTCCGGCCTCTCGGCGGGAGCGGCCGGCGCCGGCTGGGGCGCAGCGGGACGTGAACGGCGCGGCTCAGGCGAGGCGAGACCCACAGGCAGCCACGGCAACCGCCGCTGCAGCCCCTCGAGAAATGGCGGCGACGTCTGTTCGGTCTGCTCGCTCTCGACCAGCGGCGGCACCGGGGCGAACGGCACCTGCAGCCGCTTCAACTGTTCGTAGAGCGAACCGAGCGAGCCTTCGAGCACACCCTGCGCCGCGGCGAGCAGCATGGTCTGCTCGTCAGCGGACAAGGCGTCGATCTTGCGCAGGAACACGCCGCCCGGGCGATCCATCCACCCCTGTTCGGGTCCGGATTCGACCAGGCGCTGCAACTCGTCGTGCAATTCCTGACGATAGCCACCGGCGTGTTCGTTGAGCAGCACCAGATCGAATGCGAAGCCCTTGAGACGAAGATACTCGTGCGCCTGGAGCAGTTCCCGACAGAGGGGCAGTTCGGCGCCCGCGCCGACACGGGCGACGAGAATGGGGAGATCGCCGGAGATGCCGAGCTTCCACAGCCCCTGCAGCGGCAGATGGTTGCGGGCGATGGCGGCGGCATTCCTGAGACGGCTGTCGCCGAACAGCAGGCGGCCACCGAGCCGCTGGAAGCGCATGGTGTTCGCGATGGTCAGGCCGAGGTGGCGCAGTTCGATGCTGGCATGCGTACTGGCCAGCGCCATCGTCCGCGATACCGCGCGGCGATCGCGATACTTCTCGATCAGCTGATGGGCTCGTTCTTCACTCGGCGCGATGCCGGTTGCAAACGTCAGGCGGACCGTTTCACCGGGCGGGACGCGCACCTTCTGACGCAGGCTCACGATCGGATCGAGCACCGCGCCGGTCGTCCGCGACAACTTCGCGGACGCCGCCAGCGCCGCCGGCTGTCGCACTGTGCCGGCGCGGCCGATGAACTGTGCGCGATCGGTCTCGTAAGACGCCGGCGCGCTGGCGCGGCTGCGGCCGCCGAGCACGTGGAACATGTAGACCCGCGGCTCGTCGCCGCGCGGACGCCTCGAACAAATGATCGCCCCGCCGTCCGCGGCGACCGAGGTCTCGACGAACAGCTTGCTGAAGGCGGGATGCGCCAGGTCGGATCCCAGAGGCCCGAGCACGATCTCGCCGTAGCTGGTGACGTCGAGGTCGTACGGCTTCGACCCGAGATTGCGCAGCGACACCCGCCGCACTTCGACGTCGTCCTCCGTGGACACGGTCAACTCGGTGTAGATCTCGAGATCGAAGTCGCGGCGCCTGAACACCGCTCGATCCGGCGCAAACGTCACTTCGAATTCGAGCGGCTCGCGCCCGGTCGGCTGATGCGTGGTGGACCACACCTCGCCGGTGGTGAGGTTTCTGACGTAAAAGAACATCCCCCACGCGTCGGTCGTGATGTCCTCGCGCCAGCGCGTCACTGCCAGCTGCCGCCAGCGGCTGTAGCCGCCGCCGGCGTTGGTGATCATCACGCTGTAGGAGCCGTTGGACAGGAAGTGCGCTCGCGGACTCAGCGTGTGCGGCGTGGTGTAGCGGCGGACAGAATCCACCGGCAGGCGGCGAGTGGCCGGAACGTGCTCGACGGACTCGACCGGCAGATCGGTCAAGGGTACCAGCTCGGGGACTTTTTCCTGCAGCAGCAGGTCGGCCGCCTGCACATGGGGATCGGTGTGAAAGCGCCGCGGCATCGGATCGTCGTTCAGGCAGTTGTCGAGCGCGATCAGCGACATGCCCTGATGGTGCGCCATGTAGGTGCGCACGATGACGCCGCCGGCGACGCCGGGCGGCACCCGCTCGGGGGTGTAGTCGATCGACTCGAAGAAGCCATAGCGGTCTTCGAGTCCGGCCGCCGACAGCCGCGCCAGGTTCCTGACCGCTTCGTGCGGACTCAGCGGCGTGGCGATCAACGTCGCGTACGGGGCGACGACGAGGTCGTCGGCCAGCCCGCGCTTCAGGCCGAGCCCGGGAACGCCGAAGGCGCGGTATTGATAGTTGTGACCCAGGTCCTGGACGTTGTAGGCCGACTCGGAGATGCCCCACGGCACGCCGCGGTCGGTGCCGTACTGAATCTGCCGCGCGAGCACCGCGGAGTAAGTCTCGTCCAGCAGCGTCTCGCGATACGCGTGCATCACGAGCAACGGCATCAGGTACTCGAACATCGACGCGCTCCACGAGAGCAGCGCGCGCGAGCCGGCCGTCGGGCACAGCGATCGTCCCAGCCGGAACCAGTGCTCCGGCGTGACCTGTCCGAACGCGATGGCCAGGAAACTCGCGAGCCGCGCCTCGGACGCCAGCGTGTCGTAGTACGACGCATCGAGGCGGCCTTCCGGCACGTTGAACCCGATCGCGAACAGCTGGCGCTGCTGATCGAACAGGAAGGTAAAGTCCATCTCCTTCAGCAGGTCGTCGGCACGGTTTGCGATCCGGCGGGCACGCTCGAGCAGGTCGGCGGCCCGCTGCCGCGTTGGCTCGATCCACGCGCTGAGCACGCGCTCGTCGTCCGGGCCGCTGGCTTCGGACAACTGCTGGTCGCACCACGCGATGAGGCCGGGGAGCGCCAGCACGCGGTCCGGCAGTCGCGCGTGAGCGGTCTGGGGTGTTTCCAGCCATGGCGCGAACTGGGTGAGCGTGGTCTGGCGATCGGCAAGAGCGGCGGCCGCTCGCTCGATCCAGTCGTGCGCTTCTCCCAGTGCGCGGACATCCGATTCGGACGCGGCGCGAAGCTCTTCCGAGTCCTGGATGCCCGCGGCGACCAGCGCCAGCCGCTCGCGGACATGGGCCAGCAATCGATACCAGCCCGAGACCGTCGCCGGCGCCCGCAGGGCCTTGAGTTCGGTTCGCAGGGCTGCCAGGTCTCGCCGTAGCTTGAAGAGATCGTCCCGTCCGCGTCCGAAACTTCGACCGAGCGGATCGACGGCCTGCTCCGCCAGCCGGATGGCGTCGGACACCGCATCGAGACACGCCAGATCGATGAAGGGCTGTTTTTCTACGAGCTCGAGCACCGCGATTTTCAAGGCGACGAGGTAACCGGCGAGGTTTCCGCTATCGACCGTCGATACATACGCGGGCGCGAGCGGCAACAGCGACCGCGTGTCGTACCAGTTGTAGAAGTGTCCCCGGTAGCGCTGGAGCTGGCTGAGCGTGTCCATCGTGCGCTCGAGCTGTTCCACCGCACTCGGCCGGCCGAGATAGCCGAAGTCGGCCGCCGCAACCGTCGAGAGCAGCTGCAATCCGATGTTGGTCGGCGACGTCCGGTGCGCGAGCGTGTCGGGCCGATCC
Organism: uncultured Acidobacteriota bacterium; assembly: GCA_963711765.1. Taxonomy (GTDB): domain Bacteria; phylum Acidobacteriota; class Vicinamibacteria; order Vicinamibacterales; family CAVVIG01; genus CAVQFC01. The sequence goes on along the minus strand of CAVQFC010000002.1, from coordinate 167,041 downwards.
TCCTGGTAGTTGTCGGGAACCAGCCAGTGGTCGCCGGCGGTGACGACATCCTCGAAGAACCGCCAGATCTTGCGCGCGATGTTGCGGAGACGATCGCGGTCGTCGGCCGACAGCAGGCGCTCCTGCGCTTCGTAAGGACGGGCGGTGAGATACGCGACCACCGGTGACAGCAGCCACATCACCGTCACAGGCACGGCGATCCACAGACGTCCAGCGTCGTGTACGCCGACCAGGATCAGGAAGCCTGCCGCAATCACCGGCGCCGCCCACATCTCCTGCACGATGGTGGCGAGGTCCCGGGTCGAGCGCGAGGCCGCGTCGGCGGTCACCCACTCGAGGAGGTGACGTCGGGTCACCAGCAGTCGAAACGCAGTCCGGACAATCGCGTCGACCATGACGTACGCCTGGTGCGCCAGGAACGTCACCGCCAACGACACTTGCGCGCCAGCCATCGAGAGGCGATGCCGCTCGGTCCGAAGGTGCTCGCGAACCGGCACGCCGCGCACGCGATTCGACAGCGAGAGTACGGCCTGCACGTAGGCCGGGAAGGCGAGGACCAGGAGCGCCAGCAGCATCCACATGAAAGGCGAACCGGGCAGGAAGGTCCAGCTGCCGAACAGGAGGAGCAGGAGCGCCGGTGCCAGCAGGCTGCGTCGCAGATTGTCGAGGATCTTCCAGCGGTCGATCACCGGCAGCGTATTGGGAACCGATTGCCCTTCGGCGTTCGGCACCGTCCGCCACAGCCACCTGGCGATCTGCCAGTCGCCGCGCGCCCAGCGGTGCTGGCGGGAGGAATAGGCCAGGTAGTTGGTCGGGTAATCGTCCACCACCTGAATGTCGGTGCACAGTCCGACACGCGCGAAAAATCCCTCGAACAGATCGTGGCTGAGCAGCGTGTTGTCGGGAACGCGATCCTCGAGGGCGGCGTGAAAGGCATCGACGTCGTAGATGCCCTTGCCGACGTAGCTGCCCTCGTGAAAGAGGTCCTGATATAAGTCGGAGACCGCCGTCGTGTACGGATCGATCCCGACGTGGCCCGAGTACAGATAGCCGAACGGCGTACGTGCCGCGTTGATGGCGACGCGGGGTTGCAGTACGCCGTAACCCGTCGTCACCCGCTGGGTGTCAGGATCGAAGCGCGCCTGGTTGAGCGGGTGGGCGAGCGTGCCGACCAGCCGCCGCCCTTCGTCGATTGGCAGCTGCGTATCGGCGTCGAGCGTGATGACGTACTTGACCGTCGGCAGGATCGACTGGTCGCCCTCGCGGATCACGAAGCTGGTCGCGGCATCGTCCCGGAGCAGCTCGTTGAACTCGGTGAGCTTGCCGCGTTTGCGCTCCCATCCCATCCAGCAGTTCTCGCGTGCATTCCAGCGGCGTTCGCGGTGGAAGAGGAAGAACCGGTCGTGTCCATAGCGGTCGTTCAGCGCGGCGAGCAGACGCCGCGCCTCGCCGGTGAGGGCGGCGTCCTCATCCCTGGTCTGGACGACGGCATCGGCGAAGTCGCCGAGCAGGGCAAAGTGCAGATGCGGATCGCGGTTGGCGAGGAAACGAACCTCGAGGTCGTCGAACAGCGCTCTGATGCGAGCGATTGAATCGAAAATGACCGGGACCACCACCATCGTCCGGTAGGTCTCGGGAATCCCGCTGCGCAGCGCCAGCTTCGGCAAGGGACGAGGCGGAATCTGCCTCGACACCAGCAGATTGACGACGCCGATCGCGAGCTCGCTGATCGGGACCAGGCAGACCAGGGCGACGAGCAGCAGGTCGCCGGCGCCGGCGCCGTGACGGTCAGCGTAGGCCATCAGGCTTCCGACGCCGGCCAGCGTCACGCTCAGCAGCATGCCGAGGTAGCCGACCGTCGGGCGTTTGAAAATGAGGCGGGCGCCTCGCTCCCGCCACGTCGGCCGATAGCCCAGGGTCCGTTCCAGCTGGAAGCGGCCGCGCGAGATCAGGTAGTAGCCGACGTGATGTTCGCGGTCGGCGGCCGGACGCTCGGCCTTTGCGCGGCGGGCCAGTTCGACGACCGTGGTCGCGACGGCCAGCTCGGGCGCGCGCGCGCGGTTGGCGAGTTGCTCGATGGAATGCCGGTAGCGGTCCCGCGTCGGAAAGTCCATGTCGGCGTAAGCGCCGGCCGGGTCGTCGCGCAGCGTGCGCTCGACGACGCTGACGCGTTCGAAAAAGATGGTCCAGTCGATCGCCGACAGCGTGCGCATGCTGGTGATGACGTTGCCGATCGCCAGCTGTTCGGCGGCTTCGCGGTGGTGCTCGACGCGCAGCATCTCGTCGAGCGATTCGCCTTGCGCCTGGACGTGTTGCTCGAGCGCCTGCCACGCGGGGGCGACGCTCGACGGCTGATCGCGCAGCCATTGCAGCACTTCAACCACCAGTGCCGTCGGCAGTCGACCCGACCGGGCGATCTCGGAGTCGATGAGCGCGCCGATGTCGGGAGTCTCTGCCTGGCCGTCGCGGGCGCCAGACACCCAGCCCCGCGCGCGTTCGCGCGCGTTTCTCGAGACCAGGACGCTGTCGACCAGGCGGCCGAGCTCTTCGACCAGTGCGAGACGCACCATGATCGGGATCGCCCAGGTCTCGCCGATGGTGAGCGTCGCCTCGCCTTGGTACGCGGCCACGAAGTCGCTGAGCACGTCGAGATCGAACCGTCCGGCGCTGTGACGGACCAGTTCGGACGAGATGACGTAAATCCTGGGCAGCCCTTCGAAGGCTCCGCCCACGAGCTTTGGCAGCTGCAGGTAGTACTGGCGCGGCAGGTCCTGACGGATCTCACGAATCTGATCGCGCACCACATGGTAGTTGTCGCGAAGCCAGTCTTCGGACGGCACGGGCGGCAGATCGGCGCCGGTCGAGGAAAAGGTACGGTAGGCCTCATCGAGCCGGCGCTCGCTCGCGTCGAGCCGGAGCAGGAGGGGGCGTCCGCGACCTGGCCTGGACTGACTGAGGTGCGTACGCGCGAGTCCCCGCGCGTGGGCAACGAGCTGCTCCTGTGTGAGCGGTTCGGTGCCGAACTGTTCCCGCCCGGGACTCTCGAATTTCAATTCCTGATCGAGTAACGCGTCAGTCACGCGGTTCTAGTGTGACAGGACCCGTTCCAACCTGTTCTCTGATAACAACGACAGCGCCACGCGGCTGATCAGTGCAAGAAGCGTGCAGGTCCAAGCTGAGCCGGACGCGGGTGGGCCTCAGCCTGCCACTCTTCGAAATCAGGGTAGGACAGGCAGCAGCCACCGGTCGGCGTGGTTTCCTGCAGAAACAACACCCGGGCGCTTCGTTTGACGAGCGGTAAACCGCGGAAGAGCATCGCGTCCACGATCGAGAACACGGTCGTGTTCAATCCGATGGCGAGCGTCAGCATCGCGATGGCCGCCAGCGTGAACGTTCGAGCGCGTCGCAGTCCACGCAGGGTGAATCGCAGGTCGTAGACGAAACCGTCCAGCAAAGCGAACCCATGCGGGCCGCGATGCGCATACGCTGCGGCGTCGGTCGAATGTGAGGAGTCGTGTCTCGACGTCGGCATGGGGCGGTGTGGTGCGACGGCCCCGCATGAATATCATTCGCCTGCGTTCATGTCCATAGCCGGCAGCGGTGCTTCGGCCGGACCAGAGAGAACATCTCCATTTGTCTTGAACCGCGATCCATGGCATGGACAATCCCAAGTCCGCTCGGCTGGGTTCCACGCGACCTGGCATCCCATGTGCGAGCACACGGCCGAGCGCATCGTCGTCGACCCATCGTTCGCGCGAGAGACGGCGACCGGTGAGCCGTCGAGCGTCAGCACTCTGCCTTCGCCGCGCGGAACCTCACGAAGCGAGCGGCCCGCCGTGCCGGCAAACCGATCGCGAATCAGGTAGAACGGATAGTCCTTGTTTTCTGCGATGTAGTCCCACGCCGCGCTGAGCGTCGTGCGGCCCGGATCGAAGAGCTCGGTCCACGGATTCTTTCGATCCGACAGACGATCGGCCGCCATCATGGCCGTCAGTGTGCCGAACGTCAGGCCGTTACCACTGAATCCCGTGCCCACGAACTGATGATCGGCGTTGCGTCCGATGTAGGGCAACCCGTCGGGCGTCGCAATTACCTGGCCGGACCAGCGATGGGTGACCTCGACGTCTGGCACCAGCGTCACGAGCGTGTGCTCGATCTCGTGAAAGCACTCGCGCGTGTCGCGGGCTTGGCCGGTCTTGTGATCCGCCCCGCCAAATATCACCAGGTCGTGGTCCCGGTGTGGCTCGATTCGCAGATAGTGGTACGGCTGTTCGGTGTCCCACATCAACGCGTCCGGCACCGTGCCTTTGCCGACTCGACCGGCGACGACATACGTCGTGTAGAGCGCCAGCTTGGTCTGAAAAAACGCGGCTGCCGTCGCGCTGGCGTTGCCGACCAGCGGGTCGTGCGTCGCGATGACGATCTCCTGGCAGGACAACGTGCAGTCGTTGCTGGTGACCGTTAAAGGCGTCGCGCTGAACGTGTCCGCGGCGCTGTGTTCGTGCACCTTGCCCCCGTGTCCGACGATCGCTCGTGCCAGGCCAGCGAGATACTTTCTGGGATGAAATCGTGCCTGGTGTTCGAACCGGATACCTCGGCCCCCAATCAGCGGGACGTCCTCGACCAGAGCGACGTCGAAGCCCATCTTTGATGCGAGTTGGGCTTCTCTTGCGAACAGGTTAGTGGCGTTGACATCCCGGGTCGTCAGTCCGCGATTCACGTAGCCAGGCACCCATGTAAAGTCGCACGCGATGGATTCGTTGCGGGCGATCTCATCGATCTGCGCGATCGCTGCGAGCCCGGCATCCCACACCGCCTGCGCATGATCCTCGCCGAATCGAGCCGTCAGCTCACTGAACGTCGCATCCGTCACCATCGTCAGATGCGCACTGGTGTGGGCGGTGTCGTTCTGCGCGAGGCGATCGCGCTCGAGAACGATCACGGACCGGCCCGCCTTTGCCAGCAGATACGCCGTCGTCAGCCCCGTGAGGCCACCGCCAATGACGATGACGTCGGCAGAGGCGTCAGAGTCGACGCGAGGAAATCTCGGCAGAGACGCTGATTGGGTCCAGTACGAGCCGGACTTCGGATCGTTCATGCTGTTGGGTTTGCATCCTTCGTGCCCGGTAGCGGCATGAAGGAAGCAGCGCGGCCGCAGTGATGGAGATATCCTCCCCTTTTCATATTGTGGAATTCAAGTTGCAACGTCCGTAGTGGCCACTCGGACACCGCGCACGAGTGAGCCCTGGTGCCGAATATGGGCGTTGCGCGGGTAAAAGAGGGCAGTATGAAAGCAGTTCGTCTGCAGAGGTTGATTCCGGCGTTGATAATCGCAGGCGGTGTCGTCGTCGGCTCAGGCGTCACGCTCGGAGCTCAGACGCCAGCCGACAACACCAAGGTCAATACGCGGGACCGGGCACCAGGCGCCGTCACCGCGGATCAGCAGAAGACCAACGCCGCCGATCAGAAGCTCACCCAAACCATCAGGAAATCGCTCGTGCAGGACAAGAGCCTGTCGAGTTACGCGCACAACGTCAAGGTCGTCACGCAGTCCGGTCAGGTCACGCTCAAGGGACCGGTGCGGTCGGACGATGAGAAACGCGCGGTTGAGGCCAAAGCAGTCGCCGCGGCGGGCGAGGGGCACGTCACCAACGAGTTGAGCGTGGCGCCTCCCAAGACGGCGAAACAGTAGTTCACCCGTTGATCAGTTCAGGAGAGATATGGCTAACAAGAACAAGGCGGTATTCGGTATTTATCGTTCGGTCGGTCAGGCGGAGGGCGCCGTTGACGCGCTCGTGGTCGACGGATTCTCCAATGCTGATGTGTCGGTGCTGATGCCCGACAACCAGAGCTCGAAGGAGTTCGCGCACGAGAAGCACACGAAGGCGCCCGAAGGCACCGCCACCGGCGTCGCCGCCGGCGGCACCATCGGCGGCACCCTGGGGCTGCTGGCCGGCATTGGCGCGCTGGCGATTCCAGGAATCGGACCGTTCATCGCGGCCGGTCCCATCATGGGCACGCTCGCGGGGCTCGGCGTCGGCGGCGCGGTCGGCGGCTTCGTTGGCGCACTGGTCGGAATGGGCATCCCGGAGTACGAGGCCAAGCGCTACGAAGGTCGGATCAAGGAAGGCGGGATCCTGCTGTCGGTGCACTGCGACACGTCGGAGGAGATCAAGCGCGCGAAGGATACGCTGAAGCGCACCGGCGCCGAAGACATCGCTTCCGCCGGCGAAGCGGCGGCGACCACCACCGCGGCGGGTCAGACCAAATCGACCTACTAGTTGTCAGCCGGGCGCCGCTCCTCGGGAGCGGCGCCTGGCATCTGACTCCGGGCAGGAGCTTTCATCATGGCCAAGCCGGTCGCAGTGCGAGACGCATTTCTGGACGACTTTCGCAGCGCCGATGATGTGCTGCAATCGTTCAAAACTCTTCCGCCATCACAGGACGAAGAGCTCGACGATGCGGTGATCGATGCATGCCTGATCGCGGCGGGGCGGTATGCCGATCAACGCGAGATGGCGGGGTACCGTAGATTTCTCGCCTGGGCTATCGCGATGGGTCACAACGAAGAGCTGGATCTGCCTTCCTGACATCGCCTCGGCTAGGCCTGCGGGCGCCGCTCCTTCAGAGCCCGATCGGTGGCGACCAGCTGGCCGATCGAGTCCGCAATAAGCGTCGGGTCGACTGGCTTCGGGAGATGCAACCGGTATCCGGCCGCCAGGGCGCGGATCCGATCCTCTGGTTCCGCGTAAGCGGTCAACGCGATCGCCGGTGTCCGTCGGCATTCTGACGACAGTTCCCGCACTCGGCGGATAAACGCGTAGCCATCGCCGCCAGGCATACCGATGTCGGACACGATGACATCGGGCACGAACGTCCCCGCTTTCAGGGTTGACAGGCCCGCCTCGCCGGACGCTGCCGTGACCACTTTGGCGCCGTAACTGCGCAGCGCGAACTCCAGCATTTCGCGGCCGTCTTCGCTGTCGTCCACGAGCAGCACGTTGATGCCCGTGAGGGCATCGGCGGTCGACGGCCTCGGCGGTTGTTTCACGGGCAGCGGCAGCGCGTCGGAGACTGGCAGATGGATCGAAAAGCGCGAGCCACGGTCGACGCCGTCGCTCTCGACTTCGATGGCGCCCCCGTGAAGCTCGATGATCTGTCGCGTCAGCGCCAGGCCCAGTCCAAGTCCGCCGTGGCGACGGCTCGCTGACGAGTCCGCCTGCCGAAATCGATCGAATACGTATGGGAGAAAGTCGGCGCCGATCCCCTGACCGCTGTCGGCGATAGTGATGTCCACGACGTTGCCGGTCCGCAGCACGCTCACCTGGACGGTGCCGCCGCTTGGTGTGAACTTCACCGCGTTCGACATGACATTCCAGATCGCCTGCTGTAGGCGATCGACGTCCGCGTTCACAACCGGGCCGTCGTCGTCGAATCGCGATGTAATCGAGACCCGCTTGGCGACGGCTCCCGGTTCGACCACGTCGATTGCCGCCTGCACGATGGTGCGCACATCGACCGACTTGATGTCGAGTCTGAGCTTGCCGCTGACGATCCGCGCCATGTCGAGCAGGTCCTCGACCAGCCGGAGCTGCGACACGGCGTTGCGTTCGATGACTTCCAGCCCGCGATCCGGCGACCCGACATTGGTGCGGGTCCGCAGGATCTGAGTCCAGCCGAGCACGGCGTTGAGCGGGGTTCGGATCTCGTGCGAAAGGGTCGCGAGAAACTCGTCTTTCAGCTTGGACGCATCCTCCGCGACGACCCGGGCACGCTCTGCGATCACAATCTGGGCCCGGAGTTCCCGCTCGCTGACGACCCGCTCGCTGACGTCTTCGATGATCGTCATCGTCCCGACCACTTGCCCCTGGTCGAGCAGCGGCACGATGCGCGCGCTCTGCGTGGTCTCGGCCATGCCCGAGCCGGCCGGGCGGCGACCCGGGATCAGCAGCTTGTGGAAGCCATGGGCGAGGACGCGGACTTCGCCCTCGAGAGCGCGCCGGTAGTGCTCGTCGAGACCGCGCGCAGCGATCGTCGGACTGACCTCGAACAGCGATCGGCCCACGACCTCTTCCGCCGTCAACCCGGTGTGCGCCGCCATCCACGGATTCCAGGCGCGCACCAGCAGTTGCTGATCGGTGACGATGATGCCGCGGTCGGCGAGATCGCCGAACCACCGTTCGGAGGCGAGGTGCAGCAGGTTGTTCGGGTCGGCTGGAGTCGGGCTCACCGGTTGCCACGCTCCCAGGCTTCGACTTCGCGAATCAGGCGATCGAGCGAGGCCACGCTCAGGACGATGACCAGGTAGCCGCGGATTTCCGTATCCCGGAGCTTGAAGCCGGCGTGGACGACCAGGGCATAGCGCACGCCTTCCTGGTTCACGCGGAGCGACTCGAGAATCGCGCTGACGGTCTCGAGATTCAGCCGGGGCACCGAGAAGGTGACCTGCACGTTCAGGATATTGCCGAACGTCCCGAGGCAGGCGTTGAGCAGGATGTTGCCGACCTCGGTGATGACCTCGCGCGCCGAGGCGTCGATTGCGAACGGCAGTGCCGGTTCGTTGGTCAGCAGCTCCTTCAGGATGCTGGCACCGGCCTGGTCGATCATCAGCAGGGCATCGCCGGACACCGGCCCCGAGAAGATTTGATGAACGCTGGCAACGTCGGTGTCGATCACGTCCTTGAGCGCGGTCCCGACCTCTTCAATCTGGCGCACCGTCACCTGCGGCACTTCGAGCAGCACCCGATGCCCGGTCAACTGCGACAGCGAGGCCGCGGCGCGGCCGAACCCGATGTTCAGGAGTTCGATGAGCGCGTCGTGCTGCAGCTCGGTCAGTTCCATCTCAATGTTGTCCTTCGAACGCGCGATGGATGGCGCTGAGGAGCTGTTCGCGATCGACCGGTTTGGTGATGAAACCGCTCGCTCCAGCGGCTTGTACCATTTCCTGCGACGAGCTCTGCACGTCGGCCGACACGACAATCACTCGTGCGGCCGGGTCGAGCTCCCTCAGCTTGGTGAGCACGTCGAGGCCGTACATGCCGTTCATCACCAGGTCGAGCATCACGACGTCCGGCTTCTCCGTGAAGTACTTCTCCAGCGCGACCATGCCGTCCTCGGCTTCGATGACTTCGAAGCCGTTCGGCTCGAGCACGGCGCGCATACTGCGACGGGCGAGGCCCGAGTCGTCGACCAGCAGTACTTTCTGTTTCATGCGTGCTCCAGGATCGCATTCGCCATCTCGTCAAGACGCACAACCTGATCGCTCAGTCCCGCCTCGACGATCGAACGCGGCATCCCGTAGACCACGCACGATTCTTCTGATTCCGTCAGGATGCGGCCGCCTTTCGCCTTGATCCATGCCGACCCTTCGCGTCCATCGGAGCCCATTCCGGTCATGACGATGCCGAGCACACGGTTAGCATACACGTCGGCCGCCGACTGGAACAGCACATCAACCGCCGGGCGATGCGGCGTATCGAGCGGCCGGACGTCGAGGTGCGTCAGCACGCGACCGTCAGCGCCCCGGCGCAAAGACAGATGTCGTCCAGCTGGCGCGATCAGAACGTCGCCGGCGCGAACTTCCATTCCCGCGGTCGCTTCGCTCACATTCAACGCCGACTCCTCATCGAGCTTTCGCGCGAACAGCTCCGTGTACCCGACCGGCATGTGCAGCACGATCGCGATCGGCACGGCCAGCTCGGCCGGCAGCAGAGGCACGAGGCGGCGCAGCGCCTGTGGTCCGCCGGTGGAGATGCCCAGCACCACGATGTCGAACTGACGTTTCGGTGTGTAAGGGACGGCAGCCGTTGTCCTGGCGGCTGACGCGAAGGGGCGCCTGACGTGCGCTTCAGCCGCGGCTTTCACCTTGCCGATCAGATCGTCGCCGATTTCGAGCAGGCGATCGGACGCCAGAGCGGTTGGCTTCTGCACGACGTCGACGGCCCCGGCGTCGAGCGCGTTGAGGACCATTTCGCCGGCCTCGTTGGCCACGCTCAGGATCACGATCGGCAGCGGCTTCCGCGCCATCTGCTCGCGCACGAAGCCGACGCCGTCCAGCGTCGGCATGATCAGATCGGTGGTGACCACGTCGGGGTTGAGTTCGACGACCCGCTCGAGCGCCTCCGCGCCGTCTCGGGCGGTCCCGACGACCTCGAGCATCGGACTGCGCGACAGCACCTGCGAGATCACTTTTCGCACGTAGGCTGAGTCATCGACCACGAGGACGCGCAGGCGGCGGGATGCGGACATGGGTTCCGGTGTCATCGTTTTACGTAGACAAAGGCGCGGTTGACATCCTCGAGCATGAAACGATCGGTGACGTTCAGCAGCGATTCCGAGGCGCCGACGAACAGGTAGCCCGGCGACGGCATCGCCGCGGCGAACTCATCGACCACGGACTTCACGCTCTGAGGAGAGAAATAGATGAAGGCGTTGCGGCAGAAAATCACCGGCGCGGCGGCCGGCGCCGCAATCTCGTCCCGCGCCTTCAGGTTGACGATGCTCCACGATGTGACGCGATCGCGGAGCGAGCGGCACCGGCTGCGCGTCGGCGCCGGTCTGAATGAAATACTTCTCGCGCAGCTCCGGCGGCAGCGAGCGAAACGAGCGCTCGCGGTATCGGCCGGCGCGGGCCTTCTCGATCGCCGCGCTGCTCGCGTCGCTGGCGTGGATCTCGATCGGCACCCGACTGAACCAGCCGTCCTCGTCGAGGACCATCGCAATCGTCAGCGGTTCCTCGCCGGTCGCGCACGGCACGCTCCAGATGCGCAGCGGCTGGGCCGGGAACGCGCGAACCAGCTCGGGCAGGATGTGCCGCGACAACCCCTGAATCTGTTCGATCTCCCGCCAGAAATAGGTCTCGGGAACCGACAGCGCGTTGAGCACCCGCCGCCACTCGTTCGCGCTCTCGCGCTCGTCGTACTTCAGGAGGTAGTAGAAGTCGAGAAACGAGCGGAAGCCGTGTTCCAGAATCAGCGGTGCGAGACGATCGGTGAGGCTGTCGTAGCGCCCGTTGTCGTAGAACAGGCCGGTGCGCTCGTGAATCAAATCGCGCAGCAGCGGCAGGCCTGTTGACGTCAGGCCGAGATTCTCGGGTTCGAATGCCATTCATTCGTTCCCCGTGGCGGGGTTTGCGCCGCGGCGGTGCAGCGCGGCCGCGGCCGCCTGGCGAACCGCGGGCGAGGGGTCCGATAGCGCCAGAGACGACATCCGGGTGCCGAGTCCACGCGCGCCGACGCGCGACAGCGCAGTGACCGAGGCCCGACGCACGCCGGCGTCAGTGTCCGACAGCGCGTGGCGGAGCCCGGCGGACGCCAGGGGATGCCTCAGCCGCCCAAGCGCCTCCACGATGTTGCGTCTGACCTCCGGATCGCGCGCGTTCAGCGCCTCGACGAGCAGCGGAATGCCCGCTGGTGCAAGGTGGCCGAGCTCTTTCAACGTGTCGGTGCGGCGCCTGAGGTCGTGCAGCGTTTCGATCAGGGCATGAACGGCGATCGCGCTCGCCGAGACCTGGCGGTTGGCGATCTCCCGCAGGCCTGCGAGGGCGGCGCGCGCCACCCGCGGATCCGCGTCGGCGGTCGCGGTCCACGCGAGAGCCTCGACGGCCGCCGCCGCTCCCAAGCGGCTGAACGCCTCGACGACAGCGGCCCGGCGCCCCAGGTCCTCCGAACGCAGGGCTCCTCTCAACACCTCGATCGCCGCATCCGATTGCGTCGCGCCGAGTGCCCGGATCGCCGTCAGGCCACGTTCGCCGTCCTCCATGGCCAATGCGGCCAGCACCGGAAGCGCGGCCTCGCCGCCGATCGCGGCCGCCGCCTCGATGGCGGCGACGCCGACGTGGATCGCCGAATCGGTGCGCGCGTGCGCGGCCAGCAGCGGCAACGCGCTCGAGTCGCCTTGCCGTCCGAGCCCGATCGCGGCAAAGTAGCGGACCCACGGCTCCGGATCGTCGAGCGCGCGCATCAACAGAGCGCGTTCGGTCGCACCCGGCATCGACCCCAGCGCCTGGGCGGCCGCGGCCCGCACGCGCGGCACCGGATCAGCGAGGGCAGCGGTCAGGGTGTCCAACGCTCTCGGGTCGTCGAAGTAGGGCAGGAGCTCGAGCGCCGCGGCGCGAACCGAGTCGTCCGCGTCGTGGCAACGCGCGAACACGGCGTTCACGCAGTCCGGATAGCCGAAGTATCCCGCGATCCGGACCGCCGACTCCCGCACCAGCGGACTGGGGTCGTGGAGCAGGGCCGCAATGCGTGTGCTCGTCGAAGGATCGCCGATGGAGTTCAGCGCACCGATTGCCGCCTGGCGTACGGCGGCATCGTGATCGCCAAGTCGGGTGAGCAGCGCTTCGAACGGGGCCCGGTCGCCGATTCGAGCGAGCGCGGCGGCAATCGCCGCCCACAGAGGGCGCTCGTCTTCGTCGAGCAGCAGGTCGGTCAGCGCCGACGTGGCGGCCGGGTCGCCCATGCGGCCCAGCGCCACAACCGCCGCGCGTCTGACGTCGACGTCCGCGGACGCCAGCTGACCGATGAGCAGCGTCACGGCCGGTCCGCCGAAGCGCACCAGCGCCTCGATCACCTCGTGCCGGGCCTCGGCGCTCCCCAGTTGGCGGGCCAGTGGAGCAGGAACGTCATCCCGTCGTATCCAACTGAGAACTGTGACCACGTGTTTCAGGGTCTCGCCGGAGGCACGTGCCAGTTCAAGCAAAATCCGGTCCGTGGCCGGCGCCGAAATCGACTCGTTGACGCCCTCCTCGATCACCGCAGCTCCGTTGAAGAGAGCCTCGTAGCGTGCGTGGATCCGTGCTAAGGCGCCAACTATCGGCGCGACCGGCACCGCCGGATTGTCCAGCGCCCTCACCAGCGGATCGAGCGCGTCTTCGTCGCCGATCTGTCCAAGCGCGTCAGCCGCGGCTGCCGACAACATCTCGTCGGTCAGCAAGGCCGCGAAATGCGGGGCGACGATCGGGTCGTCGATACGGACGAGCGCTTCGATCGCGGGAAAGGCGAGAAAAAAATCGCCGGAGACGGCGATGGCGCACAATCGGTGCAGGGCGTCCGGGTGGGCATGCTGACCGATCGCTTCGATGGCGTGAAAGCGAACATTGACATCGGCATCGTCGAGCGCGCCGATGAGCGGCTGGATCGCTCGATCCCGCGGCTGCGAGCCGAGCGCGAGCGCCGCCTGGATCCGAACGTCTGCGTCCGGGTGCTTGATCAGCGTGGCGAGCGCGTCGGACACGTCGACGCCGGTCGTCGACAGCAGTTGCAGTGCGCTGCTCAACAGGCCGAAGTTGCGATGGCCGTCACGCAATGCGGCGACCACGGCGTCCACGAGTCGCGCGTGACGCTGGCTCGCCAGTGCTCGAACGGCGCTGCGGCGCACCTGCCAGTCATCGTCGGACAACGCCGCCTCGATCGGTCCGAGGCCGTCGGGGTCGTCGAGTTCGGCGAGCGTGCGGACCGCGGCGACGCGGTCGGCCGCCGAGCCGTCGCGGAGCTGCCTGGACAGCTGCCGTTCTCGCTCGAGGCGGAGCGTCACGTCCTCGACCGTCACGATCAGCCCGACCGCGCCGCCGTCGCCGCGCAAGGGCCCGATCACCACGCGCTGCTGCATGCGATCGAATTCCTCCGACGGCTCGAGCGGCGCGCAGGGGATCAGGTATTTGTGAAAGGCGGGCGCCAGCACCTGGACGGCGCCCGAGATGAGCGGCTCGCGGATGCGTTCCGCCGACACGCGCGTGGTCAGATCGGGCACCAGCGCCTCGAGCCGCTGTCCGAGCGCTCGGGCCGCCGAAATACCGGTCATCTGCGCCAGCGCCTCGTCCCAGCTTTTGACGACGAGATCGGTGTCGGTGGTGAAGACCCCGGCGCGCGGTTCGCGCGGCGGCCCCGAAGGCTGCGTCATGCGCGGCCGTTCGACCCATTCCGCCGGCTTTTGCGGCCGTTGTTCGAACCATTACCGTTGCCGTTGCGCAGCGCCTCGCGCAGGGCTTCGGCGTGCGCGATCAGTTCGTTGGTGCTGCCGAGCGTATCCTTGACGCCCTGGCTGTTGCGATCGGTTGCGACCCGAATCGCTTTCAGCTGACCGAGCACGCGGACTGCGCCGCTGGTGTGCTCCTTGTTGGCGGTCGAGAGCAGGCGCACCTGCCGCGTGATGTTGGCCGTGGCGCCGGAGAGGTCCTTCATCGCGCGCGACTGTTCGAGCATCGCGCGTGCGGCCTGGTCGGATTCCTTCCGCATGCTGTCAACCGCCGTGGTCACCTGTCCGGCGGCGGTGGCCTGCTCGGACATCCCGCGGCTGACCGTCGCGATCATCTTGGTCAGGCCGGCGGTGGCCTTGACGACCTGCTCGGACGCGGTCGCCTGTTCGGCCAGCGCGCGCGTGCTCGAGACGGCGCCGCGCCGCATCGCTTCGGTGGCGCTGACGATTTCGGCCGCCGACCGCGCCTGCTCGGCCGCTGACTTGCGAACCTGGGCGGCGAGGCGGCTGCCGTTCTGTGACGCCTTCAAGACATCGCGAGCCGCCGTACCCTGCTGGCCGACGGCTTTGTTCACTTCCTGTGCGATCTTTCGCATCTGAGTCGTCGCCTGGGCGATGCTGTTCGCGGAGGTAGCCTGTTCGGCAGTCGAACTCGCGACGAGGCGTGCCTGTTCGTTGGTCGTGCTCATCGCGGCGGTCACGCTGCGGGCCGCGCCGAGCTGTTCCTCGGTCGCCCGCGACACCTGGGCCACGACGCCGGTGATTTCGCCCAGGCCGGTCAGGATCTTTTTCAGCCCGCTGGCGCCGACTTCAGCGAGCGAATTGCTTTCGTCGGCGATACGCAGGCCGTCGGTCGATGCCGAAATCGCCTCCTGCGCCACCGACTGCAGTCCTTTGATGATGCCCGCGATGTCCGAGGTCGCTTTGGCTGAACGGTCCGCCAGGTTGCGAATCTCTTCGGCGACCACGGCAAAGCCGCGGCCGGCGTCACCGGCCCGCGCGGCTTCGATCGACGCGTTCAGCGACAACAGGTTGGTGCGCTCGGCGATCAGGTTGATGGTGTCGACGATGCTGCCGATCTCGTTGGTGCGTTTGCCCATCTCGCGCATCACCGACGAGGATTGCGCCATCGAGTCGCGCAGCCGGCCGATGCCCTGGATCGACCGCTGGATCGTGGCGCCGCCGTCCTCGGCGTCGCGCGAGACCCGTCGGGTCACGTCGTCGCCCTGTCTGGCCAGCGCGGCGACCGATTGAATCGATCGATCCAGTTGAGTGGCGCTGGCGGCCGCGTTCGCGGCGACATCGCTGATCGACCTGCCGTTGGCGGCGACCGACTGGACGGTCCGCGCCATCTGCTCGACGGCGGTGGCATTCTGCTCGACCGCGGTCGCCAGGCTGTCGCTCATGGCGCCCACCTCCTCGATGGAGGCGGCCATCTCGTTGATGGACGAGGCCGTCTCCTCGGTCGCGACAGCCAGATCGTTCGCGTTGCCGGCGACACCGTCAATCGAACGGGCCATCTCTTCGATCGCCGCGGCCGTCTCGTTGATCGACGCCGTCAATTCCTCGGTGTCCCGGCTGACGCTCTTGGTGCTGCCGGCCATTTCGGTAATCGACGAGGCGACCTGCTGGGCCGACGACCGACATGTCCTCGGCCGTGCCGGCGATCGTCCGGATCGACGCCGTCGTCTCCTGTGCGCTCGCCGCGGTCTCGCTGACCGAGGCGGACAGGCTGGCGGCGCTGGCCGTCACCTGCTCGATCGATGCCGCCATCTCGTTCATCGAGGACGCCAGTTCCTCCGCCGACGCGGCCACGGATTCGGCCTGGACGCTGGTCTCGCCGAGCGAGGAGGTCATGCCGCCGAGCTCCGAGACCGCGTCGTCGAGGCCGCGGCCCTGCGACTGCGCACTGTCGGCGACTTCGTCGGCGATGCGGGCGATCACGCTGGCCGACTGTGAAATCTGGTCCGCGCGCAGGCGAACGGCGGCCGCGTCGAAGGCCGCGGTCGCGCCGTGATGTCCGTTCGAACCGTTGGTCCGGTGCGTGGTCGATGAAGCCATATCAATCTGTCTCCAGCATCAGGCCGCGACGAGCGGCTCCGCGAAGTTCACGAGTTGGTCGAGGTGCAGCACGAGAATCAGGCGGTCCTGAATCGACGCGATGCCCTGAATGTAGCGGCCGCTGAGGCCGGTCACCGATTCCTGCGGCGGTTGAATCGACGCCGCCGGCAGACGAACGAATTCCCGGCTGTCGTCCACGACCAGCCCGATCTGTCGGCCGGTCGCCTGAACGACGATCAGTCGGGTGCGCAGGTCATACGGTATGCGCTCGAAGCCGAAGCGGCAGCGGAGATTGACCGCGGGCACCACCTGGCCGCGGGAAAACACCACGCCGTCCACGAACGGCGCCGCGTTCGGCACACGGGTGACCTGTTCCACCATTTCGACATGCTGGACGTCGCCGCTGCGCAGGGCGTACGACGTGCCCGGCGACGGAGAACACGATGTAGTTGTCGGTGGTGTCAGTCATGCGGCCTCAGGCGCGAATGCGTCCCCAGGTTGACGAGTCAGCGATGACCCTGGCCGATCGCTGACGCGTCAGCCGCGCCAGCACGGTGGGATCCAGGATCAGGACGACGCGGCCGTCACCGAGATCGGTGGCGCCGGAGATGCCGTCCACACGGACCAGCGGATCGGCGATGGCCCGGACGACGATCTCGCGCTGGCCGACGATGCGGTCGACCGCGAAGCCGACGGCGCCGGCGCCGCTGCCGATGACGAAGACGTGGAAGCGGGCCGACAACGGCGCGTCGATCCCGAACAGGCGGGCGAGCGGCACGATCGACAGCGACGCATCGCGATAGGGAATGATCTCGTTTCCCTCGATCCGGCGAACGTCACTGAGGTTGACCTCGATCACCTCGCGCACCACGCTCTGCGGCACGGCAAACGATTCGGGGCCGACCCGGCCGATCAGGGCGTCCGCGATCGCGAGCGTCAGCGGCAGCTGAATCGTGAAGCGAGTACCGACTCCCGATTCGCTGTCGAGCGCGATGCGTACCCGACAGCCGCTCGACGGTCTCCTTCACGACGGCCATGCCGACGCCGCGGCCGCTGGCGCGGTCGGCTTCGTCCTTGGTGGAGAAGCCCGGCGAGCAGAGCAGCGCCAGCAGCGCGTTGGCATCGACCTGGCCGGCCGGAACCGGCAGCCCGGCCTGGCGCGCGCGCGCGATCACGTCCGCCGCATTCACGCCGCGGCCATCGTCCGCGATCTCGATGGTGACCAGTTCGCCGGCGGCGGAAGCGCTGAGCGTGATGGTGCCCTCCGGCCGTTTGCCGCTCGCGATGCGTTCGTCCGGCGGTTCGATGCCGTGGCTGACCGCGTTGCGGACCAGATGAAGCACCGGGTCCATCATCCGTTCGATCAGGTACTTGTCGATCTCCGTGGTCTGCCCCTGCAGCAGGAGCGTGACGCGCTTGCCGGCTTCGCGGGCGAGATCGCGGACCACGAACGGCATGCGCCGGAAGATTTCGCCGACCGGCACCAGGCGCACCCGCATCAGGCCTTCGCGCAGCGTCCGCAGCTGTCGATCGATGGCGACCGCGTTCTCCTGCACCGCGCGCCACTCGACGGCCGGCACGTGCGGCTCGATCCGCGCCAGCGTGTCCAGCAGGCGGGCGCGGCTGATCACCATGTCGCCGACGTGGCGCATCAACTCGTCGAGCCGCGCCAGATCGACGCGGACGACCTGCGATAGCGGGGTCGAGAGCGCGCCGGCGGCGTCAGGTTCATCGAAGGAACCGGCGGCGAGCGCGGACGCCGAGGCCGCCGCTGTCGCCTCGAGCGCTTCGATGGCGACGGGAAGTCCGTCCAGCGCCGCCTTCACGTCCACGCCGGCTGGAACGCGCAGGACGAACTCGAAGGCGATCGAGCCGTCCGGCTTGACCTGCGGCGTCGCATTGACGATGGTCCCGACTTCGCCGAGACGCTTGCGAATCGCGTCGACGCCCACGCCGCCCGCCAGCAGCTCGCGCGTCGGCGCGAAGGTGCATTGCCACAGGCTGACGGCCGGCGAATCGGCGCCAGCTCGGACCGGAGCACTTTCCGAATTGCCGTGGCGCGGCGCGGCGGCCGGCAGTGCGACCGCGACCCGCCCCACGACATCGTCGATCGCCGGGAGCGCCTCGTGGCCTCGGTGCGCCTGGACGATCCGTTCGAGGAGCTGCGTCCCCTCGATCAGCAGGTTGAGTCCGTCGGCGCTGACCGCGAGCTCGCCGGCGCGAACGGCTCGCAGATAGCTCTCGAGCTCGTGGGCCAGGCGCTCCGCCGGCCGCAACTCCACCATCGCGGAGATACCCTTGAGCGAGTGGAAGTAGCGAAACAGGTCGTCAACGATGCGCCTCTGCGCGGTCGGGCTGGGTCGGTGGCCGTCTCGAGCTGCAAGCAGCGCCGAGCGGGCGGCGGTCAGGTGCTCTTCGCACTCCGCGAAATAGTCGTCCAGGAACCCCGCGAAGAACTCGTCGCTCACGATGGCGATCCCGCGGTGACGATGGGCGCCGGCCCGTTCAACAGCGTACGGGCGGTCGCCGCCAGCGATTGTGGGGCGAACGGCTTGGTCATGTAAGTCGTGGCGCCGGCTTCGACCGCTGCTTCCCGGCTGGAATCGTCGCCGCGCGTGGTCAGGACGATGACCGGGAGCTGGCGGTATTGCTCGTGGCGCCGAACGAATCGCAATACCTCGATACCGTGCATGTCCGGCATGTTCAGATCGAGGATCACCAGCTGCACTCTCGCGACGGCGAGCTGTTCGATCGCTTCCAGCCCGGTGCTGGCCTCGAGAAACTGCGTGTCCGCCAGCGACTGGAGCGAGGCTCGGACCATCTTGCGGATGGTCGCGGAGTCGTCCGCGATCAGGATTCTCTGCATCGGAACGCTACGCTCGCGACCTCAAACCGGCAAATGTGCACATCAATTGGACACAAAGTGAGCCGAAGGACGTAAAAGAGCAAGGTCTGTACCAGTCAGCTCTGCGGCATGGGAGATCATATCAAGCGCAGTATCGGTTCCGGACCGCGGTAACTTGCCCCATCGCGGTTGTTTCCAGTGGCAACCATTTCGGTATTCCACTTTCCAGTCGGTCCAAGTGAAGCGTTCCTGGGCTGGCAGGGGGCTTGCACATAGAAGCTCTGGTATCATCGGTTGTCGTTCGCGCCGGCGACTTACTTCAGGTTAATTCCAGCGTGCGACCGCATGGCGAGTGGCTTTTGACGCCCGATCTCTTCCGTGAACGTATTCGCTGATCGACGGGCCGCGGTCCGTTCAGAAGTCGTCGGTCGCCTGCGAGGCGCTCTCGAGATAGTGCGGCCTGCCCGCGTGGTGAACATCAGCGCGATTGGAGCACTCATCGAAACGTCGATGCCTGCGCCGATCGGGTCGAGCCGGCAGCTCGGATTGACGGTCGAAGGCCAATCAGTGCGAATCGAGACTGTCGTGCGCTCTCTGACGCAGATCAGCGAAGAACCCCAGGCTCTTTACGCGATGGGTCTCGAGTTCGTTTCGCCTTCAGACAGCCTGACCGCCTTGGTGAGCGGCGTGATAGCCGAAGCGCAAGTCGGCTGATAATCCTCGATTTAGAGGACTTTTGTCCTGCAAGTAGGCGTATCCAGACGGTAGTCTTCCTCTCGACGACCACTCCCGGAGCTCCTTCAGGCGCACGCGTTCTCTGCTTCCATAGGCAGACAAATGACTACCAGCTGGTGGCGACTTTGTTGCTAAGGTGAGAGAGTCTCGCGGTGGCTGCGGTACCATGGGTCAGTAGTGCGACCTCTCACGTCACAACACAGGGACAATGTGCAGGAACGCAGACGCGCAGTCAGAACGCCCCTTCATGAGCAACCGGCCACGTGGCCGAGCACGGTTGACGTGCAGGTGCTTGATATCAGCCCAGCGGGAGTACTGCTTCGCACCAGCCAGCTCATCAACTCCGGCGAGCGCGGCCGACTCCGGCTGAACCTGTGGGGAACGCCGCTCACGGCAGACATCGAAGTGTGCCGGGTGTTTCCGCTCCTCGAGCGGGGACGCGACAACGGTTTCGGCCTCGGCGCGGTGTTCCTGGCGATCGCGCCGGAGCACCGTCAAGTTCTCGAACGACTGGAGCCCGTCTAGCGATATGAGAGAGATGGTCGAAGCGGGAGCTGAGCCCGGCACATTTGCCGCGCCGTCCAGGACCGACGCCCAATTGATCGGGCGGAGTGCCGCAATGGCTGCGCTCCAGCAGGAGATCGACCGCGTGGCGCGCTCCGACGCGAAAGTGCTGATTACGGGCGAGAGCGGCGTCGGCAAGGAGGTCGTCGCCCGGACCATTCACGCTCGCGGGTCCCGCGCCTCGGATGCGTTCGCGCCGGTCAATTGCGCGGGACTTCCCGAGACGCTGCTCGAATCCGAGCTCTTCGGCCACGTCAAAGGCAGCTTCACCGGCGCCTATCGCGACAAGCCCGGCAAGCTCGAATCCGCCCACATGGGCACGGCGTTTCTCGACGAAATCGGCGAGATGACGCTGCGCATGCAGGGGCTGCTGCTGCGCTTCCTCGAAACCGGCGAGTTCCAGAAGGTGGGCGCTGACGACGGCCCGGAGCCACGTCAACGTGCGGGTGATGGCGGCCACCAACCGCAACCTTGGCGAGATGATCGCGCAGGGCCTCTTCCGCGAAGGACCTGTTCTACCGGCTGAACGTCATCCACCTCAACGTGCCGCCGCTTCGCGACCGGCCGGACGATATCCCGGCGCTCGTCGATCATTTCCGTTCGCGGTTCAGTCGAGACCAACCGGCTGCCGATCATGCGCGTGTCGCCGGCCGCAATGAAGGCGCTGACGAACTACGTCGTGGCCGGGAAACGTTCGCGAACTCGAGAACGTGCTCGAGCGCGTGATCGTGACAGCGCCGGGCGACGTCATCGACGTGGAGCATCTGCCGTGGGAGATCACCGCGCAGGATCCCATCATGCTGAGGCCGAAGCGCGAGCGGCGGCGAACGGTCACCGACAACTTGTACAAGCGGATGCATCGAACAGCGCGAGTCGTTCTGGACGACGGTCTACCCGCGCTTCATCGAGCGCGAGATCACCCGCGACAACGTGCGCGAGGTCGTCCGCCGGGGGCTCGAAGAGGCTCACGGCAACTACAAGATCGTGTCGCGGCTCTTCAACATGGAATCGCGCGATTACAAGCGATTCCTCAACTTCCTGAGAAAGCATGACTGTCAAATTCCGTTCAAGGAGTATCGCTGACTTGGCGCTGATGCTGATGCTGATGCTGGCGATCGGCCCGGGTCTCGTCTCGGCCGACGCGGCTTCGCAGCAACCGCCGGCTGCGCCGGTCGGGCACGATGCGGTCGCTGCCATCGCGCGCCGCCGGGCCCGCGGCAGAGACTGCCAGCCGATTACATCATCGGTCCCGAGGACGTGCTGTCCATCGTGTACTGGCGCGAAAAGGATATGACCGGCGACGTGGCGGTCAGGTCCGACGGCAAGATCTCGCTGCCGCTTCTGAACGACGTGCAGGCGGCCGGCCTGACACCGACGCAACTGCGCGATTGGCTGGTCGGGGCCTCCAAGGAGTACTTCGAAGATCCGGCAGTCTCGGTCGTGGTGAAGCAGATGAACAGCCGGAAGGTGTTCATCACGGGCGAAGTGAGCAAGCCCGGCCCGTATCCGCTGGTGGCTCCGACCACGGTGCTGGAGCTCATTTCGCTTGCCGGCGGCCTGAAGGACTACGCTGACCGAAAGAATATCCTGATTGTCAGGAATGAAAACGGCCGCCAGACGAGTCATCTCTTCAACTACAAGGATGTTGTCTCGGGCAAGAATCTGGCGCAGAACATCCAGCTCAAACCTCACGATACGGTCATCGTTCCGTGACGGGAACCGCCGAATCCGCAGTGAGCGCACCACCCTTCGTGGCGTTGTTTCTGTGCACACTGCTGGCGTGGCTGACGGCGGCGCCGGCCCTCGCGCAACGCGCGAACGGACCGTACGCGGGCGCATTCGGCGCGCAGCCGGACGAGCAGCGGACCCAGGGCCTCGATCTGAGCGGCGCGTTCCTGGGCGGCTACGACCGGGAGACATATCCGGACGCGCCACCCTCGGCGGCTCTTGATCCGCGGCTGATGGGGAGTGGCGCGACGGGGGGCATCGCCGGAACGCTCGCGTACGACCGCGAGGGCGAACGCACGCACTTCGCGCTGAGCGGTTCCACGACGGCGCGTGGATACGCTTCGAATCCCGACCTGACGGCAGCGGCCTACCAGGTGATCTCGTCGTTGAACACATCTGTGACGTCCAGACTGGTTCTGGATGCCAGCGGCTCCGTCCAGTACTCACCGTTCTTCCAGTTTGCGCCCTTCCTCGCCTCAGGCGGCGGCCCGGTGGGACCGATCGATCCCGGCTTCGGGCAGACCGCAGTCGCCGAGCCGACCCTCGCGCTGAACGCGACAGTTGGTATCACGGACCACCTGACCAAGCAGACCAGCGTGTTTGCAACCGTCGATGGACGCGACTCGCGAGTGCCGGATGCGCCGGAAAACAACCTGCGGGCCTGGCACGCCACCGCCGGTGTCCGGCATCAGCCTCACCCATGCCCTCGGACTGCACTTCAGTATACGGGCGCGACCAGAGCGAGTACGCGTTCGCCGCCGAGGCGCCGCTCGTGAACGTGACGATCGACGCGGGCGTCGACTACGGCGACACGCTGACGTTTGCGCGCCGCACGGCGCTCTCGTTCACGTACCTCGACCACTGCGACCCGCTACCTTGGGGAGACTCACTACCGCCTCAACGGCTCGGCGCGGCTCACCCGCGGATTCGGGCGCACCTGGAGTTCCTGGCTCGGCTACAACCGCGCCACGGAGTTCAGATTCGGATTCGCGGCGCCCGCTGCTCAGCGATTCGATCGATGCGGGCGTGGCGGGTCAGCTCGCCTGGCGACTCAGATGGTCAACGGGCATCGGATACACGGACGGGACGATCGGATTTGGCTCGGATCGGTTCAATACCTACAGCGCCACGTCGCGGCTCGATTTCGCGCTCAATAGTAAATTCGCCGTGTTCGGCCAGTACGCCAACTACCACTATGAGATCCCGCCGGAGTCGAGCACGGTGGATCTCGGCGCCCCGCCTTTCACGTCAGAGTGTGGTGATCGGGCTGAGCGCGTACCTGCCCCTCATCCGCGATGTTCGCGCTCGGAAAGAGCCCTAACGCTATGATTCCAGGCAAACAATACACGCCGGAAATATTGCTGCAGATTGTGTGGCGGCACAAATGGCGGATCCTCCTGCCTTTTGTTGTCATCGCGACGGCCGCGTCACTCGTGACCTATCGACTGCCGAACCTCTACCGGTCGGACACGTTGATCCTGGTGGTGCCGCAGCGGGTGCCAGAGAGCTATGTCCGGTCGACCGTGACCACGCGGATCGAGGACCGTCTCCAGGCCATCAGCCAGCAGATTCTCAGCCGGACCCGGCTGGAGAATATCATCAAGGATTTCAACCTGTACGCTGATAGTCGCAAGACCGCGATCATGGAGGACATCGTCGAGCGGATGCGGAAAGACATCGACGTGGAGGTCGTGAAGGGTGACGCCTTCCGCATCAGCTACACCGCCAGCGAGCCGCTCACCGCCATGCGCGTCACCGAACGGCTCGCCTCGTTCTTCATCGACGAAAGCCTGCGCGACCGCGAGGCGCTGGCCGAAGGGACGAATCAGTTCCTCGAGTCGCAGCTCGAGGACGCTCGTCGCAAGCTGATCGAGAACGAGAAGCGGCTCGAGGATTACAGGCGCAAGAACAACGGGCAGCTGCCGACGCAGGTCGACGCGAACATGCAGGGCGTCCACAACACCGAGATGCAGCTGCAGGCGCTGCTGAACTCGCTGAATCGCGATCGGGACCGACGGCAGGTGCTCGAACGTCTGGTCGCCGACAACTCGATGCCCGACGCGTCGGACTTTTCCAGTGTCCGTCCAGCGGGCGCGGAGGACGCTGCGCCCGCGTCGGCCGCCGAGCAACTCCGTGTTGCTAAGCTGAACCTGGAGGCGATGCTGGGGCGGCTGACACCCAAGCACCCCGACGTCCTGCGGCTGAAGCATGCGATTGCCGAGCTGCAGCGGCGGGTGGACACGGAGAGCGGCGAGCGACCGATGTCGGCGGATCCGCCCGCGAGCGCCGCCGAAAAGGCGCGTCGGGCTCGTCTGCAAGAGGCGAAGGAAGAGATGGCCAACCTCGACCATGACATCGCGTCGAAAACCGCCGACGAGAAGCGCCTCCACGTCGCGCTGTCCGAATACCAGCGCCGCCTCGAGGCGGCGCCCACACGCGAATCGGAACTCACCGAACTGACACGCGACTACAGCACAATCCAGACGTCCTATCAGACATTGCTGGCGAAGAAGCAGGAATCGCAGATTGCCGCGAACCTCGAACGGCGACAGATCGGCGAGCAATTCAAGGTTCTCGATCCGGCCCGGCTGCCGGAAAAGCCGTCGAGTCCGGATCGGCCGAAACTGTATCTGCTGGGTCTGGGCGTTGCGCTCGCGGCTGGCGCGGCCTGGGCGGCGGCGGCCGAATACCTTGACCGGGCGCTGCGGTCCGAGGAGGACGTGCGGCTCGTGTTGAACTTTCCGGTGCTGGCGACGTTTCCGAATATACGGCGAACATCACGGGCGAAACGGCGCCGCGCGGCCGGCCCGGTCAGCGCTGCCGCCGTGCTGCTCAGTAGCATGGCCGCCATCGCTTGGAGACTGTTGAGCTAACGATGTACGAGCAGTATTACGGTCTGCGAGAGCGGCCGTTCGACTTGTCGCCCGACCCTCGCTTTCTTTTCCTGTCGAATGGGCATCGGGAGGCCCTCACGCACCTGCGCTACGGGCTCACCGGGCGCTCCGGCATTACGGTGCTGTTCGGGGAAGCCGGCACCGGGAAGACCACGCTGGTGCGGGCCGCGCTGCACGCCGCGAACGGTCACAACGCGACGATTGTGCACCTCTCCAATCCGACGCTCACGCGACTGGAGTTCTACGAGTACATCGCATCTGGTTTCGCCTTTGGACCTGAGGCGACCACGTCGAAGACCGCCTTCCTTCGCGAGCTCGAACGAGCGCTGGTCCAGCGGACGGCCAGCGGCGGCGTGCTGGCGCTCGTCGTGGATGAGGCGCAAAGCCTGCCCCACGAGCTGATCGAAGAAGTCCGGTTGTTGACCAACACCGAGTCGAACGGCCGGTCCGTGGCCGTCGTACTCGTCGGCCAACCTGAGCTGGCCGGTCGGCTCAACGAACCGCAACTGCGGCAGTTGAAGCAGCGCGTCGCGCTCCGGTGCGAACTGCCGCCGCTCGGTCTGCGCGATACGGCCGCGTACATCGCCGCACGGGTGCGCGTGGCCGGCGGGAATGCGGACGCGCTCTTTACTCGCGAGGCGGTCACGGCGATTCACGAACATTCGCGCGGCATCCCGAGGGTCACGAGCGTCATCTGTGACAACGCGCTCTTGTCCGGTCTTGCCGCCGACACCAAGCCGGTCAACCGGGATCTCATCCTCGAAGTCTGCCGCGACTTCGCGATTGGTCAGCCGGGATCGGCGGACGCGGACTCCGCGGCTCCCGCGGCGGCCACCGATTCCCGGCCGCTCTTCAGCGGCGTGAGCCGGCCGCGTCGGTTCTCTTTCTTCTGAGGACAGGTTCACCATGCCCCGATTGACCGATGCCCTCGAACGTGCCCGCCTGGTCCCGCCAGCCGGCACCCCGCTGACCGTGACGGTGGCGAAGAGCGCCGACGAGGTGCTCCAGACGTGGTCCTTCGACGCCAGGGACGCCCATCCCGAGCCGACGCCTGCCGCGGCGACGATCTCGGAGCCGATCGCGCCCTACCGGTTTCCGCATCACCTGATGGACAAGATCGTGCTCGGCGACGAGGCCGACACCGGACTGGTGGAGCAGTGCCGGCGCGTCGCGGCCGTGCTGCACCACGAGCAGTCCCTGCGCGGCGTCCGCAGCGTGATGATTGGCAGCGCCGTGCCGGCCGAAGGGAAAACACTGACTGCGACGAACCTGGCCCTTACGCTGAGCCACTCCTTCGATCGGCGCGTGCTGCTGCTGGACGCCGACCTGCGGCGTCCGAGCGTGCACGAGATGTTCGGCCTGCCCAACGACCATGGCCTGGTCGACAACCTCCGCGGTCCGAACGGCGGCCGGCTGCCGGTCCACGCCGTCTCGCGCAACCTCTGGGTCTTGACTTCGGGCCAGCCGACATCAGACCCGATGAGCCTCCTCGTGTCCGAGAACATGAAGCAGCTGCTGGCCGATGCGATGGATCAGTTCGACTGGGTGATCGTCGACACGCCGCCCGTCGCCATGCTCTCGGACGCCAATCTCCTGGCCGGCATGATCGACAAGGCGTTGATCGTGATCAATGCGTGCTCGACCCCGTACCCGCTCGTGCAGCGGGCGGCAGCGGCGCTCGGCGCCGACCGGATTCTGGGCGTTATTCTCAACCGCGACCAGCGCGGGGTGCTCGGGCACGAGTACGGTCACTACTACGGCGATTACGATCGCTCGCGAAAGGCGCCGGCGCCGAAAAGACGCTTCGGGCTGCGCTCGCGCAATGACGGTACGTAATTCATGGTGACACGCACGTGGCGAACAGTAGTGCTCCTTGCGGGCGAGACGGTCGTGCTGGCGTTCGCGGTGGCGCTCGGCAGCTACCTCCGCCTGCAGGACGGTTACTGGACCCTCCAGGCCGACCTGGACGGGATTCTTCGCGTCCTGTTGATCGTGGTCGTCTGCCAGGTATGTCTGCACTACGCCGACCTGTACGATCTGCGGACGATCGTCGACACGCGCGATCTCCTGGTCCGGTTGCTTCAGGCGCTCGGCGCGACGTCGTTGATCCTGGCCGTGATCTATTTCTGGCTGCCCGACTGGGTGATCGGCCGCGGTGTGTTCCTGTACGCCGCGGTGCTCATCATCTCGCTGATCCTGGCCTGGCGGCTCTTCTTCAGCTGGTTGACCAAGCGCGCCGCGCCGCGCGAGCGATTGCTGCTGGTCGGCACGAATGCGGCTAGCATCGCGCTGGCGCGGGAGCTGTTCGAACGGCGGCAGGAGTTAGGTGTCGAAATCGTCGGGTTCGTCGATCCCGATCCGTCGCGAGTGGGCGCGGCCGTGATCAACCCCGGCGTGATCGGTACGATCGATGACATCCCGGCGCTCGTTCAGCGACTCAACGTGGACCGGGTGGTGGTGAGTCTGAGCGACGCCCGGGGCCGGCTGCCGATGGATCGGCTGCTCGACATCCGCGTGCAGAACGGCGTCAACTTCGACCATCTGGCCTCCGTCTACGAGGAATACACCGGCAAGATCGCGGTCGAGAACCTCCGCCCGAGCTGGTTCATCTTCGCCGACGGCTTCCGCAAGACCCACGTGTCCGTTGCCATCAAACGAATGTTTGACGTGGCGGTGTCGCTGGCCGCCCTGGCGGTAGGTCTGCCGCTGATGGCGATCGTCGCCCTGCTCGTGAAGGTGACGTCACACGGACCGGTGCTCTACCAGCAGGAGCGCGTGGGGCTCAACGGCCGCACGTTCGCGGTGTACAAATTTCGCTCGATGCGCGTGGACGCGGAGGCGGCCAGCGGCCCGGTGTGGAGCTCGAAGAATGACGATCGCGTGACGCCGGTCGGCCGCTTTCTGCGGCGCGCGCGCCTCGACGAGATCCCGCAGCTGTGGAACGTTCTGCGCGGTGACATGAGCTTCGTCGGCCCCCGGCCCGAGCGTCCGATGTTCGTCCGCGAACTCACCGCCAAGATTCCGTTCTACGGCCAGCGTCACGTCCTCAAGCCGGGCCTGACCGGCTGGGCCCAGGTCCGCTACACTTACGGCGCCAGTGTCGAGGACGCGATCGAGAAGCTGCAGTACGACCTCTACTACATCAAGAACCTGTCGTTCGCGCTCGATCTCGTGATCGTGCTCGAGACCATCAAGACGGTTCTGCTCCGGCGCGGGGCGCAATGAGCGTGGGCGCAGCTGCGGCCGGCGGGATCGTCAATGCGATGAGCGTCGACGTCGAGGACTACTTTCAGGTTTCCGCCTTCGAGCGCGTCGTGTCGCGCGCCGGCTGGGGCGGCTTCGAGAGCCGGGTCGTGTCGAACACCCAACGGGTACTGGAGCTGTTCGACCAGGCGGGTGTGTCCTCGACATTCTTTGTCCTCGGCTGGGTCGCGGAGCGGTTTCCTGCGCTGGTTCGGGAAATCGCGGCGGCTGGGCACGAGGTGGCGTCGCACGGCTACCACCACCAGTTGATCTATACGCTGACGCCGGCGCAATTCCGGGAAGACGTCCGGACCTCGAAAGCGGTGCTGGAACAGGCAGCGGGCGCGCCCGTCCTCGGCTACCGGGCGCCGAGCTACTCCGTCATCGAATCCAGCCTGTGGGCGCTCGACGTCCTGGTCGAGGAAGGCTACGCGTACGACGCGAGCATCTTCCCGATTCATCACGATCGCTACGGGATTCCCAACGCCGAGCGCCATGCCCACGTGCTGCGCCGGCGATCCGGCACGCTGGTCGAACTGCCCGCATCGACGATGCGGCTGGGAGGCGTGAATTTGCCGATTGCCGGCGGTGGTTACTTCCGTCTGCTGCCGTACTCGTGGACGCGCTGGGGAATTGGCCGAGTGAATCGCCGCGAAGGGAAGCCTGTCGTGTTTTACTTTCATCCGTGGGAAATCGATCCGGACCAGCCGCGATTCGCGGTCGGCCGATCCACCCGGATCCGGCACTACACCGGTCTCGATCGGACCTCGGTGCGGCTGCGGCGGCTGCTCAACGAGTTCCGATTCAAATCGGTGGCGACCGTCCTCGGCCTGGGCGCGACCGAAACGTCGGCGCGGACAGCCTGAGATGAGCGCCATCGATCCAGTCGTGTGCAGCGATCCGCCCGGGCACCCGCACCTGGCCCCGATGTCTGTCAGCGTGGCGATCGCCGCCGCGCGCGACGCCTCCGAGTGGGATGGCTATGCGACAGGGCACCCTGACGCGAGCGGGTACCACGTCTGGGCGTGGCGCGGCGTGTTCGAGCGGGCCTTCGGCCACCGATCAATCTACCTGGTGGCCCGGGACGGCGGCCGTATCGCCGGCATCCTGCCGCTGGTGTTCATCAACAGCGCCGTGTTCGGCCGATCGCTGACCTCGTTGCCGTTCCTGAACTACGGGGGGATCGCCGCCGATTCGCCGGCGGCGGCCGACGCACTGGTGGCCGCAGCGACGGAAGTGGCGCGGGAGCAGCGCTGCCGTCACGTCGAGCTGCGGCATGTCGCACGCCGGTGTCCCGCGCTTCCCTGCAAGGAGCACAAGGTGTCGATGCAGCTGCCGCTCGAAGCGGGGATGTGGGATCGGCTCGATCGGAAGGTCCGCAACCAGATTCGCAAGGCGCAGAAGTCGGAGTTGACGAGCGAGTGCGGCGGCGCCGAGCTGGTGGCCGAATTCTACGGCGTGTTCGCACGAAACATGCGCGACCTCGGCACCCCGGTGTACGGACGGCGGTTCTTCGAGGAAGTCCTGCGGGTCCTTCGCCGACAGGGCACGGATTCACGTCGTCCGGTTGAAAGACGTCACGGTGGCGGCGGGAATCACCTATCGAACCGGCCGGGGCGTCGAGGTGCCCTGGGCCTCGTCGATTCGCGATTACAGCACATTGTGTCCGAACCATCTGCTGTATTGGAGCGTGATCGAGCGCGCGGTCGCCGACGGTTGCGACGTGCTCGATTTCGGACGCTCGACCCCGCACGAGGGGACCTACAAATTCAAAGAGCAGTGGGGCGCCAGGCCGGTTGCGCTGCATTGGGAGTACGCGCTGCTGAACGGGGCGGCGCTCCCGAACGTGAGTCCCACCAATCCGAAGCTTCAACTCGCGATCAGGTTGTGGAAGAAGCTGCCCCTGTCGATCGCGACGCGACTCGGCCCGTCGATCGTGCGAGGCATCCCGTGATGCAGTTGAATTACGACGGCTGCGAGCGTGTCCGGATCGACGCGCACGCGCCGCCGCAGCTGTTTGTGATCGTGGACACCGAAGAGGAGTTCGACTGGAACGCGCCGTATTCCCGCACCAGCACCAGCGTGCTGCGCGATGCGGCACGTCGATCGCCTGCAGAACATCTTGTCGGCGCGCCAGATCGTTCCGACCTACGTCGTCGATTTTCCGATCGCCAGCCAGGCCGATGGCTTTGCCCCACTGAAGGAGTTCGCCGATCAGGGCCGTGCGCGAATCGGCGCGCATCTGCACCCGTGGGTGAATCCGCCGCTGTCGGAGGAGCTCACCACACGCAATAGCTTCGGGTGCTGCCTGGGCGCGGCGCTCGAGACCGAAAAGCTGCGAGTGCTGTCGAACCAGATCGCGGAATCGTTCGGGCGTCCTCCGGCGGTGTTCAAGGCTGGCCGCTACGGGTTCGGGCCGACCACGGCGTCGGCGTTGGAGGCGCTGGGCTATACTGTCGACGTCAGCGTCAACCCGCGGATGAACTACGCGTCTGAGGGCGGACCCTCGTTTGACGGGTTCGACACCACGCCGTTCTTCTTTGGATCACAGCGGCGCCTGCTCGAGATCCCGTGCTCGACGGACTACACGGGCGTCGCGGGACCAATGGCGCCGCGGCTGCACCGGATGATTTCTTCGCCATCGCTCGAACGGACGCGGATCGTCGGCGTGCTGTCCCGCCTTCGCGTCGTCAACAAGATCATGTTGTCACCGGAAGGGTCCACGCTCGACGAAATGAAAGCACTCTCCCTGAGCTTGCTTCGACGAGGCGTGCGAACCTTCTCGCTGACGCTGCACAGTCCGTCGGTGGAGCCGGGCTGCACGCCTTACGTACGAACGACGGCGGACCTCGGTCGGTTTCTCGATCGGATCAGCGCGTACTGCGACTTTTTCCTTCGCGAGCTGGGCGGTCGGCCCGGCACGCCTGAAGGCTTTCTGCAATCTCTCATTTCTCCCCCGGAGCGTGTGTCATGAAAGTGATCGGGCTCTCGCCGCTCGACAAGGATTCCACCGTCACGATTGTCGAGGACGGGGAAATCACCTACGCCGCGGCTGAAGAACGGTTCACGAGGGTCAAGCTGCAGGATGGCTTTCCCTGGCGCGCGCTCGCCGACGCGTTGCAGGCCACTCGCACCGATCCCGCCGAGGTTCAGTCGGTGGTCTATCCGTTTCTCGGATGGGAGGAAGAAACCCGGCTGTTCGAGCGCAACCTCGCAGACGAGCGCGAGTTTCTCGACGATGTCGAGTCTCCTGAGACCAGCGCCAGGATCGAAGCGGCTCGCGCGCGGGTGCCGCAGCGGACCGTCGACATTCCAGGCCTCCGCAATCCCGACGAGCGGATGGACAAGGGACTGGCGAAAACGCTGGCGTACAGATTTCTGGCCAACGAAAGCGTGGTCTCGCGGAACGTGGCGAAGCGAAGCTCGACGCAATGGGGCCGGAAGCGCCTCGGCGTTTCACCGCAAATGGCATGACGAGCTGGAGTCCGCGCTGGACGATTTCGGTCTGGCGCCCCGGCTCAAGCGCGTCGAACATCACGCCAGCCATGCGGCGAACGCGTACTACACCAGCGGCTTCGACGAAGCGCTGGTGGTGACGCTCGACGGCTACGGTTCTGGCCTGGCGGGCAGCATCGGGATTGGCCGCAATGGATCAATCGAGCGCGTCCACAGCCTGCAGTACCCGCATTCGCTCGGGACGTTTTACGAATCGGTCACCTCGGCGCTTGGTTTTCAGCCCAGCCGCCACGAAGGAAAGATCGTGGGTCTTGCCGCCTACGGCGATCCCCTGGTCCTGCGTGACGTGCTGTTGTCACGATTCGCCCAGGAGGCCGGAGACTTCCGTATTCTCGAAGTCAACAACGTCTACTTCTCGCGCCTGCTGGCGACGCAATTCCCGAAGATCGACGTCGCCGCCGCCTACCAGCACGTGCTCGAGCGCGTGGCCTGCAACTATGTCGGGCACTACGTTCAGAAGACGGGCCTCGAGAACCTCGTGCTCTCCGGTGGCGTCGCCGCCAACGTCAAGCTGAATCAGCGGCTGAAGGAGCTGCCGGGCATCAAGCGCATCTTCATTCACCCCAACATGGGTGACGGCGGCTGCGGCACCGGCGCGGCGCTCCTCCAGTTCGCCGGCACTGACGCCGCGGACAAGCTGTCGAAGCCGCTCCCGGACGTGTTCCTCGGGCCGGCGTTTACGCCGGACGAGATCGCCGACGCGCTGACCCGCACGCATCTGGCGTTCACGAAATACACACCGATCGAGCCCAAGATCGCTGCGCTGATCGCGACGGGGAAAGTCGTCGCGCGTTTCAATGGTCGGATGGAATACGGGCCTCGCTCGCTTGGCAACCGCTCGATTCTGTACCATGCCAAGGAGCCGGCCGTGAACCAGTGGCTGAATCAGCGACTCGGCCGGACCGAGTTCATGCCGTTTGCGCCGGCCACGCTGTTCGAAAAGCGCCACGAGTGCTATCGCAACATTGACGGGGCAGAGCATGCCGCGTCGTTCATGACGCTGACCTTCGACTGCACCGAGTCGATGAAGCGCGACTCGCCGGCCGCCGTGCACGTCGACGGAACGGCAAGACCGCAGCTGGTGAGTGCGACGTCGAATCCGAGCTTCCACAAGATCCTCACGGAGTATCACCAGATCACCGGCATCCCGTCGCTCATCAACACCAGCTTCAACATGCACGAGGAGCCCATCGTGTGCTCGCCCGACGATGCGATTCGGGCATTTCTGCAGGGCAACCTGGACTATCTGGCGATCGGCGATTTTCTCGTCGCGCATCCGTCGGCACGACGGTGAGACGCAGCCGTCGATGAAGGTGCTCGGCATCAGCGGCAAGCAGCGCCGGGCGGCCGCCGCCGTGTCGATTGACGGCGCGCTGGCCGCGGCCGCGGCCGAGGAGAGCTTTGCCCGTGTGCCACACATCGGCTACCGTCACACCGGCGGCTATCCGCTCTCGGCGATTGCCGCCTGTCTGACGCGCGCCTCTCTGACCTGTACCGAGATCGATCGCGTCATCGTCGTGGACGATGCAGGCTCGAGAGAGGACGACCCGCGTCACGATTCGTCCGCGGAGGGCAGTCGACTGTTCGCCGGTCCGGCGGACGAGGTACTCGAGCGCGAACTGCGCGCGCGTCCGCACGAGTCGGTGGTCACCGCGCTGGCTGATGCGCGCCAGCTCGCCGCGGTGTGCGACGACCAGGACATGCCGGTGATCGTGATGGGAGAGGAAGCCGGCGAATCGGCGATCTTCGAACGAGGCGCGGCGCGACTGAGGCCGCTGCCTGGTGCACCCGGGCTGTTCCGCGCGATCAGCCAAATGGCCGATGCGCTCGGCCTTGGCGCGTGCGCACGGTACGACGCAATCGAACGACTGGGGGCCTCGTCTGGGGGATTGCAGTCGCGGTTGCTCGAACGCGCCATGACGTGGGAGCCCGACCGTGGCTTCGTGCTCAACGACGAGGACCTCGAACGTGTGATTGCGCCGCTGCGAGAGAGCGCGGCAGCACTGGGGTCCGAGGCGTCGCTCAACATGCCGCTGCAACAGGAGCGTCGGGCGCTCGCCGCCAGCTTTTCCGCGCGCGTGACCGCGGTCGTGATCGACATGGCCGGCGAGATGGCAGTGCGACCGAGACCTGGGCATGTCGGCTTCACGGGCAGCCTGTTCTCGAGCCCGGGACTCGTGACCGGCCTGGTGCGGGCACTGGGCGATTCGGCAGTCGTTGCCGCAGTGCCCGACGCGAGCGGAAGAGCCATCGGCGCCGTACTCGATGGCGGTGTGGCGCCGGCGCCGCAGTTGCGAAGCCTGGCGCTCGGTCCCGAGTTTTCCGAACAGGATATCAAGCTCGCCCTCGAGAACTGCCGCCTCGATTACCTGTATGAACCGGACTGGTCGCGCCTGCTGGCGAGAATCTCGCGGCTGTTGTCGCAGGGTTCAGTGGTCGGCTGGTTTCAGGGACCGATGGGCTTCGGGCCGCGTCCCGCCGACACGCGCGGCATCTTGTGCGATCCGGCGAATCGGTTCGCCCGCGAGAACATCAACCGTTTTCTTCGTCACGCGTCGCTCGACGATCCGCTGCCGGTGTCGATGACCGCCGCTTCGATGGTCGAGTGCCTCGAGGCGCCGGCGGGCTCGCGCTTCGGGACACTGCAGGCGCCCGTCAAGGGCGAGTGGCGCGATCGGCTGCGCGCGTCGCTTGACGAGCGTCAGGCGATTCCGGTGCAGATGGTGACCGAGGACCAGTCGCCCACGCTGTTCAGATTGCTCGAGACACACCGCGAGCGAAGCGGCGTGCCCGGGTTGATCAACACCCCGTTGTGCGGGATGAACGAGCCGACCGCCTGCACGCCCCGTGATGCGGTCCGGATCGTCTTTTCGTCGGCGATCGATGCATTGGTCATCGGACGCTTCCTGTTGATGAAGGACTACTGGCTGCTGCGAAGCACCGTTGAGGCTTGAGGAGTCGAGCGGTGTCTGATGATCCGCGCGGGCACGCCGGCGGCCACGACATCGTCGGGGATGGGCGCGGTGACCACCGATCCGGCGCCGACGACGCTGTTTTGTCCGACGTCGGCCATGACGATAGCGCCGCTGCCGATCCAGGAGCCAGCCCCGATGCGGACCGGGGTCCTGGTGATCGCCTGACTGCGAATCGGCGCGCCCACCTCGCTGGTGCCATGGGTGTGGCGTCCGCTCGTGACGTGGACTCCGGACCCGAGCAGCACATCTCGTTCGAGATGAACCAGGCCGAGGAAGCAACCCGGTCCGACGTAGGCGCGTTCGTCAAGGCGGGCGCCGCACTGGGAGAAGAGCGTGCCGAACGAAATCGTGACCGTCGAATGACAGCCGTTCAGCGTGCGGGCGAAGAACGCCTGGCGCAGGTATTGTCCGCCGATTCCGGGAAGCAGCGACAGGGCCTGGCTCGAGCCCTCGAGCGCGCGGTCATGCCCGATTACGCGCGCGCGAATCCAGTAAGACGCCAGCGCCGGCGACATCAGCACGAGGGCGACGATGCGAACGGCAGTTTTGATGGCTTCCCGCATGTGAGCAGCGTTGACTCCGAAGGAGCGGCTGGCCCTCCATTATGGCCCGAGAGGGTCTCGCGATGAGCTTGTCCGGGCAATATCCGGGCGTCGACGCCATCAAGCTGTCGGCGTCATTTGCGGACGCGGCGCATCCCGTCCGACATGGCGAGCCTTTGACGGTGGGCGTTCCCCTGCCGCGCGGCCGCTTCGTGCCATCCCAGGCCTGGTCAATCGAGGGCCTCGACGGACGGCGCCGCTCGGTGCAGACACGCCCACTCGACTGTTGGCCTGACGGCTCGGTCCGATGGCTTCTCGTGGACGGAAGCGCGGATCTGTCGCCGGATTCGCAGAGCGTCCACCTGATTCCGGCAACAGGAGAAGTGCCTGAAGGTCCAGCGATCGTCGTGACGCGGTCCGGCGACGGCGTCTGGATCGACACCGGGGCGGCACGATTCCACATCGAGCCAGGGCCGCACATTCCGTTTTCAGACGTGACGATCGGAAACCTGTCCGTGCTCGATCGAAGTCTGAGCGGGCTCTTCGTCGAAGACGAGAACGGCGTCCGGTGTGCGACCGAGATCAATGCCGTCTCCGTGGAGGTTGCCGGGCCGCGTCGAACGTGCGTGTTGATTCGTGCCGCCGTCCGGCGTAACCGCGACGAGTTCCTGGAGATGGAACTGCGGGCGCATTTCTTCGCCGGACTGGCTGCGGTGCGGCTGCTGGTCACGCTCAGGAACCCGAGAGCGGCCGTCCATCCTGGCGGATTCTGGGACCTCGGCGATCCCGGCTCCCTTTTCGTTCGGGACGTGTCCTTGACGCTGGCGCTCGCCTCCGAGAGTGAACCGGCCGCGATCGGATGCTCGCCTGAGATCGGTGCGTCGTGGGAGTCGTGGACGGCGTCCGTCGAGATCTACCAGGACTCCAGCGGCGGCGAGAACTGGCGGAGCACGAACCACGTCAACCGGCGCGGCGTGGTCCCGAACGCCTTTCGCGGCTATCGGATGGTTGCCGATGGCGGTGAGCGGATCGGCCAGCGGGCGACACCGATCGTCGCGATCGATGCCGGCGGGCAACACCTGGCGGCGGTGTTGCCCGCGTTCTGGCAGAACTTCCCCAAGGCAATCAGCGCGTCAGGACGCGCACTCACCGTCGGCATCTTCCCGAGACAGTACGGGGACGTCCACGAGATTCAGGGCGGCGAGCAGAAGACCCACGAGTGTTTCTTCTCATTTGCCGCGGACGCGGTGACGGCCGCACCGCTCGAATGGTGTCGCGTGCGCCCGCGGTGGCATGCGGACCCGGCGTGGTGCCAGGCGACGGCGGCGATTCCGTTCCTGAGCGAAATCGATCCGATTCATGGCGGCCTTGTCAGCATCGCCATTGATGGTCCGGACCGCTTCGAGCACAAACGGGAGGTCGTGGACGAATACGGCTGGCGCCATTTCGGCGACGTCTATGGGGACCATGAAGCGATCCGTCAGACCGGTCCGATGCCGCTGGTTTCGCACTACAACAACCAGTACGACACGGTCGCGGGCTTTCTCTATCAGTTCGTCAGGACCGGCGATCCCCGATGGGGCGCGTTGATGGCCGATCTCGCGGCGCACGTCGTGGACATCGACATCTACCACACGACCCGCGACAAGTCGGCCTATAACCACGGCCTGTTCTGGCACACCTATCACTATGGCGACGCGGGGACCGCGACGCACCGGACCTACCCGTTGTCGGATCGGGGCCGGACCGGCGGCGGTGGTCCTTCGGCGGACCACAACTATACGACCGGCCTGATGCTGTTCTACTTCCTGACCGGCGACGAGGCCTGCCGTGAGACCGTCGTCAATTCCGCCGAGTACGTCCTGAGCATCGACGATGGACGCCGGAGCCGGCTCCGGTGGCTGAGCACCGCCGACACCGGGGCCGCGACAGCCTCGGCGGACCGGGGTGCGTATCACGGTCCCGGGCGCGGCCCGGCCAACTCGCTCAACGCATTGATCGACGGTCATCGACTGACCGGCGACGCGCGGTTCCTGCAGAAGGCCGAGAGCCTCATCCGCCGGGTCATCCATCCCGAGGAGGCCATCGAGGCGCGCCACCTCGACGAGCCCGAGCGGCGCTGGTTCTACACGATGTTCCTGCAGTCGTTGGGGAAGTACCTGCATTACAAGGAAGAGCGCGGTGAACGTGACACGATGTTCGCCTACGCCCGCGCCAGCCTGCTGCATTACGCGGATTGGATGGCGACGCACGAATACCCGTATCTCCAGAAGCCCGAGAGGCTCGAGTTTCCCACCGAAACGTGGGCGGCGCAGGAGATTCGCAAGAGCGATGCGTTCTATTTCGCGGCGTTGCACGCGGACGCCGGCGATCGCGCGCGGTTCGTGGAGCGCGGACAGTTCTTCTTCAGGACGGCGGTCGAGACACTCGGGCAGCATGCCACTCGCGTGCTGGCCCGGCCGGTCATCGTGATGCTGTCGTCGGGACTCCTGCACTCGTGGTTTCGAGTCCATCCAGAGGCGCGCGCGGCCCGCAGCGAGGCCCACGCGCGCTTCGCGCCACCCGAACGTTTCGTCAGCCAGAAGACTCTGGCCAAGCAACATCTGGTCTGGCTGGGCGCCGCCGGGGTTGTCGTGTGCGTTGCGTTATTGGCGCTGCTCGTACGATATCTGTGATCGCCGGTCTCATCGCAGCGGCGTTCTCCGGTCATCCGGATTCTGAGAAACCCGGTAGGATTCACCATAAATGCAGTGACTCCTGACACATCGTCGTCAAAAGCGACGTCGGCCTGACGCATTGATCCGTCTGGCACCCCAGTTGCTGGGCACTCAATTCGATCTACAGTATCTCCATGAATAAAAGGCAACCCAAAGGCGTCCGAAAAGGCTCCGGAACCAAGAGCCCAAGCGATACCGCAGTCAGCAGGCGGCGTTTCCTTGGGTCGGTTGCTGCCGGCGTTGGCGCGTCATCACTGCTCCAATCCAAGCTCGGAGTTGCCTCGTCCGTGCTCGAGGCTCAAGTCGTCCGGCGGCCTCAGAACCCTCAGAATCCCAGGCTCTTACCCGCGAAGCAGGTTCTGACCGCGAGCGATTTTCAGTACGCCGGGCTGTTCAAGCTGCCGGCCCCGACAGCCGGCGTTCGTTTCGCGCTACTCGAGTGGCGCCATGACGGCGCGGCGCGTCGGCGGCAACTTGCAGTTTCTTATGACGGGGGTTAACGCTGATGCCGGCGGCGCTGCCGGGTGACCTCGTCTACGAGATGAGTTATCCGGGAGTCAGGACCGAGCATCGACGCCGCCCCGCGCGCCGCGTTGATCAGGGCGTGGGGCGATGTCTATCAGGGCAAGCGCCTCATCGCAAACCCCAACTCTTTCCCGACGCGTGGACTGCACTGGGCCAACGACCAGCTGTAGCTGGGCCTACGGCGACAGCTACAACGTCGTTTCGAACCACGATCCCTCGATCGGCACGTCGGTCCTCAATGCGGACGGGAGCGTTCAGGCGTACGGACCCTGGCGCACGCAGGAGCATTCGCAAATGACGCGGGGGTACATGCTGACGGTTCCGACCTGGTTCACGGCGTACACCAACGGCGGCACCTTCGGCATCGGCGCACCGATCACCGCGAGTAACCTCATGTCGCCTTGGGGGGCAGCCCTGGTTGCGGCATCGCTGCCGTCCAACAGCACCCCGCCCGACGTGACCGGGACCACTCACGCTGTCAATCGCCTGCCAGCGGCTGATCTACCACGACATCAACAGCAAGCAGCGCCGCGACACGAACTACAACTACTGCGACTACAACGTCAAGTACGATGCCTCGCAGGGCGGATATATCCACCCCGGCAACCCGGAGTTCACGCTGATCGACACGATCTCCGCGGCCGCCTGGATCGACCTGCCGACCAAGCACGGCGTGGTGTTCCTCGGTCAGCTCGCCAGCACGATTCCCGGATTCCGCTATGCGGATGGCGGGAGCATCTGTCACGTCTGGTACGGCATACCAACCTGCGTCCACGGGCAGAGCGGAGCGCCGGTGTCCGCGGGCACGGGTCCGGCCGCCGGCACGATGGTGCCGTACCTTTGGGTCTACGACCCCGCGGACCTGGCGGCGGCCGCACAGGGCAAGGTCAACCCATCGTCGTTCGATCCGGCCTCGCTGATCCCGGTGAGCGCGATCAGCACGATTTCCGGTCAGGCGAACGCGTTGTACATGTTTGGCGGCGCGTATTTCGACTACCTTACATCCTCCTTGTTCGTGTCACAAATCGGCATTGATTGGACGACCAACCCTTCCGAGGCTCAGCCGGTTGTGCACGTCTTCACCATTCGCCAGAGCTGAGAGTAGCGGCCAGACGAGAACGGAGGTTTGAGCAGAGTCAGGTCTCGAGTGTCAGTTCGCGATGGAGCGCCTCAACCTCTCGAGCGGCTCGCTCCCACGTAAAACACTCGCACCACCCGCCGCCGGCCTGCAGCCCCCATCGTCGCTCGCAAGGTCGGCGACCTGGCGAGCGTCCGGATCGCATTCGCCAGTTCGCCACTGTTGGTTCCTTCCACGAGCAAGCCCGTTTCCCCGTCCGCGACCGCCTCCGGCACGCCGCCATTTCTTCCGCCGATCGACGGCTTTCCTGTGGCGGCCGCCTCCAGGAAGACGATGCCGAATCCTTCGACGTCGGACGCGTCCCGACGCGTCGGCATCAGAAACATGTCGCAGGCGGCGTAGAGGCCCGGCAGGAGGTCGTCGGAAACGCCGCCGAGAAAACGGACCTGTTGCTGGACGCCATGTGCGCGCGCCAGCTCTTCGAGGCGGGCGCGCTCCTGGCCATCACCCGCGATCAGGTACTGCAACCCGGGGAACTCGTCCTTGAGAAGGGCGATGGCTTCGATCACGAGGTCGTGGCCCTTGCGCCGCTGGAGCCGCCCGACCGACAGCAGGATCGGACCATCCGAGGAGAATGGCTGGCGGGCAGCGGCGGCATCGACGTCCGGCCTGAATCGGTCGACGTCGACGCCCGGGTAGATCGTCCGCACCCGGTGCGCCGGCACGCCCAGGCTTCCAATCAGGCCGGCCGTGAAGTTACTATTGGCGATCATCGTGGAGGCGTTCCGGCACACGCGACGCGCCAGCCAGGCATGTTCGCGCGAGGTCAGGGCCGCAGCGAGGTCCTCACCGTGCGCCCAGCAGACATAGCGCATCGAGCGGAGTGGCAGGAGGCACGCAACCAGCGCCGGCAGCCCCTCGGGCAACGGGCGCGCGGCGTGAACGAAGGCCCTCGGGTTGCCGCGCGTATGGGAGCGAATCGCGCGTGTGATTCGCCAGATGGCGCGGGCTTCTCCGAGTGAAAGCGCGCCCCGCTGCCGCGACTCGATTCTGACCCACTGCCGGGGCAGCCCTCCCACGGGCACCGATGATTGCGACGAGATGGGATCGGCAAGGACCGTCACCTTGACGGAAGGCATCCTTCCGTAGACATTCGCGAAGAGCGCGGCGCTGCCGCCCACGGCCGGCGGAAAGAGTTCGGTTACGAGCAGGATCTCCACGCTCATGTCACGATGTCGGTCAATATACCCCGTCGCGCTCGCCGCGTCCTAATCGCGGTTGCGTGCACAGCGCAGGAACAGAATGCCACCCCAGGTATCAGTCATCGTGCCCGTCTACAACCGGGAACAGTTCATCGTGGAGTGCATCGAGTCGGTGTCGCGGCAGTCTCTGCGGGACTTCGAGTTGATCATCGTCGACGATGGTTCCACGGACGATACGCGAGCCGTTGCAGAATTCACACTGAAACGATGCGGTCTCGACGGCGCCGTGATCAGCATCCCGAACAGCGGACCGGACATCGCTCGAGACAAAGGCCTCGAACGTGCCCGTGGCGAATACATCGCCTTGCTCGACAGCGATGACTTCTGGGAGCGTGAGTACCTGGAATACATGCTCACGAATCTTCATGCGCACGGCCAGGCGACGTTTGCATTTTCTGATTTCTATATTCGCGAGGAGGATAGCTCCGCCATCTATACAAAATCGTCGACTCTGCGGCTGATCGACGCGGTGACTGGGAAGCAGGCCAACGCCGGATGCGTCCTCATCGAAAAACAACTGTTCCGGTATTTGCTTCAAGAGCAGCCGATATTCATCGGCGCGTTTGTGTTCAAGAGAGAAGCCCTCGTCAGTGCGGGTTGCATGACCAGGTACATTCAGCGACGAATCGGTTCGCTCGAGTGGGAATTCATCCTGCGACTGGCGCTCACCGGACCGGCGTTGTATTGCAGGAAGCCGCTCGTCACCATTCGGAAACACCGCGGCAATATCAGCGCCGAGTTCATTACCCAGGTCGAAGGAGAGCTGGCCGTCCTCGAGACCGTTCGCCAGCACTATCAACTGACCAGGAGCGACAGGCGGCTGATCGACCGCGAACTGTCCAGGCGAAGCCTCGCGGTGGGCTACCAGTATTTCAGCCGCGGCCGGTACGCGCAGGCGCGCAAGGCGCTGCGCGGATCCATGCTGCACAGCCCCAACGCGCGCGCCGCGAAGTACTACGGTCTGTCGCTGTTACCCGATTCATTCCTGCGGGGGCTCAGGAA
Organism: uncultured Acidobacteriota bacterium; assembly: GCA_963711765.1. Classification (GTDB taxonomy): domain Bacteria; phylum Acidobacteriota; class Vicinamibacteria; order Vicinamibacterales; family CAVVIG01; genus CAVQFC01. Next base: position 125,380 of record CAVQFC010000002.1, on the reverse strand, counting down.
CCTGCTCAGCAGGTCGTGACTGCAAGAGTCTTCTCCCGCCGGCTTCAGGCCCCAGGAACGAGCTCTTCGTAAATCGATTCGACCTGTCGCATCCGATGGTCGAATGAAAGATCGCCTTCCACCCGCTGCCGGGCGGCTGACACCCGCGCCGCGGTCGCGACCCGGTCCGACAGCGTGCGGTCAATCGCGAGGGCGAGGGCGTTGACGTCATCGGGCGGAACGATCAAGCCGTGAACCTGATCCGTGATCAGTTCGCTGGTGCCCCCGACATCGGTCGCCACGATCGGCGTCCCCATCGCCATGGCCTCGAGCACGCTGTTCGACGTGCCTTCGTTTGCCGAAGACTGTACATAGCAATCGAATGCGTGATGCAGCCGTATGACGTCGCCGCGGTTGCCGAGGAAACGACAAACGCCAGGAGGCAACCGTGCGATTGCGTACGCGTCGATCAATTTTGATTGGCTGCCGTCCCCGGCAACCACCAGCCTGAGGCGTGGGTATTTCGATAAGAGCGCCCTTACTGCATCAATCAGGAGGTCGAATCGCTTTTCTCGCTCGAGGCGACCCACTGAACCTATCACTTGCGCACCAGGCTCGAGGTTCAGCTCACGCCTGACCTCCGCCTGCAGGGAGGGGTCGCGAACGTGCAGATGTTGATCGATGCCGTTCAGCACCACGCTGACTCGTCGCGGGTCCGCGCCTTTTGCGACCAGTACGGACTTGATCTGACTGGAGACGACGATCAGCCGCGGGAACCGGGTGAGCACCCGCTGATCGGCCGGATAGTACAGATACCGTTCCTTCGTCGAGTGGCCGCTCCAGCCGTGGACCGTCGATAGCGGCACCACCTCACCGACCTTCGCCAGAAAATACGCCAGCAGATTGGTCTTGTAGTCGTGGCTGTGGACGATATCGATCTGATGCTCACGAATCAGCCGACGCAGCGGCGGCCAGACGGCGGGGTCGAACGAGTGCCGTTCCCAGACGTCGACGTAATGAATGCCCAGAGCGGCCGCCTTGGCATCGATGGTGAACACCTCGTCGCGACGATCGCGCACGTAGCAGACCACCACGCGGAAGCGCGACGGGTCGGTTCGCGCCGCACTCTGCAGAATGGTCTTATCAGGTCCTCCGCCCGTGCCCCTGACGCTGCGAAGCTCGAGGACGTTGATCGGTCGCGTCACGCCGACAACCGCGCTTCCGTCTGATTGTCCCGGCGATGATGCGCCGCCTGCCCCAGGAGCGCCGCCGCCCGCGCCAGGTCGAAGGTGACCGCGACCAGAGCAGCCTGTCCCATCATCCTGGGGTTCCAAAGACCTCCGGACACGACCATGCGCATCGCCCGGGCGATCGATGGAGCGACTGCCAGAACGGGGAGGAGCGCAGCGGCGACCAGACTCCCGCGGCCAGTCCAGGGCCACGCAAGAAGGCACAGCACCGTCGCCAGCAGCAGGAGTGCCTGGGCGACAGGTACCAGCGCGCTCGGCAGATCGCGCCAGGTCCATCCGGGACGAAACGTCACCTTGAGATTGTCCCGCCCGCGCCAGCGCTCAGCCTTGAAGAGGTGCCCGAGCGTGGCGGGATCGCCAAAGTGGACGTTGTCGAGCCGGTCATCGCCGACTACCCGCCAGCCGCGCGCCCGCAGCCGCTGGCAGAGATCGACGTCCTCGCAGGTCTCCAGCGTCTGGTCGAAACCGCCGATCGAAAAGAACGCCTCCTTGCTGACCGCCATATTTCCCGCGCCCAGCCAGGCGACGTCAGATCGACCGACGGTACGGCCTCTCAGCACGCCGTACATGCGCTGCACCCACGTCCCATTCGACGGCGGTCGGCACAGGGCACCGACTGCGCCGACGTGCGGTTCCGCCAGGGCATCGGCGGCCGCTTCGATCCACCAGGGCGAAATCTCGTGATCCGCGTCCACGAACGCGAGCACGGCGCCCGACGCTGTGGCCGCCGCGCGATTCCGCGCTTCCGACACTCGACAGCCAGGCACGTCACTGAACCGTGGCGCCAGCCTCGATCGCTACTTGCGCCGACCGATCCGACGAACCGTTGTCCGCGACGATGACCTCGACGGCGACCGAGGGATGGCGGTTCGCCGCGATCGTGGCCAGGCAGTGCCGCAGCCGGTCCGCATCGTTTTTCACCGGAATCACGAACGAGAGGCGCGGTATCACCGTGGGTTCGCTCATGCGTCAGCGAGCATCGGCCGCATCTCGGTGGAAGCGCTCGTGACGTGTGACGCCCGCGCTCGCGGTTGCTCCTGTCGCGATGGCGTGCAGAGCCATGGTCATGCCGACGAAGTGCCACAACATTTCGTTGTATTGTGCGGGCAGGAACGTGCCGCCAGCCGCGAAGACGACGAGGCTGGTGCCCAGAGCCTGTGCGTAGTGGCCGAGATCGGATTGGGACGGGTCGCGCTTTGCCATGACGCCGACCTGCCGACAGCTCCAGATGCCGGTCAGCAGGATGGCGATGAACAGGAACAGGCCGGGATAGCCGAGCTCTGAGATCAGCCCGAACCAGACGCTGTGAACCGATCGGTCCTCCCCGAAGTCATTCGTCGTGTCGTACGCTGCGTACGAACGTTCGAATCCGTTGAATCCGACGCCGGTCAGAGGCTTTGCGTTCCCCATCGCCGTGGCCACTTCCCAGAAGTGGAGGCGCCCCTTGGCCGAGTCGTCCAATTGGTCGCTCGACGCCGTGAGCGTCCCCATCCGATCCCAGAATCGCTGGGGCATGACGGTGCTGACCAGGGTGGCCATGACCACGATGCCAACCAAGGCGCGCATCTTGTGCTGGGACCGGGACAGCGTGATGCAGTCCGATCACCCCTGCCGCCACGAAACCGCCCCTCGAATAGGTGGTGATGCCCCGCATGAAGACGCCGACGAGGAAGAACCGGTGCACGAAAGCCTCGGAGCGGCTCGTCGCTGTCCGGACGAGCGCGCCGAAGAGCGGTACCAGCATCATCGTTCCGAGCGCCACGCCGTTGTTGTCCCCGAGAAACGCCACGACATTGTTGTTCTGGCCGCCGGGATTCAGAAGCAGCTCGACCCAGGCCTGCTTGGCGCACTCGAAGCCGACCGAGTAGGCAATCACCAGCATCGTGAGCCGGAATCGATCGCGATCGGTCACGAGCACCACGATGAGATAGCAGATGAGGACGATCTTCGCGAAGTCGATCCAATACGTCCATGACCAGGCGAAATGCTCCGAAAAGAGAGTCGACAGCAGTGTCTGGACGAAGAACGCCAGCAGCAGTCCGATACGCGGCGAGATCACGAACGCCCGGCCGGACAGCAGGGAAGTCACCACCAGGTAGATCGCAATGGTCACCGACAGATGAAGGGAGTTGAGCACACCACCCCAGACCCACAGCTCCGGCCGGAAATACGCGTTCCACAGATAGAACAGCAGCGCATAGAACGGCCCTTGCGCCGCATAGAAGACGCCGACGATGATGATGATGCCGACGAAGACGGTCCGCAGCATGTCTACACCCGTCTACGTGGCTGGCGTCGAGCGCTGCGCTCGACGGTACAGCGAGTAGTAACGGTCGATTGTCCGGTCGAGGGTGTACAGACGAAGCGACCCGATCGGCCGCCGACTGCGTCAGCGCGCGGGCCAGCTCCGGCGCTTCGAGGAGGGTCACCATAGCGTTCCCGATCGCGGACGCGTCCCCGCGCGGCGCCAGCAGGCCGTCGATGCCGTGCCGGACGATCTCGGGATTTCCACCAACCGCGGTGACGACGACCGGCGCCTTCGAGGCCATCGCCTCGAGCAGCGTGATCGACGCCGCCTCGCTCACGCTCGTCAGGGCGAATACGTCGGCCACCGCCAGAATATCCGCCACGTCGTCGCGCACGCCGAGGAAGCGGATCCGGTCCTCGAGACCGAGGCTCCGGGCGAGTTGTTCGAGCTCGCCGCGGAGAGGGCCATCGCCGACGAGCAGCAGATCGACGTCCCCAATCGCTGCCGCCACATGCGCGAAGGCCTGCAACAGCGTTCGGTGATCCTTCACCGGATGAAATCGTGCGACCGTCACGATGTAGCGCCGGTCGGCGACGAGCCCGAGGCGCGCTTTCAGGGCCCGCCGATCGCGAACCATGCGGTAGCGGGCAAGATCGACGCCGTTCTCGATCACCTCGATACGCGCCTTCGCGAAGCCGTCCTGCAGCGCCAGGCTGGTGGCGCTGAAGCCGCACACCGCATTCACATCGTCGGCCAGCCGGTCGAACAGGATGCGATTGGCGAGGCGACGCTTCCACGAGACCACGTCCGGATAATGCCGCCCATGCTCAGTGAAGATGACGCGAGGGTTTCTGAGGGACATTTTCGCGCCGAGCGCGCCGTAGAAGAACGGTGTGTACTGATGCGCATGGACGACGTCGAGTCTCTTCTCGCGAATGACTCGGGCCAGCCGCCGGACGAGCGACAGGTCGATGCCTGCACGACGCCCGAACGCGATGACTTCGACACCCTCGTCCTGCATCCGCTCTCCGAGGGCGCCGACCTGGTCGAGGCAAAGCACCACCGGCGTGATTCGTGGCCCCAGACGCCGGATCGTCTCGGCCACCAGCACTTCGGCTCCGGCCACCTGCATGACGTGGAGCACGAATCCGACGCGAATCGGAGGCGCCTGGTCTCCGACTGTGGCAACGCCTTCGCGATGGTCCGGATTGCGCCGGTTGGCCACGACCTGTCCGCTCATCTCTTGCGCCGTGCCAGCGACGACTGGGGGACTGGATGGCGCTGCGCGGTGTCGTTGTGGCGACTCTCGCAATCTGTTGTCGAAGAAGACGCTCGAGCCGTTTGCACGACGACGGCGTTCGCCAATCCGCCAATCCGCGCCCATTCGTACCGCTCGATGACCCGCGCTCTGCCCGCCCGGCCCAGGCGCTGCCGCCGGCTCTCGTCGCGGATCAGTTCAAGGCACGCGGCCGCAAAACGAGCTGGCGTGTCGGCCACCTCGAGGTCGACGCCTGGCCGAAGGTCGAGCCCTTCGATGGCCACCGACGAGGCCACCAGCGCTTTCCCAAACATGAGGGCCTCGAGAATCTTCAGTCGAGTGCCGGCGCCCAGACGGATGGGAGCAATCACCAGGCCCGCAGATTCATAGTAGGGCGTGACGTCCGGCACTTGACCATGGACGACGCATGTCCGGCCGTCGTGCAACTGGCGGATGTCGCTTTCGGCTTCCTTGCCGACAACGGAGAGGTACGCATCGGGCTCATGCCTTTGAATATCAGGCATCACTTCGCGCATGAAGTACTTCACGGCGTCGGCGTTCGGTTCGTAGCCCATGGTCCCGACAAAGAGCATCTCGTGGCCGCGCGACATTTCGGGATCGGTTGCGGGCCTCGCCGACACCCCATTCGGGACGACCGAGACGTTCGGCTGGTTACCCAGAAACTCCCGATCGTCCTGTTTGCAGACGACGACATGGGAGAAGCGCGTCGGAAGGGAGGCTTCGTAACGCTGCAAGCGGCGCCAATCGAGTTGGTGCAACGATTGCGAGCGGTACCATCCCTCGTGTCGGAGGGTGCGGCCGACGGCTTCGGAATCGCGATCGACCAGGTCCACGACGATGTTGCGCAGACCGGCCCGGCGGGCCACCTCGGCCTGCGCCGGGCGCTCCGCCCACACGACGTCGTACTCATCGGTCTTCTGAAGTCGAGTCAAGGTCTCCAGAAGTGAATCCGACCACCAGCGACGAACCCCCGCGGGAAGGCCTGTTGTGAGGACGTCCCTGAGGCGGTGACTGAGTGGACGCCACAGTCCATAGGGCCCGCCGGCGCGATCGATCACCTGGCCGTTGTCCAAAACAATGAAGCGTTCACAGAGAGCGTGCAATGGCGAATGCGGTGCTCCAGTGGCGCCATTTCGTCTGAGCGCGACCATGGTGACGCGGTGCTGTTCGGCCAGGGCGCTCACCACGTGGAACGTTCGCATGACCGCGCCGTTGTCGAGCGGCCACGGGTAACCGCTGCTGAGGAATAGGACCCGCCTCGCTGCTTCCAACACGGTCATCGCCCTCTGACTGTTACGGTTGGGCCATCGGGTGCGTGGCGTCGCGGGGTTGGCTTCGATATCCCGCGATCATGCCACGCAGGAACACAGACTCACGGAGCCAGGTCAAGGAACGAACTCGTGCCGATGAGCACTCGTTCGCCGGAGGGCCGCTTCTGAATAGCCAACGCGGTCGAGTGTGCCATCCGATGGTCGACAGCAAATAACGCAGCGTCGTCGTCAGCCACAAACGCCAAAGGTATCGTGGCGCACCCGCCAACCGTCGCACGTCGTTGTCGGCTGGAGGTTGTTCCACAAAGTGTTCGTATCCTTTCGTCCTGTAAAATCTTTTCAGGTACTTGAGCGTCGTTCTGGAAGGCATCGCATAGTGCTGGACTCGCATAGCGGGCAACCAGATCACGACGCCACCCTTGCGCCGGAGTTGACGAAGAAAGGCCACTCGTCGCGGCCACCTCCGACAACGTCAGGGGATGGTCCGAATGCCGCGTCAAAGCTCAGGCCTTCAACCGCACGCCGCCGAAAAGCCATGTTGGCGCCCCAGATGTGCTGCTCTTCGTCCGGCAGGACACCAGCGGGCATGGTTCGTTCGAGGCCACAAAATCCAGCCCCCAAGGCAGGAAAGGCATCGCACGTTTCGCGATCGGGAGGAGCAGTGAACCAAGGAACGATCGTGCCCCCGAAAGCCGCTGCTTCTGGAAATTGACGGGTTCCGGCTACGAACGCTTCGAGCCACGAGTGATCAACGAGAACATCGTCGTCTGTCCAGAGAAGGAAATCGGCCGACGATTCGCGAAGGGCACGATTGCGAGCGTGCGAGAGTCCTGGCTGTAATTCGTGGACGACTCGAAGTGGGAGCCGATCCGCGAACGTCGCGAGAATGCTCGGCGTGTTATCGGTGCCGTTGTTGTCGATAACCAGAATCGCCCAATCGAGGTGCGAAGGCACCACCATTTCGGTCATGCGGTCGAGCGTTTGCCGCAGCAATTCGCACCGATTCCAGGTGCAAATCGCGATGGTCACGCTCTCAGCTCGAATGGTCATCGCCATCTGAGTTTGCGTCGCAGAGCATTCATAAAGACGGTTGGAGCGATAGCGCTCAGAGTAGAGAATGAAAACCGCTGAGGGTCTGGTCTTAGGTAGATGAGATCTTGATCGCGGACTTTCCGGAGATAACTTTCCGGATGCACCAGGGACAGCCGAGTGGGGTCCGTCTTCAAGGCGGCCGAACGCAGTACCGTATTTGCCACCAAGTGGTCCCGATTGACGTAGAGAATTGTGTTCTGAGCGTACCACCACGCAACCGCACTGTTCTGCCACAGAAGCGGTCTGATGCAGTCGATTGCTACAAAGTTCTGGTCCAGGAATCTTGAAGCCCAGTACTCAGGCCACTGTTCATTCAGGTGGTTGGTTCCCCCTTGATATGGAATCGCGGCTGAAAATAGAACCATTGGCGCCAATTTCGTGAGCGAGGCAACGAATCCCTCGGCGCTGGCGTCTGGTAGGTGCTCCGCAACTTCCAATGATAGTGCTAGATCAAAGGTTCGTCCAACCGCAAAAGGCCGACTCAGATCGGCCCTGATGAATTGCGACTTCAGTAGATGATCAGGCTCGGCCCACTCGCCGTCGATCCCCAGGACACTTTCGACTCCCCGGTCCATGAAGCACTTAAGCCAATCGCCCGTGCCGCAACCAACGTCGACGACCGATCTCGGCGCGAGAAGACCAACAACCAACGGGACAACCTCGTTTGCAGACCGGCGAGCGCCGTCTCGAATGTCATCGTAGAAGAAGTTGTCATACAGCTGCGCCAAGGATGCACCAATTAGTTCGCGAGGGCCGGCCCACAGGTTTTGCCACTACACGCAATCGAGGCCCTAGCGACGCGTGGCTTCAGCACTGGCACGATCTCGAGGTCCACGACACCGGCGCACGTTCGAGTCTCGTGGACGGTCAGCGAATCAACTAGTCCGACTCTACTCAGAAAGCGGTGCGTCGGATTGTGGGGGACGTGACATTCGAAGTGGCATTGTCCGCGAAGCAGGTAAGCACGAACACGGAAATCAACACCGAACTGCGCACCGGAGGGCAGGCCATCGCGGCCCAGCTCCTTCGACGTGAAGTGTCCGTCGTACACGACGAGTTGGTCCGACGTTCTGTAAAGAATGACACCGAACGTGACATCGCGGTCGGGCCAGTTTACACGGTATCTGACACTCAGCGTAAGCGGCGTTCCCGGCGTGATCGTCATTGAGTTCGTGTCTTGCTCCAAGAAACGAGCCGATTCGATGATTGTTTCTCCCGTTGGGATGGGCTCCCATGACCGTGGTCGCGCCGTCGTGAAGTCTTCCCGCGAGAACGCGTGTTTCGCGATGTCGAGTGTCAAATCGTTCACTGCCTTGCCGGCGGCCTCTGGAGTCCTGGCGAGCGGCCACGGATAACGGCTGCTAACCAACAGGACCCGCCTCGCATCCACTGTATGCATACAATGAAGTCCGATCACGTGTGGGGATCGCCAAGCTGCACCTCGCTGCTCCCCGAACGGCTATAGCCCTCTGACTGTTCCGGATGGGCTATCGAATGTACAGGACGGCGCCGTTGGCTTCGATATCCAGCGATCATGCCCCGCAGGAACACAGACTCGCGGAGCCACGTCAAGGAACGAACTCGTGCCGATGACGACTCGTTCGCCGGAGGACCACTCCTCAGTCGCCAACTCGGACGAGTCCGCCATCCGATTGTCGACAGCAAATAGCGCAGCGTCGCCGTCAGCCACCGACGCCAAAGCCATCGTTGGCGCGCCCGCCAACGCTCGTCGCTTCTGAGTCACTCGGAGGCTGATCGCGAATCTGTTCGTATCCTTTCGTCCAGTAAAAACTTTTCAAGTACTTCAGCGTCGTCCTGGAAGGCATCACATAGTGCTGGACCCGCATAGCGGGCAACCAGATCACGATGCCACCCTTGCGCCGCAGTTGACGAATAAAGACCACTTCGTCTCCGCCACCTCCGACAACGTCAGGGGATGGTCCGAATGCCGTGTCAAAGCTCAGACCTTCAACTGGCGCGCCGTCCGAAAAGCCATGTTGGCGCCCCAGATATGCTCTCCGTCCGGCAGGACGCCTGCGGCCATGGTCCGCTCGAGGCCACAAAATCCAGTTGCCAGGGCAGGAAAGGCATCACACATTTCGGGATCGGGAGGGTCGGTGAACCAGGGAACGATCGTGCCCCCGAAGGCGGCCGCTTCGGGAAATTGCCGCACTCCCGCCATGAATGCCTCGAGCCAGGTCTCCGCCACGAGAACGTCATCGTCAGTCCAGAGAATATAGTCGCCGCGGGTCTCCCGCATCGCGCGATTGCGGGCGGAGGATAGACCAGGCGTGCTCTCGAAGATGTGTCGAACCGGAAGTCGCGTCGCGAAATTCGTGACGACCTGCTTGGTCGCATCGGTGGAGTTGTTGTCGACGACCAGAATCTCATATTCGACGCCGACCGGAATCTTCAGGCGCGTCATTTGTTCGAGCGTCTGCTGGAGCAGCTCACATCGGTTCCACGTGCAGATGGCGACCGTCAGCTGCATCGCCGGTGGAACGGCCTGTGCGCTGTCCGCTCTGGCTGGCAGGGTCATGCGTCACCCCACAGTTGGCGGGCGGTCGCGATTCCCACACCGCGAGCCTTGATGTGGCCGCGTCTGATTGGACGGTGCGTCATGCAGATCCCGCCGCCCCGCCGGTAACACCGACCGGCTCCGCCGGTGACGGCGCTGACGCGGTCGGATGTGGAACCGTCCTCACCACCGGCACGATCCCGAGGTCCGCGACACCGGCATAGGTTCGAGTCTCGTGGACGGTCAGCGAACCCACCGGTCCGACTTTACTCGTAAAGCGATGCGTCGGATTGTGGTAGACGTGACATTCGAAGTGGTACTGCCCGCGAAGCAGGTGGGCATGGAGATGGAAATCGATGTCGAACTCCGTACCGGCCGGCTGGCCGTCGAGGCCGAGCTCGTTCGAAGCGAAGTTGCCGTCGTACACGACCAGCAGGTCCGATGTCCGGTAAAGAATGACGCCGAACGTGATATCGCTGATCGGCCGGTTCACACGATAGTTGACGCTCAGCGTGAGCGGCGTCCCCGGCGCGATCGTCAGCGCGCTCGTCTCCTGCTCCAGGAACCGAGCCGATTGAATGACGATTTCCGCGTTGGCCTGGGTTTCCACCACCGTGACGGCCGTCGCGTACCGGCGAATCACCTGGGCCGTCGGCCCGGCTTCGACGACGCTCCGATTCAGGAACAGCGCCTGACCGCAGAGTCTCGAAATCGCGGCCATGTCGTGCGATACGAACGCGATCGCGACCCCTGAGCGCCGGAATTCCTCCATCCGCTCGACGCACCGTCGCTGAAACCCCATGTCACCGACGCTGAGCACTTCGTCGATGATCAGGACGTCAGGCCGCAGATGCGCGGCGATCGAGAACCCGAGCCTGGCGTTCATCCCCGATGAGTAGCGCTTGACCGGCGTGTCGATGAACTCGCCGACGCCTGCGAACTCGACGATCTCATCGAGCCTCGTGGCAATCTCCGCGCGACGCATGCCCATGATCGCGCCCTGCAGGAAGACGTTCTCCCGGCCGGTCAGATCCGGGTGAAAGCCCGCCGCCACCTCGATCAGCGCCCCGACGCGTCCCCGAAGCTCACACGAGCCTCTCGTGGGCCGGAGGATGCGATTCAACAGCTTGAGCGTCGTCGATTTCCCCGCTCCGTTCGGGCCGATGATGCCAAGCGCCTCACCGCGCCGGACTTCGAAGGAGACGTCCTTCAACGCCCAGAATTCCTCGGCCTCGAGATCCGAAGGCGTGCCCCTCCGCAACATCCGTTTCGCGATCGCGGGAACGAGATCGCGGAGACTGTCGTGGCGCTCGCCGCGACGGAACTTTTTCCACACGCCGTCGAAGGCGATCATGACATCGCTCATCAGACGTTCTCCGCAAACTGGAATTCCGTCCGATGGAACATCACCCACGCCACCGCCAGAAGCCCCACTGACAACACCGTGGCCAGCAGGAACGGCGTCGCGTCAGGCAGCGCGCCGCGCAGCAGTACCGAACGGTAGGCCTCGATGAGGGGTGTCAACGGATTCAGCAGGAGGAGGACGCGGAACCGTGCGCTCAAATTGGTCACGGGGTACAGGACCGCCGTCGCGAACATCCAGACGGTGATCACCACGTCGAAGAGATACTTGACGTCCCGATAGAACAGATTCGCCATGGCGAGGATCAAGCACACGCCGGTGGTAAACATCGTATGCACCAGGACCACCAGCGGCAGGGCCAGGATAGCCCACGTCGGCGTGATGCGGTAATACGCCATCATGCCGAACAGAACGAGGCTGCCCGTCGCGAAATCGACCAGTGACACGATGACCGCCGAGAACGGGAAGATCTCGCGGGGGAAATACACTTTCGTGACCAGGCTCGTGTTGGTGGTCAACGAGGCCAATGCGAAGCGAAATGAAGACGCCGAGAAATTCCAGGCCAGAAGACCGCAGTATGCAAACAACGGATAGGGCATCCCGACGTCCAGGGGGGCCACCCGCATGAAGATCACCGAGAAGACAATGGTGTTCACCAAGGGCATGAAAATGGCCCAGCCGAAGCCCATGACTGTCTGCTTGTAGCGGAGCAGGAGATCCCGCTTCGTCATCTGGAAGAGCAGTTCGCGGTAGTACAGCTGCTCTGAAACCATCTCACGCACGTCGGAGGCAAGTTGTGTCATTGTTTACGGGATAAAACCATCTTCGAAGGCAAGGGCCACTCCAGCGCCACTGACGTCTCGATGTTCAAGATAACTCACTGATCCTACTGGCATTATCGCGAGACGCCGCCTGGAAAGGCAACCGTTTCCCAGTGAGAAGTCTACCTCGAAACAGACTTTTCTTCGTGGTTCAGGGCTTGTGCATGTCCGTTCAATGAAGATCCTCTATCTGACTCACCGGTTACCCTACGCGCCCAACCGAGGCGACCGCATTCGGGCGCACTACACCCTCAGCATCCTTCGGAGCCGGGCGGAAGTTGATTTGGTGTCGCTGGTCCACGATCGCGATGAGAGCGCGCATGAAGGCGACCTTCGCGACCTGGTCAACAGCGTGAGCGTCGCGCCGGTTCCACAGCTTCGGAACCGCGTAGCCGGAGCGCTTACCCTGGCCGGAAGCCGGCCGCTGACACATTCGTTGCTCGATTCCCCTGCAATTGGACCCCTCCTCGATCGGCTCGTCAAGACCCGCCGGCCCGACGTCGTGCTGGCGTATTGTTCTGGCATGGCGCGATTCGCGCTGGAGCCGCCGCTCGCCGGTCTGCCACTGGTCATCGACCTTGTGGACGTCGATTCCTGCAAATGGAACGAGCTCGCGTCGAAGGCGGCGACTGCGCCGATGAGGTGGATTTATCGACGCGAAGCACGGGCGCTGTCGAACTTCGAGGCGCAGATGGCGAACGCGGCCTTCGCCACGGTCGTCGTCAACGATCGAGAACGGGAGGCGCTCGCGGCCATCGCGCCGGATGCGCGAATCGACGTCGTCCCTTCGGGCGTGGCGGTTGACGACTGGCGGCCTGATGGGCCTGCGCCTGAATCGAACGACGTCGTGTTCTGCGGCGTCATGAACTACGCCCCGAACGAGGAGGCGGCGATCTGGCTCGCCCGTGAGGTGTGGCCTCTGGTCCTGAAGGCGAATCCGAGCGCCCGGCTCAGGCTGGTTGGTTCCCATCCGACCCGACAAGTGAAGGCCCTCGCCGACGCTGACTCGACCATCGAGGTCACCGGACACGTCCCGGACGTGCGTCCGTTTCTCTGGCGCGCCGCCGTCGCTGCCGCTCCGCTGCAGATCGCTCGCGGCATCCAGAACAAAGTGCTCGAGGCCGTTGCCGCCGGACTGCCCACGGTCGTCACGCCCGTCGTGGCCGAAGGCTTACCGGCCGAGATTCTTCGCGCCTGTGCCGTGGCGAACAGCGCGACCGCGTTTGCCGGCGCGCTCGTCCGGTTCCTCGGCATGACTCCCGCGCAACGTCGTGCAGCCGCTGCCATGGCAGATCTCGGCGAGCTGTCCTGGACGGCACGGCTCGCGCCGCTGGCCGGCTTGCTCGAAGCCGCGGCATCTCAACGCAGGCCCTGAACCGGTTCGCCGCCGGATTCCCGGGCGCGACAGAATTCGACGGCGCCGGCTCCCGCGACCCAGACGCCGATCGCGGCGCCAAGAGCGGCAACCGCGACGTCGATGACATCGCGGTCGCGTCCGACAATCCAGCCTTGCAGGTATACGACCGGCGCCGCCGCCAGCACCGTCGCCGCCACGGCGATCCACATGGCCTGCCGCCGCCCGGTCACCATCGCGATCGCGAATCCAAGCGGGACGTAGGTCAACAGCAGTTCGAAACCGTGGCTGATCGCTTCGAGCGAGGTGGCCGCCATCTCGCTCGGGCTCAGCCCCTGAATCACGGCGCCCAGGAGCGTCGCGCACCACAGCAACGACGCACCAGAAGATCGACGAGCGGTTCCATGGCCAGCGTCGTGAAAGCGCGGCGCCTGCGACGGCGCCGGCCGCATGGACCGCCGCATCTTCGAGGCCCGGCATCCGGGACCCGACGATCCACTGGCTGGCTTCGAGGCCGCCGGCCACCGCAGCGCCGCCGGCCGCCGCCAACATCATGGAACGGCGCGCGCCCGTCTGCCGCAACCAGAGCGATGCAGCCAGGCCGAACAGAGCGTAGCGCACGAACTCGATGCCCTCGTCCCTCACCGATCCGAATTGCCACGGATCGACCCGGAGCGCTCGAACCTTGCCGACCAGTGAGCCGACGTTGAGCGTGAAATCGAACGGTTCCCACGCCGCCGCCAGAAGCAGGATTCCGGCGAACACCAGCGGATACAACTGAGGCGCCGCCATCAGCTTCCGTGCCCGCAGCTGGAGTGTTGCCGCTCTCGAGCTCCCGATGAATGCCGCCGCAGCCGTCGCGCCAGTGAGCGCGCCCGCGATATTCGCACAGAAGATCGGACACGGACGTGGTTCGAGCGGGCTCGAAGAGCTGCAGTGTCTCGACGGCGGTGCTGAGGAGGGCAGCGAGCGCCAAGGTGCCGACGATCGCGAACCGCTCCGAACGGCGCTGCCGGAGCACCATGACGCCCAGCGCGCCGAACGGGATGAACAGCGCAATGTTCTGGACGAGGTCGGGGATGGACGCGCGTCGTCCGGTGTCAGGAGAAATCAGGGGGTTGAGTGTGAGGCGCGACAGCTTGTCGGCCACGAGAGCCGGTTCGGCTGTGAAGTGGAAGGGAATCGAGCCGCCGTAGACGATGATACAGCGAAAGCGTCAGCCACAACATCGCCGGCAGACGCGAGGCGCCTGTCGGCGACGACATCGCCTGGTCCATCAGCCGATGGACTTCAGAGTCTTTCGGACCTCGTCGCTTCCCTCGAAGCTCCCATTGATCTTGAGCGCGCGCTCGAGCGTCTGGCGCGCCCTGTCGTTGTCGCCGCTCTGTGCGTAGGCGAGACCGAGGTGACCGAGGTAGCTCGGATTGTCGGGTTGAAGCTCAACGCTACGTTGGAAGGCCGCCACCGCCAGCGTGGACAGTCCCTTCTTGTAGTACACCCAACCGAGCGTATCGTCCACCTCGTGCCGGTCGGGGAGTCCGGCTTTGGCCGTCTGCGCGAGCTGCAGCGCGATGTCGAGCTTCTCGTTGTCCTGCGCGTACAGCCACGCCAGATTGTTGGCGGCCACGGCGGCGCGTGGGTCGACGTCCAGCGCTTTCTGGTAGTAGGTCTTGGCCTCGTTCGGCTTGTTTTGAAGCTGCAGCAGCACGCCGGCCAGCGTCAGGGGCGCCGTCGCCCTGGGTTGACGTTCAGCCAGCTTTTCGAATTCAGCCGTCGCTTCCGGCAGCCGATGCTGCATCGCGTAGACGCGAGCGAGCGCACCGTATGCCTGGAGGTTGTTCGGGTCGATCTCGAGTCGCTCGCTTCAGAGCCTGTTCTGCCGCGGAGAGGTTATTGGCGGCGGCGTACGCCTGTGCCGAGAGGATCTTCAAGCTCGACGCTATCCGGCGCGGCGGCCTGCGCGGCGTCGATGCGGGTGCGTGCCGCGTCAGGTTTGTGTTCCTGGAGATCGATGCCGACCAGCGCGCGCGTCGCGGCAAGATTGCCTCGATCTGCCTGGAGCGCCTTTTCGAGCGCCGATCGCGCGGCGGCGTGGTTGCCCTGAGCCAGGTAGAACCGGCCCAGTTCAGTCTGGACAGCGGGGTTCGAGGGAAACGCACGCTCGAGCGCTTTCAGCGATTTTTCGGCGCCGGACGGGTTGTGGTTGGCCAGCTGCGCCCGCGCGAGCAAGAGGTTCGCTTCCGCGGAGTTTGGCATGCTCTGAATCGCGCTCTGCGCATACTGGACCGCCTCGTCGTTCTTGCCGCTCGTCAGCGCCAGCTTCGCCAGCTCCATGTGCGCCAGCGCCAGGCTCGGATTCAGGCGCAGGGCTTCCTTGAAGGCGGTTGCAGCATCCTCCGGTTGGTCGCGTGCCAATAACACGTTCCCGAGCATGTACTGCGCCTGAGGTGACGTTGGTTGCGCAGCCACTGCGGCTTTGGCGGTGGTCAACGCAGCGTCCAGCTTCCGGTCCATGAGTTGTAAGCGGACCTTTGCGACCAGCGCGTCCAGCTGCTTCGGATCTTTCTTGAGAACCTCGTCGACCAGTCGCTCGGCTTCGGCCCGATCGCCAGCGATCACCCCGAGTGTGGCCAGCCGCAGCTTGGCCGGCATCATCCCGGCGGGATCCTGGGCCAGCCCCTCGAGTACCGTCTTCGCGCTGGCATATTGCTGCATCGCCGCGTAGTAGTCGGCGAGTGCCAGCCTCCCCGCAGGACCTGGAGCGACTTCCGCATACGTCTTCAGAGGCGCCTCCGCCTCGGATTTGCGGCCCGCGCCAAGGTAGAAAAGCGCCATGGCCCGGTTGGCCTTCTCATTCTTAGGCTCCAGTGCGATCGTATCCTTGAGCGTCGCCTCGGCTTTTGCCCGCTGACTCGTGGACCAGTAGTAATTGGCGAGCGCTAGCCGGGCATCCACCGACGTCGGATTGCCATCGACGGCTTTTCTGAAGGCCAGCTCAGCAGCGGCCGAATTGCCCTTTGCCAACTGCAGAACACCGAGATCGGAGTAGCGTACTGCCGGAAGGGTCGTTCGCAATCGCCGATTCAACGGCCGCAATCGCGCCATCGAAGTCCTTGAGACCGGCAAGCGCGTTGCCTTTCAGGATCTGGGCGTTGACGCTTTTGGGCTGAAGGGCAAGGGCCTTGTCCGCCCGTGTGCTGGCGTCTTCGAATCGTCCCGCGGCGATGAGGAATCGCCCGGCACTCAACTGGGCGTCGATATTGTCGGGGAGCAGATCGGCGGCCCGGATGTATTCGTTGAAGGCGTTCTGCGCCTCCTTGTTGTCGGCGTAGAGCTTGGCCAAGGCAAAGCGCGCTTCGCCATTCTTCGGGTTGGCAGCGACGGCTTTTCGATATTCGATGATCGCTTCGGCAGGCTTCTTCTCGGCAACATACTGGCTGGCGCGGGTCGCGAATGCCTGGCTGGCGGCGACTGGATCTCTCCGACACCCGACCGTGAGTGCCAGGCACGCGATAGTGATCGCGACGGCTACTCCGTGTCGCATCGTGAATGGCTCCTGAGGTTGGCGCACGCGAGATCCTTTCCGATCAGTGCCGACCGAATGGCAACGCCCGCCTGTATGATAGCGCGGGCGCGATCGAAAAGGCTCCGGTTCCCAGTGCGAAGCACCGGGAACCGGCAAGGAGACTACTCCGAACTACGCAGCCGCATTCCCGCTGAGCCGACGACGGGCCGCACCGGCCAGGCCGATGAGTCCCGTGCCGAGCAGCATCATCGAGCCCGGTTCTGGAATGGGAGAGGTCGTCCCTTCCGAAGCGGAAAACGAGAACGTCTGTCCAGCCTGGTTGGCGCTGAACGTAAATGTTCCAGGTGTGGCATCGAACCCAAGCAAATGGAACACGCCGGTGCCCTTCAGGCCCAGGATGTCATCAGTCTGAATCAGGACATTCACGGTCGAGAGATCGAACGAGAAGATGCCCAAGAGGGCGCTCTCGAAGGTGGTGATCGGAACTACCGGGTAATTCGCATTGCCTGGTCCCGCAAAGCTGAAGTCCTTGATTGTTCCGCCCAGGCCCTGCAAGAAGGCGAAATTGCCGTCAGCGGCTGTGACGCTGAAGTTGCCCGGGACGCCAGGCGTCGGGTTGGTGCCGACGATAGCGAAGTCAAGGGCGGTCGCCGATCCCAATCCGACCTTGGTGCCGGTTGAATCGACCGCTTGCACGTCGCCCGAGATGGACAAATCGCCGACGATGAACGCTGCCTGTGCCGATGGGGCCGTTGCCCACATCAGCCCTACTACTGCTGCTGCCATACTCATACGCTTCAACATACTGAATCTCCTTTTTCGAGCCCGCGACTACGCCTTTACACTTCGACGTCAGCCGCCGCCCTGCATTATGCAAAAGCATCGCCTTCGGCTAAGAGGCGCCACGCGACCGCTAACTATCTATGTGTCTGTGGTTAACGGGGAGTTGGCCAAGGAGCTCAGCGGGAAGAAGTCGACCGAGAGGCTACCTTCAGTCTACAAACGCTGTATTGTTCGGCAAACCGAGCAATGGCCGCCGCGGCTCAAGAGGGAAGGAACGAGGGCAGCACAGGAAACATCGCCTTGACGAACTGCGCCGCGGTCCGTTCCGCGATCGTCTCCCCATTCTCGACATCGGACGGGACCGGAACGATGACGCGGACAATCGATCCATCCGATCGGTTCAATCGCACCGCGTCGCGAATCAGAAAAAGGCGGCTCCAGTACTCGCTCGCCACAACCTTTCCATGGCTTTGGTACCAGTAGAGGATCAGCTGCCTGTCGAGGCCTTTCCGGACGATGTAGCGGTTGACCGCGATCTGATCGTTGCCGATGCCGTTTGGCACGTCGAGCGTGGTTTTTGACACGGGATCCCATCCCGATCCAGGCAGGCAGTTGAGCGGGGAATGGATGGTATCGCCCTGCCGCTGGCTCTCCCAGTATCCGATATACAGCCCCGCGCCGGCCTTGTCGGCCCGGAAATACGCGCGTGTCAGATAGTCGCTGACGCCCAGCACCCTGAGCACCGCAGGATCGAACGGCGGCTCCTGGACCCCTCGCCACTCGCCGATCTGCATCGGAAACTCCGCAAACGAGGCGCGAACGGGCACCGTCTCGTGTCCCTGGGCGCGGGCCAGGACGGTCGCGCCGCCGGCGAGACAGATGAACACGACAATCGCGCGAGTCAGCACCAGACCTCCCTCAAGCCGCCCGCACCACCGCCCCGGACGCAGCCTGGGGACGCGGGAAAACGAGCAGAATGCCGCGCTGGATGAGGATCATGATCGCAAACGCCACGACGAAGACCATCCAGCCCGAGAACTCGTGGAAAAACCCTTCGGCGGCCGCCGGGCCCATGTAGTCCGATGCGATTCCCGTTCCGGCCACGCGCGCCCCGTTGGCGATGACGGCGACGGGAATCGACGAGAGAGCGATGAGGCTTCTCACCCAAACCCGGGAATCCGAAAAATACCCGAAGACGATGCCGAGCGTCAGCAGCGATATCAGCGAGCGGATGCCGCTGCAGGCCTCGGCAACCTCCAGCGTCGTGCCCGCGAGGATGAGGATGTTACCCTCGCGCAGCACCGGAATATCGACCGCTCCGAGCGTCGCCTCGCCAAACCTGGACGCCAGCAGCTGAAGGGGGAGGGCGATCTGATTGAAGATGATGGCCGGCAGCGGAATCATGAGCATCAGAAACGCCAGCGGAAACGCCATCACACGCAGCCGGGCCCATCCGAACAGGAACAGGACGATGCCGCACGTGGCCCCGAGGAGCGAGATCCGGGTCAGGAACAGCTCGGCTCCAAGCACGCCCGCGGCAAGCACGAGCACGCTGCCGACGAGGACTACGAGACCGGCAATCGTCGGCCGCTGCACCGCGGCGAAAAAACGATCGCGCCGCTCCCAGGCGAGGTACGCCGCGATCGGGATGATGAAAAAGCCGTGTGAGTAGTTGTCGTCAGTCCACCAGTCCGAGACAAGCTTTGCCAGGACATGGCGGTACAGCAGCAGGAAACCGGCCCCGACCAGGAGCGCCGCGCTGATTTTTCTTCGGTCGATGTTCATTGCAGGAGCCGCCGATACGTCCCAGACTATCCTACCCGCGATCGCTCAAATGCTGCTGCAGGGCCTTGACCTCGGGCCGATTGAGGAGCGACGAATCGAGTCTGAGGGCATTCTGCAGCATCAGCCTGGCCCGCGCACGGTCGTCCGCCTCGGAAAAGACGACCGCCGCGTGCCAGAACAGCTCCGCATTATCGGCTGGCGCCCCGGCGACCGCGGCTCTCATCGTCCGCGCCGCTTCGGCGGGGCGCCCGACCAGGTGCTGGATCCAGGCGACCGTGTCGAGGACGGTCGAGACGCTGATGGCCACGTTGCGCGTCGAGGCGCGTTCCACGAGGCGCAGCACTTCCTCGAAGCTCTCAACATTCCCCTGAATCATGGCGGCGCGCTCGGCGAGCGGCAGCGCCTCCTCCGGCGCGCCTTTCTGAACGGCGAGAAGGTAGGCGAGGTTGTTGAGCGAGATGACTTGATTTTTGGCGTACGCAACGACGGCGCGGTACTGCGCGATGGCTTCGTCGTAGCGTTTGGCCCGTTCTTCGAGAGCGGCGAGCTGCAATCGGGCGACGGTGAACTGCGGCTCGGCCGCGATTGCGAGCCGAAGAGCGTCCGCTGCGGCGGCCAGGTCGCCGCGCTCCTCGCGGGCGGTTGCCTTCGCATAGGCGACCCGGGCCGCCGGATTGACGAGTTCCAGCACCGCCAGAAGTTGCCTGGAGAAAAGCTGCGGCATTTCTGTCGCGGCATCGAACCCCGAATCGATGTCATGGTCGGAAAGAGCACGGGTCCGGAACGGGGCACACAACGGATCGCCCAGCACGATCGTCTGCCAGCTCAGGTAAGGCATGGCCGCGTAGAACGCTTCCGCGAGGTTGAGGCCTTTGAAATAGGCTGGAAACAGGATTTCAGGCCGGATCGCGGCATCCAGGTACGGCTCCGCGACGTGACCCGCCGTGCCCGTCACTCCGTCGCTGACGAAATCAGCGGTCAGGGACTGTCGCGAGCCGCCGAATGGACCGGAAGGGCTGTTGTTGTCGCCCGGCATCCACCCCGGCGGCGGTGGCTTGAAGGTCCGGGCGTCCGAGCTGACGTACATCGCCGCGAGCGCGCCGGGTACGAATTCAAACTGAAAGTGACGGATCCGGATGGCGGGATCGTTCGACCCCCAGGAATAGTAGCCGAGTACTGCGGATTGATTGGTAATGACTCTGGAAGACTCGTCGAGCACCACCCGATCGCCGAAGCCGTCAGCCCTCAGCCGCTCGGCGGCCTGACGAAGCCAGGTGTTTCCGTTCTCGTTCCACGACGACCGCTCGTCGAGGATGACGCGGCCATCCCGCACCGCAGCCGCGCTGTGCTCGATCAGACCGACGGCGTCTTCGAGCGTGTAACCGTCCAGCCGTGTCACGAGGTAGATGTCGTTCTTCTCGTGTGTAAACGGAGCGACGGTCGAGACCGGCGCGGTTCCGGCGAAGTACGGGTTGGGGACGAATCCGACGATCGCCACGGCTGTGGCCAAGATGACGACGGTAGAGCAGCGTGAGCTCGGAATCGACGCTCGACACCGTGCCGGCCCGGCCTTCCGTGCCCGCGATTCGAATCGGCACGCCCTTCGTGAGGACGATGTAGAGAATGCGATCCTGGGCTCTCTGACTGGCGATGCACCGCCAGATGGGCGATTCGATCTGCAGCCCATAGATCTGGCCGCTCGATCGTTTCCTCCAGGGTCGTGGAGATGTGACAGATATTGCCGCCAGGCACGCCGCGCCGCCCGGCGTAGAGCTTCGCGATTTTCTCGCCAGTCGCACTGGCGTCGTTGACCACCAGGAGCACGTTCGAGCCGCTCTGTGCGCCAGCGGGCACGCTCGCCAGCATCACGAGCGACGCGACGATCGCCGCCGTCATCCTGCCAAGGCGCGCCGCTGGACAAGCAATACAGTAATTCATGTATGCCGATGTGTCGCCTGCATCGTAGCATTCCTCGCGAGAACCGACTCTGACTTCATGCTTCGTGGCCTCGGCTGAGTGTCCGGACGACGACGCGGTGCCCGGCACCTGGCGGAAACGCACCTGGGGGAAACAACGTGTACTAATGGCTCTCGCATTTTGCCAATTGCCACGAGCTCTCGAACCGCTTGGACTGGGATTCTACGTGAGGGAGGCGCCAGTGGCCTCTCGCGTGCGACTGTGTGCGCCGCGATCCTGTTGCTCGGCGCCTGCGGACGTCGCACGCCGTCTCCGTCAGAGACCCAGGCCGCGGCTGGCCGACGGCCGTCGATCCTTCTCGTCACGCTGGACACCACGCGCGCCGACGCGATCGGGCCGGATGCGAAAGGCGTAGAGACGCCCGCCTTCGACGCGCTCGTCCTTCGCGGGCGCCGGTTCACTCAGGCCTACGCAACGGTGCCCGAGACGTTGCCGTCGCACACTTCGATGATGACCGGTCTCTACCCGGCCGGGCATGGCGTCCACGAGAACGGCCGCCGCCTCTCCGATCAGACGCCGCTCCTTGCCGAGCGCCTTCACACCGCCGGCTACCGCACGGCGGCGTTCGTCTCGAGCTTCACGCTCGCGCGCCGCTTCGGCCTCGCCCGCGGCTTCGATGTCTTCGACGACGAGCTGCCCGGGGGAGCGGTGGAGCGGTCGTCGCGAGATACGACCGACGCCGCGCTGGCGCTGCTCGACCACCACACTGACACGCCGCTCTTTCTGTGGGTCCACTACAACGATCCGCATGCGCCATACGATCCGCCGGAACCGTACCGCTCGCGCTACGCGGGCCACCCGTACCTCGCGGAGGTCGCGGCGATGGACGCGCAGCTCGGACGCCTGGTCGAAGGGTTCACGCGCGATGTTCCGGAGCCGCGCGCGATCGTGGTCGTCGCGGATCATGGAGAAGGGCTCGGTGACCACGGCGAGCCGCAGCATGGCTACCTGCTCTATCAGTCCACCCTGCACGTACCGCTGGTGATTGCCGGTCCCGGCGTCGCGGCCGGCTCGACGGACACGCCGGTCAGCACGCGACGGATCTTCTTCACCGTCCTCGACTGGGCCGGGCTTGGAGCGGCGCGCAGCCTGCGCGGTGAAGACGCCGGATCCGGTCCTGGCCGAAGCGATGAAGCCGTTTCTCGAATTCGGATGGCAGCCGCAGACCGCGATCGTGGACGGCACCCGAAAGGCGATTCTCGCGGGAAAGGTGCAGGAGCTCTACGACCTGTCAGCCGATCCTGGCGAGACGCGCGACCTCCAGGCGACGGTCGACGCTGCCGCCCGCGGTGCGGACGGCGCTTGTGGGACTACCCGGTGCCGTCGCCGGCCGCGGCGGCACAGAGCACGCCGCCGCTGATCGCGGAGGATCGACAGAAGCTGGCGAGCCTCGGCTATGTGAGCGGCGGCGCAACGCCGCCGGTGAGAAAAGATGCGCCGCGGCCGGCCGACATGACCACGCTGTTCGAGCCCATTGGAAAGGCGGATGGCCTGTTCGTCTCGGGGCGATTCGCGACGGCGGCGCCGCTGCTCGCGAAGATCCTGAGCGATGACCCGCACAATCTCGGCGTCGCCCTGCAGCTCGCGGCGTCGTATTCCGCGCTCCGGCAGAACGCGCAGGCGGAGGCGACGTTCCGGAAAGCGGCGGCGATGGCGCCCGACTCGCCGGACGTGCGGCTGTATCTCGCGCTCCACTACGCCCGCGGGTCGGACTGGGCGCAGGCGACGCCGCTTCTCGAACAGGTGCTGGCCGCCGCGCCCGATCGACTGCCGGCGCTCGAAGCGCTCGCCGCGATCCGCGAGCGACAGGAGCGCGTGCCCGACGCGATCGCGTTGTGGCAGCGGACATTCGTGCTCCGGTCGCCGTCGGCGCCGGAGCTGGCGCATCTCGGCGATCTCGAGATGGGCGTCGGGGCGACCGACGCGGCGATCGCCGCCTTCGAGCATGCGCGTGCGCTTGACCCGCACGGCTTCCGCCGCGACCTCGACCTCGGCGTCCTCTATCTCGACGCGCGGCGGTTCGCCGACGCACGCGACGCGCTCGACCGCGTGCCGGCGTCGGATCCGCGCTATCCGATGGTGCTCTTCAAGCGCGCGCAGGTCAGTACCCTGCTGCACG
This sequence comes from uncultured Acidobacteriota bacterium, assembly GCA_963711765.1. Classification (GTDB taxonomy): domain Bacteria; phylum Acidobacteriota; class Vicinamibacteria; order Vicinamibacterales; family CAVVIG01; genus CAVQFC01. Next base: position 102,015 of record CAVQFC010000002.1, on the reverse strand, counting down.
AGCCGGACGCCGCGGCGCGCATCGCGGCGGCACGCGCGCACGCCGATGCCGTGACGCGGCCGCTCATCGCGCGGGAGAAGCTGTTCGACGGCGTCGGACGCTAGTCGCGTCTACCGACAGAAACGGAATCCGAAACGATCAACGCAGAGACCGCAGAGTTTATTTCTCTCTATCTTGGATTGTCTGCGTGCTCTGCGTGCTCTGCGTTCCAACGTCGTGATCGTCGGTACTGATCCAATCTGTAGGCTGCTTAGAAAGTGAATTTGAACTGCAGCTCGAGCCGCCGCGGGAAGTAGAACGTATCCGGCTGCCCGTAGTTTGCCGCGTTGAAGTTCGGCTGAATGTTGTAGCCGGTCTGCTGGTTGAATACGTTGTACACGTAGGCGGTGATGCTGCCCTTGTAACGTTTCATGAACGGGATGTCCTGGGTGTAGTTGAGATCCAGCTGCTGCACCGACGCCGATCGCCGCGACCCCGACGGCTCCGCGTAGCGCGCCGTGTTGCTCGTGCTCGTCGTGAGCGACGCGTAGGGCAGGTAGCTGTGGGTTTCCCAGGGCTCGCCCGACTGCGCGAACGCGAACGCGCCGAGCGAGGCATGCCACGAGAACTGGTAGGCGCCCATGATCTTCGCCGCGTTCGGCCGGTCGCCGTGCAGGCGTCCGAGCTTGTTGTCCCACAGCTGGCGTCCCGGACCGTCGCCGATGTTCGACGAGCCGATGAAGATGTTGGCGTCGTTGAGTTCGGCCGTGGACGAGCCGTCCTGGTCGAAGTTGCCGTAGTAACGGCTGTAGGTATACGAGCCCTGGACCCAGACCGGTCCTTTGCGGTATTCCGCTTCGAACGTCGCGGCGCGATAGTCGGTAAACGATCCGTCGAGGTCGGCGATGACGTAGGAGTTGCCGTTGCCGCCGAGCGGCGCCAGCTGTGCGGCGAGGTTGGCGATATACGGCAGCTGCGGGATCGACGCGTCCGTGCCGGGCACGGTCGTATGACCCTCGTTGTAGAGGATGCGCGACATGTTCGGCGTGTCCTCCCAGTAGTGCGTGCCCTTGCGGTACTGGAAGTACGCACGGCCGGACCAGGCAGTCGTGAACTGTTTCGCGGTGCCGAACACCCATTCGTCGAAGCGCTGTGGCGTCATGTCCGGCACGAACAGCTTGCCGGTCGAGGCAGCGACATTCTCCAGCTCGAACAGGTTGCCGTTGGCATCGAAGTCCGCATTCTGCGAGACCGCGACGTTGCGGTCCCACGACGCGGCGCGCGGCAGCGAGCTGGCGGCCGGGTTGTAGCGCGCGTAGCTGGCGAACACCGTGTCCTGGCCGTTGTACGCCCAGGTCGTGCTCAGACGCGGCTGGATCATCTTGCTGAACGGGATCGCGTACTCCTCGGTACTGCCGCGCCTCGGGTGTCGTCCCGGTCGACTTGACGAAGCCGGACGGCGCCGACGCATCGGGCGTCAAGCCCTGCCCGAAGAGCGTGTCGTGGCTGGCGACCAGGCCGGCGTTGATCGTCCAGTTGTTCCAGTTGATGGTGTCGTTCACCTCGAAGCTGCGCGAGTGGTACTCCGAGTGGATCGTCGGCACCAGGCCCGTGCCTTGCGCCTGGAAGGTCGTCTGGTAATAAATCGGAATCCCGCCCGGGGACTTGATCGTCCCGGCCGGTGCGTTGATCGATCCCCAGCCGTTCGACGTGCGCCTCAGATCCTCGGAGTCGACGTACTGCTGATAGCCGCCGTGCAGGCTGTGGCGGGCGCTGCCGGTGACAAACGTCGGTGTTGTAGCCGAACTGGCCGGCGTTCCGGAAGAAGTTGTCCTGGTCGGTCAGCAGCGAGGCGACGCCGACGATGCCGCCGCCCTGGGGAACGCCGTTCTGGACATAGCCGTACTGATTGATGATCGGTTGCACGAAGGCGTTTTGCGCCGAGTTGCCGGCGATCGGCTTGGGAACCGTGAACAGCCCCTGCGTCGTGAGGTCGTTGATCGGCAGGTGGGTGCCGATCGCGGTGTTGATGATCGCGGGCGAGACGTTGTCGGGGATGCCCTGGGTCGGGTTCGCGAAGTGCGTGTACTTGAACGTCGCGACGTTGCTGTTGTTGATGATCCAGGAGCCGTCGGCGGTGCCGATCCGCTGCCACGCCTCGGAGCCGCTGCCCGAGGTGCCGGCCTGAAAGGCGGAGAAGCCGCCCGACGCCTTCTCGAGCTCGTGGCCGCTACGGTAGCTGACGTTGAACAGCGTGCTATGCGTTGGCGTCAACGTGACCTTCCCGAATCCCTCGTTGCGCGTGTCCTCGAGGTTCGGCACCGGGCCGTAGGCCGTGGCGGAGTTGTCGCGGTTGACCGTCGGTCGATAGTACGACCCGTAGAAGAACGCCTTGTCCTTGACGATCGGCCCGCCGATGTTGGCGTTGGTGAAGGCGCGGTTCTCGTCGAACGCCGAGAGGCTGCCGTTGTCCTGCGCGGCGGACATGCTCACCTCCTGGAAGCGGTAGCTCGCCTCGCCGTGAAACTGGCTCGTCCCCGACTTGCTGATGGTGTTGATCGAGAACCCGCCCGCGCGATTGAAGTCCATCGCGGTGGCGCCGCCCTTGACGACGGTGTACTCGGCGACGTCCTGCGCTGACGGCTCGGCCGCCAGCGTGCCGAACAGCGGCGTCGTCACGTTGACGCCGTCGAAGTTGTAGACGTTGCTCTGACCGCTGGCGCCGGCGCTCGGGCCGCGCACCTGCTGCTGCGTGTATTGCACGCCGGGGATGTTGTTGACGAGATCGCGGTACTGCGTTCCGGTCGGCAGCTTGTCCAGCTCGGCGCTGGAGAGGCCGCTGGTCAGCGCCGCCGACGTGCGATCCACATAGGTCGTCGTCGCCGTCACCTGGACGCTTTCGGCGACTCCGCCGATGTTCAGGGTCGCGTCGGCCATCGTGATCTGATTCAAGTTGACCGTGACCTGGCGCGTGACCGTCTGCATGCCTTGCAGCTGGTAGGCCACGGTGTAGGTGCCGGGCGGCAGAGCCGGCAGCTGATAGCTGCCATCGCTCTCGGTCACCGTGACACGGGGCCCCGGGCAGCACCGCCGCCCGCGCCTCCACTGTGACGCCAGGCAGGACTGCGCCGCTCGAATCCGAGACTTTACCGGAGATAGAGCCGGTCTGCTGCGCGTTCACTGCCGCCGCGAAGCCGAACAGGACGATGAAGAACAGGATCGATCGGAACAACCGTGCAAGCATCGAAGGCACCTCTGGGCAGCCGCGATTATACGCGCGCGATACGATTCGCCAAACGACCGGGGACACGTCCGGTCACGCGTCGGCTCGAAATTGCGGCTCCCCGAACGGTCCGCGCATAAGGAACATGTGGGGCTCGCGTTGGTGGGGCTGGAATTTCTCGTGCCAGTGTCGCTCCGAAATCTCTGTACTGCGCGCGGTCGCGGTGGTTGGGTTCGTCTCCATCATCCTCGATTGGCGCACTGCGAATCGCTGGGAGCGGCAGAAGAATGGACGCTAGGCAAGTGGCGCCAGCTTGGCGAACACTGTCGGGAGATATTCGGCGACCGTCGGATGAATGTGCATGGCGCGCTCCACTATGGTGTATGGCGCCTTTGCGTACATAAGGTCCAGCAGGATGTGAATCACTTCATCGCCTCCGACGCCAAGAATTGCCGCTCCAACAATCTGCCGGGTTTCCGCATCGACGCTGACCTTGATGAAACCCTGTGTCTCACCTTTCTCATAGGCCCTGCTGACCTTACTCATGGGATATTTTGCTGCGAGGGTACGGCGTCCAGATGCACGTATCTCGGTTTCGGTCATGCCGCATCGCCCCAGCGGCGGATCGATGTAGAGCGCGTAGGCCGGGATCCGGTCTGACACGCGACGATGGTCAGCGTTGAAGAGATTGTCCGCAACAATTTCGTAGTCGTTGTAAGACGTGTGCGTAAAGCCGCCACGGCCGTTGCAGTCCCCTAATGCCCAGACGCCAGGCACCTTCGTCTGCAGTTGATCGTCAACGATGATGTAGCCGCGCTCGTCGGTGTCAATCCCAACCCGGTCGAGTCCCAGGTCGTTCGTGTTGGGAGTACGTCCCACGGCCAGAAGCATGTGACTGCCGACGACGTCTGGCGGACCCTTCTCACATGTGACGCCAACGGCGACACTGCGATCGCGCCTGGCGAGCGAGATACATGTCGCATTCAGCCGGATCTGCACGCCTTCCGCCGCCAGGATGTCATGCACCGCCCGGGAAACATCTTCGTCCTCGCGTCCAATCAGGCGCGGCCCCATTTCCACGATGGTCACGTCGCTCCCGAAGCGGCGATAGATCTGAGCGAACTCCAGCCCGACATAGCTCCCGCCAACGATGATGAGATGTTCAGGCACGAAATCGATGTCCATCATCGATGAGTTGGTCAGAAACGAAACGTCGTGGACCCCCGGCAGGTCGGGAACGGAAGCCCTCGCGCCAACATTGATATAGAGCTTGTCGGCCTGCAGAACGTCATCGTTGACCACGACGGTATTCGACGACTCGAAGCGCGCATGGCCCTGGATGACGGTACAACCTGCCAGTTCGCGGAGTGAGCTTTCCACTCCCTTCCTGGATCTCGCGGACGCTTCATCTTTGCGGGCCTTGACTCGCGCGATATCGACGCGGATATCTCCAGTTGCGAAGCCATAGTCGGCTCCTCGTCGGGCGACGTGGATCGCTGACGCACTCGCCACCAGCGTTTTCGTCGGGATGCATCCGGTATTCACGCAGGTGCCGCCGAATTTGTGGCGTTCGACAATCGCGACGGTCCGTCCGGCCGCTGCAAACCGAGCCGCCAGCGCCGGGCCCGCCTGGCCCGTCCCGACAATGACTGCGTCGAAGTGCTTCCTCGTCATGGTCAGGCCGGCCCTCCACGTGGGTTCTGGCGAGTCATTTCTTCCGATGGGAATTCGACTTCCGCTAAGCACTCTTGAAGTCGTTCAAGTCCTAAATCCGCCGAGAAAAGTCTTACCGATAAACGACATGTAATCCGTCCGCCATATCGAATAAGTAAAAAATGGGTAAAATTTGTACAAATGTCCCGGTTGGCAAACGGCTGTGCTCTTGCTTTCGGGCAGCGCATGCACAGCAGAATCGATGTGTTTGACTCCCGGCATTCATGGCGAACGCTGCCGATTGTATGCGCACTGGGTATCGCCTTCCTCCTGAATCCCCGCAGCGCTTCGGCAAGCGCGATGACCGTACTTCCATCGTTCACGTCAGTCCACGTCGGCGATAGCTTTTTTCGCTCGATGTGAACCTCTCGGATTTCTCGTGCGGTCAACGACGGTAACTTCTTCGTCTACACCGTCACCAATGGACAGGTCACCGCAACCTTTCAGGCGCCCGCAGTCGACAACGTGACGTCGGTGATTTCGGCCGTCCCGCCCGACGCCGCGAACAGCAAGAAGTCCGATCGGCCATTCGCCTTCGGTACGATCCGGGTCACCTCGACACCATGAACCGTCCACGCCTACTCGCGTTCGCATTACTGGCCGGCGTTTTTTCCTACGGTGGATCGAACGGACGCCTCTCGGCGTCGGTCGCCACGCTGGCCAACATCGCCGTCGTGCACATCCAGTCCACGACGCTGTTGCGGCTGACCGCGAATGGGCCATTCGTGTGGCGGGACGCCAGCGGTCGATCCGATGGGGCGTCGTTCGGATCGCCCCTGCATCTCAAACTGTATGGCGTCTCGCTCGTCGGCAGCCCGGGTAAGTCTTCGCAGGAAACGTCAACCGAGCTCGGCACCTTGCGGCTGGAACAGGACGGCGACAACGTTCAGCTGACGCTGACGTCGTCAGGCGGGGGACGCTATCGCGTCCGCTCCGGCCGATCGCCCAACGCGATCGAGATCGTCGCGGAGTGAGCACACGAGCGCGGCACGCGTAACCAACAATCGCAGGCGCTCTCGCGCACGATCTCGAACCCGATTTTCGGTGAGGCACGACGCATCGGTTCGATGAGGTTGGCAAGACCGCCGACGTGATGGTGATTCGCGGTGCTCCGGTTCGTTCGCCGAGCGACAGTTGCAACGTCGTCACCGTGTGCCACAGCGGGATTGACTTGATTCGGCAAAACCCGCACCGCCGCCCGCGGTCTGGTCGGCGTCATGCAGGTTCTGTTTATCTGGTGGGCCCCCTGGGGATCGAACCCAGGACACCGTGATTAAAAGTCGAGCGAGATGGTCGGTGCCGAAGGGAAGCCGCATTTTTCTAGTGTCGACTGTCGCGAAACGGGACCAACGTCACGACGGCGACGCGGTTCATGGAGCGAGAAAAGGGATCAAGAAAATCCGGGCTGTTGTGACGTCTGAGGCGGCGCCCGCTGCAGGACGATTACGACGAGTTCGACGACCTGCTGCGTTCTGCGGGACATCGCCTTTCCCAGGCCAGGGATGCCGTCGTCGCCGTAGACTGTTGACAGTCTCCTACCACGGTGGAACGAAAACGCGCTTCGCGCTGTCGGCCGAGGCCGCTATTTCGTGCGACGAATGCAATGCGTAAATGGAGACGTGAGTTTAACGGGACTTAATCGCGATGAAAGTCCAGAGGCCTGTCGCGAATACGAGCAGGGCCGCCGAAATCATCTTCCAGAATTGCTGTTCTGGGCCACTCAACGCCGCTGTCACGACAGGCGGTGCCGCCAAAACGACAGTCCCTAGGATCAAAGTGAACGCTAACCAGTGATGTGCTAGTGGGTAGGCTTTTTTGATGCTCAGGCGGCAATACACGTAGACGGCCACAACGTCCAAGATCACGAGGAAGCAAAGAAGTTTCCGTAGTTGTTCGAGTGGCATCGGCAGCGAAGTATAGGCCCATCCGTCCGGAGACGGTCGGAATTTGTTCCAAGGCTCCGCTGCGTCAAGCGGGTACAAACCGTTCACGGAGGTATGGTTCGCCTGTTGTGCTGGATGCCAACTGACGTTAGTCCCGAAACGAGACATTTGACGCTAGAAAAACGCGGCTTCTGACGGTGGTCCCGTTTCGCGACAGTCGACACTAGAAAAATGCGGCTTCACGCGGTCTGTTGTGCCTGACGTTGCTGTGCATACTCGTTCGGCGTCAGGTGGCCGAGCGAGCTGTGCGGTCGGCGCTGATTGTAGTCGATGCGCCACGCTTCGATCTTGGTTCTCGCGTCCTCGATCGACGTAAATTGGTGCACGTTCACACACTCGTCGCGGAGTCGTCCGTTGAACGATTCGATGAACGCATTCTCGACGGGTTTACCCGGTCGAATGAAATCGAGCTGCACCCCGCGCCGATACGTCCAGTCTTCGAGCGCGCGCGACACGAACTCCGTGCCGTGATCCACCGTGATCGATCGCGGCGCGGCGTGCGCAGGGAGCAACACGAGAGCGATCCACTCCTCCGGATGATCGCGTTCCAGCAACCGTGGCGCTACGATGGATTGCACGTCGCGTACGCGCTAACGTTATTCACAACGCTCTTTCTAGCGTGCTCGGTCCTGCTGTAGCTGGCGGATATCTTCTTCGTGCGGTATCAGGCGGAGGGGAATTCACTGCGCGACATCGCGCACGCCTGGTTTGCCGAATGGCGGGTGGTCGGCGACCGCGTCTTCGAGGTCGATGACGTCGAATCTGGTGCCGACGAGCGGCTCCGATCGCTGACCTTCGACACGTGGTGCTCCGACCAGCGTACGCTTGAGGCAACGCGCGCGCAACGCGATCTGCCGGCCGTCACGATCCGCGATCTGCTGAGGGCCACGCTCCGGCATCGGCCGGATCGGGTGATCGTCGGTGAAGTCCGCGGCGGGGAAGCATACGATCTCCTTCAGGCATTGAATACGGGGCACGCCGGCACGCTGTCGACGATCCACGCCAGTTCCGCGTCGCAGGCGCTCGCGCGGTTGGCGTCCTGTGTGCTCCAGGCCGGCGTCCAACTGCCATACATCGCGATCAGGCAGCAGATCGGCGACGCCATCAGCCTGCTGCTGCAATTGGATCGCCGGCTGGGCCTTCGATGCGCGTCCGAGCTGCTGCGCGTTCGCCGATATGTCGTCGATGGCGATCGCTACGAAACGGAAGAACTGATGGCGTGTGCCAACGCTAACAAAATGCGTAACGGCTAAAACTTCTTCACGAATCGCGAGCGAGGTACTACGATCATGAGCCAACAGGGAAGAGACGACGAACCGAGGAAGCGAATGGCAGCGGTCGACGATGCCTGGTTGTCGGTGAGGCAAGCGGCGAGGCATGCTGGCGTATGCGAGAAAACGATCCGTCGCGCCTATCTGTCGCGCCAGGTGCAGTACACGCGCGTCGGCCGCGCCGTGCGCTTCCGTCGGGCATGGATCGACGAATGGCCGATCGTGCCGTGCACCGCTGCCGCAGGCCGCCCGTCTGCGCCATCAGTCGCGAAACCGATTTGGTCGAGCATCCCACCGTGGCTGCGGCCTGGGCAAACGTCTCGCCCTCAGCCACCCGACGCCGCAACTCGCGGCGCTCCTCGTCACTCAACCGTCGTGCGTGGTTGCCCTGTCGTCGCCCCATCCGGACTCCCCCCAGGTGTCACCCTCGAACTTGACCATGATGCTGCATTGACCGGTTGAGACCGCCCGGGGTTTGAGCTGTCCGCCGAGGCAACCGGATCAGACACATCGACCCGTAGGAGATGGCTCTGCGAAATTACCGCAGATTGCGATACTCGGCTTGAGCTTGCTTGAGGATCGGAAGGTCGGGGTCGGCCTCTGTCCACAATGCAAGGAAATCCTGGTAGGCCGTCTTCGCCTTGATCGTGTCGCCCGACAACACGAACGCTCTGCCCATTTGCAGGTGCGCCAGCGCGCCGATGGGATCGCTGACAACAATCGAGCGGTGATCGAGAATGTTCTGGAATTCCTCTGCGGCTTCGGAGGCTCGGTGTGCGGCTAGGTAGGCCAAACCACGCACATAGACCTGGTACAAGGGTCCGATAAACATCGGCGAGATCGAAGGCGGGACGCCCTGATCGTAGGGCCGGGCACGTTGCAGCAGCTCGACGGCCATCGACGCGCCACCTCCTTTCGCAGTGTCAGTCAGTGCGAGCAGGGCGCGAATCGCCGGCAGATAGATGGATTGGACCGCTGTATCCTCCGGGAAGCGCGTCTCCAGATCCTTCGCGAGTGCTCGTGAGCGTGAAGGTTCTCCAGAGAGAGCCAGGGCGAAGGCTGCGCCGTATTCCACATCGCGATCAGTTGAAAGGTCCGCTGCCGCCGTTGCGTACCTTCTTGCGGCAGAAGTATCCCCGTCCAAGGCTGCCCACACCGCCGGCCCGATCTCGATGAGCGCTTTCCTTCCACGCTGATCCGCCTGCTGATTCAGGTCGGCTGCACGTTTCGCCAGTGCGTTGGCCTTTTCCACATGACCGGAATACGCCCAGACGAACGCCTGTCTGTCGGCGATCATGTCCTCGGCGCCCGATTCTCTCTGGCCCAGAGCCACTTCCCGGTCCATTGCCGCGCGGTCGCCCTTCAAGAAGGCGACATCGTATCGCTGGATCAAGAGTTCAGGGATCTCCAGCTTGCGGTCCGCCGCTCGCCGAAGGACCCAACCAGCATGGCAACCGCCGCAAGCACAGCGGCCTTCCGGTGGGTCGCCGGATCGGTTCCGGCCGCGGCCTTCCCGCTGGTCGCGACTCGACCGAACTCCGCGTCCCGCAGGCGCTGAAGGTCCGTGCGCATCTCGGACGCGTGCTGGTAGCGCAGCGTGCGATCTTTTTCGAGGCACTTGTCGACAATGCGCGCCAATTCCGCCGGTACCGCGGGATTCAGACGTGCTAGCGGCACAGACGCGCGGTTGAGAATGGCCTCGAAAATGACGCCCGGGCTTTCCCCGCGAAATGGCCGCATGCCCGTCGCCATTTCATACACCACGACGCCGAACGAGAACAGATCCGTGCGCGTATCCAACGGCTGCGCGCGGACTTGCTCCGGCGACATGTACGACACCGTCCCCACCGTGCTCCCGGGATCGGTCAGCGCTACGGAAAAACGGGTCGGCAGGTTCGAGGCGTCGATCGCCGTTGCAGACGCCGCCTTCGCCAGCCCGAAATCCAGAATCTTCGGCCCGCGCAGCGTCAGGAGAATGTTTGCAGGTTTGATGTCGCGATGCACGATGCCCTTGGTGTCCGCGGCATCAAGGGCATCGGCGACGGCGAGGGCGATGTCGACGATGACGGGCACGTCCATCGCGCCGCGCGTGAGCTGCTGTTGGAGCGTCTCGCCTTCGAGCAGTTCCATCGCGATGAACGGCGGATCGGCGCCGACATCGTAGATGGTGCAAATGTTCGGGTGGTTGAGCGCCGAGGCGGCTCGTGCTTCCCGCTGAAACCGCTCCAGAATCTGCGGAGAGACGCTCATCCCCGCCGGGAACACTTTGATCGCCACCACCCGTCCGAGACGGGTGTCTCTGGCGCGATAGACCTCTCCCATGCCGCCGGCGCCCAGCAGCGCCTCGACGTGATAAGGCCCGACGTGCGCACCAATGAGTGACGGGTGTGCCGACGTGATCAGCTTGGCCGCGGCGTCCATCGCCGGCGTTTCGAGAAATCCACGGCTGTCCTGGGCGAGCAGCGACGCCACTTCGCTGTTGAGAGTCTCGTCGCCGGCGCACGCGTCGTTCAAGAACCTCGCGCGCTCCTCCGCCGGTATTTGAAGCGCCTCGAAATACAGGCTCTCAACGTGCCTCCACCGTTCACTCGTCACGGCGAGGTCTTACCTCTTCGCCGCACCTTGCCATGCCCCGGCGCCAACTCCCGTGAGAGCCACGCCTTCGCGACCTTCCAGTCGCGCTTTACCGTGTCTGGCGATACGTGCAGCGCTTCGGCCGTTTCCTCCACGCTGAGCCCGCCAAAAAAGCGCATCTCTACCACCTGGCTCTTGCGCGCATCGACGCCCGCCAGCGCCTCCAGGGCATCGTCCACCGCGACCAGATCCTGACCCTGATTGACCACCATTAGCGCTTCGTCGAGCGACACCTGCTGTGCCCCCGCGTCCCGCTTCCGAGCGTGCTTTGCACGCGCGAAGTCCACAAGGATGCGGCGCATCAGTCGCGCCGACATCGCAAAAAAGTGCGCACGGTTCTGCCACTGCACCTGATTGATGTCGACAAGCCTCAGATAGGCCTCGTTCACGAGGGCGGTGGCTTGCAGCGTATGACCCGCACGCTCACCTCCCATGGATCGTCGCGCCAGTCTTCTCAGTTCGTCATACACGAGCGGCGCAAGGGCCTCGAACGCAGAAACATCCCCTTCCCCCCAGGCCATGAGCAGTTGGGTCACATCCGCCGTCGGCGACGTCCCGACGGGGCCGTTCTTCTTCGCGGGCATGGGGGGATCCTAGCATGGCCTCTTCTCGCTGATTCTAAAGGCCTAACTCGCATTTCTCCTGACCCTGCCACTTGTCGACGGCGCTTTCCGCCTTTCTTGAAGAGGGGGAATGAGGGCGCGATGCCGAGACGACGCAGATAACCGACAGGTTGGAAGTGCGTGCTGAACGACAAGAGGTTGCCGAGCGTTGGCGCTGCGAGACATGAAACGCGCGTTGACGCGATGCACGGTCTGAAAATGCAGAAGGAGACACCATGAAGTTGAGAACAGGGATTTCCATGTTAGCAGCGACTTTCCTCGCCGCCTTGCTCGCGGCGCGACCGGTCGCGCAGGAACACGTCGTTGAGTACCAGAAGCCAGGGTCGCCGCAGGCAGATTCACCTGCCTACACGGTGATGGACCTGGGACCCACCGGGTCGATGGCGGGCGGACCCTTCTATGTCAGTCCGAACGGTCTGATCAGTGGGTCGGCCCCGGCCGCTGATGGTTCGGCCCACGCCACAATCTGGTACCAACGGTTCACGTTCAATATCGGGATACCGGGACTTGGAGGGCCCAACAGCATCGCGTTCGGCGTCAACGCGTCCGGCCAGGCCGTGGGCGAAGCGGAAACACACCAACGTGATCCGACGGGCGCCGACTTCTGCGGCTTTCGGGCGTACGGGCTCTCGACATCCGATTTCGTGTGCGCGCCGTTTATCTGGCAGAAGGGCGTGATGGCGGCACTTCCGACGCTGGGCGGCAAGAATGGCACGGCCACCCAGATCAATCGTTGGGGCATGGCGGCGGGTGAGGCAGAGAACACCGTGCGCGATCCGGGCTGCCCGCACAAACTGCAATTCAAGCCGGTCCGGTGGGTCAACGGCGCGATCCACGAGCTTCCGACTTACCCCGGAGATCCCGATGCGGTCGCCTACGCGATCAACGACAACGGCCAGGTGGTCGGCTCGTCGGGCACGTGCGCCGACTTCAATCCAGCGCTCCAACTGTCGCTGCATCCCTTGCATCCCATCCTCTGGGAACCCGATGGCTCCGCGATCGACCTTCAAGGGCTCGGCGGCACCGGCTACGGTTTCGCGAATCTCGCCATAAACCTGAACAACCGCGGTCACGTGGTCGGCACGTCCGATCTGCCGGGCGACGTGTACGGTCACGCCTTCTTCTGGAGCAGGAAAGCCGGCATCAGGGACCTTGGCACTCTTGCCGGCGACGTTCGGAGCGGAGCTGTCGGCATCAACGACTGGGACACCGTGGTCGGTCTGTCGCTCGACCCCGACTTCAACGCGCGTGCGTTCGTGTGGCAGAACGGTGTCATGCACGACTTGAATGGTCTCGTGAGCATTCGAGACTGGCTCCTGACGACGGCCACATCTATCAATAACGATGGTCAGATCGTCGGATTCGCGGTCAATAAACGGACTGGTGAGACCCACGGTTTCCTCGCGACGCCGAGGAACGACGAGCATCGGTAACGATTCCCTGGCGATGAGCGTCTGCCGATATTCGGCGCGGCGCTCATCGCCCAGGCCGACGGTCTGTAGCGTCGCACGGGCGACAGACACAACCGACCGGCATATGCTCACCGTTCCTTCGCTTTGGACATCCGACCAAGACAGAGGCAGGCAATCAAGACCACCGAACAGTTGTTGGCCTGACGGGTCAGATCTTGCGGGAGGCGCCCTCCGGGTCCCAAGGCGCCTCCAGACTTGTCGGTGTTACGATTTCGCGGCAGGCGTACTACCGCCGGAAACGACGGTATGACGCCGAAGGTGAAGGGGCCTGTGCGACTTCGATCACGGCGTCGGCATCGAGCGGTTCGACGATGAGATCGAAGCGCCCAACCTGACGCGCGAACTGGTGCGCCGCGGTTACACGGAGGAAGATAGCCAAAATCTGGGGCGGCGATTTCCTCCGCGTGTTCCGCGAAGTCAAATCGGCGGCCAGGAGGCTACAGACGTCGTAACACTGAACGGGTCCAGCGGCGTTGAAGTGTACGTTGTCAGAGTAAATGAGACCGTTCCGGGCGTTTCTGAAGAGACACTTCTGAGCGAATCGCCGCGTCATGCGGCAGTTGTAGATTCTCTCGTCTCCGTCGTCGGAGCGTTCGCCACTTAATCCTCTCACTGTGCGGGACGCGCATAGAGCCGGTCCCAATTCGGTCCCACCAGCCATCTCGCCCAATCGACGATCACGAAAAACCCACTGTTTTATATGGTGGGCCCCCTGGGGATCGAACCCAGGACACCGTGATTAAAAGTCACGTGCTCTACCACTGAGCTAGGGGCCCCCAAGTCGGCGGGAAGCAACGATTGTACTACGGCGGCTTTCCGCTATACTGAGGCCACGCGCGCGAACGGACTCGCGCGCCCCGACTATGACCAAGGATGTGACGCGCCTCGTGCTGGTGGTCGAAGACGACGTCTCGGTACGTCGGCCGCTGGTGAAGTTTCTCGAAATGCACGGCTTCGTGGTCGTCACCGCCGAAACCTCGGACGAGGGGCTCGAGCAGTTGCGCAAGAACCGTCTGGTCGCCGCGGTGGTCGACCTCCGGCTCCGCAAAGGCTCCGGACGCGACGTCGTCGTCGCGACGCCGCCCGACGTGCCGGTGATCATTTTCTCCGGCGTGCCGTCGGAATCGGCCGAGCTCGAACGGCTGCGGCCGCGGACCCGCCTGATCGAGAAGCCGTATTCGCTGGTGCTGCTGGTCGAGACGCTCGAAGAAATGCTCGCCGAAGCGGGCGCCGGCTCACAGAATCTTCATCCCTAACGCCGACAGCGCCAGCTCGGTGCCGAGCTCGCGCGGTCATGTTGCGCACGTCCAGCGTCGGGTTGACCTCCACCAGATCGAGCGACGTCAGCAGTCCTGAGTCGGCGACGATTTCCATCACCATGTGCGCTTCGCGGTAGTCGAGACCGCCCTTCACCGGCGTGCCGACGCCGGGCGCAATCAGCGGATCGCAGACGTCCATGTCGAACGACACGTGGATGCCGGCAGTGCCGTTGCCGGCGAGGCTCGACCGCCTGTTCGATGATCGGCGGCGATGCCCTGCGCGATCGATGTCCTTCATCGTGAAGACGTGGACGCCGGCGTCGCGGATCGCGACCTTTTCTCGAGCGTCGAGATTCCTGATCGCCGACGAGCACGGTATGCGCCGGCAGCACCTTCGGTGAAAATCCGCCGATGCGCGGAGAGCGCAGCCGGTTCCGGACCGAGCAGCGCCGCCAGCGGCATGCCGTGCACGTTGCCTGACAGCGATGTCGCCGGCGTGTTCATGTCGCCGTGCGCGTCCACCCACAGCAGGCCGATCGGCAGTTGCCGCGTTCGTCGCGCCCAGTCGGCCGCCGCCGCGACCGATCCGGCGCCGAGGCTGTGATCGCCGCCGAGCACGATCGGCATCGCGCCCTCGTCGAACGACGCCCGAGCGCGTTTGGTACACCTGCTGGCAGACCTGGGCGATCTCGTGCATGTACTTCTTGATGCTCGTCGCGCAGTTCCTGCGTTTCGGGAATCGGCGCGGGCAGGTCGCCCTTGTCGACGACCCGGTAGCCGAGCGCCGCGAGCCGCTCGCCGAGTCCGGCGATCCGGAACGCCGACGGCCCCATGTCGACGCCGCGTCTGCCGCCGCCGAGGTCAAGCGGAACGCCGATGACGTGAAGGGGCTTCATGGGCATTTCAGATTTCAGAATTCAGATTTCAGAATAACGGTTTCAGAATAGCGATTTCAGATTGCCGATTTCAGTTTGCCGTTACCGTATTTCAGGCTGGTGAGCCACTCGCGCACCGCGACGGCCGTTTTTCGTGCGTCGGCGATGCAGTCCGGAATGCCGACGCCGCGAAAGCCGCTGCCGGTGATGAAGAGGCCCGGATGCTGCTGCGAGCGCTTGGTCGATCGCCGCCATCCGCGCGAGGTGACCGACTTCGTGCTGCGCGTTGGCGCGCACCCAGCGGTACACGCGCGTGAACAGCGGCTCGCCCGCGAACGCCGAGGAGCGGCTTCAACGCCGCGAGCGACAGCGCGACCAGTTCGTGGTCGGAGCGCTCGAGCGCCTGCGGGATCGCGCGCTCCGCCGACGAACGTCCGCAACAGCACACGCCCTTCCGGCGCACGGTGCGGCCATTTCGACGACAGCCACGACGCGGCCAGCAGCCCGGTCCGCTCCACGCGCGGCACGACGAATCCCGAGCCGTTGAGCGGATGAGCGATCGCGTCGCGATTGAAGGCGAGCGCGATGGTGGCCGCGGACGCGTACGGAATCTCGCCGCACAGCCGTGTCAGCATCGCGTCGCGATCAGCGGTCAACGCGCTCGTGACGTAGGCCGGCGTCGCGAGGATGACCGTCCGCGCGTCGATGATTTCGCCGTCGGTCGTCCGCACGTGAAAGGGGCCGCCGCCCTCGACCGCCGCGACGCCGACGCCCGTGCGGACGCGCGACTGGCCGATGGCCGTGACCAGCGCGCGAATCATCTCGCTCAAGCCGCCGGGCAGCGAATGGAAGGCGCCGTCGGCGGACGCTGCGGGCCGGCGCAGGCGAAACGCGCGCAGCAGGCTGCCGTGCTCGCGTTCGGCCTCGACGAATCGCGGGAACAGCGCCTGCACCGACAGCCGATCGACGTCGCCGGCGTGAATGCCGGCCAGCAGCGGTTCGGCGAGATAGGTCGTGGCCTCGCGTCCGAAGCGCCGCGTCATGAACGCGCCGATCGATTCGTCACCTTCGTCGTCGCGCCTGGGCACGAACAGCTCGGCGCCCATCCGCATCTTGCCGGCCCACGAAAACAGCCTGGTTCGCGCAAACGGTCCGACGCGCGTCGGGATGCCGAGCACGGAAGCGGCCGGCAGCGGCATGCAGGCGTCCGGCCGCGCTGGATGTACGCGAGTCGCGGCGGTTTGGTGGTGATCAGCCGATCGCCGAGACCGATCTCGCGACACAGGGCCGATCGCCGTCAGGCTTCTGGATGAGCAGCGAATCCGGTCCGCCGTCGATGGTGAAGCCGTCGATCTCCTCGCTCAGGATCACGCCGCCGGCGCGCGCCGCTTGCTCGAGCACGACGAACGACGTCGCGCGTGCGCGACAACTCGTACGCCGCCGCCAGTCCGGCGATGCCGCCGCCGACGATGACGACGTCGACGGAGGATCTAGAGGCTGGAGGCTGGGGGCTCGCCAACATTGCGTCCACCTGACTTTGAGTCCCTGGCCCTTAGCCCTCTAGCCCTTAGCCCCTGGCCCCGACACCTGTGTGCGGACGAGATCCTCGAGCAGCGCGATGAACAGCGGGGACGTGTTCAGCGACTCGGTCCGTCGCAGCGTCGTCGCAGAACTGGCGGGCGACCTCAGCGGCCTGGACGTCGATGTCGAACAGGATTTCGGTGTGGTCGCAGACGAAACCGATCGGCGCCGCGAGAAATTTGCGCACGCCGTCGCCGACCGATCGTCGATCAGCTGATCGAGCGTCGGTCCGATCCACGGCTCGGGCGTACGGCCGGCGCTCTGATAGGCGATCTCGTAGCGCGCGATGCCGACGCGCTCGGCGACGCCGCGCGCGGTCGCCGCGACCTCGTCGGCGTACGGGTCGCCAGCGTCGATGACGCGCTGCGGCAGGCTGTGCGCCGTGAACACGACGAGCTCGCCCGGCGCCGGAGCCGCCGCGCGCACGCGCTCGGCGAACGCGTCGAGGAGCAGCGGGTGCGCGTGAAACGGACGGAACCGCCTCGAACGCGATGCCCGGCGGCAGCGCGGCGGTCGCCGCGTCGAGGTACTTCTGCACGCTCAGCGTCGAGAACTGCGGCGCCATCGGGATGCCGATCGACGCGCGTGACGCCTGCCGGCCGCGAGCTCGGCCAGCGCGTCCTTGATGAACGGGTGCCAGTTGCGCATGCCGACCGCGACAGGCATCTCGCTGCCGAGCCGCGCCTGCAGCGCGCCCGCCTGCGCCAGCGTGATGTCGGTCAGCGGCGAACGTCCGCCGATGGCCTCGTAGTTGTGGCGCATCTCGGCGACGAGCTCGTCGGACGGCGGCCGTCCGCCGCGCACCAGCCGCAGATACTCCGGCATCTCGTCCAGCGACGAGGGCGTGCCGTGCGCCATCAGCAGAACCCGACCCGTGACATCTTCGTTCAGGATCCTCTTCACGTCCGCGTCCGTCTGGATGAACGTAGTCGCGCGAGCGCCTGCACGTGCTCGACCGGCGTCCTCGGCAGGATGCCGTGACCGAGATTGAAAATGTGCCCAGGCCGGCCGCCGGCGCGTGCGAGCACCTCGTCGGTCGCGGCGAACATGCGATCGACCGGACCGAGCAGCAGCGTCGGATCGAGATTGCCCTGGATGCCGCGGTCGGAGCCGATGCGATCCCACGCCTCGTCGAGCGGCGTCCGCCAGTCGGCGCCGATGACGTCGCCGCCCGCCGTCGCGCAGTTCGGCGAGGATCGCGCCGGTGCCGACGCCGAAATGAATCGTCGGCACGCTCGAGCCGATGCGCGAGACGGGCGAAGATGCGTCTGCGTGTGCGGCAGGATGAACTCGCGATAGTCGGCGGCGTTCAGCGCGCCGACCCACGAATCGAACACCTGGACGCCGTCGACGCCGGCATCGATCTGCGCGACGAGATAGTCGCCGACGACGTCCGCGAGCAGGTCGCAGAAGCGATGCCACGCGGCCGGAGCGCCGTACATCAGCGCCTTCGTGTGCGCGAAGTTGTTCGAGTGGCCGCCCTCGATCGCGTACGACGCCAGCGTGAACGGCGCGCCGGCAAATCCGATCAGCGGCAACTGCGTCCGGCAACGCTTGACGTGATGTCGCGGATCGCCTCGAGGACGTACCCGAGCTCGTCCGCGCGGCTCGAAGCGTGCGTACCGCGTCGAGATCCGCCTCGTGGCGCAGCGGATTTTCGATCGCGGGACCTTCGCCGTGAACGAAATCGAACGGAATGCCCATCGGCTCGAGCGGGAGCAGCAGATCCGAAAACAGGATCGCGGCGTCCACTTCGATGCGGCGAACCGGCTGCAGCGTGACCTCGGTGGCGAGATCGGGCGTGCGGCAGATCTCGAGCAGCGAATACCGCTCGCGCAGCGCCCGGTACTCGCTCATGTACCGTCCCGCTTGTCGCATGAACCAGACCGGCGTGGCGTCGACCGGCTCCCGCCGGCAGGCTTTCAGGAATCGGCTGCCGGCTGCCGTCAGTGGGTCACCTTGAGCAGGTTACGGGCGAGGCCGACGAGATCTTCGAGCCACAGCGGCTTGAAGCGGAGCTCGGCGCCGAGATCGCGCAGTTCCGCTCGCGACCGCGTCGTCGAGGAAATAGTCGCCGGTGACAATGGCGACGGGGACGCCGCGGTGTTCGTCGTTCGAACGCAGGCTGCGCAGAAATCCGAGGCCGTCGAGGAGCGGCATCCGCAGGTCGAGGATGATGGCGTCCGGGTGGCTGTTGTCGGCCTCCTGCAGGCCGGTTTCGCGCGCTGACGGCCGTCGCGACCTGATAGCCCTCGAGGCGCAGCATCCGCGCGAACGTCTGCGTGACCCCCTCGTCGTCGTCGACGATGAGGATCTTGCTCGTTGCCGTCTGGTCCACTACTGCCGACACGCCGTAAATTCTAACCGATGGCGGCTCAACGGCATACCCTGATGTTGAGCCCGACCTCTTCAAATCCATGTTACACTTCGCGGTTTAATTCCGGTGCTAATCCAATCTTTTGGAGGCGGTCGGTGAGTCCTATTCTGGTTCGGCCCGTTCGCGAGCAGCTCGAACACGACCGTCTCATCCGCCTGCTCCAGGCGAAGTTCCGCCGTAAGTACGAGGCGGGAATGAACCCGGGCGCCGAGCAGAACATGGCCGTTGGCGTCGGGCCGGCGGCGGTGTATCCGGACCTTGTGCTGCTGTCGCTGGATCGCGGACGGCGTCTGCAGGCGGTGATCGAGGTCGAAACCGGCGAGTCAGTCAACCACCTCGAAGCGCTCGCGCAATGGACGCGTGTATTCGCGGCTCAAGGCGGCGTTTCACCTGTATGTGCCGGCCGGGATGGTGGATGTTGCGCGGCGGCTGAGCGACGACAACAACGTTCACGTCGCCGAAATCTGGAGCTATCACATCGTCGGTGACCAGCCGAGGTTTACGCTGGTGCACCGCAGTCGCGAGGCGTCGATTCCGAAGCCGCGGCCAGCCGTGCCGCCGCCTGTTCGCGCCGCTGCGGTCCACAGCAAGCCCGCCGCAAAGCCGGCGTCGAAGGCCGTCAAGCCGGCGAAGGCCTCAACAGCGAAAAAGCCGGTGAAGCCGGCAAAAACCAGCTCGAATGGCGCGCGAGCGTCGAAAGCCGCGAAGGCTGTCAAAGGCGCCAAAAAGAAGAAGCGGTAGCGCGGGAGCATGGCCTTTCTTCGCTTCAGCCGGGACCATCGCGGCAACGAGAACTTCTATCTCGTGCAGCCGACGGTGCGTCGCGGAAAGTCCCGCACGCGCATCCTGTACTGGTTTCACTCGCCTCCGAACGTCCGGGTCGGTCGAGCGCCGTTCGATGAGGCGACGCGCAAGGCGCTCGAGGCTCGCTATCCCGACGTCGTGTTCGACTGGAAGACGATCATCGAAACGCCGATTCCTTCCGCCGACACCGAAAAATGGCGCGAGCGTCGGCGGCTCGAGCGAGCGCAGAAACAGGCCGCGCTGGAGGACGACGCCGCGGAGGCCGCAGCCGCGGATGCCGACGCGTCAGCCGATCCGGCGGCGGCCGAGAATGAAGACGCGACGATCGAGAGCGAGGCCGCTTCAGCTGCGCCGGCGCCGGCCGTGTCATCGCCGCCTTCGGCTGGTCCGGCCGGCGATGCGCCGCGTCGAAACCGGCGCCGGCGACGCGGACGCCGCGGCGAGGGATCTCGAACACCGCAGTCAGCCGACACCCGTTCCGCCGGCGCTCCGACGGACAGCGCCGCACCGATAGTCACCCCGCCAGAACCAGCTGGTGACTGATCCACCTGCCGCGCGACCCGGCCGGCGGGTACGGCTCACGCTCGTCGTCCTTGGCGCGCTCGTCCTGGCGCTGTGGGCAGGACAGCGTGCCTCTCCCTATTTCCTCGGCATCGCCCGCGGCATGCACCGGTTCGGCGCTGAAGCGCCTGTGGCGTTCATGTTGGCGTACGCCCTTGCGGTCGCCGCGCTGGTTCCCGCATCGATCCTGACGGTTGCCGCCGGCGCCCTGTTCGGTGTCGCCAGAGGCGTCCTGTATTCGCTGGTTGGGGCGACGCTGGGTTCGTCGGCCGCGTTTCTGCTCGGCCGCCACGGAGCCCGTCGGTTTGTCGCACGCTGGCTGGCGTCGATGCCGCGTTATCTCGCGATCGAGCAGGCTGTCACGGCGCAGGGAGCTCGAATCGTTTTCCTGCTGCGCTTGTCGCCGGTGATGCCATTCAACGTGTTGAACTACGCGCTCGGCCTGACGACGCTTTCGCTCACCGACTTCGTGCTGGCATCGTCTGGAATGTTGCCGTCGACGGTGGTTTACGCCTACTTCGGGAAGGTGACCGGCGAAGCGCTCGTGCTTGCAGGGCAGACCCAAGTCCCGCGCGACGCGTCCTACTACGCACTGCTGCTCGCGGGCCTCGTCGTGACGATTGCGGTTACCGCCGTGGTCGCGAGGACCGCCCGCCGGGCGCTCCGGGGTGTATAATTTGGCTATGCGTTTGAAAATGAACGGCTTCTGGTCCACCGCAACTCTGGTGGCTCTGTCGGCAGCGCTGTCTGCCCAGACGCCGTCCGCACCGCCGCAGGCCCCGGCCGCGCCGGCCGCGCCGCAAGCCAAGCCCACGTTCAAGGTATCCGTCGATCTCGTCACCAGCGACATCATCGTGCGCGACGAGAAGGGCAACTTCATTCCCGATCTGAAGCAGGACGAGTTCGAGATCTACGAGGACGGCGTGAAGCAGGACGTCATCGTCGATGAGCGTCATCGCCGGCGGGCGCGTCACCAACGTGCTGGCGGCGCCGCCGCCGCCGCCGCCGGAAGGAATCATCCTGCCGCCGTCGCGTCCGAAGAACGACGTCTCGGGCCGCATCTTCCTGTTCTTCGTCGACGACCTGCACCTGCAGTTTCACAACACCGGACGCGTGCGCGAGCTGTTCAAGAAGATCGCGAAGGAGCTCGTCCACGAGGGCGACATGTTCGGCATCGTCTCGAGCGGTCCGTCGTCGATCGCGGTGGACATGACCTACGACAAGAACCGCCTCGACGAAGCGATCAAGAAGATGGCGGGCAGCGAGCTGAGCCCGACCGACATCATCCAGGGACCGTCGGGTGCGGAGGGACCGAGCGAAGTCCGGTATCGCGCGCACGTCGCGTTCTCGACGGTCAACGACCTGCTCAACAACCTCGAGTCGGTGCACAACCGCCGCAAGGCGCTGGTCTATGTCAGCGACGGCTACGACTTCAATCCGTTCCAGGATTCGCGGCTCGGCACGATGGATCCGAATTCGCCGTTCCAGCAGAACAATTTCGCGCAGCAGCAGAATCAGGCGAGTCAGAGCGCTGACGGCAGTTCCACCGGCAGCACGGTCGATCCGATGACGCAGCAGCAGAAGCAGAACGAGACGTTCGCCGACGCCGACCTGGCGCGCGAACTCGGCGAGCTGACGCGTCAGGCCAACCGGTCGAACGTCACGATGTACACGATCGACCCGCGCGGGCTGGTCGGGATGGGCGACATCGACAGAACGTCGATCCGACAGCAGTGGAACGACTTCATCCGCAAGTCGCAGGACAGCCTGCGCGTCCTCGCCGAGGAAACCGGCGGCATCGCGGTCGTCAACCAGAACGACTTCAGCAAGGCGCTGAAGCGGATCGACGCCGAGACGAGCGACTACTACGTGCTGGGGTACTACTCGAAGAATCCGGATGCGACGCACCGCCGCCGCCAGGTCGAGGTCAAGATCACGCGGAAGGGCGCCAACGCGTGGTTCCGGAAGGAATACGTGCTCAAGCCGCCGCCCGCAGCCCGTTTCGTCCTCGAAGAAGTAACCGCCGGAAGATCTGCCTTCTTCATCCGCGCCACGCCGCGGCCGGGCAGGCGCGAGGTCGGCCGCGCCTGCGTCGCTTGTTCCGCGCGTTCGACGGCCACCTTCAGATAACTCTCGTCGAGGTCGGAGCCGACGAAGTCGATGCCGAGCCGCGCGCACGCCACCGCCGTGCTGCCGAGACCGGTGAACGGATCCATCGCCAACTGAATCCGGTCGAGTCCGTGCAGCCGCAGGCACTGTTCCGGCAGGCGTGACGGGAACGTCGCCGGATGCGGACGATCGCGATCGCGCCGCTGGATCGTTTCGTACGGGATGAACCACGTGTTGCCGCGGCAGCGCACGCCCTCGGCCCCGGCCCGCCAGCGGCCGATGTTCGACTGATCCTGATACGGCACGCCGAGCGCCAGCCGATCGAGCTCGGTCGATCCGTGCGGCGTGAAGTGAAAAATGAACTCGTGGCAGTCGTTCAGAAATCGATCGCTGTTGATCGGCTTGTAGTGGCCGACCGCCAGGTCCCGGGTCAGCCCGGCGGCGGCGCCCGCCGACGATCGGTCGATCGCGATCGACTTGATCCAGTGAATGATGTTCTGCAGCCGCAGGTGCGGACGCACGGCCTGGGCGACGTCGAGCGCCGTCCACGGGTCGCTCGGCTTCGCGCCGACGTTCAGGAACAGCGAGCCGTCGGGCCGGAGCACGCGCGCCGCCGCTGCCACCCACGTGTCGATCCAGGTCGAGGTACTCGGCCGGCGACAGCGTGTCCTGGTACCGGTTGTACTGGATGCCCAGGTTGTACGGCGGCGACGTGACGATGACGTCAACGCTGTGCGGCCGGCAGCTGCCTGGAATACGTCGAGGCAGTCGGCGAGGTAGAAGCGGCTGATGGCGGAGCCGGTGGGGAGTCGGGCGTACGGTTTCAGGATGACGGACACGCCATCCTTTCGGCACGAAACGGCCAGTACGTTAGGAGAGGGGCCGGAACCCGAGCGAGCTAAGACGCTTTGCTCGCGAGCGGGAGCGTGTTCATGACGGCAAGGCGCTCAGCGGCGACGGTGTGGTTTCGCCGGTGACCATGGCTACCGCATGCGGTGCCTTTTTCCTCCACGTAGGTGACTTCGCGGCTGGTGGCCAGCTCGCGATATCGGCCTATCACGCAGCCGCACCCGAGAGTAGTAAAGCCCAAAAGCCTGACGAGACTCATTTGCGATCCTCCGTATCGTCTCGAACTTCTCTCAGCAATAGACGTGCCGATCAGCTTGTCGGTTTCATCACAGCGAGCGCACTGCGACGGACCATACGTACGAGCTCAGAACTGCTCGTACGTCCCCTGATTATTTGAATGCGGCTTCGGAACTTTGGAGTCAGCCGCGCGAGGACATGCGCGCTCGCGACTGCGAGAGGCCGTCGCGAGCCGGCTTCGAGACTGGATCAATTGTCAGGGCTCGAGCGAAGAAGTCCGACGCCGCGGATGGCTGCGCCAGTTGAAGAGAGATCAGGCCCGCATTGATGTAGCCGGCGGCATCGCGCGGATTGGCCCGGATGGACGCTTCGAAGGCCGACAGCGCACAGTCGAGGCGCCCCAGCGCCGCGCACGACGCGCCGAGCAGATTCTGGGCGCGGGCATGAGCCGGATCTCTCGCGGTCACGAGCCGCACTTTCGCGATCGCCTCTTCATGACGGCCGCGTAAATACAACGCGGTGGCCTGGTAAAAGACCGGATCGAGCCGGTCAGGAAACCGCACGCTGAGGGAATCAGCGAACTGCGACAGCCGCTCCGCGTCGCCGGCGTCCGCCAGCACGGCCGCCACCTGCTCTCCCGCCCGGGGATTGTCAGGGGCCAGCGTCATCGCCTCGACGGCGACCTGGACTGCGCCCTGGCCGTCCCCGGTAACGGCTCGAACGCGCGACAGTTCGATGCGCACATCGGCATTGCGCGGTTCGCCCGCTGCCAGCGTCTGGAGCCAGTCCCGTTCCTCGAGCAGTGTGCCCGATCCACCCGCGGCGTCGGACAGTCCCGACAACGCAGCGACATTTCTGGTACTCAGCGAGACGGCGCGATGGAAGGCGTCGTAGGCCTGACCGAATGCCTGGGCGTGCATCGCCATCTGGCCGACCGATGTCCAGTCGGCATCGGTTGCCCCGGCGATGGCCTCGGCGACGACCTGAAGCGGGTGAGTATCCAGCGCCCGAATGGCCGCGGCGTTGTCGTCGCGACTCCGACCGTAGATGCCCCGCGGCGCCGAGTACTCGAGTGCGGTCCGGTCGTCGGTTTGAATCGCGGCGCCGGCGCCGTATTTGGCCAACTCGCGCGGACCGCCGCTGAATTGCGAAAGCAGCGCAAAAGGCGCCGTGCCCTCGGCGATGCCGACGTCGACCAGCGCCTTTCCGACGGAGGCCTTCCGGCCGCCGGCTCCGATCGCCGCCAGCCGTGGCTCGATCGCCCCGTCCTTCGCGCCGATCAGCAGCAGGTCCCCCCCGCCAACAATCCACATCGTCCCCTCCGGAAAGACTGACGAGAACGTCCGGACGATCGACTGGAGATCGGCGGCGCCGATGTCGTAGGTATGCGCCCATTGACACAGCAGTCCCCCGGGTTTCAGCCGTGCCTTCGCGGCTTCGAAGAACTCCCGCGTGAAGAGGGTCGCCACCCCCGCCATCCACGGATTCGACGGCTCCGACACGATGACGTCGTAGCGCCGTGGCGTATGCAGCAGATGCGAACGGCCGTCGCCGACGATGAGACGAACGACAGGGTTCGCCAGCGGGTTGCCGCTCTCGCGTTCGAAGAAACGTGCAGCCCGAACCACTGCCGGCGAAATCTCCACCACGTCGGCGTGCTCGACGGCGCCGGACGCGAGAGCGGAGCCGACGGTCACGCCGCTCCCGAGGCCGATGACGCAAATCTCGCGCGCGCTGCCGTGAAGCAGAACCGGCAACAGCCCAAGCAGGCGCTGCGTCAGCATGTCGCCGCCGTTTGACGCATCCACTTTGCCGTCGATAGCCAGAGACGTCGTGCCGTTCAACTGCCGGACGCTGACCGTGCCGGCCGGGCCTTCTTCATAGAACGCGAGCGTTCCGGCGCGCAGCACCGCGTCGAAGTCGCCCGAACCGAGGTAAGGCGCGTACTTATAGGCCCCGCTCGCGAGCAGCGCGTGGTCCCATTGAGGAACCGCCAGGATGACCCCGGTGACTCCGACACCGATCAGGGCCGGCCACAGCAGCGCGCGGCGCCAGCCCGAGTCCCGTCCGTTGTTGCCGGCCGCGTCGGTGCTGAGTGCTCCACGTAGCGCGGGCCATTCAGGCCCGCGTTTTTGGGAGAGCGTCCAGGCCAGGCAGGCCGCCGCGCACACCGTCGTGATGATCGCCGACGCTTCGATGGTGGCGCGCAGGCCGACTGCGGGA
Organism: uncultured Acidobacteriota bacterium; assembly: GCA_963711765.1. Lineage (GTDB taxonomy): Bacteria > Acidobacteriota > Vicinamibacteria > Vicinamibacterales > CAVVIG01 > CAVQFC01. Next base: position 76,282 of record CAVQFC010000002.1, on the reverse strand, counting down.
ATCAGGACGAAGCCCGCGGCAATCGCGCCGACGATCGCGCCACAGGTGTTTGCCGTGTAGACGCGCGCCGCATCAGGTCCCGCGGTGGCGTCGCCGCGCGTGGCGACGGCCAGCGCCAGCGGGAAGGTCGCGCCGAGCGCCAGGGTCATCGGCAACAACAGGACGAGGATGCCGATGCGCCTGGGTGAAGATGACGCGGTCGAACGTCACCGCCGGATCCGCTACCTGTACGGCAACCGACAGAGGCATCTGCGTCGCCGCATACCAGGCGGTGCCGGCGGCTGATACCGCCGACACCACGAGCATCGCGGTCATCCAGATCGCCGGCCGACGGGCGCGCCGCGCGATGCGCGTCCCAATCGCGGAGCCAATCGCCAGTCCGCTGATGAACGCGGCTGCCATCGTCGCGAACGCGTAGGTCGTCGGACCGAGTACGAGCGCGACGAGGCGCGTCCAGGTGACTTCGTACACGAGCGCCGCAAAACCTGAAATCGCGACGACGACACAGGCGAGGCGAGGGGCGGGCGAATGAACCGGCTCTGCGGGTGACGCGTGCGGACCGCGTGAGGGACGGTTCTTACTCTTCCGCGCGGCCGCGTGGCTTGGCGCAGGCGCGGTTGTGGAGACATCGAGCGGGCCGGCTGCGGCGTGCGACGACAGCCACCATGCGCCCGCTGCGGCGATGACGTTGAGCATGACGCCGACCCACGTCGTACCGCGTAGCCCGAGCGCCGGAATCAGCCAGAAACCGGCGCCAATGGCGCCGCACGCTGCGCCGGCGGTGTTGGCGGTGTAGAGCACGGCGGAATCGACGCGGGTTCGGTCCGCGAAAGCGGCAGCGCAATCCGTGGCGATCGGAAAGGTCGCGCCCATGGCCGCGGTCGGCACGCCGAGGAGCGCCAGGCTGATCGCGATCCGGACGAGCGTAAAGGTGGCTGGCGCGGTGCCGTCGGCGTAGGCCCAGGCGAGGATCGGTGCCGTCGCCGCAAGGCCAAGCGGCAGCAGCAGGGCCGCGACCGCAATCACGATTTCGAGCGTCGCGTACGCCCGAAGGCCGCGAAGACGCAGCCGTGTCGCCAGCCACGCGCCGCACGCCAACCCGCCCATGAACGCTGCGAGAACGGTGCTGGCTGACGCCACCGTATGACCGAGTTGCAGCGTCAACAGCCGAGTCCACGCAACCTCGTAGACGAGCGCTGCTGTCCCGGATGCTGCGTAGAGGAGAACGAGGAGGCGCCGTCCCCGGACCATGCTGCGGGCGCGAGTCTATCAAAAACGTCGGGAGACGCCCGGCCGCACCGCCCTTGCGATACCATTCTGCAGGCTGTTTTCAGGAGGTATCCGTGCTGCGATTCGTGGTGGCGACCGGGTTGGGGTTGACGTTGTCGCTGGGTCTGGTTCGGGCGCAGGGCGCGTCATCGACGAGCGATCTGTTGAAGGATCCGGCGGTGAGGGCGGCGCTCGACGCTGCGAAGGCGAACGAGGCGCAGACCGTCGAGGATCAGATCCGGTTCTGCGAAATTCCGGCGCCCTCCTTCAAGGAAGAGGTCCGCGGCCAGGAGCTGAAGCGCGTGTTTCAGCAGCTCGGTCTGCAGAACGTCCGAGTCGACAAGGTCGGCAACGTGCTCGGCGACTACGCCGGCGCCGCGGCGCGCCCGCATCTCGTGATGGCCGCCCATCTCGACACGGTGTTTCCTGAAGGCACCGACGTCAAAGTGAAGCGCGATGGCGCAGTCCTGCGTGGACCGGGCATCGGCGACGACTGCCGCGGGCTCGCGGTGCTCGTGCAGATCATCCGCCAGATGAAGAAAGCGAACGTCAGGACGCCGGGCTCGATCACCTTCGTCGCCAACGTCGGCGAAGAAGGCCTGGGCGATCTGCGCGGCGTGAAGGAGCTGTTCAAGGTGACGCTGAAGGATCAGATCGACCGCTTCGTGTCGATCGACGGCACCGGCGTCCACGTCACCAACGTCGCGGTCGGCAGCCATCGCTATCGCGTCACCTTCAAGGGCCCGGGCGGCCACAGCTTCGGCGCCTTCGGCATGGCGAACCCGATGGGCGCGATGGGCCGCGCCATCGCGAAGATCCAGGAGATGCAGGTCCCGAGACAGCCCAAGACGACGTTCAACGTCGGGCGTGTCGGCGGCGGAACGTCGGTCAACTCGATCCCGTTCGACGCCTGGATGGAAGTGGACATGCGGTCGTCGGATCCGTCCGCGCTGGCCGCGGTCGACGCGAACTTTCAGAAGGCGGTGGATGCCGCGGTCGTCGAAGAGAACCAGCGGTGGGGTGGAGCCGAAGACGATCACGGTGGTGAAGGAGACTGGTCGGCGATCGGCCGGCAGGGTCGACGCCGGAGAACTCGCCGATTGTCCGGGCCGGGCTGGCAGTCGGCGACGGTGCTCGGCTTCAGCACCAACCTTGGCGAGGGATCGACCGACTCGAACACGCCGATGAGCATGTCGATTCCGGCGATTACGATCGGCGGCGGCGGCCGCGGCCGTGATGCGCACGCGCTGACCGAGTCCTTCGATACGACCGACGCGTGGCAGGGCACGCAGCACGCGATGCTGATGGCGATTGCGCTGGCGCAGAAATAGCGCGACCTTGGCCCGGCTCAAGCCGGACACGACGCTTCTTGAAAAACATCACTCGTCGGAAGCGCGCCCGCGGGAACGATCGGTCGTCACCGGGATTCGCGGCGCAGCTGCTGAAAGCGCTCCAGGTCGACGGCGCGCTGCCTGGCCGCCGCCTGTCTGGCCACGACGATGCGAAGCGCGAACAGGGCGTGCGCGCCACCGACGAAGATCAGTTCGGCCCTGATCGGCTGTAGAACAAGCGCCGGCGCCAGATTGAAGAGCGCCGCCAGCAGAAACAGCGCCACGAAGAGCGGGTCCACGGTGGCGGACCCAGGGGGGCGGCCGAAGGCCATCGCCGCGTGCTCCCAGCCTGGCGTGTCGGGCGGCTGCTCGTGAAACACCTGCACGTAGCGCCCGATGCGTTCGACGCCGACGTGCAGGGCGTAGACGGCCTCGAACGCGGCGGCAAGCATCAGCAGCGGCAACAGGGTCGCGAGCGGCGTGGACGCCAGCGCCGCGGTGGCGGCGGTCAGCGCCGCCCAGGCGAAGACTCCGGCGACCACGATCCACACCCGGGCGGTGCCTCGTTCACGGATGGTGTCGCGCATCGCGCGATATTCATCTTCCCGCAGGCTCATGGACGCGCTCCTCTGAAGGGGTGGGCTCTGGGCGCCGATACTACCCGTACTGAGGTTTCGCGTCTGGCGCAAAATCGCGCTGGTCGAGCTGCTCAGGTAGCGATAATTCCCTTGTGCTCTATGAATTATCTGCTAAACTACGTCGCATCAACTCTCGGTAAACCCTTGTTCGGGGCCCTCTCTGTGCACAGATTCGTGAATCCAAAACGCGCCGTCTGGTTGGCTTCGTGTGTACTGCTGAGCCTGCTCAGCGTCTCGGTTACGCCGGTTCGTGCCGCGCAGGCCGCCACGGAAACCACGAAGAAGAAGGCAACGCTGAGGTCGAAGTCGGCCGCCACACACACCACGGTCGCGAAGACGACGAAACCGGTCGTTCGTACCACGGCGTACTCGGCCGAGCGGTCCGCCTCGCGCAAGACGGTCGCTCGCACGGCGCCCGGGCGATGTCGACGGCGCGCGAGATGGCCGACACGGTCCTGCCGCGCTACAAGGTGGACGCGAGCGGCGACCTGGTTCCGGACGTCCGCGCGGCGGCCGCGATCATCTACAATCCCGAGACGCATCAGGTGCTCTGGGAAGAGAACTCGCAGCGACCAGCGCTCGATCGCCAGCATCACCAAGGTGATGACCGCGACGGTGTTCCTCGAAAACGATCCCGACATGTCGCAGGTGGTCACCATCGCGCACAGCGACGTCTTTCAGGCGTCGACCACCCACCTGCATCAGAACGACAAGGTGACGACCGACGACCTGCTGCACCTGCTGCTGATTGCGTCGGACAACGCCGCCGCGCGGGCGCTGGCGCGCGTGTCGCCGTACGGGCTCGGAGGGCTTCGTCCGCCGCATGAACGAGAAGGCCGCGGAACTCGGCCTCGAGAGCACGCACTACGCGGATCCGTCGGGTCTGCTGTCGGAAAACGTGTCGTCGGCCTTCGACATGGCGCGGCTCATCACGCACGCCTCGCAGGACGAGCGCATCGCGTCGGTGATGCGCATGCCCGAATACACCGTCTACAGCGGCAAGCGCCCGATCACGTTCCACAGCACCAACCATCTGCTGGGCCGCGACCGACGTCGAAGTGCGAGCGGGCAAGACCGGCTTCATCTCGAAGGCGGGCTACTGCCTGGCGACCGTGCTGCGGCTGCCCGAGAGCGGCACAGGACGTGGCGGTCGTCGTCTTCGGCGCCCGCTCGAACGCCGGCCGGTTCATGGAATCGCGAAATCTCTTCAGCTGGGTGTCGTCGAAGGCGTCAACGCTCTTCGCCGCCAAGCCGGTCGCGCCGCAGCCCGAACCGTAGGCCGCTCTACCCGACATACCCCCGCTGCATCGCTGCCGCGTCGAGCGGCAGCGTCGCGATCGAATCCACCGACACCATCACCGGGCGCGGCGCCCGTCTCGCGTCGTACGCCTTCAGGTAGCGCTTGCACACGTCGCACGCGTAGACGCGGTACCGTCCGTCGCGCGTCGCGAATGACGTAATCAGCGCGCGGTCGTCGTTCATGCAGAACGGACAGGTCAGCGGCGCGAATTTCCACTGCGCCATGCACCGCCCGCAAATCAGGTGTCGATCGGCGTTCGGCGTCACCACCGCGAAGTCCGGCTCCCAGCCGCAGAACGGACAGTGGCCGTGGCCCCAGGCGGCGAGTTCGACGCGCTGGGCCAGTGACTCGACGCGATCGCGCGAGAAACGGACGGATCGCCAGGAGCAGCACCTGATCGAAGCCGGCCGGCTGATCCTTCAGGATGACGGCCGGTGTTCGGCTGACCCGAGACCGGCCGACCGTCGACGCCGACGAGGCCACATACCAGGCGCTGACCAGCGGTTCGAGGGCGTTGCCGTCGCGTCCGAGCGCGACAATCCGATCGTGATCGGCGCGCTCGAGCGCTTCGAATCGCAGCAGGATGTCGGCGGTCTGCCGGAAGGTGAGGCGGAAGTCGCGTCCACTCGATCGGAATGTCGCTGAAACGAACGACCGGACGTCCGGCGGCCTGTTGGGCGGCGAACCATGTCGGGATCCACCTGAATCCAGCGGCAGCGGCACGCGCGACTGCACGCGCCGCTGCATGTCGACGAGCGCGATCTGCATGTCGACCGCCGGGCCCAGCTCGGGTTGTTCAGCCTTGATCTGTCTGAGCTCGATGATCTCGGGAGTCTCGGCGCGGGGAGGACGAGGCGGGCGTTCGGTCACCAGGGAATTGTAGGGCAGATAGGGCAGGCTCACCTGCCTTACCTGCCCTGTTCCTGCCGATCAGAACGTAAAGCGGAAGCCGAGACGCGCTGTTCGAGGCGTGATCCACGCGTTCGGGTTGCCGAACGTAGATCCCGACGCCTCGATGACGCCCGCACGGTTGCCTGAATCGATCTCGCCCTGGTTGTTGATGTTGAACAGATCGAGGTAGATACCGATGGATTGACCCGTCCCGAACGGGATCGTCTTCTCGACCCGGAAATCCATGTTGTTGACCGCTGCGGTTCGCTCGGTGCCGAGCGGCTCGATGCGCACCGTTTCGGTCCCCTGGGCAAGGCCTCGAATCGTCGCCGTCCGGCCCCACGACAGCCCAGTGGCGTAGCGATAGACCGCGCTGATGTTGAACCCTCCGAGCCACGGAGCACGATAGGTTCCATCCAGCTTGACCGAGTTGGTCGGATCGAACCGCATGTCCCCGTTGATGTTGATCAGATGGTTCGGATCCGCAAAGCCGCCGGTTTGGCCCAGGCCCTGCGTGCCGCCGCCGCCGGCGTTAGTGCCGCCGCGGTTGTCGACCGTGCCGCTGGCGTGCGACCACGTGTACGAGACGTTTGCCTGCCAGTTGTGCGAGTAACGTTTGGTGCCGATCAACTGGAAGCCGTTGTAGTCGCGATAGGCGTCGGTTGGGTTGGTGAACAGTTTGAACTCCTGACCCGGATTGGTCAGGTTGAAGACCGTCAGCAGGGCGCCATCATCGGCGGTGCCGTTCTTGCCGTCGGGTCCGGGGTCCTGTTTCTGCACCGGCACGTAGACCGAGCCGGTGTCGATGAACCCCATGAAATCGCGGAAGTTGCGTTTGATGTATTGCACCGTCGCCGAGAAGTCCGGCATCAGTTGTCGTTCAAATCCTACGAGGAACTGATCGACATACGACTGCTTGATATTTGGATCGATGCCGACGTTGGTTGCAGGGGTTCGTCTGGTCAGCTCAGTGAAGTCGTTCGGTCCGTTGACCAGCGCCGTGATGTGCGGGTTCTGGTCGGTCAGGTCCATGAACTCGAACTGGCCGCCGTACAGGGCGTCGTAGTAGCGGCCGTAATGCGCCTTGAGCACGGTGGTGTGGTCGCCGAGCAGATCGAAGGCCAGGCCGACGCGTGGCGCAAGCGCATGGTTGGCGAGGACCTGACCTTCGGGAACCGAGCCGCGGTTGATGTCCAGCCGAAGGCCGGGATTGATGGTCAGGCGATCGCTCACCGTCCAGGTATCCTGTGCGTACAGCGACGTCCGCTTGAGGGTCGCGTGCGTGATGTAGCCGTTCCAGAGATACACTTCGTACGGACCGCCGTAGTCGTAGTAGTAGCGCCCGCCGGGATAGCCGGACTCGTTACGGATTTTCGAGTGTTCGAATTCGAAGCCGAACTTGAACTCGTGACTCTTGCCGGCGAAATGATCGGCGTAACGCGTCAGCGTCGCTGCCGTGACGTTGCGGGTGCGATCGAAGCGGCCGTAGTAGGGGACGTTCTCGGTATAAACCTGCGCCAGCCCATCGAAGTGCGGATACGGTCCGGCCGTCGTCTGCGGCGGCGTCGGCTCGACCGGGAAGTAGCCCGAGTACCCGCCGTTGCGCACGTTCAGCATCGTCTTGGAGTTGATCGTCCAGGTGGCCTGGACGTTCCAGTTCGTCTCCGGAGACGGTTCGAGCGCGGTGACATCGGTGGTCGGGCGCTTGACGCTGGCACCGCGGCCCGCGATGTTGTACTTGTCCCACTCGACGAATCCCTCGATGCGGAGGTTGGGCGACGCCGCCCACGTCAGCTTGTTCATCGTCCGCGGATCCTTCTCACTCGTGAAGTCGCCGTTGAAGCCGGCCGGGCGATCCTGACGGTTGAAGTACTGGAAGCCGGAGAAGAAGAACAGCTTGTCCTTGATGATCGGACCGCCGACCTGGGCGCTGGTGTCCCAGTAGCTCTTGATTTCGCGCGGCGCGAAGGTGCTGCGGATCGACGCCGGCAGCGAACCGGTGTTGTCGGCGAGCCAGGCGTTACGCTCCCTCAGGTACTCGGCCATGCCGCTGAACTTGTTGCCGCCGGAACGGATGATGCTGTTGGCGGCGACGCCGGTGAACTCACCGTACTCGGCACTGGCGCCGAGCGACACGACCTGTACTTCCTGCACCCAGTTGTAGTTGAAGAACGACCAGGGCGTGCCGCCTTCCGGGTCGCTGACATCCACGCCGTCCATCAGGAGCGCGTTCGAACTCTGCGCACCGCCGAACGCAACGCTGTTGTTCACGCCCGGCGTCAGGTTGATGATGTCGGGCTGGAAACGGCTGGTCGGCAGGTTCTCGAGCATCGCCGTCGTGAGCTGGGTGTTCGAGGCCGAACTCTTGACGTCGATGATCGGCGATTCGCCGGTGACTTGAACCGTCTCACTGACCGACGCCACATCCATCTGCACGTCGATCGTGGCGGTGGTGCCGAGGACGAGCCTGATGTCCGCGCGTTTGACGCTCTTGAAGCCGGAGAGCGCCGTTTCCATCGTGTAGACGCCGGGATGGAGCGCGGGAAAGCGATACAGACCCTGGGAGTCAGTCGTGCTGGTCTGGACGCCGCCGACCTGCGAGGGACTGGACACCGAGACCGTGACGCCAGGAAGAACGGCACCGGTGCCGTCTTTGATGGTGCCGGCGAGGGCTGCGGTCTGAACAGCTTGCGCGAACAGTGGGTTGGCCGTGCCGATGACTGCGAACGTGCACGCAACAATCGAGACCGCCCGTTTCCACATCATGCAGGTCCCCCCTTGGCGCGGCAGTATACACTTCCGAACACTGTTCGCTAATGCATTTTTGTTGGAATTCACACCTTTTTTTGAGGGTCTCCTGGTTTGGATGCTGCGTCGGGATCCTTTCGGGGGCGTGTGCTCAACCGCGAACGCGCGACGGCAACCCGAAGTCACATGATCTGATTCTGGTCACGATTGACACCTTGCGATACGACCGCGTCGGCGTTGACGGTGGACCCGGCGACGTCACGCCGACCATCGACCGGCTGGGCAGGGAGGGCGTGGTGTTCCTGGACGCGACGGCGCACGCGCCGCTTACCCTGCCCTCACACGCGTCGATTCTGACCGGCCGGTATCCGGCGTCGCACGGCGTGCACGACAACGCCGGATTCACGCTGCCTGCGACTATCCCGACGCTGGCGACCGTGTTGCACGCGGCGGGCTATCACACGGCCGCCTTTGTCTCTTCTTTCGTTCTGAGAGGATCGACCGGGCTGTCCCGCGGTTTCGATGTCTACAACGACCAGTTCGAGGGTTCCGGTCGGTCGCGGCTGACATTGTCCTCGCTCGAGCGGCGCGGTCCGGCGGTCGCACGCGAGGTGACCGCATGGCTCGCGTCGGCTCCGAGTCCGCGCTTTCTGTGGGTGCACTTTTACGACCCCCACGCGCCCTACGACGCGCCTCAGGCCTTTGCGGCGAGACTCCCTGGCCGTCCGTACGACGCCGAGGTCGCCACCAGCGACTTTGCGCTCTCGACGGTCCTGGCGGCGCTGTCATCCGAACAACGGGCCGGCACCGTCATCGCCGTGACCGGCGATCATGGTGAGAGCCTCGGCGAGCACGGCGAGTCCGAGCACGGCATTCTCCTGTACGATGCGACCCTCCACGTCCCGTTGATTCTGCAGGGTCCGGGTGTGCCGCACGGCGCGACCGTCAAACGCCAGGTGCGACATGTCGATCTGCTTCCGACCCTCACCGAGCTGGTTGGCGTGGCGTCGGCCTCGCAGGTCGACGGGGTCAGCCTCACCCCGCTCTGGAAGGAGGCGGCTCAGGGAAGCTTAGGGGACGCGCCGGTGTCGTATGCGGAGAGTCGATTCGGAGAGCTCCATTTCGGCTGGAGTCCACTGCGAAGCGCCCGTGACGGCCGCTGGAAGTTCATCGCCGGGCCCGACGCGGAGCTCTTCGATCTGAAGGACGATCCGGGAGAGCGCGCGAACCTGCGCACCACGCGACCCGACACCGCCGCTGGTTTGGCCCGTACGCTCGAATCGCTCATGTCCCAGGCGCTGCCGCCGACGGCCGGTCCGCCCGCTGCGCTCGATGCCGACACCGCCGAGCGGCTCCGCAGTCTTGGATACGTCAGCGGACACGTGTCCCTCAGCCAAACGGGCGCGGCCGCGGTCCAGGAGGATCCCAGGCGTCAGATTGCCCGCTACGAAGCGTACGTCGCAGCGTTCAACACGGGCATGGCGCAACTCGACGCGGGACACACGACCGACGCGGAGACCGCCTTTCGACGCCTGGCGCACGACTATCCGCAGGCATTCGAGCCGCACCAGTATCTGAGTCGCGCCCTCGCCGGTCGAGGCGCGTTGGCCCCCGCGATCGCCGAGATCGACCTCGCCATCGGACTGAGCCCACGCTCCTCGGTGCTGTATTTCGACGCCGCGCGCGCCCTTGCCGACGCCCATCGGTTCGACGCCGCGTTCGCACGGGTGGTGCAGGGACGTGCGCTCGAGCCGGATTCGTTTTACGGCGCCCTCACGGAAGGACTCGTGGCGCGCGCCGCCGGCCAGCCGGCGAAGGCTGAACAGGCGTATCGCGATGCGATTCGCCTGAACTCGGCGCTGGCGATCGCGCACCTCGAGCTCGCACGAATCGCCGAGGCCGCCGGCGATCGCGACGCCGCGAAGCGGGAGTATCGCGCGGCGATCGAAGGCGACCCGGCCCTCAACGACGCCCGTCAGGCGCTCGACCGGCTCGGCGCCGGCGAACGTGGAGGACGATGACGCGCAAGCGCGGTGGCGGACGGAGTCCGATGCCGGCGGCCGGGTCAATGGTCGCAGCACGGCCTCGATCACGCGATTACCGCGGTCGCATCGCCGCCATGATCGTCGCGGTCGCGGCCGGCGTGCTCGCGTTCGTGGTCTGGGCTCGCCTCATCCCTCACACCGTGACGTCGGTGAACGGCGAACCGCTCGGACATCTGGCCGGAGGCGTCACGCCGTCGGCGTTGAACCTGTTGTTGGTGACGCTGGACACGACGCGCGCCGATCGCATCCATGCGTACGGCTTTGACGGCATCGCGACGCCGAACCTCGATCGCCTCGCGCGCGAAGGCGTGTTGTTCGAAGAAGCGGTGGCGCCAGCGCCGCTGACGCTGCCGGCACACTCGTCTATCTTCACCGGAAAGTTTCCGCTCGCCCATGGCGTCCGCGACAACGGCGGTTTCTTCCTCGACGAGCGCGAGACGACGCTGGCCGAACGTCTTCAGGCGCATGGCTTCGCGACCGGCGGCTTCGTCGGCGCCTACGTGCTCGATCACAAGTGGGGTGTCGCGCAGGGTTTCCAGACGTATTTCGACGACTTCGATCTGACGAAGTACCAGTCGCTATCCCTCGGCAGCGTCGATCGTCCGGGCAACGAAGTCGCCGACAAGGCGCTGGCGTGGCTCGATGGCGTCGGCTCGAAGCAGTTCTTCGGTTGGGTCCATTTCTACGACGCCCATTCGCCGTACCAGCCTCCGGAACCGTTCCGATCGCGCTATGAAGGCCGTCCCGTACGTCGGCGAGATCGCCTTCGTCGATTCCCAGGTCGGACGGCTGCTGGCCTATCTCGATGCCCACGATCTCGCGCGCAACACGGTGGTCATCGTGATGGGCGATCACGGCGAGAGTCTCGGCGAGCACGGCGAAGCCACTCACGGCTTCTTCGTCTATCAGTCGACGATGCACGTGCCGCTGCTGATTCGGGCGCCGTTCGACAGCATGGGAGGCCGGCGGGTTGCCGACGTGGTTCGCAGCATCGATATCCTGCCGACGGCGATGGAACTGCTGTCGATCAAGACCGGCGAGCGCTTCGAGGGCACCAGCCTGGTGCCGCTGATGACGGGTGCGAAGAAAGAACTGGGCCTCGCCGCGTACTCGGAGGCGATTTACCCGCGATTCCATTTCGGCTGGAGCGATCTGCGTGCGCTGACGGCTGGCCGCTACAAGTTCGTCGCGGCGCCGCGGCCCGAGCTGTACGACCTGCAGCAGGACCCCACCGAGTCGAGGAACATCTATCCGGAGCGGCAGGCGCTTGGCGATCGCATGAACCAGGAGATGGTCGCGCTCGAAGCGCGGATGACGGCCGGCGCGTCGCCGGCGAAAGCGGCGGTCGAAGTCGATCCGGAAGCCCGCGAACGTCTGGCGGCGCTCGGGTACGTCGGCACGTTCGTCACCGCCGTGGCGCCCGATCGGACGGGGCTCGCCGACCCGAAAGACAAGATTCAGCTGTTCAATCTGATGACCCAGGCGCGCGAGACCGCCCGTCACGAGACCGATTCGGACGAAGGCGCTAAGGCGCTCGAGCGGGTGCTCGCCGAAGATCCCAAGATCATCGACGCGTGGTTCATGCTCGGCAACGAGTATTACCGCAAGCATCAATTTGAATCGGCGATCGCCCAGTACAAGCGCGCGCTCGAATTGAAACCCGACTACGACCTGGTCGTGATCAACATGGCGAACGCGTACCGCGCGCTCGGACGGGATCAGGAGGCGATGGTCGGTTACCGGCGCTTCATGGAACTCGACCCGAAGAACGCGCAGATCCGCTACGAGACCGCCCAGATCCTGATCGACAACGGGAAGCTCGACGAGGCCCAGACCGAACTGACGCACGCGCTGCAGCTCGAGCCGAAGCTCGCCGCCGCGCGCAATGCGCTCGGCGTGCTCGCGCTCAAGCGCGGCGACGTGGCCGGGCGCCGAACGCGAGATCCGCGAAGCGATCGCGCAGAAGGCCGACGTGCGGCTCGCGCACTACAACCTGGCGCTGCTCGCCGAGCAGCAGGGCGATCTGCAGCGCGCGATTGCCGAGTACAAGAAGGAGATCGAGCTCCACGCCAACAGCTACAAAGCGGCATTCAATCTGGGAAAAGTCTACGAGCGTGTCGGTGACCGGGCCGGACAGATCGACGCCTACAAGCAGGCGCTCGACATGAATCCCAGCTTCGCCGAGGGCTATCTGTTTCTCGCCAAGGCGTATCTCGACGCCGAACAGAACCTCGACGAAGCCGTCCGCCTGGCCCGGAAGGGGATCGATCTCGCGCCGGAATCCGAGTACGCGCCGCTCGGCTACTACGTGATCGCGGACGTGTTTTCGCGTCAGGGTCGCCGGGTGGAAGCTGAGCAGCAGGCGGCCAAAGGCCGTGCGCTGGAGCAGGCGAAAACTCGACGGTAAAGATCTGGCGAAGGTTGGACCCGCAAACTATGACAGAATGGGGGGCCCGCTAGCCTGCAAAGCGTATCAAATTGAGACGGGAGTCCGATCAAATATGAAGGTTCACCTCATCAATCCCAGCGCGTTGGCGTTCGGTATCGGCGTCATCACGCCTCGGTGGTTGTATGTGCTCGCGGCGGCGACGCCGGAAAAGTACGGTGATCCGATCATTACCGACGAGACGCTCGAGCAGTGGGACCCCACGACGGTCTCCGCCGGCGACGTCGTCGGCATCGGCATTCATACCGGCAACGCGGTTCAGGGCTACGAGATCGGCAAGGTTGCGCGCGAGCGCGGCGCCTACGTCGTCTACGGCGGCATTCACGCGACGCTGTTTCCCGAGGAAGCGTCCACCATCGGCCTCGCTCACGCCATCGTCAAGGGCGACGGCGACCTGGTCTGGGCGCAGGTGATCGAGGACTGCGTGCGGAAGGCGCCGCTCGCCGATGTACGACGGCGGGAAGGTGGAAGGCGGCGACTTCAAGCCAGCGCGCTGGTCGCTGATTCCGCGCAACAAATACATGTGGGCGTCGGTGCAGACCGTGCGCGGCTGCCCGAAGCACTGCTCGTTCTGCTCGGTGTGGAAGACCGACGGCCAGAAGCCGCGGCAGCGCCACGTCGATGCGGTCATCGACGAGATCGTTGAGCTGCGGCGTCTCGGCTTCCGCTTCGTCGCGCTCGCCGACGACAACTTCTATCCGGTCACGCTCGACGATCTGGCCAAGGCGAGCCGGCGGGCCGACAAGAGCCGGTTCGAAGAGCTCAGCGCGATGCGCGCCGAACGCTTCGAGCTGATGGAACAGCTGGCGCAGCTGCCGAGCGACATGGTCTTCTTCACGCAGATCACCATGGAAGCGGCCGAGGACCCGGAGTTCCTGAATGCGATGAACCGCGCGCACATCAAGGGCGCGCTGGTTGGCGTCGAAGCAGTCACGCCGGAAGGCCTGAAGGACGTCTACAAGGACTTCAACTACAGCGGCCAGCAGCTGGTCGATCGGCTGCGCGCGTTCCGCCACAACGGCGTGCACGTGCTCGGATCGTTCATCTTTGGTCTGCCGAGCGACAAGCCCGGCACCTTCGAGCTGACCGCGAAGCTGGCGGAAGCGTCCGGGGTCACCTTCGCCCAGTTCGTCATGCTGACGCCGTTTCCCGGCACCGTCGACTTCGCCGCGTGGGAAAAGTCGATGGAGTCGGACGAGACACGTATCGACGGCATTCCGCTCACCCGGCACTGGCTGATTCCGAAAGGCAAGCAGCCGAAGGTCTACGTGCCGCATCCCATGATGTCGGCCGACGAAATTCGCAAGCGGACGCAGGGCGTGTGGGATCGGTTCTACAGCTGGCGCAATGTCTGGGATCGCGCGCACTGCGTGAAGACGCTGAAGCTCGCGCATCGCGTTCGTGCTCATCTCGAAGCTGTACCGCCAGATGTACGCCAACACCGGCATCGCCACCGACAGCGCGCGCATCAATCGTTCGGCGAGCTGGGCCCGCTGGATTGCCAAGCCCTGTCAGAAGCTGTTCTCGGCGCCACCGATGCCTGAACTGCAGGCACCGCGGGCGCTGCCGCGCGAAGTCCGGGTCGCTTAGCCACCACCCTCACAGGCGCGATCGATGGCGAAACGAGCGAGACCGTCTCCACGCTCGGTTCTGATGATCGGCTCCGAGGCGCAGCCCTTCGCCAAGACGGGAGGGCTCGCCGACGTGCTGGGCGCGCTGCCGTCCGCCGTCGCCAGGCTCGGGTGGCACGCGACGGTTGCGCTGCCGAAGTATCGCGGCGTCCACGGTGGCGAACTCGTGGACACCTTCACGGTCAGCGTCGGCGGATTCACGCGCGTCGCGAAATTTTACGAGGCGCCGCTGGCCGACGGCGCACGCGCCGTCCTCGTCGAGTGTCCGGAGCTATACGACCGCGACGCACTATACGGCCCGAACAACGCCGATTATCCAGACAACGCGCGGCGCTTTGCGTTTCTGGTCCGGGCTGCCTTCGAATTTGCCGCGCGGCAGACGATCGCGCCCTCGATCGTCCACGCCCACGACTGGCAGGCGGGGCTGGCGCCGGTCTACCTTCAAACCATCTACGCGGACCATCCGGTCCTCGGCGGTACGCCGAGCGTCTTCACCATTCACAACCTCGCGTATCAGGGTCTGTTCGACGCCGATTGGCTGCCGCGGCTCGATCTCGACTGGGATCAGCTGTCGATCGATCGACTCGAATACTGGGGACGGATCAGCCTCCTCAAGGGCGGCATCAACGCGGCGACGTTGGTCACGACGGTCAGCCCTCGGTACGCCGAGGAGATTCAGACGCCGGAGCTGGGCTTCGGATTCGACGGCATCCTGCGCGAACGTCGCGCACGACCTGGTCGGCATCCTGAACGGCATCGACACGCACGACTGGAATCCGGCGGACGATCCGTTTCTGCCGCAACCGTTCGACGCGACCGATGTGACAGGAAAGCGCGCGTCGAAGACGGCGGTGCTGGCGCGCTACGGCCTGCCCAGGCGACGCCGCCACGCTGGCGCGTCCGCTCATCGGCATGGTGTCGCGGATGATCGATCAGAAGGGCTTCGACCTGATCGCAGCGCTGGCCGGGGATCTTTCGCAGCTTGAACGCGTCGTTCGTCGTGCTCGGCACCGGCGAGCCCCGTTATCAGGAGATGTGGACGACGCTCGCGAAGGCGTATCCTGACCGGATCGGCGCGCGCATCGGATTCGACGAATCGCTGGCGCATCTCATCGAAGCCGGCGCGGACATGTTCCTGATGCCGTCGCGGTTCGAACCCTGCGGCCTGAATCAGATGTACAGCATGCGGTACGGGACCGTGCCGGTCGTCCACGAGCGTCGGCGGGCTGGCCGACACGGTGGTCGACAACCGCCGTCCGGGCCGGCGCAAGGCGACCGGCTTCGTTTTCGAGGAGTACACCCCGGCGGCGCTGCTCGACGCCCTGACGCGGGCAATTGGCCTGTTTTCGCGACCAGACCAGCTGGCGTCGTCTGCAGCGGGCCGGCATGGAAACGGACTTTTCCTGGGACCGTTCGGCCAGGGAGTACGTCAAAATATACGAACGTGCGATCATGAAGCAGGCGAGGGCCTGAGACCGGGGACCTAAGGGAGACGAGATGGCAGCCGAAAACGTGCAGACTTTTACGGACGGCAACTTTGACGACACGGTGCTCAAGTCCGGCGCACCCGTGCTCGTGGACTTCTGGGCGGAGTGGTGCGGCCCCTGCAAGCGGCTCGGGCCGACGGTCGACGCGCTCGCGACCGAATACCTGGGCAAGGTCACCGTCGGCAAGCTGAACGTCGACGAGAACCCGAACGTCGTCGTTCAAGTTTCAAATCCGCGGCATCCCGACGATGCTCCTCTTCAAGGACGGCCAGGTCGTCGAGCAGGTCGTCGGGCTCGCGCAGAAGGAAGAATTGAAGAAAGCGATCGACAAGCACATCTAATGGCGACCCGCAACGTCATCATCATCGGGTCAGGCCCGGCCGGCCTGACCGCCGCGCTCTACACCGCGCGCGCCAACCTCCAGCCGCTTGTCATCGAAGGCATCGAGGCCGGCGGTCAGCTGATGCTGACGACGCTGGTCGAGAATTTTCCCGGCCACCGGACGGCATCATGGGGCCGGACCTGATGGCGGAGATGCGCGCGCAGGCCGAGAAGTTCGGCGCCGAGATCATCCAGGGGCAGGTCACCGGCGTCGACGTGTGCGTCGTACCCGTTCCGTCGTGACGACCAGCGAAGCCGAGTACTCCGCCAGGGCGCTGATCATCGCGACCGGCGCGTCGGCGCGGCTGCTGGGGCTGCCGTCGGAGCGGGCGTTGATGGGCCACGGCGTGTCCACGTGCGCGACCTGCGACGGCTACTTTTTCCGCGGTCAGGAGATCGCGGTCGTCGGCGGCGGCGATTCGGCGATGGAAGAAGCGGTGTTCCTGACCCGCTTCGCGTCGAAGGTCACGCTGGTGCATCGCCGCGAGACGCTGCGCGCGTCGAAGATCATGCAGGACAAGGCGCGCGCCAACCCGAAGATCGCATGGCAGCTCGATAGCGAGGTCGAGGAGATCAAGGATCACGGAAAAGGCGAGGTCGGCTCGATGGTCCTTCGTCACAACAAGACCGGCGTGCGGACTGAGATTCCGGTATCCGGCGTGTTCGTGGCGATCGGCCACACGCCGAACACGGCGCTGTTCCGCGGCCAGCTCGAACTCGATCAGAACGGCTACATCGTCACGCACGACGGCGCGAAGACCAACGTCGCCGGCGTGTTCGCCTGCGGCGACGTTCAGGATCACATCTACCGGCAGGCGATTACCGCGGCGGGATCGGGCTGCATGGCTGCGCTCGACGCCGAGCATCACCTCGACAACATCCCCGAACACCTCGCATCGGTTTGACGAAAGGCATCGAACGTAGAACGACGTTAGTCGATCCACCCCCCGCCGACCACCGCGTCCCCGTCGTAGAACACGACCGCCTGGCCTGGCGAGACGGCGATCTGCGGCGCGTCGAAGACGACCTCGGCGCGTCCGTCGCCCAGATCGCGCGACGGTCGCAGGCGCCGGCCTGATGGCGATGGCGAATCTGCGCCGTCGACGCGCACGAGTCGGCTGCGGCTCGCTGCGCGATCCAGTTCACGCCTGACGCGGTCAGCGTCGTCCGCTCGAGCGACGTCTTCGGGCCCGACGACGACCTGCACGATCGGCCGGCCTCGAGCGCGAGCACGTACATCGGCGAGCCGGTCGCCGTCGTGCCAAGCCCAAGGCCCTTCCGCTGGCCGACCGTGAAACGATGGATGCCCTCGTGGCTGCCGAGCACGCGGCCGTCCTCGTCGACGATCGCGCCGTCGCGCGCAGCCTCCGGCACGCGCGTGGTCACGAACGCTCGCGTAGTCGTGGTCGGGGATGAAGCAGATCTCCTGGCTGTCGGGCTTGTCCGCGACCGGCAGTCCGCGCCGGCGCGCGTAGTCGCGCACGGCGTCCTTCGGCTGATCGCCGACCGGAAACGCGGCGACGCGCCAGCTGCTCCTGCGTGAGCGAGAACAGAAAGTAGGACTGGTCCTTGGCCGCGTCGACGCCGCGCCTCAGCACGTAGCGTGCCGGTCGCGGGTCGCGCTCGACGCGCGCGTAGTGCCCGGTGGCGACGGCGTCGGCGCCGAAGCCGCGGGCGCGCTCGGCGAGCGTGGCGAATTTCAGATCGCTGTTGCAGTGCGCGCAGGGCAGCGGCGTCCGGCCGGCGGCGTATTCGTCGACGAAGTTCGAGACCACCTGCTCGTCGAACTGCCGCTCGAAGTTGACGATGTAGTGCGGGATGTTGATGGCGGCGGCGACGCGCCGCGCGTCGTGCAGATCGTCGATCGAGCAGCAGCTGCCGAACGAGCGTCTGGCCGTCGCTCTGATCGTAGAGCTGCATCGACAGGCCGATGACGTCGTGGCCCTGCTCGGCGAGCAGCGCCGCCGCCACCGACGAATCCACGCCGCCCGACATGGCGACGACAATACGCATGGCTACGTCGATGAATCCTATCACGAAGACAGCAGCACGAAGTCACGAAGCAGCACCGGAATCCGTAGAGCATCTGTCTTCGTGACGTCGTTGTCTTTCGTGACTGTCTTCGCGATGTGATCTTCGCGGCTCGTGATGATGCTACTGTCCGGAGCTGACCGGGCTTGCGCGTCAGGCCGCGCAGTTTCTCGACGAGTCGCGGCAGGACTTCGATGACGCGATCGACTTCCGCCTCGCGTCGAGAACATGCCGAGGCTGAAGCGCAGCGAGTTCTGCGTCCGATGCGTCGGTAGCCCCATCGCGCGCAGCACGTGTGACGGTTCGAGCGTGCCGGACGAGCAGGCCGATCCCGTCGAGACGGCGATGCCCTTCGAGGTCGAGCGCGATCAGCAGGCTCTCGGCCTCGACGCGATCGAAGCTGATGTTCGTCGTGTTCGGCACGCGCGCATCGCGCGCGCCGTTGACCGCCGTGCCGGGCACGCGCCGCGAGGATGCCGTGCTTCGAGTCGATCGCGCAGCGCGCCGACGACGCGCCGCCTCCGCCGCGAGCTTGCCGGCGGCCAGCTGCGCGGCGACGCCGATGCCCGGCGATCGCCGGCACGTTCTCGGTGCCGGCGCGGCGGTTGCGCTCGTGCTTGCCGCCGGTCAGGATCGGCTGCAGCCGCGTGCCGCGCTTGATCCACAGCGCGCCGGCGCCCTTGGGTCCGTTGAACTTGTGCGCCGACAGCGACAGCAGATCGACGCCGAGCGCGCGAACGTCCACCGGAATCTTTCCCGCCGACTGCACCGCATCGGTGTGCATCAGCGCGCCGTGCTCGTGCGCGATCGCCGCCAGCGTCGGCGATCGGCTGAATCGTGCCGATCTCGTTGTTCGCGTGCATCACCGAGACGAGCGCCGTGTCGTCGCTGATCGCGTCGCGCAGTCGCTCGGCGCGACGATGCCCGAGGCGATCGACCGGGAGCGAGCGTCGTGCGCCAGCCGCGGCGGGCGAGCGCCTTGCAGCGTGTTCAGCACCGCTTCGTGTTCGATCGCGCTCGCGATGAGATGACGGCGGCTCGACGGCTCGAGCGCGTCGGCGGCGCCGCGAATCGCGAAGTTGTCCGACTCGGTGCCGCCGCTCGTGAAGACGATTTCAGACGGATCGGCGCTCGACCAGCGCCGCGACGCCGATCGCGCCTCGTCGATGACGGCCTTTGCCTGCTGGCCGAAGTGATGCACGCTCGACGCGTTGCCGAAGACGTCGCGCGTGGCGCGTGCAACGAGCGTCGATCGCTTCGGGCGAAAGAGGGCGTCGTCGCGTTGTAGTCAAAGTAGACACGCATGGTGAATCGTTCATTGTAGCACTGCCGCTAACCCTCGGTAACAAAAGGACTAGACAACGTTTTGTGCGACCCATATACTGGGCGGAAGTTCGACCCGATAGTACGCAGGCAGCGACGCCAGACGTTCCAGGAGTCGCCAGGGCGGAGGACTTTGGTCATGTGGAAACGCGATGAAGCGGTCCGACCGACGAGCGGACAACCGACGGCGCCGCCCAGCCGGCCGCGCCACCTCAGGCGGGGGCGTCCGCGTCCTCGTCCTGCGGAGACCAGCCATCTCATGGAGAAGGACATCGTGAACATTGGGAAGTCCGTCGTCATCAAGGGTGAGCTGAACGGCAGCGAGGATCTGACCATCGAAGGGTCACGTCGAAGGCACGATTCAGCTGAAGGAGCACGTGCTGACGATCGGTCCGAACGGCCGAATCAAGGCGCAGGTGTTCGCGAAGTCGGTGATCGTCCTCGGCGAGGTGACCGGCAACGTGACCGCCAGCGACAAGGTCGACATTCGCGACAACGGCTCGGTGGACGGCGACATCGTCTCGCCGCGCGTCGCGATTGCCGAAGGCGCGCACTTCCGTGGCAGCGTCGACATGCAGCGCAAGGGCGCCGCGACGCCGGCCGCCAAGACCGATGGCAAGTCCGCCGCCGGCTGCAGGCCGCGGCGGCGCCCGCACGCGCAGGCGGCTGGGACGCCACAGCGCGTTGGCGCGTAGCACTTCAGGGTGGGACTGCTAGATCGTCTCGCACCGCGAAAGTCAGACCCCGACGGATCCGTTCACAGTTCGTCGGGGCTCGCTGACGATCCGGTTTTCGCGACCAAGGCGCTCAAGAAGTTCCTGGCCTGCCTCACCTCGCGCGAATCCCCGGTGCTGCTCGACCTCGGTCCGGTCGTCGGCAGCAACGTCAGCTTTTTCGGCGAACAGCTGGGCTGCAAGATTTTCGTCGAGGACATCTTCGCCGACCTCGACCGCCATGTTCGCGACGGAAAGCTCGACGCGTTGCCGGCGTTCCTCGCGAAGCGCTTTCCGCAGAGCGCCGGCTCTGTCGACGGCATTCTCTGCTGGGACCTGATCGACTACCTCGACCGACCCTCCGCCCAGGCGCTCGCTGACGGAATTGATGCGCGTGCTGCGGCCCGACGGCGCGCTGCTTGGATTTTTCGGCACCGCCCAGCCACGAGCGACGTCGTTACACCAAGTTCATCGTCGCCGACGACGTGAACCTGAGGCACCGCCCGTACCCGGCGGCACGCGGCCGCCAGGCGATTCTGCTCAACCGCGACATCATCAGGCTGTTCCCGGAGCTCCGGTGTCCGACTCGTTCCTACTCCAGAACAACCTGCGCGAAATTCTCTTCCGCAAAACAGCCTGAGGCGGGTGCGCGCCGATTACACGTCGATGACCGTGCCCGGTCCGGGTGGCGGCGGGTCCGCTTTGCGCCGCAGCAGAATCACCAGCGCGACGCAGCCTGTCCACGTCGGCAGCAAATCGGCGACCGGTAGCAGTTCGAGCACGAAGGTCGGCAACAGCAGCGGATGAAATCCGATCGCCAGAGAGATCAGGATTCCCGCGATGACGTCCAGTACCTCATCCGGCAACAGCCAGCCGATCGGTCCAAGCAGCCACTGACAGGCGTCGACGGTGGCGGCGATGGCGTAGGCGAGCCAGATGCGCGGCCGGGTCAAAGCAATTGTGCTCGAGGTCCAGGAGCCGGGATTCATCGCCCGTGATCATTATCGCTCCGCAGACGGGCGCGAGTACGTCGACATCCGGCAGTTGATCCAGACGCGCGCGAGGGTCCGATTCGATAAGCTAAGCGTATGGCTAGGCCGGTCATCGCCCTGCTCACCGACTTCGGCACCCGCGATCACTACGCCGGCGCGATGAAGGGTGTAGCGCTGGGCATTTGTCCGGACGCGACGATCGTCGACATCTCGCACGACCTTCCGCCTCACGACGTACTGGCCGGCGCCCTCGAACTGGCGGCGACCTACCGCTATTTTCCGAGCGGGACGATTTTCCTGGTGGTGGTCGATCCGGGTGTGGGTTCCAGCCGCCGTGGCATCGCCGCCGACACCGGCGACTACACGTTCGTGGCGCCGGATAACGGTGTGCTGACCGCGGTGCTCGACGAGCATCCGGCCAGGCGCGTCGTCGAACTGACCGAACGCCGCTACGCGCGTCCGACGGTCAGCCGCACGTTCGAGGGCCGCGACCGTTTCGCCCCGGCCGCGGCGTGGCTCGGCGAAGGGCATCGATCTGGCCGCGCTCGGCCGGCCGGCCGGGTCGATTCACCGCCTCGACATCCCGCACGCCGTACGCCGACGCCGATCGCATCGAGGGGCAGGTGATGCGGGTCGATCGTTTCGGCAACCTGATTACGAACATCGATCGCAAGACGTTCGAGAAGCTTTCCGGCGGCCCCATGGAGATTCGCGCCGGGTCGCACGAGGTGCCGAGGATGGTGTCGACCTATGCGGACGGCGCGGCCGGCGATCTCTGCGCGCTGTTCGGCAGCACCGATCATCTGGAGATCGCCGTCAACGGCGCCAGCGCCGCCGCCGTTCTCGAACTGGCTCGCGGCGCTGCCGTGCATATCGCCCATCGCGCGTGATACGATTCCCCGCTTATTTCGCGCCGGATCGGTGATCCGTGGCCGGGCAGGTCGGGCAGGCGCCCGCCGCTCCTCCAGGTCAGCGACCGGGACTGTCCGACCCACCTGACCATGATCGATTTCAGCCTGACCGAAGAACAGCGGCTGCTCGAGCAATCGGTTCGCGAATGGGGCGCCCGCGACGTCGCGCCATACATCCGCGACAACGACCGCCAGCATCACTTCGATCGCGAGCGGATTCTGAGCGGCATGGCGAAGCTTGGTCTGCTCGGCATCTCGGTGCCGCAGGAATACGGCGGCGCCGGCATGGACTACATCTGTCTCGGCCTTGCCAGCGAAGAACTGGAGTACCTGGACACGTCGCTGCGCGTGATCATGTCGGTGCACGCCGGTCTCAACTGCCTGTCGCTGCTGACGTGGGGGACCGAGGATCAGAAGCAGCGCTACCTGGTGCCGCAGGCGGTCAGGGACGCAAACTCGCGGGCTACGGGCTTACCGAGCCGGGCGCCGGCAGCGACGCGCGCGCGATCCAGACCACCGCGATTCAAGAAAGGCGACCGCTACGTCCTGAACGGCGAGAAGAGCTGGATCTCGCTCGCCGACGTCGCCGACAACTTCCTGGTGATCGCGTGGACCGACCTCGAGAAGAAGAAACAGCGGCGATCCGTCCGGCATGAGCGCGTTCATCGTCGAGCGGACGTTCAAGGGATTCTCGAGCGGGCCGATGAAGGAGAAGTGGGGCATCCTCGCTGGGCAACACCGGCTGGTTCAAGATGGACGATGTCGAGGTGCCGCAGGAGAACCTGCTCGGGCGAGTCGGACGAGGGCTTCAAGATCGCGATGTTCGCGCTCGATCAGGGCCGCTTCACGGTGGCCGCCGGCGCCACCGGACTGATTCGCGCGTGCCGCGACGCCAGCGTCAATTACGCGAAGGAGCGGCAAGACGTTCGGCGTCGAGATCGGCCAGCATCAGCTCGTCAAGGAGATGATCGCGCAGATGGAATCCGACTATCAGTCGGCGCGTCTCCTGTGGCTGCGTTCCGGCTGGCTGAAGAACAACGGCCAGCGCAACACGCGCGAGACCGGGCTGGCGAAGTGGTTCGCGACCGTGGCGTCGGAGCGCGCCGCCGGCGACGCCGTGCAGATTCACGGCGCGAACGGCTACTCCGACGAGTATCCGGTCGGCCGCTTCTATCGCAACTGCAAGGGCGCGGTGATCTACGAAGGCACGCGCGAAATCCACAAGCTGATGCAGGCCGACTACCTGCTCGGCTATCGCGTCGATCGTCCGACGCGGTGTGAACTTCCTTCTTTTGGGAAAGCCTAACCACGTGGATTCAGATCTTTCGCTCGAATTCCTCCGCGTCGTCGAACAGGCGGCGATCGCCTGCGCCCACACCATGGGCCAGGGCGACCGTCACCACTCGGATCAGGTCGCCGTCGAGGCGATGCGCAAGGTGATGGACACCGTGCCGATCGACGGCACGATCGTGATCGGCGAAGGCGAGCGCGACGAAGCGCCGATGCTCTACATCGGCGAGAAGGTCGGGATGGCGCACGCGCAGAAGGCCAGCGATCCGACGCGTTTCGCCGAAGTCGACATCGCCGTCGATCCGCTCGAGGGCACGAACCTGTGCGCGACTGGCGCGCCCGAACGCGATCGCCGTGCTGGCGGCGTCGAACCGCGGCGGCCTGCTGCACGCGCCCGATCTCTACATGGAGAAGCTCGTCGTCGGCCCCAGTTCGAAGGACGTCGTCAGCCTCGACGCGCCGGTCGAAGAGAACCTGAAGGCGATCGCGGGCCGGCTGGGACGACGGGTCGAGGACCTGGTGGTCGATCGTGCTCGACCGCGAGCGTCACGAGAAGCTGATCGCGGATATCCGCGCGACCGGCGCGCGCATCCGGCTGATCGGCGACGGCGATCTGTCGGCCGGCATCACCGCTGCGGTCGTCGGCTCGGGCGTGCACGCCGTGATGGGAACCGGCGGCGCGCCCGAAGGCGTGCTGACGGCGGCCGCGATGCGATGCCTCAACGGCGAGATCTTCGCGCGCCTGGTCGTCAGCAAGCCCGAACACGAAGAGCGCTGCCGCGCGATGGGCATCACCGACTTCAAGAGGATCTACCGATCGAAGGACCTCGCGCCCGGCAAGAACATCATCTTCGCGGCGACCGGCGTCACCGACGGCACGCTGATGAAGGGCGTCCGCTTCTTCGGCGACGGCATCCGCACCAGCTCGGTGATCATGCAGAACGATCCGCATCAGATTCGGTTCATCGACAGCATCCACGTGGCGGCAGTTCCCGACGTGAAGATGCGCTTCTGATCGATCGGTGCCGGATCCGCTGATGCGTCGTGTGTTCGTGGACCCGGGGGCGCCACAGCGTGACGCGATCGAGGAAGCCGCAACCTGGATTCGGCGCGGCGGCCTGGTCGCGCTGCCGACCGACACGCTGTACGGCCTGGCCGTCGATCCATTTTCGAACGCCGCCGTGACCCGCCTGTTCGAGGCCAAGGGCCGCGCCGCGGAGCGTGCGCTGCCGCTGATCGCGGCTGATACCACGCAGGTCGCCGCGCATCTCGGGCGGCTGTCGCCTGAGGCGGAACGCCTCGCCGCGAAATTCTGGCCCGGCCCGCTGACGCTGCTCATCGCCGCGCCGTCCGCGTTGGCGCTCGCGGTCACCTCCGGTACGGCGCGGTCGGCGTGCGCGTGCCGGCCGATGAAGTGGCGCGTCGGATTTGCGCGGCGTGCGGTCATCCGGTCACCGCCACCAGCGCGAACCTCAGCGGTCAGCCCGCTACGGCCGATCCCGATGAGGTGGAGCGTTCGCTGGGCGACCGTCTCGACCTGCTGATTGACGCCGGCCCGACGCGGGGCGGCGCGCCGTCGACGATCGTGGACGTCGCCGGCGCGACACCGACCCTGGTCCGTGCGGGCGCGATTCCCTGGGAAGACATTCAGACATGTCTGCAGAACGAACGCAGCGCTCCGCGCGCCGGCAGGCGTAGCCCGGCCCGAACGCGCGGCGCTGGTCGGATCTGATCGCCGGCCGGGCGCGCCGACTCGAGGCCGAACGACTCGCTCGACGAGCTCGCCGGCCTGGCGGACGCCGCCGGCGCCGACGTCGTGCTGCGCGTCCTGCAGGAGCGGCCGAAGCCCGATCCGTCGACCTTTCTCGGCTCCGGCAAAATCAAGACGCTCGCGGCCTCGGCCGCCGAGATGGGCGTCGACGTCGTCATCTTCGACAACGAGCTGACGCCGGCGCAGCTGCGGCAGATCGAGGAGGAGGTCGGCCGCAAGATCGTCGATCGCACGCAGCTGATTCTCGACATCTTCGCCCGTCGCGCGCGCACGCGCGAAGGCAAGCTGCAGGTCGAGCTGGCGCAGCTGAAGTACCTGCTGCCGCGGCTGGTCGGATCGGGCGCGGCGCTGTCGCGCCTCGGCGGCGGCATCGGCACGCGAGGACCCGGTGAAACGAAGCTCGAGACCGATCGCCGTCGCATCCGGACGCGCATTCACGTCGCTCGGCGAAGACATCGAGCAGGTGCGCCGTCGCCGCTCGCAGCTGCGCGAGCGTCGGCACAAGGCGTCGGTGCCGACGGTGGCCCTGGTCGGCTACACCAACGCCGGCAAGACGACGCTGTTCAACGTGCTGACGCGCGCGGACGCTGACGCCTCGGACGCGCTGTTCGTGACGCTCGATCCGCTGGTCCGGCAGGCTGCGGCTGCCGGACAGCCGCGAGCTGCTGGTGTCGGACACGGTCGGTTTCATCGATCGGCTGCCGCACGCGCTGGTCGCCGCCTTTCGCGCGACGCTCGAAGAGATGGCCGAGGCCGACCTCGTGCTGCACGTCATCGACGCGGCGGCGTCCGACCGCGAGCGGCGGATGGACGCGGTCCGGCGCGTGCTCGAAGAGGTCGGCGCGACCGAAGTGCCGATGCTCGAGGTCTACAACAAGTGCGACGCGCTCACGCCGGACGAACGGCGTCGCCTGCAGGAGCAGGATCCCGTCGGCGCTTCTGATCTCCGCCCTGCAGCGCCAGGGGATCGACGGAGCTGGTCGAGACCGTCACGTCGCGGCTCGCGCTGGACGTGCGCCGCGTGACGTTCTGACGCTTCGATCCCGACGAGCGCGTCAGACCGCGAGCGCATCGCCCGCGTCTACCGTCACGCCCGGGTTCTGCTGCACGAAGCCCGCGACGGCCGCGTGTCGATCGTCGCGGACGTGCCGCGCCGGTTGTTGAGTCGGCTCGGACACGCCGAAGAGAAGTAAACTTTTCTCAATGCGCAAGGTTCTGCGGCTGGCGATCGTGGCGTTGACGGTGGTGTCGGCTGCGTGCGCGCCGAAAACGGTTCCGGCTCCCACCGTCACCGTTCCCAAGTTTCCCGAGTTCATCCGGCCGACCGTTCCGGGGCCCTTTGCGAACAGTCCGGTGGCGGAAGTGCAGGCGAGAGGGTGGGCGTTTCTCCAGAGCGGCGACCTCAAGACCGCCGAGCGCGAATTCACTGCCGCGCTGAAAACCTCGCCGGCATTTTTTCCCGCAGACACGTCGCTCGGCTACGTCGAGCTGGCGCGGAAGGATGCGAAGGCGGCGCTGCCGCACTTCGATCGCGTGATCGAACAGCGAGGCCAGGGACGTCGCCGCGCTGGTTGGCCGCGGACAGGCGCTGGTGGCCCTCGGCCGCGACGCCGAGGCGGTCGTGCCATTCGAAGCCGCGGTCGCCCTCGATCCGAGCCTGACCGACCTTGCGGTCCGCGTCGAGGTGCTGAAGTTCCGCGGCGCAGAGCAGGGGTTGACCCGTGCCCGGGACGCGGCGAAAGCCGGACGCCTCGACGAAGCGGTGCAGGCATACACGAGCGCGATCGCCAGCTCGCCCGACAGTCCGTTCCTTTATCGCGAACTGGCGGCGGTCGAGAAACAGAAAGGCGAGCGCGATGCCGCCCTCGCGCATTTCCAGAAGGCGGTCTCGCTCGATCCGGTTGACGCGAAGTCGCTGGCGCAGATCGGCGAGCTGCTCGATGCCCGCGACGACATGGCCGGCGCCGTCAAGGCGTATTCCGACTCGCTCGCGCTCGAGTCGAACGCCGATGTCGCCAGGCGATTGGAGGATCTGAGGTCGCGGGCGGCGCTGGCGGCGCTGCCCGATGAATTCCGGGCCATCGACCAGGCGCCGCAGGTGACACGCGCCGATCTCGCGGCGCTCATCGGCATCCGCCTCGCGCCCCTGCTGCAGGCCAATCGGCGGAGCGACGCGGCGCTGATCACCGACGTTCGCGGCAACTGGGCGGCGGCGCTGGATCATGTCGGTCGCGCGTGCGGGGGTGATGGAGCCGTTCGCCAACCATGCGTTTCAGCCGAGAACGATCGTTCGACGCGCCGACCTCGCCCAGGCTCTCGCGCGGCTGCTGGCGCAGGTGGCGCAGCAGAACCCCGCCCGCGCCAAAGCCTGGGACTCCGCGCGCTTGAAATTTCCCGATCTCGCTGCCGAGTCATCTGGCCTATCCGGCGGCGTCGGTTGCCGTCGCCGCGGGTGTCATGACGGTGGGACCGGAGGGTGCGTTTCAGCCCGCGCGTCCGGTGACCGGCGCCGAGGCCGTCGGCCTCGGTCGCAAAGATTGCGAACGCCTCGCAGGGCTTCGATGAGCGCGCTGACGTTTGCGAACCAGCTCACGCTGCTGCGGATGCTGCTGATCCCGGCATTCGTGATTCTCGTCGTCTATGGGCATCTGGGCTGGGCGCTGGTCGTCTTCGTGACCGCGGGCGTCACCGACGGACTGGACGGACTCATCGCCCGGCTGTCGGGCCAGAAAACCCAGCTCGGCGCCTGGCTCGACCCGATGGCCGACAAGCTGCTGCTGGTGACGACGTTCGTGGTGCTGACGCTGCCGGGACTGAATCTGGCGAACCGCTTGCCGACCTGGCTGACGGTCTGCATCATCAGCCGCGACGTCGTGATCGTCCTGACCGTGGCGATCGTCAACCTGGCCATCGGCCACCGCACGTTCCGGCCGTCGATCTTCGGGAAGATCGCCACCGCCACCTACATCGTCACCGCGGTGGCGGCCATGCTGTTCAACTACCGCCAGCACCGATCGCCGATGGTCGATGTGCTGGTGTGGGCCTCGCTGGCGATTACGATCATCTCGAGCCTGCACTACATCTGGCACGCGCGGCGGATCATCGAAGAACCAACCACGCGATGAGACGTCTGGTCGCGGCGATCGTCATGATTGGGGCGGTCTTCGCGGCTCATCGCGTCGGACTCGCTCAGACGCCGCCGCGGCAGGCGGTCGTCGAGACGACCGCGGGCACCTTTGTGATCGATCTGGATCCGGCGTCGGCCCCGAACCAGACCGCCTACTTCACGAGGCTCGCGACGACCGGCGCGTACGACGGCACCGTCTTCCATCGCGTCGTGAAGTACGGGATGGTGCAGGGCGGCGATCCGCTGTCAACGGATCCGGGCAAGCGGGCGCTGTACGGTACCGGTGGCCAGAACGCGGTGAAGGCCGAGGCGAGGGCGCCGAAGATGACGCGCGGGTCAGTTGCCGCAGTGCTCGTGCCAGGCAAACCGGACAGCGCCGGCGCCCAGTTCTTCATCGTGCTCGCCGATCAGCCGGCGCTCGACAACCAGTATTCGGTGTTCGGTCACGTGTCGGACGGCGTCGAGGTCCTGCAGAAGATCTCCGAGGCAGCGGTCGACGACAAGGGCCTGGTGACTGAGCGGATCGAGATCAGGCACATCGCCATCCGCGACACGCCCGCCGAGCCCTTCGTCAACGAATCTGCCGCCGAACTAGGCGGCTATCGCGCGGTACTCGAGACGAGCGCGGGTCCGATCGCGATCGATTTCTTCGTCGATCTGGCGCCCAACACCGTGCGCCAGTTCATGCGGCTGGCCGCGGCGGGCGTCTACAACGACATGGCGTTCCATCGCGTCGCGCCAGGGTTCGTGATCCAGACCGGAGCGCTGTCGAGCCGCACGGTGCAGTTGACCGCGAAGCAGCAGGCGCTGGTGCACAACCTCGCGCCGGAGTTCAACGAGACCAGGCACGTGAAAGGCATTGTCTCGATGGCGCGCGGTGACGCGCTGGACAGCGCCACAACCTCGTTCTTCATCTGCACCGGAACATCGGCCGCACTGGACGGCGTATACACCGCGTTTGGCCGAGTGGTGGATGGCCTGTCCGCGGTGGAGACGATCGAGGCGGCGCCGCGCGACGGGGAAGCGCCGCGCACCCGCATCGAGTTGAAGACCGTCAGGATTGAGAAGAAGTAGGGACGACGCGGGTGACGCGGACGGCCTGACCGACCAGGTACTCGACCTCGATACGATCGCCGGGTTCGAGGTTGGTGCCGATCACGGCTTCGGGCCCGATCCGCGCCGCGGTGATCTGCCCCTCGGGATCGTCGACGTCGGTGAAGAAGACGTCCCACGACACTTGCCCGTGGATGCTCACCGGTTGAATTCTCTTCAGAATGCCGTCGCGCGTTCCCTTAAGCACGTTGTCCCCAACACAGTATCCGCTTGAACGGAAAAAAGCACGGTCGGTCCGGATTCACCCATTCCACGACGTCGTCAGGTCCGGCCAGGACATGAGGATAGACGATCAGGCGGACCTTCGGATCGGCGAAGCCGAAACGATACAACAAACGCGAGTAGGCCTCGGGCGCCAGCACCGGCTGGGCGCGCCGCCAGCCGCCCAGGCCGTTGAAGCAGGTACTGTTCGCTCGATTCCGCGCTCGACGCCGGCAGGCCCGCGACACACGCTTCGATCGTGGCGGCCTCGAAACGCGGGCCGGGCGCAGGTCGAATCATCGCCTGTCCGGTTCGCCGGCGCCGGCGCTCGCATCGTCGAACGGCAGGCGATCGGCCGCGCTGCCCGGCGGCTGCCGGTCGCCGCGAAAATTATGCACGCTGACCCCGAGCAGCCGCACTGGACGACGTCCCGCGTCGGTCTTGTCGAGCAGACGGACCGCCCGCGCGAGCAGGTCGGCTTCGTCGCGCGTCGGCGGGGCGGTGTGGCTGCGGGTAATGGTGGTGAAGTCGTCGTAACGCACCTTCAGCGTGACCGTCCGCGCGAACAGCTGGCGGCGGTCGAGCCACGCGATGGCGTGGCTGGCCAGTTCGGCGACCTCGGTCCGGATAGTCTCGAGGCTCGGTCAGATCCTCGGGATAGGTGCTCTCCGAGCCTGACGACTTCGCTTCGCGATTCGGTGAGACCGGTCGATCGTCGATGCCGTCGGCGAGCTGGCGCAGCCAGTCGGCCAGGCTGCCGACCGTGTCGCGCAGGAGCTGGAGTTCGGCCGTGCGGACGTCGACGAGCCGCTCGATACCGCGGGCGCGAAGCTTCTGCTCGGTGACCGGTCCGACGCCCCACAGGGCGTCAACCGGCAGCTGCTGCAGGAACGGCTCGACGCGCTCGGGGCTGATCACGGTCAGGCCGTCGGGCTTCTTCCAGCCAGACGCGATCTTCGCCAGAAACT
This sequence comes from uncultured Acidobacteriota bacterium, assembly GCA_963711765.1. GTDB lineage: Bacteria > Acidobacteriota > Vicinamibacteria > Vicinamibacterales > CAVVIG01 > CAVQFC01. The sequence goes on along the minus strand of CAVQFC010000002.1, from coordinate 45,675 downwards.
TGTTCGGTGCCACTCCCGCCGACGCCGTCAGTCCGGTGTCGGCGCGAATCCGTTCCTTGAGGCGCCGGGCGACGGTTGTGCCCAGCGTCTCACCCCAGGCGTTCTCGGTCACGTCCAGATACGCCTCGTCGAGCGACAGCGGTTCGACAAGCGGCGTCACCTCGCGAAAGATCGAGAACACTGCCGTCGAGGCGGCCTTGTAGCGCGCGAAATCCGGCCGCACGATGACCAGGGACGGGCAGAGCCGGACCGCGCGCGACATCGGCATCGCCGAAAAGACGCCGAACGCCCGCGCCTCGTAGCTCGCGGCCGCGACGACGCCGCGACCTTCGGGACGCCCGCCGACGGCCAGCGGTTTGCCGCGCAGCGACGGGTCGTCGCGCTGTTCGACCGACGCGTAGAACGCATCCATGTCGACGTGGACGATGCGGCGAACCATGGAATTTCAGAGTTCAGAATTAAGATTTCAGATTGATTTCAGGTTGATTTCAGATCGAGTTCAGATCGATTGCAGATTGCTGCCGCAGATTGTACGCTTACCGGGTCGGTCGGTCCCAATCTGACATCTCAACCTGAAATCTGAACTCTACAATCTGAAATCTGAATTCTGCAATCGGAAATCTCAGCGTTAGCGACTATGCCCCAATTCATCTACACCATGAAAGGTCTCGGGAAGGTCCACCAGCCCGATACCAAAGTGCTCGAAGACATCTGGCTGTCGTTCTACTTCGGCGCCAAGATCGGCGTCCTCGGCCTCAACGGCGCGGGCAAGAGCTCGCTGCTCAAGATCATGTCGGGCGAGGATCAGAGTTTCATCGGCGAAGCGTTTCCGGCCGACGGCACGTCGATCGGTTTTCTGCATCAGGAGCCGAAGCTCGACCCGGCAAAGACGGTTCTCGGCAACGTCGAAGAGGGCGTCGCCGAAACCAAGGCGCTGCTCGCGCGCTACGACGAGGTCAACGCGAAGCTTGGCGAAGACCTTTCTCCGGACGAGATGGAGAAGGTCATGGACGAGCAGTCGAAGATCCAGGACAAGATCGACGCCTCGAATGCGTGGGATCTCGACTCGCGGCTCGAACTGGCGATGGACGCGCTGCGCCTGCCGCCGCCGGACGCGGAAGTCACCACGCTCTCGGGCGGCGAGCGCCGCCGCGTCGCGCTGTGCCGCCTGCTGCTGCAGTCGCCCGACATCCTCCTGCTCGACGAGCCGACCAACCACCTCGACGCGGAGTCGGTGGCCTGGCTCGAGCGCTTCCTCAAGGACTACGCCGGCACCGTCGTCGCCGTCACGCACGACCGTTATTTTCTCGACAACGTGGCCGGGTGGATTCTCGAGCTCGATCGCGGCCGCGGCATTCCGTGGGAAGGCAACTATTCCTCGTGGCTCGAGCAGAAATCGAACCGTCTGCAGCAGGAGGAAAAAGCTGAGACGCGCAAGCAGCAGACACTCGATCGCGAGCTCGAGTGGATCCGCATGTCGCCGCGAGCGCGTCAGTCCAAAGGCAAGGCGCGTTTGAACGCCTACGAGGAACTGCTGCGCGAGGAGAGCACGAAGAAGATCGAGACCGCCGAAATCTACATCGCCCCAGGGCCCCGTCTCGGCGACATCGTCGTCGAGGCACGCGGCGTCAAGAAGGGCTTCGGCGACAACCTGCTGATCGACAACCTCGACTTCACGCTGCCGCGGGGCGGCATCGTCGGCGTGATCGGTCCCAACGGCGCCGGCAAGACGACCCTGTTTCGGATGATTACTGGCGCAGAAACGCCTGACGCCGGTACGTTGCGGCTCGGCGAGACGGTGCGCGTCGGCTACGTTGACCAGAGCCGCGACGCCCTCGATCCGAACAAGACGGTGTTCGACGAGATCACCGGCGAGTGTCGAGGAGATCGAGCTCGGAAAGCGCAAGGTGCCGTCGCGCGCCTACGTATCGTGGTTCAACTTCAAGGGCGGCGCGCAGGGACGGAAGGTCGGCACACTCTCCGGCGGTGAGCGTAACCGCGTCCACCTCGCCAAGCTGCTGAAGAAGGGTAGCAATCTGCTGCTGCTCGACGAGCCCACAAACGATCTCGACGTCGACACGCTTCGCTCGCTCGAGGAGGCGCTCTTGTCGTATGCCGGTTGCGCGGTCGTCATCAGCCACGACCGCTGGTTCCTCGACCGCATCGCGACGCACATCCTCGCGTTCGAGGGCGACAGCCAGGTGGTGTGGTTCGAGGGTAACTATCAGGACTACGAGGCCGATCGGAAGCGTCGTCTTGGCGCGGCTGCCGACCAGCCGCACCGGATCAAATATCGCAAACTGACGCGTTAGGATCAGACGATGTGCAGAAACATCAAGACGCTGTTCAACTTCGACCCGCCCGCGACTGATGAGGAAGTGCGGGCGGCGTCGCTGCAGTTCGTCAGGAAGCTGAGTGGATTCACCGCGCCTTCCCGGGCGAATGAAGCGGCGTTCAACCAGGCGATCGATGAGGTGGCGGATGTTGCCCGCCGCCTGATCGATTCGCTGTCCACGACAGCCGCGCCACGCAATCGCGAGGACGTTGCGGCGATCGCCCGCGCCCGTTCGGCCGAGCGTTTCGGCCGCTGACTATTTCCGGTGGAAGAAACGCTTCTGGACGTCCGGCCAGAATTCGTCCCAGACGTTTCCGCCTAATCGACTCAGGAAACCGCTGGCCGACCGCCAGGCGGTCGCGCCGGCGGTGGTCTGGCTCGGCGGCAGCCATGTGTTCTCGATGATGTTGTTGAAGACGTTGCCCGCGTAGCGTCCCCACGCCGGCTGCAGCGATCCGTCCGGCCTCTGCGCAACGAAGACGGTCTTCGCGGCATAGCCGGCACGTCGCCAGATACCTTTCTTACCCGAGGGAATGTATCGAGGGTCCTCTCCCCAGATCGCGCCGAGACCGCCCTCGATTGTGCTCGAGATCGCCACGTCAGCGAGTCTCTGCGCATAGCGCTTCCCGAAGCCGCTCCACGATTGGCCCCACTCCGATGGGGTGTTGAACGCGGTGTTCCAGCCGGCGGCCAGGGGACCGATGACAAACAGGCTCTCCGTGCCGATCGTGCCGAACACTATCCAGTCGACGCGTTCTCTTCCCGTGATCGGTGTGTACGAATCAGCCGTGAGCGGTGGAGCGGCCGGCGTCGCGTCTGCCGAGATTGGCGACGACTGCTCGGGGACGAGTTGGCACAGTGCCAGCCGAGGCACGCCGAAGACGAGCAGGAACAAAGCGGCGATGCGGCTCCGATGCATTCCGACGATTATCGTCCATTCGCGAGATTCCACGTCGTTCCACGTCCGTCATGGCGCACGCCGCACGTCGCATCGCGAGCGCGATGGCCGTTGTCGATCGAGCAAGAATGAAGTGGTTGTGCGCTACGTCTTCGCGCTGGTGCACGCCAGGCAGCTCGCGAAGCCGTCGTTGAAGAGCGCGCCGGGACGCCGATCGCGCAATCGTTCGACGACCGTGGATCCCTCCATCCCCAGTTCGATCAGAATCAATCCCGCGACCAGCGCCGAGCGGTTGAAGCCCATGCCGCAGTGCGACAACACGCGATGACCCTGCGCGATCAGGGACGCCGCCAGCTGCGCGATGGCGCGCAGCCGGACCATGTCCGGCAGCGCGTCGGGGTCGTCGTCGATGGGGAAGTAGATGTACAGGCAGCCGTTGAGCGTGGACGGAATGCAGGTATCCAGCCCGCCCTCGAGGTCGATGACAACGTCCACCTTGTAGTGGGCGACGGAATTCCAGTCCTCGATCGCCGGCGAAATGAACAGCTTGGCCTCGTCGTCCACCTGATAAAGCTCCATGGCCGAGAGCTTATCAAAGGCGGCGGTTGCCAAAGCGGTGGGCCGGCGATATCGTGTCGGCCATGTGGAGCCTGCTGCAGGACGCCCGTTACGGACTGCGACTGCTTCGACGCGAGCCGGGGTTCGCGGTCGTCGCGATCCTGACCATCGCGCTCGGCGTCGGGGCGACGACAACGTTGTTCAGCGTCGCCAACGGTGTGCTGCTGAAACCCTTCCCGTGGACCGACTCGGACAGGCTCGTGCGCGTGACCGAGACGCGCCAGGGGAAGCCCGCCCGCATTCGCGGCACTATTACCAACGGTACGTTCCTCGCCTGGAGCGCCAATCCGTCGGCAGTCGAGGACATCGGCGGATACAGCACCAATACGATGACGCTCGTGGCGGCCGGGGGGGAACCTGCGCGTGTCCAGGTTGGGCGCGTCACGCCGTCACTGTTCGCGGTTCTGAAGGCGCGGCCGATCCGCGGTCGTGTATTCGGGGTGGAAGACGCGCCGATGAACGGCACGGGGCAGCCGCCGCCGGTCAGCACGATCGTCTTATCGTACGGCCTCTGGCGCGAGTGGTTCGGCGGCGCGGAGGATGTGCTCGGGCGCACACTCGATGTCGATGGCCTGCGAGCGACCGTCGTCGGCGTGATGCCTCGCGGTTTCAGCTTTCCGGATGCGGAGACACGAGCCTGGGTGCCGATGCCCGTCGCTTCCGTGCTCAGCGCCGGCGGCGGTCAGCGGATTCAGATCTTTTCGGCGCTGGCACGCCTCGAGCCAGGCGCGACACCGGCTCAGGCCTCGACCGAAGGAACGTTGAGGGCTCGCAGCGCGCCAGATCCCGGGTACGCCGCCGTGGCGATGTTTGGCAGCAGTGCGCCGCCGGAGGTCGCCGCGCAGCCGGCAATCGATGCCTTAATCGGCGACGTGCGGCCGGCCATTCTCCTGCTGCTCGCGGCCGTCGTGCTGCTGTTGTTTGCAGCGACCGCCAACGTCGCCAGCCTCCAGCTGGCGCGCGCGACGACCCGTCGCAGGGAGATCGCGGTGCGCGCCTCGCTGGGCGCGAGCGCTGGGCGCCTGACCCAACAGCTTCTGGTCGAGAGCGCGCTGGTTGGCCTGGGCGGCGCCGCGGCCGGCGTCGGCATAGTGTTCACGCTTCATCGCGCACTGCCGTGGATTTTGCCCGCGGATTTTCCACGCGTTGACGCGATCGCGATCGACGGCCGCGTGCTGCTCTTCGCGGTGATCAGCGCCTTTGCTACCAGCCTGGTCTGCGGATTGTTACCGGCGCTCCAGGCACGCGGGCTCGAATTGACGGAGGCGCTGGCCGATGGCAGCGCGAGCGCGACGAGCGGCATGTGGCGGTCGCGCAGCGGGCATTGGCGAGCCGTGATCATGGCCGGGCAGGTAGCGGTCGCGTGCGTATTACTGCTCGGCGCCGCGTTGCTCACGCGTTCTTTCACCGCCTTGATGCACGCTGATCGCGGCTATGATCCGTCCAACGTCCTGACCGCGCGAATTGACACGCCGGCATCCTACACAGCGCAACGCAAGCTGGTGTTCCTCGATACGCTGGTCGAGCGGCTGCGGGCGATCCCTGGGGTCACACACGTCGCGGCTGGAAATTCGCTGCCGTTCATCAGCATCGGGGGATCGACCGGATTTGCGATGCCATCGGTGCGCGACCCCGCCATTCTCCAGCAGGTACAGACCGCGACCCGCGTGGTCAGCCCCGGCTACTTCGAGACTCTGCGGATCCGCCTGCTGCAGGGCCGCGTGCTGGGCGAGGCGGACACCGAGAGCAGCCGGCCCGTCATCGTGGTGAACCGAACGTTCGCGCGCCGTTATCTGGGCGACCGTCCGATTGGCGCACGCGTGCCAATGAAGTTTGGCGACGGAAAGCCGGACTGCGACGTGGTCGGCGTCGTGGACGACATGAAGCAGGGGGATGTGACCGAGGCTGAGACGCCCGAAGTCTTCATGTCGTATCGGCAGATGCCGTCCCGCCTCGCGACGTTCCCGGCCATCGTGGAAATGCGGACGGAAGGCGACCCCACGGCGATGATTCCGACACTGCGAACCGCCGTGCGCGAACAGGATCGGACGTTGGTCGTCGACTCGATCATGACGCTCGACGAGCGCGTGATGACCAGCCTCGCGCGGCCGCGAGCCTACGCGACGCTGCTCGCTGCGTTCGCGCTCGGCGCAGTGTTGATTGCCGGTGTCGGGTTGTTCGGTGTGCTGTCTTATGGCGTCGCCCAGCGCGCGCGCGAGATCGGCGTCCGCACCGCGCTGGGCGCGCAGTCGCGCGACATCGTCACGCTCGTGCTGCGTCAGGGGCTGGTGATGGCGGCCGCGGGGCTGGTGGTCGGGCTAGGGGCGTCGCTGGCCGCCGCGCGCGTGCTGTCGTCGTTTCTCTACGGCGTCACCGCGTACGATGCCGCAAGCTTTCTGGCGGTGGCATTCGTGCTGGCGGCGGTCGTGGCACTGGCCTGCATCGTGCCCGCGCGCCGTGCGGCGCGAGTCGATCCGCTTACTGCGTTGCGATCGAACTGATGATCGCTCGGCTGAAGCCTCGCGCTACGTCGAACCCCCCGAACCCTCGAACCCCTCGAACCCCTCGAACCCCTCGAACCCTTCTCGAACCTATCGAACCTTCGTCCGAAAGTAGTCGATCGTCTTCATGAGGCCTTCTTCGAGCTGGACCTTCGGCTCCCAGTTCGAGCAGTGTCCGCGCGCGGGTGATGTCCGGCCGGCGCTGCTTGGGGTCGTCGATCGGGCAGCGGCTGGTAGATGATGCTGGCTCGTCGCGCCGGTCATCTTGATGATCGTCTCGGCGATCTGCCTGATCGTCATCTCGACCGGGTTGCCGATGTTGATCGGATCGTTTTCCGACGAGAGCATCAGCTCTGATGATGCCGTCCACCAGATCGGTGACGTAGGTGAAGCTGCGGGTCTGCGTGCCGTCGCCGAAGACGGTGACGTCCTCGTTGCGCAGCGCCTGCGACATGAACGCCGGCACGGCGCGGCCGTCGTTGAGGCGCATGCGCGGCCCGTAGGTGTTGAAGATGCGGACGATCTTGGTGTCCACGCCGTGGTAGCGGTGGTAGGCCATGGTCATGGCTTCGGCGAAACGCTTGGCTTCGTCGTAGACGCCGCGCGGACCGATCGGGTTGACGTTGCCCCAGTAGGTTTCCTTCTGCGGATGCTCGAGCGGATCGCCGTACACCTCGGAGGTCGAGGCGATCACGAAGCGCGCGCCTTTGGCCTTCGCCAGGCCCGAGCGCCTTGTGCGTGCCGAGCGCGCCGACCTTCAGCGTCGGAATCGGCAGCTCGAGGTAGTCGATCGGGCTGGCCGGGCTGGCCCAGTGCAGGACGAAGTCCACCGGTCCGTCGATGTAGATGTAGTTGGTGACGTCGTGCTTGATGAAGGTGAAGTCGCGATTCGCCAGGTGCGCGATGTTGGCGGTGTCGCCGGTCAGACAGGTTGTCGATGCCGACGACGGTGTAGTCGCGGTCGAGCAGCGTCTCGGCGAGATGCGACCCGATGAAGCCGGCCGCTCCGGTGATCACGACGCGCGGTTTAGTAGGCATGCTTGTGAAAGAAGCCCTTCAGGAGCGTGAGCCACATGATCTTGAAATCGAGCCGGACCGACCAGTTCTCGATGTAGTAGAGGTCGTACTCGATACGCTTCTCGATCGACGTGTTGCCGCGCCAGCCGTTCACCTGCGCCCAGCCGGTGAGTCCCGCCTTCACCTTGTGGCGCAGCATGTACTGCGGAATCCTGTCCTTGAACTGCGCGACGAAGATGCGGCCGCTCGGGGCGCGGGCCGACGATCGACATGTCGCCGCGCAGCACGTTCCAGAGCTGCGGCAGTTCGTCGACGTTCGAGCGGCGCAGCAGCTTGCCGAGCGGCGTGCGCGCGCGGGATCGTGCTCGCTCGCGAACACCGGCCCGGTGGCCGCTTCGGCATCGTCGAACATCGAGCGGAACTTGTAGATCATGAACGGCTTGCCGTCGAGGCCCATCCGCTCCTGGCGGTAGAACACGTCGCCACGCGACGTCAGCTTGACCAGCGCCGCGACGACGCCGAGCGGAATCGCCAGGACGATCAGCGACGCGGCGGAAATGGCGACGTCGATCACCCGCTTGACGACGGCGTTGAATCCCTGCAGCGGGACGTCGTTGATGTTGATGACCGGCACGCCGTCGAGATCCTCGAGCCGTGCGCGCAGCGCGATCACCTGCAGGAGATCGGGCACGACCTTGACGTCGACGCACTCGCGGCTCGTGCTCTCGATCAGCTCGAGCATCTGCACGTGCTGTTCGGGCGGCAGCGCGACGTACAGATGATCGATCGCTTCGCGCGTCGCGATGTCGGCGGCTTCGTCGATCGTGCCGAGCAGCGGCAGGCCGCGATAGCCGAGATGATCGCCGGTCGCCCGATCGTCCACGAAGCCGACGATCTGATAGCCGAGCTCGCGGTGCTCGATGATCTTGTCGGCGACGAGGCGGCCGAGCTCGCCGGAGCCGGCGATCAGAATCCGCTTCAGGCCGATGCCGGCCCGCCAGCGCCGCTCGAGCACCTCGCGCACCAGCTCGCGCGAGCGCGATAGGTGAGCGCGACGTTGAGCACGAGGAAGATGCGCCCAGACCGCCTGCGAGACTTCGAACTCGCCGCGCGCCTTGGCGGCGCTGCGTCGCGATGTAGGTCTGCACGTACAGCGTGGCGACGATGCCGAAGACGACGGCGAGGATGCTGCCGACGAAGACGGCGAAGAAGTCGTCGACGCGCGACCGGCCGCGGCGCAGGCGATAGAGTCCCTGCAGCTGGAAGCCGAGCGGCACCAGAACCGCGACGAACGGCAGGACGTGGATGTACTGCCGCAGCGGCGGCACGCCCTTGCGTGATCGGAATCAGTGGCGACCGGTGTGGAAGCGGAGCGCGTAGGCGATGATGAACGCCGACACGCCGAGCAGCGCGTCGGAGAGCGACGTGGAACGTCGACGAGCAGCCGGTTGTGGCGGTTCACCATTGCGTCGGGCTCGACTGATGACGCGCGGTCATCTCGTCGCCGAAACGCGTCCGGCTGAAGCGTTCGGCGTGGCGCCGGATCGCGCACGGCGTCGAACGACGTATCGAGCGTCGCGGCGATGGCGTCGGCGAACGCGGCTGGCGCCGGGTCGTCGACCAGCACGCCGGTTTCGCCGTCGATGACGGTCTCGAGTCGCGCCGCCGCGGCCGAGCGCGACGACCGGACGTCCGCAGGCCTGCGCTTCGAGCGGGCACGATGCCGAAGTCTTCCTCGCCCGGCAGCAGCGTCACGGCCGCGCGGCGGTAGAGCTCGCGGATCTCGTCGTCCGACAGGCGGCCGAGGAAGCGCACGTCGCCGCCGGTCTCGATCGAGTTCGCTCGAGCCGCGCTCGATCGGGGCCGTCGCCGACGACCGTCAGCGGCACGCCGGCGCAGTGCGGCAGGCCTCGATCGCGATGTCGATGCGTTTGTAGGGAACGAGCGCCGACACGATCAGCGCGAAGCGCTCGGGCGTTGCTGAAATCCGGGCTGGAAGAAGTCGGTATCGACGGGCGGATATACCACAGTCGCCTCGCGATTATAGTATCGGCGGATCCTGCCCGCAACATAATGAGAGATAGCGACATAGCGGTCCGCGCGGTCCGCCGTGTCGCGGTCCCATCGCGCCAGTCGCGCCATCACCGGACGCATCAGCCGGCTGCCGGCGCGCGCCGATGCGATCGGGCCCGAAATACGCGTCGAACTGATCCCAGGCGTAGCGCATCGGCGTCAGGCAGTAGCAGAGGTGCGGCGCGCGCGGCCGGGTGCACGATCGACTTCGCCGCGCAGTGGCTGATGCTGACGACACGAGTCGAAGCCGATCGAAGTCGAAAACTGCTCGACGGCGGTCGGGAAGAGCGGCAGGCAGTGCCGGTAGTAGCGCTGCACGAACGGCAGGCGCTGGACGAACGACGTGTGTGTCGGCAGCCGCTCGATGGTCGGCGACACCGAACCGCGCACGTGCACCAGCGTGAACAGCTCGGCGTCGGGAAAGCGCTCGCAGAGCACCTCGAGCACCTTCTCGCCGCCGCGCATGCCGGTCAGCCAGTCGTGGACCAGCGCGACCGTCGGTGCTCATGGCCGCACCTCGCCGTAGATCTCGTGCACGCGCCGCACCGACTGCTCCCACGAAAACTGCCTGGCGCGCGCGAGTCCCGTACGCCGCAGGTCGCGCGCGCAGCTGCTTCGTCGGTGAGCACGCGCGTAGATGCCGTCGGCGATCGCGCTGGGGATCGTACGGGTCGACCAGCACCGCCGCATCGCCGGCGACTTCCGGCAGCGACGAGACGTTCGACGTGACGACCGGCGTGCCGCTGGCCATCGCTTCGAGCGGCGGCAGCCCGAAGCCCTTCGTAGAGCGACGGAAAGACGAACACGCCGGCGAGGCGGTACATCACGGCCAGCGTCTCTTCGGGCAGGTAACCGAGGAACCGCACGTACTTGTGGAGCTGATGCTGGTGCACGGCGCGCCGCAGCGCGCGTGTACTTCGAGATGTCGTCGCCGATCAGCACCAGCTTGAGATGGTCGAGGCCGCGCTGGCGCACGAGATCGAACGCGTCGATCAGCCGCTCGAGGTTCTTGTGCGGCTTGACGTTGCCCGCGTAGAGCACGAACTCGTCGTGGAGCTGATAACGCTCGCGTACGCGCACGACGTCGTCCTCGCGCGGCTCGACGCCGAAGCGCTCGTCGTAGGCGTTGTAGATGACGTCGATCTTCTCGGGCGTGATGTCGACGAACCGCAGGATGTCGCGCTTCGAGCTCTCCGACACGGTCATCACCCGCGTCGCCGCCTCGCCGCCAGACGGATCGACGTCCGCGCGTAGCCAAGAGCGATCCGGTTCGGCAGGTACTGCGGAAACATCAGGTGGATGCAGTCGTGGATCGTCACGACCGATCGGCATCGCGACCAGCGGCGGCAGCACGTAGTGGGGCGCGTGGAACAGCGTCACGCCCTTCGCGCCGCAGCGCCAGCGGAATCCGCACCTGCTCGGCGAGCGAGTAGTTGCCCGCCGTCTCCCGCACCGCACGAAAGTTCTCGCCCAGCGCGCTCACGGCCGCAACGTCCTCCGGACGGCAGAGGATCACGAACTCGGTCTCGCGATCGAGTCGCGCCAGCTGTCGCAGCAGGTTCCGGATGTACGTGCCGATGCCGAAGTCGTGCAGCTTGCGGGCGTCGATGCCGATCCGCACGCTACATCATACTCAACCGGTCCGGCCTTATCGGTCCCAGGCTGCACAATCGAGGCGCAGTCGCTGGCGCAGATCGCGCCGCACGCCGGGAAACACACCGGCGCGACGCGCCAGGTCGTCCGCGGCGCGCATCAACGTGCCGATGCTGTCGGCCTGACGCTGCAGGTCGTCCAGCGCCGGGGCGCAGTTCGGGGAGGCGCGATGCAGTGGGCTGGCCGGATCATACAAGGCGAACCATTCGCGGGTCAGACCGGCAGGAACGTTGGTCATCACGCAGTTCTGCCGGTATCGGCCCCACTCGGCATCGAGACGGTCGGCGCGTTGGGCGATCGACGCGAGGTCGCGTTCGAACTGCGAGGAGCCGTTCTGGCGCATGGTGTCGGCCTCAGACGCTCGTGCCGGGTCGGCCGCCGCCGGTGGGCTCGCCGGCATCGCGGCGGTCGAGAGCGGCGCCATCCCCGATGCCGTGTGGACGAATGCCTTGACATCGTCGATCGGCACGGCCAGGCCGCCGCTCCCGTCGTTGTAGCGAAACGTCGAGATGCCGACAGCCTCGCCGCTGCGGTCGACAATTGGTCCGCCGCTGTCACCCGGATGAGGCGCGGTATCGGTCTGCAACAACTGCCGTGCGCCGTCCGTCCGAACGCCGGTCAGAATGCCCCGCCGCACGGTGCTCTGATCGGGCCCTTCGGCCCACCCGAGCGCGACGATCCCCTGGCCGAGCTTCAGCTGCGCCGATTGCCCGAGCCGGACGGCGACGGTCCCCTGGCCCGGAGCAGCGATTTGAATGATGGCGACATCGTACTTCTCCGACGATTCCAGCACCCGCCCCGCCAGGCGCTGCCCGGATTGCGTCGTCACGGTGACGGTGCGGGCGTCGCCGGGAACGTGCGCATTCGTGACGATCAGCGTTGATCGGACGAAGAAGCCGCTGCCACGGCTGGTGTTCGTCTCGACGCGGACGACGCCCGGCATCACGCGCTCGACGATGTCTTCGAGCGGCATGGCCGACGGTTGTGGCAGATCATCGGGCACGACGTTCGGGACCGGCGCCTCCTCTGGCGGCCGCTCCGCCGAAAGCGATCCGTCCGCCGGCATTGTCGCCACCACAGGAGGGAGCGCCACGGTCCGGTTCGTCTCTGGCTGCGGCGTGACGATGGGCTTTCGCGGCGGAGGAGCTGGCTGATGGCGCGAGTACCACATCCCGCCGACCCCCGCGGTGACGGCGATGATCGCGGCGGCGGCCAGCTTGAGGCGTGCGACGCCGTTTGAAGTCATGAGAGCGGCTTCCTAGTTATCGGCTCCGCGCATTCGCAGATACAGGCGGAGCAGCGGCACCCAGCGGGGATGATGCTTCGCGTAAAAGGCGAGCTGACTGCGGCGATAGCCTCGCGCCGTCGCGGCGGGAGCGCTCGCGGCGGACCGGCCGCGCAGGTGGACCACCTGGACCTCCGGCGTGAAGAGGACCCGACGACCGCTGGCCCGGACCGCCGCGCAGAAGTCCACGTCCTCCGTGTACATGAAAAAGCGCTCGTCGAGCAGGCCGGCGGCTTCGGCATCGCCGCGCCGCACCAGCAGGCACGCCGCGCTGACCCAGTCGGGATGTTGACGCCTGCGGGTGCGCTGGTCGACGTCGCCGCGGGCACGCCACTGCTGCCGCAACTCATTGAACGGTCCGATCATCGGACCGAACGACAGTTCGGCCCGGCCCTGGCCGTCGACGAGGCGGGGACCGACAATCGCGACATCGAGGTGTCGATCGAGCTCCGCGACCATCGCGTCGATCGCGCCCGCAGGGACGACCGTGTCGCTGTTCAGCAGCAGGATCAACTCGCCGTCGCTGGCGCGGATGCCCAGGTTGTTGGCGCGCGCAAAGCCGAGGTTCGCTCCGGCATCGAGGACCCTGACGCCTGGCTGACTTCGTGCGAGCTCGGCGCTGCCGTCTTTCGACGCGTTGTCGACGACGATGATTTCGCTGGCGGTGGCCGGAGGGAATTGGTGCAAGGCCGCAAGACACCGGGCGAGATCCTCGCGGGCATTGAACGACACGATGATGATCGACAGCCTGGTCACGCTGACTGGTCCAACGACGTCGAACCAACCCGTTCGAGCAGCGACAGCGTGTCGCGTGCGGCGTCGGACCAGTTGTATTTGGCCAGCTCGCGAGGCGCCGCCGCCAGAATCCGCGTCCGCACGGCTTCGTCGAAGAGCGCGGCGTTCAGAGCGGCGGTCGTGGCCTTGAGATCGACGGCCTCGACATACAGCGCCGCGTCACCGCAACTCTCGCGAGCCACGGCCGTATCGAGCAGGACCGGCGGCACGCCAGCAGCCAGCGCTTCGAGCGGTGTCAACCCGAGCCCCTCGTACTCCGACAGGAACGCGAACGCGCGAGCGCCGCGGTAGAGCTCGGCGAGTTGATCATCGGTCACGTACCGATGCCAGTGGACCTGCTCGTCCAGCTGTTCGACGCGAATGGTGTGCGCCAGATCCTCGAAAGGGTAGGTCCGATTGTCGCCGACGAGATCGAGCCTCGCGTCCCGACGAGCGCGGGCGATTGGGGCGAAGGCGCGAATCAGGCCGGTGACGTGGCGGCGGTTGAAGATGGAGCCGGCGTACAGAAGCGTGGGCGAGTCTGGCCTTGCGGCGCGCAGGGAGGCGTCCCCCGCGTGCTGGCCGCCCGCGCGCGAGCCGCCAGGATCGATGCCCGGAGGGATCACGTGGATTCTTGCGGCGCTGACATCAAGGCGATCGATCAGTTCGCGCTTTGAAAACTGCGAGATGGTCAGCACCGCTGATGCGCGCGCCGCGGATGCCCTCGTCAGCCAGCGGCGCCTGATGCCTTCTTTGAATCGAAACCATTCCGGGTGCGCGACAAACGACAGATCGTGGATGGCGACGACCGAAGGAATCGCCAGGCGAAGCGGCATGGTGTAGGCGGGTGAGAACCAGGCATCGATGCGATCGGTCGCGATGGCGGCGGGGAGCCGCACCTGCTCCCACCAGGCGCCCGCGCCGGCCACAACGCGTATCGGGAACTGGCGCGAGTCGAGCGTCATCGCGATTGGCTCGGGAGCATAGAGCACGAACTGGTGATCCCGGCCGGCGGGGCCGGACCAGCGAGACAGCAGGCCGCTCAGGTAGCGGCCGACACCGGTCGCGTGACCGCAGAGTTCGCGCGCGTCGATGCCGATGCGCATGCTAGGCAGGGCGGCCTTTACGGCCGCGAGAGTCGATCGCCTGTTGGTAGGTTTCGTAGACCCGGCGTGCGGTCTGGTCCCAACGAAACGTGGCGGCGCGGGCGACGCCGCGCGCGCCGCAGCCGGCGGCGAAGGTTTCGTCCTCCAAGATGTGCTGGATCGCCTCGGCCATGACGGCTGGCTGCCCGGGATCGACGAGCGGACCGGCATCGCCCAGCACTTCCGGCAGCGATCCGCGATTCGCGGCGACAACCGGGACTCCGAGCGTCATCGCTTCGAGTACGGGCATCCCGAATCCCTCCTCGAAGGACGGTTGCACGAGCAGCCGCGCATTTTCGTACAGGGCGCGGCGTTTCGCCGGATCGACGTAGCCGAGGTGGCGGACAAAACCCTTCAGCGGCGGGTGACTGAGGCGCTCGAGCCATGCCCCGGCCTCCGGCGTGGCGCGGCCCGCCAGAATCAGCTCGGGGACGGGTCGTTTCGACCCGGCTGAGGTCGCGGTGGCTGCCGGTCCCCGCACCAGCACGCGCTCGTACGCGTCGAGCAGTCCGCCGATGTTTTTCCGCGGTTCGAGCGTTCCGAAGAACAACACGTATCCATTTGACGGCACGACTGTTCGCGGCGTCCAGTCGGGGGCGCCAGGGGGGCAGATCGCCACGCGGTCCGGCGATACGCCCAACTGGCGCTCGACCTCTCCGGCGGTGAACCGGGACGGCACCATGATGCGGTCGGCCCGGTGCGCGTGGGTCCGCGCCAGCACGGGGTAGTCGCGACGGATTTCGGCGCGAGTCCGCTCGGGGTGGGTCAGGAAGTCGAGGTCGTGAATCATGACCACCTGCGCCGCGCTCCGCGCCGGCAGAAGCAGCGGGTGCATCGACTGCGCGACGTCGAACTGCTCGGCGGTGCGAGCGCCTCGACCGGCGGCCACTCGAGGCGATGCCAGAGCAGGTTCAGCAGCCCGACCGGAATCTTGCGGTCGACGATCGCCGCCCCTAGCCGGTCGGGTGACGGCAGCAGGCGATCCTTCCAGGAGCTCGAAAAGAGGGTCACGTCGAGGGGCAGGCTGGGGTCCGTCGATCGCATCGCCAGCAGCGACTGCACCAACCGGTGTGTGTATTCGCCGACGCCGCTCGGCTCCCGCAGCGCGGGACGGTAATCGATCAGGACACGCACTTGTGTAAGTCTTTCTGAGTCAGTATCTTATTGTCTAATGAAAATCGCTGTCGTAGGAACCGGGTATGTCGGTCTCGTGCTGGGCGCATGCCTTGCCGAGAACGGCAACACAGTCGTGTGTGTCGACAAGGATCAGTCGAAGGTCGCGATGCTCAAGGCCGGCAAGATGCCGATCTACGAGCCGGGTCTGGAAGAGATCGTGCGCCGCAACGATCAGCGAAGAGCGGCTGAGCTTTACGACCGATCTGGCGTCTGCGGTGCGGGCCTCGACGATCGTCGTTCATCGCCGTCGGCACGCCGCAGGGCGAGGACGGCTCGGCCGATCTGCAGCACGTGCTCGGCGTCGCGCGCGACGATCGGCCGGGCGATGCAGAACTACACCGTCATCGTCGACAAGAGCACCGTGCCGGTCGGCACGGCGAAGAAGGTGCGGGCGACGATCGCCGCACGAGACCACGCAGCCGTTCAGCGTCGTCAGCAATCCCGAGTTTCTGAAGCAGGGCGCGGCGATCGAAGACTTCATGAAGCCCGATCGCGTCGTCATCGGCGTCGAAGACGAGCGACGACGCGCGCCGCCGAGCTGATGAACGAGCTGTACGGCCCGTTCACGCGGACCGGCGCGCCGATCATGATGATGGACACCGCGAGCGCCGAGCTGTGCAAGTACGCCGCGAACTCGATTCTCGCGACGCGGATTTCGTTCATGAACGAAATCGCCAACGTCTGCGAGCTGGTCGGCGCCGACGTCGATCACGTGCGCAAGGCGATCGGCGTCGGATCGCCGCATCGGCACGTCGTTTCTGTTTCCCGGCGTCGGCTACGGCGGCAGCTGCTTTCCGAAGGACGTCGAAGGCGCTGCTGAAGTCGGCCGCAGGATCGCGGGCTACGACTTCAAGATCCTGCAGCGCGGTCGAAGACGTCAACCAGTCGCAGAAGGAGCGGCTGGTCGAGAAGATCGGCGCGCACTTCGGCGGCGCTCGAAGGGCCGGACGATTGCGCTCTGGGGGCTGGCGTTCAAGCCGCGGACCGACGACATGCGCGAGGCGCCGGCGATTCCGATCATCGAGCGGCTGCTGGCGCTGGGTGCGACGGTGCGCGCGTACGATCCGGAGGCGAGCCCGACGGCGCGGCGGATCTTCGGCGACCGCATCACGCTCTGCGACAAGAGCTACGACGCGCTGGCCGGGCGCCGACGCGCTCGCGATCGTCACCGAGTGGAACGAGTTCCGCGAGCCGGACTTCGCCAAGATGCGCACGCTGCTGAAGGCGCCGGTCGTCTTCGACGGCCGCAACATCTACTCGCCCGAGCACATGCGCGCGCTCGGCTTCACGCTATTTCTCCATTGGCCGCTAGTTCGCGCGCGGTGCTCGTCACCGGCGGCGCCGGCTACATCGGCAGCCACGCGGCGAAAGCGCTGCAGCGGGCCGGCTATCGCGTCGTCGTGTTCGACAACCTCGTCGCCGGCCACCGCGAGGCCGTCAAGTTCGGCGAGCTGGTCGAGGGCGACATCACCGATCGTCGCCGCGGTGCGCGCGGCGCTTCGCCGTCACGACATGTGCCGCCGTGATGCACTTCGCGGCGTTCCTCGACGTCGGCGAGTCGGTGCGCGAGCCGGCGCGGTACTACCGCAACAACGTCGGCGGCGCGTTGAGCGTGCTCGAGGCGATGGCGGCGGAGCGGTGCACGCCTTCGTGTTCTCGTCGACGTGCGCGACCTACGGCGAGCCGATCGAGACGCCGATCGCCGAGACGCATCCGCAGCAGCCGATCAACAGCTACGGCGAGACCGAAGCTGGCGGTCGAGCGCGCGCTGCCGCACTTCGAGCGCGCCTACGGCATGCGCTCGATCGCGCTGCGCTACTTCAACGCGGCCGGCGCCGATCCCGACGGCGAGATCGGCGAGGATCACTCGCCGGAGATTCACCTCATTCCGCGGGCGATCGAGGCCGCCACCGGCGGGCCGGGCCTGCAGGTGTTCGGCGACGACTATCCGACGCCGGACGGCACCTGCCTGCGCGACTACATTCACGTGACGCGATCTGGCCGACGCGCACGTCAAGGCGCTCGAGGCGGTCGATCGACACGCGGCGATCGGCCGCGTACAACCTCGGCACCGGCCAGCCGCATTCGGTGCGCGACGTGATCGACGACGGTCGAGCGCGTCACCGGCCGACCGGTGCCGTGGACGCTGGCGCCGCGGCGGCCCGGGCGATCCGGCGGTGCTGTACGCGGCGGCCGACAAGGCGCGCGCCGAGCTGCGCTGGACGCCGCGCTTCCCGCGATCGCTCGATGCGATCGTCCGCACCGCCTGGGACTGGCACCGCGCGGCATCCGCACGGCTACGAGGACCGGTGAGCGCGTGATCGAGCAACGGACGCTGCGGCGACTGTTCGGCTACGCCAGCCCTATCGCGGCCGGCTGCTGTGGGCGCTGGTCGGGATGATCGTCTACGCCGCCGGATCGGCCGGCCTGGCGGCGCTGATCAAGCCGATCTTCGACAACGTCCTGCCGAAGCAGGAGAACGTCGGCGTTCATCGCGCTGGGCGATCGTCGCGCGTCTATCTTCCTGAAAGGCATCGGCTCGTACGTCTCGTCGTACCTGATGGCCGACGTCGGGCCAGCGCGTCGTGATGGACCTGCGCAACGCGCTCTATCGCCACATCCTCGGCCAGTCGGCCGGCTTCTTCGCGCAGCGGCACGACCGGGCGAGCTGATGTCGCGCATCAACAACGACGTCGGCCAGGTGCAGCAGGCGGTGTCGGAGACGGCGGGCGATCTGGCGCGCGAGTCGCTGGCGCTCGTCGGCTACGCGGCGCTGCTGTTCTACTACGACGCGCGGCTGACGATCGTCTGCCTCACCGGCGCGCCGCTGATCGTGTATCCGCTGATCCGGCTCGGCCAGCGCGTGCGCCGCACGACGCGGCGCAGCCAGGAAGCGCTCGAGCAGCTGTCGCACCTCAGCGCCGAAGCGTTCACCGGCCACCGCATCGTCAAGGCGTTCGGCACCGAGGAGCACGAGGCCGAGAAGTTCAGCCGCGCCGGCTATCACCTGTTCCGCACCAACATGAAGGTGACGGCGGCGCTGTCGAGCCTGCCGCCGCTGATGGAGCTGATCGGCGGCGTCGGCATGGCGGCCGCGCTGTTGTACGGCAGCGCGCAGATTGCCGGCGGCCATCTGACGCCCGGCGAGTTCGTCTCCTTCATCGGCCGCTGCTTCTGATGTACGGCCCGGCCAAGAAGCTGAGCCGCGTCAACGCCAACCTGCAGCAGGCGATCGCCGCGTCCGAGCGCATCTTCGAGATGCTCGACACGCACACCGAGGTGAACGAGCAGCCCGGCGCCGCGCCGCTGGCGCCGTTCCGCGCGCGATCGAATTCCGCGACGTCGGCTTCGGCTACGACGACGCGGCAGCGCGATCCTGCGCGACGTGTCGTTCACCGTGCGCGCCGGACAGATGATCGCCATCGTCGGCCGCAGCGGCGCCGGCAAGACGACGCTGGTCAACCTGCTGCCGCGGTTCTACGACGTCGCGCGCCGGCGCGATTCTGATCGACGGCGTCGACATCCGCCACGTGACGCTGGCGTCGCTGCGGCGGCAGATCGGCATCGTCACGCAGGAGACCGTGCTGTTCGACGACACGATCGCCAACAACATCGCGTACGGATCGCCGCAGGCGTCGCGGGCGGAGATCGAAGCGGCGGCGCGGGCCGCCAACGCGCACGACTTCATCGAGGGCGCTCGCAGACGGCTACGACACGATGATCGGCGAGCGCGGCCAGCGGCTGTCGGGCGGCCAGCGGCAGCGGATCGCGATCGCGCGGGCGCTGCTGAAGAACGCGCCGATCCTGGTGCTCGACGAAGCGACGTCGGCGCTCGACACCGAGTCCGAGCTGCTGGTGCAGGAGGCGCTGGCCAACCTGATGATGAACCGCACGTCGTTCGTGATCGCGCACCGGCTGTCGACGATTCGCCGCGCCGACGCGATCATCGTGCTCGAGCGCGGCAGCGTGGTGGAGTCGGCCGCCACGACGAACTGCTGGCGCGGCCGGACGGCACCTACGCGACGCTGTACCAGATGCAGCTGCTCGAAGGCCGGAAGGGCGAGACGCGGATGGTGCCGTCGTGATCAAGTCCATGACCGGGTTCGCGTCGGTGACGCGCGAGGACGAGCGCGCGACGATCGGCGTCACCATCCGGGCGCTCAATCATCGTCACCTCGATCTGCAGCTGCGGCATCCCGCAGTCGCTGGCGGCGATCGAGAGCGAACGTGCGCGCGCTGGTCGGCGGCGCGGTCGCGCGCGGACGTGTCGAGCTGAGCCTGTCGCTGCAGCTGCGGCAGACGCCCGGCGTCGACGTCGAGTTCAACGAGGAGTTCGCGCGCGCGCTCGAGCGGCGCTCGACGCAGGCGCGCGAGCGCGGGCTGGTCACCGGCGCGCTGACGCCCGGCGATCTGCTGCGCCTGCCGCAGGCGCTGACGATTCGCGAGCGTCAGCCGGACGAGACGAGGAAGCCGCGCGGACGCTCGCGCGCGCGAGGGCGGCGACGCAGTCGCGCAGGCGCTGGTCGACCTCGACACGATGCGCGTCGCGCGAGGGCGAGTCACTCCGCGGCGATCTCGACGGCCGCCGCGCGCGGTGGCGCCGACCTGGTCGAGCGGATCGCCGTCGCGGCCGACGAGGGGCGGGCGGCGATGGAGCAGCGGCTCGCCGAGCGCGTGCGCGAGCTGCGGACGAGCTCCAGGCCGACGAGACCGCCGTCGCGCAGGAAATCGTCCGCATGGCGGCGCGGTCCGACATCAGCGAGGAGGTCGACGCGCTTCCGCGGCCACGTGTCGCACTGGGTGGCGCTCGCCGACGGCGCCGAGCCGTGCGGCCGCAAGCTCGACTTCCTGCTGCAGGAGATGAACCGCGAGGTGAACACGATGGGCTCGAAGGCCGACGGCCTGCGCGTCTCGGAGCTCATCATCGCGGCGAAGGCGGAGCTCGAGAAGATGCGCGAGCAGGTCCAGAATGTCGAGTAGCGGCCGGGCCTGCTGTTCATCGTCTCGGCGCCGTCGGGCGCCGGCAAGACGACGCTGGTCGAGCGGCTGGTCGAGCAGACGCCGGATCTCAGGATGTCACGGTCCTACACGTCGCGGCCGCGCGGCAGGGCGAAACCGACGGCGTGGACTATAATTTTGTGACGCGAGACCGCTTCGAGGCGATGGTCGCCGCCGGCGAGTTCCTCGAGTGGGCCGACGTGTTCGGCAACCTCTACGGCACGGCGGCCGCCGACACCGAACGGCTGCTCGCGCTCGGGCGACGATGTCGTGCTGGTGATCGACGTGCAGGGCGCGCGCAAGGTGCGGGCGCGGGGTCGAGCCGACCACCGGCGTCTTCGTGATGCCGCCGTCGTTCGCCGTGCTCGAGCAGCGGCTGCGCGGCCGCAGCAAGGACAGCGAGCAGGCGATCCAGCGGCGGCTGCAGGTGGCGCGCGACGAGGTCGCCGCGTTCGCCGAGTACGACTTCGTCGTCGTCAACGACGAGCATTGCCGCCGCCGTCGATCGTCTGCGCAGCATCGTCGTCGCCGAGCGGGCCCGGTCTGGCAGCGGATGCGGGCCGACGGCCGAAACATATAGTCAGGACATTCTCATGATTGACCGATGCAAACTCCCCAACTCGTTCGAGTTCGTCGTCACCGCCGGCGCCCGCGCGCGCCAGCTGCTGGCCGGATCGACGCCGCGCGTCGACGGTCGGCGAACACAAGAAGACCACCGTCGCGCAGCGAGGAAGTCGATCGACGAAGGCGGTCGAGAAGATCGAAGCCGACAACAAAGGACTAGACCAGTGACGACATGCTGATCGCCCTCGGCGTCACCGGCGGCATCGGCGCCTACAAGGCCGTCGAAGTCGCGCGCGGCCTGCAGAAGCGCGGCCACGACGTCGTCGCCGTGATGACCCACGCACGCGACGCGGTTCGTCGGCGCCGATCACGTTCGAAGCGATCACCCGGCGTCGCGTCATCACCGATCAGTTCGAGGCCGGCGCGAACGCCGACATCGAGCACATCGCGCTCGCGTCGACGATCGATCTCCTGCTCGTCGCGCCGGCGACCGCCAACATCATCGGCAAGTTCGCGCAACGGCATCGCCGACGATTTTCTGTCGACGCTCTACACCGCGACGCGGGCGCCGGTGCTGATCGCGCCGGCGATGAACACGCAGATGTTCGAGCACGAGGCGGTCCGGCGCGAACCTCGACACGCTGGCGGCGCGCGGCGTGCGGTTCGTCGAGCCGGGCGAGGGCTATCTGGCGTGCGGCTGGATCGGCAAAGGCCGGCTGGCCGAGCCGGACGAAATCGTCGCCGCGGCCGAGGCGGTCCTGCGGCCCGAGGGTCCGCTGCGCGGCCAGCGCGTGCTCGTCACCGCCGGTCCGACCTACGAGGACGTCGATCCGGTCCGCTACATCGGCAACCGATCGAGCGGCCGGATGGGATTTGCGATTGCGGCCGAAGCGGCGCGCCGCGGCGCGCGACGTGACGCTCGTCGCCGGGCCGACGGCGGTCGAGCCGCCGGCGGTGCGCGAGGTCGTGCGCGTGCGCAGCGCCGCCGAGATGCACGAGGCGGTGATGGCGCGAGCGGCGCGATGCGACGTCGTCGTGATGGCGGCCGCCGTCGCCGACTACGCGCCGGCCGAGCCGGCGCCGCAGAAGGTGCCGAAGGGCGAGCGAGACGCTGACGCTGGTGCTGCAAGAAGACGCCCGACATCCTCGCCGAGCTCGGCCAGCGGCGGCTGGCGGCGGGCGGCGGACCGCTGCTCGTCGGCTTCGCCGCCGAAACCGACGACGTCGTCGCGCGCGCGGCGGCGAAGCGCGAGCGGAAGCACGTCGACCTCATCGTCGCCAACGACGTCTCGCGTGCGGACGCCGGGTTCGACGTCGACACCAACGAGGTCACCATCGTCGGTCCCGGCGGCGCGGAGGCGCTGCCGCTGCAGAGCAAGGCCGGCGTCGCGCGGCGATTCCTCGATCGCGTCGAGCGGCTGCTGAGGCGCACGGCCAGTCAAGGTCTAGTGGACCGCGATCAACTCACCGAGCATCTGCGGTTCGCGGCCGAGCTCGGCGTCGCCGGCGTCAGCCGCGATCCGCGTTGGCGCCGCGCGTCCGAAGTGCAGGCGCAGTGGCGGCTCCGGACGCGAACGCAGGGGGCCGGTCGCCAGCTCTGGCGACGGGGCGAGACCGTGCCGCGGCGCTGAGTCGTGCCGGTGTACTCTCCAGGAATGCCGCCGAGGCGCTGGCCGCGATGCGCGCCGACATCGGCGACTGCACGCGCTGCAAGCTGCACACGCTCGGCCGCACGCAGATCGTCTTCGGCGTCGGCAATCCGCACGCGGACCTGATGTTCGTCGGCGAAGCGCCGGGCGCCGACGAAGACATCCAGGGCGTGCCGTTCGTCGGCCGCGCCGGTCAGCTGCTGACGAAGATCATCGAGGCGATCGGCCTGAAGCGCGACGACGTCTACATCGCCAACGTCATCAAGTGCCGGCCGCCGCAGAACCGCAATCCCGAGCCGGACGAAGTCGAGACGTGCGAGCCGTTTCTGTTCCGGCAGATCGACATCATCAAGCCGAAGGTCATCGTCGCGCTCGGCAAGTTCGCCGCGCAGACGCTGCTGCGCACGATGGATCCGATCTCCCGGCTCCGCGGCCGCGTGCTTCGACTACCGCGGCGCGAAGCTGATTCCGACGTTCCATCCCGCGTACCTGCTCCGCAATCCCTCGTCGAAGCGCGAGGTGTGGGAAGACATGAAGCTGGTCAAAACCCTCTAAGTGAAAAGTGATAAGTGAGAAGGTTGAAGAGAAAACCGATCTGACTTCTCACTTCTGACCGCAGACTTTCGACTTTCCAAACTGTGTTCGTCCGCGTCGCCGTTCCCGTTCCCGGCCTCGACCTGCTGACCTATCGCGTTCCCGACGGCGTGCCGGCGCCCGGTCGGCGCGCGCGTCGTCGTGCCGCTCGGCTCGCGCGTCGTGACCGGCATCGTCGTGGACCGAGATGCGTGACCCGGCGGTGTCGATCCGGCGACGAGCGCTCGCCGCGCCTGCCATCAAGCCAATCGAATCCGTGCTCGACGCCGAGCCTTCGTGCCGGCGGACGTCGTCGAGCTGGCGCGGTGGACCGCCGAGTACTACGCCGCCGGCGTCGGCGACACGATCACGGCGGTGCTGCCGCCGATGGCGCGGGGCGGCCGAGTCGATGCGCACAAGACGACGCGCGTGGCGGCGATCACGGTCGGCGGCAGCGAGGCGGTCGCTTCCCCGGAAGCGCTGACCGCGAAGCAGCGGGAAGCGCTCGAACTGCTGGCCGGCGCGCCGACCGGACTGGCGACGACGGAGCTCGCCGCCAGGGGAATCGCGGCCGACGCGGTCTCGCGGCTGGTCAAGCGCGGTTTTGTCAGCCTGCGCCAGGATCGCGTCGATCGCGATCCGTTCGAAGCGACCGCCGGACAGTCCGCGCCACGTACCACGACCGAGCGCCAGTTGACGCTGGAGCAGGCGGCGGCGCTCGGGCGGCTGCAGGCGCTCGCGGCCGCGAACGCGTTTCGCGTCGCGCTCCTGCACGGCGTCACCGGCAGCGGCAAGACCGAGTCTACTGCGCCTGGCTGCAGCGGTCGGTGCAGCCGCCGCGCGCGCTGATGCTGGTGCCGGAAATCGCGCTGACGCCGGCGGTCGCCGCCCTGTTCCGGGAGGCGTTCGGCGAGCGCGTCGCGATCCAGCACAGCGGCCTGTCGGACGGCGAGCGTCACGATCAGTGGCAGCGCATCCGCCGCGGCGACGTCGACGTCGTCGTCGGTACGCGTCCGCCGTGTTCGCGCCGCTCGAGCAGGTCGGCCTGATCGTCGTCGACGAGGAGCACGACGGATCCTACAAACAGGACGAGAGTCCGCGCTACAACGGCCGCGACGTGGCGATCGTGCGCGGTCAACGCGCCGGCGCGCTCGTCGTCCTTGGGTCGGCGACGCCGTCGATGGAGAGCTACCACAACGCGATGACCGGGAAGTACGAGCGGGTCGTGCTCGAGCGGCGCGTGCTCGATCGGCCGCTCGCGTCGGTGAGCGTCGTCGACATGCGCGAAGAGTACGCCGCTGAAGGTCCGGATGTGATTCTGAGTCGTCTGCTCCGCGAGGGAATCGAGGCCGGCTCGCGCGCGGCGAGCAGGCGCTGGTGCTGCTGAACCGGCGCGGCTTTGCGACCGCGATGTTCTGCCGGCAATGCGCCGGCACCCTCGACTGTCCCAACTGCAGCGTCTCGCTGGTCGTCCACGGTGACGGACCCTCGCGGCGGGCGCGCTGCCACTACTGCAACTATACGGCACGAGTGCCGACTGCGTGCCCGCTGTGCGCCGGTCCGTACCTCGAGCAGGCCGGATTCGGGACCGAACGCGTCGAGGCCGAGGTGAAGCGGGTGTGTCCGGGCGCGCGTGTGGCGCGGCTCGATCGCGATGCCATTCGCCGCCGCGGTTCGCTGACCTCGCTCCTGTCGCGATTCCGCGACGGCGACATCGACGTCCTGGTCGGCACGCAGATGATTGCGAAAGGCCACGACTTTCCCCGGGTGACGCTGGTTGGCGTCGTCTCGGCCGACGTCGGACTCGGCGTCGCCGATTTCCGCGCCTCCGAGCGCACGTTTCAGCTGCTGACCCAGGTTGCCGGGCGCGCCGGACGCGGCGAGCAGCCGGGCGAAGCGATCGTGCAGACCCTGTATCCCGATCACTACAGCATTCAGCTCGCCTGACGGCAGGACTTCCCGGCGTTCTACGAGCGCGAGCTGAAGTTCCGCCGCCAGATGGGCTATCCGCCGTTCATCTCGCTGATCAACACCGTCGTGCGCGCCCGAACGTTCGCCGGCGCGATGGACGATGCGGACTATCTGGTGGGGCAACTGCGAGCGGTCGGAAGGAGAAGGGGCTGCGCGTGCTCGGGCCACCGGCGCCACTGGGCAAGCTGCGGGGCGAGTACCGCGCGCAGTTGCTGGTCAAGGGAACGAACCGCCGCAAAATCCGCGAGAGCCTGCAGGCCGCACTGGCCTCACGACCCGAACTGCAGCGACGCGTGGTCGTCGACATCGACCCACTCTCGGTGCTGTAGAAATTCAGATTTCAGAATTCAGATTTCAGATTGAAAAGCTGAAATCAAATCTGAATCAAATCTGAAATCAATCTGAAATCTGAATTCTGAAATCTGAATTTCTAGTGTCCGGTGAGGTCCGCAATCGTGATCGGCGCCGGCGTGAAGCACAGCGCGAAGATCAGGACTGCGCAGAGCGCGAGCACGATTCGACCGCGATCGAGCGGCACGTGTTCATCCCATACCGTCGGATGTCTCGGTCCGAACAGCGCCAGCATCGCGATCATCAGCAGGGTGAAGAATATCCAGGTGCTGGCGAATAACGTCAGGCCGACCACCGCGCCATCCGGACGCGCCACACGCGCCATGCCGACGCTGCCGGCCGCGCCGCTCAAATTTTCGACGATCACGGATTGGCCCAGCGATTTGCGCATATATTCGCCGAGGATGCGCGCCAGCGTATCGGTCGGACCGCCGGCCGGGAACGGCACCACGATGGTGACCGGGCGAGAGGGAAACGCATCGGCGCGGGCCAGGCGGGAAGCGGCAGGTATCGCCGCCGCTGCAGCCGCAAGCTTGAGAACGCGACGCCTCGCGAGAATCATCGCCTGTCCCATGGCGCGTCCTCCGTGTCAGCTGTTGTTGGTGCGCGGTGTCAGGTTTTGCCCGCGACTATTTTTGGACTGCTAAAAAATGTCAGTCGTTGAGTGCCGAGCCCGCCGATGGCACGTCACAGGGCCGCCGCTTGGAATTTCAGGACTTCGGCACGTCCTGCGGGCAGCTCCACTAGCGACCGTCACATCCGCACTATAGGCGGCGGCCATCGCTGCGAAAAGCCGCATTCGCTGCGGCGTGGCAGCGCGACCTACACCGGCAGGCACAGCGCGTTGTCGACCAGGAGGTTGTCGTAGACGCAGCGCCGCTCGGCGAGTTTCAGTTGGTCGCCGACGCGGCGGAACTTGTCGTGATAGACGCCGACTTGGTGCAGCTTTGCCTCCGGCCGGTCGAACAGCACCTGCATGACGACATAATTGGCGCGCGCACGGATGTCGCCGTTGTCTTCCTCGCCCAAAATCTGCGTGTTGCCGATGATGTGGCGCAGGTAACGCGGCGCAAACATCGCGGTCTTTTCGACCGCGAAGGCGCGGTCGTGGATCATGCCCTTGTTCTCGCAGTAGACGAGGCCCGACCGGCATGCCGCGATCGGCATTCTCGCGCGAAATGATCACGTAGAAGCGCATCGTCGGTGAACATTTCGGCCCAGTCGTTCAAGCCGCCCGTCGTCGAGCGCCGCCGCATAGGCATTGTTGAAATCCTCGATTTCGCGATGCAGCAGCAGCGTTTCGAGGCGCCGGTCGTTGACGTCGGATGGCGACTGCATGGCCAGATCCTAAAGCCTAAAAATCCTAAAGCGCCATCGCCTCGCGCCAATGCTTGTACATCGCGCGAATGGCGGACTCCGAAATCAGCGTATCGGCGGTCCCGGTCGGCGTCTGCGGATCGAGCTTGACCAGATGGTTGCCGTCCGGCACGCGGCGCATGCCGTCCTGCACGAATTTGATCGCCTCGTTGTCCTCAAGGCCGAGGAAACCGGCCGGGCCCATCAGATTGCCCTGGCGCAAACGATGCCGCGTCATGTCCTCATCGTCGCCTTCGAAGCCGAACATGGTCCATTTCATGATGAACTCGTGCGGACCGTCGGGCACGATCTGGCGAACGCCGAGCGTGTTCATTTCGCGCTGCACGATCAGGTTGGGCCAGATCGTCGACATGGTCACCGACCACGGGCTGTCGAATTCCTCGACGAAATCCATGAAGCGCGCCTCGCGCAGCGTCATGCCTTCCTTGAAGGCCCGCATTTCCTTCTTGGCGTCGCCCGAGATCGCCTTGGCGTCCGATTTGGCCGAGGCCATGACGCCGTGCCGTCCGCTCTCGTCAGCGAGCATCATCGAGCGATTGCCGACAACCATAAGCCCGAACGTCACCAGAAAGGTGTGCAGGAGCGTGGCGTGATACGGGTCCTTGAGGTTCTCGTGATAGAGCTTCCAGTTGCCCGGCAGCGAATGGCGGTAATGGCCGAGCACTTTCAGCTTGCGGCCATCGAACGTCGCTTCGAACTCGCGCAGCACTTCCGGCCCGAGATAATCGGCGAGCGATTCCATGTCCTCCGCATACGACGCGAACACGACGCCGCGATGGGTGGTGACCGCGAGCCTGCGCAGGCCGTGCGCGTCGGCGTCGAAATCGAGTGGCATGCCGCCCTTGCCGTCGACGCCACGGCGGAACGGAATGCCGATGAGGTTGCCCTTGAGATCGTAGGTCCATTGGTGATAGGGGCAGACGAATTCCCTGGCGTTCCCCTCAGCTCGCGGCAGAATTCCGACGCGCGATGGGTGCAGCGGTTCTCGAACACGTTGATCGAGCCGTCGTCGCCGCGCGCCACCACGACCGGCGTCGGTCCAACATTGGAGCGGATGAAGTCGCCGGGATTCGGCACCTCGGCTTCGAGCGCCACGTAGTTCCAGGTGCGGCCGTGAAAGATGCGTTCGACCTCGCGCTCGTAGATGAACTGGTCGGTGTAGACCCAGTCCGGAATGACGCTGAGATCGTCGTCGGGCCACACATAGTCGAAGATGCAGCGGACATTCGACGCTGCCGTCATCCGCTTCGACAAAACGTCGAGCGACAAATGCCGCGTGCAGCTACCGCTGTGGCGCGGATTTCGTCGCCGAGGCGAAACAGCGCCACCGGGGTGCCGGCGACTCGACCGCGATCTCGGTTGCGCACGTCGAGCTGCTTTTCACGCCATGGCACGCCTCGGAAATCCGCCACAGGACTTTTTCAGCATATCGTATTGCGCGTGCAATTGGGTTCGAGTTTGCGATCCGCCGGCCGTTGGCCGTGCTCGCCGAAGGAGAAGGTCCATGGCGCAAGAACCGCTCGCCACCAAGGGCAATTATCTGCACATCTATGATTTTCGCGTCGAGAAGGGCAAAGAGGCCGAGTTCATTCGCCTGTTCGAAGACTTTGACTATTCGGACGGCAACCCGATGCACAAATCTTCGGCGCAGGTGAAGGACGGCGTGCTGTGCCGCGACACCGAGGACCCGCAGCGCTTCTTTCTCATCGCCGAATGGTCCGACATCGAGGAACACGCGCGCATCCGCAAGATTCTCGCGAACGACATCAAGCCGGAATTCATCAAATTCATCGAAGGCCGTCAGTTCGTGCCGAAATATGTCGAGGTGGTGTCCTCGACGCCGGACGAGATTCTGAAAAAAGCGGTGGGGGAGTGACGGGGAAACGATGCTCGCCTTCAAAACGGCGGGCAGCCGGCTGGCACGGTTTTCGTTGAAATGGATCGTCGCTGACTAGCGTCCGTCGATATCCCGGGCGCTTGTACACGTCACAATGGGTAAATTCTCTGTTAAGCGCGCAGACATGGCATACTCTTAGACGCTCCATCTGAAAGGGTTCTTTGACTTTCGGTGCTTATACCGCGCGGATAGATTTCATTCGGCCGCTCGGAATGACCAATTCCACCGCGCAGTCTGGCGAAATGCTGCAGATCGTTGGCCGAACTGCTAGGCGCTCTCAGCAGCGCCTTGGATATGGTCGAGGGTCAGCCCGCCGGACATTGCGTCCGCTGCTGCTGGATTGGAATGCATATCGGCCAACAGATCGGCCTCGACGACGCGCAGATATGGGAGCTGTATTACACGTTGCTGCTAAAGGACCTCGGTTGCAGCAGCAACGCCGCGCGCATCTGTCGGCTTTTCATGACCGATGACCTCGGCTTCAAGCGCGACGCAAAAACCATCGACGGCAGTCTTCCGCAAGCCCTTCGGTTTGTGCTCTCCCATACTGGACTGAAGGCGGGGCTCGCGGACCGCATTCGGGCCTTGGTCAATGTCTTCCTGAGCAGCGGCAAGATCGCACAGGAACTGGTGGAAACTCGCTGTCACCGCGGCGCCGAGATCGCGCGAAAAATGCATTTCTCAGAGGCGGTTGCACAGGGCATACAGAACCTCGATGAACACTGGGACGGCGGTGGGATGCCGCTTGGCATAGCGGGCCAAGAAATTCCTATTTACTCGCGCATCGCCCTTATGTCGCAGGTCATCGACGTATTCCAGGTCGCAAACGGGGTGGAGGCTGCAAAACGCGAGGTTCAAAACCGTGCCGGAACTTGGCTGGACCCGCACTTGGCGGACGCGTTCCAACAAGTCTCCATACAGTCCCCACTTCTGGGATACGCTGCGTTCGACCGAGTTGCAGATGGCGATTTTCGCGCTCGAGCCTGCGCAACGTAGTTCGGTCGTCGACGAGGATTATCTTGATGACATCGCGGCGGCCTTTGCTCAGGTCATCGACTCCAAGAGTCCCTAATACCCGGGGACACAGTGAGCGCGTCACGCTCTTTCTACCGACCTGATATCGGAACAGATCGGACTTTCGGACCAGCGCCGACGATGGATCAAGCGTGCAGCCTTGCTGCACGATATCGGTAAGCTTGGGGTCAGCAACACCATCCTGGACAAGCCAGGTAAGCTCGATCCGGATGAATGGGACGCGATGAAGCTGCATGCAGCATATTCGGAAACGATTTTGTCGCGCATCGCCGCCTTCGGCGATCTTGCCCGCATTGCCGGCGCGCATCATGAACGTCTGGATGGCAAGGGCTACCCGACGCGGGCTGAAGGGCGATCAAATCGCCCTCGAAACGCGGATCATCACGACTGCTGATATTTTTGATGCGCTCACAGCCGACCGACCCTGGACCTTCCGCTATGCCGGTGACCAAGGCCTTGTCGGTTATGGCTGAAATGGTCGACACAGCGATCGACGCCGGCTGTTTCGATGCGCTTCGGCGAGCCTTAGCATCGACGCGGCGAGCATCGACGCCAGATCGCTGCGTAAGATCGGCGACGTCGGCTTTCGGCTCCGACACGCCCGACGTCGCCCGATCCGAGCATCACAGGATTAGCGAAAAGTGAGGGGCTACCCGCAGCTTGCCGGCCGATCAGCGGCTTAATGCATTCGCCATCAGGCCGCGGGCGCGGCAGTGGTACTTCGTCGGGCGCAATCGGAGCCCTCCGCTCCGCCACCACAGCCGGCGCGCGCACGTCCCATTCGCAGAGTTTGTAGTTGTTGCGGCGCGGCGCGAGATCGAGGTGCACGTGCTCGGCGTGTTCGGCGTCGGAGCCCGGGCCGAGCACCGTTGCAAAGCGTGCGCAGGCAGCCTCGCGGATGGCGTTGCGGAAATCGACCGGCGCGCGCGGATCGGCGAGCACGATCCGCATGCCGTTGGCGAGCTTGAACGCATGAACGTCAAGCGCATTGGCGCGGCCGTGCTCGCTCAGGGTCGCGCCGCGCACCCGGTCGCGGCCGCGGCATTCGTAGGAGCCGAGATTTTCGATCTCTCGCAGCGGCGCGCCGAGTTTCATTGCGGCCGCCGCCACGTCATCGCGAACCCATTGCACCACCTCGGTCGCCATCGCGCAGCGCAACGTCGCGGGCGGCGCAATCGTCACTTTCGACCCATCGGGCAGCAGCACGCTCTCGAGCTGCACGGCATCGGGAGCGCCACATTCGCCCGGCGCGACCAGCGCCCCAAGCGGACGAAAGCCCGCAATCTTGGCCAGTTGCAGATCGCAATCCGTCGGCGCCGTTGGATTTGCGGATTCCCTCTCGGGCACCGACGCAAACGCCTCCTGCGGCGGCGCCATCGGCTGCGGAATGGCGATCGGCCGCGCCAAGCGTGCGTCGCCATGGGCAGGCTTCGCCCGTTTCGACGGGGCCACCGCTTGCTGCGCCGCAGCGACCCCGCTCACTGCAACCAGCGCGACAATGAGGAGAAGGACTTTCACGTTTGCACTTTGACGGGCGGCAAGCCGTTATTCAAGCGCGCTGAGGCGCAGCCGCCGCGCCGAAACCGTTGCGTTGCCGCCGCGTCCGGGTAACTTTGGCGGGGAAACTTTACTTCGGGGCAGCCCGTAGCTGATGAACGCGGAGGCGGCCTAAAATACGATTTGGGAGGTTCTCATGCTCGGGCTGATGCAGGATTGGCCGCTGTTGTGCCATCGCATCCTCGACCACGCCGCGCTCAATCACGCAGCGCGGCCGGTGATTACCCGCTCGATCGAAGGACCGATCCACACCACCAACTACGCCGAGGTCCGCGCCCGCGCGCTGCGGGTATCGCAGCGGCTCGAGCGCGACGGCATCAAGCTCGGCGACCGTGTCGCCACGCTCGCCTGGAACACCTGGCGGCACCTCGAAGCCTGGTACGGCATCATGGGCATCGGCGCCGTGTATCACACCGTCAATCCGCGGCTCTTCCCCGACCAGATTTCGCTGGATCGTCAATCACGCCGAGGACCGCGTGATGATGATCGACACCACCTTCCTGCCGATCGCTCGAAAAGCTCGCCGACCGGCTGCCAAGCCGATCGAGCGGTATATCGTGCTGACCGACGCCGCCCACATGCCGGCGACGCCGCTGCGCAACGCCGTGCCCTACGAGGAATGGCTCGCCGAGGCCGACGGCGACTTTGCCTGGAAGACGTTCGACGAAAACACCGCCGCCGGCATGTGCTACACCTCCGGCACGACCGGCAATCCCAAGGGCGTGCTCTATTCGCACCGCTCCAACGTGCTGCACTCGATGATGGCAGCCCAGGCCGACGCCATGGGGATCTGCTCGCGCGACGTGATCATGCCGGTCGTGCCGATGTTTCACGCCAATTGCTGGGGGCTGGCGCTCGACCTCGCCGATGATCGGCGCCACCATGGTGATGCCGGGCGCCAAGCTCGACGGCGCCTCGATCTACGAGTTGCTCGACAAGTACCGCGTCACCTTCACGCGCCGCCGTGCCGACGGTCTGGCTGATGCTGCTGCGCCTATCTCGAGGAGACCGGCAGCAAGCTGCCCTATCTCAAGCACGTGGTGATCGGCGGCTCGGCCTGTCCGCGCGCCATGACGCAGAAATTCCAGGACAACTACGACGTCCAGGTGTGCCACGCCTGGGGCATGACCGAGATGAGCCCGCTCGGCACGCTCGGCACGCTCAAGCCCGAATATGCCGGCCTGACCGGCGAGGCGAGACTCGACGTGCAGATGAAGCAGGGGCACCCGCCATTCGGCGTCGAGATGAAGATCGTCGATGACGAGCGACCGCGAACTGCCGCGCGACGGCAAGACCTTCGGCCGGCTCAAGGTGCGCGGGCCATCGGTGGCGCGCGCCTATTTCAAGGACGAGGCGCGGCGTCCTCGACGCCAAGGGCTATTTCGACACCGGCGACGTCGCCACCATCGACCCGCTACGGCTACATGCAGATCACCGACCGCTCCAAGGACGTGATCAAGTCGGGCGGCGAATGGATTTCCTCGATCGACCTGGAAAATCTCGCCGTCGGCCATCCGAAGGTCGCGGAGGCCGCGGTGATCGGCGTGCGCCATCCCAAATGGGACGAGCGGCCGCTCCTCGTCGTCGTGCTCAAGGACGGCCAGATCGCCACCAAGGACGAGATGCTCGCCTTCATGCGACGGCAAGATCGCCAAATGGTGGATGCCCGACGACGTCGCCTTCGTCGAGCGAGATTCCCCACACCGCCACCGGCAAGATCCAGAAGACCGCGCTGCGCGAGCAATTCAAGAATTACGCTTTTCCAGCCTGAGCGGTCTCACTCCGATACCGCGCGAACGGCAAAAAGTTCCGTCCCATCAAGCGCATAGCTGCAAGCGGCTTTCGGCATGTCGTACTTTTGCCGATGTTATTAAGAAAATTTTCCTTTAAATTTCAATAAATTAACCATCGCCCAATTTGTTGGCAGCGAGACCTCGTGCGCAAAAAATAGACGCTCAATAATGCGTCGCATAATGAACACATTGCCTCGGTCATAGCGCGATCGGCTCAAGTCCAACGAGCCACTTACAAATCCCATCAACAATCAAACAGGTAGATTATGGCTGGCTTTAGCCTGACAAAACTCGTGTGTGCCTCAGCTCTTTCCATTTCTATTCTGGCATTACCTATCGCTGCTTCGGCGCAGTCCGGAATAGCCTCGGTATATTCAGGCGGACGCACCGCCGAAGGCGGCTACGTTCGGTCATCGAGCCTGACGGCAGCCCATCGCAGCCTGCCGTTCGGCACCATGGTGCGTGTCACCAATAATCGTAACGGCCGCTCTGTGGTGGTGCGGATTGACGATCGCGGCCCGTTCGTTCGCGGCCGGATTATTGATCTGACGCCCGCCGCTGCGCACGCGATCGGCTTTTCCGGACTCGCGCACGTGACGGTCGACGTCATCGGCCGGCAGCGGCGCCTGAGCCTTCGCTTACTCAGGCTCAGAACTAGCGGGAGGCCCAAAGCCTCCCGTTTCTTTTTGCGCGGCAATTGCCGGGAATTCACCGTACCGCGCTAAAACTCGGCCACGGCCGCAATCAGGCGTTCGATATCCTCGGGCCGCGACAGGCGATGGTCGCCGTCCTTGACCAGTGTGAGCACGACGTCGTCGCAAGCGAGCCGTGAGGTCAGCTCCACCGCGTGTTTCCACGGCACATCCGGATCTTCGATGCCCTGCAGGATGCGGACCGGGCAGCCGGTCTCGATCATGCCGCCCAGCAGGAGGTGATTGCGGCCCTCCTCGATCAACTGCCTGGTCACGAGATAGGGTTCAGCCGAGTACTCCGACGGCCGCTGCCAGACGCCCTTCTCGGCAAGCTCGCGCTTGATCTCCGGCGTGAACCGCTTCCACATCAATTCCTCGGTGAAATCGACCGCCGGCGCCAGCAGAACCAAGCCAGCCACGGGAGCCGGTCCGTCTGTCCCGCGAGCGCGCAACGCCTTCACCATCAACAGGGCGAGCCAGCCGCCCATCGAGGACCCGACCACAATCTGCGGGCCGCGGCAGCAGGCGTCGAACACCGCAACACTGTCGTCGAGCCAGCGACCAATCGTACCGTCGGTGAATTGGCCTTCCGATTCGCCATGACCCGAATAATCGAAGCGCAGGCACGCGCGGCCGTGCGACTGCGCCCAGACCGCAAGCGCCTCCGCCTTGGTGCCCTTCATGTCGGACTTGTAGCCGGACAGAAAAAACAGCCCCGGCGGAGCGCCGGCTTGCTGCCGCACCGCAATGGCATGGCGCGTCGCCCCTTCCCCAATCTGCAGAAATTTCAGGCTGTTATCGTTCATGGGGGCGAACTCTAAATAGCGGGCGAATGGAGCATCGGCAACTGCCTGTTTCGCCGCAAATCCTGCCCCGGTGCAATACCGACGGACGGCTCGATCCGGTTTTGCTGGACCCCTGTCGAGGCATCGTCGGCCGCTTGGCCCTTTTAGCCGTTCCACACAACCGCCACGGCTGACGACTAAAATTTGCCGGAACGTCCACATGGGACGTGCTTAACATTGCATTGTCGTTGACTTATCGGCGGAAACTACCGATCTTCTGCGCTAGCCGATCGGCAATACGCGGGGGCGTATTCACCGAAGTCCGCGAACCGACGCTGACGGCACATCGCAACAGCCAAGGAGACAACACCCATTCGTCGCCCGATCAGAGCCCCGCAGCCCGCTCCCAAGGAGGGGCCGCGCATCAACGACGAGATCCGCGTCCGCGAGGTCCAACTCATCGACAAAGACGGCGCCAACATGGGCGTCACCGAGATTAACGACGCTTTGGCCATGGCGCAGGAGGCCGGGCTCGATCTTGTCGAGATCGCACCCAACTCGGCCCCGCCGGTCGCCAAAATTCTCGATTTCGGCAAGTACAAGTATCAGGCGCAGAAGAAAGCCGCCGAGGCGCGCAAGAAGCAGAAAGTCGTCGAGATCAAAGAGATCAAACTGCGCCCGATGATCGACGATCACGATTACGACGTGAAGATGCGCTCGATGGAGCGGTTTTTCGAAGAAGGCGACAAGGTCAAGGTCACGCTGCGGTTCCGCGGCCGCGAAATGGCGCACCAGGAACTCGGCTACAAGCTGCTCGATCGCGTCAAGGGCGACACCTCGAAGGTCGCCAAAATCGAGCAGGAGCCGCGCTTCGAAGGCCGCCAGGTCGTCATGGTGCTGGCGCCGCGCTAACCGGCCCCGGCGTCAGGTGGCGGCGCCCGGCCGGCACGATCAGGCTGATTTCCGTTTGCGGACTGATTGCGTTCGGCGGCGCCCTCTGCCATAACGCGGCCCTTCCGCCGCCCGGCTGACAAGGGCTGCCGTGGCGGCGGCGATGTGCTCACGCACAATCCGCTCATTACGAGCAATTCGGCGGGGCCACCCCTGCCCTCCCGCGTCAGCGGGCGTGGCAGACGAGGGGCCTGCCGCCAAAGGAGAGCCAAATGCCCAAGTTGAAGACCAAGTCCGGCGCTAAAAAGCGCTTCAAGGTGACGGGGACCGGCAAGGTCCTCTATGCGCAGTCGCACAAGCGCCACGGCATGATCAAGCGCACCAAGAAGCAGATCCGCCAGCTGCGCGGCACCAATGTGCTGTTCAAGACCGACGGCGACAACATCAAGAAATACTTTTTGCCGAACGGTTGACGGCGACCCGCGTCTGCGAAGGCGCGGAGCCGTGGCAATTGCATTCAACTGCGCTGGATTTCCGCTTGCGCGGGAATGAGCGGAACGAACCCGATTAAAAGCTAAAGGAGATCAGTCATGGCTCGCGTCAAACGCGGCGTCACCGCCCATGCCAAGCACAAGAAGGTCTACAAGGCCGCCAAGGGCTATTACGGCCGGCGCAAGAACACGATCCGCGTCGCCAAGCAGGCCGTGGAAAAAGCGCAGCAATACGCCTTTCGCGATCGCAAGGTTCGCAAGCGCACATTCCGCGCGCTGTGGATTCAGCGGCTCAACGCGGCGGTGCGTCCGTTCGGGCTCAACTACAGCCGATTTATCGCCGGGCTCGACCAAGGCCGGCATCACCGTCGACCGCAAGGTATTGTCGGACTTGGCCATCGCCGAACCGGCGGCGTTCGAAGCGATCGTCGGACAGGCCAAGTCGGCACTCGCGTAACATGTCGTCATGCCGCCTTGCGCCGGCATCCACGTCCTGTTTTTCGGCGACTAAGGCGTGGATGGCCGACAGCCCGGCATGACGGGCAGGACTGTGTCATGATTGACCGAGCCTACGTGCAGCGCATGGCGCGCTATAATCGCTGGCAGAACGAGAATCTGTACGGCGTCGCCGATGCGTTGCCGATGCGGAGCGCCGCAAGGAGCGTGGCGCGTGGTTCGGCTCGATCCACAAGACGCTCAACCACATCCTGTGGGGCGACAAGAGCTGGATGGGCCGCTTCACCGACTTGCCGCGGCCGACGGTCGGCATTCCGGATTCGGTGGCGATTTTCCCGGACTGGCAGGACCTGAAGTCCGAGCGCGCGGCGTTCGACCGGAAAATTCTCGACTGGTCCGACGGCATCGATGACGCCTGGCTGGCCGCCGATCAAACCTACTATTCGGGCGCCACCAAGCGCGAATGGACGCGGCCGCGCTGGGTTCTTGTCACCCACATGTTCAATCATCAGACCCATCATCGCGGCCAGGTGCATTCGATGCTCACCCAGGCGGGCGGCCGGCCGAGCGATACCGACCTGCCGTTCATGCCGGATTGAGCGCCGAGAAACCGCCATGCCCGATACCGCACAGCTTGAACAGAAAATCCTCGCCGACGTCGCGGCCGCAGGCGACGAGCCGGCGCTCGAAACCGTGCGCGTCGCTGCGCTGGGCAAGAACGGCGCGATCACGGCGTTGCTCAAGACGCTCGGCACGCTGGCGCCGGAGGAGCGCAAGACGCAGGGGCCGCTGATCAACGGCCTCAAGGATCGCGTCAATGCCGCGCTCGCGGCCCGCCGCGACACATTCAAGAGCGCCGCCCTC
This sequence comes from uncultured Acidobacteriota bacterium, assembly GCA_963711765.1. Taxonomy (GTDB): domain Bacteria; phylum Acidobacteriota; class Vicinamibacteria; order Vicinamibacterales; family CAVVIG01; genus CAVQFC01. Next base: position 8,256 of record CAVQFC010000002.1, on the reverse strand, counting down.
CAGGAGCGTCTCAACACCGAGAGCGTCGACGTCACGCTGCCGGTGCGCGAAGCGCCGTTCGAGATCGGCCGCGTGCATCCGATCACGCAGACGACCGACGAGCTGACGGCGATCTTCGCCGACATGGGCTTTGCCATCGCCGAAGGCCCCGACATCGAGACCGACGATTACAATTTCACCAAGCTCAATATTCCGGAAAATCATCCGGCGCGCGACATGCACGACACGTTCTTCTTCAATCCGAAGCCGGATGGAACGCGTCTGTTGCTGCGCACGCACACCTCGCCGGTGCAGGTGCGCACCATGCTGTCGCAGAAGCCGCCGATCCGCATCATCACGCCGGGGCGCACCTATCGCTGCGACTCCGACCAGACGCACACGCCGATGTTTCATCAGGTCGAGGGCCTGGTGATCGACAAGGGCTCGCATCTCGGCCATCTGAAATGGATTCTCGAAGAATTCTTCAAGGCGTTCTTCGAGGTCGACCGTGTCGGCATGCGCTTTCGGCCGTCCTATCTTCCCGTTCACCGAACCGTCGCTCGAAGTCGACATCCAGTGCCGCAGGGACAAGGGCGAAATCCGCTTCGGCGAGGGCAATGATTGGCTCGAGGTGCTCGGCTGCGGCATGGTGCATCCGAATGTGCTGCGCAATTGCGGGCTCGATCCCGACGAGTATCAGGGCTTTGCCTGGGGCATGGGCATCGAGCGCATCGCCACGCTGAAATACGGCATGCCGGACCTGCGCGCGTTCTTCGAAGCCGATGTCCGCTGGCTGTCGCATTACGGCTTCCGCCCGCTCGATTTCCCGACGCTGGCGGGCGGCTTGAGCGCGTAAACTTTTCCCCTCCCCCGCTTGCGGGGGAGGGTAGGGAGGGGGCCAGTGGCCTCGCCAAAATCGTGACCGAGGAAATTCTAAGAAAGAGTTGGAAAATTCCAACGTGGCGCGTGACGCCCGTAGCGCGAAAACGTGCGCGCGAATTGCGCACAGATGCCACAAAAGCAGAGCAAATTATTTGGCGCGCTGTCCGCGCTCACCGACTGAATGGCATCGGATTTCGCCGTCAGACGCCGATAGGACCTTATATTGTCGATTTTGTTTCTCACTCGGCGAAGCTGGTTATCGAGCTGGACGGGGGACAGCATTACGACGACGCGTGCGAAGCAAGGGACGCGCGCCGGGACGGTTTTCTGCGCTCAAAGGGCTTTCGTGTGCTGCGCTTTAGCAACCACGACGTAATGACGAATCCTCGAAGGAGTTTGGACCGTCATCGCTGCGGCGGTCGGCGAGCGGTGGCCCCCTCCCCAACCCTCCCCCGCAAGCGGGGGAGGGGTCGCACGCACGGAGCGAGGGATACGGCCATGAAATTCACCTTCGCCTGGCTCAAGGAGCACCTGGAGACCGATCGGCCGCTCGGCGACATCGCCGACAAGCTGACCATGATCGGGCTTGAGGTCGAACACATCGACGACAAGGGCAAGGAGCTCGCGCCGTTCGTCATCGCCCGCGTGGTCGAGGCGAAGCAGCATCCCAATGCCGACCGGCTGCGCGTCTGCATGGTCGACACCGGCGACGGCAAGCCCATTCAGGTGGTGTGCGGCGCGCCGAACGCGCGTACCGGCATGACTGGCGTATTTGTCCCGCCCGGCGCCTACATTCCCGGCAAGGACATGACACTGTCGGTCGGCACCATCCGCGGCGTGGAAAGCCGCGGCATGCTGGTGTCCGAATTCGAGCTGAAAATCTCCGACAACCACGAGGGCATCATCGAACTGCCCGAGGACGCCCCGGTCGGCGCCAACTACGCGCAATGGGCCGGTCTCGACGATCCGGTGATCGAGATCAACCTGACGCCGAACCGTCCCGACTGCACCGGCGTGCACGGCATCGCGCGCGACCTCGCCGCCGCCGAGATGGGCAAGTTCAAGGATGCGGCGATCAAGCCGATCAAGGGCGAGTTTGCCTGCCCCGTCGCGGTGAAGATCGAATCGCCCGACCTTTGCCCGGCCTTCGCGCTGCGCCTCGTGCGCGGTGTCAAAAACGGCCCGTCGCCGCAATGGTTGCAAAAGCGGCTGATCGCGATCGGGCTGCGCCCGATCAACGCGCTGGTCGATATCACCAATTTCATGACCTACGACCGCGCCCGTCCGCTGCACGTGTTCGACGCCGCCAAGGTGCGCGGCAGCCTGACGGTGCGGCACGCGCAAGACGGCGAGACGCTGCTGGCGCTCGACGGCAAGACCTACAAACTCGACAACAATGTTTGCGTCATTGCCGACCAGGAGGGCGTCGAATCGCTGTCCGGCATCATGGGCGGTGAAAAAACCGGCTGTTCGGAAGCCACCACCGACGTTCTCATCGAATCGGCGCTGTGGAATCCGGCCAACATCGCGCAGACCGGCCGCAAGCTCGGCATCAATTCCGACGCGCGCTACCGCTTCGAGCGTGGCGTCGATCCGGCCTTCACGCTGCCGGGGCTCGAGCTTGCGACCAAAATGGTGATCGAGCTTTGCGGCGGCACGCCGTCCGAGATCACGGTGGTGGGCAGCACGCACGCCGACGAGCGCATCATCGATTTTCCGCTGTCCGAGACCAGGCGACTCGCCGGCCTGTCTGTCGCGCTTCCGGAACTGCGCCGCGTGCTCGAGCGGCTCGGATTTTTCGCCGCCGGCCAGGGCGAACGGCTGAAAGTCGCGGTGCCGTCATGGCGGCCCGACGTGTACGGCAAGGCCGACGTGGTCGAGGAAATAGTCCGAATTCTCGGTGTCGACCGCGTGCCGTTGACGCCGTTTGAGCGCGGCGATGCACCGCGCAAGCCGGTGCTCACGCCGATTCAGTTGCGCACCCGCAAGGCCAAGCGCGCACTCGCCACACGCAATCTGGTCGAGGCCGTGACCTGGTCGTTCATCGACAAGAAGCAGGCCGAGCTGTTCGGCGGCGGCAAGCCCGAACTGGCGCTGGCCAATCCGATCGCGTCCGATCTTTCCGACATGCGGCCGAGCCTCATTCCGGGCCTGATCGCGGCGGCGCAGCGGAATGCCGACCGTGGCTTTGCCGATGCGGCGCTGTTCGAAGTCGGCCAGATCTTCCGCGGCGACCAGCCGCCGATCAGCTCACGGCCGCCGCCGGCGTGCGGCGCGCGCTCGGCAAACCGTCGGGCATCGGCCGGCATTGGCAGCGCGAAAAGCGGCGAGGTCGATGCGTTCGACGCCAAGGCCGACGTGCTTGCGGCGTTCGACAGCGGCCGGCGCGCCGCCGCAGGCGCTGCAAGTCGTGCCGGGCGGACCGGCGTGGTTTCATCCCGGCCGCTGCGGCACGATTCAGATCGGCCCGCAAAATGTTCTGGGCTATTTCGGCGAACTGCATCCGAGCGCGCTCGACGCGCTCGACGCCGAGGGTCCGCTCGTCGCGTTCGAAGTGATCCTGGAGCGGATTCCCGAGCCGAAAGCCAAGGCGACCCGCGCCAAGGCGCGCGCTCGAACTGTCCGCCGTTCCAGCCGGTCGAACGCGACTTCGCCTTCGTGGTCGAGCGCGGCGTGAAGGCCGCCGATCTCGTGCGCGCCGCGCAGGGCGTCGACCGCAAGCTCATCACCGGCGTCACGGTGTTCGACGTCTATGAAGGGCACGGCATCGCGCCGGCAAAAAGTCGATCGCCATCGCCGTCACCATCACAGCCGCGCGACGCACCATGACGGACGCCGAGATCGAGGCGCTGGCGGCGAAGATCGTCGCCGAGGTCGGCAAACGCACCGGCGGCGTGCTGCGGGCGTAAGGGGCGGGTTCGTTTAATCCTCGGACCAAAAGGTCTAGCGGGACCTTGAGCACGTCTGCGATAAGACGAAGGCGCCGCCGTTGTTCCATTTCTGCGCCCGGTCTCGACATCAGAGATGTAACCCTGGCTAAGTCCGGTCTTAGAAGACAAGTACATTTGCGGCACGTCCCGCCAGTCGCGGATCACCCGTAGTCGGATTTTCGCCGTTGGCAAGGCGATCGACGACCTGCTTCGGCAGGATTGGAGCGCCGGCACCAATTGCATCCCGTGCCTGCGCGACCAAACGCGCCGTCCCCTTGTCCTCGTCAGCTTCCGCAGCCCGGGCCACAAGAGACTTCGATATTCCTTCCGCGGTATGATCGCGACTTCGCCACGCAGCAGTTTTCTGAAACCGAACGTTCATCGCAGTTCTTTCTCAAGCATACTCAGTCATAGATTTCTCGACGGTGGCCAACGGCAACCACAATAATTGCGTCCTTCTCTTCGTAAAAGATCACGCGCCAATCTCCGACCCTGAGACGTGAACCTTGACGGCCTTTAAGTCGCTTTACGTCACCTTTCCCGCTCGCGGCAAATTCCGTCAACCGCGCGTCGATTTGCTGACGAACCTGTGCCGAGAGCTTTACCCACTGTCGGGTGCTCGCGGACGTAAACGCAATCGGCTTCATGAGCCAATATCGCGCTTCGCGATAGAAAATTCAAGGCACCGTCGTCTCTGCCTACGGTTGGCAAGTATCACTCTTCGTCAAACCGGCGCCGCCTCGCCTTGCGCTTGCGCGCGCCGTCGCGCTCTTCCGTTTCCGGCTGGCGCTGGCCCGAGAGCCGCCGCAGCACCGCGTCGGCCGCGCGCTCGCCGGATTCCCAGGCGCCCCCGACCGTGCCCCACAACGTTTCGTGGACGGCCTCGCCGGCAAACCACACGGCATCGCGCACCGGCTCGGTCAGCACGGCGCGGGCGGCGTGGCCGCCCGGAGTGGCGGCCGACATGGCGCCGAGTGCGAGCGCATCGACATTCCACCGCGTGACGGCGGCGCGCGTGACCGACTTGCTCATCTGCGCGCCGTAGAGCTTACCAGCCAATCGCGGGCGAAATCGACCATGGCGTCCGCACCCTGCGCGGCCAGCGATCGGCCGAACGATCCGGCCACTTCGATCAGACAGAGACGCGTTCCCGACACGTTGCCGAGAATCGCGGCCGTATGCGCGTCGGCGGATTTCTCAAATACCAGATCGTCGCTTTCGAGACCGAGCGGATTGCCGGAAAATTCGAGCGCAATGTGGTCATAACTGCCGAGCGGCAGGCGTGAAACGCCTCGCTTACGCGCAGCGGCAATTCCGGAGCGAATTGGATGCGGCCGGAGGCGAGCACCGCGGTCGACACCGTGATAATTCCCGTGCGCGCGGTGATCGTGCTTCTTGGTGTCTGGACGGCGACGGCGCGGTCGATGTCGATCGACCTTTGCGGGTGTTGACAATTCAGACAGCAACGCCTGCCGCATGGGCGGCCAGCAAGCCGCCGAATCCCTGCCGGCAAAATGCGTCACTGCTGCGCTCGATGGCGCTCGCAAAGTCGGCCGCGGAGAGTTTCGCCAAATCCTGACCATAGGCGAACGGACCGAGCGCAAACTCGGCCGTAGCCTGCCAGTCACCCAGATCATCCGGCAGCGCCGAACCACACGCGACATCCGCCTTGCGCGCGGCATCGTCGATCGCGCGCGTGGCGCGCACCTGAACGGCGAGAAAATCCTCCAGTTCCTTCTCGCGCGCGTAGCGCAACCCGATGCGGACTTTCTGGCTGCGCGGCGCCGGATACATTTCAATGCCGCGCCCCGGCGCGAATTTGGCCACCGGATTCGAATCGGGAAGATGAATCCAGTGCGCACCCCGGTCGAACGGCACCCCGAAGGTGCGGCTGTCGGTGACACAGCGGCCGCCGATGTGGTCCGCCGCCTCGATGAGGACATAACGTTTGCCCGCCGCAGCCAGGCGTTTCGCGGCGGCGATTCCGGCAGCGCCGGCGCCAACGATGACGGTGTCAAAGTCACCCGCGGCAGGCGCCGGGGCGGCCGCGCCCCGCCGCGGCAACACCGCCAACCCGGCCGAAGCGGCGCTGCCGGCTAGAAACGAGCGGCGGCTCAGTCGCGACATGGGTTCCAATTGCGTTTGCAGGCGTCTACAGCACTCTGCCCGAACCGGACGCACCGAGCAATGCAAGGTTGGTTTCGAGGAGCTAATAAGTCTTTCGTGTGGGCACACGGCTCCCGGAACAAAAGGCAGCTGCGGGACTAGACCCCGCTCTTCAGCTTCGCCGTGATATGAAAATCCGCCGGCACCGCAGCACGGGCAGCTCATCCCGATCAGAATGCTCTGTTTCTGCTCCTCGGTAAGGCCAGCGCGCTCAAGCATCTCCGCGGTCTGCTGCTGGAACAGCTGATGCAGCGTGAGATCGCTCGCCACGATGCGTTGTTCCGGCGCAAGGCGAGCGCTTTCGGCCGCCGGCTCTGCGGCTACGCGCTTTCTCGGAGGCGTTTTCTTTTTGCTTTTGGGCATTCTGTAACATACGCCTGAATGTGCTGCACTGCCGGACCGGACAACACGATCCGGCCGTTATTTCCCGGCCTTCTTCATATAGGAAAGAATGAACTCGCGCATAGGCGGCGGAATGCGTCAGCCGCTCGCGCACCTCTTTATCGAGATTTTGATCAATCGTGTAGTGCGGCACGAACTGGATCGCCGTCATCGCATCGGCCGCATAAGCCTTGTCGTCGTTACCCTCTGCCGCGGTGGTCATCACCGTGACCGGCGTGCCGCCGGCGATGGCCACGATCTCGGGGTAGGACACCCAGTAGGGCGCCGGCACCACCACCTCGTCGCCCGGGTTCACCACCGCCTGGCAGAGGTTGAAGAAGCTCTGTTTGCCCCCAGATGAGACCAGCACCTGGTCGGCGTGTAGCCGAGGCCGTTGTCGCGCTTGAACTTGTCCACCACGGCCTTGCCGTACCGCTAGCGTGCCTTCCACCGCCGTGTACTTGGTCTGGCCGTCGCGGATGGCGCGGATCGCCGCTTCCTTGATGTGCTCCGGCGTGTCGAAGTCCGGCTCACCGGCGCCGAGGCCGATCATGTCGCGGCCTTCGGCCTTGAGTCGCACGTGCCTTGTTCGTCACCGCGATGGTGGCGGACGGCTTGATCCTGGACAGGGAGTTGGCGAGGGTTCCCATGGCGCGGGAGCTCCTTGGCTTTTTTCGGGAAGCGGCGGAAACTATGCGGGCCAGAGCATCCGAAGGCAAGGCAGTCGCCCTTTTCGCGCTAAGGTAACTTCCCGCCGCTTCGGTCTCCAGCCGCGCGGCTACTACGGAGTGCGCCCGATGTTTGCTTCGATCCTGAAGCCCACGCCGGTTTTCAGCATTATGATCCTTGGAATCCCGCTGGTGATCGCGTCCCCTGCCCTGTCCGATCCGCTGGCGTCCGCGTCGAACTCCCAAATTGTCGTCGGCAGTTCAACCGCCGTTCCCTGAGGCGCGATCGGCACGATTTGCCTGCGGCAATCATCGGGCCGTATCCAAGATACGCGCGTCGAAAGTGGCGCGCCGACCGACACAGTGGGGCGGAGTGCTCGTGGGGCTGCCGCGGCAATGACGCAAGCATCTCGCGTTCGGCGTCTTCGCTTTGGCGTTGGCCGCGATGTGGCAATCGGGCCTGGTAAGGCTCAGCTCCTTGCGCTGATCCGCGAAACCGGCTCAATCGCCTCGGCCGGACGCCGGATGGGAATGAGCTACAAGCGTGCGTGGTCGCTCGTTGCCACCATGAATGCCTGCTTCCGGGCGCCGCTGGTTACGGTAAGCCGTGGCGGCAACGAGCATGGCGGTGCGGCCATCACCGAACTCGGGAACTCGGTGCTCATAGCCTATCAGGAGCTGGTCGCCTCAATAGAGGCGAGCGAAGAATGCGCAGCGATCCGCGCCTCACTCGCAAAGTCGGGTGAGCGGACCGAATGACCATTCGCTGTCACCGCGCGCTATGGCGGCCCGCCTTCCTAGCCGATATGTTTGACCGAACATATCGGAGGCGGGAATGGCGAAGATCAGCATTTTCAGAAGTGTTCTCCCTGTGAGCATTGCGGCGACCCTGGCGATGGCCGTACCGGCTCTGGCCATCTGGTTGTCTTCGCGGCCTCAAGTCTGCAGACCGCGCTCGACGAGTTGGTCCAGGATTTCAAGACCGAGACCGGGATTACCGTCTCGGTCAATTATGCGGGCACCTCGACGCTCGCTCACCAGATCGAGGCTGGTGCTCCGGCGGACATCTTCATATCGGCCGATCCGATGTGGATGGACTACCTAGCCGATCGCAACCTCATCGCGCCCGCGTCGCGGACCGACCTGCTTGGCAACGAGCTTGTCTTGGTAGCGCCGGTCGACAGCACGCTCGCGCTGACCATCGTACCGATTCGATCGCCAGCGCGCTCGGCGCCGACGGGCACATTGCC
>CAVQFC010000001.1:325000-947940 GCA_963711765.1 uncultured Acidobacteriota bacterium | reverse complement strand
TGGTGATCACCATCTGAAACAGCGCCGCCGCGCACTGCTCGACGCTGCGGTTCTCGGTGTCCACGGTCGCCGCCGGCGCCTCGGGCGGCTCGTAAGGCGCCGAGATTCCAGTGAAGTCCGGAATCTCTCCGCGGCGCGCCTTGCGGTACAGGCCTTTCGGGTCGCGGCGCTCGCAGACGTCCAACGGCGCTTCGACGTAGATTTCGACGAAGCGCTCGGGCCCGATGATGTCGCGGGCCATGGCGCGGTCAGCCCGATACGGCGAGATGAAGGCGGTCATCACCACCAGGCCGGCGTCGTTCATCAGCCGCGCGACTTCGGCGATGCGCCGGATGTTCTCACGCCGATCGTCAGGCCCGAAGCCAAGGTCGCGGTTCAGGCCGCCGCGCACGTTATCGCCGTCGAGCATGTAGCAGGACCGTCCGGCCTCGATCAGCGCTTTTTCCAGCTCGATCGCCAGCGTGCTCTTGCCGGCGCCGCTCAGGCCGGTCAGCCACACCGTCACCGGGTACTGCCCGAGCATCGCCGCACGCCGGGACGACGGTACTTTCCCCTTCTGCGGGACGACGATGCGACGGGTGGCATCCTCGCTGCCGACCCGGACGCTGTCGGTCTCGCGGTCGACGATCATTCCGGCGCCGGCTGTGGCGTTGGTGACGGGATCGACCACGATGAACGCGCCGGTGCCCCGGTTGCGGGCGTACGCGTCGACGAAGCGCTCCTCGAACAGCGTGAAGGCGACGCGGCCGATGTCGTTCAGGCCGAGCTCCTGTCCCGCCGCGCGATGCAGCGTGGTCGGGTCGACGCGGTACTCGACGCCGGCGCAGCTCGCGCGCACCCAGCTCGAGCCGAGCTTGAGCATGCACACTTGCCCCGGCCGCAGCGGCTGCGGCTGCATCCACACCACCATCGCCTCCACGCTGCGCACGGCGCGCGGCACATTGCGCGGGTGCGACATCAACGCGCCGCGGCCGATGTCAATGTCGTCTTCGAGGTTGATGGCCACCGACAGCGGCGCGGACGCAACCTGCAGGCGCTCGTCGTGCAGCGCGATCGCGCGCACGCGGCTGCGGCGGTGCGACGGCAGAATCACCACCTCCTCGCCGACCTTGACCACGCCCGAAACGATGCGTCCGCCATACCAGCGCTCGCCCTGGGCGCGGATCACGGTCTGCACCGGAAAGCGCAGGTCGACCAGATTGCGATCGGCGCCGACGTAGACGGTCTCGAGCTGCTCGAGCAGCGGCTGGCCGTCGTGCCAGGGCATGTGCGCGCTGCGCTTCACGATGTTGTCGCCGCCGAGCGCGCTCACCGGCACGAAGCTCAGGTTTTTGATCGTGAGGCGCGCCGCGAACTCCTCGAACTCGGCGCGGATCTCCTCGAACCGCGCACGCGAATAGCCGACCAGGTCCATCTTGTTCAGCGCGACGATGAGTCGCGGAATGCCGAGGAGGGCACAGATGAACGCGTGGCGCCGGCTCTGCGTCAGGAGACCGAGCTTTGCGTCCACCAGCAGGACCGCGAGATCGGCGTGCGAGGCGCCGGTCGCCATGTTGCGCGTGTATTGCTCGTGGCCCGGCGCGTCGATGACCATGAAACGCCGCTTCGCGGTGGTGAAGTAGCGGTACGCGACGTCGATCGTCACGCCCTGCTCGCGTTCCGCCTTGAGGCCGTCGGTGACAAGCGACAGATCGAGGCCGCCGGGGCCCGAACGCCCGGCGAGCGTTGCCAAGGCCTCGATGTGGTCCTCGTACAGCGCGCCGGCGTCGTGCAGCATGCGGCCGACGAGTGTCGACTTGCCATCGTCGACACTTCCGGCAATGACGAAACGAAGAAGGTCAAGCACCAGGCATTCGTCCTAGAAGTAGCCTTCGCGCTTCTTCTGCTCCATCGATCCGTCGCTGTCGAAATCGATGACGCGCGTGGTGCGCTCCGAGCGCCGCGTCGCCTCGAGTTCGGTGATGATCTCCTCCACCGTCGTCGCGCTCGAGCGCACGGCGCCGGTGCAGGGATAGCAGCCGAGCGTGCGGAAGCGACACATCAGGCGCCGCGGCTCTTCGCCGGCGTCGAAGCGCGTGTCCTGCCCCACCGGGATCAGCTGGCCGCCGCGCACCAGCACATCGCGCTCCCGGGCGAAGTAGAGCGGCACCACCGGAATGCGCTCCCCGGCGATGTAGCGCCAGATATCGAGCTCGGTCCAGTTGGAGAGCGGGAATACCCGCATGCTTTCGTCCGGGCCGAGGCGGCCGTTGTACAGGTCCCAGAGCTCGGGGCGCTGGTTGCGAGGATCCCACTGGCCGTGGCGATCGCGGAACGAGAACACGCGTTCCTTGGCGCGCGAGCGCTCTTCCTCGCGTCGTGCGCCACCGATCAGCGCGTCGTATCCACCGTCGGTCACCGCGTCGAGCAGTCCCCTGGTCTTGAGCGCGCCGCAGCAGCGCTGGGTGCCGAAGTCCCAGGGATTCGCCTTCGCCTCGAGACGCGACTGGCTCAGGTGCACGCGCAGCTCCACCCCAGCCTCACGACACGCGCGATCGCGGAACGCAATCATCTCGGCGAACTTGAAGGACGTGTCGATGTGCAGCAGCGGAAACGGCACGCGGCCGGGCGCGAACGCTTTCTGCGCGAGGCGCAACAGCACCGACGAGTCCTTGCCGACGGAATACATCATGACCGGCCGCGCGAACTCGGCGGCCGCTTCGCGGAACACGTGGATAGCCTCGGATTCGAGCTCCTGGAGGGCGGAAACAGCGAAATGTTTCACGCGAGAATCATAGCGTGGGCCGCCAGATGTTTGGGTGATCCTTCTCTCGGCCTATCATTCGACGTGGCCAATCACCTTCTCTACCGACTGACGAACCCTGTCCTGACGCTGCTCGGAGGGCTGCGGCGCGCTCCCGTCCAATACCTCCGCGCAACCCCGTCGCCACAGGGAACGCTCGATCTCTTCAAGGGCGATTGGATCAGCGCATTCCCGGATCCACTGAACAGCTGTCAGGCCGGCACAGTCCCGCTGTTTGCCGATCCCAAAGTGGCGTGGGCGATCTCGCGATGGGGTGGTGTCGAGGGACTACGTGTACTCGAACTGGGGCCGCTCGAAGGGATGCACACCTATTTGCTCGAACAGAACGGCGCCGCCTCGATTACCGCGATCGAAGGAAATCCAAAAGCGTTCCTCCGTTGCCTGGTCAGCAAGGAACTCCTCGGCCTGAAGCGGGCGACCTTCTTGTACGGCGACTTCGTCGAGTATTTGCGGGAGTCGGAGGAGCGATTCGATGTCGCCGTGGCGAGCGGCGTGCTTTATCACATGGAAGATCCAGTGGAGCTTCTGGCACGGTTGGCGGCGGTCTGCGGCCGGCTCTATCTCTGGACCCATTTCTTCGATGCCGACAGCGTGCGCACGCGCGCCAACGTCAGCGCCCGCTTCGATGGACCGACCGAACGGACGACACAGGGCCTGACTTACACGGCGTACAAATTCAGGTACGCCACCGACAGACTCCGTGGAGCATTCTGCGGCGGCCCGCAGCCATTTGCGTACTGGTTGACGCGGGACGACATCATCCGTGCGCTCCGGCACTTTGGCTTTACCGAGATCGAGCAGGGCTTCGTCGATCGCGATCATGTCCACGGGCCGGCGTTCGCGCTCGTCGCAAAGAAGCCGATCGAAACGCCGGCCCGTAACCGGATCGCTGGCAGCTAGCGCGCCGGAATGTCGCCGGCGACGCCAAACCTGACCAGGACACCCTGCGAGGTGCTCGACGGGATGATGTACCAACCGCCGTCTGACGGGCGGAAAATCGCAATATCCGTCTTGCCATCCCCGTCGAAGTCTCCCCGGACCGGAATGTCGCTCGGGCCGCCCCAGTTCACCAGGACGCCCCGTCCCGTGCTCGACATGATGATGTACCAACCGCCTTCGGACGGACGGTAGATCGCAACATCCGTCTTGCCGTCTCCGTCGAAGTCTCCCGAGACCGGTATGTCGCTCGGGCCACCCCAGTGCACCAGGGCGCCCTGTCCGTGCTCGACATGATGATGTACCAACCGCCCTCGGACGGGCGGTAGATCGCAATGTCCGTCTTGCCGTCGCCGTCAAAGTCTCCCACGACCGGAATGTCAGTCGGGCCGCCCCAGTGCACCAGGACGCCCTGTCCCGTGCTCGACATGAGGATGTACCAACCGCCGCTCGGACGGGCGGTAGATCGCAATATCCGTCTTGCCGTCGCCGTCAAAGTCTCCCGAGACCGGAATGTCGCTCGCGCCGCCCCAGTGCACCAGGACGCCCTGTCCTGTGCTCGACATGACGATGTACCAACCGCCGTCGGACGGGCGGTAGATCGCAATATCCGTCTTGCCGTCGCCGTCGTAGTCGCCCGCGACCGGAATGTCTCCAGCCCCGCCCCACGGAATGGCGACGGCAGCCAGCGTGGACGACGCGCCGACGTACCAGTGTACCGTTGGAAGGCCGGAAGAGAATCGCGTCACTCCTGCCATCGCCGTCGAAGTCATTCGTCGTCGTGGAACGCCCAAACATCGGAAATGTGTAGTCGCCATAGTCGTTTCCCGGAACGGCGACCGTCACGACGTTGGATCGCTCGCGCACTGAAGTCACGTTGCCAACGCCGCGTGCGTTGCCGGCGGTCACGAAGAATCCCATGAGCTCGCCTGCAGCAGGTTGGTGTCCCCAACCAGGACCCCAGCGGCCGTCGTAAATCCAGTTTTGCGCGAAGTCGGTCATGATCGGAGCCCCAGTGCTTGGCTTGCCGCGCCACATCTGGATAATTCCTGATGCTGACCACTGGCCGTTCGCGTACCAGATGGCCCAGACCGTGTACTGAAGCGGGCCGTCCCACCCGGGCGGTGTGTAGTCAGGCCAGGTCTGCAGCCCGGAGAATTGAAAAGCCAGACCAGCCAGGCCGCCCGGCAGCGCGCGGCCTCATGCTCAACGATGTGATGGCCGTCGTCACCGGCCAACTCGCGACATCAGTCGGCGAGTTGTAAATATGGACCTGCGACAGATTGATGGCGTCGCGCGGAGGCCGACCCTGCGCGTTTGCGGAAGTCGCGGCGAGCAACGCGACTAGACAGAAGACGATATCTGGTCCGAAACATGTTTTTCCCTCAGAAAGCGTGCTCGACCGCTAGTGCTGGCCGCGGCGGTCGGGCCCGTCGTATCGAGATCGCGAAAACGGACTTACCTCAGATGGGGGGAATCCAAGGCTACGCTGCGCCGCCGAGCCATGCAAGCTCATGCAAACGTGCGCAAGTCCGTATGAGGATGCGTCCTATTCCGTATCGGCCGTTAGCTCAGCGGTCCTTAGGGGGGGCCGGTTTGACGTAAAGCTGCGCGAGCTTGAACAGCAATCGCAGCTTCAGTGATATCCAGACCAGTGGCGTGACGAGGGCGGAGGCCGGCGAGGCGTGCTTGCGAAAATATCTGAACGCGCTGCGGTGAAATTCGACCAGCGATCGGACCGGTACGCGCGAACTGCTCTTGCCCGTCAGGTGGACGATTCCTGCAACCGGGTAGTACCAAGTCCGCCACCCCACGTCTCGCAACCGGCGACACAAGTCGGCATCCTCCCAGAACAGGAAGAACCGCTCGTCCATGCCTCCGACCTGGTCGAACGCCCGCCGCCGTATCATCGCGCACGATCCCGCCACCCAATCGACTTCCACAGCGGAGCAAGCATCAGGAACACCGACAAGATTCCGTGTCGTGAGCGGATTTCCCGGCCAGACGCGACTGAGCCAGCTGGTTCTTCCGGCGATGCCGGTCGTGAAGTCCGGAAACCTGCGCGCCGACGCCTGGACGGTTCCGTCGGATTCGCGCACGAGTCCGCCGCACACACCGGCATCGGAACGATCCTTCATCCAGTCGTGCAGGACGGACAACGGATCGCCGATGATCGTCGAGTCGGGGTTCACGAGCAGCAGATAGTCTGCTCCCGATAATCGGGCGCCGTGATTGACGCCGGCGGCGAACCCTGGATTTTCGGTCACCCCGGCGAATCTCATCGACGGAAACGCCGACTGAAGATCGGCGAGCGCCGTCTTATCGCTCTCGTGATCGACGATGATCGCCTCTCGTCCTGGGCCAAGACAGGGGGCGATGGATTCGAGACACGCCCGCAACTCGGGATAGCATCGATAGCTGACAATGACGATGGAGATCTGCATCTTCGGGGTAACGGACCGGATCATACCGGACGGTCCTCACTTCCGCGGCGCCACTGTCAGTACAATCGCCCGGGTGCGAGACCAGAAACGCAACGCGATCAGGCGAGCAACGCCGTTCGCGGCAACATGAGCCGGCTGCTCGTCATCACGCACGAACCGCTCGGCGTCAACATGTCCGGGCCGGGTATCCGCTCACTGGAAATCGCCAGGGCGCTCGCGGATCAGCACGACGTGACGCTCGCCACTCCGTTCCAGCCCGGAATGGAGAGCCCTCCCGTCCATCTTGCTCAATACTCGTTCGACGACGACCAGACGCTGCTTCGCCTCGCGACGGACTCGGACGTGCTGCTGGTCCAGGGATTCACGCTGTCGCGCTTTCCCGCGATTGCGCGGCTCGATCGTCCGATTATCGTGGATCTCTACTGCCCGTTCACGCTCGAACGCCTCGAGACGATGGTCGGCGAGGCGCGCGCGGGCGACCCGGAGCGTGCCGTTCTCGATCACGAATGGTCCGAGGCGGAACAGACCAGCGTCGCGCAGATTACACACGCGCAGAACACGCAGATACGACGCGGCGACTTCTTCGTCTGCGCGAGCGAACGGCAGCGCGATTTCTGGCTGGGCATGCTGCACTCCGCCGGCCGAATCAATCCCTGGACCTATGGATCCGACTCGACGCTGCGATCGCTGATCGACGTCGTGCCGTTCGGGCTCCCGGCGGCGCCGCCGCAGCGGAGCCCGGCTCCGGTATTGAAAGGCGTGTTCCCGGGCATCGATGTGAACGACCGCGTGCTGCTCTGGGCCGGCTCGCTCCTCGACTGGCAGGATCCGAAGGTGCTCGTCAGAGCGGTCGCCTCGCTGCGTTCGCGCCGGCCGGACGTCAAGCTCTTTTTCATGGGAACGCGTCATCCCAATCCGCAGATCCCGCCTGCAAGGTCGGTTGCCGAGACGATCGCGCTCGCGGGTGAACTGGGCGTTCTGAATGTCAGCGTCTTCTTCAACGACTGGGTCGCGTACGACCAACGCGCGCGCTATCTTCTGGAGTCGGACATCGGCGTCAGCACACACCGCGATCACCTGGAGACGCGGTTTTCCTTCAGAACGCGGATGCTCGACTACTTCTGGGCCGGCCTGCCGATCGTCTGCACGGACGGCGATGTCTTTGCGTCGATGGTGAACGACCATCGGCTCGGCGTGACGGTCCCTCCGGGCAACGTCACCGCGCTCGCTGACGTGATCGAGCGGCTGCTCGGCGATCCCCGGGAGCTCGACGAGTGCAGGCGACGGTTACTGGCGCAAGCCGATCACTTCCGGTGGCGCACTGTCGTCGATCCGATCGCGCGCTTCTGCGTTGCCCCGCATCTCGCGGCCGATCGCATCTCCGGCAGACGGGCAACCGGCGAACGCCTCGAACGGCGGCTGCGATACCGCCGATTGGCCCGCGCCTTCGCCTCCAGGGTCGGTCTGTCAGACAGTCAAGTGCGCCATCTGAAAGGCCTCGGCCAATCGCTGCGAGGGCGGTTCGGTGGCTGAATCGCGCGGTGTGGCGTCGAGCATCACGATCATCGTCTCGAACGACGTGGGCGGCGACCCTGGGGCGTTCAACGCCGGGACGCTCAACGAGTCCCGCGCCTATCGCATCCTGAGCATCGACGCTCCGCCAGATCGCATCTGCTCGTCGATCAACGACGCCGTCCGCGGCTGCGAATCCGACTTCGTCGCCGTCACGAACGGTGCGACGTCAGTGGCCGCGGGCTGGCTCGACGGGATGGTGGCCGTGGCCCGCCGCCACGGAGCAGCCGCCGTCGGCGCCAGAATTCTTGATCCTGACGGACGACCGCTCAAATCCGAAGGCCACGGACGGCTGTCATTGACCGGCCACGTCACCGCGCCTCTGAACGCGACCGCGAAGGAAGAGCCGATCCTTTTCCCGCCCGCGTATTCGGCGTTGATTCGACGGTCGACATTCCTCGACGTGGGCGGATTCGATGACACCTTCAACGACGTTCCCGACATCGTCGATCTGGGCTGGCGGCTCAACATGTACGGCGAAAAGGTGTTCCTGGCTCCACAGGCCGTAGCCTTTGGTCAGCCGATTCCGGACGCGTCGACTCTGGCGGACGCTGTCCGCCTTCGACTTCGCGAACGCGATGCGCTGGCGCGGATTTTCGTGAACTATGAAGATGACACGCTGTCCCGGACGCTGCCCGTGGCCGTGTCGCTGGCGCTGCTGCGCGGCCTGATCGATTCCGGAATCGACACGCTGACCTTCGACTGGACATCCGTCCTCGGAGAGACGGTCACGATCCAACCGCACTTGCCGGCGGTGCTGCTGGCACTCGAGGATTTCTACACGTGCCTGACGGAGCTCGCGGCCCGGCGCACCCGCGTGCAGGATCGGCGGCGCGTTTCAGATGCCGACCTGTCGCACTTCTTCGTCGAAGACGCGGACGTTCGACCGCCTTCCGCGCTGTATGAAGATGTCGCCCGTATCCTGCGTCGGGAGTTCGGAGTTGGCCAGGCTCCTGGGCGGACATCGAAGCGCGACGCTCCGTCCGTCGCACCGGCGAACCCGCAGAGCGACGAACTCCATGACGTTGGCGGCCCACCGCGGGTTTCAGTGGTCGTCCTCACGGCGCTGGGCACTACGCATTTGCCGGAATGTCTGAGCGCGCTCAAAGCGCAGACCTACCCGGCCGATCGCTTCGACATCATCGTCGTAGACAACGCCTCGAGCGAAGACCCGACGGCGGCGATCACGGCACTCTTTCCCGACGCGACGGTCATTCGCAACCGCGTCAATCTCGGGTTCGTCGGCGGAAACAATCAAGGTGCGGCAGCGGCGACCGGTGACTACGTCGCATTTCTCAATGACGACACCAGCGTGAACGCGGAGTGGCTCTCCGCGCTCGTGGAGACCGCTCAACGGCGACACGCCACCGCCGTCGCCAGCTGCATCGTCGACTGGGAGGGTGGCCGCGTCGATTTCGTGGACGGTGCCTTCAATTTTCAAGGCAAGGGATTTCAACTCGACTACGGCCGGCCAATCGCGCAGGTGTCGATGCACGAGAAACCGCTGCTGTTCGCCTGCGGCGGCGCGATGCTCGTCGATCGGCGGACGTTCGTCGAGATCGGCGGCTTCGACCAGGAGGCGTTCGCCTACTACGAGGACGTGGAGCTTGGCTGGCGCCTCGGCGTCCTCGGTTTCGAGACCTGGCGGTCACCCGGGTCGATCGTGAGGCACAAGCATCACGGAACATCCGGCCGGTGGGCGGAATCGCCGCGCATCCGGCTCTGTGAACGAAACGCGCTTCGTATGTTGTTCGGGCTGCTGGAGCCCTCGTCACTTCAGCGGGTATTGCCGGCAGCGCTGCTGCTCTCCGCGGATCTGGCGCTGCTGTCGACCGGTCTGAGCCGTGCTGCGGACCCAGCGCGTCCGCGACAGCGGATCCGTTCCGCGATCGGCAGCATCCGGTCAGGCGGGATCGCTGCTGCGGTTACAACCGGTCGAAGATGGGCCGCTCGTGTCTGGCGGGAATCCCGAAGCACCAGTGGCGTGGCGAGCGCGCCAGACCGGCGGGCGTTGTACCAATCGCCAAGCGGCGCGCGCGGTAGCGGCACGCAGTCGGAATCAATTCCGATTGGCGCCGCGGCGGTGCTCTCAGGGTTGTACGGATTCCTTGCAAGCCTGCCGGAACTTGCGGAGCGGCGCGAGGCGATTCAGGCGCGCCGACAGGTCGCCGATCGCGACATCCTCAGGCGATTCGGGAGCCACTGGCTGCATCCATCCGGATCGCCACATCAAGCCGAGCACAACCAGGCGCACCAGACTCTCGTCGATCACTTCCGTCTGGCATTCGCCGAGGACCGTTCGAGTGGCAAGACCGGGCCGCGGTAACGGCGCGACTGGCTGCCGCTACTTGCGCAGCACCACAATCGTCTCCGGTCCGTTTCTGAGAAACGCCTCCAGCTCGAACTCATTCCTTCGAACGACTTCGGCCATCAGTTCAAGGAATTCTTTCGCACGCCAGACGTGGAAGTGAATGCTGTAGTCGAGCGTCATCAACCGCGTGGCTTCTGACTGGATCTTGTCCTGATCGGTGTGCTTGTCAACGAGATGGCTCCACTCCTCGAAGTGATTGCGCTTCGACCACGCCGGTCCCTCGTCGAAGTCGCGGATCACGTGCTCGAGGCTGGTGCACGGCCGGTCGATGTCGAACGTGAACCGCTTGTCTGGCACCGCCAGGTATGCGACGCCGCCATCTTTCAGGACACGGAAGAAGGACTGAAACGCCTTCAACGGGTTCTGGCAGTGCTCGATGAAATGGTTGGCGATGACGAAGTCCTGGCTCCCGGCGTCGATCGTCGAGAGCGCTTCTCCATCGTCGAT
Source organism: uncultured Acidobacteriota bacterium (assembly GCA_963711765.1). Taxonomy (GTDB): domain Bacteria; phylum Acidobacteriota; class Vicinamibacteria; order Vicinamibacterales; family CAVVIG01; genus CAVQFC01. The sequence goes on along the minus strand of CAVQFC010000001.1, from coordinate 937,367 downwards.
GACGTTCACGTCAACCAACGGCTCACGCGCCAATTCCGGATACTGGCGCCGGAGGTCCTCGACGGTCATCCGATCCACGAAGGTCACGCGGGCGCCTCCGGGCACCGCCAGCGGCCGGTGCAGCGCACCGATTTCGATGCCGTGGCCCCGAATGAACCGGTTGGCAGTGGCTACCCTGAGCTTGTGGATCGATTCCTGAGATCCGATTGCGCTCCGTCCTGCCAGCCTGAAGCTCGCGAGGAGCCGCCGGAGAGTCATTGGAAGAACGGAAGATTACCCAGCGGGCCGAGCAGCCGTGCCAGGCGTCTTTTCAGGCGGCGCTCGTTTGCGACGTACCGCAACCAGTCGATTTCGCGCCGCGCTTCGAGCATGGCCGCTTGAAGGTTCTGCAGTTCATCTTCTCTGGCAGGGCTTCGCCCGGCCGGGTCCTGGCCTGAACTGACATCAACAGGAAACCTGTTGATGTTGAAACGCTGATGCTCCCAGCCATCACCGAGCGGAAAGAATGTCGGCTCGGACGTTCGCGTGAAAAAGGCGGTCGTCATCTCGACGCGTACGAGCTCGAACATCGAATCTTCCCTGAGAAACGTGTGCAAGCGGTGAATAGTCGGGATGTGGATGTCGTCAATGACCAGGAGTCCACCGGGACGGAGATGCGGGTAGACGTAAAAATATTCGAGTTCAGGAAACGGATACGCATGCGGGCCGTCGAGGAACGCCAGGTCAATCGGCTCGCCGAAGTGAAAACCTGGTAGCGTCACCTGGGTAGAGCCGAAAACAGTCGTGACGTGCTCGGGTCGAAACAGTGGACAGTCGGCAAAATATGCCACGCTGCTGTGCGTCTCGGATCGATCGTCGTAAGTGAAGACCTGGTGGTTGAGACTGAAGTGCGAGAGGAGGATGGTGCTCTTGCCGCATCCGGTCTCCATCGACCGGTTGAGGGGACGTGGTAACAGGTCCTCCAACATCTGGAGCACGGGAGGATTGATGCTGCCGGCGCGGTGCGCGCCGACCGATTCGTCGTACTCGGTTATTTGAGAGCTGACCGAACCTGGGCGCATCGAGTGCGCCCTAGGGACGAACAAGGATCATCAGATCCTGGAATCCCAGGAAACTGGGGCGACCGCACCAGTTGCCGAACGTGATGTCGTGGACGCTCAGGCCTGCTTCGATCGAATAGTTGCGAATCCGCAACTCGTCGTGGGCAACGGCCGCTTCCGGCACCGCGCGATCGGCAATGCGGCACAGTGGATCGCCCTGCCAGTCAAAATCCATCTTCAGCAGATCTTTGCCGCGGGACATCTGCCCCAGCGATTCCTGATTGAGGAGAAAGTAGGTGACCACAACCCGTCCTGTCGGCTTCAGCACCCGCGCCAGCTCGGAAAGATAATGGCGCACTTCTTCCGGAAGCATGTGGGTGAAAACCGACTTGAGCAGCGCAACGTCGAACGTCGCGTCCGGATACGGGAGACGGTAGCTCGCTGAGGATTCAACCCCGCCCGGGTTGTACATCTTGTTGTGGACGTTGGCGTGGGTGAAATGAAACGCCGGGTGTGGACGATACCGTTCCTGCAGCCACTCCACGCTCTCGCGGTTGATGTCGAGGCCTTCGTATCGTCCTGGGCTGACCATGTGGCGCGTCAGCGCGCGTGCAACCGAGCCGTTGCCGCAGCCCACGTCCAGAAACGACGCAGAAGGCTGCAGGCCGACCCGCGGAATCAGAATATGGTTGACGAAGCCCTCGCCGAAATCGACGAATTCCTGAGTCGACGAAGTACCGTCGTACAGTTTTTCCACCGGTGGAACAAGCGGATCGACCGCCGCAACGAACTGGGACATTTCCGAGAGTATAGCACTGCGAATCGAACGCGACGGTCCGTGCGTTCTTGCCCGAACATCGCGTTATTTTCCTCGAGAACCTTCAATCAGGAGGCTGGCCCAGAGGCGGTTGCGCCGGCACGACAACGGCATCGCGAAACCGTGACGCCAGCTGACTGGACCAGCCGGTGTTCCAGTCGATGCCGGCCGCCGGTCCCTTTCGCAGCATCGTTGAGAGCCACGTGATGTCGATGAGCCGACAGCCCGAGGCGCGGAGGCGAATGCTCAGGAGATGCTCGTTGATGATGGCGAGCGCTTTTCGTTCGAACGTCGGCAGCATCTCCGGTGTCAGCCCGAAACTCGAGTGCCACGTCACACCCTGACCGATGTTCCGACCGGTCAGCCAATCGAGAATGTAGCGGCGATACCGTTCTGATATCGGCGCCTGTGGCAAGAAAGGATCGGGCGAATCGCCGCCGAAGAATTTGTGCCGCTCGCGCTCGGCGACGAAGCTGCCCAGGATTCCCAACTCAATCGGATTCAGGAAGAAGCAACAGCTGCGAACCCAGCTCTGACTGTTGAAGTCCGACAACTCGACGGCTTCGTTGTAGCAGTCGATGTGGCCGAGACAAACCGGAAGGCCGGCGATTGCCCGCAGCATCGCCGCGTCCAACAGCTCCAAGTACCGGACATACAGAGTATTGAACGCGCTCGTCGCAAAGTGGATCAGGTCGTACGAATAGATGTCGAGGCCAATGAATCGCACGCCACGATCGAAACCCGAAAACTCGACCGCCGTGTTGTCCCCGCCAATGACCGTGTGATCGGCGTGAATCTTCCGGAAGTCGTCGGGGAGCGCGTTGTCCACGACCAGCACCTGCCTTTCGACTTCCGGCAGCCGCTCCTCGAACAGACGGTCCAGCTGCTGGCGAGCGTCGGCATAGTCGTCCACGCCGAATCGCAGCAGGATGGTCAGGACACGGAGGCCCGGATTAGACCTCCTCCCAGACCTGAACGAGCCGTCTGTGGACATCACCGCACCCGATACGTCTGCAACTGCCTCACCGCCCGCTCCCGCTCGAACCAGCCTGTGCCAACCGGCTCATCGAAGTAGTGTTGCAGCAGAGCCACCACCTGTTTGGCGACGTCGGACCAGGTTCGGACGTTGCCGCTCACCGCGCTGCCGAGCGACACCGATGGCAGCTGCTCGCCGTGGAGGAATCCTCCGAGAAGATCCACCAGCTCGTCGCGCCGATCGAACACGAAAAGCCGGCCCCGATTGGCGCTCTGCGCAGCCAACTCGTCGACCAGTTCCGAGCGCCTGGCGAACACCGGCCTCCCGTACGCCAGAGCGGTCACGATGGGAAAGCCGAACCCCTCGTAGAAGGAGGGAAAGATCACGCACCCCGCCGTGGCGTAAAGACGATGGACGTCGCCATCGGACAGTCCGCCGCTGCTGACGCTCTCCACGAACGTCGAGGTGACGGGCGATGGTCCGAGCACCTTGATCTGGCGGAACGGGAAGGCAGCCGCCAGCATTTCCACGGTCCTCGGAACATCCTTATGGTAGTGGCTGTTGCCGACCACCAGCATGGCACCCCCGTCGACAGGCTGGGCCGGCCGGGAACCTCGATATTCAGCCGGATCGAAGGAGAAATGCACGACTGCATCGGGGCCCGAGGGTTCGGCGGGAAAACGTCGGCGGAAGCGCCGCCTGGTGAACTCGGAATCGAACCAGATCGCATCGGCATGTCGGGCCACAAACCACCAGACCTCGTCCAGGTTCTGCGCGAGGTGCGCGATATCCCAGGCGATGGTGTCGAGCATCAGGCAGATGTTGACGAGCGCACTGGTGTGGAGGTCGACCAGGTCTTGCAAGTGCCACGGCTGCGTCGGTCTCAACGCGACGTCGAATCCCCGTTCCGGAAGGTTCGTCAGGATCGGCCAGCCTGGGAACTTGGCCTCGAACCGGTGAAACTCGGCGCCTTGTGGATTCGCCAGCAGCGTGACGTCCCAGTCCGGGCCAAGGCGATGCAGCGACTCGGCAAGACCAAGCGTGGCCTGACCCGTCCCGTTGAACAACGCCACGACGTTGCGAACATCGAGCAGCAGCGACGGACGCGGCCTGCCATTGGCGGGGACGCGTGCACTCAAGCGTTCGAATCGCTCGAGCGAGGCCGATCGGCCCTGCTGCGACACACGCTGGACTTCAGGAATCAGCCTCCCCAGCAGGACGAGGTCGGCGTTCGGCAGTGACACGACCGAGGGCTGTTCACGGTCACAGTCCAATCCGTCCAGCGTCACCATGGAGCGATTCGAACGTACCGTGCGAAAGCCCCTGCGACGCGCTTCAGCCAGGCAGTGAAGCAGCGCACCGGCGGCGGACGAAAATCGGCCGTCCAGCGCGTCGAAATTCCGGAGCACCGCGGCGCCTATCAGCGTGCAGGCACTCACGCTCTCGGGAAGGATGTCCGACTGGAGCGGCGCCAGCACCTTGCGCGGCATCCAGAACGCGCGGCCAACGCCGTTTCTGGGCGTGCTCAGCACGCTTCGTCCGCAGCGGCAGCCGATGCGGGCGATGGCCGATCCGAACATCGGATCGTCGGAAAGGTCGTGTGCGAGGATCGCCGGTGCTTCTGCCGGGACCATCACCGGGCCAATCAGCACCAGCAGCAGGCGATTGTGAAGGTCCGCCGCCGAGCATCGCGTCGGAGAGTGCGGTGACCGGTGATTGTGATCGAACCGCAGACCATCCGACCGGAAGATCAGCGGGGATGGTGCCGGCGCCTTCGCGTAGTCCAATCACCACGCGCTCCGCGATGGCACCGAGACTGTCCGAAGCGCGCCATCGCGAGACGAGCCTTGCCAGATCCGTCGGCTCGATGGCCGCTGAGGTCAGATCGATGAATGCGTCCAGTCTCATGGATGACTGGCGGCGCGGCTGTGAATGACGCTGCCCAGTCCGCCATAGACGACGTCCGGCGAGGTGAGCCGGACAACGAGGTCCCGCTCCTGCGGCGAGAACGTGCGCGGCTCGGCCGAGCGCAACAGATCGACGAGAGCGTGCGCAAACTCGTACCAGTCCCGCACCGTCGTGCAGAGCGCGGCGAGGTCAGCGGCCAGGCCATCGACGCCGTTCGGCCACGTCACCACCGGCCGGAAATGACAGATCGCCTCGAGGGTCTTGATCTTCAGTCCAGTACCGGCGACCGCTGGATTGATCACGACTCGCGCGGCGTCGTAGAGCGGCCGGAGATCGGCGACCACGCCGATCCGCCTCACTCCGGGAGCCTCGGCGATTCCAGGTGGGTTGACCTTGCCGACTACCAGCAGCTCGGCGTCCGGGATCTCCTGCCGGATGCGAGGCCACGCGAACTTCAGAAAGTCGGACAGCCCGCGCCTGTTCATCGGATTGTCAGAGGCGACGTACAACACCTGTCGTGACGAGGGTTCGCCCGGGTCAGCGACCCGATCGAAGTCGACCCCCGCGGTGACGACTTGACCGCCCGGAACAAGCTGCTCGAGCTTGAGGCGCTCCTCCTCCTGAATCGCCACGAGGACATCGGCTCTACGGAGACGGCGAGCTTCCTCGTCGGGCTCGAGATGCCAGTCGTCGATGCCGAACTGCAGCACCTTGTCCCGCTTGGACGAGAACACGTCGATGGTGTCGATGACCTTCAGGACGTCGCCTCCGAGCAGCGGCAGCACCCGCGACATCCAGATGTACTCGGCAAGCAGGACGTATGCGCCCAGAACGGAATGCAGTCGCAACACGGTGGTGACGAGCGCGTCGTGACAGAACGTCCGGTCGATACCGAGCAGTTGACGATCGCGCGCGTCCATGGGCGCGTCTTCGTCGAGCATCGCGCTGACTGGTTTGGCGAATTCCCCTTCGAGCGTGCGAAGCACGTCCGGGACATCGGTCAGCCGGTAATCCAGACGGCCGTCCCGGTCGCACACGATGACGTTCTCGAACAGCCCGCTCAGATGCTCGATGCTGGACGCTTCGATGGCATCGCCAGGCAGGGGAGCCACGACGAGCACGATCCGGTATCCCTGCTCGCGAAACCAGCGCAACATCCGGAAAATGCGGTATTCGTTGCCGGCCCTTGGCGGCCACGGCATCACGTGAGACAGGCACATGATCGTGGGGCGACGTGAGTTCACCGCCTCGCCCGACTGTACACGGAACCTGACAAGCGGCGACGGCGGTTCGAGCGCGCCGATCACCGTTCCGTCCTCGGCTTCGTCGATGGCGCGCCGGCCTTCCGGCAGCCCGATTTTCAAGAAATGAACCAGAGGATTCACGTCGGCCGCCGCCACATCGTCGTAATGTGAGATGTAGTACGCGGTGTCGAACGTCGGCGACGTCCGCCGACCCTCCCGCCAGCCGTCGGAGACGTAGTGGATCAACGGGTTGAACTTGCCAACGGCGACGTCTGTATGCAGCCGGAGGTAGTAGGCACTCTCGAAATACTGATTCGGATTTCTGCCTTCCGCGGCGCCCCACTTCAGGAAGTGTGACAGCGGGTCGATCGCCAGCGTCCGGACGTCCGGATTGTGCTCCAGGTAGAACGACACGTCGAAGAGCGGGTGTGGATCCCGGCCCTCGTGAGCGCCGTGTCCCAGATAGTGAAACAGCGGTTCGCCGCCGGCAACGTCGCTGTTTTCTTCCAGATAGGCCGCGGCATCAAAAAGGGGATGCGGATCGCGCCCCTCACGCGATCCGGTCAGCACAAAGTGCGTGAGCGGCGCCATCGCGCTCGAAGCCACGTCGGCGTAGCGGCGGGCGTAGTATTCGGCGTCAAACAGACCGCTGGCAATCGCGGCGTAGGCATTCGACCAGAGCCTGGGGTGCTTTGCGAACGCCACGAGCCCCCGGTAGGTCAGTCCGCTCGGCCGGTGCGTCAGCTCGTACAGCGTCCTGGCGGTACGCCGCAGGACGATCGCGGGCTTTCGCACGATCGCCCGCGCCTGCCATTTGACGTCTTCAGTGAGGCCACCCGGGTTCGGAAGCACCGAAGCGGTTCGCGCGGCTTTCAGGAATTGGTTTTCCTGCTCGACAAAGGCACGGCGTTCGCGTTCAGCGGCAAGACGGGTGGTGAAATCGGACGCGACACGAGCGGCTTCTGCTTGCATCCCGGCGGCTTCTGCCTGCACGCGGGCCGCTTCGGCTTCACTCACGGCACGTTCGGATTCAGCCTGCTTCAGCTGTATGTCGAACGATCCAATTTGGTCGATCAGACTCGCGATCTCCGCGGAGCGCTCGAGTGCCCCACGCGCCGTAAACTCCGCTGCAATCGATCGGCCCAGGCGACTGAAGAAACGTCGAATCTGCGCGGTCTCTTTCCGCCGGTCCGACTGCGACAGCAGCCACTCGAGCCGCGGCGGGAAATCGCGACCAATAGCCAGGACGCCCAGCCCGTGGCCGTGGAGAAACTCGAACGAGCGGTACTGGCCTTTCAGCTGCTCCCAGACCCGCCACGCGCCGAAATCGCCCTCGCGCACGTTGACGTCGTGCAGCAGCATGATGCCGCGCTCGCTCATCTTCGGTCGCCAGAGTGTGAAGTCGTGGAGCACGGCGTCCTGGGTGTGGTAGCCGTCCAGATGGAGGAGATCGATGCTGCCGTCCGAGAAGCCTTCAGCCGCCTCGTCGAAGGTCGAGCGAATCAGTCTGGAGAAGCCGCCGTACTGCTGGTCGTGATAGCGGCTCCAATCCAGAAATACATCTTCGTCGTAATGGCCCGCCTGCGGATCGCCCTGCCAGGTATCAACGGCATAGCACGCGGTCGGCAGGCCCAGCGCCTGCACCGCCTGCACGAACGCCGCGTAACTGTTGCCGGAATGCGTGCCGAGCTCGACGAACGTTCGCCGGCAGCAGGGCCTCGACGAGCCAGAAGGCGAACGGAATGTGCTCGAGCCACGACGGCGGATCGACGAGGCGCAGCGGCTCCATCAACGCAATCGGCCGGAACAGCATTTCGGCAACTTCGTCGCCGACTCGGGCCTCGTCCTCCGTCAGCTTCGAGGTTGAGGGGTTGGTTGACACGGGTTCGATATTCTAGCCTTGATCCGCCGATCGGCTCAGGGATTCGGCGGTAGCGCCGCGCGTGATTGCCAGCACCGATTCACCGCGCGGGTTCGATCGATCGGGGACGCGTTCGACGCGCGCGCCGAGCGCGTCACAGACCGCTTCGAGCAATGCGAACGGGTAGTGGTAGGGCTCGCGATCGGGGTAGGTGACGACGCCCGACTGCCGGACGATCGGTTCGTAGTTTCCGCCATCCGGGTTTTCGAACCAGGTCGCGAAAAACACTCCCGATGGCTTCAGCCGGGTCAACACCGTGGCGATGCAGCGCGCCACAGCGTTGAACGATGCCGACCGAAACACCGAATTGGCGATCGCGAAGTCGAAACAGTCCGGGGTGCCTTCGAGCTCGAAGCCGTTATCGATCAGAAAATAGCCTCGATCGCGCGAAATCCCTGCTCGCGGCAACTCGATCGTGAAGCCGGCGATCAGCCAGGCGCGGTTCCGCTCGACCCCCCAGTAGCGGTGTTCGTCCAGATACGGCAGTAAATGGATCGCCGCGGCCAGGCTTCCGCAGCCGACATCGAGCACGTAGTGTTCCGGCTCGAGACCGTGTCGCTTCAGCAGATCGAATTGCCATGCACCAGACGCCTCCCAGTGGCCGCCCGAGGCCAGGCGGTGTGGCGCGCCGTCCGAGCTGGCCTGGCTGGCCTGGCTGGCCTCATCCCCGACCGGCGCCGGCGATTGATGCTCGGCCGCCGCGGCCCGGCGCAGCGGGCCCTGCTCGTACGCGGTAATACCTTCATGGACGTCGCCATCGAAGAGGAGGCGGCCGTGGTCGAGTACGGCAACGCGCCGGCACATTGTCCGCAGCGACGATGAGTCGTGTGACACGAAGATCATCGTCTTGCCGCGATCGAGAAAGCCGTTGATCGTGTCGACGCAGCGCTTCTGAAAGTCGGCGTCGCCGACGGCGAAGATCTCGTCCAGCAGCAGGATGTCCGGGTCCCGATTCGCGGCAATCGCGAAGCCAAGCCGCACGTACATACCCGACGAGTAGTTCTTGACCGGCACGTCCATGAACTGCTCGAGGCCCGAATACGAGACGATATCGTCGTAGACGCTCTCGACTTCGGCGCGCGTCAGTCCATTGATAGAGGCGTTGAGGAAGACATTCTCGCGACCGGTGAGTTCCGGATGAAACCCGACACCAAGTTCGATCATCGACGAGATGCGGGCGTTGCGGGTCACCAGCAGCTGGCCGCTGGTGGGATGGTAGATCGCGGCAATCATCTTCAGCAGGGTGCTCTTGCCGGAACCGTTCCGGCCGACCAGCCCGACGGCCTCGCCGTGGTCGATTCGCAGCGATACGTCCCTGAGCGCCCAGAAATCCTCGACCGTTTCCCGCTTCTCGCGGTGGAGCAGACCGAGGAACCTGACCTTCAGTTCCGCCGAGGCATTGTGCCGGAGCAGGAATTTCTTCGACACCGATCGGATGTCAATCGCCGGCATTACAGCTGTTCGGAGAAGCGGCTGTCGAACGCCAGAATCATCATCATACCGACCGCCAGCGCGCCCACCGAGTACGCGCACGCAATCGCCCAGATCGTCGGCTCGGGCCATTCGCGATAGAAGAACAGTCTTTGGTACGCAACCACGAACGACGACATCGGGCTCAGCAGAATCGGCAGCCTGAGCTGATCCGGAACCTGTTGGAGCTCGTAGAGAATCGGGGTAGTCCAGAACATCACCGCCAGCAGGACTTCGATCAAATGCCGGACGTCGCGGAAAAACACCGTCGCGGTCGCCAGAATCAGCGCCACACCGACGGTGAACAGCACCTGGAGCGTGAGGAAGACCGGAAACAACACCATCGGACCTGAGAGCGGGACCCGGTACCAGAAAAACATCACGGGAAGAAACACGCCAAGGGTCAGCAGATATTGCGCGAGGTTGAAGAACACCGTGCCGATGGGAAGGATCGCGCGCGGGAACGTGACGCTCTTGAGCAGGCCGGCGTTGTCGACGATCGCACCTGTGGCCATCGCGGAGGAAGTGGCAAAGAACGTCCACGCCAACTGCCCGAGCATCAGGTAGAACACGAACCCGGTGCCGCGAATGCGGAGAATGTACGTGAACGCGATCGTGTACACCACGATCATCATCAGCGGATTGATCAACGACCAGACGAAGCCGAGGGCCGATCCGCGGTACTTCAGCTTCAGGTCCTTCACCACGAGGTTCTTCAGAAGGCCGCGGTATCGATAGAGACCGACCACGACCGCTCGCAGAGTGGTCATCTCCTGGGACCGGTCGATCATCTCCTCGCCGTTGACCTCGAACGACACCGCGTCGGGGCGCACGTACAGGAGCCACGCACCCCGCCACCCAATCACACCGGCGCTGAGCAGCAAGGCATGCACGACGAAAGTGCCGCGTGACACACCCTCGAAACCGGATGCGAGACCAAGGCCGGCCACGGCGATCGCCGTACCGATCAGGACGGCCGCCGCGAGCGGCAGCATCCATCTGTCCCGAACGCGCCTCGCATAGGCTCCCGACGCCGCGAGCGCGAGGATCTGCGTCACGATGGAGAGAGGAGCAGCGGATATCAGGCCGGGGAGGAACCGGGCGGCATCCTGACCCTCGAACCTGAGCCAGAACGCGCCCGAGGTACAGAATCACTGCCAGGAGCAAGTCAAGCGAGACGCTGCGTGGAGCCGCCGGCCAGCGGAGGATATGTCGGGCCGGGGATTCAACCGTCTCGGTCGATGCTGCCGACATTGGTGGATGACTCGGGTTCGGAGCCGGTAGCCGAACTGGGAACTGCGGGTGATCCTATCGACCGACACGATCGAATCAACCCGAGTTTAGCATCAGCGCAAAGCTGGAGGGTGTAACCGTCGCTTGGTCCTATTGCATGTGGATCGGAATGTCGCCCGGCAACCCCCAACTCACCAGGAGGCCCTGTGACGTGCTCGACATCACCACGTACCAGCCGCCGTCGGACGGGCGGAAGATCGCAATGTCAGTCTTGCCGTCTCCGTCAAAATCCCCGGGGACCGGAATGTCGCTCGCGCCGCCCCACTTCACCAGGACGCCCTGTCCCGTGCTCGACATGACGATGTACCAGCCGCCGTCGGACGGGCGGAAGATCGCAATGTCCGTCTTGCCATCGCCGTCAAAATCTCCCAGGACCGGAATGTCGCTCGCGCCGCCCCACTTCACCAGGACGCCCTGTCCCGTGCTCGACATGATGATGTACCAGCCGCCGTCGGACGGGCGATAGATCGCAATATCCGTCTTGCCGTCTCCGTCAAAGTCTCCCGAGACCGGTTTGTCGCCCGGGCCACCCCACTTCACCAGGACGCCCTGTCCCGTGCTCGACATGATGATGTACCAGCCGCCGTCGGACGGGCGGTAAATCGCGATATCCGTCTTGCCGTCGCCGTCAAAGTCTCCAGAAACCGGTATGTCGGTCGGTCCGCCCCACTTCACCAGAACGCCCTGTGACGTGCTCGACATCACGATGTACCAGCCGCCGTCGGACGGGCGGTAGATCGCAATATCCGGCGTGCCGTCGCCGTCGTAATCGCCCACCACCGGAATATCTCCAGCGCCGCCCCACTGATAGCTGAGCACAGGCCCGGACGGCGACCCGACGTACCACGTGCCGTTTGATGGCCGGAATACCGTCATGTCGGTTTTGCCATCCGAACGAAAGTCGCCGAACGTCGGCCTCCAGAGACCGGTCGGGCTCGTGCGCGCGGCCGCCTCGTTCGAAGGAGGGCTGACAATGCCCGAGGAGTTGTAGGAGCGCACGACGAAGTAGTAGGTCGTGCCGTCCAACAGGCCGGTCACCTGCGTGGAGTTTTGGGGACCCACGCTACGTGCCATCGTGTAAACTCCGGACTGCTGACCCCAGTAAATGTTGTAGCCAGCGACGTTCGGATCGGAGGATGCGTCCCAGGTCAACGACAGGGTCGCGGCGTCAACGGCGCTCGCGGCGGCACAGAGGGCCACGCAGATGCCGAGCACGCGCAGACTCGCCGCAACCACAGAACGCCCGAGGCAACGCTTCCCCGGTATCACCAGATTCGAGCTCATGGTCGGGCTTCGAGCAAACCGCGTACCGTAGAGTTTTGAGCGATTTTGGCTGGAAAAGCGTCAGTTTCTGGGGTGCTCACTCAGAGGACGCCGCCTGAAAAACGTGCAGATCCGTAAGTCGATTACACGGTCGACAGAGCGAGTTCGACCAGACCGCCTCGCCCTGCGGGCCAGCCCGCTGATTTCCGCGTGAAGATCGCCGTCATCGTCGTCAACTGGAATTCGGGCGACTTTCTGAAGCGGTGCCTGCAGTCGCTGGAGGCCCAGCACCGCCAACCCGATCGCGTCATCGTCGTCGACTGCGCGAGCAGCGACGATTCCCTGCAGATCGCCGGTCGGGAACTCGGTCTCTTCCAATTGATTCGGTCGCATGAAAATCTCGGATTTGCCCGCGGGAACAACATCGCGGCCGCGGCCGCGGGCGACTGTGACGCCCTCGCCCTGTTGAATCCCGACGCCTTCGCCGATCCCGAGTGGTTGGGTGTGCTGGAGGCCGCCGCGGAAGCGGCGCCAGAGGTTTCGGCGTTTGCGAGTCAAATGCGGTTCGACGCACGGCCGCAGTACCTCGACGGCGCCGGCGACAGCTATCACGTCGCCGGCAGGGCGTGGCGCAACGGACACGGTGCGCTCGCAGATACGTGGACAGGCGCCATCGACGTATTCGCTCCGTGTGCGGCGGCTGCGCTGTATCGCCGGAGGGCGTTCGATGACGTAGGCGGCTTCGACGAAAGCTACTTCTGCTACTTCGAAGACGTCGATCTGGGATTCCGCATGCGGCTGAAAGGACACCGTTGCGTTTACGTCCCTTCGGCCATCGTCAATCACGTGAGCTCCGGATTGACCGGATACCGTAGCGACTTCGCGGTGTATCACGGCGAACGGAACATGGTGTGGACGTTCGCGAAAGACATGCCGGCCAGACTGCTTTGGCGCTACCTGCCGCAACATATCGCCCTGAACCTGGCGGCATTGTTGTGGGCGCCGACGCGCCGGCAAGGCCGGGTCGTTCTCAGAGCAAAGATGGACGCCCTTCGCGGCCTGGGCGCCGCGTTCCGTCAGCGCCGTGCCATCCAGCGTCACCGCACGGTCGACCTCAGGGCGCTCCGGGAGGCATTCGCCAAGGGCGTTTTGATGCCTTATACCCGTCGCTACAACTTGCCTCCAGCAGCATGTGACCCGCCATGACGGATGCTGGATTCCGATCCGTTCTCAAGAGCCAGTATCACGCTGCGCTCGCGATGCTGCGTGAGGCCGTCGAGCGCTGTCCTGCAGACGAGTGGTTGAATGCGGATCACAAGAACGCGTTCTGGCAAGTGGCGTATCACACGCTGTTCTTTGCGCACTTGTATTTGCTGCGAGACGAAGCGGCGTTTCAGCCGTGGGCACAGCATCGAGGCGACGATGACGGTGTCAAGGGTGAGCCATATACACAAGCGCAGGTGCTCGAGTACTGGTCGTTCTGCGATCGCATGGTCGATGACGCGGTGGACGCGCTCGATCTGGACAGCGCGGAGAGCGGTTTCAGTTGGTACCGCATGTCGAAGCTGGAGCATCAATTCGTGAACATCCGTCACATCCAGCATCACGGTGCACAGCTCGCGGATCGCCTCCGTTCCGCGGCGGACATCGGCATCAGTTGGGTCAGCGGTCGACCTGCAGCTGCAGAGTGAACCTCAGCAGAGCGCATCATCAGGAGGCACAAACGGCCTAACGCAAGTACCGATCGTAGACGCCTCGGTACCCAAGCGCTTCCGCCAGCGGTCCGAGTGCGGCGGCGAACCCCTTCTGGACCGGAATTGGGACCGCTGCGTCGTAGATGCCGTGCTTCGTGTAAATCCGGCCTGTCGCAACAAACTGAAGGGGATTCTTTGGTAAGCCGCTCTTCGCAAGGCGCCCTTCGCGAGCCAGTCCATTCAGCGTTGCAAACGCGCCCAGCACCTCCGTCACCGCATCAGGAGTCGTCGCTCCGAAGTCATTGGTCTGACGGTAGACCATCTTGTCCGCCCCCGTGTTCCACGGGTGGACGTGCGGAACGCCTGCCGGCATGAGAACGTTCTCCCCTTTTCTCAACGTCCGCTGCTCGCCCGCCAACAGATAAGCGGCCGTCCCCTCGAGGATCTCGAACGTCTCGATCCAGGTGTCATGGATATGGGCGGGAGAAGCTGCAGGTGCACCCTCGGGACAATGCACCTCGAGGACCCACCCACGTCCGCCGGTCTCCTCCGCGGCCTTGACCACTACCGTTCGAGTCTGAGTCCGATCTATCGTCTCAAATCCCGCCCGAATCATTGAGCCTCCTTGGTAGATCCCAGATCCCTATCGCTGGAACCCGGGCCACTCTCGCTTCAGTACAACACCGATGGCAAATACGCGCCGGCGGGTTCGGAGTACAGGCCGGTGGACATCAGGGTCATCGGATGGAGCACACGCATCCCTTCACTCAAGCACCAGCGGAACAAGTCCGCGTTTCGCGTCGGTATGATGACGCCCGGACCGCTCACGTTCTCGGCGGCGCCAATCAACGCTTTCACGTCCACGTTGGATTCCCCCACGGCGTGACCGAAGTATCCGAAGCCGGCGGCGTACCCGGTGATGCGGCCATGGCGCGACACGACCAGCGCCGAACCCTGGCTGACGGACTCACGCAGTTCGCCGGCGCGGCTGAAGCCGTGGACCCGCTCACAAATCCGGCTCGCTTCCTCGACGTCTTCGAGTGTCGCGGGACGAACGTCACAGCCGGCCAACAGTACCCGGAGCGGAAGGCCATGCATCACCGACATGGGTTCTTTGGCATCGAAGCCAAGCTTTGAATAGAGGGAAAGCGAGCGATTGTGAAACGCCGACTGCAGCAGCCGGACGGCGGCGAAGCCCCGCTCGCGCGCCCGTTCCATCAACGCGAGCATCAACAGCCGCCCGACGCCGCAGTTCTGGATGCCTGGGTCGACGGTGATCGGTCCGAGCCCAGCCACGACGGATCGCTCATCCAGGCAATTGCTCCCGACAGTCCGGCCTTCCACGTCGGCCACGATGCAGTAGAAGCCGGGATGTGAGAACAACATGCTGAGCAGACCGATGCCGGCTTCCGCCGACGGGAAGTCCGCCGGAAAATTGTGTGCGCGGTTGATCGTCGCAAATGCCTCGTAACAGATGCGACCGCAAGTTTCCGCGTCTTCTGGTCGCGCGCGACGCACAGTGACAGAGGCAGTCGGAGTCGGACTGGACATCGTGAGCCTCACAATGGAGCCGCAGGGTTACATCTAGCGGCGGCTTCCCTGCTCCTTGGCAAGATACGGCAGATCGTGCACCCAGTCTTCCAGTGCCAAACCGACAGGGTAGATGACGTGCGCCAGATTATCCTTCGTGTAGGCGAGGACAAATGCAGCGTGACCGACGTCATACGAGCCATCTGGGCGGACGGCAGATTTCCTGGCCGGTGAGAGATTTGCCGCGGTCTGTGCCGCGTCGATCGCTGCATCGTTCCCGGTAAGACCAATGAAACGCTTGTCGAAATTGTCGAGCCACGCGCGCATGGTCTGAGGACTGTCCCGCGCTGGATCCGTCGTCACGAACACCACCTTGAATTGGTCCACGACGGCCGCGGGCAGCTTCTTGAAGGCTTGCCCGATCATGTGCATCTGCATCGGGCACATGTCCGGGCAATTGGTGTAGCCAAAAAACAGCAGCGTGACGTACCCCTGCGTTCTTGCGCCAAAATCGAACGCGGCCCCGCTGGTATCGGTCAGCGTGAATTTTGGTTTAGGCAGGGCTGGAGAAACGAGCCCGCCGCGATATGGAGATTCGGACCCGTCCGCGCGGACCGGCTCAGGATTCCCTCTGGTTCCCTGAGCCGATCCACCGTGAACCGTCCCCAGCAGAAACGTCAGAACGAGCAGCGCTCTGAACGAAACCCGCGGGTTCAACACGTCCTACCTACTCACAATCACGGTACCCAGCATGCCGTCGACGTCGTGGAGAGCGCAGATGTACTTGTACGTGCCAGCCTTGGTAAAGGTGATGCGGATGCGCGACGTTCCCGGGGCATTTTGCGGGCTCCCGATTTGGTCTTGCGGCGCGGCAGCCAGGAACCCCGAGTTCACGCTGTCAGACGGGGTGGTAATGGTGCCTTGAAGGGCGCCGTCGGCCGCCGGCGCGGCGCCCACGACCATCATGGGGTTGCCAGGCTCCGCCCCAAACGTCACGGTATGCGGTTCGGTCGGGTCCAGATTGGTCCACTCCACGGTGTCTCCAACATGAATTCGAATCGTGCCCTCGAGGAATCGCACCACGGCCCGGTACTGCCGTCCTCCGCCCGTCGCGACCATCTCACCGATGCCTGCGGTCACCGCATGGCGCAGAGTGCCCTGGTCGTCCCGATCGCTTCGTCCACGCTCATCGCGGTCCGCCAGAATATCGCGCGCCTGATCGCGCGCGAGGTCGTCATAGAAATTCTGTTCGTGAGGCAGCGGCGTGCCCGTGGGAAGCACATGAATGGTTCCGTTCATGTCCGTGTGGACCAGACACACCAACTTGTAGTTTCCCTTGGTGGGGAACGTCACTGTGTAAGTGGCCCCAGCCGCCATGGGACCGCTATTCACGCAGCCGCTGCCGTCATAGTCGGCGCCGCTTATCTGTGTGCCGCTGCCGGCCGGGGTGCCGGGCTGGCAGCCAAACGATCCTGGCGGCCCGGCGAACGGCGGGCGGACTTGCGCGGGCTTCAAGAACGTGACCGTGTGGATCTCGTTCTTGGGAACAAATGTCCACTTGATGCTGTCGCCTTCGGAAATCCAAAGTTCATTGGCGAGGAAGGCGTCTGCCTGCACGCCCTGATCTTTCGATTCTGCCCCGACGTTGGCGTTCCACGTCATTTGGGCCTCCGACGCGTGGGGGGCCATGATGACCGCGATCGCCAATATCCCACCGAAGAGTCGATTGCGTTTCATCCTGACAACTCCATTCATTCGAATTGCCGCCGTGGTTCAACTGCGGCATGACTCTACAGCATCGACCACTCCGCCGGTAGAGATTTTTCCGCTAGAATCTCGCCCACTTCCCTCACAGACCACAGGAGTGGCGATGCGAGCGTTCTTGGTTGTCTTGCCGTGCGCGCTGATGCTCAGCGCATCCGGCCAAGGCGGTGACAGACAAGTCGGTCCGTTCGACTTCACGGCCACGACGGTGACCCTGGTTTCGCGCGGTGTTCGTGTGCCTGCCGTTCTCACGGCTCCCAAGGTCACGGGCAAGTATCCGCTCGTGGTCATGGCCCATGGTCACGGCGGCAGCAAGGACGAAAACGGTGGATTTACCGCGATCGCGGAGACGCTCGCTGCGCGCGGCGTTGCGAGCATCCGGATGGACTTCCCCGGATGCGGCGCGAGTGTCGAGCCCTTCACCGAGAACAACATCACGAACATGATGGCCGACGTGGCTGCGGCTCGCGCGTACGCGATCGCACACGCGGCGATCGACAGCAAGTCGGTGGGGATGTTCGGCTACAGCATGGGCGGACGGGTGGCCATCCTTTCCGCCTCGTCGGGCTACCGATCCCTCGGCCTCCTCGCTCCTCTGGGCACCAATGGCAACGACGATCCAAACTTTTCGCCGAGCCCGCAAACGTATGCGGAGGAGGCGGCGAAGGCTAAAGCCGAGGGCCATATCGTCATTACGACACCCTATGGCCAGGACCAGGACCTGAGTGCCAAATGGTACACGGACAACGCGGCGACCCGGAGCCTTTCAGCCATCGCCGCCTTTCCGGGACGCATCCTCATCGCCACCGGCGACGCGGATACCGTGATCCCGTTCGAAATCATTAGACGGGTCGCGAATGCGGCGAAAAAGAGTGCCGGCATCGAAATCGTGAGGATCGCGGGCGCTGATCACGGCTACGGCTTCTATGGCGGCGACCCGCGACTGAAGGCACAGACCGTCGAAGCGGTCGCGAGTTTCTTTGCCTTGACCCTTCGCTGAATTAGACATCGCGATAAATTAATTTTTATTCAATAATTTTAATATAATCAATTAATAATTTTAATTACACATTATATTCTCCAAATAATAATCATTTCATATACATACTCCAATAATATTATATTTCTTCTATAATTCATTAATTCTTATTTCACTTATTTTTTTTTTATACATTCCTTCTATAACTACAAAAATTTATACAATTTATATCTTGTACAACTTTTTTATTCATAAAACTATTATCATACGAATATTTCACAATTTTATTACCTGTTATTAATATACAAAATCCTTATTCACAACATTTTTATAACTTAAATATATTTACATTTTTTATATTATTTTTATTATTTTTCATTTCATCGTTATTTCTTTCATAATATTTTTTTTTTTTTTTTTTTTTTTTTTTTTTTGCAGTGTTGGCGTGGGGCGGCGCCTTGCGTCCCGTGGTGTCGTGACCGTTGGAGCGACGGCTATTTCGCCGGTTGAATGCGGAAATTACGGAAGGCGCCGGGCATACTGTCCACCCACAAGCCGACCGCGCCTTCGCGATGCCCCAACCGATCGACCACCAGACAGGGGTGCGCGCCGCCATCGATCGAGACGCTGACTCTTGCCTTCGTCACTTCGATGCGGACGTGAAACCACCCGGCGGGATCCGGAACGGGCTCGATGGCGGTTTCGTAAACGCCAGGCTTGTCCTTGCGCAGCCTCTCCCAGGTGTACTCGGGCCACGCGACGTACTGAACGGCGTGACCACGGGCTTCCGGATCCTCGTCCGCGAATCGAAACGGACGAAAGTACACCGCTTCGAAGGTCCTCGCGTCAACCACGCCGAACGCCAAGCCGAAGAAACTCGGTTGCTGCTGACCGGCGCCGCGCAAATCGATCTCCAGTGTGCCCTCCGAGAACTTCACATTCTGCAGGAGTGCCAAACCGATGTTGCTACCGACGGCCGGATCGCCATGCGGTTTCAATTGCACGACCGGCCCCTCCACGCTGGCGTCGGCGTCGATGACTCGCCAGTTGTTCGGGTCGTTCACCCGCCCGAGGTCGGGAGCCACGCCTTGCGCGGAGAGGAGCGCGATACAAAGGCAGGCGGAGCGAGGGATCATCATGAGTGCCGGCTAAGCCAATTTCGTGCCCGGCGAATGGCTCGATGATGCACCGTTCGCGCCTGCAGACTGACCGGTTTCGGGATCACGATGTCCCAATGTAGAAATGATCTGGCGTGTCACGACGGCAGCGGCGCTACTGCTTCTCGTAGATCACATCCTGATTGACCTGCCCCCTGCTGGTGACAGTCGAGACGCCTCTCATTGTCCGGCTCGAATCGAAGGGTTTCATTCTTAGGTGCGGCGCCCGGCTCGTACGTGGATTTCGCGACGTTGACTTTCCACGTCCCAACGAACTGTTGATTCTGGGCGAAGGCGAACCGCGGGATTGCGAAAAGCAGCAAGCCCACGACGAGACCGAGTCTCTTCATCGTGCGATTCTACGCGCGACCGGGCTACTGGTAAGCCGCGACCTGAAAATTAGTGTCGTGCGTGTCGTCAGCCCTTCGTTCAACTTCGGCGGATTTCCGCGGTCCGAGGGGACCATTGGCCACGAGAAGATCCTCGACCGCGCTGATCGAAAGCGGACGCGAGAAGAGGTATCCCTGTGCGTGCGTGCACCCCAGGCGCACGAGCTCGCGCGCTTGCTTCTCTTCCTCGATCCCTTCGGCGACCACGCTGGTGTTGAGCGTGCGAGCCAGCGCGAGGATGCTCTCGACAATCGCCGGGCGGTCGGGAAGCAGCAGGCTCGCCACGAACGAACGGTCGATCTTGAGCGCGTCGACCGGAAGCTTGTGCAGGTGACTCAGCGACGAGTAACCGCACCCGAAATCGTCGAGATAAATCTTCGCGCCGAACTCACGCAGCTCGCCGAGCAGCTTCGCCGCGTCCCGGGGGCTGTCCATCAGGGCGGTCTCGGTGATTTCGAGACGGAGATGGCTCGGCTTCAATCTGGCGTGTTGAACGGCCTGCTCGACGAGCAACAGGAAATTCTGCTGCATGAGCTGACGGCTCGACACGTTGACGGTGATGTACTCGAGGCCGCAGGCAGGGAACCGTCGCTGCCAGTCGGCGAACGTGGAGCACGCCTGCTGGAGCACCCACGTGCCGAGCGGCTCGATGATCCCGAGCTCCTCGGCGAGCGGGATGAAGGTGACCGGCGAGATCGGCGTCGCCGTTGCGTGTCCATCGGACCAGGGATTCGAATCCGACACACATCCCCGATTCCAGCAGTACGATCGGCTGATAGACGACTTCGAAGTCGCAGTTCTTGACGGCGCGCCGCAGGTCGTTCTCGAGTCCGACGCGGTCGAGCTCGCGCGCGTGCATGTCCGCATCGAACAGCTCGTGGCGCGCCTTGCCGCGCGACTTCGCGTGATACATGGCCGTGTCCGCGTCGCGCATCATCTCGTCAGGACTGTTGTAATGAACGCCGCCGAAGGCGATGCCGATGCTCGCGGACGTGAAAACCTCCCGCCCGTCGATGGCGAACGGCGCGCTCAACGTGTCCTGAATGCGGAAGGCGATGGAATTGGCCTGAGTGGCGTCGTCGAGCTCGCTCAGGAGAATCGCGAACTCATCTCCGCCAAGCCTGGCGAGAGCGTCTCCCTTACGCAGACACGACTCGAGGCGACGCGCCACCGCCGTGAGCAGCTCGTCGCCGACCGCGTGGCCGAGACTATCGTTGACGACCTTGAAGCGGTCCAGGTCCACGTAGAGCGCCGCGAACCGGCTGCCGGCGCGCCGTTGCTTGAACTCGACGAGGCGGCGCCCGAGGCCCTCCACGAAGACTGCGCGGTTGCACAGCCCGGTCAGCGGATCCGGGAACGCGACATTGTGGAGCCGCCCATGCGCCACTGTGCGGTCGCTCGTATCGGTCAGCGATCCGGCGATGCGGGCCGGGCGGCGACCGGCGCCGCCGACAGCGATACCGCGACAGAGGAACGGCCGGTAGGTGCCGTCCTCGTGGCGAAGCCGGTGCTCGTGCAGAAGGATCTCCGTCTTGCCGGAGAGATGTGCGTCGAGCGCTTCCTTGAGCGACGCGACATCGTCCACATGGACACGGTCCAACCATTGCTCCGGAGCACCGATGACGGCGGGCGTGGACAGGCCCATCATCGCCCTCCATCGGTCCGAGCAATAGAACTCCTTGCTCCGAAGATTCCATTCCCACAAGCCGTCATTCGCCCCGGCGGCCGCAAGCGCAAGCCGCTCTTCGCTTCGCTTGAGGAGCTCCTCCGCCTGCGTCTGCTGGGTGACATCGTGCCAAAGCAGCGTCACGCCATCGACCACGGGAAGGATGCTGACCCGCAGAATCCGCACCTTCGCGGCGGAAGCCAGCTGGAGACGGGCCAGCGTCCGGGCCTTTCGATCTGTCAGCGCGTCGTCGATCGCGCGCCGAAGGTCGGTCTTGCCCAGCGCCGGCACCGCAGCCGTCAGCGAACGGCCCAGAGCCTGGTCGCGTGGACAGCCCAGGATTCGCTCGAGAACATCGTTCCAAAGCGTGACCCTGCCATTTCCGTCGATGACGGACATGCCCTGATCCAGGGAGCCGATGACCTCCCGGCGCCGTTGATCTTCTTCGACGCGGTTCAGGTGAGCGCTGTACGCACGGTATACGAAAAGCAGCGGTACGGCGGCCACCAGCAGGACTTCCCACATCCTCCGGTCGATCGCCTCAACGAGTCCGACCGCGAGACTGGCACCGATGACGTAGCTCGGACAGCCCCGAAGCGTGTGCTGCAGCCAGGATCGATTGATCGGCCGTCTCGCGAAGAGAGGCGCGACGATCTCCGCGGACGCGCTCTTGACGATGCAATAGGCGATGACCGCAGCGGCGAGAGGCACGCCCTGCCACGGCCATGCGCTGCCGGTCGTCTCCGCGAGTGATTGGCGTGCGAAGCTCGCCGCTTGAATCGCCACCATGACGGTGGCTGCGTTCACGAGCAGTCGGCGGAGCTGCGATCGCTCCGCTACGCGCCGTTGCGTCACCGTCCCGGCGATCACGACGAGCAGCGTCGCATTCGGGCCGAGAAGCAGTAACGAAGCGAATTCGATGACGAAGGACGGCGGCATGGTGGCCCAGTCCCACGTGCTTGTCCGCTGCTTCGCGAGGGCTGACGTCAGGATGGCGGCGAGGATCAGACCGGAGAATTCAAGGACACCCGACAGTTGATCCACGAAGGTCTGGCGTAGCAATGCCATGACCACCCCGGCTCTCGCGCAACTCACTGCTGGAGAATGCGTTGGGAGATCCCCCGTCAGAGGATCCTGGGGCCGGTGTCACGTTTCAGCACACGAATCGACAAAACGCGTTCGACTCGCGGGGCTTCCGCTAGTCTATCCAGCAGGCGGACGTTTCGCCGCCGCCAGGTCCTTGCGCAGTTCATCAGCGGTGCGCCGCGGACCATATCCGGGCGTGTCGCGCTGAATTCGCCAACTCTCGCTGAGCGGACCCATATCGACCGTGTCGAAGCCGAACTGATCGAGCAATGCTGCGACTGTTTTGTTCGCCGATGGATCGTTGCCCGCGATCGCGAGCGCACGCCGGTTCTGCGAGCCCGCGGGCTGCCCGTGCGTCGTCAGCTCCGCAGCGTAGATGTGATTGAACGCCTTGACGACGTGAGATGACGGCAAGTGTTGTTGCACCATCTCCGACGTTGTCGTCTTCTCGGCGTCGAGATCAGCGATGTGACCGTCGCGCTGAGGATAGTAATTGAGCGTGTCGATAACGATCTTGCCGGCCAGCGGCGCCACCGGGACGTCGCAAAGATTTTTCAGCGGGATCGTGACGACGACGATGTCACCCGCGACAGCGGCTTCCTGCGATGTCGCGGCACGCGCGCGTGGGCCGAGTTCGGCGACCAGATCGGCCAGCGTCTCCGGCCCGCGCGAGTTGCTGATCACGACGTCGTAGCCGTTCTTCACCGCCAGGCGCGCAACCTGGCTGCCGATATGCCCCGCGCCGATGAGTCCGATTGTTTTCATTCCATCGCCTCGTCCGCTAGTTTAGCCCGTACGCGTGTTGCGCTTTTTAGCCGCGCCAAGAAATACTGAACCATGGCCGACATTTACATCCGCTATTGCAAAGTCTGAGACTACGAACCTCGCGCCGCCCGTGTGGCTGCGCTCATCAGTCAGGCTGTCGGTGTCGTGCCAGCGCTGGTCGTCGGTAACCGCGGTGAGTTCACCGTGTGGGTTGATGACAACCTGATCGGTCGTAAGGAAGCGGCAGACGACGAGGTCGTTACCGCGGTCGAACGTGCGATCCGCCCGTAGCCGCGCAGTTTCAACGGCCATACGCGACGTCTCGCCGTTGCTGGCGCAATCCCGTTGAACTAGGGAATGATCACCGCTGCACGCCCGCGCTTTGCGACGAGCTTGTTGACGTCCGACACCATCCGATCCCGCCGCTCCATCATCGCGCCGATCGCATCCTCGTCTATCCATGGTTCGAGGACGCGGGTCAGATCCGGCCGCGTCAGCGCCTCCATCCGATCCCAGAGCCCGGCGTCGACACGTTCGATCTTATGAATGAGATTTTCGCTGTCGATGAACGCGCGCGAGTGGTCGATGAGGATCAACTCTCCGGGTGGGCCAACGAGAATGTTGCCGGCGTTCCGATCGGGGTTGGCGATCAGGTTGTCGAACATCATCATCTTTCTCAGCGCGTGGCCCCAGATTGCGCCGGCGGGCATGGCGCCGCCCAGCTGCTTGACACTCCTGATCGACTC
Organism: uncultured Acidobacteriota bacterium; assembly: GCA_963711765.1. GTDB lineage: Bacteria > Acidobacteriota > Vicinamibacteria > Vicinamibacterales > CAVVIG01 > CAVQFC01. The sequence continues at coordinate 913,659 of CAVQFC010000001.1, read as the reverse complement.
GAGCCACATCACCGCCGCTCCAACTTCGCCGTCCATCGTGCGCTCGACCGCGGGCGGCACCATGTTCATGCCGAGCAGCTTGTCGAGCTCGTAGGCGGCGATCTCGGACTTGTAGCTCTCCCAGTGACCGTGACGCCTGCCGGGTGGCAGCACTTTCCAGACCAGACTGTCGACGGGTACGTTCGGCTCGAGATAGGCACGCTGTGGATGAGTGACGCCGGTGCCGATGTCCTCGAGGCGAACGACCCGAGCGGTCTTCAAGTGCGATTCGATCGCGGGTGACCGCCCAAGCCAGGTACGAGCCGACGGCGGCGAACCGGTTGACGCCTGCTGCGCCTCCAGCGTGGACAGGCAGGCAGCGATTCCGATTGCGGCGCACGCGATGACGAGCGCGGAGCGTCGAAGAGTATTCCGCATGGCGCCGAATCCGCCGGTCAGGCCGTGCCGGGAGAAGCGCCAGACGCCGCGCTGGCCGAGGTGATTGAGAGCCATGCCGCGTGCTTGTCCAAAAGGTGGTCGATCAGGAGCAGCGTGTCGATCCCCTTCGTGAAGAACGCCTCGGCTCCGGCCAGTTCAATGGGATGCGGATCGGCCGGCGAGTGCGGGTAGACCGATAGCCCGAGAATCTGAATGAACGGCAGCTCGGCGTGGATGCGGCGCGTCGCCTCGATGCCGTCCATCTCCGGCATCGAGACGTCCATCAGGACGACATCGGGCCGGAGCGCGCGCGCCTGCGCGATCGCCTCCAGTCCATTGGTGGCTTCGCCGACAACCTGAAACTCGGGACGTGCCTGCAGAATCTCGGCGAAGGTCTTACGCAACGCCGGGTGATCGTCCACGATCAGCACCCTCAGCGCATACGACGGCGCCGCGGCGGCGGCGAACGTAGTCGGCGGCTTCGTGGCCGCGTGACTCGACGCCGACTCCCCACCGACCGGGCGGTGCGCGCTGTCGCGCGGCGCGATCAGGCGAAACTTCGCCCCGCCCCCAGGCACACTCTCGATGTCCAACCGGCCGCCCAGCAGCGTCAGACGTTCGCGGATGCTGAACAGTCCCCATCCGACCTGGCTGGCTTTCGCGCGCTCCTCGAGTTCCGTCGGGTCGAAGCCACGGCCCTCGTCAGCGACGGTGATGCAGAGCGTGTCATCCGGGCCGGCCGCCAGATCCACCGCGACGCGATCGACCTGGGCGTGCTTGACGACGTTCAGGAGCAGCTCCCGGACTGATCCGAAGAGCAGTGTCCGGACGTCCTTGCGATCGGAATTGGCGCGCGGGTCGGCGGAGACCTTGACCTCGAGTCCGTACTTGCTCCGCGACCAGTCCGCCAGCCAGTCGAGGGCGGTTGACAACGCCGCGGTCTGAAGCACCGGCGGGAACAGCTCCAGGCTCAGCGTGCGTGCCGCGGCGACCGCTTCCTCGATGTAGTTCCTCGCCTTCACCAGCTCGTCGGCCGCGCTGCCCCGCTGCGCCGAGCGCATGATGTGACTGTCGACGTTCACGGACGCCGCGACCAGCAGCTGCTGCAGGCCATCGTGGAGCGTCTGGGCCAGTTCTTCGCGTGCGCGCTGCTCGGCGAGCGTCAAGTCCGACGCCATTCGGCTCAGCTGAATCGTCCGCCGTTCCAGTTCGACCGTCCGCTCCTGCAGCGCCTCGTGGCTCGCCAGCAGCGCCGCGTCGATCAGTTTGCGCTCGGTGATGTCGACCGCGGTGCCGGCGTAACCGATGAACGCACCGTCGCTCCCGCACCTCGGCACGCCCTCGGTCACGGTCCACCGATATTCGCCGTCGTGGCGACGAAGACGGTGCTCCACCAGAAACGGCTTGCGCTGATCGAAGGCCTTCACATACACGTCTCCGCACATCTCGACATCGTCGGGATGAATGAGACTGATCCAGCGATGGCCCGGTATCTCATTGGGCGGCCAGCCGGTGAAATCGAGCCAGGGCTGATTCACGTAGGTGACTTGCTTGCCGATATCCGACATCCAGATCATCACTGGCGCCGTGTTCGCGATGCGGCGGAAGCGATCCTCGCTCTCGGTGGCGCTCTCCCGGGCCGCCAGGAGCGCCTCCATCGCCTGATGCCGCTTCAATGCATTCCAGAGCACCTCGCTGATGGCTCGGAGCTGGTTCACCAGCTCGGGGGTCCACGCGACCTGGCGGCGGCTGGTCAGGAACGAGACCGCTCCAGCGATCTTGCCGCTCACATTCAGCGGAATCGACGCCACCGACTTCACGCCCCGGTGACGGAGGTGTTCCTTCTCGGCAGACGCCTCCTCGGGTAAATCGTCCAGGCATGAGGCGAGAGACAGCTCGCCGCGCAGCACCTGACGCAGCCACCACGGGAGCCTGGATGTGGTGACGACCGGCAGCAGCGTCGTCGCGTCACGGTCCCATGCATAGACGACGGTCATCGCGGTGCGATCCTGGGACAGCTCCATCAGCGACACGCGGTCCATGTCGAGAAACCGGCCGATGCGGGCGAGGCCGTGCCTGATGTTCGCCTCTATGCTCTCTTCCGGAATGGCGAGGAACGTTTTCGAGAGGTCGAACAGGAACCGCTCGAACTCGACGCGCAGCCTGGTCGCTCTTGCCGACCGCCGCTGCTCGGTGAGATCGCGAATCCCAATCACCAGCTCCTGCGTGCTTCCCACCTGACACTCGGCGATCGACACCTCGCACGGGAACTTCTCGCCGGTGGTTCGAAGACCCCAGGAGATGGATCGCAGTCCGATGTCGCGAGCCTGTGCTTCGGAGCGGCGCCAACGGCCCATGCCAGCCCGATATGCGGCATGGAGACGCGGCGGAATGAACCGTTCGAGAAGGGCGCCGGTCGCGTCCCGTTCCCGGCAGCCGAACAGGCGTTCCGCGGCGGCATTGAACAGGCGGATTCGACCGTGGGTATCGATGACGATCATCCCATCCGTTGCCAGCTCGATGACGGCCGCGAGTCGATCGCGGTGCAGCAGCGACGTCGGGTCGAACGTATTGCGGTCCGTGATGTCCATTTCGGAACGTCTCTGACAGGCGGTAGGGGTGTAGTATCGCCGGGTCGGGCTCGTGAAAGGAAGGGCGTTTATGCGTGTCCTGATGCTCGGGGTCGTGGCCCTCGCCGCGGCGCCGCTATTGGCCCAGTCCCAGAGAAGCGATCGACGTCCGGACCTGGATGGTGTCTGGAACTACGCGACGCTGACGCCGCTCGAACGGCCTGGCCAGTACGCCGACAAGCCGGTGCTGACAGACCAGGAAGCCGAGGCGTTCGAGCGCGAAGCGCTGCAGCGAAACGACGCCGACCGCAGGCCGCCCGCCGGCAGCGACGCCGATGTCGCGCTCGCCTACAACAACGCCTGGTACGACCGCGGCTCGAAAGTGGTGGGCACGCGGCGAACGTCCATCATCACCGACCCGCCCGACGGACGCATTCCGGCGCTGACCCCGGAGGGCCAGCGGCGAGCCGCCGTCCGCGCCGACGTCCGCCGCCAGCACGGCCCGGCCGACGGTCCCGAGGATCGATCGCTCGCGGAGCGTTGCCTCCTCTTCGGTGCGGGCCCGCCGATGCTGCCCGGTCCCTACAACAACAACGTTCAGATCGTGCAGACACGCGATTTCGTCATCATCGCCAACGAGATGATTCACGATGCGCGGATTGTGCCGCTCAACGGCGCCCCTCACCTTCCGCCCGCGGTGCGCCGCTGGCAGGGCGATCCCCGCGGCCGTTGGGACGGCGACGTCCTGGTCGTGGACACCACGAACTTCAGCGATCGCACCAACGTGCGCGGCAGCGACGAGCAGCTGCACCTGGTCGAGCGCTTTCGGCGCGTCGATGCCAACACGCTGATGTACGAGTTCACGGTCGACGATCCGACGGCGTTCACGAAATCGTGGAGCGGCGCGATTCCCATGACGAGAAGCAGCGAGCCGATTTACGAGTACGCCTGTCACGAGGCCAACTACGCCATGGGCGGGATTCTTCGCGGCGCCAGAGCACAGGAGAAACCCTAGAGGAGGTCAGCAGGCCCTTGATCGGCGGGGAATCATTTTACGAACTCGGGTGGCTCGCCGTGGGACCAGGGATCGTACTCGAGGCTGAAACGGAGACGGTCGCGAATCGCGGGATGGTCGTAGAACAGCAGGATGTCCAGCGCATCCGGATCGGGGTCCGCCAGAGCGACTTCACCGAGCACCTGGAAGGTCTGCGCGGCGATTTGTCCGGAGTCTCGCGTCAGTCCGTGCGTCACCTCGAGGCTGTACCTGATCCGCCTGGTGTTCGAAGTAGCGGCTGACGGCGTTCGCGATCGGATTGGTGACGAACGAGAACACCGTCAGCAGCAGCACCAGCGCGGGCAGCGAGGCCCAGTCGGCCGTGCCACGAATCTGCCAGCTTCCACCCCAACGTGCCAGCATCCACCTGATCGAGCGTGAGGCCAGATAGAAGAAGAGCAGGAGTGACGGCGCAAGGACGGCAATACCTTTCCAGATATGCTGGAGGGCGTAGTGGCCCATCTCGTGGCCGACCACAAACACAACTTGTGGCGTGGTCATCTTGGCGATCGTCGTATCCCAGACGACGACGCGTTTCGACGCGCCGAGGCCGGTGACATAGGCGTTGAGCAGCGTCAACTTCTCACTCGCACCCATCCAGAACATCCGCTCCGCCGGAATATCCTGTCCGGCGTACTGCACCATCTGCTCGAGGCGGGCGGTCAGCTCTGGGTCCTTTTGTGCGAGCGGCTCGAACGTGTTGAACATCGGATCGATGACGAGAGGCGTGAGAAAGAAAAGAACAATACCTGACGGGAGCGCGGCGGCCCAGAAATACAGCCACCAGCGGTGTGGACTTTTGCGAATCGCCCCATAGAGGAGCCAGCAGAGAATCGTGGCGATGACGGCCGTGATCAGCTCGCCCTTCGTCCAGTCCCAGAACCAGGAACCCCACCCTTGGATGCTCAGCCCGTATTTTCGGATCACCCACTGGCGGAACACGCCCGGAGGCAGAGAAAGGAAGTCGAACGTGATGAAAAACAAGGGGGCAAATATCAACGCCTGGAGAAAACGCGCCGCGGCGAGGTGCTCGGCCCAGTCCCTGATTTTCGCAGCGACCTTCCATCTCAGAAGAAGGAGCAAAGTGATCACTGAGTAGAAGAAGCCGCCGAGCTGACTCCAGAATGCGATCCTGCCCAGAGCATGCGCCTGTCGGTAGAGGTCGGGCGGGAGGGTGTAGGCCGTGACTCTCCGCCCCGATCGTTGCGGCACAGAAGGGACCTGACCAGGCTGCAACACGAGCGTCGTTTCGGCATTTTTCTCGACGAGCGCCCGGCTGAAGGAGTACGGGAAATACTGCTCCGCCGCCCACAACTTCGCGAGGTCGTCGAAATGGGGGCTGCCAGGCTGGCCGGACTGGCCCGGAGCGCTGGTGCCGATCGAGCGATCCCAGTCGGCAACGTCCATCACCTCACGAAACGTGGCGCCTTCGGTCTGGCGCGTGCCGGAGCCACCGGTGGCGAAGACGGTGTCGGCATAGCCGGCGCGCGGGAACGGTCCGATGTCGAATCGCAGCCGGGCCGCGTCGCTCGTGGACGCCAGCGTGTGTTGAAAGGTGGCGGAGTGGATCTGGCCCCAACTCCATCGACTTTCGTCAGGCCCGCGCGTACCGCTGACTGAAGCGACCGCTGCCGCCAGTGCGGACTCGAGCAATTGATCGCGTCCTTTCACCGACGCTGCACCGAACCAGGCCGCGGACGGCTTGGTGAGCGCCGGGACGAGCACATGCGTTTCCACGTTCAGGACGTAATCCGCTGTCAGCGCCGGATCGAGATGCCGGGCGACCAACTGACGGAACAACTCCTTCTCCCAGGCGACGTACAAGGTCGCCGCGGTTGAATCGAGCGTGAGACGCCGGTCCCATGTCACAAGCATCGCGCGCGCACGCTCGGTCGTTTCGTCCTTGAACGAGAGCGGCTGCAGCAGCGGGACGAGTTGCTCGGCCTTCCAGGGCGTCGCGTCGTGCTGCAGTCGCGCCAGATCGTCGACGGTCAGAGAATTTTTTTCGCTGAGCACTTCGCGAATGCGACTGATCCGCGCCGGCGGCGTCCACGACGAGTATCCGATGTTGGGCGGCGACGCGGACCCGAGCGGGTTGTTGTTGGCAGTGGCCAGGAACCCGGCGTCCGGATTCAACCCGTGCGGCAGATCGTCGAGCGTCCGCCACCCCCGCCACTCGTGCTCGCCGGTCGCGCCGTTGACCGGATACACGCCCTGCCAGTCGCGCCGCACCGGCACGAGCGCCGCCGCCTGATAGCCGATGTTGCCGTCAACGTCGGCGTAGACGAAATTCTCGCCCGGCACCTTCCACCGCTCGAGTGCGGCCCTGAACTCCTGCCAGTTGGTGGCCCGATCGAGTGACAGCGCGCCAAGGTAGCCGGCGGTCCCGGGCTCGGCGCCGACCCATCGCAGCGCGTACGCGAGGTGACGTTGCGGGTCGGTCGCCACGACCGGGCCGTGCGCGGTGTAGAACTGTTCGATCGCGACCGCTTCCGCTCGGCCCTTCACGCGAATCTGATCGTCCACCGTCTCCATGTCCGCGAAGCGGCCGCCCACCTTCACCTGACGCGGGTTCGTCGGATTCAGCTCCTCGACATAGAGGTCCTGGACGTCGGCGGCGAAGATCGTCAGTCCCCAGGCGATGCGGTCGTTGTGCCCGACTGCCACTCCAGGGAACCACGGCACGACCGATCCGATGACGTTCCAGCCTGGCGCGTTCAGGTGCACGAGGTAGCGCAGCGACGGATGATCGAGATTGCGGTGTGGATCGTTGGCGAGCAGCGGCTTTCCGGTCGCCGACTTCGCCCCGGCGATGACCCAGTTGTTGCTGCCTTCGCGCGCCGCCCGCCGCTCTGCATCGAAAAGCTGCGCGCCGATCGGCGCGGTTGCCTGGCCGAATTTCGCCGGTGCGCCGATCGCGGCCAGCGCCGGCCGCACCGTGGCCGCGACGGCTGAGAGATCGACGCCGCTCGGGGGAGGCGCGGAGACCGGCGGATCGAGCGGCAGCAGCAGGTTCGTCCGTTCGAGTCCGACGGCGGCCGTCATTCGCGCGCGGAACACCTCGTCGTTCGCATTGGAGGTCATGACGAAGCCCTCGGCGCGGCTGAGCAGATCCTCGGGTTGCCACGGCTCCGGGCGGTATCCAGCCACCGCGAACTCCTCCGGCAGATGGTCGCCGATCATGGCAATCTCGGCGTTGATGCCGGCGACGAAACGCGTGGCGATCCGGCGCGTGTCCGGCGCGTAGCTCGCCCACTCCGCGCTCATGTCGCCGCGATATCGCATCAGGCGCGTCAGGCGATCGCGGTCAACGTAGTCCGCGCCGAGAATCTCGGCGAGCCGCCCCTGGGTCGAGCGGCGCCACAGATCGATCTGGAACAGCCGGTCCTGCGCCTGGACGAACCCCTGCGCGAAGAACAGATCGTCGGCATTTTTCGCGTAGATGTGCGGGATGCCCCAACGGTCGCGGACGATGCGGACCTCGTCGGTGAGGCCGGGGACCTGCAGTGTGCCCGACGTCTGCGACAGGCGGGCATCGTTGGGCGCGGCGGTCGCTGGCGGGGGACCGGAATCGCGCGCGCAGCCGGACGGCACGATCAGCAGGACGAGCACAAGTGCCCGGCTCAGGCCCTTCGGCGTCACGTGACGTCTCCGCCGACGTCGCCGCAGAACCGGTTCGACTTCAACCGATCATCTCGCCCAGCACGTCGCGCAATCGATCGTTCCGATTTGACCGGAGCGCCCACTCGAGCCGTGGGTTCAGGTAATCGCCGTCGTACACGGCGAGGGCCGATTCCTGCAATCCCGACACGATGTCCCGAATATTGCCTACGCGAACCGGATCGCGCACGCCACGTGGCTCAACGACGATCACCCCGCCGGGCTGCACTTGCGACGACAGCTCGAACACCATCTCCCGCCCGATGATCGTGCTCGACCGGCCCTGAAGCGCATGCGCGTGCTTGTTCGACATCACATATGTGCACCGCATCATCGGCTTGACGATGGCGCGGCGAATGGCTCCAAGTTCGCCATCGTCATACGCGTTGGGGTCGTTTTTGAGGACGATGAGTCGACAGAGGGGCCGCGCGTTCGCTCTTGCGAGTGTTTCGCCCGCCGTGCGGTATGTGCCGCGGAGCAGCGCCAATGCCGGATTGGCCTCCCAGGACTCCGGACCGACAACCTCGTGGTTGTCCACCACCACGATCGCTGACTCGTCGGGGTGCCTGGTCGCGAACGGCAGCGCTTCGTCGAGGACCGACGCGTGCATTGCGCCGAGGAACTCTCCCCACGCCACGCGCGGGATTGGAGCCACTGTCACCGCTGGCTGAAGCGAGATGAGCGGCATCTGATCGTCAACCGCGCGCATGCGTTCGAGCGTCTCGCGGCATCTCTCGAGGGTGATCGCCACCAGATCGTCGGTGGGTGCCGGTCGGTCCAGTCCGAGTGCACCGATGCCAAGGGCTTCATCGATGAGCTGCGTTGGCACTCCCACGCCGCGGAGGTCGATTCGGCTCGCTGTTCTTTTCGTCGCCATGTCACACGCTCAGTTCGTCAACTTGAAATAATCCCACACGCCATCAGTTCGTTCGACGACTTCCGCCTCTCCGTATTCGCGTTGAATCGCCCTTACCAGCCGGCTCCAGGCGTCCTTCACCGCGTCTCTCACCACGTCCTCTGCCTCGTTCAGTGTCTCCGCGGTCCAGCCGAACTCGAGCTCGTTGTCCAGAAACGCATTCAGATACCTGCTGCGAACCGGCGGGATCTCGGTGACGAACTGGCGAAGATATAACGAGCCGATCACATGGTCCACCGCCTCGGTTCCGAGCTCGATCTTCATGATTCGCACCAAGTCACGGCTGAAATACCTGGCCGGTTCCGATCCGATCGTCCGAAGTGCGCGATCAAGGATCTCCGCGGCCTTCTCGCGAGAGTCTGCGCCAGCGATCCGGCAGGCGCGCTCGACGTCGTGAATGAACCGGCGCGAGACCTCGGCCCACAGCGCCGTCCGACGCGGGAGATCGTCAGCCGTCATGATCTGCTCGAGCAGATCGTCCAGGAACGCGGACGGCAACTCGGGCTCAAACCACCGCTTCAACCGCTCAAACACCATGTGAGTTCAGACCCTGTCGTCGTTACAGTCCCGTAAGTTATTGCAGGGCATTGAGATCCTTGGTCTGCTGCTCCCGGATGAGTCGAATCGCCCGATGCTTGAGTACCCTGACGTTCTCGGGCGAAAGCTTGAGGCGGACCGCTGCCTCCTGACTCGACAAGCCGCGAATCACCGTCAGTTCGAGGACCCGCCGCGACTGCGGCGCCAGCAGTTGCAGGAGTTCCGCCGCGTAAATCTGCAGCACGACCGCCGACTCAACGGCCGGTTCATCATCCGTCCGGGTTTGCCTGCCAGCGCGACCGAATTCCAGGGTGGTGCGCCGGACAAAGGCCGCCAACAGTCGCCGAAACGATTCGATCCGCGCGTCAGGGTGATTTCGCAGCCACATCGTCATGCGGACGAAAGTCTCCTGGAATACATCGTCGGCCAGCGACTGATCGCGCGCCAGGTCGAAGGCGATGGCGTACACAAGCCGCTTGTAGCGACTCATGAGTTCGGCCAGCGCGTTCGAGGCCGCGTCGAGATCTGCGCGATTGACCAGGTCGTCGACGAGGCGTTGTTCGTCGGGTTCTAAGGGCATCGCGTCCGGCGGGTCAGCTCGAAGCGTCCCGGCCCGCGCACGATGAGGAACGTCGAAACGCGCTGACTCGAAAACTCAAGAAGCGGCCCGTCGATCGTCACCTTGCTCGTCGTGGTCCTCCACGTGCCGGTGTTCACGTAGAACAACCGCTTGCCGCCGACCTCAGGCAAGCCGGCGACGGTCGGTGCGTGCGTGTGCCCGAATATCCTGACCGACGCGTGGCTCTTCACGGCGTAGCCCTGCTGGATATGGCCGTTGCGTGTCAGCGAGAAGGGCACGTCGGCCAGCTGTTGCAGCATCAGATTGATATCCACGAGGCGGTAGAGCGAGCGGGTCCAGCGTATCGCCTTTGCGTTGCCGCCGTAACGGTCCTCACGAAAGTAGTCGAGCTCGAGGAAGTTTCTGACGGTGGTGCGCCACACTCGCCGCATCGTGTCCTGTTCGCCAGTCGACACCAGCCTGGTTGCCAGCCATTCGACGTAGAGCGGGATGTGGTAACTCGGCTCGACGTTGTCAATCTCGTCCACGGCGCGTCCAAGCGGCGTCGCCGGCGTCAGGTGCAGTTGAAGCCGCGCCGCCCTTGCGAACTCGTTGACGATGCGCAAGACGATGCCGTCGCCCATCGCCCACAGTGCCGTGTTCCACTGGTGGTAGTTCAGTTCGTCGTGCCGATGACCGTGGTCTGCATAGAGATCCAGCGACTCGTTCAGGTACTCGAGCGGGAACTTCGAGGAGGCAGGCTGATCGAGCGCGAACATGCGGACGATTTCGGTCCGCGCCTTCTCCGATAGCTGCAGCATGAAATCATGATTTCCGATGACGTACTGAATCCGGACCTGACGCCTGCTCTTCAGCCTGGGAAGCGCGGCGAAGAAGCCGGAATACTTTCGCTCGATGCCGGCGATGATCTGCAGCAGCGTCTGCTCCTGCAGACCGCTCTCGAACCCGGCGAATCCCACACCGAGGCTGGACCACGGCGCGGCACCTCCATGCTGAGACCAGAGCGAGTCCCAGCATTCGGAGCGAAGCAGATCAACGATATCGCCGAGGAGAAGAAGCTCGAGCGGTTCATCCAGCGGGCGCAGCGCGAACAACTCCTCGACAAAGTCAGTGAGCTCGAGATCGGTGACCGACGCGCCGGTGACGCGATCGGTCATGTGCAAGTCACTGACGACGACGAGCATGGCGCAGATTCTCACACGGTTCCACCTTCGGAGCACCGAAAACGTCGCCGCTGCCGCGTCACGTGTCTGCGCAGGCTTGAAAGTCGAGTGACCGTCCTGTAAGGCGCAGTTCTGTAATCGCGCAAAGTCTGGCGCAAATCCTGCCGGTACGTGCTTTGCCCTTGTCCACTCGCCATGCCGAAGCACGTCATCAGGATTCCGCCCCTCAAAGCCGGCCGGAGTGTCAGCTGGACATTCGAGGTGTCGGCCGCCGGCGATGCGCAGCGTGGTGCGAAGGCGAAAAAGGCCAGAAAAAAACGTCAGGCCAGACAGCAGGCCGTGAAAGGGACCCATATGGCAAGAGTGCGCCGCGAACCAGACGTCGTGAACGAATGGACCGCAACCTCCGAAGCCTCTCCAGCGATGCCGAGGCAGGAGACCGCCAGCGCTGCGGAGCCGGCGCCGGCGATCGAGGCGGCGGCGATCGAAGTGCCGCCAGCAGTCATGGAAGTGCCGCCAGCGATCGACGTCACGCCCGCGATGCCGGCGGCCGCGTCACCGGCGCCAGCGCCGTTACCAGTGGCCGTTCCTCTCGCAGCCGCCGTGGTTGCGCCGCGTCCGCCCGCGCGGGCGCGTCAGAGGCGCCTGCGCCCGATTGCGTTGATCGCCGCGTCGGTCGGAGTCGTCGCGGCGCTCGCGTTCCCGCATCATCCTCTGGCGCCAGGGGTGGACAAAGCTGCCGGCTCGCAGCCGACGTCACCGAAGCAAGCCGCGGAACTCGCAGCGCCGACTTCGCGGCCGGTCTCGCCCTCAACCGCCACGCCGGCTGACGCCGAATCCGTCCCCGCGCCGCACGCAGCCGGCGTGTCACCGAAGATACCGCTGACCGCGAAGCCTGAGAAGAATCACGCGCCGGTATCCACGACGTCCGCGGCGCGGCTGACCGGGGTGAAGCCGGTCGCTACCATCTCTCTCAAAGACGCCGAGGCGAAGCTGCCCGCGGCCGAACCGGTCGCGCCGATCGCGCCGATCGCGCCCGCATCGAGTTCGACGACCATCGGAGGGAACGCGGCGGTGACGATCACCGGCTGCCTCGAGGTCAGCGTCGACCACGACGAATTCCGTCTGACCGACACTGACGGCGCCGCCGCGCCAAAATCGCGCAGCTGGCGAACCGGATTCCTGAAGAAGCGATCGGCGCCGGTGGCTCTGATCGCGCCTCCAGACGTGATGGCGCTGCAGACGCACGTCGGACACCGCGTGTCGGCGACCGGGGTACTGACCAGCCACGACCTCAAGGTCAGCACCCTTCGCGTCGTCGGTCCCGCGTGCAACTAGATCGGCCGTCATTCGGCCGGTCGGCGTGCGGCGATGCGGTGGTGTCGATGCGCAGCGGACGCTTCGAGGTGATGCGGAACGGACTCAGCGCGGCTTCAGTGCACTGCGAAGCTGATCGGCGAGCGATCCGAACCCCTCTGAGGGCGCGGCGCCTTCCCGCTCGGCGTAGGCGCGGACCTCGTCGGCCTCCTGCGCATCCTTGATCGCCTTGATGCTGAGTCGAATACGGCGGCCGGCCGGATCGGCCTCGAGCACGACGACATCGACATCCGAGCCGACGGGAAGCGCCCTGGCCACGTCCGCTTCCCTCGGGATGCCGGTTTCGCTGAGTGGAATGAGGCCGGTGCGCCCCGGCGCGAGGAACACGAACACGCCGAATTTCTCGTGACGCTCGACCTTGCCGGTGAGCCGTGCGCCGGACGAAACCGGCGCCGCACCGCCGGCTCGCGCGGAGCCTTCCGGAACGAGCGCCACGCCGATGCGCTTCTTGTCGGGGTCGATGGTCAGGATCTCGAACGGCGCGGTCAGTCCCGGCGCCACCGCCGTGGACCAGCCGTCCTTTCGTCCGGTGGGAGCAAACGTCGAGGCGTGGGCCAGCGCTTCGACGCCAGGTTCGAGCTCGACGAACGCACCGAACTCGGTGACGCGGGTCACTCTGCCGGTCCGCACGTCACCGACGTTGTAGGTTTCCTGCACCGCCGACCACGGATCCGCCGTCAGCTGCTTCAACCCGAGCGCGATCTTCTCCGTGTCCTGATCGACGCGCAGCACCTTGACCGTGATCGGCTCGCCGGGCTTGAACATCGCAGACGGGTCCGACACGCGGGACCAGCCCATCTCGGACACGTGCAGCAAGCCCTGGACACCGCCGCCGAGATCGACAAAGGCGCCGAACTCGCGCACCGAAGCGACGCGACCGGTGATCACCGCGCCGGCGACGATCGATTGGCGCGCCTCGGCGGCCTGCGCCTTCTGCGCCTCTTCGAGCAGCGCGCGCCGCGACACGACGATGTTCCGGCCGCCTTCCTTGTATTCGATGATCCGGAATTCGTAGACGCGGCCTTCGTGCGCGGACGGCTCGGTTCGCAGCGTGTCGATCTGCGAGAACGGGCAGAACGCACGCTGGCCGGCGATGCGGACTTCGTATCCGCCCTTCCCCGCGCCTTCGACCTTGCCTTCGACCGGCAGGCCCGAGCGGTACGCGTCCTCGAGCTGACGCGCGGTCGCGGCGCCGCGGACCAGTCGGCGCGACAGGGTCAGGCCGCCGACCGTGGACACCACCGTCGCCTGAATCCGATCGCCTACGGCAACCTCGAGTTCGCCGTCCGCGTTCTTGAGCTCGGCGATCTCGATCGAGGCCTCACCCTTGCCGCCGACGTCCACGAACGCGACCTCCCGGCCAATCGCGACGATCCGGCCTTCGAGCGTCTGGCCCGATTCGAATCGCTTCGCCTTCAGTGAACTCTCGAACATCGCGGCGAAATCTTCGTCTGGCTCGCTCACGGCAGTCTCCTCGTCATCCTTCAACACGAACACTCCCTCACACGGCGATTTGTAACTTCGCGTCCAGGAAATCAGGCGTATCAAACCCTTCCGTGCACGTATCGACGAGCGCGGCCAGCTCCTCCGCAGCAACCGATGCCCCGCCCTCGCGCGCGGCAAACACCGCGCGTGTCGTCGCGGCGCGGAGCTCGAAACCGCGTGCTCCCTGTTCCCGGGCCAGGAGAACCGCCCTGGTGAGCAGCTGGTCGGTCGCATCGGCGTCGCGTGACGACAGTTTCCCTTTCCGCATGCGGACGTCGGCCGTCAGCCGCAGAATCTCGGCGAGGTAACAGCACTCGTCAGTCCGCTCGGCGACGTTTTGTGCGTCATGCAGCGTGGTCAGGGCCTCGTCGAAGTGTCCCTGCATCGCCTGGGCATCGGCCAGCAGCGCGAGAAAATTCGGCCGCACCAGGCTGATGCCGATGACGTCGGTGAAATCGATCGACTGGCGGATCATCGCCTCGCCCGCTCCGGCGTCGCCGGTCTGCGCCAGCGCCCATCCATGGAGAATCCTCGACCACGCGCCGAGGTGCGGGTAGCCGTACTGCTCGACCAGTGTGAGGATCTCGTCAGTGACGGCGAGCACGCCTTGCGGATCGCGTCCATGCTGACGAATCCATGCCTCGAAGAACAGCGCGAACGCCAGCATCAGCGGATGATTCAGTTCGCGGGCGCGGGCCACGGTGGCGCCGATGCGCGCGAGCGCCGAATCGGGCCGGCCGAGCATCCATTCCACCCGCGCACCCTGAAAGCCGCAGCCGAGACCGGCGTCGAAGCCGGTCATGATCATGAAACCTGCATGAAGCGCCGGATCGTAGAGCCTGGTGCCATGATCGAGATGGCGCAGCGCATCTGCCAGTCCGCGGCCGAGATGGCCGTGCAGGGTGCCGTACGACCACTCAGCCCAGATCGACATCACGGGATGACCGACCCGTTCCGAGATCGACTGCATCTGACCAACGGATTCCCCGGTTCGACCGAGTTCGGCGCGCATCAGGTGAAATGCGCCAGTGCCGGTCACGATGCCGAACAGGTCGGGGTTTTCGCCGAGCTGATCGCACAGCACGTGCACACGGCGGAACGTCTCTTCGAGCTCAGGCGCGGCGTAGCCGAGGACGTTCTGCGCCGGCAGCGCGATCGCCATCAGGTGCTGCAATTCCCGCGGGACGCGTTCGGGTGCGGCCGGCAGCGCGTGCAGCATCTCCATGCCGCGACGCGCCAGCGCCAGCGCTTCCCGGTCGGCAAACACCTGACGCGCGCGCTCGGACGCGATCAGGAAAAATTCGGCGGCGCGTGAAAAATCCCGTGCGCCCTCGAACAGGTAGGCCAGTTCGGCGGCGCGCGCGCTGACCTGGTCGCCGTGGACGGCAACAATCGCTGCGGCGACGGCCGCGCTCAGCGACGCGCGGCGGCTCGGGCCGAGCGCGCTGTAGAGCGCGTTCTGATAGAGCGCGTGCACGAAGCGACACTTGACCGACAGCGATCGATCGGGCAACTCCATCTCGCGGACCTGCTGCACCAGCCCGTGCTGCCGGGTAAGCAGATCGAGGCGGTCTTCGACGTCAGCCTGATCGAGCGAGAGCGCGCGCGCAACGACAACCGAATCAAATTCGGAGCCCTGAACCGCCGCGACCGTCATCAGCCGCCGGTCGCTGTCGTCGAGGCGCCCGATCTTCAGCTCGATCATGCTTCTGATCGACGCCGGCATCTCGCGGTCGACTTCCGATTCAGGCCGGGTCAGCCGCCATGCGCCGTTTTCCTCGCGGATGACCTGACGATCGCGCAGGCTTCGCAGCAGATCGCCCATGAACAGCGGGTTGCCTTCGGTCCTCCCGTGCACGCGCTTCGCGAACGACGCCGGCAGCTGATGGCCGGGAAACTCGAGTGCGAGATACCGCTCGACGTCGGCCTCGCTGAGGAAGCCGACGTGAACATCCCGGCACAAATGCCGGCCTTCGAGCTCGAGCTTCAGCGCCAGGAAGGGATGGCGGTCTCGCATCAGATCGGTCGGCCGGTAGGTCGCCACGACCAGCAGGCGCATCGCGCCAAGCCGCGTGCCAAGATAGGCCAGCAGATCGACCGTCGACCCGTCCGCCCAATGCAGGTCGTCGAAGAACAGGACCAGCGGGCGATGGCGCGATACCTCTTCGAGCAGCGCAACCAGCTCGCGCTTCATCCACTCCTGCGATCCGGCGCGATTGACGACGAGGGCGCGGGCCTCGGGCGAATCGTCCGCGGCCATCGGTGCGATCTGCGCGTACCATGTCGGCGCGACGGTCTTCATCACCCGAGCGAGCGGCTGACCGGTTTCGTCGCGTATCGAATCGAGCGCCTCGAGCCAGGGCAGATACGCGCCGGCCCCGGCCTGCCGCTCTGAACATCGGCCGCGAGCCACGAGGCGGCGGCGCCCGGACGTCACCAGGTCCTGCAGAAAATCTTCCGCCAGCGTCGTCTTGCCGATGCCCGGCTCCCCCGACAACGTGACGATCGTGCCGACGCCGGCGTCCGCCGCGTCGAACGCCCCGGCCAGAATCGTGCGTGCGTCATCGCGGCCGACGGTGTGGCGGATCGGCAGCGGCGATGGACGGCGAATCGCAGCGGTGGCGCCGCCGAACGCCTCGGCGAGCGCGCGATCGACGGCGTCCGCATCAGGACGCGCTCGTGGATCGCGGTCGAGCATCTGCAGAATCAGCGCATCGATCGCGGCGGAGAGCTGTGGCGCGAATCGCGAGGGCGGCAGCGGGTTCTCCGCGATCATCCGCGCGACGATGCTGACGTTGTCACCGGTTTGACCGGCGGCCGCGAACGGATGGCGCCCGGTCGCGAGCTCGTAGAAAACCAGTCCAAGCGCAAAGATGTCGGACGCACAATCCACGGCGAGCCCGCGAGCCTGCTCGGGAGACATGTAGGCCACCGTGCCGATCACGAAACCGCCGGGTCCGGTAATCGACGCCCCGCCGGCCTGAATCGTCGTCGATGCTTCGGAATCGGCGTCGGCCCTGCTGGCACGCGCCAGCCCGAAGTCCAGCACCTTGACGTAGCCGTCGCCGCGCACCATGACGTTTTCAGGCTTGATGTCGCGATGGACGATTCCGGCGGCATGGGCCACACCGAGCGCGCGCGCCACCTGCCGGCCGATGTCGGCCCAGGTCTCGATGCCCGGGGTGGTGCGAAGGATGGTTCGGAGCGTGCGCCCCTCGATCATCTCCATGACGATGTACGGGCCCGCGTCGCATTCGCCGAAGTCGAACACCGAAACGATGTTGGGATGATTCAGGGCGGAGGCGGCCTGCGCTTCGCGCGTGAATCGGCTGACGGCCGTCGGGTCGCCGGCCGCATCAGGGTGGATGACCTTGACGGCGACGTCGCGCTCCAGCTTCGTGTCCCGAGCGCGGTACACCTCGCCCATCCCGCCTGCGCCGAGCGTGGACAGGATTTCGTAGCAGCCGAGGCGAGCACCGGCGGACAGCGGCATTGGAGAGTTGCTGGCAATTATACCGGCCGCGGTTCCGGCGAGTCCGAGGCGCGGATTCGATTCTGTCGCCTCCGCGTCGATTGACACAATTTCGTCTGGGAAACAGCACTGGATTCCGCCGGCTCCGACGACTAGACTGACCGGCATTCCCGTGTCCGCCAGCGATCTCTTCGACGCCATCGTCCTTGGCGGCGGTCCAGCCGGCTCCTCCGCCGCACGCCTGCTGAGCGCCTGGGGACACTCGGTCCTGCTGCTCGACACACCCGGCGCTCCATCGCGCGGTCTTGCCGAATCGCTTCCGCCCAGCACGCAGAAGTTGCTGGCGCAAGTCGGCGTGCTCGAGGCCGTCGAGCGCGCGGGATTCTTTCGCGCGACCGGCAACACCGTCTGGTGGGCGTCGCGCGATCGCCGGACGGAGCCGTTCGGCACGGGGCGCGAGGCGACCGGCTACCAGGTTCACCGCCCCGAGTTCGATCGCGTGCTGCGCGACTGCGCCCGTGAGGCCGGCGCCGACGTGCGTACCAGCGCACGTGTGCGCGAGGTTCGATTCATCGAGCCTCAGCTGGCAGCCGTCGATTACGAAGAAGGCGGACGGCGACTGTCCGCGTCATGCCGCTTCGTGATCGACTGCTCGGGCCGCGCGGGCCTCGTCGGACGCCGATTCCGCCAGCTGGAGCCCGGCTATCGGACGTCGGCGTTCGTCGGCGTGTGGAGCAGACCTGATGGTTGGCCGCTGCCCGACGACACCCACACGATCGTCGAAACCTGCGATGAGGGCTGGATGTGGTCCGTGCCCGTTTCGAAGACGACGAGGCACGTCGGCACGATGATCGATCGCGCCTCGCCGGCGGCGGCCGGTGGTCGGGTGCTCGAACAGGTCTACCGCGCCGAAACCGCGAAGGCGACGAATCTCGCCGGGCTGCTCGAACCGGCGACGCTCGAACGCGTCTGGACGTGCGATGCATCGCTGTATTCGGCCACACGGTACGCGGGATCACAATTTCTGCTCGCCGGCGATGCTGGATCGTTCATCGATCCGCTGTCTTCGTTCGGCGTCAAGAAATCGCTGGCATCAGCGTGGCTCGGGGCAATCGCCGTTCACACCAGCCTGACCGATCCGGATCGACACGACATCGCGGTGCAGTTCTTCTCGGATTGGGAACGGGACGTATACGCGAGGCATCTGAATCATTCGCGTCGATTCGCGCGCGTCGCATTCTCGCGCCACCCGGATCGATTCTGGGCAGCGCGTGCGGCATGGGATCTCGTGCTGCCGGACAACGCCGGCGCGAACCGCGAGCCGGACGCTGACGTCCTCGCGGCATTCGAGCACTTCAAGCGAACATCGTCGATTTGCCTGAAGCTGTCCGATGACGTGCGCTTCGAACCGCGTCCGGTGATTCGCGATCGTGAAATCGTGCTGGAAGAGTCGCTGGTGGGTCCGTCGAGCGAAATTCTGAGGTACATGGGCAACGTCGATCTGGTCAAGCTGGCCGGCATCGCCTGCCGCCACACCGACGTCCCGGACGTCTTCGAGGACTATTGCCGGACGTGTGCGGCGGTGCCGCTGCCGAATGTCGTGTCCGGACTCTCACTGCTGGTCGCGAGAGGGATCCTTCATGAGCGAGCGTAAGACGATGATCAAGCAGCTCGGAGCAATCTGGTTCGTGAGCCTGGCGCTACTCTGTGGACCGACGCCGGCTGGAGCGCAGACGCCGGCGGTTACGGCCAAAGACGAGGGCATCCCGATCCAGAGCGATCTGGTGAGGTCGAAGTGCGGATCGTGCCACCGGAGCGACGACAAAGGCCGCATGTCGCGGATCTCTTACCGGCGCGCGACGCCCGAGAACTGGGAACGCACCATCCGGCGGATGGTGACGCTCAACCACGCAGTGCTCGAGCCTGCCGACGCGCGCAACATTCTCAAGTACCTGTCGGACCATCAGGGTCTGGCGCCGGAAGAAGATCGTCCGATCGCGTTCGATGCCGAACGCCGCACCATCGAGTACTCGTACACGGCGGACAAGGATGCCGCGGACACCTGCGGGTCGTGCCACTCGATGGCGCGGGTGCTGAGCGAACGGCGCACCAAAGAAGAGTGGGAGCTGCTGGTCGCCATGCATCGCGGCTATTACCCGCTCGTCGACAACCAGCCGATGAACGGTGGTCAGGGATTCCGGCGGACGCGACCGATCTCGACCGAGCCGGGCCTGACGGCCGTCCGCCGGACAACCGTCATCCGATGGACAAGGCACTCGAGCACATCGAGAAAACGCTCCCGCTGATGACGCCGGAGTGGTCGGCGTGGGCGGCCGCGATGCAGCCGCCGAAACTGGCGGGCCGCTGGGCGATCAGCGGATCGCAGGTTGGCCGTGGACCGATTTACGGCCTGGTCACCATCGCCTCGGACCCCGGCGCGCCCGACAGCTTCACCACCACCACCCGCTACATCGTCGCGCGCACCGGCGAAACGGTGACGCGCACCGGCAAGGGGCTGGTCTACACGGGCTACCAGTGGCGAGGACGCGGCTCGGTGGGCAGCGGCGCTTCGACTGGCTCAGACTCATCCCGAGGCCAGTCGGGCGATACCTGGCGCGAGGTGATGTCCGTCGAGCGCGACTGGAGCGAGATGTCGGGCCGCTGGTTCACCGGCGCGTACGACGAGACCGGCATCGACGTGAAGCTGACGCGCCTGAGCAACGATCCGGTCGTCCTCGGCGCCAGCGTGACGGCGCTGAAGACCGGCGCTTCGGGCCAGGTGGTGCGCATCTTCGGCGCGAATCTGCCGACCGGTGTTCGTCCCGAAGACGTCGGCCTCGGTCCGGGCGTGACCATCGGACGCGTGGTCACCGCGCAGCCGGACGAAACGACCGTCGAGGTGAACGTCGCGGCCACAGCGCCGATCGGCGCCCGCGATCTCTCGGTCGGCGGCACCCGCAAGGCGGCGGCACTGGTCGTCTACGACAAGATCGACGGCATCAGGGTCCTGCCGCAGGCTGGCATGGCGCGCGTCGGCGGCAACGTGTTTCCGAAGCAGCTGCAGCAGTTCGAGGCGGTCGGGATCAACAACGGCCCCGACGGCAAGCCGAACACGGCCGACGATCTGAATCTCGGCCTGGTCACCGTGAAGTGGTCGGTCGAGGAGTACACCGCGACGTTCGGAGACGATGACGCGCACTTTGTTGGAACAGTGGACGCAGACGGCCTGTTCACGCCGAACGTGGACGGACCGAACCCGAAGCGCAGCGGCAATCGCAACAACATCGGCGACGTCTGGGTGGTCGCGGAGCTGAGCAGTCCTGACGCGCGGCAGACCTCGCGGTCCCTGCGTGCACGCGCGCAGCTGCTGGTGACCGTTCCGATTTACATGTCGTGGTTCGAAAGCGAGAGTGGCAAGTGAGCGCCTGGGTCGCGCGGGAACACCACCGCTTCGAGGCCGCCGGCAAGCCATTCGTGTACCTGGTACCGAGCGCCGCGATCTTCGCGCTCGATGACGCGGCCGATTCCGTGCTGCGAACGCTGTCGGCGAGGCCGCACACCCGCGAGGAGCTGTCGATGGCGCTCGGCGAGGATGTGAGCGCGGCTTCATCCTTGACCGCCTACGCGCTCGACGCGGCGATCGCGGAACTGGCGCGCGTGCAGGCGATCGGTCCGGCTGCGGTGCCCGCCCCTCCAACCCCGAAAGTGATTCCGCTCACGCCGTTCCCGTTGACGACGATGGTGCTGAACGTCACCAACCAGTGCAATCTGAGCTGCACCTACTGCTACGAGTACGGCGAGGACAAGATCGTCGATACGGAAAACGGCAAGCAGCCGAAGTTCATGAGCGAGGAGACGGCGCGCGAGAGCGTGGACTTCATGCTGAAGGAGTCGGGCGCCAACCGGCTCGCGCACATCACGTTCTTCGGCGGCGAGACGCTGCTGAACTTCCCGGTGCTGCAGAAGACGATTACCTACGCACGTCAGCGGGCGGCCGAGGTCGGCAAGGACGTCGACTTCAGCCTGACCACCAACGCGACGCTGCTCAGGCCCGAGATCATCGAGTTCCTCGCTGAAGAACGCGTCGGTGTCACGATTTCGATCGACGGTCCGAAGGAAGTCCAGGACAAGTTCCGCGTCTTCAACAACGGCACCGGCAGCTACGACATCGTCGCTCCGAAGATCAAGGAGCTGATTCGGCGTCATCGCAGCCGTCCGATCGGCGCTCGCGTCACGCTGACGTCAGGAAAGATGGACGTCAAGCGCATCTATCAGCACCTGACCGAGGAGATCGGCTTCTGGGAGGTCGGATTCGCGCCGGTGACGACTTCGCCGCAACGCGCGCACGCGATTTCGGACGGCGGATACGACGAGATGCTCGGTCAGTTCCGCGACCTCGCGTTCGAGTTTCTCGAAGCGACCGTGGCCGGGCGTCACCACGGATTCTCGAACGTGAAGGAAACGCTCGAGGAGCTGCACAAAGGCGTCAGCAAGGCGTTCCCCTGCGGCGCCGGACTTGGCCTGCTTGGCGTCGCGACCGACGGCGACGTCGCCTTGTGCCACCGGTTCGCCGGCTCCGACTCCCACGTCTCGGTACCGTGGCGACCGGCATCGATCGCCAAGCGCAGCAGGCGTTTCTCGCCGAGCACCACGTCGCCAACAAGACCGATTGCCGCTCGTGCTGGGCGCGGCCGCTGTGTTCCGGCGGCTGCTACCACGAGGCGCACACGCGCTACGGCGATACGACGCACGCCAACCTGCACTACTGCGACTGGATCCGCGGCTGGACCGACGTCTGCCTCCAGGTCTACGGAGAATTGTCGGCGCGCAATCCGGCGTTCCTCGCCCAGTTCGATCACGAAGATACGAAGGAGCTCGTGTCATGAACCATCTCAAGCCGATCAACACGAAGGCTGTCCGCGTCGAGCAGGCGACCCTTCCACAAGCCCAGGGCGACCCCGCGCCGGGTCACGGGGACAGCGATCAGGACGTCGTGGCCCTGCAGCGCACCGGCTTGCCGCAGCTGCCGCATTTTCCGGTCGGCTGCTCGCTGGTCTTCTCTCCCGGCTGGGAAGCGGATCACACCGGCGGCACTGCCGGACTGTGCCAGCCGGTCGAGCGCGACCTGTTCGACTGCCACATCGGCTGCTACTGGCCCGCGCAGGTGCCGGATCAGCTGAATCACGCGCCGGACTGGACCGCCAAGTGCGCGGCTGCCCAGAAAGACTGGCGCAAGATCGATCTCATCTTCCCGTAGCGAGGACGGCATGCACTGGACAACCTCTCGCGTGATGCCAGCCGCCCGGGCGCGCGAACGCTTCCTGGCCGTCGTCTTCTGTGTGGCCGGTCTCGCCATCGTCGCGGGCCGGGCGCACGTCTACACCGCGGAGAAGCCCAGGGTCTCGGCCGGCAACGGCACGCTGATCATCGGGTCGTATCCGAAGCAGTACTGGATCATCGACGAGGCCACCGAGAAGGTGGTCGGAACGATTCCCTATCAGTCCGGAATCCCGCGCCGGACGACGCTGTCGCGCGACCGGAAGCGGTTCTACACCGTGGAAGCGGCGATGGAGAAGATCGAGATCATCGATCTCGCGTCACGCAAGACCGTCGATACGTTCACGCTCAGCGAGGGCAACAAGAAGGTCCGCATCCGCAGCCTCGAACCCGATCCGCAGCACCGCTTCCTGGTGATGGTGATCGCGCCGGCGACCAAGCTGATCGATCGCTTCGAGATCGGAACCCCGTCGCTGGTTCAGTACGACCTGAAGGATCACAAGATCGTCCGGACCATTCCCTGGCCGAACGGCGAAGAGCGGCAGAACGCCAACATCCTGTTCTCGCCTGACGGCGGGTTGATGTACCTGTTCAGCGATCAGGACGTGCTGATCTACGAGACCAAGACGTTCACGCAGGTGGACAAGTGGGAGCTGTCGCGGCCGATCGAAGAGGGCTTCGGCCGGCTCGAATTCGGTTCGCGCGACGTCGTCAACGACGAGCCGGGCTTCTACACGACGCTGTTCAACGTGTCCGATCCGGTTCAGCACCGCGGCATGATGGGCGTCGGCCGCGTCGACCTCGCCGCCAAGAGCGTGGACTTCTACACGCTGGGCCCCTCGAACCGCGTCGGCTTCACGATGGCGCCCGGCCGCAAGGTCGCCTACGGGCTGTTCGAGGATATCGGCCGCTACGAGTTCTGGAAATTCGATCTCGAGCACCGCACGTTTGCCGGCCGCACCGAGTTCAAGGGACGGCCGCGCATGGGCCTCAAGACCAGCTCGAACGGCAAGGTGCTGTACATCTTCGTCGCCGGCAACACCATCGATCTCTACGATGCGGAAACCTATCAGTATCTGCGGACGATCACGATCGAAGGCGACATGACGACCGATCTGTTCGTCATGCCGCCCGCATGATCGATCGCGACCTGCGCCGGGCGCTTGCCTTCATCGTTCCCTACTGGCGGCGCCTGGTGCTGGTGCTGCTGCTCAGCGCGCTCAGCACCGCGCTCTCGCTCTACCTGCCGCTGCTGTCGCGCGACTTCTTCGATCACGCGCTGATCGGCCGGGACTTGCGCACGCTGATCCGCGTCGCCGTGCTCTTCACCGCCATCGGCGCCGCCAGTTTCGCCGTCAACGTGCTCAGCGGACTTCGCTACACGAGGGTCTCAGCCGACATCCTCTTCGACATGCGGCTGGAAATGTACCGGCACCTCCAGCGGCTGTCGCCGCGATTCTACGCTCGCACACGTCTGGGCGACGTGATGTCGCGCATCAACAACGACATCGGCGAGATTCAGCGCATCGCCGCGGAAACGGCGCTGGCGTGGGTCGGCAACGTGCTGTTCCTGTGTGGAACCGTCGCAATGCTGGCATGGCTGGACCTGCGGCTGTTCGTGGTCACGATTGCGACGGCGCCTCTGGGCCTGTGGCTGCTGGCGCGATACCGCACGAAACTCGAGGCCGAGATCGCGACGCTGCGCCAGCGGAGCGCGGACATCGGCAGCTTTCTGATCGAAACGCTCCAGGCGGTGAAACTGGTGGTCGCGTCGAATGCGCAGGAACGCGAAGTCGCGCGGTTTCATCAGCGCAACGCGTCGTTCGTCACTGCGCTGATGTCGATGCAGCGCCTGACCTACCTGTCGGGCGGCCTGCCCGGGCTGGTGCTGTCCGCCGGGACGGGTCTGGTGTTCGTTTACGGCGGTTACCGGGTGATCCGCGGCGAGATCACGGTCGGCACCTTCGTCGCCTTCATGGCCTACCAGATGCGCTTCCTGCCGCCGCTTCAGGCGCTGATGGGGATGTACGCGAATCTGGCGACCGTGCGGGTGTCGCTGCGGCGCGTGTCGCAGATTCTCGACGAGCCGGTCGAAATTCAGGAGCGGGCCGCGGCCGTGGCGCTGCCGCTGGTGCGCGGTGACGTCGCCTTCGAGGACGTGACGTTATCGTTCGACCGCGGCGCACCGGCGCTCGCGGATGTGTCCTTCAGCGTCCGCGCCGGCGAGGTGCTGGCAATTGTCGGCCGCAGCGGCAGCGGCAAGTCCACGATCGCCGACCTGCTGCTCCGGCTGCTGGATCCGGACCGCGGTGTCGTGCGCATCGACGGCCGCGACCTTCGCGATCTCCGGCTCGACGATCTCCGGCGTCATGTTGCGCTGGTCGAACAGGAACCGTGCATGCTGCACGCGACCATCGCCGAGAACATCCGCTACGCGCGGCCGGATGCCAGCGATGCCGAGGTCGAGGCCGCCGCGCACCTGGCGGCGCTCGACGACTTCGTCGCGCGCCTGCCCGACAAGCTCGCGACCGTCGTCGGCGAACGCGGCATGGCGCTGTCGGCCGGCGAACGTCAGCGTATCGCGGTCGCCCGCGCCTTCCTGGCTGACCCGTCGATTCTGATACTCGACGAGCCGAGCGCGGCCCTCGACCCCGAATCCGAACGACAGGTTGCCGAGGGCTACGAAGCCGTCATGCGCGGACGCACCACCATCGTCATTACCCATCGTCTCGAGCTCGCGCGACGTGCGAACCGCGTGCTCGAGATGGACGAGGCGAGAGTGCTGCATGGCGCCTAACGCCTGGCGTTTTGTGTCTGGCGTTTTGTGCCTGGTGCTGTGTGCCTGGCTCTGATCCGTGGCGCGACCCCTTCAGGGTCGCGTAGGGACGCGGGCCTGAAAGGCCCGCGCTACGCATGAAATCACATCCGACCGGCCGCGGCGTCCGCATCGCCGTCATCGACAGCGGTGTCCACGCCGAACATCCGCACGTGGGCGGCGTGGCGGGTGGCGTTGCGATCGACGGGGACGGCCGCGAGCACGACGACTATGTCGATCGCCTGGGCCACGGCACCGCGGTAGTCGCGGCGATCAAGGAAAAGGCGCCCGATGCGGAGATCTACGCGGTGCGGGTCTTCGATCGCTCGCTCTCGACACGGCTCGCCACGCTGATCGCCGCGATCGACTGGTCGGCGCGCCACGGCATGCATCTCGTCAACCTGAGTCTCGGAACGGCGCGTGCGGAGCATGAAGCGTCGCTCCGCGATGCGGTACAGCGCGCCGCGGCGTCCGGTACGGTGATCGTCGCCGCCGCTGAGGACGATGGGGTGCGCTGGCTGCCGGGCAGCCTGTCGGGTGTGATTGCGGTGAGGGTGGACGCGAGTTGCCCTCGGCCCGAATATCGCGTGAAGGAAGCCGACGGGATCACGGTGTTTCAGGCGTCCCCGTTTCCGCGGGAGATTCCCGGCGTGCCGCCGGAGCGGAACCTCAACGGCGTCAGCTTCGCGGTCGCGAACATGACCGGCTTCTCGGCGCAGGTCCGCGAAAACGCGGCGGACGGATCGATCGACGAAATCGTCCGGCTGTTACTCGGTGGTCTTCAGCGCGCGGACTTATTGCCGACGTAGACCTTGACGATGTCGTACACGAAACTCTGGCAGGCCTCGCCAGACTTCGGGTCGTAGGCGTCACCGTTGGTGATGTTGTTCGAGACCACACGAATGCCCAGAAACGGCACCTGAAACAGCCCTGCGATTTGGGCCGCCGCGGCGGTTTCCATCTCCTCGGCGGTGGTGCCGAACTGTTCGTGCAGCCGCTGAATGCGATCGAGCTCGCTGTTCCAGACCTCGCTCGACGCGATCACACCGTCCACGACCCGGCCCTTCCGGTAGCCGTCTTTCGCCGCTCTCGCCGCCGCCAGCAGCCGTTCGTCGCCGCGGAACCGCCGCATCGTACGGGCACTGGGATCCTGGCCGGCGCTGCCGTCACTGCGATTCAAGTCGAGCGGTACCCACTCGGCGAACTCGCTGCCTTGCCCGAGGCCGCGAACGCCGGTTTTGAACGAGCCGATGTTCACCGATTCGACGCCGAGCACGATGTCGTTGACGTGAAGGTCCGGCTGATGGCCGCCGGCGGTGCCCTGATTGATGATCGCGCGCGGATGGTAGCGCTCGATGGCGAGCGCGGTGGCCGCAGCGGCGTTCTCCATGCCCTTCAGCGTCTTCGACACGACGACCGCATGGCCGTCGACGGTGCCGCGCCAGAATGTCCAGCCGCCAACGTTCTCTTTGGTCGGGTGCTCGAGTCGTTCGGCCAACTGGCGAATCTCGACGTCCATCGCCCCCTGTACGACGATCGGCTGTTCCGGATTACCCTGAGCGCACGCGCCGGTCAGGGTGCCGATGACGCTCATCGCCGCGGCCAGAGACCAGAGAGTCGATCGTTTGATGATCATGCGAGCGAACGCGGATGGTAGCATGCGCGAATCCTCCATGAACCCAGTCGACGCGAAGCGCGCGCTGTACGCGGACGTCATCGGCGGTGTGACCACGTTCTTCACGATGGCCTACATCGTTGTCGTCAATCCCGGGATTCTCTCGACGCCGGGAACCGGCATGCCCTTTTCCGGGGCGCTCACCGCCACCGTCCTGATTGCCGCGAGCATGACGCTGCTGATGGGCCTCTACGCGAAACTGCCGTTCGCGGTGGCGCCCGGCATGGGCCTCAACGCGTTCTTCGCGTTCACGATCGTCCTCCAGAACAAAGTGCCCTGGCAGACCGCGCTCGGCATCGTCTTCTGGGCCGGCGTACTGTTCGTGATCGTGTCGGCTACGCCGCTGCGCGAGCGCATCGCGCTGGCGATTCCGCCGGCGCTCCGATCCGCAGCCGCCGCCGGCATCGGGCTGCTGCTGACCTTCATCGGCCTGCGCAACGCCGGCCTGATCGTCGCCGACCCGGCGACGATCGTTCGCATGGGGACACTCGATCATCGCGCGGCATTCCTGCTGGTCGGGATCATGATTGCCGCGGCCTTGATGCGCCGGAACAATCCGCTGGCTTTCCTCGCGGCGATCTTCACGGTGACCGCGATCGCCTGGACGCTCGGTTACGCCAAGCCGCCGGAGCAGCTGGTGAGCGCTCCGGATTTTTCGTCGGCCTTCCTGAAGCTGGACATTCGCAGCGCACTCAGCCTGACCCTGCTGCCGGCGATGTTCGCGATTCTCTTCACCGATCTGTTCGACTCGCTGTCCACTTTCATCGGCGTTGCCAGCGCATCCGGTCTGACCGACCCGGACGGCCGGCCCATCAACCTGCGTCGTGGCCTGATCGTCGATGCGGTCGCCACCCTGACGTCGGGGCTCGCCGGCACCTCACCGGGAACTGCATACGTAGAAAGCATCGCCGGCATCCGCATGGGCGCCCGATCGGGACGCGCCTCGGTCGTCACGGCGTTGTGCTTCGTGCCCTGTTTCTTTCTCGCCCCGCTGGCCGCCGCGGTTCCGGCCTACGCGACTGCGGCGGTGCTGGTGCTGGTCGGCGTCTCGATGTTCCAGTCGATTGCGACCGTCGACTTTGCGTCGATCGAGGACGCGCTGCCGGCGTTCGTGACGGTGGTCCTGATTCCGTTGACGCTCTCAATCACACAGGGCATCCTCTGGGGATTTCTGCTGCACAGCCTGCTCTACGCGGTGGCGGGTCGATGGCGCGAGGTCAGCCCGACGTTGTGGGCGCTGTCGCTTCTTTCTGCAGGACTGCTGCTGCTCGGGCACTAGACTCGAGGCGTCTTACGTCGCCGCACCCCGTAGTGTCCGGCTTCAGCCGGACTTCGTATGGTCCGCCTGAAGGTGGACACTACACATCTGGAAACACACAGCAGGTCGAAACATCGCCGGCTAGAACATCGCGGCCAGCCGCCGTTGATCATCGTCCGACAGACGAATCGTTGTCGATGCGAGAGCGGATTCGAGGTGAGCGATCGTCCTGGGCCCGATAATCGCTGCGTCGACGCGTGGATGATGAAGGACCCACGCCATCGCAAGCGCTCCCATCTCAACTCCACGAGTCCGCGCCTCTTCACCGAGCGTCGCCAGCCCGCGGAACACCGCCTCGCGCTCCAGCTCACGATACGGCTCCGGGCGCAGCGTCATCCGCGATCCTGCCGGATACGCGCCGGCCGCGCGATACTTTCCGGTCAGCCAGCCGCCGGCCAGCGGACTGAACGCCGTGAAACCGGTCCCGGCATCAGCGCACAGCGGAAACATCTCCCGCTCGGCAGTACGGTCGAGCAGGCTGAACGAATTCTGGACCCACTCGAAACGACTGAGATGGTTCTTCTCGCCGATTGACAGTCCGCGCGCCAGCCGCCACGCCTCGATGTTGCTGGCGCCGACGTACAGAACCTTTCCTGATCGCACGACATCGTCCAGCGCCCGCACCGTCTCCTCGAGCGGCGTTTCCGGATCCGGCTCGTGAATCAGGTACATGTCGAGGCGATCGGTCTGCAGACGCGAGAGGCTCTGGTCCACCTGTTGAATGATGTGCCGCCGCGACAGTCCGCGATCGTTTGGACCCGGACCAACCGGATTGAACACCTTCGAGCTGAGCAACAGCTGCTGCCGCGCCGCAGAACCTTTGGTCTTCAGCCAGCGGCCGATCCACGTTTCGCTGCGGCCACCGCCGTATGCGTTCGCGGTGTCGAAGAAGTTGATGCCGGCATCGAACGCCCCATCCATCAACGCGGCGGCCTGTTCTTCTGTCTCACCACGGCCAAAGAACTCGGGCGCTGATCCGATGCCGCCGAAGTTGCCGCAGCCAAGTCCGAGGCGAGAAATTCGCAGACCCGTTGATCCCAACCGCCGATAGTCCATACGCGGTAGAGACTACCCGATGTAGCATGGCGCGCTGACGGAGGACGGAACATGCGTTGGGTTGTGATGGTCGCCGCGCTCCTGGCGACTTCGCCGGTGCTCGAGAACGCGCACGTGCGCGCCTACAGAATCACCGACGGAGCGCTCGTCGGCGTGGCTCATGGTCCGGGCGTCGTGATCGCGATCGCCGATGCGCCAGGCATCAAGGCCGGAACCGCCGTCTGGGCAGACGATGCCGCGCTTCCGTCCAAGCTCGGGCCCAAACACGGCGCCATCGTCATCATCGAACCGCTGCGCATCAAGCAGACAACGCCGACGTCGGCGACCGGCTCGAAGCCGGGCGAGGCGCCGTTCACGGGCATGAGCTTCAAGCCGATCTTCGAAAACGACAGAGTGTCGGTGATCCGGGCGCGGATGGAAGTTGGCGCCAGGGAAGGATTCCACACGCACGGCTCCGACACCATCGTCGTGCACCTGTCGGGCGGCGAGATCGAGGATACGGCCGACGGCAAGACGGTTGTGAACCGGTGGAAGCCCGGCGACGTCGAGTTCGAGTCGTTCGGTTCGAGCCATTCGGCGCGAAACGTCGGCGCCGCGGTGGACGTCGTGCTGGTCTCGCTCAAACCGTAGCCTGGTGACCTCTCCGCAGCGCGGCCTCATCCGTCTCCTCGGCGTCGGCTTCGGGCTGGCCGTCATCGTCGGCAGCACCCTCGGAGTCGGCATTCTCCGGACGCCGGGACTCGTCGCCGGACAACTGTCGAATTCCACGACGATTCTCGCGGTCTGGATCGTCGGCGGACTGTATACGCTCGTCGGCGCGGTCTGCCTCGCCGAACTGGGGACAATGCTCCCTGAGGCGGGCGGCTACTACGTGTACGCACGCCGGTCCTTCGGTGAGGCGGTCGGATTTGGGGTCGGGTGGACCGACTGGCTGACCTACTGCTCAGTGCTCGGGTACGTGTCGATTGCGATCGGCGAGTTCAGCGCGCTGCTGGTCCCGTCACTCGCGGGTTACGAAAAGCCGATCGCGTTGCTGGCGCTCGGTTCGCTCGCGGCATTGCAGTTGGCGGGACTTCGCGTCAGCAGCCGCTTCCAGGAAGTGACGACTGTCCTGAAATGCGGCGCCTTTCTGATTCTCATCGTGGCCGCGATCGCCTTCGCGCCGGATTTACCGGCCTCTGCCGTCGCGATGCCGACGACGTCGCTGTCCTCGCTGATCGTCGCGCTGCAATCGGTCGTGATCGCCTATGGCGGGTGGCAGGCGGCGTTGTACTTCTCGGAAGAAGACCGCGATCCCGGTCGCAATATTCCGCGATCGATGATCGGCGGCGTCGTGTCGGTGATCGTCGTTTACCTGCTGGTCAACATCGCGCTGCTGCGGGTGATGCCGCTCGGCGACCTCGCGCGCTCGACGCTTCCGGCGGCCGACGCCGCGCAGATTCTGATCGGGGGCCGGGGACGCCAGATCATCACGATCCTGTCGATCGTCTCGCTCCCGCCGATGATGAACGCCATCCTGATGATCGGGACCAGGATCCTGTTCGCGATGGGGCGGGATGGACTGCTGTGGCGGCGAGCCGCGATTCGTCACGACTGGCGGGACACCGGCGGTCGCCATGCTCACCACGACGATGGTGGCGCTGGCACTCGTGGCGACCGGCACGTTCCAGCGACTGGTGGCGGTGGCGTCCTTCTTCCTGGCCGCCAACTACGTGGTCTGCTGCCTGGCGTTGATCGTCTTGCGCCGGCGAGAGCCGAACCGCGAACGGCCGTTTCGCGCATGGGGCTACCCGTGGTCCGCGGCGCTCGTGCTCGTGGGCGCAACGGTATTCCTGGCCGGTGCGACTGTCGGCGATACCGTCAACGCGTTTGGCGCCGTCGTTCTGGTCGCACTCGGCTTCGCGATCCGCGCAGGACTCTCGCTGGCTGTCGCTCCGCGGACAGCAGAGTAGTGGCCGGCTTCAGCCGGCCTTCGACGTCCGCCTGAGGGCGGATACCACGGGCGCGCTACATCTCGAGGTTGTAGGCTTCCTCGCCGTGCTCGGTGAGGTCGAGGCCTTCGGTCTCCTGTCCCTCGTTGACGCGGATCCCGACGACCAGGTCGGTGACCTTCAGGATGACGATGGTGCCGACCAGCGCGAAAGCCCAGGCGAGGCCGATGCCGACGAGCTGATAACCCAGCTGACCGCCGTTGCCGTCGATCAGACCGACCGGCAATGCTCGGTTCTGCGCGTCGTGAAAGATCGGATTGATCGCCTGGGTCGCGAAGACGCCGGTCAGCAGCGCTCCAATCGTTCCGCCCGCGCCGTGCACGCCAAACGCGTCCAGCGCATCGTCGTAGCCGAAGATGCCCTTGACGAACGTGACCATCAGAAAGCAGCCGATGCCGCCGGCCAGGCCGATGAGCAGCGCCGGCATCGGGGTGACGAAGCCGGACGCCGGCGTGATCGCGACGAGGCCCGCGACCGCGCCTGAGATTGCGCCGAGCGCGCTCGGCCGTCCGCGTGTCGCCCACTCGGCGCCGAGCCACCCGACGGTCGCGGCAGCGGCGGCAAAATGCGTCGCGACGAACGCGCTGGTCGCCAGTCCGTTCGAGGCGAGCGCGCTGCCGGCGTTGAACCCGAACCAGCCCACCCACAGCAGGCAGGCGCCGATGAAGCTGAGCACCAGGCTGTGCGGCGGCATCGGATCCTTCGGATAGCCGCTGCGTTTGCCGAGATACAGCGCGCACACCAGCGCCGACACTCCCGAGGTGATGTGCACCACCGTGCCGCCCGCGAAATCGAGCGTCGGGAACCGGCCGCCGAGCGACGCGTTCAGCAGGCCGCCCTTGCCCCACACCATGTGCGCGAGCGGCGCGTAGACGCAGAGGAACCACAGCGTCATGAACATCACCGTGCCGCGAAACGTCATCCGCTCCGCGGTGGCGCCGGTGATCAGCGCCGGCGTGATGATCGCGAACATCAGCTGGTAAATCATGAACGTCTGCTGCGGGATCGTGGCGCCGTAGTCGGCGTTGGGATCGAGGCCGACGCCGCGCAGCATCAGGTGGCTGAAGCCGCCGATGATCGGTGTGCCTTCGCCGAAAGCACAGGCTGTAGCCGACGATGCCCCACAGCACGGTGATCAGCGCCATCATCGCGAAGCTCTGCATCATGATCGACAGCGTGTTTTTCTGGCGCACCAGGCCGCCATAGAACAGCGCGAGGCCCGGGCCGGTCATCATCAGGACCAGCGCGGCGCTGGTCAGCATCCAGGCGTTGTCCGCCGACGATTGCGCGGCTGCGATCTTCTGATCGAGTTTCGCGAGATCGCTTTGGGTGACCGCCGTGGCTGCGGTGGCTGCCGCAGGCTGCGCGAACAGCGCGGTAGCAGGCAGCAGCAGGCAGCCAAGAAGAAGAGCAGCTGCGACGGCCCTCACTGGTCGATCCTTTCACCGGTGCGAATGCGATAGCTCTGCTCGACAGGGATCACGAACACGCGTCCGTCGCCGATTTCGCCGGTCCTGGCGGCCTCGATGATCGCTGCGACCGCTTCGTCGACGAGCTCGTCGGGGACGACCACTTCGATTTCCATCTTCGGCAGCAGGCTGACGTCGTATTCCTTGCCGCGGTAGATGGCCATGTGGCCTTTCTGCTTGCCGTGGCCACGCACCTCGGTCACCGTCATGCCCGGCAGGTTCACCCGTCCCAGCGCGTCCTTCACATCATCGACCTTGTTCGGCCGCACGATCGCCTTGATCAACTTCATCTATGCCTCCAGCATCCGAGGGAAATCCGCGATCAACTCGGCGACGGCCTGATCGGACAGCTTGGCGCCCGCCTGCGTGATATGGAACACGTCGATGGCCCGCTGGCCTTCGGTTGAAATCAGCACCAGGCCGACGTCGCAGCCGTGCTTCGAGATGATGCGGCTGACGCGATGCAGCAGCCCGAGCACATTGTCGGCGACGATATCGAGAATCGTGTAGCGGCGGGACGACTGGTTGTCCGCGTGAATGACCGGCGGCGTCGAGGTGACGCCGGGCCGGCGCCGATGCAGGACGCCACGCTCGCGGGACCGCACCGCCTCGGCCACGTCGATGCTGCCGACGATGGCCTCGCGAAGCGCGGCGAGAAGCCGTTCCGGTCCGCTGGCGTTCAACTCGAAAAACCGTTCGTGATCGGCGAACTGGAAGACGTCGAGCACGAGGCCATTGGGGCTGGTCATGGCCTGGCCGCGAGTGATATCCATGCCGAAACTGGACAGCGTGCCGCAGATGTTCGAGAACAGGCTCAGCTTGTCGAGCGTGACCACGGTCAGCTCCCACAACGAGCCCTTCCGCTGCAGGTCGGTGTGGACGTCGTCAGGCTTGATGTCCCGCGACAGGCGGATGTGCCGATAAATGGCGTCTGGAGAGAACAACCGCAAATACCGGCGCGGCAGGCCTTCGACGAACCGTGCGATTTCCTCGTCGGCTACGTCTGCCGGACGACCGGCGGCGAGCGCCCTCACGCCGGCTTCGCGCTGTTCGATGCGATCGTCGGCGTAACCGAGCGTCAGGTGGTTGTAGGTATCCACGTAGAGACGCCACAGCAGCTCCTCGCGCCACGGCGTCAGCGTTTCAGGATTGACCGCTTCGATGTCGACCAGCGTGAGCAGGCACAGCATCTTCAGCCGCTCTTCGATGCCGACCAGGTCGGCGAGCTGACGAACCATTTCGGGATCGTCGGTGTCGCGCCGAAAGGCGATCAGCGACATCCGGGTATGGTTGCGGATCAGGAACTCGACCAGCGCCATCGACTCGGCGGAGAGCTGCAGGCGCTGCATCGCGTCCATCGCCATGCGCACGCTCTCGGCCGAATGATTTTCCGCGTCGCGCCACTTGCCCACATCGTGGAACAGCAGCGCCATCACCAGCAGTTCGGGATGGGCGAGATCGGCAATCAGCGAACTGAAACGCTCGCGGCCCTTGACCGAGCGGCTGGCCAGCCGTTCGAGGTTCCGGATCGTCAGGAGCGTGTGCTCGTCAACGGTGTACTTGTGGTAGAAGTCGCGCACCACGCGGCAGAAGATCGCCTGAAACTCAGGGAACATCCGGCCGAGCAGTCCGCAGTCGTGCATCTCGGACAGACGAGCGTAAAGGCCGGCGCGCGGTTTGAGAAATTCGAGCAGCGCGTCGCGTTCGACCGCGGTCGGGAAAAATGTCTCCGGCGAGCAGCGATCGACTCGCTGTTGAATCCAGGTGCGCGTTTCGTCGGCCACCGGCACGCCCGATTGGATGGCGGCCTGGAACAGCGATAACCAGCGTTCGGGATGGCCCTGCGCGGCGTCGGCGTCGACGAACCGAATGCCGTTGCCGTCGCGCGAACGCACCAGGTTGACGCCAACCGGTACCGGCGCCGCCTGACGAATCCAGGCCAGTGAGCGGCTGACGACCCGCGCGTGGCGGAAGTAGTCGCCCATCAGCCGCTCGACCTGCTGACGGGGCCCGCCGGTGTAGCCCATGACGGCCGCGGCCTGTTCCTGAATGTCGTGCAGCAAGTCGTTGCGGTGGCGCTTGTGCGCGACGTGCACGACGGACCGCAGGCGCTGCAGGAATTCGGCCGCCTCGTCGAGCTTCACCCGATCGGTGGGACCGCGATCGAGCAGCGTCGGATCGGTCAGGGCCGCAATCGTCTGCGCGGCGAGCAAGTCACGAAGCGCGCCAGGCGCGTCTTTCACGTCGGGTTCGAGCTGATAGAAGGTGTCGTTGAAGCGGGCGTGACGCTCGTCGACGAGATGGGTCAGCGCATCGACGATGCGAGCGCGCGCCGCCGGAGTGCGGACCAGCGTGGAGACGCGGTCGAGCAGCGCTGCATCGCCGGCCACGGTTCGCGCGTCGATCAGCGCGAGCAGGAACTTCGGGTTGTCGATTTCGAGTTCGATGAACTCGTCCGCCTGCCGGACCTGGTGCCCCACCGAGAACTGCAGATCCCAGAGCGGGTGCAGGATGGCGCGGACACGCGCCTCCTCCGCGGGACCGATGGTGCCGTCGAACAACAGCAGGATGTCGATGTCGGAGTAGAGGCAGAGCTGACGGCGGCCGTATCCGCCGAGAGCCACGAGCACGCCTGCGCTCGCGGAAGGCGGAGCCTCGTCCCAGAGGCGCTGCAGGAGGCTGTCGACGCAGCCGGAGAACATTTCCAGGGCGCGGGCGCCGCCTTCACCCCGTCCACTCGCCGCGAGAAGCTCCACGCGCGCGGTTTCCACGCTGGAGAGCGACGTCGTCATCGGCTAGGCGACGGGCGCGGGCAGCGACGAGCTGCCCATCAGGTACGCGTCAACGCCCCTGGCGCTGCTCCGGCCGTCGGCGATCGCCCAGACGATCAGCGACTGGCCGCGCTGCATGTCGCCGGCGGCGAACACGCCCGGCACGTTGGTCATCCAGTTGGCGTCGCGTGCGACAGTACCGCGCTCGGTGAGCGCGATTCCCAGTCCGTCGATGATGCCGTTGCGCTCGGGTCCGACAAAGCCCATCGCCAGCAGCACGAGATCAGCGTCGAACTCGACGGTCTGTTTGGTCTCGGTCCCAATCGCGTGCAAACAAGCGACGCGACCGTCTGCGCCGGCGGAAAAGCGTTCCGTCGCGACTGAAAAATGACGTTCGCCGCCTTCCTCGTGGGCGCCCGACACGCGGAAGATATTCGGCCAGGTCGGCCACGGATTGTTCGGCGAGCGCGTGTCCGGCGGCCGCTGCAGCAGCTCCAGCTGCCGCACGCTTTTCGCGCCCTGACGATGCGCGGTGCCGAGGCAGTCGGCGCCGGTATCGCCGCCGCCGATGATGATCACGTGTTTGTCCCGCGCGCTGATCACGTCGACGGCGTCGCCCTCGCTGGCCTTGTTCTGGACGGTCAGGTATTCCATCGCGAAGTGGATGCCGGCGAGTTCGCGTCCCGGCACACGCAGGTCGCGCGGCACGGTCGAGCCGCCCGCGACCACGATCGCGTCGTATTCTTTTTTCAGCTGTTGCGCGTCCACGTTGACGCCGACGTGACTGTTGGTGCGGAAGATGACGCCTTCCTCGCGCATCAACGAGAGCCGGCGCTCGAGCCACCGCTTCTCCAGCTTGAATTCGGGGATGCCGTAGCGCAGCAGGCCGCCGATCCGATCGGCGCGCTCGAGCACGGTGACGAGATGACCGGCGCGGTTCAACTGATCGGCCGCGGCCAGTCCGGCCGGCCCTGAACCGACCACCGCCACCCGCTTCCCGGTGCGAGTCAGCGGCGGCCTGGCGACCACCCAGCCCTCTTCGAAGGCACGCTCGATGATCGCGTTCTCCGCGTACTTGATCGTGACCGGCGAGTTGTTGATCCCCAGCACGCAGGACCCTTCGCACGGCGCCGGACACAACCGCCCGGTGAACTCCGGAAAATTATTGGTCGCGTGCAGCCGCTCGATCGCCGCGTCCCAGCGGTTGCGATAGACCAGATCGTTCCAGTCCGGAATCAGGTTGCCGAGTGGACAGCCCTGATGGCAGAACGGAATGCCGCAGTCCATGCAGCGGCCGGTCTGATCCCGCAGTACCGACTCCTCGTACGGGATCGGCACCTCGCGCCAGTCGTGCAGACGCTCCGAAATCGGGCGCGACGCGGGCTTCTGACGCTGGACCTCGATGAACCCGGTGACCTTACCCATGCGCCTCGACCAGCCATCGTCTCGGCCAGCGCACGCTTGTATTCGCGCGGCATGACCTTGGTGAAGGCTTTCGACGTCATCTCCCACGCCGCGAGCAGGCGCGAGCCGAGCTCGCTGCCGGTCAGGGCGACGTGTCGAGTGATCAGATCGCACACCAGCGCCAGGTCCTCGCGGTCGAGCGGCTCGAGATCGACCAGCTCGCGGTTGCAGCGGCGCTCGAACGCCCGCGAACTGTTCAACACGTAGGCGATGCCGCCGCTCATGCCGGCGGCGAAGTTCCGGCCGGTCTTGCCGAGCACCACGACGCGCCCGCCGGTCATGTACTCGCAGCCGTGATCGCCGACGCCTTCGACCACCGCGGTGGCGCCGGAGTTGCGCACCGCGAAGCGTTCGCCGACGACGCCGCGGAAGTAGGCTTCGCCGCTGGTGGCGCCGTACAGGGCCACGTTGCCGGCGATGACGTTGTCCTCGGCGGCGAAGCTCGAACCGTGCGGCGGCGCCACGATGATCCGTCCGCCGGACAGCCCCTTGCCGACATAGTCGTTGGCGTCGCCTTCGAGCGTCAGCGTGATGCCGCGCGGGATGAACGCGCCGAAACTCTGGCCGGCCGACCCGGTGAACTGCAGCGAGATCGTGTCGTCGGGCAAACCGCTGCCGCCCCAGCGGCGGGTCACTTCGTAACCGAGCATGGTGCCAACGGCCCGGTGGACGTTGCGGATGGTGCGGTTCAGGGAGACCGGACGGCCGTGATCGAGCGCGTCGACCGATGCCGCGATCAACTCGTTGTCGAGCGCCTGATCGAGTCCGTGGTCCTGCGCCTGCATCTTGCGTCGCGGCGCGCCCGGCAGCGTCTTCGGCTCGTGCAGGATGGCGGAGTAGTCGAGTCCTTTCGCTTTCCAGTGGTCGACGGCCTCGCGGACTTCGAGGCGATCCACGCGGCCGACCATTTCGTCGAGCGTGCGGAAGCCGAGCTGCGCCATGTATTCGCGCACTTCCTCCGCGATGAAGCGGAAGAAGTTGATCGACGAACTCGGGCTTGCCGGAGAACTGCGCTCGCAGCGCCGGGTCCTGCGTGGCGATCCCGACCGGGCAGGTGTTGAGATGGCAGACCCGCATCATCACGCAGCCGGATACGACCAGCGGCGCCGTCGCGAAACCGAATTCCTCGGCGCCCATCAGCGCGGCGATCACGACGTCGCGGCCGGTCTTCAGCTGTCCGTCAACCTGCACGATCGACGCGATCGCGCAGCTTGTTCATCAACAGCACCTGCTGCGTTTCGGCCAGGCCCAGTTCCCACGGCACGCCGCCGTGTTTGATGCTGGTCAGCGGCGACGCGCCGGTGCCGCCGTCGTGACCTGAGATCAGGATGACGTCGGCATGCGCTTTCGCCACGCCGGCCGCAATCGTTCCCACGCCCGAGACCGCGACCAGCTTCACCGAGATGCGCGCCCTCGGGTTCGCGTTCTTCAGGTCGTAGATCAGCTGCGCCAGATCCTCGATCGAATAGATGTCGTGGTGCGGCGGCGGCGAAATCAGCCCGACGCCGGGAGTGGCGTGGCGCACCTTCGCGATCCACGGATAGACCTTGTGGCCGGGCAGTTGACCGCCTTCGCCAGGCTTGGCGCCCTGCGCCATCTTGATCTGGAGATCCTCGGCGTTCACCAGGTATTCGCTGGTGACGCCGAATCGCGCCGACGCGACCTGCTTGACGGCGCTGCGCCGCCAGTCGCCGTTGGCGTCAGGGGTCAGCCGCGCCGGATCCTCGCCGCCCTCGCCGGTGTTCGACTTGCCGCCGATCCGGTTCATCGCGATCGCCAGCGTCTCGTGCGCTTCCTGGCTGATCGATCCGTACGACATCGCGCCGGTCGCGAACCGCTTGACGATGCTGTCGACCGATTCGACCTCGCTCGATCGGAATCGACGCGCCGTCGGCGGTGAACTGCAGCAGGCCGCGCAGCGTCGCCTGCCGCACGCTCTGGTCGTCCACCAGGCGCGTGTACTCCTTGAAGATCGAGTACTGGCCGCTGCGGGTCGAGTGCTGCAGCTTGAAGACGGTGTCGGGGTTGAAGAGGTGATACTCGCCGTCGCGGCGCCACTGGTACTCGCCGCCGTTTTCGAGTTCCGGCGAACCGCCCGAGCGCGTGCGGGAAGGCGTAGCGGTGACGCCGAGCCACCTCCTCTGC
Organism: uncultured Acidobacteriota bacterium; assembly: GCA_963711765.1. Lineage (GTDB taxonomy): Bacteria > Acidobacteriota > Vicinamibacteria > Vicinamibacterales > CAVVIG01 > CAVQFC01. Next base: position 874,447 of record CAVQFC010000001.1, on the reverse strand, counting down.
GACCACGTCGAGGCCGACGCCGCCGATCCGCGACGCGGTGCCGGTGAAGTAGCGATCGACAAGCGGGCGATCGAGACCGACGGCCTCGAAGATCTGCGCGCCGCAATAGCCCTGCAGCGTGGAGATGCCCATCTTGGACATCACCTTCAGGATGCCCTTGTTCAGCGCATGGACGTAGTTGACGACCGCTTCGTCGTGCGTGACGCCGACCAGCCGCCGCTGACGAATCATGTCGTCGAGCGTTTCGAACGCGAGATACGGGTTGACCACGCCGGCGCCGTACGCCGAGCAGCAGCGCGCAGTGGTGCACTTCGCGCGCGTCGCCGGATTCGACGACCAGGCCGCACTGCGTGCGGGTGCCCTGGCGGACCAGGTGATGGTGCACGCCGGCGGTCGCCAGCAGGCTCGGAATCGGCGCCTGATCGCGATCGGCGCCGCGGTCGGAAAGGATCAGGATCGTGTAGCCGGACGACGACGGCGTCGCTGGCGCTCTTCTTCAGCCGGTCCATCGCGGCAGCGAGACCCGCACCGCCCTTGCTCGCGTCGAAGACCATCGGCAGCGTGATCGACTTGAACGCCGGCTCGTAGACGTAGCGCAGCTTCGCGGTCTGGTCGTTGTCGATGATCGGATACTTGATCTTGATCTGGCGGCACGACTCGGGACGTGGTTCGAGCAGGTTTCCCTCCGGACCGATCGTCGACTCCATCGTCGTCACGAGCTCTTCGCGGATCGCGTCGAGCGGCGGATTGGTGACCTGCGCGAAGAGCTGCTTGAAGTAGTCGTAGAGCAGGCGCGGCCGATTCGACAGCACCGCCAGCGCCGTGTCGGTGCCCATCGAACCGATCGGCTCGTCGCCGCTGGTGGCCATCGGCGCGAGCAGGATGCCGCAGATCCTCCTGGGTGTAGCCGAACAGCTGCTGGCGCTGCAGGATCCGTCTCGTGGCTGAGAGGCGGCAGGTGCGGTGCGACCGGAAGCTCCTCGATGTCGACCAGATGATCGGCCAGCCACTGACCGTACGGCTGCGCGGCGGCGAGCTCGCGCTTGACCTCTTCGTCGGACACGATCCGGCCCTGGACCGTGTCGACGAGGAAGATGCCGGCCGGGATGGAGGCGGCTCCTTCATCAGGATGTTTTCCGCCGGAATGTCGAGCACGCCGACCTCGGACGCCATCACGACGAGGTCGTCGGTGGTGACGTAGTAGCGCGACGGCCGAAGGCCGTTGCGATCGAGCACCGCGCCGATCACCGAGCCGTCGGTGAAAGCGATCGACGCCGGGCCGTCCCACGGCTCCATCAGCGACGAGTGGAACTCGTAGAACGCCTTGACCTCGGGCGTCATCGTCTCGTGGTTCGACCACGGCTCGGGAATCATCATCAGGATCGGCGTGCGGCAGCGATCGTCCCGACATCACCAGCAACTCGAGCACGTTGTCGAACGTGGCGGTGTCGCTGCCGCCCTCGCGGATGACCGGCAGGATCTTCTTCAGGTCGTCGCCGAACACCGCCGACTTCAGGAGCCCTTCGCGGGCGTGCATCCAGTTGACGTTGCCGCGCAGCGTGTTGATCTCGCCGTTGTGCGCGACGTAGCGGTACGGGTGCGCCAGCGGCCACGACGGGAACGTGTTGGTGCTGAAGCGCTGGTGCACCAGCGCAAGCGCCGACTCCATGTCCGGGTCGGTCAGATCCGGAAACGTCGGCGCGATCTGATCGGCCGTCAGCATGCCTTTGTAGATCAGCGTGTTGGCCGAGAGGCTGACGATGTAGAAACTGCCGGCCTCGGGAACCGCCAGCCGATCGACGGCGTGCTCGACGTGCTTGCGAATGACGTAGAGCGCTCGCTCGAAGCGCTGACGCGCAGCCGCCTCGCTCTCTGACCCCGAGCGCTGGCGGTCCTCGACGAACAGCTGTTCGATGACCGGCTTGGTCGCGCGTGCCGACGCGCCCAGGGTCGAGTCGTCGCCAGGAACCACGCGCCAGCCGAGCACGGCGTGGCCTTCAGCGCGAACGGTTTCTTCGATCAGCTGCCGAAGCCGCTCGCGAGCAGCCTGATTGGTCGGCAGAAACACCAGGCCGGCGCCGTAGTGACCGGCGGGAGGCAGTGAGAAGCCGAGCGCGGCGGTCGCCTTGCGCAGGAAGCGATCCGGCATCTGAATGAGGATGCCTGCGCCGTCGCCGGTGTTGGCCTCGCACCCGCAGGCGCCGCGGTGCAGCAGGTTGAGCAGGATCTGCAGGCCCTGCTCGATGACCCCGTGCGAGCGCCGGCCCTGGATGTCGACCACGAAGCCGACGCCGCACGCGTCGTGTTCGTCGCGCGGATCGTAGAGACCGGCCGGACCAGGCAGAGACATGGAACGCCAGTTATTACAGGGCTGGAGCTAGAAGTAAAATACAATCATCCGATTGAACCCATGCCTTTCAGGAATGGTTCATGCCATGCGTACCGCTTCTCGCTGGAATGCTCAAACGGCAGCGGCCGGCGGAGGTGGACCGGCGATTCCCCGGCCCTGCGCATCAGCGCGTGGCCGGCGGTGGGTGCTGAAAGTGCCGGTCGTACCAACTGATGCTGCGTTCGATCATGTCGATGGTGTGACCGGTCTCCCGGATGCCGTGGCCCTCGCGCGGGTAGCGGACCATGATCGTCTCGACGCCGACGTCCCGCAGCGCGATGTAGAACTGCTCCGCCTCGGCGATGGGGACATCGTTGTCGTTCTCGCCGTGCACGAACATGGTCGGCGTCTTGACGCGGTTGGCGTAGCGGATGGCCGAGCGCTCCCACAACTTGTCGATGATCCCGTTCTGGTGAGGGAACCCGCCGTATTCCACCGCCAGGTAGTCGTGGTAGTACGACAGATAGTTCTGCGTCACCAGGTTGGAGATGCCGGCCGTCGGAATCGCGGCGCTGAACCGGTCGGTCTGGGTGATGATCCAGTTCGCGAGCTGGCCGCCGTAGCTGCCGCCTTCGAGACCCATCTTCTGTCCGTCGAGCCACGGGAACCGTTTGAGCGCCGCATCGACGCCGGCCACGACGTCTCGGGCCTCGCCGCCATCCTGATCCGCAAAAATTGCATCGGTCAGCTTCTGGCCGTAGCCGGTCGAACCGCGGTAGTTCACCATCAGTGAGGCCCACCCGCGCGCTGCGTACAGCTGCGCCTTGGCGTTGAATTCGGGCCCCTGCTGCCCATGCGGGCCGCCGTGCATCATGACGATGAGCGGATGTCTGGAACCGGCTGGGATGTCGACGGGTTTGGTGAGAAAGGCTTCGATCGGCGTGCCGTCGAAACTCGCGAACGCAAACGCCTCGACGCCGCCGATCTTCTTGCCCTTCAGGAGCGCCTGATTCAGGGTCGTCACCGCAACCGGAGCGCTGGTGCTTCTCGCGACATGCAGCTCTGACGGACCTGCCGGCGTCGCAAGCGCGTACGCCAGCGTCCAGGACCCACCCTGATCGGTACGTGACCAGGCGCCGATCGATCCGTTGTCGCCGAGCGCGAGCTCGGCCCGGCCGCCGGCGGCGGGGACCTTGTAGAGATGCGTCTGGCCTTTCTCCTGCAGACCAAAATAGATGGTGCGGCTGTCGCCCGACCATCGCGGCGTCCCCTGACGGTTGTCGAGCGAGTCGCCGATTGAATGTCGATCGCTGCCGTCAGCGTTCGCGACCCAGACGTGGGTATCCTCCATCGTGGTTTCCGAGGAGGTCAGCGAACGCGTCGTGCCCGAATACGCGATCCGCTTGCCGTCGGGGGACCAGCTGGGATGGTATTCGGCGTTCTTCGTCCGCGTGAGCTGCGCGATCGCGCCGTCGGCGACGCGAACGGTGAAGATGTCGTAGTTGAAGAACCGATCCGGATCGGGTTCGTGATTGGACACGAACAGGATCCGATCGCCGGCGGGAGACCAGTCCAGCGAATGCTCGTAGTAGTCGCCCGTGGTCAGCTGTTTGACCGCGCCTGACGCCAGATCGGCGACGAAAATGTGCAGCCGCCGGTTGTCGTTGAAACGCGTCAGGCCTTCCGACGCCGTGGGCTTGTACAAGTAGCGCGTGATCACCATCGGATCGCCGTTGGCGTCCTGTTCGGGTCCGGCGGTGGCGGACACGAACGCGATGCTCCTGGCATCCGGCGACCAGGCGAGCTGATCGCCAGACGATGGCAGCGGGTGGTTGGTGCTCTGGACCGGTGCTACAAACCGCGGTTGAGACCCATCCGCGCCGGCGACGAACAGCCCGAAGCGCTGGCCGTCGCCGCCGACGTAGGCGATCGAGCGGCCATCGGGCGACCATCGCGGCGTGGACGCCGAGCCGGCCGCGCCGCCGAGACGGTTGGATGCCCGATTCGCGAGATTCATCACCCTGACCTGCGTGTAGGGCCGGCCGGGCTTGTCGTTATTCACCACCGCATACGCGACGCTGGAACCGTCAGGAGACAGCTGCACGTCGCCAACGGAGCGGAGATGGTAGAGGTCGGACACTTGCAGCGTGTCGCCGGTGGACGGCGGCGGAATCGCGACGGCTGCCGGCGGCGCGATCGGCTGCGCCGCGACGTCTCGCGAAACGTGGTGGTAGCCGGCGGCGCCAGCCAGACCGGCAATCAGGACACCAATCGTCGCCGTGTACCGCTTCATGTCGTCACGTCCTTGGGACGCTGCCGCTGGTTATCTGAAACGCACGCGGAAATGGAACGCGTTGGTCGATTCGTCCACGCTCTGCCTGGTCTCGTACTCGACGGTGTACTCGAGGCCCGAGCCGGTGCGAACGGTCAGGCCGAACAGGCCGTTGTAGGTGTCGAGCGGCACCTGCGCGCCGACCACGTCGAACTGGCTGTTGGGCACGCCCTGGAACTTCACGTCGGCGACGTTGGAGATGTCGCCGTAGGTGTGGTGATAGCTGACCAGGATGTTCGGGCGCCAGTTGCCGCTGCGCCGGAAGGCGTGGAAATCGACGCTGGCGTCGCGGGTCTGGAAGATCGTGGCGAGCGCATCGAGCGAGATCGAATCGGCGCCGGTTTCGGAATACGGCTGACGATCGAGGTGCGTGGCACGGTAGCCGACCTTCGAGTCGAAGGTCCAGGTGTCGGACTTCTGCGTGCTCTGCACTTCGGTCCAGGCTTCGCGCACGTCGGCAACCTGTTCACTGGTCGCGTCGCGGTCGATGCCGTTCGACAGCGGCGCCTGATTGCCGTTGACGTCGGGAACTGTCGCCGCGAAGTTGATATTGCGAGTGGTCGACATTTTGATGTGCGCGAGGCTGCCGCCGCCGTGAATCTTGATGAAGCCGAGGCCGTATCCCGAATAGCCGAAGACGTGCGGCGACGTCATGGTGCTCGATCCGCTGATCTCGGTGAGCGACAGCCCGCCGAGGCTCAGCGATCCACCGCCGCCCAGAGTCAACGCCGGCGACATCTTGTAGTCGTAGCCGGCGCCGCTGCCCCCGACGTTGGCGCCGCCGGCGCTGGCGTTGTCGCCTCTGAAACTGGTGTGCGAGGCCGCCAGCTGGATCCACGGCTGTCCGGCGCGACTGAACGGCCTGCCCGCGGCCTTGTCGGCCTCGGCCTTGTCGTCCATCCCATGCTCGAAATCGGAGAGCGAGTCCTTGACCAGTTCGACGGTGCCCTGCGAGTCGAGCTGCGTCATGCGCAGCACGCTCGAATGAATCTCGCCCGACAACTGCTCCAGCGCGTTCTCGAGCTGCGGTCCGCTCAACGCCGTCAGCTCGCGCACCACGGCGGCGTAGTCTCCGCCTGCTCCGAACTTCGTACGGTCGACCGCCTTCCCCACGGCGCCGGGGTTTCGACCTGTCACCGATGTGGACAACGGCGTCGCGAGGTTGAGGATCGTGACCATCAGGTTGTTGCCGTCGGTCCTCAATATCGGCAGCAGCGACGCCGAGGTGGTGCTGAGATCGTTCTGCGTCGCGGTGACGCCCTTCTGGGCGGTCAGCGCCAGATAGGTCGCGGCGCGGGACGGATTCGGATCGTCGATCGAAACCAGGAGATGGGTGCCGGTCAGTGTCGCGGTGCCGGCGACTTGAACGGGTGCGGCAGCGCCTTGCGCCACGGTGACCGCGAGCGTCGATCCGGGGACGGTGGTCAGGTTGCCGTTCACGAACAGCGTTGGCACCGTCCTGGCCGTCGCGGCAGTGACGATGCCGCCGCCAGCGGCTCCGAAACGGATCGCATTGAACGCGCTCGTCGAACTGCCAGGGGCAGACACACTCACGGTGCCGGCAAGACTCAGGTTTCCTGTGATCGTGCCCGACAGGTTGTAGGTGCCGTTGGCGCCCAGCGTCATGTCACCGAGCACCGCTCCGTTCATCGCGAACAGACCCTTTGGCGCCACTGAAATGCCGCCGGCGACGATGCCGTTGAGGGTGAAGGTGGCGCCGGATCCGACGGCCACGCTGCCGGCCATGTTGCCGTTCACGGCCAGGCCGCCTTCATCCACCATGGTCAACCCGGTCATCGGCGTGTTGCCGTTGATGGTGACCGTGCCGGCGCCGAACTTGTCGAGCGTTCCAGAGCCGGCGATGACGCCGTTGAACGTGCCGTTGCTGTCCTGGCGGAGCGCCATTGCCGCGTTGTTGTCGATACTGCCCCGCACGCTGGCGGTGGTGCCTGAGAGCAGACCGGCTGCCACCAGCGTGCCGCCCGAGTAGGTGTCGTCGCCGGCCAGAGTCAGGGCGCCGCCGCCGTTTTTCAACAGACCGCCGGCGCCACTGATGCCGCCGCTCAGCGTCGCGTTGGTGCCGCCTGAGGTGTCAACGATCAGCCCACCGGCGTTGATGACGATTGGCCGCGACGATGAAAACGACGCGGCGTCGATCGCGAGCGTGCCGCTGCCGGTGGCGGTGCCCGCGGTCAGGCTGGCACCGACTGCCCCGAGTGCCGCGTCCGCGTTCACGAGCACGGTTCCGCTCGTCAACGCCAAGCCACCGGAGAACGTATTCGTCCCGGTGAGCGCGAGCGTACCTCCACCGGCTTTCGTAAGTACGCCCGATCCGCTGATCGATCCGGCGAACGTACTGCTGGACCCGTCGCTGCCTATCGTGAGGTTGGCGCCGCCGATGGCCACGCCTCCGCCGCCGGTCAAGGAATTGAACGCGCGATCGTAGCCGCCCAGGTCAACCGTCCCACCGCTGTTGACGACCAACGATGTGCTGGTGCCGAACGCGGTCAGGCTCGATCCAACGAGCGTGCCGCCCAATACCGTCGTGCCGCCGGAGTAGTTGTTGGCGCCGGTCAGGTTCAACGTACCGCCGCCGCTTTTCGTGACGCCGCCGGCGCCGACGATTGTGCCGGCGAAGGCGGAGCTCGAACCATCGCCGCCTATGGTCAGGTTGCCCCCGCCGATAGCCACGACTCCTCCACCCGTCACGGAGTTGAACGCACGATTGTACCCGCCAAGATCTGCCGTACCGCCGGCGTTCACGACCAACGATGTGCTGGTACCGAAGGCGGTCGGGCTCGATCCGACGAGCGTGCCACCCAATACCGTGGTGCCGCCGGAGTAGGTGCTGGCGCCGCTCAGGTTCAGGGTGCCGCCGCCGTTTTTGGTGACGCTGCCGCCGCCGGTGATCGCGCCGTCGAACGCCGAGCTCGACCCGTCGCCGCCGACGATGACCGTGGCGCCACTCGAGACGGCGAGTCCGCCGCTACCGGACAATTGGTTGATGGCCTGGCTGCCGGCAACAACGTCGAGTTCGGCGCCCGCCGCGACCGACACCAGTCCGCTCGCGCCGAGTGAGTTGTTGCCGCCGGCGACGAGTCGCCCGGACTGAATCTGCGTGATGCCGGCGAACGAATTGGATCCGGTCAGCGTCAGAACGCCAACGCCGGCTTTCGTCAGACCGCCGGCGCCGCTGATGCCTCCGCTTAACGTCGCATTGGTGCCACCGGAAGTGTCGACGATCAGTCCGCCGCCGTTGATCACGATTGGTCGAGCCGACGAGAAGGAGGCCGCGTCGATTGCGAGCGTGCCGCTGGTGGTGGCCGTGCCCGCGGTCAAGCCGGCGCCGAGTGCACCGAGCGCGGCATCCGCGTTCACGAGGACGGTCCCGTTCGTCAACGCCAGTCTGCCCGAGAAGGTGTTCGGTCCGGTAAGGGTGAGCGTGCCTCCCCCAGCTTTCGTCAAAGTGCCCGATCCGCTGATCGAGCCTGAAAACGCACTACTCGATCCGTCGCTGCCGATGGTGAGGTTGGCCGCACCGATCGCAATGCTTCCTCCGCCCGATAAGGAATTGAAGGCGCGATCGTACCCGCCAAGGTCGGCGATCCCGGCCGGGTTGACGACAAGCGAGGTGCTGGTTCCGAAAGCGGTGGGGCTCGATCCGACGAGCGTGCCGCCGTTGACGATGGTCGCCCCGCTGTAGGTGTTGTCGCCGGACAGCAACAGTGTCCCGGTGCCCACCTTGGTCAAATTGCCGGCGCCCGAAACCTGACCGCTGACACCGGACACGAATGAGCCGAGCACGTCGAGCGTGCCGCCAGCCGCGCCGAGCGTGACCGCTCTCGGCGTGATGAAGCTCGCGCCGAATCCGAGCGTGCCGCCGCTGGTCGTGTCCCCAAGAAAAACCGGCCCACCGGTCCCGAAATAGGGATGGCCGAGCGCGCCGTCACTGGTCGCGACGATTTCGCTGTTCTCGTTGACGAAGGTGCCGAGCGTGTAGTCGTTGCTGGCATTCGTGAGCACGAGGGTGCCGCCGCCACTCAGGAGCAGTCCGTGAGAACCTTCGGGATCGCCCACGACTCCAGTCCAGGTGGCGACGTTGCCAGGCGTGACCGCGATGTGCGCGATGACGCCCGAGGTGTCGATCGGTCTGGTAAATGTGTCGGTACCAGTGATCTGAAGCGTGCCGTTACCGATGGTCACGCCGGAAAGCGCGCGACCAAGATTCTGATCCGCCGAGACGCTGAGCGTGCCCGAGGCCACGCTGGTGCCGAAGGAATAGCTGTTGTTGCCGGTCAACACCACCGTGCCGGCGCCGTTCGCCTCAACCTGACTCTCGCCACCTGTGCCGGCGCTGCCGAACTCGTCGGAAATCGATCCGTTGACGGTCATCGTCTGTCCTGCGCCTGGCTGGAACATGACGAAGCCGAAGCCGGTGCTGAAAAGCGCGCTGCCGAATGCTCCGCCGTCGCCCGCGCCTGCCGCACCGGCGCCACCGATGACGCTGGCGCCGTTGATCGTGAACGCACCAGAAATCGTCAGGCTGCCGGAATTGAAAATGGCGCCACCGAGCGCGCCGCCACCGCCACCGCCGCCGTTGGCGGCCGTCGAGCCGCTGCCGCCGTACTGGCCGGCCGCGCCACCGGTACCGCTGACCGCGCCACCACCGCCGCCGCCGTAGCCACCGGCACCGCCGGTTGCGTCGCCGCCGCCGCCGCCGCCGCCAAACCCGCCGGCACCCCCAGCACCGCCCGCCCCAGTCTGGATGCCGCCACCACCGCCGCCGTAATTCGCTGCGGACGCCGCGCCGCCGCCGGACGCTTGCCTGCTGAGGGTGGCGCCGCCACCTGCGCTCGCGCCGCCGCTCGGCGGCGGGCTGCCGAAGTCACCGCCGGTTGGCGCGCCGACAAGAATTCCACTGCCACCGTCGCCGGCGACGCTACCGCTGCCGCCGGTCGCGCTGTTGCCGAATCCACCACCGCCGCCAGGACCGTTGACGGTGCCGGCACCGCCCGCGCCGCCGACGCCGCCGCCACCGCCGCTGAAGGTCGAAGCGGCACCCCCAGCGCCACCTGCACCGCCGGCCGCCGCGTTCGACAGCAGGTTGACGTTGCTCACGTTGACCGTCGCCTGCTGTCCGATGAACAGCGCGCCGCCGAGTCCTGCGCCGCCTCCTCCGCCAGCGATGCCGCTGCCGCCGACACCGCCGGTCGCCGTCGTGTTCTGAATCGTGATGTTCTGGATGGTGACGGTGATGGCCGTCGGCGTCTGCGTCGCGTCGTAGCCCGCGACGACGAATCCGCGGTACTGGTTGTTGCCGGACAACGCGAATCCGCCGCCGTCAATCGTGAGTCCCGTCGAGACGCTCGGGAGATCGGCGGTGAGCGTGATGTTGCCGGTGAAGAGAATCGTCGTGCCGGCCACAGCCGTCGACAACGCGGCGCGCAACGAGGCCTCGTCGCTCACCGCAACTGTCTGCGCTCCTGCGGCTGCGGGCAACGCGAGCGCAAAGGCCGCGCAGACCAGGACGCACCGGATGCGCTGCGTGAAAACAGCGAGAGCGCAAGGTTGGTTTGACACACCCATGACGATGAACGTTCCCCGGACGTGATTTTTGGAGTTCCGATGATAGGTTCTTCGCGGACCGCCGTGTTGAGCTTTGTGTCGGTCGCGCGCAGAAACTCAGCAGATAGCGTATCGCGCATAAGTCCTCTTGTGGTGCATGAATGCATCCAGAGACGCACAAAGGACGCTGGAATTAAGTTGTTGCTATTCGGACACAACAGAGCCCAACCGTATCTGCCTCGCACACTGTCGAAGCCCAGCGGTCGTCGTCCCGTCACTTGGCGAAACGGCTCCTGCGGTCTAAAGTTCAGCCATGACACCGTCTTATCGCCGAACCGCGCTCCTCGCCGCTTTCTGTTTTGCGCTTCCAGGTCTTGCCGCCGCGCAGGCACCCGAACGTCCGTTCGGGACGCTGCGCGAGCAGGCGGTCATGCAGCAGGCGTGGCTCAAGAAGCGCCTCGACACGTTTCTGCCGGCTCTGATGCGAAAGCACGGCATCGACATGTGGGTCGTGCCAATGCGCGAGTACAACGAGGATCCGGTGTTCTCGTCGATCACCGCCCCCGAAACGTTCTTCGCGCGACGCCGGACGATCTACGTGTTCTTCGACAAGTGCGCGGCGACCGGTGCCGCCGCCAGTGCAGCGTGCGTCGAACGGATCGCGCTCGGCGGCACCAGCCAGGGCGGCGTGTACGAAGCACGGAGTTCGATGAAGGCCGTCGCCTCCGCCGTCGGCGGCCGGCAGGCCGAACTGTGGGGCGACGAGCAATGGATGTTGTTGAAACAGGTGATCGAAGAGCGCAAGCCGAAAGTGATCGGGATCGATCGCTCGACCATCTTCGCATTCAGCGACGGATTGTCGAGCGGCGAACTGCAGGGCATGAGCGAGGCCCTCGGCAAGACGTGGACCGGGCGATTTCGCGATGCGGAGCGCCTGCCGCTCGAACTGATCGCGTCGCGTCTGCCCGAGGAGGAAGCGTTCTTCGAGAAGATGACGGCTCTGGTCTGGCAGATGACGCAGACGATGTTCTCGGACAAGGTGATCACGCCTGGAAAAACCCACACCAGCGAGCTGGTCTGGTGGTGGCGCCAGCGGACCAACGATCAGGGTCTCGGTACCTGGTTTCAGCCGAGCATCGAGGTCCAGCGTAAGGGCGTCACAGGCGAGCAACTCGGCGAGGATCCGATGATCCAGCCGGGCGATGTCCTCCACTGCGATGTGGGGATCACCGTGGCGCGGCTCAACACCGACACACAACACAACGCGTATGTGCTGCGGCCGGGCGAGACCGATGCGCCGGCTGGTCTGAAGATGGCGCTGGCGAACGGCAACGCGATGCAGGACATCGCGATGGAAGAGACGCGGCCTGGTCGCACGGGCAACGAAATCCTCGGAGCGGTGTTGGCGCGGATGAAAGCCAAGGGCATCAGCGGCACGATGTACTCACATCCGATCGGGATGAACGGTCATGGCGCCGGACCGCTCATCGGCCTGTGGGATTACCAGGACGGTGTGCCCGGCCGCGGCGATGCGAAAGTGGTTCCGTCGATGTGGTTTTCAGTCGAGCTGCAGGCGACGTCGCCGGTGCCGGAGTGGGATGGCCAGCCTGTACGCATCGCGCAGGAAGAGGACATGATGGTGGGCGCCGACGGCAAGACGCACTGGGCGCTCAAGCGGCAGGAGAAGCTCTTCTTAGTCGGTAGTCGGTAGACTATTTCGTGATCACTTCCCGTCCATCCATGTACGGCCGCAGTGCGGTAGGGACCACGACCGAACCGTCCTTCTGCTGATAGTTTTCCAGAATCGCGATCAGTGTCCGGCCGACCGCGAGTCCGGATCCGTTCAGGGTGTGCGCGAAGTCGGCCTTGCCGGTGCCGGCGGTGCGGAATTTGATATTCGCGCGCCTTGCCTGGAACGCCTCGCAGTTGCTGCAGGACGAAATTTCCCGGTACGTCTTCTGGCTCGGCAGCCAGACCTCGATGTCGTAGGTCTTCGCCGACGCGAATCCCATGTCGCCCGTACACAACAGTAGTGTGCGGTAGGGCAATTCGAGACGCTTGAGGATTTCCTCGGCGTTCAAGGTCAACGCTTCGAGCGCCTCGTAGGATTGCTCGGGGGTCGTGAATCGCACCAGCTCGACTTTGTCGAACTGATGCTGCCTGATTAATCCGCGGACGTCCTGCCCGTAGGATCCGGCCTCGCTGCGGAAGCACGGCGTGTACGCGGTGTAGAGGATAGGCAGATCGCGTCCATCGAGGATCTCCGCGCGGTGCATGTTCGTGAGGGGAACTTCCGCCGTCGGCACCAGGTAGAGATCCCAGTCGCCGGCAATTTTGAACAGATCCTGCTCGAACTTCGGCAATTGACCGGTGCCCTGCAGGGTCGCGCTGTTGGCGAGGAACGGCGGCTCGACCTCGCGGTAGCCGTGCTCGCGCGTGTGCACATCGAGCATGAAGTTGATCAGCGCGCGCGACAATCGCGCGCCGGCACCGCTCAGGACGGTGAATCGCGCGCCCGCGATCTTCGTGCCCCGCTCGAAATCGATGATGCCGAGCGCCGGCCCGAGATCCCAATGCGGCACGGGGTTGAAATCGAACGTCGCCGGTTCTCCTGACCGGCGTACTTCGACATTCTCCGCCGCGCTCTTGCCGACCGGGACGGTCGAGTGGGGCAGATTCGGCAGGTTGAGGACCGCAACCGAGCGCTGGTGATTGACTGAATCGAGCTGGAATCCGAGCTGCTTGATCTGCTGCGCCCGCAGGCGGCTGGCTTCCTGAATCGACGCGGCGTCCTGGCCGTGACGTTTGGCGCGGGCGATTTCGTCGCCTGAGGTGTTCTGCTGGCGCTTAAGACCTTCGACCTCAGGAATCAGCCTGCGGCGTGCGGTCTCGAGCATGGCGATCTCTTCGAGCGCCTTGTCCGGATCGAGGCCGCGGTTGCGCAGCCCGGTGCGAACTTCCTCGATGTGATCGCGAATGTATGCGGGGTCGAGCATGCTACCTCGGAGCGTTATTGTACGTTACGATTCGGGCACCATGGCTTCCGTGCGAAAGGCCGTCTTCCCTGCCGCGGGTCTGGGCACGCGCTTTCTGCCCGCGACCAAGGCGCAGCCCAAGGAAATGCTGCCGCTGGTCGATAAACCGATCATCCAGTACGGAGTCGAGGAGGCGGTCGCCTCCGGCATCGACAACATCCTGCTGGTGACGGGCCGCGGCAAAAACGCGATCGAAGATCACTTCGATGTCTCCGTCGAACTCGAGACCTTTCTCGAGGCGCGCGGCAAGCGGGATCAGCTTGCCGAGATCCGCAAGATTTCAAACCTGATCAACTTTGCCTACGTCCGTCAGGGCGAGCCGCTGGGGCTGGGACATGCCGTACTGGTGACGCGCGAGCTGGTCGGCAACGAACCGTTCGCCGTCATTCTTGCCGACGACGTGATTGACGCAGAGCCGCCGGCGATCCGGCAGCTTGTCGACGTGTTCGAGAAGCTGGACGGCCCCGTGCTGGCGGTCGAGCGTGTGCCGCGCGACGACATCTCCAGCTACGGCGTCATCGCGATCGAGCCCAACGCCAGCCTTGGCGAAGGTATCCACCAAGTCCGCGATCTGGTCGAAAAACCGCCAAAGGAAGAAGCGCCGTCGGACCTCGCCATCATCGGCCGCTACGTCCTCACCCCGGATATCTTTCCAGCGCTGGCCGCGACCAAGAGCGACCGCACCGGCGAGATTCAGCTGACCAACGGGTTGCGCGAGTTGCTCAAGACGCGGCCGATTTATGCGTGCGAGGTGAAGGGCGTCCGCCACGACACCGGTCACAAACTGGGATTCCTGAAAGCGGTGGTGTACTTCGCGCTGCGCCGGCCAGACCTGGCCGACAAATTCGCGGCCTATCTGGCGTCGCCGGAAATTCAGGCGCCGCTCAGCAAGCGCTGACGCGCGTCCTATTCCTTGCTCGATGAGCTGCCGGCGGGCGAGGACGAGGCGGCCGGGCTCGGAGCGCTGGCCGCCGGCGTCGACGAGGCGCTCGGTGAATCGCTCGACGAGGCGCTGCTTTTCTCGCTCTTCACCGAGCTGTCGGCCTTGTCGGACTTCTCCGACTTGGCGGCGTCGGGCTTCTCGGCTTTCGCCGCCCGATCAGCTTTTCCCCCATCCGATTTCGGCGCCGTTCCGCTGTCGCCCTTCGGATAGTCGGTGATGTAGAAACCCGATCCCTTGAATTGAATCGCGGGCGACGAGAACAGCTTGTGCACGTGGCTGCCGCAGACCGGGCAGGTGTCGACCAGCGGATCGGAAAACTTCTGTATCTTCTCGAAGCGGTGACCGCAGGCGTCACATTCGTATTCGTAGAGGGGCATTGCTCGTCCTCAGTCCAGTAAATCGCCGCTGTCGTCGTTTCCGAGCATCAGTTGACGGTGCAGCCAGAACGGCGCGGTGCCCTGGCCGAGCAACGTGTCGTGAAACGACTTGAGCGAAAATGCCTTGCCCTGCTGCTGTCGGCAGTCCTGCCGCAGCTTGAGCAACATGAGTTTGCCCACCGAGTAGACCAGGTAGGTCGGGTCGAACGCGCCGCGCTCGGCCTCGCGCCGGGCTCCGCTCTCCTCGAGATACGCTTCCTCGCGAAAAAATCGAACGCCCTGCTCGACCGACATGTCTTCGGCGTGCAGCTTGATGCAGACGATGAAACGCGCGAGGCGGATCAGCGACTCGGCGAGCTGTCCGAGCTGGATGCCGTAGTCCTGCCGGCCGAATCCGGCCTCGATCATCATCTGCTCGCAATAGTGGGCCCAGCCTTCGACGAACGACGCCGGCGAAAACATGATCGACTTGCGTGCTTTCGAGACCACCCGGCGCAGGTGCTGGTAGTGCAGGAAGTGGCCCGGGTAGACCTCGTGGATCGAGATCGACCAGAGCGTCGGGAAGTTGTAGTCGCGCAGGTGTTCGTCCTTGCGCTCGGCCGGCCACGCCGCCTCGGCGTCGGTGAGGTAATAGTAGGCGCGGGTGGCTTTGGTTTCGAATGGCCCGGGCGTCCACATGCTCGCGAACGACCACCGGTAGAAGTCCGGCGTAGGGGCAACCGTGATCGACTCGCCCGGCGGCAGGGTGATGAGCTGGTGACGCTGCAGGAACGTCGCGAGCTCTTCGACCTGCTGACGGCCGACGTTGACCAGCTCGCCCGGGGCCGGATGTTCACCCTTGGTGCGCACCCACGTCGCCATCGGGTCGCCGCCGTTCAACTTGCCGGCCAGCGACCGGAACTTTTCCTGCGTCTCGGCCAGTTCGCGCCCGGCGATCGCGAGCAGGCGGTCGAGCGGCACCGTGATGCCTTCGTCGAGTCGGAGCTTGCGTTCGAATTTCTCGCGTCCGAGCCGGAACGAACCGCGCGCCTTCGGTGAGGCTTCGACCTCGAGGTACTGCACATAGGACGCGACCGCGTGCGAAGCCTCGGTCTGCGCATCGGCGAGGTCGCCGAGCAGGTGCATGTCGTCGAGATTGGCGAACGCTCGCGGCAGCTCATCGTCGATGAACTTGAGCGCGCCGCGCATGGTTTCGATGCCGACCTTCACGAAGATGCCGGGCGGCTCCTTGACGTTGTCGCGAGCCGCCTGGATCAGACGCGGCGTCTGCCGCAGCTTCGACAGCACGCGGCGGGCGCGTTCGGCTGGCGAGGCGTGGGAGAAGAGCGTCTGGCCGGCGAGACTCGACGCGATCAGTTCGGAGTAGTGCTGTGGATTGCGCTCCCAGGTCCGGACCTCCTCGAGCTCGAACATTCGCCCCTCGAGATTGGCGGAGAGCATTCTGTGCTCGAGGCGTTCGACCGGCGTCAACCCATCCTGATGAATCTCGGCGAGGCGGCGACGATATCCCGCGAGCGCGTGGGTCTCGTTGTCGACCGCGTCGCGGCTCACGTCTTCCAGCAGGTCGTCGTGCGTGTGCACGCCGTCCAGGGTCGCGTGGGTCGGATGCGTCTCGTGCAGGTAGCCGAGCAGATCGTCGACGAAGTGGGGAAAGGGCTCGGAAGCAATCATCGTTTCTAGCGAACGTCCGGCGCCTCCGGACGAGTTGGGTCGGTCAATACCGATCCGCCAATGGTACAATAAATGTGCGCGTTACATGCCCGGCACGCTGTTCGTGGTCGCCACGCCGATCGGCAACCTCGAGGACATCACGGTGCGCGCGCTGCGGGTGCTGCGCGAGGTCGCCCTGATTGCCGCCGAGGACACGCGTCGGACGGCCAATCTGCTGGCGCGTCACGGCATCCCCACGCCGACCACCAGCCTGCACGAGCACAACGAAGGGACCAAGTCCGCCGCGATGATTGCGCGGCTGCAGCGTGGGGACGATATCGCGCTGGTGTCGGATGCGGGGACACCGACGGTGTCGGATCCCGGCGGACCATTGATTCGAGCGGCGATCGACGCCGGTCTTCGGGTCGAGCCGATTCCCGGTCCGAGCGCGGTTTTGGCCGCATTGGCCGCATCGGGACTCCCAACCGATTCGTTTCTGTTCATGGGATTCCCGCCAACCAGGTCGAAGGCCAGAAACGATTGGTTTGAAAGACTTAGAGCGGTTGGTGGAACTGTGGTGTTCTTCGAAGCGCCCCATCGCATCCGAGAGACGCTTGGCGAGCTTCGGCGAACCGTCGGCGACCGGCCGATTCTGTTGGGTCGCGAGCTGACAAAGGCGCACGAGGAATTGGTCAGAGGACCTATTTCATCTGTATTGAGTAGTTTGACCGAGGATCGTGGTGAGTTTACCATCGTTGTCGATGTTGGTCATTCAACAGATATAGTCCCGATGGAGCCGCCGACCGACTCGACCATTCTCGTCTGATTTTGGTGAAATGACAGAATCTAGGATATTTACTCGGCGGCAGGCGCTGGCAGCTGTCGGTCGGAAACATGGGCTTTCTCCCAATAAGGTCTATGAGGCCTTGGAGCGTGCCAAAAAATCTGTTGAATGACATAATTGCCGGTAATCACTGACCGCCTCGAGCTCCGTTGCTTGACCGGTCCGAGACGTTCTGTTACTTTACCCGCCGCTTCACACGCGGCGTCCTTTCATTCCGCGCGGCGTTTATGGCCAAGCAGCGGCGGCCGTCTTCCCAATCGACGAAGGCTCAACTTCAGGATTCCTCTGCCCGTCCGCCTCGCGATCGCCGACGAGGCTGAGGCGAGACAGACCCCAGCCATGACCCAGGAGCCACGCCAGCGGGCCACCTATGTCGAGGCGGTCGCGCTGTACGAGCGCGGCGTCGAGTCGCTGCAGAGCCACGCTTACGAGAAGGCCACCAGCCTGTTCGAATCCGTCCTGCAGCAATATCCCGAGGAAAAGGAACTACACGAGCGCGTGCGACTCTACCTGAATATCTGCCAGCGTCAGGCCTCACAGCGCGAAGCCGCGCCGCAGACGATCGACGAGCGCCTGTACGCCGCGACCCTGGCCATCAACGGCGGCTCCTACGATCAGGCCATCGCCCACCTGCGCCTCGTCCGCGACGAGGATCCCGACAACGACCACGCGATCTACATGCTCGCGGTAGCGCACGCGCAGCGCGGCGAGCACGCCGAAGCGGTCGCGCACCTCGAGCGCGCCATCGCGCTCAATCCGGAGAACCGGGCGCTCGCCCGTCATGATCCGGATCTCGAGTCGCTTCGAGCGGACGCGGCGATTCGCGCCACCATGGATACGCCATCGACCCGCCTCGACCCCCGCCGATCCCTGAAGACCCGTTCGGCGCGATAATCAGACGTGGACGTTCACGTCGTCATCCTCGCCGCCGGCAAGGGCACGCGCATGAAATCCGCGCTGCCGAAAGTGCTGCATCGGGTGGCGGGGCGGCCGATGATCGAGCACGTGCTGGCGGCATCGGCGGCGCTCTCGCCGCGCTCCACCACCGTCGTCATCGGTCACCAGGCGGAAACGCTGCAGCGGGCCTTGGCGGTACATGCCGGCGTCAGATTCGTGATTCAGGAGCCGCAGCTCGGAACGGCGCACGCGCTATCGACGACCGAGGGCGCACTGGCGGGCGCGACCGGCACCCTGGTGCTGCTCTCCGGTGACGTGCCGCTGTTGAGGCGGGAGACCCTCACCGCGCTGGTCGACCGTCACGTCGAAGCCGGCGCCGCCGCGACGGTCGTGACCGCTGTTCGTCGAGCAACCGCGCGGCTACGGCCGCATCGTGCGGGAAGGCGAGCAGATTGCACGGATTGTCGAGGATAAGGACGCCACGCCGGCGGAGCAGCAGACTCCGCGAAATCAACTCCGGTATTTACGCGTTTGCGCTGGACGGCTTGTTCGACGCCGTGCGCAGCATCGCGGCCGAGAACGCCCAGCACGAGTACTACCTGCCCGATCTGGTCGGCGATCTTCAGGCAACAGGGTCTGGTCGTCGAAACCGTCACCGTCTCGAACCCGGACGAGATTCGAGGCATCAACAGCCGCGCCGAGCTCGCGGCAGTGAGTCGAATCGTGCGCGACAGACAAGATCGCGGAGCTGATGGCGGCAGGCGTGACGATCGACGATCCGGCAACCACCTACGTCGACCTCGGCGTCACCGTCGGCATGGACACGATCATTCACCCTGGCGTGTCGCTCGAAGGGCGAACCACGGTCGGCGCCGGTTGCGAGATTCACAGTGGCGTGCGCATCGTCGATTCGCAGATCGGGGAGCGCGTCACGATCCTGAATCACTGCCTGATCACCAACTCGCGCATCGGCGACCGGGCGATGGTCGGGCCGTTCGCGCATCTGCGCAACGAAGCCGATGTTCGCGACGGTTCGAAGGTCGGCAACTTCGTCGAGCTGAAACACACGGTGCTCGGTGCCGGTTCGAAGGCGGCGCACCTGGCGTACCTCGGCGACGCGACGATCGGCGAACGACGTCAACATCGGCGCCGGCACGATCACCTGCAACTACGACGGCGTCGAAGAAACACCAGACCGTCATCGAGGACGGCGCGTTCGTCGGCAGCGACTCGCAGCTGATTGCGCCGGTCACCGTCGGCGCGGGCGCCTACGTCGGCAGCGGCACCACCGTTCGCGACGATCGGTGCCGCCAGGAGCGCTGGCGGTCAGCGCCGGGAAGCAGCGCAACATCGAGGGCTGGGTGAGCGAGAAGAAGGCGCGGGACGGAAAATTACGAAGTGAGAAGTGAGAAGGTGAGCAGTCGGAGCGGAGCGAAGAACCTGAACGACGAACGTAGAACGACGAACCTAGAACCTCGGTACACCATCTATGTGCGGAATCATCGGCTACATCGGACCGAAAGAAGTCGTCCCGGTGCTCATCGAGGGACTGCGGAAGCTCGAATACCGCGGCTACGACTCCGCTGGCGTCGCGGTCGTGCGCGACGGCGACGATGGACCTGCGGCGCAGCGCCGGCAAGCTGTCGAACCTCGAGCAGGTCATCCGCATCGAACCCGATCACCGGCGACTACGGCGTCGGCCACACGCGCTGGGCGACGCACGGCCGTCCCACCGAGGAGAACGCGCATCCGCACCGCGACTGCACCGGCAAGATCGTCGTCGTCCACAACGGCATCATCGAGAACTACCTCGATCTGAAGCAGGAGCTGCAGCGCCAGGGTCACAAGTTCGTCACCGAAACCGACACCGAAATCGTCGCGCACCTCGTCGAGCGCGAGATGAAAGACGACGGGCTCGAGAACGCCGTGCGGCGCGCGCTGCTGCTGATGCGCGGCCTCTTCGCGCTGGTGCTGATCTCGGCCGACGATCCGGAGAAGATCGTCGCCGTCCGCAACGGACCGCCGATCGTCGTCGGCCTCGGCGACGGCGAGTTCTTCGTCGCCTCCGACATCCCGCCGATTCTCAGCCACACCCGCGACGTCGTGTTCCTCGGCGACGAGGAGATGGCCGTCATCACGCGCACGGGTGTCGAGTTCACCGACTTCTTCGGCCGGCCGGTCTCCAAGGCGACGCAGCGCGTCCTGTGGGACCCGATCATGGCGGAGAAGGCCGGCTACAAGCACTTCATGCTCAAGGAAATCTTCGAGCAGCCGACCGCCGCGCGCGAAACGATTCTCGGCCGCGTCTCGCAGGACACCGGCAAGGTGTTTCTCGAGGAGATGAAGATCACCGAGGCGCAGTTCGCCGCGGTCGAGAAGGTCACGATCCTCGCGTGCGGCACGTCGTGGCACGCGGCCTGGTCGGCAAGTTCATGATCGAGCGGCTGGCGCGCGTGCCGGTCGAGGTCGACTACGGCTCGGAGTACCGCTACCGCAGTCCGATCGTGCCGCCGCAACACGCTGGCGGTCGTCATCACGCAGTCCGGTGAGACCGCCGACACGCTCGCGGCGCTGCGCGAGGCGAAACACGGCGGCGCCCGCAGCATCGCGATCTGCAACGTCGTCGGCAGCATGGCCACGCGCGAGACCGACGGCACGATCTACACGCACGCCGGGCCGGAAATCGGCGTCGCGTCGACCAAGGCCTTCACCTCGCAGCTCGTCGCGCTGTATCTGCTCGGCCTGCGGCTTGGCCAGGCGCGCGGCGCGCTGTCCGCCGAAGCGTCCAAGCCGCACATCGACGCGCTGCTGCAGCTGCCGCTGCTGCTCGAGCAGACGCTGAAGATGGCGCCGGAGGTCGAAGAGGTCGCGGCGCGGTTCCACACGCGGACTGATTTTCTGTATCTCGGTCGCGGCATCAACTATCCGATCGCGCTCGAGGGCGCGCTGAAGCTGAAGGAGATTTCCTACATCCACGCCGAGGGCTATCCGGCCGGCGAGATGAAGCACGGGCCGATCGCGCTCATCGACGAGCGGATGCCGGTCGTCACGCTCGCGCCGCAGACGCGCGTGTTCGAGAAGATGATCGGCAACATGCAGGAGGCGAAGGCGCGCGGCGGATCGGTCATCGCGCTCACGACGCGCGGCGAGCGACAAGCTGCGCTCGATTCTCGATCCGGCCACGCGACTTCGTCCTCGAGGTGCCGCGCGCGCCGGAGCTGCTGACGCCGATCGTCATGGTCGTGCCGCTGCAGCTGCTGGCCTACAACATCGCCGTCCGCCGCGGCTGCGACGTCGATCAGCCGCGGAACCTCGCGAAGAGCGTCACGGTCGAATAGCTGCTGGCGGCTAGGGCTCGGGGCTGGACGATGCTACGATCAGGTCTTGGCGCGGGCGGCGCGTGTCCGTTCCAGCCCCAAGCCGCCAGACTCTAGCCCCGACAATGCAGTTCCTAGATTCCCTCAACCCCGAACAGCGCGAAGCCGTTCTTCATCGCGACGGTCCGCTGCTGATCCTCGCCGGCGCGGGATCGGGGAAGACCCGCGTCATCACCAGCCGCATCGCCTATCTCGTCGGCGACGGCCACGCGCAAGCCGAACGAAGTCCTCGCGGTCACGTTCACCAACAAAGCCGCAGAGGAAATGCGCGCCCGCGTCGAGTCGCTGCTCGGCTCCGACTGTCAGCCGGCATGTGGGTGTCGACGTTTCACGCCTTGTGCGCCCGGCTGCTCCGCCGCGAAGCGCCGGCGATCGGCCTGTCCCGCGACTTCGTCATCTACGACTCGTCCGATCAGCTGACCGTCGTGAAGCAGGCGCTCAAGGCGCTGCAGATCGACGACAGCTACGTGCCAGCCGCGCGCGGCGCTGTCGCGCATCAGCACCGCGAAGAACAAGATGGAAACGCCGGATCAGATGGCGGCGAACGCCGGCTGGAACCGGCGCGACGAGACAGATCGCCAAGATCTACACCTACTACCTCAACGCCCTCAAGGACAGCAGCGCGCTCGACTTCGACGATCTGCTGCTGAAGACGGTGGACCTCTTCGAGCAGTCCGAACGCGTGCGCGACGAAATACTCGCAGCAGTTCCGCTACGTGATGGTGGACGAGTACCAGGACACCAACCGCCCGCAGTACCTGCTGATCCGCCGCCTCGCCGAAGCCCACCGCAACCTCTGCGTCGTCGGCGATCCCGATCAGTCGATCTACAAGTGGCGCGGCGCCGACCTCAGGAACATCCTCGACTTCGAGCAGGATTTCGGCGAGGCCACGATCGTCAAGCTCGAGCGGAACTATCGATCGACGCAGATGATTCTCGACGCCGCGTCGGCGGTGATCAGCCAGAACCGCAACCGCAAGGACAAGCACCTGTGGACCGACCGGAAGGGCGGCGCCCGCATCACCTACTTCCGCGGCGGCGACGAGCTCGAAGAAGCGGACTTCATCACCCGCACCGCCCGCGGCGCGCTGGCCGACGACGTCGAGGCGACGGTCGCGGTGCTGTACCGGACCAACGCACAGTCGCGGGCGATTGAAGACGCGCTGATGCGCGAGGGCGTCGCCTACAAGATCGTCGGCGGCGTCAGGTTCTACGAGCGCAAGGAAATCAAGGACGCGCTCGCCTACATGCGTCTGGTCATCAACCCGCACGACGACGTCAGCCTGCGGCGGGTGATCAACGTGCCGGCACGCGGCATCGGCAAAGGCGTGATGGACACGCTCGAGGCGATCGGCCCGGCCAGCGAGTACGACGCGGCGCTGCCGCTGCTCTCGGCCGGCCTGGCGCCGGCGCTGTCGGTCAATTCGCTCTGGGCCCGTCTCGTCCGCGGCATCGACGAACGCGCGTTCCCCAGCCGCGCAGTCGCGTCGCTGACGGCGTTCCGCGATCTGATCGTCAAGCTCACCGAGGTCGCGCGCACGGAGCCGGTGTCGATCGCGATCGGCAAGATGCTCGACCAGAGCGGCTACCTGCAGGACCTGCGCGAGGACCGCAGCGAGGAATCCGAAAGCCGGGTCGAAAACCTCGCCGAGCTCGTGTCGGCCGCGCGCGAGTACGAAGGCCGCGATCCGGAAGCCTCGCTCGGCGGTTTCGTCGATCGTCTGTCGCTGCTGTCGGATGTCGACGAGGAACAGGGCACCCGCGACGCGCGCGTCTGGATGATGACCCTGCACAGCGCCAAAGGTCTCGAATTTCCGGTCGTCGTGCTCGCCGGACTCGAAGAGGGGCTGTTCCCGCACTCGCGGTCGGCAGAGGACGACGAGGAACTCGAGGAAGAACGTCGTCTGTGCTACGTCGGGATGACGCGCGCGCGCTCGCGGCTGGTCCTGACCGGTGCCGCACGCCGCCGGGTCTTCGGCGAGTACAAAGCGAGTGAGCCGTCTCGGTTCATCGACGAAGTGCCGGCGGAACTGGTCGATCGCGAAATGCCGGCCTTCACCGTCGAACTACCAGAGCAAGTTCTCGCATTACGAATTCAAGACCAATCCGTACGGTCACGGCCGAGGCAACAAGGCACGCGAAGCGGCGGCGGCGCCGACCTACGCCTACGAGGACGAGGACCAGACCACCGGCATGGCGCTGACGCCTGGGATGCGCGTGTCCGGCACCCGCAATTCGGTGTCGGGACGGTGCTCAGCGTCGAGCGGCTCGACGACGACACCAAGCTTGTCGTGCGATTCAATACGGTCGGCACCAAGACGCTGCGCGCGAAATTCGCGCGTCTCGAGCCGGCATAGTCCGCGAGATGTAGGGGACGGCCTTTCCAGGCCGTGCCGGAGATGCATGAAATCACAAGGTTCGATCTACGTCGCGATCGTGTTCGCGTCCCTGGTCGGCTACTTTACCTATCAGTGGTGGTTCAACCCGACTCGTGATGTGAAACGCCGCCTGGGCGACGTTGCGGAATCGCTGTCGGTGACACCGAACGAGCAGGACGTCGACCGGCTGGCGCGCCTGGCAAAGCTGCGCCGCTATCTTGCCAGCGACATCCGCATCCGCATCGGCACCGCTCCGGAAATCACATCGCGCGAGATGGCGCTCGGCGTGGTCTCCGGAGTGCGGCCGGCAACACGCGGCTGGGATGTCGCCTTTGCCGACGTTCAGATTGTGATGGAGTCAGGAACGACGGCGCACGCGTTTGTCAGCGTCGAGGTGACGACGCGCGACGCACAGGACCAGCCGTCGATGGATTCGCGCGATGCGAGCATCAACCTCGCAAAACAGGACGGCGAGTGGGTGATTACGCAGGCGGAAGCCAGGGAGCTACCGCCGTCGGTGCGCTGACCTGAACCGCTCACTCCGTGGGCGGCTCTTCCGACGACGGTTCGTCTGACGGCGGCTCTTCCGTGGCCGGTTCGGTGGCCGCGGCTTCCTCTTCCTTTTCGATCAGACGCGCGATCGACACCACCTTGTCGTTCTCTTCGAGGTCGATGATTGTCACGCCTTGCGTCGCCCGCCCGATCGATCGCACATCGTCGGTGACCATGCGGAGAATCATGCCCTGCTGGGTGATGACCAGCAGTTCGTCGCCCTGCTGCACGTACGACACGCCGACCACGGGGCCGTTGCGCTCGGACGTGGTGATGTTGATGACGCCGACGCCGCCGCGGCTCTGGACGCGGTACTCGTCGATCTCGGTCCGCTTGCCGTAGCCGAGCTCGGTCACGCGTCAGAATGGTGCCGCCGGGCTTCACCACCTCCATGCCGACGACATAGTCGTCCTCGCGAAGGCTGATGCCACGAACACCGTAGGCGGTCCTGCCCATCGGGCGCACGTCGGTTTCCTCGAAACGGATCGCCATGCCCGTCGCGCGTGCCGATGAACACCTCGCCGTTGCCGTCGCTCTGCTGGACGGTGATGACCGCGTCGCCGTCATCGACGCCCATCGCGATGATGCCGCCGGCCCGAGGGTTGCTGAAGGCGTCCAGCGACGTCTTCTTGACCACGCCCTTGAGCGTGCCCATCACCACGAACCGTCTTCAGGGAATTCCTTCACGGCCAGCGTGGCCGCGATCTTCTCGCCGGACTCCATCGAGACCAGGTTGGCGATCGACTTGCCCTTGCCGTCGGGTCCGACGTCGGGAATCTCGTGGACCTTGAGCCAGTAGGCGCGCCCGCGGTCGGTGAAGATCATGATGTAGGCGTGGGTGGACGCCACGAACAGGTGGCTGACGAAGTCCTCCTCGCGCGTGCGCATGCCGATGCGGCCTTTGCCGCCGCGCTTCTGGTTCCGATAGGTGGTAATCGCCGTCCGCTTGATGTAGCCGGTGTTGCTGACGGTAATCGCCATGTCTTCCTCGGCGATCAGCGCCTCGATGCTGAGTTCGCCCGACTCGCCATCGATGATCTCGGTGCGCCGGTCGTCGCCGTACTTCTCGCGCACTTCCTTCAGCTCGTCGACGATGATCTGCATCAACAGGCGCTCGCTCGCGAGGATGGCGCGAAGGCGCTCGATGGTCTTGAGCAACTCGGCGAGCTCGTCGAGAATCTTCTGCCGCTCGAGGCCGGTCAGCCGCTGCAGCTGCATGTCGAGAATCGCCTGCGACTGAATCAGCGACAGGCCGAACTGCGTCATCAGGCCGTCGCGCGCCTCCGGAACAGTCTTCGATCCGCGAATCAGCGTAATCACCGCGTCGATGTGATCGAGTGCGATCCGCAGGCCTTCGAGGATGTGATGGCGCGCTTCCGCCTTTCGCAGATCGAACTCGGTGCGCCGGCGCACGACGTCGCGCCGGAACTCGACGAAGGTCTCGATCAGCTCGAGCAGCGTCATCACCTTCGGCCGGCCACCGACGATGGCCAGCATGATGACGCCGAAGCTCATTTGCAGCTGGGTGTGCTTGTAGAGATTATTGAGCACGACGTCTGGCGACTCGCCGCGCTTCAACTCGATGACCATCCGCATGCCGTCGCGGTCGGACTCGTCGCGGAGGTCGGAGATGCCCTCGATGATCTTGTCGCGCACCAGGTCGGCGATGCGTTCGATCACCCGAACCTTGTTTACCTGGTACGGAATCTCGGTGACGATGATCGCCTGACGATCGCCTTTCTTGTTGGTCTCGATTTCGGTCCTGGCGCGCATCAGGATCGAGCCACGGCCGGTCATGTAGGCTTCGACCGATCCCTGGCGGCCGATGATGTATCCGCCGGTCGGGAAGTCGGGAGCGGGCACGAGGCGAATCAGGTTGCGCAGCTTCTCGGCGCGGGTGATCGTCGCGCCGGCCTCGGCAAAGTAGGTGTTCTCGATCAGCCAGACGCAGGCATCGACGACCTCGCGCAGATTGTGCGGCGGCACGTTGGTCGCCATGCCGACAGCGATGCCGGCCGATCCATTTACCAGCAGATTCGGGAACGGCGCCGGCAGGACGCTCGGCTCCTCCGTGGTCTCGTCGTAGTTCGGCGTGAAGTCGACGGTCTCCTTGTCGAGATCCGTCATCATGTCGTCGGCGAGCGCCTTCAGCCGCGCTTCGGTGTAGCGCATCGCCGCCGGACGGTCGCCGTCGATCGAGCCGAAATTGCCCTGGCCGTCGACCGTCGGGTAGCGCATGTTGAAGTCCTGCGCCAGACGGACCAGTGTGTCGTAGATCGAGGCGTCGCCGTGCGGATGGAAATTGCCCATCACCTCGCCGACAATCTTCGCGCACTTGCGATAGCCGCGGCCGGCCGACAGACCCATCGTCTTCATGCCGTACAGCACGCGGCGATGCGCCGGCTTGAGGCCGTCACGCGCGTCGGGCAGCGCTCGTCCCACGATCACGCTCATCGCGTAATCCATGTACGAGCGTTTCATCTCGTCTTCGATGTTGATCGGGTTGGTGTGCAGCGCGAAGTCGGTCATGCGTTTTTATCAGGGGCTCGGGGCTCTGCGCTCTGGGCTACGGGCCAGGCGCCGGAAATCAGGTCGACTGAGGGGAGGCCTTTTTGTTTCGCCAGCCCCCAGCCCCTGGACCCTACACGTCCAGGTTCTTCACATCCAGCGCGTTGTCTTCGATGAACTTCCGCCGCGGTTCGACCTGATCGCCCATCAGCGTCGTGAACATCAGATCGGCTTCAGTGTGGTCCTCTGCCTGGACTTTCAGCAGGGTCCTGACCGTCGGGTCCATCGTGGTGGCCCAGAGCTGATCCGGGTTCATTTCGCCCAGCCCCTTGTAGCGATTGATGGCGATGCCCTTCTTGCCGGCGTCGATGAAGTACTCGACCAACTCGTCGAGCGAGTGCAGCGTGACGTCCGGCGTCGGCGCTTTACTCCGAGTCGCCGCCGGCTTCGGCTCCCCCGCGACGGCGTCTTCTGCCTCGTCTTGTTCAGTCGCGCCGCCGGTCGAAACCACGATGTCGCCGGCCAGGGTCGGGATGTCGCGGTGGTTCGCCAGCAGCGTCCGGTATTCTCCGGCGGTGACGAAGTCGACGCCGATCGTGTGCTGGCGCGGGTAACCGCTCGATCGATCCTCGATCTGCAGCTGATAGCGGTTGTGCTCTTCGTCGCGCTGAACCGTGACGGTTCGCGTCGGCATCGTCAATTGCCGCGCCACCCCTTCGAGCTTGTCCTTGTCGGCGAAGTAATCCCGATCGGCGCCGGCGGAGAGCAGCGCCTCGACGATTTCGCGCGGATGTCCACGCCGCTCGACCGTCTCGAGGAACTTCTGGTGAGCGATCATCCGCTGCAGCAGCTTCTCGAGCTCGGCGCCGGCAATCTCGCGGCCGGTCGTCGGAATGCGCACGACCCGCGCTTCGACGGAGCGTTTGATCAGGAACGTTTCGAGGTCGCGCTCGTCCTTGATGTAGGTTTCGGATTTGCCGCGCTTGGCGCGGAACAGCGGCGGCTGCGCGATGTAGATGTAGCCGTTCTCGATGACCTTCGGCAGCTGGCGGTAGAAGAACGTCAGCAACAGCGTGCGGATGTGGGAGCCGTCCACGTCGGCGTCGGTCATGATGATGATGCGGTGGTAGCGCAGCTTCTCGAGGTTGAAGTCTTCGACGCCAATGCCGCAGCCGAGCGCCGCGATCATGGTCTTGATCTCGTCGCTCGCCGAGCATCTTGTCGAAGCGGGCCTTCTCGACGTTCAGAATCTTGCCCTTGAGGGGCAGGATGGCCTGGAAGCGGCGATCGCGTCCCTGCTTGGCCGATCCGCCTGCCGAGTCGCCTTCGACGATGTACAGCTCGCAGAGCGCGGGATCGCGCTCCTGGCAATCGGCCAGCTTGCCGGGCAGCGAGCTGCCGTCGAGCGCGCCCTTGCGACGGACCAGGTCGCGCGCCTTGCGGGCGGCCTCGCGCGCGCGTGCCGCGTCGATCGCCTTGCCGATGACGCGTTTGGCGACAGCGGGGTTCTCTTCGAGGAAGGCGCCGAGCTTGTCGTTGACGATCGCCTCGACGATGCCCTTGACCTCGGTGTTGCCAAGCTTGGTCTTGGTCTGGCCTTCGAACTGCGGATGCGGAATCTTGACGCTGATGACCGCGGTCAGGCCCTCGCGAATATCCTCGCCGCGAGACGCTCTCCTTGAGGTCCTTCGCGAGATTGTTCTTGGTGGCGTAGGCGTTGATCGTCCGCGTCAGCGCGGCCTTGAACCCCGACAGATGCGTGCCGCCTTCGTGCGTGTTGATGTTGTTGGCGAAGGCGTAAATCGTTTCGCTATAGCTGTCGTTCCACTGCAGCGCGATTTCGGCGTCGATGCCCTCGCGCTCGCCGCGCATGTAGATCGGCTTCTCGTTGACCAGCGCCTTGTTCGTGTTCAGGTGCGTGACGAACGAGACGATGCCGCCTTCGTAGTGAAAATTGATGCTGCTTGCCGTCGCGCTCGTCGTCGAGCGTGATGGTGATGCCGCCGTTCAGGAACGCCAGTTCGCGCAGACGCTGCGCGAGGATGTCGAAGCTGAACGACGATCGTCTCGAAGATCTGCGAGTCCGGCTTGAAGGTGACCTTGGTGCCGCGGCGCTTGGTCGTGCCGGTCACGTCGAGTCCGCCGCTCGGCGTGCCGCGCTCGTAGCTCTGTTGATAGACCTGGCCGTTGCGCCAGATTTCGAGATCGAGCGTTTCCGACAGCGCGTTGACCACCGAGACGCCGACGCCGTGCAGACCGCCCGAGACCTTGTAGCTGTCGTTGTCGAACTTGCCGCCGGCGTGCAGCACGGTGAGCACGACTTCGGCTGCCGATTTGCCGCTGGCGTGCAGGTCGATCGGGATGCCGCGGCCGTTGTCGATGACGGTCACCGAACCGTCGATGTGAATCGTGACGTTGACCTGATCGCAGAAGCCGCCCAGCGCCTCGTCAATCGAGTTGTCGACGATTTCGTAGACGAGATGATGCAGACCCGCGGCACCGGTCGATCCGATGTACATCGCGGGTCGTTTGCGGACGGCCTCGAGGCCCTCGAGGACCTTGATCTTGTCGGCGCCGTAGTCCTCGCTGGCGCCCTGGCCGCCATAGCCGCCCTCGCCGTTGCCATTGCCGTTGCTGCCGGCGGCGACGTCTGGTGTCAGCGGTTGTTCCGGCGCGTCGTGTGATCGGTCGGTATGTTCCACGTTGTTTGTCAGACCCGCATCGGCATGATGACGTAGGTGTAGTCGTAGCCTTCGGCGCCCACGGGTTTCATGACCGCCTGGCTCACCTCGTCCTTGAGCTCGAGCGACACGACGTCGGTCGAGACCGCCGCCAGAAAATCGAGCACGTACTGCGCGTTGAAACAGATCTGCATGCCGCTTCCGCTGTAATCGACCGGCAGCGTTTCCTTGGCTTCGCCCAGCTCAGGGCTGCTCGACGTGACGTCGACCTTCCCTTTTTCGATCTGAATCTTCACCGCGCGCGACCGTTCGTTCGACAGCAGCGCGACGCGCTTGATCGCGCTGGTCAGGCGATCGCGCTCGAATTCGATGTGCTTGTCGTTGCCCTTGGGGAATCACCCGCTCGTAGGCGGGAAACTGGCCGTCGATCATCCGCGAGATCAGCAGCCGCTCGCCGACCTGAAAGAACAGGTGGTTCTCGCCGCGCTCGTAGACGATGTCGCCATCGCCTTCCGTCAGCAGACGAGCCAGTTCGCCGAGCGTCTTCTTCGGAAGGATCGGCCTTGCTCTCGTCGGCGTCTTTCGCGCCTTTGCCATCGCGGACCACCGTGACCAGCGCCAGCCGGTGACCGTCAGTCGCGACCAGGTTCATCTTCGTGCCGTTGAGCACGAACTGCGCGCCGTTGAGAAAATAGCGCGTGTCTTCACCGGTGATCGCGAACTGCGTCTTGGCGACCATTTCCCGCAGGGCCGCGCGCGGCAGCGTCGCGGTCGGCGCCCCGCCGGATTCGGGCAGCGTCGGAAAATCCTCGCGCGGCAGCGTCTGCATCCGCGAATCGAACCGATCGGCGGCGATCTTCACGCCGCCCTTGTCCTCGGTGATGCGGATGTCGGTTTCCGGCAGCGACTTCACGATCTCGAAGAACTTCTTCGCCGGAAGCGTCAGCGAACCGGGCTTGGTCACCGTCGCCGCGCACTTACTGCGCAACCCGACCTCGAGATCGGTCGCAAGAAACGAGACCTGATCGCCTTTCGCGTCGAGCAGGACGTTCGCGAGAATCGGGATCGTGTTTTTTCGCTCGACGATTCCCTGGAAAAGTTGCAGTTCTCGCAGAAGGTCGTTCTTGCGGACGACGATTTCCATGGCTGTGCTGACCTCGAAAAGAGCGGATGACGGGCGCTCGCGATCCCCAAAGGAGAGGAGAGATTCGAGAATATGAAATTATATAGGAAGAGAGGGGCGTGTTGAAAAGCGGGCGCGTGCCTGTTAGTGCTTGTTTTTGAATGGGTTAGCTTGTGTAAAAATTGTGCTTCGAAAACCGACCTTTCGCAAGCGTTTCGTGGCCCAGAAATCGACCAGCCAACCGTCCACAAGCACCGCTGTGGGCGGACTGTGGAAAACCGCAACCCTATCTGAATCCTTCGAGAAAATTGCCAATCAAGGTGTTGAAATCCGGGTCCTTTTTTCGCAGGTCTTCGACCTTCCGGATCGAATGAATCACGGTCGAATGGTGCTTGCCGCCAAAGCTTCGGCCGATCTCGGGCAGCGACGCATGCGTCAGTCCCTTGCAGAGATACATCGCGATCTGCCGCGGCATCGCGACCGACTTCGCGTTGTTCCGCGATTTGAGATCCATCATCTTCAGGTTGTAGTAGTCGGCGACGAACTTCTGAATGATCTCGATCGTGACCGCCTTCTCCTCGTGATCGAGGATGTTCTTGAGCACATCCTGCGCGAGCGCCAGCGTGATCTCCTGGCCGGTCAGCGACGCGTA
Source organism: uncultured Acidobacteriota bacterium (assembly GCA_963711765.1). GTDB lineage: Bacteria > Acidobacteriota > Vicinamibacteria > Vicinamibacterales > CAVVIG01 > CAVQFC01. The sequence goes on along the minus strand of CAVQFC010000001.1, from coordinate 843,204 downwards.
AGCGATCAGCCGAATCAACGATCCTTCGAGCTCGCGGATGTTCGACTTGATCTTGCCGGCGATGTACATCGCGACGTTGTCGGGCAGCGGCACCGCTTCGGTTTCCGCCTTCTTCTTCAGAATCGCGACCTTGGTCTCGAGATCCGGCGACTGGATGTCGGCGATCAGGCCCCACTCGAAACGCGAGCGCAGCCGCTCCTCGAGCGCCGGAATCTCGTGCGGCGGACAGTCGCTGCTGAACACCATCTGCTTCTGAGAATCGTAGAGCGCGTTGAAGGTGTGAAAGAACTCGGTCTGGGTGCCTTCCTTGCCGGCGAGAAACTGGATGTCGTCGACCAGCAGCACGTCCACTGAACGATAGCGCTCGCGGAAGTCGAGCGAGCGGTCGTAGCGCACCGCGTTGATCATCTCGTTCATGAAGCGCTCGGACGAGATGTAGGTGAGCTTCAGGTTGCGATCGTGCTGCAGCACGTATTGACCGATCGCGTGCATCAGGTGGGTCTTGCCGAGTCCGGCGCCGCCGTAGATGAACAGCGGGTTGTAGGATCGCGATGGCGCTTCGGCGACGGCGCGGCACGCCGCGTGCGCGAACTGGTTCGACGATCCGACGATGAAGGTGTCGAAGGTGTAGCGGGGATTGAGTCCGGCGGACCCGGGCGGCGTCGATGCGGGCGGCCCGGCGTCGAGCGCTGCGGCCTCCTCCTCGGCGCTGAGCGCGATGATCGGCGCGTCGGCCTGGGCCTCGGCGACGAAGTTCACGACCAGGTTCGGCCGTTTCAACTTCGTGCAGTCGCTTCGCTGATCACGCCGGCGTAGTGCTTGGTCAGCCAGTCTTTGAACAGGGCGTTCGGCACCCGGACGGTCACCGTGGAACGGTCGTCGGTGACGATACGTCGGTCGGCCGGAACCAGGTGTAGAAGCTATGCCGGTTCACCTTGGTTTCGATGCGCGCGAGGATCTCGTCCCAGAGGTTCATTTCTTCTCAGTAACAACACACGTTTTCGATAAATGTTCGCTTTGTGAGATACGCCGAATTTTCACAGGTTTCCATTGAAAATAGCAGGAAAGCCCAATGATTCCGGCTTTGCCACTCGTCATATCTCCCAGGATCCGTGAATTTCCACAGTTTTTTCCACAGGTGTGGAAAACTTTGGGGAGAGACCAAAGGCGGCATGCGATTGCTGCGGCTGGATGCGATTCGAGAAGGCCGCAGAATGTAGCACACTCGGCGCGCATTGACACCCCTCCAACGCGTTCGCTAACATTGAAGGTTCGTTTAATCCGAAGGGACAGTCATGGCAAAGGGTGTTCGCACGTTTCAGCCCAATACGCGCCACCGGAAGCGCACGCATGGGTTTCTGGTTCGCATGAGTTCGAAGAATGGCCGACTGGTGCTCAAACGTCGCCGCGCCAAGGGCCGCAAGCGTCTGACCGTCAGCAGCGAGTAAGCCGGGAACGCGGGCCCATGGCGAGGTTCCGGCCCGCCGAGCGGATTCGGCGGCGCGCCGAATTTCAAGCGATCTACGCGCGCGGCACGCGGCTTCACAGCCGCTACAGCACGGTGTTCATCCTCTCAAACGAAGGCGCGGTCGGGCGCCTGGGCATCGCCGCCACCAAGAAACTGGGCGGCGCCGTCCAGAGAAATCGAGCGAAACGACTGATTCGAGAGGTTTTTCGTCGCAACAAGATCGCCAACGGGTTCGACGTCGTCGTCATTCCCAAGCGCGAGCTGCTCGACGCCAGCCTGAACACCCTTGAAACCGATTACCGCACCTTACTCGAACGACGGCTCCGCCATGGGCGATGAACGATCGATGGCGGTCCGCGCCGCGCTGACCGCTCATTCGGGGTTATAAGATATTTATTTCACCATATTTTAGAGGCTCGTGCCGCTTCCTGCCTTCGTGCGCGGACTACGCCGCCGAGGCGATCGCGCGGCACGGACTCATGCGGGGCGGTTGGCTCGCGGCCAGGCGTCTTGCTCGGTGCCATCCGCTTTGTGATGCGGGTCACGACCCAGTGCCGTCCTAAATGGAAAAACGCGTTCTCCTCGCCATCTTTCTGGCGTTCATCGTTCTCTACGGCTGGCAGACCTTCTTCGTCAAGCCAGTGCCGAAGCCCGCCGCAGGTGCGGCGGCATCAGCGAGCGCTGCCGCCGGCCAGAGTGGAACCTCGCCAGCCAGCGGGATCGATTCGGCGGCGCCCAGCGCCAACCCGTTAGCGCCGCTCGATTCAGCGGCGCCCGCCGCCACCGCCGTGGTCGGCGAGTCGACGGAGCGCGAAGTGCGGGTCGAGACGCAGGATGTCATCGCCATCTTCACCAATCGCGGCGCGCGGCTGAAGAGCTGGCGGCTGAAGCATTACTTCAACGCCGACCATCAACCACAGGAGCTGGTCGATCACGAACTCGCCACGCAGCCGTACCCCTTCACGTTGAAGACCGCCAGCGACGCCACCACGTCTGCTCTCAACAGCGGCTTGTTCACCGTGAGCGGAGCGCCGACTGGAGTTGTGGACGCACCGGTCGACTTAAGTTCGAGTACCAGAACAGCGCCGGCATTCGCGCGATCAAGCAGTTCCACTTCAAGCCCTCGTCGTACATCGTCTCGTTTCAGGCGACGGTCACCGATGGCGACCGTCCTGTCGCCTCGTCGATCGTCTGGGGACCGGCGATGGGCGACGTCGGCGAAGTCAGCCGCTACACGATCAAGGCCGAAGGATTGCTCTTTCAAAACGAGAAGGTCGTGCGCCTCGCGTCGAAGGACGTGGCGAAGCAGCCAGTTTACGAAGGCGACTTCAAGTACGTCGGCGTGGACGACAACTACTTCATGACCGCGGCGCTGGCGCCGGGACCGGCAAAGGTGTCCTACGAGCCGGTCGTGATTCCGGCGCCGGCGGGTTCGAAGGACGCGCCCCGCGAGCTGATGTCGTACACGCTCGAGCCGCAACCGGATGTCGCGGTGAGCTTCTTCGTCGGCCCGAAGGACTTCGACGTGCTCTCGGCGATTGGCCCCGATGTCGCGCGCGGCATCAACTTCGGGATGTTCACGATCATCGTCGTGCCGCTGCTGAAGTCGCTGAAGTGGGTCAACGGCTTCGTCGGCAACTACGGCTGGTCGATCATCATCCTGACCATCATCATCAACCTGATGATGTTCCCGCTTCGGCACAAGAGCATGGTGTCGATGCGGAAGATGCAGGAGATTCAGCCACAGGTAAAGGCGATTCAGGATCGCTATTCGAAGATGAAGGCGACCGATCCCAACAACAAGATGAACACCGAGTTGATGGCGCTCTACAAAGAGCGCGGTGTCAACCCGGCGAGCGGCTGCGTGCCGATGCTCCTCACGTTCCCGTTCATCTTCGCGTTCTACGCGCTGCTGTCGACTGCCATCGAGCTGCGCGGCGCGCCGTTCATCGGCTGGATTCACGATCTCTCGGCGCACGATCCGTATTTCGTGACGCCGATCCTGATGGGCATCAGCCAGGTGTGGCAGCAGCGCCTCGCGCCGGCCACCGGCATGGATCCGGCGCAGCAGAAGATGATGATGGTGATGCCGGTGTTCTTCACGTTTCTCTTTCTGTGGTATCCGTCCGGCGTGGCGCTGTACTGGCTCGTGAACAACGTCTGGGCGATCGGCCAGCAGTACACGACCAACTATCTGATCGGACCGCCAACGGTCCGTGCTGTGCGGCCCCCGGCGGAACGCCGGATGAAGCGCGTCGGCCGCGGCAAGACCGACGCGGCAGCGGGTGAATCGTAAACGTCATGAACACTACGCCTATCGTTGATTTCCTCAACCGCGTCACTGCCGCGCTCGGCATCACGGCCACCGTTGCGGTCGAGGACACCGCGGATGGGCCCCGCCTGAACATCACCGGCGAGGAAGCGGAGCTTCTGGTGCGGCATCGCGGCGAACCGCATCAAGGCGCTGGCCGCACATCGTCGACATGTCGTACGGGCGATCGTTCGAAGGCGACCAGCGGGTGTTCGTAGACGCACTCGAGTATCGCAAGGGCAAGGACATCGAACTGCGATCGATGGCGAAGTTCCTCGCGCAGAAGGCAGCCGACACCGGAATGGATCAGCAGATGGGCCCGCTGAATCCGTACGAGCGTCGCATGGTGCACATGGCGGTCGCCGAAGTGCCAGGCGTCACCACCGAAAGCGTCGGCGACGCGTTCTTGAAGACCGTTTTGATTTCGCGAAAATAGGGGCCGGAGGCTGGGGCTCGGTCTGGTACGTAAGCCCCAAGTTCCGAGCCCGGGTCCCCATGTCTTTTTCCACCGAAGACACGATCGTCGCGATCGCCACACCGCCAGGGCGCGGCGGCATCGGTGTCGTTCGCATTGCTGGCCCCGACGCACTAGCGGTTTGCGCAGCGTCTGATCACCTCGCCTGCTCCCCTGCAGCCCCGTCACGCGACATTCACGAGGGTCCGGTTGAAGCCGGACGCTGCCGACGGGTCCGACGTCCGACCAGAGGCGGATGCTGCGACGCAAGGCGATTCCATCGATCACATCATCGCGACGTACTTCCCCGCTCCGCACTCCTACACGGGGGACGACTGTCGTGGAGCTGAGCGCGCATGGCAGCCCGGTGATCCTGCGCGCGATCGTGACGCGCGCGATCGAGCTTGGCGCGCGCATGGCGGAACCGGGAGAGTTCACGCTCCGCGCCTTTCTGAATGGACGGATCGACTTGATGCAGGCGGAAGCGGTCGCGGATCTGATCGACGCCGTGACGCCGCTGCAGGCGCGGACCGCGTTCGATCAACTCGATGGCACGCTGACCCGCGCGATCGGCGAGATCGACGCTGCGCTGTTCGACCTCATCGCACGACTCGAAGCGTCGGTCGACTTTCCGGACGAGGGCTATCACTTCGTCGAGCCGCAGGCGCTGACTCGCGACATCGACGCGCTGATCGCGCAGACCGCAGACACTGCTGGCCGGCGCACAGCGCGGCCGTCTGATTCGCGAAGGATTGCAGGTCGCGATCATCGGTGCGCCCAATGTCGGCAAATCGAGTTTGTTCAACGCGCTGGTCGGGTCGTCGCGCGCGATTGTTGCCGATGTGCCAGGCACGACGCGAGATCTGGTCACCGAGGTCGTCGACATCGAAGGGCTGCGCGTCACGCTCGTCGACACGGCTGGGCTGCGCGAGACAATCGATGCGGTAGAAATCGAGGGCGTCGCTCGTTCGCGGCAGGTAAAAGAGACCGCGGATCTCGTGATTACGGTGCTCGACGGAAGTGCCGACAACTCCACTCAATTAGTTGATAAAAAAGGACTTACTGTCGTAAATAAGTCCGACATCCCTGGTGCGATCGTGACCGGTGACGCACTGTTCGTATCCGCCAGGACCGGCGACGGAATCGACGTGCTCAGGCGCGCAATCGCCGAAGCGCTGAACGTCGACCGCTTTCGCGATCGTCCAGGCATCACCAACGTGCGTCACATTGCGTTGGTCCAGCGGACGCGCGACGCGCTCGTTCGCGCCCGCTCGGCGGCGAGCGTCGAGGGTGGTTCGATGTCCGAGGAGTTCGTGCTCGCGGATCTTCAGGAGGCGCACGCTGCCCTCGAAGAAATCACCGGCAGAAAAGCGCCAGAGGACCTGCTGGCGCACATTTTCTCGCGCTTCTGTATCGGCAAATAGCGTAGGTTGAAAGCTGATGAAGATCGGGTTCGACGTGATCGTGATCGGGGCTGGCCACGCAGGCTGTGAGGCGGCGTTTGCGGCCGCCAGACTCGGTGCGCGCGTCGCGTTGTGCACGCTCTCCATGGACACCGTAGCCCACATGCCCTGCAATCCGGCGGTGGGTGGCACCGCCAAGGGCCATCTGGTGCGTGAGATTGACGCGCTCGGCGGCCTGATGGGCCGTGCGATCGATGCCACCGGCATTCAATTCAAGTTGCTCAATCGCAGCCGAGGTCCAGCGGTCTGGTCGCCGCGCGCGCAGGCCGACAAGAAGGTCTACGGCAAGTGGGTCAAGGCGGCACTCGACGCCGAGCCGAACATCGAATGGCTGATCGCTCGCGCCGGCCGGATTCTCGTTGAGAACCATCGTGTCAAAGGGCTCGCGCTGGAAGAAGGCGACGCGTACGCGTGCAACTCACTGGTCGTGACGACCGGCACGTTCCTGAACGGCTTGATCCACATCGGACCGGAGCAACGTCCGGCCGGGCGCGCCGACGAACCACCCTCGCGCGATCTGGCGCAGTCGCTCAAGGGATTCGGTTTCGAGTGGGGCCGCCTCAAGACCGGGACGCCACCCAGACTGGATCGTGCGAGCATCGACTTCGATCGTCAGGTCGCCAACGGGACGTTCGTTCTGGAACGCGGCGACGACCCACCGGTGCCGTTCTCGTTTCTGTCCGCGCCCATTCAGAGAACGCAGATCGATTGTCATCTGCTTCACACCAACGACCGCGTCCGCGACCTGGTGCGTGCGAATATCGATCGCTCGCCGCTGTTCAACGGTCAGATTCAGGGCATCGGTCCACGCTACTGCCCGTCGCTCGAGGACAAGATCATCCGCTTCCCGGACAGGGAGCGGCATCAGATTTTCCTGGAGCCAGAGGGCGTGGATGCGCGCGAGATCTACGTCAACGGTTTCTCGATGTCGCTCCCGCGAGACGTGCAGACGGACCTCGTGCACGCGCTTCCCGGGCTAGAGGACGCGGTGCTTTTGCGTCCTGGCTATGCGGTCGAGTACGACTTCATCCAGCCGACCGAGCTCACGAGGCGGCTGGAAACAAAGCGAATCGCCGGTCTCTTCCTGGCTGGTCAGATCAACGGCACCTCGGGATATGAGGAGGCGGCCGGCGCAGGGTTTGATTGCGGGTGCGAACGCCGCCTGTGCGTCGGTCGGCGGACCAGGAATCGAACTCGGACGAGACGAGGCGTACATCGGCATCCTGATCGACGACCTGATCACCAAGGGATGCCTCGAGCCGTACCGGATGTTCACGTCACGAGCCGAGCATCGGTTGCTCCTCCGCATCGACAACGCCGATCTCCGCCTGACGGCTCGCGGACGCGAAGCCGGACTCGTGGACGACGAGCGCTGGGAACGGTTCCTTTCGCGACGTGCGCGATTCACAGACAACCTCGAGATTTTGCGATCGACACTTGTCCGGAGTCCGTCTGGTGACAGCGTTCCCGCAAGCCAGCTCCTGAAACAGCCTGACGTCCGCCTCGCGGATCTCCTGTCGACGGATCGACTCCCTCGTTTTTCGGTCATGCCGTCGGAGGCGTCGTTCGACATCGCCAGCGCCGAGACCACGGTGAAATACGAGGGGTACTTACGGCGCCAGGAGAGCGAAGTCGAGCGGTCGCGCAAAGATGAGAGGCGCCGGATCCCGTCGAATTTCGCGTTCGACCAAGTTCCAGGGCTGTCGCGCGAAGTCGTCCAGCGACTGCAGCAGGTTCGTCCAGACACGCTAGGTCAGGCGCTGAGAATTCCGGGCGTGACTCCGGCCGCGATCGCCGTGCTGGGTGCCTTCGTCAGTCGTCCCGCGCAATTCCGATCGTGACCACGCCTGAGTTTCGAGATCGCCTCGCGCGGCGTACGCGATTTGCCAAAGCGCCGCTCAGCGTCCCGATGCTGGATCCGCTCGAGGCCTATCTCAGGCTGCTGACGCACTGGAACTCGAAAATCAATCTAACGGCGCTGCCGCTGACTCCGCCGACGGACCAGACGTTCGACCGTCTCCTGGTCGAGCCACTCGGAGCTTCGCGCTACATCGAGGACAAGCCGCTAGTGTGGTTCGACTTGGGATCTGGCGGAGGATCTCCGGCGATTCCGATGAAGATAGCCCGGCCGGCGTTGCGCCTCACTATGGTGGAGTCGAAAGAACGAAAGGCCGCTTTTCTTCGGGACGCCATTCGTACGGTTGAACTGATCAATGCCAGCGTTCGAAACGAGCGATTCGAGGATATCGCCAGCGACCCGGCCCTGAGCGGCACCGTCGATGTGGTCACTGTTCGCGCGGTCAAGGCCGATGAGAATTTGTTCAACGCGGCGACCTCCCTCTTAAGAGAAGGTGGCAGACTGTTCCTGTTTCGTCCATCTCACGATCCGACCAATGATCCAGACGGTCTTAAACTAAGTAAAACAGCTCAGTTAGGCGAAGCGCCCCCGTCATTTTTGTGCATCTATACGCGATTGTTCCACGTGGAACAAAGGCGTTGACGGGATCGCGGACGTCTCGTATCCTCATTCCCAGCCTCGGTCCCAGAGATCAGCGGCTATTATAGGGTATACAACCAAATGGCCCGCGTCATCGCTGTCGCAAATCAGAAAGGCGGCGTCGGAAAAACCACGACGACCATCAACCTGGCGGCCTCCCTGGCCCTGGGCGATCAGCGTGTGCTGCTGGTGGACGTCGATCCGCAAGGCAACCTGACGAGCGGCGTGGGACAGAAAGGCCGCGCCTCCCAGGCCGGCACCATCTACGCCGCGCTCACGTCGAGCGAACCCGCGACCGACGCGCACGCATTTGCGATCGCCACCGGCGTAGAGCGGATGATGCTGATTCCCGCCGATCGAAATCTCACCGGCGCCGAAATCGAGATGGTCACGTTGCCACACCGCGAGGAACGATTGCGACTGTTCCTCGAATCGGTCCGCAACGATTTCGACTACATCTTCATCGACTGCCCGCCGTCGCTCGGATTGCTGACGTTGAACGCGCTCGTCGCCGCCGACGCGGTGTTGATTCCGCTGCACTGCGAATACTTCGCGCTCGAGGGACTCGCCGATCTCGTCGGCACCATGCGCCGCGTCCGCGCCGCGCTCAACCCCGGCCTCGACATCGAAGGCGTCCTGCTGACGATGTTCGACGAGCGCACGAATCTGGGGCAACAGGTCGCCACCGATGTGCGCGAGTTCTTCAAGGAAAAAGTCTTCCGCACGGTGATCCCGCGCAACGTGCGTCTCGGTGAAGCGCCGAGCCACGGCATGCCAGTGATCCTGTACGACGTCAAATCGCGCGGCGCCGAGGCCTACCTTGCCCTTGCGCGCGAAGTCATGGCCAAATCAGCCGCAACGGCGGCCTGAGGACAACGACCAACGCAGAGGCGGCGGAACTCGCTGAAGAAATTCTCGCTCCCGCGGGTTCAGCGAGTTCTGCCTGAATGTGGATAGTGACAATGGAAAAACGTCCCGCTCTTGGTAAGGGTCTCAGCGCCCTGATCCCCGATGCGCCGGAAGCCTCGCGCTCCCTGCCGATCGAAGCCGACATCGATCGGCTCGCCCCGAACGATTTTCAGCCACGCGGAACGGTGGACGATGCGCGACTGCAGGAGCTGGCGCAGTCGATCAAGGCCAACGGCATCATCCAGCCGATCGTCGTCCGTCGAATCGGCGATCGTTTTCAGATCATCGCCGGCGAACGCCGCTGGCGAGCGGCCAAGCTGGCGGGAATGCTCCGCGTGCCGATTGCGATCAAGGAATTCACCGCGGGGAATGAGAAATCACTCCTCGAGATGGCGCTGATCGAGAACATTCAGCGCGAAAACCTGAACCCGATCGAAGAAGCGCTCGCCTACCAGCGGCTCGCGGACGAATTCCATCTGAAGCAGGAAGACATCGCGTCGGCGGTCGGGAAGGATCGCGCGACGGTCGCCAATCACATGCGGCTGCTCCGTCTCTCCGAGGAAGTTCGCGCCGAGTTGTCCACGGGACGTCTGACGATGGGCCACGCGCGGGCGCTGCTCTCGCTGCCGGACGAAGCCGACCAGCGGCGCCTCGCGCGTGACGTCATCGCGCGGTCGCTCTCGGTCCGCGAAACCGAGTCGCTCGTCAGGAAAATCGTCGAGCAGGGCACGCCCCGCGACCCACTCTCGCGGTCGGAGCCGACACCGGTCGATGTCCACACCCGCGCCGCCGAGGAACGCCTCAGGTTCCTGCTCGGCACCCAGGTGCGCATCGTGCGCAACGGCGAGAGGGGTCGGATCGAGATCGACTTCGTTTCCGAAAATGAGTTGATTCGGATCTTCGAACAATTGACCGAGAAGTAGGCCGGACAGTTCACATCGAAAGGAGGCACCATGACGAAGCGTCTGACCCAGATGTCCGCCTGCGCCGGTTGAGCGAGCAAACTCGCCGCTGGCGAGCTCGCTCAGGTGCTGAGTGACATCCCCGCGTCGCACGACCCCCGTGTCCTTGTCGATTTCAGGACGGCGGACGATGCAGGTGTGTTCACGTGGGAGGGCGGACCGGCCCTGGTCCAGACGGTCGATTTCTTCACGCCGATTGTGGACGACCCGTACACCTACGGAGAGATCGCCGCCGCGAACGCGCTCAGCGACATCTATGCAATGGGCGGGCGCCCTCTCACGGCACTGGCGATCGCGGCGTTTCCGAAGGATGGACTCGAGCCAGGAGCCATCGCCGCCATTTTTCGCGGCGGCTTCGACAAGCTGCGCGAAGCGGGCGTGGCGTTGCTGGGCGGTCACACCGTGCAGGACCAGGAGATCAAGTTCGGCTACGCCGTGACCGGCGCCGTCGATCCCGCCTGCATGACCACTAACGCCGGCGCGAAGGTCGGGGATGTTCTCCTCCTCACCAAGGCGCTCGGCACCGGCATCGTCAGCACTGCGATCAAGTTCGAGCGCGCGGCCCCAGATCTGGTGACGGCTGCCATCCAATCGATGCGGACGCTGAATCGAGCGGCGGCCGAGGCGCTGCGCACGCTTCCCGTCGGCGCCGTGCACGCGTGTACGGACGTCACTGGTTTCAGCCTGATGGGGCATGGCAGCGAGATGGCAGTCGCGAGCCGGGTGACGCTGGTCATCACCGGCGCGCGGGTACCGACTTTTCCTGGAGCGCTGGCCGTCGCCGCCGCGAACCGGTCCGCCGGAATGGCGTCAAATCAGGAGCACTTCGGCGACGGGGTCCGGCTCGACGCCGGCATCGGGCGCGACCTCGAATGCGTGCTCTACGACCCGCAAACGTCTGGCGGGCTGCTGGTTGCGGTCGCCCCTGACGCCGCGGACCGGGCATTGGCGGCGTTGGCCGCAGCTGGGATTCCGGCCGCCAATATCGGCTCGGTCGCTGAGGGCGTTCCAGGCGCTAACGTCATCGTCAGCTGACGCCGGCCTGCGTGGAGAGATGAGGCGGTACGAAGATGGCGCGAAACCCTACTGCCTTGTGGGGAATGTCCTTGAATGGTATAAATTCAGGTTGCTTGTGAAACTCTTCGCAAGCCCCTCGTTCGACGAACGGATTACCGCAGACCAATCGTGACCAACAAGACCGCCGCGACACGCTACGCGCGCGCCCTCCTCGACGTCGCCGTCAAGGAGCAGGCGAATCTCGACCAGATCGAGAGCGACCTGTCGCAATTCGTCGATCTGTTCACGCAGCATCCAGCGCTCGCGAAGGTTCTGCTGAATCCGGCCGTACCTGTGCCCGCGCAAGCGCGCCGCCGTCGGTGATCTGCTCGCGCGCGCTGCGTTCTCGCCGATCCTGTCGAAATTGATTCTGCTGCTCGCCGAGCGGGACCGCCTCGTGCTGCTTCCCGACATGCTTGCGTCGTACCGCGACCGCCTGCTCGATCACCGGAATGTCGTGCGCGCGGTCGTGACGACCGCGGCGGAAATCGATGCCGCACGGACCGAGGCCATCCAGCGCGGGCTTGCCACCCTGACCGGGCGCACGGTCCGGCTCTCGATGCAGACCGATCCCTCGATCATCGGTGGTGTGGTGGCGCGGATCGGCAGCACGGTGTACGACGCCAGTGTCACGCGCCAGCTGGAAAAGATGCGGGAGACCTTGGACCGGGGCTAGGGACGAGCGGCCCGCAGCAGAGAAAAAGTATGGACATCAAAGCCGAAGAGATTTCCAAGATTATCCGCGAGCAGATCGGAAGTTACGCGGTCGACGTCGATGTCGCCGAGGTCGGCAGCATCATCTCGATCGGCGACGGCATCGCGCGCGTGCACGGCATCGACAACGCCATGGCCGGCGAGATGCTCGAGTTCCCGCACGGCGTGTTCGGCATCGCGCTGAACCTCGAAGAAGAAAGCGTCGGCGCGGTGCTGCTCGGCGAGTTCAAGGAAATCAAGGAAGGCGATCTGGTCAAGCGGACCGGCCGCATCATCTCGGTGCCGGTCGGCGAGCAACTGCTCGGCCGTGTCGTCAACGCGCTCGGCCAGCCGATCGACGGCAAGGGTCCGATCGGCAGCAGCCAGTTCTCGCCGATCGAGCGGCTGGCGCCCGGCGTCGTTGACCGCCAGTCGGTGAAGGAACCGGTGCAGACCGGCCTCAAGGCGATCGACGCGATGGTGCCGATCGGCCGCGGTCAGCGCGAGCTGATCATCGGCGACCGTCAGACCGGCAAGACCGCCGTGGCGATCGACGCGATCCTGAATCAGAAGGACACCGGCGTCATCTGCATCTACAACGCGATTGGCCAGAAGCAATCGACGGTCGCGCAAGTGGTGCGCACGCTCGAGGAAGCCGACGCGATGCGCTACACCATCGTCGTCGCGGCGACGGCGTCGGATCCGGCGCCGCTGCTCTACATCGCGCCGTTCTCGGCGTGCACGTTCGGCGAGTTCTTCCGCGACAGCGGCCGTCACGCGCTGGTCGTCTACGACGATCTCTCGAAGCACGCGCAGTCGTACCGCGAAATCTCGTTGCTGCTGCGCCGTCCGCCCGGCCGCGAAGCCTATCCCGGCGACGTCTTCTACCTGCACTCGCGCCTGCTCGAGCGCGCCGCCAAGTTGAACAAGGAGCTCGGCGGCGGATCGCTGACGGCGCTGCCGATCATCGAGACGCAGGCCGGCGACCTTTCGGCGTACATCCCGACCAACGTCATCTCGATCACCGACGGGCAGATCTTCCTCGAGTCGGACCTGTTCCACCAGGGCGTTCGTCCGGCGATCAACGTCGGCAACTCGGTGTCGCGCGTCGGCGGCTCGGCGCAGATCAAGGCGATGCGTCAGGTCGCCGGCACGCTGCGTCTCGACCTCGCGCAGTACCGCGAGCTGGCGGCGTTCGCGCAGTTCGGCAGCGACCTCGACAAGTCGACGCAGCAGCAGCTGAACCGCGGCGCGCGGCTGGTCGAGATTCTGAAGCAGCCGCAGTACGAGCCGCTGCCGGTCGAGCGTCAGGTCGCGATCATCTACGCCGGCACCAACGGCTACATGGACAACGTCGCGCTCCCGAACGTCCGCGCCTACGAGACCGAGCTCTACCAGTTCATCGAGACGCGGTATCCGCAGCTGTTCGCCGGCATCCGCGAGAAGAAGCAGCTCGACGATGAGCTGAAGGGCGCGCTGGACAAGGCCGTCAAGGAGTTCTCGGCCGACTTCGCGGCGCGAAAGTCAGCAGCCGCGTGACGACGATCAACGCAGAACACGCGGGACCCGCAGAGCAATTCGCTCTGAGAGTTCAGCGGTTTCCGCGTTTGACGTTGTGAACATATGCCGTCATTAATCGATCTCCGGCGCCGGATCCGCGCGGTCAAGAACACGCAGCAGATCACCAAGGCGATGAAAATGGTCGCGGCGTCGAAGCTGCGCCGCGCCCAGGATCGGGTCATCAACGCGCGGCCCTACGCCGTCGAGATGCAGCGCGTCCTTCGCAGCGTGGCATCGCGCGTCGATCCGTCGATCCATCCGCTGCTCACCTCGCGCGAGATCACGCGCTGAGAGCCGCACCCTGCTGATCGTCGTCACCGGCGACAAGGGGCTGTGCGGCAGCTTCAACACCAACGTCATCAAGGCGGGCAGCCATTTCGTCCTCGACAGCAAGCAGCCGTGCACCCTCGGTCTGGTCGGCCGCAAAGGACGCGAGTTCTTTGCGCGACGCGGATTCGACGTGCTGTTCGAGCGGGTCGGCATTTTCCAGAAACTGAAGCTACGACGACGCCAGCTCGATCGCGCAGACCGCGATCGACGCGTTCCTCGGCGGCCAGGTCGACCGCGTGATGCTGGTGTTCAACGAATTCAAGTCGGTCATGACACAGCGGGTGGTTGTCGATCAGTTGCTGCCGATCGCGCAGACCGAGGTTGCCGCGGTCGACGCCGGCTTTTCGCCGGCGGGGCACGGCAGCGACCCGCGCGCGCAGATCGACTACCTCTACGAGCCGGCTCCGCATCGAGATCTTCAATCAGCTGCTGCCGCGCTACGTCGAGGTGCAGGTGTATCGCGCGCTGCTCGAGTCGAACGCCGCGTTCTTCGCGGCGCAGATGACGGCCATGGACACCGCCACCAACAACGCCGCCGACATGCTCGGGGCGCTGACGCTGTACATGAACAAGGTGCGCCAGGCGGCGATCACGCGCGAGATCATCGAAGTCGTATCTGGAGCCGAGGCGCTGTAGGGGCTGGCGGCTGGCGGCTCGGGGCTGAACACGGGCCCGGCCAGACCAGCCTCGAGACCCGAGACCCTGGCCCCCGACAGAGGGCAAATTTATGGCAACAGCATGACCGAAACCAAACAGCAAGTCGGCCGCATCGTCCAGATCATCGGACCGGTCGTGGACGTCGAATTCGACGCCGGCCACCTGCCGCAGATTTACAACGCGCTGCATATTCAGTCCGAAGCGAAGGACGGGCGCGAGGCCATCGACGTCATCGTCGAAGTCGAGCAGCACCTCGGCGAAAATCGCGTGCGCGCGGTCGCGATGAAGCCGACCGACGGCATGCAGCGCGGCATGAAGGTGGTCGATCTCGGCGAGCCGATTTCAGTTCCGGTCGGACCCCGAGACGCTGGGCCGCGTGCTGAACGTCCTCGGCGAGCCGGTCGACTTTCCGGATCGTCCGGTGCAGTCGAAAGACCGCTGGCCGATCCACCGCGCCGCGCCGACCCTCGAACAGCAGTCGACCGATCTGAAGATGTTCGAGACCGGCATCAAGGTCATCGACCTGCTCGAGCCGTACCTGCAGGGCGGCAAGATCGGCCTGTTCGGCGGCGCCGGCGTCGGCAAGACCGTCGTCATCATGGAGCTGATTCACAACATCGCCCTGAAGCACGGCGGCGTGTCGGTGTTCGGCGGTGTCGGCGAACGCACGCGCGAAGGCAACGACCTCTGGCACGAGTTCCAGGAAAGCGGCGTCATCGACCCGCACGATCCGAGCAAGTCGCGCGCGGCGCTGGTCTACGGACAGATGACGGAGCCGCCGGGCGCGCGCCTGCGCGTCGGCCTGTCGGCGCTGACCGTGGCCGAGTACTTCCGCGATGCGGAAGGCAAGGACGTGCTGCTGTTCATCGACAACATCTTCCGCTTCACGCAGGCGGGCTCCGAGGTGTCGGCGCTGCTCGGACGCATGCCGTCGGCGGTCGGCTATCAGCCGACGCTGCTGAGCGAGATGGGCCAGATGCAGGAGCGCATCACGTCCACCAAGAAGGGGTCGATTACCTCGGTCCAGGCGATCTACGTGCCGGCCGACGACTATACCGACCCGGCGCCGGCGACGACCTTCGCGCACCTCGACGCGACCACCAACCTGTCGCGGGCGATTTCCGAGCTCGGCATCTACCCGGCGGTCGATCCGCTTGGCGTCGACGTCGCGCATCCTCGATCCGCGCATCCTCGGCGACGAGCACTACAACGTCGCCCGCCAGGTGAAGCAGACGCTGCAGCGCTACAAGGACCTGCAGGACATCATCGCCATTCTCGGCATCGACGAGCTGTCCGAAGACGACAAGCTCGCGGTGTCGCGCGCGCGCAAGATCCAGCGGTTCCTGTCGCAGCCCTTCTTCGTCGCGCAGCAGTTCACCGGCCTCGAAGGCAAATACGTCCCGGTCGCCGACACCATCCGCGGCTTCAAGGAGATCGTCGAAGGCAAGCACGACGAGCTGTCGGAGCAGGATTTCTATCTGGTCGGCGGCATCGAAGAAGCCGTCGCGAAGTTCCAGGCGCGGAAGAAAGCGTAAGACGTGGCCGACTCCATTCCACCGCTGCCGACGAAGATCCAGCTGCAGATCGTGTCGGCCGATCGTTCCCTGGTGAACGAGACGGTCGACGAGGTGGAGATTCCCGGTTACGACGGCTATTTCGGCGTCCTGCCGGGCCACACGCCGCTGCTTGCCGTGCTGCACGTCGGCGAGCTCTGGTACCGGCAGGGGTCGGAGAAGCACTACCTCTCGATCGCGTTCGGATTCGCCGAGGTCCAGCCCGACCAGGTCACGATCCTGGCGCAGATCGCCGAAAAGGCGCACGAGATCGACGTGGCGCGGGCCGAGGCGGCGAAACAGCGCGCCGAAGAGCGCATCGCCGCGCCGACGCTCGACATCGACGCCGAACGCGCACGCATCGCGCTGATGAAAGCGCTGATCCGCCTGCAGGTCGCGAGTCGCGCTAGAATCCGTTCGTAATTGTTTTCCAACCTCGCCAACCTGTTTCGCTATCGCGGGCTGATCCAGAGTCTGGTGGCGCGCGATCTCAAGGCCCGCTATCGCGGTTCAGTGCTCGGGTTCTTCTGGTCGTTCGTCAACCCGCTGCTCCTGCTGCTGATTTACTCGTTCGTCTTCACCAACATCATGCCGAACAACACCAAGGGCGTTCAGCCGTACACGCTCTTCATGTTCTGCGGCATCCTGCCGTGGACCTGGTTCTCATCGTCGCTGCTCGAGGCGTCGGGACTCGTTGATCTCCGGCGGCAACCTGATCAAGAAAGTGCTGTTCCCGGCCGAAGTGCTGCCGATCGTCAGCGTGCTGGCGAACATGGTGAACTTCTTTCTTGGCCTGCCGATTCTGATCGTCTTCCTGATTCTGTACAGCCATCTGCCGCTGCCGATGAACCTGCTGTGGTTTCCGGTCGTCGTGGTCGTGCAGCTGGTATTCACGCTGGCGCTGGCGCTGATTGTTTCGGCGCTGTCCGTGCATTTCCGCGACGTCCGCGACATCCTCGTCGAACGTGCTGACGCTGTGGTTTTTCGCCACGCCGATCATCTACCCGTGGTTCTGGCCTGACGTGCAGAAGTACAAGTCGCTATTTCGACCTGAACCCGTTCACGCACATCGTGGTCTCGTATCAGGAGATGCTGTTCTTCAACAACGGCCCGGTCGGCCACTGGAAGTGGCTGCTCTCGCTCGGTGCGGCATCGGTGCTGCTGTTTCTGGCCGGCTACTGGCTGTTCGATCGACTGCGCGACTCGTTTGCGGAGGCGGTGTGAGATTTGTCGATGGTTCACGGTTTGGTGATGAGGCGGTTGCGTGAGACCGGCGATCGAGCTCACCAACGTCTCGAAGATCTACCGCCGCTACGGCGGCCGGCAGTTCTCGACGCTGAAGAGCGCGCTGTTTCAGCGCAGCATCCTGCGCGACCTGCAGCCGAGCGAGACCTTTCCGGCGCTGACGCGACGTCTCCTTCACCGTGCCGAAGGGATCGACGTTCGGCGTGATCGGCCGCAACGGTTCCGGCAAGAGCACCGCGCTCAAGCTGGTCGCCGGCATCACCAAGCCGACCAGCGGCACGCGTCAACGTGCAGGGGCGGATCTCCGCGCTGATCGAGCTCGGCGCCGGATTTCATCCCGAGATCTCCGGCCGCGAGAACGTCTTCATCAACGGCATCATGCTCGGCCTCACCAAGCGCGAAATCCAGGAGCGCTTCGACGAGATCGTCGACTTCGCCGAGCTGCGCGAGTTCATCGACGCGCCGGTCAAGACCTATTCGTCCGGCATGTACATGCGCCTCGGATTCGCCGTCGCGATCAACGTCAACCCTGACGTGCTGCTGGTCGACGAAGTGCTGGCGGTCGGCGACGAGGGCTTCACGCACAAGTGCCTCGACAAGTTCGCCGAGTTCAAGCGCAGCAACAAGACGATTCTCCTCGTCACGCACTCGCTGAACCTGATCGAGCGCTTCTGCGACGCCGCGGTGTGGCTGGACGGCGGACAGAAGCAGGCCGAAGGCGATCCGAAGCGCGTCGTCGGCGCCTATCTCACCAAGGTCGAGGAGGGCGAGGAACGGCTGCTGGCGCAGACGACGGCGAGAGCGGTCGAACATGCGTCGCAGCCGCAGGCGGCGAGTGACGGGCCGGCGGCTGGAGGGGATCACGAAGGGACGGCTGAAACGGACCGCCCTGCCGATCCGACGTCGAACATGTTCCAGGCGACCGAAGGACGCTGGGGCTCGCGCGAAATCGAAATCACCGACGTCGTCGTTGCTCGACGCGGCCGGTCAGCCGTCGTTCGTCTTCCATTCCGGCGACGTCGATGTCGGTTCGGGTGAAGGTGCACGCCGCCCATCCGACCGACGACTTCGTGTTCGGCATCGGTCTGTTCAACGCCGACGGCGTCTGCTGCTACGGCACCAACACCTATCTCGAGGAGATGACGCCTGGCCGGCTGACGGGCGACGCAGAGGCGACGTTCGCGATCGATGGGCTCGACCTGGTCGAGGGCACCTACAAGCTCGACGTCGCCGTTCACAAGATCGACGGCTTCGCCTACGACTATCACCGCCTGCTCTACACGTTCCGCGTCAAGTCGCGGGTGCACGACGTCGGCATCTACCGGCCGCGTCACCGCTGGACGTTTTCACCGAACGTGGCGTTCAAACCAGCGAAGTGATTCAACGCAGAGAACACCAGGGCCACCACGATCAGAAGGCTGGTATGACGCTCGAAGAAACACGTCGTCTGGTCGGTGAACTGCGGAGCGCCGGCAAGACGATCGTCTTCACCAACGGCGTATTCGATCTGCTGCATCCGGGACACCTGCGCTACCTGCAGCAGGCGCGGCGCCTTGGCGACGCGCTGATCGTCGGCCTGAACTCCGACCGTTCCGTGCGCGCCAACAAGGGGCCGACGCGTCCAGTCAACTCGCAGGAGCGAGCGTGCCGAGCTGCTGGCGGCGCTCGCGTGCGTGGACGGCGTCGTGATCTTCGACGAGGAGACGCCTTACGATCTCATCCTTGCGCGTGCAGCCGGACATTCTGGTCAAGGGCGCCGACTGGGCCGAGAACGCCATCGTCGGCCGGGACATCGTCGAGCAGCGGGGCGGGACCGTTGTCCGGGTGCCGATCGAACCGGGCTATTCGACCACGTCCATTCTCGCGCGCATCAAAGCCTGAGCCGGCCGGGCGCTGCGCACCCTCTGCTACACTGAAAGTTTTCGGGCGGTCGAGTCTTTCGTGACGACCTCTTCATCGTTGAACCTTCGCGCCGTGCTCAAGACCGCCATCTCGCGGAGCGGGATGGACGTCCCTGCACGTACGATCTCGGGTCTGACCGCGTCCGCCAAAGCGCTGTATGTCGCCGGCGCCGCGCAGGCGCGGCCCCGCGGCCTCGTTCTCTACGTCGTGCCAGGCGACGCCGACCTCGAGCAGTCCTGCAGCGACGTGACATTTTTCCTGGCGGCGCTCGAGGGCCTGTCGCCGGTCGCGGCTGAACGGGCAGTGCTGCCGTTTCCGTCGCACGAAGTCGATCCGTATCGCGGCATGGCGCCGCACGTCGGCGTCACCTCGGTGCGCGCCCGCGCCCTGCACGCCATCGCGCACGGGAGCGCGCGGATCCTCGTCGCCTCGGCGGCGGCACTGCTGCCTCGAGTCACGGCGCCGGACGCTCTGCTCTCCGCCGCTCTCGACCTCAAGCCCGGCCAGGACATCGCGCCGGCGGATCTGGCCGAGTTACTCGTGGACGCCGGTTTTACCCGCGAAGACCCGGCAGACGAGCACGGCGAGTTCGCGATTCGCGGCGGCATCGTCGACATTTTCCCGGCTGGTGAAGCCAATCCGGTGCGGCTGGAGTTCATCGGCGACACCATCGAGACGCTGCGCACCTACGATCCAGCCACCCAGCGTTCGATTGCGCCGATCGATCAAATCGCGGTCATTCCGCTGCGCGACGTGCTTCAGGACGATCGGCGCGCCACGCTGTTCGACTACGTCGGTCGCATCGCTGACTCCCTGATCGTGGTGTCCGAACGCGACGAGGTCGAGGCCGCCGTCGAGAAACTGCTCGAGCAGGTGCAACAGAGCTTCGAGGATCTGATCGATGGACGATCGAGCGATCGCGACGAGATCGTCGATCCCGCGATGTGGGACGCCGACAGTCGATGACGAAGGCCCTGCGACAGGCGCGCCGAGGCGAAGCCGCGCCGGAACGGCTCCGCGTGCCGATCGCGGCCGGGAGCTACCGCCGCCGAGCGAGCTATTCGCCGATCACGAGTTGGTCACGGCCCGACTGGCTCGCGCCGTCGAACTCGCGCAACTTGGCATCGATGCGCCTGGCGCACGCCCTGCCCCCGGCGCACTCGCCGCACCTCCTGCCCCCCTCGAACCTCTCGAAGCCTCAGTTCACATCCGCTGTCAGCCCGCCGTGGAACTCAAGGGCCGCGTCGCGGACTGGGTCGCCGAGATCCGGCGACTGCGCGACGAAGGCGAGCAGACGCTGTTTGTCGCCGCCACCGCCGGTCGAGCGGAACGAACCATCGAGCTGCTGAAGGAATACGACGTCTTTGCGATCCCGGTCGAGCGGGCCGAGGACGCCCAATACGCCGCGGTGCTGGTCGCGATTGGCGGCCTGTCTCGCGGATTTCGTCTGCCCGACGCCGGCCTGCAGATCTACGCAGAAACCGATGTCTTCGAAGAAGAGCGGCGCGCGGCGGTCAAACGTTCGGCCACCAAGGCGTTTCTTTCGGACCTTCGCGATCTCAAGGTCGGCGATTTCGTCGTCCACGTCGATCACGGCATCGGCATGTTCGTCGGCCTCAAGCAGACTCGGCGTCGGCGACAGCATGCAGGAGTTTCTCGAGCTCCGCTACGCAGGCGAAGACAAGCTGTTCGTGCCGGTCGAGCGCCTCGACCTGGTCCAGAAATTCACCGGCGCCTCGAAGCCACCGATCGATCGCCTGGGCGGCACGTCGTGGGAGCGGGCCAAGACCAAGGTCAAGAAGGCCATGCGCGACATGGCCGAGGAGCTGCTCAAGCTCTACGCCGCGCGCAAAGCCGTTCCGGGCCATGCCTTCGGCCCCGACTCGCACTGGCAGCAGGAATTCGAGGACGCCTTCGAGTACGAGCTGACCGTCGATCAGAAGACCGCGACCGCCGACATCAAGCGCGACATGGAATCGACCACGCCGATGGATCGCCTGCTGTGCGGCGACGTCGGCTACGGCAAGACCGAAGTGGCGATGCGCGGCGCCTTCAAGGCGGTGATGGACGGCAAGCAGGTCGCGTTCCTCGCGCCGACCACGATTCTGGCCTTTCAGCATCAGAAGACCCTGCGCGAGCGGTTCGCGGGGTTTCCTGTTCGCATCGAGATGGTCAGCCGCTTTCGCACCAAGCAGGAGCAGAAAGAATCGATCACCGATCTCGCCGCCGGCAAGGTCGACGTCATCGTCGGCACGCACCGACTGCTGTCGAAGGACGTCCAGTTTCGCGATCTCGGACTGCTGGTCGTCGACGAAGAACAGCGGTTCGGCGTCGCGCACAAGGAGAAGATCAAGCAGCTGAAGAAGAAAGTCGACGTTCTGACGATGAGCGCGACGCCGATTCCGCGGACGTTGAACATGTCGCTGGTCGGCATCCGCGACATGTCGATCATCGAGACGCCGCCCAAGGACCGCCTGTCGATTCAGACCAACGTCGTGAAGTTCGACCAGCAGGTGATCGGCGAGGCGATTCGCACCGAGACTGGCGCGCGGCGGTCAGGTCTACTTCGTCCACAACCGTGTCGAATCGATCTTCTCGATCGGCGCGCTGATCCAGCGGCTGGTGCCCGAAGCCAGAGTGGTGGTCGGACACGGCCAGATGGACGAGGAGTCGCTCGAGCGGGCGATGTTCGACTTCGTCGCGAAGAAGTTCGACGTCCTGCTGGCCACGACCATCGTCGAAAACGGCCTCGACATCCCGAACGCGAACACGATCATCATCAACCGCGCCGATCGGTACGGTCTGTCACAGCTGTATCAGCTGCGTGGCCGGGTCGGACGCTCCGATCGGCCGGCATACGCGTACCTGCTGATTCCGCCCGAAGACAACCTGTCGCCGATCGCGAAGAAGCGTCTCGCCGCGATCAAGGAGTTCAGCGACCTCGGTAGCGGATTCCGGGTCGCTGCGCTCGATCTCGAGATTCGCGGCGCCGGCAACCTCCTCGGCGGCGAGCAGAGCGGTCAAATCGACACGGTCGGCTTCGAGATGTACATGAAGCTGCTCGAGCAGACCGTGCGCGAGCTCAAGGGCGAGGATATCGAAGACGAGGTCCGCGCGACGGTGAACCTGAAGGTGGATCTCAAGATCGACGAGTCGTACGTGCCCGACATGAACCAGCGGCTGATGCTGTATCGCACCGTCGCCGCGGCGCGCGACGAGGTCGAGATCGACGATGTGCTCGAGGGCGCGCACGACCGCTACGGTCCGCTGCCTGAGTCGGTCCGCAATCTTGCCGACTACGGCCGCATCCGGGTGATGGCCGACCGCCTCGGCATCGAGAGCATCGACCGCGAAGCCCGGGCCGTCGTCTTAAAGTTCCGGGCCCAGGGGAAGATCGATCCGGTGCGCCTGTTGGCGCTGGTGCGGGAGCGGAAGGACATCACGCTGGTGCCGCCGTCGGCGCTCCGCCTGTCGCTCGAGGGGTTGCCGGCAGCGCCACGACCCCAGGCCAGCGGTTCCAGGAAGCCGAGCAAGGTACAGCCACGTTGCTCCGTCCTGGTGGACCGCACGGGCCCGCGAAGGCGAAGTGAAGCCAGGCTTTACGAAGGCTGACATCCTGCGGCCCGCCAAGGAGGATCCGAGGGCCCCCGGCGGGGTGTTCGAACGCGTCGGCGGTTTGTTGAGCGACCTGCTCGATCAAGGGTAAAGTACTAACAGCGTTGGGTTTCAACCCCGTCAGGCTTGTTTTATGAAATTGAAATTGAGATCAACCCGATCGACCGTCTCGGCTGTCACCCTCCTCGGCCTGCTAATCGGCGCGGCGGCGCCGCGCGCGGAGATCATCGAGCAGGTTCTGGTCAAGGTGAACGGCGAGATCTTCACCAAGACCGAACTCGAACAGCGCCAGATCGCCGCGCTCCGACAAAAAGGCCAGCAGTTCGACCTGAAAAGCGATCCCAACAACCAACAGTTGCGGAAAGCGCTGGACGAGGTCACGCCGCAAATCATGGTCGAAGCGGTTGACGAGATGCTGGTGGTCCAGCGCGGCCGGGAACTGGGTTACAAGCTCGCCGACGACCAGTTCAAGACAGTGGTGGACAACATCCGCAAGGAAAACAAGATCGAGACCGAGGAGCAGTTCCAGGCCGCGCTCAAGTCCGAGAACATGACGATGGCGGATCTGCGGCGCAATCTGGAGCGCAACATGATCGCCCAGCGGGTGCAGCAGAACGAAGTGCTCGGCAAGATCGCGGTCACCGACGAGGAGGCGCGCGCGTACTACGAGGCGCACCTGAAGGATTTCACCACTTCGCCTTCGGTCACCCTCAGGGAGATCCTGGTGGCGGTCGCCGGCGATTCTCGGGGCGTCAACGTCGCCGCCGACGAAGCGGCCAGGGCCAAGGCTGACACGATCCGGGCGCGCGTCACGACCGGCGGGGAGAGCTTCGAGAGGGTGGCCGCGTCGGTGTCCGACTCGCCGTCCAAGGCTAACGGCGGACTGATCGGACCGCTCAGCGTCAACGACATCTCGCCGGACCTGCGCAAGCTGGTCGAGGGCATGAAGACCGGCGACGTCAGCGTGCCGCTGCGTACCACGCGCGGCTATCAACTGGTGAAGCTCGAGACCGTCACCGTCACGCAGACCCAGACGCTCGAGCAGGCGCGCGACCAGATCGGCGAAAAAGTCTACAACGAGAAGCGCAAGAAGGAATTCGACAAGTACCTCGAGAAGCTGCGGACCCAGGCGATCATCGAGTGGAAAAACCCCGACGTGAAGAAAGCCTTCGATCTGGGCGTGAAGCAGCAACAAGCGTCGTGATCGCGGGCGCGGGCGAATCCCGGGCCGTGAACGAACGCGCCCAGTGGTACGCCATCTGGACCCGCTCGCGCCACGAGCAGGTCGTGCGGAATCAGCTCGAACGAACGCGGATCGACGCTTTCCTGCCGACCATCCCTCGCTGGAGCCGCTGGAAGGACCGCAGGAAGAAGCACTCCCGCGCCGATTCCGCAGGCCGAGCTCGACAGCATTCGCGTGCTCGTGACCAGCGATCTCCAGTACGATCCCTGCCCGATGATTCACGAGGGGATGATGGTCGAGGTCGTGCACGGTCCGCTCATCGGCGTGGTCGGCCGTCTGGTGCGCAAGGACACGCAGAAGGCGCGGCTGGTGCTGTCGGTGAACCTGATCGGTCAGGCCGTGAGCCTCGAAGTCGACGCCGCGGACGTGAAAGTGTACTGAATGAAAATCGGCTCTGTCGACCTCCCTTCCCCGTTTGCGGTCGCGCCGATGGCCGGCATGACCGACACCGCGTTCCGCCGCCTGGTCAAACGGCACGGCGGCTGCGGCCTGGTGGTCACCGAGATGGTGAGCGCGGAGGGACTGGTGCGCGGGATCGATCGCACGCTGGAGTACGCGGAGTACACGGAAGAAGAGCGACCGATTTCGATCCAGATCTTCGGGGGCGATCCGGCGAAGATGGCCGACGCCGCCCAGGTCGTCCAGGGCATGGGCGCCGACATCGTCGACGTCAACATGGGATGTCCGGTTGCGAAGATCGCGAAGCACAACGCCGGCTGCAGCCTGATGCGGGAGCCCGAGCACGCCGCCAGCGTGATCGCTGCGATGACCAAAGCGGTGACCATCCCGGTGACGGTGAAGATGCGCGCCGGGTGGAACGACGAGGAGCGTAACGCGCCGACGCTGGCGAAGATGGTCCAGGACGCGGGCGCCTCGGCGATCGCCGTGCACGGCCGCACCGCGGCGCAAAGCTACAGCGGCTTCGCCGACTGGGATCTCGTCGCGCGCATCGCCGGGAGCCTGTCGATCCCGGTGTTCGGCAGCGGCGACTGCGTCGAGCCGGAACAGGTCATCGCGCGGATGAATTCCGGGGTTCAGGGCGTGCTGGTTGGTCGCGGTGTGCTGCGCAATCCATGGATTCTCGCGCAGGCGATGGACGTCGCCGCCGGCCGGGCGCCCCGTGAGGTGACGCTGGAGGATCGCGGTCGATTCCTGCTGGACTACATCGAACTGCTGATGCACGAGCGCGTGCGCGACCCCGAGCCGCAGGGATTCCGTCATCTTGCGCCTTCGGCCGGGGAACCGCCCATCACACCCCTCCACAAGACGCACGACAAATGGGTCATCAACAAGGTCCGCGCACTCGGCTCCTGGTACACCAAGGGACTCGAGAACGGATCGCACCTGCGGACCGCCATCAACAGCATGGATTCGCTCGACGGTCTGCGCGACCTGATCGCGAGGTTCTTCCTCGCCGGAGCGCTGGCGCCTCAGTAATCGACACTCCGGTCCGTATCGTTTTGACCCATTTGCATTTGGGTTGACACCCTTTCGTCGGCCTGTAGACTCTCTGCACCCGTTTTTCAGGCCCCGTCATTGGTCGTGCCGTGCCGCAGACCACATGGCGTGGCTCGGCGGGAGCTGCCGATAAGACGTGTGTGCCGATCTTCAGCGAAGCCGCACAATGTTGGGCATAAGACAAAAAAATAGCCCAGTCACAGCCTTGGCTGGGCGCGCTTATTTGTCTTTTGACCTATTTTTGGCTGCGTGCGACTCGACTGGCGCGGCCGCCAGAAAGCGGATTTCGCCCGAGTACGACAGCAAGACCGGAGGCGCGGCTCCACGCGATTCGAGTTCGTGGCGCTGCGCGGCGTCGAATACTCGTACGACGTCGCCCAGCCGTACTACCCCGAATCAGGATTCGATGAATCGGTCGCCCAGCAGATCTACGGACCGCTCGACGTCATCGGCCGCGGCGGGCTGCATCACCTTGCCTATCGCGATCAGGCCGGCGCCGCCGTCGAATTCGCCGATCGCGTCGACACCGTCAAATGGTACGGCGGAGGCCTCGGCTATCACCTCGGCGACACCTCGCGACTCGGATTCGACATCAACAAAGTCAGCCGCGATTCCGAGCTCGCGGATCACCGTTACGATGGCCTCAGGTTCGGCGTGTCGTTCACCTACAACTTCTGAGTCGCCATAGTGACCCTGAGGATTGCGTTCGATCTCGACGGCGTCCTCGCCGACATGGAATCGGAGCTGGCGCGGCAGGCTGAGTCTCTGTTCGGGACCCGGGCGGTTCGACGCCGCGAGAAGCGTTCCCCGACAGGTGACGTCGACCAAGCCGGTCAAGCAGCATCGGGAACACCCGACAGCCGGGCTTCGACAAGGTCGAATCTGACGCGAAGTCGTCAGCGGCGCCTATGGCAACACGTCGCGTCGATCGACAACTTCTGGGAAAGCCTCGCAGAGCTCGAGCCTGGCGTGATCCGGAGGCTGGCAACGCTCGCAACGGAACATCGCTGGGAGCTGATTTTCCTGACCCGGCGCCCCGAATCGTCGGGCGCCTCCGCGCAGGTGCAGACGCAGCGGTGGTTGCAGACGCACGGCTTCGCGTTGCCGAGCGTGTATGTCGTGCAGGGCTCGCGCGGCCGCATCGCCGCCGCTCTTGATCTCGACTTCGTGATCGACGACCGCCCGGAGAATTGCCTCGATGTGATCGTCGACTCGAAAGCGCGCCCGATCCTGGTCTGGCGTAGTGAAGATGGTCAGCCGGCGGCCGATGCGAAGCATCAAGGAATCGGCGTCGTGAAAACGGTCGCAGAGTGCCTCGATTTGCTTGTCCAGGCAGACTCGCCGGAAACCGGCGACCAGGCCGGCGTGGTCGACCGCGTGCTCCGCCTACTCGGGCTCAAGGAATCGGCCGGCTCGTAAGTCCTCCACCGCGCCGACCTCGAAGTCGTACACCATCGCCGCCGTCAGCGATTGACCGAACCGCAAACCCAGCGCTTCGTGTGCCGGATGACGGAGGTAGGTCTGCAGCCCTTCGAGGTCGTCGAAGTCGATGACGATGCAGAAGTCGGCCGTGTCTGGAGCGTGTTGTTCGTAGCCGGCGCCATGAACGACGCGGCGGCCGACGCGGACCTCGCGCACCGTCGGAATCTCGGTGATGGCGTGTTCGAACGCGTCGATCAGCGCCCATCGTGCTTCCGGCGACAGGTCGCGACGCGGCTTCATCAGCACGACGTGCGTCACCATTCGATCACCGCCGCCACCAGCCGCGCAGCCAGTAATACTGAATCCCCACGACCTCGTGCACGACTTCGCCGCTTGCTCCGAGCGCCCTCGCTGTCGGCAGGATCGACTCGGCCCACGAGCGGGCCGCTCGCGGGTTCGGCGCGATCGCCGGAATCGCGACGATGCCGACCGCGCGAAAGGTGCCCATCGATCGACGCATGTGCGTGTCTGCCGTTACCAGCACCACGTGGGGATTGCCGAGCGTCCGCAGCATCGGCGCGATCTCGACGGCTTCCTCGTGCGTGGTGCCCGCAGCGGTTTCGACGAGGATGCGATCCCGGGGCACGCCAAGATTGACGAGCTCTTCGCGCATCGTGATGGCGGTCGCCTGCTCAGGATGACCGGGCCGGGCCGCTCCACCTGAACTGATGACCCAAGCCGGCGAGATCATCCGGAACACGCGCGCCGCCTCGAGTACACGCGCGCCCTCGGTCGGCAGAGTCAAGGTCATGTGCTCTGTCCAGCCGTCGATGAATTCGTCGCCCGCGCCGAGCACCACAATCACCGTCGCGCCGGAACCGACGTCAGCGGCGACGAACCGGTGATAGCCGAAGGTCAGGAAGCGACTCGCGCCGACCGCGACGAGACGAATGCTGCAGGCGCAGTAAAAGATCGCCACACCGACGGCGACGCGCCTGGCGAAGGTTGACGGGGACCGGCGCGAGAGCCAGAGCGCGACGATGACGAGTGCAGTGACCGGCCCGGCAGCCGTGAACACGAACTCGAACAGTTCGTTCATTCGGGTGGATTGCCCGTATCAGTCACCATCAGGCTCGTCGTCGCGCCGCTTGCGCGCGTCGGGCCTCGGCGCTCCGCCCGGCCGGAAGCCCGGAGCCTTGCCCGGCCACGGTCGATCGGTGCGCGGCTTTCCGCTCCATGGGCGCTGCGGTTCTCCACCCGGCGGCCTGGGATTCCATGGACGCTTGCTCTCAGCCGTTGGCTTGCCGGTCCAGGGCCGTTTGCTCGCACCTGGAGGTCGAGGGCTCCACGGCCGCTTCCCCTCCGCGGACGGCTTTCCGTCCCACGGCCGCTTCTCCGCACCCGCGGGCTTTCCGGTCCACGGGCGTTTTTCGCCGCCGCTGGGCTTTCCCGCCCACGGTCGCTTCTCTGGGCCGGGCGGTTTCGGCGTCCACGGACGCTTACCTTCCGGCGGTTTCCCTGCCCACGGCCGGTCACCGCGCGCGGATCCACCTGTTGGCTTGTCGCGCCACGGACGATCTGTGCCTGACGGTTTACCGCTCCACGGTCGATCGCCGCGCGGCGGACCGCCTGCAGGTTTGTTGCTCCACGGCTTTCGCTGACTGCGTGGTCCTGTTGGTTTGGTTTGCCACGGTCGATCGTTCGGAAATGACGGCGGTGTTCCGCCAGGCTTCGGCGGCTGCGCGGGCCGATCACCTGGCGGCATCGACGGCTTGAATCCGCTCGCCTTGTTCTGCCACGGTCGATCGCCGGGCTTCTTACTCGGCCAGGGTCGATCGCCTCGCGGCGGACCCGCGTGCTTATCGCGATCGCGCTGCGTCGCCGGATCCTTATCGGACCACGCGCGCTCGGGCCGGTTCCTCTTCTTGAATCGATCGCGCGGATCCTTGTGCGTGCCGCCGGGACGCCAGTCGGCATTGCGTTTTTCCGTCTTGTATTGCGGGCGCACCGCCGAGCGCTGTGCCTCCGGCGAGTCCCACACCTGGCCCTGCGCGAACCACTTCAACACCACGTCCGCGTTCTTGCGCTTGAGTTGCGTGACGGTCGGCAGCAGCTCCTCCCGGTCGCGGGCGCGGAACGCGG
Organism: uncultured Acidobacteriota bacterium; assembly: GCA_963711765.1. GTDB lineage: Bacteria > Acidobacteriota > Vicinamibacteria > Vicinamibacterales > CAVVIG01 > CAVQFC01. The sequence goes on along the minus strand of CAVQFC010000001.1, from coordinate 814,264 downwards.
TCGGATTGCCGTCGATCAGGATGGTCCAGTAAGCGAATCGCGGGGGCATCTCGGTATTGTCGCAGGGATTCGGGGTTCCGCCGCTTACTTCTGCAGCCGCTTCAGTTTTTCCACCAGGGTCGTGCGTTTGAGGTTCAGCAGCTTCGCTGCCTGGCCCTTGTTGCCGCCGGTGCGCTCGAGCGAACGCTGGATCAGCTCGCGCTCGATGTCCGCGACGAACAGGTCGAGATCGATGCCGGCGTCGGGCAGCGACACGCCGGACGACAGCGGCAGCTGCTGCGCCTGCTGAACCTCAATCGGCAAATCCTCGACGTCGATCCGCGATCGGCCCGCCGTGAACGCCACGGCGCGCTCGACCGCATTCTCGAGTTGACGCACGTTGCCGGGCCATTGGTAGGCCATCAGGCGCCGCATGCCTTCCTGCGAGACCGCCAGCTCCGGCGGCGTCGCCGGCCTCGGCGACGCGGCGTCCGCCTGACGTTCAGCCTGAAACTTGTCGAGGAAGTGCTGCACGAGCAGCGGGATGTCCTCTTTGCGTTCGCGCAGCGGCGGGAGCCGCACCGGGATGACATTGAGACGGTAGAAGAGATCCTCCCGGAACTGGCCTTCGGCGACGAGGCGGCTCAGGTCGCTGTTGGTGGCGGCGATCACCCGCACATCAACCTTGGTGGTGTGCGAATCGCCGACCCGTTCGAACTCGCGTTCCTGCAGCACGCGCAGCAGTTTCATCTGCAGCGCGGCGCTCATCGTGCCGACTTCGTCCAGAAAGAGCGTGCCCTTGTGCGCCTGCTCGAGGCGTCCCTGGCGATTGCCGACTGCGCCGGTGAACGCGCCGCGGACGTGTCCGAACAACTCCGCTTCGAGCAACGTTTCCGGAATCGCGCTGCAGTTCAGCGCGACGAAGCGGTGCGCGCGGCGTCCGCCGCTGTGATGAATGGCCCGCGCCACCACTTCCTTGCCGGTGCCGGTCTCGCCGGTGACGAGTATGGTGCTGTGGGTCGGCGCGATCGTCTCGAGCAGCTGGAACAACTGCGTCATCGCGCGGCTCTTGCCGATCAGCCCCTCGAACCGATGCCGGGCTTCGAGCTGCGCCCGCAGGTAGGCGTTTTCCGACTTCAGCCGTCGCTGCTCGAGCGCCGAATCGAGCACGTGCAGCAGCTCGTCGATCTGAAATGGCTTGCTGACGAAATCCCACGCGCCGCGCTTGATCGCCTCGACCGCGTCCTTCACCGTCCCGTAACCCGTGACCACGATCGCGACGATGTGCGGGTAGCGCTCGACCGCGGCATCGAGGACGGCGGAACCGTCGATGCCGGGAAGCCGCAGGTCCGTGATGATGATGTCGAAAGCAAAGTCCGCCAGCTTGGCCAGGGCGGTCTCGCCCGAGTCGGCCTGTTCCACCCGATAGCCACGGTCGCCCAGCTGCTCGGCGATCGCTTCCCGCAGCGCAGACTCGTCCTCGACAAGCAACAGATGTTTTTGCGTATCAGGCATTTACGGAAGCGCCAACATTTTGACATCGCTGGCATCGCGTGTCCATTTCAAATCCGTGATTCGAGTCCGAGCCCCCAGCCCTAGCCCCCAGCGGGCGGCGCCCGTTACCATCGCCCGGATGACTGTAGCCGTCGCCTCCCACTCCTTCGGCAAACACCCGACCTTGAGACGCGAGCTCTTGGAGCGGTATCCGGGAGCGGTCTTCAACGAAACCGGCCACCCGCTGAAAGGCGATGCGCTCGTGGCCTTCCTCGCCGGCCACGAACGGGCTGTCACTGGCCTCGAGGTGCTGGACGAGTCGCTTTTCAGATCGCTGCCGATGCTGCGTCTGGTGAGCAAGTACGGCGTCGGCCTCGACATGATCGATCTGCCGTCGGCGCGGCGACACGGCGTCTCGGTGCGATGGACGCCGGGCGTCAATTGTCAGTCGGTGGCGGAGCTGACGATGGCGTTCATGCTCGCGCTCGGCCGCGAACTTGTTCCGCTCGCGCGTGAGATGCCGCACGGTGGATGGCGACGTCCCGGCGGCCGGCAGCTCTCCTCCGCCAGCGTCGGCATCCTCGGCTGCGGCCATGTCGGTCAGCAGGTGGCGCGGCTCTGTTCGGCATTCGGCGCGCGCGTTCTCGCTCACGATATCCGTCGCTACGACGATTTCTATCGCGACCACGCGGTCACGCCGGTGTCCCTCGACGTGCTGCTCTCTGAGTGCGACATCCTCACGATTCATGTTCCTCTCGACGCGACGACGCGCGGGCTGATCGGCACGGGGGAAATCGCGCGCATGAAGCCGTCGGCGTTTCTGATCAACACCGCGCGAGGTGGCATCGTCGACGAGGTCGCGCTCGAGCACGCGCTCGTCGCGAATCGACTCGCGGGCGCAGCGCTCGACGTCTACGCAGTCGAGCCGCCTTCGAACCACGGTTTGCTCGGTCTGCCCAACTTCATTGGCACGCCCCACATCGGCGGCAGCACTGAAGAAGCGGTCCTGGCGATGGGGCGCGCGGCGATCGCCGGGCTGGAGGATGCCTCTCGCGAAATACGCCCGTAGGGAAAGGCGGCCCCGAAGCCCGGGTCGCCCCGCCCGGCCCCTCATTTTCTAATCCCTAATCCCCGCTGACCTTGCCACCGATACAAGTTCCGGAGGCAATGAGCCTGTGGAACGAAAAACGATTTCGATCATGAAAGCCTGCGAGCTGGTCGGCGTGAGCCGGCGCACGATTTACAATTGGCTCTCGAGCGGGAAGATTGAATATGTGCGGACGGCCGGCGGATCCGTCCGTATTTTTGTCGACACGCTCTGGCGCGATGCCAATGCTGAGCGCCAGGTGGCACAGCCGGCGTGGCAGGCGGAAGGCCGGAATCAGGCCTGATGCCGCGGGCGTACAGCGTCGAGGAATTACTGGCGAGGAGTCGTCCGATGGATGAGTCACCCGACCTCCGCCTGCTCTTCCATCGGCTCAACAATCAGCTGGGAATCATCCTCGCTCATGCCGAGCTGCTCGAAGCCAAGTCGACCGACGAGATGAACCGTGCTCGTGCGTCGCAGGTGGTGTCGAGCGTCCTCGAGGCCATGGGCACCGCAACGGAAATCCGACGTATGGCAAATACGTCGGTCGAACCTCTCTAGCGCCATCCCCGCCGCTTTTCATCCAACCAAAACTGTAATTTAGCCGCCAAATAGTTGGCGGCAAGGCGGCCGAAATCGTCAAAGTGTTGACGATTTGATAGGGTCTGCGTCCGGACCTCTCACTTCCGTGTCGAAACAGATCACAAGTGTAATTCTTTTAATTGCAACAACTTAGTCGCACAGAAATCTTGATTGTGCACTCGTCTGGAACACAGGCTCGGCTGTTGGTATCGCAGTTGCGATACGGCGCAGGTGCCGGCAGACGTGCGAAGTCCGGCGAGGAGATGAGATGCGCGTTCAGTCCGTCAGCACCGTTGGTCAGAATCGTCGGATCGTCGCCGGCATTCCGTTCGTCGAGGCCCTGGCGCGGCGCATGGCTGCGTCGATGCCCAACTCGATCGACATCGGCGATCTGGTCCAGGATGGCGTCATTGGTCTGATCGACGCGGCTCACCGCTTCGACGAAGATCGCGGCATCAAATTCGAGACATTCGCTGAGCGTCGCGTCCGCGGCGCGATGATTGACGCGCTGCGCAAGGACGCGTGGCCGCGCGGCGTCCGGCGTCAGCGCCGCGAGCTCGACGCGGCGCGCGAAGCACTGCGACGGGAACTGGGACACGAGCCGTCAATGGCCGACCTCGCCGCCCGCGTCGGTTCCGACGAGAAGCGCCTGAGCCGCACCATCGTTCGCATCAACACCATCGAGGCGACGTCGCCGCTCGCGACCGGCGAGCACATGGACGAGAGTTCGCTCCCGACGGTGCTGGTGCCCTCCGAGCCGGACTCCCCGGACAAGGCCTACGAGAAATCGGAAACGCGCGACCGGGTCCGGGCCGCCATTCAGGCGCTGCCCTGGCGCGAACGCAAGGTCATCGGGCTCTACTACTACGGCGAAGTCACGATGAAGGAGATCGGCAGCGAGATCGGCGTCAACGAATCGCGCGTCTCGCAGCTTCACGCCCGCGCCATCCGTCGGCTGCGCGACTCGCTCGGCGACATGAATCCGGAGCAGGTCGCCGAGATGCAGCGTCAGCTCCTCGCGTTCACCGTCAAGAAACCGATGATGGTGAAGGCGCAGCTGCCTGATCCGCAGGCCGAGACCCTGGCGTCGCCGCACGCGGTCGTGCTGCCGTACAGGCGCTCGATGAAGCGGACTGCGCAGGCCAAGGCCACGCTGAAGATCACGCGCGCCCGTCACGCGGTTGCCGCGGCGAGATAAGTCGCGCGCACCGCGTCACCACGGGTGGGTCGCGTAGTCGAGTACGAGCTTCTGGAACTCGAACAGACCCTCGCGCAACGTCGATTCTCGATTTCCACCAGTCCTCGACCCGGAATGGTCCGTACGGCGTGGTGGCCACGATCGGAGCGGGCGCGCTTTTGGGCCATACCCTCAGGAGCGCGCGCCGATAGCGCCGCCCGTGCGACGGTCCGACCACGACCAGCACTCGTTTCTGTGGATTCGCACGCGCCCAGTCGGCGAGCGCCGCGGTTGACTCCGTGGTCCCACCTTCGCCTGCGGCAATTTCGACAATCGCCGCTCTCGACACGCCGAGCTGTACCAGCGCGTCGAGGGCGAGGTCAGGACGCCTGGCGCCGCGGCGGATGAACTCCTCGTCGGCCCTCGTGGCCTCGGGCTTCAGCACCGCCACGGTCGCTGACGGCTGCGCGTGCGCCAGATCGCTGACCGCAAGCACGCCGGCCGCACCGCTTTCGACATCCAGCGTCAGCAGATCCGCCGCCATTGCCCGAGCGTCGTGGGGGGCGAGTGCCAGATCCGCGGTCACCACGGTGTCGCCGGCGCTTCGAAGCACGTCGGTGCGGAATGTCGGGATGATGGCCATGCACACCGCCAGCGCGAAAATCAGCGTGAGCGTCAGCCGAACGAGCGAACGCATCTAGCTGAGTCCATCCCGCACGGCGCGCAGCAGATCGCCGAGCCGGAATGGCTTGGCCAGCCAGCGGCAACCGCTTTCCTGCAGAAACGCCTTCGGCGTCAGTGCCGGCGACATCGCCGGTGACGAAAATGACCCGCGATGCCATTCCCGGAAGCGACGCCACCAGCGTCCGGTAGAACGTCTTACCGTCCATCCGCGGCATCTTCAGATCGCACACCACCAGATCGAACGCGCTGGCCTTGATCTTCGCCAGCGCGATCTCGCCGTCCGCCGCGTGATCGACGACGTAGCCGGCGTCGCGCAGTGCGTCCGAGACCGCGCTCGCCAGCCTGGCTTCGTCTTCCACGACCAGAATCGACGCACCCGCCACCGCTTCCGACGGGCCCCTGCCGTCCGTGCTCGGTCGGCTCCGGTCCGAGCTTGGTGCCGGTGACGGGCAACTCGACGTAGAAGGACGCGCCGCCGGCTGGCTGTGATCTGAGACGGATTCGCCCGCCGTGCTCCTGCACGATCGCGTAGGCCACGGTCAGTCCCAGCCCGGTGCCTTTGCCGACTTCCTTGGTCGTGAAGAACGGGTCGAAGATCTTCGGCTGCAGATCGTCGGGGATGCCGGGGCCGTCGTCGTTGATCTCGAGCACCACCGACTCGCGTTCGGCGTCGTGCCAGGTTCGCACCACCAGGATGCCGCGGCCGTTGGCGGTCAGCATCGCCTGTTCGGCGTTGATCACGAGGTTCAGCAGTACCTGCTGCACCTGGTGGCCATCGGCAAACACCTGCGGCAGGCCGGCAGCGAGCGCATCGATCACGGAGATATTCGTCACGCGCTGTTCGTAAGCGCGCAGCGCGAGCGTTTCGCGGATCACCTGGTTGACGTCAACCATCGCGCGCGTCGTCTGCCGCTTTCGCGCGAAGGTGAGCAGGTTGCGGACGATGCGGGCGGCGCGCTCGGATTCGGAGAGGATGACCTCGAGGCCGCGTCGAACCGGATCGTCGAGGGTCCGTTGCGAGAGCCGCTCGGCCCAGCTGAGAATCGTCGCGAGCGGATTGTTCAACTCGTGAGCGACGCCGGAGACAGTCTGGCCGAGCGCCGCCATCTTTTCGGCCTGCAGCAGCTGATGGTAGAGATCGCGCGTTTCATCGTCGAGTTTTTTCCGCTCGGAGACGTTGCGCATCAGCGCCTCGATGCGGAGGCTCTGATCCTCGCCCGGCGGATCGGCGCGCGCCGTCAACTCGACCCACACCGGGTTACCGTCCGAACGACGAAGCCGCAACAGGTAGTCGTTGACCGAGCCGTCGGCCTCGAGACGCTCGAGCAGAGCCACCCGGGCCTGCGGATCGACGAAGCGCTCGCGGTCGAACGGCCGCACGTCGTCTTCAGGCGCGTCGCCGTCGTAGCCGAAGATTAGCTTGAGATGGGGATTCGCGGCGATCGTCGTCGTGGCGTCAGGGCCGATGGTCCCGATGTACACGCCTTCGTGCATCGCTTCGAACAAACGCGCGAATGCGGCGCCTCTTCGTTCCACCGTTGGATTATAGAGGCTCGGGGCAGGGGGCCAGGGGCCGGGAGTGGAGACGCGGGGCGGCGCGGCGGCACGCCGACCCCAGGGCTCGATTACTTGGGTACAGGCGTTGGCGTATGCGTGTGCTGCTGCGCCGATGTGGCGGCCCAGCGCTTTTCGATCGCCGCGCGGATGTCCTTCACTGACGCGCCCGACGAGTACATCTGACGCGCTTCGCTGGCCACGTCGAGGCACACTGTGCACTCGAGGCCATGCGGCTCCCACTCGATCACGTCTCCGGAATTGTCGCGTTTCGCGACGAAACACGAGTCGTTGTCGGTGTGTCCGGATCGCTCGCATCCGCAGAAGCACGGCACATAGCTGAGGACTTCCGGATGCTCCGCCGCGAACACGTAGTCGGCGCGCACGACGTCAGGCGGGCGCGGCGGCGCGTATGCCTGGAAGGGCAGCGGCGGCAGCGTCTGCTGTTTGTGCGGACCGAACTTCGCAGCGGCCGGCACCTCGTCGGGAATCGGCGGCGGCGCCTGAGCCGCGGCGGTCGCAGCCGCGTCTGCTTGCGTCGCTGCGCCACGGAAATACACGAATGCGCCGACGACCACCGCCAACGCGACGATGCCGAGGATCAGCATCGCGGAAGAGGACTTCTTCTCTTCCTCCGGTGGCGGCACGTCCGACGACGATCGACCCTGCGTCTTGGCGGCGGATTTTCTTCCCATTTGTTTTCATTTTACCGTGCCCGGGGTTTGGCGCTACAGTCCAAAATCCCCATGAAGGCCCGACCAGAGACCCCGGCGGAGTGACGGCGACTCCGGCATCCACGGTTTCGGATCCCAACCTCCACGAGGCAAGCCAGGCACGCGCCTATGCGGCCTGGATTGCGGTCTGTCTGATCTGGGGCACAACCTACCTGGCGATCCGCATCGCGCTCGAAACGATTCCGCCTCTGCTGATGGCGGCGATGCGCTGGATCGCCGCCGGCGGTCTGCTGATTCTCGTCCTCAAGGCGCGAGGCGAGCGCCTGCCTGGTCCGCGGGCGTGGCCGTCGCTGACGGTGCTCGGCGTGTTGCTGCTCGGACTGGGCAACGGCGGGGTCGTGTGGGCCGAACAGACCGTCCCGAGCGGGCTCACGGCGGTCCTGGTCGCGACGTCGCCGTTCTGGATGGTTGGCTTCGATGCGTTGCTGGCGGATGGCGAACGCCTCACGGTACGACGCGTGCTCGGATTGATTGTCGGCTTTGCCGGCATCGTGATGCTGGTCTGGCCGGAAATCCAAACCGGAGAGCGCGGCCGTGCGTTTCTCGGCGGGGTGCTTGCCGCGCAGGTGGCCTGTGTGGGATGGGCGATCGGATCGTCGTACGCGAGAAGCCGCGGGCGCGGAGACGCGCGGGACGAAAACGTCCTTGCGACCGCCGCGTACGAGATGTTGTTCGGCGGTATCGCGCTGCTCGGCGCCGGTCTCGTCGCACACGAAAGCGCGGCGCTGAGGTTCACGCCGCGTTCCGGCGGAGCGTTGATGTACCTGATCTTCGTCGGCGCGATCGGCGGGTTCACCGCGTATGCCTACGCCTTGAAGCACCTGCCGGTCGCGACCGTCTCGCTCTACGCGTATGTGAATCCGGTCATCGCGGTCGCGCTCGGCACGCTGGTGCTCCAGGAACCGTTCGATGGTCGTACCGGCGTTGCGGCGGCGATCGTCTTTGCGGGAGTCGTGCTCGTGAAGGGCGCCCGCGCCTAGACGCGGGCGATCCGCGTGCCGCCGTGCCGTCCGCTAGACCACCCTGCGACCGCTGATCAGGCGCACCAGGAACAGCACGATGGCGATGACCAGCAGCACGTAGATGAAGTTGCCGAGTGTGTAGCCGCTGACCATTCCGAGCAGCCACAGTACGATCAGAATGATAGCGATGGTTTCCAACATTTCAGGCCTCCGGTTTCCAAAGTCGCGTCCAGCCTGGCTCAAGTGCAACTTGAATGCCGTACTCGTCCGTTTGCTCAGCGTCGCGATCGTGCTGTTTTTAACGGTGTTTCTGCCGGCGGCCGCACTGGCGCAAAATAGTTCAGCTGGTCCGCCGCCTGATTCCGCAACAGACGATCATCCTGTTACCGACACTGCGCAATTCCTCGGCGGCGCCGCGCTGGCATTTGGCGCGCACGAGGCCGGTCACCTGATCTTCGACGTCATCTTCCAGACGAACCCGCGCATCACGCCTGTGCACTTCGGGCCGTTTCCTTTTTTTGCCGTCACCCACGACGGCGGACAGCCGCCGCGCCGCGAGTACATCATTTCGTCCGCCGGGTTCTGGGTGCAGGAGGCGTCGAATGAGTGGCTGCTGACTGCCCGCCCATCGCTGCGCGACGAGCACGCGCCGCTGGCGAAGGGGCTGTTCGCGTTCAACGTCCTCAATTCCGTCGGCTACGGCATCGTCGCGTTTGCCAGGGCCGGTCCGTTCGAGCGGGACACGCGCGGTATGGCGCAGTCGATCCGCGTCAGCGAACCGGCGATCGGCGCGATGGTGATGGCGCCGGCTCTGCTCGATGCGTATCGCTATTACCGGCCGGATTCGCGCTGGGCGAAATGGGCGTCGCGGGCAGTGAAGGTGGGGTCGGTGCTGCTCGTCTTCAAGCGTTAGCGATCTTGGTCTCGGCGAGCCGGACGTCGCGGTCGATCGTCGATTCCAGCGCGAACGTCATGGTGCCGTCGATCACCGTCTTGCCGTCCACGCGTGCCACGCCGCGGAGCACGCCCATCTTGCTGCGGAGCCGCACCACGTTGGCCTCGATCACGACCTGATCGCCAGGCCGCACCGGCCGGCGATAGCGCACCCGCTTGATGCCCATGAAGACGATCAGCCGCTGGCGGTTTTCCGGTTTGGCCAGAATCAGGATCGCGCCGACCTGAGCGACGGTCTCGGTGAGGATGGTCGGCGGCAGCACCGGCTCGCCGTTGGTGTCGCGCGACAGATACCGCTCGTTGTGCGAAACGTTCTTGATGCCGACAATCCGCGTATCCACCTCGAACTCGGTAATCCGGTCCACGAAAAGGAAGGGGTAGCGGTGCAGGAGAATCCGCTCGATGGCGGCCTGATCCAGCGGAAGCGTCAAATCCATGGCGTGGTCAGATTATACTGCTCGCTGCACGATTTCTCGCTGCACACTTCGAACTTCACACGTCGTAACTTCTAACTTCTAAGTCCGTGAGCGAACCCAGCCCTCCCCCGATCGCCCCTGCCGCGCCGAACATCCGTGAGCTCGTTGTCACGTTGTTCGAGCTCGGGCGCGAGATCACGTCGGTGCTGGATCTCGACGAGCTGCTGCACAAGATTCCGCTGCTGATCGCGCGCATCACCAAGTTCCAGGCGTTCGCGGTCTACCTGCTCGACCCCAAGCGCGCCGAGCTGTCGATCGCCTACTCGGTCGGGTATCCGGAGACGACCGCGCAGACGCTCCGGGTCAAGGTCGGACACGGGCTGGTCGGGACCGCCGTGGCCGAGGGTACGCCGTTGCTGGTCAACGACGTGCACGCCGACTCGCGCTACGTCGAAGCGGTGCCGGGCTCGAATGCGGAGCTGGTCGTTCCGCTGCGCCGCAAGGGCCGGGTGATCGGAGCGCTCAACCTGCTCAGCGATATGGTGGGACAGTTTTCCGAGACCGACGAATTGCTGCTCCGGCAGTTCGGCGCCCACGTCGCGGTCGCCATCGAAAACGCGCGGCTGTTCGAACACGAGCGCGAATACACCAGCACGCTCGAAACGCTGTCGGAAATCGCGCGCGAGTTCGGCGCCATCCTGCATCTCGACGAGCTGCTGACGAAGATCGCGAACCTGGCCCGGCGCGTCATCGACTACCGGACGTTCGGCATCCTCCTGCTCAACGAGGAGGCAGGCGAGCTCGAGATGAAGGCCGCCGTCCGCTACGGCGACAAGATCACGATGCCGCGCGTCAAGCTCGGTCACGGACTGGTCGGCTACGCCGCGCTCCACAAGGAGGCGGTACTGGTTCCGGATGTCTCGGTTGACGCGCGCTACATCCAGGTGGTCGACGATGCGCGATCGGAGCTCGTGATTCCGCTGTTGTTGCAGGATCGCTGCATCGGCGTGTTCGACCTGGAGAGCCCGGAGCTCGACGCCTTCACCAAAACCCACGTCGAAATCCTGACCCTGCTCGCCAGCCAGGCGGCGGTGGCGATCGAGAACGCGCGGCTCTACGAGACTATTCGCGCCAACGAAATCCGCCTCGAAAAGGAAATCCGCTTCGCGCAGCGCGTGCAGACCGCGCTCCTGCCGACCGAGCTGCCCAAGCGCATGAAGCAGGTGGACGTCGCCGCGCGCTTCGAACCGGCCCGCGAGCTGGGTGGCGACCTCTACGACTTCCTCGCGCCTGAGCCCAACAGCCTCGTGGTCGCGGTCGGCGACGTTTCTGGAAAGGGTGTACCGGCGGCGCTGTACAGCGCCTTCGCCGGCGAGCTGATTCGCTCGCGCACGTTCCGGCGCCGCTACGCGCCTGAGCGCTTCAGCCCCGCCGGCGTACTCGCGTCCACCAACACCATTCTGCACGAGCGCCAGCTCGAGGAGTACTACTGCACGCTCTGCTACGCCGTGTTCGACTTCAAACGCCGGACCGTGATGCTCGCGAATTCGGGGTTGCCCTATCCAATCCGATGCAGCGGCCAGGCGGTGAGTCAGATTGAGCTGCCGGGCGTGCCGCTGGGCGCGTTTGCGGGATCGTCTTACGACGAAATCACGTTCGACTTATCGGTGGGCGACGTGTTCGTGTTCTGCTCAGACGGCGTCTCCGAGGCCAACGACGCCCTCGGCCGCGAGTTTGGCTACGAGCGTCTCATGGACGTGGTCCGCGACCATTGCGCCGGGCCGTCGCGGTCGCTGGTGGACGCCATCTGCGCCGCGGTGGAGGATTTCCGGGGCGAAACGCCGCCCAACGACGACATGACCGTCGTGGTCGTGAAGATTACGGCATGACACGCTCGAACGCCGCCGGACGATCGGCGCTGGCGGCCGCGCTGCTGTCGCTGGCGACCGTGACGTTCACCGCGGCGCCGCTCGCGAACCAGGCCGCGCCGATCACCGCGGCCCCTCAGCAGCCAGCGGCGTTGTCGCCGCCGGCCGCCGAGCTGAAGGGCAAACTCGAACGCCGCCTCCAGCAGATCGCCGGACGCCTCGACGGCGTCGCCGGTTACGTCATTCTCGATCTCACGACGGGCGATCGCATCGCCCATCTCGATCGGGCGGTGTTTCCGACCGCGTCCTCGATCAAGCTGGCGATCGTCTACGAGCTGTTCAGGCAGGCGCAGGAAGGGAAGATCGATCTCGACGAGCGCATCACCCTCGACCGCGCCAGAGCCGTCGGCGGCAGCGGCGTGCTGTTCGAGATGGGGACGCCGACGTTGAGCATCAGCGACTACGCGGTGCTGATGGTGACGCTCAGCGACAACACCGCGACCAACGTGCTGATCGATCGACTCGGAATGGCCGACATCACCCGTCGCATGCAGACGCTCGGCCTGGGCGAGACGCGGCTGCGTCGCCACATGATGGACACGGCGGCAGCGAAACGGGGAGCCGAAAACGTCTCCACGCCCGCCGAACTCGTCGAGCTGCTCCGGTTGATGAGCGGGCCGCAGCCTCTCGGAGCGGCGGCCACCCCGAACCCGATGGCCGGCGCGATCGAGCTGCTGAAAAAGCCCAAGGAAAGCCGGCTGCGCAAAGGGCTGCCCGAAGGCGTGGCCGCTGCGGACAAGCCCGGTGAGCTCGATGGCGTCCGCGTCGACGCCGGCATCGTTTACGCGACGAACCGCCCGTACATTTTCTGCGTGATGACGACGTTCCTGAAGGACGAAGGGGAAGGGGAGAAGGCGATCGAAGAAATGTCGCGCGCCAGCTACGAATACTTCTCGCGACTGGGCGCCGGCGCCAAGCTGGGCCGCCGCCTCGATCCGTAGATCCTCAAATCTTCAGATCCTCAAACAAATCCAAAGATCCTCAAATCCAAAGATCCTCAGATATCAGGATCTATCTAAGTGGATCGCGCCAATCGTGAAACTGCGACGGGATACGGCGATGCCAGCGCCTGCCTGATGTTACGTACCCCGTTGATTCGACGCGACCCACCGGCGATCACATCAAATTGCGTGCCTGCGGGACCTGTGGGAAAACCTAGAAAAATCTCGCGATCGCGAATCGCCGCCGGCGTGGCGTCCTCCTCCTGAGACGCCGGACGCAGGCGCGGAGGACAGCGCCGGGGACAGCACGGACCGACGCGCTCAATACATTCCGAGATAGCGGTCGATCTCCCAGGGCGAGACGTGCTTGATGTAGTCCAGCCATTCCTCGCGCTTCGCAGTGACGAAATGTTCGAAGAGATGTTCGCCGAGCGTGTCGCGCACCAGGTCATCTTTTTCGAGCTCGTCCAGTGCCTCGCTCAGGTTCCCCGGAAGCTCGTCGATCCGGAGATGACGCCGCTCGCGATGGCTCATCGTGTAGATGTTCTTGTTGACCGGCGGTCCGGGATCGATCTTCTTCTCGATGCCGTCCAGACCGGCGCGCAGCATCACGGCGAGCGCCAGGTAAGGGTTGCAGGAGGGGTCCGGCATCCGCAACTCGATCCGCGTCGACGTGCCGCGGGCAGCCGGCACGCGCACCAGCGGGCTGCGGTTCTTCTCCGACCACGCGATGTTGGTCGGCGCTTCGTAGCCGGGCACCAGCCGCTTGTAGGAGTTGACCAGCGGATTGGTGACGGCGCAGAAGCCTTTGGCGTGCCGCAGGATTCCGCCGATGTAGTGCATGCAGGTCGCGCTGAGCTGCCCCGGCGCCTTTGCATCGAAAAAGATGTTCGAGCCGCCGGAAAACAGCGACATGTGCGTGTGCATGCCGGAACCGTTGATGCCGTAGATCGGCTTGGGCATGAAGGTCGCGTGCAGGCCGTTCTTGATCGCGATGTTCTTGACCACGAAGCGGAACGTGCTGATGCTGTCCGCCGTGGTCAGCACATCGTCGTAACGAAAGTCGATTTCGTGCTGGCCAGGCGCGACCTCGTGATGGGCGGCCTCGACGTGAAAGCCCATCGCTTCGAGCGCGAGCACGATCTCGCGGCGCACGTCCTCGCCCTGATCGACCGGACTCAGATCGAAGTAGCTGGCGGCGTCGTGCGTTTCAGTGGTGGCGACGCCGTTGCGGGTGTGGAAGAGGAAGAATTCCGCTTCCGGTCCGGCGTTCATCGCGTAGCCGGCGGCGGCAGCCTGGGCGATGACTTTCTTGAGGCATGCGCGGGGATCACCGGCAAAGGGTTCGCCATCGGGCGTGTAGATGTCGCAGATCATCCGTCCGACCTTCTCGCCGGTGGTGCCCGGCCAGGGAAAGATGCGGAAGGTGGAGAGGTCGGGACGGAGATACATGTCCGACTCTTCGATGCGCACGAAGCCTTCGATCGACGAGCCGTCGAACATGATCTTGCCGTCGAGGGCCTCCTCGAACTGTCGATCGGGAATCTCGACGTTCTTGATCGTCCCGAGGATGTCGGTGAACTGCAGGCGCATGAACTTGACCTTCTCGCGCTCGGTTCGCTCGAGGATCTGCGCCCTGGTTTCACGAACGATCGGAGGCGTGCCCTGCGATTTGGCCATCGGGAAATTCTAGAGCAGTTTCAGAAAGATGTAGCTACGGACTGGTCCAGGAGTGCTTACAGACGGAAAGCGACCGGCGACGATCACCGCAGAGACCGCAGAGACCGCTGAGACTATTTTCTCAGTACAGGTTCTCTGCGAGCTCCGCGTGCTCTGCGTTCAAACGTCGTGATCCCGGATCCCAGCGACTCGCGATGACTAGCTGCCAGCGGCGGCTTTGGGCTGGTCGATTTCCGCGGCGGGGGCAGTCGTTGCGGCGAGTACGCCGGCGAGGTGGGACGCAAAGATGACGGCCAGGGCCCGGACGCTGTCCGAGCCTTCGCCGCCGCTTCTGATTTCGGCCGAGAGCGCCCCGATGCAGCCGTCTGCCGAAATGATCGGCGCCACGACCGCTCCGTTCGAGCCTCCAGGCCGCGAGCCGACGACCTGTGTCGTCGCCGATCGATAGGCCGCGGCGGCGGCGTTGTCGGCTGACTGCGCGACCGGCGGAATCCGCGCGAGCACGGCGTCGCTGTAGCCGTGCGCCAGGACGGGCCGCAGGTCCGCGCCGCTGGCATTCCCCATCCACACCATGAGGCCGCTCGCGTCCATCATCTCGGCCGCGCGGCCCAAGAGCCGCGTGAGGTCGGACACGTCGCGCAGCCGGCCGAAATCGGTCGCGAGATCGGCCGCGGCCCGCAGCGCAGTACCCGCAGCGGAGGGGGCAACAATCGGAGCGGAAGGCTGGACGGCGGTGATGGACGTCGATGCCGGTGCTACGGTCGAGGCGGCCGCCGGGACGGCGACGGGACGGGCGATGAGCGGCGGTGTCAGGGTCAGGGAGGTGAGCCGTTCAACCACCGACGGGACCGGCTGCGGCACCGGAATCATGAAGAGCAGCGTGATGCCCGCGAACGCGGCCGCCGCGGCCAGGACGATCGCCTGCTCCCGGCGAGCTGCCGCTTCGGCGGCATCCTGAGCCCGATGCTCCTCGAGCCGAGCCGCTTTGACCTGGCGCGCCGCGGTCGCCGCGGCTTCGCTGCCCTCGGTGAAGATGACGTCGGCAGCCATCAGCGGCTGGGCGGCCTTCAGATAGTCGCGGGCGCGCTGATCGACTTTCCCGAAGTCGCTGATCGTCGCCGCGGCCTGGTCGAGCGCGGTCCGTGCGGCCGTAGTCGCTGACTGGTTGAGCGCATCGATCGCCGACATCGCCGTCGCCTGCGTGGCCGCCACCTTGGGCATCCAGAAGTTGACGCCTTGTCCGGCCGCGACGTACGCCTGCTGCGACGCCCGCAGATCCGACAGCGCATCGGTCGCGTCGTGCGCGTGTTGATCGAATGCGCGCAGCGCCGCACGCCGGGAGACGATCTGTGTTTCGGAACGGAAAATCAGGAAGCCGGCGATGACGAGAACGATCCACGCTGCCGCGCCTAGCGTCAGTCGAATCGCTGAAGACCGCATCGGTCGCCAGAGTATCATAAGCGCCCCTTGCTCGCGACGGTGGTTTTGCTGATTTTCGCTCTGAGCGGCCAGGCGCAGAGCGGTTCCCGCGGCGTCGTCGTCGCCGGCGTGGTCCAGGATCAGACCGGCGCGGTCCTTCAAGGCGCAGAAGTCGTCCTGCATGCAGCCGGTTCGCCGGCGCCGATCCAGTCGATGGTCAGTGACGCGGGTGGCCTCTTCCGTTTCGATCAGGTGGCGCCGGGCAACTACGACGTCAGCAGCGCGTTCCCCGGTTTTCAGACCAGCGTCTCGCACGTGCGCGTCGCCGCCAGGTCGCCGGCGCCGCTCACCGTCGTCATGGCCATCGAGGGGCTGACGCAGGAGGTTTCGGTCACGAGCGGCGGCGCGCAGACCAGCGCGCAGGCCAATGGCAACCTCGATACCATCGCCGTCGACGCGAACGCGCTCGACGACCTGCCGATCCTCGATCAGGACGTGGTGGCCAGCATGAGCCGCTTTCTCGACTCGAGCGCGATCGGCACCGGCGGCACCACCATTGTCGTGGATGGCGTCGAGGTGAACGCGTTGTCGGTGTCGGCCTCGGCGGTGCAGCAGATCAAGATCAACCAGGATCCCTACTCGGCCGAGTTCGCCCGTCCAGGCCGGGGCAGGGTGGAGATCGTGACCAAGCCCGGCGGCAAGGACTTCAGCGGTACGCTGAATCTTCGCTTTCGCGACTCCGCGTTCTATGCGCGAAACGCGTTCGCCGCGACCAAGCCGCCGCAGCAGCGACGAATCGTCGAAGGGACCTTCGGCGGGCCGGTTCCTGGAACAGCGAAGACCAACTTCCTGTTCTCGGCATCCTACGATGCCGAAGATTCGCAGGCGCTGACCTACGCCGAGACGCTGAACGGAACCGTCCAGCAAAACGTGCCGACGCCGAACCGGCGCGGTCTCCTGGCCGGCACCTGGAACCATCAGCAGAACGACAACAACACGCTGTCCGCCAGGTTGTCACACTACCGCGAAACCAACCGGAATCAGGGCGTCGGCGGAGTCAATCTGCCCGAGGTCGCGTACGACCACGAGTACCACGAAGACGAGGGAACGTTCAGCTGGCAGTCGGTACTGACCCCGCGCCTCCTGAACGAAGTGAAAGTGCTGGTCGGGGTCGAAAGCGAGCCGCGCGTCAGCCTGTTTCCAGTCCCGAAGGTCGTGGTGCTCGATGCGTTTACCGGCGGCGGCGCCCAGAATGACTCGCTTCGGACCGAGCAGCACTTCACTCTGGTCGAAGCCGTCAGCTGGTCGCCGCGCAACCAGGTTCTCAAGGTCGGCGTCGCGATTCCGGACTGGAGCTGGCGCGGCTTCAACGACCTCACCAACCGCCGCGGAACGTTCTACTTCTCGACGCTCGACGACTACGCCGCCTCGCGACCGTACTCGTTCGTTCAGCAGGCCGGCGACGGCCAGGTGCGTTTTCTCGAGAAGGTCCTCGGCGCCTTCGTCCAGGACGACATTCGTCTGACGCCGAACCTCTCAGTCAACGTCGGGCTGCGCTACGACTGGCAGAGTTACTTTCGCGACGAGAACAACTTCGCGCCGCGCGCGTCGTTCGCGTACTCGCCCGGACAGAGCGGCGGCCGCACGGTGTTCCGCGGCGGCGCCGGCTACTTCTACGATCGCACCGGGCCAGGTCCGATTCAGGATCTGATCCGCTACGACGGCAACCACCTCCTGAAGTACATCGTCACCGATCCCGGGTACCCGAATCCGCTGCCGCCGGGCCAGGGCGCGGGCGCGCAGCCGATCAGCACGGTCGTGCTCCAACCCGGCACCACGATTCCATTCCTGCTGCAGTACGGCGCGGGCGTGGAGCGGCAGATTCAATCGCGAACGACCCTGGCGGTCAATTTCGTCGGCACACGTGGTTTCGACGCGTTTCGGTCCATCGACATCAACGCGCCGCCGCCGCCAGCCTTCGCAGTCCGCCCGGACCCGGCAATGGGCGTCGTCCGTCAGATTCAATCGGCGGGGCGGACCGACAGCCAGTCGGTCCAGGTCACCCTGCGCGGGTGGCTGACCCGGTTCTTCAACGGCTCGATCGAGTACACCTACGCTCGCGCCCACAACGACACCAGCGGCGTCAACTGGATGCCGCCGAACAACTACGATCTGTCGCTCGAGTACGCGCGCGCCGATTTCAATCAACTGCACCGGCTCGAGATGTTCGGCACGATCCCGATTCACAAGACCACCAGCCTCGGCCTCTCAGGCAGTCTTGCCACGGGTCGTCCCTATTCGCTGACGACCGGGCTCGATACGTTCAACGAAGGCACGGCGAACGCCAGGCCAGACGGCGTACCCCGCAACAGCCTCGTCGGCCCCGACTACATCAACGTCGACGCCCGTTTTTCGCACGACTTCATCCTCGCGACGGTCAACGGCCGTCAGCGCATGATGACCGTCGGCGTGGACGCGTTCAACGCCCTGAACCGCGTGAACTTTTCGTACTTCGTCGGCAACCAGAGTTCGCCGTTTTTCGGGGAAGCCGTCTCATCCGCACCCGCCCGGCGCATCCAGTTCTCGCTACGCTTCCGGTACTAGATAATGTCCGGTCGGTGGTCTAATGAGTGGTTATGTCCAATCCCGAGATCGAGGGCGCCGATCGCGTCCTGACGACAGCCGCGGTCGCATTCGTCGAGGATCTCACCCGTCGCTTTCGTGACGGCATCGACGAGATGCTGAGCCGTCGGGTGACGAAGCAGGCAGCATTCGATGCCGGCGCCAAGCCGGACTTCCTGACCGAAACCGCCAGCGTGCGAGCCGGCGACTGGCGGGTCGCGCCGCCGCCCGCTGACCTGCTCGACCGGCGGGTTGAAATCACCGGACCGGTAGACCGCAAGATGATTATCAACGCGCTCAACTCGGGCGCGCAGGTCTTCATGGCCGACTTCGAGGACGCCAACTCTCCAACCAAAGCAAACTGCGTCACCGGCCAGGCCAACCTGATGGACGCGATCCGCCGGACCATCTCCTACACGAACCCGGCGAACGGCAAGCAATACGCGCTCAACGCGAAAACGGCGACGCTCCTGGTGCGGCCGCGCGGCTTTCACCTGCACGAGAATCATCTGATTGTCGATGGCCGCCCCGTGCCCGGGATGCTGTTCGACTTCGGCTTCTATTTTTTCCACAACGTCGAGGCGCTGCGCGCGGCCGGCACCGGTCCGTATTTCTACCTGCCGAAGATGCAGAGCCACCTCGAGGCGCACCTCTGGAACGAAGTCTTCGTCCACGCGCAGAACGCGCTGAATATTCCGCAGGGAACCATCAAGGCGACCTGTCTGATTGAAACGCTCCCGGCAGCATTCGAGATGGACGAAATCCTGTACGAGCTCCGCGAGCACAGCATCGGCCTCAACTGCGGCCGCTGGGACTACATCTTCAGCTCGATCAAGACGCTGCGGAACGATCCGGCCTTCGTCATGCCCGACCGCGGCCAGGTGACGATGGAAGCGCCGTTTCTGAAGGCATACACGCAGCTGCTGATCAAAACATGTCATCGCCGCGGCGCACACGCCATGGGTGGCATGGCGGCGCAGATTCCGATCAAGGACGACCCGGACGCCAACGCCAAAGCGATGGATAAAGTCCGCGCCGACAAGCTGCGCGAAGTCCGCGAGGGCCACGACGGCACGTGGGTCGCGCATCCGGCGCTGGTGCCGATCGCGAAGCAGGTGTTCGACGACGGCATGCCCACGCCGAATCAAATTACCCGTCAGCGCGACGACATCGTCGCCAACACGGCCATTCTGGTCGAGGCGCCGAGCGGGACCCGAACCGAGGCAGGCCTGCGCCACAACATCCGCGTCGGCATTCAGTATCTCGAAGCGTGGCTCGGCGGTCAGGGTGCGGTCCCGATCTACAACCTGATGGAAGACGCGGCCACCGCGGAAATCTCGCGCACGCAGATCTGGCAGTGGCTCAAACACCACGCCAGGCTCGACGATGGCCGTACCGTGACCAGGTCGCTGGTCGAACAGTGCATCGGCGAGGAATATGCCCGCGTGCGGGAGGAAGTTGGCGCCGCCCGGTTCGACGGCGGTCGATTTCCTGACGCGCGCACTCTCTTCGAGCAGGTCGCGACCTCCGACCAACTCCAGGATTTTCTTACCGTCCCCGCATACGCCCTTCTGGTGCAGACATCATGAGTACTTCGGAATCGATTCCAACCACGCTGCTCGACATTCTCGCGAAGGGTCCGGGCGACCGGCCCGCGGTGATTCTTCCGGATCCACACATCAGCGTCACTTACGACTCGCTCTTCAAGCAGGTGCTTGCGGTGGCGGAGCAGCTCGTGGCGGCGGGCGTGGGACGCGGCGATCGTGTCGCCACGTCGCTCACCAACGGCATGCCGGCTATCGTCTCGTTCCTCGCGGCGTCGGTGGCCGGAACCGCCGCGCCGCTCAACCCCGCGTACAAAGAGGACGAATTCAAGTTCTACCTCGAGGACACCGCCGCCAAAGTGCTGCTGCTGCCGCCTGATGGCGCCGACGCCGCGCGCACCGCGGCTGGGGATCGCGTGCCCATTCTGACCATCGACATGGACTCGTCCGGCGTGGTCAGCCTGAGCGGCGTGACCGGACGTCAGCCGTGTCCGCCGCCGTCGATCGACGATGTCGCGCTGGTGCTGCACACGAGCGGCAGCACAGGACGTCCCAAGCGGGTGCCGCTGGCGCACAAGAACCTGACCATCTCAGCGCAGAACATCGCGCACTGGTACGGCCTCACCATGGACGACGTGTCGATGTGCGTGATGCCGTTGTTCCACGTCCACGGCCTGGTGGCGTCGACGCTCGCGACCTTCGCGTCCGGCGGTACGGTCGTCGTGCCGGCGAAGTTCAGTCCGCTCTCGTTCTGGCGCGTCGCAAGGGATCACGAAGTTACCTGGTACTCGGCGGTGCCGACCCTGCATCAACTGCTGCTCGCGCGCGCGGGGGATCGGGGTGACGAATCGAAGCGCCCCGCCGGCGCCGAGCGCCTGCGCTTCATCCGGTCCTGCAGCGCGTCGCTGCCGCCGGCGGTGATGCAGTCTCTCGAGAAAGCCTTCGGCGCACCGGTGCTCGAGGCCTACGGCATGACGGAAGCGGCGCACCAGATGGCGTCCAATCCGCTGCCGCCCGAGGAACGGCGCGGCGGATCGGTCGGGCGTGGCACCGACGTGAAAATCAGCATCATGGACAAGGTTGGCAACCATCTGCCGATTGGCGAGGCCGGCGAGGTAGTGATCAAGGGCCCGAACGTCATCACCGGCTACGAGAACAATCCGGAAGCCAATGCGTCGTCGTTCGTGGACGGCTGGTTCCGGACCGGCGATCAGGGCGTGCTCGACGACAAGGGCTACCTGACCCTGGTCGCCCGCATCAAGGAGCTGATCAACCGCGGTGGCGAAAAGATTTCGCCCCGCGAAATTGACGAGGTGCTGCTCGCGCACCCGGCGGTGGCGGAAGCGGTCTGCTTCGGCGTGCCTCACGGGACGTGGGGCGAGGAAGTAGCGGCGGTCGTGGTGCTGAAGGATCCGGCGACCGAGGCCGATCTGCTCGCGTATTGCAAGGAGCGGCTGGCCGACTACAAGCGACCCAAGCAGATTCACATCACCGACACCATCCCGCGCACCGCGACCGGCAAAATTCAGCGCGGCGCCATGGCCAAGGCGTACTCGAACGCATCGTGAGAATCGCGATCGCCGGCGCCGGCGCGATCGGCGGCTACATCGGAGCGCGGCTCACGCAAGCGGGGTCCGACGTCGTGTTGTTCGCGCGCGGCCCGCATCTTCGCGCGATGCAGGAGCGCGGGATCCGGGTGATCAGCCCCAACGGCGACTTCGAGGTCCGTCCGCAGGCGACGGGCGATCTCGCGAGCATCGGCGTCGTCGACGTCGTGTTCCTTGGCGTCAAGGCGCACGGCCTCACCACCCTGGCGCCGCTGCTCCGCCCGTTGTTCGGGCCGGACACCGTCGTTGTCAGCACCCAGAACGGCATCCCGTGGTGGTACTTTCAGAATGTCGGCGGCGAGTTCGATGGCTTGCGGCTCGAACGCGTCGATCCTGGCGGAGTGATCGCCGCCGCCATTGAGCCGCGACGTGTGCTTGGCTCGCTCGCATATTTCGCCACCGACATCGTCGAACCGGGCGTCATCCGGCATACCGAGGGCAACAAGATCAGTTTCGGCGAACCGGATGGTACCAAGTCCGAGCGCGCCAGAAAAATCGCCGAGCCGCTGATTGCGGCCGGATTCCGCTGTCCGATTACCCCTCGGTTCCGGCACGAGATCTGGGTCAAACTGCTCGGCAACGTCGCCTTCAATCCGATCAGCGCGCTGACGCGAGGCACCCTCGAAGAACTGGCGCGCGACCAGGACGTCGCAGCCGTCGTCCGGGCGCTGATGGCGGAAACCGAGGCGGTGGCCGGTAAGCTGGGCATCGAGCTGCCGATCACCATCGATCAGCGCATGGCCGGCGCCGAGAAGGTCGGCGCGCACAAGACGTCGATGCTGCAGGATTTCGAAGCAGGCCGGCCGATGGAGCTCGAGGCGATCGTCGGCGCGGTGGTGGAACTGGGCGAGCGCGTCAACGTCGCAATGCCGGTCACACGCACGGTCTACGCCTGCGCGAAAATGCTGGACCGCAAAGCGAGGGAGTAGTTCAGATGTCGAGTGCCGAGATCTCCGCGCCGGGAAGAGCGGTCAACCGCTGGCTGCAGCTGCTGGCTGGCGTCGTCTGCATGGTGATGATCGCCAACCTGCAGTACGGCTGGACCTACTTCGTCGATCCGATCGACGCGCGGTTCCACTGGGGCCGCACCGACATCCAGATCGCCTTCACGATCTTCGTCGCCACTGAAACGTGGCTGGTGCCGATCGAAGGCTGGTTCGTCGATCGCTTTGGCCCGCGCATCGTGGTCATGCTCGGCGGCATCGTGGTGGCGATCGCCTGGACGATGAACGCGTATGCGACGACGCTGCCGATGTTGTATGCGGCGGCAGCCGTGTCAGGGGTGGGCGCAGGAGCGGTCTACGGCACGTGCGTCGGCAATGCCCTGAAATGGTTCGGCGATCGGCGCGGCCTGGCTGCTGGCCTGACCGCCGCGGGATTCGGCGCCGGTGCCGCGGCGACCGTGGTGCCGATCGTCACCGTGATCAAGACCTACGGCTACGACAAGGCTTTCTTGTGGTTCGGCCTTGGACAGGGGCTCGTGATCCTGGTGTTGTCGCAGTTCCTCAAGATGCCGAAGCCAGGCGAGGCGCCCAAGGCTGCCAAGAGGGCGAGTCAGGCGCCGCGTGACTTCCGGCCGATGGAGATGCTGGGAACGCCGCTGTTCTGGATTCTCTACGTGATGTTCGTCGCGGTCGCCGCCAGCGGTCTGGTGGTGACGGCGCAGGTCGCGCCGATTGCGCGCGATTACAAGATCGCGAACCTGCCGGTCAACTTCCTGTTCATCGGATCGACCGTGCTGGTGATGGCCGGCATCGTCGACAACATCCTCAACGGCCTGGCGCGGCCGACATTCGGGTGGGTGTCGGATCAGATCGGGCGCGAGAACACGATGGCGATCGTGTTCACCTGCGGCGCCTGCGCCTACTGGGCGCTCGGCACCATCGGCAACACGCCGTGGATGTTCATCGTCACCGCCGGGCTGGTCTATTTCACGTGGGGCGAGATCTACAGCCTGTTTCCGGCGATCTGCACCGACACCTACGGCGCGCAGTACGCGACCACCAACGCAGGGCTGCTGTATACCGCGAAGGGCGCGGCGTCGTTTCTGGTGCCGGCGGCAAGCTGGCTGCAGAGCCAGACCGGCAGCTGGCATTCTGTATTCGTCGTGGCGGCCGTCGCCAACATCCTCGTCGGCGCCACGGCGCTGTTCATCGTCAAACCGATGCGCCTGTCGGCGCAGCGGGCGGCGCTGGCCGCGATGACGATGAACCCGATCGCCAACGCAGCGAAGTAGATCGAAACCTCGCGCGCGGTATTCAGGAGCCCATGTCAGATCCAAGCGTTCTCGCCAGGGAAATCATCGACGCCTACGCGACGCGGACCGTCATTCCCGCGCCCTCGTCGCGCGAAGGCGGGATCGATCTGACGCAGGCATACGCCGTCGAGGCGGCGATTGCCGAGAGCCGGCGCGCCGCGGGTCACCGGACCGTGGGCTGGAAGGTCGGCTACGCCAACAAGGCGATGTGGCGGGCGCTCAAGCTCGAGACGCTGGTGTGGGCGCACATCTACGAGGACACGGTCCGGTACGCGGACTGGAACGACGGCACGCTCTCGATCGCCGCGATGTTCGCGCCGAAGATCGAACCCGAGATCGTCTTTTGCCTGGCGAAGCCGCCGGCTTCGAGCGATCCGGTCGCGGTGCTCGAGGCGACCGAGTGGATCGCCCTCGGCTTCGAGATCATCGACTGCGTGTTCCCCGACTGGAAGTTTCAGCCCGCGGACTTCGTCGCCGCGCGCGGCCTGCACGCCGCGCTGGTCGTCGGCGAGCCGGTCTACATCGAGCCCGAGAATATCGAAAAGCTGGTCACCGAGCTGGCCGATTTCACCGTGCGGCTGCTGAAGAACAACGTACTGATGGAAGAAGGCGCCGGAAAAAACGCGCTCAAAAGCCCGGCGCTGTGCGTCGGCGAATTGAGTGAGGCCTTGCAGCGCCAGGGCGGCGAGACGCTCCAGGCCGGTGACATCATCAGCACGGGAACGCTGACGACCTCGCTGCCGATCGCCGCAGGCGACACCTGGATTGCATCGCTCTCCGGAATCCCACCGTCAGCACTGACGCTGCACACTACCTAAAGTTGGACGGGTGAAGTTAGAAGTCTGAAGTTCTGAATCTGAAATCTGAAGTCTGAAATCTGAAATTTCATTCGAAAGCCGGAGCCGCCTGAGGAATTGCGGCGCCGTCGTGCCTTGGCTCCGACGCGCCGAAATGGACGCCGGTTCCGTCGCTCATCACCGCCTGACCGTGACCGAAGGTGCCGGTCCTCGGCGGCACCGTGGTGACCTCGTGTCCCATCGCCGCCAGTTGGCCGCGCACGCCTTCCGGGATCAGCGCCTCGATGCTGACGTCAGCGCCCGCAAATGTCGCCTTCGTGAAGCGGCCCGCCTCGAGCGCCTGCTGAATGTCCATGCCGTAGTCGACGATGTTGGCGACGAATTGCGCGTGGGCCTGGGCCTGATTGAAGGCGCCCATGATGCCGAAGCCGATCTTGGTGTCGCCGTTTCGCATGAAGCCGGGAATGATCGTGTGCAGCGGCCGCTTGCGCGGCGCCAGTGCGTTCGGGTGTGATTCGTCGAGTGTGAACAACCCGCCGCGGTTGTGCAGGGCGAAGCCGCACCCCGGCGGCACGAGGCAGGTTCCGAAACCCTCGTAGATGCTCTGAATCAGCGAAACGATGTTGCCGTCGCGATCGATGACCGACAGGTAGATCGTATCGCCGCCCTTCGTATTGGTCAGACCGTCGAAGAATGACGGTTCGACGGTGTGGGCGGCCTGCGATGGATGGATGCGGCCGGCGCGCCTCGCCGCGTGTGCCTTGTCGAGCATCGCCGGCACCGGCGCCTCCGCGAACTTCGCGTCGCCCACGTAGTTCAGCATGTCGGCGTAGGCCAGCTTTTTCGCTTCGATCAGGACGTGCAGCGCCCTCGCAGTGTGGAATCCGTACTCGCCGAGCGGAAAGCGCTCCATCAGGTTCAGCATCATCAGCGCAGCGATGCCCTGTGTGTTCGGCGGCAGCTCGTAGACGTCCCAGCCGCGATAGCTGGTCGAGAGCGGCGCGACCCATTCCGGCACGAACGAGGTCAGATCATCGTGCGTCATGGTTCCGCCTCGCTCGCGCGAGATGGCCAGAATGGCGTCGGCGGTGGGGCCATCGTAAAACCCGCCGCGGCCATTCTGAGCGATGCGACGCAAAGACGAAGCGAGATCGGGATTCCTGAACAGCTCGCCGCCACGAGGGGCGCGGCCGCTCGGCAGATAGGTCGCCGCCGCGTTCGGCTCCGTGGCCAGACGCGCCGACAGCGCCTCCCAGTGGGCTGCGATCACGTCCGACACAGGAAACCCGTCCTCGGCGTAGAAAATGGCTGGCGCCAGGAGATCGGTCATGGAGAGGCGTCCAAGCCGCGTGCGAAGCGCGTCCCATCCCGCGACCGCGCCCGGGACCGTGACGGAATGAATGCCACTCTGCGGCATCGCGCTGATGCCGGCCGCCTTCAGCAACCCCGGGCTCAGCCCGGCCGGCGCCCAGCCGCCCGAGTTCAATCCGTGAAGCGTGTCGGCTTTCGCTTCGTAGACGATGGCGAAGAGATCGCCGCCGATGCCGTTCGACTGCGGCTCGACCAGTCCCATCACGGCGTTGGTGGCGATGGCGGCGTCGACCGCGTTGCCGCCGCGCTCGAGGATCTGGACACCGGCCCGCGCGGCGAGCGGCTGGCTGGCGGCAACGATGCCGTATCTGGTGGCGATGCGCGATCGGCCGACGGTGACGCTCATGTGTGAGATTTAACCACACGGGCACTCGAGGGACCGGCTTTGCAAGTCTGTGGTTAACTGATGGAGTGAGCGGACGACATTTTCTCCAGATTCCGGGCCCGACCAACGTACCCGATCGCATCCTGCGCGCGATCGCGCAACCGACCATCGATCATCGAGGTCCAGCGTTTGCGACGCTTGCGCGCGAAGCGCTCGACGGTCTGCGTCGTGTATTTCAAACCATGGGACCGGTGGTTATCTACCCCTCGTCTGGCACCGGCGCCTGGGAGGCCGCGTTCGTCAACACGCTGTCGCCGGGCGACACCGTGCTGATGGTCGAGACCGGATACTTCGCGGTGCTCTGGCGCGACATGGCGCTGCGTCTCGGTCTTCAAGTGGACTTCATCGCCAACGACTGGCGCCACGGGGTCGATGCCGGTGCCATCGGCGACAAGCTGAAAGCCGACACGCACAAGACCATTAAGGCGGTTGCGATCGTCCACAACGAAACGTCCACCGGCGTTACCAGCGACATCGCGGCGGTACGGCGGGCGATTGACGCGGCCGGCCATCCGGCGCTGCTTCTCGTGGATACGATTTCCGGGCTCGGATCGATCGACTACCGCCACGACGAGTGGGGCGTGGACGTCTCGATCAGCGGATCGCAGAAGGGGATGATGCTGCCGCCCGGAGCCGGGTTCAATGCCATCAGCGCCAAGGCGCTCGCCGCATCGAAATCGGCCGGGATGCCGCGCGTCTACTGGGACTGGGCGCCGATGATTCGCGACAACGAGCTCGGGTTTTTCACGACGACCCCGGCGATCAACCTGCTCTACGGGCTGCGCGAAGCGGTCCGGATGCTCGAAGAGGAAGGGTTGCCGAACGTGTTCGCACGGCATCGGCGTTTCGGAGAGGCGACCCGGCGTGCGGTGGCCGCGTGGGGTCTCGACGTGTTCGCCGCGAACCCTGCCGAATACAGCAATGCGCTGACTGCGGTGACGCTGCCGGACGGTCATGACGCCGACGCGTTCAGGAAGGTCGTGCTCGAAAAGTTCGACATGTCGCTCGGCGCGGGGCTCGGCAAGCTCAAAGGCCGGGTGTTCCGCATCGGCCATCTCGGCGACTTCAACGATCTGATGCTTGCCGGGACGTTGAGCGGGGTCGAGATGGGTCTGGCCGCGGCGAGAGTGCCGTTTGCTCGAGGCGGAATCACGGCCGCGCTCGATTACCTAGCGTGCGAGGCCAGATAAACGCAGAGACCGCAGAGACCGCAGAGACCGGGAGAATAGGCTTTTGATTATGAAGAACTCTGCGAACTCCGCGGACTCTGCGTTCCAAGACTCGTGATCTCCGAGATTTGCAGTCACAGCGCTGTCGATCTCGCCCGATTGCTGCGGACGAAACAGCTCTCCGCCCGTGAAGTCGTCGAAGCGCACCTGACGCAAATCGAGCACGTCAACCCTCGCGTCAACGCGATCGTGACGCTGGTGGCCGAGCAGGCGATGGCGCGAGCCGCGGCGGCGGATGAAGCCCGCGCGCGAGACGAAGCCATTGGCCCGTTGCACGGTCTTCCGATCGCGCACAAGGATCTCCAGCTCACCAAGGGCATTCGCACGACGTTCGGCTCACCGATTTTTGCCGATTTCGTACCGACCGAAGACTCCCTCCTGGTCGAGAGGATCCGCGCCGCCGGCGCGATCTGCGTCGGCAAGACCAATACGCCCGAATTCGGCGCAGGGTCGCAGACGTTCAATCCAGTGTTCGGCGCGACACTGAATCCCTACGATCACACCAAGACGTGCGGCGGCAGCAGCGGCGGCGCGGCAGTCGCCCTGGCGACCCGGATGCTGCCGATCGCCGACGGCAGCGACATGGGTGGGTCGCTGCGCAATCCGGCGAGCTTCTGCGGCGTCGTCGGGATGCGACCGTCGCCGGGACGAGTGCCCGTGTGGCCGGCGGTCAACGCATGGTCGACGCTCAGCGTCGATGGGCCGATGGCGCGAAGCGTCGCAGACGTCGCACTGTTGCTGAGCGCGCTTGCGGGGCCCGATCCACGATCGCCGATTGCGATCTCCGAACCGGGCGCGCAATTTTCATCACCGCTCGAGCGCGACGTCAACGGTGTGCGCGTCGGCTGGTGGACAACTCTCGGCGGCGCACCGGTCGATCGCCGCGTCCGTGATCTGGTGAATGCGCAGCGCGCCGTTTTCGAATCGCTCGGCTGCCTGGTTGAGGAAGCCGAGCCGGACTTCACCGACTTCGACGAAGTGTTCAAGATCGTTCGTGGTCAGGCGTTTCTCGCGAGTGTCGCACCGCGCGTCAAGGGCCGGCACGATCAGGTCAAAGAGACCGTGCTCTGGGAAATCGAGCACGGGGGCCATCAGACCGCGACGCAGATCATGTGGGCCGAGACCAAGCGGACCGAGCTGTATCACCGGATGCGGCGATTCATGGAACGCTACGATTTCTTCGTGCTGCCGACCGTCCAGGTGCCGCCGTTCGATGTGACCGAACACTATCCAAAGGTGATTGAGGGCCAGGAGCTGGAGACCTACATCGACTGGATGAAGTCGTGTTACTTCATCTCGGTGGTGGGCAATCCCGCCATCTCGGTCCCGTGTGGTTTCACACCGGAGGGACTACCGGTCGGCCTCCAGATCGTCGGCCGTCATCGCGACGACTGGGGCGTCTTGCAGCTGGCGCACGCGTTCGAAAGAGCCTGTAGTGTCCGGCTTCAGCCGGACCTCTAAGAGGTGGTGACGCTGACCTCTGTGGTTCCCGTGTCGGCCGGTCGAAGGAACAGCAACAGCGCAATCGCAAGGAAGGCGAGGTCCGGCGCCCAGGCCGCGAACACCGGCGACATCCAGCCGCCGAACAGTCCCATCCGACGACTGTAGTACTGGAAGACGTAGTACCCGAACGCCGCCGTCAAGGCAATGAGCCCCATGGTGACCGCTCCATGACGTCTTCGAGTCGCACGCGTCGCCCCGAGCGAGAACAGGCCGAGCGCCAGGGGCGCGAAGGCGAGCGCGAAACGAAAGTGAAGATGGTAGGCAGCCTGCCTCGACGTCATGCCCCATACCAACTTCGAAGGATTCTTGGAGGCGAGTTCGCCGAGGGTCAACTCGTTTGCACCGCGCAGAATCTGCCCCTCGGGAGTCGAATTCAACTGACGAAACGTTTGAAGACGAAACGCTTGATTGCCCGCCGGCATCAGCCAGGCAACGTTGATGAGCGCCGCGGCGCAGCAGACAAACCCCAAACCGGCAAGTGTCCACTGCACTCGAGTGCTCACTTTCCGATTGCGGAGCGCCAGAAGAATCCCGAAGGGGAGTCCGATAGGGACGGAGACCGCGAGAGCCTGGGGTAACAAGTACAGAACGAGCCACGACGTTACCCGATGGCCGGAGAATCGAAAAACATTCAGCGGCAGCCCCACGAACAGCGCCGTTGGCGCGACCATGGCGGCTAGCGAGAACACGATCGTTCGACCGACCGCGCGATTATCAGCAGTGCTCCCCTCACCTAGACCTAGACCGTGTTCGGTCGCGGCAATTACGAAGACCTTCCACACCGCGACGTACCCTGTGACGCGAATCCAGCGACGACGCCACGCGGCGCGATCACGAATCGCGGCGTCGTACTCGTGTTGGAGATCCGCGATCGCCGGATTGATCAACCGTTCCATGGTCGTGCGATCGAAGAGACGCGAGCCGAGCCGCCGCAGCCGCTCGCCAGGTCGAGTCATCGAGCCAACTCCGGCGTCAGCTGACGGACGACGTGCGCGTAGGCGCGGAGCACACGGCGGCCCAGCGCCGTGGGTTGGTAGAGGCGCCGGGGCAAGCCACCCTCGTCGGCCGGTGCAGCCTCGAGACGCGATGAAATGAAGCCCTTGTCTTCCATCCGTCCGAGAGTCACGTAGACCGTGCCGCGCTTGAGTTGCCGCTTCGATGCGGCGACCAGCTGCAAACCGTATAGCTCGGTCCCCTGCACGAGCAGTTCGAGAATCAAAGCCTCTTTCGGTGGCAACGTCGGGACACGCGCGATCGCCATGGCCTTGATCTTACACAATGTAAGACTGGTGTCAATCAGCCGAACCCAGGCGTGTGTCTACGGGATCGCGCCGGACGATCGGAGCGCCGGGATCTCGTCGTCGCTGTACCCGGCAGTAGCGAGTATCTCCCTGGTGTGTTCACCCAGCTGCGGAGCGCGGCGCGTTACGTCGGGCGGCGTTCCACTCAACTTGATGGGCGAACCGAGCGTACGAAGAGCACCCAATGCCGGGTGCTCGGTCTCGACGACCATCTCCCGCGCCAGCACCTGCGGATCGGCGAACACCTGGGCGTAGTCGTTGATCGGCCCGCACGGAATGTCGTGTTCGTCCAGCCGCTTCAGCCAGTAACTGCGCGGTTGATGAACGGTGACCGCCTCGATGCGCGCCGCCAGCGCGTCGCGGTTTCTGACGCGGCTGGCGTTGTCGGCGAACTCCGGCATCGACGCCCATTCGGTGTGACCGAGCGCCTCGCACAACCGGCGAAACAACCGCTCGTTGGCCGCGCCGAGCGTGATGTAGGCGTCGGCGCAGCGAATGGCCTGGTAGGGCGCGTTCATCCGGTGCGCTGACCCCAGCGGTTGAGGCACGCCGGCGCCGGAGAAGTATTCGGTCGCTTCCCACACCGAAAGGGCCACGCCGGCATCGACCAGCGATGTGTCCACGCGCTGACCGACTCCGGTGGCGTGCCGATGATTGAGCGCGGCGAGGATGCCGACCAGAGCGAACAGTCCGGCGCCGAGATCGGTCAGCGGCACGCCCGCCTTTACCGGCCGGCCGCCAGGCTCGCCAGTGACCGACATGATTCCCGATATGCCCTGCGCGATCAGATCGAAGCCGCCTTTCTCCCGTTTCGGTCCGGTCTGGCCGTACCCCGAAATGGACGCGTAGATCAGCTTTGGATTCTCGGCCGCGAGTGCGTCGTAGCCGAGTCCCAGCGCATCCATCACACCCGGACGGTAGTTCTCAATCAGGATGTCGGACTGCATCGCAAGCCGCACGAAGGCCTCGCGTCCCTCGGCGGTCTTCAGGTTCAGCACCACGCTGCGCTTGCCGCGGTTGACCGCGTTGAAGCTGGGACTGTCGGTGCCGACCGCGCCAGGCATCTGCCTGGTCGAGTCGCCGGCGGGCGGCTCGATTTTGATGACGTCGGCGCCCAGATCCGCCAGCACCATCGCGCAGTACGGGCCAGCCATCACCTGCGTCACGTCCAACACGCGCAGGCCGCTCAAGGCGCCCGAAGCGCCAGTCAATGGGGTCATGGGGTCATCTCGTCATTTGGTCGACTGCGATCCGGCCATTGATTATCCGGTCATTCGTTGGTGCCGTCCTCGATCTTCTTGAACCTTCGCAGTCTTCGTGTCTTCGTGATAAGAATTCACACGTGACCACGATTTACGAAACCGACGGCCCCATCGCCACGCTGACCTTCAATCGCCCCGAAGCGCGCAACGCCATGACGTGGGAGATGTACGAATCGCTCGTCACGGCCTGCGACCGCGTCGATGCGGATTCGGCGATTCGCGTGTTCGTCCTGCGTGCCGCCGGCGGCAAGGCCTTCATCGCCGGCACCGACATCTCGCAATTCCAGAACTTCTCGAATCGGGACGATGGGCTGAAGTACGAAGAGCGGCTGGACAGCGTGCTCGACCGGCTCGAGCGGATGTCGAAACCGACAATCGCCCAGGTCGAAGGCGTGGCCGCCGGTGGTGGATGCGCCATCGCCCTCACGTGCGATCTGCGCGTATGCACCCCCAACGCCAGCTTCGGCATCCCGATCGCGCGGACGCTCGGCAACTGCCTGTCCGGCGCCAGCTATGGCCGCATGCTGGACGCGATGAGTCCCGGCGCAGCGAAGGACATCCTGTTCACCGGTCGGCTCGTGGGCGCCGACGAAGCCCACGCGATCGGTCTCGTCAACCGCCTGGTTGCGCCCGAGGCCGTGGGCGCGGCCGTTCACGAACTGGCCACGACGATCGCCTCGAACGCACCGCTGACGATCCGGGCGAGCAAGGAAATGATTCGCCGCATCCTCGTGCGTCGACGGCTGCCAGCCGGCGCCGACGCCGACATGGTCGAGCTGTGTTACACCAGCGCCGATTTTCGCGAAGGCGTCACAGCATTCGTGGCCAAGCGCAAGCCGGTGTGGTCCGGACACTAGTCGGCTGTCGCTTCGGTTAAACTCCTCCGGTATCGGAACCGTCCGAAACGGTTCACGCCAACGCAATAAAGGAGTAGTGCCATGCCTGACGAGAAGAACGAACTCTCCCGCCGCGATTTCGTCGCGTTGTCGGTGGCCGCCGGCCTCGCCGCCGCGACCGAGAATCTGGCATCCGCCGCCGAGTTGCCGGTGTCGGTCAACAACGTCAACGTGATCACGCCGGACGGGACCTGCGATGCCGTGTTCATCCACCCGAACACCGGCTCCTATCCCGGTGTGATCATCTGGGCTGACGCATTCGGCCTGCGTCCCACGCTCGTGGACATGGGCAAGCGTCTCGCCGGCGAAGGTTACGCGGTCCTGGTGCCGAATCCGTACTACCGGCTCACCAAGGCCCCCGGAATCGAAGCGGCCGGTTTCGACTTCTCGAACCAGGCGGCGATGACCAAGCTGCGGCCGCTGATGGGCAGCATCGGCGCACCCGGCGCGGCCGAAAAAGACGCCACCGCGTTCGTCGCGTTTCTCGACAATCAGAAGCCGGTCAACACCTCGAAGAAAATCGGGACCCAAGGCTACTGCATGGGCGGCCCGCTGGTGATGCGAACGCTTGCCACGGTGCCGAATCGTGTCGGGGCAGGTGGATCGTTCCACGGCGGCGGACTGGTGACCGATCAACCCACGAGTCCTCATCTGCTGATCCCGAAGATGAAAGCGCACCTCTACATCGGCATCGCCGCGAACGACGATCAGCGGCAGCCTGATGCGAAGGACAAGTTGAAGGAAGCGTTCGCCAGCGCGCATCAGCCGGCGGAGATCGAGGTCTACGGCAGCCAGCATGGCTGGTGCATGGCCGACATGCCCGCGCCGCCGGACAAGCCGATTTACAACAAGGCGGACGCTGAAAAGGCATGGGCGAAGTTGCTGGCGCTGTACAAGACCGCGTTGGTGTGAGCCGCGGTCTGGCTAAAGCCAGACACTACGATGATCACGATGTAGTGTCCGGCTTCAGCCGGACCATGACGCGACCGCGTGACCTGTAGTGTCCGCCTTGAGGCGGACCTTCGTGAATGGCAAGGGAGCGTTCGATGAGACGCGCGATTCTGTTGACGTTATTGCTCGCCGCCGCCGCGCCGCTGGTGATCGCGCAGAGCGAGAAGATCGACTACGCGATGATCGGCCGCATCCGCGACGAAGGACTGAATCGTTCGCAGGTGATGGACCATATCTCGTGGCTGAGCGACGTCTACGGTCCGCGGCTTACCGGCTCTCCCGGCATCCAGCAGGCCAGCGAGTGGGCGATGAAGACGATGAAGGCGTGGGGCCTGACCAACGTCCATCAGGAGCGATGGACGCTCGGCAAAGGCTGGTCGCTCGAGCGCTTCAGCGCACACCTGATCGAACCGCAGGTCCAACCGATCGTCGGCTTCCCGCACGAGTGGTCGTCGGCAACCAAAGGGACCGTCGTCGCCGAGGTCGTACGCGCGCCGATCGCAAGCGAGGCCGACTTTGCCGCCTATCGCGGCAAGCTCGCCGGCAAAATCATCCTGACGCAGCCCGCCCGCAAAGTCCGCATGCTCGAAGGCCCCTTCATCGTCCGCATGACGGATCCAGGCCTTGCCGATCAGGCGGCGTCCACGCCGATTCCCGAACCGGGTGCCGGCGGCCGCGGCGGTCGCGGCGCGGCGGCGGCGTTCCGGCAGAAGCTTGCAGACTTCTACGTGGCCGAAGGCGTGGTTGCGATCTTCGATCGCGGCGGCGACAGCGACATGGGAGCGGTCGGCAGCGATCTCGTCCAGCAACAACAACATCCGGACGGCGGAACCATCTTCCCGGCCGGCGCCGGCGCTCGCGACGAGCGTGCCGGCAAGGCCGTTCCCGAGGTTACGCTCGCGGTCGAACACTACAACCGCATGGTCCGGGTCCTCGACAAGGGTGTGCCGGTTAAAGTCGAGTTGAACGTCGACACGAAGTTCTACGACGAGACGCAGCCGAACGGATTCAACACCCTGGCGGAAATTCCCGGCACCGACCTCGCGTCTGAAGTGGTCCTGATCGGCGCCCACTTCGACTCGCACCCGTACGCGACCGGGCGCCACCGACAACGCGACCGGCAGCGCCGCGATGATGGAAGCGATGCGCATTCTGAAGACGGTCGGCGTCAAGCCGCGTCGAACCATCCGCATCGGGCTCTGGGGCGGTGAGGAACAGGGCCTGCTCGGCTCGCAGGCCTACGTGCGCGAACACCTCGCCGACGTCGAGACCATGACGCTGAAGCCGGAACAAGGGAAACTCTCGGCGTATTTCAACTCCGACAACGGTACCGGCAAAGTTCGCGGCGTATGGATGCAGGGCAACATGGCGGTGACGCCGATCTTCGCGCAGTGGATCGCGCCGCTGAAAGATCTCGACGTCACCATGCTCGGGCCGCGCTCGGTCACATCCACCGACCACGTCTCGTTCGACAACGCCGGCATCCCGGCGTTTCAGTTTCTGGTCGATCGACTCGAGTACAACGCTCGCAGCCACCACTCGAACATGGACACCGTCGATCGCGTCCAGCGCGACGACATGGTCCAGCAGGCGACCGTCATCGCGGTGTTCGCCTACGACGCGGCGATGCGTGACGAGAAACTCCCGCGCAAGGCGCTGCCGGCGCCGGTCAAGCCTCGGGGATCAGCGAACCAATAGCGATTGTGAATCGGGTAATTTGGGAATTGGGCAATCGGGACATTGATTGCTCAATGTCGGATTGGCACCGCTCCTGCGTACAGTCCTTCCGTGGGAGCGACTGCCGACCTTCTCAAGGCCCGAACGATGCAGTTCGCACTCGATGTTTGCGCCCTGATTCGCGACCTACCGACATTTGAACCGGGACCGACCGCGAAACGTCAGTTGGCAAGAGCTGCAACCGGCGTTGCCTTCAACTATCGCGCAACCTGCCGCGCTCGTTCTCACACCGAGTTCACGGCACGGATGGGGATCGTCGCTGAAGAAGCAGATGAGAGCCAAGGCTGGCTGGAATTCATCGAAGCGAGTCAGCTGTTGAAGTCCGAGACCTTGGCTCGGCTGATCGCAGAAGCCGGGGAGTTGACGGCGATCGCTTCAGCCGCGTACGGAACCGCGCGATACAAGGAGCGGCAACAGAAGTCCGGCCGCCGCTGACTTTCGGGCAACGCCAATTCCCAACCCATCCCCAATTCCCAATCCATCCCCCAATTCCCAATCCATTCCCAATTCCCAATCCATTCCCAAATTGCCCAATTCCCCCATTACCCAATTTCTTCGAACGCCCGCTCGGGGTGCATCGTTGGTGCGAGCAACGCGCCTAGTAGCAGAAAACCAAGCGATCCCGCGAACGGCAGCTGCCAGTTGCCGGTCTTGTCGATGATGTATCCGAAGGCGATCGGCGAGAGGATCGCCGCCAGCGCCGACCCGGTGTTCATCATCCCCGCCGCGGTTCCCGAGAACTTGCCCGCGATGTCCATCGGAATCGACCACATCGGTCCGATCACGATCTCGGCGAAGAAGAACGCACCGCCGAGCGAGAGGATGATCAGTGTCAGGTTTGCGGTCAGGAACACCGGCACCATGCACGACGAACGAACAGAGGAAGCCGACCATCACGACGTTCCGTCGCGCCTGCTGCAGATTCCTGGTGCGGTGCAGGATGCGATCGCTGATCACACCGCCGAGATAGTCACCGACCACGCCCGCGAAAAACACCGCCGAGGTGAACAGCGCCGAGCGCTTCAGGTCGAGACGATACGCGTGCAGGAAATACTGCGGCAGCCACGTCAGGTAGAGCCACAGCGTCCAGCCGTAGCAGAAGTAGACGATCGTCACCGGCGCCATCCGCCGGGTCAACGCGCCCCACGGCACCTTCGGCCTCACGATAGCGGCCGCTGCGCCGTGATTAGGAAGTGGCTCCAGATCCGCCGCGCGTCATCGCGGCGTGATCGGCGGGGACGTCGCGGAAGTACCACAGCCACACCAGCACCCAGATCAGGCTGCAGCAGCCGAGGACGACGAACGATCCGCGCCAGCTGAGCGCGATGATCAGCCAGGCGACGATGGGCGGCGTGACGGCGTTGCCGAGCCGGGCGAACGAGTGCGTGAGGCCCTGGGCAAAACCGCGCCGGCCGACCGGCGTCCAGTTCTGCATCGCCCGCGTCGCCACCGGAAAGGTCGCGCCCTCGCCGATTCCCACCAGCACGCGGCAGGCGAACAGCATCATCAGGCCGCCGGAAAAGCCGGTGAGGATCGTCGCGAACGCCCACACCAGGCCGCACAGGAACAGCGTGCGTCGCGGTCCGAAACGATCGCCGACCCAGCCGCCGAACACCTGAAACAACAAATACGGGTAACCGAACGCCGACTGCAGAAACCCGAGTCGCGTGTTCGAGAGTCCGAGCTCCCGCTGGATCGCATCCGCAGCGGTGGAGATGTTGACGCGATCGACGTAGGTGATGAGATACATCACGCACAGCAGACCAAGCACAACGTTGGGAGGAGACAGGCGTCTGGTTGTCGCCATGCGAGAGGCTATAGACTACTTCAATGAAATATCGACAACTAGCCGATACCGGCGTGTTCGTTTCGGAACTGTGCCTGGGCACCATGACCTTCGGCGGCACCGGCCAGATCTGGGAAATGATCGGCGGTCTCGATCAGTCAGCGGCCGACGCCATCGTTCACCGCTCGCTCGACGCGGGCATCAACTTCGTCGACACCGCGAACGTCTACGCCACCGGCCAGTCCGAGACGATGCTGGGCAAGGCGCTCGCCGGTAAGCGTCACGGCGTGATTGTCGCCACCAAGGTGCGCGGGCGGATGGGCCCTGGCGCCGAACGACGTCGGCCTGTCGCGCCTGCACATCATCGAGAGCGTCGAGGCGAGCCTGAAGCGGCTCGACACCGACTACATCGACCTCTATCAGATTCATCGGTCGGACATGCTGACCAACATCGAGGATACGCTGCGCGCGCTCGACGATCTGGTGCGCGCGGGCAAGGTGCGCTACATCGGCTGCTCGAATCTGCCGGCGTGGTACCTGATGAAGGCGCTCGGCAGTCTCGCGCGAGCAGCATCTCGAGCGATTCCGCTCGCACGCAGTCGTACTACTCGCTTGTCGGCCGCGAGCTCGAACGCGACATCGATTCCGCTGATCAAGGATCAGGGCCTCGGCCTGCTGGTGTGGAGCCCGCTGGCCGGCGGATTCCTCTCCGGAAAGTTCACCGCGAAGCGGTGGCGACGAGCAGGCGCGGCGCGCGAAATTCGATTTCCCGCCCGTGGACAAGGAAAAAGGCTTCGACATCCTCGACGTGCTGGTCGGGATCGCGAAGACGTCGCGAGGTCAGCCCGGCGCAGATCGCGCTGGCCTGGATTCTGGCGAACGATGCCGTGTCGAGCGTGATCATCGGCGCCAGGAAGATGCCGCAGCTCGACGACAACCTGAAGGCGATCGACATCACCCTGACCGTGGAGGAGATGACGGCGCTCGACGAGGTCAGCAGACTCCCATTGCCGTATCCGGCGTGGATGGAAGTGCTCGGATCGGATCGCAAGCCGGGAGAGAGTCGTTACTGAAGACGCCGCGTTCTGATTTAACGTCGAAGGAGCGACCGCAGGAGCTGCGCGGGATGTAGCGCCGTGACGCCGGTGAAGTGCTTGACCTGCTCGCGGCACGATGTGCCCGGCGCGACGAGCACTGTTCCCGGTGTCATCGCGCGCGCGGCCGGCAGCAGCTTGCGCTCGCCGATCTGGCGCGAGACGTCGTAGTGCTC
This sequence comes from uncultured Acidobacteriota bacterium, assembly GCA_963711765.1. Taxonomy (GTDB): domain Bacteria; phylum Acidobacteriota; class Vicinamibacteria; order Vicinamibacterales; family CAVVIG01; genus CAVQFC01. The sequence goes on along the minus strand of CAVQFC010000001.1, from coordinate 776,155 downwards.
TTTCGCGTAGCCGAACGATCCGGCCATGCCGCAGCAGCCGGCGTCGAGGTCGACGACGGTGCACGACGGGGATGCGCGACAACAGCGCGCGCGTCGATGGCAGCATCCCCATCGCCTTCTGATGACAGTGACCGTGGAGCAGCACGGTTGACGGTCCGGCCTCGAGGTGCAACGCCGCGCGACCGCTGGTGCATTCCCGCTCGAGGTGCTCCTCGAACAGCACGCAGGCGTCAGCGACGACACGCGCCTTCCTGGCCCGCTCGCCGCGAAGCAGCGCCGGACGCGTCCTCGCGAACCGCGGACAGGCAGCTCGGCTCGAGAAAGAGAATCGCCTTGCCGGCGGCCGCGGCGTCGATACAGCGCGTCGGCGTTTCGCGCTGCGAGCTTCGTCGCGGCCTCGTCGAGCAATCCCTGCGAAATCAGTGGACGGCCACAGCAGACGTGCGGCACCAGCGCCGGCCGTATGCCCGACGCATTCGAGCACGTCGGTCGCCGCGACGCCGATGTCCGGATGGTTGAAGTTCGTGAAGGTGTCGTTGAACAGGACAACCGCGAGGCGGGGAGCTTGCTGGCTCGGGGCTGCAGGCCTGCCGTCTGACGAAGCGTTGCGCGAAGGTCTGACGCGCGAACGCAGGCGGTGTCCTTCGCCGTCGATGCCCAGAAACTGCTCGCTGATCCAGCGTCCGATTCCGCTTTGCGCCGCCGCATTCGCGATCGGCGCGAACCGGCTGCCCCATGCCGACAGCGTGTGGACGTGACCGATCGCGCCGCGTTCCCGAGCGGCATCCCGTGGCGCTTCCAGTAGCCGGCGAGAAACTCGCTCTTGAATCGCGCCACGTCGACGCCGACCGGGCACTCGGCCTTGCAGGCGCGGCACTCGAGACAGAGGTCGAGGACGTCGTGCACGTCGTGGTCGCCGAGTCCTGACTCGCCCAGGCGGCCCGCCATCGCCAGCCGCAGCGTGTTCGCGCGTCCGCGCGTCGAGTGCTTCTCCTCGCGCGTCGCCATGTACGACGGACACATCGTGCCGTCGAGGTCTTGCGGCACACGCCGAGGCCGCTGCACATCTCGACGGCGCGGCCCATGCCGCCGTGTTCGGTGTAGTCGAAGTAGGTCGTCGGGATCGGGCGTGCGGTAGCCGGCGCCGTAGCGGAGGTTCGCCGTCAGCGGCTGGCGTGTCGACGATCTTGCCGGGGTTGAACAACGCCGTTGGGATCGAACGTCTGCTTCACCTGCCGGAACGCGTCGTAGAGAACCGGACCGAACATTTTCTCCGTGAACGCCCCGCGCACCAGGCCGTCGCCATGCTCGCCGGACAGCGCACCGCCGAACTCGAGGACGAGATCGGCGATCGCGTTGGCGATCGACTCGAACTTCGCGCACGCCCTCGGCGGTCTTGAGGTTCACGACCGGACGAACGTGCAGGCAGCCGACCGACGCGTGCGCGTAGATGCCGGCGACCGTGTCATGGTCGCGAATCATCTGCAGAAAGCGTTCGATGTAGTCGCGCAGCCTCTCCGGTGCGACCGCCGTATCCTCGACGAACGACAGCGACTTGGCGTCGCCCTTCATCGCCATCGACAGCCCCAGCGACGCTTCGCGGAAGCTCCAGATGCGCGCCTGATCGGCGGCGCTGGTCGCCCGCCGCCAGCAGCAGCGGAAGCCGGACGCGGCGAGCTCGCGTTCGAGCGCTGCAGGCGCGGCGGCAGATCCTCGGCCCGGTCGGCGTAGAACTCGACGCAGAGCAGCGCCCCAGGCTCGGTCTGCAGAATGCTGCGCCGCAGCGCGTCGAGCGCCGGACTTTCGCGCGCGTGGTCGAGGATGAAGCGGTCCATCACCTCGACCGCCGACGGCTGGTGGCGGAGCACCAGCGGCGTCGCCGCCAGTGCGTCGAGCAGTTCGTCGAACTCGATCGTCAGCACGGCCTTCGCCGCCGGCAGCGCCACGAGATTGACCTTGGCGGCAATCGACCAGACCGAGCGTGCCTTCCGATCCGACGATCAACTTCGCAAGGTTGAAAGGCGCCGAGGGATCCGTGAACTCGTCGAGGTTGTAGCCGCCAACCCGACGCAGCACTTTTGGAAAGCGCCGGTCGATCTCGTGCCGACGGCCGACCGCGATTCCGCGAACGGTACGGTAACAGCGCGCCTCGAGGGTGTCGCCGGAGGAAGTGGTCGCCAGCTCCGATGGATCGAGCGATCGAAGGTGGACCGTGGAGCCATCGGACAGCACCACGCGCAGCTCGAGGACGTGGTCGATCGTCTTGCCGTAGAGCACCGAGCGTGCGCCGCTCGAGTTATTGGCAATCATGCCGCCGAGCGTGGCGCGGCTGGCGGTGGAAATGTCGGGAGCGAAGCGCAGACCGTGCGGCCGAAGCTGCGCGTTCAACTCGTCGAGCACGACGCCAGGCTCGACCCACGCCCAGCGCTCCTCGCGATTGACCTCCAGGATGCGGTTGAGATATTTCGAGGTGTCGAGGACGAGACCGGCGCCGATCGCTTGCCCGGCCTGCGACGTGCCGCCGCCGCGCGCCGTAATGGACACGCCGTGCCGCGCTGCAATCTCCACCGTCCGCACCACATCGTCTGGCGTCCGGGGAATGACGAGCCCCAGCGGTTCGATTTGATAGACGCTGGCGTCGGTGGAGTAGAGCGTGCGCGAGACCTGATCGAAGCGGACCTCGCCGCTTATCCGGGTCTCGAGTTCGAGACGCAGGACGCCGGTATCGGGCGCGACGCTCATCACGAAAGTGCCAAGATCACGAAGGCCACGAAGTCAGTGTTCTTCGTGATGAAGGCTCAGGATTTTGGTCGAAGGATCGCGTAGCCCGGAAGCCCGGGTGCTGAAAGCTTCTGCATCACGCCCTTCGCTGGCTGGGCGTCCGGATCCTCGGCCTGGTACTTGATCTTCACGTAGCCGTTCAGCGCCGTCTGCACGTCGGCGTTCGGCGAGCGTCGTCTTGTCCATGGTCAGGCAGTTCTTGCACCACGTCGCCCACATGTCGATCAGCACCGGCTTGTTTTCGCGGCGCGCCGTCTCGAGTCCCTCGGCCAGCGAGGCGTGCCAGCCGGCCTTCAGTTCTTCCTGAACGCTGGCACTCACCGCCGACGGATCGACCCAGCGGTTCGCGAAAATCGAATACGACTCGTAGCCGTAATACGCCGCGGTCGCGAGGATGAAGACGCCGAAGGCCTGCTTCACGCGGACCATCCACATACCGGGCTTCGGCAGCGCCGCGAGGCCCGCGCCGGCGATCGGCCAGGGAATCGCCATGCCGACGCCGAGAAAGAACGGCAGTGCCAGCGCCACACTGGTGCCGGTCGCGTAGAGATTGCTCGAGAACAGCACCACCTGGATCACGACCGGCGCCACGCACGCTCCGGCCAGCAGTGCCGCCACCGCGCCCATGCTGAACGCGAGCGCAAACGATGCCGCGGCTCGACGAGGAACCGATGCCGGCCGAGTATTTCGAGAAATCGATCAGCAGCACGTCGAACATCGCCAGGCCGAGCACGACGAAGAGAATCGCGATGCCGAGGTTGAACCACGGTGACGAGTTGATGGTGCCGAACGAGCCGGCGGTCAGAATGACGACCAGCCCGAGCACGCCGTAGACGATCGCCATCGCGCCGCCGTACGCCGAACCGAGCAGGAAGCCGCGGCCGCGCGACGAGGCCTGCGCGCCGGCGCCGATGATCGCGAGGTTGATCGGAATCATCGGCAGCACGCACGGCGTGAGGTTCAGCGCCAGCCCGCCGATCAGCACGAGCAGCAGGATCGCGAGCGGACCGCGTCCCTCGAACATCCCTTTTTGTTTCGTGCCGGACTCGGCATCGCGAATGAAACTGAGGAAGTCCGCGGCGTTCTGATAGCCGCCGGTGGTGCCGCGGACCTCGAACCCTTCGAGGAGCTCCGCCCCTCCAGGAACTGCAGACTGCTGATTGCCAATTGCTGATTGAGGACTGGCGACCGACGACTGAGGACTGACGACTGCTTTGTTCCCGGTTCCGAACTTGATGCCGGCAAACAGGGAATCCGGCGTGCCGCCCGCGGCCGCATCCGTGGAGCCAACGTGGAGCGTCCACTGAGCCTCGGCGTTCGCCGGCGCGTAGCAGAGGTTCGCGTCGCACGCCTGATAACGCAGGTGCGCCGGTACGACGATGTCGCCCGCTGGCGCACCGGCAGCGATCGACAACTGCACGCCGATCGCGAACGTCTGCTCGAAGACGGCCAGCGGCTGATCGGCGCCGGCCTGCTTGAGGTCGGTTGATGCCGGAAACACGATCTCGTCGACCGTGACGCCCGCGGGCGCGTCGACGGTCAGGACCGTCGGGATCAGGTTCGGATCGCGCGGCGTATTCGATTGGGTGTGGAGCCCTTCGGGCAGCGAGACTTTCAGCGCGACCCGTGCGTGCGTGCCCGGTCGAACTGACGACTGCTCGACCAGCGGCGTCACCTCCGCCTTCGGGCGCTTGAATCTGCGCGGACGCCGACCTCGGGAAGCAGAATCCCTCGACACAAAGGACACCAAGGACACAGAGGAAATAAGTACGTACCAGTCTTTCTCTTTGTGTCCTTTGTGTCCTTCGTGTCGAAAGGCTTCTGATCACAACTGTTTGAGCGGAATCGCCCCTGGCGGCAGCGGCAGCGACGATGGATCGACGGCGCCTTTGACCGGCGGCAGATCCTGATACATGAAATCCCACTTCCAGCGCTCGGACGGATTCGACGCCTGCAGCCAGTTGCGCGCTTCGAGCGGCCGGCTGAACGCCAGCGTCGGCAGTCCCTGCAATCCTTCGACGCCGGGGAAGCGAGCCGCGATGTCGGCGCGAACCTGCGCGCTGTTCGTGTAGCCGAACGGCACGCCCAGCGCTGCGGCGACGATTCACCAGAATCTGCCAGTCTTCCTGCGCCTCGCCCTGCACCGCGATCGCCCGCGCCGTTCCCTGCAGACGACCCTGGCTGTTGGTGTATGACGCTTCCTTCTCGACATACGATGCGCCGGGCAGCACGAGGTCGGCGGCCATCGCCAACCGGGTCATCAGCACACCCTGAACGATGAGCAGCGACAGCACACCGCGGGTGCGCGCCTCGACGATCCAGCTGGTGTCGCCGATCGAGCCGTCCGGTCCCGGATCGAACACGTACAGCGCGGTGACCCGACCGGCCTCGACCGCCTGGCGCAGCGCCGACACATCGGCAGCACCGACCGGATCGCCGACATTGCCGCCGACGAGGCCGAACATGCGCGCGCCGTTGACGTTCGGCGCATCCACCGCCGGCACCTTGAACGTGGTTGCCGCCGGCTGCACCTTCTCTTCGGTCCGCCAGCTGACGCTGACGGCGCTCTGACCGCCGAGCAGTTCGCCCGTCAGCCGATGGAAGAGGAACAGCTCTTCGTGCGACGCATGCGCCGACAGCAGGAAACGGACGCCGTCAGGATTGGCGGTGCCCGCGGCCGACAGCCGGTCCCGCAGCTTCGTGCGTCATGTCGTGCCAGGCGATCGGCTGGAGCGATCCCTGCGCGTTCTTCTCGAGCGGCTGCTGCAGCCGGTCCTCGCCCTCGATCCAGTGATAGTTGAACCGGCCGATGTCGCACATCCAGTAGCCGTTGACGTCGGGGTTGAAGCGCGGCGTCATGCGAATCAGGCGCGAGCCCTTCGCCCATTCCGGCTTGGCCTTGACCCACGCGGTGGTGCTGCAGCCCTTCTCGCACTGCGTGCAGATGGTGTCGGTCGCCAGCGGGTTGTCCCACGGCCGCGACTTGAAGCGGTAGTCGCGCGTCGTGATCGCGCCGACCGGGCAGACGTCCATCAGGTTGCCGGACAGGAGCGAGTGCACGCCTTCTTCCTGGAACGTCGCGATCTGGCTGCCGTTGCCGCGATCGATGATGTTGATCTGGGCGTCGCTGTCGATATCGCGCATGAACCGCACGCACCGCGTGCACAGGATGCAGCGGTTGCGGTTCAGCATCAGCGTCGGCCCGAAGTCGACGTCCGCCTTGACGCCGTTGCCGTCGAACTCGCGCCGCGGAAAATCCATCCGGCTCGCGTCCGGTCCGAACGTGTACGAGAAATCCTGCAGCGGGCACTCGCCGCCCTTGTCGCACACCGGGCAGTCGAGCGGGTGGTTGACCAGCAGGAACTCGAACACGCCGGCGCGCGCGTCCACCACTTCCTGGCGTCCGCGTCGAGACGATCATCCCCTCGGCGCAGGCCGTCGAGCACGACGTCTGCAGCTTCGGCATCTTCTCGATCTTGACGATGCAGACGCGGCAGGAACCGTCGACGCTGATGCCCGGGTGGTAGCAGTAATAGGGGACGGAAATGCCGGCTTCGATGGCGGCCTGCAGGACGGTCTTGCCTTTTTCGACGGTGACCTGCTGGCCGTCTATCGTGAGGGTGACGGTCTCCATAAGAACACGATCATATCAAGTCCGCGTCAATTCTTGACCATCTCGGCCATGGTGCCGTCGTCGTGGCTGACGTCGACGCTGCGCAGCGTGCCGGCGAGCGGCACCCGCTTCTCGACCACCGCCTCGTTGACCCGGACAATGACGTCCACCGGCTTGCGATCCGCGTACTGGATGGCGAACGTCACCGGGACGTCGAACAGCTCGCCGAGCTGTTCGACCCGGAGCACGATGTCGTCGCCCTCGACGCGAGAGCTGGCCTTCAGTCTGGGCAGCGTCGAGCCGTAGATCCAGCGCTCGAAGAAGCGGTCGAGCGGCACGCCGGACTCGGATTCCATCACCTGCCGGAATTCATCGGTGCCGGACTTGTGGAACCGCGCTTCACGATAGAACCGCCGCAGCCCGCTGAAAAAGGCGTCGTCGCCGACGTAGCGGCGCAGCATGTGCAGGACCGCCGCGCCTTTGTTGTAGACCAGCGCCCGGAACACGCGGCTGTCGTCGTGGATGTGGCCGAGCCGGTAGCCGAGATAGATCGGGCCCTGGTCGCTGTCGGCCATGCCCCACTTGCGAAACTGTCGCAGCACGTTCGGCGAACGCATCGTCGCCGCGCTGGTGCTGCGCGTAGAGCGCCGCGAAATACTGCGCGAAGCCTTCGCTGATCCACTGCTCGTGGTAGTTGCGCCAGCCGACCGCCTGTCCCCACCACTGATGGGCGAGCTCGTGGGCGAGAAAGAAGTCCGGAAAGCCGCTGAACGCCGCCGGATCGTTCCGCCACGACATGTTCGAGGTCGGCAGCTGCTGGTTGAGCGCCGCGAAGTAGCCGGGGCTGTGGCCGCCCGGCAGATCGTTCTCGATCAGCGCGACGGTGAAGCTGGCGTACGGACTGTCGCCGATGATCGACTCGTAGAAGGCGGCGATGTCCGCCGCGCGATCGACCACCTCGCGTCCGTGCTGGACCTGGCGCGGATTGGCTTCGACCGCCAGTTTCATGCTGCGGTTGTCAGGCCCCGCGGCGCCCGCCGGCGCGTCGAGCCGCACGCCCGGGAACGCCAGCGTCGGCGCCTCCGTCCGCTCGAAACGGCTGACGATGAACGCGAGATAACGGAGCGGACGCGAGGCCTTGAAGAGATAGACCTTGCGGTTCTGTCCCGGCGCGTCGCCCACCAGCAGACCGGGAAAGCCCGGTTCGAGCTCGCCGCTCGCGATGCACTCCAGCGACGAGGGCACCGTGATGCGGATGCGCGCGGTGGCGTAGTCGCTGACCGGCGCCTGTGGATACCAGAAGCTTCGACTGCTGTACAGAAAACTCGGCTCGGCGCTGACCAGCGGCGCGTCCTCCGATGACTGCACCCGCTGCTCGAGCGCCAGCGTTTCCCGATCCGGCGTCTGCGGCTCGAGCCGTCCGCCGTAGGCGATCGACAGCGTGATCTCGCGATCCTTCGGCATCGTCGCCGGACAGATTGACCAGGAACGTGTTCTGATCCTTGATCCGGATACCGAACAGGCGTCCGTACTCGTAGCTGACGATCGAGCGCACCACCAGCGAATCAGCGAGCCGGAGCTTCAGCGCGCCGAGCGCGAACGCGCGGACTTTGCAGGCGCATCCGCACGTGCCCGTCGATCCAGTTCCGGTCCGGCGTCACCGCGACGTCGATGTCGTAGTCGAGGACGTCGTACTCGACCAGTTCGTCCTCGTTGTAGAAACGGCCTGCGCGACGCCAGCTTCTGCTGCGACGCGTAGAGCGCGATGTTGTGGTGATGCCGGCGATCGAACAGCGTGATGTCCTCCGCCTCGCTCGCCGACTTCGCGTAGGTGAGCGTGTCGAAGCGTTTGGTGCGCATCTCGGCGAGGAAGTCGCCCTGGCCCGGCAACAGCGACCAGGCGTCGCGGCTCAGATCGCCGAGGTCGATGATGAACGACTTCTGCGACTCCTCGCGGAAAATGTCCTGCGCCCGCCGCAGCTCGCGCGGATCGACCGGCTTGCGCCTGCAGCTGTGCGGCGTTGACCGTGCGCTCGAAATCGCTCGGGTTGATCCGGACGTAGACCGCCTCGAAACGGGTCTCGAGGACCTCGCTGCCGCAGAAAATCTTGACCTGTCCGCGCTCGGTCGCGGGTGTGGGATGGAAGTACACCGTGCCGCGGCCGATCAGGACCAGCGCCGGTGACGCCCTGATCGACGCTCGCGACGAAGACCGTGCCTTCGGGCATCGACAGGTCGAGGTCCTCGGCGGCCAGCTTGAGGTCGTGCGCGGCGAACGCCTTGGTGGTGTCGAGCGACAGACGGTAGATGTTCTCGACCGACGAGAGGTGATCCTCGTCGAGGATTGACCACTCGCGTTCGGCGCCGGCATCGCCGGTCTTGAGGATGTCGATGCGCCACGTCGCGATCCGCGCACGCGTGCCGAAGTCCGCGAACACGTCCACCAGCAAGCGGAACCCGGTCTCGGTTGGCGCCACGGAGGCGAGCGGAATCCGATCGCGCTCCTGCAGGACGGCGCGGGACGCGCCCGGCAACAGCTCGCGTGATGCGAAATCACGCGCGCGGTCGCGATTGGCCGCCGGCGCGAGCAGGCTGAAGTAGCCCACGGCGTCGCCGGTCTGGGTGATGTTTTCAAGACGCGACAGCAGCATGCGGATGCCGTCGTTCTCCTGCGCCGCAGCGCCGGAGGCGTGCAGCAGCAGCCCGATGATCGCGATGACGACCGGAGCGCGTTTAATCACCACAGTGTCTTTGCCGCCGACGGAATCCTAGACACTCATACTGGCAGGACTGGCGCGTGGCGGAGCAGAAGAATTGTGAGGTCGTCGGAAAAGCGCCGTGAGTCGGTGTGCTGCTCGACGGCGCGTTCGACCGCGGCGCCGATCGCCGCGAGACTGCTCCGGCGGTTGGTTTTCAGGGCGGTTTCGAGGCCGATTTCGTCAAACGGCACGCCGGCTGGGCTTTCGGCTTCCGTGATGCCGTCGCTGTAAATCGCGATCAATTCATCCTGTTGGATCACGGTATGGCCGGTCACATACGTGGACCCGTCGAACATGCCCAGCGCGATGCCGCCGTCGGCCAGCCGATCGACCCGGCCGTCGCGGCGCAGGATGAGCGGCGGCATGTGACCGGCGCTCACGTAGGTGAGTTCGCCGGTCGCTGGCTGATAGACCGAATAGAACAGTGTGATGAAGCGCGAGCTCGGCGCGTGCCGGCACACCTGCACGTTCAGGCGCGTGACCAGCTCCGCGGGCTCGAGTTTCTCGTCAACCAGCGTCCGCAGAATCGCGAGCAGCAGCGCCATCAGCAGCGCCGCCGGACTACCCTTGCCGGCGACGTCGCCGACCGCCACCACCAGTCGCCCATCGTCGAGCGGCAGGATGTCGTAGAAATCGCCGCCGACGGTGTTCGCCGGACGGCTGGTGCCGTAGGTCTCGACGCCCGCCGCGCTGTAGAGACCGTTCGGCAGCATCGCCTGCTGGATGTCGCGCGCGATCTCGAGATCGTTCTTCAGCGACAGCCGATCCGCGACCTCGAGCAGCACCAGCAGGTTCATCAGCACGAACGCGAACAGCAGCGGCCAGGTGCCGGTCCGGAACAGCGGGCCGGGAAGCCCGACGCTGACACCGAACGGAAACCGCGCGATTTCGATGATGCCGAAGCCGCGGAACAGACTGAAGAGCCCGACCATCGCAAACAGCAGCGCGGCGCCGAAGACGACGCGGCGTGCCGGCGACAGCTTCATCGTGAACGCGAGGAACAGGATCCGGACTTCGGCGACGATGCGCTGATGCCACGGCAGGCGCTTCAGCGCGTCGCTCTCGGGGCCGCGAGTAAAGAAGCGATAGGCGTCGCGGGTGTCGTGCGTGAAGAGCCGCTGCAGATCCTCGGCCTTGAGATCCTTCGTGTAGCTGTCGAAGAAGTCGGTCAGCTGATTGGCGCGTCTCAATGGAGGATCCCGAGATCGCGGCCGACCGTCGCGAACACGTCGAGCGCGAACTGCAGCTCGTCTCTGCGTGTGCGTCGCGGTGACGATGGTCCGGACGCGCGCCTTGTCTCTCGCGACGGTGGGAAACGCGATGCCCTGCGCGAAGACGCCTTTCTCGAACAACCGATCCGACAGCTTCATCGCCAGCGCGCCGTCGCCGACGATGACCGGGGTGATCGGGCTCTCGCTCAGACCGGTGTTGAAGCCGAGCGTCTTCAGTCCGGCTTTGAAGAAACGCGGTGTTGTCCCAGAGCTGCTCGATGATCTTCGGCTCCTGCTCGAGCACGTCGAGCGCGGCGATGCACGCGGCGGCCACCGCCGGCGGATGCGACGTCGAGAACAGGAACGGCCGTGCGCGGTGGTGAAGGAAGTCGATCAGCGCCGCGTTGCCGGCGACGTAGCCGCCGAGCACGCCGATCGCCTTCGACAGCGTGCCGACCTGGATGTCGACGCGCCCGTGCATCCCGAAATGATCGACCGTGCCGCGGCCGTTCTTCCCGAACACGCCGCTCGCATGCGCATCGTCCACCATCATGATGCAGCCGAATTCCTCGGCCAGCGCGCACAGGTCGGGCAGGGCGCCGAGGTCGCCGTCCATGCTGAACACGCCGTCGGTGATGAGCAGCTTGCGCTGCGCGGCCGGCAGCGCCTGGAGGATCGTCCGCGCCGCAGCCGCGTCCTTGTGCGGGAACACCTTGATCGTCGCCCGGCTGAGCCGGGCGCCGTCGATGATGCTCGCGTGATTGAGCTCGTCGGAGATGACGACGTCATCCTTGGATAAGACGGCGGCGACGGTTCCGGCGTTCGCGGCGAAGCCGCTCTGGAACACGACCACCGCCTCGGTCTGCTTGAACGCCGCCAGGCGACGTTCGAGCTCCATATGGATGTCCATCGTCCCGGCTATGGTGCGCACCGAGCCGGTGCCGACGCCCAGCGTCCGGGTGGCTTCGAGCGCCCGCTCCCGCAGCATCGGGTGCGTCGTCAGACCGAGGTAGTTGTTCGACGACAGGTTGACGACCTGACGGTGGTCGAACGAGCTCTGGTGGGCCTGTTCGCCGTCGAGCACGCGCAGCCGCCGGTAGAGTCCTTGTTGTTTCAGCGAATCGAGCTCGGTGCCGAGAAAAGCGAGGGGATCGCGACGCATTGCGCCCAGTGTAGTTCGCCGCCAAAGCGGTCGTCCACGGTCAATCAGCGCAACGTCAGCACGTGATCCCGGCCAAACGCGGCGATGTCCCGGGCGCCGTGCGATCGCAGCCACTCGCTCAGCCTTCGGCCATCGTCGCCGAGGTAGAAACCCTCGTGGACGATGGCGTGTGTGGCCTGCGACGAGAGGATCGCGGCCCACGCGCGCTCGGGCCGGGTGTCGGTGTCCTTCATCGCTTCCGTGAGGAATTGGTAGTCCTTCGGTGCGCCGCCGCTGTAACCGTTGACCAGCGGCCGCCAGTGGCGCGTCGAATAAAACATGTAGCGGATGTCGAACGCCGGCTCGCCAACCGGCAGCTCGAGGATCGCGGAGTCCGCGGGCATCTGCGCCACGAAGCGATAGACGTCCGGGAGACCAGCGCCGATGTCGATCGACTCGGGCAGCGCGGCGAGACCGGTCTGCGTGTAACTGGGAATGTTCTGGTTGATCGGAATCGGGACCGCGAATGATTCGACCACGATCAGTACGCTGGCCGCGCATGACAGCCATGGCGCGCGCTGTGGACTGGCGCGTTCAATCGCCGCGACTGCGGCCGCCACGAGCGCTGCGAGGCTGCAGGCGGCGAGCATCGCGAAACGCGCCGGCACGCGCAGACCGTCGAAGCCCGGCACGGCGTAGTAGAACACCGCGTAGAGGCCTGGAGCCGCCACAACGCGGCCGCGCGCGTAGATTGCAGGACCGAACGACATCACGATCGCGAACGCCGTGAGCCCCGTAAAGAAGCCAGCCGGCGAGGCCAGCCAGCGCCTGGCCGATCGCCGTTGCTCGGGTCGGCGCCACAGAACGACCGCGGCCACCGCGGCGATCACGATAAGAGCGCGCCACAGACTCGTGATTTTGAGTCCTGGCAGACGAATCGGAACGCCGAGGAGGAGCAGCGCGACGGGGATGGCGATCGCGAGCGTCATCGCCGTCCATGCCGTTCGCGCGCGCGCGCTCGCGTCGCGCAGCGTCGCACCGACCGTCGCCATCAGGACGATGGTCAGACCCGGGAACAACAAGGCTTCCGGCTTTGGCCACGCACGCGCGATCGATCCCCACAGGCGCAGATTCGGATCGGCGGTGAAGTACGAGTAGACGTCCGCCGAGTAGCGTTGCGCCTCGGCGAGGAAGCGCTTTTCGAAACCGAGACGGCGAAGCTGGTAGTAGACGAGCAGGAACGGAGCGGTCGCAAGAAACATCGCCGCCCACGACGCCGCGAGCTGTCGCAGGACGCCGGCGTCGCGCCACAACTGCCGTCGCGTCACTTCCCACAGGATGTACAGCGCGATCGCCGGGCTGAAGAAGAACAGGTAGTACCCGCACGACAGGTTCTGCGCGATCCACGCCGCGGTCGCACCGGCCAATGCCCGCCGGCGGCCGGTGTCGAAAAACCGTCTGAGTCCGAACAGCACGAACGGGAGCCACTGCGCGGACATGACCTGGAGGTGCGGTATCGACGTCACGCGGTACGGGGCGAACGCGAATGCCACACCCGCGACGAAGCCCGCCGTCCGGCTGCCCGTCAGCTCGCGGCAGAACAGGAACATGCCCAGTCCCGACAGCACGAACGTCGACAGGAACACCAGGTTGTAGCAGAGGAACGGATTGCCGGTCGCGGCGTAGATCGGCAGGATCTGAAGCGCCTGCGGCACGAGCAGTTCGGAGTACGCGAGCGTCAGCGGGTGCGGATAGAAAATGTTGGCCTGGAGCCAGCCGCGGCCGAAGTGGGTGGCGTCCCATGCGAGCACCCAGGCGTTGAACAGCGGGTCGCCGAGATCGCCGGGGATGTCGCGCGTCAGTCCTTTCGCCAGTGGCCACGTGAAAACGATGGTCAGCGCCGCGAAGATCAGCGCGATGGCATATGGATCGAGACGGTTGAAACGGGCGCTCGCGGAATTCGCGGCTGAAACTGAACCGGCTCCGCGAACGATGCGGTCTGTGCGAGCTGTTTCCACGGAGGTGAACGCAATTATAGTGATTCCATGAGGATCAATCGCTTCGCCGCGGCGTGTTCGATCGTCTGTCTGCTGACGGGATCGCGTTCGGGCGCAGCGCAGGATCGTTCAATCGCGAGCGTCATCGACACGCTCGACCGCGTGCGCGGGTTCCACGAAACCGCGATCTCCCCGGACGGGCAACGGATCGCGTGGGTCCAGGACGTCGCCGGCGGAGGCACCGCGGTGTTCTGGCGCGACCTGCGGATGTCGAACCCGGCAATGCGAGTCACGGCGGCGATCGACCCTGCTGCGAACACACCTCACAACGAGGGCGACGTCGCGTGGTCACCCGACGGACAGAGCCTGATCTTTCTCTCGGACGCCATCACGCCAGGTCAGTTGCAGGTGTGCCGATACCTGGCGCCAACCGGGGCGTACGTTTCCACTGGCGTCAACCCTGGCTGCTTCACGCACGTCTCGGGACAACTTGCGCATCCGAGATGGTCGCCGGACGGCACGCGGGTGGCGTTTCTCTTCGTGTCCGGCTCCACGCAGGGAACCGGTGCGCTGGTCGCCTATAAACCGGATTCCGGCGTGGTCGGCGAAACGGTGGAAGAGCAGCGAATCGCGATCGTCGACCTGTCGGACACGTCGCGCGCACCGACGGTTCGCGAAGTGAGCCCTGCCAACCTGTTCGTCTACGACTACGACTGGTCGCCGGACGGCAACGCCTTCGCGGCCGAAGCTGTCGACGGATCGGGCACGAACAACTACTGGATCGCGCAGCTCTACACGATCAAGGCGGACACCGGCGCCGCGACGTCGATCTGGAAACCGCCGCTGCAGCTGGCGTGGCCGCGCTGGTCGCCGGACGGGAAGTCGATCGCCGTGATTCACGGCATCATGAGCGACGAAGGCAGAACGGCGGCGACGTCTACGTCGTTCCTGCGGCCGGCGGCGCGGCGAAGAACATCACTCCAGGCCTCGAGGGGTCGGCGCGCGCGCTGACCTGGCGGCCCGATGGCCGCCTCCTGTTTCAGCGAGTACGTCGACGGCAGCAACGCACTGGTCACGGTCGCCGCGCCGGGCGGCGCGCGCAAGACGGTGTGGAGCGGCCAGCAGCAGCTCACTGGATTGTCGGTTGCCGCGCACGTCGACAGCGCCGTCGCCATCGTGCAGTCGTTCGCCGCGGCCCCGGAAGTGTACGCCGGCCCGCTCGACGCGATGACGCCGATGACGATGGTCAACGCCGACGTCAAACCGATGTGGGGCGAGGGCAAGAGCCTGCACTGGACGAGCGACAAGTACCGTGTGCAGGGCTGGCTGCTGTATCCCGCGAACTACGATGCCTCGAAGAAATACCCGATGGTCGTGTCGGTGCACGGCGGACCGTCGGCGCGCGGCGTTTCCGTCATGGCCGACGCGATGGAACGGCCGTGCTGCCGGCGCGCGGCTACTTCGTGCTGCTGCCCAACCCGCGCGGCAGCTACGGCAACGGCGAGGCGTTCACGCAGGCGAACGTCAACGACTTCGGCTACGGCGATCTGCGCGACATCGAAGGCGGGCGTCGACGCGGCGGTCAAGGCGGCGCCGATCGATCCGGCGCGCGTCGGCATCATCGGCTGGAGCTACGGCGGCTACATGACGATGTGGGCGGTCACGCAGTCGACGAAGTTCCACGCCGCCGTCGCCGGCGCCGGCATCGTCAACTGGCAGAGCTACTACGGCCAGAACAAGATCGACACCTGGATGCTGCCGTTCTTCGGCGCCTCGGTCTACGACAAACCCGAGGCGTACTCACGCTCGTCGCCGATCACGTTCATCAAGAAGGCGAAGACGCCGACGCTGGTGCTGCACGGCGATCGCGACTCGGAAGTGCCGACGCCGCAGGGCTACGAGTTCTGGCACGCGCTGAAAGCGCTGACGTGCCGACCGAACTGGTGATCTATCCGGACGAAGGACACGCGATCTCTGAAGCCCGAGCACCAGCGCGACATCGAGGAGCGGCTGGTCGCGTGGTTCGATCGCTACTTGACGCGCTGAAGTCGTGCCGCGCGCTCGGTGGCGATTTCGTCGAGGATGATCGACAGAATCGCCGCTGTGGGAATCGCCAGAATCGCGCCGATCAGGCCGTGGACCGAGCCGCCGATCAGCAGCGCGACCATCACCGCGACCGGGCTGACGCCGACGCGCCGCTCCATGATCTTCGGGCACCAGGACGTTGGCCTCGAGCTGGTGCAGCACGAGGAAATAGCTGCCGACGATCAGCGCGAGCTTGGGCGACACGCTGATCGCGACCGCGACCGCCGTGACGCCGCCGATGATCGGGCCGACGATCGGAATGGTCTCGCCGATGGCCGCGATCAGCGCGATGACGTAGAAGTACGGCACGCCCATCAGTCCGAGACCGACCGCGGCGAACGTGCCCATCACGCCAGCCAGCAGGAGCTGCGCGCCGAGCCACGCGCTGACCTTCTGCACCGCTTCCCTGGCGGCGGTCGCCACGTCCGCTGCGGCGCCCCGCCGGCATGAAGCGGGCGAGATACTCGAACATCGCCTCGGATTCCACGGAGCAGATAGAAACTCAGGATCAGGATCGTGATCAGCCGCGAACAAGCCGCCGATCACGCTCGAGACCGCGACCAGCACCGTGCCGACGGCGTCCGAGCCCGCTCCGGAAGGCGCCTGCGACACCGCTTCCGCGAGCGTGACGTTGCGCGTCATCAGTCCGTGTTCGATCAGGAAGCCCTGGAACCGGTTCGAGTTCGTCGGGCAGCTTTCTCCACAACGCACTGGCCTGCGTGACCAGGGGCGGAACGATGAGCAGGCCGAGAACGGTTACGATGCCGATGACGGCGAGATAGATGGCGAGAATCGCCAGCCAGCGCGGCAGGCGGAAGCGCCTGCGGCTCCGGCTCGATGGATGCTCGAGCAGGCGGACCAGCGGCGAAATGCCCATCGCCAGCAACGCGCTGACGTAGATCAGCAGCAGGGCGTCGCGCGCGACCCACAGGACCGCGAGCAGGATCGCCACACCGGCGACCGTGAGCACGGTCTGGAACATCCGCCGCGAAAAATCACGAGGTTCTGGCACGGCGCAGTTACTGCAGGTACCGTGCCGTGAAGGCCGCCATCAGGTCGTAGATCTCGTTCAACTCGTCGAGCGACGCCAGGAATACGATCCGCAGGAATCCCTGTTCGGCGGGGAGGCCGAACCCGGAGCCGTAAACGCACAGCACGCCGGTCGCGTGCAGCAGCGCCCTGACGTAGTCCTCGTCGGTCTTGCCCTCTGGCAGCGTCACCTGCGGCATCGCGTAGAACGCCGCCGTCGGCGCGACGCAGCTGACGCCCGGCATCGCGCACAGCCGCGAGATCGTGAGATCGGCGCGTGCTTTCAGCGCCTTGCGGAACGACAGCTGATGCGAGCGATCGCCGTCGAGCGCCGGCGCGATCGCGTACTGCATCGGCACGACGCTGCAGAGACGTCCGTCGGTCAGCTTTCTCACCGCCGTCACCACGTCGTCGAGCCGCGGCGAGCGGCCGATCGCCATCCAGCCGGTGCGCCAGCCTGGCGCGAGATACGCCTTCGACAGACTCGAGAACGAAATGATCGGCGCGTCGGGGTCGAGCAGGCCGTACGGTTCGAATCGGGCCGTCGAAGCCGAGATCGCCGTAGACCTCGTCGGCGAGGATCGAGCAGGCCGTGCCGATCCGCGAACTCGAGCAGCGCGCGACGCGTCTCTGGCGGGTAGACCGCGCCGGTCGGGTTGTTCGGATCGATCACGACCAGTGCGCGGGTCGCCGGCGTCACGAGCTGCTCGAGATGGTCGAGATCCGGCATCCATCCCGCCGACGGATCGAGCCGGTAGTACTGTGCCCTGGCGTCGAGCTTGGCCAGAACCGCCGGTGTACAAGCGGGTAGGTCGGCATCGGCAGCAGGACCTCGCTGCCGGCGTCCAGAATCGCGCTCAGCGCGAGCTCGATCCCTTCCGACGTGCCGGCCGTCACGAACACGCGATCCGCCGACATCGGGAATCCGTTCTCCGTGTATTCCGCGGAGACGGCTTCGCGAGCGGCCGGAATGCCCGCGGACGGACCGTAGTTGCTGAACCCGTCGCGGAGCGCGCTGAGCCGACCGCATCGACCAGGTGCGGCGGCGTCTTGAACCCGAACGCGACCGGGTCGCCGATATTGAGGTACCGCACCCTGGTGCCGGCAGCCTCAACCTTTTGGGCTTCCGACGACGATATTGCGGATGGCGTACGTAAAGCGGTCGACGCGGCCGGCGGTCCGGATGGGTGCAGCGGATTTCGTGGAGCTCACTGACGGATCTTACCCGAGCGCGACGTCGGTAGTTCTTACGCAGTCACTACCCGGCCGTTAACCATCAAAACGAGTAAGTATTACTCGCCGAACGGTTCAGCCCGTCGAGACCAACGCTGGGTCAGTTCAACTAACCTGCTTATAAGTCAGCAGTTTAGCAATATGGCAAGGAACTTGGACCTAAGGATACCGATGGCGCGCGGCAAGCTCATCATCGGCGCAACGCTGCTGACGGCAGCAGTCGGCCTGAACGGGCTCGAGGCACAGGACCGCGTCCCGCAGGATCCCGTCCCGGTGTTCAAGGGTGGCGTCGACATGGTGCGCGTCGCCGCCATCGTGCGCGACCGCAAGGGGCGATTCGTACAGGATCTGACGATACGCGACTTCGAGATCCTCGATTCCGGGCAGCCCGCGCGCCATCACTGACTTCCGTTCCGATCATGGCCGGCGTCAGCGTCGCGCTGCTGTTCGACGTCAGCGGCAGCATGGAAGGCCACCTGCCGAACGCGCGCGAGGCGGCGACCCACGTTCTGAGCTGGACGGATCCGGCGCGCGACGAGGCCGCGGTCTTCACCTTCGACACGCACCTCGACGAGCGCGTGCCGTTCACCACCGGTCTGCGGTCGCTGCCGGACGTCGCTGACCGAGGTCGTGCCGTTCGGCGAGACGTCGCTGCATGACGCGATTGCGGCCACCGCACGCATGGCCGGCAAGCGCGAAGGGCGTCGCCGCGCGGTCGTCGTGCTGACCGACGGCGGCGACAACGCGAGTCGCTTGAAGCCGTCGCAGGTGTCGGCGATCGCGAGCGAAATCGACGTGCCGGTCTACATCTTCGGCATCGTCCCGTCGATCGACAACCCGTCGGCGGATACCGCGACGAATTCGATCGAGCGTTCCGCCTTCGCCGGTCCGCTTTCGGATCTCGCCGCCTGGACCGGCGGTCACGTGTTCGTGGCGAGCACGCCGGGGCAGCGCAGCGTCGCGGCGCGGCAAATCATCGACGAGCTGCGGCATCAGTACCTCATCGCGTTCGAATCGAGCGGCCATCCGGGCTGGCACCCGCTCGTGGTCCGGGCGCGCAACAAGGACCTCACCGTTCGCGCCCGGAGTGGGTATATCGCGGGGCAATCAAGCCCGACTCTGCCTTAGGAGGATCGCACCATGTTCCGTAAGTTTCTCATCGCTGTTCCGATTGCCGTATTCGCCATTGGTGGCTCGACGGCTTGCGCCACCAAGAAGTTCGTCCGCACCAGCGTGGGCGAAGTGAACGACAAGGTCGACTCACAGGGCCGCGCCATCGAGGAGACGCAGGAGCGGACCCGGAAGAACGAGGGCCGCATCACCGAGGTCGATCAGAAGGCGCAGGCGGCAGCCGCAGTCCGCGCAGGCGGCGAACGCCGCCGCTGCCTCGGCGCATTCGGCGGCCGACGCCGTCGGCGCCGATGCCAATGCGAAGTTCGACACCATCGACAAGACCAACAAGCGGCTGGTCTACGAGGTGGTGCTGAGCGAGGACCAGGGCAACTTCAAGTTCGGCAAGACGATCGCTGCCGGACGAGGCGAAGGCGAAGATCGACGAGATGGTCTCGCAGCTGAAGCAGGATCCGAAGAACGTGTATCTCGAAATCGCGGGCTACACGGACAACGTCGGCGACAAGACCACCAACCAGAAGATCGGTCTCGAACGCGCCGAGTCGGTGAAGCGCTACCTCTACGAGCAGTACCAGATTCCGCTGCACAAGATGAACGTCATCAGCTACGGAATGGAGAACCCAGTGGCGCCGAACAAGACGAAGGCGGGCCGCGCGCAGAACCGCCGCGTCGTGATCAAGGTTCTCGCGTAGGCGGTCGTCACGAGAGTCGGTCGTCACGAGAGTCGGTAGTCGCGAGTCGCGGGGCCTGCAGTCGGATACCATCCGATTGCAGGCCCTTTCTCTTTCCGCACCACGCAACCCGCACCTCGCACCGAAGAGCCTCGCCTCGGCGCCTCGCACCCTGCACCGCAATTCTGCTACCCTCTCCGCATGATTCGAACTGAGCTGTCTTTCCGTCTGCCCAACAGCCCTGGCGCTCTGGCCGGCGTCTGCCGCCTGCTGTCGGACCAGCGCGTGAACGTCCTGGCGATGGCGCTCGATTCGGGCGGTCAGATCCGCATGGTGGTGGACAATCACGTGCACGCGGCGGCGACGCTGCGCGATCATCATCATCAGGTCACCGAACGCGACGTCATCGTCACGATGGTGCCCAACGCTCCGGGCGCGCTCGCGCCCACGTTGAAGCTGGTCAGCGATGCGCGGGTCAACGTCGAGTACGCCTACGGCGGCGGCTCCGACGGCAGTCCGACGGCGGCGATCGTCCTCGGCGTCGACGATGCGCAGCGCGCGGCGGCGGCGGCGGGAGTGTAGTGCGGCTGTACGTCGAGACGATGGACGCGGTGGTGGTCGAAGTCGCCGCTGACGGCCGGGTGCGTCTGGAGAACGAAGACTGGTCGGCGCCGTCGTTACAGGAGCGCCGCGCCATCCTTTACGCGGCGACCCACGCGATCGAAGAGCTCACCGAGCTGATTGATATCCTGCAGGCGTGAGCACCAAGCGCTTTCTCGCGTGGGCACTGATCCTCTTCACGGTGCTGACCGCCGTCATGACCTGGCCGCAGGTCTTCCGGATGATGGACGGCGTCCACGACCCCGGCGATCCGCTGCTGAACACCTGGGTGCTGAGCTGGATCGCCCATCAACTGCCGCACGCGCCGGCGCGGCTGTTCGACGCCAACATGTTCTATCCGGAGCGCAACACTCTGGCGTACTCCGAGTTGCTGCTGGTTCCAGGGATCGTCGTCGCGCCGCTGTTCTGGCTCGGCGTTGCGCCGATTCTGATCTACAACCTGGTCTTTCTCTCCGGTTTCGCGCTGTCCGGGATTGGCGTCGCGCTGCTGGTGCGGCGGCTGACCGGCGACAACGGCGCCGCGATTCTCGGCGGCATCGTGTTCGCCTTTGCGCCGTATCGAATCGACCACTACGCGCACCTGCAGCTGCAACAGACCCAATTCATCCCGCTGGCGCTGTGGGCATTTCACGGCCTGCTTGATTCCGGACGCGTGCGCGACGGCGTGCTGCTCGGTGCGTTCGTCGCCGGTCAGCTCGTGACCTGCCTGTACTACGGCCTCTTCCTGATTCCGTACATGGCTGTGGTGTGCGGGACGCTGCTGATCGCCAGGCGTCAGGTGGTGCCGCAGCGTCTGGCGGCGATCGCGACGGCGGCGGCGATCGTGCTGGCGGCGACGTTGCCGATTGCGCGCGCCTATCTGTCGGCGCGAAAAATCGTGGGCGAACGCGGGATCGGCGAGGTCGCCGCCGGCAGCGCGCACTGGCGCAACTACCTGGCGCCGTCGGAGGACAACGCGCTCTACGGCGTTGTGTTCGTGCCCTTCATGGATCCGGAGCGTCGGTTGTTCCCTGGCTTTGTCGCGGTGGCGCTCGCCATCGTGGCGCTGTGGCCGCCGATTTCTCCGCCGCGCCTGGCATACGGTCTCGGCCTGTTACTCGCGTTCGACCTGTCGCTCGGTTTGAACGGCGCGCTCTACCGCGTCTTGTACGAATACGTCCTGCCGTTCCGGGCGCTGCGCATTCCGGCGCGGATGGGCATCATGGTTTCGTTTTCTCTGTCGGTGCTGGTCGGCTACGCCGTTGCCCGCATCGCCTCCTGGATCCGCGCCCCGCGCGCGCGACTCGCGGCGCTTGGGGTCATCGGCGCGCTGCTGCTGGCCGAGTACGCGTCGAAACCGCTCACGCTGTGGTCGGCGCCGCGCCTGCCGCCGCAGGCGTATGCCGACATCGCCCGCGATGCCGGAGGGGAAGACGCCCCGACGCCGGTGTTGTTCGAATTTCCGACCGGCTCACTCGAGGATCCGGTGTATCTCTACTACTCGACGTTCCACTGGCAGTATCTGGTCAACGGTTACAGCGGTTTTTCGCCGCCGTCGTATCGATCGGTGAGGTCTGCGATGCAGTCGTTTCCGGATGACGGTTCGATGAGCGCGATGCGGGAGCATCACACCCGGTATCTGGTGGTGCACGGCGAATACCTGTACGGCGCCCGCTACGAATTGCTGGCCGCCGAACTCGATCGCCGCCATGACCTGACGCTGATCTCGCGCCATCCGTGGGCGATCGACGACAAGCATTCCGAAATCAGCGTCTATCGCGTCGCGTATCCATAGGGCTGAGCACGATCAACGCAGAGACAACATTCTCTGCGAGCTCCGCCTGCTCTGCGTTCCAACGTCGTGACTAAGCGGTGGCTGATGGATTCCTGACGAGGTCCTGAATCGCTTCGGCGAACGTGTCGACCTCGCCGAGCGTGGTGTAGACGTTCGGCGTCACCCGCAGACCCTGATAGTCGTCGCGCTTGATCGACGCGGTGATGATGCGGTACTTCGTCCACAGATAGTTGTAGGCCTTCGGTGCGTCCACGCTCGCGAGGCTGACGTTGAAGAGTCCCCACGCCTGATTCGGCTCGCGGCTGTTCAGGATCTTCACGCCCGGCAGTTTGTCCACTTTCGTCGCCCAGCGCTCGTTCAGGTAGCGCAGCCGCGCCGATTTACGCTCGGTGCCGATGGCCTGATGAAACACCAGCGCTTCGGCAATCGCGTTGTGATTCGCCGCCGGGTGCGTGCCGATCTCCTCGAACTTGCGGATGTTGTCGGCCCGGTTTGCCGCAGCCGGCGTCAGCGGCCACACCTTCTCGATGTTTTCGCGGCGGACATAGAGGAAGCCGGTGCCGACCGGCGCCAGCATCCACTTGTGCAGCGAGCAGCCGTAGTAGTCGCACTCGAGGTCGGACACCTTGAACGGGAAGTGCGCGAACGCGTGCGCGCCGTCCACGATCGTCTGGATGCCGCGGGCTCTCGCCATGCGCGCGATGTCACGAACCGGAAAGAGCTGACCGGTCAGGTTGGTGATGTGGCAGATGTGGATGACCTTGGTCTTCGGCGTGATCGCGCGCGTAATCGCGTCCGTCAACTGAGACAAGTCGGTCGTTGGCACCGGAAACCTGATCTTGGTCACCGCGATTTTGTCGCGACGCACCCGCTGGTCCCAGGTATCCAGCATTCGTCCGTAGTCCTGGTCCGTGGTCACGACGTGATCGCCGGGATGCAGGTCGATGCCAAGCTGGACGATCTGCAGGCCTTCGCTGGCGTTGCGGGTGATCGCGAGCTCCTCCATGTCGCAGCCGACTTCGACGGCAAGCTTGCGGCGCACCTGCTCGACGTTCGGCTCGAGCTGTCCCCACATGAAATGAATCGGCGCCTGGTTGGACTCGTCGAGATAGCGCTTTAGCGCCTCGTGCACGACGCGCGGGCTGGGACAGGTGTAGCCGTTGTTCAGGTTGATGATGGTGCGGTCGAGCGTGAACGCCTGCTGGATCTCGCGCCAGTAGTCCTCGTCGGCGGCGACGTCGGCGGCGCTTCGATGCGCGACGTCGGCGCTGGCCGAGACGACGCGCTCGAACCAGTCTGCATTCATCCGGGCCCCGACGACTCCCAGCACTCCCGCCGGAACGACCTGTCGCAGGAAGTCACGTCTCGCACGCATGTCAGCCTCCATCAGCCGGATGTTCAGCCCGAGCCGATATTATTCACCTCCAGGCGGCACGCGGCGCATTAATTTGCGGGCGTCAGTAGAGCGGGTGCCAGGTGTAGAACAGCGCGGCGTTGAACGTCTGCAAGCCGGCAAACGCGGCAATCCACCCCGCGCGATGCCGAGCCGGCACCGTCGAGCCAAGCCACAGAAACGCCGGGAACAGCACTGACGAAAATCTTCCGGCCGACATCAGCCCTCCGTCGGCGAGCGGCGGCAGGATGCTGACCAGCAGCAGCACCGCGTACGCCGGCCCGAAGCGGCGGCCGACCGGCCAGGCCGACGCGAGGACGAAGACGACTGCCATCGCGTTGAGCAGATCGTACGGCTGTCGGCTGACGTACTGCAGCAATCCCGCGCCGGCGATGTAGCCGTAACGATCGACCACCAGTCGGGTCAGGCCGCCGTAGTGGCGTCCCCACGCCGCGTGCCCGATCGCCCATGCCAGCGGGTTGCCGGCCATGCGCCATACCACCGCGCTGTAGAGCAGTACGCCAACGGCTGGCATCGACGCCGCGAGCCACGCGCGTCGGTCGAAGCGCAGCGATCGGTCACCGAGGATCAGGATGGCGAGCGGCAGGCCGAGCATGCAACCGTTCGGTCTCGTCAGCCCCACCAGGATTCCCCAGCCCGCGGCAGCCGCAAAATCGCCGCGCCGGAAGTGGTAGAAGGCGCCCGCGGCGCCGAGCAGGTACAGCGACTCGGTATAGATCGCGCCGAAGAAGATCGAGAACGGAAACGCCGCGAGCAGCCAGACC
Organism: uncultured Acidobacteriota bacterium; assembly: GCA_963711765.1. GTDB lineage: Bacteria > Acidobacteriota > Vicinamibacteria > Vicinamibacterales > CAVVIG01 > CAVQFC01. The sequence goes on along the minus strand of CAVQFC010000001.1, from coordinate 751,931 downwards.
GCTGCCGCCGCGTGATCCGCGTCCATCGTCTCCCGCGCGAGCAGATAGACGTAGATCAACGCGGCCGTGAACAGCGCCACCGACAGCAACGTCGCGCCGAGGACGTAGGCGAGCTGGCTGTTCCCGGCGAACCGCGCGACAACACGGACCAGCAGCGGAAATGCCGGGAAGAACACGATGTTCTGCTGCGCGTCCGCGCCCGCCGCCGCGACGTACTCGTAGCCGCGCGTGGCGATGCCGAGATACCAGCCCGCGTCCCATCGCAGCGGCAGGTTCAGCAGCTCGCTGGAGAAATCGTGGAACGGCTCGGCGCCTGGGGCGTAGCCGAACATCATCACCGCGAGGTAGCCGGCGGCGAACATCAGCGGTCTGGTGACGCCGACCGCCAGCACGGCCGTTCGCAGCGCGGCAGATCGCGCCCACGCCGAGACGACGGCTGAAAGGTGCCGATGGATCGGCAGCTCGGCGGTGATGACGTGCCGCAACGCGATGATTGCGGCCGCCCAAATCAAGAGTCGCGGCGCCGAGGTCACGCCGAGGTGGCCACTCCAAAGACGAGCTCGGCCGCCGCCGGAAACCGCGACGAGCCCGGCGACGAGCGTCAGCGCAGCCGCCGCGAAGTCCATCGCGCGCGCCCAACCCGGCAGTCGTCCGCGTACCTGCGGAGGATCGCAGTGGCTGACCCGGAGCGGCTGAGCCGCGGCCGACATTCGCCCATCCAATCCGTTCGCAATTCCGGCGCGTAGTGTCATGAGCGATACGTCGAAAGTAACTACGGCTGGTTCGGCCGTTCGGATGGCCGGGAGGTGGACGCGTGAGCAAGAGACTGTACTTCGTGACCCTGGTGGTGATGCTGATCGGATTTCAGATGGTGCCGGGCCGCGCCTCGAGCCACCGCGAGGCGCCGCTCATCAGTGGCGATCCCCTGGCTGACAACACCGACGTGTATGCGTTCGTCAGCCCGGATGCGCCGGATACGGTGACGCTCATCGCGTCGTTCGTGCCGTTCGAGGATCCAGCGGGCGGACCCAACTTCTACCGGTTCGGCGACAACGTCCTTTACGAAATCAAAATCGACAACAACGGCGACGGTGTCGAGGACGTCACCTACCAGTTCCGCTTCACCTCGGTCGTCTCCAACCCGAACACCTTTCTCTACAACACGGGCCCAATCAAAGCGCTCGACGACCCGAACCGCAACCTCTACCAGACCTACACGGTGACGCGCGTCGAAAACGGCAAGACGGTGTTCACGGCCGGCCCGATGCGGACGATGTACGACAACGTCGGACCAGCGTCGACGCCGAACTACGGCGGCAACGGCAGCGGCATCTACGAATTCCGCCAGACCGACGGCTCGGTCGGCCGCGTGTTCTCGGGTCAGACCGACGACCCGTTCTTCCTCGATCTCCGCGTCTTCGACCTGCTCTACGGCGCGAACCTGTCCGAGGCCGGCACCGACTCGCTGGCCGGCTTCAACGTCCACAGCATCGCGATCCAGGTGCCGAAGTCGTCGATCAAATCAGCGTCGAGCCCGATCATCGGCGTCTGGTCGACGGCCAGCCGTCAGGCGACGGTCACGCGCGTCGCCGGCTCCGAAACTCCCAGCGGCAGCTTCGTCCAGGTCTCGCGTCTCGGCATGCCGCTCGTCAACGAGGTCGTCATTCCGGTCGGCAAGAAGGACACCTGGAACGGCAGCAAGCCGGTCGACGATGCGCAGTTTCTGAGCTACGTGACGACGCCGGAAGTCCCGAAGCTCCTGGAGGCCATTTACGGTCTGCAGGCGCCGGCGACACCGCGCAACGACCTGGTGCAGGTGTTCCTCACCGGCGTGCCTGGTCTGAACCAGCCGTCGGGCGTGAAGCCGAGCGAGATGCTCCGTTTGAACATCGACAATTCGCCGAGCGCCGCGCCTTCGCGCTTGGGGGTGCTCGCCGGCGACGTTCAAGGCTTCCCGAACGGCCGGCGTCTGACCGACGACGTGGTCGATATCACGCTGCAGGCCGCGGCCGGCATCCTGACGGGCGCGCGGGTCTCCACGCTGGGCGACGGTGTCGACCGCAATGACGTGGCGTTCCGGACGTCGTTCCCGTACCTGGCGTATCCGCACTCGGGCGGCAACCCGTGGAAGCTCAACCCCAACAAGCCGGTCAGCCAGTAGCCGCCGTCATGCGCCGATTGCTGCATCCGCAAAATCTGATTCCGATCGCCATCATCGTCGCCGTCGCGACGATGGTGGCGCTCGCAAACTGGCGCGACGGTCAGCGCAGCCGCGCCGCGGCGACGATTGGTTCGCCGGCCGGCTCGGCAGCCGGCGCGAAGACCTCGCGCGAGGATCTGCAGCGGCAGGTGACCGAAATGGAGGCGCGGCTGGCGAAGAAGCCGGACGACAACGGCGCGGCGCTGCTGCTCGCCGACGCTTTGTTGCGCCAGACGCGCGTCCTCGGCAATCCCGGCCTTGCGCTCAAGGCCGAGCAGGTCGTGACGCGCGTGCTTCGCGACGATCCCGCAAATTACGACGCCAACCGGATGCTCGGCGCGCTCTACCTGTCGCAACATCGCTTCCGCGAAGCCGTCCGCGTCGGCCAGCGAAATCGCGAGGCCCGGCCGGACGATCCCGTCAACTACGGCGTCATCGGCGACGCGCATCTCGAGCTCGGCGACTACAGCGAGGCGTTCGATGCGTTCGATCAGATGATGCAGCGGCGTCCGGGTTCAGCGTCGTATGCGCGGGTGGCGTACGCGCGTGAACTGCAGGGAAACATCAAGGGCGCGATCCAGGCGATGACGCTGGCCGCCGAGGCGACGAGCCCGACCGATCCGGAAGGCATCGCGTGGACGCGTTCGCAGCTCGGCGATCTCTACGCCCAGTCGGGAAAGACGCGCGAGGCCAAAGAGCAATACATTGCCGCGTCGCAGGCGTTTCCAGGACATCCGTTCGCCGTCATCGGGTTTGCCAGAACCATTGCGGCGGAAGGCGATCGCGCGGGCGCACTCGAAATGCTGCGGACGCTGGCCGAGAAGTCGCCGACGCCGGATCTCGCAGCCCGGACCGGCGATCTGTTGAATGAAATGGGACGCCGAGACGAGGCCGAACGTCAGTACGCGCTCGCAGAAGCCGGATGGCGCGGCGATGCCCCTGACCCGAAGAACCTGGCGCGCTTCCTTGCCGAACACGATCGGCACATCCCGGAGGCGGTCACGATCGCGGAGTCCGCGGCGGCCGATCGTCACGACATCTTCACCGAGGACGCGCTGGCGTGGGCCTACTTCAAGTCGGGACGGATAGACGATGCCAGGAAGACGATCGTGCAGGCCATGCGGACCGGGAGCCGTGACGCCACGATTCAGGCGCACGCGCGAGCCATTGCCGCCGCACCGGCGCAGGTGGCGTCGAGATGAAGCGGTGTCTGTGCACGCTGATCGTGCTGCTGCTGTCGGTGACCGCGGCGCGCGCGCACGAGATCGGCAAGACCCAGGTCACGGCGACGGTGACCGGACCGTCGTACAGTATCGACGTAACGGTGGACCCTGACGCGCTGCTGACGAAGCTGGAGGTGTTCGGCGGCGGCACGCTCTCGAATGCCGCCATCGACCGTCAGGAGCGTGACCGCAGCATCGCCACGCTCGCCTCCACTTTTCTCGATCGCGTCATCGTCCGCTTCGACGAACGCATCGACCGGCCGCAGTTCGAGTACCGCCCGGCCGGCGCGTTTGGCGACGCCGCGCAGGCGCCGTCGCTGGTTCGGCTGACGGGCCGGGTGCCGGAAGGCACACGCGACATGACCTTCGCATACGGTCTGGCGCTCGGCTCGTACGCGCTGAACGTGCGGATTGGCGACAGTGCGGTGCAGACGTTCTGGATCGATGGTGTGGCCCCGAGCCAGCCGATCTCACTGGTCGCGCCGCCACCGGCGCCGAGTCGCAGTGCGGTAGCCTGGCAGTATTTCCGTCTCGGCTTCACCCACATCGTGCCGAAAGGACTTGATCACATTCTGTTCGTGGTCGGCATTTTCCTGCTCAGCGACAAATGGCGTTCGGTTTTCAGCCAGGTGAGCGCGTTCACCATCGCGCACTCAATCACGCTCGGCTTGACCATGTACGGCGTCGTGTCGCTCCCGGCGAAGGTCGTGGAACCGATGATCGCGCTGTCGATCGCCTATGTGGCGATCGAGAACCTGATCACCAGCGACTTGAAACCGTGGCGGCTGGCGCTGGTGTTTTCGTTCGGCTTGCTGCACGGGATGGGTTTTGCGGGCGTGCTCCGCGATCTTGGTCTGCCCAGGTCGCAGTTCCTGACCGCGCTGCTGACCTTCAACGGCGGCGTGGAAGCGGGCCAGCTGGCAGTGATAGCCGTCGCGTTCGCGCTGGTCTCTACGTTGAGACGCGATCGCGACAGCTATCGCCAGTTCATCATCCAGCCCGCGTCGCTCGCCATCGCGCTGATTGGCCTCTACTGGACCGTCGAGCGGCTGTTGTAACGCCTCGATCTCTCGAGGCGCCGGAGAATCGCTTCGCGAGCGACTATCCGTTGGCCATCTTGACGAGGACGGTGCCGAGCGCGGCGTAGTCGAGATCGGCGCCTCCCGATGCGACCAGCGCGTTGATCAACTGCGTCACGATCGCGGTGGCCGGCATCGCCACCGCGTTGGCCGCCGCCGCTTCGTTCGCGATCCGCAGGTCCTTCTGGTACAGCCGCGCGCGGAACCCCGGCTTGTAGTTGTCCACCAGCATTCGCTCGCCGTGGACCTCGAGCACGCGGCTCGCGGCGAAGCCGCCGAGCAGTGCCTGACGAACCCGTGCCGCGTCCACGCCCGCTTTTTTCGCGAGTGCGAACGCTTCGCTGACGCCGGCCAGCGCGCCGCCGATCGCCACCTGGTTGCAGACCTTGCAGATCTGGCCCGCTCCCGAGCGCCCAATGAGGACGATGCGTTCTCTGTTGCCCATCGCTTCGAGAATCGGCCGGACGCGGTTGAAGGCGGCTTCGTCGCCGCCGACCATGATCGACAGCGCGGCGTTGATGGCGCCGATTTCGCCGCCGCTGACCGGCGCGTCGAGCATGGCCCCGCCTTTGTCGGCGACCAGCCCGGCCAGTTGCTCGGTGACGGTCGGCGAGATGCTGCTCATGTCGATCACCACCGCGCCTTTCTGGAGGCCGGCAAGCACGCCGTCCGGTCCGGTCAGCACGCGCTCGACGTCGACCGTGTCGGGCAGCATGGTGATGACCACGGTGGACGCGCGCGCAACCGCCGCGGGCGATGCCGCGGCCGCCGCGCCGGCGGCGACGAGGTCGTCCACGGCCGGCTGGCTGCGGTTATGAACGGTCAGCTGGTAGCCAGCCGTCACCAGGTGCTTCGCCATGGGCTTGCCCATGACGCCGAGACCAATGAATCCGATATGTTCAGCCACGTTATGCGCGTCCTTTCGTGGTCCGGCTGAAGCCGGACGCTGCAACTTGCCCGAGCGATGCAATCCTAACCCGGCGTTCGCCGCCAGCGCGGCACCGGTGCGTTTCATCACGAAGTGACGGAGCACACGAGGGCGGCGAGTGTCGTCTTCGTGATCTTCATGTTCTTCGTGTGTTCGTGATACTGATACAACTCTCCGACATGGATCTTCAAAACAAAGTCGCGCTCATCACCGGCGGCAAACGCATCGGTCTCGTCGTCGCCCGCGAGCTGGCGGCGCGCGGCGTGGACGTCGCCGTCGCCTATGCCCGCTCGAAGGCCGAGGCCGACCAGGCCGCGGCGGCGGTACGCGCTGAGAATCGCCGCGCCGAAATCTTTCAGGCCGACCTGTCGCAGCCCGCGGCGGCGGATGCGCTGGTGCAGGCGGTGGCGGACGCGTTCGGCCGGCTCGACATCCTGATCAACATGGCGTCCGTCTACGCCAGGCGTCCGTTCGCAGAGACCACGGCCGCGGACTGGGACGCCGCGCTGAACGTCGATCTCCGAGCGGCATTTCTCTGTGCGCACGCAGCTGCGCCGCACATGCGCGCGCAGGGTGGCGGTCGGATTGTGAATTTCAGCGATTGGATCGCCAGAAGCGGCCGGCCGCGTTACACCGGCTACGTCCCTTACTACGTCGCGAAGGCTGGAGTGATTGCCTTGACCGAGGCGCTCGCGCTCGAGCTCGCGCCCGACCAGATTCTCGTGAACGCGATTGCGCCAGGGCCGATTCTGGCGCCGCCGGCCACGACCGACGCCGAATCGAAAGCCGTCGAGGATGCCACGCCGCTCGGCCGCTGGGGCGGCGAGGTCGAGATCGCCAAAGGTGTGCTGGCCATCCTCGACAGCGATTTCATGACCGGAGAGACCATCCGTATCGACGGCGGACGCCACGTGAAATAGGCGGATGGGTCGGCTCGGTCAGGTCGGTCGGGTGGTTCAGGTGGTTCTGTAGCGCGGGGCTTTCGGCCCCGCGAGTTACGCCGCCGAGAAAATCCGCTTCATCGACGCCAGCGCGCCGGTCAGCTCTCGTCGTTCGCGCGCGAAGCAGAACCTGACGTAGCCCTCGCCGTGCGCGCCGAAGTCAACGCCAGGGATGCAGCCGATTCGACCGTCCTTGATCAGGTGTTCGACCAGCCGCCACGAGATCGACTCCGCCGTTCGCGACCCTGCGGCCGCTGGACCCTGCCACCGCGAATCGATCTTCAGGAAGGCGTAGAACGCGCCGGCGGGAGGCGCGCCTGAAAAGACTCCGGCAGCCGATTCGCCGATGCCGGCATAGAACAGATCGCGTCGCGCGCGCAGTTCGTCGCGAAACGCGACGACGCAGTCCTGCGAGCCCTCGAGGGCACCGATGCCGCCGAACTGGACCACCGAGGCGATGTTGCTGGCGCTGTAGAACAGCACCTTTTTCGCCCGCTCGCGGATCGCCTCGTCACGAATCGCGACGTAGCCGAGGCGCAGGCCGGTCATCGCGTACGACTTGCTGAACGTGTACAGCGGAATCGTGCGTGCGTACATGCCCGGCAGCGAGGCGATGCTCACCTGCTCGCCGTCGAACACGACATCCTCGTAGGCCTCGTCGGAAATCACCCACAAGTCGTGGCGCTGTGCGATCGACGCCAGTTGCTCGATGTCCGCTCGCGTCAGCACGCCGCCGGTCGGATTGCTCGGCGAGTTGAGATACAGGACGCGGGTTTTTGCGGTGATCTTCGCTTCGATCTCTTCGAAGTCCGGTCGCCAGCCGTTCGCGTCGTGCAGCGTATAACCGACCGGCACGCCGCGCGCGGCGATCACGTTGCCGGCGGCCGGCGGCCATGCCGGGTCCGGCAGCAACACCTCGTCGCCCGGTTCGAGCAGCGCCAGGCAGATCATGTAGAGGCCGTGGATGCCGCCGTTGGTGACCAGCACGTCCTCGTCGGCTTCGATCGGGACGCCGTTCTTGTCGCGCAGCTTGGCGGCGATCAATTCACGCAGCCGCGGCACGCCGGTCGTCTGCACGTAGTGCGACCTGTTTTCGGCGATCGCCCGGTTCATCGCCGATTTCACGGTATCGGGCGCATCGAAACTCACGTCGCCCTGATCGAGCCTGAACGGATTCTCGATCGAATACATCATGTCGCGGATGCGCGTGATGCCTGAGAGCGGCACGGAGTCGAGGTAGGCGGACATTCGATCACATTATCTCAGGTGCGGAGTGCGGAGTGCGGGGTGCCAGGTGCGGGGTGCGAGGCGCGGAGTCTCTACTGCTGACGATAGGAAAAGTAGTCCGCGATGTCGCGGGCGACGAGGCCGATCGCGTTCTCCAGCATCTCACCTGATCCGAAATGGTTGCCGGTAAAGATCGACAACACGATGGTGCGACCAGGCGCCTCGAGGACGCCGACGTCGTCGCCCACGTAGGGGAGGAAGTCGCCGGTTTTGTGTGGAATGGTGTAGCCGGTGACGTAGCGGGGAATGCGAGTCCGGTACAGCTGTCCGCGCATGATCCGCAGCATCAGCGCCGACGAGTCCTGGTCGACCAGCGTGCCGCGCTCCAGCATTTCGAGCAGGCGGCCCATTTCGCGCGCGGTGGAGAAGCCGAACGGATACTTGCCCTCGCGATAGAACTGTTCGGTTGTCGGCGCCGAGCGCTGAAACGGAAACCATGTCGACGGCACGTTCATCGCCCGCGTCGTCGCCAGGCCCAGCGTGTCCATGCGCGCGTTGACCGCCGCGGGGCCGCCGACCATCCGGTACATCACTTCGGTGGCGGTGTTGTCCGAGACGATGATCATCAGCGTAATCAAGTCCTTGACCGTCATCACTGCGCCGGGATCGAGACGCTGAATCGTGCCGGTACCGGGCTGGACATCGGATGCGACCAGCGTGTATTTATCGGTCAGCCTGAACCGGCCCGCCTTGATTTGCTCGAGCGCCTCGATCATCAACGGGATCTTGATCGTGCTCATCGTCTCCATCCGGCGATCGGCGTCGATGGCGATCTCTTCGCCGGTCTCGATCGACTTCACGTAGATGCCCCACGTGGCGTTGACGCTCCGGATGGTCCGTTCGATCGACGCGTGGAGGCGCTGCAGCGGCGGCGTCGCCGCCGGCGCCTGTTGTGGCGACCCGCGCAGCGCGATGGCTTCGACCTCGCTCGAGGCAACGCCGCGGCCGTCTGCCGTACAGGTCGCGAACAGGGCCATCGTGATCGCGAGGCGACTGGTCGCACCCCGCAAGCCGAACCAGCCGGCCCGGTGTTTCATGCCGTGACCTCGACCTTCGCCAGGATCTCAGTCAGCACGCGCTGCGCCCGCGTGACCGGCAGGTTGCTGATATAGAAATGCCTCGCGCCGACGTCCATCAGCGAGCGGATGGTTCGCGCGCAGACCTCTTCGGCGCCGAGCCCTTCCGCGAAATCGCGGGTCAGGCCGTCGATCGGCACCGGCAGGAAGGCATTCAGCGCCTCGAGGGTCCGCGGATTGGCGCTGCGATAGTAGAAAACGCCGAACAATCCAGGCAGCGTCAGCCCGCGCCGTTCGGCGGCGGCAATGAAGGCCCCGACCCGTTCAGCGTGATGATGGCTGACCACCTGCGTCAGGTAGAACTCGGCGTGAAAATTCTCCGCCGCGAGGTAATCCACCTGCCGTTCCGGATCGGCATGCGGGTTGGCCCAGCCGCCGAGCGTCAGCGATCGATCGCGCGCCCGCAGCAGCTCCCGCAGTTGCCAGGCGTGTTCCACGGACCGCGGAACCCCGACCGATTTGTCGCCGCCGAGGACGACGAGCGCGGGAAATCCTTTCTGGTGGGCGCGGTCGGCATACGACAGGCAGTACTCGAGCGAATGCTTCGAGGTCAGGAATGGGACGATGCGATCGCGAGGAACGTCGTTGCCGAGGTTGGTGACCAGGTGGCGGAGATTGTCCTCCTCCCGCTCGCCGACCGCGCTGTCGGTGAGGAAGACGAAGGTGCCCTGCCGGGTGAGGCGCTGCACCGCATGGTAGGTGTCAATCCAGGCGTCCATGCCTTCAGCCGCGGCCAGCTCGGCCCGGGGCGGCCGCAGTTCAGCCGCGACGACCGGCGCGCCGGAACGAAGAGCTGCGATCAGGTCCATAGAATCCTCTACTATACCGTCCGTGACCCCTGCGGCGTTGCGCCAGGCGCTCGCGCATTTTCCCTCGCTCCCACTGGTCGGCGCGGCCTCGATCGTCGAGCCGATGCCGGCGCTCGCCGCGCGCCTGGGCGGTGGTCCGCGTCTCTTCATCAAGAGAGACGACGCCATTCCGTTTGGGTTCGGCGGCAACAAGGTGCGGAAGCTCGCGCTGGTTGCGGCGCGAGCGCAGGCTGACGGCGCCGATACGCTCATCACTGCCGGCGGTATTCAGTCGAATCACGCCCGGGCCACCGCCGCAACCGCCGCCAGACTCGGGATGCACGCGGTGCTGGTGGCCAATGGCGCGCCGCCCGCTGTTCCGTCGGCGAACGCCCTCCTCGATCGGTTGCTCGGAGCGGAGGTCGTGTACGTCGCGACACGACCCGAGCGCGCGCCGGCGATGACTGCCGCCGAGGAGCGCCTGCGAGCCGAAGGACGCCGGCCGTTCGTGATTCCGATCGGCGCATCGACGCCGCTCGGCGCGCTCGGCTTCGTGCTGGCTGTCGCCGAGCTGGCCGAGCAGATGGCCCCGCCTGACGTCATCGTGCACGCGAGCTCGTCGGGCGGCACGCAGGCGGGCCTCGTCGCCGGCTGTCGGCTCCTCGGACTGCCGACCAGGGTCATCGGCATCAGCGCCGACGAGAACGCGGGAGCCCTGTCGTTGACGGTGCGATCGCTCGTCGCCGGCGTGGCGAGTCTGATGGGGATGGAGCCGAGAGAGCTGTCCCAGGGCACCGCGATCGAAGTGGACGACCGGTTCGTCGGCGATGGCTACGGCATCCCGACCGAGGCCTCGCGCGAAGCGCTCGAACTGGCCGCGCGAACCGAGGCCGTCTTTCTCGACCCGACCTACACCGCCAAGGCGATGGCTGCTCTCATCGCGCACGTGCGGCAGCGGAAATTCGCCGCCGGGCAGACCGTGGTGTTCTGGCACACCGGCGGACAGGTGGGGCTTTTCGCTTAGTATTTCCCTGTGAACGCGAGTCCGTTGTTGCGCCGGTTGCCCCACATCCTCTGGGTCCTGATCAGGCATGGCATTGCGTATCTCGCCTCGCGCTATGCGGATCGCCTTCCGTTCCTGACCCGCTGGGTCCCGCTGGCGCGGCTGCCCGGCCCTAAGCGTTTCCGCCGTCTGTTCGAGGATCTCGGCGGCAGCTTCATCAAGTTCGGTCAGATGCTGGCGCTCCAGCCCGACATCGTCTCGCTCGAGTACTGCGACGAGCTCTTCAATCTCCTCGATCGCATCGAGCCGTTTGCGTTCGAGTTCGTCGAGCAGACCTTCCAGGCCGAGCTGGGAAAATCTCCGGGGGAGATCTTCGATCAATTTGATCCGGTGCCGCTGGCGACCGCGTCGATCGGTCAGGTCTACGCCGCCGTCCTGCACGGCCGCAAGGTCGCGGTGAAAGTGCAGCGGCCGACCGTCGAGGCCGATTTCACCGGGGACATCCGGCTGCTGACCGTTGCCATGCGGATCATCAAGCGCTTCCAGATCAAGTCGCTGATCTGGGTGCTCGATCCCGGCGGCGAGTTCGTGGACTGGACACACGAGGAACTGGACTACCGGCGTGAGGCGCGATACGCCGATCGACTGCGCCGCAACGCCGAGACCAACCCGCACGAGCGCGCGCCGGAGATCGTCTGGAGCCTGACCACCAGGCGGACGCTGGTGATGGAATTCATGTCCGGCATCACGGTGATGGACTACATTCGCGCGCTCCAGAGCGGCGACGAGTGGACCATGCACCGCATGCGCGCGTCCGGATTCGAGCCGAACACCTTCGCGCGGCACATCATCGACAACTTCCTCGGCGACGCGTTCCAGTACGGCGTGTTCCACGCCGACCTGCATCCGGCCAACCTCCTCATCCTCCCGCGCAACGTCGTCGGCTACGTGGACTTCGGCATCACCGGCGTCCTGAGCCGCTACTCGCGTCGTCATCTCGTCGAGATGACGCTGGCTTACACGCGAGCCGACGTCTCGACGATGGCCGATCACTACATGAAGCTGGTGATCTTCCGCGCCGACGCCGATCCCGACAAGTTCCGTCGGATGCTGGCGGAAACCTCGCAGGACTGGTACGAAGGCGACGGCGGCGAGACGGTGTTCAAGAAGAACTTCACGCTGGTGATGCTCGACTTCCTGACGTTGTCGCGGAAGGCCGGTATCGGGCCCGAGCGGGATGTGATTAAATACATCCGGTCTGCGATCGCTGCGGATGGTTTGATTACGCGGTTCGCGCCGGGTTTCAGCGTCGGACGTCACCTCGAGGAAGTCTGCGAGCGCTGGGTCGCGGTAGAAGCGCGCCGGAAGACATTTCGCTACAGCACGTTGACCGCCCTGGCCGCCACCGGCGGACGGTTGCTCGAGGACGGTCCCGGGCGAGCCGCCAACGTCTTGAGGCGCGTCGCCGACGGCGAGCCGCTCGGCCGCGTGGACGTCCGGACACTGGCACGGCCGGAAGTGCAGTTGCGGCGGCGCACGATTCGGCTGGCCGGCATCGTGGTCGCGTTCGCAGCCTTGCTGGAGTTGACGGCGTCGACGTCGACGCTGGGCCTGAACTTGTTTACCGCCGAAGCAGTGCTCGTGACCAGCGCGCTGCTCGTCCTCGGCGACTCACTGCGAAGACTCGCGCTTACCGACTGAGGCCAGCCCGGAGGATCCCATGAGCCAATCACCGACGATGCGCGAACTGGTCAAGTCTTCGATGACGTTGCCGTGGGCGATCTCGATGTTCGGCGCGCAGCAGGTCACCAACCTGATGGCGCCGCCGTCCCCTGAACGTCTGGCCGGAGCGACCGCCGCGCTCGACTCGGTCAGTAACGTGGCCGAGCAGCAGCTCGATGGCTGGCTGAAGCAGGCCTACAAACTGGGCACCGGTTTCCAGCGCGCGCTCGTCGATCTGATGATGGGCCGCGCGCCGGAATTCGACCAGAGCATGCTGATGCACATGGCGGCCGAGATGCAGGACGGCCCGGTGTTCGAGGCGGTCGTGAAATACGGCCTGCCGCCGATCGGCTGGCTCGACTCGCTGCTCGTGTCGCGAGTGGATGCGCCCGCGGTCAGCCAGGAGTTCGCCAACAAGCTCCAGATCATCATGCTGGTCACGCACGTGCACGCCGAGCTCGGTCTCGACGCGAACACGGTCGACTCGCTGCAGACGCTGGTGGACAAAGTGGCGGCGATGCCGACGTTCCCGCGCGTATGGGCGACTGAAGGTCTCGGCAACTGGTTTGGTGACGTCGCCATCGAGAAGGCGGCGGGCGGCCCCGATCCGACCGGTCTGCTCACCGATCCGCAGTACGCGTCGCTGCCGCCGTGGAGCATGAGCATGCTGCACGCCGGCATCGGCATGTCGTTCGCGAAAGCGATCCTCGTCAAGCTCGAGCCGACCAGTTCGCCCGAGGTGCTGCGCGCGGCGATTGCCCGGTTCGTGAAATTGTGCCGCGACTCTTCGCGCCGCGGCCATGCCGGTGCCGCGCTCGAGTCGCTCGGCCTGGCGACGCGCACGCTGTATCCGAACATGCTCCGCGTCCTCGATCGCGAAATCCCGAACGTCGAACCGGACTTGCTCGGCTACTACTGGCACGGCGCCGGCCGCGCCATGTACTTCGAGCCGATGGGAATGCTGCCGTCGGTCAACGCGCCGTGGCGCGTCATTCGCCGGCTGGATATCGAGGCGCCGCACGATCTCGCCCGCCGCAACATCCTCGCCGGCGTCGGCTGGGCGCTGTCGGTCGTCAACATGCGCCATCCGATCGTCATGGAGTCGTTCATGCGCCATCATTCGGCGCTGGCGCGCGAGAACGACGCCATCACCAACGGACTGGTCTCGTCGCTGATGATGCGTTACGACACCACGCGCGACGATGCGCACATCGCGCCCTACATCCACTACGAGCCATCGGATCCCGAGATCGCGGCGGCCTGGCGCGACCTCGTCACGGTCCCCTGCGAAACCGCTCTGCGCGACACCTACGGTGAGCTGACGCGCACCTCGTCGCTCGAACAGGTCTTCCACTATCGCCCGATGGCTGGTTAGCACCGGCGCCCGAATACGATGGCCACGCCCACCGCGGCGAACCACGCCGGCAACGACAGTCACGGCCGGCGGAAGCAGGTGGAAGGCGTCCTGCGCGCGCTCGGCCGGCCCATGTCCGCGCGGCGTTCGCCGCCGCCTGAAGGCCGTCTCGGCTCCGGCGAAGACGACGGCCACCGACTACGCCAGACGCTGATCGAACTCGGCCCGGTGTTCGCCGGTTTCGGGCGCTACCTGGCCGGCCGTTTCGATCTCCTGCCTCGTCGCGTTCGAACCGAGCTGAGCGCCATCCCGGACCAGGGCCGGCCGCTGCCGTTCACCGCGGTCCGAGCGCTCGTTCGCGATCAACTCGGCGCTCCCCTCGATCGGCTGTTCTTCGAGTTTCACGAAACGCCGTTCGCGCTGACGCTGTGGACCGAGCGTCATCTGGCGTGGCTCGCGCCGGGCGTCCCGGCAATGGTCACGATCGTGCGCCCCGATGCGGTGCCGCTGATCGATGTGGACGTCCCGCTGCTGCATCTGCTCGCGCCGTGGATCGACGTCACCGAACGCGCACTGGTCGAGGCCGTCGGCGACTACGAAGCGACGCTTCGGCGCCGGCTGGATCAGCGGCAGCAGGCATCGTCGCTCGCGACAGTCGCGGCGGAAGCACAACACGGCCGCGGATTCGGCGCGCCCGTCTGCTATCGCGATCACTGCGCGGCGGGCATCCTGACCGTCGAGCAGGTTGTCGGCGAAACCCTCGAGCAGCAGGCCGAAAGCGGCGAGGCCATCGCACGCCGCCTGACCAGCGCGTGGCTGTGGCAGGCGCTCTGCTGCAACCTCGTTCCTTACGATTTCGACTCCAGGGATGTCGTGGTCACCGCGGAACGGCTGGTGCTGACCGGCGCGGCTTTTCAACCGCATCCGTCGGCCGCGCGGGTGCATTTCGCGGGCTATCTCGGGGCCGTGGCCGCCGACGATCCCGACGCCGCCGCGAGCTGGCTGCTCGAAGGAGCCGACGCATCAGCCCGAATCGAGGGCGAGCTGCGGCGGATGCTGCGTCAGGCCGTACCCTTCCGCGACGGCGAATGGAGCGGCGACGATCGCTTCGCCGAGCACATGCTCGTGCAGTGGCGCGTCGCGCACAACGCGGGCTGGACCGTCTCTCTCCATCACCAGCATCTCTTCAACGGACTGCAGGCGGTGGCGCACATCGCCGAACGCCTCGCGCCGGACAGCGACACGCTGCTCGGTGCCTTCGAGGACGAGCGTCTGCGGATCGGCGTCGGCCAGGCCGGTCAGTTGCTCGATCCGCAGCAGCTCGCGATGACGATTGAGCGCGCCATCCAGGAAATCGTCGAGCTCCCCCAGAAGCTCGACGACGTGCTGACGATGGCGTCCGAGGGCCGCCTGCGCTTGAAGCTGCAAGTGCCGGAAGCGGACGAGACCGAGCACGTGCGAAACCGGACCGTCCTGCTCGTCACGACCCTGGTCGCCTTCGCCGGTCTCGCGTCGGTGCTGCGCCATCTGGTGCCGGCGCTGGGACTCGGCGCCGAGCGCGTCGGCGCCCTGGTTCTCCTCGTCGTCGGCGGATGGCTGCTGGTTGCCGCGGCGCGGCTGTGACGCGATGATCGTCCGGCCGCTTGCGCCATCAGCCGGCTTTCTCTCGTTGACCACGGTCGGCTTCGGCGAGTCGGTGCCGATCCTGGCCGGCAGCAATCCGGTGGGCGACGCGCTGCTCTCGACCGGGCTGATGTCGCTGGCGGGACAGACGGCGGCATCGATCGCGCCGCTGCTCCCGGTCCAGGTCTGTGGTCTCGACGTCCGTGAAACGTTGCACCGCCTCGACGCCGACGCGCGCCTTCCGACCTCGGAGAGCGGCATCACCGGCGCGAACCGCATCGGCGAGCGGCTCGCGACGGTGACGCTGCGCTGGCTGCTCGCCCCCGATGGTTTCGAAGCGACACCGTCGGCGCCGCCGCCTGCCACCGAGCTCGATCCATCACAATCACAGCGCTTCGTGATGCACGGCGGCCTGCTGCGGTTCGAGGATCGCACTCGCAGCGGCCTGCGGTTTTTTGGCGCCGGTCGTACCTATCCATCGTCGGTGGATGGCGTGTCGCGGCTGCTGTTCGCCGGTGCGGCCGTGGTCGTCGACGGTCTGGGAAGCCTGAAGGGACTGCGCGGCAGCATCACGCTGATCGGCGAGATCTCGTCGCGGTCGCTGGTGTCGCTGGTCGTGACCGGACGTTTCGACGCGGACGGTCCGTTCGAGGCGGCCGAGACGCTCGGCCCGATCATCGACAGCGCGGACGACGGCCGGGACACGACGGTGTTGACGCTGATTGGCGAGTCCGACGGAGGATCCGGCATCGGGCTGGTTGACGAGCACATCCGGCTGGCGCGCGTCGAGAACGATCTCGCGCATGCGAGCCGGCCGCGCAGCCTGTTTCGAGTGGGCGAGCGGATCGGTTACGCCAGGGGTCCGCTGCGGTTCGATCCGTCCGATCGGCGGTGCGCGGTCAGGCTCATCGACGCCCGCCGCGAACTGATCCTCAGCGACGTTGCCGGACGTGCGGTCGCGACCATCGTCGCCGAGGCCCTCGAAGGTACGAGCTATCGCGACGAACACGCCGGCGACCGGGCGTCACGGGTGATCGCGTACGGCCAGCTGTCGGCCGGCACCGGCGCTCTCAGCGGTGCGGCCGGACTGTTGACGCTGGACATGGCGGTGCTGCCTGACGGCGCGGCATCCAGCGTCTACACGGTGTGGCTGGTGGATGGGCGTGGACGGTTTCGTGCTCCTGCCGGCCCGCGAATCGCCGCGACCTCGGGCGCCGACGTGCGGCTGGTTTCCGCGCAGGATTTCCAGCTGGTGGAGAGCACGGCGCTCTCGATGCTGCCCGCGGACCTCGAGGTGCTGGACGTTGCCGAACGGTCGCTCGCGGACGGCCGCGAAATCCATCGCTGGTTTCAACAGAAGCAGCGTGCGGCCGACTTTGCCGAGCGCTTCGTCGTTGTGCCCGAGGGCGGCCTGGCAGACGAGGGCTTCGGGTTCTTCGAGGAGGCGGTGGTCGGGGGGCGGCCGCTGCCGGTCATGGGTTTCGCTCAGGACCTGTTTTTCGATCGCCAGAAGCTCGGCGACCCTGACGCGATCCGCGCGCAGCTCAGGGAGTTCGTGCTGCGTTATGTTCTCCGCGTCGGCGAGGCCGCCGGCCGCTCGTATCAGCAGCTGTACTTCAAGCGGGCGGCCACCGGCCAGATCGGCAAGTTCGTCAACCAGGAGCGCGCGCAGATCGTGGATGTGCGGGAGATCGGCTCGCAGTACGACTGGATTGTGTTGAAGGCCGACGGTTCGCCGGACGCGCCCTACCTGATAATCGGCCCGGGTCTGGTGACCGATGTCGACGCCTCCGGGTCGGGCGATCGCGCGGAGTACGGGTACGGTTTCGCCTTCGTTCCGAACCCGGCCGGCAAGCCCGGAATGATCGCCAGCCGGGCGGGATATGTGCGCGCCGGCGTGCAGACGACCACGTTCAGGTTGACCGCCGACGGAGAGATTCGCGTCCGCGCGCTCCTGGTGGTGAACCGGCCGGACCGGATCGCGGCCGTTGACGTCGATCCGATCGGCTGGGGCGTGCAGGTCGCCGATCTCGTGACGTTCCGGATGGCGTCGCGGGTGATGAGCCCGATGCTTGCGATGACCGATCGGCTGTCGCTCAAGGCAAACCACGTCGACCCGGTCGCGGCGTACTTGTGGATGGCCAACGCGTTCACCGGCGGCCTGGCGGAGAAGCACTTCGGCCTGTCGAAGGCGATGCTCGAGAAGCGTATGCTGTTGGCGCACTTCAAGCAGCAGGAGGACACGAGGCGCCGCCTGCTGCAGGTCTGGCGCATGGTGCCCGACTGGACGGCGGCGCGAGTCATCTTTGGATCTGAGGATTTGAGTAGTTGAGTATTTGTTTGAGAATCTTTCTGAGGATCTATCTGAAGATTGAATCGCCCGGCCGCGGGACTTGGTTTTCGGTTCCAAAGATAAATCCTCAGATCCTCAGGTCCCTAGATTCTCAAATTTCGGGCGAGGCAGTGTAATGAGCGAGCCGCTCCAGGTTGATGTGGTGATTGTCGGCGCCGGGCTGGCGGGGCTGTCGCTGGCGCGGCAGCTGCTGCTCACGGACGCCTCGGTCACCATCCTCGAAGTGGACAAGCGCCTCCAGGTGCCGCCGGCCGGACAGAAAGTCGGCGAGGCCACGGTGCAGGTCAGCGGCTACTACTGGTCCAAGGTACTCGAGCTCGAGGAATATCTCATCCGCGACCACTACATGAAATACAACCTCCGCTTCATCTGGAAGACGGAGGGCCTGGATCCCACCCGCATCGAGAACTACAGCCAGTCCTACATCCGGCGGATGTCCAACGTCGCCAGCTATCAGCTGAATCGCAACGAGCTCGAAGGCGAGCTGCTGCGGCGCAATCTCGCGGCCGGCGATCGCTACGTGTTCGATCGGCACGCGCTCGATCTCGCGATCGACCTCGACGAGCGGGGCGGTCCGCACACCGTGTCCTACACGCTCGACGGCGAGCGCAAGACCGTGACCGCGCGCTGGGTCGTGGACTGCGCCGGCCGCGCCCACGTACTGCAGAAAAAATTGAACCTGCAGAAGTCGAACAACATCCGTCACGGCGCATCGTTCCTGTGGGTGGACGGTCTCCTCAACTACGAGAATCTCACCGACTCGACGCCGCGGCAGATTCGCCTCAACCCGCAGCGCGCCCAGCTCGGTCATCTGCCGTTCTGGCTGGCCACCAACCACTTCGTCGAGGAAGGGCTGTGGTTGTGGGTGATTCCGCTGCCCGGAATCACCAGCCTTGGTCTGGTCTACGACACGCGTGTGCTCAAGCCGGAGGCCGTCAACGACCCGAAGTCGCTGGTGAAATGGATTTGCGAACACTTTCCGGCGTTCGAGCGCGACCTGCCGAACCGGACGATTCTTCACTCGGGAAGCTTCCGCGACTTTTCCTTCGACGCCGTGCAGACCATCGATCGCCGGCACTGGGCGATGGTCGGCGAAGCGGGCCGCTGGTCCGATCCCCTGTACAGTCCCGGCGGCGACGTGATCTCGATTTACAACACCCTGGTGGTCGATTCGATTCTGACGAAAGATCAGGCCGAGCTCGACGCCAAGGTGCCGCTGTTCGAAGAACTCGAGCGCGCGGTTTACGCCGCCTATCTGCCGAGTTTTCAGATTGGATACGACTGCCTCGGCGACCAGGAAGCGCACTCGTTGAAGTACGTATGGGAGCTGACCATCTACTTCTCGTTCTACGTCTTCCCGTTCATCAACGACCTCTTCACCGACCGCCGTTTCATCGTGGCGTTCCTGCGGACCTTCACCAGGCTTGGACGCGTCAACCTGGGGTTGTTGACGATGCTGCAGCAGTACTACCACTGGAAAAAAACCAACCGGGAACCCTGCACGGTGCCGGTGTTCTTCGACTTCTTCGAGATCCAGGCGCTCAGCGTCGCCGAACTGACCTTCTACAAAGTCGGCGTGTCGATAGACGAGGCGCGCACCGTCCTCGACGAGCAGTTCGCGAACACGATGACCCTGGCCCGCTATGTTGCCGCGCACATCTGCGCGATGGTGCTCGACGATCCGGCGGTCGTCTGGAATCAGTCGTTCGTGTCGAGCCTGAACCTCGAGAAGCTCTCGTTCGATCCGGCCCGGATGGCCGCCGACTACGCGTCCCACGCGGCGTGTCCGGATCGCTACATGTGGCCGATGGGGTGGAATCCGGAGGCGGCTTTCTGCTTCAGGACGCCGCGCAAAGTGATGGGGACCGAGCTGACAGCAGCGGTTGCCGGCGGGTTGGGGGCGTAGTGGAGGATCTGGCGCCCTTCGTCGAACGTGCGTTCACCATCGACGTGACCGAGCACGCGCAGGTCGCGCTCGAGGTCACCGGCACGATCCCGTCGTACCTTCGCGGCATCGCGCATTTCAACGGCCCGGCGCGCTTCGAACGGGCCGGCCTCAAATACAAACACTGGCTGGACGGCGACGGCATGGTCTGCGCGCTCGACTTCGGACCCGGGGGCGTTCGCCTGAGCAACCGTTTCGTGCGCAGCGAGAAGTTCGTGCGCGAGGACGCCGCTGGCAAGCCGCTGTTCCGGACCTTTGGCACCGCCTTCGAAGGCGATCAGCTCAAGCGCGGCGTCGGCCTCGAGTCGCCGGTCAACGTGAGCGTGTACCCGTTCGGCGGCAGGCTGCTGGCCTTTGGCGAGCAGGGACTGCCATGGGAGATCGACGCGCGCACCTGCGAGACGCGAGGCCTGTACACGTTCGGCCAGCAGCTGAACGAGGTCACGCCGTTCAGCGCGCACCCCAAGCTCGATCATCGCACCGGCGAGCTGTTCAACTTCGGCGTGGCGTTTTCCGCGGCCAGCCCGGTCGTCAACCTGTTCCGCTTCGGCGCCGACGGTGCACTGAAGTATCGGAAGCGTCTGAAGCTGCCGTATCCGGCCTCGACTCACGATTTCGCGATCAGCCAGCGCTTCATCGTCATCTACGTGAGTCCGCTGGTGCTGCGGATGCAGGCGTTGATTCAGGAAGGCGCGACCGTGATGGACGCCTTGTCGTGGCGGCCGGAACTCGGCAGCCAGTTGATCGTCGCGTCGCGGGACACCGGCGACGAAGTGGCGCGGCTCGACGTCGGCGGTCACTACTGCCTGCACATGGTCAACGCCTTCGAGCGCGACGGCCGGCTGATCGTGGATATCGTGGACTACGACAAACCGCTGTATCCCGAGTACCAGACGATTCCCAACCTGTTCTGCGACAGCTTCAGGGGACGTCCGCTGCGCCTGACCATCGATCTTGCGGCGCTGTCCGTTGTCGAGCGGACGGAGGTCACGTACGCAAACTCGCCGGATTTTCCGGCACACGATCCCGATCTGACCGGGTTGCCCTACGATCATTTCTGGATGCTGGGAATGAGCCAGGCCGGGAACGCCGGCCGCAAGTTCTTCGACGAGCTGGTGCGCATCGACTGGCCGACCCGATCGGCCGAAGTGTTTCGGGCGCAGGCGCGGCACTATTTCGGTGGTGAGCCGCTGTTCGTGCCGGACCCGTCGCGATCGGGCCAGGGCACGATCCTCTGTCAGTTGTTCGATGCCGAGCGCGGTCGGTCGTCGTTCGTGCTGTTCGATGCCTTCCGTCTTGCCGCCGGACCGATCGCGACGCTGGGCGTGCCGTCGCCGCTGCCGCCGCTGTTCCATTCGTCGTTTTCGAAGCACCACGAATGACGTCCGCGGTCGCTGCGGTCGAACAACGCCTGCAGGGGTTCGGCGGCGTGCGCGCGCAGACGCTGGCGACGATCGCACCGCTGTCGCAGGCGCAGTTCGATTTTTCGCCGCGGCAGGGGCGCTGGTCGATCGGTGAAATCGTCGACCACCTGCGATTGTCCGAGTTGTTGTGGCGCGACGAGATCCGTCGCCTCGTCGAGCTCGCGCGCGCCGGCCGGCCGGCGTATCTCAGGCGTTCGTTTGCCGACGTGAACGTATCGCCGCTGCACATCCCGACCGCGGTGCTGTCGATGCTCGAGACGCCGCTCGGGTTCGTGAATCGGTTCGTGCCTGATGCGGTGATCGGGATGATTACCGAATTTCCGATTCTGCCGACCCGCAATCCCGACGCCGCCACCCCCCGGGCGCACCGGCCGTCGGCAGAATTGGCAGATGATCTGCGCGCGGCGTTCGCCGAAACCCGCGCGCTCATCCACGACAACCGCGACCTCGATTTCAGCACGATGGTGTCCGAGCACCCGCTCATGGGCGCAAACGACGTCGCTCACATCCTGATGTTTCTGGCGCGCCACGAGCGGCGTCATCAGAGTCAGATTGCCGCGGTCCGGTCCGAATCGCCATTCCCGCGAGCGTAAGTCGGACCGCAGGCCGGCTCGACGATTCAGGCTTATAATCTGGCGCGGAGTATCGCCGTGGCGGACGAGCGTGGTTCGAGGAGTGGATTCTTGACCGATATGATGCAGAGCACCGGCGACTTCGTGAAGTCGGTCGGCAAATTTTCGCTCGCCATCTCGCTGCTGGCGGCGCGTCAGGTGACCTCGCTGGTGTCCCGGCCGAAACCCGGCGCGCCCTCGGTGGATGAGGTCACCAAAGCCGCGGGCGGACAGTTGTCGGGCGCCGTCCGAACCGCCTTCGCCGTCGGCACCAACGTGCAGAGCGGCATCGTCGATGCCGCCTTCCACGCGGTCGGCATGGCGCCGAAAGGCCAGGCGCCGGTGGGCTCGACCTCCGCGCTCACCATCCCGTTGATGACGAGCGTTCCGCGCCGTGTGGCCGGCGTCAAGACGGTCGCGTCGGGCGCCGTCGATCACGGGGTGCTGCAGGAAGACCTCGTGCAGCGGCTGACCGCGTATCAGCACGATTCGCAGGGCCGACCGGTCGAGCGCGCCAAGGCGGTCACCGGACTGTGGAAGTCCGAGGGTCTGGCCACTTCGATCGGCAAGCATCTTCTTCCGGAAAATTCGCTGGCCGATCCCAAACTGCCGCGCGAGGCGCTGCCGATCGCGCACGTCGGGTTCGGTTCGGGTTCGACCGAAGAGATGGTGTTCGACGTCGCCAAGCTGAACGCGCTGTTTGCGGGCACCTGCGCGCCGGACTATCTGGGCTTCGCCTATGAAGGCATCGGCGCGATCCTGCGGATCTACGAGCGCGGCTTCTTCAAGTTGATGAGCGGATCGCTCGGCCTGATTCGTCTCGATGCGCCGGACGGCCCGAACGCCGCCAACCTGTTCGGCGACTATCTCAAGCAGTACCCGCCGGATCTCCAGCGGCTGATCGTGCACGGCTATGGCCGGCTGGTCGCGTTCAGCAACATGAGCATCTACAAGGCGGTCGAAGAAGCGACCTCGTACCCCGCCGAGCGCGTCGAACCGGCGGTGCACGGCGCGGCCTTCGCGTTCGCGATGATGAACAGCGAGGACATGCCGAACGTGCTGGAGCAGAGCGCGATTCCGTTCGAGCGATCGGTTCGCGTCGCGTTCCAGAACGGCCTGATCTACAGCCAGGTGTTCTTCGACTGGTATCTTCCAGGCCTGCTCGACGACTGGCAGCCCAAAGGCGCGCTCGAAGCCGAACTGATCGAGCACGCGCGCGACGAAGCGGCCGGCTCGAGGAAGCGCGGCTACCCGCTCGCGATGCGTCTCGAAAACCCCCGCACCTGATTCTCGCGATCGGCCGCCCGCGAATAGTGCAAAGGCACTAGCGGCGTCTGCGCACGATGGTTTGAGCTCCAACCTTCGTGTCGTCAGCGAGACGGCTGACGTAGAATCCCCTCTTGCTGCACTCGCCGCCACGTCCACCGGCCTCATTTTCCGCCGTCGCAGCGCGTTGATCGGCAGGGATTCGCGTGACACCACCGCTGCGAGCGTCCTCGACCGCCGTCGGCCGATATGGCCCGCTCGCGTTCATCGCGGCGCTGCTCATCGTCTGGCAACTCGCGCTCGGATTTCAGCGGGCGTCGATTCTGCCGACTCCCTGGGCGGTCGGCAAGGCGCTGATCGAGCTGGCGGTCAGCGGCCGGATGGTGCGTTACGTCGTCGCGTCGCTGTTTCGCGTGACCTGGGGCTTCGTGCTCGCCGCCATTCTCGCCATCCCGATCGGCCTGACCCTCGGGCTCTACCGCCGCGCCGAATTCGCCTTCAACCCGATCATTCAGCTGCTCCGCCCGATTTCACCGCTGGCGTGGATTCCGATCTCCATCCTGTGGTTCGGCGTCGGCGACATCGCGGCGATCTTCCTGATCTTCCTCGCCACGTTCCTGCCGCTGACCGTCACCGCGATGAACGCGGTTGCCGGCATTCCCGACGTGTATCTGAACGCCGGCCGCAACTTCGGCCTGAAGCGTTCGCAGATCGTCTTTCGCGTCCTGTATCCGGCGGTGATGCCGCAGTTGATCCTCGGCCTCCGCATCACGCTCGGCATCGCCTGGCTGGTGGTGGTGGCAGCGGAGATGATCGCCGTCAACTCCGGACTCGGGTTCCTGATCGTCGACGCGCGCAACGCCGGCAATCGCTACGACCTGGTCGTCGCCGGGATGGCGATGATCGGCGTGATCGGACTGCTGCTCGATATCGGCATCAAGTCGCTGGAGAGAATTCCGTCCATCAGCTGGGGATATTCGGATGACTAGTACGTCGACCGTGCTGCAGGAGGTCGCCCACGCCAGGCCGGCCGGACTCAAGGCCAAGCTTCGCGCCGACCACATCAGCATGACGTTCGGCCGCATCGGTGAACAGATCAACGTGCTCGAGGACGTGAGTATCGAAGTCGGCGACGGCGAGTTCGTCTGCCTGCTCGGTCCGTCGGGCTGCGGCAAGTCGACCCTGCTCAACGTGGTCGCCGGATTCCTCAAACCAAGCCATGGGGAAGTGCGCATCGACGGCGAGGCGGTCAACGGACCGGATCGTCGCCGCATCTTCGTGTTCCAGGAGCGCGGCGTCTTTCCGTGGCTGACGGTCGAAGGCAACATCGGCTTCGGCCTGAGCGAGCTGTCGGAGTCGGCGCGGGCGGAGCGCATCGCCCACTACGTCGATCTGGTCGGCCTCAGGGGCTTCGAAAAAGCCTACCCGCGCGAGCTCTCGGGCGGCATGAAGCAACGCGTCGAGGTGGCGCGCGCGCTGGCCGTGAACCCGGACATGCTGTTTCTCGACGAGCCGTTCGGCGCGCTCGACTCGATCACCCGCCTGATCATGCGCGGCGAGCTGATTCGCATCTGCGCCGTCGAGCGCAAGACCATCATCTTCGTGACCCACGACATCGACGAAGCGGTGCAGCTGGCGGACCGGGTCATCGTGATGAGCGCGCGGCCGGCGAAGATTCAGAAGGTCGTGCCGATCGACATCACGCACCCGCGCGACATCAGCTCGGCGAAGTACCTGGCCTTGCGCGACGGCATCCTCGAAGCCATCGGTCTCGCGCACAAGGTATGAGCAACGATCGGGGATCGCTTCCGGTACAGGAGCGGCTCGAGCCCCTGGTGCTGCCGCTTCTGACGGTCGGCGTGCTGCTGCTGTTGTGGAACTACGCCGTCAAGTGGAGCCACACCGACGTGTTTCCGTCGCCGCTCGCGGTCGAGCGCGGCACCGTCCAGCTGATGGAAGGCGGCTTGTTGTGGCGCTACGTCGGCGACTCACTGCGGCGCGTCGCGATCGGCTATCTCAGCGCCATCATCGTCGGCATCCCGTGCGGACTGCTGCTCGGCTGGTACCCGACCGCTGCCACGGTCGTGAACCCGGTGATTCAGATTCTGCGTCCGATCAGCCCGATTGCGTGGATTCCGGTCGCCATCATCCTGTTCGGCATCACCGACACGGCGGCCGTCTACCTGATTTTCCTGTCCGCGTTCTTCCCGATCGTCGTCTCCGCCATGAACGCGGTCCGCAACGTGCCGGCGATGTATCGCCGCGCCGGCCGGAATTTCGGTTTGTCGCCGGCGAAGCTGCTCGCGAAGGTGGTGCTGCCGGCGGCGTTGCCGCAGATGCTGGTCGGCCTGCGAATCGCGCTTGGCATCGCGTGGCTGGTCGTGGTCGCCGCGGAAATGATTGCCTCGAACTCGGGGCTTGGCTACCTGGTCATCGATGCCCGCAACTCCGGCAAGCGCTACGACCTGGTCGTCGCCGCGATGATCATGATCGGCGTGATCGGTCTGGCCTTGGACTTCATCCTCCGAAGGGCAGAGCGTCTGCCGTCGGTTCGCTGGGGGTTCCGCGATGGACGTTAACAGGCGTGGGATGCTTGGGATGCTTGGATGGGCCGGTGCGATCTCCGGCTTGCACGGCTATCTCAACGTCAACTGGTCGGCCATCCTCAACAATTACCTGCCGGAGAACCAACGCAAGTTCAACGTCGCTTACATCCCGGTGACCTGCCACCTGGCCTGCCCGGTCACGGATTACATCTCCAAATTTTCGACCGCCGGCGAAATCTTCATCCCGACGATGTTCCAGGGGTTTCCGGAGATCAAGGAGGCCCTGATCGCGAAGAAGATGCAGGCCGCCTTCATCGTCGCGCCGCTGGCGATTGCGCTGCGATCGCAGGGCGTGCCGATCAAGATCGTTTACCTCGGCCATCGCTATGGCAGCGCGGTGGTCGTCCAGAAGGACGGACAGGTCAGGACGTTTCCCGACCTGCGCGGCAAGGTTGTCGCGATCCCGAGCCGGTTCTCGGACGAACGGCTGATTCTGTTCCGGGCGATGAAGGTGTTCGGCATCAAGCCAGGTGAAATCAAGACTGGTCGAGATGGCGCCCCCGGACGTCGCCGGCGCGCTCGCGGCAAAGGCGATCGACGCGTTTTCGATGGGCGAGCCGTTTCCGTCACAGGCGGAGATGGGCGGCTTCGGCCGCGTCCTCTTCCACGCCAAAGAATACTGGCCGGACTACATGTCGTGCGTTCTCGTCGTCCAGGAAGAGCTGATCGACAAGCGTCCGGACGCCGTGCAGGTGCTGGTCGACGGCGTCGCGCGTTCAGGTCTGTGGCTCGAGCAGGGCCAGAAGAATCGTGAAAACGCCGCGGATTTCGTCGGCCGCTTTTACTTCAACCAGAAACCTGCGTTGTTGACCTGGGCCCTGACCAGGCCGCTCGACGCGGGTGATGTACTCGCCGCTGGCGCCCAGAAAGCCCGACTTCGACATGGTCCGCGACCTGATGATCGAAACCGGCGTGCTCGACCGGAAAATCGAGTTCGAGGAGTACACCGATCTCCGCTTTTCCGATCACGCGTCGATTCAGACCTCGTGGAGGTACGAGCCCGGCGGCTCGTCGGCGGAATAGCGCCTCAGCCCACGTGGATCGACGCCGGCACGGGCGGCCTCACCGGATCCGACTTACCCGGCTTCACGGAACCGGCTGCGTCAATCACCAGGCCGAAGATCGAGCGGTCGTATATCTCCCAGCTGAAGAAGAAGGAAATGCCGCCGGCGATCACGCCGGGCAGGAGCAGCTGGTGATAGCAGCCGCTCAGGTCGGCAATCATCAGCAGCCCGCTCCAGTAGCCTTTGACGATCGATCCGAACATCACCACCATGCCGAGCAGGACGAACAATTCAGGCTGCGGCACCAGGCCCGGCGCGATGGCGTGAACGCCGTAGCCCCAGGCGCCGCCGTAGAGCGCGCCCATCACCAGCGTCGGCGCGAACAGCCCGCCGACCGCGCCGGATCCGAACGTAATCGACGTCGCCAGCATCTTCAGCAGGAGCAGGACGACCAGCAGGTAGAACGGGAGACCACTCTGGATGATCCGTTCGATCAGCGGATAGCCGGCCGACAACACCTGAGGAAACCAGATGCCGATGACGCCGACCAGAAAACCGCCGAAGCCGACCCGAATCGACAGCGGCCATCGCCTGGAGAAAACGGTCTGAAAGCGTTCGAACATCTTGATGAAGAGATGTCCGGTTGGAACAGCGACCAGGCCCATGATCGGGACAATCAGCAGCATCCCGGAGAGCGGTATCGATTCCATCTGCGTGGTCGGTCGAAACGGGTAGGCGTCGCCGAGCAGCGCCGTCCGGGTGACGTAACCGATGCCGGCGGCGATCGAGATCGCCGTGAGATCCTGGTTGAAGCGGGCGCCGAACACTTCGAGCGTCAGGAGCACGCCGCCTGCCGGCGAGCGAAATGCCGCCGCGATTCCGGCGGCGACGCCGGCGCGGACAATGGTCTGCAGATTCGCCTTCGTCAATCCAAACCGCTGTCCGACCCAGCTGCTGGCGACCGCGCCGAGCTGCACCATCGGGCCTTCAGGTCCGACCGAGCCGCCGAACGCCAGCACCAGACCGCTGAGGAAGACGTTGAGGAGGCGAATCGGTCGAACCACCCCCGAGTGATGATCGATCGCCTCCAGAACTTCCGGAACGCCGCCGTACCTGGCAATCGGCACCAGCTGCAGGATCATGCCAACGAAGAACAGACCGACGGTGGGGACGATCACCACGACCGACAGGCGGTGGAGGGTCTCGTTGGATTCTGCCCACCGGAACAGTTCGTCGCCAAACGTGTCGGCGAGGTAGTGAAAGAGGATGGCGCCAAGGCCGGAGAGCAGCCCGGCCAGAATGGCGGCGACCATCAGCCGCGTAAAACCGCGAAAGCGCGTCATGGGCATCGATCCTGTATTGTCCCCGATGCGGCGCTCAAAGGCTTTAATGCTTTCGACTTAGTTACGGTCTGACACGACGGATGACACCCCTCTTCGCTCGACCGCGGTTTCGAAGCGTCGTGA
Organism: uncultured Acidobacteriota bacterium; assembly: GCA_963711765.1. Taxonomy (GTDB): domain Bacteria; phylum Acidobacteriota; class Vicinamibacteria; order Vicinamibacterales; family CAVVIG01; genus CAVQFC01. Next base: position 724,032 of record CAVQFC010000001.1, on the reverse strand, counting down.
TTGCCGGTGGCCTGCTGGCCGCGTCAGCCACGTCGGCGATTGCGCAGACGCCGGCGCCTTCGCCAATCACCCTTGGCGACGATGTGGTTTTCTCGACGGCGGTGCGAAGCCGCACTTACGACTGGAACTTTTTCGGCGACACACCGGCCGGCGACTACACCTACCAGGGGACGCAGGTTCGTTTCGGAATCACGCAAACGAAGCCGGCGTATGACTGGCAGCTCGAGTTCGAGGCGCCGTTCATGATCAACCTGCCGACGACCGCGGTGCAGCCGCCGCCGCAGGGTCAGCTGGGTCTCGGCGCCAGCTACTACGCGGCGAACAACAACAGCGAACACCCGGCGGCGATTTTCCTCAAGCAGGGCTACGTCAGGTTCAAGGGGCTCGCCGGAGTCGATGGTCAGTCGCTGAAGGTCGGACGATTCGAGTACAACGACGGCCTGGAGACGACTCCGAAGAACGGCACATTGACGGCGTTGAATCGCGACCGCGTCAGCCAGCGCGTGCTCGGCAACTTCGGCTTCTCTGACGTGCTGCGCAGTCTCGACGGCGGGCACTACGTGTTCAACACGCCAAAGCTGAATGTCACGGCGGTCGCGGCGCGCCCGACCGAAGGCGTGTTTCAGGTCAACGGCTGGAACGAGCTGCGCATCAACGTGTTCTACGGAGCGCTGACCGGCCAGGGCGGCAGCGAAAAGAATCCGTCGCTGTGGCGCGTCTTCGCGCTCGGCTACAACGACTACCGCGCCTACGGCAGCGGGCTGGTCAAGACCGACAACCGCTCCGCGGCGGCGAAGGCTGCCGACACCGGGAACATCAACATCGGCACATACGGCGGAAACGTTCTCCAGCTGGCGGCGACGCAAGCTGGCCCCGTCGATCTGATGTTCTGGGGTGTGCTGCAGGCCGGCTCGTGGGGAACGCTCTCGCATCGTGCCGCGGCGATGGCCGCCGAGGTCGGCTGGCAACCATCAGGGCTCCCAAAACTGAAGCCATGGATCCGCGGCGGCTACGACTATTCGTCCGGCGACAGCAATCCCACAGACGACAGGCACGGCACGTTTTTTCAGGTGCTGCCAACGGCGCGCATCTATGCGCGCATGCCGTTCTTCAACCTGATGAACAACGTCGATGCGTTCGGTGAACTGATTCTGCGGCCGGCCAGCCGTCTCACGATCCGCAGCGACGTCCACGCGCTGAGCCTCGCCGACAGCCACGATCTCTGGTACTCGGGCGGCGGTGCGTTCCAGCCGAACTCGTTCGGCTTCAGCGGCCGGCCGTCAAGCGGACACACCAGCCTCGCGACTCTGTATGACGTCCAGGGCGACATCGCCGTCAACCCGCATGTCGCTCTGGCGCTCTACTACGCCGACGCGCACAGCGGCGAGGTCGCGCACACAATCTTTCCCACGAGCGCCGGCGGTCATCTCGCCTACGTGGAATGGTTGATTCGGTTTTAGAGAAACGACGATCAACGCGGTCTCTGCGTTCAGTGTCGTGACGGGGCGATGTTTCTGTTCGAGGAGAACACGTTGTCCGGATCCCACATCGTCTTCACCTCGACGAGGCGATCGTAGTTGGCGCCGTAGGCGGCGCGGGTGCGGTCGTCGCCCTCCTCCTCGGTCAGGAAGTTGATATAAGTCCCGCCCGTCGAGAATTGCCTGATGTCCCGCCAGGCGCTGCGCGCCCATTCGATATTCACCGCATCGTCTTCCGGCCGCTCCCATGAACCCTGAATGTTGAACACCGCCTTTGCGTCGCGGTTGCCGACCGCGGAGTGATTCGCCGGGAGCGTGTTCAGGTGGCCGTCGACTGGAAAGATCAGGATCGCCGAATGCGGCGACGCCACCCGCGCCGAGTGTTCGCGAAGCTTTCCCAATATCTCCGACGTGATGCCCGGCAGAAACTCGGACTTCCAGTAGTAGCGCCGGCCCTTCGGCTGCGTCGCGTCGAGCAGGTTCTGCTGCGACACATAGGTCCGGTTCGTGACGACGTCGCCGACCGGCGAGCCGACGGCTTTGAGCGGCGCGAGCACCTTTTCGCCGTCCGTGATTGCACCCGAGTAGCAGACAAACAGCGCCACGATCGGCTTGCCGTGCACGTTCGTATCGAGCCACGGCGCCGCCGGCGCGTTTCGCATCAGTGGAACACATGAGAGCTCGGCCGGTGCGCCGTGAAACACGCGCTGAAATGTCTCGAAAACCTCGCCCGCCCGTTCGGCCGGCCACGCGATCACGCCCCCGTAAATCTCAGGGCCGACCGGATGCAGACGGTATTCGAGGCTGGTGACGATGCCGAAGTTGCTGCCGCCGCCGCGAAGCCCCCAGAACAGGTCGCCGTTCACGCGTTCGCTGGCGTGCACGACGCGTCCGTCGGCGGTGACGACTTCAGCCGAAAGAATGTTGTCGCAGGCCCAGCCGAAGCGGCGCGTCAGGTAGCCGAACCCGCCGCCGAGCGTCAGGCCGGCGATCCCGGTCTGCGATACGAACCCCAGCACCGCCGCGAGCCCGTGCAGCTGCGCTTCGCGATCGAGATCGCCGAGCGTACAGCCGCCCTGAGCGCGCGCGACTCGGTCGATCGGATCGACCCAGACGCCGCGCATCAACGACATGTCGATCATCAAACCGTCATCGCAGACCGCGAGGCCGGCGATATTGTGGCCGCCGCCCTTGATCGACAGCGGCATCCGCTGCTCGCGCGCGAAGCGCACGCAGGCCACCACGTCGCCGACGCCGACGCATTTTGCGATCAGTGCCGGACGGCGATCGATCATGCCGTTCCAGATGGTGCGTGAATCGTCGTAGCCGCCGTCGCCGGAGCGCAGCAGGGTGCCGCGCAGCTGCGTCTGGAGCTCCTGCGCCGGAGTCGTCGTCACGCGCGTGTCACCTTATGCCGGCTCGAGCAACGGGCGATCGATGGTGCGGCTGCGCTTCGCGTAGACGTCCGCCAGCCGATCGTCGCCCTCGGTGATTCGGATCGTGTTGTTGGCGGCGATCGGACCGGCGATGCGCTGCCGCAGGCCGCTCGGCCACCAGATCTCGATCGCGTCGATGCGCTCGGTCACCGGACCGAGGCCGAAGTGCTGCTCGAACGGCAGGCAGCCGAACTGCGATCCGCCGGAAACGAGACGATGCTGCTCGCGGCCGCCGGCTTCGATCTTGATCCGGGCGCCGATCGCGCTGCGGTTGCTGCGGGTGCCGACCAGGCGGATGTTCAGATAGTTTCCGACGCGCTCCTTTGGACAGAACGCGCCGACGGTCAGCAGATCGCCGGGATAGGCGCCGCCGCTCGCGACCAGCAGGCTCATGCGCCCGTCGCCGTGCAGGTCCGCAAGATTCACGCCGTGCGACTTACCGGTGATCGGCAAGCCGGCGGTGAACGTGACGTCGTGGAACGTGCGGCCGTCGCTCTCGAGAATCGTCAGCGGCTCGACGCGCTCCATCCGCGGGCTGCCGTTGCCGAGGATGATGTCCTGGTAGCCGTCGTTGTTGAGGTCGCCGGCGTTGCCGCTCATGCTGCCCCAGCAGCCGGTGATGCCAAGCTCGCGGCTGCGCTGCGAGAACGTGCCGTCGCGGTTGTTGCGCCAGACGCGAATCGGCTGACCGTCCGGCGGACCGTCGCCGTTCTGCATGGTGTGGATCACGTCTTCGGAGTCCGACCAGACGTTCTGCACGATGTCGAGCCAGCCGTCGTTGTCGTAGTCGATGAAGTAGCAGATGCTGCCGAGGCCGTACATGTCGATGCCGGCTTCCCGGCCGACCTCGGTGAAGGTGCCGTCGCCGTTGTTGTGAAAGAGCTGCGAGCGGCCGAGCGAGTTGCTGACGAACAGATCCGGACGGCCGTCGTTGTCGTAGTCGCCCCAGCACGATCCGATGGTCGGCCAGTCGGTCACCAGGCCGGCGCGGTCGGTCACGTCGGTGAAGGTGCCGTCGCCGTTGTTGTGGAACAGGCGATTCTTGGTCTTGCGCTCGAACAGCGAGCCGAGATTGAAGGCGACGTAAAGATCCAGCCGGCCGTCGCAGTCGTAGTCCACCCATGACGCGGTGAACGCGGGTCCCCATCCGGCGAGTCCCGAGCCTTCGGTCACGTCGGTGAAGGTGCCGTCGCCGTTGTTGCGGTAGAGCGAGCAGCCGCCGCTGAAGAAGCCGTTTCTGGTGACGAAGATGTCCGGGTGACCGTCGTTGTCGTAGTCGCCGATGGTGGTGATGAACGCCGTCAGGCAGGTGTCCATGCGCGAGGAGATCGACGCATCGCTGAACGTGCCGTCCCCGTTGTTCTTGTAGAGCGTGCAGCCGCCGTGCGCCGCCGCGACCAGCACGTCGAGGTAGCCGTCGCCGTCGTAGTCGAACACCGCCGTGCCGCGGCCGCCGCTGGTCTTGTCGAGGCCGATCCTGGACGCGATGTCTTCGAGCCGCAGCAGCGTCGGCCGCTGGCCCGATCGCAGCTGCATGCGCATCTCGGCCGGGACGTCCGGCGCGTAGCCGTTGCCCTTCTGCGCCGCCAGCCAGAGCAGCAGCCGCGTCCGGCCGTGCGAGCCATTCAACTCCATCGCCTCGCGGGCGTAGCTGCCCGCGTCAGTGAAACGTCCGGCGCGGAATGACGCGACCGACAGTTCGTGGAGCGCCTGCGCGCGGATCCGCGCATCCCCGCGCGCGATTTCGAGCTCGCGAATCGCGTCGTGGTAGAGCCCGCACTTGATCAGCGTCCGCGCCAGTTCGATGCGCGCCGCGCCGTCGCCGGGATTTCTCTCCAGCCGCTGTCGATAGCGCTCGAGCACCTCCCGGTACTGCAGCGTCGCATACACGTGCGCATCGTCGAACACTTCGAGGACGTTGATAACGAAGACACCGAACGCGCCGTTCGGCGACGTGTAGTGGCTGGAGAGGCCGCGCAGCGCCTGTTGTGTCGCCAGCATGCCGCTCGACAAGGCGACGTCTGCGCCGAAGCCGAGGCCGCGAGGGCCTTCGACCTCGCTGAAGCAGTTGCGGGAGTCCTCGAGCACCTCGCGCCACATCGAGGGCACGTCCTCGAGCGCGGTCATCGTGCTCAATCGGGTGACGCGATTGCTCAACTCGGAAACCGCGCCGTCGACGCTGCGCGGACCGGACTCGTCCACCGCGACGTCGCTGGCCGGTGGGGGTTGCCACGCCGAGCGAACCTGTCGGAACAGGCCGTCGATCAACTGCAGTCCTGTCTCGATCAGGTCGGTTGACTCGCGAATCGTGGTCTGGAATCGATTGGCCATGCGCGCCTCAGAGCTTCTTCAGGGGCCGGGGAATCGTGTAGTACACGGACGCGATCGCGCAGCCGAAGCTCGGTGTTTCGGGACGGACGACCGGTTCGCCTGCCAGCAGGCTCTTGATGGCCGGCTCCAGATACGCCTCGTACTCGGTGTCTTCGGCGTATTTGAAATTGTCGATGGCGCCACGATAAATGAGCCGGCTGTCGGAATCGACCAGAAAGACTCGCGGCGTCTGCTGGGTGAACAACTGAGCTGCGACCGCGGAACCGGTGTCGTAGAGAACCGGAAACGACAGCTGACGCGCTCCAATTGCCTTGCGGACGTCGTCCTGCGTCTCACCCTGTCGCGAGGCCACGCCGACCATCGTGATTTCCGGATGGTTCGATGCGAACGCGTTCAAGTACTGGTCGTAGCGGGCGCAGTGCGAACAGACACTGGACCAGATCACGAGCAGGGCGCCGCGGTTGTTCGCGGAGGCCTGGTGCAGGCTCCAGGTATCGTGCGGCGGCGTCACGGTTGCGAGCGTAATATCCGGCAATACGGTCCCGATGAGCTGTTCAGCGCGTTCTTCCGGAGCCATCCGACGATTCCTTTCTCGTCTTGGGACGGCCTGAAAGGCCGTCCCCTACGAAACCCGTCGTCACATCACCGTTGGGCACGGCCTTTCAGGCCGTGCCGACATTCGAATCAAGCCCATGTGAAATCAAACGCTCGAAACCGCTGGCGTCGGCCGCCGCGCCGGCGATGGCGCAAGCAGCCAGAGGCCGAATCCGCCAAGCGCCGCCAGCGCCGCCACTCCGCCCCAGAGCGCCAGCGACGGCCGGACCTGATTCACGGTGAAGCCGAATTGTACTAAGACCAGCACGCCGATCAGCTTTCAGAAGCACCGATCGCGGCATGCGCGTCGAGATGTAGGCGCCGAACGGCGCGCCGAAGATCACAATCGGCACGCAGGCAATCCAGTCCGGAAACACGCCCGGATTGATGCCGGCGGTGACGAAGCGCAGCAGCAAGCCGACCGGCGAGACCAGCGCCGTTGTGCAGACGGCGGTCGGAACAGCGGCCTTGGGTCCCCACCCGAATCTCAGCACCAGCGTGGCGTAGACCAGCATCTCCACGCCGACGCCGATCAGCGCCGCCACCGCTCCACCGAGCATCGCCGACGATCATTCCGATGACCGCGACGTTGTGGCCGTCCGTCGATCCGCGCGGCTCCGACGTCGCTTTTGCGGTTCCCGGTGACCAGCCACGATCCGAACGTCAGCCACAGCGTCGCGAACAGCAGCTTCACCCAGTCCGCCGGCACGCGCGTCGCCAGGACGAAGGTGCCGAACGTCAAGCCAATCACGGCGCCGATGCACGACCAGATCAGCATCCGTTTCTCGATCGGAATCCCGCGCTTGACGATGAACAGCAGCGCCGAGGTCATGCCGGTGGACTGGATCGCCAGGCCGAAGTCGCGCGCCATCACCGGTGTCCGGTGAAAACCCAGAACCAGCGCGGGAAACGCAATCGTGCCGCCGCCCATCGGCGTCGAACCGGCAACGAGCGATCCGCCGATCATGACGAGCGCCATCGGCCAGTGCGCGATCGCCATCAGCCAGTTGCCGGGAATCGAGACGATGAACGCCCAGACCACAAGGCACAGGATGATGTAGGCGTGCCACCCTCGGGCGCGCACCAGCGCCGCGAACGTCGTGGCGAACGATTGCGGTTCCGGCGTCAGCGTCTCCTCCGGACGATCAGAATGAGGGTCGTGGCGCCGAGCGCCGCGAAAACGAGCGCGCCGGCCGGGTCTGCCCAGGCGCCTCCCGACGCCACGACTGCCGGAAGGGCGACGCCGATCGCGGTCAATGCCAGCAGCAGCGATCCGGCGACCGCCATCGACAGTCCGGAGGCGCCGAATATGGGTCGATCCGGGCTGATTGGTCCTGAAGCGATCGCGGTGAGAAATCGCCAGCCGGCCTCGCGTACGGTGCGCGCGGCCGACGAAGTGATGCCGGTCAGCGTTTCCAGCTGAAACGCCATCAGCCGAATCTGCAGCGATTCGAGCGCGTCCCGCAGCACGTCGGCTTCGCCGCCGAGCGCGGTGGCGGCGCTGACCGCCGCGAGACAGCCTCGATAGAAAGAGACCAGGCGCGGCTTCGGTTGGTAGCCGTGCTCGACGGCGATGCGCCAGTGCAGCAGCAGCTGCGCCATCAACTCGCTGGCGCCCGCGGCATCCGAGTCCACGCTCCACGCGTGACGCATCCGCCGGCCGAAGCCTGCGGCATCGGCCGAGCGTCCAGCCACCAGCTCCCGGGTCAGGTATTTGATCGCGAGATCAGGATCGCCGGCAGCGGTGGCCACGAGGTATCCCTGAATGGTCACTTGCGCGTCGGACGTGAGCGTCGCGAACAAGCGACCGCCGATCGCGATCTGCCGGCGTCCGCAGATGATGAAGTCGGCCGCGATCGATTCTTCCGGAAACACGCGTCCGAGCAGCGCCTGACGCAGCCACGCGCGGCAGACGCTCGGTCCGGCTTCCTCTCGATCGAATCCCGGCGTGTCCGGCGTGACCGCGGCGATGTCGTCCCACACGGCGACGCGTCGAGACGACAGTCCCGGATGCGGACGCCGCGAACGCAGCGGCGGAAAGCGACGCGCATCCGCCACCAGCGCCTCGCTCGCCGCCACATCGTCTGCCAGGTCGAGATAGCGGCGCATCAGCGAGCGATAGGCGTCGATCAGCGCGTTGAACGAGTCATTGCCGCCCACCGTCGCGGCCAGCGCCCCGGCGAGCACCGGCAGCTGCTGGAGCTCCCGTTCTGCGCGCGCCTCGAACGACGGCGGCACGCAGGTCACGATCACTGAATCGGTCGGCGCCAGGAAGGCGCGGTACGACTGCACCGGAAAGCGCGTCTCGGTCGGCGTTTCATCGAAGGCGAAACAGACGTCGTTGAGGCCGAGACGCCACGCCGCTTCGACGATCTCGCGGACCTCGGCGAATGGCGCCGGGTTGACGAGATCGGCGACGGTGGCGAGGTCGGAACGGAGTCCGGCCGGCACGACGTCAGCGCGAGTCGCAAGGAACCTGGCGAATCCAGAGAACACCGGCCCGAGCTCGGGCAGGATCTGCAGCAGCTCCGCCGATGCGCCTTCGGCGCTGGCGAGCTCGCGGACGTCACGAGCGACCGCCGCCAGGCGCGCGTGCGGATCCTGCGGACCGTCGGGCCGGACGACGGACGTGCGGCTGACCTCGAGCGCTTCACTCATTGGTTTGCCGCAGCAGCTCGATCGCCAGCCCGATCAAGGCCAGGGATCCGACCGCCAGTTCCGCCGTTCCAAGATTGAAACCGGCTCGAAGGGGCAGCGGCGCTCTCGCGACGCACACGGCGCAGGCGAGCGCGGCAGCGCCCAGCTGCAGCACCGTGGTGCTGATGCCAAGACCGAAGCGGCGCAGGTTGACGACGCTCATGCCGCGGGTGGCGAGGGAGCGGCTCGACTCGATCGCGCGCAGGCCGCCGGCCCAGGCCGCGAACACGAGCTGGCGTCCGGACTGCGCATCGAGCGTCGCGATCGAGGCCTGCTCGATCTCGTGACCGAGGTTCAGGTCCGGCGCGAACCGGTGCACGACGCCGTCGAGCGTCATGACCGACCGGATGTACTTCACCACCTCGCGCTCGGGCAGCATCGCGGTTTCGCGGGAAAGTCCCAGCATTTCGACCATCACCAGCGCCGCCGGTTTCTTGAGGCGCGTGCCGCCGGGTCCGCCGTACCAACTGTCAGCCATCGCTTCGAGGCCGACGCGAAACCTCACCGGATCCGCGTCGCGGCGCGGCACGACGAGCTTGAGGAAGCTGCGGTGGAGATCGTCGATGTCGCGGCGCACCAGCGCGAGGGTCATCGCCGCCAGCCAGGTCCGCGCGTAGGGACCGATGCTGCCGGTGATTCCGAAGTCCACGTAGCCAACGACGTTGCCGGGCAGAATCAGGAGATTGGCCGGATGCAGGTCAGCGTGGAACAGGCCGTGGCCGAACGAGTCGGTCGTGAAGTTGAAGATGATCTGACGGCCGAACGCGCCCGGGTCGAAGCCGTTTTCGCGCAGACGTTGATCGATGGTGAGGTCGCCCGATTCGACTGCCCGCATGTAGGTCGCCATCGGCACGCCGTCGAGGTATTCGGTGACGAGCACGCGCCGGGTCGTGAGCCCGATGATCACTTCGGGCATCCGCACGCCTTTGCGGCCGACCGACTGGCGACGCACCAGCGTCAGGTGACGCGCTTCGCGCCGGAAGTCGAGCTCCTCGTCGGTCCATCCTGCGAATTCGCGGATTGGCTCGTCGAGCCAGTAAAGCGGCCGCACCCGGAACAGGCGGACGACCCGCAGCAGGATCATCATCATCCTGACGTCGGCGCGGAATGCCTGCTCGATGCCCGGGCGCTGGACCTTGACCGCGACCTTGCGGCCATCGAGGCTCGCCACGTGCACTTGCGCGATCGATGCCGTCGCCAGCGGTTCGGGATCGATACCTTCGAGACGGCCGACCGCCGGTCCGAGCTCGTCGGCGAGCGACTGCATGAACACATCTGTCGGCACCGGCGCGACGCGGTCGAGCAGATCGAGCAGCGCGGTCGCATAACCCGGCGGCAGGAGATCGGGTTGGACTGCAAGCACCTGTCCGAACTTGACGAAGCTCCCGCCAAGATCCTCGAGCAGCACCCGGAATCGCATCGGTCCTGCCAGACCGGCGGTGCTGAAGCGCGAGGACAGCCATCGCCATCCGATGCGGTCGGCGCCGGCTGAAATCATGTGACGGGTCACCACCGACGTCACATGACGCAGACGCCCGAGCCAGGCCGCATGACCGGGCTGCTTGTATGTCCCTGAAGCCGCTGAAAGGGGAACGCCGTTCGAGGTCAAACGGCAACGTTATCATAGACCTTCACCGCGCCAGCCACGCGAAGAACGCTAACATTTTCATACTAGCCGGCGGTTCGTTTCGCTCTGTTAGACTGACGCGCGATGCAGGCGATCGGCGACATCCTCGAGAGCCTGGCGCTGCCGGGCATCGATGCCGCGCCGGCAACGTTCGCGCCTTCGCTCGATGCCGCGCTCACCGGCCGCCGCGGCGCCATCGTCGTGTTCTGGTCGAGTGTGTGCACGCACTGCGTGCGCTACGACGCTTACTTCAATCAGTTCGAGGCGTCGCATCCCGAGCTGGCGTTTTACGGTGTCGCGACGCGCTTCAGCGAGACGCTGGACGAAGTACGACGCGCGATCGCCGATCGGGGCCTGCGCTTCCCGCTCTATCACAGCCCGGATGGCGCCGCCGCGGCCGCCTATCTGGCACAGCAGACGCCGCGCATTTACCTGCTCGACGCGAGACGGACCTTGATGTACCGAGGCGCCGTGGACAATTTCAAATACCCCGACGATCCGGAATATCAGCCGTACCTCGAGCGGGCGATTGCCAGCTTCCTCAGCGGCGACCCGATCGAGCGGCCTGAGACCGGCAGCTTCGGTTGCGCCGTGCGTTCGGTCTATTACTCGTTGCCCAGGATGATCGAACGATAGCCTGATGGCTGATGCTTTGCGCGACCTGCGGAATCTGCCGCCCTTCGTGTTCGAAAAGAGCCTGCAGTCGATCGGCGCCGTTTTTCAGGCGGCGCAGTCGCTGCTCGGGACCATTGACGGGCACCCGATCAGTCACGACACCGTCGAACCGTCCATCGACGGCCCGGACGATCTCGATCGCGCGACCTCGGACTTCGCGAACCGCGCCGCGCGGATCCTGCGCTACGCGGCGCTGCAGAGCGCCGATGGACGTGGCGTGGTCGATGAGCTCGGCGACGCCGCCCGCGCCAGCTTCGCGGGCGTGGTGCCGCGCGACGCTCTCGCCCTGCTGACATTTCCGCTTCGGCTGCCGCTGTCGTTTGGTTCGCTGCTGACTCAGGAGCTGGTCAGGGGACTCCACGCGCTCGAGATTGTCGGAACCTCCAGAGCGCCGGCCTTCCTCATTGAACTGGTCGAAGCGTTCCTCGATTATCCGGTCTTCCAGGCGCTGCAATACAAGGACGAGATCGCGCGTTACCGCGAGCGGCTGCGAGACGCGCCCGATGACGCGACCGCGCGGCTGCACCTCGGCCGGTCGTACATCAAATGCGGTTTGTACCTGCAGGCCCTCGACGAGCTCGGGCTCGCCGCCGGGCATCCGGCCACACGAGCCCAGGCGCTGTACGAACGGGCGGTGGCCGGCACGCGCGCAGGATTGTATCGGCAGGCGATCATCGACGGCTCGCTGGCGATCGACGCCGGCGCTTCCGAGGCGCGTTGTCAGCACTGGATGTGGCTGTCGTCACAGAAACTCGGCGGCTACCCGCCCGAAACGCCGGTCGACCGACGAATCGAGATGGCGACCGGCCACGCGCCGACGCGGCTGCGCTATCGCGACGTCGCGCAGGAAATCGGGCTGGACAAGACATCGGGCGGACGCGGCACCGCGGTATTCGACATCACCGGCAGCGGCGAAATGGACGTGATCATCTCGGCGGTCAGCGGCGGCATCAGCGTCTACCGCAACAACGGTGACGGGACGTTCCGCGACGCGTCGGTCGGCTCCGGCCTCGACTCCTGCGTCAACTCCTGGGGGATCAGCGCCGGCGACTACGACAACGACGGCCGCACCGATCTGTTTGTGACCCGTCTCGGATTCTTCGACGGCCAGGCGGCGCTCTTTCACAACAACGGCGACGGCACCTTCACCGAGGTGACCCGCGACGCCGGCGTGCAGAGCTGGGCGCCGGGGTTCACCGCCGGCTGGGTCGATTTCGATCTCGACGGACGGCTCGACCTGTTCGTGCCGAGCAACCTCGGCGGCGTGTTCCACCGCAGCAAGCGCCATCGGCTGTTTCACAACAACGGCAACGGTACGTTCACCGACGTCACGCTCGATGCCGGTTTGACGACCTGGGGGCCGGCGGTCGGCGCGACGTGGGGCGACTACGACAACGACGGCTACCCGGATCTGTTTCTCAGCAGCGCCTTCGGTCGATCGCAGCTGTTTCACAACAACGGCAACGGCACCTTTACGGACGTCAGCGTCGCGGCCGGCATCGATCGGCCGTGCTTCGGCATGGTGGCCTACTTCTGCGACGTGGACAACGATGGCTGGCTCGATCTCGTGCAGTACCTCTGGTGCAGCAACGACGACATGATTCACAGTCTGCGGTACGGGCGGGCCACCGCCGACGGTCAGCCGCTGCGCATCTACCGCAACAACCGCGACGGCACCTTCACGCTGGCGAACGACGAGCTCGGCATCACCGAATGCTGGGGCTCGATGAGCGGCAACGGCGCTGATCTCGACAACGACGGCCGCATCGATCTGCTGCTGGGGAACGGTGGACCTCAGATGGATCGCAGCGATCCCCTGGTCGTCCTCGCCAACGACGGCCGCCGGTTCAGCAACGTCACGTTTGCCGCCGGCCTGCCGGCGGCGGGCAAGGCGCACGGCGCCAACGCGGCTGATTTGCACGGCGACGGTCGCCTCAGTCTGATCGCCGCCTCCGGCGGCATGTATCCCGGCGAGCTGTTGACGACATCCGTGTTCCGGCCGGAATCGCTGCCGGGAAATTATCTGAACGTGCGGCTCGAGGGCGTCAAGTGCAACCGCGACGCCGTCGGCGCGCGGCTCAAGCTGACCGCGACCGGCCGGGAGCAGCATCTCGTCAACAATGGCGGCAGTCAGTTCGGTTGCCTGCCGTTCGAGCAGCATTTCGGCCTCGGCCTGGGACGCCTCGCGGAGCGTCTCGAGGTGTGGTGGCCGGGCGGCGCGCGACAAACCTTCGACCACTTGCCGATCAACGCCACCGTGACGGTGACCGAGGGCGTCGAGGGTTACACTATCCTCAAACGAGGCCCCAACCCGCTATGACCGCCACCCGCTCCGCACCCATCGTCCCAGCCGGCTTCTCGGCCCACGACCGGTTTCTGGTCGAAAAGTCGGAGCTCGCGATCGTCAAGGGCTTACAACTCGAGCGATGGTCGCGCGATCCGGGCCGCACCATCCAGAAGTTCGCGCTGGAATTGAACCGGCCGTACGCGCTGGCCAACAAGGCCTGGGGTTACTTCGCCGATGTGACGATCAGCGACAACAAGCTATCGGCGCTGGGCTGCATTCAGCAGGTGGAGTTCGGCAAGATCTCCGGGTCGAATCCGGAAGAGCGCCTCAAGGAATACGTCTTCAAGCATTTCCTGAACACCTCGTCGTGGGTCTATCCGGATGGCGATCCCGGCGGCTTCACCATGCAGCAGATGCTGTACTGCGAGGCGGACGGCACCTGCGGCAAGTACTCCGCGGACCAGGTGTCGCTTGCGCGCGACTGGCGCGAGATTGGGAGCAAGTACCGCTGGTCGCTGCTGACGATTTTCCTCCACGACTTCGTGATTTACCTCGGGCCGATGAAGAAGGTGCTGAAGGAGGCGGTCGCCGTCGTTCAGCATCCCGACTTCGTTCACGTCGTCACCAATCCGAAGCCGGGTTACAAACTCGAAGTCGCGATCGGCTACCCGTTCATCGACTTCGCGCCGATTCCGAATTTCTTCGGGTTCGGTCCGGGCAAGTTCGACTGGGCGATCAAGACGTTCTCGTTCCTGCTGCGCGACAACAACGAGGTGCGCTGCGACATGGAGTTCGTGGCCGGCGCCCGCGCAAAGAAGGTCTTCGATTTCGGCGCGCACATTCCAGACCCGCTTTATGGCACGTCGGACATGATGGAAACGATGACGCTCGGGATCTACAAGTCGAAACTGTTCCGCGATTTCGTCGACGGTCAGATGGCGACCGAGCACGCGCACGTCCACCAGGCTCTGATGGAGGGCAGCTCGAAGATCTTCGCGGCGTGGGAGAAGAATTTCTAGCCGACGCGCAACGCTGAACCTGAGACCTCCGTGCACCGCAGGTCGCGGCGGCGATCCGACGGACGGCTGGCGTCGCAAACGCGTCCTCCAGCGAAAGCACTGTCGATGCCCACGGCGCTGCGGGCCATCCGACCGCCTGAGAACAATCAGTTCAGCATCGGGGTAGTCCCGAACGTCAGTGTCGAATCAACGGCGCCGTGGCCGGAACGCCTGCGGATGCGTTTGCCGTCTGTCGCTTCCTGACGCGAGGTCCGACGGATCGCCGCCACGACCCGCGACGCCCGGCGTTGATTCGTCAGCGCTCGAGCCTGGAGCGATCGCTTCGCCACGGACAAGGCAGCTCACGAACCTCTACTCGCGGGCGAGTACGAATGGCGATCGAATGCTCGTTTTGCGCTGCAGAGGCCGCGGCGGGCGTAATATCGGCCTCGAATGTCCATTGAGGTTTCTCGCCAATGATGGATCGCAGGCGGATTCGCCCGAGGCTCAGGATGCTGGCGGGATTCGTCGTCGCTCCTGTGGTTGCAACCGCGATCGCCTTGGTCGCGTATCAAATCTTCTTCGACCTCGGGCTGTTTCCATCAGGCGCATCCATTGATTCGATGGATCACGCTGCGTCGCTCGGCACAGGGACAGGCATCCTCGCGGTGCTGATGACAGTGTTCGTCGCGGTTCCGGCAGTGCTCGTTATCCGTGAGCGCCATTTCTTGTCGCTTCGAAGATTGCTTCTTCTCGGCGCCGCCGTTGGCAACGTCCCGTTGACGCTGATCGTTGCGGGCATTCTCCTGACGCAAGTCGCTGGCGGCAAGTCGGTGATTGAGGCGAGCCGGCTCTGGGAAGGCTCTTCGGGGCTGCTCGTTCGTGTGGCGATGGGCCTCGCCTGTGGGATGGGATCGGCGGCTGCCTTCTGGGCTGTCGCATTCGGTGGCGCCGCCGACGAGCTCGAGACTGCGGCGTCAACTCGGCAAGTCTAACGCCGCCGATGTGGCGTTGGTGTCGTCGCGGTCCGACCTGTGAGCGTGCCGTCGTACCGCGAAGCCGGAAGTCGGGCAGAGCGAATCCTCGCGGCGACTTCGTATCGTGTGATCCGCGTCGTTGAAGCAAGCTTTGTCGTAGATACGCGGCTAACCCAAGCCGACCTCAGCCGATAGTCGCCGCGTCAGCGAAGCGTACCGAGCGGCGGCCGACTTCCCGGCACGCGAATGGGAGGGCCGCGACGACACCAACGTCACATCGGCGAACTGTGGCTGTGCAACCGGAACCATGCGCCACTCAATGGCCGTCGGCTTCCGCGTGCACACGACTGTCCCCGCGGCACTGAAAGGGCGGCGCTACCTGGGGGTAACGTTCAAGAAGCTCTCTGCGCGTGCTCTGCGAGTTCTGCGTTGATTGTCGCGATGGGGCGGACCGGCGTCGGTCCAGGCGGACCGATCAGCGGTGCTTGAGGACTTCGTCGATGAGGAAGAGATCGGTGAGCAGCGCCCGCAGGTGGATCGAGGCGTTCAGGTTGTCCACCAGCTGCGAGCTGATCGCCCGCTGCGCCAGCACCAGCTGGACGGCCGCCTGCGCGTCGCGGGCGTCGCGGTCGATGACGGTGATGAACGCCTGATACGCCGCCGCCGGCTCGAGTCCGGTTTCGACGACGAATCCGGTGAGGAACGAACCGAGACCGGCGAGAGCGGCGTCGCAGCGCTGCAGGAACTGCCGCGCCTGACTGCCGACGTCGCTCCCCTGATCGGTGGAAAGGCCCTGGGCGGCGTACGCGAGCATGAACTCGTACGCCTCCTCGATGGTGTTGATCCGACTGCTCAGGTCGGTCGGCGTGACCTCGGCGCTCACACCGGGCCCGCGGACTTGCTGGAGCCATCAGGCGCCACGACCCAGCGCGAGGGCTCGTGATGCTCGAGGTACTGGCGGCGCGTGATGTAGCCGAAGATCATCGCCTTGGTGATCCACAGCTTCTCCGGCCGAATCGCGAAGTACACGTGCGCGATCACGAGACCGACCAGGCCGACGCCGGCCAGGCCGTGCGTCACGTACGTGATGCCCCACACGAAGTCGCTGAGATAGTACGGATTGCGCGTGACGATGCCGGTGCGGATGCGCGGAATCATCAGCGCGCCGGTGATCGAGGCGCCCAGTCCCGCAAATACGATGGCCAGGTGATAGAGGCGGTTGCCGATCGGATACTTGCCCGACTTCGGTCCGGGAACGTCCTGGCCGAATTCGCGCAACAAGTCGTTCTTCATCTCCGGAATGTCCTTCGGACCGATCCAGATCGACCAGAAGTCCAGGAAGAACGTCGCGTGGAAGATGTGGAACACGATCGAGATGATCAGGACGATGCCCGCCATCCAGTGCCACTGCACCCAGGCGAACTTGATGCCGGCGATCGGGAGAAACGCCGTGAACAGCAGCGTGAACATCGACGCCGCCATCACCCAGTGAAACAGCCGCGCCACCAGCGAATGCCGCTCGATCTTGGCCGGCAGGCTCCTGTACTTCGCTTCGAGCGCGTCGGTTTCACTCGAGGCGCGCTTGCGGTGCGCGGAGAACAGCATGTAGCTGGCGTGCGCGACGAAGAAGAGCACGCCGGCGAACAACGCTGCCCAGAACAGACTCCAGGAGACGTGGGTGAGAACCCACTGTCCCCATGGATTCCGTCCCCACCTTAGGACGTCCATGTAGCGCCCTCCGAGCCGCGGATTGCACGCTTCACCAGGTTCCGCATCAGCGGCACCTTGTAGCCGTTGTGGCGCAGCGTCTGCGCGCCTTCGACGGCCATCTTGCCGGCCGCGTCAGCGGTTTCTTCGTTGCGGGCCTTGCCGATGATGAACGACTCCACCGCCGTCAGCCGCCGCGGCGTGGCCGCGACCGCGTTGCAGACGAGACGGGCCTTTTCGATCTTGCCGCCGTTGTAGACGATCGCCGCCGCCACGTTGACGAGCGGGAAGTCCCACACCTGGCGGTCGCGCACCTTCTCGAAATAGAACTGCGCTCCGGCCATCGTCGCCGGAATGCGGATGGCGACGAGCAGTTCGTTCGGCTGGAGGATGTTCATCTTGGTGATGTCGATCCCCGGTCCGACCCAGTATTCTTCGGCGGGGACGACGCGTTCGCCTTTCGGTCCACGAATCACCATCGAGGCGTCGAGTGCGACCAGCGCCGGCGCTGTGTCCGACGGATTGACCGCGACGCAGCGGTTGGCGTCGAAGATCGCGTGCTCGCGGTTCACCGACGGTCGGCGTGTCGGCGTAGCAGATGTTGCCGCCGGCCCGGTAGCAGTTCCAGCCGCCGCGGTAGTACCAGCAGCGCGTGTCCTGAGACACGTTGCCGCCGATGGTGCCCTGGTTGCGAATCTGCGGCGAGGCGACGAGCTCGGCCGCTTCCATCAGCAGGCTGAACTTCTCGCGGACAATCGGGTTCTTCACGACCTGGGTGAGCGGCGTCATCGCGCCGATCTCGATCCCGCCGTTCAGTTCCTTCACGCCCTTGAGCTCGGCGATCTGGCCCAGGTCGACGACGACGCTGGGCTTCTTCAGCCGATCCTTGAGCCAGTCCATGCTGTCGAGACCGCCCGCCAGCACCAGCGCGTCGGCGCCGTGCTTGTCGAGCAGCTTGATCGCGTCATCGATGCTCGCCGGCTGATACAGCTCGAAGACCGGCATTACGTCGCGAATTACGGCCATGGTTACCCTCTCTAAATTTCAGATTTCAGAGTTCAGATTTCAGATTCAATCTGAAATCAATCTGAAATCCAATCTGAACTCTGACCCTGAAATCCTAAATATGGGCGGTAAGGGCCTCGTGCGTCCGCTTTCCGCCGTTCTCGAGCGCGTTCAGGATGATGTCGGCCGACACCGGCGAGCGGCGGAAGATCTCGTCGCCGACCGCGTCGGCAATCGCGTTCATGATCGCGCCGTAGGCCGCGCCGACCGGCGGCTCGCCGACGCCGCGGACGCCCGTCGGCGTTTCCGGATCCGCGATGTCGAGGCCCATGCCGTCGTAATTGAGCGGCGCGTCGAGAATCGTCGGCGGCTTGTTCTGGTAGAAGCGCCGCGCCAGCGCGACGCCGTAGTGCTGGTCGTAGGCCCAGCGCTGCGTCTTGGCGTGGCCGAGACCGAGCATCGAGCCGCCGAACAGCTGACCCTTCAGGCTGCGCGGATTCACCACCGTGCCGACGTCGCCGACGGCGAGGTAGTCGAGCACCTTGACCACGCCGGTTTCGGTGTCCACTTCGACTTCGGCGAAGCCGGCGACGTAGGACTGCGACTGACCGTCGCGCGGATAGGCGTCCTTGGCGACCGCCATCAAGCCCGTGGCCGACGAGGTTCTTCGCCGACGTCTTGGTGAAGTTGTTGACGTCTTCCGGCAGCTCGTGGCCGTCGTACTTGCCGCCGTAGCTCGATGGCTTTCTGCGCCGCCTGCGCGAACGTCATCGTGCCGCCGGGTCCGGTGACCTTGCCGCCCGCGACCTTGTACGCCTCGGGGCTGCCGCCGTGCGCCTTGGCCGCGATTTCCTGCAGCTTCTTGATCGCGTCGTTGGCGGCCGCGTGCGCCGCCCGCGTCATCGCGTGCGCGGTCTGGCTGCCGGCCGAAATCGAGGTCCACGGCAGGTTCTTCGACGGTATTGCCGAACACGACGTCGCAGAGTTCCCATGGCTGACCGAGCATCTGCGCCGCCTGACGATGAACGTCGAAGACGGAGTGAGTGCCGTGGTTGCCGATGCCCGACTGGAACTGGATGCGGCCGTCCGGCTTGATGATGAAGAGACCGTCGAAGCCGATCGAGCCGCCCGAGAACGGGCTGACCGCGACGCCGATGCCGCGCGCCTTGTTGCCCTGACGCTTGCCGCTATAGGCCGCCTTCTTCTCGTCCCACTTGAACTCTTCGCGACCCCTGGTCGAGCGCTTCCTTGACGAAGGCGCTGGTCACGTAGGCCTGCTTGCCGTTTGGCAGCGCCGGTCCGAACGGCGCCTTGCCGGCCGGAGCGTTGATCATGCGGAGCTCGACCTGATCGATGCCGAGTTTCTTGCGCAGCCTTGGTCAGAATCGGCTCGAAGATGCCGACGCCCTGCATGCCGCCGGGCGCGCGCTGCGAGGTCTTCGGCGGCGTGTTGGTCAACACCGTCAGACCGCGCCACCGCATCGCCTCCGGCTGATACGCCAGCGACGGCGTGGTGCCGGCGGAGCGGCCGTCACCCTGCGCGTCGTAGGGACCGTTGTCGCAGATCGCGTACATGTCGACCGCGGTGATGCGGCCTTCCTTGCGTGAAGCCGATCTTCACGCGCGCCAGAATGCCGGGGCGCGCGCGGCCGATGAAGTGCTCGTCCTCGCGGGTGATGCGCATCATCACCGGCGCGTTGGCCTTCTTCGAGAGCAGCGCCGGAATCGCCATCGAGATGGCGCCCGGAATCTTGCTGCCGAAGCCGCCGCCGGTGAACTCGGAAATCATCACGACCTTGTCGGGCGTGATGCCGGCCCAGCGCGCGAACGCCGCCGACCGTCTGCACCGTGCTCTGCGTCGAGCCGTGCAGGTAGCACTTGCCGTTCTGCCAGTAGGCCATCGCCGTCCGCGTTTCGAGCGGCTGGTGACCGGTGGACTGCGTCATGAAGGTTTCGTCGAGGACGAGAGCAGCCTTCTTGAACCCGTCTTCGATGTTGCCGTACGCCCACTCGTCGGTGGCTTTGCCGAGCGGCAACTGACCGGGCTCCGCTTTCGTGAAGTCGTCTTCGGTCCATTTCCATTCAGCAATGACCGGCGGCGCCGGCGCGCCGGCAGCCGCGCCACGGCCACCGCGTCCACGGCCAGCGGCAGCGCCGGCGGCTGCACCAGCGGCAGGCGCCGCGCCCGCAGCGGGGGCTGCGCCGGGAGCGCCCGCCGGAGCGGCGGCACGCGCTTCACCCGCAGGCGCTGCGCCCGCAGCGGCAGCCGGACGGGGCGCCGCGGCGGCAGGAGTCGTTGTGCCTGGCGCCGAACCAGCGGCCGCGCCGGTCGCGGCGTTCGCGCCGGCCGCGCCGTTGGCCGGCCCACGCGCACCTGGCGCCGCAGGCGGCGCCGCGGGACGCGTCCAGACGTTGCCCTGCGTGCGCGCGTTCGGACTGCCGGGACGCAGCGATTCGATCGGATCGACGACGAAGGGTAGCGGCTCGAATTCGATGTCGATGGCTTCGATGGCGAGCGCCGCGGTCAGTTCGTCGACGGCCGCAATCGCGAGAATCGGCTCGCCCTGGTAGAGCGGCTCGTCGGTCAGCCCGCGTTCGGCCTGCGCCGATGCCTGCACACCCTCGCCGAGGGTCGCACCGACCGCCGCGCCGGGCATGTCTTCCGCTCGTCAGAATCGCCTTGACGCCGGGCATCGCCATCGCCGCGGTCGTGTCGATCCGCTTGATGCGCGCGTGCGGCATCGGGCTGACCAGCAGCTTCGCGAACAGCATGCCCTCGACGCGGTAGTCCTCGGCGTACTTGGCCTTGCCGGTGACCTTGGCGACGATGTCCGGCGTGGTGTAGTTCTGGCCGATCAGTTTGTTGTCAGCCATTTCAGGCGTTCCTCATATGTTCCGCGCCGCGCATCAGCGCGGTCAGAATCTTGTCGTAGTCCTGGCAGCGGCAAAGATTGCCCGAGACGCCATGGGCCAGCTCCTGCCGCGTCGGATTGGGATTGGTTTTCAGGTAGCCGGTGGTCGCCATGACGAAGCCGGGCATGCAGAACGCGCACTGGAAGCCCTGTTCGTCGACGACGCCCTGCTGTACCGGGCTCAGTTTGCCGGTCGGTCGGATCGGCAAGGCCTTCGATGGTCGTGATCTTCTTGCCGCGCGTGGTGTGCGCGAGCACCGAACACGAATAATGCGGCACATCGTCGATCAGCACCGTGCAGGCGCCGCACTCGGCGCGATCGCAGCCAAGCTTGGTGCCGGTGAGCCCCAGCTTGTAGCGCAGCACCATGCGCCAGCGTTTCCTGCTTCATCACGTCGACGCGACGATCCTGTCCGTTGACGTTCAGCGTGATCAGACGCTCGACCGCGCCAGGCGCCGACGGTTGCCCGTGCAGAGTCGTCGTGCCCCGGAACAGATACGCCGACGATGAGGCGACCGCGCCGGCCGCGATGACGCCTTTGATGAAACCGCGTCGTGAGACCGATTGAGCCGTTTCTTCCAGCAATTCATGTCTTCCATTGCAGACTCACCTCGTCGCGTTGGCGGCGACCGGATGGAGAGGGAATATATCGGTGAAACAATAGTCCGTTCGCGCGTTTCGTTCAACGGTCTTTCAGCAAGGGCCCCGGCGGACGTCGGTCCAGGTCCAGCGGCGCGTGGGCATGTCAATTGTGCACGCTTACGTACGATTGAAAGCGATTTTTCTGAGTTGTTTGAGTCGCATCAAGTCGAAACAATCAGCCACCCGGCCGCGGGCGGATGCCCTACGGTGTTGTCTGTAAATGTCACGCCGACTGATGCCGCACAGCTTTCGCTATCCTTGCAGAACCCATGGCACCCCCGACCCTGACGTTCCTCGGCGCAGCCGGCACCGTCACCGGCTCGAAACACCTGCTCGAGGTCGATGGACACCGCATCCTGGTCGATTGCGGGCTCTTTCAAGGTCTCAAGGAGCTTCGCCTGCGCAATTGGGATCCGTTGCCGATCGATCCCGCCAGCATCGACGCCGTCATCCTCACCCATGCTCACCTCGACCATTGCGGATACCTTCCGAAACTGGTGGCCGGAGGATTCGCGGGCCGGATTTTCTGCACACCGGGAACCAAAGAGCTGTGCTCGCTGGTGCTGCCGGACTCGGCGCACATCCAGGAAGAGGACGCGAGGGACGCCAACCGGCACGGCTTCAGCGCACACAACCCGGCGCTGCCGCTCTACACCTCCATCGACGCCGCGCACGCTCTCGATCGCCTGCAGCCGGTCGGATACGACCGTCCGCTGCCGGTTGTCCCCGGCGTCGAGGTCGATTTCATCAATGCGGGTCATCTCCTCGGGTCTGCTTATGCGCGGGTACGAGCCGGCGGCCGGACGTTGCTGTTCGGCGGCGACCTCGGTCGTTACGGCCGTCCGGTGCTGCCAGATCCGTCGCCGGTGTCCGAGGCCGACATCCTGCTGCTCGAGTCCACCTACGGCGATCGTCTCCACGAAGCCGACGACAACGGTGCACGCATCGCCGCGATCGTCAACGACGCGGTGCATCGCGGCGGCAAGCTGATCATCCCGTCGTTTGCGATCGGTCGCGTCGAAGAGGTCCTGTACTGGCTGAAGCGACTCGAGGACGAGCAGCGCATCCCGGTCTTGCCGGTGTACGTGGACAGTCCGATGGCAATCGGCGCGCTGCAGTTCTACCAGGGGCGTCTCAACGAGCTGGACGCCGAGCTTTCAACGGCGCCGGATACGCATCGCAACCACGCGCGCGGTGTGTGCACGTTCTGCACGACGAGAATGACGATGGTGAGCTCGCCGCGGCAGTCGGCGGAGCTGGTAGCGTCGCGACAACCGGCGATCGTCATCGCATCGAGCGGGATGGCGACTGGCGGCCGCGTGTTGCGCCATCTCGCTGCCACCATCTCGAACCCGAAGACGACCGTGCTGTTTGTCGGCTATCAGGCAGAAGGCACGCGAGGACGGCTGCTGTGCGACGGCGCGAACACGATCAAGCTGCTCGGCCGCGTCTATCCGGTGGCTGCGCACGTTGAGCGGATCGACTCGATGTCGGCGCACGCCGACGCCGGCGAGATCATGCGATGGCTATCCGGGTTTGCGCGCGCGCCGCGCATGACGTATCTCGTGCATGGCGACCCCGCCGCGCTGACCGCGCTCGAGACGCGAATTACCGCCGAACGCCAATGGCCTGTTCACATTGCCGGATACCGTGAACGCGTCGTCTTGCCGTGATGTAGGCTACGGATGAGATGAGCACCGGGCACCCCGCAGCGACGTCCACCCCCATGCCGACTGAACGTACTTATCTTCTCGAGCGTGTCGGGGAAGCCGCGGTGGTTCAGCTCTACGCCGATGGCTTCGGCGATCTGTCACTGCGCGAGAAGACGCTGGTCTGGCACCTGGCGCAGGCGGCCATCGCCGGCCGCGACATCTTCTACGACCAGCGCTACGCCCACAGTCTCGAAATGCGGGACGTGCTCGAAGCGATCGTGACCCACCGGGATCACGTCGATGCGGCGACGTTCGAGGAGATCGAGCGCTACACCAAGCTTTTCTGGATCAACAGCGGCGGCTACAACAACCTGACCGCGCGAAAATTCGTCCTGACCTGTGCGCCGTCCGCTTTCGCGGCCGCCGCTCACCTCGCGCATCGCCACGGCGCGCGTTTTCCGCTGAAGCCGGGCGAATCGCTCGATCAGCTGCTGGCCCGGCTGCAATCGATGTTCTTCGACGCCGATGTCGATCCGACCGTGACCAGTAAAACGCCTCGTGTCGGCAAGGACATCGTCACCGCGAGCGCGAACAATCTGTATGTCGACGTGACGCTGGCGGACATCGAAGCGTTCGACGAGCGGCATGCGCTGAATTCCCGGCTGGTCAAGAAGGACGGCGCGCTGGTCGAGGAGGTGTACCGGGTCGGCGGGCGCTACGGCGCTGCAGATCTCGGCGATCGTCGAGCCATCTCGAAGCCGCGATGCCGTTCGCCACAGACCCGATGGCCGAGGCGCTTCGCGCGCTGGTGGCGTTTTACCGCAGCGGCGAGGATCGCGATCGCGAGGCCTACGACATCGCGTGGGTCCAGGACAAAGCCTCGAGCGTGGACACCATCAACGGTTTCGTCGAGGTGTATCTCGACGCGCGCAGCATCAAGGGCGCGTGGGAAGCGCTGGTGTTCTACGTGAACGCCGACAAGACGAGGCAGATCCGGACCATCGCGGAGAACGCGCAGTGGTTCGAAGATCGCATGCCCTGGGACGCCAGGTTCAGGAAGGCCGGCGCGCACGGCGTCACCGCCAACGCCATCGACATCGTCATCGAGACCGGCGAGTCCGGACCGGTGACGCCGATCGGCATCAACCTGCCGAACGATCAGGGCATTCGCGAGAAGTACGGCAGCAAGTCGGTGTCGCTGTCGAACGTCAGCGAGGCCTACGACAAGTCGACGCTGCCCGAATTCCGCAGCGAGTTTTCCTGGACGCCGGAAGAAGCCGAACGCGCCAGGAAGTGGAGCGCGTTCGCGAGCGAGCTGACCACCAACATGCACGAGGTGATCGGCCATGGTTCGGGAAAGGTGGACGAGCGGTTGAACGGCAGTCCGCAAACCGCGCTGAAAGAGCAGTTCTCGGCGATCGAGGAATCGCGCGCCGATCTGGTGGCGTTGTACTTCCTGCCCGATCCGCAGCTGGTCGAGTTGGAGCTGCTGTCCGAAGACGACCACCAGGAAATCGTCCGCGCCGAGTACGAGGCTTACGCCCGCAACGCGCTGGTCCAGCTGCGGCGGATGCGCGAGGGCACCGAGATCGAAGAAGACCACATGCGCAACCGCCAGATGATCGTGCGCTGGCTGATGGCGAACACGTCGGCGATCGAGGTGCGCAGGCGCGACGGCAAGACCTACTTCGTGATGGTGGATCCGGCGGCGTTTCGCGACGGCGTCGGTCGTCTGCTGGCGGAAGTGCAACGGATCAAGGGCGAGGGCGACTACGCCGCGGCGCTGGCGCTGGTCGATGCTCATGGCGTGCACTTCGATCCCGCGCTCCGCGACGAAGTGGTCGCGCGCGTCGATCACCTGCAGCTGCCGTCCTATACCGCGTTCGTGATGCCGCGCCTCGAAGCGGTCACCGACGCCGCGGGCCGCATCACCGACGTCGCCATCTCGTACCCGCTCGATCTCAGCGCGCAAATGCTGGAGTACTCAGCCGCGACGCGGCACCTGCGGGGGTGAGTCACGATGCGGAACGCAGCGCTCGCAGAGTTCGCAGAGAGACAACTCACGGGGTTGGTTCGCATTCTCTGCGTGGTCTGCGGCCTCTGCGTGCTGCCAGCGACAGCTCGGGCGCAGGACGAACCCCCGCCGGCGCCGCGAGTCTCGAGGCTGGCGGTGCTGCAGGCCGAAGATCGCCGCGCGCCGACGCCGCACGATCTGTCGATCATTCGATCGGGCGCGCACAGCGGCGATCCACAGACCGTGCGGATTGCGATTCGGGCCCTCGGCCGCCTCGAACGCCCGACCCTGATTCCCGACATCACCTTCGCGCTGCGAAACGCGCTGCCGGAGGTCCGCTCCGAGGCCGCGGACGCGATCGCCCAGGCCGCGCAAGGCTGGAAACGTGAACCGTCCGCGTCCGCAGCGGCACGAGATGCCGCGTTCGCGGCGCTGGCCACGCGACTCAAGGTCGAAGCGGATCCCGACGTGCGCGCGGCGATTTGCGAAAGCATCGGCCGCTTGCCCTACGCGACGGCGGCGCAGGCCGAGACCGCCGAGCGCGCCTTGTTGGAAATGGCTTCGACCGCGGTGAACGTGACCGATCGTCTCGGCGTCGCCAAGGGGCTCGAGGCCTACGCCCGAATCCAGCGCAAGCTGCGTCCGCCGGGCGACGATGCGGTGACGCGGTTGCGGCGATTGTCGGAGCTGGCGCCGCGAGAGGCCGCGACCGGCGCCCGCGTTCGTCGCCTCGCGATGGAAGCGTTGATCACAGTGGCCGCCGTTGATGATGAAACGCTTCAGAAGGCGGCGTCCGATCCGGACGCTCAGGTCCGACGCATCGCCATGCACGCGGCTGTCGCCGGCGGAAGCGGCGTGACCGCGGATCTGGCCCGCCGCGTCCTGGCGTCGGGACTCAAAGACGACTCGGCGCCGGTGCGTCTCGAGGCGTTGAAGGCCGTGCGCGCGCGCAGCGATGCCGACGCGTGCTCCGCCTCTCTGATCGCAACCCACGATCGCGACACTAACGTCGCGCTGGTTGGCCTCGATCAGCTTGCCGCATGTCCCGTCGCAGCGCCGTCTGCCACCGCCGCGGCTCCGGCACCTGCGCCGGTCGCCGCGGCGTCCACTACCGCGCCGTCAACTGCCGCCCCGCCCACTACCGCGCCGCCGGCTGACGCGCCTGTCGCTGATCCGCCAACCGCTTCGACCTCTGTCGCTGATCCGTTGCCCGCTTCCGCGGCCGCGTCTGGCGGCGCACAGGACGCAAACGCCCCTGCCGCGCCTGCCGTCGATTCGCTGCCGGCCACCGACGGAGTCGTCGCCACACTCGAGCGGGCCGTGGCGGATCTATCGGCTGCGAGCGTGCCGCGCGGCTGGCATCGCGCGGCGCACGCGCTGGTCGCGCTGGCGAGCATCGCGCCCGACTCCGCCACCGCGGCGTTGCCGCAGTTCACGGCGTCAGGAGTCTGGCAGCTGCGGATGTACGCGGCGCGTGCGGCGACCCAACTCGGCAACCGCGCCGCGCTCGAACGGTTCGCGCAGGACGATGACGACAATGTGCGGGAAGCGGCGGTTGAAGGGCTGCGAAAAGTGGCGGGGCATGACGCCGACGCCGTCTACGCGTCAGAGCTGGCCCGGAGCGGCAATCAGATCGTCCGCGCGGCCGCCCTGGCGCTCGCCGACACGCCGCATCCCGAGCTCGCGATACCGGCGCTCGAGGCCGCATGGGGTCGGCTGGTCGCGGCCGGACGCGACAACTCGCACGACGCACGTGACGCGATCGCGAAGACGCTGACCGGCCTTGGCGAGCCGCCGCGCAAAACACCTGCGTCGGCGCCGGCGTCCGACTTGAATGCCGACGATCTGCGCCGCCTCGCCTCGGCTCGCGCCCGCATCACCATTCGCGGGCTCGGCACGTTCGATCTGACGCTGGTGACGGCGCAGGCGCCGGCCACCGTGCTGCGCTTCGCGCGTCTCGCCCAGGCCGGCTACTACAACGGCCTGACGTTTCACCGCGTCGTGCCGAACTTCGTCATCCAGGGCGGCAGTCCAGGCGCCAGCGAGTACATCGGCGATTCGCCGTTCATGCGCGACGAAGTCGGCTTGTGGCCTCATGTGCGCGGTTCGGTCGGCATCTCGACGCGCGGGCGCGACACCGGCGACGCGCAGATTTTCGTCAATCTCGCCGACAACCCGCGCCTCGATCACGAGTACACCGTCTTCGCACAGGTGCTCAACGGCATCAACGTCATCGACCAGGTGCTCGAGGGCGACGTGATCGAGCGGATCGAAATAGTCCCTGGTTCTTAGGATCCGTGTTCTCCGCCCGCCTCCCCGCCAGCCTCGCGTCGAATCGATTGACCGACGCCGTTCAGCGCCGCCGATCCGAAGGTCAGCCGTTCATCGATCTCACGTTGGCGAATCCGACCTGCGCCGGGTTCGACTATCCGCCGGATCTGCTTGCGCGGATGGCCGACCCCGGCGGACTGCGCTACGAGCCGGAGCCTGCCGGAGCGCTCGACGCACGGCGCGCCGTCGCCGCGGACTACGCGCGTCGAGGCATCGAGGTCGCCCCCGGCCGAATAGTCCTGACTGCCAGTACCAGCGATGCGTACGGCATGCTGTTCAAGCTGTTGACTGACGCCGGAGACGAGGTGCTCGTCCCGCGTCCCAGCTACCCGTTGTTCGATCACCTGACGCGCCTCGATCAGGTCACGGCGACTGGCTACGACCTCGATATCGACGGCGGGTGGTCGATCGATTTCGCGAGCATCGAGCGGGCGCTGACTGCGCGAACGCGCGCCGTGCTGCTCGTCAGCCCGAACAACCCGACCGGATCCTCAGCGACGCATGCCGAGATGGATCGGCTGTCCGCGTTGTGCGCTCCGCGCGGCATTGCCATCATCGCCGACGAAGTATTCGCCGACTACGAACTCGAACCGGGCCATGCCGCCTCGGCTGGGCGGACGCTGTCGCGTTCGGATGTGCTGGCGTTTGCGCTGGGCGGACTCTCGAAATCGGTCAGGTCTGCCGCAGGTCAAGCTCGGTTGGATTGCGGTTGCCGGGCCAGCGTCGCTGGCGGCGGCAGCGATCGATCGACTCGAGCTGGTTGCCGACACCTACCTCTCCGTATCGACGCCGGTGCAGCTGGCGGCGCGCGATCTGCTGGCGCGTGGCGTCAGCGTCCGCGAGCAAATCGCCGCGCGCGTGCGTGCCAACTACCAGTGGCTGCGTGGCGCCGTCGCGGGGTTGCCGTCGTGCCGCGTTCTGCGCAGCGGCGGCGGCTGGTACGCGGTGATCCAGGTTCCGACCTGGAATCGGAAGAAGATCTGGTGATCGGATTGCTCACGTCATACGGTGTTCTTACGCATCCCGGATATTTTTTCGACTTCCCGCGCGAATCGTACCTGGTGGTCAGCTTGCTGCCGCAGCCTGAGACGTTTGTAGACGGCATCGCGCGCGTGTTCCGGCACTTCGATTGCACGGAATCGACCGGATCATGAGCGACGCCGAAACGCACGACCAGCGACGGGCAGGGCTGCTGCTGCCGCTGTTCTCCTGTCCGTCCAGCGAGAGCTGGGGCATCGGCGACACCGGCGACATCGAGCCGATCACCGCCTGGCTGGCCGAGGCCGGCGTGCGCGTCATGCAGATGCTGCCGCTCAACGAGATGGCGCCCGGTCAGCAGTCGCCGTACTCGGCGATCAGCGCCATGGCGCTCGATCCGATCTTCATTCGAGTGCCGGCGGTTCCCGATTTTGCCGCGCTGGGAGGCGAGGGCGCGCTTTCCGCCGCGGATCAGGCCGCGCTCGCGGCCGTTCGCGCCAGCCGGCGCGTCGAGCACGCCACGGTCCGGCGGTTGAAGCAGTCCGCGTTGCGCGCGGCCTTCGAGCGATTCGTCGACGCCGAATGGCGCCGCGACACCGAGCGCGCGCGTTCTCTCCGTTTCTATCTGAGCGAGCAGGCGTGGTGGATCGAGGACTACAGCCTGTTCCGAGCGCTGCACGCGCGCGAAGGCGAACGGCCGTGGACGACCTGGCCGCAGGAGCTGCAGCGCCGCGAGCCGGCGGCGATCGATCACCTGCGCCGCGAGCTGGCGCAGCGAGGTGCTCTACTTCCAGTACCTGCAATGGATCGCCGGTATGCAGTGGCGCCGCGCCCGCCTCGAAACCCACGGCGTGCAGCTGTTCGGCGACCTGCCGTTCATGGTTGACGGCGACAGCGCCGACGTCTGGGTGCGGCAGCATCAGTTCCGTCTCGATGTGTCGGTGGGTGCGCCACCGGACGCGTTCAGCGCGACCGGCCAGAACTGGGGCATGCCGCTGTACGACTGGGAGGCGATCGAGCGCGAGGATTTCCGCTGGCTGCACGAGCGGGCCCGCCGCAGCGCGGATCTGTTCGATGGCTACCGCGTCGATCACCTGGTCGGCTTCTACCGCACTTACGGACGTCCGGTGGCCGGCGGCGACGGCTTCTTCACGCCTTCGGATCAGGCGTCGCAGCAGGCGCTCGGCGAGCGCGTGCTTTCGGTGCTGCGCAGTCCCGGCGCGGAAATCGTCGCCGAGGATCTCGGGACCGTGCCCGACTTCGTGCGCGCGTCGCTGGCGCGCCTCGGCATTCCGGGCTTCCGCGTGTTTCGCTGGGAGCGGAAGTGGCACGAACCGGGCTTGCCGTTCCGCGATCCGTCTGAGTATCCCCGCGTGTCGGTTGCCGCGACCGGCACCCACGACACCGAGCCGATGGCGATCTGGTGGGAAGGATCATCCGGCGACGAACGGAACCGCGTCGCCGCGCTGCGACACGATCAAACAGCGTGACGGCCGGATTCGACATCGCACAGGCGCCCTTCAACCCGCACGTGCGGGACGCGCTGCTCGAGGCGATCTACGCGTCTGCGTCCGAGGCTGGTGCTGCTGCCGGTGCAGGATGTCTTCGGGTGGCGCGATCGCGTCAACGAACCAGCCACGGTCAGCGCCGACAACTGGACGTTCAGGCTGCCGTGGCCGGTCGACCAGCTCGACCAGCACGCGGACGCGCGCGAGCGGAAAGCGACGCTGCGAGGCTGGGCCGACCGCTACGGACGCTCTTAATCACGACGCCACGACGAACACGAAGGCCGTCGATCGTCGTCGATCCTCGTGAACGCCGGTCGCTATTGCGCGCCGGTGCCGCGCGCCGGCCGCGGCTGCGCCTTCGGCAGCGGCTTTCTCGGCAGCCTGTCGTCGCGGTTGGCCGTGTTCATCACGAACGAAGCGACGATGACCGCGTTGCGCATCATGTCGTTCGGCTGGACGCGCTCGTAGAGATCCATGTTCGAGTGGTGGGTTCGCGAGGTCGTACTCGATCTCGTCCTGGATGAACTGGAACCCGGGCAGACCCACCGCATCGTAGGACAGATGGTCGGTGCCGCCGGTATTGCGGATCGTCAGCGTGTCCATCCCGAGATTCTTGAACGGCTCCATCCACTGGGTGAAGATCGGGGCCACGGCCTCGTTCCCCTGCAGGTAGACGCCGCGAATCAGCCCGGTTCCGTTGTCGACGTTGAAGTAGCCGGCGAACTTCGCGTGCTCCGGCTTCAGTTGCATGGTTTCCGGATCGGCGTAGTGCGCCTTGACGTATTCGCGCGAACCGAGCAGTCCTTCTTCCTCGCCGCCCCACAGCCCGATGCGCACCGTTCGGCGC
Source organism: uncultured Acidobacteriota bacterium (assembly GCA_963711765.1). GTDB lineage: Bacteria > Acidobacteriota > Vicinamibacteria > Vicinamibacterales > CAVVIG01 > CAVQFC01. The sequence goes on along the minus strand of CAVQFC010000001.1, from coordinate 693,335 downwards.
AGCTTGACGCCGCTGACTTTGAGGATGCGCATCGCCTCCATCATCACCGCGGATCCGGCGGCGTTGTCGGTGGCGCCGGTTGCGGTGTGCCACGAATCGAAGTGGCCGCCGATCATCACCACCTCGTCGGCCTTGTCGGTCCCCGGCAGTTCGGCGACGACGTTGAAGGCGTTCTGGTCGGCGTCGAAGAACTTGTTGTCGATGTCCATCTGCAGCGTGACCGGAATGTTCTTCTCGAGCGTGCGCCAGATGCGGCCGTAGTGTTCGGTTGCCAGCGTCACCTGGGCCGGCTGCGCCGGTCCTTTTGGATCGCGCGACACGCCCTGCGGCGACTGCACGAACACGGTGCCATCGTCGCCGCGGCTGAAGTCGAGCACGGCCGCGACGCCTTCGTCGATCCAGAACTGGGTCTTCTTGCGATTGAATTCCGCGGCGGCGTTGAAGTTGCCGCGTCCGCGCCCGCGACCCGCGTCGGGCTGCTTCGCCAGATCCTTCAGCTCCGCATCGGTGTAGCGCGAGCCCTGCGGCTCGAAGTGAGCCGGCACCTCCCGCATCGCCATTGACAGGACGAACTTGCCGCGCAGCTTGCCGCGGAAGTTGTCGAAGTCCTTGTCGGTATCGATCACGGCGATGACCGCGTCACCGGTGACTGGACCGTTGGTGCCTGGCGTCCAGGCCTTGGGATAGGCGATGAGCGGATAGGACGCGCGGCGTCACCGCATTTGCGGTGAAGCGCTGATTCTGCCAGCCGCGGCCGAACGGCCACGTCTCCAGGTGCACGTTCGTCAGTCCCCAGTCCTTCATCGTCTTCATGGCCCAGTCGGCCGCCTCCTTGATGTTCGGCGACCCGGTGAGCCTCGGCCCGTAAACGTCGGTCAGGTAGCTCTCGATCTCCATGACCTTCGAGCGCTGCAGTCCTTCGTCCTTGATGCGGTAGATCGCATCGAGGTCGAGGTGTTCGGTGCCCTGCCATTGCGCGGCGAGCGGCAGACCGGCGACGAGAGCGGCGAGAAGGGTGAGAGCGAACGTCCGGCGAACATGCATGAGCGTGCACACCTCCAAAACCACGGACTTTATCAGAATTCGCATGTTACGATGCCGACCAGAGCGGCTGCTGTTCGTCCAAATCATAGTGGCCCGTGGATCGATCCCAGTGCGTCGTCTTTCCCTCTCCCTGCTCGTTGTGATGCTCGCGGCAGCCGCGTGCGGCAAACCGCCACAGGCGGCCGGCGACCCACCGCCGAATCCGGACGCGCACGACCTGTCGCTGGCGTCGGAGGTCCACGTCGTCTCGGCGCGGATTGCGCGCGGCGCCACCCTGGCATCGATGCTGCGCGCGCAGAAGCTCGCGGCCGCCGATGCCTCTGCGCTGATCGCGCAGGCCGCGGCGGTCTTCGATCTCCGCAAGGTGCGCGCCGATCAGCCCTACCGCCTGCGGACGACGATCGAGGGATCGCTGAGGGAGTTCGAATACGAGATCGACGGCGATCGTTTTCTCCAGGTGATGCGATCGACGGCTGACGCGCTGGTGGCGACCATTGTGCCGATTCCCAAGATCCGCAGCGTCGAAGTGGTCCAGGCGCAGATCGATCACCAGGCGACGTCGCTGGTTGCCGCGCTCGCCGCCGCCGGCGAAACCATCGACCTGACCCTCGCGATCGCCGACATCTTCGGCGGCGAGATCGATTTCAGCACCGAGGTGCAGCCCGGCGATCGCGTCGAGCTCACGGTCGAGAAGCAGTATCGCGACAATCACGTCTTCGCCGGCTATGGTCCAGTGCTCGCCGCCGAGTTCGTCAACGCCGGACGGCACGTGCGGGCGGTGCGGTTCGCTCCCGAGGGGGAAAAGGCGTCGTATTTCGACGATCGCGGCGTGTCGATGCGCCGGTTCTTTCTCGCCTCGCCGCTGAAGTTTCAACCCGTGGTCACGTCGGCGTTCTCGTCCGGTCGTCTGCACCCGATCCTGCGCGAAGTGCGAGCGCATCTCGGCGTCGACTACCGCGCCCCCGAGGGCGCGCCGGTACAGGCGGTCGCCGACGGAGTCGTGGTGTCGGCCGGGATGAGCGGCGGAGCTGGACGAATGGTTCATCTGCGGCACGCCAACGGCTTCGAAACGCAGTATCTCCATCTCTCGTCGATCGCGGTGCGAGCCGGATCGCATGTGCGTCAGGGCGAGTTGATTGGCCGGGTCGGTTCGAGCGGCCTGGCGACCGGTCCTCATCTCGACTACCGGCTCAAGCAGCACGGCGTCTACATCAACCCCGTCACCGCACATCGCGCGATGCCTCCAGCGGATCCGGTTCCCGCCGCTCAGATGGCGGCGTTCACCGCCGCGCGCGATTCCGCGTTTGCGAAGTTGTCAGCGGATGTCGCTCGCGCCGCCGACGCCGGTCCCGTCGCGCAATAGCGGCTCTGCCGTCTTCGGTTTCCGATCGGAATGAACGTTATAATTTGAGCCCCATGGCTACGCTGATTCCGTTTCGTGCGCTTCGACCGACGACCGCCGCCGCCCCGAAGATCGCCGCCGTCCCTTACGATGTCGTGAACACCGACGAAGCGCGTGCGCTGGCGGCGGGAAATCCGCTCAGTTTTCTTCACGTCTCGCGCGCTGAAATCGATCTCCCGGCCGGCACCGATCCGCACGCCGACAGCGTCTACGACCGCGCCGTCGCCAACTTCAAGATGTTGCGATCGTCGCTGGTGGTCGAGGATCAGGCCAGCCTGTACTTTTATCGCCTGCGCATGGGCGATCACGCGCAGGTCGGCCTCGCCGCCTGCTTTGCGATCGACGAATACGATCGGGACGTCATCAAGAAACACGAGCGGACCCGGCGCGACAAGGAAGACGATCGGACCCGTCACATGATCGCGCTCGGCGCGCAGACCGGCCCGGTGTTCCTCACGTATCGTGCCGCTGCCGACGTCAACCGCATCGCCGAACGTGTGCTTAGCGGCGCGCCACTTTTCGATTTCAAGGCGTCCGACGACGTGCAGCACACGATCTGGCAGGTGACCGGCGCGGACCGTGACGCGCTGGTGGCGGCCTTCGGTCGCATCCCCGCGCTCTACATCGCGGATGGCCATCATCGCGCCGCCAGCGCGGCGCGCGCCCGCACCGAGATGAAGGACCAGGGACGCGCAGGTACGTCGCTCGGCGACGCGGCCGACTGTTCGACAGTGCTGGCCGTCGCGTTCCCGCACGATCAGGTGCAGATTCTGTCGTACAACCGCATCGTGAAAGATCTTGGCGTGCTCTCGCCGGAGGATTTTCTGAAAGCCGTCGGCGATCGCTTCGAGATGGCTGCGGGTCCGGCGACGCCGGCCCGGCGCGGCGACATCGCGATGTACTTCAACGGCAGCTGGCGCACGCTTCGTCCGCGTGCTACGCCAAATCCGGCGGATGCGATCGGATCGCTTGACGTCAGCGTCCTGCAGGACGGCCTGCTGGCGCCGGTGCTCGGCATTGCCGACGTCCGGACCGACAAGCGCATCGACTTTGTCGGTGGCGCGCGCGGCACCGCGGAACTCGAGCGGCTGGTCGATTCGGGCAAAGCCGCGGTGGCGTTCTCGCTGTTCCCGGTCAGCGTCTCCGATCTGATGGCCGTCTCCGACGCCGGCGCGATCATGCCGCCGAAGTCCACCTGGTTCGAACCCAAGCTGCGTGACGGCCTGCTCATTCACCTCATCTGACGCCGTTAACGACGAACGACGAACGACGAACGTAGGACGTAGAGAGCGTAGAGCGGAGCCCCCCGTGAAGGTCTTAGTTGCAGACAAGTTCGAAGCGAGCGGCATCGACGGTCTCGAAGCCGCCGGCTGCCATGTCATCTATCAGCCCGACCTGAAAGACGATGCGCTGGTCGCAGGCGGTGAAGGAGACGGCCGCCGACGTGCTGGTCGTGCGCGGCACCGCCGTGACCGCGCCCATGCTCGAGGCCGGGTCGCTCTCGCTGATCGTGCGAGCGGGCGCCGGCTACAACACCATCGACGTCGCGACCGCATCCAAACGCGGTATCTACGTGTCGAACTGCCCCGGCAAGAACGCCATCGCGGTCGCGGAACTGGCGTTTGCGTTGTTGCTGTCGCTGGATCGCCGCGTGCCCGACAACGTCGCTGAACTCCGCGCCGGACGCTGGAACAAAAAGGAATACTCCAAGGCGCGCGGCGTATTCGGCCGCACCCTCGGCCTGCTCGGATACGGCAACATCGGTCAGGAGATGGCGAAGCGCGCGCACGCGTTCGGCATGCCGATCGTGGTGTGGAGCCGGCGGTTTGCAAGCGGCAGGGACAGCGTTGACGATCAGCCGATCCCGATGTCGCTGGCGCGCTCGCCGCAGGAGGTTGCCGATCGCTGCGACGTGCTCAGCGTGCACCTCGCACTCAACGCCGACACCAGAGGCCTGGTCGACGGGTCGGTCCTCGAGCGTCTCAAACCAGGGTCGTACTTCATCAACACCGCGCGCGCCGAGGTCGTGGACTACACCGCACTCGAACGTGTGGTTCGCGAACGCGACATCAAAGTCGGCCTCGACGTCTTCCCGTCCGAGCCGGCGTCAGGGACCGCCGAATTCAAGGACGGTCTGGTCGCGCAGCAGAACGTGTACGGCACCCATCACATCGGCGCCTCCACCGATCAGGCGCAGGATGCCATCGCCGCCGAAACGGTCCGAATCGTGTCGGCCTACAAGGACACCGGCAAGGTCCCCAACGTGGTCAATCTGGCGAAGCAGACGCCCGCGACGCACATGCTGGTGGTCCGCCATCGCGACCGGCCCGGCGTGCTGGCGCACGTGTTCGAACACCTGCGCAGCGGCAACATCAACGTCCAGGAAATGGACAACATCATCTTCGAAGGCGCGCACGCGGCCGTCGCCCGCATCAATCTCGACGGTGCGCCTTCGGAGGCGATCCTGCGGCAGGTTCAGGATGGCAATGACGACATCCTCGACCTGCATCTCGTCACCATCTAACCATGTACCCGGCATCACGAAAGCACCAAGGCACTTCCTGACAAGCAGACAGGGACAACCATGACCACCGTTCATCGCATCTTCAACTTTGCCGCGGGGCCCGCGGTGCTGCCGCTGCCGGTCCTCGAAGAAATTCAGCGCGACATGCTGGCGCTGCCGTCGGCCGGCGCCTCGATCCTCGAAATCAGCCACCGCTCGGCGCCGTTCGAGGCCATCCTGGCGCAGGCGGAAGCGGACATCCGTGCGCTGGCGGCGATCCCCGCGAACTACAAGGTGCTGTTCCTGCAGGGCGGCGCCAGCATGCAGTTCTCGATGGTGCCGATGAACCTGCTGACCGCCGGCGCGACCGCCGACTACATCGACTCCGGATCGTGGGCGGAGAAGGCCGTCAAGGAAGCAAAGAAGGTCGGCAGCGTCAACGTCGCCGCGACCACCAAGTCGGAAAACTATTCGCGCGTCCCGACGCAGGCCGAGCTGAAGCTGACGCCTGGCGCCGCCTACGTTCACATGACGTCGAACAACACCATCGAGGGCACTGAGTTCAAGGATCTTCCGGACGTCGGCGACACTCCGCTGGTCAACGACACCTCGTCGGACATGTTCAGCCGGCCGATCGACGTCACCAAGCACGCGCTGATTTACGCGGGCGCCCAGAAGAACATGGGCCCCGCCGGCGTCACCGTGGTGATCGTGCGCGAGGACATGCTGGCGCGCTCGCAGAAGTCGCTGCCGACGATGCTGAACTACGCCGTGCACGCGGAAAACGGCTCGATGTACAACACGCCGCCGGCGTTCTCCGTGTACGCGCTCGGACTGGTGATGAAGTGGCTACGGGCCGAAGGCGGACTGACCGCGATTGCGTCGGTCAACGAACGCAAAGGCAGGAAGCTGTACGACGAAATCGACCGCACCGGTTTCTTCCGTGGCACGGCACACAAAGATTGCCGCTCGCTGATGAACGTCACGTTCCGCCTCGCCACCGAAGATCTCGAGAAGCAATTCATCAAGGCCTCGACCGCGGCCGGCCTCGACGGTCTCAAGGGCCACCGCTCAGTCGGCGGCATGCGCGCCTCGATCTACAACGCGTTCCCCGAGGCCGGCGTCGATGCGCTGGTGCAGTTCATGCGCGAATTCGAGCGGACGCAGGGGTAATACAAAAGTCTGACAATCACCCGGCCGGATGAACCGCGATCTCCGTGGTACCATCCGGCCTCTCTCACCCTCAGGACTCTCGATCACATCGCATTACCGGTGGAGGGTATTCCGTGCTTTCGCATCTCCTCATCGCGCTCGTCGCGGCCGCGGCGCTGATTCAGGTCGCCGTATTCAGCACGACGATCTACCTGCACCGCTGCGCCACGCATCGGGCGCTCAGCGTGCACCCCGGCGTCGAGTGGGCGTTCAAGATGGCCCTGTGGCTGACCACCGGCCAGTGCACCAAGGAGTGGGTCGCGGTGCACCGCAAGCACCACGCGTTCACCGACGAGGAAGGCGATCCGCACAGCCCGAAGATCGAAGGCTTCTGGAACGTCCAGCTCGGCAACGTCTTCTACTACGTCCGCGAAATCAAGAACACCGACGTCGTCGAACGCTATGCGCGGGACATCAAGGACGGCTGGTGGGACACCCACGTCTTCAATCGCGGCCTGCTCGGCCTGCTGGTCGGCACCAGCCTGCTCGTCGCGATCCTGGGACCGGCGATTGGGGTGTGGTGGGCGCTGCTCGCCGCCGGTATTCACGCCGTGATGTACGTGTTCGTGCTGTCCTCTTCGATCAACGGCTTGTGTCATCACGTCGGCTACAGGAATTTCGACAACACCGCCACCAACATCAGGACGCTGGCGCTCATCACCGGCGGCGAAGGGCTGCACAACAACCACCACGGCTATCCTCGCAGCCCGAAATTCAGCTTCAAGCCGAGCGAGATCGATCCGGCGTGGCCGATCATCAAGTTGTTGATCGCATTGCGCCTGGCGAAGCCGTCCAAGACGATCGAAGAAATCGCCGCGTAGCCTTTCGAAGTCGGGCCTTCAGTTTCCGCCGATACGCAACGCCTTGATCGGATCGACCCGCGCGGCGCGCCTGGCTGGGACGTACGCCGCAATCAGCGCCACCGCGATGATCGTGACGACGGCGAACGCGATCGGCAGCGCGGCGTCGACGGTCAGGCCATTGTCGCGGCGGGCAATCTCGACCCACGGATTCTCAATCACCGGCGCCGCGAAATGCCTGCTCCAGACGGCGAGCGGTGCGCCGACGATGAGCCCGATGCCTACCATCCCGAGCGCGCTCGTCAGTACCATGCGCGTTCACGTCGCCCTGGGTGGCGCCGAGCGCCATGCGGACGCCGATCTCGCTGGTGCGTCGCGCCACGGTGTAGGCGAGCAGTCCGTACAACCCGATTGCCGCGAGCAGAGCCCCGAGCCCGCCGAAGAAGCCAGACAGTGTCGCCATCAGCCGTTCAGGAATGATCGACGCATCCACCTGTTCGTCCATCGTCGTCACCTTCGCGACGCGGACCGTCTTCAGCACATCCTGCACGGTACGTCGCACCTCGGCGGTGATCGCTGAGGGTGACACGCCGGTCCTGAGCGCGAACTTCGACCGGATCTGGCCTTCCTGAAAGGCGTTCATGTACACCATGCTCGGCGGCGCCTCGTACAGGTTCAGGTATTTCGCGTCCGCCGCCACGCCGACGATCTCGTAGGGCTTGTCGTCGCCGTCGAAGGTCACATGCTTGCCGAGTGGATTCCCCTCGCCGACGTAGTGCCGCGCCATTGCCTGATTCACGATCGCCACGCGCGGTCGTCGGGCGTCCTCGAACTGGAAGTCGCGACCCGCAATCAACGGCGTGCCGAGCGTGGCGAAGTATTTGGGGCCGATCCAGTTCAGCGCAAAGCGTCGACGTTCCTCCGGTGGCTCCTGCGAGTCTTCGACACGGCCGAAGCGCGACGCGCCCGCGCCGTCGACCGGCGTCACCCCGCTGAGCGTGGCCGAGCGCACGCCGGGAATGGCCTGCAGCCGCCCGAGCAGCTCCTGATAGAGGCTGGTCAGGCGATCGGGTTTGTAGCCGCTGCCGCCGGGATCCAGCGTGACCAGCAGCACCGAGTCGCGCTGGAATCCGAGGTTGACGTTGCGCAGGTTCCACAGATGACTGACGAAGAGCCCGGCGGCGCTCAACAGCACTACCGACAGCGCCACCTGGACGACGACCAGGCTCTTTCCGAACAGCCGGCGCAATCGCGTGTCGCTCGCAGCGCCGACCTCGCGGAGCGACGATGCCGGCGCCGAGGCGAACGCGGTCCACGCGGGAGCCAGACCGAACAGGACGCCAGTCAGCGCGGCGACTGCGAGCGTGAACAGCAGCACGCGCGTGTCCGGCTGTACCTGAAAGTCGATGCCTCGCGGCAACCCCGACCATGCGTCCAGACGTGATGATCCGCACGAGCACGTCGGCGCCGACGTACGCGACGAATCCGCCAAGCAGGCTGCCGGCCGCCGCGAGCAGCAGCGATTCAGTCAGCACCTGTCGCGCCAGACGCCAGCGGCCCGCGCCCAGCGCCACACGTACCGCCATCTCGCGCTGCCGTGCCGCGCCGCGCGCCAGCAGCATGCTTGCGATGTTCGTGCAGGCGATCAGCAGCAGTAGTCCGACGATGGCCATCAACGCGAGCAGTGGCTGACCATAGACCTGGCGCAGCGTCGGGAATCCGCCGCCCGCCGGCCTTACGTCCAGCTTCGCCTGCAGCCATTTCCGGTCGCCGCTCATTTGCGCCAGCTCCTCGACCCTCGCTCGATTCAGCAACGCCATGTCGGCTCGCGCCTGTTCGAGCGTCACACTAGGTTTCAGGCGTCCCATCACATCGAGGCCGAACTGGTCGCTCAACCGGCGGGTGGGCTGCCGGTGGGTGGTGTCCATCGCGAGCGGAACCCACACGTCCGTCTTTGCACCGACCTGGAGGCCGAAGAACCCGCGCTCGAGGACGCCGATCACCGTCACCGGCGCGCCGTTCAAGACGAGGCGCCTGCCGACAACAGCCGGGTCGAGATTGAATCGGCGTTTCCAGTACTCCCAGCTCACCACGGCCACCGCCGCGTTCGCGCGTCCGACGCATCGTCGGGTGGACCAAAGAGGCGGCCGATGATCGGCTGCACGCCGAGCGTGGGAAACGTCGTGCCGACCGCATAGGCGCCTTCGACCGGTTCCTCCTCGAGTCCATCGCCGGTCACCTGGAAGCGCACCGGTGATACGCCGAAGAGATCGAGAACACGCGGCTCTGATCACGCAACGCTCGAACATGGTCCAGGAGAAACCGGCATTGTCGGGCTCGCCGGGTACTGGCTCACCGGCATCACCAGCCCTTGCGGTTCGCGGACCGGCAGCATCGCAGCATCAGCGCGTCGATCAGGCTGAAGATGGCGGTGTTGGCGCCGATGCCGAGCGCGAGCGTGAGACGTGACGGCCGTGAAGCCGGGCGACTTGCGCAGCGAGCGAAGGCGTACCGCACGTCCTGGCACACGCTGTCGACGATCGATTCCCAACCGACGTCGCGGACACGGTCTTTCACGGCTTCCACGCTGCCGAGGTCAACGCGCGCGGCGCGGGTCGCCGCCGCGCGGCTCATGCCCGCCGCCATCTTCGCGTCGATCGCGCAGCTCGGCGTCGAGGTCGCGTTCCGCGTCGAAGAGTGAGCGAAGGCCGCCGGCAACGCGCGTCCGGATGCTCATCAAGCCTCCGTCGGTGATGCCTTCATGATTCGAGTGATGGCGGCCAGCTGCACTTCCCAGTCGGTCAACCCGAGAGATGAGCAGTCGGCTCACCGGTGATCGGCAGACCCCAATCGACGCCTTCGTCGTCAGTCCTCCGCCGGAGGGCTGGTTTGCCACGCTGCGAACCGGGAGTGCCCATCCGAAATGACCGTCCCGCCTCCGATGCAGAGTCGGTCTAACTCAATCGGCAGGTCCCTCGCGGGCGCTGGTCAGCCCTGCGGCGCCTGACCGCGCCTGCGGCGCCGGCGCCGCCGGCGACGTCTGCGAAGGCCGTCCTCTTCCGCCGGCTCGGCTGGCTCGGAACCGGGCGTCGCCGGTTCGACGTCCCCGCCCTCGTCGAGAATCCCCATCCAGTGTTCGACCACCGCCGGCGAGTCGCCGTGGACTTCCATCCACGTCAGCGCCTCGCGGAAGATGCCGCGCTGCGCCAGCGCCAGTTGCGCGCGCGGGCTCGCGGTCATGTCGCTGAGGCGGCGCTGCATGGTGATGATCAGGCGGAGGCGTTCGACATCGCGGCGCGCCAGCGGCAGCTCGCCGAGCCGTGGCATCGGCGCGTGACGCGGGCGCTTCGAGTGCTGCGCGCCGGCGCCATCCTGTTTGGTGCCGTTGGTGTCGGCCGAGGCCGCCGATCCGTGCTGGCCTCGTGACGGGTTGAGCGAGATGCCCAGCGGGATCAGCAGACTGCCGAGCAGAATCGCATTCGACATCGTGTCCGGCGTCGATTCGAACTGGCGCCGGTAGGCATCGAGCGCCGCCAGCGACCGCCACAGCGGATCGGAGGCGCCCTCATGCAGCTCCGCCGAAATCGGCTCGAGCAGACCGAGCTCGGCCAGGCTTCTGAAGGCCTTTTCCGCCGAGCCCGCGCGGAGGATCTTGTAGTACTCCTCGAGCAGCCTGGGCGGCGAGCTCTTGGCAATCTCCTGGCGATGCTTGCGAATGGAGCGCAGCAGCGACGGCTCGACGGCAAAATCCAGACGCGCGGCAATCGCGATCGCGCGCAGCATGCGCACCGGATCCTCGTTCAAACGGACGTCGGGATCGCCAATCGAGCGGACCACGCCGGCCTGCAGAGTCCTCGAGACCGCCGACGTAGTCGATCACCGAAAAATTCGAGATGTCGTAGGCGAGCGCGTTGATCGTGAAGTCGCGGCGGAACGCGTCCTCTTCAGGCGTGCCGAAGGTGTTGTCGTGGTGGATGAGCTGTTCGCCTTCGGGCGTGGACGGATCCGGCGCCGGCACGCCGTCCGCGATGATTTCCTCGCCGGGCGCCACCTGACGCCGGAACGTCGCGACCTCGATGACCTTCTCGCCGAACTTGACGTGCGCAAGACGGAAACGCCGGCCGATGATCCAGCAGTTTCGGAACAGCTTCTTGACCTGATACGGATGCGCCGAGGTGCCGATGTCGAAATCCTTCGGCCGCCGTCCCAGAATCAGGTCGCGCACGCCGCCGCCCACGAGATACGCCACGTGATCGTACTGACGCAGACGGTAGAGCACCTTCAATGCATCGGGATCGATGTCCTTGCGGGAAATCGGGTGTTCCTCGCGCGGCACGATCCTCGGGACGACCATCGCCCGCATTGTACCAAAAGCGTAACAAAGGCCATGTAAGACATTGACGCCCAATGGCTTAGAGCCGTTTTTCGGCTGTGCTACCATCGCGGAGTGCGTCGCCTGCTTACCGCGATCGTTCTGCTGACTGCGCTGGTCGTGCGCCCCGGCGCCGTCCGGGCGCCGGACGATCCGCTGGCGCGCGCCCGGCTGCTCTACAACCAGCACGATTTCCAGGGCGCGATTGCCGCAGCGGAACAGGCCCGAGTCCTGCCGGGCCGCGCGGATGCCGCCGACCTCGTCGCGGCGCGGTCCTATCTGGAGCGCTATCGCGAAAGCGCCCTCACAACCGACCTCGACGGTGCGCGCGAACGCTTTCGCCGCCTCGATCCTCAACGGCTCGCCATCAGCGAGCGCGAGGAGTACATCGTCGGGCTCGGCGAAACGCTGTTCTTCGACGGCGCGTTCGGCGCCGCCGCCAACGTCTTCGACGGTGTGATCAAGAACGGGACGACGCTGACCGGTCAGCCGCGGGAACGGGTGCTCGACTGGTGGGCGAGCGCGATCGATCGGGAAGCCAAGCCGCGCCCGGACATCGAGCGTCAGCCGCGCTATCAGGCGATCCGGACCAGGATGGAACAGGAGCTCGCGGTCCATCCCGGCAGCGCCGCCGCCGCGTACTGGCTCGCCAACGCCGCCCGGCTTCAGGGAGATCTATCGGCGGCCTGGGATGCGGCGCAGGCGGGCTGGGTCCGTGCGACGCTGGCCACCGATCACGGCGTCGCGCTTCGTGGTGACCTCGATCGCCTGGTCGTGGATGCGATCGTTCCCGACCGGGCAAAGGCCCTCGCGCAGCCACCCGAAACGATCCGCCAGGAGTGGGAGCAGTTCAAAAAAATGTGGCAGAAATAAATCGCCGATCACCGATCGCGCGATCGCCGATTCTCAGTGCTTCGCGTCCTTCCAGTTGTCGCCGATGCCGACGTCCACCGTCAGCGGCACGTTCATCTTCGCCGCCGACTCCATACAGCTCCTGACGATCGCGGCGAACTCGTCCGCTCGCGCCTTCGGTACCTCGAACAGCAACTCGTCGTGCACGGTCAGGATCATGCGCGCCTCGGGATGCGGCGCCAGCGCCGCGTGCGCGTCGATCATCGCGCGCTTGAGGATGTCGGCCGCGCTTCCCTGAATCGGCATGTTCACGGCTTCGCGCTCGGCGGCGGCGCGCCGCTGGAAGTCGCGGCTGTTCAGCTCGGGCACCAGCCGCCTCCGTCCGTACATCGTCTTGACGACGCCGGTGACGCGGGCGTCTTCGAGCGTGCGATCGATGAACGCGCGCACGCGCGGAAAGCCGGCGAAGTAGGCGTCGATGAATTCCTGCGCCGCCTGCTGGGTGACGCCGATGTCCTTGGCGAGGGTGAACGCGCCTTTGCCGTAGAGCAGCGCGTAGTTGACCATCTTGGCGATGCTGCGCAGCTCGTGCGGGTCGCAGGCCGCTGTCGGCGCCGAAGATTTTCACCGCGGTCTGCTCGTGGAAATCCGCGCCCTCGCGGAACGCGTCGATGAGAACCGGCTCCTCCGACAGGTGCGCGAGCACCCGGAACTCGATCTGCGAGTAGTCGGCCGAGATCAGCACGTGGTCGGGATCGGCGATGAACGCGCGGCGAATCTCGCGGCCGAGCGGCGTGCGGATCGGGAATGTTCTGCAGGTTCGGATCGCTGCTGCTCAGGCGTCCGGTCGCGGCGACCGCCTGGTTGAAGCAGGTGTGGACGCGGCCGGTGTCGGGATTCACCAGCTGCGGCAGCGCGTCGATGTAGGTGCCCTTCAGCTTCATCAGCTGGCGCCACTCGAGAATCTGCCGCGGAATGTCGTGCGCGAGCGCCAGCTCCTCGAGCACCTCGACGGCGGTCGACGGCGCCTTTGACGTCCCGGTCCGCTTCAGCACCGGCAGCTGCAGCTTGTCGAACAGGACCTCAGCGAGCTGCTTCGGCGAGTTGATGTTGAACTCGCCGCCGGCCATCTCGAAGATCGTCCGCCGACCGCTGCGCCAGTTCCTGATCGACCTTCTGCGACTGCGCTGCGAGCGCGGCGGTGTCGATGCGGACGCCCGGCGCGTTCGATCGCGACGAGCACCGGCACCAGCGGCAGTTCGAGTCTGGTCGTAGACCTCGGTGAGCTGTTCGCGCTCCAGCGTTTCGCGGAGCAGCGGCGCCAGCTGACCGGCGAGATCGGCGCGCTCACCGGCGTAGGTCGATCGCCGCCTCGACCGGCACCTCGGCGAGCGACATCGCCTTCACGCCGCGACCGCAGATGTCCTCCTCGGACAGCGCCTTGTAGTTGGTGTGCTCGAGCGCGAGGTCCTCGATCAGGTGACCGGAGCGCGTGGCGTCGAGCAGATAGCTCGCGAGCATCGTGTCGGTGTCGATGCCCCGCAGCGTGACGCCGTGTCGCGCCAGCACGATCGCGTCGAACTTCAGATCGTGGCCGTCTTTTCGGATCGCTGTCGTCCTCGAGAATCGGCCGCAGCGCTTCCAGAGCCACCGCCGAGCGGCAGGCTTTCGGTGTTGTCGAGCCCGCGATGACCGATCGGCACGTAGTCCGCATCGTGCGGGCTCGTCGAAAACGACAGGCCGACGATCGACGCGCGCATCGCCGTGGGACGGTCGGGCAGCACGCGCAGGGCGAATCGTCCGGCGGCGCGCAGCCGTTCGGCCAGCGCGGCGCACGCCGTCTGCGGTGTTCACCAGGCGGTAGGTCTTGGCGATCGTGGCGGCGGTCGGCGCGTATTCCTTGGCCAGCGCGCGGAAGCCGAGCTCGTTGAAAATCTCGAAGCTGCGCTCGCGCGATCCGGCCCGGTAGCGCAGCGCGTCGGCGTCGAATTCGACCGGCACGTCGGTGCGGATGCGCGCGAGCTCGCGGCTCTGACGCGCCGCCTCGGCATGGGCCGAGCAGGCCCTCGCGATAGCGCTTGTTCTTCACCTCCGAGGCGTGCGTCGAGCAGGCTGTCGAGCGATCCGTACTGGACGATCAGCTCGCGTGCGCCCTTCTCGCCGATGCCGGGCACGCCCTTGATGTTGTCGATCGTGTCGCCCATCAGCGCCAGCACGTCGACGACGTGATCCGGTCGCGACGCCGAACTTCTCCTTCACGCCCGGCGGCGTCGTACCAGGTGCCGTCGTCGCGCGGGTTGTAGACGCGGACGCCGTCGCCGACCAGCTGATAGAAGTCCTTGTCCATCGTCACGATCGCGACTTCGAAGCCGGCGGCCACCGCCTTCCGGCGTCAGCGTCCCGATCACATCGTCGGCCTCGTAGCGTTCGGAGGTCAGGATCGGCACGCCGAGCGCTTCGCAGGCGGCGTGCACCATCGGAATCTGCTGTGCGAGCTCGCTCGGCATCGGCGCGCGGTTGGCCTTGTAGTCGTCGACGAGATCGTCGCGGAAGGTGCGGCCGGGCAGATCGAACGACGCGGCGATGTGCTCGGGGTGGTGATCCGTCGAGCAGCTTGCGCAGCATCGTCACGAAGATGTAGACCGCGTTGGTCGGTGCGCCTTGCGCGTTGCGGAGCAGTCCGCCTTCGGCGGTGCGCACCGGCGCGTGGAACGCGCGGTACATCTGCGAGCTGCCGTCGATCAGATAGAGCACAAATTTTTACTATATCATCTGGGCTGATGCGGTTTTGCCGGCCCTCTCGACGATCGAACCGGGAGATCGCCGAGTCCGCAGAGAGAAATCAGCGCAACGTTCTCTGCGGTCTCTGCGTTCCACTACTCCTGACGTTCGTCGTGTTCACGTCGGCGTGCAGCGGTGCGCCGTCGCTGTTCCGGCAGTTCGAGTACGAGGAAGAAGTCTATCTCTCGCTCGACCGCAGCGGCGACCGTCTACGTCAACAGCTCGCTGGCGGCGCTGAACGCGCTGCGCGGCACGTCGTTCGACACCGATCCTGCTGTCCGCGTGGACGTAGAGGCGGTGCGCGCCTACTATTCGACTCCGATCACGCACGTGGTCCGGCTCAGCCAGTGGCGCCGCAACAATCGCCGATTCGTCGGCGTGCGGCTCGAGGTGGACGACATCACCCGGCTTGGAGCGGCCGCGCCGTTTGCCTGGTCGACCTATTCCTTCAGCCGCGATGGCAACCTGTTCATCTACCGGCAGACCGTCGGTCCGAGCGCGGGCCGAGATGTCGGGAATGTCGGATGGGACGGCCGCGAACTCATAGCCTTCCGCCTGCACCTGCCCAGCAAGATTCGCTATCACAACACCAGGCGCGAGGTCCGCGGCAACATTCTCGAATGGGAGCAGCCGCTGGCGGAGCGGCTGCGGGGCGTCCCGCTGGTGCTCGATGCGCGCATGGATCCGGAGTCGATCCTCTACCGCACGCTCTGGCTGTTCGGCGCGACCTTTCTGGTGGTCGCGCTGCTGTTCGCATTGGTGATCTGGTGGGTCATGCGCAAGGGGCGGGCCGCCGACCCATCCGACCTATTTAGAATCTGACGCCGAACGACAGCCGCAGCGCCCGCGGCGTGGTGTACGCGAATCGATTCAGCGCCGTGCCGAAGTTCGGGCCGAGTGCCCAGTTCGTTCCCTGCACGGGCTGGGTCGTGAACGGATTGAACATCGCGTAGCTCGCCGGGGTCGTCGAGTTGTTCAGCACCGATTGATCGATCCGGGTCTGGGTGACGGCGCCGCCATTCTGGAACACGGTTCCGCCGCACCCGCACAGCTGAAACTGATTGAAGACGTTGATGACCTGGAGCTGTCCGAACAGTTGCGCGTTTCGTGTGCCCTTCAACTGGTACACATAGTTGGCCGCGAAATCGGTCCGCCGCTCGCCTTCGGTCCGGTATGCATCGCGCGGGGTGAAGTAGTACGTCCCGATGGCGCTGGTCGGCGACGGTGGATTCACGTAGCCGGGGTTCGTCACATACGGCTGCGTGGCGACTGTGCCGATCGCTCCGTAGGGCACGCCGCTGGTTATCGCCTGCAGTGCGCTCAAGGTCAGGCCGTGGACCTTGGGCACGCCGTAGTTGATCCACATCCGCGCGCGTTGCCGCTGATCGATCGAGAGATCGCCGACCGGATAGTCCCACGACGCCTGGTGATACTCCGGGTATGAGAACGCGCTGCTGGTGGTGGGGCCGCTGTTGACGTTTTCGCCGTCCACGTTGCCCCGTGCCCGCGACAGCGTGTAAGTGACGCCGATGTCAGTCACAGCACCGAATCGATAGGTGGCCTGCGTCGTCAATCCCTGGTAGCGGCGCTCGAGGTCGTTGGTGTTCTCGACCAGCGCCAGGTCGTAGGTCTTGCCGAACTGATCCTGGACCTTGCCCGTGCTGGTATTGACGAAGGTGGCGTAGAAATCGCGGAAGTTGCGGAACACGTAGTCGGCGCGGATCGTCGCCTTGTTGCCGAACTGGCGGTTGATGCCGGCTGCGTATTCGAGGTTGTTCGGCGAATTGAGCGAGCCCTGGATTTGCGGCGTCAAGCCGGGAATCGTCGGCGCGCCGTTCAGCGGCAGGCTGGACCCGCCGTTGGCGTTGAACCACGAAAACACGCTGGAAACGGCATTCGGCGTCGATGTCAGCGGCGCGGCGGCGTTGGCGTTGATCGCCGGTCCGCGGTACACGAACTGGAACGTCTGCGGATTGCCGGCCGGAGACGTCGAGTCGGCGATGCTGTTGGAAATCGCCGACACGTACTTGGCGAAGCTGCCGGTGACCGACCACTTCTGTTCGCCGGTCGGATCCCAGATGACGCCGACCCGCGGGCTCCAGCCCGCGTCGCTCGCCACCACGCGTCCATCGCTGTCCGCGCCATGGTTGCGGTCGTAGCGGAGGCCGAGGTTTGCGGTCAGGCGGCTGCCGATCCGCCAGTTGTCGTTGTAGAAGAGCGAGTGCGTGCGGAAGTTGGTGCCTTCACTGCCAACCGGAATCGGATTCCACTGAATCACCGTCGATCCGTCAGGCAGGAACACCGGCGTGACGCTCCCGTCGGCGCCGACGATCGACGTGGTGCCGATGATGCGGTAATCGCTGCCGGACTGGTGGTTGTTCGCGAAGCGCTTGTCGTTGAAGACGTCGTAGCCGAACACCATGTTGTGCGATCCGGTCCCTTTGGTGGACAGGAAGTAGGTTCCTTTCGCGAACACGTCGGTGTTATCGCGCAGCTCCGGGTCGCAGACGCCGCAGAATGTCGCCGACCAGTAGCGGGTCTGGCCGCGTGCCCGATCGAGCAGCAACGTGCCGTTGATCAGGTCGGTTGACTGAGCGCCTTCGTTAACGAAGCTGAAGTGGCGGGTCGCGAGCCTGGCTTCCACGAAAAACGTCGGCGTCAGCACGCCGCTGTAGCTTGCGGTGCCGAGGTTCTGCGGCTCGTGGCCGTTGTACAGGCTGTTGGTGTCCATCGAGGCGCTCGTGTTGAACGTGGCGTTGCCCAGATCCTCCGTGATCCTGGTGTAGGCACCCTGAATGGTGTGGTTCGAGTTGATCGAGTACGTGCCCTTGGCCTCGTAACGGCGCGACTTATCGGTGAATGTGTAGGGGAGGTTGGTGATAACCAGCTGCCGTCCGCTTTCCTGGGTCTGCAGCCGCCCGGCGGTGAAGAACCACAGGTGATCCTTCATGATCGGCCCGCCGAAGGTGTACTCGTAAGCGGGCACGGTCTTCGCGACCCGCGTATCCTTGTGTTGAGGATCGGCGGCGATGCTCTTGTCCTCGAAGGGCGTCAGCGTCCGCCAGTCGTCGTTGTTGAGTGTGTCCCGAAGCGATCCGCTGAACAGGTTGCCGCCCGATTTCGTAATCACGTTGACGACGCCGCCGCCGAAACGTCCGTACTCGGCAGAGATGCCCGCCGTGGCGACGTTGGTTTCCTGCAGTGCGTCCTCGATGTAAAGGTTGTAAGGCTGGCCGCGCAGGTTCTCGGTGACGCTCACGCCGTTGATCATGTAGAGCGTCTCGAACGACATCGCACCTGCGATCGAGTACGCGCCGTTCGGACCGGTGGGGTGCACCGCCGGCGCCAGCAGCAGCGTCGCGTTGATGTCGCGCGTGGTCGGCAGGTTCGCGATCATGTCCTGCTTGAAGTTGGTCGCGACCTGCGCGGTGTTGGTCGGGACGCTGGCGGTCTGACCGACCACCGTCACGTTTTCGGCGATGGTCGCCACGCCCAGCGTGATGTCGAGAGGCACCACCTGCGTCGGCGCGACCGAAATGGTCTTCCGTTGGGTCTCGAACCCGCTCAGCTCGAAGCTCAGCGTATAGGTCCCGGACGGAAGCAGCGAGAAGATGTAGTCACCGTTCGAAGACGAGGTGACGGTGCGGACTCCCTGCAGGTTCGGCGACGTCGCGTTGACGGTGACGCCAGGCAGCGCCAGGCCTTGACTGTCCACGACGTGGCCGGAAATCGTCCCGTTGGTGTTCTGCGCAGTCGCGCCGGTCGCGACAAACAGCGTGGCGACGATGACGAGCCACGTTCTGACGAAGTGCATGCTGGCCTCCTTGGGTTGAGCCACATTCCCAGCAGGCGACATACCAGTCCCATTTCGCGACAGTCGTTTTTCCGGCCGACCAAACCTCCATTTCGCAAGCACTTGTTGTCGTCCCCATTACGAACCGCTGACCGATGCCGGGACGCATCCATTTGCCAAGATCCGTCCATCCGTCATCTTGGATGCGGCGCCGGATCGGACGCTGTCCGATCGCGCTCAGGAACGCGCTCCTCAAACTAGAATACGAAGGTGCGTTCTGGCTTGGTGCCCGTCGGATTCCTCGTGCTTGCAGCTCTGGCCGCGGCACCGCATGCGGCGCCGCCGACTCCAGTCATCGTCGAACTCTTCACCTCTGAAGGCTGCTCCGATTGTCCGCCTGCCGACGTGCTGCTCCAGAAGTTCATCGACACGCCGCCGGTCGGCGGAATCGCAATCATCGGTCTGGGGCAGCACGTGGACTACTGGGACCGCCTCGGCTGGAAGGATCGCTTCTCGTCCGCAGCCTTGACCGAGCGGCAGAGGGTCTATTCCGCACGGTTCGGCGGCGACAGCATCTACACGCCGCAGATGGTCGTCAACGGGCGCGCGGAATTCGTCGGGAGCGACGCGGCAGCCGCTCGCCGGGCGCTCGAGAAAGCAGCGAACGCGCCGCACGGCACGATCCGCGCGACGATCGATTCGCAGACGCCGGCCGCGGTGGTCGTGTCGGTGCAGGTCAGCGACCTGCCGCCGCTGGCCAAAGGTGATCACGCTGACGTCGTTGTCGCTGTCACGGAGGATCGCCTGCAGTCTGACGTGAAGCGCGGTGAGAACCGCGGCCGTGTGCTCACACACGCCGCGGTGGTCCGCTACATGGCGACGATCGGCGACGCTGGGTCCACAATCCCGCACGCCGAGATTCCGCTCGCGGCCGACTGGCAGCGCGAGCACCTGAAGCTCGTGGCGTTCGTTCAGGAGCGCCAGGGCCGCGCGATTCTCGCAGCTGCGGCCGTGCCGATCGCGAACTCCCGACCGTGAACGAGTACCCCTACTGGTGGGACACCCTGCCGGCCGGCGAAGGCGTACGCCTTTCCGAAGCACCTCGTCCAGACCGTGACGGCCAACACCTGAAAGCCGCGGCATTGCCGACCCGCGCCGACGTTGTCGTGGTTGGCGCGGGCTACACCGGCCTCGCGGCTGCGCGTCATCTGGCGCATTCCGGCGCGAGCGTGCTGGTGCTCGAACGCGAGACCATCGGCTGGGGCGCCTCCTCGCGAAACGGCGGTCAGGTCCTGACCGGGATGAAGCTCGATCCCGGCACGCTGGTCGCCAGGTTCGGCGAGGCTCGCGCGCGTGAGCTGTTCGAGGTCGCCAGCGCCTCGATCGCGCGTCTGGAAGCGCTGATTGCCCTCGAAGCGATCGACTGCGGATACGAGCGCGTCGGTCATGTCCAGCTGGCGTGGAAAGCCGCGCATTTCGACGCGTTTCGCGAAGAGCAATCGCTGCTCGCCCGCGTGTTTGCGCATCGCGTCGAGCTGATCGCGCGCGCATCGCAGCGCAGCGAAATCGGCAGCGATCGCTATCACGGGGTGATGGTGGACGAGCGCAGCGGTGCGATCAATCCAGCCAGATACGTGAGCGGCCTGGCCGGCGCCGCAACCCGCTGCGGCGCGACGATTGCGGAAGGCGTCGCGGTCAGCAGGGTGAATCGCAGCGGCGATCGATGGCGGGTGGCGACGAGCGCGGGCGAGGTCGAGGCGTCGGACGTGTTGTTCGCCACCAACGGCTACACCAACGGCGCCGCTCCCGAGTTGAAACGGCGGTTCGTGCCGATCGGCAGCTACATCATCGCGACCCAACCGCTCGAGGCGTCACAGGCGAACGCGCTGCTGCCGCGACGCCGGATGGCGTTCGACTCCAAGAATTTTCTCTACTACTTTCGCGTCACGCCGGATCGGCGGCTGCTCTTTGGCGGACGCGCAGAATTCGGGCGGCCGGGCCCGGACACCACCCGCCGTGCCGCCGCAATCCTCCGTGACGGGATGGCGGACGTCTTCCCGGAGCTTCGCGGCGCCGCGGTCGACTACGGCTGGGGCGGCAACGTCGCCTTTACGCGCGATCAGATGCCGCGCGCGGGGCTGCTTGGCGGCCTGTTCTACGCCGGCGGCTACTGCGGACACGGGGTCGCGATGGCCACGTATCTCGGCGAACAGATCGCCCGCCGGATCGCCGGCGAGGCGATCGATCATCCGTTCTTCGACGATCGCTTTCCCGCGATCCCCGGCTATTCTGGTTCGCCCTGGTTCCTTCCATTGGTCGGCGCGTACTACCAGATGATGGATTGGATCCAGTGACGCCGTTCGTTCATGTCAGCGTTCCGGAGTGTGCACACCGATGACCGTCTCGAACTCGCCACAGTCCAACCGCGCTCACCTTCGAGCCATTGCCGTCCAGGCGATGCGCAATCGCGGGCTGGATCCCGATTTCCCGGCCGCCGCGCTCGCGCAGGTCGCCGCCGTCAAAGGACCGGCGCAGACCAGCGAAGAGCCGGTCCGCGATCTACGGCAACTCCTGTGGTGCTCGATCGACAACGACGACTCGCGCGATCTCGATCAGTTGTCGGTGGCGGAGGCGATGTCCGGCGGTTCCGTGAAGATTTTCGTCGCCGTCGCGGACGTGGATGTCATCGTCCAGAAGGGATCGCCGGTCGATAAACACGCCGCCCAGAACACCACTTCCGTCTACACCCCGGCAGTGATTTTTCCGATGCTGCCCGAACGGCTCTCGACCGACATCACCTCGCTCGCCGACCAGCAGGATCGGCTGTCGATCGTCGTCGAGTTCGTGGTCGCGGCTGACGGGACGGTCGGTGCCTCGGACATTTACGGTGCCATGGTCCGCAATCGCGCCAAGCTCGCCTACAACTCGGTCGGCGCGTGGCTGGCGGGCGAGGGTCCGCTTCCGGCGGCCGCCGCCGCGATCGCAGGCATGGATCAGCAGCTCAAGATGCAGGATACCGCCGCGCAGGCGCTGAACAAGAAGCGCGACGAACGGGGCGCGCTCGAATTCCAGACCATCGAGCTGGAAGCCGTGTTCGACGGGGATACGCTGCACGACGTCAAGGTGAAGGAATTGAACCGGGCCAAGGATCTGATTGCCAACTTCATGATCGCCGCCAACGGCGTCGTTGCGCGCCATCTCGACACGCACAACTTTCCGTCGCTGCGCCGCGTGGTGAGGTCGCCGGAACGGTGGGATCGGATTCGTTCGCTGGCGGAGCAGACCGGCGATAAGCTGCCGGCGGAGGCCGATTCCGTCGCGCTGGCAGCGTTTCTGGCCAAGCGCAAAGCCGCGGATCCCGAAACGTTTCCGGACCTTTCGACCACGGTGATTCGACTGCTCGGCCGCGGCGAGTACGTCGTCGATCCGCCGGGCGCGGAGCCGCCGGGTCACTTCGGGCTGGCGGTGAAGGACTACACGCACTCGACCGCACCCAACCGGCGCTACCCGGACGTGATCACGCAGCGGCTGCTGAAGGCGTCGCTGGCCGGGCACCCGGCGCCGTACGCGCTCGGCGAGCTCGAGCAGCTCGCGACCCATTGCACCCAGCAGGAAGACGCCGCCAACAAGGTCGAGCGGCAGGTGCGCAAGTCCGCGGCGGCTATGGTGATCGCGTCGCGCGTCGGCGACGAGTTCGATGCGATCGTCACCGGCGCCTCATCGAAAGGTACCTGGGTCAGGGTGGCGACGCCGCCCAGCGAGGGCAAACTGATGCACGGTCCGCAGACGCTCGACGTCGGCGATCGCCTGCGCGTGCGGCTGCGCGGCGTCGACATCGATCGCGGCTTCATCGATTTCGACGCCGTGTAGCGCGGGCCTTTCAGGCCCGCGATTCCGATCCGCACCTGTGGCGCGGGCTTTTCAGACCCGCGATGATCATCGGAGCGTCAGGCGCGCTTGCGCTTCTTCTCGGCCACGGGCACATCGCTGACCGTCGCGGGCTTTTTCTTCGCGCTGATGGTGTCGAGGCTCTTGCGCAGCGCCTCCATCAGGTTCACGACCTTCGGCGGCGCCTCGATCTCCTGCGCGACGACTTCACGGCCGTCGATCTTGGCGTCGATGATCTCGCGCAAGCCGACCTGGTAGTCATCCTGGTACGAATCCAGATTGACCTCGCCTTCGAAGGTCCCGATTACCTGCTTCGCCAGCTTCACCTCCTCCGGCTTCACCGTCTCGGGCATGTCGGCGAGTTCCTCGATCGCATTCATGCTGCGGATTTCGTTGGCGTGCCGGAGCGTGTACATCACGAGCCCCTGCTCGCGCGGCTGGACCTTCACGAGATACTCGCGGCCGTAGAGCGCCACCTTGCCGATCCCGGCCTTGCCGGCCATGCCTTCGCGGATGACCGCGAACGCCTCGCGCGCGACCGGTCCGTCGGGGGCAAGATAGTAAGGGCGCTCCAGGTAAATCGGATCGATGGCCGTGTCTTCGGTGAACTTTTCGAGGCTGATCACGCGGGTCGATTCGACCCGGACCTTCTCGATGTCCTCCTCGTTGACGATGACGTAGCGTCCTTTCTCGAATTCGAAGCCCTTCACGATGTCGGTGTTCGGCACCTCGCGTTCGCAGTGCGGGCACCAGCGCTTCTGCTGAATCCGCGTCTGACACTCGGCATGCAGCTGGTTGAAGCTCAGCGTCGCGCCGGCGTCAGTCGCCGGGAACACCTTGATCGGAATGTTGACCAGGCTGATCTTGAGATAACCCTTCCACGTCGGTCGCGCGGCCATATCGTCTCCCGGGCGGCGCCTCGCCGCCTACTTCTTCACCAGAAATGTTTCGTCGGTGCTGACTTGAAACTGCCGGAACTTTCCGTACGACGCGCGCCCTTCGATCATCGAATCGGTCCGCAAGCCTTCGTAGCGTTCGCGCATCTCGATCGGCACCAGCAGTCCGAGCATCGGTTCCGACTGGTAGCTGACGTCGATGGTCGCGTTCAGCTGACGGTTGTCGACGATCAGCTCGCTCATCAACACGCGGCCGGTCGGATCGATCCAGAATCGCCCGTGGCTTGGAAGATCGCGCCCGCCGGTGGTCCGAATCATGGTCCCGTTCCCGCGCTCCTGGTAGGCGACCACCCACACCTCAGTGGACACTCGAAACGCGCCGACTCCAGCTTCGTCCCCGGCGACGTTCTGCGGCGCCCGGTCCTTTGCGAGCTTGAACTTGAAGTGCCCCTGATTGGCCAATTCCAGAAACAGGAGCGCGAACACCGGCGTGTTCACATTGCGTTCGATGTCGCCGATGTTATACCGCGCGCTGTCGTCCAGGATGTGGCCGATCAGCGCCGCGCTGGACGGCGTCGGCTGCAGGAACAATTTCGTCAGCCGATCCTGCCGATCGCGTACCGCCGCGCCGTCGACCGCGTAAACGTCGCGGAATTCCATCCAGGCGGCGGCGCCCGATGGCTTGACCAGCACCAGATCCGACGCGAGCAGGCGGCGCTGGACGGTTCGCGTTGCCTGGCCGTGATGGCCCCTGACCTTCCATTCCTGTGAGTACTGTTCGTCCGCGACGATGCCCGAGAGCTGGTGATGAAAATCGCTGACGTACGCGCCGGCCTTCCGCAGGATCTCCTGCAGCGACGGCGTCGGCTCGGCGCGCGCCGACACCATGAACATCACGCCGGCGACGACGACCGCAATCGGTGAGCTGCTCGGCCGTTTCACCCGGCTCCTCCCCGGCCACCCGAAACGGTGATCGTCCTCCCCGTAACCGGTCCCGGTCAAGCCGGATCGGTGGGTCTACTCGACACAAAGGACACAGAGGACACAAAGTCGGCATCTCTTGTACGTACAAAGCCAAACTCTGTGTCCTTCGTGTCCTCTGTGTTGAGTTAACGCGGAAACAACCGATCGAAGTTCCCCCCGAAGATCTTCTCCCGGACCTCCGCCCTGGCGTTCAGCTGATCGAGCGCGGCGGACTGCTGCGTGTAGACATCCGCGACCCAGCCGCGCGGGAAGAACGACGAGTCCGACCCGAACAGCAACCGATCGGGCCCGGCGACCGCGAGCGCCTGACGGAAGACGTCGCCGAGCGTCAGGCCCGGCTGGTACTTGATCCAACCATTCGAGCTCGACGTGTCGAGCCGCACGTTCGGACACAAATCGACGAGCATCAACGCCTCGCGAAATAATCCGGCGCCGAAATGCGGGACGATGATCGGCACCGTCGGGTACGCCAGCGCGACCCCGTGCAGGTCGATCGGGTTGCCAAAACGGATGTCGAACGGGCTGGACAGGCCCAGCTTCTTTCTGACGCCGACCGACAGCACGCCGCAATGCACGAAGACCGCGGTGCCGGGTCTGGCCGCCGCGACATCGAAAATGCCGCGCGCCCGTTCGTCGTGAATCGAGAAGCCGTGCATGGCGGGGAACAGGCAGACGCCGCGCAGTCCGTGACGGTCGATCGCGTCGGCAGTTGTCGTGGCCGCGTCAGGCCGGGTCGGATCGACCATCGCGAAACCGACGAAGCGATCGGGATGGCGAGCGAGCGCCGCGCCGACCGACGCCGCGTCGCCGGTAACACTGGCGATCAGCACGGCCCGCGACACCCGATGACGATCGAGCTCGGCGACCCAGCGATCTGCCAGCGCCTCGGCCGTTCCCGGCACCTCCCACCCGAGCGTTGCGATGGCCTGGTCGCCGCCGAGCGGCGCGAAGAACGGTGTCGAGAAAAAGTGGCAGTGCGCGTCGTTGATGATCATGGATTGAGAGCGGTCAACATCACGAGGGCACGAAGGCCACGAAGAAGCCGAATCGCTGAATCTAGATCTCGCCGACGATGGCGGCGCTGACGTCGGCTGTCGTCGATGTCCCGCCGAGGTCCGGCGTCCGCACCTTGCCGCTCGCGACCACGCGCTCGATGGCATGGACGACGCGATCGTGGAGATCGCGGCGTCCGAGATGGTCGAGCATCAAGGCGCCAGCCCACACCGCGCCGATCGGGTTGGCGATGCCCTTGCCCATGATGTCCGGCGCCGATCCGTGAATCGGCTCGAACATCGACGGAAACGCCCGGCTCGGATTGATATTCGCGCCCGGCGCGATACCGAGGCTGCCCGAGATCGCCGAGCCGATGTCGGTGAGGATGTCGCCGAACAGGTTCGAGGTCACCATTACGTCGAGTGTCTGCGGATGCGTGATCATCCGCGCCGCGAGCGCGTCGACGTGGTACTTCCGGTACTCGACGCCCGGATAGTCCTTGGCCACGATCTCCGCGATCTCGTCCCACATCACCATCGAATGCGTCAAGGCGTTGGACTTTGTGGCGCTCGCCAACATCTTGCGCGGCCGCGTCGACGCGATCTCGAAGCCGTAGCGAACGATCCGCTCGATGCCGTGTCGCGTGAACACGCCAACCTGCTGCGCCACCTCGTGCCTGGTGCCGCGATGAACGCGTCCACCCACGCCGGAGTATTCGCCTTCCGAGTTCTCGCGGACGCAGATCATGTCGATGTCCGCGGCGCCGTGATTTGCCAGCGGCGACGTCAATCCGGCCAGCAGCCGCATCGGCCTCAGGTTGACGTACTGATCGAAGCGCTGACGGATCGCCAGAATCAGCGCGGCAGAGATGCCGTCCGGGACGCCCGGCGCGCCGAGGCGCCGAGATAAATGGCGTCGAACTTCGCCAGCTGATCGAAGCCGTCCTCGTCGAGCATCCGGCCGTGCGCCTTGTAGAAGTCGCACCCCCACGGAAACTCCGTGAACGACAGCCCGACTTCGCGGCCGCAGGCCGCCTCCATCGCGGCCATGCCCGCGGGGATCACCTCCCGGCCGATACCGTCACCGGCGATGACGGCGATTCGAAACGACGACGACATGTATAGCTCCTGTTGAAAACGAAAGGGCCCACGCGGCGCCAGCCGCCACCAGGCCGCCGAGCGCCGGGGTCACCAGACCCCAGCCGCGCCCGTGTGTCGCAAACTGAATGATAAGCATGCCGCAGACGCCGGCCAAAATCGACGCCCACGCGTCCCGGGTCGTGGCCTGCGGGACCAGCAGGCCGCAGACGATCGGCACGAACAGGCTGACGGTCAGCAGCGTATAGAAGATCGTCAGCAGCGCGACGATGCTGGCGGCGGTCGAGCGCGAGCAGCAGCGCCGCGGCCGCACCGGCGAGCGTGGCCCACCGCGCCACCGCCAGCACCTGGCGCTCCCCGGCGCTGGGCGCGACGAATCGCTTGTAAAGATCCTGCGACAGCGACGTCGTCAACATCAGCAGTACGGCGTCGGCCGCGCTGATTTCCGCGGAGAACACCGCCGCGACCCCGATCGCGCCGATTAGCGCCGGCAGCGCCTGGACCAGCACCGTCGGCAGCGCCAGCTGGCCGTCGGCCAGCGGAGGAAACATCGCGCGGCAGGCGATGCCGAGGACCACCGGAACCCCGGCGTAGAGAAAAAGCCCGAGCGCGTTGAGGCCGACGCCGAGTCGGACGGCGTGATCGTCGCGCGCGCCGAGCACTTTCTGCAGCAGTCCGGGAGAAATCACGAACGCCGGCGCGAACGCGAAGAGGTACGTCGCCGCCACGTCGGCACGCCAGAAGGTCCAGTACGCACCGTCCTCCGCGCGCACCTGGCGAAGCGCGCTCAACCCGCCCGCGGCGTGGAGCACCAGCGGCACGGCGATCGCAAACCCCGCCATCTTTACCGCGAGCTGCACGACGTTGACCCGCGCCGACGTCAACAGCCCGCCGGCGATGAAGTACACCGTCACGACCGCGCCGCCGACCGCACAGCCAATCGAAACCGGCACGCCGGCGACGAGGTTCAGGATGGTGGCGAGGCCGATGAGTTGTGACGCGAGGATGAACGTCGTGCCGATCCACAACAACAGCGAGATGACGCCGCGGATCGACGCGCTGTAACGGAACTCGAGGTAGTCGCCGACGCTGCGCAGATCGTGCCGCGCGGCAACCCGCCGCATCGCCGGTCCGATCCAGAACGCGAGCGCCAGGGATCCGAGCGCCGCCGATCCGACCCACCACCACGCCGCCACGCCTTGCAGGTAGCCCTGCGCGGTCGCGCCGACGGTCGATCCGGCGCCGATGTTCGCCGCCAGCATGGTCGAAAAGATCAGCCCGGGTCCGAGTCGCCGGCCGGCGACGAGAAAGTCGGCGCTGTCGCGCACGCGCCGGCCGAGCCACAGGCCGAGCGCCATCAGCCCCAGCGAGTAGACGCTGAGGACATAGAGCGACAGGTTCACTTGAGATCGCGGAGGGCGGGGTAGCCGGGCACGCCGGTGGCCTGACGGGCGGCGCGGACGATCGCATCGGCCATCACTTCCGCGGCGAGTTCGCCGACTCTCGCCGGTAGTTGGCCTCGCCAGTCTTCAGCGCCGGTGGCGATGGCGAAAATCGCGTCGCCGTCATTGGGGGTGTGGCTCGGCGAGATCGCGCGGGCGTAGCCGTCGTGCGCCATCTGCGCCACGCGGGTCGCCTGCGTCTTGGTCAGCGATGCGTTGGTGGCGATGACGCCGATCGTGGTGTTCTCGCCGGCGCCGCCGGCGCGGCGCGGTCCGCCTGAGCGCAGCAGCACCCGCGCGTCCACGAAGCCCTTGCCGTCGGCGGTGCGGATGCCGGCGACGACTTTGCCGGTCGCCGGATCGATGATGTCGCCGACCGCGTTGACCGCGACGATCGCCGCGACGATCAGGCCGTCCGGCATGGTCAGCGCGGCGCTGCCGATGCCGCGCTTTCATCGCGTGTTCGAAGCCGCCCATCTTGCCGACGGTCGCGCCCGCGCCGGCGCCGACGCTGCCCTCCGCGACCGGGCCGTCGGTCGCGGCCTTCGCGGCCTGGTAGCCGCAGTCGGCGGTCGGCCGGATCGTCGGATCGCCAACCGGCAGATCGAACAGCGACGCCGCGGGAACGGTCGGCACGTGCGCGCTGCCGAACGGAAAGCCGATGCCTTTCTCCTCGAGGTACTTCATCACGCCGGTGGCCGAGTCGAGGCCGAACGCGCTGCCGCCGGACAGCACGATCGCGTGAATCTGCTGCACGATGTCGACCGGGATTGAGCAGGTCGGTTTCGCGTGTGGCCGGGCGCCGTGCCGCGAACGTCCACTCCTGCCGTGGCGCCGGCTTCGGTCAGGATCACGGTGCAGCCGGTCGGCCGCGCGGTCAGCGTGTAGTGGCCGACTTTGACGCCGGGCACCGCGGTCAACGTGGCGTTGGAATCCGCCGGCCTGAGGATCTTGATCGTGCCGGTCGAGGGCGGCTGGGCCTGCCGATCGCCAGCCGCGACGATGACACCCGCGAGAGCCGACAGCGTCACGGCGATCCAGGCTCGCGTCATGAGGATTGCGCTATTGTAGAACGCCTTCCGAGATGACGCCTGTCGACCGGATCCTCGCCGAGATTGATCGGGCTGCGGACGAAATGGTCCAGTTCACGACCGATCTCGTCCGCATTCCGACCGTCAACCCGCCCGGAGAAGAGTACGAGGCGTGCGCGCGATTTCTCGGCAACCACCTCGCGCGTCATCATTACGAGGTCGAATATTTCCCCGCCGAGGGACGCCCCGAGCACACCCGCCGCCATCCCCGCATCAACATCGTCGGCTCGCGTCGCGGGAGCGGCGGCGGACCGGTGGTGCACCTGAATGGGCACATCGACGTCGTGCCGCCCGGCGCCGGGTGGACCGTCGATCCGTTCGCCGGCCTGGTTCGCGACGGACGGATTTACGGTCGCGGCGTGTGCGACATGAAGGCCGGCCTGGCGGCGGCGGTGTTCGCCGCCGAGGCGATCGAACGTGCCGGCGTGCGTCTGCCGGGCACGATTGAGATCAGCGGCACGGTGGACGAAGAGAGCGGCGGTTTCGCCGGCGTCGCGTGGCTGGCGCAGGTCGGGCGGATCGCGGCGGCGCGGACGGACTACGTGATCATCCCCGAGCCGATGAACGTCGATCGGATCTGCATCGGTCACCGCGGCGTCTACTGGTTCGAGGTGACCACGCGCGGCCGGATCGCGCACGGCAGCATGCCGTTTCTCGGCGTCAGCGCGATCGACGGCATGACCGCGGTGCTCGCCGCGATCTCGCGCGAGCTCGCTCCCGAGCTGGCCCGGCGGGTCACGCTGATGCCGGTCGTGCCCGAGGGTGCGCGCCACGCCACCATCAACATCAACGCGATCGACGGCGGTCAGCCGGTTGACGGCATCCAGACGCCGTGCGTCGCCGATCGCTGCCGCGCAATTCTCGATCGCCGGTTTCTGATCGAGGAGGGCTTCGCGTACGCGAAGCGGGAGATTGACGCGGTGATCCGGCGGACGGTCGGCACGCTTCCCGGGATCGATTACGAGGTGCGCGATCTGATGGTGGTCGATCCGGTGCAGACGCCGCCGGAGTCGCCGGTCATCGGCGCGCTCGGAGCCGCGATTCGACGGGTGCTTGGTTACAACGGCAGCCTGGTGGCGAGCCCCGGCACCTACGACCACAAGCACGTCACGCGGATCGCCGGCATCCCGCACTGCGTGGCCTACGGACCAGGCGAGCTCGAGCTGGCGCATCAGCCGGACGAATCGTGCCGGATCGCCGATCTGGTGAACGCGACGAAGGTGATCGCCCTGGCGACGCTCGACCTGATGAGCGTCGGGAGATAGACTGAAAACATCCATGACCACGAGAGCCCCTCGCTACATTTCGTGCTGTGCGGCGCTTGCCCTGACCATGAGCGTCATGCGCATGCGGCAGTCCGGCTCCAGCAGTGTCGAATGCCGCGGCGGCGTCCGCACCCGCACCCGCGCCGGCGCAGCACGTGCCGATCGGTCAGCTGCCGGCGATCGACAACGCGCTGCTCCTGGCCGACACCAGGATGTTGTCGTCCGATCAGTTCGAGGGCCGCGCGCCCGGGACGAAGGGCGAAGAGCTGACCGTCACGTACCTGGTCGATCAGTTTCAGAAGGTCGGGCTGAAGCCCGGCAACACCGACGGCACCTACTTTCAGAAAGTGCCGCTGGTCGGCATCACGCCGACGCCCGCGTCGCTGGTGTTCAAGAAGGGCGAACCAGACGCAGACGCTGAAGTGGAAAGACGACGTGGTGGCGTGGACGAAGCACGTGGCGCCGAGCGCCAGCCTCGACGACTCCGAACTGGTGTTCGTCGGCTATGGCGTGGTCGCGCCCGAGTTCAACTGGGACGACTACAAGGGCGCTCGACGTCAAGGGCAAGACGCTCGTGATGCTGGTCAACGATCCGCCGGTGCCGGATCCGGCGAATGCCGACGAGCTCGATCCGAAGACGTTCGGCGGCAAGGCGATGACCTACTACGGCCGCTGGACCTACAAGTACGAGATCGGCGCGCAGAAAGGCGCCGCCGGCGTCCTGCTGATCCACGAGACCGGTCCGGCCGGCTATCGGCTTCAACGTCATCCAGGGGAAGACCGGCGAGCAGTTCGATCTGATCACGCCCGGACAAGAACATGGGCCGCGCGGCGATCGAGGGCTGGATCACGCTCGACCAGGGCAAGGCGCTGCTGCAGATCGGCGGGTCAGGACTTCGACGCGCTGAAGACAGCTGGCGGCGACGCGCGACTTCAAGCCGGTCCCGCTCGGCGTCACCGCGTCGATGACGCATCACGAACACGCTGCGCACCATCGACTCGCGCAACGTGATCGGCGAAGCTCGACGGGCGCGATCCCGCACTCAAGGACGAGTACGTCATCTACACCGCGCACTGGGATCACTTCGGCAAGACCGCCGACGGCATCTTCCACGGCGCGGAAGACGATGGCCTCGGATGCGCGGCGCTGATCGAGATCGCGCGTGCGTTCACGAAGCTGCCGGCGCCGCCGAAGCGATCGATCCTGTTCATGGCGGTGACGGCGGAGGAGCAGGGGCTGCTCGGCTCGCAGTACTACTCGGTCACGCCGATCTATCCGCTGGCGAAGACGCTGGCGGACATCAACATGGACAGCTGGAACACGCACGGCCGCACCAAGGATCTGACGCTGGTCGGCTACGGCGCGTCGGAGCTCGACGACTACGCGCGCGACGCCGCCGCCGAACAGGGCCGCATCGTGCACGGCGACGCCGAGCCGGAGAAGGGCTTCTACTACCGCTCCGATCACTTCAACTTCGCGAAGGAGGGCGTGCCGGCGCTCGATCCGGACGGCGGCATGGACTACATCGGCAAGCCGGCCGACTACGGACAGAAGGTGCGCGACGACTGGACACGCGAACCGCTATCACACGCCGAAGGACGTGGTGATGCCGGACTGGGATCTCGACCGGCACCGACGAAGATCTGAAAGTGCTCTTCGCGGTCGGCTACCGGGTGGCGCAGGCGGACAAGTTTCCCGAGTGGAAGCGCGGGAAACGAATTCAAGGCCAAGCGCGAGGCGATGCTGAAAAAGTAGCGACGCTCAGTGACCCTCGTGATCTTGGTGTCTTCGTGATCAAGCAAAGAGGTACCCAATGGCGACAGAACTGGCGTCAAGACCGATGACCGGCGACGAGATGATTGCGCTCTCGAAGAAGCACACGCTGTTCGAGTGGTCGGCGCAGTCGAAGGTCGATCCGATTGCCGTGGCGCGCGCCAAGGGCATCTACTTCTGGACGCCGGAAGGCAAGCGCTACATCGACTTCAACAGCCAGCTGATGTGCGTCAACATCGGCCACGGCGACGAGCGCGTGGTCCGCGCCATTCAGGAGCAGGTCGCCGACGCTGGCCTACGCCAATCCCGTTCATGGCGACCGAGCCGCGCGCGCGGCTCGGCGCGAAGCTCGCCGAGATCACGCCGGGCGACATCGACGTGTTCTTCTTCACCAACGGCGGCGCCGAAGCCAACGAGAACGCCATCCGGCTGGCGCGCCTGGCGACCGGCCGTCACAAGATTCTCGCGCGCTATCGCTCGTATCACGGCGGCTCCGCCGGCAGCCTGACGCTGACCGGCGACCCGCGGCGCTGGGCCTCCGAGCCGGGCATTCCCGGCGTTGTCCACGTGCTCGATCCGTATCACGGCATCGAGCGCGGCTGGGACACGGCGGCGCAGTCGCTGGCCATGCTCGAGGAAGTGATTCAGCTCGAGGGGCCGCACACCATCGCCGCGTTCATCCTCGAGTCGGTGACCGGCACCGAACGGCGTGCTGGTGCCGCCGGACGGCTACATGCAGGGCGTCCGCGCGCTCTGCGACAAGTACGGCATCCTGATGATCTGCGACGAGGTGATGTCGGGATTCGGCCGCACCGGCGAGTGGTTCGCGATCAACCACTGGAAGGTCGTGCCCGACATCATCACCATGGCGAAGGGACTGACCGCCGCCTACGTCCAGCTCGGCGCGGTCGGGATGCGGCGGAGCATCGCCGAGAAATTCAACGACAAGGTGTTCTACGGCGGTCTGACCTACAACAGCCATCCGCTCGCGTGCGCGGCGGCGCTCGCCACGATCGGTGTCTACGAAGACGATCACCTGATCGAGAATGCCCGCAAGATGGGCGCGATCATGACGCAGCTGATGGCCGATCTGGCGCGGAAGCATCCGTCGGTCGGCGCGGTGCGCTCGCTCGGGCTGTTCGGCATCGTCGAGCTGGTCCGCGACCAGGCGAAGAAGGTTCCGCTGGCGCCGTTCAACGGCACGTCCGAGGAGATGGCGGCGCTCGGCAGGTTCTTCCGCCAGGAAGGGCTGTACACCTTCGTCCGCTGGAACACGTTCTTCACCAACCCGCCGCTCTGCATCACCGAAGCACAACTGCGTGAGGCGTTCGCGATCATCGATCGCGGCCTGGACCTCACCGACAAGGCCGTGAGCTAGTTCGCGTGCGCAAACTGGCCGGGCGTCGCGCCGCCGGGATCGTCCTGCTCGATGAGGCGCTCCGTTTCATGCGGGTGGTGTGGAGCCTCGAGCACGCGGTCCAGAGCACGTCGAAGCGGATGGAGCGGACGATTGGCGTCACCGGGCCGCAGCGGCTCGCGGTCCGTGTCGTCGGCACGCAGCCGGGAATCACGCCGGCGGAACTGGCCCGCACGCTCCATCTCGATCCCAGCACCGTGTCGGGCGTGCTGCGCCGGCTCGCGGCCAAGAAGTTGATGACCCGCGATTCCGATCCTGTCGATCGTCGTCAGGTGCGTCTGCGACTGACCGCGAAAGGCGGGAGGTTGAACCGGCCGGCGCGAACCGGCTCGGTCGAGAACGCGATCCGGGTGACGCTCGGGGCGTTTCCGGACGCGAAGATTCGTGCCGCGGTCGAGGTCATCGAGCGCCTGTCTGCTGAACTGTCGTCGAAGCCGGCACGACGGGAGCGGGCGTAAGACCGTCGCGCGACGACGGTGCAGTGCCCGCGTTTCCGCGATACAGCCGGACCACGTCTTCGAGCGCCAGCGTGCCGACCAGCCGCGCCGGATCGGCGCGATGCACGACCGGCACCAGCTGATGCTGGTGCAATGCCCGCATCGCCACGTCGATCGATTGATCCGGATGCAGATAGGGTTGGGCAATGGCCGTGACGTGCGACGCCAGCGCGGTTTCGCCCAGACCAACAGCCTGCAGTCCGACCAGATCGGCTCGTGAGACCGTTCCCCACGAATGCATGCCGATCGCGGCGAGAAAATAGTCGCCCGGTTCCTGGGCGATGCGGCCCAGGTTCCGGGCCACCGATTCGCCGCCGATCAGGACCACGCCGCCGGCGACTCGCATCGCGTCTTCCACCGACTGCACTTCGACCTCGCGTTCTTCCTCCATCGAGGGAAGGTTGGTGCCGTCCTGCTGCGCGAGGAAATCGAACAGCCCGACTTTCTGGAACTGCCGCGACACCAGGTAGGCGATCGTGTTCGAGATCATCACCGGCAGGATGATCGAATAGTTGCCGCTGACCTCGACGATCATGAAGACCGACGTCATCGGCGCCCGCATGATGCCGGCGAACATCGTCCCCATCCCGACCAGCGCGTAGGCGCCGATCGGGCCGGTGACGCCGGGTGCGACCAGGCGCTCGATCGCGCAGACCGCGCCTCCCAGCATCGCGCCCATGAACAAGGTCGGCGCGAACAGGCCGCCTGGCGTGCCGGTCACGAACGACGCTGTCGTTGCCAGCAGCTTGAACACGCACAACGCCACCAGCAGGCGCCATCCGAATTGATCGTGCATCGCCTGATCGATCGATTCGTAGCCGGCGCCGAGCACCTGAGGGAGACCGAGGCCGACAATGCCGATCAGCAGGCCGGCCGCAGCCGGTTGCAGGTAACGGCTCCACGGCGGCAGATCGCGAAGTCGTGGTCGCAGCGCCCGCACCAGCTTGACGAACACCAGCGACACCGCGCCGCCGATCAGGCCGAGCGCCGCATAGGCCACCAGCTCGGACGAATGCTCCAGGTGATAGGGCGGGACCCGGAACAACGGCTGGTCGCCCAGGAACCATTGTTCGGTGACCACACTCGAGACCGCGGCGAGCACGACCGCCCCGAGCACGCCGGCGGTCCAGCGGCCGATCACCTCCTCGATGACGAACAGGACGGCGGTGATCGGAGAATTGAATGCCGCGGCCAGACCGGCGGCGGCGCCGACTGGCGCGATGAACCGCAGGCGGCCCCGCGACAGCTTCAGTGCCCGACCCAGCGCCGATGCGAGCCCCGCCCCGATCTGGAGCGACGGATCCTCGGCGCCAAGCGATTGCCCGCTACCGATGGCCAGCGCCGAGGTCAGGAACTTTCCGACCACGGTTCGAAACGGGATATAGCCATCGTCGACGTACAACGCGGACTTGGTCTGGTTGACGCCGCTGCCGCGGGCGGCGGGGAAGAAGCGGGTGACCAGGATGCCGATCAGCAGTCCGACTGCCGGCGGCACCAGCACGATGCGGGGAAACCGGGGCATCAACGAGCTGCCCAGCGCCCAGAGGCGGAACCAGTCGATCGAGACGCGGAAGACCGCGACCGACAGACCGGCGTAGACGCCGACCACCACCGCGATGACGAGAAAGATCTGTTCCTCGCGCAGGCGGTTGGACGGCGTCGGAGCGCTCATTGCGCCTGCACCGCGTTCTGTCCGGCGAGGATTGCGAGGGCGCGGTCGTCTGCCGAATCGACGCCGCACTCGGCGGCGGGCAGCCGTTCGACCTCGAACACCATCGCCAGCGTCCTGTCGACGAGGTCGGGGTCGCGTTCGAATGCCTGCGGATTCGCTTTGGCGGCGCGCTCCAGGCGGGTCTTGAGATCGACCACCTGCGATTGCGTGTTCGGGCTGGTCGACGCTGCTTCGCACCGCGCCAGCCGCGCCGTCGCCACCGCCACACCGCGAAGTGCGCGCTGCCAGCGGGCCCTGGCGCCGATGCCGGCGGTCGCCGGATCGAGGGTCAGGACGCCGGCACTGACATCGAGCATGTCCCGCGTCGGTGCGTCGAGCGGCTCGCGCGCCGCGGCGGCGGCCAGAAACCGGTGCGCCTCGACGTAGTCGCCGGCGCGAAACGCCGTCTGCCCGGCCAGTCGCGCCGCCTTGCCGTTGGCCGGATCGAGCACCAGTGCGCGTTGAAACAGCTCGATCGCCCGGGTGGGCGCGCCAGCCTCGATCAACTGGCCGCCGACATCGGTCAGCGCCTCAGCGTCCGACGGGAGATCCTCGATCAGCGCGATGAGCTCGGCCTGGGCCCGCATCGGCTGGTTGTTCGACATCAGCAGCCGCGCCAGTTCCTGGCGCGCCACGCGCCGCGCCGATCGGGCGCCGCTGTCCCAGGCGCCGTCCACCGCGGCGTGGTAGTAGCGAACCGCGGCGTCGAGCTGGCCGTCAGCGGCCGCGAGCCGCGCCAGCGCCAGATTGAACTGGCCATTTCCAGGCTCTTCGGTCCACAGTGTCAGAAGATGCGCGCGCGCTTCCGCCGGGCGATCCGCCGCAATCAGCGCCGTGGCCAGGTGAAAGCGGTCGGCTGCGCGATCGGGCCGGTACGACAATGCCGTCTCGAAGTCGGCGACGGCGTCGGCCGGCCGCTGGCCGAGGTCCTGTTCGCCGCGCCGGCTCCATTCGAGCGCCAGCGTCTGCCGCTGATCGCGGTAGCGGCTGACGATGAGGTGTGTAAGCCAGAACGCGGGCACGATCGATGCAATCGTCAAACCCATCGCCAGGCCGCGGTCGAACGCCGGCAGCGCCGTAATCTTCACAATCTTTGCTTCTCCAATTATATCGTTGGTATTCCACTGGTACTGTGACCATGGACGAGTTACCCGACTACGAGTTGGATCAGCCCGAACCCGAGTCCGAGTCCGAGTTCGCGGAAGCGCCGCCACCCAGGCAGTTTCCCATGGGCCTGTGGCTGGCGGTCATCGCGGTGCTGCTCGCCATTGCCGGCGCCGGCTACCTCGCGATGCACGTGCCGCCCGCTCTGGAGCTCGCGCCGATGGCGCGGCGCACGACGGCGCCGATCAAGGATTCGACCGCGGCGCTGGGCGGCACCGGGGACGCGATTTCGCTGCCTCCTCTCGACGAGACCGACGGAGTGGTCCGGGGCCTGGTGCGGACGCTGAGCAGTAATCCCACGGTCGGCACATGGCTCAGCAGCGACGGACTCATCCGTAATTTCACGGTCGTGATCGCGAACATCGCCGAAGGCGCGACGCCGGCCAGGCAGCTGCGCGTCCTGCGGCCGCAGACGCCGTTCGAGGTCACCGAGTCGGGACGTACTTTTTACATCGATGCCAGGAGCTATCACCGCTATGACACGCTGGCGCACGCGGTGGACTCGATCGATCCGAGCGGCGCAGCACGACTGTATGCAACGCTGAAACCACGAATCGACGATGCCTATCGCGAGCTCGGTATTCCGGGCCGGTCTCTCGATCAGACGCTCGAGACCGCGATCGTCCGGCTGCTGGAGACACCGGTCGTCGACGGCCCGATTCGCGTGACGCCGAAAGGCATCGGCTACCGCTACGCCGACGACCGTCTCGAAGATCTGACGGCCGCGCAACGCCAGCTGCTGCGGATGGGCCCGGAGAACATGCGCCTGGTTCAGCAGTCGCTGCGACGGATCGCGGCCGCGCTCGGCGTCACCCAGGAGCGGCTGCCCGCAACACCGCACCAGCCCTGAGTGGCCCGAATCGGATTTACGGGTCCGATCCGATCGGATAGAGTGCGCCGGGAGCCGATCATGCTCAGCCGCCTGACGTTCGTCCTGATCATTGTGGCCGCCATCGCCGTTCCTCGGGCCGCCGAGAAGACTGCCTGGTTCGGCGTCCCGCCGCCTCCACCGCTCAGCGATCCGCGCAAGCCGATCATGAAGTACGACGCGGCGTTTGGACCACTGCCGACGGCGTTCGCGCATCGACCCGGCAAGTCGGACGAATTGCTCGACGGCGCCGCCTTGAAAGCCGACCAGAAACACATCGTCGGGTTCTCGCTCGAGAGCCAGAATGACGGCGACAAAGTGTGGGGACGCCGAGCGGCGACGCCGGCGTTCATGCACACGCTCGAGTGGACCGTCAGCGAGATGAAGGCTGCCGGACTGAAGGACGCGAGGGTCGAAGTGTTCCCGGTTCCGGGCACGATGTGGGTGCCGAAATCGTGGAGAGTGGAGCTGCAGGGCGACGCTGCCTTCGGTGCTGGTAGCGAAACTGTCGCGCTCCAGTCGGCGTTTCCGCAGCCCGGCGGCGTCTCGATTCCTGGCGGCAGCGTGACCGCGCCGGTCGTGTATGTCGGGCACGGTACCGATGCGGACCTCGCCGGGCGAGATGTGAAAGGCAAGATTGCCGTCCTGCGCGTGCGTCCTGAGCCGTCGCTGTTCGGCGCCGGCGAGCAGGGCGCGGCGCTGAAAATCGCGAAGCTCGGCGCGGTCGGCGTGATCAACGCCATCGAGGGTCCGGGCAACGCGCAATACGTCGATCCGCGGTTCGCCTGCGGCGCCGCTCCGTGCTTCATCGTCGGCGGACAGGACGCGTGGTTCCTGCAGGAAGTGATCGGCAAGGCCGCGACCGCCGGCGTCCTCGACCGTCTGAAGCTGACGCTGTCGCTGACCTCGGACGAACAGGGCAGTCTCACCTCCGGCAACGCCATTGCGACGATTCCTGGCAGGACCGCGAAGCGGATCATCATCAACGCGCACGCTGACGCCTATTTCCAGGGCGGCGACGACAACGCCAGCGGCCTGGCGGTGCTGGTCGGGCTCGCGAAGTACTTCGCGAAGCAGCCGCAGCCGGCGCACACCTTGATGTTCGTCGCGAGCGGCGGCCATCACGGGCCGGGCAACGGACCGGCGTCACTGGTGGCGGCGCACCCGGAGCTGAAGGACGGCACGGTGCTGATCCTGAATCTCGAGCACGTGGCGTATGCCGACGTGGTGCGCGGCAAGGTGCGCGCGACCAACAACATCGGCATGACCTGGGAGACCAGCGTCACCGAGTCGGCGAAAGCGGTCGGCGTCACCAACGAATCGCCGTTCCTCTTCGATCTCTGGAAGCGCGCGTCGCAGTGCTTCGGTGTCGCGACGTATCAATCTGCCGGCACCACCGTGTCCGGCGATCTTGGCGGCTATCGAACGCTCGGCGTCCCGATGACGCAGATGATCCAGTCGGGCACGTTCTATCACTCGTCGGGTGATGTCTACGAAGAAGTGCCGCAGGAAGGCCTCGAACGAGCGGCGCGATTCCACGCGTTCTTCATCGAGAAGGCCGATCAGGCGCAGGAATCGCTGATTGCCGCCGGCAAGGGGACGCCATATCAGCCAATCGCGCAAGCGTGCCCATGAATCAATGAACCAATCCTTCAAGCTTCAAACTTCTTACTTCTTACTTTCGTTCTCGCTCCTGGTGATCCAGGGAGCGGCGCAGAGCCCGGCGTTCACGTACCGGAAGGTGATGGTGCCGGTGCGCGACGGCGTCCGGCTCGAGACCGTCATCGCCACGCCGGCCAACGCGACGGCGCCGCTGCCGATCCTGGTGCGGCGCACGCCGTACGGCGTGCCCGAGAACGCCGATTTCGCGAGCGGACCGACGCTCAAGGATCTGAACAAGGACGGCTACATCTTCGTGGTCCAGAATCTGCGCGGCCGATTCGGATCGGAGGGCACGTTCGAGCTGTCGTCGAAAGCCGATCTCGAGAACCCGAAGGCGACGAGCGAAACCACCGACGCGTACGACACCATCGAATGGCTCGTCAAGAACGTGCCGAACAACAACGGCAAGGTCGGCATGTTCGGCGTCTCCTACGACGGCCTTACCTCCGCGATGACGCTGCTGCGCCCGCATCCCGCGCTCAAGGCGATTTCCGAACAGGCGTCGCCCGCGGATCAGTGGATGAACGACGATGACCATCGCTACGGCGCGCTGCGCGAGAGCTACTCGTTCGAGTACGCGGTCTACGAGCAGGCCGACAAGAACGCGAACACGCATTTCAACTTCGAGACCTACGACACCTACTCGTGGTACCTGGAGCTCGGCCCGCTCGCGAACATCAACGCGAAATACCTGCACGGCTCGATTCCGTACTGGAACTCGATCGTCCAGCACCCGGACTACGACGCGTTCTGGAAGGACGAGGCGTGGGTCACGCAGATCAAGGGCGCGTTCGTGCCGAACCTGAACGTCGCCGGCTTCTGGGATCAGGAAGATCCGTGGGGGCCGTGGGAGATCTTCCGCCGCTCGGCGCTGAGCGATCCGAACGGCAACAACTTCATGGTCGCCGGTCCGTGGTTCCACGGCCAGTGGCACAATCCGCAGGCCGAGTCGATTGGCCAGATCTCGTTCGGCGGCCACGATACGGCCGCCGAGTTCCGCGAGAAGATCGAGGCGCCGTGGTTCCGCTACTGGCTGCACGGCAGGGGCGGCAAATTTCCGTGGAAGGCGTCGACGTTCCAGACCGGATCGAACAGCTGGAAGACGTATGCGGCGTGGCCGCCGCCTGCCGCCGCCACCAACGTGTATCTGCGGTCCGACGGCACGCTGACGCTTCGACGCGCCGCCCGCGGGTGACCGCTACGTGCAGTACGTGTCCGATCCGGCGAACCCGGTTCCGTATCGCCAGCGGCCGATCTCGCCGACCTATCCGGCCGGCGACTGGCGCCGCTGGGAAGTCGCCGATCAGCGCTTCGTCGATCATCGTCCCGACGTGGCGTCGTGGGTCAGCAGGCCGCTCGATCGCGACATCACGGTCACCGGCGAGCTCGCGGCCACGCTGTTCGCGTCAACCACCGGATCGGACAGCGACTTCGTGGTCAAGCTGATCGACGTGTATCCGGAGAACGCGCAGGCCAACGCCTGGAACGAGCAGGCGGGACCACAGCCGGGTCAGTACGCGCAGTCGCTGAACGGCTATCAACTGCCGATCGCGATGGAGATTCGTCGCGGCCGCTACAACACGAGCTACGAACATCCGCAGGCGCTGGTCCCGAACCAGCCGACGGAGTTCGCGATTCCGCTTCGCAGCCACGATCACGTGTTCCTGAAGGGCCATCGCCTGATGGTGCAGGTGCAGTCGACCTGGTTCCCGCTGATCGATCGCAATCCGCAGACGTTCGTGCCGAGCATCTACACCGCCAAGGCCGAGGACTTCGTCAGCGCGACACAGCGCATCTACACCTCGCGCGAGCGGCCGTCGCACATCGTTCTCCCGGTCGTGCGGTAGCGTCAGCGGTTTTGAACGCAGAGATCGCAGGGCGCAGATTTCTCATGGAACAATCCCTGCGGACTCTGCGTTCGCGGACCTGAAAGGCCCGCGCCACGGTCCGCCTGAAGGCGGACACTACACACCGGCGTAGGTATCCCGCACGCGTCGCGACAGCGCGAGATACGCCAGCCAGCCGCCGTGATAGGCGAGCGTGGCGGCGACGTAGTACCTGGTGTCGCCGGGAAGGCGGTTGTTCGGAAAATACGACGTGGTGTAGACGAACACGTCGGTCGCCGCCGATGCCAGCAGCGCGGTCCGTGCCAGCGCCAGCGCCCCAGGCTGCACGTTCTGCAGCGCGCGTCCCGCGGCCATGCCGAATCCCACGACCACGAGCCGGAGCACGAGCACCGCCGCGACCGGCAGACCGCGTAAGGAAAGCGCGGCCAGCGACCCCGACGCGGTGACCGCGAGGCTCAATGGGTGGAACACAATCAGCAGCCGGCAGAGCAGCGCCAGCCAGCCGCCGACTCGCGGAGGTGATCCCGCTTCGTTATCCATGGCAGATTGATCGCTGCGCGGGCTCAACACAAAGGACACGGAGGACACAAAGGATCCGTTTGTACAAAGCAAATGTCCTTTGTGTCCATGGTGTCCATTGTGTTGATTCGGCCGTAGGTTCCGGTTGACTGCGCCGACTCGTTGACGATACTAGGACCATGATTGTACGCACCGTCCTGGCGCTGACGCTCGCGATTGCCGCCGCCGATCCGGCAGGCGTTGCCGAGACCGAGAAATTCCGCGCCCAGCACGAGGCGGACTTCCGGCGCGACTTCGTCACGCTGGCCGGACTGTTCTCACTGAAGGACGGCGCGAACACCATCGGCAGCGCCGCCTCGAGCGATATCCTGGTGCCCAAACCCGCACCGGCGATTGTGGGTCGGTTGATGGTCAGCGCCGATCGGGTGCGGTTCGAGCCGGCGCCCAACGCCGCGGTCGCGATCGGGGACCAGCCGATCACGGCGCCGGTCGATCTCAAATCCGACGAGCACGGCC
Source organism: uncultured Acidobacteriota bacterium (assembly GCA_963711765.1). Taxonomy (GTDB): domain Bacteria; phylum Acidobacteriota; class Vicinamibacteria; order Vicinamibacterales; family CAVVIG01; genus CAVQFC01. Next base: position 650,945 of record CAVQFC010000001.1, on the reverse strand, counting down.
CCGCCGACCAGCTCGCGGTCGGCGGCGTGACGTTGTGGGTGCACATGAGCGGCGACCGCAGGACCGTGCGCATGCGCGACGTCAACGGCGTGCAGGCGAAGAGCTTCGAAGGCTTCCACTGGTTTCCCATCGACGCGAAGTATCGCGTGGTCGGGCGCTTCGTCAGGGATGCCGCGCCGCGCGTGATCAGGAGCCCGAATCAGCTTGGCGACGAAGAAACCTTCACCACCGAGGGCGTCGTCTCCTTCACCCTGGACGGCCGCCCGGTGACGCTGCGCCCGATGACCAACAAGGGCCGTCTCTGGTTCATCTTCCGCGACGGCACCAGCGGGAAGGAAACCTACGAAACCGCGCGCTTCCTGTACGGCGATCTCAGGCCCGACGGCACCGTCATCGTCGACTTCAATCAGGCCTACAACCCGCCGTGCTCGTTCAGCCCGTACACGACCTGTCCGCTGCCGCTGAAAGAGAATCGCCTGACGGTGCGGATTCTTGCGGGCGAGAAGGCTTATCCCCATCCGCCGTCCCACACCAGTCAGTAGCGCCGCCATGCACCTGTTTCTCGTCCATCACGGCCAGGCGGTGGGGCCGGAAGTCGATGCGCGCCAGCCGTTGTCGCAGATCGGTCGCGCCAGCGTCGACCGCGTCGCCGCGCTGGCCGCCGCGCGCGGCGCGCATCCGATGATCGTGTGGCACAGCGGCAAGCTCCGCGCACGGCAGACCGCTGAATCGTTCTGGAAGGCGTGCAACGCGCTGGCGGAGTTCTCGGCGACCAAGGACCTGCAGCCGGACGACCCTGCGCAGCGGATGCGCGATCGCGTGCGCGGCGAGACGCGCGACCTGATGCTGGCGGGACACTTTCCGAACCTGCCGCGCCTGCTCGAGCTGCTGGTCGGACCGGCGGGTACGGCGCCCTTTCCCGCCAACGGAGTCGTCGCGCTCGTCAGCAAAGACGAGGGTGCGACCTGGCGGGAGCTGTGGAGAATCGACGGTTGAGATTTAAGGATCTGAGGAGTTGAGGATCTGAGGATATATCTGAGGATCTGAAGGCGCGCGCACGGGTGCGCCTGGCTCGCTCTGAAATCCTGAAACAAATCCTTAGAGGCTCAACTCCTTAGAATCTCGCCCGGTGATCGCTATCGCTTGTGCGATTGCGCGTAGTCGATCGCGAACTGCTTCAGCGCGGGATTCGTCAATCCGAGCGCGGCCGCCTCGGCGTAGGCGCGGTCGGCGTCCCAGTGATCGATCACCATGCGCTTGATCATCCACATTGCCGAGACGCGGTTGCCCGAGGCGCAGTGAATGTAGGCCGGGTTGTTCGCGGGCACGCTGATCGTTTCGAGAAACTTGTCAGCGACCGCCGGATCGGGCGCCGACCCGTTGAACGGGATGTGAAAGAACGCGATGTCGGCCGCCTTGGCGGCCGCGGCCTCGCCCTCGACGTTGGCGCCGGCCTCGGTCGACAGACGCATGTTGACGATGGCGACGTAGCCGAGTTTCTTGATCTCGGGCACCGCCTCGGGCGTGGTGGCGCCGCCGCAGGCGATCGTCGTTTCGACCTTGGCAAAGTTGGTGATGCCGGGCACGGTCATTTTGGTCACCTGCTGCGCTGACGCCGGACGCGCGCCGAACACAGCCGCGACGATCAGAACAACGGCGGACGATGCGGGCAGACGCATAAGCTCAGCTCCTCTGAAAAAGCGGGCTTCATGATGCTACGAAACGCGGCGTTCCCGCCACCATGAGAGAAACCGCCGCGCCCCCCGCTGGGTGCCGACGAAAATCGCGAGGCCAAAAAACAGCGCGATCGGAATGACCCAGTAGCCGCCGCGCAGGTCGGTGTCACCGAGAGGGAAATGCGCGCCCAGACCGACCGGATAGCCCCGGACGAATTGCACCCCGACGTTGGCCGGAAAAATCGGCTTCAGGACGGCGAGCGCCACAAAACAAAAGGCCGAGAGGTAGCCGATCAACAGCCACAACGCCATCAAGAACCCGGAGACGGTGCTGACCGCGAGGTGGCCGACGGCCCGGACAATCGGCACGACGTGGCCGGTCGCGACGGCCTCGTCAACGGTCCGCTCGGTCGAATACGCCTGAGCGACGCGGAGCGGGGGCCCCAGTTGGGCGAGAATCTGCTCGACCGCGGCACGTTCGTTCGGCGAACCGTCGGCGGTTTCGACGCGCTCGCGCACGTGCGACTCGATCTCGCGTACTGCATCGCGAACGACATCCGCCGGCAGAAAGCTCTTCAGCGATCGCTCGAGCACGAACAGGTAACCGTTGACGCGCGATTCGCCGACGTCAGAGAGCCGCATGGCCGGACCTTTCCGCGGCGTCCATCAGTCGGCCGATCTTCCCGGCAAACGCACGCCACTCCGCTTTCATGTTGGTCAGGCGCCTGGCGCCGGGCCGGGTCAGTTTGTAGTACTTGCGCGGGTGCGGCGCTTCGCCCTCGACCCATTCGGCTTCGAGCAGGCCTTCACGCGTGAGACGAGCGAGGATCGGATAGATCGTCCCCTCGGTGACGACCAGGTCGGTGAAGTCTTCGAGGTGCTGGATGATGGCGAGGCCGTAGCGCGGACCGGCCGACACGGTGAGCAGGATGGCGAGATCCAGGCTGCCGCGCCGAAGCTGTTCCTGCCAGGTCTCGTGAGACATACCTTGTGTCACAAGGTATGACGGGCGAGCGGTCGAAAATGTTCGACCGGTGGCTATTTTTCGGTGGTGATCGTCACCGGAGAGAGCAGCCGCACGGTCATCGGCGTCCCCGCCGGAAGCGTGGCCGCTTCTCGATCGCCCGCGGCGACCGCCGCCGAGCCGGCGCCGGCCCCGGCCGCGCCGCCGATCGCCGCGCCCTTGGCGCCGCCGAGCAGCGCGCCGAGAATCGTGCCGGCAATCGCGCCGCCGCCGACCTTCTTCGCGGTGTTGTTGCCCGGCGCCTCGCCGGATCGGATGATCGCATCGGTGTTGATCGGCACCCGCGTGCCATCGGCCATCACCAGCGTGTTGAACCTGATGCCGAGCTTGGCGGCTTCCTTGAACTTGCCGCCGCGATCCACCTGCGTCACCGATCCGACGACGCGGGTGCCGGCAGGAATCGCAACGTGGTCTCCGAACCTGACGTCGCGCGTCACGCGCGCGTCGACGCGATCTTCGACGTTCGCGGTATCGCTGGTCAGACGCGTTTCGGTCTGCAGGCCGATCACGGAACCGGACTGGAGGACGAACTCCTCGAACGTCTTCTGCGGCGGTTCGGGTGCGCGCACCGGTTCCGGCGGTGGAGTGGCCGCGGGCGGCGGTTCGATCGGCGCCGGCAACGGCGCCGGAGGCGGCTGCTGAGCGGCGCTGCTCGGCCAGCTGCTCGTCAACTGCGACGCCGGTTCGTTGCGCGCAATCGAGCCCGCATTGTGACTCGCGGGCGTCCGCGACGGCTCGGCGCGTCTGGTCGCGGCGACCGGCACCGGCTTCGCGGCCTTCGCCGGTGCGGCAGCGGCGGCCTTTGGCGACGCGTCGCTGACTACGCCTTCGGTCTCCTGGACCGCCCGGTTCGGCGTCGCCGGCGCGGCTGCGGAAGCCGTCGAGGACGGAACGGTCTCCTGCGTCTGTGCCGCCGCCGGCGTCGGGACCGCGTTCTGTCGAGTGGCGATGTAACTGCCGCCGGCAGCAGCGCCGACGCAGGCGATGAACAGGGCGGCAAACGCGAGGCGATTCGAAAGCATTTCGGACGCTCCTTGGACCTGTCCGGGAAGAGGCAAGCCGCGTACCCGATGCCGCCGGCCGAAGAATCCCGTAAGTCCGTGGAAAGCGGCAGTTTACCAGATTCGGCCCAGGTGCAGCTGTCCCATCCGAAGGAACAAGTGTCCTGGGTCGAGTCCAGTCTCGGGTAAGATTCAGTGATGTTTCGGCCGCGCTCGACAGGCCAAACCGTTGCAAAGCTGTGCAACGTGCGTCGATTGCTGTGCCTCCCTTTGGCCGCGATGCTGGCGGCCATTCCCGCCAATGCTCACGCAGTGACGCTCGATCAGGTAGTCGCGCTGGCTCACGCCGGCGTCACTGACACCGTGATCCTGGCGCTCATCGACCGCGACAAAACCATCTTCGCCATCGAACCGGAACAGCTCGTCGCGCTCCAGCGCGACGGCGTCAGCGAAGCGGTCGTCCTGGCGATGCTGAAGAGCGGACGCCAGGAAGGCGAGGAATCGGCGCGCGCCATCTCCGCCTACAACAGCGCGACCATTGCCACCGCGGTCGCGGCGGGTCCCGAGATGGTCGTCGTCGGCCACGGGCCCGAAGTGCCGAACACGGCGCACGTGGACGGCTTCTATTCCGGCCCGTCTTCGGCGGGCTACTACGCCGCGATTCCTTACGCGTATCCCTCGTTCCGCTACCGTTCGGTGTTGCCGCACCGGACGGCCGCGCAGCCGATCGGCGTCCGTCCGTTGTGCGTGGCGCGGTCGACGACCGGACGCTTCAGCACCGTCACCGATTGTCCGCCGGTGATGCAGCGCGCGCCCCGCTGAAATTGTTTCAGACTTCAGATTTCAGACTACGATTGCAAATTATTTTGCAATCAGCAATCAGCCTTCAGCATTTCTCGGGAGTTTCCATATGAATACGCGTATCGCCGCAGGCGCCGCGGTGCTCGCGCTGACGATCGGTTCCGGCTACGTCTCGACCCCGATCCTCGCGCAGTCAAAAACCGCCAAGCCCGCCGCTCAGAAAATCGACGAAGAGTACACGCGGCTCATCAAACAGAACCTGCAGGATCCGCGCATCACGACCGAGCTGGTCGATCACCTGCCGGCGTCTGACACGGTTCCCTCGCCGCTGAAGTTTCTCGGACGCGCCGTCGGCATGCCGGGAGAGCTGACCTACGCGAAGGACATCTATCGCTACTACGAGGCGCTCGCGAAGGCCGCCCCGTCCCGGGCGAAATACTGGAAGGTCGGCACCACCGAAGAAGGCCGCGACATCGTCCTCCTCGCCATCGGCAACGAGGACGCCATCAAGAACCTCGACAAGTACCGCGACATGCTCGGCGAGCTGACCGATCCGCGCAAGACCAGCGAGGCGCGCGCGCAGCAGCTGCTGCACACCGCCAAGCCGATTTACTACGCGATCAGCGGCATGCACTCGCCGGAAACCGGCGGACCGGAAATGCTGATCGAGCTCGCCTACCGCCTGATCGTCGAGGAAACGCCGTTCGTCCAGAACATCCGCAACAACGTCATCACGCTGATCACGCCGGTGATCGAAGTGGACGGCCGCGAGAAGCAGGTGGACACCTACTACTTCAACAAGAAGCGCGCGGCCGGCGACGCCAGGCTGCCGCTGATGTACTGGGGCAAGTACGTCCAGCACGACAACAACCGCGACGGCATGGGCCAGTTCCTGAAGCTGACGCAGGCGGTCACCAAGGAGACGCTCGAGTGGCATCCGACGGTGATTCACGATCTGCACGAGGCGCAGACCTACCTGTACGCCTCGACCGGAACCGGGCCCTACAACGACGACATCGATCCGATCGTCGTCAGCGAATGGTGGACGCTGGCCGAGAACGACGTGATGGAGATGACCAAGCGCGGCGTCCCCGGCGTCTGGACCTACGGGTTCTACGACGGCTGGGTGCCGAACTACATGTTCTTCATCGCCCACAGCCACAACTCGATCGGCCGCTTCTACGAAGTCCAGAGCTACGGTCCCGATCCGTACACGGTGACGCCGGGCGCCACGACGACCAGCAAGGAATGGTTCCGTCCCAATCCGCCGCTGCCGTCGATCAAGTGGGGACCGCGCAACAACACCAACATCCAGGAATCGGCGTTGATGTTCTCGCTCAATCACGTCGCGAAAAATCGCGAGCTCTACCTCGAGAACTACTGGCTGAAGAGCAAGCGCGCGGTGGACAAGGGCAAGAACGGACCGACCTACGCCTGGGTGATCCCCGCGACCCAACGCCGCAAGGCTGACGCGGCTGACGCCGTCAACGAGCTGCGGATGCAGGGTCTGGAAGTGTCGCTCGCGACCAACGCCTTCAAGTCGGGCGCCATCGACGTCAAGGCCGGCGACTACATCGTCCGCGGCGACCAGCCGTTCCGCACGCTCGCCGACATGTATTTCTCGGTGCAGAACTACGCGCCGCAGAATCCGTCGCCGTACGACGACACCGGCTGGACCTTCCAGTACATGCGCGACATCAAGATCCAGCCCGTCGACCGACAAGGGCATCCTCGATCAGCCGATGACGCTGCTGAAGACGGATGCCAGGGCGCCGGGCGGCATCGAAGGCACCGGCAGCGTCCTCGTCGTCGAGCACACTGCCGACAACAACATCGTCACGTTCCGGTTCAAGAACAAGGACGTGAAGATGCTGGCGGCGGAAGAAGACTTCGAGCTGGCGGGACACAAGTTCCGCGCCGGCGCGATCATCGTGCCGAACGCGGACCGCGCCAAGCTCGAGCCGATGCTGAAGGACCTCGGACTGTCGGCGTGGGCGGTCGCGTCGGCGCCGAGCGTCAAGACGCCACGACCTCGACATCCCGCGCATCGGCTACGTCCACAGCTGGACGCGCACGCAGGACGAAGGCTGGTGGCGCGCGGCGCTCGACACCTTCGGCGTGCCGTACACCTACTTTGCCGATCAGAAGCTGAAGGACGGCAACCTGCGCGCGAAGTACGACGTGATCATCTTCCCGCACGTCGGTGGCTCGGCGCAGTCGCAGGTCAACGGCATGGCGATGACGGGCAAAGCGCCGCTGCCGTACAAGAAGACGACCGAGTTCCCGAATCTCGCGTTTGTCGATTCGAGCGACGACATCCGCGGCGGCATGGAGCATGCAAGGGCTGCTCGAGCTCGCGAAATTCGTCCAGGATGGCGGCACGCTGATCACCGAAGGCTCGACGGCGACGATCTTTCCGGCCTACGGGCTCGTCAACGGCGTCACCGTGGAGGAGCCGGCCGCAGTTGTTCGTGCGCGGCTCGATTCTGCGCAGCAGGTTCGCGGACAAGACGAGCCCGATCGCGTACGGCTACGATGGCGCCGATCTGCCGGTCTACTTCAACCAGTCGCCGGTGTTGAACGCGGCGAGCGGCTTCGGTGGACGCGGCGGGTTCGGTGGCGGACGCGGCGGCGCTCCGGGCGAAAACCCGAACGGCGGCATCGGTCAGAACGTGACGCCGAACGCCACGCCCGTCCACATCTCGCCGTTCGAAGAAGCGGGGACGCCGACGCCGGCGCCGGCGTCGGGCCGCGGCGATCGGCCGCAGGGAGACGAGAACGCGGCCTTCCGTCAGCTTGCCGCGCAGCAGGGCTTCACGATTCCCGAGGGGCGCGCCCGCGTCGTGCTGCAGTTCCCGGCGAATCCGAACGACATGCTGTTGTCGGGGACGCTGGCCGGCGGCCAGGCGCTCGCGAATCGCGCCGCGGCGCTGGACGAGCCGCTCGGCAAGGGTCATATCGTGATGTTCGCGATCCGGCCGTTCTGGCGCTGGCAGACGCAGGGCACCTACTCGCTCGGCTTCAACGCGATCATGAACTGGAACGATCTCGACGCCGGCAAGGCGGCCGCGCCGGCGCGCGGCACGGGCGCGAACGCGCGGTGAATCTGGCAATTGGACAAGCGGGCAATGTGGTAATCCATTTCCCGATTGCCCAATTCCCCAATTCCCCAATTCCCCAATCTCGTGATCATTCAATGAGCGATCCGTCCGACCTGATCGACAACAACCGGAAATGGGCCGCCAGGATGACGGCGGCCCAGCCGGACTTTTTTCCAAGGCTCGCTTCTCAGCAGGCGCCCGAATACCTGTGGATCGGGTGCTCGGATTCGCGCGTCCCGGCGAACGAGATCGTCGGGTTGCTGCCGGGCGAGTTGTTCGTCCACCGCAACGTCGCCAACGTCGTCGTCCACACCGACCTGAATTGTCTGTCGGTGCTGCAGTTCGCTGTTGACGTGCTGAAGGTGAAGCACGTCATCGTGTGCGGGCACTACGGCTGCGGCGGCGTCAAAGCGGCGCTCGACGATGCGAAGCTAGGGTTGATCGACAACTGGCTGCGTCACGTGCAGGACGTCATGCACGCCCGTGGCGCCGAGCTCGACGCGCTCGAGCCCAGCGCGCGTCTCGCGCGGCTCTGCGAACTGAACGTCATCGAGCAGGCCGGACACGTCTGCGAGACGAGCATCGTCCGCGACGCCTGGACGCGCGGTCAGACGCTCGAGGTCCACGCCTGGATCTACGGGCTCGAGGACGGACGGATCCGCGACCTCGGGTTTTCCGCCGCCAGCCGCGCCTCGGCGCTCGGCAATCGCGCGGCGACCTGAGCCTCATAGACAGCCCGCGGCCCTGCCGGCGTTGACCTTGACGCGTTCCCGACGCGCGGCCTGGGATAAGCTGAGGCCCCATGAGTCGTCCCTCCGACATCATCGTCGTTGGCGCTGGAATCGTCGGCTGCGCCGTGGCCTGCGAGCTGGCGCGGCGCGGCGCCTCGGTTGAAATCGTGGACGAGCGTCCGGTGGCGATGGGCGCGACGCAGGCGTCGGCCGGCGTCCTCGCACCGCACATCGAAGCGCGCGAAGGCAGCCCGCTGCTGGAGTTGACGACGCGCAGCCTCGATCTGTACGACGAATTCATTTCGCGCGTCGCCTCCGAAAGCGGCGCCACCATCGAATACCACCGGACCGGCACGCTCGACATCGCCACCGACGAAGCGGAGCTTGCGGCGCTGCGTGCCACCGCCGGGACGCTCGCCAAACGAGGCGTGTCTGCGCGGATGATGGATGCGGCGACGGTGCGGTCCGAAGAGCCGCACCTCCGCCCGGATGCGGTTGGCGGGCTGTTGATCGAGACGCACGGCTTCGTAGCCGCGACCGATCTCACGCGCGCGCTCGTGATCGCGGCGCGTCGTCACGGCGCCCGGCTCGTCGAGCCGAGCCGGGTGCGTCGCATCAGCCAGCGGGACGGCGACGTGGTGGTCGAGACCGACCGCGGGTCGCTGATCGGCAACGCGCTGGTGCTGGCCGCCGGCAGCTGGTCCGGCGGCGTTGCGATCGATGGCGTCAGCGCGACCCTTCCGGTCCGGCCGGTGCGCGGTCAACTGCTCACGCTCGGGTGGACCGGCACGCCGCTGCGCCGGGCCACGTGGAGCAGTCGTTGCTACCTCGTGCCGTGGGACGATGGGACGCTGCTGGTGGGTGCGACGGTGGAAGACGTCGGCTTCGACGAGCGGGCGACCGTGGCCGGAGTACGGGGGCTGCTCGACGCGGTGGCGGCGACGGTGCCGCACGCGGTCGATTGCGGTTTTCGTAGTGCGCGGGTGGGTCTGCGTCCGGCGACCCCCGACGATCTGCCGGTCATCGGCGCTTCTGCCGTGATGCCGAACGTGATGTATGCCACCGGTCACTTTCGGAACGGCGTGCTGCTCGCGCCACTCACCGCCTCGCTGGTTGCCGACGCGATGCTCGAAGGCCAATCGGATCCATTGCTCGAGTCGGTCAAACCGTCGCGCTTCGGACGGCTCTGATGCGCAAGACGATCGGCGGGACGGCACTCGTCTTGCGGGTCTCGTCCAGCCAGGGCAGGTTTGTCGCCCGCGCCGAGCGAGAGGCGAACGGCGATCCGTTCGGCATCGAGGTGACTGGCGCGACTGAGTCCGAGGCAATAGAGCGCCTCGCGACATGGCTCGAATGGCAGAGCGAACACACGGCTGCGCTCGAAGCGCTGCAGCAGGCGGAACGAAACTATCATCGCGCCATCGCCGGCAGCGCGTTCGGAGCGGCGAGCGACGGGTCGGATGCCGCCGTCGCTCGAAGAGAGTCGCTGAGGTCGGTTGACGAGGCGCGCCTGCGGCTCGATCAGGTGCGCGGGCAGAGGCACCGGGTGGCCGCAGAGACCGACTAACCCGGCACAGCACGGCAGGAGTGAATGCGATGAAACTCTCCCACGCTGAAGCAGTCCAGAGACTGACCACTCTCAACGGTTGGACGCTCGACGGCGACGCGATCCGCAAGCAGTACACCTTCAAGGACTTTCTCGAGGCGATCGCGTTCGTGAACCGTCTGGCGCCGGAAGTCGATGCCGTCGATCATCATCCGGACATCCTGATCAACTACAAGCGCGTAACGTTGACGCTTTCGACGCACAGCGAAGGCGGCCTGACCGCCAAGGACTTCGACGGCGCGGCAATCGCAGACCGCGTCAAATGAGGCTGAAGAAGACCTACAGCTCGCGCGAGGTGGCGTCGCTCACCGGCCTGACCGCGCGCCAGCTGCAGTTGTGGGACGCCGGCGGCCTGTTGTCGCCGACCGTGCCGTCGCACAAGACCGAAGCGGGCGGCTACACGGAACGCCGCTACACGCCGATCGAGTTGTTCGAGCTGCTGGTGCTGGCGGATCTCAGGCGGCGCGGGTTCACCGTCCACGAGCTTCACGAGATTCTGCGGATCCTGCAGGAGCAATTCGGCCAGCGGCTCTTCGACGCGACCGGCGGCGGTGGTTCGGTTCAGCTCCTGACCGACGGCGAGGAAATCTATGCGCGCACCGAAAGCGGCGCCTTCTTCAACCTGCTGAAAACGCCTGGACAGCCGATGCTGGTGGTCGGGAACGAAGGACTGCTGAAAGAACTGAGCGGGAAGGTGCGAACGAAGGTGAAGAAGCGGCGCGTCAGCGAATAGGGAAAATCTTCTCGAGGTCGTCGGCCGGACGCGGAATCACGTGCACGCCGACCAGCTGTCCGACGCGGCGGGCCGCCGCGGCCCCCGCATCCGTCGCGGCCTTGACCGATCCGACGTCGCCGCGCACGATGGCCGTGACCATCCCGGCATCGACCTTCTGCCATCCGACGAAGACGACGTTGGCGGTCTTGACCATCGCATCCGCGGCCTCGATCATGCCGACCAGGCCGATCGTTTCGACCATGCCGAGCGCGTCGCCGATGTCCCGCTTTTCTTTGTCAGCCATGAGCTACTGGATTCTACCTCGGGCGGCGACCGGCAGCGTCTCAATAACTTCGTCGCCATCGATCAGCCGCACGACGTCCACGAGGTTCGACACCGTGCACGAGTGGTTGGGCAGGACGCGGACGCGGTCGCCCGGCTCGAGCCGTGTGGCGCCGGTGACGCGGACCGTCGCGTGCTCCTCGGAGAGGCGCTCGATGGTCAGCGTTTCGTCGAGCTCGCGCGCGTAGTCGAGCTCGTCGCGTTCGCCGGCGAGGACCGCACCATAGCCGCTCGCGGCGGTGATGCCGCGCGCCTGGTCGTTGGTGAGTGTCTTGCTGCCGCAGTCGAGGATGATGCGGTCGGCCGACGGCTTCGAGACGACGGTCGCCATCACCGTCAGCGCGCAGTCGTCGAACGTCGCGGCGCCCAGCGCGAGCTGCGTCCGGTCGAAGTAGACGTAGTTGCCGGGCCGCAGCTCGGTGATCCCTTTCTCGCGGACGCTGTAGCGCAGCGTCGGAGTCGCGCCGACCGAGAGCTCGTCGAGGGTGACTCCGGCAGCAGATGCCGCCGATTGTAGTCGCGTCAGGATCGCGACTTCTTCGCCAGCGATCGCCGCGAGCGCCTCTTCCGACGAGGCGTGGTAACCGTGGCCCGCATGGCTCAACAGGCCGCGCAGCCGCAGGCCCGGCATCGCCGACACCGCTTTGACGAATCCGACCGCGTCGCTGTTCGGATCGATGCCGCAGCGATGGAACCCGACGTCCACCTTGACGAGCACATCGAGCTGACGCCCCGCGCGAACCATCGCCTCCGACCACCCGCCTGCCACCGCCAGGTGATCGACGATGATCGACATCGTCGCGTGGTCCATCAGCGCCAGCATGCGCGAAGCGTTGATCGGGTTGACCGGATAGGGAAGTCGAATGTCGGTGACGCCCGCCGCCGCGAACACTTCCGCCTCGCCGAGCTTGGCGCAGCAGATGCCGACCGCGCCGCGATCGATCTGCCACTTCGCGACGACCGGGGACTTGTGCGTTTTGGCATGCGGGCGCAGGCGCATGCCGGCCGAGGATGCGAGATCCTGAACCCGGGCGATGTTATTCAGCGCGCGCGTGCGATCGATGAGGACTTGTGGTGTCGGAAGGTCGGATAGGAACATTGAATCATCCGGTCATCTGGTCATTGAAACAATCAAATGACCCGATGACCAGATTACCCGATGACCAGATGCTAAGCGAACAGCCCCGGATACCTCGCCGGGTTGCTGGCGTAGCCCGGGAAGATCGGCCGCGGGTCCTTCACGCCGAGGTGACGCGTGACGATTTCCCCGAACACATCGCGAAAATCGGTCGTGACCGCGAGATCGCGTCGATCGTAACGCTGGTCGGGCGCGAGCCCGGGCCAGCGGCCGTAGACGTGGCCGCCGCGCACGCCGCCGCCGATGACCATCATCGCGTTGCCGTGCCCGTGGTCGGTGCCGCGGTTGCCGTTCTCGTTCACCGCTCTTCCGAACTCGGACATCGTCAAGACCACGGTGTCTTCCATGCGGTCGCCGAGATCGGTGACGAGCGCCGCGATCGAGCGCGAGAAGTCGTCGAGGCGGTTGGCGAGCTGTCCCTGACCGGCGCCCTGGTTCACGTGAGTGTCCCAGCCGCCGACGTCGGCGAATGCGACCTCGAGCCCGACATTCGCCTTGGTCAGCTGAGCGATCTGCTTCAGCGCCTGGCCGAAAGCGCTCTTCGGATAGTCGGCGCCGTTCTCCGGCTGATATTTCGACGGGTCGGTCGTCTTCAGCATCTTGATCGCGCTGAAAGCCTCGCGGCCCGTCCCGTTCAACACCTGATCCGCGGCGGCCGCGTACTCCGCCTCGAACGACGCGCCGAGCTGATCGCTCGACCCGCCGGCGCGGATGCCGAACTGCGAGATCTGATTCATCGCCAGCGCCGGCGCCGTGCCCTGCAGCATGCGCGGCAGCTGCGAAGTGAGCGCCACCGCGCGAAACGGCGTGGCCGCCTGTTCGTCGTGGCGAGCCTGCAGATAGCGATTCAGCCAGCCGTCGGCGGTGCTCTTCACGCCCGGCGTGCCGGATTCCATGTAGTCCTGGGCGTCGAAGTGCGATCGCGTGCTGTCCGGCGAACCGCAGGCGTGGACGATGGCGAGCTGGCGCGCGTCCCACAACGGTTTCAGCGGCTGCAGCCGCGGATTGAATCCGAAGAAGCCGTCGAGATCGAGCGCGGCGTGGTCGCCCGAATTCGGCCGCGGGATGGCGATGCTCGGTCGCGCCTTGTAGTACTCGCCTTCGCCGAACGGCACGATGACGCTGAGGCCGTCCACGGCGCCGCGCTGAAAGATCGCGATCAGCTGTTTCGGCCGCCCGGACTTGCCGGCCGCGAACGCGGTCCGCGCCAGGAACGACGGCGCGAAGCCGAGGCTGACGAAGGCGAAGGCGCCGCTTTTCAGAAAGACACGACGGGATTGCATGGTTATCTCCTCTGAAACTCCGGTGATCCGAGTGTGAGCGCCGCCATTTGCGGAGCGGTCGTTGCTTTCGCGATCGTGGCGCGTGTCGCATCCGACGCACTGCCGCTCAAAAACTTCGCAATCGCCGCATCGGCATCGAGCGCCGACTGCGATCCGTCGCCTGCGGACTGCGGACCGCCGACCGCTGTCTGCGAGCTGCCCACTGCCGACTGGAGACTGACGACCGTCACCCGCGGCACCTGGTTGTTCGAGAGCCGCAACGCGAAGTTCATGCGGCTGACCAGCGCGCCGGTGTTGACCCACGCGTCTCCGGTGTCCTTGTATCCGGTGGGAGGCTGACACTGATAGAGCGGCATGCCGAGCTGCTGCACCTCGCGGACCACGACGCGCGCGTCAGCCACGTCCGCACCGGTCGCGCGCAGGGCGCTGACCACGAACTCGAACGGCGTTTTCACCTTCGCGCGATACGAGTCCGGCGACAGGAATTCGGGCGATGTCAGGATCGTCCGCATCACCTCGCGCAAGTCGCCGTCGGTGTCGCGGAAACGGGCGGCCACGCGATCGACCAGCGCCGGCGGCGGCGTATCGCTGACGAAGCGCCGTACCAGCTCGGTCGAGATGAAGCGCGCGGTCGAGGGATGTTTCGCGAGGATGTCGAGCACCTCTTCGCCGTCTGATTCGCCGCCGCCGGCCTTGATCACATGGCCGAGAACGACTTTCTGTCCATTGTCGTGAATGCGCGGCTCGAACCTGAAGCCGATGCCCTGCCGAGGCGGCTCGATTGTCCAGCCGGTGAAGGCGCGCGCGACTTCCGTCACGTCCTTCTGCGTGTAGCCGCCGTCCACGCCGAGCGTGTGCAGCTCCATCAGCTCGCGTCCGTAGTTTTCGTTCAGGCCTTTCGGTGCGTTCTTGCCTTGCGCCGCGGGCTTCGCAGTTGGCGGCATGTAGACTCGGCCGCCGAACGGTCCGCGCACGAGCCGCCCCTGCGTCATCGTCTGATGCGGCCCGTTCGGGTCGGCGCTCATCCAGTTGTCGAGATAGAAGAGCATCGCCGGACTCTTCGCGGTCGCGCCCAGTAGATCGCGGAACTTCCCGAGCACGCGGGGACGGATCGTGTCGCGCTCGTATTCGGTGAGCAGGAATTTGTCGCGGCCCTTGCGCGCGTCGACGTTGAAGTGGTTGAACCAGAAATCAGTCAGCACTTCCTGCAGCTGCCGCTCGCTGTAGACCGCGCGCAGCACTTTCTGCTCGCCCAGTTCGGCGACGACTGAGTTCGCGCGCTGCTGGATCGGATCCGGCGGCATTTTTGGCGCCTGGTCCTGGCCGTCGGCATTTCCGTTCGCCTTCTGCTTCTTGGCGATCCGTGCCTGCAGCTGGGGCTCCTCGTACTGCTGGAAAATCTCGCGCGAGCTCATGCGCGTCGTCGCGAGACCGTCGAGCCGTCGCCCCATGGCAGGGTCGGCGATCCGCTCGGGACGCAGCTGCTCGTCGATATAGCGCTGCAGGCCCATCGCCCTGACTTTGTCCACGTCGCCCGGAGCCGGGCCAAACGCCACGCGGTTCAGCACGTGGACAATTGTCTGGTCGTCCTTCGGGAAGGTGGTGGCCTGCGCCGAGATCGCGGAAACCGCAATCCCGATGGCCAGAAATCTCTTCATTGCCAGGTTAGACATGGCGGCGAGGACGTACGTTTAAAGGACTGCCATACTAGCGCAACCGCATATGGCAACCCTTACGACGGTCGAAGACGGGCCGCTTCTCGACCAGATTCTTGGATCCACATACGAAATCTGGCGTGAAGGGCTGAGCCAGACTGCCTATCGGCAGTTCTACGTCGCGCAACGACGCACCGGCTGGGGTGAGCGTCATCTCAGCCGTCTGGCACTGGTCGACAGTGGCGAGCTGCTCGCGAGTGCGAAGGTCTATACCTTCGACGCGACGCTCGATGGACAGCCGATTCGAGTCGCCGGGCTCGGCGCCGTCTTCACGCCGCCGGCGCATCGCCGCAAGGGCGCGGCGCGCGATCTCATCGCGCGCGCGCTCGAGCAATTCACGGCGGATGGCGTCGATCTGGCGCTGCTGTTCTCAGAGATCGGGCCGGCGTACTACGCGAACCTCGGCTTCTCGACAATCGCGACGATGACCCGAACGCTTCGCGTGACCGAGTCGCCGCGTTATGGCGCGCCGGCGACGATGGTTCGCGGTGGAGAACGACGCGACCTGCAGGCAATCGTGTCGATGGGGAAAGTGCGGGCCGAGAGTTTTCGCTTCCACCTCGACCGCGACGAGGATCTGATCGAATACGCAATCGCGAAAAAGCGCCTGCTCGCGGGCCTCGGTCCCGCGGGCGCCCGCGAGTTGCACTTCTTCATCGCGGAAGAAGGCACCACCGCGGCCGCCTACCTCGTCGTCACCGTAACCGGAAGCACGTGGACGATCGAGGAGTGCGGCGATCGCGACGTGACCGGCGCGCGGGTTGGGGCGCTGCTGCAGGCGCTGATCGCCCGAGCCCCCGCCGAGCGCCGCCCCACCATCGTCGCGTGGCTGCCTGACGCGCTTGTGCCGCCACAGGTCACCGTGATCGGCGCCGAGCCGTCGGCGGAAGTGATGATGGTGAAATCGCTGACCGACTCCGGCGCCGGTGCCGGCAGCCTCAAGGAACCAGAAGTTCTGTACTGGCGGTCGGACGCGTTCTAAGAAATTCAGATTTCAGACTTCAGATTTCAGATTGGATTTCAGAGTTCAGACTTCAAATTTCAGAGTTCAGACTTCAGATTGGTACGGCGTTCGCGGCGCGGCAGTCTATGACCAACCCGAAAGCTGAGGAATTGAAAGCGCGAACGAAACGCTTTGCCCTTGCAGTGCTGTCGTTTACGCGGACCCTGCCAGCGACGGATCAGACTTCGGATGTGGGACGGCAGTTGTCAAGGTCGGCAACGGGGGTTACGGCCAACTATCGCGCTGCGTGCCGCTCACGGTCGGACGCGGAGTGTGCTGCCCGCATTGGTGTCGTCCTCGAGGAGGCCGATGAAGCCGCGTTCTGGATCGAGGTTGTGACCGAAGGATTCTCAAAGATGCCGAAAGCGATGGCAATCTGAATCCTGAATGGCAATCTGAAATCTGAATTCTTAAATCTGAAATCTCACTATTTCGCATCGACTTTACGTCCCGCGTCGAGATGGTCGAAATTCAGCAGCGTGTTGAAGACCAGGAAATAGCTGCCCTGCGTTTCGCCGCGCCAGATCGGGTTGTTCGAGAAGGCGACGACGTGACCCTTGTCGAGCGGGACGTCGACGACCGCCGCATGCTGGGCGATCTCAGTGCCGTTCTCGACCAGGCCGGACACCAGCAGATCGCGAGTGTCGGCGTAACGCAGAATCACGCGCGGTCGCATCGCCGGCGGAATCACGTTGACGCCGTTGCGGAGCTGTTCGTCGGTGATCGGCACGGCCTTCCACACGTCCGTGCGCACTTCGCGCTCGGCCTCCATGCCGACGCGTCCCTGCGGCATGTCCTGTTCGTCAGCGGTTCCTCGTCCCGTCGGACGGTTGCCGCCATCGTCCGGTCCGAGGCGACGCCCGCCGCGGGCGCCGAAGACGTTTGAGATGTTGAAGATCGGACCCTGGTCGCACCAGATCGCCAGATTGTCGGTGTACCCGTAGGCGATCGGGCTGGTCGAGTCCACCGTCTTCGACCGCACGACCGTGCCGATGATCCGCATGCGCTGACGCGTGGCAACCGACAGTCCCGGAGTGAATCCGGTCGTGACTGCGAGGTCGGCGGTGTCCATCACGGTGAGGAAGACGCCGCCTTTGCGCACGAAGTCCTGGAGATGCGCGACGCCGTTCCAACCGAGCCCGGGACGCATGTCGTCAGTGGAATCTTCGGACCCGAGATTCGGCGTCTCCGCCGTCTTCTTCCATGGCAGCGCGTTGCCCCACATCGGCATGCCCGACACGATGCCTTCGGGTCCGCGGCCGACCGGCGGAAAGATGATGACATCGAACTTCGCGTTGAGGTTGTCGTCCTTGGCGATCTGCTGGGTACTGAGATAGGTGAAGGGAATCTGCGCGGTGTCGAACGCCTGACGCCACCAGCCTTCGGTCTGCGTGCTCAGCCAGGTGTGGACGCAGCGCCACGCGCGGTGCGCGCAGCGGGTGCGTCTTCACCGAAGGCGCGGTGGACGTTGCCGTGACCTGCAGGCCCAGGTCTTCAGCAGCCTGCTGAAGCTCCGAGGCGCCGACGTTCTTGACGATGAACGAGCCGCGGCTGAATTTCTTGCCGTCGGCTTCGAAGCCTTCTTCTGCGGCTTCGAACGACGCGTCCTTGAACTTGTAGCGGAGCGTCGCCAGCGCGGTGTCGGCGTTGTGGTTGATCAGGAAGACCGAGCCGGACGACGTGACGCCGCCCTTGGCGCGCACGCTGCCCGGGATCTTCTCGATCGGCGCGTCGAGCACTTTTACATCCATGACGCGGGTCGCCTGCACGTTGAACAGTTCCGGAAATGTCCAGCCGGTATCGTCGTACGGCGTCTTCTGCGGATCGTTCGGGCTCCAGTACTGGTAATCGAGCAGCGAATCGGCGATGCGGCTGTTCGGCTGATCCATGCGGACGATGTAGGAACCGGCGGGGAAGGTTTTCTGAACCGGCGCCGGCTTCGCGTTGCGATCCGGAGTGTCCTGCGCGCTCGGCCCACCAGTGCGCTCGGCTGAAGCCGCCGCGCTACTTGCTGCTGAAGCCGACGTGCCACTATCGCCACCGTCCGTTGTCGTCGCCGCCGGCCGGGCCGGCGCCTTCTTGCCGGGCACGGTGACGGTGAACGCAGCCGTCGCGCGCGAGATCTCGACGCCCTGCTTCTGCAGGATGCGCAACAGTTCGGCCTGTGCGCCGGCCCGCGATTCGTCCGCGGCGAACACGTATGCCGCCGGCCCCTCGGTCTTCGCCTTCAGGATCGAGCGCTTGCTCTTGGTGTAGTAGTTGCGGAGGAACAGCTTGCCGTTGCCGGCGAAGTAATGGAGCGACGTGAGCAGTCCCGTCTGCTCGTAGTTGTTGTTGTTCCGCTGCGACCACATCGTCTTTGGCAGCGGCGGGTTCTGCTTGTACCAGGTGCGCGCGTATTCGTCCGGCCGCAGTTCGCGCTCGACCGTATCGGCGCCGCCGTTGCCGAACGTTTCGTAGAGGCGGCTGATGCCGTTGTGCAGCGCGGCGATGAACATCAGGTAGCCGGGCGACCAGGTGTCGAAGTTGCCGTGCGTGAAGACGCCGGGCATGCCGAACTTGGTCATCTCCGAGACGTTGTTCCAGCCGATCATTTCCCATTCGTCGGCGAGAATCGGATCGATCCAGGCGTTGTAGGGTCCGTCGCCGACGGTGTTGTCGTACATGTACGGCACCGACTCGTGCAGATCGTGCAGCACCTGCGGGTGCCACGAGTTCCAGGTGTTGAGGACGTTCTCGGTGAGCTTGAGCGTGGCGCCCATCGCGTCGCGGTTGTTGTCGTGGGCGACGTACTTGCCCCAGTAGACCAACCCCGGGTAGTTCTGTCCGGGATGCGCGAGGTGCCACTTGTAGACGTCCACCATCTTGTCGCGGCCGTCCACCTCGATCACCGGCGTGATCAGCGTGATCAGGTTGTTGCGGATCGACTTGATGTACTCGTGGTCGTCCACGACCAGACGATAGGCCAGCTCCATCAGCGCCGTCGGCGCGCCGGTTTCCGGCGAGTGAATCGTGCCGGTGATGTAGTAAATCGGCGTCGAGGCGTTGACCAGCGCCTCCGCCTGCACATCGTCCATGTTGATGGTGCGCGGATCGGCCAGCTTGGCGAGGCGTGCGCGATTTTCGTCGAGCTTCGCCATCAACGCGTCTGAAGCGATCGCAACCGCGATCATCTCGCGGCCTTCTTCGGTCTTGCCGATCGTGACGACCTTCACGCGCCCAGGCGCTGCTTTCTCGAGCATGCGCATGTAGCTGTAGACCTCTTCGGCGTAGGGCAGCTTGCCGGGCGCACCGGCGATATCGCCGAGGACGGCTTTTGGCGTCGGGACCGTTTTGGAGGCCGGCAGGTAGTCCACCAGCGGCGAACTGAAGAACGGCTCGGTCGTGTACTCCTTGATCTTCTTCGTGTAGTCCTCGTCGATCGCGATCTTCGAATCGCGGACGAAGGGCTGCGTGGGCGACATCGGCGACGCGGCGGTCTTGCTTTGCGCAGCGAGCGGAGACTGAAGGGCCGCGCAGGTCACGACGAGCGCCAGCGCCACGGACGTTTTCATTGGAGCCTCATAAAAGGAATGCAAGATTTTAACGCACTCCGGACGCGATAATACGGTCGGGAGTCTTCATATGAATCGATATTCCGCCACGGCGGCGCTGTTGCTGGTGTCTTCCGTCACCGCCGTGTCCGCCCAGCGGCCGGCGACTTCCGACGATCAGTCCGCGATGCTCCGCGGCATCGACGCGAAACGCGAAACCTACGCCGGCATTGCCAAGGAAATCTGGGGCTTCGCCGAGGTCGGCTACCAGGAGCAGAAGAGCAGCGCGCTGCTGCAGCAGCAACTGCGAGCCGCCGGGTTCACCGTGAAAGCCGGTGTGGCGGAAATTCCGACGGCGTTCGTCGCGACGTTCGGCTCCGGCAAACCTGTCATCGCGATCATCGGCGAGTTCGACGCCTTGCCGGGGCTGTCGCAGGAAGCGCAGACGCCGAATCATCACGCGATCGAAGAGAACGCACCCGGTCATGGCTGCGGTCACAACCTGCTCGGGACCGGCGCACTGGCGTCGGCCATCGCGGTCAAGGAGTGGCTCACCTCGTCAGGCCACACCGGTACGCTGCGCTACTACGGCACGCCGGCGGAAGAAGGCGGTTCCGGCAAGGTCTACATGATTCGCGACGGCCTGTTCAAGGACGTGGATGTCGCGGTGTCGTGGCATCCGGCGGATCGCAACGACGCCAGCCCCACCGGCAGCACCGCCAACATCACCGGCAAGTTCCGGTTCCATGGCATTGCCGCACACGCCGCGGCCGCACCCGACCGCGGTCGCTCGGCGCTCGACGCGGTGGAAGCGATGGACTACATGGTCAACATGATGCGCGAACACGTGCCGCAAGAGACGCGCATTCACTACATCATCACTCGCGGCGGTGCGGCGCCGAACATCGTGCCCGACTTCGCCGAGGCGTACTACTACGCGCGCCATCCCAACATGCCGATCCTCGACGGCATCTGGGAACGCATGGTCAAGGCCGCAAACGGCGCGGCGATGGGAACCGGGACGACGATGGAGCTGGAGATCACTGGTGCGGTGTACAACATGCTGCCGAACACGTACCTCGCCGGCGTGATGAATGCCAATCTCGAGCGGGTCGGCGGCTTCGCCTACACGCCAGCCGAGCAGAAGTTTGCCGAGGAATTGCGGAAGACGTTGACCGACGCGCCGGACATCGCGATCGGATCGCAGGAAGCGATTCGCCCGCTGCGTCAGGGCCAAATCAACGCGGCCTCGACGGATCTGTCCGACGTGAGCTGGAACGTGCCGACGGTCTCGATGGTCGGGGCGACCTTCGTTCCTGGTGTCCCGGCTCACAGCTGGCAGGCGACGGCGTGCGCGGGTGGAACGATCGGCGTGAAGGGCATGATGGTCGCGGCCAAGACCATGGCACTGACCACGGTCGATCTGTTCACGAATCCCGAACACATCCAGAAAGCGAAGGTCGAGTTCGACCAGAAGCGCGGGCCGAACTTCGTCTACAAGACCCGCCTGGCGGATCGGAAGCCGGCGCTGGATTACAGGAAATAGGTTCGAAAGGTTCGAGAGGTTCGAGAGGTTCGATCTCAGACGTAGCGCGAGGTTTCAGCCGAGCGTTGAGTGTCGTGACAACCTCAACTCCAGGTGACGCCTGACATCCGGCCACTCGGCGGCGAGGATGCTGTAGATCACCGAGTCGCGGACGGTGCCGTCCTTTCGCGCGGCGTGATGCCGGATCACGCCGTCCTTCTTTGCGCCGATCCCCTCAATCGCCCGCTGTGAGCGGAAGTTGAAGTTGTCGGTCCGCAGGCCGACCACCTTGCAGCCGAGCGTGTCGAAGGCGTGCGCGAGCAGCAGCAGTTTGCAGGTGGTGTTGACGTTGGTCCGCTGGCGACTCTTCGCGTACCACGTGTACCCGATCTCGACCCGATCGATGGCCGTCACGATGTCGTGATAACGCGTGGTGCCGATCACCGCTCCGCTGCCGAGATCGCGCACGGCCCACGGCAGCATGTGACCGTCGGCCTGTCCCTTCAACGCGTCGGCGATGTAGCTGCGCGTCGCGCCCGGAGCCGGAACCGACGTGAACCACAGCTCCCAGAGCCGGCCATCAGCAGCGGCCGCTTCGAGCGCGTCGTGGTGCAGATCGGCCAGCGGTTCGAGACGGATGCCGTGACCTTCGAGCGCGACCGGATCGGGACTCTTCATTGCCAAAATGTACTGCAAACGCATCGCAGAGCATCGCGATATCATGCGGCTCTCGCGCCGACACTGCTGGAGGCACGCATGACGGTATCGAGACGAGAGTTTCTGGAGGCCGGAGCCCTCACCGTGGCCGCGGCCCGCTTCGCGCCGGCGGTGTCGCTCGAAGCCCAGGGCGGCGCCGCACCGGCCACCGCCGCAAAGGCCCTCGTGTTCGACACGTTCGGCACGGTGGTTGACTGGCGGTCGTCGGTCGCTCGCGAGGTGGACGCCCTCGCCAAACACAAAGGCGTCGTCGTGGACGGCGCGAAGTTCGCCGACTCCTGGCGCGCCGGCTACGGCCCGAGCATGAACCGCGTCCGCTCCGGCGATCTGCCGTGGACCAAGCTCGACGACCTGCATCGCCTCATCCTCGACAAGCTCCTGATCGATTCGCCGCTGGCCGGACTGACAGAAGCCGAGAAGGCGCAACTGAACCACGCGTGGCATCGACTGACGCCGTGGCCCGACTCGGTCGCTGGCCTGACGCGCCTGAAGAAAAAATTCATCATCGCGCCGCTGTCGAACGGCAACATCTCGCTGATGACCGAGCTGGCCAAGTACGGCGGTCTGCCCTGGGATTGCATCCTCGGCGCCGAGCTGGTGCGTCACTACAAGCCGGATCACGAGGTCTATCTGTCGGCGCCCGAGATCCTCGGCTTCAGGAAGGACGAGGTCGTCATGGTCGCGGCGCACCTCGGCGATTTGCGCGCGGCGAAAGCCGTTGGCCTGCGCACGGCGTTCGTGGTCAGGCCGAACGAGTACGGGCCGAACGGCAAACCAGACCTGAAGGGCGACGCGTCCGTCGATCTGTCAGCGACGGACTTCAACGACCTCGCGCGCCAGCTGGGCGCATAGCGCGATGTAGCGCGGGCCTTTCAGGCCCGCGTCGACCGCGACCCTGAAAGGGTCGCGCCACAACGCTACAGCAGTCCAACGCGATGCCCTGACCTGGCTAGTCCTGTCTCAGAGCGACCGCTGGATCGACGCGCGTCGCGCGCCACGCCGGCAGCGCGCATGCGACGAGTGCCGCGAGGGCCAACATCCCTGCGGTACCGGCGAAGGTCAAAGGATCGGTGGGTTGTACGGCGAAGAGCAGCGTACCGAGAAATCGCGTCAGCAGCGCCGCCGCGGCCAGGCCGATGACGATGCCGGCGGCGGTCATCTTCAACGCGCCGGCGAGGACGAGCTGCAGCACGTCGGACGTTCGCGCACCGAGCGCGACGCGGATGCCGAATTCGCGTGTTCTCTGACCCACCGAAAATGCGAGCACGCCGAACACACCAACCGCCGCCAGCAGCAGCGCCAGCACCGCGAACAGCCCGACCAGTTCTGCACGGAATCTCGGCAGCGAAGTGGCTTCGGCAGCGACTTCGTCCATCGTGCGCACGCGGGTCAGCGGCAGATCCTTGTTGATTCGCGCGATGGCTGCTTTCACCTGAGGCAGCAACGACATCGGATCGCCGGCAGTCTGCACCGCGATCGACGCGGTGTACCAAGGGTTCTGGCGAATCGGCACGTAGACCTGCGGCGGCAGTTCCTTTTCACCGGCCAGTTCCATCACCTGCCGGCTGACGCCGACGACCTCGCGCGTGACGAACGCCGGCGTTCCCGGATACGCCATCATGCCGACCGAGAGCCGCATCCCAATCGGATCGCGTCCACCAAGAAAGCGACGGACGAACTCCTCGCTCACAATGCACACGTCGGCCGATCGCTCGTCGTCTTGCTCCGTGAAGGCGCGCCCCCGCAGCAGGTCGATGCCGAGCGCATGGAAAAAATTCGGGCTGACGATCTGATAGTGCGCCGAAGGAATGCGCGACCGCTCCACCGGCGGGTCGCCGACGATGGTGAAGCCCTGACCGATGTCCCAGCCGTCGAGCGGCAGCGTAACGCTGATCGCCGCCGCCATCACTCCCGGGACCGTGGTCACCTCGCGCTCCGCCGATCGATAGAACGTCGAAAGCGTCTCCTCAGTCGAATACCGGTTCAGCGGCAGTCCGACCTGCAGCGTCAGCAGGCGTTCGGCGCGAAAGCCCGGGTCGACACGGTTGATCGCCATCAGCGTGCGGACCAGAAGTCCGGCGCCCGATAGCAGAAGGACCGCGGCGGCGACCTCGGCGATCACCAGCGCGGCTCGGAGTCCGCCGGCGTGACGGGTCGATCCTCGGCCGGCCGCGCTGGCCATTTCCGCGAGCGGAACCGCGGACGCCTGCCACGCGGGAACGAACCCGAAGAGCAGCGCCGTGCCGAACGTGAGCGCGAATGCCATCGTCGTCACACGCGCGTCGAACGCGAGCACTACGGCCGCCGGTAGCGTGCCGGCAGGTATCACCGCCGGTGCGAGTCGAACCGCCGCCCACGCCAGTGCGATGCCGCCTACACCGCCAATCGCCGCGAGCAGCAGGCTCTCAGTCAACAGTTGCTGGATGATTCTCGCGCGGCTGCCGCCGAGTGCCGCGCGAACCGCGATTTCCCGCGAGCGGCCGAGCCCCCGCGCCAGCAGCAGGTTGGCCACGTTCGCGCAGGCCATCAGCAGCACGAATCCGACAACTCCCGCCAGCACGAGCGACGTCGTTTTCAGCTCGGCGCCGACGATGGCGTCGCGGAGTGGCTCGATGGTGACACCCCAGCCCTTGTTGGTATCGGGCGCGATCTCGCCGATGCGATCGGCGATGCCTGTCATGTCCGCGCGCGCCTGCTCGATGGTTACGCCGGGCTGCAGACGGCCGATCACCTGCATGTAATGCTGTTGCCGCTGCTCCGGACTCCGCTTCGGCACGAACAGCGTCCACATGTCACTGGGATACAGGATCTGGAAATCCGCCGGCGCGACGCCGACGATGGTGTACGGCGTGCCGTCGAGCATCATCGATTGACCGATGGCCGCAGGGTCACCACTGAAGCGGTCGCGCCAGAGGTGCTCGCCGATGACCACTGCATAGCGGCGCTGCACCGCATCGTCGGCGCTGAACATCGTGCCGGTGACCGGCTTGATGCCGAGCACGTCGAAGAACTGCCAGGTGACCGCCTGTCCCGGAATACGGATGGCCTCGCCGCCGTTGCCGGTCAGCGTTCGGCCGCCGCCCGCGATCGCCGCGATCGACGTGAAGGTGTGTTGCTGCTCACTCCAGTCCAGGAAGTTGAGCGGCGCGACCCGGTTGTGACCGAACCGGGTCGAGCGCTCCCACAGCATCGTGAGGCGATTGGCCTGGGGGAAGGGGAGTGGTCGAAGCAGCGTAGCGTCCACCAGGCTGAACATCGCGCTGTTGGCCCCGATGCCGACCGCCAGCACGATGACGGTGATGATGGTGAACCCGGGTGCGCGCCGCAGCGAACGGGCGGCATACCGAAGGTCGCGCCAGATGGACACGTCCGCTTAGACGGACGGCGCGGGAATAGGTTGATTCGGACGAGGCGTTAATGAACCGTAACGCGCTCGGACTCGAAGCTGTCGAGCGCCCAGCCGTTGTCGAGCAGTTTTCGCTCGATCATCGCGTGACGCTGGAACGCGGTCATCGCATCGTCGAAGCGCTCGACTAACAAACCTGTCGGGTTCCAATCCGCTGATACACGTAATTCGTACTCGCGATCCTCGCCGGTCAGGGCCAGCTCGCACACCACCGCATCGTCGCTGTCGCGGCGAAACGTCCAGCGAAGCACCCTGATATGGCAGTAATTGCGGCGGCTTCGATCACCGGGCGGAACCCCGGCGTCGAGCGGCGGAAGGGTCGCAACGGTAGTCATGACCCGGCCTGGTCGCAAATGGAGTGCCAGCTGACTGGGCGGCGTATGTAGAGCGACCTTTTCAGGGTCGCGTGAGACGCTTGGCGCAGCGGCCGGTTCTAGCCGGCCTTCGACGCCCGCCGAAAGCGGAGACTACAACGGTCTGGAAACGACAGCGGGTTCGCGCGCCGCCGCGACGCTCTCCGCAAGACGACGAACGCCCTCGTCGATTTCCGCGGGTGTGAGAGCGCAGAACGGCAGCCGGATGAATCGCTCGCCGCCGCCGTTGGGGAAGAAGGCCAGACCGTCGGCGAGGTTGAGCGCCCGCGTCGATGCCTGAGCGCGTACGGCGGTCGAGACGACACCCGGCGGCAGCGTCAGCGAGATGAAGAAACCGCCTTCAGGACGCGTGGCGACGGCGTCGGGCATGTGGCGGTCGATGCCGGCGAGACAGGCCTCGAGGCGAGGTCCGTACAGCGCCTTGAGCCGTTCGATCTGCGGCGTCAACAGGCCACGGCGGCACCATTCGTAGGTGATGCCCTGGGCGACGTAGCCGGGAGAGATGTAGGTGTCCTCGGCGATCTTCGCGAGCCTGGCGATGATTTCCGGCTCGCCGATGATGAATCCGGTACGGACACCCGGCGCGATCAGCTTGGTGAACGAGCTCATGTGCAGCGTGCGGTCCGGCGCCATCGAATACAACGTCGGTTCTTCCTGGCCGCGGTACCGCAGCAGGCGATACGGCGCGTCCTCGACAATCAGGAAGCCATGCTTGTTGGCCAGCTCGACGATCTGCTTGCGCTTCGCCAGCGAGCAGGTGGCGCCGGCAGGGTTCTGAAAGTCAGGAATGACGTAGAAGAACTTCGGCACCTGCCTCGCCAGCGCCTGTTCGAGCGCGTCCATGTCCGGACCGTCGGCCTCGAGCGGGATGCTGACGATGGTGGCGTGATGACGCCGCAGCATCGTGACCGTTC
Organism: uncultured Acidobacteriota bacterium; assembly: GCA_963711765.1. GTDB lineage: Bacteria > Acidobacteriota > Vicinamibacteria > Vicinamibacterales > CAVVIG01 > CAVQFC01. The sequence continues at coordinate 624,340 of CAVQFC010000001.1, read as the reverse complement.
GATCGTAGGTGGGCGACTCGGTGAAGACGACGTCCCCGGGTTTGATCGCGTGCAGGCACAGGAATTCGATCAGCTGCAGCGATCCGTTGCCGGTGAGCACACGGTCGGTGGTGACGCCCTGCCATTGCGCCAGCCACTCGCGCAGTGGTTGAAAGCCGGTGGATGGTCCGTACTGCAGCATCGCCGGGCCGGTGGTGTTGAGCGCCGCAATGGCGGCATCGACGACTTCGTCGACGGGAAAGGACTCGTTCGCGGGCACGCCGCGCGTGAAGTTGATGGTCTGCATGGTCGGTAGATTGATTTTATCCCGACATCACGGTTTCGTTCGCCCCGGCGTTTTCAGCACCTCCCGCGCCGCCAGCGCACCCGACCGGCCGTCCAGTCCGGCGCCCGGATGGGTTCCCGAGCCGCAGAGAAACAGATGTTCGATGGGCGTCGTGTAACGGGCCCAGCCAAGCAGCGGTCGCGTGACAAAGAACTGATCGAGCGCGATCTCGCCGTGGAAGATGTGGCCGCCGGTCAGCCCGTAGGTGCGTTCGAGGTCGAGCGGCGTGATCACCTCGCGTGCCACGATAGACGACTCGAAGGTTGGCGCGTATCTGGCGATGGTTCGCGTGGCCGCGTCGCCGAGACGATCGCGTTCGTCGTCCCAGCTGGCGCCGCGAAGATGATACGGCGCGTACTGCACGTACGCCGAGACGACGTGCCGGCCCGCGGGGGCGAGCGCCGGGTCGGTGATCGACGGAATCGTCAGCTCGATCCAGGGTTCCTCCGCGAATCCGCCATACTTGGCCGCGTCGAACGCCCGCTCAATCGTGTCGATGTCTCTCGCGAGCCGGATTCTGCCCGACAGCGCCGCCATCTGCTGGTCATCCCGGCGAGACTGCAGGCTGGTGAATCGGGGCAGGGCGTCAACGGCGCAGTTGATCTTCGCGAGCGTGCCGTGGGCGCGGAAATTCTGCATTCGTCGCACGAATTCCGGGCCGAGGTGAGTCGCTCCAACCAGATCGAGCAGCGTCCGTTTCGGATCGACGTTCGAAATCACAGCCGTCGCGCTGATGACTTCGCCGGTCGTCAGCGTGACACCAGTCGCTGCTTCGTCCACGACGTTGATGCGGGCGACGTCCGCAAGCGTCCTGATTTCGACGCCGGCCTGGCGTGCCGCTGCCGCGAGCGCCTCGGCCAGCGCGCCGGGTCCTCCGGCTGCGAACCATCCGTTCGCGATCGGTTGACCTTCGCCGGCGCCGAGAAGGAGGAGCAATGCCGCGCTCCCCGCGGATCGGGGTCCGAGGAACGATCCGAGCACGCCGCCGGCCGCGACGACGCTGCGCAACGGCTCGCTTTCGAACCATTCACTTGCGAGGTCGGCCACCGGCATCGGCATCCAGCGGAGCAGGCGGTAAGCGTCGGTCTTGCCGAGACCGCGGAAGGCCCGGCCGGTCTTGAGCAGGCCGAACAGATCCGCGGCGTTCGGTTCGTCGATCGACGGCGGGATCGAGTCACATACGCCGCGAAGCACCGCGGCGATTCGCGAAAAGCTGGCGAGAAAGCGCGGGTACCGATCGGCGTCGGCCGCCGAGAAGCCGCGGATCTCCTCGGCGGCTCGAGCCTGGTCGCGCCACAGCACCAGCGAACGGTCGCCGACGGTCGGTGCGCAGGCGTCGGCGTCGGGGCGGATGATCCGCAGTCCGTGCCGCGTCAGGTCGAGGTCGCGGGCAATCGCGGGATCGATCGAGGCGACGTGTGCGAGGGTCGGGCAGCGAAAGCCAGGCGCGAGCTCGGTGGTGCGGGCGCCGCCGCCGACGCGGTCGCTGCGTTCGAGCACCAGGACTTTCCGGCCGGCGCGAGCAAGAAACGCGGCTGTCACCAGGCCGTTGACGCCGCCGCCGATGATTACGGTGTCGAAAGACATGTCGTTCTACGTTCTAGGTTCGTCGTTCTACGTTCTGCGTTCGGCGCCGCGACTCTGCTGCGTCAGCGACGAAAAACATCGCGGAGGGCTTCGGTCGCTTCAGACCTGCGGACAATGCACGTTTCGTGGAGTTCTCAGTCGCTTCCACCATGGAAACGAAGGACTCGTTGAAGGACGGCGTTGACCGCGGGTATTTCACACCCGAGCGCGTCCGACGTGCCCAGGCACTCGCGGAACGTTCCATCCAATGCTCGGTCAAATACATCCTCTATCTCAAGCGCTGCGGAAGAACGAAACGCTGACCAACGACGAACGGAGAACGTAGAACGTAGAACGCCGAACGTAGAACGCCGAACGACTATCTGTTCCCCAGTATCTTCCTCACGCAGTTCCTCGCTGGCGCGCCCATGATTCCTCCGCCGGGGTGCGTCGCCGATCCACACATCCAGAGGTTTCGAATCGGCGTCTTGTACTGCGCCCAGCCCGGCAGCGGCCTCGCGAAGAACAACTGCTCGAGCGAGAGCTCGCCCTGGAAGATGTTGCCTTCGGTCAGCCCGAAGTCGCGCTCGATGTCGAGCGGCGTCAGTACCTGTCGGTGCAGAATGATGTCGCGGATGTTGGGCGCGTATTCCGCGATCGTGTCGATCACCGCGTCGCCGAAGGCTTCGCGCTGCTCGTCCCAGTTGCCGTGGGCCAGCTTGTACGGCGCGTACTGCACGAAGCACGACATGATGTGCTTGCCCGGCGGAGCGATCGAGGGATCGGTGAGCGTTGGAATCACCATGTCCATGTACGGCCGGCGCGAGAACTCGCCGTACTTCGCCTGGTCGTAGGCGCGCTCCATGTAATCCACGCTCGGCGAAATCGAGATTGCGCCGCGCAGGTGCGGTCCGTCGCCGGGCATGCAGGTGAAATTAGGCAGGCCATCGAGCGCCAGGTTCACCTTGCCGGACGATCCGCGGAACTTATAGCGGCGAACGTCCTCGACGAAATCGTCGGGCAGATCCTTCGCGTCGATGAACTTCAGGAACGTCAGGTGCGGGTCGACGCTCGAGAGCACCATATTCGCCTGGAGCTGATCGCCGTTGGTCAGTACGACACCCGATGCTTCACCGTTGGTGACGGTTATCCTGGCGACCGGCGCCTCGGTTCGAATCTCGACGCCGGCCTCGCGCCCGGCTGCCGCAATCGCGTTCGAGATCGCACCGGTGCCGCCGCGGGCGAATCCCCACGAGCGGAAAGCGCCGTCGATTTCGCCCATGTAGTGATGCAGCAGCACATAGGCGGTCCCCGGCGAGCGGACGCCGAGAAACGTGCCGATGATCCCCGACGCCGACATCGTCGCCTTGAGCACGTCGGTCTCGAACCACTGATCGAGGAAATCGACCGCGCTCATCGTCATCAGCTGGACCTGGTTGTAGCGGTCCAGATCCGCGAGCGCGCGGAAGCGCTTGCCGAGGAAGGCCAGCTTCATCAGCCCGCGCGGATCGAGCGACATCGGATCGGGCGGCGTCATGTCCAGGATCGGCTTGACGAAGCGCGCCATCTCGACCATCGCCCTGCCGTACTCGTCGTAGGCTTCGGCGTCGAGCGTCGAATGGCGGCGGATCTCGCGCTGCGTTCTCGCGTGGTCGTTGACGCGCCACAGGTAGTCGCCGCTCGGCATCGGTGTGAAGGTGCCGTCGAGCGGAAGAATCTCGAGTCCGTGACGCGGCAGGTCGAGATCGCGAATGATCTCCGGCCGCAGCAGCGAGACCACGTACGAACATACCGAGAAGTGAAAACCCGGAAAGACTTCCTCGGTGACCGCGGCGCCGCCGACTACGTGACGCCGTTCGAGGACCAGCACCTTGCGTCCGGCCCTCGCCAGATAGGCAGCAGCGGTCAGTCCGTTGTGCCCGCCGCCGATCACGATGGCGTCGTATTTCATTTCAGATTTGCAGAATTCAAATTTCAGATTGGGAATTCAGATTTCAGATTTCAGACAGGACTTCAGATTTCAGACCACGAATTCCCAGTTCAGATCGGGAGTTCAGACTTCGCTCCTCGAACTTCAGAGCGAAGCGGAGGTTGGGAGATTACAAGCCGCAGCTACGGGTGGCGTTGCCGAGGATGCGCGAGCGGAGGACAAGAAACGCGGCGGCGCGCATGGTCGTCGCGCGCAGTCTACTATAATCGCGCCCATGCCGATTGGCAGCGCCGTTCACGCCCGGACTTTTGCGCTGGCCGAGAGCCTCAACTACCGCGAGTGGTCCGGCTACTACACGGTCAGCGCCTACGAGGCGCACCACGAGCACGAATACAACGCCATCCGCAATACCTCGGCGCTGATCGACGTCTCGCCGCTGTTCAAGTACCGCCTCACCGGACACGACGCGATTGCCCTGGTCGATCGCGTGATCACGCGCGACGCGTCCAAGCTCGCCATCGGTCAGGTCTACTACACGCCGTGGTGCGACGAGCACGGCAAGGTGATCGACGACGGCACGGTGACCCGGCTGGCGGAGCGCGAATTCCGCTGGACGGCCGCCGATCCGAGCCTGCGCTGGCTGACGCAGAACGCGGTCGGTCTCGACGTCAGCGATCGAAGACATCTCGGAGCAGATGGCTGCGCTGGCGCTTCAAGGACCGACCTCGGCCCGCCTGCTCGACGCCGTCGCTGACGCCGACGTGCGCAGCCTGAAATATTTTCGCGCCACCCGCGGCATCATCGCCGGCGTGCCCGTCGACATCTCGCGCACCGGTTACACTGGCGACCTCGGCTACGAAATCTGGATGCCGTGGGATCGCGCCGTCGAGGTATGGGATGCACTGATGGCCGGCGGCCGTCCCTACGACATTCATCCGGCCGGGATGCTGGCGCTCGACGTCGCGCGCGTCGAGGCCGGCCTCCTGCTGATCGAAGTGGACTTCAACAGCAGCAAGAAAGCGCTGATCGAGGCACAGAAGTACACGCCGTACGAAATGAACCTCGGACGACTGGTGCAACTCGACGCCGGACCCTTCGTCGGACGCGCGCCCCTGGCGCTCGAGCATCGGCGCGGACCGTCACGCCGCATCGTCGGACTCGAAATCGACTGGCCGTCGGTCGAGAAGCTGTACGACGCCGCCGGCCTCGCGCCGCAGATTGCCGCTGCCGCATCGCGCACGGCAGTGCCCGTGTACAAGAGCGGTTCACAGGTCGGCCGCGCGACGACGACGACGTGGTCGCCGGTGCTGAAGAAGCTGATCGCGCTGGCGACCATTGCCAGCCCCCACGATGCAGACGGTACGGCGCTCGAGTTCGAGGTGACGGTGGAAGCGGTCCGTCATCGCGTCCCTGCGACAGTCGTCAAGACGCCGTTCTTCAACCCCTCGCGAAAGACCGCCCAGCCGCTGTTCTGAGCGCCGTAACCGGCATGGCTCCCGAAGCAAAGAAGGATCTGGACACGGCCGAGCGGCAGCTGTGCGAGCTGATGCGGCGCTACCTGGCCGGCGAGCTGGAGGCGTTCGACGGCGTGTACAGCGCCTTGTCGGGACGCGTTCGCGGCTACCTCCTGTCGCAGTGCCGCGACGCGGCGCGGGCGGACGATCTCCTGCAGGAGACGTTTCTGCAGCTGCATCGGTCGCGGCGAACCTACGAACCGGGCCGTCCGGTGACGCCGTGGGTATTCGCGATCGCCCGTCACGTGTATCTGATGCACCGGCGCAGCACCGGACGCCGGCTAAGGTTCGAGGGCGCGCTGGCGGCGGACAGTCGATCGACCGATCGGGCGCGAGATGACGAGCGGACGATTGTCCACGCCGATCAGATCGGCCATGCGCTGCGCGACGTGCCCGCGGATCAGCGCGACGCGCTGCTGCTGCACCACGTCGAGGGCTGGAGCTTCGTGGAGATTGCGGAGCGCCTGGGCATCCGCGTCAACGCCGCCAAGACGCGAGCGTTTCGAGGCATGCGAAAGATGCGGGAGCAGTTGAGAAAACCGCCGGGCTCGAATGGCTAGATGACCAGATGACCAGACGACCAGATGACCCGCCGCCGACCGTACCCTCGACAAGAGCGCGTCGGACAACACCGACGCCGGCCACGCTGAGGGAGGCGGTGGCGCATGACCTGCGGCCGACGCGGCCACTGAAGCCGCCGGCTGTTCGTGCGCTTGCGCTGGTGCCGCTCGCCGTGGCGATCGTCGTCGCGATTCCGACGCTGCATTTCTTTCGTCCGGACATACGCGTCATCGGCTTCCTGCGCGCCTGGGGCTTCTCAACCGGCCAGGCCATTGCCGGGCTCGTGATCGTCGCCGCGGCGCTGCGCGAATCGATTCCGGGTCGTGCGCTGTCGCGCACCGCGCTGACGTGGACGCTGGCGGGCGGCCTGCTGATCCCGGTCGCGCTTCTGCTGCTGACCGCGACCACATTCGACGTCGGTCCCGCACCCGGCGATGGACTAGTCGAAGGCGCGCAGTGCTTCCGGATTTCCGCGCTCGCGGCGGTACCGGCGCTGCTCGTCGCGGCGTTTCTCGCCGCACGCGCGTATCCGCTGCGTCCACTCGTCGCGGGAGCGCTGTACGGATTGGGATGTGGACTGGTGGCAGACGCTGGACTGCGTCTGTACTGCAACTACTCGGCGCCGCTGCACGTCCTCTTCGCGCACGGCGGCGCCGTCGTCAGCGTGACGCTGGCGGGTGCGGTGATGGCCGTCGTCGCGTCGAGGCGAACGATGTAGAGGCGCGATGTAGCGCGATGCACTTCGCACCTCGCCCGACCGGGTCCGGCTGAAGCCGGACACTACAACAAGTCGCTACTCCTCGCTCATGAACGGATAGCGATAGTCCGTCGGCGGGTTGAAGTTCTCCTTGACCGTCCGCGCACTGACCCAGCGCGTCAGGTTCAGCTTCGACCCCGCCTTGTCATTCGTTCCAGACCCGCGCGCGCCGCCGAACGGCTGCTGACCGACGACCGCGCCGGTCGGCTTGTCGTTGACGTAGAAGTTGCCCGCCGAATGTCGCAGCGCCGACATCGCGTGAACGATCGCCCGTCGATCCTGCGCGAACACGGCGCCGGTCAACGCATACGGCGACGTCGCGTCCACCGTCTTCAGCGTCTCCTCCCACTTGGCATCGTCGTAGACGTACGCGGTGAGCACCGGTCCGAAGATTTCCTCGCACAGCAGCTTGAATCCTGGATCGGTCGTCTCAACCAGCGTCGGACTGACGAAGTAGCCCTTGGCGCCGTCGGTCGTGCCGCCGGCAACAATCTTCGCATTGCCGCGGCCGTGCTCGATGTAGCCGCTGATTTTGTCGAAGGCGCGCTTGTCGATGACCGCGCCCATGAAGTTGCGGAAGTCGCGCGGGTCGCCGACCTTGATCTCCGCCATCATCGCGACCGCGCGGTCGCGGACGCCGTTCCAGATCGATCGCGGCACGTAGACGCGGCTGGCGGCGGAGCATTTCTGTCCCTGGAACTCGAACGCACCGCGGACCATCGCGACCGCGAGCGCGTCCACGTCAGCCGACGGGTGGGCGACGATGAAGTCCTTGCCGCCGGTTTCGCCGACGATGCGCGGATAGGAGCGGTAGGTGGACATGGACGCGCCGATCGTCTTCCACATGTCGTTGAAGACGCCGGTGCTGCCGGTGAAGTGCACGCCGCCCAGGTCCCGATGCGAGAGCAGGACCTTCGAAATCATGACCGGGTCGCCCGGCAGGAAGTTGATGACCCCGGGCGGCATGCCGGCGGCCTCGTACAGCTTCATCAGGTAGTAGGCCGAATACATCGCACTCGAGGCCGGCTTCCAGATCACCGTATTGCCCATCAGCGCAGGCGCGGTCGGCAGATTGCCGCCGATCGACGTGAAGTTGAACGGCGTGACCGCGTAGACGAAGCCTTCCAGCCCGCGGTATTCGAGCTGGTTCCACATCGTGTTGTCGCTGAGCGGCTGCTCGCTGAGCAGCTCCTCGGCGTAGTGCGCGTTGAAGCGCCAGAAGTCCACCAGCTCCGCGGCCGCGTCGATTTCCGCCTGGAACGCCGTCTTCGACTGACCGAGCATCGTCGACGCATTGATGGTGTCGCGCCACGTCGTGCGCAGCAGCTCCGCGGCTTTCAGGATGACCGCCGCGCGATCTTCGAACGCCCAGCCTGACCATTCAGTGCGGGCGGCGGCGGCGGCGTCCACGGCAGCCACGACGTCCTTCTCGGTCGCGTGATGGATAATTGCCGAGCACGTGCTGATGGTCGTGCGGCATCACGCTCGGCGATGTCTTGCCGGTTCGAATTTCCTTGCCGCCGATGAACAGCGGGATGTCGACCGTCTCGGCGGCCATCGTCTTCAGTCGCGCTTTGAGCGAGGCACGCTCCGGCGAGCCCGGCGCGTAGGATTTGATCGGTTCGTTGACCGGCGGCGGCACCCGCCGGCGTCCGTTGAAGGAGGCGTATGAGGAGGACATAGCCTCTCAGTTTAATGCAGTCTCAGTGCTGTACGCCGAAGGCCAGCAGCACGTTGCCGGGACGTCCCAGGTGATCGCCGTATCCCGAGTTGAGATACAGCATGCCGCCGGCGATGGTCGGACCGGGGCCTTGCATCGCGCCGCCGCCGGCCCGGACGTCGTTCAGCGTCCGGAACTCGCGGTTGGTGTCGAACTGCCAGAGAATCGACCCGTCCTTCGTGGAATGCGCGCGCAGCGCGCCATCGTTCGACCCGGAGAACAGCACGCCGGGAATGAGCGTCGGCGCCGAAATCAACGCCGCACTGCAACCGGGACCGCCGCCGCACGCGAGCGGCAGTGGCGGCACGTACCACGATCGCTCGCCGGTCGTCAGGTCGACCGCGTGCAGCCCGCCCGGCTTTGGATTGCGGATGTCCGACACCGGAAAGTACGCGCGTTCGGTATCGACGGCCGCGCCCCACTGGATGCCGCCCCAGATCGATCCTTCGCCGGCGCGATACTGCCAGAGCGTCGCGCCCTCCTTGTCCGGATCCAGGGCGTAGGCCATCCCGGACTTCTGTCCGACGATGATGAGGTCGCGGCCGGTGGGGAGGGTGACGAGCATTGCCGGCGTGCCGAGATCGAAATCGGGACCGGCCTTCTCGCCGCAGTTGGCGACCGCCGGCGCGGCAGCCGAACACGTCCAGCGTCGTCAGCTGCTTGATCCACTTGATCGCGCCCGCTCTCGAGATCGAGCGCGACGATCGCGTCGCTCGTGTCTTGCGCCGGCACGCTGTACGTGTTGCCGGTCGCCGCGTACACGAGGCCGCGTTTGGCGTCGATCGTCGGCGCCGCCCAGACGCCGACGCCCGCCGGTCCCCACATCATCACGCCGGCGGCGTTCTTTCCTGCCGGCTGCGCTTCAGGGACCAGGAACTTCCGCCAGACGACGGTGCCGGTTTTTGCGTCGAGCGCGTTGATGCTGCCGCGGAACGTGCAGCAGGCGTAGCCGGGCTGCGACGCCGCGGTTTCTTCGATCGACGACACCGGCACGTAGAGGCGACCGCGAAAGAGCGTCGGTGAGCCGGTGATGCGCGCGAGCGGATGATCGTCCATCCGGCGCGACCAGAGTTCGTGGCCGGTCGCGGCATCGAGCGCGTAGACGTTGGCGCCGGTGTCGCCGAAGTAGACGGCGAAGCCGGTCGATCCCTGCCCGCGGTCCGAACGCGAGCGCCGTCCGCACGCCGCTTTTTGCGGTGAACGTCCACTCGATGCAGCCGCTCTTTGCGTCCAGCGAGTAGACGGTGCCGTTCTGGCTGCCGACGAACAACCGGCCGGCGGCGACCGTCGGCTGCGACCACGCGGACGTCGCGTCGGGAAATCCGAACGCCCACTGCAGCGTCAGCTTCGGCACTTGATCCGCGGTCAGTCCCGCGGCGGCCGCGGACTGGAATCGCGTGTTCGTGACCGACGGCGACCACCCGCTCCAGCCTGGAGATGCCGCGGGATTCGTGCAACGGCGCTGAAGTCGTGGACGCGTCGCAGCGTCCGACCTTTGCGCCGGTGATGTCGCCGCCGAGCGCCTTGCCGCTCAGATACTCGGCGACGGCGCGACGCTCGGCGCCGCTCAGGCGTCCGCCCTGCGGACGCATGCCGCCGGCGGTCAAGCGCGGTCAGAATCGCTTCCGGGGATCGCTGTCGCAGGACGTCGGGTGCGGGCGCACGCGAGCCGGTCGCGCCATCGTGACAAGAGGCGCAGTCGCGCGCGAAGATGGCGGCGCCGTCAGGCGGCTGGGCTCCGGCGGTCAGGACGGCCACGAGTCCGGCGCCACTGAAAAGAGCGATCGCGAATCTCAACATTGGACGCTCGGCTGAAGCCTCGCGCTACGTGTCCACAGCTGAAGCCGGGCGACGTGTTCCGAAGCCGAAGCCTCAGCGCTATTTTGTGGGCGGCGCCAGATACTGCTGATCGGTAACGGGCTCGAGCCATTTCACGGAGCCCTCGTAGATCGTCAGCTGCAACGCGTCCTGATCCGGGGCGGCACCATGCCAGTGTTCGACGCCGGCGGCGGTCCACCACGGTTGACCGGGCAATGTTTCCATCACTGGACCACCGCGCACCTGCGTGCGGCCGCGTCCCTCTTCGAGCATCAGCAGCTGACCCCAGGTGTGCGTATGCCAGTTCGATCGGCTGCCCTTGCCGAAGCGGAGGCGGGTCGTCCGGACCGCCGTGGCGTCAACTGCCGCCGGCGTTCCGCCGGTAAACGTGCTCTGCGCGCCGCCCTGCGCGGTCGCCTGGAAGCGCTCGCCGATCGTGAAGGTGATGCCGGCGACGGTGAGGAGTGCGGTCAGAAGTTTTGTTCGCGTCATATGTGGCTCGCTCGGCTGAAGCCTCGCGCTACGGCGCCCTGCGCCTCGCGCTGTGGGCGCTATTTCGTCACCGTGACCGTGACGTTCTCGTACGTGAAGATCGATCCGTCGCTGGCCACGGCGCGCAGCACGTATGTGCCCGGCTCCGAGAAGGTCGCGCGCGTGTTCCATTTGCCGTCGGCCGGCGGCAGCGGAATCGTGTAGGGCGGCGACCACGGTGAGTTGGCGTAGGCGCGCGTGTCGGACCACGTCTTCATCTGATCCGGATCGAACGTGACCGACGCAGCCTTGCCGCGGTACACGATCCACGACAGCCGCAGACCCGGCCCGCTCGACGCCACGATCGACGAGGGCGGCCGGTAGATCAGGCTCAGCGTAGGCGTGGGACTCGCCGCGCGCGAGACGGGCGGTGTCGCCGGCGCGGCCGGCACCTCACCGGACATCTGGCCGCCGGCGCTGCGCGGCTGCGGCTTGCCGTCACGACGCGCCGGCAGGTTGTCGGGGTCGCCGGCGAAGGCGATCAACGAAAGCGGCGCTCCGACCTTGACCGTGCGCTTCTTCTCGCCATCCACCCGCAACTCCGGTGGGATATTGGTCCGCAGCTCGTCGCGGAGACTGCCGAAGTCGCCGCCGACCTCGGTCGAGATCACCTGGTTGTCGATCTGGTAGTCGGTCTTGAGCGACGCGTAGGCCTTCTCGGTCTTGCCATTCGACGTCAACGTCCAGATCACTTCCTTGTTCGCCGAAATCCTTCGGTACCTTGATCGTGAACAGAAACGCGGTGCGGCGCGGGTAGAAGTGCGTCGGCTGCCCCTGATCCGGTCCGCCGGGCTCCATGGTATTCGCCAGGCCGACCGGAATGTCGAACTCCTGCAGCCAGTTGGTATTCATGTAGCCGAAGTACATGGTGTAGCCGTCCGGCGTCGGCATCCATCCTTCGTAGGCCGGCGACACCGACTGGCCGGTCGAATAGGTGAAGCGGGTCTGGGCGCGGACGCCGTGGATCAACAGCACCGCCGCGACGCAGGTCAGCGCGACCCGCAGCTTCACTGCTGTTGGCCCTGCTGCGCCGTCGATTTCGCCGGCGGCGGGATCGCCGGCGCCCAGCAGAGCGGACAGCCGATGTCGTAGTCGTTCCGGCTCTTCATCTTCGAACGGCGTCTTGGCCATCTCCGCCTGGAACTGCTCTTCAGTGAGCGACACCGAATAGCCAAGGTCGATGAACATGTTGGCGACCGATCGCCGGCCGCCGCCCGCCCAGTTCCTCGGGTCCGCCGGGTTCTTGTTCGCCGGCGTCGTGTCGAGGAATCCGATCAGGTGGACGATCGTCCCCTTCGGCAGCAGCGGTGCCGCGTCATCGTCGTACACGTACTGCTTGACCCAGTTGTGGTCGTAGCCGACGCAGTTCAGCGTCTGGATGTTGTGGCCCCAGATCGCTTCGAGGCACATCCGCACGCCCGGCGCGTGCAGGTGCGGTTCGAACGCGATGATCTTGGTGTGCTCGGTCAGCGTCGCGTAGGAATGAAGTTCCTGATTGGCCTGATTCGGCTTCACGTCGATGTCGATGCCGTTGCCGAGACGGAGACTCGATCGGTGATAGATCGGCTGGTACCCGGCGGGGAAGAACTTGAAGGCGAACTCGAGATGCGCCTTGGTCTCGCGGCCGTTCGAGTGAATGTGGCCGGCGTCGAGCGACAACGCCGAATTCGCCTGCATCAGCCGTCCGGCTTCCGGCGGGAAGATGTCGGCGTTGCGTCCGACCTCGTGAATCGGCCAGCTGCTCGACAATTCGTCGCCGGTTCCTTTTTCGCCCATCTTCACGCTCGTGTACGTCATGTGATGAAACACATAGCGCCCACCGACGGTCGTTGTCGATCCACCATGCGGAACGTCGTTGACCTCGCGGACTTCGACCGCCGAGACGTAACGGTCCTGAGTGAGGCCGGTCGGAATCAGTCCGACATCGCCCCACCAGTCCGGACCGGCCGCAGGCACCAGCACATCCTTCGATTTCAGGACCAGGTCGGGCTCGCCGATCGTCCACTTGTCGGACTCGTCGAAGTTCAGTGCCTTCGGCATGTCGGCGGGGTTGCCGCGCGGCGCGCCGTCGTCCACCCAGACCGCGATTCTGGCGACCTCCTCGTCGCTCAGCGACGGGTCGTGCTTGAACTTCTGGATGCCGATGTTCTTCTCGACGAAGAATGGAGGCATCGCGCCGCGCTGGCTGCGCAACGCCGTCCGCGTCTTGATGGCCTTGGCCCACGGCCGCACGTCCTCGTACGAGACCAGCGGCATCGGCGCCACGCCGTCGGGGTGATGACACTCCTGACAGCTGCGCTGCAGAATCGGGGCGATGTCTCTGGTGAAGGTGACGTCAGCGGCCGAACGCGCTGGCGTTTGCGCCGTGAGGCCGACGGTGGCCGCGACGGTCGCCGTCAGCAGGCTGCACAGCGCGGGAATCCGGGCGAAGCGGTCTCGGGACATACAGACCCCCTGGATAAGCTCGCGCGGCATCCTAACAGAAACGCTCGCGCGGCGGCGCTGCTATTTCAGGATTTGTGGACTTGAGAATCTGAGGAGTTAATCTCAGGATTTCAAGAGCCTACGGACGATTCGAGGCCGAAACGAATTCGTCCCAATCGACCCCAGAACTGATCCATATTGCCATGTCCGGCCAGCGACGCTGGGCCTGCCCAAGCAGAATCAACCCTCGATAATCGGTACGCAGGCCGTGATCGACGCCACGTTGCTCGACCGCAGTCGAAACACGCTCCCAGTCGAATCGTGGCACGTGCCATTGACGCGAAACTCGAAGATGACGACGACCCGTCGCTTGCTATTCGGCTGAAATGTCCATTGCTTCAGGTTTTCGCTCGCTGCGGGCACCAGAACGCGAGGACCCGAAATCGCGTCAACGCTGACGACTTTGCCGCTGTCGCTTAGCGTCGCAGCTACCACGACGACTCCTTGGATCCGTGCTGCTTGCGCTATGGACGGATACTTCAGATCGACAAAGCTGTTCAACCGGATCTCTTCGTCATAGACGACGTTGGACTGTGCCGCCCTCAGGTTTGTCGCAGCCACAGTGATAAGGCTAGCCACCACCGTAAGAGTCCGAATACTCCGTCGGCTCATCATCACCTCAATCAGGAAAGCTCTTTGACAGTCCGCCCAACGCGCGTCGTTCACTCTTTCTTGCTACCTCGCACTGGCGAAGCCGAGCGCGTCGGAGCGTGTCAGATCCCTTAGATAGATCCTCAGAAAGATTCTCAAACAAATCCTCAGGTCCTTAAATCCTCAGCTCCTAAGATTCCGAAGCCTTGCGCACAATTTCATCGAAACCCCAGAGCAGCTCTTCCCGCTCGGAGTATGGCCCAGGGCGATAAGCCCTCGAGCCTATCCCCAACTGTGACTGCTCGGCGATCCACCAATCCTCGCGATTTGTGAGATCCCAGAATTCCACGGCGTCATCGATTTGCGGATCGAGGCGCGCCAGTTCCGACGAGTGGAAGTGCCATTCGCAGACGATTTCCGTGCGATCGTGTCCACGCGGCCACAGCGTGTGGGTCATGACGTAGTCGGGGTGAAGACTGAGCAGCAGGTTTGGATAGATTGCGAAATAGACGACCTGCTGCCGCTGCGCCGCGCTGAGCCCGGGCAGACACTCGCGCCGGCGCCTGCCGTCCATGCTCATCGTTTCGACGCCGTCGCGAAATCCCATTGCGCCGCCGCAATAGCCCGGCGTCGGCGCCACGTTGTCGGCGGCGAGATAGTGATGCAGGCGATTGAGCGCAGGGTGCAGGTTCGGGCAGTGCAGGCACTCGTTGTAGTTGAGGACGATCAGCTTCCAGTTCGCTTTCACGTCGTAGACGATCCGGCGTCCGAGCCGGAGCTCGCTCATCTGCCAGGCCGCGAAACGCGCAGGCAGATCTGAAAGCTGGTTAGCGAGCAATCCGGGAGACGTCGCGAGATTGACGAAAATGAGGCCGTCCCAGACCTCGCAACCGGCCTGATGAAGCGGATAGTCGTCGCGACGGAATTCGGTCGCCATGTGCGGTGCAGCGAGCAGTCGGCCGTCGAGTCCGTAGGTCCAGTTGTGGTACGGACACTGGATGCATCCCGCGAAGCGGCCTTCGGCCTGGTCGCACAACCGGGTACCGCGGTGACGGCAGACATTGAACAGCGCGTGGATTCCGCCGGATTCGTCGCGCGAGACGATGATGCTTTCATCGCCGACGAGGCGGGTGAAGTAGTCGCCGGCGTTCGGAATCTGATCGGCGCGTCCGGCGCAGATCCAGCGGTCGAAGTAGAAGCGTTCGAGCTCGGTGCGATAGAAGTCGGCGTCCGCATAGAAGCGCCGCGGCAAGGTCGTGTGCATCGCTACGGGCTGACCGCCGCGCGCGCGCCGCGCTGGCTGATCAGATAGTCCACGATGTAGGTCGCGATCCAGTGCGTGCCCTCGTAGCTCGCGTCGTACATCGAGGTGATGCTGACCTGCGCGAGCGCGGCGCCGGCCTGGCGATACGTTGACACGCGCGCGTCCGACGCGGGCAGCGTGTTGGCGATGTCCTCGAACGCGCGTGCGCGGCTGACGCCAAGTCCGACCAGGTGCGCTTTCGCCCCGAGCATGTCGGCTTTCTTCAGCTCCTCCGGCGTGCCGGGCATCTCCATGTTCACGGTCAGCAGCGACTGGAACGCCGGCGTGCCGGGTACCGGCATGAAGTGGTCGAGCCATCCGGCGAACTCGGCCGGTGGCATGATCGCGCCCATCAATGCGGCTTCGACCAGGCAGGGCGAGAAGAAGTCCGCGCCTGAGAGCTCGACGTTCGGCGCGCAGCCGAAGTCGGTCCCGAAAAACTTGCGGCCGCGTTCGACGACCAGATCGGTGAGCGCCTGGTTGTGGCTGACGGTCCCGTACTCGTGCAGCAGTTTCAGGGCGTAGGCGGTGTTGGCGTGAGTGCCGACGCGCATCGGTTCCGCCAGCGTCTTGAGGTACGGCAGCGTCCGCTCGAGAAACAGATCGGTCAGCGGCGTAAGGTGCGCGGCCCATTTCTTCGCGTCCGGATCGTCCCAGGATTTGAGCTCGGCCTGCAGACGCAGCGCCCACACCCAGCCGTACGGCCGCTCGAAGGAGTTGTTTCCCTCTTCCTTGAAGAACTCGACCTCGCCCTTGATCGCGTCCTCCGAGAGGTGCTCGTTCAGCTTCTCCCGAATCAGGCGCGCCACCGCAAGGTCCGGAAAGGTCCGGAGAATCTTGACCAATGTCCACGTCGAGTTCACCGACGAATGCCAGTCGAAGCAGCCATAGAATGCCCGCGTCTTCTGGAAGTTCGGCTTCAGCGCGATCGTCGATTCGTAGACGTAGCCGCGGCTTCGCGGCGGATCTTGAAGCTTGTCGATGCACCCGAGAGGAAGCGTCGCCAGCCACATCGCGGTGTCGCGGGTAAACGCAATCGGTTCGGATGCCTGGGCAGCTGACGCCCGCGCCGCCGGAAGCGTCGTCAACAGCAGGACGCACAGGCCGAAGCGCCGAAACCACCTGGACCGCATGGCAGTAGCGTAGATCAAGTCAGACGCCCAGCAGCCGTTCGAGTTCTTCGGGATGCACCGCCCGGGCGAGCGCGTCTTTACGATCGACCGCGCCTTGCCGGACCAGTTCGGTCAGCGATTCCTCGAGCGTGAACGAGCCGTGCTTCCGGGTAATCGTGATCTCCTGGTGCAGGTGCTGGAGGTTGTTCTTGCGCACCTGCTGACGAGCGCCGTAGCTGACCATCAGCAGTTCCGCAGCCGGCACCAGGCCGCCGCCGATTTTCGGCAGCAGCGTCTGTGTCAGCACCGCCGACAGCGCCATCGCCAGCTCCTGACGCACGGTGTTCTGCTTCTCGAGCGGAAACGAATCGCCGATTCGCGCCACGCTGGTGGCGACGTCGGTCGTGTGCAGGCTCGAAAACACCAGGTGACCGGTTTCCCCGGCCGCCACGGCGATCTGCATGGTCTCGGGATCGCGCATCTCGCCGACCACGATCACGTCCGGCGCCTGGCGAAGGGCGGCGCGCAGCGCGGTGGGGAAGTCGGGAGCGTCGACGCCAATCTCGATCTGCTCGACGATCGACTTGCGGTGCGGATGCTCGAACTCGATCGGATCTTCGATGGTGATGATGTGCCGCGCGTCGCGCAGGTTGATCTCGTTGACCAGCGCGGCCAGCGTGGTGGTCTTGCCCGAGCCGGTCGGACCGCCGACCAGCACCAGTCCGCGCGGCAGTCGCGTCAGCGCCTCGACCGACGCCGGGAGCCCGAGCGAAGCGAAGCGCGGCACCGTCGTCGGCAGCCGCCTGATTGCCGCGGCGACGCGGCCGCGTTCGTGGTGCAGGTTGATCCGGAAGCGTCCCAGGTCGGTGGTGCGGAGCGAGCCGTCGGCGATGCCGGTTTCGCGAAAGAGGCGCCGGGCATGAGGCGGCAGCGCGGGCCATACCGCATCGTCGATCTCCTCGCTGCCGAGCGGACCGCCGAAGGCGGCGCCGAGCGGCACCACGGCGCCGTCGATCCGCAGCGCCGGCGGCGAGCCGGCGACGAGCAGGAGGTCGCTCGCCGATCGCGCGACCACCTGTTCGAGCCAGAGGCGAAGGCGCGCGGTCTGCGCGTCGACACCGCTGCTCCGAGGCGCGCCGGCGTTGAGCTCGGTGACCAGCGCGTCCAGTTCGTCGGGCTCGCTCATCGAATCCCGATCACATCACCGATTGAGCGCGGCAGCGTTGAGAAACCGGACCAGGGGGACGATTTCACGGAACGTGTTCAGCAGGGTTGGATAGAACGACGGTCCGGTCGCCATCGCCGGCGGATGTTCGGCGCCGGCGTAGAGCTGCTTCATCTTCAGGTACTCGGCTGCGGGATCGTCTTTCGCAAAGCCTCGCGGCACACGCTGCAGCCGCTGGCCTTCCAGCTCGCCGAATGTCTTCTTGAACCGCGGCGACTCGACGATGGCGCGAAATTGTTTGAGGTGACCGGAAATGTGCTGGCGGATGCCGAGCAGCTGCGGCGGCTGCGGACCGTGGACGCCGCCGCCAATCCAGAACTCGTCCGGCGAGATCGAGAAGTACAGCCCGCCGCCTTCGTTCTTCACCAGGCCGCGGGTCGGGAATACCGCCGCGACGTGGGTCTTGTAAGGCGTCTTGTTCTCGGAAAAGCGGGTGTCGCGGTAGATCCGGTACATCGACACCTTCGGGCTGGCGATGTGCTCGGGCGCGAACGCGCGCAGGTCGTCCGCCAGCCGCTCGATAATCGCGATCGTCGGCTGGCGAACGTGCGCTTCGTAGTCGTCGCGATGCGCGTTGAACCACTCACGCCGGTTGTTGCGCTTCAGCGAGCGCAGGAACTTGAGCGTGTCGACGCTGAATCGCGGCGTCGCGGCGGCCATCTCAGGCCTTAGCGGTTTGCTGAGCGGCCATCATGCGGGCCTGGCGCTCCTGCGCCGCACGGGTGATGTGCGGCACGATGCCGTTCATCCGCTCCATCGTCATCAGCTGGCCGCGGTGGTGCATCTCGTGCTCCTTGGCCGACAGCAGCATCTCGAAGCGGCTCTTGGTCGCCGGTGTCGCGCCCGGGCGGCATCGTCACCTGTTCGGCCAGGAACGACTCGGGCAGCCCTTCGAGGAAGGCGGCAAAGGCGTCGCCTTTGGACTTCAGCGTCGCGATGATGTCCGCCTTGGTCTTCATCTTCGCCTGCTCGACCTTGAAGCCCTCGAAGATTTCCATGAAGTTGAGCGTCTTCATGTCGGTGACCTTCTTGCTGTGGAGGTCTCCCTGGAAGCCAGTGCTGACCGCGAGGTGCTTCAGCGTCTCGCCGATCGAGCTGGTGTCCGGCGACGGCTTGAAGTCGTATTTGCTCTCCGGAATGTCTTCCGCGATCTGGATCGTGTTGTTGCGAACCGTACGAAACGCTTCCGCGAGTTCCTTGCCGCCGTAGTACGTCATGTGCATGCTCCTCAATACCAACCGATGGGTTGTTCAGAAAGATTGATGTAGACCTGCTTGACGTTGAGGTATTCCTCGACGCCCCATTTTCCGAGCTCGCGGCCGATGCCGCTCTGTTTGTAGCCGCCCCATGGCGCTTCGACGTAGGTCGGCTGCATGTGGTTCACCCACACGATGCCGGCCCGCAGGTTCTTGACGACGCGCATGGCGCGGAAGATGTCGCGGGTCCAGACCGCCGCGGCCAGTCCGTAAAACGTGTCGTTCGCGATTCGGACCGCCTCCGCCTCGTCGTCGAACGGTATGACGCTCGCCACCGGCCCGAAGATCTCTTCGCGCGCGATCCGCGCGGAATTGTCCACGTCGTAGAAGATGGTCGGCTGGACGAAGTAGCCGCGTCCGAGCGACGCGACCGCCGCCGTGCCACCGCCGGTCGCGACCTTCGCTTCCTTCTTGCCGAGCTCCTGATACATCCGGACGCGATCGAATTGTTCGCGGCTGACCAGCGCACCCATCTTGGTGTCGCGGTCGAGCGGTGGGCCGACCGTAATCGCCTTGGCCTTCTCGACCATCGCGTCGAGGAAGCGTTTGTAGATCGAACGCTGCACCAGGATCCGGCTGCCGGCCGAGCAGACCTCGCCCTGGTTGAAGAACACGCCGAACAGCGCGCCTTCGACGGCCACTTCGAAGTCGGCGTCGGCGAAAAAGATGTTCGGCGACTTGCCGCCGAGCTCGAGCGACACTTTCTTGAGCGTCGCGGCGGCCGCTCGCATGATCGACTTGCCGACTTCGGCGCTGCCGGTGAACGCGATCTTATCCACATCCGCGTGCTCGACGATCGCCGCCCCGGTCGGGCCTTCGCCGGTCACGATGTTCACGACGCCGGGCGGCAGGCCGGCCTCCTCGAAACTGGACGCCAGCTCGAGAACCGTCAGCGGCGTTTGTTCCGCCGGCTTCAGCACCGTCGTGCAGCCGGCGCAGATGGCCGGCGCCAGCTTCCACGCGGCCATCAGCAGCGGGTAATTCCACGGGATGATCTGTCCCGCCACGCCCATCGGTTCGCGCAGCGCCAGGCTCATGGCGTTGTCAGGGACCGGAATCACGTCGCCGTGAATCTTGGTCGCCAGCCCGCCGTAGTACTCGAAGCATGTGGCGACGTCAGCGATGTCGAATTCGGCTTCGACGATCGGCTTGCCGGTATTCTGCGACTCGAGCAGCGCCAGCTCGTCTGTCCGGGCCCGGACAATCTCTGCGAGCTTGAACAGCACGCGTCCGCGGTCCTGGGCCGTGGCGTCTTTCCACGCGCCAGCGTCGAACGCCGCGCGCGCCGCCTTGACGGCCCGGTCCACGTCGGCGGGATTGGCGGCCGGCACCCGCGCGATGACGTCCGTGGTCGATGGATCGATGACGTCGACGGTCGCCGACGCCGCCGGCGCGACGAATTCTCCGTTGATGTAAAGAAGGTGTGTTTTCATCGCCAGGCCGAAACGCTAACTATATGCAGCCGTGGAAACCGTTGTAAAGTTTCCCGCATGAAGAAATTGATCGTCGCCGCGGCGTTTGGATTGCTGGTCGCGGCCGGTCCGGCTAAAGCCGGACACTACGACGGAGGCGACGCTGCTCCGGGTCCGGCTGAAGCCGGACACTACGAAGGCGGCGACGTTGCTCCGGGTCTGGCTGAAGCCGGACACTACGAAGGCGGCGACGCTGACAGTGGCGCCGCGCTGCAGGACGCCCATCCCACTTTCACAGTCGGGACCGCGAAAGCGCAGCGGGGACAGAAAGCTTACGGCGTCATCACCGTGCCCGCCGGCGTCGACGCCGGCTACGACATCCCGGTCGCCGTCATCCACGGCGGACGTCCGGGTCCGGTGCTCGCGGTTGTCTCCGGCGCGCACGGCACCGAGTACGCCTCGATTCTCGCGGTACAGCGTCTGGTCGAGTGGACGTTCGACATGGACCGCCTGGCCGGCACCTTGATCCTCGTTCCGCATCGTCAACGTGCCGTCATTCGAGAAGCTCACGCCGCACGTCAACCCGACCGACAACAAGAGCATGAACAGCCGTTATCCCGGCGACATGAACGGGACGCAGACCGATCGCGCGTCGTTCGTCCTCACCAAGGAAGTGGTCGAGCAGTGCGATCACCTGATCGACCTGCACGGCGGCGATCTCGACGAGAACCTGCGGCCGTACAGCTACTGGACGGTGACCGGCAACGCGAAGCAGGACGCGTTGTCGCGCGAGATGATCCTGGCGTTCGGCCTCGACCACATCATCATTTCCGATCGCCCCAAGGATCCGAAGGCGTCGCGTTATCTCGAGAACACCGCGACCACGCGCGGCAAAGCGTCGTTCACCGCCGAAGCCGGCCGATCCGGTCCGGTGGACGTCAACGACTCGGCGATGCTCATCGACGGCGTTCTCAAGGTCATGGGTTTTCTCAAGATGACGACGCAGGCGGTCGAGCCGGTCGCGCACCCGGTGTGGATCGAGAACGTCGTCAGCGTCGCGGCCGATCAGGCCGGCACGTTCTATCCGCAGGTCGCTCGCGACGCGCACGTCATGAAAGGCAATCGCATCGGCCTGGTCAAGGACTACCTGGGTCGTCAAGTTGCCGAAATCATCGCGCCCGACACCGGCATCATCCTGTTCGTGCGCGCGCTGCCGTCACTGAAGAAAGGCGACACCATCGCCAATATCGGCGTGGTCAAGCCGTGACCGGTCGCCTCGTCGCGGCATCGCGTTGATGCCCGTCGTCACCCCCGTCCTGACGCTGATCATTTTTGTGGCCGGCGCGATCGCCGGCAGCCTCGGCGCGCTGCTCGGCATCGGCGGCGGCATCTTCCTCGTGCCGTTCCTCAACCTCGGACTGAATTTTCCGCTGCAGGCCGCCGCGGCGATCAGCCTCACCACGGTGATCGCGACGTCGAGCTCGGTGTCGGCCGGTCGGACCGGCAAGCAACTGATCAACATGCGGCTCGGCATGGTCCTCGAGGTCGCGACCGCGGCGGGCAGCCTGCTGGGCGGCGTCACGGCGCAGGTGCTGCCGCAGTCGACGCTGCAGCTGCTCTTCGGCATCATGTCGGCGATTGTCGCGGTGATCATGCTGAGCCGGCTGGGGCGCCGCAACGTGCTGCTCGATCCGTCAATCGATCCGGGCACGCTCGGCGGACGCTTTTACGATGCCGAGAGCGGCGGCGCGGTAACGTATCGGGTGAAGCGACTGCCGGTGGCGCTCGCCGCGTCGTTCGTCGCCGGCAACGTGTCGTCGCTGCTGGGCGTCGGCGGCGGCGTGATCAAGGTGCCGATTCTCAACTCGTGGTGCGGCATCCCGATGCGTGCCGCGGCGGCCACCAGCGCGTTCATGATCGGCGTCACCGCCACCACCGGGGCCGTGATCTACTACGGCCACGGCCAGCTGATTCCGGTGCTCGCCGCGGCGGCCGTGCTCGGCGTGCAGCTCGGTTCGTCGGCCGGCATGCACTTCGGCGCACGCGCCTCGGCGAAGTGGCTGAAGATGATGATGGCCGGCGTCCTGATTGTGGTGTCGGTGCTGATGTTCGTGAGGGCGCTGCGATGAACGTGACGAACATCTCGCGGCTCGAGCGCGTCATCGGGTATGTGCTGCGGGTCGGCGTCGCCACCAGCACGGTCTCGCTGGCGCTGGGACTGCTGTTGTCGTTTGCGGGCGCCGCTGCGTCGACGCTGTTTCTGCAAATCGGCATCGTCGCGCTGCTGGCGACGCCGGTCGCGCGCGTGTGCGTCTCGATTGCCGAGTACGTCGCCGACCGCGACTGGACCTTCGCGCTGATGACGGTGATCGTGCTGGCGGAGCTGGCCGGCGGGTTGATCGCCGCGCTCTACGGCCGCAAGGCCTGAACGCGTCCCTGAAAGGGTCGCGCTACACCGATGGTCGCGCCCGAATGCGAGACCGGGCGCAAATGCGCGCCGATCGCGGTCGGCGAGTGACGGATCTCGCCCGCGCGTCGACAAACCGTCGTCAGTAGCGCCAGCTCTTCGTGTCCGCTCCGGCCGGAGCCGATCTGATCATCCATTGCGCCATCGCCGGCATGTAGCGCTGATGAACAGTGCGGTTGCCGACCGCGTTCGGCGTCTCGGTGTCGCCGGTGAAGCAATGCTCGCGGCGCTCGCCGTAAGTGATCTCGTACTCCGGTGACGGCTTGGCGTGCGAGAGGAACTCTTCCATCTGGTAGACGGCGTTGTTCAGATAGCCGTTGTCCATGGTGCCGCTGGTGATGTGGATCTTGCCGCGGAGCTTGGGTCCGAGTGTCGCCCAGTCGCGCTGCATGATGTAGCGCAGGTCGTAGTGATCCCGCCAGTAGACTGCGACGTCGGGATCGATCGCGCCGGTGACCTTGTCGTAGAGCGGTTTGTAGTAGCCATCGTCGCCGACCGGGCTGAAGACCGACGCCCAGGCGTCGTGTTGTCCAGCCGAGCGTCCGTGCGTGCCGAGCGCCAGCTCCACGAGGTTGCGATCCTCGAAGGTCGAGTAGAGGTGATCGCGATAGTCGCGGTAGCCGGGTTTCGGCGTCCGCTTGAACGGGTTGTCCTCGTAGTAGTAGGCGTTGTGCTCGTCGTAGATGTTGACCGACCGATACGATCGGAAATCGATCGGGTCGGGACAGAGCGCCCATGATCCGTTGTAGTCGTCCGGGTACATCACCTGGACGCCGAGCGCTTCCCAGCCGCCGGTCGATCCGCCCGTCAACACCCGCGCCCAACCCTGACCGATGCCGCGGAACTGCTTCTCGATCATCGGAATCAGATCGAGCGTGATCGCATCGCCGTACGGACCGTTGTTCGCGGTGTTCACCGCATACGAGTCGTCGAAGTACGGCGTGGGATGCTGCACCAGGACGTGGATCATGCGGGGAAATTTCGGACCGTTCCAGTCCTTGTAGAACTGATACGCGGCGGCTTGCGACTCGCGCACCGTTCCGGCCGCATCCGCGTCGGGCGGCGTTTCGCGCCAGCCGTCGCTGGCCATGTTCGGCGGAAAGTGGCCGTGGTGTACGAGGACCGGATAGTGTGCGTTCGGGTGTGTGTCCCAGCCCTGCGGCAGCAGCACGATGGCGCCGAGGAACATCGGGCGGCCCCAGAATTTCGTGAGGCGCTCGTTCTGCACGCGCAGGTACTTCACCTGCGCCGTATCGACGTTGGGTGGGATCGGCGGCACTTCCTGATCCATCGAAATGACGATGTCGCCGCCGCGTCGCGGATCGACGTGCACCTTGACCGGCGTGCTGAAGAAATTCCCCGGCTTGGTCGCCCAGTGCTGACCTTCGCCCTGGTCCATCGGCATCTTCACGACGTGACCGTCACCGCGATGAAACGTCTCGTAGCGGTTGAGCAGCGCCTGGACGAAGTAGTCGCCGGGCGGCAGGTCGCTGACGCTTCTGAGCGGCCAGCCGACGACCCGATCGTCGACGGCGACCGCTTCGCCCGGCTTCAGGCCGTCCACGTCGACGCCGAAAATCGGCCGCGTGGTGTTGGCGCGGTACTGATCGCTCTGGTTGCGCGGCTCGCTGGTGCCGACGTCCGAGATGAACAGCAGCACGCGTCCGTCGAGCGGCTGGGCGCTGCGCGCGGCCGGGAAGGACACCACGAATCGCAGCGGCGCCTTCGTCTGCGCCCGGGTCGCGATGGCGGCGCCGCCGGCGAACACCAGCGCGAGGGCGGATCCCAGGACGAGTCTCGAACGATGCATGACGTGGCTCCTGGCGCCGATTCTAGCGTGTGGCGTGCCGAGACGCCTCCGGCGCGTCGGGTTGACAACACCTGTCGCTGTGCATTACCGTATGGTTATAGACACAAGAGGTTATCCATGACGTCGTCCGCGCTCCCTGAACGCGACCTCACCGCGACCTTCGGCGCCCTCGCCGATCCGACCCGCCGGGCGATTCTCGCCCGCCTCTCACGCGGCGATGCGTCCGTCCTCGAAATCGCCGAGCCGTTCGACATGAGCCAGCCGGCGATTTCGAAGCACCTGAAGGTGCTCGAGCGCGCCGGCCTGATCGAGCGCGGCCGCGACGCGCAACGTCGTCCCTGCCGCCTCGAACCACGTCGGTTGAAACAGGTGTCGGACTGGCTCGGCACCTACCGTCAGTTCTGGGAAGCCAGCTACAACCGCCTCGACGACTACCTGCAGGAACTGCAAGCCAAGGAGAAAAAAAGTGTCAGCAAAAAACCTCGAAATCATCGCCGAACCCGGTAAGACCAGCTTCTCCACGCGACGCATCGTCGATGCGCCGCGCGCGCTGGTGTTCGACTGCTTCACGAAGTGCGAGCACCTGAAACGCTGGATCGGTCCGCGCAGCCTGACGATGATCAGCTGCGAAACCGACTTGCGGGTGGGCGGCCGCTACCGGCAGATCTTTCGCACCCCGAATGGCGAGGTCGCGTTCAGCGGCGAATTCCGCGAGGTCACGCCGCCATCCCGCGTGGTCCGCACGTTCATCTTCGAACCGATGCCCGACGCCGAGGCGCTCGAGACGCTCGAGCTGACCGAAGCGAACGGCCAGACCACCATCACGACGACGACGGTGCACAAGACCGTGGAGAATCGGGATGGCCACGTCAACAGCGGCGTCGACAAGGGCATGGCCGAAGGGTACGCGCGGCTCGACGAGCTGTTGGAGGAGCTGCAGATCCAGACGCGGTAGGCAAAATGCAACGCGAGGCAATCGGCAGCGCGAACCAAAGGTAGCGCGAGGCTTCAGCCGAGCGTGGCGCGGCGGGGTAACATGCCGGACAGTCGTGATTCTGTCCTGGCTGGTCCTCGCCGCCGCGTCGGTGCTGCTGTTTCTCAGCGTCTGGATTGTCGTTCCCGCCTGGAACTATCCGCTGCTGATGCTCGCCGTCGGCGGCACCGAGTACAGTCCGTGGCTCTGCGTCGGCAGCGTGCTGATCTGCGTGCTGGCGCTGGGGCGGTCCCGACCCTCTCGCGCGGCGTTCGTCATCGCCGGCTGCGCCGCGCTGATGTCGTCGATTCCGCTGGCGCGGGCGCCGTTCGCGCTGAGGCGATTCGACCTCGAAATGACGCGGGCGCTGGGCGAAGGGTTTCTCAACGACGTGCCTGCCGCGTCGCTCGAGCGCATGCGGCCACGGCCGATCGTGGTCGCCGATCTCTTTCGTCCCATCGAGTGGGGCGACGCCGTGGTGGTTCGCGGAATACCGGTGGCCTCACCGGCGGGACAACCGCTGACCGCGACCATCCATCGGCCGCGCGCACAGGGGCGATTTCCGGCGATCGTCCAGATTCACGGCGGCTCCTGGCAGCATGGCGACGCCAGTGACCAGGAGTGGTTCGCGCGCTATTTCGCCGCGCGCGGCTACGTCGTGTTTTCGATCGAGTACCGGCTGGCGCCGCGCTGGCAGTGGCCGGCGCAGATCGACGACGTCCGGAGCGCATTCGACTGGGTGCGCAGGCATGCGGACGACTACCGCGCCGACGCGTCGCGGCTGGCCGTGGTCGGTCGCTCGGCGGGAGCGCATCTGGCCATGCTGGCGGCGTTCGCTGAGCCGCCGCAGGCGCTGCGAGCGGTGGTGAGCTTCTACGGTCCGGTTGACCTTGCCGGTGGATACCGGGACCCGCCGTCACCCGATCCGATGGGAGTACGCACGCTCGAAGAAGCGTTTCTCGGCGGCACGCCGGATTCGGTGCCGGCGAAGTACCGCGACGCGTCGCCGATCAGCTACGTCATCGGCAGGCAGCCGCCGACGCTCATCGTCGATGGCGGGCGCGATCATGTCATCGCGCCGCGGTGGGGCCGCCTGCTTCACGATCGCCAACTGGCCAACGGAACCGTATCCGCGCTGCTCGAGATCCCGTGGGCGGAGCACTCGTTCGATTCGGTCGAGAACGGTCCCAGCGCGCAAATCGCGCTGTACTACACCGAGCGTTTCCTGGCCTGGGCGCTGCGATGATCAGTGACGCGTTTTATCGTTGTAACGAGTCACAGCCGGTCGTAAGCCGGTGGTGGCCGGTGAGTCCCGCATCACCGCCGGCCGGGATGGGATGCGACTGTCTGACCGCAGCCAGCGGCGAGCCCAGTCGTTATGCCACAGGCATGTAGAATAGGACTGGAACCGCGCCCTCTGAGCCCATTCTTGATGACAGTCTCCGCCCTTCGCCGAACTCTACGCCGATATCGCAGCTACCGCTGGGGTGAGACGGAGCTGAGCCTCATCAGGGTCATGACACAACGCGACAAGCTTGCCATCGACGTCGGCGGTTATGACGGCGAATACACGCTGATTCTGTCGCAGTACGCACGCCGTGTCCTGACATTCGAACCCAACCCGCGTAAGGTTGAGCGTCTAAGAGAGGAATTCAAGGGGACGAGCGTAGAGCTCTTTTCCTGTGCGTTATCGGACACGTCAGGAAAGACGACGCTGTACCTTCCTCTGGGTCACGATCGCTTCGAGGGCTGTGCGACCATGGATCGTGAAAACCCCAGCTATGGTCAGGGCATCGCCTACGAAGTCGAGATGATCCGGCTCGACGAGCTTCGGATCAACGAGCCGATCGGCGCGATGAAAGTCGACGCCGAGGGACATGAGCTGGCGGTATTGCGCGGTGGCCAGAGTACCCTGGAGAGGGACCGTCCGAATCTTGTCATCGAAGCCGAGGAGCGTCACCGCAAAGACGCCGTAGCGACACTGCGCGACTTCCTGACGCCGATGGGGTACAGGGGGTTCTTTGTGTTCCAGCATCGCCTGCTCGACGTCGAGGTCTTCGCCCCGGCAGTACATCAGCGCCCGGACCGCGTCGGCACGGCCGAGTATGCCGCGAACTTCCTTTGGTCGGTAGAACCTGAGTTCGGACGCGCCGTCCGCTCCGAACTGGACCAGGCAATGAAGACGCGTTCCAGGCTACGGACGATGTGGAGGGCCGCAGCCGGCTGATCCCATCCTGTCCAGGCAGCCGCGATGGTCCGCCACAAGGCCGGAGCATCCATAGAAGTTACGCCAGCGTGGCCCGAGGTCAATCGTGCGTTTCCGCGTTCGAGCGTCGGCCTCCGTCACCGCTCTTCGCGTCGATCCGCGGACAAACGCAAAGCAGCTCACTCCCTTCGAACGAGTCTGCATCGCCTTGGTCTCGGTCTGATGCTGCACTTTCAGCTGCTGACGCTGCGCCGCGTTCGCCTGGCTCTGATTCCTGATGCTGCGCCTGTAGTTGCGCGCGGAGCAATCGTTCGACTCGGTCGAGAACGGTCCCAGCGCGCAAATCGCGCTGTACTACACCGAGCGTTTCCTGGCCTGGGCGCTGCGATGATCAGTGACGTCGGCGCGACTGTGCCTTCTCGATAATCGCCTGACGGAGCGCGTCAACCAGCCGCGCGTCCACCAGTCCCACCGCATCGCCTTGATAGTCCAGGCCGTGATCGGCGCGGAACTTATCGACCGCGGTCATCGTTTCCACGTTGTACTCCGAGGTACTCGCGCGTGTAGTCTGCAGTCGCCTTGCGGGCGTCCGCCGTCAACCGATCGTATTCAGCGCGGTTTCTCTCGCGAAGCTGACGCAGTTGTTCGGTGTTGGCGGAAGCCGGCGGGTCGGGAAACGCCGGCAGGGAAGGCCGCCAGTAGCCGAGCGTGTGAAGGCTGCGCTTCAGCTCGATGACGTCCGCGCCTTCGACGCGGGAGAAACTGCGATAGCCGAGGTGACGCCCGGTTGTCAGGTAGATGCGCTTCATCTCCGCGACCGGCTCCGGATTCTCGCCGACCTCGATCGCCACGCTGATGAAGTCGCCGCCGCGGCCGGGATCGTTGGGATCGGCGATCTTGATGGCCGCCGACTGCAGGTTGCCCCAGCGCTTGTCTCCGCCTTTGGCGTAACCGGCCTCGAGGGCACGGATCATTCGCTCGGCGAGCGGCATGCCGGTTCCTTCACTCGCCTCGAATGTCGACGCGATCGCGTCGACAACTTCCGGACCGACCATGGTGTTCGCCTGCACCGTGTAGTTGTGGCCCTGATGGCTGCCGGCCCACGTGCTGTTCTGTTTGCCGGTATGGGCGGCGGACCGTCCTTTCATGTCGATCATCGCGAGCTGCCGTGATTCGCGTCCCTCGTCCGGCGCCAGCAATTGGGCGATCGCATCCCTGGGTTCGACGCCTTTCGCCAGAAGATCCAGCCCGCGGGGTCCGTATTCGACGACCGTGGACGCCTGCGTGCAGACGGCGCCCACGCCGGCACGGACGTGCGGAACCGCGCGACCGACGAACGGCACGCGAGTCGTCACTGCAGCGCCCGACTGTCCAGTGGCGGGATCGATCGCGCAGAGCGAGACAGTGGAGTACTGAGGGAGTCCCTCGGCATTGAGCGTGACGCCGTCGCTGGCGCGCTGCTGCGCCAGCGCCTCAGGCGCACAAGGCTTCAGGATCGCGAGAACGACGAGGATGACAACGAAACCGTGGCGAGACATGGGCCTCCGATGGTCAGAGGCCAATATAACTTACTGTTTCCGTTCCGCCGCCTGCTTCTGCTGGAGCGCCGCGCGCTCCTGCTGGTGACGCTCCTGCATCGCCTTGGTCTCGGCCTGGTGCTGCACCTTCAGCTGCTGACGCTGCGCCGCCGTCGCCTGGCGCTCTGATTCCTGATGCTGCGCCTGCAGTTGCGCCCGTTCGGCCGCGTGGCGTGCGTCAATCGCCGCGCGCTCCTGCGCGTGTTTCGCGGCGATCTCGGCATTCGCCTGGGCATTCGGCCGTGGCGGTGACGGAGGTACGGCCGCCTGTGGCGCCGGGGCATGCGCAGGTTGACCGGCGCCACCTGCCGGCGGAGTTACCGCTGCCACCGGCGGTGGTGGTGAAGCGGGACGCGCCGCCTCGCGTTGAGCGGGCCGAGCTGACGCCGGAGCAGCAGCAGTCGCGGGCGACGCTACTGCTGCCGGCGCAGCTCCTGCGCGCGGCGCCTGAGCCGGCGCCGCTGCTGTCGTCACCGGCGGCGTCACTGCCGGCGTCGCAGAGGCTGCAACTGCCGGCGCGGGTGGCGCCTGCTTGACGATGACGCGCCTGGTCACCGCGGCTGGCGGCGGCGCCGCGACGTGAACCGCACCGGCGATGACGCTGCGCTCGGGCCGCGGCGGCACGGCGGTCGTGACGACAACCGCCGCGCGCGCGGACTCGACCGGCACGACGGTGGAGGCGGCGGCGACAGGCCGCGCCTGGACGAAGACGTCGCGGGGTACCGCGGTCACCGCGCCCGGGACGTCGCGATTCGCATAGTGGAGACTGGTCGCGCCGACCGCCGCGTCTGCGACGATGACGTGCGGTGTGTTGATCGTCTGCACGTACACCGCCGAGACCCGGTAGGTTGGCGTGTAGACTTCGCGCGCGCCGAGCGGGAACCATGCGACCGGCGGTCCGGCGACGGCTGCGACCCGGAAACCGTCACCGCCGACGAACGCGACCAGTGCGGGCGCGTAGACCGGTCTGGCGCGAATCCGTCCCGGTATCCATCCCCAGCCCGCCGGCGTCGCTACCCAGCGTCCGTAGTGAAACGGCGCGAATCCCCACGGCGCGTCGTCGATCCAGGTCCACCCCCATGGATCGACCCACGCCCAGTGGCCGTAGCGATACGGCACCCACTGGGCGCTGACGCGCGGCATCCACATCGAGCCGTAGCCGGGGGCGTCGCGCCAGGTTCCGTATTGTCCGAGATCCGCTGCGCCGACGATTTCGGGCGAGACGTAGCTCGCGCTCTGAGCCGCGGTTTCTTCCCGGCGATCCCGTGTCAAGGCCCAGTTCTCGAAATCGTCCATCCCGATCGCGGCGGTCGCTGCCGGCGACGGGTTGTTCGTGCTGATCACCACGGACTGGTTCTCGTGAATCGGGAACGCTGAACTCGATGCGATGTCGGCGTCGCCTCGGCGCACCGTCACCGTGGTGATGTCCCCGGCGTCGTTGACGTCGACCCGGTACAGGCCCGGCTGCAGCACCGAGACGGCGCCTCCCGGCGTGTCGATTTCGACGCCGTCGCCCTGAGTCATGCCGCGAACGCGGAGCGACATCGCCCCCTGCGTGATGCGGAATTGCGCAATGCCGGCGTCGAGGTTCAGGACGCTGAACTCGGTGAACGGCGCCAGCCGAACCGTGGAGGCGCCCAGCTCGAGCTCGGTGCGCGCGGCAGAGTCGGTCCAGACGTGATCGCCGATCGTGACCGGGTAGTTCAGGGTCGCGGCGCTCCATTCGTCGGCTGAGGCAGGTCGAAATGACACCGGCCCGACCACGAAGCTGACCCGCGCCACACGCGAGGGTGGATCGGCGGACGCCGCGAGCGGCGCGACGATTGTCGCGACGACTGCCGCCATCACGATCACAACAATGCGAATCATCCGGCAACTCATCAGTCCGCTCCTCCTGAGACCCCTGCTTGTTTGACTGGTACATGCAAAAAGCGTTTAACTCCGGCGATACCGAGGTTCTCGTGCCTGACAAAGCCGAACTGCTCCGGACGCTGCACCGCGCTCCACCGATCCTGGTTCTGCCCAATGCCTGGGACGCCGCCACCGCCCGGCTGTTCGAAGCCGAAGGATTCCCTGCAATAGCGACGACCAGCGCGGGTGTCGCGGCCGCGCTCGGTTATCCCGATGGCGGGTCGGTGCCGTGGCGCGAAATGATCGAGGCGGTCTCGCGGATCGCGCGAGCGGTCAAGGTGCCGGTTACGGCTGACATCGAACATGGGTACGCAACGACACCTGATGGCGTTGCTGACGTGGTCGTTCGCGTGATTGCGGCGGGAGCCGTCGGCGTCAATCTCGAGGATATTCAGCCCGGCGCACTCGAGCTCGAGCCGCTGGCGCTGCAGACCGACAAGATCAAGGCGGTGGTGAAAGCGTCGGCGACGGCCGGCGTGCGTGTGGTGGTCAACGCACGGACCGACGTGTTCCTGAAGGCGATTGGCGCGCCCGAGGCGCGGCTGGGCGTGGCCATCGAGCGCGGCAAGGCGTTTCTCGAGGCGGGCGCCGACTGCGTGTTCGTGCCCGGCGTGAGAGAGGCCGCGATCATCAGCGAACTGGTGCGCGGGATCGGCGGCCCGGTCAACGTGCTCGCCGCGGCGGGAATGCCGTCGATTCCGCAGCTCGAGAAGCTTGGCGTGGCGAGGCTCAGCGTCGGATCGGGGCCGATGCGCGCGGCGCTGTCGCTGGCGCGCGATGTCGCGCGCGAGCTGAAGGGTCCGGGGACGTTCAAGACGTTCACCGAACGGGCGATGACGTTCGCCGAAGTCAACGAGCTGATGAAATGAAAGGCTGGCGGGATGTGGCGCGGGCCTTTCAGGCCCGCGATCTCACCACCCGCCGCGGACGGCGAGCCACAACGCGATGCTCAGCGCGATTCCCACCGCCACCAGCGACGGGACGGTCTGCGTGAAGTACGGATATGCGGTGAACACCGCCCCGAACGCCATCAGCGTCCAGCGCTGCTGTTTCTTTCCATAGACCAGCAGCACGAACCCAATCCCGCCAGGAATCAGCGACAGGAACAGCCACCACGGATCGAGCGCCGACAGGAGGTCGGACGGCAGTACGCCGCTGGTCGGCATGGTTCGATGATACGTCCGTTATAATCCGCCGATGAAGCGACTGATTCCCGCGACCGCCATCATCCTGTCCGTTGCGACCCTCGGCATGCGCGCGCAGACGAAGAAGCCGCTTCCTGCCGCGCCTCACAAACCGTTCACCGTGGTCGAAGCGACCATCCCCGAGATGCAGGCGGCGCTGAAGGCCGGGCGCGTCACCTCGCGCGAGATCGTGCGCCAGTATCTCGAACGCATCGGGATGTACGAAGAGCTGCTGCACGCGGCGATCACCGTCAACCCGAAGGCGCTCGAGCTCGCGGACGAACGCGACCGCGAGCGGGCGGCGGGAAAGATTCGCGGTCCGCTGCACGGCATTCCGATCGCGCTCAAGGACAACGTCCACACCACGTTCATGCGCACCACCGGCGGCGCGCTCGCCTTCGAGCACCTGGTACCGCCGTACGACGCCACGCTGACGAAGAATCTGATCGACGCCGGCGCGATCATCATCGCGAAAACCGGGATGAGCGAGCTGGCCAACTGGGTAGCCGGCGCGCCGACGCCGATGCCGGCCGACTACAACGCGGTCGGCGGGCAGGGCTACAACCCGTACGACCCGCGCAAGGACCCGCGCGAGGCGACCTTCGACGGGCGTCCGGCGCTGCAGACCGGCGGTTCGAGCTCCGGCATCGGCACGGCCGCGAATTTCTGGGCCGGCAACGTCGGCAGCGAAACGTCGGGATCGATTCTGAGCCCGTCGAACCAGAACATGCTCGCGGCGATCAAGCCGACGGTCGGACGCATCAGCCGCTACGGCGTGATTCCGATCACCGCCGATCAGGACACCGCCGGTCCGATGGCGAAGAGCGTCGCCGACGTCGCGATCATGTTCGGCGCGATGGAAAGCGCGGCGCCCGATCCGAACGATCCGGCGACGCGAACCTGCACGCCGGCGCCCGGACCGCGACTACACCGTATTCCTGAAGAAGGATGGCCTGAAAGGCGCGCGCATCGGCATCCCGCGCGCGTCGTACTACGACGCGTTCACGCCGCCAGGCGAACCGCGGGCCGAAGGCCGTGCCCTTCGAGAGCCTCAGGGCACCCCGAGCGTGTCGAGGGGTGGACGTGGTGGACGGGGCGGCGGCGGTGGTGGCGGGCTCAACGCCGAGCAGAAGACGATGATGGACGAGGCGATCGCCGTGCTCAAGGCGCAGGGCGCGATCATCGTCGACCCCGCCAACATCCCGAGCATCGTCGATCAGGATCCCGCGAATAACTTCCTGCGTTTCAATCAATGCTCGGGTGTCACCAACGCCAAGGGTCACGACGAGAATTGCTCGGTCGTCCTGAAGTACGGCATGAAGCGCGATTTCAACGCGTGGCTGAAGTCGCTCGGCGCCGCCGCGCCGGTGCAGACGCTGACCGCGCTGCGCGAGTGGAACACCAAGAACGCCAGGGCCGGCGCGATCAAGTACGGACAGTCGCAGCTCGACATCTCGGACGAGATGGACGTCGAGAAGGATCGCGCGCGTTACGAGGCCGATCGCGCCAAGGACATCAGGTTGGGTGGCACGCACGGCATCGACGAGATCATGAAGGCCGAGCGCCTCGACGCGATCCTGTTTCCCGGCGCCAACGGCGCCGCCATCGCCGCGCGTCCCGGCTATCCGACCGTGATCGTGCCGTTCGGACTGGTGGCGAATTCGCCGACGCCGGCGTTCCCGGCCGGCTTCGACGCCAAGCCGGGTCCGATGGGCGTCAGCTTCACCGGCATGGCGTGCAGCGAGCCGAAGCTGCTCGAGCTCGCATACGCGTTCGAGCAGGCGACGAAGAAGCGCGTGCCCCCGCCGGCGGTTCCGTAGCGACGGGTTCGCGAGGTTCGAAGAGTTCGAGTGGATCGAGGGATTCGAAAGGTTCGACGGGTTCAAAAGCCTTGAAACAGCTGATCATCGTGTCGCTCGTCACTGCCGCATCCCTCGCGGCGCTCGCGGCGCCGCCCGCGCACGACTACCCGATTCGCGCCGTTCCGGCATCGGCCGTGACGATAGACGATGGGTTCTGGGCGCCGAAACTGGAGACGAATCGAAAGGTCACGATTCCGTACGTCCTCGAGCAGAACGAGGACACCGGACGGGTGGCCAACTTCGAAAAAGCGGCCGGAAAGAAAAGCGGACCGTACGAGGGGCGCCGTTTCAACGACACCGACACCTACAAAATCATCGAGGCCGCCTCCTACTCGCTGGCGCTCGTGCCCGATCCGCAACTGAGTCTCAAGCTCGATCGGTTGATCGAGCTGATCGCCGAGTCGCAGGAGAAAGACGGCTACCTGTTCCCGGCGCGGACCATCGATCCGCAGCACCCGGCGCCAGGCGTCGGCCCGGAGCGCTGGATCTACGAGAACGGCAGCCACGAGTTGTACAACGCCGGCCACCTGATCGAGGCCGGCGTCGCGCATTTCGAAGCGACGGGAAAGCGGACACTGCTCGACGTCGCGATCAGGAATGCCGATCTCGTGTGCCGAACCTTCGGTCCGAAAGGACGCCAGGCTGTTTCCGGTCACGAGGAGATCGAGCTCGCGCTGGTCAAGCTCTATCGCACCACCGGCAACGAGCAGTATCTGAAGACGGCGGAGTGGCTCGTCGCCGAGCGCGGCAAGCCGCATCCCGACATGCTGCCGTACCCCGACAAGGCGTTCGAGATGTACAACGAGCGCGCCTACAAACAGGATCAAGTGCCGGTGGTCGACCAGGATCGTGCGGTCGGCCACGCCGTGCGCGCGATGTATCTCTACGAAGCGGTGGCCGACGTCGCCGCGCTCACCGGCAACGACGCCTTCGCCAAGGCATCCGATCGCTTATGGACCGACGTCGTCAGCAAGCGGTTGTACCTGACCGGCGGCATCGGGTCACGCGGCACGACCGAAAGCTTCGGCGAGGACTACGAGCTGCCGAACCTGCGCGCGTATACCGAGACCTGCGCGTCGGTCGGCAACGACCTCTGGAACCAGCGCATGTTCCTGATGCACGGCGACGGCAAGTACATCGATCTGTTCGAGCGCGTGCTCTACAACGGCGTATTGTCCGGCGTGTCGCTCGCCGGCAACACATTCTTCTATCAGAACCCGCTCGAGTCGAACGGCCGCGCCAAACGAAGCGACTACTTCGAGGTGGCGTGCTGCCCGGCTAACCTGGCGCGCCTGCTGGAGCAGATTCCCGGCCTGGTCTACGCGCAGACCGCCGACACGGTCTACACCAACCTCTACGTCGGCAACCACGCCGAGGTGAAACTCGGTGGCCGTACGATCAAGATCACCGAGGACACGCGCTATCCGTGGGACGGCGATGTGTCATTGCATCTCGAACCCGAGGGTACAGGCGCGTTCACCGTGGCGCTGCGCATTCCGGGATGGTCGCAGGACCAGCCGGTGCCGAGCGATCTGTATCGCTTTGCCGACCGCATCAACGCCGAGCCTGCGGTGAGCGTCCGCGGCCGGACCGGCACGGCCGAGCGCGTGCCGCTCGAGGTCAAGAACGGCTATGTCCGCATCAAGCGAGCCTGGAAAAAGGGCGACACCATTCAGCTGACGCTGCCGATGTCGCCACGCCGTGTCATCGCTCACGCGGACGTGAAAGACGACAGCGGAAAAGTCGCGCTGCAGCGCGGACCGATCGTGTACGCACTCGAAGCCGTCGACAACGACGGCCACGCGCTGGACGTGGTGCTGCCGCGTGACGCGCCGATCAGGTCACGCTTCCGCGCAGATCTCCTGAACGGCGTCGAAGTCATCACCGGCACCGGCAACCGCCCGTTCGTCGCCGTCCCGTACTACGCGTGGAACAACCGCGGCCAGGGCGAGATGGCGGTGTGGATCAAGGAAAAATCGGAACGATGAATCGGCGATCGGTGATCGGCGATCGTCGCTCCGGTCCGGCTGAAGCCGGACACTACTGATCCTGCTTCAGAAAGCGCCGCTCGAAGAACGCGCCGGTCGCGGTGGCGACAGCCTTCCAGCTGCGGAACAGCAGGAAGTCATGGATGTCGTCGGGGATCACCAGTTCTTCGACGTCGA
This sequence comes from uncultured Acidobacteriota bacterium, assembly GCA_963711765.1. Lineage (GTDB taxonomy): Bacteria > Acidobacteriota > Vicinamibacteria > Vicinamibacterales > CAVVIG01 > CAVQFC01. The sequence goes on along the minus strand of CAVQFC010000001.1, from coordinate 588,080 downwards.
CGCCGCGCTCGAGCAGGCGCTGCTTCAAGTCGACCGTCTGATGGAACTCCACATTGCGGTCATCGTCTGCGTGAATCAGCAGCACGGGTGACTTCCACGTCTTCACCGACGAGACCGGCGACGATTCGAACGTGACCCGCGCGAACGTGTCGAGATCCGCCTGCGTGATGCCGTCGCCGGCCATTGCCGCCGCGACATTCGGCGCGGCGCGACCCTGACGCTCCCAGTTGTGGACGCCATGGATGTCCACGCCCGCGGCAAAGATGTCGGAGTTGCGTCCGAGCGCCAGCGCAGTCAGGTAGCCGCCGTAGGATCCGCCCCAGATGCCGAGGCGCTTCGCGTCGACGTCGGCGCGTGACTGCAGCAGCTTCGCGCCGGCGAGGACGTCGAGATACTCCGCCGCGCCGCGCTGACCGGCGTTCTCCGGAAAATGAAACCCGTGTCCGTAGCCGATGCCGAGACGGTAGTTCACTGACAGCACGATGAAGCCGCGGCTGGCGAGGTACTGATTCGCCGCGTAGTCGTTCGCGTAGTAGTCCATGTAATGGAAGCCGAGCAGCATCTGACGCGTCGGTCCGCCATGGACATAGACGAGTGCGGGTCTTCGTGCCGGTCCGTTTGCGGTCTTGAACAGCTGCCCGTGGACCTCGACGCCGTCGCTCGCGCGGAACGTCACCGGCTCCGGCGTGACGAGTTGAGCCGACGGAAAGGCCGACGGCACGCGATCGGCCCCGACATCGCGGGCGCCGCCGCCGCCAATCGGCATCACCGCAGCGACCGGCGGCCGCTGCGCCGTCGAGCGCAGGAACGCCACCGTCTTCCCGTCGCCGGTGACGGCCGGACTCCACTCGAGGCCGGCGCCGCTCGTCAGCGCCACCGGCGCCGCCGATCCGTCCACCGGCACCTTGAAGAGATGACGCCGATCGATGTCGTGAGCGTCCGAGCCGGTGTTGGCGCTGTAGATCAGGAACGTCGCGTCCGGCGTCAGCGCGACGTGCTCGACCATGAAGGCGCCCGGCGTCAGCAGTTTCGCCGCGCCAGCGTCGCCGTGCTCGCGGACGGAGTAGAGATGCGGCCAGCCATCCCGATACGACAGGAAGACGATCCGGCCGTCAGCGGCCCAGTGCAGGTTGACGCCGTCAGCGAATCGCGGAATGGAGTCGACCAGTGCCCTGCCGCTCGTCCACACCTGGTTGGCCGCGCCGATCGATCCATCCGTCGCCGCGCCCGCCGTCATCAAGGCCCACGGTGACGGCTGCTGCAGGAGAGCCGAGTGCGGCGTGCCGCCGCGCCCAGGTTGACGAACGAACAACAGTTCGCGTCCCGCGTCGGGCGACCACGTTGGTTCGGAATCCCGCGACGTAGATGGCGCGAGGTAGCGCAGCGGTTCGGACGCGCTCGTGAAGATGCCGATGAAGCTGTGGTCGTCGCGATTGGACACGAACGCCAGCTGCTTCCCGTCGGGTGACCAGGTCGGCGACTCGCTCGACCCGCGCGCGAAGAAGGCCTGCTCGGCCGGCTTCGACCCGTCGAGCGGCGCGATCCAGATGCGGCGGTCTTTCACGAACGCGACGCGGTCGCCCGCCGGCGAAATCACCGGCTCGTCGCCTTCGCCAATCAGCCGTGGGGCGGCGCCCCCGCCAGTCGCAATCGACCAGATCTGCACGCGCGGCTGACGTCGTGTTGCCGTTCGGATCGGGTTGCAGGTTGCCATCGGCCGGCCAGTTGGAGCCGTGGTCACCGCCTCGCACGTAGACAATCGTCTTACCGTCCGGTGTAAACGACAGGCTTGTCAGCTCCTGTCCCTCGTCTCCGTGGTAGGGCGTCACCCGACGCGCGGTAAATGCCGGACCTTCCGCGACGTAGATATTCCGCTCGCCGCGCTCGCTCAGCGTCCAGGCAAAGCCGGCGCCGGCCGGCGCGGCGACCAGATGGTCGGGGAACGGGAAGTCGAGCACCTGATCGAGCGTGAACGGCGACGGCACCTGCGCCCCAACCACCGTTGTCGCCGCAATCGCGAGCAGCAGCCTTCTTCATGCGCGGATTATAATTCCCCCCTTGTTCGAATCACTGATCGCCGACATCCGGTTCGCCCTGCGCTGGCTGTGGAAGAGCCCCGGCTTCACGCTGGTGGCGGTGCTCTCGCTGGCGATCGGCATCGGCTTCAACACGACGCTCTTCACTATCGTTGACGCGCTGCTGTTCAAGCCGCTGCCGGTGAAGGCCGCAGACCGGCTCGTGGACGTGTTCACGAACGATTCGACCGGCACGTCCACCTTCAGCACCTCGTCCTATCCCGACTATCTCGACATCCAGTCGCAGCAACGACGTGTTCGAGGGCATGGCCGGTTACAGCCCGATGTTCGCGGCGCTGAACCTCGACAACCGATCCCGTCTCGCGATGGGTGAAATCGTCAGCGGCAACTACTTCCAGGTGCTCGGCGTGCCTGCCGTCATCGGCCGGACGATTCTTCCGGAAGACGATGCGCCGGGGGCGCCGCGGGTGGCGATGGTCTCGCATCGCTACTGGACTCGTGAGCTCGCATCCGCGCCTGACGTCGTCGGCCGCACGCTGCGCATTCGCGGCAACTCGTACGTGATCGTCGGCGTCGCCGCCGCGGGCTTCAACGGCATGGTGCCGGTGCTCGCGCCGGAGCTGTGGATTCCGATCTCGGCGTCGCTCGACGTCGAACCGGTCGGCATGCACGATACCGTGCCGTCACCGACCGGCAGGAACCGTCTCGAGCGCCGCGCCGATCGCTGGATGTTCATCCGCGCCCGGCTGAAGCCCGGCAAGACCCTCACCGAAGCGCGCGCCAACCTCGCGCTGGTGATGTCGCGGCTCGACGCCGACAATCCGATCACCAACAAGGATCGACAGCTCACGCTGAAGGCGACCACCGACGTGCACTTTCACCCCGCGGTCGATCCGATCGCCGTGCCGATCGCCGCGATGCTGCTGGTGGTGGTCGGCCTCGTGCTGCTGATCGCGTGCGCCAACGTCGCCAGCATGCTGCTGGCGCGCGCCTCCGGACGGCAGCGAGAGATCGGCATCAGGCTCGCCATCGGTGCGAGCCGCGGACGCCTGGTCCGGCAGCTCGTCACCGAGTCGGTCGTGATGTCGCTGCTCGGTGCGGTCGGGCGGCCTGCTCCTGACGTGGTGGTCGACGCGACTGCTGGAAGCGCTGAGCCTGCCGCTCCCGATTCCTCTCGCCTTCGACCTGCACATCGACGGTCGAGTCCTCGCGTTCACGCTGTTCGCGACCATGCTGGCGGGCGTGCTCGCGGGACTTGCTCCCGCGGTGCACGCCTCGAAGCCGAGTCTGGTCGCGGATCTTCGCGGCGAGACGCAACTCGCGCACGCCGGCGCGTTGCCATTCACGCTGCGCGATCTGCTGGTGATGGGACAGATCGCCATGACGGCGCTGCTGCTGATCGTCGCGGCGCTGATGACCCGCAGCCTGATCGTCACGCAGCGCACCAACCTCGGCTTCCCGGTCAATCGCCTCGCGGTCCTGTCCACCGACACCGGGATGCTGAAGTACTCGGACGAGAAGAGCCGGCAGTTCTACGACCAGGCGATCGAGAAAGTGGAGGCGATCGCGGGTGTCGAGTCGGCGGCGCTGGTGACGCGCGTGCCGATGCAGGTCAACGCCAGCCGCTGGGAAGTGTGGATCCCCGGGCACCACACACCCGGCGAGCACGGTGACGTCGTCGAGCAGACGTCCGTCTCTCCCGAATACTTCAACACCATGGGCGTCCGCATCGTCGAGGGACGGGCGTTTACCGACGATGACCGTCCGGACACGCCGCGCGTCGCGATCGTCAACGAAGCGTTTGCCCGGCGCTACTGGCCGGGGCAGAGCGCGATCGGCAAGACGCTGCGGTCCCGCGCGTCGGATGGTCCGCTGTTCGAAATCGTGGGCGTCTCGGCCGACCACAAGGTAGTGAGCGTCTCCGAGCCGCCGACGCCGTTCCTGCAGGTGGCGCGCAGCCAGCGTCCGGGCAGCTACGTCGCGATCGTCGCCCGCACCAGCGGCGATGCCGGTACGCTCCTGCGCGAAATGCGCCGCCAGTTGCTGTCGCTCGATTCAAACCTCGTCTTCGTCGAGAACCAGACGATGGCGGCGGAAGTCGACGCGACACTGTTTCCGGCGCGTGCCAGCGCGTGGCTGGTCACTGGCGTCGGCGTGGTGGCGATGCTGCTGGCCGCGGTCGGGCTGTACGGCGTGATCGCCTACTCGGTGGCGCGGCGCACCCGCGAAATCGGCATCCGGATCGCGCTCGGCGCGCGTCCCGGCACCGTGGTCGGGCTGGTGATGCGCCAGGGCCTGGCCGTGGCCGGCGCCGGAATGCTCATCGGATGCGTGTTCGCGATTCTGGCGGCGATGTTCGCCGTGCGCACGCTGCCCGGCGGCCTGAACGGCATCACCGCCGGCGATCCGATGGCGTGGCTGTCGGCCATCCTCGTCCTGCTCGCCGTGTCGACGCTGGCGAACCTGATTCCCGCCTGGCGTGCGTCGCGGGTCGAGCCGACCGTCGCGCTCAGAATCGAATAAAGACTGCGCGCGCGAAACATCGCGCCGCCGTTTCCCGTCTACGCTCACGTATGAACTCCGATATCCGCGTCGGCCTGCGTCTGCTCTGGAAGGACAAGGCGTTCACGGCCACGGCCGCGCTGACGCTGGCCCTGTGCATCGGCGCCAACACCGCGCTGTTCTCGGTCGTCCACAACGTCCTGCTGCGGCCGCTGAACGTGCCGGACTCCGACCGTGTCCTGCTGATGGGCAACGCTTATCCCGGCGCCGGCGCCGTGCGTCGGCACCAATTCGGGCGTGCCCGACTATTACGATCGCCTGCGCGAGACGACGGTCTTCGAGGAGCAGGCGCTCTACAACAGCCGCAACCAGAGCATCGATCAGAACGGCACGCCGACCCGCGTTCGGGTCACGCAGGCGACGCCGTCGTTTTTCCGGCTGCTGCGCGTGGCGCCGGCGCTCGGACGAACGTTTACCGATGCAGGAAGGCGAGCCCGGCAACGACAATGAAGGTGGTCCTCAGCTACGCGCTGTGGCAGTCGCAGTTCGGCGGCGATCCGCAGGCGCGTGGGCAAGGACATTCGCCTCGACGGCATTCCGTACACGGTCGTCGGCGTGATGCCGAAGGGGTTCTACTTCGTGAACCCCGAGGTGATGATGTGGCGGCCGCTGGCGTTCACGCCGCAGCAGAAGAGTCGGATCGAGCAGCGCCACAACAACAACTACGAGAACATCGGGCGGCTGAAACCGGGCGCGACGATCGCAGCAGGCGCAGCAGCAGATCGACGCGCTGAACACGCCAACCTCGATCGGTTTCCCGCAATACAAGAAGCTGCTGATCAACGCCGGATTCCACACCGACGTGGTCCGGCTGCAGGACAGCCTGGTCAGGGACGTCAAGGCGACGCTGTACCTGATGTGGGGCGGCGCGCTGTTCGTGCTGCTGATCGGGTGCGTCAACGTCGCGAACCTCGTGCTGGTCCGATCGCGCGCGCGGTTGAAGGAACTCGCGACCCGGCTGGCGCTCGGCGCCGGCCGGTTCAGCGTCGGACGTCAGCTGGTCACCGAGAGCCTGCTGCTCACGTTGCTCGTCGGCCGCAGCGGGCCTCGCTGTGGGCTACGGCGCGCTGCAGCTGCTCGGCACGCTGAACATCCAGGAGCTGCCGCGCGGCGGCGAAATTCGTCTCGACGGCGTCGTGGTGGCCTACAGCCTCGGCATCGCGGCCGTCATCGGCGTCATCCTCGGACTGATTCCGGTCGCCAACGTCCTGCCGGCGAACCTGACCATGGTGCTGCGCGAAGAGGGCCGCGGCGGCACCGCCGGCCGCGGCGCGCGGACGCTGCGGCGTGGACTGGTGGTGACGCAGGTCGCGTTCGCGTTCGTCCTGCTGATCGGCGCGGGGCTGCTGTTCGCCAGCTTCCGCCAGGTGCTGGCGGTCGATCCAGGATTCAACGGCGACAATGTGCTGACGGTGTCGGTCACGCTGCCGCGCTCGCGCTACGACAACGACGACAAGCTGCGACGGATTCACCAACGAGGCCTTACGCCAGATTCGAGCGCTCCCGGGCGTCACCGCCGTCGGCGTGACCAACACGATTCCGTTCGGCGGCAACAACAACGACAGCGTCATCTTTGCCGAGGGCTATCAGATGAGCCCGGCGAGTCGGTGATTTCGCCGAGCAACGTGGACGTTAGCCCGGTTACTTCGAAACGATGCACGTGAAGCTGGTGCGCGGCCGCTTCTTCGACGACCGCGACAACGCCACGCGCCCTGAAGACGATCATCGTGGACGAAACGCTGGCGAAGCGCTTCTGGCCCAACGGCGATCCGATTGGCCGCCGGATGTACTCGCCGAATGACATCAACGATGTGACTGAACACCAACGACAAGACCAAGTGGTTCACCGTGGTCGGCGTGATCGCCGACGTCAAGCTGCACACAATCACGGAAGGCAAGCAGACCGTCGGCGCGTATTTCTTTCCGACGGACCAGGATCCGATCAGCGGTCTGACGTTTGCCGTGAAAACCGCGGGTGATCCGCTCGCGCTGGCGGGCGGCGTCCGCGGTGTCGCTGTCCCGCCTCGATCGTGAACTGCCGGTGTTCGACATCCAGACCATGGACGCCCGGACGGAGAAGTCGCTGGTCAGCCGGAAGTCGCCGGTGCTGCTTGTCGCTCAGTTTTGGCGCCATCGCCCTGTTTCTCTCGGCGATCGGCATCTACGGCGTGCTGGCGTATCTCGTGACCCAGCGGACGAAGGAAATCGGCATCCGGATCGCGCTCGGAGGGAGCAGTCGGGCGATTTTCGAGCTGGTGCTGCGCGAGGGCCTGCTGCTGATCGTCGGCGGCTTCGTCCTGGGCGCGATCGGCGCCATCGCCCTGCGCAAGAGCCTCGAGACGCAGTTGTTCGGCGTCACCGCCACCGATCCGGCGGTGCTGGCCACGGTCACGACCATCCTCGGGGTGGTGGCGATCGTCGCCTGCGCCCTGCCGGCGCGGCGCGCAACACGTATTGATCCGATCGTCGCGTTGACTCAATAATCCGGAATGCCAAAGCCCGATGCGTTCCGGCCGACGTTCGAGGCGCTCAAGCAACTGCTGATTCCTTACGCCAAGCGGTTCACCGTCATCGTCGACAAGCCGGATTCGTATTACCTCTCCACCAAGGAGTCGCAGACCAAATCAGGATCGCCGATCTGGTTCGGCGGGGTTCAGATCAAGAAGGACTACGTCAGCTTTCACCTGATTCCGATCTACGCCAACCAGGCGCTGCTCAAGAGCGTCTCGCCGGCCCTGCGCAAGCGCATGCAGGGAAAATCGTGCTTCAACTTCACCGAAATCAAGCCGGCTCAGCTCAAGGAACTGGCGAAATTGACCAGGGCCGGCACCGCCGCCTTCGTCAAGAAGTCCAAATAGCCTCTCATCCGCCCCAGGTTACCGTTCGTCAGCGCACGCCTTTGCGCGACGCCGGTCTGTGCCACGATACGCAGGTTCATCATGCTGACCATCACCCATCTGCGTAAGACATTCGGCTCCACAGTGGCCGTGGACGATGTCTCGTTCGGCGTCGAGAAGGGGCAGCTCGTCGGCCTGCTCGGTCCGAACGGCGCCGGCAAGACCACGACCGTCTCGATGATCGCCGGCCTGCTGACGCCGGACGCGCGGCGACGTGCTGGTCGGCGGCGCGCGCCTGAGCGGCGACACCGATCCCGAAGAAGCGGCAAGATCGGCATCGTTCCCGCAGGATCTCGCGCTGTACGACGAGCTGTCGGCGCGGCGCAATCTGCGGTTCTTCGGCGCGCTGTACGGCTTGAGCGGCGCCGCGCTCGAGGCCGCGATCGCGTCGACGCTTCGAGCTGGTCGGCCTCGCCGATCGGATCGACGATCGCGTGAAGGACGTACAGCGGCGGCATGAAGCGGCGGCTGAACCTGGCGGCCGGCCTGCTGCACGATCCCGACATCCTGCTGCTCGACGAGCCGACGGTCGGTGTCGATCCGCAGAGCCGCAACGCGATCTTCGAGAACCTCGAGCTGCTGAAGAGCCGCGGCAAGGCGCTGCTCTACACCACGCACTACATGGAGGAAGTCGAGCGTCTCGCCGACCGCATCGTCGTGGTCGACCACGGCAAGGTGATCGCGGACGACACGCTCGACGGCCTGCAGTCGCGCGTCGCGGTCGTCGGCGGCGGGAAAGCGACGCTCGAATCGGTGTTTCTGACGCTGACCGGAAGGAGCCTGCGCGACTGATGCCTCTCATCCCGCTTCTCGCCATGGTCCGCAAGGATCTGCAGCTGTTCTTCAGCGATCGCCGGTCGGTCATCGTCAGCTTCGTGGTGCCGATCGCCATCGCCTCGTTCTTCGGCTCGATCTTTTCAGGCGGCGCCGGCGGCAACAGCGAGCCGGCGCGGATCGCGCGTGGCCATCGTCGATCACGACGGCAGCGCGATCGCGAAGGCGATCGTCGCCGACGCGCAGACCGACAAGAACCTGAAGGTCAGCACGCCGGACGAGGACGAGGCCGCGAGCGGCGGTCAAGGCCGGCAAGATCGACCGTCGCGATCGTCATCCCCGCCGGTTTCGGCGATGCGGCCGGCCAGGCGCTCTTCGGCGGCGGCGAGAAGCCGAGCCTCGTCGCTGTTCTACGACCCGTCGCACGGCATCGAGCTGGCGATGGTTCGCGGCATGATGACCGAGCACGTGATGAGCGCCGTCAGCCGCGAAATGTTCGGCGGTGCGCAGGGGCGCAAACTGATCGATCAGACCGTCCCGCAGGTGCAGTCCTCGTCGATGCCGGCGGATCAGAAGAAGCTGCTGCTCGAGATGCTCGCATCGGTCCAGAAGTTTTACGATCGCGAGCCCGCCGACGCCCAGGCGAACAGTGCGCCGCGCGGCATCACGATGCCGTACACCGTCCACGAAGAAGCGATGACTTCCGGAACGAACGTCGCCTACAACGGCTACGCGCATTCGTTCGCCGGCATGGCGATTCAGTTCCTGCTGTTCGCGATGGCCAACATCGGCGTCGAGATGCTGCTCGAGCGGCAGCGCGGACTGTGGAGTCGGCTGCGCAGCGCACCGGTGTCGAAGGTGACGCTGCTGCTCGGCAAGGCGATCAGCGGCACGGTCATCTCGCTGCTGATTCTCCTGGTCTCGTTCGCCTTCGCGATGATCGTGTTCAAGGTCCGCATCCAGGGCAGCGTGGCCGGATTCATCGGCGATTTCGATCGCCTGCTCGGTGATGGCGTCCACGTTCGGCCTGCTGATTGCCGCGCTCGGAAACTCGCCCGCGACCGCACGCGGAGTGACGACGCTCGCGGTGCTGATGATGGTGATGCTCGGCGGCGCCTGGGTGCCGACCTTCGTGTTCCCGGCGTGGCTGCAGCAGTTCACGCTGATCGTTCCGGTGCGCTGGGCCGTGGACGGTCTGGACGCGATGACCTGGCGCGGCATCGGCATCGCCGGTGCGATGACGCCGATGGCTGTCCTCGCCGGCTTCGCCGCGGTGTTCTGGACGATCGCCGCGACCAGGTTCAGGTGGGACGAGGGGTAAGATCGCGCGGATGAAATCTTCGGCCGATGTCGTGATCGTCGGCGGCGGGTGCATGGGCGCGAGCGTCGCCTATCAGCTCGCCCGCCGTGGCATCACCAACATCGTGCTGCTCGAACGCGAGCAGATGCTCGCAGCCGGATCGACCGGCCGCAACGCCGGCGGCGTCCGGCATCAGTTTTCCAACCAGGCGAACATCCTCTTGTCGATCGAATCGATCGCGGCGCTCGAGCGTTTCGCCGACGATGTCGGCCAGGCGATCGACTTCCATCAGGACGGCTACCTCTTCCTTCTGTCCACTGACGCCAGCGTCGAAACGTTCCGGCGCAACGTCGGCTTTGCAGCGCAGCCTCGGCGTGGCGGTCGACTGGCTCGACGCCGGGGCGGCAGCGACTCTCGCGCCGGGTCTCGACGTCGAAGGTGTGCTCGCGGCGACCTTTTGCCAACGTGACGGCATCGCCGATCCCAATGGCGTGACGATGGGGTTCGCGAAAGCGGCGCAGGCGGAGGGCGTCACCATCGAGCGCGACACCGAGGTCACCGGCATCCGCGTCGAGAGCGGACGGATCGCCGGCGTCGACACCTCGCGCGGCAGAATCGACACGCCCATCGTCGTCGACGCGGCCGGCCCGCATGCGCGCGCGATTGGGAGGATGGCCGGCGTGGACGTGCCGGTCGATCCGTACCGACGCCACATCTTCATCGCTCAGGCGCCGGCCGGATCAGGTGCCGGCTGGCGGGTTCCAGCGTCCCGCATCATGGTCATCGACTTCGCGACCACCTTCTACTTCCACCGCGAAGGCGCGGGCATGTTGTTCGGGATGGGCGACCCGGACGAACGGTCGTCCTTCGACACGACGGTGCAATGGGACTTTCTGCCACAGGTGATCGACGTCGCGATCAGCCGGCTGCCGGCGTTGGCCGATGCGTCCATCTCTCACGCGTGGGCCGGCCTCTACGAAGTGACGCCGGACGCGAACCCCATCATCGGGCCGGCGCAGGGCGTGGAAGGCTTGTTCCTCATCAACGGCTTCAGCGGGCACGGCTTCCAGCATTCGCCGGCTGCCGGGAGGATTCTGGCCGACGTGATTGCCGGACGCGATCCCGGATTCGATCTGGCGCCGTTTGCCGCCGACCGTTTTGCGCATGGCGCCGCGGCCGGCGAGCGGTATATGGTCTAGGGCTCCTGGCAGGTGCGAGGTGCTGGGTGCGAGGTCGAAGTCACGGTGTGTGAACGCAGAGCGCGCAGAACTCGCAGAGAAGTCATGACGAAGGACAAAGACTGCAGCGGGCTCAGCGGTCTCTGTGTTGATCGTCGTGGATTAGCACTGCCGCAATACGAGTATGCGCTACGCGATTCGATCCCTGTGGAAAGCGAAGGAATTCACCGCCGTTGCCGTTGTCGTCATCGCGATCGGCATCGGCGCCACCACGGCGGTGTTCAGCCTCGTGGACGCCGCGCTCCTGCAGCCACTCCCGTTCAGGGATTCGTCGCGCCTCTATGTCGTCGGCGGCGTGAATCCCAGGCGCGGCACCAACGGCCGGGTGTTTTCGTACCCGGCGTACGTCGAGCTGGCGGCTCACAGTCAGATGCTGAGCGGACTGGCCGCCTTCACCAGCGATCGCTTCAACATCACCGGCGCCGATCAGGCGGAGCAGCTGCCGGGCGGACGCGTGTCGGCGAGTTTCTTCAACGTTCTCGGTGTGGACGCGGCTGTCGGCCGGACCTTCGTTCCTGCTGAAGACGCTCCTGGCGCCGCCCCGGTCGCGATCGTCGGCCGCCGCTACTGGATGCGGCGGTTCAACAGCCTGCCGTCGGTCGTCGGCACGTCACTGACCCTGAACGGCGAGCCGTACACCGTGGTTGGTGCGCTCGGAATCGATCTGCCGCCACCCTTCGACGAGGTTGACGTGTGGACGACGCATGTCGAGCGGTTGAGCGGTTTCACGCCGGCGCAGATCGACGCGGGCCTTGGCTACCTCTCGGCGATTGCGCGTCTGCCGCCGCAGGCTCGACTCGAGTCCGTCCAGGCGCAGCTCGATATCGTGTTGAGGTCGTACGCCAGGGCGAATCCCACCAATAGCGACGCCGACCCTGACGGGAGCCTTCGCCTCGTGCCGATTCGCGATCGGACGGTCGGCGACGTCCGCACGCCGCTGTTGCTGCTGATGGGCGCGGTCGGCCTCGTACTTCTGATCGCCTGCGCGAACGTCGCCAACCTGCTGCTGGCGCGGGCCAGCGCCCGCGCGCACGAAGCCGCGGTCCGCGCCGCCCTCGGCGCGAGACGCCGCGACCTGACCTGGTGGCTGTGCCGCGAAAGCTTCGCGCTCGTCCTGGCCGGCGGCGCCGGCGGCGTGCTGCTCGCGTACTGGAGCGTGGGCCTGGCATCAGCCACGCTGCGGCGGCTCCCTCGAGCGGCGCCGATCGCCGTTGACGGCCGCGTGCTGCTGTTCTCGCTCGTCGTGTCGCTCGCCGCCGGTCTGTTCTTCGGACTGGTGCCGGCCTCGTTCCTTGCCAGGCGCTCACCGCTTGACGCGTTGAAGCGCGGCGGCCGCGGCGCGATCGAGGCGCCGCGAACCACCGGTCGCGTGCTGGTGATTGCCGAAGTGGCGTTGTCGCTGATGTTGCTGGTCGGCGCCGGGCTGCTGCTGCAGAACCTTACCCGCCTGACGCGCACCCAGGTCGGATTCAAGCCGGACGGACTGCTCACGCTCCAACTCTCACTGCCTTCGTCTCAATATCCCGACGCGGCGGCGATGCGTCGCTTCATGTCGCGCCTGCTGCCGGAACTCAATATCGCACCGGGGGTGGCGCACGCAGCAGCGTCGATGTCGGTGCCGCCGACGTTCACGACGATGGCGCCGTACGCCGCCGGCGATCGCGCGATGGTGCCGATTGGCAACCGTCCGGTCGGGCAATGGTCGGCGATCGACGGCGACTACTTCGAGACGCTGGGGATTCCGATCGTCTCCGGACGGACGTTCACGGCCGACGACAACGAACGGTCGCCGCTGGTTGTCGTGATCAGTCAGGGACTCGCCCGGAGTCTCTGGCCCAGCCAGTCGCCGCTCGGCCAGAAGCTGCTGGTCGGCAGGTTTCCGGGCTTCGCCGAGGTGGTTGGCGTCGCCGGCGACGTCAGAAACGACGGCCTTGCCCGCGCGCCGATGTTCGAGATGTACACGCCGTATCCGCAGCGGCCGTGGCCGGCGATGCAGATCGTCCTCCGCGCCGCGCCCGGCGGCGATCCGATGGCGCTCGCCGGTGCGGTCCGCGCCGCGCTTCGGGACGTGGATCGCGACCTGCCGATCACCCGCGTCGAGACCATGAACGCGGCGCTGTCCGATTCCATTGCCGTCGAACGCCTGACCGCGACGCTGCTGCTGGCCTTTGCGGCCGTTGCCCTGGTGATGGCGGCGGCTGGCTTGTACGGGGTCATTGCTTACACCGTCGCCCGCCGCACCAGGGAAATCGGCGTCCGCGTGGCGCTTGGCGCCGATGCCGGCTCGGTCATCGGCCTGATTGCCGTCGAGGGCCTCGGCTTGACGCTGGCGGGCATGCTGATCGGGACTGCCGCAGCGGTGATGGTCAGCCGCGCCATGCGAGGCCTGCTGGTGGACGTCTCACCGGTGGACCCGGCGACCTACGCCGTGGTGATGCTGATCTTCGGCTTGACCGCCTGCGCCGCGCTGGTGATTCCAGCACGCCGCGCGCTGCGCGTGGATCCGCTCGTCGCGCTGCAGGCTGATTGATGTCGGTCCGCATCGCGCTGTCGTCGTGCGAGGTTCGTTCGTGGCAGATCCGGGACGCCGACGCGCTGGCGCGCTGCGCCAACAGCCGCGCCATCTGGCTCAATCTGCGAGACGCATTTCCTCATCCGTTCACGAAACGCGACGCCGAGGCGTACATCCGCTCGGTCCGGAAGCGTTCGCCGCAGACCGCGTTCGCGATCGCCGTGGACGGCGAGGCCGTCGGCAGCATCGCGTTCAAGCCGCTGCAGGACGTCGAGCGGGTGTCGGCCGAAGTCGGTTATTTCCTGGCCGAGCCTTTCTGGGGACGCGGCATCGCCACCGAGGCGCTCGTGGCGGTCACCAGTCACGCCATCGACACCTTCGGGCTGACGCGGATGTTCGCGGTGCCGTTTGCCTGGAACACCGCGTCGTGTCGCGTGCTGGAAAAGGCGGGCTACACGCTCGAGGGCCGGTTACGACGCAGCGCCATCAAGGACGGCATCATCACCGACCAGCTGCAGTACGCCTTCATTGCAGCCGATCGGCCGCCACTCGGAAACCAAGACTGAAGCCCTTGTCCTCCGGAGCGTGGGTATAGCGCAGTGCGCAGCGCGCGCTGTTGGCGTCGAAGAACCAGCTGCCGCCCCGGATGACGCGTTTCTCGCCGGTCGCCGGTCCACGCGGGTCGATGCCGGAGCCTCGTCCTTCCGCGTAGGGCCCGTACCAGTCGGCCGTCCATTCCCACACGTTGCCGTGCATGTCGGCGAGGCCCCACGGATTGAGGCCGAAGCTTCCGACCGGTACCGTCTTCTGTCGCCATTCACCCGGCGGAAACGCACTGTAGGGTTGCGTGCCGTTGTAATTCGCTTCAGCCGTCGTGAGGTTCTCGCCGGTCGAGAAGGGTCCGGTGGTTCGCGCCCGGCACGCGTACTCCCACTCCGCTTCGGTCGGCAGCCGATAGCGGCGCGCCTTCGTGCGGCTGTTCATTTTGGCGAGGAACTGCTGGACCTCGGCATACGAGATGTTTTCGACCGGGCACTTCGAGCCGCAGGTGATGAAGTGGCTGGGTGTGCTTCCCATCACCGTTTTCCATTCCTGCTGCGTCACTTCGTTGCGGCCGAGAAAGAACGAATGCGAAATCTCCACGTCATGAATGGCTTCGTCGTCGCCTCGCCCTGGCTCGGACGATCCGCTGCCCATGGTGAAGCGGCCGCCCGGAATTTCGACCAGCAGCATCCCGGTCCATTCATCGCTGACGATGCTGAGCGGTGTGCTGATGTCCTCGGCCGAGCTGACGTCGAAGCGCCGGAAGCGGCCGTAGGTGGCGACGGTGTTCACGTGGCTGCCATTGCCGAAGGTGTAGCGCTCGCGCATCTCCGACGGCACCGCGATGCCCGAACGCTCGTCGACCCGGAAGGTCGTCGTCACAATCGCGCGGATCGCGGGCTGCTCGACCTGCAATTCGGTTTTCAGCACGCGGCCGTTGAGCCCATCGATCCAGACGCGTCCGTGCGAAAAGAGATCGCCTGCGGCCCCGCCGCGAATCATCGACGGCGCCTTGACTTCCTTGTACTCGACGGTCCAGACGCCGGCCCCGACCGATTTGTCTTCCTTCCCGAGCGAGAACTGAAACCGGGCCTGGTAGTCCTTCTGGAGCACGCCGAGGGCGAGCACCGGATTCCCGATCGTGCTCCGCATGTTGCCGAGGTTGTAGCGTGCGCCCTCGTCGCCGATGCGTTCGGCCTGCGCCATCACATCGGCCGTTGCTCCGAGAAACAGCTTCGCCAGACGCGCTTCGCGATCGCGCACCGGCTGACCGTCGACTTCGAGGACGTCGCGAAACGGGATCAGCGCTGACGTCTCCGGCGATTTGGCCATCAGGAAGTCCGAACGCAGGTCGCGATGACGCGCGCGCACCGTATCCACCGCCGAGTTCTGGGCCAGCAGCGACCCGCGGCCGGTCGGCTGGAAGGCCGGCAGCGGCGTCGAGGCGTCCTGGGTGTAGATTTCCTCGGCGACGACGTTCGAGAATTCGTCGGTGAAGGATTCGAGATACCAGCCGGCGCGATTGAGCAGGACGTCGAGGGACACGCGCTCCGCCTGTTGGCCGGAGGCGACCGTGACCGAGCCGACGGAGACAGCGACCAGAACGAGTAACCGGGCGCGCATACGCGATATTCCGCACTATACTGCACCCTTCGCAAGGAGATAACCCATGCTGCGACGTGCGTTGCCGCTCGTTCTCGCCGCTCTGGCCATCGCGCCCGCGCTGGCCCAGGATCGAATCGTTTCGCCGACCCGCCCTCGCGCCGCCGCGGCGGCGCAGGCGCCGGCCACTTACTATCCCGAACGCTTCGACTGGCAGCACAAAAAGCCGGAAGACGTGGGGATGAACGCCGGCCTCGTCAACGAGGCCGTGCAGCTGGCGATTGCCGCTGACACGCCGGGAACGCACGACATGACCCTGTTCCTGAAGAACAGCTTCGGCAAGGAGCCGTTCGATACGCTGGTTGGACCGGTCAAAGATCGCGGTCCCGCGAGCGGCATCATTACGCGGCACGGTTACGTCGTGGCCGAATGGGGCGACCCGAAACGCGCAGACATCGTCAACAGCGTCACCAAGACGTTTCTGACGACGGTCGTCGGGCTGGCGTGGCAGCGGGGGTTGATCAAGGACGTGAACGACTACGTGCGCGACTACATGCCGCCGCACGTGGACCTGTTCGACGCGCCGCACAACCAGAACATCAAGTGGGATGACCTGCTGCGTCAGACCAGCGACTGGCAGGGCACGTTGTGGGGCAAGCCTGACTGGGCCGATCGTCCGGTTGGCGAGAAGCCAGATGACTGGGCGAACCGGAAGCTCTACGAGCCGGGCACGCACTTCAAGTACAACGACGTGCGCGTCAACGTGATGGCGCTGGCGGCGCTGCAGGTGTGGCGCAAGCCGCTGCCGCAGGTGCTGCGCGAAGAAGTGATGGAGCCGATCGGCGCCTCGTCGACGTGGCGGTGGTACGGCTACGAGAATTCGTGGGTGGACATCGACGGCCAGAAGGTGCAGTCGGTGAGCGGCGGCGGGCACTGGGGCGGCGGCATCTTCATGAGCTCGTACGACATGGCGCGCTTCGGCTACCTGTATCTGCGCAACGGTACGTGGAAGGACAAGCAGATCATGTCGGAGAAGTGGATCCAGATGGCGCGGACACCGGGTTCGGACAACAGGACCTACGGCTACGCCAACTGGTATCTCAACACCGATCGCAAGCCGCTGCCGGCGGCGCCGGAAACGGCGGTGCGGTTCGTCGGCAACGGCTCGAACATCATCTACGTCGACTGGGACAACGACATCGTCGCGGTGTTCCGCTGGATCCGCGGCGACAAGCAGCTGAACGAGGTGATCGCCAAGCTGATGGCGTCGATGAAGACGACCTCGACCGCCGCCGGACAGTAAACACAAAGGCCACAAAGGCGACCGAGGACACAAAGGCGACACGCCAAGAGAGCGGGCCATGGGAGGGTCCGCTTTCTTTTTGGCCTATTTGACAAATTATTTTGTCGAATAGATAATCCCCGCCATGGAGGTCCTGACCGACACCACGCAACTCGCCGCGGCGCTGTCGCCGATCCGGATGCGCGTGCTCGAGCAGATGCACGAGCCGGCCTCGGCGACCAGCCTGGCGCCGCGGCTCGGACTGTCGCGCCAGACCCTGAACTATCACCTTCGCGAGCTCGAACGCGAAGGCTTCCTCGAACTGGTCGAGGAGCGCGCCCGCCGCGGCTGCGTCGAGCGGATGCTGAAAGTCAGCTCACGCGCGTTCGTCGTCGATCCGGCGCTGCTCGGCGCGCTGGCCGACGACCCGTCACAGACACGCGATCGATTCTCCAGCACGTTACCTGCTGGCGACGATGACCAATGTCATCCGCGACGTGGCGGTGCTGGCCGAGCGGGCCCGGGCCGTCGAGCAGACCGCTCGCGACGATGACCATGGACTGCGAGGTCCGGTTCGAATCGCCGGCGGCGTTTCGAGCCTTCTCCGACGATCTGGCGCGCACGCCTCACGGTGCTGGCGGCGAAATACAACGTCGCCTCCCCACAGGGCCGCCGCTTCCGCATCGTCGCCGGATCGCATCCGGCCGTCACCAAGTCCGTCAGCGTTGCGGCCGAAGAAGCCAGGCGTCACCAACGCGTCAAGCGCGCCAGGGCCAGAACCAGGGCCGCGACCAAGACAAGGAGTGCCCGATGAGTGGAGAGGCCAGGACCACACGTTCGCAGGTTCACGAAGTCGTCATCGACGCGCCGATCGATGCGGTGTGGAAGGCGATCGCCGACGGCGAGGAGCTGACGCGATGGTTCGTCGAGTCGGCGACCGTTCATCCCGGCGTTGGCGGCACGATTGAAATCTCGTGGGGCGGAGAAGAAAAGGGCCGCAGCCAGATTGAGGTGTGGGAGCCCAATCGGACGCTCCGTGTCGCGCTGAGGCCCTTCGACGGCGTCATGCCGCTGCCGGCCGGCCCGATCATCGACGAATACACAATCGAACAGAAGAGACGGCAAGACCGTGCTCCGCCTGGTCAGCTCGGGAATCCCCGCGACGCCTGACTGGGACGGTTTCTACGACGGCACCAACAGCGGATGGCCATCCTTCTTCCGCGCGCTGCGGCATTACCTCGAACATCATCGCGGCAAGCCGCGTCAGGTCATCAAGCTGGTCGGCATGCTGCCGGGGTCGTTGGAGGAGGCGTGGGCAGGTCTGACCGGGCCCGGCGGATTCAACTTCACGCCGGTCTCCGGTGAGGGTTTCGACACGACGATTGGCATCGGCGAGCGGCTCCACGGTCACGTCGCCTTCGCAAAGGCGCCAAACCAACTGGACATGAGCATCCGCGAAATCGACGAAGCGTTCCTGACGCACGCCGCCGCGACCGGCGGCGGGAAGCAGTTCGTCTACACCGTGCTGTCGGTGTACGGGAAAAGCGCCGCGGAGGTCGAAGCCATCCGCGCCAAGTGGCAGCCGTGGCTGTCGAGCGCGATGGGCGTAGCCGCGGCACCGTTCCCGGGCTGATAAAATGCCGGCGATGCCGGTGACGGAATCATTCACGGCGTTTGTCGTCGAACAGCTCGACGGCGTGGGCGTGATCACCCCGAAGCGGATGTTCGGCGGCGTCGGCATTTATGCGGACGACATCTTCTTCGCGATCCTTGACAACGACCGTCTCTTCCTGAAGGTCGACGACTCGAACCGCACGGACTTCATCGCGGCGGGTAAGGGACCGTTCGAACCGTACGGACCCGGCGGCGGTGAAACGATGCAGTACTACGAGGTCCCGATCGAGGTCCTCGAAGACGTCGATGAACTCAGTCGCTGGGCCGCAAAGGCGATCGCGGTGGCGATAGCGAAGAAGGCCAAGAGGGCTCCGGGGAAGACGCACAGACGGAAAGCCGCCACGGAGGTCACGAAGAAGGGGAAGAAGGCAGGGAACGCAAAGGCCGCGAAGCCCGCAAAGAAAACCAAAGCAACACAGTCGTAATGTCCGCAGCGTTTACCGCCCTTGAAACCTCAGGGAGCATCGTGAGGTGACCCGTTCGCGCGGTCCACAAGACTGATGACCTCGCCGACGCTGGCTAGGTGTGCGGCGGAACCAGGCTCTTCTCGGAAGTGAAGCCATCGCCTCAGAAACCAGGTCGCCTTGAAGCAACGGAGACCTGCCCGTTCCGCGCCCGAGAGTTCGTCGTGCCCGCCGTCGCCGATGAACAACGTCTCAGATGCCTCGACTCGCAGGCGCCGCGTGGCCTCCCTGTAAATCTCCGGATCGGGCTTTGCCAAGCCGAGCTCGAACGAGAAGGCCGTGCAGTCGAAGCGCGAGCCAAGCGCGGAATCCGGCCATGCGACGACATCCTCCGCGAAGCAGTTGCTGACGACTCCGAGACGTATTTCCCGACTTCGCAGGTAGTCGACCAGCGCAAGGACTTGATGCTCGATCCGCTCAAACAGGCTGGCCTTGGTGCGGACCCGTTCGTCGCACAGGTGCTGCAGTGTGACATCCTCAGCCGGAGTTCCGAGTCCGTGCGTAATATCCTTGAGTGCTTCGTGGAACGACAGTCGTCCGATCGTGACGGCCGGACGAAGCGTTTTCCACTCTCTACGGAAGGCTTCGCGCTCGCATCCGAGCGCGGGAGCTAGCGAGGACACGCCGGGCGGCCGAGTACCAGACTCGGTGATCAGTGTCTCGAACAAATCGAAGAGGATAGCTTTGACCATCGGCGAATCCCGAACCCCGAATCCCTAATCCCTCCCGCTAATGTGCGGCTTAAGCACCGCGTTGATGAACCGGTGGGTCGGCGTGGAGACACCGAGCTCCTCGCCGAGCCGGACGACCGCGCCGCTCAGCCACGGCAGCTCGATGCGGCGGCCGCGTTCGAGATCCTCGAGCATCGAGGCCTTGCTGCTCGGCGGCAGCGCCTTGTACGCCGCGGCCGTGTTCTCGTCCAGTCCATCCGCGACGTTGACGCCTTTTGCGCGCGCGACGGCAGCGGATTCACGCACCGCCGCCTTCAACATCTCGAGCAGTTCCGGATCGTTGACGATGACGCCGAGCGGGCTGCGGGTGACCGCGGTCATGCCGCTGAAGACCGACAGGCGCACGAACTTGGTCCAGATTTCGACCGTGATGTTCTCGCTGAGCGCGGACTGGAAGCCAGCCGGCTTGCACGCCTCGCTCAAACGCTCGAGGCGCGACGATCTCCGGCCGTCGATTTCGCCGAAGATCAACTGGTCCATCGCGGTGTGTTTGATCACGCCAGGCTCTGAAATCACCGCTGAGACATACGAAACGCCGCCGCCCGTGTGCGCCGCGCCGACAGCTTTCGTCAGCGTGTCCACGCTCTCGACGCCGTTCTGAAACGGCACGACGATCGTGTCCGGACCGATGAGCGGCGGCAGCATGGCGACGGCGCCGACGGTGTCGTATAGCTTCACTGCGAAGAAGACCACATCGACCGGTCCGATCGCCGACGGATCGCTTTCCGCCGTCACTTTCGGAATGTGCACGTTGCCCTTGGGGCTGTCGATGCGAAGACCGCGTGTCCGCAGCGCATCGAGGTGCGCGCCGCGCGCCAGGAAGGCGACGTCCGAGCCGGCCGCCGCCAGCCGGCCACCGAAATAACCGCCGACGCCGCCGCTTCCGACAATTGCGATGCGCATGACCGCGGATCGTACCATCACGTCCCCGGATGAACACGAAAGTTCACAGGGTCCGAGGAAGGCACGGCCGTCGAGATCCCGAAAAAAGTCGCTCGGCTCGGCGGGGTCAGCGGATTCTGCGTTGATCGTCGTAGAATGCCCTACTCATGTTCGCGCGGCTCTCGACTATCGCGCTGGCGGTCTTGCTCACCGTGCTCCCGGCACAGGCCCAGCGCCCGCGCAAGATCTTCATCTCCGTCGACATGGAAGGCATCAGCGGCGTGGTCCAGCCGGCACAGCTCGGGCCCGAGGGATTCGAGTATCAGCGCGCCCGCGAATGGATGACCGGCGAAGTCAACGCGGCGATCGCCGGGATCCGCGCATCGGGTCCCGCGGAAATCGTCGTGTGCGACTCCCACGGCAACGGCCAGAGTGTCCTGATCGACCAGCTGCCCGACGATGTACGGATCGTCCGTGGATTTCCGCGGCCGATGGAGATGATGCAGGGCATCGACGAATCGTTCACCGCAGCGGTATTCATCGGCTACCACGCCAGCGAGTGGACCGCGAACGCGGTCCGTGGCCACACGATCTCGAGTGCCCGGCTGCTCGGCGTGAAACTCAACGGCACCGAAGTCTCCGAAGGGATGTACAACGCCGCGCTCGCGGGACAGTTCGGCGTGCCGGTGGCGTTTGTTTCCGGCGACCGCCTCGCCGTAACGCAGCTCCAGCAGGTCGCGCCGTCAGCCGAAGGCGTCATCGTCAAGGAGCCGTACGGGTATCATTCGGCGCTGACCGTGACGCCGGCGCGCGGACAGGCGATGATCCGCGAGGGGCTGGCGCGGGCGATGGCCAAGCTGGGGTCGCTGACGCCGTACCGCCTGAGCGGACCGATTGACCTCGAAGTCGGCTTCAAGCTGACGCTGGATGCCGAGCGAGCCGCATTTGTGCCCGGGCTGACGCGGTCGGACGCGCACAGCGTCAAGGGCACGTTTCGCGACATGACCGAGATCACCCGGCTGCTGCAGGTGCTCACCAGTCTCGAGCTGCCGTGACCCTGGGCGCCAAACCATCCATGACCAAGTTCGGCTCGCCCTGGCTCGAGCAGTTTCCCAAGTCGCGCGTTCCGGCCTACGCCAGGCAACGCGGCCCGATGCAGACCGACGTCGTCGTCGTCGGTGGCGGCCTGACCGGCTGCATGACCGCCTACGCTTTTGCGGCTGCGGGCGTGAAGGTCGTACTGGTCGAGGCCGAACAGATTGGGCGCGGCAGTTCCGGCGCGGTCAATGGATGGATCGCCGAAGAACCCGGCATCGCCCTGGTGGCGCTCCAGAAGCTGATCGGTCCGCGCGACGCCAAGCGCGTGTGGCAGATGTGGCGCCGCGCGGCGCTCGACTGCGCGGCGCTGCTGCGGCGGCTCGACGTGAAGTGCCAGCTCGAACCGTGCGGCACCGTGACCGTTGCGCGTCACGCCCGAGGAGATTGCAAAACTGAAGGGCGAGCAGAAGGCACGGCGCGACGCCGGCATCGACGCGCCGCTGTTGACGCCTGCGCTCGTCCGAAGCGAAGTCGGACTCTCGGCCGGCATCGGAATTCGAGCGAAGGATGGCGCGACCCTCGATCCCTATCGCGCGTGTCTCGGGCTCGCCGCGGCGGCCGCAGCACGCGGCGCCCTGGTGTTCGAGCGGACTCCGGTGAAGAAGACCACGTTCACGCGCAAGGACGTGACCGTCGTCACCAGCAGCGGGAGTATCCGAGCCAACCGCGTCGTGGTCGCGACCGGCGTCCCGACCGCGCTTTTCAAGGCGCTGATTCGTCACTTCTGGCTGCGGACCACGTACTTCGCCGCTCACCGATCCGGTTCCCGCGAAGCTGCGCCAGCAGTTGGGACGGCGCGCGGGAGTGCTGCGCGATTCCGCGAATCCCGTTCACCTCGTCCGCTGGCTCGACGACCGCCTGATGGTGTCGGGCGCCGACGCGGAAACCGTTCCGCAGCAGCAGCGCGCAAAGACCTTGGTTCAGCGGACCGGTCAGCTGATGTACGAGCTCTCGACGATGTATCCGGACGTCTCCGGGATTCAGCCGGCATTCGGCTGGGCAGCTGACTACGCGTTGACGGTGAACGGTCTGCCCAGTCTCGGGCCGCACCGGAATTTTCCCCACCACCTGTTCGCGCTGGGCGATTCGAGCCAGAGTCTGACCGGGGCGTATCTCGCCAGTCGCGTTCTGCTACGCCAGCACTTCGAAGAAATGGATCCCATCGACAAGGTCTTCGCGTTTCGTCGCTGATTGCGCCGCGCGCCCCCCTTCCGCAGCATGAATTCTTTGTATACTCGCCGGGATGCTCAAATACATTCTCTCCGCACTGCTGTCGCTGTCGCTTGCGGCGCCGGCGTTTGCACAGTCCACGGCTGCCAACGGCGCCATCGAAGGAATCGTGTCCGACACGTCCGGCGGCGTGCTGCCCGGCGTCACCGTGACGGTCACCAGTCTCGACACCGGCATCTCGCGGTCGATCGTGACCAACGAAAAAGGCGTCTTACCGCGCGCCGCTGCTGCCGCTCGGCAAGTACCAGGTCGTCGCGGAGCTGCAGGGATTCAAGAAATACGAGCAGACCAACATCTCGCTTTCCGTCGGGCAGACGGCGACGGTCAACGTGACGATGGCGTCGGCACGGTCAGCGAGACGATCACCGTCAGCGGCGCAGACATTGCCGGCGCTCGACGTCGCTCGCATCGACATCGGTCACACGATGAGCGACCTCGAAGTGCACAACCTGCCGCTGGTCGCGCGCAATCCGTACAACTTCGCGCTCGTTCAGCCGGGCGTCACCGGCATCGAGAACGTCGAGTTCGGCGTGCCGCGCCTTGCCGCCAACGGCGCGGCGATGCGGATCAACTACCAGGTCGACGGCAACACCAACACCGAGAAGGACCGCGCCGGCCTGCGGCTGCTGCCGATGTCGGAAGTGATGATTCAGGAAGTCAAGGTCGTCACCACCGGCTTCGCGCCCGAGTTCGGCCAGACCATGGGCATGGTCTACAACGCGGTGACGCCGTCGGGCACCAACACGTTCAAAGGCGAGGGTTCGTATCTCTTCCGCCGCAATCCGTTCAGCGCGTTTCCGTTCTTCTTCGGCTGCACCGGCGTGGCGTCGACCTGCGGTGATGCGCCGGCGGGGTCGGTGCTGCCGGCGACGAAGGTCGACACCGGCACCGCCGACGTCGGCGGACCGATCATCAAGAACCGGGCGTTCTTCTACACCGGCTGGGAACAGACGCGCCGCGACCTGTCGTCCACCGCGCTGATCACGATTACGCCGACCAATGCCGCCGCGCTCGGCTTGGCGCCACAGCCCGTCCGCCGTGCCGAACGTGCAGACCGGCAAGTTCCTGATCGCCAAGGGCGACGTCCAGGTCAATCCGGCGAACCGCGCCACGATTCGCTGGATGCGCTTCCACAACGATGCGCCGTACAACAGCGGCGGCGGCCTGGTCTCGATTCAGCAGGCGACCAACTTCCTCGACGCGATGGACTCGGTCGGCGGTCAGCTGGTCAGCACGATCGGCTCGAACATGCTCAACGAGTTCCGCGCGCAGTACGCGCACCGGCACCAGAGCTCGGTCCGCAACAGCGATTCGGGCACCGGCCCTGCAGTTACCGTCACCGGCATCGCGAGCTTCGGCAGTCCGCTGGGCGGAACCGGTCAGGGCAACGACGGCTTCGACTTCAAGCAGGACATCACCCAGGTCCTCGACAACGTCACCATGATTCGCGGTGCCCACAGCTACAAGATGGGCTTCGACTATCAGTACATCGGCGACCAGCGCACGGCCGCGCCGCAATTCCTCTACACGTTCGGATCGATTGCCGCCTACAACGCGGCGAAAAGCGGCGCTGAGTCCGTTCGGCTACGCGTCGATGACCCAGATCACGGGAGACCTCGGCTTCTCGATGAACACCAACGTCGTCAGCGCCTTTGCGCAGGACGACTGGCAGCTGGCGCCGAGCCTGAAGGTCCTCTACGGTCTGCGCTACGACATCTACAACTACCCCGCGGGACTGCCCAACGCGCCGCTCGCGTCCACGCAGCACTTCAACGTCGACAAGAACAACTTCGGACCGCGCGTCGGCGTGGCCTGGTCGCTCGACGAGAAGACGGTCGTGCGCGCCAGCACCGGCATCATGTACGACCAGCCGATCCTTGGCGGCTACGAACAGGCGCTGCAGTTGAGCGGATCGCCGAAGGCGCCGGCCTACACGTTCAGCCCCACCGCCGCCGGAGCGCCCGCGTTCCCGAGCACGGTGTCGAGCGGTTCGCTGCCGGTGCAGTCGCCGTGGGCGGTCGACCCGAACTTCGTGGTCGCGCGCACCTGGCAGAGCAACATCCAGATCGAACGCTCGCTCGGCCGCGACTACACGGCGTCGGTCGGATATATCTACGCCAACGGCGACAACCTGCCGGTCGTCACCGACGTGAACCTGATCAACCCGATCGGCGCGCTGGCGGACGGACGGCCGATTTACAGCGGCACCGTCAGCGCGGCGACGCGCGCCGATCCACGGTTCAATCACATCAACGAGGTGCAGTCGATCGGCGACTCGACGTTCAACGGCTTCACGATCCAGATGTCGAAGCGCTTCAGCAAGGGGTTGACCTACAACCTCCAGTACGTCGCGGCCAAGGGCACCGACAACACGCCGCTGCTGACGCAGTTGACGGTCCAGGCCGAGCAGGGACGATCGGATCCGAGCAACCTGAACCGCGACCTGGGTCCGAACCCGCTCGACATGCGCCAGAACTTCTCCGGCAACATTGTCTACATCACCAGCAGCTCGTCGCAGAACGGTGTGACGCGGGCGTTGCTGAACGGCAACGAAATCGGCATCCTGCTCCAGTTCAACAGCGGACTGCCGCTGAACATCCGCTCCAACCTCGATCTCAACGGCGACGGCGTCACCAGCGATCGACCGCTGAACGTGACGCGCAACTCGTTGTATCTGCCGGTGCGCCGGAACATGGACCTGCGTTACACGCGCCAGATCCCGATCAAGAACACCGTCAGGGGCGAAGTCATTGCCGAGCTGAAGAACGTCTGGAACACCCAGCAGATGGGCGGCATCAACACCGTCGTCGCCACTGATACCGCCGGAAATCCGCTGACGCCGATACCGTCCGACCCGTACGGCTTCTCGGGTGCGTCAGGTTACGAGCAGCGCAAGTTCCAGCTGGGCTTCAAAGTCCGGTTCTAGCTTCGGATCTCGTCAATGGCTAATGGCTGATCGCTCATGGCTATGGGTAAAATGGCCTGCAATCGGCCATCAGCCGTAGCGATCAGCTGTCAGCCATAAGCCATGACGAAACGTCTCATTCTCGCCGCCGCCATCGTCCTCGCAGCTCTCTCCACGATTTCATCAGCCCAGATGCGCGTCGTGCCGCTCGACGAAGAGCAGCGGCCACGTCGCGCTCGGGCTCGCGCTGCGTCATCTCGCCAACACCGGCATCTTCATGCACACCACCGCGCATCCCGACGACGAGAACAACGGGCTGCTGGTGATGCTGAATCGTGGTCTGGGCTATCGCACCGCGCTCGCGACGGCGACGCGCGGCAACGGCGGACAGAACGAAATCGGTCCTGAGATCTTCGAAGCGCTCGGGCGTGCTGCGCACCGGCGAGCTGGCCGCGCTGCACCGGTTCGACGGCGCCGAACAGTACTTCACCCGCGCCGTTGACTTCGGCTACTCGTTCAGCATCGACGAGACGTTCGAGAAATGGGGACGCGACGAGATCACCGCCGACTACGTGCGTCTGATTCGCACGATTCGTCCCGACGTCATCATCGCGCTGCCGCCGACCGGCAACGCCGGCGGCCAGCACCACATGGCCTCGGCGGTGCTCACGCGCGAGGCCTACAAGCTCGCCGGCGACCCGACGAAATTTCCCGAGCAGATCAAGGAAGGCCTGCGCGCCGTGGCAGCCGAGGAAGCTGTATCACAGCGCCGGGTTCGGTTTTCCCGGCGAGCCGCCGGCCGCCGGGCCGCGTGCTGCGCGTCAACTCGCGGCGTCTACGACGAGCTGCTCGGCAAGACCTACAACGAAATCGGCACCGAAGCGCGCAGCATGCACAAGTGCCAGGGCATGGCGCAGCTGCTCGCGCTGCCGTCGCCGAGCGCGACGGCTTCGTATCAGCTCGTCGAGACGACGTTGCCGGCGCAGCTGCAGAAGGACGAGACCTCGCTGTTCGACGGCGTCGACAGCAGCATCGCCGGGCTCGCGGCATTTGCGGGCCCGCAGCGCGCCGAAGGAGCTCAACGAAGGCCTGACCGTGATCTCGAACGCCGTGAAGGCGGCGCAGAAGTCGTTCGACGGCGTCAACGACGATGCGACGCTGAAGCCGCTGCTCGACGGTCTGTTCGCGGTCCGCGTGCTGCGCCGCGAAGTTCGCACCATGGCGATCGACGACGACGGCGAAGTTCGAGATCGACTTCCGCCTCCGCCAGAAGGAGAGCGAGTTCCAGCAGGCCGCGATTCTCGCCGCTGGCGTCAAGGTCGAAGCGCTCGCCGACGATGGGGTCGTGGTGCCCGGACAGCCGGTGAAGGTGAACGTCATCGTCGCCAACCGCGGCGGCGGTGAAGTCGCGATCAAGCGGCGTCAAGTTCGACGGCTTCGACGGCGACGCCGCCTGCACGCATGACGGCGTTCAGCGGCGGCGGTTTCTTCTTTCCAGGCGCGGCCGCGGCGCCCGGCGGCGCCGGAGGCGCCGCAGCCGTCGCGTCCGGAGAGATCAGGTCGCGCACTGCGAGCCGACGCATGAAGATTCCGGCCGACGCCCGGATGACCGAGCCGTACTGGCATCGCAAGGGCGAGGCGGGCCGCTACACGTTCGACGCCGACGCGCCGTTTGGGCTGCCGATGCGGCCGACGCCGTTCTACGTGCAGGTCTCGCTGACGCTGCCCGGCGGCGGCGAAGTGGTCGAGCGGTCTGCCGGTCGCAGTAGCGCTACAGGGCAACATCTTCAGCGGCGAGAAGCGGACCGAGCTGCTGGTGGTGCCGGCGCTGTCGGTTCGCGTGTCGCCGCAGATCGCGATCGTTCCCGCATCGGCGATCCGATCGACGCCGACCGCGCCGGCGCGTCCGGCGACGACGGCGCGATCGGACGGCCGTGGTGACCGGACAGCGC
The DNA here is from genome assembly GCA_963711765.1 of uncultured Acidobacteriota bacterium. Lineage (GTDB taxonomy): Bacteria > Acidobacteriota > Vicinamibacteria > Vicinamibacterales > CAVVIG01 > CAVQFC01. Next base: position 560,398 of record CAVQFC010000001.1, on the reverse strand, counting down.
GCAGCCGGGCCGGCCGCTCGGCGAGGCGCCGTCCGGCCCGCGGCGCCGCCGCGCCCGCCGCCGCGCGCCGACCTCCGAGCGCGAAATCCGCGTCACCGTCGTCAACGACACGCCGGGCGCGGCGGACAGCGTGGTGAAGCTGGACGTCCCGACAGGGCTGGACAGTCGACGCCGGCCGAACAGACCGTGAAGTTCACGCGCGCCGACGAAGCGCAGACGGTGCGCTTCAACGTCAAGCCCGGCACCAACGCGCCGTCGGGCGAGTATCACGTCCGGGCGATGGCGACGATGAACGGCCAGAGCTTCGATCGCGGCTACCAGGTGATCGAGTACCCGCACATCCGCCGGTATCACATCTACGACGCGGCGGACACCGATGCTGAAGGTGATCGACGTCCGGACCGAAAACAACCTGACCGATCGGCTACGTGATGGGCGTCGGCGATCAGGTGCCGCCGGCGATCGAGCAGCTCGGCGCCAAGGTGCAGATGATCACCGCCGACGATCTGGCGTGGGGCGACCTCTCGCGTTTCGACGCGATCGTCACCGGCGTGCGCGCCTACGAGCGGCGCGACGACCTGCGCGCGAACAACAGCCGCCTGCTCGAGTACGTCTTCAACGGCGGCACGCTGATCGTTCAGTACAACAAGTTCGAATTCAACGACGCACAGTACGGTCCCGTATCCGGCCAAGGTCAGCTCCGATCGGACGACCAACGAGAATGCCGATCCGAAGGTGCTGAGCTCGGGCGACGCGCTGCTGTCGCGCCCGAACGAAATCGGTGCACGAGGCGTGGAAGAACTGGGTGCAGGAGCGCGGGCTCTACTTCCTCGACGCGGACAAGGACTCGCGCTACCGCGATCTGCTGTCGTTCGACGACAACTTCACGTACAACAAGGGCGCCAAGACCGGCGCGCTCGTCGAAACGACGTACGGCAAGGGCCGCTGGGTCTACGTCGGGCTCGGACTGTGGCGTCAGCTGCCGGCCGGAACCGACGGCGCGTATCAGATTCTCGCGAACCTGATCTCGCTCGGCAAGGCGCCGGTCGGGCGGTAGGGGCGGGCAGGCTCGGAGGATCTGAGGATCTAGGGATTTTAGTTTCTAAGGATTTGTCTCAGGATCTGGGAGCGGACTCCGGCACGTTCCTCGCTGCTTTCAGATCCTCAGATATATCCTCAAATCCTCAACTTCTGAAATCCTTAGATTCACCGGCTCGTTTGGGTCGACTCAGCCATCGGAAGAACAGGAACACGAGGACAGCCGGAATCGCCGGTCCCCACCAGTAATCCAGCCCGAACGCGCTGAGCGCACCCGGTCCGACCTTGACGATCACGATCATGATCGCGCTCGCCCACGCGAAGCCGCTCACGAGGTTGAGCATGCGAGAATCGAATCGGCGGTACTCCCGCGTAGGCGCAGGCGACCGGAATCGCGATACGCAGTCCCGGAGGGAATCTGCTGATCAGCAGCATCAGCGTCTGGTTCGCGTTGACGCGATCGACGACCGCATCGCGGTGCTTGCGGAGCCACGGATAGCGATCGAGCCAGTGGATCCGGCCGCGCAGCAGATAAAACCAGATCTGATCGCCGGTGGATCCGCCCAGCGCACCGGCGACGAGCACGCCAACCCAGTTGACCTTGCCCGCGGCCGCGGCGACGCACATCGCGATGTAGTAAATCTCGCCTTCGAGGATCGCGGCGACATAGATCGACAGGTAAACCAGCACTAAGGCCAGTTTACCGTGCGGCTTGGGCGAGGACGTCGCGAACCGTGCTGCCGACGCGCTGAATCTCTTCCGGCGTCAGCCCGGCGTAGATCGGAATCTGCATCGCCTGGGCGGCGCGTCTGGCGCCGGCGGCTTCGCGCGGTCGCGCCCGCGAACAGCGGCATGTCGGGCGGCACGTCCACGTGCAGCGTCTCGATGTCGATGCCGCGCCTCACGCAGCGGACGACCAGGTCGTCGCGCGCCGGGCCTTCCGGTCCGTACACGCAGTACTGGTAGTAGACGTGCGCGCAATCGGCGGGCACGGTCGGGATCTGGATGCCGTTCACGTTCCCGAGTATCTGATCGATGTATTTCGCGTTGGCCTGCACCTGTGACGTCCAGGTATCGAGCTTGTTCAGCGCCGCGAGTCCGATCGCGGCCTGCACGTTGGGAAATCGCTCGGTGTACTGATCCGGCAGCGGGTGCAGCGAGCGAATCTTCTCCCAGAAGAACACGTCGGGGTTGGCGTCGATCAGCGCCGACACCCACAACACCGGGAAGAGCGAGATCGAAAACACCCACGGCTTCATGAAAATCCGCTGCAGGCGTCCCATCAGCAGGCGCTCGGTGACGCGCTTCTCGCTCGGCCACGGCAGCGCCTCGACGATCTGCCGCACCCTCGCCGCGACGGCGGGGTCCTGGACGAGCGCGAGGCCGCCGCCGTAGCAGTTGAGCGGCTTGAGCGTCTGAAAACTGAAGAGCGCGCCGGTGCCGAATGTTCCGACCGGCCGACCTCGGTAGGTAGCGCCGAGCGCGTGCGCGCAATCCTCGAGGACGATCAGATTGTGCCGTCCTGCGATGTCGAGCAGGCGATCCATATTGCACGGCAGGCCGTAGAGATGGGTCGGAACGATCGCGCGCGTCTTGTCGGTGATCAGCCGTTCGACTGAATCAGGATCGAGGTTGAAGGTCTTCGGATCGACGTCCGCGAAGACGACCTTCAACCCGGCCACGCGAGCCAGCTCGGGAACGACCCAGAAGGTCAGCGACGGGAAGATGATCTCGGAGCCGGCCGGGAGATCGAGCGCCTTGAGGATGTAGTAGAAAGCGATGCGGCCGTAGGCGGCGGTGATCGCGGTGCCGCGGCCGGCGCGCTGTTCGAAGGCGCGCTCGAACTCGGCGATCTGTGGTCCCTGGATGAATTCGCCGCGGGCCTTGCAGCCCGCGACGATGTCTTCGGTTTCTGGCAGGACTCGCGCACCATAGCGCGAGATAGCTGTCAGCATGCGACGGGGCGGGAGATGTCGGCGATCTCCTCGCGGCAGTGCCGGTCGTTCACCCGGCGATCCATGCGGTTGACCCATTCCTGAACGGCGGTGTTCCGGATCTTCAGGAAGTTGGCGAGATACGACGGCCGCATGTAGAACCGTTTGTAGGCCGCGCCGAGCAGGAACTTCAGCTCGCGGTTGCGTCAGGTTCGGGTGCTTGAACGTCGGCGTGAAGCCGTCGAACATCTCCCAATCGGTCTCGGTCAGCAGCGGCTCGATCTGCTTGAACATCGGCGTGCCCGGGTACGGCGTCAGCATCTTGAACTGCGCGAACGACGATCCGAGATCGGTCGCGTAGTCGATGGTCGCCGCGATCGAGTTCCAGTCGTCCTGCAGGAAGCCGAGCACGTAGAACGCCGCGGTCACGATGCCGAGCTTGCGGCAGTGGTCGATGATCTCGCGCTGGTGGCTCTGCGGAATCGGCCGGCGTCCCGACTTCTTGAGCGTCGCCGGATCCAGCGACTCGACGCCGAAGCTCATCGCGCGGAAGCCCGCCGCGTAGAGCTTGTCGAGCAACTCGACATCCAGGCGATCGAGACGCGTTTCCGCCTCGAACGTCAGTTCGAGGCCGCGGCGCTGAATCTCGTCGCAGAGCTCGACGACGCGCTCGCGCTGCTCGGTGAAGAGCGGGTCGCGGAAGATCACGTAGGGCCGCTTGACCTGACCGCACAGCCGTTCCATCTCGTCCACGATGTTGGCGATCGAGCGCGCGCGATAACCGGCGAGAATCCGGTGCGGGCAGTAGGTGCAGAACTCGGGGCAGCCGCGGCTGGCGAGCAGCGGATACGAGCCGCCGCCGGCCGGACGCGTGAACAGCTTGAAGCCCTTCCTGCGATCGGTGATGAGATCCCAGCGCGGGAACGGCAGCGAATCGAGATCGTCGATCTGCTCGCTGATGACGTTGCCGCTGCGGGATGATGCCCTGCGCCAGGCGCATGACGCCGGCTTCTGGCTCGCCGTTCAGGATGAAGTCGCAGTGGCCTTCGAAGAGGTGCGGCATCTTCGAGGCGGTGATGCCGATGAAGCCGACCTTCACGCCGCGGGCGCGCATCCGGTCCGCCCACGCCGTTTCGGTCTTGTAGTCGACCAGCGACGACAGCACCAGCGCGACGTCGCCGTCGTGCTCTTCGCGACGGGTCCAGACCACTTCATGGCCGGCGCGCGACAGGATCGCAGCGATATAGGCCAGGTGGACGCTGGGAACGTCGTGGAACTGTTTCTTGAGATACGCCATCACTTTCGTGACGCGTGTGAACGGATCGAGCCGCGATCCGTATCCGCCAACGACCGTATCTTTGCTCGTGAATCCGCGATCGGATTCAAGGTCTGCGAGAACGACCCGCATCAGTCACCTCAAAAAAATAGGTACACGCCACGCCGACTGAGAAGAACTGCGCTCAGGCGGCGATCGGCGGACCACGAGGCGATCGAGGGGAGCAGATCCGGCTGTGGGGGCGTACATCGGCGAGCCCGACGAGCAGGCCCAGCGACGAGAGCGACGGAATTCGACGGGTGTCGCCGTCGGCCTGATCGACCGGGGCGTCGTTCTGGATGACCTCTTCGTCCGACGCCAGGTCGGCGCGCATGCCGCGCTGCATCCGCGCGGTCAGGTCGGTCAGGACCAGCCGGGAGGCCGACGGCTGGTTCGCGAGCGGGCCGCCAAATGACTTCGGATGCCTCGGCAGCTTGCGATGCGTGGGGGTTTGCGGGTCGCAGATCGGCCCCGCAGCGCCCCGCCGGGCGACCGGCGCCGCAGAGACGGCAGACGCACAAATCACCGACAGCAGCAGCGCGCCGCAGCCTTTGATCAGCGTCTTGAGATTCGGCGAGAATACACCCATGTAAACGGGAAGCTGGCGGACGGACATCACTATCCCATAGCCCGACCGGTGACGCAACCCGAACGGCGATCGAGTCACCCTTGCATGATCGCTCATTAGTCCATAAAAAAGCCGTGTTTTGTGCAACTTCCTGTCGTTTTCGCCAATTGTTCGCTATCCGCCTGACGCCAGCGGCTCGATGCAGCCCTCAGGGACTGGCGCGGAGATCGGTCGAAGCGCTCCGGGCTGCGCCGACTGAGCAATGCCCGCCGCTCCGTACGCGGAGTACTGAATTAGACTGGTGACGCACCCGTCCCACGCAACGACATGCCCCCGATCAAACGGACGAAGTTCAAGCTCGCGCCCGAACAGCTGCTCGAGATGTTCTATTGGCTCAAGCTGATTCGCGGGTTCGACGAGCGCCTCAGCATCCTCGTCAAGCAGGGTAAGGTCCGCAGCGGTGTCTACACCGGCATCGGCCAGGAAGCGATCATCGTCGGCACCTGTTTCGGCCTGCGAAAAGAGGACTTCATCTGCCCGCTGCACCGCGATCTCGGATCCTTCCTGATGAAGGGCGTCGAGCCGCGGGTGATGATGTCGCAGATGTTCGCGAAGATGACCGGACTGTCGAAGGGGCGTGACTCGGCGCTCCACAGCGGCGTCAGCGAGCTCGGCATCTTCGGCAACACCAGCATGCTCGGCGCGAACCTGCCGGTCGCCGCCGGCCTCGCGCTGACCTTCAAGATGGAGCAGCGCGACAACGTCGTGGTCGCCTACTTCGGCGAGGGCGCGAGCAACATCGGCGACTTTCACGAGGCGCTGAACTTTGCCGGCGTCCAGCAGCTGCCGATCGTGTTCATCTGCGAGAACAACCAGTACGCCTACTCGGTTCCGCTCGAAAAGAGCATGGCGATCGACGACGTGGCGATTCGCGCCGAGGGCTACGGGTTCGACGGCGTCGCCATCAACGGCAACGACGTGCTCGCGGTCTATCAGGCGTCGCTCGGCGCCATCGCCCGCGCCCGCGCCGGCGACGGCCCGACGCTGATCGAGTGCAAGACCTACCGCTGGCACGGGCATTCGGAGCACGACAAGGCGTTCTATCGGACTGACGAAGAGCTGGCGATGTGGAAGAGCCGCGATCCGATCCCGACGTTCACCACCTACCTGCGCGCGCGTCACGTCCTCGACGACGAGAAGCAGAAGGAGGTCGAGGCGCAGGTCGCCTCGACCATCGACGAAGCCGTCGAATTCGCGATGAACGCGGCCGATCCGGCGCCGGAAGAAGCGGTGACGGACCTGTATGCCTAGAGACCTGTCCTACCTCGAAGCGATCCGCGAAGCGCTGGTCGAGGAGATGCGACGCGACCCGAAAGTCTTCGTACTGGGCGAGGATGTCGGTGCGTACGGCGGGGCGTTCGGCGTCACTCAGGGGCTCTACGAAGAGTTCGGCGAGAGCCGCGTCGTCGACACGCCGATCTCCGAGTCGGCGATCATCGGCGTCAGCATCGGCGCGGCGCTGCGCGGCTACCGGCCGGTCGCCGAGATGCAGTTCGCCGACTTCATCTCGTGCGGCTTCGATCAAATCGTCAATCAGGCGGCGACGCTGCGCTACCGCTACGGCGGCCGGGCGTCGCGTGCCGATCGTGGTGCGCGCGCCGAGCGGCGGCAACGTCGGCGGCGGCCTGTATCACTCGCAGAATCCCGAAGCCTGGTTCATCCACCGGCCCGGTCTGAAGGTGGTCGCGCCGTCCACGGCCTACGACGCCAAGGGGCTGCTCAAGGCCGCGATCCGTGACGACAATCCGGTGGTCTACTTCGAGCACAAGTTTCTGTATCGCCGCGCCAAGGGTCCGGTGCCGGAGGGAGACGACGAGGTCGTGCCGATTGGCGTCGCCGCGACGCGGCGTGAAGGCAGCGATGTCACGCTGATCACCTACGGCGCGATGGTGCTGCCGTCGCTCGAGGCCGCGGATCGCCTGTCGAAAGAAGGCGTCGAGGTGGAGGTCATCGACCTGCGGACGCTGCTGCCGTTCGACAAGGCGGCGATCTTCCGATCGGTCGAGAAGACCAGCCGCGCGCTGATCGTGCACGAGGACGTCAAGACGCTTGGCCTCGGCGCGGAGCTGTCGGCCGTGATCATGGAGGAGCGCTTCGCTCACCTCGACGCGCCGGTGATGCGTGTGACCTATCCCGACACCCACGCGCCGTTTTCGCACGTGCTCGAGGAATTCAACCTCCCCAACACCAATTCGATCGCCGCCGCGATTCAGGACGCTCGCCGCTTACTGACGTGCCGAAGCCCGAGGACGCCCAGGGCGATATCCTGCTGATCGAACGGATCGTTGCCAGGGACGAACGCGCCGTCGCCGATCTGTACGACCGGCATCATCGCCTGCTGTTTGGTTTGATCGTCCGCATCCTGCGCGATCGCAGCGAAGCCGAAGAAGTGCTGCAGGAGGTGTTCGTGCTGGTCTGGACCCGCGTTGAGACCTACAACGTGACGCTCGGCACGCCCGCGGCGTGGCTGGTGAGGGTCGCGCGCAACCGCTCCATCGATCGGCTGCGCGCCAACCGCGTGCGTCTCCGCGTCGCCGAGTCGGCGCCCGAGCCGGTCGCACCCGACAGTCCGGAGACCCGCGCCCGCCAGAGCGAACAGCAGCGCGTCGTCGCCGACGCGCTCGATTCACTGCCGGCCGAACAGCGCGATCTGATCGAACAGGCATATTTTCTCGGGCTCACGCAGTCGGAACTTGCGACGCGTTTTCAGCTGCCGCTGGGGACCGTCAAGACGCGTATTCGCAGCGGGCTGCAGGCCCTGCGTCAGCGGCTCACCGCGGCGTTCATCGAGCAATGACCGACGAGCGAGACGAAGTGGAGTTCGACGAGGTCGTGACGCTGGGTCTGGCGAGCGCCGCTGGCGGGCCGAGTGTGCCCGGACCGCGTCCCGAGGTCAGAGCGCGGTTGCTGCGGACGCTCCAGACGGCGCCGGTACCACCGGGATTCACGTTGATGTCGGCGAGCGACGATCGCTGGCTGCCGCATCCGGTTCCCGGGACTCGCATGAAGGTCCTCGCGGTGAACATCGTCAGCGGATACGCGACACTGCTGCTCGACGTCGCCGCGGGCACGCGGTTTCCAGCGCACCATCACGGCGGCGCCGAGGAGTGCTTCGTGGTGTCAGGCAGTCTGTACACGTGCGGACGCCGGCTCGAAGCTGGCGACTTCGTGCACGCCGATGCGGGGACAGACCATGGCGAGCTGTTTACCGACGAGGGCTGTCGCGTGATCCTGGTGGTGCCGCCAGAGGAACATCTGTCTCCCGAGATGCTCATGCATCCTTTCCGCGGCGAGAACCGTAGAGTCTGATGGTGGGGGCCCACGATCAGATCGGTGAGCAGGCCGGGCTCTACGTCCTCGGTGCCCTGACGCCCGCGGAACGTCAGGCCTTCGAGGCGCACCTGGCGGTCTGTGCGGCCTGCGCGGCGGAGGTCAGAGCGTTTACCGCGGTCGCCGACGCGCTTGGCGGCGGAACCGCGGGCGCGGACCCTTCGCCCGACGTCCGCCGCCGGCTGCTCGATCAGATCGCCGCGTCCGATGCATCGGCGCAGAGGTCGCAGGTGTCTTCGCCGGCGGCGTCACGCCGCGGGTGGCTCGCGGCCGCCGCTGCAATTCTTCTCGCCGTGGGGCTCGGGGCGTATGCCGGTACGCTCCGAGGACGCATCGGGGTGCTGGAAACGAGGCTTCGCGAAGCCACGCTGCGCGCTGATGCGGGCGAACGCCAGCTGGCGGACGCACGGCGGACCGCATTCGAAGCGCAGACGGCGCGAACCGTACTGACGGCGCCCGATCTCGCGCGCATCGATCTCGCGGGCCAGCCGGCGGCGCCGCGCGCGGCGGCGCGTGCTTTCTGGAGTCGGGCGCACGGACTGGTGTTCACCGCGTCGAACCTGCCCGCTCTGCCGGCGGGGCGCGTTTACCAGCTCTGGGTGCTGACGGCGCAGCCGGCTCCAATCAGCGCGGGGGTGATGAAGCCTGATGCGAACGGCCTGATCAACGCGACGTTCAACACGCCGACCGACCTGCCGGCACCGGTCGCGATGGCCGTGACGCTCGAGCCCGAAGGCGGCGTGCCGTCGCCGACCGGCGACAAGTTCCTGGTCGGCGTAGCTCACTGATATCTCTGCTCGAAAGCGGCGAACCTGCGCAGGCTCAGGATTGCGCAAAGATTGCCCGCAGCGCCTGATCCACTTCCGGGTACTCGAATGTGAATCCACCGCGCTCGGCGACGGCCGGGACGGCACGCTGTCCGGACAGGAGCAGCGCATCGGCCATTTCACCGAGCATGAGCCGCAGCGCAAATGCGGGGGCCGCCAGCAAACTCGGTCGATGGAGCACGCGCCCGAGCGCATGCGCGAAATCCGCGTTGGTGATCGGATTCGGCGCCGTCGCATTGACCGCTCCGCTCACCGGCGCGGTGAGCGCCCAGATCACCATCGCCACCCAGTCGGCCCGATGAATCCACGGCCAGTACTGACGGCCGGATCCGACTGGTCCGCCGGCGCCGAGATAAAACGGCGGCAGCATCTGTGGCAGTGCGCCGCCGCCTTTTTCGAGCACGATGCCAGTGCGGATGCAGGCGACCCGCGTGCGTTCGCTCGCCGCCGCGATTGCCGCCTGCTCCCATTGCGTGCAGACGATGGCGAGAAAATCCGATCCTGGCGGGGTCGACTCCGTGACGATCGCATCGTCTGACGGCCCGTAGTAGCCGACCGCGGATCCGCTGACGAACGTCCGGGGTGGCGTGGCCGCGCCCCGAATCGCGGCGACCAGACTTCGGGTTGCCTTCAGCCGGCTCTCGAGGATGCGCCGCTTGTGCGCATCGGTCCAGCGCCGTTCCGCGATGCCTTCGCCGGCGAGGTTGATCACCGCATCGGCGCCGTCGATCGCGGCTGCCCATGCACCGGCGGTTCCGTCCGGGGACCAGGCGATCGTCCGCGTTCCCGCGATCGAGCGCGCGTTGTCGCCGGCAGCTTGGCCGGGAGAGCGCGTCAGGACGATGACGTCGTGGCCGGCGACGACCAGCGCGGTCGCGAGTGGCCGTCCGAGAAATCCCGTACCGCCGGCGATCACGATGTTCATGCCCGCTCCTGGTGTCCTTTGAAACCCCAGGGCGATGGCGAATATTCCCCGGTCCGGCGCCTCACCGGCCGAATATCGAGTACACCACGCCGCCTTTGAGGATGAATTGATCGGCGCGCGCCGTTCGCGTCTCCGTTCCCGCGGTCGAGACCACCGTGACGTCGGGCCGCGCGAACATGTAGCCGAAATTGATGTTCAACCCGATCTTCCGATTGACGTTGTGCCAGAGGCCGATTTCCGGCTTGAGCACAAACGTATTCGAGGCCAGGGAATAGGCGCGCTGCCCGCCCACCCGGGCGTTGTACGCCGCGATCGCGCCCTCGTTCAGATCGATCGAGTTGAACGCGAGCCCGGCCAGGGCATCGGCGCTGATCGTGATGTGGTGAAGGACGTAGGTGTAGCCGTAGCCCGCCATCACCGGCCGTACGTGCAGTTCGCCCAGCTCGACGGTGGTGCCGCCAACCGGTCGTTCAAGGTCGACGGCATACCAGTTGAGTCCCCAGTGAAATCCCCAGCCTGGTTTGCCTTCGCCGAAACGCCACAGCAGATTGGGCCCGAACTGGACCCGTGCGTAGTCCGACGAGGAAGCGCGATCGGTGGTTCTGATGGTGAATTCGGCGCCGAGCGCGAACTTGTTGTCGTCCTGAGCGCCAGCGGTGGCCGCTGCGAACATCACGAGTATGAAAAGGACAACGATACGGATCACATTCACGCAGCGCTCTGCTGCAAGCTGTGCGCCGCCGCTACGGCTGGGTTGGCGGTGCTGCCGCTAAAAGGTCTGGCGGGCGACCCATTCGCGCATCAGCGAGTCGACCACCGAATAGTGGGTGCCGTCGCGAGCGATCAGATCGTCGCGTACGAGCGCGGCCAGGGCAGCCTGAACCGTCGAGGATCCGCCGAGGCGATGGCGGGTGCGGACGTCCGCGGACAGCAGCTCGCGCCCCTCCTCGAGCACCACCGCGCGAAGCGCCGCCCGCTGCGCCAGCGTCAGCCTCTGCCACACCGCCTCGAACATCATCTGATGCTCGACCAGCAGACGTTTGAGCGCCTGGTGCAGGTCGTCCAGGGTGGCGCGCTTGCGGCCGCGGCCGCGCACCTCGTCCCACGTCTCGTGCGCCAGGCGTTGCACGTCGTACGGCAGATTGCCGGCGAGCTCGACGACCGCGTCGCCGAGTCCGTCTTCGGGACGCATGCCGGAGCGCGCGAACCGCGCGTTGATGAACGCGGCGAATTCCGGCGCCGGAATCTTCTCGAGTCGCATCACCGGCCCCGCCTTGTAGAACGGCCGCTGGCGCCCGATCATCCGCTCCATCAGGCTCGGCTCGGAGCCCGCGAACACGTAGCCGACCTGGCGCTGGTGCTGCACCGCGGCCCGCATCGCGTGCTCGACCGAGCCGCCGTCGAAACCGGCGATGCCCTGGAATTCGTCGAGCGCCACGATCACCTTGCGGCCGCGCGTCTCGGCCAGACGCGCCGGCAGGGCGAAGACCTCCTGGGCAAGCCGCGAGACGTCGCGCTCGGTCCGCACGCCGGGAAACGACACCGCGATCGCGCCGAGCGGCGACTGGTCGGGCGCGTACCGCACCTCGGCCTTAGCCGATCGAATCGCTTCGCGCAGCCACGTCCGCGCCTGCTGCCACCGCGTCTCGGCCGTGACCAGGGCGCGGGCATAGCCTTCGAGGAACGCCACGTAGGAGCTGAAGCTGCTGACCGTGACCTCGACCGTCAGCGCGCCGCGGCGCGACATCACCGCCAGGGCGCGCCGGATCAGCGACGATTTGCCGTAGCGGCGCGGCGAGATCAGGAACACCTTCTGGGCGTCCGCCAGGTCGCGCACCAGCCGCTCGAGCTCGGCGGTCCGGTTGACGAAGGCCGCCGCCGGCACCACTTCGCCATAGACGAACGGATTATCGGTTACGTCGAGCACTGTACTGGTTACGTATTGTAACGTAATGGCGTCGCCGGTCGTCGCCGGCGGCGCCGGCCGAATCCGCTAATAGTAGCGGCGCGGCAGGTCGACGACCACACGGCGGCGGACCAGCTCGGCGACCTCGTGAGTGACGCGGCCCGACTCGATCGCCGTGAGCGTCCGCCGATCGACGGTGACGTCCTCCGGCAGGTAGCGGCGGATCGCGCCGTACTCCTGTTCGTAGTCCTCGCTCGGAAAACCGAGCCGCAGCCGCATGCGATCGCCTTCGTGAGTGATGGCATAGAGCGGATTGATCCGGAATTCGCCGCCGGCGTCCTTCGGCGCCGGCAACGGGTGCGGCGTAAAGATGCGATCGTCGCGGCTGGCGATGATGGTCAGCGCCGGGTTGGCGTCGAGCGTCTGCGGACTGTCGCGCCGCGACAGATCCAGCGGGCCGCCATTCACCACATCGTCGAACAGCCCGGCCTCGCCGAAGATGCGCGGCTCGATGGTTTCGAACAGCTGGGCATATCCCTGGTGGGCGAGTGGCTGGCCGTGAGATGGACTCCAGGTGCGTTCGTTGTGAGTGTGCCCAATCAGCACCGCTCCCGGGTCTGCGCCGCTGCGCGGGTCGTCCACCAGCCGTTCCATTTCACCCACGAACTGGCGTTTGGTCCAGATGTACATGAAGGCGTCGGTGCACATCGCGAAGCCGAACGCGCCGCGCGCGAACGGCATCGGCGCGTTGCCGTCGCAGCACACCGGTTCGCAGCCGGGCGCAGTAAATCGCCGCGCCAGCCACACCTTGGCGAAGTAGAGATCGGCCAGGACCGGCGGCGGCGACGACAGATCGAGCAGCGTCCGCGTGACGTGTCCGGATCCGCCGCAGATGTCGATCGCGCGGCGCGCGCCGGCCAGCACCGTTGAGGCGACGGCGCGGACGACCGCCTGGGCGACGATGTAGGTCGGGTCGGAGAAGCGATAGAGGAAATAGCCGCCTTCGAAATTGGGACCGAGCGCTTCGACGGTCTCGCGATAGGTCGCGGTCCCCGATTCCGCCGCAGCCTCGAACGCCTCCGCCGCCGCATCGTCGAGGCCGACCATCGTCCGGCGCGCGAGGTCGGGGCGGCCGGACTGCAGGTGATCGCGCGCGGCGATCGCGGACGGCTGGAGGTGGAGGACCGGAATGCCGTCCACGACCGGGAAGATGCAGCACTGGCAGCCGAGGATGCCGTCCTGAATCGCGTCGCGTCGTACTGCGGTGAAAAATCGATTCGACAAGCGCCAGCCGCCCGCCGCAGTAGGGGCAGCGCAGGATGTCGAGCGTGTCAGTCAACATGTTGGATTTCACCGAAGAGTTCGAGCAGCGGTTCGCCGCTGGCCTCGAGCGGCGAACGGCGGAACTGCTCGATCCCGAGCCAGCGGCGCGCTTCGTCGGCGTCGATCCAGGCCATCGGGTTGTTCGGGCCCATCTGGGTTCGATGGCAGCGCAGCGCCGCCAGCTTCCGAGTGGCCCAGTCGCGCACGTCGACGACGAAGGTCGGCGGGTTGGCGCCGTCGCCGAAGCAATCCGGCGCGATCCCCCAGAAGCTGGAGTCGGGTGGCGCGCCGCCCTTTGCGTGAGCAGCCTCGACCACCTCGCGCATCGCGCCGGCCTGCATCGTCACGTAATACAGCGGCGGCGCGGCCGCGCCGAGCGACAGCACCGCCGTGTAGGTCCGCTCGTGAACGCCGATGTGATCGAGATGCCAGTAGAGGCCGTCCTCGGCGAAGGTGATGATCGCGTCCGGCCGGAAGCGCTGGATCAGGGCGATCAGCTCGGCGTGAAGCTCGGGAACGTGTTCCCAGCGCAGGTCGCCGTCGGGATGATCGAGGACGATGACTTCGGCGACGCCCAGCACCGCGGCGGCATCGGCGCAGCTCGCGCACGCGCACGAGTCCGAGATCGCCGTCCGGCACCAGCGCCGGATCGCTGATCGAGCCGGCCTCGCCGCGTGACGCACAGATGACGACCACGCTGGCGCCGGCGTCTGCCAGGCGCGCCAGCGTGCCGCCGCACGCCAGCGACTCGTCGTCCGGGTGTGCGAAGATCCCGAGGACCGTTCTGCCCGCGAACGGCCGCGATGACTCAGCCATGCTGATGCGCCTCCACGATCCGACGATACACCTCGGCGTACTCGTCCACCATCCGGCCGGCGCCGAAGCGGGCCACTGCGCGTTCGTGCACGCGACGGCGATCGAGGTCGAAGACCCGCGGCAGCTCGTTCACCATCTGCTCGAGGTCGTCGAAAATCATGCCGGTCACGCCCTCGTCCACCACTTCCCGGACTGCGCCGCGATCGAGCGCGACGACCGGCGTCCCGCAGGCCATGGCCTCGGCCAGCACCAGGCCGAACGGCTCGCGCGCCTGGATCGGGTAGAGCAGCGCCCGGGCGCCGCCGTACAGCTTTACCTTCGCCGAGAAATCGGCCTCGCCATAGTAAACGACATGGCGTCCGTCCACATGCGGCGCCACTTTCTCGCGATAGTACTCGTCTTCCGCCGCCGCCAGGATTAAGCGCATGCCGACGCGGCGCGCGATCTCGATGGCCTGAAGCACGCCCTTGCCGGCGGTGAATCGGCCGAGAAACAGCAGGTAGTCTTCCGGCTTTTCCTGGAAGACGAAGTTGTCCATGTCGATGCCGTGCAGCACCGTGCCGACGACGTTGACGCCCGAGAGCAGGCTTTTCTGCTCTTGTGAGATCGCCACGAACGCCGCCTCCGGATAGCGGGTCCACAGCTTGACCTCGGCCGCGGTCGGCGAGTGGTGCAGCGTCTGCACGATCGGTGTCGTGCACAGCCGGGTGAACGCCAGCGACATCGGGTAGTACGCCGCCTCGTAGTGGATGATGTCGAACTCGGAGGCGCGCTCGACGGCGGCGGCCAGGTTCAGCATCTCGTACAGCTCCCACGGCCACATGTTCTCGTCGTGCCAGTAGCCGTGCGGGTAGATCGCCTGCGAGCCTGGCGCTGGTCCTGGAGTCGGCGGTGGCAAACAGCGTGACGTCGTGTCCGCGGGCGACCAGCCCTTCGGTAAGCAGCGACGTCATCGTCTCGACCGAGCCGGACTTCGGCGGCGGAATGGTGGTCGCGACCGGCGCGATGTGCGCGATTCTCACGCCGCACCTCGCGAGCCTCGATGCACGAAGAATCACGAGTCATGACTGCCTTCTCTTCTGTCATGATCGCGTACCAACGATTTCGTGTCGTCGTGATTTTCGTGCCTTCGCGATGAGGAATGGTCATGAGCACGCGATCTCCAGCAGCCTGGGCAGGACGATGCGTGCGTCGAAATGCTCGTGCGCCACCTCGCGCGCCCGCTGCGCGTGCCGATCGTAGTCGGCGTTGATGCGGTCGATGCCGTCGATCGCCTCTTCCATGTCGGAGAACGCGAGCAGCCCTTCGCCGTTCGGCAGGTGTGCGGTCCAGCCGGTGTCCTGCACCAGCGCCGGCCGTCCCGATGCGAGGTAGCACTCGGTGCGATCGCTGAACCAGCCCGAGCGGTTCGCGACGTAGGTGTGCTTGGCGACGCCGAACTCGGCTTTCGACGCCTGGATGAAGTCGCGGTAGTCCGACGGCGTGCGCGACACGGCCATGGCGTCGACGGTGTCCCAGCCGTGCTCGCGCAGCAGCTGCTGCGGTCCGTTGATCGCCAGCTCGAACGGCTGCGGCGTTCGCGTCGGCAGGTCGATGAACTTCACGAACTCCTGGTCCTTGTTGCCGCCGACGTCGGTGAAGCTTTCGATCTGCCAGGTCATCACCGTGGTAAAGCGATCGCGCGGTGCGGCTGTCGACGCGCCAGTCGTCCAGCGTGATCGGCTGCCAGGTCTTGTGCCACGTGAAGTCACCGGTCGGAATCGAGCGACGCCGGCGTGCCGATGTTGGCGCCGAAGGTGAACAGATGGTCGAAGCCGCTTGAAGAACTCGACGTACCAGGGCTCCGCCTTGGCGATGGCCAGCTGCGTGAACGCCGGATCCGAGTCGACGAATATCTTGTGCGGAATGCGCGCGTATTCGTCGCGCCAGAACCACGAGCCGCCGGAGAGATTGATGAACAGGTCGGCGTCCGCGGCGAACCGCCGCACGTCTTCCGCGCTTCGGCCGTGATAGCTGCCGTCGTAGTTGACGAACGACCAGCGGTCGCCGAGGCCGAACGGCTCGAGCGCGTCGTTGATGTAGGTGGTCCCGTAGATCGGATCGGTGGCGCGCGTGTTGAGGATCGGGTCGTAGACGCACTCGCCGGTGTCCTCGATGTAGAAGACCTCGTGGCCGAGCGCGCGCAGTCCGAGCAGGTACATCAGCGAGCACCAGGTGACGCCGCCGAACGGATAGCGCGCGATGATGCCGGCGAACAGGATCTTCATGAGATTTCAGATTTCAGAAGGCGATTTCAGATTGGAACAAGAATCTGCAATTCGTGCTCATCGCCGTGCCGCCTCGATGAGCTCGTCGACGCTTTCCGGCTCGTCGAGCGACTTGCCGACCGACAGGCGCGCGCACATGCGGCGGTACAGCTGGCTCGACTTCAGCAGCTCGTCGTGCCGGCCCTTGGCGGCGATCTGGCCGCCGTCGAGCACCAGAATCTGGTCGGCGTCGCGCACGGTCGACAGCCGGTGCGCGATGACGATCGTCGTGCGTCCGGCGCGCAGCCGGCGCAGCGCCGCGAACACGATCTCCTCGGAGATCGAGTCGAGCGACGAGGTCGGCTCGTCGAGGATCAGGATCGGCGCGTCCTTCAGGATCGCCCGCGCCACGCTCAGGCGCTGGCGCTCGCCGCCCGACAGGCCGCCGCCGGCCTCGGCGATTTCAGTGTCGTAGCCTTTCGGCAGCCGCGAGATGAAGTCGTGCGCGTGCGCGGCGCGCGCCGCCTGCTCGATCTCCTCCTGTGTGGCGTCGAGCCGTCCGTAGCGGAGGTTGTCGGCGATCGTGCCCGGGAACAGCACCGGATCCTGCAGCACGATCGCGATCTTCTCGCGCAGCGCGCGGATGCGATACTTCTTCACGTCCACGCCGTCGATCAGCACGCGGCCCGTCGGTCGCCTCGAAGAAGCGCGGAATCAGGCTGACCAGCGTGGTCTTGCCGGCGCCGGTCAGACCGACCAGTGCGACCACCTGACCGGGCTTCGCCTCGAACGTGATGTCGTGCAGCACCTGGGCGCCGTTCGGTAGGTGAAGCCGACGTCCTCGAACCGGATGTCGCCTTTGATGTCGGCTGCGCGTCGACGGCGTCCGGCGCCTCGACGGTTTCCGGCGTCAGCGCGAACATGGCGCGGACCCGCTTGGTGCCGGCGAGCGCGCCCTGCAGCTGTCCGGTGGTGTGCGCAATCGCCGAGAGCGGCCCGTAGACCGCGGCGAGATACGCGATGACGACCGTCAGATCGCCGATCGTCAGCCGGCCGTTCATCACGAACCGGCCGCCGACGATGACGACCAGCGCCGTGCCGACGATCGTGATGCGTGCTGACGACGACCGCGAAGAGCGACTGACTGCCAGGTGATGGCGATGCGCGCCTTCATCGTGGTGTCGCCGGCGGTCGCGTAGCGCTGCAGCTCGTAGGCTCGCGCGCGAAGCTCTTGACCAGCCGCATCGCGCCGAACGTTTCGTACAGCCGCCCGAGCAGCTTGGCCTCGAGCTCCTTGACCCGCTCCTCGCGGTTGACCAGCGTTCTCGTGTAGTAGCGCAGGCACAGGTACAGGAACGGCATCACCGTCAGCGACAGCAGCGCGATCGTGACGTTCATCGACAGCAGCACGCCGAACATCACCGTCAGCGCGGTGATCGACGTGGCGAGCGGGAACAGGCCGCTCATCACCAGGTTTTCGATGGCGTAGGCGTCGACGTCCACGCGGTAGACGGCATCCGCCGTGCTCGTCGTGATGTGATGGCTGCAGGCCGAGCGCCGTGCAGGTGGCTCGAACAGCCGTCCGCGCAGGTCGTAGACCATGCGCTGACCGGTATCGACCTGCACCTGCGTGCCGTACGCCGACACGAGCTGGTTGACGACCTGCAGCACGACGCCGGCGACGACGACGATGACCAGCAGCGCGAACCGGCTGCCGTGCGAGATCGTCGTCATGCACGGCCGTACCAGCTCCGGGAACACTTTATGCCCGGCGGCGCTTGCGGGCGTCAGCACGTAGTCGATGGCAATCGCGAACGGCCACGGCTGCAGCGCGCCGAGGACGATCTCCGAAACCAGCAGCAGCCGCGAGCAGCGCCACCGGCGGCGGTAGGGACGCAGGAACGGCAGCGTCCAGCGCAGCAGCCCTTTGGTCGCGCTCGGCCCGGCGGTGGTTGCGCCCGCCTGTTCGATCAGCGTGTCGCTCATCCGCCCACCTTTCTTGGCGGCGGGACGGGCAGCGGTTGCGGCGGACGAGGCACCAGGATCGGACCGGACGAGATCTGCGGAATGTTGACGGCCACGACGTTGTTCTTGCTCGTGGTCGGTGACGTAGAGCCAGCCGCGCTTGGGTCCGCCGAGGGCGAACGCCACCCGCGACGGTGCGCCGAACGCGACCCGTCCTTCGTCGCTGACGTTGCGCATGATGCCGTCCGGCCCGACCGCACGGACCTGACCGTTGTAGTAGTCGGCGATGAAGATGGTGACCGTGCCGCCGAGCTTCGGGGACCAGCGCGATGCCCGCCGGCCCCGCGAGACTGGCCTTGCGTCGCCGGGCCGTCGTCGCCGCCGCTGCCGAAGATGCCGCTGCCGGCGACGGTCGAGATGATGTGCGTCGTCGCGTCGACCTTGCGGATGCGGTTGATGGTGCATGTCGGCGATGTAGATGTCGCCGTTGGGCGCGATCTGCACGTCGCTCGGCATGTTCAGGTGTGCGGCAGTCGCCGGACCGCCGTCGCCGACGTGATCCGCGGTCGCCCGGCGGTGCCGTCGCCGGCGACCGTGTGAATGAGACCGGTTTTGGCGTCGACCATCCGGACACGATAGTTCAACGTGTCGGCGATGTAGATGATCGCCGTTCGGCGCGCACGCGACGGCGCTCGGTGTGTTCAGCGCCGCGTTCGGTCGCCGGCTTATCGTCGCCGTCGTATCCGTTCTCACCCGAGCCGGCAATGGTCGTGATGATCCGCGTCGGCCGATCGACGCGGCGAATGCGATCGTTGTGCGAGTCGGCGACGACGAGGTCGCCGTCCGGGCGCGATACAGACGCCGTCCGGCGTGTCGAGCTGCGCCTTGAGCGCAAGGCCGTCGTCGCCCGAGAATCCGGTCCGGCCTTGTGACTGCCGGCGACCGGCACCGGTGTCGCGGCCCGCGGATCGGCGCGGCGGATGACGTCGTTGTTCGAATCGGCGATGTAGATGTCGCCGTTCGGTGCGATGGCGATGCCGCCCGGCGTGTCGAGCCATGCCGACAGCGCCGGGCTGTTGCCGCTCGGCGCCTGGCTTGGGGCCGATGACGACTTCCGCGGTCGCCGACCTCGCGCAGCATGAAGCGTGCTCGCGCCGAGCGCGACGATCATCACGACGAAGATGAACGCGCTGCGCAGGCCGTAGACGCGTAGCAGCGACGGCGCGAGCAGCGGCGCGCGTGCCGGTCCGGATTTCATCGCCACCATGCCCGATCCGACGCGTCACGCGCGCGATGCCGCGCCGGACGATCGCGGTGGTCTGCGCGGTGCGCCAGGCGACCGCGAGAATCGAGGCGACGCTCAGGATGGCGGCGCCCGCGCCCGCCAGGCGCCACTTCAGCAGGGCGCTGCCGGCGGCGCGATCCAGTTGAGCGGCGCCGAGCAGCGCGCCGCCGAGCAGCGCCGCGCCGAGCGCGAGCGCGCGTGACGATGCCGAACGTCGTCGGCCGCAGGTGGGTGCTGACGCGGACCAGCGTCTTGCCGCCGCCGTGCTCCTCGACCAGCGCCCGCACGTCGAGCCACGCCCAGCGGCCGACGAACACGCTCACGTCGCGGTCGTCCGACCAGCCTTCGTCGATTTCGATCGAGCGAACCGCGCGCGATCGGCGCAGCCAGTCGGTCAGCTGCGACGAGCACGCGATCGGCCGAGGTCCAGGTCTCGCTCCAGAAGCGGTCTTCGGTGACGCTGCCGGAGACCAGCACGCAGCGCGCGCCAGGCCTCGGCCAGCGACGGACGCGGGCCGCGGCTGGTCTGCGGCGCCGACCGGCGGCATGTTCGAGCTCCGGCGGCGAGAGCAGGCCGCGAATCCGCCCGCGCATCCGCGCGAGCGGCTGGAGGAAATGCAGATACGCCACCGTCGCGCGATACCAGAGCCGGTTGCCGCGCGAGCGACTGCACGTCCGAGCGCATGCGCGTAGGCGATGTTCTTGGCGACCGTGGCGGCGAGGCCGACCAGTCGCCGCGCCGAGCAGCAGGTACGACGCCCAGTGATGTGCGCCGGTGGCGGCGACGCCGGCGCCGGCGATCGTCAGCACGAACGACAGCACCTGCCACCGGATCGAGTGCGGCAGGAACGCGAACGGGTGGACGTCGGTGCGATAGACCGACGGAAACGCCGCCGTGCCCCAGACGCCCGGCGTTGATCCGCGTGCCCCACAGCGATCGCACGAACGGCAGCGGGCTGTAGATGCGGCCGTGCCACAGCATGTGGCCGTCGAGAAATTTTTCCGGATGGTGCGCCATCAGCCAGCGTTTCGCCCTCGCCGTAGCCGACCTGCTGCCGCCAGTAGGCCTTCACCGACGATGCGGTGGTGATGCCAGACGAGCGCCGCCGGCGGCGAAGCCGATCTTCCAGCCGCGCGCCTGCAGCCGCCAGCACACGTCCACATCGTCGCCGGCGCGGAGGTAGATCGGATTGAAGCCGCCGATCGCGAGCAGCGCCTCGCGGCGGAAGGCCATGTTGCAGCCGGGCACGTGCTCGGCGATGCGATCGTCGAGCAGCACGTGCGTCGGTCCGCCCGGCGCGCGCGCGATGCACTGCGCCATCGGCGGATCGTCGGCCGGCACGACGTTCGGTCCGCCCGAGCCGACGACGTCGGAGGTCAGGAACGGCTGGACGAGAAACGTCAGCCAGTCGCGGATCGACGCGCGTGTCGGCGTCGGTGTAGGCGACGATCTCGCCGGTGGCTTCGGCGAGGCCGACGTTGCGCGCGGCGCTCAGCCCGGCGTTCGGCGTGTCGATGACGCGGACGCGCGGAATGCTGTGGCCGATCTCGCTCGTGCGATCCTTCGACCCGTCGTTGACCAGGATGATCTCGAAGTCCGGATACGTCAGCGCTTCGAGCGACGCAGGTTGTCGCTCGAGCGTGTCCGCGGCGTTGTACGCGCAGACGACGACCGAGACGCGCGGCCAGGTGCGCTGTTGCTCCGCGCGGAAACGGCGCGTTCGCGAAGGCCGTCGGCCACGGCCGCGCCGCCGGCTTCGGCTGGCGCTCGCGATCGACCAGGCCGAACTTCCAGTCGTCGACGGTGTGGCCGCCGCGCCACCACTCGTCGGTCCACGCGAACGCGACCGCGCCGCAGGCGCCTTCCTCGAACGCCGCGCGGACGTGCATCGCGGTGATGTCGGCCTGTCCCTGTTCGCCCTCGCGCATGCTGTCGGCGCCCGCTTCGGCGAGCAGCAGCGGCTTGTGGCCGGCGACGTGCTGCAGCCGCGCCAGATAGGCGCGCAGCTCCGGCTCGCGATGCAGGTAGACGTTGAAGGCGCAGATGTCGAAGAACGAGAGATCGAGAAATTCGGTCGGCGGAAAGTTGACGTAGGTGAACAGGCTGTCGGGCGCCGTGGCCTTGGCGTCCTGATAGAGTGCGCGCAGAAAGCGCTCGACGCGGATGCGGCCGTGCCAGCGCACGACGCTCGGCGGAATCTCGTTGCCGAGCGCGAAGGTCAGGACCGCCGGATGGTCGGCCAGCTCCGCGACGCGCGCGACGATGTCGTGCCGGATGCTCGCGTCGGAGCGCGCGGTCGTCGAGAAACGCGACGTGCTGCGACCAGGGCAGCCCGACCATGACCCGCAGACCGTGGCGCGCGGCTTCGTCGAGCAGCTCGCGCCGAGGCGCGCGTGTAGGTCCGGACCGTGTTGATGCCGAGCGCGGCCATGGCCCGGAAGTCTTCGGCGACGCGTGACAGCGGCAGGGAACTGGTAGCCGTCGGCGTCCGGCGCGAACGTGCCGTACGTGACGCCTTTGACGAGGAATCGCTCGCCCTTCGAATTCCCCCCGCCGGTGTCCACTTGTACACGGAGGAACTTCCCGTCGGCGGTGACCCGCCCGGCAGGCAGTGTCCGCACGCCGCGGAGAAGCTCGGGGTCGACCTGAACTGCGGTGCTCACAAATTCGAGGCCCCCTATCTGTAGGCAGATAAGGGAACTACCAATTGTAACAGCCGGTTCAGGACTGGTGGTTGATCTTTACGCTGCCGCTGAAGGTCTTGAACCGCATGGAGCCGTTGCCGCCGCCGCCCAACTCCGCGCGGACCGCCCGGCGGGTCGAACTGTGAAGGACCAGCGGCATTTCGGAATCGAGCCGCCCGCTGAAGGTGTTGAAGCTGACCGTCCCGCTGGCGCCGGCCGGCACCTGCAGTTCGACGTTCCCGCTGAAGGTATCGACCTGGATGTTTTGATCAGGCGACCAGGATTTCGCGCCGATCAGCACCGCGCCGCTGAAGGTATGGGCTCGAATCGACCCCGCCGTGTCGGTCAGACTCAGCCGGGATGAAAAACCGTGAACCTGGTGGTTGCCCTCCACGCCTTCCACGTTTACGCGGGCGCTGAAGACGGACAGATCCAGGTTGGTCTTGCGCGGGACGCGCACGTCGAATTCGGTTTCGACCGCGTCGCCGCTGCCCATGAACTCATACCAAGCCCTCTCGCGGCGTGTCGCATCCACCACGACCACGTTGGCGCCGCTCGTGTGGATGTCGAGGCGGCTATGGTCCAGCTGCCACCGCGTGCCATGACGGAGCGCGTTGATGACCACCTCGGCCTCGTCCGACGCGCTGATCGACACCCGTCCCGAGAAGCTATGCAGACGCAGTGTCCCGCCCGGATCCAGCTTGATCGTCTGGCTGACATGTTCCGTTTCCGAGAACGCAGCCCAGACCGTCGGCGTAGCCAGCAGCACCAGCCCGAGGACGATGGCGTACTTGCGCATGGCAGCTTTGACGGAGGAAGGGGTCGAAACGTTCAGGGGCCTGACGTGATCAATCGACGCTGAGCGTACCGGTGTAGATCGCCATGCCGACGACGGCGTCGACGCCGAGCGCGTCCAGGTCGTCGATCTCCTTTTGCGTCGTGATGCCGCCGGCGGCCGTCAGACGGCGTGACGTCGCGTCGCTTGACCGCCAGGATCGCGTCGAAGTCCGTGCCGCCCATCAGGCCTTCCTTGTCGACGTGCGTGTAGAGGAACTCGTCGCAATAGGGCTCGAGCGCGCGCACCGCGTCCACCGCGGTCAGCGGCAGCGCGGTCTTCCAGCCGTGAATCACGACATGGCCGCCGCGGCTGTCGACGGCGGCGATCACGCGATCGCGGCCGACCGCATCGGCACAGCGACTTCGCGAATTCGAGATCGGGGCGTCCGTCCTTGAACAGCGACGACCCGGCGATGATCTGCTGCGCGCCGGCCGCCAGCACGTCGCGCGCGCGTGCGACGGTGCGGATGCCGCCGCCGACGCGGCACGACAGCGCGCCCGCGATCTGCCGGACGAGTGTCGAGGTTGTCGCCGGTGCCCATCGCCGCATCGAGGTCGATCACCTGCACCTTGGGAAATCGCTCGAAGCGCCGCACCCAGCGAAACACGTCGTCGTCCCTGATCGCGAGCTTCTCGCCCTGCACGAGCTGGACGACGGCGCCGTCTTTGAGATCGATCGATGGAATCAGCATGGTCAGCGTCACGAGACACGAGCGCGCACAGGCGAACCGGTATGCCGTGCTCGCGGAGATGGGTCTTCAGCGCGCGCACGCTGGTCTCGGCGTAGTGGAAGATCGACGCGGCGAGCGCGGCGTCGGCCGTGCCGGCGGTGAAGACGTCGACGAAGTGATCGAGGCCGCCGGCGCCGCCCGAGGCAATCACCGGAATCGAGACGGCCGACGACACCGCGGCCGTCAGCGCGCAGTCGAAGCCCGACCTTGGTGCCGTCGCGGTCGATCGAGGTCAGCAGGATCTCGCCGGCGCCGCGCGCTTCGGCCTCGCGCGCCCACTCGACGGCGTCGCGATCGGCCGACGTCGATCCCGCTGCGCGCGTAGACCGCGAAGCGATCGCCGTCCCGCTTGGCGTCGATCGCGACGACGACCGCCTGGCTGCCGTAGCGTTCGGCGAGCGTCGGTGATCAGCGCCGGGATTGCGAGAGCGCCGCAGTGTTCAGGCTCACCTTGTCGGCGCCCGCGTCGACCGCCGCCGCCGGCGTCGGCTTCGGTCCGGATGCCGCCGCCGACGGCGAGCGGGATGAAGAGCTCGCGCGCGACGGCGCGGATCGTGTCGGCCAGCGCGCGCCGTCGCTTCGAGCGTCGCGGTGATGTCGAGGATGACGAGCTCGTCGATGCCCTCGGTGTTGTAGCGGCGCGCGAGCTCCGCCGGATCGCCGGCCGATGCGCAGCCCTTCGAAGTTGATGCCCTTGACGACCTGGCCGTCGCGCACGTCGAGGCAGGCGATGATGCGCTTCGAGAGCATCAGCGTGGCTCCTGTCAGCCGGCGAGCTCGAGAAAGTTACGGAGGATCCGCAGCCCGACGTCGCCCGATTTCTCCGGATGGAACTGCACGCCGGCGATCTGTCCGCGCTGCACGACCGCGGCGAACGGCTCGCCGTGCTCGGTGACCGCGACGGTGTCGTCGGTCACGGGCGCGACGTAGCTGTGCGTGAAGTACACCTGCGACGCCGTCCGCGACGCCGTCGACGATCGACGCCGTGTCGCGCTGAAGTCGAGGCTGTTCCAGCCGACGTGCGGAATCTTGATCGTGATCGCGGGCCGGCGCCGGCGTTCGCGGCGCCGCAGCCGGTAGCAGCGGCCCGGCCGAGCAGGCCGAGACCGGGGCAGTCCGGCGCTTCCTCGCTGCCTTCGAACAGCCACTGCATGCCGAGGCAGATGCCGAGCAGCGGCCGGCCTTCGCCGACGCGCTCGAGGATCGCGTCGATCCACGACGGATCGAGCGCGCGCGTGGCGCCGAAATGTCCGACGCCGGGCACGATGATGCCTGCACGCGTCGCTGAGCTCGGCCGGCGGTCGCCGGCACGAAGACCTCGGCGCCGAGCGTGGCGAGCGCCTTCTTCACCGACGTCAGGTTGCCGGCTTTGTAGTCGATGAGCGCGATCACAGCAGCCCTTTGGTGCTCGGCAGCATCTTCGCCAGGCGTTTGTCTCTCGCGCAGGCGACGCGCAGCGCTCGTGCGAACGCCTTGAACACCGCTTCGATCTTGTGGTGGCTCGAGCGGCCGTACATGCACCTTCACGTGCACGTTGGCGCGCGCGCCGATGGCGAACCCCTCGAAGAAATCGTGCACCAGCTCGGTCTGCAGATCGCCGACGCGTCGCGACCTTGACCTTCAGATCGACGACCGTGTGCGGGCGGCCGCCCAGATCGATCGCGGCGACCGCCAGCGTCTCGTCCATCGGCATCACGAAGTAGCCGGCGCGGTTGATGCCCTTGCGATCGCCGAGCGCCTTCGACACCGCTTCGCCGAGCGCGATGCCGAGATCCTCGACCGTGTGATGCTGATCGACGTCGAGATCGCCGCTGCGCGTCGACGCGTCAGGTCGAAGGCGCCGTGGCGCGCGAACAGCTCCAGCATGTGATCGAGAAAGCGGATGCCGGTCCGCACCCGGTAGCGTGCCCTTGCCGTCGAGGCCGATCGTCAGCGAAATCTGCGTCTCGGTCGTCTGGCGATCGATTACCGCGCGGCGCATAGCACCTCTTCCATCACCGCGATGCGCTCGCTGCGTGTGTTCGACGATGCCGGTGGCGATGCGCATGCAGCCGGCGCAGCCAGGTTCGGTCGAGCGATCGCGCAGGTAGATGCCGCGCGCGAGCGCGCCCTTGACGACGCGCGTCGGTCCGATCGCCGGCGCGCACGAGCACGAAGTTCGACTGCGCTCTTCCGTACGTGAGGCCGAGGCGATCGCACGCCGCGTAGAGCAGCGCCTTCGACTCTGCGACCTGTCGCAGATAGTCGTTGAGGTAATCCAGATCCGTCGAGCGCCGCCTGCACGGCGACGACCGCGGCGATGTTGACGCTGTAGACCGGGATCGCCTGGCGGATCGGGTCGACGCGTCGCCGGCGCGCCGACCAGGCAGCCGATGCGCAGGCCGGCCAGGCCGAACGCCTTCGAAAACGTCCGGCCGACGATCACGTTCGGGAACGCGTCCAGCTCCGGAATGAAGCTGACGCCGGCGAACTCCGCGTAGGCCTCGTCGACGAAGACGACGGCGCCGGACGGCACCGCGCGCGCGATCGTGCGGATCGCCTCGAGCGGCATGCCGACGCCGGTCGGGATTGTTCGGATTGGTGAGGAACACGACGCGCGTGTTCGGCGTGATCGCCGCCAGCACCTCGTCGAGCGGAAACGATGAAGTCCGGCTTGCGGCATCACCTGCACGAGCGCGCCGCCGGCGACCGCGGTGTCGAAGCGAAAGATCTCGAATGCCGGCTCGGGCACGATCGCTTCGAGCACGCGGTCCGCCCGGCGACGGCCGCAGGTACGCGACCGCGAGCGCCATGATGCCTTCGTCGAGGCCGTTGACCAGCGTGATGCCGATCCGGGTCGACGCCCAGATAGCCGCGCGACCGCCGCCGTCGCCTCGGCGTACGGCGGATAGAAGCCGATCTGTTCCGGCGCGCAGGCGCGCGAGCGCGTCGAGCACCCGCGGCGAACAGCCGCCGGTGTTTTCGTTCTGGTGCAGGCGCAGTCCGTCGTAGAGCTCCGGTGGTTTCTGATAGTGGCTCATGTCAAATTCCGCAGCCGAATCTCGATCGATTCGGCGTGCGCCTCGAGGCCCTCAGCGCGCGCCAGCGGGACGATAGTCGGTGCGAGTCGTGCCAGGCCGGCGCGCGTCAGCCGCTGCACCGACATCACGCGGACGAAATCGGCGGCGCGACAGGCCGCCGCGGAAGCGCGCCGCGCCTGACGTCGGCAGCACGTGGTTCGATCCGGTGGCGTAGTCGCCGGCCGCTTGCGCGGTGTACGGACCGACGAACACGGCGCCGGCGGTGAGCGGGCGCCGCGCCAGCGTTTCGCGATCGAGCACCAGATGCTCGGGCGCGAATGCGATTCGCCAGCGCCATCGCCTCGTCCGCGTTCTCGTGCGATGATCACCGCGCCGTTCGCCTCGAGCGAGCGCTGAACGATCGTCGCGTCCGGCGCTGCGTCGCCGCCACCGCTTCGACGACGCGGTCGGCGAGCGGACGGCTCCAGGTGATGAAGATCGCGCGCGCATCCGGGATCGTGCTCGGCCTGCGCGATGAGATCGGCCGCGATCCACGCCGGCGCGTCCCGCGCCGGCGACGATGACGATTTCCGTCGGTCCGGCGTAGAAGTCGATGGCGCAGTCGGCCGGCGACCAGCGCTTTGGCGGCCGCGACGTAGCGGTTGCCGGGGCCGACGATCTTGTCGACGCGCGGAACGGTCGTCGGTGCCGTACGCGAGCGCCGCGATCGCGTGCGCGCCGCCGATGCGGAACAGCCGCGTCACGCCGGCCTCGAGCGCCGCCGCCATCACCGCCGGCTCCGGTCGCGGACAGACGGCGATGATCTCGCGAACGCCGGCGACGCGCGCCGGGACCGCCGTCATCAGCAGCGACGAGGGCAGCGGAAAGCGTCCGCCGGGCACGTAACAGCCGACGCGCGCCAGCGGCTCGATGCGCTGCTCGACCGTGACGCCGGGCGCGACCTGCGAGATCGACGTGCTTCGGAATCTGCCGGAAGGCGACGCGGGCGATGTTGCGCGCGGCCTGCGCGATCGCCCGCCGCACTCGCGGGCTCGACGCGGGCGGCGCCCGCCCGCATCTCGCGCGCGGAGACCTCGAGCGGCCCCGACACGCCGTCGAAGCGCCTGGCAAATCGCGCGAGCGCGCGGATCGCCGCCGGTCCGGACGCCGTTCGACGATCGTCCGCACCGCGGCGTTCGAAGGCGCGGTCGCCGCGTCCGCGGCAGGAGCGATGCAGCCGCTCGATCGCTCGCGTGTCGCTTGCCTCGATGATTCTCATAGCACGATCTTGTTCAGCGGATATTCGACGATGCCCTCGGCGCGAGCCGCCTTGAGCCTCGGAATCAGATCGCGGACCGTCCGTTCCTCGATGATCGTGTTCACGGCCACCCACTGGTCGTCGCTCAGCGCCGAAATCGTCGGACGCTGCAGCGCCGGCAGCAGCGCGAGGACCGCCGCGAGGTCGTCGCGGCGGACGTTCAGCATCAGGCCGACGCGGCCCTGCGCCTCGATCGCCGCCTTGAGCAGCAGCGCGACGTTCTCGAGCTTCGTGCGCTTCGGCCGGATCGGCCAGCGCGGTGTTGTTGGCGATCAGCTGGGTGTTGGACTCCATCACCATGTCGAGAATGCGCAGGCGGTTCGCGCGCAGCGACGATCCGGTTTCGGTGACCTCGACGATCGCGTCGGCGAGCATCGGCGGCTTCACCTCGGTCGCGCCCCAGGAGAACTCGACCTTGACGTTGACCTGCTGCTTCGCGAAGTAAGCGCGGGTCGCCCGGACCAGCTCGGTGGCGATGGTCTTGCCCTCGAGATCCTTCGCCGACCGGAACGTCGAGTCCTCGGGCGCGGCCAGCACCCACTTGACCTTGCCGAAGCTCTGCTTCGCGTAGATCAGATCGGCGATGCTGGTCAGCACGCCGGTCCTGCCGTCGCCGGCTTCGTGCTCGGCGATCCAGTCCTGACCGGTGAGCCCGGCGTCGAGCACGCCGTCCGAGACGTAGCGCGCCATTTCCTGCGCGCGGATCAGCATGCACTCGATTTCCGGATCGTCGATGGTCGGGAAGTACGAGCGCGAGCTGACGTAGATGTTGAATCCGGCGCGCGCGAACAGCTGCACGGTGGCGTCCTGCAGCGAGCCTTTCGGAATACCGAGCTTGAGTTTCATGGTGCAATCCACGACACAGAGGACCTCAGAGTACACGTGGTCAGTGTCCTTGTGTTGAATGGTTTCCTCGTGTTGAGCCAGCGTCTTGTTGAAGCACGTGCGATCGCCGGTGTGGCAGACGTTGCCGTCGCCGAGGCGCTTCACCTTCACCAGCACCGTGTCGTCGTCGCAATCGACGAGGATCTCGACGACCTCGAGCTTGTTGCCCGAGGTTTCGCCCTTCATCCACAGCTTGTTGCGGGTGCGGCTGAAGAACGTCGCGAAACCGGTGCGCCTGGTGTCGGCCAGCGCCTGTTCGTTCATGAATCCGACCATCAGGACTTCCGAGCTGTCGGCGTCCTGGATGACGGCGGGAATCAAACCGTCCAGTTTTGAGTAGTCCATAAAATAAAAAACCCCGCCGGTCGGGCGGGGCTACGTTGGTTCCTGGTTCGTCTGCTGGTGCTCAGTCCAGAACGCGGATCACGCGGCTCCCGTCGGCTTGTGGCCGTGGTGGAAATGGTGATGCGCGCCGTGGCGGACCGTGAACATTACTGAATCAGATTATGCGATCCGGAATTGGCGTGTCAACGCATCCGCCCGGTGGCGCGCCGCCGCGCGATCAGGAGGGCAGGGTCTGGCCGGTGGTCTCCACGCCGAACGGCAGGAGAGCGAGGCCGATCAGAAAGGCGATCGACGTCAACGCGACCGGTGTGCCGATGGTGTGGAAATGGGCAACCCCCGCGCCGACCAGAAAGGTGATCCCCGCGCCGACGAAGCGGCCGACCGACGTTGTGAACGCAAAGGCGCTGGCACGGCATTCTGTCGAGTACTGTTCCGGCAGCCACAGCGTATACATGGCAAAGTTGGCGCCGCCAATGCCGAGGAAAAACAGCACGACGAAGAACCAGGACAGCGCGTTCGACACGAAGTAGAAGACGTAGCCGAATCCCAGCGATACCGAGAGGAACATGACGGCGAAGTAGAACGCGAGCGTCAGCCGTCGCCCGAACCGTTCCGCGAGTCCGGGTAGCGCCAGGCAGCCGAGGATGGTGCCGACCGACAGCACCATCGTGCCGTAGGAAGCCATTCGGGCGGCATCGGCCGCGGTGCGGCCTTCGCGCATCGCAATCTGCGTCACCGACGTCGGCACGTAGACCGATCCCGCCCACAGACCGACGACCGAGACCAACAGGTACATCGAGTTGAGCCACGTCCGCCGCGCGTAGTGTGACGAAAACAGCTTGGCGAACGCCGCTGTCATCGACGGCCGCACGGTTTCGTGCTTTGCCTTCCAGGTCTTCGATTCGTGCACGCCGTACTGAATCAACGTCACGAGCAGCGCAGGCGTGCCGCCCACGGCGAACATCCAGCGCCAGCCGTAGCGGGCGCCGATGAAGTAGTTCGCGAGCGCGGCGAGGAAGAATCCGAAGTAGTAGCCGGTGTGCAGGTACCCAGCTCCCATCTTGCGCCGATCTTCCGGCCACTCTTCGGCGACGAAGGTGCCGCCCATCGCCCACTCGCCGCCGATGCCGACGCCGGCAAGCAGACGAAATGCCGCCAGCTGCCAGACGCTGGTGGCAAAAGCCGACAGCAGCGTGAACACCGAGTAGCAGAGGATCGTCAGCGCCAGCGTGCGCACGCGCCCGAAACGATCCGCCACCGGTCCCCAGATCATCGACAGGCCCCACCCGAACAGGAACAGCGCGAAGAGAACGCTGCCGTACGAGACCACGTTGTCGTTGGTCGCTTCGATGCCGGATCGCGGCAACAGCTCGCGGATCGCCGGCGTCAGCACCAGCGCGTAGATGAACGAGTCCATGCCGTCGAGCGCCCAGCCCGCCCACGCGGCCCAGAATCCGCGCACCTGATTCGTCGTCAACGGTGTTTTCATGAATCTCGTAGTGTCCGGCTTCAGCCGGACCTGCGAGAGTATACAGAGATGCGCGTGCTCCTCGCTCCCCACGGCACCCGCGGTGACGTGCAACCGATGCTCGCCCTCGCGTTCGCGATGCGCGCGCGCGGACACCATGCGTGGTTCGTGCTCCCGTCGGACTTCGTCGACTGGATCCGCGCGTCCGGGTTCGACGCGGTGCCGAACGGTGTCGCGATGGAGTCGATGATGTACGCGCCGGACGCGGCGCTCGAGTCGCGACGCTGGCAGTTTCGCCACCTCAAAGAACACGCGGCGCGGATGTTCCAGCCGATCGCGGACGCGAGTGACGGTGCCGATCTGATCGTCGGCGCCGGCGCGCAGATCGTGACCGCGTCCGTCGCCGAATGGCGCGAGGTTCCCCACGCCAACATCGCATTCTGTCCATGCGCGGTGCCGGGCGGCGCGGCGCCGCCGCCGGTACTTCGGACGCAGGCGTTGCCCGCGTGGTTCAACCGCGCGCTCTGGCAAGTTGGTGGCGCCGCGGCCGATTTCGGACTCAGAGGCACGATCAACCGCGGTCGGGCAGCGCTCGAGCTCGAACCGACCACCAGCCCGCTGCGGGATCTCGCCGCCACCTGCGTGATTGTCGCCGCCGATCGCGATCTGGCGCCGCTTGGCGACGATGTCCTGTCTACAGTCGTCGCGACGGACGCATGGGTTCTCGATCAGCCGCATCAACTCGATCAGCGCATGGACGCCTTTCTGGCGAACGGCGAGCCACCGATTTACGTGGGCTTCGGCAGCATGGCATCGAGTCACGCCCGGACGCTGGCCGATCACGCCATCGACGCCGCGCGTGCCGTCGGCTGCCGAGTGATCCTCGCCGGCGGGTGGGCGCATCTCGACCGCTACGCGCCGGACCACGAGGACGATGTGCTCGCTGTGCCGTCGGTGTCGCACGCAGCCGTGCTCCCGCGCGTCGCGTTGGCGGTGCATCACGGCGGCGCCGGGACGACCACCGCCGTCGCCCGAGCCGGAGTGCCGCAAGTGATCGTTCCTCACGTGCTGGATCAGTTCTATTGGGGTCGTCGTGTCGCACAGCTCGGCCTCGGCCCGACATCTCTTCCCGTGGAGCTCGTGACCGCGGATGTCCTGGCCGCCCGAATCGATACCGCGCTGAACGATCGACGAATCCGCGACCGCGCCGCCGCGCTCGGATCGGTGATCGCGCCGCGAAACGGCGTGGGCGCGGCTGTTGAGCGTCTCGAGCGACTCGTTGCCCACGGTGGCGCTTCGGCCTAGACTGCCGGTATGAATCGTGACCTTCGAGGCGGAGCACGCTCCGTCTGCACCTTCCGCCGTCCGCGCGCCGCCAGCCTCGCCATCGCCGTGTTGACGGCCGCGACGCTGTCGGCCCAGGCACCGATCAAGCTTCCCGCCGAAACGCTTCTCGACCGTGCGGTGCTGACCGCGCTCGACGAAGAGCTGTCTGGTGTGGCGGCCAAGGATCACGTCGGACGCCTGGCGCAGATGCACCGCGTGCCGGCGTCGCCCGGATTTCACGAGGCCATCGCCTACGTCATGGACCGCGCGAAGGCGATCGGTCTCAGCGATGTCCACGTCGAGACGTTCCCAGGCGACGGAAAGACCTATTTCGGCACGCTGCACGGCAATCGCGGCTGGAGCGTCCAGGGCGGCACCCTTGACGAAGTGCAGCCGCACCGCCGGCGGATCATTTCGCAGGACGACGTTCAGCTGGCCGTCGCGGACAACAGCGAGAGCGCCGATGTGACGGTGGAACTGGTGGACGTCGGCGCCGGAACGCAGCGCAGTGACTACGCCGGCAAGGACGTACGCGACAAGCTCGTCCTGTGTGACGCGACTCCGTCCGCCTGTCATCGTCAGGCGGTCGAGGAGCTCGGCGCGGCGGGGCTGGTCAGCTACAACTCCAATCAGGTGAGCGGCTGGTGGCGCGACGATCAGGATCTGATTCGCTGGGGTCACCTCGATGTGCGCGGCCGCAAGAACACGTTCGCGATCATGATTTCGGTGCGCGAAGCCCGCGCGCTGCAGGCGCGCCTGGCCCAGGGTGAGCACATCACAGCTGCACGCCGTCGTCCGCGCCAGGAACGACGATGCGATGCCCTACGAGACACTGGTGGCGACCATCCCTGGATCCAATCCTGCCGCCGGCGACATCGTCTTCAGCTGTCACCTCGATCACGAGAAGCCCGGCGCCAACGACAACGCCAGCGGTTGCGCGGCCAACCTGGAGATCGCGAGGACCCTCAAGCGCCTGATCGACACCAGACGCATTGCGCCGCCGGTGCGGACGATCCGCTTCGTGTGGCCGTCTGAAATGACCGGCACGATCGCGTACTTGACGAAGTATCCCGAGATGGCCGCGCACATTCGCGCGGTCGTTCACCTCGACATGGTCGGCGGCGATCCGTTCATCACCAAGTCGGTCCTCCACGTCACCGAGTCGCCGTGGTCGATCGCCTCGGTCACCGACGATGTCGAGAATGTGTTCGGCCGTTACGTGATCGACGGGGCCTTCCGCGCCGCCGGCTACGGAGATACGACGCGCGCGTTTCGTGCCGACGGCGGATCGAAGGACGCGTTCTGGGCCGACATCACGTCGTGGGAGAGCGGCAGCGACAACTGGATTTATCAGGAAGGCGGCTTCGCGATCCCGACGATCTACCTGCGCGATCATCCGGACGTCTACATCCACACCACCCGCGACGTGGTCGACAACATCGAGCCGACCAAGATCAAGCGCTCGGCGTTCATTGCCGCCGCCAGCGGCTACTACCTCGCGACGATGCCGGACCATGGCGGGTCGCTGGTGCGTTTGAGCTATGCCGGTGCGCAGGAGCGGATGGCGGAGGACGGCCGGCGCGCGATCGCGATGGCCGCGAGCAACCGTCCCGCCGAGAGCGCGAACATCGTCAGGGAAGGGCTCGCAGCGTGAGCGCCGCCGTCTGCGATCGCTGAACCGCTTTCTCGACATCGACTCGAATCGCCAGGTCAGCGCGGATTACCTGAAGCGCCTGGACGACAGCCTGACCGACGCGGCGACCAGGATGATGGCGACGTTGCCGGCGGCGCCGGCGCAGGAGGTTCGAGACAATCGCGTGCCGGTGCGCGACCCCGCCGTGAAAGGACCGCTCGAAGCAGGCGGTGACTGGTTGCGCGAGAAGGCCGGCGCGAGCGCCGCCTCGATTGCGGTGACCAGACTGGCGAACGGCGCCGATGTGACCTACGAGATCGCCAATTTCGTCGACGGCGAGCGCACCGTGAGCGCGATCAGGGATGCGGTCAGCGCCGAGTTCGGACCGGTCGAGATGGCGACCGTGAGTGAATACGTCGACGTGCTGGCGAAGGCGGGAGCGGTGACGTTCCGGCGATGACCGGTGCGGCGGTCGCCGGCGTCATCCTCGCGCTGGGTATCGGACTGACGGCCTCGCAGAACCACGACCTCGATCCGCGGCTGCGCGACGTGCTGGTTCGCGATCTAGCTTTCTCCGCAAGCGACCTCACCGATCTGAGTCACGGTAAGGTGGTGCGGCACTCCGTCGCAGCGCGGACGGCTGGCGAAGTCGCCGCGGTCGGCGCGGTTCGCGTCAACGCGCCCAAAGCGGCGTTTCTGGCCCGTGTCCGCGACATCACGCGTTTCAAGCAGGGCGAGGGCGTGCTGGAGATCGGCCGGTTCAGCGATCCGCCGGTCCCGAGCGATCTCGCCGCGCTCACCGTCGACGCGGCCGACTTCGACGTGCGCGGCTGCCGCGTCGGCGATTGCGGCGTCCGTCTCCCGGCGGACGTCATCGCCCGGGTCCAGCAAGAGGTCGATCCACGGCTGCCGGACCTACAGGCGCGTACCGCGGCGTTCTTCAAGCAGGCGCTGTTCGACGACATCAGCGCGTATGTTTCCGGCGGCCCCGGCCGATTCGCGCAGTACGACGATGGCGCCAAACCGATCCGCCCGATTGACGCGTTCAACGGAATTCTTCAGGGCTCGCCGTCGATTGGCACGCTGGCGCCGGGAATGCCGGAGCACCTGCGTCACTTTCCGGCGGCGACCCTCGCCGGCGCGGAGGACTTTCTGTACTGGTCGAAGGAGAAGTACGGCGTCGCGCCGTTCATCACCGTCACGCACGTGACGATCGTGTGCCCGTCCGCCGGCATCTGCGTGATGACGACGAAGGATGTCTATTCGAGCCGCTACATTGACGCATCGCTGGCGACGGTCATTGCCAGCGATGTTCCAGGCGGCGAGGATGCGTTTGACCTCGTCTATTCCACCCGCTCCCGCGTCAGCGCCCTCGACGGATTTCTCGGCAACTTCCGGCGCTCGATGGTCGAGCGCAAGATGCGCGGCGCCCTCGAAGACAACCTCAAGCGGATCAAGGCGGAGCTGGCGTCAGGCCGCTAGCGTTCCGACGTCGACTTCGCCGCAGTCCCGAAGAAGTACTGGTCGAACCACTCGACGTTGTGCTCCATCGTGGCCCGGAAACTCTTCGGCTTTGTCGGTCCATGACCGACTCCGCCGAATCCCTGGTAGACGATCAATTTCGACGGCACGTGATTGTCCTGAAGGCCGCGATAGAGCTCGTAGGCGTCCGGCAGCGGAACCCGCTGATCGGTCGCGCCGTGCTGAATGAGCGTCGGCGTCTTCGCCTGCTTGATGTAGGTGATCGGCGACGTCTTCGCGTAGATCGCCGGGTCGTCCCACGGCGTCGCCTTCAGGTACTGGCGCGTGAACGGTGTGATGTCGGTGTTCACGTAGTAGGTCATCCAGTCGGAGATGCCGGCGCCGACCGAGATCGCCTTGAAGCGCGCCGCGTCGTGCGTGGTCAGATACGCGGAGATGTAACCGCCCTGGCTCCAGCCCATCGCGCCGACCCGTGCCGGATCGACCGTGCCCTTGGCGACCAGCGCATCGATGCCCGAAAGCACGTCCCAGGCATCGCCGACCCCGAGGTTGCGGACGTTGAGCGCGCGGAATTTCTGCGCCGTAGCCCGCGCTGCCGCGGTAGTTCGGCTCGAGCACGAGGACGCCGCGCGGCACCCACACGTCGATCGGGTAGATCGTGCTGGTATACGGAATCGCGCGCGACACACCCGTCGGGCCGCCGTGGATGACGACGAGCAGCGGATATTTCCGACTCGCGTCGAAGTCCACCGGCTTGTGCAGCACGCCCTCGATTGCGGCGCCGTCCTGGCTTTTCCACGACACGACCTCGACGGTCCCTGCCGCCCAGTCGGCGATTTGCGCGTTCATGTCGGTCAACTTTTTCGCCGTCGCCGACGGGGAGAGCCCGGAGACGACGTAAATTTCAGAGACCGCCTTCGCGTCCGCGCGCAGGCAGGCGTAGGCGTCTCCGCTGTTCGACAACGAGAAGCCGGAGTCAACCGTCTGGTCGGCGGCCGTCACCTTCGTGATCGACTTCGATTCCGGATCCAGTCTGTAGAGATGGGAATACGTGTGCGATGCAGCGGCGAAGAAGAGGCCGTTCGGCTTCCATGCGACGATTGATGGGTCCTCGTCGAACGCCGACGACAGGACGACCGGCGCGCCGCCGCCGGCCGGCACGGTCGCAATCAGGCTGTTCGAATAGAAGAACGCCGGGTTGGCCATCGCGGTTTGAAACGCGATCTTCGATCCGTCGGGTGACCAGATCGGGTTGGTGTCGGGGCCCTCTTGCGTCACGAGCTGACGGACCGACGCGTCGGCGACAGTGACGATGGAGATGTCGGCCGAGCCGCCGTTGGCGAGCGCCGGGTTGATGCGGTGATCGAACGCGATGCTCCGGCTGTCGGGCGACCACGAGAAGTCGCCGACCGTGAACGTGCCGCCGCTGGTCAACGTCCGCGTCGCGCGCGTGGCGATGTCGATGGTGTAGAGCTGCGTCATCCGGTAGTCCTGCTCGAACACCAGAAACTCACCGTACTTCTTGTCGCGATCCTTTGCGGCGGTGCTCTTCGGATCGGTGGCGGTGTAGGCGATGGTCTTGCCATCCGGCGCCCATTCGAAGCGGTCGACGCCGTCCTCGAGTGCCGTGAGTGGCTCGGCCTCGCCGCCACGCGGATCAATCAGATAGATCTGTCGTTTGTCGGTGCGATCCGAGACGAACGCGAGCCGTGAGCCGTCGGGCGACCACGCCGGCGACTGACTCGACTTCTTGCCGGCAGTCAGCTGGCGGGTGGCCCCGCTGACGACGTCGGCGAGCCAGATCTGGGTGTCGTAGGTGTTGTCGTCCCAGTTGGTCTGGCGCACGGTGTAGGCGACAGTCCGGCCGTCGGGAGAGAGCTCGGGCGATCCGACGCGTTTCAGCGACAGAATCTGATCGACCGTGGGTGTTGTCCTTCCGGCCGCTCCTGGAGCAGTTTGCGCGAGCGCGCCGGCGGCGCAGAAGGCGATCACGGCGTATGCGGTCGTACTCTTCATACCAGTCTCCAGTTCCTACGTCGTCAACACGACTTTGCCGATGTTCGAGCGCGATTGCATGAAGCGGTGAGCGTCGGCCGCGTGCTCGAGCGGAAAGGTGCGCGCGACGATCGGCTGCAGCCGGCCGGCGGCGACCTCGCGCAGGATCGCGCGCATCGCGTCGGCGAGCTGCGCATGCTCGCGCCACAAGTGGCCGAGGTTGAGGCCGAAGACGCCGCGATTGCGGTTCATCAGCGACAGCGGCGCGAACCGTGGCATCCGCAGCATGGTGACCAGCGCGTGGAACCAGTTGCGCCGTTCACCGCTCGCCAGGCTCGAAACGCCGTACACGATCAATCGACCGAGCGGCGCGAGCAAGCCGTAGCTGTCGGAAAAACTCCTGCCGCCGATCGGATCGAGCACGACGTCGACGCCGCGCTTGCCGACAATCTGGCGGACGTTCGCGATCAGGTTGCCGTCGCGATAGTCAATCGCGTGCTGGACGCCGAGGCTGAGGATCGCCTGGTGTTTGGCGCTGGAGGCGGTCCCGATCACGATGGCGCCGCGCAGCCGGGCGAGTTGCGTGGCGGCGATGCCGACGCCGCCACCCGCACCGTGAACCAGCACGGTTTCGCCCTCGATCAGATTTGCCATCCGGTACAACGCCAGGAACGCGGTCAAATAATTCACGGGGATGGCGGCAGCTGCCGCGTCATCGAGGCCCTCGGGAATTGGAAATGCGAACAGCGCTGGCACGACGACACGGTCCGCGTATCCGCCGAAGCGGGTCATCGCCAGGACGCGATCCCCGACGCGAT
The DNA here is from genome assembly GCA_963711765.1 of uncultured Acidobacteriota bacterium. Classification (GTDB taxonomy): domain Bacteria; phylum Acidobacteriota; class Vicinamibacteria; order Vicinamibacterales; family CAVVIG01; genus CAVQFC01. The sequence continues at coordinate 522,338 of CAVQFC010000001.1, read as the reverse complement.
AGTCGGAGACGCCTGCGCCGAGCGCATCCACGACGCCGGCGACCTCGTAGCCAACTACGACCGGCGGTTTGGGCGCGTCGGGATAGAGGCCGAGCCTGGCCATCAGGTCGGCGAAGTTCACGCCTGACGCGCGCACCGCAATCCGGATTTCGCCGTCGCCTGGCGTCGGATCCTCGGCTTCGCGCAACTGCAGCACGTCGGGCTTGCCGTAACGGGTGATGACAACCTGATGCATGGCCGAACCTCCGCAGTATAAGCGCGCGTACACGCTGAACCGTCTTGCAAGCGCGCGACGTCTAAAGCCGACGTTGACACTTTGTTCGCCGGAACGGTATAAGCAGTCGTTTTCTCAGGTTCTCTATAAGGAGTACGTGATGCGCAAGATGCTCGCTGCACTGTCGGTTGCCGGATTCGTCGTCGTTCTGGCCGCTCCTGCCTTCGCCGCTGAAGAAACGGTGACCGGCAAGGTGGTCGACATGGCCTGCTACAACGCCGACCACTCGAATACCGGCGTTGATCACAAGATGCCGAAAGGCGACACCAAGGATTGCGCGCTCGGATGCGCGAAAGCCGGCCAGCCGCTGGCGCTGCTGACCAGTGACGGCAAGGTGTACCAGATCAGCGGCGGACTTGCCGCCGACAAGAACGCCAAGCTCATCGCCCACGTCAGCCACACCGTCTCGATCACCGGCGACGTGATGGACCACGGCGGCGGCAAGATGATGATTTCCGCCGACAGCCTGAAGATGGTTTCGAAGTAAGCGAGAAGATCGCCGGATCGCTCGAACGCCAGAAGCCCCGGTTCGCGCCGGGGCTTTTTGCGGCTTGACTTGTTCTAATGAACTAGTACAATAGTTCATAGATGACCGCCGCCGCTCTCTCGTCTCCATCGACCCTCGGGACCGCACGCCCATCTACGCGCAGCTCGAGCGCGGCCTCCGCGCCGCCATCGCCACCGGGCGCCTTGGTATCGGCGACCAGCTGCCTACCGTCCGCCAGCTCGCCGTCGACCTCAGCATCAACGCCAACACCGTCGCACGCGTCTACGCCGAGCTCGAACGCTCGGGCGTGATCGAGACCCGGCGCGGCATCGGATCGTTCGTCACCGCATCACCGCAGCGGGCCCAGCCGCCCGACGTTCACCGCCGTCAGCTGCGTGCGTTCGTCACGCGCGTGATGGCGGACGCCGCCGCCGCCGGATTCAGCATCGACGATGTCGCCGCCGAACTGCGCACGCATCGTCCCAAAGGAGCATGACCGTGGCCATCAACCCTTACAGCCGCACTCAATCGCCTGCGGGCAATCCTCCTCGCACCAATATCGTGGCGGTGCTGGTTCTGATCGGGTGCATCGGGCTCGGCCTGCTCTCGGCCGTCACGCTTGGCAATCCGCTTCCGGTGATCGTCATGGCCGCGATCGGTGTCGTGCTGATGCAGTCGCCGCGCATCGCTCAGCAGTGGGAGCGCGCGGTGGTCCTGCGGCTCGGCAAGTTCGTCGGCCTTCGAGGCCCCGGCCTGTTCTGGGTCGTGCCGTTCATCGAGACCGTCTCGTCGTGGATCGACCAGCGAACCATCACGACCAGCTTCGCCGCCGAGCAGACGCTGACCTCGGACACGGTGCCGGTCAACGTCGACGCGGTGCTGTTCTGGATGGTGCACGACGCGGAAAAGGCCGCGCTCGAAGTGCAGGAATACGCGCAGGCGGTGAGCTGGGCGGCGCAGACGGCGCTGCGCGACATCATCGGCCGCACCGATCTCACCGATCTGCTGCGCGGCCGCGAGAAGATCGAGCAGGAGCTGCAGGTGCTGATCGACGCGCGCTCGAATCCGTGGGGCGTCACCGTGTCGTCGGTCGAGATGCGCGACGTCGTGATTCCGGTCGCGCTGCAGGACGCGATGTCGCGCGAGGCGCAGGCGGCGCGCGAGAAGCAGGCGCGCATCATCCTCGGCGAAGCCGAGCTGGCGATCGCGCACTCCTTCGCCGAGGCGGCGAAGTCGTATCACAACGATCCGACGGCGCTGCATCTGCGAGCGATGAACATGCTCTACGAAGGGCTGAAGGAAAAGGGCGCGCTGATGCTGATTCCGAGCAGCGCCGTCGAGTCGATGGGCATGGGCGGCCTGATGGGCGCCGCGGCGCTCCAGCAGCAGCAGCTCGCGGGAGGCGGCGGCAAGACACAGGAGTGACAGGGAGGTGCCATGCGTGACCAGTTCCCACCCGTCTCGATCAACTTCTCGTCGGTCAACATCACCGGCTGGCCCGGCTTCGCACTGGTCGTGCTCGTCGCCGCCATCGCGATGGAATTCCCCGAGACGCGCTGGCTGCTGCTCCTGGGGATTGCTGCGGGCGCGCTCCTGGCGGCGGTGTTGATCGTGATCCGCGATCGGCGCGCGCAGGCACGATCCGTCAGAACGCCGCCGTCGAGGTCGTCTTTTTCACGACCGTAATCGTGATCTGCGACGGATACTGCTTCGAGTGATGCACGGCGTTGTGCGCGACCACGCCGCTGGTCTCGTCGTAGTTGTGGCCGCCGGTGTTCAGGTTGCGATCGAAGCGCGGGAAGTTGCTGCTCGATACTTCGATCCGCAGCTTGTGGCCGGCTGCGAAGTAGTTGCTGGTCGTCAGCGGCTGCAGCGTGACCTTGTAGACCTTGCCCGATTCCATCCAGGCCAGCGGCTTGTCGTAGCCGTCGCGATAACGCATCCGCTGAATCGACTCGTCGAGGTTGAACGCGCGCCCGTCAGGGTAGACGTCGAGCACTTTCACTGTGAAGTCGGTGTCCTTCGCGTCGGACGACACGTACAGCGTCGGCGTGATCGGTCCGCTGAGTTCGGTGCCTTCCTTGAATGCGTCGCTGGTGTAGACGAGGATGTCCTCGCGCGCCTCCATGCGTCGCTGATCGAACGAACCGCCCTGAACCGCGTTGCCGGTGCAGCAGACGTTGCCGCCGTATGATGTCACCGGGTTCATCGGGTCGTAGGTGAAGGCGTCCGGCTTGTCCGCGTCCGGCGCGGCTGCCGACAGCGCGCCGTCGCCATTCAGCGAATTCGCCTTGCCGCCGCTGCCGAGATAGAACGTGAGCGGCAGCGCACCTGCCGGCGGCCAGGTGTCCGAGGTCTGCCACTTGTTCGAGCCCATCGTGAAGTAGGTGACCTTCGACAGGGAATCGAGGCGCGGACTCGGCGCACCCTTGAGGAAGCGATCGAAAAAGCCGTAGACGATGTCGTTGTAGTCGAGCCGGGCATCGCCCATGCTGCGCTCGCCGACGACGGTGTCGGCGGTGGCGCGGGTGTAGGAGCAGTGCAGCGTCGGCGCAATCACCGCCCACTGCTGGTTGGCGACTGCCGGCGACGCCGAAGCCCGCACGTGGTTGTAAAGCGCGAGGTTCGGTCCGACCGACACGTCGTACCACGACATGAACCATAGTCCCGGGACATCCAGCTTCATGTCGTCGTGGTAGAGGCCGCCGCGATACCACGCCGGATCGTTCGGCGCACGCTGGACCATCTTGCCGCCGGTTTCGACCGGCATCGCGGATTCGAAGATGCCGCGCGGACCGTCCACGTTCTTGATGATGTCCTGCGGTCGGCAGATGCCAGAGTTCCTTCGCCCAATCGACCGGAGGAAGATGCTGCGCCAGGTCGAAGGACTTCGACGCGCGAATCAGATCCTCGCGCGAGGTGTTCGGCGGAAACATCGGCCGCACCTGATTCTGCTCGCCGTACAACCAGGCGATGAACAACATCTGCACCGCGCCGCCGCGATACCAGTTGCCCTGCTCGTAGTACGGACCGACGCGGCCGACGCCGGCGCCGAAGCCCTGCACGTTCATCGCGGCGTAACCGGGATTGCCCATCGCCGCCACGCCCATCTGATATTCGGCCGTGGACGAGCAGCCGGTCGTGCCGATCTTGCCGTTCGACCACGCCTGTTTCGTCAACCAGTCGATGGTGTTGAAGCCGTCGGTCTTCGATCCGAGGATGTCGTAGTTGCCTTCCGAGAAGAAATGGCCGCGTTCGTTCTGGCCGACGTAGGCGTAACCGCGCTTGACGGCTTCGAGAATCGCGCTCATGTCGGCCGGCACGCCGTTCTGGATGTCCCAGAAGTTGAAGTTGTACGGCGTCCGCACCCAGATGGTCGGGACCTTGCCGGTCGCGTTCTTCGGCCGGTAGATGTCGGTCGCCAGCCGCACTCCGTCGGGCATCGGCATCATCACCTTGCGCTCGACGACCGCGATTCGCTCCAGCTCGTTTTCCATCTCCCAGCGTCGCGCTCTTTCGGCGGTACCGAGCCCGCCTCCCTGTTGGGCTTGCGTCAGCGCGACTGCGCCGCAGACGGCGATCGACGCGGCGAGGACGATATGCCGTAGCGTGTGTTTCTTCATGAGGCGATGATAACGCCTCATTGGGTCGAGTGGGCCTGGTGAGCGGGCAGGGCAGGAAAGGCGACGGAGGCAGGAGAAAAAGAAAACCCGCGGATACCTCTCGGTCCCCGCGGGTTCAATCTGAAATCAATCTGAAATCTGAATTCAGAAATCTGACATGTCAGCGCCAGCGCTAGTACCGATAGTGCTCCGGCTTGTACGGACCATCGACCGGCACGCCGATGTAGTCTGCCTGATCCTTCGACAGCTTGGTCAGCTTCACGCCGAGGTGATCGAGGTGCAGCCGCGCCACCTGCTCGTCGAGGTGCTTCGGCAGCATGTAGACCTTCTTCTCGTACTTACCGGTGTTGCCGTGCAGTTCGATCTGCGCGATCACCTGGTTGGTGAACGACGCCGACATCACGAAGCTCGGGTGGCCGGTGGCGCAGCCGAGATTCAGCAGACGACCCTCGGCCAGGATCATCACGCTGTGGCCGTCGGGGAACTTGAACTCGTCGTACTGCGGCTTGATGTTGATCCGCTCGACGCCCTTGTACTTCTTCAGCCCGGCCATGTCGATCTCGTTGTCGAAGTGGCCGATGTTGCCGACGATCGCCTTGTCCTTCATCTTCGCCATGTGGTCGACGGTGATGATGTTGTGGTTGCCGGTCGCGGTGATGAAGATGTCCGCGTCCTTGATCACATCGTCGATCGTCGCGACCTGGTAGCCTTCCATCGCCGCCTGCAGCGCGCAGATCGGGTCGATTTCGGTGACGATGACGCGCGCGCCCTGGCCGCGCAGCGCCTGCGCGCAGCCCTTGCCGACTTCACCGAAGCCGAACACCACCGCGACCTTGCCGCCGAGCATGACGTCGGTCGCGCGCGCGAGGCCGTCGGGCAGCGAGTGGCGGCAGCCGTAGATGTTGTCGAACTTGCTCTTGGTGACCGAGTCGTTGACGTTGATGGCGGGGAAGAGCAGCGTGCCCGCTTCCATCATCTGGTAGAGACGATGAACGCCGGTCGTGGTCTCCTCGGAGACGCCGCGCAATGACGAGGCGATGCGCGTGTAGCGGCCGTTGTCCTTGGCGATCGACGCGCGAATCGTCTCGAGAATCACGCCCCATTCCTCGGGGTCGCTCTCCGGCTTGAACGCCGGCACGACGCCGCTCTTCTCGAACTCGACGCCTTTGTGCACCAGCAGCGTCGCGTCGCCGCCATCGTCCACGATCAGCGTCGGGCCGCTGCCGTCCGGCCACTCGAGCGCCTGCTCCGTGCACCACCAGTATTCTTCGAGCGTCTCGCCTTTCCACGCGAACACCGGCGTGCCCTTCGGGTTGGCGATGGTGCCGCCGTTTTCGGGACGGCCGACGGCCACCGCGGCGGCGGCGTGATCCTGCGTCGAGAAGATGTTGCACGACACCCAGCGCACGTCGGCGCCGAGTTCGACCAGCGTCTCGATCAGGACCGCGGTCTGAATCGTCATGTGCAGCGAGCCCATGATCCGCGCGCCCGGCCAGCGGCTTCTTCGCGCCGTGCTGCTTGCGCAGCGCCATCAGGCCGGGCATTTCCTGCTCGGCGAGGCGCATTTCCTTGCGGCCGAACTCGGCTTCGGTCAGGTTCTTCACCTTGAACGGTTCGCGTCCCGCCGCCTTGGCGGCTTCGTATGGGTGCATCTTCTCGGTTGCGGTTGCCATTTCTGTCCTCTCCTCATTCGCGGCCCTGAAAGGACCGCGCTACGTTGACTCGCGTTTATCCGTAGGGCGGCCGTTCAGGCCCGCCGTCCCGTGGCGACGAATAGCCCCGGACCTTTCGTTCGCGCATCCGGCGGAAGCGCGACGATCCTGACGTCTCCAAATCCTGCGTCATCAAGCAACCGGCGCACGTGCTCGTCGCTGAAACCGAGCCACACGTGGCCCATCTGCTGGCGATAGTTGTCGCGCTCGTGCGGCAGCATGTCCACGAGGACGAGGCGTCCACCCGGCTTGAGCACCCGCGCGACTTCGGCGAGCGCCCGCTCCGGCTCCGGCACGTGATGCAGGACCAGCATCAGCGTCGCCGCGTCCAGCCGGCCATCGTCGATCGGCAGCGCCTCGAGCTCGCCGCGGCGAAGATCGACGTTGTCGAATTCGTGCAACCGCTTTTTCGCCGCCTGCAGCATCGCCGCCGATGCGTCGACGGCGACCACGCGCGCGACGAAGCGGCGCGAGGACGGCACTGATCTGTCCGGTGCCGCAGCCCAGATCGCCGACCGTCCAGTCACTGTCGGCGAACGCGGCCAGCGCGGCGAGATGAAACCGATCGCCGAACAACTCGTCGCGTACGCGATCCCATTGTCCGGCCGACGACGAGAAGAATTCCTGCGATTTGGTGCGCCGTTCAGCCAGTGCCGCCTGCAGGCGACGCTGATCCTGCGCAGCGGCGGACGACGAGCCGACCTGCTCGCGCACCAGCAGCCACAGCCGCCGCGCGGAACCGTCGAGCTCGTCCCGCCCTGAGCGCTGAGTCGAAGGCCGCGTCATCGTGTAGAGGTTGCTCGTGCCCTCGGCGCGCGCCGCGATCCATCCGCTGTCGGACAGCGCTTTCAGGTGCCGGCTGACGGTCGACTGCGGCAGCTGCATGATTCCGCACAGCTCGGACACCGTCAGCTCGTGACGGTCGAGCAGCAGCAGGATGCGGCTGCGCGTCGTGTCCGCCAGCGAGGCGAGATGATCGAGAATCGCGGGCGCAGACGACTTCATCCGTATAACCGGATAAAAGGATATATCAACGCCGGCTGGCTGGCAAGCGACCCAGGAATGCCGACGCCGAACCGCCATGCGATGATGAGGCGTGAGCACCGCCACCCACTCGTCCGAGCACGTGCCGGAGATTTCGCGTGTCGATCTCGTGCGGGCCTTGCGGGGAGGCGGCATCACCCTCGTCGACGTGCTGCCGGCCGAGTCGTTCGCCGCGGTGCACATTCCCGGCGCGATCAACCTGCCTCTCGTCGATCTGCCGAATCGCGCTCGTCAGGCCCTCCCGGATCATGACGCCGCCATCGTCACCTATTGCGGCGGTCCTACCTGTCCCAAGGGCGCGCAGGCAGTTCGCGAACTGAACCTGATTGGTTACACCAACGTGAGCCACTATCGAGGTGGTCTGGAAGAGTGGCTGGAATTCGAACCGCAGAAGCTGACCGTGACGACCCGATCGGTTGCGGCTCGCGAGACTGCGCCAGGCGCGCCGCACGCCGCACCGCACACCTTCGCAGGATTGCGCGCACCACGCGAGATCTCAATCCGTTTCGTTGACGCGCTGGCGGATCGATCCATCAGTCAGTTGTTCGTGCTCTGGGTCGAGATTGTGCTCGGCGGTGGCGTCGCCTACTGGCTGCTTGGCTGGCTGACGCATACCGCGCTGGTGACCAACGGCGCCGCTGTCGACCAGGGACCGCGCGGCCTGATGACGGCCATCTACTTCAGTGCCGTGACCGCGACGTCGGTCGGCTACGGCGACATCGTGCCGACCGGCCTTGCGCGAATCCTGGCGATTTGCGAGGCGATCGGCGGGCTCATCCTGTTCGGATGCGTCGTTTCCAAGTTCGTGTCGCGCCGGCAGGAGCAGCTGATCGGAGAAATCCATCACATCGCGTTCGAAGATCGCCTCGGCCGCGTCCGCACCAACCTGCTGCTGGTCCGGACCGAGCTGCAGGCCACCGCTCGCCTGTGTGCGGGCCAGGACATCGCGCCGCCCGAAGCGGTGGCGCGTGTCGAGAGCGCGGCGATGGTGTTTGTCGGCGAATTGCGTGCCGTCCACGACCTGCTGTACCGCCCGCAGGAAACGCCCGAGGAGCCGGTGCTCGAGGCGATCCTGGCGGGACTCGCCTCAGTGTTCCGTGAGTTCACCGAGCTGCTGTTGTGCGTCGAGGCGCGTTCCGCCCCGCGGCCGCCGGCGCTCGCGACCAGCGTCATGGCGATGTCGCGCCTGGCGCGCGAGATTTGCGGCGATTGCGTGCCGCGTCAGTTCGCGCCGGCGTTGCGGAGCTGGATGGATCAGATTCAGCGTCTGGCGCGGCAGATCGAACAGATCTGAATCGCGCTACCTGGTCGCCGAGCCGCAGATTTTATCCGCGCCACGGGCGTCGGGTTGTCCGGCGCAGTAGTCAGCGATCGCCTGCTGGACTTCAGCGCGCGCCGCCCGCTCGTCGCGGGCGTACTTGGCGGCGGCTACCTTCCTCGCCATCGACTCGAACACGCTGATCAGATTGAAGCCGAGGAGCGGCGGCTGCCAGCCGACCGGCGGCAGCTGCCACGGCGGCGTGTCGAAGACCTCATGAAACGGGTGGATCGCCTTGATCTCGACCTTGAAGTCTGCCTGCGGCTCAGGGAGCGCCAGCATCAACGGCTTTTCGTTGGCCAGCACCGTGCGCATGCGATCGAGTGATTTGTTCGATTCCAGCTCCTGCGCCATCGCCGGGGAGGCGAGCAGAGTCGCGGCACACAGCAGAGCCAGAAGGCGCATATGGTTAGGACGCCGCGACCGCGTTCGCAGCCGCTCTCAGGGTAGCGTACAACGCCGCCCGCCGGGCCGCTCGCACACTGGTCGTTTCCGGACAGATGCACCTTTGCAGCGCCGAGCGTAGAATGCGGGCAGGTTGCGCCCACGGCAGCTTGCCGGCTGCGCCAGGAGGCGGCGATGCATCAGGTCCCGCGCACAGATCAGATCGAGCTCGCGGATGCCATTGCGGCGGGCGCCAGGCGCCGGCCGACGCAGGCGTTCGGCGAATATTTTTCCGGCGGCGGCGGATCCTGCGCACTCGGCGCGGCATACGAAGGCGCCTACGCCCTGCCCGACGAAGCCGGCTCGATCCGCCCGCGGCTCGATCGCCTCTTCGATTGTCTGGAAAACGTCCGCCGTCGCTGTCCGGAGGGCTGCAACAAACGGCTGCCGCTGAACGCGATCATCCTGCACCTGAACGACGATCACCACTGGACGCGCGAACAGATCGTGTCGTGGCTACGAAAATAGCATGGACGCTGATTCATGCCCGAGCTCCCGGACGTCGTTGTCTACATCGAAGCACTCGAACGTCACGTCGCCGGCCAGCGCCTGGATCGTCTCGTCCTCCTGAGCCCCTTCGTTCTGCGCTCGGTCGATCCGCCGATCGAGTCGATCGACGAACAAGTCGTTCACGGCGTGCGTCGCGTCGGCAAACGCATCGTGCTTGTGTTCGACCCGCCGGCTGGTTCCTCAGGCGAGCCGCTGTTCCTGGTGCTGCACCTGATGATTGCGGGGCGACTGCGCTGGCGCGAGCCGGGGAAAACGCCCGGCATGGGACCGAAGCAGTTGCTGGCGCGCTTCGAATTTCCCAACGGCCTGCTGTTCTTCACCGAGGCGAGCTCGCGGAAACGCGCGTCGATGCAGCTGGTGAAAGGCGAGGCGGCGCTTCGCGGCCTGGATCCGGGCGGTGTCGAGCCGCTCGAGGCGGCGCCCGAGACCTTCGCGGCAGCCTTGACTCGTGAGAACCACACCCTGAAGCGCGCCCTGACCGACCCGCATCTGTTCAGCGGCATCGGGAATGCCTATTCGGACGAGATTCTGCACGCCGCGAGACTGTCGCCGCTCAAGCTCACCCGCAGCCTGTCCGCGGAAGAACACCGCCGTCTCTACGAGGCGACCCGCGCCACGCTGCTGGACTGGGTCGATCGATTGCGAAAGGACGTGGCCTCCGGCTTTCCCGAAAAGGTGACGGCGTTCCGCGACGACATGGCCGTGCACGGACGGTTCAAGCTGCCGTGTCCGATCTGCGCCGCACCGGTCCAGCGCATCGTCTACGCCTCGAACGAGTGCAACTACTGCGCGCGGTGCCAGACCGGCGGCCGGCGGCTGGCTGACCGCTCGATGTCACGGCTGCTTCGGGACGATTGGCCCAGAACCCTCGACGACTGAGCGACTCATGATCTGTATTCGGTCACGGATCTGCACGGGAATCGAATCGTTCTAGCGTTCGACATGACAGACGGGTACTTTGAACCACTGATGTGGTCATTCTTGACAAAACGTGTTCTGAATCGGAGCATTTGCAGCGAATCAGCGTTTTGCTGGGCTTTTTTGACAGATCCTGCTATCTGCCCGTCGCTGTCTGTTCGGAAACTGCACAGCGCTTGCGATCTAGTGTGCTGTCCCGTGCCTGAGCCTGATCCGTAAGATATTGATTCTAAACGTCGTGAGTGCAGCAAATCTGAAACGGCACAGGTGGCGAAAGTCTTGCACTATACTGGGCTGTATGCGTCTACCTCGACCTGTGGCTGCGCTCAGACAGAAGGCTGTCTGGGGACCCAGACGTTCGGCGCTTGGGCTCGCCGCAGCCGTTCTCTTCCTCTTCGGCGCGACGCCGAATGCCACCGCCTCAGGCTCCAAGTCATTCAAGCCAAAGGCGAAGCACGCGTTCACCGTTCCGCAGGTCAAGCCCGGACATGCCAACGGCTTCGCCAGGAACTACAAGCTCGACGGCGAACTGACGAAGCGAGCGGGCCAATCCTCCTCACAAACAACCCGGGCCATCGTCGAACTGGTGCCCGGGGCTAAACTACCCGCGGAGTTCGCGAGATACTCGAAGTCGAGCGGCAAGCTCGGCATCATCAACGGCCAGGTTCTCGATATCCCCAACGGCGTGCTGCAGCAGATGGCGTCGCACCCGTCGGTGTTCCGCATCCACTACGACCGCCCGTCTGGTAAGTTCAACTACCGCACCTCCTTAACGGTCGGCTCGCGCGTCGTGCAGCAGACGTTGGGCCTCACCGGCAAGGGCATCGGCATCGCCGTGATCGACTCGGGCGTCACCAGCTGGCATGACGACCTGACCAACACCTCGAGTATCGTCTACCCATACGGGAATCAGCGGGTCTCCAGGTTCGTCGACTTCGTGGGCAGCTACACGACGCCGCACGACGGCGACGGTCATGGCACGCACGTCGCGGGCATCATCGCCGGCAACGGCTACGATTCGAACGGCCAGAAGGCCGGCGTCGCTCCCGAAGCATCGATCATCGCGCTCCGCGTCCTCGACGACCAGGGCAACGGCACGATCAGCAACATCATCGCGGCGCTCGACTGGGTCCTCGCCAACCACGCCGCCTACAACATTCGCGTCGTCAATATGTCGGTCGGCTCGGCGATCAACGAGTCCGCCTTTACCGACCCGCTCGACCTGGCCGCCAAGCGCCTCGTGGACGCCGGCATTGTCGTCGTCGGCGCGGCCGGCAACCTCGGAAAGAATGCCGCCGGCCACGAACAGTACGGCGGCATCAGCGCTCCCGGCAACGCGCCGTGGGTGCTCACTGTGGGCGCCTCGAGCACGAACGGCACGCCGACCCGCGGCGACGACACCATCGGCACGTTCAGTTCGCGCGGACCGTCGCCGATCGACTTCGGCGCGAAGCCGGACCTCGTCGCGCCCGGCACCGGCACGGTATCTTTGGCCGTTCCGGGCAGCAACTTCTACGCGAACCTGACGGCGGCGCTGATTCCCGGCCTCGTGCCGACCGCGTTTACTCCGTATCTGAGCCTGAGCGGCACCAGCATGGCGGCGCCGGTCGTCAGCGGCACCGTCGCGCTGATGCTTCAGGCAAACCCGAACCTGACGCCGAACGCGGTGAAGGCGATTCTGCAGTACACCGCGCAGCAGTACCCGAACTACGACGCGCTGACGCAGGGCGCCGGCTTTCTGAACGTCGTCGGCGCCATCCGCCTCGCGCGTTTCTACGCCACCGCACAACCGACCGACAAGATTCCCTCCCAGGCGATGTGGAGCAAGCACATCATCTGGGGCAACCACCTGTTGTCGAATGGTTCGCCGAAGATCGGCGCCAACGCCTTCTCGATCGGCACCACCTGGGGCGTGGCGCAGACCGACGCGGGCGACAACATCGTGTGGGGCACGGCGGCCGGCGGCGACAACATCGTGTGGGGCACGGCGACCGACGGTGACAACATCGTGTGGGGCACCGCGTCCGGCGACGACAACATCGTCTGGGGAACCGACTGCGGCGGCGCGGACTGCGACAACATCGTCTGGGGCACTTCCGATGCCGACAACATCGTGTGGGGCACCGCTGCAGCCGCCGACAACATCGTGTGGGGTACCGCAGCAGTCGCGGACAACATCGTGTGGGGTACCGCGGCGGCCGCGGACAACATCGTGTGGGGCACAGGCAGCGCCGACGACAACATCGTCTGGGGCACCGCCGTCGATGCGGACAACATCGTGTGGGGCACCGCCAGCGACAACGACAACATCGTCTGGGGGACAGCCAGCGCCGACGACAACATCGTGTGGGGAACGTCAGCCGACGGACAGAACGTCGTGTGGGGCGTTGCCGTCGACGGCGACAACATCGTGTGGGGTACCGCGAACTCCCTTTCCACGGTTTGGGTCTCGGCCGCAGGCGGCTCGCAGACACAGCTGAGTGGCAGCCAGGCATTCGACAGTCTGTCGGACAAGGCACTGCTGCAGCTGCTCGAAATCGCGCCGCCGCCGCTCGCAGCCGTCGCGCCTGCGGTAACGAACGTCGCCACGACGGTGACTTCGACGGTAACCACGACGTTGTCGGCGCCGGCGTCGCTCCTGACCGTGGCGACCACGCCGACGACTTCGCAAACGCCCACGCTGACGACCACGACCCCGACGACTGTCTCTTCGACCACGCCAACGACGACGGTATCGACCACGACACCAACCGCAACGACGGCAGCTGGCGCCAGCACGCCGCCGACGACTTCGACAGTGTTACCCAAAACGACGACGAAGATATTGACGACGCTGAAGGGTGGCCGCTGATGGAGAAGATGCCGTATCGTGCAGAGTTCGATCTCTACACCAACGTTCAGGTGAACACGGCGCAACCGTCGGCTGGAGAGATCAGCACCGATTTGCGCGAAGGCTTGCCTGTCCTGACCGGTCGGCGCGTGATGTTACGGGAACTGCGCTCGTCTGACGCCGCGTCCTTGTTCGCGCTGCTCACCGCCGAAGAGGTGTCGCGCTTCATCTCACCCCCGCCCACGACGCCCGATGGCTTCCAGCGCTTCATCGCCTGGACGCACCGTCAGCGCGCCGCCGGCGGCTACGCCTGCTACGCGGTCACGATCCAAGGCTACGACACCGCGATCGGCATCTTCCAGCTGCGCGAAACCGAGCCTGGTTTCGAGACCGCGGAATGGGGCTTCGCTATTGGCTCCCCCTTCTGGGGCACCGGCGTGTTTCAGGACAGCGCGGATCTGGTGCTCGAGTTCGCGTTCGACACGGTCGGCGTGCACCGGCTGGAGGCTCGCGCGGCAGTGCTGAACGGCCGCGGCAACGGCGCTCTGCTCAAGATCGGGGCGGTTCAGGAATGCGTGCTGCGCCAGTCATTCCTCTGCAAGGGCCAGCGCCTCGACCAGGCACTCTTCTCGATTCTGGAAGACGACTGGCGCGCCCTGCACGATGACGTGCCCTTCTCGCAGGCGCCGCAGGTTCATTGACGCCGTTTCGCTAGACGCGTTTCAACTTCCACCGCCCCTGCCGGAACAACCACCCCGAGACGATCGACATCACCGAGAACGACACCGCCAGCGCCCAGAACACGCCGGGCGGGCCGTAACCGAACGTCCGCGCCAGCGCGTAGGCCAGCGGCAGCTCGAAGGCCCAGAAGCAGCCGAGGTTGATCAGCGTTGGCGTCACCGTGTCGCCGGCGCCGTTGAACGCCGCGGTCAGGACGTAGCCAGCCGCGTAGAACGGAAAGCCGGCGCTGACGATCCGTAGTCCGTTTGTCGCAAGCGGCTTGACCGCCGGATCCTGGGTGAACCAGCCGACCACCACGTCCGCGAAGAGGACGAAGACAATCCCCAGCACGCCGAGCACGCCCGCGTTGTACACGCAGGCGCGCCATACCGACTGCTCGGCCCGGTCCGGCTTGGCTGCGCCCAGATTCTGGCCGACCAGCGTGGCCGCGGCGTTTGACAATCCCCACGACGGCAGCAGCACGAACATGATGATCCGGATCACGATCGTGCAGGCCGCGACCGGCACGCTGCCAAGCGACGCGAGAATCCGCATCAGACCGATATAGCTGGTGGTCCCGATCAGGGTCTGGAACACTGCGCTGCCGGAGAGGCGCACCATGTTCAGCATCACAACCGGATTGAGCCGCAGGTGGCGGCGCCGGATCGAGATACGGCCGTCCGGTCGTGACAGGAAGTAGAGCTGCACCAGCACGCCGATGCCGCGTCCGGTCGTGGTCGCGACCGCCGCACCGGTGACGCCGAGGCGCGGAAACGGTCCGAGCCCAAAGATGAAGCAGGGATCGAGGCAGATGTTGATGAGGTTGGCGATCCACAGCACGCGCATCGCGATCGCGGCGTCGCCCGCGCCTCGGAACACGGCGTTGATGAGGAACAGCATCAGGATGACGCCGTTGAACCCGAAGAGAATCGCCGGGAACGACGAGTGGGCCAGCACTTCCGGCGTCGCGCCCATCAGCGCCAGTATTGGCCGCGGAAACGAAAACCCGAACACGCCGACCGGAATGGCGACCACGAGGCCGAGCAGGATCGCCTGGACCGCCGCCTCGGCGGCGCCGTCCGGATCGCGCTCGCCCATGCGGCGCGCGACAGTCGCCGTCGCGCCGACGCCGAGGCCCATCGCCACCGCGTAGACGAGCGTCATCAGCGCCTCGGTCAGACCGACCGTGGCGATCGCGTCCGCGCCCAGGCGCGAAACGAAGAAGACGTCGACGACCGCGAACACCGACTCGAGCACGAGCTCGAGCACCATCGGGATCGCGAGCAGGAGGATCGCGCGGTCGATCGGACCGTCGGTGTACTCGCCGTGATGCGACCCCGCGAGCGACTCGCGGACAGTCGTCCACAGCGACGCCGCGGACGTCGTCGGTGGCGCAGACTCGATCAGGGTCGGTGTTGCCGGCGGGATGGCATCAGCTCACGGCTTGTAGGCGATGGCGTCGATCTCGACGCGCAGTCCGGGTCCCGGCAGTCCGGCAACCTGCACCGTGGTCCGCGCCGGACGATGGTCGCCGAACATCCGCGAATAGACGCCGTTCATCTTGGTGAACTCGCCGATGTCGATGAGAAACACGCCGCATCGGAGGACGTGTTGAAGGCTCGAGCCCGCGGCTTCGAGGATGGCCTGCACGTTCTTCAGCACCTGTTCGGTCTGCGCCTCGACATCGTCGGCGAGGAGGCCGGTGGCATGGTCGACACCGCCCTGACCGGAGACGAAAATCAGGCGCTCGAAGCCCATGCCGGGTGAATACGGTCCCGCGGGGGTCGGCAGGCTCGCCGAGCGTACGGGTGCGTGCGTTGGGTTCATGGTGGACGTATGTTATCGCGTAGAGGCGACGTTCTCTTAGGACCGGTTCGCTGGAAATGCTTCGTGTCCGCCTGCAGCGCGATCTCAGCCTTTTTCGGTCTGACGCGACGGATCGGCGGACCACTCCGACCACGATCCCGGATAGAGAACCGCACCGGTCAGGCCGGCGTGTTCGAGCGCGAGCAGGTTGTGACATGCCGTCACCCCTGAGCCGCAGTAGCAGACGAGATGATCGGGGGAGCGGTCGCCGAGTGCGGCCTTGAAGCCGGCGCGCAGTTCCTCGGGAGTGCGGAACGTCTTGTCGTCCGCCAGGTTCGAGCCAAAGAAATGATTCGCGGCGCCGGGAATGTGGCCCGCTTTCTTGTCGAGCGGCTCCACTTCGCCACGGTAGCGCTCGCCAGCGCGCGCGTCGACCAGCCGCCAGTCCGGCCGGCCGACACGCGAGCTCACGTCGTTGACGTCAACGGCCATCCCGGGCCGCAATGCGGCAGTGAAGGTCCGCGGCTTTCTGGACTCGACTTCCGCCTTGGTCGCGCGTCCTTCAGCCGTCCACTTCGCGAACCCACCGTCGAGCACGGCCACTGCGTCGTGTCCCAGCCAGCGCAAGAGCCACCACAAACGGCTCGCGTACATTCCATTGTCCTGATCGTAAGCAATCACCTGGACGCCCGACGCGATGCCGAATCGGCTCAGCGTCCGTGTCAACGCATCGACTGCCGGCAGTGGATGGCGTCCGTTGGTTCCGGTCTTCGCGCCGGAAAGATCGCGGTCGAGGCTCGCGTAGACCGCACCAGGAATGTGCGCCTTCGCGTATTCGCCCTCGCCCCAGGCCAGATCGTCGAGCTTGAAGCGGCAGTCGACCATGGCGAACTCCGGTTCGTCGAGGTGAAGGGCGAGCGCGCCGGTCGAAATCAACGTGGTGAAAGCCATACCTGATCTTAATTCTTGTAGACGATGCCGTTTTTCATGACGAACGTGACGCGCCTGAGCGCCGTGATGTCGGTGGTGGGATCGCCGTCGAAGGCGGCGAGATCCGCGTAGAGCCCAGGTTTGACCTGACCGATCTGTGTGTCCATCCGCAGCACGTGCGCGGCGACCGAGGTCGCGCTCTTGAGCGCGGCGGCCGGCGTCATGCCGTAGGCGACCATCGCCTCGATCTCGCGGGCGTTCTCTCCGTGCGGAAACGTGCCGACGTCGCTGCCGTTGATGATCGTCACGCCGGCATCGAGGCCGGCCTTGAACACCGCCCGCTTCCGCATGTTGGCCGGCGAGTCCGGATCCGCCGGCGGCCACGGCCCCGCGCCGGCGGTGAGCGTCGGGCACCAGGCGACGTGATGCTCGACCATCAGCTTGAAGATCTCGGGCGTGCCGTCGTTGCCGTGCTCGATGGTCGCGACGTTGGCCAGCGTCGCCCGGCGCATGCCCTCGACCGTGCTGGTGTGGACCGCGACCGGCACTCCGGCGCTGTCCGCCGTTTCGACCGCGCGTTTCATTTCGTCGAGCGTGAACGTCGGATGCGAACCGGGCAGCGGTCCCCAGCGATAGTCGCCGTACAACTTGATCCAGTCGGCGCCCTTGCCGATCTGATCGCGAATCACCCGCATCAGGCTGTCCACGCCGTCGGCTTCTTCCGCGCCCTGCGGGACGTTCCATTCGGGAACGAACTTCGGCTGGTAGCTGCCGGTTGCGACAATCGCGCGGGTTGAGGCGAGCACTCGCGGTCCCGGAATGATCCCTTGCGCCACCGCTTGTTTCAACTCGACGTCTGCGTACTGAGCGCCTTCGGTACCGAGGTCGCGAACCGTCGTGAAGCCTGCCATCAGCGTCGAGCGCAGATGATTGGTCGCGCGCGCGATCCGGAGCCCGAGTCCCTCGCGCGACACCTGGTTGTCCCAGGACGCTTCGCTGTAGGAGTGCAGCAGGATGTGCGAGTGGCCTTCGACCAGACCAGGCGTCAGCGTGGTGCCGGGAAGGTCGATGATCTTCGCGCCCGCTGCCGCGACGCTGCTGTCGCTCCCGACGGCGTCGATCCGCTCGCCTTTCACGCGGACCGCCCATCCCTGGTGCATCGTCTCGCCGTCGAAGACGCGCGCCGGTTTCAGGATGGTGACCGTGGCATCCGGCTGATCGCGAGGGGCGCGTTGTCCGGCGAGCATCATCGGCGTCGTGGCGACGAGGAGCGCGGCGAGCGCGGCGATGGGCTGACGCATGCGGGGATTATAGTTAAAGCGATGCTGCTGTTGAGCGACGGCGACCGCGCGATGCTGGCGGGTGAGCGTGGCCGGGCGCCGCAGCTGGCGATGTCGATCCTCGTGCGCATGGCCGAGGTCTACGGCGCAGGCGAGTTGATGGACATCTCGCAGGCGCACATCGACAGCACCATCTATCTGGGCGACGCCACGCTCGAGTTCGCCGAGCGCCTCGCCTCGCTCGGTGCGAAGGTCGCCGTACCAACCAGCCTGAACGTCAGCGGCGTGGACGAATGCGGCTGGAAGGACTGGGCGGTCAAAGCCGAATGGGCCGCCAAGGCCGCCCGCCAGATGCTCGCCTACGAGCGCATGGGCGCCGTGCCGACCTGGACCTGCGCACCCTACCAGACCCACATGCGTCCCGTGTTCGGCCAGCAGATCGCGTGGGGCGAGTCGAACGCGATCTCGTTCGCCAACTCGGTCATCGGCGCGCGGACCGAACGGTATCCAGACCTGCTCGACATCTGCTGCGCGATCGCCGGCCGCGTGCCGGCGATCGGCCTGCATCTCACCGAACATCGCGCCGGCGAGATGCTGCTGCGGCTCGACCACGTACCGCAGGCGCTGCAGCAGGACGATCAGTTCTTCGCCGTGCTCGGTCACCTGGTCGGGGCGCGGGCCGGCGATCGCATCCCGGTGATCGACGGCATCGTCGTCCAAGCCGTCGGAAGATCAACTGAAGGCATTTGCCGCCGCTGCCGCGTCGTCTGGACGCGTCGCACTGTTTCACATGGTCGGCATCACGCCGGAAGCGGCCGACGCTGGACGCGGCGTTCCAGGGCAAAGCGGCGCCCGCAGCCGTCGCCGTTACCGTCGGCGATCTCCGCGCCGCCCGCAGCGAGTTGACGACCGCGGACGGCCGCGAGCTGGACATGGTGATCCTCGGCAGCCCGCATTTTTCGCTGGCCGAGTTCGGTCTGCTCGCGCCGCTGGTGACCGGACGGCACGTGCACCCGCGCGTCAAGTTTCTGATCACGTCGAGCCGCCTGATGAAGGAACACGCGCAGGAGAAGGGCGTGCTCGAGCCGGTCGTGGCGTTCGGCGCGCAGATCACGCTCGACACCTGCATCCTCGCGTCACCGATGCTGCCGCCCGAGATCAAGACTGCTGATGACCAACTCGGCGAAGTACGCCTACTACGCCCCGAGCCTGCTCGATACACGCGTGACCTTCGGCAGCCTCGCGGACTGCGTCAACTCGGCGGTCGAAGGCCGGGTGGTGCGCGACGAGTCGGTGTGGCTGCAGGGATGATCAACGGACGGGCCATCGTCGCCGGGAGCGCCGAGGGAGAGGCGCTGGTCACCAGCGATGCGCTCTCGTTCTGGGGCGGCTTCGACTTCCACACCGGCCGGATCATCGATCGGCGTCACCCGCTCGCCGGCGTCTGTGCGACCGGACGAATCCTTGCTGTGCCGTTCAGCAAGGGCTCTTCGACGACGACGGCCGTGCTGCTCGAGGCCGTGCGCGCCGGCACGGCGCCAGCCGCGATCGTAACCACCGGGGTCGATTCGTTTTTTGCGCTGGCGTCGATCGTGGCGGACGTGATGTACGGCAAGTCGTTCCCGGTGATTGCGCTCGGGGCGGCTGATTTCGCGCGGTTGAAGTCGGGCGAGCGCCTTGCAATCGAACGGTCCGGATTGATTCACCCGCTCTGATCAGCCAGATCAGCCGGCCTTGCGCCGATGACGCTTTTTGATAGGATGCATCGCCCATGCGGAAGACCGCGGAGGTCGAGAAGCTGTCAGGACTGGCGAGCCGCTTTGGCGCCTTCGTCGCCGAGCGCCACCCCTTTGCGCTGGCTGACGCGCTCGACGCGTTCGAGTCGGCGACCCACGGCCGCGCCGCGCGGGACGACAAAAAAATCGAAGCTCTGCGTCCACTGCTTCGGCGCGAGCTGACGAAGCGTCTGAAGGCCGCGCACGCCGCCGGACGGCCTGGCGGAGTCGTCTCCCCGGACGCCGGCTGCCGGCGCGACTGCAGCAGGCGGCGGCCGCAGCTGATCGACGATTGCGACGGTTTTCTTCGCCGCGCCGCCATTCAGGCGTCGCTGACCCCTGACGAGCGGATCGAGATCCTGCGCGGCATGATCCTCACGCGCGCCACCGACAACCGGCTCAAGAGCCTGCTTCACCGGCGGCGAGGTCCGCTACGGCGGCACGGCGTTTCAGGGCAAGGGTTTCCGCTCGCTCGGCCAGGAAGCGATCTACGCGGCAGCGATCCGCCTGCGCCGCGGCGCCGCGTATCGCGACCGCCGACGGCGGATGGACCGGCGACGTGATCGGTCCCGTCATTCGCGATCTCGGCGTCACCCTCGGCATGCGGCCCGAGGCCGGCGACGGTGCGCATGGTGCTGAACGCGCAGATGGGCAAGGCCGGTCCGCCGCTCGAAGGCAAGGATCTGCACATCGGCGATTTCGCGAACGGTGTCTTGCCGCCGGCAGCGCCGCTCACCACCGCGACGCTGACGATTGCCGGCATGGCGATGGCCTTCCAGCGCGACGGATCCGAACGCGTCGCCGTCTCGTTCATCGGCGAGGGCGGTTCGTCGCTCGGCGAATGGCACGAGGCGATCAACCTCTGCGCCGCGCGGCGGCTGCCGGCGGTGTTCTGCATCGAGAACAACCAGACCGCGCTGTCGACGCCGGTTGCCGATCAGTCCGCGGTGCGCGTCTTCGCCGACAAGGCGTCCGGTTACGGCGTGCCGGGCATCACCATCGACGGCACCGATCCGGATCAGATTGCGGCGGCGTTCACCTGGGCGGCCGAACGGGCGCGAGCCGGCCGCGGCCCGACGCTGATCGAAACGGTGATGATGCGGATGTGCGGCCACGCGCATCACGACGACATGCTCTACCTCGGTCGCGATCCGCAGAACTCGTGGGACTATCCGCCGCTGGTCGAACCGGGCTACGCCAACCGCGAACTCTACGAGTACTGGGCCGCGCGCGATCCGCTGCTGACCTACGCGGCGAGGCTGCAGGCCGACGGCGTCATCGAGCCGGGCGATGTCGATCGCTTCAAGCGTGAAGCCGAGGCGATCGTCGAGACCGAGGCGCGCGCCGTGATCGACGCGCCGTGGCCGGAGCCGGCGCAGGCCGGCGTCGGCGTGTTCGCCGCACGAGATGCCGCGCACGCATCACGAAGCGCTCGATCCCGGCGTCAGGCTCCACACCAATCAGGCCGAGGCGTCCGGAAATGGCGGAGCTGACGAACCGTCCAGCGCCGGAGTCGACCGTGCGGCCGTTGTCGAAAATGCGCCGCCTTTCGATCCGAAGGGCCGCACCTTCCTCGAAGCCGTGATGCTCGGCATCGGCGACGCGCTGCGCGCCGATCCGCGCGTGTTTCTCTACGGCGAAGACGTCGGCGGCCGCTACGGCAACGCGTTCCTGCTGCTGCGGCCGCTGCTCAAGGAGTTCGGCGATCGCCTGATCAACTCGCCGCTCGCCGAGGGCGCGGTGCTCGGCGTCTGCGTCGGCGCGGCGCTGGCGGGCCAGCGCCCGATCGGCGAGATTCAGTTCAACGACTTCGTCGCGACCGGCTTCAATCAGCTCGTCAACAACGCCGCGAAGATCCGCTACCGCTGGGGCGGCAGCGTGCCGATGGTGGTGCGCATGCCGTGGGGCGGCCTGCGCCACGCCGGGCCGTATCACTCGCAGAACACCGAAGCCTGGTTCTATCGCACGGCGGGCCTGAAAATCGTCGTCCCGTCCACGCCGCACGACGCCCGCGCACTGATGGCGGCGGCGGTCGCCGATCCGGATCCGGTGTTGTTCTACGAGCACATCGCGCTGTACCGGGATCCGCGCATCAAGCAGATGCTCGGCGACGCGGCGCCGGCGCCGATGCCGCTCGGACGCGCGGCGCTTCGGCGCGCCGGCGGCGACATCGCGATCGTCTCGTACGGCGCGTTCGTCCACGTCGGGCCTGCGGGTGGCCGAGAGGCTGGCCGCAGGACGGCATCCAGGCGAGCGTGCTGGACCTGCGCACGCTGGTGCCGCTCGACCGCGAGGCGTTGCTCGTCGGTCGCGCGCCACTGCGGCAAGGTGCTGATCATCCACGAAGACTCGCGCACCGGCGGCATCGGCGAAAGCCTCGCGGCGATCGTTCAGGAAGAAGCGTTCGAATCGCTCGACGCGCCGGTCCGCATTATCGGCGCGCTCGACACGCCCGTGCCGTACTCGCCGTCGCTCGAGGAGTTCTACCTGCCGAGCGACGCGCAGATCGAACGCGCGGCGCGCCTGCTGATCGAATATTGATCGCCGCCTGGTATCGCGGATCACCACACGTGAGGTCGGCTGAATCCAGCGCTCGCGGCCGCATCGAGTCGATCGATCTTGTACGCGGCGCGATCATGATTCTGATGGCGCTCGATCACGTCCGCGACTTCTTCGGCGTCCCCGGCGTCAGTCCGACCGATCCGGCGCGCGCCAGCGCCGCGCTGTTCTTTACGCGCTGGGTCACCAACATCTGCGCGCCGGTGTTTTTCCTGCTGACCGGCACCGGTGCATACCTGGCGCTGCGAAAAATGTCGGTCGGCGCCTTGTCGCGTTTTCTATTGACGCGCGGCCTGTGGCTCATCGTGCTCGAGTTGACCGTAGTGCGTTGCCTGGGATTTCAGTTCAACGTGGACTACCGCGTCACCATGCTGCTGGTGCTGTGGGCGTTGGGCTGGTCGATGATCGCGCTGTCGGCGCTCGTGTATCTGCCGACTGGCGTGGTGACGATCCTCGGCGTCGTGTTGATCCTCGGCCACAACCTCTTTGACGGGGTGTCCACATCCAACCCGATCTGGGCCGTCCTGCATCGGCCCGGCGTCGTGCTGAGCCAGCCGCCCTTCCTGGTGTTCGCGTCCTATCCACTGGTGCCCTGGGTTGGCGTGACGGCTGCGGGTTTCGGTCTCGGGCGGGTCTACGACTGGTCACGCGATCGCCGGCGGGGGTTTCTGCGGCGAGGCGGCGTGGCGATGACCGTCGCGTTCGTGCTGCTGCGTGCCGTGAACGTCTATGGCGATCCGTCACGCTGGAGCGTGCGCGGGTCGACCGCGAAGACGGTGCTGTCGTTTCTCAACACCACGAAATATCCGCCGTCGCTGCTCTTTCTCCTGATGACGCTCGGTCCGGCGCTGCTCGCCCTTGGCTGGGCGGATGACCGCACGCCGAGGAGACTGAGGCCGGTACTGGTGTTCGGCAGCGTGCCGCTTTTCTATTTTCTGGTGCACCTGCCGCTGATCCACCTGCTCGCAATCGGCGCGTCGTACGCGCGCTATGGCGAAGTCCATTGGATGCTCGAATCACCTGACCTTGCGCACTACCCGTTTTCCGCGCCGCCCGGATGGGGTTTTTCGCTGCCGGTTGTCTACCTGGTGTGGGTCTCGGTGGTGATCGCGTTGTACCCACTGTGCCGTTGGTATGCGGACGTGAAGCGCCGGCGCCGCGACTTCTGGTTGCGCTACGTCTAGAGGTGTAGAGGTGTGAAGCGCTTCAGCAGCGCCTCGCTGCGATAGGCGAAGATCTTCTCCACGTCGCGGCGGACGAACGGGCCAGCCACCAGCGAGAACGGCACCTCGAACTCGACCGAATCGCGAACGATGGTGCCGCCTCGTACCTGTTCGAACGAGTGAGTGTGCTCCCAGCGGCTGTACGGCCCGCGGACCTGGACGTCCACGAAGTGTGAGGGCGGCGACCAGTCGCTGATCTCGGATCGCCACGAGATCGGAATGCCATGAACCCGGATTCGATAGTCGATGAGGGCGCCAGGACCCATGACGATGGGCGAGGCTGTCAGGATTCGGAAATGCAGCCATGGCGGGGTCAGCGACTCGAGATTGGCGGGCTCGGAGAAGAAGGCGAACACCTGGTCGCGCGGGCGTGGCAGCCAGACTTCCGTCTCGAGGTGCACGGCGCAAGTATGACGCCTGCCGCACGACCGGCGGAACAGTCATGCCGGTTCCACGTCTAAAGCGTGGACGTGGACACGCTGCTCTACGACCTACGCTACGCCTTCAGGACGTTGATCAAGGCGCCGGGCTTCGTCGCCTTGACCGTGGCGTGCCTGGCGCTCGGCATCGGCGTCAACAGCACCATTTTCAGCGTGGTCGACACCGTGGCCATCAGGCCGCTGCCATTCCGCGACCCCGACGGTCTCTTGTCCCTGAATACGACGCAGCCGGTCAACGGCATCGATCGCGGCAGCGTTTCGTATCTCGACCTGCAGGACTGGAAATCACGCACCCGATCCTTTTCCGAAATGGCCGCGGTCGCCGGGCGCAGCCTGACGCTCTCGGACCGCGACGAGCCCGAGCGGTTCGACGGCGCCACCGTCACCTGGAACATGTTTCCGATGCTCGGGATCCAGCCGATTCTGGGCCGCCAGATTCGCGAAGAGGAAGACACACCGGGTGCGGCTCACGTCGTGCTGCTCAGTTACGGCATCTGGCAACGCCGCTACGCCGGTGATCCGGCGCTCGTCGGGCGCACCATCACCGTCAACGGGGACCGGCACACGGTCATCGGCGTCATGCCCCCGAAGTTTCAGTTTCCCAACCGCGCGCAGCTCTGGATTCCGCAGACGCCGATTGAATACAGCGGCGCGCGCGGGGTCCGCAACCTTCAGGTGTTCGCCAGGCTCAAACCGGGGCTCTCGTTCGGCGACGGGCGGCGCGACATTGCTGCGATCGGCGAGCAGCTCGCGAAAGAACAGCGGGACGATCAGGGCTGGAGCGCCTCGGCGATCACCCTGCGCGACAGCATGATGCCGTCGGACATCCGCCTCATCGTGATGACGATGATGGGAGCCGTCAGCCTGGTGCTGCTGATCGCGTGCGCGAACGTCGCCAATCTGTTGCTGTCGAGGGCGACCGTGCGGCAGCGCGAGATTGCCGTCCGCACCGCGCTCGGCGCCGGCCGTGCCCGCATCGTGCGGCAGCTGCTCACCGAAAGCCTGCTCATCGCCCTCGCCGCGGCACCGCTCGGCGTTGCCATCGCCTACATCGGACTGCAGTGGCTGACCTCGTCGATCCCGCCGCAGAGCCAGGCGCCTTACTACGTCGACTGGAGCATGAATCCGCGCGTCATCGTCTACACCGTGATGGTGTCGGTGTTGACCGGCCTCATTTTCGGACTGGCCCCGGCGCTGCAGGCGTCGAAAACACAGCTCACCGAATCGTTGAAGGACGGCGGCCGCGGCAGCGCCGGCGGCAGCCGTAACCGTCTGCGCAGCACCCTGGTCGTCGCCGAGATTGCCCTGTCGCTCGTGCTGCTCGTGGGCGCGTCGCTGTTCATCCGCAGTTTCATGAATCTGCAGGATGCGCGTGCCGGCGTGGATACCGCTCCGTTGATGACGCTTCGCTTCTACATGCCCGGCAGCCGTTACGACGCGCCCGAGGCGATCGCCAGCCGGGTGGAGGATGTGGTGCGTCGCGTCGAGGCCTTGCCCGGCGTGGTGTCGGCGTTCGCGTCGAACATGGTGCCGCTCAGCGGAGGCGGGTCGGACGGGGCGGTCGTGGCTGACGGCGTGCCGGTCAATCCCGGCGAGGAGCCGCAGATCTCCTACTACGCCATCACCCCGCATCTGTTGAAAACGCTGAACGTGCCGCTCGCCGCCGGCCGCAATTTCACGGACGCCGAGGGCCAGGGAAAATCAGCAGTGGCGCTGGTCAATGGCGTGTTCGCGAAGCGGTTGTGGCCGAAGCTGGACAACGTCATCGGTCAGCGATTTCGTCTGCGCGACGACAAGACCAATCAGTGGATCACGGTCGTCGGGCAGGTGTCCGACTTCCGTCTCTTCACCGTCCGCGATGGCAAGCCGTCGCCGTACGCGTTCATGTCGTACTCCTACGATCCAACTCGTAATACCGGCTTGACGATTCGCGTCGCCGGCGCTGCTCCGGCGTCGATCACCAACGCGATCCGTCAGGAAATCATACAAGCCGATCCATCGCTGCCGCTGTTTGCGCTGCAGATTGGCGACGACCTGCGTGAGAACACCTACTGGCAGTACCGGCTGTTCGGCTGGATGTTCTCGATCTTCGGCGGCATCGCCCTGGCGCTGGCCTCAATCGGCGTCTACGGCGTGCTTTCCTACGCGGTGTCGCAGCGCACGCAGGAGATTGGCGTGCGGATGGCACTCGGCGCCAGTCGTCAGAGCGTGTTCGGGCTGATCGTCGGCGACGGTGCGAGACTGGCGGCAATCGGCATCGTCTGCGGCGTGCTCGGCGCCGCGCTGGTGACGCGCGTGGTCACCAGCTTGCTCTACAACGTCAGCGCGACCGATCCCCTCAGCTTCATCGCGACCGCATCATTTCTCGCGCTGGTCGCCTTGTTCGCCAGCTACATTCCCGCTCGACGCGCCACGTCGGTTGACCCCATGGTGGCGTTGCGAACGGAGTAGAGCGCCCACGATCAACGCAAAGACCGCCGAGACCGCAGAAGCTGTTGTTTTTTGAAATTCGTTGTGAGCTCGGCGTGCTCAGCGTTGAACGTCGTACCAGTCCCAAGCACCAAGTCCCAGGGACCGGCTATCATTCCAGAGTGCTGCCTGCTGCCGTGATTTTCGACTTCGACGGGATCATCCTCGATAGCGAGACGCCGGAGTTCGAGTCGCATCGCCTCATCTACGAGCGGTGCGGCGCCAGGTTGACGATCGAGGAGTGGTGCGGAGTGATTGGCACCTGGAGCGAAGGTCACGACGAGCGCTGGATGACCCTGCTGGCGGAGCGATCGGCGACGGCGCCGTCACGCGAGGCGTATCACGCCGAGCGGCGGCTCGTGTTCGACCAAATCGTGCCACGCGAACCGATGCGCGGCATTCGCGAGCTTCTCGCCCAGCTTGATGACGCACGCATCCCGGTCGCAATTGCCTCGTCTGCGCCAGCCCGCTGGGTCGGTCCTGCGGTCGAAAGCATCGGGTTGACGTGCGCGTTCGGAGCGATCGTGACCGGCGACGTCGTCGCCAATCGCAAGCCCGCGCCCGATGTCTATCTCGAAGCGGCACGGCGGCTCGGCGTCGATCCGCGAAGGTCAATTGCCATCGAGGATTCAGCTCCGGGGATCGCCGCGGCGCGAGCCGCGGGCATGACGGTGATTGCGATTCCGCACTGGTTGACCGCTGCGCACGATCTGACCGGCGCCGATCTGAGCGTCGCCCATGCCGGCGAGTTGACGCTCGCGCGCCTCGAGCCGCTGCTGGACTCGCGCGAGCTGGAGCACGCGGTCAACGGAAAGCGCCGGATCCCGGGCGCGGACGGCAACACCGTGGCCTCGCGCTGGAAGCGGGAGCCATAGATGCCGCATCCGCTGCCGTGGTACATCGCGGGACCGCTGATCGGTCTGGTGGTTCCGGCGCTGCTGTTGCTCGGGAACAAGGCGTTCGGCATCTCGAGCAATTTCCGCCACATCTGTGCCGCGATTGCACCTGGGCGCATCGCGTTCTTCAGTCACGACTGGAAGAAGACAGGCGCGTGGAATCTGGTGTTCCTCTCGGGCGTCTTCGTCGGTGCCATGATCGCTGCGGCTGTCGCGCCACCGCCGGTCCAGATTTCGGCCCACACCGTTGACGCGCTGCGGGCGATCGGCATCCACGACTTTTCCGGACTCGCTCCTCATGACGTGTTCGCGTGGTCGTCGCTGCTCACGCTCCGCGGCTTCCTCTGCATCATCGTCGGCGGTTTCCTGGTCGGGTTCGGAACCGCCTACGCGGGCGGCTGCACCTCTGGCCACGCCATCGCCGGCCTCGCCGACGGCCAGCTGCCGTCGCTGCTGGCGGTGATCGGTTTCTTCGCGGGTGGACTAGCGACGACGTTCCTGCTGCTGCCGAGGATTCTGTGATCGGCTATTTCCTCGTCGGCGCGGCGTTCGGCGCAATTCTGATGGAGGCCGAAGCGGTTTCCTGGTTTCGCATCCAGGAGATGTTCCGGTTCGACGCTTTTCACATGTACGGCATCATCGGCGCCGCCGTCGCGGTCGCGGCGGTGTCGTTGCTGGTGATCAAGCGGTTTGATCTGCGAGACGCCGACGGCGAGCCGCTGGGTTTACCGCGGAAGCAGCTCGGGTCTGGTCTGCGCTATGTCGTCGGCGGCACCATCTTCGGTCTGGGCTGGGCGCTCACCGGCGCGTGTCCGGGTCCGCTGGTGGCGCTGGTCGGCGGCGGCGTTCCGGTGATGCTGGTCGCCCTCGTCAGTGCGCTGGCCGGCACCTGGGTCTACGGGCTTCTGCGTCCGCGCCTGCCGCACTAGAATAGCTTCCATACCATGACGGACGACCACGTGTCCGAGGCCGAAGTCGGCGGCCCGGTGGATTTCATTCGATCGATCGTCGAGGCGGACCTCGCGTCGGGCAAGCATCACGGCCGGGTTGCCACCCGGTTTCCGCCAGAGCCGAACGGCTACCTGCACATCGGCCACGCGAAATCGATCTGCCTGAACTTCGGCATCGCCGAGGAGCAGCGCGGCATCTGCAACCTCCGTTTCGACGACACCAATCCCACCAAAGAAGACGTCGAGTACGTGGACGCGATCAAGGAGGACGTCGCCTGGCTCGGGTTCAAGTGGAGCGCCGAGCTGTACGCGTCGGATTATTTCGAGCGGCTCTATCAGTTTGCCGTCGAGCTGATCAAACAGGGCAAGGCCTACGTGGACAGCCTGAACGCGGACGAGATCCGCGCCTACCGCGGCACGCTGACCGCGCCGGGAAGGGACAGTCCCGTTTCGCAACCGATCGGTCGAGGAGAACCTCGACCTGTTCGCGCGCATGCGCGCCGGCGAATTCCCCGACGGCGCCCACGTGCTGCGCGCGAAGATCGACATGGCGTCGCCGAACTTCAACATGCGCGATCCGACGCTCTACCGGATCCGCCACGCGTCGCATCACCGCACCGGCGATGCGTGGTGCATCTATCCGATGTACGACTTCGCGCACCCGCTGTCGGATGCGCTCGAGCGCATCACGCACTCGATCTGCACGCTCGAGTTCGAGGATCATCGGCCGCTCTACGACTGGCTGGTCAACGCGGTCATCGACGGTGACAAGCCGCAGCAGATTGAGTTCGCGCGGCTGAACCTGAACTACACGGTGATGAGCAAGCGCAAGCTGCTGCAGCTGGTCGAGCAGCGGCACGTTGCCGGCTGGAACGATCCGCGGATGCCGACCATCAGCGGACTGCGCCGCCGCGGCTACACGCCGGAGGCGATGCGCGACTTCTGCGCGCGCATCGGCGTCGCCAAGAAAGAGAACGTCATCGACGTCGCGCAGCTCGAGCACAGCGTCCGCGAAGATCTGAATCGTCGCGCGCCGCGCGTGATGGCCGTGCTGCGCCCGCTCAAGGTCGTGATCACGAACTATCCGGAGGGACAGGTCGAGGAGGTTGACGTGATCAACAACCCCGAGGACCCGTCGGCCGGCACGCGCAAGGTGCCGTTCTCGCGCGTGCTCTACATCGAGCAGGACGATTTCCGCGAGGACCCGCCGAAGAAATTCTTCCGCCTGTCGCCGGGGAAAGAAGTGCGGCTGCGTTGCGCCTACTTCATCACCTGCACCGAGGTGGTCAAGGACGACCGCGGTGCGATCGTCGAAGTCCGCTGCACCTACGACCCGGCGACCCGCGGCGGCGATTCGCCGGACGGCCGCCGCGTAAAGGCGACGCATGCACTGGGTGTCGGCGGCGCATGCGGTGCCGGTCGAAGTGCGTCTCTACGACCGGCTGTTCTCGGTCGAGGATCCGGAGAACGGCAAGGACGGGAAGACCTTCCTCGACTACCTGAATCCAGGTTCGCTGGAGGTCCTGACGGACGCGAAGGCGGAGCCGAGCCTGGCTGCTGCCGAGCCGGGCCTGCGCGTGCAGTTCGAGCGGCTCGGCTACTTCTGCGTGGACACGGATTCGCGGCCGGGCGCGCTGGTGTTCAACCGGACGGTCTCCCTGCGCGACACCTGGGCGCGGATAGTGCGCAACGGATAGTTCGATTGCTGATGGCTGATTGCTGATGGCTGACTCGAAACGCACGCGTTCAACGCTGCCCGGTCGCGCGCTCGGTATCGCTGCCTGCCTGTTTACAGTGTGCGGCTCGGCCGCCGCGCAACAGACGGTCCGATACACGCCTTCCGAAAAGGATCTGAAATTCGTCTACGCGACGGTGCCGCCGGTGGCCACGCTCAAGCCGGGCGACATCCTCGAGACCAACACCTTCGACGCGTTCGGCAACGTGATCAGGAAGCCGGGCGACACGATGGCGATGGTCAAGGGCGACAACCCGCTGACCGGTCCGTTCGCGATCGCCGGCGCCGAGCCTGGCGACACGCTGGTGGTGAAGATTCTCGACCTCACCGTCGATTCCACTCGCGGCGTCGGCGCGCTGGCGCCCGGGTTCGGTGCGCTCAACACCACCAGCTATACGCCGATGTTGAACGCCAACCTGCCTGAGAAGATCTGGTTCTACGACATCGACGCGAAAGCGAACCAGGCCACGTTTCACGCGCTCGACTCGGCGTTCTCGGTCAGGATTCCACTCCAGCCGTTCCTCGGCTGCATCGGCGTGGCCCCCGCCGGCGGCGAAGCTCGCAGCTCGGTCGTCCCCGCGGAATTCGGCGGCAACATGGACGCCCCGGAAGTTCGTCCCGGCTACACGTTGTATCTCCCGGTCAACGCTCCCGGCGCTCTGCTCTATCTCGGCGATGGCCACGCGGCGCAGGGCGACGGCGAGGTCGCCGGCACGGCGATCGAAGTGCCGTTGAAGGTCCGCCTGCAGGTGGATCTGGTCAAGGGCCGGAAAATCAGCTGGCCTCGTTTCGAGAACGCCTCCAGCCTGATGGCGGTCGGCGCCTACCGTCCGCTCGACGATGCGTTGCGGATCGCGTTTACGGAGCTGGTGGGCTGGATCCACGCCGACTACGGCCTGTCGGACATGGACGCCTACGAGCTGCTCTCGAAAGTCGCCACCATTCACCTCGTCGAGATGGTCGATCCGAACTACGTCGTGATCGCCGGCATCGACAAGAAATACCTTCCGCCGCAGAAGCCCGCTCGATGACGTTCGACCAGGCACAGCAGATGGCGTCGCGCCTTCGCGACGAGATGGCGCGCGCGATCATCGGGCAGGACGCGGTGGTGCAGGAAATCCTCATCGCCTTCTTTGCCGGCGGTCACGTCCTGCTGCGCGGCGTTCCCGGGCTGGCCAAGACGCTCCTGATCAAGACGCTGGCCCAGGCCATTCACCTGAAGTTCAACCGCATCCAGTTCACGCCCGACCTGATGCCGTCCGACATCATCGGCACCGAGGTGATCGAAGAGGATCGCAGCACCGGACGCCGCGACATCCGCTTCATCCCCGGACCGGTGTTCGCGAACGTGATTCTCGCCGACGAGATCAACCGCACGCCGCCGAAGACGCAGGCGGCGCTGCTCGAGGCGATGCAGGAATATCAGGTCACGGTCAACGGCGTCCGCTACGAATTGGAGCGCCCGCTGTTCGTCCTCGCGACGCAGAATCCGATTGAGCAGGAGGGCACGTATCCGCTGCCTGAGGCGCAGCTCGATCGCTTCATGTTCAACGTGGTCATCGAGTATCCGAACGCCGCCGAGGAGCACCGCATCCTGGCGCAGACGACGACCGACAAGGAGCCGGTGGTGACGCCAATCGCCGCCGCTGCCGACATCGAGGCGGCGCGTCATCTCGTGCGCGACGTGCCGGCGGCGTCGAACGTCATCGACTACGCGCTTCGGCTGGTTCGTGCCAGCCGTCCTGCCGGCGATGCGGGCGATGCGGTGCCGGCCGTCGTCCGGCAGTGGGTGAAATGGGGCGCCGGTCCCCGCGCCGGCCAGGCGCTGGTCCTTGGGGCCAAGGCGCGCGCGTTGTTGAACGGCCGCAGCGTCGCGGCGCCCGAGGATATCCGCGCGGTGGCGTTGCCGGTCCTGCGGCACCGCATCCTGCTCAACTTCCAGGCCGAAGCCGACGGTGTGGACGCCGATCAGATCGTCGCCCGCCTGCTCGAGGCCGTTTCCGCGCCATGATCGTTGAGCGTTGAGAGTTGTTCCGTAGTGTCCGCCTTCAGGCGGACCTTTGCGAGTCCGGCTAAAGCCGGACACCACAAACCGAGTGTCGAGAGTTCAGCGGTGAGAGTTGAACGTTGAGAGTGATCCGTGAGCGTCGCCCCTGACGTCTGCCCGCCGCAAGTCCTGGCGAGGATCGCGGATCTCGAGCTGGTCGCGCGAATCGTCGTCGAGGGTCTGGTATCCGGGCTGCATCGCAGCCCGTTCCACGGCTACAGCGCCGAGTTCAGTCAGTACCGCCACTACCGTCAGGGCGACGACCTCAAGCACGTGGACTGGAAGCTGGTCGCGCGTACCGACCGTATCTACACAAAGCAGTATCGCGAAACCACCAACATGCCGGCGTCGATCGTCCTCGACACCAGCGCGTCGATGGCCTTCCCCGCGGCGCCATCGAGCGGCGACGCTGGCGCTCCGTCGAAATTCCGCTACGGCGTGATTGCCGCGGCGGCGCTCGCGCAGCTGATTTCGGCGCAGGGCGACGCGGTCGGACTGCTCGCCGGCGATCGTTACATCGCCTCCCGCGCCGGACGTCCACACCTGCGCGGCCTGCTGGCGGCGCTCAGCGGTGTTGAACCGGGCGGATCGTGGAGCGGCGCCGACACCGTGCGTCGTGCCGCGGAGCGCTTGATCGGACGCGGGCTTCTCATCGTCATCTCCGACTTCTACGATGACGAAGAACGGATGTTCGAGGAGTTGCGCCGGGCCGCCCGTCGAGGCCACGAAGTGGTGCTGTTCCAGCTGCTCAGCCGCGACGAGATCGACCTTCCGTACCGGCGCGATCTGGAATTCACCGATCTCGAAACCGGGCGTTCGCTGGCGGTCAACGCCGGCCTGGCCCGGCGCGACTACACGGACGGCATGGCTGCGTTTCTCGAACGCTGGCACAGCCGCGCCGGCAGTGAAGGCTCTCAGTACTCGCTCGTCATCACCGACACCCCGCCCGCGCTGGCGCTGCGTAACTTTCTGCTCGCTCGGAGGACCAGGTAGTGTGGCGCAACCCGCTGGCGCTGCTGGCGCTCGCCAGCGTCGCCGCGCCGATCCTGATTCACATTCTGGTGCAGCGGCGCGCCGAACGCTTCGCGTTTCCGACGCTGCGATTCATCGCGCCGACCCGCCTCGCGGCGATTCGTCGTCACCTGCTCGAAGACGCCGCGCTGCTCGCGGTTCGTATCGCCATTCTCGCCGCGGCCGTGATTGCGCTCGCGGGGCCGCTGCTGATGACGGCCTCGAGACGTCACCGCTGGGATCAGCAGATGGTGCGAGCGGTCGTGATCGACGAACGCAACAACCCGCCGCCCGGCCCCGGGCTGGCGTTGGGAGGTACGGGCTCCGGTATCATCCGTGTTCCGGGTCGTTCACCGGGCGTTGTCGAACAGAAGGCGTTCGACGCGGAGGTGCTCGGTGACGGTGTCCGTCGCGCGCTGGCCTGGCTCGACACCGCGCCGCCGGGGCGACGGGAGCTGGTGATCCAATCGCCGTTTCCGATCGGATCGCTGACCGCAGCCGACATCGCTGACGTTCCTCAAGCCGTCGGGATCCGGTTCGAACGTCAGGGCGTCCTGCCGCGGACCCGTACGGTTCCCGGAAACACCGTTCTCACCTCGACCGGCAGCCAGCGTCAGACCGTGACGTTCGAGGGCGTGGCAACGCTGGTCGCCGATTCGGCGGCCGCAGGCGCCGGCGACTGGCCGATCGAGATCAGCGCGGCCGAAAACGATCGGCCGACGCTCGATGCCGCGGTCGCCGCGGTGCGCACCGAACGCGTGTGGGCGTCACCGGCGGATCGTCGCGCCCGCCTCGTCGTTGTCGATCGCGCCGTCACGCGCCCTCCCGGTCTCGACGCTGCCGGTGCCGTTCAACAGCCGTGGATGGCAGCGGCGATCTCCCGCATCGCGAACGACACGGACCTGAAGACCGCAGCAGCGGCGGTTGCTGCCGGTTCGATCGATCCACGTCTTGGCGCCGCGCCCTGGCACGAGTTGACCTCCGCGGCAGATGGCCGGCCGCTGATCGTCGCGGCCGCATCGGACGAGCGTCTGATGGTCGTGAGCGCTGCCGGAGCAAAGGCATTGATCACGCCGCTGCTGATGCGCGCCATGGCCAACGCCATCGCGGAACCCGTTGACGTGCGACCGGCCGAGGTGACGCCGATTCCAGAGGCTGTCCTGCGAGGCTGGTCGCACGAGGCCGGCCCGGCGACCCCGCCGAAAATCGACTCGATCGCAGACGATGATCGCCGCTGGTTCTGGCTGACAGCTCTCGTGTTGCTGGCGATCGAGACGTGGATGCGGCGTTCGCGCACGGCGGCCGCTAGCGAGGCGAAGGAGCAGTCTCGTGTCGCCTGACGCAGGCCGCATCCGGGACCTGGTCGACGCGGCGTTGCGGCGGGCGTGGCTGCTGGCGTTGGCGGAAGCCATCGCCTGGGGATTGCTGGTCGCAGTGGTGTCACCGATCGCAGGAGCGCTCCTTGCTCTCGCAGTTGCACTGTGGCGCTGGCGGAGACTATCGCGGGCAGCGGTGGTTCGCGCGCTCGAGACCGCTCACCCGGAACTGCGGAATCTGCTGGTGACTGTCGAGGAGCTGTCGGCCGACTCGCTGGCCGCAAAGCCGGAAATCCGCGCCCGTGTATTCGCCGAGGCCGGAGCCGCGGCCGAGCACATCAGCGCGCAGCGAGCATTCCCGGTACGGTCCGTTCTGCGGGTTGGCGCGGTTGCGGCGGTGGCGTGGTCGTTGGTGCTGGCGTTCACGGTCTGGCGCGGAGCGGTCCCGGCCGCGGGCACGTCAAGTGCGCCGGCCCTGTCTCGAGGAGCCCCGCGTGCGCCGGTCGCGTTGCGTGTCCACGCGACCGTTCAGCCGCCTGTCTACACCGGCCTGAAGGCGGCAACGACGCTCGACCCCCAGCAGTTGAGCGCGGTCGAGGGGAGCGATCTCATCCTGTCGGTCGAATCGACGGCTGCGGCGGTCACGATCGATCACGACGGCGCCGCAAGCGTGCTGACACGCGATCCCCAGGGTCACTTCGCATACCGCACTCACCTGATGACGACAGGCTACGTAACGATCACGACGGGGGAGGGCGCTCGCCGGCTGATGCCGATCGTGGTATCGCCCGACGGACTGCCGACCGTCCGCGTGACAGCGCCCGGCCGCGACCTGGTGTACGCCGGCGGCAATCCGTCGATCGTCTTCAACGCGCGGGCGACCGACGACTACGGCGTGCGGTCGCTGTCGCTGCATTACACCAAGGTGTCCGGATCGGGAGAGCAGTTCTCGTTCAAGGAAGGCGAGATTCCGCTGAAGGTCGCGGTCGCGAACCCGCGCGACTGGAGCGGCGCCGCCACCGCGACGCTCGACGGCCCTCGACCTGAAAGACGGCGACATGCTGGTCTATCGCGCGGTCGCGTCCGATGCCCGGCCGAGCGGCGGCACCGCCAGCTCCGACGCGTTTTTCATCGAGATCTCGAAGCTGGGCGCGGCCGCGGCCGACGGGTTCACGGTGCAGGAGGAAGAGACCCGCTACGCGCTCAGTCAGCAGATGCTGATCGTGAAGACCGAGCGCCTGAACAAGTCGCGCGGCCTCGATGACCGCCGCCGACGCGGCGGAAGCCTCGCGGAACCTCGCGGTCGAGCAGCGAATGATCCGCTCCGAGTTCGTCTTCATGCTCGGCGGCGAAGTCGAAGACGAAGAAGTCGAGGCGCAGCAGTCCACCGATCTGCAGGAAGGGCGGCTGCAGAATCGCGGCCAGCGCGATCTGCGGATCGCGACCGTGGCCATGAGCCAGGCCGAGAAGCTCTTGACGGCGGCCGACACCGCCGCCGCGCTGGTTGCCGAACGCGCCGCGGTCACCGCCCTGCAGCGGGCGTTCGCCCGCGATCGGTACATCCTTCGAGCGATGGCGACCCGCAGTCAGCTTGATGCGACCCGCCGGTTGACCGGCAATCTCGACGGCGCCGCGGACTGGCACCGGGCAAGTCCGGCTCTCCCGGAGAACAAGCGGCTCGCGCATCTGACGGATCTGCTGAGCAGTGTCGCCGCGCTGACCCGCGAGGGCGACGTTACCGGTGCGGCGCCGTTCCGGGATCGCGCGCTGGTCCTGGCGGAGGAAGCGGTTCGCACCGATGTGGCATCGGAAGCGCTCCGGAAGGCCGCAACCGAGCTGCAGCAGGCGGCCGACGCCGCCGCCGATTCCGCTACCCGTCGTCGCGCGCTTGCGGTCGCGGCCGGAGAAATCGCCGCGGAGACGCGGCGCGCCCAGGCCGAGGCGGTGCTTCCATCGCAGTCGATCGCGCCGGGGTTGAGCGGCGCCTTCGCCGACGCGATCGTCAAACCACGAGGATCGGGGCGGTGAGAGTCACCACCGCGCTGCTCCGGGGCGTGGCGATCGCGATTGCCGTCGCGGGGCTCGTCGATCCCGCCATCACCATGTCCGGATCGTTGCGTCCGAAGCTGGCCGTCGTGATTGCCCAGCCGTCGGCCGAAGCCGATCGCGTGCGCGCACGTCTAACCGTCGATCTCAAATCGTCCTTCGAGATCAGGCCGGCGATCGCATCAGACGTCGATGCCGCGATCGTGGTCGGCAGTCGCTATGTCGACGGACCGGTGTCGGAGAAGCTGCCGATTGCCACCGTGACGATTGCCGGAGAATCGTCCAGCGTCAGGATCGTGCGCGTCGACACACCGGTGGACGTGCCGGCGGCTACGGCGATTCGCATGACTGTTGACCTCGAAGGACGCGATGTGGCCGGACGCACCACCGACCTCGTCGCCCGCATCGGCGGGATCGAGGCCGGCCGGGTATCTCATCGTTGGGATGAGGTCCGGCTGAAGCCGGACACGACGAATGACGTCCGGTTGAAGCCGGGCACGACGGCCGTGGCGCCGGTTCAACGATGGCGCACCGCACTCGACGTCGTGCCGGTCGGCGCGGCGCCGTACGTGCTCCGAATCGAAGCCGTTACAGGCGAGGCGAGGGCAGTTGCTGACACGCTCGTCGATCTGCGTCGCGAACCATTCCGTGCGCAATTTTACGAGCCGCGCCCGTCGTGGGCGGCGACGTTCGTTCGCCGGGCGCTCGAATCGGACGCACGGTTCCAGGTGGCCGGCATCAGCTACAGCTCGCGCGGCATCGCGGCGAGGACGCAAGGCGAGGTGCCGCTCGCGGATCCGCGTCTCGACGCGGTCGATGTCGTCATCGTCGGCGGCCTCGACAGGTTGTCCGCCGGCGACGTGCGGTCGCTCGATCGGTTCATGCGCGAAAGAGGCGGCGCGGTGGTCCTGCTGCCCGACGAGCGCGTCGGCGGTGGACCAGCGGCCGATCTGCTTCCTGGCGAGGCGATCGAGCGCCTGCTCGAGCAGCCAGCGAAACTGGCGGTCGAACCGCCCGCGGCGTCAATCGCGGCCTCCGAGCTGCTGCTGATTCACCCACACGGACCCGACGCGACGATAGTCGCCAGCCTGCCAGGCCGGGATGCGGAGCCCGTGATCGTGTCGTTGCCGCGCGGTGCCGGTCGGCTCCTGGTGTCGGGCGCGATGGACGCGTGGCGATTTCGCGCCGCCGATCAGCAGGCCTTCGATCGATTCTGGCAGTCGGCGATCTCTGGTCTGGCGCTGTCCACGCGTCAGCCGGTGTCGGTCACCGTGGATCCGTCCGTGGTCAGCCCAGGCGGTGAAGCGCGGGTGACCGTCCAGGTGCGCTCGCCCGGCGACGAACCCGTCAGCGCGACGTTTGGCGATCAGCCCGTTCGGCTCGTCCCTTCAGCCGAACGAGGTGTGTTTCACGCCACCGTCGTGGCTGGTCCTGCTCAGAGCCGAATGCCGTTGCGGGTCGAGGTGGGCGGCGCGAATCCGCATTCGGCGTCGCGTTCGGTCGTCGTTCGTCAGGATGCGCGGCCGCCCGGATCCGCGGCCTCGGTGCCGCTGGCATTGATGTCCTCGTCGCATCATGGGATCGACGCGACACCCGAACGCCTCGCCGATGTCGAACGCTTCATTCGCGGTGTCGTCGCCGCGTCTACCGCTCCCGTCGAGCATCGCCCGATGCGGTCGCCGTGGTGGCTCGTTCCGTTCATCGGATGTTTGTGCGCGGAATGGTGGGTCAGGCGGCGTCGAGGGCTTCGCTGATTGTTTCGGGATGATGTAGGGCGGGCCTTTCAGGCCCGGCTCTCACGCGACCCCGAAAGGGTCGCGCCACGCCACCATCAGTCGCGCGACAGGAAATCAATCGCCACCCCGCGAAATCAATCAGGCTCTGACGTCTCCTCTGCGAATGTCCTTCGGCGATGTCACCGATAAGCCGTTCGCAATATACTCGGAGCCATGACTTCGAGTCGCCGCAAGTTTCTTCAGACCCTCGGCGCCGGCGCGGTCGTGGCCGGGATGCCGCGCATCGCCTTTGCCCGCCGCTTCGATTCTTCGCGCGAGCAGGCGCCGCCGGTTCGCGATCCGAAATACCGCGACTGGTCCGG
This sequence comes from uncultured Acidobacteriota bacterium, assembly GCA_963711765.1. Taxonomy (GTDB): domain Bacteria; phylum Acidobacteriota; class Vicinamibacteria; order Vicinamibacterales; family CAVVIG01; genus CAVQFC01. The sequence goes on along the minus strand of CAVQFC010000001.1, from coordinate 483,877 downwards.
TGCTTCGCTCGCTGAGGCCAAGCGGCTTGGCTGCTCGTACGCCGACATCCGTTTCACCCGTAACCGCGCTCAGAACATCGCCGTGCGCAACGGGCTGATCATGCGCGGCGGCGGCGGCTTCGGACCCGGCGGCGACGCCACCGAAACGTATGGATTCGGCGTCCGCGTGATCCACAGCGGGGTGTGGGGATTCGCCAGCAGCCCGATCGTGACGCCGGAGGAAATCAAACGGATCACGGGCATCGCCACCGAGGTCGCCAAAGCGAGCGCAGTCGCGAAGAAGCGCGACGTGCAGCTCGCATCGGTCGCGGCGTACGACGACTTCTGGCAGGTGCCGATTCAGAAAGATCCGTGGGAGGTCCCGCTCGAACAGAAGATCGACATGCTCCGCGGCGTCACCGAGACGATGCAGAAGAACAAGTCGGTGTTGTTCGCGGTAGCCACGGTCGGGTTCGAGCACGAGTGGAAATATCTGGCGACGAGCGAGGGCTCGTTCATCGAGCAGGTGTTTCACTTCGTCGACTGCAACATCGAGGCGACCGCGCGCACCGGCGCCCAGGTCAAGACGCGCAGCTACGAGCGGCTGGCCGGCAGCGGCTACGAATTCCTCGAACAGGTCGATCTGCCAGGCAACGCCGAGCGTGTCGCGGCCGAAGCGGTCGAGCACTCCATGGCCAAGCCGGTCGGCCAGGGGCTGAAGGATCTGGTCCTGATGCCGTCGCACCTGGCGCTGACGATCCACGAGATCGTCGCACACGCCACCGAGGTCGATCGCATCGCCGGCTACGAAGCCAACTACGCCGGCACCAGCTTCGTGAAGATCTCCGACGTCGGAAAGTTGAAGTACGGCTCGAAACACTTCAACGTCACCGCCGATCGGACGTTCCCAACCGGCATGGCGACCGTCGGGTTCGACGATGACGGCGTCAAGGCGCAGAAGTGGCCGATCGTGAAGGACGGCATCCTGGTCGGACTGCAGACCAATCGCGAAACCGCGTATCTGGTCGGCGAGAAGGAGAGCCGCGGCTGCACCTTCGCCAATCACTGGCGCAACTATCCGTTCCTGCGGATGCCGAACGTCCAGCTCGAACCCGGTCCGAAGGGATCGCCGACCGTCGATCAGATGATCGCCGACGTCAAGGACGGCGTGCTGGTCGAGGGTCAGGGCAGCTTCAGCATCGATCAGCAGCGCTACAACGGTCAGTTCGGCGGCGACGCGTTCTGGGAAATCAAGAACGGCAAGAAGACGCGGATGGTCACCGACTTCACCTACAACGCGATCACGACCGATTTCTGGCAGAACCTCGACGCGGTCGGCCCGCCGGAGACCTGGGAGCATCACGGGCTGACCGGCGACGCCAAGGGACAGCCGGTGCAGTCGAATCATCCGTCGCATGGATCGGCGCCGTGCCTGATCCGGAAAATCATGGTTGGGGCGGCGTATGCGTAAGGGCAAGTCAATCCGCCTGGCCTCCTCGACACAAAGGACACTGTCCCTCTGAGTCCTCTGTGTCCTTTGTGTCGAATAAGCGTTGGAATTGACCTATGAGCTATTCGAGAGAAGAAGTCAAAGCGATCACCGACAAAGTCCTCAACATGGCGAAAGCCGACGGCGTCGAGGTGCGCTTTTCCGGCGGCGAACGATCGGCGACCCGCTACGCGAATTCGACGATCACCGCCAACCTGGTCGAGCACGATCAGGAAGTCCTGATCACCGTGTACTACGGCCAGAAATCTGCGGCGACATCGACGCATCAGTTCGATGATGCCTCGCTGAAGTCCGCGATCGAGCAGGCGCAGGAGCTGGCGAAGCGGCGGCCGGACAATCCCGAACTGATGCCGCTGGTGAAACCGCCGCAGGACTATCTGCAGGTCGATGCCGCGCTGCAGCCCGCAATCGACTTCGGACCGGCGGAGCGCGGCCGCATGGTGAAGCTGAGCGTCGACATCTGCGAGAAGAAAGGCGTCCTCGGCGCCGGCTACATTCCGAAGCTCCATTGGACCGATGCGCTGGCCAACTCGGAGGGGCTGTTCGCGTACAACCGCTACGCCGAGGCCAGCTTCATCCTCACCTGCCGCACCGCGGACGGAACCGGATCGGGATGGGCCGGCACCACCGGACTCAAGGACATCTCGAAGATCGACGCGGCAGCGATCACGGAGATCGCGGCCGACAAGGCGCTGAAATCGCGCAAGCCGAAGGCGCTCGAGCCGGGCAACTACACCGTGATCCTCGAGCCGCGGCCGGCGGCGCGCTTCCTGTCCCTGATGATGTTCTCGTTGAACGCGCGGCCCGCGGAGGAGGGCCGCAGTTTCATGAGCGGCGCCGAGCGCGGCGCCACCAAGCTCGGACAGAAGGTGTTCGGCGACAACGTCACGATCCGAAGCGATGTCGGCAACGACATCCTGCGTCAGACTCCGGTCGGCCCGGATGGTCTCGCCGCTCGTCCCGTCACCTGGGTCGAAAAGGGGATCGTCAAGAACCTGTTCTACGATCGCTACTGGGCGAAAAAACAGGGCAAGCCGTTTACGCCGACCAGCCCGAACCAGAGCGTGGTGATGGATGGCGGCGACGCATCGATCGAGCAGATGGTGAAGTCCACCAAACGCGGTCTGCTGGTCACGTTTTTCTGGTACATCCGTCCGGTCGAGCAGATGACGCTGCTCAACACCGGCATGACGCGGGACGGTCTGTTCCTGATCGAAAACGGCGAGATCGTCGGACCGGTGCAGAACTTCCGGTGGAACGACGGCCCGGCCCGCGGCTTCAACAACATCTCGATGCTGGGCAAACCGGTGCCGATGCACACCGGCGAAGCGTATGACTTTCCCGGCACGGCGCTGGTGCCGTCGATGAAGATCGAGGACTTCAGGATGACCTCGATTTCGCCGGCGGTCTAAGCGAGGCCGTGATCACGACGATGAACGCAGAGACCGCGGAGTTCGCAGAGAACGTGGCGCGGCCTTTTAGGGTCGCGTTCGACGCGGCCTGTCAGGCCCGCGCCGCATCGTGATCCCATGACCGCCGCCCAGTTTCGCCGCATCGCGCTCGGCCTCGATGGTGTCGTCGAAGGCGCCCACATGGGTCATCCCGATTTCCGTCTCGGCGGCCGCATCTTCGCGCACGCTGACGGCTGACGAACGACGCGGCATGGTGACCCTGCCGCTCGATCAGCAGCAGCGCTTCGTGGGCACCGGCGCCGGCCCGTTCGTGCCGGCGGCTGGCGCGTGGGGACGGCAGGGCTCGACATTGATCGATCTGGCGTCGGCGGACGTCGAGACCGTCGGGGACGCGATGACCATCGCCTGGCAGTTGGCCGCGGCCAAAGCGGCGGCGCGCCAGAAAGCGCCTTCATCGGTGCGTCCGGCGAAGAAGGCCGGTCCGAAGAAGACCGGTTCGTCGAAGGACGGTGGACGCGGGACTACGAAGAAATCGCCTCCGGCTCGTCGCAGATAACCGCTTCGGCTTCGATCTCCACCAGCATGTCCGGGCTGATCAGCGCCCGGACCTCGACCATCGCCGTCACCGGGCGTACCGCACTGAACGCCTCGCCATGCGCGCGGCCGACTTTTTCCCAATCGGCGGCGATGTTGACCACGAACATGCGCGTGCGCACGACGTCGCTCATGCGCGCGCCCGCCCTCGTCAGCGCCGCTTCGATGTTCCTCAGGATCTGCTGGGTCTGGGCGTAGGCGTCGCCGACGCCGACGATCGCGCCGTCGACGCCGGTCGCTGTCGTTCCGGACACGTACACGTGGTTGCCGATCCTGACCGCGCGCGAGTAGCCGATGATTGGCTCCCAGCGCGCACCGCTCGCATAATTTTCACGGGACACGAGGCCGTTCTCCTGCTGTAGTCAGAATTGTCTCGGGGAATTGCTGGCGGATGTTAACACGGCCCGCCGTCACCCCATGGCGTAGACGACGATGTTGACGGCGAACCTGGTGTTGTCTTCGCGGAGAAAGCGCTTGTTGCGCCAGTCGTAGTCCCACTCGCAGCCGTAGTCCTTGTTGCTGTAGAGGACCGCCAGTCGTCCGCGCCGCTCCACGCCTTTCAAGTATTCGTGGACGATGTTGTCACCCCAGCCGTTGAGCTCGTGGGAGGTCTGCGGCGGGTTCGGCGCAAACGTGAAAAAGCTGCGATACAGCGGGTGCGTCGCCGGCAGCTTCACCATCGGATCGTCGGGAAACAGCACGCGCATTTCCTCTTCGAACGATTTCGCGTAGAGGCCGTTGACGTCGTGATTGCAGTCATCCGAAAACAGCAGACCGCCGGCATCGGCGAAGCGCCGCAGGTTGTCGCGCTCCGCGCTGGTGAAGCGCACGAGTTTGTGCCCGGTCATGAAGACGAACGGGAACGACAGCAGGTCGGTCGAGGAGGCCGCGAGGACGACCTCCTCCTTGTAGACCGGGATGTTCGTGTACTGGATGATCGAATCGAGGACGTTGGCGGCGACCTTCGGGTTGTAGTCCCAGTCGCCGGATTCGTAGCGCAGTCGGGCGAAAACGAATTCAGAGCCGCGCGGTTTGCCTTGGTTCTGAGCGTGCTGGTCCGGCTGAAGCCGGACACCACCTTCAGATGCATTCTCGTCCGGCTGAAGCCGGACACTACGTTCGGATGCTGTAGTGTCCGCCTTCAGGCGGACCTGTGACGCGACCACCGGAGCGGCCGCGGCGAATTGCAGGAACTGGCGGCGGGTGATCATATAAAATATTGCTTCCGTGGAATATCACATCACGCAATACGATCTCGAGCAAGGCGCGCTGGAGATTCAGTACATCGAGGAATTTTTCGGCGAGTTTCCGCGCAAGAAGACCGCGGTCGAGATTGTCGGCCGGCTGAGCAATCGCCGTCATCTGATTCTACTGGCGACCGCGCCGTTGCCAGACGATCCTGGCACGGTGGTGCCGGTGTCGTTCAAGGTCGCGCACGAGATCGCCGTTCCTGAGATGGAGCCCAAGCTGGCGGACCTCGTCCACCGCCTTGGCAACGTCGTGACGTTCCCGGGGCGTCGTGTGCTCTACACTTGGATCGGCGGCACGCGCCGCGACTGGCGCGGCCAGGGCTTCTTTCGCGCACTCACCGAGCAGCAGGAGCTCTGGGCGATCGAACAGGGCTTCGACGAAATCGTGGTGAAGACCAAGAACCGGTTCTACGACATGCGCGGAACGCTGGATCACCTGCGCTTCGAGGTGTGTCACTACGAACGCAATTCGGCGGACAACGCCGAATCCAAGGTGTATCTCAGCAAGAAGCTGCTGCCGGAACTGATCTCGAAACACCGCAGCAAAAAGGCCGTCGTCCAGTCAAACGTCTGAACGGCCTTCAGGCGGTTCCGCCCAGACGCCCTACGAAAATCGTGTGACGCGGGCCGCCTCGCTTCAGGCGGGCGCGAACGCGTTCGACCTGCACGTCGAATCCAGCGTAACGCAGGCGCTGCTCGAACCTGCGGTCCTCCCACGCCGACCACACCGCGAGGACGCCGGGCCGGGTCAGCGCCGCACGCGATGCGGCGAGACCGCGGTCGTCGTAGAGCCTTGCGTTGGCCGACGAGGTGAATGCGTCGGGACCGTTGTCCACGTCGAGGAGAATCGCGTCGAAGCGATTGCGACTGGCGGCGATCGCGACCGCCACGTCGCCCGGCACGACGGAGACGCGTGGATCCTTCAGCGGATGATCCGCGAGCGGCCCGAGCAGGTCGCGATTCCACTCGACCACCGCCGGCACCAGCTCGGCCACGAGGACGCTCGCGTCCGCCGGCAGCAGATCGAGCGTGGCGCGAAGCGTGAATCCCATACCGAGGCCGCCAATCAGCACGCACGGTTCGTCCAGCGCCCGCGCGTTCGCGCACGCGAAGGTGGCCAGCGCCTCCTCCGATCCGTGCATGCGGCTCGACATCAGCGGCTTGCCGTCCGCCAGGATGATGTACTCGCGGTCCTGTCGCGTCAGCGTCAGCATGGCGCCGTCCGGCGTCCGCGTCTCGCCAAGGAGCTCCATCGGCTTCATGTGTGATGACTGTACGCCCGGCTGAAGCCTCGCGCTACTTTCCGTACTGCGCACCTGGTACGTTGCACCTCCAACTCGCACTTTTCTGATAGATTCGTGACCATGTCTCCCACGACGCCTTACACCGCCGACCTTGACGGCCGCGAGCCTCTCGCCGCCATTCGGGACACCTGCGCCAGAATTCGTGCGCTCGCCGGCGAATGGACGCCGTCGGATTTCGAGCGCAGCTACGCGCCGGGCAAGTGGAGCGCCCGTCAGATCCTCACGCACCTGGCCCAAACCGAAATCGCGCTGTCGTATCGCGTCCGCATGGCGCTCACCACGCCGGGCTTTGCCGCCCAGTCGTTCGACCAGGATCGCTGGATGGCCTGCGAGATGGCCACCACCGGTCAGGACGCGCTCGACGCCTTCCTCGGGCTGGCCGCGATGAACGCCGCGCTGTTCGATCACCTCACGACAACTGATCGTGCCGCGACCCTCTCCCATCCCGAGTACGGCTCACTGACGGTCGACTGGGTGATCCACCAGATCGCCGGCCACCAGATACATCACGCGAAACAGCTCGAAGTGATCGCGACTCGGTCATAGGGGGCGCGACCCTGCGGGTCGCGTTGGTCAGGTAGGTCTGGTCGAAAAAAAATGGCGGGTTGGACGAAGCCAACCCGCCATTTGAATTTTCGCGAAGGGTCCCAGCCCTACGCACTCGTAGGGCGCGCCCTACCTGGCCTACGCGGCCCCGAGGGCCGCGCCCATTAGAACGTAAACCGCACGCCGAGCTGACCGACGCGCTGTTCCGGACGCTGGAAGTCGCCGGAGTAGGTCGCGGGCTGCAGCAACGTTGGGTCGGGAAGACCCGTGCTCGGGACGACCACGCGCGTCCGGAATCCGCTCGGGTTGATGTTGTTGAACAGGTTGAAGACCTCGCCAATTGCTTCGACGTTGGCGTGGCCCATCAGGTTGAACACCTTCGAGAAGCGGATGTTGGTCTGTGTCTGGTAGTAGCCGCGGCCGCAGTTGACCGTCGTGCAGGTGCCGATCGCCTTGACCGTGACCTGCTGAAGCTGCGGCTTCGACGCGTCGAACGAATCGACCGCGTAGGCCTGCGCCGGGATTTCCGTGGCATCGCCGTCGAGGTTGAGGTCGCGGCCGTCAACGAGGGCCACCGGCAGCGCCGAGCGGAAGAAGAAGATCGGCGCGAAGCGGATGCCCCACGGCAGCTGGAACGTCGCGCTGAGGTTGATGCAGGTGACGCGAGTCCATCGACGCATTCGGTCCGAACTGCCGCGGGTCGTCGAACGGGTTGTTCGGATCCTGGATGTTCGCCGTGTTCAGCGCGTCAGCCGCGGTGCCGACGTTGCTCGTTGCGTCCTGCAGCGTGTAGTTCGCCTGGAAGTCCCAGCCGTGCGACATGCGGCGGTGCAGGCTCAGAATCAGCGCGTTATAGGTGCTCGATCCGCGGCTCACCGTCGGCCGAGTCCCGTTCGTGTTCGGGGTCAACGTCGGAACGATGTTCGCCAGACGCCTCGGGTTGGACAGGCTGCCCGGGATGCGCTGGTTCACGCGCGGGCGAAGGTTCAGGTCGCGGCCGAGCGAGTTGACGTAGTCCGCCGAGATCGCCATGTTGCTGGTCAATTCGTGCGACCAGCCGGCGTTGGTCTGCATCTGGTAGGGCTGCTGCAGCCGCGGGTCCACCCACTGACCGAACAGCGGATACGAGCCGTTGCTGACGACCTGGTTCTGGCTCGCGATGTTGCTGAGTGGCTGACCGGCCTGATAGAACGAGCCGTCCGGGTTCTTGATGCCGTTGGTGACGTTGACGTTGAACGTCTGACCGAAGCCCTGTCCGGTCGAGTCCGCCGCCGCGAACAGCACGTTCGAGTTCGTGTAGCCAACGTCGGTGTAGACGCCCCAGCCGCCGCGGACGATGTCCTTGCCGTCGCCGCGCACGTCGTACACGGCGCCGACGCGTGGCTGGAAGTTGTTGTGATCCTCCTGCGGCGTCAGCCCGGCGTTCTCGAGACCGACGATACCGCCCAACTTGCCGGCGGCCCCAGCCGCCTGCACCGCGACGAAGTTCGGGTTCAGCGACTCGTCAATCTGATAGCCGGTCATCAGGTCGTAGCGGATGCCGAGATTCAGCGTCAGCCGATCGTTGATGCGCCAGTCGTCCTGGAAGTAGGTGGCGAACTGCTTCATCGGGATGTTCGCGGAAGCGTTGCCGTCGCTGACCGTCACCAGCGAGATCGGTCCGTTCACGTCGTTGGTGACGTGCGTGTTGAACACCGAGCCCTTGCCGGTGTTGAACGTGATGTAGAGGCGCGGCTCGTTGATGAAGTTGACGCCGGCCTTCATGTCGTGTCCGAGGCCGCCGCCGCTCTTGTGCCACGAGAAGTCGTCGCGGATCTGATACTTCTGCTGTTGCGTGGTCTGCGGCGTGTTGCCGTTGGCGCCGATCGTGACGCCGTTCGGGAAGCTCTGGTTGGGCGCCGAACTGCGCGACGCGATGTTGTTGGAGAAGTCGGCGAACTGGAAGATGAACTCGTTCAACTTCGAGCCACTGAGCACCCAGTTGTGGTTCACGTTGATTGAGTTGTACGAGTTCGTGCTGTCGCCCCAGTTGTCATACGTGCTGTTGGGCGCGGCGCCGTACGGCTGGGTGTCCTTGTCGTATCCGTAGCGGACCGACAGGAACTGGTTGCCGCTGAGGTTCGCGGTGACCTTGCCGCTGAGCGGAGTCACTCGATACGGCACGGCGAAGACGCCGTCCTGACTCGGGAACAGACCCTGCGTGTTGACTCTCTGGGTCTTGTCCTGGTTGGTGCGCTCGACCGCGAAGAAGAAATGTGCCTTGTCCTTCAGGATCGGGCCGCCGAAGCTGCCGCCGAACTGGTTCTGACGGTAGTCGCCCTTGCCGGTGACCGGAAGGCCGGCAGCGGCGTTGGCAATGTCACCGAGGTGTTCGGTTTCCGTTTCCGCGTTCATCGACTTGTCGCGGAAGAACTCGAAGGCGCTGCCCGACAGGTTGTTGGTGCCGCTCTTGGTGACGACGCTGAGGACGCCGCCGTTGCTGCGGCCGTACTCGGCCTTGAAGCGCTGCGTCTGGAAGTTGAACTGCTCGATCGCTTCGAGCGGGAACGCTTCGAGCTGGCCGCCGACGGTGTCGTCGTTGTTGTCGCCGCCGTCGATCTGGTAGTTGATGTTCCGGCCCGAACCGCCGTTGACCAGCGGCGCGTACTGCGTGCTCTTGGTCGGGTCGGTGTGGAACGCGAGGCCGACGCCCGGGACGGTCGCCGCGAGGTTCGCGAACTGGCGTCCGTTGAGCGGAATGTTCTCGAATGCGCTGCACGTCGACGACGGTGCCGACCGAAGACGCAGTCGTCTGGATGAGCGGCGTTGCCGCCGGTCACGTTGACCGTTTCGGCGAGCGACGCGACTTTCAGCGCGAAGTCGAACGAGGTGGTCTGGCCGACATTGACCGCGACGCCCTTGCGCGAGACGGTCGAGAAGCCCTGCAGCTCGGCGGTGACATCGTACGTGCCGACGGGAAGCGACGATAGTCGGTACACGCCTTCAGCGTCACTGACCTCGCTGCGGGTGAAGCCGGTCGCGGTGCTCTTTGCGGTGACCGTGACGCCGGGAATGGCCGCGCCCTTGATCGTCGAGCACTCGACCTGCAACGTTGCCAGCTGTCTGTTGCGCGAACGTCGAGATGCAGCTGAACAGTAGAAGCGCGACTGCTCCTAAGAAATGCCTTCTCATCCAAGCTCCTCCAGGAAAAACAAAATCGAACAGCGTTCGTTACAGAATGGTGGCTGCAAACGGAACACCAGAGTTTACAGCTTTATGTCAGACGCGCGAACCCTTTTTAGTTCTAATAGGTTGCGGTAACGGCTATCTGCTGGCCGATGTGCGAAATGATACGAAGTCTTGGCGTTGTCGACCGATGTAATCCTGAATTTTGGATTCTGGTCGCTATTGGAGAGCCCGAAGCAACCTCTCGACCTCGGGTCGCTGGGGAGCGCCCGGTGGAAGGCGAGCGAGAAGTTCGCGAGCGGTGGCGGCGGCTTTGAGGCGATCGCCGGACTTCGCATAGGCCAATGCGAGATTGAAGCGGGCTTCGTGCAAATCGGGGTCGGCCCGCAACGCCGACGAGAGGGCGGCGATGGCCCCGGCCCAGTCTGATTTCGCGGCCAGCAGGATACCGGTATTGGCCGCCACCGCCGGGTTGTCCGGCTCGAGGCGCCGCGCTTCGTCCAGCGCGTGCTGGGCGCCGGCGAGATCGCTGCGCCGCCCAAGGCACGACGCGAGCCCGATATACAAGTCGGCGGACGGCAGGCCGGCGCTGACGACGGCGTGAAATTCCGGTTCCGCTCGCGCGCAATCGCCTGCCTGCAGCCGCGCGAACCCGAGTCGGAGATGCGCCTGACCGTTGCGAGGATCGTCGCGCACGATGCCCTCGAGCGCGGACACCAGCGCCGCGCCGGACAGCTCGCCGGAAGTGACCTGAGCGATGCGCGCGGCCAGATCGCGCCGATCCTTCGGATCCGGACGCCTGCCGTTGTCGTCCTGCCGCGAGCCGCTGCTGTAGCCGAGCGCACGCAGCCGTTCGGCGGCCTGCGGGATCCGGCGCGGTCGTCCCGGGCAGTCCGGCATCGGCGTAGCGGCTGGCGCGACTCGTCAAGCGACGTCACCGTCGATGCCTGTGACGCGGCCACGTTGTGGTCTTCGGCGGGATCCCGGACGACATCGAACAGCTCCGGCTTCGGCGCGGCGATGAACTTCCACGGACCCGATCGGATCGATCGCAGCGGCGCCCAGCCGAATTCGACCAGCGGCGCGAACGACTCGGCATAGAGCTCGCGCTTCGGGATCGCGGCACCTCCCAGCGCGCCGGCCAGATCGATCCCGTCCACGTCGCGCAATGGCAGACCAAGCAGCCGCATCGCGGTCGGCGCCACGTCCGCCAGCGTCACTGGATCGCCGACGCGGGCGCCGGCGCGGATCGCCGGTCCGTTCATGATGAGCGGCACGTGCAGCGTGGTGTCGTAGACGAAAATGCTGTGCGCGTACTCGCCGTGTTCGCCGAACGCCTCGCCGTGATCGCCGGCGACGACGACCAGCGTCTCGGCGCGCACCGGCGCCAGCGCGCTGAGCAAACGATTCACCGCCCCATCCGCCACCGCGATCTCATCGTCGTACCGCTCGAGCGCCGGACGTCCCGAAGCCGCGTCGCCGTACGGCGCGTGCGGTTCGAAGAGGTGGACCCACAGGAAGAAGGGGGCTGGGGACTGGGGGCTGGGGGCATGATCCGTGGCCGGTGCCTGGTCTGTTCCCGGTCCCGAGCCGGAGCGACCGCCGACTGCCGACTGACGACTGGTGACAGAGGACTGGCGACTGATGACTGTGGCGAGCCACGCGATCGCTTCGTCGACGACCTGGGAGCCTGGGCGTTCGTTGGCAAGGCGGCCGTCCGGGGCGCGCGGAAGGCGATCGCCGTAGACGTCGAAGCCGCGGTCGAGACCGAACTGATGATCGAGCGGGAAGGCGGCGACGAAGGCGCCGGTCCTGAAGCCGCGCGCGTGCAGTTCGGTCGCGAGCGTCGGCACGCCCGCCGACACGTGCATGCCGTTGTCGCGGGCGCCGTGGCCGGGCGGGTAGCGGCCGCTCATCAGCGTCGCGTGTGACGTCAGCGTGATCGGCGCCGCGCTGTACGCGCGCTCGAACAACGTGCCGCCGGCGGCGAGACCGTCGAGCGTCGGCGTCCGGGCCCGCGCGTACCCGTATCCGCCGACGTGATCGGCTCGCAGCGTGTCGATGGTCACGAGGACGAGATTGCGCGCGGTCGGCGACGTCGGTGGTGTCGCGCCTTTGCAGCCGATGAACGTGGCCAGGGGCAGAAGGCAGATCGCGGTGATTGTCCAACGGATCACCGCGACCGCCCCATCGCAGCGAGTAGTTTCGTGGCGGCGTCTTTTTCACGCGGATGACTGCCGCTGGTCGCGAGGATCTGCCGGTACTCGGCGGCGGCGAGATCCGATTTGCCCGCACCCTGCAGCGCGATGCCGAGATTGAGTCGCGCTTCGGCGAAATCGGGCGCGGCTGCGAGCGCCTGTTCGAAGAGGGGAACCGCGTCGGCCGGCCGCTGCGCCTCGACCAGCAGGACGCCCAGTCCGTTCGCGGCGTCCACGGCTCGAGCGTCGGTGTCGAGCGCACGTCGATAGGCCTGCTCGGCGCCGGCGCGATCGCCGATCGCGCGCCGCGCGTTGCCGAGATTGGCCCAGTACGACGCATTGCCCGAGTCGAGCTTCGTTGCCTGTTCGAAGGCCTTCACGGCCGCGGCGGCATCGTTGCGGTCGATCGCCATCAGCCCGACGCTGTTGTGCGCCATCGCGCTGTCGGGATCGAGCGTCAGCGCGGCCTGTTCGGCACGCATCGCTTCGTCGCGCAGGGATGACGCTGCGGGGCCGTTGGCGCGATTCGAGGCCAGGCGAGCGGTTACCGCCAGGTCGTGCAGCAAAGCGGCGTCGGTCGGCCAGCGTTTCGCGGCGTTGCGATACGCAGTCAGCGCGGCGGCCGAACTGTCCCGCGTCTCTCAACGCGCGCGCGAGAGTCGTCTGGATCACCGGCGCGTCGGGATTGTCCGCTGCCAGGTTCCTGATGGCTGCCAGTGCGTCGGGTTGCCGCGCGTTGATCGCCGCAAGCACGCCCTCGAATGCATTCCATGTCTCGATCCGCGTCGCCGGGTTCGGCGCATCGGATCTCGTTGCCGGCTGTGCGGAGCTGGCCACGTAGCCGAGCGATCGCAGCCGCTCCTGTGCGTCGTTCGAAATCACGCTGCGGCCGGACGCGGCGGCGCTACCGTGCAGTGTCAGCGCACGGAGCGACATGGCGGCGGCAACACTCGCCTGCGTCGTCGCCACATTGTGCTGTTCGAGCGGATCGCTCTGCAGGTCGTAGACCTCGGTCGCGGCGCCGGCGCGAATCGTCATCCAGCGGCCGTCGGTCAGTGCCTGCAGAGGGCTCCATCCGAGAACGCGGGGATATTCCGTTTCGCTGTACAGATCACGGTCCCGCTGAAGCCGGACACTACCGGCGCCGGCGTCCGTGTCACCGATACCTGTAGCGTCCGGCTTCAATCGGACCTTGCCGTCCGTAGCGTCCGGATTCAGCCGGACCGTATCACCCGTAGCGTCCGGCTTTAGCCGGACCGTGCCGCCCGTAGCGTCCGGCTTCAGCCGGACCATGCCGAGCAAATCGTGGCCCTTCATTTCTGCCGTTTGACTGACGCCGGCGAAACGCAGAATCGTGGGCGCCACATCCACGAGGCTGACCGCTTCGTCCACCCGCGCCGGCGCTCGTCCAGGGGCGGCAACGATCAGCGGCACGCGCAGCGTCGAGTCATAGAGCAGCATGCCGTGCGTGCGCTCGCCGTGATCGCCAAGTCCTTCGCCGTGGTCGCCCGACACGACGATGAGCGTGCGATCCATCTGCCCATGCGCCCGCAGCCACTCGAACACGCGCGCGATCTGTTCGTCCGCGAACGCGATCTCGCCGTCGTAAGGCGTGCGCGTCCGCGCCGCGAATCGCGCCGGCGGCGTGTACGGCGCGTGCGGATCGTAGAGGTGAATCCACAGGAAGAAAGGGGCTGGGGGCCTGGGGCCGGGGGCCTGGTCCCTGGTCCTTTCGAGCCAGGCGATTGCGCGATCGACCACTTCGGACGCGGGACGCTCGGCTTCGAGGCGTTCGCTGGCGTCTGGATCTCTTGCGATCTGATCGTCGTAGGTGTCGAACCCCTGCGCGAGACCGAAGCGATGGTCGAGCACGAACGCGCCGACGAATGCTGCGGTGCGGTAGCCGGTTTCCTCGAGCAGCCGCGCGATCGTCGGATGCCGGGCGTCGAGCGCGTCGACGCCGTTTTCGCGGACACCGTCTTTCGGCGGCGCCAGGCCAGTCATGATGGAGGCGTGTGACGGGAGCGTCAGCGGCACCGCGGTTCGCGCGCTCGTGAATCGCACGTTCGCGGCGGCCAGTGCGTCCAGCGCCGGCGCGACCCCGACGCCAAGACGATCGGCTCGAAAGGTGTCGATGGTCACCAGCAGAATGTTCGGCTGCGCCGAAGGCTTCGCCTGCGCGCAGCCTCCGGTCATGGCCAAGGGCGGAAGGCTGATGGCCAGAGCCCACGCCGCGGCGCTTCGCCAGATGCCATCCGCGATCAGCCCTGAGCCCTGACGCGTTTGCACCAGTCGATTGTAGCAAGCGCGTTAGAATCGCCCTGTTGATGGCTCCATTTCCCGCCACCCGACGCCATCAGCCGTAGAGTGAGCAGGGTCAGTTCAGTCTGCACGCAATGCGGTCATCGGATCGACGCGCGCGGCGCGCCGCGCCGGGACGTAGCTCGCCAGCAGCGCGACGACGATCAGCGTGCCGGCGACGGTCGCGAACGTGATCGGATCGGTAGTCGTCACGCCGAAGAGCAACGTGGACAGCGCGCGCGTGACCAGCAGCGCTCCGCCGATGCCGCAGGCGACGCCGATCGCCATCAGCATCGCGCCCTCGCGCACAAACAGACCGACGACGTCGGCGGGCGCAGCGCCAATCGCCAGGCGCACGCCGATTTCCTGAGTGCGCTGGCTGACGAGATAAGCGAGCACGCCGTAGACGCCGATCGCCGCGAGCAGCACCGCGACCACGGCAAAAGTCGCGAGCAGCAGCATCGTGAAGCGGCGCTCGGCGATCGATCGTCCGATCACTTCGTCCATCGTCCGGATTCCGGCCAGCGGAAGGTTCCGATCGAGTGAAGCGAGATCGGCGCGCGCCGTCGGCACGAAGCCGGCCGGACCGCCGGCGGTGCGGACCGCAATGGTCAGCGAATCGACCGGATGCTGCGCGTACGGCACGTAGACCTCAGGCGCGGCGGTCGCGTCGAGCCTGCTGCTCTTGACGTCGCCAACCACGGCGACGATGGTCTTCGTGCCGCTGCGGGCCTCCGCCAGGCGCACGCCAAGGTGCAGCTGCTGGCCTAGCGGGTTGACGCCCGGCCAGTAGCGCCGCGCCGCCTCCTCGTTGATCGCCACCACCTCGGGTCCATTCTCATCATCGTGCTCGTCGAAGACGCGGCCGCTCTTGAGCGGGATCTTCAGGGTCGCGAAGTAGCCCGGCGTCACGATCCGCATCCCGGCGCTGGGCGAATCGGCCGAGTCCGTTTCACCGGTACGCGTGAAGCTGGAGCTGGCGCCGAACGTGTCGTCGAGCGGCAGCCCGTAGACGCCGGCGGCGTGCTCGACGCCCGGGTGTGCGGCAACCTTGGCGACCAGGTCGCGCATGAATCGACCCGCGGCCTCACTGGTCTTGTACTGCTGCTCCGGCAGCGCGACGGTGAAGGTGATCACGTGATCCGGCGAGAAGCCGGGATTCACGACGCTGATGCGCTGATAGCTGCGGATCAACAGGCCGGCGCCGACGAGCAGGACCACCGCCAGCGCCATTTCGCAGACGACCAGCATTTTGCGCACCCGCGTGCTGCTGGCGCCGATCGAGCCACGGCCGGCGGTCGAGATCGCCTTCGCCACGCCGCCTCCAGTAGCCGCGAGTGCGGGGACCAGTCCGAAGACGACGCTGGTCAGCACGGCGACCGCGATGGTGAAGGCGAGCACCCGCCAGTCGAGACCGACGTCGGCCAGCCGCGGGATACTCGCCGGCCCCAGCGCGATCAGGGCTTGCGTCGCCCACCAGGCGACGGCCAGACCGCCGACGCCACCGACGAGGCCGAGCAACACGCTTTCGACGAGAAACTGCTGTACGAGTCGGCCGCGGCCGGCGCCGAGGGCAGCACGGACCGACACTTCGCGCGTGCGTCCGCTCGCTCGGGCGAGCAGCAGGTTGGCGACGTTTACGCAGGCCACCAGCATCACGAGCGTGACCGCACCCAGCAGGATGAGCAGTGCCGGCCGGATGTTGCGCACGATGCGGTCCTGCAGACCCATCGCCGACATGATCCGGTCCTTGTTGGTGCGAGGAAAATCACGAGCGAGCCGTTCGGCGACCAGCGCCATCGCGCCGTTGGCCTGCTCGAGAGTGACGCCGGGCTTCAATCTGGCGATGCCGCCGATCCATTGCGCACCGCGCGCCTCACTGGAGACATCGCGCGGTTTGAAGACGAGCGGCCGCCAGTAGTCGGTCCCGGCGGGGATCTTGAGGTCGGCCGGCGCGATGCCGACGATGGTGAAGGGCTTTCCGTCCATCAACATGGTCGAGCCGACCGCATCGGTCCGCGCGCCGAAACGGCGCCGCCACAAACCGTCGCTGATGACCACGACGTCGGCGCTGTCGCCATCGGCATCGATCAGCCCGCGACCGAGCCGGGCCGATACTCCGATTACGTTGAAGAACGACGGCGTCACGTTTGCGCCATCGACCAGCTCCGGTTCGCCATTGCCGGTCACATTCGCGCTGGATGGCGTCACTGCCGTGGCGCCGGAGAAGACGCCGCTTTGCGTGGTGATGTCGATGAAGTTCGGCGGCGAGTAGGTCATCGACAGGCGTCCGTTGCGGCCGTGAAACAGCTGCACCAGACGATCGGGCTCGCGGTACGGCAGCGGCCGCAGCAGCACGCCGTTCACGACGGTGAAGACCGCGGTGTTGGCGCCGATGCCGAGCGCCAGGGTCAGCGTGGCCACGACCGCAAACCCGGGCTGCCGGCGCAGCATGCGAATGGCGTAGCGTGTGTCGGCGAACAGGCGGCTCATGGTGTTGGTCCTCATCGGTAGCCGGAGGCGGGGGACTCGGGGCTCGAGAGATGCCGGTGACGGCGGGTGCCGGCGAGACACGGCCGAGGCAATGGCGAGATCGCCCAGTTCGCGCGCGAACAGGACGAACAGAGCCGCGCGGCCGCACGCGGCGGCGTCGGCGGCACGGGCGGCGAAAGTCGCGCGCATCTCGTGGCCGTAGCGAGCGCGGAGGTGGCGGGGAAACATCACCAGCGCCGCGCTGTAAATGTGCGACGCGGCGCGCGGGCCCATCGTCGTTGACCCCGGCGGCTTCCCGGTCGGCGTGTTCATTTGGTGCGCGACCAGATTGGCCGTTGTGCCGGGGTGATGCCTTTGCGCCGGGCCTGTCGCACCAGAGCGTCGAGCCGGGCGGTTTCCGCCTGCAGCACCGCCCGCCCGTCCGGTGTCAGGCGGTAATAGCGCCGCCGTTCATCGTCGTTCGCAGCGGCGGGACGACGGTCCGCCTCGGTGACGAGTCCGAGCGCTTCGAGCCGGGCCAGGGCCGTGTAGAGCGTTCCCGTACCCATCCGGAGCGTCCCGTCGGTGCGGCCGGCGACATCCCGCAGAATCGCGTAGCCGTGGAGATGACCATCGGTGAGCGCCAGCAGGATATGGAACTGCTGGGGCGTAAGCGGTAGCAGGCGGCGAGGATCGGCGTCCATAAGATGCATCGTAACAGGATGCATCGAGCTTAGACGTAGTCGCCGGGCGATTGGTTGGCGAACGCTATTTCAGCCTCGAGCCTCGAGCCTCGAGCCTTTGAGCCTTGAGACTTGAGACTTCTTACTTCGAAAGCGTAGCCTGCAGCGCTTCGAACAGCACCTCCGCGGCCTCGCGGATGCCGGCCAGCGGGGCGTGCTCGGCGTCGCCGTGCATGCCGGCGACGACTTCGCTCGACAGTTCCGCCGGGAAGATCCCGTAGGCCTTCGCTCCTCTGGGGCGGAAGGCGTTCGAGTCGGTGCCGTACGGGATCAGGATCGGCGTGACGATGGCATCCGGGTGACGGCGGGAAATGGCGGCGGACAGGTTGCGATAGAGCGGTGTCTCGTCGGAGCTGACCACCGGGTCGTCCGACTCGTTGATCAGTTCGAGTGTCAGGCCCGGGTCGCCGAGCCGACGTCTGATCTCGTCCATCCACTGAGTCCTTGTGGTCCCGGGCAAGACCCGGCAGTCGAGTCCGGCCTCCGCCACCGACGGGATCACGTTGATTTTCGCCGGTTCGCCGACACCAGAACGAATCCACGTCAACGCGATCGTGGAGTGCGTGATCGCATTGGTGAATTTGTTCGGCGCGAACGTCCCGACCTTCGCATTCATCGTCTTCAGTACCGAGAACTCGCCGGCCGGCAGCGGCTGACCGAGCAGGCGGCCGAGCGCGCGCACGAGACGGTCGTTGGGATTGGTGTCGGTCGGCTGGCTGCCATGACCGGCGATGCCTTCGGCGCGCACTTTCAGCCAGACGATCTTTTTCTCCGCGACCGAGATGCCGTAGACGAGCTTGCCCGGCGCGAACAGATCGCGGCTGCCGAAGCCACCTTCGTCGATCACGTATTCCGGATCGAGCTCGGCGTAGTGATTCGCGATCATCCAACGGGCGCCGAGCGCGCCGCCGACTTCCTCGTCAGGCTCGGCGAGCAGGATGACGTCGCGCGACAGCGGGACGTGCTCGCGTTTGAGCCGCAGGAACGCCACGATCTGCGCCACTGCCTGACCCTTCATGTCGAAGGAGCCGCGGCCCCACAATTCGCCGTCCTTCACGATGCCGGCAAACGGGTCCATCTTCCACTGCGCGCGATCGGCTGGAACGACGTCCATATGGTGGAGCAGGACGATCGCTTTGCCCGCGGAGGGGGAAATGGTCGCCTTCAGCCGGGCGTAGACGATCGCCTTGCCCGGCGCCGACTCGTAGCGTGTGACCGGGATGCCTTCCCGCTCCAGCACACCGGTGAGAAAGTCCGCGGCCTTCCGCGTGTCGCCCGGAGGATTCGAGGTATCGATCTGGACGTAATCCTGAAGCAGCCTGATGATTTCGTCCGGCTGCTGGGCCCTCGTCCATTGCTCATTTACCGCAATGGACACCAGGCACACGAGGATACGTCCGTACAGGTATTTCCTTTGCGTCCGTTGTGTCCGTCGTGGTGATTCAGCGCTCATAGGGACTCGAACGATCGTCAATTCGACGTCTTCGTCTGCGCATCGCCCGGCGCCGAGAGGAACAGCGCATTGAACAGCATCGGGAACGTGGCGTGCGTCTGCGCGCGATGCTGCGGACGGAGGCCGAACAGCACCACTTTGCCGGGGTTCATGTCGATCGAGACCACCGCGGCCCGGCCGGCCATCAACTCCTCGCCTTTGAGCCATCCCGACGCGATCACATCCATGTTCGGGTAGCGCGCGACAATGCTGGTGCGCTGGGAGTTGAAGCCCTCGCCGACCTGAAAGAACGGGCTGTTGATGTAGAACCCGAAGGTGTTGGCCGCCATGCCGTAGCCAATCGGATTGCTGATGTCGACTTCCAGCTTCAGGATCGTGCCCGGCGCGAAGTGCTGATCGCGGGTCAGCCCCTTTTTCAGGTCGCGCACCGGGATCGGCATCCGCTCGATCGCGAGATCGCACGCGTTGCCCATGGCGATCAGCGTGCCGCCGTCGGCCACGAACTGCTTCAGGTGCTCGAGACCGCTCTCGCCGATGCCGCCGCGATACTCGGGGCGGATGGCGGGCGAATCGAATCCGTTCATGATGTCGCGCGGATTCTGGTCGGCGATGATGATCGCGTCGAACTTCTCGTGCAGCTTGCCGGCGCGGATGTCGGCGTTGTGAATCGACGTCAGGTTGAACTCGTACTGTTCGAGCACCCAGCGCGTCCAGCCTTCGTCCATGTTGCCGCCGGTCCATGGTTGATACATCGCGACTCTCGGCGCATGGAACACGATGTCACTCTTGCCCTCGGACTTTTGACTCTTGGCTTCCGAAGCTTTGACGTTCAAGCCCAGATCGCGGGCGACCGCCTCCATTCGAGTGCGGGAGAGATTGGTGGCCACGACATGAGAGGGAGAGTCAAAGCTGAGGTGTGCCCCCTCCTTCAGCAGGCGGTTGATCGCGGTCGCGGTGTCGGCGCCTTTGTAGTCGAAGCCGTATCGCGAGCCGCTGCCGGTCAGCTGCCCGGCGATGGTTGGCGATGCCTCGACCTTCGTCATCTTGAATTCGGGCAGTTGATTCTTGACGAACACGGTGTCCACGCCGAGGAGCATCCCGAGCGACCAGGCGGTCACGTCGTAGGGCGGCTCCGGCGGCGAATTCGGCGAGCGCCGCACCTCCGGATAGGTCTGCTTCTCGAGCATGTCCTTCGCGTATCGCGCGAACACCTGGGTCATCGGGATGACGAACGTCCCGGCGCCGTACGACTTCCCGTCGGCGTCGAACGCCGCGTCCGCCCGGTAAACATCGACGCCGCCGAGCCCGAGCTTTTCGACCAGGTGCGCCGCTTCGCGCGCATCGTGCTGGTTCGCGATCGGCACCAGGATCGACGAAGGATTGTTCTTCCTGCCGTCCTCGATCGTCTGCCGGTTCACTTCGTAAATCTGCCGGACGATCGTCTCCCGTCGATCCGCCGCCGTCTCGAGCAGCGCCATCGTCGCGATCATCTCGTAGTCGACGATGTCGCCGAGGGTCCAGTGACCGCCCATCCAGGGCCGCGGATATTCGGTGCGCGGGTTGATGTCGGTCGGCGCCGGAAGCGGACCGTTGTCGAAGCGGCCGCCGCCGAATTCGCCGCCGCGCCCGCCGCCGTCACCGCCACGGCCGGCCGGCGCCGGCCGGCCCGCCACCGCCTTGGTCTGCTCGATCGGCGCCGCGACGCGGGCGCTCGCCACCTCGGTGAGCAGACCGATCTGGTTGTGCCACCAGCCGCTCCACGCCATCGCCCCTTCCCAGAAGTTGGTGTAGGTGGAGTTGTAGATGATGCCTTCCTTGCCGGCGGCTTCGAGCGCTGCGGCCTGCGACTGTCCGAGGATGCCGTTCCAGCGATAAATCAACGGGTGCACGTTGACGTTGATCGGATCCGTCGCCGGCATCACGAAGATGCGCGCGGCGTTGCTGCCCATCTGGTGCTCGTCGAGCCACACCGTCGGGTACCAGTCGTGCCACAGCAGGTTGGCGGTGTACTGGCTTTCCTTCTGGGTGAACATGTACATGTCGCGGTTGTTGTCGTGGCCGACGTACGGGTGATAGAGATACGGAATCGGGCTGTTGGCGTACTCGGTGCCGAGATTCTTGTTGAACCAGTCGGTGACCATGATCTGGCCGTCCGGATTCAGGCTCGGCACCAGGACGAAGATCACGTTGTCGAGAATCTTCTTCACCTCCGGCGAGTCGCTGGTGGCGAGATGGTGCACCAGCTCGCACCGCCATCTGCGTGGCGCCGATTTCGGTCGCGTGGATGCTGCAGGTGATCGCCAGCACCAGCTTGCCCTGGCTGAAGATCTCGTCGCGTTCCGCATCGCTCGGCGCCCCGCCCTGGAAGTACAGCTTCTTCTCCAGCTGTTTGAAGTGATCCAGGTTCTTGAGGGTCTCGGGCGAGCTGATCTCGAGCGCGATGAAGGGATTGTTGTTGCTGGTCTTGCCGAGCTCGCGAAACCTGACGCGGTCCGAGTTCGACGCCGCCAGCTTCATGTAGTCGACGATTTTGTCCCAGCGCACCAGCTTGTTGTCGGCGCCGACCTTGTAGCCGAGAAACTGCTCCGGCGTCTGCAGCGTGCCGGCGGCGCTCGCCGCCAGCGTCGCCGCGACGACGAGGATCGGAATCAGTGTGCGACGGGAAATCATCAGGCCTCCTGGACAGCCACTATAATGTTGAGCGTCTATTCAACACCAAGGACACGAAGGACACCAAGTCCCTGGTGTTGATGCCACCTGTTTATGACCAGAGCGCAGACGACGAGAACACGGATGGACGCGGTGCAGGCGCCGATCGTCCCGGTCATCGGCGACCTGATTCGCCAGTCGCCAGGAACGATTTCGCTCGGACAGGGCGTCGTGCACTACGGTCCGCCGGCAGCGGCGCTGGACGCGCTGCGTGCCGCGCTCGAGACGCCGTCCACCCACGAATATCAGGACGGCCGCGGGCTGCCTGGGCTGGTCGATCGGCTCGCCATCAAGCTGCGCGCCGAGAACGGCATCGACGTCACGCGCGGCAGCCGCGTGATGGTCACGGCGGGCGCCAACATGGCGTTCATCCACGCTGTGCTGGCGATCACGGAGCCCGGCGACGAGATCATCCTGAACGTTCCGTACTATTTCAATCACGACATGGCGATCGAAATGGCGGGATGCGTGGCCGTTCCGGTCGCGACCGACGCGCGCTATCAGCCGCGGCCTGACGCGCTGCGCGCCGCCATCACCGATCGCACCCGCGCCATCGTCACGGTGTCGCCGAACAACCCGAGCGGCGCGGTGTTCGGCGAGCCGGTGCTTCGAGAGGTCAGTGCGCTGTGCCGCGAGCGCGGCATCTTTCACATCGCCGACGAAGTCTACGAATACTTCACCTACGGCGACGCCGCGCACGTGTCTGCGGCGGCGTTTCCCGGAGCGGCCGAGCACACGATCTCGATGTACTCGCTGTCGAAGGCCTACGGCTTCGCCGGCTGGCGGATCGGCTACATGGTGTATCCGGAGTCGCTGGCATCGGCGATGGCAAAATGCCAGGACACGATCCTGGTCTGCGCGCCGGTGGCGTCGCAGATCGCGGCGATCGCGGCGCTCGACGTCGGCCGCGGCTATTGCGAGCCGCACGTCCGCGAACTGGCGTCGATCCGCGACATCGTGTTCAACAGCCTGTCGGCGCTGGCGCCGCTGGCGGAGGTCCCGGCTGCCGACGGCGCGTTTTACTGCCTGCTGCGGGTGGCGACCGAGGGCGATCCGATGCAGATCGCGGAGCGGCTGATTCGCGAGCACAAGGTGGCGGTGATTCCCGGCCCGGCGTTCGGCATGACCGACGGCTGTTATTTCCGCGTCGCCTACGGCGCGCTGCAGAAGGCGACGGTCGCAGAAGGCATCGGGCGGCTGGTGACCGGTCTGCGCCAGATCCTGGGCTGAATACCCGGGCGCAGCCGGGGGCCGTGCAGCGCGTGGTCTGGACTCGAGACGCGGCGTCTGACGGTCATTCCGGCCGGTCCCTCCCGTCCGCCGCGGGGCAACACTGCCCCTCCGACCCGGGACTTACGGACGACGGCGTCGGTCGGGGTTGGCCTGGACTCTCTGCGTGCTCTGCGTTCAAACGTCGTCACCTCGATACTGTTCAACGAGGACGCAGTGGTCCGACGAAGGCGCGCCAGTAGTCGCCACGCCGGTGGCTCAGCGCGTCATCAACACCACGAACTCGTCGTTCGGCAGATGAACCACGCGTGCCCAGCTTTGCTGCGAGAAGAACTCGAGCAGCGGGCCGCCGGCGCGCGCGGTCGCGCCGTGGACGGCGAGGACATCCACGCCAATCTGCCGGAGGAGGGCAACCGCGGCCGGATCCGGTAGTGTCCCGAGCACTCGCATCCGCTCCATGAAGCCGAGCGGTTCGCCGCCGCTGAACCCGTTCAGGATTTTTGCCCAGTGCCACGTCGAGTCGACCATGTAGGTCGCTTCGTCAGTCGCGTACGCCTCCTGCAGGTAGTAGATCGGCAGGTGCAGCACGACCAGCGTCGCCGGCCGCGTCTTTTGATACTGCGCGATGAACCGGTCCGGCGCACTCTCCTGGTAGGGATGCGAGGCGCTGATCGGCAGCGACACCGGAAACACTTCCACGAGAAACAGCCCGCACGCCAGCGTGGTGACAGCGGCCTGCCAGCGCGGCCGCCACGCGGCCAGCCGCGCGATTCCCAGCGAAGACAGCAGCAGGATTCCCATGAAGAGGACGATCGAAAAGCGTTGGGTGGCGCGCAAACCGGCAACCAGCGGCAGCCAGCGGGCGGCGTAGTGCAGCGGCAGCCGGATACCGAGACTTGGTGAGACGAAGCCGAGCGCGAGAACGTACCCGGCGATCACCAGGACGCCGCCGGTCAACGCCCAGCGTCCGCGCGTCCACAGGCCGATCGCCGCCAGGCCGAGCGGAATGAAACCGATGTAGAGCGTGTTCTCCCGCCAGATGTCGTAGCTGTTGTTCGCGATGTGCCCGCCCGCCAGCGTCGCCATCGGCGGGGTCAGGAAGTCGGCCGGCTTCACCGCATCGCCGGCGATGTCCACCAGCGCGCCGCGATCTTTCAAGGTGCTGTCCGTGAAGCCAGTGCGATAGACCATCGCGAACGGTGCAAGCACGAGCGCGATCGTCGCGGCGATGAGAAGGTAATACTTCCACAGCGGGCGACGGCAGGTTTCGGCGAGCGGCCGCAGCGCCATCACCACGACCACCACGACCGTCGTCATCACCGCGAGGTACCAGCTGACCAGCGCCTGGGCGACGAAGGCGAGCACGAAGAGCAGTGCCGATTTCACCGACGGCCGCTGCCAGAATCGGAGCAGCGTGACGACCGCTGCCGGGATCCATTGATACGACAGGATCTGCAGGTGGCCGATGTGGTGGACGCGGTAGAAAAGAAAGCCCCAGAAGATGCCGCCCCAGACGGCGGCGACTTCCGATCCGGTGATGAGGCGGGCGAGTGCCGCGCCGGAGAGGCACGACAGGTAGTACGCGGCCAGGATCATCACGTTGTATCCGACCCAGGGATTGGACGTGAACCAGCGGATCGGCACGTTCAGCACCGCGAGCGGGACCATCGGGTCGGCGAGCACGATCGGATGCGGATAGGGATAGAACGTGTTGCCCGCATACCAGTGAAGCGGATCGGTCACCAGCGCGTGCGACATCCACTGCAGCACCCAGGCATCGATCGCGGGGTCGCCGTCGGTGATGGCGTTGCTGGTGGGATGGAGAATCGAAAAGAAGCGTGCCGCGAACAGCAGCGACAGTCCGAGGTAGAGCGCCTGGAGCAGGACGCGCCGGGACACTACCCCTTCCTGACCCGCCGGCGCCGCTCGGTCGGAGGCGTGGTGCGAACCTTCTGAGTCTGAGCCGCTCGGGTCGGGGGCCGCGGCGTCAGAGACGAGGGTACCGGCAGTGGTAGCGGGAACAGCAGTGACGGTTGTACGGCCTGCGGCAATTCGATCGCCAGTGCCGGCTCCGCCGCGATCAGTGGCTCGATCGGCGGCGGTGTGATCGGCGCCGCCGGAGTTTTCGGCGCGCGTCCCTTGTCGGCATACATCCGCTCGTCCGCTTCTTTAACCAGCGGCAGCAGATCGGTGGTGCCCTGCGGTACCTCCGCGAACCCGACGCTCAGACCGATGCCGGGCGGCAGTTTGATCGCCTCGGGCGCGCTGTCGAAGGTGGCCTTCAGCGTCTTCGCCTTCTTCTCCGCCTCGGCGCCGACGCAGGTGATCAGCACGAGAAACTCGTCGCCGCCCCAGCGGAAGATGTAGTCCGCCTCGCGGATGTGACGCCTGAGGAATTTCGCGACGTATTCCAGGACGCGGTCGCCGGCGTCATGGCCGAGGGTGTCGTTGATCTGCTTGAAGCGATCGATGTCGATGAACAACAGCGACATCGGCAGCTTGAAACGGGTGTGCCGCTGCAGTTCGCGGTCCATGACCTGCTCGAGAAATCGCCGATTGTGACAGCCGGTCAGCGGGTCGGTAATCGACGCCTGCAGCAGTTCCTCGCGCACCGACTCGAGGCGGCGGTTGGTCGCCTGCAGCTCGTAGGTCATGTCCTCGAACACGAACTGATGGATGCCGAGCGCGCCGAGGGTATACAACACGGTGTTCACGATCAGGATCGCAAACGTGAAGTCGCCGGCGCCGGTCATCCGCGGCACGACGGCCGCGGTGGTCAGGTGGGACACCGCGAGCCCCAGCAGCACGAACGCCACCAGCCCGGCGCCAATCATCCGCCGCTCGAGCAGCACCGCGCCGTACATCGAGCCCGCCGCCGCCAGGATCAGTGCCGAGAGCAGGTAGCCCGGCGACATCACCGCGCCCTCGCCGAAGATGAGCGGCGCGATCAGGAACCACGCCGCGATGCCGGCGAGCGCGCGCAGGCGCTTCGGCTGCACGAACCGCGTCTGCCGATACAGGTCGGCGCTCCAGAAGAACAGCGTCGCCGTGCAGATGCCGAGGAACTGCGAGACGCCGAGCGCCAGGCGTCCAGCAGTCGGCGTGTCGTAGCCGCTCGCGATCAGCAGCATCGCCGGCGTGATCAGCAGCCAGCCCGCCGCCAGCAGCAGGATGAAGGTCTTGCGGCGGTGCGCGTACTGGAGCAGCAGCAGGCCGCAGACAATCGCCGCGCCGAACGCCGCGGCTCGCCGCGGGCTGATGAGAACGCTTTGGTCCGGCAACGGTCCGCTTCCCGCCGGGGCTGCCACGGCGGCGGCGGCGGTCCCGGCGGCGGAAGTTAGAAGTGCGAAGGTTGAAGTCAGAAGTGCGAACCACCGCACTCTAGACGTCAAGTTCCTCCGCCTCGTCGGCGCGCTCCATGATGAAGCGGAAGCGGGCCGACGCGTCCTTGCCCATCAGCTCGTTGATCACGCGATCGGTGACGAGCTGATCGGTGACCTCGACCCGCAGCAGCCGCCGCGTGCGCGGGTTCAGCGTCGTCTCCCACAGCACCTTCGGCATCATCTCGCCGAGGCCCTTGAAGCGCGTGATCTCGGGCGTGCCGCGGCCGTTCTTGCCGGTCGCGTGCTGCTTGCAGGATCGTCTCCTTGTGCGCATCGTCGAGCGCCCAGAACGTCTCCTTGCCGATGTCGATGCGATAGAGCGGCGGCTGCGCGAGGTAGACGTGCCCGTTGGCGATGAGCTGCGGCAGGTGCCGGTAGATGAACGTGAGCAGCAGCGTCGCGATGTGATTGCCGTCCGAGTCGGCGTCGGCGAGGATGATGATCTTGCCGTAGCGCAGCTTGCGCGAGCTCGAAGTTCTTGCCGAGGCCGCAGCCGATCGCCGTCACCAGATCCGACAGCTCCTTGTTCTCGAGCACCTTCGCCAGCGACGCGCTCTCGGTGTTCAGCACCTTGCCGCGCAGCGGCAGGATCGCCTGACGCGCGCGGTCGCGCCCCTGCTTCGCCGACCCGCCGGCCGAATCGCCCTCGACGATGAAGAGCTCGCTGTTCTCGCTGCTGGAGTTGGTGCAGTCGCTCAACTTGCCGGGCAGGTTCAGCCGCGTCGAGGTCGCGCTCTTGCGCGACACCTCCGCCTGCGCGGCGCGGCTCGCCTCGCGCGCGCGCGCCGACAGGATGATGCGCGCGACGATCGCCTCGGCCACGCTGATGTTGTGGTTCAGCCAGTGCTCGAGCGCCGGGCCGCACCACGCCGTCCACCGCCGACACCAGCTCCGGATTGTTCAGGCGATCCTTGGTCTGGCCCTGGAACTGCGGCTCCGGCGATGAACACGCTGAGCACGCCGGTGAGCCCCTCGCGGATGTCCTCGGCGGTCGAGCGTCACGCCCTTGGGCGACAGGTTGTGCGTCTCGATGAAGTTGCGGACCGCCTTGCCGATGCCGCCGCGCAGTCCGCTTTCGTGCGTGCCGCCCGATCCGGTCGGGATGCCGTTGACGTAGGACCGGATGTGCTCGTCGGTCGCCTCGGTCCACTGCAGCGCGAGGTCGAGCCGCAGCCCATCGTCTTTGGTCAGCGTGAACGGCGCTTCGTGGACCGGCTTCGCGCCGCGCTCTTCGACGATCTTCTTCAGGTAGTCGACCAGCCCTTCGCTGTGCTCGAAGACCGACTTCTCCTTCGTCGCTTCGTCCTCGAACGATGACCTTCAGGCCCTTGTGCAGGTAGCTGGCGACCTCGAGCCGCTCCTTGATGATCGCCGGGTCGAATTCGATTTTCGGGAAGATCGCGGCGTCCGGGTGGAAGTACACGCTGGTGCCGCTGCCGCGCGCCGCGCCGAGCTTCTTCAGCGGGCCGACCGGCTTGCCCTGCTTGAAGCGCATCTCCCACTGCGCCCCGTCGCGCTTGACAGTGGCTATCAGTTCTTTCGACAGCGCGTTGACCACGCTCGCCCCGACGCCGTGCAGGCCGCCGGCGGTCTTGTAGCTGCCGTGCTCGAACTTCCCGCCGGCGTGCAGGACCGTGAAAATGACTTCGAGCGCACTCGTCTTCGACGTGGGATGTTTGTCGACCGGAATCCCGCGCCCATCGTCTTCGACCGTGATCGACGATCCATCGGCGTGTAGCGTCACCCAAATGTTTGAAGCGTAGCCGTTCATCGCCTCGTCGACGGCGTTGTCGAGCACTTCCCAGACGAGGTGATGCAGGCCGGTCGAGCCGACGCCGCCGATGTACATCCCGGGGCGCTTGCGGACTGGGTCCAGCCCTTCGAGAACGGTGATGTCTTTGGCTGTGTAGTTGGCGGATGCCATGTCTATAATGTGCGCCTTGTGAAGCGTCGGTGGCTCTGGCTGTTGTGCACGACGATTGTAACGGCTTTTCCGCTTCGTCCTGCCGCGGCCGCTGCAATTTCAACCGAGGTGCCGCTGCCGGGCGGGACCGTCGCGCTCGCGCGCGCGCTCGGATGTCGATCCGGTTCCGGACCGCGGCCGGTTCATTTTCGAAATCACGCGTCTTGCCTACGGCCTGCCGGAGGGCTCGCGGATGCAGGCGGACGCGTTTCTGCGGGCGATTCGCGAAGCGTTGCGGCACGGCCGCGCCGCCGCGCCCGACCAGCGACCGGTCGATCTGGTACCCGTTCCGCTGTCGCCGGAATTGTGGAGCAGCGCGATCTTTCGCCGCAGGGTCGCGCGCGAGGATCTGGTGGTCGCGATCGTCGCCGATCGTTCTGCCGCGCTGCTCTGCCACGGCCTCGCCGCGCTCGACGACGAGACGCTCGCGTATTTCGCCGATCATCCGGCGCTGCTGACGCGGCATCTACGAACGCTCGGCGCCGTTGTTCGCCGCCTTCTCGGACGGCCTCCAGATCCGGGACGATCGGATCGTTCTGCCGGGCGGGCCCGACGCGGTGCCGTTGTGGGAGACGCTGCTCCTCGAGAAGACCACCCGGCCCGATCGGTTCGTGCAGCAGCTGTTCGAGATTGACGACGGGCGCCTGGCGTTTCTGTACGATGTCATCGCGCAGCTCGATCCGGCCCGGCGTGCGTTCGCGCTCGGCGCGTGGATGCCGAACCCGACGGTCCGACTCGATCGATTCAAGGAGCTGACGCACGGTTTCGACGCGCTGCACGAATGGCACGTTCGCGAGCAACCGTTCGGCCGGGTGTCGCACGATCCGGCGATGATGTTCTGGCGGGTGGCGGTTGCCGCCGACGGCACGCCGCTCGAACCTTCCTCGCGCGGCTTGTGGCAGAAGGCATTCGGCTCCGATGACTCCCCCGAGGATTCGACCCCGGCCGAGGCCGAACCATTCGACGCCGCGTGGCTGATGTCGACGATCGCGTCGGCCGATGTCCGCGTCCGTGCCGAGCGGCTCGACCAGCTCGGATTCGGCGCCCGCGTCTTTTCCGGGATCGGTCGCGGCGCGCCGGAACGCGGTGACGTGCTGACCGCGATTCGCGGCGTCGCGCGCTACCGCATGCTGATGCTGACGCTGGAGCGGATCGGCATCAGGACGCCGGCGCTGTACGCCGCTGCCGCCAGGCGTGCCGAGCGGCTCGGCGCATTCGAGGGCCGCCGCGGCTTCGAGCTCCAGGCGCAATTCCAGGGCGCGCTGGCGCTGATCGCCGGCATGGTTCGCGTTCGCACCATCGACTCGACGCGTGCCGGGCAACTCATCGCCCGGCTGGTGGCGCTGCCGTCCGAGCGGGAGCGCGGTCTGGTCGCGACGTTCGTCCGCGACGATCTCGTCTCCGGAATGGCGCCCGCCGCCTCACTGGAACTGAAGGTGCTGCGCGCCATCTCCGGACCCGCGTCGGGCGAGCCGTCGGACCGGCAGGTGGTCTGGGAAGGCGAAGCCTATCGCCTCGACCTCGGCGCCGCCGAGTTGCGTCGCCTGCAGCGCGTGCGCGACAAACAGGACGGCGTCCCGCTCGATGTCGCGGTGGAGCTCGCCGACGTCAGCCAGGCGCTGTCGAACGGCAATCTGTCGTCCGGCAAGATTGCGGCGCTGGTTTCGCAACTGAGTCGCGCGCTCGAGGACCTTCCGCAGCGGTCCCGGCACGACGAGGAAGGCGACCTCGCTACTGGATTCGGCGGGACGCCGAGCGAACACGACGCGCTGCGGAAGATCATCGACGAGCTGACTCGTGCCGGGCACGCCGGAGACCCCAAACGCGCCGTGCGGCTGTCCGAGCCGCTCGGAGAACTCGGCGATCAGGTGCTGGCGCACGTGCTGCTGTCGATCGTCTACGCCATGGAAATCGGCGACCCCGACAGCACGGTGCTGCTCGCCGGTGACGTGTCGAGGCGCCATGACTTCGGCTTCGCCCAGAAATCGCGCGACCTGAGGTTGCGCGTCGGCGTGGGCGGTCCCGCGTCAGGACGTGTCGCCGGGGATGCCGTGGCGCGTGTCCGGATCGCTGCTGGCGCTCGACGTCGGCCTGGCGCCGCTGGCGCTGCGCCGGGTCAACTTCGAGCGGGTGCTCGCGGCGCCGAAGATCACCTCGAACGAGCGCGATGCGTTCGCGCTCAGCGTGTCGCTGATCAACCCGTTTGCGTTGCGCGATGCCGACCGGGACACCATCGCCGACGCGATCGCGAGTGGCCGCCGCCAGATCCAGGCGCTGTCCCGTGACGGCCGCGACCTCGACCCGATCGCCGACCAGCTGCGACTTCAGGGCTGGCGGCGGCGTGCGCTGCGCTGGACGCTGGCGAACGAACCGGAGCGCGCCTCCAGCCTGCTGTCCCTGACGGAGCTGCTCTCGCTCGGCGGCGCGCGCCTCGCCGACCTGAACGCGTGGGGGATGGCCGGGCTGACGCTGGACGGCTGTCTGTGCTCGCGTCTGACGCCGATCGGGGCGTGGCCGATTCTGCTGGGACGGCCGCAACTCGGCCTGGTCGCGGTCGGCGTCGCCGATCTGCATCTGCAGGTCGCGATGATTCTCCGGGAGCTCCGCCTTCCGTCGGCGCTCGCCAAAGTCATCCTGTCCGCCGCGGTTCAGGACTATCATCGACGAGGTCAGCCCGACCGACGCCGCCGACTGGTTGACGCTGGTGCGAACGGCGTGGACGATGTCGCCGGAGCGGGTCGAGGACTACATGGCGGCCGCGACCGCCGTCGGGCCGCTGATGCTGGCGACGGATACCCGTCGATGAGCACGCACCTCCGCGGTTCCCTGGCGCTCGCGATCCTCGCCGGCATCGTCTCCGGTGTTCTGGTTGCCGCGGCGCAGCAACCAGCCGATGGCGTGGCGCTCAGGATTGTGTCGCCTGACGCTGACGCGTACCTGACCGGCGCGACGCTGCTGCGCGTGGAAGTGGATCCCAAGGATGCAGCGTCGGCTGTGACGTTCTTCGTGGACGGCCGGCAGGTGTGCGCGCTCACCGCTCCGCCGTTCGAATGCGAGTGGGATTCGGGACCGCGAATCGCCGAGCATCAGATCCGCGCTGTCGGCACGCTCGCCGCCGGCGGACGCATCGTGCGCACGGTGCGCACCAAGGGCGTCAGCGTCGCCGAAAAGGTGGACGTGGACGTCGTGCAGGTGACGGTGACCATCAGCGATGGCCACGGCAAGTTCATCCGCGGCATTCCGCAGTCCGCTTTCCACGTGTCCGAGGACGGGCGGCCGCAGGTGATCACCAACTTCACATCCGACAACGTGCCGCTCGAGCTGGTGGCGGCGATCGACATCTCCGGCAGCATGGGACCGTCGATGCCGAAGCTCAAGACCGCGGTGAAGGAGTTCCTCACCAAGGTGCCGGGCAAGGATCAGGTGACGCTGCTCGGCTTCAACGACAGCATCTTCACGCTGACGCGCAAGGCGACGGACAACACCGATCGCGCGCGGGCGGTGGATCGCCTGGCGTCGTGGGGTGGCACCGCTCTCTACGACGTCGTTCTGCGAGGCGTCGAGATGCTCGGCCGCCAGCCCGGCCGCAAGGCCCTGGTCGTCTTCACCGACGGTGAGGATCAAGGCAGTCACGCCACCATCGGCGACGTCGAGCGGCGTTTGCAGTCGAGTGACGTCACGTTGTACATGATCGGCCAGGGCCGCGGCGTCAGTCTCGAGTCGCTGCGGAAAGTGATGGTGCGCCTGGCGGTGCCGACCGGCGGCCGCGCGTTGTTCACCGACAGCATCGACGAACTGCGCAGCGCCTTCGCCGATCTGCTCGACGAACTGGCGAACCAGTATCTGCTCGGGTACGCCCCGTCGAACACGCGCAAGGACGACACCTGGCGCCGCATCAAGGTTGACGTGGACGGACAGCACGAAGTCCGGGCGCGACAGGGCTACCGCCTCACGGCGGTGAAATGAGCAAGGGGCTGGGGGAGCAGGTGGGTCGGGTCGGTACGCGTCTTGATCGTTCTCGCCTTCGTAGCGGCCGACCCTGGTCGTCCTGTGCTCGTGGCGCAGTCACCAGCGCAGCCGCCGCGGTTTCAATCGTCAGTCGAGGTGACCTCGCTCGACGTCTCAGTCGTGGACGACAAAGGCCGGCCGATCACCGACCTCACGCCGGCCGATTTCAACGTACGCGTCGACGGCAGCCGTCGCAAGGTCACGACAGCGGAATGGGTACCGCTCGGCGACAAAGGCGGGCCGGCCGCTGCCGCGCCAGTTGCCCCGGATGGTTACACGAGCAACGAGGGGTCGACCAACGGCCGCCTGATTGTGATCGCCGTGGACCAGCCGAACATCCGTTTCGGCGGCGCGGTTGCGATTGTCACCGCGGCAAACGCCTTCATCGATCGGCTGCCGGCGTCGGACCGCGTGGCGGTGGCCGGCTTCGGCCTGGGCGCGCCCGCGACCGCCTTCACCGGCGATCGTCAACGCGTGAAGCAGGCGATTGCGCGGATGACCGGGCAGAAGATGGTCGTGTCGTCGGTCACTGGACAGCACAGCGTCAGCCTGGTCGAGTCACTGGCGATTCGCAATGGCGACGGCATGATGCTCGAGGCGGTGATCGGGCGCGAGTGCGCTGGTCTGCGCGCCGCCGAGCTCGAAATGTGCCGGTCCGACGTGGAGACCGAAGCGCGCGAGAAGGCGCTCAACGCCGGCCAGAGCGGCGACGACACGGTGCAGGGATTGACCGCTCTGCTGACAGGCCTGCGTGAAATCGACGCGCCGAAGACGCTCATCTTCATCAGCGAGGGGTTCATTTCGAGCAACAACGCCGCGCGGATCAGTGAGCTCGGAACGCTGGCCGCCGCGGCGCGGACGAGCCTCTACGCCCTCAAGCTCGACACCTCGCTGTTCGACATGGGGACCGCACGGGTCACGACCAACCCGCTCGCCGATCGCCAGGCGGAAAGCGAGGGGCTCGACATGCTCGCCGGCGCTGCGCGCGGGACGTTGTTCACCGTAACCGGTTCAGGCAGCGCGCTGTTCGACCGCATCTCGTCCGAGTTGTCCGGCTACTACCTGCTCGGTGTCGAATCCGATCCCAGGGACAAGGACGGAAAGCCGCACCCGATCCGGGTCGACGTCGCCAGGAAAGGTGCGCTGGTCCGCTCGCGGCGTCAGCTGGTGAATGCGGCCAGCGATCGCCCGGCGCCGAAAACCCCCCGCGCCGCCGCGCGCGCGGCGCTGGCCTCGCCGCTGCTCTCGACGGCGCTGCCGATGCGCATCGCCTCGTTTGCGCTGCAGGGCCCTGAAATCGGCAAAGTTCAACTGCTCATCCATGCCGATGTCGGCACCGACTACGCGGCGTCAAAAATCGTGGCCGTCGGCTATGTGATTACCGATCGCAACGGCAAGGTGGTCGACAACAAGTCCGGCGATATGCGCCTGCTGCCGGTGATGAACGGCGTGCCGTCGCCGCTGCTGTTCACGACCGGCGCCAGCCTGGCGCCCGGAGACTACACGATGAAGCTGGCCGCCGCCGAAGGCGATCGCGTCGGAACAGTGGAGCACATCATTCACGCCGCGCTGCCGCGCGCCGGCGAGGTGACGACCAGCGAGTTGATGGTGGGTGGACCGCTCGAGGTCGGCGAGCTGCTGGTGCCGACGATCGGCTACCAGGTGTCGTTCGGCTCGGTGCACGGATACGTCGAAGCCTACGGGCCGATGGCCAACACCCTGACCGCTGAATACGAGATCGCGACCGCGCCCGCTGCGCCGGCACTGCTGAACGTGGACGTCCCGGCTCATCCCGTCAACGACACGCGCGTCATCTTCACGCGGGTGATGCCGATTCAGCAGCTGCCGCCGGGACGCTACATGCTGCGGGCGATCCTGTCGCTGGACGGCCGCGCGGTCACGACGCTGACGCGGGGCTTCGAGATCGCGCCGCCGAAGGTGCTGATGACGGCGGCCGACGGCCTCGGCGACACCTCCGTCGATGGCGAGCTGTATTTGCCGGTGGACGAGGGCGCGCTGTCGCCGCCGTTCGTCCCCAGCCAGGCGCTCGAGGCCGAGACGCTCGACGCGTTTCGTGAACGTCTCGCGCCGAGCGTCAGGACGGCGTTCGACGAAGGCGTGGTGTTCATGGCAGCCGCCGACTATCCACGGGCCGAGGCCGCGCTTCAAGCGGGGCATCGAGCCGGACGTGGACAGCACGCCGTCGCTGGTGTATCTCGCCGCGGCGTTCGCGGCGGCCGGCCACGACCACGAAGCCGCCAGCGCCTGGCAGACGGCGCTGGTTGACGGCACCGATTTTCCGGAGATCTATCAATGGCTCGGCGATGCGCAGCTCCGCAACCACGACTTCGGTGAGGCGCGTGCGATTCTCGAGGAGGCCACCGGCAAGTGGCCGTCGGACCTGCGCTTCGCCAGGCCGCTGGCGATGCTGTACGGCACGTTCGGACGCGGGCGCGAGGCGGTACGCACGCTCGAGCGGTATCTCGGCAGCGATCCGGCGGATCTCGACGCCTACTACCTGGGCGTTCAGTGGCTGTACACCGTGCGTTCAGGCGGCGCGGTGGTGCGGAGCCGATCCGACGACCGTCGGCTCGCGCACACCTGGGCAGAGGCGTATGAGAAGGCGGACGGTCCGCAAACCGCCCTCGTTCGTCAGTGGCTGGACTATCTCGATCAGGACAAACCGTAAGTCGTGACGCGTCTCAACGTCGGCTGCGGCCGCACGCCGGGTGATGCCGTCGGGGACCACGATGATCCCCGACCCCGGTGAGTTGAATCTCGCGGAGCGCAGCCCCGAGAGCGTTTTCGTCGAAGCGCGCAATCCGTAGATCCGCGGTCTCGAGCGAAGGGCTGATTACTCGTCGTTGGCTGTCGCCTTCTTGCGGCTCGTGCGTTTAGGCGCCGCCGTCTTTTTCGCGGCCGGCTTCGCGGCCGCTCGCTTGGCTGCCGGCGCCGGCGCCGGACGGAGCGCGCGTGCACGCGGCTTGCGATGACTGGCGCGACCGAGCAGCTCCGCTGTCGTATCGATCGTCGGCATCGGCCCATCGTCGAGCCGCTCGATGTCGATTGGCGGCGCCTGGTGGAGCAGGTGGCTCGGCTGACGCTCGTCCATCGGATCGACCTCCGCCTCGTCGACCGGCAGACCCTGCGGCAGCACGTTGCCGGACACCTGGCTCGGCGCCCGCTGCAGCAGCTGACCCTGGAACACGCGCAGGCCGCCGCGCCGATCGCGCTCGATGCGGACGAAGCCTTCGCGCTGCAGCGCCTTCAGCAGATCCATCAACCCGCCGAACGCATAACGCCGTTCGTCGAATCCGCCCTCGGCCTGCCGGAGGATCTGTTTCACGTTGCGCAGATACATCGGCCAGCGTGCGCCGGTGGCCGCGGTCAGGATTTCGCCGGCGCGGGCGACGCCGTCCGACTGGTCGCCGAGCGGCGGACCGACCGGTTCCTGGTTCGGTGGAACGAACGCGCCGTTGACCGGCTGATGACTGCCGGTGCTCGCGGCGGCGGTGTGCGAGCCGCCGGCGTGAGCGGCGGGGACTTCTGAGTCGATCGGCGCCGCGGCGGCGGCGACAGCCGTCGGTTCTTCACCTTCGCCCGCGGGACGCGGTTCGTCGACGAAGCCCTCGTTCAGCTCCACCATCACGCTGCGGCCCGACGTCTTCAGGTGCACGTAGCCGACCTTGCGCCAGTTTCTCGACGAAGTCGAGGAACGACGAGGCGCCGTAGTTGCGTTCCGAGAAGGTCGAGTCGAGCTGGAGCAGCGTGCTTTTCAGCAGGCCGGTCTGCGGCGTCACTTCGCGGTCGGCGAGAATCTTCAGCGCGCGGCGCACCACCGGCATCGCCTGGGCAATCGGCGCGCTGGCGGCCGCCGCCGGCATCGGCCGTCCCTGTTTGGCTGCGGCCTTGCGCACGCCCGCCAGGTTTTCGTAGGCGATGAACTCGTGGCAGTTGCGCTGCAGGATCATGCTCGTGAAGGCGCGGCCGCCGACGACGAACACTTTCTTGTCGTACTGCTTGAGTTTTTCGACCAGCGACAGGAAGTCGCTGTCGCCGCCGACGATGACGTAGGCGTTGATGTGGGAATGGGTGAACGCCATCTCCAGCGCGTCGAGCGCGAGGTTGATGTCGGCGCCGTTCTTGTCGCCGCCCGGCGTCATGTTGCGCTGGACCAGGCGAATCGCGTGCTGGGTCAGCGAGCGGCTGTACTCGCCGGAGCGGGTCCAGTCGGCGTAGGCGATCTTGGTGACGACTTCGCCGCGTTCCTTGATGGCGTCGAGGATGATCCCGACGTCGAACTGCTGGCCGAGGGTGTGTCTTGACGCCGATCTCGATGTTGTCGAAGTCGATGAAAACGGCGATGTTCAGACGATCTTGATGAGGCAAAACGTTTCCTGACCTTGGCTGTCGGTGCGATATTCGCGTCGAACAACAGCGGCTGGAGGTTCCAGCCCAGACAAAGCAGTGTTCGCGCCGGCTAACCTCCTGGTGAGGTTGCGGGCCTATTGTACTGCATACCTCGGAGTTTTGACCACCGAGCCACGGGGACGCTCAACATCAATTCGGCGTCAGGACCGGCGGTGGATCGGGCATCGGCCAGACGACTTTGACGAACTGACCACGCTGCAGCAGTTCGCGGCCCTTGCCGCCGCGGCCGGTAATCTCGTATTTGGTCGTGCTGATCGTCTGTTCCGCCCCACGTGACGTCTCCACGGTGAGCAGATCGCGGTCGCCGGTGGACGCGATGAAGCCGAGCACCTTGTCCTCGTCGCCGAGTTTGATCAGCAGCACGCCTTTGCCCGGGCCCGACAGGAAGTTCACCTCTTCTGCCTTGCACAGGATGCCGCGCGCTTCGGCGGTCGCGGCAATCAGGATCTCGCCGCCGGTCAAACGGGCGACGTTGACGATCTCGGCGCCCTCGGCCGGCCGCGCGTACCGGCGTCCCGAACGGGTGCTCGGTTCGACGAGTCCGTCCAGCCCGAACCGCAGGGCATAGCCGTCGCTGGATACGGCGACCGCATGTACCGGCGCGGCGTCGCCGTCCTTCTTCGGCACGATGTTGCCGACGACGCGCGCATCGAGACTCAGCGCGGCGACGATTTTCTCCCCGTCCTTCAGCTTGAACTGTTTCTGGATCGGCTCGCCGTAGCCGGTCGAGGCCGGGACGTCGATGATCCGCGACGTGTAGGCGACGCCGAAGTTCGAGAAGAACACGCAGCTCGCGCGGGTACTGCCGGCGCACGCCGCCAGCACCGCGTCGCCTTCGCGCAGGCGGGTCGTCGACAGGTCCTTGACTTCCTTCTGCCGCTTCACCCATCCGTCGCGCGACACGATCACGACGTTGTCCTCCTCGACGATGAAGTCGTCGGCGGAGTATTCGGGCTCGGCGGAATCGCTGGCGATGGCGGTGCGGCGCTTGTCGCCGTATTTGGTCGAGATCTCTTCGAGCTCCGCCCGCACCAGCTTCCAGCGGCTCTCCTCGTCCTTCAGCAGCGTGTTGATCTGCCGGGCCCGCGACCGCTTCTCGTCCAGCTCCTTGCGGATGATCAGGATCTCGAGCCGCGCCAGCCGGTAGATCTTCAGCTCGAGGATGGCGTCGGTCTGCTCGGCGTCGAGCTCGAACCGCGCCATGATCTTTTCCGCCGAATCGGCCTTGCCGTCCGACTTGCGGATGATCCTGATGATCTCGTCGAGCGCGTCGAACACCGTCTCGAAGCCTTCGAGCAGGTGGATGCGTTTCTTGAGCGCCGCCAGCTCGTGTTCGAGGCGCCGGGTCACGACTTCCAGCCGGAAGTGCAGGAAGTGCCACAGGATCTGTTTCAGATCGAGCCGTTCGGGACGGCCGACTTCCGGGTTCTCGGTCGGGATCAGGCAGGTCAGGTTGACCGCGAAGTTGATCTGCAGCGGCGTGTGCTTGAAGAGATACGCCATGATCATCTTCTCGTCGGCGTCCTTCTTCATCTCGATCGCAATCCGCACATCGTCGGTCGACAGGTCCTTGACGTCGAGCAGCTGCGGCAGCTTGCGGCCGATCACGATCTCGGCGATGCGCTCGATCAGCTGCGACTTGTTCACCGTGTAGGGCACGCTCTCGACGTAGATCGTCTTGGTCGAACGGGTTTCCGGTCCGATGTCCCAGGTGCCGCGCAGCCGGATCGAGCCGGAACCGGTCTTGTAGATCTCCTTCAGCTCCTCCTGCGAGTTGAGAATCTGGCCGCCGGTGGGGAAATCCGGGCCTTTCACCCAGCGGCACAACTGCGCGGTGCTCAGCTCGTCGTTGTCGAGCAGCTTGATCAGCGCCGCGCAGATCTCGCCGAGGTTGTGCGGCGGGATGTTGGTGGCCATGCCGACGGCGATGCCGGTGGTGCCGTTGATCAGGAGATTCGGAATCCGCGCCGGCAGCACCACCGGTTCGGTCTTGGTGCCGTCGTAGTTCGGCCGGAAGGGGACCGTCGCCTGCTCGATTTCGCTGAGCGTCTCCTCGCTGATTCGCGTGAGCCGGCACTCCGTGTAGCGCATCGCCGCGGCACTGTCGCCGTCGAGCGAGCCGAAATTTCCCGAACCGTCGACCAGTGGGTAGCGAAGCGAGAACGGCTGCGCCATGCGGACCAGGGCTTCGTACAGCGCCGAGTCGCCGTGCGGGTGGAAGCTGCCCATGACGTCGCCGACGACCTTCGCGCACTTGCGGTGCTTGACGTCGGAGGTCAGGCTCTGCTGCCACATCGTGTAGAGGATGCGGCGCTGGACCGGCTTCAGGCCGTCGCGGACGTCCGGCAGCGCGCGCGCAGTGATGACCGAGAGCGCGTAGTTGAGATACCGCGACTGCGCCGCTTCGTGGAGCGCGACGTTGTCGGTCGAACCGGGGCCGCCGCCAGGAGGCGGCACGCCGCGCGCGGCGCCATCGGACCCGGCGGTCTCGGCGCTGTCCAGGTTGTCGAAGAGGTCGGGTGATTTTCGTTTCGCCATTGAGTGTGACGTGAATGAGCCGCGACTAGGGTACTGCGAGCATCAGGGCTTCGTAAATCCCGAAGACCGCGCCATGTGACACGCGCGCTCGTCATACTGAGCGTCCGGACAGGCGACGGGCGCCGGCGGCGCGCGTATATTTGCGTCTATGTTGGCATCACGACTCGGCAAGCTGCTCGGCCTTACCCTGTTCTTCGCGGCGGCGTGCACCGCCAAAGCTCCGTCCGACGGTACGCCGCCCCGATACGCCGCTGCTGCCGGCGGATCCGCCCCGATCGTCGGGCCGCTGAAGGATGACAGTGGTCCGGACATCGTGTCCTGGGTCGACGGTTCGCCGGTCACCGACTGGAACAGCGAGATCGCCCGGCGCGACAAGGCGATCGCCGACTACCTCGATGATGCGGATCCAGCACGGGCCGCGCAGTACGGATTCCGCACTGGACAGAATCCGCGGCTGGCGTGGGACTGGTTCCGCCACAATCCGGTGGGTTTCAACGGCCTGCCGTTCGTCCTCCTCAAGACAATTCTCGATCTCGATCCGGACGATCACGATCCCACGCTGAGAACGCTCGCGCGCATCTGGAAGCACAACGAGCCGGCCGCGGGCGGCGGCGCCGTCTGGACCCTCGATCACATCGGCGTCGAGCCCGCTCCCTCCGACTACGAGAACGGCATCGTCGCTCGCCGCTCGCCGCTGCCGTTCGGCTTCGCGTTCGAGAACCCCGCGACATTCGCTCCGATGAGCGCCGGCGAACTGGCGGTCGCGGACGGCCGGCTGCTCGAGCGGCGAATCTTCAAGAACGCCAGCCTGCTCATCGCGAAAGTGAAGACGACGACGCACGAGGACAACTGGGAGAAGGATCGACCGACGTTCGGCAGCCCGGGCAGGATGGATCGCGTGTTCTTTTCGTGCGCCGCCTGTCACGTCGGCCGCGTCGTGGTCGACGGCAGGATGAAGTTCCTGCCGGGCATGCCGAACGCGCAGATCGAGACCCAGTACTACTCGAAGCTGCTGATGCTGACCGCGGCGGCGCTGACCAGCGCCGGTTTCAATCCGGATTCGCCGGCGCCGATCGTGCCCGACAACATCAAGCCGAATACGAGCGCTGTCCGCTCGCTCTATACGGCCATGCTCGACAAGGCTCGACAGCACCCCGAGACGCTCTACGGATCGTCGCCGGCCGACATCGCACGCGCGAAGACGCAGGCGCTGGCCATCGCCGACGATTTTCCGAGTGTCATCACGGACCTGATCGCCGTCGGCGTGAAGACGCACTTCATCTACAAGTTCGTCGCCAGGAGCAACGCCTACAAGGCGCCGCTGCCGGATGTGTTCGGCGATCGGCCCGGTCAGATGGACGCGTTCGGCATCGCGTCCGGACTGGTGGCGATTCACACGCGGCGTCCCGACAACAGTTACCTGGAATTCATCCGGCGCGACAATCCGAAGAGTCCGTTCTTCACGGGATTTTCGAAAGCGAACGGCCTGCCCGAGGACATCCCCGGGATGACCGAACCGGTGACCGACGCGAAGGCCGCCGCCGACCGCGTGCTGAAGAACGTCAATGCCTGGGCGCCGCAGGTGCCGGCGCCGATTGACATCAAGAGCGTCAACTGGGCGACCGAACGCTACAACGCCAACTGGGACGGCAATCAGGGCGCGTCGTCGCGGACGCTGGCGTCCGGCGCGTCCGCCACCGGCGATCCGCGGATGGTCAATGTCAGGATTCACGAGCCGCTGAATCCGTTCATCGATCATCTACCGCCGCCGCCGTATCCATTCACCGTCGATCTCGCGAAGGCTCGCGAGGGCAAGGCGATGTTCCGGGAGAAATGCGCCTCCTGTCACTCGCCGCGCAACCAGACGATCTACAGTGCGGCGTCGCTTGGTGTCGACAGCAATCGGTCGCGACTCAACACCAGCGTGTCGCGTTATGGACTGGCAGCGCTGGTGATGGAAGCGTGCACCATCTACGGCCTGAACAATCAGGGGCAGCCGGGCGCGGACTGGTGCATGCCGAAGGGCGACTGGAACGCGCGGCTCGACGAGTATTTTCGCGACACGCCGCGGCGCGTGGCGGACGGCACCAACGGCTACAAGGCTGACGCGCTGCACGGCATCTGGGCACAGGCGCCGTACCTGCATAACGGCTCGGTGCCGACACTCGGTCAGCTGCTGTGTCCATCGACGCGCCCCGTCACGTTCCTTCGCGGCAGTGCGCAGTACGATCCGCAACTCGTCGGATTCGAGTGGCTGCGGCGGCCTGAACGATACAGTCCACTTGATACCGTCCTGGCGAAGGAATACGACACGCGGGTGCCGGGCAAGGCGAACGGCGGACACACGTTCGGCGTTGAACTGTGCCCGGACACCTCGACCCTGGACCCGATCAAGGATCGCGAGATGATTGTGGAACGCATCACCGCCTCGCCGGCTGGGGCACTATTGGAGTATCTGAGGACCCTGTGATCGCCGAATCCAGGCGGGCTTCGTGCCGCCGCACCTCACCAGCGATGTTCACAACGAGGCACGCGCGATGAGGCCCGCGCGATGCGCGCCGGCTTGCAAAGCAAGAGGGCGTACCGCTGTCCGAGAAGGTTCGTCCGCCGTTGAGGCAACGAACGAAACTCCGAAATCTCGGAGTTTTGGTGCAGAATGAACGAGCCGCTCCTCTCTGGTGCGGTCGAACAGACGCCGCTCGAAGAGCGGCACGAACCGTGTAGGCTTCCGGACGTTCACGCTCCAAGCCTCGCAAAGACAGAGACTTCGAAAAGAGACGGTGATTCGTGTCTGGACCGACAAGCGCCGTCGCCTGGGGAATTGCGGTCACGATTGCCGGCGCACTCAGCGTCGTCCCGGTCGCCGCACAGGAGCCCGTGACAATCGCCGACGCTGCGACCGCGGTCGCGACGCCATCGGACCCGGCCAGTGGTGACGCGTCCGTCTCCAAACGATTCATCCGCGACGTCGGGAGCGACTACAAGAACTTCTTCTCGCTCGAAACAGCGTTGTGGCTGGGCGTGGGCGGCGGCGCCGCGCTCGCCGTCCATCCCGCCGACCAGCGGATCAGCGACGCGGCGCTCGACGCGAATGACTCGTTACCGGGGGGCTCGGTTTACGGGTCGCAGTACTTCCAGGTTCCAGTCGCCGTCGCTTGGTGGGCTATTGCTTCTGCGGCGGGGAGTGAGCGCCACGCCGAGACGGGCCGCGATCTCCTGCGCGCGCAGATTTCGGTATTCAGCTGGACCTACGCGATCAAGCTGGTGACCAATCGGACGCGGCCCAACGGCGATTCGCATTCGTTTCCGTCGGGCCACGCCTCCACCTCGTTCGCAACCGCGATGGTGCTGCAGGACCACTATGGCTGGAAGGTTGGGCTCCCCGCCTTCATCGCCGCCAGTTATACCGCCGCCTCCCGCGTTGCCGCAAACCAGCATTGGACGAGCGACGTCGTATTTGGCGCAGCCTTGGGCATGGCTTCCGCCCGTACTGTGACCATCAAGTTTCGGCAGTCCCGCCTGGCGGTGGCACCTGTTGTCGCCGGCAAGCGTGGGGCGGTCATCGTCTCCCTCGTCAGGGCTCGCGATTGACACTTCGTTCGGTCAGCGTGATCTTCCTTGTTGCGCTCGCAGGCGTCGCTCTGCCCGCCGCGACGGCTGTCGCGCAAGACCCGACGCCGCTCCAGGAGTCGCAACCGACGCAGCCGCCGGAGGGCGAGCAGCGTGACGGATCGCCAGCTCAGACGCGCGCCGGCCAGATCGAACTGCAGCAGGCCGAGAAGGCCGAGGGGCTGCGCAGGGCGAAGCCGGACAAAGCCGAAGCGTACGTGACCCGCATCTCCGACGTCTTTCTCAACGGCCAGATGCACTGGCACGCCTTCTTCCACAGCGCCTACTCAGGTGGCGGATTCACGATGGGCGCCGGCTACACCCAGTTCGTGGGCTCGACCAATACTCTCGACACGCGGGGCAGCATCACCTTCACGGGCTACAAACGGATCGAATCCGAATTCATCGCCCCGAACCTCTTCGATCGCCGCGGGACGTTCAGCGCGATCGGCGGCTGGCGCGAAGCCACCCAGGTCGGTTTCTACGGCATCGGGATGGCGACGACGGAGGGCGCGCGCGCCAACTACAGCTTCCAGCAGCCGTACGGATCCGCCACGCTGTCGGTCCGGCCGGCGCGCAACTGGCTCTTCGTGCAGGGTGGTTTCGAAGTCACGCAGTGGAAACAGGGCCCCGGCTCTGGAGACGAGCCGTCCATCGAGACCGAGTACACTCCCGCCACGCTACCAGGCCTTGACGCGGACCCGGCGTACCTGCACTCGTCGGCGACCGCCGGCCTCGACACCCGCCCGGCTCCCGGTTACGCCCGGCGCGGCGCTCTTCTTGACGTCACGTTCCAGGACTTCACCGATCCGTCGGGCAGCTTCGGATTCCAGCAGATGAACTACGAGACGATCGTCCATCTTCCGGTGCGGCGCGACGCCTGGGTGATTTCGCTGCACGGTCTGCTGCAGGACGCGTTCGCCAAGTCCGGCGAACAGGTTCCCTTCTTCATGCTGCCGGCGATCGGCGGCGGCGATGATTTACGGGCCTACGCGAGCTGGCGGCTTCGCGATTTCACCAGCCTCCTGCTGCAGGCCGAGTGGCGCGTCATCGTCAACAGGTTCCTCGACATGGCCGTGTTCTACGACACCGGCCGCGTCGCGCCCAGCGTCCACGATCTGCGGCTGCAGGATCTGAAGAACGACGTCGGCCTGGGCTTTCGCTTCCACGGACCGGCGGCGACGCCGCTGCGGATCGAGATGGCCATCGGATCGGAAGGCTTTTCGATGGTGTGGGCCGCGTCGCACGCATTCTGACGAAGGACTGATGACTGGACGAT
The DNA here is from genome assembly GCA_963711765.1 of uncultured Acidobacteriota bacterium. Taxonomy (GTDB): domain Bacteria; phylum Acidobacteriota; class Vicinamibacteria; order Vicinamibacterales; family CAVVIG01; genus CAVQFC01. Next base: position 439,800 of record CAVQFC010000001.1, on the reverse strand, counting down.
TCATTGCCGTCGTTGCGCTGCTGGCCGGACTGGCGGCCGTGCCGGTCATCACTGCCGGTCCGAAGTTCTACGACGACGATCCGATCGCCCTGGAGCCGGAGAGCCAGGACGCGTCGCGAGCCGTGACGCTGGATATCGAGCTGTTCTACGAATACTCGTACAACCTCTTCGTCACCGGCCGCCACCAGCCGTCGAACACCCGCGCTCAGAACGTCAATACCGTCGACGAAGTACCCGACTCGAGCTGGTTCACCAACCGTATCGGGGCGCACGGCATGCCGCCCGAACAGCTGTCCCGCGGGCCCAATTCGAACGCCGCGCCGGCGCCGGCGCAGTGGACGGTGCTCCGTGAAAAAACCGAGGGCACCAGCGCGGGTTTCACCGCGCGGGACGCCAACGGACAGACCTGGTTTCTGCAATTCGATCCACCGCAGTATCCAGGCGCCAGCACCGCCGACGTCGAAATTGCAACCAAGCTGTTCTGGGCGCTGGGCTACAACCAGGTCGAGACGTTCATCACCACGTTCGATCCGGCTCACGTCACCATCGATCCCAAGGCGACGATCCGTCGTCCCTCGGGTGAGCGGACACCGTATACCCGCGACGACATGAGGCTGGTGCTCGAACGGGCGGCGCGGTCGAGCGACGGCACCTACCGCGCCTCGGCGGGCCGTCTGATTGACGGCAAGGTGATCGGCAACTTCCGCTACGTCGGCACGCGGTCCGACGATCCCAACGACATCGTGCCGCACGAGCACAGGCGGGAACTGCGCGCGCTGCGCGTCTTCGGCGCGTGGTTGAACCTGGTCGATCTCAAGGCCGGCAACACGCTCGACGCGCTGTTCGAACAGAACGGCCGGTCGATCATCAGGCACTACCTGCAGGACGTCGGCTCCAGTCTCGGCATGGCCAACGACTACGACGTGTGGGACATGGGGTGGGAGTACTTCTACGAGGGCGAGACCACGAAGAAGAGGCTGCTGTCGTTCGGTTTTGCGCTCAGCCCGTGGCAGACCGTTCCGTACGTCCAGTACCCGTCGGTCGGTCGCTTCGAGGGCGACGAGTTCGACCCGCGGACCTGGAAACCACAGACGCCGACCACCGCCTACCTCGAACTGCGGGCCGACGACGCCTTCTGGGCGGCGCGCAAGGTCATGGCCTTCAGCGACGATCTGATTCGGGCGGCGGTGCATACCGGCCAGTTCACGGATCAGGCCGCGGAAGAACATCTGGCGAACGTATTGATGAAGCGTCGCGACAAGATCGGCCGCGCTTACCTCGCGGCGGTCAATCCGATCGTGAACCCGCGCCTGGACGCGAGCGGATCGCTGACGTTCGACAACGCGGCCGTTGCCGCCGGTTTCGCGGCGGCGCCGACCGCATATCTCGCAACCTGGTCCCGCTTCGACAACGCGACCGGTGAGGCCACGCGCGTCGGCGAGACGCGAAGCGCGACCACTGTCATGACCAGTCCGGCGCGTCTCGCCGGCACTGCTGGCAGCTACGTGGAGGTCGACATTACAGCCGAGAGCCCGGCGCAGCCGTCCTGGCGGGAGCCGATCCGCACGTATTTCCGGCGCACGACTGACGGCTGGAAGCTGGTTGGGCTCGAGCGACTGCCGCAGACCATCGCTTCGACCGGTCCGCCCGGGCACACCCCCGAGGAGAAGCGATGACCGATGCGCCGCCAGCCCCGGATCCGGACGGCAGCGGTGCCGCCTCCCGCAAGGGTCTGGTCGCCCGTCTGCTCTCGCCGATAGCCGACGTTCACGATGACGAGGTGTCGAGCGTCCTGCTCATGACGCTGACGATGTTCCTGATCCTGGCCGGCTATTACCTGCTCAAGACGGCCCGCGAACAGTTCATCCTCAGCGAAGGCGGCGCCGCGGTGAAGAGTTATTCATCCGCCGGCCAGGCGCTGCTGCTCGTGATCCTGGTGCCTGCCTACGGCGCCTTTGCGTCCAGGGTCAACCGCGTGCAGCTGATTCAGTGGGTGACGCTGTTCTTCGTCGCCAATCTCGGGTTGTTCGTGGTCGCGCTCTCGGCCGGACTGCGGGTCGGCATCGTGTATTTCATCTGGGTCGGCATCTTCAACGTCATGGTGATCGCGCAGTTCTGGGCGTTTGCCAACGATCTCTATACTGAAGAACAAGGCAAGCGCCTGTTTCCTCTCATCGGCGTCGGCAGCAGCCTCGGCGCCTGGATGGGATCGATTCGGGCCGGCTTCCTGGTGGAATCGTGGGGGCCGATACGGCTGCTGGTTGGCGGCGCGGCGGCGCTGCTGGTCTGCATCGCGCTGGCGCGGCTGGTCGACCGGATCAGCGCGCGCGCCAGGACGCCGCTCGCGGCCCGATCGACCGAGAAGCTCGAAGGCAGCCGGACCGGCTTCGGAATGATTCTGTCCGACCGCTATCTCCTGCTCATCGCCGTCATGACCCTGCTGCTCAATCTCGTCAACTCGTCCGGCGAGTACCTGTTCGGACGCTATGTCGTCGCGGCGGCGGAGAAGGTGTCCGCCGATCCCGCGGCGCGGCAGGCGTTCATCGGCCAGAGCTACAGCAGCTTTTTCAGCTACGTCAACTTCATCGGGTTCATGCTGCAGATGTTCGTGGTCTCGCGCGTGTTCAGGTTTCTTGGCGTGGGCCGGGCGCTGTTCATCCATCCGATCGTCGCGTTCACCGGCTACGCGATGATGTTGAAGGCGCCGTCGTTCGAGGCGATCCGGTGGCTGAAGATTGCCGACAACAGCCTCGACTACTCGGTCGGCAACACCACGAAGCAGGCGCTCTGGCTGCCGACGAGCAGGGAAGCCAAGTACAAGGCGAAACAGGCGATCGACTCCTTCTGCGTCAGGGCCGGTGACGTCGTGCAGGCGGGCGTCATCTATCTCGGAGAGATGGCCGGCACTTCGACCGGAGGGTTCGCCGCCTTGAACACGATGTTCGCGTTCGGCTGGCTGGTCACCGCCTTCGGATTGAGAAAGCAGCTCGCCAACCGCGCGCGCGAAGCCGGCCGGCAAGAATTGTGATGGAAGAAGCGCTGGTGCGAAGGACGCTCTCGAGGCGTATTGCCGGCGGCGTGCTGCTGGGCGCCGCGGTTGGACTGTTCTTTGGCGAGCGCGTCGGATTCCTCCAGTTCGCCTCCGACGCGTACATCAGGCTCCTGCAGATGACGGTGCTGCCATACGTCACCGTTTCGATCGTCGCCGGGCTGGGGTCGCTCACCGTGAGCCAGGCCAAGACGCTCGGGCTGCGGCTCGGCGTCGTCCTGGCCCTGCTGTGGGCGGTGGCGCTGGGGGCCGTGCTGCTGTTTCCGCTGATGTTTCCATCGAGCTCGAACGCTTCGTTCTTCAGCGCGACATTGCTCGAGGAGCGCGAGCCGTTCGATTTTCTGAGCCTGTACATCCCGACCAACCCGTTCAATTCGCTCGCCAACAATGTGGTGCCAGCGGTCGTGCTCTTCAGCTTGATTGTCGGCGTCGCACTGATCGCCAACCCGGCGAAGCGGCGGCTGCTCGACGTGCTCGAGGTGGCATCCACGACGATCTCGAGGGCGATGGGTTTTGTGGTTTCGCTCACGCCGTACGGCGTGTTCGCCATCGCCGCGGTGGTCGCCGGAACTCTCAGCGTCGACGAACTGGCACGGCTTCAGGTCTACCTGGTCAGCTACATCGGCATGACCTTGCTCATGAGTCTCTGGGTGTTGCCGGGGCTGGTGGCGGTACTGACGCCGATCCCCTACCGCGCGTTGTTGTCCCGTTCGCGCGACGCGCTGGTGCTGGCGTTCATGACCACGAGCCTGTTCGCGGTGCTGCCGCTGCTCACCGAAGTAATCAAGACACTGCTTCACGAGCATGCCGATGTCGGCGAGACGCAGGACGGCACGACGGACGTGATCGTACCGGCGGCGTTCAATTTTCCCCATGCCGGCAAGCTGATGTCGCTGAGTTTCGTCCTGTTTGCCGGATGGTTCGCGGATCGCAGCATCCCTCTGAGCCGCTATCCGCAGCTGGCCGGCACCGGACTGCTGGTGCTGTTTGGCAACGTCAACGCCGCGATTCCGTTCCTGCTCGACCTGTTCCGCATTCCAGCGGATACGTTTCGCCTGTTTCTGACTTCGTCGGTCGTCAACGCGAGGTTCGGCACGCTCGTCGCGGCGGTGCACACGCTGGCGGTTGCTGTCATTGGCACCTGCGCGATCGCCGGCAGCCTGCGGATCGACGGACGCCGGTTGCTCCGGTTCGCGATCATCACGGCGGTGTTGACGGCAGGAGTCGTGGGCGGGTCGCGTCTGCTGCTCCAGCTCGCGCTGAACCGGCCGTATAACAAGGACACGATCCTGACCGGCATGAGAGCGACGCGCAATCGCGGGACCGCGCGCGTGTTCAAAAAGGGCGATGCCGTGCCGCCGCTGCCGCCGCTGTCGTCAACGGTGCTCGAGAGGATACGGGACCGGGGCGTGGTCCGGGTCGGCTATTTCGAGGACAGCCTGCCGTTCGCGTTTTTCAACCGGCATGGCGAACTGGTCGGGCTGGACGTCGAAATGGCGCTCCAGCTGGCGCTGGACCTCGAGGTCACTGCCGAACTGGTGCCGATCGACCGCAGCGTTGTTGATTCCGGCCTCGATCCGGCCGCCTGCGACCTGGTCATGTCCGGCGCGGCGATCACGGCCGACCGCGCCACCCACGTGCAGTTCTCGATGCCATATCTGCACGAGACGGTAGCCTTCATCGTCCCCGATCATCTCGCGGCTGCCTTCTCGGACTGGTCGAGCGTCCGGGCCATGGGCCACCTGCGGCTCGGCGTGCCGCGGGCGCCGTACTTCATGCGCAGGGTGCGTGAGGAACTGCACGACGTCGACATCGTGCCGATCGATCGCATGGACGACATGTTCGCGCCGCGCGATCCGCCGCTGGACGCGGTCGTGGGCACGGCGGAACGCGGATCGGCTTACACCTTGCTTCACCCTGAGTACTCGGTCGCTGTACCAAAGCCGCGGCCCATGCAGGTGCCTTTGGCCTATGTCATCGCCGGTCGCGACGCCTCGATGCTGTCGATGATCAACACGTGGATCGAGTTGAAACGCTCCGACGGCACCATCGACGAGCTCTTCAAGTACTGGATTCTCGGCGAGGAGAACGCGTCGCGGTTGCCGCGCTGGTCGATCGTTCACAACGTGTTGCACTGGCTGTGAGCGCGGCATCCTTGCGGGTTTTTCATGCCGGTATCGCATCGTCTTCGGATCGTTCGCGAACCGAGACCCGTCCGATTGGTGCGCCTTACGAAGACCGTCGGTGGACGCCCCCGTCCGGTGTGGCTGACGCTCCCACGTCCCCGGCCGCTCGCGCGTCACCCGCGTCGGTCGGCCGCATCCTCCCGATGGGCCCGGCGCCTGGGATGATCCGCGCGACATCTGACAATCGGTTGGGCCGCCGGGTGATCCGGGCGCTGGTGGCGAATTCGCGGCGCCGGTTCTCGCGAGCCGACCGACACGGGTGACGGCTGCCGCGTGCGCGCGCGAGGCCCGAGGGACGCGGGATCGCCACCCACACCGGCCGACGCGGAGTCGAGTCTGGCCCTGATCGATTCGTCGCCTACCGCTCGCGAATTCGAGCGGGTCCCGATCACGGTGGGTGGCGGACGGTCGTTTCGGCCGGGCCCCGACCTGTGAGCCGCGTGATCGGATTCGCACCAACACGTCCCGGAGGCGTGGTCTGCGGCGTCGGCGAGGAGTACGCGCACCGGCGATCGGCGAACCCGGATGCCGAGCAGTCGGCTCACCGGCGATCGGCTGACCCCACCGACGCCGGCGTCGTGGAGTCCTGCGCCGGAGGGGCGGTGTTGCCACGCGGCGAACGGGAGGGCCTGGCCGGAATGACCGTCCGCCACCCGCGTTCGGATCCACCGTCGATAAGATGGTTCCTTCCGCAGCGGACGCTACACCCAATCAAGACCGCTGGCCTCATGCCTCAGACGGCCTGCGCGCCACCGGTCGCGCCGAGTGCGACCGCTCGCCCCACCAGAGCCGCAGCCGATCCAGATAGAGATAGACCACCGGCGTCGTGTAGAGCGTCAGCATCTGGCTGAAGATCAGCCCGCCGACGATGGCGATGCCGAGCGGGCGGCGCAGCTCCGCGCCCATCCCGAAGCCGATCGCCAGCGGCAACCCGCCGAGCAGCGCCGCCATCGTCGTCATCGTGATCGGGCGGAAGCGCAGCAGGCAGGCCTCGAAGATCGCCTCCTCCGGCGCCTTGCCGTCATTGCGCTCGGCCTCGAGCGCGAAGTCGATCATCATGATCGCGTTCTTCTTCACGATGCCGATCAGCAGGATGATCCCGATCAGCGCGATCACGATCAGCTCGGTGTGGAACAGCATCAGCGCCAGCAGCGCGCCGACGCCGGCCGACGGCAGCGTCGAGAGAATCGTGATCGGGTGGATGTAGCTCTCGTACAGCACGCCGAGCACGATGTAGACGGTGACCAGCGCCGCCGCGATCAGCAGCGGCTCGCTGGCCAGCGAGTCCTGGTAGGCCTGCGCCGTGCCGGCGAAGCTGCCGTGGATCGCCTGGCGGCAGGCCGATCTCGCGCTCCGCCGATTGAATCGCGTCGACCGCGTCGCCCAGCGCGACGCCGGGCGGCAGGTTGAACGAGATCGTCACCGACGGGAAACTGCCCCTGATGGTTGACCGGCAGCGGCGTGGTCTTCGGCTCGATAGTGCGTGAACGCGCTCAGCGGCACCTCGGCGCCGTTGGCGCCGCGCACGAAGATGTATTTGCAGGCTGTCGGGGTTCTGCCAGAACTGCGGGTCCACCTCCATCACGACGTGATACTGGTTGAGCGGCGTGTACATCGTCGAGACCTGCCGCTGGCCGAAGGCGTCGTACAGCGTGTCGTCGATCTTCTGCGGTGAAATGCCGAGCCGTGAGGCGGTGCGGCGGTCGATCGCCAGCGATGCCTGCAGTCCCTGGGTCTGCTGATCGCTGTTGACGTCGGCGAGCTGCGGCAGCGTCTTGCAGCTTTGCGAACGTGCGCGGCGCCCACTCGTTGAGCATCTCCGTCGATGTCGCCCTGACAGCGTGTACTGATACTGCGCGCTCGATCGGCGGCCGCCGACGCGCAGGTCCTGGTCGGCCTGGAAGTAGAGCGTCGCGCCCGGCAGCCGCGCCAGCTTGCCGCGCAGCCGCGCGATCACCTGGTCCGCCGACAGCCGACGCTCGCTCGAGTCCTTCAGGTTCACGTTGACGCGCGCCGTGTTGACCGCCGATCCACCGCCCAGACCGCCGCCGCCGGCGTACGCCACCACGCCGTCGACCGCCGGATCCTGCCGCACGATGTCGGCGAACTGGACGACGCGGCGCTGCATCGCCTGAAACGAGGTGTCCTGGTCGGCGATCAGCGTGCCGGTGAGGCGGCCGGTGTCCTGCTGCGGAAAGAATCCCTTGGGAATGACGACGTAGAGATAGATCGTCGCGACCATCGTGACCAGCGCCGCGGCGAGCGTCAGCGGCTGATGCCGCAGCACCCAGCGCAGCACCGCGGCATAGCGCGCCAGAATCCAGTCGAAGGCGCGCTCGCTGGCGCGGTAGACGCGGCCGTGCCGTTCTTCGTCGTGCGACTTCAGGAGCCGCGCGCACATCATCGGCGTGGTCGTCAGCGAGACCAGCATCGAGACGACGATCGCCACCGACAGCGTCACCGCGAACTCGCGGAACAGCCGGCCGACGATGCCGCCCATCAGCAGAATCGGAATGAACACGGCGACCAGCGAGATGCTGATCGAGAGGACGGTGAAGCCGATCTCCCTGGCGCCGAGCAGCGCCGCCTCGAGCGGCGTCGCGCCGTGCTCGAGATGGCGCGTGATGTTCTCGATCACCACGATCGCATCGTCGACGACGAAGCCGGTGGCGATGGTCAGCGCCATCAGCGACAGGTTGTCGAGGCTGTAGCCGAACAGGTACATGACGCCGAAGGTGCCGATCAGCGAAACCGGCACGGCGACGCTCGGGATGAGCGTCGACCGGACGCTGCGCAGGAACACGAAGACGACCAGGATGACCAGCACGATCGAGATCAGCAGCGTCAGCTCGACGTCGTGGACCGAGGCGCGGATCGTCGTGGTGCGGTCCAGGACGATCGACAGGTTGATGCTCGGCGGAATCGAGGCCCTCAGAGTCGGCAGCAGCGTCGTGATCGCGTCGACGGTGTCGATGATGTTGGCGCCGGGCTGGCGGAAGATGATCAGCAGCACCGCCGGCTTGCCGTTGGCGTAGCCGGCGTGCGCGGACGTCCTCGACCGAGTCGGAGACCGTCGCCACGTCGGACAGGCGCAGCGCGCCGCCGTTGCGATAGCTGAGCACGAGCGGCCGGTACTGGTCGGCCTTGAACAGCTGATCGGTCGTGTTGAGCGACCAGGTCCGCGTCGGACCGGCCAGGATTCCTTTCGGCTCGTTGGCGTTGGCGGTGGCCAGCAGTGTCCGCACGTCTTCGAGGCCGAGGCCGTAGCTGTTCAGCGCGGTCGGATTCACGTCGACGCGCACCGCCGGCAGCGCGCCGCCGCCGACGTTCACCTGGCCGACGCCGGGGACCTGCGACAGCTTCTGCTGCAGGATCGACGAGGCCGCGTCGTACATCTGCGGCGCACGAATGACGTCGGACGTCAGCGCCAGGTGCAGAATCGGCGCGTCGGCCGGATTGACCTTGCGATAGGTCGGATTGCTCGGCAGGTTCGGCGGCAGCTGGCCGCGCGCGGCGTTGATCGCGGCCTGCACGTCGCGCGCGGCGGCGTCGATGTTGCGGTTCAGATCGAACTGCAGCGTGATCGCGGTCGAGCCGAGCGGGCTCGCCGAGGTCATCTCGGTGATGCCGGCGATGCGCCCGAACTGCCGCTCGAGCGGCGTCGCGACCGACGAGGCCATCGTCTCGGGGCTGGCGCCGGGCAGCGACGCGCTGACCTGAATGGTCGGGAAGTCGACCTGCGGCAGCGGCGAGACCGGCAGGACGAGATAGCGCGATGGCGCCGGCGAGGGCGACCGCGATGGTCAGCAGCGTCGTGCCGACCGGCCGCGCGATGAACGGCGCGGAAAGGCTCATGCGCCTTCCGATCCTTCGAGCGGCGCGTGCGCCGGCATCGCGGCGTCCGCGCTGCCGGTCGGCGCGTCAGTCGCCGGCCGTCCGGCGAATCGTCGCGCCAGGCGGTCGAAGGAGAGATAAATCACCGGCGTCGTGTAGAGCGTCAGCAGCTGGCTGAAGATCAGGCCGCCGACGATCGCGATGCCGAGCGGCCGGCGCAGCTCCGAGCCGGTGCCGGTGCCGAGCGCCAGCGGCACGCCGCCGAGCAGCGCCGCCATCGTCGTCATCATGATCGGGCGGAAGCGCAGCAGGCAGGCCTGGATAGATCGCCTCGCGCGGCGCCTGGTGCTCCTTGCGCTCGGCTTCGAGCGCGAAGTCGATCATCATGATCGCGTTCTTCTTCGACGATGCCGATCAGCAGGATGATGCCGATCAGCGCGATGACGCTGAAGTCGGTGTGGCAGAGCATCAGCGCCAGCAGCGCGCCGACGCCGGCCGACGGCAGCGTCGAGAGAATCGTGATCGGATGGATGTAGCTCTCGTACAGCACGCCGAGCACGATGTAGACCGTGACCAGCGCCGCCAGGATCAGCAATCGGCTCGTTGGCCAGCGACGCCTGGAACGCCTGCGCCGTGCCCTGGAAGCTCGCCTGGACGCTCGCCGGCATGCCGAGATCCTTCTTCACGCGCTGTCGATCGCGTCGACCGCGTCGCCGAGCGAGGCGCCCGGCGCCAGGTTGAACGAGGCGGTCACCACCGGGAACTGGCCCTGGTGGTTGACCGACAGCGGCGCGGTCGTCGTCTCGACCTGCGTGAACGCGCTCAGCGGCACCGGGCCGCCCGAGGCGGACCGCACGAAGATGTCCTTGAGCCGGTCGGGATTGTGCTGGAACGCCGGATCGACCTCCAGCACCACGTGATACTGGTTCAACTGCGTGAACATGGTCGAGATCTGGCGCTGGCCGAAGGCGTCGTAGAGCGTGTCGTCGATCATCTGCGGCGTGATGCCGAGGCGCGACGCGGTGTCGCGATCGATCACCAGCCGCGTCTGCAGGCCGCGGTTCTGCTGGTCGCTGGCCACGTCGCGCAGCAGCGGCAGCGCCTGCAGCTTGCGCCAGGAAGCGCGGCGCCCAGATCGCCAGCTCGTCGGCGTCGGGGTCCTCGAGGCTGTACTGGAACTGCGTCCGGCTGACGCGGTCTTCGACCGTCAGGTCCTGCACCGGCTGCATGAACAGCGTGATGCCGTCGACCGCCGCCAGCTGCGGCTGCAGGCGGCGGATCACGTCGCTCGGCGGCGACGTCGCGCTCCTCGAGCGGCTTCAGGTTGATCTGGATGCGGCCGCTGTTCAGCGTCGTGTTGGTGCCGTCGATGCCGATGAACGACGACAGGCTCTCGACCGCCGGATCCTGTCAGGATCACTCGCGCCAGCGCGCTGCTGGCGCTCGGCCATCGCCGGGAACGAGATCGTCTGCGGCGCCTCGGAGATGCCCAGGATCACGCCGGTGTCCTGCACCGGGAAGAAGCCCTTGGGGATCGACGAGGTAGAGCAGGATGGTCGAGCGCCAGCGTCGCCGACCGCGACCAGCAGCGTCGCGGTCTGATGCCGCAGCACGCACGTGCAGCGTGCGTGCCGTAGAACGCGATGATCGGCCTGGAACGCCGCGCTCCGACGCGCGGTAGAAGCGGCCCTGCTCGCGACTCGCGGCTTGTGCTTGCAGCAGCTTGCGCGCACATCATCGGCGTCAGCGTCAGCGAGACGACCGCCGAGACCAGGATCGTCACGCTCAGCGTCACCGCGAACTCGCGGAACAGCCGGCCGACGATGTCGCCCATGAACAGCAGCGGAATCAGCACGGCGATCAGCGAGACGGTCAGCGAGACGATCGTGAAGCCGATCTGCGCCGAGCCCTTCAGCGCGGCCTCCAGCGGCGTCGTCGCCTTCCTCGATGTAGCGCGCGATGTTCTCGATCATCACGATCGCGTCGTCGACGACGAAGCCGGTCGAGATGGTCAGCGCCATCAGCGTCAGGTTGTTCAGGCTGTAGCCGAGCAGGTACATCACGCCGAAGGTGCCGACCAGCGACAGCGGCACGGCGACGCTGGGGATGATGGTCGCCGCCAGCGTTGCGCAGGAACAGGAAGATCACCATCACGACCAGCGCGATGGTCAGCATCAGCTCGAACTGCACGTCCTCGACCGAGGCGCGGATCGTGGTCGTGCGGTCGGTCAGGATCTGCATCTGGACCGACGGCGGCAGCGACGCCTGCAGCTGCGGCAGCAGCGTCTTGACGCGGTCGACCACCGCGATGATGTTGGCGCCCGGCTGGCGCTGGATGTTCACGATCACCGCCGGCGTGTCGTTCATCCACGCCGCCTGCCGGACGTTCTCGGCGTCGTCGACGACGTCGGCGACGTCGGACAGCTGCACCGGCGCGCCGTTGCGGTAGGCGACGATCAGCGGGCGGTAGTCGCTCGCTGGTCAGCAGCTGATCGTTGGCGCCGATCGTGATAGGACTGCGTGCGGCCGTCGAAGTTGCCCTTGGCCTGGTTGACGTTGGCGGCGGCGACCGCGGTGCGCACGTCCTCCAGGGTCAGGCCGTAGCGAGGACAGCGCGGTCGGATTCGCCTGGATGCGGACCGCCGGCTTCTGGCCGCCGCTGATGCTGACCAGGCCGACGCCGGGCAGCTGCGAGATCTTCTGCGCCAGGCGCGTGTCGGCCAGATCCTCGACCTTCGACAGCGGCATGCGTGTCCGACGTCAGCGCCAGCGTCAGAATCGGCGCGTCGGCGGGATTGGTCTTGCTGTAGATCGGCGGGTTCGGCAGGTCCGTCGGCAGGAACGTGCCGGCGGCGTTGATCGCCGCCTGCACCTCCTGCTCGGCGACGTCGATGTTCAGGTCGAGAGCGAACTGCAGCGTGATGACCGAGCGCCGTCGGAGCTGGTCGAGGTCATCTGGTTCAGCCCGGGCACCTGGCCGAACTGCCGCTCGAGCGGCGCGGTGACCGACGACGCCATCACGTCCGGGCTGGCGCCGGGATAGAACGTCACCACCTGGATCGTCGGATAGTCGACCTGCGGCAGCGCCGAGACCGGCAGCTGGCGGTAGGCGACCAGGCCGGCCAGCAGTCAGGCCGACCATCAGCAGCGAGGTCGCGATCGGCCGCAGGATGAACGGACGCGACAGGCTCACCGGTTCTGCGCCTTTTGACCGTCGCCCGCAGCGGGCGGCTGCTGGACGACGACGTGCGTGCCCTGCTGCAGCTTGTCGACGCCGTCGATCACCACGACGTCGCCGGCGGTGACGCCGCTGCGCAGCGCCGTCTCGTCGCCTTCGACGCGCTGAATCACGACCGTGCGCATCTCGACGGTCTGGTCCGGCTTGACCACGTAGACGAAGGTCGCCTGCGGACTGCGCTGAATGGCGGCGCTGGGCACGATGATCGCGTTCTCGAGGGTGTCGAGCCGCAGGCGGGCGTTGACGAACTGATTCGGGAACAGCGTCTTGTCCGGGTTCGGGAACTGCGCCTTCAGCTTCACCGTGCCGGTGCTCTGATCGATCTGGTTGTCGACGGTGAGCAGCATGCCGGTCGCGATCTTCCTGGTGAGGTCGCGGTCGTAGGCGTCAACCTTCAGGGCGGCTGCCCGCGTGGCGCAGGACATCGGGCAGGCTGTCCTCGGCGATCGTGAAGATGACGGCGATCGGATCGATCTGCGTGATCACGACCAGGCCGGTCTGATCGGTCGCATGCACGATGTTGCCGACGTCGACGAGCCGCAGGCCGACGCGTCCGGCGATCGGCGCGGTGATGCGCGAGTAGACGAGGCTGAGTCGGGCGCTGTCGATCTGACCCTGGTCGCTGCGCAGCGCGCCCGAAGACTGATCGACCACCGAGACCTGGGTGTCGAGCATCTGCTTGGGGATGATGCCCTTGGCGTAGAGATCGCGGTCGCGCGCCAGATCGAGCTGTGTGTTCTTCAGCGTCGCGTCGTCCTTGGCGGCCTGGCCTTCCGCCTGGGTCAGCTGCACCTGGAACGGGCGCGGATCGATCTCGGCCAGCAGATCGTCCTTCCGGACGACCTGTCCTTCGGTGAAGGCGACGCGGATCAACTGCCCGTCCACACGGCTTCGCACGGTCACGGTGTTGAGCGCGGTGGCGGTGCCGAGTCCGGTCAGGTAGACGCCCATCTCGCCGCTGCGTGCCGCGACCGCCACCACCGGTACGCCGCGCGGCGCGGCAGCGGCGGGCGGGGTCTTGCTCTGTCCCTGCGTGACGCGGGGAAAGAGGATGTAAGCGCCGGCGCCTGCGATTGCGAGCACCAGCAGCCATGGCCAGAGTCGTCGTGCGCGACGCTGCCGCACGCCGACGACCGCCTCCGGAAGCGAAGTATTGGATGTCGACACAGTCAGCAGTCTCTCAACGCTGCTGTCCAGGCGCGACTGCCGATCGGCAGAGGGGTTGGGTGAGAGCCGTTTCGTTTCGCTATCGCAGGTCGTGTCCGGCTTCAGCCGGACTTCGCGTGGTCCGCCTGAAGGCGGACGCTACGCACATTGGGAAGACGGGTTAGTCGAGGCGCAGGATGCCGCGCTGGATCGCGATCGTCACCGCTTGTGTGCGGTCCGCGGCGCCAAGCTTGTCGAGGATGTTCTCGATGTGAATCTTGACGGTGCCGCTCGATCGCCCGAGCCGGTCGGCGATCTCCCGGTTGCCCAGTCCGCCGGCGACCAGCGTCAGCACCTCGGTTTCGCGGGGGGTGAGTGCCACTCTCGGAAAATGTTCGCTCAGGCGCTCGGCGACCTCTGGCGGCACCAGGCGCCTGCCGGCCTGCACCGTCCGAATCGCCCGCACGACGTCGGTGTGAACGGTTTCCTTCAGGAGGTAGCCTCGAACGCCGGCGTCGAGCGCGCGATAGATATCCTGATCGCCGTCATAGCTCGTCAGCGCGATGACGCGGGCCTCCGGAAACTCCGACCGGATGCTGCTCGTCGCCACCACGCCGTCGGTGTCGGCCATGCGCAGGTCCATCAGCGTGACGTCCGGGCGAAGCCGGCGGAACAGTCGCACCGCCTCGTCGCCGTCGGCCGCTTCGCCCACGAGCTCCATGTCCGGCTCATTGGCCAGGATGAACGCGATGCCCTTGCGGACGAGCGGATGATCGTCAACGCACATCACGCGAATCACCGTCGTCGTGGTTTCAACCGCCATGTTCTATGACTCCAGCAGTACCGACACTGTCGTCCCCTGGCCACGAATGCTGGTGAGCTCGAAGATGGCGCCGATCTGCGCCGCCCGCTCCTTCATCCCAATCAGCCCGTAGTGACCGGCCAGTGAACCGTTCGTCTGATCGAATCCGGCCCCATCGTCGTTTACGGACAGACGAAGACGATCGTCGTTGCTCTCCAGCGTGACATTCAGCGTGCGCGCCCCCGAGTGTTTCAGCGCGTTGACGATCGCCTCCTGCGCAATGCGCAGCAGGTTGTACTCGACGTCGGCCGGCAAGGTGGCACGGATGTCGTGGATCGCCAGCTTGAGGCGCACGTCCTTCGGCTCGGTGAGGTGACGCGCAATCCGGGCGACCGTTGCCGCCAGGCCCGCGGGCGAATCGGGACGGCTGCGCAAGCCCGATAGCGAGCGGCGCGCTTCGCGCAGCGACTGTCCGGCGTCGGCAACGATCTCTTCCAGCGTGTCCCTTGTGCCTGACGAAGGCAGGCGCGAGGCCAACGCCTGCATCGACATCGTGATGCCGGCGAAGCCCTGGATCAATGTGTCGTGGAGCTCGCGCGCGATGCGGCCGCGCTCGGCCAGGATCAGATCGAACTTCGTGCGCAGCTGGCGGATCCGCAGCCGGTAGCCGCTCCAGACCAGCAGGCCCAGCGCCACCGCCGACAGCGGCAGGAACCACGCGCGCTGGTAGTAGCGCGGTCCGATCTCGAAGGCAACGGCGCTCGGAGCTTCGCCGCACGCCTTGTCCGGATTGCAGGCCGACACGCGGAAGCGGAACCGGCCGGGCGGCAGGTTGGTGTAGACGGTCTGCCGTCGCGTGCCAGCGTCGACCCACGCCTTGTCGAAGCCTTCGAGCTGGTAGCGAAAGGTGATGCGGTTCGGCACCACGAAGCTGACGCCGGTGTAGCTGAACTCGACGTTGTTGCGATCGGGCGCCAGCGCGCCGATCGCACCAGGCGCCAGCCGTTCGCCGTTCACCGTTGTGTCCTCGACGACCACCGCCGGCGGCGTGAACGATCGCGAGAGATGATTCGGATCGATCACCAGCAGGCCGCGGATGGTCGAGAACCACAGCCGTCCGTCTCGCGCGCGCGACACCACCGGCTGGACGCCCGGCTGGCACTCGATGGTGCGGAGGGCGTCGAGCGGACTGTAAGGCGTGCTGACGATCCGCCGGCGCGAACCGGCGGCGAACTGTCGCAAGTCCTCGCGATTGACCGAAAAAATTCCCTTGCTGCAAGCCATCCACAGCTTGCCGTGATCGTCTTCAGCGATACCGTAAATCGCATCGTCGAACAGTCCATCGAGCTCGGAGAAGGCAAACACATGACCGCCGTCGACGAGGCGCAGCCCCTGGCCGAGCGTGCCGATCCAGAGGAGACCGTCTTCGTCCTCGAAGACCGCGTCGGCCTGGCGCAGCAGCGGCGACTCGCCTTCCGGCGCGAGATACAGATGGCCGCGGCGATCGCCGCCGATCGCGAGGATCGACTCGACATGCTTCTGGTGCCCGTCGGCCACCGCATGGAGCTCGCCATCGCGGAACACCGCCAGCCCTCCCGAGGTGGCGATCCAGATCGCGCCGTCGTGGTCGCGATAGAGCGCCCGGACGGTGTTGCCCGGCAGACCCTGCCGGGTGGTCCAGGTCCCGACCACGCGTCCGTCATGCAGGCGGTTCAGTCCTGCTGCCGTCCCCATCCACAGATCGCCGTCGCGGCTTTCGGCGAGCGCGTAGATCGTATTCGACGCGATGCCCTCGACCGTCGTCAGCGTCGTGAAGCGGTGACCGTCGAAGCGGCCCAGCCCGCCGCCGAGCGTTCCGGCCCAGACCGTGCCGCGGCTGTCCTGGAGGACCGGCCCGGTCTGATTGCTGGGCAGTCCTTCGCTCGTGGTGTACGACGTCGTGACGCCGTCGAGAAACTGATTCAGCCCGTGCTTGGTCGCCACCCACAGACTGCCTTCGCGGTCCTCGAGCAGCGCGAACACCGTGCTCTGCGAGAGACCGTCCTGCGGCAGGAAGGTCTCGATCTCGCGGCCGCGGACGCGGCTGAATCCGTTCTTGGTGCCGGCGAACACGTCGCCGGCATCTCCTTCCGCCAGGCTGAGCACGCCGTTGTCGGCGAGCCCATCGGCGGCGGTGATGCGATCCTGGCGATCGCCGACGAGGTGGAACAGGCCGGAGCTGGCGCCGATCCACAACGTGCCATCGCTGGCACAGAGCATGGCCTGCGCGGCGGTCGGCTCGGCGAGCTGCGTCGTCGCCGGCGCGAAGCGGCGTCGATCCCACGTCGAGATGGTGCCGTTCTCGTCGCTGACGAAGATCGTGCCGTTGCGGGTCGCACAAGCCGTGCCCACCGCTGTCGTCGGCAGGCCGTCGCCGGCGCCAAATGTGCGGACGATGTCGCCGCTCACCTCGACCAGTCCGTTCGACGTACAGGCCCAGACGTTGTCCGCGGAATCGCCAACCAGGCATTGCACCGAGTCGGATGGAAAGCCATCCTGCCGGCCGAAGCGGTGCGCCTTGCCGTTCTGAATCCGGATCAGGCCGGTCTGGCTGGTCCCGATCCAGAGCGTGCCGTCGCGTCCCTCGAGCAGACGCGTCACGCGGATGTCCTTCATCGACAGTCCGTCCACGTCGCCGATCGCGGTGAAGCGGACGCCGTCGAACTTGACCAATCCGGTCTGCGTGCCGAGCCAGAGGTAGCCGTCGCGGGTCTGGAGCAGTGCGTCGATCGACGCCTGTGGCAGTCCTTGCTGCACCTGCCAGATCCGGCGCACGTACTGCGACAGCGTCTTCGACTGATCGAGTGCGCCGGCGCGCGCGGGCATCGCGACGACAGCCAGCGCGATCGCCGATCGCACGAGCCGCGTGCGGAGAGTCCGTGCTGCTGCCGCGGTCGCCATGTGACGCTCTATTTCCGATGATACACGCGCGCGGCGGCAGCAACCGACGCGCACAAACTGTTTATGTCGCGCTCGCGATTGTCTTATGAACGGGTACGGCAATCGGCGTACTCACGGCTCGGCTGACTTGCAGTCGCCGGTTGTTTTCGCAGCTGCCATAGTGGCCGAACGGTGTCGCAGCGTCGGATATTCAGCGTCGTTCAGCAGATCGCGTTCGTCGTCATCGGCGTGATTCTGTTCGGGACATTCGGATTTCAGGCGTCGCGCGTCGACGGCTTCAGCATGGCGCCGACGCTCGACGATCGCGATCGATTGCTGATCAACAGGCTGGTCTATGCATTCAGCGACCCGCGTCCCGGCGATGTCGTGACTTTTTATTACCCGCCGAATCCAGCGCGCATCTTCGTCAAGCGCGTGATTGCCACCGAGGGACACATGGTGCAGATCGTCGGTGGACGCGTGCTGATCGACGGCCGGCCGCTGAACGACGACTACGTGCCGTCTGCGTTCCGCGGCCACGACGACTGGGGACCGCAGATCGTCGAACAAGGCTACGAATTCGTGCTCGGCGACCACCGGAACGACAGTTCGGACAGCCGCGACTGGGGCCTCGTGCCCAAGCGTTACATCGTCGGGAAAGTGGATGTGCGGTGGTGGCCTCTTCACGACGTGACCCTCTTCTGACTTTCGCGGCTGTTTCCCCGGCACAAGCGACCAGGCGGTGTGATGACGGATCGTACAGACCAACATGAATCGACGACCGTGACGGCGGCGCGCCCATCGAAGGCGCGCGGCCTGATCTGGTTCGTTCTGCTGCTGCTCATCGTCGGCGTTGCCGGTTACGCCGTCTGGCGCGCCGGCCAGCCGGCGTCCGCGCAACGCGCGCAGGGTGGTGGCGGCGGTGGCGGCGGCGGTGGCCGCGGCGCGGCGGCGGGGGACGAGGCGCTCTCGGACCGGTGCCGGTCGTCGTCGCGAACGTCGGCGCTCCAGCATTCCGGTCTATCTGAACGGGCTCGGCAACGTGACCGCGTTCTACACGGTGACGGTCAAGTCGCGCGTCGACGGCCAGTTGATGAAGGTGGATTTCAACGAAGGCGACCTGGTCAAGGAGGGCCAGGTCCTCGCCGAGATCGATCCGCGGCCGTATCAGGTTCAGCTCGAGCTGGCGCAAGCCACGCTGGCGCACGACCAGGCGCTGCTCGACAACGCGAAGGTCGACTTCGAGCGCTACAAGAAGCTGCTGGCGACCGACGCCATTCCGAAACAGCAGCTGGATACGCAGACCGCGCTGGTCGCGCAGTACGAGGCGGCGATCAAGCAGGACACGGCCAACATCGACAACGCCAAGCTGCAGCTGGTCTACGCCAAGGTCACGGCGCCGATCACGGGCGTCGTCGGCCTGCGCCTCGTCGATCCCGGCAACATCGTGCACGCGTCCGATCGCGACCGGCATGGTCGTGATCACCCAGCTCCAGCCGATCTCCGTCCTGTTCACGATTCCCGAGGACAGCCTGCCGCAGGTCACGCAAAAGCTGCGCGCCGGCGCGCACCTGCCGGTCGATGCCTACAACCGCGACAATTCGAAGAAGCTCGCGTCCGGCATGCTGATGACGGTCGACAACCAGATCGACAACACGACCGGCACGTCGCAAGCTGAAGGCGGTGTTCGACAACAAGGACAACGCGCTCTTCCCGCAGCAGTTCGTCAACATCCGCCTGCTGGTGGATTCGCTCGACCAATCAGCTCGTGGTCCCGAACGTCGCGGTCCAGAATGGCCAGCAGGGCACGTTCGTCTACGTCGTGGACGACAGCTCGCGAGTGCACCTGAAGCCGGTGCAGGTCGGGAATCACGACCGACACGTCGAGCGACATCCTCAGCGGCATCTCGGAAGGCGACCGCGTCGTGGTCGATGGCACCGACCGGCTGGTCGAGGGCGCGATCGTGCGGGTCCGGAAGGCGGGAGAGCTGGACAACCCCGATGCGCCGGGCGGAAACGGATCAGGCGGACGCGGACGCGGCGCGGCGACGGCGGCGGCGCGGCCAGCGCGGAGGCGCTTCGCAGTGAGCATCTCCCGCACCTTCATCCTGCGGCCGGTCGCGACGTCGCTGATGATGGCCGGCGTCGTGCTCGTCGGCGTCGTCGCCTTCCGGCAACTGCCGGTGTCGGCGCTGCCGCAGGTCGACTACCCGACCATGCAGATCCAGACGTTCTATCCCGGGCGCCAGCCCGGAGGTCGTGACGTCGTCGATCACCGCGCCGCTCGAGAAACAGTTCGGCCAGGTGCCGGGCCTGACGCAGATGACGTCGATCAGCTCGTTCGGCAGCTCGCTGATCACGCTGCAGTTCTCGCTCGATCTCAGCATCGACATCGCCGAGCAGGAGGTGCAGGCCGCGATCAATGCGGCGCACGACTCTGCTGCCGCACGAACCTGCCGGTTCCGCCGATCTACAGCAAGACGAATCCGGCCGACGCGCCGATTCTGACGCTGGCGCTGACCTCGTCGACGGTGCCGCTGCCGAAGATCGAGGAGCTGGCCGAAACGCGCATGGCGCAGAGAATCTCGCAGCTCAAGGGCGTCGGCCTGGTGAGCATCAGCGGCGGCCAGCGTCCGGCGGTGCGCGTGCGGGCGAATCCCACCGCGCTCGCGTCCTACGGCCTGAGCCTCGAGACGCTGCGGACGGCGCTCACCAGCGCCAACGTGAACCAGGCCAAAGGCAACTTCGACGGACCGGATCAGGCGTGGACGATCAACGACAACGATCAGCTCCAGGCCGGCGCGCAGTACGGGCCGATCATCATCGCCTACCGCAACGGCGCGCCCGTCCGCATCTCCGACGTCGCCACCGTCGTTGACGGCGTCGAGAACACCAAGCTGGCCGCGTGGGTGAACGCCGACCGCGCCATCGTCCTGAACATCCAGCGTCAGCCCGGCACCAACATCATCAGCGTCGTCGACACCGTGCAGGCGCTGCTGCCGCAAATCGAGGCGTCGCTGCCGCAGGGCATCAACGTGCGAGGTCATCACCGACCGCACGACGACCATCCGCGCGTCGGTCGAAGGACGTCGAATTCGAGCTGATGCTCACCACCGTCCTGGTCGTCGCTGGTCATCTTTCTGTTCCTGCGCAGCGCCGTCGGCCACCATCATCCCGGGCATCGCCGTGCCGCTGTCGCTGGTCGGCACGTTCGCCGTGATGTACCTGCTCGGCTACAGCCTCGACAACCTGTCGCTGATGGCGCTCACGATCTCCACCGGTTTCGTCGTGGACGACGCGATCGTGATGATCGAGAACATCTCGCGCTATCTCGAGATGGGCGATTCGCCGATGGAAGCGGCGCTCAAGGGATCGGCGGAGATCGGATTCACCATCGTGTCGCTGACCGTCTCGCTGATCGCCGTGCTGATTCCGCTGCTGTTCATGGCGGACATCGTCGGCCGCCTGTTCCGCGAGTTCGCGGTGACGCTCGCGGTCACGATCATCTTCTCGGCGTTCGTCTCGCTGACGCTGACGCCGATGATGGCGGCGCGCATCCTGAAGCATCGCCCGGAGAGCGAGCAGGGCCGGCTCTACCGCTGGTCGGAGTGGTGCTTCGTCAAGACCATCGAAGCGTACGGCCGGATGGTGCGGGTGGTGCTGCGTCATCAGACCGCGACGCTGCTGGTCGCCGCCGGCACGCTCGGCCTCACGATCTATCTCTACGAGATCGTCCCCAAGGGCTTCTTCCCGGTGCAGGACACCGGCGCCATCCTCGGCATTTCGCAGGCGCCGGAGACGGTGTCGTTTTCGGCGATGTCGCAAGCTGCAGCAGGAGCTGGTGCAGGTCATCCGCCAGGATCCGGCGGTCGAGAACCTCACCTCGTTCATCGGCGCCGACGGCGTGAACACGACGATGAACAGCGGCCGCATTCAGATCACGCTGAAGCCGCTCGAGGAGCGCGCCGGCGTTTCGGCGGTCGACGTGATCCGCCGGCTCGGCGCCGAAGCTGCAGCAGGTGTCCGGCATCGAGCTGTTCCTGCAGCCGGTGCAGGATCTGACGGTCGAAGACCGGATCAGCCGCACGCAATATCAGTACGCGCTCGATGCGCCCGACAAGGCGCTGCTCGATCAGTGGGCGCCGCGCCTGGTGGACCGGATGAAGCAGATTCCCGAACTGCGCGACGTCGCCAGCGATCAGCAGAACAACGGCCTCGGCCTGTTCGTCAACATCGACCGCGACACCGCCGGCCGGCTCGGCATCACGCCGCAGAACGTCGACGACGCGCTCTACGACTCCTTCGGCCAGCGGCAGGTCTCGACGATCTACACGCAGACCAATCAGTTCCACGTGATTCTCGAAGTCGCGCCGCGCTATCAGCAGGATGCCGGCGCGCTGCAGGACATGTACGTGCCGACCGGCGCGGCGTCGGCCAACCTGGCGTCGACGATCGCGCTGGCGGGCACGAATACCGCGCTCACTGGCGCGGCGGCGATTCGCCGCCGGCGCCGCTCGGCAGGCTTCGTGACCGCCTCGCTGATACCGTCGCCGATCACGATCAACCACCAGAGCCAGTTTCCGGTGGTTACGCTGTCGTTCAACCTGGCGCCCGGCGCATCGCTCGGCGCGGCGGTCGAGCACATCCAGGCAGGTGACGCAGGAGCTCGGCATGCCGGCCAGCATCGAGCCGAGCTTCCAGGGCACGGCGCACGCGTTCGAGTCGTCGCTGGCGAACGAGTCGATCCTGATCCTCGCGGCCATCGTCACCGTCTACATCGTGCTCGGCATGCTGTACGAGAGCTTCATTCATCCCATCACGATTCTCTCCACGCTGCCGTCGGCCGGCGTCGGCGCGATCCTGGCGCTGGTTCTGTTCAAGAAGGATCTCGACGTCATCGCGCTGATCGGCATCATCCTGCTGATCGGCATCGTGAAGAAGAACGCGATCATGATGATCGACTTCGCGCTCGAAGCCGAGCGCAACGAAGGCAAGTCGCCGGAGGAAGCGATCTATCAGGCCTGCCTGCTGCGCTTCCGTCCGATCATGATGACGACGATGGCCGCGCTGCTCGGCGCCGTGCCGCTGGCGTTCGGCAGCGGCGTCGGTTCCGAGCTGCGCAAGCCGCTCGGCATCTGCATCATCGGCGGACTGCTGGTCAGCCAGGTGCTGACGCTGTTCACGACGCCGGTCATCTATCTGTTCTTCGGACGGATCGCGGCCTGGGTCGGCCGTCTGCGCGAGTGCGCCGGCCGCTGAGTTATCGGCGCCGCACGCGTAAGACGTCATGAGCATTTCCACGCCATTCATCCAGAGACCGGTTGCCACGACGCTGTTCCTGATCGCGCATGACGCTGGCCGGCGGCATCGCCTACACGCTGTTGCCGGTCTCGGCGCTGCCGGAAGTCGACTTCCCGACCATCACCGTCAGCGCCGGCCTGCCGGGCGCGAGTCCCGGAGGTGATGGCGGCGTCGGTCGCGACGCCGCTCGAGAAGCAGTTCACGCGCATCGCCGGCGTCACGGAGATGACGTCCAACAGCTCGGTCGGATCGGCGCAGGTCACGCTGCAATTCGATCTGAGCCGCGACATCAACGCGGCGGCGCGCGAAGTGCAGGCGGCCATCAACTCCTCGGCGGGATCTCTGCCGGCGAATCTGCCGTCGCTGCCGCAGTACCGGAAGATCAATCCGGCCGATCAGCCGATTCTGCTGATGACGCTCGAGTCGGATGTCGTGCCGCGGCCGCAGCTGTACGACATCGCCTCGTCGGTGTTCGCGCAGAAGCTGTCGCAGGTCCAGGGCGTCGGCCAGGTGTCGGTGGGCGGCAGCTCGCTGCCGGCGGTTCGCGTCGAAGTGAATCCGCAGCCGCTCTCCAACTACAACGTCGGTCTCGATCAGATCGGCACGTTCCTGCAGAGCGCCAATGCGAACATGCCGAAGGGCGCGCTCGCGAACGACGAGGTCCAGCTGCCGATCTATGCCAGCGATCAGCTGTTCCTGGCGAAGGACTACAAGGATCTGGTGGTCGTCTATCGGAAGGGCGCGCCGGTTCGGCTGTCGGATCTCGGCCGCGTGATCGACGCCAACGAAGACGTCCGGAACCTGGGCATCGTCAACGGCAGCCCGATGGTGCAGATCCAGATCAGCCGCCAGCCGAACGCCAACATCGTCGAGACGGTCGCGCGCATCAAGGCGCTGATGCCGCAGTTCGAGGCGCAGCTGCCGCCGACGGTCCGCTTCAAGATCGCCAGCGACCGCACCATCACGACCCAGCGATTCGATGGACGATGCCCAGCGCAACATGATCATCTCGATCGGGCTGGTGATCTTCGTGGTGTTCATCTTCCTGCGCAGCGGCTGGTCGACGTTCATTCCGAGCATCTCGGTGCCGGTATCGATCATCGCCACGTTCGGCGCGATGTACCTGATCGGCTACACGCTCGACAACCTGTCGCTGATGGCGCTGACCATTGCGACCGGATTCGTGGTCGACGATGCGATCGTCGTCATCGAAAACATCACGCGCCATCTCGAAAACGGCATGAAGCCGATGGCAGGCGGCGCTCAAGGGCGCGGAAGAGATCGGCTTCACCGTGCTGTCGATGAGCATCTCGCTCATCGCCGTCTTCATTCCGATTCTGATGATGAGCGGCGTCGTGGGGCGGCTGTTCCGCGAATTCGCGGTGGTTCTGTCGGTCGCGATCGCCATCTCGATGGTGGTCTCGCTCACGGTGACGCCGATGATGTGCGCGTGGCTGCTCAAGGAAGACCGCGAGCCACGGATACCTCTATAACCAGAGCGAAAAATTCTTTCAGTGGATCATCTCCACCTATGGCGTCGGCGCTCGACGTCGTGCTCGATCATCCCGCGGCCGTCCTGCTCATCGTGTTGCTCACGATGGGCGTCAACGTCTACCTCTACGTCAAGGTCCCGAAAGGATTCTTCCCGCAGCAGGACACCGGACGTCTGCAGGGCGCGATCGTCGGCGAGCAGCACATTTCCTATCAGGCGCTGGTCGACAAGGCGAAGTGGTTCGAGGAACAGGTCCGCACCGATCCGGATGTCGAAACCGTGACCATGGTGGCGGGCACCAGCGGCGGCGGCTTCGGCGGGAACTCGGCGAACATCAACGTTCAGCTGAAGCCGGTCGGCGTCCGCAAGTCCACGTCCGACCAGGTGATCGCGCGGCTGCGCCGCAAGACCGCCGGCGTGCCGGGGGCGACGATGTTCCTGCAGAACTCGCAGGACGTGCGCATCGGCGGCCGGCAGGGCAACGCGCAATATCAGTACACGCTGCAGGCGCCGGACTTCGACGTCGCTGGCGCGAATGGGGACCGAAAGTGCTGGACCGGCTCTCGACGCTTCCGGAAATCGCCGATGTCAGCTCCGATCAGCAGAATTCCGGGCTTGTCGTCGAACGTGGTCATCGACCGCGATACCGCGTCGCGCCTCGGCCTCACGGCGCAGGCGGTCGACTCCGCGCTCTACGACGCCTTCGGCCAGCGCCAGGTCTCGGTGATGTACAAGTCGATCAATCAGTACCACGTGGTTCTGGCGCTGCAGCAGCAATGGTGGGAGAGCCCGGACTTCCTGAACACGATCTACGTGCAGACGCCGAAGGGCACCGACGTGCCGCTGTCGACCTTCACGCACTTCACGCAGGGCATCACGCCGATCTCGCTGCCGCACCAGGGACAGTTTCCGGCGACGACGCTGTCGTTCAACCTCGGCGAGGACGTCGCGCTGAGCGACGCCGTGGCGGCGATCAACCAGGCCGAAGTGGAGATGGGCCTGCCGGCCAACATCACCGGCAAGTTCGCCGGCACCGCGCGCGCCTATCAGGAGGCGCTCGACAATCAGCCGATCCTGATCGGCACGGCGCTGCTCGCCGTCTACATCGTGCTCGGGCATGCTGTACGAGAGCCTGATCCATCCGCTGACGATCATCTCGACGCTGCCGTCGGCCGGGCGTGGGAGCGCTGGTGGCGATGGTGCTGTTCAAGAGCGATCTCGACATCATCGGCATGATCGGAATCATCCTGCTGATCGGCATCGTGAAGAAGAACGCGATCATGATGATCGACTTCGCGCTCGCGGCCGAACGCAACGAAGGAATGAACTCGCGGGATGCGATCTACCAGGCGTGTCTGCTGCGCTTCCGGCCGATCATGATGACGACGATGTGCGCGCTGCTGGGCGGCGATGCCGATGGCGCTCGGCTGGGGCGCGGGCGCGGAGCTGCGCAAGCCGCTCGGCATCGCCATCGTCGGCGGCCTGGTGGTCAGCCAGATGCTGACGCTGTTCACCACGCCGGTGATCTATCTCTATCTCGATCGGCTGCGCAACGCGTTCGACGTGGCGGAAGCCGAGCTATCAGCATCGTCCCGGTGTTCTCGTGCCCGGCGGGGTCGCGGAAGGCAGTCATTGATGACGCGACATGACGATGCTGGTCGGCGCGCTGCTGTGCTGTGCAGGGTGCCGCATCGGTCAGCCCTATCAGCGGCCGGCGGCACCGACGCCTCCCGACTTCAAGGAAATGGCGGGCAACGATCAGTGGAAGATGGCGACGCCGAGCGACGACCTGCCGAAGGGCAAGTGGTGGGAGATGTTCGGCGATCCGCAGTTGAACACGCTCGAGGAGCAGCTCGAGATCAACAACCAGAACGTCAAACAGGCCGAGGCGCAATTCCGCGCAGGCGCGCGCATTCGTGCGCGCCACCCGCGCGAACTACTATCCGACGATTGGCGTCAACTCCGGCGATCACGCAGACCGGTCAGGGGCCGAATACCGGCCGGGGCAGCGGCGGGACCAGCTCAGACCTTTTCGATTGCCCGGCGACGTGACCTGGGAGCCCGATCTGTGGGGCCGCGTGCGTCTGTCGGTGGAGAACGCAACGAACAACGCGCAGGTGAGCGCAGCCGAGCTCGAGAACGTTCGGCTCAGTCAGCAGGCGCTGCTGGCGATCGACTACTTCTCCCTGGCCGCGAACGACATGCAGCAGGTGATCCTGCAGGACACCATCGACGGCCTACGAGAAGAACCTGAAGCTGACGACCGACCGCTTCAACGGCGGCGTCGCTTCGAAGAGCGACGTCACGCTGGCGCAGACACAGCTGGCCGGCGCCAGCGCGCAGAGCACCGATCTTCACGTCGCGCGCGCGCAGTTCGAGCACGCCATCGCCACGCTGACCGGTCACACTGCCTCCGAGCTGGCGATCACGACGACGGGAATCAGCGGCCCGCCGCCGGCGGTTCCGATGACGCTTCCCTCGCACCTGCTCGAGCGCCGTCCCGACATTGCCGCCAGCGAGCGTCAGGTGGCCGCAGCCAACGCGAACGTCGGCCTGGCGCAGACCGCCTACTATCCGACGCTGACGCTGTCGGCCAATCCGGCGCTGATCGCGACCAGTCTGGCGAGCCTTTTCAGCTAGGCGAGCCGGAGCTGGTCGGCGACGGCTGCGCTGTCGCAAACGGTCGCCGACTTCGGGAAACGTCGCGCGCAGGTCGAAGGCGCGCAGGCGGCGTACGACGCGACGGTGGCCGCCTATCGTCAGACGGTGCTCACGGCATTCCAGGAAGTGGAGGACGACCTCGCAACGCTGCGCTATCTCGCCGAGGAGGCGGGGCAACAGCAGGAGGCGGTGACGGCGGCGCAGCAGGCGCTGAGCCTCGAGACCGATCGCTACCGGGCCGGCACCGATTCCTACCTCAACGTCATCACCACCCAGGCGATTGCGTTGAACGATCAGCAGATCGCCGTGACGATCCTGCAGCGGCGCGTGAGCGCCGCGGTCGATCTGGTGAAGGCGCTCGGCGGCGGCTGGGACGCGTCACTGTTGCCATCGGCTGACGCGCTACGGTCCGGATCCGGCCCCGCACCGTGTGGCACCCCACCCTGCGGCGGTCCCCGTTAGAGCGGTTTTGATTCGGTGCGGCTCAATTTCAGGCGTGGCGCGACCCTTTCAGGGTCGCGGAGGCCGCGGGCCTAAAAACCCACGCCGCATCGTTCTGAACTCTGACGCCGCAGCCTCATTTCCTCGTACGTCCGGGCAGCGGAACCGGGCCGCCTTCCAGCACTTTGCTCCAGACCCGTCGGCCGACTTTCTCGGCCTCGGCAATCACCCGGTCCTCGTCAATCGTCATGATTTTGTGGTTGCGCATCACGAACTGACCGTCGACCATCACCGACTCGATATCCGACGGCTGGCCGTTGTGGATCCAGCCCGAGACGATCCGGCCTGACGGCACCAGATGGATCTTTCGCGAATCGACTACGAGGATGTCGGCCTTCTTGCCCACCTCCAGCGACCCGACGGTGGGCTGATGCGTCGCCCGCGCGCCACCAAGCGTCGCATCCTCGAGGACGTCTTCCGGCTGCGGTCTCGTTCCTGGAAATGCGTCGTCTCGTCGGATGCGTTCCGTCATGAGCGCGACGCGCATCACCTCGAACAGATCGTTGGTGTTGTTGTCGGTGCCGAGCGCAATCGGACAGCCGGCCGCGCGCAGCGCCGGAATCGGCGCGATGACGCCGCGATTGGCCGCCATCGCCGCCTGGTTCGAGACGATGGTGTGCGAGCGCCCGAGGACCGCAATCTCAGCCTCGTCCACGTAGCGGCAATGCGCAGCGAACAGCCGCGGACCGAGAAAGTCGGCCCGGTCGAGGAACACCGCGGGTCGAACGCCGTGGTACCGCAGCATGAAATCGGCTTCGGCGACGCTCTGCGTCAGGTGCACGGTGTAGCCGAGGTCGCGCTTCTCGGCGAAGGCGCGCACCGCTCGCAGCAGCTCCGGCGATGCATCCTCGGCCAGTGTCGCGGCTGGAAACACGCGGATCCGCCCGTTCTGTTTGCCATTCCAGGCAGTGTAGAGGTCATCGATGCGCTGAAGCCCCTGGTCGCGCAGTTTCGCGGAATAGGTCGGCGCCTTGCTGCTCGCGAGCTTCTCCGGTGACATCGGCCCGGAGCCATTGTCGCGGTCACGAATTGCCTCCGCGAACACGATGCGCAACCCGGTCTGTGCCAGTGAGGTCGCGGAGCCGGCAATGTTCGAAGCGCTCTGGACGATGGTCGTCGATCCGGAGCGGATCCCCTCGAGCGCGCCGACGGTGATCATCAACGTCTGCTCTTCTTCGGACAGCAGACTCGATGGCTGGGCCGCCAGCTTCGCCGAGTTCGGAAATCCGAAGTCCTCGTTGAACCCGCGCTCGATGGTCGCAGCCAGGTGCGAATGACAGTTGATCAGGCCGGGGAAGAGCGCTTTTCCTCGTCCGTCGTAAACCTGCGCAGCGGGATAGCGCTGAAGGATCGGCTCGGTCGACCCGATGGCGACGATGGTGTCTCCCTGAACCGCGAGCGCCACGTCATCGTGCACGGCATCGACAGTCACGACGGTGGTGTGAGAAAACACCACCGTCGTTTGCGGCGGCGCCTGCGCCTGAAGGCCGCGTCGATCGAGCCAAGCTGCGGCAGCGCCGACGCCCACTCCAGTGAGCAGTTCCCGCCGGCTCAGACTCGACGAACTGTTCGGTTGTGAAGACGATGAGAGCGCGATTGATTTTGCCATCGTCCGGGCGACGCGCGCGTGAAGTAGGGGCGGACCTTGGTCCGCCCCTCGACCGGCCGAGCAGCTCGGCCCCTACTTGATGAACAGCATCTCGCGATAGGTCGCCAGCGGCCAGATGCCGTGCGGCATCTCGAGCTCGATCTCGTCGCCCGTCTCCCTGAGCGCCGCCATCGCCGGCACGACGACGTCCCGGAAATGCTTGGCGTGCTTTTCAGAGCCGCCGCCTTCGTGGGCGAGCGCGTGTTCGAGCTTCGTCGTGCGTGTCTTGAACTCATCGACCTTCTTTGTCAGGAAGGTGAGCACTTTTTTGCCGGACTCCGACTTTCCGCCAGCCGTCTTCACCGCGGCGACGCTGTCCGCCACCTGCTTCTGGTAGGCGAATGCTGCGGGCAGGATGTAGCGGTTCGCCATCAGGACCATCAACTGGCCTTCGACGTTGACCACCTTGTTGTAGGTCTCGACGAGGATTTCGAACCGCGCGTGGACCTCGCGCGCGTTCAGCACCTTGTACTTCTCGAACAGCGCGATCACCGGCTTGGTGATCAGCTGGGGCAGCGCGTCCACGGTGTTCTTCAGGTTCAGGAGGCCGCGCTTCTTTGCTTCCTTCTCCCACTCCGCCGAGTAGCCGTTGCCGTTGAAGATGATCCGCTTGTGCTCCTTGATCACCTTCTGCAGCAGCTTGCCGACCGCCACCTCGAGCTTTTCGCCCTTCTCGATCGCCTTCTCGAGCTCGGTCGCCATGTAGTCGATCGACTCGGTGACCGCGAGGTTCAGCGCGATGTTCGGGTAGCCGATGCTCTGGTTCGACGACACCGCGCGGAACTCGAACTTGTTGCCGGTGAACGCGAACGGGCTGGTGCGGTTGCGGTCGCCGGCGTCGCGCGGCAGCTTCGGCAGCACCAGCACGCCGGTGTCGAGGACGCCGCCGCTCTTGGTGGACTTGGCGCCGCCCTTTTCGATCTGCTCGAAGATGTCGGTGAGCATGTCGCCGAGGAAGATCGAGAGGATCGCCGGCGGCGCTTCGTTCGCGCCAAGCCGATGATCGTTGCCGGCGCTGGCGATGCTGGCGCGCAGCAGTCCCTGCCACATGTCGACCGCGCGGATCACCGCCGCGCAGAAGATCAGGAACTGCATGTTGTCGTGCGTGCTGGCGCCCGGTCCGAGCAGGTTGTTGCCCTCGTCGTCGCTCATCGACCAGTTGAGGTGCTTGCCGGAGCCGTTGACGCCGGCGAACGGCTTCTCGTGCAGCAGGCAGGCGAGGCCGTACTTCGGCGCCGTGCGCTTGAGCGTTTCCATCAGCATCATCTGATGGTCGGTGGCGACGTTCGCGTTCTCGAACACCGGCGCGATCTCGTACTGGCTCGGCGCCACTTCGTTGTGGCGCGTCTTCACCGGCACGCCGACCTTGTAGAGCTCGGTCTCGACGTCGGACATGAACGCCATGACGCGGTCGGGGATCGCGCCGAAGTACTGATCCTCGAGCTCCTGGCCCTTGGGCGGCTTGGCGCCGAACAGCGTGCGGCCGGCGTTGATCAGATCCGGACGCGACAGATAGAAGTACTGATCGATCAGGAAATATTCCTGCTCCGGTCCGCAGGTGGTGACGACGCGCTCGGCCTTCGAGCCGAACAGTTTCAGGATGCGCACCGCCTGCGTCGACAGCGCTTCCATCGAGCGGAGCAGCGGCGTCTTCTTGTCGAGCGCTTCACCGGTCCAGCTGACGAACGCCGTCGGAATGACCAGCGTCGTCGAGTTGCCGCTCTTCAGCAGCCACGGCGGGCTGGTCGGATCCCACGCCGTGTAGCCGCGCGCTTCGAACGTGGAGCGCATGCCGCCTGACGGAAAACTCGAGGCGTCGGGCTCGCCGCGGACCAGTTCCTTGCCCGAGAACTCGAGCACGGCCTTGCCCTCGCCGGTCGGCGACAGAAACGAGTCGTGCTTTTCGGCGGTGATGCCGGTCAGCGGCTGGAACCAGTGCGTGTAGTGCGTGGCGCCGTGCTCGACCGCCCACTCCTTCATCGCCGACGCGACCGCATCGGCGACCGACACGTCGAGCGGTTCGCCGTGGGTCATCGTGCGACGCAGCGCGTGATACACCGGCTTGGGCAGGCGGGTCTGCTGTACTTCGTCGTTGAACACCAGACTGCCGAACGATTCGGGCGCGCGTGGACTGCGCGGCTCCTTCGTTTCCGTCACTGACCAGTTGCGAATCGCACTGATCGCCTCGCCGAGCACACTGGAACCCATCACCGCGCCCCCTTAGTAACTGAGAAAAAGCCGGACGAAACGCGCATCATATCGCGTCATCACTGCCGTATCCATTATGCCCATATTCGTGCTGGTTATGTACTGAGCGAGAGACAAATCTGTGTCGGACCCCTTGATTTAGCCGTCATGCGCCATGATTCGTGCTTGTCGAGCACGAATTCGTCGCCAGGTCCAATCGGGCGGCCACGCTGCGAGTTGATGTGGAGGCCGAAGAGTCCGCGAGTCCGAAGCGGGTCGCGCTACTCGAGCAGCGCCAGGAATTCGGCCAGCACCATCGCGGTGGCGCCCCAGATTTCCTGATCCGCGACGTGGAAGCCGGGAATCACCATGGTGACGCCGTCGCGTTCGCGGCGAATCCGGCGCAGGTTTCCCGGATCGCGCAGCTCGTCGACGGCGATCTCCAGAATGCGCGCGACTTCGCCGGCGGCCGCCACGAGCAGCGGACGCTCGGCGGTGACGGCGACGATCGGATGGAGTCGAAAGCCGCTGACCGGGATTTCGAGCGGCGTCAGAGGGCCCAGGACGCGCACGTCGTGCGGGCCGAGGCCGATCTCCTCGTGCGCCTCCCGCAGCGCCGCCTGCTCGAAGGTTTCGCCGGGATCGACCACGCCACCGGGTAACGACACCTGTCCGCTGTGCCGGCCGAGTGCGTGACCGCGCACCGTGAGTACGATGTGCGCGTCTCCCACAATCGAACGCAGAGTCCGCAGAGTGCGCAGAGAAGAAATTTCCCCTCTTGGCCCAGGACCTTCCGCCTTCTCTGCGTTGATCGTCCTGGTCTTGGGAAACACCAGCAGCAGGCCGGCCGCTTCCCGAATTTTTGCGGGGTCGAAAGCCGCCGGCCATGTCCGGCGCGGCATTGGCGCGAGTGTGTCGTGCGCGGAGGCGCCTGGCAGCGCGCGCGGCAGCGCGGCCTCGAGCCTGGTGACGACCTCGCTGAAGTTCATGCGTCGTTGGCGTCGCGTGCCGGATCGGTCACGGACCGTCAGGGAACCGCGTTCATGGCCGAACAGCTGTCCTGTGGCGTGGGATAGGACGATGAGGTGATGGCGCGGACGACTTCGGCGGCAATGAACTGATAGCCGGCGTCGTTGGGGTGCATGCCGTCGGACGAATAGTTTCCCGGCAGGTAGCTTCGCGCGTCGCACATCAGATCCACGACGGTGACGCCATTGGCGACCAGCGTATTGACGCCGGTGCGGGTCATGCCGACCGCGGCGCGCTGCGCTGCCGATCGCTGCGACGCGGACGCGCCGGCGAGGTACGGCAACGCGGCGACGTTCGGGACGTTGAGAATCACCATCCGCGGCGAACCGGCGCGCGAGCGAATCCCGTTGATCAAGGTGACGTAGTCGGCGGCAAACGCCTTCACCTGCGCGTCCACGTAGCCGTTCGGATCGGCGCCGCCGGCGCCCGCGCCGAGCGCCGAGGTGATGGTGTTGACATCGTTCACCCCGGCAAAAATGGTGACGAGCGTGGCGTTCGACTGCACGAACGACATCTCCTGCTGGATGAAGTTGCCGACGATGGTGCGGTTGTAGAGCTGCCCCAGAGCCTCGAAATCGGGGCCGATGACCGCGGTGGGAATGCCCAGGTTCCTGACGTCCACCGTGAATTTCTGCGCCCGCAACTGGCGCACGGCCACCTGTACGTAACCCGTTCCGTCGGGACAGTCCGCCAGAGGGCAGACGACCGAGGAACCGACCCCGGTGACGTCGCTGGCCCCTACAGCGCTGTAAACGATGTTGGATCCCGCGGCCGGCGGCGCTGAGGGTGCCGTCGGGCTGCTGTTGCCGAGTCCCAATTTGTCACAGGCGGTCACGAACGCGAACGCCGAGCACACCAAGGCGATCCGCAGAATTGGAGAATGATGATTCATATCTTAAAAAGCTACGACCGGAATGCTTCGCGGGCCCGCTACGGTAACTAGAATGGCATATTCGGCCTGGAGGCTGCGTCTGCAACTGGTCAAGTCGCTGCGAACCATCGCGCACACGCTGGGCGCGATCGCGGTCGGAACCGGTCAATACACTCATGAACACTGGCGAGTCGGCAGTCGAGTTGAAGCCGGGAGATCTGGCGCCGGACTTCGCGTTGCCGGGATCCGACGGACGTACTTATCGGCTCGAAGAGCTCGCGGGACAACCGTTGGTCATTGCCTGGTTCCCGAAGGCATTCACGGGCGGCTGCACAGCCGAGTGCAAGTCGCTACGGGAAAACGGCGACGCGCTGCGGAAGATGCACGTGCGTCATTTCGCCGCCAGCGTCGATACGCCTGAGCTCAACGCGAAATTCGCCGCATCGCTCGATCTCGACTACCCGATTCTGAGCGACGTCACGAAAGACGTGGCGCGCGCCTACGGCGTGCTCGGCGCGAGCGGCTTCGCCTCCCGTTGGACGTTTTACATCGGCGCGGACGGCCGCATTCTCGAAATTGACAAGAAGGTCAGCGCGTCCTCGCACGGCGCGGATGTTCTGTCGAAGCTGACCGACCTCACAAGCTGATCGCCTCGCGATCAGGCTGGAGACCCAATGGCTCTCATGGATCGATTCCGCGCTCACCCCGGGCACAAGCACCCGGACCCCGCCACCCGGCTCGAATTTCTCGAAGCGCTTCCCCTCGACGAACGCGAGCTGATTGCCGAGGTCGCACGCGAGGACGCCGAAGCACGCGTCCGCCGCGCCGCGGTCGCCAAGCTGCTCGACCCGGCCACGCTCGCCGTCATCGCGCGTGACGATGGAGACGAGGGGGTGCGGGCGCAGGCGAACACGATGCTTCGCGATCTTGCGCTCGAGGCGTTCGAAGGCTGCGGCGAGACCGAGAGCCTGGCCGCCGTCGACGCGCTGGTCGATGCCAAAGCGCTCGGTGTGGTGGCCAAGAGCGCTCCTCGCGAATCGACCGCCCGGCGCGCGCTCGCGCGGGTCACCGATGGTCACGCGCTGGGTTCGATCGCGCGGCACGCGGAACACGAGTCGGTGCGGCGCGCCGCGTTCGAGCGACTGGCGGATCACGCCGAAATTCTCAGCGTCGCGCTGAACAGCGAGTTCAAGGATCCCACGGTCGCGGCCGTCGAACGGATCGCGGACCGCGCCGAACTCGAGCAGATCGCCGTTCGCGCCAGGAACAAGGCCGCGGCCAAGCGCGCCAGGACGATCATCCGTGAGACGGACGAGCGTCAGGCGGCGCTCGACGCCGAAGCGGCGGAGGCCGCCGCCGAGGCGCAGGCCGCCGCGACGCTGGCGGCGCGGCCGGTTGACCGATCCGGCCGACGCGGCGCGAGCGGCCGAAGCGACCGCCGAGCGAGCGGCCGACGCGGCACGCGCCCACGACGAGACGAGCGCGGCAGCGCTGGCGCGAGATGAAGCCGCCGCGCGGCGCCGCGACGAAGATGCTGCCGTTGAGCGAGAGCGTGCTGCGGCTGCCGAGGAGCTGGCGCGCAAGGAAGCCGCGCGCCGCGAAGCGCGGCGAGCCGAGCTGTCCGAGCAGGCGGTCGCTGCGGCAGCGCTGGACGATCTCGCCGGCGCCCGCCGGCAGTTCAATCTGATCCGGCGCGAATGGGGCAGCCTCGGTCCGGCCGGCGCGGACGAGGCGACCGTCCTCGCCCGGTACACCGACGCCGATGCCGCGTTTGCGGCACGCGACACCGCCGCTCACGAGGCGGACCAGCGCGCGCGTCGCGAGGCGCTCACCCGAATCCAGCAGCTGCTCGGCCGCCTCGAGCCGCTCGCAGCGCGGACCGACCTGACGCTCAAAGCGGGCGAGCGCGCGCTGCGCGACGTGCGCACGGCGCTCGGCAGCCTGCCGCCGTTGCCGTCCAAGCGCGACCACGAGGACATCCTGAAGCGACTGAAGGCCGCGCAGACGGCCCTCACGCCCAAGGTTCAGGAACTGCGCGACGTTGCCGGCTGGCAGCGGTGGGCCAACGTCGGCCTGCAGGAACAACTCTGCGAAAAGATGGAAGCGCTGGCCTCGGTCGTCGAT
The DNA here is from genome assembly GCA_963711765.1 of uncultured Acidobacteriota bacterium. GTDB lineage: Bacteria > Acidobacteriota > Vicinamibacteria > Vicinamibacterales > CAVVIG01 > CAVQFC01. Next base: position 404,812 of record CAVQFC010000001.1, on the reverse strand, counting down.
CCCGAGGAGATCGCCAAACAGGTCCGCGAGCTGCAGCAGCAGTGGAAGCAGGCCGCGGACGTACCGCGCGCGCAGGGCGAAGCGTTGTGGAACCGCTTCAAGACCGCGCACGATGCCGCGTGGTCCCGGTGCGAAGCGTACTTTGCGGAGCAGGCCGAGGCGCGCGCCGTCAACCTGGCTCGAAAGACTCGCGCTTGTCCGAGCGCGCCGAGGCGCTCGCCGACTCCACCAGCTGGATTCAGACCGCCGACGAGATCAAGAAGCTCCAGGCCGAGTGGAAGACCATCGGCCCGGTCACCCGCGGCCAGGAAAAGGCGATCTGGGAGCGCTTCCGCACCGCCTGCGATCGTTTCTTCACCCGGCGTCACGCCGACCTCGCCGAGCGCAAGACGATGTGGGCGGAGAACCTGGCGAAGAAGGAGGCGCTCTGCGTCGCGGCGGAGGCGTTGTCCGCTTCGACCGACTGGGACGCGACCGCCGCGGAAATCAAGCGGCTGCAGAACGAGTGGAAGGGCATCGGGCCGGTCAAGAAGACGCGATCGGAGGCGCTGTGGCAGCGCTTCCGCGGTGCCTGCGATCAGTTTTTTCAGCGCTACGCGCAGCGCCACGACATCGCGCTCGGCGAACGCGTCGCGGCTCGCGAAGCGATTTGCGCGGAGCTCGAAGCGCTGGCGCCCGCCGCGGCCTCGACGGCGTCGGAGTCAACGACCGCCGGGACTCCCGAATCAGCAATCAGCGATCAGCAATCAGCAATTCCGTCGGAGCCTCCCGTCGATCTCGTCGCCAAGGTTCGCGCGCTGCGCGGACGCTGGCAGCAGGAAATTGCGGCGCGCGGCGTCGATCGCGATCGTGCCGCGGCGCTCGACGCGCGGTTTGCCGCTGCGTTTTCGGGCGTGTTGACGCGCTGGCCGGCGGTGTTCGCCGGCTCGGACCTGGATCCGGACGCGAATCGCCGGAAGATGGAAGCGCTGGTCGCGCCGGATGGAAGAGCTCGCCGGCTCGCTGGCGGGCGGCGCGGGCGCCGGCGCGGCGGGGCTGTCGCCGACGACCAGGCTCGCGGCGATGCTGAAAGAGGCGCTGGCCGCCAACACCATCGGCGGCAAGGTGGACGAAGAGAGCAAGGTCCGAGCGGCCAACGAGGAAGTGCGTCAGGCGCAGGCCAGCTGGACGCGGATCGGGCCGGTGCCGGACGCGGCCCGGCGTCCGCTCGCCGATCGTTTCCAGCGCGCGCTGCGCAGGATCGCCGACGCGACTGCTCCCAAAGGCGCGCGCGTAGCGCCTACTGAATCTTCAACAACTCGATATCGAAGACCAGCGCGCCGTAAGGCGCGCTCTTTCCCTTGTACGCCTGATCTTCCGGAATCCAGAAGCGCGCCTTCTCGCCTTCGAACATCAGCTGCACGCCTTCGGTCCATCCCGGAATCACCTGATCCAGCTGAAACGTCGCCGGCTGACCGCGGGTCACGGAGCTGTCGAACATCTTTCCGTCGGTCGTCCAGCCGGTGTAATTGACGGTGACGCTGCTCGATGGCCGCGGATGGCGGCCGCCGGTGCCCTCCGTCAGGACTTTGTAGGAAATGCCGCTGGCGGTCTTCTTCGCGTCGGCCGGCGGCGCCTTCACGTCGGCCGGGGCCCGGTTCGGGATGCTGATCAGCTCGACGTCGAAGACCAGCATGCCTTTCGGGTCTCGCTTGCCCATGTAGGCCAGCGCTTCGGGAATCCACAGCCGGCGCTTTTCGCCCGGCGCCATCAGCTGCAGTCCCTCGCTGAAGCCGGGGATCACGCGGGCGACGCCGAAGATCGCCGGCTTGCCTCGCGTCACCGAACTGTCGAACATCGTGCCGTCGGTCTTCCAACCGGTGTAATGGACGATGACGACGTCTTCCCTGGTCGGATGATCCTTGCTGCTCGACGGTGACAACACGTGGGTATAGAGACCCGACGCCGTCTTGACGGCGGTGGCCGGCGGCGCAGCCACGTCGGACGGAGCCGACACGGTCGTCGGCGGCGTCGTCGGCGCCGGCGGTTGCGCCAGGACGGACGCGCTGACGAGAGAAAAGGCCAGGAGGTGAATCATGCGCATATCTGTCCATTTTACCCGCGGTATCCTGCCGCCGTACCTAGCAGGAGTACATTTTGCGATCGCCGAACGGGTGATCGCCGATTGATCGCCGATCACTCGATCGCCGATCACCCGATGTCCTCCCTACCCACCAACGCAGAGACCGCTGAGATCGTTTGAATTCGCTGCGAGCTTCGCGAGCTCTGCGTTGAACGTCGTGATTGCTGACGCGACTGCCAATCAGATGCGCCAACGTTCGCCCTGGCTCAGCGCGTACCACTTGGCGCTGAACATCGCCGTGCTTCTCGGCGCGAGATCCCGCACGAGAGGCGTGGCCATCCAGATGTAGACGACGGCGAAGTACACGCCAACCATCGCGACGGCCAACGAGGGCATCGTGAATTGCACGAACGGGCGCCACAGCGGACTGAATTCCGGGACGTACCAGCACAGCGACGCGAAGGTGTCGTTGAAGCAGACGTCGAGCGCGGCCTGGCCGAAGACGGCGCCATCGATGGCGACCCACGCAGAGAGCGTCAGGATCGCGAGAATACCCACGCGAAGACGCACATCGAAGAGCGCCATTCGGTAGAGGCCGATCGCGAGCGCGCACGAGGCCGGTATCGCCGCGATCAGAAAAAACCGCGGTCCCCACGTCCAGCCGCCGAACCACGCCCACCACTTTGCGTAGATCAGGATGATGCCGCTGAGGAAGGCGATCCAGAGGTCGTAAGCGCCGAGCAGGCGCACGCTGATCGTGCTCAACCGCCGCCGGACCGGCAGGAGGAGTCCGGGCGCGTAAAAGAACAGGCCCTTGCCGAACGAAAAGAGCACCGACAACAGACCGAAGAACAGGGGATAGCTGAATCCGGGTTTTCCCGAATAGGTCAGCACCGTCGTATTTCCTGCGCTCTCGAGGTACGGAGTGTCGACCAGCGCCCCCCGCCGAAACCAAGCCTCGAGCAGGATGAGCGCCGCGGCGATCGCGACGGGAAGAAAGTGGCGCAGACGCCGTGTGCGCCAGCTGAGCACCACCGCTGTGGCGGCGAGCCCGACCAGTGTCGCCGGCGTGTTGACCACGCCCGCGATCACGGCGGCCCACCCGGTCAGACGATATCGGAGCTGCACCGCCAGCAGTCCGGTTGCGACCATGACGGCGGTGAAGACTTCGCCGAAATAGTCCAGGACGTGATTCGGGAACATCGACGCCGCGATGATCAGCAGCGCGAACTTCCTGAACAGCTCAGGGGCGATTTCCTTGCGCAGCAGCTGCCACATGACCGAGATGCCCGCGAGCAGCACAAACGCATTGAAGCGCTCGCACCACCAGCTCGGAGAGGCGATCACTCTGCCCAGAAAGTAGAGCGGCGCGGACGAGAGCGGTCCGACCATCGAGAATGACGTCTTCGACAGCTCGCGCCATTCGATCAGCTGCGCGAGCGCGAAATAACGAACGTACCCGTCGCTCGCAATCCAGTGCGGCAGCACGAACAGCAACATCACCGCGCCGGTGAAGATCAAACCCCATTCGACGGCGGCGCCCACATCACGGGCGGCGCGCGCCCGGCGAAAGGGATGGACGATCGCCGCCGTGAGCGCCAACGTCGTCGCCGCCAGCCACGGCCAGACCGTCAGTGACGCGAGGAGCCGGATGAGGACGCTGACAGCGAACCGCGCAAAGCTGACGGGTCGCGGGCTGAGCACCCAGGCAGGCAGCGGCTGCAAGGACGCCGCGTCGCGCGCCCAATTCAGTTCGAACTCGGGCGGCCCGGCGGTCTGGTAGTAGGTGACGAGCAGCCGATGCACGCCTCGGCTCAACTGAACGCGGCCGGTCGCGAGGCCCGGCTGGTCGGCGTGACCACTGTCGAAGATCAGCTGCTCGCCGATGTGCAGTGAAGACCTGTTGGACGAGACCGCGGCGAACGAATAGGTCCCGTCCCGCGGGACGATCATCCACCCGGTCCACGTTGCACTGAACGACCGGGGCGGCCGACCGCGCCAGGCGACAAACAAGTTGTAGGTGGAGGGTGTCGAGTCGATGGTCGACCGCGCCCTCGGGCCACTCCAGTTCGACGTCTCGAAGTAGGTTGCGCTGAGCCCCGCGGGCAGAGGGTCGAGGACTGCGGCCAACAGCGAGCACGCCAGCAGGATGGTCGCCGCCGCGAAGAGAGCGACCGTCGGTGCAGGCCTTCGCAAGCCGGTAGGTGTCCTTGGTGTCGAAATGGACTCAGCGCCTGGATCGATTCAGCTGCTCGAGTTTCAGCTTGAGCGCGTCGAGCTTCTGTCCCGCTTCGCCGAGCTTTCCTTCGGCGGTCAGGCGCTGGTAGTCGGCGAGGTCGCGGGCGGCGCCGCTGATCAAGCCGTTCAGATCTGATGGATTTCCTCCGAGCGCCGGCGCGGCGACGGTGCCCTCGGCGGAGGGCGACGATACGGCGGCAGGCGCCGGATTGTTGTTGTTCCGCGGCGCCGCGGCGACCGTCGACTCGCCGTTGCCGAACAGCGCCGCCATCGCGGACTCGAATGTCGGTCCGTAAGCCAGCCGATCCTGCAGCGCCAGCACCACCAGCCGCAATTCCGGCATGGGGCTGCGCTCGGCCTGCAGGTAGATCGGCTCGGCGTAGAGCAGCGCCTTGCCGACCGGAATGACGATCAGCCTGCCGCGGCGGACGTGCGATCCCTGCTGGTTCCACAGCGACAACTGGCCCGAGAGCTGCGCGTTCTGATCGATGCGCGCCTCGACCTGCAGCGGACCGTCCACGAGCTTGGTCTTGGGAAAGTCGTAGACGACGGCGGTGCCGTAGTGTTCGCCGTCGCTGCGTCCCGCGATCCAGCCGATCAGGTTGTTGCGATTGGCCGGCGTGAACGGCAGAATCTCGATGAACTCCGTCTTGGTCTCGCCGGGCAGCGTCATCAGCACGAAATTCGGATCCATCGCCTGCTGCGCCTGCTCCCGGCGCGTGTTCATGCCGACTTCGCTGGCGACGCTCCACAGATCCTCGCGGTTGTAGAACGCTCCGGCGTCGGTCATGTGGTAGAGCCCGTAGACCGCCGCCTGCATCTTCAGGAACAGCTCGGGGTAGCGGACGTGCTCGCGCAGGTCAGCGCGGCATCGCCGACGCGTCCTTGAAGAGCGCCGGGAAACAGACCGCGGTAGGCCGCGATGATCGGATCCTCGGCGTCGAAGACGTAAAACGTCGTCGTGCCGTCGTAGGCGTCGATGACCGCCTTGACGCTGTTGCGCATGTAGTTGATGCGGTCGCCGCCGAGCACGAAGTGCCGCGCGTAGGGATAGCTCTCCGACGTCGTGTAAGCCGTCGATCATCCACGACAGCCGGCCGTCGTCGCCGATGACGATGTAGGGATCCTGGTCGAAGGTGAGGAACGGCGCGAGCGTCGTGACCCGTTCGCGGACGTTGCGCCGCATCAGCAGCCGGCTCTCCGGCGTCACGTCGTCGCTGAACGGCAGCTTGGCGAGATCGCCGCGGTCGAGCGCGATGATCAGTCGACGCAGGAAGCCGCCGAGCACGATGCCGCCGTCGCCTTCGTACGAGGTCAGGCTGTTGCTCTCGCCCTGCGGGTAGTTGAACTCCTTCTGCCGGGTCTTGACGTAGACGTCGGTGTTGGTCAGCTCGCCGAAATAGATCTCCGGACGCTTGACCGCGATCGACGGAATCGTGCTCTGCACCGGCATGTTGCTGAGCACCAGCGTCGGCAGTCCTTCGGGCGTGAAGCCGTTGACCGGAGTCATCGTGACGCCGTAGCCGTGGGTGTAGATCAGCTTCTCGTTGATCCAGTTGCGGCTGCTTTCCGGCAGTTTCTCGACGTTCAGCTCGCGCGCGGCGAGCATCATCTGGCGCACCGATCCGTCGACCTGGTAGCGATCGATGTCGATGTCCGGGAAAGTCGTAGTAGGTGCGGATTTCCTGAATCTGGCGCAGCGTATCCTGCAGCGCGCGCCAGTCCCACAGCCGGATGTTCTGCAGCGTCGCCTGATTGTGCGGCGCGTCCACCGCCTCGAGGCCGGACTCGGCGGGAAAGGGCTGCTGCGCGATGCGATCGAGCGCGTAGGCCCGCCGCGTCATCTCGATGTTGTGTGCGATGTACGGCGCTTCCTTCACCAGCTCGTTCGGCTTGACGATGAAGCTGGTGACGTACCAGCCGAGCAGGCCGACACCGAGGAAGGCGACCGCGGCCGGCACGACCGAGGCGACCAGCCAGCGAACCCGCGGCGCCGCCACCGCGTTGACCAGCGCCATCGCCGATCCGAGGAGGAGCGCGGCGCAGACGACCAGCGTGCCGGTCAGCGTGACGTGCGCGTCGGTGTAGGTGAGCGCCGGAGAAGATCGTGTGATCCTCGAACAGGCGCTCGAAGCGTCCGAGGTAGGTGCGCAGGGCCAGGACGGCGAGCGCCGTCGCGAATGCCAGCGACAGTCCACGCCATGCCGCGCCGCCCGAGTCGCGGCGGCCACCGATCAGACGCGTCCCGCCGGTAATCGCGATGAAGACGGCGGAGACGGCGCCGACGACGACCGCCAGCGTCATCAGCCAGCCGCTGACCAGCTGCCACGCCGGCAGCGTGAAGAGATAAAACGTCAGCGGTTGTCCGAGGATCGGATCGACGAGGCCGGACGGAGGCGGAGCGTACCAATACAGCGCAAGCGTCGGCCACTCCGCCATCAGTCCGGCGCCGGTGGCGAGCGCGATGATCGCCGAGCCGCCGAACGCCGCGATTTTCAGCACCGGCTCGACCGGCAGCTTGATCGGCTGACCGTTAATCACGATCGGCAGGCCGGCCAGCTCGCCAAGGCCAGCAGGCTTGACCGCGTGGAACGCGCCGTAGATCGCCGCGAACGTCGTCACCGTGAAGAAGGCGAACACTGCCGCCTGGAGGTTCAGCGTCTTCCAGAACACGTCGGCGTAGCCGAGCGAGCCGAACCACAGCGCATCGACGTAGTACGACAGCGCCGTGCCGCCGCCGAGGAAGAGGACGGCGAGGAGCGCGAGCAGGAGGAGACGGCCGCGCGGCCGCGATTTGCGCGGCGGCGGCCAGTCGATGGTCTCAGCCACGCTTAGTGGGATTTGACGGCGAAGCCTTCGACGTGGACATTGAGGTTGTGGTTGATGCGCAGTCCGGCGATGCCCGCGGTGTCCACTTTCGCCGGCTCGGCGGTCGACACTTCGGTGCCGTTCACGAGAAAGCGGACCTTGTCCTTCGTCACGTCGATCGCGAGCGCGTTGGTGCTCTTGCCGCCGGCGTCAGGCTTCTTGATCGCCGCGCTGTCGGTCCAGTCCATCACCGTCGGCGTGGCCTCGCCGTTGCGCCGCTTGATCATGAATTTGCCGTCCTGCCGCACCAGGAAGTAGGTGTACTTCTGGCCGGCGCCCTCGAGATCCGCGCCGCCGACGATGATGCCGTAGGCTTCGGGATGAGCGGCAGGCTCCATCTGTGTGAACGTCGCCTGAACTTCGAAGGCGCCAGCGGCCTTGTCGCTCGGACGGTAGTAGATGCCGGCCGGACCGGTCATGAAGTGGACGCCGCTGCCCATTTGCATCGCCTTGACGCCCGCGAACGTCTTGTCGCCGCTGTCCAGACGTCCCTTCCAGCCGGCGGGAATCGAACCGGGACCGGCCATCTTGTTGTCCGGATCGTCGTGGTGCTGAGCGACGAGCGGCATCACCGCAACCGCGGCGGCAACGATGGCGAGAATCAGTTTCTTCATGGGAGGCTCTCCGTGTCGGCTGGAAACAGCTGCGTCGATCATTATTCCACGTTTGAGCCGGGTCCGGCTGAAGCCGGCGTTCTCACTTCTCACTTCTTACTTCTTACTTTTCATTTACCCCGTAATCCTTCCCCGTATAGTCCTGCTCGACCGCGCCGGGTATGGTGATCGCGTTGCCGGCGACCGGCTCGGGAATGCGGTGACGCACTGGTTTCAGGTGTCGCAGATAGACGACGACCGCATACCGATCTTCCTCGGTCCAGTTGGAGAACACTGGCCACGGCATGATGGTGCCCTCGACGACGTGACCGTCGGAGAAGGCGCCACTGCGCAGCACGCGTTTGACTTCCTCGTCGGTCCGGCGTGCAAGGCCTGTCTCCGGATCGGGAGTCAGGTTGCGGCTGACGGAGGTGCCGTGGGCGGTCTGGAACTTCACTGCGCCGCCGGCGAGGTACTTGGTCAGGTCCGGACCCTGTGAGCCGTTGGTCGCGTGACAGCCGATGCAGCCGGTCGTCATCACGATGTAGCGACCGCGCGCGGCGATCGGCGCGCACGGCCGGATCAGCGATGTCGGTCACTGGCGGCGGCGCCGCCGCCATCTGCCGGCCGAACTCTTCCGGCGGCGTGGTGAAGAACGGCGGGATGAAATACAGGAAGGCGCCGAACGCTCCGAGCGCGACGACGACGAGCCCGAGCAGCGCCCACTTCAGGATCATCTTCATCAGTGCGCTCCTTTCGTCCCGACGTTGCCCGCAAAGACGACCATCGGCAGATCGCTGCCGAGGATCAGCATCCGGAACTTGCCCCACAGGTACAGCGGCAGCAGCGGCCGCGACGGCGGCGGCACCTTGTTCACGACCGGCGGCACCGTGCGCAGATACGCGACGAGGGCGCTCTGATCGTCCGGCGTCAACGTCGAAAACGACCCGTAGTCCATCGGGTACGGCAGCAGTCGCGAGCCATCGCGCAGAATTCCTTTCGTGAACGCGCGGCGGATCTCGTCGTCGGTCCAGTTGCCCAGGCCGGTCGCCTTGTCGGCAGTCAGGTTGCCGCTTGGGAAATCGCCAAACGGCTCGACCCGGATCACCGCGCCGCCGGCGAGATACATCCCCGGCAGCATCCGCTTGTTCTGATCGAGCGGGGTATGGCACTGCGAGCAGCCAAGCGTCTCGAGAAGATACTTGCCCCGCTTCACCGGGTTGGCCTTCGCATCCGCTTCCTGCTTCGCGTAGAAGCGTTCGATCTCTTCGGCCTTCATCGACCAGACCGGCGTCCGCGTCAGCGACACCACGTAATTCGCCAGGTCCCACATCTCGTTCTCGGTGGCCGCGTCCGCAAACGACGGCATCGGTGTGCCCATCATGCCGGTGCGGAAGCGCGTGTAGACGTCGCGAGCCGTGGCGCCGCCGTGAAACGTCCACGGTTCCGCAAGGTCGGCGGCCCGGAGCGGCTGCTCGTGGTCGTCCTCGAAATCGGTCCTGACTGCTCCGGCGCCGCGGCCGTCGGTGCCGTGACACTTGCTGCACTGCAGCCGGTCGTAGACCTGTGAGCCGCGCGCAATGCTGGTCGGCGAACTGGGCACGCCCTCGCCGATGGCGATCGGCCTGGCAGCCGTCGCGAACAGCGCCGAGAACGACTTGACGTACTGGACGACGTCGGCAATCTCGGTGTCGGACAGGATGCGCTCCCAGCCTGGCATCGAGCTGCCGTACATGCCCCGGCGTATCGAGCCGTCGAGGTCCTCGTCCGACGGCACGCTCCCGGTTTCGGTCGTGCGAATCTTGTACTTGCCGGTGCTGAAGTCGCGAGGCCGTGGCACGAGGTAGGTCGAGGATGGTCCGTCACCGCGCCCGGTCGGGCCGTGACACTCGACGCAGTGCGCGTCGTAGACCGCCTTTCCGCGCGGCTGCGCCGCAAGGCGCGGCGACATCAGGACGACCGTGCCGGTCAGCGTCAGCGTGAACGCGGCGATGGCGAGGGCTGAGGCGATCCGTGGAGTCATGGTCATGGGATCAGAACGATCTTGCCGTGCGCGCCCGGCGCCATCACGGCGGCGTGCGCGCTCGCCGCGTCGGCCAGTGGCATCGACCGGCTGATCACCGGGTTGAGCGATCCGTTGGCGAGGCCGGCGATGAGGCCGGCGTGAATCTCGCGGCGCGATTCCTCGTCCACGTTGAACAGCGTCATGCCAAGGATGGCGGCGTCGCGGCCCATCGCCTGGCGCGGATCGATCTCGACGCGGCCCTTGTTACCGACCAGGACGATCCGGCCGAATTTCGCCAGCATGGTGAGATCGCGATCGAGGTTGACGTTGGCGGCCATCTCGATGATGACGTTGACGCCGCGGCCGCCGGTCGCCGCCAGAATCTGCTCGGCTGCATCGGCATCGCGGTGATTGATGGCGATGTCGGCGCCATGCTCGCGGACCAAGGCGAGACCTCGATCGGTGCCGGCGGTGCCGATCACGACGAGTCCGCGCGCCTGCGCCAGCTCCACGCAGCCGACCCCGACGCCGCCGCTGGCGCCGTGGACGAGAACGGTCTCGCCCGGCCGCGCCTGCGCGCGATGGAACAGGGCGCGGTACGCGGTCATGTAGGGGACGCCGAGCGCGGCGCCTTGTTCGTACGAGACGCGCGCCGGCAGGTGGCTGAGTTGGGAGGCGACGCACAACGCGCGCTCGGCGTATGTGCCGGCGCCCGCGGCGGTATGAGCAGTGCCGGCGATGTAGACCCGGTCCCCGGCCTTGAAGTCCGTGACGCCCGCGCCGATCGATTCGACATCGCCGGCGCCGTCCATTCCCGGCGTGTAGGGCAGCGGCGGTTTCCGCGCGTAGGTGCCGGTGTGGATGTAGGTGTCCACCGGGTTGACGCCGGCAGCGCGGACGCGGACCACGATCTCGCCAGGCCCCGCCACCGGATCGGGCACCTCTTCGAGCTTCATGACCGTCGGTCCGCCGTATTCGTGAACGCGAATTGCGCGCATGCTGATCTCCTGAGGTCCGGCTGAAAGTCGGGCTGAAGCCGGACACTACGTGCGCGGGATGCTACCATGGGATCTTCGATGCAGCTCGTGAAGCTCCACAAGACAGTCGGCGTCAAAGTCGGTGACGTCCAGGTCGGCGGCGGCGCGCCCGTCGTCGTCCAGTCGATGACGATGACCGATACCGCGGATGCGCGAGCGACGGCGCAGCAGTGCATCGAGCTGGCCGAGGCGGGCTCGGAGCTGGTGCGAATCACCGTCAACCTCCCCGAGGCGGCCGCGGCGGTTCCGGAGATCAAGCAGCGCATGCTCGACGCCGGCTGCACGGCGCCGCTGATCGGCGACTTCCACTACAACGGTCACCTGCTGCTGACGAAATTCCCCGACTGCGCGCGCGCGCTCGACAAGTACCGCATCAATCCCGGCAACGTCGGCACCGGCCGCCGCGCGACGAGCAGTTCTCGACCATCTGCAAGGTCGCAGTCGACCACGACAAGCCGGTCCGCATCGGCGTCAACGGCGGCTCGCTGAACCAGGAGCTGGTCGCTCGCGAAGATGCAGGAGAACACCGACCGCGATCTCGGCCGGTCGTCCGAGGACATCATCAACGAGTGCATGGTGCTGTCGGCGATCGAGTCGACCGCGCTGGCGATCGAGAGCGGACTGCGCAAGGACCAGATCATCATCTCCTGCAAGACGTCGCGGCCGCGCGATCTGATCAGCGTCTATCGCGAGCTGGCGCGCCAGACCGATCAGCCGCTGCATCTCGGCTTGACCGAAGCCGGCATGGGCACCAAAGGCCTGGTCTGGTCGTCGGCGGCGATGGGCGTGCTGCTGAACGAAGGCATCGGCGACACCATCCGCGTCTCGCTGACGCCGCGCCCCAACGGCGATCGGCGCGAAGAAGTCTACGCGGCGTGCGAACTGCTGCAGGCGCTCGGCCTGCGCTCGTTTTCGCCGAGCGTGACCGCGTGCCCCGGCTGCGGCCGCACCACGAGCAGCACCTTCCAGGAGCTGGCCGAGCGGATTCAGGACTACATCCGCGAGAAGATGCCGACCTGGAAGACGACGCACGAGGGCGTCGAGGCGATGACGCTCGCCGTGATGGGCTGCGTCGTCAACGGTCCGGGCGAGTCGAAGGCCGCGAGCATCGGCATCAGCCTGCCCGGCACCGGCGAAGAGCCCAGCTGCCCGGTCTTCATCGACGGCCAGCACGTGAAGACGCTGCGCGGCACGCTACGACGAGCTCGCCGCGGCGTTTCAGCAACTCGTCGATGACTACGTCGAGCAGCATTACGCCCGACGCTGATCGCCTGCTCGTCGACGCGCTCCACCGCGTCTGGGGCTTCTCCGGATTCCGTCCCGCTGCAGCGCGAGGCGATGCACGCGATTCTCGAATCGCGCGACAGCGTCGTCGTCCTGCCGACCGGCGGCGGCAAGTCGCTGTGCTTCCAGGCGCCGGCGATTGTTCCGCGTCCCGACCGTGCCGGTCCGCCTGAAGGCGGACACTACATCCCGTCCGAAGGCGCGCGCTCCGCCGATCGGGATCGCGCTCGTCGTCTCGCCGCTGATCTCGCTGATGAAGGATCAGGTCGACGGTCTGCGTGTCGACGGCGTGGCCGCCGTCGTACCTGAACAGCTCGCTGCAGCCGCACGAGCGCGACGAGGTGCTGGCCAGCGTGCGCGAGGATCGCTGCCGGCTGCTCTACGTCTCGCCCGAACGGATTGTCGGCGAGGGCAGCCAGTCGCTGCGTCGCCTGCTGCAGCAGGCGGGCTTGCGATTCATCGCCATCGACGAAGCGCACTGCATCAGCCAGTGGGGTCACGACTTCCGTCCCGAGTATCGCCAGCTGGGACGGCTGCGCGAGGACTTTCCGGGTGTGTCGTTTCACGCCTTCACCGCCACCGCCACCGAACGCGTTCGGCGACGACATCGTCAACGAGCTGCGGCTGGCGGATCCGCTCGTGCTGGTCGGGTCGTTCGATCGTCCGAACCTCGTCTATCGAGTCATTCGCCGCGGCCATCTTCACACGCCAGCTGACCAGCATCCTCGATCGTCACGACGGCGAGTCGGGCATCGTCTACTGCTCGTCGCGCAAGGAGGTCGAGGCGCTGGCCGAGTGGCTGAAGGACGAGGGCCACAGCGCGGTGCCGTATCACGCCGGGCTGTCCGACGCTGTGCGCAGCCGGCACCAGGAGATGTTCCTCGACGAGCGCGTCGACATCGTCGTCGCGACCGTCGCGTTCGGCATGGGCATCGATCGGTCGAACGTCCGCTTCGTCGTGCACGCCGGGCGCGCCGCGATCGCCGGAACACTATCAGCAGGAATCGGGACGCGCGGGACGCGACGGCCTCGCCGGCCGAGTGCGTCCTGATTTATTCGGGCAGCGACTTCGTGCGCTGGCGGCAGATGCTCGAGAACAACGGCGAGTGGAGCGAGAGCGCGCGCGCGCTGCTGCGCGACATGGAGCGCTACGCCGCCGGCACGCGCTGCCGTCATCGCGCCCTGGTCGAGTACTTCGGCCAGTCGTACGCGGCGTGCGTCGTGCGGCGCCTGCGACTGGTGCCTGAAGGAGCTCGACGCGGTGGACGACTCGGTGACGCTGGCGCGCAAGATTCTGTCGTGCGTGGCGCGGGTCAAGCAGACCTGGGGCACGGCGCACGTCACCGACGTGCTGACCGGGAAGCGCGACCGAGAAAGTGGTCGCGTCCGCGTCACCACGAGCTCTCCACCTTCGGCTTGCTGAAGGAGGAATCCGGCATCGCCATCCGCGGCTACATCGAGCAGCTGGTCGGCGACGGCCTGCTGTTTCGCGAGGGCGATCCGTATCCGGTGCTTCGCCTGACGCCGGCGGGCGCGTCGCTGTTGCGGGGCGAGGGCGAGTGTCAGCTGTACCGGGAAGTGAAGCCGCCGACGTCGAGGAAGCGTGGACGCTCGACCGTGCGCGATGCGTTCACGACCACCGTTGATTCCGAGTCTGTTCGATGTGCTGCGCGAGGTGCGGCTGAGGCTGGCGCGCGAGCGCGGCGTGCCGCCCTACGTGATCTTTCACGACACGACGCTGCGCGACATGGTCGAGCGGCGGCCGAAAACCGTGGACGACCTGCACGAGGTCTACGGCGTCGGCGCGAGGAAGGCGGCAGACTTCGGTGACGCGTTCCTGGACGCGATTCGAACGTTCGGCCGCCCGCACGCCTAGGGTCGCGAGCGCCGAGACGAGCAGGAGCGTGCAGATCACTGCAGCCCCGCCCCATACCCACTTTGTACGCGGTTGCGCCATACCACCTGTATCGGCGCGGCCCGGAAAAAGTACAGGGTGTTCGAGTGTAGTGTCCGCCTTCAGGCGGACTGATCGAGTCCGGCTAAAGCCGGACACTACAAAACGCTCTAGTGAACGGTGTAAGGCTCGTGCAGCGCGAACGGTGCGATTTCGACGTCGAAGTGGTCGCCGTCGTCGGTGACCATGTGGTAGGTGCCACGCATGACGCCGGTCGACGGTTTTCAAGGGGCAGCCGGACGTGTACTGAAACGACTCGCCTGAACGCAGCGTCGGCTGTTCGCCGACCACGCCCGGTCCTTTGAACTCGTCGATGTGACCGGCAGCGTCGGTGACCACCCAGTGCCGGCTCAGGAGCTGAACCGGGCCCTCGCCCTCGTTGGAAATGCGCACGGTGTAGTGAAAGAACCATTCGTTCTGGAACGGCTGCGAGTGTTCGGGCGCGTACTGCGATTCCACTTCCACCCGGACGTTGTTGGTGACGGCTTCCGAGCTGGAAGCGTGCAGCGGCTGATCTTTGAGTTCCATGGGCGCCTGCTTATGATACCAACGTTTCGACGGTCGTCCCACCAGCGATTCGTGTGTCCCTCCGGCGACAACCGGAATGCTCACGCTACACTAGGCGTAACCGCATGCACACCATTCAAGCGGCCCATCTGAAGCCGGGCGTGACCCGCGCCGCAATCGCCGGGGCCGCCGCCGCGGTGGAAGCCGCGGCCTCCACGGCGGTGATTCGCGGCAAGGCGCTGATTTTCTGGGACCTGAAGGTCCTCAGCCCGAAGCGCAAGCTCGACGCCATCGACACCGATCAGATCACGCCGGCGGCCGACTGCGTCTCCGAGAGCCTCGACACGCTCGACGAGCGGTGGAAGGCCGGGTCGTTCCGCTATCTCATGCCCGACTTCCGCGCGCGCGTGCACCGCGGCGAAACCTTCCTCATTGCCGGCGACCGCTTCGCGATCGGCTCCTCGCGCGAGATGAGTCCCGCCGGCCTGAAGGCGATCGCCGAAGAAGTCGGTCTCGAGATGGTGGTCGTCTGCGGCAACAACATGGGCGACATCTTCCGCCGCAACGCGCTCAACCTCGGGCTGCAGGTGGTGCAGAGTCCCGAAGCCGTTGCCGACGCGAAAGACGGTGACATGTTCAGCTTCGACCCGCGGTCGCGGCGGCTGTCGAACGACACGCAGGGCAAGAGTTACGAGCCGGTGCCGCTCAGCGCCAAGGAAGATGAAATTCGCCAGACCGGCGGCATCTTCGCGGCCGGCCGCCGCGAGTTCAAGGCGTCGGTCGAAACGACGCCGCAAGATCGTGTGGCCGGATGCGGACCAGGCGCGGCGCATGACGTCCACCGAGCAGATCGATCTGGGCGCATCGCGTAGACACGAACGTCGCCGTGACTCCCGGCGCGACGCTGCGCGTGTACGCGGATCTGCTGCCGGCGTCCGACGGCACCGCGCCGTTTTCGATTCACACCTTCAATCAGATCACCGGCGGCGGCGCGATCTATCCGCGTCAGGCGGCGATCGCCAACGATCATTTCGTTTTCACCGGGAAAGACGGACGACAACAAGCAGACCGCGATCGGCCGCGAGTTCGCGCGGCTCCACGGCATCGACAAGCCGTACTACGCGACGCCAGGCGACGGCATCTTCCATTTCTATTTCCCCGAGCAGGGGCTGGTGATGCCGGGCCAGTTCATCCCCGGCGCCGATTCGCACAGCCGCGCCTACGGCGCCTACGGCGCGGTCGGCATGGGCGTCGGATCGACGACGCTCGGGATTCGGATGGGCCACCGGATACATCTATTTCACCGCGGCGAAAGCGCGCCGCGTCGATGTTCAACGGCAGGCTGCAGCCGTGGGTCAGCGGCAAGGACATCGTGCTCGAGCTGCTGCGACGCTGGGGCGCGAAGCAGTCGCAAGGCATGTCGGTCGAGCTCGTGGACGCCGACCGGCAGCTGCCGATCGCGTATCGCAACACCATCGCCAACATGATGGCCGAGGCCGAGGCGCTGAACGGCATCTTCGCGCCTGACGAGATCACCTACGCGTGGTATCGAGCCAAGGGGATCAGCGAACTGCCGTATCCGGCCTTCGCGCCGGGCGCAGACGCGGTCTACGCCATCGACGAGGCGATCGATCTGCGCGGACGTGATTCCGATGATCGCGAAGCCGTTCAGCCCCGGCAACGCGTTTCCCGCTGAAGAAGTCGCGCGCGAGCGCCTGACGTTCGACAAGGCGATGATCGGATCGTGCACCAACGGCAGCTACGACGATCTGCTCGCCGCCGCGCTGGTTGTCCGCGCCGCGCAGGACGCGCGGCGCGACGAAGACGGCGAAAGAGTTCGTCGTCTTTCCGGGATCCGGCGGCGTCGGCGCTGCAGATCGAACGGCCCGATCCGCGGCTCGCCGGCGAGTCCATCGCCGACGTGTTCCGATCGGTCGGCGGCCAGATTCGTCAGTCGTGGTGTGGTCCATGCTTCGGCCAGGGTCCTGATGCGCTCGAAAAAGGCCAGCGCGCGATCACCTCGTTCAATCGCAACTGGCAGAACCGCATGGGCCTCGGCGGCGAAGGCTACCTCGCCAGCCCCGTCGTCGTCGCCGCGTCGGCGCTGGTCGGGTACATGGCGCCGCCGAGCGAGCTGGGACTATCGTGGGATGCGGACGCGTTTGGTGTGTAACGTTTGGTGTGTGGCGCTTGGAGGGTAGCGCGGACCTTTCAGGCCCGGCGCCCACCGCGACCCTGAAACGGTCGCGCCACAATTGCGACTCACGACTCACGACTCGCGACTGCGACCCACGGCTCAGGACTCACGACTAATGAGTGATAACTCCTTGAAAGATATCGCAACGAGCGTCGGCGTGGACGTCGCGAAGCGGCACATTTTTCTTTGCTGCGATCAGACCAAGCCGAAGTGCTGCGACAAAGAGCGCGGGCTGATCGCGTGGGACTACCTCAAGGGCCGGCTGAAGGAGCTCGGCTTGTCGGAGCAGGGCGGCATCCTTCGCAGCAAGACCAATTGCCTGCGCATCTGCGAAGGTGGACCGATTGCGGTGGTCTATCCGGAAGGCGCGTGGTATGGACACTGCGATCCGCCGGTGCTCGAGCGCATCATTCAGGAACATCTCGTCGGCGGTCGGCTGGTCGAGGACGCGCTGATTACCGCTCGTCCTCTCGAGCCTTAGGCTGACAACCGTCGCCTGACCGTTGCCGTCTAACCTCACTGCCTCGGCGACCCTGGAAGGGTCGCGCCACACCGATCCGGAATCCGACCTGCTCATCTCCAGGCGCCCGCCCTCAACTGAACGCGTGGTGCGTTCAATACACGTCGAGATCGTGCGCCGACACCACCTTGCCGGTGTACACGGAACGCACTTCGGTCAAGAGCTTGTCTTCAGTCGAACTCCAGATCAGCTGGTGGTAGAGCACGAGCAATCCCGGCTGCGCGCGTGTCGCGATGGCGCCGAGCTGGCGCGACGAGGTGTGATATCGCGCGTGATAGGTCTGCCAGTCGGCCGTCCGCTTCGCGAACCCAGCCTCTGAATACACTTCGTGGACCAGGACGTCGCACCGCTGACACTGAGCTTCGATGTGTGAGTTCGCGCCGGTGTCGCCGGAGATGACGATCGTGCGATCCGGCGTCTTGAACGTGTAGCCGAACGCGTTCGGCCATGCGCCATGTGTGACGGCAAACGCCGTAACGGTTATCCGGTCATCGCGATAAACAACCCCAGGCACGATTTCGTGCACGTTGACGACCTGCGGATCGTAACCGTGCTTCGGTTCGCCACCGGTCTGCCGGATCCGCAGATCCTCCGAGTAAGCGGCAACGAGGTGGTTCCAGCGAGGAAATCTTTGCCTTTTGCGCGGCGGCGGCCGCGCGCCGGACCACGCCGACGCCGAAATCCACGAGATAGCTGGTCTCGTCCACCACGACGGCAAGCGATGGCCCGAACCGGTCGGGATCGGCGTTCGGCGTTCCGGTGCCGAGCATCACGACCCTGGTTCGGGACTGAGCGCGCACCGGCGGGGTGACGAGAAGAAGCGCAGCACCGGCCAGGACGACGATGGCTCTCATCGGCGGCGAGTGTAGTTCAGCGCGAGATACACAACGATTGAGACCACCATCGCCGGCACGGTGCCGCCAATCGAGCCGGCAGCGTAGAACGCGATCGCGCCCGCCGCCCACGCCACGACACCAGGCACGAGGACGCCACCGAACGGTCCCCGCTCGTCGTACAGGTTCTCCACGGAAGCCTCCTCGATACCGCCGGGTTGCAGATAGTAGTGAGCCACCAGCAAACCACCGACCGGTACCAGCAGCGCGCCAAGCGCCACCGTGAAGTTGGTGTAGTGCTCCAGCCACACGTCAGGCAGCGCACTCAGCGCTGTGCCGACGATTCCGATCGACCAGACAACGGCGGAGTCGCTGGCCCTGGGCATCAGGCTTTTCCACGCGAGCGCGGACATGTAGATGTTGACGAAGTTGGTCGTCAGTGTCGCGATCGCGAGGAGCAGCGCGCCTGCGGCACCGAGCCCGACCGCGCTCATCATCGCGCCGGGGTCGCTCGTGCCGGCGGCCTTCGCCGCCATGGCACCGAGCGGCATCATCCACAGACTGGTCAGCCCAAGTCCAAGAAAAACGGCGGTCGCGCTTCCGCGGCTCGATCGCGTGTAGCGCGAATAGTCGGCGAACATCAGAATCCACGACACCTGATAGCCGATGACGACGTCGAGTCCCCGCCACCAGCTCATCGCAACCTGCGGCGGCGGGTTCGCCGCCGGTCGAGCGTGCAGGCACGCGACCGTCAGCGCGATCGCGACCACCAGCAGCATCGGCACTGCAAACCGATCCGCCCGCGCGACGGTCCGCGGTCCTCGCCAGACGATCGCGGTGGCGGCAAGACCGAGAACGATGGCCCAGGCAGTGTTCGACGTCGCCAGGCCGCCTGGTGAGCCAGTCGTGCTGATCGCCTTCGTCACCGCCGAGGCGGCGATGACGTTGTTGAGTGCGATCCACGCGAAGTTGGAAACGTAAAGCACCACCGCGACAAGAGCGGCGCCGCGGATGCCGAGCGCAGGACGAGCCGCGATGATCGACGGTACGCGAAGCCGCGATCCGAGCGGCGCCAACGCCGCCACCAGCGCCGCGCCAGCAACGCTGCCAATCGCGATCAGGCCGATCGCACGCGTCAGAGTAAATGACGCGGCCAGGCCCGCGCCGACCTGCAAGGTCGTCGCCACCACGTTCGCGCCGACAAAGATAACGAAGAGGTCGGTGGACGATTGCGTCTGCTCAGCCGGAGCGATGGCGTGGATTTCGGCGGCGTTCACGTGCGATAGGATACTGGACTGATGATCGAGCGCGCGATTGCGGTCCAGACGCACGGCCGATACCTCGTCGAGCCGCCGAGTGCGCCCGGTCCGGCGCCGCTGCTCGTCGGTTTCCACGGATACGCCGAGTCGCCGGAGCTTCAGCTCGAACGCCTCCGCGCCATCCCGGGCGCCGAACACTGGCTGTGCGTCTCGATTCAAGGCCTGCATCGCTTCTATCAGCGGCGCACCAGCGACATCGTGTCGAGCTGGATGACACGGCAGGATCGTGAGCTGGCGATCGCCGACAACCTGGCGTTCGTGGCCCAGGTCGTCGATGCGGTTGGACGCGAATGGCCGCGCACGTCGACCGTGGTCTACGCCGGTTTCTCGCAGGGCGTCGCGATGGCATATCGCGCGGCTGCCGCGGCGAAGCCTCCAGTCGCCGGCGTGATTTCAGTCGGCGGCGACGTGCCGCCTGAGCTCGACGCGGCGATGCTCAGCCGTGTTCCGGCGGCGCTGTTGTGCCGCGGCAGCAAAGATCTGCTATACGAAAGGAAGCACCTGCGAGAACGACCTGCGACGTCTTCAGGAAGCAGGCAGCGATGTGCGGCCGATCGAGTTCGATGGCGGACACGAGTGGGCGACAGATGTGCTGAGTGCGGCGTCGCAGTTTCTCCGGGACCGCCGACCATGATCCACATCCGGGTCGCGACGGTGGCTGATGCCAGGCGTCTGGCCGAGCTCCGTTGGGAATTTCGGTCGACCAGGGACGCGCCGACCGAGTCGCGCGAGGTGTTCGTGCGGCGCTGCATCGGCTGGATGCGGCGCGAACTGCAGGAAGGCAACGGCTGGCACGCGTGGGCGGCGGTCAACGCGGACGGACTGATCGTCGGCACGGTGTGGGTCCAGACCATCAAGAAGATTCCCAACCCGGCCTCGGAATCGGAGCTGCACGCCTATCTTTCGAACCTCTACGTCACGCCATCCGCGCGCGGCGGCATCGGCGTCCAACTGGTGCAGGCGGCCATTGCGTGGGCGAAGATCAACAAGATCGATCGGCTGATTCTCTGGCCGGCACACCGCAGCGTCTCGCTGTATTTGCGCTTCGGCTTCTCGCACGCGGGTGACGTGATGGAGCTGCAGACCTGGAAGCCGCCTTCCGTGTAGCGCGGGCCTTTCAGGCCCGCGAGGTTCGCGCAGTCCGCCCTGAAGGCGGACACTACAGAGATCTACTCGGAGACACGATCGCGAATCCAGGCGGCAATCGTCTGCTGCACGTCGCCGTAGATCGCCGCCTGCGCGGCCGGGTCCTTGCGCGACAGCTTGAACGAGTGATCGCCTTTTTCGACGATGTGCAGGGCGGCCGGCGGATCGAGTGCGGAGAGCACCGGCGCCAGCTCCAACGGCGTCCCGAACGCGTCGCGGTCGCCCTGGACGAAGAGCATCGGTCGTCGAATCGCCGGTAGATGCCGGTCTCGGCGTTCGGCTGGCTTGCCCGGCGGGTGCAGCGGATAGCCGAGCAGCACCAGTCCCGCAATCGGCAGCGCGGCGTCCGCGGCCGCCACCTGCGTCGCCATCCGTCCGCCCATCGATTTGCCGCCGATGAACAGCGCCCGGCGCGCGCTGTCGAGCGTGTCCCGGACGCCGTCGATGACGCCCAGGTAGCAGGCCTCCAGGGCGGGCGCACGATCAGGAATCTTCCGTCCCTGTTCGGTATAGAGGAAGTTGAACGTGACGACGTCGAGGCCAAGCGCCGACAGCGCCCGCGAAAAATCGACCATGAAGACGCTGCGCTGTCCCGCGCCGGCGCCGTGACCGAGAATCAGCGTCGCGGCGGCTGGCGCCGCCGACGAGGGATAGATCACGGCGGTCGTGACGGCCCCGGAAGTCAGGTGAATGCGCAGGTCGGAGGGGCTGGCCATCAGTGTCCCGCCAAGGCGCGTCCCAACCCGTACGTCACCGTCGCCTCCAGCACCCCCACCAGCGTCATCTCCGCGCCGCTCGACCACCAGGATCGCGTGGTGACGAGCGACTTGGAGGCGCCGACCGCGAAGTGCGCGAGTGTGCTGATGACGAACGAGGCGATGACCGCCGGCATGCCGACGGTGAAGAAGAACGGGATGATCGGAATGAAGCCGCCCACAGCCGTGGACAGACTGGCGGAGACGGTGGAACGCCAGGGATTCGGGAACGTGTCCTCGTTCAGGCCCAGCTCCTCGTGCACCAGCGTGCGGAGAAACTGCTCCGGCTCGCTTCTGCAGTCGCTCCGCCAGCGCACGCGACTCCTCAACCGAGAATCCCTTCAGCTGATAGAAGAGCTCGAGCTCGAGGAGCTCCTCGTGAGGATCTTCTTCAATCTCGAGCCGCTCGCGCGCGACCTCGGATTCGTAGACCTCGCGCTGCGACTTCGACGAGAGATACGCGCCCGCGCCCATCGACAGCGCGCTGGCCAGCGTGCCGGCGAGTCCCGCGGCGAGCACGACTTCGCTGCCGCCGGTGTAACCCGCCATCCCCGAGACGATGCCGAACACCGCGCCGAGGCCGTCGTTGACGCCGTAGATGGCGTCGCCGATCCAGCCGGTGCCGCGCTGGTGCCAGCGCTCGCGGCCGAGGATGCGATCGAGCGCGGACCGCGGCGTCGGCGCCGCTCCGCCAGCGAGCGCGCGCAGAATCACGGCGTGATCGCGCTCCTCGTGCATCGCCTCTTCCGCAATCTGGCGATCAGTGGGATCGCTCAGCTTCGACATCAGGTGGTCGTACTCTTCCTCGGCCTTGTTCTCTTCCTGCTCGAGGCGGTGCAGCACGACGTTCGGATCGGAGATGCGCTGAAACCAGGATAGGCCGCGTTCGACCTCCTGCGGGTTGGGGGCCTGGCCTTTGGTCAATGCGATTCGCTCGGACCAACGCGCCGCATGGATCTCTTCCTGCTCCGCCAGGCGGATCAGGATGTCCTTGCGTCTCGGGTCGCTTTCGCGGTCGGCCAGATGGCGATAGGTGGCCGCGGCCTCCACTTCCCGGCGCCACATCTTCTCGACGGTGGCGAGGTTGATTTTGTCGATCGCCACTACCGGATCATCCGTTCGACGACCATGATGGTGCCGATGCCGGCGGCGATGAGCGCGACCTGACGCGCGGCGTTCGCGTCGACTTCGCCGCGGTGCAGATCCGGAATCAGGTCCGACATCGCGATGTAAAGCAGGCTTGCCGCCGACAGCGCCAGCACGTACGGCCGGATGCCGGGCACCACCTGCACGGCGCCAAACGCGAGCAGCGCGCCGGCCACGCTCGAACCGGCCGAGATGACGTTCAACAGCAGGGCGCGGCGGCGGCTGTAGCCGGCGTGGAGCAGGATGGCGACGTCGCCGACCTCCTGGGGAATTTCGTGCGCCGCCACCGCGATCGCGGTGCTGACGCCGAGCGCCGTGGACGACATCACGGCCGCAGCAGATGATCGCGCCGTCGATGAAGTTGTGGAACGCGTCGCCGATGAACACCAGCGTGGCGGTCGCGCCGTGAACTTCGCATTCGTCGGTGTGACAGTGGCGGAGCAGGACCAGTTTTTCGAGCGCGAAGAACAGGAGGATGCCGGCCAGCAGGGTGCCGAGCACCGGCGCGGACGGCAGCAGCCGCAACGCCTCAGGCAGCAAGTCGAGCAGCGCCACGCCGAGCAGCGCGCCGACCGCGTAGCTGACCAGCCACGGCACCAGCCGCGAGCGGACGCGGTCGGGAAAAAGGAGCAGGGACGAAGCGACCAGCAACCCGCCGCAGCCGCCGAGCAGGCTGAGGCCGAGCGCCGTCGCGAGCAGATGCACGCGTCATTCTAGCTTGCGACGTATCCGCGGCGGGCCCTGACCCGGTAGACGCGGTTGTTCTTCAACTCGACGCGAATGGTATGCCAGCGGCCGTCCTTTTTTCCGGTCGACGGATATCCCAGGTAGTACTGCTTACTGAGCTCGTCGGCGATGCTGGTGGTCGCGGTCGTGAGATCGTGCGGGTCACGGATAATTTCGGTGCGGCCGCCGCTGTCGTCGGTCATGTCGCGCAGCGCGGTGACGTTGACGCGGTCGTCGCTCGATCCGCGTCGCCAGCCGTTGCCGCCTCCACCTCCGCCGCCGGTCGGTGGCGGCGGCGGATAGTACCCGCGGCCGCCTCGTCCGCCCGGAAAGGGCATCGGCACCGGAATCGGCACGCGTGGCTGCGGCGGCGGGCTGTTGTGCGACGAGTCGCCTTCGGCGTCGATGCCGATGGCGTAGACCAGGACCTCGCTCTCGCGGATCTGCGCCTTCACGTCGCGGATGTCGGTCGCGCTCGAGGTGTCGTTGCCGTCCGAGATGACGAGCAGCGCCTTCTTGCGGTTCTCGCCGCGTTGCGCCAGCGGAATCGCTTCGGCGACGGTGTCGTACATCGCCGTCCCGCCGTTCGGCGTGATCCGTCCGAGCGCGCGCGTCAGCAGCTGTCGATCGCGGGTCCATCCCTGGAGAAGAGTTGGCCGGCTGCTGAACCGGTAGCAGAAACATCTGGTCATCCTTGTCGAGCAGCTCGAACAGGAAACGGCCCAGTGCATCCTCCGCCTCCTGAATCTTCTGACCACCCATGCTGCCGCTGGTGTCGAGGGCGACGCCGAGGCTGACCGGCACGCGCTCGGCATTGAAATGGGTGACGGTGACCGGCTGATCGTCCTCGTAGACGAGGAAGTCTTCCTGCTTGAGTCCCGGGACGAAGCGGCCGCTCGCGTCGGAGACGGTGGCGGTGACGTTGATCAGCTCGACGCCGCTGCGGAATCGAAAGCCCGGCTCGATCGGCGGCGGCTGTTGCGGCGGCGGCGCCTGTGACTGCTGCGCGCGCGGCGAGACGATGAGCACGCCGGCGACCAGTGCGACCGCCGACCAGAGCCGTACCTGATGACGACGATCAACGCCGAGACCGCAGCGATCGCCGAGACTTTGTATTCCCATCATGAATCCTCAGCGAACGCTGTGTGCTCCGCGTTGAACGTCGTCTACGGCGGGTACCGGATTATTCAACAGGGTTACTGCTCCCGTCTGCCCGCCGGTCGACGTGAGCGACCACGCGATCGTCGGTCCTGAAGCTGACGCGAAAGCGTCCAACCTGTTCCGCGCCGCCGATGGTGACCACGAACGGGGATTCGCCGCCCGGACCGAGCGACACCGACTTGACGACCGCGCGTCCGCTGGTGATGAATCCGCCGTCGCCCGCAAACAGAAAGACCACCGCGGTCAGCTCGTCGATCCGTGCACCCGATCGCGGATTGCGCACGACACCTCGCACGGTGAAGCTGTCGCCGTTGCGCTCCTGTCCGAGCTCGACCAGCTCGAGCGCCGACGCTGACGCGGCGATGCCGGGATCCGGCGCCCGCGCTCGTCGTCCGATCGCCGGGAACGCGACCGTTGCCGCCAGCGCCCCGCCCAGGACGAGCACGCCGACGGTCAGCGCAGTCGCGAAGCGCGAAGCCGCCGGAGCGCTCCGCACGGGGCCGAACAGTTCGCGCTCGGCGCCGGCCTGCGAACTGGAACCGGCGGAGCGTAAATCCAGATCTTCGCCTGATCGATAAGTGATGGCCTGAAAGTTCGGCGTCTGGCCGGCGTGGATTTCAGCGGCGAGTCCTTCGACGCGCGCCTCCGATTGGCGGCGTTCCGCCACCGCGATCCGCCATGCCACCACGCTCATCGAGGCGGCGATGACGAGCGACGCGATGGTGAGGGTCAGCAGAAACATGCCCGATCACCGCAACTTGAACTCGACCGCGACCTCGACGATGACGTCGACCGGTGCGCCAAGCCGCTTGGCCGGAGCAAAGCGCCACTGGCGCACTGCCTGCGTCGCACGATCGTTGAGGCCGCCGGCGAGGCCCTGCAGAATCTTCACGTCGCCGACCGAGCCGTCGCTGCGGATGACGATCTCCATCACGACGTCGCCGGAGACGCCGCGCTGACGCGCCTCCTCAGTGTAGTCGGCCTTCACTTCCTTCAGCAGCCGAGGCGGTTCGATGCCGCTTCCGGGACGATACGGCCCACCGCCGGTGCCGCCGCCCGAACCCGGTCCGATCCCGCTGCCGTTGCCCTCGCCCAAACCACTGCCGGCGCCGCTTCCGGCCCCGCCGCCGGTTCCGGGCCCATGACTGTCGATGACCGCCGGCGTCTCCTGCATGACGACCCGCGCGCGTTCGTGCGTCCGCCGGCGCGACGACGATCGGCGCGACCACCGCCGGCAACGGCTCGGATTCGAGTCGAGGCGGCTCCGGCGGACGCTGTGGCGGGGCGATCGGCGCGGGCACGCGGCGATCGGGAATCGGGCTGTTCAAGGTGTGATGCCCTTCGCGCATCGCTTTCGGCGGCGGCGCGGCCTGCTGCAAGCCGCCGCCACCGCCGCCGCCCCCTGGTCCGGGAATGTTGAGGAACACGAGGCGCATCGAATCGGCCGGTGCGTCGACTTTCATCGACGCCGCACGAGGCGCCACGCTCATCGACGCGAGCAGGACCAGCACGACCAGGAGCGCGGCGTGAAGCGTGCTCGACACCGCCAACGGCATTCCCGCAGCGCGGCGGGCGGATGTCCGCTTCGCGAACAACCCGAACAGCGGGCGCGGGGTGAGCGACTGGCTGGTCGTGGTCGAGCGCTCGACCAGCATCCGGCCGATTCGCACCGCGTCTGCCCGGACCAGGTGTTTCACATCAGGGCCGACGATCGAGCGTACGTGCACCTCGGCGACGCCGGCGGCGCGCGCGACTTCCTGGAGGGTGAACGAGTCGGTGGCGATTGAAGCGGGTCGCATCGAACCTGGTGGATGAGGCAAAACTCCTGCCTAATGTTGTCGGCTCTTTCCCCTGCAAACTACGCTATTTCGGGCGATCGCGGCGTTGCGGCTGTGCTCGTCGCGTGACACGGCTGTCCCCTGCGCTAGACTTTCCATATGTCATTCTCCGGCAAATCCATCATCGTCACCGGCGCCACCAGCGGTATTGGACGGGCGACGGCTGAGGCGTTCGGACGCGGCGGCGGATCGGTCGTGCTGGTCGGCCGCAACCAGGCGGCACTGGCCGAGGCCGAGGTCGCCGTGCGCTCAGCCGGAGGGAAGGCCGTTGCCTGCCCGGCCGACGTCACCGATGCGGACGCGCCCGACCGTATCGTCGATGCGGCGATTGCTGCCTACGGACACCTCGACGTGCTGGTCAACGCGGCGGGCGTCATCGCCAGCGGCCCGCTCGAAGCGACGACCGACGAAGTCTGGGACACGATGATGGCGGTCAATCTGCGCGCGCCGTTCCGTCTGATGCGCCGCGCCGCGCCCCATCTGACCGCCCGCAAAGGATCCGTCGTCAACGTCTCGAGCGTGAACGGCCTGCGATCGTTTCCGGGCGTGCTGGCCTACTGCGTCAGCAAGGCCGGCGTCGATCACCTGACGCGCTGCGCGGCGATCGAGATGGCGCCGCTCGGCGTGCGCGTCAACGCGGTCAATCCTGGCGTCACCGTCACCAATCTGCATCGCCGCTCGGGGATGGACGAGACCCGCTACGCCGCGTTCCTCGAACGTTCGAAGGAAACGCATCCGCTCGGTCGCCCGGGCGACCCGGAAGACATCGCCGCGCTGATTCTCTTCCTCGCCTCGGATCGCGCCGGCTGGATGACCGGCGAGACCATTCCGATCGACGGCGGACGTCATCTCACTTGCGCGCGGTGACGTAGTCGTCAGTCGTCAGGTATAGTGTCCGGCTTCAGCCGGACTGTCTGACCCACCCGGCCTACCCCGCCACGCGGGGTTTGATTGCTTCGACGAACACGAGACCCTCGCGCGCGGCCAGCGTGCGCGCGGACTTGAATCCGTCTGACTGCAGCGCCTCGATTGCCTCGCCGGATGCAACAAAGGGCGGTCCGCTCTGCGCACGCGACAACAGCGCCCCGAACCCGCCGCGCGGTTCGGCGCCGATTACCAGCACGCGGCCGCCCGGCCGCAGGACGCGCACCAGTTCGCGAATCGCGGTCACGCGATCTTCCGGGCGAAGCGTGCCGAGCAAGCCGGCGGTGTCGTCCACGATCGCCAGGTCGAACGCGGCGTTCTCCACGGGCAGCCGCGGTGGGCGGCGCGGTTTCGACCTCGACGAGCACGCCGGCTGCCGCCGCGCCCTTGGTGGCGCGGGCCGCCGACGCCGCATCCGGCGCGACCACGACCGCACGGCCGGACAGGCCGACTTTGGCGGCGATCGCGCCCAGCCGCGCGCCGTCCGCGCAGCCGACCTGCATCAGGCGATCCCCCATCTTCACGCCGCTCATGCCGACCACGAGAAGGTGCGGATTTCCGGGTTTCAGGAACATCACGGTCAGTGTAGCTGATGGCCGACGGCCAGTCGCCGGCCTCTTCGTGCTCGGTCTCTGAGGCCGCAGGGTCCGGCTTTCAGCCGGACCAGATGCGCTATCATTAAATGTTCATGTCTAATCCAATAGAGATTGCTCCCGCACGCGGCAAGCTTGGCGTTCTGCTGGTCGGCCTCGGCGCCGTCAGCACCACGACCATCGCCGGCGTGTTCGCCATTCGCAAAGGTCTCGCGAAGCCGATCGGATCGCTGACGCAGATGGGCACCATCCGCCTCGGTAAGCGGACCGAGAACCGGACGCCGTTGATCAAGGATTTTCTGCCGCTCGCCGATCTGAACGACATCGTGTTCGGTGGCTGGGACATCTTCGAGGACAACTGCTACGAGGCGGCCAAGCACGCCGGCGTGCTCGAGGAAAAGCTGCTCGATCAGATCAAAGACGAGCTCGCCGCGATCAAGCCGATGCCGGCGGTGTTCGACCGCCAGTACGTGAAGCGGCTCGATGGCCCGAACGTGAAGAAGGGCAAGAACAAGAAGGACCTCGCCGATCAGCTGATCGCCGACATCCGGAAGTTCAAGGCCGACAACAAGCTGCGATCGGCTGGTGATGATCTGGGCCGGCAGCACGGAAATCTTCGCGACCGAATCGCCGTGCCACAAGTCGCTGGCCGCATTCGAGAAGGGGCTCGAGGACGAGCGATCCGGCGATCGCGTCGAGCATGATCTACGCCTACGCCGCGATTAAAGAGGGGCTTCCGTTCGGCAACGCCGCGCCGAACCTGAGCGCGGAAGTGCCGGCGCTGCTGGAGCTCGCCGCGAAGACCGGTTCGCCGGTCGTGCGGCAACGACATGAAGACCGGGCAGACGCTGATCAAGACGATCATCGCGCCCGGGCCTCAAGGCGCGGATGATCGGCGTCGCCGGCTGGTACTCGACCAACATCCTCGGCAACCGCGACGGCGAGGTGCTCGACGATCCCGAGTCGTTCAAGACCAAGGAAGAGAGCAAGAAGTGCGCGCTCGACTACATCCTCCAGCCGAACCTCTATCCCGATCTCTACAAGGATCTCTCGCCACGTCGTGCGGATCAACTACTACCCGCCGCGCGGCGACAACAAAGAGGGCTGGGACAACATCGACATCTTCGGCTGGCTCGGCTACCCGATGCAGCTGAAGATCAACTTCCTCTGCCGCGACAGCATCCTCGCCGCGCCGATCGTGCTCGACATCGCGCTCTTCCTGGACCTGGCGAAGCGGGCAAGCATGCACGGCATCCAGGAGTGGCTGTCGTTCTACTTCAAGAGCCCCGATGCACGCGCCCGAGGTCTACCCCGAGCACGATCTCTTCATTCAGCTGATGAAGCTGAAGAACACGCTGCGCTATCTCAAGGGCGAAGAGCTGATCACGCATCTTGGCCGTGAGTACTACGACTAAACCGGCCTACGGCCAGCCGGCGCTCGATCGGCGGCGTCGTCATGGGCGTGCTGTCTGCGCTGCCGCTCGTCTACGTTCGGCAACGTCTGCTGCTGCATGTGGGTGGTCAGCGGCGGACGTGGTCGGCCGCGTACCTGCTGCAGCAGAATCACGTCGAAGCCGATCACGCCGGGCGACGGCGCACTGGTCGGCCTGCTCGCCGGGCTGGTCGGCGCGCTCGTCCATCTGCGTCCTGTCGATTCCGATCGACATCCTGGTGTCGCCCATACGAGCAGGACGCTGGTGCAGCGCCTCATCGGGATCGCGGGAACGATGCCGCCGGAAATGCGCGACACCATCGAACGGGGGATGAGCCAGCGCGAGCACGGTGGCATCGGCTTGCTCCTGGCTCGGACGCGTGTTGTTCTTCATCCTGATGCTCTGCATCGGCAGCGTCTTCTCGACGATCGGCGGCCTGATCGGCGCCATGCTGTTCAAGCGGTCCGCGCCTCCGAATACGTTCGACGTCTCGACGCAGAGCTGACGCGTTGCGCCGCCGGCGGCGGCCGGCTGGTCCCGCCAGCCCGGCGATACCGCGGGCGCTTGGGCGTCGCCCGCCGACCCGCTACAATCGCCGAACCATGGCCGACGACAAGCCCCGCATCGAGATCGACGATCTGCTGCGCGAAGACCGCACGTTTCCGCCGCCGCCGGAGTTTCGCGCCGCAGGCGCGTGATCGCGGACGACGGCATCTACGCCGAGGCCGATCGCGATCCCGAAGCGTTCTGGGCGCGATTCGCCGGCGAGCTGGAATGGTCGCGGCCGTGGGACAGCGTCCTCGACTGGCAGCCGCCGCACGCGAAATGGTTCGTCGGCGGACAGCTCAACGCCTGCGTCAACTGCCTCGATCGTCACGTGCGCGGCGGCGCGGCGCAACAAGGCGGCGCTGATCTGGGAAGGCGAACCCGGCGACCGCCGCACCCTCACGTATTTCGATCTGTTCCGTCAGGTCTCGGCGTTCGGCAACGTCCTTCGATCGCTCGGCGTCGGCAAAGGCGACCGCGTGGCGATCTACCTGCCGCTGATCCCCGAGCTGGCGATCGCCATGCTGGCGTGCGCGCGCATCGGCGCCGTGCACAGCGTCGTGTTCGGCGGCTTCAGCGCCGAATCGCTGCGCGACCGCATCAACGATTCCTCATGCCGCGTGCTCATCACCGCCGACGGCGGCTACCGCCGCGGCCATGTCGTCGCGCTGAAGCAAGTCGCTGACGAAGCGGTCGCCGGCACGCCGTCGATCGAGCACGTCGTCGTCGTCCAGCGGATTGGCGCGGCCGGCGCTCCGGTCACGATGACGGAAGGCCGCGACCACTGGTATCACGAACTGATGGCCGGCGCGGCGCTCGGTCTGCGAACCGGAACCGATGGACGCCGAGGACATGCTCTACATCCTCTACACGTCAGGCACCACCGGAAAACCGAAGGGGATCGTCCACACGACCGGCGGCTATCTGGTCGGCACGTACGCGACGACCAAGCTCGTGTTCGATCTGAAAGACGACGACGTCTACTGGTGCACGGCTGATCTCGGCTGGGTGACCGGCCACAGCTACGTCGTCTACGGTCCGCTCGCGAACGGCGCGACGGTCGTGATGTACGAAGGCGCGCCCGACTGGCCGGAGAAGGATCGTTTCTGGTCGATCATCGAGCGCTACGGCGTCACGGTGTTCTACACCGCGCCGACCGCGATTCGCGCCTTCATGCGGTGGGGCGCCGAGTGGCCGGGCCGCCACGATCTCTCCTCGCTCCGCCTGCTCGGGTCGGTCGGCGAGCCGATCAATCCTGAAGCGTGGATCTGGTACTACAAGGCGATCGGCGGCGAACGCTGCCCGATCGTCGACACCTGGTGGCAGACCGAGACCGGCGCGATCATGATCACCGCGCTGCCCGGCGTCACGACGCTGAAACCGGGATCCGCGACGCGGCCGTTCCCCGGCATCTCGGCCGAAATTCGCACCGAGCGCGGGGATCGCGTCGAGGTCGGCGGCGGGCTGCTCGCGCTCACGCGTCCCTGGCCGTCGATGCTGCGCGGCATCTACGGCGATCCCGAACGCTACGTGAACACCTACTTCCATCGCTGGGGAACCGGCGTCTACGTCACCGGCGACGGCGCCAAGCGCGACGCCGACGGTTACTACTGGCTGCTCGGGCGGGTCGACGATGTGATCAACGTGGCCGGACACCGGATCGGCACGATGGAGGTCGAAAGCGCGCTGGTCGATCACCCGGCGGTGGCCGAAGCGGCCGTGGTCGGCCGGAGCCACGAGATCAAGGGACAGGCGATCGCGGCGTTCGTCACGCTCAAGGAAGGCGCCGGCGCGCAGATCGGATCCAAGGCCCTCATCGACGAGTTGAAGAATCACGTGACCAAGAAAATCGGCGCGATCGCGCGACCCGACGACATCCTGTTTGCCGCGGATCTGCCCAAGACACGATCGGGCAAGATCATGCGCCGCCTGCTTCGCGATATCGCCGAAGGAAAAGCCCTCGGCGACACCACGACGCTGGCGGATCCGGCCGTCGTGGCGACGCTGAAGGCGAATTACGACGAGGAGTCGGCCGGTTAGATCGAGGTCCGGCTGACGCCGGACGCTACATGTGCGGTGGAGTGGCGACGCGGACCGCGCCGGAGCGCACATCGAGGCGCTCGACGCGATTCCGGCCGAGCCGCTTGGCGCGATCGAGCGCAGCTTCCGTGTCCGCCAGCAGCCGCGCCGGATCGACGACATCGCCGACCGCGACGGCCAGGTTCACCACTCCGACGCTGAGCGTCACCGCCACCCGCACATCGGTCCGGTAATCGGGGAACTCCAGGCGCTGCTCGACCGTGGTGCGGACGTGGTCGGCGAGCGCGGTGGCGCGGTCCGCGTCGAGCCGCGTGAGCACGACTGCGATCGAGTCTTCCGAGTGGCGGGCCACCCAGTCGTGCTGACGGAAATATTGCCGGACCAGGATCCCGAGACGCTCGAGAATCTTGTCGCCGACGCCGCGGCCGTACGTTTGGTTGATGTCGGTGAGCCGATCGACGTCGAACACGATCAGCGAGATCTCGTCACCGAAGCGGCCGGCCCGCTCGACCTCCTTTGCCAGCACCTCGTCGAACAGAGGGCGCGTGAACAAGGTGGTCACTGGATCCACGATCGATGCCCCCGCCGGCTCGAGCCGGGGCTGTTCGGCGTACGCCGCCAGCAGGTCGAACGACGCGCGCCTTACCAGCTGCGCCGTGAGCGGCCACGCTTCGCTGGTGGCGCCGGTCCGTGGGTCGAGCGCGAGCTCATCCAGCGTGGTGCGTTCGAGCAGGTAGACGAAGCCGAAGACTCGCTCGGTCGAGGCGCCACGTTGTGCGACCGCGCGCAACAGGTCGGCGATCAGGCCGCCGCTCGTCCCGACCCGGCCGTCACGGATCGCTGCCGCCAGCAGCTGCGTGATCAGGCGACCGACGCGCTGTCCGTAGTCGGCGTTCAACGCCGCCGGATCGCCGTGCGCAAACATCGCGGACGCATCGGCGGCGATGGACTCGGCCCGCGCCTCCACGGCAGACGCAATCTGCAAGCGCAGGTCGTCCTGCGCGCCTGCCTGCAGGTCCGGGCTGCGCCCGGCGTCATGTTCGTTCATGCCCCGAAGCTGCATGTTGACCCGGTCCGCACACGGAAGCAAGTGCAGGCACGTGCAAACGCGTTCCCGGAAGAGCGCCACGAGCCTAGCGACGGGACCAGCTCGAACCGACACAACACCGGGCGGCCTCGTTCCGGCCGGACGCTTTCAACGCGGGGAACGCTGACTCGCCAGCACGTTTGATGAACAGCCGCATCGGAATCGAACTCTCGCCGGCATCGTGCCGCATCGTTGAAGTGACCGATGCTCCGGGCGGCGACGATCGCCCGCGCGTCATGGCGTCCGACCGGCTGGCCGCGTCGGGACCCGAGACGCGGGCACGCCTCGCGGCGCTGGCTAGCCGAAGCGCCGGCGTCGTGATCTGGAACGCCCGCAACGACCACCGTCAGGTGATGGTCCCGGCGGGTCGGTACGAATCGATGCGCGGAGAAGCGCTGCGGCGGATCCCCGGCCGCCGCCTCGCGATGATCAACGGCCGCATCCTCGCCCTCGGCGACCTGGTCGGCGCCGCCAGTATCATCGACATTACGACCGAAGCGGTGCTGCTGCGGGATCCGCAGGCACAGACGCGAAAGCTTGTCCTTGGCGCATTCGCTCGCTGAGCGTCTTACAATCAAAACCTGTGCGCAAAAAGCTGGGGGAGTGCCTCGTTCAGGCCGGCGTCATCACCGCTGACGATCTGCGCCGCGCACTGGGCGAGCACAAAAGCACCGGCGAACGTCTCGGAACCGTGCTGGTGCGCCTTGGCCTCGCCACCGAGGAGCAGGTTGCCGGGGCGATCGCATTCCAGCTCGGTTTCGCGTATGTCGATCTGTCGGAGATGCGGCCGGATGCCTCGGCCCTCGCCCTGATTCCGAAGGACGTCGCGCTCGAGCGCTGGTGCCTGCCGATCGCGCGTGAGCGCGACCGGCTGACCGTCGCGATGTCCGATCCGCTTCTCTTCAGCCTGGTACACGATCTCGAGCGCCAGACCGGCCACCGGATTGCGCAGGTGGTGGCGACTCGCGACGGCATCCTCAGGGCGATCGAGCGTTGCTATTCTGCGGTCGGGAAGACCCCCACCGAACCGGCGGCTCCGGCAGTCCGTGAACCCGACGCGTCGAGCGAGACGATGCCGGTTCCTGTTCTGGTCGATCTGATTGTCAGGCGCGCGCTCGAGCATCACGCGACCGACGTGCACGTCGAGCCCACCGACAGCGGCGTCGTCATCCGTCATCGCATCGACGGTCTGCTCGAGACCGTCCAGAAGCTCCCGCCGCACGTTCATGAAGACCTGATCGCGCGGTTCAAGTTGATGGCGGGCATCGACCTCGGCGAGAAACGCCTGCCTCAGGACGGCCGCCTCCGCCTCGTCGGCGCAGACGGAGTCGAGGTCGACTTTCGCGTGGCCACGCTGCGCACGCTCGCCGGTGAAAAGCTGGTGCTGCGATTGCTCGATCACCGCAAGCGCGCCCCGGTGCTCGACGAGATCGGCCTGTCGGAGTCCGCGCTCGCGACCGTGCGCGAACTGCTTCGTCACCCGCACGGGATGATTCTAGTGAGCGGTCCGGCCGGCAGCGGCACGACCTCGACGCTGACCGCGGCGTTGATGGCGATACCGTCGGACAAGGCGAACATCGTCACCATCGAGGATCCGGTCGAGTATCAGATTCCGGGCGCCAACCAGACGCAGATCAGCGAGGCTGGCGGCCCGACGTTCGCGGCGGCGCTGCGAACGATTCTGACCCAGGACGCGGACGTGATCCTGCTGAGTCATCTTCGCGATGCCGAAACCGCGAGGCTGGCGGTCCAGGCCGCGCAATCGGGTCACCTGATCCTCTCCACACTGGGCGCTGACGATGCAGCATCCGCGGTGACGCAATTGGCGGACATGGGAGTCGAGCGGCACGCCATCGCCTCGGCGCTGGTGGGAGTAATCGCGCAGCGTCTTGTGCGCCGCCTGTGCACGAGTTGCCGGCGGCGATATCAGCCGGCGGCCGAAACGCTCCGCTCACTCGACATCAGCGACAGCGATGTCGGCGCGGTGGCCTTCTATCAGGCGGTCGGCTGCGATCAATGCAATCACACCGGCTATCGAGGCCGGGTCAGCGTCTGCGAAGTGATGCAAATCACCGACAAGGTTCGGCGTCTGATTTCGTCGGACGCGGCGGAACATCAGCTGCGCGAGACAGCGCTGGCCGGCGGGATGATCAGCCTTGGCGAAGATGCACTCGCGAAGGTCCGGAGCGGCATGACCACGCCGGACGAACTGCTTCGCGTCGTCAGTGAGATCGGCGAAACCCGGGCGCTGTGCGCCGGCTGCGGCGCGCCGGTCGCCGCCGACTACCTGGCCTGTCCGCATTGCGGCACGCGTCAGGGCGATGGCTGCCCGCACTGTGGACGGGCGCTTCAACCAGGGTGGACGTTCTGTCCGTATTGCGCGCGCGGCACCATGGAGCCCCGTCGCGTCAGGCGCCTGAAGCATCGGGACAACGACCGGCCGCCCGGTAACGTCGCCGGGTTCAAGAAGTAGCTGGCGGGTCCGGCGCCAAACCGGCGATAATCGATCACGGGGCTGGCGCGCCACGAGGGAACCACGACAGCCAGTCCGACGTCTGAGTTTCTGGCTATGTCACTCATCGAAACCGTCGATCTCTGGAAGACCTACGTCATGGGCGCGGAAGAAATTCACGCGCTGCGCGGCGTGTCGCTGCAAATCGAACGCGGCGAGTACGTCGCCATCATGGGACCGTCGGGTTCGGGCAAGTCGACGCTGATGAACCTGATCGGCTGCCTCGACACCCCGAGCAAGGGCTCCTACCTGCTGAACGACAAGCAGGTCAGCCAGATGAACGACAACGAGCTGGCGCGCATCCGCAACGAAGAAATCGGGTTCGTGTTCCAGACGTTCAACCTGCTGCCGCGCGCCACCGCGCTGCACAACGTCGAGCTGCCGCTGGTCTATGCCGGTGTGGCGGCCAAGGATCGCAGCGAGCGGGCCAAGGCGGCGCTGGAAAAAGTCGAGCTCGGCGCGCGCATGCTGCACAAGCCGAACGAGCTGTCGGGCGGTCAGCGCCAGCGCGTCGCGATCGCGCGCGCGCTGGTCAACAATCCGTCGATCCTGCTCGCCGACGAGCCGACCGGCAACCTCGATTCGAAGACCGGCACCGAGATCATGGCGCTGTTCGAGCGGCTGCACAAAGGCGGCAACACCATCGTCCTCGTCACCCACGAGCCCGACGTCGCCGCGTTCGCGTATCGCACCATCCACATCCGCGACGGCAAGGTCGAGAACGACGTCAGGCGGGCGGCTTAGTTCAGTCCTCGGTCCTCGACTGCCGACTGCTAAACAGCCGCGAAATGACCCGCCGCGATTTCCTTCAACGCGGCCTCACGATTGACTGAGGCGGGATCGAGGACGACGCGATGCGTCGGCGCATCCGGATCGAGAACCGGAATCGCCGAGAGCAGCGCGCGCGTGTAGGGATGCTGCGGCGCTTCGAACAGCGACGCGGTCGGCCCGATCTCCACGATTTTCCCGAGATACATCACCGCGACCCGGCTGCAGATGTGCTCGACCAGGCGCAGATCGTGCGCGATGAACAGGTACGTGAGCCGCAGCTTCGCCTGCAGGTCCATCAGCAGGTTGACGACCTGCGCCTGCACCGACACGTCGAGCGCCGAGACCGGTTCGTCGAGCACGACGAACGACGGGTTCAGCGCCAGCGCGCGCGCCAGCCCGATGCGCTGTCGCTGACCGCCGCTGAACTGATGCGGGTAGCGATCGAGATGCGCCGGATCGAGGCCGACGAGTCCGAACAGCTCGGCGACCCGGGCGCGCCGCTCGTCCTTCGATCCGAGCTTGTGGATGATGAGCGGCTCCTCGACGATCTGCCGCGCCCGCATCCGCGGATTGAGCGACGAGTACGGATCCTGAAAGACGATCTGCATCTCGCGCCGCGCCTCGCGCATCCGCGTTCGCGAGAAGGCGAGGACGTCCTCGCCGCGGAATCGCACGGCGCCGGACGAGGGTTCGATCAGGCGCAGCAGGCAGCGTCCGGTCGTCGTCTTGCCGCTGCCGGACTCGCCGACCAGGCCGAACGTCTCGCCCTCCTCGATGCTGAAGCTGACGTCGTCGACCGCGGTGATCGCTGGTGCTGGCGTGCAGCAGACCGGCGTCGCGGCCGAAGTGCTTGACGAGATGTTCGACTTCGAGGAGCGGCATCACGGTCCAGTGATGGTGCCGGCTGCGCCGGGTCCAGAATCAGGTGCGGAGCGCGAGGTTCGAGGTGCGTCCACGCCGCGAGGCGCAGGGCGGGGCGCGGCCTGCGGGTCGTGCAGGTAGCACTTCGCCGTGCGCCCGGCTCCGACCGCGTAGTCCGGCGGCGGCGTCCCCGTGCACGGCGCGAAACGATCCGGGCAGCGCGGGTTGAACGCGCAGCCTGACGGCAGCGCGCCGAGCAGCGGCACCGAGCCGTCGATCGCCCGCAGCCGCGCGCCAGGCCGTCCCGCCGGGAATCGACGCGAGCAGCCCGCGCGTGTACGGATGCTGCGGGTTGCGCAGGATCTCGCGCACCGGTCCGGTTTCGACGATCCGTCCCGCATACATCACCGCAACGCGATCCGCCGTCTCGGCGACGACGCCGAGGTCGTGCGTGATCAGCAGCAGCGACGAGTCCGAGCGCCGACTCGCATGTCGCGCAGCAGATCCAGGATCTGCGCCTGGATGGTGACGTCGAGTGCCGTGGTCGGCTCGTCGGCGATGACCAGCGACGGCTGACACGCCAGCGCGATCGCGATCATCACGCGCTGCCGCATGCCGCCGGACAGCTGATGCGGATAGTCCGTCACCCGGGCTTCAGGGTCGGCGATCCGAACCGCGCGCAGCAGCTCGACCGCCTTCGCCCTGGCTTCCTGCCGCGTGGCCCGGCCGATGCACCAGCAGCGCCTCGGCAATCTGGTCGCCGACGCGGAAGACCGGATTGAGCGCGGTCATCGGCTCCTGGAAGATCAGCGAGATGTCCGCGCCGCGGATCGCGCGCATCGACGGTTCGTCGAGCGTCAACAGATCGCGCCCCTTGAACCGCATCTGGCCGCCCGCGATTCGACCGGGCGGCTGCACCAGGCGCATGATCGACAGCGCAGTGACCGACTTGCCGCTGCCGGACTCGCCGACCAGACCAAGCGTTTCGCCGGCGCGGATCTCGAAGCTGATCGCGTCGACCGCGGTCACGGCTCCGCGCGGCGTGTCGAACACGGTGGTCAGCTGCGAGACGGAGAGCAGCGGTTCAGCACTCACGGGGGCGTTCACGGCTGGGACGTTTCTTCGTATTCGCCGAAGACCCCGCGCATGGCGTCGGAGATCTCACCGACGGTCGCGAACGCTTCGACCGCGGCGATCGACGGCCGGGACCAGGTTGGTGCCGTCGCGTCGCCGCCCGCGTCACTCCGGCGATGGCCGCCGACCAGCGATCCGGCGCTCCGGCTCGCACGCACGGCCTGCACTCGCTCGATCTGGCGCGTTTCAACCCTCGGGTCGATTCTCATCGTCGCGATCGGCGCGCTGCCGGCCGCGGACGTGAACGCGTTGACGCCGACGACGATCGCCTTGCCCGAGTCGACGGCCAGCTGCGCGCGGTAGGCGGATTCCTGGATCTCGCGCTGAATCAATCCCGCTTCGATCGCCGCCAGCGTTCCGCCCGCGGCCTCGATGCGCGCCAGAATCTCCTCGGCGCCGCGCTCGATATCGTTGGTCATCGCCTCGATCGCGTACGAACCGGCGACCGGATCCACGGTGTTGGCGACGCCGCTCTCAGAGGCGATGATCTGCTGGGTGCGCAGCGCGATGCGCGCCGATTCCTCGGTCGGCAGCGCCAGCGCTTCGTCGCGCCCGTTGCAGTGCAGCGACTGCGTCCCGCCGAGCACGGCGGCCAGCGCCTGCAGCGCGACCCGGACGATGTTGTTGTCGGGCTGCTGGGCGGTGAGGGTGCTGCCGGCGGTCTGGGTGTGGAAACGCAGCTGCTGCGCGCGCGGGTTGGTGGCGTGGAAGCGATCGCGCATGATCCGCGCCCACAACCGCCGGGCCGCGCGGTACTTGGCGATTTCCTCGAGGAAGTCGTTGTGCGCGTTGAAGAAGAACGAGAGCCGCTGGCCGAACCGGTTGACGTCGAGGCCGGCGTCGATGGCGGACTGGACGTAGGCGAGCGCGTGCGCGAACGTGAACGCGACTTCCTGGACCGCGGTCGATCCGGCCTCGCGGATGTGGTAGCCGCTGATCGAAATCGTGTTCCAGTTGGGCAGCTCGCGTTCGCAGAACGCGAAAATGTCGGTGACGATCCGCAGCGACGCGCGCGGCGGGTAGATGTAGGTGCCGCGTGCGACGTACTCCTTGAGGATGTCGTTCTGGACCGTGCCCGAGAGCTGTTGCCGGCGCGACGCCCTGACGTTTTGCGACCGCCACGTACAGCGACAGCAGAATGATCGCCGTCGAGTTGATGGTCATCGAGGTCGAGACGCGATCGAGCGGGATGTCGTTGAACAGCGTCGCGATGTCTTCGATCGAATCGATGGCGACGCCGACCTTGCCGACTTCGCCGGCGGCCAGCGGATGGTCCGAGTCGTATCCCATCTGCGTCGGCAGATCGAAGGCGACGCTCAGCCCGCTGACGCCGTTGGCAAGGAGGTAGCGGTATCGCTCGTTCGATTCCTCCGCGGACGCGAAGCCGGCGTACTGCCGCATCGTCCACAGCCGGCCGCGGTACATGGTGGGCTGGATGCCGCGAGTGAACGGGAACTCGCCGGGAGTGCCGAGATCGGTGGACGGATCCCAGCCGGCGAGGTCATTGGGCGTGCCGACAGAGTGCACGGGCCGATTGTAGCGCGACTGGTGCGGAGCCCGGCCGGCGCATCGCCACGCCGGGTCCGGCTTCTAGTGTTGCGACAGCGCCAGCACCGCGTACGAGGTCGCGGCATCGCTCATGAACTTGCCGACGTCAGATGCCGGATCGCGCTGCTTGTTCACTGACACGGCCGTCCACTGACCGGTTGAACGATTCTGGTGCTGAACCAGCCACGCACGACCGGCGGCCACGTGGACGTCGGACGAGGGAAGGCCCGCCTGCTCGAGGACGAATGTGACGAGGCCGGTCGCGTAACCGTCCGTGTCAGGGTCGAGTAGCGTCTTGTCGTTGCGCTTCCAGTCGCCGACCAGTGAGGCCGTTGCCCAGCCACCGTCGCTCTGTTGCCTGGCGGTCAGGTCAGCGATGATCCCCTGCCGCAGTTCCTCGGTCAGGACGCCAG
Source organism: uncultured Acidobacteriota bacterium (assembly GCA_963711765.1). Taxonomy (GTDB): domain Bacteria; phylum Acidobacteriota; class Vicinamibacteria; order Vicinamibacterales; family CAVVIG01; genus CAVQFC01. The sequence continues at coordinate 364,761 of CAVQFC010000001.1, read as the reverse complement.
GAATCTTCGCCGAGGCCCACAGGATCATCGCCCGATTCAGCAGTGTGGCATTCTCCGCGCCGCCGCGAAGAAATGTCGCCAGCGGCTTGACGCGATCCTGAATCGCTGGAGTGGACGCATAACCTTCAGGCGCAGAACCAATGGCGATGGCGGCCAGCGAGTTGCCGAAATATTGGGAGCCAGGCGCTTCCCATGGCTCGTTGTGGAAGTCCAGCCATGCCCAGCCGCCGCTGCGCTCGCCGGTTTTGAACTGGAGCGGCCACAGATTCTCGAATGCCTGTCGGCCGTCGGCGCTCATGGCGCCGGCGCGCGCGTCACGCGTCGAGAGGATCACTGCGTTGAGGATCGCTTCGGTGCCGCGCGATTCGCTGGTCTTCGGCAGGCCGCGCAACTGATCCGGATAGAACGGCTCGATCTCCTTCCACAGGCGCACGCGCTTGGTCACGTCTTCGAGCATCCGGCGCTCGGTCGCCGACTCACTGTGCTCACCGAGCGGACCACGCAATGCCGGACGCGCCAGCGCGTAGGGTAGGGCGGTGTGGCACGACACGCATTGCGTGTCGTGATCGCGATTCGCGCCCGACCACGTCATCCACCAGCCCTGACGGCCATCGAGATATGCAGCCGCGGCGTGTGGGTCCCATGACGTCGATGCGGCCGCCGGCTCTCGACCCGCCGCCGTCAACCCGACGGCCAGGGCGGCCGAGCCGATCGTCAACGCCACGATCGTGTACTTCATACACACCTCGATTCGGCCGGATTATATCCGGTCGAGCCACCTGTAGCTTCTTGACAGCCCAAATCAGCAGCCGTACACTCAACTCACCTGCACAGTCTTTCCACACATATGAACACGTCAGGCGTCCGATTCCTGTTCACTGGCCTTGGTGTAAACAGGCGTCGATCGCGAAGCGCGCCGGAACCCGGCCCGGCGGCGTAGGGAGGGAAGCAGATGGACGACGTCGTGAACCGGTTCGCACGAGAGCTGGCCGACGCGATTGCCGCTGCGGTCGCGGAAAGTCCGCAAGTGGAAGCGTGCCGAGAGAAGGCACGGGCAGCCGGCTTCGAGATGAAGGTGACGCTCGAGGCCGTCGTAGGGTTTGTCAGCCGCTCGCAGACCGCAGCGCTCGCCAAAGTGGCGGCGGCGCCGCGGACCGCGCAGCAGCCGAAGCGCAATCTGGAGGTCACCGCGAACGACCGACGGTTCCTGCGCTCGTTGAGGATCGCCGCCGACGAAACCGCGGAGCCGGTAGAGTAGGGAAAGTTTGAAGTTGGAAGTGAGAAGTTAGAAGTACCGACGACGAACGTAGAACGACGAACGTAGAACGACCAGACTAGCCAGCGACATCGAAGGCCGGCGTGCGAGAGCGCGCCGGCCTTTTTCGTACCGACGCGTCAGCGCTGCGCGGTCTGGTTGGCCACTCGTGCTGCTGCGGCGGCCGCCGCTGCCGGGTCGCCGAGATAATAGTGGCGCAGCGGCTTCAGATCGTCGTCCAGCTCGTAGACCAGCGGGATGCCGGTCGGGATATTCAGCTCGATGATCTCGCTCTCCGGAATATCGTCGAGATACTTCACCAGCGCACGCAGGCTGTTCCCGTGCGCGACGACGATCACCCGTTGGCCTGACTTTGATCGACCGGCGCGATCGACTCGTGCCAGTAGGGAAGAAAACGGGCGATGGTGTCCTTCAGCGACTCGGTCAGCGGCAGCTCGCTCGGTTTCAGCGCCGCGTATCGCGGGTCGTGCGACGGATGCCGCGGGTCGTCGACCGTCAGCGCCGGCGGCGGGATGTCGAAGCTGCGCCGCCAGATCTTGGTCTGCGCCTCGCCGTGCTTCGCCGAGGTTTCCGCCTTGTTCAGTCCCTGCAGTCGCGCCGTAGTGGCGCTCGTTCAGCCGCCAGCTCTTCGTGACCGGAATCCACAGCTGGTCGAGCGCATCGAGCGCGATTCCGAGCGTCTTGATCGCGCGCTTCAACACCGACGTGAACGCGACGTCGAACACGTAGCCGCCGTCTTTCAGCAGGCGGCCGGCTTCGCGCGCTTCGTCGCGGCCGCGGTCGGTGAGGTCGACGTCGTGTCCAGCCGGTGAAGCGGTTTTCCTTGTTCCACGTGCTCTCGCCGTGACGGAGCAGGACGACTTTGTGCATGGCTGATACCGGTCCGGCTGAAGCCGGACACTACAGTGATTTTCCACGTAGCGCGCCCCTTTCAGGGGCGCGAATCACGCGGGCCTGAAAGGCCCGCACTACATTCGGACGCGTATCGCGTCACGTCCGGCGAATGTCGCGGCGCGGCCGAGTTCCTCCTCGATGCGCAGCAGCTGGTTGTACTTGCAGACGCGATCGGTACGGCTCGCCGATCCGGTCTTGATCTGACCCGCGGCGGTGCCGACGGCGAGATCGGCGATGGTCGAGTCCTCGGTTTCGCCGGAGCGATGCGAGATGATCGTCGCGTAGCCGGCGTCGCGCGCCATCCGGACCGCGTCGAGCGTTTCGGTGACCGTGCCGATCTGATTCAGCTTGACGAGCAGCGCGTTGCCGACGCTGTCGGCAATGCCTTTTTTCAGGATCTCCGGGTTGGTGACGAACACATCGTCGCCGACCAGCTGCACGCGCGCGCCGAGCGCCGCGGTCAGCTCGGCCCAGCCCTCCCAGTCGCCTTCGGCGAGACCGTCTTCGATCGAGACGATCGGATACTGGCGGATCCAATCGTCGTACAGTCGCGATCATCTGCGCCGACGTGCGATCCGGCTCGCCCGACTTCTTGAACGTGTAGTTGCCGCCGTCTGCGCCGTCCGCGGCAGGGCCCACAGCTCGCTCGACGCGACGTCGAGGGCGATCCAGACGTCCTCGCCGGCCTTGAGGCCGGTCTTGCCGATCGCCTCGAGGACGACCTCGACCGCCTCGCGGTTCGACTTCAGATTCGGCGCGAAGCCGCCTTCGTCGCCGACGCCGGTCGACTGGCCGCGCGCCTTCAGGATGCCGCGCAGCGCGTGGAAGATCTCCGCGCCCATGCGCAGCGCTTCGGCGAACGAGGACGCGCCGAGCGGCATGACCATGAATTCCTGGAAGTCGACGCTCGAATCCGCGTGCGCGCCGCCGTTGAGGATGTTCATCATCGGCACCGGCAGCGTGAACCGGTCGTTGCCGTAGAGCCCGCCGAGGTGCCGATACAGCGGCATCTGCGCCGCGGCCGCCTCCGCGCGCGCCGCCGCCATCGAGACGCCGAGCAGCGCGTTGGCGCCGAGGCGGCTCTTGGTCGGCGTGCCGTCGAGCGCGATCATCGCGTCGTCGAGGCTGCGCTGGGTGAACGTCGCGGCCGATCAGCGCCGTGGCGAGTTCGCCGTTGACGTTGGCGACCGCGCTGCCGCACGCCCTTGCCGCCGTAGCGCGCCTTGTCGCCGTCGCGCAGCTCGAGCGCTTCGCGCTCGCCGGTCGATGCGCCCGGACGGCACCGCGGCGCGCCCGAAGGCGCCGCCCTCGAGCGTGACGTCCACTTCCACCGTCGGATTGCCGCGCGAATCCAGAATCTCGCGGCCGTGCATTTTCGAAATCTTCAATTCGATACCCCTCGTCAATCGATGGACTGCATCACCACAACGGACCGTCCGTCTCGTCCCTGGTGAATAGACGTCGCACGTTACCCGCCGCTGCCACGCCGATCGGCCTCGGCCTCGAAGCGCAACGCGTCCTCGCCGAGCTCGCCAATCAGCGGTTCGTCGTCGGTCGTGACGACCACGATCCCCGATTCGGTGACGGTGTGGCGCCGGCGATCTTCCTCGTCGTTGTAGCCGATCAGCGCGCCGCGCGGGATCAGCACGTCGCGATCGATGATCGCGCGCCGGATGCGTGCGTGGCGCCCGACGCGGACGCCCGGCATCAGGATGCACTGCTCGATGTGGCAGAAGCTGTGGACGCGCACGTTCGGGCACAGCACGCTGCCGTAGATGCTGCTGCCCGAGACGATGCAGCCGGGCGAAATCACGGAATCGAGCGCCTGCCCGCAGCGGCTGCCGGTCTCGGCGAACACGAACTTGGCCGGCGGCGCCTGCGGCTGGTAGGTGCGCAGCGGCCACTCGGGATCGTAGAGGTTGAACTCGGGGTTCACCTGGCAGAGATCCATGTTGGCGTCGAAGTACGCGTCGAGCGTGCCGATGTCGCGCCAGTACTTCGACGCTTTCTTGTTCTCGTCGTAGAACCGATACGAATAGACCGGCGCCTCGTGAATCAGCGCCGGAATGATGTCCTTGCCGAAGTCGTGGTTGGTCGCCTGCGTGGCGTCGGCCTCGAGCGCGCTGCACCAGGACTCGGTGTCGAAGATGTAGACGCCCATCGACGCGAGCGCGAAGTCGGTCGAGCCGGGAATCGGCGTCGGGTCCTTCGGCTTTTCCTGAAATCCCGTGACCCGTTCGTTCTCGTCCACGGCGACGATGCCGAAGCGGCTCGCGTCGGCGATCGGCACTTCGATGGTCGCGAGCGTGACCGCGGCGCCGCGTTCCTCGTGGAAGCCGCAGCATGCGCGAGTAGTCCATCTTGTAGACGTGATCGCCCGAAAGCACGACCAGGTGCTGCGGGTTCTCGCGCAGGATCGAGTACAGGTTCTGATAGACGGCGTCGGCGGTGCCCTGATACCAGTGCTCGCTGACGCGCTTCTGCGGCGGCAGAATCTCGACGAACTCGCCGAGCTCCTCCGAGACGATGCCCCAGCCCATGCGGATGTGCCGGTTGAGCGACAGCGACTTGTACTGCGTGGCGATGAAGACGCGGCGCAGCCCGGAGTTGATGCAGTTGCTGAGCGCGAAGTCGATGATGCGGTAGGGTCCGCCGAAATACACCGCCGGCTTGGCCCGCTCTTTCGTCAGCGGATAGAGGCGCTCGCCGGCGCCGCCGGCGAGCACGATGACGAGGCTGTCGTCGAGAAGCGCCGACATCGATGATCAGCTTCTGCGCAGCACGACGCGCGCCGGTGCGCCGTCGGAGCCGACGACGCGCAGCGGCAGGCACAGCATGTCGTAGACGCCGGGCTCGACGTCGCGCAGGTTCAGTCCTTCGATCACGATCGTGCCGCTGCCGAGCAGGACGTGATGCGCCGGCGCGCCGGCCTTTGATACTCCTCGACCGACAGGTAATCGACGCCGACCACCTTCACGCCGTGATCGACGCAGGTGCCGGGCGCCGGATTCGGTGACGCCGATGAATTCAGGGTGAAACGCCGGGTCGTTCCACAGGCGCGAGTTGGCGGTCTTGATCAGCAGCCGCACGTCCTCGGCGAGATCGAATCCGCGCGAGATCGTCGGCCGTGATCGCCTTGCGCGTGGTGAGCTCGATGACCCGCGTCCGCCCGATCAGCATCTCGAGCGGCAGCGCCTCGGTGCCGGTCCCGTCGTCGAAGAAGTGGCGCGGTGCGTCGACGTGAGTGCCGGCGTGCGCGCTCATGTGCAGGGTCGAGACGTTCGAGCTGTCGCCGCGCGCCATGCGCTTGATCGCCTCGAGGCTGAACGGCGTGTTGCCCGGATAGTTCGGGAGGTTGGCGTCGAGCGGCAACGGAGACGTCGATGAGCTTCATGGTGGGGGCGAAACGGTCGATACTAGCATAGCGCCGGCGGTCCGAAAGCCGGCTGAAGTGCTGACGATAGAAGGGTTTGACTTGGTATCCGTGGGCCCGCCTATGATTGGCTGTTCGAGTCAGACCGTCATATTGGGAGACTAGGTTTTATGAAGCAGCGGCGTGGCGTGTTCGCCCTATTTGTCCTCGTGATGTTTGCATCCTCGATAGCCGTCTTTGCGCAGAAGGACGACAAGAAGAAGGATGAGCTCCAGAAGCGTGAAAGCCAGACCATCATCAAGCTCGTTGACGACATGGCGGCGGGACAGCCTGCGCCCAACGATTTTGTCGATCACCTGGCTGCGAGACGATGTGCTGAAGGCGCAAGGCAACAAGGAATACGTGCCCTTCACCGTGTCGATCGACCCGGCGCAAGGTCACCGGCAATCGTGGCGTTCTACTGGCGAGTCGTCTCCAAGAACCCTGTCGCGCCGGCCGTCGAAGCGCCGCCCGCCGGCAAGGACAAGAAGGACGACAAGAAAGACGCGAAGAAGCCGTCTCCGTACGCCTACGAGGACATCAGCTTCGTGCCGGTGACCGCCGGCCAGAACCCGCTGCGCATCTCGCGCTCGTTCACGGTGCCGGCGGCGCCTACGACGTCTTCGTTGTCGTCAAGGAGCCGACGCCCGAGAAGCCGCAGAAGAATGCGCCGCCGCCGAAGATGTCGGTGATGAAACAGGCGATGACGGTGCCCGACTTCTGGAACGACGAGCTGCGACCAGCACCGTGATGCTGGCCGCGCGGATCGATCCGCTGCCCGCGCCGCTCACGCCGCAGCAGCAGGCCGACCGTCCCTATGCGATGGGGATGATGGAAATCGTGCCGGCGTTCGACGCCAAGCTCTCGAAGAAGTCGGAGCTGTCGACGTTCATGCTGATCTACAACCCGAAGAACGACGCGGCCAACAAGCCCGACGTCAAGGTCGAATACAACTTCTACCAGAAGGTCGCGGGGCAGCCGGAGAAGTTCTTCAACAAGACCAACCCGCAGAGCCTGAATGCGCAGACGCTGCCGCCGAACTTCGATTTCGCTGCCGGCCACCAGCTGCAGAGCGGCCAGGCGGTACCGCTGGCCTCGTTCCCTGAAGGCGACTACCGACTCGAGATCAAAGTGACCGACAAGATTGCGAACAAGTCGCTGACGCGCGAAGTGAACTTCACGGTCGGCCCGTCGTAGGCTCGGTTTCAATCGGGGCCAGCATGCGAACTACCCCCAGAGTGACGGCGTCGGCGGTCGTCGGCGTTCTGGCGGTGCTCTGTTTGCCGATGGCCGGGTTCGCGCAGGGTATTTCGCAGATGCGACCGGTGACGCATCTCGCGTCGCTGGCCGCGGGCTCGATCGCGGGAACGGTTCAGGACGAGAGGGGCGCGCCGATTCCGGGTGCGATGGTGTCGGCGCTCGGGTCCTCGACCGCGTTCGCGGTCACGGATCGAGGCGGACGCTTCGAGCTGCGGACCCTGTCACCAGGACCGTACCTGCTGCGCGCCCATCTGGCCGGTTTCGTCGCGTCACACGGTCAGGTCGTAGACGTCCATCCGAGCGCGCGAGCGTCATCGTCGATCGCGCTGCGCCATTCCACTTCAGCGTCCTCTCCGGTCCTCGCGGGTCTGGGCGGATCCGACAACGCACCGCTCGTCGATGTTGCGGCAGGCGGCTCTGAGTCCGGGTCGGGAGCTGGCTCCGCGACCGGGGGAAGCGACGGCGACGATCACGGCGAGATCGCCTGGCGGCTGCGTCACGCCCGCCGAGCGGTCCTGAAAGACGCGACCGTCCCCGGCGACGTGCTGGCCGGCAGCACGCCAGGAAACTCCAACCCGTTCGATACGCCCACCTTCTTCGACCGGGCGTTCGGACCTTCGGCGCGGCTGGCCTCGAATTTCTTTTCCGGCACGCCCTTCTCGGGTCAGGTCAACCTGCTGACGACGGGGTCGTTCGACTCGCCGCAACAGCTGTTCTCGACCGACAATTTCTCGCACAGCGTCGCCTTCCTCGCGCTCGGCGCCCCGATTGGCGATTCGGCGGACTGGACCGCGCGAGCGGCATTGACGCAGGGCGACTCGCCGTCGTGGATCATCGCCGGCGACTACTCCACGCGGGCACCCGCGAAACACCGCTACGACATCGGCCTGTCCTACGCAGCGCAGCGCGACGTGACGAGCACGTTCATGCTTCGAAACGCGACCGACGGCACGCGTGACGCCGGGGCGATCTACGGTTTCGACACCTATTCGATTTCGCCGATTCTTACCCTCAGTTACGGCGGACGCTACGCGTACTACGACTACCTCGAGCACGGCAGCCTGATCAGCCCGCGGATGTCGCTGACGGTAGAGCCCGCCGATCATTTCCGCGTCAGCACGATGGTGTCGAGTCGCGCCGTCGCCCCTGGCGCAGAAGAGTTCCAGCCGCGCCTCGAGAGCGGGGTGTGGCTGCCGCCGCAACGGACGTTCTCGTCGCCCGACAACAATCCGCTCGAAGCCGAGCGGACGAACCACGTGGAGGTGGAGGTCGAGCACGACATCGCCGCCGCGACGATTTCGCTGCGCGCGTTCCAGCAGCGCGTATCCAATCAGCTGGTCACGCTCTTCGGCATCGACATGCCGGGCGCGCCGGCGTCAACGGGCCACTATTGCGTGACCAACGGTGGCGCTATCGACGCCTCGGGGCTGAGTGCGGGCGTCCGCGCCGCGGTGGCCGGCCGGTTCCACGGGTCGGTCGAGTACACCTTGTCGCGCGCGCGAGCCAATTCGCTCGATGGCGACGCGTACCTGCTGGTGCTGGCGCCGTCAACGGTGCGCCCGCTGGCGGAGCATATCCACGACATCTCGACGTCCGTTGAAGCTGATGTTCCCGAGACGTCGACCCGGGTTGTCGTGCTCTACCGCGTCAGCAACGGGTTCGCTCGTCCGGTGGCCGACGGCGGCGCGACGGCGATGCTGGATTCGCGATTCGACATACAGGTTCGTCAGTCGCTGCCCTTCATGGACTTCAGCAGCGCCCGGTGGGAGATGCTTGTTGCGGTCCGCAACTTCTTCTACGAAACGGCACCCGATCAGTCCATTTATGATGAGCTGCTCGTCGTCAAACCGCCGACTCGCGTGGTGGGCGGTCTGACGCTCAAGTTCTGACCGCGCCGTCCCTCCTCGAGATACGTTCCCGCCGATCCGTATTATTGAATAAGGTCTCCGGTGCACCGGAGCCGCCCATTTTTTTCTTGCAGCGCTCATACACGAATATCTTATTTTTCAGTAAGTTAGACATAGGACCGGAACGTTCTTCGGGGTATGGCGGTTGCTACCTCGAGCGGCGCGAGTGTCGATGCATCCTGATTCCGCGATCAACGTCGAAGCGCCTGAGTCCAGGTGGTTCGTGTGGGGGCGATCCGCCTTCGCCGTCGCCGTTGCCACCGTACTAATCGCGCTGGGCGTCGCCAACGTCGCGACCTACTCGCGCTGGCACGAGTACGAGGACGGCGTGCAGTGGAGCGCGCGTGCGGAAGGCGTGACCGCGACCGAAGTCTCCGACGGATCGGCGGGCTCGATCGCGGGCATCAAAGTCGGAGACGTCCTGCTGGCCGTCAACGGCGCGCCGGTTCAGACACCGGCCGACGTCGTCGAACATCAGCACCGCAGCCACGAGGGCACCAAGCTCGAATACGCGCTGGTACGCTTCGGGACCAGCGAGGCGCTGCAGATTTCACTCACCCCGTCGCCGCGCGGCAGCTCGATCTATTACATCCTGGCCGCCGTCGGGCTGTTCACCCTGCTGGTCGGCGCGCTCGTCCGGGTGCGGCGGCCGCGCGATCAGGCGACGCTGCATTTCTTCTGGCTGTGTGTCGCGTTCTTCGGCGTGTTTTCGTTTTCGTTCAGCGGACAGTTCGATCGCCTCGACTGGGTCTTCTACTGGGGTGACGCCGTGGCGTTCGCCGCTGCTGCCGCCGCTGCTGCTGCACTTCACGATGGTTTTTCCAGAGCGCGCGGCCGCCGACCGGCGAACTCCGAACTACGAACGACTTCGAATCGCTCGTCATCCCGCTGATGTACCTGCCGGCGCTGGTCCTCGGCGCCGCCCGAGTCATTGCCATCGTTCGCGGCTCGGACGGCAGCCTTTCAGGCCCGCTCTTCTCGCGCATCGTCGACGTGCTCGATCGCGCCGAGCCCGCCTACCTGTTCGTCTGCGCGGTGGCGGCGCTGGTCGTCCTCGCGCGGGCGTTCCGCGAGATCACCTCGCGTCACCGCGCGCCGGCAGCTGCGCTGGATTGCGGGCGGCACCGCGCTGGGCGTCGGTCCGTTCGCGTTCGGCTACGGTCTGCCGTGGGCGCTTGGCATGAACCCGCCGATGGCGCTGCAGCTGACGGCCATCCCGCTCGGTCTCGTACCGCTGACCTTCGCCGCCGCGATCGTCCGCTACCGCCTGCGCGACGTCGAGGTGATCATCAAGCGCGGTCTGGCCTACACGGCATTCCTCGCGGCGAGCGCCGCGCTCTACCTGGCGCTGGTCAAGCTCACCGGGTTCGTCTTCGCGAGCGACGCTGACGGGCACAACTGGGTGATTGCCGCACTGGCGACGCTGGTCATCGTGCTGCTCGCGCAGACCGGTGAAGGACGCCGTGCAGAACGCGCTCGATCGCCTGTTCTACCGCGACCGCTACGACTATCGCCGCGCGCTCGTTGCCTTCGCCCGCGACCTCAACAGCGACCTCGACGTCGTCCGCCTCAGCCAGCGTCTGGTGGCGCGCATCGTCGAGACGCTGGTGGTGGATCGGATGGCGCTGATGCTGTCGGACGAGCGGTCCGGCGACTTCACGACCGATCGGCGACTACGGATTCGCTCAGCGCATGCCGCGGCTGGCGCGCGGATCGTCGATGATGACGCGTCTCGACGGCGGGCACACCGTGGCGCTCGACGATCCGATCGCCGGCGCGCGCTTCCTGGCGGAGGAAGTCGAATTCTGGCGCGACGTCGGCATCTACTACTTCGTGCCCTGCATCTTCGAAGGGCACACGATCGCGGTCCTCGCGCTCGGCCGCAAGGACACCGACGAGCCGTTCAACAGCGAGGATCTCGGCCTGCTCACCGCCGTTGCCGGCCAGGTCGCGACCGCCATCGAGAACGGACGCTTGTATCGGCAGCTCCACCTCAAGGCCGAAGAGCTCGGGCGGATGCGCGAGTTCAACGAGAACATCCTCGAGTCGCTCGACGATGGACTGGTGGTGTTCGACGTGGACGAGCGGATCGTCCGCTGGAACCGTGCGCTGGAGAGCTTTTACGGCGTCACCCGCCAGGCAGCGGTCGGCCGGCTGCTCGGCGACATCTTCGACGCGCCGTTCGTCGAGGCGCTGCGGGCGGCGCGTCAGGATCATCCGTACGGCGCGACGCTCTATCGGGCGCCGATGGCGTCGCAGCGGCGCCGACCGTACGCGGCTCCTCGTCAACGCCACCGAAGTGCCGTTGCAGAACGCGTCGGGCGACGACGCGGTGGTCGGCACGCTGCTGTTGATCGAGGACATCACCGATCAGGTGCACCTCGAGGAGCAGCTGCAGATCTCCGAGAAGATGGCGTCGATCGGCCTGCTCGCGGCCGGCGTGGCGCACGAAGTGAACACGCCGCTGACCGGCATTTCGAGCTTCACCCAGATGCTGCTCGAAGGCGCCGACCCCGCCGATCCGAAAACGGTGCTGCTCGAGAAAATCGAACGGCAGACCTTCCGCGCCGCCAAGATCGTCAACGGCCTGCTCAACCTTTCGCGTCCGGGATCGGCACAACGAGCGGATCGAAGTCGATCTGAACGCGATCATCACCGACGTCTTCTCGCTGCTCGAGCACCAGTTCACGGTCGGCAGCATCAAGGCGCGGCGCGATCTCGCGGCCGCGGCGATGCCGGTGCTGGGCATCGAGCATCAGCTCCAGCAGGTGTTCCTGAACCTGTTCCTGAACGCCCGCGACGCGATGCCGAGCGGCGGCTGGCTGTCGGTCACGACGCGCGTCGAAGGCGAGTCGGTGGTCGCCGAAATCGCCGACACCGGGTCAGGGCATCCCGTCGGAACAGCTCGCCCGTATCTACGATCCGTTCTTCACGACCAAGTCGATCGGCCGCGGCACCGGCCTCGGCCTGTCGATCACCTACGGCATCGTGCGCGAGCACGACGGAACCATCCACTGCGACAGCGCCGTCGGCCAGGGCACGCGCTTCACGCTGGCGCTGCCGATGGCCGCCGCCGCCCAGCGCAACGCCAGGGCGAACTGATATGGCCACCTCACGCCGCGGCACGATTCTCGTCGTCGACGACGAAGAGATCATGCGCGAGATTCTCGAGACGCTGCTGACCCGCGAGGGCTACGACGTCCGGGTCGCTTCGTCGGGCGCCGAAGGGCTCGAGATGGCGCGGGCGCTGCCGTTCGACGCCGCGATCGTCGACATCATGATGCCCGGACTCAACGGCATCGCCACGCTCGACGAGCTGAAGCGCATCGACGAGGATCTCAACGTCATCATCATTACCGCCTATGCGTCGGTCGAGAGCGCGATCTCGGCGATGAAGGCGGGCGCGTTCGACTACGTCACCAAGCCGTTCAAGAACGACGAAGTGATCGTGGTGGTGCGCAACGCGATGGAGCGCCGCCGGCTGGTCAGCGAGAACCGCAACCTGCGCCAGAACATCCAGGAGCGCTACCACAAGTTCGCGAACATCATCGGCCGCAGCGCGCGGATGCGTCAGGTGTTCGACCTGATCATCCAGGCGGCGCCGAGCCGGTCGACGATCCTCATCCAGGGCGAGAGCGGCACCGGCAAGGAACTGGTCGCGCGCGCGATTCACAGCAACTCGTCGCGGTCCGAGCGATCGTTCGTCACCGTCAACTCCGGCAACCTGCCGCCGGATCTGCTCGAGTCAACGCTGTTCGGACACGTCAAAGGCGCGTTCACCGGCGCGGTCTACCCGAAGAAGGGGATGTTCGATCTCGCCGACAAGGGCAGCATCTTCTTCGACGAAATCGGCAACGTTCCGCTCGAGACCCAGGCCAAGCTGCTGCGCGTGATCCAGGAGCGCGATTTCATGCGCCTCGGCGGCATGGAGACGCTCAAGGTCGACGTCCGGATCATCGCCGCGACCAACGTCGACCTGCGTCAGATGATGGAGGAGGGCAAGTTCCGCGAGGATCTGTTCTACCGTCTCCACGTCATCTCGATTCAGCTGCCGCCGCTGCGCGATCGCAAGGACGACGTGCCGCTGCTGGTGCACCACTTCCTCGAGAAGTACGGCCAGGAGAACAACAAGACCAGCCTCGAACTGTCGCCCGAGGCGCTCGACCTGCTGACCGAGTACGACTGGCCGGGCAACGTTCGCGAGCTCGAGAACGTCATCGAACGCGCGGTCGTGCTGACGCCGGACTCGCACATCGGCGTCGAGTTGATTCCGGATCACGTCCGCAAGACTCCGAACTTCCAGATGCCGCAGTTCGTCGTGCCGCCGGAAGGGATTTCGTTCAAGGACGTGATCACCGACTTCGAGAAGCGGCTCATCGAGTCGACGCTCGAAGCGGCGGGCGGAGTGCAGAAACGCGCCGCCGAGCTCCTGCACATCAAGCCGACGACGCTGAACGAGATGATCAAGCGCTACGAGATCCGGCCGCGCCGAAAGCGCACCGTCAGCGGCGCCGGTTCGGAGCCGGTCGCGCCGGGATCCGCGGAGCCTGACAACGGGCCGACCCCTGATACGGATCCGCTGACCGTCGTCGGCGCCCTCGAACCGAAGTAGAATCACCCGTTCATTCCATTTTCGGGAGAGCGCCGTGAAGATGTACGCCGCGGTCCTGCTGCTCGCCGTCTCCACGTCCGCTTCAGCCGAATCAATCCAGGGCCGGTGGAAGTTGCTTGCTGCCGAGGATCTGCGCGCCGACGGTACGGTGGCGCGGCTGCCGTGGGGCGCGCACCCGGTCGGGTCGATCGTGGTCGAGGGCGGATCCTGCTACGTGCAGATCATGTCGAGCGACACGCCGTCGTTTTCGGTGGGCGCCACGACGGTCACCGAGCAGATGAAGGCCTCGCTTCTCCGCAGCTACATCGCGTATTCAGGACCGTGCACGATTGACGCCGCCGCCGGTAGCCTGGTGCTGAAGGTTGATGCGGCCTGGCGGCCCGACTATGTGGGCACGGACCAGAAGCGCTTCTTTCACTTTGACAACGGCAGACTGATTTTCGGGCCGGCGCCGAATTCGATCGGCCGCGGCAGCGACGCTCTGAGCCGCCGGCTCACCCTGGAGCGCGCCGCGCCCGCGCCATGACTGCAGCTTCTGTCCTGTTACTCGCGGCCGTCACCGCGGCCCTGTACGCGCTGCACCGGCTCGGCCTCTGGATGGAAACGCGCGGCTGGATCTATTACCGGCACAAACACGGCAGCAGCGGATCGCTCGGCGCCGCGTTTCTCGACGTGCAGTCGCTGCTCGAGCCGTCGAAGCGGCACGTTATCGAAATCAGCCAGCGTGACGAGTCAGAAGCGGATGACGCCGGAGGTCCGCCCAATCCCGGACGCTGAGTTGCCTCAGGGACCTCTTCTTCTTCGTGAACTCTCCGGCGTTTTCGTGCCCTCGTGGGTGCTGCACTAGCGCGCGTTGCGGATCTTTGCGAACAGCTGCTCGTACTTGGCGAGCACGACGTCCCAGCGGTAGTTCTTGCGGATGTACTCGCGGCCATTGCATGCCCATCGACGCTCGCAGCTGGTCGTCCCGTACCAGGAGCTTGAGGCACTCCACGAACTCGTCGCGGTCGGCGTAGAACAATCCCGCGTTGCTGCGGACGCAGTGCTCGACCAGCACCTCGCTGCGGGCGTTGGCGAGCACCGGCGTGCCGACCGACATCGCCTCCAGCGCGAGCAGCGAGAGGCTCTCGTACGGCGACGGGCAGACGACGACGGTGGCGGCCTCGAGCGCCTGGAGCCGCTCGCGTTCGGACAGCCGGCCGGCAAAGCGGATCGCGGGATCCTCCGGCAGCGCCATCAGCTTCGCGCCCATCAAGGCGAGCGTGGCGTCGCCGCCCTCTTTCAGGTACTCGCCGAAATACTGAATCAGCTCTTCGCAGCCCTTGCCGGGATCGATGCGGCCGCCATAGAGCACGATCGGCCCGTACAGCCGATGACGCCGGCGGAAGACCGCGCCTCGGGCCAGCAGGTGCGTCGGAAACTCGCGCGCCGGTCCGTCGTCTTCAGGACCGCCGACCGGAGCGTCCGGATCCGGCGTATCGGACTCGGATGTCGTCGGAGCGTCTCGGTCGGGCTGTGACGGCATCCGCGGATACGGCTGCTGCTGGGCCAGATCGATGCCGACGCCGACGACTTCCTCGAGCAGTGGTCGCTCGGGAAACTGGTGCTGGACGAATCGGCGTTCGCTGTCGGTCAGGTAGCAGAGCGCCGCTGGCTTCTTGAAGACGTCCTTGAAAATCTCCAGCCGGATCGCCGGCTCGTCGTGCGCGGTGGAAACCAGGATGCTCCGCGACGGCACCACCTCGAGCCCGAGCACGGTCGTCGCGTAGAGATACGTGAAGAAGATCACCACGTCGTACTGACCCTGCTGACGCTTCAGGTGATCGATCAGGCCGGGGCACCACGGCCCCTGCTGCTTCAGCCACTCCATCTCGTCCTGGCGGCTGTGCGGGTTGTTGTAGATCCACTCCGAGTAGGTGTTGAACGCGTCGATGTCGCGGGTGCGCGCCGTGGCGAAGCGCCGCACGGTGACGCCGCGGACGCGATCGGCGCCTTCCGGGATAGTCGTTCTTCCACGTCACGTAGTCCTGCGCGCAGGTGGTGAGCACCTCGACGTCGTGCGTGATCGCCAGCCGCTCGGCCACCAGCCGGCACAGCTGCTCGGAGCCGCCGAGCACTTCGGCGCCGTAGCGCTGGATGACGAAGGCGATTTTCACGATAGTTGGTGGAGGACCGAGGTCAGCTCGCGCGTGACCCGCGCGTCGCCGAAATCCGCGAGCCGGCGGCGCTGGCCGGCGATTACTGTGCGAGCGCAGGTCATCGTCGAAGGCGAGCTGCGCCGAGCAGCTCGGCGGCGAATTCGAGATCCTTCGGCGCGAACTGCACGCCGGCGCCGCCGAGCGTGTCCGGGACCGCCGCCGCGGCGTAGGCCAGCACCGGGACGTCCGCCGCCATCGCCTCGACCAGCGGCACGCAGAACCCTTCGTGCTCGCTGAGCGAGATGTAGACCGCCGCGTGGCGGTAGTAGACCGCGAGCTCTTCGTCCGGAACCGGACCGGTGAAGACGAAACGATCGTTGAGGAAGCGGTACTCCGACATCAGCGCGCGAATCATCGAATAATACCGCGGCACCACGTCGAAGCGGCCGACGAAGATGAAGCGGTAGTACGCGTCGACGTAGCGTTTGTAGACTTCGGCGAGCCGAATGTGATCCTCGATCTTCTTGTTGGGCGCGATCCGGCCGACGAACAGGAAGTTGACCAGGCCGTCGTCGAGGATCTTCTCGAGCGCCGGCCGGCGCGCCGGCTGGGTGATGCGCGCGGTATCGACCGCGATCGGGAACACGCCGGTCGGCGAGAAACCGAGCGCCTCGAGCTCCTGCCGGTTGTACTCCGAATCGCCGAGCGCCAGATCGACGTGGCCGACCAGGCTGGCCAGCTCGCGGCCGTCCGAGCGCGGCGAGCCGGAACAGCGCCGGGTCGTAGGGCGCGAAGTACTGCGCCGGCGTGACGTTGTGATACTGAAGCACGCGGCCGGCGTCGAGCGACGCGAACGCCGCGGTCATCGGCGAGGGCAGCGCGTAGTGGAAGATCGTGAGGTCGCCGCGGCGTGCACCGGGATCGGCGAACGGCCGCACGTCGTTTTTCAGCGCGTCGTCGATGGTCAGGGCGTAGAGGTCCGAGTCGTGGCCCATGCCGCGCAGCAGATCGCGAACGCGGCGTGCGCTGTCGCCGATGGCGTCGCCCGCGTGCGCCGCCGGCACCCACTGATTGACGATCAAGCTCGCCTCGCGGGCTTTCGACCGGCATGGCTAAGGGACGGCTGATTGCTGACGGCTGATTTCCGGCCGATGACTGCTGACTGACGACTGGTGACTGAGGCAGCGCCTGGTAAATCGCCGGCCGATAGAGGCGCAGCTCCTCGAGTTCCTGAGCGGCGTCGAACTGTCCCCAGAAGTCGAACGCGACCTTCGGCGCGCGGCGCGCGTGGCGCGGCCAGGATGTCGTCGACGAAGCCAAGCAGCGTGCCGCGCGAAATCCTTCGAGCGCAGCCGTCCGACCGCCGCCAGTTGACCGTCGACGATTCGATCCTGCAGGTCGGCATCCGACACGATCGCGTCCATCAGCGCGGCGACGTGCACCGGATCCTTCTCGTCGTACAGCACGCCGGCGCCGTCCATCGTCGACGGGCACGGCCGTGGCGGCGTAGGCGAGAACCGGCACCTGCTTGTAGAACGCTTCGACGATCGGCACGCAAAAGCCCTCGTGCTCGCTCGCGCACAGAAACAGATCCGCGATTTCGTAGAACGCGACCAGCTCCTCGTCGGAGACGTGCCCGATGAAGTGCACGTGCATCGGCGTCCGAGCGCTGGCGACCAGCTGATGCAGCGACGCGAGATAGCGTTCGAAACCGCTCTGTGCCCCGACGATGAGCAGCCGTGAGCGCGGATTGTGCAGCAGGTGATAGGCGTGGAAAAAGCGGATCAGGTCTTCGATCTTCTTGTTGGCGATCACCCGCCCGACAAAGACGATGTTGGTCCAGTCGTCGTCGAAGTCCTGTGCCACCAGCCAGTCGGGATCGCGATCGAGGTGCGAGAAATCCGGCACGACCGGCAGCACCGCCGTTCGCGGAAAGCCGAGCGCGTCGAGATCCTGGCGGTTGAACTCCGAATCGCCGAGCGCGAGATCGCAGCGGTCGGCGTAGGCCTGCAGCTCGCGGCGTCCGCGAAAGCACTGCCGCGCCAGCGTGCGATGCACGCCGATGAAATACGACGGCGGCGTGATGTTGTGGTAGATGAGCGCCATGCGATCCGGCAGCGCGAACGCCGTGCGCGACGCCTTCGAGCCGAGCGAGAAATGGTGGAGCAGCAGATTGTCGGGATGCTGAGAAGTCGACCAGCTCGCGGATAGTCGCGGGTCAGCGACTCGAGCCGGTGGTCGGCGGTCTCGACGAAGATTTCCGACTCGTATCCGGCCGCGCGCAGCACGCGCTGAATGCCGAGCACTTCGTGACCGATCGCGTCGCCGTAGCCGAGCGTGGCCAGGACCTGGTGGATCCGGATCACGCCCGCCTCCGCCCATCGTCGAGACTGGGCTTCGGCAGGGTCGGCCCGCTTCGCCCGCCGATCTCCGCCAGCACCGCTCCTGCCGATCCGCCTGACCGAGCGCCGGGCCGCCGGGAAGCTGGCCAGCACGTCCGCGGCGGCCGGCAGATCCTGGCGCCGCCGGTCGAACCAGCCCGGCAGCGGATCGATCGCGCGCGCCGGCGGCGTCGGTCTTCAGCCGCTCGAACATCTCGAGGTACTTGCGCTCGATCACCGGCCAGTCGTAGTTGTCGCGAAAGAACTGGCGGCCGTTGCGCCCGAGCGATCCGGTCAGCCAGCGGTTCTGTTCCATCGCCTCGAGCGCGCCGACGAACTCCTGCGTAGGTGTCGTAATACAGCCCCGCATTGCTGCGGATGCACTGGCCCTTCAGCACGTCGCACTTGCCGTTGGCGAGCACCGGCCTTGCCGAGCGCCCACGCCTCGAGCGCGACCATCGACAGGCTCTCGAAGTACGACGGCATGACCAGCAACTCGGCGGCCGCCATCGCGTCGAACTTGTCGGTGTCGTTCAGGAAGCCGAGATGGCGGATGCGCGGATGCTGCGGGAATCGGCAGCAGCGCTGTTGCCGACCAGCACGAGCGACAGCTTCGTCGCCGGATCCTTCAGGTAGCCCTGGAAGAATTCGAACAGTTCCGTGCAGCCCTTGTTCTGGTCGATCCGGCCGACGTAGATGGCGAACGGGCCGCGGATGTTGTACTTCTGGCGGAAGCGGCAGGCCTGCGGATTGTTCGGCACGTCCGAGCCGACGCCGACGACGACCCCGGGCACGTCCTGGTTGCCGGAGACGGTCTGGATCATCGCGCGCTCTTCGGGCGAGTTGTACATCAGCGCGCGGACGCTGCGGAACAGCGGCTGGAAGATCGACAAGCCGATGGTCGCGTCACGTTCGGCGGTCGGCACCAGAATCGCCCGCGCGCCCGCGGCGCGCGCGCCGTAGTAAGCGTGGTAGTAGCGGTAGCTGAAGAACAGGCAGTAGTCGAACTCGGCGGCGTGTTTGTCGATGTAGTCGACGAGCGCCGGGCTGGTCGGCCCTTCGGCGTCGAGCCAGTCGAGCTCGTCGGCGATCGAGTGGCGTTGCTGCGAAGACGCGCTCCGACCGTTTGCCGAACAGCAGCGGATCGCGCTCGTGGGTCACCTTGAAGCGGCGGACCGGGACGCCGTTGACCTGCT
Source organism: uncultured Acidobacteriota bacterium (assembly GCA_963711765.1). Taxonomy (GTDB): domain Bacteria; phylum Acidobacteriota; class Vicinamibacteria; order Vicinamibacterales; family CAVVIG01; genus CAVQFC01. The sequence continues at coordinate 345,685 of CAVQFC010000001.1, read as the reverse complement.
CGACGCCAGGCGTCAGCTCGTTCCGCCACGTCACGTAGTCGCTCGCGCAGGTGGTCAGCACCTCGACCTGACGTGACGCGCGAGATGCTCCGCGATGTAGCGAGCGTGCAGTTCGGCGCCGCCGTTGATCGACGGTCCGTAACGCTGGACGACGACTGCGATCTTCACTGCGGGTTGGTGTCCGGATCGGCCGGCCCCGAACCTGTCGCAGAATGCTGAGCGTTCGCCGGCGTCGAGTCGGTCGCGACGTGGTCGGCCGGTGCTGGATCGGGCTGAGGCGCTCGAGTCGTTACGTGTTCGGCGGCGGGTATCGCTACCTCGGCGAGCGGAGTGGCGGCGGCCTCCGAATGACTCACGTGCCCGGCAGCTTCAGACGCACGTCGACCGGCGTTTCAACGGCATGAGCGGCCGGTGCCGATAGTTCTCCATTAGATCGTGGCTGTCGTGCCCTGGCGCATCCTGAGCAGGCGACGTCGCGGCGCTCTCGGATGTGCCGCTCGGCGACGCCGCCCCCTCCTGACCTTCGGGTCCAGCGTCCGCGCCATCATCCGGGCCATCGAAATCGTCGGACTGGATCGGATCCGCGGAGGCGCCGGCTCCTGACCCGCGGCAGGAACAGTCGAACCGGCCGCTCCGATGACCGCGGCGGCCGCGCCGCCGCCGCGCCGCCCCCGGCGGCGCCGTCGACGGCGGCTGCGCTGCCCGGGACCTTCCCCGGGTACGGCTGGTCCCGACCCCGGGCGCTGCCGGGTCGGCTGGCGCCTGCGTTTGCGCGGCGCCAGAACCTGACGACGCCGATGGCGCCGATGTCGGCTGCGGGACTCGCCGGCGGCGGAGTCTGACGCGAGTATGGCGGCGGCTGCGGGGTTCGCTGCTGGTACTGCTGGACCGGCGCCGGCGCTCGCGGCGCAACGGGTGCTTCCGCCTTCCGCCGACTTGTAGACGACCGCGCCTTCGAGCGCGCGGGCGCGCCGCTCGTTGAATTCGAGGCGGCTCGACACCGACTCGAGGCGCATCTTCAGGTTCTTGACCTCGATTCCGGTCCGCGTCGCCTCGAGGACGAGGTTGTGGATCAGCTCGTAGTACAGCTGATCGAGACCGCGCCGTGCCGCTTCCCGCCGCGCTTCGCGGTCGGCGTTCATCGTGTTCAGCCGCGACTGGATGTTGCAGCGCCTGAATCAGCGGATTCGGGTTGAACAGCAGCTTCAGCAGCGGCGCCAGCAGCTTGCGCATCCAGCGAATCGGCGCGCGATGCGACTCGAACAGCGTCGACTCCTCGAACGCGAAGTTGGGCAGCTCCGGCGGCTCGTAGGCCGGCTGCGCCTTGCGGAACTGATCGAGCAGATCGGAGCGGACGCCCTTGCGGGTCGAGGAACTTCTCGAGCTTGACCGCCGCCAGTTCGTGAATCTGCTGTTCGGTGTAGTCGACGCCGCGCTTCTCGCGGATGCGCGCGCGGATCTGCTCCATGATCTGCTCGACGTTCACCGAGTCGGAGCGCACGTTGAAATCGGCCATAAGGTCACACCGGGCGGTAGATGATCAGTGCGACCGTCAGCGCCCACAGCGCCACGCACGTGAGCAGCGGACGATCGGTCAGCAGCAGATCGGCCGGACTGCCGCCGCCCTTCGCGCTGGTGCACCAGATACAGGTACCGGAAAATCCCGTACAAGGGAAAAGGAATGGTCAGGCCGAGCCACGGCGTCCCGAACTTCTGCCTGCGTCTCCGGGCTGATCGTGTAGAAGACGTACGCCATCAGCGTCGACGCCGTCACGACGGCGATCATCTGATCGAGAAGATACGGGCTGTACTCGCCGAGAATCGGCCGGTGATGCGTGGCGTCGCCCGCCAGCAGGATGATCTCGTGCCGGCGCTTCGCCAGCGCGATGAACAACGCCAGGAGAATCGTGCAGACCAGCAGCCAGTGGCTGATCTCCACGTCGATCGCGACCGCGCCGGCCACTGCCCGCAGCACGAAGCCGATGGCGATCGTCAGCACGTCGATGATCACGATGTGCTTGAGGTGACCGGAGTAGAGCAGCTGAAGCGTCGAGATAGCCGGCGGCGACGCCGGCGAAGCTCGGACCCGAGCGCCAGCGCGCCGGCCATCGCGGCGAGACCGATCGCGATCGCCGCCGCCAGCGCGGTCGGCACCGGCAGCGCGCCGGACGCGATCGGCCGTTGCGCTTTCAGCGGATGGCGCCGATCGCTGTCGCGATCGGCGATGTCGTTGACGAGATAGACGACGCCCGAGAGGGCGCAGAAGATCGCGAAGGCGGCGAGCGCCGCCGCCAGCGCGACGCGGATCGAACAGGCGACGGCCGAACAGCAGGCCGGCGAAGACGAGAGATTCTTCGTCCACTGGGCCGGCCGAACCGAGGCGAGCAGGTGACGAGGCAAGCGATCGCTCGGACACCGCGTCGACCGGAGTGCCGGGGCCTGCCACAGGGGATGAAGTGCTGCGCGCCATCAAGCGCGGTGGTCGGGTTAGACCTTGGCCGATGCCGAGAAGCTCTGGACCGCGTCGTTCTCCGATTCGAAGGTCTCGAACACGGTCAGCAGCTTGGTGATCGACAGCAGGTCCGTGATGCGCTTGGTCAGGTTGAGCAGCTTGAGGCTGCCGCCCTGACGGCTCACCGTCGTGTAGGTGCGAACGACTTCGCCGAGGCCCGCGCTGTCGATGTAGGGGACCTCGGCGAGGTTCAGCATGATCTTCTTGTGGCCCTGGTTGACGAGGCTGTTGACCTTGTCCTTGAGCAATTCGTCACCTTCGCCGAGGGTGATTTTGCCCTTGAGGTCAAGCACCATCACGTCGCCGACGGCCCGTTCCGCGATCTGCATGGAAACGCTCCAGATAAGTTCGGTGTGAGCTTAACACCCGCCTGCGCCCGCACGCAACGTAATCGGGCCGGCCAACTCGTCCGAGACGAAAATGCACCCCGCGCACAGCCGCGTTGCCCGGCGGCGAACGCCTCGTCTGGCGCGGGGTACTGATCGATGAGTCGAACTGCAGGGGACGCCTTCAGGCCGTCCCGGTTGACGAAGTCGCGACCGCTGAACCGCGTCAGACGCCGCCAGCCCCCGCGAACTTTCGGGACTGGAAGCATTCCTTGCAGAACACCGGGCGCCCCTGGGTCGGCTTGAAGGGCACCGTCGTCTCCTTGCCGCAGGCGGAACACTGGGTGATGGTCTCCACGCGTTCGCGGGCCATTCCCCCGCCGGCGGGACGCGCTGCTCGCTTGCCCTTGCAGGCCTTGCAGCGCTTCGGTTCGTTCTTGAAGTTCTTGTCGGCGAAGAACTGCTGTTCTCCCGCCGTCCAGACGAACTCTGCGCCGCAATCCACGCACGAGAGGATTCTGTCCTGGAACTCCATCGGTCGCTACCTCGCGGGGTCGGATCTATTCCGTTTCTCGTCGGAGCTTCTTCCGATTCCGCTTACGTGCAAGCGCCTGTTTGGCTCGTCGTTTGTCGCCCGGTTTCAGGTAGAAGGAATGCTTCTTGATATCCTTGATGATGTCTTCCTGCTGAACCTTCCGCTTGAACCGGCGGAGAGCGCTTTCAATCGATTCGCCCTCTTGTATCTTTACTTCAGCCACGCGAGTAACACCCCCTTCGGGTGGCAAATGGTGCAAACATGCTAGGCTATCACAAGTAAACGCGAATTCTAGGCGCAATCTACGGCGAGGTCAACGAAATAGTCCGCGTTCGACCCGCCTCCTCCAGCAACCTCTTCTCTCGCCATAACTCGTTCATAAAATGAGAGTTCTGGTCATCGGTGGCGGTGCGCGCGAGCACGCACTGACGGCTCGTCTTGCGCAGGACCGTGACGTCGGAGAGCTGGTCGTCGCGCCCGGAAACCCGGGAATTGCCGGGCTCGCCCGTACGGTTCCTCTCGACCTCGCGCATCCGGACGCCGCCCTCGCGCTCGCCGATCGCGAGCAGATCGACCTCACCATCGTCGGCCCGGAACTCCCGCTCAGCCTGGGCATCGCCGATCGCTTTGCCGCTGACGGCCGGCTGCTGTTCGGTCCGACCTCGGCCGCCGCCCGCCTGGAGTCGAGTAAGGCATTCGCCAAAGCGTTCATGGCGCGGCACGGCATTCCGACGGCCCGGTTCCAGACCTGTGAATCGACCGACGACGCGCTCGCCCTGGTTCGCGGCGGCTCATTCGGATGGCCGGTCGTCCTCAAGGCTGACGGTCTGGCTGCCGGCAAAGGCGTCGTCATCGCCGCGGATCTGCCCGCGGCAGAAGCCGCGATCGCCGACGTGATGAGCGACCGGAAATTCGGCGCCGCCGGCGATCGTCTCGTAATCGAAGAGTGCCTGACCGGACCCGAGGTGTCGTTCTTCGCTGTCTGCGACGGCGTCCGCGCGCTTCCGATCGGCACTGCGCAGGATCACAAGCGGATCTTCGACGAGGATCGCGGGCCGAACACCGGAGGCATGGGCGCGTTCGCGCCGAGCCCGCTGATCGATGCGGCGATGCACGCACGGGTCATGCGCGAAATCGTCGATCCGGTCGTGGCTGGCATGGCCGCTGAGGGATATCCCTTTCGCGGATTTCTCTACGTCGGTTTGATGCTGACCTCGTCCGGACCGAAGGTCATCGAATTCAACGTGCGACTCGGCGATCCCGAAGCCCAGGTGATCCTCCCGCTGATCGAAGAACCGCTGCTGCCGCATACTCGTCGCCGGCGCCGCGGGCGCGCTTCGCCAGTCGACTGTCGGCGTCGGCGCCGATCGGCTCGTCGGCGTCGTGCTCGCGTCGCGCGGATATCCCGAGTCCGTCGGAATCAGGCCAGCGATTCGTGGCATCGAGGGTGCCGAAGCGATTCCGGGTGTCGCTGTATTCCACGCGGGAACCGCGCGCCGTGACGGCCAGCTCGTCACCGCCGGCGGCCGTGTCCTGACCGTGGTAGGACGCGGCCAGCGATTACGCCGAGGCCATTGCGCGCGCCTACGCCGGGGTCCTGCAGATTTCGTTCGACGGCATGCAGTATCGGCACGACATCGGCAAGAAGACGCTCGGTCAAGATTGATCGAGCGCCGATTCGACACCATGGACAGAGAGGCCCGTTGGTCATGATGAAAGAAAAGAACCGTCGTGTCCTTGGTGTCCTTTGTGTCGAGTACCCGCTGTGAAGTACTCGGTGATCACCTTCGGCTGCCGTGTAAATCAAGCCGACTCCCTCGGCTTCGAAGAGCAGCTGCTTGCCGCCGGCGCAGAGGCAGTGGCGCCGGAGGAGGCCGACATCGTGATCGTCAACACCTGCTCGGTGACCGCGACCGCCGATCAGGGCGCGCGGCAGACCATCCGCCGGATTGCGCGCAACAATCCGAACGCGCAGATCGTCGTCACCGGCTGTTACGCCACCCGCCGGCCGGACGAACTCGCCGCGCTCCCGAACGTCGACGCAGGTCGTCGTCAACGACGACAAGCCGCGGCTGATCCAGCTTCTCCGCCGCGCACCTGCGCAGCAAGAGGCGCAGGGAGACGGCCCTTGTGGCGCGGACGATCGAGCCCGGCGTCGCCGGGCGGACCGCCTTCACGCTGCGCGTCCAGACCGGCTGCGCCGAGCCGTGCTCGTACTGCATCATTCCGACGACCAGAGGCTTGCCGAGGAGCATTCCGATCGACGACGTGCGGCGTGAGGTGGCAAGGGTCGCGGCGGCCGGATTCAAGGAAATCGCGCTGACCGGCGTTCATCTCGGTTCTTACGGCCGCGATCTGACGCCGCGCTCGTCGCTGATTGATTTGTTGCGTGAGATCGATGCGCTGGCGAAGCCTGCAGACAGCGGCATGACGGGGTCGGCTGAGCGCGTCCTGTTTCGAATCTCGTCGCTCGAGCCGATGGACTGCACGCGCGAGATCGTCGATCTGGTCGTCGCGTCTGATCGCTTCGCGCCGCATTTCCATCTGCCGCTGCAGCACGCCAGCAACCGGATGCTGGCAGCGATGCGACGGCCGTACACGATCGACTACTACGCTGCGCTGGTGAACGACATCCGATCGCGCATCCCTCACGCCTCGATCGGAACTGACGTCATCGTCGGCTTTCCAGGTGAAACCGCAGATGACTTCGAGCAGCTGTCCGCGTATCTCGAGCGGTCGCCGCTGACCCATCTGCACGTGTTTCCGTATTCGGATCGGCCCGGCACCGCCGCGTCGCAGATGGCGAACCGTGCTTCGGGAGTCGAGATCCGCGAGCGCGGCCGCCGCGTCCGGGAGATCGGTCAGCGACTGGCGGTGAGGTTTCGCGATTCTCAGGTAGGGACGTCGCATCGCGCGCTGACCCTCGAAGATGGCCGCGTCGCCGTGACCGGAAACTATCTGAAGCTCAGGATTCCGCCAGGGCCGCCCCGCAACAACTGGGTCCGCGTGCGGGTGACGTCACATCACGATGGCGAGCTGCTGGCTGGCTGACTTGCGCTGGCCTTCGACGATCAGCTGACCGCACGCCGCCCGGATGTCGCGTCCGCGGCTCTTGCGGACCGACACGATGACGCCGCGGTCGGCGACAATCCTGGCGAATCGATCGATCATGTCGTCTGACGGGCGTTCGAAGGGGATTCCGGGCGCGGCGTTCAGCGGAATCAGGTTCACCTTCGCCTTGACGCCGGCGACCAGCTTCGCCAGCGCACGCGCGTCGGCGGCCGAATCGTTGACGCCGGCGAGCAGCACGTACTCGAACGTGATCCGGCTGCGCTTGCGGACCGGGAAGCGCTTGCAGGCCGCGATGATTTCAGCGACGCCGTATTTCCGGTTGATCGGGACCAGCTCGCCGCGCTGCAGGTCGGTTGGCGCGTGCAGCGAGATCGCGAGATTCGGCATCACCGGCTCGCCGGCGAGTCGTTCGAGCGCCGGCAGCAGTCCCACCGTCGAGAGCGTGATGCGCCGCGGCGGCATCGCGAACCCGTGCTCGTCGGTCAGAATCCGCAGCGCCGTCATCGTCTCGTCGTAGTTGTGGAGCGGCTCGCCCATGCCCATGAGCACGATGTTGAAGGCGGCGTCGCGCATGCCGAGCGCCTCAGCGAGCACGCGCACCTGTCCGACGATTTCGCCGGCGGTCAGGTTGCGAACCAGTCCCATCCTGCCGGTCAGGCAGAACGCGCACGCCATGGCGCAGCCGACCTGGGTCGAGATGCAGAACGTCATCGCCGGCGTGTCGGGAATGAAGACCGATTCGATCTGCCGCTGGTCAGCGAGCCGCAGCAGGAATTTTTCGGTGCCGTCCGCCGATTTTTCGCGAAGCACCAGCGATGGTGTCGTCAGCGTGAAGCGATCGGCGAGGGTCGTGCGCAGTTCGCGCGACAGGTCGGTCATGGCCGCCGCGTCGACGATGCCGCGGCGATAGATCCACTGGAAAATCTGGCGGGCGTGAAAACGCTGATGCCCGGCGCTGGTGAGCGCCGACTCGAGCGCCGAGCGGTCCAGGTCGGCGAGGTCGGGTCGGTGTTCCGCGGCAGCCACTTTCGCTCTCGTTTCTCAGCGTTCCGAGACGTTCGATGGTAGCATGTTGCGAGCCTCACTTTGCCAGATTCCCCGATCGTCAGAGACGTCCTTCCGAGCGGGCTGCGCATCCTGACCGAGCAGATGACCCAGGTGCGTTCGATCAGCATCGGGGTGTGGTTGACGCGCGGGTCGCGTCACGAGAGCGCCGAGCGCAGCGGCATCGCGCACTTCGTCGAGCACATGCTGTTCAAGGGAACGGCCACGCGATCGGCGGAAGACATCGCCCAGCAGATCGATTCCATCGGCGGCCAGCTCGACGCGTTCACCGCGAAGGAATACGCCAGCTACTACATCAAGGTGCTCGACGAGCACCTGCCGCTGGCGATCGACATCCTCTCCGACATCGTCCGCAACCCGGCGTTCATGCCTGACGATATCGAGCGCGAGAAGAAGGTCGTCCTCGAAGAGATCAAGATGGTCGAGGACACGCCGGACGATCTGGTACACGAGTTGTTCACCCAGGGATTCTGGGAGAACCATCCGCTCGGCCGTCCGATTCTCGGAACCAAGGAAACGGTCGAGTCGTTCAACGCGGACCTGCTGCGTGACTATTTCCGCGGCGTCTACACCGCGGACAACCTGATCGTGTCGGCAGTCGGCAATCTCGAACACGATCGCGTTCGCGAGCTGGTGGCCGAAAAATTCGGTTCGCTGGTTGGCGCCGGGGCGCCGGCCGCCGACCATGCTCCCGCGGTGGTGCCCAACGTCCTGATCCGGAACAAGGAGCTCGAACAGAGCCACGTCTGTCTCGGCGTCGGCAGTTATCCGCAGGATCACGACGATCGGTACTCGAGCTACGTGCTGAACACGCTGCTTGGCGGCTCGATGAGCTCGCGCCTGTTTCAGAACGTCCGCGAAAAACGCGGCCTGGCCTATGCGGTCTTCAGCGGCCTCAGCGCCTACCGTGACGCCGGCGCCTTCACCATTTACGCCGGCTGCGCGAACGACGCGGTGGACGAGGTGGTGGATTTGTGCGTCGAGGAGTTGCGCGGCGTCAAGCACGCCGAAGTGTCGGCGTCGGAGTTGCAACGGTCCAAGGATCATCTCAAGGGCAGCCTGATGCTGAGTCTCGAGAACACCGCGAGCCGCATGTCGCACCTGGCCCGGCAGGAAATTTACTTCGACAAGCAGTTCGGCCTCGACGAGACGCTGATCGGCATCGAGAAGGTGACCGCCGCTGACGTGCAGCGCGTCGCCGCGGATTTGTTCCACAACGGCTCGCTCTCGGCGACGGTGCTCGGCAACGTGAACGGGTTGCAGATCTCGCGCGAGCGGCTCGACCTTGATTAGTCAGCCTCGATTCGTCACGCTCGATTAGATGATTGCCCGTTACACCCACCCCGACATGGGGCGGATCTGGAGCGACCAGCGCCGCTACGAGACCTGGTTGCTCGTTGAAACCGCCGCCGCCGAAGCGATGGCCGCCGCCGGCATCGTGCCGGCCGACGCTGCCCGCGATATTCGCGAGCGCGGCGCCTTCGACATTGCGCGCATCGAGGAGATCGAACAGACCACCCAGCACGACGTGATCGCCTTCACCACCGCGGTGGCCGAGAAGGTCGGACCGTCAGCGCGCTGGCTGCATTTCGGCCTGACCTCGTCCGATGTCATCGACACCGCACAGGCCCTTCAGATGCGCGAAGCGTGCGACGTCATCCTCAGGGATCTGGAGGTCCTCGCCGATGCGATTCGCGAGCGGGCGATGGAGCACCGGCGGACGCCGATGATCGGCCGGACTCACGGCGTCCATGCCGAGCCGATGACGTTGGGGCTGAAGCTGGCGCTGTGGTACGCCGAGGTCGATCGCGATATCGAGCGGGTCCGCCGCGCCCGCCAGACCATCAGCGTCGGCAAGCTGTCCGGCGCGGTCGGGACGTTTGCCCACCTCCCGCCGTCCATTGAAGTGGCCGTGTGCGCCCGGCTCGGGCTCGACCCTGCCCCCGTAGCGTCGCAGGTGATCCAGCGAGACCGTCATGCTGAGCTGATGGTGGCGCTGGCGATCACCGCCGCGGCGCTCGAGAAGTTCGCGCTCGAAATCCGTGGACTGCAGAAAACAGAAATCGGCGAGGTCGAGGAGCCGTTCGGCAAGGGGCAGAAGGGTTCGTCGGCGATGCCGCACAAGCGCAACCCGATCGGCTGCGAACAGATCGTCGGGATGGCGCGGCTGGTCAGGAGCAACGCGCACGCCGCGCTCGAGAACATCGCGCTCTGGCACGAGCGCGACATCTCGCACTCATCGGTCGAACGCGTGATTCTTCCGGACAGCTTCATCGTCCTCGACCATATGCTGCGCCGCATGACGCGGATCGTGCGCGGCATGGTCGTCTATCCCGAGCGGATGCTCGAGAACCTGAACCGGTCGCGGGGCGTGGTTTTTTCCGGCACCGTGCTGCTCGAGCTGGCCCAGCGTGGTGTCTCGCGGGAGCAGGCCTACGAATGGGTGCAGCGCAATGCGATGCGCTCGTTCACGGAGCATCGCGATTTCAAGGCCCTGCTGCTCGCCGATGCCGACGTCACCGCCGTGCTGCCGGCAGCGCAGATTGAGCGGGCCTTCGATCTCGACACCCAACTGCGGCACATCGACGAGATTTTCGATCGGGTGTTCAAGACCGTTACCGCCTAGCCCTCGCAGAGGACACGACATGCGTGCGCGCGTTTTTGTTACGTTGAAGCCGTCGGTGTTCGACCCGCAAGGCAAGGTCATCGCCGACGCGCTGCACTCGCTCGGCTACGACGGTGTCGCCGATGTCCGGCAAGGCAAGTACTTCGAACTCGATCTCGCGGCCGCCGACGTGGCGACCGCGCGCACCCTGGCCGCCGAGGTTGCCGACAAGGTGCTGGCCAACCCCGTGATCGAGAGTTATCGCATCGAGGTTGACTGACCATGAAATTCGGTGTTGTCGTCTTTCCCGGCAGTAACTGCGACGAGGACGCGCTTCACGCCGCCAGAGATCTGTTCGGCCAGGAGGCCGACTATCTCTGGCACAAGGACACTGACCTCAAAGGCGCCGACGTCCTCATTCTTCCGGGCGGCTTCGCGCACGGCGATTATCTGCGGACCGGCGCGATGGCGCGCTTCTCACCGATCATGGCGCCGGTCCGTGCGTTCGCCGAACGCGGCGGCCCCGTGCTCGGCATCTGCAACGGCTTTCAAATTCTCCTCGAAGCCGGCTTGCTGCCGGGCGCGATGCTGCGCAACCGCAGCCTGAAATATCGCTGCGAGCATGTCCAGGTTCGGGTGGAACAGACCGACACGCCGTTTTCGCGCGGCGCCGCCGTCGGGCAAGTCCTGCGGATTCCGATCGGTCATGGCGAGGGGAACTACTTCGCACCGCCGGACATGCTCGAGCGGATCGAAGCCAACCATCAGGTGATTCTGCGCTATACCGACCCGGCCGGTCGGCTCGACGATGGCTGGAATCCCGAATGGATCGGTGAACGCGATCGCCGCGATCTGCAACGAGCGGCGCAACGTGGTCGGCATGATGCCGCACCCGGAACGTGCATGCGAAGCGCTGCTGGGTGGCGTTGACGGCCGGGTGATCTTCGAATCGATCCTGCGCGGGGCCGAGAGTCCCGCGCTGCAGGCTGTGGCGCGATCGTCTTAGGACTCCCGCGTTTATGTTTTCGGCAGAGGATTTTCGGCAAAGGCCAGGGGCGGTCCTTTCGGGGCCGCCGGAGAAGAGATGATCGACGCCAAGGTTCTGGAGCGGCACGGCCTCAAAGCTCGACGAGTACGAACGGATCATCGCGTTCATGGGCCGCGAACCGAATCTCACCGAGCTCGGAATCTTTTCGGTGATGTGGTCCGAGCACTGCAGCTACAAGAGCTCGCGCGTCCACCTGAAGACCCTGCCGACCGAGGGTCCGCAGGTGCTGCAGGGACCGGGCGAAAATGCCGGCGCGGTCGATATCGGCGAAGGACTGGCGGCGGTTTTCAAGATCGAGTCGCACAATCACCCATCGTTCATCGAACCGTATCAGGGTGCGGCGACAGGGGTCGGCGGCATCATCCGCGATATCTTCACGATGGGCGCCCGGCCGATCGCGCTGCTCAATTCGTTGCGCTTCGGATCGCTCGACGCGCCGGGTACCGCCCGTCTGGTCGAAGGTGTCGTCGCCGGCATCGCCGGTTACGGCAACAGCATCGGCATCCCGACGATCGGCGGCGAGGTGGTATTCGAACCGTCGTATGCCGGCAACCCGCTGGTCAATGTGTTCTGTCTCGGCATCGCCAGGGCGTCGGACATCATCAAAGGCGTCGCCTCCGGGGTTGGTAACGCGGTCTACTACGTCGGCGCCAAGACCGGCCGCGATGGTATCCACGGCGCCACCATGGCGTCAGCGGAATTTGACGAGAAGTCGGCGGAGAAACGTCCGGCGGTTCAAGTCGGCGATCCGTTCATGGAAAAGCTGCTCCTCGAGGCCTGCCTCGAAGTGATGCAGACCGACGTGTTGATCGGCATCCAGGACATGGGCGCCGCCGGGCTGACTTGCTCGACCACCGAGATGGGATCGCGAGGCGGCGCCGGGGTCGAAATCGACGTGTCGCTCGTGCCCCAGCGTGAGACTGGCATGACGCCGTACGAGATCATGCTTTCCGAATCACAGGAGCGCATGCTGCTGGTCGCCAAGCCTGGGCGCGAAGCGGAAGTCGAACGCATCTTCGAAAAATGGGATCTGCACGCCGTGAAGATCGGTCACGTCACCAGCGACGGCATGCTCCGCGTCAAGGAGAAGGGGGTCGTCGTCGCCGAGATTCCGAACGGCGCGCTCACCGACGAGGCGCCATTGTATCGGCGGCCCATGATCGAGCCGGATTATCTTCGTGAATTGGCAACGCTCGATCTCGACGCGTTGCCGTGGGATGCCCTCAAGGCCGTTACAGAACCAAACCAGGCGCTACAGACGATTCTCGCGTCGCCCACCGTCGCCAGCAAGCACTGGATTTACCGTCAGTACGACCATATGGTGCGGACCAACACCATCAACCTGCCGGGGCTGGGCGCCGGCGTGGTGCGCATCAAAGGCACCGATCGAGCGCTGGCGATGTCGCTCGATGGCAACGGTCGATATTGCTATCTCGATCCGCGACGCGGCGCGATGCTCGCCGTTGCAGAAGCCGCGCGTAACGTCGCCTGTTCAGGCGCGCTGCCGCTGGCCGCGACCAACTGCCTGAACTTCGGCAACCCCGAGCGTCCGCCGATCATGTGGCAGCTGGCCAAGGCAGTCGAGGGGATCGGCGAAGCGTGCCGGGCGCTGGATGTGCCGATCACCGGCGGCAACGTCAGTCTGTACAACGAGACCGACGGCAAGGCGATCTATCCGACGCCGACGATTGGCGTGGTCGGCCTGCTCGAGCACGCTGATCGCGTCGTCGGCCGCCGATTTCAGGAAGCCGGCGATGCCATCATCCTGCTCGGCGAAGGGCTTGGAGAGCTTGGCGGCAGCGAGTACCTGAACGTCGTGCACAGTCTGGTCCGCGGCGTGCCGCCAGCGTTGAATCTGGTCGCCGAACATTCGCTGCAGCTGTTGCTGGTCGCCCTCGCGGCCGACCGGATGATGCGTTCGGCGCACGACTGTTCGGATGGCGGCATCGCGGTCACGCTGGCCGAGTGCTGTTTCGGCACCAACGGCATCGGTGCCGAAGTCTCAATCGCCGGCATTCGGACCAGCACGGTATCGGTCGCGAATGTCGCCGGCGCGCTTTTTGGCGAATCGGCATCCCGAGTCGTGATCTCGGCAGTGCCGGAGGATGTCATGCACGTGCTCGAACGGGCGGCAGCGGCTGGGGTGCCCGCCGCGGTGATCGGGCAGACCGGCGGAAGCCAGTTGCGGATCGCGGTCGGCGGCGCGATAGTGATCGATCAATCCGTCGACGATGCCGAACGGCTGTGGTCCGGAGCGATCGAACGGTATTTTGTGAAGCGCGTGGCCTGAATATGTTCGATAAATTCAAGGACGAGTGCGGCGTCTTCGGCATCTTTGGCCATCCCGAAGCGGCGAACATGACCTACCTGGGGCTGTACGCGCTGCAGCATCGCGGTCAGGAGAGCGCCGGCATTTCGGCCTCGAACGGCGAACGGGTCCGGATCTCGAAGTCGATGGGCTACGTCGCCGACGTGTTCGACGGCGAAACGCTGTCGCAGCTGGCCGGACCGATTGCCATCGGTCACGTGCGCTATTCGACCGCTGGCGAGAGCAAATTGCTGAACGCGCAGCCGATCCTGATCGACTGCGCGCACGGCCAAATCGCTCTCTGCCACAACGGCAACATCGTCAACGCGCGCGAGCTGCGCGACGAGCTGGTCCGGCAGGGATCGATTTTCCAGTCGAACAGCGACACCGAAGTCATTCTCCACCTCTATGCGCGATCGAAAGCGCGCGGCGTCGAGGGCGCCATCATCGAGTCGGTGTCGCAGATTCAAGGCGCGTTCTCGCTCGTGATGCAGACCAGGGACAGCCTGATCGCCGTCCGCGATCCACATGGCTTCCGGCCGCTGGCGCTGGGTCGCCTCGGTGACGCGGTGGTGATCTGCTCGGAAACCTGCGCGATGGATCTGATCGGCGCCACCTACGAGCGGGACGTCGAGCCCGGCGAAATTCTGATCGTGGACCGCGACGGCGTTCGGTCGTTCAAGCCGTTCCCTCCCGCGCCGCTCGCGCATTGCATCTTCGAACACGTGTACTTCGCCCGGCCCGACAGCTACGTGTTTGGTCGCAGTGTCAACGAAACACGGACCGAACTGGGCCGTGTGCTGGCGCGCGAACGCCCCGTCGCTGCCGATGTGGTCGTCCCCGTGCCCGACTCGGGGGTCTGCGCCGCGATGGGCTTCGCCGAACAGTCGGGCGTGCCGTTGCGCATGGGCCTGATTCGCAATCACTATGTCGGCCGCACGTTCATTCAGCCGCAGTCGTCGATTCGTCACTTCGGTGTGAAGGTCAAGCTGAACCCGGTTCGCAGTATCCTCGACGGCAAGCGGGTCGTGCTGGTCGACGATTCGCTCGTGCGCGGCACGACGAGCCGCAAGATCGTCGGCATGGTACGAGCCGCGGGCGCGAAAGAGGTCCACGTGCGGATCAGCTGTCCGCCGACGATTTCGCCCTGTTTCTACGGTGTCGACACGCCACAGAAGTCGGAGCTGATCGCGGCGACGCATACGCTCGAAGAGATCCGCGAGTTTCTCGAGGCCGACAGCGTCGCGTATCTCAGTCTCGAAGGATTGATGAGCACGGTGGGCCGCGAGCGTGGCTCGTACTGTAGTTCGTGTTATACGGGCGAGTATCCAGTGCAGATCCCGAGCGATCAGGCCAGCTACTTACAGCTGGCGCTGAAGCTGGACAAGAACGAACCGGTGGCGAAATGAGCACAAACCGCTGGGTGGGGCAAACACCAAGGACACCAAGGCCACCAACAAGGACCCAGAGGTCAAACCTGGTGTGTCTGCTGCTTTGTGTCCTCTGCGTGCTTTGTGTTGAGCTCGCTGCACGCGACGCCTGCGCCCAGGAACCGCCCGCGCCCCAGACCGTCTCGCCTGCACAGCTGCAGGCCGCCATCGATAAGCTCGGCGACCTCGACTACAACACTCGGACCGACGGCGTCTCGCACGGTCAGGCGCACGGCGCCTGCTCAAGCCGTGGTTGCGCTTCAGCACGCGGTTTCCGAGCACGCTGACGGATATGTGCGCTACCGGTCGCTCGTCCTGCTGACCGGCTTCAACGATCCGCGCGCGAAGGACGCGATGCGCGAGTCGCTGGCCAGCCCCAACGATCGACTGCGCGCCGTCGCCTACAGCTATTTCGAACACAATCCCGACCGCACGCTGAGCACGCAATTCCTTGGCGCGCTGAACAAGGAACAGGCGGAGTTCGTCCGTCCGTCACTGGTCCGCGCGCTGGCGGCGCTCGCCGCCTTGCCGCCGGCTGAGGAAACGCCACGGATCCGGCAGGCGTTGCTGCTGGAGGTCAAGCGAGGGGAGGACTTTTTTCGCAGCGCCGTGATCGAAGCGCTCGGCGACTACAAGGCCACGTATGCGGTGGACGCGCTGATTGCGGTCGCCAAACTCGATGGCCCGCTGCAGGACGATGCGGCGCTCTCGCTGGGAAAAATCGGCGACAAGCGTGCGCTCGACACGCTCGCCGGGCTGCAGCGCTCGGCACCGCGCCAGTCGCAGCCCGCGGTCGCGACCGCGATCTGCCTGCTCGACGTCAATTGCGGATCGCACGAAGGGTTTCTGGTCGAGACGCTGAAGTTCTCGGACAAGAACACCGGCTTTCAGGAACTGCTGCGCGCCTCCGCCAGCGGCCTTGGTGTTCTGGCGGTGGCCGGCCATGCCGATGCCCTTGATGCGTTGATCGAGGTCGGAATCCCGTCCAGGGATCCAACGCGGGCACCGGTGTCGCTGGCGCTGGCCACGGTCGCTCTGCGCAACACGCCGCTGGTCATCACCACGCTCCAGAAGCGTGCCGACCGCAACGACGCGATCGTGCTCATGGCGGAAGGCTTCGACATGCTCGAGGAGGACCTCGACAAGGAGCGCTTCTTCGCGCTCGTCAGGCGTACCTACTGGGATTCTCCTGCCACCTCGCCGCAGCGAGCGCTCATGCAGTCGCTGATCGCCAAGCTGGACTTCTGAGGATGAGCGACTACAAAGCGGCCGGTGTCGACATCGACGCCGGCAACGAGACCGTGCGCCGGATCCGCTCGCTGGCGCGATCGACGTTCACGTCTGGCGTGCTCTCAGACATCGGCTCGTTCGGCGGCCTCTTTCGTCTTGATACCGCCCGCTTCCAGGAACCCGTGCTCGTCTCGAGCGCCGACGGTGTCGGCACCAAGCTGAAAGTCGCCTTCATGACCGGCCACCACGACACCATCGGCGCGGATCTCGTCAACCACTGCGTCAACGACATCCTCGTGCAGGGCGCCGAACCCTTGTTTTTCCTCGACTACCTGGCCACCGGTCGGCTTTCGCCCGACATCGCCGAGCAGGTGGTGAAAGGGGTGGCGCGCGGCTGCCGGGAGAACGGCTGCGCCCTGATTGGCGGCGAGACCGCCGAGATGCCGGGATTCTACAGCGACGGCGAATACGACATCGCCGGCTTCATCGTCGGCATCGTCGACCGTTCGAAGGTGATCGACGGAAAAAGTATCCGTCCTGGTGACGTGCTGATCGGCTTGCCGTCGGCCGGCCTGCACACCAACGGATATTCCCTTGCACGACGGGTGTTCTTCGACCTCGCGGGGTGGCAGCCCGACACGATGATCCCCGAGCTCGATGCCACTATCGGCGAAGCACTGCTCGCGCCGCATCGCTCGTATCTGTCGCTGGTGCGGCCGTTGCTGGAGCGCGGTGACGTGAAGGGGTTGGCGCACATTACCGGAGGCGGGATTACCGAGAACCTGCCGCGCATCCTTCCGGACGGCTGCGCGGCGGACATCGACTTGTCGTCATGGAAGGTTCCTGCGATTTTCGGCCTGCTCCAGAAGCACGGCTCGATCTCGATGGACGAGATGTTCCGCGCTTTCAACATGGGTATCGGCCTGGTGCTCGCGTGCGCAGCGAACGACGCCGGCCAAGTGCTCGACCATCTGACCCGTGCCGGTGAACCCGCCGTTCGAATCGGCGTCATCGCCGAAGGCGATCGTGCCATTCGTTACGCGTAAGCCTTAGCCGTGATCCAACCTTCCGGCCACCGGCTCGCGGTGTTGATTTCCGGGCGCGGTTCCAATCTGCAGTCGATTCTCGAGGCCACGAAGACCGGAGCGCTCGATGCGGCCGTAGTCGTCGTTGTCTCGAATCGAGAGGGCGCTGGCGGGCTGCAGCGCGCGCGCGATGCCGGCGTCGAGGCGATCTGCCTGCCGTCGCGTGACCGCCCGTCGCGGGACGAGTACGACCGCGCGCTGGCCGACGTCCTGACCGCCCGCGGCGTCGATCTCGTGTGCCTTGCCGGTTTCATGCGACTGGTGGGGGCACCGCTGCTCGACGCCTTTCCGCAGCGCATCCTCAACATCCATCCGTCATTGTTGCCGTCGTTTCCGGGGCTCGACGCCCACCGCCAGGCGATCGAGCACGGCGTTCAGTTCAGCGGCGCAACCGTGCACTTCGTCACCCCGGAGCTCGATGCGGGTCCCATCGTCCTGCAGTCGGCGGTGCCGGTCCTGCCGGGCGACACAGAAGTGACGTTGTCCGAGCGGATCCTGATCGAAGAGCATCGTTTGTATCCGATGGCGATCGGTATCGTGCTTGCGGGCGGCTGGGCGATCGACGGCCGGCGGTTCACTCCCGCGCAAACAGCTCGAACGGCGTAATCTGCATGATCGATACCCTGGTCTCTCTCCTTCCGTTCGGGCCGGACGAGCCCGTGAAAATGATCGAACTGGGCGCCGGCGACGCCGCACTGACCGAAGCGTTGCTGACCCAATTCCCTCGTGCAAACCTGACAGTGCTCGAGCACGACGAATCTGTTCGCACGGCCGTTGCGGAGCGGTTGGTCGGGTTCGGCGATCGAGTGCGCGTCGTTGCCTTCGACCTGTCCGCGCTCGACTGGTGGGATCGCATGTTCGGCGCCGATGTCGTGGTGTCGTCGATGCACATCAGCGCCCTCAACGATGCCAAGAAGCAGTACCTCTACAAGGCGGTCGCCGATCGTCTGTCGCCGCGCGGCGTGCTGCTCGTCGCCGATCGTCTCGAACCCGGGCAGCTCCTGCACCATCTCGTGTGGCTGAGGCACGCCGGCTTCGCGCTCGTCGATTGTTTCTGGCGGAGCGGCGCCCTGGCGATTGTCGGTGGACTCAAGCAGGTTGCAGGGTCAGCACCGCAACCTCCGGCGGGCAATTGATCCGCACCGGCACGTAGATCGTTCCCACCCCGCGGCTCACGAACAGCGTCGTCCGATCCCGGCGTCCGATGCCTTCGATAACCGGAAATTTCTGCGCCGCGATCGCGCCGACCACGGGCAGCACCACCTGCCCGCCGTGCGTGTGTCCCGACAACACCAGCGGGACACCGAGCGCCGCCGCTTCGGTCAACCTTCGCGGATCGTGCGCCAGCAACATCGTCATGGGCGCGGTGTCGCGCGTCAGCGCGGCGATGTCGATCTGGCGCTTGGTCCAGTAGCGGATGCCGACGATGTCGATAGGTTCGTTGCGGATGGTGAGGCGGGTACGCGCATCCTTCAGCATCTGCACGCCGTTCTTGCCAAGCGCCGCCGGCATGTCGTGATCGTCGTCGTGGTTGCCCAGAACGCCGAACACGCCCTGCGGCGCCGTCAGCGGCGCCAGCGCCTCCGCGGCGGGTCCGACGTACTGACGATCGCCATAGGTGACATAGTCGCCACCGAGGACGGTGAGATCAGGTTTCTCGGCGTTCAGCGCGGCCACCGCGTGCGCGACGTCTTCGTGGGAGACGAAAAAACTGCGGTGGACGTCGGTGATCAGGCCGATGCGCAGCCCGATGAGGGCGGGCGGCAGATTTACGATGGGTAACGCCGCGCGGGTGATTGAGAACTCGTGGCGGCCGTAGAAGAAGCCGTACGCACCCGTTCCAGCGACGCTGCCGACGCCGGCGGCGACCATCGTCTTCAGGACGGCGCGGCGGGTCACGGCCATCGACTGGTATAGTAACCCGTTGCAAACAATGACGAATCTCTTCGACGAACTGCAGTGGCGCGGCTTGATATTCGACGCGACCGAAGGCCTGGGCGATCTATTCGCGACCGAGCGCGTGACCGCGTATATCGGGTTCGATCCAACCGCGTCGAGCCTGCACATCGGCAGCCTGCTGCACATGGTGACGCTGGCGCGGATGCAGCGTTTCGGTCACTCGCCGATCGCGATCGCCGGCGGCGGCACCGGGATGATCGGCGACCCGAGCGGAAAGGCAAAGGAGCGAACGCTCCTCACGCTCGATGAAATCAACGCCAACGTCGACGGCATCAAGGCGCAGCTGGCGCATTTTCTTGATTTCGATCGGAGCGGGAATCCAGCGCGGCTGGTCAACAACGCCGACTGGCTGGCGTCGTTCGACCTGCTCGGATTCCTTCGCGACACGGGCAAGTACTTCACCGTGAACTACATGCTGCAGAAGGAATCCGTCCACCGCCGGCTCGAGAGCGAGGACGGCATTTCCTACACCGAGTTCAGCTACTTGTTGCTGCAGGCGCGGGACTTCCTTGAGCTGTTCGACCGCTATGGATGCACGCTGCAGATGGGCGGCAGCGATCAATGGGGCAACATCACCGCGGGCATCGAGCTGATTCGCAAGCTGCGCGCGAAGAAAGCGCACGGTCTCGTCACGCCGCTCGTGACGATGGCGTCTGGTGTGAAGTTCGGCAAGACCGAGGCCGGCACGATCTGGCTCGATCCCATTCGCACATCGCCGTTTCGCTTCTATCAGTTCTGGCTCCACACCGACGACCGCGACGTGATCGCGTACCTCAAATACTTCACGTTTCTCGAGCGGGCGGCGATCGATGAACTCGAGAGCACGACGCTCAGCGCGCCGGAAAAACGCGAAGCGCAGCGGGTGCTTGCGCGCGAGGTGACGACACTTGTGCACGGCGCCGATCGGCTGGCGCGGGCGGAGCATGCGTCGAGCGTGCTCTTCAGCGAAGACATCGCGACGCTGTCGGCCGACGATGTGCTCGCGGTGTTTGAAGATGTGCCGTCGACAGAAATGTCTGCGAGTGATGTCGGTGGCGAGGGCATCGGCATGGTCGATCTCGTCGCGCGCGTGCAGCTCGCGCCGTCGAAGAGCGAAGCGCGGCGTCTGGTGCAATCAGGCGGCGTGTACGTGAACAATCGTCGCGTGTCGGATGTGCAGATGCGCATCACGAGTGCGGATGCGATCGGCGGACGCTTGCTGGTGCTGCGAAAAGGGCAGAAACAGACGCATCTGGTGCGCCTGGTCTGAGCTGTTTACATCGCCGACTTGACGTACCCGACTCGGTACGAGATACTCACTAAACGTTCGGTCGCGAGAAATTCTGCCAGGGAAGACCAGAAACACTTCCGAGCAACACAGCGCAGGTTGACCTCCGTCGAAGCCAAGAACGACCCAAGACAGGCAATCCCGACCGTTGAAAATAATTCTTCGGTTTTGAATTTAGGGGTTGACAGAGTCAAAAGTCGTTAGTAACCTTAGAAGGTTCCCCTAAACGCGCCGCGATTGACA
>CAVQFC010000001.1:0-322500 GCA_963711765.1 uncultured Acidobacteriota bacterium | reverse complement strand
AGGGCTTGCCCGCGATCACGACAAGCAGCGTCAGTTTCGAGTTTCTATATGGTCAAGCTACTAAGGGTGTACGGTGAATGCCTTGGCACCAGGAGTCGATGAAGGACGCGATAAGCTGCGATAAGCCCCGGTGAGCTGCAAATGAGCTTTGACCCGGGGATTTCCGAATGGGGAAACCCTCTCTGGCTAATCCCGGAGAATCCTCCGCTGAATACATAGGCGGTGAGAAGGCAACGCAGGGAAGTGAACCATCTCAGTACCTGCAGGAATAGAAAACAATAGTGATTCCGCTAGTAGCGGCGAGCGAACGCGGAACAGCCCAAACCATCGTGCTTGCACGATGGGGTTGTAGGGCCTGTCAGGCCGCAAGGCCGGCGAGTGAGCAACCAATCAGCTAGTCGAACGATCTGGAACGATCGGCCAGAGACGGTGACAGCCCGGTAGACGACAGTCGATTGGCTCGCTGGACAGGTTCCTGAGTACCGCGGGACACGTGAAATCCCGTGGGAATCTACGAGGACCATCTCGTAAGGCTAAATACTTCCTGGTGACCGATAGTGAACCAGTACCGTGAGGGAAAGGTGAAAAGAACCCCTGTGAGGGGAGTGAAATAGTACCTGAAACCGTATACCTACAAGCAGTGGGAGGGCTATGCCGGAGCTTGCTCCGGAATGCCTGACCGCGTGCCTTTTGCATAATGAGCCGGCTAGTTATTCTCAGTGGCGAGGTTAAGCGTAAGCGAGCCGTAGCGAAAGCGAGTCCGAAATGGGCGACAAGTCGCTGGGAATAGACGCGAAGCGAGGTGATCTATCCATGGTCAGGATGAAGCGCGGGTAACACCGCGTGGAGGTCCGAACCGGTGTTGGTTGAAAACAGCTCGGATGAACTGTGGATAGGGGTGAAAGGCTAATCAAACCTCGTGATTGCCCGTTCTCCTCGAAATGCTTTTAGGAGCAGCCTCGGGAGGTCGGCGTTGGTGGTAGAGAACTGAATGGACTAGGGGGCTTACCAGCTTACTGAATCCAATCAAACTGCGAATGCCAACGACACGTATCCCGGGAGTGAGACGGTGGGGGCTAAGCTTCATCGTCGAAAGGGAAACAGCCCAGACTATCGGCTAAGGTCCCTAACTTTGTGCTAAGTGGGAAAGGATCTGAAGACGCTCAGACAACCAGGAGGTTGGCTTAGAAGCAGCCATCCTTTAAAGAAAGCGTAATAGCTCACTGGTCAAGCGGCTTTGGGCCGACAATCCAACGGGGCTTAAGCACAAGACCGAAGCCATAGAATAGACGTGCTCCTGCGGGAGCACATATTGGTAGAGGAGCGTTCTCACAGCCGTGAAGCCAGACCGTAAGGACTGGTGGAGTGGTGAGAAGTGACCCTGCCGGCATAAGTAGCGATAAGAAAGGTGAGAATCCTTTCCACCGTAAGCCTAAGGTTTCCTGAGGAAGGTTCGTCCGCTCAGGGTTAGTCGGGTCCTAACGCGAGGCCGAAAGGCGTAGCGGATGGATATCTGGTTAATATTCCAGAACTACCTCGAAGACGTTATCACGATGGGGAGACGCAGGAGGCTATGTGAGCCCACGATTGGACGTGTGGGTTTAGACATGTAGGGGGATCCGCCAGGAAAATCCGGTGGATCACATTCCCTGAGGTGTCATAGCGAGAGTCGTAAGGCTCGCAAAGTCACAGACGCCACGCTGCCGAGAAAATCCTCTAAGGAGTCTTTTGGGTACCCGTACCGTAAACCGACACAGGTAGGCGAGGAGAAAATCCTAAGGTGCGAGTGAGAACCCTCGTTTAGGAACTCGGCAAACTCACCCCGTAACTTCGGAAGAAGGGGTACTCCGTTAGCGTTAGTGGCTTCGCGCCACGAAGCGTGAGGGAGTTGCAATAAAGAGTCCCAAGCAACTGTTTACTAAAAACACAGGGCTATGCTAAGTCGAATACGACGTATATGGCCTGACGCCTGCCCGGTGCCGGAAGGTTAAAGGGAGAGGTTAGCCGCAAGGCGAAGCTTCGAGCTGAAGCCCCGGTAAACGGCGGCCGTAACTATAACGGTCCTAAGGTAGCGAAATTCCTTGTCGGGTAAGTTCCGACCTGCACGAATGGCGTAATGATTTGGGAGCTGTCTCAACGAGGGGCACTGCGAATTTGTGGTACCGGTGAAGACGCCGGTTGCCCGTGATTAGACGAAAAGACCCCGTGCACCTTTACTACATCCTAGTAGTGAATGTTGACGTGTTATGCGCAGGATAGGTGGGAGACTTTGATCTCGGCTTCTCGGAGTCGGGGGAGTCAACGGTGAGATACCACCCTTAACACTTCGACGTTCTAACCTCGATCTGTCATCCAGGTCAGGGACACTGCTAGGTGGGTAGTTTGACTGGGGCGGTCGCCTCCTAAAGTGTAACGGAGGCGCGCGAAGGTTCGCTCAGGCTGTTTGGAAATCAGCCATAGAGTGCAAAAGCATAAGCGAGCTTGACTGCGAGTCCTACAAGACGAGCAGGTGGGAAACCAGGCTTTAGTGATCCGGTGGTTCCGCGTGGAAGGGCCATCGCTCAACGGATAAAAGGTACGCCGGGGATAACAGGCTGATCCTAGCCAAGAGTTCACATCGACGCTAGGGTTTGGCACCTCGATGTCGGCTCATCACATCCTGGAGCTGTAGCAGGTTCCAAGGGTCCGGCTGTTCGCCGGTTAAAGTGGTACGTGAGCTGGGTTTAGAACGTCGCGAGACAGTTCGGTCTCTATCTATCATGGGCGCAGGAGATTTGCGTGGGGCTGTCCTTAGTACGAGAGGACCGGGATGGACGGACCTCTAGTGTACCGGTTATCGCGCCAGCGGTAGCGCCGGGTAGCTACGTCCGGAAGGGAGAAACGCTGAAAGCATATAAGCGTGAAACCCTCCACAAGATGAGATCTCCCCAGCCGTAAGGCTGCTAAAGGCTCCTGGAAGATGACCAGGTAATAGGTCGGGTGTGTAAGCGCAGTGATGCGTTGAGCTTACCGATACTAATCAGCCGTGAGGCTTGACCATTAATTCTTTCTCCACGACATCGTCGTGGAACATGCACGCAGAAACCGCTGCGTGAGTGTCGTCGGTCAAAACTACCGTTTGCAGAATATTCAGTTGGCGCGAACCCCAGGTTCGCGCATCTGGACATCCAGGTTCACGCTCTTTTACAAAGATTGTCTGGGACGACCCGCCTACGCGCCTAACCGGCGCTTTCGCGAGGCAGGCCGCAATAAGGCCAGCCCGCCAAAGCTCGCACCGCGAGCGCAGGAGGGACCCCAGGCAGCAAGTTTGCCGGTGGTCATAGGATCAGGGTCACACCCGTTCCCATTCCGAACACGGAAGTTAAGCCTGATACCGCCGATGGTACTGCATGGGAAACTGTGTGGGAGAGTAGGTCGCTGCCGGCATTATTCACTCGAGGCCCAATCGTCGAAAGACGATTGGGCCTTTTTTCATTTCCGGTCTCAGATTTCCGACTTGAAACTTCTCTAACTTCACACTTCTAACTTCACACTTCTAACTTCACACTTCTAACTTCACACTTCTAACTTCATCATGCCCACTGACCTGAAGGCGCTCGAAGCGCGTGCCCTCGACCTGATGAAGCGCTCGGACTTCGGACCGGACGCCGTGCGCATCAACTCCGAGATCCTCGCGCAGGCGCCGGCGAACGCTCCGGCCTGGACCCGCCTCGGCCGCTGCTACATGGAACTGCGTGAGTTCGACGAAGCCGTCGCCGCCTTCCGCTCGGCCCTCGCGCTGAATCCCTCGAACGGTGTGGCGACTAATCTGCTGAACGAAGTCCGCAAACGCCGCGCGATGACGCCGACCGCTGCCGCTCGCGCCACGACGGGATTCACGGCCCGCGAATTCACCATCCTCGAGACGCTGCCGGCCGATCAGTCCAGCCGCACGCTGCAGCCGCGCATGGAAGCGCTCTTCGACGCGATCAATGCCACCAGCACCGCGGCGAAAATCGTGGAGACACGCAGGCGGGAACGGGAGCCGGGCACCAAGCTCTTTCACGCCAACAGCTTCCACTCGCACGCCAGCGGACACATCTACGCCTTCCACCAGGGTGGACGCTGGGAGCCGCAGTTCAACCTCGGCTGGTTCAGCAACCCGCCCTTCCCGGCAAATTGCGTGCGGATCGGTCTCGGGTTCAGCTTCGCGGCTGAACGAGGGGGGGCCGAGGGTGGCTCCGGTTCCGAGCGCGCGCTTGCCTACTTCGCCCGCTTTCAACAGGTCGTCGACCGTTCGTGGACGCGCCAACTGGCGGAGTGGATGGCGGACAACAGCGGTTTTATCCAATACGGCAGCAACCCGCCAGCCACCGATCTATTGGCCCCGAGGGCCGTCGAGTGGCTGGTGAAGTGTCAGAACGCCGCCGCGCTGGAATGGATCTTCGTCGGACGGTGGCTGTTCCTCGATCGCCCGGATGATGCGAAGATTCTCGCCGACCGGGCTTCCCTCGCGCGAATCGTCGACGACACGTTTCGGGCGCTTCTGCCAATCTGGCTCAGCGCTTACCTGACGAACGGCCAGGACTGACGCTGCGCGCCGTCGCCGTCGGCCGTTTTGATTTCGGCAGCTTCTCCACGACCAGCTCGTAAGACCGTTTCAGCAGCTGCGTCAACTCGCTGCGATCGAGCGCAGCGCCCGCCAGCGCAGATCTCGCGGATTCCCTCGAGCGTCATCGCGCCGGTCCGGGCCCGAACAATTCGCGGACGATGACATCGCGCAGGTCGTTGTCGACTGCGCGCGTGGTGTGGCGAGGATCCCGCTTCGAGGTCGCGTCGGTATTGAACGACACCACATATCCGGACCGCGACGGCCTGTGCACGTAGAGATGCGAGATGAAGCCGTTCTGGTCGCCGCTGTGGCCGACCAGTTCCACGTCTCCGTAGCGCTCGATGAAAAACGATAGACCAGCCCGGACGTCGCTTCCACTTCCGCCTTCGCCATCCTTCGCGCGAATCTGCGGCACCGACATTTCCAGGAGCGACGACCGTTTCAAAATCGTCTCGTTGCCGTCGATGAGGAAGGTCAGCCACTTGGCCATGTCGCCGACCGGCGCGTTCAGTCCGCCGTTCGAAACGGTGATGCCGCTGTCGAAGTCGAACCGTTGCTCCCTGATCCCGTCGTCGTCCGCCTCGTAGCTGTGTGAGCGGTGTGACGTGAGAAAGTAAGGCGCGCGATCGAAGAAGCTGCGGGTCATGCCGAGGGGCATGAAGATGTTCTTGTTGATGTAGACCTCGTAATCGTCGCCGGAGAACAGCTCGATGATGCGTCCGAGAAAGATGACGCCTGGGTTGGAGTAGCTGTACTTAGTGCCGGGCTGAAATTGCAGCTCGGTATACGGCATCATCGCCACCACCTGCGCCCAGCGCGTCGGTTCGAATGGATGCCACGGCTGGTCGCCGCCCCACGGCCATGTGCCGGCGCGAAAGCCGGCGCTGTGCGTCATCAGATGACGGATCGTCACCTGGGAGATGTCGCCGTACGGATTGTGGACTTCCCGCAGCTCCGGCACGTACTTGACCGCCGGATCGTCGAGCGACAGCAGACCGCGGTCGCGCAGCTGCATGATCGCGACGCCGGTCAGCGTCTTGGTGATCGACGCCCAGTGATAGATGGTGTCGGCGTCGGTCGGCCGCTCTGTCGCGCGGTCCTGATAGCCCTCGAACGCGGTATGCGAGATGACGCCGTTCTTCACGACGGCCACGCTGCTGCCGATGATGCCGGTTTCCCGAAGGCGCTGCTGGTACAGTTCCGAGACGCGGGACCATGCATCTGACGGCCGGGCGGATTGCACTCCGACCGTGACCAGACCCGCCACCAGCACCGCGAGACTTCGAATCATCCGCGTATGGTAGCGCCTGCCGGCGTAGCAATGGCGTTCCGCCTATTCGTATCGCAAGGCGGCGATCGGATCGAGCCGCGTCGCTCGTCGGGCCGGAAGTACGCACGCCGCAACCGACACCAGGACGAGGAGTGCAGTGATCGAGCCGAGGGTGATCGGATCGCGAGTGCCCGTTTGGACGAGTAGTGACTGAAGCAGCTTGCCGACACCGAGCGCGCCGGCCAGGCCAATACCCAAGCCAATCGCCAGCTGCGCGAACGAGCGGCGAAGAATCAGCCACCACACCTGTGATGCTTGCGCCCCGAGGGCCATCCGAACGCCGATTTCCTGCGTGCGCTGGGCGACCGAATAGGCGGTGACGGCGTACAGGCCCACCGCCGAGAGCGCGAGGGCGATCAACGCGAATATTCCGAACATCGTGCCGAAGATGCGGAACGACCAGCGCTGACGCGCCAGCTGCTCGTCCATCGTGTGGATGTCGAAAATCGGCAGGTCGGCGTCCAGGCGACGGACCTCTTCGCGAAGCGCGGTCGTCAGAGCCGCGACGTCCTGCTGCCCTCGACCAATCAGCGATGTGTAGAGCGGAGGCTGCGCGCGAAGCGGCAGATACACGACCGGATCGGCTTCCGCCTGGGTGTCGAAGCGCTGACGGATGGTCGGCGAAATGCCGACGATCGTCGCGGACACCGGCGCCACGGCGAGCGTGCCGGCGTTGTCGGGCATCAGCGTGATGGTCCGCCCGATCGGGTCTTCGTTGCCGAAGTGCAGCGTCACAAACCGCTGGTTGACGATCGCCGCCTGGTGACCTGGCGACCCATCCACGGCGTCGAAAACCCGCCCACGAATGAGCCCCGCGCGCAGCGTTTCGAAGTAGCGAGGTCCAATCGCCAGCAGCGTGACGATCGGCGGTTGCACACCTGCCGCTTCGGGACGTCCCTCGACGCGCAGCTGGCGCGTCCCGCCACCGCTCATGGGTATGTAGGTGGCGATGGTGGCGCTCTGAAGGCCGGCGAGTCCGACGAGGCGTTCGTCGAGCCTCGAAAAGAACTCCTGCCGCAATTCCGGCGTCGACGTACTTCTGATTGGGCAGCGACAGACTCATCGTCAACAGGTGCGAGGTTTCGATGCCGAGGTCAAGTCGATACAGCGCCACGAAGCTTCGCATCATGAATCCGGCGCCGGCCAGCAGCACCAGCGTCAGCGCGAGTTCGACGACGATCAGCGCGCTGGTCCAGCGCCTGGCGCGAGCGCCGCCGCTGCTGCCCCGCCCGCCGTCCTTCAGCACCTCGTTCAAATCCGCCTTTGAGGCGTGAAGCGCAGGCGCGAGCCCGAAGATCACGCCGGTGCCAAGGCAGACGGCCGCGAAAAACGCCAGGACCCTGCTGTCCATCGTGAACTGAATCCAGTACGGCTTGCCGACGTCGGCCGTCGCCAGCGCGAAGAGCCTGACGCCAACCGACGCCAGTGCCAGGCCCAGCGTGCCGCCGAGCGCCGAGAGCAACAGGCTCTCGACCAGCAGTTGCCGGACGATCCGCCAGCGGGTTGCACCGAGTGAGACCCGAACCGACATTTCGCGGGCACGCGCGGCCGATCGACCGAGCAGCAGATTCGCGACGTTGGCGCACGCAATCAGCAGCACGAACCCGACGGCGCCCATCAGCGACAGGAACACGAGCTTGATCTCGCCGCCGTTGTAGCGCTCGTTGAAGGTCATCACGCTCGGCTTGATGTCCTTGTTCGTGTCGGGGTAGTCGTGCGCAAGGCGACTGGCGATGTTCGCGAGCTCGGCGCGGGCCTGCTCGAGCGTGGCGCCCGGCGCGAGCCGGCCGAATCCTTGAAGCGTATGCGCGTCGCGTTTCTGTTGCAGCAGGTTTGGCATCTGCGCCAGCGGCTGCCAGACGTCCGCGTCGAGCGGGAACTTGAAGCCTTCCGGCATGACGCCGATCACGGTGGCCGGCGTGCCGTTGACTTTGATCGTTCGTCCGACCACTGCCGGATCGCCGCCGTAGCGATTGCTCCAGATTCCGTGACCCAGCATCACCACCGCCGCGGCGCCGGGGGCGTCGTCTTCGGGAAGGAAGTCGCGGCCGAGCCGCGGCTTCTGTCCGATCACTCGAAACGCATTGGTCGAGACGTAGGGTCCTGAATAACGCTCGGGAGTCTGGCCCTCGTCGCTGATGTTCATCGTCGCGCCGTTGAAAACGGCGAGCGATGACAGGGTGCGGGTGCTCTCGCGCCAGTCTTGAAAGTCGAGATAGGACAGTCCGCGGTCGCGGTCCCTCGCGTCGCGGATCGCCGATCGACATGATGCGATCGGGATCGTCGAAGGGCAGGCCGCGAATCAGGACGGCGTTGACGAACGTGAACACCGTCGCGTTGACGCCGATGCCGAGCGCCAGAGCCAGCACCGCGACGAAGGTGAATCCGCGGTCCTTGATCAGGAGGCGGATCGCGAAGCGCAGGTCTTGCAGCAGGTTCATGGCTTCCTGACTGAGACGAAAACCGACCCGGCCAGGTTCAGTTTCAAGGTGGGCCGTGGGCCGATGCTAAAGTACGTGAATGGAAAAAACAGACGAGGAATGGCGCAAAACGCTGACCCCGGAGCAATACCAAGTCCTGCGCGAACACGCGACCGAGCGGGCCGGAACGAGCCCGCTGAATGTCGAAAAGCGCGACGGCGTCTTCTATTGCGCCGGCTGCGGCACGGCGTTGTTCGACTCCGACACGAAGTACGAAAGCGGCAGCGGCTGGCCGAGCTTCTTCAAGCCGCTCGAGCACTCGGTGGCTACCACGACGGATGACAGTTACGGAATGAGTCGGACCGAAGTGCACTGCTCGAAGTGCGGCGGACATCTCGGGTCACGTGTTTCCAGACGGCCCGCGTCCGACCGGAGAGCGCTACTGCATGAACGGTACGGCGCTTCGATTCGAACCCAAAAAACCCTGACCTCACCGCAGGTTGCCGCTGTCATCGTTTTGTCTAACCCGACGGCGATGCTCGTCGGCTACGCTCGTGCTGTGAGAAGGGAATCATCGTTCGCATCGTGACCGCGGCACTACCTCGCGCTCTGTGCTGCGGCGCCTGTCTGTTGTTTGCCGCGGCATACCCCGCCCTGCCCCAGGCCCAGACGAACTCCGCCTGTTCGGTCGCCGGTGTCGTCATGTCCGGACGGGCGGTGCTGCCCGGAGTCGTGGTGACGTTGTCCGGTACGGACGCACACCCGACGGATACGACGGCGTCGGGCAACGATGGGCTCTACTCGCTCAAGGCACCCGCGCCTGGCCGGTACACGCTGAGAGCAGAGTTCATCGGCGTTCGCGCCGATCGTTCGCGAGATCGATCTCGACGCGGCCAGCTGCCAGCAGCGCCTCGATCTGACGATGACGCTCGCGTCGCGCGCACCCGCTCCTGTCGCGACGGCCACCGCTGCATCAGCTGCGAGCGGAACCGCGGCCACCGGCGCCTCGCCTGCGACCGGCGGTGCGTCAGCGTCGGGGACACCGGCGACCGCTCGAGCCGGCGGCGCTCGCGGCGCAGGCGCCGCTGGACGCGGTCAGGCCGGCGGACGGGGTCAGGCATTTCAGAGCCTCACGCTCGTGCCGGACGACGGCGGCGGAGCTCGCGCGAATGACGCGGCCGGATCGCCGGACGGTGCGCCGGTGTTGCTGCCGCCGGGATTCTCGCCGGAGACGTCGGCCGAATCGGTGACGGCGATCGGCTCCGCGCAACCAAACGACGTATTCTTCGGCGCCAACGGAAACGATCTCGCCGATCGACTGGCGAACGCATTCGGCGGCGGCGACGCCGCGGGCCAGGTTCCCGGCGGTGGCGGCTTCGCGGGAGGGCGCGGTGGATTCGGCGGTCCCGGTGGCCCCGGAGGTCCCGGCGGCGGGTTTGGCGGTCCGTTCGGTGGCCGCGGCCGCGGCGGGAACCAGATCCGCGGCTCCGTCTATCAAAGCTTCGACACCTCGGCGTTCGACGCGGCGCCGTTCGCGTTGAACGGCCAGCCGACGGAGAAGCCCGATTATTTCCAGGGACGCTACGGCGCGACACTCGGCGGTCCGCTCGTCATTCCCAACATCGTCAACAGCCCGCGCACGTTCTTCTTCATGAACTACACGGGCAATCATTCTGACAATCCGTACGACGCCTATTCGACGGTGCCGACCGCAGCTGAACGCGCTGGCGATCTGTCGGCTCTCGGCACGGTGATCGATCCGACGACGGGCAAGCCGTTCCCCGGCAATCAGATTCCTGCGAACCGACAGGATCCTTCAGCGCTCGGCGTTGCTGGCACTCTACCCGCTGCCGAATCAGGCCGGTGCGAAGCAGAACTTCCATACGGTCACGACCACGTCGACGCAGCTCGACGACATCAACGTGCGTTTCGTGCAGACGTTCGGCGCCGTGCCGCAGCGCGGCCAGGGCGGACGCGGGCGCGGCGGCGGTGGCGGCGGACGCGGCGGTCCCGGTGGGCGCGGCGGCACGTCGAACCTGAACATCGCGATTCACTACCGGCATTCCGACAGCACGTCGGCGAATCCGTTCCCGACGCTCGGCGGGGAATCGAAGTTGAGCGCGTGGGACGTGCCGGTCAGCTATTCGTTTACCAAGGCCGGCTTCTTCCAGACGCTGCGTGGCGACTTCAATCATCAGCAGACGGATACGCTCAACCTGTTCGCTTACAACACCAACGTCGCCGGCATCGCCGGCATCCAGGGCGTGTCGACCGAGCCGTTCGACTACGGCTCGCCGAACCTGTCGTTCAGTCAATTTGCCAGCCTCCGCGATACGAATCCGTGCCACGCTGACCAATCGAACGCTGGCCATCGGCGACACCATC
This sequence comes from uncultured Acidobacteriota bacterium, assembly GCA_963711765.1. Taxonomy (GTDB): domain Bacteria; phylum Acidobacteriota; class Vicinamibacteria; order Vicinamibacterales; family CAVVIG01; genus CAVQFC01. Next base: position 311,774 of record CAVQFC010000001.1, on the reverse strand, counting down.
GTCAAGACGCGCGGCCGGAGCACGTGGCGGTTCGGCGGCGACTATCGCGACATCCGCTCCGACAGCCGGATCGATACCAACGCACGCGGCAGTTTCGTGTTCACGGGCGCGTATACGGGCGTTGATTTCGGAGATTTTCTGCTTGGCCGTCCGCAGCAGGCGAGCGTTCAGTTCGGACCAGGGCTGGAACAATTCCGTTCGACGTCGTGGGATCTCTTCGTGCAAGACGACTGGCGCGCGAGCGACAAGGTCACGATCAACGCGGGACTGCGTTACGAATATTTCTCGCCGGTTTCCGAGGCCGATAACAGGCTGGTCACGCTCGACGTGCCGCCGGACTTTTCGGCGGCCGTCCCTGTGGTCGCTGGTGCGACTGGCCCTTACGCCGGTCCGCTGCCGGATACGATCGTCCGACCGTTCCATGCGGGCTTCGCACCGCGCCTCGGCGCGGCGTGGCGGCCCAGGCAAGGCTGGGTCGTGCGCGGCGGTTACAGCATCAACTACAACTCGAGCAACTACGCGACCATCGCGCAGCAACTCGCAGGTCAGCCGCCGTTCGCCACCGCGAACACGGTGCTGGCCGCGGTTGGCGTCCCAATCCCGCTCTCTACCGCGTTGTGCAACCCGAACCCTGGCGTCCCCTGCGACACGCCTTTTGGCACGACGACGAATTCGTATGCCGTCGATCCCAACTACCGCATGGGATACGTGCAGATCTGGAACCTCGATCTGCAGCACGACCTGTCGCGGACCGTTCAGGTCGGCATCGGTTACACCGGCACCAGGGGCTCCGATCTCGACGTGCAGCTGGCCCCGAACCGCGGTCCGAGTGGGCTGATCGTGCCGGACATCTCGCCGTACATTTACGAGCAATCCGGCGCCTATTCGATTCTCGAATCGATGACGCTGCGTGTGCGGAAGCGCCTGTCCAACGGCTGGGGCGCCGGGGCGACCTACATCCTGTCGAAGTCGATCGACGATGCATCCACGATCGGCGGCGGCGGCGTGGTCGTCGCGCAGAACCCGCTCGATCTCGGCGCTGAACGCGGACTCTCGAGCTTCGACCAGCGCAATCGTCTCAACGCGGACTTCACCTACGAGCTGCCGTTCGGCGACAAGAAGAAGTGGTTCGACTCCGGAACGCCGGCCGCAATCCTCGGCAACTGGCAGTTCAACGGAACCGTGCAGCTGGCATCAGGAACGCCGTTCACCGCCCGAATCCTGGGCGGCGTCGGCGACGTCGCCGGAGGCGTGAACGGGACACTGCGCGCCAACTACAACGGTCAGCCGATCTCGCTCAGCGACCCGACGACGACGCTGTTTTTCAACACGTCGGCGTTCTCGCCGCCCGCGCCCGGGACCTTCGGTGACTCCAGTCGCAACACGATCATCGGTCCCGGAACCAGTGTGCTGAATCTCGGTCTGACCAAGAACATCAATTTCAGCGCGACCAGAGGCTTGTCGGTCCAGGTACTCGCGAACAACGTGCTCAACACCGTCCAGTTCGCGTCGATCGACACCGTGGTCAATTCGCCGACCTTCGGATACGTGACCGGCGGCGCGCTCGATGCGCAAGTTTCAGATTCTGACCAGGCTCAGGTTTTGAGCATGAACAGAAACCTCGACCGGCAGTTCGCTGCGTGCCTCTGCGCGCCGTCGTGGCCAGCGTCGTCGTGCTGTCGTCGGCGTCGCCGCGCGCCCAGTCGCCGATCGCCGGCACAGCCGGTGTTCCGCTCCGGCACCGAGCTCGTCACCGTCAACGTCGTCGTGCGCGACAAGAGCGGCGCGGTCGTTCGTGGCCTGACCCAGGACGACTTCATCGTCTCGGAAGACGACAAGCCGCAGCAGATCACGAGCTTCGATTTCGAGGAACTGGACAAGACAGACGCCGTTCCCGAGGACGCGGAACCGACGATCGTGCTGCCGAAGCAGACACCGCAGCGAGCCGCCGCGGCGCCCGCCGGCGCCACGCCTGCGCCAGCGCTCAAGGTGGACATGCACGGTCGGCGGCTGATCGTGCTGTTCTTCGACCTCAGCTCGATGCAGCCCGAAGAGCTGACGCGCGCCGTGAAGGCGGCGCACGACTACATCGACACCAAGCTGTCGCCCGCGGATCTCATCGCCGTCGTCTCGTTCTCGACGTCGTTGAATGTGGATCAGGACTTCACCGCCGACCGCGAGCTGCTTGGCTCGACGATCGATTCCTACGGCGGCGCGAACGCGCAAGGCTTCGAGGCCGGCACCACCGGCGACTCCGACGGCACGCCGGACAACGGCGCGGCCTTCACCGCGGACGACACCGAGTTCAACATCTTCAGCGTTGACCGTCGCCTCGACGCCCTGCAATCGCTGGCCGATCAGCTCTCCGGCATCGAGCAGAAGAAGTCGGTGATCTATTTCAGCAGCGGGATGAGCCAGCAGGGCCAGGACAATCAGGTCGAGCTGCGGCGAACCGTCGATCGCGCCAACCGCGCCAACGTGTCGATTTATGCCGCCGACATGCGCGGTCTGCAGGCGATCGTCCCCGGCGGCGACGCGTACGACCGGCAGCACCCGTGGCCAGTCGGCGTTCACCGGGCAGACCACGCGCAATCAGTTCGACAGCACCTCGGCCTCTCAGGAAACCCTGACCACGATGGCGGAGGACACCGGCGGACGGGCGTTCTTCGACTCGAACACGTTCGGGCAGGTCTTCGACAAGGTCGTGAACGACACCTCGGCCTATTACGTGCTCGGCTACTCGAGCTCGAACCCGGCGCGCGACGGCCGCTTCCGCCGGATCAAGCTGCGCACCGAAGCGGGCCGACCTCAAGCTGGAGTACCGCTCGGGCTACTACGCTCCGCGTGATTTCGCGCACTCGTCCAGGGACGATCGCGAGCAGCAGCTGACCGATCAGCTGACGTCGGATCTTGTCCGCGACCGATCTCAGCGCCTACATCTCGACGTCGTACTTCCGCGTTGCCGACAACCGCTACTTCGTCCCGCTGTCGGTCGTCGTGCCCGGCTATCAGATTCCGATCACGAAGACGACGCCGAAGGACAAGGCGACCGTGGACGTGGTCGGCCTGGTGCGCGACGAGCAGAAGCGTCCGGTCGCCCGCATTCGCGACACCGTCCGCCTGGCGACCGAGACGGCGGACGACCTGAAGAAAAAGACGGTGCAGTACGAAACCGGTCTCGAGCTGCCGGCGGGCAAGTATCACGTCAAGGTCGTCGTCCGCGAGAATCAGGACGGCACCTTCGGATCGTATGAGTCCGATGTCGTCGTGCCCGATCTCAAGCGCGACTCGCTGAAAGTCAGCTCGATCGTCGTCGGTACGCAGCTGCAGGAGGGATCGCGGAAGAACGATCGCAATCCGCTGATGCGCGACGGCCAGGAGCTCGTGCCCAACGTGACGCACGTGGTGTCTGCCGGGCAGCATCTCTATTTCTACTACGAGGTCTACGAGCCTGCCGCGCCGGTGAAGGTGCTGACGAGCATCGCGTTTTTCCGCGGCCGCCAGCGCGCGTTCGAAACGCCGATTGGTCCAGACCACCGAGCTCGGCGGCACCGACAAGAAGACAGCTGTGTTCCAATTCGATCTGCCCGCCGCGTCGTTGAAGCCGGGGCTCTACACCTGCCAGATCAACGTCGTGGACGATGCCGCGGGGACGTTCGTCTTTCCGCGACTGCAGCTCCTCGTCAGGCCCTGACGTCTCCACGACGTTCAACGCATTTCGCAGAGTTCGCAGACGAAAACAACTCACAGAATTGCGGAGTCAGGCTGTCGGGCACAAGTTTGTCGGGAGCCGCTTGCGGGCGCGGCGCTGGCGCTAGAATCTAGCGACCATATGAAACGTCACGCCATCCTGCTGTTCTCCTGCGCCGGACTGACGGCTCTCGCTGTTGCCTTCGCGGCGTCGCTTGCTGCCCAGACGCGGCCGCCGCAGACGCACCGGCTCGAAGCGACGCCGAGCACGGTCGCGGTCGGCTACTACTGGTCGGAAGCCAGGCCCGCGTTGCGAATCCCGTCAGGCGACATCATCGACGTGGACACGCTGCTGACCAACAACCCCGCCGGTCTCGCACGTGCCGGTGTGCCGGACGACAAGATTCAGGCGTCGCTCAAGGCGATCGTCGACCGAGGTCACCGGCGATCGCCGTGGACCCGGCGGCCACATCCTCACCGGGCCGGTCTACGTCGAGGGCGCAGAACCCGGTGACGTGCTCGAAGTCAGGATCCTGTCGATCGATCTGCCGATCGACTACGGCTACAACGGCTGCAGCGGCTACGTGCCGGACAACTGCGAACGCGGCACGCCGTCGAAAATCATCGCGCTCGATCGGCGGAACATGACCGCGGAGTTCCTGCCCGGCATCGTCATTCCGCTGCATCCGTTCTACGGCAGCATGGGCGTCGCGCCGGCGCCGGAGCTTGGCCGGGTCAGCAGCAATCCGCCCGACCGCCATGCCGGCAACATGGACAACAAGGAACTGGTCGCGGGCAGCACGCTCTACATTCCGGTGTTCGTGCCGGGAGCGCTGTTCGAAATTGGCGACGGTCACGCCGCGCAGGGCGATGGCGAGGTCGATCAGACCGCGATCGAAACGTCGCTGCGCGGACGCCTGCAGCTGATCGTCCGCAAGGACATGAAGCTGAAGTGGCCGCGTGCCGAAACGGCGACCGACTACATCAGCATGGCCTCCGATCCAGATCTGGCGAAGGCGACGACGATGGCGATTCAGGAGATGGTCGATTTTCTCGCGGCGACGAAGAAGATGACGAAGCATCAGGCCTATCAGCTCGTCAGCATCGCCGGCAACGTCGCCATCACGCAGCTCGTGGACAAGCCGAATGTCGGCGTCCACGTCCGTATTCCGAAGAGCATCTTCAAGTAACCCGCGGGTATACTGATTCTTTGCCGCACTGACCGCGACAATCGAAGGGAGCTCGTTGTGCCAGACGTCTCATCGCACACACCCGGATCCTTTTCGTGGCCCGAGCTGGCCACCACCGATCAGAAAGCCGGCGTCGCGTTCTATCGGGCGCTGTTCGGCTGGGACCTGCACGACATGCCGATGGGTCCTGAGGCGACGTATTCGCTGTTTCAGATTCGCGGCCGCGATGTCGGCGCCGCCTGCACGCTGCGACCCGAGGAGCTCCAGAATCACGTGCCGCCGCACTGGAACGCCTACGTCACCGTCGCGGACGTGGACGCCAGCGCCACGCTGGCGCAGTCGCTCGGCGGCAAAGTGCTGGCGCCGCCGTTCGACGTGATGGACGCCGGACGCATGGCGGTGATCCAGGATCCGACCGGCGCAGTGTTCTGCTTGTGGAAAGCCGGCAAGAGCATCGGCGCGAAAATCACCAACGAGCCCGGAACGATCTGCTGGACCGAGCTCGCTACACGCGACACCAAGGCCGCCGAAGCGTTCTACACGAAGCTGTTTGGCTGGACCGCGAAAGTCGGCGGCGCCGGAACCCCGATGGAGTACACCGAATTCAGCAATCAGGGCAAGCCAGGCGTCGGCATGATGTCGATGCCGGAAATGGTGCCCGCGCATGTCCCTGCATACTGGCTGACGTATTTCCAGGTCGCCGACGTGGACGCGAGTGCCGCCAAGGCCAAGTCGCTTGGCGCGAGCATTGCGGTTCCTCCGATGGACATTCCCAACACCGGCCGCTTCTCGGTGGTTGGGGATCCACAGGGCGCGATGTTCGCCATCTACACGCCGAAAGCTCAATAGGTGCCGTGATGTTCTTCAAGAAACCGTCGACGATTCCGTCAGCTGCCGACGCGCTGCCGGGACGCAACGAGCGCATGCCGGTGCCACAAGCGCACTTCGTCAACAAGAACCGGCTGACCGCGCCATTCCCGGATGGCCTCGCCAAAGCGATGTTCGGCATGGGCTGCTTCTGGGGCGCCGAGAAAAGGCTTCTGGCAGCTGCCCGGTGTCTACAGCACAGCGGTTGGCTACGCCGGCGGGCCGACGCCGAACCCGACCTATCGCGAGGTGTGCACCGGCATGACCGGACACAACGAGGTCGTGCTCGTGGTGTTCGATCCGAAGGTCGTCAGCTACGACGAGCTGCTGAAGCACTTCTGGGAGAATCACGACCCGACGCAGGGCATGCGGCAGGGCGGTGATGTCGGGACGCAGTACCGCTCAGGGATTTACTACTTCGACGAACAGCAGAAACAGTCGGCGGAGCGGTCGCGCGACGCATTCCAGAAGCAGCTGGCGGCGGCTCGCTTCGGTGCGATCACCACCGAAATCGTTCCCGCGCCGGAGTTCTACTACGCCGAGGACTATCACCAGCAGTATCTGGCGAAGAACCCGGACGGCTACTGCGGTCATGGCGGAACCGGCGTCAGCTGCCCGATCGGGGTCGCAACGACTGCGTAAGGTTGGCTGATCGCGCGCTCATTTCCCTTCCGATCGATTCGTGCATCGATCACATCGTCCACGAAGTCCGGCGAGCTCGGGCGGCGGTCGTGACCGCCGCGCCGGGCGCCGGCAAAACCACTCGCGTTCCACCCGCGCTTCTCGCCGACGGCCCTGTGATTCTGTTGCAGCCTCGTCGGGTGGCTGCTCGCGCCATGGCCGCACGTATAGCCGACGAACGCGGCTGGACGCTTGGCGACCAGGTCGGCTGGCAGGTCCGCTTCGAACGCCGCTTCACGGCGAAGACCCGGTTGCTGGTAGTGACCGAAGGCGTGCTCACGGCACGGTTGCAGGCCGATCCGCTGCTCTCCGATTTCAACACCATCATCCTGGACGAGTTCCACGAACGCAGCGTCCACGCCGACCTCGCGCTGGCGCTGGCGCGCCAGGCCTGGCGCGCACGGAATTCTGGGACGAGCCCCTCGACAATCTCAGCGTCGTCTCTGCGTATCGTGGTCATGTCGGCGACGATCGAATCGGGACCGGTGTCGGCGTTTCTGGATGGATGCCCGGTGATAGACGTGCCCGGACGCATGCACTCGATCGAGGTGTCCTATGCGCCGGGTGAATCCGTCGCGACTGCCGCGATCGGCGCCATGACGGCGACTACCGGCAACGTCTTGTGCTTTCTGCCTGGCGCGCCTGAGATCCGTCGCGCGATGAACGATCTCCAGCCGCATTTGAATGGCGATGTCGAGGTCGTGCCTCTGCATGGCTCACTCGACGCCGCGGGGCAGGACCTGGCGCTGCGGCCGTCGCCGCGCCGCCGCATCATCGTCGCGACCAACATCGCCGAGACCTCGCTGACTGTGCCTGGTGTGACGGCGGTGATCGACTCCGGACTGCACAAGGTCGCGCGCTACGATGCGGACCGCGGCATCGACAGTCTCGACACCGAGAGGATCACCGCGGACGCCGCCGATCAGCGGGCTGGCCGCGCCGGTCGGCTGGCCGCTGGCATCGTGCGGAGGCTGTGGGATCAACGCGATCGTCTGCGCCCGCATCGCGAGCCGGAGATTCACCGCATCGATCTCGCCAGTACGGTTCTCGACGTGATCGCGTGGGGCGGCGACCCGCGAACGCTGGAGTGGTTCGATCGGCCGCACGACCAAGCGATCGAGGCGGCACTGACGCTGTTGCGGCGGCTGACGCTCATCGAGGCGGGCACGCCAGGGAAACCGATTCGGCTTACGGCGACAGGCGAACGCGTCCGGCACTTGCCGCTGCATCCGCGTCTTGGACGGATGCTGGTGGCGGCAGGCGGCGCCCGGTCGATCGCTCGAGCGTGCGCGCTCCTGTCAGAGCGTCACCTGATGCCGGCCCGAACGGCGACAACTACCTCGGATCTGCTATCGGCGATCGACGACTGGCACAGTGTCCCGCCGCACGTTCAGCGCGTCGCCGAACAAATCGTTCGTACTTCAGACTTCAAACTTCGTACTTCCAACTTCCGCCAAGGCGACTTCCGCGAGGCCGACTTCCGCCTTGCGGTGCTGTCTGGCTATCCGGATCGCGTCGCGCAGCGGCGGGAGGCCGGCTCTGCGAGTGTGCGCCTGGCGTCCGGGACCGGAGCGACGGTAGCGCCCGAAAGCGGCGTTCGCGATGGCGAGTTCCTCGTGGCGCTCGACGTCAGCGAGCATTCCCCTCGTCTCGGCCTGGCGCGAGGCTTTCAGCCGGGCGATCTCCCTCGCATTCGCATCGCCAGCATCGTCGATCGCGACTGGCTCGACCCGACATCATCAGAGGTTGTGCATCGCTTCGACCGCCAGGCCGGTCGGGTACGGGCGCTGCGGGTCGATCGTTACGACGCGCTCGTGCTCGCCGAGCATCACGTCACGCCGGATCCCGAGCTTGCGGCGCAACTGCTCGCTGACGCGTGGATCGAAAACGGTCCCGGAAAAGACGATGGGCGAGTGTTGCGACGACTGCAGTTTGCTGGTCGGGAAGTCGACCTTGTCAGCGTGCTCCGTACGGCAGCATACGGCGTGCAGGATCTAGACGAGGTGAAGCTCGAAGGCGGATTGGGCGCCGACGTGATGCGGGCGCTCGAGCGTGAAGCGCCCGAAACGCTGCTGGTGCCGAGCGGCCGGAGCACGCGTCTCGACTACAACGAGGACGGTACCGTCGCGGCTTCTGTGAAGCTGCAGGAGCTGTTCGGTCTGGCCGAGACGCCGCAGGTTGGCCTTCGCCGCGAACCGGTCGTGCTCTCGCTGTTGGCGCCGAATGGCCGGCCCGTTCAAGTCACGCGCGATCTCCGAAGCTTCTGGGACCGCACCTATCCAGAGATCAGAAAAGAACTGCGCGGCCGCTACCCGAAGCATCCGTGGCCGGAGGATCCGTGGCGCGCGCAACCCACTGCGCGGACCCGTCCGCGGCGTTAGAGAGAGCCGCTTTTGCTACACCCCGTCGCTTCTCAGATATCGAATTTGCCGAACAGTGGCTGACCCGCCCGCGACGCATAGAAGCCGAACAAGGTCAGCGCTATGACCAATGCCAGCGTGACGTTCGACGTCGTCGCCGACCAGTGCGACACCGCTGTTGTCAGCGGAAGTTGGTCCAGCACCTGCCCGATCGAGAACGCCACTGCCGAGACCAGCAGACCACACCGGGCGACCCAGGTCACGATGAACAGGATCAGGCAGACCTGAAACAGTGCCGCAATCCAGAGATTGGTTCCGCTCGTGAGTGCGGTCTGCGCCTGAATCAGGCCCAGCACAACGAATGCCGCGGCCGTCGCGATCGAATTCCGCCGGAAAATCAGTCGTAGCAGCACAAAGCCGAGCACGGCAAACATCGACGTGAACAGTCCGTTGACGGCAATGTCCCAGATTCGGTGCGCCAGCACCGACACACCGGCCAGCGTGTCGATGTCCGAAGCGAGGTCCGGCGTCGGCGCCGGAAATCCAAAGAACGGCGGCAGTACCTTGTAAAACACTTCGAGCACGGTCAGCCCGACGGCGAACGAGCAGCCGATGAGGATGTCCCGCCCGACGCGCGGATCCCGCAGGTGACCGGACATCAACCGCGTCCATCCCAGGACGCTGTCAGGCCAGAAGCGCCGCACGTACGGTTCGAGCGCAAGGTAAATCACCAGCAGCAGAACGGCGCCGAGCAGCACGTCGGCGTAGTACTTCATGAAGCTGTTCAGCTCGAGGTTGAAGTCCGGCAGGTGGTGAGCGCTGATCAACCAGGTCACTGCGTAACCGGCCAACACGAACCCAGCAAGTCGCGCGGCGCCGCGGGTGTCGGCGCGCTTGGCCTTGAGGTTGTGGCGTGCCAGCAGCAGCGCACCGGAGACGAGGAGGACCATGACCATGACCACGAGCTCGTTGAGAGCAGTCTGCAAGGCCGTTCTCTGGAGCGGCACCATCCGACTGGCGCGTGACCACGGTCCGATCATCAGAAACGACACCGGCCGACCGCGATACGCCGCAGCTTCGACCCGCACCTTGAATTGCGGCGCATCGGGCAACGGCCCTTCCCACGCCGCTCGCGCATCGGCAAATCCCCGCGGCGTCCACTCAGGCGTGGTCGGCGTGAACGTGGACATGGACAGCCCGGCAGCATCGAACAGCGCCGACCACTGCGGCGCCTCGATCTGTCCAGCGGCGACGGGATCAGGATCGAACTGCGGCGGCACGGCATGGAACTCGCGCAGCCGTCCACGCGTGTCGAGCAGGGTCAGCGTCATGCCGACGATCGTCAATGCCGGATCGCCGGGCGCAACCTGACTCTCCGCCCGTTCGGTGGCGAGCAGGCGGGGACTGGTCCGCGACCAGAACAACACGACCGGCGGGCTGCCCGTCTTCAGCGCATCCCAGCGGTGAGGACTCTGATCGTTGTTCACGATCCAGCGGATGTAGTCGTATGCGACCGAGAAGCCGTCGGCGGAATCCATCGGCCGTTCGGTGTAACCGAGCGACGCCGCGATCTGCTGCGCGCGATCGGACAATACGGCCGGCGGCTTGTCGAGCGGCACCAGACCGGCCAGCGCCGCCCGTCCCGATAACGCAGCCGTCACGGCAAGTCCCACCATGATGAAGGCAACCGCCGCGAGGCCCTTCCACGCCGGCAACGCCTCGGCCTCTCCAGCTGCGGCCAGCATGTCAGGCGATGGCGTTTCGCCCGCTGCGAGCGCTGCCGCCAGCGGATCCCCGCCGGGCAGCGCGACCGCGACGGTGAGCGCTGACGCCGGCCGGTCCTCCGGCGCCTTCGACAGACAGCGCAGAATGACCCGCTCCACCACGGGATCCAAATCGCGGACGATCGAGGACGGCGTGGTGACCGTTCCGGTGTCGTGCAGCTGCTTCAGATCACTGATCGTCCTGGCGTCGTAGGCGCGGCGGCCGGTGAAGATTTCGAACAGGATCAGGCCGAGCGAGTAGAGGTCGCTCTTGATCGTCGCCGGCTTGCCGGCGAGCTGTTCCGGCGCCATGTATTGCGGCGTTCCCGCGAGCACGTCGTTGTCGCGACCGCCGGCGGTCGCGATCCCGAAGTCGGTGATGCGGATGTTGCCGTCGCCGTCGAGCATCACGTTGGCCGGCTTGAGGTCGCGGTGCAGGACGCCGCGATCGTGCGCCGCGGCCACGCCGGCGCAGAGCTGCCGCGCCATCTCGATCGCCTTGTCTTCCGGAAACCGGCCGATGCGGCGGAGCAGCGCACCCAGATCCTCGCCGTCCACGTACTCCATGGTCAGGAAGCGGCGGCCGTCGGCGTCGCCGAGGTCGTAGAGGCGGCAGACGTTCTTGTGCGACACTTGTCGCGCGATGCGCAGCTCGTTGTGGAACTGTGCGAGACGGGCTTCGTCGGCAGCGACGCCCTCGTTCAGGAACTTCAACGCGACCGGTTGATCGAGGGTGAGGTCGTCGGCTCGATAGACCTCGCCCATGCCGCCGCGTCCGAGCAGGGCGACCAGGCGATAGCGTCCGGCGATAATGGAACCGGGCGCGAAGCTGCCGCCTGATGCGGTTTGCCTGATGCACGTCCCGGCGTGGTCGGCGGCCTCGTCGGGTCCGACAGCTGGAGCGATCGTCAGGTCGTCGTCGCGGGAACCGGACACGTCAAAATTCTACTGGAGGATGGCAGATGACACGGAGATTGATCGCAACCAGTTCGGTGACCCTGGCGTTGAGCGCGATGTTGTTTGCGCAAGGCGGCGGTCGTCCCGCGAGCCCGTCGGGCACAGCGGCCGCTCAGGTCGGCGGCAAGTTCGAGACCGGACCCGAAGGCCCGGAATACAAGGGCGGCAAGTGGATCGAGATGACCTTCGGCCGTCCGATCAAGCGCGGTCGAGACGTGTTCGGCGGAACCGGCGCCACCTACGGCAAGATTGCCAATCCGGATGCGCCGGTCTGGCGCGCGGGCGCGAACGTCACCACGCAGCTGAAGACCGAAGTGCCGCTGATCATCAACGGCAAGACCGTCGCGCCCGGCACCTACACGATCTTCATCGATCTCAAGCCGAACAACTGGACGTTCATCGTGTCCAACTGGAAAGCGCAGACGCGCTACGACCCGAAGAACACCGCGGAGATCTGGGGCGCCTACGGCTACACCGCGGACAAGGACGTCGTCCGCGCGCCGATGACGGTCAGCACGCTGCCGTTCTCCGTCGAGGAGATGTCGTGGCAGTTCACCGACGTCAGCGACGCAGGCGGCAAGTTGACGATGACGTGGGACAAGACCGCGGCGTCGGTGGCGTTCAAGGTCGGCTCGTAGCGCGGTCAGTAGCGCGAGGCTTCAGCCGAGCGTAACCTTCAACGCGACCGCGGCAAAGTGAACGCATCTGGAGGCAGATGATGCGTACGTTCACAACTGTGGTCATGGCGATGGCAGCGTTCGGTGTGTTCGTTGCCGGACAAGAGGGACGGCCGATGAGTCCAAGGGGCACGGCCTCCACCCAAGTCGGCGGCAAGTGGGTCAAGCCGGCCGGGCGAGGCGATTTCACCCTTGGCGGGCAGACCTACCAGGGTGGAAAGTGGCTCGAGATCAGCTACGGCCGCCCGCTGCGCCGCGGCCGCGATCTGTGGGGCTCCGGCGCCGACTACGGAAAGGCGACGCTGGTCGGCGCGCCGATCTGGCGCGCCGGAGCTGACGTCACCACCCGACTCAAGACCGACCTGCCGATGGTGATCGGCGGCAAGACCCTCGCGCCCGGCGAATACAGCCTGTTCATCGACCTGAAGGAGCACAACTGGACATTGGTGGTGTCGTCGCTGCCCGCGCAGGCCAAATACGATCCGGCCGAGAAAGTCGCGACGTTCGGAGCTTATAACTACACCACCGCGAAGGACGTGCTGCGGACGCCGATGAAACTCGAGACGTTGCCCCATTCGATCGAGGAGCTGACCTGGGCATTCGTCGACGTCACCGACGCCGGCGGTTCGATGGCGATCTCCTGGGGCACGCAGATGGCGTCGGTCGCCTTCACGGTCGGCACCTAGCACCCAGCACCTCGCACCTCCACCGGCGGAAATCTAACTTTCCGCCGGTCACCATCGTATTAGACAGGGATGCTCGCCGATCTCCGTCACAGCCTTCGCCTGCTCCGGCGCACGCCGGGGTTTACAGCCGTCGCAGTTCTCGTCCTGGCATTGGGCATAGGCGCCAACACCTCGGTCTTCTCGATCGTCAACGCCTTGCTGCTGAAACCGATGCCGGGTCGAATCGCCGAGCTCGTCGGCGTCTTCAACCAGGACCGCACGAAGCCCGATTCGTTCCGGGGATTCTCGTATCCCGTCTACAGCGAGCTGCGCGAGCACAGCGACGTATTCGAGAGCCTGATGGCTCATACGCTGTCGCTGGTCGGCATCCGCGAAGGCGACGCCACGCGCCGTACGTTCGCCGCGGTGGTGTCCTCGAACTACTTCTCGACGCTCGGAATTCAGCTGGCGGCCGGGCGCACGTTCTCCGCCGAAGAAGAGCGTCCAGGTGCCGCGATACCGGTGGCGATCGCATCGAACGCCCTCTGGCGCCGGTCTGGCCAATCGCCGGGGTTCGTCGGCAGCACGCTGGTCGTCAACGCAACGCCGGTCACCATTGTCGGCATCGCACCGCCGGGATTCACCGGCACCATGGCGATTGTGTCGCCCGACCTCTGGTTTCCGCTTGGCGTATACGACCAGATGGTGACCGACATCTTCAGGCAGCCGGGGGCCGGACTCACCGATCGCCGCAGCGACGCGCTGATTCTGGCGGGACGCCTGAAGCCTGGCGTTACGATGGCGTCGGCGGCGCCTCAGCTCGAGCGGATCGCGGAAGGTTTCGCCGCGGCTTATCCGGCCACCGATCGCGACCGCGGGTTCACGCTCGCGAAACTGCAGCGGCTCGGAACCAGCACCAGTCCCCAGGTCTGGAACCCGCTGGCCGCCGTCTCGGGGATGCTGTTGCTGATGGCCGCGCTCGTGCTGGTCGTCGCCTGCCTGAATCTCGCCAACCTCATGCTCGCGCGCAGCGCCGCGCGGCGGAAGGAGATGGCCATTCGTCTGGCGCTCGGCGGCAGCCGCGCTCGGATTGTCCGTCAGCTCCTGAGCGAAGCGCTGCTGCTGTCGATTGCCGGCGCGGCTGTCGGCGTCGTGATCGCGTGGTGGACGACCAGCCTGCTGGCCGGATCGCTGTCGCGGGTCTTCCCGATTTCCGTGGTCATCGACGCGACGCCCGATGTGCGGGTGTTCGCGGCGGCTGGCGTGTTCGCGGTGTTGAGCACCGTGTTCTTCGCGTTGGGGCCCGCATGGTCAACGTCGCGGGCCGCACTCGTGCCCGATCTGAAGGCCGACGCCACAGGCGACCGCGGCACCGGCTCGCGGCTGGTCAGCGGTCCGCTGCTCGTCATCATCCAGCTCGCGGTCTCGCTGGCACTGGTTACAGCGGGCGGGCTGTTCGTTCGTGGTGCCCTCAACATCGCGATGACGACGCCGGGCTTCGCGCTCGAGCGTCAGCTGGTGGTCAGCGTTGACGCGGGCATGGCCGGCTACGATGAGGCGCGGGTGCGAGCGACGTACAGGTCGCTGCTCGATCGCCTGCGGGCGCTGCCGGGCGTCGAAGGCGTCAGCCTTGCGTCCACCGTACCGTTCGGCGACGTCACCGAAGGGCGCGCCGCTCAGGTAGGCGATCGCAAGGCCGAGCCCGGCTATGTGATCGTCGGCGCGGACTATTTCAAGACGCTCGGTCTGCCGATGCTGCGCGGCCGCGAATTCAACCGGTCCGAAGAGATCGCGGGCGCAGGTGCCGCCGCCAAGGCGGTCGTCAACGAACCGCTCGCGCGCAGACTGTTCGGCGACGAGAACCCGGTCGGCCGGCAGGTCACCATCGGCGAGCGCGATCGCGGCACCGAGCAGACGCTCGAAGTCATCGGCGTCGCTCCCGGGCTGCTCCACGACATGTTCGACGCCGGCCCGGTGCCGCAGATTTACGTGGCCACCGGCGGACCGTTTCGCGCCAGCATGAACATCCACATCCGCGTCGCGGGCGGTTCCGGTTCCGGGGTGGCGATGCTCGACACGGTTCGCCGCGAGTTGCACAACGTTGACGATCGCCTGCCGATTATCTCGATGCGCACGATGAACGGCCACCGCGACGCCAGCATCCAGTCCTGGAGCGTGCGAGTCGCCGCCGGCCTGTTCAGTGCCTTTGGTGCGCTGGCGCTGCTGCTCGCGACGATTGGCGTCTATGGCCTGAAAGCCTATGACGTATCGCGACGGACACGCGAAATCGGCATCCGTATGGCGATTGGCGCGACCAGCGGCGATGTTCAGCGTTTGGTCTTGCGCGAAGGATTGCGGACGACGGCGTGGGGTCTGGGCGTGGGGGCGCTGCTGGCGCTGGCGGTCGGCAAGCTGGTGAGCGGACTGCTGTACCGCGTCAGCCCGTTCGATCCGGCCGTCTTGACGTTCGCGGCGCTGGCGCTGGCCGTGGCGGCGATGCTCGCGTGCTACATCCCGGCGCGCCGCGCCACTCGGATCGTTCCGCTGGAAGCCCTTCGATCAGAGTAGGGGCCGAGCTCAGCTCGGCCCCTACGACGATCAGGAACCCCGACTCGGACTTACTTCATCTCGTCGGCGAGCCGCTGGATGCGGCCCTCGAGCCCGCCCATCATCGCCGCCACCGTCGGCGAATAGCCGGTGTATTTGGCCGGCAGCTTCCACTCCGCCGCCGCCTGCGCCGGCGTCTTGCCGGCCTTCAGTTCGCCCTGCGCCCAGCTCACGAATTCCTGATTGAAGTCCGCGTACTCCTTCAGGTCCGCGAAGGTCGTGTTCGCGGGCGTGTGGCCGTTGATGATCACGTCCACACCCTTGATGCCGTTGTAGGCCTTGTTGAGCGTCTCGCCGTAGTGCAGCATGCTGCCGCCGTTGGCGGCATCGACCAGCGGCATGCTCTTGCCCGCGAACATGTCGCCCGAGTGCATCACGCGGAGCGCCGGGAACACGACCCACGCATCGCCGTTGGTGTGCCCGGGACCGAAGTAGTAGAGATCGATCTGATCGGCGCCGTTGCCGATCGTCATCTTGTCCTTGAACGTGCGCTTGGCCATGCCGACGCCGTTGTGTTCCTTGAAGATCGGCATCTTCTCCATGTTCGCCTTGGTGTTTTCCTGGGCGACGAAATCGATGCTCGCAGGGAACTCGACGTTGCCGCTCACATGGTCGCCATGCGTGTGGGTGTTGATCAAGAACGTCACAGCCTTGGGCGTGAGCGTCTTGATCTTGTCGAGAATGGGCTTGCCCCAGCCGGGATTCTTGGCGTCGACGACGACGACGCCTGCCGCAGTGATGAACACGGCGGTGTTGCCGCCGCCGCCGCGCAGCACGTAGAGGTTGTCCTTGACCTTCTCGACCTCGAGGACCTTCGGTGCGTCAGCCGCGGGCGGCTGATAGGCCTTGACGCCGAGCGACAGGGCGCCGATCAGAATCAATGCGCCGAGCGCGATGCCACGCTTCATGAGATGCCTCCCGGGAAGAACACGCGTTGAATGAACCAGAACGTCCCAGCGACCATCACGACCACCGACCCGGCGAACGCCAACTGCCGGCCCGCCGCTTCGTTGCGCGATCTTAGTCCAGTCAGGGCCGTCGCGATCACCGCCACGACCAATAGTTGAGCGATTTCCATGCCGACGTTCAGGGACAGCACCGACCAACCCAGCGCCCGGCGGGGCAAGTCCATTTCTCGCAGCACTCCGGCGTAGCCGAACCCGTGGATCACGCCGAATGCCGCGGCAATCCACGCGCGAACGTCGCGCCCGCCTCGGATCAGGAGATTATCGGCGCCGACGTAGATGATGCTGAGCGCGATCGCCGGTTCGATGAGCCGCGACGGCGGTTGGACGAGATTGAGCGACGCCAGCGTCAGCGCCGCCGCGTGCGTCAACGTGAACGCGGTCACGATGATGGTGAGTTGACGGACGCTGCCGCCCAGCATCAGCAGCCCGAGCAGGAAGATGAGGTGATCGGGGCCGACGAGAATGTGTTCGAGGCCGGTGACGAAAAACGTCTTCATCACCGCCAGCGCGCCTTGTGGCGTGCCGGCGTAGTAGGTGAAGGTAGTGCGGCCCTGGTCCAGAATCGTCTGCGTCAGCGCACTCCCCTCGGCGACGTTGACGAACGTCTGATGCGCCGGATCGTACGGGAACATGTTCGTCGTAATCGCCATCGTCGCTGGAGCGGCGGTCATCGCGTAGTGGATCGATAACCTGAGCGACTGACGATCGACGATCGGTTCAGCGCGCGACCACTGCGGGGCCAGCGTCTGGCCGTTGACCCGAACCGTCAGCCGCGGCGACAGCAAGGCGACAATTGCCGCCGATTCCTGGGTAGCGACGGTCGGATCGAGGAGCCTCTCCGCCTGATCGATGTTGAGATCGTGCGCCAGGTCGAACATGTGCACGACCAGCGTGCCGTCGATCGACGCCGTCTGCACGTGAAGATCGACGAAGCTGAAGGGAGCGGGGTGGGCGTCGGCGATCCTGGACGCGGCAAACGCCGCAATCACCGCGACGAGGACACGGACAAATCGGCGGGACGGACGTCGTGTCACGGCCGCCAATGTTAGCGTACGGCCGTTTTCACAACGCAGTAGTGTCCGCCTTCAGGTGGACCTCGACGGCAGGCTGAAACCGGATTACATCGCGGTGAACGCTGTGCCGGCAGGCGACGCCGGACACGGGTCCATGACACACCCGACGAATGCACTCGTCACCAGGCGCGTGTCGATCGCGAAGTGCGGCACGTAGCGATCCTTCGCTTCGTCGAGCGGGCGAATCATCCGCTGCCGGTCGCGCGCCGCGGGCTCGAACAGAAACGCGCGATGACGGACGCGATAGACGACCCACGCGTGTTGGCGTCGAGCGCGCCGGGTCCTCTCCGCAGATCACGCGTCCGACGAAGAACTCCGCATCGAGGCCGAGTTCGCCGAGCTTTCGCCACGCCCACAACGCAAAGTCCTCGCAGTCGCCGCGCCGGCGCTGTTCGAAGGCGCACGGCTCCTGCCAGACATCGCGATCGTTGAACTGCTCGGCATCCGACGCGTATTCGCAGGTGTTCAGCCAGTCCACGATGTCGTCGACGGTGGCGACCTGAACGGCGCTGCGGCCTTCGAAATAGTGCCCGAACTGACAGCGCGAGCCCGGCCCGAACGCGATGGCCGGAACGTCCATCTTCAGGCGCTCCCACGGCGACTCCGGGAGACCCAGACAGGTCGAACGAAACCACTGAATCAGCTGCTCAGGCCGGGGGGCGAGCACGTGAGGAGATACGTCATATGGGTTCGAAAGGTTCGAAGGGTTCCGCAGGGTTCGCGAACCTTCCGAACCTCTCGAACCCCTCGAACCTTTCGAACCCCTACTCATAACGCAATGCCATCACTGGATTTACACGCGTCGCTCGCCGGGCCGGAAGGTATCCCGCGAGCAGCGCGATCCCTGCCAGCAGCCCCGCCGCGCCGGCGACGGTGACCGGATCGCTCGCGGTGATGCCGTACAGCTGACTGCCGACAACGCGGCTCAGTCCCCAGGCGGCTATCAGACCGAGGATGACGCCGCTGCCGACGAGAATCAGCACCTCGCGCATCACCAGCCAGATCACGTCGTTCTGGACCGCGCCGAGCGCCATCCGCACGCCGATCTCGCGCGTCCGGCGCGCTACCGTGTACGCCATCACGCCGTACAGGCCGATCACCGCGAGTATCGTCGCCAGAACGCCGAACGCCGTGGACAGTGTTGCGATGAACCGCTCGACCAGCAGCGATCGGTCGATCTGCCGCTCGAGCGTCCGCAGGTTGTAGACCGGCACCTTCGCATCGAGTTCGTGCATCGTCCGCTGCGCGGCTGCAAAGCCGGCCGTCGGATCGCCAGTGGTGCGCAGGTAAACCACCGCCGAACCCGGCTGGCGCTCTTCGAGCATCGGAAAGAACAACTGACGAGGAATCTCGTCGCGCACGCCGGTGTACTTCGAATCGCGCACGACCCCGATGATCTCGATCGGCGTCGGCGTGCCCGGATTTCCGCCGAAGCCGAGGTGACGGCCGATCGGGCTGCGGTCGCCGAAGTACTTCTTCGCGAAGCTCTCGTTGACGATGACATGACGGTAGCCGTTGCCGTCACCGGTGTTGACATTCGCCGGCGGCGCCGGCGTCGCGCCCTCGTCGCGCGAGTCGAACTCGCGGCCGAGCAGCACCGGCACGCCGAGCATCGTGAAGTAGCCCGGGCTTACCGAGTTGCAATACGGGTTCATCTGCTCGCCTTGTTGCGGCTGGTAGCCTTCGACCGTGACGGTGCTGTCCCACTCGTTGCCTTCGAGCAGTCCCATCGTCGCGAAGCCGACTTCGCGTACGCCGGGCTGCGCGCGCAGCCGGTCAATCAGCGTCTTGTAGAGAATCGGTATCCGAGCCGGTGTGTAGCCGCTGAGGCCCGGCGAAATGTTGAAGGCGACCACGCTCTCGGTCCTGATGCCGAGATCGAGCAGTCGCAGATTGCGAAGCGTGCGGATGAACAGCCCGGCGCTGATCAGCAGCAGAATCGAAATCGTCACCTGGGCAATCACCAACGCCTTGCGAAACGCGACACCGCCGCCGACGACGGAGCCGGCCTGATCTTTCAGGTACAGGAGCGAGGTTCGGATTGGTCGATCGCCACGCCGGCACCAGACCGAACAGCAATCCGGTCGCGAGCGACAGCGCGAAGTTGAAGGCGAGCACGCGCCAGTCCATGCTGCCGGTGATCACGTGCGGCGAATCCGACGTCGGCAGGAAGCCGAGCAGGAACCGCGTGGTCCACGCCGCGATCACCAGGCCGAGCGCGCCGCCGACGACGGCCAGCAGAGCGCTTTCGACCAGCAGCTGGCCGACGATCTGTCCGCGGCTCGCGCCGATCGCGAGGCGCAGGGCGATCTCTTTCTGTCGGGCGGTGGCGCGGGCGATCAACAGGCTCGCGACGTTGGCGCACGCGATCAGCAGGACGCCGGCGACGATGCCGAAGAGCAGCCAGAGCGGCTGGGTGAGCTGAACCCGAATCGGCGATCGGCCCTGACCAGCGGGCAGCAGGCTCATCGTGCCCTTGAGGAACTGTTCGCGCGTGTATGCGGTCGCGTTGGAGAACGCCGGTTCCTGTACTTCCTGCTCGAGCATGCCGTGGAAGTACGGCTGCAGGATCGGCGAGCGCCTGGTCGCTGGGTGACGCCTGGCTTGAGGCGCGCGAACACGTTGACCCAGCGGCTGCGACGGTTGTCCATGTCGTCCCAGTTGGGTGTGATCTGCGCCTTGAGCGAGACCGGCACGAACAGACTCGTCGCCGATCCGATATCGAGGCCGGTGAATCCGCTCTGCGAGACGCCGATCACGGTCAGCGTATTGTTGTTGGCGGTGATGGTCTTGCCGACGATCGACGGATCCGCGCCGTAGCGGTTGCGCCAGTAGTCGTAGCTGAGCACCGCCACATTGCCCACGCCACGGACTTTGTCATCGTCGGAGGTAATGACGCGCCCGACCGCGGCGCCCACGCCGAGCACGTGGAAGTAGGTGCCCGTGACCAATTCGCCCGGCACCCGCTCGGTCGCGCCATCCACGCCCAGTGTGATCGCCACTGGACGTCGTGCGAACATACCGGAGAAGATCTTCGGCGTCGGCGCTGGATTGGGAACCGGCAGGCTGATGCGTGGGAGCGGGGCGTCGTTGCCGCGATCGACGAAGTTGTCGCGGAAGTCCTCGTACATCGTGAACGAGAGCATGTCGCCGCCGGAGTTGTTGCCGTAGTGATTGCGCGCGCCCTTGAACAGCACCAGTTGCTCGGCGTCCTTGACCGGCAGGCCGCGCAGCAGTACTTCGTCAACCAGCGTGAAGATAGCGGTGTTGGCGCCGATGCCGAGCGCGATCGACAGCAGAGCAACCGTGGTGAACAAGGGCGAGCGGGCGAGGCCGCGAACGGCGTAGCGAAGATTCCAGATTAGTTGCATCGTGAACCCGTCTCTTAGACGAGAAAAGGGCCCCAACCGTTGACAGGCCGTCGGGGCTGGGTCATGGTGAAACGATGTGGTGGCAGCGCGGATGCCTCGTGCTCTCCCTGACGGCGGCGTTTGCTGCCGCGCCTGCGGCTCAGCCTGCCTTCGACGCGGCCGTGGCGCGGACACTCGCCGCCTCGGCGCCGGACGACAGCCGATCGCTGCGCGACGTCGCGGCGCTGACTGAAATCGCGGGCGCGCGCCTCACCGGAACGGCGACCTACGAGCGTGCGGCGGCCTGGGCCGTCAGCCAGTTCCGTGAAGCGGGCGTTGGCGCAGTCGTGCTCGAGCCGTTTGCGATCGGGCGCGGATGGCAGCGCGAGTCGGCCCGCGGTCGGATGGTGGCGCCGGTCGAGCGGCCGCTGCAGATCGCGTCGCTCGGCTGGATGCCCTCGACGCCGGACGGGGGGATCGAGGCGGAGGTGGTGGTCGTCCGCGATCTTCGGCCGGAAAAGATCGCGGCACAGACATCGCTGAAAGGGCGCATCGCGATGCTCCCGGAGGGTGAACCCTACGGCAGTCCCTACGATCGCAGTCGCGGCCATCAGAAGCATCGACGGCGAATCTGCTGGCCGCCGGCGTGGTCGCGATCCTGTCGCCGGATGGCGATCCCGGAAACGAGCTGAGCGCCCGCTGGCGCGGATTCAACGCCGATCTGGGCGCGCTGCCCGCGGCGCAGATCGGCAGGGACGACGCGCAAGCCATTCGTCAGTTGCTCGAGCGCGGCCCGGTACGCGTCGCACTCGAGTTGCACAACCAGGTGTCGCGAAGGCGCGGTGATGGTGCCGAACGTGGTCGCCGAGATTCGCGGCCGCGAAACGCCGGACGAATGGGTGCTGGTCGGTGCGCACCTCGATGCCTGGGATTTCGCCACCGGCGCGCAGGACAACGCGACCGGTGTCGTTCAGGTGCTTGCGGCGGCGCGAGCGATCGCGGCGCTGCCGCGCCCGCCGCGCCGTTCGATCCGCTTCGTGCTGTTTGGCGGCGAAGAACAGGGGCAGCTCGGCTCCACTGCGTACGTCATGCAACACGAGCGCGAACTGGGGGGCGGCGTTGCGATGCTGAACACCGACGCCGGGTTCGGGCCGCACCATCGGCTGGACGTCGCCGGGTCGATCGGATGTCGCGCGCGCGCTCCAGCCGTTCGCCGATGCTCTGCTGACGAGCCTGCACGCCAACGAAATCGACGAGAGCCTGCGCTACGCGTTTCAGTCCGACGGCGCGCCATTTCTCCTCGCCGGCATCCCGATGCTCGACCTGAATGCAGACGATGGTGCGTATGAGGACATTCATCACAAGGTCACCGATACGATCGATCGCGTCGATGCCCGCAATGTGTCGATTGCGACCGCGACCGTCGCGATGACTGCGTGGATCATCGCCGACGCGCCGTCGCGGATCGCGCCGCGACTGGATCGGCGGGCGATACAGCGTCTCTTGAGCAAGGAGAACTGATGCGAATCTGGCTGCTCACCGTCGCGGTGTATCTGCTGGCGGCATCGGCGACGGCACAGACCGACGTGAAGGGATCGAAGGATCACCCGCTGTTTGCACGGGTGCCCGGCTACTACATCGAATCGTACGATGCGCAGGACTCGTTTCCCGCCGAGATCAACACGCATCCCGCGGACGCAGGTGATCGGCCGCTTCTGGAAGATCATGTACTCGCTGTCGGCAGACGCGAAAAACGTGGATCCCATCGACATCGCCAATCGCTACGCCGACATCGTGACCAGGCGAGGCGGGACGCTGCTCGTCGACGAGGTGGACGAAAGCGGCGGCACAACCGTGGCCGAGATGGCGGTTGACGGCAAACACGTCTGGCTGCAGCTGTCCGTCAGCAACGAAGGCGGCGTCTACGACCTGACCATCGTCGAAGAAACGCCGAAGAGTGCCCAGCCTGACCGCCGCTGACGCGAATCGGGTCGCGATGGCGGTCGAACGAATTCTCGTCGCAGACGATCCGAGAGTTGCCGCGTACCGGGACGTTCGGGATGCCGAGCTGCTGCGCGCTCGCGGCCTGTTCATGGCCGAAGGGCGGCTGGTCGTGCGCCGGGTCCTGGAGGATCGGCGCTTCACTGTTCGCTCCATCGTCGTGAACGACGCCGCGCTAACCGACCTGTCGCCGGTGCTGGCGTTGCACGCGCCGAATGTGCCCGTCTACGTTTGTGATGCCGCAGCGCTTCAGGCGATCGCCGGCTACGACGTCCATCGCGGATGCCTGGCGCTCGTCGAACGGCCGGCGCCGATCGCGCTCGACGGTCTGGTGCAAGGGGCGAGGACTATCGTCGTTCTCGAGGGCGTCACCAACGCCGACAATGTCGGCGGCGTCTTTCGAAACGCCGCGGCGTTCGGCGCCGGCGGCGTGCTGTTGAGTCCGACGCTGTTGTGATCCGCTGTACCGGAAGTCGATCCGCACATCGATGGGCGCTGTGCTGCAGGTACCGTTCGCGCGAGGCGACCACTGGCCCGCGACGCTCAGTCAAATCCGCGCCGCTGGCTTTGCGATCGTCGCGCTCACGCCGCGGGAGCCGTCGATCGCGCTGGATGCATTCGCCGCTGGTGCAGTCAGCGAGAAGATCGCGCTCGTCGCCGGCACCGAGGGCGCCGGACTGACGCGTGCGGTCGAAGAGATGGCCGACCATCGCGTGCGAATTCCGATCAGCGCCGCCGTCGATTCGCTGAACCTGGCGGTCGCCGTCGGCATCGCGCTTCACGCGCTTCGCTCTTCGTAGTGTCCGGCTTCAGCCGGACCCTGCACGACTTGTCCCATCTAAGATGCAATCGTCGCGGTGTCCAACCGTGACTAGTATTGGCGACCGTGCCGTTCATTCGCGGTCATAATGCGATGGCCGAGTCGGTCCTTTAGCATGCAGTACTGGTGGGTCAATCAGAACCAGACGTTTCGAGCCGAAGTGCGCGGGAGCTTCATGTGGTCACCGAAGCAGAACGCGAACGGCGCTCGCAACCAGTTCTACGACAATATGCGCCAAGTGGCGCCTGGCGACCTTGTGTTCTCGTTCTGCGACACGCGCGTAAAAGCGATTGGTATCGTCACTGGCGCTGCACAGACTGGTCCGAAGCCTGATTTTGGAAATGCCGGCTTGAACTGGTCGAAGGAGGGCTGGTTCGTTCCGGTCGACTACTGCATTCTGAACAATCAGATTCGGCCGAAGGACCAGGCGGCGATTCTTCGTCCATTTCTACCAACGAAGTACTCGCCGCTCCAGGAAAGCGGAGACGGTTTGCAATCGGTCTACCTCGCTAAGGTGCCGCAGCCGCTCGCTGACGCGCTGATCGGCTTGATCGGGCAGGCGTATTGGGACGCATACTCAACGATCGCCGTTCTTCAGGCGACACCTGAGCTGACCGACTCTCAAGCCGTTGCCGCCATCGATGCAACGCTGACGGGACCAACCTTCCGAGAGCAAATCGTTCGCGCAAGAAGAGGACAGGGCGTCTTCAGGGCGAACGTTCTCTTGCGCGAGAACTCCTGTCGCGTGACGCGCGTGAATGAGCCGAGACACTTGAGGGCGAGCCACATCAAGCCGTGGCGCGATGCGACGGATGTCGAGCGGCTCGATGGATCCAACGGCCTGCTGCTCTCGCCGCATATCGATCACCTCTTCGACGAGGGCTACATAACGTTCTCAAGCGGTCAGGAACTCGTGATCGTTCCGGAGGTCCGCGACAAGCTTCTGGATGCGTGGGGGATCGACGCTGGAGTGCGCATCGGCGAATTCACGCGAGAGCAAATCGCTTATTTGGACTACCATCGCGCGAACGTATTCAAACACGGGCTGCTCGATTGACGGCGATTTGCAAGACACCAGAATTCGACGAGATTCGAACCAGCGACCCCCTGCGCCCAAGCCAATCGAAGCCGCCGTCAGACCCTCAGAACACGAGCCGCGCGCCGAGTTCGAGGCGCCGCGCCGCCGATGCCGCCGTCGCCTGGCCGAAAAACGGTGACGTCTCCACACCGCTGAAGTTCAT
Organism: uncultured Acidobacteriota bacterium; assembly: GCA_963711765.1. GTDB lineage: Bacteria > Acidobacteriota > Vicinamibacteria > Vicinamibacterales > CAVVIG01 > CAVQFC01. The sequence continues at coordinate 286,864 of CAVQFC010000001.1, read as the reverse complement.
CGCGTTGGTGTGATTCGTCAGGTTGTAGCCCTGCAGGTAGAGCTCAACCCGGTAGCGTGAGTCGCTGCTGCCGGACGGCATGCTGCGCAGCGGATCCGCATCGCCTCCGCGGATGATCGCGACCTGCGGTCCGCCGGGCCCCGTTCGCGGAGCGCCGCCGAAGCCGACGGTCCAGGTGAGCCGCGACCCGACATCGACGATGGTGCCGCCGCGACCGGTGTTGCGCGTGACACCCGCCGGACGATCGTTGCTGACGGTGTCGTGGTTCTCGTCGAAGCCGGTGGTGATGTTGTACGGCAGCGCCGACTGCAGACGGATCGCGGTGCCGAGCGTCAGCTTCTTGAAGAGCGGAAAATTCGCGAGGCTGGTGAATCGGTGCCGTGCGTCGGTCAGCGCCGGCCCTCGTTCGGCCGCGAGATCGTGGCTGTCGGCCGGCAGGTTGAACACGCTGTCGGTGTCGTTGATCGATCGGGCCAGCGCGTAGTTGGCGCTGATGAAGATGCGCCGTTCGGGTCTCGAATAATTGAGGTTGACGAACATCGCGTTGAACGACGAAGACGCGATCGACTCGACACTGGTGATGGTGCCGGCCAGTGGATAAGGACGGACGCCGTCCGCGAGCGGCGCGTTGAGGTCGACGCCCCGCAGAAGGTTGACGCCTCGTCGCGCCACGAACATCGACACTTACGCGAAAGTTGCCGGGCAGCTGACGTTCGATCGGCGGCGTTCGCTTCACGCAGGCTGGGCTGCGACAAATCCGGCGAGAGTTCGACCCGGCCCGCCGGCAGCAGCGTCGCGTTCGCGCCACTCGATGGATTCGGATATCCGGGAGAGGTGATGGTCGAAATCCGCTGGTGCGTGCCGTCGAGCTGGACGGCCTGCTCGTAAGTCTGCCGCGTCGAACCAGTCGAAGAACACGCCGGCGCCGGCGCGGATCGTCGTCTTGCCGTTCCTGAACGGCGACCACGCGATGCCGCCGCGCGGACCGGGATGCACGCCGCCGATGTGCTGCTGCGCTTCGACGCGAATGCCGCCGCTGACCGTCAGCTCCCGGCGCACGCGGTAGTCGTCCTGAAAGTAGACCGCGCCCTGCCACTGCGACACCGCCACCTGCGGATCGCCGACGTTCCGCGTGAACGTCGTCGGTTGCCCGGCATTGAAGGCGTCGAGGCTGGAGAAGGTGAAGGTGCCGCCTGGCGTTTCGCGCCGACGTTGGTGCCGTAGCGGCCGCCGTCGATCTGAAATCCGGCGCGCATCGCGTGTTTTCCGGTAGCGATGTCCAGATCGTCGGCCAGCTGAGTTTCGTTGGAGTCCTGCTGCCCGCCAATCTGCGCGCCACCGGAGTTGAAGGCGTTCAACACCATTACCGCCGGCGCCAGGCTCGCCGGCGTGTACGAGGTGGACAGCGACCGCCACTGGAAGCGCAGCTCGTTGTAGAGCGACTTGCGGATCGATCCCGCCACCGAACCACGGGCGAGCGCCTCGTCGCCAGCCTGCCGGTAGGCGCGGTCGAACAGGTCGTAGTCGCCGACGCCCTGATTGTCGAGCCGATTGTGATTGCGCTGTCCTTCGACCCGCAGAATCTGATTCGCGCTGAGCGCGTGCTCGAGGCGAGCTGACCAGTTCAGCGTGGTGGTCGGCTTTCGCACCGAGTCGGCGAAGTAACCGGTCGGCAGCGCCGCGACGATCGTCTTCGAGTCGAACGCGTCAACGGTGTCGGCCGACAGCGCCAAGGACGTGCGCTTCTTCCACAGCGGTCCGCTCAGCGAGAACGCCAGGCGGCGGAAGTGCTCGTCGCCCTTTTCCGGCGCGAACGGATTGCGCGCGTCCAGCGCCGCATCGCGGACGCCGATGTTGGTGGCGCCGCGCCAGTTCTCGAGACCCGGCTTGGTGATGATGTCGATCGACATGAAGCCCGGCTCGTGCGTGTCGGCCGCGAACATGTTGCGGTGAAACCGAATCTGCGCGATCTGATCCTTGGGCGGCAGCTTGCCGCCGCGAAAGCCGTTGACGCGCATCACGGCGCCAGGACCGGCCATGTCGTTCAGGACGCGCTCCATCTCGTCCGGGTCGTCCGGCAGTTCGTTGATGGCATCCGGCCCGAGCACCGTCGCGAAGGCGTCGCTGCGCGGATCGGCGCCGCGCTCGCGCGGATCGCGTCCGACGTCCACCGTTTCGGCGAGCCTGGCAATCGCCAGCTTCACCTCGCGTTTGTTGTCGCCCTGCCGCACCCGCACGTCGCGAACGTTCGCGGTTTCGAAGCCACGTGATTCGACGCGAATCGTGTAACGGCCGGGAACGAGCGAGGTCACGCGCGCCTCGCCGTCGGGCCCGGTGTCGAGTGATTGCGCCGGCGGCGTCGTTGCCGTTCGAGTGACCGGCGTCACCGTCACGTGCGCGCCAACGATGACGGCGCCGCTCGGATCGACCACGACAATCCGGATGGCGCCGTCAACCACCGGCTGCGCGCTCGCGGTCGAAGAAAAGAGGAGCGCCAGCGCGAGAAGCGACGCTCGCATCACTTAGCGGCAAAGGTCCCAGGCTTGAACACCGGGTTGAGCGTGATGTTCTTGAACGTCATGTCCTCGGCGGGCTTGCCGTCGATCGATCGCGACAGGTGATGCGGCACCATCACGCCGTTGACGCTCTTGTAGTCGTCGAGAAACAGCTGGATGTCGACGAGATCGGCGGCCGGCGGGCGGTGCATCGCCATGTTCGGCCGGGCGCGCCGCGTCCGGCGGCGCGGGACCTCGCTGCGTCTGGATCACGACGCGGGGAGCCACTCCTCGGTACGCAAGCATCAGCGGACGATGGGTGGCCTTGTCGAGGAAGATCTTGACCGCGAAACTGCCTTCGCCCTTTCGCGTCCACGACATCGGCCTTGCCATCGTCGGACTCCGCCTCGCCGCCGTACGAATAATCGAGCGGCATCGACGCGGGCGACGTGAAGAGCAGCGCGAGCGCCGTCCGCGCGAAGTCGGCGCGCGCGTTTCGCATGGCCTGCGTCGCGGCGTCGCCGGTCGGTGCCGGCGGCATGCGGATCACCGCGCCCGGCGGCGCGTTCACGGCATGCTGATGGCGCAGCAGCGTGTCGCCGTTGATCCCCTGCTCGGTGATCACGGTGATGTCGCCCATCGGGTTCATCGATCTCAGTGCGCAGAATCTTGTCCGGCAGTTCCAGATCGATCGTGACCTCGCCGCTCAACTGACGATCCTGCAGCGTGCGCTGATAGGTCCCGGTGGCGGTGAGTCCCTTGACGTTCGTTCAGGTTCTTGTCGCCGCCGAGCGCGGCACGCGCCTGCGGCGATCAGCTGTTCGACTTTCTGATCGCCGGCCGCCCGTGCCACGAAACTGCCCAGCGTCAACAGCAGCGACAGCAGGTAAATAATCACGCGTTGCATCGTTCATCACCTCGTCAGGCAGTATGACGATGGGCCGGCTGCGAAGTTGTTATCTGTCGGCAATCGTTTTGTAAGAAATGTAAAGCGCGCGAATTCGGTGGAGGTTTCGCGTAGAGTGGACGCGTGCGGCGCTTTTCCTGGCAGCTTCCGGCCGCTGCCATTCTGCTCGTGCTTCTCGCGACGCTCGCCACCTTTCAGTACCGCTGGCTCGGAGAGGTGAGCCGGGCGGAAGGCGAGCGCATGCGCGCGACGCATGCGGACCCGCGCCGCAGACTTCAGCCAGGAATTCGATCGCGAAATCTCGCGCACCTACCTGGCGTTCCAGATTCCGGCCGAGCGACTGGGCACCGAGCCGGCGTCAGAACTGAGCGCCGCGTTCGAGCGATGGCAGGCGGCCGCGCCGGCGCCGGCTCTGGTTCGCGAGATGTACCTGCTCGAAGGCGCATCTTTCGAGATCCGGCAAGCTGCAGCGTCTGGATCTTGAAAGCCGCGAGCTCGAGCCCGCGGACTGGCCTGCCGACCTTGCCGCGTCCGTCCGCGATATCCAGCGTCCGCTGCCCCAGATCTTCGGTACCTCGCCGCTGCCGATGATGACCGCCGATGCGATCGACGGACGCGCGCTGGCGCTGATCGTCCCGTTGCCGCGCCTCTCAAAGATTGCAGACGGTCAGCACGTGGCCGTGCTGGCGGACACTTCGTTCGCCGGGCGGGTGTTGATTGTCCGGCTGGACGCCGATGTCCTGCGTCAGCAGCTCCTTCAGCCCCTGGTCGCGAAGTATTTTGGCGAGGGTGAGGCTGCCGAGTATCACGTGACCATCGCCAGGCGGGACGATCCCTCGGCGACTGTGTTCGCGACCGCCGGGGAGCCGGTCACTGTCGCCAACGCCGATGTGACTGCGGGCCTCTTCGACCTTCGGCCCGACGAAGTCAACCGCCTGGCGCTGACGACGGTCGCTCCGCCGGAAGTGGGACGGGTCAAGACCGAGCACATGGCGATCACGATCGTCCGACGTGGCAGTGCCGCCAGTGGCCCGCGCGCGCTGTTGTCGGCTGTCGGAGACAACCAGGGCGCCTGGCAGGTCCGCGTTCGTCATCGCGACGGATCGCTCGAGGCGATCGTCGCCCGCTCGCGGCGCCGGAACCTCGCGATCAGTCTCGGTGTGCTTGGACTGCTGGGCGCGAGTTTTGTCCTCGTGGCCGCGGCGTCCCGGCGTCAGCAGCGGCTCTCGCAGCAGCAGATGGAGTTCGTCGCCTCGATCTCGCACGAACTGCGGACGCCGCTGGCGGTCATCTGTTCTGCTGGAGAAAACCTCGCCGACGGCGTCGTCGCCGACGCGATGCAGGTCAGGAAATACGGCTCTTTGATCGAGACCGAGGGACGGCGCCTCGGCGACATGGTCGAGCGCGTCATGGAGTTTGCGGGCATCAGCTCGGGCTCGCACGTGCGGCTGCGGCCCGGCGTGGATGTGGCAGAGGTGCTCGCGTCCGCCGTGCGAGGGACCAGCACCGAAGCAGCCGAGCGTGACGTCAGCGTCACGCTTCATCCGAACGGTGGGCTGCCGCCGATTGCCGCCGACGCGGACGCGCTTCGCTCGGCGGTGCAGAACGTCGATCGGCAACGCGGTCAAGTACAGCGCGCCGGGATCCACCGTGGACGTTCACGCCGGCGCGAGCGGCGGTGCGGTCCGGATCCAGGTCGTCGATCACGGTCTTGGCATCGACGCGGCCGATCTTCCGCATGTGTTCAAGCCGTTCTTTCGCGGACGCCGCGCAGTGGACGCGCAGGTGCGCGGCAGCGGCATCGGCCTGAGCGTCGTGCGCCACGTCCTCGACAGTCATCACGGCTCGATCGCGATCGACAGCCACGTCGGCCAGGGAACGACGGTCACCGTCGAACTGCCGGAGCAGCCGTGACACCGACGCCGCGCATCCTTCTGGTCGAAGACGAGCCGGGCCTGCGCCTGACGCTGAGCGATCGGCTGGTCAGCGAGGGCTACACCGTCGAGACCGCAAGCGACGGCGATGCCGGGCTCGCCGGCGCGACCAGCGGCGGCTTCGATCTGATCGTCCTCGACGTCATGCTGCCGCTGAAAAACGGATTCGACGTCTGCCGCGAAGTCCGCCAGCGCGGCGTGACGACGCCGATCCTGATGCTGACGGCGCGCGGGCAGGTCGTGGACAAGGTCGTCGGGCTGAAGCTGGGCGCCGACGACTACCTGACCAAGCCGTTCGAGACGATCGAACTGATGGCTCGGCTCGAAGCGCTGCTGCGCCGCCAGCCGTCGAGCGCGCAGCCAGGCGGCGACGTCTACCGCTTCGGCGAAGTCATCGTCGATTTCCGGCGGATGGAAGTGACCCGCGCCGGCGTGCCCGCCGATCTGTCGGCGCGCGAGTTCAAGCTGCTGAAGCATTTCATCGCACATCGCGGCGCGACGTTGTCCCGGGAGGCGTTGCTCGCGGAAGTCTGGGGCTACGACGAGACGCCGCTCACCCGTACGGTCGATGTCCACGTCGCCGGCCTGCGCCAGAAGATCGAGAGCAGTCCCAGGTCTCCCGAGTACGTCCTCACCGTCCACGGTCTCGGCTACAAGTTCGTTGGCTGAGAACGACCGGTTGGTGGTGTGCCGTTTGCACTTGCGTGATTCCCGATCGGCGCAACCCCGCGCCAGACGGAGTCATGTATGCAGATTCTGATCGCTCTCATGGTGGCGACGGTTGCCGCCATGCAAACACTCTCGGTCAACAACCGCATCGTCCGATCCGAGTCGGTGCTGGTGAAGCGTGTCATCGACGGCGATACCATCGACGTCGCCGGCGTCGGACGGGTGCGATTGCTCGGTGTGCGACGCGCCGGAGATGGGACGTGGATTCGACACGCCGGCGCCGTTCGGTCGTGAAGCCCGCGATCGTCTGACCTCGCTCGTCCTCAATCGCTGGATCAGGCTCGAGCAGGAAGGGCCGTCCCTCGACACCTACAACCGCCATCTCGCCTATGTGCTCACCGAAGACGGCCAGTTCGTCAACGCGACGCTGGTTCGCGAAGGGCTGGCGCGCGTGTCGGCACGGCTGCCGCTGATTCGGCTGCCGGAACTGCAGCGTGCGCAAAGCGAAGCACAGGCCTTTCGTCGCGGCATGTGGGGCAGCACGCCCCTGATTCCACTGTCGAGTTATACTGAAGGGTCGGGGTCCAGCCGGACGCCTGCGTCCAGCAGCAAATCGTCGAGTAAGCGACGCTCAACACCCAAAAAGAAACCGTGAACGATATCCCTGTCGAGTACGACACCGAGCGGAAGATCCGCGCCTACAACAAGCTGTATTACCGGTTCAATCACTGGCCGATCTGGATCTTCGTGTTCTTCATCGCGCCCGGCCCGCTCACCTTCGATCTGTTCGAGCGCGGCTTCGATGCGCGCATGGCGCTGTGGCTTGGCGCGGTGCTGGTCGGCACCGGCATCGCCGGCCTGCGCGGAGCGCTTCCGGGCGTCGAGCCAAAGCCGTACATCATCCGGTTTACGGAAGATCGCCCCAACCCGCTGTACCGGCGCGTCTGCTACACGTTCGCGTGGAGCGAGGTCATTACGTTCGCGGTGCTGAACATCACCGGCCTGGTGGTGGCGATCGCGACCGGTCACTGGTACCTGAAGCAGATCTACTGGTATGCGTATTTTCCGATGGCCGGCACGATCTGGCTGCTGGGCGCGCTTCGGACAGCTGCCGCGCGTCAAGGCGTCCACCAAGGGCGAGGGACACGAGCGGCGCTACTTCTACGGATCGGTGTGGGCGGTGTGCTGGGCACAGCCGGCGCTGTGGCTGATGTGGAAGGTGGTGCCGCGCACGACAGCGGGCGACACGCTGAAGCTGGTGATTTTCATCGCCATCCTCGCGTTCGTCGGCAACCTTGCCCGTCTTGGCCGGCTGCCGCGGACGCGGCCGATCGTGCCGGGCGAACTCGCGGTCTCCGACTGAATCCACCGCCTACGTCACCTGGCTCGATACCGTCCCGTCGAAATAGTCTTTCTTCTCGACGATCGACGCCATCTCCGCCATCAGCCGATCGACTTCATCCGGCGTGTTGTAGAAATGCGGCGACACCCGGACGCCGACCGGCGGCCGATAGTCGACGATGAACTCGCGGGATTTGAGCGTGCGCGACACCTGCGCGGCGTCCGGCACGTTCACCGCGACGGTACCGGCCAGCCGCTCCGGATCGCGCGACGCCGCCGACGTGAAGCCGTAGTGGTCGACGCGATCGAGCAGCCGCGCGGTCAACGTCTGCGATGCCTCGCGAATCCGCGCCACGCCCACCTCGTTGACGATGTCGAGACCGGCCAGCGCCGCGTAGTACGCCGGGATCGCCGGCGTGCCGTTCATCATGTGCTTCGCATCGTCCCGCTCCGGACCGCCTTCGACGTCGAAGGAGAACGCGTCCTGCAGCGACAGCCATCCGGTGAACGATGGCCGCGCTGTCTTCAAGAGATCGGGTCCGCGTGTAGAGAAATGCATTGCCGGGTCCGCCGCACAGCCATTTCAGGCAGCCGCCTGCGGCGAAGTCCACGTCGAGCGCGGTCACGTCCACCGGAATGATGCCGGCTGACTGATAGGTGTCGAGGATCACCGCAGCGCCGACGCGGCGGGCGCGGCGCGCAATCGCCGCGGCGTCCATGATGTACGACGTCCGGAACAGGACGTGCGAGAACGGCGACCGCCACCGTGGTGTCGTCGATCGCCTCGAGCATCCGTTCGGTGTGGACGGTCAGGTCGTCCTCCGCCGGCACGACCCGAAGCGTGAATCCGGCCGTCTGCTGCGCGCGATAGAGATGGACCATCGACGGGAAATCCATCGCCGAACAGACGATCGACGAACGCGACGCGGTCGGGCGCAGACAGGAGAGCGCGACCATGTGCGCGGTCGTGACGTTCTCGTGCATGCTGACCGTGCCCGCCGGCGCGCCGATGATCGGCGCGATCTTGTTGCCGACTTCGATCGGCATCTCCCACCAGCGATCTTCCCAGCCGCGCACGCCGCGCGTCGCCCAGATCCGCGCGTACTCGGCCAGGTTGTCGGCGGTACGCCGCGGCATCGCCCCGAGCGAGTTGCTGATCATGTAGACCGAACGCGACAGCACCGGAAACTCGTCGCGCCACCGGGTCAGATCCTTCATCTGGCTATAATACGCACGGTCCCGAAAATCATGTCGAAACGCGGATTGGCCGTCCTCATCCCGCTGGCGGTGCTGGTGCTGCTGGCGCTGGTCACCGTGCCGCTGGCCATCGACCAGCCGTTCGGTGCGCAGACGCCGTGGACGCTGGCGTCGGCGTTTGCGATGCGGCGCTGGTCGCCGCTGCTCACGCTGCTGATCGTCGCGCTGGTGGTGACGCTGGCGGTATTGGTGTGGCGGCGGACGCGATCGGTGATTGCGAAAATCGCGCTCGTCGTCGCGGTTGCTGCGTGCATTCCCGGCGTCTGGCTGGCGCGCCAGGATCCGTTCGAGTGGATGTTCAACCCGATTCCCGGCGCACATTACGTCCCGGCGCGTGACGCGTCGTTTGTCGCGAACGACGATCTGGTGCTCGCGGTGACTCTCGGTGTCGACGCCGCCGCCTATCCGATCAGACAAATCGCGTATCACCACGTGGTCAACGACCGCATCGGCGCGACGCCCGCGGTTGTCACTTATTGAACGCTCTGTCACACCGGTCTGGTGTGGGGCTCGGCGGTTGACGGACACGTGCTGACGTTTCATCTCGTCGGCATCAACAACCAGAATTTCGTGATGCAGGACGATCAGACCGGCAGCTGGTGGCAGCAGGTGTCGGGCGAGGCGATTCTCGGGCCGTTGAAGGGCAGGACATTGACGCCGATTCCGACCGACCAATTGACGTTCGCGACCTGGCGCGGCGAATCGCCGCAGGGCCGCGTGCTGGCGCCGATCCCGGGATCCTCGCCGCGGGCAAGTACGCCGAAGCCGACTGGGAGGTCAAAATGCAGCGCACGCCAACGCCGGCGTCCGCCTCGGGCGATCAACGCCTGGCGCCGCGCGCGTTGATTGTCGGCGTCGAGCACCGTGGAGCTTCACGCGCGTATCCGGTGGACCGTCTCGCCGCGGGCCTGGTGGTCATCGACGATCTCGGCGGCGAGCCGATCGCGATCGTGCGCGCGCCCGATGGACGATCGACGCGCGTCTTCAGCCGCAGCCTGGACGGTCGAGCGCTCGAGCTCGTCGCGAAGACCGACGTCACGCCGTTTCGACTGGTGGACACCACCACCGGGAGCGAGTGGGATTTCGCTGGTGTTGCCGTCGATGGTCCGCTGAAAGGGCGGCAGCTGACGCGCCTGCCGTTCCTCGAGGAATACTGGTTCGACTGGCGCACCTATCATCCGGCGACCGACGTCGCGCGTCACACTTCCTGACGTGGCGAAAAAACGCGACCGAAGGCTGGCAGGGCTGGGACACCTACGCGCCGTTCTACGACTGGGAGAACGCGCAGACGCTCGGTCGCCGCGACGTCTCGTTCTGGCAGCGGCGTCGCCGCAAAGGCGAAGGGCCCGGTGCTCGAACTCGGGTGCGGCACCGGCCGCATTTCGCTGCCGCTGGCGAAGAGCGGCGTCGACGGTCGTCGGCATCGATCGGTCGGCGCCGATGCTCGAGCGCGCGGCTCGACAGCTCGGTCGAAATCCGAAGGCGCTCAAATCGCGAGTCCTCAAGTCGTCCTGCCCGCTGACCTTCGTTCGCGGCGACATCCGCGCGCTGCCCTTCGAGGACGGCGCGTTCCCGATGGTGCTGGCGCCGTACGGCATTCTCCAGTCGCTCACTCGACCGCGCGATCTCACCGCGACGCTCGCATCGGTCGCCGCGTCCTTGTGTCCCGGCGGCGTGTTCGGTGTCGATCTCGTCCCCGACGTGCCGAAGTGGCGCGAGTACAAGAATCGCGTCCAGATGCGCGGACGCGCGCGCGGCGCGCAAGCTGACGCTGATCGAATCGGTCAGCCAGGATCGCCAAACGCCGGCTGACGCGCTTCGAGCAGACCTACGTCGAGCAGCGCGGAACCGCGACCCGCGAGCACCGCTTCGACCTCACGTTCCGCACCCTGTCGGTGCCGCAGATGACGCGACAACTCGAGCGCGCCGGCTTCGTCGTCGATGCCGTCCTGGGCGACTATCGCGGGCGTCCGTGGGACGACCGGGCCGACGTCTGGATCATCATGGCCCGCCGGGCCCTGTGGTAAAATTTGCGGTCCTGTTTGTAGGCTTTTTTCTGGAGTTTCTGACATGTCCGGCCATTCAAAGTGGGCGTCGATCAAGCACAAGAAGGGTGCGCTCGACGCAAAACGCGGCAAGATTTTCACGCGCCTCATCAAGGAATTGACGGTTGCGGCCCGCAACGGCGGCGGCGATCCCGACATGAATCCGCGCCTGCGCTCGGTGATCGCCGACGCCAAGGCCGCGAACATGCCGGCCGACAACATCAAGCGCGCGATCCGCAAGGGCACCGGCGAAGAGCCGGGCGTGTCGTACGAAGAAGCGTCAATACGAGGGCTACGGGCCGGGCGGCGCCGCGGTGATCATCGACGTCCTCACCGACAACAAGAACCGCACCGTCGGCGAACTGCGCCACATGCTCGAAAAGCACGGCGGCAACCTCGCCGCGACCAACGCCGTCGCCTGGATGTTCTCGAAGAAGGGCTACATCGTCATCGAGAAGACCAAGGCGGACGAGGAGAAGCTGCTCAGCGCAGTGCTCGAAGCCGGCGCCGACGACATGCAGGACGACGACGACAACTGGGAAGTGCTGAGCGCGCCGGGATCGTTCGAAGCGGTACGCGAGGCGGTGAAAGCAGCTCGGCATCGAGCCGGCGAGTGCGCAGGTGTCGATGATTCCGCAGAACTACGTCAAGCTCGAAGGCAAGGTCGCGCAGCAGATGCTGAAGCTGATGGAAGCCCTCGACGATCAGGACGACGTCCAGCACGTCTGGTCGAACTTCGACATCTCGGAAAAGGAGATCGAGGCCTCGCTCGCGTGAGAGTCTTTGGCATCGACCCGGGTTCCGAGCGCACCGGCTACGGCTGCGTGGAGACCGACGGGTCGCGCCATCGAATGATCCTCTGCGGCGCCATCAGCAGTCCGGCGCTCTCGTCCTTTCCCGACAAGCTCCTGCGCATTCATCAACAGCTGGCTGGCATTCTCGGCGAATGCCGGCCGGACTCGCGTCGCCATCGAAGACCTGTTCCATTCCGTCAACGCCCGCAGCGCCTTGAAGCTCGGTCACGCGCGCGGCGTGGCGATGCTCGCGGCGGTCGAGGCCGGCCTGCCGGTCTTCGAGTACACGCCCGCCGCGATCAAGCGCGCGGTGGTCGGCTACGGCCGCGCCGAGAAGACGCAGGTCCAGCAGATGATCAAGCTGATCCTCGGCCTCGACGAGGCGCCGTCGCCGCACGACGCCGCCGACGCGCTGGCCGTGGCGATCTGCCACGTCCACTCGACGCCGCCCGCACGCAGCAAGGGTCCGACGCAACCGTCGCGCAGTACGGCCACGAGCTGGCGTCAATACCGGCCTCGCTGAATGTGATCGCCCACCTTCGCGGCACCATCCTCGAGAAGTACCCGAACCGCATCGTCATCGATGTCAACGGCGTCGGCTACGACGTGTTCGTCCCGCTCTCCACGTTCTACGGGCTCGGCGAGGTCGGGGCCGAGATTGCCGCTCCGCACCCACACCCACGTGCGCGAGGACGCGCTGGTGCTGTTCGGATTCGCGACCGTGCTCGAGCAGCAGCTGTTCGAGCGGTTGATCGGGATCAGCGGCATCGGTCCGAAGCTGGCGCTCGCGGTGTTGTCGGGCATCGAGCCGATCGAGCTGATTCGCGCCATCGAACGCGGCGACGTGGCGCGCCTGACGGCGATTCCCGGCGTCGGCAAGAAGACCGCCGAACGGGTCGTGCTCGAACTGAAGGACCGCCTGCCGCGCGCCCAGGGTGCGGCGGTGGCGACCGGCGCGACGCCGCCGCTCCCGTCGGCGGTCCGCGACGACGTCCTCTCGGCGCTGGTGAACCTGGGTTATCATCGGCCTCTCGCCGAAAAAGCCGTGGACGCGGCGACGAAAACGCTCGGATCGTCTTCCGACGCAGGCTTCGAAGACATGCTCCGCCAAGCCTTACGAGAAGTGGCCAAGTGACCGACGATCGCCTCGTGACGACGACGCGCGTCGAAGAGGACGCGCAGTACGAGGCAGGCCTGCGTCCGCGGCGGCTCGACGAATACATCGGACAGGATCGGATTCGCGAGAACCTGCAGGTCTCGATCGCGGCCGCGAAGCAGCGCAGCGAACCGCTCGATCACGTGCTGCTGCACGGACCGCCCGGCCTCGGCAAGACGACGCTGGCCTACGTCATCGGCAACGAGATGGGCGTGCCGGTTCGCGCGACGTCCGGGCCGGCGATCGAGAAGCCGGGCGACCTGGTCGGCATCGTCACCAATCTCAGCGCGACGAGGTGCTGTTCATCGACGAAATTCACCGCATGTCGCCGGCGGTCGAGGAAATCCTGTATCCCGCGCTCGAAGACTACGAAGTGGACATCGTGATCGGGCAGGGCCCGAGCGCGCGGACGGTGAAGATGCCGGCTCGAACACTTCACCCTCATCGGCGCGACGACGCGGACCGGCCTGCTGACCTCGCCGCTGCGCTCGCGCTTCGGCATCACCCATCGTCTCGAGTTCTACACGCCGGCGGATCTGGAAGAGATCGTCCGCCGCTCGGCGAGAATCCTGGACGTGCCGATCGACGACGCCGCGGCGGTCGAAATCGCGCGCCGCGCCCGCGGCACGCCGCGCATCGTCAACCGCCTGCTGCGGCGGGTGCGCGACTACGCGCAGGTGCGCGCCGGCGGCACCATCACCCTCGACGTGGCTCACGCCGCGCTGAAGCTGCTCGAAGTGGACGAAAACGGCTTCGACGAGGTCGATCGCAAGCTGCTGCGGACGATCATCGACAAATTCGCCGGTGGACCGGTCGGCTTGAATACAATCGCCGCAGCGATCAGCGAAGAGCAGGATGCCATCGAAGACATCTACGAGCCGTATCTGATTCAGATCGGTTTTCTCGACCGTACTCCGCGCGGCCGCAAGGCCACGGCGTTGGCCTACGGTTACTTCGGGCTCGTCGCGCCCGTCGAACAACGAAGGGACTCACGACTGTGGTGACCGAGCGCAAGGCCACGCGAATTGGAGGACGGCCGGTGACGATCAGGTCGCTGGCGACCTATGTGCCGCCGCGACTGCTGACCAACGCCGACCTCGAAAAGATGGTCGACACCACCGACGAATGGATTCTGCAGCGCACCGGCATTCGCGAGCGTCACATCGTCGATCCGGGCGTCGCCACGTCGGACCTGGGGAAGGAAGCCGCGCTCAAGGCCATCGCCGACGCCGGGACTCACGCCGGCCGACATCGGCGTGATCGTCGTCGGCACGGTGACGCCGGACATGATGTTTCCGAGCACCGCCTGCCTGATCCAGCACAAGATCGGCGCGCATGGCGCGTGGGGATTCGACATCAGCGCCGCCTGCTCGGCGTTCACGTACTCGCTGACGACCGCGATGCCAGCTGGTGGCGAGCGGCGCGCACGAATACGCGCTGGTGGTCGGCGCCGACGTGATGTCGAGCATCATCGACTACAAGGATCGATCGACCTGCGTGCTGTTCGGTGACGGCGCCGGTGCGGTCGTGGTCGTCGGGCGGCCGAGCCGGGCGGGCCGGCGATCCTCGACTTCGAGCACGAAGTGGACGGCGGCGGCGGCGCGGCGCTCTGCATGCCGGCGGGCGGCAGCCGTCAGCCTGCCTCGCACGAGTCGGTCGATAAGCGCCTGCACTACGTGAAACAGGACGGCGCGACGGTGTTCAAGTTCGCGGTCCGCAAGACCGAGGAAGTGGCGCGGCGCATCCTCGATCGCAACGGCCTCACCGCCGGCGACCTCGACCTGTTCGTGTCACACCAGGCCAATCGTCGGATCATTCAGTCGGCGACCGAAAAACTCGGCGTCAATCCGGAGAAGGTGATCATCAACATCGAACGGTTCGGCAACACCACGGCTGCGACCATCCCGCTCGCGCTCAACGACGCCGTGAAGTCGGGCCGGCTGAAGAAGGGCGATCTCGTGCTGCTGGCGTCGGTCGGCGCCGGGTTCACCGTCGGCACCGTCCTGCTTCGCTGGGGGTTCTGATTCACGGCGGTCGGGTGTTTCTGCTTTCGCCCGCCAACTGCAACGGCCGGCGGGCGGCACAGGTGCTTTCAGAGAATGCCTCGTTCGCGCTGGCGACGGCGCTGCGTTCGCCGCACGGCGCGCCGCTCGGCGAGGTGTTCAGCTTCATCAGCGGCCTCTATTTCCGCGGCAAGCTCACCTACGCGCGGCGATTTGCGCAGCCGCCGGATCCGGCCGCTCCGGCAGTCGGCCGCCGGCATCCACGTCATCACTCCGAACGCCGGTCTGCGCAGTCCCGACACCGCGATTACGAGCGCGGCGGTGCGCGCCTTTGCGCTGCAGGACGTTGACGTCGACAACGCGTCCTACCGGCGTCCGCTCGAGACCAGCGCCTCGGCCTTGCGTGAGGCGATCGGTCCGGACTGCGACGTCGTCCTGCTCGGCAGCATTGCCTCGCCGAAATATGTGGACGTGCTCGGCGCGATCTTCGGCGAACGGCTGCGGTTTCCGATCGCGTTCGTCGGCCGCGGCGACATGAGCCGGGGCGGTCTGCTGTTGCGCCATGCCCAGAACGAGATCGAACTGGAATACGTGCCGGTCGCCGGCACCACGAGGCGCGGTACGCGGCCGCCGAAGCTGCCGCCGTTGAAACGCCCGCTCGGATGAAGCCTCGCGCAACGATTGCACCGCGGCTTGAAGCCTCGCGCTACGATTACGGCGTCATGACGGATCCGACCATCCCGTAGCGCGAGGCTTCAGCCGAGCGATCATGGCCCCCGCATTCATCCCCGGCGACCAGGACAACGTCACGCTCGACGTCGACGGAAAGGACGTCCGTCTCACCAACCTGCGCAAGGTGTTCTGGAACGAATTGGGCCTGACCAAGGGCGACCTCTTGCGCTACTACCTCTCGATCGCCGACGTTCTGCTCCCACACCTGCGCAATCGCGCTATGGTCATGAAGCGCTATCCCCACGGCGCCGCCGGCGACTTCTTCTTCATGAAGCGGGCGCCATCGCCGCGGCCGGCCTGGATTGAGATCTGCCGCATCGACCACGGATCGAAGGGCGTGATCGACTTTCCGATGATCCAGGATCGCGCGGCGCTGCTGTGGGTGATCAACCTCGGGTGCATCGACCTCAATCAGTGGTACGCGACCTGCGACGATGTCGATCGGCCGGACTACGTGCATTTCGACCTCGATCCCGGCGTCGGCGCCGGCTTCGAGCAGGTCCTCGAGACCGCGCGGGTGGTTCACGAGGCGCTCGATACGCTGAAGATGAAGTCGGTCGTGAAGACGACAGGCTCGAAGGGACTGCACATCTACGTGCCGATCGTGCGCGGTCCGGAACAGGGTGACGTGCGGACGTTTGCCCATGTGCTGGCGCAGGAGCTGGCGCGCCGGCATCCCGAGCTGATCACCGCCGAGTATCGCGTCGCCAAACGGCCGCGCGGCCGCGTGCTCGTCGACTACAACCAGAACCGCTGGGGCAGCACGCTCGCGTCGATCTATTCGGTGCGGCCGAGACCCGAGGCGACCGTCTCCACGCCAGTGACCTGGGACGAGATCGACCGCGGCGTGCGCATCGAGGATTTCACGCTCGAGAATGTCCCGGCCCGAGTCACGCGGCTCGGTGACTTGTGGAAGCCGCTGCTGGCCTCACGCGGACGATTCGATCTCGGCCGCTACATGGGTTGACACCGAAACTCCGGCACGCGACCCCGAGAGAGTCACGCCACGGCCCACGCGACGGCTCACGCCACGGCTCACGCGATCCTGAAAGGGTCGCGCTACGACTCAGGCGCCTGGCGGGACGTGCATGCCTCGGCGCTACAATGGCAGTTCTGCCATGCGACTCCTGGCGATTGTTGCGGCCGCGGTGTTGATCGGAGTCGTTCCGGGCTCGAATGCACCGTCGGCGCAACCGGCAACGGCCCCATCCATGAACACGATTGGCGAGCAATACGTCAAACTGGTCCTCGCGGTCGGACAGCATGACGCCGACTACGTGGACGCCTACTACGGTCCGCCGGAGTGGAAGACGGAGGCGGCGCATCAGAAGATCGCGCTGCCCGAGATCGCGTCACAAGCCTCGCGCCTGGTCGCGGCCATGCCGCCGCTGAGCGAGCTCGAGCGCGGCGACGAGCTCGTCGTCCTTCGCCGCGACTACCTGCGGCGCCAGCTCGAGGCGCTGCGCTCGCGGGTGGAGATGCTGGAGGGGACGAAGCTCACGTTCGATCAGGAGTCCCAGGCGCTCTACGATGCGGTGGCGCCCGAGCATCCCGATGCGTATTTCGATCGGGCGCTGGCCGAAGTCGACGCGGCGCTGCCGGGCAGCGGAGCGCTGGTCGATCGCTACGATGCCTTCCGGCGCCGCTTCATCATTCCCGCCGATCGGCTATCGGCGGTCTTCGACCGGGCGATTGCCGAATGCCGCAGCCGGACTCTGCAGCACGTCACGCTCCCGTCGAACGAGAGTTTCACGGTCGAGTACGTCAAAGACAAACCGTGGAGCGGTTACAACTGGTACCAAGGCAACAGCCGCAGCCTGATCCAGGTCAACACCGATCTGCCGACCTATATCGATCGGGCTGTGGACCTGGCCTGCCACGAGGGCTATCCGGGACACCACGTCTACAACGTGTTGCTCGAGCAGCACCTCGTGCGCGATCGCGGCTGGGTCGAGTTCACGGTGTACCCGCTGTTCTCGCCGCAGTCGCTCATCGCCGAAGGCACGGCCAACTACGGCATCGACGTGGCGTTTCCCGCCGACCGGACTGCGTTCGAGCGCGACGTGCTCTTTCCGCTGGCTGGACTTGATCCGTCCCAGGCCGAGGCGAACGGACGAATACGTGCGATGACCGATCAGCTCGCGTATGCGCGCAACGAGGCGGCGCGGCGTTACCTGAACGGCGTGTTCACGCGCGCCCAGGCGGTCGCGTGGCTGGCGCGCTACGCGATCGTGCCGACCGCGATGGCCGAACAGCAGATCCGCTTCTTCGACACCTACCGCAGCTACGTGATCAACTACAACCTCGGGAAGGATCTGGTGCGGCAGTTCGTCGAGGCGCCGCGCCGGCGCCACCGCGACTCCGGCGCGCCGATGGCAGGAATTCGTCCGTCTGCTCGCCTCACCGCGGCTTCCGTCCGGTCTCGGCGCTGCCGGCCACGCCACGAGGCTGATGCCGGATTCTCATCCCCCGGGCGTCGCGCTTCGCGACGAGTTCGGCGACATCGACATCTACCTGTTCGATCAGCTGCTCCGCGGCCGTTTCGATCGGCGGCGGCGGGTGCTCGACGCCGGATGCGGGGAAGGCCGCAATCTGGTCTACCTGATGCGGCACGGCTTCAGCTGCTTCGGCATCGATCAGAATCCGGCCGCGATCGCTGTCGTGCGCGCGCAAGGTCGAGGCGCTGATGTCGCCGGCATCGGCCCAGAACTTCGTGGTCGGCGATCTCGAGCGGCTGCCGTGGGCGGACGCGAGCATGGACGCCGTCATCTGCAGCGCGGTCCTGCACTTTGTTTCTGACGAGGCACAGTTCACCCGCAGCGTCGAGGAGTTGTGGCGGGTGCTTGCACCCGGTGGTCTGCTGTTCGCGCGGCTGGCGTCGAACGTCGGCATCGAGCATCGGATCGGACCTGGCGGCGGCCGGCGCGTCCGCCTGCCGGACGGCTCCGAACGCTTCGTGGTTGACGAGGCGATGCTCCTGGCCTGGACCGAGCGTCTGGGCGGCCGCCTGCTCGATCCGATCAAGACGACGAACGTCCAGCAACTCCGCTGCATGACCACGTGGTGCATCGGGAAGACCTGAGAAAACTGCCATTATTTGGCCCGCCCGTACGCGAAAAATTGTCAGTTTCTCGCGGCTTGCCGCTTCGCCGGCCGCGGATTTCGTGGTCCCGCAAACGGACAATAAACGTTTGCCAATAAAAGAGTTGGTGGCACATCGATTGGCGTTCTGCGTGATTGGCCAGGACATTGCTCAAGTCGCGTATGTGAGTCCCTGTCAATCCAGCCAACATGAAGGCGCCTTCTGATGGAGAAGATGCCGTACTCGGAGTTGGGGAACGCCGCCGCGACGCGGACCTCGTCGCTGACGGAGTCGAAGCCGTCGCCGGCCGCAGACTGGCGGTCGGGTCTGCCGACGCTGACCGGTTGCCAGGTCGTCTTGCGAGAACTGCGGGTCAGCGACGCTGCGGCGCTCTGCGCGGCGGTCTCGAGTCAGGAAGTCACCCGTTTTGTGTCGCCGCCGCCGAATTCGGTCGAGGGCTTCGAACGCTTCATCCAGTGGACGCATCGTCAGCGGGCGATCGGCCAGTACGTCTGCTTCGCGATCGTGGTGCGCGGCACGGACACTGCCGTCGGGCTGTTCCAGATTCGCTCGCTGGAGCCGACATTCGGCACCGCCGAGTGGGGCTTTGCGCTGGCCTCGGAGTACTGGGGCACCGGGACGTTCTCCGATGGCGCTCAGCTCGTCATCAACTTCGCATTCGACACCATCGGATCGCATCGCCTCGAGGCCCGTGCCGCGGTGAAGAACGGACGCGGCAACGGAGCGTTGCGCAAACTGGGCGCCCGCCAGGAAGGCGTTCTGCGCCGCTCGTTCGTGCGCCGCGGAGAATTTCTCGATCAGGCGCTCTGGACGATTCTCGCGGACGAGTGGCGCGAACAGGAAGCCGCGGAGTACAGCCACAGCATCCACTAAAGGGCTGCGTACCGGCTGAAAAGAACCAGCCACGATCAACGCAGAGACCGCTGAGACCGCTGAGGTAATGCCTTTCATCTGGAATTCTCGGCGTGGTCGGCGTGCTCCGCGTTTAACGTCGTAATCACCGTGCGCGGTAACATGTCGCACGGATGGACGTCCGCGAGTTCGATTTCGACCTTCCCCCTGAACTGATCGCGCAGGAGCCGCCGCCGGAGCGCGGCACGTCGCGCCTGCTGTGTCTCGATCGTGCCACCGGATCGATCGTCCATTCGCAGATCGCCGCGATTGCCGAGTTCCTCCGCGCCGGCGATCTCATCGTCGTCAACAACACGCGGGTGTTTCCGGCGCGGCTGGTCGGCCGCCGTGTTCCCGAGCGGCGGCGGCGTCGAGTTCCTGCTGATTCGTTCGCTCGGTCCGGACCGCGCCGGGCAGCAGCCGGCGGAGAGCGCCTCACCTGAACCCGCGCCGGAGGTCGTCTGCTGCCGCAGGTCTGGGAAGCGCTGGTTCACCCCGGGCAAAAACTGAAGCCGGGCGCGCGGGTGGTGTTCGACGGAGTCCACATCCTGCACGGAGAGATTCTGGAGCGCGGATCGTTCGGCCGTCGGGTCGTGCGCCTCTGGACCGACGGCATGGTGACGGTGGACGAGGCCGTGGACGCGATCGGCCGGATGCCGCTGCCGCCGTACATCAAGCGTGACGACGATGACGGCGATCGCGAGCGGTATCAGACGGTGTTTGCGCGCGCACGCGGGCTCGATCGCCGCGCCGACCGCCGGACTGCACTTCACGCCCGCCGCTGCTCGCGGCAGCTCGCGTCACGCGGCGTCGAGATCGGCCGAGATCACCCTTCACGTCGGCTACGGCACCTTCCAGCCGGTCCGGGTCGATCGTGTCGAGGATCATCGGCTCGATTCCGAGCGCTACGAGATCAGCGCCGCGGCCGCCGCCGCCGTCAACCGCGCGCTCGACGCAGCGCCGGCGGGTGATCGCCGTCGGGACGACGACGACGCGAACACTCGAAGCGGTGGCCCACGGACACGACGGTCGGATCGTCGCCGGAGACGGGCGCGACCGATCTCTTCATCCATCCCGGCTTCGAGTTCCTGGTCGTCGAGCGGGCTGCTGACCAATTTCCACGTGCCGCGCTCGTCGCTGCTGATGCTGGTCGTCGGCCTTCGCCGGCGTGGACGCGGTCAGGAGCGCGTATCATGCAGCGATTGCCGAGCGCTATCGCTTCTACAGCTACGGCGACGCGATGCTGATACTATGAATCCGGTGAGCGGGGAAATGGAAATCGGGCAATCGATTACCCGATTCCCGCTTACCCAATTGCCAGTCCCCGATTACCCCATGCCCTTCTCCTATGACGACTTCGATCTCTCGGACGTCAAGACCTATCCGCTGAAGTCGCGCGCGAGCAAGGCGCGGGTGGAGGACTTCGCGCGGCCGGTGACGCACGGGCGGCGGTGTCAGCTGCGCTCGTTGGCGTCGCTGCCGAATATTCTCGCGGCGGCCGACTTCAAGGCGGTCGTTCGCGCGATCGTCGCCGCGCGCACGCGCCGGCGCCGGCGTCGTCTGGGGACTTGGCGCGCACGTCGATCAAGACCGGACTCGGTCCGGTGCTGATCGACCTGATGGAGCGCGGATTCGTATCGGCGATCGCCACCAACGGCGCCACCGTCATTCACGACTTCGAAGTCGCGCTGGTCGGCGCGACGTCCGAGGACGTCGACGAAGCGCTCGGACCCGGGCGCTTCGGCATGGCGGACGAGACCGGGCGGCTGCTGAACGGCGCGATCAACGACGGCGTCGCCGCCGGCCTCGGCATCGGACAGTCGGTCGACGCGTTTTCTCGCCGCCAGGCAGCCGCAGTTCGCGCGCAGCGAGCGTGCTGGCGGCCGCGGCGCGCCTCGACATCCCGGTCACCGTGCACGTCGCGATCGGCACCGACATCATCCACATGCACCCGGCCGCGTCGGGCGCGGCGCTCGGCGAGGGCAGCCTGCGCGATTTCCGCTACTTCGTGTCGAACGTCGCGCGGCTCGAGCGCGGCGTGTATCTCAATTGCGGATCGGCGGTCGTGCTGCCGGAAGTCTTCCTCAAGGCCGTCGCGCTGGCTCGCAACCGCGGGCATCGCGCTCGCCGGCCTCACCACCGTCAACCTCGACTTCATCCGCTCGTACCGGCCGCAGACCAACGTCGTCGCGCGGCCGACCGCCGGAACCGGCCGCGGCTACTCGCTGGTCGGCCACCACGAGATCATGATTCCGCTGCTGGCCGCCGCCCTCGTTGAGCGGGACGCGCGCGACGTAATACAATCAGAAGTTCCGGCCGGAGTAGCTCAGTTGGTTAAGAGCACGCGTCTCATAAGCGCGGGGTCGACGGTTCGAGTCCGCCCTCCGGCACCAACCTTCGCTCCGCTGCGCGGGGCTTCGGTTGGCAGGCCGCGCGAAGGTTGTCCGCCGAAGCTTCTGGCGCCGGCGGACCATTCGTCCTCGTGAACCTTGTCGTTCGCGTTCGGCAGTTCGTTCGCCAGCACGATCTGATTCGCCCGCGACGCCCGCGTCATCGCGGCGGTGTCGGGCGGCTCCGATTCGGTCGCGCTCGCGTACCTGCTTGCGCGAGCTCGACGCGGCCGGCGAGCTCGCACCTGGTCGGGCTCGCGCACTTCAATCATCAGCTGCGCCCGGACGGCCGACGCCGACGAGCGATTCGCGGTCGCGGTCGCGGCCGCGCTCGACCGGCCGATCGCGATCGATCGCGGGGATGTCGCCGCGCGCGCGCGGCGGGAGCACCGTTCGATCGAAGACGCCGCGCGCGCCTCGCGTCACGAATTCTTCGAGCGCGCCAGGCTGGCGGTGCGGCGCCGACGTCGTCGCGCTCGGCCATACTCGCGACGATCAGGCGGAAACCTTTCTGCTGCGCCTCATGCGCGGCGCCGGCTTGCGCGGGCTCGCCGGCATGCACCCGCGCAACGGTGCACATCGTCCGTCCGCTGCTGGCGTGCCGCCGCGACGAGCTGCGCGAGTGGCTCGTCGAGCGCGGCGTCTGCCGTTCGTGGAGGACGACTCCAACGACGACGTCGCGATTCCGCGCAACCGCGTCCGCGCCGAGCTGCTGCCGCTGCTCGAGTCGCGGTTCAATCCGGCGGTCGTCGACGTGCTCGCCGACGAGGCCGAACTGGCCGCGTGATGCCGCTGACTGGATGGACGCCGCCGCGGCGGAGGCATCGCGCGCACGTGGTTCGGCGCCGCCGAGGCGGAACGTGAGCATCGACGCGGTGGCGCTGCGCGGCGCTGCCGCTGGCGCCTGCGGCGTCTCGTGGTGTGGCGCGCCCTGAGCGATGTCGGCGGGCACGCGCCGATCGCGTTCGGCCACGTCGAGGCTGTGCTCCGTCTAACCCCTGAGGCAGGCGGCCGAGTGGACCTGCCCGGCCAGCGGGTGGAACGCATTGGCCGATCGGATCGTCTTAAAGGGTAGGCCGGCCGGAACGACCGGTCGCTGGGCCCCTGATGAGCAGCCCGGTGCGAACCTTTTCCGGTATTCGTTGTCTATCCCAGGAGAGGTTGTTTTGAGGGAAGCCAGCTGCCGCGTGCTGGCGGGGGCGCGGCCGGGTGGCCGGGAGTCATTGCCGCCCGGTGCAATGGTGGGCAACGGCCCGGTGGCGATGGTCCGGCGCGACGCCCTGGGGGCCGCCCTCAGCGTTCGAAATCGTCGTCCTGGTGACCGTTTTCGTCCGGTTGGGCTCGACGGACAGAAGAAGCTGCAGGACTTTTTCGTGGATCGCAAAATCGAGCGCGAGCCGACGCGATCGTGGTGCCGCTGGTGGTCGACGAGGCGGACCGGATTGTCTGGGTCGCCGGGCTACGGAATTGACGAGGCGTTTCGGGTAACGGACCCCGCGCAAGGCGTGCTAATCTTGGAACTTAAGGCTTTGGGAGGCTCTGCGTGAACTCGACGTTGAAGAGTCTGTTGTTCTGGGTCGTGCTGGTCGTCGTCGGCGTGCTCATCTGGAATGTTTCGACGAAACTCCAGACAGCACGAGACAGACGGTCACCTTCAGCCGAGTTCATGTCGTGGGCGGACTCCGGCAGCGTGGCGCGCGTCACGATCACCGGCCAGGACATCAGCGGCTTCACCAAGAGCAGCGAGCATTTCCAGACCTACGCGCCGGCGCAGTACGACGGCCTCGTCAACAAGCTGATTGACAAGGGCGTCGCAGGTCACGGCGAAAGAGCCGACCGCCAGCCCGTGGGCGTCGCTGCTGTACTCCTGGGGCCCGATGCTGCTGATCATCGGCTTCTGGATCTTCTTCATGCGCCAGATGCAGAGCGGCGGCAACAAGGCGCTCTCGTTCGGCAAGAGCAAGGCGAAGCTCTCGTCCAGCTCGCAGAAGAAAGTGACGTTCAAGGACGTCGCCGGCGTTGACGAAGCCAAGGACGAGCTCCAGGAAATCATCGAGTTCCTCAAGGAACCGCAGAAATTCCAGAAGCTCGGCGGACGCATTCCCAAGGGCGTGCTGCTGATGGGCTCGCCCGGCACCGGCAAGACGCTGCTGGCCCGCGCCGTCGCCGGCGAAGCCAACGTGCCGTTCTTCTCGATCAGCGGCTCGGACTTCGTCGAGATGTTCGTCGGCGTCGGCGCCTCGCGCGTCCGCGATCTGTTCGAGCAGGGCAAGAAGAACGCGCCCTGCATCGTGTTCATCGACGAAATCGACGCGGTCGGCCGTCATCGCGGCGCCGGCCTCGGCGGCGGCCACGACGAGCGCGAGCAGACGCTCAACCAGCTGCTCGTCGAGATGGACGGCTTCGAGTCGAACGAAGGCGTGATCCTCGTCGCCGCCACCAACCGTCCCGACGTGCTCGACCCGGCGCTGCTCCGTCCCGGCCGCTTCGATCGCCGCATCGTCGTCAACCGTCCGGACGTGAAGGGGCGCGAAGGCATCCTCGGCGTTCACACCCGCAAGATTCCGATGTCCGACGATGTGGAGAGTGCCGGTGCTGGCGCGGGGCACGGCGGGCTTCTCCGGCGCCGATCTGGCGAACCTGGTGAACGAGGCGGCGCTGAACGCTGCGCGCTACAACCAGAAGGTCGTGCGCATGCACGACTTCGAATTCGCCAAGGACAAGGTCCTGATGGGATCCGAGCGCCGCTCGATGATCATCAGCGACGAGGAAAAGCGGGTCACGGCGATTCACGAAGCCGGCCACGCGCTGCTCGACGGTGCTGCTGCCGCACGCCGATCCGATTCACAAGGTCACGATCATCCCGCGCGGCATGGCGCTCGGCCTGACGCAGCAGCTGCCGGTCGACGAGAAGCACAACTACTCGCGCGACTACCTGAACGATCAGATCGCGATTCTGCTCGGCGGACGCATCGCCGAGGAGATCACGATGGACAGCCTCACGACCGGCGCCGGCAACGACCTCGAGCGCGCGACCGAGATGGCGCGCCGGATGGTCTGCGAGTGGGGCATGAGCGACGCCATGGGTCCGCTCACCTTCGGCAAGAAGGAAGAGCAGATCTTCCTCGGCCGCGAGATCGCGCAGCATCAGGACTACAGCGAGGACACGGCGCTCAAGATCGATCACGAGGTGAAGCACTTCGTCACCGACAACTACGACCGGGCGCATGCCCTGCTGACCGCGCACAAGGGACCGCTGGTGACGATGGCCGACGCGCTGCTGGCGCGTGAAGTGCTCGACGCCGACCAGGTCCGGCGGCTCGCCGCCGGTCTGCCGCTCGACGAGCCGCAGCCGGCCGCGGCGCGCGCGTCCGGCGGTCGAAGAAGACGAGCCGTCCGCGTCAGAAAGAACGCGCGCCGATCGTCCCGGCGCTGAACAAGCCGCTGCCACAGGAATAGAACAGTCGCCAGTCACCAGTCGTCAGTCTTCAGGCGGTCGGACTGACTCGGTCAGCCCGACCGGCGACTTGCGACTGATGACTGAAGACTGATGACTCGTTTCCCCCTTCGCCCCGTCTACTCCCTTCCCGTCGCCCATCGTGGCCCGCTGATTCTTGGCGAGCGCTGCCTCGTGATGGGCATTCTCAACGTCACCCCCGACTCGTTTGCCGACCCGGCGTCGCGTCTGGATCCGGCGATCGCGATAGGCGGCCGCATTGCGCATGGAAGCGGACGGCGCCGACCTGATCGACATCGGCGGCGAATCGACGCGCCCCGGCGCCGAGTCGGTGTCGGCCGAGGACGAAGCTGGCGCGGCGTGCTGCCGGTGCTGGCCGCCCTGCGATGGCAGGCTCCGCGTTCCGGTTTCCGTGGACACGTCCAAGGCCGAGGTGGCGGCCGCCGCCTCGCTGCCGGCGCGGCCATGGTCAACGACGTGAGCGGCCTGCAGCGCGACCCCGCGCTGGCGGCGTGCGGTCGCGGTCACCGGTGCCGCGCTCGTCGCTGATGCACACGCGCGGGCTGCCGGCCTCGATGTATGCCGAGGCGGTGTACGACGATCTCGTGCCGGAAGTGACCAGGGAGCTGGGCGAGGCGGTGGCGCGCGCACGCGACGCCGGCGATTGCCATGGAGCGGGTCATCGTCGACCCCGGTCTGGGGTTTGCCAAACGGCCAGCGCACAGCTATGGTGTGCTGGCGCGGATTGCCGGAATTGGCCGCCGCGCTCGACCGTCCGATGCTGGTGGGCGCGTCGCGCAAGTCGTTCATGCGCGACGCGCTGGACGGCCGGCCCGCGCGCCGAGCGTGACTGGGGCACTGCCGCGGCGGTCACGGCCGCGGTGCTGGCCGGCGCGCACATCGTGCGCGTCCATGCGGTCGCCGAAATGGTGCAGGTCGTGCGCGTGGCAGATGAGATCAGACGACATGGCTGATGGCCATCGTCGAAGGACCATCGACCTTCAGCCCATAGCCATTAGCCATTAGCCATCAGCTATTAGCCATGAACTGGTTGACCTCACTGCTGCGTCGCCCGCCCATCGGCTGGTGGGACCTGCTCGACATCCTCGTGGTGTCGATCCTGATCTACGAGCTGCTGAAGCTGATTCGCGGCACGCGCGCCGTGCAGATGGCGCTCGGCGGCGGCGTGCTCGTCGCGCTCTTCTACGGTTCACGCTGGAGCCATCTCGAAACCGTCAACTGGCTGATCCGGAATCTCGCCGGCTACCTCGTGTTCGCGATCATCGTGCTGTTTCAGTCCGACATCCGCCGCGCGCTGGCGCACTTCGGACGCGCGCCGTTCTTCCGCTACCTCGCCAGAAGCCGAGTCGGCCGAGGAATCGATCGAGGAGCTGGTCGTCGCGACCAGCATGCTGTCCACGCAGCGGATCGGCGCGATCATCGCCATCGAACGCCAGATCGGCCTGCGCAACTACATCGAGGGCGGGATTCCGCCTCGACGCCGTGCTGACATACGATCTGCTGTTGAGCATTTTCCAGCCGTCGTCGCCGCTGCACGACGGCGCCGTGATCGTGCAGGAGGATCGCGTCGCCGCGGCCGCCTGCTTTCTGCCGCTGACCGTCAACCCGAAGTTGAGCAAGGAGCTCGGTTCGCGCCACCGTGCGGCCATCGGCCTGACGGAAGAGAACGACTCGATCGCGATCGTCGTATCCGAGGAGACCGGAAGCATCTCGATTGTCGTCGACGGGCAAATCGAACGCGGGCTCGACGCCGACGAGTTGCGCGTCCGCCTGCGGTCCCTGATCCTGCAGCGGCGTGGACGGACTGCGCCGGCGCGCGAGGCGCTTTCGGCCTGATGCGTACGATCTGGCCGTTCCGGAATTTCGGACTCAAGGCGCTGTCGCTGGCGCTCGGCGTGCTGTTGTGGATGGTGGTGTCGGGAGAGGAAACCGTCGAGCGGGCGCTGCGCGTGCCGCTGGAGCTGCAGCAGGTGCCAGCCGGTCTCGAGCTCGCCGGCGAGGTGCCGGCGACCGTCGACGTTCGCGTGCGCGGCGCATCCGGAGCGCTGAGCCGCGTGGCGCCGGCGATGTCGTCGCCGTCCTCGATCTGCACAGCGCGCGGTCAGGCCGCCGGCTGTTTCCGCTGACGCCGGATCAGGTGCGTGTGCCCTTCGGCGTCGAGGTGGTCCAGGTGACGCCGTCGACGATCGCGATGATGTTCGAGAACACCGCGTCGCGCCGGATTCCGGTCGTGCCCGCCGTCGACGGCAAGCCCGCGCCGGGCTATGTGGTGGGCCCTGCGTCAGCGGATCCGAACGCCGTCGAAGTGGTCGGGCCGGAGACCGCGGTGATGCACGCCACCGAAGTGTGGACCGAGCCGGTGTCGGTCGCCGGCGCCCGCGAACCTGTGAAGGCCACCGTGATGCTGGGCCTCGAAGATCCATCGCTGCGCCTTCGCACCGCCAAGTCGGTGACCATCACGGTGCCGATTGTGCCGGCGCCGCTCGAGCGCACGCTGCGCAATCGTCCCGTGCACCTGCGAAACCTTGGGCCGAACCTCGAGGCGCGGGCGATTCCGGCGGTGGTCGACATCGGCTTGCGCGGCAGCCGGGACAGCCTCGGGCATGTCGACGCCGACGACATTGCCGCCTACGTCGATCTCGCCGGTCTCGGCGTCGGCGAATACTCACTCAGCGTGAAGGCGAGCTCGGTCAAGGATGCCGGCATCACGCACATCGAGCCAACTCTGGTCCAGGTCCTGATCGCCAGTGGAAAAAAATAAACTCTTTGGCACCGATGGCGTCCGCGGCGTCGCCGGCCAGGCGCCGCTCGATCCCACGACCGTGCGCCGGCTCGGCGCCGGCGCTGGTCCGCGCACTGCCTCGCGGGAGCGGGTCGCCGCATCTACTGGTCGGGCGCGACACGCGCGAGTCTGGCGCGTGGATTGAAGCCGAATTCGCTCACGGCGCGGCCGGCGAAGGAGCCATTGTCACCAGCGCCGGCGTGGTGCCGACGCCTGCCGTCGCCTACCTCACCCGCACTGGCCCGTACGACGCCGGCGTGGTGATCTCGGCGTCGCACAATCCGTTCGAGGACAACGGCATCAAGATGTTTTCCGGCAGAGGCGAGAAGTTCACCGAGCTGGTCGAACGCGAAGTCGAAGCCATCGTCGCCGACCGGGGATGGAATGCGGCCGGCGGCCCGGCCGGCGCCGTCCCGCGCGCGGACCTGGTCGATGCCTACCTCCAGCACCTTCGCGCCGTGTTTCCGGAAGCCTCCTCGGTCGAACGATTCCGGATCGCCGTCGACTGCGCCAACGGCGCCACGACGATTGTCGCGCCCGAGCTGTTCGCGAGTCTCGGCTTCGAAACCGTCGTGATCGGCAACCGGCCGGACGGCCGCAACATCAATCTGGATTGTGGATCGACGCACCCCGAGCGGCTGGCCGAAGTCGTGGTCGAGCGCGGGTGCGCGATGGGTCGTCGCATTCGACGGCGACGGTGATCGCGCGATTTTCGTCGATCATCGCGGCCGGATCGTCGACGGTGACGCCGTCCTGCTGATGTGCGGCCGCCAGCTTCAGCGCGAAGGCCGTCTGAGAGGCAAGCGCCATCGTCGCGACCGTGATGAGCAACATCGGCCTCGAGCTGGCGTTGCGCGCGCTCGAGATCGATCTGGTTCGGTACGGCGGTGGGCGACAAGTACGTGATGGAGGAGATGCTGAAGCGCGATCTGTCGCTCGGCGGCGAGCAGTCCGGGCACATCATCTTCTCGGACTATCTGTTCACCGGAGACGGCCTGTGCACGGCGCTCAACGTGCTGCGCACCGTCGCGCTGACCGGCCGGCCGCTGGCCGACCTCGCGGCCGATCTCGTCACCTATCCGCAGGTGCTGCTGAACGTCCGGGTACGCGAGCGGGTGGACCTGGCGCCGGTGCCCGCCGTCGTCGCGGCGATGGCGCGACGTCGAGACGCGTGTCGCCGGCCAGGGTCGGCTCCTGGTGCGCTATTCCGGCACCGAGCCGCTGCTCCGCGTGATGATCGAAGGCCAGCATCAGGAAGAGATCCGCGGCTGGGCGCAGGGCATCGTCGACGTCGTCAAGGAACATCTGGGCTGACCCAATGACCAGATGACCAGATGCCCCAATGACTAGATTGAGCGTCAACGTGAACAAGGTCGCGACGCTGCGCAATTCGCGCGGCGGGCAGCCAGCCGCAGGGTGCTCGACGCCGTCGCCGTGTGCGTGGCGGCCGGCGTTCCGGGCATCACCGTCCATCCGCGGGCCGACCAGCGCCACATCACGCCGGAGACGTGCGCGAGATTGCGCGCGGCGCTTCGCGAGCGCGCCCCGGCGGTCGAGTACAACATCGAGGGCGATCCGCGGCCCGATCTGCTCGAGCTCGTGGACGAGGTTCGGCCGACTCAGTGCACGCTCGTGCCCGTTGCGCCGGGCGAAATCACGAGCCAGGCGGGGTGGC
Organism: uncultured Acidobacteriota bacterium; assembly: GCA_963711765.1. Lineage (GTDB taxonomy): Bacteria > Acidobacteriota > Vicinamibacteria > Vicinamibacterales > CAVVIG01 > CAVQFC01. Next base: position 257,212 of record CAVQFC010000001.1, on the reverse strand, counting down.
GACCCGGACGCGGCCGGCGTCGCTCGGCAAGACGGTCGAGCGACTGCATGCGCGCGGCGTCCGCGTCAGCCTGTTCGTCGATCCTGAACTGGAGCCGGTGCGCTGGGCGGCGTCGATTGGCGCCGACCGCGTCGAGCTGTACACCGAGCCGTTCGCTCGCGCGTTCGAACGCGGCGCGGAGGCCGGCCGGACCGCGTTCGCGCAGTGCGCCGAGGCCGCTCGTCTGGCGCACTCGCTCGGCCTCGGCGTCAATGCCGGCCACGATCTCGATCTCGACAACCTGGTGCTCTTCCGGGAGCTGCCGTTCCTCGACGAAGTCTCGATCGGTCACGCGATCATGTCGCGGGCCCTGTTCGTCGGCCTCGATCGAGTCGTCCACGAGTATCTGGACGTGCTCAGCGCGGGAGGCGTCGCTACGATATGATCCTGGGAGCCCACTGTTCTTATGAAATCTGACTCGATTGCGTTCGGCATCGCGGGAATTTTCTTCGGCCTGATCGCCGGGTGGATCATCGGCTCGCAGCAGGCCGCCCTTCGTCCGGCGCCCGCGCCCGCCCCGGCGGCGACGGCCGCCTCGAACGCGGCTCCGACTACGCGAGCTGCCGTGGTCGACGAGGCCCAGGTGACCGCGCTCAAGTCGGTCGCCGAGCGCGAGCCCGCAAGCGCCGCGCCGCGCACCCAGCTCGGCAATCTCTACTTCGACGCCGAACGCTACGACGATGCGATCAAGTGGTACGAGGAGGCGGCTGAAGCTGGCGCCGAAGGACGTCAACATCAGCACCGACCTCGGCGTCTGCTACTACTACACGAACCAGCCGGACAAGGCGCTCGCGCAATTCGACCACTCGCTTGAAGCTCGATCCGAAGCACGCCAAGACGCTGCTGAACGTCGGCATCGTGCGCGCCTTCGGCAAGCAGGATCTCGATGGCGCGTCGCAGGCTGGCAGCAGGTCATCGCGGTCGCGCCGGACAGCCAGGAGGCGCAGGCGGCCAAGCGCGCGCTCGACAGCCTCCGCTCCGCGCATTCCGGAACCGCGGGCGCGCCGAAGCCGGGTCGTGATGCTTCGGTTTGCCCTGCTCCTGCTGCTGTTCGCAATAGTGGCGCGAACCTTCTGGAAGATGGTGGACTCGCTGATCGAGGGGCTGACCGGCCGGCCGAAGAACAGTCCACCGTTGTCCTCGTCCGCACGACGCATGGAGCGGGATCCGGTGTGCGGCACGTTCGTCCTGCCTGCGGGCGCGGTCTCGCTCGTCGATGGACGCGCCCCGGTCTACTTCTGTTCGACGGCCTGCCGCGACCGCTACCGCGCCCAGCGGGTACAGGGACGGACCGCGTGACGCCCGAATCGACTCTTCGCGCCGACATCGTCGAAGTCGGCCGTCGCATGTACGCGCGCGGCTACACCGCGTCGAACGACGGCAACATCAGCGTCCGCCTCGGCGCCGATCGCCTGCTCATGACCCCGAAGAGCGTGTGCAAGGGGTTCATGACGCCGGACATGATGTGCATCACCGATCTCGACGGGCAGGAAGCTCCAGGGCGACCGCGATCCTTCGTCGGAGATGCTGATGCACCTCGAGGTGTACCGTCAGCGCCCGGACGTCCAGGCCGTCGTCCACGCGCACCCGCCGACCGCGACCGGCTTCGCCGTCGCCGGCATTCCGCTCGATCGCGCGGTGCTCGCGGAAGTGCTGACCACGCTCGGCAGCATTCCGATCGCGGAGTACGCGACGCCGTCGACCAGCGAGCTGCCCGAGGCGGTCCGGCAGTACATCAAGGCGCACGACGGCATGCTGCTCGCGAACCACGGCGCGCTGACCGTCGGCGGCGATCTGTTCGGCGCCTACTACAAGATGGAAACCATCGAGCACTTCGCGCACATCAGCCTGGTCGCGCGCATGCTCGGCCGCGAGAACCTGCTGTCGCGCGAAGAGGTCGAGCCGGCTCCAGGAGCTGCGCGGCACCTACGGCATCAAGGCGCCGGCGCCGATCTGCGCCGAAACGGAAGAAGACGCCTCGTGCCAGGTCGTGCAGGCGCCGGTCGGTGGCGGGGCGCGTCTGGTTCCAGATGTCATCCGCGGCGCGCCGCCGGCCGAAACGCTCCGCCCGCACAGATCGCCAGCAGACGAGGGCCGCCGACACGCGTCGAACCCGGACGGCGAGGAGGAGATTCGGTTAACATACCGCGAGCTTTCGGCGTTGATCGAAGACGCCATTCGGAGCTTGCGGTAGCAATGTCAATTGCTGAATGCTGAGTGCTGAAGGAAATGCTGCAATTTGAATTTCGCCATCAGCATTTGAGGAGACACCATGGGTGAGGCGTTAGGAATGATCGAAACCAAGGGTCTGGTCGCGATGATCGAGGCGGCCGATGCGATGGTCAAGGCCGCGAAGGTCACGCTGGTCGGCTGGGAGAAAATCGGCGCCGGCTACGTCACCGCCATCGTGCGCGGCGACGTCGCGGCGGTGAAGGCCGCGACCGACGCCGGCGCGGCCGCGGCGCGGCGGGTCGGCGAGCTCGTCTCGGTCCACGTCATTCCGCGTCCGCACGCCAACCTCGAGGACGCGCTGCCGATCGGCAAGGCGACGACGGCGGCCAAGGGCTAGCGACTCGATACATGCTCCTGGCCCGTATCGTCGGAACCGTCGTCGCCACGCGAAAGGATCCGCGCCTGGTCAGCAGCAAGCTGCTCGTGGTTCGGCCGATCGATCCCGCAGGCAAGGCCGAAGGCAACGCACCTCGTCGCCATCGACACCGTTGACGCCGGCGTCGGCGAAACGGTGCTCATCGTCAGCGGCAGCTCCGCCCGGATGGCGGCCGGGTTGAAGGACTGTCCCGTCGATGCCGCGATCGTCGGCATCGTCGACGAAATCGAGTTCAAGGAGTAGCCGTGCAGCTGGCTCGCGTCATCGGTGACGTCGTGATGACCCGAAAGGACGAGAGCCTCGCCGGCATCAAGCTGCTGATCGTCCAGCCGCTCACGCCCGAGCGACGAACCGGCCGGACGGCCAATCGTGGCGGTCGACTCGGTGGGCGCCGGCATCGGCGAGGAAGTGTTTTTCGTGCGCGGCAAGGAAGCGAGCTTTCCGTTTTATCCCGCCGAGCCGCCGGTGGATGCCGGCATCGTCGGCATCGTCGATCGCTGGGACCTTGGGTAAACGGTCCGCAATTCAGATTTCAGATTTCAGATTTCAGATTGCGAATTGCTGAATGCAGATTGCCAGGGTGATCGGAACCGTCGTCGCCACGCAGAAGCACCGCAAGTTCGAGGGCGCGAAGCTGATGCTGGTGCAGCCGCTGAACCTGAACGACACGCCGCGCGGCAACGCGCTGCTCGCGGTTGACGGCGTCGGCGCCGGTGTGAACGAGAAGGTGCTGATCGTCCTCGAGGGGCGCGCGGCCGGCGAGGCGCTCGGGCAAAAAGGCGCGCCGGTCGACGCGGCGATTGTCGGAATCATCGACACCGTCACCCTTCAGAACGAGCCATGACCGACGAGGAGCTGCGCGAGATGATTCGCGAGTCGATTGCGCGTCACGTCGCGCCGTCGGCTCCCTTCGCCCCGGCCCACGGTGCGTCGCCGGATTCCGTCATGGTGCTGCAAATGCAGTCCAGCCACGCGCGGCTGCCGCTCAGCCGCGGCTCAGACGATGACGGCGCCTGCATCATCGAGCCGGCGGTGCGCTGCAATCATTGCGGCTTCTGTTTGTCCTTCGGACACTGAAAATCTGGTCATTGGGGGATCTGGTCATCTGGTCATTCGGAATGACCGGATGCCATGATTCGATGAAATGACTAGATGCAATGACTAAATGACCAGATGCTCCAATGACCAGATTTAGAGCCCTCGTTACCCGCAAGCTGCCCTCGTCCGTGCTCGACAAGCTCGGCGCCATCGCAGACGTCGATGTCTACGTCGGCGATGCGGCCATTCCGTACGACGAGCTGCGCGCGCGCGTCGCCGGCTGTGACGCGCTGGTGTCGCTGCTGACCGACAAGGTCGATCGCGCGGTCGATCGACGCGGCGCCGAACCTGAAGGTCATTGCGAACGTCGCGGTCGGCTTCAACAACATCGATGTCGCTCACGCGCGCTCGCGCGGCATCGTCGTCACCAATACGCCGGACGTGCTCAGCGAATCGGTGGCGGATTTCACCTGGGCGCTGATCCTGTCGATCACGAGGCGCCTTTCCGAAGGCGAGCGTCTGGTACGAAGTGGTCGATGGAAGGGATGGGCGTTCGACCTGCTGCTCGGATCGGAACTGCGGGGCAAGCAACTCGGGCTGGTGGGTGTCGGCCGGATCGGGCGTGCTGTTGCCACGCGTGCGGCGGCGTTCGGCATGCAGCGTCGCGTACACCGGACGCGTCGCGACGACCGGCGCGGCTGCTGGCGGAGCCGTTCCAGGGCTGAAGCCGGACCCGACTCCGAATGCCGCCCGGTGCGGAACTGATGTCGTTCGACCGGCTGCTGGTCACGTCCGACATCGTGTCGCTCCACGTGCCGCTGACGACCGAAACCACGCACCTCATCGACAAGCGCGCGCTCGCGCGCATGAAGCGATCCGCGTACCTGATCAACACCGCGCGGGGTCCGGTCGTCGACGAAGCGGCGCTGGCGTGGGCGCTCCAGCAGAACCTGCTCGCCGGAGCCGCGCTCGACGTCTACGAGCACGAGCCAACCGTGCACCCGGATTTGTTCGGCCTCGAAAACGTGCTGCTCGTGCCGCATCTGGCCAGCGGCACGACGGAGACGCGGACGGCGATGGCCGATCTCGCCGTCAACAACGCGATCGCCGTGCTCGCCGGGCGTCCGCCGTTGACGCCGGTGCCCGTAGATCCCGCCTCCGATGCCAAAGCCTTCGGCGCGTGATCGTGAGCGCAGTGATGCGCGCGCTGGCGCGCGCGATCGACACCTCGAGCTGCCGGCGGTCGAAAAGATCGCCGAAGCCAGCGAGGAAAATCCGTTCGAGGTGCTGATCGCGACGATGCTGTCCGCCCAGACCCGCGACGCGGTGACTGCGGCGGCCTCCGCGCGCCTGTTCGAGGTCGCCGGCACGCCGCGCGCCATGGCGAGACTGACCGAGCGGCGGATCGAGCAGCTCATCTACCCGGTCAGCTTCTACCGCCACAAGGCGACGCACGTGAAGGAAACCTGCCGGATCCTGGTCGAGCGGTTCGACGGCCGCGTGCCGTCGACGATGGAGGAGCTGCTGACGCTGCCGGGAGTCGGTCGCAAGACCGCCAACCTCGTCCTGATTCTGTCGTTCAAGAGCCTGACGCAACATCTGCGTCGACACCCACGTCCATCGAATCTCGAATCGTCTCGGCTGGGTCAGGACGCGAACGCCGGAGGAAACCGAGCAGGCGCTGTACGCGAACACCGCGCGCCGCTGGTGGCCGCTACATCAACCTGTACCTGGTGACGTGGGGACAGAACGTCTGCCGTCCGGTGTACCCGCGCTGCGGCGCCTGCGTCATCCGTCCGTATTGCCCGCGAATCGGCGTCACGGAAACCGCGAAGGCATGAAGCCGAGACGCGTCGTGTTTGTAGTGCTGCTCGTTGCGCTGGCGTCGGCGTCGGCTCGCGTTCGGGCAGACGCGCGGTCCGGTGATCGTGGTCGAGACGACGAAAGGGACGTTCGAGTTCGAAACCTATCCGGGCGAAGCGCCGTTGACCGTGGCGCACGTCGTCGCCCTGGTCAAGGACGGGTTCTACGACGGCCAGCGGATCCATCGCCTGGTTCCCGGGTTCGTGGTGCAGTGGGGCGACCCGCGTTCGCGCGATCTGGCGCAGGATGCCGATTGGGGTTCGGGCGCTGACGCGTCGAGCGGCAGTCCGATCGGCGCCGCCGAGACGAGCAAGTTGCGGACGCACACGAAGGGCGCGGTCGGGATCGCGCATCCAGGAAATCCGACGCTCGCCGACAGTCAGATCTACGTCACGCTGGAGGACCGGCCCGAACTGGACCGGGATTACACCGTGTTCGGGCACATCGTCGCGGGCGACGAGGTGCTGGCGACGCTCGAGCGCGGTGACGCGATCAGGAAGATGTACGTGAAGGAGTAACCGGCGCGAACATCGGCGGGTTCGACACTCGGACGACTCCCGCCAGCTCGGGATAGCGTTCCACGAATGACGGCGGGGTACTCGCCTTCGATCGGCTCGCCGAGCTGCTCCTTGATCATCGTCGCGTTCGCGACCGACTTCGCCGAGAAGTGATTGTTCGTGTACAGGTACAGCTTCTTCACCAGCTGCTTCGCCGCGTCGGCCGTTTCCGAAAACTCCCGCAGCTCACCGGCCGAGTACAGATAGTTGTAGCGATCCTCGGACTTCGCCGGGCGCCACCAGTCCGCCGCGTTCCGGCCGTGCAGGCGCATGTAGTAGAAGCCCTCGACGTTCGGCAGATGATTCTGCTGAATCGAGAAGCGGAACTTCGGCTCGTCGATCTGCACCCAGGCGGCGCCGAACGTGTTGAGCAGCGACAAGCGTGTCGCCGAGGCGGTCGCTCCAGCTCCGGTGGCGCAGCTCGACGGCGACGCGGATAGCCCGAGAGATCGCGCAGCAGCCGTGCGAGGTAGTCGCGCGACGCCGGCGCGTCCTTGAAGCTCGGCGGGGAACTGCGCGAGCACCGCGCCGAGCCGGCCGCGCGTCGCCAGCGGCTCGATGCCGCGGCGGAACTCGTCGAGGTCTGCATGCGTTGGGCTGCGCCAGCGCCTTCAGCAACTCGCGGCCGCCGTTGCCGTCCATCGGGCAGCGGCTTCGTGAGTCGCTGCTCGAACATCCCCGGGTGGGTGAATTTCTGATAGAGCTTGATCGAAAACTCGAATCCGGCCGGCGTGCGATCCGCCCACGCCGCGCAGATCTCGGCGCGCGGCTGACCGTAGAACGTCGAGTTCACTTCGACCGTGTTGAAGTGCTCGGCGTAGAAGCGTCAGCTCGTCGAAGCTCTTCGGTCGCTTCCGCGACGGCGGATAGAACACACCGTTCCAGGTGCCCGCGCCGGCGGGGTAGTTCCATCCCGACGTGCCGATTCGCAGGTCAGAGTTTGGCGTAACGCTCCTTGTCGAACCCGAAAATCACCGTCGAGCCGCTGATCATGATCGGACGCCTGATCAGGTTCGGGTTCTCCATCATCAGGTCGATGGCTTCCTTCTTCGACTTCGGCAGCGGCCGCTCCTTGAAGACCGGGCTGCGGGTGCTGACGAAGTCGAGGAATCTCGCGGCGTCCACGTGTTTCTCGAGAAACTCGCGTGACGGCGGTTCCTTGTTGATGTCGATCTGGTGAACGTCCACGCCTGCCGTATCCAGAAAACTTCTGGCGTTTTTGCAGGTGGTTCAAGTCGGCTTGGTGTAGAAGGTCGGTTTGGCCATGGACGTAGGATAATGGAATTCAGCAGATGCTGACGGTGAACGAGATCTTCCACTCGATTCAGGGCGAGTCGACCCACGCCGGCCGGCCGTGCGTGTTCGTCCGGCTGACGGCCTGCGACCTGCGCTGCTCCTGGTGCGACACGCCGTACGCGTTCCACGAGGGCCGCAAGATGTCCGTCGACGAGGTGGTGGCCGCGGTGGACGGCTACGGCTGCCCGCTGGTCGAGATCACCGGCGGCGAGCCGCTGCTGCAGGACGACGTCTATCCGTTGATGGAGCGGCTGCTCGCGGACGGCCGCGACGGTGATGCTCGAGACCGGCGGCCATCGTCCGATCGACCGCGTGCCGGCCGCGGTCGTGAAGATCGTGGACGTCAAGTGTCCGGCGAGCGGTGAGTCGGACAAGAACGACTGGAGCAATCTCGATCGGCTGGCGCCGCACGATCAGGTGAAGTTCGTGGTGCAGGATCGCGCCGACTACGAGTTCGCCACGGCCGTGATCGCCCGGCACGATCTCGCGTCGCGGACGGCCGCGGTCCTGATCTCGCCGGTGCACGGTGTGCTCGATCGCGCGGACGCTGTCGGAATGGATGCTCGCCGATCGCACGCCCGCGCGCCTGCAGCTGCAGCTCCACAAGTTCATCTGGTCGCCGACAACCCGAGGCGTGTGAGATGCGGCGGTCGTCCTGCTCAGCGGTGGCCTCGATTCCTACACGGCCGCGGCGATCGCCAAGGTCGGAGGGGTTCGCGCTCAACGCGCTTGACGATTCACTACGGTCAGCGCCACGCCCGCGAAGTCGAGGCGGCTCGCGCGGTCGCCGCGCGCGCTCGGCGTCGAACGCCATCTCGAGCTCGACGCCGACCTGCGCGCCGATCGGCGGATCGTCGCTGACATCGGATCTCGCCGTGCCGCGCGATCGCGATCTGCACGGCGACCGACATCCCGTCCACCTACGTGCCGGCGCGCAACACGATCTTCCTGTCGCTCGTCGCTCGGCTGGGCCGAGGTGCTCGACGCGCACGACATCGTGATCGGCGTCAACGCGCTCGACTACTCCGGTTATCCCGACTGCCGTCCGGAATTCATCGCCGCGTTCGAGCAGCTGGCGAACCTGGCGACGCGCGCCGGCGTCGAGGGCGCGCGCTTCCGCGTGCACACGCCGCTCATCACGCTCAGCAAGGCCGACATCATCCGGCGCGGCGTCGAGCTGGGCCTCGACTACGGCCTGACGCACAGCTGCTACGACCCGCTGCGAGCGGACGGCCGTGCGGCCGCTGCGACAGCTGCGTGCTGCGCGCCAGGGGCTTTCGCGAGGCCGGCGTCACCGATCCGCTGTTGCTGCGCTAAGATCGCGCGGGCCTTGCGCATCCTCAACACACAACCGATTCGGCGTCAGGTGCTGGCCGCGACGATCGCGGTCCTGGTGGCGGTCGCGCTGGCCGCGACATGGTCCGCGCGCCGTACGCGCGTCGAGCGCGACGCCGAGGTCGTCGAACAGGCAGGGTCGGTTGCAGCCACCGCCGGCGCGTATCTCAATGAATACCTGAATGGCCTCGATTCGTTGGCCTCGGCGCTGACGCGCCATCCCGGCGTCATCGCCCTCGACCCGGCGCAATGTCAGCCGCTGTTCGCCGGGGTGCTGCGCGGACAGCCGCTGATCCTCAACATCCTGGTGACCGACACCGCCGGCAAGATCAGGGGCTCGGCCCTGGCGGCGCGGTCAGGGGACGAGGTGTCTCCCCTCGCGCTGGGCTACGTGATGGCGGTGGTCAAGTCGGGGAGACCGACGGTCAGCGAGCTGATGACCGGGAGGGTGTCGGGCAAGCCGACCGTGGTGCTGGCCTATCCGGTCCGCAACACGGCCGACGCGATTGTCGGCGTCCTCGCGTTCGGCCTCAACGTCGCCAGTCTGCAGACGCTTTTCAACGACGTGCCGCTGCCTGCAGGCTCGGTGGTGACCTTGTTCGACTCCGTTGGCCGCGTGCTCGCGCGAAGCCGCGACGCCGAGCGCTACATCGGGAGAGTGGCCGAGGCCAATCCATCGGCGCCGCGAGATGTTCCGCGCACCCAGACCCTCCGCGGGCTCGACGGCGTCGAGCGGTTCTACGGCAACGCCGCGCTCGATCGGGGACCGTGGCTGCTGAGCGTCGGCATCCCGACCAGCGTGGCGGCCGATCGCGTGGCGCCGATCTACCGGCGCAACTGGTACACGGCGTACTTCGCCTTCTCCGCGGTAATCCTGCTGACGCTGTGGTTGTCCGAGTCGCTGACGCGTGGACTGAACCGGGTCCGGTCCGCCGTGCAGCGCATCGCCGACGGCGATCTGTCTCCGCCCGCGCCAACCAGTTTGCCCAACCGCGAACTGGACAAGCTCTACGCCGCGTTTACGACGATGGCGGCCAGTCTTCGAGATACCCATGGCGCGCTCGACCACCGCATCGAACAGGAGCGCAAGATGCGCGAGGCACTGCAGTCGCTGCAGCGCCAGGTGGTGCGTCAGGAACGTCTCGCTGCTGTCGGCGTCCTCGTGTCCGGCGTCGCGCACGAGTTGAACAACCCGCTCCAGGCGATACTCGGGACGGCCGAGCTGCTCGAGCGTCAGTCGAACCTGTCGGAGGAGGAGCTCGAGGAAATCGGGTTCATCAAGACGCAGAGCGGCCGCGCCCGCGAGATCATCCGCAACCTGTCCCGGTTCAGCAGCCAGCAGGGCGGGCCGCCGACTCCCGTCGATCTGCGCGACGTTGTCGCCGAAGTCGTCCAGCTCCGCAAGCGTGGGCTCGAGAGCGCCTCAATCGCCCTCGAGCTCGACCTGCCCGAGACGCGGCCGGTACAGGTCAACTTCACCGAGATCGAGCAGGTCACGCTGAACTTCGTGATCAACGCCCAGCAGGCGATCGAAGCGTCCGGGCGCATCAAAGGGCGCATCAGGATCCGGGTATTCGACACCGGGCGCCGTGTCTGTCTCGAAGTCGCGGACGACGGACCGGGAGTGGTGGCGGACGACGAGCCCAAACTGTTCCAACCGTTCTTCACCACCAAGCCGGTCGGGCAGGGCACCGGCCTCGGGTTGTCGGTCAGCTACGGCATCATCGAATCGTACAGCGGCACCATCGGCCATCGTCCCAACGAGTGGGGCGGCGCGACGTTTTACTTCGAGCTCCCGGTCACCGACGGTGCGAAGCCGCCCGCGCCGCCGGCCGGCCGCACCAAGAGTGTCTGATGACCGATCGTCTCTACTACCACAATCCGTATTTGAAAGAGTTCGACGCCATCGTGCAGCGAACGGAGCGGCGCGAGGACCGTCTCGTCGTTACGCTCGACCGATCGGCGTTTTATCCATCCTCGGGCGGGCAGCCATTCGACCTCGGCTCGCTGGGTCCGTACACGGTCGTCGATGTCGTTGACGAGGAAGACGGCTCGGTCGCTCACGTGCTGGACGCTCAGAGCGCGTCGCCCGGCGAAGGTGCGATGGCGCCAGAGCCCGGCGCCACCCTTCGTGGATCGATCGACTGGCCACGCCGCTTCGATCACATGCAGCAGCACACCGGCCAACACGTGCTGTCGGCGGCGTTCGATCGACTGTTCGGAGTTCGGACGGTGAGCTTTCATATGGGCGCGGTCGCGTCGACCATCGATCTGGCGCGCGAGGCGACGCCAGCCGAGATCGCCGCGGCTGAAGCGGAGGCCAACCGCATCGTCTGGGAGAACCGGCCGGTCACGATTCGATATGCGACGGCGGAGGAGGCGGCGCGCATGCCGCTGCGAAAAGAGTCGGTCCGGAGCGGAACGCTGCGGCTGGTTGACGTCGAAGGCTTCGACCTGTCGGCGTGCGGCGGGACGCACGTGGCGCAAACCGGGGGCATCGGCGTGATCGCGGTCGCGTCGTGGGAGCGGTTCAAGGGCGGTCAGCGGCTCGAGTTTCTGTGCGGCGGACGCGCGCTGGATCGCTGGCGGATTCTGCGCGACGCCGTCACGGGGAGCGTGCGTCATCTGTCCGTGCAGCCCGAGGAACTGCCGGCGGCGATCGAGCGGCTGCAGTCCGAAGCGAAGGAGCAGAAGCGGTCAGTGGTCGCGCTGCAGGGAGATCTTGCCCGCTACCGTGCCGTGGAACTGGCCGCGAGCGGTGAAGAGATCCGACTGAAGGAGGGCACGACGTGCAGGCTGGTGGCGCGCGCGCTCGATGGCGACGCGAATGGCCTGAAGGCGATGGCGACGGCGATTGTCGCAGCGCCTGGTCATCTCGTCGCGCTGGTGTCGACATCGCAGCCGGCGCTGGTCGTCGTCGCCCGATCCGCAAATGTTGGCGCGTCCGCGCAGCAACTGCTGGCCGCGTTGATCGCGAAATTCGGCGGCCGTGGCGGCGGCAAACCTGATTTCGCGCAGGGCGGCGGCCTCACCGCGCCCGTGGACGAGATCCTCGCCGCCCTGCGCGCGTCGCTGTAACCCGACTCGGCCTTTCGACTGACTCATACAGCAAGCCGGCAGTCTGCCAACGCAAGACGACGATCAACGCAGAGGCCGCGGAGCACGCCGGCGCCCGCGCCACGCCGCAGGTGGTCTCTGCGTTGATTGTCGGGCGTTCAGTGACGCCTGAAAGTCGCGAGTCGCACGACGATCGCATCGGTCGCCTTGTTGACGACGTCCGCGCCGGTCTCGAAGTTGTTGGCGATGATCGAGAACACGAGTGGTTCGCCGTCCGTGGTCGTCAGGAAACCTGAGAGCGCGCGGACATTCGACAGGCTGCCGGTTTTTCCGCGAGCGTTTCCTTCGGCTGGCGTGCCTTTCATCCGGTTGGCGAGAGTACCGTCGCGGCCGGCGATCGGTAACGACGCCACGAATGGGCCGCGCAGCCTCGGGTCACGATCGATGTGCGTCAGGATGCCGACGAGCGCCTCGGACGTGACGTAGTCGTAGCGGGTCAGGCCTGACCCGTCGCGCAGGATCAGGCCATCTGTGACGCCCCACGGTGCCAGCACGGCCTGGATGGCGGCACGTCCCATCACCGCGGTTGCGGGCCGCCCCTCGCTCATCGTCATCAGCAGCGTTTCGGCGTAGAGGTTCTGGCTCACCTTCATGAGCCGCACGGCGATCTCGGATAGTGGCGCCGAGTGGAAGGTCGCAATCGCGGTGCGTGCGTGGTGCATTGGATCGTCGCTGAGCGTGGCCATGTCCGCGGCCGGTTCGACCACCTCCACTCCGCGGTCGACCAGGGCTTGCCTGAGCGCGCTGGCAAAAAACAGCGAAGGGTTGTCCACGGCAACCAGGCGCGCGCTCGGTGAGCCTCCGGCTGGTACCGATCCGCGCACCTCGAGCTGGGTATTCCCCGGAAGTCGATGCGTTTCGAGATGGACGGCGCTACCCGGTGCGTCGGTCTGCACGTGATTCCTGACCGACAGTCCGCTGGCCGGCGGGTCGAGTGTGACGACGGTCGGTTCGCCCGCAGATTTGCCGGGCGTGACGACCATGCGGACCGCGTTTTCGTTGAACTGCAACCCGGTCACCGCCGCAGCGTCCGAATCCGGCAGGTCGTCCCACGACCAGCCGAAACCGAATCCCGGACTCTCGAATGCCGTGCCGTCGCCGACGATCCGTCCGGTGACGCGGGAAATGCCGTGCCGCTTGACCTCGGCGGCCCAGGCGTCGAACGGCCGTGGTGTCGCTTCGGTGATCATCAGTGTCGGATCGCCCGAGCCGATCACCACGAGATCGCCATCGAGCGTTCCGCTCACGATCGATCCGGTCGCCACCAGCTGCGTCTCGTAGCGGTAGTCCCAGCCGAGTTTTTCCGCCGCGGCTGCCAGCGTCACGATCTTCATGTTCGACGCGGGGATCATCAGCTTGCTGGCGTTGACCGAGTAGAGGGTGTCGTCGGTCTTGAGGGAGCGGACGAGCACGCTCCAGAAACCGTGTGCGAGCGAGGGCTGGTTCAGAATGCCGTCGATGTCGTGCTGCAGCTGCAGGAGGGGAGACGCCGCTGCGGCGGTTGCCCCGCCCGGCGGCGACGGCGCGCTGATGCGCGCCGGACCGCAGCCGAGCGTCAGGGCGAAAGAGAGCGCCGTAAGGACGGCGACGTTACTTGGCGATCTCATCGAACGACTTGAGGACGTCGTTCAGGTCCGCGTTGTCCGCCTTGGCGGCGCCGGGTTCGTTCGGACGCCCGGCGAACACATCGGTGCCGACCTGGCCGAACGTCACCTTTTCGTTTTTCTTGCCCTCGTCGAACTTCGCGTCCACGACCAGCGCCGGCTTGTCGAGTCCGGCCTTCGCGGTCGAGTCGACGAACGACGCAGCCCGCATGTTGGACAGCTTCGAGAGCAGGCCATCCATCTTTTCTTTGTCCACGTCGCCGGGGTTCGGGCTGACACGGTGCCACTTGTCCGGTGCGTTGTCGCCGGTTCCCTTGACGCGGTCGAGGACGACCGTCTGGCCGTTGTGGGTCAACTCGATGTGGGTCACGTTGTAGGGCCGGAACTCGAACAGATCCTTGCGGCGGTAGTCGTCGCCGCCTTTCTTCAGATCGTCCACCAGCGTGCCGTCGACGGTGACGACGGCCGGCTTGGACGCATCGCGAGCGTAGACGGTGTTGTCCGGCGCCTTGGCGCCGAACACCAGCGTGGCCCGGGAGCTGCCTGAGTTCACGTTGACGGTCGTCTCCGGCTTGTCGAGTCCGTACTTCTTCAGGTCCGCCGGGGTGGGATCGCTCGGTGACGACCGACTTCATCTGCGCCGTCTGCAGCTTGCCGACCAGCCCTTCGACCGAACCGAAATCGGCGCGCGCCTGAACCGGCTTGGTCAGCTTCCAGTCCGCGCCGCCGTCCTTGGCCAGGGTCAGGGTCTTGCCGCCGTCGATGACCTCGATGCCGTCGACCTTTTCACGATCGAACTTCAGCAGCGTCTTCTCGCGCAGGTCGAACGTGGTCCGGTTGAAGGTCGTTTCCTGCGTCGCGGGAATCAGGAACACCTTCTTCTCGTCGTCGCGTTTCGCGAACAGATCGGATCCGGTCGGCGACTTCTCGCCGATGAGCAGCTTGTGCGGTCTTGTCGCCGGCCTTGAAGTCGATCTCGATCCGCGGGTTGGACAGGCCGTAATCGTTCAGGTTGGTCGGGTTCTCGTCGATGACGCGGACGACCTCGAGCGACGACAAGGCGTTGGTCATGCCGCTGACTTCGCCCTGGTCCGCCGTGGTCGCCAATGGGGACGTCAGCTGCCACCCGCTGGCGTCCTTTTTCAGCACCGTCGCATCACCGGCCGCCGTGGTGACCGTGATGTCCTCGATCTTGTCCGCCTGCAGCGTGGCGAACACCTTGTCCAGCTTCTTGCCGCCGGTGTCGCCCTCGGGCGTCTTCCAGGTGACGAAATAGATGTAGGCGCCGAGACCGACGAGCAGGACGATCGCGCGATCGTGGATTTCAGGCCGCGCATTTAGCCTCTCCGCCCCCACCAGGTATAGATGCCGGCGCCGAAGACGAAGCCCGGAATGATGAGCAGCGACAGCCAGGTGATGTTCGACTGCTGCGTCGCCGTCAGCGTGATGCGGCGGTCGTCGGCGTCTTTCGGCCGGATCGAAATCAGGTTCTCCTGCTGCGACAGCCAGCCGACGATGTTCATGAAGAGATCGCGGTTGCCCTGCACGCCGAGCGCACCGTTGGACGCGAAGTCGGAATCGCCGACCACGGCGACGCGGGTTTCCGGCTTCGGCGGTTCGGGCTCGCCCGGCTTCGGCGGAGCCGCCGGCGTCGACGCTGCGGTTACCGTCGATCCGAGCGTGACCGGGCCTTTCTTGTCGCCCTTCGATTCGTCGAGCGACACTTCGCCGGTCGTCAGCAGCCCTTTGATGTCGGCTTCCGCCCAGCTCCGCGGACTGGTCTGGATGAACGGCTGCGCGGTGTGGCCGTTGACGCCGCCGGCGATCGGAGACGCCTCGCGCGCCAGCGGAAACGCGGTCATGAAGCTGAAGCGTTCGGTGATCGGATGCGCCGGATAGGGCGGCGCCACCACCGGCACCGACGCGTCGGTGCCGATCAGACGACCCATGCCGCTCGCGTCCACGACGACGTTGTTGCCGACCATGGATGCCCCAGTCGTGCGCGAGCGCGATCAGGTTGGTGAGCGGCGGGACCGTCGGCCTTGTCGGGCGGATCGAGCTCGAGCAGCAGCTTGCCCTGCTTGTCGAGATACTTCTTGAGCGCGTCCACTTCGGGCCCGAAGAAGTCGGTCTTCGGTCCCGCCACCACCACCACCGCGGCATCGTCCGGCACCGCGCCCTGCTGCGCGATGCGTCAGCTTCTCGACGCGTGTAGTTCTCGTGACCGAGCGCGCCGGCGATGCCGCTGTAGCCGTCGCGTTCCGAGCGACACCGTGTCGTGCTCGCCGTGGCCCTGCGTGAAGTAGACCTTCCGCTGCTGGCCGCTGACCACCTTGATGATGCCGTTGGTGATGTCCTGCTCGGTGTCGGCTGGTGATGCGCTCGCTGCGGCCCTTGTAGTTGAAGATGATCGTGCCGTACTGCTGCACGCTGGCCGCTTTGGCCACCGTCGGCTTCTTGTCGGGGTCGATGTACTCGGCGGTGACCTTCTTGGTGACGTACTCGTATTCCTTCAGCTTGTCCTGGTAGCGCGCGAACTCGGGTTCCTGCGCGAACACCTGCACCTGCAGCGGTGAGTCGAGCTTGGCGAGCACGTTCCTGGTCTGGTCCGACAGGCTGAACTGCTTGTTGGCGGTCAGGTCCCAGCGCTTGTTCTGCTCGAGCGCCGATGTAGTTGATCGCGACCAGAACGCCGAGCACGACCAGGACGCTGGTGGCCGGCGAGCGTGCCGTAGCGCGCCTGGCGCCGCGAGAACACCTTCGCGATTTCGCGCCACTGGCCGAGCGATGTAGAGCAGCACGCAGACCAGGCCGGCCCAGGCGAGGTAGTACGCGTACTGTTCCTTCGCCGGGAATCCGAAGCGGATCGCGACCGCCACGAACACCAGCGCCGTGCCGAGCCAGCCGATCAGACTCAAAATTCGATTCAACATAGCCATGTCTAACTCCTGCGGTTCAGCGATTTCTGCGTTTGACGTCGCGACTAGCCGCGCCACCGTTCGCTATCGACCGACTTGGCGGTCAGGAACAATCCGAACGTGATGAAGCTCAGGTAATAGATCAGGTGCGTCGTGTCGATGACGCCCTTCTGCGAAGTCGTCGAAGTGGTCGATGATCGACAGGTACTGCGTCAGCTTGTCCACCGTCGGCCCGGAGAAGCTGCCGATCCAGGTGATGATCCACAGCAACAGGAACACCGCGAAGGTCACCATGCCGGCGACGATCTGATTCTTGGTCAGGCTCGAGATGAACAGGCCGACCGAGATGAAGCAGCCGCCGAGCAGCAGCAGGCCGAGATACGCCGTCACGATCGGCTTCCACTCCGGATGCCCGTAGACGAACAGCAGCGCCGATGTGCAAGCAGCTGACCAGCAGCATCACCGCATACAGACCCATCGCGCCGAGGAACTTGCCGAAGACGATCTCGCAGATCGGTGACCGGCGAGGTCAGCAGCAGCTCGATCGTCCCCGATCGCTTTTCCTCCGAGTAAGCTGCGCATCGTCACCATCGGCATCAGGAACAGCACGAGGATGGTGACGTTCTGCAGCAGCGGTCGAATCAGCTGCTGGTTGACGTTCATCGCCTGCGGCCCCGCCTGCCGATCTGGCCCATCTGCATGCTCTGGCGGACGAAGTAGCTCAGGATGACGACGAAGAAGTAGCCGTAGAGCAGCGACGAACAGTCCGATCACGATGTACGCGATTGGCGAGGTGAAGTACGACCGCAGCTCTTTCTGCGCGATCGCCAGGATGTTACGCATTGATCGGTTTCTCCTGTCTCGGCGCCGGCCTCGGCCTCGGGCGTCGATACGTCTTCGGTCGTGAGCGACAGGAAGACGTCCTCGAGGCTCATGCGCATCGGCCGCAGTTCGAGCAGGCCCCAGCCGCTCGACGACCACCGCGCGCGCGAGGTCGCGGCGCACGTCGCGGCCGCTCTCGCTGTCCACCTCGTAGCCACCATGCCGTCGCGCCGGTCCGATTCGACGACGCGGGTGACGCCGGCACGTGGCTCGAGCGCGCCGCCGGCGTCGGCGCCGCCGGCGTCCACCTGCACGTACATCGTCTCCGACCCGCGCAGCCGCGCCGTCAGGTTGTCCGGCGTATCGACCGCGACGACCTTGCCCTTGGTGATGATGACGACGCGCTGACAGGTCTGCGCGACTTCCGGCAGGATGTGCGTGCTGAGAATGATCGTGTGGTTGCCGGCGAGCTCCTTGATCAGCTCGCGGGTCTCGATGATCTGCTTCGGGTCGAGTCCGGCGGTCGGCTCGTCGAGAATCAGGACGTCGGGATTGTGAATGAGCGCCTGAGCCAGGCCGACGCGCTGCTTGTAGCCTTTCGACAGCTTGCCGCAGAGCCGGTTCGCCATGTCGGCGATGCGCGTCCGCTCCATGACGTCGTGCACGCGGGTGCGCCGCTCGTTGGCCGGCACGCCCTTGATTCTGGCGACGAAGTCGAGATACTCGGAGACGCTCATGTCGGGGTAGAGCGGCGGCGTCTCGGGCAGGTAGCCGGTGCGTCGCTTGGCTTCGATCGGCTGGTCGAAGACGTCGAACCCGGCGACAATAGCCTTGCCCTCGGTGGCCGGCATGTAGCCGGTCAGAATCCGCATCGTCGTCGTCTTGCCGGCGCCGTTCGGTCCGAGGAACCCGAGAATCTCGCCGCGTTCGACGCGGAAGCTGACGTCGTTCGACGGCGGTGACGCGGCCGTAACGTTTCGTGAGGTGCTGAACCTCGATCACAGAGGCACTCCTATATCTGAATCGCGAAGAGCGGCAGGCCACGCGGCGGAAGGCCTTGCCAATCGAAAATGCTAACCCGAACCCCTATGGTTTGTGTAGGGGGCGGACCACCTTATCACCAATGTAATGAATGGAGGCGTCATGTCTGCTGAAGTCGGAACGAAAGCCCCGGAGTTCACGCTGACCAACCAGGACCGCGAGACCGTCACGTTGAGCAGTCTCGAGGGCAAGCCGGTGGTGCTCGCATTCTTCCCCGCGGCGTTCAGCAGCGTCTGCACGAAGGAGCTGTGCACGTTCCGCGACTCGATGGCGCAGCTGGGCAAGGCGAAGGCCCAGGTGTTCGGCGTCAGCGTTGACACGTTCTTTACGCTGAAGGCGTTTCAGGAGGAGCAGAAGCTGACGTTTCCGCTGCTGAGCGACTTCAACAAGGACGTCGATCCGCGACTACGGCGTGTTCAACGAGGACATGATCGGCCTGAAGGGCATCGCCAAGCGCGCGGTGTTCGTGATCGACAAGGACGGCATCATCCGCCACCGCGAGGTGCTCGAGGACGCGAGGAACGAGCCGAACTACGACGCGGTGTTCTCGACGCTCGCTGCGTTGCCGGCGTAGGAGCTGGGGCTAGGGACCGGGGTCTTGTGGCTCCGTGTCCTTCGCATTCGACAGCCACACTCTGGCGACTCGAAGGCCGTCGACGGTTTCCACACGCATGCGGCGGCCCTCGACGTCGATCGTGTCGCCGACGCGCGCGCGGCGTCCGAGGCGGCCGAGCACGTAGCCGCCGATCGTCGTGTAGGTCGCTTCGTCGATGTGCAGACCGAACTGCGCGTTGACATCGGCGACCAGCGCGAGCCCGTCGATGTCGGCGGAGCCGTCGGGTCGCAGCGTGGTCCGCGAGTGGGCGCCTTTCTCGCCGGGGATCTCGCCGACGATCCGCTCCATCAGCGACTCGAAGGTCACGAGCCCCGCGGTGCCGCCGTATTCGTCGATGACCAGCGCTTCGCGGGCGCGGCGCCGTCGCATCTCGGCGAGCAGATCGTCGGCGCCGAGCGTTTCGGGCACGGTCAGGACTTCGCGCGCCAGCGATCCGGCGGTCGCGCTGTCGTCGCCGCGATGCCAGCGCCTTCAGCAGGTCCGGCACGTGCAGCATGCCGACGACGTCGTCGAGATCCGAGCGATAGACCGGCAGACGCGCGTGCCGTCCGTGACCGGTTTGCCGCACCAGTTCCGGCAGCGGCGTGTCGGCGGAGACGGCGACGAGCTCGGTGCGCGGAATCATCACCTGGCCGGCGGTCAGATCCGCGAAGCCGAACACGCGGTGAAGCATCTGCTCCTCCTGCTCCTCGAGCACGCCGGCTTCCTGGCTCGCCGTCACCAGCATCTTCAGCTCTTCTTCCGAGTGCACCGCCGCGCGATTGCTGGCGCGAGCCATGCCCGAGCAGGCCGATCACGCCCTGCGCCGCGCCGTGCACGCACGCGAATGAACGGCCAGAACACCCGCATGAAGAGTTCGAGCGGCTTCACCACCAGCAAGGCCGTCGACTCGGCGCGTTCGAGCGCGATCCATTTCGGCGTCAGCTCGCCGAAGACGATCTCGACCGCGGTGATGATCGGCGAATGCGATCGCCACGGCGATGCTGTGTGCGGTGGCGGTGGCGAGGTGGGCCGGCAGGAACGCCAGCTCCGGCTCGACGAGCGAGGCGAGCGCCGGCTCGGCGAGCCAGCCGAGTCCGAGGCTGGCCATCGTGATGCCGAGCTGCGTGGCGGCGATGTAGCGATCCGGCGCCGACACGGCGCGGCGCACGGCCCGCGCGCCGCGGTGGCCCTCGGCGACCAGCTGGTCGATGCGCGTCTTGCGCACGGTGACGATCGAAAATTCCGCGGCCACGAAAAATCCGTTGGCCACGACCAGCGCCACCAGCGCCGCGAGCCGCCACAAGGTGGCCGCGAGCGACTGTTCCATGCTGAATTTTACGCTTTTCTATTGGTGAAGAAGTGCGCGTCGACGAAGTTGTCGATGATGGTCTGGTTCTCGGGCTCGACCGCCTCGAACTGGATGCCCATGCCGACGCGCCGATCGCTCCAGGCGACACGTGCCGTCGGCGTCGATGTCGCGGCGCGATCCCGGCATCCGGAAGCGCACCTTGATCTTCACGCCGCTGTCGAGCGGGCTGGTCGTGCGGATGGCGATGCCGCCGTGGCTCAGGTTGAGCGTCAGCGCGGCGGCGATCGTGTTGCCGAAGCGGTACTGAATCGGAATGCCGAGCACCACGCGCGGGCTGCTGCGGCGATTGAAGTTGTCGGGAAACAGGTGCGGCGCGAGCGACGGCAGGATGTGCTGCACCGCGCTGTACTCGTTCACGTAGCCGGCCACTCCGAGCGCCGCGAGATCGCGCACTTCGTCGGCGCTGGCGATCGTCCCGCTGAAGACCAGGATCGGCAGCCGCCCGTCGTCGAGCTTGCGGATCGACGCGGACCAGCTCGACGCCGGGCGCGTGCGGCAGCCGCAGATCGAGGACGATCAGATCGATCTGCTCCAGATCGGCGCTGCACGCGCGCCAGCAGCTCCGCGGCGCTCTTGACGGTGATCGCCTTGTGCCCGGCGTTCTCGAGCGCCGTGCGGAAGCGATCGCGCACGAACGCCGTGTCGTCGGCGATGACGACGGTTTTGGTCGTGACCGAGGTGCTGGCCATCGTCAGAAGCTATCGGTGTCGGGTCACGCGCAGCGCCGGTTGCGTTGCAGTACCTGCGCACGTGTCGATATAATCCTCACTCTATCGCGATCGCGCCTGCCGAGCGGGATTCTGGCACGTCACGTCCCCAATTGCCAAACCGTACGCATGCGCCCGAGTCAACGAGGACCCTATGGCCACCTGCCCTGAATGCGACGCCGAAATCGAAGTCGACGAATTCGATGTCGACAAGGGCGATCAGCTCAGTTGCCCCGACTGCGGATCGAACCTGGAAGTGGTCGGCCTGTCGCCCATCGAACTCGACCTCGCCGACGACGAAGACGACGACGAGGACGAGGAGATCAGCGGCGACGACGATGCCGAGGACGGCGAGGAAGAGGACGAAGACGACGACGAGGACGAGGATCTCGAGGAATGATCGCGGAAAGAGCAGGCGCTGCGCGAGACGCTCGCCTCGCTCGGCTCGGTCGTCGTCGCCTATAGCGGCGGCGTCGACAGCGCCTATCTGGCCTGCGATCGCCTCCGAGACGCTCGGCGATCGCGCCGTCGCCGTCACCGCCGACAGCCCCAGCTATCCCGAGCGGCATCGCGAACTGGCGATCCGCATCGCCCGCGAGTTCGGCCTCCGTCACGAGATCATCCACACCAGCGAGCTCGAGCGGCCCGAATACCGCGCCAACCCGACCAACCGCTGCTATTTCTGCAAGCACGAGCTCTACACGCACCTGTCGCGGATCGCGGCCGACCGCCGCGTCGGTCGTCGTCGACGGCAACAACGCCGACGACCGCGGCGACTATCGGCCCGGCCGTCAGGCCGCGCGCGAGTTCGGCGTGCGCAGCCCGCTCGACGAGGTCGATCTGACCAAGGACGAAATCCGCGAGCTGTCGCGGCTGGCCGGGCTCCCGACGCTGGGACGAGCCGGCGTCGGCGTGCCTGTCGTCGCGCATTCCGTACCACTCGGAAGTGACCGACGAGAAGCTGCGCACGATCGAGCGCGCCGAGCAGGCGCTGCGCGCGCTCGGATTCCGCGTGTTTCGCGTGCGGCATCACGACGATGCTGGCGCGCGTCGAGATCGCGCGCGCCGGAGATGGCCGCGCGCGCTCGAGTCGGAAGTCAGCGCGGCGATCGTTCGCGAGCTCAAGGCGGTCGGCTACAGGTACGTCACGCTCGACCTTCAGGGCTACCGGATGGGCAGCCTGAACGAAGGGCTGCTGCTGCGGGCGGTGTGACCAACGACGATGGGCCTGACAAGCGCCGAAAACCCATAGCAGGGTGGTTTTCAGCGATGTCAGCGGGTTCTGCGTTGACCGTCGTGCTCGCCGGAGTATTCCTCGCTTTTCACCTGCCTTACCTGCCGGCCTCTCTCGAAGATCTCGACTCGATCAACTTCGCGCTCGGTATTCAGCACTTCGACATCGCGCAGCATCGGCCCCACCCGCCCGGCTATCCGCTCTTCATCCTGATCGCGAAAGCGGTCAACCGCCTGATGGCGTCCGAGATCGCCGCGCTCGCGCTGGTGAGCGCGGTCGCCGGGGCGCTCGGCGTGCTGGTCATCGCCGCGCTGTTTCGCCGCGCCCAGGCCCGCGACGAGTCTCCGGTCTGGTCGCTGGTGGCGACCGCGGTGACCGTCACCTCGCCGCTCTACTGGTTCATGGCGGTGCGTCCTCTGAGCGACATGACCGGCCTCGCCGCGGCACTGGGTGTGCAGACGATGACGCTGGCCGTATCCAGCACCTGGGGATTGATGCTCGCGTCAGCCGCTGCGGGAGTCGCCACCGGTTTCAGGTCGCAGGTGGCGTGGCTGACGGTGCCGCTGCTGATCGTGAGGGGGCTGGGCGCTGGGCGCTGGGGGCTGCGCCAGTCGGTAGTCGGTAGCCGTGAGTCGCCAGTCAGGAGTGTCCGCCTTCAGGCGGACCAAAATGGCGTCGGCCTTGAGGCGGACCGGTCGAGTCCGGCTGAAGCCGGACACTACGACGAACCGCCCAACGTCGAACCGCCCAACGTCGAACAGCACAACGTCAAACCGCACAACGTCGAACAGCACGCCACTCCAGTCGGCATCGCCGGCGCATTCATCGCCGGCGTTTTGCTCTGGTTCGTCCCCTTGATCGTCGTCTCCGGCGGTCCGGCCGCCTACTGGCGCGCGCTGTTCGATCAAGGCGCCGAGGACCTTGGCAACATCCAGATGTTGTGGACGCACCACGACCTGAGGATGGTCGCTCAGGCGCTGTACTACGCGTTCGTCGCCCCGTGGGCCGCGTGGCCGCTCGCCGTCGTCGTGCTGATCATGGCGCTCGTCGGGCTCTTCACCGTGGGCCGTCGTGCGCCTCGCGCGCGGATGTGGCTCGCCGCCGGCTTCGGTCCGTACCTGCTCTTCGATCTGCTCTTCCAGGAGACGTTCACCGGGCGCTACGCGCTGCCGCTGGTGGTGCCGATGGCGTATCTGGTGGTCGAAGGGGCGCGGCGCCTGCGGCGGCCCGCGGGCATGGCCGTCGCGATCGGGATCGCCATCTTCAGTGCGCACGTCGGCGGGACCTCGATTGCGGCCTACTCGCGGCAACAGGCGCCGGCCTTTCAGTTGCTGGGCGACATGCGAACCGTCGCGCGATCGCTGAGGGACCCGCCGGTCCTGGCGATGGACCGCCGGGAATCGTTCGATTTCAGGCGGCCGATCGCCTGGGTGGACGCCGCGATGCCGCGACTGACTCGGACGCTGCCTGCGCCGCCTCAGCGCGAGTGGCTGGAGGCGGTGAAGTACTGGAACAGCGGCGGCGACGCGCCGGTCTGGTTCGTCGTCGATCCGAAGCGATCGAGCATCGCGCTGGTGCAGCACGGCGACCCGGCCGAGTATCGCTGGCGGATTCCGTATGCCACGCTCCTGAGCGGCGTTCGCCCCAGCGAAATGGATTGGTACCGCATCAACCAGCCGGACTGGTACCTCGGGGAGGGCTGGCCGTTGACACCGGAAGCCGCCGGCGTCGCCGAGCACGATCGGCGCGGCCTTGCGTACGGGCCGATCACCGGTTGGTTGAACGTGGCGACGTCCGGCGGGACGTTGATGGTCGGCGGCCGCAATCTCGAAACGACCGGACGTCCGCGCCTCGCCGTCAGGATCGCAGGGTCGGTGGTGAGCGAGTGGGAGGTTGCGCCCGGTCCGTTCCTCCGCTTCATCACCGTCCCCGTCGTCGACCGGAATTATTCGACGACCTATTTCCCGATCGAGGTGACGTCTACGCCGTCCGCGCCGGTGGCGGTCGAGCAGTTCGACGCGGCAGCGACGCGAGTGCTCACCGGTTTCGGGGACGGTTGGTACGAGCCGGAGTTCAACCCCGATACGGGACGCCGCTGGCGATGGGTCAGTGAGCGCGGCGAACTGCAGATCGCGGCGGCGACCCGACCCACCACGTCCGGCGCGACCGCGGGCCGGGGTGGGCTGACGCTTCACCTTGAAGGCGAATCACCGCGCACCTACTTTTCTCGCCCGTCCCACCTGCGCGTGAGCGCCGGCGATCGCACGTTGTTCGATGCGGACATCGCCGCTGATTTCACGCTGGATCTCGGACTTCCGCAGCAGCCTGAGTCAGCAGGTCCCCTGAGCTCGATTGTGATCGAGACCAATCAAGTCTTCTCGCCCGGCGATCGCAGCACACGCACCAACGACCAGCGGCGCCTCGGCTTGCGGATCTTCAAGTGCGAGGTGCGCGAAACGAATCGTTGACTCACGCGATCGGCTTCCGCGCCAGGCACAGGAGCGAACTTCCAAACGGCAGGTCGAACCGCCGCAGCCAGGCGCTCTCGATCAGAAGGACGGCGCTGAGCGCGGCGTTCACCGGTTCGAGCGGCACCGAGATCTCCTGGCGGGTTTCGCCCTCGGGTTTCAGTCCGCGGCGCCGCTGGAGTCCGCGGACGATGGCCATGGGAAGAAACAACGACGCGTTGGTGTAGGTGAGGCGGACGATGGTGAAACCAGCGGCCTCCAGTTTGTCGCGGAGCTCTCCACGATCGTAGCGGCGAACTTCGCGGCTCAACACGGAGTGGTCGCCGCGCAGGACGCGCATGGCCGCCACGTTGATCACGACCGACCCGCCCGGTTTGAGGATGCGAAACATCTCGGCGATCGCCGAACGCTCAGCGGTATCGTCGAGCGAATAGAGCACGTCGAACGAGGTCACGAGGTCGAACCGGGCGGACGGGAAGGGCACCGCATCGACACTGGCGCGGGCCAGGCGCGTTCGGCCCATCCGACGGCCCAGCTGTAGTCCGGTCGCGGACAGGTCAAAACCAAACGCGTGTCCAAATCGACTCAGCAGTTCCAGGTTTGCGCCCGTTCCGCAGCCGCAGTCGAGCATGCGCGCGCCGGATCTGCCGGCCGTGGCTGACTCGAGCAGCGGCGTGACGAACGCGCGGAAGCCGCGGAACCAGAAATGACGTGTTTCCGCCTGAGCGGTCGCGCGTAACAGGTGTTCCACCGCCGCATTGTATCGTTGCGAGACACTGGCTTGATTGACAGTGTGAATTCGAACTATGTAAGCTCGGGACCTCAGGAGTAACGATGATTTCTTTCCGACGACTGTCTGCGAGCATCGCGATCGGAACGGTGCTCGCCCTCGCGGCCGCAGGCTGTAACAAGAAAGCGCCGGCACCAGCGCCGGCGCCGCCTCCACCGCCTCCGGCCGCGCCAGCGACCCCGCCGCCTCCACCGCCTCCGCCGGCGCCGCGGCCCGAGCCGGCTCCTGCGCCACGACCCCTCAGTGAGGAGGACGTGTTTTCGCAGAAGTCAGTGGATCAGCTCAACGCCGAGCACCTGCTCGCCGATTCGTTCTTCGAGCTCGACAAGTCGGAGATCGGCGACCAGGCGAAATCGATCCTGCAGAAAGACGCGGACTGGCTGAAGCGGTGGAAGAGCGCACAGGTGACCATCGAGGGACACTGCGACTCGCGTGGCAGCGCGGAATACAACCTCGGGCTGGGTTCGCGCCGGGCCAACGCCATCAGGGAGTACCTGGTCAACCTCGGCGTGCCGGGGACGCAAGTGACCGCGGTCAGCAAGGGCAAGGAATCGCCGGTCTGCACCGAGGAAGTCGAGTCCTGCTGGCAGCAGAACCGTCGCGGACACTTCGTGATCACGAGCAAGTAGTCGGGAGTCAGTAGTCGGGAGTCAGACGCGGCGGGTGCCGAGCAGGCGGAGCAGGTCGTCTTCGCCGATGCGGTACTTCGCCGCCTTCTTGCCATTCACCAGGAGCACCGGAATCTCGAGGCCGTAGGCGGCTTCGAGCGCCGCATCGGTCGAGATGTCGACGATCTCGAGCGTGATCGGCTCTGCGACGCTCGGCCCGCCGCGCTCGACCACCTGCTCCACGACGGCCTTCATTTCATCGCACAGATGACACCCGGGGCGCGAATAGAGCGTCAGGGCTGTCACGATGCCGACGCGCGGCACTCGTCGACGATCCGGGCGGCCGCCGCGGCCGGATCCGCCGCCGCGATGATCGGCCGTCCGACCACCAGGTAGCTCGCGCCTGCCGCGAGCGCCTCGCCGGCGCTCATGCGTCCGCTGCTGATCGCCCTTCGCGTCTCCGGCGCCGCGGATGCCCGGCGTGACGATCGCGAATGTCGGGCCGCACCGTTTCCTGACGATCGCGATTTCCTGCGGGGACGCCACCACGCCGTCGAGGCCGGCGGCTTCGCGTCAGCGCGGCGAGACGTTCCACCTGCGCGGTCATCGGATCGCCGAAACCGATCGTTCGCCAACTCCTCCTGCGTGAGGCTGGTCAGCACGGTGACGGCGATGATGAGCGGCGACGGCCGCGAACGCTTCGCGGCTTCCTCGTCGCCAGCCGCCCGCGCCGCGCGCATCATGGCCGCGCCGCCCGAGGCATGAACGTTCACCATCCACACGCCGAGCCGCGTGGCGGCAGCCACTGCGCCGGCGACGGTGTTCGGGATGTCGTGAAACTTGAGGTCGAGAAACACGCGATCGCCCGCGCGCCGCCAGCTCCTCGACGAATGCCGGGCCGGTGCTGGTGAACAGCCGGCTGCCGATCTTGAATCCGCCGACCAGGCCGCGCAGCTGTCCGGCGAGCGCGCGCGCCTCGGCGATGGTGTCCACGTCCAGGGCCACCAGCACGCTATCCATGACTCTTTGCATCCCCTGTGTGCTCGTGCGTCCGCACGGTGCCGACCAGATCCGCGACCCGCGCGATCTGATGCCGGCGCATGTAATCCTGGAGGCCGTCGAGCAGCTTGGTCCAGATGAACGGATCCACGAAGTTCGCGGTGCCGATCTGCACGGCGTTCGCGCCGGCGATCATGAACTCGAGCGACGTCGCGCGCGTCGGCGATGCCGCCCATGCCGATGATCGGAATCTTCACCAGCTGCCGGCACTCGTAAACCATGCGCACCGCGATCGGCCGGATCGCCGGGCCGCTGAGGCCGCCGACCACGTTCGAGATTTTCGGCCGCCGGCGTCTCGACGTCGATGACCATCGCCAGGAACGTGTTGACCAGCGACACCGCATCGGCGCCGGCGTCTTCGGCTGCGCGCGCGAACGAGGCGACGTCGGTCACGTTCGGCGTCAGCTTGGGAATGACCGGCAGCTTGACGACGCGCCGGACCGCGCTGACGACATCGAACGTGCCGGTGAGGCTGCAGCCGAACTGGATGCCGCCTTCCTTGATGTTCGGGCAGGAGATGTTCAGCTCGATCGCGGCGACGCCTTCGGCGTCCGACAGCATGTGCGACACCTCGACGTATTCGTCGAGGGTCGTGCCGCAGACGTTGACGATGACGGTGGCGTGACGCGCGCGGAGCTCCGGCAGCTTCTCCTCGATGAAGCGCCGTGCGCCGATGCCCTGCAGGCCGATCGCGTTCAGCATCCCGGCCGGGCGTTTCGACGATTCGCGGCGCCGGATGACCCTCGCGCTCCTTCGAGGAACAGACCCTTCGACACGATCGCCGCCGAGCGACGACAGGTCGACGACGTCCGCGTACTCGACGCCGTAACCGAAGCAGCCGCTCGCCGCCATCAGCGGATTCTTGAGCGTGAGCGATCCGATGTGTACCGAGAGATCCATGTCAGGCGGCTCGATACTCAATCCCATCTGATCTGATCGGCCTGCAGCACCGGTCCAGACAGGCACGAACGCACATGATGGAACCCGCCATCGTCGCCGCGCATCGGGACGACGCAGCTGTAGCAGCCGCCGAGGCCGCAGCCCATGACCCGCTCGACCGACACCTGACACGGTCGTCCGTGCGCGATGGCCGTGCGGGCGGTCGCCGCGAGCATCCCTTCCGGGCCGCACGCGTAGATCATCACTGGAGACGTGGACGGGCGCGCGACCAGTGCGCGATCGAGTGGCGCCACGATCGCGGCCGCGCTCGCCGGCGCTGCCGTCCTCGGTCGTCAGGACAGTTCGACGTCCGAGCGCTCGAAAAAAATCGAGGTAGAAGAGTTCTGCGGCGCTGCGCGCGCCGTAGAACAGCGTCGCCGTCACGCCGCGGGAGCGCAGCGTCTGGGCGAGCGTCGCGAACGGCGCGAGGCCGACGCCGCCGGCCACCATCCACGCCTCAGTGGGCGGCTCGACGAGCGAAAAAGGGCGGCCGAGCGGACCGAGGCAACTGACACGTTGTCCGACGCGCGCGCTCGAAGATCAGCGACGTCGAAGCACCGATGCGTTTGCTGAGGATCGAGATGCCGGACGGCGCGCCCGCGGAATCGCGCAGAACCTCGAAGACGGAGAACGGACGCCGCAACAGCGGATCGATTCCGCCGCCGGCCTTCACCATCACGAATTGTCCCGGTGTGGCCGCGGCTGCGAGCGCCGGCGCCGCCAGCGCCAGCACGTTGTAGTCGTTCGACAATCGATGGTTGGCAGTGACTTCCGCGGCAACGTCGATCGGCACTCGGGCAGTATACTGCAGCGATTTTGAGATACCTGCGGATGCTGTGCAACGCCATGGCCGCGGCCATGATTGCTACGGCCTACGTGCTCGTTCTCGTGCTGGAGCTGAATCCCGCGTGGCCGCTCGATCCGGCGCGGCTGCTGTCGCTGGTCGCCACGGTCGGACTGTTCTACGCGGTGCACCTCACCGCCATCTTCTACATCCTGCTGGTCATCCGCCAGCTGCTCGCGCACGATCTGTTTTCGCCGGCGTGGATCAGCGTCGGCGTGATGGTGTGGCTGTGCGCGTTGGCCGCGGCGGCAGGCTCGACGTTGTTCTGGCGCAACCTGTGGACGTTCGCGCTGGTGCTCGACCAACCCACCGCGGCCGGCCTCCAACAGACCGCGCTGATCCTTGCCGTCGCGACCGCCGGCTGCGTCGTGCTGGCGCTGCTGCGACGGCAGGCGCCGGTCGGCCGCGCTGCCTGGGCGGTGCTGCTGCTGTTTCTGGTGATCGGTTCGATCGCCGGGCCGCTCGCCCTGCGCGGCAGCGCCCGTCCGCTGCCGCTCGAGGCGCGCGCGATCGACGCCGACGTGGATCTCACCAGGAACGAGGCCACGGCGCGGGTCACGGTGATCGCGATCGACGCGGCGTCGCTCGACTTGATCACGAGCGCGACCGCGGAGGGCCGGCTGCCGAACTTCGGACGGATCCTCGACGCCGGCGCCGTCCGTCACCTCGCGACCCTGCACCCGACGTCCGCGGAAGCGGTGTGGGCTGCGGTGGCGACCGGCAAGCTGCCGCAGAAGAACGGCGTCCGCTCGGCGGCAATCTACGAGGTCGCGGACGGACGCGGCTCGCTGCAGCTGTTGCCCGACTACTGCTTCGCGCACGGCCTCGAGCGTTTCGGACTCCTGGTCGAGCAGCCGCACACGTCGGCGACGTTTCGAGCGCGGACGCTCTGGAGCATTCTCAGCGTCGAGGGCTTTTCGGTCGGTGTCGTCGGCTGGCCGCTCACGCAGCCCGCGCCGGCGGTGCGCGGATACCTGGTCAGCGACGCGTTCCATCGCGCTGCGGCGACACCGGCCGGCCTCGACCACCCGTCCGTGGTCTACCCGCTCGGAACTCCAGGCCGACGCTCAGGCGGCGATGGACGAGGCGCTGGCGGAGCCGGCTTCGTCGCCGCCGGCGTCATCCGCCGCCGACGATGACCCACGGCGTCAGAGCCCGGGACGTGTCGATCGCATCTACGAGCGCATCGGCCGGACGCTTGCAGCAACTCACCCGGTTCAGGTCACGCTGATGCGCTACCAGAGCCTGGATTCGATTGGCCACTACTTCCTGCGCTACGCCATGCCTGCTGAATTCGGCGATGTGACAGAGGAGGAAAAGCGCCGGCTCGGGCCGACGCTCGAGCGTCACTACGCGATGATAGACGAGGCCATCGGCGCCGCGATGAGCGCTCTCGGCCCTGACGATCTGCTGCTCGTCGTGTCCGGCTACGGCATGGAGCCGCTCGGCCTCGGCAAGCGGCTGGTCGAGCGCCTGATTGGCGATCCTGACGTCAGCGGCACGCACGAAGCTGCGCCCGATGGTTTCCTGATGGCGTACGGCGCGTCAGTGCTGCGCGGCCGGCGCCAGGCGCGCTCGTCGGTCGTTGACGTCACGCCGACGATCCTGTATTTCCTCGGCCTGCCGATTGGCAGGGACATGGACGGCTACGCGCAGACCGATCTGTTTCAGCCGTCGTTCACCGGCGAGCGTCCGATCACGTTCATCCCGACTTACGACAGATGACGCGAGATCGAGCTCTGCGATGTACCATGAAGCGAGTGCCGAGCATTCTGAAATGGCTGCGAAATCGCCACGTCGCATTGTCTGTCGCGTTGATTCTGATCGGCGGCGCAGCGGCCGGTTGTGGCGGTAGTACGACCACTCCAACGACACCCGTGGCGCCCGATCCCGGCGCGCCTGGCCTGACCTGTCCGGCAGCTGTCACGCAGAGCGCACCCGGAGACCTGGCGATCTCATTCCCCGCGCCGACAGTGACTCTGGGTGTGGCTCCGCTCACGGGACCAACGTGTACGCCGTCGAGCGGCTCGACGTTCTCTCCGGGGACGACGACAGTCAACTGCACGGTGTCGGACGCGAAACAGCGAACCGGCACGTGCGCGTTCAGCGTGACGATCGTGCTGCCGCCGAAACTCAGCATCCAGCGGTTCCTCGCATTCGGCGACAGCATGACGTTTGGCGAAGACGGCGCCAATTCGCTCAGCGGCTTGTCAGTCGGCCAGTCGCGTCCCGCCGTCCAGTTCCCGTTCTCGCAGACCTATCCGGGCGCGTTGCAGGCCGACCTGCGCGGCCGCTACGTCACCCAGTCGCCGACGGTCGGCAATGCGGGGAAACCGGCCGAGTCCGTTCTGGATCCGGGCACCTACCCCCGCTACACCGCGTTCATCTCGAGCGGACTCTACGACAGCGTGCTGATCATGGACGGCGCCAACGACCTCGGCGACCGCGATGCGTCGGTCGAGCCGGCGGTCATCGCTGCGCTGAGGCGAATGATCGATGACGCAAAGAATCGCGGCATGCGGCCGGTGCTCGGCACCTTGCCGCCGGCGAACCCGAACGGCTGTTGTCCACTGAATCGCGGTCTCGCCTGGAGCCTGGTGCCCGGCTTCAACGATCGTCTCAGAGACCTGGCGAGCTCCGAAGGCATTCCGCTCGCCGACGTCTATCAGGCCTTCAACGGCGACGTCACCACGCTGATCGGACCGGACGGCCTGCATCCAACCGCTGCCGGATACGACCGGATCGCGTCGACGTTCGCGGCGGCGATTCGGACCGGGTTCGAGACTGCCGCACTCGCTCCGTCGCTCAAGCGATCGTTCTGTGGACCGGCAATCGCGCGGTGCAATGGCCGATCCCGATGACCGTCGCCCGCTGACGCGTGCGCTGGTGCTCGTCGCGCTGGTGCTGGCCGCGGTCGCCGCGATCATCGTCGCCAGCCGGCGCGTTACGACTCCCGACCCGCCGCGTCTGGTCTGGCTTGCGGACGCACACCAGTTCGGCCCGGTCGGCTATCGCGACCCGGTCGGCGCGATTTCGCCCGACGGCCAGTGGATCGCGTACTCCGAGGGGCGATTTCTTCGTGTCCGACCATCGGGTGGCGGACCGATTGTCGCGTTTCCCGCTGGCGAGGCGCAGATTCGGAGCCTCTCGTGGAGTCCCGACAATCGCACCGTCCTCGCGGATGGCTATCTCGTGCCGGGCGGATGGGCGCTCTACGACCGCGTGGACGGCACGCGGCGCGGACTCTGGGTCGCACACGATCCGTTGTCGGGCACACTCGGTGACGGCACCGCGACGAAAACCCGCGTTGCCGACTTGCGTCAGTTGTCGTGGTCGCCGGACGGCCACTCGCTGGCGGGACTGGCTACCGGCCGCGACGGCCAGGAATTGTGGACGATTGCCGCCGACGCAAGTTCCGCGCGCGCGCAACGCATCGCCCAGCGTGTGGCGTTTCCGGCGTGGACACCCGGTGGAGAAATCGCATGCGTGGCGACGGCGGACGGCCGGTCGCGCGTCACCGTTCCGTGCGGCGGATCGATGCTGCGCACCGAGCCGGACCTCGACGTCAGTGGTCCGATCGCCTTTGCGCCTGACGGCCGGACGGTTTACCTGTCGTTCGCGAACACAACCGGCACTCTTGATCTGTGGGCCGCACCGCGTGCTGGTGGCGCCGCGACACGCCTGACCGGCTTCTCGCGCGACAGCTACGCACCGAGCGTCACCGCTGACGGTTCCGTCTCCTTCAAGGTCCAGAGTTATCGAACCGTCGTGGCGGTCGCGCCGGCGGAGGGCGGAGCGAGCCGTGCGCTCGCGACGTTCCAGAGTGAAACGCCGTCGTGGGATCCGTCAGGCAAGCTAATCGGCATCACCTTCGGCACGTGGCGACGGGTCGTCGACGATGCAAAATATCCGGACATCGCGCAGGACGCAGGTGTGATTGCGGTGGACACGGTCCGTCCAGCCGAGCGGCCGTCGCAGATCGTTCACGCATCCGTGTCTGAGGACCAGGCGCTGTGCTGGTCACCGAACGGCAAGTGGATCGCCTTCCACTCGCACCAGGATCAGTCCGACGATATTTTCCTCAGGCCCGCATCGGCCGCTGGCGACGTGGCCGCGCGACGTCTCAGTTTCCTGGGCCGCGGTGCGGAGGCCGGGTGGCCTCGATGGTCGCCTGACGGACGCTGGCTGTTGTTCGACGGCGCCAGCCGGACGAGCCATCGATCGGTGATGTTCGTCATCGGCGTCGATCAGGACACCGGGGCAACCACGCGCGAGCCGCAGGAAGTGGTGGTGGACGGCATCGATGCCGATGTCAGCCATGGCGAGTGGCTGCCCGACAGCGCGCACGTGGCGGTGCTGGCGAAAGAAGGTCCCGGGCGGCACGTGATCTTCACTGTTGCCCGCGATGGCGGCAGCGCGCATGTCGTCCATCGATTCGAGTCCGAGCACGACTCGCCCGGATTGGCGGCGTCGCCGGATGGACGCGAACTCGCGTTCATCGCTCCAGGCGCTGGCGGGTTTTTTCAGGTCGTCCGCATCCCCGTCGCCGGCGGCACACCAACGGCCGTCACCACCGATTCGTCGAACAAGACCCAGCCGGCCTGGTCGCCGGATGGCCGCTCGATCGCGTTCACGGTGTGGAACTACGACGCGCAGTTCTGGCGGACGCGATGAGCCTGATATAATCCGTCCGGTTCTCTTTAAGGCGGCCCGGTGAGGCGGCCAAGAGGTGTTGAATGCCGGTAGTCATGGACGGCGCCCGCATCGGGCGCAGCCTCGCGCGTATCGCGCACGAAATCCTCGAACGCAATCACGACCTCGATCGAGCTTGCGCTGGTCGGCATCCGCCGCCGCGGCGTGCCGCTGGCGAGGCGGCTGGCTCAGATCATCCACGACATTCACCAGCGTCGAGATTCCGACCGGCGCGCTCGACATCACGCTGTATCGCGACGACCTGATGCGGACCGCGGTCGCGGCGCAGCCGATCATCCACAAAACCGAGATTGCGTTCTCGATCGACGACAAGCGCATCCTGCTCGTGGACGATGTGCTGTACACCGGCCGGACGATTCGCGCGGCGCTCGACGCGCTGATCGAGTTCGGCCGTCCGAAGGCGATTCAGCTGGTCGTGCTGGTCGACCGCGGCCACCGCGAGCTGCCGATCAAGGCCGACTACGTCGGCAAGAACCTGCCGACCTCGCTGACCCAGAGCGTGCAGGTGCAGCTGGAGGAGATCGACGGCCGCGACGAAGTGGAGGTCCAGGAATCATGAAGAAGGATCTCCTGAGCATCGGCGACCTGACCAGCGACGAGATCTATCTCGTCCTCGACACCGCCGACGCGATGCGCGAGATCGGACAACGTCCGATCAAGAAAGTCCCGACGCTGCGCGGCAAGACCATCGTCAACCTGTTCTACGAGCCGAGCACGCGGACGCGCACGTCGTTCGAGATCGCCGAGAAGCGACTGAGCGCCGACACGCTGAACATCGCCGTCGCGGCGTCGAGCGTGCTGAAGGGCGAGACGCTCGCCGACACCGCGATGAACATCGAGGCGATGTCGCCGGACATGATCGTGCTCCGCCACCCGTCGTCAGGCGCGGGCCATCTGCTGTCGCGCATCTGCCGGTCGCGCATCATCAACGCCGGCGACGGCATGCACGAGCATCCGACGCAGGCGCTGCTCGACGCGTTCACGATTCGCCAGCACAAGCAGCGCATCGAAGGTCTCAAGGTCGCCATCGTCGGCGATCTGCTGCACAGCCGCGTGCTGCGATCGAACGTCCTGCTGCTGACCAAGCTCGGCGCCGAGGTCTGGGTGTGCGGACCGCGGACGCTGGTGCCGGTCGGCATCGAGCAGATGGGCGTGCGCGTCTCGACCGACGATCGACCGAGGCGGTTGCGGACGCTGACGTCATCATGATGCTGCGCATTCAGCAGGAGCGGATGCAGGGCGCGTTCTTCCCGTCGCTGCGCGAGTACTTCGACGTGTTCGGGATGACGCAGGCGCGGGTGGCGCGGGCCAAGCCGGACGTGATCATCATGCACCCGGGGCCGATGAACCGCGGCGTCGAGATTGCGTCGGACGTGGCCGACGGGCCGTGTTCGGTGATTCTCGAGCAGGTCGCCAACGGCGTCGCCGTGCGCATGGCGGTGCTGTATCTGCTGGCGGGCGGACCGAGGCCGATTGATGACACGAGTGGCTGAACAATGATGGCGAGACTTCTCCTCAAAGGCGGACGGCTGCGTCGACCCGGTCAACGGCCGCGACGGCGTGTTCGACCTGCTGATCGACGGCGATCGCATCGCGCGGGTCGGCACGGACCTGCCGGTCGACGCCGATACCACGGTCGTCGAGTTGCCGGCGGGCCTGCGTGATCTGTCCCGGGCTGATCGACATGCACGTGCACCTGCGCGAGCCCGGCCAGGAGCACAAGGAAACGGTCGCCACCGGCACGGCCGTCGGCAGTGGCCGGCGGCTTCACCGCGGTCGCGTGCATGCCGAACACGTCGCCGGTGAACGACAACGCCGGCGTCACCGAATACATCCTGAAGAAGGCGGCCGAAGCCAACCTCGCGCGCGTCTACCCGATCGGCGCCGTCTCGCGCGGGCAGAAAGGCGAGCAGCTCGCCGACATCGCCGAGCTGCAAGCAGGCCGGCTGCGTCGCGATCACCGACGATGGGCATCCGGTGGCGACGGCGATGCTGATGCGGCGCGCGCTCGAATACGCCGGCATGTTCAACATGCCGATCATCGAGCACTGCGAGGAGCAGACGCTCAAAGGCGGACGGCGTCGCGCACGAAGGCTTCCACGCGTCGGCGCTCGGGCTGCGCGGCATCCCGGGCGAGGCCGAGTCGATCATGGCGCTTCGCGACATCGCGCTCGCCGAGCTGACGCGGGGACGCGTGCACATCGCGCACATGAGCGCGCGTCAGACGCTCGATGCGGTCCGCTACGGCAAGTCGCGCGGCGTGCGCGTCACCTGCGAGGTGACGCCGCATCACTTCGTCCTCACCGACGAGATGCTGGCCGCGCCGGTCGCCTACGACACCAACGTCAAGATGAACCCGCCGCTGCGCGAAACCGCGGACCGCGACGCCATGCTCGCCGGGCTCGCCGACGGCAGCGTCGACGTCATCGCCACCGATCACGCGCCGCACGCCTTCGACGAGAAGCACGTCGAGTTCGACCGCGCGCCGTTCGGCATCACCGGCCTCGAGACCGCGGTGTCGCTGTGCTTCGATCGACTGGTCCATCGCGGCGTCGTTTCGCTGACGCGGCTGGTCGAACTGCTGTCGGTGAATCCGGCGCGGATCCTGAGCCTGCCGGGCGGATCGCTCGTCGGAAGGCGCGCCGGCCGACATCTCGATTCTGGCGCCCGACCTGGCGGTGACCGTCGAGGCGAAGACGATGAAGTCGAAGTCGAAGAACACGCCGTTCGACGGCTGGAGCCTCCGCGGCGGTGTCGCGGCGACGATCGTCGGCGGCCGCGTCGTCTACCTGAATCCGGCTTCGTCGCTGAAGATCTGATCATTCAGCTTTCCGTCCGAAGGAGTTCGAAATGAGAACCGCTCCGCAGATCCTGTTGGCCTTCGCCTTGACCGGGGTCCTGGCCGCGCAGGCGCCGACCTTCAAGCGCACCATCCTCCAGCAGGCCGACATCTCGGTGCCCGGCCACGAAGTGATCAGCGCCGTCGCCGAGTTCGAGCCGGGCGCCAATCCGGGCCGGCACACGCATTTCGGCGAAGAGATCGGTTACGTGATCGAGGGCACGCTGCTGGTGGAGCAGGCCGGCAAGCCGCCTGTGACGCTGCAGGCCGGCGGATCGTTTCTGATTCCCGCGGGCACCGTGCACAATGCGACCAACACCGGCGCCGGCAAAGCGCGGATTCTGGCGACCTACGTCGTGGAGAAGGGCAAGCCGCTCGCGACGCCCGCTGCTTCAAAGTAGATCAACTCTGCCCAGGGCGTTCGTCAACGTGATCGCGCGTGCGGCCGCTTTTGGCAGATCGCTACGTAGTGGTGTCTTTCGACCTCCAGGACGCGACATGAGCAGCGATGAGCTGGATGTCGTCGCGCAGAGATTCGGTCAGGACGCCCATGTGACGACGCAAGTCCTGGAGTTCCTCCTTGGTCGCCAGGGAATCCAGGTCCTCCTTGGTCGCCAAAGTCTCGAGGTCCTCCTTGGTTGCTAAGGTCTCGAGATCCTTCTTGGTTGCCAAAGTTTCGAGGTCCTCTTTGGTCGCCAAGGTCGGCAGAATCTGCCCTGCGCGTTCGAGTCGATGATCGAGATTTTCGAGACGTTGTTCGAGCATGGTGTCGTCCATCGGCCGATCTCCAGCAAAACGATGGCGGCAAGCGGATCGCCATCTTAGCATCGTCCTTACAAACGCAACGGCCGTGCCGCTGGTTGACACTTGATTCAACTCCCAAGTCCCAAGTCTCAGGGCCGAGCCGTTGATCGTTGCGCCTTGAGCGTGATCAGGGCTTCAGCCTTAGATGGCCGAGCGCCCCGTTTTCGATAGCTGCGCGATCCATACGCATGGTCCTGAGCTTGACCGCGCGCCAGTCCGGCAGGAAGTCGTCATAGTGCGGCGACAGGAAGTGTCCGGACTGACCAAGGTCGTCGATGAAGCCGCTGTCGTTGGCCGGTGAGAGATCGATGATCTCGCGATAGCCCGGAAGCGATCGCTGGTCGTACGGATGTTCAGGGGCCGTGGTGCCGACGTCCACCGTGCTCCAGTCACCGCCGTTTGGCACCGAGCGGTTCAGGAACGGCCGCAGCATCGCGACGCCCCCCAGCTGGTGCGGAAACTCCGCGCGGTGCACGCGATCCCAGCGCCAGCGGCTCATGTCACCGTTCATGCGTTGTTCCAGATCAGCGACGCTTGCCCGCAGCGCCCTGGTGACGGCGTCGTCGCAGGTTTCCCGCGCCGGCGTCGACGGGTCGTCGCACCACGGGCTGTCGTCCGACGTCAGCGTCGCCGCGACGAATCTGGTGACCGGTGAGAACCGGGTCGCGTAGGACACTGTGGTGTCCGGCCCGAGGGCATCGCCGACGAGCGTCGGCACGATGTGACTGAACCAGGCCTCGAAAATCGCGGCGGCGGCGCTGTCGCCTCGCGCGTCGAGCGTCCATTCGCGGAGCAGCTTCACGGCGGCCCTGTCCGGCTCGGTCACGGGATGCGCGCGCTTCAACAGCAGCGGCAGCAGGCGCTCGGCAAGCTGCGATCGTGTGTCGGCCTGGATGCGCGAGAAGTCCGCTGCCGTGAGCGCTGTTCGTCCCTGCAGCAAATCGACGATCCGCTGCGCCCGGAACGGCTCGACCCATTCGAGTCCAAGCAGATGTGGATAAGAGGCAGCGCCCGGACGATTGTTGGCCGTGACGATGAAGTGTTCGGGCGGATCGAAGCTGTGGGGCAGTTCGTCGAACGGCACCCATCCAGTCCATTCCGTGGCGCCGGTCCAGCCGTCGGTCGGCATCGCACCGTCGCCGGATGCGCGAACGGGAATCCGGCCGGGCAGGTAATAGCCGATGTGACCGTTGACGTCGGCGTACACGAAATTCTGCGACGGCGTCACGAAGAGGCGGAGGGCATCGGTGAACTGCGTCCAGTCGCGCGCGTCGTTCAGCCTGAGGAACGAGGTCAGCGTCCCATCGTCAGGATCGAGCGCCGTCCAGCGCAGCGCCAGCGGCTCCATCATTGGCGGTTTCGGAGTCGTCTTCGATGTCGCGTTGATGTAGTTGATGGCATCGGACACCAGCGGTCCGTGACGGGTGACGCGAACATCGACGGTCACCGACGCCGCGCCTTTGATGAGGATGGTCTCGGGCACGACGGCGATCGGCTCCTGGATCCCGCGGTATTCCGCGGTCGTGCCCGACGGATCCAGATGTTCGCGATAGAGGTCCTGCACGTCGGCGCCGACGTTGGTGGCGCCCCAGGCGATGAACCGGTTCCTGCCGAGCGCGACGGCTGGAGCGCCAGGCAGTGTCGCGCCGATCACTTCGAAGTCGCCGGCAGTGACGTGTGCGAGGTACCAGGTGGAGGGGACGCGCGCGCCGAGATGCGGATCGTTGGCCAGCATCGGCTTTCCCGACGCGGTCATCGTCCCGTCAACGACCCAGTTGTTGGAGCCGAGGCCTTCGGTCATGCGCGCCGCGCAGAAAATCACGGATCGCCGGCTCGCCGCTGTTCAAGGCGGCGGCCAGCGCGGTGGTGTAGGAAAACGTCGGTGTGTCTGGGTCGAGCGTGCGCGGCCCGGTCGCCGTTGACGGAGCAAGCTGCGTCGCCTGCGCCGCGCCAGGCCCGCCTCGCCTGTTCTCCCGATCCACAAGGATGCTGAGCCCGTCACGGGGATAGGGCGGCATCAGCTGCGCCATTTTCTCCGGGCCGACCTTGATCGTCAGATCGCGGCGCAGCAGCTCGAACACATAGTTCGAGCTCAAGTCCCAGGCCATCATCTTCACCCAGACGACGACGTCGGGCCCGGTCCAGGGCTCGGGCTCGAAGCGCAGCAGCGAGAATTCCGGCGGCAGCTGGCTGCCATGGTGGGTCGCGATGAACGCGTTCACGCCGGCGATGTAGGCGTCGGTCTGCTGTTTCGCCCAGTCCGGCAGGCCGGCCCAGGCCGAGCGCGCCGCCCGGCCGAAGCCGACGGTGCGCAGGAAGCGATCCTGGGGCAGCGTCGTTTCACCGAAGATCTCGGAGAGGCGGCCGTGTCCGATGCGCCGCTGCAGTTCCATCTGCCAGAGACGATCCTGCGCGTGAACGTAGCCGAGGCCGAACAGTCCGTCGCGCTTGATCGGCGGCGAAGATGTGCGGGATGGCGTCCCGATCGCGGATGATCTCGATCGGCGCCGACAGGCCGGCGACGGTGAGCGATGCCGTCGACGTCCGGCAGCGAGCGGCGCAGGTACGCGTAGCCGCCGACGCTCGCCAGCGCCGCCAGCACGACGATGGCGGCGGCGATCTTCACGATCAGACGCAACATGTCAGAATGATAGGCCGCCGATGATCGAATTGAAACCGGTTCTCGACCGTCTCTACTCGAACTTCAACCACCCCGACTCCGCCACCGATCCGATTCAGATCGTCCGGCGCTTCACGCGCGACGACGACCGCGAGATCGTCGCGTTCATCGCGGCGGCGCTGGCGTTCGGCCGGGTGGCCAGCGTGCTGCAGTCGATCGAGCGGGTGCTGGCGGTGATGGGACCGGCGCCGGCGGCCTACGTCCGCGCCTTCGATCCGGCGCGCGACCGCGCCGCTTCGACGGCATCGTCCACCGCTGGATTCGCGAGGCCGACATCGTCGCGCTGCTCTGGGTGCTGCGCCAGATGATCGATCGTGCCGGTTCGATCGAAGGGTTTTTCCTCGAAGGCGACGACCCGTCGGCCGAGGATGTCGCCGATGCGCTCGACAGTTTTTCGACGCGGGCGCTGGCGCTCGATCTGAAGGCGGTCTACGGCCGCGTGCCGAAGCGCGCCGGCGTCGGCTATTTCTTTCCGCGGCCGTCGGCGGGATCGGGCTGCAAGCGCCTGAATCTGTTCCTGCGCTGGATGGTCCGGCGCGACGCGCTCGATCTCGGCGTGTGGCGCCGCGTGTCGCCGTCGCGGCTGATCGTTCCGCTCGACACGCACGTGATTCGCGTCGGGCGCTGCCTGCGCCTGACCAGCTACACGCAGTCCCGGCTGGCGGATGGCGCGCGACATCACCGCGTCGCTGCGTCGCCTCGATGCCGACGATCCGGTCAAGTACGACTTCTCGGTCTGCCACCTCGGCATGATGAACGCCTGCGGATTCAGCCGGCCGCAGGCGGACGCGCAGTGTCCGCTGCGCGGGGCGTGCCGGCCACGCGTCGGTAGACCGCGGCCGTCTCGGCGACCATCCGCTCGACGGTGAAGCGCTCGCGCACGCGATCGAAGCCGGCGTCGCCCATGCGCTGACGGAGCGCGTCGATCCTTCAGCGCCCGTACGATCGCCTCGGCCATCGCGTGGTGATCGCGCGGCGGCACGAGCAAGCCGGTCACGCCGTCCTCGACGATCTCGGGAATGCCGCCGGCGCGTGTGGCGACGATGGGCGCGGCCGCACGCCATCGCGTCGAGCAGCGACGTGCCGAGGCCTTCGGTCACCGAGCTCATCGCGAACAGGTCGAAGCTCTTGATGCAGCCGAGCACGTCGGTGCGGAAGCCGGGCAGCAGCACGTGCTTCTCGAGGTGGTGCTCGTGGACCTGCTTCTCGAGATGCTCGCGCAGCTCGCCTTCGCCGAGGATGACGAAACGCGCGTCGGGCAGCTGCTGCACCACGAGGTGCGCCGCCTCGATCAGGTAGCGCTGCCCTT
Source organism: uncultured Acidobacteriota bacterium (assembly GCA_963711765.1). GTDB lineage: Bacteria > Acidobacteriota > Vicinamibacteria > Vicinamibacterales > CAVVIG01 > CAVQFC01. The sequence goes on along the minus strand of CAVQFC010000001.1, from coordinate 216,013 downwards.
TGTGCGGCACCAGCGCGGCGACGTTGCCGACGACCGGCGGCGCCGTGCGGCAGAAAGAACGCTTCGTGGACGTTGACCGGCGGCGCGGCGAGGACGTGATCGACGTCGATCCCTTCGTGGACGGTGACCGTCCGTCCGTCCGCGACGCCGTCGGCGACGAGCATCAGGCGGATGGCCTCGGACGCGGCGATGAAACAGTCCACCTGGCGGTACTTCCAGCGCGAGAACGAGTTGCCCTTCAGGTGAAAGTCGACGCGCCGCGACGCGACGAGTGCCGGCGGCCGCACCGGCGCCGGGAGCCGGACGCCGAGCGACAAGCGCGAGCGACGCCATCGCGACGCCGTGCGGATCGTGCGCGTGGATCACGTCCGGCTGCAGCCGCTTGAGCAGGCGCGAGAACTTCCACGCCGCCGACAGATCCATCTCCGAGCGCGGCGCGATCGGAATCAGGTCGAGTCCTTCCGCGGCGCGCCGGCGCAGCTCGCCGTCCGGGTGCGCGACCAGCGCGGCGCGCTGGCCGATCGAGCGCAGCCCGTTGACGGTCAGCAGCACCTGGTTCTGGCCGCCGCGCCAGGTCCGGGCGGTGTCGACGTGCAGGGAGAACATTTCAGACGCGGCCGCTCATCACGAAGTCACGAAGAGCACGAAGGGCACGGAGCTACGGGTGGTCGAAATCACTCTTCGTGTCCTTTGAACTCCTGGTGTCCTTTGTGAGTGTCGTGTGGTCGTGATGACCTTCAACGTGCTGAAGTTCCCAGAGCTTGGCGAACTTCAGGAACACGTAATACGCGTTCATCGACGAGATGATGAATCCCGGAATGCCGTCACGGATTCCGCCTCGCGCGAGGTAGTTGCGCAGGAAGGCGAGCGGTGGATGGCCGGCCATCTGCAGGAACCCGGCGCGCCGGCCGTCCTCGTGCATCTGACGCGCGGCGTACGTCGTATAGCGGTCGATGGTCTCGAGGTGATCGGCGATGTCGCGGTAGGCGAAGTGCTGCAGTTCGCCGCGCAGCAGCCCGACCGACCCGGTGACGGTGAGCGCCTCGTGGACGTATCGTCCGGTCCAGCGCGCCGCCCGCCGATCGTAGAGCCGATGCTGGTAGTCCGGAAACCAGTCCGTGGTCCGGATCCAGCGTCCGAGATGAAAGGTGACTCGCGGGATGCGAAAGGCGGCGTCGCGGGCGGCGGCGGCCATCAGGCGTTTGGATTTCCGCGGCCAGCTCCGGCGTCACGCGCTCGTCGGCATCGAGCGACAGAATCCAGTCGTGGCTGGCCAGCGACGCCGCGTAGTTCTTCTGCTCGATGTGACCGAGCCAGTCGTGCACGACGACGCGATCGGTGTACTGACGGGCGATGGCGACGGTGTCGTCGGTGCTGTGGGAGTCGACGACGACGATCTCGTCGGCCCACGCGACGGACGCCAGGGCCGCGCCGAGATCGGCCGCTTCGTTCTTGGCCACGATCGTGACCGAAAGCTTCGGCACCCGGGGAGTGTAGCGCAGAGCCCCTTGGCCCGGGGATTCGGACGGTCGCGCGAGTCCGAGCGCGACCCTTTACCGAGCGACCTGCACGGTGTTGACGGTGCCGTTGATCGGGACCTGCTGCACCGCCTCGAAGTCGACCAGCGACTTGTTGTAGTCCGAGATCGCCTGGATCTCGGTGGTGCGCGCCTGCGAGAGATCGCGCTGGGCCTGGAACACGAAGAACGTCGACGACATGCCCGCGGCCATCTTCTTCTCTTCGGCCTCGAGCTTCTTCTCCTGCAGCTCGCGCGACACCCGCGCCGACTCGACGCGCTTCTGGTTGGTGACGACGTTGCGTCCCGCCGCGCGAACCTGCGCGGTCGACCTGCATCTCCTGGTTCTTCAGCTGCGCCTGCGACTGCTGGTATTCCAGCTTCACGCGCGCCAGGTTGGCGTGCGCGGTGTTGGCGCCGAGCGGATAGCCGATCTGGACGCCGACGGTCCATTGGGGATAGGCGTTGGTGAACACGTCGCCGAGCACCGACCCGTAGCCGCGCTCGCGAGGCGATCGTTCGTGGGCGTGGCCGCCGGGGCGAACGGATCGTCGATCGCCGAGAGCTGCGTGCCGCCGTAGGCAATCGTGCCGTAGTTCACCTGCGCGTTGACGTCCGGCTTGATCTGGTTCGAGTAGTACTTGATGTTGATGTCGCTCTGCTCGAGGCTGTTCTTGGCCGCGCGCAAGTCGGTCCGCTTGTCGAGCGCATTGCGCACCGCGGCGTCGACGTCGATGGCCTGCGCGGCAAACGACGGCGGCGTCGGTCGGATCGAACACGACCGTCCAGAAATCGGGCGCCGACGGGATCGAGCACCAGCGTCCGCAGGTTGTCCTGCGCCTGCTTGATCTGCGCTTCAGCGACGATCACCCCCGATTCGTTGCTGGCGACCTCGGCCTGCGCCTGGACGATGTCGAGCGGCGCGAGCGTGCCGATCTCGACGCGCTTCTGGTTGTCCTTGAGCAGCTGCTGCGACAGCGCCAGCGAGTCCTGCGCCGCCTTCAGGTTGTTGATCGAGTAGGACAGATCCCAGTAGGCATCCTTCACGTTGCGCAGCGTCTGCGTGATCACGGTCTGCAGGTTGACGTCCGACAGATCCCGGACCTTCTTGCTCAGACCGACCTGCTGGCGGATCTGGTCGATCGGAAAAGTTCCGCAGCAGCGGCTGGGTGAAGTTGAACTGCAGGTTCGACGACAGCTGCGGGCTGAAGCTGCTGAACGGATTTGTCGTCGTCAGGCGCTGGCTGTTCCAGTTCAGCGTGTAGTTGCCGCCGCCCCACGGAACAAACTGGTTGAGTCCCAGGCCAAGGTTGCTGGTGCCGTTCGAATAGCTCGGTTGGATGATGCCCAGCGCGGGCTGGTTGGCGCCGACGCGGCTGACGCTGGTCGAGAAGTTCGGCGCCCAGTTTCGCTCGGGCCAGCGCCACGCCAGTGTCCTGAATCTGCGGGTCGACGCGTTGGATGCGGATGCCGAGGTTCTGCTCGACCGCCAGCTTCACGGCATCGTCGATCGAGAGTCGGCCTGACCTCGCCCTCTGCATCTGGGCCGCCGATTTCGCCGACGCTTCCCGCAGCGACGCCATCAGCGGGCTCTGTCCGCCTTGCGCGAATCCGGGAACCGAGGTTGCGAAAACGGCGGCGGTGATACAGGCGATTCGGGCGCGGCGAATCGGTTGGTCCAGACGCATTGCTGACGACTCCATCAAGGAAAAGAAATGGTGGTGCTGTTCTGATCAGTAGACGTTCGGCGGGGGCGCTTGGTTCAAGAGAATTGTATACTTTTGCATGCATATTTCTCACCGGGCGACCATCGGCCTGGCCGTACTGGCGCTGACCGCGGCGACGGCTCATCTGGCTGGATCGCCGGCCCCGCCTGCCGCCGCCAAAGTTCCGGGCGCGGTCAAAGCCGCCGGCGGCTTTGAATTGACGGTCGACAGCATCATGCGCGGGCCGAAACTGGTGGGCTACCCGCCGAGCGGCCTGCGCTGGTCCGGCGACTCCGCGCGGCTGTATTTCGAATGGCGCCGCGCCGACGACGAGGAGACCTCGACCTGGGTGGTGGGGAAGGCAGGCGGGCCGCCCCGGCAGCTGTCGGACGAAGAGCGGCGCAGCGCGCCGCCGGTCTTCGGCGCGTGGGACCGCGCGCACCGCCGCGTGCTGTTCGTCGACCAGGGCGACATCGTGCTGCTCGACTCGGTCTCTGGCGTGCGGCGTCAGATCACCCGGACGACCGGCAACGAGTCGAACCCGCGGTGGGCGCGCCACGAAGCCGCGGTCACCTTCGTGCGCGAGAACAATCTGTTCCTGATGCCGCTCGACAGCGGCGAAATCGCGCAGCTGACCGACGTCCAGCCGCGCAAGCGCGATCCGCGCGAGACCGACAGCCAGAAGTTCGTCAAGGCGGAAGAGCCGAAGCTGATCGAACACACGCGGGTCGAGGAACAGAAAAAGAAAAAGGCCGAGGAAAAAGCGAAGGCGCACGAGCTGCCGAAGTTCGAGCTCGCGGAACGGCAGTCTGTGTCAGATTTGCAACTGTCGCCTGACGGCAAACACGTCTTCATGATCGTGGTCGAACGGACCGACGCCGCGAAGCGCCCGAACGTCCCGAACTACGTGACCGAATCGAGCTACACCGAGGACATTCCGGCGCGCACGTTCGTCGGCGACGCGCAGGACAAACGCACGCTCGCGGTGATGAATCTCGAAACCGGCAAGACCCAGCTCGCCGACGCCGAGTTCGCGGCCAGGCGCGACCCGCGCTGGGGGATGGCGCAGCTGTCGGAATCGGGATCGACAGCGGTGGCGCACGTCCGCGCCGCGAACAACAAGGACCGCTGGCTGGTTGCCGTCGATCCGGAAACCGGCAAGACGCGCGTCCTGGACACGCTGCACGACGACGCGTGGGTGCGCGAGTCGGGCGGGTTTGGTCCGGCCGACCAGTCGTTCGGCTGGTATCCGGATGAGAAGCGCATCTGGTTCCTGTCCGAGCGCGACGGCTTCATGCACCTCTACAACCTCGACACCAGCGCCGCCACGCCCGTCGGCGCGCCAGCTGACACAGGGCAAGTGGGAAATCGACTCGGTCAGCATGTCGCCCGACAAGAAGACGTTCTACATCAACAGCACCGAGGCGCATCCCGGCGAGCGGCAGATCTACGCGATGAGCGTGGATGGCGGCGCGCGCACGAAGCTGACCGTCGATGGTCGGATCCAGCGCCGGCGACGTGTCGCCTGACGACAGCACCTTCGGGCTGGTGTACTCGTACAGCACCAAGCCGCCGGAGGTGTTCGTCATGGCGAACCGCGCCGGCGGCGAGGCGAAACAGGTCACCACCTCCTCGACCGCGGAATGGCGTTCGTTCAAGTGGGCCGACCCGCAGCTCGTCACCTACAAGACTCGCGACGGCGTCGAGGTCTACGCGCGCCTCTACACGCCGGAAATGGTCGGCGCCCGCCGCGATCCATCGGCGCCCGCGGTCGTCTTCGTGCACGGCGCCGGCTATCTGCAGAACGCGCACAAATACTGGTCGAGCTATTTCCACGAGTACATGTTCAACAACCTGCTCGCGTCGAAGGGCTACGTGGTGCTCGATCCGGACTACCGGGCCAGCGCGGGCTACGGACGCGACTGGCGCACCGCGATCTACCGCCACATGGGCGGCAAGGATCTCGACGATGTCGTGGACGGCGCGAAGTTCCTGGTGGATACGCAGAAGGTCAACGCGAAGCACATCGGCGTCTACGGCGGCAGCTACGGCGGTTTCATCACGCTGATGGCGATGTTCAACTCGCCTGACACCTTCGCCGCCGGTGCCGCGCTGCGGCCGGTCACCGACTGGACGCACTACAACCACGGCTACACGTCGAGCATCCTCAACGACCCGCAAACCGATCCGGAAGCGTATCGCCAGAGCTCGCCGATCTATTTCGCCGAAGGCCTCAAGGGGGCGCTGCTGATCTGCCACGGCATGGTCGACACCAACGTGCTCTTCCAGGACACCGTGCGCCTCACGCAGCGGCTGATCGAGTTGCGCAAGACCAACTGGTCGGTGGCGCCGTTCCCGGTCGAGAACCACGGCTTCGAGGAAGAAACGAGCTGGGCCGACGAATACCGGCGAATCCTGAAGCTGTTCGACGACAATCTGAGAAACCATGACCCGCGACGACCTTCTTAACCTCTACCGGCAGTCGGGCGCGCTGCTCGAAGGGCACTTCCGTCTGACCTCGGGGCTGCACAGCACGGGCTACCTGCAGTGCGCGCTGGTGCTGCAGCATCCGCAGCACGCGGAAACGCTTGGTCGCGCGATCGCCGAACGCACCCGCGATTTGCGACCGACGGTCGTGCTGTCGCCCGCGCTCGGCGGCGTGATCATCGGCCACGAGGTCGGCGCGCGGCCTCGGCGTCCGCGCGATCTTCGCGGAACGTCAGGACGGCGCGCTGACGCTGCGGCGCGGCTTCTTCCTCGACCGACGCCGATCGCGTGCTCGTCGTCGAAGACGTGCTGACGACCGGCGGCTCGACGCGCGAGACCATGGAGGTGGCGAAGGCCGCGGGCGGGCAGGTGGTCGGCGCCGCGTCGATCGTCAACCGCAGCGGCGGCGCCGCGGCCTTCGACGTGCCGCTGGTCTCGTTGCTCGACATCGCGCTGCCGACGTATCAGCCCGACGCGTGCCCGCTGTGCGCGCAGGGGCTGCCGGTGGTGAAGCCCGGTTCGCGACCGACCCCGAAATGAGGTCCGCCTTTTCATCACGAATTTTCGCGCCTTCGTGATGTAAGACATGCCGAGGTTCAAGATCATCGTCGCCTACGACGGCACCGACTACGTCGGCTGGCAGCGCCAGGCGAACGGGGTCTCGATTCAGGCGTTGATCGAAGACGTCGTTGCGCGGCGCTCGACGAACGCGACGTGACCGTCGCACGGCGCCGGGCGCACCGACGCCGGCGTCCACGCGCTCGGTCAGGTCGCGGCCTTCACCTTGAACGCGTCCGTTGCCGGCGGCGGCGGTGGTGCGCGCGATCAATGCGCAGGCTGCCGGCGGCGATCCGCGTGCTCTCCGCCGAAGAGGTGCCTGCCGACTTTCAGCCGCGTTTCGCGGCGCGCGACAAGACCTATCGCTATCGCATCTGGAACGCGGACGTGATCAGCCCGTTCGAGAGTCGTTACGCGTGGCACGTCGCTGGCGACGCTCGACGTCGACGGCCATGCAGTCGGCAGCCGCGCTGCTCGTCGGCCGTCACGACTTCGCCGCGTTTCAGGCGGCGGGAAGCCCCACCGCCACGACTCAACGATCGATCATGAGCGCCACGATCGCGGTCGGCGAGCAGCCGCCAGTTGCCGCGGTGGCGCCGCTCGACGGCGCGCATCACGCCGGATGCGAAGGCGACCGGCCGAACGGCGTCCTGATCGTCTACGAGGTGACCGGAGACGGCTTTCTCCGCCACATGGTCCGCACGATTGTCGGCACGCTGGTGGAAGTCGGCCGCGGCCGTCAGCCGGTTGAGTGGATCGCCCGGGTACTGGCGACGCGCGATCGGTCGATGGCCGGGCCGACGGCGCCGCCGCACGGGCTGTTTCTGGTGCGCGTCGACTACGATGCGTTGCTTGCGGACAGGCCTTAAGACCCTGTACACTCGGGGTTTGTTGCCAATGGACCGTCATGTCGCTTGAGCAGATCCTGGCGTCGATTCCGCCGGGATCGCCCGACGAGACGCTGGCGCGCCAGGTCAACTTCGAGCAGCTGCCGGCCCACGTCGCGATCATCATGGACGGCAACGGCCGCTGGGCGGCGCAGCGCCATCTGCCGCGCGTCGAAGGTCATCGCGCCGGCATCGACTCGGTGCGCGACGTCGTCGAAACGTCGGCCCGGCTGGGCATCGACGTCCTCACGCTCTACGCGTTCTCGGTCGAGAACTGGAAGCGGCCGCGCGCCGAAGTCAACACGCTGATGCTGCTGCTGAAGCGCTACATCCGCCTCGAGCTCGGCACGCTGCTCGAGAACAACATCCGCTTCAACGTGATCGGTCGTCCTGAGGAACTGTCGCCGGACGTGCAGCGCGAGCTGGAGAGTCGGCATCCGCCAGACCGAGAGCAACACGCGGCATGCTGTTCAACATCGCGCTGAACTACGGCGGACGCGCGGAGATCGTGGACGCCGCGCGGCGCGCGATTGCCGCCGGCGTCAGCGCCGGACGATCTCGACGAACGGCGCTTCGGCGACTTTCTCTACACCGCCGGCCAGCCCGATCCCGATCTGCTGATTCGCACGAGCGGCGAGATGCGGGTCAGCAACTTCCTGCTGTGGCAGATTGCCTACTCCGAGATCTGGGTCACCGAAACGCTGTGGCCGGACTTCCGCCGCCGCGATCTGCTCGAGGCGATCGTGGCGTACCAGAAGCGCGATCGCCGCTACGGCGGCATCAAGCCGTCCCCGGTCGCGCTCGGCGTCAAGTGACGCGCGTCCTCAGCGGCGCCGCGCTCGTGCTCGTCGCGATCGCCGTCGTCTGGTTCGCGCAACGCCTGGATCTTCTTCGCGTTCGCCTTCGGCCTGACGCCTGCTCGCCACAGAGGAACTGCTCGGGCTGGCGTACGCGAGCCGGCGTCTGACGCTGCCGGTCGACCGCCTGTCGATTTGCGACGGCGCTGGTCATCGTGCAGCAGCGCCGTGCCCTGGAGCGCTCGATGCCGGTCTGATGACGGCGTTCGTCGCCGTGGCGGCGGCGTCGCTGGGCTCGTGGCGCGGCGGACCGGACGCGCTCGCGACGGTGGCGGTCGTCGCTGTTTCCGGCGTTCTATCTCGGCCTGCCGATCGGGGCGATGGTCGCGAGTCGCGCGATGCAGGCGGGCCGCCGGCGCTGTTCCTGCTGATGCTGACGGTCATGGTCAGCGACACGGCGCAGTACTACATCGGGCCGCGCGTTCGGTCGGCGGCCGCTGGCGCCGGTCGATCAGCCCGAAGAAGACGATCGAAGGCGCGGTCGGCGGCTTCGTCTTCGGCACGCGCGGTGTTCGCGGTCGTCGGCGCCTGGTGGCTGCCGGACGATGCCGGCGCCGTTCCGCGCCGTGCTCGGCGTCACGGTCGTCGCGCTCGGCATCGCCGGCGACCTCTTCGAGTCGATGCTGAAGCGCAGCGCCGGCGTGAAGGACAGCTCGGCGCTGATTCCCGGGCCACGGCGGCGTGCTCGATCGGATCGACGCGCTGCTGTTCGCGGCGCCGGTCTACTACATCGTGCTGAGGTATGTGTGAACGCAGAGTCCGCCGAGCTCGCAGAGTTGCGATGGCTCTGCGCGCTGCACGGCATCTGCGGTCCTGAATCCATGAAACGCATCGCCATCCTCGGCTCGACCGGATCGATCGGCCAGAGCGCCCTGGCCGTCGTCGACGCGCATGCCGATCGACTCGAGGTCGTCGGCCTTGCCGCCGGCGAGAACGCCGAGCTGCTTGGCGACGCAGATCGCGCGGTATCGTCCGCGCGTCGCGTCGATGGCGACCGGCGCCGCGATCGATCGTCTGCGCGCGCAACGGGTCCCGGCGGACACGGTCCTCGCCGGCACCGGACGCGAGGGCCTCGTCGCCGTCGCGACCCATCCCGACGTCGACATCGTGCTGTGCGCGTCGAGCGGCACCGACGCCCTCGAAGCGGTGCTCGCCGCGATCGAGCACGGCAAGACGATCGCGCTCGCGAACAAGGAAGTCCTGGTGATGGCCGGCGGCATCGTCACCGACGCCGCGCGTCGACATGGCGTGGCGATTCTGCCGGTCGACAGCGAGCACAACGCGATTCATCAGTGCCTGCACGGCCGCGCGGCCGACGAGATCACGCGCCTGATGCTGACCGCGTCGGGCGGACCTTTTCGCGGCCGGACTGCGTCTGAGTCTGGCAGGGCGTGTCCGCCGGCCGATGCGCTGCAAGCATCCGACCTGGCGGATGGGCAGGAAGATCACGATCGATTCGGCGACGCTGATGAACAAGGGGCTCGAAGTGATCGAAGCGCGCTGGCTGTTCGGCGTGCGGCCGATCGCAGATCGACGTGGTCGTGCACCCGCAGTCGGTGGTCCATTCGATGGTGGAGTTGACCGACGGATCGGTCATCGCGCAGCTCGGCGTCACCGACATGCGGATGCCGATTCAGTACGCGTTTTCGTATCCCGATCGCTGGCCGGCGCCGCTGCCGTCGCTCGATCTGGTCGCGGGCGGGACGGCTCGAGTTCGAGGCGCCGGACACGGTGGCGTTTCCCTGTCTGCGCCTCGCGTATCGACGCGCTCGACGGCGCCGAGCGCAGCCTGCCGGTGGTGCTGAACGCGGCGAACGAAGTGGCGGTCGCGCGGTTCCTCGATGGGCGGCTGGGGTTCCGGGCGATTCCGCAGATCGATCGAGCGGACGATGGACGCGCACACGCCCGCGGAGGTTGTCACGCTGGCACAGGTTCGCGCCGTTGGACGCATGGGCGCGCGAGTACGCCGAGCAGCTCGCCGACGGGTTAGAATTGAAGAGTCTGAGGTCGATTGGCGTGACGACATTACTGGCGTTTGCGTTCGTGCTCGGCGTGCTCGTGTTCGTGCACGAGCTCGGTCATTTTCTCGCCGCCAAGCGCGTCGGCATCCGCGTCCTGAAATTCCAGCTCGGGTTCAACCCGACCATCGCTCAGCTTCCGCCGCGGCGACACCGAATACGGCATCGGCGCGCTGCCGCTCGGCGGCTACGTGAAGATGGCCGGCGAGAACCCGGAAGAGGAACGCGACCGGGCAGTCCGACGAATTCCTCTCGAAGACGAAGTGGGAGCGGTTCCAGGTGCTCATCATGGGACCGGTGATGAACATCCTGCTGGCGCTCGTCCTGACGGCGCTCGTGCTGTATCAGGGCGTCGACAAGGCGCGCGCTACGAGGATCAGCCGCCGGTCGTCGGCGTCGTGACCGCCGGTTCGCCGGCGGCGAAGGCGGACATCCGGCCGGGCGATCGCATCGTCGACCGTCGCCGGACACACGGTCGACACCTGGGAACAGTTCCTCGTCGCGATCGGCATCGCGGCCGAACCGGAGACGCCGATCACGCTTCCTGCGCGACGGCATCGAGCAATCGCGCACGCTGACGCCCGCGGTCGTCGGCCAGAGCCGCTTCGAGTTCGGCGACATCGGCGTGCTGCCGAACGTGCATCCGCACCTGCGGTCGGTCGATCGCCGGCGATCCGGCGGACAGCGCCGGCCTCAAGGCCGGGCGACGTCGATCGTCGCCGATCGACGGCAGCCGATCACGTTCTCGTACGCAGTTGCGCGACACGATCGCGCAAGCATCCCGAACAGCCGATCACGGTATCGATTCTGCGCGACGGCGCGCCGACCAGACGTGTCGGTCACGCCGGTCAAGCGCGGCAGCATCGGCTGGATCGGCGTCGGCATCCGGCGACGATACGAGGCAGCCTCAAGCCGGGCGCGCTCGAGGCGATCGAGCTGAGCGTCAAGAAGAACATCGAGATCGGCGGGCTGATCTTCCAGACGCTGTGGGGCCTGTTCACGCGGCGAGACGTCGCCGAAGCAGCTGATGGGACCGGTGGCGATCGCGCAGCTGTCGGGCGAGTCGGCGCAGCTCGGATGGATCGCGCTGTTCAGCCTGATGGCGTCGATCAGCCTGAACCTCGGCCTGCTGAACCTGATGCCGATTCCGATTCTCGACGGCGGCCACATCTTCATCATGGCGCTCGAAGGCCTCGCGCGCCGCGACTTCAGCGTGCAGCGTGAAAGAGAAGATGCTGCTCGCCGGCTTCGTCGTGCTCCTGATGCTGATGGTGACGGTGATCTACAACGACCTCACCCGCATCAGCTGGATCGAACACCTGATGCCCTGGCGGTAGCCTTACGGGAAGTTCAGAAGTCTGAGTCGACTTCTGACGTCTGCTCATGGCTGCGCGCAGCAGCCTTGACCGTCTGATCGATGTCTTTCCTGGTGTGCGCGGCCGACAGAAACCACGCTTCGAACTGCGACGGCGGCGGATAGACTCCGCGCGACAGCATGCCGCGGAAGAAGCGCCGCGTAGCGTTCGGTGTTCGCGCTGGTCGCCGAGGCGAAGTCGCGCACCGGGCGATCGGTGAAGAACGGCGTCAGCAGCGATCCGAACGCCGTTGACCTGAAGCGCCACGCCGGCCTCGCGCGCCGCGTCCGCAAGACCGGCCGCCAGCCGCGCACCGAGCGCGGAAAGCGACGTGTACAGCCTCGGCGTGAGCCGGTTGAGACACCAGAGTCCGGCGGTCATCGCGAGCGGATTGCCCGAGAGCGTGCCGGCCTGGTAGACCGGACCGGCGGGCGAGACGAGGGCCATCAAGTCGGCGCGACCGCCATAGGCGCCGACCGGCAGACCGCCGCCGATGATCTTCCCCAGACAGGTCAGGTCCGGACGCACTCCGGTCAGTCCCTGCGCGCCGCCAGCGGAAGCTCGAAAGCCGGAGATCACTTCGTCGAAAATCAGCAGCGCGCCCTCGGCCGTGCAGATCTCCCGCAGCCCGCGCAGAAATCCGTCCGCCGGCGGCACGACGCCCATGTTGCCGGCGATCGGCTCGACGATGACCGCGGCGATCTGGCCGCGATTGGCGGCGAACGACTGGCGGACCGAGCCGAGGTCGTTGTACGACGCGACCAGCGTGTCGGCCGACGCGGCGCGCGTCACGCCGGGGCTGGTCGGCGTTCCGAGCGTCAGCGCGCCCGAGCCGGCCTTGACCAGGAACGCATCGGCGTGGCCGTGATAGCAGCCCTCGAACTTCAGGATGCGGTCACGGCCGGTGGCGGCGCGGGCGACGCGCACCGCGCTCATCGCCGCTTCGGTGCCGGAGCTGACGAAGCGCACGCGCTCGATCGACGGCATCAGCGTGCGCACGCGCTCGCCGAGCTCGACCTCGAGCGGGCTCGGCGCGCCGAAGCTGGTGCCGCCGCGCGCCGCCGCCGCCAGCGCCTTCACCAGCGGCCGTGGGCGCGTGGCCGTGAATCAGCGGTCCCCACGACATCACGTAGTCGATGAAGGTGTTGCCGTCAACGTCGGTGATTCGCGCGCCCGACGCTCGGCTGATGAACAGCGGCGAGGTGCCGACCGACTTGAACGCACGGACCGGACTGTCGACGCCGCCCGGCAGAATGGCCTCGGCGCGGGTGAACAATCGCCGCGATCGGGATGTTTTCATCGGATCTTGATCGTCGCCAAATCACCGATCGCGGCGGTGATGAATTTCTGCTCGTCCTTGTCGTGGGTACGGTTGCGCGCCGCATCGAACGCGCGCGAGGCGTTGTCGAAATCGCGATTCAGCAGGAACACCGATGAGATACCGAGCGCCGCTCGATAGGACGATGGGTCGCGCTCGACAGCGCGGCGGAACAACGTGTTCGCCAGCTCCATCTGCCTGGCGACCACCGACACGCGGCCGGCGGCGGCCAGAAAATCCGCGTCAGCCTGGTCCGGCAGCGCGCCGAATCGCGTCCGTACGGCGTCGCCCTTGTTCGCGAGCGCCGCTTCGAGCCCTTCAGCCAGGATCTGGCCCTGCTCGTCGGCCTTCAACGATTCGGGCTTGAGCACCAGCTCGAACAGCAGCATCTGTCCGCCCGCGTTCGGGCTGCTGGCGGTCAGCAGCCGAATCGGCAACGCCGCGATTTCCGGCGCATAGCCTGGCGCCAGCACTTCGAACAGCCAGATCCCTGACGTGATGCCGAGGATGTTCCATTCGCCTTTGTCGTTGGTGCGTGTCGAGAACGTCCGCTGGCCGGCGAAGGTGCCGGCAGCCGCGCCGAAAAAGGCCTCGGCTCGTACTTCGGCGTCCTTCACTCTCTCGCCGCGTTCGGTGACGACGCGCCCCTTGAGCCGGCTGACCGCCTGCTGAGCGGACGCGGGAGATGACAGCAGCAGGGACAGCAGCAGGAGGACGATCGATCTCGACGCGGTCATTCGGATCACTCGACCGTGAACGCGTAGATCATCCCGAGCTCGTAGTGGCGGCCGTCCTCTTCGGCTTGCGAGCAGAGCATCAGATAGCGGCCGGGCGTCAGGTTGGCCTGGAACCAGGCCTCGCCGTCGGCAGGAACGTCCGCGGATCCGGCAATTGGAATACCGGGTCTGTGACCCTTGCCGCCGTGATCGAACCACGCGAGCTCCGGGTACTGCTGACTCTCGTCCGGTACCCTGACGAGCAGCGCCTGGTGCGGCTCGGATCCGACGTTGCGCAGGTGTACCAGCGGACGACGGCTCTCGAAGGGCGCGGTCAGCTGAAAGTGATGATCCATCAGCGAGACGGTGACATCCGCCTCGGGCATCGTCGTTGTTGTGACAGCGCTGGCCTTGTCGACCGTGAACGCGGCGAACTGTCCCTTGCTCGTGTGGGACGTGCCATCCTCGGACGGATAACTGCACAGCGCGACGTAGGCGCCGGCTTCGAGCGACGCCCAGTAGTCCTGCGCCAGTCCGGGCGCGATCGCGCCGATGCCGCCGGCCGGCGCCAGCCAATCTGGAATCGGCTGGCCCGATTTCTGCCACGCCACGAAGTCCTCGAACGTGTGCGGCGCGACGAGCCTGATGAAACGGATTTCGTGCGGCTCGCTGCCATGATTGTCGAACGTGAACGCGACCAGACCGGAAGGAATGTGGGCCGGGATCGCGATCGAGAAGTCCTTCGCTTCGATGTGAACAGATGGCGGGGCAGGAGCGGCTGCTCCCAGAAGAGCGAGCAGGGCGAGCGTGTGCATGGATTATCCGATCGCGCGCGCGGCTTCGCGGGCGTAGTAGGTGATGATGATGTCCGCGCCGGCGCGGCGGATCGACGTCAGCGTTTCGAGCATCGCGCGCGGCTCGTCGATCCAGCCGTTGCGCGCCGCGGCCTTCAGCATCGCGTACTCGCCGCTGACGTGATACGCCGCAGTCGGATAGTCGAAACGCTTCCTTCACCCGCGAGATGACGTCGAGATAGGTCACGCGCGGGCTTGACCATCACGATGTCGGCGCCTTCCTCGATGTCCTGCGCGACTTCGCGCAGCGCCTCGTCGCTGTTGGCCGGGATCCATCTGGTGCGAGCGCCGATCGCCGAACTGCGGCGCCGACGCCGCGGCGTCGCGGAACGGACCGTAGAACGCCGAGCAGTACTTCGCGGCATACGCCATGATCGCGGTCTGGTCGAAGCCGCGCTCGTCGAGCGCCTGGCGGATCGCGCCGACGCGGCCGTCCATCATGTCCGACGGCGCGACGATGTCGGCGCCGGCGACGGCGTGCGAGACCGCCGCGCGCACCAGTTGCTCGACCGTCGGGTCGTTCACGATCTCCTGGTCGACCACGATGCCGCAGTGGCCGTGGTCGGTGTACTCGCACAGGCAGACGTCGGTCATCACGAGCACGCCCGGCGCTTCGCGCTTGATCGCGCGAATCGCCGACTGCACCGGCGCATCGGCATCGTAGGCCGCGATCCGACGTTGTCCTTGTGATCCGGCAGGCCGAACAGAATGCACGCTCGATGACGCCGTCGCCTTTGGCCGCCGCGGCTTCCTTCACCGCCTCGTCCACCGACAGGTTGAACACGCCGGGCATCGACGGCACTTCCCGGCGCACGCCTTCGCCTTCGCAGACGAACAGCGGCAGCACGAACATGTCCGGCGACGAGACGCGTCTCCCGCACCAGCGCGCGCATCGTCTCGGTGCGCCGCAGCCGTCGCAGCCGCCGGGTCAGGGTCAGCGCCGCCGTGAGTCTGGGTGGGATTCATGACGTGTTGCTTCCGTGAACGTATTCTACGATCGCGTGCACCAGCGCCGGGATGGTATGCGTCGCCGGCACGATCGCCGACGTGATCTGGCACTGCGTCGCCGCATCGGCCGTCACCGGGCCGATCGAGGCGACGATCGTCGCGCGCAGCAGATCCGCCGCCGGCTCGGCGCCGAGCAGCGTGAACGAAGTTGCGCACCGCCGACGGGCTCGTGAACGTCACGACGTCGATGCGGCGCTCGAGCAGCATGCGATAGATGTCCGGCTCGCCATCGCGTTCCGGCTCGACCGCGACCGTGCGATAGGCCGACGACCTCGGTGACCTCGGCGCCCCGCTTGCGCAGCTCGTCGGCGATCAGCTCGCGTCCGATGTCGGCGTGCGGCAGCAGGACGCTCGCGCCGCTGACGTCGGCCGCGCTCGGTCATGGCGCGGACCACCGCCTCGGCACGGAACTCGGTCGGGACGAGGTCGACCTTCAGGCCGACGCGCGGTCAGCCGCTCCGCCGTCGACCGGCCCGACCGCGCACAGCTTGACGCCGCCGAGCGCGCGCACGTCGAGCGGGCCGGCCGCGCAGCCGCTCCATGAACGCGTCCACCGCGTTCGCGCTGGTGAAGACGATCCAGTCGAACGCGCCGGCGCGCGCGCACGCCTCGTCGAGCGGCGCGTAGTCGTCCGGCGGCAGGATCCGGATCATCGGCGCTTCGATCGCCTCGGCGCCCATCGCTTCGAGCCGTTCGACGAGCTCCGCGGCCTGTTCGCGCGGCCGGGTGACGAGCACGCGCTTGCCGAACAGCGGCCGCGCGTCGAACCAGCGCAGGTGCTCGCGCAGGGCGACGACGCGGCCGACGACCAGGATCGGCGGGCCGACGGTCGGTCGACTCGCGCGAGCCGCTCGGCGAGCTCGCCGAGCGATCCCGTCGATGGTCTGCTGCGTCGGCAGCGTGCCGTCGTAGACGATCGCGGCCGAATCGTCCGCGGGGCGGCCGTGCGACAGCAGCGCGTCGAGGATACTCCGGCAGCTGCTGCCGGCCCGGCGTAGCAGACGATCGTGCCGTCGAGGCGAGCCAGGCTCGCCCAGTCGATCGACGCGCGCGTCTTGCCCTCGTCCTCGTGGCCGCGCACGAAGGTCAGCGTGTCGCCGCCGCCCGGATAGGTGATCGGAATGCCGGCGTAGCCCGGGCACGGCGATCGCCGCCGGGATGCCCGGGACGACTTCGAACCGGACGCCCTGCTCGTGCAGGAACAGCGCCTCGGACGCCGCCGCTGTCGAACACGAACGGATCGCCCCACTTGAGCCGCGCCACGGTCTTGCCCTCGCGCGCTTTCTCGGCGAGCAGATAGCAGATCGCTTCCTGCTCGAGCGGCTGCGGCGCAGCGGTGCCGACGTCGATCTTCTCGGCGTCGGCCCGCGCGTGGCGGAGCAGGCGCGCCGTGCACCAGATGGTCGTAGAGCACGACGTCGGCCGACGTCGAGGCACTGCAGGCCGCGAACGGTGATCAGACCTGGATCGCCGGGACCGGCGCCGATCAGGTAGACGGTGCTGTTGGTCATCAAGTCAGTCAGCGGTCAGCGAGTCGGTAGTCGAGAGTCAGTAGCCATGAGTCGGTCGTCGATCGTCATGAGTCGCGGTCGTTGATCGTCCGTCCGGTTGTCGCGCCCGGGTGCGCTGCTGCCGCCAGAATTTCGCCGGCGCCCTCGGCCAGTAATTGCGCGCCCACGCGGGCCCCGAGCGCCGCCGCCTCGCCGCGGGGCGCGGCGCCGTGGCCGCGGATCGCTCGGCTGCCGTCGAGCGCCACGACCATCGCGACGAGCTCCAGCATCGCCGCCGGCATCGTGCGTCGCCAGCGCGCCGATCGGCGTCTGGCATCCGCCGCCGAGCGTCTCGACGAGCGCGCGCTCGGCCGTGAGCGCCGCGGCCGTCGCCGCATCGTCGATCGACTGCACCGCCCGGCGAGCGACCTCGTCGCGATCCCGTATTTCGATCGCGACGATCCCCTGGCCCGGCGCCGGCACGCAGGCGTCCGCCGGCAGAGCGACAGCGAGATGCGCGATGCCGAACCCGAGACGGCGCAGTCCTGCGGCCGCGAGCACCAGGGCATCGTATTCGCCCTCGTCGAGCTTGCGCAGACGCGTGTCGAGGTTGCCGCGGATCGGCG
This sequence comes from uncultured Acidobacteriota bacterium, assembly GCA_963711765.1. Taxonomy (GTDB): domain Bacteria; phylum Acidobacteriota; class Vicinamibacteria; order Vicinamibacterales; family CAVVIG01; genus CAVQFC01. The sequence continues at coordinate 198,617 of CAVQFC010000001.1, read as the reverse complement.
CGAAGCGCGCGTTGGGCATCAGGCGCGTGAGCTGCGCGATGCGTCGGACGCTGCCCGTGCCGACCGAGGGCGACTGGGCCGAGTATCGCGACGAGATCTTCGACGGATGCGATGATCGGGATCTGGCTGAAGCCAGACACTACAGCGTCGCCAGTAGTGTCCGGCTCCAGCCGGACCGGCAACACCACCGCGTCGCGCGGATCTTCGCGCGGCAGGACCGCCGCGATCGCCAGACCGTCCGGCAGCACCGCCGGCATGTCCTTGCTGCTGTGGACGGCGAGATCGATCTCGCTGCGCAGCAGCGCGTCTTCGATTTCCTTGACGAACAGCCGCTTGCCGCCGACTTCCGACAGCGGCGCCTCCTGCAGCCGATCGCCGGTCGTCTTGATCGTGACGATGCGGCAGGGCGGGCCGCCGGTGGCTGCGATCCGCGCGGCGACCGCGTTGCGCCTGCCAGAGGGCGAGCTGGCTGCCGCGCGTTCCGAGTCGGAGTTCGCCAGCCACGTCGCGACTCAGCGCGACGGACGCGCGGCCGGTTGCGACGCTGAACGGTTCGACGTTGCGCTCGGCTCGTCCGGGTTCGGCCAGCCCGAACAGGCGGGTCAGCGCTTCGGAGTACGCGCCGACCGTTTCCGCGTCGCCGAGCGCCTTCAGCTGTTCGGTCGGCGTCAGCAGCAGCTTCTCGACGATGAGGTGCGTGATTTCGTCGACCCGCGCGCGCGCTTCCGGCGGCAGCGCCGACAGCTTGAAGTCGAGCCGATCGAGCTCGGCCCGGCGAATCGCTTCGAACTTCTGACGAAGCGCGACGACGGTCGGGATGGCGCCGCGCGACCGGAACCACGCGCCGAACTTGTCCACTTCCTCCGTCGACGATCGCTTCGGCGCTGCGCGACCTCGCTGCTGCGGCGCGCGAGGTTCTCGCGCACCGTCGCCTGCAGATCGTCGATGTTGTAGAGGAAGACCTGCTCGATTTCGCCGGCCGCCGGCTCGACGTCGCGCGGCATCGCGATGTCGATGATGAACAGCGGCCGATTGCGGCGCGGCCGCATCACCGGCTCGATGCGCGCCTTCGTGAGGATCGGCGACGCCGCGCCGGTCGCGGTGATGACGATGTCGCTGGCGCCGAGCACGGCGTCCATCTCGTCCCAGGGCGCTGCGCTGGCGCCGCCGATCGCTTCAGCCGTCCGCGCCGCGTGAGCCATCGTGCGGCTGACGATGGTGACGTGCTGCACGCCCTGCGACTTCATGTGCATGCGCGGTCAGCTTGCCCATCTCGCCGGCGCCGATGACCGACCACGCTGCGGCCGGTGAGGTCGCCGAAGATCTTCCGCGCGAGCGAGACCGCGGCGAAGCTGACCGACACCGCGCCCGAACCGAGCGCCGGTTTCGGTGCGCACGCGCTTGCCGACCGCGAACGAGGCGTGAAACAGACGGTTGAGCACCGGTCCGGCCGTCTGCGCGTCGGTCGGCGACCGTGTGCGCATCCTTCACCTGGCCGAGAATCTGCGGCTCGCCGACCACCAGCGAGTCGAGTCCTGCGGCGACGCGGAACAGATGCCGCGCCATGTCGAGGTCGGTGACGTCGTAGAGGTGCGGCGTGAGGTCGGCGGGCGCGATGCCGTTGAAGTCCGCGAGAAACCGCACCAGGTCCGCCCGCGTGGTCGCGGCCTCGTCGCAGGCGACGTACAGCTCGGCGCGGTTGCAGGTCGACACGACACGGCTTCGCGCGTCGAACCGCGCGCCGCGAGCGCGCGCAGCGCCTCGGCGGCGACGGTCCGCGTCTGGAAATCCACCCGCTCGCGCAGCTCGATCGGCGCGGTGCGATGGCTGATTCCGACCAGGAGGAGGTGCATCAGCTAGAAGTTATGGCTGCGAGGTCAAGAAATAGCTGATCGGCACGAAATTCAGCAGCACGATCGCAAAGCCGAGCGCCGAAAGGTACGCCGTGCGCCGGCCGCCCCAGCCGATGCGCCGCGCCGCGAACAGCTCGAACGAATAGACGACCCAGCAGAGCAGCGCGACGAAAATCTTCGGATCCAGCAGCGACATCGCCTGGACGCGCGGGTCGCCCGAGGCGTAACCGACCCGCGCCTGTGCCGCCCAGATGCCGCCGACGATGATGCCGATGGTCAGGAAGATCCAGCCGATGACGATCGCGCGCTGATTCATGCGGTCGAGCACCTGCAGCGACGGCAGCCGCGCGTAGAAAAAGCCGAGGTGCTTCGCCTTGATTTCCTTGAACAGCAGCACGTAGGTGATGCCGATGACGCAGGCGAGCGCGAAGCTGGCGTACGCGAACAGCAGCGACGACACGTGCACGCCGAACAGCGGGCCCTGCAGCACCGGCGCGCGATCCTCGACGCCGGGCATGAACGCCGGAATCGCCTGCAGCGCCACGAGCAGCGGCAGGATGAACACGCCCATCGCGCGCTCGTCCGTCGTCATCTCGGTGTAGAGATAGGCCAGCGCCAGCAGCCAGACGAACGTCGAGATCGCCGAGGTCGCGCCCGCCACCGGCACGTGTCCGAACTCCATCGTCTGCATGCCGATGACGAAGGTGTGCGCCAGCGTCGCGGCGACCAGCAGCGTGGTGGCGGTGCGGCCGAGCAGCGGGTCGCGCTGCGCGAAATGCCACGCGTACGCCACGAGCGCCGCCGCGTAGAGGACGAGAGGGACGAAGTTCATGGTGTTCAGCGTGTGGACGGCGTCGGCGCGAAGTACCCGAGCTTGGTGCGCGCGCGTCACGTTCGGCGCGGTCGACGCGCACGACGACCCGGCGCCACGCGCCGTCGCGTTTCGGGTTGCTGCGACGTGTAGCCGACGGTGTACTGGCTCGAGAGCTCGTCGGAAATCTGTCCGTAGACGTTGTTGAGATCGGCGACCTGATTCGGGAAGAACGAGCGGCCGCCGGTTTCCTGCGAGAACTGCCGCAGGACGAACTCCGCTTCCTTGAAGCCCTTGCTCACGATCGCCGAGCCTTCGTTGGCGCGGAGACCGATCGAGTAGATCGCCGTTTCCGAGCGCTTGGCGAGATCGAGCACCTCTTCGAACGGCAGCAGGCTCGACGTGTCCTCGCCGTCGGACAGCACGACGATCGCCTGGCGGCGAATCTCGTCGGAGTTCTTCGCGACGACCTTCTTCAGATCCTTGAGCGCGATGTACACCGCGTTGTAGAGCGACGTCGAGCCGCCGGCCGACGTCTTGCGGATCGCCTGCTCGAGCTCCGGACGCGTTGTTGGTGAAGTTCTGCAGCACCACGACGCGGCTGTCGAAGTCGATGACCTCGGCCAGATCCTGCGTCCGCAGCCGTTTGCGCGAAGCCGATCGCCGCTTCCTGCGCGGTCGGCAGCTTGGACTCCATGCTGGCGCTGGTGTCGAGCAGCAGCGCCAGCGCGATCGGCAGGTTGGTCCGGTTGAAGAACGTGACGTCCTGCTTGACGCCGTCTTCGAACACGTTGAAGTCGTCGGCGGTCAGGTCGGTGACGTAGTGGGCGGGGCTATCGGTGACCGTGACGTTGAGCGACACGACATCGACGCCGGCGCGAAACGGCGCCTGGGGCGGCGGTTGCTGGGGCGCCTGCGCCGTCGCCATCACGCCCGCGGAGGCGATCGCGACGATGACGGCGGCGGCCGCTTTCACTTCTTGTCCTTCGATTCGCGGATGAGCGTGCCGCGTGCGGTCAAACCGGGTTTGGCCGCCGCGACCGTCACCTTTTCCGGCGGAATCAGCGTGGTCGGCCTGGCGTAGGTGACGCGGTACTGGTGGGTCAACTGGTCCGCGAGCTGGGTCAGCCTGCCGCCGAGCGCCATGCTCGTCAGCAGCTGATCGAAGCTGCCGCCGGTATCGCGCGGGCCGACATCGAGCACGATGGCCCGGTTCCGCATCTCGTCGCTGAGGCTGCTCGACGGATGACCGATCGCGATGGCATGGAACGCCGCGCCGGTGTCGCGTAGCGGACCGAGCACCTGGTCGTAGTGATAGTTGCTCAACTCGGGGCCTTCGGCGGTGATGGCGACGATCACCGGGCGCTGGGCGTCGCGCTTCTTGAACCCTTTCGCGGTTTCGTAGATGCCGTCGAGCAGGTAGGCGCCGCTGCTGCGCTGCGACCAGAGGCGATCGATTCCCTTCTTCAGAGTTGACCTGGTTGGTGGTGTAGTCGGTGAGGATCGTCGGTCGCTCGGCGATCGCGATGATGGCGACGTCGTTCTTGATGCTGCCTTCGCCGGCGCCTGCGAGCGTGGCCACGAACTCGGGGAGCGCCTGACGGTAGTTCGGGATGTACGTCGCGGGCGGCCTGGCTGTCGTCGACGAGCAGCGCGACCTGCATCGGATCGGTGGCCGGCGCGACTCTGAGCACTTCGCGCGCCACGTTGTCTTCGCGGACGATGAAGTCGGATGGACCGAGGTCCGGCACCGGTGCGCCGGCTTCGTTCAGGACGCTGACATACAGCGCCCGCTGGATGGTCTGCGCGACGAGCTGTCCCTGGCCGACGACGGCGAGCGCGGCGAGCAGGGTCGCGACGGCCAGCGCGCGTCTATTGTCCATGACGGCAGTATAGGTCCCGCTTTTCGAGAGCGTCAAGGGAGGAGGACCGCGAAAATGGTTTGAAATCTGTGAGTTGCGGGGAACAGACGATGGTGAGGCTCAGTGCCCCGTTTCTTGACACCCCTCAGGTCGCATGTTATAAACCAACGGCTTTTCCGAAGTCGCGCTTTTCTCTCGCGCGACGCGTCATTCCAATGCTTTCAGCCTACATTCCCATCGCCATTTTCGTCGTCGTCGCGACCGGGTTCGCGGTGTTCACGCTCGTCTTTTCCGAGCCTGATTCACTCGGAGAAATACAACAAGGTGAAGCTCGAGCCGTACGAGTGCGGCATCGAGCCGATGACCGACGCGCGCGATCGCTACAGCATCCGCTACTACCTGGTGGCGATGCTGTTCGTGATCTTCGACGTCGAGACCGTGTTCATGTTTCCGTGGGCGGTCATCTTCAACAAGCTGCTGCTGTTCGGCCTGATCGAGATGATCGTCTTCATCTTCATCCTGGTCGTCGGCTACTACTACGCCTGGCAAAAGGGCGCGCTCGAGTGGGTGTAGATGGCTGACGAGCCCAAGACTCCGGAACCGCCTGCGCCGCCCGCCGCCCCTGACGTTGCGAAGCCTCAGACTCCTGCTGAAGCGGCGCCCGCGCCGGTCGGGCTGCGGCGCCGAAACCGGCCCCGGCAAATCCGGCCCCAGCAAATCCGGCCGCGGCAAAGCCGGCCCCAGCAAAGCCGGCGCCGGCCGCGAAGCCGCCCGCGGCAGCTGGCGAAGCGCACGTCCCGAAGGCGGCGCCGCCGACCGGGCCGCCCGATCCGCCGCCGCCGGCCGATGCGGTGGTGCCGGCGTACATCGCCGGCCTGCAGGCGGCGCTGCCCGAAGGGGCCACGCAACTCAGCTACTATCTCGGCGACTGGACGATCATCGTCCCGGTCGCGCACATCCTGCGATGCGGCGCGCTATCTGCGCGACGCGCCCGATGCGCGTTCGACTTCCTGCTCCGACCTCACCGCGACCGACTGGCCGCCGCGCGCCGAGGCGCGCTTCGACGTCGTCTACTGCCTGTACTCGACGCGCCATCGTCATCGCGTGCGCGTCAAGATCGAAGGTCGCCGAGACACAGCCGGTGCCGTCGGTCGACCGCGATCTGGCCGGCCGCCAACTGGCTCGAGCGCGAGGTCTACGACATGTTCGGCGTGAACTTCACCGGCCATCCCGATCGGCGGCGCATTCTGATGCCGGACGACTGGCAGGGCTTTCCGCAGCGGAAGGACTATCCGCTCGAGGGACCGGGCGAGCTGCTGATGGAGAACCCGCTCGACTGGCTGAAGCTGCGCCAGGCGCGCGAAGAGGCGGACATCGAATAGACAGCATGGCAACGCGCCGACGATCCACCGTTCACCACGGCGCGATGTTCGACACCAACGAGCTCGTGATCAACATGGGCCCGCAGCATCCGAGCACGCACGGCGTGCTGCGCGTCGTGCTGCGGCTCGACGGCGAGAAAGTCGTCGACGCCGACGTCGTCATCGGCTACCTGCACCGCGGCATCGAGAAGCTGAGCGAGAACCGCAACTGGACGCAGATCATCCTGCTGACCGATCGGATGGACTACGTCGCGGCCGCGACCAACAACGTCGGCTACTGCGAGACGGTCGAGAAGCTGCTGTCAGATCGAGGTGCCGCGGCGGGCGCGCTACGTGCGGACGATCCTCTGCGAGCTGCAGCGGATTGCCAGCCACTGCCTGTGGGTCGGCACGCACGCGATGGACATCGGCGCGATGACGGTGTTCCTCTACGCGTTCCGCGAACGCGAGCTGATTCTCGATCTGTTCGAGGAGATCTGCGGCGCGCGCCTGACCTACAACTCGATGCGCATCGGCGGCCTGCCGCAGGACATGCCGCCGGGCTGGGACAAGAAGGTCCTCGCAGTTCTGCGAGATCATGGACGCCGAAGATCGACGAGTACGAAGAGCTGCTGACGCACAACCGCATCTGGCTCGAGCGCACCAAGGGCATCGGCGTGATCACCGGTCGCGGCAGGCGATCGCGCTCGGCCTGAGCGGTCCGCCGCTGCGCGGTTCGGGCGTGCCGCGCGACATCCGCAAGGACGAACCGTACGCCGCGTACGACGAGATGGAGTTCGACGTCGCGGTCGGCACCGCCGGCGACACCTACGATCGCTACCTGGTCCGGATGGAGGAGTTCCGCCAGTCGCTGCGCATCATCCGGCAGGCGACCGAAGGACTGCCGGAAGGGCCGATCGTCGGCAAGGTGCCGCGCCTCATCAAGCCGGCGGCCGGCGAGACCTATCACGCCATCGAGTCGCCGAAAGGCGAGCTCGGCTACTTCATCGTCAGCGACGGCAAGTCGACCAACCCGTACCGTTTCCGCGTGCGTCCGCCGTCGTTCTGCAACCTGCAGGGGCTGCCGGCCGCTGATCAAAGGCCACCTCGATCGCGGACGTGGTCGCGCTGATCGGATCGCTCGACGTCGTGCTCGGCGAGGTCGACCGGTGATCGACACCGTTCGTCATCCCGCTCCTGAAGATCCTCGATCGTGCTGAACGCGACGCTCGTCGGCGGTCACCTACATGGTGCTGCTCGAGCGCAAGGTCATCGCCTGGGCGCAGTCGCGGCTCGGACCGATGCGCGTCGGGCCGTACGGCGTGCTGCAGCCGGTGGCGGACGCCATCAAGCTGATGATCAAGGAAGACATCACGCCGGTGCGCGCCGACAAGTGGGTCTTCACGGCGGCGCCGATCATCTCGATGGTGCCGGCGCTGATCGTCTACGCGGTGATTCCGTTCGGGCCGGAAGTCACGCTCTTCGGCCGCCAGGTCACGCTCTACATCACCGACGTCAACGTCGGCCTGCTCTACATCGTGTCGGTCGCGTCGGTCGGCGTCTACGGCATCATCCTCGCGGGCTACGCGTCGAACAGCAAGTTCCCGCTGCTCGCCAGCCTGCGCGCGTCGGCGCAGCTGATCAGCTACGAGGTCGTCGGTCACGCTCACGCTGGTCAGCGTGATTCTGATGGCCGGCTCGCTCAGCATGGTCAGCATCGTCCAGCGCGCAGGACAGCGCGCAGGGCGTCTGGTTCGCGTTCGTGCAGCCGCTGGCGTTCGGCATCTTCGTCATCGGCGGCCTCGCCGAAACCAACCGCGCGCCGTTCGACATGCCGGAAGCGGAGCAGGAGCTGACCGGCGGCTTCCACACCGAATACAGCGGCATGCGCTTCGCGCTGTTCTTCCTCGCCGAATACGCCAACATGATCGTCGTCTCGTCGGTGGCGACGACGCTGTTTCTGGGCGGGTGGCTGCGGCCGTTTCCGAACGTCGCGATGCTGAGTTTCCTCGACATCGTGCCGAGCTGGACCTGGTTCCTGATCAAGTCGTTCCTCTTCCTCTACTTCTTCATCTGGATCCGCGCCACGCTGCCGCGCTACCGCTACGACCAGCTGATGCGGCTCGGATGGAAGGTGCTGATCCCGCTGGCGATCGCCAATCTGGTGGTCACCGGCATCGTGAAAGTGTTGCTGAGCTGATGGGACAAGCCATCGCGTTCTACATCATTGCGGCGTGTCATCCTCGGCTTCGCCGTGCTGGTCGTCACGACGAAGGACACCGTGCACAGCGTGCTGTTCCTGGTGCTCGATTTCCTGTTCGTGGCGGCGCTCTACGTGCTGCTCGGACGCGCCGTTTCTCGCGGCCATCCAGATCCTCGTCTACGCCGGCGGCATCGTCGTTCTGTACCTGTTCGTCGTGATGCTGGTGAACCTGAAGCGGCCGCCGGAGGCGCACAGCGATCCGCACCGGCGCACGCAAGCTCGGGATTCGGGCTCGCCGGCGGCGGTGCTCGCCGAGCTCGGCGGCGATCGCGGTCCGTGTCAGCGAAACTGCCGGCGACGCCGCCGATCGCCGGGCGGCGGCGATGCCGGTGGTCGGCAACACCGAGCAGGTCGGCTGGCTGCTCTACACGAGCTATCTGATTCCGTTCGAGATCGCCTCGATGCTGCTGCTGGTCGCGATGATCGGCGCAATCGTGCTGGCGAAGCGAGAGCTGTGAGATTTCGAGTTCAGGTTCAGATTGACAACTGAGTCATCAATCTGAAATCAACTGAATCTGCCATTTCATGATTACGACAACCCACTACATGCTGCTGTCGGCGGCGCTGTTCATCATCGGCGTCGTCGGCGTGATGGTGCGCCGGAACATCATCATCATCTTCATGTCGATCGAGCTGATCCTGAACGCGGTCAACATCAACCTGGTCGCCTTCTCGGATTCGCTCCAGAACGAGGTCGGCCAGGTGTTCGCGATCTTCGTCATCGCGGTGGCGGCGGCTGAAGCGGCGGTCGGGCTCGGCATCATCCTCGCGTTCTACCGCAACAAAGAGACGATCAACATCGACGAAATGAACCTGATGCGATGGTAGCCGGTAATGCAGATACATCTGGTTTATTCCGCTTCTGCCGGGCATCGGGGCCGCCATCAACGGCCTGCTCGGGATCCGCTATTTCTCGAGGCGGACCGCCGGGCATGCTCGCCTGCGCGATGATGGCGGCGGCGCTCGGCCTGTCGCTGTTCGCGTTCTGGCAGCTGCTCGGGCTGCCCGCCGACGCGCGCGCCTTCGACGTCATCGTGGCGCAGTGGATCCCGTCGATTCCGCTCGCCACCAACACCGGCATCGGCGATGTTCGCGGTGCCGTGGGGATTCCGGCTCGATCCGCTGTCCGGGATGATGATCCTGATCGTCACCGGCATCGGCACGCTGATTCACGTCTACTCGACCGCGTACATGGCCGACGAGCCGCGCGGCGGCGTGGCGCGCTTCTTCTGCTACCTGAACCTGTTCTGCTTCTTCATGCTCATGCTCGTCCTGGGGAACAACTTCCTGGTGATGTTCGTGGGCTGGGAAGGCGTCGGCCTCTGCTCGTACCTGCTGATCGGCTACTGGTACGAGAAGAAGAGCGCGGCGGACGCGGGCAAGAAGGCCTTCATCACCAACCGCGTCGGCGACTGGGGCTTCGTCCTCGGCGTGTTCCTGATCTACTACACCTTCGGCACGCTCGACTTCCGCGCCGTGCAGAATGCCGCGGCGACGATGCCGATCGAGACGGTGCACTTCGGCGTGCTCTCGTTCATCTGCCTGTTCCTGTTCATCGGCGCGACCGGCAAGAGCGCGCAGATTCCGCTCTACGTCTGGCTGCCGGACGCGATGGAAGGCCCGACGCCGGTCTCCGCCCTGATCCACGCGGCGACGATGGTCACCGCGGGCGTCTACATGATCGGCCGCAACGCGGTGCTGTTCTCGCACGCGCCGCAGGTGATGATGATCGTCGCGATCGTCGGCGTGCTGACGGCGCTGATGGCGGCGTCGATCGGCCTGGTGCAGTACGACATCAAGAAGGTGCTGGCCTACTCGACCGTCTCGCAGCTCGGCTACATGTTCACGGCGATGGGCGTCGGCGCGTTCTCCGCCGGCGCGTTCCACCTGATGACGCACGCCTTCTTCAAGGCGCTGCTCTTCCTCGGCAGCGGCTCGGTGATCCACGCGATGGCCGGCGAGCAGGACATGCGCAAGATGGGCGGCCTCAAGAAATACCTGCCGGTCACCTTCGCGACGATGATGATCGGCACGCTGGCGATTGCCGGCATCTTTCCGTTCGCCGGATTCTTCAGCAAGGACGAGATCCTCTTCCGGGCGTTCCTGCTCAACAAGGCGATCTGGGTGCTCGCGCGTGGCCGCCGCGCTGATGACCGCGTTCTACATGTTCCGCCTGATGTGCGATGACGTTCTTCGGCGGCTATCGCGGTCCGGCGTGGGAAACCGGCAGGCCACGCGGCGCCGCGATGCCGCGCCGGCCGAGCACGCGCGAGGACACGCGTCTGGCGGCCGCGCACGGCGCGGCGCATCCCGCCGATACGCACGCGCACGGTCACGCGGCGAAGGACGATCACGAGGTGTCGCACGGTCCGGCCGGTGACGCCCACGGCGCGCACGACCCTGGCGGCGGTCACGGTCATGGTCCGTGGCACGGTCCGCACGAATCGCCGACGCCGATGACGTTTCCGCTGATGGCGCTCGCGGTCGGCGCGATCGTCGCCGGATTCGTCGGCATTCCGGCGGCGCTCGGCGGCGGCAACGCGATCGAGCACTTCCTCGAGCCGAGCTTCACGCGCGCACGTCGAGCGTGCCGCCGGTGCACTGCGGCAGGACGTCGTCGCCGGTCCGACTCGAGCGCGGAAGACGGCCGACGGCGAAGTCAGGCGCTCGAGCACGAAGGCGGCGCGGTCGAGGAATCCGGCGAGCACGTCTCGCGCGGCGTCGAACTCGGGCTGATGGCGCTGTCGCTGCGCGATCGCCATCTCCGGGATCCTGCTCGCGCGCAAGTTCTACGTCACCAGCCCGGAGATTTCCGACGGACCTCGCCGAACGCTTCGCCGGCGCGCACCGCGTGCTCTCGAACAAGTACTACGTGGACGAGCTCTACGATGCGACGGTCATTTCCGGGACGTTCGCGGCCGGCGAGCGGCCTGTGGGCCGTCGACCGCAACGTGGTCGACGGCGCGGTCAACGGCACCAGCTGGGTCACGGTGATCAGCGCCTGGTTCTCGGGCCTGACCGATCGCACCGTGGTCGACGGCCTGGTGAACCTGGTCGGGCGCATCGTGCAGGAAGCGAGTCTCGCCTGCAGACGGATCCAGACCGGGCTGGTGCAGAACTACGCGCTCCTGATGCTGTTCGGCATCTTCGCGTTCGTCAGCGTTTATCTGTTCGTGCGGTAACTATGAATCATTACCTCTCCCTCATCCTGTTCACGCCGCTCGCGGGCGCGCTCCTGCTGCTGCTGGTCAACAAGGAGAACGAGAACGCCATCAAGTGGATCGCGAACATCGGTCGCCTTCATCGGGTTCGTGATCTCGGTGCCGCTGTGGTTCTGGTTCAACCCGCAGCAGGCCGACTTCCAGTTCGTCGAGCGCGCTGCCGTGGATTCCGTCGATCGGCGCCGAGTACTTCCTCGGCGTCGACGGCCTCAGCACGCTGCTGATCCTGCTGACGACGATGATGGGGTTCATCGCGATCCTGTCGTCGTGGAACGCGATTCACCGAGCGGGTGAAGGAGTACTACATCTTCCTGCTGGTGCTGCAGACCGGCATGCTCGGCGCGTTCATGTCGCTCGACTTCCTGCTGTTCTTCCTGTTCTGGGAAGTGATGCTGGTGCCGATGTATTTCCTGATCGGCATCTGGGGCAGCGCGAACCGCCTCTACTCGGCGATCAAGTTCTTCCTCTACACCCTGGTCGGCAGCGTCGTCATGCTGCTCGGCATCCTGGCGCTGTACTTCTACAGCGCACAGCGTCACCGGCGTCTACACGTTTCGACGTCACGCATGTTCCACAAGCTGAACATCCCCTACGACCTGCAGTGGTGGCTGTTCCTGGCGTTCTTCCTCGGCTTCGCGATCAAGGTGCCGATGTTCCCGTTCCACACCTGGCTGCCGGACGCGCACACCGACGCGCCGACCGCCGGCTCGGTGATTCTGGCGGCGGTCCTGCTGAAGATGGGCACCTACGGGTTCCTGCGCTTCAGCCTGCCGATTCTGCCGGAGGCGACGCGGCACTTCGTGCCGATGATGGTGCTGCTCTCGATCATCGGCATCGTCTACGGCGCGCTGGTGGCGCTGGCGCAGAAGGACTGGAAGCGGCTGGTCGCGTATTCGTCGGTCAGCCACATGGCGATGGTGATGCTCGGCATGTTCGCGCTGAACCCGGTCGGCATCACCGGCAGCATCGTCCAGCAGCTGAATCACGGCATCTCGACCGGCGCGCTCTTCCTGCTCGTCGGCGTCGTCTACGAGCGGCGCCACACGCGCGAGATTTCCGAGTACGGCGGGCTGTCGAAGGTGATGCCGGTCTACGCGGCGATCTTCCTGATCATGACGATGTCGTCGATCGGACTGCCGACGCTGAACGGGTTCATCGGCGAATTCCTGATCCTGCAGGGCGTGTTCGTCGCCAACAAGGTGTGGGCGGTCTTCGCCGGCAGCGGCGTCGTGCTCGGCGCCGCCTACATGCTCTACCTCTATCAGCGCACGATGTTCGGCAAGATCGAGAACCCGAAGAACGAGCGGCTGCTCGACCTCAGCCACCGCGAGTTCGCGACGTTCGCGCCGCTGCTGATCCTGGCGGTGTGGATGGGCCTCTACCCGGCGCCGTTCCTGCGGCGTCTCGAGATCGTCGGTGCAGCCACATCGTCGGCGCGCGTGAACCCGCAGTACGAGGCGAAGTACGCCGCCGACTGCGACACCAAGCCGCCCACCGCTGAAGCGATCGCGGCGTCCAACAACACTGCCGCGAAGTTTCTGGCGCTGATGCCGTGCGACGTCAACGGCAACCCGCTGCCGGCCGCTGCGGCCGGCCAGACGCCCGAGAGGCGTTGATGCCGCAGGGGATCTCGCTCAGCGACTTCTACTACATCCTGCCGGAGCTGGTGCTCACGGGCGGCGCGCTGCTCGTGCTGATCGCCGACGTCGCTGCTGCCGCGCGCGCAGCGGGGCGCGCTGGCTTGGGTCACGCTGCTGGTGCTCGGCGCCACGCTGGTGTCGCTGCGTGCCGTTTACGTCCACGCGCGTCGAAGTGGCGCACGGCCTGCTGGCCGTCGATCAGTTCGCGCTGTTCTTCAAGGTGCTGTTTCTCGGCGCCGCCGGCGATCACCGTGCTGATGTCGATCCGGTACCTCGAAGGTCGAAGGCGCAGTCGCCGGGCGAGTACTACTTCCTGATTCTGTGCGCGACGCTCGGCATGATGGTCATGGCCGGCGGCATCGATCTCATCACGCATCTTCATCGGCCTCGAGACGATGGCGGTGTCGTTCTACATCCTGGCCGGCTTCATCAAGCCGAACCAGCGATCGAACGAAGCCGCGGTGAAATACTTCCTGCTCGGCGCCTTCTCGCTCGGCATCCTGCTCTACGGGATGTCGCTGATGTACGGCCTGTCGGGGACGACGAACCTCCGCGTCATGGCCGCCGCGTTCGCCGGGCAGGAGCACGATCCGCGGCTGGTGCTCGCGGTGATCCTGGTCGTCGCGGGCGTCGGCTTCAAGATCGCCGCCGTGCCGTTCCACATGTGGGCGCCGGACGTGTACGAGGGCGCGCCGACGCCGGTCACGGCGTTCCTGTCGGTCGGATCGAAAGCGGCGTCGTTCGCGATGCTGCTCCGCATCTTCGTCGAAGGACTGCCGTCGATGAGCGCCGACTGGCGGCTGCTGTTCTGAGGTGCTCGCCGATCGTCGACGATGACGGTCGGGCAACATCGCGGCGGTGACGCAGATCGAACATCAAGCGGATGCTCGCCTATTCGTCGATCGCGCACGCCGGCTATCTCCTGATTGGCGTCGTCGCCGGGCACGCTCGCGCGGCATCACCGCGATGCTGGTCTACCTGTTCATCTACTCGTTCATGCAGCTCGGCGCGTTCGCGGTGGTCGTGCTGCTGCGGCGGGCGGACGTGATCGGCGACGAGCTGAAGGACTTCAGCGGCCTGGCCTTCCGCAATCCGTTCGCGGCGTTCGCGATGCTGGTGTTCATGCTGTCGCTCGGCGGCATTCCGCCGACGGCGGGCTTCATGGGCAAGTTCTGGCTGTTCGGCGCGGCGATCGACGCCGCACTACGTACTGGCTGGCCGTGATCGGCGTCCTCAACAGCGTCGATCTCGCTCTACTACTACATCCGAATCGTCGTCTTCATGTATCTGAAGAAGGAGGACAGTCGGCTCGGCGCCGTCGCTCGCGCCGGCGCTGGCGCTGGTTCTCGGCATCGCCGTCCTCGGCACGATCGTCCTCGGCGTCTATCCGAGGGTGCTCTTCGAGCTGGCCGACGCTTCAGCGAAAACCCTTGGCGTGGCGGGGGTTACGGCCGCGCTCCATTAGCGCGGCACGGCTGAAGACCGTCACCTCCGCATTAAGTGAAGCTTTTCACAAGGTACGATATACTGCCCAGTCGGCGGCGGAGATAACTCGGGGATAATGGTGTGCCCATGCCGCCCGAAGACCCTGAGTCAGACTTCGCCCGGAGCGCTCGCGAGTTCCAGCAGAGCGCGGAGCGGGCGGGTTCCGCGGCGGGCGCGGGTTACACGCTCATTGGCGCGATTCTTTTGCTCGGCGCTATCGGCTACGCCGTTGACGCCTGGCGCGGCACCGCACCCTGGGGACTGGTGATTGGCCTGACCCTTGGAGTCGTGGTCGGGATGTACGAACTGGCGAAGACCGTGTTCCTGAAGCAATGAAGCCGGTGGCGTGGATGATCGGGGCGGGCCTGCTTTCGTGGTCTGCAGCGACTCTCGGTTTCGGCGCGCAAAGCGGGACGGCGACGTTCCTGGGCATGGCGGGCCCTCTCTTGGTGGCCGTGGTGACGTGGCTGCTGGCGGAGCGGACCTACCGGCGCAATCCCGAAGCGCTCACCGGAATGATGGCGGCCGGGTTCTTTGGCAAGATGGTGTTTTTCGGCGCCTACGTCGCGGTCGTGCTGAAGGGCCTCTCGCAGCCGGCCGTGCCGTTTGTCGCCAGCTTTACGGGTTCGTTTATCGCACTGCATTTGACTGAGGCTGTCGCACTGCGGCGCCTGTTCGCGTCTTAACCACAACGATGTTCGTCCAGGAACTCGCACAAGAACACGCCGCCGCTGCGGTGGAGGGACACGCCGGCAAGTTCGACGCCGGCGAGACCATCATCCATCACGTCGCGAACAGCAGCATCAGCGAACCGCTGATCAAGCTGCCGACCATCCTGGGCATCGACTTCTCGGTGACCAAGCACGTCCTGATGCTGTGGCTGGTCGCCGCGTTTCTGTTCGTGGTGATTACCTGGCTGGTGCGGCGCTATCTGAAGCAGGATCGGCTGATCCCGTCAGGCGCCATGAACGGCCTCGAGGCCGTCGTCGAGTTCGTGCGCGACGAGATGGTGCGGCCCAATGTCGGCAACAAGTGGGTCAGCACGTGGGCGCCGCTGATGCTCACGTTTTTCTTCTTCATCCTCGGCGCCAACCTGATCGGCCTGATTCCGATTTTCGACATTCTCGGCGTGCTCGATCACTTTGTCCTGCACACCGCCGACGGCTCATTTCTGAAGGAGATGATGCACGGCGGCACCACGGCGACCGCGAACTACAACGTGACCGCGGCGCTGGCGACCATCACGTTCGTCGCCATCATCGTCGCCGGCTCGAAGGCGCACGGCGTCGTCAAGCACTGGATGAACCTGGTGCCGCACGGCCTCGCGTGGCCGATCTACATCCTGCTCATTCCCATCGAAGTCATGGGCATGTTCGTCAAGCCGTTCGCATTGACGATGCGACTGGCCGCGAACATGACCGGCGGTCACATCGCGATTCTCGCGATTCTGTCATTCGTGTTCCTGTTCACGGAGATGGGCGGCGCGCTGACCGGCATCGGCGCCGGCGTCATCGCATCGGTGCCGCTGGCGGTCGGGGTCTCGGCCCTCGAGCTGGTCGTGATTCTGGTGCAGGCGTACGTATTCACACTGTTGACCGCGGTCTTCATCGGCATGGCCATTCACGTTCATCACTGAGCGACAACAAGGGAGAAGAAGAGGCAATGGACAAGATTCACTATTTCGGTGCCGCGATCGGGCTCGGCATGATCGTCATCGGCGCGGCCCTCGGCATCGGCAAGTTCGCGGCGGCAGCCGCCGAGAGCATCGCCCGGCAGCCCAGCGCCGCCGACAAGATCACCGGCGCCGTCAACCTGCCGCTGTTCCTGCTCGAAGGCGTGGCGATTCTGGCGGAAGTGTTCGTCCTGCTGATCGTCCTGATGAAATAGCGTTCCGCGAACCGGACGCCAGCGAGAGTGCCATGAATAATCCGTTAGTTCAGCCGGATCCAGGGCTGTTCATCTGGACGATCGTCACGTTCCTCGTCCTGTTGGCGCTGCTGGCGAAGTTCGCCTGGGGACCGCTGCTGGCGGCGCTCGAAAGCCGGCAGGCGCTGATTCGCAAGTCGCTCGACGATGCGGCTCAGGCCAAGAGCGATTTGGAGCGGCTGAATGTCGAGGCCGCCCGGATCACTCAGCAGGCGCGTGTGGATGCGGACGGCATCATCGCGCAGAGCCGGATCGAAGGCGACCGGCTGCGCGAAGAGCTCCGGGCGAAGGCTCGCAGCGAAGCCGACAACATCGTCAAGAACGCCGAGCGGCAGATTCAACTGGAGACAAGTCGCGCGCTCGAACAGCTGCGACATGAAGCCGTGGATCTGTCGGTGATGATCGCATCGAAAATACTGCAACGAAATGTCTCCAAGGCCGACAACGAGCGGCTGATAGACGACGCGATCAAGCAGGTCGAGTCCCGCCGTAACTGACACCGCGTCCGAATTCGAGAGTCCCGCATCCGCTCAGCGCGGATCCGGGACTTCGGTTTTCCGGATCGCGCGCTGTTCTTTTCGTTCGATCTTCGAAATAGCGGCTCCTAGATTATTGCGCCCCTCCGTCTTCAGTGTTACGCTCGCCGGCCGATGCAGACATTCGCATCGATCCCATCATTGAACCGAGGAGGGTTTCAGATGAGACCTCGAGGGCTTCAGCTGTTTCTGGCCGCATTGGCGGTCTTGGTATTTACGTCGACCGGTTTCGCACAGGGTGGCGGCGCGAGCGTGACCGGCTCGATCAACGGCAGAGTGGCTGACTCGAGCGGCGCCGTTCTGCCGGGTGTGACCGTAACCGTCACGAGCCCGTCCATGATGGGCGCCAGACGTCGGTGACCGACGCGAACGGCACCTACCGCTTTCCGGCGCTGCCACCCGGCACTTACACCATCAACTACGAGCTTTCCGGCTTCAACACGCTGAAGCGCGAGAACATCCAGATCGCGATGGGCTTCACCGCGACGGTCAACGTCGAGCTCGGTGTGGCCGCGCTGCAGGAGACGGTGACGGTCACCGGCGACTCGCCGGTCATCGACACCTCCAACACCCGCGTCCAGCAGAACTTCAAGCTCGAGGCGCTGCAGGAAATTCCGAACTCACGCGACATGTGGTCGCTGCTCGCGGTGACGCCGTCGGTCTCGATGCAGCGCATCGACGTCGGCGGCAACCGCGCCGGCACGCAGACGACCTACTCGGCCTACGGCTACAGCGGCCAGAACCGCGTGCTCGTCGAGGGCATCAACACCACCGAAGGCACCAGCGGCGCCGGCTTCTACACCGACTACGGCTCGTTCGAAGAGGTTTTCCTCGGCACCGTCGGCCAGGGCGCCGAAATGCCGACCCCGGGCGTGCAGAGCCAGATGCTCGGCAAGTCGGGCGGCAACAAGTTCCAGGGCGAGTTCTACAACGACTACGAGACCAACGGCATGATCTCGGACAACATCGACGGGAATGTGCCGCAGCAGTTCATGTACAACGCCGTGACCAACCCGAGCGGCATCCGCGACCACAGCAACGAAACGCTGAAGTATCGCGACACCAACATCAACCTCGGCGGTCCGATCAAGCGGGACAAGGTGTGGTGGTTCTTCTCGTACCGCAACCAGAAGACCTCGGTCGGCCAGCCGAACTTCATCGGGGCGGCCGCCGGCACGCCGTTCGACACCAAGCTGTGGAATCCCTCGGGCAAGGTCACCTACCAGATCAACCAGAACAACAAGTTGATCGGCTACTACCAGTGGGGCCAGAAGGTGCAGCCGAACCGGTTGCCGTCGGCGAGCTTCAGCTACAGCGACCTGGGAACGCACGCTGACCCAGACCTCGGGCAGCTGGCTTTACAAGGGTGAGTGGAACGGCACCATCAACAAGAACATGTACGCCGAAGTGCGCTACGGCGTGTTCGGCTACTACTTCCCGCTCATCACCAACACCGATACGACGCTGCACGAGATCGTCAACTCGAAGTTGAGCCAGTACTTCAACGGCGATCAGAAGGAGCAGACCGACCGGCAGCGTCGCCAGGTCACCGGCGCCGTCACCTACTTCAAGGACGGCATGGCCGGCGCGCACAACTTCAAGGTCGGCGGCGAACTGCTGCTCGAGAGCGGCTGGTACGGGTACACGCAGGTGTACTCGGGCAACATTCGCGAGAACATCGCGAGCAGCGGCCTGCCGGCGAGCGTGAACATGGCGGCGCCGACCGCCACCTCGGTCGGCAACCTCGGCGCCGGTCCGGACGGCGATCTGACCAGCGTCGACAAGGTCACGACCTTCGACTGGTTCGTCACCGATCAGTGGACCTACAAGCGCGCGACGATGAATCTCGGCCTGCGCTTCGATCATTACGACGTCTGGACGCCGGATCAGCAGCAGCTCGCCTATACGTTCCCGACCGGCGTCGCGATCCCGGCGGTGACGTTCCCCGAGCAGCACTACCTGAAGTGGAACTCGTTCGTGCCGCGCCTCGGCGTCACCTACGACCTGTTCGGCACCGGCAAGACCGTGCTCAAGGCCAACTACGGCCTCTACCGCTTCAACCCGGGCGTCGGCGTCGCCAACAGCGCCAACACCAATCAGGCGTCAAAAACGCTCACCTACGCCTGGACGGACACCAAGACATGCGCCGGCTGCATCCCTGGCGACGGCATCTACGAGCCGGGTGAAGAAGGCAACCTGACGACCAGCAACCTGGCCGGCACGATCACAGTGGATCCCGCCATTCAGCAGCCGTATTCTCAGCAGGCCACGTTCTTCGTGGAGCAGCAGCTGACCGAAGGCGTCGGCCTCCGCGCCGGCTTCGTCTACCTCGGCGTCAACAACCAGATCGGCACGTTCCAGCCGCTCCGTCCGGCGAGCGCGTACACGGTGCCGTTCTCGGTCAACGATGTCGGTCCCGACGGCGTCGCTAACACCGCGGACGATGTGCAGCGGCAGTATCTGGGCATCCCGAACAGCGCCATTTCGGGCTGCAGCGCGACCACCACGACGGTCACGCCGACCTGCCTGTATCCGACCACCAACGTGATCACCAATTCACCGGACAACGGCGCCTACAAGACGCTGGAACTCTCGTTGAACAAGCGGCAGAGCCACAACTACTCGCTCGGGACCGGCTTTGCGTACACCGCGCAGCACGATTTCCCGCGCGGCTACCCGAACTCGCCGAATGCGCCTGCCGACTACGACTTCTCGTCGTATAGCTTCAAGATCACCGGAAGCTACAACGCGCCGTTCGGCATCATCCTCAGCCCGGTCTACCGGTTCCAGAGCGGTCTGAACTACGCGCGAACGCTGAACGTCACCACGCCGGCCTCGTGCGCCTGCACCTTCACGGCGGCCAACGGCGGCGTGTCGAGCGGCCTGACCGCCGCGAGCCTGTCGTCCACGACCACCTACGTCAGCAACTACAACGCGTACCGGCAGGACAACATTTCGGTCCTCGACCTGCGCGTCGAGAAGAGCGTGCAGCTGGGCAGCCAGGCCAAGGTGCGGCTGTTCCTTGACCTCTTCAACATCGCCAACGCCTACGCGGCTGAAACGATCAGCTACCTGACCGGTTCCACCTTCCAGGCGCCGACGGCGATTCTGGGACCGCGGACGCTGCGCATCGGCGCACGGTTCGTCTTCTGATCGAGCGGCCGGACTCGGCCGGCCATTGACCTCCGCCCGAAGCGGACGCTACACATTGATAGGGGACGGCTTCCAGGCCGTCCCCTATTTTTTTGCGGCGAGCAGCGCGCGGACGCTCTCGATGTCGGCACGTACCGGGCTGGCGGCGCCTCGCTGACGAAGCGTTCCATCAACGCTCGAGCCTCGTCGCGCGATCCCACCGCGTCGAGTGCCATGGCAAGGTTGTAGAGAGCGTCGAACAGCCTCGGATCGAGATCGACGGCATGCCGAAGGTCGACGATGGCGGCGGGTAGTTCGCCGGCGGCGAGCTTGTCCTCGCCAAGGTTCTGGTACGCCTTTGCCGACGTCGGGTCGAGCTCGAGGACTTTTTGCAGCGAGAGCCGGGCCCGATCGTGACGACCGGCCCTCATGTAGGCGACGCCCAGCGAGTTGTAGGCCTCGGCGTAGTCGGGATGGGCGGCGACCACGGCCTCGAGCAGGGCGATCGATTTGGCCTGCTCGCCGGCCTCCTGCAGATACCCCGCGAGCACCACCATCACGCTCGGGTCGGCGATTCCGCGACGCACCACGTCTTCGAGCGTGGCGATGGCGCCGCGGAGATCGCCGTTCTGACGCTGCATCGCGGCCAGCATCCCGAACGCAGTCGTGAATTGAGGGTGCTGCGCGGCGATCGTCCGGACCGCGGCCATCGACGGGACCGCGTTTCCCTTCGTTGAAAGCCGTGACGGCTCGCTGCAGATCGTTGGCCGGCCCGATCAGCGTCTTCGGATCGTCGGCATCGGTGAACATACGCGGACTCGCTTCCGCGCTCGACGCCGACGTATCCGAGCGCCTGCAGGCGCTGCCGCGCCTCGTCGCCCAGCATCGTCTTGACGGCGCCGGAGGCATGCGATGCGAACTCCTGGCGGGTGTCGCGCAGCAGCGCCTCGAGGGTGCGCGCGCGGTCGCGTTCGCGCGTGAACAGGTTCGTCGTCTCGCCCGGATCGGCGGTGAGGTCGTAGAGCTCTGGAATCGGCAGGTCGATCAGCTTGTGGCTGCGCGTGACGAGGCCCGTGAGCGGCGCCCAGTTGCGCGTGAGATTCGCGTCCATCGCCTCGACGTAGGCACGTGTCGGTTCAGGTTCGCGGCCGTTGACGACCGGAATCACCGAGCGCCCTTCGAGCGGCGCCGGCGCTTTGACACCTACCAGGTCGAGTACCGTCGGCGCCAGATCGATCAGTCGTACGAGTGCGTCGGAAGCTACGCCCCCATTCCCGAGTCGCGAGCCTCCAGCCCCCAGCCCTGGGCCCCAGATGATCCACGGAACGCGCATCGTCACGTCGTAGACGAAGACGCCATGCGTACGTTCCCCGTGTTCGCCGAGGCTCTCGCCATGGTCCGCAGCGACCATCACCAGCGTGCGATCGAGCTGGCCGGGCTTCCGCAGATCGTCGAGCAGTTTTCCGACCATCGCATCGGTGTACGCGACCTCCGCGTCATATGGCTCGTGGCGGGACGCATAGGGTTCCGGCGCCCGGTAAGGCTCGTGCGGATCGTAGAGGTGGACCCAGGCAAACCATGGCTGAGTGCTGATGGCGGATGGCTGATTTTCCGACTGCCGACTGCCGACTGCTGACTGCCGACTGCCGACGATCCACGCCGCCGCCGGCCGCACCACCTCCTCTGCCGGTCGTTCGGCGCCCTCGGCCGGATCGCCGGACGGCTTCTCGCCGTAGCGATCGTCGTAGACGTCGAAGCCGCGATTGAGGCCGAAGCGCGCGTCGAGCACGAAGGCGCCGACAAACGCGCCGGTCCGATAGCCGGCGCCTTTCAGCATCGTCGCCAGGGTCGGGATGTCGGGGCCGAGCCGAAACAGCCCGTTGGCGCGCAAGCCGTGGACCGGCGGCGAGACGCCGGTGAGGATCGACGCGTGCGAGGGCAGCGTCAACGGCGCCGCGCTGTAGGCGCGCGTCAGCCGCACGCCTTCCGATGCCAGGCGATCGAGGTTCGGTGTGAGTCCCGGCCGGCCGCCGAACGCGCCGACTCGGTCGAGGCGGAGCGTGTCGATGGTGATGAGGAGGACATTGCAGCCGCGGCACGACGCGGAGGCGATCGACGGTCCGGACGATCGCCGCCAGAGGAACCAACCGGCGGCGATCGCGGTCGCCAGAATGAACGCAAAGATCGCAGAGTAATAAAATTTCCTGGTGCTCTGCGCACCCAACGGACTCTGCGTTCCCTGTGCCTTTCGAGATCGCGGCATCCCTTATCTTGGCGCGACGCCGAGTCCCTTGACCCGCGCGCCGGCCAGCCTGACGCCGACCTTCACGTCGTTCGGCTTCGATCCCGCCGGCACGATGTACTCGATCAGCAGTTCGCTGGTGAGCCGCTCGGCGAGGCGGTCGAGCGCGGATTGAAAGGACACCGCCGAGTAGATCGTCGTGTACTGGCCGCGTGACTGCTCGGTGAGCACACGCAGCGCCTGGGCCGGGCGGAACCCCGCGCCCGCAGGCGGGGAAGAACGGTTCGCGATGACGTGGAGAATGGCGCCGCTATCGACAATGGCAGCGATCATCTCGTCCGGCCGATCGCGGCTCGAATCCACCGAGCTCGATGACAGGACAATCATGGTCGAGAACAATGCTCCGGTTCGCTGAATCGTGTGCGCCGCAAGTGCCGCTCCTTGCAGCAGCGAACTGCCGGTAGCGGTCGTCAGTTCGATCGTCGCGAGTCGTTTCACCACGGTCGCGCGGTCGTCTTCGAACGTCGACACCATCGCGGGCACGTCGCCGAACGTGCCGAGCGCCACCGGACGGGCGCCGATCTTGTCGAGAAAGCGCGCCACGGCTTTTTGCATCAGCGGCACGTCGTTGTGGGCCTCGCCGCCGGTATCCAGCATGATCGCGATCGGATAGTCGGCAGGCCTGACCGAGAGCACCTCGCGCGTCGCGCCTGCTTCCTGAATCACGAAGTCGTCCGGGCCGACGTCCATCAGCGGGCGATTCTTCGGGTCGAGGACCGTCGCGAGCGCGACGCGGCTGGCGCCGGTCTGTTGTCCATCCGGCGTACCGGACACAGCGACGATCGTTGCCGCCATCGCGGTGAGGGCGATCACCAGACGGATCACGACGCGATTATAAACGCGAAAGCTCTGCCGTCGGCCGAACGCAGCCGCGCGTCTTGTCAGAACTCGTGCTCTTTGATCAGCTGGATCGATCAAATGTCGAGGTAGATCCGCCGCGGCTGTATCTCATTTTCGAAAAACCACCGGCCTCCGTTCCCGGAATTTGGATCGTGCACTCGAAGAAGATCGTAAGTGTCCGAAGTATGGGATCCCCGAACGCCGTGCGGGATCGCAACATGTCCGGAGGTGGGAAGGAGCTGATATGAAAAGGACGTTCGTGTTGACGTTCGTGGCGATGGCAATCGCGATGACGGGCGCGACTTCGATATTCGCACAGGGCGTGCAATCGGGCACCATCCGCGGAACGATCAAGGATCAACAGGGTCTCGCGGTGCCGGGTGTGACGGTGACGGCGACGTCGCCGGCGCTGCAGGGAGCTCGCATCGCGGTCAGCGACGTGCAGGGCCTCTACACGGTCAACGCGCTGCCGCCCGGCACCTACACGCTGAAATTCACGCTGAGCGGCTTCGGCGACGTCACCCAGACGACGACGCTGCCGCTCGGGCTGGTGATCGAGCAGAACGCCGTGCTCAAGGCCGCGGGAGTCGCCGAGTCGGTGCAGGTGACGGCGGCGCCGCCGGCGCCGATCGCCACGGCGGTGGTGGGCGGCAACTACAAGCACGAGGAAATCGAAGCGCTGGCGACGCCGCGCACGCTCCAGGGGATTGCCACCCTGTCGCCCGGCGTCACCGAGAACTCGACCAACTCCGGCCAGTTGGTGATCAACGGTGCGATGGCCTTCGACAACATCTTCATGATCAACGGCGTGGACGTGAACGACAACCTGTTCGCGACCGCCCAGAATCTGTTCATCGAAGATGCGATCGAGGAGACGCAGGTGCTGACCGCCGGCATCTCCGCCGAATACGGACGCTTCACCGGTGGCGTCGTCAACGCCATCACCAAGAGCGGCGGCAACACGTTCAGCGGCAGCGGCCGCGTCAACTTCCTGAATCCGGCGTGGACCAGCGCGACGCCGTACGAAGTGACGAAGGGGACCGAGGATACCGCGCATCCCTCGCAGTTGCAGGAACGCTATGAAGGGACCTTCGGCGGTCCGATCGTGAAAGATCGGCTGTGGTTCTTCAGTTCCGGCCGCTATCAGAACGTGAGCCAGCCGGCGACGCTGCCGCAAACCGGCGTGTCGGCGCCGCAGGAAACGCAGAACAAGCGTTTCGAGTTGAAGCTGACCGGAACGGTGGCGCCGGGGCACACGATTGCCGGCGGGTTCCTCACCAACTCCACCAATCTCACGAACAACTCCGGACTGTTCTCGTACGTAATCGACCCGCACAGCCTGGTCAACTACAGCGAGCCGAACAACTACTTCTACACCAACTACAAGGGCGTGCTCGGCAGCAGCCTGCTGGTCGAGGCCCAGTACTCGCAGCGCCACTTCAGCTTTGACGGCGACGGCGGAACCAGCACAGTGATCACCGATTCGCCGTTCTTTTCGGCAACCCAGTGCGCCTGCCTCTACAACGCCCCGTACTTCGACGCGACCGACGGCGAGAACCGCAACAACAAACAGCTGACCGGGAGCGTCACCAAGTTCTGGAACCGGGGCGGCCGACACGAGACCAAGGGCGGTTACGAGTGGTTCCGAAGCCAGCGCACGGGCGGCAACTCGCAGTCGTCCACGTCGTATGTCTTCTCGTCCGATTTCGCGACCAACGCCGACGGTTCGCCGCAGCTCGATTCCACCGGCCGGCCGATTCCGGTCTTCGTCCCTGGGACGTCATACCTCGACTACTACCCGGCGGTGCGCGGCGCTGTCCTGAACGTGGACAACAACTCGCTGTATGTCCAGGATCACTGGACCATCAATGGCCGGCTGTCGGCCGATCTGGGCGCGCGCTACGAGCACGTCAAGGCGCTGTCCACCGGCGACATCCAGAGCGTGGACGTGGGCCGCATCGTGCCGCGTCTCGGCGTTGCCTATGCTCTTGATGACAACGGCGACAAGATCGTGCACTTCAACTACGGCCAGTACTCGGGGCGCTACAACGAAGCGCAGATTGCGCCGAACAGTCCGGTCGGTAATCCCGCGGACATCGAGCCGATTTATCGGGGGCCGGCGGGGCAGGGCTACGCGTTCGCGCCGGGATTCAATCTCGCGAACTACCCGGTCAACTCGTCGAACGCCACGGTCACGGATCCGACGCAGAACGTCACGATGGACCCGAACCTGATCTCGCCGCTCGTGCACGAGTTCTCGGCGTCGTTCGGGACCAAGTTCATGGGCGATCACGGCTACGGCGAAGTGAGCTACGTCGCCCGCATCACGCACGACCTGATCGAGGACTACCAGACGCTCGATACCGGCGTGACCGACGTCACGGTCAACGGCGTCAGCGCCGGCCTGTTCACCAACAAGTACTACACCAACGCGCCGAACGATCAGGTGAGCCGACACTACCAGGGGCTGGTGTTCCAGACGCGCTACCGGGTCAACAACGCGTGGAGCGTGTACGCTGCCGACACGGTGCAGCTGCAGAACACCGGCAACTACGAGGGCGAGGCGACCAATCAGCCGGGCAGCACCTCGGCGATCGGCAATTTCCCCGAGGCGTTCAGCGCCGACCGGACGTATCCCTTCGGCGATCTGCAGAACGCCGAGAAGAACCGCCTGCGGCTGTGGAGCATTTACAGCTGGGACATGGGTTCGAAAGGCAACCTCACGTTCTCGGGGTTGTGGCGCCTCGAATCAGGTCTGGCTTACAGCATCGCGGCGAAAAACCAGGCCTTGACGTCGCAGCAGGTGGCGATTCTGGCCAACGCCGGCTACCCGGATCAGCCCGGACCGCAGACGGTGTTCTTCACGGGTGAGCGCGGCGATCAGACATTCGCCGGTTATGGCGTGATCGACATGTCGATCAACTACGACATCCCCGTGTTCCGTTCGGTGAAGCCGTGGATCAAACTCGACGTCTACAACCTGTTCAACAACGAGAAGCTGATCGCATGGAACACGACGGTGTCGCAGAACGCCGCCGGCGGCGTCGATGCGCTCGGGCTCGCCACCAACTACAAACAAGGCTCGACATTCGGGACCGCGACCGGTAATACGGTGACCAACTTGAACAACGCCAACATCAATGCATTTCCGCTGGCGTTTGCCGGCGCGCAGGCAGGCGGCCGGACACTGAGAATGGCCATCGGCGTCCGGTTCTAGATCGTTCTCTCTGACACCGCTCGGCTGAAGCCGGCCTGATCGAGGCTCCGGCCGGGCGGATTCCTCCACGAATCCCTCTGTCCCAGTTCCAGGTTCTTCCGCCGCTTCCGCGGCGCACCGCGCCGTCTTTACGCGCCTGGGCGACCCTGACGCGCCGGGCGCGGAATGCAGTCCGGGCTATCATGGAGAGTTGCTGGAGGATTCCCGGACATGACGCGTCGGAACTGGTCGGCTGCTGCCGCAGCAGCATGGATGTGCGCGCTCTTATTCGCAGCGCCGGCGCACGCGCAGGTATTCATGGGCCGCATCGACGCCACCATCGAGGATGCCGGCGGCGCGCCGATTCCGGCAGCGCAGGTCGATCTCACCAGCGGTCAGATTCTCGGCCAGGTCACCGACATCCAGGGGCAGGTTCACTTCCTGAATCTTCCGGCGGGCCTTTACGCAGTCCGCGTCTCGGCGCCGGGATCGACGGCCTCCGCCACGAGTGGTCTTCTGACCGTGCTCGCCGGCACCAGCACCCGCCTCGTGTTGCGGATGCCGGCCCCCGTCGTCCCGCCGGCCGGCGCTCCCGTCGTCCCACCGGAGGCCGGCAAGGGGATGATCGTGGCGTCCTCGGGCGACGTCATGCGCATGACGACGACCACCCATGTCGATCTGGAGCCGCTGCAGGAGATTCCGAGCGGTCGTGACCCATGGGTGGTCCTGCAGACGGTGCCGACGATTTACGTGGATCGCGTGGACGTCGGCAGCTCCGCGGCGGGCGAGCAATCGAATTTTTACGGCAAGGGCGCGATCGGCACCGACAACACCTGGAATCTGGACGGCGTGCCGGTGACCGACATGGGCGACAACCTCCTGCCACCGGCGCTGGTCAGCGGTTCGCTGGGCACCTACTACGACTTCGACAGCGTCCAGGAGATCGCGGTCACGACCGGCGGCGCCGAGGTGCAGAACGCCACCGCCGGCGTCGGCGTCAACCTGGTCCTGAAGTCGGGATTCAACACGCCGACCGGCAACATGCGCATATTCTACGAAAACGACTGGCTTCAGGCCGTCAACATCTCGCCGGCGCTGGCGGAATCGCTCGGCAACACCGCCGAGCGAGGCAATCGGATCGATGAATATTGGGATCGCGGCGTCGATGTCGGCGGTCCGATTTTCAGGGACCAGCTGTGGGTGTGGGGCACGGCGGCGTATACCAAGCTCCACCTGACCACGTTGCAGGGCTATGCCGACAACACGGACTTCACCAACTACTCGCTCAAGTTCGACGGCAGGGCCACCAACGACATCCGCGGCAACTTCACTTACTACTACAACAACCGCGAAGAGGACGGACGCGGCGCCAGCGCCTTGCGGCTGCCCGCGACCACTTGGAACCAGGCCGCCCCGACCAGCTTCTACAAAGGCGAGGGCCGATTCGTCGTCGGCGACAAGCTCTTCGCGTCGGCGAGAGTCGCCGTGTTTCACGGCGGATTCGATCTCGAGCCGGCCGGCACGCTGCTCCAGACGTATTACTTCGACGCCGGTCTCGTCGCCCACGACAGCTTCTATGGGTATCGCAGCGATCGGCCGCAGCGCTACGCCGGTGGGGACGGCAACTATCTGATGGGTAACAGTCAGATCAAGTTCGGTGGCGCGTGGCGCTCGACTCCGGTCGATACGCAGCAGATCTTTGGCGGCGATCATCTGGTCGCGACCTGGAGCGGCTACCCGAACATGTATGTGCAGGCGGTGCGTGATTACCGTGCGGTGACCGATGCGAGCTACCTCAACATGTTCGTCTCCGACACCATCTCGCTGAACCGGCTCACCCTAACCGGCGGCGTCCGGTTCGACTATCAGAATGCGTCGCTCGGCGCCTCGTCGGTGCCGGGCGTCCCCGGCGTTTCGCTCCTGCCGGGGTTGAGCGCGCCGGCCGTCGGCAACGTCCTCAGCTGGACCAACCTGACGCCGCGCGTTGGGCTGACCTTCGCGATTGACGAGTCGCGCAAGACGATCGTGCGGGCCAGCTACGCGGTATTCGCGTCACAGCTGCCCGGCACTGAAGCCGCGTTCGTGTCGCCGATTCAGCATTCCTACGCGTACTACAACGCGATCGACCGCAACTCGGATGGCTCCGCACAGATCGGCGAGGTGTTGTTCAGCCAGGGGCTGCAGGGTTATAGCGGGTTCGACCCGGCCAACCCGTCGAAGGTGGCGTCGGTGAATACCGTGGATCCGAACGTCAAGGCGCCGATGACGCGTGAACTGATGGCCGCGTTCGATCGTCAGCTCGGACCGAACCTGTCGGTCAGCGCCGGTGTGACCTATCGCAAGATGACCGATCTGCTGTGGGCGCCGCTGACCGGCGTTACGTCCGCGGACTACACGCAAACTGGTGTGCTGTCGGGGACGCTCCCCGAGGGCGCCGGAACCTACCACGTGCCGCTGTACGCGCTCAACGCGTCAGCGGTGCCGCCGGGCGGCGGCGAGACGCTGACCAATCGTCAGGGCTATCACCAGCAGTACTTCGGCATAGAAGCGAGCGCGACCAAGCGGCTCTCGGATCGCTGGGCGGCCCACGTCGGGTTTTCGACCAACAACTGGACTGAGTACTTCGACGATCCATCCAGGTCCATCCTCGATCCGACGCCGGCTCCGGCGCCGTCGCTGAATCGTCCGTTCGCTGGGCCGCAGGTCGCCGGCGGCACCATCGCCAGTCTGTCGAGCGGCAGCGGCCAGAGCAGCGTCTACATGGTGGCGCCCGGCTATCAACTGGACGCCAACGGCACGGTTCGGATCAAGTGGGACATCAGCATCACCGGCAGCATGCTCCTGCGCCAGGGTTACGCGGCACCTTTCTATGCGAGCAACATCTCGACCGGCGATCCGCTCGGCAAGAAGACCGTGATGCTGGTTCCGCAGGTGGACGCGGTCAGGCTGCCGTCGGTGACGACACTCGACGGCCGCGCCGAGAAGCGGTTCAAGTTCGGCAAATCGATTCTTGCGGCCGACTTCGATGTCTTCAACATCCTGAATTCGGCCACGGTTCTCGGCAAGCAGTACGACGCCAGCACTTCGAACTACGACCAGACGCTCGAGATCATGAACCCGCGGGTCATCCGCATCGGCGTCCGGTACTTCTTTTAGTCCGCGTTGTCCCGCAGCGCGGGGTTCAGTTCTTCTCCGTGGCGCGGGGGCTTAGCTCTTTCTTCATGGCGCGGGGCTTTCGGCCCCGCGATCGCGGCCCTGAAAGCCCCGGGCCACATCGGAAAGTGCGCCTGGCTCACTGACGCCACTCGAGGCGCGTAAGGCCTTCGCGAGCCTGCTGACTGTAGGGTCCGCCGGTCGCCAGATACCGCCGGTAATTCTCGACCGCGTCGTTGCGGTCCTGCTCGTTGGCGATCCATCGCCTGGTCGGCTGGTAGTAACGACGCCTGGCGAAGTAGCGCATCTCAATCGCCTTGCCGAGATTGAAATACGTCGTCGGCTCGGATGGGTCTGCCTCGAGCCCTTTTCGAAACGATCCAATCGCATCGTCCAGGGCGCCACGCGCGGCCTGGACGACGCCGAGCGCGTTGAAGATTTCGGGATCCCCGGGCCAGCGAAGCGAGCCGTCACGCAGCAGACGGATCGCCTTGTCGGATTCCTTCAACTGGACATAGCCGTCCACGAGATCGAAATAGACCGGCTCGAAATCGGTCGCCATCCCCCGAACTTTCTCCCACTCGATCACCGCCTCGCGGTATTCGCGAAGCGCGTAGTCGGCCTGGCCGAGGACGTAGTGCGTCCAGGCCTCGGCGGCTGGACTGGCCACCGCGACCCGCAGGGCCATTCGAGCGGACACGACATCGCCGCGCTGATAAGCGGCCCAACCATCCGCCGCGGCCTTGTCGGCAGACGGGTTCGGCAGCAGCAGGTCGATGTGTTTGCCAGCGTCGGGCCGCCACCTGACCGCCGACGGCGGATTCGTGTCGGCCGCGACACTGTCGAGACTTGCCGTTACCAGAGCATCGGGCGGCGCCGGCATCTCAGGTTCGCTCAGAGGCGCCACAGGCTCGGCTGGCGCTCCTGCAACCGGCTCTGGAGAGGGCGGGCTGCCGGCGTTGCTCGATCGCGGTGTGGCGGCTGGCGTCGTCTTGGACGTTCCTCCGGTACGTGGCGAGGCCGTATAGCCACGGCGAGCGCGCACGGAGAGCCCCGGGCGCTTCACCTTTACGCTGATCTTGTGAAACTTCCCGTCCGGAGTCACCGCCGGCGCATAGCCGAGGACGTAGTAATTCGTCGCATCCTCCATGATCTCGACGATCGCGCGGTCGAACAGGTTGGTGTTGCGGACGACGAAGCCGCCAGTGTCCACGGCCAGACTGTTGACAGAGTCGCCGCCCATGTCCATCTGCTCGAGCACACGCATGGTGTTGTCGCTCGCGACTTTGTCGTCGACTGAGACCAGACCCCTGGCGCCGCCTCTCGCGTCGAGCGTGTAGATGCGCGCGTCCACCCGCGCTGCCAAGCTCACCGTGTCGCGGACGAGCGACCAGGAATCGTCGGCGAGAAACCCTTCGGTCATCAGGAGCACGGTTTTTCGTCCGTCGAACCTGCCCAGCCCGGTGAGCAGCGTATCGAGCAGTTGCAAGGTCTGGGCGGATTCCGCGCGCGCCGAATCGGCCAGCTGGTTCGCCTTCGCCGCGACGGCGCCGGCCGGATCTCCGGCCTGGCACTGAGGCGGGTCATCAGCGCAGGCACGATTGACCGCATTGGTCAGGACGTCCTGCTGACCGTTGACGACGATCTGCACGGCTTCAGCCTCGGTCAGGCGAGGCCACTGAACCTCGTCGAGCAGGCGCATGCTCTTGCTTCGATTCGGCTGCGCGTTCTTGACCGCCTTGATCAGCTCGTCACGGTCGCTCGAGAGGCGATTGTTGACGATATGCCCGTTGGCGACGACGCCGCCGAAGTCGCCAGCCCGGAGCTGCTTCGCAAACAGGTTCAGCGCGGCAGCCTGTGTTTTCTTGAACCCGCTGGTGGTCATGTGCGCATCGTCGAACACAACCATGAAAAGGTCGGGTGAACGGCGTGCGCCAGGCGTCGCGACGGCCGGCGCCGCCGACTCGCGGCTGCTGGTCGGAGTGTCGCTGCCGCCGGCCCACCCACCGGAGGTCGTCAGGCGGAGGTAGAGCTGCTGGAGTTGCTGTGGATGTCCCTCGTCGCGCAGCTCGAAGTCGTCCACTGACAAGTCGGGCACGAAATGACCGGCCTTGTCGCGGACGATGACGTCCACCTCGACGAGGTCGGTATCGGCCTTGAAAGACGGAGCTGGAGGTTGCGCCTGCGCGTGCAGGCAGAGGCCGAGCGAGGCAATCGAGACGATCTGTATCAGCGAGCGGGGAACCTTCATCGCCACGCGCGGTTATCTCACGGCCGGTTGCTGCGGCTCCCGCGGCGCGGTGCGTCCGCGAACATCCGCTTGGCGTCGGCACGAACCGCCTCGGCCTGCGGACGATTTCCGAACATCGTGAACAGCCGCGCGGCCAGCGCGTAGCTGTCCGGCGTAGGGACGACGCGGATCATGTCGGTCAGGGCACGTTCGGCATCAGAGGGCCTGCCGTCGGCCTGATACAGCATCGCCAGGCCGCCGCGGGCCCGCGTGTTCTGCGGGAAGACGCGCAGTTCCTGTTCGAACTCGGCCTCGGCTTCCGGATAGCGTTCGAATCGCGCCAGCGTGTCAGCCGCGTAGAAATGCAGTTCGGCGATTGGCGCGGCGCCCGGCTTCTTCACGTCGGCCGACGCTTTCTCGAAATGGGGCAGTGCATCCTCGTACTTGCCCTGATCGTAGAGGATGCGTCCCTCGACGTAGTCGGGAAGGGGCAGCGACGGCTCGTCCTCGTGCGCCTGCGCGGCTTCGGCACGGGCCGTTTCGGCATCGTGCCTGGCGAGCGCAATCCGCGCCAGCATCTCGTGCGCTGATGCCCGCGCGCGGTGGTCGTCGGCAGCCGCGACGTCGACCGCCAGAGCCGCGCGGTCGCGCGCCTCGTCCAGCTTGCGCAGCCTGAGCAGGGCGGCGGCGGCGCCGAGGTGCGCCGCCGGTTCCTGCGGCTTCAACTCGCCGTAACGGTGATAGGCGTCGAGCGCCAGATCGTAGCGGTCGAGGCGCATCGCGAACACGGCGAGCTGGCTCCAGACGTCGGCCATCTCGGGATCGTCGCGCAGAATCTTCTGCAGCAAGGCGATCGCCTCGGGCCACTTTCGCGCGACCGCGAAATCCATCGCCGCGCGGTACTGCTCGAGAATCTGCCGCTTGTCTTTTGGATCGGCCAGCGAATCGCCTTCCGCCGTCGGCGCAGACGCCTGCGCGCCGACGTAGCCGAGCGACTGCAGGCGCTCGCGCGCCTCTGCCGAAACGGCGCCCGGAGCCTGGATGGTCGCGCCTGCCGTCACGGTGTCGAGCGCGCCTCGGAGCGCCGCGCGCGCCTGGGCCCGCTGGTCCGCGATGTTGGTCCGCTCGTGCGGGTCCCTGGTCAGGTCGTAGAGCTCCTCGTGAGGCGCCTTGATGTAGCGATACCGCTCGTCGGTCACGGCCGTGAGCTCGCTCCAGCCGAAGTGGTAGCGCGCGTAGAGTGCTTCCGAATAGACGGTCGCGGGCGGGAGTCTGCCGGTGCCCTCGAGCAGCGGCTTGAGCGATCGTCCAGGAAGGTTGCCAGGCGCCGGCGCTTTCACCAGGTCGAGCAGCGTCGGCACCAGATCGACGTGCTGCACGAGGTCGCTCACGCGGCGTCCCTTCCCGGCGTTGCCCTCCTGTTTGATGATGAGCGGCACGTGGATCGCTTCCTCGTAGACGAACAGGCCGTGCTCCTGTTCGCCGTGATCGCCCAGGCCCTCGCCGTGGTCCGAGAGCAGGACGATGGTCGAGCGATCGTAGAGCTGGTGCGTCTTGAGGTAGGCCGTCAACCGGCCGACGATCTCGTCGCTGTAGGCGATCTCGCCGTCGTAAGGATCGTATTGCTTGAAACGATCGGGCGGCGCGTACGGCTTGTGCGGCTCGTAGAGGTGCAGGAACAGGAAGACGCGCGAGGTGCCGACCGAGTCGAGCCAGTGCTCGGCGATCGCTTCGGACTCGCCGCCGTCGCGCTGGACCTGACCGATCGAGAGGTCTGGCGAGCTGGGCGGCATCTCGCCGTCGAAGAAGTCGAAGCCCTGGCCGATCCCGGTTTCCTTTCGCAGCACGTACGACGGACACCACGCCGCCGGTGGCGAAGCCGCGCTCGCGCAGCATCTGCGGCAGCATGCGCTCGCCGGCTTTGACGGTGAAGCCGACGTTGTCGCGCACGCCGGTCTCGAACGGCAGCCGTCCGGACAGGAGCGCCACGTGCGCGGGGAGCGTTTGCGGCGCGTGCGAGTAGGCGCGTTCGAACACGAGGCCATCGGCCGCGAGCGCATCGATGGCCGGCGTCTTGACCCTGGTGTAGCCGTAGATCGGGAGGTGATCCGCTCTCAGCGTGTCGATGGAGATGACGATGATCGGACCGGTGACCGGCGCCGAGACGCGGGCGTAGCGCCAGCCGCCAACGGCCGCGAGCCCGGTGCCGACGGCCGCGAGAACGAGGATGACAGCGAATCGAATCGGACGGGACACGTTGCCCCGCTACTTTTTCATCTGTTCGATGACGGTCTTGGCCTGCGCCGCTTCGGGCGAGGTCGGGATCGACGGCGATCGACTTCTCCATCAGCTTGATCGCGCCGTCCTTGTCGCCCTTGTTCAAAGCGACCAGTCCGAGCTTGAAGATCGGCTTGCCCCAGGTCGGATCCATGTCAGCGGCGCGCTGGTACCACTTCGCAGCCTCGTCGGCCTCGCCTTTTGCGAACTTCACCTCGCCGAGGTTGTAGAACACCTCGCGGGTTGCGGCCGGACCCTGCGACGCCTTGGTCAGCGTCTCTTCGGCCGCCTTCAGATCGCCCTTCTCGAGATCGGTCATGCCGACGCCGATGATGGCTTTCTCGTTGTCCGGGTCGGTCTTCAGCATCTCGTTGTAGGCCGCGATCGCGCTGTCGTAGTCCTTCTTGTTGCGGTAGGCGGCCGCGATCTGCAGGTTGATCGACGCTGAGGGCCGGCGCCTTGACGAGGATCGCCCGGTAGGCGGCGATCGATTCGTCCCAGTGCTGACCGTTGTAGAGCGCGTCAGCGGCGGCCAGTTCGCCCTGCAGGTCCTTGGGGGTCATGCTGCCGAGCGCGCCGACCGGAGCGGGTCCGGTCTTTTTCAGCGTGAAGGTGAGCGGTGGATTCGGCGCGCCGATGGTCTGCACGTTCAGCTGCGCGCCTTCGCGGCCGAAGCCGGGCGCCTGCGCGGTGAACGTCCAGCTGCCGGTGCGCATCCCGATGATCGAGAAGCGGCCCTTTTCGTCGGTGGTGGCGGTGAAGCTGCTGGGCGAGGCGGCGGGATTTTCGGCCGTCACGGTCGCGCCCTTGAGCGGCTGGCCGGTGTCGTCCTTGACCGTGCCGCCGATGCGGCCGGTCTGCGCGAGTGCGTTGAGGGAAAAGGCCGCGGCAAACCACACCGCCAGCACGATTCTGGACACTGAAAGACGGTGCCTCATGGTTGGTCAGTATATATTGAATCCCGTGAGACGAGGCGCAGCTGCCGTGGCTCTCGCCGTCATCAGCGTGGCCGGGGCCGGCGGGCTGGCGGCACAGACGCGCGTGGTCACGCCGGCGCCAGTCAGCGAATCGGCCCAGGGGTTCGCGCCGATCGCGCCGCTCGTCAACGCCGCCATCGCGCGTCACGAACTGCCCGGTGCTGTCGTGCTGATCGGGCGCGGCGACGCCATCCGCTATCAACACGCGTTCGGTCAACGCGCCATCCTCACGGCTCCGGAGGCGATGACCGAGGACACCATCTTCGATCTCGCGTCGCTCACGAAGGTCGTGGCCACCACGACCAGCGTGATGATGCTGATCGAGCAGGGACGGATCAGGCTGACCGATCCGGTGTTCCAGTTCATTCCCGGTTTCGAGGCGCACGGGAAGCGCGCCATCACGATCCGTCACCTGCTGACCCACACGTCGGGGCTGCGTCCGGATCTCGAGCTCGAGGTGGAGTTCCACGGGGCCGACGAGGCGATTCGCCGGGCCAGCGAGGAGACGCCGACATCGCTGCCAGGCGAACGCTTCGTCTACAGCGACATCAATTTCTTTCTGCTCGGCGACATCGTGCGGCGAGTCAGCGGCGAACCGCTCGATCGTTTTGCCGCCGCGCACATCTTTCAACCGCTGGGCATGAAAGACACCGGCTTCATGCCGCCTGCCGCGAAACGTCCCGCGGATCGCGCCGACCGAGCGCTGCGTCTCACTCGAATGGCCGTGTCCCGCCACCGCCGCAGCCGATCGACCGTTCCTGCGCGGAGTCGTCCACGATCCGACGGCGCGCCGGATGGGCGGCGTGGCCGGTCACGCCGGGCTCTTCAGTACGGCCGCCGATCTCTCCCGCTTCTGCCGCATGCTGCTCGACGGCGGGCGCCTCGGCTCGGTGCGGATCCTCTCGCCGGCGACGGTGGCCCGCATGACGTCGCCGTCCACGCCGGTCGGGATGCGCGACGTGCGAGGACTCGGCTGGGACATCGACTCCTCGTATTCCGCAAACCGCGGCGAGTTGTTTCCGATCGGATCGTTCGGACACACCGGTTTCACCGGCACCTCGCTGTGGCTGGACCCGCGGTCGAAGAGCTACGTCGTATTTCTGTCCAACCGCGTGCATCCTGACGGCAAGGGCGACGTGACGGCCCTGCGTGCGCGAGATCGCGACGGTCGCCGCCGCGGCGCTGCTCTCGGCTGATGACATCGCGTCTGCTGCAGCGCACAGTGCGTCAACGCCGGCGGGGGGGGGCAGACCCGCGGGAGTGGCGGCCCTGAAAGAGCCGCCCCACAGACGCCGCCCGCGACGCCCTCCGGCCCTGAAAGGGCCGCACAGCCGCCGCCCGGGGCGACGCCACACGAGGTGCTGGCAGGCATCGACGTCCTCGCCGCTGCTGGGTTCGCTCCGCTGCGCGGCAAACGGATCGGTCTGCTGACAAATCAGACCGGCCAGTCGCGCCGCGGCGAAAGCACCATCGACCTGCTCGCCCATGCTCCCGGCGTGTCGCTGGTCGCATTGTTCAGCCCCGAGCACGGAATCCGCGGCGAACTGGACGACAAGGTCGCCTCGACGAAGGACGAGCTCACCGGGCTGCCGATTTATTCGCTGTATGGCGACACCAGGCGTCCCACTCGAGCGATGCTGGACGGTCTCGATACGATCGTCGTCGACCTGCAGGACATCGGCGCGCGGTTCTACACGTTCCCGGCCAGCATTGGCTACGTCCTCGAGGAAGCCGCCAAGGCGCATGTCGCGGTCGTCGTCCTCGATCGGCCGAACCCGATCGACGGCGTCGAGGTCGAGGGGCCGAATCAGGATCCGACGGCGATCGGGTTCAACGGCTACCTGTCGATGCCGATTCGCCACGGACTGACGATCGGCGAGCTGGCGCGTCTGTTCAACGGGGAGAAGGCGATTGGCGCCGACTTGACAGTCGTCGCGCTCGAAGAACTGGCGGCGCGAGGATTGGTTCGACGAGACCGGTCTGCGCTGGGCCAACCCGTCACCGAACATGCGAACGATGCTGGCGGCGACGGTGTATCCCGGCATCGGCGCGCTCGAAGGCACCAACATTTCGGTCGGGCCGCGGAACCGACACGCCCTTCGAGCAGATCGGCGCTCCGTGGATCGATGCGACCGGGCTCGCAGCGGCGCTCAACGCGGCGGCGGTGCCCGGCGTGCGCTTCTATCCGGTCACGTTCACGCCTGCCGCGGGAGCCAAACTCGGCGGACAGGCCTGTCACGGGGTGTTCCTGGTCGTCACCGATCGCGAGCGTCTCCGGCCGGTGGGCATGGGCGTCGAGATCGCGTCCGCGCTGTCGCGCCTCTACGGCTCGCAGTTCAAACTCGAGGATGCAGCGCTGCTCCTCGGATCCAGGACCACGATCGCGAAAATCCGCGCCGGCGAGAGCCCGTCCTCGATCGCCGCGTCGTGGTCAGCCGACGAGGCAGGCTGGCGGGCCACCCGCGCGCGATACTTGCTCTACTGATTGGAGAATTGGAGAATTGGGCAATCTGGTACTTGATTGATCGATTGCCAATCAATCATCCAATTGCCCAATCCACCGATTACCCAATTCAGATCAGCCAGGTCGGCTGGTACAGCAGCACGTAGACGAGCACGCCGGTCACCGACACGTACATCCAGATCGGGAAGGTCCAGCGGGCGATGCGTCGATGCTGGGCGAATCGCCCCTTCAGGCCGCGCGTCAGCGTGATGATCGCGAGCGGGACCACCGTCGCGGCCAGCGTGACGTGGGTGATCAGAATCGTGAAATACAACGGCCGCACGAACCCCTGACGGACGAACCGCACCGATCCGACCTGCGCGTGGTAGACGACATAGCAGACCAGGAACAAGCGACGAGGTGACGAAGGCCGAGATCATCACCTTGCGATGCAGCTCGATCCGCCGCATGCGGATCAGCACGTAGCCGATGGCGAGAAGGACGCCCGAGAGGCCGTTCAGCGTGGCGTTGACCGCCGGCAGATCGTGGACGGTCACAGATGGTTGCCGATCATCACGATCCAGAACAGCGGCAGGTAGGTGATCGAGCCGAGAACAGCGCGCGCGCCGTGGCCTCGCTGCGCACGGTCGCAAATCGAACCGCCAGCCAGCAGGATGCCGCCGCCGAGCACGAGCGCGGCGCCGAGATAGACGCTGCCGGCAAGTCCGCTGAACGTCGGGTCCGAGGCTGGCGAGCACCAGCAGGATCGCCCAGTAGACCGCCTGCTTCCCGGCGCGCCTGCCCTCGGGGTCGATCACCGGCAGCATCGGAAATCCGGCCAGCGCGTAGTCGTCGCGGTAGAGCCAGGCGATCGCCATGAAATGCGGCAATCTGCCAGCAGAACAGACGATCGCGAAGAGCGCCGCGCCGCCGCGATCGATGCTGCCGTGTGACGCCGTCCAGCCGATCAGCGCCGGCAGGCGCCCGGCACGGCGCCGACCAGCGTCGACGAGCGGCGTGCGCCGCTTCATCGGCGTGTAAATCGCCAGGTAGATGACCAGCGTGGCCAGCGCCAGCAGCGTCGACAGCCAGTTGGTGCGAGCGGCGAGCAATGCCGAGTCCGGCGGCAGCGAGCGCCGGCCGAAGACGCGCGCGTCGGCCGGCGCAACGCGGCCGTCCGGGAGCGGGCGCATGCGCGTCCGACGCATCAGCGCATCGGTGTCGCGCTCGTACACCTGATTCAGCGCCGCCGCGCCGCCGGCGACCAGCGCGGTGCCCGCGACGGCTTCAGCCATGGCAGCGAGGTCGATGGCCCTGGTCGCGCCCAGGTAGTAGCCGGCCGCGCTGCCT
This sequence comes from uncultured Acidobacteriota bacterium, assembly GCA_963711765.1. Lineage (GTDB taxonomy): Bacteria > Acidobacteriota > Vicinamibacteria > Vicinamibacterales > CAVVIG01 > CAVQFC01. The sequence goes on along the minus strand of CAVQFC010000001.1, from coordinate 159,759 downwards.
GCGACGACGAGCACGTTGAGGCGCGGCTTGGTCAGCGCGAGGTAGTCGGCGATCGCGCTCGGGACCGGCGGCGCGTCGGCGCACGGCGATGGCGGTCGCGTCGGCGGAGCGTTCTTCATGCGCGTCCCCGCGGGTCCGGCTGAAGCCGGACTCTACGGATACCGCCGACGCTGGCGCTGCCGACAGATGCAGTGTGACCGACAGACGTAGTGTCCGGCTTCAGCCGGACCGTGCTCGATCTCACTCCGACCGGCTCGGATGCAAACCTCACGCGCCAGCTCCGCAGCGTGATCACCAGCGACGTCGTCAGCACCAGCGCGCCGCAGACGACGTGGAAGCTGTTGATCCAGACGTCGCGGGCGGCTGAGCACGGTCAGCGCGCCGAGCGTCACCTGCGTGGCGACCAGCGCCGCGATCAGCATCGCCGGCCGCGTCAACTCGGGTCGATCGCGATGGCGCGACCAGATCCACGAGCACAGCCGCGATCGACGCGAGGTGGTGACGACGAGCGCGCCGACGCGATGCGTGAAGTGGATCGCGATTTTCGGCGTACCAGTGGTCCGGCACCAGGTGGCCGAACATCAGCGGGAAGTCCGGAATCGCCAGGCCGGCGCCGGTATGCCGCATCGTCGCGCCGACGAGAATCTGGGTGTAGATCAGCACCGTCGTCGTCGGTCGCGATGCCGGCGCAGCGTCGGATCGTCAACCGCGCGGCGTCGTCGGTCGATCCAGCCGCGGCGACGTGAACAACGCGATCGCCACGGTCATGCAGAAGAAGATCTCGGCGAGTCCGGCATGCGCGGTCGAGATGGCGGCCGGCAGGTAGAAGAGCACGGTGAGGCCGCCGAGCAGGCCCTGCGCGACGACCGCGCCGAGCGCCGCCACGCCGAACCACCGCACCCAGCGCCGCGGCTCGGCGACCCACAGCCAGACAGCCAGGATGATCGTGAGGAAGCCGACGCTGCTCGCGATCAGCCGGTGACCGTGTTCGTAGAGGATGTTGGCGACCCACATCGATGGCGGGAACGTGAACATGTTCCAGCCGTAACTGGTGGGCCAGTCCGGAACCGAGAGTCCTGCGTCGTGCTCGTGACGAGGCTGCCCGCCAGAATCAGAAGGACGGTGCAGGCGACGAGGAATTTCGAAAAGCGGTGAAGCATCCCAAAATGGCTGAGGGCTAATGGCTAATGGCTACGACGGATGGTTCAGCGTTGTAGCCATCAGCCTTCAGCCATTAGCCATGACTGGCGTTCGTGCTTAGTTCGTCGCGACCGCAACCGGCTTGAAGGTGAAGGTCACGTCCTTCGTCTCCTTCGCGCCGATCGTCACGCTGGCCGTCTGCGCGCCGAGCTTCTCGTGCCACGCCTCGATCGTGTAGGTGCCGGGCGGCAGATCCTTCAGCTCGAACTTGCCGTCCTTGTCGGTCACCGCGAAGTACGGGTGGTTGACGACGCCGACGTAGGCGTTCATCCAGCCGTGCACGTCGCACTTGAACGGCACCATGACTTCCTGCGCGGTGAAGGTGTGCGTCATCTTCATGCCCTGGATCGGCTGGCCGTTGTTGAACTCCTGGTTGGCCTTGGGCATGGCGTGGATGTTGTGCAGCGTCGGATCGCTGTTGATGATCTCGAGCGGCTGGCCGACGCGCATGCCGAACACGTGCGGATGGTAGCGGCATTCCTTCTGGTCGATCGTCGCCGGCGTCGGTCGGCGTGTCGAACACGTAGTTGCCGAGGCCGTCCTTCACGTACACGAACACGTTGGCGAGCGACTTGCCGTCGGAGCCGACCTCGTAGGTTTCCTGCGATCTGCGGCGTCTTGTTCTCGCGCATGCAGACCGGATCCGCGTTCATCTTGATCGGCTCGTTCTTCGGCGCGACGCCGTCGAGCGAGGCCACACCCTTGACGTCTGCCAACGTGGCCATGTCGACCTTCTGGCCAGCGCCAGCTGCGGCCGGTGACGTCGGATCCGCCGACTTGTTCGACGTTTCCTGGCTACCACCGCACGCGACGACGGTGGTCGCGAGCGCGATTCCGAGGACACCGACCCAAGCGTTACGTAGACGCATTGAAACTCTCCTGAAAACAAAAGGACTGTTGAGTCAGAACAACAGACTATTCTACCTTGCTTCTTTCGAGCTTCCGATCCACCCGGTCCGTCATCCAGTGCGGGTCCCACCATTCGACCGGGTTGACCATCCGGCCCCCGACCAGCATCGTGAAGTGGAGTGATCGCCGCCGGCCAGGCCGGTCGAGTCGCTGCGGCCGAGCAACTGACCCCGGGTGACCTTGTCCCCGACCTTCACGTCGAACGACATCAGGTGGCCGTACAGCGACTGCACGCCCAAACCGTGATCGATGATCACGCAGTTGCCGTAGATGCCGAGCCAGCTGGCGTTGACGATGATGCCGCTGTTGGCGGCGAGCACCGGCACGTGCTCGGTGACCGCGAGGTCGAAGCCGAGGTGGGTCTGCTGATCGACCTCTTTGCCCTTGTAGATGTAGGTGCGATGGTCGGCGAAGCTCGCTTCGACCTTTGAATTGCCCAGCTGGGTGAAGGGGCCCTCCCACAGCCGGGAAGGTGAGGTTTTTGCCGCCAGTGCCGCGATCTCGTCGGCGTTGATCTTGCGCAGCTCGCCGTTGATTCGCAGAAACGCCGCGAGCATCTCGGGGCTGTCCTGCGGCGGCGCGGTCATCTTCAGCTCGGGTGAGTGCTCGATGATGTCGGGCACGACGCGGTTGATGAACTTGTCGTCGATCTCGATCCGGCTTTTCTTGAACGGCTTCTCGAAGACGTTGTCGACGAAGGTGGCCTTGGCTTGATTGCCGGCCTCGTCGCGCGCGAACGCGACGATCGGCGTGTTCAGCGGTTGATCGTGCAGCAGCGCGAAGAACGCGACCTTCAGTGAAGGATCGGCGCCTTCGACGCCGGCGCCGGTCGCCGGAAATCCCGGATATTCGACGTCGCCGACGCGGACGCCCGACGTGACGTCGGGCGGCGTGGCTTTGTAGACGACCATTTCGGCGCCGCCGTGGTTCACGTAGTGATGGGTCGAGAGAACGGCGATGCGCGGCGGATCGAGCCGCACCTGAAATTCCTTCGAGGCGCTGCTGGTCAGCTTGGTCAGGTTGAGGAACGAAGGCCGTGTCGCGGTCACGACAATCTTCGCCGGACCGGACTGCAGTTCCGGCACGTTCACCTTGCCGATGGCGCGCGCGATGCGAATCTGGTTGCGGCTGACCGGCGTCACCGTGGCGGTATCGGGCTTGTCCAGACTGAACAGCGGAACGGTTTTGCCGTTCTGTTCGAGCGAGATGGCGAGCGCCGTAAAGCGCGCGTTGGGCGCCTCCGCGGTCAGCTCCACCGCGCCGGTCTGGCCGACGACCTTCTCAGGTTTGACGATGACGAGCACGGGCGGTGTCCCGCGCGCGGCGACGAAATAGGCGCCGCCGAGGGCGAGCGCGGCGAGGACGATCGAGCAGGAGGAGCCACCGGAACATGGACTCCATCATACAAGTTTGGTAAAATGCGAGGTTCGGGACGGCGAGTGGCGGTATCGTCTAGGGGTCAGGACACGTGGTTCTCAGCCACGGGACCGGGGTTCGATTCCCCGTACCGCTACCATCATTCATAGATCGACGCGTTTAGCTCGGCGGCAATTTTTCCCTTCATCCCAGCCCCGGCCGTTGGCCGGGGCTTTTTACTTTCTGCCCCTTTTCTGCCCGCGACGCGCGTCCTGCGCGGCGGGCGCAAGCCTTGAAACCAATTCGCCGGCCAGCCGCGACCGGGCGTGCCCGAGCCGCGTGCAATAATCCGCTCCGTGTCCTCCGCCGAAAGGAACCGCCGATGGATTTGGCCGCTGATGGCCGTTCTCGGGGCCTGTGTTCCGTTCGCCCGCGGTCTGAGCCTGACGCACATTTTCTACATCCGCGACCTGACGATGTTCTTCTGGCCGCGGCACCTGTGGATGCACCGCTCGCTGCTGAGCGGTTCGTGGCCGCTCTGGGATCCGTACGCGTCAGCCGGACAGCCGGTTTTCCCCGACGCGCTCAATCAGCTGTTCCTGCTGCCGGTCCTGATACTGCGGCTGATTCCGGCCGTTCCCGGGTTCAACCTGATCGTTGCCGCGCCGTTTCCGCTGGCGGCGCTCGGCATGTGGTTGTTCCTGCGCCGCTACGGCTCTGGCGCGAGCGCCGCGCTCGGCGCGATCGTGTTCGCCGCCAGTGGTCCGGTTGCCTCCACGGGAAATTTCCCCAACCTATCGTGGTCGGTCGCCTGGATTCCGTGGATCTTCTGGGCCGTCGATCGCGATCATGACTCGCCGTCAGTTGCGCACTTCGCGCTGGTTGCGGTGGCGATCGCCCTGCAAGTGCTGTCTGGAGAACCGGTCACGTTGGTCGGCACGACGGCGCTGCTCGTCGCCTACGTCGTCGTTTGCCTCGATGCGCCCGGAGGTCCACGTTTCGTCCTCAAGTCGATGATTCGGATCGGCGGCGCGATCGTGGTCGGGATTCTGCTGTCGACCGTGCAGCTAGTCCCGATGGCGCTGGCGGCGCGAGTGTCTCCGCGCGGCTTGATGCCGACCGATAACTTCTGGTCGGTTCATCCGCTCTGGCTGGTCGAGGCGATCCTGCCGAACGTGTTCGGCGACTCGTTCCTCCACTACTACAACCAAGTGCCGTGGATCGCTCCGCTCAATAGCGGGCGCGATCCGTTTTTCCATGTCATCTACGTCGGCCTGGTTGCCGCTCTGCTGGGTTCGGTCGGGATGTTCGTCGGTGCAAAGCGACGGCGATTGTTCTGGCTGGCGGTGGTTTGCGCGGCGACGGTGCTGTCGCTGGGACACTTCACGCCGGTCTACCCGTTGCTGCAGCGCCTGGTGCCGCCGATTCGCAGCTTCCGCTTCCCCGCGAAGTTTCTGGTGTTCGCTTCCTTCGGCGTCGCGGCGCTGGCGGCTCAGGCGATGGGCGTGCTCGATCGCGCCGATTCGGTCGACGGGCTATCAGCGTTGTCACCAAAGGCGACCAGGGCGATGTTCGGGATCGCCGGCATCGCGGGTCTTGCGTTGGTCGCCTTGACCGCGCTAGTCGTGGTGGCGCCGGTGACCGGGGCGGGTGTCTTCTACAGGATTGGCGCCGCCGTCGGCGTCGCCGACCCAGTCTCGGGTGCGGCGTATCTGTTCGACAGCCTCCCCCCGATCGCCGTCCGCGCCTTGATGCTGCTCGCCACCAGCACGCTGCTCGTGTATCTCGGGTCGCGAGCGGGACGCGAGGGTGGGGTCGCGCGGCGGCTGCTGTTTGCGGTGGCGACCGTCGAATTGCTGGTGGCGACCCTTGGCTTGAACCCGGTGATGCCCGCGGCGCGGCTCGGCCCGCCCGCGTGGATTGCCGTGTTGACCGCCGACCCCGACGCGCGATTCCACTTCGGCGGCAAATGGAACGGCGCGCTGAACGCCCAGGACATTGACTTGAGCGGTATCGAATGGAAAGCGCCGACCGAGGGCACAGTGGAGGAGGGGCGCTCGTCGATGATGGCCAACCTGGCGATGGCGCCAGCCGGCTGGAACGCGCGCGAACTGCTTTCGTACGACTTGCCGCTGCTGTGGCCGGTCGACAATTTTCGCGCCGGCCTCGACTTCGACGTCGCCGATCGCTCGCAGCGCCTCCGCTTCCTCGCGCGCGGCGCTGTCCGATACTGTCTGCAGTCGACTCCGCCGTTCCCGGGCAGCAGATCGATCGCTCCGGTCGGCGATCGCTTCGGCCAGATGGCCGTCTACGATTGCGTTCCCGATGCACGAAGGGCCTCGGTGGCCGCACGATCGGTTGTCGTGCCAGACATATCCCGCTGGATCGCGTCATTGTTCGAGGATCCGATCGCGGCCGACTCGCCGGTGACGCTGGCGGCGCCGCCCCCGGGGCCGGCCGGGACCGCCAATACGCCGGGGCCACCCTCCGCGCGAATCACGACGGACCACGACACTGAGGTCGTCATCGCGGCGGTTGCACCGGCTGAAGGCGGCTTTGTCGTTTTGAGGGATTCGTTCGCGGACGGCTGGCGTGCGGAGGTGGACGGCCAGCCTGCGCCGATCCTGCGCGCGGACGCGCTCTTCCGCGCGGTCCACATCGCGCCTGGCCCCCACACTGTGAGGTTCTCGTACTGGCCGACGATGTTTTATCTATGTCTGACGGTGTCGCTGGTGACCGCGGTGGCGCTGGCAGCCGTCGTGATGTGGAGCCGGATGCGGCGATCGCTCGAACCTCACGCGGCGCCGGCCTATTCGGCCCAGATCAATACCTGAGAATTCCGGCGATCGGCGTGATCGAGGATCAGCCCGGGACCGCGGCGCTCGAGATCGTCAACCGAGAGGCGCATGCGGTTCGAATCGAAATCGACGCCGCTGTTGACGAACGACAGGTTCTTCGACGGCGCCAGCCGCACCAGCCAGAACGGAATGGAGACGTGCACCAGTTTGCCGGCGTCCGAGTCGTAGACCAGCACGCGAAGCGTATCGAGCTTGGTCGCCGGCATCGCCGCCGGAATCCTTTCGCGATGGACGATGGCATCGTCGGGGCCGCGGATTTCGATCAGCGGCTGCTGCCCGGCGAAGCGCTGGCGCGCAGCGTCGAACTCCCGGGCCGCGGCGTCCGATTCGGCGGCTTCCGTCCTGATGTGCCGCGAGAAGAAATACGCGGTGCCACCAACGACCGCGACCGCGAGCATGCCGATCAGGATGATCGACGCGATCACGATCGAGATCCACGTTTTCCTGGTCGAGTCGCTCATGGCGCTATCGATCTAGACGAGGGGATGGCGACCGGAGTTCGCATCTACTTCAGAAGGCGGCGCGCCTCGTCGGCGGTGTTCGGGTCGTTGTCGTCGTCGCAGAGCGCGATCGCTTCCTTGAATTCGCCGGCCGCCGCCGGCTTGTTGCCGGCCTTCAGGGCGAGCTTGCCCAGCTCGAAATGGCTCCGGCCGTGGACCCACTTGCGGCCCTCCAGGCCAATCGACTGCTGCAGCTCGGTGGTCGCCTCGGCGGTCTTGCCAAGCGCCGCACGCGCGGCACCCAGCTTGTAGGACCACAGCGCGTCCTCGCCGTACATCCGCGGGCGGTTGTCATCCGCGAACCGCGCCATTCCCTCGCTCAGAAACCGTTCGGCGTCCGCCGCCCTCCCGGCGCGAAGGTTGGTCGAGCCGGTCTCCAGCCAGACCAGCCGGTTGCGTGGAAATTCCTCTCTCAGGAGCCGAAGCTGCGTCAAGGCATCGTCGTATCGGCTTTCGCGGTTGTACATGAGGATGAGCGCGAACCGCGCATCGGACTGGTTGTCGCCACCGTAGGCCGCCGCGCCTTCGATCAGCGCCAGGCCCTTTTGCTTGCCGCCGCCAAAGCCGGCCATGTACGCCATCATCCGCAGCGGCATCGACAGCGCGGCCACGATGTAGCGATAGCTGCCGACAATCAGCCCCGCGTCCTTGCGCTCGGGCGCGAGCGACAGCACCGTCTCGTGCTCGTCGTAGGCCTCGTGCGCGGCGCGAAACGCGCCCATCACGCTGCCGTCAACCGTCGCGGTGTAGGAGGCCCGGAGTCCGACGGCCGCGCCGAGCTGGAAGTGCGCGTCGGCGTTGCGGGGGTTCGCCGCGATCTGGGCCCGGGCAAGGGCGGTCGCGCGATCCGAGTGCGTCGTGAAAACCGGTGACGGTTTCGGGCGGTGGCGGCGGCAGCTGCGCCGTGCTGGGTTTGTTCGGACGCCCGAGATAGTCGTCCACCGTCATGTTGCCGCGGCGGAACGTGATGCTGAGCCAGAGCGAGGTGGCGAGGCCGCGGTAAGCGGCAGGATCCTGCGGATCCGCGGCGACCGCCTGCCTGAATGTCGCGAGCGCGACATCGTGATCGAGGCTGAGCAGCGCGAAGGAGGCTTTGGCCCGCAACGCGATCGATTCAGGGTTCGCCACCGCCTGCGACGGCCATCCCAGTGCGACGATTACGAGGAAGGCGCACCCGGCGTTCGCCCGTCGGACTGGGATCATCGAGGTCGATCTTAGCCCGCCGGACGGAAACCGTAAACGGGCCTCCGGGCACTACTTGCGCCCGCTTGTGCCTTCTGCATACAATCCCCACGCCTATCGATCAGTCTTCCTGACAAGGAGTCCAGCGTTGGACAACGCGATCAGCCACGGGAGCGCGGCGCATGCTCATGACCATGCGCACGCCGAACACGAGGAACTCGGATTCTGGCGGAAGTACGTCTTCTCGCTCGATCACAAGGTCATCGGCATCCAGTACACGATTACCGCGCTGCTGTTCCTGCTGTTCGGTTTCACCCTGATGATGATCATGCGGTGGCAGCTGGCCTATCCGGGCAGGCCGATTCCGCTGATCGGCCTCTGGCTCGGACAGGATCGCGCGCCGATGGGCATCATGCTGCCCGAGTTCTACAACCAGCTGGGCGCCATGCACGGCACCATCATGGTGTTCCTCGGCGTCGTGCCGCTGGCGGTCGGCGGCTTCGGCAACTTCGTCATGCCGCTCCAGATCGGCGCGCCCGACATGGCGTTCCCCAAGCTCAACATGATGAGCTACTGGGTGTACTTCTGCGGCGGCGTGATGATGCTGGCGAGTTTCTTCCAGCCTGGCGGCGCCGCGCAGTCCGGCTGGACGTCCTATGCGCCGCTCTCGGTCATCTCGCCCGGCCAGACGATGTGGTTGATCGGCATGATCTTCCTGATCACCTCGTCGCTGCTCGGCTCGGTGAACTTCATCGTGACCATCGTCCAGCTGCGGGCCAAGGGCCTCAGCTGGATGCGGCTGCCGTTTTTCGTCTGGGCGCAGTTCGTGACGTCGTTCCTGCTGCTGCTCGCGTTTCCGCCGCTCGAAGCGGCGGGCGTCCTGCAGTTGATGGATCGCCTCGCCGGCACCAGCTTCTTCCTGCCGAGCGGCCTGGTCGTGTCGGGCAAGCCGCTGGTGCTTGCCGGCGGCGGCAATCCGCTGCTGTGGCAGCACCTGTTCTGGTTCCTCGCGCACCCCGAGGTCTACGTCCTGATCCTCCCGGCGATGGGCATCGTCGGCGAGATCATCGCCAACAACACGCGCAAGCCGCTGTGGGGCTACAAGGCGCTGGTCTACTCGGTCATCTTCCTCGGCTTCATGTCGTTCATCGTCTGGGCGCACCACATGTTCATGACCGGCATGGGCACGACGATGAGCGCGTTCTTCCAGACCACGACGATGATCATCTCGATCCCGTCGGTGGTGATTCTGACGGCGCTGCTGCTGTCGCTGTGGGGCGCGTCGATCCGCTTCACGACGCCGATGCTGTTCGCGCTGGCGTTCCTGCCGATGTTCGGCATCGGCGGCCTGACCGGCCTGCCGCTCGGCCTGGCGCCGTCGGACATCCACCTGCACGACACCTACTACGTCATCGGCCACTTCCACTACGTGGTCGCGCCGGGGACGATCTTCGCGCTGTTCGCCGGCATCTACTACTGGTTCCCGAAGGCGACCGGCAGGAAGATGAACGACCTGCTCGGCAAGATCCACTTCTGGGGCTCGTTCATCTGCATCAACATCGTGTTCATGCCGATGTTCATCCAGGGACTGGCCGGCATGAACCGCCGCATGTATGACGGCGGCGCGCAGTACGCGCACAACGCCGGCCTGCCGCTGAAACTGAACATCGTCATCGGCATGGCGGCGTGGACGCCTGGGCCTCTGTCCAGCTGCCGTTCATCGTCAATTTCTTCACCAGCATGAAGTGGGGCAAGCCGGTCGATCGCAACCCGTGGGAGGCGACCACGCTCGAGTGGTCGGCGCCGTCGCCGCCGGGACACGGCAACTTCCTGACCGAGCCGATCGTCTACCGCGGGCCCTACGAGTACAGCGTGCCGGGCGCCGCGAAGGACTTCACGTCCCCAGTTCGAGCCGGAGAAGGCGTAGTCCATGAATATTCCGTTTACCGTCGAAGAGCGTCCGGACACCGGGCTCACCAACGGCAAGCTCGGCGTCTGGCTGTTCCTGGCGTCGGAAGTCATGCTGTTCGGCGCCCTGTTCTCGACCTACATCATCCTGCGCATGGGCGCGGCCGAGTGGCCGCACGGCGAGCTGAACGTCAAGCTCGGCGCGATCAACACCGTGATCCTGATCAGTTCGTCGGTGACCATGGTGATGGCGTGGGCGTCGCTGAAGATGAACGACTTCGGCAAGCACAAGCTCTACCTGATCGCGACGTTCGTGCTGTCCGGCGTGTTCCTCGTGAACAAGTATTTCGAGTACGTGGATCACTTCGCGCGTGGCGAAGGGCCGTGGCACAGCACGTTTCTGGCGATTTACTTCACGCTGACCGGGCTGCACGGGCTGCACATCCTCGGCGGCATGGTGGTGATGCTGTATTTCATCGGGCCGGGCGCCGGTCTGTGGAAGAAGAACCCGGAACAGTTCACGAACCGGATCGAGATCACCGGGCTGTACTGGCACTTCGTGGACCTGGTCTGGATTTTCCTGTTTCCGATTTTGTATCTGCTCTAGGTCCGGAAATTTGTCGTGTCCGCCTTCAGGCGGAACCTGGAGAACGCATGCATTCGGATCCTGAAGGCGTCAAGAAGTCGATTCGCACCTACATGATGGTGGGCGCGTCGCTGCTCGTCTTTACCGGCATCACGGTCGCGGCCAATGCGCTGCACCTCGCGGTGCCGGCGGCGATGACGGTGGCGCTGATCATCGCGACGATGAAGGGATCGATGGTCGCGTCGATCTTCATGCACCTGAGCCACGAGAAGAAGTGGATCTACGGCGCGCTGCTGCTGACGGTGGTCGGGTTCATCATCCTGATGACGGTGCCGATCTTCACGATGATGGACAACATCGGCACGCCGGGACAGGCCGTCGGCGTGGCCGCGGCGCAGCATCCGGAGCACTGAGATGTCGCTGCGCGCTTTTCACCTGTTGTTCATCGCGCTATCGGTCGTGCTGGCGGCGTTCTGCGCCGCCTGGTCGGTGGGCATGTATCGCGCGGCGCACCAGATTATCTACGTGCTGGGCGCGGTGAGCTCGCTCGGCAGCGTGGTGGGCCTGAGCATGTACGGCGCGGCGTTCCAGCGCAAAACCAGGCAGTTGTAGCGCGAGGCTTCAGTCGGGCGAGGCAGATATGCGAAAAACATTCTTCATCCTGATGCTGCTGGTACTGGCGGTGCCGCGGGCGGCGCTCGCCTGCCCGGTCTGCTTCGGCGACAGCAATTCGCCGCTGGCGATCGCGACCAACATGGGCATCATCGCGATGCTGGTGGTCGTCGCCGGCGTGCTCGGCGGCGTTCGCGTCGTTCTTCATCTACCTGATACGGCGCGCCAGGCGCGTCGCAGCGCAGGAGGGAATCGCTCAATGCTGAACTACCTGGGGCTGCCGGTTGAGGCGTCAACCCACGCCGGCGAAATCGATCAGATGATCGTCGCTGGTGCACTGGCTGATGCTGGTGCTGTTCGTCGGCTGGGGCGCGTCTCTTCATCTTCGTCCTGTTCCGCTTCCGCAAGGGCGCGAACCCGAAGGCGAGCTACACCGGCGCGAAGGGCAAGATCTCGAAGGGCACCGAGGTCGCGGTCGCGCTGATCGAAGTGCTGCTGCTCGTGTTCTACGCGATTCCGGCCTGGGCCAAGCGCGTCAAGGCGTTCCCGGCCGAGAACGAAGCGGTCGTGGTGCGCGTGGTCGGCGAGCAGTTCGCCTGGAACGTCCACTATCCGGGACCGGACGGAAAGTTCGGCCGTACCGACATCAGTCTGGTGAGCGCCGACAACCCGCTCGGGCTCGACCGCAAGGATCCGAACGCCAAGGACGACATCACGACCGTCAATCAGCTGAACCTGCCGGTCGATCGCCCGGTGCTGGTTCACCTCTCGACCAAGGACGTGATCCACAGCTTCGGCCTGTTCGAGATGCGCGTGAAGCAGGACGCCATCCCCGGGATGCAGATTCCGGTGTGGTTCATCCCCAACCGCGTCGGCGACTACGAAATCGCCTGCTCGCAGCTGTGCGGCCTCGGCCACTACCGGATGCGCGGCTTCCTCACGATTCAGACAGCCGCGGACTACCAGAAGTGGTTTGACGCCCAGGAGAAGGAACTGCAGCCGGCGCCGGCCGCTACGCCCACCGCGCCGTAGAAAGTTAGAAGTGAGAAGTTTGAAGTGAGAAGTCAGCCTTCTGACTTGAGACTTCTCACTTCTTACTTCTCACTTCTCACTTCTTTAAAGCGTAAGTTCCTGTCCGAGCCCCCGTTCGACGGCGCGTCGGTACGCCAAATCGGCCGCCGTCACGTCTTCCACCGCCAATCCCAGGCTCTTGAAAATCGTCACGTCGCCGTCGTTCTGACGGCCTGAGACCTTGCCGGCGATCAGCTCGCCGAGCTCGGCGAGGACGTGCTCCGGCCCGAACCGTCCTTCCTGAATGCCGAGGACGATGTCGCCGGATTCGACCAGCGCCGCGACGCGTGAATCGACGAACACGCGCGCGCGGGCGACGAGAGCCGGATCCATCTCGCGCTGGTTCGGTCGAGTGGCGCCGACCGAGATCACGTGCGCGCCCGGCTTCACCCAGCCGTTCTCGAGGACCGGGGTCGGCGACGCCGTGACCAGGACGACGATGTCGGCGCCGACCACCGCCTCCCCGGCATGGTCCACCGCGGTCACCTTGTAGCCCGCGTCGGCCCCGCCGGCCTCGTCGACGAACCGATCGCGCCGCTCCTTGTTCGGGCTCCAGACGGTCACCTGGCGCAGGGTGTGGACGCGAGCCAGCGCCTCGAGATGACTGCGCGCCTGGACGCCCGATCCGATGATCGCCACCGATGCGGCGGTCTTGCGCGCCAGCAGGCGGGAGGACACCGCCGATACCGCGGCCGTCCGCGCCTCGGTGATGTAGCGCCCGTCGAGCAGCGCCAGAAGCGCGCCGGTGTCCGGATCGAGCAGGACAATCGTCGCCAGGTGCGAGGGCAGCCCCCGGGAAGCGTTGGCGCCGAAGACGGTGACGAGCTTGGCGCCCAGCGCCGCTTCTCCTGCGCCGCCTTCCGTCGCCCGCACGAGGGCCGGCATGGTTCCGAAGAACGCGTGATCGCCGCCCATCGAAATCACCGAGCGCACCGGCTGCACGACGCGCCCGGTGGAGAAACGCTCGAGCGCCGAGGTCATGGTGTCGATGAGGTCGTCCATGGTCAGCACCGCTCTCACGTCGGCTTCGTTCATCAGTCTGAATCGGATGGACACTTGGCTGCGGCTCCTATGAGGTGCGAGGTGCGTCGTGCGAGGTCCATCGTGCACGGGAGCGATCGCCTGGCAATGCCTCGGTCGACGGCTGCGAGCAAGCGGCCACCGCTTCACGGATTGTATTCGAGTGGATGGTGACGATCGCGTTGACGTCCGGCGCGTAACCACCGCTCATGGCCACGACCACCGGAATCGCCCTGCGCCGGCAGGCGTCGAAGACCAGACGGTCGCGTTCGCGCAGCCCGGCGATGGTCAGTTTCAGGCGGCCGAGCCGGTCGCCCTCGTACGGATCCGCACCGGCGAGGTAGAAGACGATGTCGGGCCGCTGCCCGTCGAGGACTCGCGGCAGGTGCTCGCGCAGCGTCGACAGGTACTCATCGTCGCCCGCGCCGTCTTCGAAGGTGACGTCCAGGTCGCTGACTTCCTTTCGAAACGGAAAGTTGTGCGCACCGTGGAACGACAGGGTGAAAACCGCGGGCTGGTGACGAAAAATCGCCGCCGTGCCGTTGCCCTGATGGACGTCGCAGTCAATCACCGCCGTGGATGTGATGCGGCCCTCGCGGAGCAGGACCGCCGCCGCCACCGCCACGTCGTTGAAGACGCAATAGCCCTCGCCGTGATCGCCAAAGGCGTGATGCGTGCCGCCGGCCAGGTTCGCGGCGACGGCGAATGAACGCGCCTGCGACACCAACACGTGCGACGCGACCCTTCGGGTTGGGTCCATTCCCGGGGCCTGAAAGGCCCGCACCATGCCCGTCAATCGCATTCAATACATGGCGCGCAGCCGCGAAGGTCGCCCCGACCGAACGTCTCGAGCGCTCGACCATCATCGGCGACCACGGAAAGCCGATGCGCCGTTGCGCCTCAGCGGTCAGCGTGCCGCCGGCCACCGCATCGATGTAGTCGGCGTCGTGCACCAGACGCAGGTCCGCCCATTCGATCGCATCGGGCACCTGCAGGTCGTCCGCGGTCAGGACGTGCTCGTCCACGAGCCGCTGGCGGAGCAACTGATACTTCGCCATAGGAAACCGGTGATGCTCCGGCAACGGCAGGACGAAGGTGTCGGAGTAAAAACACTTCATTTGGTCATGCGGCATCTGGTCATTTGATCGCTTATTGAATAGATTGAATGACCAGATGACCAGACAATCAGGTGACCAAATGATACGCGTTCAAACCATCGACGCGCATGCCGCGGGCGAGCCACTGCGGCTCATCGTCGACGGATTCCCGTCGCCGCGTGGCAAGACGATGCTGGCCAAGCGAGAGTGGGTCAAGGCGAACGCGGACGAGCTCCGGCGCGCGCTGATGCTCGAGCCGCGCGGTCACGCGGACATGTACGGCGCGCTCCTGACCGAGCCGGTGTCTGATGAGGCGCACGCGGGCATCCTGTTCATGCACAACGAGGGCTACAGCACGATGTGCGGCCACGGCATCGTGGCGGTGACCACGATCGCGCTCGAGCGCGGCATCATCATGCCGGGAGGCGAGGGCACGACGGTGGTCTACGACGCCCCTGCCGGTCAGATTCGTGCGCGGGCGCGGATGAGAGCCGGTGGGCCAGACGAGTCGGTCCGCGTCGAGAGCGTGTCGTTCACTCAATGTGCCCTCATTCGTGTTCGAAGGCGGACTGAGCGTCAAAATCGGTACTCGGCAGATTCGCGCTGATGTCGCCTTCGGCGGTGCGTTCTACGCCATCGTCGATTGCGAAGCCGTGGGCCTTCCGATCGACGTGCCGCACTTGCCGGAACTGCGGCGCGTCGGGATGGAAATCAAACATGCGATCGATGCCGCGATCACGGTCGCTCATCCGCTCGAGCCCGGTCTTGCCGGTGTGTACGGCACCATTTTCACCGGGCCGCCCAGCGACGAGCAGGCCGATCTCCGCAACGTGACGATCTTCGCGGACGCCGAAGTCGATCGCTCGCCGTGCGGGACCGGAACCGCGGCGGTGATGGCCGTAGTCGACGCGATGGGTCTGCTGGCCGCGGATCGGCCGTTCGTTCACGAGAGCCTGATCGGCACGCGTTTCACCGGACGGGTCGCGTCGCGGACGACGGTGGGCGATTTCGAGGCGATCGTGCCGGAGATCGAAGGTTCAGCGTGGATTACCGGCGAGCACACGTTTCTCGTCGACGAGGACGATCCGTTGAGAGAGGGATTCCGGATTTGAACGCTCGGCTGACCCCTCGCGCTCCGCCTGACGCGGATGACTCTTCGTCGCTGCGCCTGTAGCGCGAGGGTTCACCCGAGCGCTTCTCCTCACCAGCCGATTGCGAGGCCGTCCTTGCGCACGTCCGATCCGCCCATCAGGACGCCGCTCAGCGGGTCGAGCAGGATGCCCTGAAATCCGCCGAAGGCGCCGCCCGGATTGGCGTTCGAGAACACTTTGTGACCCCGCTGGATCAGCGCCGCGCGCACGGCTTCCGGGACGTTGCTCTCGACCTGCAATCCGTTGTTTCCGTGGGTGACGCGCGCGGCCTCGCCGCCTTCCTGCACGTTCATGCCGAAGTCGATCATGTTGACCAGCACCTGCGTGTGGCCCTGCGCCTGGTGGTCGCCGCCCATCACGCCGAACGACAGCCACGGCTTCCCGTCCTTCATCACGAACGCCGGAATCAGTGTATGAAGCGGACGCTTGTGCGGTGCGATCTCGTCGGGCGACCCTGGCGTCAGGTTGAAACCGCTGCCGCGATTGTGCAGCAGGATGCCGGTGTCGCCGGCGACGATGCCGGAGCCAAAGTCGGAGAACAGCGACTGGATGAGCGACACGAAATTGCCGTGGCCGTCGGCGGCGGTCATGTAGATGGTGTCGCCGCGATCGAGGCCGGTGAAGTTCTGCAGCGCTTCGGCGACCGCGGCGCTTGGGGTGACGCCAGGCATCACGCCCGGCTTATAGGCCTCCGCCGCGTGATCCTTGTTGATCTCCTTTCGCCGCAGCGCGGCGTAATCCTTCGAGATCAGCGTCTTCAGGACGGCGGGCGGCACCGACGCCGGATCGCCGAGATACGCCGACCGGTCCGCGAACGCGATGCGCTTGGCTTCGGTCAGCGCGTGCAGGTACTCCGGCGAATTGTGTCCCATCGCCTTCACGTCGAAGCCTTCGAGGATGTTCAGCATCTCGAGGACCACGAATCCCTGCGTATTGGGCGGCAGTTCGTAGACGTCGTAGCCGCGATAACTGGTCGAGATCGGATCGACCCAGTCGGCTTTGTGATCGGCGAAGTCTTTCTCGTCGAGCAGGCCGTCGCGCTTCTTCATGTCGGCGACGATGGCGCGCGCGATCGCGCCCTTGTAAAACGCATCGCGCCCGCCCTTTGCAATCAGTTCAAGCGAGGCGGCGAGATGGGGGTTGGCGAAGATTTCGCCCGGCACTGGTGGATGGCCGTTGGGCAGGAAGGTCGCGGCGGTGGTCGGATCTCCAGCAAGTTTCTTCTCGCTCGCCTTCCACTGTCCGCTGATGATTTCGGACACCGGATAGCCATTCTTCGCGTAGCCGATCGCCGGCGCCACCGCCTTCGACATCGGCAGCGTGCCGAACTTCGACAGCAGCTCAGACCATCCCTCGACTACACCTGGAACCGTGACGGTCAGCACGCCCGCGCCGGGCATACGGGTCTGGCCACGCTTGGCGTAGACCTCTGGCGTCGCTGCGTACGCCGAGCGTCCGCTGGCGTTGAGCGCGTGCAGGGTTTTTGTTTTCGCGTCGTAGACGATGGCAAACAGGTCGCCGCCGATGCCGGTCATCGACGGTTCGACGACGGCCAGTACCGCCGCGGCGGTGACGGCGGCGTCGATTGCATTGCCGCCGTCCTGCAGCACCTTGAGGCCCGCGGCGGACGCGAGCGGCTGGCTCGTCGCGATCATGCCGTTTCTGCCCATCGCGACCGACCGCGTCGCGTGGACGTTCGGCGCCGGACGATCGCCGGGCAGCTCGTGCTTGTCCGGACTCTGCGCGGAGATGGACGCGACGAGAAGCGCGGCGAGTAAGGCGACGGACAGGCGTTTCATGCAACCTCCAACGGTCCGCCTGAAGGCGGACACTACTGCAACAGGGTAGTGTCCGGCTTGAGCCGGACCAACACCTCGTCAGGCGGATTCGAGGAACGTGTGCGCCAGGCGGTCGAGCAGCACGGCCAACGTTTCACCGTCCAGCGCAAACGCGCTGAGCTCCGGTGTCCACGAGAGTTTATAGCTTCTTGACATCGCCGAGACCCAGATCTGACGCACCGGTGCATTCGGCGACACCACGAATTTCATGTCGCTCGGCTCCTCGAACACGAGGTTCAGCACGCCGTTCTGGAGCTCGACCTCGAAACCTTCACGATCGGCCAGCGGCAGCAATGCGTGGCGCGCCGCGTCGAGCGCCTGGTCGCTGGTCACGCGAAATTCCTGTTCGGAGAGGGCAGTCATGGTGCCTATTAAACCTTTGCCGACGGGCGTCCGTCTAACTTTGAGAAGGGCAGGTGAGTTGAGCAATGCGCGAATGGAGTTTTTCGGCCACAGCCGAATGGGTCGTCGGTCTTCTACTCGTCATCACCCTCGTCGCCGCGGCGTTCGTCTGAGCGCGCGCCACGACGCGTCAACACGCAAGGCCGAAGAAGTCGGCGTCTCCGCGTTGGCTGGCTCGAGTCCAGCCTCAGTGCGAGACGGTGAACTTATCGGGGGCCGCCAGGTAACTCCGGCGCGCCCTCGCCGTCATTCCCGTCTGCTTCATCCTCACCGCCAGCTTATGGACTTTGTTATCGAGCTGGGTCGGCGCGAAGCCAATCACATACTGACTGTGTAGCTCCTGCGCGACCTTGGTAAAGGTCGGCGCGAGCTCCGCCGTCTTGGTCAGCTCGAAATAGCCGCCGCCGGTTTCGTCCGCGATCTTCCGCAGCCCGCCGTCCGGCTTGCTCTTCACCATGCGCTGGCCGTTGAAGTAGTTGCTCTCGAGACCGATCGCGTAAATCATCACTTCGTCGGCGCGCGCCCGATCGATCACCTTCCCGAGGCTGCTGTTGTGGCTCTCGGTGTCGTCGCCGTCGGTGAACAGCAGGATCACTTTCCGGCCCTGCGTGTTTTTCAGTTCTTCGAGGCTCGCGTCCGCCGCGTCCCACAGCCGCGTCCCGTTGCCGTAGTCCAGCTGCCTTGACGTCGCTGACCAGCTGGTCGCGATTGCTGGTGAAGTCCGAGCTGAATTGAATCTTGTCGTTGAACGCGCCGACGCGGCCTCGATCTTCGGGCAGCAGCCGCAGGATGAACTGCTCGGCCGCCTGCTTCAGCAGGTCGATGGTCAGCGTCATGCTGCCGCTGGTATCGAGCATGACGACGACGGTGATCGGCTGGACGCTGTTGTCGAAGTAGATGATCGGCTGCGGCTTCTCGTTGTCGAAGACCGAGAAGTCGTCCTGGACCAGGCCGGGAATCAGGCGCTTACTGGCGTCCTGGACCGTCACGAACAGTGACACGACCGATGTGCCAGCCTTGAACGTGGGTTGCTGCTGGGCCGCAATCGCCGCCGACATCGACGCTGCGCAGATCGCCGCGATCGCCATCCGCTTCCAGCGTCCGCCCCGCGAGAGACTCGCCGACCCTGTCCAACGCATCATCGTTTCACTCTACCGCAATGCACGCGCTCGCGCGAGAACCGATCGAATCACCGGCTCGAGGCGTTCTGCCATTGATTTGTAACCTTCCGGCGAGGGGTGCAGGCCGTCAGGCGATGCACCAAGGCGATCCGGCTCGTCAGGTGCGGCGACGGCCGCACGCGTATCGCAGAACACCACGTCCGCATGACGCGCTGCGTAGGCCTGAATCCATCGATTGATCGCGTGCATCCGTGCGTTCTGATCCGGCGTCGCGCTGTCGTACGGCAGGATGCTGCCTGCAACCACCGGGATACCGGCGCCGCGCGCCGCATCGTACATCGCTTCGAGTTCGCGCTCGGCCGACTCCGCCGGCCGACCCTCATACACGTCGTTCACGCCGCCGATGATGACGACCAGATCTGGCCGCTCGTCCGCGGCATCGCGCGACGAACCGCGCCCGAATCTGATCGCGTGCGCTCGCCGTTGACGCCGCGATTGAGCACGCGCCAGTCCGGATGCGACTGCATCAACCAGTGCGCGTACTGACTCTCGACGTTGCCGGCGCCGTCCGGCGGCGCTTCGATGGGAGACTTGAACGCCGGTGTGCCGGCTGTCGTGGAGTCGCCGAGCGCGACGATGGTGATGACGGCCGCCATGATGAACAACACAGGGGCTGGGGATCGGGGCTGGGAGATCGGGGCTGCCCGGGAACTCGGGAGCTGGGCGGAGTCAGGGTCGGGGGTTGGTGCTCTTCCGCTTGAGCCCCCAGCCCCGAGCCCCGAGTCGTTCTACGTCCCCGGAATCATGATGTGCGCGGTGCTCGTGCCGGCGTCCATGATCCACGCGCCGCCCGCCTTGCTATCGGTCGGCAGACCCGTCGACGCCGTCGTCGCGCCCGGGATGGCGATGGTGCGGTGGATGCGCGCGTGTTCCTTGTCGGCGCCGTTCATGTCGATCCATGGCGAGCCGTACACCGGCTTGACGCGCGTGCCGTCTTTCTCGGCGGCCTCGATCGCCGCCGTGCGGGCCGCCTTGTCGCTCATTGCCTCGAACTTGCGGTTCTGTGCGACGCGCGGCAGGTTGCCGAGCACGGTGCACTGCACGTTGAAGCCGGTGCGTCCCAGCTCGTTCGATCGGTCGTAACAGACCAGCTGACCGGTGCCTTTTTTCAGCGTGTCGTAGGTGCCGTCGGCCTTCCACTTGACGACCGTGACGGCGTCCTTCTGGTTCGGCGCCGTCGGGGCCAGAGCCCGTCTCGATCGCCTCGTCGGGCGTCTGCGCGGTGGCGCCGGCCGCGATGGCCAGCAGCCCGAGACTTGCAAGAACGAACTTCCTCATTTCAGTGAACCCTCCAGTTCAGATGGACGAATCGTAGCACTTCCAATTCAGCTCGACGCCGTTTAGACGAGTTCATCGCCATTGAGGTTTCGGAACGATTGATTGGCGGCAATCGATCCTCAGTGGGCGTTGTCATGCTGGACATCGCCGACTTGACCGGTCGGATATGTCGCGATAGACTGGATTCTCATCCTGAGATTGGGTCTCATTTTCGAGAGTCGGGCGGGTCATGTTTCAGGGATTTGACAGCAACGTGCTCCAGGCGTTCGTCATCACCCTTCGCGAAGGGTTCGAGGCGTTTCTGATCGTCGCGATCAGCCTGTCGTACCTCCGCAAGTCCGGGCGCACGGCGCTCACGTCTGCGGTCCATTGGGGCATCGCCGCAGCCATCGCGATCAGCGCGCTCGGCGGCTACCTTCTACACGACGCCCTCAATCAGGAATGGCTCGACGGTCCGCTGGCCTTGATCGCCGCGATCTCGGTCACCTGGATGATCGTCCACATGTGGCGCACCGGCCGCCGCATGAAGGGCGACATCGAAGCGCGGCTCAAGTCGTCGAGCATCCAGCCCGGCGCCGGCGCGTTCCTCGGCGTGTTCCTGTTCACGGCGCTCATGATCAGCCGCGAGGGCATGGAGACCGCCCTCCTGCTGATGCAGCTGCGCGGCACGCTGGATCTCGCGTTCGGGGCGGCCCTCGGCGTCGTCGGCGCCGCCGGCATCGCGTGGCTCTGGTCGCGTTACGGTCACCGCATCAACCTGGCGCTCTTCTTCCAGGCGACCGCCATCTTCCTGTTCGTCTTCGTCGTGCAGCTGCTGATCCAGAGCGTGCACGAAATGTCCGAGCAGGGCTTCCTGCCGTTCAGCGAAGCGATCCACGCGGCCACCGAATCGTGGGGACCGGACAGCACGTTCGGCCACACCCTCACCTACATGCTGGTGGTGCTGCCGCTGGCATGGGTCGTCCATCAAGTCGTTCGTCTCGCAGCGTCCGATGTTTCAACCGCCGGCGACGCCGCCGGCTCCCGCGGTTCACACCCCGGTCCGCACGACTGCCGTCGGCGGCTCCGTGGTCCGCTGACCCGCCGCGGCCGCGAAACGGCTACAATCCCTCTCCGAGGGTGCTGTGGCGAAACCTCCGGTCGTCGCCGATCTCACCTGGATCGGCGAGCTCAAGTTCTCCGCCGTCAGCAGCAACGCGTCGATGACGCTCGACAGCGCCGGCGTCGCCGGACCGTCGCCGGTGCAGACGCTGGTCTTCTCGCTCGCCGGCTGCATGGCGATGGACGTCGCCTACATCCTGACCAAGGGACGTTACGCGCCGACGGCCTTGCGCGCGCACCTGTCCGCCGAACGCTCGCCGGCGAACCGCATCGCCTCGTCAGCGTGACGCTGCATTTCAGCGCCGAGGGCGACGTGCCGCCGGACGCGGTCGGCCGCGCGATCGCCTTGTCGCACGAAAAGTACTGTTCGGTCTGGCACTCGATGCGGCAGGACATCGCGTTCACGACGACCTACGAAGTACGTGCATAGAAAGGCGTACATCGACTGGGCGCGTGGGCGTTGCGGTGCTCCTGATGATCTGGGCGCACACCACCGACGCCTGGACGCGCCTGAACGTCCGCCGCACGATCGGGTTCCGCGATGCCAACGTGCTCGGCGGATTTGCCGCGCCGCTGTTTCTCTGGCTCGCCGGCCTCGCCGTCGTCCTCGCCGCCACCCGCAGCGCGCAGCGCAGCGGCAGCCGCGGGCGCGCGGTCGAGGCGATCTGCCGCCGCGGCCTCGAGATCTTCATCCTCGGATTTCTGTTCAGGCTGCAGGGATTCATCGTCACGCCCGGCAGTCACCCGGTGACGTTGTTTCGCGTGGACATCCTCAACATCATGGGACCCGCGATCGTCGGCGCTGGTATCGTCTGGGGACTCGCCCGAACCACGACTGCCCGCGTCGTGTGGTACGCGGTGATTGCGTCCGCGATGGCGATGGTGACGCCGATAGTCCGCGCCTCGAGCCTGCGGTGGACGCGCTGCCGCTCTGGTTTCAGTGGTACATCAGGCCGGCGGGCGAGTTCACGATCTTCACGGTGTTTCCCTGGGCAGCGTTCGTGTTCGCCGGCGGCGCCGTCGGCGCGCTGATTGCGGCGGCGAAGGATGACCGAAGCGAACGGCGACTGCAGATCGTTCTGGCGGGCGTCGGTGTCGTGCTGATCGTGATTGGCTTCTATACCGCCGGACGCCCGTCGGTCTACCCCTCGTCGTCGTTCTGGACCTCGTCACCGACCTGGTTCGCGATCCGACTCGGGATCCTGACCATTGCGTTATCGGCGATTTATGCGTGTGAGGTCGCCTGCATAGCGCTGAACAGGCGAGCAGAGCGACGTAGCGCGGGCCTTTCAGGCCCTCGATCGTTCGCGACTCTGAAAGGGTCGCGGCACAGTGAAATGAAAGAGTCGCGCGAACTTGAAACAAAAGGATCGCGCCACATTGAAACAAAAGGGTCGCCCAACAGTGATGTCCGATTCGCTTCGGAGCAGCTTGCGGTAGGCACGATCGATCCGCTGGCGCGGCTCGGTCGCAACTCGCTGTTCATCTACTGGATCCACGTCGAGCTCGTCTACGGGTACGCGAGCTGGGGCTGGCGTCACCGTTTGCCGTTGTGGGGATCAGCGATCGCGTTCGTGCTGTTCAGCGTGCTGATGTACCGCGCGATTGGCTGGCGCGACACGCTCGTCAGGAAGTGGCGCGGTCGATCGGTGGATCAGCAAACCCAGCCGCGCGTTGTCACCGCCTGAAATATCGAACGCAGAGAGCGCTGAGCAGGCCGAGAAATCAATCTCTGCGAACTCCGCGTTCTCCGCGATCGAAGTCCTTATCGCGCCGCAGGTGCCGTCGTGGCGGCTGCCGCGGGCTCCGGCGCCGTCTTGATGTCGTTGTAGTTCAACACCGTATTGAACAGCATGTTGAACTCGCCGAAATTCTGCCAGCGATAGCAGGGATTGCCGGCGAACAGGATCACGCGTCCTTGACCCGATGGCTGGTCGACGATCGCCGGCCGGTTGCGGATTTCGTTGGCGCCGCGCATCAACCCGCTCAGCACATGGTCGTCACCGCCGGGCCATCGCATCAGCACGCTGGCCGGCGTCGGCGGCGGGCCGGGAGGCGCGTTCTCGCCGAACGGGTTTCCGCTCTGCACGGTCAGCAGCGGACCGTTGGCGTAGCGGACCGGAATCATCTTCTTGTCGTAGCCGTAGAAGATCGGATTGTCCGGGTGCAGGATTTCTGCGTCGATGATCGCGCCGGGCGAATAGAACTGACCGGAGGTCCGCGCCGCATCGATCTTTGGCGCGAGGCCGAACTCGGCCGGGAAGAAGCTCGCGTTGCCGAGCGTGACGAGCACGCCGCCGGCCTTGACGAACTTGTCGATCTCCGCGACCCCTTCGATCCCCATGCCGCCGGTGATGTCGTCGGACTCGCCGTACATCCCGAGGTACTTGAACTGCTCGCTCTTCTTGTAGGCGATCGCCGTGCCCCGCGACTCGATGTCGAACACCAGGCGCTTGGCGCTGCCGGCCTGATGCGGAATCACGATGACGTCGTAGCGGCCTTTGAGATTCGCCCTGCCGGACCTGGTCCTTGTAGATCAGATCGAACGGCACCTCGAACTTGTCGAAGGCGTAGCGGACCCAACCGACGTCCTGCGTGCCGCCCCACGTGCTGTAGACGGCAAGGCGCGGCAGATCCAGGTCGTGCATCGGGACCCCCGGCGCCGCCGGCAGCGCGACCGCGGTAAGGCCCAGCGATTCCACCGCGGATCTGATCGCGTCACGCATCGCCCGAGACGATGAAGGAGCCGGCGGGGAAGGTGGTAGCGCCCTGCTTGAACTCCCTTTCGGCCGCCTGAACCTTGAGGTTCTTGAGGCGATAGCGCAGCGTGATCATGTTGTTCGAGCCGTAGATGCGCGACCGCGAACATCGATCCCGTGCCCGACACCGTGCCGGCGAGCTTGACGTCGCTGCTCACCGGCGTCACCGCGACGTCGAGGACCGCCTTGTCCTCGATCTCCTTCACGTCGACCTGGCTCATCATCCCCATCGTCCACGACGCATCGTCATAGGTGCGGGTCACGGAATCGGGATAGACCTGTTTCTCGAGCAGGATTTTCGCGAGCCGGGCGTACGGCTGATCGCGTTTGACGATGAAGGAGCCGGCGGGGAAGGTGCCTTCTTTCAGTTTGACTTCAGACTTCGCGGTTCCCACTTCAATGCCCTGCATGCGCAGGATGTTGACGAGCCGCGCGACCCGCGTCGCGTCCCGTTGTCCCGCCGGAATCACGTAGCCGGCGACGGCTTCCTTGCGTCCCGTGTCCACCGAGTTCCGCGACTTCTGGTAGAAGTTTTCGAGGATGACGTTCGGGAACGCCGCCGTGTACTGCAGCGCGGTCAGCACGCCGGTTTCGCCGTAGTTCGTGTTGTTGCGCAGCGACCAGTCGAATTCGCCGGTCGCCGGCAGCGGACGGAACCACTCGCGCTCGCTCTGGTTGCTGCGTCCGGCGGTGATCGCGGCCGCATCGGGAGCGGGCGCGCCCGCCGCCGCCCGACCTGTCGCAGGCCTGCCGCTGCCGCATTCGGATTGCCCAGCCGCATCTTCGTCGTGTTCGCGCCGCTGGTGCCCTGGATCTCGTACATGCGGATCATGCCGTTGTGGTTGGACGACATGAACGCCAGGTAGCCCGGCGACCACATGTCCACGTAACCGTGCGTCCAGACGCCCGGCATGCCGTACTTGGTGAGCTGCGCCATCTCGAAGTTCGCCATCATCGGCAGCTCGCCGTAGAGGATCGGATCGAGATTCGGATTCTGCGGCGCCTGCCCGCTGAAGGTGTAGAGCAGCGTCTGCGACTGATGCAGGTCGTGCATGATCGGCGGGTGCCACTGCAGGTACCAGTCGAGCAGCGCGCGCATTTCGATCTGCGAGTAATTGATGTCGCGGTTGTCGTCGTGGAAGATGTACTTGCCCCAGTACGGAACGCCGGCGCCGGTCGGGTGGCCGTCGGTTTCGTTGATGCCGTACTTGTAATACCAGTCGACGTTGCGATCGCGGCCGTCCGGATCGGCGACCGGCGTGATCGACACGATGACGTTGTCGCGGATCTGCTTGATCAGCGTCGAGTCTTCGGTGGCGAGCCGGTAGCTCAGCTCCATCAGCATCTCTGACGGTCCCGACCTCGCCGCTGTGCAGGCCGCCCGACAGGTGATAGAGCGGCTTCGCCTTCGCAATGACTTCTTTCGCCTGCTGATCGGAAATCGTGCGCGGATCGGCCAGCTGCGCGAGATAGCCGCGATACGTGTCGAGGTTCCTGATGGTGTCGTCCGCGCCGACGAACACGACCACCAGGTCGCGCCCTTCGGTGCTCTTGCCGATGGTCACGACCTTCACGCGCGGCGACGCAGCGGCGAGCGCGCGGTAGTACTTCAGGATATCCGCGTAGTAGGTCAGCTGCTTGGGAGCGCCGATGTGGTGGCCGAGAATGTCCTTCGGCGACGGCACGCCCGCGACCTTGGGCAGGTGATCCACCAGTGGGCTGCTGAATTCCGGCCGCGTCGTCCATTCCTTGACCGAGCGCGCAAAATCGTCGTCTACCGCTTTGTTTGCAGTGGTTTGCGCGAGCATTGACGAGTCGAACGAGGCGGCGAGGATCAAAAGGGTGGCTGAGATAATTGACAGGCGCCTCAGCTGCAACATGACAGAACTCCTTATATACGTGATACTTAGCAAGCTTGAGGCTGGGTTGGTGCGGAACCTTACCTGCGATACAATCCGCCTCTTTGAGCCGCATCTGCGGGCCAGTCTGAGGCTTACGGGACTCAACCTATGATCAACGTTGCCGCGATCCGCATGCAGCAATTCGGCGTGCAATTCTATCAAGCTTCGCTGACGGCGAGCGACATCGATAAGCTCGTTCGCTTCGAGGTCCTGAACTACGGCGAGAACACGCAGGCGCCGGTTCGCGGCGGCCGTCAGAAGCCGGGCATGCCGACGCCGTCGAAG
Source organism: uncultured Acidobacteriota bacterium (assembly GCA_963711765.1). Classification (GTDB taxonomy): domain Bacteria; phylum Acidobacteriota; class Vicinamibacteria; order Vicinamibacterales; family CAVVIG01; genus CAVQFC01. The sequence continues at coordinate 133,564 of CAVQFC010000001.1, read as the reverse complement.
GTGAACTGGGACTTTCTCGAGCGGCGAATCGCGTCGAGCGACAAGGCCTACCAGCGGCAGATCATCCGCAAGAAGATCGACGAGCTCGTGCAGTACTACGAGCAGTGCCGTCAGGCGCGCGATCTGCCGTCGATTCCCGGCGCGGTGATCATTTCCTGCGACGAGAAGCTGGCGTTCTCGCCGGCGGACAGCGACTCGCGCGTCGGCATCCTCAAGGTGCCCGAGCGCGAGGGCATTCTGCGCGCCATCGACGGCCAGCACCGCCTGCTCGCGCTGCACGCCGACATCGACCGCTTCCAGGGCGAAGACTTCGCGGTGCCGGCGATCATCTTCGATCGGCTGCCGGAGGATCACGTCGTCCAGATGTTCGTCACCATCAACGCGAAGCACACCCGCCTCAACGCGTCGCATCTGGTCAGCCTGTCGGGTCGGCAGCTCTATCGCGACGAGGCCCTGGCCACCGGACACGACGTCGTGCGCGCGCTCAACGACCGCGAAGATTCGCCGCTCTACGACGAGATCAAGCTGCTCGGTGTCGGCCGCGGCCGGGTCGCGCAGGCGCCGCTGGCGCAGGAATTGAAAAAGCTGTTTGCCGCGGACGGCGTCTTCGCCGCCACGAAATCCGATCAGCACGAAGAGGCCAAGAAATTCTTCGTCAACTACTTCAAGCAGATTGCGATGGTGTTCGGCGGCGCGTGGAACGGCCGCAAGTACAGCATCCGCTCGGCGTCGGCGCTGCGCGCCTTCATTCGCGTCGCGCCGGACGTCATCCGCCGGCTCGACCAGGAACACGCGGACCGCTCCGATTTCCGCGCCATCGGGCGCGTGCTCGCGCCGTGGGGCCGCCGCATCGGCGACCTGCGCTTTGAAACCGAGGGCGCCTGGAAGCGCTCCGGCACGACAGTTGACTCGCTGGCCAAGGAACTGCGGCTGGCGCTGATGTATCCAGAGGGTGCCGCGGTATAAAGTTGGAAGTCAGAAGTCGGAAGTGAAAACTGCGAGCTGGAACGCGGGATTTCTGTCCTCACTTCTCACTTCTCACTTCACGACTTCTGACTTGACTATGCCAACAGTTCTCATCACCGGTGGCGCCGGGTTCATCGGCTCCAACCTCGTTCAGTACGCGCTCCAGCACACCGTCGATCGCCTCGTCATCGTCGACAAGCTGACCTACGCTGGCAGCCTGCTGAATCTCGAAGCGCCGCTGAAGGATCCGCGCGTCGCGTTCGTGCGGGCGGATATCGCCGACCGCGACGCGATGGCGCAGGTTTTTGCCGAGCATCGCCCGTCCGCGGTGCTCAACCTCGCCGCCGAGACGCACGTCGATCGATCGATTGACGGTCCCAAGCCGTTCATCGACACCAACATCGTCGGGACGTTCGTGCTGCTCGAGGCGTCGCGTACGCTCGTCGGCCTCGATGTCCGCGGCCGATCGCGCAGGCCTTCCGGTTTCTGCACGTGTCGACCGACGAGGTCTACGGCACGCTGGGCGCGAGCGGGCTGTTCAGCGAGGAGACGCCGTACGCGCCGAATTCGCCCTACGCCGCGAGCAAGGCGTCCGCGGATCACCTGGTGCGCGCGTACTTCCATACCTACGGTCTGCCGGTGCTGATCACCAACTGCTCGAACAACTACGGGCCGCTTCAGTTTCCCGAGAAGCTGATTCCGCTGATGCTGCTCAACGCCTTCGAAGGCCGTCCGCTGCCGATCTACGGCGACGGCGGCAACGTCCGCGACTGGCTGCACGTCGAGGATCACTGCGCCGGCATTCTGCTGGTGCTGGCCAAAGGCCGGCTCGGCGAAAAGTACAACATCGGCGGCGGCAACGAGCGCACCAACCTGGAGATCGTCGATCGGATCTGCGAGGCGGCCGAGACGCTGCGGCCGGCGGCGTCGAACCCGGCGCTGAAAGGCGCGAGCTACCAGACGCTGAAAACGTTCGTCGCCGATCGTCCAGGGCACGATCGCCGCTACGCGATCGACGCGACGAAAATCCGGCGAGGAGCTCGGCTGGGCGCCGCGCCACACCTTCGAGGAGGGCCTGGCCGCAACTGCGCAATGGTACCTGGATCACCGCGACTGGTGCGCAACAGGTGCAGCAGGGCCGCTACGACAGGGGACGGCTGGGACTCGGTTGATGCCTGCCGCGCTTCATCACGAAGGCACGAAGATCACGGAGGTTGCGAAGAGTCTCGAGTTCAGAATGATGTTCGTGCGTCTTCGTGACCTTCGTGTCTTCGTGATCAGTCTCGTCCATACGCAATCCGCATTCAGCCAACAGCAATGTTAAAAGGAATCATCCTCGCCGGCGGTTCGGGCTCGCGGCTGCATCCGCTGACGCGCGCCGTCAGCAAGCAGCTGGTGCCGATCTACAACAAGCCGATGGTGTACTACCCGCTGTCGACGCTGATGCTGTCGGGCATCCGCGACGTCCTGGTGATCACCACGCCGCACGAACAGGACGGCTTCCGGCGTCTGCTCGGCGACGGATCGGAAATCGGTCTGCGCATCACCTACGCCGCGCAGCCGAGCCCCGACGGCCTCGCGCAGGCGTTCATCATCGGTCGCGAGTTCGTCGGCGGCCGATCGCGTCGCGCTCGCGCTCGGCGACAACATGTTCTACGGCGCCCACTTCACCGACTACCTGCGCAGCGCGGCGGCGCGCGAAACCGGCGCGACCGTGTTCGGCTATCAGGTCCGCGATCCCGAGCGCTACGGGGTGGTCGCCTTCGACGCCAATGGCCGGGCAGTCGAGCCTCGAGGAAAAGCCCGCGAAACCGAAGTCGTCGTTCGCCGTCACCGGCCTGTATTTCTACGACAATCATGTCCTCGACATCGCGGCCGGATCTGAAGCCGTCGCCGCGCGGCGAACTCGAAATCACCGACGTCAACCAGGCCTACCTCGATCGCGGACAGCTCGAGGTCGAAAAGCTCGGCCGCGGCATCGCCTGGCTCGACACCGGCACGCACGAATCGCTGATGCAGGCGTCCAACTACATTCACGCCATCGAGGAACGCCAGGGACTGATGGTCGCCTGCCTCGAAGAAATCGCCTACCGCATGGGATAGATTTCCGCCGCCGACGTGAAGCGGCTCGCCGCGGCCATGAAGACCGAGTTCGTACGGGCAGTACCTGCTGCGCGTGCTTGAGACCGAGGCCTGACGTGCGCGTCGTTCCCACCAGCATCCCCGAGGTCCTGATCGTCGAGCCGACGGTGCACGTCGATGGCCGCGGCTTTTTCCTCGAGACCTATCACGCCGATCGCTATCGCGAGCACGGCATCGACGGCCCGTTCGTGCAGGACAACCATTCGAAATCGTCCGGCGGAACGCTGCGGGGCCTGCATCTGCAGTTGCGGCGTCCCCAGGGCAAGCTGGTTCGAGTCATCAGCGGCGAGATCTTCGACGTCGCCGTCGATGTGCGCCGCGGGCTCGGCGACCTTTGGCCGGTGGGTGGGCGTGACGTTGAGCGCCGACAACTTCAGGCAGCTCTACATTCCACCCGGCTTCGCGCACGGCTTCTGTGTGCTGAGCGCGATTGCCGCAGGTCGAATACAAGTGCACGACCGTCTACGATCGCTCCGACGAAAAGGGCATCGCCTGGAACGATCCGGAACTGGCCGTCAGGTGGCCGATCGACCAGCCGACGCTCTCGGCGCGCGACCAGCAACTCCCGCGGCTCGCGCAGTTCCTCGAGATGCAGGCGCCGGACCAGACAGAACCGTAACTTCCGCGACAACTGCGTCAGCCCTGCCAGGCCGTCCGGTCGCGTCCGGGCGCTTTTCGCCGCAAACCCGCCGGGTACGTCGATTGCGACTGACCGGTCATCGTTGATCTGATTGCGGCAGGACGCCGTGAATTGCTGGGGGAGCCGGATCAGCGGAGCAGGGGGGCATCGCAATCACGCGGTGCCCTTTTGTTTGTACTGGTAAATTCTTGAGGTGGACAAACGCCTGCCGCTGCTGATCCTGACCCTTTCGCTGTTCCCGCTCTCGGGCTCCGGACAGCGCGCGGACATCGCGGCGCCATCAACTGGCTTGTCGGACCTCTTCAAACCGGGAGTCATCCTCCAGGATCGCAACGGCGACGCCGCGATTGATTTCGTCGACGTGCGGATCGTTCTGCAGCAGCACCCGTCGGACGGCGAACTGGCGGCCGCCGCTGATGTCGCCGCGCGCCTCGGTTTCGAAACCTCGGCGATGAACCTGCCGCTCGCGAAGCCGTTTCAGGCGGGCGCGGTCAGCCCCTCCGAGTCGGCCGCGGCGCCCCAGATTTTCGTCGGCGCGAAATCGCTCGCCGGATCAGGCGTCGCGCTGGACGCGATTGGGGGCGCCGGCCTCAAAGCCGGCGATGGACTGGTGACAGCCTTCACCGCCTCCGGCAAACCGGCGTTCGCTCTGCTCGGCGCGGACGATGACGGGTTGAACGCCGCCGCGTTGATGCTGGGTGGCCGCCTGCCGTACGTCTGGGATCCGAAGGGTCCGACGACCGATAAAATCGCCGGCGACATCAGCCGGTTTCTCGCCGGCAAAGGCATCAGCGCGGCGTCGGCTCTCGCGACCGCGATTCTCGTGCACCGCAACACCGACGGCGTCGAGCGCCTCACCGTGGACCTGCAGATGGCCAGCTTCGGCGATGTCGTCAAGGCGCAGGTCGCGCTCAATCAGTTCAAAGCGATCAGCGGCCGCGATCCGAAGCGCGCGCTTTCGTACGCCAACGTCCGGACCGTGCTGGTTCGCCTGCGCGCGCCGGGCTCCGGCGTCGTCCCGGTCGACCTGCCGCGCGCCGCCGCGGCTCCGGTCGCGGTTGACGTCGCATCCACGCCGCCCCCGCCCCGGCGTCCCGCTGGCGGCACGAAGGAGAACTTCGACCTCTCGACGTTCTACAGCATCGACGGCGCACTGGCTGACTCCGACAACAACCTGATTCCGGATCGCGTCGACGTCCTGCTCAGCGCGGCGGGCGAGGGTACGTCCGGCGTGATCGATCTCGCGGCGCGTCTCGGTCTCGAATCGACCGGCATCGCGATCCCGATCGCCAAATCGGCGAAGGCGATTCAGGCGCCGGACACCGAGCCGATGCTGGTGCTCATCGGCACCGAACATCCGATCGTCGACGATCTGATCAAGAGCCACAAATGGACGGCGCCGGACCTTCCGCCCGGCGACGGCGACATCGAAGTCGTCAAGAAGGCGTTCGGCGAAAAGAGTGCGCTGATCGTCACCGGCGGTGACGCCGCCGGCGTGAACCGCGCGGTCCAGCAACTGGCCGAGACGTTCCCTCACATCTGGCAGCGAGGCAAGGACCGCACCACGCTCGACGACGTCGAAGACGATGTGCGGAAGTTCGTGGCGGGGAGGTCGCCGGCGGGTCAGGCGGCGATGAGCCTCTACAAGCTGGATCGCCTCGCCGCCGAATTGAAGGGCAAGGATCTCGAATCGGCCCACGTGAAAGTCTTCGTGGAGAAGGCCGAGGACGGTCTCGCGGCGGTCGTGAAGCAGCAGGCGTCCGCGTCCATCAAGGCCGCGTCGCTCACCGTCGATGTCCAGAACCTCGACGTGCAGCACGGACGATCGCTGGTCGACGAAGACTTCGTCATCCCCTCAGAAGTTGACACGTTCTGGGTCGCGCTTCGGACCAAAGTGATTCCGTCGGTGAAGAAGCGGCAGCCGGTCTCGATCGAAGCGCGTTTGAGCGAGCCGCCGGAACTTCGCAGGCAGATCGAGCAGCAGGCGCACGCCGAACTGGTCAAAGCCGGCGCCGACGCCAATGGCACGTCGGTCACCGTGCTCTCGGCGTACAAGCAGGGCTACAGCTGGCTCTATGACGTCGTGCGGCCGGCGCTCGCCGGAACAGCCGTCGACCAGATCACCATCACGTTCGCGGAGATCGGGCCGCCGGCGGGCTGGACACAACAGGGCATGTACGCCCCGAGCCGCTGGCTGCTGGAGCTCTACCCGATCGACGAAATCCTGGCGAACGAGCTGAAGATCGATCTGAAGAAGATTCATTTCGAGAAGGCGCCGATCGGCTCGCCGGCCTACGAGGTGATGGCGACCTCCCCGGACGGCGCGGTGCTCTTCAAGAAGACGTTCGATCCAAAGTTCGTCGAGCGGCCATTCTTCGACCGTTTTCCAGACTACGAGCACGTCCGCGTCACGACTGGTTGGGTCAAGGCCGACGTCGCTGGACGCACCGTCGTCGACGAGCGCATCGAAACCGATCCCGAGCGCTTCTGGGATCATTTCCAGGCGAAGACGCTGCCGGCGCTCTACGACCACGTGATGGCGCTCAGCAACGGCAAGCCGCGACCGGAAGACGCGCCATTTTTCGGCGAGCTCACGGTCGATCTGACCATGAGCGAGCCCGACTACCGGCTGCCGATCGATCAGGAACAGATTTCGTCGATGGAGGCGCTGCACGAGGAGATTTACTTCAACACCATCCACTTCTTTGACGTGATGGGTCGTTTCACGCGTGGCGCAGGCCTGACCTATCCCGGACGGATTATCCCGGTGATGCATCCCAAAGCGGACGGCAAGCCCGGCCGCGCGAGAATCTCGATCACCGGATTCGACGCCTCGCGACCATCCGTCAGCGTCGACTACACCGAGCGGAACGGGCGGAAGGGCGAGGTCCGGCTCGACATCCCGAAGATTGCCGTCGAACGGCCTCAGACGCTCGGGGCGCGGGTGCGCGCCGGCCAGGACGGCGTCGATCGGCTGGATCTGCGCCTGAAGGTCGATACCGAAAAGGACGAACGCGACGCACTCGTCAAACGGACCGACGAGACGCGAGTCGATCGCACGATGATTTCGGCCGAGCAGGTGAACGCGGTGTTCACCAACCTCGCTCGCCTCCACGACGCGAGGCTGTACCGCGACGCGCTGTCCTACAACGATCTCGGCAATCTCCGGGTCACGATCGGATGGGAGCACGAGAGCAAGCCGGGCACCGAGATCGTCGCCACTCTCGATTCGCACGGCGTGCCCGCGCCGTTTCCAGATATCAAGAAATACCTCGCCGATGGCCGATCGGACGATCGCCGATCCGATGCCCCGCTGGTCCAGTGGGACACGCCGATTCCGCCGCCGGAGGCGTACGGGATTCTCGCGAAGATGTCGGCCTTCAAGGAAGCGACGGTCTACAAAGTCGGCCAGAGTTATCTCGGCAAGGACGTCTGGGCGATGGACCTGATGCCGCCGATCGAGGCGTCGCACTGGTCGCAGGCCAAGCAGACGACGATGAAGCCGACGGTGGTGTATTCGGCGCGGCAGCACGCCAACGAGGTGTCGTCGACAAGCCATGTGCTGAAGATGGCGGAGCTGCTGCTGACCGATCCCGTTTATCGCGACAAGCTGAACAAGGTGAACGTCGTCATTCACCCGATCACCAACGCGGACGGCGCGCAGCTCGCCTACGATCTGCAGAAAATCACCCCGAACTTCATGCTCCACGCCGGCTACCTCGGCCCGCTCGGCGTGGATGTCGTCGCGGCGCAGTGGGATCCCGACCCGATTTATCCCGACAGCGGCATCCGGCCGAAAATCTGGCGCACCTGGCTGCCGGACATCTTTCTGAACCCGCACGGCTACCCGTCGCACGAATGGGTGCAGATGTTTTCCGAGTACGCCGCCTGGGTGCGGACGCGCTCGGTCGAAACCCGCGACTACTGGACGATGCGCGGCTGGTGGATGCCGGGATTCGCGTGGCTCGACGATCCGCGGTATCCGCGGCACAAGGACGAGCAGATGAAGCTGCTCGACATGATCACCGACTACGCGAAAGCCGCGCCGGCGACCGTCGCGCTCAACGAGCGGGCCTACGCTCGCTACAAGCGCTACAGCTTCGACTTCGACCAGAAGAACTTCAAGCTCGACTTCACCAACGGCGTCCTGATCTACAAATCGATCAAGGGCGCGCGCGCGACGCCGACCAGCCAGGACTTCATGACGCGGCAGCCGAACGTCACGATCTGGGACGGCACCACGGAGGCCCCGGACGAAACAGCACGCGGCGACTGGATGAAGCTGGTCGCCAACGCCGGCCTGCAGTGGGACAAGGCGGTCCTCGACTATCTCGTCCAGGGCCACCACGAGGTCGAGCGGAAGGTCGAGCCGTTCTGGAACGGCGTCAGCCTGACGATGACTCGTCCGCGTCCGCCGAAGCCGGTGAAGAGCGACGACGGCAAAGCGCCGACGACGCCACAGTGAATTGGCGTTTTAGACGTATCCTTTCCGTTCATGCGCGTTGACATCAACTCCGACGTCGGTGAATCGTTTGGCGCCTACACGATCGGCAACGACGCCGGCCTGATGACCTCGATCACTTCGGCGAACGTGGCGGCTGGATTTCATGCCGGCGATCCGTCGGTGTTACGCGCCACGATTCGCTTGGCGAAGCAGCACGGTGTCGCGATCGGCGCCCATCCGGGCCTTCCCGATCTAGTCGGTTTCGGCCGGCGCGAGCTGAACGTGACGGCGGCCGAGGCCGAGGACTTCGTGCTTTATCAGGTCGCGGCCGTTGCCGGTGTCGCTGCGGCCGAAGGCGTCAGGCTCCAGCACGTGAAGCCGCACGGCGCCTTGTTCAACATGGCCGTGCGCAATCTCGGCCTCGCGAGCGCGATCGCGAACGCCGTTGCGTCCGTCGACCCGTCGCTGATTCTGTTCGGGCTGCCTGGTTCGGAGATCCTCAAGGCGGGACGAGCCGCCGGCCTTCGAGTGGCGGCCGAAGTGTTCGCCGATCGCGCCTACGAGCCGGACGGATCGCTCGCGTCGCGCCGGAAGCCCGGCTCGGTGATCCACGATCCTGCCGCCGTCGTTGCCCGTGCCGTGCGGATGGTCAATGACCACACGGTGGTCGCGATCGATGGCTCCCTCGTCTCGGTTCACGCCGAGACGATCTGCGTCCACGGCGACACGCCGGGCTCCGACCAGCTCGCCGCGCAGATTCGCGCCGGCCTCGAAGCCGCCGGCATTACGGTCAAAGCCATTGGTCGATAGCGGCCGTCACCTTTCAGGAAGTCACGAAGATCACGAAGGCCACGAATATTCAATTGGCTCCGTGCCTTTCCCAACTGTTGCTCGTGCTCTTCGTGACCTTCGTGTCTTGGTGATCAAGACAACGACGGGAGACGAGTGACGACGGGATCGTTGATCGCTGATCGTCCCGCCGAAGGGATGTTCGCCTGGTGGACCGAGGCCGACTCGCGCGCTCGCTACGCGTTCGTAGCGGCCGCGCTTGGCTGGATGCTCGATTCCTTCGACGTCATGCTGTTCGCGCTGGTTGGCGCCGCGCTGATCACCGATCCGACGCTTCATCTCAGCCTTCGGGCCAACGGACTGCTCGGTTCGATCACCCAGCTTGCCGCCGCCGCCGGTGGAATCATGTTCGCGGTCATCGCGGATCGCTACGGCCGCAAGCGCGCGCTGATGGCGGCGATTCTGGTTTATTCGGTCTTCACTGCGGCTTGCGGTTTCTCCCAGACGGTGATTCAACTCGCAATCTTCCGCGTCTGCCTCGGTCTCGGGATGGGCGGCGAGTGGGCGACCGGCGCGGCGCTGGTATCGGAATCGTTTCCGGCTCGGCATCGCGGCAAGGCGCTCGCCTTCGTACAGAGCTCGTGGGCGATCGGCTACGGCCTGGCGGCGCTGGTGAACCTGATCGTGATGCCGGTCTGGGGCTGGCGCGGCGTCTTCTTCGTCGGCGTCCTGCCGGCGCTGTTCACGATGTGGATCCGCCGCAACGTCGAGGAGCCGCAAATCTGGCGCGATGCGCCGAAGGCGGATCGCGGCCGCATCAGCCTGCTGTTCACGCCGGTCGATTGCGAAAGTCACGGTGTTCGTGACCCTGATGAACGCCTGCACGCTGTTCGGATGGTGGGGACTCAACAGCTGGGTGCCTTCCTATCTGGCGCTCGGTCCCGAGCGCGGCGGCATCGGCCTCTCCTCGTCGGTGATGTCGCTGTTCGTGATCCTGATGCAGACCGGGATGTGGCTCGGCTACGTCAGCTTCGGGTATATCGCGGATGCGATCGGCCGCAAGAAAACCTACGTGACGTTCGTGCTCGCGGCCAGCGTCCTGCTTCCGCTCTACGGCTTTCTCAAGACACCGGCATTGCTGCTCGTCCTCGGCCCGCTCGTCGCATTTTTCGGAACCGGCTACTACAGCGGCTTCGGCGCGGTCATCGCCGAGCTGTACCCGACCGCGGTGCGCGCGACCGCCGCCGGCGTGTGCTACAACACCGGCCGGATTGCCAGCGCTGCAGCGCCGTTCGTGGTCGGATCGCTGGCGACGTCGCATGGATTCTTCGGCGCCTTCGCTGTTGCCGGTGGCGCGTTCCTTCTCGCGGCGGTGATGTGGATCTGGATTCCCGAAACGCGGAACGCCGAACTCGCCTGAACACAATCTGTAGTGTCCGGCTTCAGCCTGACTTTCGAGAGACGTGACCGTAGTGTCCGGCTTCAGCCGGACCTTTTGAGAGGCCTCGATGAAGAAAAAAATTCGGGCTCTCGCACTCGGATTCGTCCTCGCGTCCCCGGAGTCGGTCGGGCTGCACGCCGTCGGGCAATCCGCGGCTGGGACACCCGTGGGTCGCGTCGGCGAAGCCGCGCAGGATGAACGCGCGACGTACGACCTGCTTGGGCCCGAGACGTCATCTTTCCGCACCGACTACGAAGTCAGTGTGACGACCAGCGGCGCCACGGTGTTCTTCGACAAAATCGGCGCCGGTTTGACGACGGTTCCGAACGCGACCGGCGACGGCGTCACCGATCTCGTGACCGGAACGGCCTTGAAAGTGGACGAGGTCAGCGGCGCACAAGCGAAGGCCGCGGGACTCGTGGACGCTGACGTGGCCGGCCGCTACCTCCGCATTCAGCTCGCGCGTCCGGTGCCCGAACACAGCGGTCAGGCGCGGCTGCGCGTCATCCACACCTACCGGAGCGCCGACAGCTACCGCCGCCAGGGCGACGTCATCGTGTTCAGCCGAAACATCGGCCTGCCGCGGGCGACGTTCGTCCTCCCGCCGGGTTATCAACTGACCGATTGCAATGCGCCTTCCCAGGTGCTGTCGGATGCGGCGGGCCGCATCCGCGTCAGTTTCATGCATCAGGGACCAGGACCGGTCGCGCTCGTGCTCAAGGCCAGGAGCGGCGCGCCGACTGGCGCCGCCGCCGTGCCGCGCCCACTGACCAACGCGCGCAGCTGGGAGCCGCCGGCCGCGCAAGGGCCGACCGAGCGTTCGCGGCTCAGCGAACGCTCACTTCAGGATCGCGACATCGTCTACTTCCTGCAGCAGCCGGAGACGAATGCGTTCAGCCTGTATCACGACTACACGGAATCGCGCGAAGGCATCGACACGTATCTCAACGTGGTGAGAACGGGCAGCAGGGTGTCGAACCCGTCGGGGTTGATTCTCGATACCGGCGAGATGCTGAAGGCGCAGATCGTCACGGGCGCTCAGGCTCAGGCAGCCGGCATCGATCTCGGCGGCGAGCGCGTCGCACCGGATCAGGAAGTGGTGGTGACGCGGTTTTCGGCCGTGAAGAAAGGGCAGTCGATTCGACTGCGCCTTTCCGAGACCTACACTGCGCCCGAAAGCTACCGGGTGGAAGGGGAGGAGTTCGCCTTCGAGCGCAGTCTCGGCCGTCCGCGCAACTCGGTGGTGCTACCGCGCGGCTGGTACCTCACCTGGCTGTCGATCCCCGGCGTCGTCAGCCAGACCGCCGACGGGCTCACCCGCATCGATTTCGTCAACGGACGTCCCGACTCGATCGACGTGCTGATGAAAGGCAAGCGGCTGGCCGCGGCTACTGAACGGTGATCGTGCCGATCATTCCCGGATGAATCGAGCAGTGATACGTGAACGTTCCCGCGGTCGGCATCGGAATCGCCGCGCTGGTGGCGCCGGCGCCGAGCGTACCGGTGTTGAACTTCGCCGCGTCCTGCGTAGCGTCGTGGGCGATGGTGTCATTGTTCTTGAACGCCACGGTCTGCCCGACCTTCATCGTTGTCGGATTAGGCGAAAACGACTGCGCGGCGTTGACGCCGACGATGCTGATCGTGACGTCGGACGTGGGCGTCGTGGGGGCGGTCGAGCTGCTGCCGCATGCCGATGCGGCGAGGGCGAACGTAACGGCAAGCACTGAGAACTGAACGGAACGCGAGAGCGACATACCTGACCTCCGAAATGAGTTGTCTTCCAGGAGTGACAGGGCAAGCCATGTGCCGCGTTTGAACCGTGCCAAACCATTGCATCTAAAGCGCAGGCTCTCAGACGGTCGCACCAACGGCGTAAGCGGTTACGTGAAGCGCAGTTCCGCGACTGGAGCGCGAGAGAGGCTGTAATGTCCGGCTTCCGCGAGAGAAGGCGGTTGCGACGGGAGGGCGGTTGCGACAGGAGGCGGTTTCGACAGGAGGCGGTTTCGACAGAAGGCTGTAGTGTCCGGCTTCAGCCGGACCGTGTCATGACGCGACGCACGGCCTCCGCGAACGTTGCCGCTGCGCCGGGTGCGTGTGCCAGGAACAGGCTCGGTTCCACCAGCTCGAGCTCCATCAGCACGAACCGGCCTTCGGCAAGCACCACATCGATACGCGCATAGAGGCTGTCGGGCGCGCTCGTCGCAACCAGATTCGTGGCGTGTCGCACCAGGCGCGCCGGCGCGATTGCGGGCGCGATGACGCCGCCGAGCCGCTCCTGCACGCGAAACTCGTCGCGCGCGGGCCGTTTGTTCACCGCGTGGCTGAACGCGCCGCCGAAGAACATCAGCGACAGCTCGCCGTTGGTGCGAATCTCCGGGACCAGCCGCTGGATGACCACGTCGGAGCGTTCGACCATCGCCTCGACCAGCGATTGGTCAGCGAGCGCGGTTGCTCGCGACGTCCGCTCGGTCGAGAATCCATCGGCGGACACGGTCGGTTTGATCACCGCTTCGGTCCAGCCGCGCGCATCGAGCAGAGCGGCGAGATCGATTCGCGCGCCGCGCACGAAGAACGCGCTCGGCGGGGGCGCCAGGTGCGGGTGGCGCAGTTCGGTCAGGTATCGCTTATCGAGATTGCCGCGCAGCATCCGCGGCGGATTCCATAGTCGCGCGCCCAGGCCTTCGAGCCGATCGATCCAGGCCACGAACTCCGCGAGACGCAGATAGTAGTCCCAGGTCGAACGGAGGACGACGGCACCGTAGCGAAGCCAGTCGACGGCCGGATCGTCCCAGCACACGGCGTCGGTGGCGACACCAAGCGCCGCCAGCGCGTCGACGGCGAGACGGTCGTCCGCCGTGAGATCCGGGACGCCGGGATGGGTGACGAATGCGACGGTCGGCAGGCTGCTCACGCAGCGCGGCCGATGAGATCGGAGATCGGTGAGGTCACTGTCCCTCTCGCAGCTTGCGCCTGAGAACTTTTCCGACCATCGTCTTTGGCAGCTCGCTGCGGAACTCCACGTGCGCGGGGACCTTGTAGGGCGCGAGGGTGTCGCGGCAGAACGTGCGCAGTTCCTGCTCGGTGACGGTCTGACCGGCGCGCAGGACCACCCACGCCTTCACCGCTTCGCCCTTGGTCGGATCCGGAATCGACGCCACGCCGACTTCGGCGATCGCCGGATGCGACGCGATGACCTCCTCGATCTCGCGCGGCCATACCTGGTAGCCGCTGGTTTTGATCAGGTCTTTCTTGCGATCGACGATGAAGAGGTAGCCGTCCTCGTCGAGATAGCCGAGGTCGCCGGTGTAGAGCCAGCGCGCCGTCACGCCATCTTTGACGATTTCGCGAATGGCATGAGCGGTTTCCTCGGGCTGATTCCAGTAGCCGATCATCAGCTGTTTCGCCGAGATGATGATTTCGCCGACCTCTTTCGGCGGCAGATCGCGCGAGCCCTCGTCACCGTCCACGATGCGGACGTTGACGTCCGGCAGCGGCATGCCGACCGAGCCGATCTTGTTGACGCCCCTCACCGGATTGACGAACGTCGCCATCATCGCTTCGGTCAGCGAGTAGCCTTCGACCAGGCGGCCGCCGGTCAGCGCCTCGAACCGGTTCTTGGTCTCGGCCAGCAGCGGCGCGGCGCCGGAGAAGCAGATGCGGATCGACTTGAAGTCGACCTTTCCTTTCTGCACCTCCGGATGATTCAGCAGCGCGATGTAGAGCGTGGGCACGCCGTTGAAAAACGTCGGCTTCACCCGCTTGATGGTGGCCACCAGATCGTTCAGGTCGCGCGGATTGGGCACGATCGCCAGCGCGGCGCCCGAGACGATGCCGAGCGCCTGCACGCCGACGTTGGCGTAGACATGAAACATCGGCAGCGGCAGGAACAGGACATCGCTGGTGCCGTTCACCGCGTCCACATTCCACGCCTTGCCCTGCAGTCCTGCGCAGACGTACGCCTCGTGCGATCCGAGCGCGCCTTTTGGCGTGCCGGTGGTGCCGCCGCTCATCAACAGGACCGCCGGATCGGCCGGCGACACCTTCGTCGAGGGCCCGCGGCGTCCGCGATTGACCAGCAGCAAGTGGGCGAAGTCGTGGTCGCCGGCTTTCAACCTGATCCGATCGCCTTCGCGCTTTTCCCTTGCCAGAGTAAACAGCACCCGCAGCAGCGCCGGAAAATACTCCTTGATGTTGGTGGCGATGACCCGCCGCAGTCCGGTTCGCGGCTGCAGCGCCTTGACCCGTCCGTAAAACCTCGTCAGCGTGACGATGGTCTCGATGCCGTAGTCGCGAATCGGTCCTTCGAGCTCGTGCTCGGTGTAGATCGGATTGAGCGGCGCCACGACGGCGCCCAGCTTCCAGGCGCCGAACTGCGCGACGAAGAACTGCGGGCAGTTGGGCAGCAGCAGGCCGACGCGGTCGCCCTGCTTCACGCCGATGGCGGCGAACGCCGCCGCGCAGCAGTCGCTCAGCCGCTCGAGCTCGCCGTAGGTCATCGTCGCGCCCTTGAAGAGCAGCGCCGGACGCCGGGGTTGTGTCCGCGCCGTCTCGGCGAGGTAGTCCGTCAGCGTTCGCGAAGGATAGGGTTCGAGCGTCGCGGCAACGTCGGAATCGTAGTGGGAGAGCCAGGGCGCGGTCGTAGACATCGAGGGCGCGATTATAAACCGCGCAGTGGCCCGGTCGGCGCGAGCCGGACTGCAGCTAGCGAATTGCTGCCGGTGCAAGCAGCATCAGCAGGAGCGCCTTCTGGCCGTGCAGACGGTTCTCGGCCTGGTCGAAAACCACCGAGGCGTCCGATTCGAAGACCTCTTCCGTGACTTCCTCGCCGCGATGCGCCGGCAGGCAGTGCATGAACAGCGCGCCGGGCTTGGCCAGCGACATCAGCTCGTCGTTCACCTGATACGCGGCGAACACCTTGCGTCGGAGATCGGCCTCGGTTTCCTGGCCCATCGACGTCCAGGTGTCGGTGTAGACCGCATCGGCGCCGGCGACGGCATCCGCCGCCTCAGTGAACAGGCGCAGCCGTGCACCGTGACGGGCGACGCTGGTCGCCTGTTGCACGACCGCGTGGGGCAATTGATACGGTTCAGGGCTCGCGATGTGGACGTGGACGCCGAGCATCGCGCCGGCGTGCGCCAGCGAAGTCGCGACGTTGTTGCCGTCGCCGACGTAGGCGATGGTGCGCCCGCGCAGCTGACCGAACCGCTCCTGCAGCGTCAGGAAGTCGGCGATCGCCTGACACGGGTGTTCCTGATCGGTCAGCGCGTTGACGACGTGGAGGCACCGCGTGGCTCGCACGAATTCCTGCAGCATGTACTGCGAGAAGGTGCGGATGACGACCGCATCGACCCAGCGTTCCAGATTCCTCGCGACGTCAGCGATCGGCTCGCGTTTGCCGGGAGCGACGTCCGAGGTCAGTTCCACGAGGTGCCCGCCGATTTCGCGGATGCCGATTTCGAACGTCGTTCGCGTTCGCAGCGACGGCTTGTCGAACAGCATCGCGACGTGTCGTCCGTTCAAGGCGTCGGCGGTCGGCGCATGACGGCCAAGCCCGCGATCGGCCTTGAGCTGAGCGGCGAGCCGCAGGCAGGCTTCCAGATCCGCGGCGTCGAAATCGAGCACGGACAGGAAGTCTTTGCGTTCGGTGACGGCGGCCTTGGTCATCGTCAGGTTCGGTAGTCGGCGTTGATCCGCACGTACTCGGCGCTGAGGTCGCAGGTCCAGATCGTCGATGACGCGGTTCCAGCGCCGAGATTGACCGACACGCTCAATTCGGTGTGCTTCAGATACTCGGCCGCGGCCGGTGCCGACTCGTCGTGCGGTCGCCCGTTCTCGAACAACACGATGTCGCCGATGGTGACGGCGGCGCGCGACAGTTCGAACGCCACTCCGGCCCGGCCGGCGACGGCAATCAGCCGGCCCCAGTTCGGGTCGCCGCCGTGGATCGCCGTCTTCACGAGCGGCGAGTTGCCGATCGCCTTGGCGGCCTGTGCGCGCCTCGTCGCTCGAGGCCGCGCCGGTGACCGTGACGGTGACGAGCTTGGTCGCGCCTTCGCCGCCGCGCACGATGCCGAGCGCCAGTTCGCGGCAGACCGTCGTCAGTCCTGCAACGAACGTGTCGTACGACGAGGCGTCCACGGCCGCGCCGCTGGCGCCGTTGGCCAGCAGGAACACGCAGTCGTTGGTCGAGCACTCGCCGTCCACGGTGATGGCGTTGAAGGTGTCGTTGACGGCCGCGCGCAGCGCCCGATCGAGCAGTGCCGGCGGCACTGCCGCGTCAGTGGTGACGAAGCCGAGCATCGTCGCCATGTTCGGCTCGATCATGCCGGAGCCTTTGGCCATGCCGCCGATCGTGACGGTGCGTCCGTCGATCGTGATGGTAGCGGCCGCTTCCTTCGGAAACGGATCCGTCGTCATGATGGCGCGAGCCGCGGCGGAACCCTGATCCGCGCCGAGCGCTCGCAGCGCGACCGGCAGTCCGATCCGGATCTTCTCGATCGGCAGCGCCACGCCGATGACGCCGGTCGAAGCGACCAGTACCTGCTCGACCGGGCAGCCGACCAGGCGCGCTGTTTCCGCCGTCATCTCGCGCGCGACCTGCAGCCCGTCGTCGCCCGGTGCAGGCATTGGCGCAGCCGCTGTTGACGACGATGGCGCGGGTCAGGCCAGCCGAACGGGTCAGATGATCGCGTGAAACGACGATCGGCGCCGCGACGGCTTTGTTCGTGGTGAAGACCGCGGCAGTCGTCGCTGGAACATCCGAGACGAGGAGCGCGAGGTCGAGACTGCCGGCCTTTGTCTTGATGCCGGCGCTGACGCCGGCGGCGCGGAAGCCGCGCGCCGTCGTCACGCCACCGCTGATGATCGGGGACGAGGCAGCCATCACGCGGCAGGGGCCGGCGCGGCCGCCGGCATCCCGTAGCCGTGCTCTGCGTCGAACGCCGAGTCGAGCGGCACCACCATCGCGTACTGTCCGCAGGTGCGAAACAGCGGGCACTTGACGCAGTCGGTAAAGACCTTCTCCGCCAGCCACAGATGCGGGACGATCGAGAATCCCATGTGTATGAAGTAACGCGGGCGTGTGCGTGAACGCGCAGAGTTTTTCGAACCCGGCGCGGCGGGCCCGCCGCCGCAGTTCGTCCACGATGGTGACGCCGACCCGTCCGCCGCGAGCGGCAGCGTCCACCGCCAGCGAGCGGACTTCCGCGACGTGAGCGCTGAGCGGCGCGAGCTCGGCGCAGCCGACGATCTTGCGCGCCTTGACCGCGACCACGAACCGGTTGGCGTGGACGGTCAACTCGGCGAGCGTCCGCGGCAGCAGATGGCCCTCGGCCAGGTTGGCCTGGATGAGCGCGAACAGCTTCTTCGCGTCCGACGGTTCGGCGGTGCGCAGGGTGACCCGGCCCCGGGTGGTTCGTGCCATCAGGCAGCTCCTACCGCGGCCAGTGCCGCATCGAGACGGCCGAGCGCTTCCTGAGCCTCGGCTTCGGTGATGACCAGCGGCGGCAGCAATCGAATCACTGTTTCCGCCGTGCGATTGACGATCAGGCCGCGCTCGAGCGCCGCCGGGACGACGGCCCCGGCATCGCGATCGAGTTCGAGTCCCCACATCAGGCCCGCGCCGCGGACTTCCTTGACGAAGGAATGCTTCGCGGCGATGGCCCTGAGACCGCGTTCGAATACCGGACCGACGCGCTTCACGTTTTCGGCCGCGCCGCCGCTGTCGAAGATCTCGCCGAGGACGAACAGCGCCGCGCGGCAGGCCAGCAGATTGCCGCCGTAGGTCGTGCCGTGATCGCCGAACGAAAGCGTGTCCGCGACCTCCTGGCTGACCAGCGCCGCGCCGACCGGCACGCCGCCGCCGAGCGCCTTGCCGACCGACACCAGGTGCGGCTTCAGGCCGAGCGCCTGGAAGTAGAACGGATAGCCGGTGCGGCCGAGGCCGCTCTGGATCTCGTCGGCGATGAACAAGCGCGCCGGTCTTCGCGCAGGCGGCCGTTGATCGCTGCGGCGAACGCCGGCGTCAGCGGACGGATGCCGCCTTCGCCCAGCACCGATTCGGCGATGATCGCCGCGGTCGAGTTCGACACCGCGGCCGCGAGCGCCGCCGGATCGTTGGTGCGCACGAACTTCACCGACGGCAGCAGCGGCTCGAACGGCTGGCGGTAGTGCTCGTCCGAGGTCACCGACAGCGAGCCGAACGTCCGCCCGTGGAACGACTCGTCGAGCGCGATGAATTCCTGGCGCGGTTCGCCCTTCGTGTACCAGTAGCGGCGCGCGAACTTCAGGCACGCCTCGACCGCCTCGGTGCCGCTGTTGCAGAAGAACGCGCGCGGCAGCCCCGACAGGTTCGCCAGCCGCTCGGCGACCTGGCCCTGCAGCGGGTGAAAGAACAGATTCGACGTGTGGATCAGCGTCTGCGGCCTGCTCCGCGATCGCGCGCGCCAGGCCCGGATGCGCGTGGCCGAGCGCGGCGACGCCGATGCCCGACAGCAGATCGATGTACTCGCGGCCCTCGGCATCGTACAGACGCACGCCCTGGCCGCGCACGAAGCGTGACCGGATTGCGTTTGTAGGTCTGCAGCACATGCCGCGCTTCCCGTGCCACCACATCGTCCATCACCGTCGTCATGCCGTAACCATCCTGACTGTCGCCCCGCTGGCGCTCGTTTCGCCGGCGTCTTTCGCCGTGCGCCCGCCGACCAGGCGCGTTGCCGATTGCGGCGTGTCCCCGGCCGCCGATGCCAGGGCCGCGTTCCGTCCGTCCACGATCACCACATCGTCCACGCCGTTGGCGAGCGCGTATTCGCAGGCGCGCAGCTTGGCGATCATGCCCGCCGTCGCCGTGCCGCTGGTGACGAGCGCGTCGACCGCGGCCGCGTCGAGCAGCGGCAGCGTCGCGCCGTCGGTCGTCGAGCACGCCCGGCGTCGTGCCCGCGATCACCAGGCGTCGCGCGCCGAGCCGCGCCGCCAGATGCCCGGCAAATGTATCGGCGTTGACGTTGAACAACTGTCCGCCGCCGCCGAGTCCGATGCACGCGATCACCGGCACGAAACCGTCGCGCGGTCAGCGTGTCGAGGAGCCGCATGTCGGCGCCGTCGTCCGGCACGCCGACGAGTCCGAGCTCCACCGCGCGGCCGTCCACCGTCCGGTGAGGCGGCGCCGGCGCTCGACAAGCCGCAGGCGGCGTCAGCGCCGGTGAGTCCGACAGCCGTGCACGCCAGCGGTCTGCAGCGCAGCGACCAGCCGCGTATTGACCGTCCCAGCCAGCACGGCGACGACGACATCGAGCGTCGCCGCGTCGGTGATCCGTAGCCTTCGATCTGCCGTTTCTCGATGCCGGCCACCTTCAGCGCCGCGTCGATCTCCTTGCCGCCGCCGTGCACGAGCACCAGCGGCACTCCGGAGGCCGGCAATCGCCCGGATGCCTGCGACGACACTCGCGAGGTAGGCGGAATCCTCGATCAGCTCGCCGCCGAATTTCAGGACCAGCGGCCTGGTCACAGCAGCGCCGTCCGTCTCGTCGAGGCCCGAGCATCACGTTCATGTTCTGCACGGCCTGGCCGGATGCGCCCTTGAGCAGGTTGTCGATGACCGAGACCAGAATCGCCCGGCCGGACGCGGTCCACCCGCCAGCCGATGTCGCAGAAATTCGTGTGCGCGACGTGCTTGATCTCGGGCAGTGCCGAGCCGGTCAGGCGGACGAACGTCGCGCCGGCGTAGGCGCGCTGGAGACGTTGCGCCAAGTGCGTCCTCGGTGGTGCCGGGCGCGACGCGCACGTAAATCGTCGACAGGATGCCCCGGTCGAGCGGCACCAGGTGCGGCGTGAACGTGACCTCCCGGCCGGCGCCCTGCTCGATTTCGGCGCCGTGACGATGACCGAACACGCCGTAGGCGGCCAGGCTGCCGTGAATTTCCGAGAAATGCGTTCGCTCGGACGGCGTCTTGCCGGCGCCCGACACGCCCGACTTGGCGTCGACGATGATGTCGGTGCCGGCGATGATGAGGCCGGCGTCGATGAGCGGCGCCAGCGCCAGCAGCGTCGCCGTCGGGTAGCAGCCCGGGTTGGCGACCAGCTGCGCGCGCGCGATCGCGCCGCGCTCCCGCTCGGTCAGGCCGTAGGCGATTCCCGCCGGCAGGCGGTGCGTTTCCGGATACCACCGCGCCCGCGCCGCATCGTCTCGCAGACGGAACGCGCCTGACAAATCGATGACGCGGACGCCGGCGTCGACCAGCGACGGCCCGAGCTCGGCGGCAGCGACGTCCGGCAGCGCCATGAACACGACGTCGGCCTCGTGCGCGAGCGCGCTCGGAAGAGAGCGGGCTGATCGCGCCGGTCCAGAGGTGCGCCAGCGCCGGCAGCCGCCGCGTCCGCGCCGGCGTGCCCGGACGACATCGCCGCCGTGAGCGTCGACCGCCGGATGCCGCGACAGCAGACGCAGCAGTTCCTGGCCGGTGTAGCCGGTCGCGCCGGCCACCGCCACGCGCGCGGCGACCGGTTGCGCCGGTGCTGCGCCGGTGCGCAACCGGGGTCGCCGCGACGGCGGACTCGGAAGCAGCGGACACAGGCCTCGAAACTGTATGCATCGGAAAGAATACTTATACACATTCCGTTCGATTCGATCAATGAAAATCGATGTATAATTATTTTCTTTCGTCATGAAAACACGCCGCCAGGCCATCATCCTCGAGTTGATCGACCACGAACCGCTGCACAGCCAGGAGCTGCTGCGGCGCCGGCTGCGCCAGCAGGGCTTCGAGGCGACGCAGGCGACGATCTCGCGCGACATCAAAGACCTCGGTCTGGTGAAGCGCTCCGGCGACGGCGCCTATCAGCGGCCGGGCGTCGAGGCGCACGAACCCAGAGACGGCGCTGGCCGCGCTCGAGCGCACCGTCGCCGAGTTCCTGCGCAGTGTCGAGCGCGTCCAGCAGCTGGTGATCATCCGGACCGGCCGCGGCCAGGCGCAGGTGCTGGCCGAGGCGCTCGACCGCGCGCGTCTGCCGGAAGCGGTCGGCACGATCGCGCGGCGACGACACGATTCTCGTGATCGCCCGCGGCGGGCGCGGCGCCGCGGCGCTCGTCAAGCGCCTCAAGGATTACTCGGCGGCATGATGCGAATCGTCCTGGCCTATTCGGGCGAACTCGATACCTCGATCGCCATCCCGTGGCTCGCCGAAACCTACGGCGCCGAAGTCATCGCCGTCACCATCGACCTCGGTCAGGGCAAGGATCTCGAAGAGGTTCGCGATCGGGCGCTGGGCAGCGGCGCCCTGCGCGCGCACGTGCTCGATGTACGCGACGAGTTTGCCCGCGACTTCATTGTCCGCGCGCTGAAGGCCGGCGTGCTCTGTCGGGACGGCGCGCCGATGACGGCGGCGCTCGGCTGGCCGCTGATCGCGCAGACGCTGGTGACGATTGCGCACATCGAGGATGCCACCGCGGTGGCCCACGGCGACAGTAACGCACGGCAGACGCCGCTCGACGCGGCGATCCTGGCGCTCGACCCGGCGCTCAAGGTCATTGCCCCGGCGCGCGAGTGGGCGATGACCGCCGAACAGCAGCTCGACTACGCCCGTCAGCGCGGGTTGACCCGTCCAACCATCGGCGGCGACGGCCTGGTCACGCTGAAGGGCGCCAGCGCCCCGGACGAGCCGGCATTCGTCGACATCGTCTTCGAGCGCGGCACGCCTGTGGCGATCAACGGCGTGGCGATGCCGCCGATCGATCTGATCGGCAGTTTCGATATCATCGCCGGTGTGCATGGCACCGCGCGGGTCGAAAAGGTCGACCCGGCCGCCCTGGTCGCGCTGCACACCGCGCATCAGGAGCTGCACAAGGCGACGGTGGACGCCGATTCGAAGCGCGCTTCAAAAGCCGCGAAGCTTGGCGATCAGTATCTCGAGATCATCCGAACCGGCGTCTGGCGAAGCCCGGCCCGGCAGGCGCTCGACGTGGAAATCGATGCGCTGGAGTCGCGTGTGAACGGGACGGTCCGCCTCGAACTGCTCAAAGGCCGGGCGACGCTGGTCGCCTGTCATCCTCAGGCCGGCGTCGGGACGGTCATCCCGCTGGCCAGGGCAACCACGAACCACGAACCACGAACGACGAACGACTGATGACAAACCTCTGGTCCGGACGCTTCGACATCGCCCCCGACGCCGCCGCCTTCGAGTTCGGCGCCTCGTTCCGTTTCGATCGACGCCTGTTCGACGATGATGTGACCGGGCAGCATCGCCTGGGGGCGTGGCCTGGCGAAGGCCGGCGTGCTGTCGCCCGACGAGGCCGGTCAGATCGAGGCCGCGCTCGACGGAGATCCTCGAGCGGGGACGCACCGATCCGTCGTTCGTCGAGGCGTCCGGACGAAGACGTCCACAGCTTCGTCGAACGCCAGCTGGTCGAGCGAGTCGGCGACGCCGGCAAGCGCCTGCACACGGGCCGCTCGCGCAACGAACAGGTCTCGCTCGATCTGCGTCTCTACCTGCGCCGGCGGATTCCGCTGCTCCAGCGGGCGGTCGCGGCGGTGGTGGATGCGCTCGCGGCGCAGGCGGCATCGGCGGGCGACGCGCTGATGCCGTCGTTCACGCACTTCCGGCCGGCCCAGCCGGTGCTGGTGGCGCACTTCTTCCTGTCGCACGCGGCGCCGCTGCGGCGCGATTTCGCGCGGCTGGCCGGCGCGCGCGACGAGGCGGATGCCTGTCCGCTCGGCAGCGGCGCGATTGCCGGCACCGGCTACGCCATCGACGTTGCGGCCCTCGCTCGCGATCTCGGCTTCTCGCGCGTCGTCGACAACAGCATGGACGCCTCGTCGGACCGCGATTTCGCCGCGACGTTCCTCTACGCCTGCGCGCTGACGCATGGTGCACCTGAGCCGGCTCGCCGAGGATCTGATCATCCTCTGCGGCGACGAGCATCACTTCTTCGAGCTGTCCGACGCGCTCAGCACCGGCAGCAGCATGATGCCGCAGAAGAAAAATCCGGATCCGCTCGAGCTGGTCCGCGGCAAGTCCGGTCGCGCGATCGGCCACCTGGTCGGCGATGCTGACGACGATCAAGGGGCTGCCGACCGGCTACAACAAGGATTTGCAGGAAGACAAGGAGGCGGTGTTCGGCGCGGAAGACACGCTGGCCGGCTGCCTTGCGGTGGTGCGGTCGGTGGTGGGCGGGCTGACGCTCGATCGCGAGCGCGCGGCAGCGGCCGCCTCCGGATTGCTGCTGGCCACCGACGTCGCCGACTACCTGGTCGGACGCGGTGTGCCGTTCCGCCGCGCCCACGAAATCGTCGGTGCGCTCGTCCGGCGGCTCGTCGCCGAACGGCGCGACTTCGAGTCGCTGTCGCTCGCGGAATGGCGGGCCGTCGAGCGATCTGTTCGAGGCGGACATCGTCGCGCGGATTACGCCGGCGGTCTCGGTGGCGGCGAAGCGCACGCCGCAGTCGACGGCGCCGGACGCCGTGGCCGCCCGCGCTCGCCGAGGTCCGGGGCTGGCTGGACGGCCCGGGCCGGCTCTGCTAAGATTGTCGCGCCTTTCGCATTTCATTTCCCCGCCAGCGGTATTCTCGGGAGCGTTGATGCAGCAGCGCCAGCTTCGGCTTGGTGACATTCTGGACGATTATTGTCCGCGTGAGCGGCGCGTGACCAATCACGCCGTCGTGGCGATGGTCGGCGACGACGTGAAGCAGACGCGTTGCGCCACGTGCGACGACCGAACACGAGTACAAGCACGCCAAGGTACCGCGCCAGCGTCGCAAGACGGAAACGGCGGCGTTGTACGCGCAGGTGCTGGCCGGCGGCCCCAAGCGCGTCGCGCACGAACCGCCGCACGACGGCGGGCCGGCGCCCGACGGGGACCAGATCGAGGTCGCGACGGCCGACGGGCTCGCCGACGCGACACAGGACGAGATCATCGGAGATCAATCCTCAGGCGACGATCACCTGTCCGCGACCGACGACACCGCGTCGGCGGACGCGCCGATCGCGGACGACGAGGACGAGCGGAACGACGAGCCCAACGACGGGCGTGACGACGAAGAAGGACCGGTGCACCGGCCGCTGATTCGCGCATCGCTGCCGCGGCACGACGGCCAGGCGCCGCCATCGCGGCCGATTCCCGAGTTCACGATTCGTCAGCCGGCCGGGCGTCAGAATCGATTCCGGCCGCGCGGCGCCGGCGGCGGTGGACAGTTTCAGGGCGGTGGCAACCGGTCGAACGGCAACGGCAACGGCAACGGCAACGGCAACATGGCGGGTGGCGGCCAGTCGCGTGGCGGCATGCGGTCGAGCGGCGGCGGCCGTCCGCAGCCCGGCGGTACATCGCGGCGCCAGGGTCCTCCCGGACGCCGGCGCTCAAAATAATCTTTCTCACTTACGACCATGTCCAGCCTCGCAGGTAAGCACGGCCTCATCGTCGGCGTCGCCAACAAGCGGTCGATTTCGTGGGCGATTGCCCAGGCGGCGCAGGCCGCCGGGCGCGCGGATCGCGCTGACCTATCCGAGCGAGCGGCTCGAAGAGAACGTCCGCGAGCTGGCCGCAAAGCTCGACAACCCGCTGGTGATGCCCTGCGACGTCAGCAGCGATCAGCAGATCGCCGACGCCGCGGCGACGCTCGATCGTGAATTCGGCGGGCTCGATTTTCTCGTGCACGGCGCCGGCTTTGCGCCGGCGGACGCCCTGCACAATCCGTTCGCCGACACGTCGCGCGAAAGCTTCCGGATCGCGCTCGACGTCAGCGCCTACTCGCTGATCGGGCTGACGCGCGCGGTCACGCCGCTGATGGAAAAGCGCGGCGGCGGCAGCGTCCTGACGCTGACGTTCCTCGGCAGCGACCGCGTGTTCACGAACTACAACGTGATGGGTGTGGCGAAAGCCGCGCTCGAGTCGTCGGTGCGCTACCTGGCGTCTGATCTCGGACCGAAGAACATCCGGGTCAACGCCATTTCCGCCGGCGCCATCAAGACGCTCGCGTCGGCCGGCATCTCCGGGCTCTCGACGATGCTGCAGGCGTACCGCGAGCGGTCGCCGCTGCGCCGGGGTGTCGAGACCGCGGAAGTCGCCGACGCTGCAGTCTTCCTGCTGGGCCCGGCGTCGCGCGCCATCACCGGCGAAATCGTGATGGTGGACTCCGGCTTCCACGTCATGGGCGTCTAGGCGTTCCCGGTCACACCCATTCCTCGATCCGGATTCGCGATCGCGGAATTCCCATACCTTCGAGCAATCGGGGCATCTCATCGACCAGAGCCGGCGGCCCGCACACGAAGCACAGGGTGGCTGGATCGTGGACCAGTTCCCCGAGCGCTTCGCGCGTCAGCCGGCCTCGTGCGCCGCTCCAGTCCGCGACGTCGCTCACCCGGGTGACCGTCTGCCGCAGCTCGATGGCGCCTTCCGCGGCCAGCGTCCGCAGCTCGCGCTC
Source organism: uncultured Acidobacteriota bacterium (assembly GCA_963711765.1). Lineage (GTDB taxonomy): Bacteria > Acidobacteriota > Vicinamibacteria > Vicinamibacterales > CAVVIG01 > CAVQFC01. The sequence continues at coordinate 107,732 of CAVQFC010000001.1, read as the reverse complement.
GTACGCGAAATCGTCCGGCGTGCGGGCGCTGTAGAACAGCCCGATGTTCCGGTGCGGCAGCGCCAGCGCGTGCCGCAGCATCGCCCGCAGCGGCGCGATGCCGGTGCCGCCGGCGATGAACACGAAACGTCGCTCTTTGGGCGCCGGTGGGAAGGTGAACGAGCCGAGCGGTCCATCGATGTCCACCAGCTGACCGGGATTCAGCGTCAGGTGCGCGCCGGGACTGCCATCGGCGTCGACGCCGATCAGCAACTCGAGACAACGATCGCGCCGCGCGTCCTCGGGCGAGGCCGCGATCGAATACGGCCGGAGCTTCTGGTAGCCCTGATCGCCGATGAGCAGCGCCTGACCGGCGGCATATGGAAAATCGTGGCCATCGAGATCGATCCGCACGCCGCGAGCGCGCGGCGTGGCGGCGATCACGTCGCGAATCGGCAGCGTGAGCGGCACGGCAGACTATGCTATCTCACAGATGGCGCTCCGACGTGTCCGCGGCGCACTGCTCCGGCTGGTTCGCCGCCGCGGCGACGGCGATGGTGGTCGGCCTCGTGCTCGTCGTTGCCGTCCGCCTGGGTCGAGTTGAGCGGCCGCTACGGCAGCTGGTGGCAGTCGGGCCTGGCGCTGATCTTCGGCGCGACCGGCCTCGCGATCTTCTGGACCGGACTCACCGGCGTCAGTCCGGATTGGATTGATGACGATGGGAATTAGAAGTTAGAAGTGTGAAGTTTGAAGTCGTGCGGGGTGCGAGGTGCGCAAGTTCTGACTTCTCACTTCTCACTTCTAACTTCAGAGAACCCCCACCGCCGCCCGCTGCAGTTCGAGGTCTGAGATCGACCGCAGCGTGGTCGGCGCGTCGCGCTGCTGGCGTGGTCGGTTACGGCCCGCTCGCGCTTGCGGCGGGTCTTGTCGCGGTACATCCGGCTGTCGGCCGTCGCCAGCAGCGTTTCGTAGGCGCTCGCCGTCGTGCGGGAAGATCGCGGCGCCGATGCTGATCGCGAGCGGCAGCCGCTCGCCCGGCCGCGGCTCGAACTCCAGCGTCGTCCACGGCGTGCTGCAGCTCGACGCGCTTGCGTTCCGCCTCCTCGCCGCCGCAGCCCGACAGCACGACGATGAATTCGTCGCCGGCGTAGCGGACGCAGATGTCGTACGGCCGGATGCCGATGCGCAGGACCGCCGCCACCTCGCGCAGCGCGCGGTCGCCGACGTGATGGCCGTAGGTGTCGTTGATGTCCTTGAAGTTGTCGAGGTCCATCACCAGCAGCGACACTTCGGTCTTGAGGCGCTCGGCGCGCGCCAGCTCGCGCGTCAGGTGCATGAACATGAAGCGCGTGTTCGGCAGCGTCGGTCAACGGATCGGTCAGCGAGTCTTCCTGCGTTTGTTCGAACACGATCGAGTTGTAGATGACGGCGGCCGCCTGCTCGGAGATGCGATCGAGCAGCCGGCGGTGATCGTCGGTGTAGACCGACGGTTCGGTGTGATACACGGCAATCGTGCCGATGAAGCGCTCGTTGAAGAGCAGCGGACAGACCAGCGCCGACGTGCAGCGCGGTCCGATCGGCCGGGTACCCGGCGGCCTCGAGGTCGGCGCTCGGGCGCGCGTTGACGAGCGGGCGCCGGTTGCGCGCGACCCAGCCGGTCAGCCCGTGGCCGCTGCGGATCGTCAGCTGCTGGATGATCTCCGACTCGATGCCGCGTGGCGAAGCGGCAGCGCAGCGTCTCGGTCTTCTCGCTGTAGCAGAAACAGCGCGCAGCACGAGAACGGGACGATGTTGCTCAGTTTCGACGAGATCAGCGCCATCGTGTCCGAGACGCCGAGGCTGCTGCCCATCGCCTGCGCGATCTCGTAGAGCGCGTAGATTTCGCGATGCGCGAGCGCGATGTCCTGGAAGACGTTGGTCCGCACCGGCGACGACTCGTGGACCAGGCCGACCGCCGGCGCGGCGGTCGGCGCGTGGGTCGGCACGCGCGTCAGCTTGCGCGACGGCTCCTGGCTCGCTTCAGCCTCGGCCGTCGAGCGTCGGGATACATCGCGATGAAGGTCTCGACGACGTGCGGATCGAGCGCCTTGCCGCTCTCCTGGCGCAGCAGCCCGAGCGCGGCGTCGAGGCTCATCGCCTTGTGATACGGACGCTCCGACATCAGCGCGTCGAAGTAGTCGACGACCGACAGAATGCGCGCGCCGAGCGGAATCTCGTCGCCCTCGAGACCGGCCGGATAGCCCTTTGCCGTCCCAGCGCTCGTGATGGCTGAGGATCAGCGGCGCCACCGGATAGGGAAACGGCACGCCGCTGATGATCTCGGCGCCGACCTGCGGGTGGATGCGGATCTTCTGGAACTCTTCCTGCGTCAGCGGACCCGGCTTCGACAGGATGTGCTCGGGCACCGCGAGCTTGCCGATGTCGTGCAGCAGCGCCGCGGTCTTCACGCCCTGGATCTCGGTGTCCGTCATGCCGAGTGCGCGCGCCAGGCCGGCGGCGTACACCTGCACGCGCCGGATGTGGCTCTGCGCGGTCTGATCCTTGGCGTCGATGGCGAGCGCGAGCGCCTCGATGGTCGCGAGATGGAGGTCCGAGACCTGCGCGACGTGCCGCTGCTGATCCTGGATCGCGGCCCATGTACACCTTGTAGGTGCGGTAGGTGAGGTAGACCGGCGCCGCGAGCAGCGAGGCCATCCAGTAGCCGCCGCGATCGAGAATCGACGCGCCGAACGCCGCGACCAGCGCGCCGACGAAATAGCTGGGCGCGCTCCACAGGAAATTCTCGTTCCACACCCGCGCAATCGACTGGCGTGTGGACAGGCCGATCGCGGTCGCGATGAGCAGCGTGTTGCACGACGAAATACATCGTCGCGGCGCCGACCAGCGGCTTGGACAATCGTCAGGATCGAGAACTGATCGGCGCGCGGGCGGACCGCCGAGCCAGGTGTAGGCGAGGCCGGTGGCTTTCACGGTCAGGACGAGCGACGCCATGCTGAACAGCGTGCGGTAGGGCGCCGACCTGGCCTTCGTCCGGAACGTGCACTGGCTCGCAGCGCTGGCCGCGCCGACCAGCATGGTCTCGTTCGCGCCGAGCAGCAGCAGCGCCGCGAAATCGACCGCGTACGAGACCGACATCGTCGAGCCGCTCGGCGGCCAGCGGCAGGCTGACCTTCAGCGCCGACGCCACCGACGAGCAGGCGAGCAGTGCGAAGAACAGCACGGGGTGGGCGATGGTGTGCGGACCGAACGCCGCCAGCACCACGGCGCCGGCGGCGAGCACGGCGCCCACGTAGAACCGCGCCGCAATCGGCAGGTCGTTCATCGCTACGGTGGGGGAGCCGACGGTTCGATGAACCGCGGCGTCGCTCGGTTCGCGCGCGCGCGGCGGCCGGCCGCGGCTCCGGTTCCAGCTGGAATTCGACGATCTTGCGATACAGCGTGCCGCGGCTGATGTCGAGCACCCGCGCCGCTTCCTTCTTGTTCCACTGCACCGCCTCCAGCACGCGGACGATGTGCGTGCGCTCCGCGTCGGCGAGCGACGGCAGATGGTCGCCGGCGATGGGCGCGGCGGCCGTGCCGGCGTGCAGGAACTCGATGTCGGAGGCGCGAATCGAACGGCCCGGCGCCGACAGCGCCGCGCGCGACACCGTGCTTTCGAGCTCGCGGATGTTGCCCGGCCATGGATAGCTGCACAGCAGCGTCGATCGCTTCGCGCGAGAAGCCCTTGCTGTCGAGCGGCAGTCCCTGCGCCGCGCAGTAGCGCGCCAGGAAGCGCTGCGCCAGCACCGGGATGTCCACCTGGCGCTCGCGCAGCGACGGCAGGCGGATGGCGAACGCGTTGACGCGGTAGTAGAGATCCTCGCGGAAGCGGCCGTCGCGCACGAACTGCTCGAGCGGGCGGTTGGTCGCCGAGATCAGGCGGAAGTCGACCGAGATCGACTTGCTGCCGCCGAGCCGCTCGAAGCGGCGCTCCTCGAGCACGCGCAGCAGCTTGGCCTGCGCCATCAGCGACATGTCGGCGATCTCGTCGAGAAACAGCGTGCCTTCGTTGGCGAGTTCGAGGCGCCCCGGCTTGCGATCGTGCGCGCCGGTGAACGCGCCTTTTTCGTAGCCGAAGATCTCCGACTCGAACAGCGTGTCGGGCAGCGCCGCGCAGTTGACCGCCTGGAACTTCGCCACGCTGCGGCGGCTCAGCTCGTGGATCATGCGGGCGACGACTTCCTTGCCCGATCCGGTCGGCCCGAGAATCAGCACCGAGATGTCCGACTTCGCGGCGGTGCGGATCCACTCGAAGACGATCAGCATCTTCTCGTCGCGGCCGATCATCTCGCGGAAGCGCTGGACCGACGGCGACTGATCCTCGGTGCTGACCGGGGCGCGGCGCTCCAGGAAGTGATCGAGCTGATCGGCGATGGCATCGGTGGCCGGCCGCTCCGCCATGTAGCGCGGCGGGTTGCCGGGGATGCTGATGGCGACGCCGAAATCCACCAGCTCGCGGACGCAGTTCTCGACGTCCAGGCGCAGGCGCCCGAACGTCTGCATCAGCGACTCGACGTCGAAGCTCTCGTCCGGCCGCGAGTTCAGGTAGCGGAGCAACCCGGCACGCAGCGGCGACTGCACGAGCGAGCGGAAGCGGGATTCCGGGTCCGACGGTTCAGTCGTCTTGGCCGACGCCGCCGGCACTCGCCCGGCGGGCGTTGAAGAGTCAGATCGTCCATGTAACCGCTGGGGTTATCGGTCGGTAGCCCCGGGAGCCTTACCCGGCGGCTGTCCGGCGCGGTAGTAGTCGGTCTGGTAGCGCTCGATCAGGTTCTTCATCCGGGTGGCGTCGGCTTTGCGGTGGCCGTGGCAGGGATTGGGTCGCTGCCGCCGCTGGTCTCGATGAGCACGTTCGACAGCAGCAAGCCGGTCTCGATCTTCACCGACGCCACGTGCGCCAGGTGAATCGTCTCCTCCCGGCGTCCGATCCACTGCGGCGTGAACTGGACGACGCTGGTCGGAGTGATCAGCACCTGCGTCGGAAACAGGTGGTTGCCGGAGCTCAACCGGCTGGCGCGGAAGACGTCGCCGGTGGAGAACGGACGGTTCTTGAACCAGATCCAGACGATGAGGATGCCGAGAAAGGCGACCACGCCGGCGATCGGCCACCAGAGCCACGCATATGCTCCCGTCATGAGCGCAGATGTTAAGCTAGACCCTCCCAGAATCTGAAATCTGAAATCTCAATTCTGAAATGTACTGATGGGAACGCTATCGACCGAGCTGGCGCCGCACGCCGAGCGTCTGTCGCCGCGGCCGCGAATTTACGCCGACGCCAACGTTCCGGCGGGCCTGGTCGCGTACATGCGGGACACGCTCGCATGGGACGTGCTGTTCGTGCTCGAGGAGCCCGATCTGCGACGGGCGCCCGACCTGAAGCACTATCAGCTCGCCCAGCAGCTGCGCCGGACCATCGTGACGTTCGATCGCGACTACCTCGACGATCGCCGCTTTCCGATCGCGCACAGCGGCGGCGTGCTGGTGATTCAGGGGCCCGGAGAGAATCAGCTCTCGTCGCTGCTCGAGCGGGTCGATCGATCGTTGTTCCATCCCCAGGACGCGATCGATCCGGTGCCGCTGCCGCTCGAAGGTCGCAAGCTGCAGGTCAATACCGACTGGGGTCGCGAATGACGCCGGGGACGCGATGATCGTCCTGTCGGGCGCCGCGCTGGTGTTGCCCGACCGCATCCTGTCGCCGGGCACGCTCGTCGTCGACGAAGGGGTCATCGTCGAAGTCCGCCCCGATCATCCCGCGGGCAGCCATGGTCAGTCACCGTTCGCCTTCCACGGGCATTACATCGTTCCCGGCTTCATCGACGTCCACGTCCACGGCGTTGACGGCGTGGACACGCTTGACGACAGACCCGGCGGCGACGCGATCGCCTCGATTGCGGCGCGGCTGCCGCGGTACGGCGTCACCGCGTTCTGCCCGACCACCGTGGCGTGCACGCCGGAGCGTCTTCGCTCCGTGCTCGATCAGGTCCGCCAGGCGCGGGCGATGGCGGCCCCGCGCGCGGCGCGCGTCCTCGCCGCCCATCTCGAGAGCAATTTCATCAACCCTGAGTACAGAGGCGCCCAGCCGGCGGCGTGTTTGCGGAGTCCCCGCGAGGCGCTGGCAGGCGGTGCGGAAAACCAACCGGGCCAGGCTGGCCGACGGTTTGATGGTCACCCTGAATTTCACGGCGCGGAGATTCTCGCTGAAATCGAGCGCGCGTCCCCGGATGTCGGCATCGTGACGCTGGCGCCCGAACTGGACGGCGGACTCGATCTGGTGCGGTGGCTGGCCACTCGCGGTCATCGCGTTTCGCTCGGCCACTCGGCCGCGACCTATGACGAAGCGGTCGAGGCGATTGGCGCCGGCGCTCGACACGCGACGCATCTGTTCAACCGCATGCCGTCGCTCGGCCATCGTGCGCCCGGGCTCGCCGGCGCCGTCCTGCACTCCGATGAAATCGCGGCGGAGATCATCTGCGACGGCGTGCACGTCCACCCGGCGATGGTGCGCGCGGCGATCGCCGCCAAGCGGCCGTCGCGCGTGCTCGCCATTACCGACGCCACGGCCGCCGCCGGCCTGCCGCCGGGCTCTCGCGCGACGCTCGGCGGCCAGGCGATCATCGCCGGGGAATCGACCGCGCACCTCGAAGATGGCACCATGGCTGGCAGCGTGCTGACCATGGATCGCGCGTTCCAGACCCTGGTCAGCCGGGTCGGGTTGTCGCTGGTCGACGCCGCCACCGTGTGCTCGACGACGGCAGCGCGGGAGCTTGGGCTGGTGGGGCACGGCGTCCTGGCGCCGGGCGCGATCGCGGATCTCACGATTCTCGACGCCAACTTTTCGGTCGTGCACACGTACATCGGCGGCCAGCTGGTTTACGCCCGAAACACCCCGGCCGCGCTTTCCGTCTAAGCCAACCGGAGGACCTTCATGGCGTTTTCGTCCACGACGACTATTGCTGCCGGGGCGATCGCGGCGCTGCTGGCAACGTCCGGGTGCATCGATATCGTCGGCGCCGACCTCGGCAAATACGTCGAGCGCGAGGAGAAGCACTTCGTGGTGGAAGGGAAGCCGGAAATTTCGTTGTCCACCTTCGACGGCGCGATCGAGATTCGGCCCTGGGACAAGCCCGAAGTGAACGTGGTCATCGAAAAGCGCGGCCGCGACAAGGAGGCGACCGATGCGATCGAGGTGCACGCGGAGGCCAGCGGCAATCGCGTGGACGTTCGCGTGACCGCACCGAAAACCACCGGCGGTTTCGGTTTTCACATGAGTTCGCGTTCAGCGAAGCTGATTGTCTCGGTGCCGGCCGCCGCCGATCTCAAGGCGAACAGCGGCGATGGATCGATTGACATTGAACGGGTGGCCGGACAGCTCGAGCTCCGCTCCGGTGATGGCAGCATTCGTGGAAGCGGCCTCGATGGCGCGGTCACGGCCCATACCGGCGACGGATCGATCAAGCTCGACGGCGTGACCGGTTCGCTGAACGTCGATACCGGCGATGGCAGCGTCAGCGTGGCTGGCGTGCTGACCGCCGTGCGAGCGCGGTCCGGTGACGGCAGCGTTTCGATTCGGGCCGGCTCAGGGAGTGTCGCAAAAAGCGATTGGGATATCACCACCGGCGATGGATCGGTCACTCTTGCGCTGCCCGACGGATTCGGCAGCGAGCTCGACGCGCGTACCGGCGACGGCAACGTCCGCATGACCGACATCACGCTGTCGAACGTCACCGGCGAAATCGGCAAACGCAGTGTCGCGGGCAGGCTAGGCGGGGGCGGGGCGACGGTGCGGATTCGCACCGGCGACGGGTCGATCACGCTGAAGCGATCCTGAAGCGCGGCGCTACTTCACGACGTTATTTCACGACTCTGGCGGCGGTCAGGAAGCGGCGATAGTCGGAAAAGACCTGACGATTGCGCATCGACTGGAGACTGCCGCGGATGATGAACACCGTCTCTATCGATTCGGGCAGCAGCATTGCTTCGTCGGGGTCGCTGAACGGGACGTTCTTGTAGCGAATGGTGGTGTCCTGACGCTCGACCACCATGCTGTTCTCGAAATTGTGGGCCCGCTGCAGTTTCCACGGCACGGTGACGTCAGCGTATCCGGCCAGACCTTTTTCGATGCGAACCACCTGGTAGCTGGTCGCGTTGACCCAGATGCGTCCTTTTTCGACGACCGGCGAGGTCCAGGAGTAGCAGTCGTCGCGGCCGCTCTCGGATTCTGAAAGCTGGCCGTTGCCCTCCGGCTTTCGCGCCTTGAACTCGATGACGAAAGTGTCGCGGTCCCGGCCCTTTCCGGGTCCCGCGGACGCGAACGTGTACTCGTCCCGGTGAGACGGCAGCAGGAACGCCAGCGGCTCCGGCGACAGCGGATTTCCGTCCGTGCACCCTTCCGATCTCTTGCCGTCTTTTTCGCGCGGCGGCTTGCCGTTGACGCGCACCAGCTCGCGGATCACCTTCGCCTCGGCCAGTGCGCCATCGCCGCCTTCCGACTCGACGTGCAGCTCGTACTCGGTGACGCGGGCAATGCCAGCCGGCATGTAGTCGCGGCGCACCGGCTGCATGGTCTGTTTTTCGGTACAGACCACGTTCTGGGCGCGGACGTAGTACTCGGCGATTCGCTCGCCCACGCGGGCGAGGAGGGTCTCGAGATCAGGCGGCGCCTGCGCCGTGACCGTCGTCGCCGCTGCCGCGAACGCGGCCGCCAGAACCCATCGCACGCGGGGAAGATACTCGCCGCTAAGGGACTCGTCAATCTTAGAATTTGAGGATCTATGGGCTTAAGGATTTATTTGAGGATCTGACCTCATCCGCCCACCGCCTCTGGGTGTTCCCTAGATCCAAATAAAATCCAAATTCACAGATCCTCAATTCCTTAATTCCTGAGATTTCGTATGTCGTTGATCCGCATAGTGGGTCGGATCGGTCATGGCATTTTCGAGAAAAGCGTCGTGTCGCTCGCGGCATTTGCTGCAGACCCCGCAATGGATTGGCAGCCCCGCGTCTTCGACTGATGACTGATGACTGGCGACTGACGACTGTTGTGGGTTCATGCACGACAGGGTCAGTTCGAGCGGCACGGCGAGCGTGACACCGCGACGGATGACTTCGGCCTTGCTGACCCCGGCGTAGGGCGCGTCGATCTCAAGCCGGTGAGCAAGACCGAGCGACAAGGCGCGCGCCATCGCGACCCGGAACTCCGGCGTCGCGTCGGGGAACGGGTTGTGAGCGAGCGTGCCGAGCACCAGTCGATCGAGTTGAGCGGCGGCGCAGTAGACGCCGGCCTTGCCCAGCAGGATGATGTTTCTCCCCGGAAGGTAGACCTCTTCGTCGGCCGTGTGGTACCCCGGCGGATGGCCCTCGACAGCCCAGTGGGTGGCCGCATAGACGTCGCGCATCTCGACGGTCAGGGTCACCAGGGGCCGCACCCGCCCGGTGAACGTCGGGCTGGCGAGCAGCGCGGACACCACCGCGCGTTCGGCGTCCTCCCAGGCGAGGCCGACGCTGACGTAGACCGGCTGGACCTCGGCGCGTGCTGCTTCCTCCGCGACGAGCACCGCGCTATCGAGACCGCCTGAGAGCAGAACCGCAGTGGGCATGATGAAATTGGTAAATGGGGAATTTGGTAATTTGGTAATTTGGTAATTTGGTGATGTGATCAGCGGAGCCGCGATTCACCCGGACGCCGATTGACCAGTCAGTGATGGCATTATGTACTCTGTCACCAAGCGCATCGAATTCTGCTACGGCCACCGCCTGCTCGACTACGACGGCGTCTGCAAGCACCCGCACGGACACAACGCGGCCGCCGAAATCGAAGTACGCACCGGCACGCTCGACAACCGCAACATGGTCTGCGACTTCAGCGACATCAAGCGCATCGTCAAGGGCTGGATCGACCGCGAGCTCGATCACAAGATGCTGCTGCGCCACGACGATCCGCTGGTCGCGCCGCTGCAACAGCTCGGCGAGCCGGTGTTCCTGCTCGACAGCAATCCCACCGTCGAGCGGATCGCCAAGCTGATTTTCGACCAGGCGGTCGAGCACGGTCTGCCGGTCGTCCGCGTCACCGTCTGGGAAACGCCGACCTCGTTCTGCGAGTATCGAGACGAACAGAGTCGGTGAAATCTGAGGATGTGAGGAATTGAGGATTTTAGGATTTGTCTGAGGAACTTCGCGATCTCTGCGAACTCCGCGGTCTCTGCGTTCAAACGTCGTTGACGCCGAATCCGACAGCGTGACGTCGTCGTTCAAACTCATCGTCTTCGATCTGGACGGCACGCTGGTCGACTCGCGGCGTGATCTTGCCGATGCCGCGAACGCAGTGCTCGTCGACTGCGGCGCGGCGCCGCTGACCGAGGAGCGGATCGGCCGGATGGTCGGCGATGGCGCCGCGACGCTCGTGGCGCGCGCCTTTGCCGCGTGCAATCTCGAGCAACCGGCCGACGCGCTCGAACGGTTCCTCGCGATCTACAACCGCCACCTCCTGCGCCACACCCAGCCGTATCCGGAGATGCCGCGGGTGCTGGCGGCGCTGAAAGAACGGGCGGCCCTCGCTGTGCTCACGAACAAGCCGTTGGCCGCCTGCGCGCGAGATTCTGGCCGGCCTCGATCTCGCGGTCTACTTTTCCGAAGCCGCCGTTCTTGGCGGCGACGGTCCGTTCCCGAGGAAGCCGGATCCCTCAGGCTTGCAACAACTGATGGGAATGGCCGGCGTGACTCCGGACGAGACGCTGATGGTCGGTGATTCGATCGTGGACTGGCGGACAGCGCGCTCGGCCGCGTCGAGAATGTGTCTCGTGCGATACGGATTCGGCTTCGAGACGTTTCCTCTGGATCAGATAGCACCAGCAGATCGCGCAATCGACGCGCCGATTGATCTGCTGGCGCTGTAGGGAATCTGTACGATCAAACAGTTTGAACTGTTGGGCTACCATGCAGCGGGGATTGTTCGCCACCGACTTCCCTTGGAATCCGCTGGCATCTGCATTGCTAGCTCTCGACCGTCCTTCAAACAGAGAAGCGGATCGTCTGCGAATAGCCGGTAGGATACGCATTTATGCCGACGTCAATGATTGAAGGGCAGGGACGTTCCTCCGGACTGGTCGACGTCCTCGACCGGGTGCTCGACAAGGGCCTGGTCGTGGCTGGCGACATCAAGGTGTCGCTGGCGGAAGTCGAGCTTCTTACGATTCGGATTCGACTGTTGATCTGCTCGATCGACAAGGCGGAACAGATTGGTCTGGACTGGTGGAAATACGACCACCATTTGTCGCCCGGGAAGCAGGCGTTGTCGGCGGAGAACGAGGACTTGCGCAAGCAGATTCGCGTCCTCGAACGGCAGATTGCGTCGCTGACGCGCCGCCGTTCGCCGCCCCCCATGAGATGACGAGCCGTCGCGCCGGGGTGATGACGGTCCAAGGAGTGTTCGATGCCCGTTGAACGAGTCACAGGTGGCACCAGCCTGATCGACGTTCTCGATCGCGTCCTCGACAAGGGAATCGTGATCGACGCGTGGGTTCGCGTGTCGCTGGTTGGTATCGACCTGATCACGGTCGAAGCCCGCATTGTCGTCGCGTCGATCGATACCTACTTGAAGTACTCCGAAGCCGTCGGTCAGGTTGGGCCGGTGTCCAAGCCGGCGGTCGACGGCAAGGGGTACGAGGAAGTCATTGCAGAAAACGCCGCACTCCGCGCTCAGCTCAACGCCGCGCCCACGACCCGCGCTCGTGGCCGTCGGCGGACAGCGTCGAGCCGCCGCTAAGCGGAACGAGACGGTCGCGCCTTACACCGGCAGGCCGAATGTCCCGGCGGCGACTTTCAGCGGCGTCGGCGAAGACGCCGGAGCGCTGAGGGCGCGGCTGCGCCTGCTCGAAGGCTTCGTCGGGCGGGCCGAACTGCTCGATTGCGCGCAGCTCGCGCTCCACTGGCTCGACGAGGCGCTCGGTATCGCCAGCGCCGTCTGTCTGATCCGGCAGCCTGGCGAACACGCCCTGGCGGTCGCCGCTTCGTACGGCGTGCACACTGCGGCCGTTTCCGGGTTCACCATTTCGCTCGACGATTGGGCGAATCCACTTGTACCCGCGCTCACCGATCGAACCGCGCTGTTTTTCGCCGCTCCACGCTCCGCGTCCGATCGCCGCCGGCGCCCGGTGACGCCGCTCGAAGACGACGCCGTTTTATGTCCTGCCGCTTGGCGTGTCGGGTGCTTCGGAGGAGGCGTTCGGCTTGCTGCTGATCGGGCAGCGGCGCCGCCGGGCGCCGACCTGCAGTGGTTCACCACGGTCTTCAGCCAGAAGCTGGATCAGCTGGTTCGCCAGCAGGCGCAGTCGGATGGCGATCGTCGGCACGGCCGCGAGCGATCGCTGCTCTACAGCATCATCAACGCCGTCAGCGATCCGATTCTGCTCACCGACCCCGAAGGCCGCCTGCTCATCGCCAACGCCCGCGCGCTGACGCTGTTCACCGCCGCCGAAGAAGAGAGCGAAGGACGCCGCGGCGCGGTGCGCATGAACAACATGCTGCTGTCGTCGGCGCTGTCGAGCAAGGCGATCGAAGAGACCGGCGCGGCCCGCCGCGAACTGCTGCTGGTGAACCCGATCGACGGCTCTGACCTGGTGTTCGAGTTGTTGAGCACGATCGCCGAGGACTCCCGGCACGGCAGCGGAGTGGTGTCGATCCTGCGCAACGTCACCGACCTGCGGCGCGCCAGCGAGGAGATCGAGGACAACTATCGCAAGATGCGCGTCGCCGAGGTCCTGGCCCGCGCCGAGAGCGATCGGCTCAACCTCATCATCGACTCGGTGGCCGACCCGATCGTCGTCACCGACGCCGGCGGCGCGACGTCGCTTGATGAACGCGCCGGCCGAGCGCCTGTTCACCCTCCCGCGCGGCGCCAGCGCCGGCGAGCAGCGCTCGGTGCAGGCGAACGACGCCCATTTCTCGTCGTTCATCGCCGGCATGCTGGTCAGTGCCGACCAGCGGCGGGTCGGGCGAGATCGGCCTGAACGACCCGAGAACCGGCGAGGCGATGCCGGTCGAGGCCATTGCCGGCAAGATTCTGTCCGAGCACGGCGAGCTGACCGCGGTGGTCACCATCCTGCACGATCAGCGCGAAGCCATCGAGCGGGCACGGCTCTACGAACAGCTCAAGGAGGCCTCGGACGAGCTCGAACGGAAAGTTCAGGCCGCGACCGCAGACATCGCGCATCAGAACGAGCTGCTGCGACGGCAGGCGATCGAGCTCGAACAGGCCTCGGCGCTGAAATCGCAGTTTCTCGCAGAACATGTCGCACGAGTTCCGGACGCCGCTGAACGCGATGCTCGGCTATACCTCGATGATGCTGCAGGGCGTCGCGGGCGACGTCGAACCAGCGGTGCGGCGTCACCTCGGACGCGTCGAGTCCAACGGCCGCCACCTGCTCACGATCATCAACGAGATCCTCGACATCTCCCGCATCGAAGCGGGACGCATGCCGCTGCAGGTGTCCACCTTCAGGATTGCCGATCTGATCGCCGAGGTGCGGGCCGAGCTCGAGCCGATTATCATACGGTCGAAGTTGTCGATCACCGTCAGGCTGCTCGCGCGATCTGTCGCCGATCTCGAGCGATCGTCAGAAAGTGAAACAGATCCTGCTGAACCTGCTCAGCAACTCGTTGAAGTTCACGCACCACGGCGGCATCACCATCCGCGCCCGGCGCAACCGCAAAGAGCGCCTGGTCACCCTGTCGGTCGCCGACACCGGGATCGGCATCGACCCGAGCGAACACGACAAGATCTTCGAGGATTTTCGTCAGCTCGACAACTCGCCGACCCGGGCCTATGGCGGCACCGGCCTCGGTCTGTCGATTTGCCGCCGGCTCGCCCAGATGATCGACGGTCGCATCTCGGTGCAAAGCCAGCCCGGTAACGGATCGACGTTCACGCTGACCCTTCCCTTCAGGGGACGTTCATGACCACCACAAAACCGGATCGCCCACGCGTTCTGCTCGTCGACGACTATCCCGACGCGCGCGAAATGTACACGGAGTACCTGGAATTCTCGGGATTCGATGTGGTGCAGGCCGGCAACGGCATCGAAGCGCTTCAACGCGCGGCCGACACCGCTCCCGACATCATCCTGATGGACCTGTCGCTGCCGGTGATGGACGGCTGGGAGGCGACGCGGCGGCTGAAAGCCGATTCACGAACGGCGGCGATTCCGGTGGTCGCGCTCACCGGTCACGCGCTCGCCGGAATCTCGGAAGGCGCGAGGAATGCCGGCTGCGACGCGTTCGTCACCAAGCCGTGCCTGCCGGAAGACCTCGTCAACGAAATTCGGCGAATCCTCGACCACCCCGCCGACGGCAGCAGGAAGGTCCGCAGGAGCGGCAAGTATGCCAAGACGAACGGCTAACGGGCGCACCGCCCGTTCGAGCGCCGCCCGGCGTGCGCCGGCGGCCCGCTCGCGCGCCACTGGCGTGAAGACCGCGCCGAAGCGCAGGACCGCCGCGAAACCGCGCACCGTGGCGCGTCCCGCCCGGGAGCGCGTGATTCAGGGCAAGGCCGCGGCCGCGACGCCGTCGCTGTCCCCGAGTCCCAGCCGGGGGAAATACGTCTACTGCATCATCGAATCGACCGAGCCGCTTCGCTTCGGACCGATCGGCATCGGCGGCGACCCCTCTGATGTCTACAGCGTCCACTACCGGACGCTCGCCGCCGTCGTCTCGGACGCTCCGCTCGAAGTGCTCGACTCGACCCGCGAGAACGTGCTGGCCCACGAGCGGGTCAACGAAACGGTGATGCGCGAGCACACCGTGATCCCGATGTCCTTCGGCACCATCTTCAAGACCCGCGAGGACATCGTCGAGCTGTTGCGATCGGCGGCCGAGGCGTTCGGCGACGTGCTGAACAAGATGCAGAACAAGCTCGAATTCGGCCTGAAGGTGCTGTGGGATCGCGATCAGGCGATCCGCCAGGTCGAGCAGGAGGACGAGGACATCAGCCGCCTCAAGGAGGAGATCTCCAGCCAGAACGGTCCGACCTACTTCGCCCGCATGCAGTACGGACGGCTGATCGACGCCGCGCTGCAGGCGCGCTCGGAACGATACGTCGCCGGCATTCTCGAGCAGCTGCGCGAAGTGTCGGTCGCCTCGCGCATCAACAAGCCGATCGGCGACAAGATGATCATGAACGCGGCGTTCCTGATCTCGCGCGATCAGGAGGCGGCGTTCGACATCAAGGTCAAGTCGATCGCCAGCCAGTTCGACAAGCTGACGTTCAAGTACACGGGCCCCTGGCCGCCGTACAACTTCGTCAACATCAGGCTGAAGCTGGAGCGGGCATAGCGCCGCCCCGCACCTCGCACGTCGCAGCTGGCACCGGTACCTTTTCAAATGTTCATCCTCGACTCCCTCCTGATCGGCAGTCTCCGCTTCGTCCTCGACAAGGTTGTCGCGGCCGCCGAGGCGGAGGCCCAGGACGATTCGGCGCTGCGCGATCGCCTGTTGGAGGCGCAGATGCAGGTCGAGCTCGGCGAGATCTCCGACGAAGAGTTCGTCGAGATCGAGCGCGACGTCATCGAGCGCATTCGCGCGATCAAGGGCGGCCGTCATGGCGCGATCTCCATGACGCCGGAGGATCAGGTGATCAGCGTCGAGATCGAGAGCTTCAGGCCTGGCGTCCGCAAGTAAACGCCGACCCGCGCCAGCCCGGGCGCAACGCCGGCCGCGACGCGGACCGCGTTTCGTGTTCTACGGCGGAAAAGGCGGTGTCGGCAAGACGACCTGTGCCTCGGCGTTCGCTCTTTCGGCGAGCCGCCGTGACCGCCTGCGCGTGCTCCTCGTCTCCACCGATCCGGCTCACTCGCTCGGCGACGCGCTTGGCGTCAGGTTGTCCAGTACGCCGACGCGCGTCCGTCCGCTGCTCGATGCCGTCGAACTGGATGCGGCTCGCGCGTTTGCGCGTTGGCTCGACAGCCATCGCCGCCTGCTCGGCGAGATCCTGGAACACGGCACCTGGCTCGACGCGGACGACGTCGATGGGCTGCTCGACCTCGCAATCCCAGGCGTCGACGAACTGGTCGGCCTGCTCGAAATCGAGCGGATGGCGTCCGAGCGCCGGCCCGGTTCACGCGGAGGCAGGCGGGACTACGATCTGATCGTCACCGACACCGCGCCGACCGGACACACGCTCCGTCTTCTGGCCGCGCCGGAGACGGTTGCGGCCGTGGCCGAGGTCTTCGACGGCTTCCAGCAGGAACACCGGCTGATTCGCCGTCAGCTCGCACGCACCAGCCGGCCGGAGGCGGCCGATCTGCTGATCGCGCAGCTCAGCGAACAGGCGCGAGACACCGCGAAGCGGCTTCGCGATCCGAGGCAGACGACACTGCACTGGGTGACGCTGCCCGAGGCGCTGTCACTGGCGGAGACCGAGGACGCGGTCCGCACGCTCAGTGCCGCCGGCCTCAGGGTCTCCGACATCATCGTCAACCGCGTCACCGAGGCCGGCAATGGCTGCCGCTTGTGCGAGCGCCGCCGGGAGCAAGAACGGAGCGAGATTGCCGACCTGCGACGGCGACTCGGCCGTGGTCGCCGCGTGCGACTGATGGCCGCGGCGGCACGCGAACCGGTCGGGTTCGCAGCGATCAGCGCGCTCGGCGACAAGGCGATCGAACGCGGCCAAGGCACGGCCGCGCCGCGTCCTGTCAGGCTCCAGCGCGAACATCCGGAGATCGACCCGGCCGCGATTCTGCGGTTCGACGCGGAAGCGTTCGGCGGGGCGTCCCTGCTGTTTTTCGGCGGCAAGGGAGGTGTCGGCAAGACCACGGTCGCGGCGGCTGCCGCGGTGACGTTGGCGCGGGCGCATCCGGGGCAGCGTTTCCTCCTGCTGTCCACCGATCCCGCGCACTCCCTGCTGGACGTCTTCGGGGTGCGCTCTGGTCGGATGGATCCGGATCAGCCGCACGTCGTTGACGGCGCGCCCGCCAACCTGCACGTGCGCGAACTCGACGCGCCGCGCGCACTGGAGCTGCGCCGGGCCGCCTTCGAAGGTGCGCTCGATGACATCGCACACGCGGTTGGAACGCTCGTCGACGGCGGGCTGAGCGCCGGGACCAGCGATAACGCCGCGTTGCACGGTCTGATGCGCCTGGCTCCGCCCGGCATCGACGAGCTGTTCGGCATGCTTGCCGTCATCGATGCGAGCGCCTCGTACGACGTGGTCCTCGTGGACACTGCGCCGACCGGTCATGCGCTGCGTCTGCTCGAGATGCCGGACGCGGCGCGGCAGTGGACGCAGCTGCTGTTGCGCATGTTGATGAAATATCGGTCGCTGGTTCGTCCGGGACGGCTTGCGGCGGAGCTCGTCGATCTCTCCAGGTCGATTCGGGAGCTGCAGACCGTCCTCCGCGACCACGCGCGCAGCCGATTCATCGTCGTGACCAGGGCCGCGGAACTCGCCCGGGTCGAAACGCTGCGCCTCCTGACCCGCCTGCGCCGGCTGTCGCTCGCGGTTCCAGCGATCGTCGTCAACGCGCGTACGCTGGCGCCGGCGCGCTGCCGGCGCTGCCGCGCGGTGTCGGAGGATGAGCAGCGAGAGGTGAAACGGCTGGTGGGGAAGCTCCAGCGTGGGACCGGTGGACGGGAGCGTTGCGCTATCATCCAGACTCCGATATCCGCTCCGCCGCCCCGTGGCGCGAAAGCGCTCGGCCGATGGGCCGATCGTTGGAGCTCTGCCGATGGCTACTGAGACAGTCACCTACGTCTACTGCGTCGTCGCCGCAAAGCGGCGTCCGGCGCTGGCGCGCGCGCTGAAAGGTCTGCCCGGAACCGCCCGGGTGCGGCTGCTCGACGTGGATGCCGGGCTGTTCGCCGTGGTGGCTGACGCGCCGCGGGCCCGTTACAGCGAGGCGGCGATTCGCCTCGGCCTGGCCGATCTCGAGTGGGTGTCGCGCGCAGCCGTCGGTCACGAGCGGGTCATCGAGTCGTTCATCAGCGAGCGCGCCGTCCTGCCGATGAAGCTGTTCACGATCTTCACGAACGACGCGCGGGCGATCGATCATGTGCGCTCGGAGCGTGCGCGGATCGACAGTTTCGTGAAGCGCGTCGCCAACCGGCAGGAATGGGGCGTCCGCGTCACCATGGACCGGACCCGCGCGGTGGCGCCGGCGTCCGGCGCCGGAGCAACGTCAGGCGCCGCGTATCTGGTGCGCAAGAAGGAGCGCCGTGATGCGACGATTGAGCTTGTGGAACATGCGCGCGAAACCGTGGCCGCGCTCTACGATCGACTGGCGGCCCGGTCACGTCTCGCCAGGCGCCGCTCCGCCAGCGAGCTGTCGACGCAGGGCGGTCCGATGCTGCTCGACGCCGCCTTCCTCGTTCCGCGCGCTCGCTCCGCGTCTTTCCGCGCCCTCGCCGCCCGCGAAGCGCGCGCGCTCAGCCGCGGTGGATACGGCCTCACGCTGAGCGGCCCGTGGCCGCCGTACACGTTCGTGCAGGACTGACCGATGGCCCGACCCCGCCAGGTGCCGACCAGGAAATCGGTCGCGGAAGTGGTGCTCGAGACACCCGAATCGTCGGTGCTGGACCTGTTGGATCACCTCTTGAACAAAGGCGTGACGGCGACCGGCGACATCGTGCTCGGCGTCGCTGGCATCGACCTGATTTATCTCCGGCTGTCCACGATCCTGTGCGCCGCCGATCGCGTGTTGGCTGGCGGTTCTGACGCCAATCGCCGCACGCGCCGCCGACGGCCGAACGCTGCGAAACGCAAGCCGTGAAAAGCCGTTCGAAGCGTTCGAAGAAGAAAAACTCGCGCGCGGTTGCCGCCGTCCCGGTCACGGCCGCGGATCTGCGTGCGCTGAAGTCCGAGCTGGAGCGGCGCCTCAACCCACCGAGCGCCGTCCGCGTCGGCAGACAAGGCCGCGCGGCGGTGAAGAAGAGCGCGACCGGTCTTCGCTGGAATCCGGAACCGGAAGACGTCCAGAAATCCGTCGCGCAACTGGTGCTGACCATCGTCGAGTTCCTGCGTCGCCTGATGGAGCGACAGGCGATTCGGCGCATGGAACAGAAGACGCTGACGCGTAAGGAAGTTGAAGCGGTCGGCGTTGCGCTGATGACACTCGAAGACACCGTGCGTGAAATCGGATGCAAATTCGGCCTGACGCCTGAGGATCTCAATCTTGATCTCGGTCCACTCGGAAAATTGATGTGAACGTCTTGGCCGAAGCGGTCGATCGCCGCTACCATAGAACTGGATGACGAGATGGGCTCGCGGCCGATCGTGCGTAGCGCTGCTCGCGGCGCTCTTCAGCCTCGTGCTGGCGCCGGGCCGGCACTATTCCGCCAGTCTTCGTAACGCTGTTCCCGACCGACCGACCTTCGACTCGAGCGCGCTCGTGGCTGCGCTGCCGCGGGTACTCTCGCCGCCGGCGCTGAAACCCGGTTCGCGTCTGGTGTCGATGATCGCCGAGGACATCGACGCCGACGGCGACCTTGACGTCGTCGCCAACGACGGCTCGCTCAACCTGATTGTCTGGACCAACGACGGCAGCGGACGGCTCAGCCCCCGGCAGAGTCGTGGCGTCGCCGGCGTGCAGTCGGAGCCTGGCGCTCCGACCGTCTCACACCAGTCGAACCAGTTCGAGTCGGTGGTTCCGACCTCGCTCGCGCCGCTCGACACCGGCGCCCGGATCGTCGAGCTCACGCCCGCGGCCTCGCCGCTGCTGTCAGCGACGAACGCCGGTGCGCTACTCCAGGTTCTCGTCTCCACGCGCGCTCCGCGCGGTCCCCCTCCCGCTCTTCTCCTGAGCTGATTCGTTCGCGCGTCCGCCTTTTCCGGGCTGGCGGTGGCCATGCGGCCATCTGTCGGCTGGTGTATCCCGTGACGCGCGAGGTTCATGGCGAGCGTGTGAGGGATTCATGATTCGAGGGAGAACGTTCATTTCCGCGGCGATCGTCGCCGCTGCCGCGATCGCGCCGGTCTCGGCGCAGACCGACGCGATCACGATCGCGCAGGCCGTCAGCGAGGCGCTCGACCACAATCTGAGCCTGCTCGCGGAGCGGTTCAACATCCAGGTCGCTGATGCCGCGATCCTGACCGCGTCGCTCAAGCCGAATCCGGTACTGACGCTCAACGTGATGCGGCCCGACCGTGTCCTCGTCGACGCCGGGCTCAGCCAGTACGAAGAGGTCGTCCGAGGCGACTACGTCTTCGAGCGTGGCGACAAGCGCGATCGACGGGTGGACCAGGCGACCCTCGCGAAGTCGGTGACCGAGTTGCAGCTATTGAACACGACGCGCAGCCTCGTGCTCGACGTCGAGAGCGCGTTTACCGACGTCCAGCTCGCCAAGCTGAACCTCGCCCTGGCGCGCGACAACCTGACCGCCTTCAACGACGTGGTCACAATCAACACCGAGCGGGTCAGGACCGGCGATCTCTCGCAGGTGGAGCTGTCGCGCTCACGGCTCGCGGCGCTGCAGTTTCAGAACGACGTCCGGCAGCAGGAGAACAAGCTGCAGGTCGCGCGCACACGCCTCAGCACGCTGATCGGCCGCGGCCCGAACGGCGCGGCGCTGGAGGTCAGCGGCG
This sequence comes from uncultured Acidobacteriota bacterium, assembly GCA_963711765.1. GTDB lineage: Bacteria > Acidobacteriota > Vicinamibacteria > Vicinamibacterales > CAVVIG01 > CAVQFC01. Next base: position 87,148 of record CAVQFC010000001.1, on the reverse strand, counting down.
ACCTCCGCAAGGACGCCGAGCCGGCGAGCTACGAGGCGCTGCGTGCAATCGCGCTCGAGGCCCGGCCTGATCTGCGCGCCGCTCGCGCCGACCAGGCGCGTTCGGTCAGCGACCTCAAGCTCCAGCTGGCCAACGGCAAGATCGACTACACCGTCAGCGGCGAGTACCACCGCGTACAGGGGCGAGTTCATCAGGGCGAACTCGTACGGCGTGTACTTCAGCACGCCGCTGCCGATCTTCAATCGCAATCAGGGTGAGATCGCCCGCGCCCAGGTCCAGCAGCAGCAGCTCGAAACCAGAACTCGAGCGCTCGAGACCGACGTCGCCGGCGAGGTCGCCAACGCATGCGCCGAGTACGAGGCCGCCCGGGAAATCGTGGACACCATCGAGCGACAGATGCTCGCGCAGGCGCGGGACGTCCGTACGACCACCGAGTATTCCTACCGGCGCGGCGAAGCGAGCTTCGTCGAGTTCCTCGACGCCGTCCGTGCCTTCAACGACACCACGCAGAGTTACAACCAGGCGCGCGCCGACTACGCGCGCAGTCTTTACACGCTGGATTCAATTGCCGGCAAGGTGCACCCATGAAGTCTCTCCTCATAATTGCGGTCGCGCTGTCATTCTGCGCCGGCTGTTCCAGCAAGGCCGAGGTGTCGGCGGCGGCGACGCCCGCGTACGCCGTTGTCGATCCGGGAAGCGTCACGATCGCAGCCGATTCGCCGATGCTGAAGCAGATCAAGCGCGAAACGGCAACGACGCAGGAGCTGCCGACCGACGAAGTGGTGGCCCCGGGAAAGATCGAGGCGAACCCGAACCGTGTGTCGAAGGTCGTGCTGCCGGTTTCGGGCCGCGTCACCAGCGTGATGGTCAAGGTCGGTGACGCCGTTCGCAAGGACCAGCCGCTGCTGGCGATTCAGAGTCCCGATGCCGATGCGGCGATGTCGGCGTGCCTCTCGGCGCAGGCCGGCGTGATGCAGTCGCGCGCGGCGCTGGTAAAGGCGCAATCGGATTTCGATCGCTCGTCGGACCTGTTCGAACACAACGCGGTGGCGAAGAAGGACGTGCTGGCGGCCGAGAGCGCGCTCGCGCAGGCAAAGGCGGGCCTCGAGCAGGCGCAGGCCTCGCAGGATCAGGCTGCCCGCCGGCTCGCGGTCCTTGGCCTGAAGCAGGGCGACGCGGTTCAGGAAGTGGTGCTGCGTTCGCCGCTCGCCGGCAAGGTGCTCGAGTTGAGCGTCGTGCCCGGCGAGTTCCGCAACGACACCAGCGCCAGTGTGATGACGATTGCCGACCTGAGCAGCGTCTGGGTCACCTCGCAGGTTCCGGAAAGCTACATCCGGTTCGTCCAGACTGGCGAGCGCGTCGAAATCAACCTCGTCGCCTATCCGGGCGAAAAATTCGAAGGACGCGTCTCGCGGATCGCGGACACCGTTGACCCGCAGACCCGCACGGTCAAGGTGCAGGCCGAGATGGACAACCGCGAAGGGCGATTCCGTCCCGAGATGTACGGCAGCATTCATCACGTCGAGTCCACGGCGCCGATCACGGTGATTCCGTACGCGGCAGTCGTCGAGGACGGCAACCGCGCCGTCGTGTTCGTCGAGCAGACGCCCGGTCGGTTTCAGGAACGAACCGTGTCGATCGGCAAGCGCGCCGGTGACGTGGTTCGGGTCGTAAGCGGCGTCAAGCCGGGCGAAGCGGTGGTCGTTGACGGCGTGATGCTGCTCAAGGGCCTGCTGAAGCGGACGTAGCGCCGTGATTGCCACCCTGCTTCGTCTGGCGCTTCGCCAGCGCTTTCTCTCCATCGTGATCGGTCTGGCGTTGATCGGCGTCGGGCTCTGGGCCTTCAACCAGCTCAGCATCGAAGCCTATCCCGACATCTCGGACACCCAGGTGGTCGTCATCAGCCTGTATCCCGGCCACGCCGCCGAGGAGATCGAACAGCAGGTGTCGGTGCCGATCGAACGCTCGCTGAACAGCGTCCCGAACGTGATCGCGCGCCGCTCGCGGACCATCTTCGGGCTCTCGGTCGTCGAACTGACGTTCGAGTACGGCACCAACGACTATTTCGCGCGCCAGGTCGTGCTCGAAAAGCTGCGCGACGCCACGCTTGCCGGACGGCGTGACGCCGACGCTCGGTCCGATGTCCACGCCGATCGGCGAGCTCTACCGGTACACGCTCGAAGGCGACCGGCTACGATTCGCGGCAGCTGCGCGAGATCGAGGACTGGGTGATCGAGCCGCGTCTGCTGCAGGTGCCGGGCGTCACCGACATCACGCCGTTCGGCGGCGTGATCAAGCAGTACCAGATCGAAGTCGACCCGGTCGCGTTGACGCGCTACAACCTCGCCATCCGCGACATCGCGCAGGCGGTCGATTCCAACAACCAGAACGCCGGCGGCGCCCTGCTCGACAACCAGCAGCAGGGACTGGTCGTGCGCGGCGTCGGCCTCATCCAATCAATCGAGGACGTCGAAAACGTCGTCGTCACCGACGGCCAACGGCGTGCCGGTGTTCGTGCGCGATGTCGGCAACGTGCACATCGGGTCGGCGCCGCGCACCGGCATCTTCGCGATCGGCGACAAGACCGATCGCGTCGAGGGCATCGTGCTGATGCGGCGCGGCGAAAACCCGAGCGGCGGTGCTGGCCGGCATCCACGAAGCGGTGGACGAGCTCAACGCGACCGGGTCTGCCGTCGGGCGTCAGGATCGTGCCGATTTACGACCGCACCGATCTGGTGAACAACACCCTTCACACCGTGACGCACACGCTGCTCGAGGGGCTCGTCATCGTGCTGGCGGTGCTGTTTCTGTTCCTCGGCAGCGTCCGGGCGGCGCTGCTGACCGCGATCACCATTCCGCTGTCGCTGCTGTTCGCGTTCATCTGCATGCACTTCAGCGGGATCCCGGCCAACCTGCTCAGCCTCGGCGCGCTCGACTTCGGCATCATCGTCGACGGCACGCTGGTGATGGTCGAGCACATCGTGCACGCGCTCGAGGTGCGGCGGGCGGCAGGAACATCAGGAGACCGTGCTCGACACGATTCGCAATGCGGCGCTCGAAGTCGAGCGGCCGATCTTCTTCTCGCTGCTGATCATCGTCTCCGCCTACATTCCGCTGTTCACACTCGAGCGCGTCGAGCGCCGCCTGTTCACGCCGATGGCGTTCACGGTGTGCTTACGCGCTGCTCGGATCGATGCTGCTGGCGCTGACGCTGATTCCGGTGCTGGCGACCTACCTGTTCCGGAACGCGCCGACGTCGTGGGAGAACCCGATCCTCACCTGGCTGTCCGGGAAGTATCAGCGCGCGCTCGGGGCGACCATCGCGTATCCCGGCCGAGTCGTGGCCGCGGCCGCGTTCGTGGTGCTGGCGTCCTTCGGCGTCGGTACGCTGCTCGGATCCGAGTTTCTTCCGCAGCTCGACGAGGGCGTGGTCTGGATTCGCGCCAATTTTCCGGCCGGCATCTCGCTGACGAAGTCCGCCGAGCTCGCCGCAGAAATCCGCCGCCTGGTGAAGCAATCGCCCGAGGTACGTGAGGTCGCCTCGCAGACCGGGCGGAACGACGATGGGACCGATCCGTATGGACCGAATCGAAACGAGCTGTTCGTGGCGTTGAAACCGTACGACACGTGGGGCCACGGCAGGCTGAAGGCCGATCTCGTCGACGAGCTTGTCCGCAGCGTCTCAAAACGCGATCCCCGGCGGGTTCTTCAGCTTCACCCAGCCGATCATCGACAACGTCACCGAAGCCGTGACCGGATCGCCCGCCGATCTCGCGGTGATCATCACCGGATCCGACCTCGCCGAGCTGCGCCGCCTCGGCACCCAGACGCTCGACGTCCTTCGTCAGGTGCCGGGTGCGGCGGACACCGGGCATCGAGCAGGAGGAGGACCAGTCGCAACTGCGGATTCGCCTCGACCGGCAGTCGCTGGCGCGGTACGGCCTCAACGTGCGCGACGTTCAGGACGTGATCGAGCTGGCGATCGGCGGCCGCACCGTCAGCACGTTCTTCGAAGGCGAACGGCGCTTCGACATCACCGTGCGCTACGTGCCGGAAGCGCGCACCGATCCGTCGGCAATCGGCACCATCCTGGTGACGACCCGCGACGGCGGACGGGTGCCGCTGTCGCAGCTCGCCCAGATCGAAGTGGCCACCGGCGCCAGCATCATCGCCCGCCGCGAGAATCGTCGCCAGATTTCGGTCCGCACCAACATTCGCGGACGCGATCAGGGCGGTTTCGTCGCCGACGCGCAGCAGCGCTTCGAGCATGACGTCAAGCTGCCGCAGGGCTACACCGTCGACTGGGGCGGACAGTTCGAGAATCTGGCCCGCGCCAGGCGGCGGCTCGCGTTCATCCTGCCGGTGACGATCGCGGTGATCTTCGCGCTGCTGTTCTTCACGTTCGGAACGACCACCTACGCCGGACTGGTGCTGCTCAACGTGCCGTTCTCGCTGGTCGGCGGCATCCTGGCGCTGTATCTTCGCGGCATCAACCTGAGCGTGTCGGCGGCGGTCGGTTTCATCTCGCTGTTCGGCGTCGCGGTGATGAGCGGCGTGCTGGTCGTGTCCGAAATCAATCGGCGCCGCGACGACGGGATCGATCCACGAACCGCGGTCGTGCAGGGCGCCCTCGCTCAGATGCGGCCGGTGCTGATGATGATCGTGGTCGCGATGCTCGGCATGGTGCCGGCCGCGCGCGCGACCGGCATCGGCTCCGACGTTCAGCGTCCACTGGCGACGGTGGTGGTCGGCGGACTGCTCTCGACGCTGGTGCTCACGCTGTTCGCGCTGCCGGCTCTCTACTGGCTGGTCGCCTGCCGCCACCGGAAGGATGACGAAGCATGATCGAACCAGTCAAGATGCTGTTGATGTTCGTCAACGAAACCGATCGCTGGAACGGCGCGCCGCTCTATCAGGCGATCGTCATGCGGTTGCGTCAGCTGAACATCGCCGGCGCCACCGCCCAGACGGGGATCATCGGGTTCGGCCACCATCACGTGCTGCACCACAAGGGGTTGTTCGGTATTTCCGACGACCGCCCGGTCACCATCACCGTCGTTGACAACGAGCGCAAGATTCGCGCAGTGCTGCCGGAGCTGAGGGCGATGGTGCGCGAGGGGCTCATCCTTCTGATCGATGCGGAGCTGGTGGCGGACCCGCCGACAGAGTCTCCGTAGGCTTCACTGCTTACTTCTCACGTTCCCTTCACTTCTGGACGTCCAGCGCGCCCGGCGGCCCGCCGCTGCTCGTTGCGCTGACGGGCGTGGACGCCGTCTTTGCCGAGGATGTCGCCGACGATCACGGTCATCCCCGCGAATGCGGCGAACACCGGCGTGTTGTGGTTGAGGCCGAACTGGACGCCGCCGTCGAGAGCGAACCGTGATCCAAGCTCGTAGATCGCGCCGGTATCGAGCGCGACCGTTGCGCCGACGTCGATCGCGCCTCGCGAAAACCAGAACGCCTCGACGTACGGATTCCAGTTGTCGGAGGCGGCGACGCTGGTCGACACCGACACCAGCTGCTGGAAGAAATGCGGCAGGTCCGCGCCCTCGCCGATCGCTCCGACACCGTAGTTCACATCCACATGCCAGCGCCGGCCAATGTCGGTGCCGGTCAACAGCGCCACGGTGTAGTCCGGCGCACCCGAACCGAGACCTTTGTTCACGCTGGCCGTCGGCACGTTGATGGTCGGCAAAAAAGCCAGCACCGGGACGCCGCCGGGATCGGCCCACAAACGGATCTTCGCACCCACCTGCAGGTTGCCGACTCCTTCAACCAGTCCGGCGCCGTCCTGCTGCAGCAGCAGACCGTCGGTGCCGATCCGCGCCTCGAGCCATTCGAACAACCCCACTCGTGCCGTAAACGGAGTGCCGATTGAATGTTGCCCGGTGGCGGGACGCGTGTAGAGTGCGCCGACCTCGATCTGCAGGAGACCGACGTCGACGATGTGCGTGCTGTTGGTGACGTCGGGACGGTCGGGATCGATGCCCTCGGGCGGCGGCGCCAGCGGCTGAATCGGCGGCTGGTCGACCGGCTGCGCGCCTGCCGTCGCGGCGATGGTCGCCGCCAAGAGGCACACCTGAATCGCGCGCCAGATCATCGGCGCTCGGCTGGTTGGGCGAGCTCGATGGTGGTTTCGACGAGCAGCTTGGACGCCGCTCTCGCGCCGATCGTCAGCGATCGATCGCCGCGGCGCAGTACGACCGAGTCCGCGGCGGCATCGCGCGCGTCGACCTGGACCGCCGCACCCGGCTTGAGGTCGTTGTCCTCGATGAAGCGCAGAAACGCCGGATCCTGATCGGCGATGCGCGTGACGATCAGCGGCGTGCCGAGTCCGCAGGTCATCAGGCTGTCGAGATGTCTGGCGGCAATCGATCCATCGGTGCCTGGAATCGGATCGCCGTGCGGGTCGTGGGTCGGCCGCCCGAGCATCTGGTCGATGCGTTCGATCAGACGTTCCGACACCACGTGCTCGAGCTGCTCGGCCTCGTCGTGCACTTCAGCCCAGCTCATGCCCATCACCTGCACGAGGAACAGTTCGACAAGGCGATGGCGCCGCAGCACCAGGCCGGCCAGCTTCTCGCCCGAGGCGCTCAACCGGACGCCGCTGTACGGCTCGTAGTCCACCAGTCCCGATTCAGCGAGCGCCTTCACCATCGTCGTCGCCGTCCCCGGCGTGACGTTCAGCGACGAGGCGACCTGGCCCATCGGCACCAGCCGCTGTTCGCGGCCGGGCGCGGACTGGCCCTGGTAAATCGCCTTCAGGTAGTTCTCGACGGTGCTCGACGGGAACATGCCACGATAATATCCGAGTATGTCCGTCGCCGATCGCATCGCGACACCCGAAGGCAAGCGCCGTTACGTGCGGACCCTGTTCTCGACGATCGCCGATCGCTACGACTTCATCACGGTGATGTTGTCGTACGGTCAGGATCGGCGCTGGAAGCGGCGGCTGATCGCACTGGCCGCGCGCGACGCCGGAATCGCGGGTCCTCGATCTCGCGACTGGCACCGGCGACATCGCGTTCGCGTTCGCCACACGCGGCGCCCACGTCGTCGGGCTCGATGTGACGTTGAGGATGATCGAGCTGGCGCGGGCCAAGATCGCCGCCCGCCCGATGGTCGAGTTTCTCGTCGGCGACATGCTCGCGCTGCCGTTTGCCGCCGATTCCTTCGACATCGTCACGACCGGCTACGGGCTGCGCAACGTGCCGAATCTCGCCGCGGCGATCGACGAGATCGATCGCGTGGTCAGCGCAAACGGGCAAGTGCTCTCGCTCGATTTCAACCGGCCGGCAAATCCCGCAGTGCGCGCGGTGTATCTCGCGTACCTGACCGTGGTCGGCGCGGCACTCGGCTGGGTGCTGCACCGCGATCCCGACACCTACCGATACATTCCGGCGTCGATCCGCCAGTATCCCGGCGCTGAGGCGGTCGCACGGATGTTCGAGTCGCGCGGTTTCTCCCGCGTGCGGTGTTATCGAATTCTGGGAGGGTTGATGACGATTCACCATGCCAGCCGAAATTGACGTCTCGGCGTGGTCGGGCGAGGGCGCGTTCAGCCAGGTCCTGATCGACTACCTGCGCGAGCTGCCGGCGGTCAGCTTCCTGCGAGTCGAAGACGCGCCGGCGACCCGTTCCGACGCGGACTACAACTTCATGAGCAACGAAATATTCGTCCGCTTCGCGACCGTCGAGCGGCGCCAGCCGTTCAGGCGTTTCGGCGTGCTGCCGGCGTCGCGTCTGGTCGTCGAACCGGCGATGACCTTTGCCGGCCTCGAGGCCGACTTGAGCGCAGCGCCAGGCATCGGCGCACCGGATTATGGCGACGCCACCATGCTTCAGTACCTGCGCTCCGAGCGGATCGTGCCGCCGTACCAGACCCGCGGCTATAAACTCGTCGAGTTGATTCGGATCTACGAGGTCGGGACGCCCAGGCGGACCTGAGCCGCCGTTCAGCGTTCGACGAACGCTTCGAGCTCCTTCGCCAGATAGTCGAGCAGCAGATCTTCGGTCAGGGCCTCAGGCGCGCCGATCCCGCGCTCCGATTCGACCACCCGACGTCCGCGCATCCGGCTGACGTGACCGATCACCTGCGGCGTCTCGCCGCTCGAGTCGAGCGCCAGCTCGATGAAATCTTCGGCCGAGCGATCGGACATCAATCGGACGCTGCCTGATGGTGTGAACACGCTGAAGGCGTAGCCTTCCGCCTTCAGGATGTTGCTGGTCTGACGGAACAACGGGATCGCGACCTTGCTCAACAGCGTCGCGAACGCCTGTCCCGCCTCGTCGCTCCGCAGCCGCCGATCGGCCGCGCCTTTTTTCGCGCGCTCGATCGTCTGGGTGAGTCGCTTCTTGACCGCGGAGGTTTCCATGGCTCTAAATCACGTTCTGCCGGCGGAGGCCGGCGATGGCGTCGGCGCTATAGCCGAGGTCCTGGCCCAACACCGCGTCGGTGTGCTGGCCGAGCAGGGGCGGCGGCGTCCGGACCGACCCGGGGGTGTCCGACAGCTTGACCGGCACGCCGAGCATCTTCAGCGGACCGATCGTCGAGTGCTCGAGCTCGGCGATCATCTCGCGGGCGGCAATCTGCGGATCAGCGAAGAGCTCGGCGAAGTTGCGGACCGATCCGCACGGCACGCCGGCGCTGGTCAGCCGATCGATCCACTGCTGCCGCGGTTTGGTCCGAAGGCGATCGGCGACGAAGGGACGGAATTCCTCGTAGGCGGTAACGCGCATGCGATTGGTGGCGAAGCGCTCCGGCTCGGGCAGCTCAGCGACCGCGCAGAAGCGGCGCCACTGCTCGTCGTTGCCGACCGCCAGCACGAAGTCGCCGTCAGACGCGGCAAAGGTTTCGTAAGGCACGATGCTCGGATGACGGTTGCCGAGGCGCGCCGGCACCGTGCCGCTCGCGAAGAAATTGCCCGCCTGATAGGTGAGCAGCGCCGTCACCGCATCGAGCATCGCCATGTCCACTTCCTGGCCTCGGCCGGTGCGCTCGCGGGCCAGCAACGCGACGGCGACGCCGTAGGCAGCGAACATCCCCGACACGATGTCGGCGATGGCCACGCCCAGACGGTACGGCGCGCCGTCGGCGGCGCCGGTGATGCTCATCAGGCCGCCCTCGGCCTGCATCACGGCGTCGTAGCCAGGCTCCTTCCATCGCGGCCCGGTGTGACCGAATCCGGAGATCGAGCAGTAGACCAGTCGCGGATGCCGAGTCCGTCAGGGATTGATAGTCGAGTCCGATTTTGGTGAGCGTGCCGGGTCGGAAATTTTCGACCAGGACATCGCTTTTCGCAATCAGTCCATCGAGCACCGCGCGCCCTTCGGGCTTCTTGAAGTCGAGGGTGACGCTTTCCTTGTTGCGGTTGATGCTGAGGAAGTAGGCGCTCTCGCCCTCGAGGAACGGCGGGCCCCATGCGCGCGTATCGTCGCCCTTGCCCGGCTGTTCGACCTTGATGACACGGGCGCCCATGTCGGCGAGCAGCATCGTGCAGTACGGCCCCGACAGCACGCGCGTCAGATCGAGGACGGTCGTGCCGTCGAGTGGTGGCAGCGTCTGGAGCTGATTCAAGATGTGATTATCGTCTACGACGAGGGTGCGCGACATCCCGGGCGATTGTCACCAGATCCGAGAGCAGCGCATAGGCGGTCTGGGTCAGGCCGCCGCCGCGCTGCACGATCGTGATGTCCTCGAGCAGGTCGGTCTTCAGAATGATCGCATTCTGCTGGCCCTCGACGCCCGCCAGTGGATCGTCGCCCGGCAATTCCAGCGGTCCCACGCTGGCGACGACGCGCCGGCCTTCGCGGTGGGCTTCGGCCACCAGCTTGATCCGTCGTCCTGTGGCGCGCGCCGCCATTGCCTTCCGTCCGGTTGCTTGTGAGATGCCTCGCCGAGCGACTGCGTGCGGCGTGAGTGACGCGCCGAGCAGGACATTGGCGAGCGCCGCCGTCTTGGCTGCCGCGTCCCAGCCGTCCACGTCCAGCGAGGCGTCGGCTTCTGCGATGCCGGCGGCCTGCATCCGTGCGAGCGCCGGTTCGAACGCCTCGCCTTGCTCCATCGCGGTCAGGATGTAGTTGGTCGTGCTGTTGACGACGCCTCGAAATCCATCGATCCTGACCGCCGGCAGCGTCTCGCGTACCAGGTTGAAGATCGGGATGCCGTCCATCACCGCGCCCTCGAACAGAAAGCGGCGTTCCGCTCTCTTCGCCGCGGCGCGCCAGCGTCCGATACGCGAATGCAGCCGGACCTTTGTTGGCGGTGACGACATGTGCGCCGCCCGCGAGCGCGGCCCGGACGTGTGCGATGGCCGGCTGCCCGCGCGCGATGTCCAGCGTCGTCGTCTCGACGACGATCAGTCGGCGTTCCTGCGCGGCCGCCCGATCGCGCCTGCAGGCATCGCGGATGAACTCGACGGTTGGACCGTTGTAGTGTCCGCCTTTAGGCGGACCCGGACGTGTCCGGCTGAAGCCGGACACTGCATTGGACGCGCGAACATAGCGTGGCCCTTCGCGGCGGGTCGCAATGCCGATCACGCGCGTGCGGATGCCGTAGCGTCGCGAGAGCTGATGGCGCTGCTCCTCGAGCAGTGCTACGAAGCGCTTCGCGACGTTGCCGTATCCGATCAGCAGGAGGTCGAAGGTCACGATGCGTCACGCCAGCGCGCGCAGCATCTCGTGCAGCCGGTTCAGACCCTCGCGCAAGTAGTCCGGCTCGTCGCCGAATCCGATCCGCAGGTAGCCGTCCATGCCGAAGTGATCGCCGGGCACGATCAGCACGCTCTTGTCGCGGCGAAGCTGATTGACGAGATCGGTCGAGTTGATCGCGTGTTTGTAGCGCACGTAAACGATCGCGCCGGCGTCGGGCGCAACGTACGAGAACGTGTGGCTTCGAGCGTCGAGCCATTCCGCGATGATCGGATAGTTGTGATTCAGAATGGCGCGCGTTCTCGAGAGAATCGCCGTCCGGCGCGCCGGCTCCAGCGCCCGCCGCGCCAGCGTGTCGCTCAATGCGCCAGGCGAGATCGTCGTGTAGTCGTGATACGACCAGAGCGCCGCGACGAGCGACGGCGGCCCGACCACCCAGCCGACCCGCAGCCCCGGAAGCCCGTACGCCTTCGACAGCCCGCTCGTCACGATGACCCGTTCGCCGCGGCCCCACATCGTCGGCGTCTCGTGACCGTCGTGCTCGGCGCCGCGATAGATTTCGTCGGACAGAATCCAGCTGCCGTGGCGCGCCGCGATCGCGGCAATCAGATCGAGGTCGCCGGCGCCGAACCGCGCGCCGGTCGGGTTGTTCGGATTGCAGATGATGATCAGCTTGGTGCGCGGCGTGACCAGGCGCTCGAGCGCGTCGCCATCGATCTGCCAGCGGCCGCCGGCGTTGAGGAGCGGCCATTCGCGAATGGTCGCGCCGAACGCGCGCGTCAGCCCCCAGGTCTGCATGTAGTTGGGCGCCATCATCACGACCTCGTCGCCGGCCTCGACCAGATTCCAGGTCGTGATGTAGTTCGCTTCCGAACCGCCGTTGGTCACCTGGATGTGGTCGGTGCCGGCGCCGGCGTACAAGCCGGCGATCGCCTCCCGCAGCGGCGCCGTGCCGTTGGACTGGATGTAGCGCAGGCCCTCCGCCATCAGCGCTTCGCGCGACGCCGGATCGTCGACCAGTTCACCGAGGCGCAGGGGGTGAACCCCGCTTTCGGAGAGGTTGAACGCCACCTGATTTTCATAGGTGGACTGCATCCGTTCCATGGCGAATTGTTCGAGCTTCATGGCGCTCACTGTACTGCGGTTCTGCGCGAAATCGGCCTCGCGGTCCTGGACTATACTGGCGGCTCGTGACCTGCGCGGCGTCGATTCGCGAGCGACACGACCGCGCACGACGGTACGATGACCTCCCCGACAGCGCTGAATCTGGCGCGTATCCCTGCCGGCGACTTTCTGATGGGCGCCGCCGACGTCGAACAGGACGAACGGCCGGTCCATCGTGTCTTCGTCAGCGAATTTTTCATCAGCCGCATTCCGGTCACGCAGGACGACTACGCGAAGTTTCTCGTCGCGACCGGTCGGCCGGCGCCCACGGCGGACAATCTCCCGCTGATTGCCGCCGGCGATCACCACACGACGTTTCGCGAACTGGCCGCGCCGTACGTCTGGGAGCAGAATCAGCCTCCAGCCGGCCGCGGCACCCATCCCGTCGTTCTCGTCCGCTACGACGACGCTGTCGCGTACTGTCAATGGCTGTCAGATGAGATCGCGCGCGCGGTCCGGTTGCCGCGTGAAGCGGAATGGGAGAAGGCGGCGCGGGGCGGCATCGAAGGACAACGCTACCCGTGGGGCAACGAGATCGACGGGTCGCGATGTAATTTTCTGACCGACGCCGCCGTGAAGCGCCAGCGCGGCACCCGTCCCAGCGGGATGTATCCGCCGAATGCGTACGGTTTGTACGATATGTGTGGAAACGCGTGGGAATGGGTCTCGGACTGGCACAGCGCCGAGTTTTACGCCGTCGGCGAGACCCGCGATCCGTCCGGTCCCGAATCCGGCCAACTGCGGATCGTCCGCGGCGGGTCGTGGATGAACCACGACGTGTCGATGCTGCGATGCGCATATCGCCATAAAGTGCCGCCCGACACTTACGCGTATAGCATAGGATTCAGGGTCGTATGCGAGCCGTGATTGCCGCCGCCGTTCTGATGGTTGCCTCAGCCGTGTCGGCTCAAACGCCGGATGTGATCGTCGTGACCGGATCCGCCACAGTTCAACATGCGCCCGATATGGCTTTTGTCACGGTTTCGATCGAGACCCGCGCCAAGACGACCCGGGATGCGCAGCGTCAGAATGCGGACGCGGTCAGCGCGGTCATGAAGAAGTTGAGCGACGCCGGAGTGCCGCGCGACGCCCTGCGAACCGTCGGCGTTTCGATTCAGCAGCAGTACGACAACAACGGACGCCGGCTGCCCACCGATGTCCTGGCGCGAAATAGCGTGGAGATTGCGACGCCGGAGGTGGCGCGCGCCGGCGAACTCGCGGACACTGCGGTTCAGGCCGGCGCCACTGCGCTCGAGGGCATCAGGTTCGACCTCAAGAACCGGGCTGCGGCCGAGCGAGAAGCGATCGCGCAGGCCGTGCACGATGGCGGCGCGCGCGCGGAAGCGATCGCGGCCGCGGCCAGGCGCTCGCTCGATCGCGTGATCAGAATCGAAGACGGTCGTGGCGCTGGAAACGAACCTCGGCCGACGATGATGATGCGCGCGGCGGCCGCGCCGGCGTCCGCGACGATCGCCGAACCCGGCCTGATCGAAATCCACGCCGAAGTCACGCTCACCTACGCGATGAAATGACGCCGCGACGACAGCGCTCCAAACCGGCCGCCCCAGAGGTGGCCATCAGTTTGACGGCCGACGGTTACGCCAGGGCTCGGCGTCACCTGATGCGGCGCGATCCGATTCTTGGCGCGGCAATCAAACGCATCGGCGCCTGCGGCATGGCCGATCGTCAGCGCAACGATCATCTGACCGCGCTGATCGGCGCGATCGTCAGCCAGCAGCTGTCGACGAAGGCCGCGGCGACGATCTTCGGCCGGTTCGTCGCGCTGTTTCCCGAGAACAGCAATCACCGGCGCCGACGCAATCGCGGCGCAGAGCGATACGGCGCTGCGCGGCGTCGGTCTGAGCGGCCAGAAGGTCGGCTACCTGCGCGATCTGTCGGCGCGCATCGCCGACGGACGGCTCAACCTCGACGAACTCGAGTCGCTGCCCGACGATCAGGTGATCGAGCGTCTGATCGCGGTGAAAGGTTTCGGGCGCTGGACGGCCGAGATGTTCCTGATGTTCCGTCTCCATCGCCCCGACGTGCTGCCGGTCGGCGATCTCGGCATCGTGAACGCCATGCAGCGGCTGTATCGACTGCAGAAAACGCCCGGACGCGAAGCGAATGCAGAAGATCGGCGAGGCGTGGAGGCCGTATCGCTCGGTCGCCTCCTGGTACCTCTGGCGGACGCTCGAGAAACTGAGAAGTGAGAAGTTAAAAGTGAAAAGTTAGAAGTTACTTCTCACTTCACTAACTTTAACTTTATCCAGAGCAGCAAGTAACCCGCCGCGATCGCGATTAGCGTCCCGCGTTCGCTGAACAGCGTCTCGCTCGCGAGAGTACGGTTTGAACGCAGAGACCGTTGAGCCCGCAGAGGAATTGTTGGCTCTGCGATCTCTGCGTTCGAAGGTCGGCATCCACCGAGGCACGCGCGCCGCGTAGTCCCGGTATTCCTGCCCGCGCTTCGACTCCAGCAGCCGTTCCTCCCACCGCACGATGGCGTGGTACTCCGCGCCGAGCAGGACCAGGATGACCGGCGCCAGCCAGACCAGGCCGGCGGTCAGCGCGAAACCGATCCACAGCAGGATGTTGCCGATGTAGAGCGGGTTGCGGACGCAGGCCGAACGGCCCGGTGTCGACGAGCGGTCCGAGCCGGTCGCTGCGGGTCCGCGAGATCACGCCGATGTGGTGCACGCCCCAGAGCCGGAGCGCCTCGCCGACGAGACTGACCGCCACGCCCAGGGCGACGACCAGAGGAAGGCGCCCGGCGTCGCTGCCCGGAATGAGCAAAATCGCGAGAACGAAGGGGATCGGAATCGAGGTGCGGTGCCGGAAGAGCCACCCGCCGATGCGGGTCGTGATGTCTGATTCGGTCTGCACGAGGTGGCTGCCAGTTTGACAGGGTTGCCGGGGTTGGTAAAATCAGGACTAGTTCGGTCGTATATCGAACAATGACACTCGCCTGAGACCTCAGCAGTCGTGGATCGCGCCCCGGGATCCTCGGTCCTCGACATGATCGGGCGCACGCCGCTCGTCCGCCTGCACCAGTTCGAGCGCGAGACGCCGGGCGTCGAGCTGTACGCGAAGGCCGAGTGGCAGAACCCGGGCGGGTCGGTGAAGGACCGCGCCGCGGCGCGGATGATTCTCGACGGCGAAGCGTCCGGGCGAGCTCACGCGCGGACCGCACGATTCTCGACGCGACCTCGGGCAACACCGGCATCGCCTACGCGATGGTCGGCGCGGCGCGCGGCTACAAGGTCAAGCTGTGCCTGCCGGAGAACGCGAGCCCCGAACGCAAGCTGATCCTGCGCGCGCTTGGCGCCGAGCTCGTGCTGACCAGTCCGCTCGAAAGCACCGACGGCGCGATTCGCGAAGCGCGCCGGCTGTTCGCGGAGGATCCCGATCGCTACTTTTACCCGGATCAGTACAGCAACGACGGCGAACTGGCGCGCGCACTACGACACGACCGCGCCCGAGATCATCGAGCAGACCAGCGGACGCCTGACGCACTTTGTCGCCGGCCTCGGCACGAGCGGCACGTTCGTCGGCACCGGCCGCCGGCTGCGGAAGTTCAACCCGGCGATCAAGCTGATTTCGTTCCAGCCCGACTCGCCGTTTCACGGCCTCGAGGGGCTGAAGCACATGGAGTCGGCGATCGTGCCGGGCATTTACGATCCGACGCTCGCCGACGAGGACCTGCGCGTCGACACCGAGACGCGCGTACCAGATGGTGCGTCGCCTCGCGCGCGAAGAAGGGCTGCTGGCCGGCATTTCGTCGGGCGCGGCGGTGGCGGCGATGCTCGAGGTCGCGCAGGCGCCTCGACACGCGGCGTCATCGTCACCGTGTTTCCGGACGGCGCCGAAAAATATCTGAACGAAAAGTTCTGGACCGCTCGATGAGTGAGCCGTCGTCTGACGCATTGCTCGCGCGGCGTCGACCGACGGCGATTCGGCTGCACGGCGAGGAGACCTATCCGCACGAGTGCTGCGGCGCGCTCGTCGGCACGCGGCGAGCACGTCAGCGGCGTCGGTGGCGCTGCCGAACACGACCGAAGAAGGACCGCGGCGCCGGTTCCTGGTGCGGCCGTCCGACTACCGGATGGCGGAGCAGCGCGCGCCAGCGAGCTCGGCGGCGAGCTGCTCGGGTTCTATCACTCGCATCCGGATCATCCGGCGCGGCCGTCGCAGTTCGATCTGGATCACGCGT
The DNA here is from genome assembly GCA_963711765.1 of uncultured Acidobacteriota bacterium. Classification (GTDB taxonomy): domain Bacteria; phylum Acidobacteriota; class Vicinamibacteria; order Vicinamibacterales; family CAVVIG01; genus CAVQFC01. The sequence continues at coordinate 71,127 of CAVQFC010000001.1, read as the reverse complement.
GGCCGACGTTTGCGTACATCATCGTCGCGGTCGGCCAGTGCGGGCACAGCGGCGACGGCGACATGACGCGTGCTGGTGGTTCTGAAAGACGATCGATCGAGTTTCGAAGAGGGCGAGTCTGAATCATGGCGACAAAATTCTGATTCCCGACTCCGCTCCGGCCGTACACCGATAAGAAGGACGCGGTCGAGGCCGACGGCGCGACCGTCGGCGAACTGCTCGCCGATCTGACGACGAAGCACGCCGGCCTGAAGGCGCATCTGTACAACGAGCAGGGCAAGCTGCGCAGCTTCGTCAACATCTACGTGAACGACGAGGACATCCGGTATCTGCAGAAGGAGCAGACGCCGGTGGCGGCCGGCGACACGGTCAGCATCATCCCGTCGGTGGCCGGCGGTGAGCCGACGACGGCGAGCGTGATCGCGAGCGTCCGGCGTTAGCCGGACGATCAGGCACCGCCGAGCTTGCCGCGAGCTCACCAACGACGAAATCAAGCGCTACAGCCGGCATCTGATCATGCCGGAGGTCGGCGTCGACGGTCAGCGCAAGCTGAAAGCGGCGAAGGTGCTGCTGCATCGGCGCGGGCGGACTCGGCTCGCCGTCGGCGCATGTATCTCGCCGCCGCCGGCGTCGGCACCATCGGCATCGTCGACTTCGACGTCGTCGACTTCAGCAACCTGCAGCGGCAGATCATTCACGGCACGCCGGACGTCGGGCGTTCGAAGCTCGCGTCGGCGAAGGATCGGCTGAACGCGATCAATCCCGCACATCGAGATCAAGACCTACGACACCGCGCTGTCGTCGGAGAACGCGCTCGAGCTGTTCGAGCCGTACGACGTCATCGTCGACGGCACCGACAATTTCCCGACGCGCTATCTCGTGAACGACGCGTGCGTGCTTCTCGGCAAGCCGAACGCGTACGGCAGCATCTTCCGCTTCGAAGGACAGGCGTCGGTGTTCGCGACCAAGGACGGTCCGTGCTACCGCTGCCTGTATCCCGAGCCGCCGCCGCCCGGACTCGTGCCGAGCTGCGCCGAAGGCGGCGTGCTCGGCGTGCTGCCGGGCGTCATCGGCGTGATTCAGGCGACCGAGACGATCAAGCTGATCATCGGCATCGGCGAGCCGCTCATCGGCCGCTTCCTGATCTACGACGCGCTGCAGGATGCGGTTCCGCGAGCTGAAGCTCCGCAAGGATCCGGACTGCCCGGTGTGCGGCACGCATCCGACGGTCACCAAGCTGATCGACTACGAACAGTTCTGCGGCGTTCATCCCGGCCGCACCGGAGCCTGTCACCGTGAACAACGCGACCGAAATCACGTCCGTCGAGCTCAAGCAGCGGCTCGACCGCGGCGACGCGCTGAGATCGTCGACGTCCGCGAGCCGAACGAATACCAGATCAACCAGATCGCCGGATCGATGCTGATTCCGCTCGGCGACATCCCGCAAGCGCTACGACGAGCTCGACCCGGAGCGACGAGATCGTCGTGCAGTGCAAGATGGGCGGACGCAGCGCCAAGGCCGCCGATTTCCTGCGGTCGGTTGGGTTCAAGCGGGTGCTGAACCTGAAGGGCGGCATCCTCGACTGGATCGACAAGGTTGATCCCAGCCAGCCGAAGTACTAAGCGTCATGGACCGAAACGGTATGCTAATATACGACTGTAGCGGTCGGATATGTTGAGGCTCTCAAAAAAAGCGGATTACGCGCTCATGGCCATGAAACATCTGGCGCGTTCGCGGGACGCGCGGCTCGTCGAGCGCGCGCGAAATCGCGGAGCTGTACGACATCCCGATCGAGCTGATGGCGAAGGTGCTGCAGCGGCTGGTGCGGCGCGGCCTGCTGGCGTCGCAGCAGGGGACGCGCGGCGGCTATCAGCTGGCGCGGGTGCCGACGCAGATTTCGGTCGCCGACGTGATTCAGGCGATCGACGGCCCGGTCACGGTCACCGCCTGTTCGACCGAAGAAGGACAGTGCGAGCAGTTCGCGAAATGCAACGTGCGCGATCCGCTGTGGCGCGTGCGCGAGCGGATTCTGACCGCGCTCGGCGAATGCACGATCGCCGAGCTGGCGGCGGATGCCGGCGCCGGCGCCGCCGCGCGCGCCGGCGGTGCTTCACACGCACGTATGAACGTGCAGGGCAGACCTGAGGCGCTGCCGGGAACGAAACGACAATGGCCATCAAACTTCCGATCTACATGGACTATCACGCGACGACGCCGGTCGATCCGCGCGTCGTCGAGGCGATGCTGCCGTACTTCACGGAGCACTTCGGCAATGCCGCCAGCCGCAACCATCCGTTCGGCTGGGAGGCCGAAGAAGCGGTCGAGAAGGCGCGCAAGCAGGTGGCCGATCTGATCGGCGCGAACCCGAAGGAAATCATCTTCACGAGCGGCGCGACCGAGTCGGACAACCTCGCGATCAAGGGCGTCGCCGAGATGTACCGCGAGAAGGGCAACCACATCATCACGTGCGTCACCGAGCACAAGGCGGTCATCGACACGTGCAAGCGCCTCGAGAAGGACGGCTACCGCGTCACCTATCTGCCGGTGCAGAAGGACGGCCGCATCAGCCTCGACGAGCTGCGCGCGGCGATCACCGACAAGACGATCCTCATCTCGATCATGGCGGCCAACAACGAGATCGGCGTCATCCAGCCGATCGCCGAAATCGGCGCGATCGCGAAGGAGAAGGGCGATTCTCTTCCACACCGACGCGGTGCAGGCGGTCGGCAAGATCCCGTTCAACGTCAACGACCTCAAGGTCGACCTGGCGTCGATCAGCGCGCACAAGATGTACGGCCCGAAGGGCGTCGGCGCGCTCTACGTCCGCCGCCGCAACCCGCGCGTGCTGCTCGTCGGCGCATGATCGACGGCGGCGGCCACGAGCGCGGCATGCGCTCGGGCACGCTGAACGTCCCCGGCATCGTCGGCTTCGGCAAGGCCGCGGAGCTCTGCCAGGCAGGAGATGGCGGCCGAGAGCGAAGCGGCTGCAGCGAGCTGCGCGACTGGCTGAACGACAAGCTGCACAAGGGGCTCGACGAGATCTACATCAACGGCTCGATGGAGCACCGGCTGCCGCACAACCTGAACATCAGCTTCGCGTACGTCGAAGGCGAATCGCTGCTGATGGGCATCAACGACGTCGCGGTGTCGTCGGGCTCGGCGTGCACGTCGGCCAGCCTCGAGCCGTCCTATGTGCTGAAGGCGCTCGGCGCCGGCGACGATCTGGCGCACTCGTCGATTCGCTTCGGCCTCGGCCGCTGGACGACGGAAGAGGAAGTCGATTACGTCGCCGACAAGCTGACGTACGGTCGTGACGCAGGCTGCGCGAGATGTCGCCGCTCTACGAGCTGGCCAAAGAAGGCGTCGATCTGTCGACGATGGCAGTGGCAGACGGAAGGACACTGAGGATCATGGCTTATTCAGACAAAGTCATCGACCACTACGAGAACCCGCGCAACGTCGGCTCGCTGCCGAAAGACGATCGCAACGTCGGCACCGGCCTGGTCGGCGCGCCGGAGTGCGGCGACGTCATGAAGCTGCAGGTCAAGGTGAACCCGGCGACCGGCGTCATCGACGATGCCAAGTTCAAGACGTTCGGCTGCGGGTCGGCGATCGCCAGCTCGAGCCTCGCCACCGAGTGGCTCAAGGGCAAGACGGTCGACGAAGCGCTCGCGATCAAGAACACCGACATCGTCGCCGAGCTGAGCCTGCCGCCGGTCAAGATTCACTGCTCGGTGCTGGCCGAGGACGCGATCAAGGCGGCGATCACCGACTACAAGAAGAAGCAGGGCAAGGACGACGGCGGCTGACGACGACACGCGCAGCCGACGGCCTAAATTTGAGGATCGGATAGCGATGCTGAGGCTTCGATCCTGGCGAGTCTCAGGGCTCGAATCCTGACACTACCGATTGATGTGATGATTCAGATCAGCGAAACCGCCGCGCGCAAGATCCGCACGTTGATGGCCAAGCAGGGCATCGACGAGGGCGGACTGCGCGTCGGCGTCAAGGGCGGCGGCTGCTCGGGCCTGAGCTACACCTTCGCGTGGGAGCAAGCAGGCGCGCGCTCGGCGACGAAGTGTTCGAAGGGCCCGACGGGCGCGAAGATCTTCGTCGACAAGAAGAGCCTGCTGTTCCTGAACGGCACCGTGCTCGACTACGACACGAATCTGATCAGCAAGGGATTCGTGTTCAACAACCCGAACGCGAAGTCGACCTGCGGCTGCGGCAGTTCGTTCGGGGCGTGACCTCCGACGCTGCAGCAGCCTGCCGCAACTGCGGCGCCGGCGCGCCGCTCGACGCGCACTTCTGCCCGCAGTGCACGAAGATTCTGCCGCTCCGCCGCCAGGGCGACTACTTCGCGTTTCTCGGCCTGCCGCGCAAGCTGACCATCGACGCCGACGATCTCGAGCAGCGCTTCCGCGACGTTGAGCCGGCAGTTTCACCCCGACTATTTCTACAACGCGACCGCCGCCGAGCGGCGCGCCAGCCTCGAGCGATCGTCGTACCTGAACGACGCGTATCGCACGCTGAAGCAGCCGGGCGGACGCAGTCGAATATCTGCTGAAGCTCGAGGGGCTGGCGCCGAAGAACGAGCAGGAAGCGTCGAAGCCAGGTGCCGCCGGCCCTGCTCGAGGAAGTGTTCGCGCTGAACGAGGAGCTCGACGAGATTCGCGACCTGCGCGCAGGCCGGCGCGCCGGCCGAGCAGAATGGCGGGCGCGGCTCGAGCGCGCGCGCGAGCCGATCGAAGCGAAGCGCGACGCAGCACGAAGCCGAGCTGCAGGAGCTGTCGGACGACGTGGGATGCGCTCGTCGATTCGCGGCGCGCCGGAGGCCGAACGCCGGCGATGTCCTCGAGGCGCTGCGCGACCGGGTCCTCGAACGGAACTACATCAACAACCTGCTGGCGGGCATCGAGAGGGAATTGACTTCGTGACGTCTATTCGACACAAAGGACACGAAGGGCACCAAGGATCGGCTTTGCACAAAACAAACTGTCTTCGTGTCCCTGGTGTCCTTTGTGTTGGGCCCGCGCAGCGGACGATCTGATATGAGCAAAGTAGTCGGCATCGATCTCGGCACCACGAATCAGCCTCGTCGCCTACGTCAAGGACGGCGCGCCCGTCGTCATTCGCGACGAGAGCGGCGACGCGCTCGTGCCGTCGGTCGTGTCGGCGGCTGCCGACGGCACCATCTCACGTCGGACGCGAAGCGCAGCGTCGCCTGCTGACCGACGCGCAGCGCACCGTCTACTCGGTGAAGCGCTTCATGGGCAAGGGCCGTCGACGACGTCCAGCACGAGGCGAGCACTTCTCCGTTTCGCGTCGGCGGCGATGCCGGCGGCGTCGTGCGGATCGGCCTCGGCGATCGCGAGTTCACGCCGCCGGAAATTTCGGCGTTCATCCTGCGCGAGCTGAAGCACCGCGCCGAAGCGTTCTTCGCCGAGCAGGGCGAGTTCGACAACGAAGTCGATCGCGCGGTGATCACCGTGCCGGCCTACTTCAACGACGCGCAGCGCACCGCGACGCGCGACGCCGGCCGGATCGCCGGCCTCGAGGTGCTGCGGATCATCAACGAGCCGACCGCGGCGTCGCTGGCGTACGGCCTCGACAAGCGGCACACCGGCCTCATCGCCGTGTACGACTTCGGCGGCGGCACCTTCGACATCTCGATCCTGCGCGTCGAGGACGGCGTCTTCCAGGTGCTCGTCGACCAACGGCGACACGCACCTCGGCGGCGACGACATCGACGTGCTGCTGATGGACCGCGTGCTGGCGGCGTCGCCGGTCGAGTCGGGCGCGACCCGGACCGCTGAGGCCGTTCAGGAGATCCGCAAGGCCGTCATCCACGCGAAGATCGAGCTCTCCGAGCGCGAGGAGACGACGCTGAACGGCCGGCGTTTCACGCGGGCTGAATTCGAGGCGCTGATCCAGCCGATCATCGAGCGGACGCTCGCCCCGTGCCGATCCGGCGCTGGCCGATGCCGGGCTCGAGGCCAGGCAGATCGACGAGGTCGTCCTGGTCGGCGGCTCGACGCGCATTCCGCTGGTCCGCCGTGCTCGTCGGCGAGCTCTTCGGCAGGACGCCGCACAGCGAGCTGAATCCGGACGAAGTCGTCGCGCTCGGCGCCGCGGTGCAGGCCGACATCCTGATCACCGGCAACCGCGACATGCTGCTGCTCGACGTGACGCCGCTCTCGCTCGGCATCGAGACGATGGGCGGCGTGATGTCGAAGATCATCATGCGCAACTCGACGATTCCGGCGACCGGCAGCGAGATGTTCACGACCGCCGTCGACAACCAGACGGCGGTGGACATCCACGTCCTGCAGGGCGAACGCGAGCTGGTCGCCGACAACCGCTCGCTCGCGCGCTTCAAGCTGCGCGGCATTCCGCCGATGCCGGCCGGCATGCCGCGCGTCCAGGTCCAGTTCCAGATCGACGCCAACGGCATCCTCAGCGTCACCGCGCGCGAGCTGCGGACCGACATCGAGCAGACCATCGAGGTGAAGCCGTCCTACGGCCTCACCGACGAAGAGGTCGAGCGCATGCTGCTCGATTCGTTCGAGCACGCCGAAGCCGACGTCGCGGCGCGGCTGCTCATCGAAGCCCGCAACGAGGCCGACGCCGTCATTCACGCCACCGAGAAATCGCTTCGCGCGCCGGACTTCGCCGAGGTCGAGCAGAGCGAGCTCGCCGCCGGGCGAGCGGCAGAAGATCGAATCGGTGCTGGCCGGTCTGAAGATGGTGATGAACGTCGAACGATCGTGAGACGATTCAGAAGTGGACGCACGCGCTGAACGAGGCGACGCAGCACCTGGCCGAGGTGATGATGAACCGCTCGGTGCAGCGCCGCCCTGACCGGCAAGAACGTCGATCAACTCTGACCATGAATCTGAAATCTGAACTGAGATCTGAAATTTCCACATGCCCAAAGTCACATACATCATCGACGGCGAAGAGACGGTCATCGAGTTCGAGCACGGCAAGGTGCCGTACTCGAATCACGGCAAGCCCGAGTCGTTTCTCGATCTCGCCAAGCACTTCGACGTCCACCTCGAGCACGCCTGCGGCGGCAGCTGCGCGTGCACCACCTGCCACGTCATCATCCGCGAAGGCGCCGAGAACCTGAGCGAGATGCAGGACGACGAAGCCGATCGTCTCGACACGGCGTGGGGCCTGACCGCGCAGATCGCGCCTCGGCTGCCAGGCCGTCATCTCCGGCGACGTCGTCTGCGAGCTGCCGATGTACACGCGGAACTACGTGCAGGAAGGCGGCGGCATCCAGCTCGGCAAGTCGGATCCCAAGGCGCGCAAGGCGCAGGAGGTGACGCCGTGAAGTGGACCAGACTCGGAGGACATCGGCATCGCGCTGGCCGAGAAATTTCCCGGCGTCGATCCGCTGACCGTGCGCTTCACCGATCTGCGCGAGCGCGTGCATCGCCCTCGACGACTTCGACGACGATCCGAAGATCTCGAACGAGTCGAAGCTCGAAGCGATCCAGATGGCGTGGTACGAGGAGTGGAAGGAAGCACAAAGTTAGAAGTGAGAAGTCTGAAGTCTGAAGTGTGAAATGCTGAGCATCTTCCGCCCCGGCATGCGCGCCTACTTCATTCCGCTGGTCGCCGGCCTCGCTGCTCGCGATCAGCGCGTTCCTGCCGTGGGTCATCGTCGGCGACGTGTCGATGACCGGTGTGCCGGACACGGCGGCGATCTGGGTCGCCGGCCTCGGTGCGCTCGCGGCGATTCTCGCGCTCCTCAGCCTGATCACCGAAAGAACTCGCGACATCCGCTGCTCATCATCGGTCTCTTCGCGCTCGGGATCATGTTCCTGTCGTGGCGGGTGATGCCGGCGACGGCTGGTGAGCGCGCCCTCACCATCTCGCAGGCGTTCGCCATCGTCGAAAACACCCCGATGGTTTCGTCCCAGTCCGCCGACGTCGGTCTCGGCATCTACCTCGGCCTGGCGGCCTCCTGCGCCCTCGTCCTCTTCGGCCTCACCATCGTCGTCAAGCGCGCGACGCAACCGTACGCCGTCGTCACTGCCGACGATGACGTCGATTGATTCTGGCTGTGACTGCGTGCGAAGCGCGAGGTGCGACGTGCAACAAATCGTAGTGTCCGGCTTTAGGCGGACCGTGATGCACGGCGTGCGGAGTTGCGTAAACAACGTCTTATGCGCGTTCTGATCGTCGCCGCGACCACCACGGAGATCGCGCCGATTCTGGCGGCGTTTTCCGAGGCGCCGGCGCACAGCCTGCGGATGCGCAGTTTCAGTTACGCCGGCCGGGACGTCGATGTCCTGGTGACGGGCGTCGGAATGGTCGCCACGGCCGCGTGGTGCGCGCACGTTCTGGCGCAGGCGTCCTACGACTTCGTGCTCGACGTCGGCGTCTGCGGCTCGTTCGATCCAGCCCTGACACCGGGGACGGTGGTGCACGTCACGTCCGATCGGATCGCCGAGCTTGGCGCCGAAGACGGTGACCGGTTCCTGCCGATCGATGACATGAAGCTGCCCGTGCGAATTCGAATTCGTAAATGGGGCGCCGCCGGCGAACTCAGCGCTCGAGCGGCTGCCAGCCGTCAGCGGCATTACCGTCAACACCGTGCACGGCAACGCCGCGTCGATCGCTGCGGTAACCGAGCGGTTCTCACCGCAGGTCGAGAGCATGGAGGGCGCGGCGTTCATGTGCGCCTGCCGCATTCAGGATGTCCCGTTCGCCCAGGTGCGCGCCGTGTCGAACATGGTCGAAACACGGAATCCCGCCGCGTGGAAAATGACCGAAGCGATCGAGCGGCTGGGACGGGCCACGCTCGACATCCTCAATCAGTCGTGACCAGGCTCTCGCTCGGCTTTTCGCCGTGCCCGAACGACTGTTTCATGTTCGATGCGATCGTCAATCGGCGCATCGATCTCGAAGGCCTCGAGTTCGACGTGCGCCTGGCCGACGTCGAGGCGTTGAATAGCGCGGCGTTCGCTGGCGACGCTGACGTCACGAAGCTGAGCTATCACGCCTACGCCTACTGTGCCGGCGACTACGTGTTGCTCGATGCCGGTTCCGCGCTCGGACGGAACTGCGGTCCGCTGCTGATTTCGAAGCGCCCGATCGCGCCGGGCGAAGTTGCCGCCGGCGATCTGCGCATCGCGATTCCCGGGAAGTACACGACCGCAAATTTTCTGATGGGCCTGGCGTTTCCGGCGGCCCGGGACAAGACACCGCTCGTCTTCTCGGCCATCGAGCCGGCGCTGCTGAACGACGAATTCGACGCCGGCCTCATCATTCACGAGAACCGCTTCACCTACGCGGACAAAGGGCTGAAGAAGATCGTCGATCTCGGCGAATTCTGGGAAGGCGAAACCGGTGCGCCCATTCCGCTCGGCGGCATCGTCGTCCGGCGCGCGCTGCCGGACGAAGTGAAGCAGGCGGTGAATCGGGTGCTGCGCCGCAGCGTCGAATATGCGTTCGCGAACCGCTCTGCCAGCCTGCCCTACGTTCGGGCGCACGCGCAGGAGATGAGCGAGGACGTCATGTACCGCCACATCGATCTGTACGTGAACGGATACTCGGTGAGCCTCGGCGACGAAGGCCGCCGCGCGGTGGAACTGCTGTTCGATCGAGCCCGCGCCACCGGAATCGCTCCACCAGTGACCGCTCCATTGTTCCTCTAGCGCTGTTCTCGGAACGACGTGGCGCGCGCCTTTCAGGCCCGCATCCGCCGCGGCCCTGAAAGGGTCGCGCGACACCATGCGAAATCGACCCTACTCGATCGTCGCCAGGATCTCGTGAATCTGCCGGACGCCGTCGGTCAGGCTCGCGGGCCCCGGCTGCAGGATGTACGTGGACTTGATTTCGTAAATTCGATCGTCGCGCACGGCGCTGACCGCATCCCAGCCGGGGCGTGACTGAATCGTCGCCTTCTTCATCTTCTTGCCGCACCACGAGGCGAAGACGACCTGCGGATCCCGTCTCGCCGCTTCGGCTGGATCGACGATGCGATCCTTCGCCAGCCCGGCGCCTGCCAGCTCGGGAAAGATCGGTGCGCCGCCGGCGATCTCGACCAGTTCCTCGACCCAGCGAATCCCCGAGATCAACGGCTCGTCCCATTCTTCGAAGAACACCCGCCGGCGTTCCGCGAACCGGTCGCCAGCGGCGCGGATGCGATCGAGATCGGCGCTCAGTGACTCGGCCAGTGCTTCTGCCTGGCCCTGGCAGCCGATCAGCCCGCCCAGCATCCGGATCATCTGCAGGATTTCGGCGACCGAGCGCTGGTTGAACGTCACGACTGCAATGCCGCGACGGATCAGTTCGGCGACGAGATCGGCCTGCAGATCCGAAAACGCCAGCACCAGGTCCGGTTTCAACGCTTCGATCTTGTCGAACCGGGCGTTGATGAACGCCGAGATCTTCGGTTTCAATCGCGCCTCGGCCGGCCGCACCGTGTAGCCGGACACGCCGACGATGCGATCGCCTTGACCGAGGAGATAGAGCGTTTCGGTGGTTTCTTCGGTCAGGCAGACGATCCGCTCTGGATATTTGGTCATCGGGGCACAGTCATTTGGTCATCGATCGACTCATTTGACCATTGGTTGCCACGACCTCGCGCATTTTGTAACATGGTTTTTCGGCCATCCGAGTGGCCGCCAAACCAGCAGAACCTGTGCAGTCCCGCCTCGCCGCCGCCGGCCTTCTCGATATCGCGCACAAGCTCGATCACGGTGAGCGTCTCGATCTGAGCGACGGCGTCCGCCTCTTCGAGAGCCCCGACCTGCTTGCGCTCGGCTGGCTCGCCAACCGTGAGCGCGAGAAGCGCCACGGCGGCAAGACGTTTTACAACTACAACATCCGGCTCGAAGCGACCAACGTCTGCGTCGCCAGCTGTCTGTTCTGCGCCTTCGCGCGCCTCAAGCCCGGCGACGATGGCGCGTACACGATGACGCTCGACGAAGTGTTCGACAAGCTTCGCAGCCGCGCGCACCAGCCGCTCACCGAAGTGCACGTCGTCAACGGCCTGCATCCCGATTTGCCGTTCGACTACTACACGGAGCTGCTGCGCGGCCTCAAGAACATCCGTCCCGAGATTCATCTGAAGTGCTTCACCGCCGTCGAGATCGCGTTCTTCGCGGACCTCTACGGAATGACCGACGAGCAGGTGCTGCGCGAGCTGATGGCGGCCGGACTCGACTCGCTGCCGGGCGGCGGCGCCGAGATTTTCGCGGATCGCGTTCGCAGGAAGATCGCACACGACAAGTGCGGCTCCGATCGCTACCTCGAGATTCACCGCACCGCGCATCGCCTCGGCATGCGCACCAACGTGACGATGCTGTACGGGCACATCGAGACCAACGAAGAGCGCGTCGATCACATGATGCGGGCGCGGACGCTGCAGGACGACACCGGCGGTTTCCAGGCGTTCATCCCGCTCGCGTTTCATCCGGACAACAACCAGATGCGCAAGCTGCCGGCGCCGACCGCCGCCGATTCGCTGCGCGTGCACGCGATTTCGCGGCTGATGTGCGACAACATCGCGCACGTCAAGGCGTTCTGGATCGCCACCGGCGTGGAAGTCGCGCAGACGGCGCTGTGGTTCGGCGTGGATGACCTTGACGGCACGGTGCAGGAAGAGAAGATTTATCACATGGCCGGTGCGCGCACGCCCGAGGCGATGACCACCCGCCAGCTCGAGCGTCTGGTCCGCGCCGCCGGACGGGAGCCGGTCGAGCGCGACACGCTTTACAACGTAGTCCACGCCGCCCCCGCGATGTAGGGGCGGCCTTTCAGGCCGTCCCAGTCCCGAATCACATGCTCATCCCGCTGATCACTGACTACGAAAAAGCACACATCACTGAGCGGCAGTCGCTGCCCGAGCACTATCTCGGCCTCTCGGACGAGGAGATGGATCGCCGCATCGCCGCGGCGAAAGCGACGCTCGGTCGTCGTCTCGTCATTCTCGGCCATCACTATCAGCGCGACGAGGTGATGAAGTTCGCCGACTACACCGGCGATTCGTTCAAGCTCGCCCGTCAGGTCAGCGAGCAGCCGGACGCCGAGTTCATCGTGTTCTGCGGCGTTCACTTCATGGCCGAGAGCGCCGACGTCCTCACGCGCCGACGAGCAGCAGGTGATTCTGCCCGACCTCGCCGCCGGCTGTTCGATGGCCGACATGGCCGACGCCGAACAGCTCGAGCATGTGCTGGAGCGATCTCGAGCAGATGGGCGACGTCGGCGACGCATCGGCGTCGATCCCCGTCACCTACATCAACTCCGCGGCGTCGATCAAGGCGTTCTGCGGCGAGCACGGCGGCGTCGTCTGCACCTCGTCGAATGCAGCGGCGACGCTGAAGTGGGCGTGGGAGCGCGGCGAGCGGATCCTGTTTCTGCCCGATCAGCATCTCGGGCGAAACACGGCGTACGCGATGGGCGTGCCGCTCGATGAGATGGTCGTGTGGGATCCGAACGAAATCTGGGGCGGTCTCGAGCCGGACGGACGTGCGGCGCGCGCGCATCATTCTCTGGAAGGGACACTGCTCGGTGCACACGCGCTTCACCGCGCGGCAGATCGATCAGGTTCGCGCGCAGCACCCTGGCGTGCGCGTCATCGTCCATCCCGAGGTGCCGTGGGACGTCGTTCAGGCGGCAGACGATTCGCGGTTCGACCGAATACATCATCAAGACCAGGTCAGCGAGAGTCCCGCCGGCTCGATCTGGGCCGTCGGCACCGAGATCCATCTCGTCAATCGGCTGGCGCGCCAGCTCGCACCCGAGCGAACAGTCCTGTCGCTCGATCAGTTCGGCTGCCTGTGCTCGACGATGTTCCGGGTGTCGCCGAATCATCTGCTCTGGGTGCTCGAGGGTCTCGTGGCCGGCGAGGTGCACAACCGCATCGTCGTGCCGGACCACCAGAAGCACTGGACCCGCGTCGCGCTCGATCGTATGTTGTCGATCCACTAGCGCCTGAAGTACGATCCTCCGGTTGTACCGTCCCGATCGACGCGACAAGGAGGAACGTCAGATGGCTCATTCGCTTCCGCCTCTTCCGTACCCGACCGATGCGCTCGAACCGCACATCGACAAGCTGACGATGGAAATTCATCACGGCAAGCATCACAACGCCTACGTCACCAACCTGAACGCCGCGCTCGAGAAGCATCCCGAGCTGCAGTCGAAGAGCGTCGAGGATCTGCTGCGCGACATCAACACCGTGCCCGAAGACATTCGCACGGCGGTCCGCAACAACGGCGGCGGCCACGCCAACCACTCGATGTTCTGGCAGATCATGGGACCGAACGCCGGCGGCGCGCCGACCGGTGCGATCGCCGACGCGATCAACGCGATCGTTCGGCAGCTTCGACACGTTCAAGGATCAGTTCGCGAAGGCCGGCGTCGGCCGCTTCGGCAGCGGCTGGGCGTGGGTCATCGACGCGGGCGGCAAGCTCGCGATCGAGAGCACGCGCGAACCAGGACAGCCCGCTGATGGAAGGCAAGAAGATCGTCTTCGGCATCGACGTCTGGGAACACGCGTACTACCTGAAGTACCAGAATCGCCGGCCCGACTACATCGGCGCCTGGTGGAACGTCGTCAACTGGGCGGAGATCAACAAGCGGTTGAAATAAGCGCCTGTCGCCGGGGCTGAAAGCCTCGCGCCGCAGGAGTATCGTCGCCCGGCTCGGGCCTCGCGCTACGTAGCGCGACGGCTTCAGCCGGGCGTCACTACCATGTCTCTCGCCACCGTTCTCTTCCTCTTCCTCGCTCATCTCGGCGTCGGCATCGTCTTCACGCTGGCGCTGGTGTCTCGCGACGCGGGCGTGAAGTTCTTCCGCTTCAACGCCGGGCTCGCGGCGATCCTGATGGCGATCGCGCTGGCGATTCCGTTACGGAGCATTCGGGGCATTTCCCGCGAATCCGTCGCCGCTCGATGGCGACGCGCTGCTCGCGCTCGACGCGGCCGCGGTTGCGACGGTGTTGTACTGGGCGACGGTTGGACGCACGCTGGCGCGTATTCGTCCCGCCATCGCCGCCATCGCCATCCTCGGCGGCCTCGCTGCCGTAATCATGCAGGCCGTAGTGGTGTCCGGTGGTCAATCGCAAACGGTGCAGATCGTCACGGTCGCCAGCTTTCTGACGCTCGGCGGCGCTGCTCGGCGGCGCCTGCACCGCGATGATTCTCGGACACTGGTATCTGGTGATTCCGTCGATGCAGGTGTCGCACCTGCAGTCGATCGTCGAGTGCACATCGCGTCGATGGTCGTCCGGGTCGTCGTGGTCGCAGTCGCGGTCTGGTATCGCGATCGCGACGTGGCTGCCGGACTCGGGCCCGAGCTTCCGCCACTACATTTTTTCGGTCGACGGGATTTTCTTCTGGCAGCGCGTGCTGTTCGGGCTCGCCGGCCCGGCGGTGCTGTCGTACCTGACCTGGGAGACGGCGAAAATCCGCTCGACGCAGTCGGCGACCGGCATTCTCTACGTGGACTTCTTCACGGTCGTCGTCGGCGAGGTGCTCGCGAAGTACATCGCTCCTCGCGACGCATGTGCCGGTGTAGTAAAGTCAAGGGTTGTGGGCTGCACCGCGGTCCGGAACCTGTGCAATTTCAGTCTGCGAACCGCGTCAGGGCCGGAAGGCAGCAGCGCTCACCAGATCCTGACATGTGCCGCAGGGACCTCCGGGCCGCGGTTCAGTCCGCAATCAACCGTCTGAACCAATCTGAATCTGCATCAATCTGAACTGTCTGATCTGAAGTCTGAAGTCTGAAGCTAAGTCCGAATTCATGTCCTATCAGGTGATCGCGCGCAAGTGGCGGCCGCAGCAGTTCGACGACGTCGTCGGACAGCAGGCGGTGACGCGCACGCTGCGCAACGCGCTGAAGAGCGGGCGGCTCGCGCAGGCGTTCGTGTTCGCCGGTCCGCGCGGCGTCGGCAAGACGACGACCGCGCGGATTCTGGCGCGGGCGCTGAGCTGCGAGAAGGGACCGACCGCCGATCCCTGCGGCGTCGTGCGACGCCTGCGTCGAGATCGCCGAAGGCCGCGACATCGACGTCCTCGAGATCGACGCGGCCACGCACACCGGCATCGACAACGTCCGCGAAGTGATCATCGCCGGCCTCGGCATCATGCCGGTCCGCAACCGCTACAAGATTTTCATCATCGACGAAGTCCACCAGCTGTCGTCCGCCTCGTTCAACGCGCTGCTCAAGTCGATCGAGGAGCCGCCGCCGCACGTCGTCTTCATGATGGCGACGACCGAGCTCGACAAGATTCCGGAAACGGTGCTGTCGCGGTCGCAGGTCTACGAGTTCCGCACCATCAGCACCAAGGCCATCGCCGACCAGCTGCGCACGATCGTCGACGCCGAAGGCATCACCGTCGGCGACGAATCGCTGCAGCTGATCGCGCGCGACGCCGAAGGCAGCATGCGCGACGCGCAGAGCAAGCTCGATCAGGTCGATCGCGTTCACCGGCAAGACGATCACGCCGGACGATGTGGCGACGGTGCTCGGGCTGGTCGGGCCGCGATCTGCTGCTCGACACCGTCCAGGCGGTCGCTGACGAAGACGCGCCGGCGGCGTTCGCGCTGGCGGCGCGCGCGGTCGAGATGGGCTACGACCTGCGCGCCGTCTGCCGCGAGCTGTCGCGCGTCGTTCGCGATCTGCTGGTGCTGTCGGTCGATCCGTCGCGCGTCGAGCGATCCGGAGATCGCCGGCGAAGGCGAGCGCGACCGGCTGACGGCGCTGGCCGGCCGCTTCTCGCGCGAGGATCTGCTGCGCGCGTTCGATCTGCTGACGCGTGCCGAGTCGGAGATTCGCACCGCCGCGCAGCCGCGCTATCACCTCGAGATGGCGCTGCTGCGGTGGATCCACCTGCGCAAGCTGATGCCGATCGAAGATCTGATTGCAGGCGCTGGGTAACGCGGGGCTCGCGCTGCCCGTCGCTCGAGCGGCAGCAGCCGCACCGCGCGCCGAACAAGCTCCGCCGCCGCGTGCCGTGACGCCGGCCCGGTCGGAGCAGCCGGCTCCGCGATCCGCGCCACCGCCCTCGCTCGCGGCTCGCGCTGAGCAGATGGCCAGGCGGGTCACACCGCCGCAACCGGCGGGTAAGCCGTCGCGTCCAGCAGCGGCCGAGCCGGCTCGACCCGCGTCGGCTCCGGCGACATCCGGCAATTTCAAGGACGCGCTGCTTGCCGAGATCCGCAAGGCGAAGGGCGTCTTCTACAACACGGTGGTGGCGCAGGCGCAGAAAATCGACGTGGCCGGCGACCGCGTCACGTTCAGCTTCTCGCCGGCCCAGCGCGCGCTGAAGGATCAGTTCGAGCAGCAGCGCGCGTGGCTCGAGACGCTGGCGCAGCCGATTGCCGGCCGCCGGATTGCGTTCGCGTCAGACGCCGATCGAGCCGGCGCGCCGCGGTGCGCCGGCGGCGACGGCGGCTGACGCCGAGAAGACGTCGGCGGACAAGAAAACCGCGCTGCGCGAGCAGGCGCTGGCCGACGCCGGCGTGCAGGCGCATGCTCGAGGTCTTCCCCGCGGAAATCCGCGACGTCGAGGAGATGTGAATCGAACATTCAGGAGATGATGAAGCAGGCGCAGCAGATGCAGGAGCGCCTGCAGCAGCAGATGGCCGAGCTGCGGGTCGAAGGCAACGCCGGCGGCGGCATGGTCACGGTCATCGTCAACGGCGCCAAGCAGGTTCAGTCGCTCACGATCGATCCGGAGGTCGTCTCGAAGGAAGACGTCGAGATGCTGCAGGATCTGATCGTCGCCGTCGATCAACGACGCGCAGCGCAAGGTCGACGAGGCGATGGCGCAGAAGATGGGCGGCATGCTGCCGCCGGGTCAAGCTGTAACGATGCGACCGGACTCTCAACCGTACGCCGACTCTGACGTCGATCTGACTCTGACCTGATGTCCCTTGCCCGAACCGCTCATCCGACTCATCGAGGAGCTGCAGCGGCTGCCGGGCATCGGTCCGAAGGGCGCGCAGCGCCTGGCGTTTCACATCCTCAAGACGCCGCGCGAGCAGACCGATCGCCTGGTCGACGCGTTGCGCGACGTCAAGGAGCGCGTCACCTACTGCTCGGTCTGCAACAACATCACCGACATCGATCCGTGCGTCTACTGCAGCAACGACGCCCGCGACTCGACCATCATCTGCGTCGTCGAAGAGCCGCAGAACGTGTCGGCGATCGAGAAGACGCGCGAGTTCAAGGGCGTGTATCACGTGCTGATGGGCGCGATGTCGCCGCTGCAGGGCATCGGTCCGGACGATCTGAAGATCAAGGGACTGCTGGCGCGCATCGGCGACGGCGTCGACGAGGTCATCCTCGCGACCAACCCGAACGTCGAAGGCGAAGCGACGGCGATCTATCTCGCGCGGCTGCTCAAGCCGCTCGGCGTGAAGGTGACGCGCATCGCGATGGGCGTGCCGGTCGGCAGCGATCTCGAATACGCCGACGAGGTGACGATGCACAAGTCGCTCGAAGGCCGGCGCGAGGTCTAGCCTCGACGTGATGCTGCCGCATTCCTACGAGCTTCCCGCCGCGCTCCTGCTCGTCCTCGGCGGCGCGGTCGTCGTGTTTTGCCGGCTACCGGCTGTTCCGGGTCGTGCTCGGCGATCTACGGCTTCATTCTCGGCGCGATGATGGCGAGCTCGATGATGGGCGTCACCAACACCACCGGGATGATGGTGGCGGCGCTGATCGGCGGCATGGTCGGCTCGCTGGTGCTGGTGTTCGCCTACTTCGTCGGGATCGCGCTGGTCGGCGCCGGGCTCGGCGCGCTGGTCGCGCACGTCGGCTGGGGCTGCGATCCGCCACGGGCGATCCGCCGGCGGTCGGCCGTGATCGCGCTGGCGATTGTCGGAGCGATCGTCGCGATGATCCTGCAGCGCTACGTGATCATCGTTTCGACCGCGTTTGGCGGCGCGTGGACGTTGATTCTCGGCGTGGTGGCGATCGCCGGCGATCGTGCGTCGCGTGCGGCGACCGGCAGCGCGGCGTGGATTCTGTATCCGTTGTCGCCCGCGCCTGGTCAACGCTGGGTGACGGTGGCGTGGCTGCTGCTCGGCGTGCTGGGGGCGGCGGCACAAGTCGGGGTGACGGGGAAGAAGCGGTGACATCTCGGCGATCGGGTGAGGGGTGATCGGCGATATGAAGTGAGAAGTCTGGAGTGAGAAGTCTGAAGTATGAAATCTGGATTTCAATCTGAAGTCTGAATTTCAATCTGAAATCTCAATTTCAATCTGAAATCTGAAATCTGAATTCTGAAATCTGAATTTCCCTGGAGGCAGAACATGGCGACATTCGATCGACACACGGACGTGGAATGGATCGGCTCGGTGATGGAGGGCAAGGGCGAGATGAAGGCGGGTACGGGCGCGTTCACGCTGCCGGTGACGTTTCCGTCGCGCTTTGGCGACGCCGGCGGCAAGACCAGCCCCGAGGAGTTGATGGCGGCGGCGCACGCGGCCTGCTATTCGATGGCGCTGAACGGCGCGCTCGGGCGCAAGGAAGGCGTGACGAGGGATCGCACGGTCGTCCGTGCGACCATCACCGCGGACAAGGGCGAGGCCGGCATCAAGATCCAGTCGTCGAAGCTGGAGGCCACGGTGTACGGACTGAAGGGGCTCGACGCGGCCGGGTTCGACGCGCTGGCGAAGGAAGCGGAAGGCAAGTGCCCGGTGTCGAACGCGTATCGCGGCACGATGACGATCACGGTCGAAACCAAGGTCGCGTAAGCAAAACGGGCGTAGAGATCGTCGAGTCCAGGCTCGTGATCTCTACGCCGGCGTCTCCATCCAAGATTGACGATGCTGAGGCTGATTGGTTACGATAGTCATTCTGGTCGGGCTCGGTCGTCCCGCCGATGTGCACGTCCCACCTTTGTTCCTCAGTAGCTCAACGGTAGAGCATCCGGCTGTTAACCGGAGGGTTGCTGGTTCGAATCCAGCCTGAGGAGCCAGCCAATAAATATAATAGAATCAATAACTTACTAGCGCATGTTGCTTCTTGGTGCGCTAAGTCCTTGTCCGCAGTATCTTGCGGACCGCACGGACCGCACTGGACGATTTCCGCAACTGGCCGAGCACCAGACATTGGCGCCCATCGGCGGTCGGCGTTGGCAGCTCGCCCGCGCTATGCTGCCGCTTCTGCTCCGGAGGAACGTTGCCAAGCGCGCGCGGTTCGGAATGGCATTGCTGGGACGCACATGAGAAGCATTGATGCTTGACCGTCTCTTCGTGGCGTACGGAGTCCGGATCGCACTCCGCGTCGACTGCCAGGGGACGCTCGACACGCTCGAGTACGCTCCGGAAGGCACGCACCTGCCGTTGGGCTGGCGCGCAGTTGAAGGCGATGACTCTGATGCTCCCGTGGCCGTGCGGTATGTGCTGCTGACCGGTGACCCAGGTGGAGCGCAGCAAGCATACCGCTTGTATGTCGACACGGATCTCATCGCAGAAGCACGCAGCTTGACCGAGCTCAGAGCGGCTCTGGCCGCACACGCGGAGTTCTTTGTCGCGGAGCGCTCGCCGGACTACCTCTTCGTCCACGCTGGGGTTGTCGGCTGGGAAGGTCGGGCCATCATCATGCCCGGCGCCAGCTTCGCCGGCAAGACCACGCTCGTGCAAGCGTGGCTCGAGGCCGGTGCGACGTACTACTCCGACGAGTTCGCGGTTCTCGACTGCGCCGGACGGGTGCATCCGTTCGCACGTCCGCTGGCGATCCGGGATCGCTCGACTGGGTTGACCCGCAGGGTCGCAGCCGAGGCTCTCGGCGCGCGGTCGGGGACGTTGCCGCTGCCCGTGGGACTCGTGCTTTCGACCTGGTACCGCGTCGGCGCCCGCTGGCGGCCGCGCCCATTGACGGCAGCCCCGACACTCCTCGCCCTGATGCGTCACACCGTCGCCGCTCGCGGGAACCCAGCGCACTCGATGCCTATCCTGAAAGAGACGGTGAGCCGCGGCACGTCGCTGGTCGGTCCCCGCGGCGAGGCGCGCCCGCTGGTGTCTGCGGTGCTCAGGCAGATCCATGCGCGTTCCGAGAGTCCCGATCTTCAGACCTCCACACGTCGGACAGCGATGCGTTCGCGCTGACAGCACGGGAGTTCCACGATCTCCACCACATGGAGCCTGACCGCTGGCCGGTCCCCGCGGCGGGATCACCCGCTGTCAGGACGGCGACTTGACTATAATCTCAGGACATCCTGCGGCTTCCCAGGCAGGCGGCGCGGCTATGAAGCAGGGAGCGTCTTGTGTACCCACGACAGTCTCCGACCACACACACCGAGCAGTTAGGCGACGAAGCCTCGGTCTACGATTGGGCGCGCGTGCAGGTGCACGCGCTCAACCCGACCGCCGCGTTCGTCTGGCGTTTGTGTGATGGGGCGACGAGTCCGACCGCCATCGCGGCTGCTGCGCAGCGGGAACTGAATCTCCCCGAGGCCGAGGCTGTCGTGGACTTGACCCTCGCGCAACTCGCCCAGCTGCACCTGCTGGAGGCGCCGGCCGAGCCGCGCGACAATCGATCGACGCCGACGCGACGCTGGTTGATCGGACGCGGCCTGACCGCAGCGCTGCTGCCAGCGATTTACTCGATCGTGGCGCCGTCGCCGGTGGACGCCCAGTCCGCGGGAGCGGCCCCGCCGACGCTGACCAGCCTCGCGCCGAATCAAGGCATCCAAGGCACGACGGTGGCGGTCGTTCTGACGGGGACCAATTTCGTCGCCGGCGCCACGACCGTGAACGTCAGCGGGGTCGGTGTGACGGTCGGCTCCATCGTCGTGGGCGGTAGTACGACCATGACCGCCAACTTCGTGCTCGATTTCACGGGAGCGACGGGTACCCGCACCGTGACGGTCACCACAGCGGCCGGCACCAGCGGATCGCAGATCTTCACGGTGAGCGCGCCAACGCCGGGGGCCCCGACGCTGACGAGCGTCTCGCCGAATCAAGGCATCCAGGGCACCACGGTGGCGGTCACGTTGACGGGCACCAATTTCGTGGTCGGCGCCACGACGGTGACCATCGGCGGGAGCGGCGTGACGGCGACTAATGTCACCGTGGGCAGCAGGACGTCGCTGACGGCCAGTTTCGTGCTCGATCCGACGGCAGCGACGGGTACCCGCACCGTGACGGTCACGACGGCGGCGGGAACCAGCGGATCGCAGATCTTCACGGTCAGCCTGCCGGCGCCTGGCGCGCCGACGCTGATCAGCGTCACGCCGAATCAGGGCATCCAGGGCACCACGGTGGCGGTCACGCTGATCGGCACCAATTTCATCGTCGGCGCGACAACGGTGAACGTCAGCGGCGCCGGCGTGACGGTGACCAAC
This sequence comes from uncultured Acidobacteriota bacterium, assembly GCA_963711765.1. Classification (GTDB taxonomy): domain Bacteria; phylum Acidobacteriota; class Vicinamibacteria; order Vicinamibacterales; family CAVVIG01; genus CAVQFC01. The sequence goes on along the minus strand of CAVQFC010000001.1, from coordinate 49,806 downwards.
ATCGCGGTCACCAATCGCGCGGTCAGCAGTGGGACGTCGCTGACGGCCACCTTCGTGCTCGATCCGGCGGCGGCGACGGGTCCGCGCTCGGTGACGGTCACGACGGCCGCCGGCACCAGTGGCGCGCAGACCTTCACGATCAATCCGCCGCCAGGGCCGGGCACGCCGACGCTGACGAGCGTCTCGCCGAATCAAGGACCCCAAGGCGCGACGGTGGCGGTCACGCTGACGGGCACGAATTTCGTCGTCGGCGCCACGACGGTCGCCGTCGCCGGTGGCGGCGTGACCGTCAACACCGTGGTCGTGGCCAGCAGTACGTCGCTGACCGCGAACTTCGTGCTCGATCCGGCCACCGGTGTGGGTCCTCGGACGGTGACGGTCACAACCGCCGGCGGGACCAGTGGACCGCTGGGCTTCATCATCACGCTGGCACCGCCGACGTTGACGAGTGTCTCGCCGAATCAAGGTATCCGGGGCGCGACGGTGGCGGTCACGCTAACCGGCACCAACTTCGTCGGCGGCGCGACGACGGTCGCCGTCGCCGGTGGTGGCGTGACCGTCAGCAACGTCGTCGTGGGCGGCGGCACGTCGCTGACGGCCAGCTTCGTGCTCGATCTGGCCGCCGCGGCCGGTGCTCGCACGGTGACGGTCACGACGGCCGCCGGAACAAGCGCGGCGCAAACCTTCACGATCAATCTGCCGACGTCCGGTTCCACGACGTTCACCTACACAGGCGGTTCGCAGACGTTTGTGGTCCCCGTCGGCGTGATAAACATCACGATTCTGGCGACAGGCGCGGAGGGCGGTTTCGGCGGTGGGGGCGGCGGGGGCTCAAGTGGCCTAGGCGGTCGGACCACGGCGACCGTGGCCGTCACGCCTGGCGCGTCGCTCACCGTGCTTGTCGGTGGCAAGGGCCAAGATGGTCGACCCGATTTTGTGACGGGCGGTGGGTTCAACGGAGGCGGCGGAAGTGTCGGAGATGGGGGCGGCGGCGGCGGCGCGTCGAGCGTGCGCGATGGGGCCACTCCGCTTGTGGTCGTCGGCGGCGGCGGGGGCGGCGGCGCTGAATCCGGGGGCGTGCCTCCCGCCGGCGGGAACGGCGGCGCCGGCGGTGGTCTCACGGCCGCTTCTGGCGTCGGCCCGGCCCAGGGCGGAGGGGCTGGCGGCGGAGGCACGCAGACCGCCGGCGGCGCCGGGGGCGCCAAGTCCAGCCCCAGCGGCATCGACGGGACTGCTGGCGCATCGGTTCAGGGTGGAACCGGTGGCGCCCACCAGCAGCCAGGAGTCATCGGAGGCGGCGGTGGGGGTGGCGGCTACTTTGGCGGTGGGGGCGGCGGTGGCGGCAATCCGAGCGCCTCGGGCGGTGGGGGTGGCGGGGGCGGCTCGTCCTTCGCGGCGCCCGGCGCGACGGCTGTTCTGCATGAGCAAGGGGTGAAAGCGTCTTACGGTGTGGTGACGATTTCGTGGTAGCTCCCTGAAGCCGCTCGGATCACCTGCGCACGATGGGAGTCGATGTCGACGCTGCATGACGGAGTGTTCCGGTTCTTGTCGCTCTGTGCGGCGCCGCCCGGATCTTCGGCGGTCGAAGAACGGCTCCCGTCCGCGTTGGCAATAGTCCCGTCGTTTGACGAGCTTGCGCTCGCTGCGGAACAGCACGGCTTGGAACCGCTCGTGCTCGCACACATCGAGCGGACAGGCCTGGCAATTCCCGCAACCGTCCGTGATCGTCTCCGGGCGAGGCTGACCGTCCATGCGCACGCAGCGTCAGTCCGGACCCGGGTCGTCGCTGACGTGGGACTCGCTATGGCGCAGGCGGAGGTGCCCTTTCTCGTCCTGAAGGGCGCCGCGCTGGCGCACCAGGTCTATGACCATCCGCGGCTGCGCCCGATGCGCGACGTCGATCTCCTCATACGCAAGGCCGATGCGGGGCGGGCAGTCGACGTCCTGAAACACTGCGGCTTTCGGCCCGGTGGCCCCGTGGTCCCACCGCGTCACCATCACTTGCAGGGGATGGCCAGGACGCTCGACGGGGCGACGGTCACGATCGAACTGCACCACGAGGTGATGGTGCGCACGCCCTTTGTCAAGCCGCGCAGCTATCAAGACGTGATTCAACGGTCCCAGCCGTTCGAGTGGGGAGGAACGACCTATCGAACGCTCGGACCGGAAGACATGCTCTGGCACGTGTACGCGCATGCGTTCGTGATCAACCCGCTGCGGCCCGGCGCGATTCGACTGCTATCGGTCGCCGATCTCGTGCATGCCACCGAGGCGTGGGTCGATCAGATCAACTGGGCGCAGCTTCGGAGTCAGTACTCCCGGCTGCTCCGAGCGCTGCACGTGCTTCATGACCTGGTGCCGTGGTCGCCGCACGTCGCGGAGGTGTTGTGCGCTCACGCTGAACGTCCGGCCGCCGCGTCCGTGCCTGTGCGATCGATTCGGACCACGCCTGGTCGCTCAGGCTGATGCCGGACGTGCTGTGGCCACCGGAATGGTGGTTCCGGATGCGCTATGGCATCACCGCGTGGCCTCGCTGGATGTGGTTCCGCGTCGCCGGTCATCCCGCGCATCTCGCGGTCGCATGGGGGCGAGCCATCACGTCGCGCCTCTAGTCTCGCTTCGGGGAACAGGCCCAACGCGAGGTGTTCCCCTTCTCGTGAAACCACTGGCGTCAGACAGCGCGGCTGATGAGGGTCCGGTTGTGTCCCGCCGGGGGAGCAAGGTTGCAGAGACGTGTCAATAAGTGACTTGTGCAAAAAACAACCACGTTGGTTCAAAACTGCGACGTGGTAGCCTCTGCCGATGCCGGATCCGCCCGGTCAACTCTGGCAAATCGGCACGAAACGGTGCGTCGTCACGCCGGTCACGGCCGTGCCCCCGTGCCGAGTCTCGGTGTTCGACGACGACGCGGTCATTGTGGAGCGTGAGTTCGATACCCATAATGCAGCCGTGGAAGATGCGATCGCTGAATTACGCGCCGCCACGCACGTGCCGTCGGCGTAACGAGCTCGTTTGTCCACGGTCTCAACGTTCCGATTCTTTCGGCCGTCGTTCCAGCCTCCACCTTGCCGCCGCCGGTCGAAACTGGCGCTAGAATCAACCGCGTGCACGCCAGTCGGCCCCTCGCATGTATTGCGCTCGTGACAGGTGTCATCTTGGTCGCGGTGCCGCTTGGCGTCGAGGCGCAGTTTCCGCGCGGGTTGTTGGCGGCCCCGCCGCGACGAGACACTAGGGGGACAGGAAGTTGCGCCATCGAAACGCGGCCCATCAGCTTCGGCCGCTTCGACCCAGAGGCGGGCGCAGACGTCGATGCCGTCGGCCAAGTCATCTACACGTGCGACAACCAAGCGAAGAAAATTCGCATCGACATCTCAGAAGGCCTCTCGAACTCCTTCGATCGCCGCATGCACCTTGACGCAGGCGCGTATGAATTGTTCTACAACATCTACGTTGACGCGACCCACCGCACGGTCTGGGGCGATGGCGTGCTGGGCACGGACGTCTACTATGAGAACAATCCGCCGAATGGCACGCGGGTGACCGTACCCGCGTATGGGCATATTCCCGGCAGACAGACTCAGGAAGTTCCACCCGGACTGTACATCGACGTCGTGACCGTCAGAATCCAGTTCTAAGTCGATCGATTTGCGCCGGCGATGCTTCACCAACCGTCGCGAGTCTTCTAGGTTTCCCATGCGTTTGATCGTGCCGGTCCTCTGTGTTGTGGCTGCTGCGTGGGTCCTCTGCAACGGCGAGCTGGTGGCGCAGTCGACGACCGCGTCACTCGCAGTCACCGCCAGCATCTCGAAGAATTGCGTCATCACCACGACGCCGGTGACTTTCGGCGCCTATGACCCGGTGGTCGCCCATTCGACCGCACCGCTGGACGGCACGGGCACGGTGACGGTGACCTGTACCAAGGGCGCCCTCGCGAAAATCGGCCTGAACGATGGCAGCAACGCTCAGGGGTCTGTTCGGCGCATGAGGCTGAGCGCCGCGGCGTACCTGGAATACCAGATCTACAAGGATGCGTCTCGCACCAGCGTGTGGGGTGACGGCATCTTCGACAGCATGTGGGTCTTGCCAGCGCCCAACCGCAATCCGCGGACGTACCCCGTCTACGGGCGTGTGCCGGCGAACCAGGACGCTACGGTGGGCAGCTACAGCGACACCGTCGTCGCGACGGTGGATTTCTAACCAGCGAGAACAGACGGCGGCGTTCTCCGGGCAGCCGCGGCCCGGTATGGTCGTGGGGCCTTGTCCTCAACCCGCGCGTCTCCATACCAGGATGATCCGAACATCGCGCCCACGGCGGCCGCGCGTGCGGCTCGATGTGCAGCCTGTTGGCGTGCGCCGTGCCGGAAGAGGGTGCAGCCGACACCATCGAGCAATTGAGTGCTCGCCTTGATGGACCACTGGACCGGCCCATCGTCGGCTTCGGCGTGCATCGTGGCGTCATGAACGGCGTGGCGCTGCGCCGGCTGTTCAATCACGCCACGCAGCGGCTCCGGCCGGGCGACGTTCTCCTCACGGCCACGGGTCTTCGACGAGAAATACGCCGAGCCGTTTCCGCCACGCCACTACGACGTGTCGATTGACGGCCAACGCTTTCTGATGTTGAAAGACGCTGCATCCGAGGTAGACGCAGCGCCCTCGGGGTTGGTCGTGGTCCTCAACTGGTTCGAGGAACTGAAGGTCCGATTGCCCGCCGATCGATAGCGACAGAACCTCGGACGATTTGCGGTGGTGGTTCACCAAGAGAGGTCAAGTGCGGCACGTCAGCCGTAGTCACGCCTCTCCCAGACATCCATGCAGTTTTCTCTACCCTGAGATTTCACTGTTCCCGCAGTTGTGGGAAATGGGAAACCCTTGGACACCATCGACGCGAGACGACCCGGGTTCGCGAAAAGCCCGAGAACGGCGTTCGCACCTGATCCTCGCTGTTTACACGCTCAGAACCTCTCGACAGTGACGGCGCGCAATCGCGTCACCCGTTCACATTGCGCAGGACGTCACGGAGGTGTTTGCCGAAGACCGGGCCGAGTCCCATCAGCGTTGTTCGACGCAATGCGTGGCAGGTAGTCACGTCCGACAAGCTGCGAGCAGCCGTCGCAGCTTTTGCGGGTAACCCGGTGGGCACCCATGAAGTGGCGAAACTGGCAACCAGGTCGAGCGTCATCGTGAGTGTCATCGCGCAGGAGCACCGCCGCCGCAGGCGGTCCGCACAAAAGCGGTCGCAGACTGCTTAGAGCCGGAAAAGGCTGCGTCGCTCTTCGAGTCCCACCGCGCGAAACCCTGGCGAACCCGCCAAGAACGGGCCGAAATCAGGCAGCCTCCCTGATGAGGTAGTTGCGGAAATCGTCCAGTGCGGCGAGCCAATCTCCAGTTTTGCTTCCACTCGCCAGTACGTCGAACGGCTTAATGTAAGTCGGCGAAAGACTTCCGCGATCGAACGTCGAGTTCGATACAAGCGTTTTCACGAGACGCGCCTGTTCTCGCGGATTCTTCGCAACATACGAGGAATAGGCGGTTTGCGCGAGTTCTAGAATCTGGAGCCCTGCGGCCTCGTACGCCTCGCTCGCGACCTCATGACGCTCCATCTCGGTTCGAACGCGCCGGAGTTCCTCCTGCAGTTCGGCGGACTTGGTCGTCCAGAGTTCATCGGGAATCGCGTCGCTCAGTCGGTCCTCATAAACTCGGTCAAGCTTCGACCGAAGCAGCATCTGCTGCTGTTGCAGCCGCAGCATCGACGTCCTGACGAACTTCTCCTTGTCGGATTGGCTCTCCCGGAGCACCGTCGCCAGCTTGCCGGCGAGTTCGGCAGGGATCCGAACGTCCTTGAGGATCTCGCCGAACTGGCGGATGAGTTCTTCTTCACGAACGTACGTGTTGCCGCACGGCCCCTTGTGGCCCGTGCAGTGGTAGTACACGTACTGGCCCTTCTTGGTCTCTGCCGTGAACGCGCAACCGCACCGACCACACGTGACCAGTCCGGCGAACGCGTGCCGCCGCTTCGTATGCTTCGAATGGTTAGCTGCCGCAAACACGTCTTGGACGCGGGCGAACAGGTCGCGCGAGATGATCGGTTTGTGAAGGCCCTGATGTAGTTGTCCCAGCCAGTAGAACTCGCCGTGGTAAATCGGATTCTGGAGCAGCTGGTGGATCCTGGACTTCGCCAGCGGCGTACCGCCAGTTCTGTTCGTGAGTCCGACGGCTACGGCTTTCCGTGTCAGCACTTTTAGCGAGTACTCGCCCGACGCGTACCATTCGAAAAGCTTGGTGATGATGGGAGCGCGTTCCGGATCAGGCTCGATCCGATGCGTCGCGAGATTGTTCTGATATCCGACTGGCGCGACCGTGGGCCAATGGCCTTGCCGGGCCTTCTCGATCATCCCCTTGCGAACCTCTTCGCCAAGGTTGTCGATGTAGTTCTTGGCCATCAGCACCTTGATGCCGTGCATGAACTTTTCCGACGACCGTGAGTCTTCCGACAGAACGACGTTCTCTTTGACGAAATGGACCTCGATGCTGAGTTCGTCGATGATCACCCAGTCCTTGATGTTGCGGTACAGACGATCCGTCTTCTCAACCAAGAGGATTCGGCATGACGAGGACTTCTCGCGCAAGAACGCAACCATCTCGCCAAACGATGAGCGGCCGGCTCGCTTGGCGGTCTCGACGTCTTCGAATTCCTGGACGACGTGAATGCCTTCACGCTGCGCGTATTCGTAGAGCAGTTGTCTTTGCGCCGGGATCGAGAATCCCTGTTCTTGCTCCTTTGACGAAACCCGGACGTACAGTGGCACCCCCGATCGGCGGCACGGCTAACCAGGAAGGGGTGCCCGAGAGGGCGACGATCAGCCCGGACGATCGACTTGAACATGCGCTGGCGAAACTGCGAGAAGCGTGGCCACCGAGCTGCTCGAACTGCTCTCCCAGGTGTCGCCCGCGTACTTCGAGACAGTCGTCTTGGACCTGCTCCACAAGTTGGGCTACGGCATCGGGCGGGCCGATCTCCTTCGAGTCGAGATGAGCAGAATCCGGAGTTGTCGCTGACGCGTCATTGCCGCCCCCTGTGCGCCGGCCTCGTCGTGCGGCCGTCAACTTGTCTGTAAGGCGCCATCCTGGCGCGAAATCTCGCGCGGCGCCCATCCTGGATGCTAACGTTCCGCGTCACGGGGGGACACACCGATGAAACGGAGACAGTTCGTGGCCGCGGCCGGAGTGCTGCTTGGCGCTGGATGCGCGAAGGCGATTTCAGGGGTGGACGACGATGCGGCGGTGAAGCAGGTGATGAGCGACTACTACGGAGTGTTCTACCGGGAGCTCGACAAGGCGAAGTACCGGTCGCTGCTGACAGACGACTATCTGCTCCTCGAGAACGGCGAGATCTTCGACGCTGACGGCGACATCGCGTCGATGCCCGCGCCCGGCAGCGGCTATCAGCGCACGGACGCATTTACTTTCCGGACGATCCGGTTCCAGGGCGACACGGCCTGGGCGGTCTACTTTCTCGATTCGGACGTGACGGAAGGGAAGGAGGGCCTGCGAAAGTTGAAGTGGCTCGAGAGCGCCATCCTCCAGCGCGCGGGGTCAGCCTGGCGCGTGGCCATCCTGCACTCGACCAGAATCACGAAGCCGGTCTAGCGGCCCGGCTAGCTGTTCCCCTGAACCGGTGTTGACCCTGCGGGCCGACGACGATGCCATCGTCCAGCCTCCTGCGCGACTGAGGACGAACGAATGACCTCAGGCTTCGGTCGCGGCTGCGCCGTCCCGCGACCGGACCGTCATGTCCGCGACCGGCGGGGGGGCACCGTTGTCGATGCGATAGATCGATCCGCTGTAGCCGACGATGTAGAGCTCGCTGCGGGCGTCGATGCCGAAACTCGACGGTGTGCGGTTTAGCCTCGGGACCTACACCGCTCGCGTCAGCGGCGAATCGACGACGTGTTCAGCCACAAACCAGACCTGCAATTCGTTTCGGCGCACGACGTCGCTGACGATCAGATCGTTGGTCCCGTCGTCGCCGCCCTGGGCAGCAAGCCGGGCCATCGCGCGCGCCTCCTTCAGCACGATCTCGTGCGCGTGAAGCAGGCGCGAAATCTGGACCGGTGTTTCCTCTCTCCCCTTCGGTGCTCTCGAAACGAGCGTCATCTCCGCCACTTCCGGCGCCATCGCAATGCTGACGCCGCCAAGCAATTGAATACGCTCGGCGATTGCGTCGACCACCTCGTTCTGTTCGCCGTAGTGCTTGTCGAAGAGCAGATGGAGTTGGTAGAACGACGGTCCGGCCGCCTGCCAGTGATGCTTCTTGTACAAATCTCGAAGCGTGATTGTGTCGGCAAGGAGCTGATTGAGATTCGTGACGCTCTCGCGACAGGTGTTCTCCGACAAGGCAATCGGCATTCTGACGAGATGGCCGAACGGCTGTATCTCGAGGGCCTGCTGGAGCGTGAGTGGCGTCGCCCGCGCCAGAAGCGTGTCCGCGTCAATCGGTGTCGTTGTCATGTTCAGGTCTCGAGTTCAAGGGTATGGGCGCACGTCAGGGAAGTCGCGCCTCGATCCAGTTCGTGATGTCGCCGAGGACGACATCACGGTCCATGTCGTTCAAGAGATCGTGATAGTGCCCTTCATACAGCTTCAGCGTCTTATCCGAAGCCGCGGCTGTATCGTAGAAGCGCTGGCTGCCGTCGGGCTTCGCGGCCTTGTCGGCGGTGCCGTGAAGGATCAGCAGCGGCAGGGTGATTTGCGAAAATTCACCAGCGAGCCGTTCGTCAGCCCGGACCATCGCGGCGATTGTGCTCGCCGGCTGCGTCTCGCCCGCAATCAGCGGATCGGCGTTCATCGCTGCAACCACCACCGGATCCCGAGAGAAGTCCTCGTTCTTCAGATGCAGTACGTGCAGGTGCGGTGCAATGTGGCCGAGGCCCTTGAGTACGGCGAGTGCGATGTCCGGTGCCGGCAACTGAAACGCGAAACTCTCGCAGATCAGACCCGCGAGTGCGGTCTGATGTTGCAGCGCGTAGAGACACGAGACCACGCCCCCGGCACTGTGCCCGAGCAGGAACAGCGGCAGGGTCGATTCGCGCGATCGCGCGAGATCGATCGCGCTCGCCACATCACTGACGTAATCGTCGAACTGTTCGACGTAGAAGCGTTCGCCCTCTGACCGGCCGCGGCCGCGGAGGTCCAGGACATACACCGCGAGCCGGCACGCCACGAGCCGCTCAGCGGCCCCGGTGTAGTACCCGCCGTGAGAGTTGAAACCGGGCACGACGACCACGATGCCACGCGCTTCGCCGGCCGGGTGCCACGCCCGAACGAGGAGCGCCGGACCGGTGCCATTCTTGATCCGCTCTTCAGTAGCCGACGTCTCGAGTTCGATTTCCATGACCATCTCCGTTGATCGCCACACGGGCGACACCTTGCGTTAGTCGATTGCCGCCGTCATCGTTAAGACGATTTTTCCGCGGTTGTGCGGCGCGCCGGCCAGCATCTCATGTGCAAGTCGCGCCTCGGTGAGGGGCAGCACGGTTCCGACGGCGGTGACGAGTTCACCGGTGCCGACCAGATCAGCGAGATTTGCCAGCGTTGGCGACGACACGTGCACCAGGAAGAACACGCCGCGAACGTCGTGCTGCGACGCTTTGACGGGTCTGGTGCCTCAACCGATGAAACGAGAACTCCACCCGGTGCGAGCACGGCGAACGAGCGATCGAGCGTCTCGCCTCCGACGGTGTCGAGGACGATGTCGACATTTGTCACCGCGTCCTCGAAGCGGGACGCCGTCACGTCGATCACCTGGTGGGCTCCGCATGTGCGGACGTATTCCAGATCGGCGGGATAGGCCGTCGCGACGACTTCCTTTGCCACTCGTCTGGCGAGTTGCACCGCGTATGCGCCGACGTTCCCCGCTGCTCCGTGCACGAGCACCCGCTTGGTGCCGTCGGCCCGGCCGTGATCGAAGACCATCTGCCAGGCGGTGCAGGCGACGACCGGCAGCGAGGCTGCAGCGATAAAGGTCAGGCTGTCGGGCTTAGGCGCCAACATGCTGACTGCCGCGACGGCGTACTCGGCGTACGCGCCCGTGAACTGCGCGTTGGTCACGCCAAACACGGGATCGCCGATCTGAAACCCGTCGACGCCTGGCCCCGCGTCAGCGACGACCCCGGCGAGATCAGATCCAAGCGTCACCGGCAGAGCCTGATTGATGACGCTCCGGCCCGTCCTGACCCACGCATCCCACGGCCCGACGCCGGCCGCCACGACTCGCACCAGAACGTCTCCGTCACCGGGGATGGGCGCCGGAACCTGCTCGAACCGCAGTGACTCCGGGCCGCCAAATTCGTGTACGCGGATTGCATCCATCGATTCCATCCGAACCTCGCGCGTTAGGCGTTCGCGGGTCGCCAGTAGTTGTTCGCAGCAGCAATGGTCTGAAACTCGATCGCGACGACTTGTCCGGCCGCAATCAGACTGTCCGGTGATGTCGAGGTACTGCAGTCGGCCGGCCTTCAGGACGTCGAGATCCGGCTGGATGTTGTGAATCGTGTGCCGCGTGATCGTGAGTGCGAGCGCACGACCCTCTTCAGCGGTTGCGGTGAGCAATGAGCCACCTGGTATCAAGACCAATTCAGTATCGGGAACACGATTCATCAAAGTCTCCTCAGTTGCGCGTGTGTACTTGTTACCGTCGGGAAAGAATGCCTTTGGCGTGCACAGCACGCGCGTGGTGCTCGCCAAAGGCCGCGTGCAACGCATCAACAAGATCTTGCGGCGTTTGCTTCGCTGGAATCGGTTGGGGCGTCGTGTGCTGTGCCCAACCTGGGAGGGCTATCAACAGCGCGAGGACGGTCGTGGCGATCGTGCGCCACGCTCCCGGACTCCTATTGACGGGAGGATGTAGAGTGCGTTTCATGTCGTAATTCCTGTCACTGAAAATGGTTTGGGTCGGCCGGCACAGTCGATCACTGGCCGTCTCTCTCGGCGGCGATCCAGGTCTGGACATACTCGGGGCAGTTCGCGACGGTGATGCCGGCCGCTTCGACGCCCGCGAGGAATCGCACCGCGTCCCGATTGACGAGCGTGATGTCCTGCAAATCGAGCACGACGTGATCGTCCGCTTCACTGACGAGCAGCTCCCGCAGCCGCGCCACGTGCTCGCTGTCCATCGCTCCGCTCAGGACGAACACCACCGCCTCGGGGCCCACCGAACGTTGGATTCTGTATGTCAATCGCTTTCTGTAGGACTGCTTAGCAAGATGACATCCAGCGCTAAGCTGTTGAAGCGACTCGGAGCGGAAGGAGTGTGCCGTGGGTTTTCTACGAACGCGCGTAGAAAAATGGCGACGCGGTGAAGTTACGGGGTTCTGAAGCGGCGCTTGTCGATGCTCAATGCCTTGATCTTCGATTCCAGTGTCGTGGAGGGGACGCCGAGCCGCACCGCCGCGCCGAATGGGCCGGCGACGCGGCCTTGGCTTTCCGCGAGGGCCGTCTCGATGGCGTCCCGCTCTCGCGTCGCCAGCGTCTTCGACCGGCGGGTTGACGGCGATCGCGAAGTCACCGCTGTTTGGGAGAACCACCGCTCCTCGACCGACAACGTCTCCGAGTCGGAGACGATGACGGCCCGCTCGATGACGTTCTGAAGCTCTCGAATATTGCCGGGCCAGTGATACGCCTGCAGGAGATCCAGGGCGCTCTTGCTGATGCCATGGATCCTTTTGCCCATGCGCCGGGCATACCGGTGAATGAAGTACTCAACGAGAAGCGGAATGTCCGCTCCTCGTTCGCGCAGCGGCGGCACCTCGAGCGGAAACACGTTCAGCCGGTAGTAAAGGTCGGCTCGGAAGGTCTTCTCGGTGACGGCCTTCTCCAGGTCGCGGTTGGTGGCGGCAATCACTCGGACATCCGCACGAATGGGTCGAGCACCGCCGACGCGCTCGAACTCCCGCTCCTGCAGCACGCGCAGCAGCATGATTTGGGTCTCCGCAGGCAGTTCGCCCACCTCGTCGAGGAAGAGCGTCCCGCCTTCGGCCAACTCGAAGCGACCCTGCCGCCGCTGCGCGGCACCGGTGAACGCCCCTTTTTCGTGGCCGAACAGCTCGGACGCGATGAGCGACGGCGACATGGCGGCACAGTTCACGCCGATGAAGGCACGTGCGGATCGGGGTGAGCGTTTGTGGATCGCCCGCGCGACGAGTTCCTTCCCCGTGCCGGTCTCGCCGGTGATCAGCACGGTCGAATCAGTCGGAGCCACTCTGGACACGTGCGCCAATACCGATCGGACCGGCGCCGAGACGCCGACGATTTCCTCGAACATCGAGGCCTTGTCGATCTCTTCGCGAAGCGCGAGGTTCTCTTCGCGCACGCGGTCTTCCGCCTGCTTGCGATCGTCGATATCCGTTGCCGTGGCGTACACGCGAATCACCTGTCCCTGGTCGTCGCGCAGTGCTTCGTGCCGCACCAGGAACCATCGGTACTGGCCGTCGTGCCGCCGTATCCGCGCCTCCCCCTCGTGCCGGATACTCTCGGAGAGCGTCCTGTGCACTCCGGCCTGCATCGCTTCGCGATCGTCGGGATGATAGAACCGCTCACGCCATTCCTTCGCCGCGACACCTTCGTCGAGCGGCACCCCGAGGTAGTCGACCGCGGCACGGTTCATCAGCAGCATCGTGCCGTCCGGGCTTACCACGCCGATCAGCTGCGGCACGCAATCGACGAGCAATCGTAGTTCCCGCTCGTCGCGCATAATGCGCGCTTCGGCGCGCGCGCGCTCGAGGACCTCCTCCCTGAGGGCTTCATTGACCGTGGTCAGTTCAGCGGTTCGCTCGACGACCATTCGTTCGAGCTCCTCGCTGGTCCGTTGCCTCTGACTGGCATGCCGCGCCTCTTGGAAGGCAACGGCGGCTTGGTTTGTGGCAACCTGCATCAACAGGCGCTCGATCTCCGTAGGAAACTCAGCACGCTGGGTGCCAGCGACGAATATGCCCACCGATTCGCGGAGTCCAAGATGAAAACTCGCGATCGAGGTGGCACCATCGGCAACGGGGCTGAGCACGCGCATACTCGCGACTGGCGCCTCATGCTTCAAATACGGCTCCAGCATCCGACCGACCTCGCGCGCCTGAATGTCTGCATTGCGGCCGCTGGGCAGTCGAACCCACTCCTGCGCGGCTCCGTCAGGCGGCTGGTTGGTCCGTACGTACCCAAAGTCCAGATCCAGCATCCGTACCATGACGTCCGCCAACGTCGTCGCTACTCGCGAGGAATCGCGTCCCGTCCATAGCGCGGGGAGCGAAAGGACGCTAACTAGGTCGTTGATGCAGCGTTGAAGACGCTTGATTTCGTCGTTGGTAGGTTCCGTCTGCACGTCGATCTCTGTGCGGGCGGGCGTCTGTTCAGGCGGAGAGCTGCCGTGGCCCGGCACCGCGCCGCTCGCGTAACTCTCGCAGGAACTGATCCGGCGGCACAAAAAACGGATTCTCCTGCAGCATTCCGCCGATGATAATCATCGGATGTGTGCGCATGACGTCGACCACGATGTCTCCGCTGAACTTGCTCAAGTCGTAAGCGCACACGACGACATCCTCGAAGTGCCTGAGATTGGCGGTCGCCTCATACTGGAGCAGGGCGTCAATACTCGATTGGCCTTCAATTGCCCATTCCATATGCGTGACGAACCGAATGCGTGAGAATCCATGCTCGGTACCGCTCCGACGGATGTCGTCGATCAAGCGGAGCGTCCGGTCCTGATCGAAAAAGCCCTCTCGCAAATGCGCATCCGCCCACTCGCGCAGGTCCAGTTGGCCGTCATGCTGGGCCGCGAGCGCATCGATCCCCGAATCGGACAACCGCCGAATGTGGTCGTCACGGCGCCGCGGATCGATGATGTGAACAGCCTTTTCGCCGCGTGCAAAGCCTTCTTTGATGAACGGCAGAAGCACGCGGTAGTGATCGTCGTGGCTGTTGAAGAACGCGCAGATGTGGCGTCTGTCGCCAAGGACCGCGCCACCGAGCCGAATCGGCAGACCAGTTTTCTCGGGATCGTGGCCGTCAACAGCGCGTGAAGCAGACACCCGATCTGCGTCCTCAGAAGGCAGTAGCCGCACCCCTTGGACTCTAGCACTACTCATCGCTTGGACAATTTGGGCGCGACGTCAACACAGGAGGACGGGCGTTTATCGTCCGCTGCTCCATCAAGTGCACGCCGATCAATACACAGCCCAGTCTCGCTTCGAAACTCACCTCGCGAAACCTTGGCGAACCTGTCAATAACAGGCCATTTACGCGGCTTCTCGGATCAACCAGTTGCGGAAATCGTCCAGTGCGGCGAGCCAATCTCCGGTTTTGCTTCTACTCGCCAGTACGTCGAACGGCTTAATGTAAGTCGGCGAAAGACTTCCGCGATCGAACGTCGAGTTCGATACAAGCGTTTTCACGAGACGCGCCTGTTCTCGCGGATTCTTCGCAACATACGAGGAATACGCGGTTTGCGCGGGCCGTGTCGCCCGAGCAGCAGCTTCGTACGTGTAGCCGGTCAATTCAAGATGCGAGGCCGTTCTCAGTCGTTCGCTTGTCCTTCGACGAGGCCCATCCAGAGGGTACGCACTTGGCGCGCACCCTCAGCGCTCGGTTCGAAAATCAACCCACTCCAGTACCAGCGGTGCGTTTCGGAGGCGGTGACACCGTGACCCATGAAGTGCGCGTGAATATCTGCCAGCAGGACGTTCCGTCGATTCCCTGCAAGGTGCCGGACGAATTCGTTGAAGCGGGCCAACCACTCGGCTTCTCGACCGAAGCTCCGGCCATTCAGCGTGCCCGTATTGTCAGATGGGTCGAACACGGTGCCGACGAGCACGAGGGCATTTGGCAACTTTCTGATGACCTCGTCGACAATGCGAGTCAGGCGTTCCATCATGCCTTCGACCAGATTGGTGGGTGGGTGCGGGGCTCCGAGGTTCATCAGCATGTCATTCCCGCCCACCGTAATCGTGACGATTGCTGGATCGGATGCGTCCTGGATACGCGGTAGTTGTGCGCGCAGGACGTCTTCCGTGGTGGCACCGTCGGCGGTCAAGTTACGAAACGCCAGATCCGGGTGCCGAGCGCGCAGGTCGCCACTGAAGAGCGACGCAGCACCGATGTTCGGCATGCCGGTCTCGAGTTCGGGGTACCGGTCGATTGAGATGCTGTCGCCAAGGGCAATGTAGAGTTTCATTGATGCCGGAGGGCCAGAAAGGCTTTAGGCCGTGGCAGCAAGAGGGCGGGGGACGAGCATCGCGATCGCGTTGGACCGCGCCGGGGTCGTCGCCATCTGTTCCGCCAACATGTTCCGCCGGCACCGTCCAGAGGCACCTTCGCGACAGTCCAATCGAGGCCCGCGGCTTCGATGGCTTCTCGAGACGTCGGGGGTGCAGCGAGCCGCGTTCCCAGGCCGTGCCAGGGCGGATTGTCCACGTAGAACATCGACGCGCGCCCGTTTTCGATCAGAAGTTCATGAGCCATTCGAATAGTCTCCAGCAGGAGTGTGACAAGCCGGGTCACGAAAGGTTCGCGACCTTGTTCGCCGAATCAACCTAAGTTGAGCCCGCACAACACGTTCTAGAGAGCACGTACGCGTGGTCACCTCGACGCCGCCCTGCTCGCCTCAAGCGGTTCGGCGGGGGTGGTCTCTACATCTCCTTGAGACGTCCCGACGCGTACTTATGCAGCAGGCTCGAGATCAGCGTCTGGTACGGCAAGCCCTCGGCGAGCGCCCGCTTCTGGATCGCCTCCAGGTCCTTGCTCGACAGCCGAATGTTCAGCCGTCGATCTTTGCGGAATGTGGCCTTCGCGTAGCGGGAGTAGCGAGTTCGCTCCCGCTTGCCACCCTTGGCTGACTTCCATTCGCCGCGCTCGACGGACTCGAGCAGCTCCTTCTCGTCGGCGTCAATCTTCATGGTCCGGCTCCTCACCGAGGTACTCTTTCGTCGCCTTCCGGCTCGGAATGATCGTCTTCAGGAACACCGTGTGCTCGTCCTCCACGAACGGCACCAAGTACACGTAGCCCTCGCGCCGGACGACGAAGATGCGCTGGCCGGCGTAGCGATCGGGGTTCGGATGCTCCAGGATGTCGAGCAGGTCGCCGCGCTGGATGTGGAAAACGACGTCCTCGAACCCGATGCCGCGCTCCGCCCTGATCTTCGCGTTCTTCGCGTCGTCCCAGTCGAAGTACTTCACCGATATTCAGGGTATCACGATGTGTGCTTGATAGGCACACATCGGCTTCGCTCCAGTGTGCCCGCCAGTGTGCCCAAACTCGTCCGAGTTCGGTCGTGACGTTGCCCCCGTTCTCAGACGGGTGCGAGTTGGAGATCGGACGCTTCGGCGGTCTGTATTCCATGTACGTTCGCGATTGGCGTACCTTGCAGCAGGTCAACCCGCCGAAGCCGCCGCCGAATTCCAGCGGATTCTCGATCATCGAAGCATCGTCCTCGTCGATCCCATGGACGCGATGGCGCGCCTGCAGCTGGCGCGAGCGCTCGCGCTCTCGGGCGATACGGTGAAGGCGAAACGGGCCTATGACGATCTCTTGACGCTGTGGAAGGATGCCGACCCGGACATTCCGATGCTGAGGGAAGCACGCGCGGAATACGCCCGGTTGCCGTAGGCAGCGCATTCGAGACCGCGAGTGCCCGGCGGAGTTTGCAGCAGAAATTCGAGGAGGGCCGAGGCGTCGACGACGATCACGCCGTTTCGAGGTTGCTCCGGAGCGCATCTACGCGCAGTTCAAACCAAAGGCTGCGTGACACCCGCGTTCGCGGCGACGCGCGCAGGGTCGCCAGCAACGAGATGATGACGGATCGCATCATCGGAGGACCCTCCCCGCTGACGCCGTGACGGTCAATGATTCCAACAACAAGCGGACTTTCAGGAGGGACAGCCGCAACCACCGTCAGCGGCGGTCGGCGCTGCCCTCACTGAGAAAGAAGCTGGCCGCTGCCGCGTCGATGTCCAGTTCCTTGAAGTCCTTCGCCGCGCGGCAATACGACACGATGGAGGTCATGATCGCCTCAGGCCCGACGAAGGGATCGTGACGGGCATGTGGATCCGCGGCGATGCGGCCCGACAGATATCCCATCACCCACTGGTTCGCAGCGCTATCGGATAACCCGCTCGGCCCGGCCTTGCGCAGGAACATCTGACACGATTCCGCCCCGGCGCCCACCAGGGGGGGCTTGGTTTCTGAGTACGACCATCCTGACGCCGCCAGGATGATCGCCATGATGCCCGCTGGCTTGTTCACAGCGTCCACAGCCTCGAGATGACCAGGTAGGCCAGGGCGAACAGTCTCAGCGCAGCCAGTCCTGCCGCACCAGCACCGATGACGCCGCAGGCGAGTCCGACGGGAATCATGACGGCGATGATGGCGGGGTGTGGATACCGGGACGTTGTCGTGTTCGTGTTCATGTTCATGTCGCTCTCCTTGGCGGCTACGACCCAAGACGGACAGCCACTCGGTTTTCGGCATGACGCCTCCACCACGCCCCCGTTCTTTGGTGGTCTCTCCGGGACCAGCTAGAATCCCCTGACAGCGTTGGCGTACGGGGGGCGAGATGGCGCGAGTACGGTTCATGAGCCGGCGTTCGCTCGGTTGGGGCATTGCCGTGGGCGTGGCCCTGGTGTTGCTCCGTCTGGCCGCCAGACACTATCAGAATCAGACCCCGGCGCCTCCGCCTGGCGAGGGACCGCTGCTCTCAGCCAGCGCCTATGTGGCGACGCCCGAAAATTCCGCGCGGCTGGGGCGCTATCTCGAGGGCGTTCTGAGCTTCACCCTGCTCCACGAGATCGGCCACATGATCATCAGCGAGCACCACGTGCCGGTGCTGGGCCGCGAGGAAGATGCGGCGGACCGGTTCGCGGTGATGTTCCTGAGCCGGGTACCAATCCGGCACAGCGCGCGGCCTTGTTGTCGGCGACGGCATTTTTCAGCGGCTTGCACCGCATGGCCAGTCCGGCCGGCTATGACTGGACCGACCAACATGGTGAGCCGCAACAGCGCGCGTTCAGCATCATCTGCCTCACGTACGGGTCCGACCCGGAGAAATACGCACCGATCGGCGAGCAGATGGGCGTGTCGCGGGAGAGGCTCCAGCAATGCGTGGCCGAAGCCGGCAAGAACGGCCAGGATTGGGGAAACGTGTTTCAGGGCGTTTTTGATCCGTCCCCTCTTCTCGATGACGAGGATCGCGGTGGTATACGCGCCTGTTCCGGCGTCAGGCACGGATACCTTGGCGGACGCCCGAGCCTTGGTGATGGGCGACCGGTTTCTGGAGGCCGTCGGCACAAACATGGCCCAGATGAAGCTGCCGCTCACGACATTGATGTCTCATTCCGCGTTGCGCAAGCAGGACTCGACGTTTTCGGTGGACCGGGCTCGGAACGAGCCGCGGCCGGGCGTCAACCTCCGCGACGCAGGAGATGACCTTAGCGATTTCCACTACGTGGTTCGCGCTGATCCCTGTCTGGACGAGCAGGGCGTTCCGGCAGCCAACGCCTTCTGGAGTCCCGACCGCCGTTCGCTGACGCTCTGCTACGCGTTCGTCAATCTGGTCGCGAATGTCGGCATGGCCCAGATCGCCGAGCAGACGGCCGGGAAACGGTAAGTCGAGCTATCCGTCGATAGCCTTCCGTGCCCGCGTCATCCAGTTGTCGAACCGGGAATCCAGGCGCTTCCCGCCAATGACGACGACAATCCAGAAGGCGGCCAGAGCGACCGCGCAGCTCTCCAAAAAGGTCCATTCGCCGGCGGGCAGGACCGCCAGCCATGCAATCAGCCCCGCCCCGCCGGCCGCGACAATGGCCCCGATCCTGACCGTTTTCAGCTGCTTGGCCAGCCGTTCCCGCTCGATGAACAATTGCATGGCGCCCGGGTCGGTCGTTTCCACCGCCCGCCGGTCAATTTCGATGAGCACGCGGCGATCGTCTTCGGTCACTGTGGTGTCCTTTGGCTGAATGGTGGAATTCGCGTCACGGAATCCGACCGCCGGGTCATTGCCGCGACGTAGATTACAGTAGGCTCGCGACAGCCCACAATTGTCCTGACCCGCACTGAGATGCCTCTAGTCGTTTCCCGCCAAGACGGACAGGACTTCAGAATCCAGGGCTGGCGCAGGAAATCTTGCCCGGGTGAGGGACATGCCGATCCGGACAGGGGCGAAGGCCATGGCCGCCAGCGACCATCGTGAAGAAGAGCGGTTGGTTGCCGGCGTCCGGTCTGGCGACGCCGTCGCGCAGGAGCGCTTCCTCGCCCTGGCCGCGAAAACGATCTGGCCGGTCGCGGTGGCGCTCGCGGGCGACGGTCCCGCCAGTGAAGAGGCCTATCTTGCCGTGATCTCGGCGCTTCACGCGGACGGCTTTGCCCGGCTCGGCCGCTACGACGGAGGCAGCGGGCTGTCGTCGTTCCTGAGGCTGGCGCCAGGGACGTCCTCGGTGCGCGCGTGGCCCGCAGCTTTTCGGAGGACCCCGATCGCGCCTGGCGGGATTTCTCGCTGCTGTTCAAGAGAGATATCGAGAAGCGTATCCGCGAACACTTCCCCCGCGATGCCGGGCAATGGGACGACATCTATCAGGACATCAGCCTGCGGCTGGTGGAGAACGATCATCGACGCATCCGCGCCTACCAGGGCAAGGAGAGCTTCGTCGGTTTCATCGTGGTGACCGTGAACAACCTGCTGATCGACCTGATGCGACAGAAGACAGGCCGGCGGCGCCTGCCCGTCGCCGTCAGCCGCCTGCCGGAATGGCAACAGCTGGTGTTCACGTGCGCGGCATGGAACGGCATCGGCCGGGATCCGGACCGGATCGCCGAGGCGCTGAAGGGCAAGATTGATCCGATGCCGTCCCGCGCCGAGATTGCCGCCCTGCTCGAGGAGCTCGCGGCGGTGATCGACAAGGTCCGGGCGGACGAGGCCGAAGGGCGTGAGATTTCCGGGGACACGCCGGACGGCCAGCAGGTCATCGAAGGGATTGCCGGTGCCTCGCCGGATCCACTGGCCGCGCTGCTGCAGGAAGAGCAGGACAGGTTGCAGGCAGCGCTCCAGCGGCATATCGACACCGAAAAAGACAAGCTGTCCGCGAAAGAGCAGATGTATCTGAGCTTGACGTGGCGCGTGGCCGAGCCGATGCCGCCTCGCACGATCGCCAGGGCGATGGGGCTGCCGGTTGAGGAAGTCTACGTGTTGAAAGAGCGCCTGAAGCGCTGGAAAGACAGGCTCACGCACGACCTCCAAGAAACGATGGCGCGTCCGTCTGCCCAGGGAAGGAGCGCGAATTGACATCATCGAGGCCGGGAGGCGGCTCGGGCGCCGTGGATCCGGCGAGCCTGGCGGCCTATCTGGAAGGCAGTCTGCCGGAAGACGAGCGGGAGGAACTGTGGCGCCTCTTTGCCGGCTCTCCTGCCGCCATGGCCGAACTGGTGTCGGCGATGGACTTGTTGGAGGCGACCGAGGGCTTGGCCCTTCGTCCGCCCGCGTCGGTCGACGCGAAGGCGCGCGCGATTCTCGCTGAGGGAGTGACCCAGGCGCCGGTGTCGTCCTGGCGTTCGTGGCTCGTGATGCCCCGGCTCCAGCTGGCGGCGGGGTTTGCCGTGGTCGCGCTCGTGGCTGTCGCGGTCTACCGGCCCCGGCCCGCTGACCCCGCGCAGGCGCGTTTCCTGCCGTCGGTGGCGTCCAATCCCTCGGCCTCGAGCCCGGCGTCTTCCATGCTTCCCGGACAGATCGGCGCTCCCGCCGGGGCCCGAGTGTGGGGAGCGCTCGCAGTCTCGCGGGCCACGAACGCGTATGGAGTGGCGCAGGCGGCCGGCTCGCGGGACGAGGCCGAGAAGGCGGCGTTGAACGAGTGCACGGCGCGACGGGGCACCGATTGCGTGATCGTGGAAGAGGGACCCGCGCAGTGCTTTGCCCTCGCCCGTGAAATTGACGGCCCGCCGGTGACCGCGGCCGCGGGCGACGTGCAGACCGCGCGCAAACGCGCCACGGACGCGTGTACCTCGAGGCGCAGGGAAATCTTCCCGTGCGCCGTCCAGGTGTCGTTCTGCGCCGAACGGTAGCAGCCCCGCATCATGAGACCTTCCGCCGATTGCGACATGCGCGCTGGACACACCTCCATACCGCCCGGGCTGTTCGCGTTGTTTGCCGCGCCGGCGCTGATCGCGTTTCCGTTTGCGGCATTTCTCTATGCGATCGATCTCTTGAACGGTGGCGGCGGCCTCCCGACGCCTGCCGGTTCGTTCGTCCGCCTGGCGCTGGTGCTGATCCGGCTGACGCTCGTGTTCGGCACGCCCGCATGGCTGTTGTTGCGTTTTCTCCGGCGCGAGAGCGGCTGGATCTATGCGCTGACCGGATTCACCGAGGGGCTGCTTGCCGCGATCGGCTGGGGCTATGCGTTCAGACCCGAGTTCCGGATCGACTCCCTCCAGCAGGCTTTGCTCGCCAGCGTGGTGGGGGCGAGCATCGCCACCGCGTTTTGGTTGCTTGCGCGCGACCACGGAGGCTCGCAGCCATGATGCCGCCCTGGGTCTATCAATACGCACGAGCGGAGGCGTCGGTCCATGTTCAACTGCGATGCGAGGCCGTCGGTCCGCTCGTGGGCCCGGAACGCATCATGCGCATCCGTGGTCAGATCGAGCGGATTTTTCGCGACCGCACCGGAACATTGCGGTGCGGGCAGCGCATCGCGTTCACCGTGCCGGTGAGCAATCCGTTCGCGGAGGCCGATCAAACGCCGTCCGGCACCATCTACCACAACCCGGATCGGCTCTGTCGCGCGCGTTGGCTGGAAGGCTTCTTCGAATGGGACGGCGAGCTGCATCTTATCCACTCGCAGATCACCCCGATCCTCGGACCGACGGGGGAGCCAGTCTGCCGGCCTGAGGACGAGAGCTTTCTGTGCGCGGGCAACGTGTGACGATGACGTACCACACCGCCGCATACGCGGCACCATAAACAGCGCCATGCAGCGCGGTCGCAAGATCAGCCCCGAACACTGGCGCCGTCCGTCGCGCGACGACCACCAACACGATTGACCCGGCGACGGCGCCAAGCACGACCATCAACCAGAGACGATCGAGGGCCCGGTACACCAACAGCCAATACGTGGGCAAGCCAAGAGCGAACGACGCGACGTAACTGAACGGCACGCCAAACCACAGTGATAGGAACGCGAACGCTTCAAGCTCGCCGACTCCGCGAACCAGCGCGCCTTCCAGCACGAAAAGAATGGGAATTGTCAGAGGGGCAATCAGCGCTGCCAGAATGACCGCCGCTCGGCTGGGTCGTCCGCTTGTGTTCATGGGCACCGGCCGTAGGCAGCATTCACCCGCCTGGCGTCGCTCGTCACGCGCTCTTGTTCCGCCGGTCGAGCAGCGCATCCAGCATCGCCATTATGCCTCACCGCGTTCGGCGGCACGGCTCGACGAACTGGACACGGTTGTCGAGGAAACCGGGCATGGTCACCGATAGTTCTGCAGTTCGATGCCGCTGCTCATCTGGGCTCGGAACAGCAGCCGAATGAGCCCCAATTGGTTCGCGACATTGATGGCTGCGTTTCGCAGCCAGAGCCCGCAAGCACTCCTGGGCACGAAGCTCGCAGCAAAACCGCGCGCCCCCTTCTGCTTGCGCTCCACATAGGGCCGCAGGCGCTGTTCATACATCTCGAATGCGGAGGCGTGGTTTCCCCGCGCGACATCCAATTCTCCAGCGAGCGTGTACGCTTCTGCCATGGCCATCGCTGATCCTTCACCGGCGAGCAAGCTCGGACACGCGCAGGCATCGCCGATCAGAGCGATGCGGCCCTTGGTCCAACTCGGCATCACGATCTGACTGACCCGATCGAAATAGAGATCGGTACTGGCCTGAAGCGCGTGGAGCATCTCTTCGGTTTCCCAGCCACCGCCGGAGTAGAGGCGTATCAGGATCTCTTTCTGACCCGAGGAATCGTAGATCGGAGCGGCGTGGGGATCGGGGTCGGCGAACACCAGCATGAAGACCGTCGAGTCCTCGTCGAGCGTGATCCGCCAAATCTGACGGCCGGGTTCGCCGTACGTCACGTATGCGCCAGGGTCACGGAACCGGTAGCCCTGGGCAGTGAACGCCGCAACGTAGTATCCGAGGAAGCGTTCGAATCGCGCTTCTTCACCAAAGCAGAGCCGGCGCACGCCGGAGTGGAGGCCGTCGGCGCCGATGACCAGATCAAAAGTCTGAGTCTCATCTTCGCGAAACGTCACGTCTACGCCGTTCGGTCTGTCTTCTAGGCCGGTGACGCTGTTCCCGAACCGTACTTCGACTCGGTCCTTGACCGCTTCGTAGAGAGCTGAGGCCAGCGCCGAACGGGGAAGGCTCATGCCCCGGCCCTTAATCAGCTCTTGCACCGCTGCCTGGTTGAATCCGCTGATCGGCCGGCCGCCGCGATCGACGATCCGGAACTCCTGGACGTTGAGGTCATTCCGGCGGAGTTCGTCCAGCAGGCCCATCTTCTCGGCCACGTCGTAGCCAAGGCCCCAAAA
The DNA here is from genome assembly GCA_963711765.1 of uncultured Acidobacteriota bacterium. GTDB lineage: Bacteria > Acidobacteriota > Vicinamibacteria > Vicinamibacterales > CAVVIG01 > CAVQFC01. The sequence continues at coordinate 26,264 of CAVQFC010000001.1, read as the reverse complement.
GTCGATGACGTAGCCGCCGGTGCGCGGTTCGGGCGCTTGTTCTACCAAGGTCACCGCATATCCGCACCTGTCGAGCCACCAGGCGAGGCAAGAGCCTGCCACCCCGGCTCCTGATACGAGAACTGTCCCAGACATGGCACATCTCCTATGGACCGTCTGTCTGATTTGGTGCATCTCTGTCCGCGCGAACACGCGAATAGTTGGAACGCCGTTCGTCCGCCGCCGGCGTTCCTTCACGGCGCGAATGATATAACCGGATCTTGCATTCGGTGCGCACGACATTCGGCGACATCCGGCGGGCGTTTGCACTCCTGACCGTCCGCACCCGCTGGCGCTGGGCCGGCCTGCTGCCGCTCGCGCTGTCTGGGGCCGCGGCGGAAGCGATTGCGGCGCTCGCCGTGTTCGCGCTCCTGCGTGTCATCGCCGACCCGCGGGCTGCGGACCGGCTGGCCCTGGCGCCTTTCGTGAATCGTTGGCTCACAACCGGCGATCCGCACGCGGAGGTCCTGGCATTCGCGGCCCTTCTGGTGATCGTCTACGCCGTCCGGAATGCCCTGCTGACGGCAAGCGCCTGGGCCCGTGCACGCCTGGTGTACGGGTCAGTTGAGGAGCTGTCCCGCCGGACCTACGCCGCATACCTGCGGGCGCCCCTCGCTCTCTCTCGCGGGACGAATCCCGCCGCGATGATCGAGCGCGTTCAGCGCGCGTCCGAGGTCGTGTCCACCATGGTGCTGGCCGCAATCCTGAACCTGGTCGCGGAGGTGCTCCTGGTGGCAGGCCTGGTGCTGCTCCTCGCCTCCACCGCTTCACTCGTGACCTTACTGGCAGTGTCGGGCACCGCCGCGCTGGTGCTCGTGCCTGGCCTGCTGACGTCGCCTGCCTTCAGCCGCTGGGGACAACGGGAGCGAAGGCTCCAGACGGATATCCTTCAGCAATTGCACGAGGGGCTGGGCGGGCTCAAGGAAGTGAAGCTCAATGAGCGAGAGCGCTTCGTCGAGGCGCGGTTCAAATCCCTCCGTCAACAACTGTCGGCGATACAGCGGAAACGGGACGTCCTCACCGAATTGCTGCGCATGGGCGTGGAAACCGCCTTCGCGCTCGTTCTCGTGCTGGTGATCGTCGTCTTGACGCATGGCGCGGCTCCGGGCAGCGATGTCGTCTCACTGCTCGGGCTGTACGCCTACGCCGGGTTCCGGCTCATCCCCTCGATCCATCGCATCAATCTCAATCTGAGTGGCCTGCGATATGGCCTTCCGTTTGCGGCCGATCTCGCTGACGAATTGTCGGCACTGAGGGTGATCGGCGAAGACGATCGCCGCGACCGTCATCAGGCGCCGGCTTTTTCGACGGCCATCGTGCTGAAAGGCGTCAGCTACGCCTATGAGCCAGGCAGTCCTCGGGCAGTCGATGATGTGGATCTGACGATTGAACGAGGGCAATCGGTCGGCATCATGGGGCCGACGGGCGCTGGCAAGAGTACGTTGCTCGATCTTCTGCTTGGACTGATCGAACCCACCAGCGGTTGCGTCATCATTGACGGCGAGGACATCCGCATGGCACCGCGCGCCTGGCGGAGACAGATCGGGTACGTGAGCCAAACACCCTATCTGCTCGACGACAGCTTGAGACACAATATCGCCTTCGGCGGGCTTGGAGACGCGATCGACGAGGCCCGCATGTCTGCAGCCGTGTCGGCGGCGCAGCTCGATTCTGTCGTCGCGTTGCTGCCACGCGGCCTCGATACCACGATCGGTGATCGGGGCGTGTGCCTGTCCGCCGGACAGCGGCAGCGAGTGGCAATTGCTCGCGCGCTCTACCGCGATCCCGCCGTGTTGGTCCTCGACGAAGCCACTGCGGCTCTCGACCTCGAGACGGAGCGCGAGATGACCCGCGCGATCGAGTCCTTGCAGGGTACGCGGACCATGATCGTGGTGGCGCACCGACCCTCAACCCTCCAGAGTTGCGATCGCATCGTCGTCCTTCGGAGGGGGCGGGTGGTCGCGACCGGGTCCTACGCTGATCTTCTGATGAACGAGCCCTACTTTCAGGGCCTCGTTGGGGTGGATGAGATCGGCTGACGATCCTGCGCCGGAAGCGGTGAGGACCTCTTGCCCACCCAGTAATTTCCAAATCGCGCCATTTCGGTGAATTGGCTCAGATCACCGGACTGCAGCCGCACATCTCGGAATCTGTCCGTCGAGACTATTTCAACGATCCTGAATTCATCGCCAGGGGAAAATCCATTCTCGGCGTCACTCTGATTGTCGATGCCGTGCCGGCGCCGAAATACCAGGTCGTAGTCGTTACCGACCTTGAAGATCATGTGCCCGTCCCTGGTCCTCTGCCACGAGGGCACCGCGAGCTCATAGCCAATCGACGCAGCGCTCCTGCCACTGGCCTTCAGAGTCGATGCCAGGTAATCGATTGCAGCGATCCGCTCCGATGTTCCGCCGTACCCTGAACGATGGATCTCCATGAGGCCCTGCCGTACCGCACCCAGCGGCAGAATCGCGACGAGCATGGAGCATTGCGCTGCCACCAGGCACGTGGAGCCAGCCGTAGCCTGGGGGGTTGAACGTGCCCAGGCTGCTCACGCCGCCTTTGACCGGTACCAGTCCCTTGTCGACGAAATTGGCAGCGTTCTTATAATCTGGGAGGACATCGTACGACACCCAGAAATCGCGGTACCCTGTTTCGGCTGCCGCCAATGCCGTCAGCACAATGAAGGCGACCGCGCACACGAGCACAAGCCGGGGGCGATGTGAATCGGCGCGTGCGGGACGGGTATCGTACAAGTGAAAACGATGATAGGTCTGCACGCGAGCCGAAAGTCAAGGACGCGGATCGATCGATCTCGCCGCGTCGACCGGCTTGTCGGCTGAGGAGAGCGAAGGTTGGCGCACTCGGGAAACGTCATGAAGATGCGGCTGCGGCGAATCGTCTCCGAGATCGCGAGCGATCCAGTTCGCGCCCTCACGTTGGTACGAGACCGGCTGGAGACAACGCTGATACGGCGACGGGCGAAGGCGTCACTTCGACGTCTTCCCACGCCGCGCCAGCCGTACTCTTCGATTGGCGAGAAAATCATGGCCGTCCACTGGGTGCATCGCATCTCCCTTCCAGATGGCACGGTGACGCCAGGCGATTGGGATACCGGCACGGCCGTACGGCGACTGCAATTGCCCGACGATCTCTCCGGAAAGACCGTCCTTGACGTCGGCGCGTGGGATGGCCTGTATTCGTTTGAAGCAGAGAAGCGTGGCGCGAAGCGAGTCCTGGCAACCGATCATTTCTGCTGGAGCGGCGCCGGGTGGGGATCTCGATCGGGATTTGACCTGGCGCACAGGCTGCTGGGCTCCAAGGTGGAAGCGCGAGACATCGACATTCCGGATCTCTCGCCAGAGTCCGTCGGCACCTTCGACGTCGTCCTGTTCCTCGGCGTCTTGTACCATCTGAAAGAGCCGCTGGCGGCTCTGGAACGAGTAGCGTCGGTCACCAGCGGGATGCTGATCCTCGAGACGCTGGCGGATCTGACGTTCATGCGGCAGCCCGCTTGGAGCTTCCACGGCGGTCGCTCACAGCCGTCGGCGCTGTATCGGCACTGGCGACGCGACCCGACCACATGGTTCGCGCCGAACGAGGCGGCGGTGGTCACGATGCTCGAGCACGTCGGCTTCACCAAGATCGTGCGGGTGTTTCCCGCGGCCGGGCTGTGGCGACGTATCGTGCACTTCCTCAATGCGTTCGTACCGTTCTTCAACGTCCAGAAAAATTACCGCATGGTGTTCCACGCCTGGAAGTGACGGTCCTCGAATGCGATGGCGAGGTCGAGTCGGCCCGCCGTGATGAAATCCGCCCTGACCGCCGCCGGGCTAGCTGCGTCTGGGATGCAGGCGAGCCAGCACCGGTCGTTCGACGCGCTCGTAAAACGCGATTCCCACGGCCACCGCGAGGACGATGATGAGCGTCGTGGTGAACGCTGGCCCGACCAGCGACGCCACGCCAGAAGCCACCGAGGCCTTCGCCAGCAGATCCAACGATGCGTAGTGCGTCAGGTAGATGGAATAGGATGCGTCACCCAGCAGCATGAGCAGCGCGGGCATCCGCGCCCCGGTCGATCGTTCCCATTGAACGGCACCCCACACGAGCAGCATCGAAGACACGCCGTAGCACACAATCGAATGCCTCTGGCTGAAGTGGCGATGCAGGATATGTTCGCTCGCGCCGCTCAGCAAAAAGAGCACTGCACCAACGATGACGAGGGTGCGGCCACGATTCGCCCTGCCGGAGCGCAGTGCATAGGCGACAGCACCTCCCATGGCGAATTCGAGGTTGTAGGGTGAAAAGAGGAAGCCGCCAAGCGGCCATCTGAGCCGACCGGCGGTCACGAGCAGTCCGACGTACCACGCTGCCGAGAGCGACAACCACGTCCCCCACAAGCGGTAGGAATAGCGCCGAGGCAAATATATTGCGAGGCCGAACATCCCGTAGAAGAACACCTCGTGCGTGAGGCTCCACGCGGCACCGACCACGGGGTTGTCGTTCGGATCCAGAAGCAGGAAGGCCCTCAACAGAACCATGAGATCGGCGGCGTGACGCGGCGCGCCGAAGTAGAGAGGCGCGAGTATGGCAGCCACGATCCAGTAGAGAGGATAAATGCGGAGGAAGCGTCGCACGACGTAGGGCCTGAGGCGGTCTGGAACGCCGACCTCCCGGCCATGCGCCAGGACGATGACGAAGCCGCTCAGAACGAAGAAAAAGTCAACGCCGCTATAACCGAACATGAAGAGGTCGGCGAGGAATTCGTGCTGGAGATAGGATTTGTCGATGCTGGTCGCGTGGAACAGGACAACCAACAGCGCCGCGGCGCCTCTGAACACTTGTACAACCTGTAGGCGACGTTGCGCTGGAGGCTCGCTCAGGCTTTACAAGATACACGTGAACGGGTGTGCGGCGATATCCTGGCGTGCGACGCCGGCGCCGCTTCACCGCCAGCAGTCATGAGGCCCTTGGGTTTCGCCCGCACCTGCCGTAGCGACGTCTTGATCAGTGGGATGCTCTTTCTCTGCGCCCTGGCGGTGAGGTGGCCGCACCTCATGTTGCTTCCGGCATTCAGCGACGAGAGCCTCGAGGTGCGGTGGGGAATGGACATCGCGATGGGCCGGCGGCTGCCCTTGACCGCGTACGATGCCTACTATGGACCGCTGTTTCCCTATCTGATCGCGGCCGGATTCAAGTGCTTCGGCTTCACGCTGGCGGTGCCGAGAACGATCATTGCGGTGTGTGGCGCGCTCACCGTCACGGCGACGTACTGGTTAGGCAGGCTGACGGATGATCGACGGACGGGCGTTCTGGCGGCCTGTATGGCGGCCACCTCGCCGGCACTCGTCCTTTATAGCAGTCACTATGCGTGGTCGAATTCGCTCACGCCATTTTTCGCGACGCTCGCGTTCACCGCGCTGTACGTGGGCGTCGAGCGGAGAAATAGCGCCGTCCTGAGCCTTGGGGGTGTTCTCGCGGCCCTCACGATCCAGACGCATCCGTTGACTGCGGTTGTTTTTGCCGGAACCGCGCTCTGGCGGATCCCCTCGAGGAGTCGCGAGAACGGGTTGAGCAGTGGACAACTCGCCCGGTTGGCGGCATGGTTCGCCGTCGGCTATGCTCCGGTGATCGCTGCGAATGTCCTGAAGCCGTTGATCAGTGTGCGCCTGGCGAGCCAACGAACGTATGCGTTTGCTCCGACCCTGCGTCCGGGGGAATATCTGTCGCGCCTGGTCGATCTCGTACGAACGTTCGTGGATATGCTGGCCGGGGGGCTTGCGTTCGAACGTATGCCAGCGTCACCGGTGCCGTTCGTCCTGGCTGGCGGAGCGCTCCTGTGGATCGTAGGCTTCGACCTGGTCAAGGGGAAGCGCCTGGTCGCGTATTGGCTTGCGGCGACGATTCTGATCCTGCCCCTTTGTGTGAAGCTGTTCATCCCTCGTTACCTGGCGTTCCTGCTTCCGATCTCATTCGTCGCGGCGGCGTCGGCGATCGGCCGAGCCCTTCGGGCCATCGCCGAGGCACGGGCGCCCTCACACCGACGACGGCAAATCGCCGGAACCGTGCTCGCATGTGCCGTCCTGCTCGTGGTGTCGGCGTACCCGTTGCTGGCGATCCAGCGGTACACGACCTGGGCACTCACGAACGGCTTGTCCAACGAAGGATACTTCCGCCTGCGGGACGTCCTGACCCAACGTCACGCGTGCGGCCGGCAACTCTTTGTCGAGGAGGCCGGTCGACCGCTGACCGGTCCGTCATGGGTGGGCCTGTATGCGGTTGACTACGTGCTCTCGCTGAGTGGATGCGAGCACCAGTTCCTGACCGCAGAAAAGACGATGCTCGCGCTCGCGGACCGGGAAGAGGCGTGGGTCGTGTTATCGAGCGAGACCGCCTCCAGATGGCCGACGCCGTGGACCCTGGACGCCGAGGTCCTGTTCGGAGCGCCGGCTGGCTTCGAACGTGTGCCGATTACGTTGTACCGGGTGCGGCGCGCCCAGCGCCCTTGAGATCGCTCACGTCGGCCATGTCGCAGCGATGAAGATCATCAGCGCCAACGCGCCCTATGGAGAGGGCGGTCTCGGCGGCTTTTTGGCGACCGTCGTGGAGGAGGCGCGCGCGACTGGCGAGTTGGAGTGCTACTACTCCCTCGCGGGACGCATCAACGATCAGTGCGGACAGACGATTTCGCTCGATCGGTGGGCCCCGCTGTTTCGGTGGCCGCCCTACCGATGGCACCATTCGTGGCGTGAATGTCTCGCCGGCGAATTGTTCGACCGCGCGGTCGCCCGCCGACTCGCGACCATCGACGTCTTCCACGGTTTCGGCGGATCGTGCCTTCGAAGCTTTCGTCAGGCGCGACGTATCGGTATCGGCGCACTGATCGTCGAATCGGCCACGTCGCACATCGACAACGTCTGGCGCCAGCATCGCGTCGCCGCAACGGCGTATCCAATCGAAGAAAGCTGGCTGAGTGCCGCCGTGTATCGCAAGACGCTCCGTGAATATGCCTTGGCGGACGCGATTGTCGTCAGCTCTGAATACGCGCGAGACAGCTTCCTCGTGCGAGGTGTGCCCGCAGCGAAGGTCAGGTGCCGTATCCAGACGGTCGGGCGACGCTTTACGCCCCCGCCGGCCTGGCAGACGCGGGCAGGCTTCAATGTGATCTATGTCGGCAGGTTACAGGTCACCAAGGGCGTTCCGGTCTTGATGGACGCTTTCGCGCGCCTCGAGGATCCAGGCGCGACGCTCACGCTCGTGGGCGGAACGGCAACCGAGGAGATGGATCGGTATCTGCGCCATCGACTTGCGGCCGACCGCCGCATCACGATCGCGCCTGGCGATCCATTGCCGTATCTGCATCGCGCCGACGTGCTGGTGCATCCCACGTACGAGGATGGCCTGGCGTTGGCTCCCATGGAGGCGCTCGCCTGTGGCGTGCCGGTGCTGGTGACTGATGACACCGGGATGAAGGAACACGTGTCGAGGGGACACAACGGCTTCGTGCTGCCGACTGGCAACGTAGACTCGCTGGTGGAGCACTTGAGATTGATTCGTGCGCATCCCCTTCGTGGTACCTTTCAGTCTCCGCGACCGGCAGATCGGCTGATGTGAACGATGCGACTTCTATTTTGTCTTCCGACCACGGCTCTCAGCGGCGGCGTGAAAGTCATTTTCGAACTTGCGAATCGCCTCGGCGATGACGGTACTCAGGTTGACATCTTCTCGTTTGCCGGAGCGCCGACCTGGTTCGGATTGCGGGCTCGCTTGCTCGACACGCGGGACCTGACCGACGTCGACTTCGACGCCTATGATTTCGTCGTCGTCTCCAACGCTTTCTTCGTGCCCCTCGTCTTGCCGCGCGTGCGCCTGGCCAGGCTGATCCTGTTGTGCCAGGACTATGAAAGCTTTCACCATGCAAGAGGGCTGGGGACCTACGCCGACTTCACGACTCCCTCGCCCGCCTTCGACGATATCTACCGGCTCGATATTCCGCTTGTGGCCATCTCGAGGCCGGTCGCCGATCTCCTGAAGCAGCACACCGGACGGTCTGCGTACTACCTGCCCATGGCGATCGATCGAACGGTCTTCCGCCCGCTGCCGCGCAAGGCTGCGGGCAGTCGAAAGCGCATCCTGCTGGTCGGAAACTACCTGATGCCCTATAAGGGGATGTCGGACGGATTGAAGGCGCTCCGCATCCTGGCAGCAGAGATGCCGATCGAGTTGGTCATCGCCACCCAGGAGCGTCGCAGTCGTGCGTTCTTCGACGATCTGCCGTTTCCGGTCGAGCTGCATTTCTGCCCAGGCGAGGCGACGATGGCCGGGATCATGGCGAGCTGCGACGTCTACTGTTGCACGTCCTGGTACGAAGGGCTTGGCCTCCCGGCTCTCGAATGTTTCTGCTGCGGCGTGCCGGTCGTCTCGACCCGCACCTTCGGGGTCATGGACTACGGAGTAGACGACGAGAATCTGTTACTGGCGCGGCCCAACGATCCCGAGGACCTGTGCCGACAGTTGCGGCGGGTGCTGCAAGACACCAGGCTGGCCGACCGGCTGCGGGATGGCGGCACCATGACTGTGAAGTCTGCTTATGACTGGCCGACATCGGTCAGCAGCTTCAAGGAGATCCTGAGACACATCGAGCAATCGTACGCCGGTGCCGGCGTCGTGAGCGCGGCGGCCATGGAAAAATTGCTGGCCCGGCTGGAAGAGACCGGCGCTCTCACCCCGATTGAGGTGTTCCGGCGTTACGAGCGTCTTGCCGCGGAGCTCGACGTGGTGATTCGCGAACTGCTTGCGGGGGGGCCAGCGGTCCCGGCGTTGGAGGCCGTACAGCATCTCCGTGAGGATTTTCGCCTCTATCTCGAACACGACGGCACGCAGTACTACGGCGCGTTTCGGGCGAAGTATGACTTCTGCGGCCTTCTCTTGAGCCTCCGCGGCAGCGACCGCTTCATCGACTACCTCTCACTCGTACTGGAGCAGAGCCACGAACGTGCAGCGCATACTCCTGCTACACTTTCTGAAATTCGATATCCAGTCGTCTGACCCAGACGCGGGCGCCTGGATCGATCGACTCTATGCCGACAACGACGTTCGCTCGTATTTTCCCGGGCACGAAGCGACGCTGCGTCTGGACATCGAGAGACTGGAAACCACCATCCCGCTGTCCGTCAGGTCGCCTCCGGGGGCCATTTTTGCCGAGACCAACTTGTGCGGGGTCCCGTGCTTCTATGCGGACGGCCGCTTCTACGCTGCCAGAGAGAGCGAGCTGAGGCTTCGAGTCGAATTCGATCTGAGGACAAGTACGATCCGCGCCGAAGTGGGCGGCGCCTACCTGGAAAGCGGTCAGCATATCGTGACCGATCTGATCCGGCCGATTCTTCAGAGTTTTCTCTTGCCGTTCTACGGACTCAAGTCGCTGCACGGCGCGGTGCTGCATGGGCGGGGGCGAACCATCTTCCTCGATGGGCCGGGCGGCGCCGGCAAGACGACGACCGCCATGGGTCTGGCACACGCGGGCTATGACGTGCTTTCTGACGACGGCCCGCTGTTCACCGTCGCCGACAACAAGACCTATGTGCTGTCGTCACTCGACTTCGCGCATGTGACGGATCAGACACTGCGTCTGTTTCCATTCCTCAGACCGCTGCTGGTCGGCGGAAAGGATAGCCGCGGCAAATATGCCGTGAGCCTTCGGCCCTTGCAGCAACGGACTTTGTCGCAACCCTTGACGATCACCCATTACGTTCGTCTGCAGCGAGGTCGCGTCGCGACCCCGCGCCTCAGGCGACTGGACAAGAGCGAGCTGTTTCGGCATCTGATCGACAGCAGTATGGTGGTGTTCCGACCCGCGCCCTTCCGTGAGCCTGGACAGCCGTTCAAGGCGTATAGCAAGGGGATTCTGGACCTGATCAGCCATCTGGTGCGTGACGCGGACGTCTACGATCTGGAGTTTGCCGACCATCATCTGCCGGACATCCCGGCGCTGCTCGAGTCCGTGTAGCGCATGGCCACGCCTCCGGTCGACGTCGTAATCGCCGCGCACAACGAAGCCGGCTACCTCGAGAAGTGTGTGGACGCGCTCCATGAACAGAGCTACGGAGCCGGTCAGCTTTCGATCTACGTCGTGGACAGCAACTCCACGGATGCGACATCTGAGATTGCGCGCCGCTGCGGGGCGATCGTGCTGACGGAACGGACGCCAGGCGCGGCGGCCGCGCGCAACCGCGGCATACGCGCAGGGCGCGCCGACCTGATTGCGCTGCTTGACGCGCATTGCATTCCCGATGTCCATTGGGTGAGCCGGATGGTCGAGCGGTTCGCCGATCGACGGCTGGGCGGTTGTCAGGGACACATCGACAACCGCGCCGTGGACGCGCGGATTCAGCGATACCTGTCGTCCAGCGGGGCGCTCGCCAACGAGCGGGTTCTCGAGGATACGGTCGCCGGCAAGAGGAACCTGTATCCGTGGATCCTGAGCGGCAACAGCATGTACCGCCGCCGCGCCATCGAAGAGGCTGGACTATTCAATGAGCGGCTCGCCGCGTGTGAGGACGTGGACCTCGCCTGGCGGGTCTTCCTGCTGGGCTATCAGCTTGGCTACGAACCGGCGGCGACCGTTGTTCACTACGACCTGAACACGTGGCATGGCTTCGTGGCGAAAGGCCGGAAATACGGCGCCGCCGCCGCCACCCTCGCACAGGCCTATCGCGCCCATGGGGCCTGGAACAAGTTCGCGCCGCCGCAGTTGTGGACCCGCAGCGCCGAGCGAGCGCTGGTGGTCGGTTACTACTGGCTTGGCTACCATGCGCAGCGCCTGAAGCTTCGCCTGAACCTCGCGGTGCCACTCGAACCTCAGACGCCGCATCCCGTGCGCGACGAGTTCAGGCCCGCCTGGCGCTGGGCCCACGATCTGAGCATGCGCATCGACCCGAATGTGTTGTTCTGGTTTCGTGACGAGGAGCACACGTCGGTGATTGTGAACCCGGCGACGAGAACCCGGATCGTGTTGGAATCAGTGGCGGACGTGATCTGGCGAGCGATCGTCGATGGTGTTCCGCGAGCAGCACTGATCGCGACGATCGGCGCCGGCTACAATGTGTCGTCCGAGACCGCGGCAGCGGATCTGGACGAGTTCGTGGAGGAGTTGGTCGCCGCCGGAGTGGTGCGCATCGAGCGACTGGCCTAGCGGCGCTAGCCGGCTTCCTTCTCGCTCGGCCCGTACGGCTTGACCTGAACGATCTGGTTGTACTTACGAATCGCTGGCTTGGTGTACGCGGGCCGCGCCAGGCCGTCGGCTGTGTTGCCGGCGATGTCCTGGGAGGTCTGCGCGCCTGATTCCGAATCCGTCGACTTCTCCATGTCTTCTCCCGTGCTAGATTCGCAGCTTCATGGTCCGGAACTCTTCCGCCAATGCCGACACATCTGCGGCAGCAGCCGGCAGGTCGATGCCGTATTTGGCAGAGAGATGCGCGGCAATCGTCTCGACCGAGTCGTTGGATTCCAATCCCTTCCAGACCTCGGTGGCGGTCCCGTTGAGGGAGTAAAAATCGCCGGAGGACGTATCGAGTACGATGACCTCGTTATCGACCTCTGACCAAACGACATTCGGACTTGCGGTGTTCACCCGTCCTCCATCTTCCCGACGTCCCGGGCCGACGTGACCAGCGCCGATGATATCGCATCTCGCGCAACGGCGGGCATACACGCATTGACCTTTCTACACCATCCGCCTTTCTGTCCGAGACCCGGGCATCAGGAGATCACGGTTCTGCGATGCCGCGCCGCTCCTGGCGAGCAAGTCTCGGCGGCGTTCGGGTTGTCCACGCTGGCCCCTGTCACTGACGTGGAACTGGTGGCGTCGGACTTGGCCGGCCCCTCTGCGCACGTTCCTGGTGCGTTCATCGACATCTACATCGTCAAGGAGTGGCCGCAAGCCGGCATCGGCGTGCATCAATCCGCGCAGCGGATGGTCGGCGAACTGCTGCTCAAAGACGACCGGCAACCGATGCGAGACGGGTATCGGATTGGGTACCGCCACTGGCGGCAGGTATTTCGACCTGCGCGCTACTACCAGCCGCCCGACGTCCGGCTGCAGGGGCGGGCAGTCACCGATCTCGACGGTGCGGCACCTAAACAGATCTGGGTGTCGATTCGGGTGCCCCGCGACGCGAAGCCCGGCACGTATCACGGCTGGATCGACGTCTCGAGTCCGGCAGGCACGGTTCCGGCGCAGCGGCTGGCGGTCGAACTGGAGGTGCTGCCCTTGGCGTTGCTCGAGCCCGAGCAGGATCTCTTCTTGTGGTTCAGGGGCACGCTCGATCCGTACGAGCCCCAACATTACGTGTCGCCGGCGATGTTCCGCGCACAACTGCAGGACATTTTCGACCACGGGTTCCGCAGTATTTCGCTCAACGAGTACCGGCGCGAACGCCTCCAGCAGGCCGTCGACATTGCAAGCCAGGTCGGCTTTCGGCGAAATCTCGTCCTGAGGGCCTCCGCGATTCCCTGGATCGGCACGGTCAACTTTCGGGGCATGCGGCCGCTGTTCTATGTCAGTGACGAGATGGATCACCGAGGAGAGACAGCCATTGCGGCGCACATCGCAGAATGGCGCGCGGTCAAGCAGAGGCATGGCGCGACGATGATCTCGCTGATGAAGCAGCGATTCGCCAGGCGCCTGACAGACCGGGGGGACATTGGCCATCCGCCTGACGTCGTGAGCTATTACCTGCCTGAGAATCTCGACTACTTTCGCGCGCTCGGAGCCTTTTCAGAACTGCGCGGCATTCCAACCTACTACCACTGGACGAGCCACATGGAGAAGCCGAACGTCCACAGGGTGCTCGCGGGGCTCTATCTATGGAGAAGTGGCGCCAGCGGCATCGCTCCCTACTGTTACCAACATCTCCCACGGTATCCTTCCTCGCCCTTCAACGATTTTGATGCGTGGGACGACGCCGAACAGGTTGGAAACGACCAACCGCCGTTCAAGGATCACATGACGACGTATCCCGCACGGTCCGGGCCGATACCAACGGTGCAGTGGAAAGGCCTCAGCGCTGGCCTCTACGACCTGCGGTACATGACGACCCTTACCGCGATGTTGGATCGTGTTTCCCGGTCAGCAGACGTGACATCCGCTCATGTGGTCGCGGGCGTGCGGTTCAGGTTCAGCAGCCTGCTGAATGAAATCAACATGAGCACGATCAACATCACCTCGAGTGACGATCCGGAGCCCTACAGCCAGCGCGATCCATCGGACTACGACCGTTATCGCCGATCGATCGCGGACGACATTCTGCTGCTTCAGGACTATTGTCGAACGCAGACTGGAACGTCATGACTCGCGGGTGGATTACGCGTGCGGGACGGGACGTTCCGCCGGCATTTGTGCCGAGCCGGGAGCATGAGTGTCTTCTTCGAGCCGCGCTCTGGCGCGGCGAGGACGCCCTGGAGTCGTGGCGCGAGTGGACATCGCAGGTGGACATGGACCGCCTCGACGTGGCGTCCGAGCGTCTGCTGCCGCTGGTCTACCGAAACCTGCGGAGCAACGACGCCGCGCGCGATCCAGCCATCGAGCAGCTCAAACCCCACTACCTGCGAACATGGTACGCAAATCAGCTGTCTTTTGACGCGATGGCGCAGGTGGTGGACGCCTTCGACCGCGCCGGTATTCGTACCATGCTCCTGAAGGGGACGGCGTTGACGCTTCTGTACTACCGGGACGACGGCCTTCGCGCGATGGAGGACTGTGATGCCATGGTTCCGGTCGAGCGAGTTGCCGAAGCGGCTCAGTTGCTCACTGATATGGGATGGACCTCACACCCACCGCGTCGGCCATCGCAATTCACTGGTGCATCCCATTGGTTCATCCATGCGTGGCACTTCGTGAATCGCTCCCGGCAGCAGATCGATCTTCACTGGCACCTCTCTCCCGAATGCTGCAATGCTCGAGCCGACGCGGACGTGTGGGCCCATGCACTCCCGGGCGAGTTCAAAAAACGTCCCATCTGGACTCTCGCTCCTGCCGATCAGTTGCTGCATGTCTGCGTGCACGGGGCCGGCAGGTTTGTGACGCCGTCCGTTCGCTGGGTCGCAGATGCCGTGACGATTCTGAATCGCGCCGGCGAGGCCATCGACTGGACGCGGCTGATTGAGCTCGCTGCACGACATCGCCTGGTCCAACCGGTCGAGGAGACGCTGGCCTACCTCCACGACAGAATGCGTGCGCCAGTGCCCGACTCCGTGCTCCAGACATTGGCGGCGAGTCCAAAGACCCGAATGGAGAGAGTCGAGCGCCGCATCAGAAACAGCCCGCCCGGAGCCGACGGCACTCTCCATGCCACGTTACGATGGTGGCGGCGGGTGTGGTGGCGTCACGTGAGCAACGTGGGGCTGCCCGCGGCGACGTTCGGCATTCCGAGAATGCTTCGGGATACATGGGGGCTGGAGAGCGTGTGGGCGGTTCCTGGACAAGCGGCGCGCCGGTTCTGGCGAATCGTTCGCAGCGATGTGACGTGAAAATTCAGCGCAGCACTGAGGAGGGGAGCGGCCGCCTGGCGAGGGTCAGTGACATTTCCGTCATCGTTGCCACTCGTAATCGACCGCGGCAGCTGGCGGCCTGCCTGCGGGCTCTCGCGGCTCAAAACTACCCGCGTGACCGCTTCGACGTGATCGTCGTCGACGACGGAGGTGATGTGTCGCTGGCGCCAACCATGGCGACGTTTCGCGCGCACCTGCGACTACAACTCGTCGAGCAAACGAACGGGGGGCCGGCACGCGCCAGAAACACCGGCGCGAAGTGCGCGGCCGGGCCGTTGCTGGCGTTCGTCGATGACGACTGCGAGCCGAGCCCGGGGTGGTTGGCCGCGGTCCAGGCGCGCTTCGAGCAATGCCCGGATCGTGCGATCGGTGGCAGGACCGTCAACGCTCTACCCGGGAACGCCTACTCGTCGGCGAGCCAGCTTGTGGTGGATTACCTCTATGAGCATCATGCCGCGGCGAAGGGCCGGACTTCCGAAGGGGCTCCAGCGGCGCCACCCTTCTTTGCATCGAACAACCTTGCGGTTCCCGCTGGCTTGTTCGAGGACGTCGGCGGCTTCGACGAATCGTTTCCCCTGGCGGCGGGGGAAGATCGGGAGTTCTGCGACCGTTGGCAAGCCCATGGTTATCGGTTGCTCATGGCCCCCGATGCCCTTGTCCACCATGCACATGCACTGTCGTTCCAGACGTTCTGGCGCCAGCAGATGAACTACGGTCGAGGCGCCTTTCGTCTCCGGAAGGCGAGGTCGTCGCGCGGGGCGGCCGCGATTGGTTTCGAGCCGCTCTCCTTCTATCGCCGGTTGGTGACGTACCCCGTTCGTGCGCCCAGGCATCGATCGGCCCTGCTGTTGATGGTGCTCATGCTCGTGTCGCAAGTCGCGACCACTCTGGGCTTTGTGATCGAAATGCGCCGGCGGCCTTGATCGGCCGGCATCCGGACGGCTCCTCGCAACGAGGAGGATCGCGGCGGTGTCTTAGACCTCGGAGCCGTTCCGTCCATCCGGTGTGTCGAGCCGCTGTTCCTCGTGATACTCGAGCCCTGTGTTCGTATGCCACGGGTCATGGGAGGCGCCGTGCATGTTCGCCACGGACATCATCGCAGCGAGCATGGAATGGTCCTGGTTGTTGTATTGGTGCATGCCGTTGCGGCCGACGGTATGCAGGTTCGAGATCGGATCGATGAACTCGCGCACCGCGGACAGGTTGTCCTTGTAGGTCGAATCGTAGATTGGATAAGCCTTGGGCATCCGAATCACCACGCCGTCGACCACGTCCGATTGGCTAGCCAGGCCGAGCGCTTCCAGCTCCGTTGACGCCCGCTCGATCAGTTCTTCATCCTTGCTCTCCCACAGTTCGTCGCCCTTGAAACAGAAGTACTCCATTCCGAGGCAGGTCATGCCTGGTGCCGGCACCATGGCCGAACTCCAGTTGTTGAAATTCTGGATGCGTCCCACCAGGACGCCTGGCGTGTGAACGTAGATCCAGTTATCGGGAAAAACCTCCTCTTTGTTGAGGATCAGCGCGACCACGAGGAAGTCACGGTATCGAAGGCCCTCCGCAGCCTGCCGAGTGCGAGCGGGTGCGGCGGGTGAGATGGCCCGCACCAGCGAGCGGAGCGGCATGGTGGAGATGACGTGGTCGGCTTCGAAGACTCTAGGGCCGTTCGGCGTGCTGGCGTGAACGGTCGTCACCCGATCTCCCGTCACCTCGTAGCGATCGACAGAATGCTGCAACAGCACCGAGTGGCCCCGTTCGACGATGCGATCCCGGCACGCCTCCCACATCTGTCCCGGACCCAGCCGAGGATATTGAAACTCGTGAATCAACGACTTGATTGGGTTCATCCGCTTGTGGAGCGCGGTCGCATTCAGAACGGCTCTGGCGAGTGAAAGCCCGTGGATGCGTTGGGCTGCCCACTCGGCCCGGATCTCGGTGCACGGAACGCCCCAGACCTTCTCCGTGTAGGTCTTGAAAAAGATCTCGTACAAGCGTTTGCCGAAGCGGTTCGTGACCCACTGCTCGAAGTTTTCTTCGACCGGATAGGGCTGGTAGTGCCATTTCACGTAGCTCAGTACGATGCGCAGAGCGTTGATCGGACCAAGACCCCACAACGCATTGGCGGGCTTGAGAGGGTAGTCGAAGAACCGACCGTTGTAGTGGATGCGGGAGAGCCTCGGCACCGAGATGAATTCCGGACCGAGAATCTCGCGCCACAAATCCTCGACCGGCTGCATCTTCGTGAAGAAGCGGTGGCCTCCGATGTCGAAGCGGAAGCCTTTGTACTGCGCCGTGCGGGCGATTCCGCCCACGATCTCGTCTGCCTCGAGGACCGTAATCCTGGAAAGCCCCCGCTTCGCGAGAACGTAAGCCGCCGTCAGACCGGCAGGCCCCGCACCTACCACGATCACTCGGTCGTCGGTTGCGAGTTGAGCGACCGTGCGGGAAACACGAGGAATTGGCCTCATCTGTTACGAACAGACTACTATGGAAGACGCCCTCCTGCGGTGCGAAGGGTCGGCTCCGAATTCGGAGGATCGGCGGTTCTGACGCGCGGAGTCCACCCTGAAGGTCACGGTTGTCATCCCGTTTCATCGGAATCTAAGTCACCTTGCCGAGAGTCTGGCCGCCGCACGCGGTGCCATGCCGACCGCCGAAGTGCTCATCGCCGCGGACGGCGCGGTCGACGATTGCCGGCCGCTGGCGGCCGCGTGGGGAGCGCAGATCGTGTTCGTTCGCGATCCGTCAGGCCCAGCGGTCGCGAGAAATCGCGCTGCCGCACTCGCCAGCGGCGACGTTCTCGCCTTCGTCGATGCGGACGTCGTCGTCGCGCCCGACTCGCTAGCGGGGATGTGCCGCGTGCTCGCGACAGACACAGGGCTCGCTGGCGTGTTCGGCGCATACGACCTCCTTCCGCGCGAGCGGAACTTCATGTCCCAGTACAAGAATCTGTCGCATGCGTATGTCCATGAGGGCGGCAGCACGGAGGCCGCCACGTTCTGGGCGGGGCTCGGCGCCGTGCGCGCCGACGCGTTTCGATCGGTGGGGGGCTTCGACGAGCGCTTTCGGCGTCCGTCGATCGAAGACATTGAGCTCGGACACCGGCTGGTCGCCGCCGGATATTCCCTGCGTCTGGATGTGAGATTTCGAGGTCAGCATCTCAAGCGCTGGACGCTGGGGAGCAGCATCGTCACTGACATCTGGGCGCGCGGTATTCCCTGGACGCAGTTGATCTTCCGATCCCGCGCGCTTCCGAACGATCTCAACACGAGCGTCGGCCTGCGGCTGTCGGTGGTGCTGACCGTCGCGATGGCAACCTCGCTGGCGCTGGCGTTCTGGAGGCCGTCGGCCGCGGTTGTGGCGGCCCTTCTACTGGCGGCATTGGTCGGGATCAATTTCCGGTACTACCGCTGGTTTGCCCGGCAGCGCGGCATCCTCTTCGCCCTGCGAGTGGTGCCGGCGCATTTGCTCCATCACCTCTGTAACGGGGTGTCGTTCGTCGCTGGGACCGCATTGCACGTGGCCGGTCGATTCGGCGCCCATCTCCCTGGAGCGCTCCCGACCGCGGTCTGGGCGCCACGCCTGGGCCGGGGGAGCGCGAAGCCACGCACGTGAACCTGAACGTGACGGTACCAGCGGCGCGATCGACCGATCCGCACCTCTCACGATCAGTGGGACGAAGTCTGTTCGGTGCGGCGGTGCTCGTGGCCCTGCTCATCGGCTCGCGCGGCATCACCGGCGAAGGAGCCGTGTCCCAGATGGGCGACATGCCCCGCTATGTCATGGACGGGGTCTTCCTGTACGACGCGCTCAGGGCCGGCGCCGAATGGACGCTCGACGGTGCGGTCCACTACGCGCAGCATTATTTCGCGCGGTACCCGGCGCTCTCGCTCGGTCATCATCCGCCGCTGCTGCCGATCAGTCTCGTGCCGTTCTACGCGATCCTGGGGGTATCCGTCGTCGCGGCTCGCGTCGCGGTCATCACGTTCTTCGTGCTGTCGGTGGTGCTGCTCTACACGCTCGCCCGTCGTCTCTATGACGAAGAAGTTGCCGGGTGGACCTGTCTGCTGTTCGCGAGCAGTCCAATCATGGCGACGTTTGCGCAGGCGGTGCTCTCCGAGATGCCGGCCCTCGCGCTCGCGCTCGCGGCGCTGAACGCGCTCGCGCGGTTTCGTGACACTGGCAGATTGCGGGACTACGTCCTTTTCATCGTCGCCGCCGTGATGAGTCTGCTCGCGAGACAGCTCGCGGTTCTGATGTTTCCGGCCTACCTGGCGCTGTTGGTGGATCGTGGGGGATGGTCACGTCTGGTCAGGCGCGATGTGATTCTTGTTACGCTGGCAGGCGCCTTCCCGATTGCCCTCATCGCCGCCGCAACCCTGGTCTACGCGCCGTTCAATGTCGCCGTCGTCCGTGACGCCTTTGGCCGAGGACTCGTCGCATCCCCGTGGACGAGCGTATTGGTGCCAATCTTCCGCCGGCAGCTTCTGCCTGCTCTCGGGCTTGTGACGATTGCCGGGATTCTCGCGGCGATCGTCAATCGAGACCGGCGGATCCTGGTCCCTGTCTATTGGATCGTGACAGTTCTCGCAGGCGTGCTTCTGGTCACCGGTTCAATCGAGCCAGCCCGCTATTCAATCAACGTCGTCCCAGCCTACTGTCTGTGTGCGGGCAGTCTGGCCTGCGCCGCTCGAACGAGGAGGCTGCGACTCATTCTCCCAGCCGTGCTGACCGTCGCCGTCGTCGGGCAGTTGTGGTTCGCGAAGGGGACGCGCCCGTGGAGCGCCGACGCCTACGAGGATGCCGCCCGGTTCGTACTGGCCGATTCCACCATGCCAGCGGCGACGGTGTTGTACAGCTCATCGACCGATACCGGGTACTTCGTCTTCTTCGTGCGCAAACACGATCCGGCGCAACGCTTGGTCGTTTTGCGGGCCGATAAGCTCCTGACGACATCCATGATGAGTCAGCTGAGCGTCGAAGATCGCATCAGCAGTCCCGCGGAGATCTATCCGTTGCTCGGGCGGTATGGGACCAGGTTCATCGTGATTGAAGACAGGCCGAGCGGCTCAGTCGTGCTCGACTGGCTCCGTGACGAGCTCAAGGGAGACCGGTTCATCGAACGTCGGCGAATTCCGTTCGACGAGGCTTCGCCCCTTCGCGGCGTATCACTTGTGGTCTACGAATACAAAGGCGCGCGGTCGCCGGATGCTGACGCGGAGATCGACCTGAAGCTGCCGGTGATCGGACGCGAGATCCGCGTGCCGCTCCGGACTCTTCTGCCAGCCGAACCACGGTAAAGGGGGCCGAGCGTCCTGAGAATATGCGTCTGATCTGTGGCTGCCTCATCGCCATTCTTGCGGTTCCCGCCGCGGGGCAGGACCGTCCCCTGCCGGACTACGCGACGTTCATGGCCGAGGTCAGCAAGCACCTCGAGATCGACGACGTCCGACAGAGCGACTACGTCTACCTGGAGACCCAGCGCGAGCAGAAGCTGGACGCGACCGGCACGTCCACCAGGGAAACGCTCAACGTTTTCGAAAGTTACCCGGCACTGCCGAACGAGGACCGCTGGCGCCGGCAGACGGTCAAGGACGGCAAGCCGGTGCCGCCCGAGGAGCTCGCCAAGGTGGATCGCGAGCGTCAGCAGAAAGTGCTCGAGTACGCGAAGAAGCTGGAGCAGAACCCCGAAAAGGTGCGCGCGGCCGAGCGGAAGAAGCACGACGAGGAGCGGCGCGAAAGCGACCGCGCGGTGGACGATGCGCTGCGCGTCTACGACATCAGGATGCTCGGCCGCGAGGTGGTGAACGGCTACGAGACCATCGCGCTCTCGTTCACGCCGAAGAAGGACGCCAGGCCCGAGACCAGCGACGGCAAGATGATGCGCCACTTCGCGGGCAAGGCGTGGGTGAGCGAGTCGGAGTACGAGGTGGTGCGCATCGAGGCCGAGGCGATCGAGACGGCGTCGTTCGGACTGGGACTGCTGGCTCGCGTGCACAAGGGATCGAAGGCCGCCTTCGAGCGCCGCAAGGTGAACAACGAGCAGTGGCTGCCGGCTCGCGCCACCTACACCGGCAGTGCGCGGGTGATGCTGGTGAAGGTGATCCGCCTTGGCGGCACCCTGGAATTCTCCGACTACCGCAAGTTCAGCGTCCAGACCGACACCAAGATCGGCAAGCCGCAATAGACAAGCGGGGGCTACGGCTTTGTCTCGAGGACGGTGCACCGTTGATGCACCCCCGGCAGCGCGCATCCTGGTCCGCCTCCGAGCGCAGGCGCGTTCAGGCAATTCTGCTCGTCGGCGTCTACGGGCCGGTGCCGGCGGCGAGCCTGTCCAGGGTGGTTGGACGCCTGTGGTATGGCGTACCGCAGTGGGAAAGTCAGCTGGCGCCGGCGCTGGCGCGCGCGAAGGCGAGGCTCGCGCGAACCGAAGCGGGAGGCACCCTGTGTACTGGCCGGCCGACGAAGCGGTGACGTCCGCCGGCGTCGCCGACCGCCTGTATGTGCTCGCGCCGTTCGATCCGATGGTGTGGGACCGTCAACGCTTCGAGCGATTCTGGAACCGGAAATATCGTTTCGAAGCCTACACGCCCGCGAAAAAGCGGCTGCGCGGCTACTACGCGCTGCCGCTGCTGTGGCGCGACCGGGTCATCGGCTGGGGCAATGTGTCGGTCCGCGGGCGGGGCCATGGATGTCGAGCTCGGGTACGTCTTGGGCCGCCGGCCGCACGAACGCGCGTTCGTCAATGCGCTCGACGAAGAGCTGGTCTGGCTTCGAGCGTTTCTCGGCTTGACTGAAACGGCCGGAGACGGGCGCTGAAGCCAACCCCTGAACGCATTGCCAGGCGATCGCGTATCCTCGACGGAGTCGAGGAGATGCATGGCATGGCGGAGCTGACTTCGAGAGGTGAGATGAACGAGGAGCGCAATCGTCTCGAGGAAGCGCGCGCCACGGGCGCCCCGTGGCGGAAGTGGGGACCGTACCTGTCAGCGAGCGCCAATGGGGCACCGTGCGCGAGGACTACAGCGACGGCGACGCCTGGAATTTCTTCACCCACGACCAGGCCCGGTCCCGCGCGTATCGCTGGGGCGAGGACGGCCTGGCTGGCATCTCCGACGACAAGCAGCGGCTCTGTTTCGCGCTCGCGCTCTGGAACGGCAGCGATCCGATCCTGAAGGAGCGCTATTTGGCCTGACCAACAGCGAGGGCAACCACGGCGAGGACGTCAAGGAGTATTACTTCTACCTCGATAGCACGCCGACGCACTCCTACATGAAGTTTCTGCTAGTATCCGCAGTTGCCGTTTCCCTATCCCGACCTGGTTGAAGGGAACAGCCGGCGAAGCCGCGACGAGATGGAGTACGAACTCCTCGACACCGGCGTCTTTGACGATCAACCGCTATTTCGACGTCTTTGTCGAGTACGCCAAGGGCGCTGCCGAAGACATCCTAATGCGAATCACGGCGATCAACCGCGGGGCCGGATCGCGGCCGACCTGCACCTTCTGCCGACGCTCTGGTTCCGCAACGACTGGTCGCAGTGGATTGCCGAATCGAACCGGGCCGCCAGGAAGCCGCGTCTCGAGCAGATCGCGGCGCCGGCTGGCGCGACCGCCGTCGCGGCGGTGCACCCTTCGCTCGGGGAATTCGTTCTTTACGCCGACGGCGACGTGCCACTGCTCTTCACCGAGAACGAAACCAACCACGCGCGGCTGTTTCAGGGCGAGAACGAGAGCCCGTACGTCAAGGATGGCATCAACGACTACGTGGTGGACGGCAACCGTGGCGCGGTCAACCCGGGCAGCACGGCACCAAAGTCGCCGCGCACTGGAGCGTCAACATCGGCGCCGGTCAGGCCAGCGTCGTTCGCCTCCGGCTCACCAGGACGCCGGCGGAGCAACCGGGCCAGCCGTTCGGCAAACCGTTTGATGACCTCTTTGCGCTCAGACGTCGCGAAGCCGACGAGTTTTATCGGCGGTGACACCGCCGTCAGTGAGTGAGGACGCGGCCAACGTGATGCGCCAGGCGCTCGCCGGGATGCTCTGGAGCAAGCAGTACTTCTATCTTCGACGTCGACAACTGGCTGAACGAGCACCGCTCCAATCCCCTCCACAGCGGCTATCGCGCATCGCGGAACTCCGAATGGTTCCACATGTTGAACGAGGACATCATTTCGATGCCCGACAAATGGGAGTACCCCTGGTACGCCGCCTGGGATCTGGCCTTCCACACGCTGCCGCTCGCCTCGTCGACCCGGATTTCGCCAAAGAGCCAGCTGCACTCTGATGCTCCGCAGGCTCTACCTGCATCCCAACGGGCAAATGCCCGCCTACGAATGGAATTTCAGCGACGTCAATCCGCCCGTGCATGCCTGGGCGACGCTGTTCCTCTACCGCACCGAGCAGGCGCCTGCACGGGTCAGCGACGATCTCCATTTCTGAACGGTCTTCCACAAACTGCTGCTGAATTTCACCTGGTGGGTCAACCGCAAGGACCGCTTCGGCAAAAACGTCTTCGAAGGAGGATTTCTGGGGCTGGACAACATCGGCGTGTTCGACCGCAGCGCGCCGCTGCCCACCGGCGGCTACCTCGAGCAGGCCGACGGCACGGCCTGGATGGCGCTGTTCTGCCAGAACATGCTCGAGATCGCGATCGAATCTGTCGCGCGCATGACCCAGCTACGAGGACATGGTCGTGAAGTTCGCCGAGCATTTCTGTTTACATCGCCGCGGCGATGAACCGCATCGCGGAGCCGAGCGGCATGTGGGATGAGGAAGACGGCTTCTATTATGACCTGCTGCGACTGCCCGATGGCAGCGCGATACGGCTGAAGGTCCGCTCGATGGTGGGGCTGCTGCCGCTCGGCGCGACCACCGTCATCGAGAAATGGCAGCGCGACCGTACCCGAAGTGATGTCCGCTGATCCAGGACAGCTCCGGAGGAAGCCTTCCCCCTGGAGACCATTCATCCCGACGGGACCCGGTCACCTGGGCGTTGCCGACGCGGCATCCTGGCGTGGTCAAGCCCGATCGATTGCGTCGCATCCTGGCCAACGATGCTCGACGAGAACGAGTTCCTGAGCCCCTACGGCATCCGCTCGTCTCGATTACCACAAAGACCATCCGTATGTCCTGCACCTGGACGGGCGGGAATACCGGGTCGACTACTTGCCCGCCGAATCGAATACCGGCATGTTCGGCGGCAATTCGAACTGGCGCGGACCCGGTATGGATGCCGCTAAACGTCATCCTGATCACGGGCACTGCTGCAATTTTTACCTATACCATCGGCGATAATTTCAAGATCGATTTCCCGACGGGCTCGGGCATCATGCTCAATCTTTTCGAGGTGGCGAAAGAACTGGCCGACCGGCTCCGGATATCTTCCTCAGGAATTTCGGCGGAACAAAGGCCGGTATTCGGAGGCGCGGAGAAATTTCAACACGATCCGCATTGGCGCGACTATCATCCTGTTCTACGAGTATTTCCATGGCGACAACGGCGCCGGTCTCGGCGCGAGTCATCAGACGGGTTGGACCGGCCTAGTGGCGAAGCTGATCGAGCTGTTCGGCCGGCTCGACGCGAAACAATTCCTCGAGTCCGGCAAGGCTGGAGGCTTCGCTCGTTGAGCATGCACCCGCTGCCCGCGTACACGCCGACGAGGCGCTCGCGCGTCTCAGCGCCGGCAACCAGCGTTTCGTCGGAGGCACGGCGCGTTTCCCGACCGTTCAGAAGGAGGTCCTCGCCGCGCTCGCCAGGGGTCAGCGGCCGTACACGACCGTGCTCGGGTGCAGCGACTCCCGGGTGCCTCCGGAATTGATCTTCGACGCCGGCTTCGGCGAGCTGTTCATCATTCGGGTCGCGGGCAACGTGGTGTCGCCGGAGGTGATGGGCACGCTGCAATACGCCGGAGTCCATCTGCGGACGCCGCTGTTCGTGGTGCTCGGGCACGAGGGCTGCGGCGCGGTCGCCGCGGCGCTCGCCGCCCGGCGCGGCGGCCGGGAGCCGGCCCGCATCGCGCTGCTGCTCGACAATATCGTTCCAGGCCTCCACGGTCTCCCGCCTGCACTGGCTCCGGACGAGGAGATGCGCGCTGCCGTAGAGCCAACGGGCGCTGGTCGATGCATCAGCTGCGTGAAACGGCCGAAGCTGCAGGCGCTGGTTGAGGGCGCCATGAAGCTGGTGGGCGGCGTCTACGACCTCGAGGATGCGTGCGGTTTCTGCCGTAACTCAGTCTTCAAGGGGGCCGATGTGCCCTTCGCGGTGGAGAAACGCTTCCGCCTCGACATTCACCAACCGTGCAGCACGTGACGCCGCGGCACGCGCGCAGTCCAGAAGAAGCAGGTCGATGGTCTGATCGGTGACGACCAAGAAAGGGACAGCATCATGGCCGAAAGAAAGATGTTTCCGGACAGCATTACGCCGTTGCCCTCGACGCCGGGAATCACCCCGGAAGGCGTGACAGTCGGCGCCATGACCCCGGCGCACCCCGACGAAATGATGGAGGTGCATTTCTCGCTCTCCATCGCGGCGGATGTTCAGTCGCAGCTCGAGGACAGGGTTGCGAAAGGTGAAGTGGTTGCGCCGGCGGAACTCGACAAGCTCTACAACGCAAAGCCCTCCGACACCGCCGCGCTGTCAGCCTGGTTGAAGGCCAACGGTTACGAAATCACCCACACCTCCAGGGACGGCATCTACGCTCGTGCGAAAGCCAGCCAGATCGCCAGGAGCCTGGAAGTGAACATGGTCCCGGTGACCAAGGACGGGGTGACCTACACGTCCGCACAGAATGCGCCGAGCCTGCCGGCTGAAGTTGCCGCCGCCGTCCGTTCCATCAATGGTCTGCAGCCCTATCGCAGGCCAACAAGCATCTCCGCCGAGTGCCTCCCTCGGGCGGGAACCGTGTGGCCGCGGACGCGGCTGCGGGCCCCACGACAAATATCTCGAACGCTCCTCCTTATCTGGTCTCGGAAATTCTCCACGCCTATGGCGCCGACGGCCTGGGCGTGACCGGGAAGGGGCAGACCATCGCGATTCTGATCGACACGTTCCCGTCGGACTCCGATCTCACCGCGTTCTGGAAGAAGAACGGCGTCGCTGTCACCGTCGCCCAGATCCAGAAGATCGACGTAGTAGCGTACACTCCGACTCCCAGCGGAGAAGAAACGCTGGACGCCTCGTGGGCCGGCGGCATCGCGCCCGGCGCGACGATTAAATTATGCGACCGACGCGCTGAGCTTCGTCGCCATCGACAAGGCGCTCGATCGCATCATTTCGGATCTGGCGACCATTCCGGGAATGCGGCAACTCTCGATCAGCCTGGGACTCGGCGAAACCTTCATGGCTCCGGCCGAAGTCGCGACCGAACACACCAAGTTCCTGCACCTGGCGGCGGCCGGCGTCAATGTGTTCGTCTCGAGCGGGGACGCCGGTTTCAATCCAGACTCGACAGGTCACAGTTCTACCGGACCTTTGCAGGCGGAGTATGAGTCGTCCGATTCCGCCGTTGTCGGTGTCGGCGGCACGAGCCTGCGCCTCAATGCCACCGGGGCGGTGGCGTCTGAAACGGGATGGACCAGCGGCGGTGGCGGCACCAGCCGTTTCTTCGCGCGCCCCGCGTGGCAGACCGGCGCGGGAGTGGCGCATGGAACAGAACGCCGCCGTACCGACGTCTGTTCGGCGG